>CAVTKF010000034.1:0-15699 GCA_963735215.1 uncultured Acidobacteriaceae bacterium | reverse complement strand
TGGTCCGCCGCTTGATCTCCTACCTGGGTGTGGGTGATCTTGTAGGCAAGTTTTCAGGAGGATCATCGACATGCAGATTCATTCCGTTGGCATTGATCTTGGCAAGACAACCTTTCATCTTGTAGCTCTCGGCGATCACGGCAAGGTGCTGCTGAAGAAGAAGTTTACTCAGCGGCAGCTGATCACGTTCACAGCGAACCTGCAGACCTCGCTCGTCGGGATGGAGGCTGCTCTGGAGCCCACTTTCTGGGCCGAGCGTTGCGAGCACAGGGCCACGAGGTGAAGCTGATTCCAGCTCAGTTTGTGAAGCCATTTGTGAAGTCCAACAAGAACGACTTCATCGATGCGGAAGCGATCGCTGAAGCTGTTACTCGTGAGAACATGCGATTCGTTCCGATCAAGACGGACGATCAGCTGGACCTGCAAGCCCTGCATCGTGTGCGCGAACGCTTGATGGCGGGAGGACTTCTGTTATCAACCAGATTCGTGCGTTCCTGTTGGAGCGTGGCATTGTGTTTGCCAAGAGCCCGATCCGGTTGAGGGAAGCCATTCCCGATGTGCTCGAGAACGCGAACGAGAGCCTCACCCCGAGGATGCGGAATCTGGTTGCGATGCTGTGGAGCGAGTGGAAGGATCTGGAACTCCAGATCGTAGAGATGAACGATGAAGTAGAGCGGATCGCCTCAAGCAATGACGCCTGCCGAAGACTGCGTCAGATCCCGGGCATTGGCCCGTTGGTAGCAACCGCGATCGTAGCTTCGATTGGGAACGGAGCGGCCTTCCATAAGGGACGAGAGTTCGCGGCCTGGATGGGACTGCTGCCGAAGCAGCACTCGACCGGCGGCAAGGCGAGGCTGTCTGGGATCAGCAAGCGTGGCAACTGTTACCTGCGCAAGATCCTGATCCATGGGGCTCGAGCCGTCGTGTTGCGATCGAAGCGAGATCGGAT
This sequence comes from uncultured Acidobacteriaceae bacterium, assembly GCA_963735215.1. GTDB lineage: Bacteria > Acidobacteriota > Terriglobia > Terriglobales > Acidobacteriaceae > Telmatobacter. Next base: position 14,750 of record CAVTKF010000034.1, on the reverse strand, counting down.
CGCGATGGGAGCATGGATTACGTCGCTTGAGAGGAGAGCACCAAGGAACGTGCTGATCGTCGCTTTGGCGAACAAGCTGGCGCGGATCGCTTGGGCGGTTCTCTCGACGGGACAGGACTACCGCGCTGTTCCAGACACCGTGGCTGCGTAGCCCGTTTCAACCGCGACCAACAACAAGTTCTCCCCCCAAGGTCTGCACCGGACGAGTGAAGATGAAAGAACAGTCACAACGGCGTGCCTGAAACCTGTTTGCCAATTGGGCCTTCAAACGGCCGAGGGGTTTCTAAGGACAGGCACGCGGCGTATCTCATCAAGGCCAGGAGAACAAATCTCCACCCAAAGGCCGGATACATTGACGCAGACTTTCTCTCGCTGAACTTTTCCCTTGCAGTCAGACGGCGGACCATACATATCGGCAACTTCGACCCGACCTCCCGAACTTGCCGAAAACGCTGTGCCAGCTCAACCGGTCGATGCAACACTATCTAATCAGCTGATCCACAAATGCTTACCCTGAAGAATCGATCTGTTTGGCTGATGTGGCCAAACCTAGCCAGGGTAAGGTTCCGGCTGATCTAACCCTAGCCAGCGCTTTTAGCTTTTGTTTTCAATGAATGTGGGTCTGAGCTGAGTGTTGCGTCGACCCATTGAGACCACCCGACTTTTCAGGCAGTTCGGTTTCACCTTTCCGGATTGCCGGGTTAACCGCCCACTATGAGGGCTCCGAAGCTTGTTTAGGGATCGCCTACATCCGTGCAAAATCATTCATCTTGACAGCAACGACCTATGTGATAGAGTTCAGCGCACTCCTCTAGGCCCATGTTTGTTGGGCCATTGATAACGCCAAGGTTGTTTGCGCAGGAAACCGGAGTGCTGTATCCCGATGCATCCATTTTCGATATGCCTCCTTTTTCCATAGCTCGACCGGTGCGCGATTGCGGTAGTTGCGAGCTTCGCTCGCTGCGAATGTTCTGCAATCTCGACGCAGAGGCGCTCAGCGACTTCGGCTCGATCGGCGTGCAGGCGAATCTCCCGAAAGGGGCGATGCTTTTCCGGGAAGATGGGCCGAGCCATGGCGTCTTCGTCATTTGCACCGGTCAGGTCAAGCTTTCCTGCACTTCGCGGGAGGGTAGGACCCTGATTCTCAAGATCGCTATGCCGGGAGATGTCCTCGGGCTGGGAGCAGTCATCTCCGGATCGACCTACGAAGTGACAGCAGAGACCATCGAGCCAACGCAGATCAAGAGTATCCGGCGGGAGGATTTCCTCTCCTTTCTTCAGAAGCACGGGGAAGCAAGTCTCCATGCGGCCAAATCGCTCTCAGAGGAGTACAAAGCGGCATTCTTCGATGCCCGGCGTCTGGCGCTTTCCGGTTCGGCGGCAGGCCGGCTTGCGGGAGTACTGCTCGATTGGGGGAGGGCAGCGTCCTGCGGCAAGCCTGAGATGCGCTTCACGATGGCACTCACACACGAGGAATTGGCCAACCTGGTCGGTAGCTCCCGTGAGACTGTCACCCGCATGTTGGGACGCTTCAAGAGAGCAGAAACTGATCCAAATGCGGGGTGCTTCCATTCTGATCCCCTCTCCAGAGAGGCTGGAGCAGCTTTCGGCCTGAAGTCTCCTGAATGCCTTCCCGCTCTCCCTCCGACATTTCAACTTCAGCGCATGCAGCCGTGTGATCTCTGTCACAGCTTTGTTTTTCAAGACACCATAGATTTAGCTGTAGAGGTGACTACATGGTCAGTTGCTGTGTTAACCCAGCTTGCCGCACAGAGTTCAAACTCCTCAACACGGGAGATCTCTACGCACTTGAAAGGCGCTCTGCGGATACTGAGTTCTTCTGGCTCTGCTCCGCCTGTGCACTGGTGGTTCGCCCTGAGTCTCGACGCAATGGGGGGTGTCTCGGTGAGACCGCGATCTGACGCCCACCGCCCGCATCCACCTCATTTGGACTGTCGTCTTCGGTTGGTTGCTCGCTCCTCCGTGGAACGTACACCATGGCATCGGTCCAACCGCGCCCGTGAGTCGACGTTTTCGAACGAGAGTCCGGCGCAATCCGCTCTCTTCATCATGCGAAGCCGCGTAAACCTCGTATCCCGACACGCAATGGCGTGTCAGAAAGAGACTAAAGCCAATGCAAACTCCTGACAGGATCCGTCACATCCTTCAACAACGTCCTTCTCGCCACTGATTTCTCAGCTGCATCGCATGCAGCCTTCCAGACTGCTCTTGGTGTGTGTACTGAACTTCGAGCAAGTCTTCTTATTCTGCATGTCTTTGAGTATGCCAACGCTGTTCCTCCGGAAACAGGGGGGCAGCTACTCGAGTTGGATAGCATCTATGAAAGCGCTCGAAACTCCCTTGCCGGCCTCTCCCAAGTTGGCCCGGCGAGCAGGTGTGACGTGTGAAACTATCATGGGTAGCGGCATCCCTTCCGAAGAGATTCTGAGAACGATCACATCAAAAAAGATCGATCTTGCCATCCTCGGGACGAATGCCCTTCATGGCTTTGAGCGCCTCGTCTTCGGCTCAACTGCTGAAGCAGTCCTCCGCAAAGCGCTTTGCCCGGTATTGACCGTTGGGCCTCAGGCATCTGACGCTGCCAGGGCGGCGCCCAACTTGGCGGCCCGGTTGTCTTCGCGACGGACTTCCACCTCAACACGACCGATGCCATTCGTGATGCGGCGTTTTTCTGCAAAGCGACCGGATCTCCCCTCCATTGCCTGCATGTGCTTCCGCGGACGCTCGAAGGCGGTGACAGGAGTCACATCATTCCTCAGATTATGACCGAGGCCTTGCAACATGTCGCCATCGAGAGTGGCACAACCATCGATCCGCCTGTTTGCGCGATCACATACGGTAGCGAGATCTCGAACGCGGTAGTTGAGTATGCCAAGCAGCAGAAAGCGAGGCTGATCGTCCTGGGGGTCCGTCAAGCTTCGATGGTGGCTTCGCACCTTCCTGCCCACATCGCGTACCGCATCATCACGGAGGCACCATGTCCCGTCCTGACCGTAGCCTTCGCATCCCAACCGCATGCAACGCTTGCGGCCGCTTGTTTATGAGTATTTCCGGGCAGAAGCAGTCCGGAACTAGCTGACGTGCCAAAGCTGCGGGCGCCAGCGGCGCCTTATCCGCTAAATCAAGTGGTCATGCGGTGGTCGGAAGGCTAGCGGCGAGATGGAGTTGCCGCAACATGGAGCGCTTTTTCTCATGATGAGCTTGCATGCGAGTGAGGATGTCCGCAAGAACGCTAACAGCTGTGACGAGGTAGGGTCCCTTATTCAGCATGACGCATTCGGCGCGCTCACCCATGGCGGCATCCGTAATTTCCGACCGTGAGGGCATGCCTTTCTTTGCAAGTGTTTCCAGAACTTGCGTGGCCCAAATCACAGGAATGTGAGCGGCTTCGCTGATCCAAAGGATTTCCTCCTGGACCTCCGCCAGACGCTGATAGCCACATTCGACCGCAAGATCACCGCGGGCAATCATAATGCCAAGGGAACGCGTTCGCATTGCGGCGAGAATGAGGTTGGGCAGATTGTCGAAACTCTTGCGGGTTTCAATCTTGAGAATCAGGCCGAGATGCTGGCCGCCTAGCTCTTCCAGCCGATCGAGGAGCTGATGAACGTCAGACTCCGTGCGGACAAAGGAATAACCGACAAGGTCCGCATGCTGAACGATGAACCTCAACGCTTCCAGGTCTTCGGGGGTGAGCGCCGCTATATCAATACGCGTCTCAGGGAGATTGATTCCCTTTTCCGCGCCAAGTCTTTCCCCTTCGGGACGTGCTTGTGTGATTTCAACGGTTGCGAAATCTGAATCCACGGTGCGAAAGACGCCGCCAATCTTGCCATCGTCAAGCCAGACGGGCTCGCCAGGTTTGGCATGATCGAGTATTTGGGGCAGAGAAACGCTAATCTGTGCGGGCGCGATGAGTTCCCCCGTCTCGCGATAAGTTGCCTGCCTTCCCAGCGTGTTCTCGCGATGCAAGATGAGCATATCGCCTGGCTTCAGGAGCAGCGTTTGAGGAAGAGCCGGAAGTTTACCGATGCGAGTACGAGCACTTTTCGGAGCGCCATCTGTCGCTGATTTCGCAGAGCTAGTGGCGCTGACCTGGAGCCCGGACTTGAAGTAGATGGTTTGCTTTGCCTCGGCCCAACAACTTCTGCCTACAACCTGAGAGATACGCAGTGTGCGCTGCGCCTTGCGGGCATCGCGCAGGCGGATCGTGTCGCCGTGCCGGAGTTGCTTGAGGAACCTGGCCGCGAGTGGAATGCACGCCATGGCCGGACCGGGAGCCGCTTCGGGATTGATGTTCGGAGTAAGCCAGATGCGCGCGGGAATCACAACGCGACCGTAGACGTCACGCTGGGGCCTGCATTTGATCACCGAGGGGCCGGGCTCGATAGCTCCCGTGCGAAGCTTGGGGCCAGCGACATCCATCAGGATGCGGCAGTTGCGGCCAGTCTCTTCCCGGGCTTTCTGGAGATTGCGGATCATGCCAAGCCAGGCTTCTGGATTGTCATGGGCGCAGTTGATGCGCATGCAGTCCATGCCATTCCTGACGAGATCGCGCACGAGCTCGTAGTTCGTAGCCGCATCCGAGGACATGGTGACCATGATGCGGACCTTTCTGCCGGATGGGACCGGACCAAGGAGAGCGTCGGTGTTGCCTTCCAGCAACTGGGTTCCCTCGTCAAACTCGATGGGGCGCTCCTTAGGGCATGGCGGTGAATCGCTGGTGCCCAGCAGGGCATTCAGCGCGCGGTGCACGGTCAGGACTGTACTAAGGACGTGACTCTCCGCGCGGCCAAGAGAGGAGAGACCAAGAAGGGCAAGCTGGGATTGCAATGGACGGAGATCATGCTGGCGTAGCGCAAGATAGTGGACAAGATTCCGGGCGCTACGGCGATGCGCTTCATGGATAGCCTCGGGCTGCTTGAGCAGACCGGCTTCCAGATCGAGCATGTTCGATACAAGCGAAGAGAGCTCCGAGGAGAGCTGGCCAAGCAGACGCTTATCCAGGATTTTCATGAAGGCCGACACCGGTGTAGGAAATGGAAGACGAGACCACTCCTTATTCTAAGATCCGCATATGACGTCCAGATGAAAACAGACCGAGCAAGGTAGGGTCGGTACTACCGCATGTCCCTGAGAAGCACAGGTAGAAGTATCTGCTGCGCGTTCGCATAGGAATACCCAGGGCAAAGAGAACTCAACACACTGTCATTACTGGACAAGTAGCCTGTGCAAGCAAATCGGGGGTCAACCCATGGGCGATGTGAGTAAGCCAGAACGACGCCTTGCGTGCGCCCAACACGATAAGGTCTGCCTCTACTTTTTCGGCCAGTTCTAAGATGGCCTTGGCAGCGTCACCGTGCTCAACGACACATTCCGGGTTGCACCAGTCGTACGAAGACTGAGGAATTATCCTATTGAGAGCGGACTGGAACGCCTCATCTAGATAATCTGTTTTCGCAGACTTGTGTGGCTGAAAGCTGAGGACGTAACAGAAGTAAAGATGTGCGCCGCTGTCCTGGGCGAAGGAGAGGGCGTAAACCGCAGCTCGTGCGGATTCCTTCGAAAAGTCTGTAGCGTAGATAATCCTCTTGAAAGCCAACGGACCTTTTTGTGGAAGTCTGGCATTGGGGCCGACTGTCAACACAGGAACTTGTGCGTTCCGAATCAGTTCTTCTGCCGTCGAGCCGAGGACAAGCCTTTCAACGCCGAGCTTTGACTCCGTGCCGGCCACAACCAGGTCGACTTGATGTTCCTTTGCAATCCTCAAGAGAGCCGCGAAGGGGCGATGCCCTTCAGGGAGGGCCGTTTCGGCCTGGATTCCGGAATTATTAAATTCGCTCTTTATTTCTTCCAGTCTGTCAACGGTTGCCCGAAGCCTATTATTCAGCGGCTCTCCCGTAGCTGCCTCTTCATATGAAGGAACAACGGATGGGTCGAAAACATGTGCGATCTCAACGGTAGACGAAAAGCGTTGGGCCATCCCTTTCGCGTAGGCAGCAGCCTTTTCTGACGATAGAGAAAAATCCGTTGCGAGCAGAATCTTCTCAACTGCGATGGAAACGCGATCTTCGAGGAGTGGCATACGGTTCCTCAACCTCTGTTAGGTTGCACTTGATTCTGACTGACAAGTGCCTTTCTTGTAACCATTAGAAGCTGATGTCGCGCTCAGGTCTGTGACGGCTATCACACCCCGAGACGCGAATTCGAACATGTGACTACTAGACCTCCCTGACAGCGTAGAAACATGATCCAACTTGTTCCAGAGCCAACCCAGCGGTTTGCCTCCGATCTACACGACGTGACAGCCATCACAGACGCGCGTAACAAAAAAATTCAAAATCTTCACTGGAGGCGTCTATGCCAGTCGAACTTGACCAAGTTATGAACTGCCCCACCCTTAAGCCCTGCGCCGGTCCGTGTAGCGGATACGGTACGAGATGCAACTGCCCCCCGCTGATTGTTCTGGCCGTTGCCGCCACGCAGAATATCGCTCCTCTCCCAACGGGAGCTGCAGGATAATCTCTTCACCAGTGTTGCTTGGCCTTCCAGTGCCCCGGGCGCGAGATGAGCCTATCGCCTGGCTTCAAGACCATCGTTTGAGGAAGAGAGCCGGCAGTTTAGCGATCGCGGTGAACCGTTGATGCCCAGCGAGGCAGTTAGAGCGGCTGCAGAACAAGTTCCCTTAGCCGTTTTTGTCGTGTAACGCCAGGAAGGCCTTTAGTAAAACGCGTGGATTGTAGTGTCCCTTGTATACGGGCGGCGGTGTACGGCTCAGTCCGAGCAACGAGTACACTGCGGTCTGTGCGGAACGGACCGAGTATTCCACCGTGAATACTACGTCGTCAGGGAGTTCGCAGAATTGCCCGATGAAGGCGAGGTTCTTCGAGCGCTCAGGGACTACACGGGGACGATCGCCTTTGGCGCGACGCAGGAACTGGCTGGTGACGAAAGGCATCATGCAAGGGATGCATGTACAGGTTTTCAATATTTCATGGGCATCGGCCTCGATCCGTAAGTGACCCATGATCTCTGTCATAATCTCCCGGCCGGTGCAAGCTGACATCGGCTTCTTCACGAAGTTGCCGGGTTTATCGACGAAGAGTCCGTACCCCCAGAAGACATTAACGTCCGAGGGCTGTCCGATGAAATGGGGTTGGTGAGGTAATACGATCGACACTAACCAGTTACTTTCCGGGAAAGTGATAAGACCGCCCTCTCCCGGGATATTGCCCGTGAGACCCCTGATATGGTTGAAGAAGGTTGGGTCGTGGAGAGTCGTGGTGAAGGAAACCCACTTCGATTCATCGATATGATCGGTGAAGTTGGCTGGATGGCCAAACTGAGGATGGCCATCGGCGATCTTCTCCCAAAGAGCCCACGAACCGCCGTCGCATTTGCCCTTCAGGATTGGTGCGGAGTCCATCGATCCCAAACTGGAAGCCTCGGTCATGGACCCCAGGGTGACGATGACATAATCCTTGTTGCTTACCCTTATTTCATCCCTGTGTCCGTCGCGTTCACAAACAATACGCTCCACAGTAAAGCCCTCAGCGTCATGGCAGAAGCCGAGATTAGTGACGCTGGTATTAAACTCGGTCCTCACGCCGTGCTCTTCCAGCCATTTCTGCAGCGGTCGTACCATCGAGTCGTACTGATTGTAGACGGTTCGCATGATTCCGCTGAGCGTGTTGAAGCCTGAAACCATGTGAACGAAGCGCACCAGATAACGCTTAAACTCGACCGCACTGTGCCACGGTTGGAAAGCGAACGTCGTGCACCACATGGACCAGAAGTCCGTCTCAAAGAACGACGGTTCGAACTGGTCTGAAATGCTGCTTCGCCCGAGTATCGCCTCCGGCTCAAGTCCCAGGCGTTCGATGGTCAGGATGTGCTTTTCGCTAAGGCCAAACCTGGGAGCGTTGATCCTTTGTCCACCTCGAACGAGGCGGGATTTGGAAGAAGTTTTCATCAACTTATTCAACTCGAAGATCTCCTGGGTGACTGTCTTGCTCTGATCGAGGGTGGGAATCGAGGAAAAGAGGTCATAGGTGCAGAGATATTTGCTCTCAAGCATTCGACCGCCACGCATGATGTAGCCATTTGCGGGATTTCCGGCTGCATCGAGGCTGCCACCGATTTTTCGTGATTCCTCAAGGATCGTGATGTTGTGGCCGAGGATGTTTCCGTCGCGAATAAGAAAGGCCGCCGCCGCGAGCGAAGCGATTCCACCTCCAACTAAATAGACTTTCGCGTTAGTATCAGACCGTCTTTCAGGCATGGAGTTTACCCTTCTTTCTGCTTACCACCCCGCTACTACTTCGACAGTTCCGCCTTCACAATCTCACTCACCAGCTTCCGATCGGCGTGTAAGCCAGCAGCCCGAATCCACTGTTGAGCCACCTGCATCGCGGTCCCCAAATCCCTCGGCCCCGGCCTCACCCCACCAGCATCCTTCTGCAGATGCGCAATCGCCCCATGCACCAACTTCCGGATATCCTCCTCACCCGAAGCCTGCGGCAGATAAGCCTCAATGATTCCGATCTCCAGCCGCTCCTTCTCCGCCAGCTCCGGTCTGCCGCCCTTCGTAAACGCCTCCACCAACTCCCTCCGCTGCTTGATCAGCGTCGTCAGAATCTGCGTCTCTTCCGCATCCGTCAACGCCTCGCGCTTCTCGATCACCTTGTCCTTCAGTGCCAACTTCATCATCCGCAGCGTCGTCAACCTATGCTCATCGCGATCCTTCATCGCCGCCGCAATGTCCGCCTGAACCTTTTCGTCAATCTTCATAACTTCCTTCGCAACCTGTCGAATTCAACTGGTCACCTATCATGTTGGTTCAGCCGTCTCTGTAAAGCTGTGACGGTCGTCACAGGTGGTGTGGAGACTTCACCTCTTTTAATGGGGAGCAAAGCCAGACGTAGAAAAACACTTGACGCCAGTGACCTGCTCATAGAAAGGCGACTTCTTCAGCCAATCGGACTGCACTAACTAGGGAGTAGTGAAGTGGTTGACCGAGCTCTTCACCCCATCGCTCTTGCCTGTGGCCTCCATCGAGTCAACTGTGTAGTAGTAGGTCGTCCGCGGCTCAAGATTATCGAGCCGCACGCGGAAGACCGTCGATGAGTGATCCGGGTTCAACCTGATCGGAGATTTCGCGGTCTCGATCAGGCTATGTGGATCTTTACCATAGTGCACGATTCCGTAATGCACGGGGGAGCCACCGGGATTGTTCGTCGTCCAGTTGATAATCGTCAAATGCTCCTTCGCCAACTCGATCTTAGGCCCCTGGATGATCCGCACCTGCGCAGCTTTTGGAGTCGTTGGACTTTCCTGGGCGGACAAGCTGCCGCTCAAAACCGAGATCGCCAATATTACAAGGGCTCTGTTCATGTTCACACCTAAAAACTCGATGGACAGATGATCCGTTTGATGTTTGCCGCTACGGAATAGGCGGGTTGGGGACAGGCAGGACGCCGCAGATCGCCGACGCGCAGGGCGGTAGAGGCGGAGTCGGGATCAGCAACTCGTTACCTTGCGTCGCAGCCGAACCACCCCTCATACAAGCACCCGTAAAAGTATCGCTGTTGAGGTAAGGCCTCGTGAAACCGTCCGACAATGTTTGCAGAAACGCAACGATGTCATTCTCCTCCTTATCCGTCAGGCCAAGATTCCCGCTGGTCATATCGATGTTGTTCCGCACTTCCGGCATAGGCCAGCAGTCAACTTTTTCGGTCGTTCCCTTCGGGCAATGTCCGGAGGTGACCGGATACGCATACTTGTCCCGCGTATTGTAGAAATGCACGAGCTGCTTCAGGCTCTTAATGTAGCCGTTGTGAAAAAACGCCTTCTGGAAGTAAGGCCCGGGAGCTTCGGTGGTAGGACATTGTGGCGGCGTCATCGCCACGTCGCGCGCCGAAGACACCTGCATCTGGCCATCGACAGTAGGTGCGTATTGCTTCCAACTCGCGTTCGGGTTGGGACCGGAGCCGAACCCGCTTCTGAGGAAAGTCCCAAGCCCCAGATCTCTGTAGCCGAAACCGTAAGGATTGGCTGTGAATCCGTAAGCATCCGGCTTGTTCTGGTAATAGAAAGCATCTCGCGGATTGAGAGGCAGGCCCTCATTGGCCGAGCCGAAGCACGTGAACAGAGGGTTCACCATGGCGGCCGCGCTGGTGTCGCTCTGGTTTGACTTGAGAGTGGTTCCTCTTCCGTCGAGGTGGCATGAATTGCAGTTGCCCTTGCCGTCGAAGAGCTTGAACCCCGCCATCTCCTCTGGTGTGAGCTTGTACTTGCCCGCCAGGAACGCGTCGAATTTCGATGAGAAGGCGCTGACCTGCGCGGACTGCTCGAATGAGTCAATCGACTGCGCCCACCGGTCGTAAATCGTGTTGGCGCGGGTTCGGTCGGCCGCACTGAGAGGAATCGGCGTGGTGCTCCCGCCAAACACCGCGGCCCCTCCAGGGGTCGCGCAGATCTGCTCCGTCTCGCGCGGAAAATTGATTTCGAACGAGCCCTTGCCCCATACCTCCTCAAAGAGAGGCCGGTACACAGCCTGCGAAAGCCGGAATGCAATGCACGCAGTGTCGGGGAAGCCCATCTCCTGCGTATCGACGGGAGGGCCCTGTGCCTGTTCGGCGTCGGGAACCCTCAGCAAATATCCGGTCGCGCGTGAGTCGAAGAAGTTTCCGCCAAAGAACAGACCCTGCACCTGGTTGTATTGGAGTACAGGGAAGAATGGGGAATACGGGTGTCGCTGCGGTGTCCGCTTGCCCACCCGGAAGTGAGCCGTTCCCGGATACGCGACGATTGTCAGGTTGACCGAGGGGATCGGCCCGCCGAAGCCGACGTACGGCATGTGGCAAGACGCGCACGCCTGATTCCTGTTCGGCTGACATGTTCTTGTCGAACAGCATGAGCTCGCCGAGTGTCTCTGTTGCTTCCGTTCCGACATTCGTAAGCACCGGCGGCTGACCTGCCAGAATCGGGGGCTGTAACGCGTGCCAGCGTGCAAGCGCTCGGTCTTCGATGACGTCCACCTCTCGTAGAACACGAGCTATCTCGGAATCTAAATCGGACGGGAGGATGCCAGGCGGGTACGGGTTGTAAACCGAGTCTGAGAGCGCCGGTCCACTCCGCGGCGACACCTTTCGTCTGACAAGGGTCATGAGTAGCGCCAGTATACACAAACTACAACGACCGCGACTATCGCCAGCGTTCGTCGATTCATAGATAACCTCTTTCACGAGTCGTCGTTCGGGTGGCAACAACAGCGTTTCCCCTTTCACTTCCCTTGGCCAGCCAGGCCACAGCGTGTGGTGAACCTCAATAAAAAAAGACTCAGATGCCGAATGAAGCTTAAATCGGGGCTTCTGAGATGAGTTACAGCTGACTTGAGACCAAGCGGGATATGGGACCAGTAGCGCTAAACGTGCTTTTCGTCACTTTACTCCCGGATTGCCCGTCATTCACCCGAATCACCGCCGAGACCTCGGAAAACGCTCAAGAAGCCAAGTGATCGTTACTGATGCGAGATCCAATTACGCGCGGTGCAGGGGAAGTGCGCCTGGTCCAGCATTTCAAGGGTACTTGGACCTACGGCAGGCGCCAGATTCCCTTGCATTACCGGAGCGGGGAGGCCGCGAATAGAATCAGCCCGTTCAGGCACCTATACGAACTCCATGTAATTATCGGTAACAACCCGAGGGAACACTGTGAAAGCGATTCTGCACACCCAATGACTTCCGTCCAGCATGTAAGAACCTTGCTGGAATCGGAAGTCAGCCATTTTGCAATGCGGGGGATTTCCTCCTTACGATTCCAGGGGCCTTCGTCGCGGCAAGGTCTACAGCATCACCTTGTCCGGCGAGGAGAACAGAAGTGGTACATATACCCAACACTTTAGTCTTTGCAGCACCTTCTCTAGTGACGCCCGTCACATCCAGTCCCTTCGTCCGGGGAGCAGACTTCATTCAGATGAGCCCTGGGCGGACTCGTATCTGCTGAACGCCTGGAGAGAGCTGGTCTTGTGCCCTCGTAGCGGTGCAGAATCCGCATGATTCTGGCAATAAAAATTCGTAGCACCGGAAGGAAAATAAAATGGCGAAGACAATGAAGGCAGCGGTAGTTCGTGAATTCGGTAAGCCCCTCGTTATCCAAGAGGTGGCGATCCCTGAACCCGGTCCGGAAGAAATCCAGATCAAGATGGAAGCTTGTGGCGTATGTCATACCGATCTGCACGCCGCAGAAGGTGACTGGCCGATTAAGCCGACGCCACCATTCATCCCTGGCCACGAAGGCGTCGGTTTTGTCTCCGCCGTTGGCAAGAACGTCAAGACCGTTAAGGAAGGCGATCGCGTCGGCACTGTCTGGCTGTACTCTGCGTGCGGACAGTGCGTCGATTGCCTTGCCGGACAAGAGTCCTGCTGCTCAAAGGCGGAATTTGGCGGATACACCAAGAACGGCGGTTATGCGGAGTATGCAGTGGCCGATCCTAACTATGTCGCTCATCTGCCCTCCAACGTGGGGTTCATTGACGTCGCACCGATCATCTGTGCCGGCGTTACGGTGTACAAGGGTCTCAAGTCGACCGAGGCCAAGCCGGGCGACTGGGTCGTCATCTCCGGCGTAGGCGGTCTTGGCCACCTGGCCGTGCAGTATGCAAAGGCGATGGGCTTCCATGTCGCGGCAGTGGATGTATCCGAAGACAAACTGGCGCTTGCCCGTAAGCTCGGCGCAAAACTCACCGTCAATGCCAAAGAGCAGGACCCAGCAGCCTTTTTCCAGAAGGAGATCGGCGGAGCCAACGCGGTGCTCGTGACAGCTGTTTCGACTGGCGCATTTGCACAAGCCATCGGCATGACGCGCCCTCGCGGAACCATCGCTTTAAACGGTCTGCCTCCCGGGTCGTTCCCTCTGCCGATCTTTGACGTGGTGCTGAAGGCCCTGACCATTCGCGGCTCCATCGTAGGCACCCGTCTGGATCTGGCCGAGGCATTGTCCTTTGCCGGAGAGGGGCTGGTCCACGCCACCGTCAAGGCCGAGAGGCTCGAAGACATCAACGATATCTTGATGCGGATGCACGCCGGCAAGATCGATGGCCGTATCGTGTTGGACATCACTGGATCACACACCGCCTCGGCAGTGAAGGAAGAAGGCGTTCTCACTCTGGCATAGGCTTTCTGCATTGTTCAAGCCGCAACCTAACAACGAGCGATCGGCAACACCTCGGGATCGTATCTGAATCGCGAGCTATGCCATCGCCTACCGCGGTGAGTTGGGTACCGATTTCCAGTGGCTGACTTTCCACTTGAGCGAATGGTCGGCTTTCCGGACAAGTGCCCTCTCGCTCAACCGTTGCCAACAGGGCGGTGCATTCCCCAACGAGGCGCAAGGGGTTGATCCCCAGGTTTACTCCCCGTTGGTCGGCAAACCGGAACTTACCTCTGAATTTGGCAGCTACAAGCCAACTGTACATAAGCTGCAATATCGGGCTAAAAATCCAAAGGATCGTCATTAGATCACATCGAACCGCTGCTGCTGGTCTTTTCAGGCGGGACTCTCTCGAGCGGCTAGGCATGGAGTCTTGGACGAAATGAACGGATTCGAACAACGATCGAACAAGATTTGGACACTGTTCTAATGATGTCCGAAGTCCGTTCGGATTCCGAATTGGTATACGCCATTCCTAAGCCGACAGGCTTAGGGATGGTGTCTCTTTCTTCACTCTTTCTTCATTTTGCTTTTCGCGTCCTCTGATTCTGTTGCGTCTCAGTGATGGACATGTCCCGTTTGCCGCTGCTGCTCCGCGCACATGGCAGTATGAGCTGCTGCAACGCATACCGAAGCCAGAGAGGGAAGAGGGCTGCGTACTGCTGGAGTTCACCGATCGCCGCCTCGGGAACCTTCTCGGCAATCTGGCGTAGAAGTTTGTTGGCCTCGGCAGGCCCAGCCCACTCCAGCACTCGGACCAGCTCCCCTGCGGGCTCGCGCCAGAGGACTTGCTGCCAGTCGGGAACCTCACCTGGCAAATGGGGAGCTATCAATCGTGGCAAACGGAATCGTGGTGATTGACCATGTCTTTGTTTCGGGACGAAGCGGCTTTGCTGCTTGCTCAATCGAAGCTGAAGACTGGCTCTGCTCCTAACGCTTCAAAGATTGTAGATCTCCTGCGAAGTCTGAAGCTCAGCGGAAACGCCGTATTGAAGACGCAGGTAGTGAAGTAGACAGAACAGGCATTTACAGTTCGGGATCGAATCGACACACTGGAGCCAGGACTGAATGATCGGATTGCAGAGCTGTACCATTTAACCCCAGCAGAACGTGCGCTCATCGCTATGGTCTAGGCGGGGCAAAATTGACCGTCTTATCAGAACTGTCGAACTCACGCCGAGCCGGCAACTGTCCAGACAGTATTTGGATAATTGTCCCTGTCTTACATTACCCAGGCGGCGTCTGGGCAATGTGGAGGAAGTCCGATTCGTCAGTCACTGTCTGACGAATTGCTGGGCCGAAATCCCAGACGCTGTCTGGGCTTTTGGGGTGGGTACCTGTCGCCGTCCCCAATGTCGTAGAGACAGTAAAGCGACGCTTTGAGAAACTATTTGCAGAGGATGTATGCAAAATTTAGTTCCTTTTAGATTGGCCAGACGCAGTCTGGCCAATTCGTAACGCCGCAAAGACTTTTCAGACAGTGTCTGGAAAACTGCTGGCTAACCAATCCACCAGAC
>CAVTKF010000033.1:0-13246 GCA_963735215.1 uncultured Acidobacteriaceae bacterium | reverse complement strand
ACTTCGGCTTCGGAGATGCATCGACGTTCGGAGGTCCGATCCAGATGCCGACGCTGGACCGTATGGCCGAGACCGGGCTGCGCTACAACAATTTCAAGGTGCCCCCATTGTGTTCGCCCAGCCGCATGGCCCTGCTTACCGGCCGCAACAGCCATAGCACAAACTTCGGCGTGATCTCGGAGATTGCCACCGCGTTCCCGGGGTACACCGCGATGCGTCCTGCCAGCGTCACGATGCTGCCCGAGATCTTGCGGCTCAACGGCTATAACACCGCCATGTTCGGCAAATGTCACGAGCTAGGGACCCTGGGAAGCCAGCGTTGTCAGGGAGCCGTTCGACCGCTGGCCTATGAATAGCGGGTTTCGAGAAGTTCTACGGCTTCATGGCTGGCGAGGCTGACCTGTTTCATCCGGTCATTTACGACAACATGAACAGGGTGGATATGCACCCCGACGCCAGTTACTATGCCAGCACCGATATTACCGACAAAGGCATCGATTGGGTGCGCTCCCAGCGTTCGCTCGCGCCGGACAAGCCATTCTTTGTCTACTACTCCGCCATCGGCACTCATGGTCCGTTCCAGGTGCCCGAGACGTGGCGCAACCGGTACAAGGGCAAGTTCGACCAGGGTTGGGACCAGGTGCGGAAAGAAACGCTGGCCCGCCAGCTCAAGATGGGGGTCGTGCCACCGGGCACGGAACTCGCACCGAAGCCGCCCGGGATTCAGGAATGGGACGAGTTGACGGCCGATGAGAAAAAGGTCTTTGCCAGGTACATGGAGATCTATGCCGCTTTTGCCGAGGTGACCGACTACGAAATCGGGCGATTCCTCGACGCGATCGAAGACCTGGGCGAAATGGACAACACGCTGGTCATCTACATCACCGGCGACAATGGTTCGGTTTTTCAGGGCGGCCCCATTGGTGCCTTCAATGAGTTATCTGTGTTCAACGGACTACCGGAACCCCTCGACATAGCGCTGAAGAACCTCGACAAGTTCGGCGGACCCCAATCGCACATTTTGTATCCCAACGGCTGGGCCTTCGCCGGCGCCACACCCTTTGCCTGGGGCCACCAAGTGGCCTCCTACGGCGGCATCTGCCAACCCATCGTGGTCCATTGGCCGAAAGGTATCGAGGAGAAGGGCGGCCTGCGTACGCAGTGGTACCACATGATAGACATCGCCCCGACGGTTTTAGAGGCAGTTGGCCTCCCCGAGCCCGATGTCGTCTATGGCGTTAAACAGAAACCCATCGAAGGCGTGAGCATGCTCGACACTTTTAATAACGCCGAGGCCAAGTCGCGCCACACGACGCAATACTTCGAGATGGCAGGCAACCGTGGCATCTACCAGGATGGCTGGTTTGCCACCACGGTACACCGCCCGCCGTGGGAGCCTAAGGCGCGGGCTACCTTTGAAAACGACAAGTGGGAGCTGTACGACGTAGAGAAAGATTTCAGCTGCGCGCATGATCTTGCCGCGATATATCCCGACAAGCTTGAAAAACTAAAAGAAGTCTTCCTGGAGGAGGCCGTCAAGTACAACGTGCTTCCGCTCGATGACCGCGCCTGGGAGCGCTTCAACGCGGCCCTGGCGGGCCGTCCGGATCTGATGGAAGGCCGCACTGAGATGACGGTCTATGAAGGGATGAAGGGAATACCAGAGAATGGCTTTATCAACATCAAGAATCGCTCCTTCGTGGTTACGGCGGATATCGAAATCCCTGAGGCGGGCGCTAAAGGAGTAGTCATCGCCCAGGGCGGGGAGATGGGCGGCTGGAGCCTCTATGTCAAGGACGGCGTACCCAGGTTCGCCTACAACTTCCTCGGTCGCGAGACCTACAAGATCGTTGGCCCCGCTCGCCTTCCGTCCGGCCCAGTGACGCTCCGCTTCGAATTTGCTTACGACGGAGGCAGGCCCGGCGCGGGAGGCAATGGTTCGATCTTCGTCAACGGCGAAAAGGTCGCCACGGGGCGGATCGAGCACACTCATCCAAATGCGTTTGGCGCGGAAACAACCGACGTGGGCGAGAACCTCTATACCGCCGTCAGCGACGACTACAAAGTGGGCGATAACAAGTTCACCGGCAAGATTAACAAGGTGATCATTCAGGTCGGTAAATCCAACCTCAGCGAAGAGGCACAGAGGGCCGTCGAAGAATTGCGTGTGAAGATGGTGCTGAGCGGCTGATCGTGCGGTTGAAAGACCCTCACAGTCCCAACGGATTCTTGAAGAATGAACTCTATCAACATCAGTCTCGTTGTGCTCGTGATCGTTTTTGGCGGCGCCTTGCTCGGAATGGCTCTGAGCCGCCGCCTTCCGGACCAATACCTGACTCCGGATTCCATCGCGCATGTGAAGGTCGGTGCGTCATTGCTGACGTCCATGTTTGCTCTTCTTCTAAGCCTTCAGCTCTCGTCGGGGAAAAGCGCATTTGACCAGCAGGAGAGAGAAGTGTCTGTGATGGCCTCCAAGCTAGCCCTGCTGGATCGCACCCTCTTCCGCTATGGGCCGGCTGCCGCCGATGCTCGAGCGGTCCTGCGCAGCAGCGTCGTAGACATGCTGAATCAAGGCTGGCCGAAAGAACGTCTCCAGGCTCCCGACCTGAAACCGAGGGCTGGAGGCGAAATCATATTTGACAAGATTCAGGAATTGACACCGGAGAATGACACTCAACGAGCAGAGAAAGCAGAGGCGCTCAGTTTAATGATCGAGTTGGGAGAATTGCGTTGGTTAGCTGCCTCGAAGATACGCAGTTCCACCTCCATTCCATTGATGATCGTCGAGATTGCCTGGGCCACGATCGTGTTTGCCAGTTTTGGTATGTTCGCTCCTCGCAACCTGATGGTAGTGGCAAGCCTCTTCATTTGCGCATGCGCCGTTGCGGCGGGATTCTTTCTGATTGTGGAGATGACCACGCCATTCGGTGGCCTAATTCGCGCATCCAGCGCTCCGCTGCGCGAGGCTCTTGCGCGCCTTGGCCAATGAACTGCAGAGCAGACTGAGCTGCTGCCTTCTTATCTGAGGCACGAAACAGGGCCGGGGCACCGAGTCACGGGTTAACCGGAAGTATTCTCGACTGGTGCTAACAGGGCGAGTCACTCATTCAGCCCTTAACAGGGAGCCCTGTGGTGTTCCCGGGTGGATTGTCGGCGAATCCGGAAATTGATTGGCTACTTGATTTGGAGAGGATAGTAGTACGAGGCGCGATCCTGCTCATGAGTTGTTGAAAGGAAGTAGGAGCCAGGTTGGGATTTCCGCAAATCGAGGTAAACGGACACTTCTTCACGGTCACGGTTGCCGGCTGCAGTTGCATTGGCCTTTGCGACTAAATCGTTTCCTCCCTGATCGCGCGTGACAGCGACCGCGTATTGACCAGGGTCGCTGTACCGGGGAAGAACAATTGTCACCTTCACCAAAGCCGCAGGCAGGGATACAGCTTGCAACGGGCCAGGTTGATCCCCCCGGAATGTTCCAGCGTTCGATAGGTCCACGGATTCAGGAACGGCTGCCAGGTCGGCCAACTGCTGTTTCGAGTTCGGTCCACTGCGAGCCAGTCCGACGAACAAGGCGACAATCAACAGACAAGAGGCAACCGCGGCTGTGAGCACCAGTCTCAGCCGGCGCGAATGATGTTCTCGCCGTAGGGCGAGCAACCGCCTCATGCAAATGGGGCAGTTCGCTGCATGGCCGACTCTTGGGTCTCCCAGTGCTGATCCGCTTGGATTTCTTGGCCAGCTCCTTGAGAAAGGCTTCGTCAGGACAGGGACCAGGAGGGGTTGCGTTCCCCTCGAGAACACGCTCCTGATGGCGTTGCGCAACCCAGGCTTCAAAGTCATCTTCAGGACGTGAAAGTCCGCGCAATCTCAACCACATCGAGAGATATCTCCAGGTTGGGAGAGGGCGTGGCGCAGCGACTCCAGCTCCCGGAAATATGCACGTCTCACAGCAGTATGGTCCATGTTGAGGTGTTCAGCGATCTTCCTCCACGAGTATCCCAGCCATCGCCACTCTACGATCGATTGGGCAAACGGCGAAAGCCGCGCGAACAGTTCGTTCGCATAGACTCTTTGCTCTGCCTCTGATTGACCAACATACACTTTTTCAAGATCAAGCAAAGACCCGTATTGAATTTCTCGACTCTTCTTCGCGGATTGTTGCCGCGCGCGGCGCTTTATGACGCCCTTGATACGCCACGCGAGCTTTTTGTCCGGACAATCCGTATGGCGACCAAGGTAGTCGAAGGCGTTCTGTACAGCGTGATCCATGAGGTCATGAGCTGCGGCGTGATCGTTCAAGTAGGTCCAAGCGCAAAGGAGCGCGTAAGGCCACGCTGTCTTGGCAGCGGCCTCTAGCCTCTGATCAGAAGTAGGGTGCCCGGTCGAATAGGCCCAACTCCACGTCAGCTCTTGCCAGATGCGACCATGTGGCTGCATACGCGAGCGACCGTCTCGAATGGGTTAACCACTTCAACAACGAAAGTATAGACCACAACGGGATTAGACCGATCGAACAAAAATTTCCACACACTTGCCCCAAAGACAGTATGAAAGTGCCTTTAGTAGATGCGGGACAGAACGGCTAGAGTGTCCCCACGGCGCTCAGGATAAACCTTAAAGATTGATCGGCGGTGAAACATGATGGGAAGTTCACCCGAACAGGCTCGTTGCGATTCGAGGATGAATCGAAGCCGGCATTCGTTGAGACGGATGGATGAAGTCAAAGCGAATCCCGCCAATTCCCAACAGGGAGGGCAAAAAGAAGTCGCGGCTCGCCCGGACGCCGAAGTTGCCGAAAAATGCTCGGCGCAATTCGCAATCAATCTCATCCATGGGAAGTGGAAGACGCGGATTCTGTCCCGGCTTCAGCACGGACCAGTCCGCTTGAGTGAATTGCGCAGGATGTTTCCTGAGGCATCAAAGAAGGTGCTCGCACAGCATCTGCGCGAGATGGAAAAGGACGGCCTCGTTGTTCGGAAGGATCTAAGCGGCAGGTTGCGGCATGTGCAGTATTCTCTGTCTGATTCAATGGGTTTCGCTGTGGTGGACCTGATTAGCACTTTGACGGAATGGGGCAGGGAGTATCTACCCTATGAGCCCAACCGCGCGCCGAAGTAGGTCCGGCACCCCGCCCCCGGATTCCGAATTCAAACTAGGAGTCTGCCCAAGAAGCGCCAAGTGACCCTAACGAAGGCCCGTGTAGAGACTCGCTGACTCCGGTAGTGCTTCCTATACAACTGAGGGAAGGGAAGTAAAAGCCAAGCTGGGCTGATCCCCCGCGGATCAGCCCATGCCCACTCAATGTGTCATGGCTTTGTGGCATTTTTGTGGCAAATACCGCCGATTGGGCCGGTTTTGCCGGTTTTACCGACTTATAACTGCTTTGCCGTCAATAATTTGCGCGTAGAGTGCCACTTCACACGGTGGAAGTCGTAGGTTCGAATCCTGCTGTGCCCACCATAAAATCAATAACTTAGAGCGAATACGACGTAAAGCCGCCACGCCACACCACGCCATACTTAGGCTAAATTATTCAATCAATGTGAGATCCTGCGATCCATGGATTACTGGTGGAAGCGGTTCAGGGCTCTCAGCGAAGAGGCATTCAACGACCCGTTTTTGCGCTTGCCGCTTCGCGACTAATCGGGCTTGCGTGTAAAGATCCAGCGTCGTCCAGGCTTTCGCGTGCCGCATGAGTTCCTGCACCACTTTGACGTTCTCGCCATTCGCAACCAAAAGCGTCGAGTATGTGTGCCGGAAGGTATGCCATCCTACTTTCTTGCAAATACCTGCCCGAACGGCTGCGGGTTGAATAATCTTCGCCAGCACAGTTCCAGGCCAATACGGATCCTTCCCGCTCTTATGAGGACTGGCAAAGATCCAATCCTCCGAGTTGCAATGCCTGGTCGTCTCTTTCCACAGCCAGAGATCAGCGGCCACTCGTTCATCCAAGGGCATTGGTTTGCGCGAGGTTTCTGTCTTGCAATTGCCGATGATGCCGTGGTAAACGGAGCGCTGAATCGAGATCAGTAGATCAGAGAAGTTGACATCGCCCCACCTCAGAGCAAAGAGTTCGCTTCGCCGCATGCCCGTGGTAACGACCAACTCGACCATCAGGCGAAAACAAGGTTGCAACTGCGAAAGGATGGCCCGAACCTCTTCTGATTCGAGAACCACGGGTACTTTCTTACGTCTCGCACTCTGCCGAACGAACGTAATGGGATTCCGGCCCTGTTCGAGCCACTCGCAGCGGATTGCATGATTGAAGAGCACACTGAAGATGTTGCGGATCTTCCCCTTCGTTGCATCTGCCAAGGGGCCGCCATCTGCTCGTCGCAGCCCTCTGAGCCAGTGTTCCACGGCCAGGGTCCGAACCGAATGGAGAGCTATCTCGCCCCAGTCAGGTCGAATCCACCTATCTAGAAAATAGAGGTAGATCGTCCTTGTCGCGTGAGAGTGCCAGCCAGTGTCCGCGGAGAGATCGGTATGCACGTAATGATCGATCAAGTCCCCAATGGGAATGGGTTTAGCCGAATAGTGATTTCGACTGCCGTTCAGATACACTCTCAAACCATTTGCGGCTGTCCAAGCGAGTTCTTCCGTTGGGTATTGCTCGACCGTTCCGACGATAGCCGTGCGATGGACTCGTCTTCCCCTCTCGTCCGTCTCCCGCCAGAGAAACTCCCATACATGTGGTCCCGATTTCCGTCGTGCGCGGCGCAGATGCCCCGTCTGATAGCGTTGGCTCACTGACTACCCTCCTATAAGGAGGGTAGTAGCAACCTCTTGCAGAGGTCCGCAATTACGGTTTCGTATGGAAAAGCGATACCTGACACGCAGAGGTCGCAATTACGGTTCGTATGGAAAAGCGACACCTGATCAAGCACCTTCGCAACAGTTGAAGAAAATGAGACTAAGGCGCAAGCTCTCGACGGGGCTCCGTAGGGACCTGCGGCCGGAGAGAGTAGGGGATTACTTCCGAGAAGCCGACTTGCGGGTATCTATCACTTCTCAATGAGTCAATTAGAGATTTATCGCCAATTGAGAATCGGCAATGTCCGTAGGCGATATCCCCTTGATCGTTGCATTCCATAGTCGTGCTTTCACAAGCTTTTTGTACCGGCCCGCTGGGCAAAGGTGAAGACTGCGCAAGGAGCGTCTTTGATGGTCTTGGCAACTAGGCTCTTGCGAAAATATGACGAAGAGTGCCCATCGTGATGAAGGCCGAACATAATGTAGTTAGCATTCACGGCCTGCGCGTATTCCGATATCACGCGCTCAGGAGCGCCGTAGAGAAGAGTTGAGTGAGCTAGCACCCCTTCCTGTTGGAAGCGTTCCACCAGGAGGTCGAACTCAAATTGAGTGTCCACGGCGTTGTGGGGACGTGAATGCTCGTGGCTAACATCTACTACATGAACGAGCTCCACATCCGCGGATAAGGCCTTTGCGAGGCGAGCGATGATGCTCAGTCGGTCATGTACATCATCCGGAAAGTCTATAGGGCAGAGCATTTTTGCCGCTTGATTTGGGTCAAAGTTCTTCTTGACCGCTTTTGGGCCGATTGTAACAACTGGACATGGAAGCGTGCGAAGCATCGACTCTGCTGTTGTGCCGAGTACCTTCCGATCCAACCGATTGTTCCCGTAGGCGCCCAGAAAGAGGACGTCCGGCTCCAACTCATCCACCGCCTCAGCAAGGCCCTCAGCGATTGGCCCAGACTTCAGCTGCCATCTCATGGCGATTCCCCGCTTGCGGGATTTGTCGACTGTAAGCTCGAGGCGTTTGCCCAAGTCCAGAGTGAGGTTCGGTGCGCCTTCGAAGTTCTGTCCACCAGCCATCGCGCAATTGCCCTGGCTCTTCACATGAACAAGGAAGATCTCCGAATTCTGATTAGCTGCAAGATCAAGCGCATAGTTTAACGCCATGCCAGCGCAGGGAGAGAAATCGTATGCGACCATGAGTTTCTTAAACAGCACGGTAACTTTCGTTGGGGCTATCAGCCTATCTACGGTTAGGGTCGCCATGATCCACTCCTGACTTACAAAATTAGGTTAAGCCTGCCATCCCGTTAGCGTGTTGGCTGTGGCGCATGTCACAGCTCCTTGCGCTTATATTGAGTATTTCTTCCCTCTCTGGTTCAGATATGTGCCACATGCAGCAACTCTCGTTCCGCAAAGAGCATCCGCGCGGACAGAGCGGAGAGGTTGAAGCCGAAAACTCCAAGATAGCCATAGATCAACCATGCAAGTTCGCGCGGACTCAGATTTCCACCAAACAGAAGGGCGATGGCGGAAATCGCGGCAACAATCGCCGCTGCGTAACACCACTTCGCCCCGTGGTGTACCGATGTTCCTCTAGCAACGATGAACTCGGCCACTGCTATTCCAGCCGCCTGAATCGCGGCGAGATAGAGGAACCAGTGGAGATCGACGCGGTCGTACACAAGCACGAACAGTAGAATTCCGATCACAACTCCGCAGACGCCTTGCATCCTTAAAGCAAGTCGGCCAGGCTGCTGGCGAGGAATCATGAAGCTTGTCGTAAGAACCATCGCGCTATCGATCACTCCATAGGCCGCCAGGCAAAGGATGGAAATCGTAATGGCGAAAGGAAGCAGTAGAATCGTTGAGGTCATCTCCGGAATGAACAGGACCCCTGTTCCAGCCACAATCGCAAGAAGACCGCGGATCATTGTTGTGGCCCAGTACTCTGAATAGGCTTTCATCGGATTACCCTCCTGTGCTCTTCGATTCTGTCGCGTTCTCCGCACTTCTGGAAATGAAGCCAAGCGACGCGCTCATCTGGGTGCCCTCTCATATTGACTCAGCTTGTCTCTTGAAGATGTGACGGCCGTCACAGACGAAAGTGAATCACCTCACGTTGAATGAAGGGCAAGCCAGATATCGTTGCTGGCAAGAGCATGGAAAAGCGCTCACATTGAACGATCGAGGTGTCATATGCCGCTCATCGAAGAACGTGTCTCTGTTTCCGTCAAGAAGATTCTGCTCGCAACGGACTTCTCCTCCGTATCGGAGAAAGCTGCTGCCTACGCAAGAGCCTTGGCTCGCCGCTTCTCCTCCACCGTCGAGATAGCACATGTCTTCGACCCGTCTGTCGTCACATCGTACGAAGAGGCTATTGTAGGTCTGCCTGTGAACGAAAGACGGCGAACCGCTAGCGAAGACCTTGAGCGCTTACGCGATGACTTTTCCGCCTCCGGGATCAACGCTCAAACAACATTACCGGAAGGACATCGTCCCTACGCAAATCTTCTAAAGATTGCGAAGGATCACGAAGTCGACCTGATCGTTGCGGGAACCGAATCCAAATCGGGAGTCGAGAGATTGCTCCTCGGCTCGACAGCGGAACAACTTATTCGAAATGCCGAGTGTCCTGTGCTTACCGTGGGCCCCCATACCAAGATCCCAGGCGACGCTCCTCTGGCTTTCCAAACGATTGTCTACGCAACCGATTTCTCGCCCGAGGCCGCGAAGGCGGCAGTGTACGCCCTTTCTTTCGCCCAAGACAGCGGTGCCCATCTCTATTTCTGTTACGTGCTCGGCCTTCAGGCGGCCACATCTCGGAGGAGGGAGGTCCTGGATGGTGCGTTCCAAACCGCTCTGAAAAGGATGATTCCCGAGTCTTCTTACGACTGGTGCAACCCCGAATGCGTCGTTGAGCACGGTAACGCTGCTAAGGCCATTCTTGAACTAGCCGAGAGAGTTCATGCGGATCTCATCGTGCTTGGCGCACGCAAGGCGTCGTTCTGGCTGACGCACGTCGAGCGTGGCGTAACTCCTGATCTGTTGGCTCAGGCCACCTGCCCGGTAATGACGGTATGCTAACCCCTTGGTGCAGATACGGCGCGACAATCGCGTCTCGACGCATAGTATTCGAGCGGGATATATACTCATGCAACATCGTCAGCGGAATCCCGCTGGCGTAGAGGCCACTTTCGGATGTCTCCTCTTTCCACAGCTCGACCGGTGCGCGATTGCGGTACCTGCGAGCTTCGCTCGCTGCGAATGTTCTGCAATCTCGACGCAGAGGCGCTCAGCGACTTCGGCTCGATCGGCGTGCAGGCGAATCTCCCGAAGGGTGCGAAGCTCTTCCGGGAGGATGGGCCGAGCAATGGCGTCTTCGTCATCTGCACCGGTCAGGTCAAGCTTTCCTGCACTTCGCGGGAGGGTAGGACCCTGATTCTCAAGATCGCTATGCCGGGAGATGTCCTCGGGCTGGGAGCGGTCATCTCCGGATCGACCTACGAGGTGACAGCAGAGACCATCGAGCCAACGCAGATCAAGAGCATCCGGCGGGAGGATTTCCTCTCTTTTCTTCAGAAACACGGGGAAGCAAGCCTCCATGCCGCCAAATCGCTCTCAGAGGAGTACAAAGCGGCATTCTTCGATGCCCGGCGCCTGGCGCTGTCCGGTTCGGCGGCAGGCCGACTTGCGGGAGTACTGCTCGACTGGGGGAGGGCAGCGTCCTGCGGCAAGCCTGAGATGCGCTTTACGATGGCGCTCACGCACGAGGAATTAGCCAACCTGGTCGGTAGCTCTCGAGAGACGGTCACTCGCATGTTGGGACGCTTCAAGAGGCAGAAACTGATCCAAATGCGGGGTGCTTCCATTCTGATCCTCTCTCCAGAGAGGCTTGAGCAGCTTTCGGCCTGAAGTCTCCTGAGTGCCCGCCTTCCCAATTTCCCCATTTTCAACTTCAGCGCATACAGCCATGTGATCTCTGTCACAGCTTTGTTTTTCAAGACCTCATAGATTTAGCTGTAGAGGTGACACATGGTCAGTTGCTGTGTTAACCCAGCTTGCCGCACGGAGTTCAAACTCCTCAACATGGGATATCTCTACGCACTTGAAAGGCGCTCTGCGGATACGGAGTTCTTCTGGCTCTGCTCCGCCTGTGCACTGGTGGTCGCCCTGGGTCTCGACGCAATGGGAGGTGTCTCAGTGAGACCGCGATCTGACGCCCGCCACCCGCAGCCACCTCATTTGGACAGTCGTCTTCGGTTGGTTGCTCGCCCCTCCGTGGAACGCACACCATGGCATCGCTCCAACCGCGCCCATGAGGCGACGTTTACGAGCGGGTCCGAGCGCAATCCGCTCTCTTCATCATGCGAAGCCGCGTAAAACCTCGCTCCCCGGCACGCGATGGCGTGTCAGAAAGAGACTAAAGCCAATGCAAACTCCAATGACAGGATCCATCACATCCTTCAAGAACGTCCTTCTCGCCACTGATTTCTCGGCTGCATCGCATGCAGCTTTCCAGACTGCTCTTGGTGTGTGTACTGAATTTCGGAGCGAGCCTTCTTATTCTGCATGTCTTTGAGTACGCCGACGCTGTTCCTCCGGAAACCGGGGGGCAGCTGGTCGAACTGGATAGCATCTATGAGAACGCTCAAAACTCGCTTGCCGGCCTCTCCAAGTTGGCTCGGCGAGGCAGGCGTGGCGTGTGCGACTATCATGGGCAGCGGCATCCCTTCCGAGAGGATTCTGAAGACGATCACATCGAAAAAGATCGATCTTGCCGTCCTCGGCACGAATGCCCTTCATGGCTTTGAGCGCCTCGTCTTCGGCTCAACTGCTGAAGCGGTCCTCCGCAAGGCGCTTTGCCCGGTATTGACCGTTGGGCCTCAGGCATCGGACGCTGCCAAGGCAGGCCAACTTGACGGCCCGGTTGTCTTCGCGACGGACTTCCACCTCAAAACGACCCATGCCATTCGTGATGCGGCGTTTTTCTGCAAAGCGACCGGATCTCCCCTCCATTGCCTGCATGTGCTTCCGCGGACGCTCGAAGGCGGTGCGCAGGATGTCACATCATTCCTCAGATTATGACCGAGGCCTTGCAACATGTCGCCATCGAGAGTGGCACAACCATCGATCCGCCTGTTTGCGCGATCACATACGGTAGCGAGATCTCGAACGCGGTAGTTGAGTATGCCAAGCAGCAGAAAGCGAAGCTGATCGTCCTGGGGGTCCGTCAAGCTTCGATGGTGGCTTCGCATCTCCCTGCCCACATCGCGTACCGCATTATCACGGAGGCGCCATGTCCCGTCCTGACCGTAGCCTTCGCATCCCAACCGCACGCAACGCTTGCGGCCGCTTGTTTGTGAGTGATTGCTCAACTTGTGCCCTAGAGCAAGAGAAGTCAACACACCGTCATCACTGGACAAGTAGCCTGAGCAAGCAAATCAGGGGTCAACCCATGGGCGATGTGAGTAAGCCAGAACGACGCGTTGCGTGCGCCCAACACGATAAGGTCGGCGTCTACTTTTTCGGCCAGTTCTAAGATGGCCTTGGCAGCG
Organism: uncultured Acidobacteriaceae bacterium; assembly: GCA_963735215.1. Taxonomy (GTDB): domain Bacteria; phylum Acidobacteriota; class Terriglobia; order Terriglobales; family Acidobacteriaceae; genus Telmatobacter. The sequence goes on along the minus strand of CAVTKF010000033.1, from coordinate 930 downwards.
TCACCATGTCCAACTACACATTCCGGATTGCACCAGTCGTACGAAGACTGAGGAATTATCCTATTGAGAGCGGACTGGAACGCCTCATCTAGATAGTCTGTTTTCGCAGACTTTTGTGGCTGAAAGCTGAGGACGTAACAGAAGTAAAGATGTGCGCCGCTGTCCTGGGCGAAGGAGAGGGCGTAAACCGCAGCTCGTGCGGATTCCTTCGAAAAGTCTGTAGCGTAGATAATCCTCTTGAAAGCCAGCGGACCTTTTTGCGGAAGTCTGGCATTGGGGCCGACCGTCAACACAGGAACTTGTGCGTTCCGAATCAGTTCTTCTGCCGTCGAGCCGAGGATGAGCCTTTCAACCCCGAGCTTTGAGTCTGTGCCGGCCACAACCAGGTCGACTTGATGTCCCTTCGCAATCCTCAAGAGAGCCGCGAAGGGGCGATGCCCTTCCGGAAGGGCCGTTTCGGCCAGGATTCCGGAATGATGAAAGTCGCTCTTTATTTCTTCTAGTCTGTCAACGGTTGCCCGACGGCTATCATTCACCGGCTCTCCCGTAGCTGTTTCTTCGTATGAGGGAACAACGGATGGGTCGAAAACGTGTGCAATCTCAACGGTAGACGAAAAGCGTTGGGCCATCCCTTTCGCGTAGGCAGCAGCCTTTTCTGACGATAGAGAGAAATCCGTTGCAAGCAGAATCTTCTCAACTGCGATGGAAACGGAATCTTCGAGGAGTGGCATACGGTCCCTCAACCTCTGTTAGGTTGCACTTCTGACTACAAGCGCCTTTCTTATAACTATTAGAAGCGGATGTCGCGCTAAGGTCTGTGATAGCTATCACAGTCCGAGATGCTGATTCGAACATGTGACTTAGACCTACTGACAGCGCATAACATTCGTTTCCAGAGCCAATCCAGCGGTTTGCCTCCGATTTACAAAG
>CAVTKF010000032.1:0-31471 GCA_963735215.1 uncultured Acidobacteriaceae bacterium | reverse complement strand
ATCAGGGTCAGGATCAATATGACGCCGGTAAAAAGCGCGGACTGCCAAAGGTGATTGCACAACGCAATCGCGCCATCGGACCGCAGGAACGACAATGGATTTGCAATCATTAGTGTTTGTCCTTTCCTGCCAGCTTTTCAATCTCCGCTCGGCCGCCTTCACGTCTTCCAGCTTCAACCTGCCTGACTTCACCAGATGCATCACGACCACTTGCGAGCGTCCGCCAAACATTGCCAGCAACTCATCCAGCAACCGCAGTTGCGCGGCATCCCGCGAGACCAGCGGCTCAAAGATATGGAAGTTCCCCACTTCCCCACCCGCCGCACGATCTTCTTCTCTTCCATCCGGTAGATGGTCGTCTGGATCGTCCCATACGTCGGCCGTCCCTTTTCAGGGAAACCCTGTTGTACTTCGCGAATGGAGGATTCACCCCGCGTCCACAGCGTCTCCATGATCTCCAACTCCAGCTTCGATAACTTCCGCTCGGCCATCCGTGCCTCCAACATATGTGTTTTAGTTTCTATAACACCTGTTTGTTTTACGCAAGCTCTATCTATGAAGCCTTCAATACAGGATCGATCCTTGCCCTTGCCCTTGACTCACCTGTTATCCTTAAAGCTGGAAACAGGGAAGAAGCCCGGCCGTACAGGCTGGGCTTCGGCACTTAACAAGAAACCGAAGTCCGGACCTATATCCTTTGGTTCGAAGACTTTGCACAAAAATTGGGGGGAGGGGGGATAACAAACATGCAGCAGACGAACCACAACTGGGAGCCACAATGCCGGCGATTGCCACCGAGGCCCCTCTACGTCCAGGTCCACCCCCGGACAATGTCGCCATCGTCGTCAACGACGGCGGCCTCCCCGCCGGCACTCACTTCGACTCCGGCCTCACCCTCACCGAGCCAGTCCCCGAAGCCCACAAAGTAGCCCTCACCGACATCCCCGCCGGCGCACCCCATCCTCCGCTACGGAGTCACCATCGGCTACGCGCAAAAGACCCATCCCGCAGGCAGTTGGGTACACGAAGGCCTCGTCGCCACCCCCGAACGCCCCCGACCTCGACTCCCTCCCCCTAGCCACCGCCACGCCACAACCACTGCCCCCGCTCGAGGGCTACACCTTCCAGGGCTACCGTCAACCGACGACGGCACCGTCGGCACCAAAAACATCCTCGGCATCAGCACCACCGTCCAATGCGTCGCAGCCACCGTCGACTACGCCATCCGCCGCATCAAAGCCGAACTCCTCCCCCACTATCCCAACGTCGACGACGTCATCGCCATCACCCACAACTACGGCTGCGGCATCGCCATCAACGCCCCCGGCGCCGAAATCCCCATCCGCACGCTGCGCAACCTCAGCCTCAACCCAAACCTCGGCGGCGCGCCCACTCGTCGTCAGCCTCGGCTGCGAAAAGATGCAGCCCTCCCGCATGCTGCCCACCAGCACCCTCCCGATCCTCACCGCCGCGCCCTACATCGTGCGCTTCCAGGACGAAGAAGCACCACAGCTTCGGCGACATCATCGCCGCCATCATGCGCATGGCCGAGCACCGCCTCGAGCAACTCAACCGCCGCCAGCGCACCACCTGCCCCGCCTCCGATCTCGTCGTCGGCCTGCAATGCGGCGGCAGCGACGCCTTCTCCGGCGTCACCGCCAACCCCGCCGTAGGCTACGCAGCCGACCTCCTCGTCCGCGCCGGCGCCACCGTCATGTTCTCCGAAGTCACCGAAGTCCGCGACGCCATCCATCTCCTCACCGCCCGCGCAGCAAACGAAACAAGTAGCCCGCGACCTCATCCGCGAGATGGCCTGGTACGACGACTACCTCCGCCAAGGCCTCGTCGACCGCAGCGCCAACCCCACCCCCGGCAACAAAGAGGGCGGCCTCGCCAACATCGTCGAAAAGGCCCTCGGCTCCATCGCAAAGGCCGGCACCAGCGCCACTCGCAGGCGTCTCCGGCCCCGGCGAGCGCGTCACCACAAAAGGGCCTCATCTTCGCCGCCACCCCAGCCAGCGACTTCATCTGCGGCACCCTCCAACTCGCCGCCGCAATGAACATGCACGTCTTCACCACCGGCCGCGGCACGCCCTACGGCCTCGCCATGGCCCCCGTCATCAAGGTCTCCTCACGCACCGAACTAGCCGAGCGCTGGCCCGACCTCATCGACATCGACGCCGGAACCATCGCCACCGGCCACGCCACCATCGAGCAAGTAGGCTGGCAGCTCTTCCACCTCATCCTCGAAGTAGCCAGCGGCCGCAAACAAACCTGGGCCGACCACTGGGGCCTCCACAACGACTTCGCCCTCTTCAACCCAGCCCCCGTCATCTAGGTTCAAGCCCCTTACGATTCCTGCATTTAGCTTCGTGCTTGCCTGTTCTTTGAAAAACGACGTAGAATTCCCGCCCATCAGTCACTAGTGCCGTGGTGTGGGCACCAGTTTCTCAATCAGCCTGGAGATGAATCGAATGAGGCAGTCCTTCGCTATTGGTATAGGGGGCGCCGCCGGTCAGGGCGTTGCCACCCCGGGCGACATTTTCGCGAAAATCTTCAGCCGCCGTGGGCTGCACCTGAACGTCTACAACGCCTACCAATCCATCATCCGCGGCGGCCACACCTTTCTCACCATTCGCACCGGCCCGGACAAAATCACCAACATGGGCGACCGGATCGATCTGCTGATCCCCCTGAACCAGGACACGATGGACCGGCACCTGGGCCTGCTGAGCAGCGGCGGCGCCTGTATCTACAACGCTGACACCATCAAGCCAGGCAAGCCGGCGGACGGCGTCCAGTTGTGCCCGCTGCCGGTTTCCAAGCTGGCCGACATCAGCCGCAACAAGATAGCCCAGAACACGCTGGCCATCGGCGCCGCGCTCAGCATGACCGGCGTCGGCTTTCAGGCGCTGGAGGAGCGTCCTTACCGAGCAGTTCCGCAAGAAGGAAAAGGCCGTTATCGACGAGAACGTCGGCCTGGCGCGCGTCGGCTACGACTACGCCACGCAAAACTTCAAGGCATTCGCGAATCCGCTGCCCATGACGGATACCCGCTACGCCGTGCTGGGCGGCAACGCCGCCATGGCCATGGGCGGAGCTGCGGCCGGCGTCAAGTTCTACTGCGCCTATCCCATGAGCCCCTCGACCGGCGTGCTGCACTGGATGGCCGAGCACGCCCGCAAAGCCAACATCATGGTCCGCCAGGTGGAAGACGAGATCGGCGTGATCAACATGGCCATCGGCGCAGCCCACGCCGGGGTTCGCGCCATGTGCGCCACCTCCGGAGGCGGCTTTGCCCTGATGAGCGAGGCCCTCGGCCTCTCCGCCCAGGCCGAAATTCCCGTGGTCGTGATCGACTGCCAGCGTGCGGGCCCGTCCACCGGCGTCCCCACCAAAACCGAGCAGGGTGACCTTTGGCAGATGTTAGGCGCCGCGTTCGGAGACTATCCCCGGGTCATTGCCGCTCCCCTCGATATTGGCGACTGCTTCACTCTCATCCCGGAAATCTTCAACATCGCCGAGCGCTTCCAGTGCCCCGGCATCGTGCTTTGCGATCTGCTGTTGGCCGAAGGCCGCCTCAGCGTCGATCCCAAAGACTCGACTTCAACCCGAAGGTCGATCGCGGCGAAATGATCACTCTCGAACGGCAACGGCAACAGGACGTACAAACGCTACCTGATCACCGAGAGCGGAGTTTCCCCGCGCGCCATTCCCGGAGTTCCCGGCCACACCCACGTGGTCTCGAGCGACGAGCACGATGAAGACGGCGTGCTCATCAGCGACGAATACACCAATACCGTGAAGCGCCGCGCCATGATGGAAAAGCGGATGCGCAAGGTCGCCGGCATTGAAGCCTCGGTTCAGCCGCCGAAGCTGCAGGGCCCGGCCGATGCCGACGTGACCCTGATCGGCTGGGGATCGACCCAGGGCGTGATCGAGGAGGCGCGCGAGCTGCTGGCCGAGCAGGGAATCACCGCCAACCAATCTGCAAATCCGCTGGCTGGTTCCGCTGCACGGCGACGCCATTGCCGACATCCTGAAGCGTCGCGCCACACCATCATTATCGAGAACAACTACAGCGGCCAGTTCGCCCGCTACCTGCGCAGCGAAACCAGCTTCGTGGCCAATGGGCACATCCGCAAATACGACGGCGAACCCTTTATGCCGCACCACATTGTGGAAGCAGTAAAAGAGCAGCTGAGCGGAAGCACAACGCTTTCAGTTCCAACGCACGAGATCATGGTCTAGGAAGAATTAATTACATTTTACGATAAGGCGAACCGATATGGCGACTCCACTAACTGACCACAAGCAAGGTGATGGCCGACCTTAAGGGCAAGGTCGATCCCGACTGGTGCCCGGGTTGTGGCGATTTCGGCGTGCTGGCGGCGGTGCAGAAGGCGCTGGTTGAGCTGCAGATTCCCAATCACGAGGTTGCCACCATCAGCGGCATCGGCTGCTCCTCCAACTTTCCCGGGTTCATCAATACCTACGGCATGCACACCCTGCATGGACGCTCGCTGGCTGTGGCCACGCGGCTTCAAGATGGCGAACCACGGCATGACGGTGCTGGTCACCGGCGGCGATGGTGACGGCTTCGGCATCGGCGGCAATCACTTCATGCACACCATGCGCCGCAATGTCGATCTGCTCTACATCGTCATGGACAACCAGATCTACGGCCTCACCACCGGCCAAACCTCGCCCACCAGCCGCATGGCATGAAGACCAAGAGCATGCCCTTTGGCAACGTCGAGGGCCCGTCAACCCCATTTCGCTCGCGCTGCCTGCCGGGGCCACCTTTATCGCCCGCGGCTTCAGCGCCGAGCAGAAGCACCTTACCGAGCTGATCAAGACAGGGCATCCAGCACAAAGGCTTCTCCTTCATCGATGTCTTCAGCCCCTGCGTGACCTACAACCACGACAACACCTTCCAGTGGTTCCGCCCGCGGGTAAAGAAGCTCGAAGACAATCCCGAGTATGACTCGACCAACTGGATGGCGCGCGATGGAGAAGTCCCTGCTTGGGGCGATGAAATCCCCATCGGCAAATTCTTCGAGCGCACCGACCTGCCTTCGCTGCATGAGGCCGAGCCGGTTCTTAAGTCAGGCCCACTCGTCCAGCAGAAACTTCATCTCCCCGCCGACGTCGCAAAAAGTTTTATCGACGAATTGATGTAACTAATCATCTGAAGTTATCGTCTTCTGCACTCCCAGTCGCTGGTTCACCCGGCTCCTCAGGCGGATGCGGAGCAATGGCAGCGTAAGCAGCGCGATGATGATGGCGAACACCACGATCAGCCCTGGGTACGCATGCATCCAGAACCGGACCAGCAGCCACCACGGCAGATGGCCGACATAGTAATAGCTGTTTCCCAGCCGGTAAGAAGAGAATTCGTCGCCATGCAGAACACTCACTGATTGGCTGATGTCGTCAGACATCGACGTCCTCCAGAAAGTATCCAGGAAGGGTTTTGCCGCGTCGTTGTTCTTCAGAGTGAGAGTGACGATCGAACGTTGAGCCCCCCAGGGCGATGGGATGCCCTGCAATAAAGCGTCCGGAAACTCGCTTAGAGCCGCAAGGAGACCATCGGTTTCTTTGACCTGTCCCAGCCGCCACCACCAGCCAGGGCGCACCTCGGAGACCTTCCACCAGGCCCGCTCGATGAAAGAGAAGAACCCGCCCGTGTCCTGTATTTTGAAACCGTTGCCGTCGATCGCAACATGCAGACGGGATGCAAGCTGCTGAAAGGCAGGTTGATCTTGGGGAGTGCCCAGGATGAGATAGTCGACATCGTCGCCCAGCGCCGAAGGATCACCCACCTGCACACGGAGCGCTGGGTACCCGGTGGCCTCGCCGAAATTGCCCATCAGGCCGAGAAATACCATTATCTCCGCGCTACTGACCTTGGCCGGCATAATAATCCTGGTTTGGGAGAGATCCGCAAAGCGGGTAAACGGAAATCCGGCATTCGCGAATAACTCAAGGTTCGGCATCGGAGCCCAGTGGTACAGTCCACGCAGGTCAAGGTAAGAACTGCGAAGAATCGCGCCCTGCAGATCGATCGGCGGCGTGTTCTGGCAGTTGCCGCTCTTGGCGATCTGAAAGTAGAAGTCGAATAGAAGCGTATTGGAGAACGGCCTCAAGCCGACTAACGGAATCGAGAAGCTGGCCGCCGACGTCTGCTTTGGTTCCGTCTCATGCGGCAGCGCAATCTCGTTGACCAATGTGCCGTTCGCCCTCAGGCGCATGGTCGAGTTGGCCGCCAGCGAGATCGCGTTATAGCGATAGTCCAGCCGCAGCGGCAGGGTTTCCCGGCTGCTGTAGTAAAGGTCCGGCGGTATCCGCAGGTAAACTGCTACCGGTCCTGAGCCGTCGCTCTGCAAATCTATGTCGCTGGAGTAGTTCCAGAGAGGCGAAAGCCGATCCGGACTTAGCCACAGAGGAGCGTCGTCGGCTGCGCGCGGTGGAGGTAACTGTAGGTCAGAGATATTCAGCGTGCGCCCCTGCAACAGAGAGTTGCCCAGCGCCAGGCCGCGCGCCGCGGTCAACACCTGGTCGCTGTCGGAGCCGGCAATGATCAGCAGCTTGCCATAGGGATCGCTTGGGTTCGTGCGTTCTGCTACGGTCGGACCCGCCAGGTTCAGGTCCATGCCGGCAGGGATATCGGTGTATCGCTCGATAAAGAGAACCGCATTCCCTCTTGGCAGCGCAGACCCAATACTCACCGGAAAGTCCAGAGGTCGCGAGCGCGTGATCACTCCGAACCAGGATGCCACCACCCCTGCGGCTTCCAGAGCCTGGCTGCTGGGCCGCGAAGCGAAGATAACCGGGATCGACGCGGTCATGCTGCTCACGGCGCCGTCGTAGAACGGCAGGGGCAGAATCTTCAGATTGTCCTCCAGCGAGAACGGAACGCCGGAGATCTCCAGGCGCGACGATTTCTCCACGCGTGCCCATAGAGTCGAGTTGGTCGGGTCTTCGCATTGCATCGTGTAATGGCCAACAAACACGAAGCTCAGCACGTTTTTACGAACCAGCAGCTCCGCCGGAAGATCGATCGAAGCGTGCTGCGCATCCAGTTCAGCACCTTGATTCGCTGGCTTTGGAAAGGTGCTCACCAGCACGCCGTTCAAGACCACGCTCAAGTGGCTTAACTGTGGAATCAGTGCCGGCGAAAACGCAAAGTTCAGATCCAGCTTCGCGTGCTGCGGGACCTCAGTCTGCGGCAGAGTGAAGGCGATATCGCGAGAGGCCTCTACTCCGCGGAATACGATAGAGTCGGGAACCCCGAGATCGGTCATCAAAAAGACTGAACGGATCGTATTGCTCTGCGGCGTCTGGGCTTTTTCTGCCTCCGGCTTCGCCGCAAGGTCCGAACCCGGCTGCGCTGATGCATTAACCACCAGCATGGCAAACAGTAATGCCGCTGTTCCCGTGGCGCGCACCTTTTTGCTTGCGAACAACGCCATGATTGCGTAGCCGATGCCCCTGGCCGCGATTCCCGTCAGCCGCACAAAGCTCCGCATAGGCCTGTCAAATTCGACCTGCAGACTCTGCTTCAGCCACCTGTCCGGCGCACAGTAGAGCATGACAGTCAGCGGCTCTTCTTCGGCGAGGGTCAACTCGTCATGTTGCAACCGCAGAACTCCTTCTTTGCAATCCACCACCCGGGCCGGGATAGTGAAGCGAGAATCATCCAACGGATACAGCACCTTGATCAGTGTCCCTGGTGCGAGCTTTATCGGCTTGCTCAACTTCAGCATTGCGCCTGCCAATGACGCATTTATAGTTTCAGCCGCAACGGCCGTTCCGTCCTGCGTCACGATCTCGGCATCCAACTCGACGTCGATGCGAATTGTCTTTCTCCTCTGCTTCCGTTCATAGGCCACGGCATTAGCTGCACCAAGAACCACCAGGTCCAGGAGTATCCAGATTGCGTTCATAACGACTGCTCCTCGATGGGTTGGGTCTTGAAAAATGAAACGAAATGGCGCAGCCAGAAGGCCCGCAAAACTTAGAAAGATCAACGCAACATAGGGCCATGCGATGTCGAGATCGAAGCTCCCTTCGACCAGACCGCCCTTTGAAGTGACATTGAACTTACCCAGCTTCGGGTTGATAAGTGCAAGCAGGGTCGGAAGCAGAATGTAAGGAGCCAGAGACATCTCGTAGACCTCATTCCAAAACGTGTGCCGGTATGCGCCCTGTGCGCGATGGTTGGTCAGAAGCGCAAGAAAAAGATGTGGTATCGCAAACGCGAGAATCACGACCCAGTCGCCCGGTATGTTGATACGCCCAAGCAGCAGATAAACCAGCGGCGCGGTTATAAAGATCAAGCGGGGTGCCGCATTCAAGTAGTGCAGCATCGCATTGAAGTAGCAGAGCCGTTGCGGAAGGGTCAGCCCGCGCGCAAACAGCGGGTTATCGGTCCGCAGTACCTGAACCATACCGCGCGCCCAGCGGATGCGTTGACCAATGTGTCTGGCCAGCGTCTCCGTAGCCAGACCGGCCGATTGCGGGATATTGATGTACGCTGTGTTCCACCCGCGTATCTGCATGCGCAGGGCGGTATGAGCGTCCTCCGTCACCGTGTCTGTTGCTACACCGCCAATCTCATCCAGTGCTGCACGCCTGAGCAACGCGCAGGACCCGCAAAAGAAAGTCGCATTCCATAAGTCGTTCCCATCCTGAACGAAGCCATAAAACAGTGCGCCTTCGTTTGGAAGTTTCAGAAATTGATTCAGGTTCCGGTCAAAGGGGTCGGGTGAGTAGAAGTAATGCGGAGTCTGCAGCATCGCCAGTCGCGGATCCCGCAGAAACCATCCGAGTGTCACATAAAGGAAGCTGCGAGTCGGAATATGATCGCAGTCGAAGATCGCAACATAGGGCGAATCTGTCTCCCTCAGCGCGTTATTCAGGTTCCCTGCTTTTGCGTGACTGTGCTCCTCGCGGACGATATAGCCGCTCCCGGCAGTTGCGCTGAATTGCTTGAACTCCTCCCGGGTTCCGTCATCGAGCAGGTAAACATGCAACTTATCCTTCGGATAATCCATGTTAAGCGCCGCGAGTACTGTAGTCCGCACCACGGACAGGTCTTCGTTGTAGGTCGGTATCATCACATCAACGTGCGGCCAATCATCCACGTCAGGCGGCAGGGCTACAGGAGGCCGGTGGAGAGGCCGGACGTTCTGAACATATCCAAGGTACAAAGCAGCAAAGGCATACACCTCCGCTGCCAAAAGCAGCAGCAGAAATATCACGTTGTTCCAATGTGTGCTGGGATCATGCGTGCGGAACGCACTTACCACCGTCGTCATGCGCCAATAGCCGTAGCGCGCAGTCGCGATCATGGAGACAAGCATGAAAAACAGCGTCACCCAGTACGCCCGGGATACTCGATTGAAAATCAGGGCCAGCACAATCGTGGCGGCGCCAATGATGCTCTGCTCTGGCCAGTTCAGTTTGACCGTGATGCACTGATACGCAAAGAAGAGAACCGCCAGAACCAGGACCACCCGAAGTGTTCTGGTCACGAAACTGGTCGTAGGAAGAAACAGGCCCAACCCCTTGCCGTAGATTGGTTCTCCGTGGCCCGGCGCGCCATATGGAATCACTCCGCGCCCTGCCCGGATGCGCTGAGGATTCCAACGGTTCAGCCGGTCGAGCGATGCCTCGAGCTCTTCCCGTGTGATCGTCCATTTCGTAGTCTTCTTGTCGGGTCGCACTTCAGGCATCGTGAACCTCGGTCCGATCAATCAGCTGGTGGCCGGGTTGTTGAATTGGCGTTCCCCCGATTCCAGATCTCTTGGCGCCGTCTCAACAATCCAGCAAGCTGTCCCCTTGAGCTGCGGCGCTCCTTTGCTCGACAGACTTGTTTCGTCGATATCACACTATTTTTCTGCGCTCGTACCCTGAGTAAATGACTAGGTCTGGGGAGGGGTGAACTCTTGCCTTACGACTTCAGAAGCCGCTAAAAGCCTTCACTTGAAAAAGGTGGTATTGGCAGACCAACGCCGTCTCTCGCTTCAAAGCCGCCCAAGAATGCTGGTGTGGAGGTCTGAGCTTTTTCATCTACCTCCTCAGCCCACGAAAGGGTCGGCAAATTAACCCTCTCTTCCCGCACTTACCCCTGTCGGCACCCACCGCGTATACGCTGAAACCCATCCCTTCTTGCAAAATACTGTCAAGCCCCCATCGACGATAAAATCTCTATAACTGTTGCAATATAATCACTTACAGGATGAACGAAAAGTGGCCATGAGTTATGCGCCACTTGGTAAAATGGATATAGAGAGTTAAACAAGAAGCTTAGTTTTTGAGGTTCGCCCGGCAAGAACAGCTATCCGCCGGGACCTAACCTTATGATTCTGGCTAATTTAGCCATAAGTCATTTGTTTAGACGAATTTGGAGGCAAGCTGCGCCTCTAAATTCCTGAAACTAGATACTTTATGTCTGGAAATAGGGTGGGGGGGGGGGGGCTTCCTCAGGCTTGGAAGGCTACTCCGCCGGATCATAGTTCAGGTTAGGTCCGAGCCACCGCTCGACCTCAGCCACGCTCATGCCTTTACGCAAGTGGTAGTCGGCCACTTGGTCGCGGTCGATCTTTCCAAGGCTGAAGTAACGCGACTCCGGGTGCGCAAAGTAGAGCCCGCTCACGCTCGAACCGGGCCACATCGCGAACGATTCGGTAATAAGTATCCCGGTCTTTGTCTCTACATCGAGCAAACGCCAGATCGCGCCTTTCTCCGTGTGGTCTGGACACGCTGGGTAGCCAGGGGCGGGCCTGATGCCGCGATACTTCTCGTGGATAAGCTCCTCCGGGCTCAGGCTCTCGGCACAGCCATAGCCCCACTCGTCGCGAACTCGCTTGTGCAGACACTCAGCGAAGGCTTCTGCAAGCCGGTCCGCGATAGCCTCGGCCATAATTGCGTTGTAGTCGTCCAGCTCCGCCCTGAAGCGGTCACACAGCTCCTTTAGGCCAATCCCGCTGGTTACAGCAAACGCGCCGATGTGGTCGGACAGCCCCGTATCCTTCGGGGCAATAAAGTCGCCCAGCGACCGGCAAGGCTCGCTGCCCTCCCGGTTGGCCTGCTGCCGCAGAAAGTGACATCGATCCAATACCTTTTCCCGGGTGCCGTCGGTGTACAACTCCACATCGTCGCCCACTGCATTAGCAGGGAAGAAGCCGTATACGCCGCGCGCAGTGATCAGGTTTCCATCGATGATGCGATCCAGCAGGATATTGCCGTCGGCAAAGATCTTCTTCGCCTCCGTGCCTTGCCGCTCATCCTCAAGAATGCGCGGATAAATGCCTTTCAGACCCCACGTGTGAAAGAACGGAGACCAGTCGATGTACTCGCGCAACGTCGCAAGCGAAAAATTATCCAGAACGCGAACGCCTGTAAATGCCGGTTGGGGCAGGTCTGCCGCCCGCCATTCAATTGGAGTGCGGCGGTGGCGAGCGGTTTCAAGCGAGACAACCTGCTGGCGCGGAGCTGCATGAGACTTGCGGAGCGCCTCGTAGTCCGCGCGATGCTTCGCGACGAACGCAGGCTTGCTCTCATCACTAAGCAGGCTGGTTGTGACGGGCACTGCACGGCTGGCATCGAGGATGTGGACCACCGGCTCACTGTAGTGCGGTGCAATCTTGACCGCTGTATGAGCGCGGCTTGTGGTTGCCCCGCCGACGAGCAACGGCAATTTGAAGCCCTGGCGTTCCATCTCACGCGCAACGTGCACCATCTCGTCGAGAGACGGGGTGATCAGACCGCTAAGGCCGATCATGTCTGCTTTCTCCACCTTGGCCCGTTCGAGGATCTTTTCGCACGAGACCATAACGCCGAGGTCGATTACGTCGTAGTTGTTACAGGCAAGAACGACGCCCACGATGTTTTTACCGATGTCGTGGACATCGCCTTTGACCGTCGCAAGTATGATCTTGCCCTGCGCCTTGACCACCTCACCAGCTGCGACCTGAGCAGCCTTCTCGGCCTCCATGAATGGAGTCAGGTGCGCCACGGCCTTCTTCATCACGCGGGCCGATTTGACCACCTGCGGCAAAAACATCTTGCCAGCGCCGAACAGGTCGCCGACCACGCCCATGCCATCCATTAGCGGGCCTTCGATGACCAGAAGAGGGCGGCCGAGCTTGACGCGCGCTTCCTCGGCATCAATTTCGATGTACGTATCAATGCCTTTTACCAATGCATGAGAGAGGCGCTCCTCGACCGTGCCATTGCGCCACTCCTCGGTCTTCTTTTCGCTAGCTGCCTCACCTGAGCCTGAAGCCTTGAGTCTCTCGCCGTACTCCACGAGCCTTTCGGTCGCGTCCGGACGGCGATTGAGCAGAACATCCTCAACCATCACCTTCAACCCTGGTTCAATCTCCTCGTAAACCTCGAGCATGCCGGCATTCACGATGCCCATGTCCATGCCCGCAGTGATGGCATGGTACAGAAACGCGGAATGCATGGCCTCGCGAACCTTGTTATTGCCGCGAAAGCTGAATGAGATGTTCGAGACGCCGCCGCTTACCTTGGCATGGGGCAGATTGGCCTTGATCCAGCGCGTGGCATTGATGAAATCCATGGCATAGTTGTTATGCTCTTCCATGCCAGTAGCAACGGTGAGAATATTCGGATCAAAGATAATGTCTTCAGGCTTCAACCCGACCTCGTCGACGAGGATACGATAGGCCCGCTCACAGATACGGATCTTGTCCTCATAGGTCGCGGCCTGGCCATGTTCATCAAAGGCCATTACCACCACTGCGGCACCGTACTTTAGAACGGTAGCGGCGTTCTGGCGGAACTTATCTTCACCTTCTTTTAGCGAGATTGAGTTGACGATGCCTTTGCCCTGCAGACACTTGAGGCCGGCCTCGATGACCTCCCACTTGGAGGAGTCCACCATGAAGGGAACTTTGGCTACTTCGGGTTCGCTGCCAAGCAACTGCAGGAAGCGCGTCATGGCAGTGACGCCGTCGATCATGCCCTCGTCCATGCAGATGTCGATGACGTTGGCGCCATTCTCGACCTGCTGCCGAGCGATACTTACCGCTTCGTCGTATTTGTCTTCCTTAATCAGTTTTGCGAACTTAGGCGAACCTGCAACATTGGTTCGCTCGCCGATCATGATGTAGACGCCCGTCTGCTGGGTGAATGGCTGAGACCCAGACAGGCGAAGGGGCTTTATCTTTATGGCTTCGCTCACGCTGCAACCTCAGTCTGTCTCAGTTTTCGAGGCGCCTTGCCTTCAAGAGCTCTGGCGATAGCTGCGATATGTTCGGGTGTGTTACCGCAGCAACCGCCCGCAATGTTGATTAGTCCTGCATTGGCGAAATTGCTCAGATGACGAGCCATGTCTTCAGGTCCGAGATCAAACCCGGTTTCGGAGAGCGGATTTGGCAAACCGGCATTCGGATAGGCAGAGATCGCAACATCAGCCTTCTGTGAGAGTTCTTCAAGAAATGGATACATAAGGTCAGGACCAAGCGAACAATTCAATCCAACAGACAGCGGTTTTACGTGTTGCACAGCATTCCAGAATGCTTCTGTGGTCTGTGCGGAGATCAGTGTCTCGCCTCCCCGCCCAACCGCCGCGGAGATCATGACCGGTAGTTCTTTACCGTCCTCGTCAAATACTTCCCGGATTGCCACGAGCGCCGCCTTGGCGTTCAGCGAGTCGAAGATCGTCTCAACCAAAAGTAAGTCAGAGCCACCCGCGATGAGTGCACGCACCTGCTGGAGGTAGGCAACTTTGACTTGATCAAAGGTGACTACCCGGAAGCCCGCATCGTCAGCATCGGGCGAGTTCGAGAGAGATACAGTTAAAGGTCCGATCGCTCCAGCCACAAAGCGTTGACGTCCGGTCGCATTCCCTACACGATCGGCCCATTCTCGGCACTGCCGCGCAGATGTTTCATTAATCTCCCACGCAAGACTGCTGAGCGTCGCGTCATCAATAATCTTTTGGTAGAACTCAGGGTCTTTCCGCCCCCCATGTTCTCGCGGATCGTCCACAAAAAATTCACTCTGCGCGATGCTGGTCGCTCCAAAGGTGTTCGTCTCAATGATGTCTGCTCCTGCTTCTAAAAACCGGCGATGGATATCGCAGATCATGTCCGGCTGAGTCAGGGAGAAGAGGTCGCCGTTATTAAGTAAATCTTTTCCCGAGTTCTTGAAGCGTTCCTCGCGAATGTTGGCTTCCGTCATGCCGTAGGTACGAATCGTCGTGCCCATGGCGCCATCAATAATGGCGATTCTCCTCTCAAGGAGCTTCTGAAGGGGATGCTGATCTGCAGATGTCATTGATATTTGATGGTTTGTCTATCGCAAAGTCGCATTTAGCGCTATTGCATTCCGCAACAATGCCTTCTTCATTATAGCGAGACTGTTAACGCCAGAATATCGTAAGATTCCCAAACTGGCGCGGTATAAAGACCACAGGTAGAGAATATCCACATTTCGTCTCTGAGGGTGTAGTGTTGAAATTAAGGCCTTTCCCGATCTGATTTTCTGGACTGAGGATTATGGCAAATCGGCGGCAGGTAGTAGAAGAACTGTTCGAGACCGCGTTGGCGCTCCAACCGGAGGACAGGGAGGCGTTTCTTGAGAATGTTCGCGGCGGCGATCCTGAGTTGGGACGAGCGCTTACAGAACTCTTGATTGAGGAAGCATGTGCCGCAAGTTTTCTCGAACATCCCCCTTTTAGTTTTCTCGGCAAACCGACTACAAATACTTCTCTCGCTATTTCGCTGGATAATCATGTCAGCGGAAGCCAGCTCAAGATTGGCCAGATACTTCTCAGTCGTTTTGTAGTTGTCCGTTTTATTGCAAGCGGTGGGATGGGCGAAGTTTATGAAGTGGAGGACCGCCTCTTGCAGGGTGTGCATGTGGCGCTCAAAACAATTCTTCCTCATATTGCGGGCGAGTCTGCCCTGCAACAGCGTTTTCAGCGAGAAGTATTGCTTGCCAGACAAGTGACCCACCCCAATCTTTGCCCGATCTATGACATCTTTCACTGTGAAGAGGCTCCCGACGACTTCCTTTTTCTGACCATGAAGCTTCTGCCGGGGGAAACCCTCTCAACTCGACTAAAACGGTCGGCGCCAATTCCGATTGAAGAACAACTTGCCATTCTCAAGCAACTGACAATCGGATTAGCAGCTATTCATGCCGCAGGAATTATTCATCGGGATATCAAGACAAGTAACATCATGCTCGACGGTACCGGTTCGAATGTTTGGGTGTACATCACCGATTTTGGCTTGGCTCGCGTCTTTGAGTCGGAAGCAACCATTGTCAGGAAAAGATCGTTTATCTGGAACGCCAGACTACATGGCGCCAGAGCTGTTTCATGGACACAGGCCTTCCCAAGCGACCGATATTTTTGCCTTTGGCGTTGTTCTACATGAAATATTTACCGGCCAAAAACCAGCTCTAGCAGCAGACAATAGCTCCATTGAAATCAGCCAGCAATTGGGATCTTCGCACGTCTCCCAGTTTTATATTCACCTCATAACCGAATGCATCAGCACTGATCCTAAGCGGAGGTCCCGCGCTTTTGAAAGTGCAATCAAAACTCTCGACCCAAAGACAATGCGCAATCTTTCCTTGAAAAAAGGACATTTGTTGACGCGGCGTCGCTTCGTTGCCTCTAGTATGGGTGCTGCTGCTCTTGTTTGTGGAGGCGTTTGGTGGGAACGGGATCAATTCGAGGATCTACTTTATCCGCTTCCGCAGAAGCGTTTTGTGGCCGTGCTGAACTGGCCGAAAGCCTCCGACAGCAAGCTCACCCCAATGCTGACCGGAGTGCTTGGTGCGATCAAGAATGAGCTTATCCGCGTCGAAGCCGTTGACCGCGATTTCTTTGTGATCTCGCCTGAGGATGTAAACAGTCACGTAGCAAGTGCAACTCAATTGAAAGAAATTTGCGATCCATTGGGAGCCAATCTGGTCTTGGCTGCCTCAGGTATGTCTGACTCCAAACGGTTTCAACTTTATTTGCGACTGTTGGATCCTGCATCGGGCCGGTCTCTCAGGGAGAGGAATCTTACTTGCGCTGTTGATGCGATAACTTCGTTACCGGGAATGGCGGTTCAAGCTGCGGCGACATTGCTCAATCTCAACTCTCAGCTGGCAAGCCAAAAGCAAATCAAACCGGGTACGCAGTCCCCGGCGGCATATACAGCGTTCCAATCAGCTGAAGCTTTGAAGAAGCAGCCAAACGATACAGGGCTCATGGAGGCTATTGATCAATATAAGCTAGCGATAGAAATCGACCCTCGTTACGCGTTGGCTCACGCAAAGCTGTCGCAGGCTTATGGCCGCCTCTATGCGATTAAACGAGATTCGGCAGCTCTCGATCTTGCCATGGGAAACTGCAGTGTTGCTCTCGCATTGTCACCGGACATGGTGGATGGTCATCTTGCACGAGCTTTGGTATTGGAACAAACCGGTAATGAACAAGGGGCATTGGGCGAAATTGCAAAGGCCTTTGCGCTTGATCCATCGAATCCTACAACATTGCGATGGCAAGCGCAGATTTATACTCGATTGAATCGGTGGGCGGACGCGGAGCAGACGTATCAACGAGTTTTGAAAGAGAGGCCCAACTCCTGGATTGCCTACAATGACTTGGGTTTTACTTTGCACGAGCAGGGAAAGTATAGGGAGGCGATTCAAGCCTTCCGCGCCGCAAGTCTTGCTGCGCCCGGGAGTTCGATGGCCCTGAGCAATCTCGGCGGAGAATATCTTCAGGTTGGGGAGTTCGCCGAAGCTACAGAGAGCCTGAAGAAAAGCATTGCCCTCGACCCGAACCTTGCTGACGCAGTTGCGAATACTTCCCTCGCGTTGCGCTATCAACACAAGTATGAAGAGGCGCTTGGGTTTGCTCTTAAAGGCGGTGGAATTGAACCCAGCCGATGATTCCACTTGGTTAGAACTCGGTGAATGCTATGCCTCGCTACACCGCCAGAAGGAAGCCAAAGCAGCCTACGTTATGGCCGCAAAGCAAGTCGAACAGCATCTTCAAACGGATGAGAGCAATGGCCCAAACTGGATGTTGCTTGCGCTCTACCAGGTGAAAGCTGGCGATTCTCTGATAGCACCTTCACTCATTAAAAAAGCCGAAACCCTTGGAGCGGGGGATTTGGATTCTCAGATCTACAAAGCCAGAATCTTGGAGCTTCTTGGAATGCGTAAGGAAGCGTTAGCAGCCCTAACAATCTGCTTTCAAAAAGGTGCAACAGTTCTTCAACTCGCACCTTTTCCTGATCTTCAATCGCTGCGACAGGATCCCGAGTATCTACATATAGCGCAATCAACTATTCCTGCTATGAAACCAAAATAGCTTGATTCGTAGACGCCAACTACAAAAGTATGCGACGGAACAAATATAATTGCGGGTAATCCAACGAATGTGCTATACCTGTTGCGCAAACCTGTGCCCCCCGCCTTCTAAACCGATCGCCTAGGCCCGCTTCACCATCTCTCTGATTGAGGATTGAAATGAAAGCTAAAGCCAAGAACCACAAGCCTGTCAGCGCGGTTATCACGGTACCCGATCCGGATGATTCTCCTTTTATTGTCCACGCCGAAATGGGCGGCACCCTCCAATGGAGAAGTGACTCAATCAACTTCCCTCACTTCGAAATTCAATTTATCGGATCTAACCCAACCAACAATAAAGAGAACGAAAAAATCGAAGGTGGTAACTTTAAAGCCAGTTGTAATTCACCTAAAAAAAACGGGCGACTTTCACTACAAGATCAATCACATCAAAAAGGACGGCACCGAAAAACAATCGGGACCCAGAGGTGCCCGCATTCTCCAATGTACCGGTTGCGATGATAATGGCTAATGACGGGCAGATTACACAGTTGTTGCACGCGATGCGCGCGGGTGACATCGAAGCTGCAGATAGCCTACTGCCTCTAATCTATAAGGAACTTCATCGGCTGGCCCAGTCATATATGCGACGTGAACGTCCAGATCATACTCTGCAGCCAACTGCGCTGATCAACGAGGCGTACCTAAGGCTCGCACGAGAAGACGCGGATTGGAAAAATCGAGAACATTTTATCGGAGTGGCGGCACATGTGATGCGCCGAGTGCTGATCGACCATGCGCGAGCGCATAAGGCAGGCATTCGGAGTGGTGGTTTGAAACGAGTCGAATGGGAAGAGGGGCTCGCGATCACGGTCGAGCGTCCTCAGGATTTTTTGGCACTCAACGAGGCGATCGACCGATTGACAGTCTTGAATCCAAGACAGGCGCGTGTGGTGGAAATGCGATACTTCGGAGGTCTTTCGGTAGAAGAGATCGCTAGTGTTATTGGGATCGCGCCTCGGTCAGTAAAACGTGACTGGTCCTTGGCAAAGATTTGGCTGTTCAAAGAACTTCGGACGTAAGCTAAGTAAAAGAAAGCATTGGCTCTTTTCAGGATACTGATCCGCTTTATTGGTTGAAGAAGTAATGAACAAACTATCCCGTACCGATCACTCGAAGTTGTTCGTAGGCGCCCTTGTATTTGTGGCATTGGCGTCAGCGTCACAGGCGTTTGCTTAGGGGGCAGATGTAAAGGTGAAGACGTCCTTCGCGTTTGAGAGCGGTCCCAACATTTTCCAGATGACGTTGAATCCAATCACATCCTGCGCACTCACTGTAAGACTATCAGCAGCTTTGCCGTGACGGACCCCGGCTGAAGCCTTGAGAGCGGCGGGTACAGGAAAGATTGTCCTTCAATGCTATGTGGATCGCTATTTTCTTGGACAGGTTAGGTTGCGTGCACGGCAACTGGCAAGAGTGCGTAAGACCAAGAAAAAATGCCAGTTCATATCGCACAGCAAGAAACTCAATCAGCGAATATCAATATACTCTCAATACTTCTCATGGATAAGGCTACGCGCAGTTACTCTAATGCGTATCTGAGCTACTGTGCTTGAACCTCAAATCTGTCCCTTTCGACCTCATCTTCCAAAGTAATACACTGCTGCACGCGGAGAGCTTAATAAGCACTTCATCAGATGCCGGCGATACCTTTATTCTGAAGAACCCTCACCACGACGCGACGATTCTCCGCTTCCGAATCATTCGCGTTGCCTGACTCCACTTGCCGACTCTCGCCCATAGCTCCGGGAGCCAACAATCTCGAAAGCGGGACATGACCCTGTTGCTGCAGATAATTAGCTACGTTACTAGCACGGCTTTCGCTCAACTTCTGGTTCAGGGAAGCACTCCCCGACGAGGAGGCATAGCCTTTCACCTGGATCATGTAGCCGTTCACGGCCTCGGCCTTTTGAGCTAAAGCCAAAAGCTGGGCGTTATACTTCGAATCAAGCTTAGCCTTGCCGTTAGCGAAGTAGACTGTTACTTCATCGTAGATATAGTAATCGTCTAGTTGGCCGAAGCGTGCGGTATTAGCGGCAATCAAGATCTTTTGCTCGGCTAGTTTTTTCTCCTGTTCAGTTAGCTGCGCCTGTTGCTCTTTCAAAGCTGCGTTCTGTTCCTGAAGCAGGGCATTCTGCTTCTCCAGTTCAGCTTGGTTCGCAGCCGATTGCTTCGCTGTTTCATGCACGCCGGCCTCGATCGCTTGGGCCTGCTCAAAGTCATTGCCTTTGAATCGAATGGTTGTAGCCACGAGTTGGTGTTGAGCGTCGTAGCTCCCCTCAACCCGAATTGGAAGACCCGGGATCAGAGCGGCCATTGACATTTTCTTGTTGCGCGCCTTGAGCGCTCCTTGCAGCTGGCCAACGTCGGTTCCCTCGGATAGGAGAACGATGACTTTGGGGGATTCTGACGTTTGCAGGAAGAGGGTATCGCCACTGCGCCCTTTAATAACACCTTCAACCTTCACATTCTGAGCGTAGGCGGCACTTCTGAAAAACGCCAATTCCATGAGTAACAGAACCAAAGCGGGTAAGATTCGACTTGACTTATTTTGCGTCATGGATTCTCTCCTCTCAGCTGCATTTAAAGTGCAATCTGATTTCCTATTCCCGATCGATTCTTCAGACATATCCCAGATTTCTGTATTGGTACGCGTTTAGCGACGTTCCGTGTGCTTAGGGGCTACTAACATCCCTCACTGCCTTGACTAGTGGAATCATCCAAGATTCGCAACTAGGGAAATCCCTTAAAAGTGGAAAAGTTAATACGGTTCGCTATGATTTGGCTTCGTTGGACGATACGTGGGAGAGCTGTGGACATGTACCTTAGACCCACTGATCGCGCCGGGACGAGAATAGGGATTTCCGCAGTTGTTAGTTGTTGACCCATATCGGCGTCCAGAACAACTTTCAAGCCGCATAAGCCCAATTAAAGGTGTTCCCTTCCCGGTACTCGGAATGGGGCTTTTGTCGATCACAAATGGCGCTTTTGAGGGGCCATCCCGATGGTCCCATCATCTGGGCTCATTGCGGTCTTGGGCGAATCGTTTTCCGATCCGTGGCCATGTTGCGATGTTAGAGTCGATTCTCAGCGATTTGACTATGCGCAATCTTTCTTTCGACACCTCATGGGATGTCGTTGCAAAGTATATTGTGACGAGTCCCAGAAACCGTCCGCATTGTCGCTGATCTTATTAGAAATGAATCCGATGGTTCCGAAAAGTAGGCAGGATTCATCGAAGAAAGGTGGCCGTAACCCGTAATCTTCCTTGCTGTTATGTTATTGTGGATACCAAATACGACTTGGCCACTCGGGCGCTCATCTGGATCCTCATGAAAACTTTAGGGAGATCCTTCTTGAACTTACGGAAAGCGCCCTAAGTGACTCATCAAAAGACTGATAAGCTAGCAACACTGATCTGCGGTCAGCCTTCTCCCTAACTCAGTTCTATCGAACAGGTTCGGCTCTCGAGCCGAAGCTCGCCTGACCCATCGCGATATCTAGCTTTATGTTGTGGGTGGAGGGTCAGTTGAGGAGGGCGATGGGGATCGGCCTACCTGCTCGCGATCGGTGCCAATGGTAAGACGCGAAACGTATTCGTTGCTATCTCCGGGAAGACATTTCCGGCGGGGGGGGCTGCAGCGCAGGACATTAATGCTGATTGTTGTTGTTTTACTGGGTGAAGCAGGTGTTGCTGCTCAAGTTACATTGAAAAAAAATGTTTTGATCCTCAATGAGGTTGGCCTGTCGCATCCACTCACCGCGACGATGACCCAGCAGATCGTCAGCCAATTGCAGAAGCCTCCTGACCGCAATATCGAGTTTTACTTCGAGAGCCTCGATCTGATGTCTTTTCAAGAGAAATTGGGGCCAGCAGAAATGAATGACTGGCTTGCTAAGAAATATGACGGCTCCGAATTGGATGCAATTATAGCGGTGGGTCCAGGTGCAGTTAATTTTCTTGCGGATTATGAGCGGAAAATGGTCTTCAATGTCCCCATTGTCATCTGCGGAAGCACTGCGGACCAAGCCGGCAATCCAAGGCTGGATTCGCGATTCACAGGAACGTGGATGAGACTTGAGCCAGAAAAGTCGCTTGAAGCCGCCTTACGGATGCTCCCAGATACGCGCCACGTAGTTGTGGTGGGGGGCACTTCCAGTTTCGATAAGGTACTAATTTCGATCACAAAAAATGCCCTCCGTTCCTTTCAGGGGAAAGTTGACCTTAGCTATCTGACGGACATGGAAATGGAGAAGCTGCTGGATCAACTGCGACATCAGCCTGAGCATTCCATCGTGCTTTATCTGTCGTTCTTTCAGGATGCAACTGGAAGAAAATTCCTCAATGCAACAAACGCTCTCCCCATGGTTTCCGCTGCTTCTAGCGCTCCTGTCTTTAGTATGTCCGACACTTATTTGGGACATGGAATCGTCGGCGGAAGCGTAATGAGGTATCAAAAACAGGCAATTCTTACCGCTCAGATCGTTTCGCAGTTACTCGATGGGAAGAAAGCTAAAGATATTCCTATCGAGACTCTTCCAAATGCGTACTTATTTGACTGGAAGGAGTTGGAACGTTGGAATATTGCCGAACGCAATCTTCCTCCGGGGAGTGTCGTATTGTTTCGTGATCCAAGTCTTTGGGAGCGAACCAAATGGATTTGGACTGTGTCCATAATGGTCATCGTTGGTCTTGCTACTCTAATTGCATACCTGCTGTCCAGTCGGAAGCAACTGGAATTGTCGAAAGAAAAGCAGCGACATCTTAGCGGCTTATTGATCAACGCGGGCGAAGTAGAGCGAAGCCACATCGCCATGGAGCTTCACGATGACTTCAGCCAGAGATTAGCCGTTCTGGCTCTTGGATTGGAGAACGCTGCTGAAGCAATTCCCATTGCACCTCGAGAAGCTGAAAGGCAACTCCACGTACTTCTGGACTCCGCCAGCGAAATTGGTGCCGATCTTCATAGACTCTCCCATCGATTGCATTCGTCGACCTTGGAGAGGTTAGGGCTCGTGTCTGGTATCGGTGCCTTATGTAAAGAATTCCAGGCACAACAAGGCATACAAGTCGACTTCAGGTCTGAAGATGTGCCTAGGGAGGTTGCGCCCGGTGGAGCTCTCTGTCTGTTTCGAATTGTCCAGGAAGCACTCCGAAATTTGAAAAAATACAGCGGAACATCAAAGGCGCAAGTAACTCTTGTAAGAACCAGCAACTCTATTCATGTTATCGTCTCAGACGATGGTGCCGGCTTTGATCTAAAAGAGCTTTCATCTACTTCCGGCCTCGGTGTGTATAGCATGAAAGAACGGGTGCGCTTGCTAGGTGGACGGTTCGAGATTCGTTCGGAACCCGGGAAGGGAACAGATGTTGAGGCCTGGGTCCCTTGCCGACCTGAGAGACACTCGGCACAAGGCCGGCAGGAATTTCAAAGTCACCAGAATCATGGTGGGTTTGAGTTGCAGGGGAACGCGAAAGAAGGCGATTCGCATCGCGCAGGCATATAACGTGCAAACCATCCAATCAAACACGCTTGCACGATATTCAACAGGTGATTATGAAATTTTGGTCACTTTAATGCACATCACGGGGCAGAGTGGGGAAAGATGTTCCGGGTTGAGCAGAATAGAAAGGACAGAATGCTAATCGACCGAACTCTGCCAAGATTTCTACTCGCAGATGATCACACCATCTTTGCGGAGACCCTACGCACCTATCTGGAAAGATACTATCCGGTCCTTGGCATAGTAACCGACGGATGGGCCTTGGTAAATGAGACTATCAAGCTCAAGCCGGACGTAATAATTTTAGATGTCTCGATGCCGCTCTTGAACGGTCTTGATGCGGCTCGGAAAATCAGGGAACAGATTCCAAAAGTCAAGTTGGTTTTCCTAACAATGCTGGAAGATCCAAATCTGGCTGCCGCTGCACTCGAACTTGGGCCGATTGCGTTTGTGCTCAAGCATTCGTGCGGGGAGGAATTGCTGAGGGCGATTGATTGCGTCCTGCAGGGAAAATCCTATCTGTCACCCAAACTTAGAGCGGAAGATTGGGTTGCCACGGCAGCCCGAGCACGGCAGTTTTCCAAAGATTTGACACCACGGCAGAGGGAGATCGTTCAGTTGTTGGCGGAAGGACGGCCTATTAAGGAGATCTCCGGAATCCTGGGATTAAGTGCAAAAACCGTAGAGTTCCATAAGCACCACATTATGGAGTCCTTCAACATACGAAGCAATGCCGACATCGTGCTGTTCGCCTTGAAGCATGGATTAATCTCCATCGTCCCTGACCAGCCCTCTCCTCAGATAAGCGCACGCAGCGGTAGGGGTTGAGGTCTCCACGTCGACGGTATAACGGAGCCTAGGGTTTTCCCCAGTGGCGCGCCGACCTACATCGTCTTAGCATCGGCTACAAGAACTGATGTTGCCCTGTGGGGCCTCTATACCACAAATGCGAGTGCGCGCTTGCGACCGCCGGAGGCGAATGTTGACTCGTCCGCGTATATTCTTAGCCGACGATCATTCTCAGCTGCTAGAGGCTGAAATCGCTCTCCTGAGCCCAAGCTTTGACATTATAGGCACAGCCAGCGATGGCATTTCTCTAGTGACAGAGTCGTTGCGCCTCAAGCCTGACGTGATTGTGGCTGATATCACCATGCCGGTGATGGATGGTATTGATGCCGTACGCGAGCTACAAAAATCCGGCTCCAACGCCAGGATCGTATTCTTGACCATCCACTCGCAGGAAGAATTCGTAAGAGCGTGTCTGGCAGAGGGTGCACTTGGATACGTTTGGAAATCCTACATGAAAGCTCACCTGATCCCAGCCATTTATGCCGTACTCGAGGGAAAACCGTATATATCCCCGCTTACTGTGTCAGGATCGTTGCGAACTTCGTCGTCCTCTAAAAGCTCGTTCTGAACCATTTGTCATCACCAGACTACGGCCTTTACTCTTGCCAGACCTCCAGCTTAATGTCGTCGTAATAGATCGAACCACGGTAATAGTTATTGTGAGGATCGCCAAACATAAAGAAATCGGGAATTCCATTGCCAGCCTGATACACGGCTCGAACCGGTATCGTCCCCACATACGTCTGCTTTCCGCCCCACTTGAAGTCGCCAGAGGTCGGTGAGTACAAAGGCATCCTCGTTGCGCTCGATGCAGGCTGAATACCAGGTATTGTCCTTGTACGCGTCCACGGCACGAATCGTCGCCCGAGGGCTGAAGCGCACCGTTGGACCAAGAGAGAAAAGGATGGCCATTGGCGTCGTCGTCGCCACCATCCTTATCTACGCCGAACATCATGATCGGGTGCTGACCGTCAGCCACCCAGCTTCTTGCCCTCCCAGATATTGGTCCAGGCATCCTTGTTGTTGTCCGAATCGATCGTGACCTTACGATGGTGATGAATCCAGATATTGTTGTGCGGCCTTGGAGTCGCGTCCAGAATGGTGAGCCAGTAAAATCCATTCTCGAGCGTTGCATCTCCACTTAACCAGGGCTCGTCCTTTTCGCCTCCGGCATAGCCATTCAGACTGGCCGCACCAGGCTTGCCGTCTCCAAAGGAAGCAAACCCACCTTCAGGCAAACCCGGTACTTCTTTGGCAGTGCGATTCGTCGGACGAACAACTGTGCCGTCGGTGTGCTTTGGGGGAGGAAATTTTAAGCACATGATTCTTCGGGTCGGCCGGATCCGGAACTACCTCAAAAAGATCGCCGAATTTTGTGAGATTAGAGCGGCTGTATGCTGCAACACTCAGCCAACCATTTTTCCCAAAAGGCTCTTCAGCGCGAAATGCCGCCGGTGGCGTTATGCCCAAGTCCCTTGAAATGTTTGCCACCATCGGAGAACTCGTCCGTATTTTGATAAGTATCAGCGTACCCAAGCAGGCGAATTCCCGTCTTGAACAACGGATGCAGGGTCTTCGAAATTTTCTTCGTAGAGAACCTTCCATGAGCCGTGATGCATATCGGTCACTGAGCCGTCTTGGGGAGCTGTGGTTTGTGAATCCAACTCAGCGACGAATAGAAACAGCGACGCGCAAAAGAACCATCGTATAAAAGCAAATCGCATTTCCAACTCCCTAGGTGTTCAGGTACTGATTGAATAGCATTACATGCCAGAAAATATAACGAGATAAAATTCCCCAATGCTGAAAGATCCGGTAATCCCTCCTCATCAGAAGAATCGTCGATAAGAATTAAGCCCCGCCCCCCCTCCCCAATTTGTGTGCAAAGTATTCAAATAAAACATCTTAGCCTTGGACTTCAGTGCGTGGAAGTCCGGGTTAAATATGAAGATCCGGCTGGTGGCCGGATCTAATCTATTGAAATTCTGCTCTCCTTATTATAGCGACGGTGTCAATGCTCATGATGTGAATTGGAAGGTGGCGTGCGCGGAAAGTGGCTGGGATCACGACGCCAGATTACAGATCCTTCAACGCAGAAACTGCTAAACCGCCGACGCTTTGTTTCAGGATTCACTGTCTGAGGGGCTTAGATGTAGAGTCTTTCTGTTGGAGTGTGCAAGACCTGCACGGCGCAAATTCGCGGAGTTCGAGATTCGATGATGATACCTGCCGCTAGTCAGGGCTGGACGCGTTGGGGATGGGCGGTGAGCCGTGGGCTATGCCGACGTCGAGGCGGTCATTTAGCGGTGAAGAGGATCGCCGCAGAGATCGGCACCTAATCTGTGGCAACTACTTATCCTTTTCGGCAGATCCGTCGCGCGCAAACAACTGGGGATTCCCCTAGTAGCAAAAGCGGTCTGAGTCCTGTTCTATTGAGTAGGAACGGTTGCAGGCAGACCGGATTTCGTGGCGTGCTCGCAAGCGGTTTCTCAAAAGATAGATAAGGAGAGCGCCGATGAGAATCAGAAGAATCGTTACATGCCTCGCAGTACTCCTGCTGGCAGTCAATATCGCAAGTGCCAAAGATTCCCCTGACAAGAAGCGTGAAAAGTCTCGCAAGATGGCTGTCAAAACGCTAAACGATCTGTACAAATTGAAACCCACAGCCCAGGCGGTTATCCAAAAGGCTGCCGGATATGCCGTCTTCGACAACTTTGGGACGAACCTCTTCGTGTTGAGCACCGCGCGCGGCTCAGGAATCGCCATCAACTCCGCCAAGCAGGAGACCTTCATGAAGATGGTTTCCGCCGGAGCCGGTCTGGGTATTGGCGTGAAGGACTATAGCGTGATCTTCGTATTCGAAAACGATAAGGCGTATAACGATTTCCTGAACTCCGGCTGGTCGGGTTCCGGGCAGGCGGATGCGGCGGCCAAGGCAGGCGACTCGGGCGGAGCCTACTCGGGAGCGACCGAGGTCTCCCCGGGCGTTTGGGTCTATCAAATTACCAAGAACGGCCTCGCCCTGCAGTTGACCCTGCAGGGTACGAAGTACTACAAGGACGACGACCTGAACAAGAAAACATAATCGCTTGTGTGAAGCGCGAGGCGACTGAGTTGGTGTGTGCGCGTTTCGGGTAACAAATGGGATGGCTGCATCGATGAGGTCTAGGCAGAAGTCCACAACTGTGACCAGCAGCGAGAACGGGACTAGAAACTTGATGGATGCGGCCAGCCGAAGCAAATACCTTATTCTTGCCTGATTCTTTAGTAACAACACGGTCAGCAGCTCTCCTGCGGCAGCGAAGACCGTAGATTGCCAGATCAGCGCAGGGCGATGCTCGCCAATATCGAGGAGTAGTGTTTTTCCGCATATTCCATGTCGGAGGTGCTGACAGCGATGGTGCGCCTCATGGTGGATACGCCCGATGAGGTGTCGTTGGCACCGTAGTAGATGGATCAGGTGTGATATACCGATAGCCAAAGATTTCGCACCTTAATCGTGGCAAGTTGATTGGTCAAGGTGGAAGGACAGCACGTTCCGGGTGAATGACGCTGTTATTGCCAAAGTTGTCGACAAGTTTAGATCTTGAGTTTCTAGATATCTCGAGCGAATGATTTCAAACCTCGAGAGTTGCTTCCATTGACCGGTTCGAAAGCAGCGTCGCTGCTGGATCAGCAGCTTCTGGTAGCGAAACGGCTCTTCCCCCGGCTTCAACCCATGTGCTCACCCATCTGCGAGAGACGATGCGTAACATTCCCAGGATGGAGAGCGCCAATGCTGCATAGACAATGAAGCCGGCTGGTAGGAGCCAGTGTGTTGTTTTGATTGGCCCAGGAGATTAGGCAGAATGCCTCCTCCCAGATCAGGGAATTTTCAGGGACCTAACAGGGAATTCGGATGGGGATCAGGGGTTCTCCGATTGCCCAGATATTGTGCTGGATAGGCAGGTACCAACGGTCTCGATGCGCCGCCAGTAGCCTCACGTACACCCACTTCGCATTACAGATTCAGCCATCGAGTGGTATTCGCGATTTACCAACCAATTTAGACCTACCGCGTCTCGCGATTGATCTTTTCGGTCCCGAATGGAGTTTTGGCGAGGCACAGGAGTAAAAGTAGACCAGTGGTAGCTTGAAAGGTATTGGATATTCATGTGGTTTGATCGTTATTGGGCGTAATGTTTCAGAATTATTTGGCGTATTCGGCGTCAGCCCTGCAGTTGCAGCTTGTCCCATTGGACGACGCAGAAGTCATGCTCTCCGGTGCTCGTCGTCAGGTTGATCCTGTTCACACCAAGATTCAGCCGCGACGGAGCGGCCTGTTCCGCAAAAGTGATGTGCCGGGGGAGCACGCTTCGTCGACTGCACGGCAGTTTGAATGTTCTTGAGAACACTTCCTCTGGAATGAATCGCTTTTCGGCACCCTCGCACAAGAACTCGCTACATTGAACGTCCCGAGCACGCAGCCGAGGCCTTACTTCGGCAACGCAAACGCAACATAGCTCTTCACCCCAGCAGGCTTGTTCACGCCTCCGGCAGGCATCCGCAGGCCCTGCCCGAAGGCTCCTCCCCCCGTCAGCGCAAACAGGATGTATTCGCGCCCACCTGCCTCGTACACCGCCGGAACCCCAATCGCTCCATTCGGCACATCGCGCGAGAACAGCACCTTGCCTGTCTTCTCATCCAGCGCATAGAACTTGGCCTGGTTATCCACAAACACTACCAGGCCCGACCCCAGAATGACGATACCGCTGTGCGGAACGATATTGCCGCGCAAATTGTCGCTCGGTCCCGCCTGCGGCATATCACCATACGGCGTCTGCCACAGGATCTTGCCCCTGTTCAGGTCGTACGCCGTAATTGTGCTCCACGGCGGTCCAATGATGTAGTGCTCCTGGCCGTAGCCGGTCTTGTAGCGCTGCGGCTTCGGCGTCAGCTCCGTCGGATAATCCGGCTCCAGCCGCTCCGACAATGTATTGGCCGGTGCGCCCGAACCTGGAGGAGCCAGGTCCGGCTTATTCATGAACGTGATTAAGTCCTTCACTCCCTGCGCCGGAATCCCCGTAAATGCTGGCATCGCTCCGCGGCCATGCGTGATCACGTCATGGACGCCGTCTTCACCCAGGCGCCCAACCACCCCATCCAGCGAAGGCCCGCGGTCCCCCTTCAGGTCCGGTCCATGGCACACCTGGCACGTCTGTTCATAGATCGTGCGTCCCAGCCGGGCATCCAGGTTGCCGCCGCCAAAGCCGCCTGTCGGCCTCGATGGAGCATCTCCCATGCGGCTCGGAATCAGCGACCCGCTGTTCGCTGCCGTAGACTCCCCATCCGGCACCAGCTTCAGAATCGCCGGGCCTTCTTTTGACTGGACAAACACGATGCCCTTGGCCGCATCTGCTCCGCCGCCGTAGTATGTCGCGCCGCCGGTCACGTTCGGCTCTTCGATAACCTCCCACTTCTCCGATAGCGGCTGATACAGCCCGCTCTTGGCCTTCGACAGCCGCTCACGGAAGGTCTTCTCCTCCTCCGGCGTCATGAAACCCGTGTACAGGTCCTTCGTCGTCATGCTCTGCCGGGCAAATGGGGGAACGACCGTCGGAAAAGGCTGCGTCGGGGAATACCACTCGCCCGGAACATCGCCTTTCGGCACCGGGCGCTCCTCGATCGGCCACAGCGGTTTGCCAGTCACCCTGTCGAAGACATACAGAAACCCATTCTTCGACGCCAGAGCCACCACGTCCACCACCTTGCCGTCGTGCTTCACCGTCGCCAACTTCGGAGCCTGGTTCGGGTCATAGTCCCAGATGTCATGATGCACCGTCTGGAAGTGCCACAGGTACTTACCCGTCCGCGCATCCAGCGCCAACATCGAGTCGGCATATAGGTTGTTGCCCGGCCGGTCGCCCCCATACAACTCATACTTGCTCGAAGCCGTCGGCAGATACACGATGCCGCGCTTCGTATCCACGGTGAACTCGCCCCACACATCTACGCCGCCCATGTACTTGTAAGCGTCCTTCGGCCATGTGTCGTAGCCAGGCTCACCCGGCCGCGGAATCGTGTGGAAGACCCAGACCAGCTTGCCGGTCCGCAGGTCCACCGCGCGGATGTCTCCCGGGGGTGCAAGGTATCCTTCGCCCGTCGCACTGCCAAGAATCAGCAGGTTCTCAAATGTCCTGCCCGGCGTGCGGTTTCCTAGGGGAGCGCGCGCCCTGTCTATACCAATCGACAGATTCAGCCGGCCCTTCTCTCCAAAGCTCTCCACCATCTTGCCGGTCTCCGCATCGATGGCATAAAGATATCCGCCAGTCGTCACCAGAATGCGGCGGTCTTTGCGGTCCGTACTCTCCCAGTAGTTCATGCCCCGCTGTCCGGCAATGCCCACCCGCCCGCCGTTGGCAGCGCCAGCCCCGAATTCGTGCGTCCACAGTTCCTTGCCTGTCGACGCATCCAGCGCCACCAAGGCGCCTCCCTTCGCCGCCACATATGCCACATTGTCGATTACCAGCGGGCTCATCGAGAATGTCCCATCGCCAGCCGGGAAGGTCCACGCCACCTCCAGCTTGCTCACGTTTGCCGGTGTAATCTGCGTCAGCTGAGAATAGTGCGAGCTGTCTGGCCCCCCCAGATAATCCGTCCACCCTGACGCAGCCTTCTGCTGCGCGCCTACAATTCCTATCGACACCGCGACCACGGCCGCCACTCCTGCGAGCCTTTTTTTAGACTGCATATTTGTTTCTCTCCGTTGTGCGAGCCTTAGCCAGTCGGCCGCGCAGCTTTGATAGATCATTATTAGAAAACGATTTCTCGTATGCTCCGAACGCTACCACATGCGTCTGCGCCGCGTAAATTCATAAAAACGTATCGATAAGGAATGAAACGGAGCAGATGCCTTTGCAAGCCAAAGGCTGAGGACTGCCGACGGAGGGAGAGGACGAGGTTTATTGGGCCGTAACAGTGACAGAATAAGCTGACGATACCATGACCCGTAAGATCGAGACGAAAACGACTAGGCGCGTCCACGCGCTCCTTCTCCTCGCATCAGCAACCATGCTCAACGCGCAACAGCCCGTGAACCCCTATCTCCTGCTGATGCAGCAAGCCGGAGACCACGCT
This sequence comes from uncultured Acidobacteriaceae bacterium, assembly GCA_963735215.1. Lineage (GTDB taxonomy): Bacteria > Acidobacteriota > Terriglobia > Terriglobales > Acidobacteriaceae > Telmatobacter. The sequence continues at coordinate 604 of CAVTKF010000032.1, read as the reverse complement.
GCCGCCCATCACGCGGTGAAGCCGGCACTGTCGCCAGTCGATTCAAGTGTCCTCAGTGGCAGCGTCCCGGTCGCAGAGCTAAGAAAGCTGGGCTTCAAGGTCATCCCCTGGACCACCAACGACCCCGGGAAGATGCGCGCCATCATCCGCATCGGTGTCGACGGCCTCATCTCCGATCGCCCCGACCTGCTGCAAAAAGTTCTGGCCGAGGAGCGCGCATCATCGCCCGGGCAAGCCGCAAAGCTCAAGACTTCAACGTCTCCGGCCATCGCGGTGGACGAGGCCTTAGGCCGGAGAACACGCTTCCAGCCTTCGAGTCAGGACTCGACAACCTGATCGACACCATCGAAACCGACACCGGCGTCACCACCGACCGCGTCTCGCTAATCTGGCACGACCAGTTTCTCAACCCCGAGTCCTGCCGCAAAGCGGACGGCTCGGCATACACGCTCGAGAACCGCGTCTACATCCGCGATATCTCCAGCAAAGACGCGCAGGCAACCTTCATCTGCGACAAGCTCCACTTCGGCCCGGACCAGAAGAACGACCTCGCGCTCTCGCCCGTAGCCGTGGCCTTCGCCGCGAAGGAGCGCCTCATCAGTCC
>CAVTKF010000031.1:0-19952 GCA_963735215.1 uncultured Acidobacteriaceae bacterium | reverse complement strand
GCCCATCGCCGTTAAGGACCTAGGGGACCCAAATTAACTCTATCAACGGAAAGGTCACGCGTTCCGATATAGGACATTACACCATCACGATTCGTACGAAGAAGGTAAGGATCACATCTGTTATGTGGACGCCGACACAACGATGGAGACCTCGAGCGGTGTGGTGAGCGGAGCGAAAGACTTCCCCAGGAAAGGGCAGAGTGTAAGTGCAGTCTGCACAAAGAAGATGCACAATTGATCGTGATGCTGCTCTGGCCTATCCGCTCTAGTGCTAACGGTCCCTATGCCTATGAACCGGCGAACGCTGGAGCGATGTGTTGAACTTTTTTCTTCGTGGCGCCCCTGGAATGGAAGCGAGCGACGATGGAGTCGCCATTGAGATAGCCGCAAATGGCGTCCTTCGCTGCGACTACAGCCCTAACCAATAACCATTATGCAACTTCGCAGATGGTCTTGCCGGTCTGCTCACCTTGAGCGCACAGGGCAACAGAAACGCGGAAGACGTTGGCCGACACGAGGAGAGGCGAGACGATTAAATTCCCAGCAGATGAAGAGAGCAGACAACACGACTAAGAAGAACTTGGTCCGCCTTCGCGGCGGCCCTGATCCCCTGGGTGGGGAATTTTCGATTGCGGTTGGAGCCACTTGGACGAATAACCGGCTATCCCGTAGAAGTGCTTGTGACGTAGTTCATTGCTCTCCCAACTGTACGAGATTGCCGACTATTCGTCCAAGTGAAAAGTCACCCGCTGGAAATCGGTGAACACTACTCCGCCGTCATCGACCTTGATCTTCAATGGTAGTCGGTCGCTTGCAAAATCCGAGGAGGATATGTGGACTGTGATCCCCGATTACAAGCAAACATCGGGAGCGCCAACTAAACATTGATACTGGTCAAGTTATCCCGGCATGGGGCGTGATCGATGCGGTATTAGCGACGCAATGAGCCAGGGCGCTAATGTTTTTTCCCCGATTTCGCTAATAAGTGACATCTATCTACGCTATAAAAGAGCATGAGATCAGTCTTGATCATTGATGATGATGTCAAGCTGTGTGCGATGCTGCGTGAGTATCTCGCGCGCCATGAGATTGATCTGGAAATTCGGCATCACGGCAAATTGGGACTCGAAGCCGCATTTGCCGGGCAGTATCATCTCGTCCTGCTCGATGTTATGCTTCCCGGGATCGACGGCTTCGAAGTGCTGCAACGGCTGCGTAAGTTGTCCGATCTCTGTATCCTTTTGCTTACGGCACGTGGTGACGCTGCGGATCGCATTCGTGGCCTCCAACTGGGCGCGGATGATTATCTCCCAAAGCCCTTTGATCCAGAGGAACTCGTAGCCAGAATTCGAGCCATCATCCGTAGAGGAGCGCCTCGATTCGTGTCCTCTTTATCGAACGCTGTTGATCACAAAAGGCAGGCGATCGGGCTTTCAGTCGATTTGGACTCTCGTACGGCCAGGTACGGGAGTCGCAGGTTGGAACTAACCGACATCGAGCTCTCTCTGCTAGAAACATTTCTGCAGTCTCCCGGAGTTGTGCTGACGCGCGAAGAACTCGTCTCCCGTATCCTTCGGCGCCCTTTTCATCCCCTGGATCGCAGCCTCGATATGCACGTCAGCAGGCTTCGCAGGAAGCTGAGTGCGGTGACACCGTTTGGCAACCACATTAAGACGGTTCGCAGTTCGGGTTATCTGTTTTCAACCGTCGATTTTTAGTCTTGATATTTCACGCTTTACAAAATCTCAGCATCGACAGGCTCACCTATGGTTCGCCTCGTACTGAAGATATTTCTCGCTTACTGGATTGCGGCCGGCGTTGTGATTGCCATTTCGGATTTTGCACCCCACCGCCACATCCACAGTCCGGAACTCGTCGACGCACTGGACGGCTCCCTGGCGATGAACGGGCGAATGATTACGGAGGCGTACGAGCACGATCGGTGTCAGGAAATTCAGACGCAGTTGGTTACCACGCACGATGTGTTGTATTTAGCTACGCCGGATGGCAAACTGCTGTGCGATGGGGCTGGACTTCCCGACATTCGCGCCCTGACCGCTGCGGCCACTGAACAGAAAAAACGGATGACGGGCAACTACGCCTTGTTTCAATTAGTCGCAGTGCCGGTAACCTCGCGGCGCGGTTCTCACTATGTGATGCTGTTCAAGAATAGCTACAGTACGGCGCTTCAGGTCTATGGCCTGTTGCCCGGCTACACAACAATTGCCATCTCGGGTGTAGTTACTCTCTTTCTCGCAGTGCTGGTCGCGTTGCCTATTCGCCGACTGCGAGAGGCTGCACGCGAGATATCCACGGGAAGGCTCGGAACTCGCGTACAGTGGGGTACGTTATCATCCAGGATCTATGGCTATGAAGGTGGCGATGACATTGATCGGCTGATACGGGATTTCAACTATATGGCCGAGAGGTTGCAGTCGTTAGCTGAAGCTCAGCGGCTTCTGCTGCGCGATGTATCCCACGAGTTACGGTCCCCTTTGGCCAGAATGAACGTTGGCGTTGCATTGGCACGTCCGGGAGCGTCGGTCGCAATGCACGAACATCTTGACCGCATCGAGATGGAGTCGGCTCGGCTCGACCATCTGGTTGGGCAGATTCTATCTCTGTCCAATATGGATACGATTCAAAAGATCGATATGCCGGGCGTCCTTTCGCTCAGTGAGCTTGTCGTCGATCTTCTACCCGATGTGCAATACGAAGCTGCCCAGAAAAATTCAGTAATCAGTACCCTCATCGGGGAAGACTGTTATGTACAAGGAGACGAGGATCTTATCCGCTCTGCCATCGAAAATATTCTCCGCAATGCAATACGATATACCCCTGGCAACGGCCGGATTCGTATTGAAGTGCTTTCCGCCGAAACATCCGGGGAGCAGTTCTCGGTCGTTCGCATAAGTGATGACGGACCGGGTATTCCTGAAGATGAAATCGGGTCAGTCTTTAAGCCTTTTTATCGTGCGGATAAAGCGAGACATTGGCAACAGGACGGTTTTGGGATAGGTCTCGCAATTGCAGATCGTGCCGTAAATCTTAACGGCGGGGCCATCAGTATACGAAACAAGAAGGATGGTGGGCTGGTGGTAGAAATGCGCCTTCCGCTAGTTGTGGACGTGCCGCAAGCAAGCGCACGGAACGACTCCAAGCGCAAAGCAGGTGCCTAGCGTTTTCAGTCCTCCTCGTTGGCTGCAAAGTGCTAGAAAAAATATCCTCTTCAATTCCGATGCGCTCTTGGGTATGGGTGCAGGGGGGGCGCCGCGGTCGGCGAACATACTGGTAACGCGGCCTCAACGAAAGAAATCGAACAGCCAAAACGAGTGCGACCCTATCGGGCGCGGCATTACCTTTGACTTTGGGGAAATCAAGGAGAGTACATGGAATCCGTTCGATGCAACAACGAACGTAGCTCAGCGAGCGATATGGCCTCAGGTTTTTGGATGGTTACAAATTATTACAAAATTGTTCTTTGACAAAACTCCAACTCGTGGCATATTCGGTTCATCACTGACTCAAAAGTAGATTGTTCGCCGTCTTGAATTGACGACAGAAGTGACATCCCTGAGATAAGTTCGGAGGATTGTCCTTGTCCTTGTCGAACTGAAGAGCGCGCAGCTTGCCGAGCTTTCTTCGCGCGCAAAGCACATACTCTTACGCGAACCCGCGTAGCTGCCTAAGCTGTCCTAAAAAGACTTCGAACCTTCGGAGGGAATCCCATGATTCTCATATGCATGAGCCTCTTTGTCTCTTTTTTAGCTCGCATGATTCTTCTGTCGTCGCGCAGATCCAGGCCGCGTGTAACTGCCTTGGGCATCATCGGGCTGTGCTGTTGTTGCCTTGGCACGACTAGTCGCACGATAGCTCAGGAGATTGGCGGGTCAATCTCCGGAACCGTGAAAGACAAGCAGGGCGGTGCAATCTCTGACGTAACCGCAATCTTCACGAATACCAAGACCGGTGTTACTACTACCGTGCACACTAACCGTGATGGCCTCTACCGCGGCTCCAATCTTCAACCAGGAGTCTACGATTTGAAGGTCACCTTCGCGGGATTCAGTACCGGAATTAAGAACAACATCACTTTGAATGTAGGTGCTGATCTAACCGTCGACTTCGATCTTAAGGTCGCCAGTCTCGATCAGAACATTACGGTTACAGGTTCAGAGGCGAGCGTTGACCTTTCGACGTCTTCACTGAGCTACGACGTGCCGGGGCCGACGATTCGGGAGCTTCCGGTTAAATGGCCGCGACTTTACCTCGCTTGCCACGTTGCAGCCTGGAGTGTCGGTGATCAATGGTGCGCCAGCTGGTTCAGCGCGTACGGGCCTTGGCCGCGCACTTACTATCTCCGGCCAACGTCCTGCAGCCAACAATTTTCTGCAGGATGGTATCAGTCTTAACGATGCCGGCAATAATACACCCGGCAGCATCCTCGGTGTAACTCTGGGTGTCGATGCTGTGGAACAGTTCACGCTTCTAACCGACACGTTTCCTGCAGAATATGGCAATGCGGCAGGCGGGGTGGTGAACGCGATCACACGCTCCGGAACGAATCAATATCATGGTTCCGCATTTTATTTTGGACGTAACAGCGCGATCGATGCGCTTAACAGATTTGACGTTACAAGTCTGCCAGATCCGGAATACCGCCGACACCAGTATGGGGGGAGTGCCGGCGGGCCAATCAAGAAGGACAAGGCATTCTGGTTTGCGAATTACGAGGCCATCAATCTGCTGTCCGGTGCAACTTCGCAGCTTACGGTTCCGACTCCCTCCTTCTGGTCGGAGGCGGACCCGAGTATTCAACGTGTCCAAAAGCTATATCCGCAGCTTAGCTCTACAGGAGCCTGTGTGCCTTCTACTGGAGTTGGCTGCACCGGTACCTACAACATCGTGTTGAATACGATCGGCGTCGAAAAATATGCTCTCGGCAAGGTTGACTACAAATTCTCGGAGAAGGATAGCGTTAGCGGCAGTTATTTTATTGACTACGCGACCGCTTCTACTCCAGACTCTTTCAAAAATGAACTTGAATCCACCTTGACGCATCGACAGGGTGTGAGCGCGGAGTATACGCGGACGATCAATTCTTCGATGGTGAATATTGCTCGATTTGGGTTCACCCGCAGTCTGTATCAGGGCCCGAAGGTTACGCAGGTTTATAACTCCGCAATCAGCGATACCAGCCTTGGTTATGTGCCCGGGAAAACCATTGGGGCCATAGCTGTATCCGGTATTACAAGCCTCACTGCCGGGCCCACTGCGCTTGATTATTCTTTTGCCGCTTATAACTCCTTTCAGGGATATGACAATTTCATCCTCACGAAGGGAACCCATTCGATGAAGTTCGGCGGGAACGTGAACCATATGCAGTACAACAGTTCGCAGCCCAACCTCAGCGGCGGGTCCTACACGTATGGCACATTGAGCGGCTTCCAGCAGAATGGCAAACTGAATGTGTACAACACAAAGACGCCATCGATTACGTTTGCCGTACAGTTGGCTCCCTACACGTATCCGGCGAACAACGTCACTTACTCTGGCAGCGATGAACGCGGAATGCGGCTTACGCTGATGGGGGGATATGCACAGGACGATTGGAGAGTTAAGAGCAATCTAACTCTCAATTACGGCATCCGCTACGAGATCACCAATAAGCCTAGCGTAGTCCATGGTCTGAGCGCGCTGCTGCAACATCTCACCGACCCGGCCCCGCGCATTGGTGGGCCGATCGACGACATAAACCCAACGTTAAAGAACGTTTCCCCAAGGATCGGCCTGTCCTATGACCCCTTCCACAACGGCAAGACTGCCATCCGGGCGGGTTGGGGCATCTTCGACAGCCTTATGCTGTTAAACCAATACGACACCCCTCTTTTCCGCTCGTTCCCGTTCTTTGCGCAGGCAGTGTTGACGGCCCCTGCCGGATCGATACCTTGCACGACAGTAACCCCAAGTCCATCGCCAGCCGGTTGTACTCAGCTGTATGGTTCCTTTCCCAATGGAGGCTATTCGATCGGCGAAAATACGCCCGCGACGCTTCGGACTGCTTATGCCGATCCGGCCCCACCACGGTCCTACATCATGCAATGGAACCTGAATATTGAGCAGCAACTTGGCAAGTGGATGATTTCCGCAGGTTATGTCGGCGCCCGCGGGGTCCATCTGCTGCAAGTCGAGCGCAACATCGACACGGTTCGGCCCACGAAAACCGCGGCGGGTTGGTTCTATCCAGCCGTGCTTGCCTCGTCTCCACTCGCTAAGCTTAATCCAAACTATTCTGCTATCAATACATCGGCCACATGGAATACCGATTCCGATTACTCAGCGCTTCATGCCATGGTGAAACGGAATCTAGCCAACGGACTGCAGATCGTTGGTTCCTATGCCTGGGCAAAGAGCATTGATAGCGCGTCGTCCACAGGTTCGACAACCTCAGGCAGTGGATATCCGAATGGGATTGGCAACCCGTCGCCACTCGATCCGGTGATCAATCGCGGGCTATCCGACTTTGATATCCGCCATAATGCAACGATCAGCCTGGTCTGGATCATCCCGAACCACTACTCCGCGCCGAAGCCAGTCGAGGCCGTGATCAATGGATGGCAGTTGGGTGGTATCTACAAAATTCAGACGGGCGCGCCATTCAGCGTCGTTCTCACTGCAGACCAACCGTATATCAATCCTGCCAGTCTGACCACTCCGTATCGTGGTGAGACTGAGACGGACACCACGACAGTCAGTCTGGGTGAGCGGCCAAACGTCGTTGCCGGGTGCAAATTGACCAATCCTGGCAATATTGGCAAATACGTTAACGCCAGTTGCTTTTCGTTCCCAAGCTCTTCTGTGACGGTCAATGGTCAAGCGGGAACGCTGCTGGGGAACTCCAGCCGCAACTCGCTTACAGCCCCTGGATATCAAGATGCGGATCTGTCGCTGATCAAGAACGACAAAGTTGGCGAACGTCTCTCCACGCAATTCCGGTTTGAGTTTTTCAACGCGCTCAATCATCCCAATCTGGCGGCGCCTGGGACAACTGCATTTGATGCCAACGGAAAGCTGATTACGAGCACCTTCGGAATCATTAAGTCCACAGGCGGCAACGCTGCACGGCAGATTCAATACGGGTTCAAGGCGACGTTCTAACCGCGTACGCTGGCCGGGCAAGTCGGCTGCCGGTCGAATGCCCGTAGTCGCTGTAAATCGAAGGTGAAGATTCGCAAGCAGGAGAAACGTGTCGCCTGCAAAGGAGAAACACTGTGATCCGAAGGACTCGAAACCCCGTCATTGTTTCCCTGATGGTCATAAGCATACTTTTTGGCGCTGCATCGTTTGCGCAAAATGCGTCGGGTGGCCAGTTCCATGTCGAAGAGAACGTCGATCGCAGACATTCAGAACGCAATCAAATCCGGACAGACGACTTGCAAGCAGGTCGTGCAGGCCTATCTTGGACCGGGCGAAGGCCTACAACGGCGCCTGCACGGCACTCCTGACCAAGGACGGTGCGCCGATTCCTCCGTCAACTGGCATGGTCCGGGCGGGTTCGCTGCTCAAATATCCGACGCAGACGGTAGCCGCTTCGACCGTGTTTCCAGATCTCGATCAGTACGAGGGCCTGCCCATTGAGTTCGGCCGGATGGATACTTCCATTTCGGACCCGAGCGTGCAGCTGCAGTACGGCTTGCGCGTCGGCATTCCCGAGGCGGGCCAACTCAACGCTCTGGAGACCCTGAACATTCGCGGCGAACGCTCCGTCACCTGCAAGGGCGACTTCGACAAAGCCCCTTCCGCCGGCCCACTGCCTCCCGGCGCTCCCGCCGCCTGCGAAGAGTTTCGCAAAATGCCCGACGCCCTCGAACGCGCCGCCGAGCTGGACAAACAATACGGCCGCAACCCTGATCTCGCGAGGCTGCCGATGTATTGCGCGGTCTTCTCGCTCAAGGACTGGTACGACGCCAAGGACATGCGCGGCACTGGCGGCAACGATGTGAACTTCGCGATGGATGTGCCCAAGTTCGACTCCCCCGATATCGCCATGCTGCGCGACAAAGGCGCCATCATCTATGCGATCGCTTCGGCGAACAACGTGGGCCCCGCCTCTGCGCAAGGCCCCAATAAGCCGGACTCTGTGGTTCCTGAAACTGACCTGCAATATGCTCCATGGAGCGGTCAGGCATGCAACCCGTACGACACCGCGCGTGTCCCGCGCGGCACCAGCAACGGCTCCGGCGTCTCTGTGGCCGCCAACCTTGCAACCTGCTCGATCTGCGAACAGGGCTCGGCTTCCTGCAAGGGGCCGGCTTCCAGAAACAACATCGTCAATCTGCTCATACCACCAAGGGCATCATCATGGACGGCGGCATCACCAGCAAAAACCCCGGCGATCGCGCGGGTATCCATTGCAAGACCGTCAAGGATGCCGCGCTGGTGCTCGATGCGATCAAGGGCTTTAAGCCGAGGACGAATACACCGCATTCCCAAGGGCTTGATCCCGAAGGAGCCGTACGCCAGCTTCGTCGTGACCGACAACGGAGGTCCGAGACAAGCCGCTCAAGGGTATGCGTATCGGCATCGTGCGCGAGTTCATGGTGAAGCACACCAAGAACGACGTGGCCATCAGCGACCAGATCGACAAGGAGATCAAGACTGTTCTGCGCGACAAGCTCGGCGCCAAGCTGGTGGAGTCAGTCGACCCGCTGTATCCGGACGATCCAACGTCCCAACATGAAGTACACCTTTCAGGACGCGATGGCCGAGATTCTGCCTCACAATGTCCCTGAGTACTTCTTTCGCAAGGATCAAGAGCGGCAAGTTGAGTTTGCCGTTCCGGGCTGGGATGTCACGACTCTCGACTACGACATTGCCCTGGCGCGCCATAAGGCTCCACTGTCGGCCAAGATCAACCTCCGCAGCATCAGTCAGGGAGGCTTGTCGAACCCGTCGCCCCTTTTCAATATGAACAGGTATCTTGCCGATCGCGGCGACGCGCGCGTCAAAGATTGGGCCAGTTGGGTTGCCAACGCCAAGTTTCAAGACCGACGCCGAGCGCGCCGCTGCCCAGAACGCGGTGGGCAAAACTGATCCGCGCCCTGGCCCCGACGGTGTCAGCTATCTGGAAATGCAGGCAGTCTTGCGCATGATCCTCCTCAAGGTGATGCACGAAAACAAAATCGATGTGTTTGTGAATCCGGAGCAGACCACGCCGCCGTATCTCCTGGGCGGCGCACCGGAGCCCGAAATCAACAATCGTGCCTCAATTAGCTGTTGCACAGCGTTTACCGCCCTCCTGGGCTCTCCGGAGGCCGTTGTGCCAGCCGGCTATACCACCATCACCTACGACCCGAAGTATGTCTTAAGCGCGGACAAGAAAGAGTACATCCCCGTTACCGGGGAGGTTGAATCGAAGCTGCCGCATCCTATGCCGATCAGTTTGATGGTCTGGTCCGGGCCCGGCAGCGACTCCGACGTCATCAAAGTGGCGTCGGCTTATGAGGCTGCAACCCACTACCGAGTTCCACCGCCTTCGTTTGGGCCACTGCCGGTTCACGCCAGTGCTTCGGCAAACATCCCCGTTACGAAAGCGAACGATAAAACAGGAGAGGCACAGTGAACGTAAGATTCGGCAAATCCCCGGCAGTGGCTTGTCTTGCAGTAAGCATGATGGTTGTACCGCCAACGATGTCCGCGCAGAAGAGCAGCGGCGAGTTCCACATTGAAGAAGCATCGATCACGGACATTCAGAGTGCAATCCGTTCCGGACAGACAAGCTGCAAGCAGGTTGTGCAGGCCTATATTGCGCGGGCGAAGGCGTACAACGGTGTGTGCACGGCGCTCCTCACCAAGGATGGCGCGCCGATTCCTCCGGCAACGGGCATGGTCCGCGCAGGCTCACCGATCCAATATCCGACTCAGACAGTGGCAGCCTCAACTGTATTTCCTGATCTCGATCAATACGCCGGGCCGCCTCTCGAACTCGGCCGAATGATCCACATCCGTCTCTGATCCGAGCGTGCAGTTGCAGTATGGATGGCGCGTCGGCATTCCCGAGGCGGGGCAGCTCAATGCTCTCGAGACCCTGAACATCCGCGGTGAACGCTCGATCACCTGCAAGGGTGATTTCGACCGTGCGCCTGCAGATGGCCCACTGCCGGCTGGTGCTCCCGCGGTCTGTGAAGAGTTTCGCAAGATGCCTGACGCTTTGGAGCGGGCTGCGGAACTGGACAAGCAGTATGGCCGCAATCCCGACTTGAAGAAGTTGCCCATGTACTGCTCGGTCATCTCCCTAAAGGATTGGTATGACGCCAAGGACATGCGAGGCACGGGCGGCAACGACGTGAACTTCGCCATGGACGTGCCCAAGGTCGACTCGCCCGATATCGCAGCACTACGCAGCAAAGGCGCGATCATCTATGCCGTGTCTACGGCGAGCAATGTCACCGGAGCCTCGTCTGCAGCCGGCCCAAACAAGCCGAAGGAGGTGATACCCGAGACCGATCTTCAGTACGCTCCCTGGGGCGGCCAGGCGTGCAACCCGTACGACACCGCGCGTGTGCCGCGCGGGACGAGCAACGGGTCCGGCGTTTCAGTGTCGGCCAATCTGGCGACTTGCGGGATTTGTGAACAGACCTCCGCGTCCTGCAAGGGGCCGGCGTCCAGAAACGGCATTGCCCTGATCCTGACGACCAAAGGCGTCCTCCAGGACGGTGGCGCCATGTACCACGGTCCCGGGGATCGCGCGGGAATCCATTGCAAGACGATCAAGGATGCGGCGTTGGTGCTCGATGCGATCAAGGGATTCAAGCCGGAGGACAACTTCTCGGCGATAGCGAAGGGGCTCATCCCGGAGAAGCCGTACGCCAGCTTCCTGGTGCCTGATTCGGCCGTGAAGGACAAGCCGCTGAAGGGCATGCGCATTGCGATCGTGCGCGAGTTCATGGTGAAGCACACCAAAAACGATGAGGCGATCAGCGATCAGATCGATAAGGAGATCAAGGACGGTGCTGCGCGACAAACTGGGTGCCGAGCTGGTGGAGTCGGTGGATCCGATGTATCCAGACGACCCAACGATTCCAAATGTCACCTATACTTTCCGGGATGCGATGGCCGAGATTCTTCCGCACAGTGGTGCCGGAATATTTCTTCCGAATGAAGGGATCGGCCAGAGGTTTCGGGAAGGTGCAAAGTCGTCTGCGACTGCCCCTAAAAGTGGGTTGGAGTTTGCACTTCCCGGGTTGGGACGTGCGGACTGCGGACTATGACGTCGCATTGTCGCTGCATAAGGCTCCGTTGTCGGACAAGATCAACATTCGCAGCATCGCCAAGGGGTATACGAATCCTTCGAGCATTATCCCGGCCAACCAGTATCTGGCCGCACGTGATGACGCGCGCGTCAAGGATTGGACGAGCTGGGTCGACAACGCCACCTTCAAGACCGACGCGGAACGTGCTCGGGCTATCAACGCCGTCGGCCTTGAGGACGCACGTCCCGCTCCCGGTTCGATCAGCTATCTGGAGATGCAGGCGGTAACCCGGATGGTCGTCCTCAAGGTGATGCAGGAAAACAATATCGACGTGTTTGTGAACCCGGAGCAGACCACTACACCGTATCTGCTGGGCGGAGCACTTGAGCCGGAGGTGAACGACCGCGGATCGCAGAGCTGCTGCCAGGGTTTCACGGCGCTTCTCGGCTCACCGGAGGCCGACGTGCCGGCGGGCTTTGTTACCACTACGGTTGACCCGAAGCACGTGTTGAGTGCGGACAAGACGCAGTACATCCCCACTACCGGAGACGTGCAGACCAAGCTGCCGCATCCATTGCCGATCAGTCTGATGTTCTGGGCTGGCCCCGGTTACGACGCCGACGTGATCAAAGTGGCCTCGGCGTATGAGTCTGCGACCCACCACCGCGTTCCGCCGCCTGCGTTCGGGCCTGTTCCGGCCACAACTAGCGTCTCGGCAAGAGTTTCCAGCACAAGGACGAACAACAAAGGAGGAGCGGCGCAATGAACTTGAAACTTAGGAAATTCTTTGCAGTGGCTTGCCTGGTATTAAGCAACGTGGCTTACCTTCCAACTCTGTCCGCGCAGAAGAGCAGCGGCGAGTTCCAGGTGGTCGAGACCATCGGTCGACGCCGTCCATGCGGCGATGAAGAGCGGCAAACTGACCTCGCATCAACTGGTACAGCTCTACCTTGACCGCATAGCGGCCTATGACAAGACTGGCCCTACGATCAATTGCATCATCACCCTCAACCCGAAGGCGATGGAAGAGGCCGATCGCCTCGACGCCGAGTACAAGAAGGGCGGCTTCGTCGGACCTCTACACGGAATTCCGATCCTCGTGAAAGACCAGGTCGACGCAGCTGGCATGCCGACGACGCTCGGGACGGTTGTGTTCAAGGACTACAACCCGCCGGTCGACTCCTTCGTCGTTGCGAAACTTCGCAAGGCCGGCGCCATCATTCTCGGCAAGACGACTCTCAGCGAGTTCGCAGGCGGCGATACCTTTGGTTCGCTCTTCGGCGTCACACGCAACGCGTATGACCTGGAGCGCACCGTTGGCGGATCGTCGGGAGGGTCTGGCGCAGCGCTCAACGTCAACTTCTCCACAGTCGCTGTTGGCGAAGAGGGCTTTGCCTCCATTCGCCGGCCAGGCGCCTGGAACTCGGTTGTGTCGATGCGGCCCACGCCTGGTCTAGTCAGTCGCACTGGCATGTACGACGGCTATCCTTCACCTGTCGGGTCTCTGGGGCCAATGGGGAGAACGGTGCGTGACATGGCGGAGCTGCTCGATGTCATGGTCGGCTACGATCCTGAGGACCCTGTCACGGCTCTTGGTTACGGGAAGGCTCCAGTGAGCTACACCAAGTACCTGGATAAGGATGGTCTGAAGGGAGCCCGCATCGGTGTCATCCACCAAGTTTTTGGGGACAAGTCACAGCCCGACTCCGACGACTTCAAGCAGGTCGATGCCGTCTTCAATAAGGCTATTGCTGAAATGGAAACAGCCGGAGCGACGGTGATTCCGATTGAGATTCCGGACCTGGGGAAGATCATCGCCACCATGCGAGCGGGCAAGCCGGGAGACAGCGAGGAGGGCATGAAGCTCTGGATGAGCCGCAATCCCAACTCCCCCTACAAGTCGCGGGAGGATGTCACTCACTCGCCGCTCATCTCGCAGGTTATTCCTCCTTCGAAACAAGCGCAATGGATGCCCAACGCCGCAAAGCCTGATCCGACGAAGTACTACAAGTTCCTTGAGGTGCGGAACGATCTGGATATGCAGATCGCGAAGATCATGGCAGATAACAAACTCGACGCTATCGTTCACAAGACCGACGAGCACACACCTACACTGCTGAAGGATGGCTTGAATCCGCCATACTACAACCAGCTTGGGGTTACCTCGCTGAACACCTTCCTCATCTACGCAGCCTCGATGAACGTTCCAGCTGGTTTCACTGCGGGCAGCCGCCTTCCTGTTGGCATTACCTTCTACGGGCGGCCCTACACCGAGCCCGAGATCATCAAGCTCGCCTACTCCTTCGAACAGGCAACCCACCACCGCATTCCGCCGACAACAACACCGGCGCTGCCGCTGAAGAAACTCGCAAAGGCTTCTGCCCCTACTGATCGAGGCACGGCAACGGGAACGAAATAACCCTAGAAATCCTCTGGGTAGAGCATGCTGGAAAAGGCAGGCTCATCAACTCTGTTGCCAGCGCCTCGCTTCATCCTCGGAAGGCTTATAGCGGACGTATGAGTTTGAAATCAAGGTAGTGAGGATGATAACCATGGAAAGCATTCTGATCATCGACGACGATGTAGAGCTTTGCAGAATGCTGGATGATTATCTGACTCCTCACGACATAAGGCTGAGCATGAAGCATCATGCGGCCGATGGGATGGATGCAGTGCGCCGGGGCGGCTACGGTCTCCTCATCCTCGATGTCATGCTCCCCGGATTGGACGGCATTGCCGTGTTACGTGCCATACGGCAATGGTCGGACATCGGAGTCCTTTTGCTGACCGCTCGGTGCGAAGATGTAGATCGCATCCTCGGTTTTGAGGCAGGCGCAGACGATTACCTGCCTAAGCCTTTCAATCCCAGGGAACTTCTGGCGCGTATTCGCGTGATCCTACGCCGCGGCAACAGGCATGCTCTTGCCCCTGGGGAAACTCCCGTACTTGTGCGCCGGCTTGAAGTCGACGGGGTGGTCCTGGACTTCGGCTCGCGGACGGCCTGCTGCAGCGATCGAGGGCTCGACCTGACTGGGGTCGAGTTCGAGTTATTAGCCGCATTTCTCGAAGCGCCGGGACAGGTACTTTCGCGAGCGAATCTGGTTGAGCGGATCTTCGAGCGGCAGTATCAACCCGAGGACCGCAGCCTCGATATGTGCGTGTGCCGCCTGCGCCGCAAGCTCGATGGGAACGACCCCATGAACAGCCGCATCCGGACCATTCGGAGTACGGGCTACCTCTTCAGTACCAAAGGCAGGTTTACAGCGGGAGACAGGTCCGCGTTGGATGGTGATAACTAAGACGAGAAAGAGACGCAATGAAATCGATCACCCTTAAGATGTTCCTCTCGTACTGGGTCATTATGATCGGAGTCAACATCGTCTCGGACTTAGTCGCGCCCGAGCAGATGCGCCGTTATTCCCTCATACGGGAGGCCATTCGTTCGGCCATGCGGATACTTGGTCAGCAGGAGGTGGATGCTTACGAAATACATGGCTGCGGCGAGGGCACGCAATACGCCTTGGCCTCTGGGGATGTGCTTTATTTAGCCGATATTAATGGACGGATGCTATGCGGCGATATCGGACTTCCGAGACTGGACTCGTTGGCAGTCAGGCTGCGCGGCAGCAAGAGTGTGATGGGGCACCGATTTGACACCTTTCAGGTTGTCGCCACTGCAACGAAGGGTCGTAGTGGCCGCGAGTACGTGCTCTTTCTGAAAAGCCCCTATATTTCCAAGGTAAATCTGTTGACTTGGCTATTCCCGGGCCCGACGACAGTCGCAGTGTCCTGTGCTGTCACCCTAGTATTCGCAATTCTCTTGACGTTTCCCTTGCGCAGGCTGAGAACGGCAACGCGCCAGATTGCGTCGGGGAATCTCCATGTCCGCGTGCCCATGCGTTACCGCATGATTCGCTTCGGCAGGGCAGTCATTGACGACGACCTAGATCGTCTCGCACAGGACTTCAACCACATGGCAGCGCGGCTTCAGGAGTTGGTTCATGCGCAGAAGTTGCTCCTGCGCGATGTCTCGCATGAGTTGCGCTCGCCCCTGGCTCGGCTCAGTGTCGCCCTGGAGTTGTCAAGGCGCGAAGGGGGAGGCCACATGCAAACCCACCTAGACCGAATTGAACGTGAAACACAGAGACTGAACGACCTCATCACCCAACTTCTCTCACTCTCCTATATGGAGATTACGCAAGAGATTCGCAACGCATCCTCCATCTCGCTGAGCGATCTCGTCCGCGACGTCCTGCCAAACGTTCAATACGAGGCCAGCCTACGTGGTTGCCACATCACGGCTATCATGGGTCAAAACTGTGTCGTTCGTGGGGATGCTCGCCTGCTTGAAAGTGCACTCGAAAACATCCTCCGGAACGCTCTTCGTTATACGCCTGAAGATGGTGTCATTGAAGTCGATCTAGCCGAGACAGAGTCCAATCAGCAAAGGATAGCTGAGCTCAGTGTGCGCGACCGCGGCCCGGGAGTTCCGGCAGAGGAGCTCGATGCGATTCTTCGGCCCTTCTACCGAGTAGATAACTCGCGGCAAAGCAAAACCGGCGGCTTTGGCGTGGGCCTTGCGATCGCCGACCGGGCGGTGCGGTTGCATGGCGGAAGCATCGTCGCAACCAATCGGCCTGATGGTGGTCTGGTCGTGCGGATGTGTTTTCCCATCCCTTAGCTCTCGACAAGAGAGGCGGCAGCAGATGGGGCCGGCAGAAGTCCAGATCCAACCCACGTGGACGAAAAACCGGCTTCTCGGACAGGTGCCCGAAGAATCGGGTTTTCATCACCTTCTGAATGGATTTGCTTTAGCTGGCTGCTAGAGCTTATGTTTACCAATCCGACCACCACGAGGGCTTGCGCCCGAGTTAACTGGCTCAGAAATAATTTTCTTTTGAACCGCTAGCGTAATCCATCTCTTTGAAACACCAGTCTTCGCTGAGACCGAGTTCTTCCAAGAAGTCCCCGATTCTCGGGGGGACAACTCTTGGATAGCCCTCGTAACCCACTCCAATTTCTCCGCATATTCCCTCTCGCGACGTTTTTGATTTGCAAGTCGTGACGTGAACTGCTTGCCACATTCCTTTGTGCAATAACGAACGATCTTTCTTCGAGTGCCGTTTATAAAGTAACTACCGCAATAAGCACATCGGCCACGCAGACTCGCGTGGTGCGGATTGATCAGAAAGTTCAAGAATAGTGCGTCGGCAAAAGTCTCTGGATCATTCGATTCCGTGTTGGGGGTATGGATCACCTCTACCTCTGAGGAAATTGTGCCTCTCACGAAGGTGAGAAATCCCACCTCTTTCAACATTGGCTGCGAGGCAAACAGTTTTGTCACATTCTTACCTGAGTTAAACCAGTCTTGGACGCGTTGGCGAAGAATTGCAAGGGTTTCCCCAGATATCGGGATTTCATTAATTCCCTCATTCAGGATTCGCACAAAACGCTCGAGGGCGTCCAGTGGTGAATCAAAAATCTGAAGTTTGGATCGATGACGATTCAACATAGGGAAAGTATAAACTGTCAGTTATTTCCCTGACAGCTTATTCTTGTTGCTAATGGGTTTTTGTAATAGAACTGGGGTGAATGATTATTGACTTTTCAACCCATGACGCCCCGGCCAGTTCCACCAACGTGGAACTCAGGACGGTCGACCCTCTTCTTCCTGACACTTGTCGCTCCCGCACGCAAATTGCGGACACTTTTGTAACTCCACCAATCCTTGACACCAATTTTCAATTCGTCGATGGACAACATCGCTTTTCCGCGATAGCTGCGCTGCAGCGTAGCGTAAAGTCGGTCCGGTCGAAACGAGCGGTCGACGTTCGCACGTCGGAGGCGGAAAGGTTGAATCTGGAGGTAAAGTATCTGCCTATAACCGCGTTGCGTCCGCATCCGCGCAATGCACGCACCCACTCGAAACATCAGATTCGTCAGATTGCGGAAAGCATCTGCGTATTTGGTTTCACAAACCCAGTACTGAGACAGGAACAATCGGATCATCGCAGGCCACGGCCGCGTGGAGAGCTGCGAAATTGCACTCGATCGAAGAAGTGCCTACCATCGTTCTCGAAGACCTCACCGAGGACCAAATCCGGGCGTACGTCATCGCCGATAACAAGCTGGCAGAAAAAGCAGGCTGGGACAAGGGAATACTAGCCATTGAACTCCAACATTTGATGACGATCGAAGGACTCGACTTCGACATTACCGTGACTGGCTTCGAGATCCCAGAGATTGACATCATCATCGGAGATTCACCTCAGGCTGCAGTTGAGCCTGAGGTAGTAGACGAGCCAGAGGACGGTCAACATGCTATCTCTCAGTCTGGCGATCTTTGGCAGTTAGGCCCACACCACATCTTCTGTGGAAACTCTCTTGAAGACGATACCTACCAGAGGCTGATGGGAACGAATCGGGCCGCGGCAGTATTTACCGACCCTCCGTACAACGTAAAGATCAACGGTCACGCCACCGGGAATGGAAAAATCAAACACTGTGAATTCGCGATGGCATCGGGGGAGATGACTGCACCCCGAGTTCTCAAACTTCCTTGTTAGATGCATCACCCTATTAGTCCGATACTCCTGCCCTCAGTCAGTGCATTACTTGTGCATGGATTGGCGCCATATTGAGACCCTTCTTGCTGCCGGCCGGCAGCACTACGATCAGTTGCTCAACCTCTGTGTCTGGGTCAAAGACAACGGTGGGATGGGGAGCTTCTATCGCTCACAACATGAGCTCATTGCAGTGTTTCGTAACGGCAAGAAGCCTCATCGCAACAACGTCCAACTGGGTAAATTCGGCCGTAACAGAACAAACGTCTGGCAATACCCGGGTGTCCAAACATTTTCGAAGTCAGGGCGATGAGGGCAACCTCCTCGCACTCCATCCGACCGTGAAGCCCATCAAGATGGTCGCCGATGCGCTGCTTGACTGCACCAAACGCTGGCGACATCGTTCTCGATGCCTTTCTCGGGTCAGGGACGACGCTGATGGCCGCGGAGCGGGTTGGCAGGAAGTGCTACGGCATCGAAATCGATCCCCTCTATGTTGACACTGCGATTCGGCGCTGGCAGAAGTATACCGGCGGCGAGGCAATCCACATTGCAACCAAGAAAACCTTTGCCCAAATCGCCGCAGAAAGGACCGCGACCAATGACTAAGCAGTCCAACTCTTCCGGGAACGAAAACGAATTTGCCGAACAGCCAACTGGCTGCCAGACGACTGACCGGTATGAGGTGGGGTATAAAAAACCACCCAAAAACACCCGATTCAAGAAAGGGATGAGCGGCAATCCCAAGGGACGTCCTAAAAGGACACCCAGTGCTAAGCAAAGCTTTCACGAGGTGTTCGCCAAGAAGATCCTGGCTACCGTGGACGGGAAAAAGCAGTATATCAACGGAATGGAAGCCCTTTTCTTGCAATTGAGGGCTAAAACGAATGCAGGTGATCTCCAAGCCATTCGTATCTTCGTCAATCTCTGCAAGCATTTCGGCACCGAGACAGATTAGGTTAATCCTGAGTTACAAGCTCTGTTTGATTCACGTGAATGCCGGCCCTGTCGATACGCCAGGAAGTGATAAGTCTTAGGTGGCCATTTGAAGATGTGTACTGCGTGGGCGGCGGCTATTCCCGGCGCCGCCCACGATTTTGCTTCGTCCCATCACCAAGGGGCCGCGTAGAATGTGCCACATCGCTGGCACATCCTCATGTTCTCGTACATGTCGATCGCCTCGCTATAACTCTCTTCCTGCTTCCCGCGGATCATGAAAAACACGATAAGCAAGATCACAGTAATCAGAACGGCAATAAACGTATTTTGATTGATGTTGTCGTTGGCCAAGTCACCCAAAACTCTTCCTCCGGCCAAAACGGCAAAGATTCCAACGACAACCGAGCCGGCTCTGCTCCTCTTAGGAGGAGCGGCCATTTGGGAGAGCAGGGTCTGTGAGGTGCCGCGCGTCTTACCGCGATAGACTCCGCCGCCCATCGAGAATTGCCCGTTTCGAAGCCCAGTTCGACTGATGCCAATCACGGTGCCTCTCGTTCGTCCTCGGCTCACCGATAGACCCTCGATATGCACAAGGTTCGCAGCCTTCCAATCCGCGCTACCACATTGAGGACAGCAATGTGCTCCTGACTGGACCGAGGCGTCCGTAAAAACCGCCCGATTTGGTCCGTTTCCCCATCCTCCGACAGGCGTGATCGACATAGAGAATACCTCTCTCTTTGACCCACTCCGCTTCGTCAAAGAGCGTATGCGCTAAATATAGCTCAAACACTAAGCCGACTATGGCTTTGTGTCCAGCGAAATCTGTGCTGAAGTAGGCAATCGAATCAGAGGGTTACGTCGCGCCAAAGGGTGGCGGCAGATCGACCTTGCCCAACACTCCGGTGTTCATGAGGTTCACATCTCAGATCTGGAACGCGGCGCCCGTGAACCCGGTCTAATCACGCTCTATAAGATTGCCTCAGCTCTTGATGTCTCGATCTCGGAGCTATTAAAAGACATATAGTTGGACTGCGACGGTATGACAGATTTTTTGAAGAAATAAGCCTTCTCCTTTCAAAGAAAGATCGATTGTTTGCACTGTGATTGAGGCAAAAGCCAATTGAGAGCCTCAGACACATAGAACAATTGCTACTTGCGCAATGCTTAAAAACTGCTAGGAAGCAGCGGGTGAATACAC
>CAVTKF010000030.1:0-112271 GCA_963735215.1 uncultured Acidobacteriaceae bacterium | reverse complement strand
CCGGCGAATGACTCACGCCTTGGCATTTGCACTATATGAAATCGAGCATTCGACTGAAATCACCGCGGAGACATCAACGTTAGTTGTTCCAACGTAAGATGCGGGCTGCGACTCGACAGTTTCGAATGACACCATTGCCAAAGACATCGCGCGTCATCTGCCTGTCTTTGCGCAACAGCGGCGTGCCAGTGAAGCCTATGAAGATCGCATGAGCCAGCCAGCGCTTCATCTGCGTATTCATGTCGCCGCCCTGCGTGCGGTGGCACTCGTCCACAAACACATAGAACCTGCCATGGATGGGCGGCGGCTCGCCCTTCAGATCGGCAGGATCGAACTTGTGAAGCAGCGCGCAAATCAGCCGGGGCAGCGTGTCTCCAAGTTTGGCCACAAACTCTGCCCGCTTGGTGACGCGCGGCGACGGGGATTTCTCCCCAATCACACCGGCATTTTTCATCACTCCTTCAATCTGCTTGTCCAGCTCGTCCCGGTCAGTCACCACCAGCACACGCGCCTCGGGATCGTGCTCCAGCAGCCATTTAGCAAGCATCACCATCAGGATGCTCTTGCCGCTAGGAGCGGCATGAAAGACGCGCAGACGCGTGACAAAAGATTCTACATGGGATTTGAGCCGTGAAATGGAATGGCCCACGCAGCCTAAAGGCAAGCTCAGCGTGTCAGCTTGTCGTGGCGGTCTCGAGCTGGATTAGGACATCGGCCGCGCGGCACGTTTCATCTGTTCGAGCTTGCTATGGTTGCTATGGTTTTTGGCCTGAATGGGGTCCACAAAGGGGTATTCGGGTGACACAGGTGAAGCAGGTAAATCTATGCAAGCTGCTTATTATTATATGTTTAGGTTTGAATTCAACAAGATAGGCATTCCCATGGTGCCGAAGAAGGGACTCGAACCCCCACACCCTTGCGAGTACGTGGACCTGAACCACGCGCGTCTGCCAATTCCGCCACTTCGGCACGAGACACAAATCCAGCTATTTCCGCCGGATCGGCAGCATCTTTGAGTCTCGCAAAACCGGCCTTTCGTGTCAAATCTCGCCCGCCAAGTCTCGCGCGTCTTCCAGGCCGGCAAATCATTTCTTCTTCAACCCTTCCAACTCATCCAGGGTCCGTGGCCAGTCCGAACCCAGCAGTCGCGAAAGGCTGCGGTCCGCCAGCACCTTTCCACCCGTCTGGCACTTCGCACAGTAATTGGTCTCGTTGTCGGCGTAGCGAATGCGCTGCACCTTTTCTCCGCACCGCGGACACTGCAAATTGAACCGCCCATGCACAGCCATCTCCGGGCGAAACGCCGTCACCTTCTCCGGAAAGGCCTTCTCGGCCTCTCCACCGAGCCGATCCATCCAAAGCCGAAGGGTCGAGCGCGTCGCCGCGAATAGCCGTTCCCACTCCTCCGGTTTCAGTTTGTGTGTCAGAGCGACTGGCGACATCTGCGCAGCATGCAGAATCTCATCGGAATACGCATTGCCCACGCCGCTGATTAGCCGCGGATCCGTAAGCGCGCGCTTCAATGTGCGATTCTCCGCAGTCAGTGCCGCTCGAAATCCAGCGAGGTTCGTCTCAAAGATCTCCACCCCTCCGGGATCCATCGCCTGCAGCGCTTCCTCGCCGCGCACGACGTAGAGCGAGGCTCGCCGCTTCGAGCCTGCCTCTGTCAGCACAAGAGTTCCGTTGGGAAAGTCGAGGGCGAGGAGCCCGTTTCTGCCGGCAAGTTTTGCCTTCGGTGCCTTCCAATGCAGCCGTCCCGCAATCATCAGGTGCAGCACCAACCACAATTGTCCATCCACGCTAATCGCGATCCGCTTCCCGATGCGCCGCAGCTCGCGCACCACTCTTCCGTCGACTGAAGAGATCGCAGGTTCCGCCGTCCGCAGTACAAACACTGAGCCCAACCGCACATGTTCCAGCGTCTGCCCAACGATGCGCTCTTCCAGCGCAGTGATGTACGCGGAGATGTCCGGCAGCTCGGGCATGTGTACAAGATAGCGGGCCGTGGGCAGATTCAGGCAACGCTTGTCTTGTATATTTGTTCCACGCTCTTCCCTTTATCGTCGATCCCTTCCAATTCAAGGTGCAAAACCATGAAGCGTCTTCCGCCTATTCTTCTTGCAGTATTCCTGGTGTTCAGTGCAGGCCTGTTTGGCGAAAGCCCACCTACGGCGACGGCAACCTCACGCGTGCCCATCCCCGCCACTCCCGGCAAAGTTTTCGATCTCGCCTGGGTAGGCAAGATTCTCCGCATAACTGACCCGAAGATTTCGCCCGACGGCAAATCGCTCGCCGTAGTCGTCGCGCATCCCGACTACGACGAAGACATCTACGCATCCGATCTCGTGCTGGTTGATACTGCAACCGGCAAGACGCGCTATCTCACGCACGATCGCAAGCATGTCTCGTTCCCACGCTGGTCGCCGTCAGGAGATCGTATTGCGTTCCTCGTTGAGGATGCAGACAAGCACAACCAGATCTTCGTGCTCGACATGGCCGGCGGCGAGTCAATGCAACTGACCAAGAGCCAAACCTCGATCCAGCAATTCGCATGGAAGCCCGACGGCAGCACCATTGCCTTTGCCGCAGCCGACGCGCCTCCGAAGAAAACCGGTGCCGACAAATTCGACGATGCTTTCGAAGTGGGCGATGGCAGCTTTCTCGACAAGGACAAGACGCTGCCCACGCATCTGTGGATCATTCCTGCAGCAGGTGGCGAAGCCAAGCGCCTCACCTCAGGTGAGTGGACTTTGCCCGTCGCGTTTCCCCCAGGCCCGCCGGCCTCGCCCATCGCCTTTACGCCCGATGGCAGCAAGCTCATCTACGTTCGTCTCGAAAACACCTACTCCGGTGATCGCCGCTACTCTTCGCCGCAGGTACTCGATCTTGCGACCGGCAAATCCGAGCCGATCACGACCCACACCATGTACTCGACGCAGCCCGTCCCTTCGCCCGATGGATCGCACGTCGCCTACATCTATCCCCGCGATGGCACCGATCGCAACTACCAGGACATCTACGTCGTCAACGGCCTCAAAGGCGATGGCGACAACATCACCCGCGCAATCGATCGCAATTTCTTTCGCGCTCTCTGGATGTCCGACAACAAGTCGATCCTTACCGGCGCGAATGATGGTGCCACCGCGAGTCTCTGGATTCAACCTCTGACGGGCAACGCGACCAAGCTTGACCTCGGCGACATCACACCCAATACCGGTTTCTGGCTCGATGCAACGGTCAGCAACCAGGGCCAGATCGCATTCGTCGGGACCGAGCCGCACCGTCCGTCAGAGATTTACATTCTCGATACGCCACAATCCAAACCGCGGCGCCTCACCACGTTCCACGCGGCCTTCGACTCGCTGAATCTCGGCAAAAGCGAAGTCGTCACGTGGCAAAGTCCTGACAAGGCTCCGAAGAACTGGACCGAGAACGGCATCCTCACCTATCCACCCGATTACACTCCAGGCAAAAAACTGCCCCTCGTGCTCTACATCCATGGTGGCCCGACTTCGTCGTCAAAGGACACCTTCTCACTCTTCGCGCAAATTATCGCCGCCCAGGGATGGCTCGTTTTCGAGCCCAACTATCGCGGAAGCGACAACTTCGGCAACGACTTCAGCCGCGCCATCGTTGACGATTCCGGCGACGGTCCAGGCCGGGACGTCTTCGCTGGACTCGACATGCTCAAGAAGCGCGGCATCGTCGACGAGTCCAACATTGCCGTCACCGGCTGGAGCTACGGCGGCTACATGACCAGCTGGCTCATCGGCCACGCGCAGTTCTGGAAAGCCGCCATCGCCGGCGCACCCGTTACCAATCTGCTCGATCAGTACGCGCTCTCTGACAGCAATGTGGGCCGCGCCACTGCTATCGGCGGCTCGCCCTACACCGGCGACTGGATGAAGCATTTCGTCGAGCAATCGCCGATCACCTACTACGACAAGATGACCACACCCACGCTGGTCCTGCAGGATGTCGGCGACTACCGCGTGACCATCACGCAAGGGTACGAACTCTACCACGCGCTCAAGGATCGCGGCGTCAAGACTTGGTTCTACGCGTATCCCATCGGCGGCCACAGCCCCAATGACCCTGTGCGCATGCGCGATGTCTACCGCCGCTGGATCGAATGGCTAGACCAGTATTTACCGCATCAATAGAGCATCCTCGTTTAGGTATGTAGCTTCTGTGTCATCCTGAGCCCCGCACGCTTGGGGCCCCATGAAAATGGGGTAAGCGGGGCGAAGGATCTGCTTTTGAGGGCACGCCTTTACAGCGAACTCACTCTCTGAAGCTCCCGCAGAGAGAGCAGCGGGCTTCAAGCCGCAGAATGGTCTCGCAAAACAAATCCGGCATTTTTTTCTAAAGTCCCCCTGAGCTCCCAACCGATGATCGCGTTATCGATCAGCCGCGTCTTCCCCACCCATGCCGCAACTGCAAACAGCGCCCCCGGCGTGGCAGACAGCACAGGCAATAGCGTGCTCCAATCCACCAGTTCGATGTAATCCACACGGACGGCTGGCTCTTCACAAAACACGCCGCGTGCCGCCTCGATCAGTAAGGCGCTCTGTCGCTCACCACCCGCAACCAACACCTCAACGCGCCGAACAGCGCGGCTTAGCACCAGCGCCTGCTTTCGTTCCTCCGCGCTCAGATACGTGTTCCGCGAACTAAGGGCCAGCCCATCCGCCTCGCGCACAATCGGACACACCACAATCTTTACGCCAAGGCGCAGATCGGCAACCATGCGCCGCAGCACCGCTACCTGTGCCGCATCCTTCTGTCCGAAGAAAGCTAGATCAGGTTCCGCAGCATTCAGCAGCTTCGCCACCACCGTCGCCACGCCGCGGAAGTGTCCCGGCCTCGACTTGCCATCCAGCCGATCGCTCAGTCCTTCAACGTCAACGAACGTTGCCGCACCGGTGGGATACATCTCCTCCACGCTTGGCGCGAAAATCGCCGTTGCACCTTGCCGCTCGGCCAGCTCGCAGTCCGCCTTGAACGTCCGCGGATACTTCGCGAAGTCCTCATTCGGCCCAAATTGTGTCGGGTTCACGAAGATGCTTACGGCCACGCGCCCCGGTCGCGCTTCTGCTGCCGCGCGAATCAACGACGCATGCCCCGCATGCAGCGCACCCATTGTCGGCACCAGCGCGATCCCCTCGCCGCTATGGCATCGTTGCGCGCGGCTCCATTGTCGCAATTGTTCTACGGTCTTGAGGATTTCCATTACGCTTTGCGCAGTTGCTTCACTGGTAACGTCTCGGTGCGCTCTGCTTCCAGTTCCTTCCGCACCGTCGATGACAGGTGATAGCTCTCTTCGTCCGAAGGAAACGCGCGATGCTCCACGTCTTCGCGATAGTGTTCGATCGCAGCGCGGAACAACTCCGCCGCGTCCGCATAGCGCCGCGCAAACTTTGCCTTCGGCGCGAAGCTCAGGTTCACCATGTCGTGGAAGACGAGAATCTGTCCGTCGCAATCCGGTCCGGCGCCAATCCCGATCGTAGGAATCGTCAGCTCCGCCGTGATCTCAGCCGCTACTTCGCGCGGAATTCCTTCGAGCACCAGCAAGCCGGCGCCTGCCTCTTCCAGCGCCCTGGCGTCTGCTTTGATCTGCTGGACCGCGTCCGTTGTTTTGGCCTGCACGCGATATCCACCCATGCGGTGCACGCTCTGCGGTGTCAGGCCCAGATGGCCAATGACCGGAATCTCCGCGTCTGTCAGCGCCTCCACTAGCGCTACGCGCGGTCCTTCGATCTTCACCGCCTCGGCGCCGGCCTCTTTGATGAAACGCACCGCGTTGGCCACGCCCTCCGCCACCGTTCCGTGATAGCTGCCGAACGGCATATCGGCCACCACCAGCGCCCGGCGAACCGCACGTCGCACCGCACGGGTGTGATGCAGCATCTCGTCGACCGTCACAGCCAGCGTATTGTCGTGGCCCATCACTACCATGGCCAGCGAGTCGCCTACCAGCACCAGGTCAATGCCCGCCTCATCCACAAGGCGCGACGTCGCGTAGTCATACGCGGTGAGCGCAGAGATAGGTTTGCCCTGCCGCTTCATCTCGGCTAGTGCAGGAATTGTGACTTTTGTGATGGAAGAATCAAGCGGCGAGGAATTCGCGCTTCCGGGGAAGTTCGTAATGCTCATGTTGTCTCCAGTGCCGCTCCGTAGAACCAGGATGCGACCCGAACAACACAAGTATACGCCGAACCCACCCCGACTCGTCACACTCCGCTTGCTGACTGAGCCCTCGCCGCCGCACACTATCTACAGCAATGCTTTCTCCCTTGGCAGCGAGTATTTACGGGGCAATTGGCATCGCCGGCGCAACCGGGCTTGGTATCGGCGGGTTCGCCTATGCCTCCCGTTGGCCCACCTCGCAGATCTTCGGCCGGACGCTTATCGCGCCACGCAGCCCCGGTCAGCTCGCCCTCACCTTCGACGACGGACCCAACCCCGCATGGACGCCGCCTCTTCTCGACATCCTCGCCGAGCACAATGTGCACGCTACCTTCTTCATGGTTGGCAAGTTTGCCAAGGCCGAGTCTGCGCTCGCACGTCGCGTCGCCGACGCCGGACACCTCGTCGGCAATCACACGTGGAGTCACCCAGACCTCTCCCGCACCCGAGCTGCGAACGTTCTCGACGAACTCACACGCACCAGCGACATTCTCGCCGACATTACCGGCAAACCCGTTCGCTACTTCCGCCCACCCTTCGGCGCGCGTCGTCCCTACGTGCTCAAACTGGCACGCCAGCTCGGTCTGATCCCCGTCACCTGGAACGCCATGACGAGGGATTGGAAGGTTTCCTCCGCCGACAAGATCGCCGAAAATTTAATCAGGAAAATCGATAGCAACCAAAGACACGGCTATGCCAGCAACATCGTGCTTCACGACGGCAGTCATCGTGGCCAAAACGCTGATCGCGGCCCATCCGTCAACGCTGCTGCTCAGCTTCTCGCCCGCTACGCAAGCACGCACAAATTCGTCACGCTCGATGTGTGGCCCGAATGAACCGCTCGTGAACTAGGCCACTCTGAACGCTTCACGCGCCGCCTCAATCGTCGCCCGCACTTCCGCATCCCCATGCGCCGTGCCTAGAAACGCCGCCTCGAACTGCGACGGAGGCAGCCACACGCCTCGGTCCATCATCGCCCGATGAAAGCGCCCGAACGCCGCCGTATCTGACTTCGCGGCGTCGTCGTAATTCGTGATGGGACCCTCGTTGAAGAACCACGTCCACATCGCGCCCACCCGATTTGTGGTCAGTGCCACGCCGGCCTTTTCCGCCTCCGCCGCAACGCCCTCTGCCACAGCTTTCGCAGTCTTTTCGAGATGCGGATATACCTCCGCCGCATGTTCCTGCAGGTAGCCAACCGTCGCCATCCCCGCAGCCATCGCCAGCGGATTCCCGCTTAGCGTTCCAGCCTGGTAAACCGGTCCCAGCGGCGCCAGCATATCCATATACTTCCGTTTGCCGCCGAACACGCCGACCGGCAATCCGCCGCCAACGATCTTGCCCAGCGTCACTAGGTCGGGATCGAGCCGATACAGCTCGCACGCTCCGCCCAGCGCCACGCGGAAGCCCGTCATCACCTCATCCACAATTAGCAACGCGCCCTCGCGCCGGGTCAGCTCACGCAGCCCGTGCAGAAACCCAGGAGCGGGCGGAATGCACCCCGCATTTCCGACCACTGGCTCTAGAATCACTGCCGCAATTTTGTCAGGATGCGCGTCGAACGCAGATTCCACGGCGGCAACATCGTTATACGGCAGCGCATGTGTCAGTGCCGCAATCTCCTCCGGCACACCGGCCGATCCTGGAATCCCGAACGTCGCCACTCCCGAGCCCGCCTTCACCAACAGCCCGTCGGCATGTCCGTGGTAGCAGCCCTCGAACTTGATGATCATTTTCCGGCCCGTCGCTGCGCGCGCCACTCGGATCGCTGACATGGTCGCCTCGGTTCCCGAACTCACGAACCGCATTTTCTCGATCGCCGGATAGCACGCGATAATCCGCGCCGCCAGATCAGCCTCGCTCGCCGTCGAAGCCCCAAAGCTCGCCGAGCTCCTCGCCGCGCGTTCAATCGCCTCCACCACTGGCGGAAACGCATGACCAAGGATCATGGGTCCCCATGAACCTACGTAATCAATGTAGCGGTTGCCGTCAGCATCCACCACGTAAGCACCCTCGGCCCGCTCCACAAACGGCGGAGCTCCGCCCACCGCGCGAAAGGCCCGCACCGGCGAATTCACCCCGCCGGGAAAAAAGCGCTCAGCGCGCTGTTGCAGCTCGTGGGAACGTGTATGCGTCGGTGTCGTAGTCTTGGTGCTCATCGTCGCTTCAGTATAGAAGTCGCGGCGAAAATCGTAGTTAACTCACCGTCAAGCTTTCAGCCGTTCTTTCATGTTTTGAACAGCAAATCGATTTGTGCCTTCACAATCCGGCCCCACCGGCCTGCTAGAATCAACCTTTCCGATTCAGATATTCGGAAACCATCACCCTTAGCCCTGGGAAACCGGGGTCCCCATCGACAGATTTTCGTGGATGGGATGGCTAAGAGGCCGCAGAGTGCCCGAAGAAACCAAGCCGAAATCCGATTCAGCGCAGAAGCGCGGCATTACCTATGCCGATGCCGGGGTGGACATTACCCGCGGTGATCGCGCCAAGGATCGCATCAAGTACCTGGCGCAGAAAACCTTTAACCGCAATGTTTTAGGCGGCATCGGCGGCTTCGGGGCTCTCTTCCGGCTCGATCTGCAGAAGTTCAAGAGCCCCATCCTGGTCAGTTCAGCCGACGGCGTCGGTACAAAGCTCAAAATCGCCTTCGAAATGGGCCTCCACTCGAGTGTCGGTGCCGACCTGGTGAACCACTGCGTCAACGACATTGCCGTCCAGGGCGCCACCCCGCTCTTTTTCCTCGACTACTTCGCCAGCGGCAAGCTCGACCCCGAGGTTACCGAAACCGTGGTCTCCGGGCTCGCCGATGCATGTAAGGCCAACGGCTGCGCCCTCATCGGCGGCGAAACAGCCCAGATGCCAGGCTTTTATGCCGACGGCGAATATGACCTTGCCGGCTTCATCGTCGGCGCCGTCGATCGCGACAAGATGGTCACCGGGGCCGACATCAAGGCAGGCGATGTTCTTGTAGGATTCCCCTCCACCGGCCTGCACACGAACGGCTACTCGCTCGCCCGCAAACTGATGTTCGACGTGGCCAAATACAAACCAAGCCAGTACGTCACCGCCATCAAGGAGAAAGCCGGCGCCGCGCTGATGAAGACGCATCGCAGCTATCTCCACGTGATCCAGAAACTTGTTGCTTCCGGAATGACCGCGGGCATGGCGCACATCACCGGTGGCGGCATCACTGAAAATCTCCCGCGCATTCTTCCCAAGGGATTGTCGGCGCAAGTCGAGCTCGGCTCCTGGCCTGTGCTGCCCATCTTCGATCATCTCCGCGACCTTGGCCAGGTCTCGCAAGACGAGATGATGCGCACCTTCAATATGGGAGTCGGCCTCATCGCTGTGATTCCAGCGGCCAAATTCACGCGCGCCAAAACCCTCCTCGATCGCGCCGAAGAGAAGTTCTACGTCATCGGCCGCGTAGTCAAAGGCGACCACCGGGTCCAGTACACCTGATCCTTATGAAATGCGGAATCTGCGGAAGCGTGCTGAATCAGCCCATGGTTCCTGAAACGATGGATTGGGGCGGTGACTGCGCTCGCTGCATGGCGGACTTCGGCGATCGAGAATGTATTGAATTGCTGAAACGTCTCGGCGATTCGGCCAAGCGCAGCGCAGCGATTGCCGAATACGAAGCCTGGCGGGTAAAGCAAGTCTAACGACGGAGAGATCATTGGAAGGCTGGAAATCCAAAGCGCCCCTTCGCGTAGGAATATTGCTCTCCGGCCGCGGCTCCAACTTCCTCGCCATCGCCCGCAACATCCGTGAAGGCCGCCTCCTTGGAGTCGAAATCGCCGTGGTGATCTCAAACATCGCCGAAGCCCCCGGCATTCAAGCAGCAAGGGACCTCAATCTCCCCACCGCTGTCTATATTTCCAAAGGCCGCCCACGCGCCGAACATGATGCCGACCTCATAGCGTGCCTGCGCCAGCATAAGGTCGACCTTGTCTGCCTTGCCGGCTACATGCGCCTGCTCTCGCCGGAATTCATCGCTGCCTTCCCGAACCGCATCCTCAACATCCACCCCTCGCTGCTTCCCGCATTTCCCGGTCTCGATGCCCAGCAGCAGGCTCTCGACTACGGCGTCAAGATCGCTGGCTGTACAGTGCACTTCGTCGACGAGCACCTCGACCACGGTGCCATCATCCTCCAACGCGCCATCCCCGTTCTCGATACCGACGACGCCCACACGCTCGCCGATCGTATCCTCGTCGAAGAGCACATCGCCTACACCGAAGCAATCGCCCGCGTGGCCAGTGGCGACTACGAAATCCAAGATCGCCGATACGTCAGACGTATCTCTGAGCCACGCGATACATAGTGCTCAAGAGCAATCAGAGAAGAGAACAGCACTCTTTCCGGATTTGACCATCAAGATGGTTGCGGGTCGTGAGTCTGCCTGATCCGCATTTCACTGCTTGCTGTCGAACTCCGAAGCACGGCCGAGTGACCTTGAGGAGCGAGCTGGAGGGCCGCCGACAAAGCGCCGCAGTACAACCCAAATCAGAAGAGAGCACAAGACCAGCGTGAGCAGCATCAGTTCGAGAGCGCGTATGAAGAAGTAATTGATGAGACCTCGAGCCCTTGTGTCGGCGTCCTGGATGGCCTTCTCACTGAAAGCCTCGAATTCGTTCATGACGGTTATTTCTTGACCGCGAAGCGTCTCCATTGCCGCTTCACGTTCCTCGCGGATCTGTGCAGTTGTGGCTAGCCGTTCGCCATGCAGGGCATCGATGGTCGCAATTCTCTCCTGCTGCAGGGCATACAGGGTTCTCAAGCCCTCTTCCCGGAGAAAGGCCTGTGCGGACAAGCGCTCGCCATCGACATCCGCCTTGAACGCCATGCGTGTTTGGTCCACAAGCACGGGCATCTGATCCAGGTTGCCTGACGCCTTCGCAGCGCTGCCTGAAAGCACCGAGAAATCGGACAGAGCGGCGCTAATTTGCGGGTCATGCGTGAAATCCGTGAGCAAGAGTTCGGCTTGCCACCGCGCCTGTTTGGGCAGGTAAACGTTATAGGCATCCAAGCGGGCCGTAAAGTCGCCCAAACCTTCCGCCAGCGTCTTGATTGAGGCTGTCATGCCCAAATCAGATTGCCCAACCTTCCGGATTACATCCGCATCGACCGACTGACGGCCTACCAGACTGGCCTGAATGGGATGAGCCTTGGCCCAAGCGCCGACTCTCTGACGCAAGTCCGCCACATTGGCTGCAGGCGCGCTCAGAAGCACAAGCTGCTCCATCTCGGCGTCCATGTTCCTGAGCGTCTCCGCGACAACGGGATAGGACTCCCCCAGTTTCTGTTTCAAGGCAGGCCGTTCCATATACGCTGTCATCTGGAAAATGAACGCCCAGGTGTCGAGAACCGCTGCGACAGGATCCGAATTTAACAAGGATGTTTGCATAACGGGAATGGCCTCGGTCTTCCATACCAGTGCCTGTCTCTGAGCGACAGGCGAGGGCGATTCCGAAATTATTCTGTCAGCCGCAGCCTCTATCTCAGCCGAATAGAGGGCGAGCATCGATTGATTGCGTGAGCTTAGTTCCGGCGCCGATGACTGCACATTCTTTGTCGACTTTAGCGAAGAAGCTTTTCTGGTGCCATTCCCAGACAAACACCCCACGAACAGCATCAGCACCGACCCACAGACCGCACAGCTGAAGCATTGAGCAATTCGAATTGAGGACTTCCCCTGGTGACCCTGCCGTAACATGGCGTACCCCCATGTCTAAAATCTCGTTGTCGATAAGTCCTCGATGGAATGCATTCCTCTCGCCGTCTCAACAGCCGCGGTCGCCGCTGCCCGCAAGAACCCTGCAGCCTCGATCGGATCGACTAAAGAGAAAGTTGCGTGATTCAGGATGAGGAGTCCCTACTTGCTTTTGGGCGGGAACTCCAGCAACAGCTTCTCGATTGCTGCACCGACTCGTTGCAGCGATTGATCTGGTTTCTGCGCGTCGAGCTTCTGCATGACCGTGCCTGACCAGACAACTTTATTGCTTTCCCGGTCGACAATATCCAGTTCGAGAACTCCCTTGGGCTGAGGCTTCCCCGAGGAACCGGGCGGCGGCTTGAATCCAGCCCACCGCAGCACGTCTACTTGCGGCGCCTGGCAATTCGCGCAAGTATCCGCAAGCGGATTTATAGCAGAATTCAAACCGTAATCCAGGCTGCCGGCCGCAATCACCGTGAGGTCGCCGCCATTCTCCTTGCTGGCCAGCCCCTTTGATTCAAGGCCATTTTTGATCGAACCCACCACTGACGCGTGCAGAAGTGGCCTGCTCGACGGCGGCGGGATCCTCAACGTAAACGTTTTGAATCTGGAGAAATCGACACTTTTGTCGTACCCCACTTTGGTCTTCTGCGCGAAGCCGCAAGGAACGGACAGCATGACGACGATCAGAAGAACTCGCAGCCCTCTCACGTCAGAATTCATCAGGCATTCCGCTCCTGCGAAATTTGGCAAACCCAGCCGTCAGAAGTCTAGGGCGTCATTCTTCTTTTTGACACTGGCCGAATTGCCAGTGGAACCACCCCGACGGCTTCGCCTCTCACGCAAGCGTTGTCGGGGACGAAAAATGGGAGCTTCGACGAACCGAAGACGCATCGCTTGTCCGCGCATGAATCATGTCAATCCCCTCCACCCAAAGAAATCACACAACTTATTGATTCCACACTGTCGATTCTTCCCACCATTTTGCAGGTTATATTTTCGGTTTCTCTAAGCTTGGAACATAGCCGGACAATCCAGCGGATCAGCGTGCGAACTCATGATGTCGCGCGCCCGCTCTCGTCTGCGCCAGGCGACTCGCTTGCGACTACAGCCGCAACCACGGCCATCTCCGCGAGCGCCGTCGCCGCAAATCATGCCGGTGGTCGGCCAAAATCCCTGGCCTCCGGCCAGAAAAGAGAACCATCGCGATGGCAAATATCCTGGTCAATATCGAAAAAGGAATCGAAATCGGAGCCGAGGATGCCTTGAAGTGGCTGACCGGCGCCAACAAGGCTCTCAAAGCTGCACCGCAGGTCGTGGCGGCACTCGCCACGCTGATCTCCGCAGTCGAAAAGCCGATCGCCGAGCTCGCCGGCGCCGCCTCCAACCCGCTGAATATCGCTCTCGATATTCAGACCGCAACCGACCTCAAAGCCGTCTGGCCCGACGTCAAGACGTTCCTGTCCTCGCTGGGAGTGAAGTTCTAAAACGGAGAAAGCAGATTCATCGATGCGCTAACCCCACGGACCGCGCGGTCCGTGGGGCTGTTGATCGCGAATCTCTTCATCGCGATCATCCTTGCCGTCGTAGCGGCGTCAATTGAGAGCTGCCTGGAAGGTTAAGAATCGTCCTTTTGCGCAGCCCATCCAGTGCGTTACCCTTGGAAAAACGCAAGACAGTTTGAAGCGGCCGCCCTTCTGGTTTGTGAGGTGCGTTCGTCCCCGTCCCCCTCGCACCATGGTGTGTGTCTCAATTGCAAAAGGAGAGTCAATGCGTTCGTCCAAGCTGAGCCTGTGGTTTCGTCTAGTGTGCATCGCTGCCTGCTGTCTTGCCCTTATTCCCTGCGTTGCTGCGCGCGCAGAGGTGCCAACGCCGATCTCCGTTTTGGGGCACAATCCCGGCGACGACTTCTACCTCGCCGACTATGAAGACACGGTTCGCTACTTCCACGCGCTGGCCGCGGCCTCTGACCGCATCAAGATGTTTACCGTGGGCAAAACCACCGAAGGCAAGGACATCGAGATCGCCGTCATCTCGTCGTCGCAAAACCTAGCCAAGTTGGACGAGACCAAAATGATTGCCGGACGTCTCGCCCACGCTACCAATCTGAACGACGAACAGGCAAAGGAACTGGCGCGCACGTCCAAGGTGATTGTGCACATCGATGGCGGCCTGCACGCCGATGAAGTCGCAGGCCCGCAGCACACCATGGTGCTGGCCTACAAACTGCTCTCCGCGCAAAACGATCCGCAGATCGACGCGATTCTCGATCAGGTCATTCTTGTGCTATGGCCCACGCTTAATCCCGACGGGCAAGACATGGTGGTGCACTGGTACCGGCAGAATGTGGGCACCAAGTACGAAGTCAGCCCCATGCCGTATCTCTACCAGGAATATGTAGGCCATGACAACAATCGCGACGGCTACATGATGAACATGAAAGAAGAGCAGGTGGTGGTAAAGGCGCAGCTGGAATACAGCCCCGTGCTCTTCTACTGCCAGCATCAGACCGCGCCCTTTCCCGCGCGCATCTGGATTCCGCCCTTCTCTGATCCGATCTCGAGCAACATTAGTCCCCTTGTGCGCAGCTGGCTCAATCTCACCGGCGCGAACATGACGGCTTATCTCAACGCGCACAATATGCCCGGCGCCATCTCTGAATCGCGCTTCGATAACTGGTATGCCGGATTCACGGATTGGGCGCACGTCTTCCGCAACGAGATCTCGTTCTTTACCGAGACGGCGCTCTACGACTACGCAACGCCGCACTTCTATACGGTGCGCGACTTCCCCAAGGACTTTCAGGATCTGCGCGCGCTGAGCATGTATTCCACTCCCTGGGAAGGCGGCTGGTGGCGCCTGAAAGACGCTGTCGATTACATGGTGGGTGGTTCCATGTCGGTGCTGGACCTGGCCGCGAAGAATCGCGAGACGCTGCTCTACAACCGCTACCAGGCGGCTCGCGACAACATCCAGCACTTCAGCAAAGAACCGCCGTTCGCCTACGTCATCAGCGACAAGCAGGCCGACACCCCCGAGGCCGGCTTGCTGGCGCAGAAGATGATCGACAACGGCCTCGACGTCTACACGTCAAAGAGTGGCTTCAAGGCGAATGGCGTGGCCTATCCCGCAGGCTCGTGGGTGATTCCCATGGACCAGCCGTTTTCCGCGCTGGCCAAGGAACTGTTCGAGCGGCAGAAGTATCCTGACTCATTGCAGAACGGCACCTCAAAATCCATTGACCTGCCTTACGACGTAACCGGCTGGACGCTGCCGTTGCAGATGGGCGTCAACGTGGATGCAGTGACCGATCCGCTGGCAGCCGGCGAGCGCGCGATGCTGACAAAGATCGACAAGGTGGCGTTGCCTGAAGCATCCATCGACGGCACCGGGACGATATTCGCCGTCAGCCACAAGGCCAACGCGTCATTCGAGCTAGTGAATGCCGCGCTGCAGGCGGGCGCAACCGTCTCCGTAGCACAAGAGCCGGTGAAGACCGCAGAAGGAACGGAGACGGGCGCATTTCTGATCAGTGGCAGCAGCCGCGCATCGCTTGGCGATCTCTCGAAAAAGTATGCTGTGTCTGCGGTGGCCGTCAGCGCGCCGGCGCATTCGATTGCACTGAAGAAAGCGCGCGTCGGGCTCTACCGGCCCTGGACGCCGTCCATCGACGAGGGCTGGACGCGCTGGATTCTTGAAAACTACGGATTCGAGCCGAAGAGCGTTTACAACGCAGACATGCGCGCGGCCGACCTGCATAGCCGCTATGACGTGATCGTTCTCCCAGATCTCTCGTCGAAGCAGCTGACTGACGGATTTGGCGTTGGCGTGGTTCCCGGCCAGTACGCGGGCGGCATCGGCAACGATGGCATCGAGAACCTGCGCGAATTTGTTCATGAAGGCGGCACGCTGATTGCGCTAAACAAGACAGCCAGCAGCCTCATTCCGCTGATGTCGCTGCCGGTGCAGAACGTGATCGAGGGCGCCAAGAGCGACAAGTTCTTCTGCTCTGGCGCCTTGCTGCGCGTGCAGACTGAACATGCCGATCTGCCGGTGAATTTTGGCGTGTCGGATGCGCCTGTCGTCATGTTCCAGAACGGCCCTGCATTCCAGCCGCAGCCCGGCTTCCACGGCGCGGTGCTGGCGCGCTACCCCAAGGAGACGAATCCTCTGGAGAGCGGCCTGCTGCTGCATCCCGAGGCAATTGAGGGCAAAGCCGCAGCCCTGGAACTCGCCTACGGCAAGGGGCGCATCGTGCTTTTCGGTTTCAAGCCCCAGTTCCGCGGGCAGTCACATGCCACCTACAAGTACCTGTTCAACGAACTGTATGTCTTCGATCATCCGGCGCTGCCCACTGAACCAGCCGCTCCGCCCGCCAAGCCTGAGGGTGTGGCAGTTCCGGCGGCGGCCGCCAAGGATCACAAGCCTGCCGAGG
Organism: uncultured Acidobacteriaceae bacterium; assembly: GCA_963735215.1. Lineage (GTDB taxonomy): Bacteria > Acidobacteriota > Terriglobia > Terriglobales > Acidobacteriaceae > Telmatobacter. The sequence goes on along the minus strand of CAVTKF010000030.1, from coordinate 95,925 downwards.
ACGAGTTACCTGATAGCTCTGTCGAATAGAGCGGGGGCCCGCGACCGTCCAGGATCCTGAATCGGCGTCAAGAGCTTTCCTTGCTCGCCATTCGGCAGGCTCGACCTGCACCGCTCTAGCGGCCTGAACTGCCGAAGCCCTTGGCCAAACGAGCTGAGTCTTCCAGTGTTTCTGTTTGCTCCACTGGGCCTGTCAGCACGGGAACGGGGATCATCTGCGCGATCTTCTCGCCGGCTTTTATCTCGATTGCGGTGTCGCCAAGGTTGGTCATCACGATCTGGACTTCGCCGCGATAGCCAGCGTCGATGACGCCGGCGGTGGTGGCGATGCCTCGGGAAGCCATCGACGAGCGATCGCGAACGAGCAGGCCGAGCGCGACGCCGGTTTCGGGATGGCGCGCTTCGACAGAGATGCCGGTGCGGACCCGGATGGTTTTGTGGGGTTCGAGGAGGACGGATTCGAGGGAGAAGACGTCGTAGCCGAGGTCTTCGCCGGGGTGTGCAACAACGGGGAGGCGCGCGCCGGATTCGAGGAGTTTCACGCGGAGCATATGCTCATGGTATCGGATAGCGCGCGCAGGGTCGGGTTTGGATACGGAGTAGACTGGCCTTGGCCAAACGAAACGAGGCGGTTGCCGCCAAGTTCGAGGGCTCTCATTAGTATCAGTAGAGGCCGGTTCCGGTGATTGTCGCCACAGAAAGACCGATCGTGATTTGCGATACGTCAGCTGTTAATGCACTGCACGATGATCTTCATCGCGACGGACGGCTAAGGATTCTACGTGCGGCCTACTATCCGCGAGTAGTGTTTTCGGTCTTCGATGAGGTCATCGCAACTCCAGACTTATACAAGAACTCTCAACTCTACGATCTTTCGTTGTCTTTACAGTCCGCGGGCGATTGCATGGTTCCGTATAGCTATCTCTTGATCGCTCAAGTGAGCGCATATTGTTCAGAATCTCCTTACAACTGGAAGGCAGTCAATTGCAGTGGTAGCGATTTGAAACAGGCCATCATTAACAACCGGCATCGAATACCGGGAACTCTAGTCGGCGAGCAGTTGTCGAGTAATAAGAGCTTGGAGGATCAATACAAGGGGACGCTAGAGACTTTCCGTAGATCGCTTCGCGAAATCCCAGAGACAACCGAGATGTTTCCAACTGCAGAGGAGTTTATGCATTGGGCCTTTGGCATCGAAGGGAGCATTTGGAAGTTGGGTGCGTCACTTATGAATAAGGCAGTTGAAATCATTTCCGAGGAATCAAAGGAATGCACAGGGGAAAGATCTGCTAGCCAAACCCGACCGAATTCTTGGGGGAAGAGATTTACTCCGATGGAAGCGGAGAGATTTGCAAGCGTATGTCCCCCTTTCAATTCGCTGCTCTACGGGATTGGACAGACTGAATACACTCGAGTTCATGACCCTTCGGTCACTTCGAGACAACGAGTCAGGTCTGCCGGAAGGACGGACACTTATATGTCGGTATATCTTCCTTACTGTCGGTTTTTCATTACCAATGACCAGGGCCAGTTCAAGTGTCTCTCTCCAACTGCATCAAGAATTCAAAGCGATGCGGAAGTGCTAATGTATGACGATTTTTGGCGTGGTCTTCCGCATTAGATCTACGCGCCCTGGCTTTTCTGTGTGTTTAGAGGCGACCTGTCGAAGATCGGCGCTCTGGATTCGGGATACACTAGACGCTGGCAGGAGGACCGGGCGGTCGCTGCCGGTGGCTTGGGAAACCGGGTTACCGGGGGAGGAAAGTCCGAACTCCGCAGGGCAGTGTGCCGGATAACGTCCGGGATGTGAGCTTCAAGGCTTACAGACGGCCAGTGCCACAGAAAAGATACCGCCTCGGCTACCCCTCTTCGGAGGGAATTCCCGGGTACTCCGAACAGGTTCGCCTGGGCGGCAAGTTCCCGCGCCGGGGTAAGGGTGAAAAGGTGCGGTAAGAGCGCACCGCTCCGACCGTAAGGCCGGGGGCAGGGTAAACCCCACACGGAGCAAGACCAAATAGGGAGGGAAGTTGCCGCTAAGAGCCAGGCGGCGCTGCGCATCGGCCCGATGCGCCCAGGCGGCTCGAGTGGAGCTCACCGACGACGAAGTTCTGTCGCATGTCTGCTCCATGCAATGGCCGAAACCTCCGGGTAGGTCGCTGATGAGCGTATGCGGCAACGCTGCGCCTAGAGGAATGACCGCACACGACAGAATTCGGCTTACAGGTCCTTTTGCCGAATAGTCATGGTGCCACGGCGCGAGAAACGCGCCGTGACACCTCCATCAAAGACTTCACGCCAAATCTTCAGCGCATCCCGGCAGGCGATTCGCGAATGTAATCCGGCGTGCATGATTTCATTGCGAATTCGATTTGGTCGTGGTTATACTCAAGGCTCCCAACCATGAATATGAAGGCACGCAGTTTCATCGTCAGTGCTCTGCTCTTCGCACTGGTGCTGGCACCGTCCGCGCTGCGGGCTTCGGCCAACCACTTTGGCGCGCCTTCATGCGGGGCTGCGAAGCCGCCGTTACGCGCCAGCCATGCGGGCGAAGAGACGGGCGGAGCCCGGGATCAGTTTGTGGCGTCAATGCCTGGGCGTCATGCTCCGGCACCGCGGCTGCACAGAATTCGCGGTAAGAGAATCAGCATCCGGCGGGGCCTGTTACTGACACCCGGAGGCTGCACTCCCATGCATTTCGTTCTTTCGGATGCTCATGTCGGTCAGCAGGAACTCGGCGGCCCCAATCCGTCCCGCGGACCTCCCTCGCCGTTCTCGCTCTAAAGCAAACTGGTCAGCTGCGCGCACATCTGCGGCTGCGGTGTGTCGCTTCTCCTGCTCCATCTTTGTTTGAGCAAAATTGTGCCGGCCATTCCGGACAAATCTGCCAGGAATGCCGCGGGTCTTGCGTCGATACACAGCACTCCATTGAAGCGGTAAAGAACCAGATTTGGGATCCCTCACGTTCTTGCCTGAGGGAACCCAATGGACTAGAGGCTGACCTCCAATGGCTTCTAGTCCGCGCGGGTTGGGACGCTCGGGGAAGGCGGGTCCAACCCATCACGCCAGCTGCCGGCATCCCTTGCCGGCAGCACGCAGGATTGCCATCGAGTTTTCGTCCACCTCGCTCTTTAGAGGATTCCCTTCCGCTTTTGCTCAGACGCAGCGACTGTTGTGAATCCGGCGGCGATTCAGTAGCATCCATTTCGATACGAGATCCTGCCGAGATTCTTTCGTAATCCATCTCAATTCAAGGAGCTTGCCGTGAAGATTGTCGCAACGATTGCCCGCTATCTGCTGGGAGCGATCTTCCTCTTCTTCGGTTCAAACATGCTGTTTCACTTTCTACCCAATCCCCCTTTGCCCCCAGGGCCAATGGCGAATTTCACGAGCGCGCTGGCAGAGTCGCGTTATATATACGCGATCGGGTTTTTCCAGGTGGCGCCCGCAATCCTGCTGCTGATCAATCGTTACGTGCCGCTGGCCCTGACCGTACTGGCGGCGGTAATCGTGAACATCGACCTGACGCACATTACGATGGCGCCGAGCGGACTGCCGATGGCGGTCCTTGTGTCGGTGATGTGGCTGCTTGTGTTTCTTCGGGTGAAGAGCGCCTTTTCCGGAATCTTTGAGCCATTGGCGCAACACTGAGGATCAAGCGAAGTTCAGTGCTGCCCCGCGGACCTCAATCGGGTGCCTACAATAGAAGACGATGATCGAGTATCTCTATCTCGGGCGCGTGGGGTACGATGAGGGGCTGCGGTTGCAGGCTGAGATCGCGGCATTGCGGCTTGAGGGGCGCGTAGAGAACGTGCTGCTGCTGCTGGAGCATCCGCCGGTGTTGACGCTGGGACGGAATGCACGGCGCGAGAATGTGCTGGCCTCAGATGACATGCTGGCTCGACGCGGGGTGACGCTGCACGAGATCAATCGTGGCGGTGATGTGACGTATCACGGGCCGGGGCAACTGGTGGGCTATCCGATTTTCGATTTGCGGAGCCTGCAGAACGCGAACGGCGGACGGCTGGGGCCGGTGGACTTTGTGCGGATGATGGAAGAGGCACTGATCCGGCTATGCGGCGTGTACGGCGTGCGCGCCGGGCGGATCCCAGGCTTGACGGGCGTCTGGTGCGGCCCTGCGGGCGGCAGTCTTTCGGACGAGAATTCTGGCTATACAAAAGATCGCAAGATTGGGGCGATTGGAATTCACGTTTCACGCGGGATTACCTCGCATGGGTTTGCATTCAACGTGACGACAGACTTGCGCGACTTTCAGCTGATCAATCCCTGTGGCATAACGGACAAGCCGGTGACGAGCCTGAAGCAGGAGATCCCGGAGGGGGTGAGCCTGCCGGGCCTTGAGGAGATGGCACACGGGGCCGCGCGGCAGTTCGGGCAGGTTTTCGCGCGGCAGGTGCTGGCGGTGGAGAGCCTGGATGTGTTGCGTGCGCAGGCTGCGGCTGCGAAACCGAATATGCCGGCGGAAGATACTCCGCTGCAGGTTCCCGCCGAGGTGGAACGGCTGCATGGCGACCCGGAGCGGCCAGTTCGGGCTTGAGCCGGATACGCATCGCTAATGCGAGCCGGACTGTGCGGGCTGCAATTTATAATCCGGCAGGAACCGGGCGGGTGCTGCTTGTCCCGCATGGCGGAGTGAACGATTCATGCCAACCGATGTGATCATGCCCCAGATGGGCGAGTCGATCTTTGAGGGGACCATTACCAAGTGGCTCAAGAAGGTCGGCGAGCCGGTGGAGAAGGACGAGCCGCTCTTCGAGATCTCGACCGACAAGGTGGATGCGGAGATTCCTTCGCCCGTGGCAGGAGTGCTGACCGAGATCAAGTTCCCCGAGGGAGCGACGGTTGGGATCAACACGGTGGTGGCGGTGCTGGGCACCTCTGGTGCGTATGAGCCTGCCTCCGGCGCAGAGACTCCGGCATCTGGATCAGCCGCGACGAGTTTGGAAGCGGCGAAGGCGGCTTCATCGCCAAAAGCAAAACCAACACCACCTGATGCGCAAAAAGCGCAATCAACTTCGGCGGGTGCTGTTGTAGAGATCGTGATGCCGCAGATGGGCGAGTCGATCTTTGAGGGGACCATTACCAAATGGCTCAAAAAGGTTGGGGACTCGGTCGAAAAAGACGAGCCGCTGTTTGAGATTTCGACGGACAAGGTGGATGCGGAGATTCCTTCGCCGGTGGCCGGAGTGTTGACGGAGATCAAGGCGGGCGAGGGCGAAACTGTTCAGATCAATGTGGTCGTCGCCGTGATCGGCACCTCCGGTGCGGGTGATCGTGCCTTCGGCGCAACTGAGGCATCAGAACGGCAAGCGGCTCAGCAGATTGTGACACCGACGCCTGTGTCGGGCGCGCCGCAGGCGCAGTTGGCCCCACCGCAGGTCGTGGATCCTGATCGGCGCGTTCGATCTTCACCACTGGTGCGGAAAATTGCGAAGGAACATGACGTCGATCTGCGCATGGTGTCGGGGTCGGGCTCAGACGGACGCATCAATAAGGAAGATATTTTGCGCCACATCAGCCAGCCCACCGCGCAAAGGAAACAGGCTGCGCCGATTCAAGCGAAGCCGAAGGCCGAAGTGCCGCTGCCAAAGGCGCTCACGGCAGACGTTGTGCCATTGACGAAGATGCGTTCGATCATTGCGCTGCGAATGGTAGAGAGCAAGCGCACCAGTCCGCATGTGCACTCGGTCTACAAGGTGGATATGACGCGGATTGTGCGGCTGCGTGAGCGCGAGAAGGCCGGATTCGAACAGCGCCATGGCGTGAAGCTGACGTACATGCCGTTTATCGCGGTGGCGGCAGTGGAGGCACTGCGGCGGTTTCCAATTGTGAATGCGTCGCTGATCGAGAACAACATTCATTACCACGCGAACATCAATCTCGGCATTGCGGTGGCGCTGGAGTGGGGGCTGATTGTGCCCACGGTGCGCGAGGCGGAGAAGCGTGACTTTGCAAGCATTGCGCATGCGATCGCAGACCTCGCAGGACGCGCGCGGACCAAGAAGCTGTTGCCGGATGAGGTGGGCGGGTCAACGTTTACGCTGACCAATCCGGGTATCTTCGGCGATGAGTTCGGCATGCCGATCATCAATCAGCCTGAGGCGGCGATCCTGGCGATTGGCGCGCTGAAGAAGGAGCCGGTGGTGCTGACGGATGCGGAGGGCAACGATACGATTGCGATTCGCTCAATGCAGTATTACTGCCTGGGGTTCGATCATCGGCTGATCGACGGAGCGGATGCGGGCAAGTTCATGAGCGAATTCAAGCGGACGCTTGAGACGTGGGATCGGGCAATCGGCTGATCGCTTACAGCAAGCTCTTGAATATCGATTGTTAAACCAACGTCGCGAACAATGGGGGCCGCAGCGTTCGTTGCTTTCCCACCCATGCCTCGCGGCACGGACGGGGGCCCTGGATTCGTACGACACGTTCGCGGCGGATCACCGCCCGGCCCAAGCGAGGCCGTCGGCGAATTTGCCGACGGAGATCGTGCGGATAACTTTCCACGTTGTGGTGTCGATTTCGGCGACCTGGTTGGCGTGTTCGCAGGAGACGTAGGCGGACTTGCCGTCGGGGCGAACGATGACTTCCTGCGGATAAGCGCCGACAGCAACCGTGCGCGCTACCTGCATGGTCTTTAAATCGATGACGGCAACCTTGTTCTGATCAGGAAGCGCGACAAGCAGCCAGCGGCCATCGGGCGTTGGCGCTGAGCCGTAGCCGATGCCCTCCATGGGGATCCATTTCGCGACGGTGTTAGTAGTGGTGTCGATGACGGCCATCTGCGGCTTGGTCTGGTCGGCGGTGAAAACCCACTTGTCGTCGGGCGAGATGGAGATGCGCTGCGTATTCGCGGAGATGGGGATGATCTTGAGTACCTTGCGCGCTTGAATGTCGATGACGGAGACTGTCCCGGGACCGACGTTGGCCGTATAGGCGCGGCGTCCATCATGGGAGAGCGCGAGCATGTGGCTCTCGGGCTGGCCGGTGGGGATAGCGCCGATGATCTTCAGCGTTTTGGGATCGATCACGGTGACGGTCTGGTCGAGTTCGGTGGTGACGTAGAGCAGGCCATCCTTCGGTCCGATCATGGGGCAATGCGGGCGGATTCCGTGATCAAATGCGATGTTGCCGGTGACTTTGCGGGCGGCGATGTCGATGACGGCGATGTTCTGGCCGTCGGTGCCGGGACTGCCTACGCCGGAGTTGCCATAGATGGGCACAAAGGCAAATTTGCCGTCAGCTGAGGCGATGACCTCGTGGCCGGTGATGCCGCCTTCGGGAACGGAATCGAGTTCACTGCCGCTAGCGGGATCGACGATCGCAAGACTCTGCGAACCTTTTTCGGCGACGAGAAGGCGCGGTTGCTGAGCGAGAGCTGCTGGGATTGCAAGGTAGACAAGTGCCGGGCATGCGGCACGCAAAAGGAAATGCAAGACGACCTCCTGCACCACGCAATGAATCTTACGCGAGTGTGGAGGCCGGATGCGTAAGGTCGGCAGCGTCTCACGCTTCTTGCTGGTGTTGGCCGGGTTGGCATTTAGCTTTCCCATGTCTCAAAATCGAAACCCTTCGACTCCGCTCAGGGCAGGCTATGGGGTCTGGCCATTTCCGCTATGCTTGGCGCATGGAGTTGCCGGCGGGTGATTCGCAACTCGTGCAGATTATGGATGCGGCGCTGGCTGACGCGGCGCGGCGTGCGGGTCCGTGGCTGGCATGCCGGCCGGGCTGTACACAGTGCTGCCACGGAGCGTTTGCTATCAACGCGCTGGATGTGGCGCGGCTGAGGGTGGGCATGCATACTTTGCACGCAACAGACCCACGCAAGGCCGAGACAATCGAACAACGCGCAAAAGTCTGGATCGCTGAATTTGGGCCGGAGTTTCCGGGCGATGCGGGTAGCGGTGTTCTGGGGACTTCCCCGGAGGAGCAGGCGCGATTTGAGGAGTTTGCAAATGATGCGCCGTGTCCGGCATTAAATCCTGCGACGGGGCTCTGCGATGTGTATGAGTGGAGACCGATGACGTGCCGGGTATTTGGTCCGCCAGTGCGCATGGGTGACGGGGAAGCGCTGGGATGTTGCGAGCTGTGTTTTGTGGGGGCAGGCGAAGACGGGATTGCCGCGTGCGAAATGCAGGTTCCGCATGAGTTGGAGGAGCGACTTGTGGAGGAGACTGGCGACGCGGGCATGACGGTGGTGGCGTTCGCGCTTTGCGAGAAGGTTTAGCGGGTCAGCGGCGCTTGCGCGCCAAGCAAGTTTGCGAGTCAGCCGGGTCCGGTGGCGAAGGTCGAAAGACAGGAATCTTTTATTTATCGGGCGTCAGCGGGGTTAGAATGAGGCACCCCGGAGAGTCAAATCCAAGAGGCCGCGTGACGTTATGCCCGTTGCCCAGCTTACCCTCGAACTTCGCATCGAACACGCGCAGTCGCTAAAGGATCGACGGCAGGTAGTGCGGTCGATGAAAGACCAGCTTCGACAGGGATTCAACATCTCTGTCGCGGAGATGGATGAAGCCGTGACGTGGCAATCGGCAACGCTGGGGGTGGTGGCGATCTCCGGATCGCGGAGTTACCTGCATCAGCTGATTGAAGAGGTGGAGAAGGCGGCGCGACGGATGGCCAATGAACTTGGCGCGGAGCTGGCAGATTCTTTCTGGGAGTACCTTGAGAGCTAATCTCCGAATATACCTTCGGAATCCGGCGGCTCCTGGCGCGGCCTAGAGTTTCTGGGTGCGCTGGACAGTGCGGACGCCCTGCACGCGGCGGATACCGAGGACCATGCGGTTCAAGTGGCGCAGGTCTTCGGCTTCGACCACGAATTCGATGACGGCTTCTCCGTTGTCGTCGTGGTGAATGTCGACCCCGCGGATATTGGTGTTGTCGTCGGAGATGACAGCGGTGAGCTCTTTCAGCATGCCGGTCCGATCGTCGCAGTAGATGGTGATCTTGACGGGGTAGCGCTGAGTGCGCCCGTTGGTATCATCGCCGACGCGTGACCACTCCACGTTGATACGACGATCGCTCTCGTAGAGCAGGTTCTGCACGTTGGGACAACTGCGTGCGTGCACCGCGACGCCTTTACCGCGTGTAACGTAGCCGACAATCTCTTCGCCGCGGATGGGATTGCAACAGCGCGCGCGATACACGAGCAGATCATTCTGGCCTTCAACCTGGAGAGAATCGGAGCCGGTGAGGTGCAGCTTGCGCACCGCGTCGGACATGGCCGACTCGACAGTGCCAGGCGGCTGCGGCTCTGTGCTCTGTGAGCCATCAGGAGGATTGGCGTACCCAGGCGCAAGTTTGTTGAGCACTTGGTGCGCCGAATGCTTGCCCGCCCCGAGGGTCGCCAGCAGATCGGCGGCGGTGGCAACGCCGTACTCGCCGGCAATGCGACCGAGGTCCTGGTCGTCAATCTGGCTCATGGGAACCTTGAACCGGCGCGCTTCGCGTTCGAGCAGCTTGCGGCCGATCTCGACGGCGCGTCGGCGCTGGTCTTCATTGAGCCAGTGCTTGATTTTGTTGCGGGCGCGCGGGCTCTTGACAAAGGTGAGCCAGTCGCGGCTGGGCTTGTGGTCTTTCTGAGTGACTATCTCGACGATGTCGCCGGTGCGCAGCTTGGTGCGAAGCGGCACCATGCGGCCGTTGACCTTGGCGCCGACGCAGGTGTGGCCGACTTCGGTGTGAATGGTGTAAGCGAAGTCAACGGGAGTGCCATCGGCGGGGACCACAACCACTTTTCCCTTGGGGGTGAAGGTATATACCTCGTCCGGGTAGAGGTCCATCTTCAGGCTGGAGAGGAACTCGTTGGGATCCGTCATCTCCTTCTGCCACTCGACGAGCTGGCGGATCCAGTTGAGGCGCTCTTCGTCGCGTGCTGTCAGGACATCGCCTTTGGTCTTGTACTTCCAGTGCGCGGCGATCCCTTCTTCAGCGATGCGGTGCATTTCTTCGGTGCGGATTTGCACTTCGAACTGATGGCCACCTTCGCCGATCACGGTAGTGTGAAGGGATTGGTAGCGGTTTGCACGAGGGATGGCGATGAAGTCCTTGATACGGCCAGGTACTGGACGCCAGATGGTATGAATGAGGCCGAAAACGGCGTAACAGGAGGCTACATCGTGGGTAATGACGCGGACGGCGAGGAGATCGTAGACCTGGTCGAAAGTGACCTTGGATCGTTGCAGCTTCTGGAAGATGGAGTAGTAGCGCTTGATACGCCACTCTACGCGCGCTTCGATATTGTTTTCGCGAAGGTTCTCGACGAGGGTGTCTTCCACCCCGCGCAGGAACTGCTCGCCCTCGACGCGTTGGGCCTCGACGGCTTCTGAGACTTTCTCGAAGCTGACGGGATCGGTATAGCGGAAGGCGAGATCTTCGAGTTCGCCGCGGACCTTGCCCATGCCGAGACGGTGGGCGAGCGGGGCGTAGATGTCGAGGGTCTCGCGGGCGATGGCTTCGCGGCGGTCAGGCTGCAAGTGCTCGAGGGTACGCATGTTGTGCAGGCGGTCGGCCAGCTTGATGAGCACCACGCGAACGTCGGTGACCATGGCAAGCAACATCTTGCGCACGTTTTCGGCCTGGCGGTCTTCGCGGTTTGCGAACTGGATCTTGTCGATCTTGGTTACGCCCTCGACGATGTGGGCCACCTGGTCGCCGAAATCGGCTTCAATCTGTTCGCTGGTGGCGGGGGTGTCTTCGACGGCATCGTGCAAAAGGCCGGCGGCAATGGCCGTGGCGTCGAGCTTCATCTCGGCGAGAACTTCAGCGACCTCAAGAGGATGGATAATGTAGGGCTCGCCGGAGGCGCGCATCTGGCCCTTGTGGTGCTGCACGCAGAATTCCCATGCTCGACGGATAAGTCCAATATCTTCAGTGGGGCGGTTGACCTGGACCAGGCGGAGAAGAGCTTCGATGCGGAGGTCGATGGCAGCCTCGTCGAGAACCGAACGGGCAGGCTTGGAGGGCCCCGCCGACTCTACGGAGGCGCTAGATAGCTCTGCCGGAGTGGGCTGCCGGACTGTCGCCATGCTTCATTATAGGCCGCAAACGTTGAGCATGCCTCAATGGAGGGGGAGGGGTGTCGGCAACGGAGGGATTTGCTCTCGAAACTGGCGCCAGGGGATGAGAAACAGCTCGCGGGGAGGCCAATCAGGATTCAGATTCAGGAACTCCCTGGACGAGGACTTTATCGATCGTTTCAAAGCTGGCTTTCGCGCTTCAGGCAAAAGCTAACGGTGTTGTCTCTATTGCGATTTTTTCTTTAGTTATTAAGCATTTTGGCTTGTGACTTCACACTTTTAGGCTCTCCGACGTGTGTTCGCGATCACTGCCTGGCATCTATCAATCGGGCGTAGAGTCTCGTTCGGACTAGAGTTCCAGAACCGAGGAACATATGCTGAAAAGCCTCTTAATTACAGCTACCGCCGCAATGCTTGCGGTTAGCTTGAGCTTCGCGGATCAATCGCAATCAAAGGTAGTGATTCCGGTAAACAAGACCGCTCCGAACGATGGCAAGCAGATGTATGCGAACTACTGCGCTCCATGCCACGGCGTTGACGGGAAGGGACGCGGGCCGGCGGCATCAGCGCTGAAATCCCAGCCGACCGACTTGACGGAGTTGCAAAAAAACAATAACGGTAAGTTCCCCGACACGCATGTCACTGCGATTCTGCAGTTTGGCGCCGATGTTCCGGCGCACGGCTCGTCGTCGATGCCGGTGTGGGGACCGATTCTTGGTAACATGAACCGGACGAACGTCCAGGACAAGCAACTCAGAATCAGCAATCTGACCCGCTACCTGGAAGGTATTCAGGCACGGTAACAGCCGGCAGCCAAACTGCTCCCGGCATGGGCGATGAGCCCGAGGGAGCGAATGACCAAGTCGAAGAGACCGAAGCCTGACAGGAATCAGAAGGCGCCGTCGGCAACCAAGCCCAAGGCGCCTTCTCACCGAAATCGCGAGGGGCAGCGGTCGGCAGAGCAAGTTGTCGAGCACGAGGCCGCCAAGCGCGAGACCCTTAAACGCGACCCGGAGCGAATTCCCTATTCTGAAGACAAATCACCGAACCGAGCGGCGCAACAGCCATCCAAGCCGCGTGAACATGGTGTGGGGACGCGCGTAAGCCGCCGCGCTGCCGATCGGCTGCGTTCGGGACACGTGTGGGTTTACGCATCGGATGTGGAATCGCTGGAAACGGGTGAGGGCGATGCGCCTGCGCTGCTCCCCGTAGCGGACAGCCGCGGATTGCTGCTCGGGACGGCGCTCTACAGTCCGACATCGCAAATTGCCTTGCGGCTGGTGTCGCGAGAGGCGATCGGCGAGGCACAGTGGCTGACGTTGCTGGACGGACGTCTCCGCACCGCAATCGCGCGGCGCAAGCCGATGCTGACCAATGAGACGGACGCATGCCGGCTTTGCTTCAGCGAGGCGGACGAGCTGCCGGGGCTGGTCGTGGACAAATACGGCGACCTCATCATTCTGCAACTGCTCATGAAGGGCCTGGATTCGGCAGCGGTGCGCGATGTATGCGTGCGCGTGCTGCGCGAAGAGCTTGATCCGGCGGCAATTGTGGAACGGCCCGATCCGCGCGTGCGTGAATTGGAGGGGTTGTCTGCTCCAAGCGTGGAAGCACTCTATCGGCGCGATGAGGATTCTTCTAAAAAGAGCGATAGCAAAAAGCCTGCAGAGAATGAGGCTGCTTCGCACCTGGGCGCGCAATTCCGTCTGAATGGGCTCGTCTTTCGCTTCGATGCCGATTCAGGGCAGAAGACTGGAGCGTTCCTCGATCAGCGATCCAACTACAAAGCGGCGCGCGATTGGGCAGTGAAGCTCGGCTCGACTGGCCGCGCGCTGGATGTCTGCTGCTACCAGGGCGGGTTTGCTCTGCATTTGGCCGAGGTGAGCGAGCACGTCACAGGCATTGATACTTCGCGAGCGTCACTGGAAGTGGCGGAGCGGAATCTTGTGGCGAATCGCGAACAGCTTAAAGCCGAAGTGGATTGGGTCGCGGGCGACGCGTTCGAGATCCTGCGCGATTGGTCGGAAGCGGGCAACCGGTTTGACACGATCGTGCTCGATCCCCCGGCCTTTGCAAAGACACAACGAGCGGTGGAAGGCGCGCTACGCGGTTATAAGGAACTGAACCTGCGAGCACTGAAGATGGTGCGGCCCGGGGGTCTGCTGGTCACCTGTTCGTGCAGCCATCACGTGGGATGGAAAGACCTCGTGGGCGCGGTGGCAGCGGCTGCTTCCGATTCCCATCGCCGGGTTCGGCTACTGGAACGGCGCGGAGCCGCGCTCGATCATCCGGTGGTGCTGAATCTGCCGGAGAGCGAATATTTGAAGTGCCTGGTGCTGGAAGTGGAGTAACGCTCGAATTGGCGCGGTGGCGGCTCTAGGCAGAGGCGCGAGGCCGCGTCCAGCGCGGAAGCAAACGGGCTCGCCAGCTATGTGCCGATTGAGGCTCGCGGGCGACCTGGGGATTTGGCGCAGTCGCGGCTTTCATCTCCGATAGAGCTTCCTTCACCTGCGCGCGCAGCGATTCTGCTTCGAAGATGCAGGAGCGCAAGTACGCCGAGACGCTGAGTTGTGCGGCGGTGGCGCGTTCGTGGAGTTGCGCCTGCTCCGCTGCAGTGAGACGGATGGTGATGCTCGAGGTTTTGCGCCGTTTGTCTGCGACGATGGGAAGCGTCTGCGGGGTTGGAGGGGCAGCGAGGGGTAGTACCTCGTTTTCCGGCAACGCAGCAGTCGGTGGCACACGACGCTGCGAGCGCAGCGCCTGCTCGTAGGTGATGATGGCTACGTCGTCGGCGAGCGCAGTGTCGTCCCAGGTCGGCCTTGGTTTGCCGGCGGAGCCGGTTAATGACGCCAGCATGCTGGCGAAGCTGGACGCCGATTTTGGCGCGGGAATTGAGACAGGTTCAGACATCGCATAAAAGCTTAGGCGGGCACAAGCTTGGGATCAGCGATTCGCATAGGATTCGCGGGGGGCGTGGTTTCAATTTGGGCCCGCGTGTCGAATGAGTTTCAAAATGGGATTCCGGAGACATTTATTCCGTGGGTGTATGAGCCGGTTTCCTTGCTTGAGCAGGCGCGCCGGTTTCGGTCCACAGGAAGGCCAGTTCGTCGGCGTCATCCTGGATCTGCTGCTCAACGCTGACGCCGGCGGAATGCCCCCCGGAGAGGCTGTAGTGGAGCAGGATCGGGCGCCCGCTGGTTGATACCGCCTGCAGGAGCGCCGTCATCTTGCGCGCATTCAGGGGGTCGACGCGCGTATCACTGTCGCCCGTAAAAAACATGATGGCCGGATAGTCGGAGCGCGGTTTCACGTTCTGATAGGGCGAGTACTTGTAGAGATACGGAAATTGCTTCTGGTTTTCAGTGGAACCGTATTCGGTGGTCCAGTGCGGCCCCTGCTCGAATTTGTGGTAGCGGAGCATGTCCAGCAAGGGATAGCCGCACCACACGGCGGAAAACAATTCCGGGTGCTGGGCGATGGACGCGCCCATCAGCAGTCCGCCATTGGAGCGGCCCCGGATGGCGAAGTGCTGGGGCGAGGTGTACTTGTTGTCGATTAGAGAGCGCGCTGCGGCGAACCAGTCATCGAAGACGTTCTGCTTCTTCTCGAACATGCCCTGCTCGTGCCAGCGTTCGCCGTACTCGCCTCCGCCACGGAGGTTGGGGACAGCGAACCATCCGCCCTGCTGGATCCACCAGGCCCAGGCGGGATTCCACACCGGAGTTTCGCTGAGATTAAAGCCGCCATAGCCGGTCATCAACAGGCGAACGGATCCATCCTGCGGCAAGCCCTTTTTACCAGCAATGAACATGGGAATCTGGGTGCCGTCGTTTGATTTGAAGAAGACCTGCTTGAGTTCGTATTGGTCGGTGTCGAACGGGATTTTCGGCTGGGCGAAGACTTCGAATTTGCTGTTAAGCGAATCGACACGATAGATGGTGGGCGGCTGGATGTAGGACTCGAAGCTGAAGAAACCGTAGCGATCGGTGGTACGACCGACCACGCCTGAGGCGGATCCGATGCCCTGATAGTCAACGGTGCCGGCGGGCTTGCCGTCAAGAGTGTAGATACTGGTTTCGGACTTCACGTCCTTGAGCCGTTTCACAAATATCTTTCCGCCAACGATGGAGAAATTCTCGATAACGTCTTTGCCCTCGGGCACGATGGTCTTCCATGCCTCGGGCATGATGCCGGGATCGGCGCGCAGGATACGGCCATTGGGCGAGTTGTAGTCGGTGCGGACGTACCAGGCTCCTCGGGCGTAAACGGTGGAAAAGCGCGAATCGAGTGCCCAGACCAGCACTTCGAAGGGCGAGCCCGGCTTAGTGAGATCGCGAAAGCAGATGTCGACGCGTTTGGCCGGCACGCCGCGCTCGATGGTGATGACGAGATAGTGGGCGTCATCGGTGATCTCGGCGCGGAAGATGTCGATGGGGCCAAGCAGTTCGCCGTGAAACTCGCGGCCGAAGATGAGTTTGTCGTCGGCGGGACGCGTACCGATAGTGTGCAGGTAGAGCAGAGTGCCTTTGCGGTCGGTGCGCGCGCAGTAAAGGCCTTTGCCGTCCGGCGTGAAGGTGATGGAGTCGTAGATCGCGGAGGGGAGTTCGTCTTCAAGCGGCTTCTTTTTCGCGATGCTGAAGATACGGACGGTGGCCTCGTCGGCACCGCCCTGGCGCACCTGGTAGGCGATGAGCATGCCATCGCGGGAGACATCGGCGAGCCGGACGGAGGTGTTGGGATCGCGGCTCAGAGCGGCAGGATCGATGAGGCGCTCGTCTTTGGGCGCTGAGGGTGCACCCTTCGGCGCGGCGCCGGTCCATCCATGGCGCACGTAAATGGAGGCCTGTTCCTCGCCGGCGAGACGCTTCATGAAGTAGTAGTTGCCGGCGCGCTGAATGGGGATGCTCCAGCGCGAGGTGTGCTCCAGCGGGTCGAGGTCATCCTGAATCTGGTTGCGGATGTGGTTCTGCTTGAGATACCGCGTGGTGTAGGCGTTTTCTTCGTCGATGAAGGCATGCGTTTCAGAGCTTTTGGCGTCTTCGAGCCAGCGATAATTGTCCGTGACCTTGGTGCCGAAGTAGTTGTCGACGACAGGATTGGATTCGACCGCGGGTGGCGGGGGGAGCGTGATACCGTCGCGGCCGTGGATGGACTGGCCAAAACTATTAGAGCCGAGCAGAATGGCGAAAAGAAAACCGGCTATGCGCCGCATCGAAAACCCCCTGCGGACAGGATACTTGGGAAAGATCCTATCGCTGAAGAAGGCTGTCCCAAAAGAGTGAAGCTGGCTATCACGTTTCGACCCACTGAGTTGAATCGTAGCCCATGCGTTATAAACCCGAAAACCTCCATTCGGTCCCCATATTGTCGTCGGTGATAAGTTGTCTTCCTTTGAGCCTATTCAAAAGGCTGGATCGATCCTCAATTGACAAGTCCGGCCCGCGACCCAGAGTCTCAATACTTATCAATGGCAGAGAGACGATCTGGTCAAACCTGGCGCGGTCGTTTCCTTTCGAAAGATCAAAAACAGATCGGTCATCGATGCGATAGTCGGCCAAGATCTTCCGGCAACGATCGCGGTCAAAGACAATTGGGCTGTCACTGACGGCAAGAAAATTGGAAACGCGAAGAGCATATGGAAAAGCAGTTGCACCGGTGACCTGCACCTCACCAGAACTCGTGGTGTTGTAGTAAGCAACACCTCCGGGGTTCATGTGTTCCCGAAGAAGCTGGAGGAATTCGACCGAGAGCAGATTGGTCGTGTTCGCGCGCCAGTTGAATGTGGTGTTCATGAGGATGAAGTCGAATCTCCGATCCGGATGACTCACAAGCCATCGCCGCCCGTCATCAATGATGATGCGCACTTTGGGATTCCGTAGCAGGCTTGAGACCATGGGCCGTTGCTGGATCAGGCTGCCGTACCCAGGGTTGATCTCAATAATCGTGGCATCCTGAACTTCGGGATGGTTGACCAGTACTTGAGCCCATGAGCCGGACGAGAGACCAATGATGAGAACGTGTCTGGGATGTGGATGCAACGCAGCGATTGCATATGCTCGAAAGATGCCATTTGTAATGTTTTTAGGATCAACGTTGAACTGACCATCGTATATGCCCCCGCCGTAGACTCTTTCGTCTGAATCCACGACGATGACGCCGCTGCGGTTTTCGACAATGTTTCTAAATGTTGTTCCTGGCTGATACCCCCCTTTCAAGAGCAAGCGCTCATACATGGCCGAAAAGAGAGCGTGGGAAGACACGACGAGGACTATGCAGACAGAGAGGGAAGACCCGAGGAGTACCGGTGAACGAAGAGGCCCCGCGAGCATCGAGAGAACGAGCGCGACGGAGAATCCCAGTCCCAGCAGAAGCAAGGAAGTCTGGCGAACTGACCAATGGTCGAGAACCACGAAGCCGATTACAAAGCTTCCGAGGGCCGAGCCGATGATGTTGCTCAGGTAGAGATAACTGAGTCGCTTGCCCGCCTGTTCGGTGGGGCCGATTGTGGCATGCGAAAGGATTGGAAAGGCTGCGCCGAGAAGCGCGGAGGCAATTCCAAGGAACGGGAAGGTCACGATATAGGGAATATTCCCGCTGGAAACTGAGAACGCCAAAGCGGGTCCTACCAGGAATGCGGCGATGGTCCCCAAAACAACGATCAACGATGCTGCGCGGAGGGTCCGCGGAAGATCTTTTTTGAGTTTCTGCCGGCATGCATCCTTCACTGCGAATGAACCGTAAGCAATTCCGAAGAGATAGAAAGCCAGCAGGTACGCGAAGCAAGATGCGATACCACCACTGGTGAAGGAATAGATGTGATACCAGAGAATCTCGTAAGCAAGCGCAATGAAGCCCGTCGCTGCAGAAAGCACCATACCGGTGCCGATACCGATGGTGCGATGAGATTGATCCTCTTCGAATGCTGACGATCGCGTCGGCCGAGGGGTCGTAGAAGCCGCCTGGGAAGCAAGCAAAACAGCCGCTCCCCCCACAAGAAAGTTCAGAGTGGCTGCCAGTCTCACCGATCCTGATTCGCCGAGGAGACGCATGAGGAAGAAAGCGGCTAGAAGACATGCGACCCCCGATCCGAATGTATTCACTGCATAGAGGGATCCTACGGATTCCCCCACATTGGATGAACGCCGCACCATGAAAGCGACCAATAGAGGGAGCGTGCTGCCCATGAGCAAAGTCGGGATCAGCAAAAGAAGAAAAGTCGAAATGCCTGTTGCAGCCGTCGAAGCACCTGATGTGAATTGGGCCACATAGTGAAAGAGCGGCAGGGAGCAGACGCCGAATGCTCCGATGGAAAGCTCAATGATCCCGAATGCGCGAAGCGTCTGGATCTTCGAGACGGTCGAGAGCCAACCGCCGGCAAGGCTTCCGATGCCGAGGCCCAGCATGAATACCGTGACGATGACTGTTACTGATTGGATGTTGACGCCGTAGATCGTAAACAGGGCCCGTTGCCAGACGATCTGATAGAGAAGGGCCGGAAAGCCTGAAGAGAAGAAGAGAACATAGTATCGCCATAGATTCTCAGGTTTGACCGACTCGCCGGTAACTGGCGGACAAGGCGCAAGCGAGGATTGCATCATGAATAACTCCCGCACTCAAAATTCCGGGTTTAAACGCAGCGGCACAAAGAGATCGAAGGTCCGTTGCCGTAGTTCAATTATGGGTAGCTTCCAGTTTGTAGGGTAAGCCTTGAGCCCATTTTTGGAATACCTGAAACGCAAGAATCGAAGGCTGAAGTAACCCCGGTAGAATCGAGGCAGTGGAAGAATCACTGCCAACTCAATCGGGGGCGGGCTCGGTTTCGCTGA
Source organism: uncultured Acidobacteriaceae bacterium (assembly GCA_963735215.1). Lineage (GTDB taxonomy): Bacteria > Acidobacteriota > Terriglobia > Terriglobales > Acidobacteriaceae > Telmatobacter. The sequence goes on along the minus strand of CAVTKF010000030.1, from coordinate 77,064 downwards.
TGGCGCGAATGATGCGCGTGCTGCGGCCGTCGCATGCGCACTCCGCGTTCAGCGCGACCGTCGTGCTGATGGTGTCGGTGTTTCTGTCGCGCATCATCGGACTGGTTCGCGTGAAGTACATTGCGTGGCTCTTCGGCAGCGGAATGCAGGCCGACGCCCTGAACGCCGCCTTCGTGCTGCCCGACATGATCTCGTATTTCCTGGTGGGCGGTGCGGCGTCGATCACGTTTGTCACGATCCTGACGCGCTATCGCGAGACAGGGCGGGAGAAGGATGGCGAGCGATCGCTCTCTGTAATTCTGACTACGATGTACCTGGTGCTGGGCGCAGCTCTCTTGCTCGCGGAGGTCTTCGCGCCCCTGTTCGTCAGCTTGCAGTTCAACGGATTCGATGCGGAGAAGGCGGCGCTTTGCGTGAAGCTCACGCGTATTCTGCTGCCGGCGCAGTTGTTCTTTTTCGCCGGTGGAGTGTTCGGGGCGGTGTTGCTGGTACGCAAGCAGTTCAACGTACAGGCGGTTTCGCCGCTGATCTACAACCTGGGCACGATAGTGGGCGGCGTGCTGCTGGTAAAACAGCTTGGCGTGTCGTCGCTGGCCATCGGGACGGTGGCGGGCGCGTTTTTCGGGCCGTTCTTTCTGAATTGGGTGTTTGCGCGGCGGGCGGGCACGCGCTATCGGCCCATTCTCGATTGGCACGATGAGGGATTGCGCGAGTGGGTACGGCTGTCTCTACCGCTGATGGCCGGCGTTTCGCTGGTAACGGCCGATAGCTGGATCATTGCGCACTTTGCCTCGAAGATCGGCGGCGCGGTTTCGCAATTCAATTACGCGAAGCAGCTTTTCACGGCTCCGATGGCTGTGCTGGCGCAAGCGGCGGGAGCCGCGTCGATGCCATTTTTTGCCAGCCTTTGGGCCAGAAATAGCCGAATGGAGTTTGCCACCGTAGTGGCGGACTCGGTTTCGCGCGTGGCGTGTATGGGACTGCTGGCGGCTTCCGCGATGATCGCCCTGGGAAAGCCTGCGATCGACCTGGTGTTTACCGGAGGACGCTTCTCGGCCGCGGACGCCAGTCAGTGTGCCGCGTATTTCGCCGTCTTCTCCATCTCGCTGTTTCTGTGGTCAGCGCAGGCTATCTATTCGCGTGCATTTTATGCGGCGGGAAACACCCTCGTCCCGATGGTTGCAGGGACGATTGTGACCGTGATTTCGTTGCCGATCTACGTGGGGATGTTCCACGAATTCGGCGCCATGGGGCTGGCGTTTGCGTCGAATATCGGGATTGCCATGCAGACGCTGGCGATTGCGGGGCTGCTGCATCAGCGGCACATGGTTTCGCTGGTAAGCCTGGATTATCCCGAACTGGGCCGCTGCCTGGCTGCGGCGCTCACCGGCGGGGCCGTCACGTGGATCGTATTTTCATGGCTTGGCAGCGTAGTAATTCGTGGCCTGCATCTGGCTGGGCATCACCGCCTGAATGACATGGTGGTGCTGGCGGTGGGAGGCCTGGTTTGGACCGCAATCTCGATGTGGGTTTTGGCAAGAACAGGGTCGGAGCTGCCGCGTGTGATGAGGAAGCGGCTGCGGCTGGCGTAGGTTCGCCCCGATTGGCTTCTTCAGCAGCTGATTGAGATCATCGCGGACGTGCCGTATCGAAGCAACAAGGCACCGGGACCCCTGTCGAGACAGGGGTCCTTGCGGTCCTGGAAACGGCGAAACGTTACGAGTTCGCTGCTACCTTTGCGTGGTCAGGCACAGCCTGCGGCTTCGAATCGGGCTTGCGGATGTCGATGCCGCCCTTGAAGAATGCACCATCTTCAATGCTGATGCGGGCCGCGGCCACGTCGCCGGTAAGGGCGCCTTCGGCACGGATATCGACACGATCGGTCGCGTTGACGTTGCCCTTCAGCTTGCCGAGAACGACGATTTCGCGGGCGCTGATGCTCGCCGTGACATTGCCGTTCTTGCCCACCGTGACGCGATTGCCGGGGATGTTGATGCTGCCCTCGACCTTGCCGTCGATGAACAGGGATTCGGTTCCGGTGATCTCGCCCTTGATGGAGAGGCCTTTGCTGATGCTGGCCTGCTCGCCGACAGACGACGTGGCAGGACGTGCAGTTTCAAGAGAGGGCTGCACCGGCACGGGGCGAACAGGCTCCGGGGTCGAAGTCGGAGAGGGTGATTGGCCTTGTTGGGTGGGTTTCCACATAGCGCTCAAAACAATTTCCTTTTCTGTCCTAACGGGACTTAGGTGGTGCCAAGGCAGGGACCACAATCGTGGACCCGAAAACTTAAAATTCCTGGACGGGCCGCTCGCTTGCCGGTGAGCACGTGCGTCCGCAATATGATTTGATTCCTTGCTCGGCCTTACCAAGCATGGGTGTTCCCGTTATTGTAAGACGACAGGGCAAGGATGCACGAATGCCGAGAGTAACGTGGCCTTCCGGTTGCCAACAATGACAACAGGCGGAAACGGAAAACCCTGTGAATCGAGACGATTTACCTACAATTCCCAAAGTGAGGACCGAACGAATGCAGGGTTGTGCCCGAAGTTCCTTGGCGGTATGCGGTGCGGTTGCGTGGTTGGCGCTGGGGCTGAATGCCCAGCAGAAGATTGAAACCAAACCTTTCGACGTCGTGATTGTGCATGGCCACATCATCGACGGCACGGGTTCGCCCTGGTACTCCGGCGACGTGGGGATCCGTGGTGGACGCATTGCAGCCATCGGCGACCTGAGCGGCGCGACGGCGAAGCAGAAGATCGACGCGCAGGGGAAAGTGGTCGCGCCGGGCTTCATCGACATGCTTGGGCAGTCGGAATTGACGATTCTGGTCGATCCGCGGCTGCCGTCGAAGATTTACCAGGGCATCACGACGGAGATCACGGGCGAAGGCGATTCTGTTGCACCGGTGAATGAGGCAATGCTCGCTGCTGACCGCTCGGGCTATGCGCATCTGCACATCACGCCGGACTGGCGGACGCTACGGGAGTACTTTGCGCGGCTTGAGAAACAGGGGATGGGCATCAACCTCGCGACGTACGTGGGCGCGACTTCAGTGCGGCGCATGGTGCTAGGGGATGCCGATGTGCAGCCAACACCTGCTCAGCTCGACCAGATGAAAGCGCTTGTCGATCAGGCAATGCGCGATGGCGCGGTGGGCCTGTCGACGGCGCTGCAGTACTCGCCTGCTCCGTACGCGAAGACCGAAGAACTGATTGCACTGGCGCGCGAGGCTTCGAAGTATGGCGGCATCTATGCGACGCATATGCGCAGCGAAGGTGATGCGGTGCTGGAGTCGATTGACGAGGCTACGCGCATCGGACGCGAGGCGCAGATTCCGGTGGAGATCTGGCATCTGAAGGCGGCGGGTAAAGCAAATTGGGGCAAGATGCCGCAGATCGTCGCACGCATCGATGCAGCGCGGGCCACGGGCGTGGACGTGAGTGCGAACACCTACGCATATACGGCGTGGTTCAACACGTTTTCAGCCTTTGTGCCACCGTGGGCACATGATGGCGGCGATGTAAAGCTGGTGGAGAGGTTGAAGGATCCCGCGATCCGGGCGCGTATACGGCAAGACATGACGAGCAGTGGGAAGAACTCGGCTGGAGAGGATTGGGACAACGAGTGGCAGGAGATTCCCGGGCCCGAGGCGATTCTGATAGCAGTCGTACAGAACCCGGAGTTGGTGCCCTTGCAGGGAAAGCGGCTGTCGGATGTGGCGGCGTTATGGCACGAGGACGCGATCGACGCACTGTGCGATCTGCTGATCAAGGACAAAGCGTTCACCGAAGTCGCGGTGTTCGGCATGGATGAGCCGGACGTGCTGCTGGCACTGAAGCAGCCGTGGGTCTCGCTGGACAACGACTCGCAGGGGACGTCGCCCGAGGGACTTCTGGGCAGCGAGCATCCGCACCCACGCGCGTATGGTACGTTTCCGCGAGTGCTGCGCAAGTATGTGCGCGAGGAGAAGGAGTTGACGCTGGCCGATGCGATTCGCAAATTCTCGGCGCTGCCGGCTCAGCGGATGCGCCTGACCGATCGCGGCGTGCTGAAGCAGGGCATGTGGGGCGATGTGGTGGTCTTCGATCCCGAGAAGATCACGGATAAGGCGACGTACGAGAATCCGAATCAGCTTTCAGTGGGAATGGAGTATGTGCTGGTGAATGGGGTGCCGGTAATCGCGGAGGGAAAGATGACGGGCGCACTGCCGGGGAAGGTGCTTCGAGGAGCGGGATACGTGCCGTAGCTGACGGCCCAAAAGGAAACATGCCGCTTCGCCCATGTGGGACTGTTTACTGGTCTGTTGCTGACCGGTTGGCGGTTACTCGCCCGCTATTAGTCTTGGCACAGGACCTCGACGTTTATGTTGCGTCTCGCTCTCGAGATAAGACTACTATCGACCTTGACTATGTGGACCGAGGTGCGAGCGAATACCGAGTGACGAGGAGCTTATGTTCACACCGCTTCACTCACCGGCCCGGCTTCGCCGGAATGCGTAGCGGCATCACACCGATGCAGAAAACTGGCTCTCGCTACTTAGCTCCACTTTTGGCGTCTGTTAAGTGAGCGGATTACCCCACTGGCATACCATTGGAGAACCCATGACCACACGCACATTGCTCAAGTTCAGCGTGGCCGCGGCCCTCATGGGCTTGTCGGGCCTCAGTTTTGCTACCCAGGATCACCTGCAGCCGCGACAGGGCGACGACCTCTCCGGCCTCCACGCCTTCGACCTGCGGGCGGGATGCTGGGTCTACCACAACCACGTGCTGAAGGAGCGGCTGGCCAACAACCACGACTGGTTCGATTACGACAGCATCCAGCATCTGTGGATCACGATGGGTGGCTACGGCAACATGGACGACAACGAGATGCGCAGGCCGGACGGCACCTATTACGGTCTGACGGTGCGCACCTATGACCCCAAGACCGGCACCTGGTCCATCTGGTGGTACGACGGCCGCAACCCCGGCGATCTGGACCCGCCGGTGAAGGGGCGCTTCAAGGACGGCGTGGGCACCTTCTATTCCGATGACACTCTGCGCGGCAAGCCCATCAAGGTGCGCTTCACTTGGTCGGGTATCACCGCTACTGCCGCCCACTGGGAACAGGCTTTCTCCGGCGACGGGGGCAAGACCTGGGAGACCAACTGGACCGCGGACTTCAGCAAGATCGAATGTGTCGCATTTCGGCGCATGCAATGATTCAAACACGCGAACCAGAACAGGGGTTCCGGGCGAGTTGTGGACGATTCGGAAATAACCCCCATTTTGCCGTTGTCGGGTTACTTCCGCATAGCCGGTGATTGGCCAGCTACGATCCATCTGCTGTCATTTCGATACCGATTGAGGAGGCGAAGACCTTCACCTTTATGGGGTCAACATCGTGCAATTGTGTCAGGAATGCGCGCGCTCCTGCAGTATCTCCGGCTGCCGTCAAGATTGCGGCGTGATAGCCCCAACTCGTCAATAAAGGACGTAAGCCATTCTTCAGTTGTGTCGCTATTGCTTGTAGAGACCCGAGTCTCCCGAACCAGGGCAAAGCATATTCAGAAGCAGACCAGCGACAGTCAGATCGGCGACTGGATCGCTGTGGTCATACCAGATGTCTTTCCCGAAAACCAGTGTTGATAGTCTTTGCCGGACCATGCACTCGGTCTCGCGGGGTGTTACATTCGCACGAGCCTGTTCTATCGTGGAAGATCTCCCAAGAAGCAAGTGGACTTCCGGTATATAAATGCCTAGGTTCACGGCGCTCTTGCCAGTGAGGCGACGCAAACCGGCCTGAAGATTGATAACCTCCACGAGCTGAGTATCGTTCACGCGATGGAAGGTGGTTCCCGTTAACGTGAAGCCCTTAGGCTTCAACGCAACCCTCATGGACCTCAATATCTGGTTGCCCGCTGACATGAGAAGAGGATACGCGGACCGAGCGGCGAAATCGGTGCTTAGGTGGAGTGGTCGGGAAATTGGCAAGATTTTGCGTTCAAGTTCCCCTTTGGCGGTAATTCGACCGAGATTACGATTTCGAAGTTTCGTTGAGTAGGATTACGCCGTATTCAGAATGCGAGGCGCCGTAGCAATACCCCATCAGTGACGGAGAAAACTTCGCCCACAAGGGTTACTACGATGCCATTTCCGAATGCGTTGCCTGGACGAACCGTCGAGTCCGTCTTGCAAACCTCGCCGCATGATCCGCTGTCTTGTGCCAGGCGGATCAGCATAGTTTTTCGCTCAACTCTGCCGCCCTGCCCCGATGCTTGCATACAGTAGAGGAAACCATCAGGCTGCAAAGAAATCGACTGAAGATCAGTACGATTGGTGGCTCACTCCCTCGGTAGCACTCTGGATTTATGTTCTTCAACTCGAAGCACGTATCGAAAAGGCACGATCGAACGGTAGGGCATTAGTTTTTCGATTTCCGGTCCTGTTTCGGCTTGCATTGATTCTGATCGTACCCTTCTTCACCTATTTGCTGTTCCGAGATTGGAAGAGCGAGGATTGGTTCATCCGACTTGCGGGACTAGTTCTATCCCTGTGTTTCGTGCTCGGTTGGCCACCAACGATTCTCGTAACCTCCGCCGGTGTCGAGCGCCGCTTATGGTGGAAGCCAAGGATATTCATTCCGTGGAGTGAGATCGTCGACGCTGAGATCAATGCAAGCGGAGACATTTCAGTCATCGGGCTTGATGCCACAATTTTTGTCAGTAGGTTCCAAAACGACCCACTGCGTTTTCAGAATGAGATTAAAGCCCACACGAAAGTCCGCAGATTCAATACTCCAGAGCAGGTAATTGGACTGCACCTCTAGTGCTGCTATCTCTTTCATTTCTTCCCTGTTGTGTGCCAAGAAGATTTGTCCAACGTTGCGATTCAGGTAGGATTGTGGCCCACTCGTCAGTAACACTTTGATCAACAGTGAAGCCTCTCCACCGCTACCACCGACGGCGGAACGAAATCCCGGCCACTGTCATGGTCGAATATAAGATCTCGGAAAAGGGCATCTCTGTTGATTCACGCGCCATTACGAGGGGCCATTTGGGCAAAGGTCGGCCGGTTTGCCGGCTCTTTTGACAGCCAAATGATTTTGAGCGTCGAAGTTAGTCGCAAACTCATCTCTTAGTAGAACGGAATACTAAATACCTTATGAGCCATCCTCTTTTCTCTCCTTTTCAGCTGCGTTCAGTTGTGTTCCCAAATCGCATCGGAGTTTCGCCGATGTGCGAGTACTCGTCGCAAGACGGGTTCGCCAACGACTGGCACCTTGTGCACCTGGGCTGCCGCGCGCAGGGTGGGGCGGGGCTGGTGATGACCGAAGCCGCGGCGGTGACGCCGGAGGGCCGCATCTCGATCAACGACCTCGGCATCTGGAACGACGAGCATATTGCGAAGCTCGAGCAGATCGCGCGATTCGTTCACTCGCAGGGCGCGCGGGCGGGCGTTCAACTGGCGCATGCGGGGCGTAAAGGCAGCATGACTGCCCCGTTTGGCGGAGAGCGGCTGCTGACGCCGGAGGAGGGCCGCTGGGAGCCGCTGGGGCCCAGCCCGATTGCGTTCTCGCCAACCTACGCGGTGCCGAAGGAACTGGATGAGGCCGGAGATTGCCGGCGTCGTGAGCGCATTTGCGGATGCAGCGCGGCGGGCCGACAAGCGCGGGGTTCGATTTTGTCGAGATTCACGCGGCGCACGGCTACCTGCTTCACGAATTCCTTTCGCCGCTTGCCAACCAGCGCACGGATGCGTATGGTGGCAGCTTCGACAATCGCATCCGGCTGTTGCTGGAAGTGGTCGATGCGGTGCGCGCAGCGTGGCCCGATCACTTGCCGCTGCTTGTGCGGATTTCGGCGACGGACTGGGCCGAGGGCGGGTGGTCACCGGATGAGTCGGTCGAGCTGGCGCGGCGGCTGCGCGAGCATGGCGTTGACCTGGTGGACGTTTCGTCGGGCGGACAGGTTCCGAACGCGAAGATTCCAGTCGGGCCGGGGTTCCAGGTACCGTTCGCTGCGCGAATTCGTAAAGAGGCTGGAATACCAACCGCTGCTGTAGGCATGATCACGGAGCCGAGCCAAGCGAACGAGATCATCGCTGGTGGTGAAGCCGACATGGTTCTGCTGGCGCGGGAGATGCTGCGCGACCCTTATTGGCCTCTGCATGCAGCGGCTGCGCTAGGCGAGACGGCGAGTTGGCCAGTGCAATATTTGCGTGCTGCTCCGCAGGGATCACCCGCGCGGATGGCGATCGAAAGGCTTTCGGGAAGCTGAATCCCGCGGTTCTGTGGTCCCGCATGTCCTGGCTACGAAGCAAGGTCATCGCGGCACCATCAGCCCGCGCTCTTCACCATCTTCACCACCGGCAGCGCCTCGCCATTCTTCAGTGGCACCGCGATTCGCTGGATCTCTACATACCCCTTCAGCCGGTAGAGCGGCACGCCTGTCAGCGTCGACCCCATCTCGAATCGCGTGAAACCGGATGCCCGCGCTGCGTTCTCTACGGTTGCCAGAATCAACGACCCCAGGCCTTGCCGCGCGAAATCTGGATGCACAAAAATAGCGCGTACCTTCGCCGCGTCGATCGCCGGAGCCAACAGATCTGGTTCCCGCCCCGGTCCGGCGTCAGCTCCGAAGAGCGTCTTTCGCTTCGACCATCCGCCGCATCCTGCGCTCCGCGCTTTTGCGTTTTGGTCGAGATTCTCAGCGATGTAGTAGGTCCGGTCGCGAATCAGCTGCGTATCCAGCCCCAGCACACTTCCCAGAGCGCCTTCAATCTGCGCCGGCGTGTAGTCATCAGCCTGCAACCTGCGCACCGACGCCTCAATCAGCGCGTGCAGCGCTGGAATATCCTCTTCCGTCGCTAGTCGCAACTGAAACGCAGCTTTCATTTTCTATCGTGTGAGATTTAGTGACTGGCGCCAGTGATAATCTTACCGGCGCGGTCGTACGATCCGAGGTTGAAGACGTTCTTATACCCGATTTCCTCAAGCCTTTTCTTGGCAAGACGGCTGCGAACACCGGTCGAACAATGCAGCAAAAGGACTTTGTTCTTATCCTTGGCTACGGTCCCTACCATCATTTCAAGGCGATCCAGCGGGACGTTGTAAGCCCGCATAATATGTCCCGACTCAAACTCGTTCGCGCTCCGAACGTCGATCACCATTGCTCCATTTTTCAGGTACTCTTCCGCTTCTTGCGATGGAATCTGGCCGGCACGCTTCATATAGAAATAGCCAATGGCTAAGATGAGGACGACAACGAATGGTATCCACGACGACATGGTTTCAGTCTACCGCCTTTTATCAGATGTTTGCCCGGCGCTTGCAGCAGGCCATTGCGAAGTACGATCTCCTCGCAAGTGTTCTGTTTTCTGAGCGAGCGATCTGCAGGTCTTAAGCCTTCGCAACTTCCACCAGAACCGAGTAGAACGTAGCCCCGGCGCCGAGGTCCGTCAGCCGCTCACTGGTCAGCGCGTTCACGTTCACGCCGCCTTCATTGAACTTGGACCAGTCCAGCCGTCCTGCCACAACACCTTCGGGCACCATGCCATCCACAAGTGCCGCCAGCTTAATCTCTCCGCGATCGTTCCAGATGCGGACCGTGTCACCGTCCGCGATTCCCCGCGCCTTCGCATCCGTGGGGTGCATCTCCAGCCGCTGGCTCGTTCGCGCCTCCATCTTGCGGTGGCCTTCGAGATTCGCGAACGTCGAGTTCATATAGTTATCAGCCTTCCGGCTCAGGAACTCCAGGGGAAAACGCTCCGCATTTCCATTCCATCGAGACTCCGTCGGCGGCACAAAAGCCGGTAACCCGTCGTGTCCTTTTGCGGCCAGTGTCTCGGAATAAAACTCGACCTTCCCCGAAGGTGTCGGGAGCGGGCCCGACGCAAACGGCATGAAGGGATCACTCTCCGGATCTTGATGAAAGGCGAGCGGAATGTGTCCCTTTTCCTGCAAGTCTTCCAGGCTGATATGCTCCATTTCTTTGTTCTTTGAACGTCCGTCGAGTCCTACCGAAAGCGCCTGCCTGATCAACTGCTCTTCAGTGTCGCGGAAGCACGGCTCAGTAAATCCCATGTATTTCGCAAGCTGCCCAAACAGCCACACATTCGACCGCGCCTCGCCCGGCGGCTCAATGGCCTTGTTCGAGAGCTGCACAAAGTAGTGTCCATAGGCGCCCTGGATATCCGTGTGCTCGAGGAACGTTGTCGCCGGCAGCACGTAATCGGCGTAATCCGTGGTGTCATTGAAGAACTGCTCGTGGACCACGGTAAACAGATCCGGCCTCGCCAAACCGCGGTGTACAGCATTCTGGTTCGGAGCTACCGCCCCCGGATTCGAGTTATATACAAACAGCGCCTTCACCGGTGGTCCACCGCTGAGCACATCCTCACCGGCCGAGGCCGGGTTTTCTGATCCCTGGTCCCTGACCTCTGATCCCTGATTCAGCGCTTTTCCCAGCAACGACATGTTCACCACGCGTGCGGGCCGCCCAAGTGGCGAATCCAGAGCCAGATCCAGCCTCTCCAGCTCCCGCTTGTTCCAGGCAAACGCCCCCGAGGTCGAGAGCGAACCGCCGCCTCCACGATACTTCCACGCGCCGGTCAGAGCAGGCAGCATCGCCACCGCACGCACTGCCGTGCCGCCGTTTTCGCTTCGCTGCACACCATAGTTCAGCCGCAGCGCAGTCGGGCGCGTCGTTGCATACTCGCGCGCCAGCTGCTCAATCTCGCCGGCGGTCATTCCCGTCCAGTTCGCGACGCGCTCCGGCGTGTATTCGCGCACGCGCTCCGCGAGCTGCTCAGACCCGTGTGTCATCTCGGCGATATAGGCGCGATCTTCCAGGCCTTCGCGGAGGATCACGTGCATCAGCCCTAGCGCCAGAGCCGCGTCGGTTCCCGGTCGGATCGCGATATGCCAGTCCGCCAGGGCCGCGGTCCGCGTCCTGTAGGGATCAATGACGATCAACCGTGCTCCGTTGCGACGCGCCTGTTCCACCATGGGCCACAGGTGAATATTGTTGCCGTGAATATTCGCGCCCCACGCCACAATCAGCTTGGCCAGCTTGTAGTCTTCGGTGGGCGTCCCCAGCTTCTTCCCGTACACCAGGTTCCACGCAACCCCGCCAGCTTCGGAGCAAATCGTGCGGTCCAGTTGGCTCCCGCCGAGCCGATGAAAGAAGCGCCGGTCCATCGACCCAAAACCCAGCACGCCGATCGTTCCCGCATAGCTGTAAGGCAGAATCGACTCCGGTCCGTGTGCGTCGCTGATCTGCTGCAGCCGCGCCGCAATCGCGCTCAGCGCTTCATCCCAGCTGATCCGCTCGAATGCCTCGTGTTCCTTGCCTCTATCGAGCGGCCCCTTGGCGACATCCGCTTTGCGCTTTAGCGGGTAGAGAATCCGCTGCGGCGAGTACACGCGATCCAGGTATTTCGCCACCTTGCCACACAGAAATCCCTGCGTCACCGGCTGCGAAGGATCGCCCTGCACCTTGACCGCTCGGCCAGTCGCGTCTACTGAAACCAGCACGGCGCAGCTATCGGGACAGTCATGCGAACAAACCGTGTGCACTACGCGAAATGGGGAAGTCTCAGCGGAAGCGGCCATACTCAGATTGTAGGGCAACCCAGACTTGTTAGCGCCCGGTTGCGTTTCTCGATTGCGGGTGCCCCATCCTTGCGAAACAAGGGTGGGAAAGCACGCCACCCGCGCGTTGTAAGCTTTCCTCAAAGACTCCATTCCCGGAGGCCCGACCATGAAACGCGCCCTGCCCGTACTGGCTTTTCTGCTTATTGCCATCGCACCCACGTCCCCGGCACAACCCGATCACCAGGCTGCAGCCGCCGCAGCTGACGAAACTGAAATCCACGCCGCCATCATGGCCCAGACCGAAGCCTGGAATCGCGCCGACATTCCCGCCTTCATGCAGGCCTACGAGGATTCACCGGATACCACCTTTATCGGCTTAACCCTTCGCAAGGGCTTTCAGCCAATTCGGGAGCGTTACATGCTGAACTACACCAGCCCCGAGCAGATGGGGAAACTGAGTTTCAGCGATCTCGACATCCGCCTGCTCGCCTCCGGTTGCGGTAAATCCGAAATCGCTCTCGTCACCGGCAAATTCCATCTTGAACGCGCCGCCAAGGGCGAAGCCAAGAAAGACGACGGCATCTTCTCGCTGGTCTGGCGCAAAGGCCCGCATGGCTGGAAGATCATCCTCGACCACACCAGCTAAACCCCGATCGCGCGCATCGGAATTGGCTTGCATGTGACGCTGGCAAAGTTGCATACTTTCGCAACGTTTCCACTTCCCCACTTGAACGAAACAAGTTCTGTTGTTCAAAAAATCGGCGGAGCACTGTTTTGCCCCGGGCCACCCGTAGTCACTGAAAGCTGTCGACACAGGGAGGACACCTTGTACGAGTCTCGGTCGCCTGATCTCACGCGCAAATCTCAACAGCCAAATCAACTTTTGAGGCGCCGAGTGGGCGTCAGTGCTTTTGCGGTCCTTACGGCCCTCCTGTGTTCGGGCTCAACATCGCCTACACAATGCCAAATTAACGTTGGCCCAAGCACGGGAGAGGTGGTGGGCGCTGCTGTGGGCGTCGGTGCGGTCATCGCCGTGGCCATCATCGTGCCGGTCGAAATCAGCCGCAGCCATCACACTCTCAACGGATGTGTCGTCGCGGGTGAGAAAGGGATCGAGCTGCGAACCAGCGACGCGAAGACCTACTCGCTTGAGGGCGACGCGGCGAGTATCAAGGTCGGCGACAAAATCAAGATTCACGGTTCGAAGATCAAGAAGACCAAGGACAGCACCGGCCCCCAGGTCTTCAAAGTGGAGATGCTGAAGAAGGACTTCGGTCCTTGCCCTGTCGCTACCGCGGCCGCCGCCATCCCTGCGCATTAGTCATGCTGGCGCCGCAGTGCGTGGTCATTCGCTGAACAGAAAACTCTGTCTCCGCACTCGCGCTCAACATTGCGCCCCAGCAACTCACTATTCCTCGCTCACTGCGCCGCCCGTGCCATGTCTTCCTCCGCCCGATTGTTCCGGGCTTGCGGACGCATCTGCCGCCAACCCACCCAAAGCATGGTCTCTGCAACGATAAAGAGGAACGAGCCGAGGAACGCCGGCAGCAGATGAAAAAAGTCAACGTAGCCCACCACGAAATGCACGCCGATAGATCCGCCAAAACCTGCGCAACCCATCAGCCCGACGATCTCTACAAAGCTTCGGTTGAGTTCAGCGCAACGCGCCATGAAGATCAGCAGGCATCCGATTGAGCACAAACCGCCCCCAAACCCCGATCGATCGTGTGAGATTACCGGAATCAGTGACGGAGAAATATGGCGCAGAAAGCCTACGTCCAGACCGATGAACCTCAAGTCCGACGGAACGAAGATTCGCGTCATTCCAAAAACCGCGATGGTTGCTCCGGCCAGAATGATACCGAGTGCGCAAACGCCCAACAGGATTCGGCCCCACCTGGCCCAACTGGAATCTCTATGAGCTTTCTCTCGCCAGGCCGATCGCAACGACAAGACCTCCGGCCGGCTTCGCCATAGTCCAAGGAGAAATACAGGAAGAAGGAAGAGAGTGGCAACGCCGTGCCAGCTGTCGAGATAGCCTTGTCCCAGGTACGTCAGGAACGCCAGAAATCCGATTCCCCCTGAAAACGCCAGAGCCCACCACGCCCACGCTGTTCGCGACTGCATGGGAAACGCAGCTAGCCACAAATACCCCATCCCGATCGCCAGCAGAGTTCCGCCATACGCTACGCGATCATGAAACATGAAACCCAGCAGGCGGGTATTTCCGGCATGCATCAACGCCGTCGAATCCATCCCGATCGCATGACTGTCCTGTGGCAGCAGCTGGCCAGAGACGGACTGCAGAATCGCAAAGGCACCGCTCAACGCGAGAGCAATGCCGGTCAGCGCGATGAGAAATCGGCCGTCACCCACTGCCACGGCAAGCAAGCCACGGTCGTCTCTGTGGGGAGGCACGGCCGCATCATACTGCACCGGGAGCGCTACCCGGTTGGGTTGCTCAACGCTTTGACCAGTGCCGCGGGTCGGTTGGAAATCTACGCCGCCTGTTCCCGGCGCAGCTTATAGATCGGACCCGCGTGCCACTCGCGCGTGTCAAAGAATCGCCGCGACGTGCATTTGTGGCACGTCTGGTGTGCATCGAACCCCTCGAAGCGCTCTTCGTTGTTTGTACGCGGCCAGCTCCAAGCATGCGTCGGGCAGCTTAGCTCAAGCCAGAACAACTTCAGCCCCCTCAATATTTCGGCGTTGCCGGCTTCGCGCCGGCTCGCAGCTTTGCCGAGGATCCTCTGAGTGAGTCTCGTGTAAATAGGAAGGATATTTGCAGTTGCCACAGGTAAACCCTCAACGCACGATGTGCAGATGCAACACGCGCCAGTTCGAATGTCTTGAAATTCCGACTCCGCACATTCGAACTTCAACGTTGTAAGGGTCGTTCTTCTCGTGCAACAGCGCTGAGCGGATCGGGGATTGAGTTCATTTTATCTGTATCTGGCAGCATTCGCCATCGCCGCGGCCACTCGCTTTGCGATTCTGTGACTTTGCTCTGGGATCTCATCTTCCGGATGGAGCGGCCGCTGCAGAGGGCGCCGCCCGGACTCCGAAGCAATAGGTAGATATCTATAAGACGCTGCAATTATTAACGAATCAATCAGATACGAAGTCCGCCACACAACCTCAGTCTTCAAAGCCGGCATCTCTCCAATGGTGCGATCATGCAAGAAAGGGGGGTCGCTGGAAGTCACTCATTTACTGAGGTCTCTGGTGAGTTCCGCCATTTCCTGCATTGTGATTAAAACGGATCGCCATCCCAGAAAAGTCCCAATATCAGGGGAGGTTGTCCGTGTGTCCGGGGAGTCCGGCTTGTTCATTGTCATGAACGTCGATCGGAATCGCCGAGTCGCCCAGTTGATGGAAAGAAGTGGCAAGCATCGGCTTGTCCATGTCCCTTTCGCATCCGTGCAGATGTTCAAACATAATCTCTCCCAGACCATTCACCGCTTTCTCGAAGCCAGGGAGGAAGCAAAAACGCAAGAGTCAGCCCCGCAAAATTAAGTGCAACCGATGCCATCTGGTATCGACAGGCTCCTCAAGCTTCAATGGCGTGGCGCATTCCGACCCTTGAAGCCAGAGGCTACATTTCGAACCGGTCAGTAGATTCGTGTAGACTGAACCCGAAATGAGCTGCCTCTTTTGCCGGATCATCGAGGGAAGTATCCCTTCCAAGGCCGTCTACCAGGACGACCAGTGCTACGCCCTTGCCGACATCAATCCGCAGGCCCCGGTGCACGTGCTTATCGTGCCGCGCGAGCACATCAGTTCCATTGCCGATGCAGGCAGAGAACACAGCGCCCTGGTCGGCCATCTGCACTGGGTAGCCGCTGAGATAGCCCGCTCCAAGGGATTGGATCGAGGCTATCGGACCGTGATCAATACCGGAGAAGATGGCGGGCAGACCGTCGATCACATCCACGTCCATCTGCTCGGGGGACGCCCTATGACCTGGCCGCCGGGATAGCGAATTTCGGAACATCTCGAAATTCGCAGACAAACACGAAGGGCGTCCGCCGCACGGACGCCCTTCGCCTTCACCACCTAGTCGGTTTCTAAACCGGTTGTGGCGCGTACTCGTCTTCCTCTTCCAATCCATATCGGCGCAGCAGGTTGGGAAGGCTTTGCGAGAATGCAGATCGCGGCATTACTGTGTCGCATCCGGATTCAAGGGCCTTCATCTTCAGATCACCCTGCAGATGGTTAAGGAATCCGATGATCGACGTCGCCTTCTTGAACTTGGTTTTGAACTTCGGAATCAACGTCATCGGTTTAGCGTTCAGGTTGTTCAGGTCGAAGACCACCAGCGTGGGCTTCTCGCCCTCGGGTGTATCGAGGATCCGCGTGACGGTTTCCTTCTCGCCCTTCACAAACTCCACCTTCACGCCGAGTTTCTTCGCCGTCTCCTGAATCTTCGCCTGGAAGAACAGGTCGTCGATGAAGCAGAAGATGCGGGTTGGTGCATCTGCCTTCATAGGGAGAGTCGGAGCGCCGACGTTGACATCGCCGTAGTAGCCGCCATGGTGTCCGTTGCTGGAAGTAGGAATCGTGGACGGCGGTCCATCCGCTACATTGCCATTCACGGTGCGGTAGCTGTGGTCCATCGGACCGACAAATGTTCGCGGACCCTTCTGTCTCTCCTTGCGCCGGCCATTGTGCTGCGGAGCGATGCTGTTGCCCGGTCCCGGCTGCGGAGTGTTCGTCTTTTGCTGGAAGAACTTCTTTTTCTTCCGATGCCGGCCGGCAGCCTGCTGCTTGGGCGGTCCACCCTGCTGCTGCGGCTGCTGAGGAGCCTGCATCTGCGGCTGAGCCGGCTGCGGCGGATTCTGCTGCTGGGTCTGAGGCTGCCCGCCGGGCTGGTTCGACTTGTTTTTGCGACGACGCCTGCGGCGCCGATGGCCTTGCGACTGTCCCTGACCATTCGTCGGGGACGACCCCAGATCTTGCTGGGGCACCGTCGGTTCTGTTGTCATGCGTGCACTTCCTGGCACTTTGCTATAGGTTGCATTCAATCTCTTGGTTCAGCTTTTCAACTCTCGGGTTGCTGAGTTTCCCTTTCCCTGCCGTTCGTCCCGCTTAAACACGAGACACCATGGCGGGTAGCTCTCCGCTTGTCGATGATGCTGCGCAATTTGCCCGAGGAATAATGCTCCCGGGCGCAATCGACCACGACATTTGCGTACCCACGACGCGTTAACAGTGGGTTTACCTTTCTTGCCCGGTGCATCGCGCCATTCTCGTCTGTTCCCTCGACAATCGCTGCCACCAGGAATTCCTGCGAAAAACGACGCTACAACTTCGATGCGACTCCAGGGTCAAACATCTATTCGAAACGCTTAAGCCTTCTGCCCGACTCACCCGCAACGGCACTCTCCGGTTGTCTGGATCGGTACGATTCGGCCAGCGTTCCTGGGGCGATGCCTGTCCTATAGGATTCTTCGCGGCCTCCGGTTTGGTGCGCCGGTTCTGTTTGCGAAGTATCTTTTGTCAGCGGCGAGCCGACTCTGCTCCGATTCCGGGTGGTTCGCTTCAGCCGCTTGATAGGCAATCTCGATACTACAGACTCCCAAGCGACCGCGCAAGTGCGCCTTCTTTCCCGGCGGTACAAGCGTAACAGCGAGCCAACGCCTCGGTGCTCAAGGTCGGATTCGCCCGCCAAGCGGTAGGCTGCACTGCTCCAAACGCACGAAACGCCACTATTTTGAGTGGCGTTTCGCGTCCCTGCGCTGGTCACTGGCCTCCCAGCAAATTATGGGCGGTGGTTATCTCCACCGCGCCTTCTACAGGCTCTCCCGGCCGGTCCTCCGCTGCTTTGGCGGTTGCTCTTGCCGAGCGTCTGCTGTTTTTTGCGGGCTGGCCGGAATTTTTTCCAGCAGCCGGTACATCACTGGCACCCTGGTAGATAGCAATCGGCATGCCGTTCAGAATTGCTTTTAGTTTCAATTAGTTAACCGATTCGAGATTGGGGTAATGTTTTGATTCTGGTAAACATACGGTACCTAACTTCAAAAAACAGTAGATTCCCGACCTAGCCCTGACAGCGCGCACAGTAATGAGTACTTCGTCCTGCCACCACAATTCGCTTGATTGGGCTCCCGCATTTGCGACACGGCTCCCCGGTCCGCTGATACACACAATGCTCAAGTTGAAAGAAGCCACGCACTCCCTCAGCATCAACATAGTCTGAGACTGACGACCCGCCCAGCCGGATGGCATGCTCCAGAACTTCGCGCAGAGCCTGCCGCAGTTTCTCCAGCTCCACGCGCGTAAGCCGCCCCGCCCGGCGTCGCGGACGGATTCCGGCCCGGAACAGGCTTTCGTCCGCGTAGATGTTGCCCACGCCCGCCAGCAGCGTCTGATTCAGGAGAGCTGCCTTGATCGCCAGTTTCCGCCCGCGAAACAACTCGGCAAACTCCTCGGCCGCAATCGTCAGCGGCTCCGCTCCCGGACCCGCGAAGCCATTGCTTTTACCCAAATCGCGAAATTCGAGCCTCCCGAATCGCCGCGGATCCACAAACCGCAATTCGCGGCCGCTCTTGAGTGTCAGCCGCGCGTGCGTGTGCTTTTCCACCGGTGCCTCCGGCGTCGTCACAAGCAGGCGCCCGGTCATGCCCAGATGCACGATCCATTGCGCTGTGACGCCGCTCTGCTGCACCAGGCGCCCGCCATTTGCTGCGGCTTCCGACAGCGAACTCAACTCCATGACAATGTGTTTGCCGGTGCGATGGACCGCGAGAACCTGGCGCTCTCGCAATCCCGTCGCCTGACTGCCGGGCGAATTCTTAAAGGGTTCGCGATGCGATCCGAACCACACATCGACAATCTGGTCGCCGCGTACACGCGCATCCACGCCGCGCGCAATCGTTTCTACTTCGGGCAGTTCAGGCATCGGCTTATTTTAGTGGGACGGGCGCACGCGCGGGAAAGCAGTTCTGGCGAGCCAGCAAAAGACACAATCACAAAACCGTTGAGGCCCTACGAACAGAATCCGGCCGGAACGAATAAATCTGAGATGTGGGACTACCGGTGCTCGACGGGTTCCCTGATCCTGCTTGCCTCGAAGCTCACGATGCGCCACACGCCATGCGCGTCCTTCACATAGACGCGGGTGTACCGGTAACTGCCGGAGATGTTGCCATCGGGGCCGGTGGCCGCGACTTCGGCGCGCGACGTTACCAGCGCCGTCGTTCCATAGAGGCGGACCTTTCGATCGCTCAGATCTATCGAGTTGAAATGAACTGTGCCCGCGCGAAGATTGGCCAGGGCCTGCTCTTTCGATTGCAGGATGCCGGTGGGAGTAATGGCCATGTAGTCATCGGCAAGCAGAGATTCCATGGCGGAGATATTTCCGTGCAGGACGGCGCTGCGCCAGGCTTCTTCCAGCTGGTCGATCTGGTGGCGAGTCTCATGCCGCTCGGCGCGCGGCATGGCATGCAGCGATGCGGCGGCGAGTAATACCAAAACGGCTAAACGCGTCGCGAGGTGGCGGCTCACGTCTGCAAACGACCTTGCCTTCAGCGTTCCCATAGGCGTAACGGATAGTATCCCCGAACTGCCGTATGGGTCAATGTGTCGCATCACAAACGCCATCGCGAGACATCCTTACGGTCATTGAGTGACGTGACCAAAGGTATATGTCTTCACAATGTTTGACTCTGCAAAAGCCCCTCGGTCATATCCGCGCAATCGGATGGGGCATCCGTAGAAATTCGCAGTCTTTTGTGGTCGCTTTAATTCAATGATTCGAGGATTCGGCTCAAGCCAGCGCGGCGAGGTCTTCGCGGTTGCGCTCCAGCATCTTCTGGTACAGGCCGGCGACGGCATACTTCTTGAAGTGAGGCGACTGGCGATGCGCCTCTTCGGCCTTCTGGTCCTGGTACTGCTCGTAGATCAGGGCTGTGCACGGTTCGCCCTGCACCCAGTGCGGAATGTAACTCACGCATCCCGGCTCCTGGCGCGACGCCTCGGTGAGCGCGTGCAAAATCTCGGCAATCTCCGCCCGATCCTGCTGGGCGAACCTTATCCGGACAGTAAAGCTGATCATTGGGGGCACTTCCTCATACCAAGTGAATTCCTCGGCAGTCAATTCAGTTTATGCGTGAATCTCGTCGAGTGCCGCAGCAAATTCGGGCAACACCATCGTCTGCTCGCGGTCGGGCCCTGTGGAAACCATGCCGATCTTCGCGCCGCTCTCGCGTTCCTGGAAGCGAAGATACTCTTGCGCGGCTTTTGGCAGCTTATCAAACTCTGTGATGCCCTCCGTGGATGAGCGCCAACCCTTGAGAGTGGTATATACCGGCTTGATGCGCTCCAGCCCCTGCACGTCCGCCGGAATCTCGTCGCTCACCTTGCCGTCCACCTGGTAGCCGACGCAGATCGGAATTTCCTCGAGCTCGTCGAGCACGTCCATCTTCGTCACCACCAGCCACTCTGCGCCGTTCACGAGGTTTGAATAGCGCAGAAGGGGAATGTCGAGCCATCCGCAGCGCCGCGGCCTTCCCGTGACCGCACCGTACTCGTTGCCGCGCGCGCGAAGCCGGTCGCCAATCGCATCGTGAATCTCGGTCGGAAATGGACCTTCGCCGACGCGCGTCACGTACGCCTTTGTCACCGAAATCACGGTGCCGATCGCGGTCGGCCCCACGCCTGTACCCGTCGAAGCACCGCCCGCCGTTGCCGACGATGAGGTGACAAACGGATAAGTGCCGTGGTCGATGTCAAGCATGGTGCCCTGCGCGCCTTCGAACATTACCGAGCCGCCGCCGGCTATGATCTGGTGCAGCATCCGGCCAGTGTCGGCAACAAACGGGCGCACTTCTTCGGCCGCCGCCGCATACTCCTCATACATCTTTTCCGGATCCAGCGGATCGGTGCCGAATAGCGCGTGAGCGATTGCATTCTTCTCGCCGCAGGCTGCCTCAATATGCGTCTTCAGCAGCGATGTGTTCAGCAGATCGACGATGCGCAGGCCGCTGCGCGCCATCTTGTCTTCATACGCAGGGCCGATGCCGCGGCTGGTGGTACCGATGCGCTTGCGTCCCGGGGCGCTTTCGGCCGCCAGTTCGATCATGCGGTGGTAGGGCAAAATCACCTGCGCGCGATTCGAGACAAAGAGTTGTCCGTCGACTTCGACGCCGAGTCCGCGCAGCTTGGCCACTTCTTTGAGAAAAGCGATCGGATCAAGTACGACGCCGTTGCCGATGATGCCTTTGCAGCCCCGGCGCAACACGCCGCAGGGAATGAGCTGAAGGACAAATTTCTGGCCGCCGTGGATTACGGTGTGGCCGGCGTTGTGTCCGCCAGCATAACGCGCCACGGCGCTGAAGCGCTCACTCAGCACGTCAACAATCTTGCCTTTGCCCTCGTCGCCCCACTGGGCGCCCAGCACTACCGCCGTCTTCGCTCGCATCCTGCCCGCTTCCTGAAAAGTCACACACATCTACCCGCCGCAGCGTGAGCTGTGCGGGCAAAAGCGGCGCCAACGTCTCCGACGCCAGAACGATTCTAAACCCTTGCGTTCTAAGGAAGCGGTGAGGAAAGGCCAATCCGGGTGGCCGCTCCCCGATTCCGTCTCGATGTGGCAACGGCAGGAAATGGAAGGAGGCGCATCTCACGGTTTCAAAGTGAGATGCGTAACATCTTTTGAATGAATGAGTAGAAAACAATAAAGATCACTAACTTTTAGTGCATTTTGGAGCGCTTGGGCGCTGCTTTTGAATGCGGATTGGGAGTTCGCGCCTTCCCAATCCGGCCGCAATGAAACTGCGGCCAGATGGTGCACATACGTACTTGTAACTTGTCTATTGAGCAGGTGTCGCTGGGGGTTGGATTTGCGGCTGGATCAGCTTGTATCCGGCGGGAACGTCGAAGTGCGAGGGATCGACGGGGGCCGAAGAGAAGTTGGACGTGGTGATCTGGGTTTCCATCAGGATGGCGCTGGTTGGCTGCGCCTGGGCCGCATTCTGATTCTGATCGGGAGGCGGGTCCTGCTTTTTCTTGCCGAATCCACCAAAGCCGAAGTGGCTGGTCAGCGCGGATGTCATGCCCTGCTTTGCCACGTCGCCCGCGCTGGGACCGGCCGGTGCAGCGGGCGTGGGTGCTTCAGATGCCGCGGGCAAAGGCTGACCGTTGACCGTGGTGCCCATACGCATCACTTGCATGATCGGGACGCCGTCGAGCTTCTGCATCTCCTTGGCCATATCGCCGAGCGCCTGCCCAGCGCCGGGATTCTGGGCCAGCATCTTGCTGAAGTCGTAACCCAGGCCGATGGTGCCGGCGTCGACCATCTTCAGAGCCATGCGCTTGTAGAAGTCCCGGACCTGGTCGTAGCCGGGAATCGCCGGCACCATCCACATATCGTTGGTGATTGCCATGTTTCCGGATTGCTGGGTCTGCGTATCGGTCGCCGTCATGGTCATGGTGAGGATGGCTTCGTTGCTATCGAGACCGCTGATCTGTTTTTGCGCGCCTGTCTTGCGCACCTTTACGTCGAAACTCATTTTCACATTCTGCGCATTTGGATCCGGCGCGGGCTGCGGGACCGGTTGCTTGGCCTGCTGACTCTGCAGTTGCTGCCGCGCATTCGCAATAGCCTGCTTCATCTGGTCGAAAGTCATTACCGTATAGGTCTTCTTCTGGACGTCGATGTTGGTGATGGTCTCCTTGTCGAGGTCGATGATCTCGATGTTGTCGGGTGACACGTTGGCGAGGCGGTTGTCTTTCAGATAGATGGTGGAAACGATGGGGTCGCCGATATGGCGGGCCTGCGAGCTGAAAACGCCGACAGTCTTCATCATGTGCAGCAGCGAGCCTCCCGTAAGCTGGGTGGTCTGCTGGTAGGTGTAGTCAGAGGCCTGCAGCGTGATGGGCAGAGCGAGAGCAAGCAGGAGCGCGAAGCGCCTCGTAAGGAGAAGCATGATGAATCCTCCAGGTAGGATCGGCGGTAGGGAGGAACAGCCCACAGCAAGCCGCTCGATTGGCTCGGAGTCTACCCCCACCGATAGTGCGCGTCAACGGGAGATCGTTTCCAAATAGCTGGTGATTTAAATCGCCTGAAAATTCAACTTGATAGACGTGGTTGCTTCTCGTTGTAATGAGAGCGTCAATTTCAACCAATCGTTCAATCATTTGAATGAGGGCCCAACCATGCAAATTGCCCTGCATACTCCGTTTGCTGTCGGCAAGAAGGAACCGCTCCCCGAAATGGCAGGAAGGGTGCGGCAGGCGTTCCTTGATACCGGGCTGGGGGAACCTGCGATCCGATTCACTCTGCTCGACACATGGCCGGCAAAGAGCGTTTCGGCGATCGACCGGGTTCTGAAACGCTATCCGGAGATGGAGCGATTTCTGGGGCACCGCCAGCTCTTTGCTCAGAGCCCCGGCGCCCGGATGCTTTCCAATGTCGCGACGGGCGAGATGGTTGAGTTTGCGACGTTGGAGGCGATCGCGGCCGGCGTACCGCGGTCATATCCACTCGCCAGCGTGGCAATGCATTTTCATGCGTCGGAGTTCGGTGAACGGTCGATCGGGCTTCCAGCGATGGTGCATCTGGGGCACTCCATGCCCGGCGTGCTGCTTACAGACAACGCCTGGATCAACGGGCGCCAGAGGGCACTTTCGGCTTACGTCGTTGTCGAGGTGAATGAAGCGGACAAGAAACTGCCGCCCAACCCAGCGAGTGTGGATGCCGTGATCAAAGCTTGTGGGAAGGCGAAGCGCACCGTGCAGGTGGCATTGTTCGCGCCGGATGGCAAGCTTGAGGTCTCGATTCCGCCTGCGAATCAGGAGGCGGTCAAGAGCATTGTTGCCGATTACCGCGCGCGTATGAAGGAGGTCGTGGCGTTGGCAGAGCTGCCGCACAGCCTGCCGCCCGCCGCGGACATACGGGCAGAGAACGCGGGAGTTACGGCCGGTCCGCGCAAGCCTGCGTTGGTGGCGGCGTTCGAGCCGATGGGCTACGGATGCATCGGGGGTACAGGCGTGTTTCATCTGACGCGGAAGACTGAAGGAAATCTAACTGTGGAACTCTATCTCGACGTCGGCACCTGGAGCCATTCGGTTACCGCGATCTTTCACGTTCGAGGCGCGGGATTCAAGGCGCCGCTTGGAATTCCGGTGACTCCCGACGACTACGGACAATATCCCATCGGCGATACTGCACAGTGGCAGAGGATTGTTGAGAACCTCGCCGCGATGGTGCGCGAACTCGACCGGACATTTGTTCCCGCGATCGAGCAGGCGGCTGGGCCTTCGCCGACGTGGTATGAGCCGAGCTCGTAGGGCAGTTTTAGACAACTCGGCAGGCCTTATCAGGCCGATTTCCGCTTGGCTGACTTGGCAGCCGTCTTTACGATGCCGATGCCTTTTGCCGGAGCTTCCTTCGCGCTCTTCGGCGGCTTCTTGGCCGAGCGAGTGTCGGAGCCAATGCTTTGGCGCAAGGCGTCCATCAGGTTGACGACATTGTTAGGACGCTGCCTTGGGGCTTCGTCGATAGGCAGCGGCAAGTGCTTGACCTTGGCTTCGACGAGGGCCTTGACCGCGGTTTCATAGCTGTCTTCGAACTTGCCGATGTCGAGTTTGGCCGACATGCGCCCAATCAGCGTCTCAGCGAGCTGCAGAGAGTCGGGGGCGATCGGCGGCTGCTTGATGTCGCGGAAGTAGTCGGCTCGGTTGCGGAGCTCATTCTGATAGCGGAGGGTGTAGGCCATCATGCCGGGGCTGTCAGCGCCTGCGGGCACCAGCGCGATGATGTTTTCGCGGCCGGAGAATGAGACTTTGCCGATGGCAGCTTTACCGGTCTTCACCAGCGCCTCGCGGACAACGTTGAAGGCCTCGGCCGACATTTCGTTTTCGGGGGTGACGAAGTAGGGCTTTTCAATGTACTCGGGATTCAGGTCGGCAACGTCGACAAACTGCGACACGGCGATGGTGTGCTTGGAGGGGACGCGCAGGTTTTCCAGCTCACTGGGCTCGATGATGGCGTATTTGCCCTTGCTGTATTCGTAGCCCTTTACGATCTCGTCGTTCTCGACTGCCGTGGTGGCCTCGCGGCTCTCGGCCGCGCTCTCCAGCACCTTCTGGTGGCGGATACGCTCGCCGGTACGGCGGCTGACCTGGTGAAAGCTGATCTGGCCCTTGCTTTCGGTGGCAACATAGAGGCTCACTCCAAAAGCCACAAGCGAGATTTGAACGTTGCCCGACCAATAAGGACGTGCCATGGAAACCCCCTCAATGGCGGGCCGGAAACGGCATGGGAAGCACGGACCCGCAGAGTCAGGAGTTTAGCGCATTTTGTAAACGTCGGAGAAGTGTATATCTAGTAAACGACAGGAGTTTCGTCTTGTCTTCGCCTCTTGGGCGAAGGTAGGTTTGAGCAGCCACCCAGCGTAGAAATCACTCCGGCGGAAGGCCGCCCCACTGCCAGAAGCTCGTGTACTCGGCCTGCGCAATCCAGGAGGAGAGCTGTGCGTCTGGATGGCGTTTCACGTACGGAACAGCCCACCCGATCGTGGCTCCGGCGATTTTGTCCGGCATGTTCTGCTCGACGCCGGTGGCTTTCTCGAAGATCTCCGGATGCTGCAGACCTTGTTCGCAGAGATTCACGAGGCGGTCGAGGGCATGCTGGTTTGCGGAGTACGTGTCGATGCCGTTGGCTTCGCCAAGTTCGGCCAGCATGATGAGTGGTGCGAGCGCGTAAAGGTGATAGTGGAGCGCCATGCCGGCGCGCTGGAGTTCGCGGGGCAGTGCTCCGCTAGGGCCGATCTCATCCGTGCCAGCCTTGAAAGCTTCCAAGCCGAAGTGGAACTCATGTATGTCGTTGCGGGCAATGCCGGCTGCGCAAACGGCGAGTCCGGCCCAGTAGCGATGGTTGTTCCAGGCATCGCTGTTCGGGTTCTTCATTTTGTCGTCGACATAGTCGCGGACCTGGTCGGCAAGAAGTCCAAACCATTTCTGGATTTCCTTGTCCTGCTCGGGCGTGCCGACGCCGGTATTGCGGACCTTGAGGTAGGCCATCGCGGCGGCGGCCAGCAGCCATTTCTGCACGTAGTGAGCCTGGCCGGTTGCCATCGTGCCAGACCATGCTTTCCCAGCAGCGGCCGCAGAAAGCAGTGTGTAGACGCATTGAGCTCCGGCCCGGCTGCCGTGGCGCAGATAAGCGTCGGCGGCCTGCGTGGTCCACTCGCCCAGGTGGTCAGGCGCTTCGGCAGCCTTTTCGTAGGCGGCTTTCTTCAGCGGGTCGACGATGGAATGATGCGCGTCGATGTAGTAGCTATCCGCATTGAGCGATTTGGAGAACGGTGGCGGGTCGGGGCAGGTGTAGGGGGCATCCGTCAACGCAACTGGATGTCCATCCCAGGGCGACTTGAGCTGGTCAGCCGCGGATGCTTTGGCAGCACTGTTGAAGACGACGCAGGTACAGAAAATGAGAGGCAGGCCCCAGAGGAGCAGACGAGATTTCATGGCAGTGAGAGAGGGTCTCCATTTAGAAGACGAGATTAGGCTCGATGGAGTTGCGCACAAAGAGCCTTGTTAACCAATGCACCGGTCCGTTCGTTGTTCTCGGTAGAAGGGCTGGAAGGCCACTTCGATTCGAGGAAAGACAACTATGGACAAGCGTCGCCTGATGTACCGGATCCTCTCAGCAATTGCATTTTCTGTTCTGCTTCTGGCCAGCCTGGGTGTGGCACAGCCGCGTGCAGCAACCCCTCCCTCCTCCCCCTCCGAAAATATCCCCGCTCCCAATGAGCGCGATGTTGCGGCAACACAAACTGAACTAATCCGGCTGCTGCGGCTGAGCCCGACGCTGACCACGGTGGTTTCGCACGATCCGTCGCTGCTTTCGAATTCGGATTATGTTGCACGCAACAACCCGCAACTCGCAGCATTTCTCGCGGCGCATCCCGAGGTGGCACGGAATCCCGAGTTTTACCTGTTCTCGCATTTGAAGCACGAAGACGGACAGCCGGACGAGGCGCTGGAGCGGGCAGTGTGGCCGGACGTGTATCGTTCGCAGCCGCAACAGTCGAGCTTCGATCGGGTTTGGGGCGACGCCGTGCCGCTCCTGGCATTCGTCTGCGGCCTTACTGCGATCTTTCTTCTGGCCCGCATGTTCATTGAGAACCGCCGCTGGGCCCGCATCTTCAAGCTGCAGAGCGAAGTGCATGGCAAGCTGATCGATAAGTTCACCAGCAACCAGGAATTGGCGGCGTATATGGAAACGGATGCGGGCAGGAAGTTCCTTGAGGCAGCGCCGATTCCAATTGCCTTCGAGCAGGACCGCCGCGTGCCAAGTGCCGTGGCGCGCGTGTTGACGCCGCTACAGGCGGGCATTGTGATGGTGCTGTTGGGCATCGGTCTGCTGTCGCTGCGACACGCCGGTCCGGATATGGATACGCCGATGCTGATCTTTGGAACCG
Organism: uncultured Acidobacteriaceae bacterium; assembly: GCA_963735215.1. Classification (GTDB taxonomy): domain Bacteria; phylum Acidobacteriota; class Terriglobia; order Terriglobales; family Acidobacteriaceae; genus Telmatobacter. The sequence continues at coordinate 50,058 of CAVTKF010000030.1, read as the reverse complement.
TAGTGCTGATGCCTGGAATCGGCTTTATCATCTCTGCAGGCGTTTCGTGGCTGCTGGCGTCGCGGCTGGGTTTGATGCCCGCGGATACGGCGGCACAAAGCAGGTTCGATTCGCCTCTGGGCACCTCCTCGGTATTCAAGGACAGGCAGTGAGTCACGGGGAGCCCGGTGAAGGTGAGAAAGCAGAGGCCGATGCCCTGGGAGTCGATCATTCCGAACGTGCTGGCAGGCGAGGGACAGCCTCTTGCCGCTAGCTCGCCCGCCGCAGCGATGGATAACGAGCAGTTCGCAGCGTTCTATGCGCGAACTGCTCGGTCGCTCTGGGCTTACCTGGCGCGGGTGAGCCGCGATCCAGCGCTTGCGGACGACCTGACGCAAGAGAGCTATGTACGGTTTCTGTGCGCAAGTCGCCCGGAGGATGGCGAAGTGGCGGCGCGCCGGTATCTGTTCCGAATTGCAACCAATCTGTTGCGTGATCACTGGCGGCGCCCGCAGTCCTCTTCGATCGAGCAGCTGCCAGAGGAGTTGTTTACAGCGAAGTGCGGCACGGCGCAATCGGATTCGCAGGCGATGCTGGAGCCGGCGATGGCGCAGATGCGGCCGCGCGACCGGCAGCTGCTGTGGCTCGCGTATGCCGAAGGATACTCGCACCACGAAATCGCAGAGGTGACGGGGCTGGCGTCAGCGAGCATACGGCTGCTGCTGTTCCGCGCACGGCGCAAGATGGCGCGATTGCTGCGGCAGGGAGGTAAAGCATGAGTCCGTTTTCATGTGCGCGCGAGCGAGAAGTGACGGAGCTGCTGCACCAGGGCTATTGGCCAGATGCATGTCCGTCGGAGTTGCGTGGGCATGTCGAGGCTTGCCGGGCGTGTTCGGACCTTGTCGTGGTTGCGCAGGCATTTCAGCAGTCGCACATGCAGACAATGCCTCCGTCGCGAATGGAGTCGGCCGGGGCAATCTGGTGGCGTGCGCAGTTGCGGCGGCGGAATGCGGCGATTGAGAAAGTTGCGCGGCCGATATGGGGTGCGCAGATCTTTGCCCTGGTGATTTCGGTCGTCGCGGCCGTTGGGGTGCTTACCTGGAAGGGAAGCGTGCTGAGGGGCTGGTTTGCGGACCTGCCGCGCGCTTTGCATCTGGATGCGCTGGTGCCGGCCGCATTGTCGCAGTGGGGTGGAGTTGGTTCGATAGTGTTGCCTGCATTAGCCATGGTGGCGCTGTTGAGTGGAGTGGTGGTTTACCTGGCGACAGAAAAGCAATAATTCGGTTGCATATTCATTCAGAATTTTGATCTCGCCGCTTTTGAAGCGGCGTTCTCGAACTCGTCTTTTCGAGTGTCGGCGGCGGCGCGATTTGTCCGCGCTTCGGAGAAATTCGGTTTCAGGCGTATTGCCTGGTCATAATCGAGAATGGCGCGGTCGTGCTCACCCACTCGATCGTATGCGTTGCCGCGATTGTTGAAAGCTTCAGCGTAATCGGGTTTGAGTTGTATCGCGTCGTTGTAGTCCTGGATCGCGCGGTCGTAGAGATGCTTGCCGTAGTAGGCGGTGCCACGATCATTGAGGGCTTGAGGATAATTCGGCTTGAGCCCGATCGCCTGACCGAAATCCTGAATGGCGCGGTCATAATCGCCTTTGTCGTTGTAGGCGACACCGCGATTGTTGAAGGCTATTTCATAGTCTGGTTTGAGCCTGATCGCCTGATTGAAATCCCGGATGGCGCGCTCATAGTCGCCTTCGTCATCGAAGGAAATTCCGCGATTGTTGTAAGCTTCGGCCATATCCGCTTTCAGCCTTATGGCCTGGTCATAGTCCTGGATGGCGCGGTTGTATTCGCCCTTGTGGTCGTAGACGATGCCACGATTGTTGAAGGCCATGGCGTAGTCCGGCCGGAGACGGGTCGCCTGATCGTAGTCGGCGATTGCTCGGTCAAACCTGCTCATGTGAGTGAGTGCGTTGCCGCGATTGTTGAAGACCTGAGCTGAATCGGGTTTCAGTTGGATCGCCTGATCGTAATCCTGAATCGCGCGGTCGTAGTCGCCTTTACGAAAGTACGCGTTGCCGCGATCGCTGAACATCTCGGCAAGACCCGATTTGTTTTGACGTCCGGACTGGATGAGTGCCGTGCATGCGTCGATACTCAAATCGGAGTTCGCATCCTTGCAGCGTGCGCGGTTCTGGTTACGCGTCTCGGCTGCCGCCGATTCAAGGATGAAGGCAGCTGCAAACCATATCACTGCGACCGCTACAAGCCATTGAGTTTTGCGGATAACCCATTGAATCTCCCACAGACCGGCCATAACGCCTCTTTCGCACTTCCGCCTGGGGAACGGCTTTCATGAAACTCGAAGAATGAAGAAAGAACCTGAGATCCATGCCGGACTCGCCCGCCACACACCGAGGCACACAGGGAGCAGCGCCGCTTGATCCCGATCACAGATGGGTTCTGATTTGCTAACTGATTACACGATCCGATCAGTCATAGCAAGCGAATTGTTTTGTTGATCGGCGCTGGGTTGCGTCCGACGATTTGTCGGCAGACGGCGAGCGATCGGCCAGATTCTGGTTTTTGGGGCGTATCGCTATTTTCCGCTATGCAGCTTTTGCAGAGCTTGCTCTGCCTGCCACAGGTGGTGGCGCTGGTGCGCAGCGTTGACCACGAAGCTGGACCAGATGCTGTACCGAATACGTTTATCTACCGGTGAGGCAATACTGACGGCGTCGATGGCGCGACCGCGACATCTGTCCAATGTGGCCACGATACGCTGCTGCCGCACGAGAAAGCCGGCAAGCACGGAGTTGATGGTACTGCAATCCAGGGGCTGGAAAGGAAGCGGCGTCTTTGATCGGATGCGGGCGGGCGGTTCGAGAATCCAGGAGATCAGGCGGCCCCAGAAATCGGTTTGGTAGGGCGCGTTCAACGCCGCCTTGCGCGGACCCGCGTTGGCGATGATCTGCTGCCAGACCGGGAAATAAGCGTCGGCAATGACGTTGAGGTGCTGGAGGCATTCAGCAACTGACCAGGAGCCAGGGGCAGGGGGGCGCGAACACAAGTCCGGGCCAGCCGACTCGACCAGGGCCTTGGCCCGAGTGCCGATGGCTGTGAATTGGATTTCCAATTCTTCGAGGGTCTTTGCTCGTTCGATGGCCATCGATGTTGTTTCGGAGTGCATTAGATGCCCGGACCCGCTCTCAAGTTCTCGCGCTACACTCGCTTCAGCAATTGCGTCCGGTGTGCACCATCGCGCGGTCTATGTTGGATGCGCAGGATGCGGCGGGAGAACGTATGCCAACCTATGTGATTCTTCTTCGCGCGGTGAACCTTCCCGGTTACGGAAAGGTTTCCATGGCGGATCTGAGGAAGCTGCTGACGGGACTGGGCTTCGAGAAGGTGGAAACCTACATCCAGAGCGGCAATGCCGTGGTGGACGCGAGAGAATCGGCGGCACCGCTGGCCAAGGCAGTAGCGACAGAGCTGGAGAAGCTGCTGGGAGCGCCGGCAGGGGTTGTGGTGCGAACGCATGAGCAACTGGATCGCGTGATCCGCGAGAATCCGTTTGCGGCCGAAGCGGTGGATGGGACGAAGGTGCATGTCGGGTTTCTGGCGGGGCCGGTGGGCAAGGAAGCCGTCGCAGAGCTGGATCGCCTTGTTACGCAGTATCCGAAACGGCGCGACCGGTACCGTTTGATGGAGCAGACGCTCTACCTGCACCTGCCCGACGGCGCTTCGGAGACGAAGTTCTCGGGCAAGTCTCTGGATAAAGCGCTGGGCGTGATGGGGACTGCACGGAACTGGAATACGGTTTTGAAGCTGCACGAGATGTCGAAGCGGTAATTGCTGCACTCCGCCGCCCGCAACAAGCCCAACATGCCGCAACTTTGCGAGCGGAGAACGACACGTACCGTCGAACCGATTCGATCTATATCGTTAAAGGTTGTTGATGAAGAAGCCTTAGGAGATGTTCGTCGTCAAAGTCGACGCAATATTCGAAAATGCGTGATTGAGCCCCTTGGAGAGATAACCCATGCCTGTCATCGCTCCAAAAGCAATGAGCGCGACGATCAAGGCGTATTCGACAAGATCCTGGCCCTGTTCTTCTTCAATTAAGGCCCGCAAGTAGAGCGTGACGCGAAGCAACATCGTGTTCATTGATTCCTTCCCATTAGGAATGATTCCCTTAATGGAATGATCGCCCATTTTGCCGCCCTTTCGGAATACAACTTGCGGCTAAGTGGTTGACCCAAAGGGTTCGGTTTCGCTGTGACCATTCGTTTCGGAGGTAACACAGAAGTGATCTGGAACACAATGAGGTCCGATGTCGAGGGGGAGGTTTCGGTACAACGAAGGGATCTTGAGAGCGCTTAGCACGCGGCGAGCACCGCGTCGGCGATCCGGGCGGCTTCGACGGCAGGACGAACGTCGTGCACGCGGACGATGGAGGCTCCGTGAAGGATTGCGGTGACGAGCGCGGCGATGCCGGCGATTTCGCGAGCGTCGACGGGTGCCGGGGTGCCTGCATGGAGTGGCGACAGGGTTTGGCCGAGGAAGGATTTGCGTGATACGCCGGCGAGCAGCGGGCGGGAGAGCGCGAGCAATTCAGTCTGGCGTGCGAGCAGGACGTAGTTTTCATCGTATTTCTTGCCGAATCCGTAGCCGGGATCGAGCACGATGGCTTCGGGTGCGACGCCGGCATGCGCTGCGACCTCAATACTTTTCGATAATCCAGCGCGGACGGTTTCGATGAGGGTATCGGCGGGGAGTTTTGCTTGCAACTGCCACTCGTCAGGGCGGCCGCGGCTATGCATCAATACAACGCCGCAGCGATACTCGGCGCAAACCGAAGCAATTCTTGGATCCCAGGAGAATCCGCTGACATCGTTGATGATTTCTGCACCGGCAGCGAGGGCGGAGCGCGCGGTTGCGGATTTGTAGGTGTCGACGGAGATCACGGCATCGGGTCTGGCGGCGAGGATTCCTTCGATCACCGGCAAAAGTCGCGATTGCTCCTCGTCGGCGCTGACTATGGCTTCGGCGGCGTTGCCAGCCCGAGAGCCGGGGCGTGTGCTTTCGGCGCCCAGGTCGATCAAGTCCGCACCTTCGTCGAGCAGTCGCAGGGCGTGCGCCACTGCGGCTGCGGGATCGAGAAAGAGGCCGCCATCGCTGAAGGAGTCGGGTGTGATGTTGATGATGCCCATGACGAGCGTTCGGCGACCCAGTTCCAGCGTGCGGGTGCGCAGCTTCCAATGCGAAATTTTGCGGATCAAAGAAGTCATCGAGGTCATCGAAATCGAACCAGAACTATGTGGGGTCTGCAATTTCAATCAGATGCCAGCTTTGATTCTATGAGCACGGCGAGCAAGCGGCGATGAAAGGCGCAGGTCTCATGCGTTTCACTCCGTCCAGCGGCTGCATCCCGATACCAAATCAATTGACTTACGGATATAATAAAGAGCAAGAAACTCCACAGATAGAAGATAGACTGCGCTGGCTGAAATGCCAGATCGACCTTTTTCCCCCACGTATACGCGGGAGGCACAGAGGCCGCAGTAAAGAAAAGAGGATGCATGGACCAACTCGTAGAAAGCCTGGCGTGGCTATTCGTGAAGTCAGAGGAAGAGATTCTGGCAGAGGTTGAGGTCGCGGTCCTGCATTCCATGTTCCTCGCCGAAGACACGCGGCCGGAGCGCGCCGGCAACAACGGCTAGAGAAACTACTGTCGCTTCATTCGTGTGCAGCGCGTCCCCGTAGTCGCGATCGCCTAAATGCAACATCACCAGTGCCTTCCATCCGGAGCGGGGCGAAGCCCCCTATGGCTGTTGCATTTCCTGCCACAGAGGATTAGCCTTCCCTTCGGGTCTCCCTTGCGCTAAAGGTGGCCCGCTTGAGCAGGGTGAGCATCTGCTCCTCCCCAATTGCGCTGAGCACTTGCAGAACTCGATTGCAAGAGTGGTAGCGTCCGCATTTTGACCCTGCAAGCAACTCAAACTCGTTCACTCCGCAAGAAAACCCGGACATCTCAGTACGACGAGCAGCGTCCGTACTTAACCCGATTCATTCAATTCAAAGGAGATGTATCCATGCCTATCACTGCAGAAGAACGTGAACAGGTTGTGTCTGAATTGAAGCGTTTTGCTCATGACCTGAATCTCACCGACCCGCAGAAGGAGAAGCTCCAGTCTGCGCTTGTGGAAGCGCGCGAAAAAATTGCCGAGTATCTTAAGAAAAATCCCAACACGACCAGGGCCGATATCGTCGCCAAAGTGAAGGCGCATCGCGACGAGATCAGTCAGCGTATCGCAAATTTCCTTTCACCCGATCAGCTCGTCAAGTGGAAGGCTGAGATGTCAAAGGCGAGGGAGTTCCTCGGACAGAGACTCGAGGCCTGATTGCCTTCGTACACTTAAAACCTGGTTTCCCCAGCTCTTAGGAAAGCTGGGGAAACCATAGAGATTGACCCCGTAAACGGGTTCACTCCGCCATAAGACTTCTGTCGAATTCAACCTGAGATTCGATGGGCGCCAAATCGGCTCTCCCTGGACCGCTTCAGCCTATTCCGGCGATGAAGCGCGTTCCCGAATCACGTCCTGCTACACTCCCCTCATGCTCTCCATCCGGCGAAAGCTGGCGCTTTGCACAGCGCTTTTTCTCCTCTACTCCACGTGCGTTTTTGCCCAGACCCATCAAGCCCACACAGCTACTACGCAGCGCACGCATGCGGCGCCGGCAAAGGGTGCAATTGCCGAACGGATCCAGACGATTCTCTCGGATCCGGCACTGAGCCACACGGAATTCGGTATCAGCGTGACCACCCTTGATGGACAGCCACTGTATGGGCTGAATGAGGGCAAGCTGTTTACGCCGGCTTCAAACGCGAAGCTGGCGACGACAGCGGCGGCATATGCGCTGCTTCCGGTTGAGAGCATGACGTGGACCACCAACGTTGTTGCCGGCGGCGACATCGATGCCGGCGGCGTTCTTCACGGGGACATTTTGATTCTCGGCGCGGGCGATCCAACAATGAGCGCGCGACATTACCCCTATCAGCCGCCAAGTCCGGCGACGGCTGCGCCGACTCCCGCCGGCCCAGCGGCGCAATCGCCAACCGGGAAGCCCGAAGCAACGCCCACGCCGCAGGAGGTAAAGGAGGAGCCGCGGGCGATGGAGGTGCTGGACTTGCTGGCGCAGCAGGTGGAGCAGGCGGGCGTGCGCACGGTGGAGGGCTCGGTGGTGGGCGACGACAGCCTCTACCTGAGCGAACCCTATGGAACGGCGTGGGCCTGGGATGATCTGCAGTGGGGCTACGGCGCTCCAATATCGGCGCTCTCATTTGCCGACAACTCGATTGAGCTGACGCTGTCGGCCGATCCGGCGAAACCAGGCGCGACCGTGGAACAGTGGACGCCAAATGTTGAGTACTACACGCTCGAGAATTCCATGACGATGGTGCAGCCGGGCGACGTGCCGCACCCGGGGTTGGAGCGGCGGCCGGGCAATCTGCTAGTGCGCGCATGGGGGACGGCTCCGTCACAGGGGCTACACGCGCCGCTGGCTGTCGAGGATCCGGCGGAGTTTACGGCGGCGGCTTTCAAGGATGCGCTGCTGCACCGGGGTGTGAAAGTAAATGGAAATGCAACCTCGGCGCACCGCTATGACGACGGTGTGGGAGACTTCAACGCCGAACGCGCCGAGCCGCTGAAGCTGGCGCCGCGAGCGGTCGTCACGATGGAGGCGCCGCAGAATGGGCGCAGGGCGCTGGCCACGCACGTCTCTGTGCCAGTGGCGCTGGACATCACAGTGACGAACAAAGTGAGCCAGAATCTGCACGCGGAGTTGATCCTGAGAATGCTGGGTAAGACATTTGCGAAGGACGGCAGCCTGGCGCAGGGAACACGCGTGGTGCGGCAGTTCCTGGTGGATGCGGGAGTGAGTGACGCGGATTTCTTTTTCTACGACGGCTCAGGCATGAGCATGGACGACCGCATCGCTCCGCGCGCGTATACGCAACTGCTGTCGTACGCCTCGCGGCAAGCGTGGGGAGCGGCGTGGCGGAGCACGTTTCCGGTAGCCGGCGTGGACGGATCGCTGTATGGGCGCTTCAAGAATTCGCCGCTGAAGGGGAAGCTGTGGGCGAAGACGGGGACACTGAACGAGACGAATGCGCTGTCGGGATATTTGACGACGGTGAGCGGGAAGACGCTGGCGTTTTCGATTCTCGTGAATGGGCATCGGCCGGGAAGCCAAGCGGAGATTCCGGCGATGGAAAAGATTTGTGAGGCGATCGCGGCAAGCGAGTGAGTGAGCGCCTCTCTAGCGAGCGCCCTGCTTGACGAACAGCCTGGCCGCAAGCAACGTGCTGGCACAGCCCATCACGATGAGCACGGTTGCGTTGACCCACAGTTCACCGATTCCGGCGCCGCGGAGGATGATGCCGCGGAGAATCTGGATGTAGTAGGTGGCGGGGATAAGACGGCTGATGCCCTGGAAGAACGGCGGCATATTTTCGATCAGGAAAATGTAGCCGGAGAGAAAGACTGACGGCAGAATTGTTCCCATGGAAAGCTGAAACGCCTCGGCCTGCGTGCGGGCGCGCGTGGAGATGACAAGGCCGATGCCGAGCACGGTGAGCAGGAACGGAATCGAGAGCAGGAGAAGCAGAAGCACGTTGCCGTGAATCGGCACCAGGAAGACTGTGCGCATGACAAGCAGGATGACGCAGAGTTCGCTGAAGGTGAGAACGCCGTATGGAATCATCTTTCCGACCATGAGGCCGAGTGGGGCGACCGGTGTCATGGTGAGTTGCTCGAGCGTGCCGCGTTCGCGCTCGCGGACGAGGCTAAGGGCGATCATGAGAATCGCCATCACCTGGAGCAGAATCGCGATCAGGCCGGGAACGAAGAAATTGGCCGAGCGTGTAGCCGGGTTGTAAAGCACGGATGGGCGGACTTCGATGGGCATTGCGCCATCGCGAAGGACGCGGCCCAGAGATTCCTTCAGCGCGACGCCGGTGGCAGTGCTCATGGCTTGGCCGGCTACGCTGGAATCGGATCCGTCAACGAGGACGAGCACAGATGCGGTGGTGCCATCCTGCAGGCGGCGGGCGTAGTCGTAGGGGATGCGGATGCCGACGCGGGCTTTGCCGCCGCGGACGGCTTCGTACATCTGGTCCTGCGACTGGGCGGAGAGCTTGAGATAGAAGACGTCGGATCCCGCGAAAGCTTCGAGGAGGCGGCGACTGTCCTGCGTGTTGGATTCGTCCAGCACGACGGTGGGGATCTGACGAATGTTGGTGTCGACGGCGAATCCAAAGAGAAAAAGCTGGAGCATCGGTATAAGCAGTGCGAAGAAGAGAGTGCCGGGGTCGCGGATGATGTGCAGGAATTCCTTCCGGCAGACGGGGACGAGACCGCGAAATAGGGCGCTCATCGCTGCGACTCCATGATGCGATAGGTGAGAGTGACGAAGACATCTTCGAGCGAGGGTTCGATGGTTTCGATGTGAGCTTGCGGTAGTTGCCCGCGAAGGTCCGCGAGATGGCCGGTTTCGGCAAGCGCATGGATGGAGTGGCCGAAGATGGTGGCCTCGCGGATGCCGGTCATGCGTCGCACGCTGTCGAGCAATTCGGAGGGATTGGGCGCGGTGATCTGGATTCGCGATGTTCCGGTGGGATTGGCATCGGGGAGTTTCTGCAGTTCAGCGACGGTGCCAATGGCGATCAATTTCGACAAGTAAATGTAGCCGACACGTCCGCAGCGCTCGGCTTCGTCCATGTAGTGCGTGGTGACGAAGAAGGTGACGCCTTGGCCGGAGAGTTGAAAGAGCAAGTCCCAGAGAGCGCGGCGGGCGACGGGATCAATGCCGGCGGTGGGCTCGTCGAGGAAAACGACTTCAGGCGAGTGAATGATGGCACAAGCTAGCGCAAGTCGCTGCTTCCATCCGCCGGAGAGTTGGCCGGCGCGACGATTCATGTACGGCTCGATGCCGGTGAGGGCCTGGACTTCGCGTGTACGGGCAGCGGCCTGATTGGCGTCGAGGCCGTAAATGCCGGCGTAGAAGTCAATGTTTTCGGCGACCGTGAGGTCTTCGTAGAGGCCGAATTTCTGCGACATGTAACCTACATGTCGGCGAATTTCGGCTGCGTCTTTACGAATATCCATGCCGAGGATGCGGCCGGTGCCTTCCGAGGGTCGAAGCAGTCCGCAGAGGGCCTTGATGATGGTGGTTTTGCCAGAGCCGTTGGGGCCAAGGAAGCCGAAGAGTTCACCTTTGCCCACTTCGAAGCTCACGTCCTGGACAGCGGTGAAGGAGCCGAAGCGGATGGTCAGGTGATCGGCTGCGATGATGGCGGTCATTCGAGACGCACCGTCGCCGACATTCCCGACTTTAGGATCTGCTGCGCGTTGTCGACGTAGACCTTTGCGCCGAAGACTTCGTGTTCGCGGTCGCTTTTGGTCTGCACGTTGCGCGGAAGGAATTCGGCCTGCGAGGCGATCTGGCCGACGTGGCCTTCAAAGGAGCGATTGCCGAAGCTGTCGACGCGAACAGTGGCGTGCTGGCCAAGGCGGACGTGCGCGAGATCGGTTTCGGGGATATAGACCTTCACCCAAAGCTGCGAAGCTTCGAGCATGGTGATGACGATGCGGCCGGCGGGGACGAGATCGCCGGGGCGGACGCTGACTACCTCAACAACCGCGTCGGCTGGCGCAGTCAGGTCCGCTTCGCGTAGTCGCGCATCGAGCTCGGCGACATGGCCCCGGGCTTCGTCGAGGCGTCCGCGGGCGGCATCGATGTCTTCTTTGCGAAAGCCCTTGCGGGAGAGCACGGCGGCAGCCTCGGCCTGCTTGTATTTGGCTTCGGCTGCGTTGAGGTCTTCGACGCGGGTTCCAGCCTGCAGAAGCGCGAGACGCTGACGGGCCGACTCGGCGCGCTGGGCTGCGGCGTCGCGCTTGTCGCGGCTGTCGTCGAATAACTGGCGCGAAATGGTGTCGGTAGCGATCAGCTTTTCCATGCGCTTATAGGTGGTTTCGGCATTGGTTGCATCGGCTTCGGCGGCGGAGAAGTCAGCCTGGGCCTGATCGATCTCCTGGCGACGCGGACCATTGCGGGCTGCTTCGAATGCGGCTTGTTGCGCACGGGCCGTTGCTTCGGCCTGCTGGATCTCTTCGGGACGGTTGCCGCGAAGCATCTTGTCAAGGTCGGCCTGCGCTTGCTCGAGCGTGGCCTCAGCCTGGGCACGCTGGGCTTTCAGCTCATCGCATTCAAAGCGTACGAGCGTGGCTCCAGCCTTCACGACCTGGCCTTCTTCGACGGGAACGTCGGTGACGCGGCCGCCGATCTTCGAGCCGATCTGGATCTCGCGGGTTTCGATGGTGCCGGAATAGTCGAAGCGGCTGCGATGCGCCTGCCAGGCAAACACGAGCCAGATGGCGGCGATAAGTATCGCGGCAGCAACTCCGGCGATGATGAGGCGGCGCTTCATGCGATTCCTTCCCGCGGCTTCAGCGGCCGCGCGCGTACCCTGCCGACGCGCGGCCAACAATATCTCTTGCGCTGCATGGCAGAGAAAAGTTTCAGGACATCTTCAGCATGGCATGGGATTTCCGGGCCGCTGTGAGCTGGAGCACATGGGTTGGACTGCACCGAAGGCCTGTATTATCAGAGGAGAAATGCAGACTCGTATTTACAGCTGTTTGCTGGGTTTGATTGCAGGTGTCGCAGCCCTTTCCGCGACGAGTGGATGCAAGTCGCTGCCGCCCTCGAAGCCGGAATCGGAATGGACGCCGGAAGAGGCGCAGGGTGCGCAGGTGTTTCACCAGGCGTGCGCGAAGTGCCACTACCCCACGTCGACGCATGGTCTGCACGGACCGGGGCTGCAGGCCATTACGAAGATCAAGGCCATGCCTTCGGGAGCGCCTCCTACCGATGAGCGCCTGACAGCGGTGATTCTGCATGGACATGGAACCATGCCAGGCACCGCGCTCGACGACCAGCAGATGCAGCAACTGCTGGCATATCTGCACACCCTATGAGCGATCAGGATCCTGCCGCCAAGACTGAACCCGTGGAGCAACCCAAAGAAGGCGGAGAACCGAAGAACGCCCTGCCTCCGAAGCGGGAGCTGCTTCCATTTCCGGGACTCGCTGCAATTTCCTTGTACTTGTTGTTGCTGGGGCTGGTGATTATTGTCGGTGTCGTCGGTGGGCACTATCCCACGGTGTTTTTGCTGCTTCCCGTGTTTCTCTTTGCGGCGTGTGGCGGACTGCTGATGCTCTTCCGCTGGGCGTGGGCGATGGCGCTCGCTGCGGTGCTGATGCTCGGCGGGTACAATCTGTGGATCTTCACGCGAATGCACATGGCTCCTGCGCTGATCCAGGGGTTGTTGAACCTGGTTTTCTTCTTCTATCTCATACGGACCGAGGTTCGGGAAAAGCTGCGGTAAGGGCTAAGAATTCAACCCATTCACGGGCAACCGACATCATCCTATTTGCGCGACACCATGATCAGCCATGAGCCGTCGCTCCGTCCGCCCGACTGTTATTCCCTAATTCTTGATTTTCAGCACTACGCGGAATCTGGCTTTGCCGGACATCATGCGCTGGTAGGCTTCTTCGGCTTTTTCGAGGGGGTAGACCTCGTTTATGGATTTGACGCCGGTGAGGGCGCTGAATTTGAGTGTGTCTTCAGAGTCCATGCCGGTGCCGGAGGGCCAGCCGGCGACGGTGCGGCGGCCGAGGAGCAGCGGGAATGGGTTGATGACGATGGGGCCGTCTGGCGCTCCGACGACGATGAACTTGCCGGCTGGGGCGAGGCCGTCGATGACCCAGTCGAGGCCCTTGGCGCTGGTGATGGTGGAGAGGATGATGTTGGCGCCGCCGATTTTCTGTAGTTCTTTTGCGGGGTCCTGCGTGGCGGAGTCGATGTAGATATGCGCGCCGAGTTGCTTGGCGAGCGGAGCTTTGTCCTGTCCGCGGGCGACGGCGACGGTACGGTAGCCGGATTTGGCTGCGTACTGGATGGCGAGGTGGCCGAGTCCGCCGATGCCGAAGATGACGACGGTGTCGCCGGTGCGGGCTCCGGAGTTGCGGAGGGCGTTGAAGGTGGTGATGCCGGCACAGAGCAACGGGGCGGCGTCGACGTCGTTGAGTTCGGGGGCCATGTAGGCGAGGGCGTTGGCGGGGGCGATGACGTAGTCGGCATAGCCGCCGTCGTAGTTGATGCCGGAGATGAGCTGGTTTTCGCAGAGGATGAAGTCGCCGCGTCGACAGGGTGGACAGTAGTTGCAATGGCCTCCGTGCCAGCCTAGGCCGACGCGCTGGCCAGGCTTGAAAAGAGGGACGTCGGGACCGACGGCGTCGACGATACCTGCGATTTCGTGGCCGGGGGCGCGGGGAAATTGAACGCCGGGCCAGTGGCCTTCCTTGGTCAGCGAGTCAGAGTGGCAGACGCCGCAGGCGTGGACGCGAATGCGGACGTGACCGGGACCCGGCTCTGGGAATTCTTTGGTTACGAGTTGAAAAACACCGCCGGCGGCGGGTACCTGCATGGAACGGCCTTTGACTGGTGGCATGGGGAAGTCCTCTCCTGCGCCTTGGATGGTGTGAGGTTGTGGAAGTCGCAAAAAACTGGGCGGGCTCTATCTCAGGGAGCAGCGTTGACAGTGGTTTCAGCGTGCGCCAGGACGATGGACGACTTTGTGGCGGCCTGGTCGAAGTAGCGCGTGAACCGCTGCGGCTCGTCCGCTTTGTAGGGCACCAGATTGTGGGCCCAGCGGTAGCCGATGGGCTGGTACTGAAGCTCCGCGCTGACGTGAAAGGGGCCGGATGTGGCGGGAATGTTGTAACGTGTGGCGGCGCTGCCCCCGATGAAGGCTGGATCTTTCTGCGCCCCGCCTTGTACGGCGATATCGGGCGATGCGGTGCGTTTATCGAAGCCGGCGGGGAGAATGCGGTTGTCCTTGAGGTAATGGGTGGCGGTCAGCAGTGCGGTGGTTACGCGGTCCTGAGCGTCGCCGAGGACGGGCTCGAAGATCTGCACCTGATCGGGTGCGGTGATGGTGGAGTAATGGGGCGAGTAGCGGGTGGGATCGGCGTCATTGAGGTTGCCCGCAATGGAGCCGTCGGCATTGAGATGACCGGACTCGAAGACGACGTGGCCGGAGGCGTCGGTAACGGTGACGTGGAGCCATGCGCGACGCGACGGGAATGCGGTGGGGAGTTTATGGCCGGTCAAGTTCTGGACGGTGACGGTGAAAGCGAGTTGGCCCTGGGCGACAGTGAGCGCACCAAGGGAGAGATGTGCGGCCTGGGACTGGAGGAAGGAACGTGTCTCCGTTGATGCGGAGGTGAGTTCTGCGGGAGACGCGGTCACGGCGAGTTCGTCGCGGTGTTCGCCGAAAAGATCCTGCATGAAGAAGTTTGCGCCCGGGAAAGAATGGCGGCGGACGCCTTCTCGGGGCGGACTGTTGAGGGTTGCGACGGGGGCGGAATCGGCGAGAGCGGGCATGTGGCAGGACTGGCAGGTCTGCTTGTCGTGGTAGTCGCTGTGGATCCACTCGAGGTAGGGCATCTGTTCGGGGAAGCGGCCGGCGGGCTTTCCAGAGGCGTCGAGCGTGGTGGTGTAAAGGGTATGACAGGAGCCGCAGAGGGCGGCCTGTTTGAGGTGATCGGACTGCGTGACGGTGAGGCCGGAGGCGAGATTGTGAATGGAGATGGAGCGCGCCTCAGCCGCATAGGGACCGTAGAGCGGGCGGGGGTGCTGGCTGATTGGAGCGATGGTGAGATTGCCGTTGTAGGAGTCGGACGTGCCCAGTCCTTGCGGCTCGGCCTGATGGCAGACGGTGCAGGAAACGCCGTCCGCTGCGGCTGCGGCATTGTGAGCGTCGTCGAGCGGCAAGTGAGAGAAGACGGCGGTGTCGTGGCCGGCAGATTTGTCAATGAAGTGCTGCAGGGGCATGTGGCATGTGGCGCACTCGTTCTCAATGGACGACGCGGCGGGTGCGTGATCGAGGGCCTCGCGGCGGACGCTGGCCTGCCAGTAGGGATCGCGGGCGGAGTTGGCCATGATGCTGGCGCGCCATGGCGAGCCGATGGAGACGTCCAGGCCTTTGGCGGTCTTGAGATTGCTGTGGCAACCGAAGCAATGGCTGGAAGGGGGAAATGGAGGCTGCTGCGACCGGAGAGCAGGCGGCGCAATCATGACTGAAGCCCACAGAACCGTGGAGAGCACAGCACACATCGGAACGCGAACAGGCATTCGGTTTCTCCCGGAGACCGGCAGGGCTCCTCGCATAGAGGATATAGAACTTGAACGGCGACAACGGAAGTGACTTTTCACTCCGCGATCATGAATGAGGACCGATTGGACTGGAGGGCGCATGGAACTGGCGAAGCCGACGCGCTGGCAAGGTCTGAATAGGGGAATTCTTGGTCGCCATTCGAATCCCGATCGAAACAGAAGCGAGCGAAATGGGCTAGACTGACAACCGATTGCCATTGATCCAGGGAGGTGCGTCATGCGGTATCAGAGAGCTCTTGCAGGTTCGCTGATGTTGGTATTGTGTTGTGCGGTTGCTGCGGGCAAGGATAAGAAAAAAAAGATCCTGTTGCCGGCAGATGTGCTGCAATCGAGAACCGCTCTCGTTGTCATCGATCCCGATGCCGGAATGTCAGTGGACGCTCCCAACGCGAATCGAATCGCCCAGGAAGACGTGGAGAAGGCACTCATGAAGTGGGGACGTTTTGAGTTGGCCACCGACGTCTCGACTGCCGACCTGGTGATTGAGGTTCGCAAGGGAAGCGGGAAGATTGCGCAGCCAACGATAGGAGGACTGCCGACGAACAGTCGTCCCGTGGTCTTTGAACCCACGGATTCAGGAAGCCGGACCAGCGTCGGCACAATTCCGGCGATGGGTGGCGATAATCCGGCCGGAGCGCAGCGCCCGAATCCCTCTCCGCAGCTCGAGGTAGGCGAAGCGGACGATGTGTTTGCGGTGTATCGAGGCAAACGCGCCAATGCGCTCGATGCTTCAGCGGTGTGGCGCTATACGGGGAAAGATGCGCTCAGCTCGCCGGGAGTACCTGCCGTGGATGCGTTCCGAAAGCTTGTACTGGAGGCGGAGAAACAACAAGCGGCTCAGCCGTGATCCTGCGATTCCTCGCGCTACGGGCTCCGGCAGGCTCCACTTTATATACTCAATGTCAGAATGAGTACGTTTCTTCCAGTTGATGAACAGATGGATCTGCTGCAGAAGGGTGCGGCGGAGATTATCCGCGTTTCGGATTTGCGCGAGCGCCTCGAGGAGAGCCGCAAGACGGGGCGCCCGCTGCGCGTGAAGGCGGGTTTCGATCCGACGGCGCCGGACCTGCACCTGGGACACACTGTGCTGATGCGGAAGCTCCGGCATTTTCAGCAGCTCGGGCATACGGTGATTTTTCTGGTGGGCGACTTTACTTCGCTGATCGGCGACCCAACGGGGCGCAACGTGACGCGGAAGCCGCTGACGCGCGAACAGATTGACGCGAATGCTGAGACCTACAAGCAGCAGGTCTTCAAGATTCTCGACGAGAAAGCGACGGAGGTCCGTTACAACTCGGAGTGGCTGGGAAAGCTAGGCTACGAGGGCACGATCCGCCTCGCCTCACACTTCACCGTTTCGCAGATGCTGGAGCGCGACGAGTTTCACAAGCGATTTCAGGCCGAGCATCCTATCAGCCTGCACGAGCTTCTTTATCCCCTCATGCAGGCCTATGACTCCGTGGCTCTCGAATGCGATGTCGAACTCGGCGGCACCGACCAGCGCTTCAACCTCGGCGCTGGCCGCGAACTCCAGCGCCAATACGGGCAAAAACCGCAGATCGTGCTGATGACGCCGATTCTCGAGGGTTTGGATGGCGTGCAGAAGATGTCGAAGTCTCTCAATAATGCGATCGGCATCAACGAGCCGCCGGCGGAGATGTACGGCAAGCTGATGTCGATTTCGGACGAGCTGATGTGGAAGTACTGGGTGTTTCTGACGGACCTGAAGCAGTCGGAGATAGACGCGCTGCGGGCCGAGGTCGCCGCGGGCAAAGTGCATCCGATGGATGTGAAGAAGCGGCTGGCGCGGACGATCACTGCGGGATTTCACGGTGAGGCTGCGGCACAACACGCGGATGAGAATTGGGCGCGGATGTTTCAGGAGAAGGAGACGGCCGAGGATCTTGAAGAGGTCCACATCGCGTATGCGGACCTTGTAAGCCCGTCGTGTCCGGCGGGAGAGCTGCAGATTCGTGTTTCGAAGCTGCTGCTGCAGCTCGGACTTGCTGCGAGCGGAGCCGAGGCCAGCCGCAAGCTTGCGGAGAAGGCCGTAAGAATTGATGGCGAGGTTGTTATCAATTCCGCATTTCCACTCGAGATGCTGCCGGCGCGGGTGGTAGTTCGGCTGGGAAAACGCGCGAAGGCGGCGGTGATCGGCGGCTACGGCGAGGGGGTTTAGTATCGCGCCCGCCGATTCCCAGGTCTCAAGAGCAAGATCCATGGCACCCGACGAAACGGGATCGCATTCGTGGTGGAAAGACAAAAGCAGATCCTTCGCGCCGCTTACCCCACTGCGTGGGGCCCCAAGCTTGCGGCGCTCAGGATGACACTGGCTGTGGTGGTGTGCTTTACTACCGAGTTCACGATGCGGCTGCCACCCAGAGGGTTCCCGGGATGGGACACCCAGAGTTGTGCGAATGGAAAATTTGATCCCAGGTCTCAGAAGCGAGACCTGGGGCACCCACGCTGTGGGTGATTGAGACATCTCGAAAAGCAGATCCTTCGTTCTGCTTACCCCACAGATGATGATCATCTGCGGGTCCCGAGGATTGCGAAACTCAGGATGACACTGGCAGTGGTGGGAAGACACCGGTTGTGGTGGATGACGCGGGGCTGTGGGGATGGCACCGGCTGTAGTCGATTCGCGCGGATAGAATGACAGGTGTGTGCGCTCCTGAATTCGATTTGAGGTCGATGGTTTGAACTCGCCTGTGCCACCGCGCGCCCAGGATACTTCGATACTTTGTCCCAGAAACAATGGCCTTACCGCTACCGTCGTCGTCTGCACGCGAAACCGGCCGGTTCTTTTGCAAAAATGCCTGGTTGCGGTTGCCCAGGTTGATCCGGCACCCGATGCAGTGCTCGTGGTGGACAACTCCGAAGGAAATGGGGAGACCGAAAGCGTCGCCCGCGAGTTCGGTGCCAGATATACGGTTGAGCCGAAGCGTGGATTGAGCCGTGCGCGCAACCGCGGACTTGCTGAATGCGACACAGAAATCGTGGTTTATCTCGACGACGACGCGATTCCCGCTCCTGATTGGCTCGGTCTCCTTCTGGCCCCATTTGCGGACGAGAAAACAGGAGCATCGTCGGGAAGAGTCATCACGCCTGAGTCGAGCAGCAAAGACCAGCACCAGGAGATCCCGCGCTGCCTCAGCAATCAGGAACCGCGATGGTTTGAGATTGCAACATTTGGCGGTATGGGTCTTGGCAGCAACATGGCGCTGCGCAAACAAGCATGCACCAGCCCCAAGTTCTTCGATGAGCGGCTTGGCCGGGGAGCTCCGTTTCAGATTGGCGAGGAGAACTATGCATTCGCACGACTTCTCGCCGATGGATACAGAGTCGTCTACCTCCCGTCTGCAGTTGTATTTCATCCACCGTTGAGCCGTAACACGATCGAGAACGAAGCTCGCAACTCAATCTCGTACTGGATGCTGTTGTTCAGCGAATTTCCAGCGCAGAGATTGAATCTCGTCCGGTTCATTCTTCGGCGGCTGCGGCGCGAGCCGCTCGACTGGCCCCGGGATTCGCAGGAACCCGGCGAGATTGTGACCAGCGGCTGGCGTGTCCTGCTCAAGGCCTCTATGAAGGGGCTTTGGCTCTTTCTTCGAACCCCAAGAGGGTAGGGGCGTCAGGACTGAACGGAAACATTGGCGCAAGGGGAGCTTCTTTCGGACGAGCCAGCGTCCGCGCTTGAGGCCACCTCAATGCCGGTTGTCTGTTTCAATTGGCGTTTGAGAGAATTCAATTTAACCTGTATTGTCTGGTCACCTTTACTGTCCAAGGAGTTGATTTGAGGAAGCAAGGGGCCCTCTATTCTGCGTATCGCACCACAAGAAGGGTCCTGGAGAAAGTGCCGCTCTTCCGAACAGCGATCGGCTACATACTGGAAATCAAGAGCACCGCGGTCGACAGCAGCGAACGGAATCGGGTTGCGGTGGAGGAAAATTTCCAGGAACTTGATCCCTATGGCTTTGCTCGGGACCTCGAGCAGTTTCGCTTTCAACGCGCAATGGAGTTTCTGCGCCTGGCAAAGCCCGATGGTATCTTTCCGTGTGCTCTGGAAGTGGGTTGCGCTGAAGGAATGTTCACAAGGATGCTCTCAGAGCGCTGTGGAACGCTTCTTGCACTGGATTTATCCACGACCGCCCTCAAACGCGCAGTGCAAAGTTGCAGCGATCGAAGCAATATTGAGTTCGCCGAATGGGATGTTCGCCGGGATCCAATTAAGGGAACTTTTGACCTGATTGTTGCCACGGGAGTGCTCGAGTATATTCTGCGGCCATCGATACTGCGAGATGCATGCGAAAGGCTGACGGCGGCTATAAAACCGGGCGGCTTTCTCCTGGTTGGCAACACAGTCACTGACAACGAAGTGGAGCGCACCTGGATCGGAAAACTGCTCATTCGTGGAACCTTGATCAATGATTACCTCGCAAAGGACCCGCGCTTTGAGACTATTGCTGAATCAATTGATCAATGCGTGTGCCCCTTCGCGCATACTTTGCTGCGAAGACGTCACGGTTGAATATGCAGATCTCCGTTATCATCGCGACGTTTAATCGCCGCGAGATGCTGGCCCGCACACTGCCGCCGCTGCTTGCGCAGGACTTTCCCAGCGACGAGTACGAAGTGATCGTTGTTGTCGATGGTTCCACCGATGGCACGACGGACTTGCTTCGCGGTTTCGCAAGTCATTCCAATCTTCGCGTTATCGAACAGGAGAATCGTGGTCAGGCAGCCGCGATCAATGCAGGCCTTCGCGCCGCAACGGGCGAGCTGGTGCTCTTTCTCGATGACGACATCCTGAGCGGACCTTCACTTGTTGCTGAACACGCCCGCGCGGTGCGGAATGGGCATACTTGTCTCGCATTTGGTCCGGTCCACGTGTTGCCCGATGAGGGGGATCCTCTTGCGGTCGACTGGGCGCGATCGTTCTGCGATGAGTTCTTCGAGAAGAAAGCGCCCAAACAGCCTGAAACGGGCTGGTCTGGCTGCATGGCGTCGGCCAATTCATCAGCGCCTCGCTCGGTGATCCTATCCGTTGGCGGCCTGGATGAATCTTTCTCCCGTGGAAACGATGTTGAGTTGGGCTTCCGGCTCTTGCAAGGCGGATTTAAGTTTTCATATTTGCCCAACGCTCTGACTCACCAGGCTTTTGCGAAGACGCCGAGGGATGTGATTGAGGACGCCCGAGGCGAAGGCGTCGCCGAGATACGCCTTTGCCGAAAGTTTCCGGCGATGCGCGCAACTTCGCGATTCGGAGCAGTATCCGCTAAACCGTGGTGGAAACGGACAGTCGCGCGTGCTCTTGCGACGGTCCCTGTTTCTGCTGAGCCGCTATTGAGACCTCTGACTTGGGGATTCTCAAAGCTGCGAATGATACCTGGTTGTAGAAAGGTGGCATTGCGTCTCTTCTACACTCAACAGAACATCGCGGGCTATCGCAGCGCGGTTAAGATGACCGGTTCATGGCAGGCGTTGCAAAAGGAGTTTGGCGCGCGGCTTCCGATTCTGATGTATCACAATATCGGACCGCTTCGAGAGGGTTTCGATCGCTACCTGACGATCTCTCCCGCGATGTTTGAAAGCCAGCTGCAATGGCTCTCACGGCACGGTTACACGCCGATCCACACGTCAGACTGGATCGCGTATCAACGCGAAGGCCGGCCACTCCCAGACAGACCAATTCTCTTGACGTTTGACGATGCCTATGCCGACATCGTCGAGTTCGGTCTTCCGCTTCTAATCAAGTACGGCTTCACTGGAACGGTGTTTGTCGTGTCGGATCAGATTGGTGGGACGAACAAATGGGATTTGCATCTCGGTCTGTCAGAGCAACCACTCATGTCGGAGAGCCAGATTCGCGAATGGGCTGCTAAAGGAATCGAATTCGGCGCCCACACAAAGACACATGCAGATCTAACTCTCTTGACGCCTGAGCAGGTTGCGGATGAGATGCAGGGAAGTCGCGAGCGCCTCGAAGAGTTGCTGGGGGTTCCCGTTCCGAGCCTGGCGTACCCCTATGGCTATTACACTGCGGAAGTTGCCGAAATCGCGCGCCGCTACTTTGACCTTGCGCTGACCTGCGACTACGGCGTTAATTATCTGGGAACAGATTTGATCCGGTTGCGGCGAGCCGAAGTCGTCCCTATTCAGACACCGGGTGATATGCGGAGCACGGTGACCTTCGGGTTCAATCTGCTTTTCGTGGGGTGGGACCATCTGAAAGGACTCGTCTTTAAGCTTGGAGGGCGACTGCTTCGAACCCTTCATCTCAAATGAGCCGGAGCTGAGTTTTCGCGGAAGCTGTTCGGTCTGATCGAAAGCCGTAAAAGCAGCGGGCTCGAGGCTTCATTCGATCCATCGCTTTAAAACAGGAAATTCGTGAACCCAGCATGGATGCAGAAGAATACAAGCCTGCCCGCGGCGCGACCGTACGGAATATAACCTGGAATTACTTCGGCCACTTTTGCCAGATCGCTGTGAATTTCGGACTGACATCCTACATCGTTCGACGATTGTCTGTTCCCGAATACGGGTTGTTTCTCTTCGTCATGTTTCTGTCCTCAACGCTTGACCTGCTCGATCTTGGCATATCCAGCGTTCTCGTCCAGAGATATATCGCAGCCTCGTTGAATCCCGAAAAGAACAGCCTTCGCGAGCTAATAAGCACGGTGTTTGCTACTTCTGCGGTTATGGGGGCAATTGGCGCAGCCATACTCCTCGGACTCTCCCTTGTTTTGCCTGGCCCCTTCAACATACCTCGCGAGTACGTCCATGAGGCCTCGCTGGTATTTATCGCTTCAGCATGCAGGGTCTTCATTGGATTTGCGAATCTCGCGTTTGAACCGCTCTTTCAATCGGTCAATCGATTCGATCGCGTGAATCAGATTCAGCTTGCGGGATCGGGCCTGACGCTTGTTTGCAGTGTGTCTGTGCTCTACTTTGGATACGGCATAGTGGCATTGGCCACCGTTCAATGTGCGGCGATAACCCTTCAGTTTCTTTTATCCCTGGCCTTTTTTCACTCAGCGTTTCCAGCAGCCCAGATTAACCTGTTTTACTTTCGCTGGGTTACGCTCAAAGGCCTTCTCAGCCAGAGCAAATGGGCCTTCCTGAATAACGCGACGTCTTACTTCCTGGAGATTTTTGTCTGGACAATCCTCGGCTCTCTCACCTCCATGAGGGAAGCCGCATTGTTTGGCCTCGCGACAAAATTGCCAAATCAGCTTTGGTACCTGGTGGATCGTGGTGCCGGAGTGAGTTTGCCTCTCATGTCGGAGAGCGCCTTGAGCAACAACCTCGTTAGCCTGCGCAAGACCTACCTCAAAGCGCAGAGATTGGTTTTCGGTTTGATTTTGCCGTTTATTGTGCTTGGCTCGGTCTTTGCGCATCCGCTCTTCCAGGTCTGGGCGGGAAAGGCCTACGCAGGCTCCGCAGTCGTGATGCAATGGCTTCTCATCGCGTCGCTTGCTCACGCCGTTTTATATACGTCTGACCTGCTTCTCTACTCCTTCGGCCAATTCCGGAGAGCCGCTCTGATCTCCTCCTCGGGAGGCATCATGACGCTCGGAATCGCCTTCATCCTGGTTCCGCGCCATGGTGCTGCAGGCATGGCGTTTTCGATTGCGGTGGTTCAGGTCCTGGTTGTCTGTACTTGGTTCACGTTCGAGGCCTGCAAATACGCGCATGTCTCCTTCACCGTGCTCGCGTCTGAGATGATGCGCGGACTAGGATTGCCGACTGCAATCATGATTTCAGGGATTTGCGTCGTTCTAGCCTTGTGGCACTATCTTTCCTCAGCTTGGCTCGTGATTGCGGGTGTTGCTCTTGGCTTCTCCTACTTCGCGGTCTGGGGGCGGTTGACCGCCCTTCCTCTCTATCGTCAATCATTTGAGGGGTCTAATTGAGAACCGGGGGAGTATGTGCTTTCCCAGCTCCCAAAAGCGGGACCTGGGGCACCCGGCTGATCCGCAAACTAGATCCCTCAGCGGCTAAAGCCGGATGTCATTTGCGACTTTGCGGCACGACTAAAGTCGTGACCTTTCACAAACCGCTCGATCCCGGGCTCAATGGCACTTCAGAAGCGGAGGAGATACGAGAACTTCACGAAAATCTGCTTGCCGTCGTTGAGGTAATTGTTGGCACGCGGGGGCACCGGGTTGTCTGGGTCGCAGGCGCCGGTGAGGCCGCGGTTGCAGAGCGATCTATCGAGATTCTGCAGGTCGTTGTTATACCCGACGTAGACTACTGTCCCCGGATGCGGGAGCCAGGTGAAGAGAGCCTGTGTGCCAATCTGCTTTGTCCGCGACAGGGATGTCTCTTCCGGATTTGCCAGGGTTGAATCGTACTCCGTAATGACGCGTGCCGAGATGGAGCGCGTGAACTGGTAGTTGATCTTGGTGCGGAAGACCTGGTTTTCGTAAACGAATGCACCGTTGGCAACGGAATGATCGCGATCGAGGAGATAGGTATTGGCCGCGGTAAGCCGCCTGACCGGCTGCAGGGTGATAATAATCTCGAGTTCATCGGCATTCAGCAGCGAAGGCACGCCTCCTGCCACGGGGTTGTAATTCACGTTGCCGGTGCGAAAGCCAAGTGCGTAGAGGTTCAACTGGGAATACGGAGCGCCGCGCACCACCAAACCGCCGAAGTTTTCTGTGAAATTAACGTTGTGGTCGAGTGGGTAGCCATCCTGCGGGCCGAGGGTATCGGAGTTCTGTCCTAACTGCGGCGCGATTTCAAACTGGCGCGGAAAGGTCATGAGAGGAGAGAACGTAAAGTAGTGATACAGGCGATTGCCCTGATGGTCCCATCCGAGAAGCTGCACCGCATCGAGACCGAAACTCTGAACCAATTCTTTCTTTGGATACCACAGATATGTTGCATGGGTCTGATCGTTGTAGAGGTTAGTCGTCGGAATGAACCCGAGCTGCGTCTGAAAGCCGGTGCTGTAGTCCTTAAAGAAGCTGTCGAGGTTGAAAGAGTGGCCGGTGCGCTGGATCTCAAGGTAACTGGCCGGCCCGGCAGCATAGACCTGAGCGTTTCCAGGGTTCGTCGGACTCATGGTGGAGCTCTCGACTATCTGGCCGATTGCCGTCCAGCTCTTGTTCAGATGTGCTGTGAAGTCGAGACCGCCAACGCGATTCCAGCCGCCTCCAAATTCCTGGTCGGTGAAGATGAGGCCCACACTGGAGTTCTTTCCCAGATCCTGTGAGACGCGGCCCACCACGTACTTGGCCCGCTGTTGATAGAGGGGATCGCCGGGCGGATAAGTTTCGCCGGGTTCGCGATCGTCAATGGCGAAGAACCCGAGATTCGTGCTGTCGATTTTTCCTGTCAGCCGGATGCCGTATTCCGGGTGCACGATGTTGCGCGTGTAGACGAGCAGGATCGGCGTGGCGAAGTAGTTGGCATTCTCAAGAAAGAACGGCCTGAGCTCGGGGAAATAGACCGGGTAGCGTTGATTGACCGTGAACTGTGGCTGGTCCGACTCGACGTCGCTGAAATCGGGATTGATGGTGCCGTCGAGCACAACCCTGTCACTCAGGATGAGCTTGGCCTCGCCCCCGCCGGTGCCTTCAAGAGCCCTGGAACTGAAGTAAGGATTCAAGGGATTGAGATTGATCAGTTCGCGTTCGTTCTGGGCGAGCACGTAGGGGTTGATCTGCAGGTTGTGGGAACCTGTGACGCCTTCAATGCCGCGCATGGTGGCTTCCTGGGTCAGGACGCCGGAGATGCTTGTCGAAACCCGGGGCCAGAAGTCCTGCTCGCTGTTGCGCGGCAGATTGCGCATGAAGACGACGCCCCAGTCGGACCCGGTGGTGGGAAAGCGGAGGCTGCGGAAAGGGATGGCAATCAGGGCCATCCAGCCATCGGAGGTGACGCGCGCCTCGGATTCCCAGACCTGGTCGTAGCTATAGTCGCTGTCGCTGGTATAGTCCACGCTCGGCGTATCGGTCCACGCAGCATCGGCCTGCACGCCCGCCGGGTTGACGGTGAAAAGTATCCCCTTGCGCCGATCCTGGAAGGGATCGACGAGGACAGAGACGGTGTCGTCGCCGCCGATGTTTTCACGACGCGAGAGGTGGCTGCGAATCGCGGCCGGACGGTCATCGTGACAGGCGAACACGAAGTAAATCGTGGATTTGGTATGAGCGATCCAGACGTCAGTTTGTTGCGTGGCCAGTTCGCCGTCGTTTGGAGTGTTCTGCACGAACCCGGAGATCCTTGCCAGCTTGCCTTTGAGGGCCAGCCCCGGCTCCATTTCGGCAAAATCAGACAGCCGTATCGGTTCAGTGAGCAGTGGAATCTTGAAATCGGCTGGAGGGGCAGCTTTCGGCAGCAGCGGCGAAACCGCAGCAGGCCTGCTTTTCTGGGCAGAAGAATGCTGAGTCGAGATCAGAGGTGCACACAGAAGTAATCCAAGAGAGAGTGCTCTGGAGCCCCTGCGGTACCTGTCCCGCATCGTTACGTTTCGAGCAAAGCCACACTTGGATTGCTCTTTGATATGGATCATTCAAGAGTCCCGGAAGTCGTTTGCTACGCGGATGTAATGGAGGTCACACAGAGACGTAGCTATCTATGCGCCGGCGAAAGTCTTTCGTCACGACTAAGAATTGCTCGGATCGATCCGCGGCTCCACAATGATGGAAATTCAGAAAAGTGCCTGAATTCTGGGCAAATCGAACAAGTATGCAAATTGGACAGGTGAATTACTGCGTATTATATATTCATTCCGTCCATTCGCATCGGCTGTGCGCCTTGAGTTTTGGGGAACCATGTTTGGCAGGTGTCCTGCAGACAGGTGAATTCGGGAAGCGCCAGCCATTGGACACGTAACCGACAAATCGACGATCTCGTTCCGGACGACCGTGCTTCTAACGCTTTTGGGTGATTACGGTGGTGCACGCGGCTGGTGACGATTTGCTCGGTTTTTCCTCTATGGAGTTGGGGCCAAGTCATTGAAAACAAGTTTACGAGCGATACAATTCGAGCACGCGAACGTATCAGAACGGCCATTCTCAATGCCCGACAAATCAACTTTAGAAAGCCGGAGTTTCCTTGAGCAGGCTACGGTGGGGATTGTTCATGCCACACCGGAGGGCCACATTCTTCGCTGCAATGCGGAGTTTGCCGAGCTCATTGGATATCCGCGCGAGGAAGTTCGCGGGCTGATGATCCAGGAAATTACTCCCGATGAGGACGGCGCGCAGTGCCTGGCTTCATTCCAGAAGCTATGGACGGGGGCCAGCGATGCTCTCAGCCTCGAGATCCGGCTGATCCGGAAGGATGGGACTCTGAAGTGGGCGAAGATGACTGTATCGCTGCTGCGGGATCGCGAGGGTTGGCCTTCTCACTTGCTGGCTCATGTTGAAGGTATCCAGGATCGCAAGAGTGCGGAGGCTGCGCTAGCTGTACCTACCGCGGAGGTCGCGCCTGCCAAGGAAGACCGCTATCGGACCATGTTCGAGACGAGTCCGGATGGGGTGCTGATTGCGCAGGCGAAGGACGGCAGGATTGTGGAAGTCAACCCGGCTTTCTTGGAGATTCTGCAGTTCAGCCGCGAAGAGGTCATCGGCCGTACGTCAAGGGAATTGGACATCTGGGCGGATGAAGGCGACAGTTTCAAGGTTTCTGAAGCCCTGCACGAAGAAGCGGCCGCTGCGCGCGACCTGGAAGTCCGGTTGCGGCGGAAGAATGGCGAGGTCTTCTGGGCAGAACTTTCGGCTTCGTACGCCACTTTCGACGGAGAATCCTGTGTTATCTCGTATATCCGGGATGTTTCTGCGGCCAAGGCGGACGAAGAAAAGATCCGCAGCCTTGCGTTTTACGACACGCTGACCGGATTGCCGAATCGCCGGCTGCTGTGGGAGCGGTTGCGGCAGGCGCTGATTTCGAGCGTTCGCAGCAGCAGCAAGCATGCCCTATTATTTGTGGATCTCGACGGATTTAAATCGCTGAACGACACGCTGGGCCATCACATCGGCGACCTGCTGCTTCAGGAGACGGCACGTCGGATCGCAAGCTGCGTTCGCGAAGTGGACACGGTGGCACGGCTGGGAGGCGACGAGTTTGTCATCATTCTCGAAGACCTGAGCCAGGTAGCCGAGATTGCCGCAGCGCAGGCGCGCACCGTGGGTGGAAAGATCCTGGCTGCCATCGACCAGCCGTTTTTGCTTGAAGGGCGCGAGTGCCACACCACGTCGAGCATGGGGATCACGGTTTTCGGCAATCAGAGCGAGAGCACCAACGAGGTGCTGCAGCAGGCCGATATTGCCATGTACCAGGCCAAGGCAGCGGGACGGAACGCGATGTTCTTTTTCGCGCCGGCGCTGCAGGCATCGGTTAACGCGCGCGTGGCTCTGGAGAAGGATCTGAGAGAGGCAATTCGCGAGAATCAGTTCTCGCTGTTTTATCAACCACAGCTGGATCGTGGGCTCCTGATCGGCGCTGAGGCGCTAATCCGATGGAAGCATCCGACGCGCGGGCTTGTAGCACCGCAGGACTTTGTTCCCCTGGCGGAAGAGACGGGGCTCATCTTCCCCATGGGCAGCTGGGTTCTGGAAACCGCCTGCACGCAGATTGCAGCGTGGGCGGGCCGTAAAGAGGGAGAGCATCTCTCCATTGCAGTGAATGTGAGCGGCCGCGAGTTCCGGCAACCCAAGTTTGTGGACCATGTACTGGCCGCTCTTGAGCGTACCGGCGCCAACCCCTACAACCTGAAGATCGAGCTGAGCGAAAGCATGTTCGGCGAAAACGTTGAAGACGTGATTGCGCGGATGAACAAGCTGAAAGCTTACGGTGTGCGATTCTCACTGGAGGATTTCGGAACCGGCTATTCGTCGATGGCTTATCTGAAGCGCCTGCCACTTGATCAGATCAAGATCGATCGCACGTTTGTGAACGACATTCTGAAGGACCCCATCAGCGGCGCGGTCGCACAGGCCATCATTTCATTCGGCAAGGCCATGGGGCTCTCAGTGATTGCGGAGGGGGTGGAGACGGAGGAACAGCGCGCATTTCTGGCCAAGCTGGGATGCTTCTCGTTCCAGGGATACCTCTTCAGCCATCCGTTGCCGCTTGGCGAATTCTACGCGAACTAGTGTGGCGAGTCTGAAGTCCCTAACAGAAACCAGGAAAGCCCAGAAGCAGATTCTTCGCTCACCACCCCCAAACTGAGAGACGTTTGGGGACACCGGGACACTCGAGATCTCATGCAGTGCATGAGGCGAGGGCGCGGGCCTCGGACTCGTACACTCCGAATAGCGTGAGGATGCCGACCATCTTGAAGGTTTTGGCAACGAACGGTGAAGGGTTGATGAGCTTGACGGTGCCCCCAACCTTATTGGCTTGGCGAAGGGCGTTCACCACGGAGCCGATTCCGGACGAATCAATATAAGGAAGGGCTTCAAGATCGAGAACCAGGAAGATGTGTCCGCTGGCAAGAGTTTGCTGAAACGTGCTTTCAAACTGATTGATGGCTTCTCCGCCTACCAGCCGGCCTTTCAATTTGAGGATGCAAACAGCGCCAGATTCCTTGATATCCAGGTCCACAGCTCCCCATTTCCCAAGCTAGATTTCGCTTTACACCGAGTTTGAGACTTGTTAATCTCCAAGCCTCAACTACCTGAGAATCAATAGCTCGCCTCCCCTTGTCAAGCAAAGTTTTGCCAGATGTTCTGGGACCCCATGATCTCTCCAGTGAACGATGCGGCCGTCGAGGTCGGTGCGCAGCTTCTTGCCGCACCGGACGCGGTAATGCGGGCTTCGATTGTTGCATCCGCCATTGTTGCGCAATTGCAGAATTGTGCCTGCGCCATTCACCGATTCAACTGTCAAAATGTCGAGAGCGCGTGGACCGTGATCGGGCTGGCAGGAGATGTTTCGCCGCAGCCTGCGTCGACGGGATCGGGCAACCGGCTGATGGCTCCCATGCTGCTCGAGGCAGCCGAGACTCTGATTTACGCGGGTGCCGATATCTTGCGTGAGGACTATTCGCATCTGCAGATTTCGCGCTCTGTCTCGTCGATCACATACATTCCACTTCTTCAGGGAGAAGAGCTAATTGGAGCGGCGGAGATCCTTACGTTTTCAGGAACTCCGCGGATGCAGGATCTGGAGGCGATTGCGCCGATCATCCAGCTGGCTTCGACCGCAATTCTCGCGGCTGAAAGCACAGAGGCACAACGGCAGGATCTGCTCGACTCCATACACCGGATGTCGCAGCTCTACGACCTGGAGAAGTCGCTCAACGCGACGCTCGAGTTCAATGCGGTGGCCGAGCTGATTCCGATGAAAGCGGCGGCGATGCTGCCGTGCCAGGCGATGCATCTGTGGATGTTCGACGGGGAGATTCTGCGCCTGATCTCGACGCATGGAGAGGACGCCACGGTCGAGGTGGGTGGGATGCAGGCTCCAGGCGAAGGCTATGTGGCGGATATGGCCGAGGAGGGCGAAGCGCTGCTGATTGGCGATGCCGAAGACAAGCGGCTGAAACAACGGAATGCACAGGCAGATACCGAATCGGAGATCCCAGCGATCACCGACGTGCTGCTGGTTCCTCTGATGCATGACGATGCGGAAGTTGGTGTGCTGGAGGCGATCAACCGCGAGGAGCATCCGTTCGACGACGACGACCAGTTCCTGATGATTTCGATGGCGGAAACGATTGCCAGCGCGCTGAAGAACGCAAGCCTGCTGCTCGCGGAGCGGAAGCTGGAGATCCTGAAGGCGCTGGTGAGCGTTAGCGGGGAGATCACATCGACGCTCCGTCTCGATCGCCTGATGGGAATCATCGTGAACAGCCCGCAAAACGTGCTGCCATACGAGCGCTGCGCCATCGCACTGGACCAGCGCGGCAAGCTGCAACTGAAGGCCGTGTCTGGCATGGCATCACTTCCACTGGGCGATATCAGTGTCGAACGGTTGAACCAGCTGATGCGCTGGCTGTCATCGCAGACCGAGCTTGTGTACGCGCGCCAGATTGACAATGCAGGAGAGGAACAGAACGAGATTCCGAGGCCGGTGGCGGAGTACTTTGCGGCGACGGGATTTCGCGCGCTCTATGCCATGCCGTTGAGCGACGATCAGGGCCGGGTGGGTGTGCTGATGTATGAGAGCAGCGACGCTGAGTTTCTGGATGTTCCGCACATCGAGATGATCAAGATTCTCGCCGGACAGGCAACGGTTGCCATTCGCAATGCCCTGCTCTATCGCGAAGTTCCGCTGATTGGTCTGATCGAGCCTCTGGTGAAGAAGAAGCGGGAGTTGCTCAACAGCCAGCGGAGCCGTTGGATGACGGTCGGCGTCCTGTTTGAGTGCGTGCTCTTCCTGTCGTTCTTTCCGCTGCCGATGCGCATTGGCGGCGAGGCGGCAGTGGCGCCGCAGCACATGGTCACGATTGACGCGCCTGTCGATGGCAACGTCACGATGGTTTACGCGCATGAAGGGCAACGGGTAAAAGCGGGCGACGTGCTGGGAGCGATGAACGACTGGCAATGGCGCGCCGACCTGGCTTCATCCGAAGCAAAGTATCAGCAGGCGATGCTGGTGATGCAAAACGACCTTGCGCATGGGGCAGCGCAGTCGGGCGCGGATCGCGCACAGGCCGAATTTCTTCATGCCGAGGTGGCGCGTGCAAGCGTTCGCATGGAGAGTGCGCAGTTGCGGTCGCCGATTGACGGGATCGTGGCGACGCCTGATATGCAGAACGTTGCAGGAAAGCACCTGGACGCGGGAACGGCCTTTGCGCAGGTGCTGGATCTTTCGTCGGCAATTGTGCAGGTTTCGATTCCTGAACGGGATACGGTGCTGATGCATACCGGCGAGAATGTGGCGATCAAGCTGGACAGCTATCCGCAGCGCACGTGGCGCGGACCGATTTCGGTTGTAAGTCCCGAGGCGAAGGCGGGAGACG
This sequence comes from uncultured Acidobacteriaceae bacterium, assembly GCA_963735215.1. Classification (GTDB taxonomy): domain Bacteria; phylum Acidobacteriota; class Terriglobia; order Terriglobales; family Acidobacteriaceae; genus Telmatobacter. The sequence goes on along the minus strand of CAVTKF010000030.1, from coordinate 18,846 downwards.
GCGATCGCACGTTCACGGTGGAAGTACTGCTCTCAAATGCGGACGCAAGTTTACGGGCCGGGATGACTGGGCGGGCCAAGGTCTCTCTGGGATGGGAACCTGCCGGGTATGTTTTGCTGCGGCGTCCTGCGCTGTGGATCTGGCAGACACTTTGGAACTGGATTGGTTGGTAACGGTATGAGCAATGCGTTTCGCTGCCCGATTTTTTGCTCCCCGGTTCACTCCTCGTCTGCTGTCATTGCTGCGATTGTCGCGGCCTGTCTCTGCGCGGGATGCGATTCTCATCCCGCAGCGATGGACGCGAGCGCGGCCACGCCAACCGCCGCCGTGGCCCCGGCGAAGGCTGCGCCCGAACCTCAGCCGACCGCAGAGGCTGCAGACCCGAAGTCATTCTCGACTACGGGACCGCTGGTGGCGGAGCAGCAGGCCGACATCGCCGCTGAACGTGCCGGCCGTATCGTGAGCATCAATGTGCGCATCGGCGATCGCGTTAAGAAAGGGCAGATCCTGGCGCAACTTGATGATCGGGCGCTGCGCTCGGCTTGCGACTCGCAGAAGGCAAGGATGGCTTCAGCACAGGCGCAGCTGCGTGAATGGCAGGCGGAACAGCTTACCGCAGAATCCGATCTGCGCCGAGCAGATGCGATGCGGGAAAACAAGATCATCAGCGAAGAGAATTGGGAACATGCGAAATACAGAGTCGACGAGACCATCGATGAAGTGGCTCGATTCCGCGAAGAGGCCTCGGCTTCGGAGGCGGACTTGAGCATGGCCAACCTGCAATTGGAGCAGTCGCGCATTGTCGCCCCGTTTACTGGAGTGGTTGGTCGCAGTACGGTGCGCCCCGCGCAGGAGGTCAAGCCGGGCGATGTGCTCTTCTGGATCACCGCGGAAGCGCCCTTGCAGGTACTCTTCACGGTGCCGGAGACTTCGATGGCCGCATTCGCATCCGGCAAAGCCGCTGGATCTGACGACGGCCGATTATCCGGGACTGCATCAGTCGGGGCGAATCGCGCGGGTCAGCCCTGTGGTTGATCCGGCCAGCGGCAGCGTGCAGGTGATCGGGTCCGTCGTACATCCTTCACCGTTGCTGAAGCCGGGCATGACGATGCAGGTACGACTGGCGCCATGAACCTGAGCGAAGCTCTCGATGCGGCACTTCCGGAGATCCCGAAGGAACGACTGTCACGCAGCCGCCCGCCGCAGCTCGACCCGGAGCTGATTATCCGCGATGGCGTGCTCGACGGCGAACCCTTCGTTGGAGTTTTGCAGCGAGGCAAGAATAACTATTTCCGGCTGTCGCCCTCCCAATGGATGCTCGCGCAACTATTCGATGGCGAACGTACGTATGAAGAGATTGCCGAGACATTTTTCGCGGAAACCGGCGCCGCGATCGACGTCGCGGAAGTGCGATCCTTCGCCGATCAGATGGACGAACTCGACTTCTGGTACAAGACCTACCAGGAGAAGAATCTCGCGATGCGCGAGAAGCTTCTAGCGCAGCGGGGACGCCGCACGAAGTCCAAGATCAATGTCGCCCACATCAGCTTCTCGGCATGGGATCCGGACCGTTACCTGGGCTGGGTCGATCGCAGGATAGGCCGGTTCATCTATAGCGGTTGGTGCGCACTGGCGGTCGCGATTCTTCTAATTTTTGAAACGGTTGTTGTCGTCCAGAATTGGCAGGTTATCAGCCCTGACACGGTGCTCTTCTTTAATTTTGCGCAGAAGAGCTGGGGTGACTTTGCTGAGTTCTGGCTTCTGATCCTAGTGGTTGGTTTCTGTCATGAGACGGCGCACGGACTCACCTGCAAACACTTTGGCGGCCAGGTCCACAGCATGGGCCTGATGTTTCTCTATTTCGTCCCATGCTTCTTTGTGGATGTGACGGAAAGCTGGGTGTCGGCTACCAAGATTCAGCGGCTGGGCACCATCATGGCCGGCATATGGATTGAGCTCGCCATGTGTGGCATCGCGATGATCTTCTGGCTCAATGCTCCACCGGGAAGCACGGTTCACAAGGTTGCGTACGAGGTTATTCTGCTGACGGGAATTGCGGCGGTGGTTATCAATCTCAATCCGCTGATCAAGCTGGATGGATATTACTTCGCAACGGAGGTGATTGAGATACCAGACTTGAAGGAGAGATCTACTGCTTTTCTGACAGGATGGTTTCAAGCCAAGGTGCTTCGGCTGCCCGTCGAGGTTCCGGTTGTGCCGCGTCGGCGGGCGCTGCTTTTCGGGCTCTACGCTTTTGTCTCGGGACTCTACAGTTATGTATTGCTGTTTTTTGTTGTGCGGCTCTCGTACCGGCTCGGCTCAAGGTTCATGGCAGAGTTCGCGCTAATTCCTTCTGGGGCATTTGCCTTTGCGTTATACCGGTCGCGGCTGCGGTCGCTGGGGCGAGTGCTCAAGGAGGTGCGGGAGCGGAATTCGCAGTCTGGTTTCCAGTGGCGTCCCGTCCACATGGTTGCCGGACTCGGATTGATCGCGCTGTTGTTTGTGCCCCTGTGGCGTGACCGGGAAGACGCTTTCTTCGTGATCGAACCGGCGGAGTCGCATGCCGTGTGCGCTTCGGTTCCGGGCAGAGTGAATGCGGTCCTGGTGCAAGAGGGGCAGCAGGTGCGCGCGGGGCAGCCTTTACTTCAGATGACGAGTTATCAGGCGGCGTCAATGGAGTCTGGAGCATTAGCTCAGACCCGGAGTGCCCGATTCAAGACATTCGATGCGCAGGTTCAGGGGCAGAGCATTGGGACGGCCATAGCCGATCAGGCGGCGGCTCAGAGGATGACGGCGCTGGCTAAGGAAGCGCAGTCGGGGCTTGAACTCACGGCGCCGGCAGACGGCACGATCCTGACCGACGATCCGGCATTGCTGGTGAATGAGGACGTTGGATACGGTCAGCCCCTGTTGCAGTTGGCCGAAGGTGCGCGCATGGTGAGGGTTTACATCCCCACATCCGCACTGGACCGGATCTCTGCAAGCTCCGAAGTGGCGTTTGCACTGCCAGGCCGGTTCACGCTGATTCGTTTGAGGCTGACGACTCCTGCGGGTGATCCTGTTGCGCTCCCGGCCGGTCTGGTTTCCGCCGGGAAATACCAGGGATTCAAGTCGCCTGTGTTCTACAGTTCACGGATCGCGCTGCCAGTGGCGGCCGGAAGTCCGATGTATGGTCTGGCAGGGACCGCGAAGATCTTCGGAGAGAGGCGCAGCGTGGCCGGCCGCGTGGCTACTACGCTTTCGAATCTCGTGAGAGCGCATGTCTGGTAAACGCGAAAACGGCGGCCAAAGGATGGCCGCCGTTTAGCTGTTCCGGGGGAGGGCACTTAAGTGAATTTCTCCCGAATCCGATGTGAGGCGCTCGAAGCTTACACAGGCGGCCTCATGGCGTTGATAAGGCCGGCGCTCCGTGCCACCTTGAACGCGGTCTTTGCGCTGGCGGCAACGAGAGGCATTGCAAGTGTTCGCTGGGCAGTGGCCAGCTTGGCGGATGAGGTTGGCTTGGCGACCTTCGCGGTGGACTTCGAGGTTGACTTGGAAGCGCCGGAGTTGCCGATCAGAGACTTCTTTGTGACTGCCATCGTAATATCTCCCAGGAAATGGATTCTGAATTGCCTACGCAGACGTTATTGCATGCTTTGTGCCAAATCGCGGGATCGAACTATATATTCTGCAAGTAGTTGATATAAATATGGTTTGAGCGCAGAGAGGTATTGGAATGAAAATCGAGGTGGGATGCCTAGCGAGTTGAGAAATTAAACTTTCACCGGTGAATTTTTAACCTCAGCTGGATTCAGAGGGAATATTTGCGGCAAAGGTACTTCATCTTCTGGACATCTACGTTAAGCAAGCGGGCGGCTGCAGTCTTGCTGCCATCTCCCCGGCGAAGCGCAGTGGTAAGCAACGCTACTTCGAGTTGTCGAATCTGCCCATCGAAGTCCGTGCCGCCTTCGGGAAGCAGAAGTGCTTCACTGGCTGCCAGGCTGCGCTCAATCACGCGAGGCGGAAGATCGGCCGGCCCAATCTCCTGGTGACGCGTGGTGATGATCAGCCGTTGAACCAGGTTTTCCAACTCACGAACGTTGCCGGGCCAGGTATGTTCTTCCAGCGCAGACAGAGCGTCGGCGCTGATTCGCTTCTGAGGCACTCCATTGGCGGCACAGTGGATCTGAAGAAAATAATCGCAAAGAAGCGGAATATCTCCGATGCGCTCCCGGAGCGGGGGAAGCTGAATGGGAATGACGTGGATGCGGTAGTAGAGGTCCTCGCGGAATCTGCCGCTTCGAGCCATTTGCTCTAGCGGTTCGTTGGTGGCGCAGATGAGCCGGAAATCGATCTTTCGGAGGGTGCGGCCTCCGAGACGCTGAACATGGTGATCTTCGAGGACACGGAGCAGCTTGGTTTGGAGGGGCAGGGTGAGGGTTGCGATCTCATCCAGGAAGAGTGTTCCGCCGTCAGCGAGTTCAATGTGCCCGGGTCGGGATTCCGTGGCGCCGGTGAACGCGCCCCGTTCGCTGCCGAAGAGCTCCGATTCGATGAGGTTCTCGGGAAGTGCCGCGCAATTGATCCGGATGTAGGGCTTGTTGGCGCGGCGGCTCAGGGCGACGATGGCGCGAGCGGCGAGTTCTTTGCCGGTGCCGCTTTCACCTCGAATGAGGACATTGATATTGCTTGCGGCGATCTGCTGGATCGCGTCGTAGACGAGCCGCATCGGCTCGCTGGCGCCAATGAAGTCCTGAAAGCGGCTGGCCTCGAGTGCCTGCAGCCGCGACCGCTCGCGCTCGGCCTCCTCGCTACGACGGCGGATGGTATCGAGGAGCGTGATCCGGAGTTCAGGCACGTCAACCGGGTTGCGGAAGTGGGCGTCAGCGCCGGCGCTGAGAGCGTGTTTCTCTACGGAGCGTGCGTGGGCACGGCTCATGGAGAGCAGAGCGAAATCGTTGTTGAGGCTGCGGAGTTCGGTGAGAACGGGAAGACCCCCGTACGGATCGTCTCCCTGGGTGTCGATGTCGAGTAACACGGCGGAGACCTGCTTTTTGCGCGTCCAGCGGGCGAGATCCTCATAGGTGTCGCGAACGACAATCTGAACCCATGGCCGCAGTTCTGTCCGCAGTATCTCGAGGAATTCCTCGTCGAGCGTAACGATGCAAACCGTGGGGAGCGGCGTAGGCGTGGATTCCTGAGAAGTCAGTAACACATTCTGCGCCGGGAGCATATCGCAATCTATATAGGAAGCTTCGGCATGTTCTCAAGTGTTTTTCACGCAAGGTGGATCGAAAACAATGGTAGAGTAGGGAATTCCGCGATCGAACGTGCGTGCACGAAGGTATCTGCGCAAACGCACCCGAGTGGTACCGGGCCAGGTTACCGGGGTGCTACGCAAGTAACGGGTTTCCTGTTTTCAACTCACGATGAAGGATGAGACATATAGTCTATGTCTTGGGGAAACACGATGGAACCTTTGCTCAATCTGCAGGAATTCATGAAGACCGATATCGTCGCGGGGCCGACGCACAAGCCCGTGACCATTCCGGAGGCCGGGCTCCGTCAGTCGGTTCTTGAGGATCTGGCGCTAAAGCATCTTTATCTTTCCGGGCCTTTCTCGGTTCTCGAGATGGCAAAGATGATGCGTGTGAGTTTTGAGGTTGCCAGCGAGTTGCTGAAGAGGCTTCGCGCCGAGCAGTTGTGCCAGGTGACCGGCTTGAGCGGTCAGATTCCGAACCTGGCCATCACCTCTCAGGGAAGAACGCGCGGGCAGGAATTGCTGTCGCAAAACCAATACACCGGCCCCGCGCCCGTAACGCTGACGAGTTATGTGGCCCAGGTGAAACTGCAGAGTGTGGCACACGCCGAAGTCCATCCTGCTGAGGTTCATCAAGCATTCGAAAGCCTGGTGCTGGACGACCGTATTTTGTGGCAGCTGGGTACCGCGCTGAACTCCGGCGCGGCAATCTTTCTCTACGGTCCCTCCGGCGTGGGAAAAACTTCGGTCGCAGAGTTATTGTCGAAGGTGATCGCAGAGGATGCCGTGTGGCTTCCGTACGCAATTGAGGTCGATGGACAGATAATCACCGTTTACGACCCGACACTGCATACGCGCCTGGCGCACATGGAGCCACCGAACCATGATGAACGATGGGTGCTCTGCCAGCGTCCATCCGTAATGGTGGGAGGCGAATTGACGATCGAGATGCTCGATCTGCAATTCAACCCTTCGACCAAGTTCTACACCGGTCCCGTGCAGATGAAGGCCAATAATGGTGTGCTGATTATTGATGATTTCGGCCGCCAGAGAGTGCGGCCGGACGAATTGCTGAACCGGTGGGTGGTTCCGTTGGATCGTAAGATCGACTTCCTCACCCTGGCAGGTGGCCGGAAGATCGAAATGCCGTTTGAAATGCTGGTCGTTTTCGCATCGAACCTTGATCCAGCGCAGCTTCTGGATGCAGCATTCCTGCGTAGAATCCAGAGCAAGATTCACATTGGCGAAGTGAGCGACGAGGAATTCTGCGAAATCTTCCGCAGGGTGGCGACGGACCGCAAGATCGATTGCGACGACGCGGTGGCGCACACGCTCATTGACTTCGTCCATGGCACGCTGAAGCAGGAACTGCGGTCATGCTATCCGCGCGATATCATCAATCAGATTTGCTGGGCGGCGAAGTACGAAGGCAAGGAGCCGCAGATCAATCACCGCACGGTGACGCGCGCAATCGAGTCCTACTTCCTTACGAAGGACTAGGTCTCGCTCGATTTGGCTTCGATCTGACCCGGCAATTCGCCGGAACGAATCAGAAGGCCTGCCGGACGAACGCGAAAGTGGAGGCCGACACCACATCGAGTTCGAGTCTGGGATACTTAGACTGGCGTGGAAGAGCAGAAGAGTTGTGCGGGGCTAGCTTCGTGGGCTATTGCCCAAAGCAGCAACTTATATAAATCCGAATCTCTAGGGACCGGTCGCAAGAGTCTGTCTGAGCCAGCAGGCAGCTGAAAGACGTCTCTATTCGTCTATTCATACAACGGACTTATTGTCGAGATGTTAAGAGTTGTTGGTCGCAAAGCCTGAAATAATGGACAGCGTTTGGTGCAGTCAGAGCCGAAAAGGTTGCCTGCGTTCCGAAATGTTGGCAGGCGCTTGCTTCATGAAGGTTCACGGGTTGGGATCGTACTTTAGTGTTGCGCCATCCGTACTCGATATTTTTGATTTTACTGGTATATTGGAGGCACTGGCAGCCATCGCGTGCCGCTCCAGACGCATCTTAGATGGAAGCACTTGCTTTCATTTCTTCCTCGGTTGACTTTTCTGATTCGTTGCTTTGGGTCATCATCTGTGCTTTTGTAGAACACCTTCACCCAAGTGAGGATGGCGAAGCCTTGCGAAGAAGCGTATTCGACGATATCCGGCCGGAACCCTCTGTCGACAGCAGTGGCGCAGGAGTAACTGGAGCATCAAGGTGGTTTGCGGTGTATACCACCTGCCGTCACGAAAAACGGATTGCGCTGCATCTGCAACAGCGCGAGATTGAGCACTACCTTCCGCTCTACCGCGCGGACCGCAAGTGGCGCGATGGGTCCAAAGTGACGCTCGAATTGCCTTTGTTTCCCGGCTACATCTTTGCGCGCATCAAGCGTTCTGCGCGCGGAAGCGTCCTGAGTGTCCCTGGAGCTCTGGCAATTGTGGGCGGAACGGGAGGAGAGCCAGCATCGCTTCCGGATTCGGCAATCGAGGCCTTGCGAGTCGGCCTGCTGGAGCATCGCATAGAACCGCATCCGTTGTTGCGCGTCGGGCAAGTTGCGCGCGTCCGATCGGGAGCTTTCGCCGGGATGGAAGGCGTAGTTGTGCGCAAGAAAAGCGGCTTCCGGATTGTCCTGACCCTTGAGCAGATCATGCAGAGCGTTGCGATCGAACTGGATGAAGATGATGTGGAGCCCTTGACCAGCGGGAGGTTCCGCCAGGCAGGCCTACTCGAAATCGGTCACGGATTGTGCGTTCAAGGAGCTTAGTTTGTGAGAGCACTCGCCACTGGAGCGTCGTAGTCGCTAATTCCGTGTTGTGCACTCTGCAATAAATTGACGTCGATGTTCTTTTCCCCAGATTGAAAATCAGCGCGACCCCGGACGGAAGCGAACCGATGCCGCGGAAGAACGCAACGCCTCTGCGTCAGCAGAATCCGCAACTGAGCAGATTCTTCAAACTCCTTCAGTAACTCCTTCAACCCTCCCCGGCTGCTTTTGCGTTTCGAACCCTCAGACGAAAATCCGGGCATCCGTTCGCTCGGAACCGCTTCGAACAGGACTGAAGCAATTGATTTTGAGACTCTCCAGCTCAAGACAGGCGGCAAAGAATCCATGACTGGATCATCTGGCTCAACAAGAGGCAGCACGGAAGAGCGTATTCTCACCACCGCTGCGTCCCTGTTTGCTCAATTTGGATACAACGGGGTAAGCACGCGCGAGATCGCTTCGGCCGCGGAAGTGAATGAAGTTACGATTTATCGGCATTTTCCCCGGAAGCGCGATCTTTACATAGCGGTTCTTGGCGCGGAATTACAGCGAGTTCAACTGCGCGGCGAATTGCTGTCGCGACTGGCTGCGGCGCAGAACGGGCGCACGGCGCTTGCCTGCACGTTTGAACTAATCTCGACGACCCTTCAGCAGCAACCGCAATTGCTCCGCTTGCTGCAATACAGTGCTCTGGAACTGGGCGACGATCTTGATCCGCTTCTGCGCAGACATCTTGGAGAACTGGTCGAAGTAGTGGCCCGTTATCTCGAGCCGTGGATAGAGCGCAGAGAATTGCGCTGCTCGAATGCGAAGACGCTGGTGCTTACGTTGATCGCGATTGTTCTGAGCCGGGGACCGTTGCGCCGCGTCTTCCTGGGCGACGACGAGAATCTTAATTCCTTGTTCGAGACGTATTCAGAGTTTTGCCTCGCTTGAGCGGGTGCTCCATTCACCGCAATTCAACATGGGAGAGCAGCAGATGAGCGAACAACTGAACGAACGTCGGATCCTTGGATTGAACTTTTATGTAGGAGACGCACAAGGCGCCATTGGGAGAATCGCAAAAGGCGGCCTGCTGGTGGTGCCGTCAGCGCCGACCCTGAAGGATATCGCTTCAATCGACGCGTACCGCGAGGCGCTTCTGAATGCTGACCTGACGATAACCGATTCGGCCTTTATGGTTCTTGTCTGGAATCTCTTGCAGGGCGACTCAATCCCGCGGCTGTCAGGGTTTAAATATCTGAAAGAACTGTTGCAGCATGGCGAAGTACGCATGCCGGGTAACACCTTTTGGGTGATGGCGGGCAGCGCCAGTTCGAGAAAGAATGTGGATTGGCTAAATTCCGAAGGGATTGAAGTTCCGCCAGAATTTGTTTATCAGGCTCCGATGTATGGCAGTAAGATTGAAGATCAGGAACTCATTGACAAGCTGCAATTATTACGGCCGAAACACGTGGTGATCACGGTAGGAGGCGGCACCCAGGAGCGGCTGGGGCACTATCTGAAGCGTAATCTGGATTACCTCCCAGCGATTCACTGCATTGGAGCGGCGATCGCTTTCCTCAGCGGGGACCAGGTGCGGATTCCGGTTTGGGCTGACCGGCTTTATCTTGGCTGGCTATTTCGCTGTTTGTCGTCACCACGACGCTACGTTCCGAGGTATTTATCTGCGCCACAGCTTATTCCGCTTATCTGGCGCTATCGAGACCAGCTTCCTCTGCCCGCGGGCAGAGAGCAGCCGTTGACGCAGGCGGATTAGCTGTACGCAGGACGCACCGAAGTCGGATGAAACGGGAGAGACAGGCAAGATGAGTGCAAAGAGCGAGTCGGCAACCATTGCGGTAGTGGGTTCAGGCTATGTCGGTTTGGTGGCGGCTGCCTGCTTTGCAGAGATTGGACATCGCGTGGTCTGCGTCGACAACGATGAATCCAAGGTGCGCATGCTGCAAGAAGGTGGAATCCCGATCCACGAAGAACATCTCCCCGAACTGCTCGAGCGTCATCGCGGCAAATCGCTGGAATTTACCTCGGATCTGCGAGCAGCCACACAGTCGGCACAGGCCGTATTCATCGCGGTGGGAACTCCGCAGAGCCAGACGGGCAGCGCCGATCTCTCGTTTGTGGATGCTGTGGCAAGCGAAATTGCGCGATCCCTGGATTCTTACAAGGTGATCGTGGAAAAGAGCACGGTCCCGGTCTATACGAATGAGTGGATTCGGCGCGTGATTGAGCGGAACGGTGTGCCAAAGGATTTATTCGACGTGACGTCGAATCCGGAGTTTTTGCGCGAAGGAACGGCGGTTGTCGACTTCCTGCATGCGGATCGCATCGTGATCGGGGCAGCCACTGAACCCGCCGCCAATCTGCTGAAGAGCATCTATCTGCCTCTCACGAGCGGCGACTACTACAATGTGCCGGGATCTGTGCCGGGGCCGCGGACGGCAGCCGATCCACCGCCGATCCTGCACACTTCAACGAAGGCTGCTGAAATTATCAAGCACGCCTCCAACGCGCTGCTGGCTACCAAAATCTCATTCATCAATGTTGTTGCCAATGTCTGCGAGGCCGCCGGAGCAGACGTGGAAGAAGTTGCCAGGGGTATCGGAATGGACACGCGCATCGGCCCGAAGTTTTTGCGCGCCGGCGTTGGCTACGGCGGATCGTGCTTCCCCAAGGATGTTGCGGCCTTTCGTCACGTAGCGGAGCAGGTGGGTGTCGATTTTGGACTTTTGCACGAAGTGGAGAAGATCAACGAGGAGCAGAAGCAGCGCTTCTTCCAGAAAATTCGCTCAGCGCTATGGACCTTCCGTGGAAAGAAGATCGGAGTGCTCGGGCTGGCCTTCAAGGGTGGTACGGATGACGTACGCGAGTCCCCGGCGCTCGATATCGTTAAAAAGCTCCTGAGCGAAGGTTGCGTGGTTTGCGCACATGATCCTGCAGCGGCAAATCGCTGCATGGAGATCATTCCGGCAGGGCCAAAAATGCGCTACGTAGACGACCCCTACCTGGCCGCGCAGGATGCGGATGCGCTGTTGATTCTGAACGACTGGCAAGATTTTGCCGAACTCGACCTGGCCAAACTGCACTATACGCTGCGCTATCCGATCATTATTGATGGCCGGAACCTCTACGATCCCGCAACCATGACCAAGGCAGGCTTTACTTATTTGAGCGTAGGAAGGCCCGGCCTGACGCAACCACTGGACCCTGTCGCGGCCTTCTTTCTTCCGCGTCGCAGAGATGGCAGGGAAGGCTAGAGCAAGCCTTTTATGACACCCTCTGCCGTCGCAACGATTCAAATATGGGAATTCTCGTGCAATTGCACAAGCGGGGTATTTTTGATCTCTGTCTGGTTGCGATAGCCTGATGAGAACAGTCAGATTAAGGACGTCTGTACGATGCGCGTGCTGATTGCCGGTGCCGCCGGTTTCCTCGGTTCTCATTTAACTGATGCCCTCCTCAAGGAGGGGAACGAGGTTCTGGGCGTCGACAACCTTTGCACAGGCTCCCTTGAAAACCTCAAGCATCTGGCAGGTGAACCGAGATTCGAGTTCCTGGAGCAGGACATCTGCGGTTCGTTCGATCCCAAGCGCGTGGATTACGTATTCAGTTTTGCTTCTCCAGCCAGTCCGGAAGATTACATGCGGCTGGGAATCGAAACCCTCATGGTTGGCTCGATGGGAACACGCAACTTGCTCGATATCGCAAAGAAATACGAAGCGAAATTCCTGCATGCGTCGACCTCAGAGTGCTACGGAGATCCGGAGCAGCATCCACAGACCGAGGAGTACTGGGGGCATGTGAACCCCATCGGACCACGCTCCGTCTATGACGAGTCCAAGCGATTCTCAGAGGCGCTGGTGATGGCGTACCACCGCTACCAGAAGGTTGATACGCGGCTCGTAAGAATATTCAATACATATGGCCCGCGGTTACAGATAAATGATGGCAGAGTGATTTCAAATTTCCTTGCCCAGGCGCTACGGGGCAATGACTTGACACTCTATGGAGATGGAAGCCAAACGCGCAGCTTTTGTTATGTTTCCGATGAGATTGATGGGATTCTTCGGCTCTCTCGGAGCGATGAGCACGCGCCGGTGAATGTTGGCAATCCAACGGAATGGACGATTCTGGAATGCGCAAGAGCCGTGCTGCGGGTGACGGAATCAAAGAGCAAGATCGTGTATTGTCCTCTTCCGCAGGATGATCCTTCGCAGCGTCAGCCGGACATCAGCAAGGCAAGGCGCCTGCTGAATTGGGAGCCCAAAATCGATCTGGAGAGTGGATTGAAGCTCAGTCTGGACTACTTCAGAGCGTGCGTTGAGGCTGCTGCCTAGTCACCTTAGAACACAGCCAAATTCGCGTCGTACCCTGTACGATGTGGCAGGTGGGCCGTGAACGGCCGGGAGCACTATTGTGAAGAAAGCGTTGATTACGGGTGTTACCGGACAGGACGGTGCCTATCTGGCGCAATTGTTGCTGTCAAAGGGATACGAAGTGCATGGCATCAAACGCCGCGCATCCCTGTTTAACACCAATCGCATTGACCATATCTACGAAGATCCGCATGCGAAGGGCCGTCACTTCATGCTTCATTACGGCGACCTGACTGATTCGAGTAGTTTGATCCAGATCGTGCAGCAGGTAAAACCGGATGAAATTTACAACCTCGCCGCACAAAGCCACGTAAAGGTGTCGTTCGAGGAACCGGAGTATACGGCGAACTCCGACGCGCTCGGCACGCTGCGACTGCTTGAGGCTATCAGGATTGCCGGACTCGAAAAAATCACTCGCTTCTACCAGGCTTCAACCTCTGAGATGTATGGATTAGTGCAGGAGACTCCGCAGAAAGAGACGACTCCTTTTTATCCGCGGTCTCCCTATGCGGTGGCGAAGCTATACGCTTACTGGATCACGGTGAACTACCGCGAAGCTTACCCGAGACGAAAATCGATCGAGTCCTGTTGCGACGTTGGAACCGGCGACACATCCGTAAAAAACACACGCGCGTCTTGTCCCTGTGCAACGAACCTTAGCCACGGCAGCGGGGTGGCAGCAAAGTCCAGACGAAGACGGTTGAGTAAATACGTGTTTCCGCCCAGCCTGAAGTTAACGTCATATAAGGTCTCAACGCGGACCCGCTCCTCGCCGCCGAATCTTAACCACCTGGGAAGTTCGGGGTTTAAATAGCCGGTTGGCAGCTTATCCATCCTGGCTTGGCATTGAGCGATTTCTCCCCAATGCGATATTCCCGCAACCAGCAAGGATCCCAACAGCAGTCGGATGGCAAGTTTCATGATCTGTCGTGCCTCGAGAGTCAGAAGCTAATAAGCAAACGACTCTCGATCCGTCTATCGGCTCGACAGACGGTACAGATGAGGGCAAATCAAGGCTTGCGTTTCCGACCAAGTATTTTCCCGCGTCGACGCTCCGCCGCGGAGCCATCGCACTTTCCAATCGGCTGTCACATTTTTTGAGTCGTTGAGGTAGCGATGGATTGATCCGGTGAAATGGCATTTGATGGTGTGCAGCAGACTGGCTGTAAGCTATTTCTGTGAAGTCTCTAATTATCCTCGCCTTGATTTGTATATCCTCGGGACCGCTTTCATTCTCTCTGGAAGCACAGCCACCCAGATCGGCATGCAATGCCCGAAACGACGGTAAGTTTTGGCCGGAAGAGGCAAATTACGATTCAAAGAAAGCGCGTGAGCTCCTGCAGTCAGGAGAACTCGAAATGTGCTCTCTCGTGGTTTGGAAGTATAAGTGGGAAAAATTGAGCGTAAACGCACATCCAACATCGAATAAAAAGGAACCTGGCAGAGAGAGATCAAATCCCGATCACGCTGGCACCACGCCGTGCCGAAAGCGGACAGCGAAAACACAGCAAGTCCTGTTTACCGGGAAAGTGGTGGCCCCTTGCGAACAGCGTTGAAAGCCTGGTTTGTTTTTCTCTGTCTTCCGGCCCAACGGACGCGACCACGCTTCGTAACCGATTGCACTCATAGTCATTGGAAAGGGTAGGAACAATGAAACGGTTGATGTTGATTATTAGAAATCGATTTCATCCTATTTTTCACCTACGGAAGTGGGCGTTGTTTCGGCAAGCAACAATCCTATTGGACATCCCGATTGCAATTCATTTCGAGGATGTTGTTCATCCGGTTTACGTTAGTCTTTCTAAAAACCTGAGTTTGATATTGACAGGGGGCGGTGCTGGTGAAGAAAGAGAGCGGGACAACTTTATCTGGCTAGTCAACGAAGGAAGATTTCGGAGCTTCCTTGATGTGGGAGCCAATATCGGCATCTATGGGTTTCTTTTTGGTTCGATAGTCAAGGATGGAATAGTGACAATGATCGAACCGGATTCGACAAATGCAAAGCTCATCCGCAGTACCGTTTCAGCATCGCGGTTGCAAGTGACTCTCGTGGAGGCGGCAGCATCCAATGAATCAGGTTGGTTAACATTCTTCAAAGACAACGTTACTGGAGCCACGGGTTCGTTGGTACGTTCGGCGGGAGATTCCTTTATCGCGATCCACCACAAGGGTGCGCCCTGCCCAGTAAGTGTTAAGTCGATCTCTCTTGACGAACTTTTTTCTGCCGATCCTCCTGATTTCATTAAGATCGATGTAGAGGGCGCTGAGTTGAAAGCATTGCGGGGTGGAGAGGTATTACTGTCATCCTCGCACCCAGCATTAATGTTTGAGTGCGATCAGGACCAGGAAACGGTACGTTTCTTCCTTCTTCGTCACGGATACACTTTCTTCGATATGGAGTCATTGGCTCCGATTGACACAATCTCGCACAACTGCTTGGCACTTCACAGAGTCAAACACGCAACCATTATTTCCCACATTAATGATCGCTTAGACAACTTCTGCAGTGATTCCGTTTAAGCCTCAGGATTGTGCTGATATCGCCAAGGTAGTATCCGCTAGCAAATAACATACGTTTGATATCTTGGATGTGGTTAGTTGAGTTAGTTAACTGCACTAATGGAACTCGGTGTAGGTGTAGTCGTTGTAGAGACTGGGCGTACCGTTGACCACCGAGAACAGGCGCACGTAGATAGCAGCTCCGCTGGTGGGCAGGTTCAGACTCACGCTTGTGGTTGTCAGTTTTCCGATATTGGCCAGGTTATGCGAGCCCGGCGTGGTGCCGACCCACAGGAAGTATCCGCTGACACCGGAGCCGGCGGTCCAATTGAAGGTCGTCGATGCCGAGGTCAGGGCGCTGCTGTTGGCCGGGCTGGTCATGGTTGCTGCGGCCACGGTGTACTCGGTGTAGGTGTAGTCGTTGTAGAGACTGGGCGTACCGTTGACCACCGAGAACAGGCGCACGTAGATAGCAGCTCCGCTGGTGGGCAGGTTCAGACTCACGCTTGTGGTTGTCAGTTTTCCGATATTGGCCAGGTTATGCGAGCCCGGCGTGGTGCCGACCCACAGGAAGTATCCGCTGACACCGGAGCCGGCGGTCCAATTGAAGGTCGTCGATGCCGAGGTCAGGGCGCTGCTGTTGGCCGGGCTGGTCATGGTTGCTGCGGCCACGGTGTACTCGGTGTAGGTGTAGTCGTTATAGAGAGAGGGAACACCATTGACCACGGAGAACAGGCGAACGTAGATGATGGCTCCGCTGGTAGGCAACGTCAAGGTCTTGCTGGTTGTCGGGTCACTGATGTTGGCTAGATTATGCGAGCCCGGCGTGGTGCCGATCCACAGAAAGTATCCGCTGACACCGGAGCCGGCGGTCCAATTGAAGGTCGTCGATGCCGAGGTCAGGGCGCTGCTGTTGGCCGGGCTGGTCATGGTTGCTGCGGCCACGGTGTACTGGGTGTAGGTGTAGTCGTTATAGAGAGAGGGAACACCATTGACCACGGAGAACAGGCGCACGTAGATGGTAGCTCCGCTGGTGGGCAAGGTCAGAGTCGCGCTTGTGGTTGTCAGCTTTCCGATGTTGACCAGGTTATGCGAGCCGGGCGTGGTGCCGACCCAAAGGAAGTATCCGCTGACACCGGAGCCGGCAGTCCAGTTGAACGTCGTCGATGCCGAGGTCAGTGTGCTGCCAGGTGTCGGAGAAATCATTGTCGCTGGAACGGCCGGGTTCACCGTCAACTGCACTGTCTGCGTGATTGTGGCGTAGTCGGTTGAATCGTTGGGAGTGAAAGTGACGCTGAGGGTGTCAATGCCCTGCCCTGGAACTGTGCCCGCCGCCGGCGTGTAGATGAATGTACCCGGAACATTTGCGGTGGCGTTGAGTTGCGTCGCGCTGAGAGGAGTCCCGTAGTAGACGGCGGCGGGTGTGGGCCAGGTGATGATGGGAGTTCCGATGGTGGCTGAGCCGTTGAGAGAAATGGTTTGCGTGGCGTAGCTCGGTGCGGTTGCATTCAGATCGTTATCGGTCAGCACGAGTGAACTGCTCGCGGTGCCAATGGCAGTTGGCGTGAAATTGATGGGCAACTCGCAGGATGCGCCGGCGGCCAGTTCCCCGGCCGCGGACGAGCCGCTATCTACAAGCGGACAATCGTTGGGGCCGGAGTTGCTCAGACCGAAATAAGCTCCAATGCTCGGGTTATTGCCGGATGCGGGGATGGGAAAGCTCAGTGAAGCATTGCCGTTGTTTGTGAGCGTTACGGTTTGGGGGCTGTCTGCACTCGCGGTTCCCACGGGCGTGCTGGCGAAGGTCAAGCTGGGTGGATCGGCATAATCCAGTCTCTGTACGCGAGCGTCGCCATAATCGGCGACAAATACGTTTCCGCTCGCGTCTACTGCTACGCCATTCGCATAAGCAAGCCCAGCACCGAGCGTTTGGATGGTAGGCGACGCCGGAATGCTTCCGTTGACGGCGAGAATCTTGTACACCGTATTGTAGAAGTATTCGGCGACATAGACGTTGCCGACGACATCAACAGCAATACCGCGCGGAATAACAAATCCACTTCCCAGCGAAGTAATAAGGGGGGATGCTGGGATGCTGCCATCGATCGCGTGTATTTCGAATACTTCGCGACTCGTATCATCTGAAACATAGACGTTGCCATTGCCGTCCACTGCTATGCCGGCGAGTTCTTTGAAGCCACTTGCCAAAGTGGTAATCGTGGGTGAGGCTGGAATACTACCATTTACGGCGAAGACTTCGCTTACCGAATTGTTGCTCGCATCCAAAACGTAGACGTTTCCACTACCGTCCACCGCGACTCCTGCGGGCGAGACGAACTGGCTTGTTAGCGTTCTAACGGTGGGCGAAGGTGGTATGCTGCCATTCGCCGCTGGAATCTCGTTTAGCGTGTGATAGCAAACATCCACAAAGTAGACGTCGCCAGCTGCATCCAATGCTGGACCACGGGGGCAGTCAAGCCCGCCGACCAGGGTCTTGATGGTTGGGTTGGCTGGGATGCGGCCATTGGCCGCCATGATCTCCTGTACATTTCCAAGATTGTTGATTACGTCGACTACGTAGGCGTTGCCGCTGCCGTCCACCGCAACACCGTCGCCGAAGTTAAAGCTGCTGCCCAGCGTCGTTTGTGTCCCAGGAGAAAAGCTCAACTGAGGTCCTATGCCGCTCCCTTGAAGATATGCGGTGGCCATCACGTGGCCATTCGAATCATTGAGTTCTACCGCCCCGTTGCGAGTGCCCGAGAACATGGGGGTAAAGGTCACATCGACCGTGCAGGTTTGAGGGGCCACATACGCAGTGTTCGCGGCACAAGTGCCCGTTCCAGCGTCGGCGAAGTCGAGGCCGATTGCCCCTTGTGTCAGGACTGTATTTGAACCGAGAGTGCCGGCCGTATCGAAGGTGAAATTGAGGAGAATCGCTGGACTTGCCGAGCCGACATTGACCGAACCAAATTTGCTGACTGCTGTCATCACTTCCAGAACTCGCGAATTTCCAGTATCAGCGATAACAACATTTCCGTTGTGATCAACTGCCGCACCGGCCGGAAAGTGCAGACCGGTCGCCAATTGGACTATGGTAGGTGAGGCAGGAATGCTGCCATTGACCGCGACAATCTCCTTTACCGCGTTGTTGTCATAGTCGGCGACGAAAACGTTACCCTCTGCGCCCACGGCAACGCCTTCAAGGTTGCTGAATCCGCTTCCAAGTTGGTTGATGGTCGGCGACGGAGGGATACTTCCATTCACGGCAAGTATCTCGTAAACTGCATCGTCCGCGGAGTCGGTGACGTAAACATTTCCTTTGTGGTCCACTGCCAGACCGGCGATATGCATAAAGCCCAGTGCCCCCCAGTGAAAAACTCAGTAACAATGGTCCTTGTATACCCGTTCGTGGACAGGATCTCTTTGATTGCACCGTTCTCAGTATCCGTGAAATAGACATTATCGCTGCTGTCCAGTGCAACCCCCACCGGAGAACTGACGGTTACGAGAGTAGTGATTTTTGGTGTGTTTGGGACGCTGCCGTTTACAGCATGCATCTCTTTGATCGCGTTGTTACCCCAATCTGCGACGAAGACGTCGCCGCTGCCATCCACAGCGATGCTCCAAGGAAAGCTGAAGCCGCTACCGAGAACCCTGATTGAAGGCGATTCCGGGATGTTGCCATTAACAGCAAGAACCTCCTTAACTACATTGTTGTACGTGTCTGCAATGTAGACGTTCCCGCTGCTGTCAAACGCCACACCGTGCGGCGAGTTGAAGCCACTTCCAATGGTGACCTGCGCACCACTGAAGTGCACCGTCTGGGCGGTAGCTGTTGATCCTGCGATTACCACCAAGGCCGCCAAGACGCAGAAGGTAGCCGGCGCATTTCCCCGAAATTGGCGGCGGAGTGAAAGAGAGAGGATTCCGGGAAAAGGCGCACACACAAACAAATTCGAAGGCTTCA
>CAVTKF010000029.1:0-104275 GCA_963735215.1 uncultured Acidobacteriaceae bacterium | reverse complement strand
TGACAAACTGCGGTGCCACAACGGGTCAGATTCAGACATACTTGCAAAGTCTCGGTTATCCAGGCATCAATTCCAGCAGCTTGAATGCAGCCACGACCTGGTACACCTGGAATGGAACAGCTTGGTCGCTTTGCTCTTCAGGCACAGTGCAATGCCCCAGGAAATGCAGTGCGCGTGGTGGTGACCTACGCCTATCCTCTCAATATCCCATTCCTTAGAAGCTTGACGCTGAACCTCTCCAGCACATCGCAGATGATTATTTCGCAGTGAAGTCGGGTTACTTTCAGCGATATATCGATGAGAAAGCAGTCCTCAGAGTCGAAGAAGCGACGCGTTAAGCATTTGAGCGAATGACTCTCTAATTTCCCACACATCGCATTGATGATTCACAAGCCTTGACCGGGCCTGCTTCGCCCTACACTCTAAGGTATGGCCACCCTGCCTGACATCAGCTCGCTCGACGCCGGGCTCCCTGCGAATATCGACGCCGAAAAGACCATTCTCGGCGCCATCCTGCTGGACAACTCCGCGCACTCCGAGGCCGCCGAACGCCTCGAGGCCGACGATTTTTCGCTCGACTCGCACAGGCGCATCTTCCTGCGCATGACCGAGCTGATGAACGAGCAGCGCGCCGTCGACATCGTTACGCTGTCGAACGAGTTGGCGCGCGCCAAGGAGATCGAGTCCATCGGCGGCGTGGCCTATCTGGCATCCCTCACAGAGGGGTTGCCGATGCGGCCCGTCATCGAAGACTACATCCGCATCGTCAAGGACAAGAGCCTGCTGCGCAAGCTCATGCTCATCTGCTCGGCCGCCATTGCCCGCGCCGCCGACCAGAGCGAGACCGCGCTTGAAGTGCTCGACGCAGCCGAGTCGCAACTCCTCGAAGTCAGCGAGAAGGGAATTGTTCGCGGCCTCGAGGCGCTCGACCAGATCGTCCAGAACTCCTTTGGCTCGATCGACAACCTCTACAAGCAGAGCCGCGAGGTTACCGGCCTCGCCACCGAATTCACCGAGCTCGATCGCATGATGAGCGGCCTGCAGAAGGGCGAACTCGTCATCATTGCCGCGCGTCCCTCCATGGGCAAGACCGCCTTCGCCATCAACATTGCGGAAAATGCGGCCATCAAGAGCAAGGCCATCGTCGCCGTCTTCAGCCTCGAAATGAGCAAGGAATCGCTGCTGCGACGCATGCTGGCCTCCCAGGCCTGGGTAGACCAGCGCAAGCTGCAAACCGGCTTCCTGGGCCGCGAAGACCAGCAGAAGCTGCAGAAGGCCCTTGAAGAGCTGATCGAGTCCCGGCTCTTTATCGACGACAGCGCCGGCATCTCGCTGGCTGAAATGCGTGCCAAGGCGCGCCGTCTCAAGCAGACCGTTGGAGGTCTCGACCTGATCGTCGTCGATTACCTCCAGCTCATGTCCGCAACGCTACCTTCGGCCGGCGGCAAACGCTACGAAAACCGCACCCAGGAAGTGTCGGCGATCTCGCGCGGCCTCAAAGCTCTTGCCAAGGAACTGGATGTGCCGGTGATCGCGCTCTCGCAGCTCTCCCGTGCCAGCGAACGCCGCGGCGACGACAAGCGCCCGATGCTCAGCGATCTTCGTGAATCGGGCTCCATCGAGCAGGACGCCGACGTTGTTGCCTTCATCCATCGCGAGGCCTACTACAACCGCGACGAAGAGATGTCGGAGTCCGACCGCGCCAAGTCCGAGATCATCCTCGCCAAGCAGCGTAACGGCCCCACCGGCACCGTTCACCTCAACTTCATCTCGCGGTTTACGCGGTTCGAAAATCCCGACGCGACGCACGACGTTTGATCTGCCAACGCAGCGCTGGCGGAACAGCTAGATAACGGGAAAATTGGAAGGATTGTAAGAGGGTTTCTGCGCGCACCAGCGAAGCCAAACGCCCGTTGACGCTAGTACTTTTCCCAGTGTCCGGTTTGTCTGATCGGGAGTAGGATAGTTCTCTCAAGTCCCGGTATGGTTGGTGACCCAAGGGCAGCCACGCAGACACCATCACCGATGCAGAAGTCACGGACTGGGCCCTTTTCGGCTCGGCCATCCCCGTCCTCTTCACATCACGCTAAAAACTCAAATTCCACGTACGTGCACGATCGGATTTTTCCGTGGAGGATTGCACGCATGGAAACGAGAATTGTTACACGGCACCGGTTCCCAAAATTTCTACAGCTTACCGCGATCATGCTACTGGCTCTGTGTTCAGCGTGTGTGGCGTGGGCGCAGGATGGAAGATTGAACTTCAACATTGGAGGCGGCATCGGCTTTCCACAGAGCGACCTGAGCGCCTTCATCAATGACGGAGCCAACTTTGTTGTGGGGGGAGGCTATAACGTCAACAGGTGGGTGAGCACGAACGGCGAGTTTATGTGGCAGGATCTGCCAGTTAACTCGACGACGAAGCAGGCCCTTCAGACTCCGGGAGCATCGGCCCGTCAGTATGCGGTGACCTTCGACCCGATGGTTAAAGTGCCGCTCAAGCACAAACTGGGAGCTTATGCAATCGGAGGTATCGGGTGGTACCACCGCTCGGGTGAGACAACGACGCCGGGCGCCGGTGTGGTTTGTGATCCCTACTGGTCATGGTGGTACGGCTGCAGCATTGGCACAGTGAATATTGTTACGGGGAGCACGAGCGCAAACGCCTTTGGAGAGAATATCGGCGGCGGACTCGCTTATCGCCTCGGTGAAAGCCATGCCAAGTTCTATGCCGAATTCAGATATCACCACGCCAACTATCATAACGTGGCCACGAATATCATCCCGCTGACATTTGGCATTCGGTGGTGAGAGAACAGTCCAGCAGTGAACTGTAAACAGAATCACGCCTCAAAATGATCGGTGGGCCACTGGTCACAAAACTCTCCGTCAACGCTCCGCAACCGATGAATCGATCACAGCTTGTTGATCGTCAACACCACCCGTCCCGCGATGAATTCGCTTGGCGATGCTTCGGGGCCGATCTCGATGAGGTCGATTGGGAAGCCCAGATTCAACGGCCGTAGCACCAGTCTCCTCGCCGCGAAATCCGCATAGCGGAGCATCAAATGCGAGCCGTTGCGGATCGCGTAGAGATTGGGCCGCCCATCGCGGAAGGAAGCCAGCATGTTGTGGTGACGGTCGATCACTGCCAGTCCATCCGGGAACAGCAGGGGATCCATCGGAAGTGCGTCGGAATGCGCAATGTGGATGGCTACAAAGCGCTGCCACGAGCGTCGTGACGACGCAGCTCTGGATTTCAGCGACCGAAGCGCGCCCGCGGGCAAATGCAGCATCATCTGCATGGCGCCCGGCCGGATGTACGGCTCAAACAGCGCGGACGTGTGTGAAACAACCGGAACCGTGCAGGCTTCCTCCGCATCTCTGCTTTGGCCGACGTTTGCACCGAGGTGCAGCAGGTCATCGCAAGCCATGTGCTGCATGGCCAGCATGCGGTCGAGTCCATCGAGCGAAAGCTGTCGCCGGCAATGAAGAAAGTTGGACAAATGCGACTTTCCGAAACCGGTCTGCCGCGATAGAAGGGACACGCTCAGAGTTCCGCGTTCAATCCTGCGCAGTAATTCCACACGCAGGCGTTCATGCATCTGGGAAAAATTCATCTGTGGAAAGTCCGCCACCGGTCATGGAGACGATCGATTGCCGTTTTCTTTAAGCAAACCGATTTGCGTCGGTTCGGCTTTGTTCTCCGGGTTTATTTGCTCATCCAACAGAAGGAATGAAGAATTATCCCTGGCGACGTTGACGCAAAGGATAGGTCTCTCTACATTGGGTTTACTCCAGCTCGCAGAGGTTGTGGAAATTCTCGACGAAACGGTTCATCCGCGCAATCGAACGAGGGTTGTATGCTCACCTCTTCTTCGGTAACGGATGAGCCAGCCGAAGGCCGTTTCTCCGGGATTCCAAGCAGACGCTGCAACAATGCGCCAGCACTGCCTGTCGAGCTGATTCCAGAATCTGCGCGCTCATCATGATGACTTTTACAGCACGAGCACAGGCGGCAACGGCACACCGGGGCAGAAGAACTCCGGACGCAGCTGCCTCGCTCCTTTCACCTCGCCACACAGAAAATCAACTGAACGAGCGGGAGAAAGCGATTTTTTGGGTAATCGGCCATGGAATTGTGCGTGCAATTGAAAATTTGCGAGGGTTGCGGCTGTCTTTGGTACCGTGCCCTGACTCAGGTGACTGTCTATTGTCATAGATGTGAAGCAGAGTTAGAGAAATTTCCACGCCCGGAATCGCGAAAACGGCGCGGGCGGCCTGCAACCAAACGGTTGCTAAACATCTGGGCCGTGGCCGCTGAAGCTGGAGGTGCCCTATGAGTGCAGCCCTCCAACTGCCGTTTATCTGGGCCACAGAGAGCGTGGTCCAGCAATGTCGAACTGTCGACTGTGTCGAGTCATGCTCCGATATCGCTGCCGCAACCGATCTGGCGCAAAAGGACATTGGATCGGCTCCCAGCGTCAGCGTGGCCTTCTATCGCAAACACACCGAGAAAATGCTTCGGCGCTATCTATACGCGTCCATGCTGGTGGGGCGCGCGCCGGCCATCCTGGGCGAGTCGATCGGGCGCGGTTGGGTGTCGAGCCGCAAAGTCAAGACATTCGAAGATGCCGTCATCTTCGTGCTCGATATCGAACGCTGTCTGAAAAAGCTGGGGCCCGTCGATCAGGCGATTCTCAGCCGCGTCGTTCTGCAGGAGTACACGCAGGCTGAAACCGCAGACATGCTCGGTGTCAGCGTGCGTGCCATCTCCTACAAATACAAGGATGCGCTCGACAGCCTCACGCACCTGCTGTTGCAATCGAAGCTCTTGATTCTTCCGCCTTCATAATTGATGCGACAGCGCAGGAGACAAAAAGGGGGGCGCCGCTTGGCGTTCCCCCTTTGCATAGCGTCAAGACATCCCTGCGGGAGCTGTGTCGCTCGCGCCGGGCCAGACAATCCAGTTCGATCTGGCGTCACAATTCACAAGGTCCAATCCGTTGCGAAACGGCTACGGCCATCTCGCTGCTTCATATCAGGGGCAAGATGGCGATATCCACATGGAGACCGAGAGCGTCGATCAATCGGGTTCCTACGTTTTCGAGGTCACGCCCGAGGGGAGCATCGTACCAATCCATCCGTCACTAACTGGCAGTCCCAATCCAGTTCGATTGCTTCAGTGAACGCTCGTGGGAGCGCGAATGTCGTGCTCAGCCCGACGACGATAGCAGTCGGTCCCCTTATGCGACACTCCTTGTCACAGTTCAGCTCATACGTTCCGAAACAGCTGTTGACGGGCATTGGTCTCGTCGCCCAGATGAACGTTGGAGGGAGCGCGTCCTCATACGACGGGGCGCAAATACTTGAATCGATGTACCCTTTGGAAGAAAGCCCGCTTAAGGAGACCGCGAAAGCCGGGCCTTCTTCGTTTCAGCCGATGAACATCATGCTAAGATCTAGGCATTCACGACAATTCAATATGTGCGGTACCCGTATTTGCCTAACCAATCTGTAGCTGCATCTGTTTCAGAATTTCCAGTGCTCCGCCCCAGCCCGGCAAAGCCGCCGATGCTGATCGAGCGGACCCAGCCTGTGCTCGACAAGCTTTCTCGCGCGCTCGGCGAGCCCATCATCACCTACTGGAATTCCAACAAAGGTTCCATCTGCCAGAACGATGTTGCGGGTTTGTACGCTCTGCTGCGCAACCTGGGGAACCTTGAGCGCCTCACGCTGTTCGTCAAGTCTGACGGCGGCTCGGGACAGGCCTCTCTGCGCATGGTCAACCTGCTTCGCCGCTACGTGAAGCACCTCACGGTGCTTGCGCCGCTCGAGTGCCAGTCGGCCGCGACTATGCTGGCGCTGGGCGCCGATCGCATCCTGATGGGACCCCTGGCGCATCTGTCCGCCGTTGATACTTCTTTGACGCACGATCTCTCGCCGATTGATCGCGACAACGACCGCGTCAGTGTCAGCAACGACGAACTGCTGCGAGTTATTCGTCTCTGGACTGAACAGGCCAAGGATTCGACGACGAATCCGTATGAGGCTTTATTTCCATACGTCCACCCGTTGGTGATTGGTGCGGTAGATCGCTCCAGCGCGCTCTCCACGCGGATTTGCGAAGAGATTCTTTCGTACCACATGGACGACAAGGAACGTGCGCGCGAGATCAGCAACAATCTCAACTCCGGTTATCCGTCGCACAATTACCCGATCACGCTGCGCGAGGCCAAGCGTATAGGCCTCAACGTTGAAGCCCTGGATGACAATGTCAATGCGCTGCTCTTCGAGCTGAACGAGATTTACTCCGAGATGGGCGAGAGTGCGACCACCGACTTCGACGAGAAAAACTCGCATGACAACAGCATCATCAAGGTCATGGAAGCGGCTGGAACATTGATCTACTACCAGCTCGACAAGGATTGGCACTATCGCAGCGAAGAACGTCGTTGGGTGGCGTTGAACGAGAAAAGCCAGTGGAGTAAGGCGGAACTGGTCAAAGGCAAAGTGAGCATCTCGCAACTGCACGTGCGCTGAGCAACAAGCTTAACGGGGGGAGACGCGCCGATTTCTTCGGAAATCGGCGCGTCTTTGTCTGGCTCAGTCCTGGGGCTTGAAAAGCGACTTCTGCAGACGGTCCGGCATTTCTGCGCCGTGGCGCTTGGTGTGCTTGGAAACGTACATGGCCGCGTCGGCAGCGCTTAAAAGGCAGTCAGGCGTTGCGCCGTCGTCGGGATAGAGCGCGACACCCACGCTCGCCCCTCCGCGAAGTACGTAACCCTCCACCGCAAACGGCGCGTCGAAACAGCGTTCGAGACGCAGCGCGATTTCTTCAATGGCGGCTCGACTGCGAACCACCGGCATGAGTGCGGCAAACTCGTCGCCACCCAGGCGCGCCAGCATGTCGCCGGAGCGGAGCTGGCGTTTCATGCGCGTCGAGACTTCCTGCAGATACAGATCCCCAATGTGGTGGCCGTAGAAGTCATTGACTTGTTTGAACTCGTCCAGATCAACGTAGACGATGCCGAAGATCGAGCCCTCGACCTTTGACTTCTCGATCAATTGTTCGAGGTAGCGGTCGAGGGAGAAACGGTTATGGATATCAGTAAGCAAGTCGAACTCCGAACGATAGACTAAGTCTTTGTATAGCCTGCGTGTTTCGATGGCGAGCGTGGCCAGTCGGACGCCTGCCTCCAGCGCGGACGATTCATCCTGTGGATGAGGTTCGCCGGTCTCGGTGGCCGCGAAGAGCGTTCCGAGCGCGCCGCCAGCTCGAGCTGGTATATCGAGCCGAATACTGCGGATTCCCTGCATATTCGTTGGAGAGTTACCGATGCGAACGCCATCCGACATCTCGCACCAGCAGAACGGAGAGTCCAGGCTGAAGGCCACCATCTCTGCGATGGCATCGATCAGCTCAGGCATGGGGCGCGAACTGTTGATGTCCTCCAGAATCCTGCTCCGCTTCATCTCCAGTTGCGTGTTATGCCGCTCAACCCGGGCTTCGTTTTCGGCGTGCGCGGTGAGGGTTTCGGTCTGGTGTTGCACCTTCATGCGCAGAATCCAGCCCCATACGCCGACGATCAGAACAATCACCAGCAGAATGCCTACCACGCGAACCAGATTCTCTACGTTCAGCAAAGATGGCGCGCCGATGGTGACGATGTCGTCTGTCGTGCGCATCAGGATATCGAAGGGCACCTGCGTGTCAAACGGATTGGATGCCCCCATGATGCAGATTCCTGCGACGCGAATTCTCGAGCCGAGGGCCACGTGCTTCATCGGAGATAAGGTTGCAGGATGCAGAGTTCGCGGCGGGGGCAGCCGGTAAATCGCAGAGAAGAGGCTTCCGCCGGAGCTCAGTACGTATTCGTCCTGAGCGGCACCGCGATTTTCGGCCACAACCTCGGCTTCAGTTGAAACCAGATCGAAGAGGTGATGGCTGGTTGCCAGTTCAGCCCACGTCACGGAGAGGGGGGCAATCGGCGTCGAAATCTGCCGGTCGAGAACCTCGCCGCCGGTTAATGTCAGGAAGCCGTCATGCACATCGGGAAACCCGGTTGCGTCGGCTTGGTCTCCAATGCGCAAAGGGGCGATCGATGCGGTCATGATCCACAGGCTTCTGGAGCCGTCCTGAAGCACAACGGCGGCGCCGGGCTGATAGTAGGTGATGGTTCCATGCACCCGGACCCGCGGCGTCATGTTCTGCAGGTGATAGCTCGTGAGGATTTGATCCATGGGCGTCAGCGGTAGATCCCATGGATCCTTGGAGGCCGGTTTGGTCACCTTTATCGCGGAGAGAGAGTTGGCGTGGAGCAGGATACCGGTCACCTGCATTTTGCCGTCGAAGTGTCCGGAAACAGCGCCCGTGAATTCGATTTCGGAATCGAGGATGTTTTTGAGAGCATTCACATCGTCGCTGTCAATAATTGCGTCGATTTGTCCGCTGTCGCTCCGCATCTGGACCGAAACGCTGGGGGTATCGGTACTTTGCACCAGGTCGACATTGCGCACGGTCGCTCGCACCGTCACTAACCGGCAGTCAAACTCGGCGCGGATCAGTTGTTGAAACGTCGCCCGCGCCGGGGTTGGCAAGCTGCCGTGCCCCACTACCGTGATGCTGGTGGCCGAGACAAACGGCCTGAAGCTTTCGTGGGTGGTTCCCTTGATCAGTACACGATCGCCAGGCGACAGATGCGCGGGCTCTTGAGGCTGTACGTAGATTGCCAGGTCGCCATCCTGCACAAAGAGCGTTCGTTCATAGGCGCGGTAGTAGGTGATGGTGGCCTCAAACGAGACCGGGAGCTGATGACTGGCCTGGGTGTTGGTGAGGGCGTGGATAGCACGAAGTGAGGTGAGAGGCTGTTGTGCGTCGCCGGGAATCGCCGCAAAAAAGCCCAGAGACGCGGCAATAGCTAGCACAAAACCCACCGCTGACCGGGTCAGGCGTTGCCGGGATATGCGGGGCAGCTCCACCGCTCGTTCCTTTCCCATTTGCCTGCTAATTCCTCGTTCGGGAGAAACTTAGCTCTTACTTCTCTGCAAGATATATCGGTACAATTGTTAAAATCTTACGCTCAACTTCACCCCCTTTCGTTACACCTTTCGGGCCATCGGGCCTACCCGTGTCATGGCACTTCGAGCCCGGGAAATGACTGGTTTTGAACGGGAAATGACCCGTCTTCGGGCGGGCCTGAGGGTGCGCAAGGTATCATGACAGCGGCTCAGATCCGGGAGAGCACTCTGCATGGCAACGAACCCTGAAATTCCCCTCGTCACGGCTTCATTTCCCCCCAGCGGAACCCAGTCCTTGCCTACCCGGCGCATTCGCGTGCTTGGAGTGCCGCTCGACATGGGAGCCAGCCGGCGCGGCGTCGACATGGGGCCCTCTGCGATGCGTGTTGCGGGTCTGGCAGCACGGCTTGAGGCTCTTGGCCACCATGTTAGTGACAGCGGCAACGTTACCGTCGACATCGCCGAGACCCAGAACTTTGGCAGCCCTAACGCCCGTTATCTCAAGCAGATCGCCGATACCTGCACGCGCACTGCAGAAGCCGTTTCGAAGACGCTGGAAGAGGGAATGACGCCACTGGTTCTAGGCGGAGACCACTCCATTGCTGTCGGGTCCGTTTCGGGCGTTTCCGAGTTTTATCGGCGCCAGAACCAGAAGATTGGCGTGATCTGGATCGATGCCCACTCGGACATCAATACGCCCGATACGTCGCCCAGCGGCAACGTTCACGGCATGCCGCTAGCGGCCCTCCTCGGTCTGGG
The DNA here is from genome assembly GCA_963735215.1 of uncultured Acidobacteriaceae bacterium. Lineage (GTDB taxonomy): Bacteria > Acidobacteriota > Terriglobia > Terriglobales > Acidobacteriaceae > Telmatobacter. The sequence continues at coordinate 94,495 of CAVTKF010000029.1, read as the reverse complement.
GCCTGAATTGCTCACGGATATCGGTGGCTTTGCCCCCAAGATTGCCCCGGAAAACACCGTGCTGGTCGGCGTTCGCGATATCGATGCCGCCGAGCGTGCCAACATTCGCCGCGCCGGCATGGGCGAGGTCTACACCATGCGCGATATTGATGAGCGGGGTATGCGCGCCGTGATGGAAGAGGCATTGCGCGCCGCGGGGAGGGGAACAGCCGGCTATCATGTCTCCCTCGACATGGACTGGATCGACCCTGAAGATGCACCGGGAGTGGGCACGCCGGTTCGCGGCGGCGCGACGTATCGCGAAGCTCACCTGGCCATGGAGATTCTCGCCGACCACGGGCAGATGGTCAGCTTTGAAATCGTTGAGGTGAACCCAGTGATCGACGAGCACAACCGCACCGCCGACCTCGCCGTCGAACTGGCCTGTTCGGCATTCGGGAAGAAGATTCTATGACGCTCACTACCGTGATCCGAACCATTTCTGAACGCATGCGCTGAAGTCAGTGCATGCGGGTATGCCCGTCCAGTGTCTTCGCGAGAATCCTCTCCGCGCCCTCCCCGGAGAGTTCAGCATTCGAAAGAACCGCGCCGTCATGGAGGACAATTCCCAGCGGAAACACACTGCTGCGAAAGGCTTTAAGCACAGAATCCGGAACGATCATAGTCGAGACTCTCAGGGGTGCGCTGCGTTGCCACATCCGTAATCCGCTGAGCACTTGGGGTGAAAGGATATCGTCACCTCCTGTGTTCGCACGCCAACTGGTGATCGCATAAATTCGTATTTGGGGAGGCGTGAGCTTTGCAAGATCGGCGAGTATTTCGAGAGTACTCGGCGACCACAAGGTGAACGCGACCAGCACCACCGAGTTATGCGTCAACGGTACGACGTGTTGAAGCGCCTTGCTTGTCCCGGGTACATATCCGCGTAGCGACACAACGGGAGACTTCGCGCCCACCATTTGCTGGCGTTCAATTGCAGCTTGCATGAGCGCCAGATCTGTCGTGCCGTTCCAGTTTGGTTGGACCACAATTGCAGCGAGTTTTTCCAGGTTGTCTGGCTTGCCGGCATTCCGGGCAAGTCCGGCGCATCGCACCGCATCTCCAAATAGCGCCGCAGCGGATAGGCCGCCGCCCTTACCGTCAAGCCCCTTCCCGCTCGTCAGCATTGGAAGCGTCGCAGCGCTCTGAGTCTCGCAAAGCTGAAGTGCCAGATCGTTGAGGAAGGCGGTACCTCCAGCAGCCTTGTCGATCACCTGATTAATTGCGGAGTGAATGAGGGGATCATACGGGTAATCGCGCAGGAGTGAGGCCACCTGAGGCTCCGCAGAATCCGGCTGCTGAAGACTGAGTAGTGCTCGCACAAGTTGCAGGAGTACCTGTTCCCTTTGCGGCGGCTCTGGTAGGGCTAGATACTCAACCCAAACGGCGCGCGCCAACTCAAACTGCTGCCCGAACATGCAAAGCTGGCCCAAAGCAAACAGTTCCTTAGCATCGTTGACAAGCTCAGTACGATCGGTTGCCAGCGTAACGCAATCGCGAGCGGCCCGCGCCATTCCGATTCCCAGCGCGAACCGATCGGCATCGGTCAAATCATTTGCCTGGCTGCGCGTCGCATTGAAGGGTTCGAGAGCCGCTTTGTACGACTCCGATGGGGAAAGCGTTGTTTGTTCCTGCTGGGACCAAAGCGGCTGATTGAGGATCATCAACAGAAGTATCAATCCAGCACTAGCAGATGCATCCCGTAGCTTCTTCTCCACCGACTCACCTCGTTCTGGCATCAGATGGACACTGCTTGCCAAGTCGGCTGACGATCATAATGCCGCTGCCAGATATGGCTCTGTGATCGCAGACACCGCGCGGCCAGAGGATATCTTTGGATTTGGGCTGCCCCGCATCTTTCCCGTTACTTCTTTCCGTTCTTTCTGAGCGACAATAAGACCGATGGCAAAAAAACTTCGCGTGGGTGTTCTGTTTGGAGGGCGCAGCGGCGAGCATGAAGTCTCGCTGCTCTCGGCCGCCTCGATTCTGAAGGCAATCGATCGCAGGAAATTTGACGTGGTGCCGATCGGCATCACCAAAGAAGGCAGATGGCTTGCCGCCGCGGACGCAGCTGGGCTGCTGGAAGGCGACCGGCGCGCTGTGACGCGCAGCCTGCGTGCCGGCGATCCTGAGGCGACGCCGGGGGCGAAGCTGCTGCACGAGGGGATTCCGACGCTGCTGGCGCCCGTGCCCGGCCCTCAAGGTCCTGAGGGTAAGGCGATCGACGTGGTGTTTCCTGTTCTGCACGGCACATTCGGCGAGGACGGCACGATCCAGGGACTGTTTGAACTTGCAGGCATCGCCTATGTTGGCTCAGGCGTTCTGGGCTCATCGGCGGGCATGGACAAGGACGTGATGAAGAGCCTGTTCGCGCATGCCGGTCTGCCCATTGTGAAACACATCACGATTCTGCGCTCGGAGTGGGAAGGCTCGCCGCGCAAAGCGATCGCGCAGATCGAGGCTGCGCTCAAGTATCCGGTCTTTGTGAAGCCTGCCAACCTCGGCTCGTCGGTGGGGATCAGCAAGGCGCACGATCGCAAGGAACTCGGACCGGCTCTTGACGAGGCCGCCAAATATGATCGAAAGCTCGTCATCGAGCAAGGGGTGGGCGGCAGCAAGTCTTGCGCCCGCGAGCTCGAAGTCGGCGTGCTCGGCAACGATGATCCCAAAGCCAGCGTGGTGGGCGAAATCATTCCCGGCAAGGAGTTCTACGACTACGAAGCAAAGTATCTGTCGGAAGGCTCCGTGCCTGTGATTCCCGCAAAAATCACTCGAGCAGAGGCGAAGCAGATTCGAGAGATGGCGGTAGCCGCGTTTCGGGCATGCGATCTGGCAGGGCTTGCGCGCGTCGATTTCCTGATGGAGCCGGACGGCAAGCGCCGTATCTACCTCAACGAGGTGAACACGCTGCCGGGGTTCACGCAGATCAGCATGTACCCCAAGCTTTGGGAGGCGACGGGCATCCCATACAGCGACCTGATCACACGGCTCATCGAGCTAGGACTTGAGCGTCACCAGGAGAAAGCCCGGAACTCGTACAGCCTGCAAGAATAGGAACTCGATCTTCCACAAGTGGGCCCGGGCAGCGCGGCCATCTCATGCACCCGACTGGTACGAAGTGCATTCCATATGCGTCATATGCCATCGAACGTAGCTGGCGATGTGTCAGGATACCAAGGTGCAAATCCGGCACGTTCGAACTCATCCGGTTAGTGAGTTCGGCGACTTGCTGCACGCGCGTATTCTGGCCAGATAAGACGTGAACCACTCTTTCAGCGCGTGTCCTCATAATGCTTTCCACGACGGTTGGCAATTCCTTCGTGCTCAACTTTTCTTCATTTATCCACACGCTACCGTCCTCTTCCCAATGAACGACTTCAGTCCTCGTATCCCCGCATTCGTGACTTCCTTCGCGCAACAATTCGAACCAGACTCCTCCCGTTTGTGCACGGGGAAGAGCCAGGCAAACTGACAAAAGCAAGAAAATGCCTGCAAGCGGAGCAGCCAGGGCATTCAGCATTTGTTCAAGGAACTGGGAGCGGATCATGAGTTTAGAGATACCGCAAGTTCCGAAAGTGTTCCCATATCTGGAACAACGCAGGCTTTTGCCGTGTCTAATCTTAATAGTTATGTTTCTGCTCTTTCGTTATTCAGACCGATTGTAGAACCGAACCCTGAACACCGGACTGTCGCAATGCCGTATTCTTGACTGCGAGGAAAGTCTGCAATGACCCTGCTCGATGCTCCCAAATTTGACGAAGCGCGCGACCAACGCAATCGCATCATGATGCTCGGCGGCGTCGGCCTTCTGTTCGCTCTGATTGTGACCTTCTGGCTTCTTTCCGGGCATCCCGCCGATTTTCCCTGGAACTGGTGGACGCATCTGCGGGGCCGGCACACGATCAACCACTTCATGGAGTCTGTCGAGAAGAACGACCTGAAGCAGGCCTACGGCATCTGGATGCACGATCCCAACTGGCAGCAGCACCCCGACAAGTACAACTCCTATACATTCGATCGTTTTGAGGCCGATTGGGGTCCGAACAGCCCTCAAAACGAATACGGAGTGATCCAGAGCCATCAGATTGTGGCGGCACGAGTGTTTAGGAACGTGCTGCTGGTTGGGCTGCTGATCAACGGGCGCAAGAGCAAGGCGCTCTTCCTCACGTACTTTCCCAAGGACCACACGCTGGACTTCGCGCCGCCGGACGAAGAACTGTATCTAGGGCCGTAAAGGGTCGGTCTTACGCAGTCTGTTCAATTGCGAATCGATTTGCAGCTGCTTCAAAGCCGCCCGCTTCGGTGCCGATTAGCTCGTAAAACCGGCGATCTAACCGATTCAAGAACTCCTCTGAGACTGATTCGAGAGCTTCTTGCCTGGATTCGCGTTCGCGTACATAGCTGGGACCAAATGCTGTCATCGCTTCCTGAAGCGTATCTGCAATTTCATTTTGGCCGATCGCTCTAAATCCTTCGAGTGCTTCCGGGGCCAGCACCCCGGTGCTGTTGTAGAAGAACTGGTTGAAGCCGCCATTGCAAACTTCGCTCTGACAAAAATGAGAGGCGAAAAGGAGCCTGGAGGGGATGGGAGCGCTGTCGTAGGTTTCGAGGAATACGGCAGGACTTTGATAGATATCGATGAGATCCCAAACCGGGTCAACGAGGGTCCAGTAAACATTCTCTGCCGCCAATCGCAGTTTTCCTCCTTGTCATCGAAGTTGGTGAATTGACCGCTCAGGCGGAGGCCAACTCCGCCAGGGCCTTCTCGAGGCTTGTCGCGTCTTCCACGTTCAGCGACTTTTGCGCCGGGTCGATTTGCTTGAGCAGTCCGCAGAGCACCTTGCCGGGACCAACCTCGATAAATAGCTCGGCCTCCGCCCCGATCAGCGTTCTCACGCAATCTACCCAGCGCACCGTGCCCGTCACCTGTTCGATCAGCGCGTCGCGCGCCCCGTCGGCGGTCGTCACCATCGTGCCGCTCGCATTTGCGGCGACAGGAATTCGGGGCTCGGAAAGCTGCAATCCTGCAAGCACCCGTGCCACTTCCTCCTGCGCCGGCTGCATCAGTGCGCAATGGAACGGCGCGCTGACTGGAAGCATTACGGTGCGCCGCGCTCCCATCGCCTTGCAGAGTGTGGCAGCTTTCTCCACCGCGGCCGTTGCGCCCGAGATCACGGTCTGCCCCGGTGAGTTGAGGTTTGCGGCGGCAACCGTCAATCCTGTTTCTTTTGCGGCGTCTTGGCAGGCCTCGATTACCTGGACAGGATCGAGCGAGAGAATCGCCGCCATCGCGCCCTGGCCTGCAGGTACAGCCAGCTGCATTGCACGGCCGCGGGCCTTCACCGCACGAACGGCATCGGCAAAACTCAGCGTGCCTGCCGCAACATGCGCCGACCACTCGCCGAGGGAGTGACCTGCGGCAAGCGCTGGTTGCACGCCGTGCTCCGCAAGCACGCGCAGAGCAGCCACGCTCACCGTCATGATGGCCGGCTGCGTGTTCTCGGTCAGCTTCAGGTCTTCTTCGGGGCCTTCAAAGCAGAGCCGCGACAATGCGAATCCGCAGGCTTCGTCCGCTTCCGCGAAGGTTTGTTTTGCAACAGGAAACCGCTCGGCGAGATCGCGGCCCATGCCTACTGTCTGCGAACCCTGCCCCGGAAAGAGAAATGCAATCTTCTTGTTCATGCCATTGAGGATTGTATCGAATGAGCCGTCGTGTCGGATGTGCGGAGTGTTGCTCTTCAAGCGCTCGCGGCAGATTTGCGCGCGAAGACATACGCTCGCCGGCTCTGGTACTCGATCTCGGGGGCGTAGGGATCACGCTCAACAATGTCTTCGATGGCGAATCCCGCATTCGCTAACAGCCGCTCAATCCGTTGTGGTTGCAGCGTGTAAAACTTCATCGTGATTCGATTGCCCCAGAGTTCTTCGGGCCGGATCACGTCGTCGCCAATGTGAAAGGTGAGCAGCAGCAATCCGCCCGGCTGAAGGACGCGATACATCTCGGAGAAAGCGAGGGGCAGCGAGTCAGCGGGAATGTTCACGATCGCGTAAAACGCAGCAATTCCCGCAAGGGAGGCGTCTTCCAAATCGAGCGCGAGCATGTTTCCTTCGCGGAATTCGATCTCGGGACTGAGTCGCCGAGCCTGCGCGATCATCCGCGGCGAGAGATCGAGGCCAAAGACCTCGGCCCCGGCATCGCGGAGAAAGCGTGCGATGTGTCCGGGGCCGCAACCCATGTCGCAGACAGAGCCGCGGCCCTTCACTGACGCGGCAAAACGTTTGAGCAGTTCGCAATCGAATGGCTTGTGGTCCAGCTCGTCGAAGAGCTTGTGTGCGTAGTCATCCGCGATGCGGTCGTAGTTGTTGCGGATGTTCTCGATGCGGTTCTGCGTCATGGCACGTACTTGGGTTTCATTTCACCGGACAAGGAAGGGAACTCAAGTTCAGTTCCATCGCTTTTTGTCGTCCTGGTCTTCGTCGAGTTGCTTTCCGCTGCCGTCGAACTTCACGGTGCGCCCCTGAGAACGCATGTAGACCTCGAATTTCTTTGCGGCCCGCCGGCGTTTCCAGCGATAGTAGCCATTGCGCAGACCATAGAACTTCTCGCTGAATACAAATGAGAATCCGCGGCGCGGCGCCATGTGGACAAAGGCAAACCCGGCCAGCGCTCCGCCCAGCTGCGCAAAGGCGTACATGCGCATGCTGCCGAACATCATGGCGATGGCTACGAGCGCATAAATGATGGCCATGTAGCGAGCCTTGATACCGATAACGAAAAACATCTGGAACTGCACATCACCGTAGAGGAGGCCGATTGCCATCAATAGACCGAAGATGCCGCCGAAGCATCCATACAGCGGGTAAGCGACCAGCGACGAACCAAGTGCAGCGCTGGCACCGTAGATAGTGAGCGCCGCCAACGCAGTTCCGATCACCGAAGTGGCGTAGAGACCCATCACCCATGCATCGTTGTGGAACGCCTCGAGGAATCCGGCCAGGAACCAGATGGAGAGCAGTTCAAAGAGCGTGGGGACGATCAGGCGGGTGGGATGTACCAGGCTGTAGGTGAAGGGCTGCCAGATCCATCCTTGCAAGAACGTGGTGGGGTAGAAGAGCAGGTGAGCGAGCGCTGACTCGGCCGCCGCTCGGGGCCACCATTCCTGCAATTGCCAGCAGGAAATAGGCGCCCAGGTTCACCAGCACCAGCCGGCGTGTGGCGCCGCGAAAGTCGGGGAAGGCAAACGGTGTGGCGCCAATCCTTGGCATCGTATTGAACAGGTTAAATGGAACGGCTTGCGCGTGTCATGGGGACGACGTTAATTCGCAGGCCGCAAATGGGTCTCGTCAGCCCATTCTGGGCTAGGGAACGACGACCAGCCCGCGATGGCCTTTCGCATCCACCGCCCGCACGCCGAAGATCACGTTGTCCTTGGAGATGGGAAGCGACGCCGTGACCTCTGTGTTGGCCTCTGTTGCCGCAACTTGCTTCACATACTGCCAGTTGGATGCGGTTGTTTCGCGCCACAACACATCGTAATGCGCTACGCCTCCACCCGCAGGCGGCTCCCACGTGAGGGTCGACCCGTTCTCCGTCATCTTGTTCACGATCGTGACCTTCTGTGGCTTGCCGGGCGCAAATGCCAGCGTTGCCAGCGTGGCCGCATTGAGCCGCGCCACCTGAGCCACGTAGTTGAAGTCTACGAACTCGATCAAGTCGCCCATCACCGGTGCATCTGATCCCGACGCAGGTTTAACCACATTCTGGTGCTGGTGGTTGTAGTCTTCGCGCCACTCAGTAAATCGCACCGCTGCAAACCCTTCGTGGTTGAACGAACTGTGGTCGCCGCCGCGCAGGTAGCGATCAGGCCGGTCGACGAGAAATGCCGCGAAAGGCCTTGTAGGTCCCGGACGCGAGAAGTAGGTATGCGCTGTCTCGGCAATGGCTCGGGCCAACTCACGGCTAGGTGAGTCGTTTTCCTTGCCCAGATCCCGGATTTGCCGCGCCTCCTCCGGCGTCGCAGCCTGTGGAACGCCCTCTGAAAACACGCGTACGCGATCCTTCAGCTGCAATGTGTCGCCTGGAGTGGTGTTGCCGCCCACGATGTCGTTGTTCAGCGCGGCTTCAAGATCCCAGCCTTCATCTTTTGCCAGCTTGGCCATATGCTCCGATCCCACGAGACCCTGCTCCTCACCGGCAACTGCGACAAACACGATCGTGCCGGGAAATCTCAACTTGCTCAGAGCGCGTGCGCACTCGAGCGAGACAGCGACGCCCGAGGCATCATCGTTGGCGCCCGGCGCGGCGCCGGAAGTATCGGCCCAATTCTTGCGTACGTTGGAGTTGATGGAGTCGTAGTGGCCGGTCACCAGGACCATGCGCCTGGCCTGAGCCGGATCGGTCCCGCGTTGAATCGCGTAGACATTGGTGATTTGTGTCGGCTTGGGAATTCGGCGCGCCCACCGCGCGCCGCTGGCCGGATCGGCGGTAAAGGTGTCGCGTTTCACTTCGAGGCAGCCACCACATTCTCGCGAGATCGCATCATACTGAGCCACGATCCAGTCCGCCGCAGCGTTAATCCCCTGGCCGGGCGGTAGATCGGTGTCCATGCTCGATAACGTGTTGCGCGTGCCGAAACCAACCAGCGTTTTGATCGTCTGTTGTATTTGTTGGGGCTTGATGGTTGTGAGAGCCCGGGCGATTGCCGGATCGACCGGTGCGGGGCCGATGGGGGTGGCATGAAGCGCATAGTCAGGTTGCGCACTTGCGATGCCGCACACCAGCGCGAGCCCGCAATGCAGGAGCACTTGAGAAACCTTCATGGTTTGATCTCCGATTTGCGTACTTCGGTGCAGAGGAGGGGAATTCGGCCTCTTGACCTTTCGAACCGTTTGCCTAAAACTAACCCAAGTCCGTACCCTAGGGGTACCGTCATCCTACATCACGAAATGCCTTGAGAGAGGAGGCTGCCATGACAAGCTGCCCGGAATGTGAAAACGATCTTGATATCGATGTTGAAGAAGTAGAAGAGGGCGACGTGGTCGCCTGTGATGAGTGTGGAACCGAATATGAAATCGTCGGCGTAGAACCGCTCGAGCTCTCCAAAGTGGAAGAGGGCATCGACGAGGACGAAGACGACTTCACGGAAAAGGAAGAGGAGGAAGAGTGAAAGGGAACCGCGCAAGGTTGGCGGCATGGGTGGCATTTGCTGCCCTCACATTGGGGATTGTTCCAGCGGTACAACATGCCGGCGTGGCTCATGCCCAGAACCTGGGCCAGCGCAACGTGGCAGGACTTGTTGTTGACGACAACTCTGCAGCAGTGCAGGGTGCGACTATCTTCCTCAAGAACCAGAAAACCAAGTCCATCCGCAGTTATACATCTGCCAGTAACGGAAGATTTCGCTTTGCACAGGTCAACATGACCGACGATTACGATCTGTGGGCCGAAAAGGACGGCAAGAAAAGCACGACAAAGACCGTAAGTTCGTGGGATGCTCGCAAGGATTTTGAGACTGAATTGAAACTGAAGTAGGCCTCACCTAACCGTCGAGCTTTTTCGCCACCAGTTCGTTGAGGAGTGCAGGATTTGCCTGTCCCTTCGATGCCTTCATCACCTGGCCTACGAAGAAGCCGGCGATCGTCTTCTTACCGGCGCGATACTGTTCAACCTGCCTGGGATTGGCAGCGATAACCTGGTCGATCATGGCCTCAATGGCCGACGCATCGGTGATCTGCTGCGGCTTTTCTCGCTCGTAGGCAGCAGGGAAGTCCTCGCCCTTTTCAAAGCAGATATCGAACAGACCCTTCATCTGCTTCGAGCTGATTTTGTCCTCGTCGAGCAGATCGGCCGCCATCACCAAACCCTCTATCGAAACTGGCGACTCATCGAGTTCGAGGTCCAGAGCTTTCAACCGGCCGCCCAGTTCACTCAGCAGCAGGTTCGCCACGCGCCGCGGATTCTTCGCTGTTTTCGCCGCAGCCTCAAACCGGTCGGCAAATTCGCGCGAAGCTGTCAGCGTGTGCGCGTCCTTCGGGTTCAGTTCGTACTCGGCGATCATGCGCTTGCGCCGCGCCTCCGGTAGCTCCGGCAGCTCTCGCTCTTGCTGCTGTCAAGGAACTCCCGGCGTTACGATCAGAGGCGGCAGGTCGGGTTCCGGGAAGTAGCGGTAATCGTGCGCCTGCTCCTTCGAGCGCATGGGGTAGGTGCGGCCCTCGTTCGCGTTCCAGAGGCGCGTCTCCTGCACCACCCGGCCGCCTTCTTCGATAACCTCGATCTGGCGCTCGATCTCGTACTCCAGCGCCGCACGGATGAAGCGAAAGCTGTTCACATTTTTGACTTCGGCTTTTGTCCCGAACTGCGGAGCGCCTTTAAGGCGAACACTCACATTCGCATCACAACGAAGCGAACCCTCTTCCATGTTGCAATCGGAGACAGCGGTGTAGAGCAGGATCTCTTTTAGCCGCGTGAGGTACTCGAAGGCTTCGTCAGGCGTGCGAATGTCCGGCTCGCTCACGATCTCGGCCAGCGGCGTGCCGCAACGATTCAGGTCCAGATAAGTCCGCGTCGCCGAATCGGAAAAGCCGTCATGCAGGCTCTTGCCCGCGTCTTCTTCCATGTGGAGCCGCGTGATCCCGATACGCTTAATGCTTCCATCTGCCGTCGACACTTCGATCCAGCCATGCTCGGCCAGCGGCTTGTCGAATTGCGAAATCTGGTATCCCTTTGGCAAGTCAGGATAGAAGTAGTTCTTGCGCGCGAAGATCGACCGCTCCCGCACATCGCAGTTCAGCGCCAGCGAGGCAAGCACCGCAAACTCCACTGCTTTCGCATTCAGCACCGGCAAAGCGCCGGGCAACCCCAGGCAAACGGGGCAGATATTCGTATTCGGCTCAGACGCCAAATTTGTTCGCGCATCCGCAGAATGCCTTGCTCGCAGTGAGCAGTTGCACGTGAACTTCGAGCCCGATCACCGGCTCGTATTTGGCGAGAACGTCAGGAGACAGCGCAGTTGCGGCCATGACTAAATTCTAGCGGAGTGAAAGGGACAATTCTCGCCGGCATCAAACTGGGTGCCCCATCCTTGGCGCGCTTTTGTTCTTGCGCCAAGGGTGGGAAGGCAACGAACCTGGGTCGGTTCTAGCGAAAGAACCGCTATTCCGCCGGATCCTGCGCCGTGAACGCCGAGCAGCAGGGCTTCTCGGTCGCGTGGAAGTTCATCAGCTCCGCGCGAATCCCGTCCGGGTCGTACATGTTGAACTGCCCCTTGCCGTCCTTGCCGATCTTGGGCGCCGCGTCGTGCCTGCCTTCCAGCCGATTGCCAGCCTGCAGGACTTTGAACGCATCATCCACGGACTTTTCGCCAATCGCAAAGTGATCAAGCACGCCCAGAGACTGCTGCGAGATATTCGCCGGAATCCCAGTCCCCGACGGCCCGCTCGTCAGCATGTATTCCACCCAGTCATGCCCGTCAGGGACCTGCTGGCTGACCCAATCGATCTTGTCGTTTTTCATGCCGCCGTACCAGTAGGGCCTGAAGCCGAGCAGGTCGCGATAGAACTTGTCCTCAGCCTCGCGGCTGTGCACCAGGAATCCCACGTGAATGATGTGATGACCAATCACATTCGGATCATCCGGAGCCTTCGCGTTGGCCGCGGGTTGCACAAACTCGATCTTGTTGCCCTCCGGATCGAGCACCGCAAACCAGCGGCTTCCATCTGAACCTTTCGATACCGTCGCCGGCGTCTTCCAGCCCTTCGCGGCGAGATACTTCCGCATTCCCTCGGCATTCGCGGTATTGAATGCCGCATGATCCATGCGATTCACGCCCGCGTTCGGAGGCAGCGGCAGCACCTCAACATACTGCGTTGTACTGAAGGCATATTTCGCGCCCTGCGGATTCTCGGGGTCCGTCTCCTTGGCCGCGCCGATGATCTCGCGATAGTAGTGATCCGTTGCTGCGGGATCCGATGTGTAAACGGCAAGGTGCGAAATCCCGGTAATCTTCGGCCGTTCCTGTGCGTTCAACGAAACACCGGCAATGCTGAATGCAGCCACAGCGGCCGCGACAAAAAACTTCGAATGCATAATGCACCTCATAATGCTGGCGCGATCACATTAAATCGATTTGGCGTCCTCTGTAAACCTGTAGCTCCCGCCCGGCGGTCAAACGCGCAGCTCCGTTCGCGCTGCCGTACAATGGCATCCATGCCCCGCCATACTTTCCCCGCCATCATCGCGGCCGTCGCATGTGCCGTTTCTTTTGTCGCTGGATCTGCCGCGCAATCGGTCGTTCCCACTACATCTGCCGCCGAACGCGCCGAGGCGCGCGACATCTTCAAGCAGCTCATCGAAATCAACACCACCGACACGCCGAAAGGCAGCGTTACCGCCGCAACGAAGGCCATGCAGAAGCGATTCCTCGATGCCGGCTTCTCGCCCGACGACGTGCATCTGATTGGTCCCGATGCGAACAAGCAGAACCTTGTAGTCCGCTTCCGCGCTGCGGCGCCCACCACAGAAAAGCCGGTGCTGTTCCTCTGCCACATCGATGTGGTTGAAGCGCTGCCATCGGATTGGCACACCGACCCATTTCAATTCGTCGAGAAAGACGGCTACTTCTACGGCCGCGGCACGCAGGACATGAAAGACTCCGATGCGGCACTCGTCTTTACCTTCCTTCGCCTCCACCGCGAGGGATACAAGCCGAAGCGCGACCTGATCCTCGCTCTCACCGCCGACGAAGAAGGTGGCAAATTCAATGGCGCCGACTGGCTGGTGAAGAATCATCGCAACCTGGTCGACGCAGCCTTCGTCATCAATCCCGATGCCGGAGGGGTAGAACTCGATCACGGCCGCGCCATCGTCGGAGACGTGGAAGCCACGGAGAAGGTCTACGCCGATTATCAAATCACAGCCAGCAATCGCGGGGGCCACAGTTCGCTGCCCCGGCCAGACAATGCCATCTACGAACTGACGACAGCGCTGAACAAACTCGCCGCTTACAGCTTTCCGTTTGAGATGAACGAAGTCACACGGGTGTATTTCGGAAACCTCGCCAAGCAGGAAACCGGCGAAATGGCAGATAACATCCGCGGAGTTCTCGCGACGCCGCCCGATGCTGCCGCAGCTGCCCGCCTAAGTGCCGAGCCAAGCTTCAACTCCAATTTCCGAACGACATGCGTTGCCACGCGCCTCACCGCCGGCCACGCCAACAATGCGCTGCCGCAGACCGCGCAGGCCAACGTGAACTGCCGCATCTTCCCCGGCCACTCGCCAGAAGAGATCCGCCAGCAGCTCATCACGCTCTTCGCGGATCCCAAGCTCAGCGTGAAGTATGTTTCCGATGCAGGCAAGGTTGCCGACACCGCGCCCGAACGCAAAGCCATCGTGCCGCCCGCACCGCTGAAGGAAGTCTTCGAACCGCTTACCCGAATTACAAATGCCATTTGGCCGGGAATTCCGGTGACCCCGGAGATGGAAGATGGCGCCAGCGATTCGATCTACTTCGCACAGGCGGGCTATCCATGTTACGGCTACTCCGCCGTCGCGCTGGAGCGCAACGATGTGCGCGCCCATGGTCAGGACGAACGACTCCCCATCGCTTCCTATTGGAAGTCATTGGACTTCTTCTATTCGTTCTCGAAAGCGCTTGGTGACGAATGATTGACGCCCGCGTTACAAACAGCCGTCTTTCGGCCACATTATGATGGAAATTCGTAAGTCACATTCGTCCAACGGAGTCGCCAGGATGGCGGGCAAAATCGAACTGATGCTGGGCCCCATGCGCAGCAACAAGACCGCAGAGCTGCTGCGCCGAGCCGAAATGCGCCGCCAATACGCCAAGCAATACGTGCTTGTGCTCAAGCCGAGCGACGACACCAAGGGGGGCCCAGGCCTCGTGGAAAGCCGCAATCCTACCGGCCACGCGAAGATGAATGCCCTGGAGTTTCTCTCGAGCGATCCCTGGTCGGTTCTGAAGGCGATCGACAATCTCGAGCAGGAGATCGGCAAGCGCGTCGAATGCGTCGCGATCGACGAAGGCCAGTTTGTCAGCGATCTCTTTCTCTTTACGAAGAACCTGCTCGACGCCAATCACGATGTCCTTGTCGCCGGTCTCGACCTTGACTTCCGTGCCATGCCGTTCGGCGAGATGCTCAATCTGACCTGGCTTGTGAATGCCTATGGCGGAAGCATCACGGAGTGCATGGCCTACTGCACCTGCGGCGCGCGCGCTCTCTATTCGCAACGCCTGATTGATGGCAAGCCGGCACCCTACGACAGCCCCATCAAAATGCCCGGCGATGCTTACGAGCCCCGCTGCGCCGAGCACTTCATTCTGCCCGGACGCCCACACTAGAGTCGTTTATCGCTTCTGGGAGCGGCGCCTGAAGTTCTTCACGATAAAAGTTAGGGTGTCATTCTGAGCGGACGGGGCCCCGAACGTACCAGGGGCCCCGCAGAGCGATAGCTCTGTGGGGCAGGTTCGGGGGTGGTGAGCGAAGAATCTGCTTCTCATAATTCCGGCTTTATGCAAGCAACTGGCTTTGACGCCCCCACTAGCCTCAATCCTGTAAGCTTGTTCCCGCCCCCGAGGAGCTTGCGGAGATTGAGCCCAGCATCGATGAGTCCGCTCTACCGCAAAATCGCGTGGCGGCTTGTGCCGTTCCTCATGCTGCTCTACATGGTCGCGTTTCTTGACCGTGTAAACATCAGCTTTGCCGCCCTTACCATGAACCGCGATCTCGGCATCAGTGAGAGCGTCTACGGGTTCGCGGCCGGCGTCTTCTTTCTCAGTTACTGCCTGTTTGAGGTACCTGCAAACCTCGTGCTTGCGCGGCTCGGCGCGCGCCGCTGGCTCGCGATTCTCATGGTCATCTGGGGAATTATTTCGATGGCCACCGCGTTCGTGCACAGCAAGGAAACATACGTCGGCGCTCGTTTTTTGCTTGGAATCGCGGAGTCCGGCTTCTACCCAGGCGTCATTTACTACTTCACTTTCTGGTTGCCACGAATATTACGCACGCGAATCCTGGCCATCTTTCTTCTCGCTGTTCCACTGTGCAATTCGATTGGTTCGCCCATCTCCGCACATATCCTTCAATTGAATAATCTTTCAGGGCTGCGTGGCTGGCAGTGGCTCTTTCTAATGGAAGGCGCGCCGGCCGTGATCCTCGGCGTCGCCGCCTGGTTCCTGCTCGCTGACGGCCCGTGGTCGGCGGCATGGCTCTCTCGCGAGGAACGAGATGAGCTGAAGACTCACCTCTACCAGGATGAGCGGTCCACGTCTGAGGAAACCAGCAAGCAGGGGCCTCATATCGCACGCGATTGCGTCATCTACTTCCTTTGGAGCGGCGGAAACTACGGGCTCACGTTCTGGCTGCCGAAGGTTCTCGTGGTTGCTGGCGCTTCCAACTTGTCCACGGGTTGGTGGGCCACGGCGACCTTTGGCTTTGGTGCGCTGGCGATGTTGTGGGCCAGCCGCCGACGCGGTTTCCGTGCTTTGCCGTTTCTTTTTCTCGCGGCGACGTTGGGGTTCGTCGGCGCCGCTCTGGCTCACTCCGTTCTCGCTGCGGTCGCGAGTTTTTCACTTGCCGCCATCGGGCTTCTCGCCGCATTGCCCATTTTCTGGAGCCTCGCTTCGAGCCGCCTCACCGGCAAGGCTGCGGGAGCGGCCATTGCGCTGGTCAACTCCGTTGGAGCTGTTGGCGCATTTGCCGGGCCCTTTGCCATGGGATGGTTGCACGATGTTACACATCACTACTCGGCCGGGCTGTGGGCCATCGCTGGCGGTATGGCGCTGGGCGGATGGCTTGTTTACAGCGAATCCGCAAAACGGCCGTCTGTCGTACCACAAGCAGCAGATTAGCCGAGCGCGAACCCCAAACCTTGAAAGCCGCGAAGAGCATTCCGGTGGACGTACAGCTCCACGCAGGCGCTGGTAAACTGGAATTCGCATGATCCTCCCGTTTGTCCGCGAAATATTCGCGGAACTGGAGCAGTCCTCCTCGTTCGACCGCGTTCGCAGACACCTCTCCCTCGGTGTCGGGCGAAGACGTGTGTCTGGACTCACCAACACTGCCCGCTCGCTTTACCTTCCGCTGCTTGCCCGCGCCGCGAAGAAACCTGTGATCGTTGTAGTTGCTGACAACAAGGCCGCCGAGGCTCTGGAGCCGACTCTGCGCGCCGGTTGCGATCTGACGGGCGCCGTTGATTCCAGCCGCGTCGTGCGCCTGCCCGCTCACGACGTACTCCCGTTTGAGAATCTATCGCCTCATCCAGACGTGCAGGAACAGCGGGCTGCTGCGCTCTTCAAGCTAGCCACGGGCGCAGTGTCCATTTTGATTGCGCCAGCCGAGGCCGCGGCGCTTCGCCTCTTCAATCGCGACTATTACTCCAGCCTTGCCGTCACGGTGCGGCGCGGCGAAGAACTCGACGTCGAGGTCCTCACCGGCCACCTGGCCAGCGTGGGCTACACCCAGATGGACCTGGTTGAAATGCCCGGTCAGTTCACCCGCCGTGGTGGCATCCTTGACGTCTACTCGCCTGAGGCCGATCGCCCGATACGTATCGAGTTCTTCGGCGACGAGATTGACACCATTCGCAAGTTCGACCCCGAAACGCAGCGCTCGCAATCGGGACTGGACGAAACGCAGCTTCTGCCGCTGACTGAAACGCCGGTCACCGAGCACCTGCTCGCCGCGGTGCATGCACGCCTCAGCAAACAGCGTGTGCAGGTTGCCGAGGGGGCGAGCCTCGAAGAAGAAGAGATGGCGATTGAAGCAGAAGCCGCCGGCGGCGTCAGCGTCTTTCCCGGGTGGGAGTTCTTCTCTTCGGTTGCCGGTGCCGAAACGCACTTGTTGAATCTGCTGCCGCACACTGTCCTCTTCGTCGAAGAGCCTGCCATGGTGCGCAACCAGATCGATCGCTGGTGGAATAAGGTCGAGCAGCGCCACGAACGCAGCGGCATCGGCTCGCTCATTCGCCCTGAGGACATTTATCTTCGCCCCGAAGTTCTGCAGGGTCTGCTTGAATCCCATCACGGCCTCGACCTCGATCAACTCGGCGTTGTAGACGTGCTTGAGGAAGACAACACGCTGGGCGAGATCGCGTTCAACTCCCGGCCGACGCTGCGCTTTCATGGCTCCATACCCGCCCTTGTTGATCAACTCAAGAACCTAATAGCCGCTGAGCAGCACATTGTTCTCACCGCGTCTACCCAGGGCGATGTGGAGCGCACGGCGACCATGTTGCGTGAGTACCAGGTGCCCTATCGCCTCGGCAGCCGCGTCGTCTCGCATGGCGCCGAACTTGAGGAAGCCAGCTACCTTGCCGGCGACATGCGCGTGCCTGTCATTGTGCGCACGCAGATTGCCTCCGGCGTCAGCTTTCCCGATGCAAACCTGATCCTCTTCGGCGCGAACGATATGTCGGATGATGCCGACATCACCGCGCGGCCCGAGCCGAAGAAATCAAAGACCGCGGCGTTCCTCTCTGATTTTCGCGATCTCGCCATCGGCGACTACGTCGTCCACGTGGAACACGGTATCGCGCAATACCAGGGATTGAAGGAGATCGTGCAGGACGGTGTTGCCGTCGAGTTCATGATTCTTGAATTTGCTGAGCAGGCCAAGCTTTACGTCCCGCTCACGCGCCTCGACCTGATCCAGAAGTATCGATCCACCGATACCGGGCCCGCTCCAGTCCTGAACAAGCTCGGATCGCAGCAGTGGGTGAAAACCAAGGCGCGCGTGAAGAAGGCCATGCAAGACATGGCAGCCGAGCTGCTCAAGCTCTATGCGCAGCGCCACACCGCGCAGGGCACGGCATTTTCAGCGGACAACGATTTTCAGCGGGAGTTCGAAGACTCATTCGACTATCGCGAGACCGACGATCAGCTCACCGCCATCAGCGCCGTGAAACAGGATATGGAAGCGACCACGCCGATGGACCGGCTGCTCTGCGGCGATGTGGGCTACGGCAAAACCGAGGTCGCGATGCGCGCAGCCTTTAAAGCTGTGCAGGACGGCAAACAGGTTGCCGTGCTGACCCCAACGACGGTGCTCGCGTTTCAGCACTACGAGACGTTCAAGAAGCGCTTCTCGCAATTCCCGATCACCGTAGAGATGATGTCGCGCTTTCGCACGCCGAAGGAACAGAAGGTGATTGTCGAAAAGATTGAAACCGGCAAGGTCGATATTCTCATCGGCACCCATCGCATTCTGTCGAAGGACATCAAGTTCCAGGATATTGGCTTGCTCGTTGTCGACGAGGAGCAGCGTTTTGGCGTGCGCCACAAGGAACGACTGAAGCAATTGCGGAAGGAGATCGACGTGCTCGCCATGAGCGCAACGCCGATTCCGCGCACGCTGCATATGTCGCTTGTGGGCCTTCGCGATATGTCGGTGATCGAGACGCCGCCGAAAGATCGCATGGCAATTCAGACCGTGGTGGCGAAGTTTGATGAGAAGATCATCCGTTCTGCGATTGAAGTGGAACTCGAGCGCGGAGGCCAAGTCTATTTCGTACACAATCGCGTCGAAACCATCTACGAAATCGCTTCGCGGATCCAGGAACTCGTTCCGGGTGCACGCGTCGTTGTGGGCCACGGCCAGATGGGCGAGAAAGATCTGGAAGGCGTGATGCTGGCCTTCATGCATCACGAATTCGATGTGCTCGTCGCGACCACCATCATCGAAAACGGCCTCGACATTCCGCTTGCCAACACGATCATCATCAACCGCGCCGATCGCCATGGTCTCAGCGAACTCTATCAACTTCGCGGCCGCGTGGGCCGTTCCAACCGCCGCGCATATGCATACCTGCTCATTCCGCCGGAACGCGAACTGACCGATATTGCTCGCCGCCGTCTTGCCGCTCTGAAGGAATTCAGCGACCTCGGCGCAGGATTTAAAATCGCCGCGCTCGACCTTGAACTGCGCGGGGCAGGGAACATGCTCGGTGGCGAACAGAGCGGACACATTGAAGCGGTTGGCTTCGAGCTTTACACGTCGATGCTCGAGGCTGCCGTCAAGGAACTGAAAGGCGAAGGCAGCGAGGAGCGCCCATCCACGCAGCTCAATCTGGGCATCGCGCTGCGGATTGACGAGAGCTACGTTGGCGAAGAAAATCAGCGCCTGCGCCTTTACAAGAAAATCGCCGGGGCGGAAAGCGAAAAGGCCATCGCCGATCTCCGCGCCGAAATGGAAGATCGCTACGGTGCATTGCCCGACTCTACCGTTTATCTGCTCGAAGCCGCAGCGCTGCGCCTCGAATGCGAACACCTGGGCATCGCGCAAATCGATCGCAAGCGCTCTGAGTTGCAGATTCGTTTTACCGAGAAAGCCTCGATCGATCCGCAGCAACTGATGCGGCTGGTGGCGCGCAATGCCAAGCGCGGCGCTCAGTTTACGCCACAGGGCCTGCTCAAGTTTCCATTGGCCACTACCCGCCCCGACGATGTTTTACTGGAGATTCGGGACCTACTCGAAAAACTGGCGCCCGACGCCGTAACAGCATAATTCGCATTTCGTACAAGAGGAACCGTGAGAAAAATCGCCACTCTGATTGCTTTTGGAGCCTGCATGACGTTCGCCGCACACGCCGAAAACCCAACCGCGAAGCTGCAGTTTCAACACGTGTCTGACGAGTACTTCGATCAGGTTTACTTCCCGAATCAGCCCACCGGTGGAACCGTCATCGGCTATCACCAGTACGACACCAGGCTCGAAGATTTCTCCCGTGCGAGCATTGATGCTGAAGTGGCTGCGCTCCACGACTTCGAAAAGCGCATCTCTGCCATTCCTGCCACCTCACTCGACCCAACCACTCGCGGAGACCGCCAGATGGTTCTCGGCAACATTCGTTCGCTCCTGCTGACTCTTGAGACCATCCGACCCTGGGCCAAGAACGCCGACAATTACTCGAGCACTTGCGCCAACGCCGCCTTCACGCTGATGGAGCGCAAATTCGCCCCAGCCGATGACCGCCTTCGTTCACTCATCGCCCGGGAGAAGCAGATGACGCATCTTCTTGCAGAAGCGCACACCAACCTCGAGAATCCGCCTCACATCTTTACCGAGATCGCCATCGAGCAACTCCCCGGCATCATTGGCTTTTTCGAACACGATGTTCCCACCGCCTTTGCCGATGCGCAGGATCCGGCGCTGAAAGCTGAATTTGCGCAGACCAATGCCGCCGTGATCTCCGCGCTTAACGACTATCTCAAATGGTTGAAGACTGATCTGCTGCCCCGCTCCAACGGCGATTTCCGCATCGGCGCCGATACTTTCTCAAAGAAACTGCTGTACGACGAGATGGTCGACCTGCCGCTCCCGAGGCTGCTCGAAATAGGCTACGCGGACATGCGTCGCAACCAGCAGCACTTTGCCGAGGTGGCCCACGAACTCGAGCCCAACAAGGACCCGCGCGAAGTTCTTGAAGAACTCGGCGCCCAGCACCCCGCACCCGATCAGCTTATTCCCACTTTCACCGCCACCTTTACCAGCCTCCTCGACTTCATTCGCACGCACCACATCGTCACCATCCCATCGGATGTGCGCCCGATTGTCGAAGAGACGCCGCCTTTCATGCGTGCCACAACCCAGGCCAGCATGGACTCTCCCGGCCCTTTCGAAACACGTGCGACCACGTCGTTCTTCAATGTCACGCTGCCTGACCCATCGATGACGCCCGCCGAGATTGAAGGCTATATGCACTCGTTCAATATCGGCACGGTCATCTCCACGTCAGTTCACGAGGCATACCCGGGCCACTACACGCAGTACCTCTATTCTTCGCGGTTCCCAAGCCGCGTTCGCAAAATTCTCAGCGCAAACACCAACGTCGAGGGCTGGGCACACTACACCGAGCAGATGATGCTCGACAACGGCTACGGCCAACCGGGATCAGGCTCCAAGAACGAGCGCGAAGCCAAATTCTTTCGCCTCGGTCAATTGCAGGACGCGCTGCTGCGCAACGCTCGCTTCATCGTCGGCATCCAAATGCACACGGGGAACATGACTTACGATCAAGCCGTCGAATTCTTCCAGAAGGAAGGCTACCAACCCAAGGAAACATCGGAAGTCGAAGCCAAGCGAGGCGCAGGCGATCCCACATATCTCTACTACACCTTAGGCAAACTTGAGATCATGAAGCTGCGGTCAGACCTGATGAAGAAGCAGGGCGCAGTCTTTTCGCTGCAAACGTTCCACGATGAATTTCTCAGTCAGGGCTTCCCGCCCATCAAGATCGTGCGCGAAGCACTGCTCGGAGACAATTCTCCGACGCTTTGAAAATGTGTTGGCCAATACCACGAATGGGCTACAGCCTGACTGTGGCGGGCCGCTAAATGATGAAAGATTGGGCCGCGTTTCCTGAGGCTTTGAACATATTCTTGGAGATGCAATGAGCGAGCAAGTACGGAAAGTAGTCTTCCCCGCAGGCGGACTGGGTACGCGTTTTCTGCCTGCCACCAAGGTCATCCCCAAGGAGATGCTGGCGCTCGTTGACAAGCCCATCATTCAGTACGGCGTTGAAGAAGCCGTAGCATCCGGCATTGAGCACATCATCATCATTACCGGCCGTGGCAAAGGCGCCATGGAAGATCATTTCGACCACAGCTTCGAACTCGACGCCACCCTGGAGCGGCGCGGGAAGAAAGAACTGTTGGCCGTTTCGCGCGGGGTATCCGCACTCGCGCGCGTAAGCTACGTGCGCCAGCGTGAGCCGCTCGGCCTGGGCCACGCTGTGCTCTGCGCCAAGGAGTTTGTCGGCAACGAGCCATTTGCCGTCATCTTGCCTGACGACGTGATCGATGCCGAAGTTCCCTGCCTCAAGCAGATGATCGATGTCTTCAACGAGCGCGGTGGATCCGTATTGGCTACGCAAACCGTCGAAGGTCCAGGCATCTCCGCCTATGGTGTACTCGCCGGCTCGCCAGATCCGATCGACCTACGCATCTACAACTGCACTGGCATGGTGGAGAAGCCGAAGTTTGAAGACGCGCCATCGAAGCAGGCCATCATTGGCCGCTACATCCTCACCCCTCGCATCTTCGAATTGCTCGAACAGACAACGCCGGGCGCCGGCGGCGAAATCCAGCTCACAGACGGCATCAAGGCATTGCTGAAAGAAGAGAAGGTCTTCGGCTACACCTTCGAGGGTAAGCGTTTCGACGCAGGAGACAAGTTCGGCATGTTGCAGGCCACTGTGGAATTCGCCCTCAAACGCCCCGAGTTCGGCGAGAAGTTCCGCGAATACCTGAAGAGCCTGCCAATTTAGTTCTGGCAGTCGGCAGGAAATCGGGTGCCCCATCCTTGCGGCGCTTTTGTTTTCGTCGCAAGGGTGGGAAAGCACAAATCTCGCTCGCCATCTCTCACTCCGCCAGCAACCTGCACTGTTGCTAACGCCACTACGACTTCCACTTGATATTGCACCCGATTGAAGCCTGCTGGTCCGTGCCTGGCTTCTCACCCCGCAGAACCGCATCCAGCGCCGCTCGCAAATCTTTACCGGTCAACGGAACGCCGTTTCCCGGACGGCTGCCATCAAACTGCCCGCGATAGACGAGCTTGAAATCTTTGTCAAAAAGATAAATGTCGGGTGTGCAGGCAGCGTTATAGGCTCGCGCGACGTCTTGCGACTCGTCGTATAGGTAAGGGAATTTGAATCCCATGGTCTGCGCCTGTCGTTTCAATCCGGCCGGACTGTCATCGGGATAGCGATCAGCATCATTGCTGCTGATCGCCACAACGCCCAGCTTTCCGGCATAATCGGCGCCCAGCGTCGCCAGACCCTTTTCGATGTGCTTCACATAGGGGCAGTGCGTACAGATGAACATCACCAGCAACCCCTTCTGTCCGCGAAAATCGTCGCGCCGCACCGTCTTTCCGCTGACCACGTCCGGTAGCGCAAAATCAGGTGCCAAGGTTCCTAACTCCAACATCGTCGACTCAGTCAAGGCCATCGATAAACTCCTATGCGTTTGCACGATTCAGCTAACTTGCTAACTCGCTAAGCCGCAAGACGGCGCTGACTCGCGAAGCTCTTTGAACTAACTTCGCTAACCAGCCGCGTAGCAACCCTAACACTGCTAACTCAGTCGACTAGAACAGCCCCGGCTGCCGCCTCGGCATATCTACGCCAAAGTGCTCATACGCCAGTCGCGTTGCAACCCGTCCGCGGGGTGTGCGATCCAGAAAGCCGATCTGAATCAAAAACGGCTCGTAGACTTCTTCGAGCGCGTCTTCCTCTTCGGCTAGTGTCGCTGCCAGTGTGCCCAGCCCCACGGGACCGCCATCGTATTTCTGCATGATGGTCAGCATCAGCCGCCGGTCAATTTCGTCGAAGCCATGTGCGTCCACTTCCAGCATAGTCAGCGCGGCGTTTGCCGTAGGTCGATCGATTGTGCCGGTCCCTCGTACCTGCGCGAAGTCACGGACTCGCCGCAGCAGTCGGTTCGCAATACGAGGCGTTCCGCGCGACCGCAGAGCGATCTCTGCTGCGCCGTCCGGATCAATCGGCACACCCAGAACTTCTGCTGAGCGCTCCACAATCACCCGCAACTCGTCTTCGGTATAGAATTCCAGCCGCAGCAGAATACCGAAGCGCGACCGCAGCGGCGAACTCAGCAGCCCCGGGCGCGTTGTTGCCCCGATAAACGTAAACGGTCTGAGCTCCATGACGTGGGTGCGTGCCGCCGGCCCCTGTCCGATGATGATGTCGAGCTTGTAATCCTCAAGTGCGGTGTAGAGTTTTTCTTCGAGCACGGGCTGCATGCGATGGATCTCATCCAGAAACAGCACCTGCCGCTCGCGCAGGTTCGTGAGGATCGCCGTCAGATCGCCCTGAATCTGCAGAGCGGGCCCTGAGGTCTGCTGAAATCCAACGTCGAGCTCATTGGCGATGATGGTGGCCAGTGTCGTCTTGCCGAGCCCCGGAGGTCCGAACAGAAGCACATGATCCAGTGCTTCGCCGCGCGACTTCGCCGCTTCAAGGGCGATTGCAAGCAGTTCTTTCGCCTTGGATTGCCCGATGAACTCCTTCAGCCACCGCGGCCGCAGCTTCAACTCAAAATTCTGTTCTTCTTCAGCGCGCGAAGCGCTGACCAGCCGTTCAGGAGGGGTTTCCACGAACCCGTCTTTGTTTTTTGGATGATCAGAAGAGTTGTCGCGCGCGATCGCCATGATGCCAGCAGTGTAGCGGGTGCAGCCACTCCGGGTAAAACAGGCGGCCTGCCTGAGATGATGCCCGGATATGCGCTTTTGTCGGTTGTCTAGCCTTGCAGTAACTCCTAGACCCACTTTGCTTCCAACTGTGCGCGATTTAGCAAGTTACGCGCGTAACAAATCAGGCTCTCCTTGCCAAGATTGTTATTGATTCGCCGGATTGACGTGCCGTATTCTTGGGCCACCTTCAAAGAGTTTTTGGAGACGTGTCGGCATATCCACGCGAATTTTGGAGAGAGTCAGGTCGTGTGGATTGCGCAGGCGTGCTCAGAGTTTTGACGTGCATCCTCTGTCGGATGCCTTTGTTTGTGGGAATGTAAACGAACTGAACTGTGATCCGAAGCCGTTGCCCAGTGACACTTCGGAATAATGGCTGGACAGATCAACGATGTGCCAGCCAGGGGCGCAACCCCCGGGAGAGCTTTATGCGTAATCGTGCTTCGTGGTTTGGCTTGATGATGCTCGTCGGACTTGTGGCTGCTCTGAGCGGCTGCACCAGCCCTCAGGGGCTGGATTCCATTCAGGTCACGCCGGCAACTCAGTCTCTAGCTGTAGGTCAGAGTGCGCAATTGACCGCAACCGGGACATACGGTAACGCGAGTCACCCTTCGACGCATGATGTTACAAGTTCCGTGACCTGGACCTCCAACTCCACCACCGTGGCGACGGTAAGCGGCGGGACCGTGACCGCTATAGGACCAGGTACAGCCGTGATCACAGCCAGCGGGAGCGGGTACAAAGGTCCTCTAACCGCCACCGCAACAATCACGGTTGCAGGCGCCGGAGGAGGAGGGACCACAACAGGCGGGGCTGTAGTTTCGATCGCTGTCATTCCTTCTTCTCAAACCGTCGCAACGGCGAATCAGACAACCCAATTCATCGCGATTGGCACCACATCTTCTGGGGCAACGGAGTATCTGACCAACACGGTCGCATGGGCTTCGAGCAACACACAGGTCGCGACTATTGGCGCCTCTTCAGGTCTGGCGACATCGGTCGGTGCCGGCAGTACAACGATTACAGCTCAATACACAGACACTACGGCCGGATCTGTAGTGATAGGTGTCGGGTCTCTTACCGTAACGGCGGGCGCTTCGGAACCGGTGACCTCACTGTCGATCCTTCCATCGAGTCTGTCCTTGACTTCTTCAGGCCAGACCAGCCAGCTTGTCCTGTTGGGTGTTTCCGGCTCGACTGGTTTGACAACCGACCTGACAGATAATGCGAACGTGACGTGGACTTCCAGCACACCGACGGTGGCCACGGTCGGTGTACTCGGCGAAGTGGATAAAAAAGGGAACCCTGTGCCGGCGGGGCAGATCTTAGCCGTCACCTCGGGGACCACTACGATCGTTGCCAAGTACACAAACCCGGCGGATAATTCGGTCGTCACAGCTAGTGGGACGGTCAACGTCTCAATCACTGGCACCGGGACCTCGCTGGAGTCAATCACTTCGCTTACTATCATTCCGAGTTCGATCACTGTGAACGACTTCCAGCTCTCCGGCCAGTTCCTGGCGATCGGAACATTTTCAGAAGCGCCTTATGTGCGAGACGTAACCAACGATTCGGCTACGACATGGCTTTCGTCCGAGCCGAACTCTTTCCCGGTCAACACGAACTGCACCGGGTCACCCACCAACCCACCCACCACGTGCGCCGGCTATGGGGCGAGCGCGGGAATC
This sequence comes from uncultured Acidobacteriaceae bacterium, assembly GCA_963735215.1. Lineage (GTDB taxonomy): Bacteria > Acidobacteriota > Terriglobia > Terriglobales > Acidobacteriaceae > Telmatobacter. Next base: position 68,546 of record CAVTKF010000029.1, on the reverse strand, counting down.
GTGACCGCCTATGCCGCCGGCGGCGCTCAGATCATCGCCGAATCAGCGAGCCAAGATGGCACGATTCAGACAGCTACGGCAACGTTCGCCTGCCCGCACGTCCTCGCAGCTCCCCCTCTTCCTGCATCATGCCCAGCAGACAATACGGGAGTCCCGCAGCAGCTGATCTCCACCATTACCATCTACAATCGCGGTCTCAATACCACCAATTGGCAGGTCACAGCTCCTTCGGCAACCGGTACCCCCAACGTGATCCACTGCGGGCCTGGCTGGAACCTCAACCCCCCCCCCAAAACACGGGCGGTTCGGTTTGCACGGCCTCGTATCCGAACTCGGTCGCCGGCACGGTGATCTTGACCTCTCCGGCGGGTGCAGGTGCCTTCGGTGGGTGGTCCTCGAACTGTCAGCCGAGCGACGCAAATGGCATTGCCATATCTCCTGCAGCGGAAACCGCAGCCGGTCCGAACTACTGTACGGTCAGTCTTCTCTCAGACCAGACAGTTGGCATTATCGTGAACTAAGATCGGTCGTGCATTAAGCAAGTAAGCCGCCCTTCGGGGCGGCTTTCTTGCTCTAGCCGCCAATCTGACGAAGCGACGCGGCTTCTCGATCCCGCCGTTTAGACTGGAAGTGTCTCTTCCTGTCTTGATGACTCACCGATTCGCGCGCCTTCGCCGCTTCCACTTCAACTTCCCGCAACGCATCGCGGCGGTGTTGCTCGCCCTTTTTCTAACCCAGGGTCTTTGGATCACCGCTCATCAGACGCTCTCCGACCGCGACTACCAATACGCCCGCTGCGGCCGCGAAACCTGGGAGAAGCCATCGCCGCTGGCCGGGTATTACACCAGCTGCGGCAATATCCACGACGGCATCCTCGCGTATCGCATCGCAGGCCTTCCCCTCACGCTCAACCTGCTTGTCCAGCGAGGTCTCGATCTCTTCCGCAAGCCGGAAGATCGTGTCGTCCAGGCCTCCACAGGGCAGGAAAGCGCCGAGCTGAGTATCTGGGAACTCCGCCACCAGATGACCCATGTGCTCCTGCTGCTGCGTCTTCCGTTTCTTTTCTGCGGCTGCGTCCTGGGGGCGGGACTCTGGTGGGTCACGCGGCGTCTCTACGGCAACATGGGCGGATACGTCGCCCTTGCACTCTACTGTTTTTCCCCAGCGATTTTGAAAGCCTGCGTCTCGCCCAATCCCGATATCTTCGCGGCCCTCGGAGTCTATGGCGGAGTCTACACCTGCATCGGTGTTGCCCACGCCATGCAGGGACCGCGTCGCAAATGGCGTCCGCGGATTGTCCTGCTCACTGCGCTTTTCGCCATCGCGGCCGCTGCCCACATTGCCGCTCTTCCCGTTGCCGCGTTGCTCGGCCTTGTGCTCATGATCTGGATCGCCGAGGGCCGCCGCAGCCAACTCCTTCCCGTCGTGCTTCTCGCATCAGCCGGTGCGCTCCTGCTCGTCTTCGCCTGCTACGGCTTCTCGCCCGACGCTTTCAGTTACGTGTTCCGTTCCGCAGCGGGCTTCATCTCTATCTCTCTTGTGCCGGCGCGCCGATTCTTCTCCACGTTCTCAAATGCCGGCATCCTCGTCGCCGCAATTGCTTCGGCGTTTCTCTATCTCGGCGTGCGCCGCTCCCGCTATTTCGGCAACACTGCTCCGCTTCTCTGCTTCCTCGTTCTCATCGCGCTGGTCACCACCGGCGTGCAGGCCAGTCCCTGGCTATGGTCGCTGCCGTTCCTTCTCACCTTCATAGGAGGAGTTTTCGCCGACGCATTCGAATCCCAGCGAGGCAGAATCTTTCGCGTTGCCGCCGCTTCCCTGGTTGCTCTGCAGATCGTCGTATGCATCCTGACTCTGCCAAGCCTGATCTAGATGCTTTCCTATCCACGCTCGTCCATTGAGCCACCGATCACTTGCGCGAGCAGATATCTTAAGGCGCCTTTTCGCACCCTTTTCTGTTCGGAAATTATAACGATTCGAGGCCACGCTAGTCGCAGCCTTGGGGTTGCTGTAAGTAGTACGATATTAATAACTTAAATGGGGCTCAATAGCTTGCTGAAAACCTCTCGCGAAGCGTAAAATGAAGATGTAGCCCGCGAGACTCCCGGCCCTGTATCTCCGGTATTTTTCTGCCGCCTCTCCGACGGGTAAAAACTCCTATGCCCGAAGATCAGAACCCCCAGCTTCCTCTCGATGGCGGTACGCCACCACGCGAAGGCAGTCTCATCTCCATCAATATCGAAGAGGAGATGCGCCGCTCGTATCTCGACTACTCGATGTCGGTCATCATCGGGCGCGCTCTTCCAGACGCTCGTGATGGCCTCAAGCCCGTTCATCGCCGTGTGCTGTACGCCATGAGCGAGATGGGTCTCGAGTACAACAAGAAGTACACCAAGTGCGCGAAAGTCGTGGGACAGGCCATGGGTGTTTACCATCCCCACGGCGACTCCGCCATCTACGACACGCTGGTGCGTATGGCGCAGCCTTTCTCGCTGCGTTACCCGCTTGTCGACGGCCAGGGCAACTTCGGCTCCGTCGATGGCGATCCGCCTGCGGCTATGCGTTACACCGAGTGCCGTTTGGCGCGCATTGCTGGCGAACTGCTCGCCGACATCGACATGGAGACCGTCGACTTCGTCCCCAATTATGACGAGTCCACGCAAGAGCCCTCAGTCCTGCCCTCACGCATTCCCAATCTCATCGTCAATGGCTCGAGCGGTATCGCCGTCGGCATGGCGACCAACATCCCGCCACACAATCTCACCGAGGTCGTGAACGCAACGATCGAGCTCGTCAAGAATCCCAAGGCCGGCCTGATCGACATCCTGAAGCACGTTCAGGGTCCTGACTTCCCCACAGGCGGATTCCTCTACGGCAAGGGCGGCATCGTCAACGCCTACAAGACCGGCCGCGGCCGCTTCATGATGCGCGCCAAGGTGGCCACTGAAAATCTGACCAAGGAAAAGCTAGCGATCATCGTCACCGAGATCCCCTACCAGGTCAACAAGTCCAAGCTCATCGAGCGCATCGCAGAGCTCGTCACCGAAAAAATCATTGATGAAATCAGCGACGTTCGCGACGAGAGCGATCGTGACGGCATGCGCATCGTCATCGAGCTCAAGCGCGGCGCACAGCCTGAGATCGTGCTCAACCAGCTCTACAAGCACACGCAGATGCAGGAGAGCTTCTCCATGATTTTTCTGGCCGTGCTCAACGGCCAGCCGAAAGAATTCCCGCTCGATGATGCGATCCGCGCTTTCATCAATCACCGCATCGACGTCGTGCAGCGCCGTACCGTCTACCTGCTTCGCAAGGCTCGCGAACGCGAACACATCCTCGAAGGCTACAAGATTGCCCTCGACAATCTCGACACCGTCATCAAAATCATCCGTGGATCAAATTCGCGCGTCGAAGCCCGCGAGAACTTGTTCGCCTGGGGCAAGGGAACTGAGATCGTCATCAACCTCGATCGCGAGCGTCTTGCCACCGAAGAACGCGGCCTCTCGCTCAAGCAGGTCGATGCCATCCTCGAGTTGCAGCTCTATCGCCTGACGCAGCTCTCCGTCGACGAAATCCTCAAAGAGCTCAACGAGATCCGCGAGAAGATCGCCGAGTACGAATCGATCCTCGCCAGCGACAAGAAGCTGCGCAACGTCATCATCAAGGAACTCGAGAAGGTCCGCGACCAGTATGGCGACGCACGCCGCACGCAGATCGTTGACGAGTCCGCTGAACTCCAGCTTGAAGACCTTATCGCCGACGAGCAGGTGGCCGTCACCGTCAGCCACCAGGGCTACTTGAAGAGGACTCCGATTTCGATCTATCGCCAGCAGCGCCGCGGCGGCACGGGCCGCACTGGCATGAAGACGCGCGAAGAGGATTTCGTCTCGCAGCTCATCATCGACTCGACACACGCTTTCCTGCTCTGCTTCACCAACACAGGCCGCGTCTACTGGCTAAAGGTGTATGAGATTCCCGACGTCAGCGCCGCAGGCAAGGGCAAAAGCATGCAGAGCCTGCTCAACCTGCAGCCCGGCGAAAACGTCCGCGCCATCCTGCCCGTGCGCGATTTGGAGGAAGAAGGGAAGTACATCTTCTTTGCTACGCGCAATGGCGTGGTAAAGAAGACCCCGCTCAAGGACTTCTCCAACGTGATGTCGCGCGGCATCATCGCCATCGCCATCGAAAAAGATGACGATCTGATTTCAGCAGGCCTCACCAACGGCAAGCAGACAATTTTCCTCGGCACGCGAGAGGGAATGGCCATCCGCTTTGATGAGGAATATGATCCCGAACGGAACGGCGTCGGTTTGCGACCCATGGGGCGCAATGCCGCTGGCAATCGAGGCATCTCCCTCAAGAAGGGCGACTACGTTATCGGCGCGGCCATCACTGACTCCGATGCAACCAGGGATAAAGAACGCGACGAGTGCGCTGCCAAGCTGAACCTTACAAAGAAGCTCACCGAACTGCGGAATGCTCTGGAACAGGCCAAAGAGAAGCTTCAGAAAGCCAGAGAAGATCAGCGTTCCGGACCCAAGGACAGCGACTCGCTGAACGCCGCCGTCAAGACCGCGGAAAAACGTCGCGATGATGCTGAAAAAGCTCTGAAGGAATTTGACGAAAAGCTGGGTATCGGCAAATCGCTCATCCTCACCGTGACTGAAAACGGATTCGGCAAGCGAACCGACGTGGACGAATATCGTCTGACCGCTCGCGGCGCCCAGGGTGTGAACAACCTCAAGGCCACACCCAAGGTCGGAAAATCTGCGTCGATCTTGCTGGTCAACGAAACCTCGGAACTGGTAGTCATCAGCCAGTGGGGCAAGATCATTCGCATCGACACTAAGACTGTCCGCGCAGCCGGCCGCGCCACCCAGGGCGTCCGCCTGCTCAACCTTGAAGAAGATGACAAGGTAGCCGCTGCAGTCATCATCCCGCCCGATGAAGTGAATGGGAAGGAAGACGAGCAGGGCACGCTGATTCAGTAACAGTCCGCCGATCTTAGGGCAACAAGAAGGGGTGCGAGACATGCACCCCTTTTATTTGGTACTCCCAGTGCGCAATCAAGGCGCAAGGCTGCGCCCGCACCATCCGTCACACTACGCTGTTCATTCATCCGAATTACCTCGCGCACTTGCGCAAAAGCTTTTATAGTTGGCCTTCACACAAGAGGACCTCACTTGCACGAACAAAGGCTTCTTCTCAAAACCTCCCTCATCTTTCTTGTCGCAACATGCGTCTTCGCGCAGGACGCCCCGATGTTCCGAAACGACCTCGCGCACTCCGGCGTGTATGCTGCCGCAGGTGTTCCGAAACTCAAAGGCGTGAAGTGGACCTTCCACACGCGCGGCGAGGTCGTCTCATCGCCCGCAATTGTCGATGGCGTCCTCTACGTTGGCAGTAACGACGGAAACCTCTACGCGGTTGACCAGCAGACCGGCGCGAAGAAGTGGGCTTTCTCAACCGGGGCGCGCGTCGCTTCGTCGCCTGCTGTCGATCATGGTCTCGTTTACTTCGGTAGCTACGACGGCAATTTCTACGCCGTAGACACGGCAACGGGAAAGCTAAGCTGGAAATTCCGCAGTGCAGGAGAGCGCCGCTTTGCGGCAACCCATCTGCACGGCTTTTTGCCCGTGAGCGAGACTATGCCCGATCCGTTCGACACCTACCTGTCCTCGCCCGCCGTTTCAAATGGCTCCGTCTACTTCGGCAGCGGAGACGGCAACATCTACGCGCTCGATGCCACGACCGGCAATCTTAAGTGGAAATTCAAGACCGGCGATGTCGTGCACGCGTCGCCCGCAATTGTCGATGGCAAACTCTACATCGGAAGCTGGGACAGCTACTTCTATGCGCTTGACTCCGCCACCGGGAAAGAGATCTGGCGATTCAAGACCGGCGAAGACCCCGACATTCACAACCAGGTTGGCATTCAGTCATCCGCCACAGTGGCTGATGGCATCGTCTACTTCGGTTGCCGCGATTCAAACCTCTACGCCCTGGATGCGTCGACCGGCAAAAAACTGTGGTCCTTTAACAACAAGGGATCGTGGGTCATCGTTTCACCGGTTGTGCAGGCGGGTAAGCTCTACTTGGCTACTTCAGACACGGCACTCCTGCGCGAACTCGACGCGAAAACCGGAACACTGATCGATTCGCTCAAATTCCACTGGCCTATTTTCTCCTCGCCGTCCATCGCGGGCGCCACGCTCTACCTTGCTGGGCAGGACGGCAAACTAGTCGCCGTCGATCTCGCTTCCTTTAAGCCAGCGTGGGTCTTCCAGTCGGAGGGCTCCCGGCAGAATCTTGCTGCGCTCTCCAAGCCCGACGACAGCCCCAACTATGAGGCTGTCTTTCAATCCAACTTCTACGATGACATGATCATTGGCGTCGGCAAGACTCACACAGTAGGTACTTTCCTGTCTTCGCCTGTGATTTCCGGGAGTGCCGTCTACGTAGGAAGCGCCGACGGAAACCTCTACGCCATCGAATAGCGGCGCTATCGCTAGCCGGCGTGCGCAAGTGACTCAGCAGCACGTAGCGCCAAACCGTGAGCAACCGAGGTGAATTCGTTTCCGCCGCGAATGCTGGTCTTTCCGAAGCGCCTTTCGAAGATACGCCGGACTGCTGGCACGAACGAGCTCCCACCGGTAAGAAACACGCGGTCGATGGCTCGCGGATCGACCCCAGAGCTTTGCAAGAGCTTATCGATGGCGCCTTCGATTGCCTGCAGGTCCTCTGCTATCCATGACTCGAAACTCGTTCGTTTTACCGGAATGCGCAAGTCCATGCCCGCGTTGAAAAACCGGAACTCGGCGTCCTCATTGCGCGACAGTTCGAATTTCAGCGCTTGCACAGAGTGATGTAGTTGATATCCGAGATCTTCGTCAATGATGGCGATCAGCGCTTCGATCTTTTCCGGCTCAAGAGCTCGGATGTGCGCACTCTTCAGAATCTCCCGAACGTTGTTTGTGCGCAGGAACGAAAGATAATGCCAACGCTCGAGGTTCGCATATATCCATGCCGGAACGGCGGGAAGAAGTTTCCCTAGCGAACGGGCTTCTGAGTTCGATCCGAGAGCGGGTGAGACAAGTTTGCGAATGATGCGGGCATCGAAAGCATCGCCGGCAAGCCCAACGCCACTATTGCCAAGCAGGTCTTGCTTCCCGCGCCCTCGGCGACGTACTTCAGGGCCAACGCGAAGCAGAGAGAAATCGCTGGTGCCGCCGCCGAAGTCGCCGATGAGAATCAACTCCTCGTGGTCCAACGTGGCTTCATAGGTGTACGCGGCAGCGACGGGCTCCATCTCAAAATTCACGTGCTCAAATCCCGCAAGCGCGAAAGCTGCGCGCAAACGAGAGACGGCGAATTCCTGATCTTCTTCAGCCTCTGCGCCAACGAAGCGAACGGGGCGGCCCACCATCGCGTATCGAATAGGCTTCGCGAATTGATGCGCAGTATGTTTGCGAAGATCACTGAGAATGCGAGAGATCAGCTCTTCGAGCTTGTAACGCCGCCCAAATACCTCAGTCCCGGTGAGAAGCTGGCTGGAGAGATGAGACTTGAGCGACTGGACGAGGCGCCCTTTCTCATCCGTCTGCAGATAATGTTCGATCGCGGCAGGCCCGGTGAGGGAATGCATCCGTTTGGCCCCGTCGCTGTTTCTGTACTGCTCGAAATAGAGAACAGAGCGGAAGGAAGGCGTCACTGCTCCTGCCGACGGAAACGAAGCGAGCTGCACCTGCCCGTCCTCGCCGGCGATTGCGATCGAACTGTTGGTAGTCCCGAAATCGAAGCCAACAGCATCTCGCCGGCTCTGCGCAGCACCCATAGACTTCATTATTTCCTAGTCGGAAGCGGATACGCGTTCGCCACCGGTTCGCGGATTTTGTCTCTAGCTAAAGTTTCGAAAGCTTTGCCTCAAGATCCGGCACGTAACTTACCTGCGCATCCGGCTCCAGTTTCTTTGCCTCCGCCAGCGCCGCTGTCCATGCTTTGCGGGCTTCATCCTTCATCCCCAGCGCAGCAGATGCGTCTCCCAGGGCCGTCTGACTCATGATGTCCGTCGGATCAATCGCCACAGCTTCGCGCGCGAGCGGTAGGGCATCCCTCGCATTGCCCTTCCACATCATCTGCATCGCATTGATCGCTCGACTCAACGCCGCCGCCTGCTTCATATCCAAGCTGCCGCGGTACACCATCACTCCATGATCAATCGTCTCCGCCGGCTGCATTCCCTGGAACGCCCTATAGGGATTCATCCTTCCACTCGGCCACTCACATCCGCTCAAATCGCCCGCGCTGATCACAACATTCCCGTTGATCACAGGCGGCGTCACATCTGCCCCGCCAAGCCAGAACGTGTCAATCGTGGGCAGATGATGGCAGTTGATTCCATAGGTCGACGGATCGATCTCAGGCCACGCAAAATAAGCAAACCAGCACTCCTCGCCCGGATGCCGGTCCTGCCACTGCTTCACCTGGTAAAGTTGCTGCGCCCAGTCCACATTCGCATCGCTCAGCAGATTGTGCACATTCTTCGGTCCGCCCCATGCCTCATTTGCGTAAGCAATGTAATTCGGAAATACCATCAGCGCGGAGATAACGTGCGCCGCCACCAGCCCGCCGCACACCCATGCCCACCGCCGGCTTTTCGCCGACCACGCGACAATGCCGGCGCCCGCCAAAATGGCCGCCAATGCGTACAGCGGCAGAATGTGCCTCGCCCCGATGTTCATCCCCGACACCATTGCAACGCCCAGGTACACCACCCACGGAATCAGGATGAATGCCACCTCGCGTCGCGCCCGCAGCCGCCCCGTGACCACAGCAGCCAATGCCAGCACCACCAGCCCCAGCAATCCCAACGTCGTCTTGATCGCGATCACGAGAGGGAAGTACCACCACACCCCATGAGCCAGTTGGTGTCCCAGCACGAATGTCGGATAGAACTCCGCCATGCGCTTCACGTCGATCAGCCCGATCAGGTACGACTCAGGCAGCAGGTGCATTTGTCCGATCCAGATCACTGCCGACTTATTGAAGTGGCTGAGCGGCTCCGCATACTCCGCCACCGTAGGAAATCTCAGCCCCGCCGGCCGCGCCGCATACCGGAAGCCATAGAACGCCCATAGGACCACCACCCCGATCACGACGATTGCTGCGAACGCTCCGGCAAGCCGCAACGCCACCCGCCCACGCTCGCCTTTGGGCGCAAGCACGATCTCCCATACGATCAGGAGGACCAGCATCGGGGCAAGCAGAATTCCAGAGTGCTTGGTCGCCAGCAGCAGTCCCGCCGCCACGCCTGACACAGCCAGTCGCAAGACCGTCGGACGCTTCACATACCGATAGAAGGCGTAAATGCTTGCCAGAAAAAACAGCGTCACACCCATGTCCGTCGTCACAAGCGCCGAGTGTCCCGCAAGATTCGGCTCGAAAGCCACTAACCCCAATGCAATCAGCGCAGCCGTCTCGCCAAACCATTCCCGGGTCGCAAAAAACGCGGTCAGAGACAATCCCAGCGCCAACAGACCCGCCGTCAGGCGCATCTGAAAAACCATGTGCTGGCTTCCACCATCGTTCCGCGCCAGCCAGTCGCGTCCATCCAGGTAGGCCTCGGCCTTGAATTGCCGTCCCTTTAGCGGAGGAACCCACAAGTTTCGTCCGAGGGCAGGAATCGTCGCCAAAAGCTTCACCAGCGGAGGGTGCTCGGGATTCAGGCCGTAGTCGCCGGTGTGCCACATCATGTAGCCCGCAAACATGTGATTGTCTTCGTCGAACGTCAACGACTCGCGATGCACAACATACGCCATCTGCGCCGCCTGCACCACGAGCAAGCAGACGACTGCCACCCAGACCCAACGACTTCTCGACACGCGCTCTCCTTGCCGGCGACCGCCCCGGCCATTCTACAATCCCAATCTTTTCAACGGCCTTTCGCCACACAAATACCAGGTTGCGCGACTTATCAGACGAATCCGAACCAGCTTCAACACTCCAAATTGAGTCCGCTGCGTCCTACACTAGTGGTGCTCAGGTTTCTCCGCGTACCCCTGATGGTGCGCTACGCTCTTTTAACTCTTTTGCTGGCCACTGTGGTCGCAGCATCTGCCGGCGCCGCACGCATTGATGCCGTGCAGACGCACGCACATGCGACCATCACGAAGTCGACGGTCCGTCACGGACATCGTCCAGCGCATTCCCCCGCGCGCTCTTCGCGGATCCCGCGCACGGCTCGCACTCCGGCGGCCACACATACTTCGCGCGCGGTCACGCACCGCGGCGCGCATGTCCCATCGTCCTCCCGCCGCCGCACAACCAACCCGGCCAGGCATTCGGCAACGTTCCGTCGTACGCGGTACAACCACTATCACTCAACGGCGCATTTCGTTCCGCTGGCCACTGTCCCCGTATCTTCCAGAAGAACTGGATCCAGGGCGTTGAATTCCGCTCCCGAGACACCGGTTAATTCCGCCGAATCCTCAACCGCAGCTCCGCTTCCCGCCCCTTCGAAATCAGATCCAAACTCCGCGCCACGTCCGGCAGAACCCTCCGCGGCAGAGAGCGCGCCGTCGGCCGAGTCCGATACCTTACCAGCCCCCGGCACCGATCCCGGTGCTATCGCCGCTGGCGGAAACCCTCTGGCTGCACCACGCGCAACCGCGCAACCCGTCGTCCCCACCTCCGGCCAGATCGCCGAACTCAATCGACCGCTCATCTTCAGCGGCCGCGTTTCCAGCTACACTCTCCGCGGTACCCATGACTCCCTTGTCCGCCAGAATGCACGCTCCGAAGAAGAAGACCTCGAGCGCATCGAAGACGACGCCGACCTGCAGGACCGCATCGCTCACGGGCTGCTCGTGCGCGTTCCGGAGTCAGCCGCTCTCAGCGTGAATGCGGCTTTACCTGAGGACCGTCGCTACTGCCGTCCCTGGACCGCCGACTTTCTGACCGACCTCGCACGTGCCCATCAGACTCAATTCCACACGCCCCTGGTCGTCAGCTCTGCCGTGCGCACCGTCGAGTATCAGAAGCGGCTGATGAGGACCAACCACAACGCCGCCGATGCCGAGGGCGACATCGTCAGCCCCCACCTCACCGGCGCCACCATCGACATCGCCAAGTCCGGCCTCTCGCGCCACGAAATGGAATGGATGCGGAACCATCTGCTTGGTTACCAGAACGCCGGCGTCATCGACGTGGAAGAAGAATTCCACCAGCGCTGCTTCCATATCACGGTTTACAAGAACTACATCGCAGCACCCCCTTTGCACAGGACCGTAAGGTCTGCCTCGGCACCGGCAACGCCAGTAGCGGATTCATCCAGCGCCATCTCCGGCGCGGATGTCACGCCCGACAATCGGTAATCACGGTCCCCGCCACCACGCCGGCGCAGTAATTCATTCCTAATCTGCACCAGACGCGCTACAATCGCGTGCGTGCGCAGATCCCTCCTGCCCACGGTGATTGTGAGCTCTTCTCGGCTTGCCATCTCTTTCGTGGAAGGATCGAATTCTACCGGTAGCAGACTCGTCGGCATAGCACAGAATTCCGTTTCGGGTCTCTGGCCGACAAAACTCGAGAGGCGAAATCATGAGCGATCAGGTAGTGCAACCCTCGGCAGAAGTTGCCCCGGGTCTTACGCAAATACAGAGAGTTATCAACATCTTCGCGGCACCCTCCAAAACCTTCGCCGACATCAAAGCCGGCCACAAGAGCTGGTGGCTGCCGTTTCTCATCACCGCGCTCTGTGGAGCATTTCTCTGGACCGCCATCAACAGCCAGGTCACCTGGAAGACGGTCTACGAAAACCAGCAAAAGCTCCAGCCGGAATTCGCAAAGCGCATGATGGACCAGATGCCGCCCGACCAGCGAGCAGCCGCGGATGCGCGCGGCCCCAAGACTCAAGCCATCACCTGGGCGCTATCCCCGCTTGGCCTCCTCGTCTACAACCTCCTGATGGCGCTTATTCTCTGGCCAACCATTAACTTTGGCTTCGGTGGAAAGGCAAAGTACGGCTCCATCCTTGCCGTCATCATGTACGCGGGACTTGCCCTCTGGCCGATTCGGCTCTTACTTGGCGGCATTGCACTATTCGCCGGCGCGGCGCCCGACGGCTTTAACGTCGGCAATCCCGCACCCACCAACATCGCTGCATTCCTGAACCAGGCGGACACCAACAAGGCACTCTACGCACTGCTCTCAGCCATCGATGCTCCCACGATCTGGTGCCTCATCATCACCTCGATCGGCGTGGCCATCGTCGCGGGCGTCAAGCGTCCCTCCGGCTACATCGCCGTCTTCGGCTGGTGGCTGGTTGTAACGCTGGTCATCGTAGGCATCGCCGCCATCTAAAACTGATCGCGTCTCACGTCCGGAAAAGCAAACGGCGCACATCGCAGGATGTGCGCCGCAGTTTTTTACTCCTACTCCCTGTTCCCTATTCCCTGTCCTTATCCCATCTCCGCATAATCAGCGTTGCGTTGATGCCGCCGAACCCGAAGGAGTTCGACAGCGCCACATCGAAACTGTGCTTGATGGCTTTGTTCGCCACATAATCCAGCCGGCACTCCGGATCGACATTGTCGAGATTGATGGTCGGTGGAAGTTCCTGGTTGATCAGCGCCAGCACCGTGATGCCAGCCTCCAATCCTCCGGCGCCGCCCAGCAAATGCCCCGTCATCGACTTCGTCCCGCTGATTTTCAGCTTGTGGCTCAGGGCATGCTCGCCGAATACCAGTTCGATGGCGCGTGATTCATTGCCATCCCCTGCCGGCGTTGACGTCGCATGGGCATTCACATAGCCCACATCTTCGGGTTGAACCCCAGCGTCCTTCAGTGCCGCGCGCATACTGCGTTGCGCGCCAGCTCCATCCGGAGCGATGCCCGTCATGTGATAAGCGTCCGCGCTCATGCCATAGCCAATCACTTCACCCAGAATCTTTGCGCCGCGCGCTTTCGCAAACTCGAGCTCTTCGAGAATCAAAATCCCCGCGCCCTCGCCGATCACGAATCCGTCGCGATCTTTGTCGAAAGGACGGCTGGCCTTCGTCGGCTCGTCGTTGCGCGTCGAGAGAGCCCGCATCGAGGCAAACCCGCCCACCGACAGCGGAGTGACAGCCGCCTCTGAGCCGCCCGCAATCATCGCATCCGCATCGCCATGCAGAATCATGCGCACCGAATCGCCGATGGAATTGGCGCTCGTTGCACACGCCGTCGCCGTGGCTGAAATCGGCCCCCGCGCTCCATAGCGAATGCTCAATTGCCCTGCTGCCATATTCACGATGGCTGCGGGAATGAAGAAGGGTGAGATCTTGCGCGGTCCGCCGGCGAGCAGGTTGGCATGTTCGCGCTCAATAATCTCGAAACCGCCGATGCCCGAGCCGATGAACACGCCCACTCGATCTGCGTTTTCATCGGTGATCTTCAGGCCGGACTGAGCCAGAGCCTCTTGCGTGGCCGCAAAGGCAAAGTGAATGAAGCGCCCCATCTTGCGCGCTTCCTTCTTGTCCACGAAATTGAGCGGGTCAAAGTTCTTGACCTCGGCGGCAAAGGTAACAGGAAACCCGGTTGTGTCGAATCCAGTGATCGGTGCCATACCGCTGGCGCCGGATACCAGTTTGTCCCACACCTCGGGAGCGGTGTTGCCCACACCGCACACCAGCCCCAGGCCGGTGATTACCACTCGTCGGTTCACCGGCTACTTGCCTTTCGCGGTCTTTTCGTTCTTCTCGATGTAATCAATCGCGTCCTTGACGGTCTTGATCTTCTCCGCGTCCTCATCGGGAATTTCCAGGTCGAACGCCTCTTCAAACTGCATCACAAGCTCAACAACGTCCAGCGAATCCGCGCCCAGGTCTTCCTGGAAGCTTGCACCGGGTGTGACCTCGGCTTCGTCGACCTGTAACTGCTCGACGATGATCTGTTTAACCTTTTCTTCTACCGCCATGCCTGATTCTCCTCAGTTTTGATTGCCAAATCCGGTCTCGATCCGGGAATTCAACCGTTTACGTTCCGCCTGCCTACAATAACGGCATACGGCACACCTGTACAACCACCGCGCCAAGAAAAGATTGCCGGCCCCGAATCTCCAAGTCTACCGGGCAGGCCCCGGTGTGTAAAGCAGCACAGAGTGGAAATAAATCAATCACCTGCGCCCCGCTCGCAGCCACTTGGTTCCTCGACGACCCGCTCCCAAAAACCCAACGCGAAGTGCACCGAAAAGGCGTACATTAGGCGAAGAGGTTCACAGACACTCATGCAGGCTCTCTCCGTTGGAATTGCGGTCGTTGTCGGCATCGCCCTGGGCTACTGGCTCGGCATTCGCCAGGCTCGGTCTAGCGAGCGCACACTTGCAGAAGTCGAGGTGAGAGAGGCGGGATTGAAAACTCAGCTAGAAGCTGCTGCCGCAGAGATCAAGGAACTCCGCCCAAAATCGGAAGCTCTAGCCGTGAGTAGGCAGCAGTTTGAGGATGAAAAAGCGAAATACGCACAAATGAAGGCTGATCTTGACACTGCTTTCCATGGCGCAGCAGCGGAGGCACTTCGACAGAACTCCGAATCATTTCTTGTCTTAGCAAAGCGGGAGCTGAGCGGCCAAGTCGAAGAAGCTGACAAGGCGCTCGAAGCACGGCAGACAGCAATCAAGAGTCTGGTGGACCCGCTGAAAGAGACTTTATCCAAGCTGGATGAGCAGACGCGGGAAATGGAGAAGGAGCGGTCAGGTGCGTACACAGAGGTCAAAACGCTCGTGGAATCGATGCAGAAGTCGATCCCCACATCGCTCGATGCGTTGAAGATTGAAACTTCGCAGCTAATTTCAGCTCTGCGTGCGCCCAAGACGCGCGGTAATTGGGGAGAACTGCAACTGAAGCGTTGCGTCGAGTTTGCCGGCATGGTGCAGTATTGCTCGTTTTCCGAGCAGGTGAGCGCCCGAGATGACGAAGACAGAATACTGCGCCCTGACATGATTATTCAGCTTCCGAATGGGCGAGAGATCGTGGTTGATGCCAAAACGCCATTGGATGCTTTTCTGGATGCAGTGGCTAATGACGACGGTTCTGCTCAGAAAATTCGCTTCCTCGCGCACGCTCAGCGAGTGAAGGCGCACCTGAAAGAACTGTCGGGTAAAGGGTACTGGAGACAATTTGATAAGGCTCCTGATTTTGTAGTCTGCTTTTTGCCAAGCGAGGCCTTGTTTAGCGCAGCGCTAGAAGCAGATCCTTCACTGATTGAATTTAGCGCCGAAACGAATGTTGTCATCGCGACACCGACAACACTCATCGCCCTCCTACGCGCAGTGGAGTTTGGATGGCAACAATCTGAGATCACAAAAAACGCGAAGCTTATTTACGGGTTGGGCCGGAAAGTCTATGAGAAACTCGTCGTTGCCCAGGGGCACGTTTCGAAACTAGGCAATGCAATCGCCAATAGCGTCGATTACTACAACAAGTTCCTCGGAACAGTTGAGGGGAGAGGGAGCGTGTTCTTCCTCGGAAGGCAGCTTGGAGATCTTGTTCATTCGGATGCAGAAATGGCAGAAGTCAAGAGCCTTCCGATGGATCTTCGCGAAGTCGAGTCTGAAGAATGGGCTCAGCCGTCGTTGAGCATTGCGGCCGTCGCAGACGAAATGGAAGAATCACGGCACACACCCGCGAACGGCGTCACATCGTGATCAGGAACGCCAGGCTCGCAATGTGCGCGAAGTGATGGAACGCGGTAGTGAACTGTACGAGAAATTTGCAGGTTTCGTCACCGATATGGAAGCGATAGGCGGCAGCATTCGCAAGACCGACCAGAGCTATACGAATGCGATGAAGAAACTTGTCGACGGCCGCGGCAACCTGATTCGCCAGGTTGAATTGCTTAAAAAGCTCGGCCTCCGCACCAACAAATCGATCCCCAACAATCTGCTCGACCGCGCCGACGTCGACCAAGCTGAGCTTGCCCTCGCCGCCGAAGCCGATCCCGCAGATGATGCAAATTTGTTCGTTTCAATTATGCACTTACCGCCAGTCTCGCCATTTCTGAGTTGCATGATGAATGAAGTCCGTGGGGCAATGCGGTAAGAAGAGTCAGCGTGGTAGAAGTGCCGGGTGCCCCATCCTTGCACAGCAAGGGTGGGAAAGCACGAACCTCTTCGGTGACTGAATTGCCAACTCCGCGAACAGGCGCGCAGCCCCGCTAACCCCGCTGCTTCTCCAACTCCGCAAACGTCTCCCGAAGCCGCTTCCAAGTCGTCCCCAGATCCTCCGGAAGCACCCGCGTCTCGGCCACTGTCGTCATGAAGTTGGTATCGCCGACCCAGCGCGGCATGGCATGCATATGCAGATGTCCTGCAACGCCCGCTCCCGCCGCCTGCCCCAGGTTCAAGCCGAAGTTGAACCCGTGCGGCCGATACAATTGCTCCAGCGCCCGCTCCGTCAACTGCGCAAGATCCATTAGCTCGTGTGCAGCGTCAGCGTCCATTTTTGCAATCCGATCCAGGTGTGCGTACGGCATCACCATCACGTGTCCCGAGGTATATGGGTACGCATTCAGGCAGATAAAGCAGTGCTTCCCGCGCTTCACCAGCCCTCCGGCCTCTTCCGCTTCGTCGGCATTCATTCCGTGCTCGATGGCGTAGTCGATGCTCGCAATCAGGTTGCAGAAGACGCAGTTCAGGTCCCCGGGCCACGCACCCAGACGTGCGGGCACCCCCGGTCGAGGCGCTCCATCCGCCGTCGTCACATACGCAAATCGCCACGGACTCCAGAGCTGATCCATATCCAAGGCTTCGCAGCAAATCCTTTCTGCATTTCCGTCTCTGTCGGACCAAGTATAGTGCGCAGCTCTTCTACTGCTGGCAAGGCAGTTGGCGATACCACCGAACATGCCACGCTACAACCTGACAAAAAACATTCCACATTTGTATTTGGCATCACGTCTGAACCCTAACCTCAACCGAATCTCCACCTGCCTGCACTTATTTCGCAGCAGTTCGTCGTCACTGTTCCACAACTGCCAAAGCATTGGATTGACGGGGAAAACAGACCATTGCTACACTTGAAAGCGTAGCTTCCTGCGCGGATTCCAGCAGCTAGCTGCGGCCGCCCTCCAAACCAGCCGTTGCCTGCCTGGTGTTTTTCCCAAGGAGACGAGTCGCTTCACCCGCCAGATCTCTGGCCAGAAGCCCCGTCTTTGTGAAACTCCCAGATCAAAGGCACACGGTTGTCGAGGTTCCGGCCACCGGCATTACCCGCCATCGCGGCGAGTACGTGCCAACCGTCGACGGCACCACCGTCGTCGGGCTAATGAATCGGAGCTGCTTCATGCCAAACGTCCTCAATCCCGAACCCGAGAGCATAACCCTGAACACCGAACTCGAAACTCCCACCCTCGACCCTGCGACCGAGCTTGATGCTCCCTCGTCCGAATCCACGTCCAACCCAGAGACTGCCGAAGTACACACTGCTGTCGAATCGCACGCGCTGGACGCCGATGCCTCAACCGAGCCTGTAGCCCAGGCCGCCCCCGCAGAACTCGAGCCCGCAGATCATGCTGAGCCCGTTGCTCATGTTGCTGCGCCGGCCGAACACAGCGCCGATTCTGCTGATGATTTCTCAGCTGCCCTCGAAGCCTTTGAGCGCGAGCAAGCTGCTGAAGCTGCTGCTGTCGAAGCCTATGGCGATAAAGTCGTCTCCGGCACCGTCCTCAAGCAGACTGAAAAGCATTTGGTTGTCGATGTAGGTCTCAAGTCCGAGGGCCTCGTGCCCATCGAGCAGGTCCTCGATCACACCGGCGCAGTCAGGTTCCAGCCCGGTGAAGTCATTGAAGTGGTCATCGAACGCGAAGAGCCTGAGGGTGGCTATCTCGTCAGCTACGAGAAGGCCCAGCGCCTCCGCGTGTGGGACACCATCGAAAAGCACGCCAACGACAAGACCCCGGTCATCGGCACTGTTGTCAGCCGCGTCAAGGGCGGTCTCACCGTTGATATCGGTTTGAAGGCCTTCTTGCCCGGTTCGCAGCTCGAGATCCGTCCCGTCCGCAACCTCGACGGCTATCTCGGCCAGCAGATTGAAGTTCGCGTCATTAAGCTCAATAAGAAGCGCGGCAACGTCGTCGTCTCCCGCAAGGAGATCCTCGAAGAAGAGCAGAACGCGAAACGTTCCACGACCCTCGAACATCTCGGCGAGGGCGCCGTCCTCACCGGCACCGTCAAGAACCTCACCGATTACGGCGCGTTCGTCGACCTCGGTGGCATCGACGGCCTGCTCCACATCACCGACATGAGCTGGGGACGCCTCACCCATCCCCGCGATCTGGTCAACGTCGGCGACGAGATCCAGGTCAAGGTGCTCAAGTTCGACAAAGACAAGCAGCGCGTCTCGCTCGGATTTAAACAGCTCACGCCTGACCCGTGGCTCGATGCCTCGGAGCGCTACCCGGTTGGTGCACACGTCCACGGCCGCGTTCTCTCGGTTACCGATTACGGTGCATTCGTTGAGCTCGAGCAGGGCATCGAAGGCCTCGTCCACCTCTCTGAGATGACTTGGTCCAAGCGCCTCAAACACCCCTCCAAGCTGGTCAAGCCCAGCGACGAGGTCGACACGGTTGTCCTCAGCGTCAACCCAGCCGACCGCCGCATTTCGCTCGGCATGAAGCAGCTTTTGGAGAATCCCTGGGAGAACCTCACTGAGCGTTATCCCGCTGGAACCGTGGTCGAGGGTCGCGTTCGCAACCTCACTGACTTCGGCGCCTTCATCGAAATCGAGGATGGCATCGACGGCCTCGTCCACGTCTCGAACCTGAGCTGGACCAAGCGCGTCAAGCATCCCTCTGAAGTGGTGAAGAAGGGTGAGAAGGTCAAGGCAGTCGTTCTCGGCGTCGAACCGCAGAACCGTCGCCTGAGCCTTGGCATCAAGCAGCTTCAGCCCGATGTGTGGGAGAGCTTCTTCGCGACTCACCGGGTCGGCGATCAGGTTCACGGCAAGGTGCTTCGCACCGCGCAGTTCGGCGCTTTCGTTGAAATCGCCGAGGGCGTTGAAGGCCTCTGCCACATCTCTGAAGCCAGCGAAGTGCCCGGCGAACCCTCGAAGCTCGACGCCGGTCAGGAGCACGACTTCAAGATCATCAAGATCAATGTCGAAGAGAAGAAGGTGGGCCTCAGCCTGCGCGCGGTTTCCGGCCACGAAGCCAGCCGCTCCGAAGTTCAGGACTACAAGGCGGAAGCGCGCGGCGGCAGCCACAAACAGTCCGTCTCCAGCGGCACCACCACTCTCGGCGACCTCATCAACTGGCGCAAGAACGAGTCTAAGTAGCTCGTAAGCCACCAACGTCGACGGCCACCCGCAAGGGTGGCCGTTCTGCTTTTCGTGAAGCATCGTCCCACTCCTGTCATCCTGAGCGCCGCATGCTCGGGGCCCCTCGGACGACGGGTACCCTCTGGGTGCGTGTGGTAAGTGGCGCGAATGACCTGCTTTTGGCGCAGCGTATTCAGTACAGACCTCGGGCTACCCATCCTTGCGTAGCAAGGGTGGAAAACCGCGCACTCAACCGGCCAAGATGAAAGTACCAGCCTAGCCACCCGATGGAGGGCTTCGGCGATGTGCTTACTGAACTTGCCGGTGAAGCATGCGACCGCGGACCGGCTCTGTCGTGATTAGGAGCGGTTTGCGAACATGCTCGATTATCTGAACATCGAGAACGGGCGAAGCTGTGCAAAGATGGACCCATCACATCAAGCTCATTGCTGTACGTTTTTCTGACTGAGAAGGGGGACAAAGCGGGTGTACATCCATACAACCGCATCCTGGCCCGCGCGTGAAGATCGCCGGGCTGCGCTGGTCTGGCTCGCCATCTTCTGGATCTTCGTGGGCGTCGGCTTCGGCTTCGATTTGCACAACTACTTGCATGAGCAGCCGCCCGTACCCAAAATCGTCCATGTACATGCCATTGCGACCACACTCTGGCTACTCACTGCCACCGCGCTTGTGCTGATGGTCGAAACTGGCAACGTTCGCTTCCATCGTCGTTTCGGATGGTTTGCAGCTGGCTACGCCGCTCTCATCCTTGTGATCGCTCCCTGGTCCGAACTCAGTTGGCAGGCCTTGAACCTGCAGACTCCCGGCGCTCTGCCTCCTCAATTCCTTTCCATCGCGTTCAGCGGAGTAATCTGCATGGGCGTGCTGCTGCCCTGGGGCATTCTCATGCGCCGCAACTCCGCCGCCCATCGGCGCGTGCTCATTCTGGCCACCATCTGCATCAGCGATGCGGGATTTTCCCGGCTGGTCAGCCTCTTTCTGCCTGCACCAACTACCTTTCTCGGTACCTACCTGTTTTACGAGGGCGGGAATCTGCTCCTCATCCTTCTCATGTTTCTCTGGGACTGGAAACGTAACCGGATAATGAAACAGTTCCTATGGGGAGCCTTCCTCGTCATCGCTACGGGCCTGACGGCGACCGGCCTCTACTTCAACGAGACATGGCAATCGATCACGCGCTCGTGGCTGGAGAGCTGGGCGCGGCACATGCTGTAGAGCAGGTGTCTTGATCCAAATGTAGTTCAGTCACTGTTTGGAGAATGGGTATAAGGGTATAACCTGCAACCAAACGGTTGCTTATCGGGCGCCGGTGACTGGATCGAGAGCGAGCCGTGATGCATCAGGCAGTTCCTCCGCTATACTGAAAGAAAGCATCATTCGTTTTCATCTTCCCGTAAATCATGGCAACAAAAGTGATTAGCCACAAAACCACTCCGTATGCCCTGTCTCCCAACGGCGGTGCCTGGCAAATCATCAGCTTTACGTCTCTCAGTTTCGTCGTCTATCTGGCCATAGGCCTTCCGCTTGCGATTCTGCCCGAGTACGTCCACATGCGGATGGGCTACCATGCTTCGCTCGCCGGACTCGTGATCAGCATCCAGTACATCGCCACGTTTCTTAGCCGCCCCTGGGCTGGGCGCATCTCTGATCGAAAGGGCGCGAAAATCTCTGTCCTCTGGGGTATGGGCGCATGCACATTCAGCGGTCTGCTTCTACTGGGCGCGGCAGCACTTCATCGCAATCCCGCGTGGCTCAGTCTTACAAGCCTCATTGCCAGTCGCCTTGTGCTCGGCATCGGCGAGAGTCTGGGATCCACTGGAGCCACCCTTTGGGGCATCTCCAGCGCCGGCCCGGAGTACACTGCCAAGGTTATCTCCTACAACGGCGTCAGCACCTACGGTGCGCTTGCTCTCGGCGCACCGCTCGGCGTCGTGATGGAAACGCACTGGGGTCTTTCGTCGGTCGCGATTCTCACCATCGTCATCTGCGCCATCGCATACTTCTGGGCTGCCATCAAGCCACCTGTCCCCGTCGCTCCCGGTGAACATCTCCCCTTCCGCAACGTGTTGGGCCGCGTCACCCCACATGGGATGGGCCTTGCGCTCGGCGGAGTCGGATACAGCGCGCTTGCCACCTTTGTCACACTTTTCTACTTAAGTCGCCATTGGAATGGTGCGGCCCTTTGCCTCACCGCATTCGGAATGGCGTTCATCGTCGCTCGCCTCGTGTTCATTCGCACAATCAGCGCCTTCGGCGGCTTTCCGGTCGCCAAGGTCTGTCTCGTTGTTGAATCTCTCGGCGTTTTCCTCCTGTGGCGATCCGTTTCTCCATGGATGGCGCTCGTTGGTGCTGCTCTCGCCGGATTCGGCTACTCGCTCGTCTTTCCCGCCCTTGGCGTCGAAGCCGTCGAGCGCGTGCCAGTGGAGAATCGCGGAACTGCCCTCGGTGTCTACACCGTCTTCGCCGACGTCTCGTTCTTCATGGTCGGCCCCGTCGCCGGTGCCGTCATCGGTGCCTTTGGCTATGCCAGCGTTTTCCTGTTCGCGCTGCTCTGCGTACTGGCAGCCCTCGGCATCGTCCTCGTGTTAGCTAGAAAGAAATCGCATCCAATCTTCACTCCTGCTAACTAGTCGCATCGATAATGAGTCAAGTTCCAAATCCTTGCCTCATGCTTGCGGCAAGCAAAACCCTCAATTCGCCAACAGCTCCGCTGACTTGCTAACTCGCCGGGTGCCCCATCCTTGCAACGCACTTGCTTTTGTTGCAAGGGTGGGAAAGCACGAACCTCAACGCGCCTCGGTTCCACTAACTTGCCGGGGTGCCCCATTCATCCGAACCGCGCGAGCGGGTCGAATGAGTGGGAAAGCAACACCCTGACCCCGTCATCGCTGCGCTAACTCGCTACCGGCCGTGAAACGGCCGCTAACCCCGCTAACTCCGCTAAACTAGACCCGTGCCGTCCACCTTCCACATCGAAAACTTCGGCTGTCGCGCCGCTCGCGCCGACGGCGAAGCGATCGCCGCTCTTTTGCGTGCTTCTGGCGCCGGCGAAGGCCAGCTCTCCGAAGCGGATGTGGTCATCGTGAACACCTGCAGCGTCACCGCCGAAGCCGATCGCGAGGCTCGCGCCTACATCCGCCGTGCTAATCGCCTCAACCCCACAGCCCGCATCATCGCCACCGGTTGCTATGCCCAGCGCGCCCCAGCAGAACTTGCCGCCATCCCCGGCGTCTCCGCCGTCATCGGCAACAGCCACAAAGCCCTCGCTCCCCAAATCGCACTCCAACTGGCGGCATCCAGAGAGGACGCGGGAGAATTCCCAGCTTTGAAAGGGCACAATATCGGCCGTGTCGCGAATGCCGATGAAAGGCAGGGTGCTTCAGCCACTGAAGTCCCCCCGCCAATTGTCAGCGTTTCCACATTGCTCTTAGCCTCGGCCAACCAGCCCCTAATACTCGCCGACGACGCCTTCGCTCATTCGTTCCTCGAGGAAGCGCAGGTCAGCCTCGGTGCTCAGACCCGTCCGAACCTCAAGATCCAGGAAGGCTGTTCGAACCGTTGTTCCTTCTGTGTCATTCCCCAGACCCGAGGTTCCTCCAGAAGTCTGCCCGGTGCAGCCGTCCTGTCCCGCATCCGCAGCTTTGTCGCCGCCGGCGGCAACGAACTGGTCCTCTCCGGGATCAACCTCGGCCGCTGGGGGCGCGATCTTGATTCGGTGCAATCGCCCATCCGCACCCTTGCCGCCCTCGTCCGTGCCATCCTTGAATGGACCAGCCTGCCCCGCCTGCGCCTCAGTTCCATCGAGCCCATGGACTGGGACGCCGACCTCATCGCTCTCATGGCCGAATTCGGGGGTGTCAGGCTTGCCCGCCACGCACATCTGCCCCTTCAGTCCGGCTCCGACGCGGTCCTTCGACGCATGCACCGCCGTTACCGCCCCTGGCACTACGCCGAAAAAGTCTCCGCACTTCTCCGCGCCGCTGGCCCCTCCCTCACCCTGGGCGCCGACGTCATGGTCGGATTCCCCGGAGAAACGGACCGCGAATTTCAGGAGACCCACGACTTCATTCGCTTGCTTCCGTTTGGCTACCTGCATCTCTTTCCGTTTTCGCCGCGCCCCGGCACGCGCGCGTGGGCTCTGCACTCCCAATTGCCCGTGTCCACCACCGTCGTCAACGAACGCATGGCTGCCCTCCGCTCTCTGGCAGATGAAAAGATGCATGCGCACCGCCGCCAGTTCATCGGGACTGAACTCGACGCCATCACCCTCAACACGCCGTCGGCTCTCACTTTGAACGGCCGCACCTCCGCGCTCACAGAGAACTTCCTCCCGGTCGAACTTGCCGCCGCGCTTCCCGCCAACCAACTCGTTCGAATCCGCGTCAATGGTCTTGCCGCCGGCAACACTCTTCTCGCATCGCCTGTTCTCTCTGCCACTTCCACGTTCGATTCCCGACTCGAACCCCTTGCAACTTCGGACCAACCTGTCCTCGAAACTGCCTTTTAATCCATAGCGCTGCGGTCGGCTTAGGCATCAAACCAGTGCTATACTCAGGGTGCGTTCGCGCGCCCCGCAAGAGTTCCGGAAGGTTCCGGATCCAGGCGCTCGACAACTATTGGAGGATGTACCATCGCACTCGACAAACGTTCGGCCAAGTCTTTTATTCGCATCAACGATCGCATTCGCGCCCGCGAAATCCGCGTGATCGACGAAAACGGCGAGCAACTCGGCATCCTGGCTCCATTTGAAGCTCTAAAGATCGCCCGCGAGCGCGGCCTCGATCTGGTGGAAGTTTCGCCAAATGCTATTCCGCCCGTCTGCCGCATCCAGGACTACGGCCGCTTCCTTTACGAGAAGGAAAAGTCAGAACGCGCCGCCAAGAAGAAGCAGAAGATTATCGTCGTCAAGGAAGTCAAGTTCTCCGTCACCGTCGACGAGCACGACTACCAGACCAAGAAGAATCAGGCCGTCAAGTTCCTGCAGGGCGGAGACAAGGTCAAGGCGAGTCTCCGCTTCCGCGGCCGCCAGATGGCCCACCGCGACCTGGGCTACAAAATCATCAACCGCTTTATCCAGGATGTCGGCGAGACCGGTGTAGTCGAGTTCATGCCGCGCATGGAAGGCACCATTCTGCATGCGATTATCGCGCCCAGCAAGCGCCCCGAAGGCCAGAAGCCCAAGCCGCCCGTGCCTCCGCAACAGCCTCCGCGCCCTCCGGCACCTCCACAAGCGCAGTAAGCGCTGAGTTCAAATGACCGAAGGCCGCCTCGCAAGGCGGCCCAGGTTGGAAATCCTTCAGCTTTGAAAGGGCACGGATTTATCCGTGCCAGAAGTCCAGCAAAAACAGGACAGGCTTTAGCCACTGAGGGATGGTTTTGACCTTTGTCAGCAGTCTGGCAGCCTCGCAAGGCGGCCTCCTCATTCCCTCCGCACTTTCACGCCTTCATCGTGCACGAAACCGCTGACGCGCTAACCTGCTAATTCCTTCTCAAAGCCTCGGTGCCCCATCCTTTCGACGTCTTTGCTTTTGTCGGAAGGGTGGGAAAGCACAAACGCTTACACTCCGCTGACACCGCGCAGCGCAGCTAACTCCACCTTCTCGTTGTATTCTGACGCCATGCTCCGATTCAGGCTGGCTCTTCCCCTCGTCTTCTTCGCTTTCGGCTCAGCTCTTTTGCCGGCACAAACCGTAGCCTCTGCCGCGACCGTGCCGCCTACATCTCCTCACTTCCCGACCAACGAAGACCTGCGTCACCTGAAAGCGCTCTCGTCGCCGGTGCTCTCTCCCGACGGCAAGCAGGTGCTCTTCAGCGTGACCCATGCTACCGCGGATGGTGCAGCAAGCCATCTCTGGATTGTTTCAACCTCTGCCGCCAGTTCCGACAAAGCCCGTCAACTCACGTTCTCGCCACCCGCCGACAAGCGCGGCGAGCACAACGCGCAGTGGTCGCCAGACGGTGCGGCCATTTTCTTCCTCGCCAAGCGCGGCGACCACACCCAGCTCTTCCGTCTCGACCTGCGTGGTGGCGAAGCATCGCCTTACGATCTAAAGATCCTGCCGCCCGTCGATGTTTCCAAAGACAAGGACGCCATCAATCCCCCGCCCGCTCCTGAATCGAGCGAGAAGAAAGAAGACAAAAAGCCTGCGGAGGCGAAGACTGAACCGCAGCCCATTGATGTTGCCGGTTTCTCCATCAGCGACGATGGAAAGTACCTCGCTCTCTGGGCGCACGATCCCGAGACCCCCGGCGAGAAGAAGCAGAAGGACGCGAAGATCGACGCCTCCTGGGTCAACCACGAGAAGCACCTCACGCGCCTCTACCTCGCCTCGCTCAAGCCCGACGGGGCCATCGACGGAGCACTCAACGTCGTCGATCTGCCGCCCGACGTCCATGGAGCCACGTGGTCTCCAGTCGCCGACAAACTCCTCGCCATCACCGAGCCGCCCAACGATGCTTCCGACCTCGGTCCTGCCGGCGCCGCATGGATCGTCGATGCGTCTGCGCCCGCAAAACCCATCAGACTTGATTCAGTTCCTGCGACCGTCGGCAGTGGCGCGTGGAGCGCAGATGGCAATTCCATCGTCTTCGCGGCTGCCACTCCCGACGATGCGCCTCCCGGGTACGACGATCTGTACGCGCTCAGCTCCCGTCACTCCCAATGCAAAACCGCGTCGACCTGACTCGCGGATTCGCTGGCCAATTGCGCGGAGGATCTCTCTACTTCACGCCGGATGGCCAGCTCATCGCGCCTGCCGCGATCGGCACGCGCAACGCTGTAGTCCGCATCGCCGTGGACGCCAAAGCGCAGCCCACAACGATTGACCTCGGCACCGCCGTTGTCTCCGGCCTTAACACAAATCGCAAGCAGACCGGCTGGGTCTGGCTCGCCGACTCCGGCGGCCACCCCATGCAGCTTTGTTTTGCGGCGAAACTCGGAGATGCCTGCTCGGTCCTACCCACGCCAGAACTGGGCCCTGCCAATCTGCGGACTGTCGCGCCGCAACTCGTTCACTGGAAATCGGGCAGCTTCACGATCGAAGGCCTGCTCTATCTCCCACCCGACACCGGCTCAGCAAAAGTACCGCTTGTGGTCGACGTCCACGGCGGTCCCTTTGGCGCGTGGGAAGACCGCAGCGATCCTTTTGCCGATTTCCTTATCGGCCACGGCTGGGCCGTCCTGCGTCCCAACCCGCGCGGCTCCTCCAACTACGGCGTCAAATTCGCAGCGGCCAACAAGAACGACCTCGGCGGCGGCGACTACCAGGACGTGATGGCCGGCGTCGACTATGTCCTCGCCCACTACCCCATCGACTCCGACGCAGCTCGCCCTCATGGGCTATAGCTACGGCGGCGAGATGGCAGGCTTCGTCGAGGGCAAAACCGACCGCTTCAAAGCTGTCATCAGCGGCGCGCCCGTCATCGATCAGTTCAGCGAATACGGCACCGAGGGCGGTTCATGGTACGACCGCTGGTACTTCGGCAAGCCGTGGGAGCACATGAACGACGCATGGCGCCAAAGCCCGCTTTCCGGCGCGGCCAACGCCAAAACCCCCTTCATGCTCCTGCAAGGCGAAAGCGATACCACCGACCCGCTCGGTCAGGCCGAGGAGATGTATCGCGCGCTTCGCCAGGAAGGCGTGCCCGTCGAACTCGTCACCTATCCGCGCGAGAATCACGGCCCGCTCGCCATCGGCATGCTCGGCCATCCTTCGCCCGAGCCGTGGCACGGATTCGATGCCCGTCAGCGCGTGGTCAACTTCATCAACGCGGCGTTTTCGCCGACGCCGCCGCCAGCTACAGCACCTGCGTCGTCCAAATGATGGTTGACGGCCACTGACTTGATTCGTTCCCCATCGGCAGGATGGGCGTCTCTCATTCCAAAGATGTTAGACGAGGCCGGTCACTGTGTGATAACCAATTGCGGGGGTCGGAAGGCGAAGCCGTGGCCCCCAACCTCACATTGCGTTATACTTATCAGAGCCTCTCAGGGGCAGGGAAGCCCCTGTTCCGCGAGGCTTGTGGCTGGGCCACTAAACCCCGTCAAAAACGAGAAGAAAATGCCCAAGTTGAAAACCCATACGGGCGCGAAAAAGCGCTTCAGCAAGACTGGCACCGGCAAAATCAAGCGGCACCAGACTAAGACGCGCCATATCCTTTCGTCTAAATCGCCAAAAGTGAAACGTAAGCTCGGCAAGTCCGTGCTTGTTTCCGATGGCGACTTCGCGAAGGTAGCGCGCATGATTCCTTACGCCTGAGCACTGTGTGCGGCAGCCCTCCGAATAAGGGGAGTGCCGCGAAATGCAGATGGGCCGAATTTTGAAGGCCCCCGCCGATAAGAAATGCGTCCTGACCGGCGAGAGATTCAGGCTTGAACGAGCGAGTGAAGAGGTTTAACGCGCAGCCACCAAAAGTCTTGCGCCTCCTGCCTCCAGCCGCGATGACCAACGAACGCAAAATGGAGAACACCAATGCCCCGCGTAAAACGCAGTACCAAGCGGAGTGACCGCCGCAAGAAAATCCTGAAAAGGGCCAGCGGATACTTCCTTACCAAATCCAAGCTCTACCAGGCAGCCCAGGAAGCCGTCGAGCGCGGCCTCAAGTTCGCCTACACCGGCCGCAAGCAGAAGAAGCGCCAGTTCCGCTCCCTCTGGATCGTGCGCATCTCCGCCGCCGCCAAGCTCAACGGCACCAGCTACTCGCAGTTCATCAACGGACTGAAGAAGGCCGGCATCGAGCTCGACCGCAAGGTCCTCTCCGACATCGCCGTGCACGACGCCGCAGCCTTTACCAAGCTGGTGGAGCAGTCCAAAGCTGCTCTCGCCAGCACAAAAGCCGCCTAAAGCACCGGCGCTGCACGCCTCATCAACGGGCCCGGAGCTTAGCTTCGGGCCGTTTTCTTTTACGGCGTACCTCTCAATCCCGCACCGCTCAATGAGTTATTCTTGGCTTTCGCAATGACAAACGAAGATATTCCGAATCTGCCGGAGTACAACGACTCCGCTCTCGATCAAGCCTTTGCTGCATTAGCCAAACAGGCTACCGACGAAGCCGCCGCAATCGCCGGTGAGGCCGACTTGGAAGCCTTCCGCCTGCGCTGGGTTGGCCGCAAACAGGGCCGCCTCAACGACGTCTCCGCCCGCTGGCTTAAGGCCGCACCGCCCGCCGCAAAAAAAGCCGTAGGCGAGCGCTTCAAGACGCTGAAGGAACTTGTCGAAGGCTTGATCGACAAAGCTTCCGGCTCCGGTCCCAGCGATGCTGCACTCGCCGCCGAGACCATCGACATCACGCTGCCCGGCACGCGCCGTCTCACGGGCGCAGAGCATCCCATCACGCGCACGCTCAACGAGATCGTCTCGGTCTTCGCGTCTCTCGGATATTCCGTCGGCGTTGGCCCCGAAGTTGAAACCGACTTTTATAACTTCGAGTCGATGAACTTCCCGCCCGGCCATCCCGCGCGCGACACACAGGACACGCTCGTTGTTGCAAACCAGGAACGCCGTCCGCTGCGCGACCGCTTGCTCCTGCGCACGCACACCTCGCCAGTGCAAATGCGCACCATGGAGCAGCAACCGCCGCCGGTCCGCATCGTCATCCCCGGCAAGGTTCACCGCAACGATGCGCAGGACGCTACGCACTCGCCGATCTTCCACCAGGTCGAAGGCCTCTGCGTCGACGCCAACATCACCTTCAGCGATCTGAAGGGCACGCTCGACCATGCGATGAAAGCGCTCTTCGGTTCGTCCGTCAAGACACGCTTCTTCCCATCCTTCTTCCCGTTCACTGAACCCTCGGCCGACGTCCAGATCAGCTGCATCTTCTGCGGCGGCAAAGGCTGCCGCAAATGCAAGCACTCCGGCTGGATCGAGCTGCTCGGCTGCGGCATGGTCGATCCGGCAGTCTTCGCCTTCGCTGCGGAAAAACAGCCCGCCTACGATCCGAAGAAGATCAGTGGCTTCGCCTTCGGCATGGGCGTCGAACGCATCGCCATGATGAAATACGGCATCAGCGAAATCGGCCAGTTCTACGCGGGCGATATGCGGTTCCTGGGGCAATTTGCATGAAAATTCTGACAAAATGGCTAAGAGCTTATCTGCCGAATTGCCGGTCTCCGACACGCAACTCGCCGAAGACCTCACCCTCCGCGGCATCGCCGTCGAAGGCATCTTCGACCTCGGCCCGGGCAACGGCTCGCTCTACGAGATGGACATCACCACCAACCGCGTCGACGCCATGAACCACTACGGCATCGCGCGCGAAGCAGCAGCCATCTACGGCGTTGCTCTCAAGCCACTCGACATCGCGCTTCCCGAACCGCGAACCCTGCCGCCAAGCCCTTCTCCGTCAAGATCGAAGCCGAAGACGCCTGCGGCCGCTTCACCGCCCGCGTTCTGCGCGACATCACCATCGGCAACTCGCGCGACTGGTTCCCCGGCGCCGAAGTCGCCACCTACTTCGCCCTGCTCGAGCAGAAGCAAATCTCCAACGCCGTCGATGCCACCAACTTCGCATGGCTCGCCATGGGCCAGCCCACCCACGCCTTCGACCTCGACAAGATCGAAGGCGGCATCGTCGTCCGCCGCGCCCGCAAAGGCGAAAAACTCAAGACCCTCGACGGCGTCGAGCGCACCCTCGATCCCGAAGACCTTGTCGTCGCCGATCACGTCAAGCCGCTCGGCCTCGCCGGCGTCATGGGCGGCTGGGACACGATGATCACGCCCGACACGAAGAACGTCCTCGTCGAAGCCGCGTGGTTCGAGCCCATGGCCGTCCGCCGCACGGCGCGCCGTCACGGACTGCACACCGACGCCAGCCATCGCTTCGAGCGCGGCGCAGACTTCAACGCCGCCCCGTCGCATCTGCCATCGTCAGCCGCATCCTGCTCGCCAACGGCGGCAGCATCGAAGGCGACCTCGTCGACGTGCGCGTCCCCGCGTGGGAAGCCCGCACCGCCCACCGCAAGCCCATTGCGCTGGCGCTGAGCGAAGTGCATCGCATCCTCGGCAAGACCGATCGACAAGGAAGGCATCACCGCGCCGACCGTCGAATCCGTCCTCACCGGCCTCGGCTGCACTCTCACCTCGCCACAGGCGCTAGCTGAAGACCGCAGTGGCAACGTCACGCTGCCCAGTTGGCGCCTCGATCTCGAGCGCGAAATCGACCTCATTGAAGAAGTCGCGCGCGTCTACGGCTACAACCGCTTCGCCAACACGCTTCCCGCATTCGGCGAAGGCGTGCAAGCGCTGCCCTGGGCCGAAGCGAATCCGCCGTGCGCCGCACCCTGCTCGCCGCCGGTTTCCATGAGGCCATTGCCAGCACCTTCTGCTCCGCGGCCGAAGCCGCGCTCACCGCGCCGCAGCCCGGGCCAGGTCGTTCCGCTCGGCAATCCGCTCAGCGAAGAAGCTGGCGTGCTGCGTCCATCGCTCATTCCCGGCATGCTCGCCGCATGATCGCCGGCAATCTCCATCGCGATGTCAGCGACGTGCGCCTCTTCGAACTCGGCACGGTCTTCAGCGGCACCACGGAAAAAGTGGAAGAGCGCCCCGCACTCGCCTTTGGCGCCGTCGGCAGCGCTTCCTGACCAAAGCGCGCTTCATCCCGCGCGCGCCATCGAATTCCACGATGTAAAGGGCGTAGTCGAACAGTTGCTCGCGCGTTTCCAGGCGCGCACCGTCTACTTCGACCGCTTCCCGCCCGAGTCCGGCCTTACACCGGCGTGGCTGCATCCGTATCGCTCCGCGCGCGTCGTTGTCGAAGGCCTCACGGTCGGCTGGTTCGGCCAGCTGCATCCGCGCGAAGCCGCCGCCCGCAAAATCAAAGAGCCGGTTCTCCTCGGCGAACTCTATCTCGACCGCCTCTACAAGCTGCCCGCTGCGCAAGCCCGCCGCGCGTGACATCTCCCGCTTCCAGCCCGTGCGCCGCGACTTCTCGCTCGTTCTCGATCAGAGCATCTCGTGGGAGCGCATCGATCAGGCACTCGCGTCGCTTCAGATTCCCGAGCTGGTCGAATGGCGTGCGCGCGAGGTTTTCCGCGATGCCCGG
The DNA here is from genome assembly GCA_963735215.1 of uncultured Acidobacteriaceae bacterium. Taxonomy (GTDB): domain Bacteria; phylum Acidobacteriota; class Terriglobia; order Terriglobales; family Acidobacteriaceae; genus Telmatobacter. Next base: position 37,197 of record CAVTKF010000029.1, on the reverse strand, counting down.
CTTGGCGCGAAGCGACTACTCGCTGCTCGCTCGGCGCCACTTTCCAGGCACCCGACCGCACCCTGCGCGAAGAGGAACTCCAATCGTTCCAAGCGCGCGTGGTCGAAGCCGTCAGCAAAGCTGGCGCGCGGCTGCGAACTTAGTTCGGACCGGGGATTTCTTCAGAGATTCCCTGCAGCCTCCGCTGCTCGCCGCGAGAGCTATACTTCCCGAATACAGCGCATTTGCGCGGAGGTTATCATTCATGTCGCAATCATTCCTGGAATCCCGAGATCGCGGAACATCCCGGCACCGAGCAGTCGGAAATGCACGATCACGAACAGTCAGGCAACCTCGCCCTCAGCAGCAGCGATTTCTCCGCTCTCGAAGAGCGCATCGCTCGCACCGTCGAAACTTGTCAAGCGCGAGCGCCAGGCCCGCGCTGCCGCCGAGCAGCGTGCCGAGTCTCGATGCCCAACTCAGCGAGCAGACTGAGTGTCGTGAAGTCACCTGCAGGAAGAGGTACGTGCCCTGAACGCCGAACGCGACCAGGTTCGCCAGCGCGTCGAGCGCCTGCTCTCGCAACTCGACGCACTCGAAGTGTGAGGTCCGTTGATGGCCAAGAAATTCCGCCCAACGCTCCCGGTTACACGACCGTCAGCATCTACGATCAGACCTATCACCTGTCCGGCCAGGATCCCGACACATCCGCGCAGCTCGCGGAGCAGGTCGACGGCAAGATGCGAGCCGTAGCCGCGCACGGCCGTACCGTCGACTCGCTGCGGGTCGCCGTCCTTGCTGCGCTCAATCTCGCCGACGAACTTTCGCAGGACCGCCGGCGTCGATGCCACATGCGCGGCCACGCGCGTGCGGCCATCTCGCGGACTTCTCGACGAAGTGCTCGAAGGCGAGCGCAAGACCGGCTCGTAATCCGATCCGAGCGACTCTCAACAATTCTGCCGATGCACCAATGTCTTGCCTGAGAAACCGATCGCACCTGCTAGTCGTCAATTGCGCAGGCGAAAGCTCCTATGTTCGCTTGTTGCCTTGATTTCTTCTTGCGTCGCCTGCACTTGCCTTCATGCTGTTCTGTGCGCGACCTTGCCATCATGCCATTGAAACGCCGAAGCGATCGCCCAAAGCCCGGCGAGCCCACCGACCCCAAGGCGCGTAAAACATTTGCCGAGGCCGTCGACTGGCAGAAAGTCAGAATGCGATGGCGCCGCGATCGACGACATTTCGCAAGGCCAACAAGCAGGATGGCGGCCATTGTACGGACGTGCCTGAGCCGGGCCTATTACCTTGCCACTAGAAATCGGCGCATACAAAGAAGCCGAAGACGTAGCCCGGGATATGGCTGCTCAGTCTGCAGCGACTGATGACGACAAAGCCGTGGCTTCATTATCGCACTCGCTGTCGCCCTGCAACGGCGAGGGCATCAACAATAAGAAGGACAAGTGCTTTGACGAGAGCTGCGACGAGTTCAAGACCGCGCTCGCAGCTCGAGTCAAAGCTTGCCGCGGCGCACTACGGCACTGGGCGTATCCCTTGCCCATCTCCATCAGGACGATGCGGCCCGCGCTGAGTTCACGACATTTCTCGACCAGGACAAGGACAATCCGGCCGTGCACGAGCGCGCGCAGCGCTATGCTCGATCGCATCGAACTCGCACGCGCCCGAATGGCTCCGCCATTTTCCGTCGCCACGCTCGATGGCCAGCACGTCTCCATGGACGGCCTCGCCGGCAAGGTGGTGCTGATCGATTTCTGGGCCACCTGGTGCGGTCCCTGTCGCGAGGCGCTGCCCCATATCCGCGAGATTGCGCAAAAAGTTCGAAGGCCAGCCGCTGGTCGTGCTCAGCATCAGCCTCGATAAAGACGAAGACAAGTGGAGAGAGTTTGTTGCCAAGAACGAGATGACGTGGCTGCAATATCGCGACGGCTATTTCAATGGCCCGATCGCCAAACAGCTTCGGCTGTCAAGGCCATTCCTGCGACATTCACCATCGACGCCGATGGCGTCCTCGAAGACCAGCACGTTGGCGATGCGAGATATCGAAGGCAAGCTGAAAAAGCTGGTCGCACGTGCCGACGAAGTTGCAAATCGCAAACCATCGGCGCCGCAATCAAGCCGCGTCCGCCGAAACGCAAATGATGCAAGACGCAGCGACTTCGAGTAGTTCAAACGATTGCGCTTCGAAACCACATTTCCGAAAGGGCTGCAAGTTACTAACACAAATGCGCTGACCCGCACAAGACTTGCAATTCCTCGCGCAACACCCATACATCCGCAATAGAAACCGGCCTGCAAAGCAGGTGGGTAATCAACGCTGGTTGAACCAACATTCATTGAACAGGGGCTCTTCTCGACAAAATTGGTTCTGTGTGCCGTGTCCGCCAGTCCGGAATGCCTAATGAACCACGGGGAGCTCCACCGTCTTAGGACGGGTTCACCAGCGCATTGCTCACGGCCCAGTGGGCCGGATTTCTACTTAAGCAGCGAAGTCTCGCCGCCCAATCCTGAAATTACCCCCTCGCACTCTGAACCGTTATCCTTGGTCTAGTGCATCCAGTTCTCTTCCACATCGGTTCGCTTCTCATCCCCTCATACGGCGCTGTCGCCGCGGTGGGTGTGCTGCTTGCATTGATGCTGGCTCTTCATACTGCGCGAAAGCTCGGCGTCGATCCCAACAAGATCTGGAACCTCTGCATCCTCATGCTCTTTACGGCGCTCGTGGGTTCGCGCCTGTTGCTCGTCATTGCTAATTGGACGGTGTTGCGCAGCCATCCGCTCTGGATGCTCGGCCTGGCGATGATTCATCATCCGCTGCTCGCCGCAATCGGATCCCTCATCGCCTTGGCAGTTGCCGCAGTCTACGCGAGCATGAATCGGCTGCCGTTCCGCATCACCGCCGACGTTCTCGCCGCACCCGCCGCTCTCGGTCTCGCCTTCGAGCAGATTGGCGCTCTGCTCGCTGGCTCCGGTTACGGTACGGGCGCGCACGTTCCCTGGGCCATCATCTACACCGATCCTTTTGCCGAGCGATGGAGCGGAGCACCGCTGGACATTCCCGTCCATCCGGTGCAGGCCTACGCCGCTCTCTGTTTTCTCACGATTGCCATGTGTCTCATCCTCTACCTGCCGCATCGGCGGCAACACGGTGACCTCGCCGGTATCTTCCTCATGGCGGCCGGTGCTGTCCTATTCATCACCGAGTTCTGGCGCGACCCCGTCGGCCGCGGTGCTATGTTCCAGGGAATGCTGAAAGGTCCGCAGGCTGCCGGGATCGTGTTTGTGATTGCCGGTGCATTCCTCATGCTCGAGCGCGCGTCGCAGAGCATTGTCTCTTCACCTGTGGCCACAGAGCCGTCACAAGCCGCGCCATCCGAAGTCGAAAGGCCATCCCATGGCTGAGTCTCACTCAATCGAAGTTCCACCCGAAGCCGCCGGCCAGCGCCTCGACCACTTCATTGCCACGCAACTCGAAGGCGTGAGCCGTTCGCGCGTACAGCTATTGCTGGATCAGGACGACGTACTGGTGAACGGTGCTCAGGCCAAGGCTTCACTGAAGCTCCGGGGTGGTGAGCAGATCGTCATCACCGGCGAACCTCATCCCGCGCCGCTCAGAGCCACTGCGCAGGACATTCCCCTCGACGTCCTCTTTGAAGACAAACATCTTGCGGTCGTCAACAAGCCCGCTGGAATGATGGTGCACGCCGGCGCCGGTGAAACCGCAGATGCGCGCAACTCGAACACCCTCGTCAATGCGCTTCTTTTTCGTTTCAAGGCACTTTCAGCAACGGGCGGCGACCTTCGCCCCGGCATCGTGCATCGTCTTGACAAGGACACGAGCGGTCTCATCATCGTTGCCAAAAACGATGCCGCCCATGCGGCGCTCGCCGAACTGTTCTCCTCGCGTCAAATCAGCAAAACGTACATCGCGCTCGTGCATGGCTCGGTCGAGCGCCAGAAGGGAACCATTACCGCCGCGGTCAGCCGAGACCCTGTGCGCCGCACCCGTATGACCACCCGCCCCGCAGACAACGCCCGCTCCGCCGTGTCGCACTACGAAGTCGTTCGCCGCCTCGACACGCGCTTCGGCAAGTTCACCCTGGTCCGCGTCCGCATCGAAACCGGCCGTACCCATCAGATTCGCGTACACATGTCCTCCATTGGGCATCCGGTTGTCGGCGACACACTCTATGGGGCATCCTCTCAACTTACCGACCAGGCTGCCGCACAAGCCGCTCCCTCCCGGGCAGCACGTCGTAACGCCGAACCGGAGCGGCTCAAGCTCAACCGCAACTTCCTCCACGCCGCCCGGCTCGCCTTCACACACCCAGTTACCGGCAAACCCATCGAACTGGAGGCTCCGCTCCCCAAGGAGCTCGATACCCTCCTCGCTCGGCTCGAACAACGCGAACAGACTCCGTCAACACCTCAGTAATGTGAACAATGCCGGATTGTCGTGCGCCATTGATAAAATAAGGATGATATGACCACCAGAATTTCCGGCCTGGTTCTTGCAGCGGCTTTGTGTGCCCCTGCCCTGCACTCCCAGCAACCTGCGCAGACGCCCGCGCCGCAACCCGCCCAAGCGCCCGCCGGCCAGCAGCCCGCGCCCGATGCCCAGGACCAGAGCCAGGACATCGGCCCTACCCTCAAGCTCGGCGTCAACGAGGTCAACCTGATCTTTACGGTTACCGACAAGCACGGCCACTACATCCCCAACCTGAAGCAAAGCGACTTCGCATTGCTCGATGATCAGAAGGCGCCCGCAAAGATTACCTCGTTCCGCCAGCAGATCAACCTGCCTCTGCGCGTAGGGATCGTCATCGACGCCAGCACCTCCATTCGCTCGCGCTTTCAGTTCGAACAGCAGTCAGCAACTGAGTTTCTGCTCCAGATATTGAAAGCAAAGAGCGATCGCGCCTTTGTGATGGGATTCGACGTCACGCCGACAGTGACCGCCGACTGGACCAACAACATCGATGCGCTTGAGAGCGGCATCAATCGTCTTCGCCCCGGCGGTGGCACCGCCATGTTCGACGCTGTGTACACCGGCTGCCGCGACAAGCTGCTCGACGTCTCGCGCGGTCAGGAACCCGTCCGCAAGGCCATGGTCCTCATCTCCGACGGCGATGACAACCAGAGCCGCGTCCACCTCGACGAAGCCATTAAAATGTGCCAGCGCGCCGAAACCATTGTCTACGCCATCAGCACGAACTGGACCCCTAGCCGTGGCAAGGGCGACCAGGTCCTCACGCAACTCGCGAGTGACACCGGCGGACAGGTTTTCTTCCCGCCTTCTGTCGAAGAAATGTCCAACAGCTTTAAAAACATTGAGGAAGAACTACGCAGCCAGTACGCCTTGACCTACACGCCGGCGGACTTTAAGGCGAACGGCGCCTTCCGGCCCATCTATCTCTATTCCAACGACCGCCGCTATTTTGCTCGCGCCAAGAAAGGCTACTTCGCTCCCCGCGATTAACCGAGCATCTATTTGAGTTTTCCGCCTCGGTGCGCCTCGTAGTCTTGCGCCCGGGGCGGAAAGCCATCAAAACAACGTTCCCAAATCGGCACGATTCCCCAAGAATCACTCCCATTTCGAAATATTTGGCGATTCTTTCCCCGTATGCCGCCTTCATTCCCCTGAATCTCCGATGAAATGGATAGGGAGAAATCCGGTGATACGCAAGGCGATTTCCTGCGATATTTGCGGAACAGAAATGCTCAACCCCAACCACTGGTTCGTCGCCAACGATCACGGGCCCGAGCTTCGCATTAGCGCGTGGAGCGGGCACAATCGCCTGAGTGCCGCCGCCAGGCACCTATGCGGACAGAAGTGCCTGCATAAGCTTGTGGACGGCTTCATGGCGAAAGCTCTCAGCGTTTCGATCCCGACTGCCGGCGACAACAGGTCAACACCGATTTCAGAATCAAAACGTATTGACGCCAGCCTTGCATCGTCTGCAGCCTTTCCCATGCAACCCGTGCCGGTCATTGGTTCAAATGTGAAGGATATTGATTCTTCTGCGCGTCTTCTCACGCTGGCTTCTCTCACCGCCGAAAGAGATTCGGTGTCTCCTCACCGGCTGCATGCCGAGGCGTGGAAACGCGAGCGGGAACGCCAGCGTCTCGCAGAACAAGCCTCTCCACCCCGCCGCTCCCTCGCTTGACCGGAAAGAGGGACGACGTCACCATTCCCGATTCGCCGGTCCCCGTCTTCATCCCGCCAGGAGCTTCAGCAATCCAGCTTCATCCAGCACCGGTACCTTCAACTCGTGTGCTTTATCCAACTTCGATCCAGCCTCTTCGCCGGCAATCACGTAGCTGGTCTTCTTGCTCACGGATCCAGACACCTTGCCGCCCGCGGCTTCGACCCTCGCCTTCGCCTCATCGCGCGTCAGGTTCGGCAATGTCCCGGTCAGCACCAATGTCATGCCGGCTAGTTGCGTCGTCCGCTGCTTCTTCTCTGCCGTCATCTTTACGCCGGCAGCCTTCAGGTGTTCGATCAGCTCTCGATTGGCAGGCCGCGCGAGAAAGTCCGTAATCGCCTGTGAAATCCGCGGCCCTATTTCTTCCACGCGTTCCAGTTCGTCTGCGCTGGCGTTCATAATGGCGTCCATCGATCCGAATTCCTGGGCGAGCAGCTCGGCCGTGCGCTCGCCGACGAAGCGAATGCTCAGACCCATCAGCACGCGGGCCAATCCTGCGTGCTTTGAATTCTCAATCTCCTTCAGAAGTTTCTTGATCTCGACCGGACCAAAGACGCGTTGCTGTTTCTTGACTCCATTGCGTTCAACCTCTTGTTGAAGGGAAGCGAGGGTTTTTTCGTTCAGGGAGTAAAGGTCAGCCACGCTTTTGACAACTTGCTGTGTGGTCAGTTCGTAGACGGAGGCTTCGCCCAGCCCCTCGATATTCATCACCCCGCGGCTGGCCCAGTGCTCGACGGTGCCATGCAGCAGGGCAGGGCAGTCCACATTCACGCATCGATAATCTGCCTCGCCTTCCTCGCGTACGGCAGTCTGACCGCAGACCTCGCACACAGTTGGGTAGACGAACTTTTTTGTCCCGCGCGGGTGCTCCGCGTCTTCTACGACTTCGGCAACCTTGGGAATCACATCGCCGGCCCGTTCCACCTTTACCCAGTCGCCGATCATCAGCCCCATGCGCTCGATCCAGTCGGCATTGTGCAGCGTGGCGCGACTGATGGTTGCGCCGCCTACAAACACGGGCTTGAGCATCGCTGTCGGTGTCAACTTCCCGGTACGGCCGGTGGTGATCATGATGCCTTCCAACTGCGTCACTGCCTGCTCGGCTGAGAACTTATATGCGATTGCCCAGCGCGGCGCGCGTCCCGTGTAGCCGAGCCTCTGCCGCGTGGCCTGCGCATTCACTTTGAAGACGACGCCATCGATGTCGTAGCCCAGCGTCGCCCTGCGCTTCCCGGCCGACTCGATGAACTGCATCATCTCTTCCACCGTATGCATCCGCCCGCGATGCGGATTCACACGGAATCCCAGCGCCGTCAGCGCATCGAGCGTCTCTTCCTGCCCCTTGGCCACGTACTCGCCCTGCGTCAGCAGAAAGTACGCATAAACATCCAGCCGCCGCTGCGCCACGATGCTTGGCTCCTTGGTGCGCAGCGTGCCCGCCGCAGCATTCCGTGGATTTACCGCCGGCGCCAGGCCCTCCGCCTCGCGATCCTTATTCATCTTCTCGAAGGCCTTTAGCGGCATCACTGTCTCTCCGCGCACTTCGAATTCCTGAGGAACGCCGGCGTCCTTCAGCCGAGTTGCAGAAATACTCAGCGGAACACTGCGAATGGTGCGCACGCTGGTGGTCACGTCTTCGCCGGTCTGCCCATCGCCACGAGTCAACCCTCGTACCAGCCGCGCTCCGCCGTCGGGCGTGGTCTCGTAGTGCAGCGCGATGCTCAGCCCGTCAAGCTTCAGCTCCGCTGTATATTCCACGGGCAGATTTCCCGCAAGTTCACGCACGCGCCGATCCCAGTCGCGCAGTTCCTCGTCGGTGTAGGCATTGTCGAGGCTCAGCATGGGGCGCGAGTGCCGCACCTTCTGGAATCCCTCCGCCGGTTTCCCTCCCACGCGCTGCGTTGGAGAGTCGGGTGTGATCAGTTCCGGATGCTGCGTTTCCAGGCGTTTCAGCTCGTTCATCAGCGCGTCATAGTCGGCATCGCTGATCGCGGGCGCGTCCATCACGTAATAGAGGTGCTCATGCCTCCGCAGTTCCGTGCGCAGCTCCTCGATGCGCTTCTCCGCCTGCGATTTACTCATCTCGCTCATGGGCAAAATTATAGGGTGCGACGGCTTATCCGGTTAGAGGCATGCCCGCGCCTGAAGTGAAGGCCAGGGGCGCGATAGACCAACCGCTAACCTGCTAACTCGCGAATTCACGCGCAGCGGGAAGCTGACCCGCCAAATCCAACCCACAAGACTCTCCTAACCCCGCGAAATCCGCGAACAGAACGAGAGCAGCTAACTCCGCTAACCGCGCAACGTGCGGCCTTCTCCGCTACCATGGCTCCAGTACGCCATGGAACCCATCACGCACTTCCTGACCGGCGCCTGCATCGGCCGCGCCGGACTCAATCGCAAAACCGCCTACGCCACGCTGGCCGCCGTGCTCGCTGCCGAAGCCGCCGACCTCGACATCGTATGGGGATTTGCCGGCCCCGTCGAAGGTCTCAAACACCATCGCGGCATCACCCACACCTTTGTTGCGGTTCCCTTTATTGCCGCCGCAGCCGTCGGCGCAACCTGGCTTTACCACCGCTGGAGCGAACACCGACGCGCCCGTCGCGCGAAAACTGCACCACCGCCCGAGCCCGGCGCCCCAACGCGTCCCAAGCCGCAGCCGGTGCGATGGCTCTGGGTCTACCTCGCCGCAACCATCTCCTCGTTGAGCCACATCCTGCTCGACTGGACCAACAGCTACGGCGTGCGCCCATTCTTTCCATTCAACCCACGTTGGTACGCCGGCAGTTTCGTTTTCATCGCCGAACCCGCACTTTGGATACTTCTCTTTGCCGCCCTCATCATCCCCGGAATCCTTGGCTTGGCCGAGCGCGAAATCAGCTCCAAGCGGACGCCCTTTCGCGGCCGCAACTGGGCCATTTTCGCACTCGTGGGCATGTTCCTTGTCTGGTGCCTGCGTTACGCCGAGCACGCCCAGGCCGAAGACCTCATCCGCAACAACCCCATCACCACGGTTCCCGTGGACCGGATCGCTGTCGAGCCGTATCCGTGGAACCCATTTCACTGGCACGTAATCGTCGAGACTGAGGACTTTTACCAGTTCGCCGAGGTCAACACCCGCACCGGAGATATCGACAGCGATCCGGAAACCGACCAGTTCTTCAAACCGCCCGACACGCCGGCCGTCGAAGCCGCCAAGCAAACTGAATTGGGAAAGGTCTATCTCGACTGGGGGCGTTGGGCCGTCGTGCAAGACATTGGCCAGGTGCAGGTCATCGGCATTGATCCTCCGCAGTTGCCCGCCGGTCGTACATGGACCACCGTCCAATTCAATGACCTGCGTTTCGGCTACGACTTTCGAGGAACCGGCGGAAGAGGGTCACGCGGAGCGCTCGGCGGCGCCGTCTACATCATCGACAACCATGAGGATGGGGGCCAGGAAATGGGCGGCCACGAACAGAAGTAGTTCCGCTCTTCCTTGGCTGTAACCTAAAAAGCCGTCCGCGCCTGTTCGGCGCTGAGCCCGATCAGTTCCTGGTCCTCCCGTTAGGGAGGAGTCGAAAATAGCCCAGGATGAAATCCTGGGTTTGCATTCGGACAGGATCCAGCCGTCCCGCAGGGCCGGCTCGAAAGAAACGAGGAAGCCTAAATCAGGCCGCACTTGCCTTCTTAGAAAATTGGTTTGCTAGTCTTTCGAGAAGCCTGTCAAAGACGACGGAATGCCTTGCCGATTCAGCCCCTGAGGAACCTAAGCGCGCTTCCTGCTGCGCGCCCTGTGGGCTGCCTTGTGCGCATGGCCCCGATGCGTCGTGACGGCTACCTGCCGCGTCGCCACCGCCCCGCGTCCTCTGTTGCGCCGCACGACCGCCGGACGCAGCACCGCGCCCACCCGCCGCTCCGCTGCCGTCGGGTCTTCGTCATACGCGGGATCGAGCATCGCAATCACCGAGATTGCCCGCGTGCGATACAGCCGCGCCCATTGGCTTGTCATCAGCGATTTCTGCACGCCCAACCAATAATCCGGTGCCTGATCGAGGGCAATCGGCCCGTCCAGCGTCGCCGCCGCAGGATCAACCGCAGCTGCCCGCGGTCCTGCTCCGGGATTGATCATGGCAAGAAACGCGCTGAAGTGTTCGAGATTCACGCCCATCTGGTAAACAAGCTGCGCCATGGCCATCTGCTGCGGTCCGGTCAGGTCGTCGAAGTTTCTGCAATACGCCCGCGCATTGTAGACAGCCTGGATGGCGCCGACGCGCACCAACTGGATAGCATCCTCGTCTGAGATCTGCGGTGGAAGACTGAAAAGCTGCCGCCGCCACGTGCGCTTGCTCCACGCACTCCTGCGTTCGTGAAATACATTCAAAATGTCATCGAGTCGCGCCGGATCGAAACCAGCCGCCTGCCACAATTCGGCCGACGAAGGCTCCAGAAACGGGTGCGGATTGAGCGGATCGGGCTGTGTGTGAGCGCGCGCAGGCAAATCGAGGCTGAATCCGGCGCCAATCAGCGGCTGGCTGGTTTTGGGGTCAGGATACGCCGCCAGCACCCATCCCTCATGCCGGCGATCGCGCAGAATTTCGACCAGCTCGTTCAGGTCGAACTTGACATCCCCATCCCGGAAATCCTCAATCATCCTGACTGCTGGACTCGTTACAACCTCAGGCGCGGCCTGGGGAACTGTCGCGGTTGAGGAAAGGGCAGGCGCCGTCGGCGCAGATGCGTCTGCATCCGCTCCTGGCGCGCTTTGCGCAAATGCGAGCGTACCTAAGGCAAAGGCCAACGCGGCGACCATCAGAGGCTGCTGAAGTTTCACAGAAAAAGTTCCCTGCTCTAACAATGCGTTAAATTCAGCCTGCATGCAATGCTGTGGGCCGCGCATTTGCAAAAAAGTAATTAGCCTGTTCAACACCGTCGTCATCAGCCGGTTGCTCCCGCGGGATGAAAATTTTTATTCATCCTGCTGCCCTGTCCGGTTGACCGCCCGGCTCCCACGCCCCAGAATGGATATGTCGCTCTCTCAACCGGTGCAGTCGCTCCGGCATTCCTTATCCAGAGGTGTTCATGCCTGCTTATCTGCTGCTGGTTCTTGCCATTCTCACCCGTGTCGTGCCACATCACGGCTGGCTGAATTTCACTGCCGTCGGCGGCATGCTGCTCTACTTCGGCGCGCGTCGCTCGTGGCGCGAGATGCTGGCCCCATTGGCCGCTCTCATGGTTGCGGACTACTGTCTCACCGTCTTCGCCTATCACTACACCTTCGTCTGGACGGCCTACGTCACGACATGGGCCTGGTATCTCGCCGCCATGGTGCTGGGACACATCCTGCTTAAGTCGCGCACCACATGGCTGCGCTTTGGCGCAGCGGTCGTGCTCGGTCCCACTTCGTTCTTCCTCGTCTCCAATTACGCGGTCTGGGTTATGTCGAGTCACACGCTCTGGATCCCCGGCGACATGTATTCGCATACCTTGTCTGGCTTGATCACCTGCTATGCGGCCGGGGTGCCGTTCTATCGAAATGACCTGCTCTCGACAACGATCGTCGCCGGCCTCGCCTTCGGCGTTCCGATGCTCGTCCGCAAGATGCGCTTTGAGCGCGACGCCAGCACGGTTGCAGCCCGCTAAATACGCCTTGGTTTAAGCGCCCGACCCGAATGGTCGGATCTGCGTTCGCACTGAGCTCGGCATTGAAAAGCGAGTTGTCATCCCGAGCGGAGCCGAGAGATCTGCCCTGAGAATTCCAACAACCAGCGTCGATTGCAGCTGCGAATACGGAGGGAGCGGCAGCCTTCAGGCTGCCGAAGTCATGCGTATTGTGTCGCTGGCCTTTAGGCCCGGACACACCAGGCTAATCTAAATCTTCATGTTCTTCGGGTGGCGCATCGCGGCATCAACGGCTGTGGGCGTTTTTCGCGGCATTACTTCGTAATGGTTGCGCCGTGTCGTACGCGAGCGGCGCATCCGATCCCAGACCAGGTGCGAAAACACTAATTCTCCAGCTGAATCTCCCCGCTCCGCCGCTTCCGCATCCACCAGGTCCCAAACCCGATCACAGCCAGCCCCAACACCAGCAGCAGCCCGGCAAGCGAATGGTGTTGCACAATTCCGAGGGCTCCCGGGCCAAGCTTGATCACAAGCAGCGAAAGCACCAGCCAGCGCACCATCCTGCCCGTAAAAACCGCCAGCATGAACGGTACTACCCGCATTTCAAAGACTCCAGCGGCGAAGACAAAGGCCTTCCAGGGCGTGGGAGGCGGCAAAGCTGAAGGGATGGCCATGGCAAGAAATTCCTGCTTCTCAAAGCGCAGCCTCAGCCGCTCATAGTGTTCGCGGTTCACCCGCTTGAGGATGAACAACTCTCCTCCCGCCCGTCCCAGGCCATAGGGCAGCAAGCCGCCAATTGCGGAGCCCAGGGCAGCCATCAGGCAATAGGCCCAAAAGTGCTCCTGATCCTTCCAAACCCAGACGGCGATGAGGGCGTCCATGGGAACGGGGATGGTGGAGGAATCTAAGATGGCGATCGCGCCTGCGCCCAGGATTCCCCATTTGATGAGTACCGGAAGGATAACCAGCGTCCATTTGAGCCAAAGTGTCTGGAAAAAATGCCTCAAATACGTCCTTTCCCCTCGTAAAACGTCCAAATCCCTGGGGTACCCTGCGCAACCATTGTTGATCGACGGGGTGATGTCAGAAAGATCAATTGTACGGTCCCGACTTGTCCATGAGCGTGATTGACCGCAATCAAAACCAGGTGGTTTTGCTGAAACGCAGGGAATGAGAGAATAGTTCAGAAGGATTTGGAGCAGAGCTGGCCGGGTGTACCTAACCCCCAGGGCAGCCGCAGCCCGCATGCATGCCAACCAGTGAAGCAAAAACCACCGCGCAAGATCCCCAGGAGCCCGCGGAAACCAAGCCGAAGAGGGCCAGCACTGGCCCCCTGAACCTCAGCTTTCCAGAAGATGACAACACCTTCGGTGAAGATGGCGGTTCCGCATCTCGTGATGCCCTCCAACTGGACGAAGGTGGCGAAAAGGCTCGGGTTCGTCGCGGTGCTTCCACCTCCCGCTGGGTAGACTACGACACCCACGAATTGCTGAACATGATCAGCGAGCTGGAAGATGAGCGGCGCTGGGCGCGCCTGCGCGAAGGCATCTGGCTCGCACTTCTCATCCATATCCTTCTCATCTCCGCCATCACCTGGATTCCACGCTACGTCTTCCATGTCCCCCCTGTCATCGACCCATTTGAGGCAATGAAGCAGCGCAAAGACCTGACGTACCTCGACTTGCCTCCCGATGTGATCAAGAAATTCCAGCCCAAAGTGGAGGCCAAGCCGGTACCGGAGCGGCAACCGCGCGTCGACAAAAAGACCCTGGAGGCGCTGAACAAACCGGCCCCACCCCCACCCCCCGAGACCGAGCCCACCACTCCACCCTCGCAGCCTGCATTGACCTCGCCAGTTCCAAAGGTCGAACCGGCTCCCCAGCCCAGCGAGGCTCCGCGCCCACAGGCGGTTCCTGCACAGCCAAGCTTTGCCATGGGTTCAGCCAACCCCGCCGACCAACTCCGCGATGCCATGCGCGGAGCGCGCAGCGGACCGGGCGCGACGCAAATGCCCGGCGGCCCCGGCCAGATGCCGATGCATCCCGGAGCAGGCGGCGGCGTCCAGGTTCTCAGCGATACACAGGGTGTCGACTTCAGCTCATGGCTCCTACGCTGGCACCGCGAAACCGAGCGCACCTGGGACCCTTTGATTCCCGATGAAGTAAACCCGCCCATCCTCAAGAAGGGCGCTGTGGTTATTCGCTTTAAAATCCTGCCCAATGGGCGCCTCATGGAGGGCAGCATGGTGCTCGAAGGACGATCGGGCGATACTGGCCTGGACCGAGCGGCATGGGGCGCCCTCACAGGCTCCAACTATGCGCCGCTCCCGAGGGAATTCCACGGCCCATATCTCGAACTTCGCGCCATCTTCCTCTACAACACTGAACCGGGCCACTAACCGGAGCCGGGGCGCGCGATTTCGGCGCAAGTTGCCGGAAATAGGGTATAAACGGCGATGATTAGCGGCAGATTCGACACATGTGGCCGGCAGATTCATCCGGAAATGGTGATAATTTGCAGATTTGCAGGCAATTTCCGCGCGAAAACTGCATCAAATCTGGAAACAGGTGCCCAGCGCAGCAATGACCGCCCGCCCTACCCAAGAAACCCTGGAGTCTCTTCGCGTCACTCTTCAGAAATTGGAGCAGACGACTGATCTGGCGTCGGATGGGCACGATGTCATTGAGTTGAAAAGGATTCTTCTGAACCGGATTGCTGAGCTCGAAGCACTGAACGCTCTGCAGCCCGCAAGCGCCGAGCCGGAACCGGAAGCCGCCGATTTGCCTCGTCTTGCGGTCGTCACCGAAGCTGAACCGGAGAAGGAACCCGTGGACACATCTCCCCTGGAAAAGCTCGACTAGAGCTCGATTAGACGACTACACATCGATGGCTCGCGATGGGCCCATCGGGATCAAGCTGTCGCATCCATCGTCGGTTGTTCCGCGTCGATCTGCGCGTCCTGCGGGGGGTCCAGCGGACGCGATCCGTGGGGCAGTTGGATGCCGTCCTGCAGCAACAGCGCCTCGTAAACGGGAACCGGACGCCAGTAGCGGGCCAGCACAAACGCGGTCATGTTGGCGATCATCAGCGGAAGGACAAGCCCGTAGCCGCCCGTCATCTCAAAGACGATGAGGATCGACGTCATCGGAGCGCGGACAATTCCCGCAAATACCGCTCCCATCCCCACCACCGCAAAGGCGCCGATGGCGTCAGTCGGATGGTGAAATACGCTCACGTCGAGGTAGCCGACTGCGCCCCCGAGCATCGCGCCCATGAAGAGCGAAGGCGCGAAGATGCCTCCCGAGCCGCCGCTTGAGTAGGAACTGACCGTGGCCGCCAGTTTCAAGACACAGAACACAACCATAAACAGCACCGGCATCGTGCCAGTTAGAGCGAGTTCTAGCGTCCTGTAGGGATCGCCGGCGATGCCATTGAGATGGAACCAGTAGAGCCCCAGAACTGCAAGAGCGCCGGTGCCGAGGCCGCCAATCGCTGGATGAATCCACTTGGGCACGGATGTCCAGCGCTTGAAAAGTGCGCGAAGTTTCAGCAGCCCGTCGGTGAAGGTGATCGAAACAACCGCCGCGAGAATGCCAAGCAGTGCGTACCAGATCAGCGAAGAGGCAGCTCCGAGCGTGTAGCTGCGCGGCATGTGGAAGACGGGGGTTGATCCCAGAATGGAGTGTTCGACGACGGCGGCCAGGGCCGCAGCGACAATCACGCCGGAGAGCATCGTCTGGTCCAGATCGCCGATGAGTTCCTCGAGCGTGAAGGTGATGGCGGCGATTGGCGCGTTGAAGGCGGCCGCGATGCCTGCCGCCATCCCGACAGACGCCATGCGTCGGCAGTTCTGCGGGCTTAATCGCGCGGTCCGCGCAATCAGGCTGCTGACCCCGGCGCAGATCTGTACCGTCGGGCCTTCCAGGCCAAGCGAAGCGCCGGAGCCGATCTGGAGAGCGCAAAGCACGAATTTGCCAACAGTTTCGCGCAGGGAAACGAGACCCGAACGCAGAGCAAAAGCCACCTTGACCTGGGGAATGCCCGAGCCGGCAGCTGCCGGAGTCCAGTAGGTGAGTCCGAGCCCGACAATCAAACCACCCACGCCGGGCGAGAGAATGGTCCAGAAGATCCACGAATAGCCGGGAGCGTGATTGGCGCGGTTGATCAGCAGGTCTTCAAGCCAGCCGATCGAGAGATGGAAGGCAACGGCCGCGAGTCCACAGAGACCACCGGCGACGATGGTGACGGCGAGCAAACGCTGTCGTTCGTTGGCCATACGTTGGGCAAACCAGGCCAGCAAACGCGAAAAAAGCCCTCGCAACCAGTTTCCTTCACTCAATTCTCAGGGGACCTCTGCAGACGTCGATTCAATCTCCAGTATAGAAGCTCAGATGCCGGAGGTTCGCACACAGGCGGCAGATGTGCCGGCATGGCGCTTATCGACTGAAAACAAAAAGGCGAAGGGATAGAAGAACCGGCGTCATTTGATTGTCATTTCTCAGTCTTTTTGGCACAGCGCAGCGTGCGTTTCGCTACTAATTAGCTTGGGTGGTTTGCGCCATTAAGTTCTATGCCCGCGCAAATCGATAAGGAAACGACAACCTGTTGATCAAGACGGTCGCTATGGACAAGAGGTGTTGAACCCATGCTGACCAAGGAGGTCATGTATGAATCGCATTTCCCGGATTTTGGCTCGAGTGGGAGCCGTTGGGCCCTTCCTGACTCTGATGATCGCCGGTAGCGTGGCCGGGTATGCCGAGACTCCAGATCGCGACATGGTCGCGACCCTTGGATCGACAGTCCCGGCTAATGGAGATGTGAATCCTTATGGAGTCGCTCTTGTTCCACGAACTGTAGGCAATCTCGTGGAAGGCCGATTCCTAGTGAGTAATTTCAACAATGCAGCCAATCAGCAAGGGACGGGTACGACCATCGTTCAGATAGCGCCAGACGGGTCGATGCAGCTGTTCGCGCAGATCGATCCGAATTCCGTCTCCTGCCCCGGAGGCATAGGACTGACGACCGCCCTGGTCGCACTTCGAAGCGGCTTTGTTGTGGTCGGGAGCTTGCCCACTGCGGATGGAACATCTGCAACAGCACAAGCGGGCTGTCTGATCGTCCTGGACAGCAATGGCCATGTGGTGGAGACGATCTCTGGTCACCACATCAACGGCCCCTGGGACATGGCTGCCTTCGACGGTGACGAAGCGTTTGTCTTGTTTGTCACCAACGTCCTGAATGGTACGGTCGCCGCCGGCGGAAACGTCGTGAACGAGGGCACGGTGGTGCGAATGCTATTCGTGATTTCCGGCCAAGGCACGCCTAAACTGCTCGACAGTTCGATCATTGCTTCCGGTTTCCCGGAGCGAACCGACCCTGCCGCACTGGTGATAGGGCCTACGGGAGTGGCGTTCGATCAGGAGACCGGGAATCTTCTGGTTGCTGATAGCCTCGATAACCGAATTGCGGCGATTCCAAATGCCTTGGTGCGGCCGCACGCAACCGGAACGGGTGTCACTGTCTCTTCGGGTGGAGCTCTCAATGACCCACTCGGTATTTCATTGGCAGGCCACAATCTGTTTGTCGCAAATGGGAATGACGGAAACATCGTTGAAATAAACGTCAAGAACGGACGACAGGTGGATGTAGATCTGGTAGACGCTTCGGGAGGGCCGCCTCCAGGGGCAGGCGCTCTCTTCGGGTTGTGGGCGCTGCAAGGCAGAGTCTACTTCGTTGATGACGCCACGAATACGTTCAATTTGCTGCATTGAGGCGCTTGTGCGAATGAGAGGCCGATCGGCGACTTCACTGGATTGACGCCGCCGACATCGATCACGGCAATGACGATTACTAGGGCGCGCCGTCCCCGGGCGGCAATGCGGTGAATGCGCAGGGCCGCCCCCATTCCCCCAGTCCCCGCGTCTCATCGGCCCGAAGGTTTTAAGGCTTAGGTTGGGTCTGCTGCATGAACTCTGCGAGATAGTTCTTCCACACGGCCGCTGCGGTGTGGGTGCCGTGCCCGCGAGTCTCGTCGGAGATGGGGATGAGGATGAAGTGCGCATGCGGCATGCGCTTCACCATGGTCTCCGCGATGCCGAGTTCCGGCGGATTGATGTAGTCGTCAGCGGAGTTAATCCACAAAACTGGCGCGGAAATGGTCTCGAGACGCGGGCTGGGATCGTAATTCCGACTGGCGTTGAGGTAATAAATCATGTCGTTCGCATCGGGAGCCGGCCGGGCCCAATAGCGGTCGACGAACTGCTCGGCGGCTACGCGCGTCGGCGCCTGCTTCTGCATCTGCAGCGGACTCGAGCCCATAACCAGGATGAGGGTGTCGGCGAGTCGCAGGCCTTGCACGGGCTCGGCGGTGTAGTCGCCGTTGTTCCATGCGGGGTCAAGCTTGATGCCCTGGATGCTCATGTAGCGCGTCATGCGGTTGCGGCCCGCGATCTGCACCGGCAGGCAGGCAAACGGCGCAAGCGCGTCGGCAAAGCCGGGGTACGTTTCGCCCCAGACGAAGGTCTGCATGCAGCCCATCGAGGTGCCGAGGATGAGTCGCAGATGGTCGACGTGCATCTGGTCGAGCATCATGTGCTGGCTGCGCACCATGTCGTCGTAATCGTATGCGGGGAAGTGCATGCGCATGCCATCTGAAGGCTTGGAACTCTGGCCGTGGCCGATGTCGTCGGGCAGGATGATGAAGTACTTCTGAATGTCGAGCACGCCGCCGGGAACGAAGAGCACGTCGGAGAAGATGGGATTCAGCAACGAGTGTGCGTTGCCGCCTGTGCCGTGCAGCAGGAGGATGGCGTTGTCGACGTGGCCAGCAGCATTGCGATGCGGCGTGCCGAGAGTGAGGTAGTGGAGCTTGAGTTCGGGGAGCGTTTCTCCAGTGCCGAAGCGGAAATTCGCGAGGCTGACGGTACCGTTCTGCGTGGGCCAATGGCCGGTGGGCGCCGCTGGAGCGGTGTTCGTCTGGCAAAACGCGACGGGGCAGGAAAGCAGAAAGGCGGCGAGAGCAAAACGGGCCGCAGAGGAGAACATGGATGACCTCCAGAGGTACGGATTGAGCGTAGCGGCTGAGGTTACGGCACGCAAGCAGGCAATGGAGAGGCTATGTTCAATCGCTACAGGTTTGTATTTCCAGCTGAACCACAGGCGCGATAAAATCCGAGTGTCAGGTATGAGCTGCGACTGCCATCCCGCCCAGGCCCCGCTCAAGCGCTTTCGCCGCGGGCGCCCCGATCGTGGACGCTGACCCCGCCCGCTGAGTAATCTTATTGCCGTTGAGAATGTGACTCTCCCGGGTTCCGGATTCGTGGAACAGGCCAGAGTTCGTGCTTTCCCACCCTGCCGACAAAGAACGCCGCCAGGATGGGGCACCCACCCATCGAGTTCTTTAAAGCTCATCCGCCCGAAAGCGGATAGAAAGGCCCTCAATGAATAGCTTCAATAGCCGTGCCACTCTGAAATCCGGCAGCAAATCGTACACCATTTTCCGCCTGCCGGCCCTGAGCGCGCGTGGGCTCGATCTGGGCCGCTTGCCCTTCAGCCTGAAAATCCTTCTTGAAAACCTGTTGCGCCGCGAAGACGGCGTGAACGTGACCGCCGCCGATATCGAGTTTCTGGCCAAGTGGGATGCGAAGGCTGAGCCCAGCCGCGAGATTGCCTACATGCCCGCGCGTGTTCTCATGCAGGACTTCACCGGTGTCCCGGCAATCGTCGACCTGGGCGCGATGCGCGACGCAATCAAGACGCTGGGTGGCGATCCGGAGAGGGTCAATCCGCTGGTTCCCGCTGAACTGGTCATCGATCACTCCGTGCAGGTGGATGAGTTCGGC
Source organism: uncultured Acidobacteriaceae bacterium (assembly GCA_963735215.1). GTDB lineage: Bacteria > Acidobacteriota > Terriglobia > Terriglobales > Acidobacteriaceae > Telmatobacter. The sequence continues at coordinate 17,555 of CAVTKF010000029.1, read as the reverse complement.
ACGCCCGGGGCCTACGAGGCGAACTCGCTGCTGGAGTTTCAGCGCAATCGCGAACGGTATGCGTTTTTGAAATGGGGCCAGACTGCGTTTCGCAACTTCAGCGCAGTCCCGCCGGGCATGGGGATCTGCCACCAGGTGAATCTTGAATACCTGGCGCGCGTCGTGTTTACGACGGAAGTCAACGGCGAGTTACAGGCCTATCCTGACACGCTTGTCGGCACCGACTCGCACACCACGATGATCAATGGCCTTGGCGTTCTGGGCTGGGGCGTTGGCGGCATCGAGGCCGAGGCCGCGATGCTGGGCCAGGCCGTCAGTATGCTGGTGCCGCAGGTTGTTGGCTACAAGCTGACCGGCAAGCTCCGCGAAGGCGCGACGGCCACGGATCTGGTGCTGACCGTGACGCAGGCGCTGCGCAAACTTGGCGTCGTCGGAAAGTTTGTCGAATTCTACGGACCCGGCGTCGCCGCGCTGCCGCTTGCCGATCGCGCAACGATCAGCAACATGGCTCCCGAGTACGGTGCGACTTGCGGTATCTTCCCGGTGGATGCCGAGACGCTGCGCTATCTCAAACTCACCGGCCGCAGCGACGAGCAGATTGCGTTGGTCGAGGCATATTACGTGGAGCAGGGGCTCTTCCACACGGACAAGTCTCCTGAAGCCGAGTACACGCGGACGCTGGAGCTCGATCTCGCGACTGTGGAGCCAAGCGTGGCCGGCCCGAAGCGTCCGCAGGATCGTGTGCTGCTGAAGGATGCAGCGGAGAGCTTTGCGAAGCAGTTGCCGAGCCTGCTTGCACCGACAGCCAAGCCGCTTGGAACCCGCACCGCAGCTGCTTGGGAACCGACCGCAGTGAACGACACCGCTCTGGCCATTGCGGCGGAGGAGAACGAAGGGCCGACCACGTCATCTGCCGCTGCCCACGCGCCTTCGGCTGACAAAACATTCAAGACTGGGCCGATCACGACGACTGTCAAAGAACGCTTCAACGTCGATCCCGACAAGTACCTCGATCACGGATCGGTTGTGATTGCGGCCATCACGAGCTGCACGAATACTTCAAATCCGTCGGTGATGGTTGCAGCAGGAATCCTAGCGAAGAAGGCCGTCGAGAAGGGGCTCACCGTGCCGCCGTGGGTGAAGACATCGCTTGCTCCGGGTTCACGCGTGGTGACGGACTACTACGAAAAATCGGGGCTGCTGCCGTATCTCGAGAAGCTTCGGTTCAACGTGGTGGGTTACGGATGCACAACCTGCATCGGCAACTCTGGCCCATTGCCCGCCGACGTGTCGAAGAGCATCGATGAACACGGCCTCGTTGCAGTGAGCGTGCTGAGCGGCAATCGCAACTTTGAAGGTCGCGTGAATGTCGACGTGCGCGCAAACTACCTGATGAGTCCGCCGCTGGTGGTTGCGTACGCGCTGGCTGGTCGCATCGGGCATAACTTCGACACGGAGCCGCTGGGCAAGGACCCTGCGGGGCAGCCAGTGTTCCTGAAAGATATTTGGCCGACGCAGCTGGAAGTAGCCGCCGCAATCGAAAAGGGGCTGAGCAGCGAGGGATTTCGGAAGGAGTATGCGACGGTAAGCGATGGCGACGCAAGCTGGCAGGGCTTGAGCTTTCCCACTGGCGACGTCTATAAGTGGGAGCCGGACTCGACTTATATTCGTCAGGCACCGTACTTCGATGGCATGAAGAAGCAACCCAATCCAGTGACTGACATTCTCGGCGCGCGCGTGCTTGCAGTGCTTGGGGATTCAGTGACGACGGATCACATCTCACCCGCGGGCTCGATCAAAGCAAACGGGCCGGCGGGAAAATATCTCGCGGAGCATGGCGTGAAGCCGGCAGACTTCAACTCCTATGGCTCGCGGCGCGGAAACCACGAGGTGATGGTGCGTGGCACGTTTGCCAATGTGCGTTTGCGCAACAAGCTTGCGCCGGGAACCGAGGGCGGCGTCACGCGTCTGTTGCCTGAGGGTGAGCAGATGTCGATCTTCGATGCCAGCGTGAAGTATGCCGAGCGCAAGATTCCGCTGGTGATTCTTGCAGGCAAGGAGTACGGCTCCGGTTCATCTCGCGACTGGGCGGCAAAGGGGCCTAACCTGCTGGGCGTTCGTGCAGTGATCGCCGAGAGCTTCGAGCGCATTCACCGGTCGAACCTGGTTGGCATGGGCATTCTCCCGCTGCAATTCGAAGAAGGGCAGAACGTGGAGTCGCTGGGATTGACTGGAGAAGAGGTGTATGACTTTGCCGGACTCACAAATCTGCTCAAGTCGAAGTTCGCCAATGGCCAGACGCTCAAGGTGAAGGCACAAACCGCGGACGGAAGGGTGAAGGAGTTCAACGCCAAGGTCCGCATCGACACGCCGCAAGAGATCGAGTACTACGAGCACGGCGGAATTCTGCTCTACGTGCTGCGGCAACTGGCGACGAAGTAGTTCATGCTTTCCCACCCATGTCGCGATGAAGCTGCGTCATGGATGGGGCACCCGAGATCGTCCTGAATTGAGAGATACAGAAACAAAAAATGCCACTCCGCGGGGAGTGGCATTTTGCAGGTGCACAGTAGCTAGCGGCGCTTTGACCCAGCCTTCGCGGATTTGGCAGAAACGCGTTTTGCTTTAGCGGGTGCGCTTGCAGGCGCCGGCGATTCGGGCCCCGGCACGACTTCCTCTTCATGCGGAGCGAAGAAGCGAACGCCTTCCTGGTTGTGCTCGCCCAGAACGTGGAGGCGGAGGAAGTTGGTCGAGCCTGACTTGGTACGCGTGCCGGCGACAATGGCGATCACCTCGCGGTTACGCACGTAGCCATACTGTTCGAGGAGGCTCTCGGCGACGTCGACGAGAGCTTCGGTCGAGTTGACCTTGGGGCAGCGAACAGGCGTGGTGCCCCAGAGCAGGTTGAGCCGATTGATGGTGATGTCGACCGGGCTGAGCGCAAAGATCGGCGCAGTCGGATGGTACTTCGAGAGCTGGCGGGCTGTCGCACCGGACTCAGTGAAGAGCGCTATGCCGCGCAGGTCGAGATCGTCAGCGGCGTGCGCGGTGGCTTCGCAGATGGTCTCGGCGATGGAGAGGTGCGCCTGACGAATGAGCGGCTCGTTCAGGTGATCTTCCTTGATGTGCCGTTCCGCTTCGCTGACGATGCGGCCCATCATGGCGACAGCTTCGATGGGGTACTTGCCCACAGCCGATTCGCCGGAGAGCATCACGGCGTCGGTTCCGTCATACACGGCGTTGGCCACGTCGGAAACCTCGGCACGCGTAGGGCGCGGATTTTCGATCATCGACTCGAGCATTTGCGTCGCCGTGATCACGGGCTTGAAATACTCCGATGCACGACGGATGATGTGCTTCTGAATCGCGGGAACTTTTTCCGGCGGAACTTCAACGCCGAGATCGCCGCGCGCAACCATGATGCCGTCGGCGGCCTGGAGAATGCTGTCGAGATGTTCGATGGCCTGCGGCTTTTCAAGCTTGGCGATGATCCAGGTCTCGCCGCCATAAGCTGAAACCCGGTTGCGCACGAGGCGCACATCTTCAGCGGTACGGACAAAGGAAACGGCGATCGCGTCAACGCCATTCTTTAGAGCAAACTCGAGATCCTGCGAGTCTTTTTCGGTCAGCGAAGGAACGCGAACGGGAATTCCGGGCAGGTTGATGCCCTTGTTTTCACCCAGCATGCCGCCGTTGATGATCTCGCAGACAACGTCAGCGCCAATCACCTCGTGAACGCGTAGCTCGATCAGTCCGTCGGAAAGCAGAATACGCGATCCTTGTTCAACATTTTCCGCGAGCGTTTTGAAAGTAGTGCCCACCAGCGTCGCAGTGCCGGGAACATCGCGCGGAGTGATGGTAAGACGCTGACCAGCCTTGAGGAGCACGGATTGGTGATCCTTGAGCTTCGAAGTGCGGATCTTGGGGCCCTGCAGGTCACCGAGGATGCAGAGCGGCTTGTGTTCCTCTCGGCTGACTTTGCGGATCATCTGGATGAGTGCGAGCTTTTCCTCGTGAGTCCCATGGGAGAAGTTCAGGCGAACAACATCGATTCCGGCACGGACAAGATCGCGAAAAACGGGTTCGGTGTTGGAAGCGGGACCGAGAGTGGCGACAATTTTTGCGCGGCGCTGGATAGGATTTGCGTTCAGGTTCGTATCGACGAACGGCATTGTATGACTCCAGAAAGTTTCGATATAGGAAACGGGGATGGATGTGTGCGGTCCGCTTCATTATACAAAGTCGGCTGAGCGCGGACTCCCCGTATCCATGATGGGGCGGCGAAGGTGGATTAGTCGGTGCCACGCATCACTGACGGAAATTTGCAGCGATGAGCGCGTTGTGCTAGGGCCTGCTCACACTACTGGGGTGGTGGTGCCGGGAGCCAATTTTTACGAGTTCAAGGAGTGAGGAGTGACGCATACCGGGTGTCTGCCAGCGACGATCGACGCCGAAATCGGGAAAATTGGCCCCGGCCCTTCGGGTTGCGGCGAAAAATAGGGCCATACTTCATTCTCGCCTTCGACGGTGGGCCCGCCACGGCCTTCAGGCTCGGCTTTGTCTGGCCCGATTTTCGCCCGCAACGCCATCCACCCGAGTAGTGTGAACAGGCCCTAGGGCCGAAGATTGCGTTCGCGAAAGAACACACCGTTGAGTTCGGCACCGATCAGTGCAGTGAACGATGTGATGTAGAGCCACACCAGCGTGGCAATGCCAGCGCCAAAGGAACCATAGAAGATGGTGTAGTCGGCGATCCTTGTGACGTACCAGCCGAAAGCCAGCGTTGCAGAAAACCAGACCGCACTGGCGGCGACAGCGCCGGGCATCACAAACAGCCAGTGTTCTCTGCGCCGGGTTCCGAAGTGATAAAGTGCGCCAAGTACGGCGAGACTGGTGGCGAAGGCGAGCGACCACCGCGCCATGCGCCAGAAGAAGAGTACGAAATGGCGGAGTTCGTGGCCAGCTTTCAAGACCATCCAGATTTCGATGGCGCGGCCGAAGACAAGCAGTAGCGTCGCCAGCGCGAGGGGCGCGAGAACGATGAAAACAAGCAAGAGCGCGCGAATGCGCCGTTCCCAGAATCCCCACTCGTTTTGTGGAAGGCGGTAGGCGCGGCGAAAACCCTCCATCATCGTGAGCATCAGGCCGAGTCCGGCGAAGATGCTGAGGATAAGGCCGGAGGTGATCAGGCGACCTGGATGCGGATTGCGCGCCTGCATCGACGAGAGCATCAGGTGCACGGTATCCAGGGGAAGAATCTGGCCGGAAACCCAGCGAATTTCTCCGACCACTGTGGGACCTTCCGGAACCTTGGCGATCAGGGCGGTAAGCACGATAAAAGCGGGAAAGAACATCAACATTCCGGAATACGCCGCGGCCTTGGCAGTATTCAGCACGTCGTGCTGCAGAGCCAGAAACACAGCTTTCCGAAAATGTCGGAGATATCGTGGCATTCGATTCACATCAAAGAGTAGTGTATTTCGGTGCTTCACGCGAAGTTGAGTAACAAATCTGTCTATTGCGAGACTACAGTGTGCTGAGGCGTTGAGCAGGCACGATCTGACCGGCCCGGCTCAAACGGTTTATCATTTTGTGGTCATGACGAAGTTGAGAAATCCGACCTCCTTATCCGCCGTCCTTTTCTTGCTGTTTGCCCTTTTTGCTGTCGCTTCTGCGTCTGCCCAGAGTCATCCGACGCCGAAATCCCAGTTGGCCTCAAAGGATGTCAATGCCCGTGTGGAAGCGCTGCTGAAACAGATGACACTCGAGGAAAAGATCGGCCAGACGGTGCAATATTCGGCAGGATTTGCGACTGGTCCATCGGCTTCAAACCTGACCTACGACGAGCTGGTTGCGAAGGGCCAGGTCGGCTCGATGCTGAATGTTGTGGGGGCCGAGCGGACAAATCACTACCAGCACATAGCGATGGAGAAATCGCGGCTACACATCCCCATTCTTTTCGGACTCGATGTAATTCACGGGCACCGGACCACGTTCCCTGTGCCTCTGGCCATAGCAGCGAGCTGGGATCCTGAGGCAGCGGAAACCGTCGCGCGCGTCGGGGCAGAGGAGGCGCGGGCGGACGGCATCGCATGGGTCTTCTCGCCGATGGTGGACATCGCACGCGATCCGCGATGGGGTCGCATCATCGAGTCCAACGGCGAAGATCCATATTTGAGCTCGGCGCTGGCGCGTGCATGGATCAAGGGATACCAGCACGGCGATTTGTCGAAGCCTGATTCGGTGGCAGCGTGCGTGAAACATTTTGCGGCCTACGGCGCGGCCATTGCCGGTCGCGATTACAACGCTGCAGATATGAGCGAGATAACACTGCGGCAAGTTTACCTGAAGCCGTATCAAGCGGCGGTCGAAGCCGGCGTTGCGACGGTGATGACCTCGTTCAACTCCATCAACGGCGTACCGGCCACGGCCGATCCATTTACGCTCACCCAGATTCTGCGCAAGGAGTGGCGCTTCGACGGATTTGTTGTGTCGGACTGGGGCGCTGTTGCAGAGCTGAAAAACCACGCGATCGGTGACGGACCGACGGTGGCGCGCAAGGCGTTGCTGGCAGGCACAGACATGGATATGGAGGGCGATCTCTATGGCACCGTGATTGCCGCGCAGGTCCGGTCGGGGAAAATTCCGGAGAGCGTAGTCGATGAAGCGGTAAGGCGAATCCTGCGCGTGAAATTTGCCCTTGGACTGTTCGACCGTCCCTACACTGTCGTCGGCCCAGCATATGCTGCCACGGCGGAGCGCCGTGAGGCCGCGCGTAAAGTGGCCGACGAGACGATGGTGCTGCTCAAGAACGAACCGGTGGAGGGATTGGGTACGCTGCTTCCGCTCAGCGCGAAAACGAAGACAGTGGCGCTGATCGGACCGATGGCCGATGACGCACGCGATCTGCTCGGTGCGTGGACCGTGACGGGCAATCCCAAGGATGTGATCACGCTGAAGACGGCGCTCAGCGAGCGGCTCGGAGACAAGTTTTTGTACGCGCCGGGTTGCGGGCTGCTGTCGGGCGAAGACGAAAATATTCTCCAAAGCGCCACCTTCGCAGGTTCGGCGAAGAGTAGTGCGAATGAACCCGCTTCCGACGCCGACAAGACGATCGCGGAGGCGGTAGAGACTGCGCGCAAGGCCGATGTCGCGATCCTGGCGCTGGGCGAGCCGACCAACTGGATGGAAGGCGAAGCCGCGAGCCGCGCGCACCTTGGCTTCACCGGGAACCAGGAGAAGCTTCTTGAGGCAGTTGTTGCGACCGGCAAGCCGGTGATCCTGGTGGTGCTGGCAGGCAGGCCGCTCGAATTGAAATGGGCCGCGGAGCATGTTCCCGCAATCCTCGAAGCGTGGAGCCCGGGCATCGAAGCAGGGCCGGCTGTTGCTGACGTGTTGTTTGGTGACGTCAATCCATCAGGCAAACTGCCGTCGAGTTTCCCGCGTGCCGTTGGACAGGAGCCGCTGTACTATGCCCAGATGCCCACCGGACGGCCGGCCCGGGGAGATTTGAGTCGCATGCCTCGCGACGCGGCCGAGAAGTTCGTGTCGCGGTATGTAGACGAGCCGAACTCGGCGCTGTTTCCCTTTGGCTGGGGGCTGAGTTACACACGCTTCAGTTATGCCAGGCCGACAGTGGACCGCGCAGAGGTCCCTGTGCGCGAGGTTGTCGACGATCACAATCCAGTGGTTACGGTGAGCGCCGATGTGAAAAACACGGGCAGCGTTGCGGGGACCGAGGTCGTCCAACTCTACATTCGCAACACCGAAGCCAGCGTAGAACAGCCTGTTCGCGAGTTGAAGGGGTTCGCGCGCGTATCGCTTGCACCCGGCGAGACAAAACGCGTCACGTTCCCCGTTGGATTCGACGAATTGAACTTCTACGGCGCGGATCTGAAGAAGACGGTAGAGCCCACAACCTACGACATCTGGGTTGGCGGCAGTTCGCTGGCGACCGCGGAGACGAGTTTGAAGATCGTGGAATGACAGGGGATCAGCGGCCAGGCCCGCGTGTGGACACATTGATGTGCTGCAAGAGACTCTCAAAGCATCCAGGAATTTGAGCATTCCATTCGTTCCAATCGTGGCCGCCCGGCTTGGTATGGAACTCATAGCTGAAATGCAGAACTTTCAGTCGTCCGGCGAAGCGCCGATTCGGGTCAAGCAGCGGTTCATTCTCTCCGGCAGTTAAGTAGATATAGGGAGTCTTCGCTGGATCTGCTGTATTGATGAGCGCGAATGGATCGCGTGATATCCGTGTCTCGCTGCCCGAAGGCCCGAAGATAGTTCGAATTCGCCACCACTCTCCGGTCCGCTTTATGTTGAAGCGCCGATGGAGAATATCGATCGACGGACTGAGCGCACCGACAAAGCCAAACAGTTCGGGTCTCGTCAACGCGATCTTGATTGCTGCAAATCCGCCCATGGAAATTCCGACGATCGCTCTCTTGTTAGGCGTATTCGCGGCGGGAAATCGAGCTTCGACGTCCGACATAAGATCGGTAAAGATGTAGTCCTCGTACCTGTCTTCGGCCTTCTCTGCCGCATTCATGTAGTACGAAAATGCACCTTCGGGCATCACCAGAATGAAGCCGCGCGCAGCATAATTCGACACTTGAGAGTCGTTTGACCAGTCGCGGAAGCTTCCGTTACCGCCATGGAGCAGGTAGACAACCGGCAGTTTCTCGTTGGGATTGATGTACAACGGCAGAAACACCCGATAAGGCATCTCGCGATTTAGTGCAGACGAATGGAAGGTGACGTCCTGCATTGCAACGCCGGGAGCAATGTAGGGGTGGTCGGGATGAGATGGGAGGTCATTATGGCACCCCACGATAGGAGAGACAAGGAGAGACAATACGGCCAGCTGAATTGCTCGCGACACTCGCATATGGAATGACCATTCTAGTGCCGGACTTCACTCCTGGTTCGTGTTTAGCGAGATCGCGAATCAGAATGGACACGAGATCTTGTCGCTGGCTCAACGTGATTTTTTCTGAGAGCCTCGCCCAGTCTGTGCTTCGCGAAATTCGGCGCGCCTTTGTGGTCCACGGAATACCCACATGGGCAGATGAACCTTGCCGGGCGTAGATGACCGGGTACACTGTCCACGACAGGAGGTCCGCATGCAGACCCGGATTCAAGGCACCACCATGCCCGTACTCGATGTGCAACTCGACCCCAATGAGAGCGTCTTCTCCGAGAGTGGCGAGCTCTCGTGGATGACTGGCTCGATCCAGATGACCACGCATACGCAGATGGGAGGGGGTGGGGGGCTATTTGGTGTTCTGAAGCGCGTTGCCGGTGGCGGAAGCCTCTTTATGACGGAGTACCGCGCTATGCAGTATCCCGGCGAGGTATCGTTTGCGACCAAGGTTCCCGGGCATATTGTGCCCGTCCAGTTGGGTCAGGGACAGGAATACCTGGTGCATCGCCACGGATTCTTGTGCGCCACGCCGCAGGTCACCATCAGCGTCGGATTCCAGCAATCATTGGGCGCAGGCATCTTTGGTGGCAACGGCTTTATGCTCCAGCGGGTGGGGGGCAACGGTACGGCGTGGCTTGAGCTTTCGGGAGAATTGATCATGAAGAATCTCGGCCCCGGCGAAGTGCTGCTGGTGCATCCGGGGCACGTGGGCGCTTTCCAGGCGTCGGTGGGATTCCAGATCACCATGGTCCCGGGAATCAAGAATATGATTTTTGGCGGCGACGGCATTTTTCTGGCGGTCTTGACCGGTCCGGGACCTGTGTGGCTGCAGACACTGCCCATCTCGCGTTTGGCGCATCAGATCAGCGAGTACCTGCCACAGATGGAGGGCCGCCAGGTTGGCAACACGGCCACGGGAGCGGTTCTGGGCGGCGTGATCGGTTCGATCCTTGGCGGAGACCGTTGAGTCACTGAACGAAGAAGCAGGGGAATTGAAAATCGCGAACAGGAAATATGAAGCCGGCTGGCAGCCATGAACTGTGGGGTCTTCAATCAGGAAAGAGACGAATTCGGACATGAATCAAGTCGAAGGCAGAGGCCGCGATCTTCGTGGCGACATAGCATTCGCTTTCGGACTGGCTCTGCTCTGCTATCTGGCGTGGCAACTGCGTGCCGTATTGCTTCTGTTGTATGTGAGTGCACTGGCCGCAGTGGTACTCACTCCGATCGTGCGCGCCACGTCCCACTTTCGCTTTCGCGGTTGGCGGCCGTTCAAGGGACGCGCCATCCTCATGTTGATGCTTGCAGCGGCGGGTGGACTCGTGGCCTTTGGGTTTCTTGCTTTTCCGCCGGTGATTCGCGATCTGCAGCAGTTTGGCCACGAAATGCCGACCCGTCTGCCAGCCTTCCTCGACAAACTCAAGCACATACCCTTCGCAGATCAGGTGAACACCGACGAGGTCGCCACAAAAATCGAGGACTTCATCAGCAATGCGGCAACGTATCTGCTGCTATCTATCAAGAATTGGGCAGGTGCAATCTTCGGCATCGCGATGGGTGTAATCCTGACCGTCTACTTCATCCTTGAAGGCGATGTCGCCTATCGGTGGGCGCTATCCTTCTTCCCCGCGGAGAAACGTGTACGACTGGATGCCGCCCTGCAGCGCGCCGAGGTGCGAATGGGCAAATGGCTGCTTGGGGCAGGGAAGCCTGATGCTGATTCTTGGGCTGACCAGCACCATTGTGTTCGTGATGCTTCACGTACGTTACGCTTACGCGCTGGGAGTGCTGACCGGCCTGCTGAACATTATTCCCGTAATCGGCGCGGCCGCGAGCATTGCGCTGGCGTTGCTGGTCGCAGCCGTGGACTCCTGGGGACGCGTAGTCGGCATCGCCATCTTCTACGTTGTATGGATACAGGTGGAGAACTCGTTCCTGGTGCCGCGCATCATGGGCACGCGAGTCGGTCTGCCGGGGTTGTCAATCCTGGTGGCACTGCTGATTGGATCGGAACTGGGTGGCGTCCTTGGCGCTATCGTCTCGGTTCCTACCGCCGTGCTGGTGTCGGTGCTGCTCGACGAATACCTGGTTCACAAAGATGCTGAGCCAATCGCGGCTGAGGCGAGCAAGGAGAGCTCGCCTTAACCTGGAATCTCAAAGCAATCGTTATTGGCTGAGCCGTACGTCGGCGGCGACGGATGCCGTCACCATCATTCCCGGCTCGATCTTCGCTTCATTCCCCGGAGGCATCGGGCCGGCCACGTGAACAAAGCTCGTGTCCGCGATGTGATTTATTTCCGAACCGATGTCGGGCGCCACCAGCGTGTAGGTTCCGTCCAAGGGAATCGCTACTCCATGTGCGCTCAGACCCATTGGCCGGAAGACAATGACGCCAGACTTCCCGTTCTGACCAGCATGCTGAACAGACGTGACCACGGCATCCACAGACATGCCTCGGGGCGCAACCACATTCCCGTTGACAACGAGATTCTGATCAAGCAGCAGGTAGAAATGGTCTCCGATGCTGGCCCTTTCCGATGTCACGCGGTTGCCTGTCTGCAGGCGAATCTGCGTACCCTTTGTGACGGTTGTTCCAGTGATTGAAGCGTTCACCGGAAGCGGAATCGCCGGACCGCTAACCGTGTAGCTGGCGGCAACGATCGGGCTGGGTGCCTTCCCGGGCACTTCAGCGAATGCCTGGACGCGCATGGCTGAAGTAATGACGATAGGGTCATGGTACTGAGACGAAAACTCAGTGGGCGTCCAGCCGTCGGTGGTGTAGTAGATCACGGCGTTTGGGTTGGCGCTGGCCAAAAAGACCTGCGTGCCAGAGGGCACCTCTCTTGGACCCGGCAGAAAAGTCGGCGACGGTGCGCAATGGCAATCCAGCATGCTTCGATAGGTGTCGTTCATCACCTGGACGCCTCCCTGTTGCGGGAGACCGTTGCGAGAACTTGGTGGGGCTGCGGGGGGTGTTGCGGCGGTACCCGTTTTTTGAACAGCAGGCTGGCTGAGCTGAACTGATTCTCCAAAGGCCTGTGCCGAAGCGGTACGGGCCAAGGCAAAGGCACAAAACACGATGACAGGGATGGCTTTCATGCGCATGCTCCGGTGGGGGACTTAAAGAAAGAACAGCAGAGTTGCACACCGATTTCAAGCCTAATCTGAGTCACCTCTGACCCAAAGGAACGTGCGTCCCGGAATGCGTGGCCGCAAGTGCAGCATCGACAACGGCTTTTGTAACCCCGCAACTCGATAGCAAACGCACCACAGGCGCCGTCAAGCTTTCCCGCGGGTCGAAGCTTTCTGCATCAGCGGCCGTGTCGGAGTGTGCACCCGGCCGCGCGATGGAAGCGGACTGAAGCGGACCGCTGCCCTGGGCTCCCAGAATAAGGGTCGCGAGTTGCCTTGCCAGCGGCAGGTCAAAGCTCTCCGAGACAAACACCAGTTTGCCGCGCCGCGTGATGACGACCGGACCTTCATTGGAACTGTAAACCTGTTCCACTGTTCCATCGGCACTGTCGGCAACCTTGGCAGCAGTCTTGTCAGGTTTGAGGCCGGAGTACTTGCGACCCAGCTCATCCGCATAGAGATGGGTAAAGGCCTGCGCAGATGCCGCATTCTTCCAGACCGAAAGATAGAAGAGCGAGAGAGACTTGGTGCTGGCCTGTTCGGCCGGGGTATCGGCGCTCAAACGCTGGCCGGCCCAATAGATGCCACCATCCCATGCCGGTGTCAGATCGCGCGCTGCGCGATCTCCCCCGAAGAGGCCAGCGAGAATATGCAGATCGAGCTGCCCCACCTGCCCGATGTCATAGGGGCGGTAGACACCATCGACAAGAGGATGAATATCAGGCAGATACGGAATGGAGGGCACGTGCCCCTGCTCGTATTCGCGAGGGTTCATGATCTCCCAGGACGAGGACGGCGGACGATCGAGCGCGCCCGTGAACGCCGCTGCCTGGCCGCGGTCCATCCACACATCCTGTTCAAAACTCAGGCCTTCGCGATAAGGAAAGAGCAGCGACTCTGAGAGGAGAAGCGGTGCGCGGGCAAGAATTGGAGAATTATCCGACCCCGACATCTGCTGCTTGATGAAATCCACGATCTCCGGGTCTCCGATGAGGCTTTTTCCCATGGGCTTGAGAATGTCGTCCATCATCACTGCCGTAGCTTGTCCTTCGGTGACGGCCTCGCGCGCGGTGTCGAGTTCATCTTTGGCGAGATGATCGCTGTCCTCTGAAGAGGTGTGCGAAACGTCGGGAGGCGTCTGGTCGCTCCATTTGTCGAGATCCAGGTGCTGGTCCTGGAGGGCGTGCGTGAGTTCGTGCGCCAGCACGGGCTTCTGCTCGTCAACTGAAATCCAGTCCAGCAGGTTCACGGTCTTTGTTTTGGGATCGTAATAGGCCTCGATCTGCTCCTTGAGCAGCGCCAGCAGGAATGGTTTCAGATTGAAGTCCCGATCGAGCAGGCCGAACTTCTTCAGGACGATTTCGCTTCGCTGCATGCGTTTTGCGTCCTCGTCTTCGTCGAATTTTTCCGTCAGGTAGTGTTCGACATCGGCGCGCGTGGTGAGCTGGCGCTTCACATCGCTTTTGATTGGGAAGCCCGATTCCTGCGAGGAGAATTTGAGCAGTTGATCGACCAGGCCGAAGAGCTCCTTGGCTTCGTCGGCGGTGATATGAGTTTCGGCGCCGTCGGCGGTTCCTGACTTGGCCTTGTTTGCGGCTTGCGCACCTTGTTTTCCCACCGGTGTTGTCTGCGTAGAAGGAGATTGAGGAGCAGGCTGGGCTTGAGGAGCAGAAGTCTGGGCGATTGCCGAGGCAACCACCAGGCCAAACCCTGCTACCAGACTCAAGATATCCCGGGTTATCTTACTCATTTGGTGCTGCTTACTCATTCTCTCTCCTTGGAGTTCTGGGGCCGATGGGTGGGGGAAGCTCGCACCTAATCTCAAAGCTATAATCAGGATGCGCAGTGGCGCTAAGTTTTGTCAGAAAATGCGCACTGCGTTCGTGAATCGCTTCCCTATGACTGAGAATCCTGCTGTCTCTGCTCTTCCTACCCCGCTTGCCGCACAACTGCTTGCCACGTCGGCCGTCAATGCGCCCCGGTTGGCCGAGTTTCGCGGCGCGATGACCCCATATGAATTTGACGCGCCAGCCGGAGAAATAGCCGTTCTGGTCAAAGGCGCGGCGGCGCACGATCTTGGTTGGATGCGGCGAGTCAACGTGCGCGGTGAAGATCGCTTCCGTTGGTTAAGTGGAATGGTAACTAATTCCGTGAACGATCTGCCCAGCAACGGCGGAGCCTGGAACCTGGTACTGAATGCGCAGGGCCGCATCCAAGGAGACCTGACAGTCTGGCGCGAAGGCGAGGCGCTCGATCTGGTAATCGCTGCCGATCAGTACGAGAAGCTAATGGCGCACCTGGATCACTTCATCATCATGGATGACGTGGAGTTGGTTGCGCTGGACGCCACGGCCGAAACGACCGTCGGACTGACCGGACCGCAGGCTCGCGAAGTGCTGGTGCGCATGGGACTGCCCGTGCCGGCCGAAGCGATGACCTGGCAACGCGTGGAATGGAACGGGCTGAATTTGAGGATCTACCACGTTTTCGGCGCGTTGGCCGACCACTTTGAGATCCGGACTCCACTGGCTGGGTTGACGCTGCTCTGGCGCGCCCTGTCGACTGCGGGTGCGACTCCAGTAGGCACAGCCGCGCTGGAGGCATTTCGCCTGGCAGAGGGAATTCCGGTGTACGGTGTCGATATCGTCGAGCGTGACTTGCCTCAGGAAACCTCACAGACGCGAGCGCTGCATTTCAGCAAAGGTTGCTACCTTGGCCAGGAAATCGTGGAGCGTATCCGCTCCCGAGGTAACGTGCACAAGCATTTGCAACACCTTGAGCTCGACGGTCCGCCGGCGAAGGGAGGAACTGAGGTGATGCTCGAAGGCGCGTCCGTCGGTGCGATCACCAGTGTCGCGGAGATACCGTTGGAGAGAGGGACTCGCCGATTCGCTCTGGCGATGGTACGTGGCGAAGCCGAGGTCAAGAATCAGCCGTTGACTTATGGAACTGGACCCGCGGCGGGCACAGCGAAGGTTCTGGACAAGCCGCCGGCTTTATGATCGAAAGTGACGGAAAGTTGGATTATGAGCGATACGCCGAAATTCGAAGTCATTGATCGACGCAAGATGAAAAAGGAAGAGGAGCAGGAAAGCGGATCGCCACTTCCTGTTGGAGAACCCGCCGCAGAGCCCGAGAAGAAGTCTGCAGGGCCGCGGCTGGTGGAAACAGAGAACCCCGAGCCGCCCAAAGCTGAAACGGCGGCGGATGCGACTGAAGACGAATTTGCCGGCGCAATGCCGCCTCCTCCAACTGCGGAGGAGAAGCGCGAGCAGGAAACTGCATACGTGGCTTCGGCACAGCGTGTCGAAGATTTGCTGCGCGCGCAGAATCCAACCATGGGCGCGCAGCCCCCCATCAGGTTTGAGCACCTGGTACAGCAGCTGTATCTCTCGGCCCTGATGCAGATGGGAGCTGCTACCCCTGAGGGTCAGCGGCCGCGGGTAGACATCGTCGGCGCGCGGCAAAGCATCGATCTGCTGGGCGTGCTGGAAGAAAAGACCAAGGGCAATCTGTCAGCCAACGAGGAGCGCATGCTCGAAACCGTCTTGTTTGAGCTGCGCATGACCTTCCTCGAACTGACCAAGATGATCTCACTGCAGGGCGTGCAGGCTCCTCCTCCCAAACCGGAAAAACACTAGCTCATTCATGGAAGGCCAGCTGACATTTCTGGGAACCGGAACTTCCATGGGAGTTCCCACGCTGGGGTGCGACTGCGCGGTGTGCACGTCGCCAGATCCGCGCGATCGTCGCCTGCGGCCTTCCGTCCTGTTGCAATGGCAGCACGGTGGCCGGCCGCGCGTGGTGCTGATCGACACCGGTCCCGACTTTCGCGAACAGGCCCTGCGCAATAAGCTAACCCGCGTGGATGCGGTTTTCTATACCCATGGTCACGCCGATCACATCTTCGGATTCGACGATCTGCGGCCCCTGAGCTTCACGGTCTTTCGTGAAGGCGGAAACATCCCGCTCTACGCCTCGCCGGAGACCGAAGAGACGCTTCGCCGTGTATACGACTACACGTTTTCGCCGAAGGCGACCTATCCGAATCGGCCCCGCGTGCACATCGAGTCGCTCAACAAACGGGTGTGTGTTTTGGGCGTTGAATTTCAGAGCGTACCGGTGCTGCATGGGCAACAGGAGATTTACGGATTCCGCTTCGGCCGCACGGCCTATCTTACCGACGTGAGTTCAATTCCCGAACAGAGTTTTTCGTTGCTTCAGGGATTGGATCACGTCGTTCTTTCGGCCCTGCGCCACAAACCGCATCCCAGCCACGCCACGGTGGAGCAAGCTGTTGAATGGGCGCGGCGCATCGCTGCGAAACATACCTGGCTCACACATATCGCGCACGAATTGGGCCACGAAGAAACGAATGCAAAGCTGCCCGACAACATCCGCATGGCCTACGACGGACTAAGCTTTTTCATCGAACTTGACAGCGCGAAGCTGGAAGGCGCGAACGCATGAGTTCGGACAAGCGGTCAGTGGTACCCGTCTACCGTTCGCTTGATGAAGTACCGCAAGATTTCGGCCCGTCCATCGCATCTATCGGGAACTTCGACGGCGTCCATCGCGGCCATCAGCAGATCCTGACTGCGGCAGCAGCGGAGGCGCGGACGCGTGGCATGCGGTCGATCGCCATCACCTTTGACCCGCATCCGGCACATTTCCTCTATCCAAAAGAGGCGCCAAAACTGTTGACCTTCCTGCCCGAGCGATTGAGGCTGCTGGCAGACACTGGTATCGATGCGATCCTCGCGCTGCCCTTTGATCAGGCGTTGTCGCGGGTTACGGCGGAAGACTTTGTGCGCAGCGTCCTTGTCGGCGTGCTGCGGGTCCGCGGAATTCACGAAGGCAGCAACTTCCGCTTCGGCCACGGAGCGAGGGCGGGGGTGAAGGAGTTGCGCGCATTCGGTAAGGAGTTCGGATACGAGGTCGAAGTGCATCCGGCGGTACAAGTGCACGGCATGGAAGTGTCGAGCTC
This sequence comes from uncultured Acidobacteriaceae bacterium, assembly GCA_963735215.1. Taxonomy (GTDB): domain Bacteria; phylum Acidobacteriota; class Terriglobia; order Terriglobales; family Acidobacteriaceae; genus Telmatobacter. The sequence continues at coordinate 510 of CAVTKF010000029.1, read as the reverse complement.
TGCTGTGCGCAATTCGATCGCAGCCGGCGACATGCGGTGCGCTCGCTGGATGCTGGGTCGCGTCTTCGGCGTGCAATCCAACCGGGCAAAGGGCCGCGGCGTTGGCACAAAGCTGCTGGTTCCGACCGTAAATCTGGCGCCCTACAACGGTTTGCTGCCTGGTTTCGGCGTATATGTCACGCGGCTGACCGTCGGTGACAGATGCTTCGAAGCAGTGACCAACGTCGGGAACCGGCCGACCTTTGAAGGCGTGGGCTTTGGCGTTGAGACGCACATCCTGAACTTCGAGCCCGTCGATCTGACTGACGAAACACCATTGCACCTCGAATTTCTGCTCCGCCTCCGTGGCGAAATGCAATGGCCGTCTACCGAGGCTCTGAAAGCCCAAATCTTCAAGGATGTCGGGCGCGCGCAGCGGTATTTTCGGATTGAAGCGCTTCGTCAAGGGGATTCGTCACTCCGCTAGCAATCCACGCTGGCTTACAATTTATGCATGCCTTTTCCTGAAAT
>CAVTKF010000028.1:0-31224 GCA_963735215.1 uncultured Acidobacteriaceae bacterium | reverse complement strand
GCGTGGCCCGCAGTGAAGAAGATCGATGACTTGGTAAGCGAGTGAACCGTCATGTGCAACAGCGCCGCAAAATTGGCTACAGGCCCGCCCAATCCGAATGCGAAGGTGATGATGCCCATGTGTTCAATGGAGGAGTAGCCAAACAGCCTCTTGATGTCTCGCTGCCTCCAGAGGAAGAATGATGCAAGCACCGCCGACAGAAGTCCGAAGGTCATCAGCATTCGACCCGGAAGAGATGCGCCCACTGAGCCCTCGGCAAGGATCTTGCAGCGGATGACGGCGTAGAGAGCGACATTCAGAAGAAGTCCGGAAAGAACTGCGGACACCGGCGTCGGTCCTTCCGCGTGAGCGTCCGGTAGCCAGTTGTGCAGGGGAGCAAGCCCGACCTTGGTCCCATAGCCGACCAGAAGAAACACAAACGCTAGCCCCATCACGCGTGGTTCAAGTTGCCCCTTCACGGCATTGAGGTGCGTCCAAAGCAGCGCGGTCATGCCTTCGCGCCCGAGGGCGTGCTCCGCTGCAAAATACAGCAGGATCGTGCCAAACAATGCCTGAGCAATGCCCACGCCGCACAGGATGAAATACTTCCAAGCCGCTTCGAGGCTCGCTCGCGTACGGTAAAGCGAAACCAGTAAGACAGTGGAGAGCGTGGCGGCTTCCATCGCCACCCAAAGCAGACCCATGTTGTTGGTTAACAGCGCCAACAGCATGGCCGCCATGAAGAGTTGATACATGCTGTGGTAGAGGCGCAGACGGCGTTGAGTGACGCGTCCGTGATGCTCTTCAATGCGCATGTACGGGCCTGAAAAAAGCGCCGTCGTGAACCCCACAAACGCGGTCAGTGCGACCAGAAAGACATTGAACGAATCGACGAAGAATTGCTCGTGCCCGACCAGCATCGGGCCGTACCAGATAACGCGCAAGACCAGAAATGACGAGGCGATCAGCGTGGCAAGACTCATGCCGGAATTGAGCTCCGCCGCGAAACGGCGTGCGCCGAAGAAGGCCAGCAAAATGGCCCCCAGCAGCGGCAAGCCCAAAACCAGATAAATCTCCACGCTATTCCTCCTTGAGCGATTCCAGATGATGCAGATCGAGGCTGTCGAACTGCTCTCGAATCTGGAAGAAGAAGATGCCGAGAATAAATACGCCCACCAGCAGGTCAAGTGCGATGCCAAGCTCGATGACCATGGGCATTCCGTACGTTGCGCTGGTGGCCGCGAAGAACAATCCATTCTCCATTGCGAGAAACCCAATAACCTGCGACACGGCCTTGCGACGAGTGATCATCATCAGGAAGGCGAGCAGGATGACGCTGAGTGCGATTCCGATGTTGTGGCGCGTGACTGTCGTGGCCAGCATGGTGATTGGCTGCGCCAGACCAAAGGAGAAGATCACCAGCACCAGTCCCACGAGCATGGTGGTCGGAACGTTGACCAACGGTTCGCTGTCCCATTGGGCTCCGAGCCGATTGATCAACCTGTGCAGGATCAAGGGAAGCACGATCACTTTCAGGATCAGGGTGAGTGCTGCCGAGTAATATGGCTCCCTCAGCCCGGAACTATAGGCCACGATCAACGTCGAGAGAAAGAGGATGCCGCCCTGCCATGCAAACAGAATGATCAGCCGCTGCGTGCGTCGCGCCGAGAGCATTGCAAAAGAGATGAGCAGCAGGCCTGCAGCGAGAACCTTGAGTAATTGCGAGATTAAGGGGGACATGTGCATCTTGTTCAGGCTCCCTGGAGAAGGTGGACGAGCAATCCGAGCACCGCGAGCAGAAAGGACATTGCCAGATATTCCGGAGCACGAAAGATGCGCAGCTTGGCCGACAACGACTCGATGAGCGCTAACGCGGCACCGGCAACCACGAGTTTTCCTATCAGAGCTGCAATGGCCAGCAACAGAGGCACGCCTCCATCTGCTCCGTGCGTCGCGATACCCCAAGGGACAAACAGAGCGAAACCCATGCAGGCGTAGTTGAAGAGCTTGAGACTCGATGCCCACTCGACAAGAGCCAAGATGGCGGCCGGAATACTCCAGAATCATTGACTCATGAATCATCGTGAGTTCCAGATGGGTCGCCGGATTGTCAATCGGGATGCGAGCGTTTTCGGCGAGAAGCACCATGACAAAGGCGACGGCCGCGAAGATCACACTCGGATCGACAACGGATCGAGGTGCGCTCGAACCTTCCACCAGGCTCGGCAGCGCCGTCTTCCCATAGAGCAAAAACGCATTAAAGAGCACCATTAAGAGCGCAGGTTCGGCAAGGAACCCGATCATCATCTCCCGTCGTGCCCCAAGCGTACCGAATGCTGTGCCGATATCCATGGCAGCGAGCGAGAGGAAGACACGCGCAGTGGCAAAAAGGCCAATGAGAGCAATCGAGTCGGCCACGCGCGCAAATGGAAGATCGGTAACCAACGAGGGTATGATCCCCGCTGCCAGCACCATCGTTCCGAACAACACATACGGCGTTGCCCGAAAGAGCGGCGATGCATCCGTGGCCAAAGCCACCTCTTTATGGAAGAGTTTGCGCAACATTCGAAAAGGCTGCCACAGGGGAGGCGCAGATCGGCTCTGCATCCAGGCGCGGCACTGAGCAATCCATCCGCTGAATAGTGGCGCGATCGCAATGGCCAGCCCAATCTCTACGAATTGTCGAACGAAGCTGATTCCTCTCATAAGACAAATACCAACAAGGCGAGCAACGTCATGAAGCTATAGAGCAGATAGATCGACAGCCGGCCGCCTTGAAGAACGCTCACTGCGTCCGCGAGACCTTGTACGCCGCGAGCAATGGGTAGATAAATCCCACGCCACAGCCGATCCTCGAGATAAATGCGATATCGCGGGACACTGTCGGTCGGCGCAGGCATATCGCGTTCCATGCGAAAGAAAATACCGAACATATGGCGGATGGGTTGACCGAAACCTTCCGCCGTATCCTGCATGCGGGGCGTCTGCCATGGATAGCCGCAATCCCAGGCGGGAGTGCGGCGTACGCGCCCGTGAGCAAGAAGACGTACCAGCACGAAGGTGACACCGACGACACCGACGATTCCACAGAGTAGTATCAAGCCGCTATAGGAGGCCTGTTCCGGCGCAATCGGGGCAATCCACCAGACGGTGGATCCGGATGCGACGGACTGGTTCAATAGATTCTGCGTAACTCTTGCTGCCGCACCTAATGCGAGCTGAGGCAACACGCCGATGAGAATGCAGCCCAACGCCAGCCAGCCAAGACCAAGGCGCTCGAGCCAATTGGCGTCATGCGCGTTTACGAGGGATGCTTCTCGCGGTTGTCCCAGGAAGATGACCCCATAAAACTTCACCATCACATAAGCCGCCAGAGCGGCGATCAAGGCCAGTGCCGCCGCTCCTAGCGGGATAAGCATATTAATGAAGGCATGCGGAATCTGCGGGGTGAATAAGAAAGACTGCAACAGCAGCCATTCCGACACAAAGCCGTTGAACGGTGGCAAACCCGCAATGGAGAGTGTGCCGACCAATGCCAGCGCGGCTACCCAGGGCATGCGACGGATCAGGCCGCCGAGTTTTCCAAGGTTACGGGTCTTTGTCGCGTGCAGAACGGAACCTGTGACCAAGAAAAGCAAGCTCTTGAATAACGAATGGTTGAGCGCATGGATCAATGCAGCGCTGAGAGCGAGGGCCGCAAACAGGTGGAGATTGCACGTTTCAAACAGAATCGAAAGACCAATGCCCGTGAAGATCAGCCCAATGTTTTCGATCGAGGAGTAAGCGAGAAGGCGCTTCATGTCGGTCTGCACGGCCGCGAAGATGGCGCCGAATATTCCGGAGAAGAGCCCAAGAACGATCATCAGGACTCCCCACCACCAAAGCCTGACGTGCAGCAGGTCAAAGCTGATCCGCAGAATTCCGTAGATTGCGGTTTTGAGCATGATTCCGCTCATCATTGCCGAGACCGGAGAGGGTGCAGCGGGATGGGCTTCTGGCAGCCAAACATGCATCGGAACCAGTCCCGCTTTTGCTCCAAAGCCGACCAGAGCAAGAAGGAATGCGGTCGTGGCCAGGAAGGGCGTGAGCGAGGCTCCGCGCATCGCGTCAAAGGTGAATTGCCAGCTGCCTCCTTGCAGGACACCGAAGCAAAGCAGGATGCAGATCGCACCCACATGTGCCATGACCAGGTAAAGAAAGCCAGCCATCCGGATTTCAGGAATGCGGTGATGCGAGGTGACCAAGAAGTATGAACTCAGCGCCATCGTCTCCCATGCCACCATAAACAGGTAGGCATCGTCGGCGAGTATCACCATCGCCATGGCGGCGAGAAACACATGATATTGAAGTCCGAGCAGGGCCGGCGCGGAGCCTTCCCCCGATCGAAAGTATCCAGCGGCAAACGTCGAGATGCCTGCGCCGGCCAAGCCGAGCAGTAACAAAAAGAAACTGGATAGTGCATCCAGTCGAAGATGGAAGGGGAGATCCGGCAGGCCAAGCGGTAGAACCAGCACTTCGGGCGCGTGCCCTGTGGCAAGGAAGATTCCTGCCAGGACGGCGACGCCAAGACACGCGAGAGCTCCGATAGGAAAAAGCACCCGTGCCACATATCGAATGCTATGGGGTCGGAACCAACCCAGCAGTCCCAAGATCATCCAGATCGCTACCAGCATCAGGATGAACCTGAGACCGTTTGCGGCAAGGCTCGCCGTTTCTTCCGAGATCGAATGAAGAAAGTTCAAAGACAACCCTCAGACAACTCCAGTCAAAATTGAAAACCGCAAGTCGCTGTCTCCCACAAATGGACCTAAAAGCAGTTCGGCATCTTGCGCCAATGAGACCAAAGTCGAATCCTCTGCCCTATCGAGATCTCGGCCCAGCCGCTTCGGAGCTTGTCATCCATCTCTTTCAGCAATCCTTGCGTCTCTTTCAAGTGCTTTTGGAAATAACGACGCATCAGAGCGAGCACTTCGGTAATGATTGGGTCGCGAACTGAATAGAAAACCTGATTCCCTGACTTGCGGTTTGCGACAATCATCTTGGCCCGGAGCACTGATAGGTGTTGGGAGACGTTTGCTTGCTCCATCCCGAGCTTTTCCATAAGTTCCCCGGCTGACAGTTCGCCATTCTGTAGCAGTTCAATAATGGCGATCCGGGTCGGATGCGCTAGAGCTTGGAAAATATCTGCTTTGAAACGACGCAGGGAATCGGGCATGACGCTACTGATGATAACATAAGAATATTCGATATTGCGAATGTGTTGCCGGGTTGGGAGCACAACATGTGACGTAAATCACATCTGGGTTCGAGTTTGGGAACTAGCGTTACCGAATCGCGCTTCGATTCCCTCCAGGCTGCTTGGGCCGGGAATGTGGCAGCGCACGAGAATGCGGTCACCCCTCCGTTCAATCACACTGTTCTGCGAATTGATGAGATGCCCTTGACTGCAACGCTTCTCAGCTGGCACGATCCCGGAGAACTGAATCTGCCGCTTCATATGCGCCGGGTTGCAGCACGCGCCCCCTACGCACCTTTCCGGAAACAGGGGGTGCAGTAGCCGAGCTCCGGATGGCAGCGGACCAACCAACAGCTCGAAGCCGCGCGCCGCCTTCCACTTTTTCCTGAAATGAAGAGCCTGCCATACCCGGCGGATCCTTCGGCGGCGTCTCGACGCGATTTCTGTCCGACTCCCGGCTGCCTCCGTTGCAGATTCTGACCGGTTTTGTCCCGAGTCCGAGTCCTCGCACCTTCGACTCTCGCCATTCCTGCACGCGATATGAATTGAAGGCCGACTCAGCCCTCCGGAGAAACTCCACCGCCTCGGCCGCTTTCCACAATGGCTTTCGCGCCATCTCGAGTAGGATCCCATGCGACAATGAAGGCATAAACGTGATGACCACCGCCTCCTCTGCAGTTGTTCCCGAGCCGGTTACGGTAACTCCGGAGCTGCTGGCCCAGCACAGCATCACTCCAGACGAGTACGACCGCATCCTGGCCGCCCTCGGCCGCGTTCCTTCGCTCACCGAACTCGGCATCTACAGCGTGATGTGGAGCGAGCATTGCTCCTACAAGTCAAGCCGCGTGCATCTGAAGCGCCTGCCCACCAAAAGCGAACGCGTGGTGCAGGGGCCGGGTGAAAACGCCGGAATCATCGACGTGGGCGACGGCTGGGCCTGCGCTTTCAAGATCGAGAGCCACAATCATCCCAGCTACATCGAGCCGTTCCAGGGCGCCGCCACCGGCGTGGGCGGCATCCTGCGCGACATCTTCACCATGGGCGCCCGGCCGCTGGCGGTCATGGATTCGCTGCGTTTCGGTCCGATCACGCGAGGATCCGGGCCAGGACCCGGAACAGCGGAAGCTGGCTGCCAAAAACCACTCCATCGTCGAAGGCGTGGTCAGCGGCATCGCCGGCTACGGCAACTGCTTCGGCGTGCCCAACCTGGGCGGCGAAACCAAGTTCGAGCCCTGCTACAGCGGCAATCCGCTGGTGAACGCCTTCGCGCTCGGCATGGTCCGCAAGGACGAAATCTTCTACGCCAAGGCCAGCGGCACCGGCAACCCGGTCATTTATGTAGGCGCCAAGACCGGCCGCGACGGCATCCACGGCGCCACCATGGCCAGCGAAGAATTCCACGCCGGCACCGAGGCCAAGCGCCCCAACGTCCAGGTCGGCGATCCGTTCATGGAGAAGCTGCTCCTCGAAGCCTGCCTCGAAGCCATGAAGACCGGCGCGATCGTCGGCATCCAGGACATGGGCGCCGCCGGCCTCACCTGCTCCACCTGCGAAATGGGCGCCCGCGGCGGCGTGGGCCTCGATGTTGAACTCGACCTCGTTCCCCAGCGCGAAACCGGCATGACGCGCCTACGAAATCATGCTTTCCGAAAGCCAGGAGCGCATGCTGCTGGTGGCCGAAAAGGGCAGGGAAGAGGAAGTCCTCCGCGTCTTCGAGAAGTGGGGCCTCGACGCGGTCATCGTGGGCACGGTCGAGCCCGAACCGCGCCTGCGCATCCGCCATCACGGCGTGCTCGTCGCCGATATTCCCAACCAGTCGCTCACCGACGACGCGCCGCTCTACCATCGCCCCGTCGGCACATGGAAAGCCCCGGTGCCGCTCGATCCTCCCGAGGAAGCGCTTGCCAAGCTGGCCGAGGATCGCGACTACCTCGCCGACTTGAAGAACGCTGCTGGCCAGCGCCAATGTCTGCTCCAAGCGCTGGGTCCACGAGCAGTACGACACCATGGTGCAGACCAACACCGTGCATCGGCCCCGGCGGCGAAGCCGGCGTGATGCGCATCAAGGGCACCGGGAACGCGACCGGGATCAGCGAACGCGGCCTGGCCATGGCCCTCGACGGCAACGGCCGCTGGTGCTATCTCGATCCGAAGCTCGGCGCCATGCACGCCGTGGCCGAAGCCGCGCGCAAAGTCGCCATGACCGGCGCCACGCCTGTCGCCGCCACCAACTGCCTCAACTTCGGCAATCCCGAGAAGCCGGAGATCATGGCCCAGCTTTCCGCCGCCATCGACGGCATCGCCGAAGCCTGCACCGCGCTCGGCACGCCCATCACCGGCGGCAACGTTTCGCTCTATAACGAAACCCGCGGCGAAGGCATCTATCCCACGCCGGTGCTCGGCATCGTCGGCATTCTGGACGATGTCACCAAGGCGGTTCCGGCCGGCTTTCAGCGCGCCGGCGACGCGATTCTTCTGCTCTGGCCCGTTCCCCGCGGCGAAGAGCCCGATCCGAATCTCAAAGTGCCCTTTCAAGCCTGAGCCCATGCAGCTACTATCCTCATGTCCGAGCCGTCAGACTTGATCCCATCCCGCGATGAGCGATCCCGAACGCGCCCGAGGCACACCGACAGCCGCGGAGACTGGCCGCCTTCGGCTCTTCCGAGTACGCCAAGGTCGTGCTCAAGCAGCCTGTGGGGCACGCCGCCTCCGCTCGATCTGGATGCCGAAGCCGACCTGCACACTCTGCTGGCACTGGCCGATCGCAACTCATTCGCTTCCGCGCGCGACATTTCCGACGGCGGCATCGCCGTGGCTACGGCTCAGGCAACGCTTCGCAAAGGCATCGGCGCCACCGATCGAGCAGGACCAGTCGCTGATGATTCATCCGCTGTTCGGCCTGTTTGCGGAGCCAGCCTCGACCATGCTCATCACCGCTCCGGCCCACCACGTCGCGGCCATCGAAAAAATCGCCGAGGAACTCAACTTCTTCGCCGCCCGCATCGGCACCACCGGCGGCGACCGCCTCGAAATCTCGGTCGACGGCCAGCCCTTCATCTCCGCGTCGTCGAAGAACTCCGCACCCCCTGGGCCGCCGCCCTGGAAGCCACGCTCCACGGCGAGGTCCTCGCATGACCCAGTTGCTCTACCAGGGTGTCCCGGCCAGCCGACACACAAATCTCCGTGCCCCACCTGTCGCCTTGTTTCTGGCGCAGGGTGGGAGACCACGAACCTTATGTGACGATCGTCATCCTGAGCGCAGCGCGCAGGTCGCAGGATCTGCGGTTCGGACTCGACTCAGCCGATGCAGCGAAGATCCCAAGCTCCGCGAAGAATGCGGCGTCGTCGCCATCCATGGCCACCCCGAAGCCGCGCGCCAGGCCTATCTCGGCCTCTACGCCCTGCAGCATCGCGGCCAGGAATCCGCCGGCATCGCCACCGCCGACGGCCAGCATCTCGCCAACATCAAGGGCATGGGCCTGGTTTCCGAAATCTTCACCGACGATGTGCTCTCGAAGCTCCCCGGCCGCATGGCCATCGGCCACACGCGCTACTCCACCACCGGCGACTCGGCACTGCTCAACGCCCAGCCCATCCGCGTCGACTCCGCCAAGGGCCTCATCGCCATCGCCCACAATGGCAACCTGGTCAACCTGGGCAATCTCCGCGCCCGCCTTGAGCGCGCCGGCGCCTACTTCCAGACCACGTCCGACTCCGAGATCATCGTCCAGCTCATCGCCCACTCCCGCGCCGGCACGCTCGTCGACGCCATCGCCGACTCGCTTTCGCAGGTCGAGGGCGCCTTCTCCATCGTCATGATGACCCGCGACCGCATCTTCGCGGCCCGCGATCCGCGCGGCTTCCGGCCGCTCTCCATGGGCCGCATTCCACAATCCCGACGGCCCCGACACCATCGTCTTTGCCTCTGAAACCTGCGCCTTCGACCTGCTCCGCGCCAAGTACGAGCGCGATGTGCTCCCCGGCGAACTGGTCATGGTCACCGAAGACGGCGTCACCAGCCGCCAGTACGCCACCGGCGTTCCCGCAGTCGAGCTGCATCTTCGAGCACGTCTACTTCGCGCGCCCTGACTCCAAGCATCTTCGGCCGCTGGGTGCAGGAGAGCCGCGACCAGATGGGCCGCCAGCTTGCGCGCGAATCCGGCGTTCCCGCCGACGTCGTTGTCCCCGTTCCCGACTCCGGAGTGACCGCCGCTCTGGGATACGCCGAACAGGCCGGCCTTCCGTTCCGCCTCGGCCTCATCCGCAACCACTACGTCGGCCGCACCTTCATCGAGCCCGAACAGCGCGTGCGCGACTTCGGCGTCCGCCTCAAGCTCAACCCGGTGCGCAATCTGCTTGAAGGCAAGCGCGTCGTCCTCATCGACGACTCCATCATCCGCGGCACCACGCGCCGCAAAATCGTCCGCATGGTGCGCGGCGCCGGCGCCAAAGAGGTGCATCTCCGCATCAGCTGCCCGCCGACCATCTCGCCCTGCTTCTATGGCGTCGACACGCCCAGCAAGCGCGACCTCATCGCCGCCAACAAATCCGTCGAAGAGATTCGCCAGTTCATCGAAGCCGATTCGCTCGCCTATCTCTCGCTCGAAGGCCTGCTGAAGAGCTGCGACGGCAGCGAACACAATGGCTACTGCACCGCCTGCTACACCGGCAACTATCCCACCCAATGGGTCGACGTCGAAGACATCCTGCCCGCCGCCGTAACGCTGTAGGCCTAGCAGGCTACCACCGCATCTCAAGCTCTGTCATCCTGAGCGGAGGTCGCGCAGCGACCGGAGCCGAAGGATCTGCGGTGTGTTTTTTGCAAGCGCCTGGCGATCAAAGTGTCTTAGAAGAGTTGTAACTTCCGCATTGGCCACAATCGACCGTAACTCTAATGAGCCAGACTGCATACCAGTCATCAGTGGTTGCAGCGAAGTCGATTGATGGCGGCGGTCAGCCAAAAGATGATGAGTCAGCACCCATATTCGGCGCATGCGTACGCTTGCATTCCCGGCACGTACAGAAGTCGACAGCCGCCCACGACGTGTTCAGCACCGCGAAGATAATCCAGATGCGGAACACATTGATTGCCCAGACGAACGGCTCTCCCGTGATGGAATCCGATCCTGCGGCTCCCTCCTGTGAAATTCGCCAAGCAGGCGGAGCCCTGATCACATAGAACATGGCCCCGATCGCATTTGCGAGCAGGATCATCGCGTCTCGGACGTGAATCTTTCGCGTTGCCGAGAACGATAGGTGAACTGTCGGTTGTCCCGTGTTTTCCATTGGTATGTGTCCGATTATTGTCGAGTTGTCGAATGACCGCCGACTCGTCAATTACCGCTGAGCCGACAAGATAGCACGTCCCATCTGCCGGGTGCCCCAGGTCTCGATTTTGAGACCTGGGTATCAACCGCCCGACTCTTCCCATGGATTGAGCGTTTTCACCGGCAAATCCGCGATATCGCGAATGTTGCGCGTGACCAGACGTGAACTCGTGGACCACCGCGGTTGCCGCAAGTAATGTGTCTACCACCGATCGAGGCCTTTCGCCCGACCACTCTCCCCAGAGCTTCGCAATCGCCACGTCAATGCCAACGATTCGGTCAGCAAAACTCAACTCCAGACCGTCGATCCAGCTGGAAAGCCTTGCGGCGGCGTCCGCATCTTCACGTTTCTTCGCGATCACGCCTTTCCGGAACTCGCCGATCGTCAGAACGCTCATATAGAGCGAAGTGGTTTCGGCCGATTCAAGAAACGAGATCACGCCGGAATCCGCTTTCTTCCTTCTTGTCTCGCTCAGGACATTCGTGTCCAGCAGATACCCGGCTCGGTCGCTCACAAACTGATCTCTCGACCGGTGTCCCGATCCCGTTCAATTTCGAAGTCTTCAAATTTCGGGCCCCCGAGAAGATATTCCCTCAGGTCGGGCTTATGGGCAGTCAGTGCCCGATAGTCGGAAATTGAAAGGACGACCGCGCGCTCGGTTCCGTGCCGCGTGATGATCTGAGGTCCGTTGTTCTGAGCCTCTTCGATCACTTCACTCAATCGCGTTTTCGCTTCCTGAACCTGCCAGATGGACATGACTCCAAACTCCTGACTATTTCAACCATAATTATGTCGTTATGGTCTGAATAGCAAATGCCGGGTGCCCCAGGTCCCGATTTTGAGACCTGGGTGTCAACCCCTCGACCCGTGTCCCTGGCCCCGACGAGCGGTACGGGTTTCGGCCAGGTATGATCGCGGACGCAACCACAAACCTCCGTGCCCCATCCTTTCCGCTTTTTCCTGCGGAAAGGGTGGGCGATCACGAATCCCGATGCAAATCGACCCACGAACTCCTGTGCCGATCCTTGTTCACGCCATTTTCGGGAAAGGGAAGGGAAGCAACGCCAAACCGTCCTGACCGACTAGCTGTGTTAGCATCCGCTTTTTATGACCCGACTGCGTTTGCTCTTCGCCGGCACAATTTTTCTCGGCTCTTTCCTCCTCTTCCTCGTCGAGCCCATCGCCGCCCGTCAACTGCTGCCCGTCCTCGGCGGATCAGCCGCCGTATGGATCACCTGTCTCGTCTTCTTCCAGACCCAACTGCTCCTCGGCTATCTCTACGCGCACTGGCTGTCCCGGCACCCGCGGTGGACCGTGCACCTTCGGCCTCCTCGCATTGGCCACCGCCGCGGCCATCCTCTGGGTCCTCCGCACCGTTCCCCCGGGTGGCGGCGCCGTCCACCCCATCCTCACCGTCTTCGACGCCCTGGCGGTGTGGATCGGCCTCCCGTTCCTCATGCTCTCCGCCACCAGCCCGCTCCTCCAGGTATGGTGGGCGCGCCTCGAAACCGGCCAGATCCCCTATCGTCTCTACGCCCTGTCCAACCTCGCGTCGCTGCTGGCCCTCGGCCTCTATCCCACAGTCATCGAACCCCACCTCACCCTGCATGCCCAGCGCCTCACCTGGTGCTGCGGATTCGCGCTTTTCACCATTCTCTCCGCCCTCCTGGCTGTCAAAACCCGGTCCGCCGCCTCCCCACAATCCCTCACGCTCGATGACCCTTCAGTCCCGCCCGCTCCCTCTCAGCCACAAGATCCTCTGGGTGCTGCTCCCCATGGGCGCCGCCATGCAACTCAGCGCCATCACCAGCTATCTCACCGCCAATGTTGCCGCCATCCCGCTCCTGTGGATCCTTCCTCTCAGCGTCTATCTCCTCACCCTGATCGTTGCTTTCCAGTTCCGTTTCGCGTTGCCCTGGGGCATCATCGCCCGGTTCATGGTGGTCCTGCTCGGCGGCCTCGCCTATTCCTTGTCGAAGACAAATTCCACCTGGCCGTTGTGGCTCTCGCTCCTGTTCTTTCTGGTGGAATTGTTCTTTGCCTGTTTCTTCTGTCATGCCGCGGCCTGCAGGCTGCGCCCGCAACGCGCATCTGAAGCCACACTTTTCTATCTGCTCTTCGCCGCCGGCGGCGCTCTCGGATCTTTCCTGGTCGGCATTGCCGCCCCGTTGGTCTTCAACCTCAACCTCGATCTGCCCATCACTTTCCTGGTAACGGCCCTGCTTGCGCTCGCCATCAACTGGCGCGGCAACTGGAGTCAGCGCATGCTATGGATTGTCGCCAGCGGCGCCATGGTGGTCCTCATCTTCATGGTCCGCACCGCCTATATGCGCGATGCCACTGTCGCCGTCCGCAATTTCTACGCCAGTCTCCGCGTCACCCAGTCTGTGGGCTACCCGGGAACCACCACCCGCACGCTGATGAACGGCTCCATCCAGCATGGCACCCAGATTTTCGGCGACGACACGATGCGCCGCACCCCCACCACCTACTACTCCCGCGGCTCCGGCGTCGGCCTCGCCATCCGCTTCTGCTGCTCCGACCGCCCCGAAAACGCCCCCCGCCGCATTGGCGTCATCGGCCTCGGCGCCGGAACCATCGCCGCCTACGGCCGCCCCGGCGACGTTATCCGCTTCTACGACATCAACCCCGCCGTCCAGCCCATCGCCCGCAACGTCTTCACCTACATCCGCGACTCCGGCGCCAAGGTCGACGTGATCGAAGGCGACGCCCGCACCTCACTCGCCGGCGAAGAGCCGCAGCAATTCGACGTCCTGGTCATCGACGCCTTCTCCGGCGACGCCATTCCCATCCACTTGCTCACCCGGGAGGCCCTCGCCCTCTACCGCCGTCACCTGGCCCCCAACGGCATCCTCGCCTTCCACATCTCCAACCGCCATGTCGACCTCGAGCCGCCCATCGCGCTCCTGGCCGCCTCCGCCGGGATGGAGGCGCGCCACGTCAACAGCCTCGCGAAAGACGACCCCGGGGCGTATTCCTCCACGTGGATGCTGGTGACAGACAACGCCGCGTTCTTTCAGCAGCCCGAGCTCGTCGCCCACGCTTTTTTCCCCGACACCAGGCCCGGCCTGCGCGTCTGGACCGACGACTACTCAGCGCTTCTGCCCGTTCTCCGCTGGTAGCTCTTGTTCGCCGGTTGGCCGTCGACTGTCCTCAGTCCGCTGTATTTCCAGTCACAGGACGTTCACACTCCCCGTGTGATAGCATCCGGTTCTTAACTGATAGACGCCCGCTGGAACTCGTCCCAACGCTCCTGCGGGCGCCTGCCGGAGACTTTCCCGGATGGACGAGGAAGACGGCAGACCCGGAGCCAGGGCCGTACAAACCGGCCTGATTGACGCCCCCCGCGGCGTCGTCACCCTGCCCCTGCAAAATCCACCCCCACACTCCCGTGCCCCATCCTTGCGATTTCTTTTTTTCGCAAGGGTGGGAACCCACAAACGATCGATCCTGGGTGCCCCAGGCCTGCCCTGAGCTTGTCGAGGGTCTCGTTTTGAGACCTGGGTTGGACGCCCCGCACCCCCACGAACCTAGTCCAAAACAAGGAGAAAAATGAAAACGTACCAGGGAAGTGAGATCCGCAACGTAGCTGTAGTGGGGCATGCGCACAGCGGCAAGTCCACCTTGATTTCCGCTCTGCTGCATGCCGCAAAGATGACCCCCACCCAGGGCCGCGTCGAAGATGGCTCGGCCGTCACCGTTTATGACGACGAAGAAATCGCCCGCGGCACCACCATGCAGAACGCCGTCGCCTTTGCCGAGTGGCAAGGCGTCAAAATCAACCTCGTCGACACCCCCGGCTTCCACATGTTCACCCACGAAGCCCGCGCCGCTCTGCTTCCCGTTGAAGCCGCCGCCGTCGTCGTCAACGCCCAGAATGGCGTCGAGGCCGTCACCGAGCGAGTCTGGCGCTACGCTGAAGAAGCCAATGTGCCCCGCATCGTGGTCATCAACCAGATGGACCACCCCAAAGCCGGCGGTGGCGGAGGCCTGAGCGCCCTCATCGACGATCTGCACGAGCGCTGGGGCCGCAACTGCGTGCCCGTCCAGATGCCCATCTCCGATGCCGGCGGATTTCACGGCGTCGTCGACCTCGTCACCATGGAAGCCTTCTATTACACTCCCGGCGGCGATGGCCGCGGCAAGATCACCGGCGAGATTCCCGCCAGCCTGGTTGCCCAGGCCAAGGCCGCGCACGAAGCTCTAGTCGAGCTGGTCGCCGAAGGCAAAGACGAGCTCATGGAAGAGTACTTCGCCGAGGGCACCATCCCCGAGCAGCATCTCATCACCGCGCTCCACGAAGCCATTCGCGAAGACCGCATCTTCCCCGTCCTGTTCACCAGCGGCCTGGCCAACGTCGCCACCGATCATCTTCTCGACTTCCTCAAGGTCTACGCGCCGTCGCCCATCGAGCGCGCCCCGATCCCCGTCAAGATCCCTTCGCTCATGGCCGTTGCCTCCTTTGTTGAGGACTCGCCAGAACAGGCCGAAGCTGCCGCCACCACCTTCCGGAAAATATCCGACACCGAGCCCGCCGGCCTCATCGTCTTCAAGACCATGACCGACCCCTTCGCCGGCCGCATCAGCTTCTTCAAGGTCATCAGCGGCGTCATCAAGAACGACGTCACCGTCGAGAACTACACCCGCCGCGGCCAGGAGCGTCTTTCCCATCTCTCCATCATGCAGGGCCGCAAGGCGGTTGAAGTCCTCGAGCTCCACGCCGGCGACCTCGGCGCCGTGGCCAAGCTTCGCGAGACCCTCACCGGCGACACGCTGGGAGCCAAGGGCGCCGACATCCAGGTTGAACTGGGCAAGCTCCCCGAGCCGGCCATGACCTACGCCATCGAGCCCAAATCCCGCGCCGACGAAGACAAGCTCGCCCCCGCCATCCACAAGCTCATGGAAGAGGACCTGCTCATCCGCTTCTTCCGCGACCCCATGACCAACGAGTTCCTCATCGCCGGCGCCGGCCAGCCCCACATCGAGACCATCGTCTGCCGCCTCAAGAAGCGCTACCACGCCGAAGTCACCCTCAAGGCGCCCAAGGTCCCCTACCGCGAAAGCATCCGCGCCAAGACCGAGGGCCATGGGCGTCACAAGAAGCAGAGCGGCGGCCACGGCCAGTTCGGCGACTGCAAGATCCGCCTGGAGCCCATGCCCCGCGGCGGCGGCTTCGAGTTTGCCAGCGAGGTCTTCGGCGGCGCCATCCCCCGCAACTTCATCCCCGCCATCGAGAAGGGCATCGTCGAGACCGCCGCTCGCGGCTACCTCGCCGGCTACCCGGTCGTCGATTTCAAGGCCGTTGTCTATGACGGCAGCTATCACGACGTCGACTCCAACGAAATGTCCTTCAAGATGGCCGGCCGCCTCGCTTTCCGCAAGTGCATGGAGACCGCCAAGCCCTGCCTTCTCGAGCCCATCATGAAAGTCGAAATCGAAGCTCCCGACGAGTTCGCCGGCACCCTCATGGGCGACCTCAACAGCCGCCGCGGCCGCGTAGGCGGCATGGAGTCCAAGGGCCGCACCACCGTCATCAACGCCCAGGTCCCCATGGCCGAAATGCTCACCTATGGAACCCTGCTGACTTCGATGACGCAAGGCAAAGGCAGCTACCGCATGGAGATGGACCACTACGACATCGTCCCTCAGCTGGTCGCCGAAAAGATCCTCGCCAACGCCAAGCGCCCCGTAGAAGAAGAGGAAGAATAACCGTCGAGCATCCTGGCAACCGAATCAAGACACCTGCGAGTGCCCCATCCTGCGCCTCGTTTCTGGCGAAGGGTGGGAGACCACAGACGCTTCGGGACCTTCTGCCTCGCCCCAAATCAGCTTTCCCCACGCACCTTCAGGGCTCCGTTGTTCAGCACGTCCTTCACGCGCTTGCCGAACCCCATCGACACCTGCGCGCGCTGCAGCAGGTCCTTGATGGTTCCGCGCTTTCCCTTGGACGCGGTGACGATCTCCTTGATCAGCTCTTCGAGCTTCTCCCGCATCCGCTTCCAGAAAGAGCTTCATCAACTCCGGGTCGTCATAGAGCATGATCAACGCCTTGGCCAGGTCCGGCCACATGCCAAGATCCAGGTCGATGGCCGTAAAGTTATTAATCTCTTTGCTGTTGAACCCCTTGCCTCCGGCGCCGATCCAGACCCAGAAGATGTCCCCGTTGGCCGCCACAAACTGAATGTGCAGCACGCTCCCCGACAGGGCGTGGAAGTACATGGTGCGCGCCAGGAACGAAAACAGGCTTGCCCCGCCGGTAAGCACCCGCTCCGGCCTGCTCAGTTCTACCTGGTCCCGGCCCACGGTCAGGTCGCCCTTGCCGATCACGATGTCCTTGAGCTCCATCATCTCGCCGTCGGCCATCTGCTTCAGGATGGCTTCGCTCTCGTTGTTCAACTGGATCGCTCCGCCGCCCGCCATCATGCAGCCGGCCCATTGCGTGAACACGCCCAATGGAGCCGTGACCTTCGCGCGAACCGTTTCTACCGGCACTCCCGTCTTGGCCGAAATCGCGTTTATGTTGCCGCAATTTGCCGCCACTACGTAGAAATGCGAGTCGCCGCTTCCATACTTGGCCAAATCGATCCAGCCCGTGTAGATGGATCCCTTTTTCGGGCACGCAACTGAAACCAGTTGTTCCAGCTGGTCCATCGGGGGAGTGGTGAGAATCGGGCACTCCACCGCCGTCTCGGGATTGAAGCCGAACATCCCCATGATCTTTTTCGAAAGCGGGTTCGGCTGGAACGAAGGAAACAGGCAGCGGATCGCCTTTTGTGCCAGCGAACCTCCGTCAACCTTCGGCTGCTTGAACAGGCTCTTCTGAAAGTCGATCATTTGAAGAGGGTCGTTCTGCTTGATCGTGGAGAAAACCTTGACCTGCATCGACGGAACGCTTGTCGGAGTGAATTGGGTAAATTTGGTGCCCGTCGCCTTGCTCACAGTGAACATGTGATTGTTTGAAGTGTTCGGTTTGAACCGTATCGCTGACGCATAGCCACCCATGGCACCCTCCTCGGATCTCCGGTCTCTAAGTACCGGGAAGCCCATTCGACGTCCGCGGCGGGTCGGCCTCTGCCCCGCCGCTCGCGTGGGATGTCTTCACCTCAGATAGCGACAGAAGGAGGAGGAAAGTATCAAAGCGCGAAAAAACTCGAATTCGCCGCGCCGTCGATGTAACGGCACCGGCTTGAACGGCACCATCCGAGCGAAGGAGCTACCGTTATGAGCGCCACATTGACTCCAGCCGTTTCATCGAAACTGCAGGCCATCACCCACAACGTGACCTTGCCCGCACTGCAGTGGGCTGTCGGCACGGTCCACGAAATCCTGGTGCAGCCCGGGGAGAAGTTCTACGTCTTCACCGTCCGCCAGGCCGACAACAGCACGGTGATCCTGCTCATCGCCGATCCCCACACCGGGGCGCCGCTCCATGGCGTCGATGCCGAGAACCTGGTCTACGACACCATGAAGGAAGCCTATTTCCGCAACCTTCAGGTACAGGTCGGCTATCGCGACTTCGGTTTCGATCCCCAGGCCGGCATCGAGAAACTAGTCATCGATCGCGTGATCCTGACCCAATAGTCACAACCCCAGATTGGCTTGTCATCCTGAGCGAAGCCCGGTGCGCGTCGCGCATCGGCCGCAGTCGAAGGACCTGCATTTCGTTGCATCCGATCCGCACACAAAGCTGGGTGCCCCGGGTCTCGAGTCCGAGACCTGGGAGCGGCCGCCAAACCTTGCCTCGTCATTCGGGAATGAGCTAAGAAGCCGGAACCTTCCCCGCCCCCTCCGCGTAGTTTGCTCCATGGTCCGCCGCGTCGTCGCTTTCTCCAAGCTGGAGTATTTGTGGTGCGTTCTCTGGGCGTGTCTTCCTTATGCAGCCGCGGCGCAGCAAGCTCCTTCGACGCCTCATCCACCTGAGGCGCCCGACGTCACCTTCCATGCCTCCACCAATCTCGTTCTGGTCGACGTTATCGCGCTGAAAGTTGCCAGCCAGCGCCCCGACGATACCCTCAATCGTGAGGATTTGCAGATCCTCGACAACGGCAATGCTATTCCCATCAAGACATTCGATACCGGCGCCGCCAGCCGACCCCTGGCGCTCTGGTTTGTCGTGCAATGCACGATGAAAGACTGGGACAACGAAGGTTCCGCCCTGTTTCGCGGACAAGTCGACCTCCTCAAGCCTGCCCTGCTTCGCCTTGGCAAAGCCGATGTCGTCGCCGTCGCACACTGGTGCGACGATGGACAATCCAAGATCGACGTGTCGCCGTCCAGCGACGCAGACAAGGCTATCGCCGGCGTAGAACGGGTTCTCGCACCCGTCTACGAACCGCGCTCGCACGACAGACCCGGCGAGTTGGCCCTTCAAAAGGTACTCCAGCTTATCGTCGATTCCACCCGCTCTTTGCCGCACGATACGGTACCTGTTCTGGTCTTCCTTTATGGGGATTACAGTTCCATGCCCCGCTCCGAAGCCGATGTCTTCGTCAACGAGCTCCTGGGTTCTTCGGCCATTGCTTTCGGCCTCCGCGATACCCGGTCTCCGCACATCCATTCGCTCTTCGGGGAACAGGGGGCCATCGCTAACTACTTCGCGACTCAGACCGGCGGTCAGTATTTCACTGTCGCGCCCGAAACCTATGCATCCGGGCTGGGGCAGATCCTCGACCAGATGCATCTTCGCTATGAACTGGGCTTTCGTCCCGAAACCCTCGACGGCAAACGGCACAAACTTCTCGTCAAGCTCACCGCCCTTGGCGCGAAGCGGCACAAGGACGTGCGCCTGCGCTATCGCGCCGCCTATATTCCTGCTCCCGACACCTCACGGTAATCCGCATAAGCCGCTTGGAGTGCAATCGAAGCCGCCCGTATTTTCCCGAGGGTCCGATTCAAGCGTCTCGTCCGGGTGCCCCATGTCTCGCTTTCGAGACCCGGGATTCGTCCTCGTCCGCCATCGGTCGCCGTCTTTGGCAGCGCGGCCGTCTTCGATCAAACGGGCCAACATCTGCCTTCGAACTTACGGGAATTCCTGGAACAGATCGCCGAGGTCGGGAAGCGCGGACGCGTACCGAATCAGCGGAAAGACCCCGAAGATCTCCTGCAGGGTGCGCAGCATGGAAGAGTGGGTGTAGTAGATTCCGTTGGAATAGTGATTCCCCTTGGCAAACGGCGAGAGGACGATCATCGGGATCGGGCCATTGCCTTTTCCCCCTCGTCCCACGTGATAAACAGCGCGCCGCCGCTGCGATACGCCGTGGATGCGAGGATCGCCGGCACGTGCGCTTTGAGCCACGCGTCTCCATGCGCGATGGCATCGCCGCCGCACGCGTCATGCATATCGTCGCAGAGGTTGGGGGTAATGAAGTTGTAGCGAGCGACCGTGTTGTTCGCAAGATCCGACGCGAACTGCGAAAAGGGACGGATGTGGCTGATGCAGGTTGCCGATTTCGGATTCAGCTTGCCCGTCTGATCGTCAAAGTAGACGAATGGGTCGTGTTTCACCGCGTAGAGCCGGTTGCCGTTGGGATCAACCGATCCTTCGTTGCTGATCGGGCAATCGGTGCCGCTGATATTTTCCTCATACGCCCGCCACGAAATTCCGGCTTTCTCGAGAAACGCGGTCAGATGGTTGCTCGTCGACAGCGGATGCTCCGAGGGCGGCCCGTCGTCCCGGATTCCCATGCTGGCGCCCGCCTCCAGCCAGATGTAGTTGGGCAGGCTGGGATGGATACCCGAAGGGTTTTGGTAGTTCCGCGCGTACGACGCCATGGGAACGAGCGTGTAGTTAATATAAGGCGCAGCAGGATTGGCGGCGATATCCAGGCTGCCGTTGCCTGTCCAGTTGTGGTTCTCCATCACGATCAGGAAAACGGTCTTGATGTGGTGTACCGGGGCGGTGGCTGGATTCTCGACTTCGACGGTTTGCCCCGGAACGAATCCCGGCACCCCAAACACCATGGCCAACGGAATGCCCACGCAATGCACGAGGCGCATAAAGATCCTAAGCATGAAAGGCTCCTTTCGGGAAGCGCCCAGCGGGTTCCTGCATTTGAGAATGCCTTGTCGAGATTGGTTGCTTGACCCGCCAAAAATACTTGCGCGGGGTCATCGCGGTCATTCCCGGCCGGCCGAAACTGCTTCAGGATTTTCTTGCAGAGAATTACCCTCTCCCGGCCCACAATACTCTCAGAGGATCGAATCATCCAATCCGCCCTCTCGAGGAGCCATAATGCGCAACATCACTGTCGCCATCAACGATCAGGTCTACCACGATGTCCGCGTCTGGTGCGCCAGGCGCGACACCTCCGTTTCCGCCGTCGTTCAGCGTTTTCTCGAAGACCTGCCCCGGCTCAAGCAAGCCCGCCAGTTTCCCCTGCCCGATGCCCCACCCCCCAGCACCCTCGCTTCGTTGATCGAAACCCTGAAACAGTTCACCGCCAGTCGCCCAACTCGACCGCCGGCGTCAGGAATGTCCCCGAACTGTGCCCGCGGACACGTTAAAGTCCGTTTTACGACCGGAAAACAGGGGTTATGAACGCTGATATGTTTTGCCACGCCGAGCGCGGTATCTATCTCATTTCATTAACGCTGCGCTCGGCCGCGACCCTAGCCCAGGTTTCCCCCCCGTCGTTGATTTCTTAGGTGTAACTGTGAAGGCATACTTAACTAAGTCAGATTCAATAACTTCCAGGAGAGGTATTCACGGAATCACAGTCGCTGTGAAACTGTGTAGCAGTAAAAGCCGCTTCTAACCCAGACCCAATCAGCAGCTTCCGAAAACCGCTCCCACGCAGTCATGTGGAGCACAGTAACTGTGACCGGATCGTGCCCCACAAAGTAAAAGGCGCGACCGATATCTTGGTCGCGCCCTTCCTCCCCGGGAAAAACCCGGAATCGCAGTTCGGCTCTAGAAGTGATTCCAGAGCGACTGGTTGTAGACCTCGTGGTGGTATTGCACTTCCGATGGTTTGACAAACGTTCCCAACTCACGCGGAGAACGATTGGCCGCAGCCTGCTTCAGATCGGCATAGCGACCCTGAACATCGGCACCGAGAATTTCGCCGATCCACTTGGAATCCTTGAAGTCATCGATCGCCGACTGGATGTTGTCGGGCAGATAGCGGCCGCCGCCGCGCAGGTTATCGGCGTTCGAGATGTCACCATCGACGCCGGTCTTGAAGATGCCGTACATCGTGAGATATGGGTTGGCGTCGGGCGCAACCGCGCGGACTTCGGTCCGCATGGACCGGTGGTTGCCGATGGGCACCCTCACCATGGCTCCGCGATCGGTAGCCGAGGCGCGAATCTGGTTGGGCGCTTCAAAGTGCGGATCAAGCCGACGGTAGGCATTCACGCTGGAGTTGAAGACGAGGCAGAGGTCGAGCGCGTGCGTCAGGATTCGGTCCAGGAAGTCCCATCCGAACTTTGACAATTGCTCCTGGCCCTTTTCGTCCCAGAAAAGATTCGTCTTCCCCTGGGAGACAGAGACGTTGGTGTGCATGCCGCTGCCGTTGACGCCCACCACAGGCTTGGGCAGGAAACTGGCCGTGTAGCCCATGTTGTTGGCGATCTGTCGGGTCAGCAGCTTGTAGAGCTGGATCTGGTCGGCCGCGGCTACCACTTCGGAGTAGCCGTAATTGATTTCGAACTGGCTGGGCGCGACTTCCGGATGGTCCTTCTCGTTCTGGAAGCCCATCGCACGCTGCACTTCAGCCGAAGTATCGATGAACTGGCGCAGCGGATCCAGTGGCAGCACGTGATAGTACCCGCCGGTGTTGATGAAGTCGAATCGGCTGGTCTCGTGGAAGCGCCTCTCCGCATCTTTGCCTGCGAAGAGGAAGCCTTCAATCTCGGTGGCCGCATTCAGCGTGTAACCCTTCTCTTTGAAAAGGGTATCGGAGTAGTTCTTCAGGACGCCGCGGAGATCGCCCGAGTACGGGGTTCCGTCCTTGTCGATCACAATACCGAAGACGAGGACTTTGCCGTGGCCGAACACGTCGGCAGGCACCCAGTAGAACGCGCTCCAATCGATGCCCAGGCGCAGGTCGCTCTCCTTCTGAGCCGTGAAACCGCGAATGGATGAGCCATCAAAGGTCAGGTTCTCATAGGCGCCGAGCAGAAATTTCTTGTCATAGTCCAGCAGGTGGAGTCGACCCTCGAGGTCGGAGAAAAGTACGCTGACTGCCTTGATCCGCTTCTCGTCGGTCAGGTACTTCAGCCGCTTCTCGCGGATCTCTTCCGGCGACACGCGATTGACACGGTCAGCCTTCGCCTGCAGGTTCAATTCCTCCAGTTCGCTATACGGCAGTGCCAGAAAGTTGCGGTACTCAGTCGACATGCTTCTCCTTCTTTGACTATTTAGGCGGTAACCACAGAATCTAACACCCGGTACCAGAGCGCCGCAACCGAAACAGGCGCGAGCAGAATAGATGGCATGCATGCCCATCGTTCCTGCTCACGCTGATTCGTCTTAAGGTTGACATTCGCGCAATGTAACCTTTTAGGCAGTTGTCAGTTCACCCACCGACGCGGTGTTCACGGTCTTCAGAATTCGCGAGACGATCTGGTAGGGATCGGCCTCGGAGTTGGGGCGGCGATCTTCGAGATAGCCCCTGTACCCGTTCTTGATGAAGTTTACGGGCAGGCGGATGGAGGCGCCGCGATCGGAAAGTCCGAAGCTGAACTTGTCGATCGCCTGCGTCTCGTGGTGTCCCGTCAGCCGCAGATGGTTGTCGGGACCGTAGACATTGATGTGCGCGGAAATGTTGTTTTCGAAGGCCTTCATGAGCCCTTCGAAGTACTCCTTACCGCCAACCTCGCGCAGAAGCTTGGTGGAGAAGTTAGTGTGCATGCCAGAACCATTCCAGTCGCCCTTGACCGGCTTGCAGTGCAGACTGGAGATCGACCTCGTACCTCTCGCAGAGCCGCATCATCAGGTAGCGGGCGACCCATAGGTCATCGGCGGCCTTGTGCGAGCCCTTGCCAAATATCTGGAACTCCCACTGGCCCTTTGCCACTTCGGCGTTGATACCTTCGTGGTTGATTCCAGCGGCCAGGCACAGGTCGAGGTGCTCTTCGACGATCTGGCGCGCCAGGCTGCCCATGTACTTGTAGCCGACGCCGCAATAGTAGGGACCCTGGGGGGCAGGGAAGCCTTCTTCGGGGAATCCGAGCGGCCGGCCATCCTTGTACAGGAAGTATTCCTGCTCGAATCCGAACCAGAGATCCGGATCATCTTCGGCAGTGGCGCGCATATTGGTCGAGTGCGGCGTGCCGTCCGGATGCATGACTTCGCTCAGAACGATGTATGCGTCCTTGCGGCTCGCATCGGGATAGAGAGCCACCGGCTTCAGAATGCAGTCGGACTTGCTGCCCTCCGCCTGCATGGTCGAGCTGCCGTCGAATCCCCAAAGGGGCAGATCGGCAAGTGTGGGAGGTTCGTCAAACGACTTGATTTGAGTTTTGCCCCGAAGTTCAGGGATGGGCTTCTTGCCATCAAGCCAGATGTACTCGAGTTTGTACTTTGCCATGGATCTCCTTTGGGTTGAGAAACATTGTGTGCACAGCAAAAATGACTACGCTCGCCACGGCGCGCATCTTCGTGAAAGTCCGGATGTCTACAGACGGGCGACGACCCGGCCGCTGCAAGACTGGTCCATCTGAGCGCCTGCGGTTCCCTTTCGTTCGTCACTTCCAGGTCGGCCGCCTGATCGACAACGGAGTTGCAGGCTCCCCGTGATCCACGGAAAAAGCCCTGCGACCCGGTGTTCGGTCTACATGGAGTTACGAGTCGACCGAAAAGGAATTGGGCATTCCATAAAATTTTAGGATTCCAGGCATAAAGACCGCGTGAAGAATCTCAAGAAGCCTGGCTAAAGCTCAGTATTGGAGCGGAAAGGACTTAATGGCGACGGGAAAGCAGGAACATGAAGGCCAGGATCGCGACCGGTATCAGGGCCAGGGCAGCGTAATAGAAAAACTTGCGCGGCCAGTGCGCCTTGCGTTCACGCCATTGGTGAAGCTCCGGGCGGTCTTCCACGCCCACTTCGTCCAAATGGCGGAGGTCATGGGCAAATTCGCTTGCCTTCGCATACCGGTTCTTGGGATCCCTCTCCAGCGCCCGATAGATGACCTCTTGAAGCTGAGGCGAGATGGATGGATCGAGAACCGCGGGTGGCGTGGGGTAATTCAGCAAGCGATCATTCATCGCCTGCATCGGGTTTGAGCCGGTAAAGGGCAGCTTGCCGGTCAGGATTTCATACAGGATGACTCCCACCGAAAAAATATCCGAGCGGCCATCGCCGCGCTTGCCTTTGACCTGTTCGGGAGAAATGTAATTGGGCGTGCCGAGGGTCGCGGTGATGTTGGCATAGGTCAGTCTGCGTGCGGCCGCGTCGCCGGCGATTCCAAAATCGATCAGCTTGATATTGTCCTGCTGGTCCACCATCACGTTCTCGGGTTTCATGTCGCGGTGGACCACGCCATTGTCGTGTGCATATTGA
This sequence comes from uncultured Acidobacteriaceae bacterium, assembly GCA_963735215.1. Lineage (GTDB taxonomy): Bacteria > Acidobacteriota > Terriglobia > Terriglobales > Acidobacteriaceae > Telmatobacter. Next base: position 6,156 of record CAVTKF010000028.1, on the reverse strand, counting down.
AGGGCGTCGAGAATCTCGGTTGTGATGCGAATAGCGCGATCCTGGGGGATCTGCCCTTCGTCGAGAATCTGGCGCAGCAGCCGCCCCTCGCACCACTCCATGACCATGTAAATGCGAGAGCGCTTTTCCCCACCGAAGACGCGCATGATGCGAGGGTGAGAGAGCTTTTCGCCGATCCCGCCTTCACGCTGAAAGCGATCGAAAAGGATGGGGTCGGCCTCCAGGTCGGGATGAGGAATCTTGAGCGCCACGATGCGGTTGTCGCGCGTATCAATCGCGCGGTAGATCGATGCCATGCCGCTCCGCGCCACGGGGGCCTCGATGCGATAGGAGTCGAGCTGCGAGCCGGCTTCCAAACTATCGTAAAAACCCATCCTGCGTCGTCTCCGTGGTGCCTCTTTATACTTTACCGGGAAAGTTGCAGCAACGGCCGGCGGGGCCAATGCCACTTGGCAATCACCCTCCGTTGCGCGGCTGGAGAGCGAATGGCCGATAGCAAACTTCCATTTGCTCTTCTGCTATCCGGCGCCCTAGTAAACTTCATCCCGGTTTCATCCAAAACGGTGGCATATTCACTAACCCTGCAGTAAACTGGCGCCCCGGATCTCGTTCGGGAAAGAAAGGACATCACCATGCGCATTCTCCCCGCTGCAGCCGTTGCATTAACACTTATCCCGCTTTCGCCTGATCCAGGTCGGCCATGTTTCGGCAGCCGGCCAAGAGGCCGTTCCCAGCCAACAACACCGTCCTTGGATATCAGGACTCACAGACGGGGGCCTTCCATCCGCTTCAGATGGTCGTTCCGGAAGCAGTCACGGCTCCCATCGCCGGCACGATTACCCTCACCCTCCACATCACCTTGAAGACCGCCGTTGCCACGGGATCCAAAGTAGCCTGCAATGGAAGCGTGGATGCCACCTTCGAAACTTCCACAGGATCAACGGCGTATTTTGAAACTGCCGCTGCCTTTGCCTCTGTAAGCGGCAGCACGGCTACCTGCATCGTCACGATACCCCACTCCTGGCAATTTCCGGCGAAGACTGCGACCGACGTTGAGATCCTGTCCGGAACCTATTCCGCCGAAATCATCAATCCCACCGCGGTTCAGGCCACTCAGGTAGCGCTGGTTCGCGAGTCGTCCAGCAACTTTGTGTCGCTCACCGGTAACAATATCTTTGCTACCGCGCCCTCCACGTTCAGCGTTAACGTAACGCTCTAACCCTTTATCGCGATGGGCGATCTCTTGATGATTTGGGAGTCCGAGAGACTTCAGTAAATGACTCGGGAGAGAATTCCTGTGCTGAACCCCCGTTTTCCTTTCTGACTTGGAAGGCCCTAAGTAGCTGTTCTGTTCATTGTGCACGGTTCTCTGATCCTGGCTCACGAAGGCAACCGGTAGGGGCGCCCCCGATACATGCCCACCTGTTCGACGGATCGTACGCGTATCACCTGCGCGCTCGTATTATCGTTTCCGTCAATTTCCACGGCTCGCTCCACCAGTTCGCGGGCGATGTCGTCCATCGGCTTGCTCTGCGACACGATTTCGGCGATCTCCTTCTCGCTCATCTCGTCGTGCAGGCCGTCGGTGCACAGCACCAGCACATCGCCCGGCTGCAGCGTGAGCGCAGTCGTATCCGGCGATACAAACATCTCCGGCCCCAGCGAGCGGATCAGCACGTGGCGCGACTCGGACTCGGCGACTTCGGCTGTCGGAGATCAGTCCCAGCTTCCGCTGTTCGTTCACCCAGGTGTGATCCTCGTCACCTGCCGCGCGCTCCCGTTGCGCACGAGATAACAGCGCGAGTCGCCCACATGCGACACCACCGCCTGGTCGTGGCGCAAGCGCGCAGGCCACCAGCGTGTGGCCATGTTTCTTGCCGCGATATTCGGGCGCCAGCCGTGCAGTCGTGGACCGCGGAGTTGGCATGCTGAATCAGGCGCGGGCAGCAGGCCGATCAGCATCGTCCCGGCCTGCGCCTTTTCAAATTCCTCGGTCAGCACCGAGATGGCGGTGGCCGACGCCACTTCGCCCAGGTCCATGCCGCCCACGCCGTCCGCGACCGCAAAGAGATAGCCGTGGGAGCGGGCCTGCTGGCGCGACACGGGATGAACGATCCCATCGCATCTTCATTGTTGGTTCGAACCTTGCCGAGATCGCTTGCCTGGCCGTACTGTACATCCAACATAAGGCGCCGCCGCCTGGAGATTTCTGAGCGCCGCAGGAGACGGCATACGATGAAGTCTTGAATCATTCGTTTCAAAAAGACCAATGGGTGGATCTCTCTGCCTCAAGTCCTCGGAGTGATCGAGGAGATTCCACCCAGCGGTTGGGATTAGAGCTACGAGGTTACAGACGAGGTCTGCTTGCTTCGAGCAGGATCGCCTTGCCCTTGGCTTCTTGGAGGATCGGATGAAGTAAAGGCCCCGTATATGCCCCACAGCGCCGAAATTCCCAGCGCCGTCAGCGGCTCCATCTTGGTGCCCAGGTTGAAGAACGGCCCGGCCAGGTAGAACGCCATGCAGACTCAGGTTGGCCAGCAGCCCGAAGCCCGGGATCAGCAGTGTGCATGAGGAAGTTGTGGTCGGGCCGCTTGTGAAACGCCACGATGCACAGGAAGCAACTCAGCGCATACAGGATGAACGTGCCGAAGTTGGAAGTGAGCGTGATGGCCAGCAGCGAGTTGGGCAGCTGCGGCCAGCGTGTCGTGCGGCAGGTAGCCGAAGCTCGAGAAGATGCCGTGGGGCAGCGCGGCAATCGTCGCATCGGTAGGCGCGCCGGCATCGGCGAAGACCAGCGAGACAGCGACGACGCCGATGACCGCGGAGATCGACCGCCAGTGTCCAGATGGCGCGGCGCGGCGAGAGCGACTCGGCATGCAGCATGCCGAAGTGCTCGGGAGCCTCGTCGTCCTTGCCCATGGCGTAGGTCACGCGGGCGCCAGTGTTCATGCAGCTCAGCGTGGTGCCGATGAGCGCGAGGAACACGGTGAAGGCTTCGGCCAGCATGAAGTACTTGCCATGGCCCTGGCCGAGCAGCGCATCGCCGACGATGATCATCATGTCGCCGATGGGCGCGGCGGAACCGGCCGCGCTTTGCATCGTATACCCCGAGTTGAGGAAGTAGTTTGCCGCAAAATACTCAAACAGGTAACAGAACAGCCCCTGAATCAGCAGCGATGCGATGACGGCGATGGGAATATGTTTGGTGGGATTCTTTGCCTCGCCTCCCATCGAGGTCACCGATTCGAAGCCGACCAGGATCAGAATGGCGACCGTGGCCTGAATGAACATCCAACTGAATTTGTGCGACGCAATCACCGATGCGGCATTCGGATGGGTCAGGATGTTGCCGGTGGCGTCCGTGGTCGGGATAGGTGATCACGAAGGGAACCGGCTTGCCGGCCGCGTCAAGCAGCGGCAGCGGCGTGCCGCTGGCGTCGCGCATGGTCGAGCCGTCCTTGGCATTGGTCGCGAACTGGTAGGTAGTAGGTCGCGAGCGTCTGCGAATCGTATTGGAAGTGGTCGGCCCCGCGTTCCCGCCGGATGGCTTGAAGCGGTAGCCGAGCGCCAGCACGCTGAAGACGATCAGCGCTGAAATCTGCATCACGTTGATGGCGAGGTTGACGGCCGTCGAAGCACCCGCGCCCTTTGATGCGATCCACGCCACGAAGAACGAGAAGACAACCGCGACCAGCGCCATGAACACCGGCCCGGGGTTCGAGCCGCTCATGAACGTTGGGGAACAGGAAGCCGACCACGTAGCCGACGAAGATGCCGGTGATGGCCACCATCACGCCGGGATACACCCAGTAGTAAAGGTGCGAGCCCCAGCCGACAATGAACTTGGCGACGCGGGCATACTTGAACGCTTGTCCTTGGAGAGCATGGCCTGTTCGGCGTAGTAGTAGCTGGAGCCGGTGCCGGGATAGAGCTTGGAGATCTCGGCGTAGGCCACGGCGGTGGCCAGGCAGAGCAGCAAGGCGGCGAAGATGCCGATCCACATGGCCGGCGCAGTTGACGGCTGGCCGGCAACGCCGGTGGTGGCCTGGATGAAGAACGTGAGCCAGAGGAAGGCGCCGGGGGCAATAAGCGCCATTGCGTTGCTGGTCAGCCCGGTTAGCCCGAGCGTGGCCTGCATCTGTGGTGCTTTTTGATCTGCCATGAGCATTCTCCTGAGGTGAGTTGATCGTGGCTGCTCCGGCGGTTGTCCCCGGTTATCTGTTTTCATCGCCGGCCCGTCACGTCTGTGCGGCCGGGCCCATCTGATCTGATTTCCTGAACTCGCGAGAATCTTAGGTCTTCAGGCCATAAGGATGAAATGAAGAAAAAGAATTCTCTAAAATCACGCTTCTCAGAGAGTCCACGCAGGTTGCCAGACCGAGCCTCTGGCGGATCCGTCTATTTGACTAAGCAGACTGATCACAGCCACTCCAGTCAATTGCACCATAGAGAGATCGGCATGTAGCTGCCCTGTGTAGTCAATGGCTTCGCGTTCGTGCGGTTATTTCTCCGTTATGTTTTGACCAAAGATGAAGCCGAATTCAGCGACCCCGCGAACTGGTCGGCATCGGTTCCGGTGTTGCCAAAGTCATCGCCCGGCGCATAGCTGATGGCATCCACGAAGGAGATCGCCGCGGATGAAGAACCACCCTTTTGGTAGGTTGGCGTCGCGGTGAAAGTGCCGGAGCTGCCAGGGCCAAACGAGCAGGTTGACCGCTCTCGGCAGCGTTCCCGAACTGTGAGTATTCCAAGCGCGCCGGAAGCGAGAAGCCGCGCTTGAAAGCGTGGCTGACGTTGATTGCGCCGCCGGTCGCGGATGCGGACTTGACAACGCCCACCTCCGTATTCTTGCGATACGTTCCTGTACTGGAAGTAAGGGGGAATGATCAATGGACCCTTGGAGTAGGTGTAGATGACGGCATACATGGCTGCCGTTGTTTTGCATCGGCGTAGCTGCCGTTTGAAACACAGTCTGTCCGAGGTTCCCCATTCCGTCGTATACCAGCGTATGGGCTCCCTTTGTGTAAGTCATGGAGCCGGAAAGCAACGAATAGCGATCGGAATAATATCCGTCATTCCAGCTCAGCGAGGCGGTGACGTACTTGCCAATTGTCTGGTTCAACTGGATGCCACGGTTGACGGCGGTTTCCTGGTTCCAAATGATGCCGCGCTCGATGTTGAAGTTCTGGTACGTGAACGTGGACTCAGCGCCCATCAGCGTGGGAAGTTGCCCGATCAGGAATTACGTGGTCTTTCCCATCGATTTTCGCCCAGGCGATCGGAACAGGCCCATACAAATTGCTCACGGTATTCTGAGCATTGGGGAACGGCATCCGAGGGTCGGAAGGAATACGCGCCGGCCTGGATACCACTGGAAATTTCCGTCCGCTTTTTGAATGAAGATTTGACCGTTGCTCAGGGCGGCTTGCCCATCATTGTCACCAGGGACATGATTGCTTTGCACCATGCCAAAGCCAGTGACTATGCCGTTGGCTGCAATCTTGCCCAGGGGACCGGCATCGAACATAGCCGGGGGTAGCCATTGCGGGGGCCCGGTGACGGCGGGGGTAGTGAGCGGACCCGCGCAGTCGCAGTAACAGCGGTTTCGCGGGAGCAGTCGGTGTAGTGGTGGTCTGCACCGCCGCGGCTGCAGGAGCGGGCGTTTTGGTCTGCGCCGCCGCGGCCGCGGAAATGGCGATCGCTACTACGCCTGCTAGACACATTTGCAAAATGGAAGATGAACGAGAATACATTCCGTCTCACCAGCTTTCTCCACCGATATATGAATGGTGGTCGATTGAAGTTAGAAAGTCCGCTTACCGGGCAAACGCCTCCCGTTTGCCTGAGCGGCATCTTGGTGACAGGCGAAATTGGTGACAAGACATGACCTGACCGCACGAGTTGCAGAACTAGTGCGGACTTAAATCGCTTCCGCTGGCTGCGACCCCTTGCGCCTGTGCGAAAGCAGGAACCAGGATTGAGGGCGAGCGTTTTACCGCACCCCGGCGGGCCACCACCGAATAGGTGGCTTGTTCCGAGTTGAACAATGGCAACATAAAGACGCAATAAAGATCGTGGACAAAATCGATTTTGCCGTCAGATTTCCACAAGATTTTCTGAATGGAGAGGATCCCGGTGACGCTTGCCGCGCATCTT
>CAVTKF010000027.1:0-9803 GCA_963735215.1 uncultured Acidobacteriaceae bacterium | reverse complement strand
CAATTCAATCTTTGGACGATTGGGCAATTGATGGAGAAGCCAGCGCTGCCGAACGGAGCTCCGCCAGGGCCGGTCAACAATCCATCCTGGACGAAGGTCAATATCTGAAACTCCTCGCGAAGTTGACCCCGGTATCCCTGGTTGATAGCGTCCTGAGTCCACTCGTAAAGGTTGGCATCCCACGCCGGGCTGTAGTCCAGTGCGATCGTGGGAATACCGCCGAGTGTGTTGTTCGGCCTGAATCCATCCGCGAGGTCTGCAGAAAGACCCTGGCGCAGAGGGTTGTTGCAGCTTCCGGCCTCCGGACCGTTCGTTGCAATGAAGATGCGCTCGATCGGGCTGAAGGCACTGTCGTCGTGGCCCAAAAGAAGGCTAGCCATCAAAGGTGCGTAGGTGTTGTGTTCGATCGCCGCCGCCAGAGGGATGCTTGAGTCCATGGAGATGTACCAAATGGGTCTGCCGAAGCTGAAGCCGTTAACCAGGTTCAGCGTCACCGTCATGTTGACTGTATCGATGGCAGCCACCGCATCGTGGACCTTCGAATAATCAACATTTCCGTTGGGGAAATTGATCTCACTCGCGTCGACATTGTATGCAATCATTGGAGCGTTGTAGACCACGTTGCCAGCATTCGTGATGGTTACAAACGGACTATAGTTCTTGTCTCCAATTTCCCCCGGAGCGAACGACTTCGGCGGAAATTCCTGTCCAGCGGGCCCCGGCACGATGTTCCGTTGGGGACTGAAATCCACAGTTCCTGCATCGAAGACAATGTTTCCGTTTGCATCGAGTGTGCCGGTTCTGGCAGCATTCTCCGCGAACCCCAGCTTGGCCGAAAAGTTCAGCCCGAGTTCGTTGGCGATTCCCTGGTCGGAAACATCTGTGAGAATGTACCAAACGATTTTGCCCTTAACAGTACCTTTGTAAAGCGGCAGGGTGATAGTCCCGTTCAAAGCATTGACCGTGCCTGAGTTCAAGAGTTGAACAGGTCCGACTAAGCTCGGATTAACGGTGGATGGAGGTGGCCCAAAGTATGACAGACCAACAGCGGCGCCGGTAGAGGCGGGCGCAGGGAATAGATTACATCCCGGCCCTGGACTCACTCGGGCAGTTCCGCCAAAGCCCTGCTCTGAGTTGAAGCCGGGCGAAGTCGCGGCAACCGACGTAGTGGCAGGTGTCGTTGCCGGAGTCGTTGCCACTGGACGTTTTGCCTTGCTGTGCACGGCCAGCATCTCAGGAGACACGGGTGGCTTAGCTGCCACAGTTTTTTGCGCGAACGCCGTTGATGGTACGAGACCACTCATCATTGTCGCACTGGCCAAGATGAGTAGCTTACTGGAGGAGAATAAGCGAGACCGCAAAGCGGACACACTCAGGTCGCTTCCGAAAGGGAAGCACCCACGAAATACTGGAATCATTGTCGAACTCCTTAGAGAGGCTACACGACGAGTATGTCGAGCGAAACCTCTGCACCTAGCCGTGTGGTTATAAGAATGATTGGCTCGCGATTAGTTACACGAAATGCCAACTATAATCACATTTTTTGGTCACTAAGGCGACGACTAGTCCCAATAGATAACTACGATGCACTTGTAACTTTTCGCGAGCTAATAATTCTAATGACCGGAGTATTTGCGTAGCGCGACAATTGACTATTAGCGTTGTTCTTGGTGGCTCATCATGCGAGTGACGAGTCCTTGAGGTGCGTTTACTCAATCGTTGACTGACGTATTCGTTATTAGTAGACCGAGTAGTGAGACGAGATATTAGTGTTGTGTCGTCTGCTTAGGTGACGTATCTAAGCGCAGGTCGCGTAAAGCGCGCTCTTAGCATTTCGGCAGAGCGAAGGGAGGTCAGACTGAAAGCCCACCGTTGTATTCGTTTGTCGGGATCAAGCCCGCAGGCGCGATGCAATGAGCCTAGCGGACCCTTCTCGGTCTGAGGGCATCAGCAGTTAACTAAAGAACCTTAGAATTTTCCTCCGCCTCAGGGAGGCAAAACCAGCCCAATTCGGACGCGTGAGCGAAGCTCTCGCGCAACACGTTCGCTTGCTCTTCTGCGTTGAGCTTCGTCTTCTCGAAGGCACGTGTCACAGCCTCAGAGACGGATGCGCCGGAACGCAAAGCGCTTAGCAACAGGAAATGCTTCTCGATCAATTCGGCGATAGTAAACAGAATCGTCAAAGCGATGAACCGCTAACCAGACTCGTTCTTGTCTCATCGTGGGTAGCTTCAGGCGGGTCTGGGATTCGCGCCGGTTCGCTGCATTGCTCACGATCTCGGACTCCGGGGCGTGCTTCTTGACGGTGAGCACGAGGTTGTCGACGGGATAGTTCAGTTCCAACAATTGAAGGTGCGGCTGAAAGACAGCTTGGACTCCGGTCCTATCGCTTGCGCCTCTTCTGTTGCAAGTGGGGTTCGGTGTTTCCGATCGAACGCGTCTACATATGCCCACTCTAGCCTCGCGACATCGACAGCGAGACGATGGCGACGGCCTGTGAATCCGGGTGAGCCTCGAGAAAGCTGTGGCAGCTTCGCACCCAAATCCCGGAGCGTCCAGGACGTGGACGGATTCTCATTCAGATAAGCCAGAATCAGAGAGTCGAAGCGCTTGGCGCCAAGCAAGGCATTGAGGGTCGGGAAATCCTCGGATACCGCGCCGATTAAGCGAAACCAATATTGGCGATTGTAGATCTCAAGGCGCTCGAACGAGGAGAGCCGGTCGTTGGGACTGATATAGCTTGCTGCGATCGCCTCGACGGATGCGCCGTCATCCGTGGTTTCCTGCATCTCGAAGTCGGCCGTCAGAGGTCGGCGTACATCCTCCGCCATGCGGCGTTGAAGTTCGAGGAGGTTCATGCGTGTACCTCCTCGAGCTGTGAGATCTCCGCCGGGATCGCGCTGGACTCTGTAGCGAGCAGGAAACGATTCGCCTTGAGAGCCTCGCCGTGGACCTCTTCGAAGGAGGGGATATTGTCGTCCCACTCAAGCAGCGTTGCGGTTGGGCCGCACCGTTCGATGGCGCGAGCATACAGTCTCCATACGGGATCGAGCACGGGATGGTCGTGGGTGTCGAGCGTGTACTTCTCAAACTTTGAGTGTCCAGCGATGTGAATCTGGGCTACGCGCTCGGCGGGAATGCTGTTCACGTACTCCATCGGGTCGAAGTCGTGGTTCTGGGATGAGACGTAGATGTTGTTCACGTCAAGGAGGATGCCGCAGTCCGCGGCGTGGACGACCTCGTTCAGGAACTCCCATTCGGTCATCTGCGACTCGTGATACTCCGCGTAGCTGCTGACGTTTTCCACAGCGACTGGGAATTTCGAGGATAGTCCTGTACCATGCGCACGCGCTCAGCCGTCGTGCGAATCGCTTCAAATGTATACGGGAGCGGCAGCAGGTCGTGAGTATAGCGGCCGTCGACGCTGCCCCAGCAAAGGTGGTCGGACAGCCAGGGAGTCTTCGTTCGCTTTGTCAGTTCCTTGATGCGCTTCAGGTGGTCGCGATTCAGTGGCTGTGCACTGCCGAAATACATCGAGACGCCATGCTGAACGACTCGGTATTGGTCGAGAATCTGATCGAGGATCTTGAGGGGGCGGCCGCCATCGACCATGTAGTTTTCCGAGATGATCTCGAACCAGTCCACCACCGGCTTCTTGGAGAGAATGTGGTCGTAGTGTGGAACTCTCAGGCCGATGCCGACGCCGTAGTCGGTGTATCCATTGAAACGATTGGCAGGCATGTGTACTCCGATCCTGGGTGACGCAAGAGATCCGTGCAGGAGGTCCATCGGGAGACTGAGCCTCCTGCACGGGTTGGGGTTACTTCTTGGAGCCGTCCGTGGCGCAAGCGCCCTGACCCTTGCAGGCATTCTTGCCCGCGTGCTTCTTGTCGCCGCCGCCCTGGCCCTTGCAGTCGTTCTGTCCCTTGCAGGCGTGCTTGGGCAGGTCCTTCTGATCGGCTGCTACCGCGACACCAGCAAATGCGGAGGAGCTGGCGGTCGCTTCCGAGTGTCCGGAAACAGGTTGGGCGTTGAGACGGGCAGTGGTGCCGCCAAGAAGGCCGGCGAAAGCCGCGGCCAGCACGAGGTTGTTTACATTGTTGCTCTTCATGAAGAGTTCCTTTCGTCGGTTGGGCATAGGGCTCTATGCCTCGGGATATTGATTACTACCTGATGCAGATGGCCTGGAGGAGTGCATTCGGATTTCAATGAGTGCCCTTACCTTGCCGCATGTTTGAAGCTTAAGGAAGCGGATGGTTACAGCCTGTCTCGCCTTTCTCAGAAAGGCATCGTGGTCGCCCCGAGGATCGCGCCCTGGTGCGGCTCCTGAGCAAAGAGGATCAAGTGATGGCCCGAGCCGCACCTGCCGACAGCCCTTCCGGAAACGAAACATGGACAGCTTGCTCGCCTCCATCCCTCACCGTCGCTACGCGCGTCATCGAGCGAGCGACGGAGACGTGTTGAAGTTGCCTGCCGCTGTTCTCTCCGCGCAGAACGTTGGACCGATCCGTATCGTCCGCGAGAACTGCGATGATATCGAGGGGCTTCGATGGGTTTCCGGCGAACGCGAACTTCACGTCGATCCCTTCGGAAGTAGGCGTGGAAGAGACGATGCTGAGCGCGAAATGTTCTCTTCGAGCATCATCGCGAAGAGCTCGCTCGAGCGCAGGGCCATCACTGCCCACAAACTGATCGCGACCATTCAAGACCATCTGTGGCGTGTAGGAGCCCTCGGACGAAAGCCGCGAAGCGTAGACGCTCTGTCTATCCGTGAACACTGGCGAGGAGTATGGATCTTTCCAACCGAGATTATTCCAGTACGTCACGTGTTCACTGATGCCGACGATCAGCTGTCCCGCGTTCGTCTGCTTCAGATTGATTTGCCGGAGGAGGGCGTCCGCCGGCGGGCAACTGGAACATCCTTCCGAAGTGAAGAGTTCTACGATCGCCACCGATGACGGCGTGGCGCTGAAGAACTGTCGGGAGAAGCGGCATGCGACTTCAGTGGGACAGCCAGGAGAGCAAGCGAAACTGCGAACGCGGGACGAAGCTGCATTTGGGATACCTCCAGCCATACGGCGAACATCTGACGTATGGCCACGCGAAACGGTTACACAATCTGCCCTCGCACATGTCTTGTAACCAAAACATTCCCTGATGTTTCTAACGAGGCAAAACGATGTTCTCGCTAGTCGCAAAACGAGGCATACGTCACGAGGAAACGATGGCTCATCTGCTACGCCTTTATCGCCGGATCGCATCGGCGTCTTCATCCCTTCAGTCCGTGATGCTTCTGGCGGTGCGTCTCTACTGGGGATTTCAATTTGCCCAGACCGGGTGGGGAAAATTACACAACTTGGCGAAAATTACGGGGTTCTTCGCCAGTCTCAATATCCCGTTCCCAGGTTTTACTGCCCCCTTTGTCTCCACCCTGGAGTTTGTCGGCGGTATTCTTCTTATGCTCGGGCTTGTTTTCGCGACCCGTCGCACTCCTGCTGGCGTGCAACATGTTCGTTGCATACTGGACCGCGGACCGTGAAGCGCTCTCTGCGATCCTTTCCGACCCAGGAAAGTTCTACGCGGCGGATCCCTATACCTTTCTGTTTGCGTCTCTGATGGTTCTGATCTTTGGGGCAGGTTTCTTTGCAGTTGATACTCTCGTCGCCAAGCGGCTGAAAGCTGTTGAGTAGTGAAGGTGCCTCAAATCTCAAATCGCACAGAGTCGGAGATGATTGCCGCTGTCCTCGCAGGGGAAATTCAGCTCTATCATGAGCTGATCCGTCCCTACGAGCGAAGCGTCTACGTCATGGCTCTGTCGTATATGAAGAACGAGGCAGATGCAGAGGATGTTGCGCAAGAAGCATTCGTTAGGGCGTTCCGAAAGCTGTCTTCTTTCCGCGCTGAATCCAAATTCAGCACGTGGCTTATCAGCATCACGATCAACGAGGCGAGGACCCGCCTCCGCAGGCAGGCTCTCGTTCGAATGGAACCCCTCGATCAACTGCCGGACGAGGATAAGGGCATTTCACCCGCCCTCTTACGTGACTGGCGAGAAATACCTTCCGAGGCTGTAGAACGCGAAGAAGTCCGGGTTCTGATTCAGCGGGCGGTTGAGCAGCTTCCGGAAATCTATCGGCAGGTGTTCCTTCTGCGTGATGTAGAGGAACTCACTATTAACGAGACAGCAGAGGCATTGAATATCAGTATCCCCAGCGTCAAGGTCCGATTGCATCGTGCACGTATGATGCTACAAAAGCAACTGGCCCCTCAGCTAAGGACAGTAAATCGAACATCGAAGAGGAGGTGGCTCCCATGGTCATAGATTGCAAGCACGTTTGGAACTACATCTCTGAATATCTGGACGGAACGCTCCCGGAGGAAACGCGGGACACAGTGCAAAAGCACCTGGATCACTGCGAGATCTGCTCGGCCATTCTGGACTCCACGCGTAACGTGATCATTCTGACTGCCGATGATCGCGTCTTCGAACTTCCTGTTGGTTTCAGCGAACGGCTTCACGCGCGCATCGATCTGGAGTTCATGCGTATTGGGCCTTAAAAACGCAGGTCTCCTGACGGGAGACAGGAGTGGCGATTATTTTGATTTGTGACCCGTCGAGGTAGAGTGCAAGAATTTCGGTTCACGGCTCTGTTCAGGGGTACGGGAACACCAGTCGGCTCTCCCAACTCTGAAGAATTACACTTCCGGGTTGGCGACCATCCACGAACTTGTTCGCTTCCAGATCACAAGAGTGACATTCGCATTTCGCGAGGGCACGATCAGCCGAGCTTTTGTCGAACGCTTCTAAGGATTTCCTCCGAGAACCGGCCATCCCACACGGCGCGAGCCAGCACAACGCCGCCGATCATTGCGGCCGACTGAAAGATGGCTTCTTTCCGATCTCCGCCGCCCGCGGAGAGAATTTCCTCGAATCCCCGCTCGAAGGCTGCTTTCAGTTCAGGCGTCGAGCGAGCTATCTGCTGCGCCAATGCGGCCATGGTGCAGCCGTCGCCCGGATTGTCCCTGTGCCTCGGGCTTAGATATCGGTCAGCGTACACGCGCCTGCCCTTTTTCGTTGCACCATGGCTCCGAGCGCGGCCTGCCGAAAGCTCTTGTCCGTATGCAACGGCAGCTGCCTGGAGTTCTTCTTTCGAGCCGAAGTGAGCATAGAACGCGCCATGCGTCAGGCCTGCGGCCTTCATCACCTCACCCACGGTTACATTCTCAAATCCCCGTTCACGGAAGAGGCGGGAAGCCTCCTTCACAATCCGTTCATGTCTGGTGGCGGTCTCTTTGGCAGGGTAGCGCATAATTTTCCTGCATCCTCCATCTATGATGATCATCATATCACAAGTATGACGGTCATCATAGTTAATGACCGTCAGGAGGAGGAATCATGAAGCTCGCAGGCAAAAAGGCTCTCATTACCGGCGGAAACAGCGGCATCGGCCTGGCCACTGCCCGCCTTTTCGTTGCAGAAGGCGCGGAAGTCGCAATTACCGGTCGCGATCAACAGACACTGGATGAAGCGGTCGCCGAGCTGGGATCGAAAGCGCGCGGCTATCGCGCCGACGTTACGGTTGCGGAGGACCGCAAGAAGCTCTTCGCTGATCTCGCCAAAGACTTTGGCAAACTTGACATCGTCTTCGCCAATGCAGGCATTTCCGGCAGAACGCCGACTGGCACGGCCGACGAAGCCATCTTCGAGAAGGTAGTCCACACCAACCTCAACGGTGCTTTCTTTACCGTCAATTCAGCCGCTCCTCTCATGAACGACAACGGCAGCATCATCTTCAACGGATCGGTGCACACTTATCTCGGTCAACCAGGCGTGGCTGCCTACGCTGCCACGAAAGGCGGACTCGTCTCGATGGCGCGATCCATCGCCGCAGACCTTGCACCGCGCAAGATTCGCGTGAACGTGGTGGCCCCGGGAGCGACGAAGACTCCCATCTGGAAGCGCGGGGCGCGCGCCAATGCCACGGCAGAGGAATCCGCAAAACTTTCCGACTTCTTCTCTTCCACGGTTCCGCTTGGCCGTTGGGGCGAGCCGGAAGATCTGGCCAAGGCCGTGCTTTTCCTTGCCTCCGACGATTCGTCGTACATCAACGCGGTCGAGCTGATGGTGGATGGCGGACTGACGGGCGCTCCCTTCGGAGCTGCCATTCTTCGCGGCTGATCGCACCGGGGGGTCTCAAGGTGGTTAAGGCCCGAGGTAAGGTGGGACAGAGCGGTGGCCACAGTTGGCGCGTCGTTTGGTTCGAAGAGAAGAGTCGGTTAGAGTCGAGACCCGGGCCTCAGCCATCTCGAAACAATTGCCTGATGTATCGTTCCGGCTCCAACAGCAACAAAAGGCCAAAAAAGGGGAATCAAATGAAATCAGAAAAGAAATTCCTTGTAACGGGACCGACCGGCGCAACCGGTGGTGAGACTGTTGAACAGCTACTTGAAAAGGGACACGCCGTCCGAGCGCTTGCTCACCGAGAGGATGAAAGATCGGAACGACTCCGCAAATTGGGCGCAGAGGTCGTTTTTGGTGACCTTCTCGACATGGAATCGGTGCGTTCCGCCCTTCGTGGAATCTACGGAGCATATTTCGTTTATCCCATTCGACCGGGGATCGTCGATGCAAGTGTTCGATTTGCTCAGGCTGCAAAAGAGGCTGGCGTCAAAATCATCGTCAACATGTCACAAAAGTCGGCACGCGGAGACTCTAAAAGCCATGCCGCGCTAGCACACTGGCTATCGGAGCGTGCGTTTGACTGGTCCGGGGTGCCCGTCAGCCACATCAGACCGACACTCTTTTCGGAGTGGATGCTCTATGGGGCCGCCATGATCCGTCAGGGGACATGGGTCGTACCGTTCGGCACTGGCCGCCATGCTCCCATCGCGGGAGAAGATCAGGCCAGAGTGATTATCGGAATCTTGGAAAATCCGAAAGCACATGCGGGAAAAACGTATCCTCTTGTTGGACCAGTGGAACATAACCATGAAGAACTTTCTCAGATCATTGGAAGCGTGCTCGGAAAGAAACTTCACTTCGAGCAGGTTTCAATTGAGAAGTATGGCGAGATCATAAGTAGCCGGCCGCGTCGCCTGGCTCGAAATACCGCCGCTACAGCGTACGCCGAAGCAGACAAGGCTGGAGGCGCAGGCCCGGATTTCGTTCTCCAACATTTAAAAGAGATCGCTATCGACCACCAAAATGGGATTTTCAGTGGGACGAATGACTATGTCCAGGAGATTGGCGGTCGTCCTCCGATGACGGTTGAACAGTTTGTCGAAAAGCATCGCTCAGAATTTGGGGAATAAGACAATGACATCCTTTCATTGCGACCCCATGTTAAGCATGAGAAGATTCCCTGGAGCTGTACGTTTCCTTGCCTCGGACGATTCGTCGTACATCAACGCGGTCGAGCCGATGGTTGACGGCGGTCTCACGAGTGCTCCATTCGGAACTCCCATTCTTCACGGCTGATGCTGGAGTGTGTCCCAGGCGGGCGAAGAGCTGCCGGAAGGAACGCCGTAAGCCATCGTCCCGACGGTGTGCTGAAATCGGTGTGGCGGTTCACCCGGTGAACCACCTCGCAAAAATGGCAGACCTGCACCGCGCGGGAAGCTATGACCGGATGTCGAACGACGTCTTCACGCAAACGGGGCGAGGGCCGTTGAGCGTGCAGGAGTTTGTTAGGAAGAGTGCGGCGAGATTCAGGGGCAATCGCAAGAAAGGCCTCAGCGTCCGCTTGCAACCTCAATCAGTACCGGTGAGCCAATGAATTACGGCCCACAAGCAAACAGACCAC
>CAVTKF010000026.1:0-21388 GCA_963735215.1 uncultured Acidobacteriaceae bacterium | reverse complement strand
GCGGCTAGTTGTGCACGTGCGGAAGGCTTCGGATCCGGTAACGGGCGAAGAAGGCGTCCGGGTGATGATTGCGGACTCCGGTACCGGAATTCAAGAGCCGGTGCGGAATCATGTGTTTGAGCCGTTCTTCACGACAAAGCCCGCTACAGGAACGGGGCTGGGGTTGTGGCTCAGCTCGGAGACAGTGAAGAAACATCAGGGGACGCTGCGGTTCCGGAGCAGAACGAACGGGAAGTATCGAGGAACCGTGTTCTCTCTGTTTTTGAAAGCGTAGCTTCCAACCAGGACTCCATTGTCCGCGCTGATGAGATTCGCGCTGTTTTGCTTCCGTCGGCCTGTATGCCGCGCCTTGCACCAACGCAGGCTGACGACAAATTAGGACAACTCAGCTGCCCGACCCGGATGCGATTCTCGATGCGAAGAATGCGAGCAGATCGCGGACTGCGCGACCGGCTGTCGTTTGCCCTGCCAGCACTTCTTGCTCGAGCATGGCCATGCGCTGCCGTACGACCGGATCTGAGCGAAACAGCTGCTTCAATCCCTGCTCGACGCTCTCATGCATCGATTGGCGCACCTGTTCCTGCCGGGCCTGCGCAAACCAGCCGCTTGCTTTTATGACAGTCATACATTCAAGGACACACGACCACAGATCCGCCACTCCGTGATCTGTTTTCGCCGAACACGCGATTGCCCGTGGCACCCAGCCCGAGGATGACGCGGCCATGAAATGCAATGCATTTTCGGCTTCCGTGCGTGCACGTTCGGCGGCCCGAAGATTGTCGCCGTCGGCCTTGTTGACCACCACGAGGTCAGCCATCTCCATAACGCCGCGCTTGATGCCTTGCAATTCATCGCCTGCGCCTGCCAGTGTGACGAGAAGGAAAAAGTCGACCATCTCGCGCACCGCCGCCTCGGACTGGCCGACGCCTACCGTTTCGACAAGGATGTTCCGGTAACCGGCAGCTTCGCACAACAGGATTGCTTCCCGCGTATTCTGCGCCACCCCACCGTGTGTGCCGCGCGAAGGGGACGGCCGAATAAATGCCATGTCGCTGGACGCAAGATACGTCATGCGTGTTTTGTCGCCGAGGATGCTACCGCCGCTGAGCTGGCTACTGGGGTCTATGGTAAGCACTGCTACTTTTTCGTTGCGTTGCGTGATGAGATATTTACCGAGTGCTTCGATGAGGCTGCTCTTGCCGGCGCCTGGAACTCCAGTCACTCCGACGCGGATCGAATTGCCACTCGCAGGCAGACATCCCTCAATGATCTGCTCGGCGAACTGGCGGTCTTCCGCGCGCGAGCTCTCCATCAGCGTGATGGCTCTGGCCAGCACGGAGCGATCGCCCCTCAGGATTCCTTCAACCAATTGCCCCGGGGAGATACCCTCTTTGCGTTTTGAGGCACGCGGCATGACTGTTGGCTGCGACGGCGTTGCGCATCCGGGCTTGACGTGCAGCGCGCTCTGGTTCGCATTGGTCAAATCGGTCAGATCGATCAATCAGCACCGCCCACCAACGCGACTGGGGCTGAGAACCCGCAGCATATGCTGCGCCGCGATGGGAATCACTGTCCCAGGACTGTAAATGCCGACGACCCCGGCGTTGTAGAGAAATTCGTAATCCTGCGGAGGAATCACGCCGCCTACGACAACTGCAATGTCCTCATGTCCGAGCCTGCGCAGTTCTTCGATCAGTTCAGGCACGAGGGTCTTGTGTCCTGCGGCCAGGGAGGACACGCCAACGACATGCACATCGCTCTCCACCGCAAAACGAGCCACCTCTCCGGGCGTCTGGAAGAGCGGACCGATATCCACGTCAAAGCCGATGTCGGCCAGAGCTGTGGCAATCACCTTGGCGCCGCGATCGTGTCCATCCTGGCCCATCTTGGCGACGAGAATGCGCGGCCTTCGTCCCTCTTCCTGTTCAAACTCGATGACCATCTCGCGCGCTTTTTTGAATTCCTCTGCGTCGGTGGCACCGGCAGAGTAGACGCCAGAGATGGTGTGTGTAACAGCAGCGTAGCGTCCCCAGATCTTTTCGAGCGCAAAGGAGATCTCGCCCAGTGTCGCTCTCGCGCGAGCCGCATCGACGGCGCGTTCCAGGAGATTGCCCTTGCCAGCGTTTGCGCACTCTTCGAGGCATGCAAGCGTTCGCTCGACTGCCTTCGGATCGCGTTCACGCTTTAATTGTTGCAGTCTCGCGATCTGCGCCGCTCGCACTGCGACTTCATCGATATCGAGAACAGGAATCTGCGGCTCTTCGGATGTGCGATACGCGTTGACTCCGACAATCACATCCTTCCCAGCGTCGATGCTCGCCTGTCTGCGGGCTGCAGCCTCTTCAATGCGCATCTTGGGAATGCCGGCTTCAATCGCCTTGGTCATTCCTCCCAGCTCTTCGACCTCTTCAATCAATTTCCATGCGGCGTGCATAAGTTCGTGCGTGAGCCGTTCGACATAGAATGAGCCTGCCCAGGGGTCAATGACCTGCGTGATGCCCGTCTCCTGCTGCAGGTAGATCTGCGTGTTGCGGGCAACGCGCGCGGAGAACTCCGTCGGCAGCGCTAATGCTTCGTCAAGAGCATTAGTATGCAACGACTGCGTGTGGCCTAATGCCGCGGCAAGCGCCTCCACGCATGTCCGCACCACGTTGTTGTAGGGATCCTGCGCTGCCAGGCTCCAGCCTGAAGTCTGACAATGTGCGCGAAGAGCGAGAGACTTCGGATTCTTTGGCCCGAAACGCTGCACGATCTTCGCCCACAGGACACGTGCGGCGCGGAGCTTGGCAATCTCCATGAAGTGGTTCATGCCAATGCCCCAGAAGAAGGAAATGCGCGGAGCAAAATCGTCGATGTTGAGCCCAGCGCTGACTCCGGTACGCAAATACTCAAGGCCATCGGCAAGTGTGTAAGCCAGCTCGAGCTCGGCGGTGGCGCCGGCCTCCTGCATGTGGTAACCACTCACACTGATGCAGTTGAACTTCGGCATCCGGGCTGCACAGTAGCGGAAGATATCGCCCACAATGCGCATCGACTGCGTGGGCGGATAGATATAGGTATTCCGCACCATGAATTCTTTGAGGATGTCGTTCTGAATCGTTCCGCTGAGCTTCTCCGCTGCAACTCCCTGCTCTTCGGCCGTAACAATATAGAAGGCCATAATGGGCAGCACCGCACCATTCATCGTCATCGAGACCGACATGCGATCGAGCGGAATCTGATCGAACAGAATCTTCATGTCGAGGATCGAATCAATGGCGACGCCCGCCTTGCCCACGTCGCCCTTCACTCGCTCGTGATCGGAGTCGTAGCCGCGATGTGTGGCAAGATCGAATGCAACTGAGAGGCCTTTTTGTCCCGCGGCCAGGTTGCGGCGGTAGAACGCGTTGGATTCTTCGGCGGTGGAAAAACCCGCATATTGCCGGATGGTCCACGGCTGCATCACGTACATGGTGCTGTAAGGTCCGCGAAGGTAAGGCGGAATGCCGGCGGCGTAATCAAGATGCTCGAGGCCCGTCAAATCCTCGCGAGTGTACCAGGGCTTGATCGCAATATGCTCCGGCGAGAGCCACTCGGCTTGCGTCGGAGAGCCCTGCATCACACTTGAATTGAAATCGATCTTGGAAAAATCTGGACGCATGACTAATCCCCGATTCCAATCTGTTGTTGGAGCCTTGAAAGAACCTCGACGGCGTTGCTGCGAAGGTGAATGAATTCAGTGATCCCGAGGTTCCGCAGATCTTCGGCGGTATCCGGATTTCCCGCGATGACGACTGTTGCAAGGCGGCCGCTGTCTGTCAGCAACGGCAAGAGCTCTCCGGCGATGGGAAAGTATTCCGCATCTGAGCTACACAGCACGAGCAGATCGGCATCACAGCCGGCAATTTGCCCTGCGCTTTCGAACTGCTGTTTGCGCGATGCCAGCCCTGCACATGCCAGGAAGTCTGCCGAAAACTGCGAGCGTGCGTTGCGCATCCTGGGGTCGCCGATCTCCGCGAGCAGAATGCGCGGTTGTCTTCCTGTTCGTTTCTCAAAACGCTCTGTGCGCAGCCGAAGACGCTCAAAGGCTTCTGCCACGCGCGGCACAGAGCTCATACGCGCTGCGTCGGACCCGTCCGGCGCTTTCTCCGATGCATCTACAAAGCGGTTTGTCCCCGTGAGAACATGTCGCCGGGATGCCGCAGCCTGCTCTCGCAAACTGGTTCGGCGCTCCAACACAGATGCCATCACGCCGTCTGTGATCGCTTTTCGATAACCGCCAGCTGTCTCGATTTCCTGAAATAATTTCCACGCCTTGGAAGCAATAGAGCTCGTGAGCGACTCGACAAGGTACGCGCCGCCGAGCGGATCGGCAACCCGGGAAAGAAGCGCTTCCTGCTTGAGAACGATTTGCGTGTTCCGAGCCAGCCGGCGGCTGCTCTCATCCGGTTGCCTGTAGCACTCATCGTAGGGGCCGGCAGATATGGAATCCGCGCCTCCCAGGATGGCGGAGATTACTTCTGTCGTCGCGCGGAGAATATTGACATGCGCATCATAGATAGTTTCGTTCCATCGCGCCGTATTCGCATGGATCCACGCGCGCCCGGCTGCGTGTGTCCCGCCGAAGCGTTCTATTGCATTTGCCCACACCATGCGGAAGGCCCGCAGCTTCGCAATCTGAATGAAGAACTCCAGCCCCATGGCAAATGAGAAGCTCAGGGAATCTGCGATGCGGTCGGCGTTCAGGCCACGTTCTCGCATCTCAGCCACGAAGTCCACCGCGGCTGCGAGCACGAATCCAATCTCTTCGATGGATCCGGCCCCGTGCTCATGAAATGCCTCGGCATGGATGCAGAAGGGCCTGAAGCCGGGCGACAGGTCGCGGATCAAGTCGGCAGAGAAATCAAGGTCTGCCATCGGATCAATGTCCGCTGAGACGCCTGCCCCGTGCGGCCGCTTCTGCAGTCGCTCGATGAGGGTGCGGACTGCTTCCTTGTTGAGGCCTTCGAAATAAAGGGGGATTTCGTTGAGATTCGCGAGAAGAAGAGCGAGGTCCGATGAATTCTTGATGGTAGAGCCCGAAAATGCGATCTCTTCGGCTCCGGCCTTCACGGCAGCACAGGCGACGCGATTTGCCTCTTCCGGGTCGGAGGCATCGATCTTTTCGCGAATGCGCCAGCCACCACTCGGCCGAGCGCCTCGAACAAATGGGAATTCTCCGGGAGCGGTGTCCGGAAAACTCAGACCAGCGAGGCCGTCGGCTCTGTAGTATGGCCTGACCGCGAGCCCTTCTTCCGGATGCCAGATCAGTTTGGAAGCGTAGTCCGCGCCTTTAAGGTTTTCGCAGATGAGACTTTCCCACTGCTCCGTGCTTACGGGCGGGAACTCCGACAGAAAACTATGGGCTGCCATCTCTACTTGCTCTCAGGATCTTCGACGATCTCAATCAGAACGCCGAAGGGGCTCTCTTCTTTCGACTTCGGATGAACAAAAAACACCGTCGTGCCGCGCGACCCTTTGCGTGGCGCCGGATCGATGAGTTTGAACCCTGCATCGCGCATTGCATCAAAGGCGTGCCGGGCATCCTTGACGCGGAATGCGACATGAGCAAGACCGCCGCGACCGCCATTCTTATCGATTGTTTTCTGCACCGGCGAACTAGCGTTCAGAGGCTCAAGCAGCTGGATCAGGTTGGGGCCGTCGCCGATCTGCAGTAGCGCTTCGCGCACCTGGTCCGAACCATGCACGTCTTCTCGATGAATCTCCCGGAATCCGAGCATCTCGTACGCCTTCACCTGGCCATCCAATTCGCCTTGCCTCACGGCAATGGCCACGTGGTCGACAAACAAGATTCCGGGCACATCGGCGAGAGATCGATTGACTGGGGCCTCACCCGAGTGCGTCGTCTCCTTGAACTCATATCTAGCAACAGCTTCCATTATTCGAACTCCACGAGCAGCTGGTTTATCTTCACCGAGGATCCTGGAACAACCAGCACGCTTTTTACTTGAGCAGCATTCGGCACGGTGATTTGCATTTCCATCTTCATTGACTCCAGCACCATGACTATGTCGTTCGGCTGCACGGATTGTCCCGGCTCAACGTCAATTCTCATTACCATGCCCGTGACCGGGCTGCGGCACTCCTTCTCGTTGCTTCCAGCTTCTGGGTCTTGCAGCGCAATCATTGGCTCGGGAGCGGACGGGGGGACAAACGCGGAAGGAGCAGGCGGGTACGGCGGATAATCCGGCGCGCTCTCGGCCGCTTCCAGAATCTCGACCTCGGCCTCGTATGCCTTGCCGTCGATGGTGATGCGAAGCTTCAATGCCCTCTCCTCTAGGTCTTACCCGCGTACGCGAAGGTTGTGCGAACCCTGCACCATCACACGACCCTGTTGCGACCAGGGGCTCGCCGCGGGTTTAATCGACCGAATCTGCGCATCCTGACCGAGTGTTGCAACCGCAGCTGCTGCGATTACTGCTCGAATCTCCGGGGCAACATACTCTGTTTCTTCTGCGTCACGGATTTCCTCCTGCTCATTCTTGGCGGCGGCAAGGAGTTGCGCATCGTTCACCACCGGGATCGTATGGTGTTCGATGAGGCGCGTTTCCAGGGAGCGGATGGCGTCATCGAGCGCAGCAAGCTGGTCTGCGATCTTCAGTTGCCGTTCGGCGACGGTCTCACGGAGCTTGCGGAGCATCAGCATGTAGCCGGCTGCACTTCCCAAAGCAACCAACGCCAGAATCAAAATCAGATCTGTCCAATGCAGTGTCACAACCACGTCCTCACAGCGGAATCAATCCGTGTTTCTTTTGCGGGCGCAACTCGCGTTTGCCGTGCAACGACTCAAGCGCAAGCGCCAGGTATCTGCGCGTTTCCGCGGGCTCTATAATCTCGTCCACCAGGCGGCGCCCCGCGGCGATATACGGGTTGGCAAAAGTTTCGCGATACTCTTCCACCAGTTCCTGACGGCGAGTTGCCTGATCATGCGACGCCTCAATCTCGTGGCGAAACACAATCTCGGCTGCGCCTTCCGCTCCCATTACCGCGATTTCAGCAGTCGGCCATGCAACGACGCGGTCCGCACCCAGGCCCTTGGAGCACATCGCGATATACGCTCCGCCGTAGGCCTTACGCAACACAACCGTGATCTTGGGAACCGTTGCTGCGGAATACGCAAACAGCAGCTTCGCCCCGTGGCGGATGATGCCGCCGCGCTCCTGCTCCACACCCGGCAGAAAACCCGGCACATCGACAAACGTGAGTAGCGGAATGTTGAACGCGTTGCAGAAGCGTACAAAACGGGCTGCCTTGTCCGAGGCATTAATGTCGAGCACGCCGGCCATCGCGCTGGGCTGATTGGCAACGATGCCGACCGGCCGTCCCTGCAGGCGACCGAAACCGATGACGATGTTTGGCGCGAAACCGGGTTGAATCTCCAGGAAGTCGCTGTAGTCGACAACACGCGTGACGATGCCGCGCACGTCGTACGCAACCTTGGGATCAACCGGCACAATCGAGTTCATGTCGGAGTCAGACTTGATGCGCGAGTTGAACGGCATCCGCGGCGGGTCTTCAAGATTGTTCGAAGGCATGAAGCTTAGAAGCTTTCGGCAAAGCTGCAGGGCCTCTTTATCATCCTGTGCGATCAGGTGCACGACGCCAGAGCGGTTCATCTGCGACTCCGGGCCGCCGAGTTCCTCCGCGCTTACATCTTCTCCGGTCACTTGCTTGATGACCTGCGGGCCGGTGATGAACATGCGTGCCTGGCGAGTTTGGATTACGAAGTCAGTTAGCGCAGGACTATAGGCTGCACCGCCGGCACATGGGCCGCAGATAACGGCGATCTGGGGAACGGTGCCGGAGAGCTGCACGTTGCGGTAGAAGACTCGGGCATAACCGTCGAGGCTGTCGATGCCCTCCTGCACGCGCGCCCCGCCAGAGTCGTTGATGAAGACGAACGGAGTGCCGGTTTTGAGCGACATGATCATCATTTCGACGATCTTGCTGCAGTGCACCTCTCCCGCAGCGCCGCCGAGGACCGTAAAGTCCTGGCTGGCCAGGTGAATGAGACGACCGTCGACCGACCCCGCTCCTGCCACGACGCCATCCGCGGGAAGAACTTTGCCGGCCATTCCAAAGTAGGAGGCACGGTGCACCGCAAAGATTCCCACCTCTTCAAAGCTGGACTTGTCGACCAGCGCGGCAATGCGTTCACGTGCCGTAAGCTTGCCTGACGCGTGCTGCTTTTCGACCCGATCCCGGCCGCCGCCAAGCTCCAGTTCAGCGCGTCGAGCGCGCAGGTCGGCGATCCGCTCCTGCATGGTTTTGGCTTTCACGCGTTCTTCCAGCTTGGCCATTCACACTCCAGGTCCCGAGCTCGCTCTAAACCGCCGATGCCGGTCGTAAATCGTTCACGACGCAGGCCGCGAACCTGCTCGGCGAGCATTCATCAGACCGTAACCTTCGCAATTCTAAGCGTGGAACAGGGACGAAGATGTGACCGGGTTCACGTTCCCGAGCGAACGGATTGCGAGATCCAAATGGTGCGAAATATCAGTACCATGCACAATTCGGAATAGGGTTCTAATCGTGCCGGTCTTTCGCTTTAGTTGTTGATAATAGGTAGCTTATATAAATAAAGACAACGCGATCTCGCATCAAATCCAGATCTAGTTTCCGACCACGAGAACCTGGAAACTGCTGTCGACCGCACTCATCTTCAAAGGCGCTCCGTTGATCGGTGGGTTATTGAGCTCGGCCCCATAGATGACACTGGCAAGATATACCTCTCCGTTCGAGGGATTGATGGCCAACGTCCGCGCATTCTGGCGCGTGGGCAGACTCTGAATCACGGAGTAGGTATCGGTCACGTCCTGGCGGATGATCGTGAGGCTGCCCGAACTGCCCCCATTCGCCGTAAAGATCAGCCCGCGATTCGGGTCGTAACCGATCGTGTCAGCGCCGAGACCGATGGGAAGGGCCGCCACCGTCTGGCCGGTGTCCGCGTTCAAGGCGACCATGCGCATATTGGTGCATGCGGCAAATAGACGGCCATGGGCCGAGTCGATAGCGAGTGCGCGCGGATGCTGGCAATTTGCGTCGAGCGGAAGCGCATCTGGAACGGCTTCGGCAGGCGGGGCGGGCTTCGCGCCACGAGTCCAATCAAGCAGGAGTGCCTTGTCCTTTGTCCCGGCGACATTGGTCTGCGTCGCTGCTTGACGGGTACTTGCCGCTCGTTGCGATGGGGGTTGCGCATCGATGACCCGATGCACTGCAGAGCCGATTGCCTGGGCATCGAGCCGCAGAATCTGGTTGCGATCGGCGACGGCGATGTAGACCCGGCCGTTGCCGTCATCCTGCGCGAATCCAAGGCTTCCGGAAAGGACAACCTGCGCAAGCGGGATCCTGCTCTCCGTATCGATCACGGTGATGGTCGATTCCGTCCCACCCATTGCGGCGACGCGCGGAGGAACTGCACGCGAGGGCTGAGCCTGTCTGGAAGATCCGGTCTGGGTTCCACTGGTTTGGTTTCCGGTCGCAGTTGCCTGAGAACCCACCACAAAGAGCAGCCCGCTGGTTGGGTCGAGGGCCATGGAACGGGGAGACGGCCCCGTTGGAACGCTCGCAACCACTTGAAAATTGCGCCGGTCGAAGATTCGAATCATGGCCGCCGGGCCATCGCTGATATATCCGTAATATCCGTCTCGATCGAGAAGGATGGCATGTGCCTCGCGCAGTCCCCTGACGACTCCAGCGACGGCGCCAGATTCCACGTCGACTACCTGCACACTGGGTCCGTGGGCAATGAACAACTGGTGGGCCGAGGGATCCATGGTCATGTAGTCCCAGTCGCCGCCTCCGCCGACTACCCATGTTTTGGTGATGTAAAAGGGGTGGGACGGGGTCGCTGTGGGTGGGGGCGGAACCGGGGTCAGCTGTGCGGATGCGACGCCGCACACCACCAGCCCAAGGCTCAGGAAGATCCTCATCACAGACCGCTCCTGTTAGGATTGGACGCGCTAAATTGTTCTGACGCTCAGGTTTTTTGGTCGGGCGACAATTTGTACCCGTCGATTCGCCAAACAAATTCACAACTCCGAAAGGTCTGTGGCATCAGAATCGGTGAGGCTGCGCACACGGTCAAAAGGGGGAGTGTCCGCGCTGCATTCGATGATGGGTTCAGAATTCAAGATCAGAAAGGATGCCTGAAGATGGATGCTCGTCAGCTGAACGAAACAGCAAAAGCCATGGTTGCCGGCGACAAGGGCCTGCTGGCCATGGATGAAAGCACCCCCACAGCCAACAAGCGCTTTGCCGCCATCGGCATTCCTCAGAACGAGGAGACCCGCCGCGCCTATCGCGACATGATCGTCACCGCCCCGGGCCTCGGCGATAACCTTAACGGCGCCATCCTGGTGGACGAAACCATCCGTCAGCAGACCAGAGGCGGGATTCCATTCGCCAAGGCACTTGAAAAGGTGGGCATTATTCCCGGCATAAAAGTCGACGCCGGTGCCAAGCCAATGGCGGCACACCCGAACGAAATGATCACGCAAGGTCTGGACGGCCTTCGCGAGCGCTTAGCCGAATACGTGAAATTGGGTGCCCGCTTCGCCAAGTGGCGAGCGGTTATTACGATCGGGGACGGCATCCCAAGCGAGGGATGCCTCGAAGCCAATGCCCTGATCCTCGCTCTCTATGCTGCGCTCTGCCAGGAAGCCGGCCTAGTGCCCATCGTCGAGCCCGAAGTGCTGATGGACGGTGACCACACCATGGAGCGCTGCGCCGAAGGTGACGGAACGGACCCTCCACACCGTTTTTGCTCAACTCGTAGCCCAGCGCGTCCTGCTCGAGGGCATGATTCTGAAGCCCAACATGGTTGTTCCAGGATTGAAGTGCCCGCGCCAGAACAGCAACGAAGAGATCGCCGACGCGACCGTACATTGCCTGCTGCGCACCGTCCCGGCCGCCGTGCCCGGTGTCGCATTCCTTTCCGGAGGCCAATCCGGCGAGCTTGCCTCTGCGCGCCTCAGCGCGATGAACGCCCGATTCAAGGGCCGGATGCCATGGGGTCTGGCATTCTCGTTTGCACGCGCCATCCAGGAACCGGCCATGACCATCTGGCACGGCGAAGACGCAAACGTGCCCGCGGCGCAGAAGGCTCTTGTGCATCGGGCCCGGTGCAATGTCGCCGCTCGTCGGGGCGAATACTCCCCGGCAATGGAGAAGCAGTGACTGGCACGCGCTTCATCAAGGATTTCGGCATTCGCCCCGGCGCGCATGTGCGGCTCAGCGATTTTGACCCGGGCTTCAAAGGCGAGCACAGCAAGAGCCACGCTCTCCGCAAGACGGAGGAGCTATGCCGGAAAATGAGCGAACTGCAGCAGAAGCTCTTCGCCGAGCGCAAACGCTCGCTGCTCGTTTGTCTGCAGGCACTCGATGCTGGCGGCAAGGATGGCGTGGTCAAGCACGTTGTCGGCTCCATGAACCCTGACGGCTGCCGCGTCGCCAGCTTCAAGGAGCCCACGCAGGAAGAGCTGGCTCACGATTTCCTGTGGCGCATTGAAGCACAGACACCGAAACGCGGTGAAATCGCTATCTTCAATCGCTCTCACTACGAGGATGTTTTGATTGCGCGAGTGCACAACCTTGTGCCGAAAGAAGTCTGGTCGAAGCGGTACGAGCAGATCAACAACTTCGAGCATCTGCATGCCGACAGTGGCACGCGCGTCCTGAAGTTTTTTCTCCACATCAGTAAGGATGAACAGTTGAAGCGATTTGAACAGCGGCTCGACGATCCCAACAAGCGATGGAAGATCAGTGAAGCCGACTACACTGAGCGTGAGTACTGGGACGACTACACGCGAGCCTATGAAGATGCACTCGCCAAATGCAGCACCGAGGACGCTCCCTGGTTTGTGATTCCAGCCAACCACAAGTGGTTTCGCGACCTGGCCGTTTCGGAGATTATCGTAGCGACAATGGAGTCGATGAATATCCAGATGCCAAAGCCAACTGTCGATATCGAGAAGATTCGACGCGAATATCACTCGGCTGTAAGCGAGGAGAAACACGGCAAGACCCGCCGTAAGCATCGTGCTCACTCGGCGCGCTAAATTTGTACGCACGGAACAAGTGTTCGTCGTATGAGCTATCCTTATGCCCGTAACGGCCTGATCGGTGGCCCTCTGGAGCTCGCAATGGGCGAACTGAGTCTGAACGTCAATGGCAAACAATATAATGTGAATGCGCCGACAGAGGAGACCCTGCTCTCCGTCCTGCGCAACCGGCTTAATCTGACTGGCACGAAGTATGGCTGCGGCGAAGGCCAGTGCGGCGCCTGCACCGTGCTGATGGATGGCGCCGCAACACGTTCCTGCTCCATTCCAGCTGCCGCCGCTGCAGGCTCGAAGATCACAACCATCGAAGGCCTCGTACAGAACGGCAGGCTCACCCCCGTACAGCAGGCTTTTCTCGACGAAGGCGCTTTTCAGTGCGGGTATTGCACTTCGGGGATGATCATGAGCGTCACTGCCCTGCTCAGCGATCATCACGCGCCGAATGATGAACAGATTCTAGGCGCGATGAACGGCAACGTCTGCCGCTGCGGAACGTACCCACGGATTCTCGAAGCGATCAAGCGTGCTGCCGCTCAGCCAACCGGCGGAGGTGCGCGATGAGTCTCCGCGGATTGCAAGTCATCGAGCGCGAGGGGAATGGCATGGGTGAAGAGTCGTCAGGCTCACAATCGATCGGGACCCAGCTGGATCGCCGCGACTTCCTGAAAGCGCTCGGCGGCGGCTTGCTCGTCTGCTTCGCGCCCATCCCATCGTGGGGGCAGGAATCCGGTCGCTCATTTGGCGGTCGCGAGCTTCCCACGGACATCAGAGCGTGGCTGCATATCGATGCCGACGGTCGGGTAAAAGTCTTCACCGGGAAAGTCGAAGTGGGCCAGAATATTCGCACCTCGCTGGCACAGGCGGTAGCTGAAGAACTGCGGGTCCCGTTCGATTCCATCACCATGGTCATGGGCGATACCGATCTTGTTCCGTGGGATATGGGAACCTTCGGAAGCCGCACCACCCCGACGATGGCTCCGCAGCTGCGGAACATGGCCGTCGCCGGTCGCGAACTTCTCGTCGAGATGGCCGCGCAGCGCTGGAATACCGATGCATCAAAACTCATCGCCGCATCCGGAAAAGTGACAACACCCGATGGATCGAAGTCGCTCACCTATGGCGAACTGACACGGGGCGAGGCCCTAGTGAAGACTGTCGCCGGTGATCCGCCGTTCACTCCGGCAACCGAATGGAAGATTGCGGGAACGCCGGTCCCCAAGGCCAACGGTCGCGACTTCGTCACTGGCAAGCATCAATTTCCATCAGACATCGTGCGGCCGGAGATGATGTTTGGTGCTGTGCTGCGACCGGAAGGCTTCAATGCAACGCAGCAATCTCTCGACACCAGCGCCGCCGAAAAGATGCCCGGCGTAAAGGTGGTGCGCGATGGAGATTTCACCGGCGTGGTTGCCGGCGATGCAATCACCGCACAACAGGCGCTCGCGGCGATCCAGGCCAAGTGGACCGTGCCAGATCAGCAAGGTAATCAGGGCCTTTTCGAATACCTCAAGAACAATCCAGAGGGAGCAGGAGGACGGCCCGATCATCTTACCGGCTCGGTTGCAGATACGCTTCCCGGAGCCGATGTACAGCTCGAAGCGCAGTACACGGTCGAGTACATTGCGCACGCTCCGCTGGAACCGCGCGCAGCCGTTGCCGAATGGAACAACGGCAAGCTCACAGTGTGGACCGGCACGCAGCGACCCTTCGGCGTGCGCGATGAGTTGATGCAGGCCTTTCAGCTGCCTGCTGCAAAGGTCCGCGTGATCCAACCGGACATGGGCAGCGGATACGGCGGCAAACACACCGGCGAAGCAGCTATTGAAGCCGCGCGCCTCGCAAAGGCCGCCGGCAAACCTGTGAAAGTGGTGTGGACACGGCGGGAGGAGTTCACATGGGCGTACTTCCGTCCCGCTGGCCTGATGGAAATCAAAGCCGGTGCACGGCACGATGGAACGCTGCTGGCATGGGAGCATCACAATTACAACTCCGGGCCGGCTGCCATCGGCACGCCCTACGATGTCGCCAACCAGCTCATCCAATACCACCCGGCAAAGTCACCGTTGCGTCCGGGTTCGTACCGCGGCCTCGCCGCAACTGCGAACCATTTCGCCCGCGAATCGCACATGGACGCGATGGCGCATGCCGCGCAAATGGATCCGGTGGCATTTCGCTTGAAGAACATCAGCAATCCCCGGCTGAAGGCAGTTCTTCAGTCCGCGGCCGACAAATTTGGTTGGGCCAGTGCCAAGTCCACGCCGGAACGCGGATTCGGCATTGCCTGCGGCACAGACAAGGGCGGATTCGTGGCTACCTGCGCTGAAGTAGAAATCGATCCTGCGACAAAGAAGGTGAAGATTCGCCGCATAGTCGAAGCCTGGGAGTCGGGTGCGATCGTGAATCCCGACGGACTGCGAAACCAGATGCAGGGGGCAATCGTGCAGGCTATTGGCGGAGCGCTGTTCGAGCGGATTCTCTTCGGCAACGGCCGGATCCTGAATCCGCTTTTCTCCAAATACCGCGTGCCGCGCTTCAGCGACACGCCGCAAGTGGAGATCGTGTTGCTCGACCGGAAGGATCTGCCTTCCGCCGGCGCGGGTGAAACAGGGCTAGTCGGCTTGGCTCCTGCCGTTGGTAACGCAATCTTCGCGGCCACCGGAGTACGCCTGCGCAGCATGCCCATGACGCCGGACGACAACATCATTCGCACGTAGCCGCCTTCATTTGAGGGGGAGTGGTTCTACTATCCCGGTCCTGCGATTGGCCTCCGCGCTGCGTCCGGCTCGATCGATCAGCTTGGAATGTGAACCGGGGTTTCCGAACGCGAAGCTGTGCGCAACTTCGTTCCGAGACGCACCAGGCGCGGAACCGCAATCAGCGTCAGTGCAAACAGGAAGATCGATCCAGCGATGAATTCCATGTGTCCATGGCGCAGATCTTCAAACAGCAGCTTTGCAGCCACAAACGCCAGAGCAACGTAGGCCAGGCGCGTCATCGCGATACGGCCCCATCGTGAACCCGCAAACGCCAGGCATAATGCCATCGCGGAAATCACAAGAGTGCGAAGAAATGCAACGTGATGTGCATCCTGCGGCAGTGCGAGGTTCGTGAACGTTACTGCGCCGCGCACTATAAGCGCAGACAACATAGACGCTGCGAGTAAAGCGGGAACAAGATGCAGCATCTGGCGCGACCATCCAGCATCGCTTTTGTCCGTTCCCGCAGCATAGGCCAAAACAGCAGCGCACGCGACGATCCACACTGTCATTGAGTGTCCGGCTGGTAGCGAGCCCGCAAGAGCGCCGAAGATGTACAGCGCCGCACCTGAAACCACTGCAGCCGTGGACAGAAATACTGCACCGTGCAGTTCGAGGATATTCGAGTTCATTCGGGCATCCGCGATATACGCGGCCAAACCTGCAACCGCGAGCGCAATGCCGGCGCCAGGTTGCGGAAGTGCCCATAGCAGTCCGGCCACGAGCAAAGCTGCGCTCCACAAGCTGAACACGCGAAAATTGCGCTTCGCGGCACAACGACCGAGATACCGGAAACTCGCCGTATATGCAGCCGCTGACAGAACCAGGCAGGCTATGCCGAGAATCAGCACCGCGTTGGGCGCGAAGAAAAGCACGCTGGAAATCGCGAGCCCGAACGCAATCATTACTTGAACGATTTCGAACACCGTGATCTTGTGTTCCTGCAGAATCGCGCGTCCAGTTACAGTCGTTGCGTTGATTGCAAAAAGCAGACACGCTGGTAACACCAGCGTCGCGACGCCTAATTCCGGATATTCCACTCGCGCATTCTGGGGGCCGCTGTAGATGAAGATCATTCCCCAGACCGCACCATCGGTCACAAGAGCGATCAGGGGCCACACGGGTTGCGCATTGCTCCGCACCCTTGTGTACTCAACCACCGTGAATGCAAGCAGAAGCCCAAAAGCGAACGGCGCCAGATCGTGCGTCGCGAGCGCGAGAGCGAGAGCGATGATTGCGGCGACGCTCTGCGGAATCCAGGCAAATCGTGAAGCACCTTCTTTTAATCCGATGGCCGTTGCAAGCGCCGCAAACCCCGTCAATATCCCAGCCGTCACCATCGGACTGAAAACACGGAAGTGCAGCGTAATCTCCCACAACATCGGCGCGAGAATCAGCGTGGACGTTCCGGCATATATCAACGGTGCGAATCCAGAGACTCGGGATGCGCGCGCGGCCCATACCAGCCAAGCAAAGGCATAGGCAATGGCCACGGCGGCAACAACAACCCGTGGCATCAGGCCTGCCTCTGCAACCGCGCGCAGCACATAAGCTCCCGCAATGCCGAGCATGGCGCGACCCAGGATGGGAAAGATATTTGCTGTTTGAAGGGAGCCTAATTCGCCGACGGGTGCTTCGCTTGCCAGCGCGATAACTGGTTTCGCCGCCGGCGATCTGCTTTCGTCTGGATGCTCAAGCGCGTGGACGCGCTTCTCCAGTTCATCCACGCGGATTGAAAGCAATTCCAAGGTACCGGGAGATTCGTTCATAACTCACCCGATCGGCAAACGACGCGAGGTCAATCGCCCGTTACGGCTTCCGGTGCAGGATGTGACGTCCACGGCGGAAGCAGCTTCACCAGCGCCCAGAGAATGAACAGCGGCATGATCGTCAATCCCGCAGCCACCAGCGATCCCTCACGCGTAACCAGCGCCATTTTGTAGGTTGTGTAGCCCAAAAAACTCTTCGAGAAGAGCTGTCCGCCAATCACGACGTTCCAGCGCATTGCAAAGATACCCATTAGCGCCAGACATCCCGACGTTACGTACATCCGCTTCCTCACCTGCTCCGGCAGCTTTACCACCTGGGTAATGAAGAGAAGGATCAACGGCGTCAGCGTGCCAAGAATGATCTGGATGACGATGTGCGAGAAGTACAGCTTGGTATGTACCATGAAGTTGAGACTGCGGAAGGATTCATCGGCCTCGTAGACGCGGTGAATAAGATCCAGCATCTCCAGGCTGAAATCGATGATGAAGATATAAAACAGGTACATTGCGATCGCATCCACGCAACGGATATCGATGGCCTGCTTGCGCAGCTTCGTCACCGCCATGTAGATGAGCATCACGGCGGCAATGCCCGAGACCATCGCCGAAAAGATGAACACAACCGGCATCAGCGGCGAAGACCACCACGGATTCGCCTTGATTGATCCAAAGATGAAGCCGACGTATCCGTGCAGCAGAAACGCTGAAGGGATGCCGATCAGCGTAACGATCCATCCGACCTTATCATCGATATGCAGCGAACGCGGGCTGATGTTGTCTGAACCCAGCGTCATCACTTTATAGATGAGCCGCAATATGCCTTTGCTTGAGCGTGCCAGCAGCACAATATCGCGCCGGTAGTCGAGCCAGATCTCGAGGACCAGAACGGCCATCAAATACCAGAGGTACACATAACCGAACATCGCCATCGCCGAGGTGCTGTGCGGAGTAAAGTACATCTCCGGCGAGCGCTCTGGATGCCCCAGATGTAATTGCAAGGGCAGCGGAGCCACAATCAGGAATGAAAGCGCCGTCAGCAGTGCCAGCCGATAAGTCGGCTTCACCGCTTCCACGTGAAACACGCGCTCGAGCGAAGCCAGGATGAATGCGCCTGCCACCAGCCCCGTAATAAATGGATACAAAACAATCAGCACGCTCCACTGCAGCCCAATTTCGTTGGGATACATGAAGCCTTCAACGCCGTTCATAGCCTTCACCTGTTCGCCAAGAAACATTGCAAGATTGCACATTAGCGCACCGACCCATCCAGCCCGTTGTAGTAGGCTTTTGCACCCGTTGCCATTTGAGGCTTCAGCACCTGCACGCTATGCGTCTTCAGGAATTCGTGAATCGGATCCTTCGGATTCTTCAGATCCACCAGCTGCCGCGCACCGGTCGGGCAGTTCTCCGCGCAAGCGGTCGTCAGCCCTTTGGTGATGCGGTGGTAGCAGAGGGTGCACTTGTCTGCGACCTTCTTCTCCGGATGAATGTAGCGGCATCCGTATGGGCAGGCCTGCACGCAGTAGGCGCAGCCGAGGCAGTATTTCTGATCCACCAGCACCACGCCGTCGGGAGTCACAAATGTTGCGCCCACCGGACACACCTGCGTGCACGGAGAATCGGCACAGTGGTTGCACATCTTCGGAACGAAGAAATACTTTCCCGCATCCTCCTTCGCCACCGGGAAACCTTCTTTGCCGCCGTCGGGCGAGATGACCTCGGGGTTGGTCATGTTCTCGTCTTCGACGTGGTAGCGCTCCACCCAAGTGCGGAAGTAGCCATCCGGCACATCGTTTTCGGCCGCGCAGGCACGCACGCAGTTGCCGCAGCCGATGCACTTGGGAACATCGATCAGCATGCCCCACCAGTGCTCGCTTAACTTGTAGTTCTCGGCCTGCTCCGGCGTTCCGGCCAGCACGGACTTCCACGCAATCGCCGCTGCCGGCATGAGAACTAGAAAATGACGTCGCGATAGATTCACTTCCCACCCCCTGCGGCTGGTGCGGCTGTCGGTGTTGCATCGATTGCCGGGCTATGCGGCTGGTGGCAGGTTTCGCACGGAACCCCGTTCGAGTGATCGGCCGGATCGACCTGCGGAAACCCCTTGGGCTTAGCCGCGCTCGCCGTGTGACACCGCGCGCAAAGAACAGCCGTGTCTGGCTTCACCGGCGTTACAGACGACGGATCGTCAGCGTGCTTGGCTAGGGCTCCGTGGCACGCCTCGCAGTTCACGTGCGCGTGCTTGCCCTTGCTCTTCACATCGAGCACGTCGCTATGGCAGGTTTCGCAAGTCTCGTGACCGGCAAACTTCACTGGACGAGCCGCGATCTCACTGATCGCATTGCCGCGATAGTGACCGTATTGTCCGAAACTTTTTGGGACCACGTAACTTCGGACGACAAGAAAGATAACGAACGCGAGAACAAAGAGCCCCGCGAATCGGAATAGATGCCCCACATCTTTGAAGACACTCATTGCAGCCGAATCTCCTGGTGCTGCCAGCACGAGACAAACGAAAGAAGCCCCGTGTGATCCAAATCATGTTCGACACCGAGATTGGTGTTTTGAACAAAGAGCTGTATGTGAGTCAGATCACGGGCGACTGTGACGGCCACCGCACAAAGGTCGCAAGATGTTGAAGTGCAAGGGCTTATATTTCGTTCAATTTAGGTATGCAAGGCCGAGATTCTGTCGAATGTGAGGAAAATCACGATTTGCAGTGACGGAGTGAGATAAATCGCAACCGGTTTTCCAAAACGCGATAGAGCGAGTCGGGTTGGTCATGGCTGCGGCTGGAGAAGATACGATTGGATGGGGGAGTTTGATGGCAAAGGTCCTCGATGGGGCGGCGATTGCAGCGGCGATCAAGAAGGAAGTCGCGGAAGATGTAAAGGCGCTCTCGGCGCAGGGCATCCGGCCTGGATTGGCCGCTGTGCTGGTCGGCCACGTGCCTGCTTCTGAGATCTATGTGCGCAGCAAGGTGCAGACCTGCGCCGAGCTGGGCCTCTTCAGCGACCTGATCACTCCGCCCGATACGGTCACGACGGAGGAGATGCTGGACCTGGTCCAGAGCCTCAACGATCGCGACGATATCGACGGCATCCTGATTCAATTGCCATTGCCGAAGCAGGTCGATGCCAAGGCGCTGCTCGATTTCGTGCTTCCGGCCAAGGACGTGGACGGCTTTCACCCAGTAAATGCCGGAAGGCTCCAGGTGGGACGTCCGGCTCTTGCGCCGTGCACACCCGCAGGCGTGATCGAGATTCTCAAACGCAGCAACTTGCCCATTAGCGGACAGCATGCAGTGATCGTTGGGCGCAGCGACATCGTGGGCAAACCGGTTGCGATGCTGCTGCTGCACGAGAACGCCACTGTGACCATCTGCCACTCCAAAACACGAAACCTCGGTGCGGTTACGCGCGAGGCCGACATCCTTGTCGCCGCGATCGGCCGGCCGGGGTTCATCACGCCGGAGATGGTGAAACCCGGGGCGACCATCATTGATGTCGGCATCAATCGCATCACGACGATAGAGGAGTTCGACCGTTTCTTCGCCGGCGACGCGAAGCGCCAGGCAAGCTTTGCCAAGCGAGGATCGACGATCGTCGGCGACGTGCACCCGAAGGCGTTTGAACTGGCTGGCGCGTACACGCCGGTTCCCGGCGGCGTCGGTCCGCTGACGATCGCCATGCTGATGGCCAACACCGTGCGCGCTGCGAAGATGCGGCGGGGACTATGAGGCAAACGAAATTGCAGTTGATGCGGGACGCCGGAGCCTTCCTCGCGCTCACGGTAGCGGTTCTGGCTTGTCAGGCACAGACTCTGCGCGATGAGTTACGAACAGCTGGAATTCCGGAGACCCAATTCCCCAGTGCCGAACTTGGACAAACGGTCAACGCAACAAGCGCGCGCGGCGGGACCACCACCTACCTGGCCTACATGCGTGTTGACGCGAATCAACATTTCCGTGGATCTCCGCAGGTGTTGCGATACGACTCCGCGACTGGAATGATTGCCCGGAAAGAACTCCCGCCCGGCGATGAGGAACGGTGCTGTGGAAGTCCTCTGAACATCACAATCACCCACAACTACGAGCTGTTTGAGTTTCACGATACCCCGTCGGCGAGCACGGTGCTGGCGGCGGACAAGAGTCTCAAACCGGTTGCGGTCCTGTATGGCTTCGGCATGAAGGAAATCGCACCGGACGAAGTGGTTTTCACGGAAGATATGGTTCACTTCGCTCCCGCTCACCCCGAGCGACTACGTGTCGTCGACCTTCGATCCGGAACGACGGAGGAGATCTACCCGCCCAAAGGAGACAAGCTGAGGGTTGAATTTGCGCGAGTGCATGAGCGCAAGATGCCCTCGCAGAAAATCTGCCAAGCCGAGAACGATCCATGTGATCCCACTTATTACGACGAAAGCGTCGAATTCGTGAGTGCAGGCGAACGACAGCTCAAGCTTCGCGTCTCGCGCGACGCAGCCCACGTAATAGCGAAAGATCAGGAACCCGAAACGGTGGCATCGCAGGAGGCTCTTTACATTTACTGGCAGACAGTTTCGGGCTGGCGTTATTGCGAGATGGAATTGCGGGATAAAAATTCAGAAGATGAAGGCTGTGTCCCGAACTTGCCGGTGGTCGCAGACGTGGACACTGATGAAACCGGAGCGCTTCCCATCTTCCTTCGGAAGGAGAAGTGACTGTGTTGCGCGTTGGACTGACCGGCGGGCTGGGCAGCGGCAAGAGCACCGTTGCCGCGAT
>CAVTKF010000025.1:0-13599 GCA_963735215.1 uncultured Acidobacteriaceae bacterium | reverse complement strand
CATCAGCCCCGGAACGCTCTATCCGCTCCTGCACGGAATGGAGCGCGATGGTCTGCTCGAAATCAAAGCTGAAAAACATAACGGGACGGAGACGCAGGCTTTACAAAATCACCCGAGCCGGGAGAAAAGCCCTCAAGAAGGCAAAGACTTTGGTCGACGAGTTGCACCATGAGCTACATGAAAAGCACCCAAGACGTGTCTCCGACTTGGGGATAATCGCGCCAGACAAATCGACAAAGACAGAGAAATAGACCTGATCTGTGGCAACGTGAATCGTGTGTAAGGAGAGCCTGGTTTTAGGGAAAGTACACATATAGAACAACGGCAGCTCCAACAACGAGAACCGCAATCACCCCAAGATCAAGATCAAATAACTCAACGGATAGTCGTCATCCTCAGTCGACGCCTTACTCTTATGAGTCTTTCTTGTTGTATGCACCTGCGATTCCCTCCGTAAGTTCTATTTACTTTCAGAAACTGTGGCTTGGACCTCAACGTCAACTGTTTTGCCTACCCGGAGGATGAACGTGCTCGGGTCTTTCATGCCCCAGGCGACATAAGGAATTACGAAGTGTGTCTTTGCAGTCATCGTGCCGGCCTCCGGATAGAGATTGATATTCAACTGGAGCGGATGATCAGTTCCATGGATGCGAATCACTCCTTCAACCAAGACTTCTCCTTCACTCGAGGAAGGAACCTTGCCGCTCACCCTCGTGGGACGAAAGCTAACAAGAGGATAGCGATCGCTCTCCAGAACATCCTTGTGCATGCGTCCGTCGCGCGCGGAGTTCCCACTCTCTCCGCTGGTCGCGTCTACTTCTATCAAACCGTCAGCAGAGCCATCAGCGAGGTTGAAGTTAATGACTCCTTGTTTAGTTTGAAGGTCCCGTAGACGGTATGCAGCGGATCGGAGAGCGTCCACCGGATCGAGGTATTCGCGGGCTTAAGGGTGACTGTCGCCTGGTGCCCCTCCTTGTCGGCTGCGTGGGCAGCTGAGGCGCAGAGCAGCACAGCGAAGAGCACAGATGCAAACCGTTTTACTGCACAGCGCGAACTTGAATTTAACCGTCGATACTGTCGAGCCATGAGCATTTGCATTTCTCCGAATGATTCAGCGATTACTGGAAAGGAGGCGCCAGCCGAGCCGCGGCCCACATCGACCGCGAATGAGGGCAGCTCTGCGATACCCATGTGTACAGACAATAAATCCTGGAAAACGATTCGTCTGAAGCAAGAACTTCCATGCTGCGTCGCTCCAGGCTAGGCCAGCGGTCCAAGGAAAGCATCAGCTTTGCCATGGTCTGAGGCAGCCGGCCAATTGAGGGATGTGTTCTGTCATACTCAGCCAAACCACCTCGTTCAATCGAACGTCATCTTTCAGCAAGCCCTGGGCGAATGTGGCGATGGTTGCCCTTCCTCTGCTTATGGTTCCATTCGGCAACATTACCGCTCGCCGCATGCGTGCAATCCGCCAGGCTTTCCAATCAAAGGAGGCGAGCAGATCCGAATCGCTGGGGCGGATACTGCGGGAACCCTTCCTGAAGATTTCGCTGGGGGTCCGGACCGCGGCCTTCTTTGGGATTTTCATGCTCGTGAGTATCAAACCCGGATTGTGGGGTTCGGTCGGCCTTGTGGGAACTTCTTTGATTCTTAGTCTTCTATTGTCGGTTGTGCCATGGCGGAGCAGTAAATCGATGACGGCTCCAAACGCGGAAGTTGGCTAATGTCTTCCAGCCGAGCGACTGGGCATGCAACAGCCTTGATCACACGGTGGACCGACTTGTTTTCTGGCTGGCGTCTGGCTTTTGGTTTCTTCTGGTCTCATCTTGTTCTTCTGCCGAGCGATGCGGCGCACCACGGTAATTGGATGGAGCCGTCGGGCCGAGGAAAAAAGGTCGCCCTTGAGTTCGTAGTCGCGGACCTGTGTCGTGCCGTCGCTATTCGGATCGGTTCTGCGGTCGATATGGATGGTGTTCCCGAAGCATGTCACAACTTGGACCACGGACTTGTCTTAGTTGACAGAGGGCACGCCAAGTCTTCCGGGCAGATTGCGGAAAAGTGATCTCGTCGGGGCTTCAAGGCGAATGCTAAACAGGGGGGTCAAACGATGGCCCGATGGTTGATCGGATTTGTAGGAGTGATGGGAGTCGGAGGCCTCCTTGCGGACTACCTTGTATGGGCAACCGCACGGCAGCACATGAAGAATCCGGCCTGGCCTCCTCACGCAAAATTTCACAACGCCCAAACGATTTTGTTGGGGATCGGACTGGGTCTTCTGACCTTAGCACTCCTGACAGTTCCTGCGGCTGATTCTCAGTTTCACTTGATCTTGGCAGGTTGTACTGCCTCTCTCTATTGGTTGAGCATGCTCGTTGCTCCGGCATTTCGCGGGACGGCATGGGTCGACCCGGAATTTCGGGACTCGACTCCTCGCCCTCTCGGATTGCATCCGCAGCACACTCTTGCCATCGTCGCTGTCCTCATCGTGGGAGTGGCAATGGGTCTGAGCATGTTCAAAGGTTAAGAGCGGAGGATAGTCGTCGCGCATCTATTGGAAAGGAACCCCGTAGCGAGGTGCAGGCCCGTGCAGATGAAGAAGACCGAACAACAACTCAAAGAAGATCCATTCGATACTCGACGGTCGATCCGGCTCGGTCATTTCGATCAATATCGGAGCCTGCTGTTTTCCATCGCGTATCGGATGCTCGGTAGTGTAGCCGACGCTGAAGATATGCTTCAGGAAACCTTCATCAAATGGCTTGGACTTCGAGATGAAGAGATTCGATCCCCCCGCTCCTACCTTGTAACTATATTGAGCAGACTCTGTATTAATCACCTTCAATCCGCGAGGGTTCAGCGCGAGGAGTATGTCGGCGTCTGGCTGCCGGAGCCAATCGTCACGGATCCTGGCGAGGGTCCCTTCAACCTGATCCGCATAGACGAGTCGATTTCTATGTCGTTCCTGGTATTGCTTGAGCGCCTCACACCAACCGAGCGAGCGGTGTTTCTTTTGAGAGAGATTTTCGAATACGAACATCGCGAGATCGGACAGATTATCGGGCAAACTGACGCCAGTTGTCGTCAGATTCTCAAGCGTGCAAAAGAACATATTCAGTCTCTGCGCCCTCGCTTCAAGATCGCTCAATCGACCCATGACGCGTTACTCGAAAGCTTCCTCAACGCAATCGGGACCGGCGAGATGTCCTGTCTAGTTGAGTTGCTTACAGAGGATGTGGTTCTACGTTCGGACGGCGGAGGAAAGGGCGTTGCAGTACCAAACGAAGTAAGAGGGATCGACAACGTGGGTCGCGGGATTCTGGGAGGTGTGGCGCGTCTCTTGCCACGCAATCTGGTTCGCAAGCTCGCTCGGATCAATGGCAAGCCTGGCCTTATCAACTATCAGGATGGCAAGCCTCATTCGGTTCTCACAATCGAGGTTCGAGGGAATCAAATCTCTTCGTTCTTCATCGTGACCAATACTGAAAAGCTACGGCACCTGCCACCTCTAGATTAGATAAGAGTGTCACGCGCGTTCCCGCAGATTTGTCTTTATATGCAGAGGGACACAATGAAACGCAGAAACATTATCTATTGGACGGCGTCCGCCTTGGTGACGATCGTTCTCGGAGGTTCCGGGGTGCTTTCCGCTTTGCACGCCGCACCGATGATGACTGCTCTACACCACTTGGGTTACCCCAGCTATTTCGTCAATATTCTTGCAATCGGCAAGATCGGTGGCCTCGTAATCTTTCTCGCTCCGAAGATGCTGCGGCTCAAAGAGTGGGTGTACTCCGGTTTCACAATCACCATTCTCAGTGCCTGCTATTCACACTTCTCATCGGGAGATGGTTGGCTCGCTGCCGAACCACTCGTCACTTTCGCTGCGCTGATGACCTCCTACGCTTTCCGGCCAGCAGACCGCCGCCTCGCTTAAGGCGGCCTCAACTTCGAGGTCAACCTTTCAACTTGGCAACATAGAGAGGGATGCTTCATGAAAGTTCTGGTGCTTGGCGCGACCGGCGGTACCGGCCTGCAATTGGTCCGGCGCGCCCTAAATTCTGGTCATGAAGTAACAGCCTTTGTTCGAAATGCTGCGGCACTTCAAGACTTCAACAAACAGATCAGGGTCACTGTAGGCGACCCATTAGATAAAGCTCAACTCAGGAATGCTATGCAAGGGCAGGATGCGGTTCTGTCGGGACTGGGTCCGCGCGGGCCTGTCGCCAAATCCGATGCGCATCTGTTGAGCACTTTTGCGTTTTCTCTCACCACCGCCATGGAACAGTCGGCAGTACGACGTCTTGTCATCATTTCATCAGCATTCTTGTTCAAAGACTCCATCATTCCACCTACCTATCTGCTGGGGAGGCTCATGTTCCCCTCGGTAGTGAAGGACACTATCGACCTTGAGAACATCGTTCAACAGAGCAACACGGACTGGACGATCGTTCGGCCACCGCAGCTCACAGATAAGAGCTACACCGGAAAATACCGCGAACGTGTCAGCCACCTTCCTTTCATGGGGTTCAAGATTTCGCGTGCGGATGTTGCCGACTACTTCCTCAAGGCGTTGAATCTTGACGCTGTTGTTCGCAAGATCGTCGGCATCAGCGACTAGGACCATGCGGCCGCCATGTGTTTAGAAAATCTTCGTCGCAGCGAAGGCCTCTTCGGCTCTGATGACTCGACTGGCGCCTGGAGCTGTCTTCATTCAATCCGGATTTGCCAAAAATCACTCACCGTACAGTGACGACAGTCCTCTTTGCAAACTTGGGGTTTGGCTCGACCACACCGATGGTTTCCGTAACGATTCCATAGATCGAGTTCATCTGTGAGGTTGCTCTTGTCGGAGGGGTGCTACCACGAGTTGCAGCGTTCCTCTTGGTCCCAGATATGACCGTGGCGATCGTTGTTGCCAATCCCGAGGTGGCCGCCGATATCTTCAAATTGCTCCGCTTCTACGACTGCCTATACATGCTTCTATTGACAAGGCTCATTTCTCACGGTCCTGGCCTGTATTCGTTTGGAGGCTTGACGAACCGTCTTCCTTCGAATTCGCAACGACCTCGGAGTCAGTCTATTGCTTGACGCGACACGGTGAGCAGCGCGTATCGCAAGTGGGAGAGAAGGAGACGAGGAATGAGAAACAATCAGGTCATCCGAAATGAGGAGACTGGCGAATCGCTAACGATGTTGGCGAGCGAACATGACAGTGGGGGGAAACGTCAGATCTATCGGGTGGAATTGCCAGCGAACCGCCCTAGCCCGCCATTGCACTATCACGTGGCTTTTATCGAAAAGTTTTCGGTCGTTGAGGGAACGCTCGATGTGTATCTGGGCAAAAGACGTGAGCATCGAAGGCTGAGAAAGGGCGAAAGTGTCACCGTGGAAAAACTGCAGCTCCACACGTTCGCCAATTCTTCTGATTCGCCCTGCAAGATGCAAGTTGAAACCATACCCGCCGGAGGTGTCGTACGAGCATTTCAACTTGCTTATGGTGTAGCCAATGAAGGGAATGCCAGTGACGATGGACTTCCAGCTAATCCCATCGTTCGGCTCCGATTTGTTCAGATCAGCCAGGGCTTTCTTCCACGAATTCCAATGGCGATACAAAGGGCAGTTTTTGCCATCGCGGCGGTCATATCGAAGGTGACTGTATTAGAAGCTCACATTCAGAAACACCTAATAGAAGAAGAGTGATTGCTATGGCCGTACCTTTATGGCGAGTTTGTCGTCAACAGGGATGGTCCCGACGGCAAACGGTGTTCCCTCATCGTCCCCGATGGCGGGAAGAGGGTTTTGGGGGTGTTTGGTGCCGAGTAGGGTCGCGTAGTAGGGAAGGTAAACCATTATGTGTGGATGCCAATGGCCCGCCGGTCCAAGCACTTGGTCCGCCGACCACATGTAGGCAAAACACACTTCGGGGCGTTTCGGGATCTCACCTTTGGCGTAAGCGGCTTCTACGCCCTCGGCAATTTGCTCGGCTGTCTTGCCTTCCAACCCCAGTTTTGTCCGAAGTTCGTAATAAGGCAGTAAGGTTCGCGCGGCTAGTGGGTCGAGACAAATGGGAGCCCGGGTTTTTGCGTCGTAATTGATGTAGGCCCGGACTTGAACCGGAGTGAATGTCGGAGCTCCGGTAAATCCGCGCATGACAATGCACACAAAACCGTTGTCCCCCTCGTGCGCGGTTTGAAATCCGGACGCCGTGAAGACCTTTATCGTCGCGTGGTCGGAAACGTAATCCGGAGCCGCGCTCTTCGCCAACGCGATTTCGGCGTCTCGATCCATCATGTACTCGCTGAGCGGCGGGTATTTCGCTTCCTGTGCTTTCATTCCGGTCGCTCCCAAGGCGACTATCGACGAGAAACAAGAGACATTGATATCATCTTCATTCTCACTTGCACTTCTCCTCTGAAGTAACTTGGATTTCCAAACCAGTTCTCGTATTAGGACCCAGCTCGGCGTTGGATTGTTGACCAAAATCCGACATTGGCCAGCGCGATTTCTTCATCGATCAATTGATGAAACCGCAGCTGTGAGCGGCCGTCGAAGCTACGCGATCCAGCCGTGTCACTTCGGGTCCGATCGGAGCACTGTCCCGGCAAATATTCCGTGA
The DNA here is from genome assembly GCA_963735215.1 of uncultured Acidobacteriaceae bacterium. Classification (GTDB taxonomy): domain Bacteria; phylum Acidobacteriota; class Terriglobia; order Terriglobales; family Acidobacteriaceae; genus Telmatobacter. The sequence continues at coordinate 6,983 of CAVTKF010000025.1, read as the reverse complement.
AATGCCGGAAAAATGGTTGCTTCTGCAAGTCCGGGAGCACCTCCTCCACGACCTCGCCAATGTGGATGAACCGATTGGGGTCGGCTGGGTGTTGAAATGAGGTGTACCGGTGCTCCGGGTGATGGCTGCGAATCCCAGCAACAAACTCGGTAATCGCAGCCTTGAGATTGTCAAGATCAACTTCTGGTTTCACGGTGTAATCGACGCGGATGTACTTCGTCATTGGCGCCTCCATTCATCTCTATTACGGTTCTCGCCGGAACGAGGATACGTCTCGCGCAGAGAATCAGGCGCGTGCGCTGACGGTTACAGAAGCAGCTGCCTCGATCACCCATGGGCAGTGCGCGTAATCCACAATCGAGTCGATGTGGTTTTCAGTCACATCGAGGCGGACCATCGAGTAAGGCGTCCAGGTATCAGCGCCGCGCTGCAATAGGATCGCCACGGGTTCGCCATCCACTTCGCCTACTGCCATCCTCCAGGGCATCGACCACCGCTCGTAATTGCGGAAATAAGGCGCATCTGCCAGTTTGCCAGCGAAGGCGTCGGTTACTCTCAGGCGCGCGTCGGCGCTGATCAACTCGCGCAAGCTGTTCCAGTCGCGGTTGTTGAAGCGCTCGACATAAAGGTGCAGAACACGCGCCAAGTCCGGGTCTGCCGTTCGTGACGATTTCACGGGACCCGGAGATGCCGCCAACTTCGATCGGCCACGCTTTAGCGCAGCCTTCACTCCACCCACAGTCGATTCGACTAGTTCGGCGATCTCTTCGAGCGTGTAATCGAACACATCCTTCAAAAGCACGCAGGCGCGCTCTTTTGGCGGGAGTGTCAATACCAGACGCTCAACCGCCTTTCCGATTCCCAGAATCGCTGGCTCGGTTGGCATCGTAACTTCGGGCGCGACGACACTTGCCACGGCTTCTCTTCCTGCACGACGGTGACGCAGAAAGTCGATGCATCGGTTGTGCGCGATGCGAAAGAGCCAAGGCGACAACGGACGAGTATCATCGAATTGGTCCAGCTTCCGATACGCCTCGAATAGCGCGTCTTGAACAATGTCCTCGCCATCAAGAACCGAGCCCGTCATGCGAGCACAGTAGCGGTGCAGGCGCGGGCGAATCTGGGAGACAGTCTCAAGAAAGGCCAGATACCGGGCCTCGAACGGACCTGTTAAATCCAAATCTGTTTGCATACTCTTGAACTACGTAATCCGGCACTGTTAGGATACGTGCGACGAGACATTGGTGCTGCGAGCCTCTCATGGCGCCAGTTAGCCGTCTCAGATAGCCCTCAGCGTATGCGCGAAACCTTTGGGTCTCGTCCGCTTTTAATTACCAATCAGCGACCCGACAATCAACAATTCCACACGTCATTTCGCAGTGAGGTCCACCGAGGCGCGGGTTGTTTCCCAGTCCATCCGCAACGTGCAGCCGCTTGCGGACTTGTCGTATCCGATGGTGAAGTTCTCTACAGGCGCGGGAAGCTTCGACACTGTCATGTCTACGCGCGCCAGTTCGTCGCTCTCATACTTGTAAGGGATTCCCCATTCCCCAGTCTTCCTGTTGATGATAAGAGTCCATTTGTCGGCCGCGGGGATGGTGAAGATTGTGTAGCTTCCGGCCGGCACCGTCTTGCCGCCAACGACTAAATCGCTGCTGGTAACGAAGGTGGTCGCTTCGTTCGCACCGGCGCGCCAGACCTGGCCGAACGGTACGAGGTCTCCATAGATACTGCGACCCTTCATACGCGGGCTGGAATAGTTCGTCCTGATGGTCTTGCCCCCGCCGAGATCACATGTTGCCGAAGCGGGTGGACTTGGTCTTTTCTGACAGGCAGTGAAGAGGGTGAGTGTGAAAATTATGCCAATGACAAAGGCAATTCGTTTCTGCATGGTCTCTCCTTAAAGTAGCTGGTTGTCCTAAGGATACTCACCGCGTCAAGTGAATATGACGGGCATCTGTCCGACGTAATCATCCCTGACCACTTGCTCGACCAGGAATGCCGCGACGTCCGCACGTGCGATCCTGAGGCGCAGCCGGACTGTGAGGCTCATGTCGGTGATAACGGAGATGTTCCCCGTCTTCGCGCCATTGGTGAACGACATCGGGCGCACGATCACCCACTTGCAGCCGCTCTTCTCGATAAGATCGTCAGCCACGGCGGCATCTTCGTACATGTGGTCGAGAAAGAGCGGCATGATGACCCTCCCAAAGAAGAACGACGAGCGCTGCACGAATTCCTTGCTCGAACCAACACCGGCAGCGTCGAGCCAGACCAGCTTGCGAACGCCGTGCCTCTTCATTCCGGCGACCAGGTTCCTGGCGACGTCGGCGCGAAGGGTAGTCCTCTTGTTCGTGCGAGCACCGAGGGTGCTTAGCACCACGTCTTGTCCGGCGAGGAGCTTCTCCACGTCAGCGGCATTCGTCGGGTCGCCCTGCACGACGGTGAGCCGCGGGTGCTTTCCTTTGCATCGCGGACGGGTTTCGCACCAGAGCGGTGACTTCGTGATTCGCCTTCAATAGATCATCGAGCGCGAGTTGCCCGACTGCACCATTCGCACCGAGGGACAGTATCTTCATCGGTGGGCCTCGACTTCTGCTGCCTCCGCAACTTCGCTGCCAAGAGCGATGGTCGCGCTCAGCGGCAGGTCACGTGACGATCGGCCAACCCAGACCTTGTATTCACCGGGCACAACCTCCCATGAATTCTTGTCGGGATTGAAAATCGAGACCATCTGAGGGTCTACTTTCACTGTCACATCTTTCTGCTCTCCTGGGCCGAGCGCGATCCTGCTCCAGCCCACGAGGCGCCTTGGCGGTTCGTGTGTGCTGGCCGGTAGTGTGAGATAGACCTGGGCAGTCTCTTCACCTGCGCGGTTTCCGGTGTTTTTCACCTTGAATGTCACGGTCAGCCCGTTGTCTGATGTTGTCTTCAATTCGGAATAGGAATACGTCGTGTAGGACAGCCCGAATCCGAACGGGAAAAGTGGTTCCTTCTTCTCCGCGTCGTACCACTTGTACCCAACCTTGAGACCCTCGTCGTATACCGCGTCGAAAGGCGTCTGGTTCGTCGAGATTCCCGGAACCACCGGGAGGTTCGGCAATGGAGTGATCGGGTGGTTCGGGTCTAACGCCGGCTGATCAACATGCCTGGGGTGCGGCAGGTCTGCTTCAGTGCGTGCAAACGTCAACGGGCAGCTTGCCGGAAGGGTTCACATCGCCGAACAGAATATTGGCCAACGCCTCAGACCCGCGTATGCCCGGATACCATGCCTCAATAACCGCGCTAACCTTGTCGATCCAGGGCATCGTAACCGGCCCTCCCGTTTCCAGCACCACAATCGTATGAGGATTGGCTGCGGCCACTGCTTCGATCAGGGCGTCCTGATTTTCAGGCAGTGATAGGTTTGGCAGGTCCATATTTTCATACGTGTGCTGGACTGCGAACACGATAGCCACATCCGAAGCCTTGGCAAGTGCTGCGGCCGAGACTGGATCCGTGCCCGGATCGAACTTCACCACTGCCCCCTTAGCCTTCTCTGTGATCCCCTTCAACGGAGCCGAACGGTGGTATACCGTTGATGCTGAAGATCCCCAGGGGGTCACCGGGTGCGCCGGCCAGGCGATGGCGGAACTGCGCTGCCCCCAGCCGGCGATACCTGGCCCGAGCCACCGCCGGACATCACCCCAACATCGGCGTGTCCTCCGATCACGGCAATCGACTTTATGCCGGCAGCGTTCAACGGCAATTGTTCGTGATCGTTCTTCAACAGCACGGCGCCTTTTTCTTCGATCTTCTGCGCCACTTCGAAGCCGCGTAACACGTCAACCACATGTGCCTGCGGCGGATTGTCGACAATGCCCGAATCGAACTCGGCTCTCAGAATCCGATGGACCATGTCATTGAGACGAGCCATTGGCACTTCGCCGCTCTCGACAGCCTTCTTCAGTGGCTCACCAAGGAAGCTGTAGCCCGGCATTTCGATGTCCAGACCGGCAAGTACCGCCTTCGCCGTGCTATGCGTACCGCCCCAATCTGAGATCACAAAGCCCTTGAATCCGAGTTCCTTCTTCAACACCTCGTTCAGCGTGTAGTCGTCCTCGCAGGCGTATACGCCGTTGATCTTGTTGTACGCGCACATCACCGCACCCGGGTTCGACTCCCGCAGTACGATCTCAAAGGCGAGCAGGTCGCTTTCCCGCATTGACCGCTTGTCGATGACTGAATTGACAAAGAAGCGTCCAGCTTCCTGATCGTTCACAACGTAATGTTTCACGTCCGTGACCACGTTCTGCGCCTTCACGGCCTTCAGTGCTTGCCCAGCTAAAGTTCCGGCCAGCAGCGGATCCTCTCCCATGTACTCGAAGATGCGCCCATCGCGCGGTTCGCGGGTCAGGTTGATGCCGGAGCCGAGCGACATGTTGAAGCCTTGCGCACGAACCTCACTCCCGATCAGCGTGCCTGTCTCATACGAGAGCGCTGGATCCCAACCCGCAGCCATCGCCGCGGCGGAAGGCAGAGCCGTTGCGTAACGGCTCTTGTCTCCCCCGCCTGCAACGCCCATGGCTGCATCAGTCATCTGCAGATCGGGAATCCCAAGCCGTGGAACGCCGGGGATGAATCCGGAAGGTCTAATGGCTCTTGTTCCTGGTCCGGATTCTGGCGGTGGCCCGAACAGAGCCTCCCAGCCCAGTCCATGCAGAAGCTGGATCTTCTCGTCCAGCGTCATCTTCTCAATCACCAGGTCCGCTCGCTCATCGGGAGAGAGGCTCTTGTTCTCCCAGGGCCCCTTAGGCTCGTGCTTCTGCGGGCCTAACTGACCCAGGCTCGAACTCCCCGTAAACAGACAAAGCACGACTGCCGCACCAAGCACTGCTCTTTCCATAAATCTGACATTCATGCGCAATCCCTTTCTTGAAAGATTCGGCCTCTGTTACGAATGAGCAGCCGCTGAGGACACGTTGTGAATCGCGGGCACGAGCGTGGTCCGCGCGAACTCGGCGAGCGTCGTGGGGGTCGTCGTTTCGGGCGTGCGCGGCTCGGCCGGATCCAGGCGGCCGTCGCGGAACGCGACGTACTGTTCGATGATGAGGTCGACGACAAAATCGGGCATGCCCATACTCGTTAAGGCGCCGCGGGCCTGGTCGAGCGTGGCATCAATGCACTGCACGGGCTTGCCAACCGCCGAAGCGATGATCGCAGCCGCCTCGTCGGTCGAGAGGTCCTGGGGGCCGTGGACGCCAACCCGGTAATGCCCGGTCCAGCCGCGATCGAGGAGCCAGCATGCGGCCCTGGCGGCTATGTCGGCCGTCGCCACCAGAGGCCACTTCTTGCCCGGTTGAATTGGAACGAAGATCTGGCCGGCCTTCGCGATCATGTCTGCGGAGAGGAGGAAGTTTTCCATGAAGATCCCGGGGCGAAGCGAGACGACCGCAGGGAGCCTGGCCTCAAATTCGCTCTCAATCTCTCGCGCAGGGCCGACCGCCCCCGTGCCGGGGCCAGTGTGGGCACCCATGCTCGAGATCACGACTGCTCGGTGCGCGCCTGCCTTCTTAGCGGCCGTGGCGGCCTGCCTCGCGCACTTCACGGCCCAATCGTGGTAGTCCGGCCGCGCGGGCGGCGGAGTGAGCCAGAACAGCGCCTCCGCTCCCTCAAGCGCTTCGGCAAGGAGGGCCGGCTCCTCGAAGGAGCCCTCGACGACGCGCGCACCGCGACGATGCAACTCGCTCGACCTTCTTCTTGTCGCGGCTCAGGACCGTGATGCGTTCGCCGGCGTCGAGGAGCCGCGCCGCGAGCGCGCGGCCAATGTTGGAGGTGGGGGTGTTGATGACGATGGACATGGTGATTCTCCTTGTTTTGATTGGTTCCTCGTTCAAGTGCTCTTCGCTTCAGTTCGTCGATGCTGCCGCACCCCGTGGAGTTATTACGGACTCCAACCGCGACCCAGCGCACGAAACGAAGCGACTGCCGCGCGAGTTGTACTCTCTTGGGTGGAAGCCAAATCCAGCGACCCTCGTTTCGGTTCTGGCTCCATCGGCAGCAAGGCTTTTGAGGGCAGATTCATTACGAGTGATTAATATCGTAACTCGTAATATTGTGTCAAGGTGATTCGTAAGCTATCATCAATCTATGGATCAAGAGATCACCACCATCGATCCGAGTGGGGTTTCCGGGCAAAGAGGACCAATCGACCACAAGCGTCGACAGCAGATTCTTCAGGCAGCCGCGGAGCATTTTCGGCTCTATGGCTACCGGAAAACGACTCTTGCCGACATCGCTAAGGCAATCAATCTTTCGACCCCATATCTCTACAAATTCTTCGATTCCAAGCAGGCCATCGGCGAGGCGATATGTTCGCACTGCCTTGGCGCAGTCCTCTCCGAGGTCGAGGAATCTGTTGCGGCTACAAATTCTCCAGTTGAGAAATTGCGGCGTGTTTTCATTGGTTTAGAGAAAATAGGCTGGCGGGTGCTGAACGAAGAACCCAAAATGCACGACCTGGTCTGCGCGTCATTCGAAGAGGGGTGGGGATCTGTAGGCTGGTTCAAGGCAGGCATCTTTGAGATGATCCGCAAGATTGTCATTCAGGGACGAGAGTCCAGTGAGTTTGAGCGCAAGACACCCCTGGAAGAAACCTGTAGAGCCATCGCGCGTATGACGGAGTTGTTTTTCCATCCGACTCTCTTGAGACAGGCAGGCAAAAGCCAGGAAGAAGAGACGCTTGCCGTTGCCAACGTGGCGATTCGATCTCTTACTGCTTGATCATGAGGTCACATTGGTATTATGATTATGAGTGAAATATTTCATTATACGTAACATATTCTAGATCTTAGTTGCTCACCTGGTGGGTTCTCTTCTCGACACTTGACGAGGGTAGAGTTTTCTAAGAAGCCTCCCTTTCGAAGAGACGAGTTCGCTCTCGCTCCTCACTCGTTCAAGAACTCCCGCCCAATACACTTCCAGTCCATCTTGCAGACTCTTCG
>CAVTKF010000024.1:0-788891 GCA_963735215.1 uncultured Acidobacteriaceae bacterium | reverse complement strand
TTGGTTTGGCCTACATGCAGGGCCTGGGTGTTCCCCTGGACTTCGCAAAAGCTGAGGAGATGTTTCAGATCGGCGCAATTGATGCTGACAGGAAGGGTATGGTCGGCATGTTTTATGCTCACGGATACTTTCCGACGAATCTAGAGGCCGTTGAGCGATGGTATACGGCTGCTGGGAGACCGCTTGATCTGTTCGAACTGGGCGAAGCGTACAAGGCTGCTGCGGAAGCTGAACGGACAAAGTCGACAACTTATTATGCCAAGGCAGTCAAAAACTTCATCTATTTGCTAAAGCTGAGGCATGGTGAGGAGCGCCGCGCACAATTAGAACTGGGCAATTTCGTAATAGACGGCATCTACAGCGCAGGTGACGATCCGAAAGGTCGAAGCCAAAATCTCGAGTGGGCACGCCTGATAGCTCAAGAACTGTTGGGCCAAAAGGAATATCAAATTGCTGTCGAGTACAAAATCGGCCAGGAGGATCTTCCTCCCGATGAAAAGATGTGGTTGCGTTATTGCAAGCGCGCCGCAGCCTACAATATCGATCTTGCACAGCACTTCTATGTGGAAGCACTGAACGAGGGCCGGGCCCGCGATTTCAGCGGCTATGACGCAGTTGCATGGAGCAGGCTCAGCGCTAACGAAAGCTCATTGCTTAAAGCCATGACGACCGGAATGAGCCAGAAGCAAGTCGCTGATGCGAATTTGGCCTACGAAGCCTTAGCTGAGACACAAGTTCGCTTCGGTGCCTACTATGCACAAGACGATCCGCTTCGGAATCCATCGAGGGCGATGATCGCCGGGATGGACCAGGACGATCCCGATGTGCAACTCCGAAAAGCATTTGATCTCGAAAAGACAGCCGTGCGATACGAACAAACCTATCGGCGCGTGCTCGCAATTTACCGTGACGTTCGCGATCATCGGGACACAGTGCCCCGATTTGTGCTCGGGAGGTACGCGTTGAACGGGATAAATGGGGTCCCTAAAGATCGCGGCGTTGCCGAATACTGGCTTCGGGAAGCTGTTCGAAGTGGATCAAAACCCGCGCAGCAATTATTGGATTCGATCGATGAACATTCGGCCAGCAGGTAGTGGCTTCTTTTCGACCTTCGGCAATTCCTGTTTAATTCTCCCGCATCATCGTTGCGACGTCTACGCGCGAGGCTCTGCGGGCTGGAATTATGGTTGCTGCCAGGCCGGCTATGACTATGACTGTGATCGAGCCGGCCAGCGTTAATGCGTCGGCGGATGAAACGCCAAAGAGCAAGGACTTCAGCCAGTTGCCGAGCGCGAGGCCGAGAATGGTTCCGATCGCGACACCGATTAGCGTGAGTCGAAGGCCGTCGGTTACTACGAGCATGAAGATGCGGTCGACGCTGCAGCCGAGCGCCATGCGGATTGCCATCTCGCTGGAGCGCTGTACCGTCGCATAGGCCATTACGCCGTAGACGCCTACGGCCGCAATCAGGAGCGCGATTGCCGCGAAAACGACGAGCAGCAGCGTACGAAAACGCGGTTGCGCAAAATTCTGAGCGACGTTTTCTTCCATGGTTCGGATGCGCACCACCGGTTGATTCGGATTTATTTTGCGAACGGAGTCACGCAACTCGGGAATGAGGGAGCGCGGGTCCACTTCTGTTCGCATCACGAACGACATGTTTCGGACTGGGAGAACCTCGTTGGCCTGGCGGAACGGAACGTACATTTCGGTGGGCATGTCAGACACGAGCGTCTGCTTAATATTGCCCACGACGCCCACAACCATCATCCAAGGCACGCTGTTATCGGGTGTCGCGCCGATCTGCATCTTCTTGCCAATGGGTGATTGATCTCCGAAATACGTTTTGGCCATCGCCTGGTTGATCACCACGATTGGCGGCATACCTTCGCGGTCCGAGTCTTCGATCCAGCGCCCTTGAAGCAGGGGAATTCGAAGCGCCTGGAAGTACTCAGAACTCACGGTGCGGTAATTCGCCATGATGTATTCAGACGCGTTTCGCGGCGGATGGCCCTGGATGTTGAAGTGAATCACCGAGCCCTGCCCGCTGACTGGCAGAAAGGATGAGGCAGCGACCGACCGCACTCCGGGCAAGGAATGCAACTGCCGCAACGTATTCTCGTAGAAATCCATGTTGCGGTGGGCATCCGCCGGAGCGGCTCCCGCAGGAGGAACCGGAAGATCTGCCACAAGGATGTGATCGTCGGAGAAGCCCAAGCTTACCGCGGCAAGTCTATTCAAACTGCGCACAAACAACCCGGCGCCCATCAGCAGGAGGAGCGCCAGTGAAATCTCCGACACCACGAGCGTGTTGCGGAGAGCCTTTGTCTGTTTGCCGACAGCGCCGCGCTCGCTTTCATTCAAAATCGAACGCAGATCTGTGAGCCGGACGTGGCCAGCCGGAGCGATCCCGAAGAAGACGCCTGCGCAGATCGACAAAGCAGCCGTGAACAGCAGAACATGAATGTCGATGTGGACGTCAGTCCCCGGCGGCAGAGAACCGGCGGCGAGGTGCAGCAACGACGGCAAAACTGCATACGCCAGAGCCACGCCTGCTGCCGCTCCCATGAGAGACAGCAGAAGACCCTCTATCACCAGTTGCTTGATGATCTGCGAGTCCGAGGCACCCAGCGAAATGCGAATGGAGATCTCGCGCCGGCGCGCAGTCGCGCGGGTCAGCATCAGGTTCGCGATGTTTCCGCATGCGATCAACAGGACAAAAATTACAGCTCCCAGCAAGGTCACGAGCGCCGGCTTTGCCTGGCTTACCAGCTGCTCGTGCATGGGATTGACGACTGCGTCGAGGGCAATGTTGTCGGCGGGATATTTTTCAAGCAGCCGCTTGGCGATGGTGCTCATCTCGGCGCGCGCCTGGCTCAGCGTCACTCCAGACTTCAAGCGGGCGATGGGAAAGATGCCGGGATGCCAGGAGCGATCTTCCGGAAGCTTGCTGGCCCAAGGTCCCATAGCGATAACTACGTCCGGCGATTGTTGCAGCAGTTCGTAGCCTTTCGGCAGTACGCCGATCACCGTATAGCTCTGGTTGTCGAGCGTGATGGCCTGTCCGATGATGTCCTGCGATCCGCCGTATTTGCGCTGCCATAGGCCGTACCCAAGCAACGCCACAGCGGGTGATGAGGGCTGGTCGTCGGATGTTGTGAGAGAGCGGCCGGCAACTACATTCACGCCGAGCAGGTGCAGGAGGTTTCCGCTGATCATCTGGCTGGGTATCTGTTCCGGTTCGCCGTTTCCGGTGAGTGCGGACGTGAAGACCCGGGTGGCGCCGAACTCTTCAAATGATGTGCTCTGTGCCTGCCAATCTTTGAAGTTCTGCCAAGAGGCGGAAAGAATGGGGAACTGTGTCGCTCGCTCGGAGATCATGACCACGCGACTGGGGTCGGGAAAGGGAAGGGGGCGCAGCAGAACGCTGTAGAAGACGCTGAAGATGGCCGTGTTGCACCCGATGCCCAAGGCAAGCGTCAGCACCGCAACTACGGTGAACACCATGCTTTTGCGCAGCTGACGCAGGGAGAACTGCAGGTCTCGGACCAGGCTCAAGTTCACCTCACATTTGTCGGACTCAGGGGATTCAGGCACCCTTCTACGGTGCCGCCATGTGCAAGTCTCTCATGTGGAATCGGCGAACGGGCGACTCCTGAGATGACCTGGAATGAATAGACGCACGCCTGGCGTAGCGTGCATCGCGTGAAGGAAGGGATTCAATTTTGGGGGCCCGAGCAGGTACCCGGCGGACGTTCGAGCGGGTGCTGTGGAAGCCACCCTGGCTAATCCGCTCAGATGTTTGCGCGTCTATTTCCGGAAACCAATCGCACTATCCACGTCAGAATCACCGCGCCGATGACGGCGATCACGATGCTCATGATCAGGCCGTGCTCTCCAATGCCGCCAAGTCCGATGCGGCTCGACAAAAAGCCTCCAATGAGTGCGCCGACCAAGCCGACCACCATGTCCATGAAGAAGCCGAAGCCTCCCCCCTTCATCAGCTTTCCGGTCAGCCATCCGGCGACCAACCCAATGATGATCCATGCAATCAATCCGTGACCCATATGACTCCCCTCCTGGTGACTTGTGGATTTGAGGCCGAGATAAGGTGGGTTGCTCTATCGTCCGTTCGTTATGTCTTGCTGCTGGCGTGGCACGATACACGCCATCCCCATGAATGCACTGAACTTTCTGCGAAAATTAATTCGCATGCTGATGGGATGCTTAAACCACTGTCAGCGTAAATAAAATTTGTAAAGAAGCATTTATCGCCGATCAGAAAGTCAGAGCCGTAGCTGAAAATCCGCATTAAATCAGGACTCTCCTTGACAGACTAGGAGAGTCATCGTAACCTCTCTCCTAGATCATCAAGGAGAGCCATCCTCGTGGATAAATCGCAAGAGAAGCAAATGGAACTGCTCCAGGGCACGCTCGATCTGCTCATTCTCAAAGCTGTGTCGCTTGGACCTCTCCACGGATATGGTGTTCTGCTTCGCATCCAGCAGATTTCTGGCGAAGAACTCGTTATCCAGCAGGGATCGCTGTATCCGGCACTCTATCGCTTAGAACATCAAGGTGTGATTGCCAGCGATTGGGGCGAGAGTGAGAACAAGCGCCGCGCGAAGTATTACCGGCTTACCGCCGCAGGCCGAAAGCGGCTTGATGCCGAAACCGAAAAGTGGAATCGCATGGCCGGCGTTATCGCAGGAATTCTTCGTACTACTCCTGAGAGCGTATGAAATGCAGGGAAACGAAACAGGTACCAGGGAACAGGGAATAGGGAATAGAACGCGATGAGAAATGGCCTATCTTCTTTCCGCATTTTTGCTCAGATGCACTCATGGCTGCGAGCCATGCGGCATCGGCGTCGCCTGGAATCTGACATGGAAGCAGAGCTTCAACTTCATCTGGAGCATCTTACCGACGATCTCATCCGCGCCGGACTCCCACCCGCCGAGGCGGCGCGACGAGCCCGTATTGCGCTAGGGCCAGCGCTGGTGCACAAGGAAGGCATGCGCGCTTCGCTGGGACTGCGCTGGTTCGATGAACTCTCATGCCGACATTCGCTACGGAATTCGCATTCTTGCGAAGAGTCCGGGATTTACGCTGATTGCGGCGTTATCGCTTGCGCTGGCGATCGGCGCGAATACAACGATCTTTGCCATGGGCAAGCAATTGCTTTTTGACCGTCTCAATGTTCCTCATCCCGAGCAACTGCGCATGTTGCGCTGGAATGGGGATGGCCACGAAGTTGTCCAGAGCATGTGGGGCGATTTCGATTCAACGGCGGACGGCGGCATGACGAGTTCGGTCTTCTCATACCCGGTCTATGAGCAGCTGCGCGATCATAACGAAAAACTCCAGGACCTGATCGCTTTCAAAGAAGACGGGATGAACGCGACGGTTCGCGGCAATGCTCAGCGCGTGAACGCGGCCTTGGTCTCCGGAAATTTCTATGCGGCTTTGGGGGTGCGTCCGCAACTCGGTCGTGCGCTGCAACCTTCAGACGATGCGGTTCCCGGATCGGGGTCAGTCGCGGTGATCAGCGACGGCTTGTGGCAAAAGCAGTATGGGCGCTCGCCCTCCGTTCTGGGGCAGACCGTCACGCTGAACCAGACGGTGGTTACGATTGTTGGCGTCAATCCGCGCGGCTTTACCGGCGTCAAGAATGTGCTGGCGCCTCCTGATTTGTTTGTGCCGATAAGCTTGCAGCCAGTCGTCGATCCCAAGGGCAAGACATCGCTTCTGAGCGACGCGACGATGTGGTGGGTTAACGTCGTGGCCCGAACCAAACCGGGCGTGAAGGATTCCGAAGCGCAGGCCGCCCTCGATGTGCAACTGCGAGCAGCCGTGCGAGCCACGATGCCGATGGCAGCGGGTGACACGATGCCGCGCCTCACGCTCGTCGAGGGCAGCCGCGGGTTGCACTACGCAGACCGCATGTTCAAGAGACCGATCTTCGTCTTATCAGGGTTTACGGCCTTTGTTGTGCTGCTTGCCTGTGCGAATATTGCCAATTTGCTTCTGGCGCGAGGAGCGCAGCGGCAGCGTGAGATGAGCGTGCGTCTCGCCATGGGTGCAGGCCGGGCGCGCATCTTGCGCCAGTTGCTGACTGAAAGTTTGCTGTTGGCTGCCATTGGAGGGGCAGGCGGCATTTTGCTGGGATACATCGGCAGCGGCGCTCTCCCGATGCTGTTGACCAATGCATGGGAGCGAAGCGATGCAAGCTTCGTGCGCAGGCCCTTTGACTGGGGCGTCTTCGCGTTCACCGTCTCCGTCACGCTGATTACCGGCGTTATTTTTGGTTCGGCGCCGGCGTGGCTTGCGGCCCGCGCCGAAGTCAGCAGCAGTCTCAAGGAGACAGCGCAGCGCACGTCGCGCCGTCGCAAGGGACTTGCCGGAAAATCCATCGTTGCTTTTCAGATCGCGCTCTCCACGCTGCTCGTCGTCGGGGCGGGACTCTTTGTGCGAACGCTGGTCAAGCTGAACTCGGTGGACGTGGGATTCCAGGCGGATCATCTCGTGCTTTTCGAAATCAGCCCGCCTGCCCGCCGCTACCAGGGACCAAAAAGTGTGCAGCTGCACCAGCGATTGGAACAGCGTTTCGCTGCGGTGCCCGGGGTAGAACGGGTTGCGCCCGGATCGCTCGCCTACATCTCAGAGAGCATGGACAACACGGACTTTATTCCCGAAGGGGAATCATCTCATCCTGAAGGGAAACATGCTGAATACGACAACAATGTAGGCATTGATTTCTTTCCCACGCTGGGCATTCCAATTCTGGCGGGACGCGGATTTGGTCCGCAGGATACTTCAACCTCGCCGAAGGTGGGGATTATCAACCAGTCTCTCGCCCGCAAGAGATTCCCGAATTCCAATCCTATTGGTAAGCGGTTCAAGGCTGATCGCGATACTCCTTCTGATTGGATACAGATCGTCGGCATCTGCGCCGACACTCGATATTCCGATCTGCGAGGAAATCCGCCTCCACAGTTCTTTCTTCCATATGCGCAGCAGGCGAGTGTAGGTACGCTAACCTATCAGGTGCGGACACGCGTAGAGCCATCCGCACTTTTTCCGGCGTTGCGCCAGGTGGTTCAATCTGTCGATCGCGACCTGCCGATCATCGATTTCCGTACGCAGCGGGAACAGATCAACGCCACGATGCAAATCGAGCGAGCCTTTGCGGCTCTTACTGCCGGATTCGGAGTTCTGGCACTGGCCCTGGCTTGCGTGGGCATTTATGGCATCATGGCTTACTCGGTTGCACAGCGAACCAATGAGATTGGGATTCGCCTGGCATTAGGGGCGCAGCCGGGCCAGGTCCGCAGAATGATTCTGCGCGAGAGCACGTGGCTGACAATTGTAGGGATTCTCGCGGGAGCAGGCTCGGCTCTCTGGCTCACGCGGCTGGTGAAGTCGATGCTTTATGGCGTGGCTCCCAACGATCCCGTCACTCTTGCGGCTGGCGTCGCACTGCTGCTCGGCGTCGCTGTTGCCGCTGCGTGGATCCCTGCCCGACGCGCTGCCTCGGTGCAGCCGATGGAAGCGCTGCGGCACGAGTGAGCGGCCATGTGGAGAAAGCCCGGGGAAGGCGGCTTTCTCGATTGGGGGCTGAGGTTTTTTGAAAAGCCCCTGATCTACACACCTACCGGCAACAGCGGGATTCCACCCAGCTGTTTGGCTTCAGGGACGATCGCATCGAGGTGCGCAAGCACCTCAGGAACCGAGACCGTATAGACCTCGCGACCGGCGTCGTAGCCCTCTTCGATGAGCTGCTTGAGGTGCCGCCCGGCGATCTGGACGGCGAGCTGGTCGGTGATGACCTTTCCGGAGCGCTTCTTCTGTTCGAGCCATGCGGTGCAGGGCAAGGCGATCCACATGGGACGTCCGTTCACTTCAAATCGCACGTCCACGGCATCGGCATGGCGTGTGGCGATGGCCACGATGTTGGCCTTCCACGAGCAGTGCAGGTCTTCGCCGCTCCAGCGGTCGGTCACATGGAAATCTTCGTACATGCATTTAGCCTATCTTCCCGGCTTCCGCACGGCAAGCGGCACATATCACCCTTGGTGGACGCTGTTCTTCGCCCACTGGTAAACTAATAAGGTTGCAGTGGCTGTGCCCCCACCTGTACGGACCCGCCTGCAAGTTGATCGAAGCGAAGGACAAAACACCCCGTGGATACACAGACTCGTCATGCCCTGAAGGGCGACAAATTTGCCCAGGCCACCAAGACCAGCGTTAACTGGCTTAGCGGCCACAGCACCAACGTGATGCAATGGGCCATTTCAGCCGCAGCGGTTCTGATTCTGGGCATCGGACTGCTCGTCTTCTGGAACCTGCGCGAAGCAACGGCTGAAACAGAGCTTGGTGCGGCACTGGATACATACACCGCGCCGTTGGCGCTGCCCGGCGCTCCTGCCCAGAAGGGCGAATACGCGACTGCCGCGGAGCGCTCCAAGGCTGCGAATCAGCAATTCCAGGCGGTTGCCGACAAATATAGCTGGCTGCCCGAGGGAGGCAAGGCCCGCTATTTTACCGGCGTGACAGCCCAGGAACTAGGCCAGACTGCAACAGCCGAGACTGAGCTGAAGAAGGTCGCCGATTCGTGGAATCGCAACCTCGCCAACCTCGCGAAGGTGGCCCTGGCGTCGATCTATCACCAGACAGGGCGGGACCAGCAGGCGATCGATCTCTACAACGAGATCATTGCCAATCCGTCGGAGACTGTCACGGCCGGAACCGCGCAACTGGATCTGGCTGATCTTTACGCTGCTACTGGCAAGCAGGATCAGGCCCGCGCGCTTTGGGCAAAGTTGAAGGACTCCGATAAGGATGGGGCGGCCGGGTCGATTGCGGCCCAGAAGCTCTCCGGCAAGCAGTAGGTCGCGGCGCGGCCGGCGACCAGGCAGGTTTTGCCGGAAGCCCCGGGTTATTTCAGCGTCTGAGCATTTTGCCGGGCGTCTGCGTCTGGTGTTTATATGAGCGCCAGCCAGACCCTAGTTCCAGGATGGATGGAGATCGTCGAGAGCGCCGTGCATGACGAAGCCCGCCAGCGCGCACAGGAAGAAGCCCTGGCTGCGCTGGTCGACCAGTACGCGACGACGCTTTACCGTGTAGCCTTTTCCGTTCTGCGCAACCAACTGGACGCCGAAGATGCCGTGCAGGAAGCGTTTCTGCGTGTTCTGCGCCATCGTGAGACGCTGGGTGAAATTCGCGACCATCGCGTCTGGCTCATCCGCATCGTGTGGAACATTGTTCTCGACCGCAAGCGTCGAGCGAAGACGCGTCCTGAAACCGACGACGTAGCCGAACTCGCGCGCGTGCTGCCTGCTCCGGGACTCTCCGCCGAGGAGCGCGCAGCCGCCACTCAGCATCATGCTCATGTGCTCGCGTGTATCGAAAAGCTGCCTGCCCGCGAGCGCGAGGTGATGATGCTCTCGGCATTCGAGGAGCTCTCGAGCGTGGAGATTGCCGCGGTTCTGGACGTTACGGAGTCGAGTGTTCGCTCGCGCCTGTTTCGTGCGCGCAACCTTCTGGCTGAGCTGCTCAACCATTCCAGGAGTATTCGATGAGTTCCTCGACACAAAACGAATTCAATCGCAGTGCCGGCGCAATCAAAGCCGAAGAGACGCTTCGTCTTATTGCATCCTTGCCTGCCCCTGCAGGTATAGAAGATCGCGTGAAGTCCAGCTTGCGCGCTGCTCCACGTCAAACCAGCGTGATCTCGTGGCCGCTCTCATCTGCGAATGGTGCGCGCTCATCGCGAGTCTCTGCGATGCGAGCAGCCGCTGCCGCTGCGATTGTTTTTGTCGTGGCGGGCGGGGGGTGGGAAGTGTATTCGCATATCCGGCTGGCGCCCGCGCCCACGGCTGTCGCGACACCGCAGCGGATCGATGGGGGCGGCGGTCTCTCCGCTGCCGGGGCCAAGCGCACTCCCAGGACGCTGGAAGGACCGGTGGTGGTGACGCCAGCGAATGAGAAGCTGAGATCGAGCGATGGTAAGGCGGCAGCGGTTCCGCGAGTTCACAGAGCTCTAACTGTTGCGAAGGACAAAGCGACACTTCCGGCCCAACGATAATCAGGGCGATTGCTTCCCTCTATTGATCCTTCATGATCATGCGGATGAGTATGCCGAGCACGGCCAGAATCACCGCGGCCCAGAATGCCGGAACCCACCCGTAGACGATGAATCCGCTGACGAACTTCGAGGCCAGCATGATCATCGCCGCGTTAATGACGAGCAGGAATACTCCAAATGTCACGATGGCGAATGGAAACGTGATGACCTTGAGCACAAAGCCGAGCGTTGCATTGAGTATGCCGATCACAAGAGCTGCGACCAGCGCAGCCCGCAGATCGTTTACGTAGAACCCGGGAACCAGATTCGTCGCTACCATGAGCGCGATCGCGCTTAAGAGCCAGTGGATGAGTGCTCGAAACATGCAGGGTTTTCTCCGGAGTCTCGGTTAAGGACCAACGTAGGTCGTTGGTATGCAATCATATCGCGACCGATGCGTATTGAAGCGCAATTTATGCGACCATTCTAATAACGCATTTCTGCGAAGTTGCTCATCCTCGATCGAGGACAAGATGCGCAGCACCAACGGTCAATATCCAGCATGTACATACGTAATCGTTTTGCTTTGTTTGGTTGCAGTCTTCTGATGCTCTCGGTCTGTGTCGCGCCCGGTCAACAGCCGGTGCAGGCGCCGCTGCCCGACATTCGCCAGCTGATGCGCGAGGTGCAGGAGCATCAGCGGCAGCTTGATCAGATTCGCGAGAACTACACGTACAGCTCTTACCAGGTGGTGCAGGATATCGATGGGAATGGCCAGGTGAAGAAGACGGAGTCGTCTGAGTACGAGGACTTTTTCGTCAACGGCCACGTAATCGAGCGCAAGGTGAAGTCGAATGAGAAGCCGCTCGATGCGAATCAGCAGCAGAAAGAGACCGAGCGGGTAACGAAGCTGGTGGAGAAGGCGGAGAAGACTCCGCGGGATCAGTCTATCGAGGGACCGACAATCAGCATCAGCCGGGTGCTCGACATCATGGATGTGCGCAACGAGCGTCGGGAGATCTATCGCGGCGATCCAACAATTGTTTTCGACTTTGTAGGTCGCAAAGATGCGAAGACGCATGGACTGGCCGAAGACGCCTCAAAGAAACTGCAGGGCACCATCTGGATCGATGAAGCGGACCACCAGGTGGCACACCTCGAAGTGAGCTTCGACGACAACTTCCGCCTGGTAGGCGGGATCCTGGCGACTGTACAGAAGGGCTCGAGCTTTCGCTTTGACCAGGCAAAGGTAAATAGCGAGATATGGTTGCCGACTGGCGCAGAAGGCACGGTGCAGGCTCGCCTGCTTCTGCTGAAAACTCTCCGCCAGCACTTTCGCGAGCGCAATTACGACTATCAGCGTTTCAAGGTAGAGACGCAGCAGCAGACGAAAGACGCGAAGACTGCGCCGGGAAAAAAGCCCTGAGGCGGTCCTGTAGGCTGAGTGCATGTTCGTGCGAAAGTTGTCGATCGAGCGAGTGGATGCGGCGGGGATGCGACATGCCTGTCCTTTGCGCTGGATCGACAACTTCGCCATGCGCAACTTCACCAACGACACGATCTTCGATGACACGCTTCCCTGCGCCGATGGGCTAATGGAAGCCGGCCATCGTGTGCCGCTCGACCGGTTGCAGCCCGCCATGGAGGATTGGTTTCGGCGGAAGGGTTATATAAAGGCCGATGAAAAGATCGAGATCGTGGAGCTAAACCGGTAAACAGCCGTACCCCATCTGCAGAAATCAGATAACAAATAACTTGCGGACTGTTTTTGATTATGCCGCCGCAGTCTCGCAATTGCTTTGCGTGCTCCAGAGGTGAAACTCGGCTTCGCGGCGGGCTTTGAGGCTGGCAATTTCTCGAGAGCCGGCGTGATCCCATGCGAGAAGCTGCCACGCTGCGGCATCGTATTTGCCGGAGTTGAGATAGCTGAGCAAGGTCGAGGAGGCGAGGCGGGCAGCGCCAAGGTTGAAAACGAAGTCGGCGAGCGCATCGAATTGACCCTGCGCGAGTGGGACTTTGACCAACCGATCTATGGCGGCTTCGGCAATTGCGACGTCATGACTGAGAATCTCCTCGCCCTTTTGCGGGGTGATGGAATTCGGATAAGCTTCGCCAGGCGTAAGGCGGTGGCCGAACCCAATGGTGCGAAATCCGGCGATGTCTGCGTAGACGCGGTCGCGGAAGCCCTCGGATTTTTTCAGTAGTTGCAGGCCTGCAGCGCTCAAGTGCATTTCATTTCCCCCTTAAAAAAAAGGCCGTCGCCGCAAATTGCTGCGGCCGACGGTCTATTTCCTCAGGCTAGCAGGATCCGCGAAATAATCTGCAAATCCATTGGGCTAATCTGCGGGCAAAGGTAACAATCCTGCAAGTTGCTGAAAATTAAGCAGGATACTGCTCAGAGCTTCGTCGAAATTGCAGTCGAGAGCCTTTTGCAGCAGGGCGACTCCTATTGACTTGCTGAGAGGCGGCGAAAGTTACTTTCCCAACACGAGTTTGCCGTGGTAATCTTTGCGACTTCGGGGATCTCAGCTCATTCCCTGAGTGTCCGAAGAGCGGGGTCCACAGCCGCAGCGAAGTGGTCAAAGAGGGCCAAAAAATAGTAATGACGCCAGGGGTTGTTGAAGTTCCAAGCTGCGTTGATTCAGGGGCTTACGGGCGCACCACAATGTGAGCCGATTTTGTGCTTGTTTTTGCTTGCATCTAATTGAATTTATTGGAGGATATCGGCCGTCCGGCTGATAAAATCAGAGGATGCTTATTCGACCAAAAGCAACCAACACGAACCCCCCAAAGCCACTTCCATTCTGGCTGCTTGTGGGGACATCCTGCTTGGCAATGGCCGGGATACTGGGAACGATTTCCACCCGGACAGTGCAGGCGGACGCTCGGCTGCAAAGGCCAATGGCAACTCCCACACCGGTGGTTGCATACGCAACTCCGGATATGAGCGTTCAGTCTCAGCCAGCAACAAAACCGCACCACAAATTCTTCCGCGGCATTGCGTCGTGGTATGGATCGGTTTTCAACGGACGCAAGACGGCGAGCGGAGAGACTTTCAACATGTATGACATGACAGCATGTCATCCGACGCTGCCCTTTGGAAGTATGGTTCGAGTCGTGAACCTCCGCAACCGGAAGTCGGTCGTTGTGCGGATTACGGATCGGGGCGATCTCGGGACGAACAACGGCCGCGTCATCGATCTCTCCTACGCGGCGGCGGAGAAGCTGCAGATGACGCAAGCGGGGCTGGCAAAGGTTTCGCTCGAAGTGCTGTCGATGGGGCACCCGGCGAGCAGCGAATAGGTGAATTCTGCGTCAAGGCTAGAAGGGCCAGCCGACGCGCTGGCCCGATTTATTTCTGGGTGCTTGGTTGCGAGGATGGGGCACCCAGCGCGGCGGATGATTGAGACGCCGCTTAATTGTCGTTCGTGCTTTCCCACCCATGCCGCGATGAAACTGCGTCATGGATGGGGCACCCACGTCTCTCGGTTGTTATGCATTCTCTAGATAGCGGCCCGGGCATGAAGGTCATGCTTGGCGGCGTGTTAAGTCAGCGGCCTGAATGCCTCTGCCCCCTCCGTTCCAATCGTTTTACTGGCCGGTGTCGGGGAGCTTGTAGGGTTTGGAGAGCCACTGCCTCGCTTCGTTGACGGCGCCCTGGGTGTTGTCGTTGGTCTGGACGGCGAGGCGGTACTCGTTGACGGCGCGGTCGCGCTGGCCGGTGATGTCGAAGATTTTGCCGAGGTCGATGTGGCTCCAGACTTCGGTCCAGCGGGGCTCGCCGTCGCCGCGGAGGGCGTCGCGGTAGGAGTTGACGGTGGCCTGATAGTTGCGCTGGGTGAAGAGCACTTCGCCGATGCGGTAGTCGGCCAGCGAGCTTTGCGGGTTGGCTTCAAGAGCCTTCTGGTATTCGGCGAGCGCGCCGGTCAGGTCGCCCTGCGCGACGAGCTGCTGGCCCTTGAGGATGGCGATGCGGACCTGGAGGTCGGGCGAGGACTTGAGCACCCAGTCGCCGGGATCGATGACGATGTGGCGCGGGCGGCCGAAGGTGTCGACGACGTATTGCGAGTCGGTGCCGACGACGTCGACCTTCTGGTTCTCGGTTTTGCCGTCGGTTTCAACGCGGAGGTCGACGGGCATGCGGAAGAGGTCGAGGTCCTGATTGATCTGGCCGATGGTGCGGAATCCCTTGTTATTGCCGAGACGGTAGACGGCGTACTTGTTGGTGAAGGTGGGCGCGCCGGTGCCGTCGACCCATTGCGCAGAAGAACGGCGTGAGCTGCTGCTGGCTCTGGGCTTCGGCCACCTTTGTCGAAGTCGGCTGTCGCGGATGGACTTGTCGGTGAACTGGCTCAGCGCGCCTTTCAGCGTGGCGAGGAATGCCTTGTCGCCGATCTCGCCAGCGCAGCATGTGGAAGATCATGGCGCCCTTCTCGAGGGTCATGGACTGGAACTCGGGCGAGAAGGGGCTGAGGCGGGCGGAACTGGAGAGCGGGATGGTGTCGTAGGCGAGAGCGCCGGCGGAGACATCCTGGAGCGCGGCTTTGAGAGCGCTTTTGCCGCTGCTCTTCTTCGACGTACATCAGCTCGCCGTAGCGCGACATGCCGTTGGTGATCCAGGCGTCGTTGAGGGTCCTGGGGCTGACTTCGGATCCCCACCATTGGTGGGCGAGGGTGTTGGCGAGGAGGCGGACGCCGGACTTGTCGCCGACGCGGGAGCCCATGATGCCGGCGAGTTCGGGAGCCCAGACCGCGGGAAGGGTGTCGTCGGGAAGTTCAACGACGTTGAGGTGGCTTGATTCAAGTCCGCCGAAGCTGTCGGTGAAGAAGTCGAATTCCTTGGTGGCGGTCTGCGCGAGCTGGTTGGCTGAGCCCTGGTGGGTGACGGTGAGATAGACCTTTACGTTGCCGGCACCGGCCGAGACGGGGCCGACAAAGCGGCCGGCGATGACGGTTCCCGGAAAGCCGGGCTTGTCCCAGTTGAAGTCGAACTGGTCGCCTGGTTTGCCGTCGGCGAGAGTGACCGAGTGCGCGGATCCCTGCGCGCCGCTGGAGAAGACCTTCATGCCCTGCGGGACACGGACATGAAGCTCAGCGGTGAAGCGATCGGTCATGAAGCCGGTGGTGGGGAACCAGCGCGCGGCGTAGAGCAGGTAGGTGATGGGCTCCTGGATGGCGGCGAGCTTGAGGCCTTCGACGGGGCCGTCTTCATTGCCGGTGATCATGCCGTCGTACTCGAAGGTCCAATGAGCGGCCTGGCCGGCAGCGAAGGGGGAGGCGGGGGTGACGCGGATGGTGCCGTCGGCCGAGCGCTCGCCGGTGAGTACTTTGCCGGAGTCGTCGGTAATCTTGATGACCTTCAGGGCGGGATGGAAGCCAAAGCTGATCATCTCGGAGTTTTCAGGTGCGGTGAAGGTGACGGTGGCCTTTGCCTTGAGATGATGAGCGGTGGTGTCGATCTCGGCGTCGATGACGTAGGCGGTGATGTCGAGCGCAGCGCGTTCCGGCCGTTGGGCGGCGAGAGGGGATACCGCGATAAAGCCAGCGGCAAAAACCACGATTGCGGCAAGCGGCCCTGGACCAGACGCGGCCAAGGAACTGCGAACGAACGATTTCAGTTTCAGCATTCCAAATGTTAGACGCATGTTCTTCCCACTCACGACCTTAGATTTCAATGTCCCGCCCATCATCTTCAGGATTTCACGGATTCCGAGACCTGTACGGCAGCGCCAAGCTGCCTGATTGTGATGCTTGCAACACGGCTGATGGCAGTTTCAACCTCGTCCCCGTGACCGTTTGGGTGGGGGGTGAGCAGGTCTCGAATGCGGGCCAGCTCCTACATCATGGACTCGCGAAGTGGGCCGTCGGGTAGCAGGGGTTCGATTTGGCGGACGATATTGGCGGCTGTGAAGTCGCTTTGGATGAGCTCTGGAACCACTAACTTGCCGGCAATCAGATTGGCCATGGCCACGAAGGGGACCTTGACCACGCGGCGGGCGATCGCATAGGTGAGCGGCGAGACCCGGTAGACGACGACAAAGGGATTCCCGATGAGGGCGGCTTCGACCGTGGCGGTTCCGCTGGCCACGACGGAGGCGCGCGCGTGCATCAGAGCGGCGCGGGCGTCTTCCACCATTTGCACGGGAAGGCCGTCGCCATGGTGTTTCACGAGGCCGGCGAGCATCTTTCGCTGGGAGGTGTTGAGAGTAGGAGCCAGGGGGATGATGAATTCAAATTCCTTGCGCGATCCGGCGGCGCGAGGGCCACGCAGGGTGAGAATGCGGGCGGCGGCGAGCATCTGGGGCAGGTTATCGCCGATTTCCTTGGCACGGCTGCCAGGCAAAAGAGCGATCCAGGAGCGTGCAGGGTTCAGTCCGCTTTCACGGGCGAATTGTTCGCGGGTGATGGTGGGCTGGGGAAGATCGGCGAGAGGATGGCCGACAAACTCGGCGGAGACGCCGCGTTCGCGGTAGAAGGGCTCCTCAAAGGGAAAGATGACGAGCATTTTGTCGACGTATTTCTGAACGAGCTTGATGCGTTTCTTTTTCCAGGCCCAGAGCTGCGGGCTGACGAAGAAGATAACGGGGATGCCGAGGCGATGGAACTCTTCGGCGAGCTTGAAATGAATGTCAGGGAAGTCGATGAGTATGGCGATGTTGGGACGATGCGTTTTGATGGCGCCCTTGAGGCGCAGGTACTCGTGGTAGATGCGAGGCAGATGGCGGACGACCTCGGTGATGCCCATAACCGCCATATCTTCAGAGCTGACGATCTGGCGAAGGCCGGCTTCCACCATGCGCTGGCCGCCCATTCCAACAAAATTGGCTTGCCGGTCGGCCACGGCGAGCTGGTTGCGCAACTCGTCGAGCAACATTGCGCCGTAGTGCTCCCCGCTGGCTTCGCCTGCTGATATGAAGATGGTGGGACCGGACATCCGTGCCTCTTCCGCGCTGGCACCATGATAACGGGTGGGGATGCGGGGAATTACCCAGGCGCAGAAGTGGGCTGGATTGGCCAAAATTAAACCGGCCGGTGATCCGGATTGACGTAGATTGGAACGGTGAGGTGCATGATGGGACTTGCTGTGACCTCCTTTCACCCCAAGATTGCTTTTTTGATGCTGGCGCTGGCCGCGATTCTTCCGGTTGCTGCTGTGTTGCACGCACAGGAGCCGGCGGCTGCAGCGCAGACCCCGCCTCAACCCACACTGATTCAGAATCCGATTCCTGCGGGGCAGCTTGCGTTTCTGAGCGGGTATGCGGGGCGGACGACGAAGGAACTGATGAAGGACAAACAGTTTCGTGCGCTGAAGAAGGAGATCATTCCCCGCACGGAATATCACTACGGCCGCGACATGGCGTTGTCCGATGCGCTGGATGACGTGCTGGACGGATCTCCGCTGCCTGTCACCGTGCGCGACGGACGGTATGTGACGGCGATGGGCATGCAGGGACCGTATCTGCGCGGACGGGGTTTTCTCTGGTTCGATCTGCAGGAGGGAATTGCGCTGGGCGGCTTCTACTTCACGCCGACCAATGGCGAGCCGACGCCTACGCTGACGGTATTTTCGCGACAACTGAAGCTGACAGCGCTCGCGCTGAGCGATCTGCCGCGCGGGTTCGTCGATGACCTGAGCCAGTGGACGGCGGTGGCGAGGATTCCGTCGATCACGCCGCGGTACTTTATCCCTGACAACGGAAGGAAGTACGTGCTGGAGCACGATGAGGATTATTGCTGGCACCCGGCAGGGACGCCGGCGCCGCCAGAGGGCGAATGCATGCAGGCCAATCTGGATGCGGCGAATGCGGATATGGACGCGGCGTACTTTATGAAGGAGACGCATAACGCGGCAAATGCAACCGCGTGGATGCTCGATCCGGAGCAAGTGGCGTGGATCGCGATGCGTGCCAGTACGTGCGTGGGACTGAATGCACTGGGATGCAGGGTTCGGTTGACGCGGGAGCGCACGCGCGTGATTCTGGGACCGGTAACGCCACGGCCGCGACCGCTGCAGGCGAGTCGATGAACTCGTCTGCGTTTGGTGAGTTCCCTGTTTGCTCCGGACCTCCAGGTGAACGCCGAGCGTAGCATTGAGCCAAAATACCGCACAGACAAAAACAACGGTTGTCGCGACGCTTCGAACCATTCAAGCGAACGGTCTGCTATCGTGTTTGCGCGGCTGACTGTCCGGGTGCCTTGGGCACAAGCTGAGGCTCTGGAGTGGGGGCTTCGGGTGCGGCGTCGATGAACTTGCGATCGAGCTCGGCGGTGCCGATGCGACCGCCGTTCTGGTCTTCGATGACGACGCGAACCGTTCGCGTCCTCTTGGGACAGGGAACGACGATCTGAAAGTGGCTGACCACGATGGGGATCCTGGTAAGGTCCTGGCTGGCGGTCTGGAGCGTGGTGCGTTCGACGCGCGAAGCGAGGATGTATCGGTCATTGTTGAGACTGGCGGCGGCCACGATCAGGCTAACTCTTTCTTTTCCGTCTTCGGTGGGCAGGAAATCGAGATTTCTGGAATTCAAAATGACAGTGAACTCGGCGGTGCGAGCGTCAGGATGGCGGACAGGGTTCGCCAAACTCACTCCCAGCGAATTGAAGGGAATCGCAGCCTGGATGGCATCAGCGAGCTTGATCATCTGTTGTTGCTGCACGTTGATGACGGCCTTCTCGTCGGGCGCATAGTAGCCAGCTTTGGTGATGACGTGCATTGAGGAGTCGCGCAAGGCAACGCGAACGCGGCGAAACTTGCCATTGGGATCTACGTTTTCTGGTTGATAGGTCAGCGTGTAGTAGTTGGCGCCGAGTTGGGCTGAGCTCTGGATCTCGGCATCCACGTCGTTTCGGTTATAAAAGAGCTTGCCTCCCGTCTCGTTCGAGAACAGGCCGAAACTGATATCTCCGCTGAATGGGTCGTTGTCCCCGATGACCGTCTGTGCCTCCATGGCGCTCAAAGAAAAAGTCGCCATCCCGGTTACCGAAAGACCGGGGTAGATCACGAAGAGGCTTACGCGCGATTCCACCAGCATATTGGTTGTCAGGTGGACGTATTCCCTCAGCTTTTCTGCAGTCGTGGGAGGAATGCCGATGGTCTCAAGATCGAGGCTTGGGCCTCCATGCCCGACCCAGATGATGTTTTTACGCCCGGGAATACCCTTGTTCTGCAGCGCAATCTGCTGAAGTGCATCGATAGATTGCCCGAATCGCTCCCAGTAGAAAGAGCCATTCATGTGCTTGTAGGGAATGGCGGCAGGGAGGTGATCGAGGGCATAAAGCAGGTCTGTCCTGCTGCGCGTATAGCTTTGCAGCATATCGAGGGACTGATTTCCCACCACGAGCATTTCGGCGGGCGAGGTCAGTCGCTGCGGTTGCGCGAGGAGAAATTTGCGCACTGAGTTGCGGATATAGGCGAAATCTTCGAACCGCGAGTTGAGTAGATCGAGAACAAGGATGGTGACTGGGGCCTTGCCGTCGGGATTTTCGTCGGAGGATCTTGCATTGATGGTGTGAACGTCGGGAGGCTCGAACGAGAAGATGCGCTGCGGTTTCTTGTCCTCGGTAATGGTGAAGTCATCTCTGGTGAGGCCAGTGACGACGGGATGACCTTTCTTATCGAGCACGGTGACATCGAGGAAGACGAGGGAAGAGGTAACACGAAGAGTCGGTGCCGGAACGGATTGTTGCTGGCTGGATTGTTGCTGGTTGCCCTGGGCGAATAGTGGGCAGCATGGAACGAGGAACAATAACGTGGAGAGCGAGAGCACTGCGTGCCGGTGGCCCATATGCATCCCCCTGCTGTCGTAGACGGTGGTTTGAGTCGGCAGGTTTGGTTGAGATGAGCAAAAATCTTTCCTTAGAGAGATTTCGAGTGTTACACTCGGCGAGCCTGCACGGGATGGCAAGGTCGTTCCCCTTCTGAATTGACTTCCCTTGAGCAAGGTAAAAAAAATCGGAGGTCAATTATGCAGAACGGAAATCATGCGGGAGCACCGCTGAATCCAGGGATTGTTTTTGAAATGGTGCAGGCGGTTCAGAAGACGGCGGCTCTGAAGGCTGCTATCGATCTGGACATCTTTACAGCAGTAGGCCAGGGGCCGGGAGACGTCGCCTCGATTGCGCGTCATGCGAATGCCTCGGAGCGCGGCATTCGGATTCTCTGCGATTTCCTGGTGATCAACGGAGTGCTGGCGAAGGAAGGAAACAGCTACAAGCACACACCGAACAGCGCTGCATTTCTTGATCCGGCGTCGCCTGCATGCGTGGCTTCAGTGGCGCACTTTATGAGCCGGCCAGAGCTGATTCAAGGACTGACCGGGCTTGCGGATGTGGTGCGCGCCGGGCGAACGCACCTTCCGGGCGAAGGAAGTGTGGAGCCGGAGAACCCGCTTTGGGTCGAGTTTGCAGAGAACATGGCGCCGATGATGGGCCCGATGGCGGGGCCGCTGGGCGCAGTTGTTCTGGAAGGGCACGAGGGGCCGATGCACGTGCTGGACATCGCCGCGGGGCATGGGCTTTTCGGGATCGAGATTGCGAAACAGAACAAGCATGCGCAGGTTACGGGATTGGACTGGGCTCCAGTGCTGCGCGTGGCGCTGAAGAATGCGGAGAAGGCTGGCGTACAGGATCGCTACAACATGTTGCCGGGGAGCGCGTTCGAAGTGGAGTTTGGCGGCCCGTACGATGCGGTACTGCTGACGAATTTTCTGCACCACTTTGACAAGCCAACATGCGTGGGGCTGTTGAAGAAGGTGCGTTCATCCCTTAAGCCGGGAGGCAAAGCAGCGACGCTCGAATTTGTGCCGAATGAGGATAGGGTTTCCCCGCCGATGTCGGCCGGCTTTGCCATGACGATGCTGACCACGACGGCTTCAGGAGATGCGTACACATTTAGCGAGCTGAACGCGATGTACGACGAGGCAGGGTTCATGGGCGTGAAGGCACACCCGATTCCGATGAGTCCACACACGATTGTGATGGGGAACGCTTAATGGGCTGTGGCGAGAATCGAGAGTTGAGACAAACATCCCTCAGGGGCTAAAGCCCATTGGTTGATGAGGCTTTACGGCACGACTAAAGTCGTGCCCTTTCAAAGCGAGGCTATTGCATTTCAAACCGGACTCTTGTCAGGAGGCTGGTTAGCAGAGAGTGATTGACGACGCTTTTTGGATGCGCAACCTGCGGGTTGCGCATTTCATTTTCAGGAATAGAGGTGGGCGACGAGATCCCGGACGATGGGGTAGCACTCGCATGCCGCGCTTTCGAGGCCCGGGGAATCGACGACTTGTATGCGTCCACGGCTGTACTTGATGAGGCCGCTGCGCTGCAGGGTTCCCGCGGCCAGGGTCACGCTGGTACGGCGAGCGCCCAACATTTCGGCGAGAAACTCCTGGGTCAATTCAAAGTGATCTGACTGCAGGCGGTCCCGGACCATCAGCAACCAGCGGGCGAGGCGTTCTTCGATCTCATGAAGGCCGTGGCAGGCTGCGAGCTGGCTGAGAATGAAGCCTTGGCTCTGCACACACTCCAGAATGCGCTGGAAAAGCGGCCCGGGTACGAGGAAGAGTTGCTGCAACTCAGCAAAAGGCATGCGCAGCGCCGTCCCTTCACTTTGGATGAAGGCCGTAGTGGGGGCCGAGCCCGGTCCGAGGAGGTTGATCGCTTCAACGAGGCCTTCACGGCCGATCACGCCGACTTCGGCTCCGATGCCGTCGGACATGAACGTAACGACGGAAGCAATGCCGGAGGTCATGAAGTGCGCAAACGGGGGTGTCTGGCCGGGGTTGGAAAGTACGGTTCCGACGGGCAAGTCGACTGGCCGCAGGCGCTCGAGCAGTGACGATTTCAGCTCAGACGGAAGGGCATTGATGATCAGATTTGAGAGTTCGGCGGCCATTGGGGAGATCCTTTGCGACAGTCGCAAGGGATTTCGCTTGGTCGGCGAGAAGAGTTGCGCTGATAACTACCGAGAGACCTATCGCTATCTACGGAAGACTATATGCTTCTCACACAAGGAAAGTATGTTTAATACAACACATAACTGGTGGGCTTATTGTGATTTAGATCACTTTGCGATGAGGGGAATGGAGATACGGAATACTGTGCCATTGCGGGAGGGGCCGGTCGCAGTACGGCTTCGGATGCGGCCGTGATACTTCTCGACGATGGCTTTGGAGATGGCGAGGCCGAGGCCGGTGCCGTGTTCCTTCTTGGTCGTGAAGAATGGGTCGAAGATCTTCGGCAGGATGGGGGCGGGAATGCCAGATCCGTTGTCGGCGACGGTGACGTGAGCTTCGTCGCCGGAGCGCTTGACGCTGATGTACAGGATTCCGTTCTCAGGCAAGGCGTCGATGGCGTTGGCGACGAGGTTGGAAAGAACCTGGAGCATTTCGCCCGCGTGGACTTCGGCAGTGACTTCGGCCTTGAACCGTTTGCGGAGAATGATTCGCTTGGCCGAGATCTTCTTCTGGTGCACGCGCAAGGCAGCTTCGGCCAGCGTGGAAATGGCGATCGACTCCCGCGTCTCGGATGATCGATAGAAGCCGAGCGTCTGGCGGGAGAGCTTGGTCAGGGTAAGGAGCTGCTCGTCAAGCATCCCGCTGTACAGACGGACCTTGGCAGGGTCATCTGCCTCCTGCTGAATGAGATAGTTGAGATTATTCACGGCTTCCAGAGGGCCGTTGATCTCGTGCATGACCGTAGCCGCGAACTGACCGGCGACTGTAAGCTCCTGATTTTGCCTAAGAATCTCCTGGATTTGCTCCCCGCGTTCAGCGTCGGCAAGCGGAATCATCCATTACCCCTTATCCAACACTGGGAGGATGCCATCCGGGGGCACCAAGAACTCGGAGGGAAGCACCTCCGCAGGCCAGCTGCTGCTTCGGCATGGAAGGATTGGGAGGGAAGCCAAGCCCGCAATGTCAGGTATTGAACATAGGATGGCATGGAATTGGAAAAAGGTGGCCCGCAAAACCCAAATTGCACATAAAATACTGCGGATGATTCAGGCGGTTGAGCGTCGGGTGCGGGCGGCAGCGGCTAGTTCCTGTAGGAGCGGGTATGTCTGGGTCCAGTCGATGCAGGCATCGGTGATGCTTTGCCCGTGGACAAGCGGCTGTCCGGGGATGAGCTTTTGAGCGCCGGCGACGAGGTTGCTTTCAATCATGACGCCGATGATGTTGCGATTTCCGGCGGCAATTTGTCCGGCGATGTCGCGGCAGACGAGCGGCTGGCGGGTGTGGTCCTTATTGCTGTTGGCGTGGCTGCAGTCGATCATGATGCGCGGCGCGATCCCCGCTTTCTCCATTTGGAGGGCAGTCTCGGCAACGCAAGCAGCGGTGTAGTTCACCGTTTTGCGTCCTCCGCGCAGGATGATATGGGTCTCGCGATTGCCGGTGGTGACGAAGATGGCCGATTGTCCGTACTTGGTGTGACCGAGGAACGTGTGCGAGTTCGACGCGGAAAGGATGGCGTCGATCGCGACCTGAATGTCGCCCGAAGTAGCGTTCTTGAATCCGACAGGGCAGGAGACGCCGGAGACGAGCTGACGATGCACCTGGCTCTCAGTGGTGCGCGCACCGATGGCCCCCCAACTGACGAGTCCGGCGATGTACTGCGGCGAAATCATGTCGAGAAATTCGGTGCCCGAGGGCACGCCCATTTCCGCGAGGTCGAGCAGGAGATGCCGCGCGAGGCGAAGGCCGTCGTTGATCTTGTAGGAGCCATCGAGATGCGGATCGTTGATGAGGCCCTTCCAGCCGACGGTGGTGCGGGGCTTCTCAAAATAGACGCGCATGACGATGTGAAGGTCGGCGGAGAATTCCGCGATAGCGGACTTGAGCAGGGCGGCGTATTCGACCGCAGCCTTGGTGTCGTGGATGGAGCAGGGGCCGACGAGGACAAGGAGGCGCGGGTCGCGATGCGCGAGGATCCGGGAGATATCAAGGCGCGCGTTGAAGATGGTGGCCGTGGCCTCCTCGCTAGTGGGGCGTTCCTCTTCGAGGAAGACCGGGGGAAGGACAACCTTGGTCCACTGGATGCGAACGTCTTCAATGCCTTGATTCATGGGCACTTTCTATGGGTGCGCACGCCGGCGCAGGGAATTGGGAATATCACGGTCTTTCTTAGAATTTAGCAGTTTCGCGCCGCGATCTGAACGCCGACGCAGAGAGTTGGACGTTCTGTCTGCATTTGGGCCGAATCCGGGTTCGGTTGACAGGTTGACCGGCGAAGCTCATTATTATTGCAGACTTGTCTATATTACAAACTAGTCTGCAAGGAGAATCCGTGATGAACGTCGCTTCGCGCAGAATTTCAGATGAAAGTCCGGATGCAATTGCCAACCGCCTGATGACAAGGGCGGAATACCGCGATGGATTGCAGGAGATAGCGATTGGGATAATGATTCTGTCGTTAGCGGGCCTGACGCTCACGCCGGAGGTATTCAAGTTTTTCACCTATAAGGCATTCAACTGGGGTGGGTTCCTGCTGTTTCCGATTGGTTTGGGATCACAGTGGGTGATCAGGAGGGTGCGCAAGCGCTATTTGATCGAAAAGGTGGGTTACGTAAAACTGAAACCAGTCAATCGTAAGCGGCTTGGGGTGAGGCTCGCCATCATATTGGGCTGTTCGTTTGTCATCGCAGCTCTGGTGGCGTTCGTGACGTTCAAGGCCGTGATCGCGACCCACCGGGGAGGGGTTGCGACCCACTGGAGCTTAATTCCGCCAATCAGCTGGGTGATTCTGGGAATGGGGATTTTCGGTGGGGCAATCATGGTCTTTCGTGTCCGCCTGCTCCGATATGTAATCGGCGGCGTAGTCATGGCGGTGATGGGCATTCTGCTTGCTGTCAGCAGAGCCTCGCTCAACTCGGGCCTTGCAATTCTCTACGGCTTTGCGGGCCTTCTCCCTCTCATATCGGGATGCGTTGTGTTTTTTCTCTTCATCCGCGAACGCGATGAGGCGGGTGAGTGACATGAGCAGTGCGAAGATTCAGCGTTTAGCACAGATCGACCGGGTGATCCATGAACCCGCGCGGTTGATGATTGTGGCGCTGCTGGCTGCTGTGGCGGAGGCGGATTTCCAGTATCTGCATCAGACGACCGGACTGACGAAGGGAAACCTGTCGGTGCATTTATCGAAGCTGGAAGAGGCGGGTTACGTGGAAATTGAGAAAAGCTTTCGGGGAAAATACCCGCTTACTGTTTGTCGGCTGACGAAAGAGGGCAAGGATGTGCTTGACGCGTACCGAAAGGTGATTAAGGGTGCGCTATAGCTTGCCTGATCATCACAGGTTCATTGGTGTTCGAGTGCCGCTAATGTGGTATCCCAGAAGTTGTTGGCATAAGTCTAGAAGTGCAAAGAAGCAGATTCTTCGCTCACCACCCCCGAACTGAAAGACGTTCGGGGCCCCGTTCGCTCAGAATGACACCGCCGACTTTTGTCGTGTACTCCACGGACAGGATACTAGCGGCGGGATTTGCGTTTGGCATCGGTGCGTGGCCAGTATTGAAATTCGTCGGCGTAGAGTTCGCCATTGAGGTCGGTGGCGCGCTGAAGCATGCGTGTTTGTGCGTCGGAGATGGCCTGGTTGTAGATGGCCGGGCCAATCTCTTCGAGGAAGAAATTCAGCAGGAGACCCGCGGGCAGATCGCCGATGGGCTCGAGGTTCTCCGCGAAGTAGCGTTGCATGGAAGCGACGGCATCGGTGCGTTGCTGTTTGGTGAGTTCCAGGGTAACCATCGGAACGGATCCTCTAAACCCATCCATGGTAAGCGATCCGATGCTGGGAGTCCTGTATTGTCTGCCGCTGACGAACACGATTATGTGCAGCCTGTCACCTCCCTGGAACAGTCTTAGAGTTAGAGTGAAGGGCGTAGTGGGAATAGACGCGGTGTTGGGAGAAGTTCATGGGTCATGGAGACAGTGTGAGATTCAGCCGCACGAACCTGAGCAAGGTGGCAATCGGGTTGTTTGTTCTCCTTGCGGGATTCAACCCGAGCGCGGTTGCGCGATCGAGTCAAGCCACTGGAGCGCCGGTGGGGCAGCAGCAAGGAAGCGATGATCCGGTTCTAACCCATCGGCCTCCGCCCAAGATGAAGAGCCTGACAGTCCCTGAAGGAAGAATCAAGCTGGACGTCATAGTCGACGACAGCGCGGGAAAACCTGTGCTGGGGCTGCAGCCCTGGGACTTCAAGATCCTCGACAACAACCAGCCGCGCAAGGTGATGTCGTTTCGTGCATTCGATGGTGTAACCGTGACGCCAGATCCACCAGTGGAAGTCATTCTCGTGCTGGATATGCTGAACCTGCCATTCCAGCAGGTGGCCTTTGTACGCGGAGAGCTAGACGAGTTTCTTCGCCAGAACGGCGGAAAGCTGAAACAGCCGCTGACGTTGATCCTGTTGACGGACGCCGGCATACGGTTTCAGCCTCGGCCGTCCACAGACGGGAATGCGACTGCGAGTGTCGTGGATGGGATCAAGGGAAGCGTGAGCACGATCAGTTCTGCGATGGGTGGTGAAGGATACGTGGAGCGCTTTCAACGTTCCGCGAGAGCGATGGATAACATCGCTCAAAATGAAGCGAGGAAACCAGGGAGAAAGCTGTTGATCTGGGTTGGACCGGGGTGGCCGATGCTGAACCGGCCCTCGGATGGATACTCCGAAAAGGAACTGAAGCGGAATTTTGACAACATTGTCGAGATATCGACGGCTCTGCGACAAGCGCGCATTACGGTCTACAGCGTGGCACCAGGCTCGGCAGGGACAACCCCGAACGCGCTTCTCTATAAGAACTTTTTGAATGCGGTGAAGACCTATCGAGATGCGGATTTCGGGAACATGGCGCTCAAGGTCACGGTGACGCAAACTGGCGGGAAGATCCTGGGGCCGGACAATGATCTTGTGAAACAGATCAACCGCTGCATCGAGGATGCAAATGCATTTTACCGAATTTCGTTCGACCCTCCGGCGGCGGAGCACACGGACGAGTATCACGATTTGAAGGTCGTGGTAAACAAGCCGGATGTCACAGTGCGGACAAACTCCGGGTACTACAATGAGCCGGCTGGACGTTAGGGTTGGCTCTGCGGGAGTCAGCGGGGAGAAGCGATGGGGACCGAGGCTCCGATGGGCAGGATGGCAATCGCCTGCCTGCTTGGATTTGGTTTATCTGTTTTCGTCAAGGCGCAACAGGCGCAAGTTCCAACATCCGGCGCAGACCGAGATCCAGCGGTGGAAATTGCTCAAGCAAGAGACCCGGTTCTAATGCAGCGACCTGCGGCGGGTCTGACAACTCCAGAAAATCCCGAGGGCCGCATCAGGCTTGATGTGCTGGTGACGGACGCGGCGGGGAAGCCGGTATCCGGATTGACTGAGAAGGACTTCACGCTTCTCGACAACAATCTCCCTCAGAAGGTCATTTCTTTCCGGGCGTTCAATAGCGCATCTGCCAAACCAGATCCTCCCGTCCAGGTCATTCTGCTATTCGACACGGTCAACAACGGGTTTACCGAACTGGCGTACATTCGCGAAGGGGTGGAGAAGTTCCTAAAGCAAAATGGCGGGCATCTTGCCCAGCCGGTGTCTCTCGCGGCACTTACAGCGAAAGGCGTGAATTTGCAGACGCGTCCCTCGACGGACGGCAACGCGCTGATACAGACCCTGAACCAGTTAACGGCCAGCGTTCGGCCAAGAGGCCTCGACCCCGCCCCCCTTTCAATTCTTGCCCTCGATCGAATTGCGAAAGGCGAGATGGACAAACCGGGAAGGAAGCTTTTGGTGTGGCTTGGCACGGGCTGGCCGATGTACGTGGCCCAAAGACAAGACATCGCGACTACCCCAGCGGCGGAGCGGGATCAACGATCCCAATTCGCCGATATCGTTCTGCTTTCCACCGATTTGCGCGAATCGCGCATTACTCTCTACGGCGGCTATCAGAATGCAGCGTTTTACGATCGGGATTTTCTGAAGGGCGTGAAGAAAGTCACAGAGGTGGATCCGCGCAACCTGAAACTGGATGTCCTCGCAGTCCAAACCGGCGGACGCGGCGAGTTGCCAACCGTCAATCGAGACAGCAACCTGATCAACCAGCTCAATAGCTATATTTCGGATTCCGCCGCGTTCTATACGATCACTTTCGACCCTCCGCTCACGCAGCAACCGGACGAATATCACGACCTGAAGGTAGTGATTGGCAAGCCTCGGCTGACGGCCCACACGAACACGGGGTATTACGATGAACCGGATTATTCCCGTCGACCAGAGCCGAGATTGACGAGGAATGAGACTCATCCGGATACCATGATGGACCTGGATCTGCCCATTGGAAAGGCGCTGACGGTGGCGCAACTGGAGAAGTTGCTCAGGGAACTCCATGGAAAGCCCGATGCGGAGATTGCGAAAGAACTATCGAGCCTGGAGCTGACTGAACGGCTGACGAGCACAGATCTGGTGATCTTAAGCGCTGGGTTGTCGGGAGAGAAGGCAAAGGCCGCTCTCTTGGCGGTTGGAGATGCGTCGGCGTTTTTGGAGCCACCTGAAGCGGAGATACCCAAAAGAGATGTGCCGGACCCGAGAGAACAAAGACGGATGGTGTCACAGGCAGTGGACTACCTGAAGAAGATCATTCCAAAGCTGCCTGATTTCTATGCGAAGCGATTTACAACTTCGTTTGAGATGATGACGACGCCGAAGGATGAAAGGGCCGTCCGCAAGGGAGGAGCCCTGCACCCTGCGGGAGAGTTCAGAGCGACGGTGTACTACCGGGGGGGCAAGGAGGTCTCGCACCCGGAGGGCGCGGCGGAATTTGGACTCATCACGCAAGGAGTTTTCGGGCCGATCCTGAGCACGGTGATCGTGGATGCCGCACACAGCTCGACGCAATGGAGTCGATGGGAGGAGGGACCGAGCGGTCCCATGGCAGTTTTTCGATTCCAGGTGCCGTCAAGGGAATCTCACTATGAGGTTTCGGCCGGGATTCTCGGGTTCGGAGAAGTTGGTGCGATGGGTCCAACTGCGTATCACGGGGAAATCGGAATCGATCCGAATTCGGGAGCGATTTTGCGGCTCGTGCTGGAGGCGGATCCCGATTTGGGTTCATCCATAACGCGCGCAGACATCATGGTGGAGTATGGATCGGTCGTGATTGGCGAAAAGACGTATACATGTCCGATACGAAGCGTCTCGATTTCAACCGGAAAGTCGCCTCAAGTGGGGACGGCGATGGGGTCGGTCAGGATGCGCGAGGTCACTCGTCTGGACGATGTCGTTTTCAGCGGCTATCACGTGTTCCGGTCGGACTTCAGGATATTGCCCGACTGAAATGAAGAATCGGCAACAGCCTTGGCCACGAGGTTGGCGAGACTGCGAACTATCGACGGAACATATGTTTCTTGCGCAGAAGCCAGACTCCCACGGAGAGTGTGAGCCAGACGAGGGTGGCAAGCGCGAAGACCACGAAGTTCCTGGCGCGCGGCAACCAGATCCAGAAGACCAGGGCGAATCCGGCAAGGCCGATGCAACCCATGGCTGCGCCGAGCGCGTCGATGACGGCGACGATGCGGCCGCGATTGGTTCCGTCGAAGCCAACACGGGCTTTGTGCAGTTTCTCGTGCGCTTCAACGAGGCTTGCGCCTGCGGGAAAGATGGCGGGAAAGGCAAGGAAGAGGCCACCGATGGCGGGGCCGAATTTCTGCGCGATCAGGCCGGCGATTACGCATACTGCGCCGCCGAATAGGAAGCGGATAATCCATTCGTGCGGCTTGATTCCTTTGATTGCGGAGAGACGAGCATGGACGATCATGGCGGCTATCTCGCCACCAGATAGAGGGCGAAGGAAACGCCAAACCAGACCGGCATAAGCGCGACGGTGGCCACAAGCGCGGAGGGTCTATAACGCATGAGAATCCAGCTCACCGTTACCGCGTAGCAGAAGAATGCGATGGCGCCGAGGATCATGGAACGCGCTTCGATGGCGGCATAGGCTTTGCCGTGAGACGAGATCGTGATGCCGATGGTGGCGAGCGCGATGGAGGGAGCTGCGCCGAAGAGGCCGGCGAAGCTTTTGGGGCGGAAGATCTCGGCAAGAACGGCAAAGAAGCTGACGATGACACCGCCGATCAGGAAGCGCGCGATGAGTTCGGCAAGATTCATGGGCGCGACCTCAGGCGGCTCGCCGCGCTTTCTGGATCATGCGCATGGCGGCGTCAACTTTCTTGCATCCGAGCAGCTTGTATCTCTTGCCTTCGAGGCGGTGGTAGTTGACGAAGAATTCTTCGAGTTCGCGGAGGAATTTTTTGGGCAGGTCTGAGAGCCGCCTGATGTAGGCGTATTCGTGGTTCATCTCTGCAACGGCGAGAAGGCGGTCGTTGCGATTGGTCTTTTTCCCCTCGGTCTGCTCTCCTTCGATGATGCCGATGAGGCGCGCGCGGACGGCGATGCCAGGGAAGGCCGGCTCGTCCATGAGAAGGAGAACGTCGAGCGGGTCGCCATCAGGGGCCAGGGTGCGGGGGAGGAAGCCGAAGTCGTAAGGGAAGGCCATTCCTGCCGGAAGCACTTTTTTGACGATAAAGATGTTCTGTTCAGCGTCGAATGCAAACTTGTTACGGCTGCCTTTGGGGGTCTCAACGATGACTTGGACGATGCCATCGGTCTTGTCCACTGGCTTCAGAAGGACGGGGTTTGCGAGACTCTTACCTGGCTTCCTGGGCATTGCATGCTCCATAAATTTCACGAATTTGTTATCTGTCACTGAGAGAGCTAGTGGACTGATTCGGTTGCCCTAAGCGGACAGTCCGCGAGAAGCGGCTCGTGGGGAACTCGTTGCGGAACTTGACAGTGCCACTGTGAGATTTCTAAGATTAAAAAGGATAATCCTACCCATTCAGATCTCTAAGCATCTCATTATGGGAGGATTAGGGCGGTTTTGCAGAGGTTGCGGACCGCTGGAACCGGGTTCGGGCATGGCAGCATCGACCTGCCGAAGGCACGATGTGCCCGATACAACGAGGTAGCTAATCTGATGCCGGAGACGCGCGTGAGTCCGCGGGAGCGGCTGGTTCTTACTGCGATAATCGAGCTCTATATCGCTACCGGAGAACCTGTGGCCTCGCAAGCGGTTGCCGATCATTTCGCACATAAAGAAGGGCTTAGCTCTGCGACCATCCGCAACGTGATGGTTTCGCTGGGTGAGGCTGGACTGCTGGAGCAGCCGCACACCTCGGCTGGCCGGGTGCCCACGGCGTCGGCGTTTCGCTACTACGTGGAGCAGATCACAAGGCAAGAGCCGCCGCTGAGCCGGATCGGTGTGGGCGGAGCTACCTTTGCGACGCTGCCGCAGGCTGGGATTCCGCTGAGCGAAGAGCGTCGCGGACAGATTGAGGAGAGTTTTTCGGGTGTTACCAGTTCGAATGAGTATCTTGAGCGGACATCGCATGTTTTGGCGCTGATTTCGAGCGGGCTGGGTGTGGCGCTGGCCAGCGGAACGGCGGACCAGGTACTGGAGCATATTCATTTTTCGCGGCTATCTGCGGGACGCGTTCTGGCGGTGGTGGTTACACGCGCGGGAGCGGTGCTGGACCGGGTTTTGATTCTTGACCGCGAGCTGACGCATCTAGAACTGGAGACGGCTGCGCGATATCTGAACGAAACGTTCCACGGGTGGCCGATCGATCGCATCCGGACTGAGATCTCGCGCCGGATGGAGGAGGAACGAGCGGCCTACAACCAGTTGCTGACGTCGGTTGAGGAGCTATGCCGCAAAGGCGCGCTGACCGTAGGGGAAGCGGCCTCAGTGCTTTACGTGGAAGGCATGGCGAATCTGATCGCGGCAGAGGCGGATCGCGATCGGTTGAAGCAAATGCTGCTAGCCCTTGAGGCCAAGCAGACGGCTGGTGGATCTGCTGACGGCGTATGTGAACGGAAGCCAGCAGGAAGTGCGTGTCGTGGTGGGACTTGATGAAGCTTCCCCGGCGATGCAGGACCTGGTGCTGATCGGGTCACCGGCGAGACTGGGCGGAACAAGCCTGGGGACGGTGGCAGTGATCGCACCTACCCGCATCCAATATCAGGAGATGATCCAGGCTGTGCGCTACGTGGCGAGGCTCTCGGAGCGCATACTGGAGATTCCAATTCAGTAAGGTGCCGGCAGAAGGGAAGCGCGGAGTAAATCCGCATATCGTGGGCTTTTGCGCCGCAAGATGCTGCCGGAGAGAAGCCGGCACTTGCCGAGGAATTTATCATTGACTAAGAAGAGAAACATTTGGGGAATACGTAAAGATATGCCAGAGAGGGAAGCAGAGATGACTGCGCTGGAAAACGAAGAGACCGGCGTGACCGAGAATGCATCGACTGGGAGCGCCGAGACGTCTACGGCTGAGGTGCAGGCGGAGCAGACACCGGCAAGCCGGGCTGAGTTTGAGGGACTCCAGGCGGAGTGCGACCAACTGAAGAAAGAACGCGACCAGCTGGTGGATCGTGTCGCGCGATTGCAGGCGGAGTTTGAGAACGCGCGCAAGCGGGCGGAGAAAGAGAAGGCCGATTTTCGCGACTACGCGACGGGCTCGGTGGTGGAACAGTTCCTTCCAGTGTTGGATAACTTTGAGCTTGCGCTGAAGTCGACAGGTTCACTGGAGCAGCTTCGTGCGGGCGTGGAGTTGATCGTCAAGCAGATGGAGGAGATTCTACGCGGACTGCAGGTGCAGCCGGTCGCGACGGTAGGCGAGGAGTTCGATCCGCGTCACCACGAAGCGATGGGCTCAGTGGAGCGCGAGGATCTGCCCGATCAGCATGTGGCGGAAGAGGTTCGCCGTGGATACCGGCTGCGTGAGAAGTTATTGCGGCCGGCCTTGGTGCGCGTAGTATCCAACCCCAAACAGACAAACGAGTGAACGCGGATGGCGCTTAGTAAGCGGGCGTTCCCGGAGATTGAGAACCGGGTTAGCAAACGTGTGGTGAGCGGGGCTATTCCCGCGCCTGAATTGAGAGAGGGTTGCAAAGGGTTTGAACACGAGAGTGACTAAAGCAGATTATTACGATGTGCTGGGCGTTTCGCGCGAAGCCAGCGACCAGGAACTGAAAAGCGCATATCGCAAGCTCGCGCTCCAATACCATCCGGACCGCAATCCGGGGAATCACGCTGCCGAAGAGAAGTTCAAAGAGGCCAGCGAAGCCTACCAGGTGCTGAGCGATGCGGACAAGCGCGCGGCCTACGACCGCTTCGGTCACGCCGGTGTGAGTGGCGGAGGTCCGGGTGGATTCGGCGGCTTTTCTGGAGCGGTGGACCTGGGAGACATCTTCGGCGACTTGTTCGGCGAGATGTTCAACATGGGCGGGCAGCAGCGGAGTGGACGACATCTTCGCGGCGATGACTTGCGATTCGATCTCGCGATCGACTTCGAAGAAGCGCTTTTTGGAACAGAGAAAGAGATCAAGATTCGCCGGCTCGAGGCCTGCGAGACCTGCAAAACAACCGGAAGCGTTTCGGGTCGTGGGCCGTCAGTATGCCCGCAGTGCCATGGCCGCGGACAGATCCGTTACCAGCAAGGATTTTTTTCAGTTGCACGCACCTGCAGCGCGTGTGCGGGGCGCGGATCGATCATCAGCGATCCCTGCCAGGTCTGTCGTGGCGAAACGCGATTGACCAAGGAGATCAAGCTCACGGTCAAGGTGCCACCGGGCGTGGAAGAGGGAACGCGCATTCGCTATACGGGCGAAGGCGACGTGGGCCGTGGAGGCGCGCAGAGCGGCGATCTGTATGTGGTGCTTTCGATTCGAAGGCATGACTTCTTTGAACGCGAAGGGCAGAACCTGCATTGCGTGATTCCGATCAGCTTTCCGCAGGCGGCGCTTGGCGCGGAAATCGAGATTCCCGGTGTCGACGGAGCGGTGATGCTGAAAATTCCTGAGGGCACACAAAGCGGGAAGGAACTGCGCATTCGCGGCAAGGGCGTGCCGTATCTGAATGAAAAGGGACGCGGCGATTTGATCGTAAAGGTCGTGGTGCAGATTCCCAAGAAACTGAGCCGTGCGCAACGAGAACTGATTGCCGAACTGGGCAATTCGATGACGGTTGAGAACAAGCCGACCTCTCCGGGACTACTGGATAAGATGAAGGATCTCTTCAGCTAGCTGTGGTCTCTCCGATGTCTGCGCGTACTACCACCTTTGAAATGCCGGTGTGAACGAATGGCGGATCAGCGTTGCAACGCTGGTCCGCCATTTGCGTTTGCAGCCATCGGCACGACTCAAATTGCAAGCAGGACAATCACTGCCACGACGGCGCCCATCACCAGGCTCGCGGCATCGGTGAGTGCAAAGGCGACGGGGTCTTCATCGAGCTCTCCGCGCGAGGCCAGCAGCCACACCCGGCAGAGCCAGAGAATCATCAAGGGAACGATGAGCCACAGGCGGCGCGAGTGGTGATAAAGGGCTGTAACATCGGGGCTGCTGATGTAGTTGGCGAAGACAACGACTGCGGCAAAGGCGCTGGCGGTCCCGAAGGCACGCAGCTGTTCAATATCGCGCATCAAGTATCCGCGGCCATTTTTGAGTTGCGCGCCGCGCAGGCGGAGGCTTTCGAGCTCTGCGAATCGCTTGACGATGGCAAGGGAAAGAAAAAGGAAGATCGCGAAGCCTGCCAGCCAATGCGAGATGAGTGTATTGGTTGCGGCGCCCCCAGCCAGCAGCCGCAGAGTGTAGAGGCCGGAGAGCACAACGACATCCACAAGGGCGATTCGTTTCAGATAGATGGAATACAGCAGGCTGGTACAGAGATACACGAGCAGCCAGAAAGAAAATCCTGCGGGAAGCAATTGTGTCCCGGCGAAGCCTATCGCCAAGAGCAGGACGATGACAAGGAGACCGGCGGAGGGCGCCAACTCCCCCGAAGCGAAGGGACGGAACCGCTTCTTCGGACTGCGCCTGTCGGCCTCGATGTCGAGAAGGTCGTTGAACAGGTAGTTGCCCGATGCAGTACATGAGAAACAGAAGAAGGCCAAAACCGCAGACATAAGCACCCGCAGCGAATGCGTATGGGATAGCAGCGGTGGAAGCAGAATGAGCAGGTTTTTGGCCCACTGTTGCGGCCGCAGGGCCTTCAGGAGCGATTGCCAGGGCTTGCTTCGTTCTTCAAAAGCGCGGGAGGGAGCAATTCCCTTCGCGCTGAGCCTCAGGCGAAGTCTTCGGGTCGGATTGGCCACCATAGCTTCGGCCGCGCCGGCCATCAGGGGCAGATCGGCAATGTCGTTGCCCACGTAAACGAAGCCGTCGGCGAACTGGTTGCGCAGGCTGTCGAGCTTCTTGTGCCCTGTGAGGTTGTTGACGCCGTCGCTGCCCAGCACTCCGTCGAACAAGCCGAGGTGATCGGCGACGCGCCGCGCAAGACGTACGTCCGCGCCGGTTGCGAGATAGACTTTGCGGCCTCGGGCATGTTCCTGCTGGAGAAACTGCACCAGCTTGCGGTTATACGGCAGATGCGCCACGTCAAGGGCGACATTATCGGTGACAAACGCCTTGAAATTCGCCTTCCCACCCAGGAGTTTTCCCGGCAGGCGCAGCAGCAGGAGCGGGCGAGTGCGCGCCAGAACGAGCAGCGAGTCGATCAGCGTATCCGATTTTGCCAGAGTTCCATCCAGATCGACACACAGGGGCTTGAGCTCTTCTGTCTTCGATTCCGGCCGATTCAGAACTTGTGGCAACCGTTACCTCGCGGGAGATAGCCGCCGAAAAACCCGACAGTCGTCGATGCAGAGTGCAACGAACTCGACAACCGCAAAAGTTGTACGGGACGGCTCAAGTATACAGCCGCAGCGTAAAGAGATTCGGGGCCACAGAGCAGTGGTGTGGACGATATAATCGCGCAGATGCCACTCAACCCGCACCAGTTCATCGACCACTACGAAATGCTTGCGCTACTGGGTTCGGGCGGTATGGGCGAAGTGTACCGCGCCCGCGATACGCGTTTGAATCGCGAGGTTGCCATCAAGGTTTTGCCGGGGTTTTCGACAGCTGATGCCGATCGGTTGCATCGTTTCGAGCAGGAGGCGCGCGCGGCAGCCGCTTTGAATCATCCGAATATTCTGGCCGTGTACCAGATGGGAATCTACAAGGGTGCGCCTTACCTGGTTTCGGAACTGCTGGAAGGCGAAACGCTGCGCGAGAGATTGAAGCGCGGTCCTCTGCCAGTTCGGAAAGTCGTCGATTACGGGGTACAGATTGCGAAGGGACTTGCGGCGGCCCATGAAAAGGGAATCGTGCATCGCGATTTGAAGCCGGAGAACCTGTTCCTGACGAAGGACGGCCACGCCAAGATTTTGGATTTCGGACTGGCGCGATTGACGCAACCCAAAGAGACGGAACTGGCGGAATCGTCGCACGAAGTCAAGACGATGGCGGGCATGCTCATGGGCTCCATGGGATACATGTCGCCGGAGCAAGTGCGCGGACAGGTGGCGGATCAACGATCGGATATCTTCACGTTCAGTGCTGTTCTTTACGAGATGCTGACAGGGCAGCGAGCTTTTCAGAAGGCGACATCGATCGATGCGATGAGCGCGATTCTGAATGAGGAGCCGACGCCGCTAACAAAGGCCTCGCCCAGTCTTCCGCCGGGACTCGAACGCGTATTGCAGCGTGGCCTCGAGAA
Source organism: uncultured Acidobacteriaceae bacterium (assembly GCA_963735215.1). GTDB lineage: Bacteria > Acidobacteriota > Terriglobia > Terriglobales > Acidobacteriaceae > Telmatobacter. The sequence continues at coordinate 752,182 of CAVTKF010000024.1, read as the reverse complement.
GAACCCGGAACAGCGGTTTCAGTCCGCGTCGGACCTCGGTTTTGCCCTGGAGGCGGCGGCAGGCCCGCTGTCAACTTACACATCGGGCTACAGGTTTGAAGAACAGAAGCAGGCAAGGACGCGCACACCGCTGTGGGTGATTGGGATTGGATCGATTGTCGCGGTTCTAGTGGCGGCGTACCTGTGGATGCGGCCGGCGCCTGAGCCGCAGGTTGCCAACTACGTTCAACTGACGCATGACGGCTTGCAGAAGTCGCTTATCGGGACGGACGGGTCGAGGCTGTTTCTGACTGTAGTGGATTCGGGCGTGGAGGACGCGGCGGCGGTTCCGATCACGGGCGGCGAGCCGAGCCGGATCGCAATGCCAAACCCCGGCATGTTCCCCATAGATATTTCCTCGGATGGTGCATCGTTCCTGATGGTGGATGGAACCGGGTATCCCGCGACCGGCCCGATGTGGAGCTTACCGGTGCTTGGGGGTTCGCCAAGGCGGCTGGGTGATGCTTCGGGTCACGTAGGTGTGTGGTCGGCATCCGGAAAACAGTTGGCGTTCGGCAAGGGCTCCGACGTCTTTCTGGCCCAAGGGGACGGAACCGAAGCACACAAGGTCGCGACGATGAAGAACCTCGTATCGGGCCTGTCAGTTTCGCCGGATGGCTCGCGTCTGCAGGTTGAGACGGAAGAGATTTCGCAAAGCGGAACGAGCGTGGTGGTGGGCGAGCGATCGATTTCAGAAATTTCGGCGAATGGATCGAATGCGCGTCCATTGGTTCAGGAGTGGCCAAACTCGACGAACGAGTGCTGCGGCAGATGGACAGCGGACGGGAAGTACTACGTCTTCCAGTCGGGTGGGCAGATTTGGGCACTTGCTGGCGAGGGACGCTTTCTGCAAAGGAAAGCGAAGCCGATTCAACTGACTTCGAGCCCGATGCAATTGCAATCACCCCTGCCGAGCAAAGACGGGAAGAAGCTGTTCGTCGTTGGAATGACTTTTCGGGGCGAGCTGACGTCGGTGAATGTGAAGACCGGCAGGCCTTCGGTCTATCTTGGCGGAATCTCGGCCGATTGGATCGACGCGAGCCGCGATGGCAAGCAGGTTGTCTATGTCTCCTACCCGCAGGGGGACTTGTGGAAGAGCAATGTGGACGGAACGAATCGCGTGCAATTGACGTTCGGGCCGGTCAAGCCTGTGTTGCCGCGCTGGTCGCCTGATAGTCAGACCATCCTCTTCTTCGAATTTCCAGATGGCCCGAATAAACCGGGAAAGATGTACGAGATTCCCGCCTCGGGTGGCACTCCGCGCGAACTGATTCCGGACGATAGACAGAATGAGCAGGATGCAACCTGGTCCGCGGATGGGAAGCGGATTGCGTTCGCAGGAGATGCGAATGATGCGGTGGTTCAAAGTAGCGGTCCGGCAATCAGGATCCTGGATGTTCAGACGGGAAAGGTAACGCCGCTGTCTGGTTCGCAAGGAATGTTCTCGCCACGCTGGTCTCCAGACGGACGCTATATCGCTGCCATGACCGGGGACTCAAGCAAATTGATGCTGTTTGATTTTCAGACGCAGAGTTGGAAGCAGATCGGCAGCGGGACACTGAGTTGGCTGAACTGGTCGCCCGATGGACAGTATGTTTATCTGAAGGACCTCGCCGGCAAAGGTTCGGTGGAGAGGATCCGCGTGCAGGATGGGAAGCTGGATCAGTTGGTGGACCTGAAGAATTACGTGCTGACGGGTCTGGGCGGCGGAGCCGTTTCCGTTGCACCCGACGGTTCGCCACTGCTGCTACGCGATCGAGGCACGCAGGATATCTATGCGCTGGACTGGGTTCAGCCATAGGCCTGTCTTCTGTCGGGATTCAATTGGAAGGAATTGGTGGAGCTGAGCGGGATCGAACCGCTGGCCTCCTCGTTGCGAACGAGGCGCTCTCCCAGCTGAGCTACAGCCCCACGACTCTCATTAGTTTAACAGCGGGCACCAGTTCAGGAAAGAGCCATCACGCTATATGTACCGGCTCGGTTGGCACATATCTCGATCCAGCCGTTTCTTGTTTGTGCGCTTCGAAACACAAAGGCCGGGGACTATGCCCCCGGCCTTTTGCCAGCTACTGGAAACCAGTACCACCTAGACCCCAGAGCTGGAAGCACCTGCGGTGCGGCCAACTTGCGCCTTCGGCGCCGACCGTACTTCGTGCCGACGATACATCTACAACTGGTTCATGTTGGCGAGGAACTCGGCGTTGTTGCGAACCTTTTCGAGGCGGCTGATGAGCAACTCCATCGCTTCGACTGGCGACAACGGGTTGAGAACCTTGCGCAGAATCCAGATGCGCTGCAGATCTTCTTTCGGGATGAGCAGCTCTTCCTTACGCGTGCCGGAGCGCTGGATATCGATCGCCGGGAAGACACGCTTGTCGACCAGCTTGCGGTCGAGGATGATTTCCATGTTGCCGGTACCCTTGAACTCTTCGAAGATCACTTCGTCCATGCGGGAGCCGGTGTCGACGAGGGCGGTGGCAATAATCGTCAAGGACCCGCCTTCTTCAATGTTGCGAGCCGCACCGAAGAAGCGCTTCGGGCGTTGCAGAGCATTGGAGTCGACGCCGCCGGAGAGTACTTTGCCCGATGGAGGCACGATGGTGTTGTAAGCGCGGGCGAGACGCGTGATCGAATCGAGCAGGATGACCACGTCACGCTTGTGCTCGACAAGACGCTTGGCCTTCTCGATGACCATTTCGGCGACCTGCACGTGGCGGGCGGCCGGCTCGTCGAAGGTGGAACTGATGACTTCACCTTTGACGGAGCGCTGCATGTCGGTGACTTCTTCGGGGCGCTCATCGATGAGCAGGACGATCAGAACCACTTCCGGCTGATTGGCGGTAATAGAGTTTGCGAGCGACTGCAGGAGCATCGTCTTGCCTGTACGCGGCGGAGCGACAATCAGACCGCGCTGGCCCTTGCCAACCGGGGTAAGCAGGTCCATCACGCGCCCACTGACGGCTTCGCGCACGGTCTCAAGCTTGATGCGTTCCTGCGGATAGAGCGGCGTCAGGTTGTCGAAGAGGATCTTGTTGCGCGTCTCTTCCGGTGACTCGAAGTTGATGGCCTCGATCTTGACCAGCGCGAAGTATTTCTCACCTTCGTGAGGGGGCCTGACATTGCCGCTGATCGAGTCGCCGGTTTTGAGATCAAACTTGCGAATCTGCGAGGGCGAAACGTAAATGTCGTCGGGGCCGGGCAGGTAGTTGTAGTCGGGCGAGCGAAGGAACCCGTAGCCGTCAGGCAGAATCTCGAGCACACCTTCGGCAAAGATGTGGCCCTCTTTTTCGCTCTGGGCCTGAAGAATCTTGAAGATCAGGTCCTGCTTGCGGAGGCCGCTGGCGCCCGGGATCTCCAGGGTGCGCGCAATACGGCTCAGTTCAGTTATGTTTTTTTCTTTCAGTTCGGCGATCGTCATGTTCACCTGCGAGAGGGAGTAAGTGGGGGACCCGAGAGAGGGAAGATCAGGAACACTAGGCGGGGTTTAAGAGTTGCGGTCAAAGTGCGGCACTGAGTCAAAGCAAAAAATCGAATTAAAAAAGGGGCTTCAACACAGGATGGGAAGCGGCCAAGATCACATACTTTAGTTGCGAACAGGCCGCCCAAGAGATGCTGGCTTAACTTGACTCAATTATACAGGAGTTCGCGTTAAGCCGCGCGCCGTGTCTCAATCGGCCTTGCTGCCGGTGCAGTGACCTGCGACAGCGTGCCGGGGTTAGTCGAATGGAAGCGGACGAGGACCTCGTTGGTCGTGTCCTGCAACCGGGTGGTCGGCTTGTGCAGCATACGAGTGGCCTTGCTGGCCAACTGGCAGAGCTGGTAACGATTGGACACGTGAGAAAGTGCCCCAAAAACCAAATCAGAACGCATGAAATGAATCTCCTTCCAGACCTGTCCGATTGGCACTATCTTGGCGCCAACGGTACAGTTAATGGCTAAATATAGGTCGAGCTGCTTCCCCAAACAGCCTGCCCTCCCCTTTAGACGCACGAAATGGGCATCGAGTTCAAAAAACTTTTGCCGCAAAACATCGCTTAGCGGGAACAGGCAGCCTGCCCTGTAACGGATAGAAGTGACTGCACGTGCGAGCTTTGCGCCTCGCTGTTTAAGCCTCAACGAACCCCGAAACACACCCTGCCATCTGTGGATGAATCCAGGCCCGAAGTTGGAGGCGGAAAAAGCGGAAAAACGCGCGATCGCGTTGGTGCAATCTTCCTCTATGGATGGCACTCATGAATGTACAACGGGTCTGTTTTAGGGTCAACATTTTTTTTGCGTGGCGGGACACGAGAAATGAGGCAAGTTCCGGAATGGAACAAATGAATATAAGATATTTAGTTTGTGATGTTTGCGTGGAATAAGTCGGACGCCGCTGGGCGATTTTGGGAGCAATCCGGACCACTCTCAAATCAACGAATGATTAGAGTTACTGGCGCTATGTGATGCTCGTCACACGAGGGTGCTTAAGCCCAATAACTGCGGTCCAGAGTGCGGTACTGGATCGCCTCGGCCAGGTGAGATACCGCGAGCTGATCTGCACCTTCCAGATCCGCGATGGTTCGCGCAACTTTGAGGATCCGGTCATGTGCACGGGCGGTCAGCCCCTGTTGCTGCATGGCGCGCTCAAGCAGGCGTTCGGCGTCGGAGCCGAGTTCGCAGTGGACGCGGATCTGGCGCGTGGACATCTGGGCATTGGAGAAGACCTTGTCGCCGGCCTTCTTGAACCGGGATCGTTGGCGGTCACGGGCAGCCATCACGCGGTTGCGGATTTCGGCGGAGCCTTCAGCGGCAGCTCCGCCGCGCAGCTCCTTGTATTGAACCGCGGGCACCTCTATATGGATATCGATGCGGTCGAGGAGCGGTCCGGAGATTTTGGCCACGTAGCGCTGGATCATCGGAGGCGTGCACGTGCATTCGCGCGACTTGTCGTTGAAGTAGCCACAGGGGCAGGGGTTCATGGCGGCCGCGAGCATGAAGCGCGCCGGGAAGGTGAGCGACATGGAGGCCCGGGCGATGGTGACGGTGTGGTCTTCGAGGGGCTGACGCATGACTTCGAGCACGTTGCGGGGGAACTCGGGCAGCTCGTCGAGGAAGAGAAGGCCGTTGTGGGCCAGGGAAACTTCGCCGGGACGCGGGACGATTCCGCCGCCGATGAGGCCGGCATCGGAGATGGTGTGATGCGGGGAACGGAACGGACGCTGCGTGACGAGGCCGGCGGCTGCGTCGAGGACTCCAGCAACGGAATGGATCTTGGTGGTCTCGAGCGCTTCTTCAAACGTGAGCGGGGTGAGGATGGAGGGCAGGCGCTTAGCGAGCATGGTTTTGCCCGAGCCGGGAGGGCCAATCATCAGGATGTTATGGCTACCTGCGGCGGCTACTTCGAGTGCGCGCTTTGCAGTCTGCTGGCCACGAACATCCTTGAAGTCGACGGAGAAGTGCTGCAGTTCGCCAAGGAGTTCTTCGGTCTTGACCTTGAAGGGCTCGCGCTGAACCTGTCCCACGACGGTGGAGTTGAGCAGATCGATGACATCGAGGAGAGAGGAGACAGGATAAACATTGACGCCTTCGACGACGGCAGCCTCGGCGGCATTTGCCGCGGGAAGAATGAGATTCGGGATCTTCCTCTCGCGCGCGAGGATGGCGACGGGCAACATGCCGGGTACCGGGCGCAGACTTCCGTCGAGTCCCAACTCACCGACGAGGAGAAAGCGATCGACATTATCGACGCGCAATGCGCCGTAGGCTCCGAGAATTCCGAGAGCGATGGGAAGATCGAAACCAGAGCCCTCTTTTTTCAGATCTGCAGGTGCGAGATTGATGGTGATGAAGGTAGGGGGAATGGTGTAGCCGGAGTTTTTGATGGCAGCGCGCACACGGTCGCGACTCTCGCGAACTGCCGCATCGGGCAGACCAACGGTGTGAAAGACGTCTTTTTCTGCAACTACGCCGCTGTAATCAACTTCTACATCAATTAAGTTAGCGTCGATTCCATATACGGCTGCACTCAGGGCTTTAAAGAGCATGGCAGTTAATTTGCGTGGAGTGTACCAGACGTCAGTCGCCAGTCGTCAGTGATCAGTGAACAGGAGTTTTACCGGGTGCAATGTCATTGTTTTCTGCGGGCGGTTCACGGCTCGATGATGACTGTCCTACAATCTTCTGCGTGACCACGAGTCTTTTCGATCTTTACAAACTTGGCGTTGGGCCTTCGAGTTCGCACACCATGGGTCCAATGCGCGCGGCGTGCCGCTTTGCACGAGAGCTCGAGTCGAAAGGCGAACTTGAGAATGTAAATCGCGTGCAGGTGAAGCTGTTTGGTTCGCTTGCCTTGACCGGAATGGGACATGGCACAGACCGAGCCGTGCTGCTCGGTTTGTCGGGGAATGAGCCGGCGACGATCGATCCTGCAGTGATTGGCGCAACGGTGGCGGAGATCCGTGCGAAGAAGGAGCTCAAGCTCGCAGGGATACGATGTATCGGATTCGATGAGGCGCAGGATCTGCTCTTCGAGCGCGGGACCATGTTTCCCCCGGGAGCGCGCACACAGCACCCGAATGGTCTGCGGCTGACGGCTTATGACAGAGCAGGCAACAAGTTCGATGAGCGCACGTTCTTTTCCATTGGTGGCGGATTCATCCTCGAGGATGGTATGGAGACGGCTTCGTCGGATGAGAGTGAGGAACTGCTGCCGTATCCCTTCCACAGCGCGGCGGAGTTGCTGGAAGTAGCGCGTGCGAAGGGATTGTCCATCGACCAGGTGATGATGGCGAACGAATGCGCGCGGTTGCGCGTCCATGATTCGAGCGCGAGCGACGCAGAGCTTGAGATTCGGGTCCGCACCGGGATCGATGCAATCTGGCAGACGATGAAATGCTGCATCGAGCGTGGCATCTCAACAGAAGGAATTTTGCCGGGCGGGTTGAATGTTTGCCGCAGAGCGCACCGGCTCGCAGAACGTCTCAAGGAAAAGGAAGCGTCTGGGGGGCCCGGTGATCCACTGGCGCCGCTGGACTGGGTAACCGTGTACGCGATGGCGGTGAACGAGGAGAATGCAGCGGGCGGGCGAGTGGTAACGGCACCAACAAACGGAGCAGCGGGGGTGGTGCCGGCAGTAGCGCAGTACTACGAGCGCTTCGTGCCGGGAGCAGATCACGAAGGGCTCATTCGGTTCTTTCTGACTTCGGCGGCGATTGGAATTCTCTACAAGGAGAATGCGTCGATCAGCGGAGCAGAGGTCGGTTGTCAGGGCGAGGTAGGCGTGGCGTGCTCGATGGCGGCAGGCGGATTGATCGCCGCGATGGGCGGCACCAACGGGCAGGTGGAGCATGCGGCAGAGATCGCGATGGAGCATAACCTCGGCATGACGTGCGATCCGATTGGAGGGCTGGTACAGATTCCATGCATCGAACGCAATGCGATGGGAGCCGTGAAGGCGGTGCATGCGTCGAGGATTTCGCAAAGCGACGTCGGAGGAGCACAAGGTCTCGCTCGACCAGGTGATCCGGACGATGTACCTGACGGGCCTCGATATGCAATCGCGCTACAAGGAGACGAGCCTGGCCGGGCTTGCGCTGAATGTGATCGAGTGCTGACCTGCGGGCGCCGTTCTTTGTTGGGAGCCTGCTCTCTCATCTAACATCGTCCTCTATGGAACCCATCGACGAGCCAAGCGGAACAAGCATGCACGGAAGAGCGGCGATTCTCGGCGCCGATCGCCGAGCCTGTTGCACCGAAACCGACATCGATTGCGCCGGCGTGGCACACAGTGTTGCTTATCCTTGGAATTCTTGCGGTATCGTTGCTGGGCGTTTACCGGCATCCCGGCGCTGGTGTAGTTGTCACGAACCGGATTCACACTTATGGGGAAACCGCGGGGCTTGAGCTGCTGCTCTTGGGGTGGGTCGTCTTTGGATTGCGACTAAAAGGAATTTCCCTGCGAACCATCTTTGGAAAGGTATCGAGCGATTTTCGCTCGATTGCACTCGATGCGGGGATCGCCCTTCTGTTCTGGATGGGTTCGATGATGGTGTTGGCAACGGTCGTTCTTCTCTGGGTCAGCATCGAGGTGACCATCGTGCACAAGCCTCTACCGATTCAAACCAGCCACGCAGGAAAGTCGATTGCACCAGACCCATCGCAGGAGAAGGCAGCGCGGGCCGTGGTCCAGTTGGCGCCGACGAATGGCAAGGAGATTGCGTACTGGCTGTTGTTGTGCGCGCTGGTGGGTGTTGTGGAAGAGCTGGTATTCCGCGGGTATCTGCAACAGCAGTTCACTGCGTGGGGTCGTGGTGCGGCGGTGGTCGGCGTGGTGTTTTCGGCAATGATGTTTGGCGCCGCGCATGGGTATGAAGGAGTGCGCGCAATGTTTTTGCTCGCGGTGTTCGGAGCGCTCTTCAGTTTGCTTGCACTGTTTCGAAGAAACCTGCGTGCGGGAATTTTTGCTCATAGCTGGCACGATGCTTTCGCTGGATTGATGGTCGCGCTTCTCCATTCGCATCACGTTTTGTGATCGGGAAGGGAGAGAGGGCGACTGCGGTCTGAAAAAATTGTTGCCACTTTTTCCACTCCATTGTCGTTTTTTTCTTGACACTGAGATCGCATGAATCTATACATTCCTCAACTGCAACAAATGTTGCAGAACTCGATGCAAACCATCGAAAAGGGAGAATAGGCAAATGGCAACTAAGAAAGCAGCCAAGAAGGCACCCGCGAAGAAGGCCGCGAAGAAAACCGCGAAAAAGAAGTAACGGGTCATCCAACCAAAAAGGCAACACTTCGGGGGACGCAACAGCGTCCCCCGAAGTGTTTGTGCGCATAAGCGGAAAGGTGCATGAATACAGGCGATGACGCGACGTCGATGGATTGCCGAGCAATGGGATGAAGCTACCGCGACTCTCGCGGGAGCACAAGCGGAGCACATGGTGCGGGTGCTGCGCGCTCAGCCCGGAGTGGAAGCGGACGTGGTTGCGGGAGGCCGCGTGTTCCACGCGGTGGTGGCTGGAATCTCGGACGGAGGGTCGGGCGAGACGGCGGAGGTGAGGTTCAATTTGATCGCCGAGGTCGAGTCTGAGCCCGCGATGCCCGTTACGCTGGTAATCTCGATTTTCAAGTTCGATCACATGGAGTGGGCGATCGAGAAAGCGACGGAATTAGGAGTCGCTGCGATCGTGCCGGTGATCGCGCGGCGCACTGAGAAGCATCTCGCGCTGGCTGCGACGAAGCGCGTGGAGCGATGGAGACGCATTGCGCATGAGGCTGCGCAGCAATCGCGACGGTCTGACGTGCCGGCGATTCATGATCCGCTGAAGCTGTCGGATCATGTCAAGGCCGCATCCAACTTGAAGCGGATCGTACTGGCGGAGCAGGAGCGAACGGCAACGTTGCGTGGGGCTCTCGAGGAAGCGATTGGCGCGGCTGGCGCAGAGATGCCGGATCTTGAAATTGCCATCGGTCCGGAGGGCGGATGGGCGCCGGATGAAGAAGCGCTCTTCGATGCGAATGGATGGCAGGCTGTATCACTGGGGCCTCGCATACTGCGCGCGGAGACAGCAGCGATCGTGGCACTGGCCGTGGTCGCGTCGATGCTGGAGTAGAGAGCGGCTTCGGGGTGTTCGTGCTTTCCCACCCATGACTTTGTCATGGATGGGGCACCCGAGGGTTGTGGCGTCGATGCTGGAGTTTCGTCTTGGATGGGTGCCCGTGGGTCGTGGCTTCGATGCTGCGGTAACGATCCTGCGTGACAATCCTTTGACGATTGAGAAGCAGGTCCTTCGCTCCGCTTACCCCACGGACGAAGAACGTCCCCGGGGTCCCAAGCTGCTCCGCTCAGGATGACACGGTTGATTCAGACCTGAGCATTCAAGGCGAAGGCTAGAGCGAGACGCCGCGTTTCCAGGGGATGAAGTCGTTTTGGCCGAAGTCCTCTGCCTTGGTGAAGCGATTGCCGCTGGCTACTTCAATGCACAGGTCGAGAAGCTGTTCGGCGCATTGGGGGATGGTCGATTCCCCGGTGACGATGCCGCCGGCGTCGAAGTCGATGATGTCGCCCATGCGGGCCGCGAGCTGCGAGCTTGTGGAGATCTTAACGACAGGCGCAACCGGGTTGCCGGTCGGAGTACCGAGGCCGGTAGTGAAGAGCACGAGGTTCGCACCCGCGCCTGCTTGCGCAGTCACGCACTCGACATCGTTGCCGGGCGTGCAGAGCAGCGTGAGGCCGGGCGTAGTGGCGTACTGTGGAAAATCGAGCACATCGCGCACGGGAGCAATTCCGCCCTTACGTGCTGCCCCCGCGGATTTGATTGCATCGGTGATGAGGCCGTCTTCGATGTTGCCGGGCGAGGGATTCATCTCGAAGCCGGAGTGCACGGCCTTGGCTCGTGCTGCATAGGCCTGCATGAGATCGAAGAAGCGCTGGGCGAGCTCATCGGTAGCGCAACGATCGATGAGTTCCTGCTCGACGCCGTGCAGTTCAGGAAATTCGCTAAGGATGGATTTGCCTCCGAGTTCGCCGAGCAGATCGGAGATATAGCCAAGCGTGGGATTGGCGGAGATGCCGCTGAAGCCGTCTGAGCCTCCGCACTTGAGTCCGATGGTGAGGGAGGAGAGCGGGGCGGGAGCGCGCGTGATGCGGTTGGCTTCAACCAGGCCTGCGAACGTCTGCTCCAGCGCGCCGGTCATGAGAACGGTGTCGCGGCCGGAGCGCTGCTGATCGAAGAAGAGGACCGGCTTGGTCAGTTTGGCATCGCGAGCGCGAAGCTCGTCCATGAGCATGCTCGACTGCGCATTCTGGCAGCCAAGGCTGAGCACAGTGGCGCCGGCGACGTTGGGATGGTGGATGTAGCCAGCGAGCAAGCCGCAGAGTGCCTGCGCGTCCTGGCGCGTGCCGCCGCAACCTCCCTGATGCGTGAGGAAGCGGATGCCGTCGATGTTGGGGAAGACGCGGTCGGCGCGCGAGATTGATTCGTGGGAGATGCTGTTGCCGTTGAGGGCCTGCTTTGAAACCAATTGCCGGACAAGCGGACGATAGCTGTTGTGCGAACTGCCGTAGCCGAGCTCTTCTTCGAGAGCCTCGCGCATGCGATCGACATTTCGATTTTCGCAGAAGACGAGTGGGAGGACGAGCCAGTAGTTGCGCGTGCCGACCTGGCCGTCGGCGCGGTGATAGCCCATGAAGTTGCGACCGGACCAGGACGAGGCGTCGGGAAGCGCGAAGGTAACTGGATGGCGCTGAGCGCTGTAGCCGCCGGTGCGGTGACGAACGTTGCGCGTGGAGAGCAGGCCACCGCGGGCGATAGGCTGTGTCGCTTCGCCCACAACCATGCCGTACATGATGACGAGGTCGCCGGGATTCAGGTCGGCGAGAGCGAACTTGTGCTTCGCAGGAATGTTCTCGGTGACGGGACAGGAACTTTGCCCGATATGCACGGTCGTTCCGATTGCGAGTGGAACCAGGGCGACGAGGACGTTATCGCGGGGATCGATTTGGAGAGCGGTGTCGGGCATTGGGCCGGTTCCTTGATGGCGGGCTGCGGAAACAACCTTCTTTGAAAGCATATCGCCTGGAGACCAATCAATGGGGATTCCTCGGCTATGATCGAGAGTTCGTTGAGGTGTTGAGATGAAGGCGATTGTGCTGGAAGGCCCGGGGCGTGCCGGTGTGAAAGAAGTAGAGGAGGCTCGCCGTGGCGAGGGCGAGGTCTTGCTGCGGGTGCGCATGGTCGGGTTGTGCGGAAGCGACTTGAATTCGTTTCGGGGTAGAAATCCGTTGGTTAGCTATCCGCGCATCCCGGGGCACGAGATCGCGGCGACGGTAGTTGATCCCGGATCGAATTCGGCGTGGGAGACGGGCACAGCGGTCACGCTGTCACCCTACGCAGCATGCAGACGCTGCGCTGCTTGTGAGCGAGGCCGTCCGAACGCATGCAAGGATAACCAGACGCTCGGGGTTCAGCGCGATGGGGCGTTGACCGAAGTGATCGCGGTGCCGGCGACGAAGCTGTATCGGGCGAACCTCACGCTGAAGGAACTGTGCCTGGTTGAGCCGCTTACGGTGGGTTTCCATGCAGTGAGTCGAGGTCGCGTGACTGCGGAGAACACCGTTGCTGTGTTTGGTTGTGGAGGAGTCGGACTGGGCGTGGTGGCCGGAGCGGCATTTCGAGGGGCGAGGGTGATCGGCATCGATCTGGATGACGACAAGCTGGAGACGGCGCGGAAGGCGGGCGCGACCGAGACCATTAACTCGAAGACGAGCGATGTGCATGCGGAGCTCATGGAGCTGACGAATGGGCGCGGGCCTGATGTGGTGATCGAAGCAATCGGTCTGCCTGCGACATATCGTGCGGCGGTGGAAGAGGTGGCCTACGCGGGGCGCGTGGTGTATATCGGGTGGGCCAAGGAGGAGGTTGCTTATGAGACGCGACCTTTCGTGCACAAGGAACTCGACATTCTCGGTTCGCGTAACGCCATGCCGGAAGATTTTCGCGAAGTGATCCGGATGCTGGAGGCGAAGCGCTTTCCGGTGGATGCCGCGGTGACGCACATTGTGCCCTTCGAAGAGACACCGAAGATTCTGGAGGAGTGGAGCAGCGAGCCGGCGCGATTCACGAAGATCATGATTGAGGTGAGCTGAACGCGACTGTATGTTCAGCATGGCGCCGGCTCGGTGTTTAGAGCTTCGCAAAGTGCAGAAGCATGCCTGCAAGCGCGCCACCCGTCAACGGACCAAGCACGGGGATGGCTGCGTAGCTCCAGTTGGAACCGCCTTTGCCGGGGATGGGGAGCAACGCGTGGGCGAGTCGTGGGCCGAGATCACGCGCGGGGTTGATGGCATAGCCCGTTGTTCCGCCTAACGAAAGGCCGATGCCCCAGACCAGGCTGCCAACCAGCCATTGACCCAAGCCGGGGGCAGGTCCGTTGTTCGAGACGCCGTGCGAGAAGATGGCGCCGGCGACAATGACGAGCACCATGGTGCCGATTACTTCGCTGATGAAATTTGCCATGGGATGGTGGATGGCGCCGTTCGTGCAGAAGACTCCGAGTTTGGCAGCCGGATCGGGCGTGATCGACCAGTGGGGTGCATAGTGCAGTGCCATCAGAGTCGCGCCACAAATGGCTCCCAGCATCTGTGCAGACCACAGCGCGAGAAGTTGCGAGTAGTCGCCGCTGGAAATTGCGGTAGAAAGCGTGATGGCGGGATTGAGATTCGCGCCGGGGCTGCCGAATGCCTGTGCCACGAGCACTCCGCAGAGCACGGCGATGGCCCAGCCGGTGGTGACCACCATCCATCCCGCGTCTGCCGCGTAGGACTTGCGGAGGGTCACGGCGGCGTTGACGCCATTACCGAGCAGGACGAGGACGAGGGTGCCGATAAACTCGCCAAACCATGGAGAGTGCATATTCTTCTTTCCTGTGATTGCGAAATGAGTGTCGCAGATCAACACCGGGATGATCAACCGAAGATGATCAGAACCAGGTCCTGCGCCGGTACGCCACATATTCGTCGCCAAACTTCTCCTCCAGGACTTTCGCTTCGTTCCGGATGCGGACGACCTGCATGGGAATGAGAATCGCGAAGATGACAAGAAGCCATGGATTGCCGATCCAGATGATGAGACCGAGAAAGACGAACATGCCAAAGAGGTAGATTGGGTTCCGGATGCGCGAGTAGAGGCCCGAAGTGACCAGGATCGAGGCCTTGGCGCTGATGCTGAATGCGCGGCCCAGTTGAAATCGCGCAACCACGAGCAGCACAAGAGCAGGCCCGGCGATCGACAATCCAACTATCCGGTTGAGCGTCCACGGCATTGCCGCGGCCTGGAAAGAGAAGAGCGCTACGCCTACGGCGATGATTGCCAGCGTCGCTATGTTTAGTTTCATTGAAGTGCTCCTTCATTCGTAGTTGCCGGCTGGCGGGGCCATTGCGCAAGCAGGGCATTCACGACCTCGTGCCCAACCTTGTAGGCCGTCTCAAGCGATGGCAGATAGGCGCTGTAGGTTCCCACGCGCTGATGGGCAAGGCTCTCGGCGGCGGTCATTCCGCGTGGCTGCTGGTCGAAGTTGCTGACGGTGCGCAGGACAAGGATGCGTTGCCAGTCCACGCGGCCTGCCTGCGCGAGATATTTGAGCGACTGCAGAGTGCCGGTGTCTTCCATGGCGGTAGTTACGAACTGGCCTTTGCCACCCGTGAAGTAGCTGACCCACTCGCTGGCCCAGGCGTCGGAGAGCTTGCCGTGCCAGTAGGTGGATGAGGAGATTTCGTCGCCGAGGGTGACGAAAGGCGGACGCTGGGCAGCAGCGCCGTCGAACTTCGCGCGAATCTCCTTGAGTGCGTCGGGATCGTCGAGGGGTGTGTTGCGTGTAAGGTTATACGCCCACTGTGCGAGCCCCGCATTGAGTTCGTAGACCTGACCGTCGAGTGGGGCGGCGGGTGGTTCGAAGGGGCGCGTCTTGCGCAGAGGCACGTAGCCGGTGGACCAGTCCTGCGGTATTTCGCGGGGATCGATTTCGTAACCGAGGTCGCCGTCGACAACCCAGCGTGTCCATGCGGCCGAGCCGAGCGAGATGCGATCGGGGCTGCCACCGGCGATGCCTGCGATAAGCCACTAGGCGTGGGAGAAGTCGAAGCGCGGGTCGAGGCCAAGCGCCATGATGGTGGCTGCGGCATGCGCTGTGCCCTGGCCGGTGAGAATCGCCATTTCGCCGCTCGAGTTCATGCGCGCGGCGTGGTAGGCGGCGGGCAACGCGTAAATCTTGTCGAGATGATCGCGCTCGACCCAGTACTGAAGCTCGCCGGGCGCATCGCCGGTGTCCTGGCCGACTTCAAACATGGCGACGATGACTACCTTGACCTGGATGGGCCGCGGCTTGGCGAGTGCGATGGATCCGAAGGCGAAGAGCCCCAGCAGGCTGGCAAGACATCGAGTGCGAAGGATCATTGACTGCGATGGTAACGAAAGACAGGGACCAGGGACCAGGGATTAGGGATTAGGAAGAGGGATTGTGGGACCCGCGAGTTATACCATGTTCGATAAGTCTGATTCGTGTGGTGATGGCGTATTTACTGGAGGTCATCCAAGTGAGATTGGCGATTGGCGTGTGTGTATTGATTGGAATGGTGGCAGGGGTATCGGGAGCGTATGCGCAGCAGCCGGCGCATCATTGGGCAATTGTGGTGCATGGCGGCGCGGGCGTCATTGAGAAGTCGGCGCTGGGGCCCGATGGCGACAAGGCGTATCGTGCGGGGCTCGATCGGGCGATTCATGCGGGTGCCGCGGTTCTGGACAAGGGTGGTTCGGCGATGGACGCCGTTGAGGCCGCGCTTCATGTCTTCGAGGATGATCCGCTGTTTAACGCCGGCAAAGGTGCGGTGTTTACGCGCGAGGGAAAGAACGAGATGGACGCGTCCATCATGGACGGATCGAACCTGAAGGCTGGCGCGGTTGCCGGTGTGACTCGCCCGCGTCATCCCATCAGTGCAGCGCGCGCAGTCATGGAGAAATCGCTGCACGTGATGATCGCCGGGCCGGGGGCCGATGCATTCGCTGAAAGCGTTGGCCTGGAGATGGAGCCGCCCAGTTACTTCTTCACCGAGAGCCGGTGGCAGTCGCTGGTGAAACAGCTCAAGCGGGAGGGCAAGCCGATTCCGCCAAGGCCTGCGGGTGTGCCGCCCGAGGGCAGCACGGAGCCGGTTGCAGCCTTTGACGAATCGCCCGATATGCATCGCTATGGAACCACGGGCGTGGTGGCGCTCGACAAACAGGGCAACATTGCCGCAGGTACGTCCACCGGCGGAATGCAAGCGAAGATGCCGGGGCGCATCGGCGACTCGCCGATTATTGGGGCGGGCACCTATGCGTCGAACCAGTCGTGTGCTGTGTCGGGCACTGGCACGGGCGAGTACTTCATCCGTCTCGGCGTGGCGCGCGAAGTTTGCAACCTGGTGTACTACAAGGGCATGAAGCTGCAGGATGCCGTTGACCACGTAATCCACAAAGAGCTCGAAGATCTGCATGGCGATGGCGGCGTGATCGCGATTACACCGGATGGGCAACTGGCGTGGAGTTTCAATACGCCGGGAATGTTTCGCGCGCGGCTGGTGGAGGGAGGACAGGTGCAGATGGGGATTTATCGCGACGAGCCGTAATCAGCAGCGATATACTCTGCGCACTTTCATCTGGCGCAGGAGACGAATGTGTCTTTCAAGCCTCTCAGTGTTGCGACGGTCCTCGACAAACTTGAGGCGGTCTATGGCACGCCGGAGCCGTGCTGGCCAGTTGAGCCGTACGCGTTCCTGATCTGGTGGCACTGCGGCTACCCGGCAAGCGATGCGACCTGCGCCCGCGGATGGGACGCGCTCAATAAGGAAGTCGGAATCGAGCCGCACCAGATTTTGAATGCGACGCAGGCAAAGCTGGCTCAGGCACTGAAGGCTGGCGGGATGGTGCCGGAAGTAAGAGCGCTGCGTCTTCAACAGATCGCCGAGCGCGTCGAGAATGAATTTGGCGGGGACCTCCGCAATGCCCTGGTCGGACGAATCGAGGATGTTCGAAAGAAACTGAAGAAGTTCCCGGGCATTGCCGATCCTGGCGTCGATCGCATTCTTCTTTTCGGCAAGGTTGCGCCGGTGGCGGCGGTAGCCTCGAACTGTCCTCATGTCCTGGTGCGCATTCAGTTGGGGTTGGAGCGCGAGAATTACGGAGTTACCTACCGGGAGGCTCAGACCCTGATCGAGGGAGAAGTTCCGAAGCAGTTCCACCCGAGGATGCGCGCCTACCTGCTGTTGAAGGAACACGGGCAGACGCTTTGCAAGCGTAGCAAGCCCAAATGCGGGGAATGTCCGATCAGTGCGCATTGCGCGTATTTCGCCGGCAAGGATCGAGGACGAAGCCGACCGCAATGATACCGAGTTCAGGTTTCCATATCGCCGGGGAACCGATTCCTCAACTAAACTTTTCGCATGGCGATGAAATTCACAACTTCATACATCGAAGATGCACTGGCCGTCTTTCACCAGTACAAGGCGCTCGGCGAGCGGGCCATGCAGCAGGTTTCGGATGAGCAACTGTTCGCGTCGCTGGATGACGAGTCCAATTCGATTGCAATCATCGTGAAGCATATGGCGGGCAACATGCGATCGCGGTGGACTGATTTTCTGACCACGGATGGCGAAAAGCCGAGCCGCAACCGCGACGGTGAGTTTGTCGACCCGCCGTGCGACGCGCGAGGCGCTGATGCGCGAATGGGAAGATGGCTGGGCGTGCGTGTTTGGCGCAATTGAACCGCTGACCGATGCGGACCTGGGCCGCACTGTGACGATTCGCGGCGAGGCTCACTCGGTGATGCAGGCGATCAACCGGCAACTGGCGCATTATCCGCAGCACGTAGGCCAGATCGTTCTGCTGGCCAAGCACTATGCGGGTGAGCGCTGGCAGACGCTGAGCGTTGCGCGCAACAGGTCGGCGGAGTTCAATCGCAAAGTCGCGTCGGGCGAGGCTAGCCAGCGATAGTACGACGCAAACGGAAAGACCATCCCGAAGGATGGTCTTCTGCAGGTCTGAACCGACTGGACTCTATTGTGCGGTTGCGGCACCGGTGCGTGCTTCGGCTTTCTGGGCGAGCACTTTATGCGCCGTGTCTTCGAGGGCCTGTGCCTCGGGCAGGAAGGTCAGCGCCTTCTGAATCATGGGATCCCAATCGGCCATGACGTGAAGCCCCTGGAGCTGGCCAAACTGGCTGGTGACGATCTTCTCCTTGATGTTGGTCTTCAGCCAATCCATGTTGTCGTTCAGATCCTTCTCCGTATACGGAATGTCCTGGCTGGAGAGGAACTGCTTGAACTCGCCCAGGACCGCATCGTCGACCTGGAAGTTCTTGTCGACGGTGCGGTTGGCGAGATAGTGGGCGGCGAAATGGAAGAAGACGTTCTTTCCGTAGACTCCGAGTTGGTCCTGGAAGAGATTGCTCTTGGGGCTGTCAATCTTCTCGTCGGGCGTGATGCCGCCGCCGCCGTAGACGGTACGGCCGGAATCGGTCATCTTTACTTCGCGGTTGCTGGCATTCGGCGCGCTCGCCCCGGCGTGGTTGTAGTAGTAGTCGTAGAGCGAAACGCCGGAGTAGTTGCGCTGAATGAGGCGGCCCGATGGCGTGTAGTAGTGATAGGTGGTCAGCGCGAGGCCGGTATTCTCGCTCAGGTTGTAGACCGTTTGCACCAGGCCCTTGCCGAAGGTGGTTTCGCCGACGATGAGTGCGCGGTCATGATCCTGCAGGGCACCGGAGACAATCTCAGCCGCCGAAGCTGTATTGCGATTTACGAGAACCACGATGGGGAAGGACTTGCCGTCATTGCCGTGTGTCGCGGTGTAGTTCTGGTCAGGATAGGCGCGGCCGCGCTGCGAGACGATGGTCTGGCCCTTGGTGAGCAGGTGATCGCAAACCTCGACTGCCTGGCTGAGCAGGCCACCCGGATTGCCGCGGAGATCGAACACCAGTCCCTTCAGGTTAGGGAAGCTGTCGATGGCGTCGTTCACTTCCTGGGCGGTGGTTTCCTGGAACTGGGTCAGGTGAATGTAGCCGATGCCCGGGCGGATCTCGTATTTCAGATCGACGGAGGGATGCGGAATCTCGTCTCGGATGAGGTCGAAGGTGAGCGGCTTGGTCTGTCCTTCGCGAAGGACGGAAACCTGGACGTGGGTGCCTTTGGGGCCCTTCAGATTCTTGGCGACGAGATCCGAAGTCATGCCGTCGGTGGATTTGCCGTCAATAGCGGAGATGATGTCGCCGGGACGAAGGCCCGCCCGGAATGATGGGGTCCCTTCATAGGGCGTAATGACGTAGACCTTGTTGTTCTGCTGCTGGATCACCATGCCCACGCCGTAGTAGTGGCCGCGCTGGTCTTCGCGCATCTTGGCGTATGCCTTGGGATCGTAGAAGTTGGAGTGCGGATCGAGAACGCGCAGCATTCCGGGGATCGCGCCGTCGTAGATGGCGGTGTCGGCCTTGTCGCCCTGGATGGGCTCCGCGTAATTCTGCTCGACGATGGCGTAGACGTCGGTAAACGACTTCAAGCTGTCGCGAATCTGGCTCTCATCCTGCGAGGACTGAGCTCCCACCTTGTGCTGCAAAAACGTGCCGGCCATCGCGCACACGGCAAAAAAGACGATGAGGCTGAAAATTGCCCGGCGGGCAGGGGGAGTCATATGCGGAAGGAACCTCCGGAGTGCGACTACTGCAGGTGCCTCCGAGGGACCTCGCAGGCCGAACCTGGGCTAAAGTATAGCACTGGGTTATTTGACGTTCACTCGGGGTCTTCGGGTAGCCCGTTACCGTTGCGGAGGTCCCGGATATGCTGTCTCCCGACGAGGTTTTTCACTGTTTGACAGAGGAATTGCCAGGAACCCGGCCAGCCCGCGGCGTTTTGCTGCCCATGCATTTACAATGACGTCTATGCCTATGGTGGCGTTCGCAGACCGCCTGCAGTGTGCCAAACTATGAATCTGAGAATTCTTCGTATCCCCGGAGCGGTTTCGCTCTCCGCAATCCTGCTTAGCAGCTTCGCATTTGCGCAAGCGCGGCCTTCCTCCCCTGCAAGCCCCTACGGAGGCGCCACGGTTGAGGAAATCATTGCGCGCATTAATGACCAGATCATTACCAAGTCCGACTACGACCGTGCGCAGGCTGAACTCGACCAGGAAATGCGTCAGAGGGGCGCCTCGATGCAGGAGACTTCCGACGCCCACAAGGATTTGCTGCGCAACCTCATCGATCAGCAGCTGTGGCTGGCCAAGGGCAAGGAACTCGGCGTAACCGGCGAGACCGAATTGGTCAATCGACTCAATGACATCCGCAAACAGTACAACCTGGCAACCATGGAAGACCTGGAGAAGGCGGCCAAGGAACAGGGCGTATCGTTTGAGGACTTCAAGGCCAATATTCGCAACCAGATTATTACCCAGGAAGTGATGCGTGACCAGGTTGGGCGGAAGATCGCGCCGACGCCGGGAGAGATGCAGCGATATTTCGACGCGCACAAGCAGGAGTACGCCCAGCCAGAGAGCGTGAAACTGGGTGAGATTCTGGTGTCGACCGGTTCGCAGCCTGATGATGCACAGAAGCTTGCCGAAGCCAAGGCCAAGGCCGACGATATTGAAGCTCGGCTTCATGCGGGCGGCGACTTCAGCCAGTTGGCGCGAAGCTTCAGCGATGGCACCACCGCAGCCGCTGGCGGCGATCTTGGCCAGTACAAGCGCGGTCAACTGGATAAGCTGTTTGAAGAAAAGACCTTTGGACTCAAAACCGGGGATGTGACCGAGCCGATCCGCACCAAGCAGGGTTACGTCATCCTAAAGGTCATTGATCATGTGCAGGGCGGTATTCCGCAACTGAAAGACGTCGAAAACGACGTTGAGCAGAACTATTTTGAAGCCAAAGCCGGCCCGGCAATGCGTACATACCTGGCGCAAATGCGAGACGAGTCTGCCATCTACGTCAAACCCGGATATGACGACAGCGCGGCAACGGCGGCCGAGAAGCATCCGACCATCACCTTCAGCGCGTACACGCCTCCTACCGCCAAAAAGAAGAAGAAGGTAGAGCGGACCCGCTTCCGCGAGACGACACACACCTTCCGACAGAAGTCCGCGCCCGCTGCAACCGCGGATACGGCGACCGCAACTGCGGCCGCACAACCTGCAAAGGCGAGCACAACCAAGACCGATAAGACGCAACAGGCAACGATGAAGCCGGGCAAGAAGGAAAAGATCCGCTTCGGCAAGGCTCCGCAAGAGACTCTGCCGCAAGCTCCATCGAGCCAGACTGAGGACGCGGGGGCCGGAGAGCAAGTGGCGAATAATGCGGCGGCAGAGCCGGACAACCCACTCGAAAACAACGTCAAGCCCGAGAAGAAGTCGCGTTTCAGCGATCGTGCCAAGCTGCCGAAGCAGCCCAAGGCTAAGGGGCCGCAACTCGATCCCGAGGCTCCTGCGCCGGCAGATGCGGCCGAGGTGGCTGATCGCCAGGCACAAGCCGGCCCGCTGGGTCTGGGCGGGAGCCAGACGCCGAGCAAAAAGAAAAAGAAGCCCACCACGACCGGCGACAAGACGCGTTTGAGCGACCAGAAGAAGACGACTGAAGACACCGGTGACAAGCCGCTGGGGAATGCTCCGCAGCAGCAAGCTCCGAACGGGACCACACCGGCACCCCCGCAGCCGGGTGTGCCTGCGACTCCTCCTCAGTAGATCGAAACTATTCACGAAAACAGCAGGGCCTGAGATTCGATCTCAGGCCCTGTTTCATTTCATCCGAGTTCGCATCGGCTTGTTTTTGGATGTGCTTTGCCGGTTGCTGTATGCTTCCCGCAGCATGAAGGATATCTACGTAGCCGATCTATCGGCGTTCGAAGAGAGCAGAAACTTCGACGCATTTCTTCTGGTGTTGCACAAGCAGCAGCGAACGACCAAGACAAACAAGCCATATTTGAATTTGATCCTGGGAGACAAGACGGGACAGGTTGAGGCACGCGTTTGGGATCCGGGTGATTCGCGCATTGCGAAGGATTTTGAGCGCGGAGATATCGTGAAGATCCGCGGCTCTGTCGCCCGATTCGACGATCGCCTGCAGATGAAAGTCGAGCATTTGCGGAAAGTGACGTCCGGCGAAGTCGAGAAAAGCGACATGCTGCCGTGCACCAATTGCGATGTGGACGAGCTTTGGCAAAAACTTCTGGGTTTTGTTGAGAGCTTTACCGATCCTGATCTGAAACGATTGCTGAATACCCTGCTTGCCAATTCGGGGCTGGCCCAGGCGTTCCGGGAGGCTCCGGCTGCAAAGCAGCTTCATCATGCGTGGCTTGGCGGATTGCTTGAGCATGTCGTCAGCCTGCTTTCGCTGGCCGATCGCATTGCGCCGCATTATCCGATTCTGCATCGTGACCTGCTGCTGACCGGCGTGGTGCTGCACGATATCGGGAAAGTTCGCGAGCTGGCCTGGGAAGTCGGCTTCGAATACACCGTGGAAGGCGTGCTGCTTGGGCACATCCAGATGGGGATGGAGCTTGTAGAGAACACGATCGACAGCCTGCCTGATTTTCCGCCGCGGCTAAAGACATTAGTGCTGCACCTGATCCTCTCGCACCACGGCAAGCTGGAGTTTGGTTCGCCCAAGCTTCCCATGATTCCTGAAGCGCTGGTGCTGAATTTTGTCGACGATCTCGATGCCAAGATGCAGGCAGTTGCCAGCGAATTTGAAAAGTCAACTCGGGAAGGCAAGGGCGCCGACGAACTGACGGGCAGAATATGGGCGCTGGATCAGCGGCAGATGCTGAATACGCGGGAGTGGTTGAAGCGCGATGCCAAGCCAGAAACAGGCACGCTATTTTAGAAACCAGTCCCACTGCTTTTCGGTCAGCGGCACGACCGAGAGCCTCCCGATCTTCACGAGCGGAGAATCTGCGAAGACGGGATCAGCCTTGATCGCGTCCAGGGTCTTGGGGTGCTTCAGAGTGCTACCTACCTTCACGCGCACAATAGGAACCTTTGGATCCTTTGCGTCAACGCTCACTACCGTTCCGGTTCCGACAGCGGTGCGTTCGTCGCCCGTGTGGTAGAAGATCCACTTTGTGCCGGGCTTCAATTCGCGGAGGTGCTTGACCGCGGTCGGGTTGGTCACGCCATCCCAGTTCGTCTCTTTGTCGCGAAGGAAGTCGTCGAAGGAGTAGACACCGGGCTCGGTCTTGAAGAGGAAGTAGGCCATGCGCACATCCTAAGCGAGGAAGAAGACCGTAGGGAATAGATTTCTTCGGTCCGTCGGGTGGCTAGCCCACGCCATTGACCATCAGGTTTGAGAACCTCCGGGTCGATACGTCATACATCGTTTGCCAGTAGCATTTTCCGCCGTCGTTGCCAAATAGGAGGCGCTTTCGCCATTGATTTTGCGTCTCTGGACGATCGATGGAACAAAGCGCATTTACGAAAATGGTCCTCTTCCCATTCATCACAACCGCCAGATACTGGCGAAAATATTGATGCGGGTTGTCGATACGCCTGTTTGGATCGGCGAGCTTTGTGCTCAGGACAGAGATCTCGGGAAGATCATCCTCGATATCGTCTATGTCACCCATCGTCGGTTCCCAGCTTTCGAAGTGGGGCTTGGGGTCTCCGAAGAGATCGGATAAAGTGACAATCTCAGTTGCAGGAAGGAGTACGAAATCCGGCTTATTTTTTCCGGCGACAGACGAGCTTTGCTGCCGGGCTGATTGGGGCGCGTTTCGAAAGTGCCAAACCTCAAATGCCAGTGCAACGCAGCACAAAAGCCCCATGGCAATCTTCAATTTCCCAATCTGCATGGACCTGATCCTCTGATTTGCCGACCAACGCATTATCGCTCTCCCGATGCGCCATGGCATCAACTCTGCGCTCATGGGCTATAGAACTGATCCCTTTCTCGCTGCCGGGAATGCTAGGTTATCCGTGCTAGCCTTTCGCCATGGAAGACTGCACTCCAGAGATACTGCTCGAGCAAGGCCGTGAAGCAGAGCGAGATCATCGCCTCGAAGCTGCCAGACGCTTGTTTCAACAGGCGCTTAAGCGGAGCGACGACCGCGGCTTGCGCGCGAAGCTATACGAGGAGTTGGCCCACGCAGAGCGAAGCCTGCGCGAGCTGGACGCAGCGCGGGAGCATTACCTGCACTCAAGCGAGATCTATCGCAGTCTCGAGAGTCCCTTGAAGACAGCCCATACGATGCGCCACGCGGCGGATATTCTCCGTGAACAGGGGAAGCTTCATCAGGCGGAGTCGTTCTATAGCGAAGCAATTGAGATTTATCGACGCCAGAAGGAGACTCCGCCTCTGGATCTCGGAAACGCTATTCGCGGATATGCGTTGCTCAAAGAGGATGCCGGGGAACACGCGCAGGCGCTCTGCATGTGGAGGGAGGCCCGAGATCTTTACGAATTGGTTGGCATCGACGCGGGAATCGTAGAAAGCGCAGCGCGGATCAAATTGCTCGATGGATAACCCATGCTGCAAGTTGCGTTTGCTGCCGAGGCGCCATCATCCCCTGCGTCGCTTCTATTACAATCAAAAGAACATGATCCGATTTTCAACAGCGGGCGAGTCGCATGGGGAAGCCCTCATAGCGCTCGTATCCGGCCTGCCCGCCGGGCTGCCGGTTGACCTCGAATTTATCAATCGCGAGCTTTGGCGGCGGCAGCAGGGCTACGGGCGCGGCGGACGGATGAAGATCGAGACCGACAAGGCGCATATCCTTTCGGGCGTTCGGCATGGCAAGACGATTGGTTCGCCGGTCGCCATCGAGATCGTGAACCGGGATTGGAAGAACTGGGAAGAGAAGCTGCCGGTGGAGGTCGGGGACCAGGCCAAGCACCAGCCGGTTGCGTCGCCACGACCGGGGCACGCCGATCTTGCCGGAGCCTTGAAGTATGACTTTCCGGACGCGCGGTATGTGCTGGAGCGGGCATCGGCGCGGGAGTCCACTGCGCGGGTGGCTGGCGGAGCCTTTGCCAAGCTGCTGTTGCGCCACCTGGGCATCGAGGTGAGCAGCCACGTGATTCGCGTGGGCCGCGTGCAATTGGATCGCACAGCCACATGGGACGAGATTGCTGCCGTTGCAGAGCGGCCGGAGATTGTGCTGAGCTGCGTGGACGCGGCGACCGAAGCGCGGATGAAGGAAGAGGTTGAGCACGCGTCGCGCACCGGCGACACCGTTGGCGGCGTGTTTGAAGTGGTGGTGCATGGCGCGCCGGCGGGACTGGGTACCTACGCCAACTGGGATGAGAGGCTTGATGGTCTGCTGGCCTGGTCGGTGATGAGCCTGCAGGCAGTGAAGGCCGTGGAGATCGGGCGCGGAGTTACGGCGGCGGAGTCGTTTGGGTCCACGGTGCATGACGCCATTCACTACGCCAAAGAAGATACTGGCAGGCCAACGCGCTTCACGCGAGAGCAGAACAATGCCGGTGGCGTGGAGGGTGGTGTCTCGAACGGCGAAGACATCGTGGTTCGCGGATATTTGAAGCCGATTTCAACCTTGCGGCGTCCGCTTGAATCTGTTCGCTTTGACACGCGCGAGGCTACAAGCGCAAGTTATGAGCGCAGCGATATTTGCGTGGTGCCCGCGGCTGGAGTGGCTGCCGAGGCGATGGTGGCGCTGACAGTTGCCGGACTCGCGCAGCAGAAATTCGGCGGCGATTCGGCCGCCGAGATGAAACGAAATTTCCAGGGTTACATCGAACAGATACGGAGCTACTAGCAGCAGCGATGATTTTGAAGATTGTGAAATATCCGGAGCCGGTGCTCTCGCAGCCAGGCGAACCCGTTACCGAATTCGATGCCGGGTTGAAGAAGCTGGTCGACGACATGTTTGAGACCATGTATGCCTCGCAGGGTATTGGGCTGGCAGCACCACAGGTTGCCGTGTCGAAACGCGTGACGATAGTTGACCTGAGCCAGGGCAAAGACCTGGCGCAGAAGCTGGTGCTCGTCAATCCCGAGGTTATTTTTCGCGAAGGAAAACAATACGAAGAGGAAGGCTGCTTGAGTTTTCCGGAGATTCGCGAGAAGGTGCAGCGCGCGTCCAAGGTTCGCATCCGCGCGCAGGATTTGAAGGGCAAGTGGTTTGAGATGGACGGCGAGGAGTTGCTGTCGCGCGCATTTCAGCATGAGATCGACCATCTCGACGGCATGTTATTCATCTTCCGCATGAGCTCACTAAAGCGCGACCTGGTGCTGCGCAAGATCCGCAAGTTGCAGCGCGAAGGCACATGGTAAGACTGTGAAGCTGGTCTTCTGCGGGACGCCGCGCTTCGCCGTGCCGACGCTGCAGGCGCTAATCGCCGCAGGTCACAAGATCGCGTTGGTGGTGTCGCAGCCGGATCGCCCCGTGGGCCGCTCGCAGCAGATGACCGCGCCGCCCGTGAAGGAAACGGCGCTGGGCGCTGGGCTCGAAGTCGCGCAGCCCGAAAAAATCAAGAACAATGCCGAGTTTCGGGCGAAGCTTGAGTCCATCGCACCGGATGCCATTGTTGTGGTCGCTTACGGACGCATTATTCCGCCATGGATGCTGGCGCTGCCTCGATTCGGCTGCATCAACCTGCATGCATCGTTGTTGCCGAAGTATCGTGGAGCGGCGCCGATTCAGTGGTCGGTGGCAATGGGTGAGACGGTCACAGGAAACACCACCATGCTGCTTGAGCAAGGCTTGGATACGGGTCCCATCCTGCTGCAGCGCGAGCTTGCGATCGAACGGGAACAGACTGCTGCGGATCTGTTTGAGGTGCTTGCAAAAGATGGAGCGCCGCTTGTGGTTGAGACGCTCGCGGGGCTGGAGGATGGCTCTATCAAGGCGAAGCCGCAGGACCATGCACGGGCAACGTTGGCACCGATTCTTGATCGCGAAGATGGACGTATGGATTTCGGCCGATTTACGGCGACCGAGCTTTGGAATCGCTGGCGAGGATTTCAGCCGTGGCCGGGTGCGTACACGACTCTCGAAGGCAAAAAACTGATTGCGCATCGGGTGCGAGTAGCGGAAAAGAGCGCTGCAGGTGCCCCAAGTGCGGTGGACCTCGCGGACCATCGGTTGCTGATTGCTTGCGCGCAGAATACGTGGATCGAGATCACCGAGTTGCAGATGGAAGGCAAGAAGCGGATGGCCACCTCCGATTTTCTACGGGGTGCGGGACTGCATTCCGGAATGCGGCTGGGCTAGGCCATGAGCGAAGTTTCACGAGCACGTCGTGTTGCATTTGCGATCCTGAAGACGCTTGAGAAAAACAATGGACACTCTGACGATTTGCTGCGGAGCCGGCAGGTGGAGGCTCTATCGCAACCCGATCGTAACCTGACGACAGCGCTTGTGCTGGGAGTTCTGCGGTGGCAGATTGATCTTGACCAGCGCATTCGTCCGCTGCTGAGACATCCGAATGCGAAGCTTGATGCCGAGGTATTAATCGCGTTGCGACTTGGCGCCTTTCAGTTGCTGCACATGGATCGAATTCCGGCCCACGCTGCGATCGGCGAAAGCGTTGAGATCGCGAAGACGGCTGGCCATCGCTTTGCTTCAGGCATGGTGAATGCGGTGCTG
Organism: uncultured Acidobacteriaceae bacterium; assembly: GCA_963735215.1. Classification (GTDB taxonomy): domain Bacteria; phylum Acidobacteriota; class Terriglobia; order Terriglobales; family Acidobacteriaceae; genus Telmatobacter. Next base: position 725,052 of record CAVTKF010000024.1, on the reverse strand, counting down.
CGCAAGCTGGCTGCGGCGAGCGCGGAAGCGAAAGAGAAAGCGCCGGAAGAGGAAGATTGCCGGCGCGCATTTCCGGCCTGGATGGTCGAGCGTTGGACGGCGACATACGGTGAAGAGGCCGCGCACGCGATCTGTCGCCATGGACAGAGCCAGCCGAACATCACGATTCGGATGGTCGGCGACGATGTGGAAGCGGAGCTTCAGGCGGAAGGCGTGACATTATCTCCAGGACCATTGCTAAGGGCGGCTCGTCGCGTGATCTCAGGCGACATAACCGAGACCAAGGCATTTCGCGAGGGCCGCGTTCGTCTTCAGGATGAAGGATCGCAATTGGTGGCAGAGTTAGTGCCGCATGGCGGTGCGATTCTGGATTGTTGCGCGGCTCCGGGCGGGAAGACGCTGATTCTTGCCGAACGCAATTCCGGAGCGCGCATCGTGGCCAGCGAGCCGAGTCCTCAGCGTCTGACGCAGTTGCGGGAGCGTCTTGCGGTGCTGGGCGGTCGCGTCGAGTGCCGCCTGGCGGATGCCACTTCGCTCGAGGATGACGCAGCGTATCATGTGGTGCTTGCGGACGTGCCTTGCAGCGGTACCGGAACGTTGGGGCGCAACCCGGAGATTCGGCACCGACTGCGGCTTGAGGATCTGCCGCGGCAAGCGGAGCGGCAGCGCGCGATTCTTCGTGGCGCTTTACGCGCTGTCAGGGCCGGCGGGTGTGTGATCTACTCGACCTGTTCGCTGGAGCCCGAGGAGAATGAGCAGGTTGTCGCTGCGGTGCTTTCAGAGAGGGAGAACACGCGGCTGATCCCGCTGCATCTGCGCGTCGAAGAACTGCGTTCCGAGGGGATTCTCACCCCATCCGGGGCTGACAGCTTGTTGCAAAGCATCACCGGAGAGGGCAGCTTACGCCTTTTACCCGGGATGTTTGAGAGCGACGGGTTTTTTGTTGCGATGATCGAGAAGACGGGCTGATGCGCGACAACGGTCACTCTGCAGCGAGCGCGGAACTCGGCATAGTCGCGCTTGAGCACCGCGCACAGCGCCTCAATCACCAGCTCGTGGTCCTCGCGCATCGGCAAGCCGGAGACGGTTACGCTGCCGATAACGCCTGCGCCGGCGACAGTCAGCGGAAATGATCCGCCGTGGGTCGCATAGTCGGCGAGCGCCAGGCCCTGGCTTTCGTAGATGGTTTGACCTTTCTGCTTTTCGCGCAGGCCGACGGCGTAGGAACTGCGATGAAAGCGAGCGACGACGTTGCTCTTGCGCCGCACCCATTCAATATTGTCGGGAGTGGTGCCATCCATGGCAGCATAGAAGAGAGGCTGGCCGAATCGCCGCACGTCAATCACGACGGCGAGGTTGCGTTCGGCAGCCAAAGCGCGCAGCCGCGAACCCAGATCCCAAGCCGTTTCTGCGTCCAGCCGCGGCAGTACGAGTTCCTTCTCTTGCAGTGCGATTCGCTCCAGGTCTTCGCTTAATCCCATCGGTCAGGTCCTCTCGCCCAGCAATCATAATGCGAGCGGCTTAGCTTTCGGCCGCCTCCTCGACTGGATTTCTCTGAGGGACGATGCCAAGGCGCTCATAAATCGGCCGCATTTCCTTGCGAATCGCGGTAAGGCGCGATGTAAACCAGATCGAGCCCAGGATGCAGGCGATTCCGCTGACGATGACCGTGCGAGGAGCGCCGATGGCATGAGCCAGGACGCCTGCCAACAGGCTGCCGAACGGAGCCATTCCGACGAAGGCCATGGTGTAGTAGCTCATCACGCGGCCGCGCATTTTTTCGTCGACGAGCGTCTGGATGATGGTGTTGCTCCCCGTGAGGCCCTGCATCATGCCGAAGCCCGTAACCAGCATCATCAGCATCGAGAGCCATAGAAAATGCGAAAGGCCGAAACAGATGAGGCCGACGCCGAAGACCGCGGCGGCGATGGGAATCATCCTGGTGAGACCGCGCACAGAGCGTCGCATCACCATCGAGAGGGCTGAAATCAATGAGCCCACGCCAACCGCGCCCATCAGAAAGCCGAGCGTGTGGGCGCCGCCATGCAGAACCTGCCCAGCGAAGATAGGCATGAGCACCATGAAAGGCCAGCCCATCAGGCTGAGCAAGGCAAACAGCAGCAGGATATAGCGGATGGGCACAAAACCTGCGACATAGGTCCAACCCTCTTTCAATTGAACGATCATCGAGGTGGTGGCTCGCTGTTCCTGGTCAGGCGCGAATGCGCATCATCAGCAGTGAAGCGATGACCGCGATGTAGCTGACGCCATCCACCAGAAAGCACCAACCCTCATTTGTTGCCGCGATCAGCAATCCCGCGAGCGAGGGGCCGATAAGCCTAGCCATGTTTACCATCGACGAATTGATCGCGATGGCGTTGGAGAGGTCGGCGCGATCCTCAACCATCTTGACCATGAAGGATTGACGGCCGGGCATATCGAAGGCGTTGATGATGCCCTGCATGGCGCTCAGCACAAGAACCTCGGGGATGGTGATGCGATGCGACAGTGTCAGCCAAGCCAGTGCGAGAGACTGCACCATGGCCAGAGTCTGCGTCCATACAAGCACCATGCGGCGGTCGACGCGGTCAACGATGACGCCTGCGATGGGCGCGAGCAGAAATGTCGGTATCTGGCCTGCGAAGCCAACGGTCCCTAGCAGCAGCGGAGACTTCGTGAGCCGGTACACCAGCCAAGACGTCGCGATGCGCGTCATCCAGGTTCCTATGAGAGAGATGCTCTGGCCGCCGAAGAAGAGTCGAAAGTTCCGATGTCGCAACGCCCGCCAGGCGTGCGAGTAATCGCCGGCGACTAGAGCAGAGGATTGCTCCTCCCGGGGGCCGCTTTGGTTCTGTGTCATGCGTCTCTGCTTTGGATGTTCGCGACGAGGGTGCCGACGGCATCTATTTTGCTGCGGTGAGCCTGATCATGGTTGCCTGGTCTACACGGGCTCCCGCCATTGGCTGTTGCGCAATCACAGCGCCGGGGGCAATCAGAGGTTTGGGTTGCTCGGTTCCTGCGCTCACCGCCGGCACAAACACGTCTGCATAGGACGGAGTATCGACCTTGAGGCCCATTCTGCTCAGCATTTCCTGCGCGGTGATGATTGGCACGCCGGTGAGATCGGGCATCACGTAACCGTCCGGCGCGGCGGTGTCGGGAACGGAGACAAGGATGTTCACGCTCGGTTGCGCGATCCCCTGGGAGTGCGCGGGAGGATCCTGCGCCAGAACAGAGCCGTCTTCCGCGCCGTTGTACAAAAGTTTGGCAGTGACGCCAACTTGGAGCCCGGCGCGACGCAGGCGCATCGCGGCTACGCGGGCTTGGGAGCCGACCGTGTCGGGGACATCAACTTTCTGCGGGCCTAGGCTCTCCGCTACTCGGACATGCCATTCGCGGCGCACCACCGTACCCGGCGCAGGGGATTGCGACAGGATGTGTCCTGCAGCTATGTCCGCGGAGTAGTAGCGATTGTCGACATCCAGGTTGAGGCCCATGCCCGCGGCCTGGCTGCGCGCTTCGGCAACGGTCATTCCCTTCAATGCAGGAATCTTCACCTCGGCGCCGTGGATTGCGAAGTGCATCGTGGTAATGGCAGAAAGCAGCGCCGCGGTCACGAGCAGCATGACGACGGAACCCATACGAAAGAAGCGGATGAGGAAGCCTTTGTTCACGGAAGCGGATCCCCGTCGGGGTAGACGATCTCGTGTTCGACGGTCGCCCCTTTCCCCACCATTTTTGAGACGGAGCAGTACTTGTCCTTGGAGAGTGATACTGCGTCTTCCACGGCCTTGCAACTGACATTGCCGCGGACTTCGTAGGTGAGCCTGATGTGCGTAAAGATACGGGGAGGATCCGGCGCCTGTGTGGCAATTGCCGTAACGCGAAGGCCCGAGAGTTCCTGGCGCTTCTTTTGCAGAATGTTGACCACATCGACCGAGGTGCAAGCGCACAGCGCCATCAGCACTGCTTCCATGGGGCTTGGGCCGTGCTTGTGTGCGACGTCCGCATCGAAGGTGACTGTATTGCCGTTCTCTGCGATTCCCGTGAACACCTCGTCTTGTTTCCACTCGCTGTGTGCAATCAAGAATCCGGTCCTCCTTCGACCCTGATTTAATTATCCGGCATTCTGAGCGAGGGAGTACATTAGCCGGCTTCAACGGAAGGTGATTTGTGCGAAACGGGTAATCAGCAGATATGCCGCCAGCAAGGGTAGGGTGAGGCCGGTACTGAGGCTGGTTGCCAGCGCCGGGTTGATGCGGCCTTCTTTGGTTAGCTTTCGGATGAGTTGCAGCACAAGAAAGGCTCCGAAAGCCGGAATCCAGACGAGAAACGGCAGGTCAAATCCTCGAATTCGGTGGAAGACCGGCGTGGGATGGAACCACAAGCCCCGGACCATGAACGCTTCAGTCAGAAACAGGCACAACAGAGAAGCGATAAAGATCGTCGTAGAGAGATCGAAAGTTCGTCTGCTTCTGACCGGGGCAAAACTGGGCATCCGCCATTCCTCCAGCGATGCCTTTATAGACGCAGAAGCCCTGCGAGCGGTTGCGTTTCGATCGTGTTCAAAGCGCGGTCAGCGTGAATTGTCGGTGACTGGCTCTGGATGAATTGTGACGCGGTGGACCTCGGGACATTCGAGCTTGAAGCGATCTTCGAGCGACGTGATCACTTCGTGCACGCGATGCATCGACAGGTCGTCAGGCAGCGTGCAGTGACAAGACAGGGTGATATGTTCGGACGTGCGCCCCACCATAATCTGGTGCACATCGATGATCTCCTGGTAGAGGGCGGCGGAGTCTCGAAGAGCCTTTTCGATTCTGCGGTCGTCTTCGACGATCTCTTCGGGTTGTTCGATGGTCGCCGGTTCGCTTTCGATGTGCGTGAGGACGGAATCAATCTCCGGAGTTTCGCGGAGAATCTCGCCTTCGAGGCCGCTTACGAAGCTGTGCGCCTCAATCAGCGGCAGGTTTTCGTCCAGTTCCACGTGCAACTCCACATGCAGCTTGCCATGAAGGGATTGCACGCTGAGGTCGTGAACGGCGACGTTGTTCCTCGCAGCCACCGCTCGCACGCGGTCAAAGATGCTTTCAGCCCTTCCCTGCCGGGGAACCGTGTGAATCACCACGTCTGCGGTGGGTAGCGCGCGATGCACGGCCTCAGTGGCGGCGCGCACCAGTTCGCCGGTGTGCTCGAAGGTATAACGGCGAGGCAGGGCGAGGGTCAGGTCAGCAAAATAGTTTGGGCCAGAGCGCCGAACCCGCGCCTGCTCCACAGCCAGAACGCCTGGAACCCGTTCGGCTTCGCGAATGACCTGCATGCGGGTCTCGGCCGGAATCTGATCCATGAGGACGCCGACGGTCTCCCGCGTCAGGTGGGTTGTAATGCGGAGAATCATCAGCGATACGAAGATAGCGGCAACCGGATCCGCATAGCGCAGCCAGTCAACGTGAAAAACAGCTCCTGCCCATGTAGCCAGCAGGCCCGCCAGAACCGCCAGCGATGCCCATATGTCTGAAGCGAAATGGAACGCGTCGGTGGCGAGGGCAGGCGAGCCCGTGCGATCGGCAATACGGCGCAACTCCCGAGAGCGCCAGAAGTCGACTGCGATCGATGTGAGCAGCACCAGTACAGGCCAAATGGAGTACCGGAGTTCGAAGGTGTTATGTCTGATTCGTTGAATTGCCTCCCAGATGATCCATGCGCAGGAGAGGGCCATCAGCCCGGCTTCAAAGAAGGCGGAAAGATTTTCGACTTTTCCGTGGCCGTAGGTATGGTCTTCGTCGGCAGGTTTGTCGGAGACGCGGACAGAGAAGAACGTGAGGCCTGCTCCAGCAAGGTCCAGTCCCGAGTGGGCCGCGTCTGAAAGAACGCCCAACGAGCCGGAGATGAGGCCAGCCGCCAGCTTCAGGGCCGTCATACAGGTGGCTGCCAGCATCGACTTCAGTGCGACACGTCGCTTCAACGCCGAGTTCTGTGCTGGATCAGATTCGACGGGGATGGGCGTGGCGAAGGTCATCGCGATTCCTAGAGTACAGGCGTGCGTACCGCCGTGTACAACCCGGCGATTCCGAAGGTGTAGGGCTGCCACTTGCAGTCGGAATATCCGAGTCTCTGCATCATGGCGAGCAACTCCGGCGGCGTTGGAAATGCGCCGACGGAGGCCGGCAGATAGCTATACGGGCCGTCTTTGCCGCAGATCAGGCGGCCGATCGCGGGCAGTATCCTGCGAAAGTAGAAGGCGTAAACCTTGCCGATCAGGCCGCCCGGCTCGCTGAATTCGAGGATGCCGAGTTGACCTCCGGGCTTGAGCACGCGATGGAACTCGCGCAGGCCTGCTTCATAGTTGGCCAGATTGCGGAAGCCAAACGCCGTAACAATCAGATCGAGCGATCCAGAGCGAATTGGGAGATGCAGGGCATCGGCTTCGAGCGCGATGGCCGCGGAGCGATTTGGACTGGGGTTGCCGAACTTCTGTGCGCCTCGTCGCAACATGCCGTGCGCAAAATCTGCTGCGAGGACGGGTCGGGCATCTCTCGGGCGGTGTTTCAGCAGAGCCATGGTCAAATCGCCGGTACCGCAGCAAATATCCAGAACCGCGGCATTGGGATCAGCCAGGGTGGCACGAAATTTCGATGCCGTTCGCGCCCACCACAGCCGGTCGATGTTGGCGGAGAGAACGTGATTCAGCAGGTCGTAGCGCGGAGCGATGGCATTGAACATCTGCTGCACGGCCTCGGCCGCTTGCGCCTCGTCCTGAACACCCATCGGCTTGGCACCAGTTGTCGGCATCGAATCTATCGACCCATCCCGAGCTTGAGTTCAGACCGATCAAGCTCTTTCAGTTGATCGCAATAGAACTGATTTAGATTCACTCCGCACCAGGGACAGTAGTTCAGCAGCAGCTCAGAAACGGCAGACATTGGAGATTCAGTGAAAGGCGGAAGAGCGTCGGGATCCAGCGCACGATGCTGGAGGACGAACACGAAGCCGTCGGGGTATCGCGCCGTAAAGACTCCGAATTCGCGCAAGTCCGGAGTTCTCGTGCAGTCCTTCGATCTCGCGACAGCAGAATCTCATTCGCATTCTCCGGGTGTCACGCGCGCTGTTCCCGGCTTGCGAAAGCATGTAGGTTACTGCGGCCTGAAGTTCGGTGGTCGTCAGATCCTCGATAACTCCCGCATCGCCGATTCCAATGGGAAGGACGAATCGGCGCACCCCGCCAACATTCTTTTTGTCGCTGCCGGTTGCCGCTATCAGCTTCGGCGCTCGCAATTTCAGCGTCGGTAAGGGACCATAGAGGTGAATCAGATTTTCAAGGCGTGCCGCCTGGGCGCCCGTGATGGATTTGCGGCGATGCGCAACATAGAGAGACGCGATCATGCCCCATCCCACTGCCTCACCGTGCAGCAATACCTTGTAGCGTGTCGCCTGCTCGATGGCGTGGCCGACCGTGTGGCCGAGGTTCAGAATCATGCGCAGCCCGTTTTCGCGCTCATCGCGATTTACCACTCCCGCTTTCATGCGGATCGATGCAGCGATCACTTTTTCCAGTGCTTTCGGATCGCAGCCGAGGACGTCGTCAGCGTTTTCCTCCATGAAGCGCACGAGCGAACGATCGCGGATGATGCCCGCCTTGATGCTTTCCATTAGCCCGGCGCGCAGTTCGCGATCGGGGAGCGTGCCGAGCACATCGATATCGGCGAAAACGGCGACGGGATGATGAAAGCTGCCAACGAGGTTCTTGCCCTCGGGAAGATTCACGCCCGTCTTTCCGCCGACGGATGAGTCGACTTGGGCGAGAAAAGTCGTGGGCACCTGGACGTACTGGATTCCGCGCATGAAAATCGCGGCGAGGAATCCGCCAACATCGCCCACGATTCCGCCGCCAAATGCGATCAAGAGAGAACCGCGATCGCCGCCCGCCGTAATCATCTGGCGGAGCAGCTTCTCCACGCTTTGCATCGTCTTGTGTTTTTCACCGGGCGCAAGAAAGAGGGTGATCGGAGGATCGGAGAAGGACTTGAGAAAGGCATCGCCCCACAAGGCCCAGATTTCCGGCGAAGTCAGAACAAAGACGCGTCGCGGCAGTTTTCCGGCGACGCGTACGATGCGGGGCGCGAGCGTGCCAAGCAGCCCGCTGCCGGTAATCACGTCGTATTTTGCCGAAGGTGTATCAACTCGTATCGTATGCACGTTGCTTCCATCCTAAAGGAACCATGAGCATGAGGTTCCGGTTCGATGTCGAGAACGCCTGTTGTTAAACTGGTAAACATGCGTATCGGTATTGATTTTGGAACGACTCGCGTTGTCGTCGCAGCTGTGGATCGTGGCAATTTTCCCCTGGTTTATTTTGAATCTCCCGACGGACAGATGCGGGACTGGTTTCCGCCGGTTGTTGCGGTGAAAATAAGCGAACGTCTTTACGGGTGGGAAGCGGTCGCAGTGCAGGACGAAAAAGGTTGGACGCTGCTGCGATCTCCCAAGCGGTCGTTGCGCACAGCTGGGCCAAAGACCAAGGTAAAGGTCGCCGATCAGACGATTCCCCTGCAACAACTGATGGCGGAGATGATGGCGTCTTTGAGGATGCAGTTGCTCGAGCACTCGAATCTTGGCGCGGAGCCGAACGAGAAACTGGAAGTGATGCTTGGCGTTCCGGCCAATGCCAACAGCAATCAGCGCTTTCTGACGGAAGCGGCCGCAAATGCCGGCGGCTTCACGGTGCTCGGGTTGATGAATGAGCCATCTGCGGCCGCGATCGAATATGCGTATCGCAACAGCGCCGAGCGTAAGCACCGCATCGGCGGCAGCTTGCTTGTCTACGATCTTGGCGGTGGCACATTCGATGTTTCTCTGGTGACGCTGGGCGCGACGGAGCACACGGTTGAAGCTTCCGACGGGCTCGCCCAGGTTGGCGGCGACGACTTCGATGAAATCCTGGCGGATCTCTCCCTGGAAGTCGCAAAGAAGCAAGAGCCTCTCACACCAGCGGAGCGGCGTGTTCTGCTCGACGAGTGCCGCGAGAAGAAAGAGTCGCTCAGTCCGAACACACGCAAGATCACCATCGATTTGGAGCGGGTGCGCCCCGAGTGGGAGCAAGTGACATTTCCGGTTGATCTGTATTATGACCGCTGCCGGCCGCTCATTGAATCCACCCGGGAAATCGTGGAAAAACTGCTGACGACGCATCCTGAAGCTCAACTCGACACGTTGTACGTCACTGGAGGCGGGTCGGAGCTTCCGCCGGTTGCTCGTGTTCTGAAGGAAAGCTTCGGACGCAAAGTGCGCCGCTCCGCTTATATGCGGTCCGCGAGCGCTGTGGGGCTGGCGATTCGCGCGGCCTCAGGTTCCGAGCAGTTGCACGAGCAATTCAATCAGAATTTTGGCATCTGGCGCGAAGCCGAGTCGGGCCGCGCGATCACCTTCGATCTCATCTTCCCTCGCGGCATGCATCTGCCGGAACCCGGCCAGCCCGCTTTGCGGCTTGAGCGCACCTACCGGCCGGCCCACAATATCGGCCACTTCCGCTACCTGGAGTGTTCAAGGCTCGATGAGCGCGGCCAACCCATCGGCGAAATCACGAACTGGGAGCAGATTCAATTTCCATTCGACCCGCGCCTCTCGCAGTGCCCTGACCTTTCCGCAATTCCAATAGAACCGATGACCACGGAGAACAGCTTGTTGGTGCGCGAGGAATACACTTGTGACCTGAACGGCAACCTGCGCGTAACGATCTCCTCGCTTCCGTCGGGGAACAAGCGCGAGTATGCGATTGGTCAGTTGGCATCGAGCTGAGTAGCGCCATGCGGACTATCTCTCGTATCGCGAGATGAGTGTTCTGCTGCCGTTTCGTGTGAATGATAGGCTCGAAAGTTATGGCATTGGACTCTTCGGTGGACTACCTGGTGATGGGTGCGGGGGTGGCAGGATTGCGCGCCGCTGTCCACTTAGCCGATCACGGCGAAGTTCTCGTCATCACAAAAGAGTCGCTCGGCGAGTCGAACACGCACTACGCGCAGGGCGGTATTGCCGTTGCCGCGGCGGAAGATAACGAAGACCTGACGCTTCACTTGGAAGACACGGTTTCTGCGGGCGATGGGCTGGTGTTTCGGCCGGCCGCGCAAGCGCTTGTCGCCGAAGGGCCTGAGCGTGTTGCTGAACTCATCGAGTGGGGAACCCAGTTTGACAGCGAATCCGGCCGGCCGTTGAGAACGCGCGAAGGGGCGCACTCGCGGCCGCGCATTTTGCACGCCAACGGTGACGCCACCGGCGCGGAGATCAGTCGCTCGCTGGTAGCGCACGCCCATGCACATCCTCGCATTCAGTTTGCCGAGTGGACGATGGTGACCAGGCTTCTGGTTGCGGATGGTCGTGTGATCGGAGCGGAACTGGCATCCGCGAAATTTGCGGGCGACGAGAGCGGCAACCGGAAGCGGATCAGTGCTCGCTCAGTGCTCATTGCATCGGGTGGCGCGGGACAGGTATATAGCGATACCACCAATCCCGAAGTTGCAACCGGAGATGGACTCGCGTTGGCTCTGGCGGCCGGGGCTGAATTAGCAGACATGGAGTTCTATCAGTTCCATCCCACTGCGTTCTCGCTGGTGGGTGCGCCACGCTTTCTGCTCTCTGAGGCGTTGCGGGGCGAAGGAGCTTACCTTCGCAACGATTGCGGGGAGCGCTTTATGGAGCGCTATCACCCTTTGCTCGAACTCGCTCCGCGGGATATCGTTGCGCGCGCCATCACGCGTGAGGGCCTGGACGAATCCGGAAACGCACGGACGGTCCATCTCGATATGCGGCATGTAAAAGGCGTGGATCTGCATCAAAGATTTCCTGGGATAAGCAGATTCCTGTCGCGCTACTCTCTCGATCTCTCGCGCGACCTGATTCCTGTGCGTCCGGCTGCGCATTACCTGATGGGCGGCATTCGCACGGACCTGATGGGACGGACGAAGGTGGGAGGGCTGTTTGCGGCAGGCGAAGTGGCGTGCACGGGCGTGCACGGCGCCAATCGGTTGGCGTCCAATTCGCTGCTTGAGGGATTGGTTTTCGGCGCGCGGGCAGCACAGGCGATGGTTGAAGATAAATTGCCGATGGCGCCCGTTGAACCCGATCGTGCCGCGGATATGCTGCCGAAGTCAGACGATGCCGCGGTTGTTGCGGATCATGTTCGAAGCTTTGCAACGTGCCATGTGGGCGGATGGAGGCTTGTTGCGCTCCGCATCCACTCTCCAGGATGGGCTTCGAGCGCAGGCGGAGTGCGAAGCAGAGCTTGAACGTTTCGAGCAAAAGGGCATGCGAAGCCGCCGTCTCTTTGAGGCGCAGTCCCTGGCACGCGTGGCCAAGGCAATCCTGAGCTCGGCTCTTGCGCGCGAGGAGAGCCGGGGAGCTCATTTCCGCAATGACTTTCCGCGCCGCGACGACGAGCACTTTCAGAAGCACTCGATCTATTCGAATGACGGAAGCATCGCGTTTCAGTCCTGGTAAAGCAATGCCTGACTCACGCTTGTTTTCCAGCTACAGTGCGGCCGGACTTATTCCCTGCAATCCACGAAACCACCGCGCAAATGCCGAGGATCGCGCCCATGATGGCCAGCGAGATGGTGATCGGCACCTCCAGCCAGCGCGAGGCCAGCATCTTGAAGGCAACAAATGCCAGCATGGCTCCGAGGCCGTAGTGCAGGTAACGCAGGCGATCGAGCAACGCGGCGAGCGCGAAGTAGAGCGACCGCAGTCCGAGAATTGCGGCGATGTTTGAGGTGTAGACAACGAACGGGTCGTGGGAGACTGCCAGCACGGCGGGAATGGAATCCACGGCAAACAAAACGTCTGTGAATTCGACGGCAAGGATGACTGGAAGCAGAGAACCCTTTGCCGGTTGCAGGCGTCGAATCCACTCCGGAATTACCGCATGCGCGGAACCGCCGCGCAAAAGCCGATAGGCCGCGTAGAGCAGGAACAGGCCGAAGATCCAGCTGATCCACTCGAATCGCTGGATCAATGTGACGCCCGCCGCAATGAACAGCGCGCGCAAAATGATTGCCCCCGCAACTCCCCACAGCAGGGCGGTGTGCTGGCGCTTCTGGCTGATGCGGAATCCCTGAAAAAGAACGAGGAAGACGAAAAGATTGTCGATACTGAGAGACGTCTCGATCGCATAGCCTGCCACGAATTCGAGCGCGTTGTGGTGGCTTTGCCCGACGGCGATCCAGATTGCGAATAAAGCCGTCGCAGCGACCAGAACACCGGTCCAGATCCATGCCGTTGTCTGGGTGCGCGGCTCCTCGCTACGGTTTGCAGGCAGAAACGCATCCACCAGAAGCAGCGTGAGCACTGCGCCGTGAAATCCGAGCCACCATCCCCAGGAAGCGCCGGCAATCATTCTATGGATGCTACAGGATCAGGGGCGGGGAACAAGGATAGGGAATAAGGACTAAGGACGAAGGACTAAAGAATACTGCACTTTACCGCTGATTGATCAGCCGGATCGTTTCCATGAAGACGTCGCCGTCGACGGTGAGGCTGTGGGCGCTCACCTTGTCGATCGTGTCCTGCGCGGTGTGATGGTAGCTGTTGTTCGGTCCGTAGTCGAGATCGATTATGTCGATCGATGGCACCCCGCGCTGCACGAACGGCAGGTGATCGTCATCGACCGCTTCTTCGGATTGGAAGAAGTAGTGCTCGTCGCCGAATTTCTTTGCAGCCTGCCGCACCAGGTCGACGAGCCACGCTGTGGAACGCGATTCGCGCTGGATATCGAGATCCTTGTCGCCGATCATGTCGGCGAGCATGAAGGCCTTGATGCGGCCCAGTGTGCCGTCGCCGCCCCACTTCGCAGCCAGGTGGCGGCTGCCGTAGGTCGAGTCAGAGGCCGACCAATGTTGAATCGCTTCTTCGCCATCGAAGAAGACCAGCCACACCGAATAGCCTTCGAGCTTCTTGCCGCGCAACTGGTCGGCAATCGCCATCAGCAGGCCAGTGGTTGCGGCGCCGTCGTTGGCGCCCACGAAGTTGATGTTGCGCAGCGGATAGTTCGTCTCGTAATGCGTGCCCAGAACGATCACGCCGTCTTTCTTGCCGGGAAAGCGCACGATGAAGTTGTGCAAGGTGACGGGGCCGATGGGCGTATTTGCGGTGAAGGTGTCTTCTTCAAGCTGATCGTGCTTGAACTGGTTGCGAATAAACTCCTCCGCCTTCACGTGCCCGGGGCCGGTAGGCCAGCGCGGACCGATCGCGGCGAATGAGCGCGCGTACTCGTAGGCCTGCGCGCCATTGAAGTGCTGCTGGGCGGGCAGGACGGCGGGGATGAAGCAGAGAAGGAGAGCAACGATACTCGGCCACGATTTCCCAGGTCTCAAAATCGAGACATGGTGATGCTGAAAGACAAAAGCAGATCCTTCGCTTCGCTTACCCCACTGCGTGGGGCCCCAAGCTGCTCCACTCAGGATGACACGGGCTCGGCGTGGTCAACGAGCGGATCACTGTCGCGGCCTCTTTGGCTTTCCTGCGCGAGGGGTGAACCCACCATGCGACCGCGATCCCAACCAAATACAGCGCCAGCATGGGAACCGCGTAGATGCACATTGTCCACGGATCGGGGCTGGGGCAGATGACGGCAGCAACGAGGAAGACGGCGAGGATGGCGTAGCGAATGTTCTTCCAGAGGAAGCTGCGGGCTCACGATGCCAAACATGGCGAGGAAGAAGATGAGAATCGGCAACTCGAAGCTGATGCCAAGGCCGAGGATGATCGACAGGAAGAAGCCGGTGTAGTCCTCGATGGTGACCATGGGCGTGAAGTTGTGGCCGAAGTCAATGATGAGGATCTTGAGCGCGCCGGGCAGAACGTAGAAGTAGCCAAAAGCTCGCGCCAGCCGAGGAACAGGCCCACGGTGGCCGCCATGAAGGGTATGACAAAGCGGCGTTCTCGTTCTGATACAGGCCCGGCGCGATGAAGAGCCACACCTGGTAGAGGATGAACGGCGATGCCAGAATCGCTCCGCCAGCAGCGCCACCTGCAGAGTCGAGGTTCAGCGCATCCATGGGATGGGTGAAGACCAGGGACTTGCCGATGCGATTCAGAGCGGCGCCTGGAGAAGCCGACCAGGCGGTCGCTGGAAGAACCACGCAACAAAGAAGCCTATCGCGAGATAAATGGCGGAGTGCACGATGCGCTTGCGCAGTTCGTCCAGATGCTCCATCAGGCTCATGCCTGGAAGTTCCGCGCGTTCTGATACCGCTGCTCGCGCCTTGCCGATTGCTTCCACGGCATCAACCATGCTGGTTCAGTGCCTCCGCGGCGTTGGGTGAGTGGCTTGAGTTGTCTCCGGGATTCAGTGGCATCGGTCCGGTTGATTGCGGTGGCGTCGGCGATCGGCAGTCTCAGCGGAAGGCTCTGTCACGCGCCCCGGTCGCGCAGCTGCAACTGTCTCGCCCGTGGAGGGCGGCATGATGCGCGGAACGGACTCCTCGGTGTCGCGGCGGCTGGAGTTTCCGGCGGATACTGCGGGGGATAATTGCCCTCGCCGGGATAAGGAGATCTCGATTGTCCTGGCGGGCGGGTCGGCTGAAACCGAAGCCTGTTCCGTCGCCGCCTGAGCCGCAAGCAACCGCTGGCGCTCCTCTTCCTTCTTGCGGCGTTCGGCTTCCTCAGAGTTGCGCAACTCCTCTTCCATCTGGAACTTGAAGTCGTTTGAGGCCTTGCGGAACTCGTACATCAGCTTGCCGATCTGGCGGCCGATCTGCGGGCAGCCGCCGCGGCCCAAACACCACGAGCGCCATCACCATCAGGATGAGGAGTCCGCCATCCCACACTGTGCCCAGCAGGATTTGAGGGTGTGCGCCCATGAAGGCTAATGATAACTGCCCGTGCGCCGCACTCACAAACGTCGGTGTCATTGAGCCTCATCACTCTAGGCAACGCGCGAAACTGGATGTCAGGCGTTTTGGTAAAATTGAGGGGATGGAAGTGTTCCTTGCGGACCCGATTTCCTGAGTCCGCTGCAAGATGGGCGCATCCATTGTTTTGAAGGCTGCAACATCCCCGTGGGTGGGGTCGCTTCGGAAAGATCCTGGCATCAATAGCCGGCTTTCGCAACGACAGCGCATCCACTGCAGCCGTTGAGTGCTTTCAACATCCCCGTTCGCCGGTTCTTGTATAAACCAGGCGGACTGAAGGCGGACAAAGTGAATCTGATTATTGACGAAGAAACGGCGGTCTCGCCGGAGACCGGCAGTAGCTGCAGTCTTGAAAACTACCTGGCGCTTCCCGACCACAGCATGGACGAGCGGATTGCGAAGGCCCGCGAACGCCTTGGCGCAACGACCATCCTGCTCGGCCACCACTACCAGCGCGACGAAGTGATTCGCTTTGCCGATTTCACAGGCGACAGCTACAAGCTTTCGAAAGTCGCCGCCGAGACGGACGCGAAATACATCGTCTTCTGCGGCGTGCACTTTATGGCGGAGAGCGCCGATGTGCTTGGCCGCGAAGGTCAGCAGGTCATCTTGCCGGATCTGAACGCCGGATGCTCGATGGCCGATATGGCGGAGATCTCGCAGGTGGAAGCCTGCTGGGAGGCGCTCGAGCGCCTTGGCCTGACGGCGGACACGATCCCGATTACCTACATGAACTCGACCGCGGCCATCAAGGCTTTTTGCGGCGAACGTGGCGGGCTGGTTTGCACTTCCTCCAACTGCCGGGCGGCCTTTGAGTGGGCCTTCGCGCGCGGCAAGCGCATCCTTTTTCTTCCTGATCAGCACCTCGGCCGCAATACAGGTTTCGCCATGGGGATCCCGCTGGAGCAGATGGTGGTGTGGGATCCCTGGGGTCTCCAGGGCGGCCAGGCGGCGTCTGCTTTGACATCGAGCCGCATTCTTCTTTGGAAGGGGCACTGCTCCGTTCATCAGCGCTTCCTGCCGAGCCATGTGGATGAGGTGCGCGCAAAGCACCCGGGTGTGCAAGTCATTGTCCATCCCGAGTGCCGCTGGGAGGTATGCCAGAAGGCTGACGCGCTGGGCTCAACCGAGCGGCTGATCAAGATTGTGGAAGAGGCTCCGACGGGCACGACCTTTGCGATCGGCACGGAGATCCATCTCGTCAACCGCCTCGCGCATCGGTTCGCCGCGAAGGCAAGCGCATCATCAGCCTCGACGATCACGGCTGCCTTTGCACCACCATGTATCGCATCAGCCCGCAGCATCTGGCGTGGGCGCTGGAAAACCTGGTCGAAGGGCGCGTGGTCAACCGCATCAAGGTGCGTGCCAGCGTGAAGCAGTGGGCGCGGGTTGCGCTCGATCGCATGCTTGAGATCGGCTAAATGTCGCGACGCGACCTTAATCGGCACTGCACGCAGGTTCCTTTCTAAACAGAAAATGGAAGAGATGCGGCGCGTCGGTGTTACTCCGGTTACTGAAGATGCTGGTCGATCAGGTGCATCCGTCGTATTCTAAAGCCAGGTAAATTCATTGAAAACTTTCACCATTGACGAGGCGCAAGCGCTGTTGCCGTTGATTGAGTCGCTACTGAAGCGAGCCATTGACGGCAAGGCTGCCGCACAGGAAGTGGAGTCGCAGCTTGCCGCGCTGGGCCGCCGGATCTATCTGGCCGGAGGCATGCGCGTGAATGTGGAGGAAGTGGGGCGGCTCCGCACGGAGATGGACGCGCACCTGCGGAGGGTTCGCGAGAGCATCGCCGAGATTGATTCGATCGGTGTGCAGGTGAAGGATGTCGACTCGGGCCTTCTTGATTTTCCCTGCCGCGTTGACGATCAGGTCGTGCTGCTCTGCTGGCGAATGGGCGAGACGGCCATCGAGCATTGGCACACCATCGAAGACGGCTTTAAAGGCCGTCAGCCAGTGGATGAACGTTTCAAGCGGCGGTCGAACTCCAACAACCGGCCCAACTGATCCGCGCCCTCCCGGCGCTGTAAACTGGCAGCCTCTATGTACGTTTCCGAGCAAGAGGTTCGCGCAGTTCTCACCTACGAAGCTCTTATCCCCGCGATACGCCAGGCGCTGATCGACTACTCGGCCGGGCGCGTGGATCAGCCACCCCGTATGATTCTGCGCGCCGGCAACGCCGACGACCATCGCAACGGCTGGTTCGGCGTCATGCCTGTCGTCGCCGGTGATGTGATGGGCGTGAAGACTGTCACATTTTACGCGGGTAACGATGAGCTCGGCCTGCACACGCACATGGCGATCATTGAGCTGCTGAAGCGATCGACGGGGGAACCGTTAGCCGTGATGGATGGACGGTTGATTACCGAGATGCGTACCGCAGCCGTATCTGCTGCAGCTTTCTCTGGAATTGCGCCGCTCCATTTCGCGTCCGCCCCAAAGAGTTTTGGCATCATCGGCGCCGGAGTGCAGGCGCGTGCGCATATCGCGGCGCTCAAACATGTGTGGCCGGAGATGCGGGACATTCGCATTTCGAGCCGCAATGCCGCGAATGCCGCTCGTCTTGCCGATGAAATGAATGCGCGCGCTGTTCCTGCTGACGAAGCCGCCGCCGCAGACGTGGTGCTTACGGCCACGACTTCTCCGGTTCCTGTGCTGAAGGGAAGCTGGCTGAAGCCGAACGCGCTGGTGCTCGCGGTCGGCGCAAGCGGTTCGAGTGTGCGGGAACTCGACGATGAAGCCATGCTGTCGAGCTACGTCGTTGCGGAGGGAAGATCTTGTGTCGAACGCGAGTCCGGTGATGTGATCCTCTCGGGCGCGAAGGTCCAGGCAGAAATCGGAGACGTCCTGTCTTCTCCCTCCAACGCAAAAATTCCGCGGGATCAGCGGATCATTTTCAAGTCAGTGGGTATGGCGATTGAAGATGTCACTGCGGCGCGCCTCGTTTGGCAATCGCTTTGAGACGCGCCACGGAGTGAGAGTGATTTGCCTGAGCGGATGGTCGGCTCCGCGCGTCCTTCCAGCCAGATGGCAAATAGGAATTCCCTGTCCAAAGCTAAAAATGAGACAGATACGCTGGGAAGCGTTAACCTAGAACGGCATAGGGCGACCCGGTTTGGGAAGGAGCGGCCATGAGAACGCGTTACTTGGCGAGCCTGGCGGTGGCGGCGGTATGCTTGGCGGGCTGCACCGGATTTTGGGATCCACCATCGACTACCGGCGGCGGAGGCGGTTCTACGACCCTGACCAGCGGCGATTTCTATGTCCTGAATATCGCAACCAGCCAGATGGTCGGGCTCTACGTCAACGCTGGTACGCTTACCGCTCTGACGCCCGGAAGCCCCTACACTCTCGCCTGCTGCTCCGATTGCCATCGCCATCGCGCCCAATAATGCCTTTCTCTACGTCAGCACCGCGGGAGGCATTTTTGTCTACACCGTCAATACGTCCACCGGCCAGTTGACGCTAGGCAACAATCGGGCAGCCGATTTCAACCGATCCCGCCACAGCATGCAGGTGGATGCAACGAATAGCTGGCTCGTGGAAGGAGTTTCGGGGGTTTCGAATTTGTTTGCGATTCCTGTGAACTCATCGACGGGACTGCTGGTCGCAAACACCACCAGGCAAACCATTGCATTGCCGGGCACAACTGCACAGCCCACAACAATACAGCAGGTTGCCGTTTCTCCCGACGATACGTTCGTGCTGGTTGCCATCGGTTCCGGCGGCACGGCCACTATTCCCTTCAATCCCAACAACGCCAATCCGTTTGGAACCGTGGGAACTATCGGTGTAAAGAATGCCACCGGCGCGGCGCTCTCCGTTGCCTTCGATCCGATTCCTGCGGGTTCTACGGCGCCTCGCCTCTTCTATATCGGCGAGACCGTCGCCACCTCAGGATCAAGCAACACCGGGGGGCTGCGCGCATTTAACTTCAGCACGACGCAGGAGATCACAGGCTCGCCTTATGCGATTGGAGGGCTGGCGCCGTATTCCATCCTGCCCTTTTCAACCGGGGATTTCGTCTACGTTGTGAGCCGGCAAACCAGCAGCAGCCAGACTGGCGTCATCGCCGGATTCTCGATTGTCAGCGCGAACAGCGCATTCGCCCTC
This sequence comes from uncultured Acidobacteriaceae bacterium, assembly GCA_963735215.1. Lineage (GTDB taxonomy): Bacteria > Acidobacteriota > Terriglobia > Terriglobales > Acidobacteriaceae > Telmatobacter. The sequence continues at coordinate 706,036 of CAVTKF010000024.1, read as the reverse complement.
ACTGCACTGGGAAGCGCATTCGCCACCGGCATCAACCCCCAGGCGATTGTGGAAGACAATACACATGCGTTCGTTTTTGCCGTAAACTTCGGCGGCACGCCGGACCTGACTGGTTACACGATCGACGCAACCAAGGCGGGGTATCTTGACAAGGTGATCTCCAGCGCAAACCGGCACGGATCCTGTTCAAGCCGGGGCAGTTGCTGCACTGCATTGATACGGTCCTGTCGCCGGGACGAGCATTGCTGCTATCCTCAGAACAGATCTTCCTGGTTGTGTTCACGCGATTGCCAAATCTTACCGTCTCGTCTTTCCGGCCCACTGTGGCTGCGATTCCCGCCCTGCTGGCAGCCAGTTTTCTTCTCTTTGCCGCGGGATGCAACCGGTTGCACCGCGAGCGGCATGAGACCGTCTACGTTTCCGCCCGACAAATGTATCTTCACGACCGTGTCGCAGCCGTATCCAACCGCGTGGGAGAGGTTGTCAACGGCGAACCGCTTGAAGTGCTGGAACACGGCCGCCGGTTCCTGAGGGTCAAGACCGACAAAAACGAAACTGGCTGGATCGAAGAGCGCGCCGTTATTGATGCGAAAACCTACGACGCTTTCGCGCACCTAGGGACCGATCATAAGCAGGATCCGGTTGTCTCGACGGGCACGTTGCGCGATGACGTCTATCTGCACATCACTCCTGGCCGCAACTCCGATCGCTTCTACCTGCTCCCCGAGAACGACAAGATTCAGTTGCTCGTGCGCGCATCGGTGCCGAAAGCCGCACCCGGCGCGCCTGTAGAACCGGTAAAGCATCCAGTTCCAGCGCCCGCGAGCTCGGCCAAATCCCCTCCGCCGACAGCGAAAGCATCGGGAGCCATGCCGGAAAAATCTTCTCCGGCAGCTCGACCCAATTCAGAATCATCCGAGCAAGCTGAAGAGCCCGAGGTTCCGATGGAGGACTGGTGGCTGATCCGCGACAGCCAGGGCCGCACCGGCTGGCTGCTCTCTGGTCGCGTGGATGTCGATGTGCCGGACGAGGTCGGACAATATGCCGAAGGTCAGCGCATTGTGGGCGCTTATGTTCTCTCGCATGTCACCGATTCTGAGGCCGACGTTCCCAACCACCAGGTTCCGGTATATGTGACCGCGCTGAGTCCGCCAAAATCAGGCCTGCCGTTCGATTTTGACCAGATCCGTGTCTTCTCCTGGAGCCTGAAACATCACAGGTATGAAACCGCTTTCCGCGTCCATCCTATCCAGGGATTTCTTCCTGTTCGCGTCTGGACTCAACCGGGGAAGAATGGCACTGAGCCCGTCTTCAGCTTTCAGATTCCGAGTTCCCCTGATGTAGCGATCGATCCGGCAACCGGCATCACCAAGCCGGTGAATCCGCGCACCATCGTCTACGCGATGCGCGATAACATGGTCCGCCGCATCGGCCCCGACATGGCTCCAATTCCCACATCGCACTTGCCGGGAGAGAAGTCGAAATCCGGGAAAGCGGAAAAGAAGAAGCATCGCTAATCTGCTTCAGGCGATCGGCGCGGGCCGCCGATGGATCGTTGTGCCCGCAGTGAAGCGTGTGGCAACCATCGCGCGGTCAGGGATTCGTGTGGATTGAGCGATCCGGCCCATTGCACCCGGCACAAGCGACAGCAGAAATGGAGCCATTGATCGAGCAGCAGGAGTCACCATCGCTCGCGAGAGCCCCGACGCAAATCGCATCCCAGCTGCGAAGCTGGCCTGTCAGGCAGGCATGTATTCCTCCGCGCTTTTGCCGTTGAGATACATCTCGGCCGCGAGATTCGCGCTGTGTAATGCAATCGACATCCCATCGCCGGTAAACGATGGAATCACAGCTGCCTGGTCTCCGACGCGCCATATGCCGTCTGCAGGGCCGCCGAGATAGCCATATGGAATCGGCGAAATCGCCAACGGCTTCTGCCAGCAGGGGGTGCCATCGAGCAATCGTGCACCGAGCGCGGGCACTTCGGCATCGATGAATTTCAGCAACTCATGCCAGCCCCCGAGCACCTGCAGGATCTTCCGCTGCACCACCATGCACAGATTGGCGGTGCAGCCCTCAACCAGACACAGGCCGCCATAGCCTCCGCGAAACAGAAACAGCTCCATGGCCCCGCGAAGAATCTCGGTTTGCGCAGGGGCCAGCTTCCAGTGCATTTTGAATCCGACGAGGTCAGCCTGCGTTGCTCCGCGGCGCTCCCACGCATTTACGTCATGTTTTCCTGTGGCCAGAAATACTCTGTTCGCTAGAATCGCTTCTGCGCCGCGAAGGCGAACCAGCCAGCCGCCATCGAGTGCTTCCAGCCTTTCAACGCATGCGCCGCGACGGATCTCGCAGCCTGTTGCCTGTGCCTTGACGAGCAGGGATTCATCCAGAACCCGCCGCGACAAAGACAGCGCAGTGAAGGGAAGGGGGGCCTCGACTGTCCGCTTGCCGGAATGCAGCGGACACGGTCAATTGCGCGGGCACCGAGTTCAAGCGGATCAATCCCGGCCTGCCGCAAATACTCGATGGCCTCACGGCTGAGGAACTCGCCGCAGACCTTGTGGTGGGCTTCTCGCTCCCTTTCGAGCAGAACGACCTCGCGGCCTGCCGCGGCAAGACGCATCGCAAGCATCGAACCCGCGAGTCCGCCGCCAATCACCAGGTGCTCAACTGAATCGCGTATAGTCATCGCTGTTTTACTCGTCCCACACACAGGCGGCCCGGAGTGAAGCCCTCGATGTTGAACTCATCATCTTGCAGTCCTGCCGCTGCGCACATGCGGCGCCAATCGTCCGGTACAAACGCGCGCGCGAAGGATACTGGTCCATCATGCTGCACAAAGGGATGCAAATGAGCCACCTTTGAAAACGCTTTGAACAGGTGGTATGGAATCGGCGCGCGCGCGAGATCGTTAATGAACCATCCCACACGCGCATGCTCCTCCATCCATCGGAGGAATCGCACAATGTCGCTCTCAGCCAGGTGGTGCGTGAAGAGCGAGCTGACCACGATATCGATGGGCTCGGCGTTTTGATAGTGGAAGACGTCAGCGGCAACCCATTCGATCCGGCTTGCGTCTGCACTTGCTTCCGCTGCGATCGCAACCGAGTCCGGATTCAGATCGCACCCTGTTAGTTTCATTCGAATCCCGTGCTCTCGAGCCCATTGCTCAATCCGTCGCAGAGTGTCGCCGTAGCCGCAACCAACATCAACGATACGTACCGGCGCATCGAGCTTGTGTAGTTCAAGCGAATCGAGCCAGCGAAGGGTGGGTCGGTACCCCAGAAACCAGCGATTCACCCTACGGAGGTCTTTGAGGCATGCTCGCAACACTTCGCGGCTGCACGGCTCGTCCATCAACTCCGTCAGCTCGGCGCGCCGGCTGAAGTCGAGAAAGCTAGGCTGCATGGAAGAGCATCGTTTCCGCGGTTACTCCGGGCCCGAACGACATGGCGCATCCCTGCTGCCCCGCGTGTGCATCGCGCAGGATGCTCTCCAGAACGAACATCACGGTCGCAGAAGACATGTTGCCAAAACTCGCAAGAACTTCGCGCGACGGCCGCAGCGAATCTTCACGTAGACCCAATCCTTTTTCGACGGCATCAAGCACTGTTCTTCCGCCCGGATGCACCGCCCAAAGATCAATATCCAGCGGATTCCGGCCCGGCGTGATCTGGCCCCCTATCTCTCGCATGGCCTTCGAAATCTCCGCGGGTACCTTTCCGGAGAGATGCATGTCGAAGCCCATCTCGCGAATCTTCCACGTGATCAGGTGACTGGTTTCCGGAATGCGCAGCGCGAGAAAGCTGTCGATGCCGAGACCCACTGGCTTGCCGCTTACCAGGCAGGCCGCACAACCGTCGGCAAAAAGCAGGAACGACAACATCTGTTCCAACTCCTGCGTTTCCTGCAGGTGCAGCGTGCAAAGCTCCAGGCTCAGGATGAGCACGACAGCATCAGGGACAGATCGAACGATATGATGGGCAGACTTCAACGCGTTGATGGCTGCGTAACACCCCATGAACCCGATCATGGTTCGCTCCACCGAAGGGCTCAGCCCGAGATGATCCACGATGTCGTAGTCCAACCCCGGCGCATAGAGTCCGGTGCACGAAGTTACGATGACGTGCGTAACGCGCTCCCGCTCTTCCGTTGTGAGACCAAGCTTGTTCAAGGCGCACACGGCCAGTTGCGGCGCGAATTTCTCAAAGGCCTGCATGCGGCGCGCCGTACCGGGGAAGCTCCCCGTTGCATAGAGGTCTTCTGCGTCGCGCCATATCCCACCCTCGCTCGCGATCGGTTGCAGAAATGAGTAGCGATGCTCGATCGCCGACATGCGGACCATACGCCGAAAGAGTGATCGCGTCGTCCCTTCCGGCAGCATGCCTTCAGCAAAGGCGATGAATGGGCGGTGCACATCGTGCGGCGGTACCGATGTTGCGATCCGGTTGATATAGGCGGTTGTCAAGGTATACCTCAATGTACAGAGTAAGTGCTGTAGACATTCTTAGATTCATCGGGATCGGAAGTGTCATCGAAATGTCATGTTGATTTCAGTAAATCGTTTTGCAACCGGAACTGTGTTCAGCACGTAAACATCACCACTGAACGCCTGGATAAAGGCTGGGCCACCGGTAGGCATGAAATTGGTAAGCATTGGGCGTTGTGCCCTGCCAGATCACCTGCGTTGCCTGCGGATTGAGTTCCTGTACGATAGCGCCGCTCACCGCCGCGCTGAAGTTTGCATGGATGTTGCCGTTTGGCAGCAGCTCCGCGTTGCCTCCAAAGAAAGAGAAATAGCTCGGCGGCGGCTCATAGTGCGTCACCAGCGTGGCCGTCATGTTTCCTTCGTTCAGCTCAAGTACTGGAACAGTTGAATAGCAAGTCGGAGTGGGCGGCTTGAGCGGCTGGCACAGCACCGGCCCGCCCGGAAACATTCGATCGTTGCCGTTGTCCATAAGCCCCAGTCGAAACACTCCCGTGGTGTTTGGCGAAAAGAAGCTCAAGCCATGCTGGGCATAGAACCAGTCTGTGGGGTCAGTGCCCCCAACCAGCTTGAAGTCTCCGCCCTCTCCCAGTTTCCACATGACATCGCCGGAGCCCGTGCCATCGAGGAAATTGATCTTGATGATCCAGTTCTGGTGGCGAATAGAAAGCAGCAGATTGTGATCGTCGCTCGAGTACGCCATATCGTTCGAGTGCGTCCAGTCGGGGAAGTTCATGGGATGCCGGTTGATATCGAGATGGTCGAAGGTGTTCCACACCCAGTCTGGATTGCCGTTCGCGTCCACATCGACGATGGCGTCGCCGATAACCGAGGTCGTCCCCGGATAGCCGGGCAGGTTGGTGTAGCTCTTGTTATACGCGGCCAGCATTACCCAGTGTCCATCGGGCAACCCGATCACCCCGTGATGAAAACTCTTGAATTGGTATACATTCCCGTTTGCATCGCGAAGGCTCGATGCCGCCAGTTTCTGATTCAGCGCGTCCATCGTGATGTCGCGCACGATGTTTCCGGCTAGATCGACTTCGCGAACGTCATTCACCAGCCCCAGGGTCCCGTTTACCGTAGTCGAGGAAAGGTACGCAATCAGCATCAGCATGTCGCCGTTCGGCAGAAGTTGGATTCCCTGGATCAGATCCACAGTCGAGCCCTGGTAGAGATACGACCAGATCACATTGCCCTGTAAATCGGTTGCATACGCCTGAATTACATTCGACGGAATAACCGTATTCCATATCTCGATTCCCGGCTGAGGTGTTCCACCATTCATTGCGGAAGCCTGTATCACAGGCGTTGGTGGCGGCGTTCCTGTGGTGCATGTGTGGTCCGCGTCGGTGTATGTCGCGCCGTTGTTGAGCATGACGTTCGCCCGCATATGATAGAGAGTCTTCCCCATCATGCCCGCGACCAGGACCTTTACCGGTCCGCCATTCGACCCACTCGGAACCTGCCAGGTATTCAGGCCATAGTTGGTGGTCTTTCCAAATTCGACCGACACATTTCCAGACGAAGGAAGACTGATCGTGTAGGCGGCTACGAGGGGACTTCCCGTCGTGTCGGGGCAGGAGACCTGCGCGCCAGGGATGATCGCTGCTACCGCGGTCGCATAATTCTGCAGAGGGGAAGAAGCCAGCGCGGCGGTCACCGAGATGTTCTCGTCTTGCGTGATAACCGCGGGTGCCGTGTAATTGCCGGCAGTATCCACCTGGCCGGTCTCGGGTTTTCCGCCTACCACGCCGTTCACCAGCCACTCGATTGTGCCTCCTCCGGCTGCCGTCGCAGTGAACTGAAACTTCTGCCCCGGCGAGAGTGCGACATACGTCGGCGAAATGGTTACCGACCCGCTTTGCGAAGGCGTGCCGGGCCCAGTGGGCAGCACCGCGTTCGGGTTGATGAAGTAGCCGCAGCCGGACAAGCTGGACGAGAGAGTCGCGAGTCCAAGCAGGAGGCAAGCGCGCGAAGACTCAGGGCATCGCATGCTATTTCGAATATGCGCGACACGCTGGCGGAGCAGACTGGGGCCGACCTGGGGGGAAACACTCATCAGCCACTCTCAACCTAAACGGTCAGGGATATTCAGGTGCATGCAACGAAGAATCAACGCTTAAGCTATTGACGGCAAAGACTCGAGAAGGGTGCTTCGACACTCTTGCTTTTCTTAGGGGCGACGCAGGAGAAACCGTTGTCGGGGTGGGGCTTAGTTCACGTGCGCTTGCGCAATTCGTGATCGACCACGCGCATCATCTCCGATTCCGGAGCCGGTTTACCCGTCCAGATCTCAAATTGGCGCGCGCCTTGCTGAACAAACATCTCCATGCCGCTTATGACCGGGATGCCGCGCGATTTCGCCAGCTTCAGCAGCGGCGTCTCCAGCGGGTTGTACACCATGTCGAACACCAGGCTCGCGTTCAATTCGTTCTCAGCAATCGGGAGCGCCTGCTTCGTTCCAGCCATGCCGCAGGGCGTCGCATTGATCATCACATCAAAGTGCTGCTTCGCGAGCAACTCGTGCTTCAGGGACTTGGCCTTGGCATGACGAGCCAACGTCACTGCATGTTCGTGCGTGCGGTTGACGACCAGCACCTCTGCGCCCTGGTCCACCAGTCCGAAGACTGCCGCGCGAGCTGCGCCTCCAGCCCCGAGGACAACGACACGTGCACCTTTGAGCCGCAGTCGGCGTTCCAGGGGACGGACAATTCCGGCTACATCCGTGTTGAAACCGTAGAGTTTTCCATCCGCGCCCATGCGCAGCGTATTGCAAGCTCCAATGCGCGAGGTCAACGGATCCATGTTCGCCAGATGTGGCAGGATCTCCGTCTTCAGCGGCATGGTGATGGCGCAGCCGGCCAGTGGCAACTCCAGCGCGAGGGTCAGCAGATCCTGCACAGACTTGGTCTTGAGCGGAATCAGGATTGCATTCACAATCTCGCGCCGGAACGCGGCATTGTGCAGAAGCGGAGAAAGCGAGTGCGAGATTGGATTGCCGGCGACTCCGAAGACCCGCGTCGCCTGGTCAAGATGATCAAGGCGGTATACATCTCGGAGGGTCTCGGCTCTCACTTGTCCGGATGCCGTCTCAGTGCCCTCGGAGTAAGAGGCGAAGGTAAACGCCGCGCCGGCTCGCGGACCGAGCACCCGGCTCACGAGGCCCTCCTCGCCCATGGCGATGCCAATGACATGCGAGGCGAGGGAGCGGTCCTCAATCAGTCGAAGGACAGCGAGGTTGTCCCCGAGCGTGCGGGCCGTCGAGACCACCTTCACAAAGTCCGGCTTGAAGACCTCGATCCGGTCGGCGGCCTGCTCTAGTCCCTTGGTTCGGTTAAAGTCATGAAAACTAATTAGTAATGCGGCGCCTGCTGTGCGCAGTTTGCTTAATTGTGCCGATTTAGCTTCTTCCGCCGATTCCACTTCCAGATCGATAATCTGGCACCCGGCCTGCGCTGCCTTGGTGAGGATATCGAGTTCTGCCGCGAGCGGACCGTCAAATCCGCCGCCATGAGCCTTTCGGCGGCAGGTGGCTATCGCGGTGACCTCTTTGTGCTCGCCCAGGAATTGCTTCAAATAGGAGAATGCGTTGGCCGGCTTGGGAAGCGAATCAAGCCTTAACTCGATGAATTTGAAGTCTTTGACAGCTGACTCTGCCCTGTCGAGCAATTCCGCCGGCGAGCTCCCCTGGATAGCCACACACATCTTCCCGAGGCGCAGGCGTGGGGTGACCGGGAGGGGGGTGGGGGGGTGCGCTATGGCGATCGCGTGCGGCATTTTCGTTCAGACGCATCTTAGATGGCTTAGGTTTCGTATGCAACAGCAAGATAAGCCCTTTCGTAACTTTCTCAGTCAAGATTTGCCTCCGGAACTGCCTTTTTCCTGATGCTTTTCGAGGCTTTTACTCCTCGCGAAGGGTCTTTGCAGGGTCAATTCTGGCAATTCTGAGTGCCGGAATTGTCGCGGCAAGTATCGTAACTGCGGCCAGAGTGGCCAGCACCGCGAGCATGCTCGGAAGATCAAAGGCTCCGACTCCATAGAGCAGGCTCCGCATGGCACGCAAGGCGCCGACACATAGGAGCAGCCCGAGCGCCAAGCCGACGGCCGACGCACGTACGCCGGAACCCGAGACATGGGCCATTGCCTGCCGGATGGTCGCGCCGAGGGCGATGCGGATGCCGATTTCGCGGGTTCTCTGCGTCACCAGGTTTGCCACCAGAGCAAAGATGCCGACCCCGCTCAGCAGCAGGGCCAACCCTGCCATGGTGGTCAGCAGCGCAACCTCGATCCGCTGCATAGCGAGAGCTCCAGCCTGAAGATCGCTCATTCGATAGAAGCCGGAGAAGGGAAGCGCCGGATCGACGCCGGCGAGCGCCTTTTGCATTTGTTCGGTCAGTCCTTCCACCGGTCCCGCGGTGCGGACCACCCAACTGGGTTGGAACCAGACATGAACGAAGAGCATCGGCGCGGCAACCTGAGTGGCGGGAACGTATATGGTTTCTTCGCTCTGGATGGGGGCGGTGGGGTTGAGGCCAGAGGCTAGCTGGATATCGGAGACGACGCCTACGATCAGGAGGTTTTTGTCGAGTACGAGGCCAACGGGATTGAGCCCCGGGAAGAACTTTTGCGCGAAGGTGGAGTTAATGATCGCGACCGGTCGCGTGTTCGGTCCGTCTGCACTGGTGAAGGCGCGACCGCGGATAAGTGGCATCTGAAGCACGTCGAAAAAGCGAGGAGTGACATAAACAACATCGGTGCCGACGGACTTGCCGGTTTGGGGACCATCGTGGAGGATGACTCCGTCGTTGAGCGTACGTTCGTAGGGCAGGGTCAATCCCACTGCAGCCGATTCGACACCGGGAATGCGTTGCATGGCGTCGATGCCGTCGCTCATGAGCCGGCGAAAGGCGACCGGATCATGATAGCGCGCATCGTCGAGAGAGGCTTTGGCGGTCATGACGCCGTTGGGATTGAAACCGGGCGGAAGCGTTTCCAGATGGATGAGGGAACGGATGAGCAGGCCGGAACCTGCGAGCAGAACCACTGTGAGCGCGACTTCGCCGGCGATCAGTGCCTGACGAAGATGAACGGACTGGCTGGCCGATGCGCCGCGACTGATCATGGAGTTGCGAAGGTCGACTCGGCTGGTCGCCAGTGCGGGCAGCATGCCGAAGAGGACGCTGGTGAGGAGCGAAACCGCCATGGTGAAGGCAAGGACCGGCCCATCCAGCGGCACGCTGGCGACCGGGAGAAAGCCCTCCGGCAACAGGGAGAGCAGTCCTCGCAGCGCGGCGAGCCCAACGCCAATTCCAGCAACGCCGCCAAGGCAGGCAAGCATCAGGTTCTCGAGCCAGAGCTGCTTCTGAATCTGCCAGCGGCTGGCGCCGAGGGCCATGCGCGTGGCGATTTCGGGAAGGCGCCGCGACATGCGTACCAGTGTGAGTCCGGCGAGATTGGCGCAGGCGATCAGCAGGATGAATCCCGCCGAGAGCATGAGGGCGATGGCGCGCGGCCGCAGCATGGCGGTCATTCCGCGCTGCAGCGGGACAGTGTAGTAGAGGATCTTGGTCCCGGGATTCCTGCTTTCGATCTGCGATATCCGATAGGCCCAGGCGCGATTGATTTCGGCATCGGCCTGCTGCCAGGTTGCTGCGTGATTCAGGCGGAAGATGACGCCGAAGTTGGTGCCTTGCCCCTCGCCTTCGCGGCTGGGTTGAAGCGAGGTGTAAAGGTCGGCATTCAGCGGAGTGATAGCGCCCTGAGGAAGTATGCCGACGACAGTGTAGGTTTCTCCTTTGAGGTGGATCGTCTGGCCGATCAGATTGCGGTCGGAACCGAAGGTGGTTTGCCAGAGGTTGTAGCTGAGGATGACGGCCTTTGGCCCTTTCGGGGCATCTTCGGCGGCGGAGAAGGCTCGCCCGACGGCGGGGCGGATCCCAAGCACCTCGAAGTACCGCGCTGAAACGCGACCTGCATGGACGTAGGCGATCTGCGAGCCGGCTTGCAGATTTGCTCCCCCCGCGAGCGCGGCGTAGAGAGCGGATGTGAGCGAGGGCACGTTGTCGCGCAGATTCTCCCACTGCGTGCCGTCAATCCAGCGCAGTCCATTGGAGGCGTCTGGCCCCTCTTCGCGCTGAAAGAGAGTCCCGATCCGATCCGGCTGCGGATAGGGCAGGCTCTTCAGCATGAGCGCATTCACCATGGAGAAGATGGCGGTGTTGGCTCCAATGGAAAGGGCGAGCGTAATCACGACGGTGAGGGTGAATGCCCGGTTGCGGAGCAGTTGCCGCATTGCGAAGCGAAGATGCTGACCGAGAGAACTCATCGACTACCTCCAGTTGTGGGAACAGCGGGAAGTGTAACGATCAGATAAAGCACTTGGGTTGCCAGAATTGCCCGTCTCATAACTCTAATGAATGGCGCAATGGGCTTCGTGAAATCCGTTTTGCAGACCTTGTTGCGATGTCCGGTTACGGACAGTCCGGACACTCCGGGATCCTGAGGCTGCAACCTCAATCTATGGGCACCATCGACAGGCCAGGGCCCGCCAGTTGCATGAAACACCCTCCGCCAATCAGGGCTTGAATGTCTTAGCCTGGCAAGGCGCCGCTGCCGTTCTGAGCCAGAATGCGTATTCCGCTAAACCTGGAACTTCAGAGAGGCGTCCATTTTGGGTTCCGCGGAAAGACGCCCGGAATGGATGGCCAATTGAAAGGCTTCATAGTCGCGTTCCGCCTGGTCAGCGTAGGCTTCGGAGTATAGCGCCAGGGCGTCGTCAAACTGATCGGTCGAGCCCAGGTATCCTGCAATCATCGCTGCATCGCCCGACTTGGCGTGGGCTCGCGCCAAGGCCCAGCCGCACATGTCGGCGTATCCAAGCAAGGTTCGCGGCTTGAAGGTATCAATGTCGGCGGAGACCTTCATGTCGCGGAATTGACGGACGTAGTAATCGTGTCCCCTGGTGCTGGCCCACCCAAGAAATATGTCACTTGCGGCTTGCATCACACGCAGGCCCTCTACTACGCGGAAACCCTGATGTGCATAGCGGCTCTTGCCGTTTGGCGACTCCAGCACCGACCTCCGCGCTTCCTTGAATTGAAGGAAGAGGGGATCATTTTCGTCGGCGAGCAGGAGCGAAAGATAGCAGCGTGTCCCGACGCTGCCCACACCAACAACTTTCACCGCGGAATCCTGATAACGATAGCGCTCATAGAGCCTTTGCCGATCCGGTGGCAGAGATTTCTTGTAATCCTCGGTGAATTTCTCGCGCCGCTTTTCGAAGTCCGCGACATATTTCTGGAAATGGAAGATGACCGGTGGGTTGTCCTTGATCTTCCGGTGCCCATCCTCAAGCGCGGTGAGCTTGGGAATTACCGCCTCAGAATTTTGCGAGCGGGCCTGCTTCTGCTTCGCCGACAACCGGGCCAACATATGCGGATCTTTCCGGAAATGCTCCCTGAGGGCGTCGATGCTGACTTCTGCATACCAGACATCCAGCGCATTCATTTCGGCGAATTCCGCCATGCGCTCGCGATAGGACCTCGCGGCCGCACGAGCCGCATCCCGGGCAGTGGATTTGGAAAAACCACAGTCCCTTGCCGCCAACACGAGGCTGGCTCCCAATCGCTTGATGTCCCATTCCCAGGGGCCTGGGAACGTCTCATCGAAGTCGTTAATGTCGAAGACCAGCACTCTTTCGGGCGAGGCGAAACCGCCAAAGTTCGCGAGGTGGCAATCGCCGCACGCCTGAACGGTGATTCCCGACACGGGCGCATTTGCGAGGTCCCGCGCCTGGAGGATGGCCGCGCCACGAAAGAACGTGAACGGCGAAACACCCATTCGCTGATACTTTACAGGGATCAGACCGGGAATTCGATCGGCGTCGGATTCCTCGAGGAGCTTGATCGGGTCCTGCGACTTCGACCGTGGCTTGCACTCGGCGTGAGCATTGCGCGGGATCTTTTCGCGAAGTGCTTTGCCATGTTTACGTCTCTCAATCTTCGATACGGCGACGGCAGATTCCATTCCTGTTGCTCCAAATGCTTTGGATGCCGCCCAGGAATCCGGCGTAGCTCGAAGCCAATTTTAGATTTTGAAGCCCTGGGAGCCGGAATCCGCAGGGGACGAGCTTTATCGTGACAGGGGTGGGGTGAAACAACGCGGAGCTAAGGGCGGGTCGTGGCCAAATGGTCAGAGGAGCCTCTTTAGCCCGTGATAACCTTACTCGGCGCAAAACCACAACCATTCAGTTGCGCGGCCTCACCCCATCACGCCGGCATGGCCCAGGAAAGACCGCACATATGCTACCTGTCCAACGTGATAGGTCTCGTGAAGCGCCATAAAATTAATCACTCCGCTGAGCTTCCCGTCCGCGCTTGGCGGTCCCGGTTGTGGAGCAGGAGTATCCAGCAATTCGTCTGAAGCTGACTCCAGTGCCGTATTGAGCCTGCAGCAGCTCTCGTTCCAGGTCTCCATCAACGCCTCCGGCGTGGGAGCCTCCGAGGTTTCAACACACTTTGTCCCGCGCGCATACAACGGCATCCACGGCATGGTCCATTGTTGCCCCAGCCGCGCCAGCACCATGGTGCGCGCCCACGCGACATGACCCACGAGCCAGCACAGGTTGTTGGTGTGATCGTTGGGGCGCTTACACCAATCTTCGGCGTTCAATCCGCTCAAAGACTGCTTCATAAAACTGGCGTTCATGTTGAAGCTCTGCGACGCAACGGCGAGGCGCGGCGAAAGGGACATTTTGATCGTCCTCCTATTTGCCCCATCAGCTTACACGCTTAGATTGGCATATCGGAATGTCAATTCCGGTGATTCAGGAACGCCCAAAATCACAGCGCGGTCGCATGTCGGACTTGTTACGAACAAAATCGCGATCCGCATTGGGATCGCGACTCTAAAGGGAAGTGAATGCCGTTGATCATGATGGGCGGACTCTACCCATTCATTGCGAACCCGCCCATCAAATATTCAAGCTATTGCACCGGGTGTGCCTTGCCGTCTTTCAGGCTCTCAATGATGATGAGCCCTCACCATCCGGTCTGCCTCCCGCCCGATTCTTCCCTGCTCCGCGCCAAGGCGGCCCTGCTGTGCGCCCAGTTGTCCCTGCTGGCGTCCCAGCTCGCCCATCTTCTCGCCAAATTCACCCTGCCTTGCACCGATCCGGCCCTGCATCTCGCCGAGCCTACCCTGGAGATTGCCTAGTTTGCTTTCAATGTCTGCCCACTCCTCGGTGCTCATGGTCTTCCCCTGATTCGCCTTCAGCTTTGCCATGGCCTCATCGATTTCGGCAATCTCTTTGCTCATGTCCGGAGTCGGCACGCTGGCCTGTTCCTGCGCTTGTCCCAGTGCTTCCTGCTGTTTGCCGAGTTCCTCCTGCTGCTTGCCAAGTACTTCCTGCTGCTTGCCCAGTTCTTCCATCGGCTTGTACATCGCTTCAATTTGGCTGAGGATCGCAGGATCATCGACGAAGTAGGATTTGCCTTCGCGCGTGAACCAAAGGAAGTCGCCATGCGCCTGTTTGCGCGCTTTGTCGATCTCTTCGTGCCGCCCTTCGATCCAGTCTCCTGTGAACGTCATATGTTCCTTGTCACCGCCGCGGATGACCGCATACGACTGTCCATTGGACGAATAGGAGTAGCGATAACCCGAGTGCTTCCCATTCTCGTTAGAGTTGGAACTGCCGGTTTCGGTGGTTGTGCTTTGGCCTGCTCCATATCCGAAACCCGCGCCATAGGCTGCTCGTGGCGCGATGATCGCCATCGTTCGAGCACCCGGACGAAGGATCATCAACGACGCACTGCCCGGAGCATGCGGAGCTTTCGGCGCAAGGATGGTCAGAGCTCCGTGCGCCGGCGTGGACGACAGAATCATCAAAGCCGGAGGCTCGGACACACGTGCAGGCGGTGCAGGCGCAGCTGTAGCGGGGACACCTGTCTGTGCCGGCGCAACTGGAGCCAACGCGACCGGTGCAGGCGCCGCCTCTCCAGAAATCTGCTCAGGTACTGACGCGCCCGTCTCCGGCGTAACGGGAGCGGCAGGCGCGTTTGGAGCCAAAACGACCTGAGCCGGAGCTCCGGGCAGTGAAGGAACACTCGCAAGCGACGGAGTAGCCGGAAGTTCCGGAGCGCTGGCCGGGTCTGGCGCCTGTCCCGCAGCCTGCACGCGCACCATCGCCGTGGCCGCAAACAGCGCCACCGGCACCACCAGCACGGCTACCAACCCGCGGCGCGTACCCGCAAATGCCTGCCGGAAAGAAACATCATTCAACAGCCGCTCGATGCGGCGAGAGAGAGATCCACTGCGGGCCATGGCGACTCCTATCGGGGTTGGGCGCGGCGCGGCCGCGAATTCAAGCAGAATCTGCGCGTAGGATGTGCGATCCGCGGCCTGTTCCAGTCCCGCGCGGTCGCTGATGGCCTCGGCCAGATCAGATAATTTGCGTTTCAGCCACCAGCCCAGAGGGCTCGGCCACACCAGCGCCGCGTAGAATCCCGCCAGCAGCTGCAAATAAAAGTCGCCCTGCCGGATGTGCGAGCGCTCGTGGGCCAGCACGATGCGCAGCTTCTCGCTGTCCCATTCGCGATACTCGACAGGCAGCACAACCGCCGATCCAATCGTCACTGGCGACGACACGGCATCGCTCACGCGCAGATGCAGCCCATCGGTCAATGGAGAAGGGTCGAGCAGCGCAGGCCGGGCCGATTGCCACACTTCAATCGCCACAGCGAGCCCGTAGAGCAAGCGGAGAAACAGCACGCCGGCAACTGCGAGATACAGCAAACCCGCAATCTGAAGCAAAGAAAATTCGCCCCGTCCCGACACATTCGACGGAGGCGCAACTCCGCCCGTGCTCACGTGCGAATTTGAAATCGCGGGTGCCGGATATCGATCAGCCGCCATCATGCTACTTGTGTCTGCGGCATACAGCGTGGTGCTCTCTGGCTCGATCTTGTCCGTCCGAACTGCAGCGTGCGCGATCTGCTTCTCCTCGACCAGCGGAGCTGCGCTCATCTTCGCATCGGCGGTCCGAATTTCTGCCGTGGCTTGCGCAGTTGCCGCAGCGGGTTTCCATGCAGCGATTGCCCGAAGCGCCTCGGTCGGAATCACCAGGGTCGCCGGCAAACGCGCCGCCATCGGTAGCACCAGGGGCATCAGAAGCGCCGACGCCAGCACCAATCCCCAGGCAGCTTTCTGCGCCAGCACATTGCGCACGCCGAAGATCCGCAGGCCGATCCAAACCGCCAGGGCCAGCAGTGCGGAACGAATGGCCGCTTCAAACAGAAGTGATGAGATCATCCCTTGACCTCCTTTTTGTTGGGAATCGCGGAATTTGCAGTGCCAGCCTGCCTCTGCGCCTCGGCAATCCGGGTTGCCAGCCGCTGCAACTCGGCCCGGTCAAGAACCTTGGAGTCGACCATTCCCACCAATAGCGCTTCGACCGATCCTTCGCAGAACCAGTCGACGATGCGCTTCACCGCGCGACCTGCAACGCGTTGCCGCGATTCAGCCGGTCGATAGATAAAAGTGCGATCTTCAACCGCGTGCGCCAGGTAACCCTTCTCTTCGAGGCGCCGCAGCACGGTGCGCACCGTGGAGTCCTTAAGAGGCCGGTTCAGTTCTTCCCGCGCCGCCTCGGCAGTCACCGAGCCCCGCCGCCAGACAATTGAAAGGATCTCCCGTTCCAGTTCTCCAAGTTCCGAAGGGTCGTGAGTGTTACTCGTCATAGTGTTACAGACTGTAACATACGAAAGAGGTGAGCGCGCAAAAGTTTTTTTAATCGCGGGCGGAGCATTAAGCGGTAAACGCCGACTGAACCAAAAATGGTGCCGGCAATTCGTACTTAGCTTTCAAATTAAAGGTCTGTGCAACATCGACCGGCCATATCACATCACAACAGTCAGGCATCATTTCTCCACGGTCTCGAGAGACCGAGGTACCTATTTCAGGAAAAGAGGGCGAAGAATATGGCGTCAGGCTTATTGGAAAAACAGGCTACCGTTGAGGATGTCATGCGCGAGGTCTCCAAATTCAAGGCCGTCTTGACCGATGCAGTGGAAGAGGGGATTGAGTCGGCAGTCAAAACAATCAAGCACGGCCGCGACGCTGCCGAGGATGCGCTTTATGAGGCAAGACGCACCGTGAAGCAGAGGCCGTTTCAGTCCATGGGCGTTGTCTTCGCTGCAGGAATCTTTACGGGGAGTCTTGTCGGCTGGGCTTGCACCCGTCGGCGCTAATCGAAGACTTTCTACAATATTTTGTCACGGTCCTTACACCGGTATGCATGCGGGAACGCCGGGACAAAAGTCCCGGCGTTCAGCAAATCCAGGTGAAGGTCTATGCTCGGCTCATGTAAGCGCCTTCGCTCGTGTCCACACGGATCTTCTCGCCTTCGTTGATGAAGGGCGGCACCTGCACAACCAATCCTGTTTCGGTCTTGGCCGGCTTGGTCACCGAGGAAGCCGTCGCTGACTTTAGCCCAGGCTCGGTCTCGACGACGGTGAGCTCGACGAAGGAAGGCAGTTCGATACCCACGGCCTGCCCATCGTGGTAGCTGACCTTGATCTGCAGGTTCGGCGTCAGGTACTCGACTGCATCGCCGAGGGTAGAACCCTTCAGCACGGTCTGCTCGTAGTCCACCGGATTCATGAAGTAGTAGTCGTCGCCGTCGGCGTAGAGAAACTCCATCGAAATCTCGTCGACTACGACCTTCTCGATGGCGTCGCCGGAGCGGAAGCGGTGCTCGAACATGGCGCCGGACTTGAGATTGCGAAGTTTTGCCTGGATAAAGGCGCGCAGGTTGCCCGGGGTGCGATGCTCCACCTTGAACACGAGGTGGAGAATGTCGTTGTGCTTGATGATCATGCCCGGACGCATTTGGGTGGCGGGAATCGCCATAAACGTGAAACTCCTTGCTCTACCTGAAAAATTCGGCCTTGGCCCAATCTCCATTGTAACTTAGCGGTGGTCGTGCCGCCCCCTCCGATCCCTGCCCGGCGCCTGCGTCAAAATGTGTTCTGATCGAGGTGAGAGGGGCGCATTACTTGGCTGAACAAAGGAAGAACATGGCAGCGGTCATCGTGTTGTTGCTGCTGTGCCTGCTGTTGGCGCTTCCTTCCCTGCGGTCCGATCTTCTGCCGGGTCCAACTTCCGCTGCGAGTTCTTCCTTTCTGGCAATGCAATCAATTCCCCTGGCGCTGTTCGCCGTCATCGCCTGCCATCGCGCTTTGGTGCGCAAAGCACGCTGGCCTTGCAGCAAGATGCTTGGCGCAGCCGCGTTGGTCGGATTCGGTCTTTTTGTCCTACCGGCGGTGCTGATCGAAATTGCCAAGGGAAGCATTGACGACTCCACCCGGGTTGCGCTCTTCTCGCTGGCTCCGGTCTTCGCCATCGTCTTTGATCCGTACGTGGGATCTGCATCCGCAGCGCCGGAACGCAGTGCGCTTGCCGCATCGCTGGTTGCGGTGGCTGGAACAATGCTTGTGTTCCCGCTCAATCTGCCTCAGTCCAACGCCGCAGCTCTCGCTTTTTGTGGACTTGTCGTAGCGGTCGCTTCCGTCGCGGCCGCCAACTGCATCGCAGTCCGCATCGCCAGCGACCAAACCGCACAGTCGCTGCTCACCTTCGCATCCATCGCCGCAGGCTCCGCGGCTATCTGGATGGCGCTTCTAGGCGCAGTATTCCAGCACTACGCCTGGTCCGCGCCAATACCAGATCCTTGGGCCGCACTCGACCTGCTGGCCCTCGCGCTGCTTTTCTGGCTGATGCGCCGGATGACGGCAGTGCGTATGACCACAAGATTTCTGATAGCGCCCCTGGTAGCGAACCTGATCGGCCTTGCGTTCCTGCGGCCCGGAGTTCAAGGGCGCGGCTGGCTGGGTTTGCTGCTGATCGCTCTTGGATCAGGCTGGCTGTTGTTTGCAGCCAAAGACGGGCCAGAGCAAACCGCCTCGCCCCTCGGGATCACCTAGGGCCCGTTCACACCACTGGGGCGGTGGTGTCCCTGAAGTTCACGATAGAAGTTGGTGGTGTCATTCTGAGCGAACGCGGCCCCGAACGTCATTCGGGGTCCCCAAAGAGCGATCTTTGTTCTTTGGGGCAGAGTTCGGGGGTGGTGAACGAAGAATCTGCTTCTTTGCACTCCGAGACTCATGCCAATAACTTCTGGAACCCCGCACTAGCACTCTTCGAATGCGGATCGGAATCTCAAGCCCGCGCTTCGAACACCAGGTTGAACGGCGTCTGCGCTGCCCTGCGGAAGCGAGTAAATCCAGCTGCTTTGACCACGTCACGAATGCGCTCCTCGCCTGCCTGCGCCCCAAGGGCTGCGCCAACCTCCTGCGCAAGCGATGCGGGCGTGCAGATCATGGTGGATGCGGAATAATAGATCCGGCCAATCGGGTTGTGATTCTGCTCGGGATTGTCGTTCGCAAACGGTTCTACGATCATCCAGGTTCCGTCTGGCTTCAATGAGGAAAGTACGTGCTCCGCCGCTCCGGTCGGATCACCCATGTCATGCAGGCAGTCGAAAAACGTTACGAGATCGTAACCGCCATTTACGGGATAGCTTTTGGAACTCGCCACTTCGAAGCTGATCTGGTCCAGGAGGCCGTCACGACCGGCGACGTGCCGCGCGTATTCGATGGAACCACTGTGATAATCGAATCCGCTAAAGCGCGACTTTGGAAAGGCTTTGGCCATCAGCAACGTCGAAGCGCCGTGTCCGCAGCCGACGTCGGCCACCGCGGCGCCTTTGGCCAGCTTGTCACCGATTCCTTCGAGCGCCGGAATCCAGGCGCTTAAAAGATTCTGCTCGTAGTTAGGGCGGAAAAACCGCTCGGTGCCGAAGAAAAGATTGGCGTCGTGCTCGTGCCAGCCAACGCCGTCGCCGGTGCGAAATGCCTGGGTGATCTTCGGCTCGTCTTTGAAACAAGAGGAAATGATATGGAACGCGCCCGGCAGGTCGACCGTGGTGAGGGCAAGTGCCTGTTCCGGCGGCAGTTCGAATTTCTTCGAAGCCGCGTCATAGGTAACGTACCCGCTGGCGGCGTTGGCATTGAGCCATTCGCGAACATAACGCTCGGTTGTTTTGGTTTTCGCGGCCAATTCGGCCGGGGTCAGCGGCCCCGCGCCTGCCATCGCTTTATACAGTCCCAGCTTGTCGCCGATGACCACCAGCGCTGCGTGCATCGCAGCGCCCATATCCATGACTGCCTTCCCCATGAAGGCGTCGAACTTCGATTGTTCGAAGACAGGGGATGTCGTTGTGGGTTCCATTCAGACCTCCAGGTCTTTCGGTACGGGCCCCCGGGGTAGAGGGCATCGTAACGCCGACAGAAAAGCACTGTCAAAGAGTTTTCCGGCACTGCGGCAGGGCTCGATTCTCCGCTGAATGTCAGAAAGCATGTGCGTTCTTCTCGTGGGCTTCGAATCTAATCGAAGTGCATAAAGGTGAATTCAGAGCGTGTTTAAGTTGTTGCGGTGGACCGTCATCCGCTAGGATGGCTGCGATTCGATGGCGGAAGATCAACCGCTCTGGAGTTTCAGATGTATTGGCGCACTTCGCGTTCTTGTCTCGCATTAGTCTTCTCGTCGCTTCTGTTCCTTGCAGCCACGCATGCACAGACTGCCCCCGCTTCGCAGTCCGCGCCGCCTTACAAAAACACTTCTCTTCCCGTCGACCAGCGCGTTGCCGATCTGCTCAAGCGAATGACGCTCGAAGAGAAGGCGACGATGCTTTCCGGATCCGGCTGGATGGAGTCGGCGCCGATTGAGCGACTCGGCATTCCTGCGATCAAGATGGCCGACGGACCGATGGGCGTGCGCTCGTGGGCGGGCAGCTCTGCCATCACAAATTCGACAGCAAATCCGGTGAAGGTCGAAACGACGGCATTCCCTTCGGGCATTGCGATGGCAGCCACATGGGACACCGCGCTGGTGCAGCGCGAAGGCCAGGCCATTGGGCAGGAGGTCAAGGCGCTGGGCCGCGACATGATCCTCGGACCGACCGTCAATATTAATCGCGTTCCATTGTGGGGTCGCAACTTCGAGGGCTACGGCGAGGATCCGTACCTGGCTGGACAGCTGGCCGTCGCTTACGTTCACGGTGTGCAGGGCGAAGGCGTTATCCCTTCGGTGAAGCATTTCGCCGCAAACAACGAGGAGTTCGAGCGGCACCGCGTCGACGCGAAAATCGACGAGCGTACGCTGCACGAAATCTATCTGACCGCGTTCAAAGCCGCAGTACAGCAGGGCGGCGCCTGGGCCGTGATGTCCTGCTACAACAAGGTCAACGGCACGCATTGCGCCGAAAGCGACTATTTGCTGACCGACATTCTGAAGAAGGAGTTCGGCTTCAAGGGCTTTGTGGTATCGGACTGGGGCAGCACCTACTCGACTGCGCCGACTGTGAATGCCGGCATGGACCTGGAGATGCCCGGCGGACCGCCGATGAAAGCGTTTCTGGCGCGCCCGCAGGCCCAGGAGCAGGGCAGCAGCGGTGGTTGGCTGACAACCGACAAGGTGCTGGCCGAAGTGAAAGCCGGCAAAATCAGCGAGGCGACGATCGACGACAACGTTAGCCGCATTCTGCGCGTGATCGTGCTGAGCGGGATCGTGGACCACCCGCACACGCCAGGCGGCGAAGTGGATACGCCCGCGCAGCAGAAGATGGCGCGCGACGGTGAGACGGAAGGCATTGTGCTCCTGAAGAATCAAGGCAATTTGTTGCCGCTCGACGCCTCAAAGATTCATTCGATCGCAGTCATCGGACCCAACGCGCTGGTGGCCCGCACAGGCGGCGGAGGCAGTTCGCTGGTGCGGCCCAAGTACTCAGTTTCACCGCTCCAGGGCATCCAGAAGCGCGCGGGTGCGGGAGTCCAGGTGACCTCCGCGCTTGGCGCAGGCATGGCGGGCGAGGATCCAGCGCACGACACCGGCGAAGCGCGTGCGAATGACCTGAAAGCGGCGACAGATGCTGCAGCGAAGGCCGACGTTGCTGTTGTAGTCGTTGGCCGCTACAACAAACTCGAGTCCGAAAGCTTCGACGTGAAGACCATGGATCTGCCCGCTGGACAGGATGAATTAATCCAGGCTGTAGAAAAAGCGAATCCGCATACAATCGTCGTTCTCAACACCGGCAACCCGGTAACCATGACGAAGTGGATCGACTCGACGCCCGCGCTGCTTGATATGTGGTACGGAGGACAGGAAGGCGGCAATGCTCTTGCTGCAATTCTCTTTGGCGATGCAAACCCCTCGGGCAAGCTACCCGTGACATTTCCGAAAAGATATGAGGATTCTCCGGCTGCGAAGAACTATCCCGGCGAAAATCTCGTCGTCCATTACGCCGAAGGCATCTACGTCGGCTATCGCTACTTCGACACAAAAAACGTGGAGCCGCAGTTCCCGTTCGGCTTCGGCCTGAGCTACACGACGTTTGAATACAGCGATCTGAAAGTGATCCCGTTTACAACATTCTCAGGCAGCGTCAAATCGGAGGGCACTCTTGTCCGCCTGAAGGTAAAGAACAGTGGGTCACGTGCGGGCGCCGAGGTCGTTCAGCTCTACGTCCACGATGGTCACGCGAAAATCGACCGGCCGGAACGTGAGCTCAAGGCTTTCAGCCGGGTTGAACTGAAGCCAGGAGAGAGCCAGACAATCAAGCTCCAGCTGGACCGTTCTGCATTCAAATACTGGAGCCCGCAGACCAAAGCATGGACCCTCGATCCAGGAACATTTGAGGTGCAGGTTGGCGCATCATCACGAGACATCCGCCTCACGGCGCCTGTCGAAATCACGCACTGATATCGCATTTGGGAAACGCTCTGTCCCAAATCCGATGATCTAAAGTCGGCGCGACCAACGGGAAGCGCCGATCTTCTTCGATCTCAAAACGGCGGATCATTTTCGGAAATGCCGTAAACTCAGCAAAGATGCCAAGGCAGGTTCACTACAACGCGGCAGAAAACATCTCGCCTGAGACGGCGAAGGATCCGTATCTGCGTCCTGCCTTTCCCCTGTCGCATCGCATCGCGCGTCTCGCCTGGAACATCTCCTGGGCGATCTTTTACCGCCTCTCACCGAGACCGTTCCACGCTTGGCGGGCGATGTTGCTGCGGCTCTTTGGTGCGAAGATGGGGCCGAACTGCCACTTCTATCCAACTTCCCGCGTATGGGCGCCATGGAATCTCATCTGCGCCGATCAGGTCACCGCCGGCGATAACGCCGAGATCTACAACCCCGCCCCTGTACGCCTTGGATCGCATGCGATTCTCTCGCAGAACTCCTACCTCTGCGGCGCAACCCACGACTTCGACGATCCCGCGTTTCCGCTGCTGGCTTATGCGATGGAAGTGGGCGCCTACGCGTGGGTATGCGCGAGAGCGTGCGTTGCCCCCGGTGTGAACGTAGGCGAAGGCGCAGTGCTGGGACTCGCCTCTGTTGCCACGCGCGACCTGGAGCCATGGGGCGTCTACGCCGGCTCTCCTGCAGTGAAAGTAAAACAACGCAACCGCGTCGCCCCCTAGAAATGGTTGCATCAATCTAGTCTTGAAAGGGCGCGGCTCGGGGTACCCTCTGGGTCGCGTGCCGCATGGAAGCGCTTAAAGACCGGGGGCTTCAGCCCCTGAGGGATGTCGTCAGCCCGACCAAGCATGATTTATGCACCCGGCTCTAGCGTCCTTAGTCTGAGACGATGCCCCTAATTCGCGGTGTCATTCTGAGTGAAAGGGGCCCCGAACGTTTTTGGCAGAGTTCGGAGGTGGTGACCGAAGAATCTGCTTTATGCGCTTCCAAACTTCTTTCTGGGACACCACACCGGCGCATTAGTGACTTGCGATCAGCATCAAGGGGTCCGGCGTCACGCGGCAGACACCGGAGTCTCCGATTCTCCATACCCGACCGTCGTCGTATGAAACTTCGACCAGCTCGATCGAACTCACCGAGGTGAATCCCGGTATGTAGAGATCGCCGGTAACTCCGTCCCACTGGCTCTCGGCAAACGTGATCTTCAGGATCTTTGTCGCGTCACCTGACGCGCCAGCGGCGGTTTCGACCATGTGATTCTTGCCGGTCAGCCCGTGCACTTTCACGGTCGCAGCAATGATCGGGGCAGCCTTAGAACTGCTCAACGTGAGAAATATCCGCTGCCCAAACGGCTGAAACTTATTTTCCTGCTGTCCTTGTTGAATCTTGATCGTGTGGTCCCAAACCCCATGCCTTGCCCGCATACTGATCGGGCAGCCATCGCCAGCCTGCTCACCCAAATCCACAATGACCAACCCCTGCGCGGGGGCTTGCCCCTGGTTCTTGGCACTGTTTTGCGCGGCTAACATCAATGGACTTAACAGGAGGACGAGACATACGGCAGCATGTTTCACGGCAGACTCCCTTGGGAACGGAAACAGCGTACACGAACAAAATACCCCTCTCGATGGTTCGGCGCAATCACGAGCATCAAAGCCGCCAGCCGTCCTCGCCGGCGTTTTCGTCCTGCTGTGTTACCGTTTGAATACAGCGTCCCTGAGCTGTTGAAATGGCAGGAATTCGGGGGCAGCTTTACAGGCCCTGCAGAATGTCAAACCAGCCGGAATTCATGTCACCCAGTATGCCCCCCAGCCCCGCTCCCGTCCCAGGAAACCTGATGAGTTCCGCTCCGGAATCCAATGCCAGGCAGGAGCCAGCTGCCGGTCATCCCCAGCAGCGTATTCCCCACTGGCTGGTGCGCACCGAACTCTATTTGCGCGTTCTATTGAGGATGTACATCGGGCTGGCCATTTGCTACGCTCCGTGGTCGCAACTCTTCTGGGATCAAAACCCGCTCTTCGTTCAGTTTCCAACGCTCGCAATCTACGCAGCAAACGGCGGTGTGCGCGGCATCATCTCAGGACTGGGGCTGCTGAATATCTGGATCGCGGTACAAGATGCCATCAGGCATCGAAATGAGTAAGGCATGAGCGTGGAAGAGCAGGGAACGAACAACAGGGATCTGGGAAGCGAAAATCAGCAACAGGCATCGGCGGACAGCGATTCGTCCGGCAAGAACGCCTCTTCCAGCGCGGTTGCGGCCGTCACTTTACCGCATAACGGTGCTCCCCAGGCGCTGGCTGCCGCTCCGCTTGCTTATGAGAATCCGGGATTTCTGAACGGGCCCGATGGACGCCTGATTCGCATCGTCGCCGAGTACATGGAACCGCTTGCGCGTTTACGTCATGAGCGCATCCAGGACACGGTCGTGTTTTTTGGCTCTGCGCGTTTTCGCGGACGCGAAGAAGCCGACCATGCCCTCGAGCTTCTCGACAACACCGGTTCGCGCGATCCTGCTCCCAGCGAGGAACAGCCGGCAAGCGTTCCCGATATCGCCGCAGGCAAAGCCACAGAACTGCAGCGCAAACGTGCTGTGGCTGCAGTCGCCATGGCACGCTACTACGAAGATGCGCGACGACTGGCCCAGATGCTTACGCGGTGGGCCGCGAAGATTCCCTCGCGCCGCCACCGCTTTGTGGTCACCTCCGGCGGAGGCCCCGGTATCATGGAGGCCGCGAACCGCGGCGCCTATGAAGCCGGCGGCAAGACCATCGGGATGAACATTCGCCTGCCCTTCGAGCAGTCGCCCAATCCCTACATCACGCCCTCCCTCAACTTCGAATTCCACTACTTCTTTATGCGCAAGCTGTGGTTTGCGTATATGGCGAAGGCCCTGGTCGTCTTTCCCGGCGGATTCGGCACGCTGGATGAAATGTTCGAGATTCTCACCCTGGCACAAACCCAAAAGCTAGCCAAAAAGATCACCGTCGTCGTGTATGGATCGGATTACTGGAAGAAGGTCTTCAACCTCGACACGCTGGTCGATACGGGCGCAATTTCGCCGAAGGACATCGAGCTGTTCAAGTACGCCGATACCCCTGAAGATGCTTTTGCGATCCTGCGCGATGGGCTGACCGAGAATTACCTCATCCCCGAGGCCAGGGCCGCAGCCGCGCAGGCGCCTCAAGAGATCATGCACGGATCGACTTTTGAGGATTTTCTGGGTCCGGACATGGCGAAGACCAAGTAAATGGCGTTGCTTGCATCTGCAACCAAACGGTTGCTCGTCATTTCTTAAGGCCTTTTCGACTTTCCGTTACTGTGTTGGTACGGTGCACTAATTGAAGTGCAATTGTTCTCCCCTTAACCTCCCGTTGACGGGCCGATCCGATACTTGACCTGACTGCAAGAGTCCGGAGTCAGATCGCGAATGAGGAGGAGAAATGGCCACGTCGACCGTTTCGTACCTGTGGCGCGACCAGAAAGCACACCAGGGGTTTCGCACCGGGATCTCTCTGCACAGCCATACCAACCAATCCAAGGAAACCCTGGATTTTTTGGCGAATCTGGGCAGCGAATACGCTGTAATTCGTCCCTTGCTTGCGCGTCTGGAGAACAGAGCGCAATCGAAGTACGGCCTACGCGTGGATTACGCAAAGAGCTATTGGACTCCTCCGATGACTCCCAAGCTGGCATTTGATCTCGAGAGCGGTCAGATTGAAAAGCTTGAACTGCACTCGATGGTTTCCATCACCGACCATGACACTATCGAAGCGCCTATGTTGCTGCGCACAGTTCCCAGCGCCCGACGGATTCCGGTCTCGGTCGAGTGGAGCGTGCCTTACGGCGGTGTGCAGGATTTTCATCTCGGTGTGCACAATCTACCCTCAAGCCAGGCCAGGCAATGGATGCGTACGCTGGCGGAATTCACTGGCAAGCCAAGCGAACCGCGGCTCAAAGAGATCCTCGTCGCGCTGAGCGACGAGCCCAATGTTCTGGTCGTCTTCAACCATCCTTTGTGGGATCTATACACGGTCGGCAAAGAGAAGCACGGTTTTTTGGTAAACGAATTTCTACAAAAGTACGGTACATGGCTCCACGCCCTTGAATTAAACGGTCTCCGCAACTGGGAAGAGAATCGCGCTGTGCGCCGTCTCGCCCAACAGTGGAATATGCTGCTGATCAGCGGCGGCGATCGCCACGGCGTCGAGCCGAACGCCAACATCAACGTGAGCAATGCCGCCAGCTTTACCGAGTTCGTGCACGAGATACGCCGCGAGCGCCAGAGCAACGTGCTCTTCATGCCGCAATATGCCGAGCCATGGAAGCATCGCCTGCTGCAGTCGACGCTCGACGCGATCCGCGATTATCCTGACTTTCCTCAGGGATCACGGGCATGGGACGAGCGCGCGTATCATCCTGACGCGAACGGCGTGGTGCGGTCGCTGAAGGAGCTCTGGCCGAACGGACGCGCGCCGCTTGCCATCGGCTGGGTTATCAAGGCCGTTCAGATGCTGGGAAACGGGCCGGTATCCGGTGGTCTGCGGATCGCCTGGAGCGACGAAGGTCAGAGGCGTCTCGCGCTTGGCGAGCAGGAGGGTTGAAGCTGAGCCCGCGTCCATGAACGAACGACCGCCGAGAGTCGCTTATTTTCCTGATTCCTTTCACGAAATAAACGGCGTCGCCCACACCAGCCGCCACTATGAGGCTTTCGCGCGCCGGCATCATCTGCCTTTCCTCTGCGTGCGTGCCGGACAGCGGCTCAAGGCACTCGAAGAAACCGGCAAGCTCCGGACTCTGGAACTCCCGCGAAGTTTCTTTTCGTTCGCACTAGAGAAAGATCTGAGATTCGATCCTGCATATCTGCGTCATTTGCCTGCGATCGATGAAGTCGTCGAGCGATTCGAGCCGGACATCATACATATCACCGGGCCTAGTGAACTCGGGATCCTCGGCGCAGCCATTGCGCGCCATTACGGCGTGCCGCTCGCGGCGAGTTGGCATACCAATGTCCATGAGTATTTGGAGCGCAGATGCGATCGGCTGCTGCAACTCTTGCCAAAACCACATTCAGCAAGGGCAAGCCAGACGATCGAGGATCTAACCCTGGCTGTGGCGTCGAGCTTCTACTCCAACGCCGATCTGCTGTTCGCGCCAAATCCCGAACTTTGCGGAATGCTTGAGCGTGCGACGAAGCGTCCCTGCAACCTGATGCCTCGCGGCGTAGATTCGGTGTTGTTCCATCCCCTGAAACGCGCCAGATGTGATGACGATCGGAATTTTGTCCTCGGCTACGTGGGGCGACTCTCGATCGAAAAAAATGTCGCGTTGCTGGCGCAGGTGCAACGGGAGTTGGAGGCTGCCGGTCGTCAGCATTTCCGTTTTCTGATTGTCGGCCACGGAGCCGAGGAAGCCTGGTTGCGCGAGCATTTGCCACGCGCGGAGTTTGCCGGTGTTCTGAAGGGCGAAGCGCTGTCAGCGGCCTACGCCAATATGGACCTTTTTGTTTTCCCTTCGCATACCGACACCTTCGGGAATGTCGTTCTCGAAGCACTGTCGAGCGGCGTTCCCGCGATCGTGACCCCTGATGGTGGCCCGTGCAGCATCATTCGCGACGGCGTCACCGGGCGGATTGCACCGGATGGAGAGTTCTCTTCTGCGATCGACCATGTCCTCGGCAATCCAACCTTGCACTCTGAAATGCGCCATGCCGCACGATGTTATGCGCTTACTGCAAGTTGGGATTCCGTGTTTGAAGGCGTCTATTCGGCATACGAATCCATTCGTATCAATGCGCAATTCGTCGTGCCGAGGTGAGTGCTCTTAGAGATTGGTTGCTCTTTCTGCACGGAGTAGCCCTTTTGAGTCGATTTCGTATCCAACTACCAGGAATCGGCTCTCCTTAGAAGCCGCCTGAACGAGGAGTTACATGAAATCGCTTGTCATATTGATGATCGAGGAAGAACAACCGGAAGGACTTTCCGCTCGCAAGCTTGTGGTTGAGACCGTCAAGCACAATGTATTAACTGCTTACAACGCTGAAGACGGAATTGACCTGTTGAAGCGATTTCCGAATGTCGACGCAATCCTGGTGCATGCCGCTCAGCTCTCCAAGAGGCCGACCCTGCTCGCCGAAGTGAAAGCGCACTGTCCCGGCAGGCCGATTATTCTTGCCAGTCCTTTTGCAGAAGACTTCCGCCCTGAAGCCGCCTACGTCGTGGATAGCCATAAGCCGCCGGAGCTTCTCAAACTTCTTGGCGAAGACTTGCAGCGATAGGAGCGTCGTGTTCAAACTACCAAGCTACCACTCCGCATATCCAGCGTGAACGGCGTCTCCTTGTCTGTGATCATGTTCCAGCCCAGACCGCGCAGCAGCCCGCCTTCAAGGCCGTTGATGGTCACGCCTTCATCCGAGAGCTTCGCGGTCTCCCACGCCTTGCCATTCGCGTCCCATGCGAGGACCGTGCGATGGCCAACGAAAAGAAGAAGCTCCTGCGCTGGGGCGGAACGCACCTGCAGCACGGGCCGATAAGGCAGCATGGTGAAGCGCTCGGGTGTGGCTGTATTGATGAGGTAGGCGTATCCACCGGCGACCGCGCACATCACATGCGGATTTGGAGTAGACCAGATTCCAGTAGGGACGACTGGATCCCGAAATCCCAACGCGCAGGTGGCGAGAAACGGCGAGGCATTCGGTTGGTCGGCCCGCACCAGAACCTCAAGTGCGCCGCGCTCGATCTCTTCCACCTCGCGCGGATACACGAAATGCTGGGCAGGCAGGATCGCGGGCCGTGCGGGAAGTATCTCCGCCTGCCACCGGTGAGGAAAAGTGAAGTCGAACATCGGATTCATCAAAGATCAAACCCCGATGAACGCGTCGAAGCGCTGGCGCACACTGGGGATACCAAGGTTCAGATCCACTCCTTGCTCGATCAGCGGGACGAGTTTGTCGAAGTCAGGCCCGGAGTGCGTGCCTGTGAGAGCGATTTGGATCGGTTTGCAGAGCTCGTCGTCTTTGGCGCCGGTAACCTGTTTCACCTCGTCCAT
Organism: uncultured Acidobacteriaceae bacterium; assembly: GCA_963735215.1. Lineage (GTDB taxonomy): Bacteria > Acidobacteriota > Terriglobia > Terriglobales > Acidobacteriaceae > Telmatobacter. The sequence continues at coordinate 676,683 of CAVTKF010000024.1, read as the reverse complement.
CCATTTGGAAAAGTCCGATGCCGCCACGGGGCCAACGTGCTCGCGGGCGCGGTTCGCCAACTCTGTCAGCACCATGTTTGCAGAATCGGCCGCCAGAACAGCGGCGTTCTCTGGTTCGACACGAGCGAGATTTGGATCCATGTGAAAAATAAACGCGACCTTTGCAGGTATCTCGTCAAGGTGACTGATAGATGGAACAAAGAGAGCGATCACCTGGAAGAACCATACGAGCACTGCGTCGGAGGCCTCCTCTTTCTCGGGTAACAATCCGCCGAAGTAGTCCCAGCACAACGCCGCAAGTCGTGCCGGGGACGAAAGTTTCATGTAATGCCGGTTCAGGCAATTCAGCTTTTCAAAGTCGAAGATTGCGGGACTAGGCGTAATCCGCTCCAGCGAAAAAGCCTCAACGAGCTGGTCGGGAGTAAAGGTCTCGTCCTTTTGGTCCTCGACGCCCAAGCCAAGGAACGCGAGGTAATTCACTAATGCCTCTGGCAGGTAGCCCATCTCGCGGAAGCCCGACATCGACGTTGCGCCATGACGCTTCGAGAGCCGTTCGCGATCCGCACCGAGAATAGCGGGGAGGTGTACAAACTCGGGCACCTTCCAACCGAATGCCTCATAGATGGCCACTTGTTTCGGTGTATTCGCGATGTGATCGTCGCCGCGAATCACATGCGTGATCCCCATCAGCGCGTCGTCAATCGTGACTACGTAGTTGTAGACCGGCACTCCAGGATTCATTCCGGAAGTCCCTCCCTGGGCTGAACGCACCAGGATTGGATCGCTTATAGTCTCCGCGGCAAACTCCAGATCGCCGCGCACAATATCGTGGCAGCGTATCGGGTGGTCCGGTATCTTCAGACGCACCGAGTAGGTTTTGCCCCTCAGCAGGCTCTCCTTGATCTCCGGCTTGGTCAAGTTGCGGCATTTTCCGCTGTAGATTTGGGGCCGATGCTGAGCGATGGCCTGCCTGCGTTCCTCTTCCAACTCCTCAGGCGTGCAAAAACAACGGTAAGCTTTGCTCTCCGCCAGCAACTGCGCGGTATGCGAAGCATAGAGGTCGAAACGCTTCGATTGGCGATACGGACCCAGTTCGCCCTTCTCTCCGAAATCGTTCTCGGTCGGACCCTCGTCCCAGCTCAGGCCGAGCCAGACAAGATCGTCAATCAGCTGTTTCTCATGACTCGATTTCGTGCGATCGAGGTCCGTGTCCTCGATGCGCAGGATGAACTTGCCCCCCGTCCGCTTGGCGTACATCCAGTTAAACAGGGCTGTTCGCGCATTTCCGACGTGCAGCAGGCCGGTAGGGGAAGGCGCAAAGCGCACGCGTATCGTTCCGCTCTCCATATCACTCTCGATCATAATCTGCCATCTCAAACAAGGTTGTTGATTAACAAGACTCGTGCAGCCCAAAGTTCCTTATAGCCCAAGGTTCCTTATCAGGAGAAGTGTTCCCATCCCCGCCGCTCCAGCGGCATGCCGGCCCGACCGAGTGAGCATGCTGACTCTTGGCTGCCCCACACGATTCTTTACGAACCGTCCAATCTTTGTCACGGAAACTCCGGCAATGCTACGCGGTATTGCTGCGTTTGGACGGGCCGCGAAAAGTAGTTCGTAGTCTTCGCCTCCATGCAGAGCCTGTTCGAGCGTAGCGCCGGCGTGAATCGGTAACGCCTCGGCATCGATCTCCGCGGAGACCCCGGACTCCTGACAGAGGTGATCGACGTCGGTGGAAAGGCCATCGCTCAAATCGATGCCCGCGGTCGCGGCTTCTCTGCGACGCAACCATAGCCCCTGCGCGACTCGCGGCTCAGGCCATAGGTGCGGCGCAAGCAGTTTCTGGGCCTCTTGCGTTCGCCTTGAACGGGGTACCGGTCGACCAGCGGACCTCCTAAGTTGATCTAAACCCGCGGCTGCCCCGCCAAGAGATCCGGTCACGAAAAGCAGGTCCCCCGGCCGTGCGCCCCAGCGCAACAGCGCTTTTCCCCGCGGAATCGCCCCCAGCAGCACGATGTCGGCCACGGTGACCGACGATTCCGCCAGGTCGCCTCCGGCGAGCGGTGTCTTGTATCGGCCGGCCAGATCGAGAAAGCCATCGAAGAAGCGGTCAACCCAGGCTCGACTCCGTCCTCTGCCAACTGTCAGCTCGCGAGGTAAGCCGATGGAAAGAAAGGCTGCTACCGGCCGTGCTCCCATGGCTGCCAGATCGCTGAGTCCCCGCGCCAAGGCACGATGGCCCACAGCTTCCGGTGGATGCCAATCCAGGCGAAAATGCCTTCCCGCTACCGATAAATCAGTAGTTACTGCCAGCGTTTCGCCCTGTTTTACCCGCAAAAGCGCGCAATCGTCGCCGATACCCAGCACCAGCCCGGCATTTGTCGATCGAGCCGCCCGTAGGCGAATGCGCTCGATCAGGGCCAGCTCGCCCTTGTGGCCCTTTGGTGTCGACTCACTTTGCTTGACGCGCATCTTATTGAGAATAGGGCAAGCCGCCGAAAGGTGCGGATTAGTTCATTACTTATGGCCAATGTAGAGTTGGACCTAAATCGAATTTGGAGCCGGTTTTCCGCCTCAATTAATTGACCCCTCGTGGTAACGGCTGCTAGCCTGTACGAACGTTCAACCATTAGGCCCTCGATGAGAAAGTGTGCGGAGTAACAAGCGGGCTCCCCCAGCAACTGTGTTGATTGTTGTTGCCTGGCTACGCGGCGAGTAGCACCTTGCAGATTCGTTGATGTGAAGGCAGGACCATGCTGCGAAAACGCTATTACATTCTTTTTGTTGCCAGAGACGAAGATGGCCGGGTGAGGAAGATTCCGCTTCCTCTGCAATATGTGTATGGATTTGTCGCTGCCGCATTGGTGGGAACATTCACCATCGTTGGTTTGGCCGGCTCCTACACACGAATGCTACTCAAGACCGAGCGTTTCAACCAGGTCAGACAAGACAACCAGAATCTGCGCAAGGACTTCAAGCAGCTTGCCCAGGTAGCACATGATCGCGATGTGCAGGTAGCCTCTCTCGGCGCGCTCGCCAGCGAAGTGACTGCCCTTTACGGATTGCGCCAGCACAAAGTGATTCCCGCAAAATCTGCCGCTGTCGCTGCAGCGGCGCCTACACCCGTAACCCTGGCGGCGAAGGACGACGTCAATGCGCAGGACGTGAAGATGACCTTCGAGCAGTTTTACGCACTACGTGACCAGGCCATGTCGGGTCGTTTGACGCGTGCTCTCGAGGGCGGTCTTGCTCCGGGCTTCGCTGGTGACTGGACGCAGTTTGCCGATGCTCCCTCCATCTGGCCCGTCGAAGGCCGCGTCGGATCGAGCTTCGGTCAGCGCGAGGACCCCATCAATGGAGAAGGCGCGTTCCATCCGGGCATCGACATCGAGGCCTCTTACGGAACTCCCGTGCGGGCTGCCGGCGACGGCGACGTGACCGGTGAAAACATGGGCGCCGGATACGGTCGCCAGGTCGTGCTAGATCACGGCCACGACCTCATTACTCTCTACGGACATCTCTCGGCGGTTGCCGTTGTGCCCGGCCAGCACGTGCTGCGCGGTCAGGTCATCGGGTACGTCGGCCAATCCGGCCGTGCCACGGGCCCGCACCTGCACTATGAAGTGCGCATCCACAAGGTTCCCGTCAATCCGCACAAGTATCTGCGCACCACCTACGAGCAGGCCATCACCAACGGCACTTCTGCGAACATCGCAAGCAAGTAGCAATATCGAGTCCTGACTAGAGAGCGGTTCCCACTGGGAGCCGCTCTTGTTTTGTGCCCGCTTTGACGCTGACACGCAAGGACGATCCGGACGTAATATTCTTACCTGTTCGGTCATTACCTTTCACCCATGGAGATGAACTTTGGCCTCGCGTTCTCGTATTGTGTTTGCCTTGTTCTTGATTGCGTCCTCTGCATTCGTGCCCTTATTCGGTCAGGATCGTGCTGCGGAAGTGAAGACCGCATTTGCCCGCGCGCAACACCTGCGTCACGGCATCAATGCTTCGGAGTGGTTCGCGCAAACGAGCAACTACTCGGCTCAACAAACCAACAGCTACACCGATGATGCCGACATCGCGCTCATGGCGCAGCTCGGCTTCGACAACGTCCGGGTCAGCATCGATGCCGCGCCGCTCACGCGAAGCTTCTTCGGCAAGGACGACTCGAACTTCATCGGCCGTCTCGACCACTCCGTCGATCAGATGCTGGCCAAGGGAATGGCTGTGCAGATCGACATTCATCCGGAGAGCGATTACAAGAGGCGCGTCAGTTCCAGCGCTGACGGCGTCGATCGGTTCGTAATGCTTTGGAGCAAATTGGCCGCGCATTATGCCGATCGCAATCCCGATCTGATTTTTTACGAGATCATGAACGAGCCTGAAGAGCATGATCCCTATCGCTGGGCGGGCGTGCAGGCCCGCGCGGCGGAGGCCATACGCGAAGTTGCGCCGAAGAACACCATCATCGCCACCGGGCCGAACTGGTCCTCCATCGCCGACCTGCTGACACAGCAACCGCTGGCCGACGGAAACGTGATCTACAACTTCCATTTCTACGAGCCACACGAGTTCACGCATCAGGGCGCAGGCTGGGGCAGCACATGGTGGATCTACACCCACGACATTCCTTATCCCGCGAGCGAGGACAGCATGCAGAAGTCGCTGGCCGAGGTTCCCGATGCAGCGAATCGCTACGCGCTGGAGCATTACTGGCTCGACCACTGGGATGCTCACCGCATTCGTCTGCAGATCGATGCGGCTGCTGCATGGGGCAAGGAACACAACGTTCCGCTCATCTGCAATGAATTCGGCGCCTACCGCCGTGTTACCGATGCAACCTCGCGTATGAACTGGATTCGCGATGTGCGCACCGCGCTTGAAGCGGACAGCATCGGCTGGACCATGTGGGACTATCGTGGCGGCTTCGGAGTGGTGTGGAAAGAGGACGGGCAGCCGGCAAAGGTCGATCCCGCAGTGGTTGGGGCGCTGGGGTTGAAGAGGTAGCGAAACACAAAATGCAGTTTCAGCTTTACAAATCCAGATTCTGGAGGATTATATTGATATCAACGTATTGGGGTAGCCCACCAGGATGACTCTTCCAGAGCCCGCGATTTTGTGGATCGCAAGGAGAAATCGATGAAGCAGAAGACTCTCAGGACGATCTCGATCTCAAGTCTCCCTTTGCTGGCGGCACTGCTTGCGGTAATGGCGATGCCTGCACAGGAGAACAAAACTCCGTACCCTAGCATGGCCCCGCTCGATCAATATCTGATGGAGCGGGACGCTGAGATCGCGCTCGCGCGGAGCGCCGCTCCCGCATCCATCTCACAGGATGCTGAGGTTATGGTCCTCGGCCGCCATGACTACGAAACAGCTGTCAAAGGCAAGAACGGTTTCGTGTGCATGGTGCTACGGTCGTGGACCGCTGGAACAGATGATCCCGAATTCTGGAATCCCGGCATGCGATCCCCGATCTGCTTCAATCCTGCTGCGGTGCGATCCGACGTTCCCCAGGTAATCATGAAAACCAAGTCGGTCCTGGCGGGACAATCCAAAGACCAGATGGCCGAGAAGATCAAGGCCGCGCTCGACAAGAAGGAATTGCCGTCGCAGGAGCCTGGCGCGATGTGCTACATGATGTCGAAGCAAGGGCACTTGAACGACCACGACGGGCACTGGCGCCCGCACCTGATGTTTTTCGTCCCGCTCTCCGACCCGCCAACGTGGGGTGCGAACCTGCCAGGTTCGCCGATTTTCGCGGCTCCGGATACCCTTGGCCGGATGACCATTTTTATGGTTCCAGTAGAACATTGGTCGGACGGGACCGAAGCCAATTGAGGGCACACTTTTCCCAGACACCAATCTGCTTTCGTCAGCATTCACATGGTGACACTCGCGTCTTAGAGACCAAGACGAATTATTTGCCGGTGTAGATGACGTGCCAGATGGACCTTGAGCCGTCGTCGGAGATGAAGAGGGAGCCGTCTTTGGCTTCGGCCACGCCGACAGGCCGTCCCCAGACCTGCCCATCTCCTTGAGTGAAGCCGGTGAGGAAGTCCTCATATTCGCCGGTTGCGTGGCCGTCCTTCATCGGCAGTCGAATGACTTCGTAGCCGCTGCGCTGAGCGCGATTCCACGAGCCGTGTTCGCACGCGAAGCCGTCACCCTTGAATTCGGCGGGGAACTGCGAGCCCTGGTAGAAGATCATTTCCAGCGAAGCAAAGTGCGGGTTGACGATGATGTCGGGAGTGATGACCTTCGACTGCAGTTCGGGATGTTTGCCTTCGTGACGCGGATCCTGGTGGCCACCCATGTACCACCACGGCCAGCCGTAGAAGCCGCCTTCCTGCACGTGGGTAACGTAGTCGGGCACGAGGTTGTTGCCCAAGCCGTCACGCTCGTTGGTAGAGCACCAGAGTTCGCCGGTAATGGGGTTGATGGCTTCGCCTACGCAGTTCCGGAGTCCCCACGCGTAAATCTTGACAAACTTGCCTTCGGGTGTGAACTCAAGGACGTCGGCGCGATGGTATTCCTCGGGATGCGTGTCACTGTCGTCGACGTTTGAGTGTGAGCCGACTGACGCGAAGAGCTTGGTGTCGTCCTTGGAGAAAACGAGGTCGCGGGTCCAGTGGCCGCCACCGCGGAGGCGTCCGCCGCCGGGCAGCTCGGCGAGATCCTCTGCGGCTCCACGAGCCTTTAGATCGCCATTTTGATAAGCAAAGCGCACGATGCCGTCGGTGTCGCCAATGTAGACGAACTTCGGATCGGGGCCCGAGGGATAGAACGCGATGCCGAAAGGCTGGCGCAGTCCCTCAGCGAAAACTGAGGTCTGTTGCGGCTTGCCGTCGGGGGTGACGCCGCGAAAGACCCTGATCTTGCCGGTCTGGCTTTCTGCCAGAAAGAGATCGCCGTTGGGGGCGACGCGGAGGAGGCGCGGATTGTCGAGACCAGTGGCATAGAGCTCGACTTTGAATCCCTTGGGCGCGATCGGCCAGGCGTTTGCCGGACGTGGGACGATGCTTGGCCCGTTGTCGACGGACTGGTCCGGGGCTGGCGCTGGCAGATCGGACACAGTGATATGGCGGCGGATTCCCGGCGACTCGTGGGCAGCGTCTGTAAAAGCAGCCTGGCCTGTTAGAACGCCACTCGACGGAGATTGTGGGCCAGATGACTTTTTGCCGGCTGATGCAATTACTGATACCAGGCAGAAGATCGTGCAAATCAGAGCTTGCCTTCTGAGGAAGCGAACCATAGGCCCTCTTTCGAATGAAGACGCGGACAAGTTTCTACTCAACAAGATGCGGGAAGGGAGGGACAGGAGTCTAGAAAAATTCGGCGTGAAATGGAAAAGGCCGCCAAAGCAGCTCCACCTCCAACCCAGAAGAGGGAACTTATGGCGGCCTTAACAACACAACTCTGATGCACGACGCAGCCGGGGAAGCCCGTCAATTACTTAGACGCGCTTTGAGCGGGGATTGTTACTGGGATTGCCGAAGAATTCTCACCATTCGTAATTTGACTGAAGAACGCCGGTGAGAGGTTGGCAGTGGCAATAACGCGATTGCGTTTCTGCGTGATTTCTGCGGTTTTCAATAGCTCGCGGAGCGCATCGTTGGCAGCATTGTCGGCGAGTTGGGTAGTGACGCCGCGCGCCAGGGTCACGATGGTGGCCAGGGCAGCGGCCTGGCTGGCCGCCTTTTCTTCGTCCGGGGCGATCTCTTCCACGCGCAGACGGACAGCGTTGGCGAGCGGCAGGCCGGGGGTAATGCTGGCAATGATGGTGGAGTCTGCCTGGAGTGGCAGGGAGAGACCGAGCACCTTGATGGAGCCGCTCTCAGAGAATGGGAGGCCGATCTGGCCGACTCCCCAGGCTACAGAGAGCAGAGGAACCTCGTGATAGTGCTGGGAGAGAAGCGTGGAACCGGAAAAGGGCAGGGCAGCGCTGCGATGGCGGTCGACGATGGAGTGGATCTGCTCGGCCGTTGGTGTGTTGGAGACGGCGAGCATGTCGTAGCCGACCTGGACAACGCGGACGGTGCGATTCTCAGAGGGAACACTGTAGATCGTGTGACCTGCGTAGACCTCGCGGCTGGTCGCATGCGCCTCGAGCCACGTGTTCAGGCGCTTGCCGGTCAGCTTGCCGGTCAGCACCATGGAGTAGGCCACCGGGCCGTTGGGGCCGTTGGGATCGGGCATGCGGTGCAGGGCAATGGCGGCAGAGTCGAGGTCGCGCTCCCAGTCAATGCCGGTGGCGTCAACAAACTGCTGGTATTCGGGGACGCGCTGGGGCGGCTTCAGATCCTTGTGCAGAAAGGCGCGGATCGGCTTGAGGTTGACGTAGAGGATCCCGTCAGACTCGGGCAGCAGGCGGGCGGCCTCAGGCGGCGCCTTGGAGCGCAAAAAGACTGCGAGAGCCAGCAACAACACCACTCCGGCAACCACCAACAGCGTTCTGCGCGTGCGTTTGTGCATGTACGAGGGAAGCCTGCGAGAGGTCGCCCTCTACAGGATATCGGACCGGGCCGCATCTCGGCGGCGAAGCTGGCGCGATGCGTCTCAGAGTCGCTAGACGCTAGTGCCCCAGGGTGAAGCTATAGACCTTGCTTGCAGTGGGGATGCTGTTGCCAATTGGAGCATCTGAAGGTGGCAGAAAGCCGTACTCGCCTCTGTCTACATCTTCGCCAAGCTCGATGAGATACACGCGCGGCGCGATTTTCTTGGCGGTGAAGTCCGTCACGTCACGCAGGGCGCCACCGGCATCATGCACAATGCCTCCGTTGGCAGCGCGAAACTCGCGGCTGTCGGCGTTCGCATGCAGTCGCAGAAGCTGATACTCGCCCGCGGCGCGGCCTTCGGGAACGTAGAGGATAAAGGAGGCGGGCGTTTTGAGAGACAGGGAACTGTGGTTGCCGCCGATGATGCCCGTCATCTCGCCCTTGAGGACGCCTGCGCTGGCGTAATGCTTGAGTGCGCCTCCGGTTTTGAAGTTCACGACTTCGGCGGCGACCTCCTGCCATGTGATGCCGTCCTTCCCCAGGTAGTAGACCCCAATGCTGTCGACGCCGTTGGGAAGGGCACGGGGCGCATGCACGGTTCCACCCGATGGGCTTTCGGCTGGGCTGGGATTGGCGGGTGCGGGAGCGGTCTGCGAAATGCTCGAGGCTTTCAGCACCACGGCGGCCATCACTTTGTCGCTGGCGCCCGCCTTCTTCAAGGCGATCAGTCCGTTTACCGAGGTGTCGAACTTGCCTGGTGACGAGTTGATCGTGGTGACGATCAGATCCTCCGATAGTCCGGCCTTTACCAGCTTGACGACGGATTCATTGTTCAATGATTCCTGAGCAAACCCAGCAGAGCACAACAGCAGCAGTGCGAAGGTCAAGATACCGTTACGCATGAAAGAACACCTCGTCGGATCGCGACGCAGATCATATGTGGGGACAACCGAATGATCCCGCGACAGGGCGGTCGGTAGCAAGCGGATTCATCCGGGCGATGTGACGACTGGTGCATGCCGAGAAAACAACGGCGCAGCCGAAGCTGCGCCGTAAATGAACACTTTGACTCAATTCAAGCTGTTAAACGGGACTCCAAATTCCATGCCGTGCAAGGCATGTGATGCATGCCTCGCATCAGTTCTTTACGTTCATGGCGTCCGAATCGACGGCTTTCTTACCCGTGACGCCCTCGAGTCCAGCTAACAAGCCCCGGTAGTCGTTCTTGTCAGCCTGGAAAGCAAATCCGCCCTTCTTGCCCCCGTCATCCCAAGTTAGCCCGATGAAATGCTTCTTGGATTTAGACAAGGCCAACAGAGCTCCAATGCCGAGCGAAATAACGGCAACGCCGATCGCTGCGCCTACTCGACGATGAACGTCCTGTCCATAGCTGATCTCGGTGATAGAGGTAGCCGGAATAACTGTGACTTCCGTCTTGCCCTTCATGATTCGGACGTTTGTGCCATCGATGTACAGCTTCATATCGGTTCCGGCTTTGGCGTCCTGGATCGATCCGCCATCATAGGCGATCTTGTAACCGTTATCGCCGGCAAAGGCGATAAGCGGAAAAACCAGACATAAAAAGAGCGCTATTACTTTCCTCATTGATTTCCCCCGGCACGAAATATACCACCTGAAATAAATTCCGCACGTGATCTGGGGATCAACGAGAGTGCAATTTTTGGCACATACGCTTAACCAAACAAAGGGACGGCCCGGAATGTGGCTTTTGCGTTCGCCGGAGAAGATTCGCCTGCCCGTTTTGGGCTCTTGGAAAAGCGCGCTAAACTAGGTCTGGCGGTGGTTTGCTCCACTGTTTCCGGTGTGCTAACCTTAGAAACTGTGCCGTGTTATGCGCGGAGCAGTAGTGCGTCCGCGGATTTCCCGGTTTTTCCCGGCAAAGTTTTTTGGTGGTCGGGCTGGCGTAGCTCAGCTGGTAGAGCATCTGATTTGTAATCAGAGGGTCGGGGGTTCAAATCCCTTCGCCAGCTCCACTTAGAGACAGAGTCGGGTGACGGGCGGCAGCAAGTTTTGGGACCGGCGATGGATACAAGGCCGGACCTGTCCTCTGCGGTGATCCCACTGAGGTGCATGCTCCGACAAGCCGGAGGTTTTCCGGTAAGGTCGTGATGTGCGGAAGCGGGATAGCAAAGGATTGTTTGGCCGGGAGATTTGGTCTCCCACTCAAGCTGCAAAAGGCGCAGCGTGGATGGGGCACCCAGATCCCGGTGGGTTGGGCAGGGTCCCCGCAGACAGGTCCATCGTCTGTGGGGTGCTTGGGCACAGGTGGCCGAGCGGTTAATGGCAGCAGACTGTAAATCTGCCACTCATTCGAGTTACGGAGGTTCGAATCCTCCCCTGTGCACCACGATTTGAGGTAGGGAAATGCGCGAAGAACCGGGTGCGGTGGTCGACGCGGGTTCAGGGCGCGAAGGTTTGAAGCGGTCGGGCCCGGAGCTTGACCGGAAGTACAGAGTGGCGCTTGTTCTGTACGCGATTCTGGCAGTGCTGAGTTGGTTTACCCTTGATGGAAAGATTCCAATCGGGGATAGGTTGGTGGATCTGAGGTTGCTTCCACTGCTCATCATCGGTGGCCTGGCGTTACGCACCGTGGTGGCGATGAAAGCGGATAAGATCCGCCGCGAAGGAAGTAAAAGCTCTTAGCTTTCAGCTATCAGCTTTCAGTTTGGCCGCGAGGAGCTGGGACGGCTTCGTGCGAGATTAATTCTGAGAGCTGATGGCTAATAGCTGAAAGCTTAAGTTTGCGGGCTGATGTAGCTCAGTTGGTAGAGCACTCCCTTGGTAAGGGAGAGGTCACCAGTTCAATCCTGGTCATCAGCTCCAGAAATTCAGTTTTCAGTGGTCAGTTGTCAGTTTTCAGTTGAGACGCACCGGGTTGAGTTGGATGGCCTTGATCAAGCGAAGAAAAACTGATGACTGAAGACTGGGAACTGCCAGCTGTTTCAGGCGGGAGTAACTCAGTGGTAGAGTCACAGCCTTCCAAGCTGTTGGTCGCGGGTTCGAGTCCCGTCTCCCGCTCCAGTTAAGGAAAAGGACAGAAGCAGAGAATGTTCGAGCAGGCAGCGATTTCAGTCCAGGACGAGAAGAAGTACGCGGAGCTTCATACGCAGATCGATGCGGCGTTCAAGGCGAGCGACGTAGAGGTTTTTCTCAATCGCGTGATTCGTTACAAGCTGCGGGTGCGGGACTTTGAAGCTGTCCTCAGCCGCGGATTGTTGGGCAAGGAAGCGGTTGCGCTGTACAAGGGGTTGCCGGTTTCGGACCAAGGTTTGACCCGCGAGCGTTATCTGCGGCTGGTGGAGAAGGTGCCGGCGGATCTGCGGCAACGATATTTGAAGGCGTACGCGTACTACTGAGATACGAGCTTTCAGCCGTCAGTTTTCAGTTATCGGTTGATGCGACTGACTTTAGCGCGACGGAACTGAAGACTGAGAACTGAGTATTGAAGATTTTGATTTTGATGCCCGCGGCAGAGTTTCGATGGGCTGAAAATAAGGGAAGGAATCGAGCATGGCGAAGGAAAAGTTTGATCGTTCGAAGCCGCATGTGAACGTGGGAACGATTGGTCACATCGATCACGGCAAGACGACGTTGACGGCGGCGATCACGAAGGTATTGCAGAAGCACAACCCGAAGAACACGTTCCGTTCGTTTGACTCGATCGACAACGCCCCGGAAGAGCGGGAGCGCGGCATCACGATCGCGACGGCACACGTGGAGTATGAGACGCCGAACCGGCACTATGCGCACGTCGATTGCCCCGGTCACGCCGACTACATCAAGAACATGATCACGGGCGCAGCGCAGATGGACGGCGCGATTCTCGTGGTTGCAGCCACCGACGGCCCGATGCCGCAGACCAAGGAGCACGTTCTGCTGGCTCGCCAGGTGGGCGTTCCCTGCATCGTGGTGTTTCTGAACAAGTGCGATGCGGTGGAAGACGAAGAGCTGACGGACCTGGTCGAGATGGAAGTTCGTGAACTGCTGTCGAAGTACCAGTTCCCGGGCGACGATGTTCCGGTGATTCGCGGATCGGCACTGGGCGCGTTGAACGGCGAGCCCAAGTGGGAAGCGCAGATCGACGCGCTGATGGAAGCGGTGGACAAGTACGTTCCGCAGCCGGAGCGCGCCGTGACCCTGCCCTTCCTGATGCCGATCGAAGACATCTTCTCGATCTCGGGACGCGGCACTGTTGTGACCGGAAGAATCGAACGCGGCAAGGTGAAGGTGGGCGAGGATGTCGAGATTGTCGGCTTCCGCGAGACCCGCAAGTCGGTTTGCACGGGCGTTGAAATGTTCAAGAAGCAGCTGGACGAAGGCCTGGCAGGCGATAACGCGGGCATCCTGCTGCGCGGCATTCCCAAGGAAGATGTGGAGCGCGGCATGGTGTTGGCGAAGCCGGGATCGATCACGCCTCACACCAAGTTCAAGGGCACGGTTTACGTGTTGAGCAAGGAAGAAGGCGGCCGTCATACGCCGTTCTTCAAGGGCTATCGTCCGCAGTTCTACTTCCGCACGACAGACGTGACGGGAGTGGCGGAGTTGCCCGAAGGCACGGAGATGGTGATGCCGGGCGACAACGTGGAACTGGTGATTGAACTGATTACGCCGGTAGCCATGGAAAAGGGTCTGCGGTTTGCCATCCGCGAAGGCGGACGCACGGTAGGCGCAGGCGCGATTTCGGAAATTATCAAGTAGACGCTAGCCGCGTCGGGCGGACCGCCCTTCGGGCGCAACGAACGACGCGGCAAGCGAAAATTGGGATTGGGATCAACGGAACCATGTTGAACCCTGAAAAGGATTGAAATGCGGGAAATTGTGACATTGCAGTGCACTGAATGCAAGGAGCGGAACTACTCGACGACGAAGAACAAGAAGACGACCACGGGCCGTCTCGAGTTCAAGAAGTTTTGTAACCGCTGCCGCAAGCATCAGCCGCACAAGGAAACGAAGTAACAACAGGGACCAGGGTTCAGGGAACAGGGATCAGTTTTGGACGTGCCATCGCGCAAGTTAGTGGTGAATGCAAAAGCAAAGGCCAATTGACCCCTGACAACTGATCACTGACCTCTGCTTTTAGGGGCGTAAGCTCAACGGCTAAACTGTCGGTCTCCAAAACCGAACTTGGGGGTTCGAATCCCTCCGCCCCTGCCAGATTGAGAAACAGGGAATAGGGAGTAGGGAAAAGGGAATAACGAGCGGCGTGGTTAGCAGGTTCGCTCGGGTAGAAAATGATTCCCATCTCCTGATCTCTGGAAAAGGAACAGAAGTATGGCAACAGAATCAGCGATCAAAAAGGGCGACGACAGTTCCGCCAGGCGGCAGGAACCTAACGCTCTGTCGAACATCTCTGGAGGCGCAATGGGTGCGTGGAGTAACTTCACGAGCTTTCTGAGCGATGTACGCGCGGAGATGAAGAAGGTTGTCACGCCGACGCGGAAGGAAGTGCAGGCCACGACTTCTGTCGTGATCGTCACCGTGTTTATCTTTGGTTTTTTCTTCTGGGTGACGGATAGCATTTTCAGCAGGGCCCTTCAGGCGGTACTCCACAAGCTTGGCGCGCAGTAAGACGCATCGAATCGAGACAGCAATGGCAGAAGAACTGGAAAAACCCGCCGAACAGCCAGCACCGGAACGCAACCCGCTTTTCAAGTGGTATATCCTCCACGCCTACTCGGGATTTGAGCGCAAGGTGCGCGAATCGATCGAGAGCCGTGTGCAGGCTTTCGGATTGCGCGACAAAGTCGGCCGCGTCATGATTCCCACCGAACCGGTGACCGAGATCATCAACGGCAAGAAGCGCACCGTGGAGCGCGTTTTCCTGCCCGGCTACGTGCTGGTGGAGATGGATCTCGACAACAACCTGTGGCACGTGTTGAAAGACACGCCCAAGGTGACAGGCTTTCTGGGCACCGGCGACAAGCCGGTAGCGCTCTCTGAGGAAGAAGTGAGTTCTATCCTCTTCCGCTCTGAGACGGCCAAGGAAAAGCCGCGGATGAAGATCAAGTTCGAGAAGAACGAGCAGGTCCGCATCACCGACGGACCCTTTGCCAACTTCAATGGCGTGGTGGACGAGATCAACGAAGATCGCGAAACCATGAAGATCATGGTGACCATCTTCGGACGCTCGACACCGGTTGAACTGGAGTTCAGCAAAGTGGAAAAGATTGAGTAGTTGCAGCTTTCAGCTATCAGCTTTCAGCTTCTAGCCGGATGGATGACTAGCCACCTCCGGTTGCGAGCAAACGCTTAAGCGCAACACCAAAATTCGCAACGACGATAACCAGCTGAGAGCTGACGGCTAGAAGCTGAAAGCTGGTTTCTGAAGGAACTGATTTATGGCACCTCCGAAGAAAGTAACAGCACAGGTCAAGCTGCAGATCGAAGCCGGCAAGGCCACTCCCGCGCCTCCCGTTGGCCCCGCATTGGGCCAGGCGCAGGTCAACATCATGGAGTTCTGCAAGCAGTTCAACGCGCGCACGCAGAACAAGGAGATGGCCGGACTGATTATTCCGGTTGTCATCACGGTTTACGCCGATCGCAGTTTCAGTTTCATCACCAAGACACCGCCCGCGGCAGTTCTGTTGAAGAAGGCCGCCGGCATCGCCAAAGGTGCAGGCACCCCAAACAAGGACAAGGTGGGGAAGGTGACTGAGAAGCAAGTGCGTGAAATCGCCACGCAGAAGATGCCCGACTTGAACGCTGCCTCCGTCGAGTCGGCCATCAAGAGCATCAAGGGCACCGCTCGCTCCATGGGCATTGAAGTCGTAGGGTAAGTCCGGACTGGCTTATCTCCGGCAAAGCCAGAGAAGGTGCGGCTTCGGTCGCTTTGTTCCAAGGTCGACACTCTCAGTTGGTCGCATCGACTTGAAATCGCGGCTTCGGGATACATCGTCTCTGGTTTTGCAGTAGTCGCAAATGGAAAGGCCCTCCCGATCGGGAGGGCCTTTCTGCGTTTGAAATCAAAACTGCACCGCCCGGTGCCGCGAACCGGCGCTTACTTCGGCGGAGCAGGGGTGAAGATCTCGCGCCGGCTAGGTTCGGGTTTCGGTTTGGGTTTCGGCGCCTTCTTGGTTTCTTTTCTACCTTTGTCTTTGCTTCCCATAACAGAAAGTGTGCCACAGAAAGCTGCTCAGTGGAAGAGATGAGGCGAGCTTCGTGCCGCCCCCAGCGGGACGGCACCTTCCGATCGGACGCAAACCCAAGGGCCCGGCCTCGCTCGCCTGGGCTACTCTAGTTGGCTCCTTCGGGTGCGGCGGCCTGGTCGGAGCTTACGTTTGCTTTCTTCTCCTGCACTGGCGCAACTGCGTGCTGCAAGTGGTCGTGGTTGAGAATCGCGTTAAAAACCAGCGCATAGTCGCCAATCGTTTCCCCGCGATAGATGGGGTTGTTGCCGAAGAGCAGGACGCTGCCCTGGCCCAGATGCGCGTTGACCACTACGGCGCGCTCGGCGATGGAGCTGCCCTTGTCGAGAAGGCCATCGAGCAGCAGATCTTTATTGCCGGAGAAGCGCAGGATGACCTCCGGGCGTTGCTGCTCGGGGATGACGGAAAAGTTGTTGCGTATCTGTTCTTCGTTCAGCTTCCTCGCTTCCCATGGCTGCGTCTTTTCGAGCGCCTCGGCTTCGACAACTTTGCGACCCAGTGGTTCGTCGTTCTCTTCGAGGCTGCCGCGTCCGGTGGGGCGTTCGGTGTAAGGATCCATCAGCATGCGGCCGCCTGCGCGTCCGAGCGTGTTGCTGATGGCGAAGGCCATGCCGTTGGCGCTGATGACAGGAAGACTCAACCCGTATCCGGCAGCTATGGGATTGTCTTTGGCAACGAAGACGGTGTTAAGCACCGTTCCCACGACGCGTGTGTCGCCGCGCGGTACAACGCTGACGCCGGGCGCGAGGCCGGTATCAATTGCAAACTGCGCGGTGTCTTCGCAGGTGATGAGCAGGCCGCCTTGTTCGACAAATTTCCGGAGGTGCTCAAGTCCGTCGTAGCCGAGGCCGGGGCGGATGTCGTCGGTAGAGTCGACGCGGCCCAGGTTCGGCGTGATGTCGGACTTCTTCCACGGCATGGGGTTGTTCCACATGGGCAGGCCGTTGATGATGTCGAGCGAAGAGGAGCGGCCGACGGGAGCAAAGATGACGACGTCGTACTTCGAGCGGAGATCCTCCTGCTTTGCAACAGTCTGCGTGCTGATGTAGTCGAAGGGGATGCCGGCGTTGTCGAAGGCGTAGCGCCACCAGCCTTCGGTTTGCGTGGCGAGCCAAGTATGCATGAAGGCTATGCGGGGTGCGGCAACGTCGTGCATGGCGACGGAGGGAGCTACGCTGAGTTTGGTTCCATCGAGCGCGAGATCGTGCAAGGCACTCACTGCCTTGTCGTCGGCGCCGCTGATGAGGAGGGAGCCGGCGGTGAAGTGTTTGCCGTCGGCGTCGAATGGCTTTTCGGTGGCCTGGATCTTCGCATCCTTCAGTTTGTACATAAGCGAAAGCAGCGTGACCTGCCCGGTGTTATTGACGGCGATGACGGAGCCGGTGCCATCGAGTTTCCCGGAGAGGGCGGAGGGGTCATCTACGGGCTTCATGCCGACCTTGAGGATCGCGGGGTCGGTGATCCGGACAACTTTGACGTTGAAGAGGTGAGGGAACGACCAGCCGGTATCGTCGTAGGGGTGTTTTTGCGGATCGTCGGGCGCCCAGAACTGCCGATCGAGCAGGGCATCGGCGATGCGGGAGTAAGGCTGGTCCATGCGAATGACGACGCTGCCCGCAGGGAATTTTTCCTGCTTCGGCTTGTCGCCGCGTTTTTCACCAGCGACATCCGCAGTGGTTTCGACGGAGAGCTGCTGAATTTCGACGTGTTGGCGTTTGAGGACTTTCAGCAATTCGACTTCGCGGTTGGTTGCTGCAGCGTCGGGGGGGATGACATAAGCGACCGGGCCTTCGAGGGTTGGCTTCTGAATGGAACGCTTGCTCTTTGTGTAGTAATTCTCGAGGAAGTGATGCGAGTGTTGCGCGAAGTAGGAGATGGTGGAGAGCAACGCACTCTGCTCGTAGTTGTTGTTATCGCGCTGCGACCAGGTGACGATAGGAAGAGGCGGATTCTGACGGTACCAGGTGCGCGAGTAGTCTTCGGGCGTGAGGATGCGCTTTTCGGTGTCGGCGCCGCCGTTGCCGAAAGTCTCGTAGAGACGGCTGATGCCGTTGTGCATGGCGGCGAGGAACATCAGGTATCCGGGGCTCCAGGTATCGAAGTCGCCGTGGGTGAAGACGCCGGGCATGCCGAAGTTCTGCATCTGCGACACGTTGTTCCAGCCGAGCTCGGCCCATTCGTCAGCCAGCAGCGGATCGACCCAGGCATTGTACGGTCCGTCGCCAACGGTGTTGTCGTAAAGAAAGGGAACGGATTCGTGCAGGTCATGCAACACCTGCGCATGCCAGTCGATGTAGGTATCGAGTACATTCCGAGTCAGGTCGAGCGTCATGCCCATGGCGTCGCGGTTGTTGTCGTGCGCAACGTAGTGGCCCCAGTAGAGCAGGTGCGGCCACTGTTCATTCGGATGGGCCTTGTGCCAACGATAGATGTCGACCATACGGTCGCGGCCGTCGACTTCAACCACGGGCGTGATGAGCACGATCATGTGCGAGCGAATGTACTTGATGTAGGGCGAGTCATCTACGGCGAGACGGTACGCTAGCTCCATCAGCGCGGTGGGCGCGCCCGTTTCCACAGAATGGATGGTGCCCGTGACGTAGTAGACCGGATACGACTGGTCGATCAGCGCGCGAGCCTTGGCATCATCGAAGTTAATGGTGCGCGGATCACCGAGCTGCGCAAGACGCTGCTTGTTGGCGTCGGCGTTCTTCAGCAAATCGGCGTCGGCGATGGCCACGGCGATCATTTCGCGGCCCTCTTCCGTGTGGCCGATGGTGACGACCTTCACGCGAGGGCTGGCCGCGGCGAGCAGGCGGAAGTACTTGTAGACATCCTCGGCGTACGGGAGCATGTCGGGCGCGCCGGAGACATCGCCGAGAACCTTCGCGGGCGTTGGCACAGTTTTCGAGGCCGGCAGGTAATCGACTAGAGGCGACGTGAATGACGGATCTGTCGTGTACTTGTGGATGTGGTCGGTGTATTCCTGATCGACGGGCTGTTGCGGATCACGGGCGAAGTTGGTGTTCAGTGCCTGTGGGTGGAGTGAAGCGGCGGCTGCAAAAATACAGAAGGAAGAAACCAAAGCCAACCGGACTTGTCTCATAGACCTCTTCTCAAGGAAGTTTTCTGCACGCGACGCGGTACGAGCGAGAGATCGAGAGACCTCGTTCTTCCGTGGGTTGCAGAGGAGCGGCATTGGGTTCGGCGGGCTTCCATCGGCGAAGGAGTTGAAAAGCGATGAAGCCCGTCCGGGCATTGCCGGCTTGAAAAAACTATACGGTAACAGGGTTCGATTTCAGAAATGAGACGTTAACTGGGCTTTTTCCTGTGCGATGAATCGGGGAGCCCAGGATTTTTGATCTGGAGGAATTGCGGCATTTTGCAGGCCGATCTTTCTTGTATGCACGGCATCACACTTGGGCGATCAGCAGATCGCACAGGAGAACTGATCAATGACCGATTATCGTGTCAATCCAGGTGATGTCGAAGAAGATCAATTCACCGCCGCAATCGAAAAATCTACGTCGAGAATTCCTACCAGCACATATCTTGCTCTTGCCCTTGGCGCCATGGGAGTGTCCGCCGCGCTGCAGGCCTGGAACAAGAAGCATGAATCGCTATTTATTGGCCAATGGGCGGCGCCGTTCTTGCTGCTGGGAATCTATAACAAGCTTGTGAAACAGCATGGATCCGATGGCAGGAGCCGTGGAAGAGATGCGGGTTATATCGACTCCTCCACAGAACGTAGCCACCGATCACCCGTGGGCACATATACACAATCCTGAGAAACTTGAACCCGGCGAATCCCGCCACCGCTTTTCTATTTGTTGCGGAAATAAAACAGGCAGGCGATCAGCGATCACCTGCCTGAAGTTTCGCGGAGATATTTCTTATTCGCTTCGCGCGCTCGCCGCACCGGTCACCAGCACCCGTTGCGGCGCGTCAACCTTGGCGGACGGAACCTTGAGGTCGACTTTCATCGATGCGATCTCCGGCTTTCCGTTCGACGGCGCCGTGAAGCTAAGCTCATATTGATGGTTCAGTCGGCGGCGCAGATCCTGGAAATAGGGCTGCAACGTAACCGGATTGCCGATGCCTTGCCAGTAGCTGTTGCCTCCGGTTGCCTGCGTTACGAGCTGCAAAAGATTCTGCCCGGCGTTGGTCTCATACCCTCCGCTATTCAACCGGCCCATGTCTCTCCAGTAGATGGAATAGACGATCATGCCAGCGCGTACGGAATCGTTAATGGCGGCATCGACGTACGGGTCGTCAGGATCGAAACGGCGCTCATAGTTGTCAACGCCATCGGTGATCATCAGGACCGCTCGACGGGCCGTGCGGTCATGTGATGGCCAGTTCTTGGCAAGGTCGGAGAGGCAGAAGTACGGGCTGGCATTGGATCCTGGAAATCCTGCGGTCAGATGGAGTCCCTTGAGGACATCGGCCGCATTGGACGAAAGCTGACTGCTGAAGGCGGCGCGACCGCTGTCCATGTAGGCAATCGCCATTCTTGTGTTTGGCGGCATCTCCTTGACGAAGGATTCGACCTCGTTGAATTGGGTCCCGAGGCTGGTGCGAGCTCCTCCGTCGATCAAAAGAACAAGTTCCACCGGACTGTTCGATTCCTGCAGTGCCGTGAAACCGGTAACGGTCGACTCCTTGCCATTGACTTTCAGTTTCGGTTGCGGAGGCCGCTCGCTGACGCTACCGTTGGGCTGCGACGGCAGAATGGTGATTACGGCGCGTCCTTGTCCTTGCTGATCGTTCTTCTGCGCAAAAGCAGGGGAAGTCATCAGCGCGGATCCGGCGATAAATGCAATCGCTAATCCTATTCTTTTCATTTATCTACTCCCCACTAGAGAGCTCACGGCCGTAGATCACCGCGTTGGCCGGCTCCTCGTGTGTTGTTCACTTGTTTAGATGCCCTTCCGCACGATTTGTTGCGATGCCTTACGTAAGCTAGCTATCCAGAGCAAGTTAGCTCGTCCCCCCGGGATGGCGATACGTTTGCATTTCAGGTACCATTCCGCTATCATTGACAGATGTGCCCGGGGAAATCCTTGGGCTGTCAATAACACCACGGCATTTGGACCTGTTCGAGTGCGGCAAGCGTCAAGTTTTTCAAGGACGCAAAGCCTCCAGGTTCCCCGAAAAGGGGCTGGCAACTGCGGTGGGAGACGAGGATCTGATGGCAAAAACCAGCAAGAATATTGCAAAGGCGCGTGCGGCTGTAACCAAGCCCGCGTATCCGCTGAACGAAGCGGTTACCCTGCTCAAGGAAGTCAAGTACGCCAAGTTCGACGAAACCGTCGACCTGACCATGCGTCTGGGTGTCGACACCCGGCATGCCGACCAGATGGTGCGCGGAACCGTAGTTCTGCCGCACGGACTGGGCAAGACCAAGACCGTTGCCGTGATCGCATCCGGCGATCGCCAGAAGGAAGCGCAGGAAGCCGGCGCTGACTTCGTGGGTGGCGAAGAGATGGTCGAAAAGATCCAGAAAGAGAACTGGACCGCATTTGATGCGCTGATCGCGACGCCCGACATGATGAAGGTCGTAGGTCGTCTTGGCAAGGTGCTCGGCCCGAAAGGCCTAATGCCGAACCCGAAGACGGGAACCGTGACCCAGGATGTCGCTGCGGCGGTGAAAGAGATCAAGGCCGGTAAAGTGGAGTTCCGCGCCGACAAAACAAGCCTGGTGCACGTGCCGGTGGGCAAGCTGAGTTTCGCGCCTGAGAAATTGGTAGAGAACGCGACCACGGTGATTACGTCGATCGTGCGTGCCAAGCCTTCGGCGGCCAAGGGCAAGTACATCAAGAGCGTCACGCTGAGTTCGACGATGGGCCCGGGAGTTCCGCTGGATTCGGCAGTGGCGGATGCAGCCGGCAAGCACTAAGAGAGACAGTTGTCAGTTCTAAGTTGACAGTTCTCAGTTAGGGCTGGCGCGAAGTTGAGAGATTTGAGTTGCCCTCACCGGGCGGATGAATTGCAAGCAGGATTCAGGGTCGGGTAGTGTTCAGGACTGAAAACTGAGAACCGACAACTGAGAACTGTCTGAGCGGAGCGAAGACATGGCAATTTCGAAGGCAAAGAAGACGGAGAAGGTCCAGCAGTTAGCAAAGGAGCTGGAGACCTCGACCACCGCAATTATCGGCACGTTCAGCAAGCTGACTGTTGCCAAGGACTACGAACTGCGCAAGGTCATCCGCGAGGCGGGTGGCAAGTATCGCGTGGTGAAGAACAAGCTGGCTGCCGTTTCGAGCGAAGGCTCCCAGATCGCTCCTGCGCTGAGGGGTCTGAAGGGTGTGAACTCGGTTGCGTTCACCTCGGGCGACCCGGTCGCACTGGCCAAAGTTTTCGCAAAGTGGGCTGGCGAGAATGCGGAGTTCCAGTTCAAGCTGGGCATCGTTGACGGCAAGCTGCTGAACGTCGAAGAGGTCAAAGCGCTGGCCACCATGCCGGGCAAGGAAGAGATCTTTGCCAAGCTGCTGTTCCTCATCAACGCTCCGGCGCAGCGCCTGGTTACGGTGATGAATGCTGCGGGACGCGACCTGGCAGTGGTGATCAACCAGGGCGTCGAAAAGGAAAAGTTCGCAGCGGCGTAGGAATTTGTGATCCCACCCATTTCGCCAAGAGCGCGAAATGGATGGGGCACCCAGTTTTTTAGCTGAAAACGGAAAGCTGAAGACTGAAGGCTGGATTTTAAGGTTTTGGCAGTAAGGCAGGCGGGAAGTGCGCGGGTCTGGCGCATCGGAAACTTACCGTTTGGGTTTGCGGCCGGGAATATCAATTTCAAACGGATTTGAATGGAGAATAGACATGGCGGATCTCGCACAGTTGGAAGAACAGATTGTTAGCCTGAGCCTGCTCGAAGCAGCGGCCCTGGTGAAGAAGCTTGAAGAGCGCCTTGGCGTTTCGGCAGCAGCGGCAGCCCCAGTTGCAGTTGCCGGCGGCGGCGGCGCAGCGGCGGCTCCGGCGGCTGAGGAGAAGACCGAGTTCCAGGTCATCCTCAAGGATGCCGGCGCGAACAAGATCAACACCATTAAGGCTGTCCGCGAGGTTACCTCGCTCGGCCTGAAGGAAGCCAAGGACCTGGTCGACGGCGCTCCCAAGGCGCTGAAGGAAAGCGCGACCAAGGACGAAGCCGAGGCGATCAAGAAGAAGTTCGAAGGCGTCGCAACCGTCGAAATCAAGTAATTCGGTACGCGACTTGCAAGACGAGCCGGGACGCGCTACGATAAACGTTGCGCGTCTTTTCGGCCCAATCCCGGTTTTTTTCCGCGTTTTGGGCGAAGACCAAACGTGGCGCGTCTTGATAAAGAGTTAAAGGGCACACAATGTTCGCTATCCTCGGCTGGGCCAAGCAGCCATGGGACGAGCATCAACGTGAAGTTAAGTGCTCTCGTGTCAGCGGGATAGGCGGATTTCCCGGTGACGGATGTCGTTTGGCAGGCGGCGGGCAGCAAAGCGAGCTTTGGGATCGGCGATAGCAGTGCAACAAAAATCGGATGGGGGCTCAGGCATTAAGCCGCGCTCGTGAGGAATTGCGTCCTCGCGGGCTTTTGTGTCTCTATCGTGGCAGATTGAGCTTTTTAGGCAAATCTACCATGCGTTTGCAGGTATTCGAGCCGGGTTTTCCGGCAGAACTGCATCCGATTGTGCGCAGTCTACAGCAATTCCAGAGTTAGTAATTGCGCTTGAATCGTTTTGGAGATTGCCTCTCCCTGTTGTCGCGTCGTTTCGACGACGCTGGCTTCGAGGAGTAGTACCTCTGAGATTGCTTATAGCGCAATACCCTGAAGTGCGACAACGCCTGTGGCGCGATTTTAACGGCGCATCAATCAAGTAAACACGCTTGGTGCGGGGATTCCGGAGCTTCGGCAGATCGAGAGCTTTGCCGGACGCCTCGGACGGGATTGGCATCTGGAAGTGGGCCAGTCTGAATCATCGGTTTTTTTACGTAAACTGCCGGCGCCTCCGAGACTCGGGTGCTGGCCTGGCGCGAACCCTGAAGCGGGAACAGCGCTGGTGTGACGAGACTCAGGAGTGATGCATGCCTAACGAGAAGCGCGCGATTCGCAGCCGGCTCGATTTTTCCAAGATTCCAACCGCAACCCAGATTCCCAACCTGATCGAAGTGCAGCGACGCTCCTATGAGCGCTTTCTGCAGATGGATAAGCTGCCCAACGAGCGTGATGACTCGGGGCTGCAGTCGGTGTTTGTTTCTGTCTTCCCGATTACCGACTTCCGCGGCATTTCGCAGCTGGATTTCGTCGATTACTCCATCGGCAACTGGGAGTGCAAGTGCGGCCACCTCAAGGGTCTCCATCACCTGCGTACCGCCTGCACGCATTGCGGCGCCATGGTAATCACCGATCCGTTCCTTCCGGGGGATGTGCTCTGCCACAAGTGCGGAACGTACAACAAGAACGTTCCCGACTTCTGTAACAAGTGCGGCGACCCTGTCGGCCTGCAGCTGAAGTATGACCAGCAGGAGTGCGAAGAGCGCGGCATGACGTTCTCTGCCCCGCTGAAGGTGACGGTCCGCCTGACCATTTACGACAAGGACGCGGAGACCGGCAACAAGACTATTCGCGACATCAAGGAGCAGGAAGTCTTCTTTGGCGATATTCCGTTGATGACGCCGAACGGCACGTTCATTGTGAACGGCACGGAGCGTGTGATCGTCTCGCAGTTGCACCGGTCACCTGGTGTGTTTTTCGAGACAGCGAACAACCGCACCTACTTCCTGGGAAAGATCATTCCTTATCGCGGATCCTGGGTGGAGTTCGAATACGACCAGAAGAACACGCTTTACGTTCGCATCGACCGCAAGCGCAAGTTCCTCGGAACCATCTTCCTTCGCGCCCTGGGCCTGCGCTCGAACGAAGAGATTCTCAAGACCTTCTACACCATCGACCGGATTCACATTGCCGATGGCAAGTTGCAGTGGGCTGTTCCTGCCGATCCCAAGGCGTCCACTCACCTGCAGGGCGCGAAGCCGGCACACGCCGTTCTGCACAAGGGCGAAGAGATCGCGCACTCCGGCCGCAAGATCACTGCGAACACACTGAAGGCGATTCGCGCGGCGAATATCGAGAAGATCGAGGTTGAATCCGCCGAACTCGATGGCGCAATCACGGCCGCTGACGTTGTTGACCTGAATACCGGTGAAGTGATCGTGGAAGCCAACGTCGAGCTGACCGCCGACCGCCTGCACAAGGTGATGGCGAGCGGTGCAACGAGCTTCGAGCTCTTCTTCCCTGAGCGCGATGACGTGGGCAACATCATTACGAACACGCTGAAGCGCGATTCGGTGCACAAGCCGGAAGAGGCGCTGATCGAAATCTACCGCAAGCTGCGTCCAGGCGATCCGCCGACACTCGACACGGCGACTGCACTCTTCGAAGGCATGTTCTTCGATCCGCGCAAGTATGACTTTTCGCGCGTGGGCCGTCTCAAGTTCAATATCAAGCTCTACGAGAACCAGGATGCCACCCAGCTCGATCACCGCACGCTGACGCCGGAGGATTTCTACGGAACCATCCGCTACCTGCTGAAGCTGCGCAAGAACATCGGCATGGTGGACGACATCGATCACCTCGGCAACCGCCGTGTGCGCGCGGTCGGCGAATTGATGGAGAATCAGTTCCGCATCGGCCTCGTCCGCATGGAGCGGGCTATTAAAGAGAAAATGAGCGTGTATCAGGAGCTTTCGACGGCGATGCCGCACGACCTGATCAACGCCAAGCCGGTCATGGCTGCGATTCGCGAGTTCTTCGGTTCGTCGCAGTTGTCGCAGTTCATGGACCAGACCAACCCGCTCTCCGAGATCACGCACAAGCGGCGCCTCTCGGCCCTTGGACCGGGCGGTTTGTCTCGTGAGCGTGCGGGATTCGAAGTCCGCGACGTGCACCCGACGCACTATGGCCGCATCTGCCCGATTGAAACGCCGGAAGGTCCGAACATCGGTTTGATCAGCTCGCTGAGCTGCTTTGCGCGCATCAACGAGTACGGATTTATTGAGTCGCCTTACCGCAAGGTGAAGGACTCGCGCATCCTGGACTACGTTGAGATCGTTAACGCGGGTGAAAGCGGACTGCGTGTGGGCGACCACATCGAGAAGGAAGAAGCGATCAAGCTGAATGCTTCGCTGAAGAAGGCGAACAAGCGACAGATTGACTACATGCCGTTCAGCTTCTACCTGTCGGCATGGGAAGAAGATAAGCACACCATCGCGCAGGCGAACATCGAGTTCAACGCCGAGGGGCAGATCACCGAAGACCTGGTGAATGCGCGCCGTCAGGGGAACTTCGTACTGGTGAATCGCACGGATGTCGACTACATCGACGTCTCGCCGAAGCAGCTCGTCTCCGTGGCCGCATCGCTGGTGCCGTTCCTTGAGCACGACGATGCGAACCGCGCGCTGATGGGAGCAAACATGCAGCGCCAGTCTGTTCCTCTGCTCGTTGCCGAGGCTCCGCTGGTGGGAACGGGCATGGAAGGCGTTACGGCACGCGATTCCGGCGCCGTGATCCTGGCCAAGCGCAACGGTATTGTGGATTCGGTCGACTCCGAGCGCATTATCGTGCGCGTCGAAGGCGAACATCATCCCACGCAGCTGTCGCGTGAAGTTGGTTCGGACATCTATACGCTGATCAAGTTCAAGCGTTCGAACCAAAACACCTGCATCAACCAGAAGCCGGTTGTGCGCGAAGGTGAGCGGGTCATCAAGGGCCAGGTCATCGCTGACGGTCCTTGCACTGAGCAGGGCGAGTTGGCACTGGGACGTAACGTCCTCGTGGCCTTCATGCCATGGCGCGGTTACAACTTCGAGGACGCGATCCTCATCAGCGAAAAGCTGGTGCGTGAGGACTACTACACCTCGGTCCACATCGAGGAGTTCGAGATCGAGGCGCGCGACACCAAGCTCGGTCCCGAAGAAATCACGCGCGACATTCCCAACGTCAGCGAGCATGCGCTGCGCGACCTGGACGAGAGCGGAGTTATCCGCATCGGCGCCCAGATCGGCCACGGCGACATCCTTGTCGGCAAGGTAACGCCGAAGGGCGAAACTCAGCTGACTCCGGAAGAGAAGCTGCTGCGCGCGATCTTCGGCGAAAAGGCCGGCGACGTTCGCGATGCTTCGCTCACCTGCCCTCCGGGTATCGAAGGCACGGTGGTCGACGTTCGCATCTTCTCCCGCAAGGGTCAGGAGAAGGACGAGCGCGCCAAACTGATCGAAGCTGACTATATTGCCAAGCTCGAAAAGAACCTCGGCGACGAAATCCGTATTTTGACCGACGAGCGCCTGAAGCGTCTGGAAGGAATTCTGGGAGCCAAGGAAGTGCTCGCAGATCTACACGACGAGCGGACCAACAAGCGCCTGATTACGAAGGGCGCGCTGCTGGATCGCGAAACGATCGAGCGCATCTCGACCAAGAACCTCAAGCGTATCCGCTATAACGACAAGGATCCCCGCGTCAACGAGCAGATCGATGAGATCGAAGAGATGACCTCGCGCCAGATCGAAGTGCTGCGCAAGATCACCAACGAGAAGATTGCCAAGCTGCAGAAGGGCGACGAACTGCCTCCTGGCGTCATCAAGCTGGTCAAGGTCTACGTTGCCATGAAGCGCAAGCTGTCAGTCGGTGACAAGATGGCCGGCCGTCACGGTAACAAGGGCGTGATCGCGCGCATATTGCCCGAAGAGGATATGCCGTATCTGCCCGATGGCACGCCCGTGGAGATCGTTCTCAATCCGCTCGGCGTTCCTTCTCGTATGAACGTCGGTCAGATTCTGGAAACGCACCTCGGCTGGGCCGCACATGCGCTGGGCGCCAAGATTGCTGCATTGATCAAGGCCAACAGCGACGTTGAGGCGACGCGCGAACTCATGAAAAAAGAGTTTGCCGGAACCGCAACGCTGCGCCAGTTGCTTGAACTCGATGACGAAATGCTGCTTCGCGTTGGAGCAGGCATGAAGCGCGGCATCTGGTTCGGTACCGCGGTGTTTGACGGCGCCAAGGAAGACGAGATCAAGGCTCTGCTGGCTTCGGCCGGTCTGCCTTCATCCGGCAAGACGGCGCTCTTCGACGGCATGACCGGCGAGCAGTTCGAACAGCCAGTCACCGTGGGCTACATCTACATGCTCAAGCTGTCGCACCTGGTCGACGACAAGATTCACGCTCGTTCGATCGGACCGTACTCGCTCATCACTCAGCAGCCGCTGGGTGGCAAGGCGCAGTTCGGTGGACAGCGCTTCGGCGAAATGGAAGTGTGGGCTCTGGAAGCATACGGCGCCGCATACATCCTTCAGGAACTGCTCACCGCGAAGTCCGATGACGTTTATGGTCGTACCAAGATCTACGAGGCCATCGTCAAGGGCGAAGCGGCAATCGAGCCGGGTGTGCCGGAGTCGTTCAACGTGCTGATTCGCGAATTGCAGTCGCTGTGCCTCGACGTGGAACTGATCAAACGCGCAGATCTTCTTAAGAAGGCACCTGTGCCGGAAGTTGCAGCAGTCGCTGATTAACAGCTATCAGCCTTCAGCTCTCAGCTTTCAGTGAGCACTACCTACTGAAAGCTGACGGCTGATAGCTGAAAGCGCAGCAGATTTTCGTGGTCCTTCTTGAAAGCGGTAACCGCCGCTTCCCGGGAAGGAAGGACCCCTAAAAGAATCCCGGGAGATACCGCGGCGAGTGCTGAAAGGCCCGCCAAGGAGGGTTACCTTGTTCCGTTCAAACCCGTTTGAACTCACCAGCCCGATTACCGATTTTGACGCTATCCGCATCATGCTTGCTTCGCCGGAGAAGATCCGCAGCTGGTCGCATGGTGAGGTAACGAAGCCGGAAACCATCAACTACCGCACCTTCAAGCCGGAGCGCGACGGCTTGTTCTGCGCCCGCATCTTTGGACCCGTAACCGACTGGGAGTGTCTCTGCGGCAAGTACAAGCGCATGAAGCACCGCGGCGTCATCTGCGACAAGTGCGGCGTCGAAGTGACCGTGAGTAAAGTGCGCCGTGAGCGCATGGGCCACATCGAGCTCGCTTCGCCGTGCTCGCATGTCTGGTTCTTCAAGGGCCTGCCATCGCGCATCGGCCACCTGCTCGATATTTCTTTGCGCGATCTTGAGAGCATTCTTTACTTTGAGTCCTACGTCGTTGTCGACGTGGGCGATGCTCCAGTAAAAGAGCGCGAGATTATCAAGGACGAGGCCCGCTACCGCGAGCTCGATCAGCAGTATCGTCCATCCGGCTTCAAGGCCATGATGGGCGCCGAAGCGATCAAGGAATTGCTCAAGCGCGTCCAGATTGAAGAGCTGGGCCTGGAACTGCGCGAGCGCATGAAGACCGAGACCTCGGCGCAGAAGAAGATCAAGTACGCCAAGCGCCTGAAGGTTGTCGAGGCATTCCGCAAGTCGAGCAACAAGCCGCAGTGGATGATTCTCGATGTGCTGCCGGTCATTCCTCCAGAGCTGCGCCCCCTGGTGCCGCTGGATGGCGGACGCTTCGCCACTTCGGATTTGAACGATCTGTATCGCCGCGTCATCAACCGCAACAACCGGTTGAAGAAGCTGATGGATCTGCACGCGCCTGAAGTGATCGTGCGCAACGAAAAACGCATGCTCCAGGAAGCCGTTGACGCGCTGTTTGATAACGGCCGCCGCGGTCGTGTGCTGCGTGGCGCGAACAACCGTCCGCTCAAGTCACTGTCTGACACCCTCAAGGGCAAGCAGGGCCGCTTCCGCCAGAACCTGCTCGGCAAGCGCGTCGACTACTCTGGTCGTTCGGTCATCGTGGTTGGGCCTGAGCTCAAGCTGCACCAGTGCGGTCTGCCGAAGAAGATGGCGCTCGAACTGTTCAAGCCGTTTATCTATCACCGTCTTGAGCAGACCGGGCACTGCACCACCATCAAGCAAGCCAAGGAAATGGTGGAGATGCAGGAGCCGGTGGTTTGGGACATCCTTGAGGAAGTCATCAAGGACCATCCCGTACTGCTGAACCGCGCCCCAACCCTTCACCGCCTCGGCATCCAGGCATTTGAGCCGGTGCTGGTGGAAGGCAAGGCCATCAAGATTCACCCGCTGGTCTGCACCGCTTTCAACGCCGACTTTGACGGCGACCAGATGGCCGTGCACATTCCGCTGTCGCCTGAAGCGCAGATTGAAGCCAGCGTGCTGATGCTCGCTTCGCACAACATCCTTTCGCCGGCATCAGGCCAGCCCATCACCGTTCCTACCCAGGACATGGTGCTTGGACTCTATTACCTGACCAAGTCCAAAAAGGGTGGTATCGGCGAAGGCCGCGTCTTCTCGAATACTGAAGAGATCCTGATGGCTCTCGAAGCGCGCCAGGTGGAAACCCTGACGCCGATTCGTCTCCGCTACACAGGCAAAGTACTCGATATGACCACCGCCTACGACGATCAGGATCTGACGCACACCGAGCCGGTGGACTTCAACAATGAGTACATCAACACCACCGTTGGCCGCGTGATTCTGAACGACGCACTTCCTTCGGGTATGCCGTACATCAACGGCCTGCTCAAGAAGAAGGGCATCGGCCAACTGGTGAACTATTGCAACCAGAACCTCGGACTTGAGGTCACGGTCGGAATGCTCGATCGCATCAAGTCGCTGGGCTTTAACTACGCCACGAAGTCGGGCTTGTCCGTTGGCCTCGACGACATGGTCATTCCTGCCAGCAAGTACACCACGGTGGACGAAGCCGACAAGAAGGTGATCGAAGTCCAGAAGCAGTACATGGACGGCGCCATCACCAACGGCGAACGTTCCAACAAGGTCATCCAGATGTGGTCGGCTGTAACCGATCAGGTCGCCGACGAGATGTTCGGCAACATGAAGAAGGCGGACGACGAAGGAGCCATGAATCCGATTTACATCATGGCAGACTCCGGCGCCCGTGGTTCGAAGCAGCAGATTCGCCAGCTCTCGGGCATGCGCGGGTTGATGGCCAAGCCTTCCGGCGAAGTCATCGAGACGCCCATCACGGCGAACTTCCGCGAAGGCCTCACGGTGCTCGAATACTTCATCTCGACCCACGGCGCACGTAAAGGCCTGGCCGATACGGCACTCAAGACCGCCGACTCGGGCTACCTCACTCGCCGCCTGGTCGACGTGGCGCAGGACGTCATCGTTACCGAGTACGACTGCGGTACGAGCGAAGGCATCTACGTTGGTTCGATCGTGGAATCGGGCGAGATTATCGAGCCGATGCGCGACCGCATCATCGGCCGTGTGTCGCTCGAACGCATCAAGGACTACGACGGCAACGTTGTGATCGACGTGAACCAGGAGATCGACGAAGACATTGCATCCGCCATTCAGGGTGCAGGTGTCGAGAAGGTGAAGATCCGCTCGGTGCTCACCTGCGAGTCGCGTCGCGGCGTCTGCGGACTCTGCTACGGCCGCAACCTCGGCTCCGGCCGCATGGTGGAACTCGGCGAAACCTGCGGCGTTATCGCAGCGCAGTCCATCGGCGAGCCGGGAACGCAGCTCACAATGCGTACCTTCCACGTCGGCGGAACTGCCAGCCGTGTGCAGGACAAGTCGCGCCTCGATGCAAAGAACAACGGCTTCGTGCGCTTCATCAATCTGAACTACGTCGAGAGCAAGGACGGCACTCTGGTCGCGATGAACCGCTCAGGCTCGCTTGCCATTCAGGACGAGCGCGGTCGTGAGAAGGAGCGCTACCAGGTTGTGTACGGTGCGCGTCTTCGCGTGAAGGACGGCGAGGCGGTCAAGCTCGGCCAGTTGCTGGCAGAGTGGGATCCCTACACCTACGCCATCCTGACGGAAATCGGCGGCGCGGTGCAGTTCAAGGACCTGCAGGAAGGCATCACCCTCAACGAGGAAGTCGACGAAGTCACCGGCCTCTCGCGCTGGGTGGTTGCCGACGCTCCCGATGAGAAGCGCCAGCCTGCATTCGTAGTGAAGAATGCGAAGGCACACAAGCGGTACCTGCTGCCTCGTGGTGCTCACCTCATGGTGCAGGACGGCGATGAAGTGGGTCCTGGCGATGTGCTCGCGAAGATTCCAAAAGAGAGCACGCGTACGAAGGACATCACGGGCGGTCTGCCGCGCGTGGTCGAGCTCTTCGAAGCCCGCAAGCCGCGTGAGACGGCCATCATCAGCGAGATCGATGGTGTGGTCCGCTTCGGCGAAGTGCAGAAGGGGCAGCGCAAGATCTACGTTACGGCTGACAACGGCGACGAGAAGGAATACTCAGTACCTCGGGGCATCCACGTCAACGTGCAGGAAGGTGAACGCCTTCGTGCCGGCGACCCGCTGATGGACGGTCCGTTGAACCCGCACGACATTCTTGCCGTGCTGGGCGAGAAGGAACTGCAGGCTTACCTGGTGAACGAAATCCAGGAAGTCTACCGTCTGCAGGGCGTGGCCATCTCTGACAAGCACATCGAAGTGATTGTCCGTCAGATGCTGCGCTGGGTGCGGATCGACGAAGTGGGCGATACCAACTTCTTGTTGGAACAGCAGGTCGATCGGTTCCGCTTCCGCGAAGAGAACGAGCGCGTTGTCAGGGAAGGTGGCCGTCCGGCACTCGGTCGTCCGCTCCTGCTTGGCATCACCAAGGCATCGCTCTCGACCGACAGCTTCATCTCTGCTGCCAGCTTCCAGGAGACGACACGCGTTCTCACCGAGGCCAGCATCAACGGAGCGATCGACAATCTCCGTGGCCTCAAGGAGAACGTCATCGTCGGCCGGCTCATCCCGGCAGGCACGGGCCTCGAGTACTACCGCAACGTCCAGCTCTCACCGGAGTTGGAAGAAGCGGCAGCCCGCGTCCAGCAGGAAGTTTCGGCAGAGATCGAAGCCGCCGAGCGCGAACTCGAACTTATGCGCCAGGAAGGCGAAGCCGAAGAGATGGCAGCCGAATAACATCGGCGGCCCGAACAACAGCTTCATTCAACTTAAAAGGCCCGGCGCAAGCCGGGCCTTCTTCATTTCTACTTATGGAGGATTCCGTCACGGATTCATTCATCGACTCGTATCGAGGCGGCGGGTGGCCCCGATCTCAAAGGCGTTTTTATGCAGTCGAGGGTGCCCCCGGTCCCTCGCTTTGGGACCGGGATGTCGAGGAGCCGGGCCGGCGCAGTGTCACTCGCATCAAACGGCAACGTTCCGATCAACCTCGAATCGTGCTGTCAACTCCCTACCCCCGGGTCGTTTTGCCTAAATCACGCTAATTCAGTCAAATAAAATCCTCCGCGCTTTTGCATAATATTTCCCCTCCCCGGCGCAAAATGGAATGTAGGTCCGAAATGTCCCTGCAATCAAACCGCCTCGGGTCGGAATTGCCTCATGCCCCGTCGTTGTTTCTCGCCGGTAACCCCTTTGCCAGGAATAATCTACGGCTAAGTATAATTAACAGAGTAATTTGCGCCGACACCTCCCTTTTAAACTCTTGAAAACAAGGAATTTACCCACAGAGGCCGGGTAATAGGGGGTAAACCGCAACCGGTTGGTTGCGTATCCCGTTCCCTTTGGCGTCTTAATACCTCATTCCGTGGTTTTGCCGCCTATACTGCTCGTGACCGCACAAGGAGATTCAGCTCGCACGCGTGCGCTCAGAACTTTCGCGACCACTCTTTCGGCCAGCGCTCCACGATCACCTTCTTATCGGTGAAGAACTCGATGGCATCGCGTCCCTGCGCGTGCATAACGCCGAAGAAACTGCCCTTCCATCCCGAGAAGGGAAAGTACGCCATCGGCGCGGGAACGCCGATGTTGATGCCGACATTCCCCGTCGAAACGGAAGTCCGGAATTTGCGTGCCGCAGCTCCCGACGAAGTGAAGATCGAGCTGGCGTTTCCGTAGGCGGAGCGCTCGATCATCGCCACGGCTTCATCGACCGTGTCTGCGTGGACGACCGAAAGCACCGGCCCAAATATCTCCGTCTCCATCAGCGGACTCGTCGCGGGCAAACCGTCCAGCACCGTCGGCCCGACGAATGAACCGGCGCCGCCGTTCCGCGTTGGTCGCGTCTCCCATCCACGATGGTCTGTGCGCCCTGCTCCGCTCCCTGCCCGATGAGGCCAACAACCCGCTCGCGGCTCGCCTGCGTAATCACCGGCCCCATCTGGCTCGCCGGATCGAGCCCGTTGCCCACTTTCATCGAACTGGCTGCCGCCGCAATCGATTCGCGGAACCAGTCCTTCGCCTCACCCACCGTTACCGTCACGCTTACGGCGAGGCATCGCTGACCGGCACAGCCAAATGCTGAATCGGCGATGATCTTCGTCGTGGTCTCCTGGTCGGCATCGGGCAGCACCACCACGTGATTCTTGGCTCCGCCCTGGCATTGCACGCGCTTGCCGCTGGCCGAGCCGCGCGCGTAGACGTGCCGCGCCACCGGCGTCGATCCCACAAAGCTCACTGCACGCACCAGCGGATGATCGAGCAACGCATCCACCGCGGCCTTTCCGCCGTTGACAAGGTTCACCACGCCGTCGGGCAGACCCGTCTCCTGAATGAGTTCAAGAAGCCGCGCAGCAGAGAAGGGAACGCGGTCGCTCGGCTTCAGCACTACGGTGTTGCCAGTCGCAATCGCGTACGGCAAAAACCACAGGGGAATCATTAACGGAAAATTGAACGGCGTAATCACGGCGCAAACGCCCAGCGGCTGACGCACCATGATCTCGTCGATGCCCGGCGCCACATCCTCGAGCGAGTAGCCCTGCATCAGCACCGGGATTCCGCAGGCGACCTCGACGTTCTCGATACCGCGCCGCAGTTCGGCCTTCGACTCGGCCAGGGTTTTGCCGTTCTCGATGGTGATCAAGCTGGCGAGCTCATCCAGATGCAATTCAAGCAGCGCCTTCAACTTGAACATGTATTGCACGCGATCGACGGCAGGAACTCTGCGCCACGAGGCGAACGCGGTGTGCGCTGCCTGCACCGCGGTGTCTACCTCGGCAGCCGAACCCGCGGGCGAATGTCCTAGCGGCTCGCCGGTTGCAGGATTCAGAAGTTCAATTCCGGCAGGACTCGTGGAGGTCACCCACTTGCCGCCGACCAGGTTGTGAATCACGGGGGAAGCGATAGCTGTCATGGGAATTCAATGTAACGCACCAGGCGTAAAGACGGCAGCAGGAATTTGCACAACCTCATCCGACGAGTCCGGCCAACCCCTGCAGCGATCGAATCTCATAGTGCGCCGACTGCTTGTCGTATCGCGAAAGATACCGCAGACGGTCCTCGGGGATGATTGCTACCGCATAATTAGACCCTGCCACCGCTTTCAGGGCTTCCGTCGATTCCCACACCATGATGGTGATGAACTCGATCTCGTCGCCCAACGCCCTCCGAAGCACAATGCCGCCGCGATATCCCGGAATCTTGCTCATTCCGGGCAGCAGTTCGGGTTTCAGCTTAGCCTCGTAAGCATCGGCGTGTTCGGGCTTCGTATATCCATGCCAGATTCTCGCAATCATGACGCATTCCTCCAGCGAACCCCCGATTTCGGCGTTGAAATTCCAACAGATACCGACAATTGCCGGGCGCATTCCCACGCGTCTGCTATTGTGGACCGTTCGAACCACTTTGTGCGGCGCCACGCGTGAACTTTCTTTGGAGGCAACGATTCGATGTTGATGATCTCGCGCTTTGCTGGAATGGCTTTGCTGTTTTCCTCTTCACTGCTTCTCGCGCAGCAACCCGCTCCCACCACTGCCGCCGAAGCGCCCAGCCGCGACACCAGCTACATCGACGCCAGCGGTACCGCGCACGTCACACGTGTGGTGCCCGTCCCGCAGACTGTCAGTCCAGAGGCGCAGAAGTCCATCAGCCGTGCCGAGCCTGATCAAGGTCCTCCGCAGCCCCTCGAAGCGCGGCGGAAAGGAACCGACGCCTATACGGCCCGCGCCCGCGTTGAGTGGACAAAGCTCTGCCCCAACACCATCGTCGAAGACAAGATCGCCGGCGTGCCTGTACGCATCGTTACGCCGGAAGGGATGCCCGACAAGAACAAGGACAAGGTACTGCTGAACCTGCACGGTGGCGGCTTCAACTCCGACTCCGGCTCCTACACCGAGTCGATCCCCATCGCCAGCTACAGCGGCATCAAGGTCGTCGCCGTCCTCTACCGCCTTTCGCCCGAGGTCAAATTCCCCGCCGCGGTCGATGATTCAATCGCCGTCTACAAGGAACTGCTGAAAACCTACAAACCACAGCACATCGTCATCTACGGAACCTCAGCTGGCGCCATCCTCACCGCCGAAGTCGCAGCGAAGATCAAGCAGCTTGGCCTGCCCATGCCTGCGGCCATCGGCATCTTTAGCGGGATGGGCGACTTTGCACGCGCTGGTGATTCTCAGGCAATGTACGCCTTGCGTGGCCTTGCGGGCCATCTCGATCCGCCCGAGCCGGGCGCGCACGACCCGTTCTATGTAGCCTCCACCGATCCTAAAGACCCGATTCTTTCGCCCATCTACGGCGACCTGCGCGGCCTGCCGCCGACGCTCTTTGTCACCAGCGGACGAGACCTGCTGCTGAGTGGCACCGTCAACCTGCACCGCGCCTATTTGAACGCCGGGATCGACGCACGCCTTGTGGTCTACGATGCGCTACCTCATGCCTTCTGGTACGACCCGCGCCTGCCTGAAGCCATCGAAGCGAACCACATCATGGCTGACTTCTTCGTGAAACAGCTCGACAGATAGCTGATTCTGCGATGCTTCTGGGCAATGCGAGATTATCCTTGACGCAGAGCACTCTATAATATAGAGTACATCTTGTCGATTGATCGTAAATCGAACGCACGCGAAGGAGATTTCCATGCAGGAAGAAACGAGCACCAAGGACCTGAAAGACAGGCTGGCTCTGATTGAGAGCATGATGACCGAAGGTCGCCGCACTACCGAGAGCTGGGGCTGGACGTTTGTGCTGTGGGGGATGGCCTATTATGTCGCGATCTTCTGGGCGGCGCTGGGTCATAGCACCATGGCGTGGCCCGTAACCATGATCAGTGCCTGCGTGCTTACCGGGGTTCTCATCTCGATCAAAAGCAGCAGTCATCCAAACACCAACCTGGGACGTTCGATTGGTTCCATCTGGATCGCTGCAGGAATTTCGATGTTCCTCCTATTTCTGTCGTTGGGCATCAGCGGCAGAATCGATCAGCACATTCTGATCGCCGCAGTCGGAGCCATGCTCGGGACGGCAAATGCTACCTCCGCCATGATTCTGAAGTGGAAGATGCAATTTGCTTGCGCAGTTGTCTGGTGGGCAGTAACAGTCTTCGCCTGCTTTGGAAAAAGCAAGGAGCTCACGGTTGTATTCCTGGTCGCGATCTTCTTCTGCCAGATTGTCTTCGGTATCTACGGCATGGTTGCAGAGGCGCGCGTCCGCAAGATGCGCGGCACGGCTCATGCCTGAGCTGCCGGAACTCAATCCCGTGATTCACGGCAAACTGCGACTGGCGCTGCTCTCGCTGCTCACCGGCGTGGAAGAGGCGGAGTTCACGTGGTTGCGCGCAAAGACCGGCTCGACCGACGGCAACCTCGGCGCGCAACTGCTCAAGCTCGAAGAGGCCGGTTATATCGCGGTTGAAAAGAAATTTGTCATGCGCAAGCCGCAAACGCTCTACCGCATTACCGAGAACGGACGGCAGGCTCTTGCAGAGTACGTGCAGGCACTCAAGCAGTTGCTCGGCTCTGCAATCAACGCCTGACCGGCTCTGCCGCAAGGTCCGCGCGCACGCGCTTCATGATTCCCAGGTAGTACGCAAGATTGTGGATCGTATTCAGCGTGCCTGACAGGGGCTCTCCGCACTGAATAAGATGCCGCAGGTACGCGCGAGAGTAGCGCCGGCAAACCATGCAGTCGCACGCTGGATCGGCAGGGCCATGGTCTTCCGAATACTGCTTGTTCTTTATGTTTACACGTCCCTGGCTCGTGAACAATAATCCGTGGCGAGCCGCGCGGGTTGGCAGAACGCAGTCCATCATGTCCACGCCCATGCGCGCATACAGCTCAATCTCGTCGGGATAACCAACGCCCATTACGTAACGAGGCTTGTCCTTCGGCAGCAACGGAAGGACCTCGCTGATCACTTCGAGTGTCAATTCGCGCGGCTCCCCCACGCTGAGGCCGCCGATCGCGTAGCCGTCGAAGTTCATCTCCACCAGCCGGTCTGCGCTCTCGCGGCGAAGGTCGTGGTACATACCGCCCTGCACAATACCGAAGAGCTTTTGCGTCTGCCCGTCGAAGTCATCGCGCCAAGGCACCTCACCTTGGTGCGCGCGAAAATGATCGAGCGAGCGTCGAGCCCACGCCATCGTCAAGCGCAAGCTCTCTTCGGCACGAGCACGGTCTGCTGGATATTCGGTGCACTCATCGAAGGCCATGCAGATGTCCGCGCCAAGCGCGATCTGCACATCCATCGAGTGCTCCGGGGTGAAAAAGTGGCTGCTCCCATCCAAATGCGACCGGAAGCGCACGCCTTCATCCGTGACTTTGCGCAGTTGCGTGAGGCTGTAGACCTGGAATCCGCCGGAATCGGTCAGCATGGCGCGCGGCCAACTAATGAAGCGATGCAGTCCGCCCATGCGCCGGATCGCCTCATGCCCCGGCCGAAGATAAAGATGATAGGTGTTGCCGAGAATGATCTGAGCGCCGAGCGCCTCAACCGTCTCCTGCGGCACGGCTTTCACGCTGCCTGCCGTGCCAACCGGCATGAACACGGGTGTCTCGACCGTTTGATGTGGCAGATGCATTTGCCCACGCCGGCCGCCATTTTCAGTCGTGTTAAGCAGGTTGAATGCGAGACTCACTTCGTCATTCTAGCTGGTGAGCGGTGCGCGACAGTGCTGCGGGGAATTCATTGCGAAATCCCCGCATCTGTTCTGCGTTACCCGATGCGGCGATGCATGTGTTTCGCGCGGAAGATCCTGCGCGATGCCACGTTTTGCCGGCGATGGATCATGCGGCGCTCTCGCATGGTCAGGCGGCCGTTTTGGCGCGTACGCATCGCATGTACCTGGCGATGAATCCGCGTCTGCTGGTGCTCAAGGCGTGCGCCCTGCCGCGGAGTGAGGCGGCCGTTGTGGATGCCGTTTCCAATGCGTCGCTGCTGGTTGAACTCGCGTTTCACAATCGGATTCTTCGGCTGTTCCGGCGTGGTTGTTTGGGCGAAGGTCATGGCAGGCGCTGCAGTCAGTGCCGCCACAAGTACGAGCTTGAAGAGTCTCATGGTGTTTCTCCTTCTGTGACGGCGGTGACTTAAATCGTTCCGGGCCACTCACACTCGCTGAAACACCACGTTTGCAAATTCGTTGTGTAAAGATTTGTTGCGAAGTGGCTGATTTCTTAAGAATTGCTGAATGCGAACTATAACTGGTTGCACAAATGTTCGCTGCGTGTTGCAAGCTTCCCTCAGGGGCTAAAGCCCCGCTGTTTATGCGGCTTTTGCGGCACGGCTGAAGGCGTGCCCTTTCAAAACGGGAGTCGTGCAACCTGTTTCTAGTTCGCGCTGCCAAACGTCACTTGCA
The DNA here is from genome assembly GCA_963735215.1 of uncultured Acidobacteriaceae bacterium. Taxonomy (GTDB): domain Bacteria; phylum Acidobacteriota; class Terriglobia; order Terriglobales; family Acidobacteriaceae; genus Telmatobacter. Next base: position 637,486 of record CAVTKF010000024.1, on the reverse strand, counting down.
ATCCTGCACGCGCCACACGCGGCGTTGCCAGCGTCGTCGTTGGCGTCTTTGAGACTTCGATACTGCGATCGAAGAGATTCTCGCCGGCCGCGAAGACTTCGAGGTGCGGTCCGAAGTTGTGCGAACCATACGCATCGAGGCGGAAATAGCTATGCAGCAGAAAAAGGTTTGCATCATCGTCGTACTGGCGTCCGCTCAATCTGCTCTGCAAACTCAATGTGCCTAGATGCGGCCGAAACGCGCGCAGATTCAGCGTCGCCATATTCCGTGCCACCTCGGGAATCCAGTTGCCCAGATCCTGCGTTCCGCGCGACACGACCGCGTGCGCGTATTGATAGCCGCCGTCCAGGACGAGCCAGCGCTTCGGAGCCACTTCAGCATCGATTCCCACCCCACGGCTTTCAATCTGCCCGAGGTTCTGACGCAGCAGCAGGATCGGCGACGAGTTTGGATTCGTCGTTACGGCAACAATGGGCCGGTTGACCTCGGTGTCAAAATAGGTCGTGCGGATGGTTCCCCAGCGCCACTCACTCGCGACGCCAGTCTCCCATCCCGTTGCGCGCTCGCTCAGCAGCGACGGATTGGGCAGCGTGAGCTTATTGCCGACCTGCGTCGAGCGGTAGAGCTCGCTCGGCGTCGGCGCGCGAAAAGCGCGGAAACCCGATGCGGACAGTGCCCAATGACTGCCGAGTTTGCGCGAAATCCCCATGCGCGGGTCGAAGATTAGCTCGTCGCGTGATGGGGTCTGGGTTGCGGCCGGTACCCACGTCGAGCCATTCCACGCCACCAGATGCACGTCGTAATTCTGGAACCAGTCCAGCCGGCTCGATGCAGTTACCAACCATGCCTTGTGCGTCCACATCGCTTCCGCATAGCCGGCGGAGTCGCGCTGGTGATCGTGCAGATTGGTTAACGTCGGCGTCGTGCCAAAGGTCTGTTCGCGGTCCCAGACGCGCACGTCGTGTACATCCGCTCCGGCGATCACCAGCAACTCCGCGCCGATCGGCTGGTTCCAGTGCGCCGCCGCACCAAGCTCGTTGTCCGGTATCAGCGAGAATCGCGTCGGCGTCTCCCCGCAACGAAAGGAACAAGCCGGATTCGCGACAGTCGGCGCATTCGAAATGCTGGAGAAGGTCTGCCGATAGTGCTCCGTTGATCCATACACGCGGAGCGTCGCAATAGCGTTGCGTGCGCCCTGCCAGTCCGCGCCTGTCGCATAGCGCCACAGCCGCGTCCCATTCTGCTGAAATGGCGTTCCATTTGCGCGGGCTTCGTTGAATCCGCTTCCGCGCACAAACAAGCGCAGTGGTCCGCGATTATGCTCGCCGTCGATCAGCCCGTTTTGCCCATGCATGTTCGAAGCTGTGTCGACCGGCCCACGCTGGTAGGGAGCCTCCTGAATGAAGCCGTCTGTGCCGATGACGCCGCCGGACGCGAGCAATCCCCACGCGCCAAGCGTCGTCTCGAGCAGGCCGCTGGTGTCATACGTACCCGGACCGCCGTAGCTCGAACGGACCTCGCCCAATGTGCCTGTAGGCCGCGCCGCCACCACGTTGACCACGCCCCCGATCGCGCTCGACCCATACAGATCGCTGGCGCCTCCACGCACCACTTCGATGCGATCGATCGCCAGTTCCGGCTGCTCCTCCCAGTGGATCCAGCCGCCCACCGGATCATTCAGTGGAACATCGTCCTCGGTGACCAGCGTCCGGCTTGCTGACGTCGAACCCAGTCCTCGCAGGCTGATGCCCTGCGACGTAGGATTGGCCACCAGCGAACTCGATCGCCGGAACAACTCCACGCCGGGCAATTGACGCATCTGTCCGTCCATCGTCGCCGATGCGGTTGTGCTCAATGCGAATTCCGACAAAACCCGCGTAGTCACCGGGCTCTCCAATGTTCCCAGGGGCGCACGGTAGGCCGTAACCGTGACCTGTTGGCTGCCACCGGCTGCATCAAGCTGGATGGTTGTGCTCGCGCTCAGTTCAACGAACTTCCCGGCAAACCCCTGTGCCTCGATACGGAGACGGCAGGGAATACGACAGTGAATGGTAAGCTGACCATTGGTATCGGTGCGGCCCAGCAGCGGTCCGCCGGCTTCCTGTACGCTTGCGCCGGTAATTGCAGCGTTCGACTTGTCGACAACCGTCAGCGTGAGGGCGACGGGCTGTTGCGCGCAGAGAACTGAGGTAGCCAGAAGAACGGCAAGCGCCAACGCGGCTCTACGATTGCGCCGCAGCACGCCATTGATCGCTCTCCATCCGCACCACAGCATTGGCTTCCCCTGTCTGGCTTTGATGCAGCGCCTGCAACAATTCAGCCACCGTCTTTCCCCGACCGGCGATTCTCAATTCAGGAGCAATCTCATGCAGAGGAACAAGGACAAAAGCACGCTCGCTCAACCTTGGATGGGGAAGTTCCAGTCCCGCCTCATGAATTTCAAGATCGTCCATGAGCAGGATATCCAAGTCGAGCGACCGGGGACCATTCTGAATTCCATTTAGGCGGTCCCGCCCAAAAGCCCTTTCGATGGCCAACAATTCTTTCAGTAGCGTGTGCGGATCCAACTCTGTTTTCAACGTCACAACTGCATTCACAAATCGTGGCTGATCTGCGAACCCCACGGGCTCAGTGCTGTATAGCGATGACCTGGCGGTAAGCTGGCCGATTTCTTCCAGCCGTTTTGTGGCCGCGCAAAGCGTAGCAGTTGGCGGTCCCGCCAAACTTGCGAGGTTCGCTCCCAACGCAATGTACGCCGCCCTCATCCGTTTAGACTAACGCCTGTCGCGGAGGCCATCCGTTGCCTCGGCTAACTCTCTTGCAAATGCCGTGTAACGAATCGAAGTCGCACGAGGGTCGCCGCCAGCGCTGCAAGGCCCGCATACCACACCACAAACGCCACGCGCACGACCGACGCAGGAGCTTCGCCTACACGCCGCAGGACAAATGGCAGGAAATTCCAGCACGTAATGTGCACGTAATCCCAAGGATCCTGCGTCATGGGAACGTTGTTGAGACGCCATGCGTCCATCTTGCCCAGCGCGAAGGCGACGATGTTCTTCGCCCGCAAAGCGATCACAAAAGTAGGATGGCCGAGCGTTTCCTCCTGGTAGATTTCCAGCGACATCCAGAACATCAGCGATGCAACCTGAATCACAAAGCTCGCGCATAACAGCACGATCCCCGCTGTCCAGATCAGCTTTCCCGCTTCGTGTCGATATTTAAGCAGCAGGGGAATTGCCATCAGCGCCACCAATTGCACCGCTGTCGAAACATATCGATCGCCCCATGCGAAATCTCCAGCCCACGCGAAATACCGCGCATAAAAGCTGAGGTAGGCCAGCAACATCAGGCAAGTCGCAATGCCATAGGCCCGCACGGCCGGCGTAAGCCTTCGCCAGTGAAGCACCAATAGAATCAGTGCCAGGATGATCAACGGATCAAACAGGAAGATCGACTTCTCCGGCGCAAACAGTGCACCGAAGAATCCCACGTGCCACGGCGCCGTCCACGGATAATTCGACGGCAGGCTCGGATCGCGTGCAATCGCTTCCTTCGCTACCAGGCTCACGTAGGTGTTCGTGAACGATCCGAATCGGTAGAACTGATACAGCCTGTCGAGGAACCCGAAGAAGCAGAACACCGGGATTGCAACCAGGGCATACGTGCGGCAACGCTCCCACAGTGCACGCCCGCGCACGCCTTCGAACCACAGTACCAGCAGCACGAAGAGCGCACCTGCCAGCAGGTCCATCCCGGTTGTCAGCCGCGTCAGCAGGTTCAGCCCGAACGCCCCAGTGCCGATCAGCAGCGCGCGCCTGCTCCCGGTCTGCAGCCATTCATAGGTGAATGCAAAACCGGCCAGAGTAAGCAGACAGATGTAGTTATTCTCCATCATGTTCTGCGTGTAGTGCAGGTGCGTCGTCGCCAGTAGAAATGCCAGCACTCCGGCCACCGACTGGTTTACGCTGAACGCAAATTGCCGCAGCAGTTTGAAGCACACTAGCGCGGTCAGCACTGTCACAAACATCTGCGTCAGGTAGGTGACCACGATGTCGCGCACGGTTGGATCAGTCTCGCCGTACCGATCGAACGCGTGCAGCTTCTCAATGTAGGTGCCCAGGATGTCCGAAGGCAGCATCAGAAGCGACTGCCCAATGCCATACCAGCTTTGGATTGTGCCATTCCGCCCGTGCACCCCAAACTCGGGATACTCGCTCGCAAACACCGGCGGTTCCGACGTCCAGAACGCATGCGTCGACTGCAGCCGGTGCATAGTATCCGCACTGCCAAGCTCGCCGGACTGCACCACAAAGGCAATAAGCCCCGCAGCCAAGGCGAGAAGAAAAATCGGGTTACGAAACCAGCTCTCAACGCGGCTCATGGTTAAGGACTCAAACTCCGCGAGGTCATTCTGCTCGCATCTTCAATTCAGAGTATCGCGCGCGGAGGGTGCAGCATCTCATATCCAGATCAGAATTGAAGTCCTTGGAGAATTGAATGTTTGGAGTCACTGGTATTACTGGAAACGTGGGCAGCGTGGTTGCCCGCAGCTTGTTGGACTCGGGTCGGAGCGTCCGCGCCATCGTTCGCGATGAAAGCAAGGGTGAGGCGTGGGCCCGGCGTGGCTGCGCGGTGGCCGTTGCCGACATCTTCGATGTCAAAGGCTTGACCGAAGCCTTCCAAGGCACCGAAGGCGTGTTTGTACTCGTCCCGCCCGTCTTCGATCCCAAGGCGGATTTCCCTGAAGCTCATGCCGTCGCATTCGCGCTCAAGTTGGCCATCGCAGCGGCGAAGCCGGGCAAAGTTGTCTACCTTTCCACGATCGGAGCAGACGCGAAGGAAACCAATCTCCTCACCCAGCACACCATAATTGAAGACGCTCTTCGCGGGCTTCCCGTTCCTGTCACGTTTCTTCGCCCCGCATGGTTCATGGAGAATTCATCCTGGGACGTCGCGAGCGCGCAAAATGAAGGCGTGGTTTCGAGTTTCCTGCAGCCCCTCGACCGGGCCGTTCCCATGGTCGCTACCGCCGACATCGGGAACCTCGCCGCCCAGCTTCTACAGGAGACCTGGACAGGAAATCGCGTAGTCGAACTCGAAGGCCCCACGCGCGTCATGCCGCACAATATCGCCAGCGCTTTCTCACGCCTGCTTGGCCGCCCGGTTCGCGCGCAGATTGTCCCGCGCGAATCGTGGGAGTCGCTTTTTCTCTCGCAGGGCATGCAGAACCCCACGCCACGCATCCGTATGCTCGACGGCTTCAACGAAGGCTGGATTGAGTTTGAGCGCGGCGAAGCGAGCTCGCGTAAAGGCACCACGGGGCTTGAAACTGTCCTTCAATTGCTGATCAATCGCGCCAGAAGGCACTGAGCGATGTTTCTAACAAGCCTCTTCGACTAACCAGTTTCGAGCATTTCCCAAGCATGGGACGCGTCCGCGCCACTAGCCAAATCATCGTCGCCCTCGGCTGCCGGCGAGGGCTTCAAGGCTGCGCGCAACCGGCTCATCTGGTAGCATCTCTCTTCGGAGACTTATCAGCATGGATGCCCTTAATACCGCGGGTCTCGGCGCCCGCCGCAATGAAGACATCGCTCTCGATCTGCTCAAATTTGTCGCTGGAACCACGGGCGTGGGACGTCCCGCTGCGGGCTCTACCGGCTTTAGCGGCGCCTCAGCGCCCAAGCCTGAAGAGCACGTGACCCAGTTGCTTGAGCTCTACACCCGCTGCCTCAAGGCAGTCGAAGGCAAAGGGGCATAGCAATAGCAAGAGAAGGCAATTTGCGCGTTGCCGTCATTGGAGCGGGCGCCTTCGGCCGCAATCATCTTCGTGTCTATCGCGAACTTGAAACAGCCGGCGAGGGCGTCACTCTTGTCGCTGCCGTGGAGCCTGACGCAGCACGTGCCTGTGAAGTGACGGCGAATTACGCCGTCCCCGTCTTCGCTTCGATTGAAGATCTGCTCGCGGCGAATCTACAGGTGGACGCTGCCACAGTTGCTGTCCCCACCCAGCACCATCACGCGGTTGCGTCAGTGCTGCTTGAGGGCGGTCTCGACCTGCTCGTCGAGAAACCCATCGCCGCCACGCTTGCTCAAGCCGACGAACTGCTTGTCCTTGCTGAGAAGTACAACCGCATCTTGCAGCCGGGACATCTAGAGCGCTTTAACCCCGCGGTCCTCACCGTGCAGCCGCATCTTCGCCGTCCCATGTTTTTTGAAGCGCATCGCCTCTCGGTATTCACGCCGCGCTCGCTCGACGTGGATGTGGTGCTTGACCTGATGATTCACGATCTCGATATCGTACTGACGATGGCCAATTCGCCTGTGCGCGAAGTACGTGCGGTCGGCCTTCCCATCCTCTCGCCCAAGGTCGATATCGCCAACGTTCGCATCGAATTCGAATCCGGCTGCGTAGCCAACTTCACCGCATCGCGCGTGTCTACCGAACGCGTCCGCAAGCTGCGGTTCTTTCAGCCGCGCAGTTACGTTTCCATCGATTACGCCCGGCAAGACTTGCTCGCCATTCGCCTCGATGCCAGCATCACGCCCGAAATCGCGGCCGCCATCGCCGGAGGTCGCGTCGACCCCGCTGTGATGGCGCAGTTGGCAGCCGCAAGCAATGCGGGTGTTGCAGCAAGCCCCAACCCCGGCCTGTCGTTCCTCAAGCCGCCCGTCACACCTGGCGAGCCGCTGCGTCTCGAAATTCAGTCGTTCCTCGAATCCGTGCGCACGCGCCGGGAACCGCTGGTGACGGCACGCCAGGGCCGCAACGCCCTCGCCCTCGCGCTCGAGATTCAATCGACCATGGCCGCCCACGCCCAGCGCGCCGGCCTGCAGGATTTCTTTGCTCCAACGGCGTAGCCCCCTGGCGGATTGCAATTTCGCTGAAGAAAATGCATTTCACCACGGCCAGCTAAGAGCTAGCGGCTGCATTTACGCGATTCCCAGCACCCGGTTCGCAAACCCCACAATGTACTTCCATGCCAGGTAATATGCCGCGATTGCGGCTGCCAGGAAACAGGCAATCAGCGCATACGGAATCGAAATCGTGTTGAACCACGTTGCAGACGATGCGCCTAGGCTCAGCACCCCCGCCTGTGTAGCTATGAAAGCACCGACCGGCATCATCAACAACGGCAAAAATGCTCCATGCAATCCAAGAGGCAGATGCGTGCGCTCGCGCGACCACTGCCACAGCATGCTCCATACGCCCCAGAGGCCGGGCACCAGCGCCATCGGAAACACCAGTCCACGCTCAATCGGGAACGAAATTCTCATTCCCAGCCGAAGAATGACAAACGCAATCAGCAATAGCGGAAGAACCAGCGTTGGCACCAGGATGCCCGCCAGAAATGCCCTGAGATACGGATGCGTTTTCATCGGAACCTCACTTCCCGCGGGACTATCCCCGCTTGGTTTCACAGGTAATAGAGGATCACCGGTATGGTGCGTGGAGCGATCGCTGCAAACGCCACCAGTCCGCCTGCGAGCGCCCAGTCAAACCAGGGAACCGAAGCAGTGCCGCGCGAGTTCTGCTCGTCCATCCGTCGCAGCATCGCCGGCCACAAATCGTGATCGGGTTCTGCATCCGCTCCAAGCGGTGGCAATGCTTCCCGCAGCATCTGCTTTATCTGCCCTTCCTGATCCCTGACCCCTGATCCCTGATCCCTGTCCTTCGTCATGGTGTAATCCCCTGTTTCTGCAAATCTTTTCTCAAGAACCGAAGCGCGCGAAACACTCGAAGCTTCACTGCCGCCACCGTGATGCCCAATGCCTCTGCAACTTCCTTGTGCGGCCTGTCTTCCACCACGGCTAACATTGCAGCCACCCGCAACTTCACCGGCAACCGTCCAAACGCTGCGGCAGTTTTCTGTCGAATCTCCGCCGTAACAGCCGCATCTGTCGCGCCCGGCGCCGGCACGCTCTCCCACGTCTCCGGCGGTATGCTGTTTTCGGGCTTTCGCCTTCGCAGCCAGTCCAGTGCTGCATGTGTTGCCACGCGCCGCGCCCACGGCTCAAATTCCCGTGCCGGGTCGAAGCGAGCATGCGCGCGGTGCATCCGCCAGAAGGCCTCGACCGTCACATCCTCTGCCGCACCCGCATCGCGCACGATGCGAAGCACCCAGCCGAAGACAGACCGCTGATGCGTTCGGAAAAGCGTCTCGAAGGCGTCCACGTCGCCTTGCCGAAACCTATCGAGGACGCTGCTTCCGTCGTCCCGCATCTGCAGTTTCCCTTTCTTACTCTCTCTTACGTGCTATATCACTGAAAGGTTACGCCTCTCGAGTTCGCTCTAAGAAAAGCGATTTTCTTAGGAATATTTCCGCATGATTACGTCTTGACCAGACCCCGTCCCGCACTTTACCGTTGGCTTCCGGTGGGTGGATAACGCTTTCTTTGTCGCCAAAGTGCTTCCAGCGATCCATTCTGCCGCGAGGAACTTCATGAACCTATCCCGAATTCGATCGTTTGCTGCAGGCCTTGCCGTGTGCTCCGCCGTCTTCACTGCTTATGCGCAGGACAATCAGAAGCCCGCCTACCTCAATCCCAGCCTTCCTCCCGAGCAGCGCGCCGCCGATATCGTTCATCGCATGACCCTGGACGAGAAGGTGAGTCAGCTCGTCAACCAGGCTCGCGCGATTCCGCGGCTCGATATTCCGGCCTACGACTGGTGGAGCGAGGCGCTGCACGGCGTCATCAACAACGGCACCACGGAGTTTCCCGAGCCCATCGGGCTGGCTGCCACCTTCGACACGCCTGCCATCCACAAGATGGCCGTGGTCATCAGCACTGAAGGGCGCATCAAGCACATGCAAGCCGTCCGCGAACACCGCGCGAGCATGTTCTTCCAGGGGCTCGACTTCTGGTCACCCAATATCAACATTTTTCGCGATCCGCGCTGGGGCCGCGGCCAGGAAACCTACGGCGAAGATCCGTTCCTCACCGCGCGCATGGGGGTTGCCTTTGTCACCGGCATGCAGGGCGATGATCCGAAGTACTATCGCACGATTTCAACACCCAAGCACTACGCCGTCCATAGCGGCCCGGAGTCTACTCGCCACACTGCCGACGTCACGGTCAGCAAGCACGATGAACTCGACACCTATCTCCCCGCTTTTCGCGCCACGGTCACCGAGGCCAAAGCTGGCTCCGTCATGTGCGCTTATAACAGCATTAATGGCGAGCCCGGCTGCGCAAATCAGTTTCTCCTGCAGGATCAGCTTCGCGGTAAATGGAACTTTCAGGGCTACGTGGTATCCGACTGCGGCGCCGTCGTCGACATCTACCGAAACCATCACTACAAGCCCACCCAGCCTGAGGCCTCTGCCATCAGCCTCCAGCGCGGCATGGACAACGAATGCGCCGATGGAGGATTCCTGGTCAAGGACGATAGCGATTACAAGGCATATCGCGACGCCGTCAAGCAGGGCTTCCTCAAGGAGAGTGAAATCGATACCGCGCTGGTGCGCCTCTACACTGCGCGCATGCGGCTCGGCATGTTTGATCCGCCGGAGATCGTTCCCTACTCGAAGATCGATGAGAACCAGCTGAACAGCCCGGCGAATCGCCAGCTCGCCCATGAGCTCGCCAACGAATCGATGGTCCTTCTCAAGAACGACGGCATCCTGCCGCTCAAAACCAGCGGCATCAAGATCGCCGTGGTCGGGCCGCTTGCCAATCAAACCAAGGTTCTTCTTGGCAACTACAATGGCTCCCCGACGTATACCGTCTCTATCCTCGACGGGCTGCTCAAGGAGTTTTCCGGCGACACCATAACCTATGTTTCCGGAACGCAGTTCCTTGGCCACGATTCGACGCCGGTTCCGGCTTCTGCTCTTACCGTGGATGGTAAGGCAGGCATCAAGGTCAGTTTCGCCAAGCTCGACATGAGCAACATCAACAACCCCGAGGCGATGAAGCCCGTTGCCACGCGAATCGAACCCACTCTTGATGCAGGGGCACAGCCGATCCCGCCTGAGGCCGCCAGCGTGCATCCACTCGTGATTCGCTACGAGGGCTCTATCACGGCGCCCGAAACCGGCGATTACAACCTTGGCCTGAAAGCCAGCGGTTTCTTCCGCGTGCAGCTCGATGGCAAAAACGTGACTTCGTCCTTCGGCGGCGATCCTTATGATCCCAGACTTGGCACAGTTCACCTCGAAGCAGGAAAGCCTGCTGCGCTCAAGGTCGATTATTCGCCTAATGAAAGCGGCAAGCCCACCGCGGAGCTTGTTTGGTCCAAGGTCGATCTCAGTGCGAAACCAGAGGCCGTCGAAGCAGCCAAAAATGCCGATGTCGTTATCGCCGTTCTAGGCATCACCAGTGAACTCGAAGGCGAAGAGATGCAGGTCAGCATACCCGGCTTCAAAGGCGGCGACCGCACCAGCATCGATCTTCCCAAACCCGAAGAGGACCTGCTTAAAGCTGTGGCCGCTACGGGCAAGCCTGTCATCCTGGTGCTCACCAACGGCAGCGCCCTTGCCGTGAATTGGGCAAACGAACACGCCAGCGCGATCCTCGATGCCTTTTATCCGGGTGAAGAGGGCGGCACGGCTGTTGCGGAAACGCTCTCCGGCAAGAACAATCCCGCCGGCCGACTCCCCGTCACTTTCTACAAGAGTGTCGACCAACTGCCGCCGTTTGAAGACTACGCGATGAATGGCCGCACCTATCGCTACTTCACGGGCACGCCGCTTTATCCCTTTGGCTACGGCCTCAGTTATACAAAGTTTTCCTACAGCGACTTGAGCGTCTCAACGCAAACCGTTGCTGCCGGCGATCCGGTCTCGGCCGACATCACCGTCACCAACAGCGGCAGCCGCGAAGGCGACGAGGTTGTCCAGCTCTACCTCAAGTTTCCGAACGTTGCAGGCGCGCCTCTCCGCGCACTCCGCGGGTTCCAGCGCGTTCACCTCGCCGCGGGGGCATCGCAAAAGGTCCACTTCGAGCTGAAGAATCGCGACCTGAGCATGGTCACCGCAGCCGGTGAACCCTTGATCGCCGAGGGTGACTATGCTCTCTCCGTCGGCGGCGGCCAGCCGGATACGTCCGCGCAAGCGCTGACGAAGAACTTCCACATCAACGGCACAAAGAATCTGCCCGAATAGCCTCGACTTCAGCACAAAACAAACGGGGCGCTTCCATCTCGGAAGCGCCCCTATTGTTCGCGAATCTAATCTGCGGCTTGCCTCAACTGGCCGCCCATCACTTCTTTCATCTTCAGATAAACCGCATTCGTCCAGCCGAACCCGATCACGTTCGTCTTGTACCCCGCGCTCACCTGCACGTTCGCATTGCCCGACACCACGTTGTACTTCTCGCGTATCGTGCCGTCGTTTGCGAACCCCTGATCAACCGTAGCATTCCACTTCGCGGCCAGCCGTTTCGCATCGTCGCGGAACCCCTCAGACTGTAGTCCTGCCACGCCGATCCAGTTCGTGGGAGCCCATCCAAACGGCTCGTCCCACTGCGTGCCCGAGTTCGTGTTGCTCATCGACAATCCGCCCGGCCGCTCGAACAGGTTCAGCTTTGCCACCACCTTCTTCGCCTCTTCGCGCGACGCCACGCCCGCCCACATTGGATACAGCGACGATATGTACGCATAGTCGGACGACTTGTGTTTCAGGAAGTCGTAATCCCCAAACACGCCCTGCTGCGGTTTCCATAGATATCGGTGTATCGCCCCGTTCCGCAGCTGCGCCCGCTTGCCCCAGCGTGCCGCTTCTGTCCCTTTTCCCAGCACCAGCGCAATGTGCTGCAGGTCGCGCTCGTAGCGATAGAGCAGGCTGTTCAGACACACCGGCGCATAGTGGTGCGTCGATCCGCTAAATGGCCCGAAGCGAAAGCTGGGGTCGAATCCCGACTCGCGCATCGCGCGATCTCCCACATAGAAGTCCCGGCTCAACCGGTATCCCTCCGCGTATGCGCGCATGCAAACGACGCTCGTTTTCACATCGCAGCTTGTTTGCCTCAGCCGCGCAGCCTCTTCGTCATTCGGATGCTCCGTACCCTTCACCAGGTAAAGCGCGCCGGCCTCTTCGCCGCTTACTGCCTTCGGATGCGCCACGAGCCAGCGGATTACATCAGCGTAGTAAGTACTGTCGTCGGCCATCTCCGGAACCGGGCCCGTGCCGTAGTCGAAGTAGCGGGCCAGCCCCGTCATTCCTGCCTTGTGCTCCGGCCGCGTCCAGGTAGAGTAGTCCTTCTCCGCCAGCGTGTACGCATGTTCCAGCCACGTGCGACCTTCGGTGCGCCCTGCTGGAGTCGCCGCAAAGCTTGCCGGATTCTCGTAGACCGCGCGGATCATCGACGTCAGAAATGGCGGCTGCGAACGCGTCAAGTAATATGTGCGATTCGCATTCAGAACCGCACCGTAGTGCTCGATCTCAAAGAGGAAGTTGTCCACCATTCCCTTTGCCAGCGCTTCGCGATGATCGGCTTCGAGCCCAAGCAGGATGAAGTAGCTGTCCCACCCGTACATTTCGTTGAAGCGTCCGCCCGGCACCACGTATGGATTCGGAAGATAAAGCAATCCCGCCGCCGGCAGCTCTTCCGGCCGAACATCGCCCAGCTTTTCGATGCGCCGCGGCAGCGTCGCTACCTTCACGTTGCACTTCTCGCTCAGCGCGGAAACCTCGGGCGGCGCCTGCACCTCTACCGGCATATACAGAATCGGATTCGCCGTTACCTTGATGTCCACCAGCGAGTGGCACTCAGTCATAGACCGGGTCAGCGTGGACCACGCATCGTGAATGTAGGCGAGTGTCGCTGCCGGGTCTGGTGTTTTGCCGGTGGCGGTTGCACTTGCTGGTTGTGGCGCTTCTTGCGCGACGGCACATGACATCCCGATTGCGGCGAAAACAAGCAACAACAAGCGAAGCAGTTTCATTGGAGCTCCGATTCTCTTCCAGCGGTGAATCCTTTGGAGTTTAGCGCACCTGCGGACATATGGAGAATCAGTTTCGCTTACGGAAAATACCTGCTCGTACCGGGTCTAAGTTGGCGCATAGCTTTCGCTGAGTCGCACACGACCGCTCGCCACAACATCCGTGTCATTCTGAGCGACGCGCGCTTGGGGCCCCACCGTGCAGCCGCGCGATGGGGTAAGCGTCGCGAAAGATCTGCTTTTGTTCCTCGGGATGCACACCGTCTCGATGAAAACTACTGGAGCCGATGAACAACATTCAGGAACATTCCCGAGACCCGCGGTGTCTACATCAGCACAGTGGTTCCGATGGGGATGAACGGTGGACCTTGAACACCGCACGCCGCGCCAGCCAGCGCGATTGAGCGGCTGAGGCCGCCTGCGCTCAAAGGCTCTCCGCCTCCCACCGGCGCGGCTGAATTCACCCTGGGAGGCACGCCATGTTTGAAGACTCCACGTTCGAATCGACAGGCCGAATCAAGACCCGCAGCCGCCGCTGGATGTTCGCCGCGTTCGCCCTCAACGGTTCTATCCTCGTCGCACTGGTTCTCGTTCCCCTCATCTACCCCAATGCTCTGCCGAGCCACATGATGCCGTCTCTTCTTGTCGCGCCAGCCGCACCTCAGCCTGAAACGCCACCGCCAGTTGCGCACGTGCGGGCTGCTGCACCGCACGATTTCTCGGAGCTCGAAAACGGCCGCATCACGGCACCTCCGAGGATTCCGACAATCATCAGAATTCCTTCCGGCCCGGAGCAGCCCTTCACCAGTTCCAACCTCGCCCTCGATTCCGGCACTGGAATTCCCGGTGGCGACGGCAGCCCGTTCGGAAATGGCCGCCCCGTCACCGTCGTCCATCCCCCGGCTCCCTCAAGCATCCGCCTGCCATCAAAGTTTGTTGAAGGTTTTCTGATCTACAAGAGCGTCCCGCAATATCCCATCATTGCCAAAAGTGTGGGTGTGCAGGGAACCGTCGTTCTGCAGGCAACGATCTCCAAGTCCGGCACGATCGAAAACCTTCAAGCCGTCAGCGGGCCGCAGATGTTGCAACAGGCCGCGATCGACGCCGTCAGGAACTGGCGCTATCGTCCGTATTTGCTCAACGACCAGCCCGTCGAAGTCGAAACCACCGTGAACGTGATCTTCAAACTCGAACGTTGAACCGCAAGCGACGTCTCCCTCGTCGCGCAGGCGCATCCAACCAGATGCGCCTGCGTTTTCTCGTGCCGTCGCGGATGGCGTCATCGCAAGGCCGATAATCCCGCATGTTTTGCCGTCGTACGGCTCCATCGGCGACAATCGCATTTGCCATGCGAAATCTTTCTCGTCGTGATTTCCTAATGTCCGCCTCTGCCGCCACTCTCGCCGCCGCCGCAACCAAGGGCTTCTCCTCATCGCGCGTACAACGCGTCTTCGTCGCCTCTGGAACACCCGAAGGCATTCGTTCTTTCGACTGGAATCCAGCCACCGGAGAACTGACCGCCGCCGGCGTTGCGGCCAACGTCAGTACTGTCGACTGGATCTGCTTCTCTCCCGATCGCAAATACCTCTTCGCGGCATGCGAGGTCGATAGTTTCAACGGCAAGCCCACGGGCAAAGTCGCCAGCTTCCGCGTTCTCGACGGGAAACTCGAGCAGCTCTCAGCCCAGAACTCCGCCAGCAAAGGCACCTGCCACTGCGCCATCGACCACACCGGCCGGGTTCTTCTCGCAGCGGACTACGGCGGCGGCAGCGCGGCCAGTTTCAAAGTTACCGACGGCAAACTCAGCCCGCTGGTCTGGAGCGAGCACTACACGGTGCGCGGCCCGAACCCCGACCGCCAGGAAGCCGCCCACGCTCATTTCGCCTCCTTCTCGCCAGACAATCGCTTCGCCTATATCAACGACCTCGGCGGCGATATGATCCACATCTACACCTTCGATACGGAGACCGCTGTCCTCAAGAATGCAGGCGCCTATCACTCCGCACCGGGCGCAGGTCCGCGCACGCTTCACTTCCATCCCAACGGTCACACGGCCTATTGCATGAACGAAATGGCTTCCTCAGTCGACGTTCTGAAGTGGGATAAAGCCGATGGCAGCCTCACGCGCGTCGTCACCGTGCATCTTCTTCCGCCGAATGCGCCGCTTCCGGATCCGACGGATGCGCCTCAGGGAAACACGGGCTGCGACACGGTAATTGCGAAGGACGGTCGGTTTGTTTACTTCGCCAATCGCGGCACTGATTTTCTCTACAGCTTCAAAGCGGATCCCTCGACCGGGGCTCTGACGCCGATGGAGCGAACGGGGACTGGAGGAAAGACTCCGCGCAACTTCACCCTCGACCCCACGGAACACTGGATGCTCGTCGCCAACCAGAACTCAAGCAATCTCGCCATCTTCCCGCGCGACCTCGCGACCGGCAAGCTCGCCAACGAAGGCACAAAAGTCGCCTGCCCCACGCCGATGTGCATCTTGTTCGTCTAGGTGGTTCCGGGCCGTAGAAACTCGAATCGAGTGGTGCCCCATTCTAGCGATGCTTTTGTCGCAAGGGTGGGAAGGTACAAAACCTCATCTTCCGCACTCTTCGGAGCACAATTTCGATCTTGCGAAAAGAATCCGGAAATAGAAAGGGCAGCCAATTCGGCTGCCTTCGACCTCGGGTTTTGAGTGCGCCTACGCGCCCATCAACGCCGGCCGCCGCATCGCCGCAACCGTAAGCGACTCATCCTCAGGCTCTGCTGCCGCAGCCGGCACATATGCCAGCTCCCACGCCGAGCGATCCTTCATCAGTTTGGCCACGAGCGCAGTATGCATCGCGTGTCCCGCGCGCTCGGCGACGACTAATCCTTCGATTCGCCGTCCAGCCAGCGCCAGGTCGCCGATCAGGTCCAGCACCTTGTGCCGCACATACTCATCGCTGAAGCGCAGCGGCCCGTTTTCCGGACCCTTAGGCCCGAGCACAATTGCGTTCTCCTGGCTCGCTCCGCGAATCAATCCCATGTCGCGCAGTTTCGATTCGTCGGCCTTGTAGCCAAAGGTTCGCGCGGGTGCGATGAAAGTTCCATATGTCTCGGCCGCCAGGTCGATGCTCGTTTCCTGCCGCCCGATCGGTGAAGGGAAGTCAATCCTGTACTGGATGCGATACCCCGTGCCCGGATACAGCCCGATGAACTTGTCGCCCTCGCGCACCTCAAGCGGCCGCAGCACCTTGATCGACTCGCGCTTTCTGCGCTGGGTCTTGATACCAGACTCGCGGATCGCTCCGACGTAAGGCAGCGCGCTTCCATCCAGAATCGGCAACTCCAGGTTGTCGATCTCAACGATGACGTTATCGACGCCCATGCCGATCAGCGCGCTCAGCAAATGCTCGGTGGTCGAAATCAGGACGCCCTGCCGCATCAAGCTCGTCGCGTAACTCACCTTCGCCACGTTTCGACCCGTTGCGGGAATCTCAAAGTTGTCGAGGTCTGTTCTGCGGAAAACGATGCCTGAACCGGCGGGCGCAGGCAACAGCCGCATCGTCACAGGGGCACCCGAGTGCAGTCCGACGCCTGTGAATTCCAAGGGCGCTGCAATCGTCTGTTCCAGATGCGCGGTCTGTCCCAATCAAAAACTCCAAAGCAATGAATCTACCGACGTGCAGGGGGCGTAACCGTAAGATTAGACGCTAAATAGAAAAGCGCAGTGTGGTAATTTTGCAACACTACGCGCAAAACCATACCGATCTCCAACTAGATAAGTACAAAGTCTTGCCAAATCAAAACGATACGATTTCCACCCAAAGGTAACGAACCGGTAATCAAATGGGTAAGGAGTGCCGCCCGAGTTAATACCGAGGCGCCATTTTCTATCAATTTTCGCTGGAAATTCGCCCAGACTATCGCGGCTCACGAGGGCTATCAGATGCTTGCGTCACGCCGTCTCCATCGCAGCCAGAACCGCATCTGCAAACTGCGTGGTGCCGCAGGTTCCACCCACGTCCCGCGTCAGGCATTTGCGTTCGGCGTATACCGTCTCTAGCGCCTTCTGCACTTTGTTCGCCGCGGCGGTTTCGTCGAGATGGTGCAGCATCAGCACCGCCGATTGCAGCAGAGCCGTGGGGTTGGCAAGGTCTTTGCCGGCGATGTCGGGAGCCGATCCGTGCACCGCTTCGAAGATCGCGCACTCCGCGCCGAGATTCGCCCCGGGCACAAGGCCCAACCCTCCAACAAACGCCGCGCAGAGATCGCTGACGATATCGCCGTAGAGGTTCTCCAGCAGCAGCGTGTCGTATTGATACGGATTCATGACCAATTGCATGCAGGTGTTGTCGATGATGTGCTCGCCGTAAAAGATTTCAGGAAATCCCTCGGACACCTTGCGCGCGCAACGCAAAAACAGCCCATCCGACAACTTCATGATGTTGGCCTTGTGGATGGAGTGGATCTTCTTGCGCCCATGCTTGCGCGCGTATTCAAATGCAAACTTGGCGATGCGCGTTGAGCCCTTCTCCGTGATCACCTTGATGCTCTCGACAACGCCGGGAACGACTTCATGTTCCAGTCCGACGTACTCGCCCTCGGTGTTTTCGCGAACGATGATGAGGTCGACACCGGGCCACTTCGAGTCAAGCCCCGGCAGATTCTTGATCGGCCGGAAATTCGCAAACAGATCGAATTGCTTGCGCAGCGTGACGTTGATGCTCTTAAAACCCCCGCCAATCGGCGTGGTTACAGGTCCCTTCAGGGCCACCTTGTTGCGCGTGATGGAGTCGCTGAGATCGGCGGGGATGTATTCGCCGAAGATCTCAAAGGCCTCGGCCCCCGCGGCGAAACGCTCCCACTCCCACTTCACACCGGTAGCTTCAAGAATGCGCACGACGGCCTGCGTGACTTCTGGGCCAATCCCATCGCCGGGGATCAAGGTAACTTTGTGCGTCTTTATTTCGGTCATGATGTCTCATTGTCCCATTTTGGATTAATGGTGGTGCACGGCCTTGTATATGCCAAATCCAAGTGCGCCTACGATGGCGAGAACCCAGAGGATAGCTTCTGCCGCAAGATAGATAGCGAGCGCCTTTCCAGTCAGCCCGAGAATACTGCGAAGAGGCTTCTTCATCTCGTCATCGGACAAGCGCTCAGAATCGGAATCCGTAAGTTACTTGTCATTTTTTGCCCTTTCCTGTTCGATGGCTTTCCAGCAAACCTTCCAGCTCTTCCTTGAACTCCCGCACATCCTTGAAGTCCCGATACACCGAAGCGAACCGGATGTACGCAACGGTGTCGAGTCCCTTCAGATGCTGCATGATCAGTTCGCCGATCTCGCTCGTCGTGCGT
The DNA here is from genome assembly GCA_963735215.1 of uncultured Acidobacteriaceae bacterium. Lineage (GTDB taxonomy): Bacteria > Acidobacteriota > Terriglobia > Terriglobales > Acidobacteriaceae > Telmatobacter. The sequence goes on along the minus strand of CAVTKF010000024.1, from coordinate 619,266 downwards.
TCGCGTTCCGGCGCATCCATCAGGTAGCTCTCAGTGGCATCCACCACCGTTTCCAGCTGAGTTGATGAGACAGGCCGTTTCTCGCACGCGCGTAGCAGGCCGCTCAGCACCTTCTGACGGTCGAAGCGCTCGCGCCGCCCGTCCTTCTTCACAACCATGTAGGGAATCTCGTCGATGCGCTCGTAGGTGGTGAAGCGGCGAACGCACTTCTCGCACTCACGCCGGCGCCGAATCGAGTCAGCTTCTTTGCTCTCGCGCGAGTCAACCACGCGATCTTGCAGATATCCGCAGTAGGGGCACTTCATGCTAGGGGGATTCTAAACCAGATGATCAGTGCTTTGGTTTTCAGTGGTCCGCTTCGAGAATCGCGTTCTCCGCGATTCAGCCGAGAAACTCGGCGATTGCATTGACCACGGTCTGCTGCTCGTCTTCACGCAACTCGGGGAAGATGGGCAGCGCCAGCACTTCGCGGGCGGCGCGCTCAGCCTCGGGAAAATCTCCCTCGCCGGTAGCCGAGATCTTTCAGTGCAGCTTGCATGTGCAGGGGCACGGGGTAGTAAATCTCCGAGCCGATTTTGCGGGATGCCAAAAACTCGTGCAGGGCGTCGCGGCGCGCCGTGCGAATCACGTACTGATGCCAGACATGGTGAGCGCCAGGGACTTCCTGCGGGAGCACGAGTCCATGACGAGGCCAGGTTCCGGATTCAGCCATGCCTTTGGCGTGAAATAGCGCACTGTAGCGCTTTGCGATCTTGCGACGGCTCTGGTTCCAGCCTTCGATGTACTTCAGCTTCACTTGCAGTACCGCGCCCTGGAACCCGTCCAGGCGCGTATTCCATCCGATCTCATCGTGATAGTAGCGGCGTCGCATGCCATGCTGGCGAAGCATGCGAGCCCGCTCTGCAATCTCGTCGTTGTTGGTCGTCACCATGCCCGCATCGCCGGCGGCGCTCAAGTTCTTCGTGGGGTAGAAGCTGAAGGCCGCAGCGTCACCCAGCCCACCTGCCTTCGTGCCCTTCCACGCCGCGCCCCAGGCTTGCGCAGCGTCCTCCACCGTCTTCAAGCCATATTCGTTGCTGAGCTGCAAGAACCCGTCCCAGTCCGCACATTGCCCGTAAAGATGCACCGGCAAAACCGCGCGAACGGGCACTTCCTGAGGAGATTTGAGGACAGCTTCGACTGTCTTTGGATCCAGGTTGAATGTTACCGGATTGATATCCGCCAGGATCGGCCGTGCTCCGGCCCGCAGAATCGCGCTGACCGAGGCAAAGAAGCTGAACGGGGTGGTAATGACTGCGTCGCCAGCGCCAATTCCTACCGCGGCCAACGCCAGCCACAGTGCGTCCGTCCCGGAGGAACAACCGATGGCATTTTTTATGCCCAGATGCTCGACGGCCGCCTTTTCAAAGGCCGCGACCTGCTCGCCAAGAATGAATTGTTGCGTTTCGAGGACATGCTGGAGAGCCCCGAGCAGTTCCTGCTGAAGCGGCTCATACTGGCGCTTTAAGTCCAGCATCGGCACCGATATAGCAGCGGAATTCGGGGCGTTTGGCACGGAAACATGGTAGCAGCCGGCGCGGCTTCCCTGTCCCACGGTGCCCCAAAGAAGGGTCAGCGAAGCCAAATTCGAACCGGGAGAGTTGAAAAGGTTCGTAAACCGCTATATTGTGGTCACATTACGGGATTTGGCGGTTCCGGGGCTTCCGGCGCCGTCCCCGTGGATTTGTCTTATCACAAGGGCGCAGCGCGTTTGCATCCAACCATCCTAGAAAAGAAGCAGGAGATCGGCATATGGAGAACAAGCCGGCACAGAACATTCAGGACACCTTCCTGAACACTGTTCGCAAAGACAAGACCCCCATCACGATTTATCTGGTCAGCGGCGTCAAGCTGACGGGAAAGATCCGCTCTTTCGACAAGTACTCCGTGCTACTGGAGAACAACAGTCAAGAGCAACTCATTTTCAAACACGCCATTTCAACCGTGGTCAGTAACCGGAGCGTGATGCACGCGGAGCATCGTCCTGCCCTTACAGGGATGGGACCAGCCGCAGTGCCGCCACCCGCGCCTCCGGCCGCGAATGCGGAGCAGCGATAAGACAGGGAGTGCCCTCAGTTGGCAGTTGAAGGCGGTGCCAGGGGCCGTCATCAAGACCGTGTCTCTGTGACGACCCATTCCGGTCGATGGAGAGAAGTGGCTGAGCGTGCGGTTCTAGTAGGCGTGGACCTGACGGTCCGTTCACGCCCGACGCGCGCAGCGCTTGATAGTGCGCGCAAAGCGGCCTCGCGCGCGCACGAGGATGAGGCAGACGGCGGCATAATCAAATCTTCTAGCGAACCGGACGATCAGTCCGTCGGGCAACCACGTGTGACCGCAGTGGATTCGCCCGGTCTTGACGCAGACGAATCGCTAGCGGAGTTTCGCGAGCTGGTGCGCAGCGCCGGTGGCGAAATCGTAGCGGAGCTGATGCAACGTCGTGCCCGGCTCGATCCGGCTACGCTCATCGGCGCGGGGAAGGTGGAGGAGATTGCCGGTGTCGCCGCATCCACCAACGCTGACCTCGTCCTCTTTGATCACGACCTGAGTCCCACGCAACTGCGCAACCTTGAGGCGGCTTTGCCGTGCCGCGTGCTCGATCGCACCCAGCTGATCCTCGACATCTTTGCCCGACATGCGCGAACGCGCGAAGGCCAGCTCCAGGTCGAACTCGCCCAGCTCGAGTACATGCTGCCCCGCCTCACCGGGCGCGGCAAAGCCATGTCGCAGCTTGGGGGCGGCATCGGGACCAGAGGACCCGGCGAAACGCAGCTCGAAACCGATCGCCGCAAGATTCAGCGCCGCATCGATCAGGTCAAGCTCGATCTCGACGCGGTCAAGCGCGTGCGCCGCCAGCAGCGCCAGCGCCGCGAGGCTGTGCCGGTCCCCACGGTCGCGCTGGTTGGATATACAAACGCGGGCAAGAGTACCTTGTTCAACCAGCTCACAGGCGCGCGGGTGCTGCAGTCTTCGCGCATGTTTGCCACGCTCGATCCAAAGCTGCGCGCCATCGAACTGCCCAGCCGCCGGCGCGTTCTGCTGAGCGACACGGTCGGCTTCATCCGCAATCTGCCCCACACACTCGTCACCAGCTTCCGCGCGACGCTCGAAGAGGTGGAGCAGGCGGAGATTCTGCTGCACGTCCGCGACGCTGCTTCGACCTATGGAGCGGAACAGAAGGCGCAGGTGGAGAAGGTGCTCGGCGAGCTTGAGGCGCTCAGTAAGCCGCGCATCGAGGTGCTCAACAAGATCGACCTGCTCGATGCTCATCAGCGCGATGGCCTCGCCGCGCGTGAACAACCGCGTCATGAGCGCCACCAGGTCGAGGTGATGGTTTCAGCGCAGACGGGCGAGGGTGTGGACGCGCTGCTCGCGGCCATCGATAAAGCGCTTTTTTCCGATCCGGTAATTGAGACGGAGTTGCGTGTGCCACAGAGCGATGGCGCGGCGCTAGCGGCAATTGAAGGCGGCATGGTGGTGCACTCGCGCAAATACGAGGGCAATCTCGTGCACCTCGTCGTGAGCGGGCCGGCGTCTCTTGTCGGCCGTTTGCGAAAATATCGCTTGCGCGATGACAATTTGCCGAAGGATGCACCGGCCACGAGGAGGCACGTTGAACCCGGTCAACAGTGAGCAGGGCAAATCCATCACCACACTCGCGAGTCGCGAAGTCTATCGCAACCAGTGGCTGCGGCTTCGCGAAGATCGCATCCTGCGCTCGAACGGCAAAGAAGGCATCTACAGCGTGGTCGACAAGGACGACTGCGCGATCATTTTGCCGATCGAAGACGACCGCGTCTGGCTTGTCGAACAGTTCCGCTATACCATCCAGGAGCGCGCTCTCGAGCTGCCCCAGGGAGGGTGGGAGACGGAGAATGTTGACCCCGAGGCGCTGGCGCGCGGCGAGCTGAAAGAAGAAACCGGCCTGCACGCCGCTGAGATGACGTATCTGGGCTTTCTCTGGATCGCCTATGGATTCTCCCGGCAGAAGCAGCACGTCTTTCTCGCGACCGGCCTGACGATGCAGCAGCGCGACCCCGACGACGAAGAGCATGACCTCGTCATCCACACCAAAACGCTCGAAGAGTTTGAGCAGATGATGTTCGACGGCACCATCCGCGACGCGTCGACTATCGCGGCCTGGGGGCTCTATCTCACATGGAAGGCGCGCAAAACTTAGTGCTCGCGCATATGTGTGCTCGGCTTATACCCAGTGCATGTGATCGTAGAAAACTCTCCTATATTCAGCAGCATGGGAAAGACGTGCAGCAGAGGCCGGAGATAAAGGTTCTGAATCGCCCAAAAGGCTTCTTTGAAAACCCGCATTTGGTTAATAATTGAAATAACAATCAACCAGGGGATTTTCATGGGTCAGATAACTATTAAGACGGGCCTAAAGACTCCAGACGGCCGCGAAGAGGAGCTCAGGGAGTACATCTGCGACTATCCAGGCTGCCCCAATTTTGCAACACGCGTACTCGGCTCTCTGAGAGAGCTTCGACTCATGACCGCGGTTTGCGAAGAACACGCCCCAAAGCTGCAGCCTTGAGAGCCTATCATCTGCTGGCATATCCGCCAGGCTGCGACTGATCGCCACACCGTGTTAATCGTCCCATGCCATCGGCGTCCCTTGGAAAAGACGCAGTACCTTGACCTTATGGCACAGTTTCGTCTGATTGCTCTCCGGCCTTGGTGGCTGTGACGACCAACTGGCTTCCGCGCCGAAGCTAGAGCAATTCACAGAGGGGATGTCTCGGGGGAATCGAGTGGGTCTCTGACTTTGGGTCGATTTTGATTGGGGCCTTCTCGGGATCCGGACATCTTTTCAATATCCTTATCAAGAAAATAGCTGAGGAACGTGCGGATCGCAGCGATTGACGCCAGTTGTCCAATATCCGACCAGGTGGGAGAAATCGCGGTGCGGATCACATCGGCCGCGAGTTCAAATTCCAAGCCAAGCAGCAGCCAAGTCGCAAAGTGCATCCAGATCTGCATTTTCTGCGCGGTGTGCGCGCGAAAACGCAATAAAGACATGACAAATGCTTCCGCTGCGCCAATCGTGATGAGGAGAGCGGCTGCACCCTCCACAATCATCGCAGCGACGCCCCAAAACGTCTTAAGCAAGTCTTCCATCGCGGCCTTTCACAACCTCTTCCGTATTCAATTTCGCCTGCCGTCCAGGGTAGTATGGCCCGGAACGCAACTAGTTCACCTCGAACTTTGTTTGGTTCAATCGAGCAGAATTCAGGCTCAGAAGACAATTTTGAGAGCGTGGATGACCAACTCATCGATCGGCATGATGCTGAGCAATAACGGAACAAAGGGGGCAATCGCTGCAACGAGGAGCAGAGCTATATCAGGGTTCCCGATGGGCACGAAGCGCATTCCGCGAACAACCGCAAAGCTATTACTCAGATCAGCCAGTGACTGTATATCCTGACCCGCCAGCGTTGGTTCGACATTGGTTTCGCTTTTCAGCCACTTTCGATCAAAATCCGTAACGAATCTAGAAGCAAAGTTGCCATATCGCGCGATGCCTTTGCGCTTGGCGTGCATGAGGTGCGGGGTGAAACAGAATAGCGGAGCCAGAACCGCGACGATCGAAGAGGCAACATAGCCGAGGAAGATCAACTTTGAAGCAAACAGCGATTCACCGTTGTATAAGATGCGGCTTGCGATTTGCCCCGAGAGCAATGCGCTGTGTGCGAACAACAACGGAGCGAAGACCAGGCTGGACGCGCCGACGAAGCCAAGCCCGGCTGCCCGATCCGGATGTAAGGTCGGCAAGTGCAATTTGAGACGTGAAACCCTAAACAGAAACCAGAACCAGATCAGGAACTGCATATACCAACGCAGCAGAACGAATTGGAAGGCCGGCACACTGACCAACGCAAGCCAATATCCGGCCATCGTCAGGTGGATCTGGGCTCCCATAGGCGAGGCATACCAGCTTGCGGCATCCCCTAGAATCTGATGCCGCCAGATCCAGATCCCAGCGGTGTAAACAAAGACGAGAAGCACAATGTCGGCAGTGGTCGAATCGCGAATGCGCCCGGCAGCGCTAATTGCGGCGTAGAACTTCGGGAGATCTTGCGGCGCGACCACGTGTCGTTCGAAAAATCTCTTCACGATAGGCCGGATGCGTTGATCCGCAACGATCTCAGCCAGGATCAACACGGGCAGAGAAACTAAGAATCGTACGTGAGTCTCGATATCGCGAAGGAAGGAAAGCCTCACTCCGCCCAGAAAGTGGGCTTGCGCCATCGACAGGACCGCCAGCGGCACCCAACATAAGAAAACAGATATTGCGGTCTGGCGACGCAGCACCCGCGGAACCGAGTGTGCCGAATCGAGGCGCCAGAGCATCTTAAACAGAGGCCCGCCGAGAACCAGAGAAAAACTGGGCGGGTTTTGCGACGGCGGAGGTGTCACCATACCGTCCTTGCCGCGAGCGCGGTAATTATCGGGCCACGTCTGCTCTGAACGACGCACTAGCGGAGCGAACCTCACTTTGGACGAAGAAGCAAGTATCTCTGTATCTCGGACCCGGCAGCCCGATTTCGACTGCCGGTTCTGGGGAATCCCTACTGCAGCGCCATCGCCAGCCGAATCGCTTCCTCGGGATTCACGAGGTGATCCACGCTCTCGGCATCCTCGGCAACGGCGATTTGCACGCCCTTGACTGTTCCGGTGAACTCGTTCCCTCGCGACCCGTAGTCCGGTGACACAGGAGCTCCCGTGTCCACCCCTACATCGCAACCATCGTCGGCAGAGAAGAGCATGGGCTCAGTGGCAGCGACCTTGCCCTCACCAACTTTCTTACCATCCACAAACAACGATGCCGTGCCACCCTTAGCCAGACCACCACCGTCATATGCAAACTCCATGCGTACCTGGTGTGCACCCGGAGGCAGCGCGCCGCTGGATTCAGCGTAGAAGCACTGGATGCCGAACAGGTTGTAACAGTATTTGAGCTTGCCGTTCTTGGCGTAGAAGCTCCAACCACCAGCGTTTCCGCCCTGGGCGACAATCACGCCCTCAGCTCCCGTCGTGGGTACGACAATCTCGGCGGTCACGGAGTGGGATTTGTTCTTGATGTTGAGGACGCAGTTTTCAGTCAGGCGCCCCATATTGCCAAATAGAATTTGCGATTTGCCTTTGATCAGCACGGGCCGCCCCGCCAAGTCTGAGTTGAGCCGTTCAATTCTCCGGTCATCAAGGGGTAGCACGTTGTATCGCGCCGCCTCGATCAGCCACAGGCGCTGCAGTTCATGCAGCTTCTGCGGCATCTGCCGGGCAAGGTCGTTTGCCTGGCTCCAGTCTTTATTGGTGTCGTAGAGTTCCCAATTGTCGTCGTCGAATGCCGGGATCTTCTCGCCCCCGAGTAGCCATGGCGTACTGTGTCGCGTAACCGCGGTCCAGCCCTTGTTGTAGATGCCGCGGTTGCCTAACATTTCAAAGTACTGCGTCTCGTGGCGCTCGCCAGCGTTGGCGTTGTTGAAGGAGTAGGCCATGCTGACGCCCTCCATCGGGAGCTGCTGGACCCCATCGACGGACAGCGGCTGCGGCAGCCCGGCCAATTCAAGAATGGTCGGAGCTACATCAATGACGTGATGGAACTGCGTACGGAGTTCGCCTCTCCCGTTAATTCCCTTCGGCCAGTGCACAATTGTGCCGTTGCGAGTGCCGCCCCAATGCGAAGCGACCTGCTTGGTCCACTGGTACGGCGTGTTGGTGGCGTGCGCCCAACCCACGGCGTAGTGGTTGTAGGATTCCGGTCCTCCCAGCTTGTCCAGCCTCGCCATCAGGAACTCGGGAGTCTCTAGCGCGGCCGCGCCGTTGAGGCTAATCAGCTCGTTGTATGTGCCATTCAGAGTTCCCTCTGCGGAGGCGCCATTGTCGCCGATGATGTAGTAGATCACCGTGTCGTCGAGCAGGTGCAGTTTCTTGAGCGAATCCACAAGGCGGCCGATATGGTAATCGGTATATTCCAGGAATCCGGCGTAAACTTCCATCTGCCGGATGAGCACGGGTTTGAGTGCGGCGGGCATTTCGTTCCACGCCGGGATCTCCTCGTGCCTTGGCGTTAGCTGGCAATCTTTCGGAATGACGCCCAGCTTTTTCTGGCGGGCGAAAATCTCTTCACGCAGCTTGTCCCAGCCCTGGTCGAACTTCCCTTTGTACTTATCGGCCCACTCCTTGGGGACGTGGTGCGGAGCATGAACAGCCCCTGGGGCGAAGTAGACGAAGAAGGGCTTGTCCGGGATGAGCACCCTTTGTTGCCCGATCCAGTTGATCGCCTTGTCCGTCATGTCTTCCATGAAGTGGTATCCCTCTTCAGGCGTCTTCTTCGGCTCCACCGGAATGGTGCCCTCATACAGACCCGGATAGTATTGGTTGGTCTCGCCGCCGATGAACCCGTAGAAGTATTCGAATCCACCGCCGCCTGTCGGCCACGCATCAAATGGACCGGCTGGGCTTGTCTCCCACACCGGAATTTCATGGCACTTGCCGAACTGGGCCGTGGCGTAGCCATTCAGTTTGAGTGTCTTGGCTAGAGGCGCGCAGGTGTTCGGCAGAATTGAGGTATAGCCGGGAGACCCGGTGGCAATCTCGGTGATGCCGCCCATGCCGACGGTGTGATGGTTGCGCCCCGTCAGCATCGCCTGCCGCGTGGGCGAGCAAAGGGCGGTCGTGTGGAAGCGGTTGTATTTCAGACCTTCAGACGCCAGCATCTCTGCGGTCGGGGTTTGACAAGGGCCGCCGAAAGCGCTGGAAGAGCCAAAGCCGGCGTCATCGAGCAAGATGATCAGAACGTTGGGCGCGCCGACGGGGGGCCTCAACTGCGTGATCGGCGGAAACTTCGTGTCCGGATCCTTGGCATCGTAAGTGATCGGGCCGGTGCGCGGTTGGTCCGGAAGTGGAAGCGTTGTTCGATGGAGGTTATCAAACAGGCGCATGATTCAACTCCTGCCGCAGAGTATCTTTCCGGCGGAAAGCTACGGCACAGAGCCTAGGTCCTTCCTATCATTTGGTGAACTGGCAAAACGCGCAGTTCGAGTGCTTTGAAGCAGGCCAAGTCATTTATTTCTGTCGGCAAATACAACCCCTCGTCTCTCATCGCCATTTGGACTAATCTACGACTAACGGCACGTCCATGAGGTTCTATGGCACTCCCCCGCCGCCCCATCCTGATCGTACTCGGCAGTATCGTCGCCCTCATCCTGCTCATCGCTCTTGCGATCCCACTCTTCCTCAATGCCGACGCCTTCCGCACCCGCATTGAAACGGCGCTCACCACCTCACTAGGCCGCAAGGTCACCCTCGGCAAACTCGAACTCTCCGTCCTCTCCGGCAGCCTGGTTGACCAGAACGCCGCGATCGCCGACGATCCCGCCTTCAGTACTCAGCCTTTCCTCCAGGCCTCCAATGTAAAAATCGGCATCAAGATGATCCCCCTCATCTTCAGCCGCGAAATCCACATCACCGGCTTCTCAATCGACTCGCCTAAAATCACTCTTCTGCGTGCCGCCAACGGCACCTGGAACTACTCCAGCATCGGCCATGCGCAGCAGGATACAGCTGCCAACAAGGAAGCCAGCACACTCATCCCTAATCTCACCGTCGGCCACGTGACTATCAGCAACGGTCAGTTGACGGTCGGCACCGTGCCTGCTCCCGGCATGGCCGCGACTCCGCGACGCACCTACGATCAGCTCAATCTCGAGGCAAAGGACTTTTCCTTTCAGAAATCGTTCCCCTTCACCGCGTCGGCCCACCTCCCCGGCGACGGCACCGTCACGCTTAAGGGCAACGCCGGCCCCATCAACCCGCACGATGCATCGCTGACTCCCTTCGACGCCCACCTCGAGGCCAAGCACATTGACCCACTCGCTGCGGGGTTCGTCGAGTCCACCGCCGGCCTTACCGGCTCCATCGAAACCATCGACCTGCAGGCAAACTGGAATGGCCAGCAGCTTCACGTTCACAACCTCGAAGTCGACTCGCCCAAACTCACACTCATTCGCGAGAACAAGCCCACCGCCACCGCGCCTCCGCCGCCCGCACCCAACAGCAACAACATGCTCAGCACACTCACGGCCGACCACCTGCAGATCAAGGATGGCACGATCACCATCACGTCGCCCGGGCAGGCCATCGCTTCTGTCTACGAGCAGCTCAATGCCGAGCTCACCAACGTCTCCCCGACTTCCTCCTCACCGTTCAAGCTAAGCGCGCAGATCCCGGGCGGAGGTTCTCTTACCGGCGACGGCACTGCAGGCCCCATCAATCAGACAAGCGCCGTTGCGACACCCCTCAACGCACACATCACGATCTCCCACCTCGACCTCGCCACCAGCGGCGTCGTTGCACCTGAGGCAGGAATCAGCGGCATCGCAGATCTCGATCTCAAGGCCGTTTCCGACGGCAAGAATCTCAACGCGAACGTGTCCACCAACGTGCAGGGGCTCCGGGTCGCGAAGAATGGATCACCCTCCCCGAAACCTGTCCAAGTTCAGCTCACGGCCTCGCAGAATGTGCAAGCCCTCTCTGGCCAGCTACAGAGCGCAGTCATCACCATCGGCAAAGCAATCGTCAACGTCGCAGGCACCTACCAGACCAGCGGCGCCACCACTGCCCTCAATCTCAACGTCAACACCAAGGCTGCATCGATCGACGAGCTTCAGGCATTCCTGCCCTCGGTCGGCGTCCATCTACCATCCGGCTCGCGTCTCCAGGGCGGAACTCTCACCACTAGCCTCAACGTCACCGGCGCGGTTGGGGCGCCTATCATTAGCGGTCCCGTTCGGATCGATAACACCAACCTCGCCGGCTTTGATCTCGGTTCGAAGCTCGGGCCTCTCAGCTCGCTCGCTGGAATCAAGTCCGGATCCGGCACTGCGATTCAGTCGCTCAGTGCGAACGTCGCCATCAACGGCGGAAATGTCCGCACCGACAATGTCTCAATCGTCGTCCCGTCCGTCGGATCGGCTACAGGCGCGGGCACCATCAGCGCAGCCGGGGCACTCAATTACAACACCGTCCTCAAACTCACCGGAGTGCTCGGCGCAGTCGGAGGAAAGGGTGGGGCTGCAGCAGGAGCAGGAGGCATCGCCGGTCAATTGATGGGAATGATCCCAGGAGGCACAGCCGGCAAAGTCATAGGAAACTACGCCGGCGTCGCTCTCCGTAATGGAGTACCCGTTGCCATCGGAGGAACGACCTCCAACCCAACCTTTACGCCCAACATGGGTGGAATCGTAAACAGCGCCACCACTGCTCCCAAGAAGGGCGCGGCCAAGCCATCCCAAAACAGCACCGACCCACTTTCGAATGCTCTCGGCGGGCTCCTCAAGCCTCACTAAACCTCAGCGAACAGGACCCACTCTCCGTCGCGAGCCACGAAGACCACCTGATCGAGGCCGATTACTCCGTCTACGATTGCGCTCGCGTGATCCTATGCCGGCCGATACTTTTTGAAAGCCGCCGTTGTGAGGGCGATGATGACGATGAGCGTTGCGAGCTGTGCGAGTTTGAAAGGTATCTCCGATTGCGTTGGCGCCAACTCGTGCAGAGCAGGGATCTTCTCAAACGACTGCACGATCAAAACAAAAATATTGAAGTAGAGTGCGAGGATGGCTGAGATCACGTACGTGCCGCGCCAGGCGCCGCTGGCAGCACTGCGGCGACGCGCAATGACGGCCAGCACCAGCACGATGAGTGAGAGGATTCCAACGACAATGCCAGGAGTGACACCTTTGAAGGGAAACAGAAATCCTGTGAGGCTGGTCAACGCCGTGGTGATCAGAAAGGTCGAGGTCAACAAGGGCAACCGCTTCGCGGCGATCATGCCGTAAACAACGATCAATCCGGCCCCGATAGCAATCAGGCTTATATACACATGGAGATATGTGAATGTCCTCAAACTCATGCCAAGAATCATGATGGTGTCCTTTCACAAAGGAGTAAGCCCTGGTTAGAATTTGTTTCTGGACGGAACGACTTTAGCCGAAGGGCCCGAATCTACTCTCTCAGGCAAGGGGAGCCTTCGAGAGCAGAAGATTAGCACAGGAACTGCGTCAAAACCAAAGGAGATGGTTCGGTGTCTAATGCCGAATTGTTTTTCTCCGAGATTCAGGGGCATCAAGGCTCCAGCGGCCTTTTGATGCTACGGGCGCTCAGCCACCGGGATCCAAGGGCTGGGATAGACAGGCCCGATGTAGTCGGCGCGAGGGCGGATGAGGCGATTGTCGTCGAGCTGCTCGATCACGTGCGCAGCCCAGCCGGCCATGCGGCTGATGGCGAAGATGGGCGTGTAGAGATCGATGTCGATACCCAGCGTGGCGTACGTCGAGGCGGAATAGAAGTCAACGTTGGCGTTGAGCTTCTTGTCCTTGTTGATGTAAAGCTCGATAGCGCGCGACATCTCGAACCACTTGGGCTGGCCCGAATCTTTGCCGAGCTGCTCGGACATGCGGCGCAGGTGCGTGGCGCGGGGGTCTTCGGTCTTGTAGACGCGGTGGCCAAAGCCGGAGATCTTCTGCTTGGCCGCGAGCATGTTCCTCACATACTCAACGGGGTCGGCGCCGGCCTTATCGATAGTATGGAGCAGGCGCATAACGCCTTCGTTGGCACCGCCGTGCAGCGGTCCCTTGAGCGCGCCGATGGCGCCGGTGACGGCCGAGTGAATGTCAGAGAGAGTAGCGGCGATGACGCGGGCGGCAAAGGTGGAGGCGTTCAACTCGTGATCGGCGTGGAGGATAAGGGCGATGTCGAGAGTTCGGATCGCGGTCTCGGAGGGCTTGACGCCATTGAGCATCCAGAGGAAGTTGCCGGCGTGGGAGAGAGAGCGGTCGGGAGGAACGATTTCCAGGCCTTTGCGGATTCTGTCGTAGATCGCGACGATCATGGCGATCTGCGCGGTGAGATTGTAGGCCTTGCGGACGTTGGCGTCGTGCGAGTTATCTTTTTCGTCGGCGTCATAGAAACTGAGTGCCGACACCGTAGTTCGCAGCACCTCCATCGGCGTCGCGGAGGTCGGGAACGTCCTGAGCATGTCGATGATGCGCTGGTCGAGGGAACGGGCGAGGGCGAGTTGAGAGGAGAATTCGCGCAGTTCGAGTTCGCTGGGCAGGCGGCCATTCCATAGCAGATAGGTCGTCTCTTCAAAGCAGGAGTGCTCAGCGAGCTCGTGGATGTCGATGCCGCGGTAGGCGAGTACGCCCGCTTCTCCATCAATGAAGCAAATTCCGGAATTGGCGGCAACAATTCCTTCAAGACCCTTCCCAGCGACAGCAGTGGACATAACCTTTGAAACTCCCCTCTTTTGGGTGGCTGTGATCGATGCGCTTTATTCGCGTTCACGCGGGCTGCAGCGGAGTCTGGCGAAAAGAGCGGTAATGCCCTTTATAAATGAGTGATTCGTGGGTTGTCACGGGCGGGGCTCCGAGCAGTGTCACACTTTGGTCTGCTGTGGCGCTTCGGTGGCGCATCATTCTCCCCATAACCGGGCGGATTCTTCTATAGTCTCTGTAGTCTGCAGTCGCCTATGGTGTGGTACTTGAAAGATGGTGGGCGTGCGGAGTTGCTGGCGTTTTCGCCTTGATTGCGAGTGGCCGGCAAACAGAGTCTAAGTAGAGCAAGGTCTTCGCAGAAAGATTGTGGAGTGGGTCCAGGAGGACCGCTCCGGAGGAGAAGGGAAGCATGAGCGACGATAAAACCACGATTGTGGAGACAACGCCTTCATACAGCGGCGCATTGCTCGGTGCGATAGCCATCGCAGTATTGGCCGCTTTGGGCGGGCTGATCTGGAGTTATACGCTGAGCAGCCGCATCGCGCACCAGGAGGCGGCGCTGTCTGAAGCTAACCAGCAGAATGCCAAGCTGGATGCGCAGTTGCGTGAGACCAATGCGCGCCTGCGCGTGGCGACCGACGAGCTGGGCAAGAGCGTCGGGATGACGCAGAAGCAGTTGGACCAGCGCGCCCAGGACATCATTCGGCGCGAGCAGGCCGACAGCGCGCGGCTTGAGACCGAGCAGAAACAGACTGCACAGCAGGTGAGCGCGGTTTCCAGCGACGTGTCGGGCGTAAAGACAGACGTGGGCGGGGTGAAGACGGATCTGACCAAGACGCAGAGCGACTTGGCAACGGCGGTGAGCCAGCTCACATCGATGAAGGGAGACCTCAGCAATCACTCCAGCCTGATTGCACGCAACGGTTCGGAACTGGAATTGCTGAAGCACAAGGGCGACCGCAACTACTACGAGTTCACCCTGACCAAGGGACAAAAGAAGCCTGTGGGAACGGTAAGCTTGGAATTGAAGAAAGCCGATACCAAGAAGAGCCGCTTCACGGTGGTGGTATATGCCGACGACCGCAGCTACGAAAAGAAGGACAGGAACGTGGACGAACCGCTGCAGTTTTATAGCGGAAAGGATCCGGCTCTGTACGAGATCGTGGTGAACTCGATCGGATCGAAGAACACAGTTTCAGGCTATCTGTCTACGCCGAAGGGTGCGCCAGCTCCGCCTAATGTTCAATAATGGGGCCCTTTGGCCCCAGCGTGAGCGAAGGCAGGTACTGGAAGTTGAAGCTGTAGTCGAGACTCTTGCGCGCATCCCAGTCGGCCTTAGACATGCGGAATGAGCACGCGAATGTACCTTCTTTTGTCTCGCCCGGTTGGATCGTGAGATCGGGCGAGATGGGAGTTGCATGCCACTGCACGAGCTGCGGATAGGCCTTGAAGATGCGCTCAAAATCAGTCGGGGTGGCGGCGTAGCTGGAATGGATGCCATCGGTCAGGGTGGCATTGGCAACAATCTGATGCAAGAAGATTGGCTCCTTGCTTTGGTTGTGCAAACGCACGTGCGTAAAGAGCAGGACTTGGTCGATCTCTTCCTTGGGGATTGCTGCGCCGTTGGCATCCCACCCGGATGTCTCGGTGTGCATCGGATGCGCCCAGACATCCAGGATTTCGCCGGTGGCTGCAGGCGGCTTTTGGCCCGCAATCACGTAAATGGCCACTGCTATGGTGACCAGCACAGCGGCCGCAACGGACGCGATGACAACGTGGCTCGTCCCTCTCGTGTAGGACTCGCCAGCCGACATATCCTTTGATTCTTGTTGAAGCAGACTCATAGCGCCCCTATCTTAGCCCTTTCAGATTGAAACAATCTACAGTCTCGCTGCTGGTGCGTTTTGAAGTGTCCCGTTACGTCTCACTTAGATGCGCGGACGCAGGGCAGCGAGGAAATCGGCTGGCGGAAATGTGTTGAGCACGTCGGCTGGGGTGAGCCATGCGCGGCGGACTTGGCGGATGCCGTACTTCCACTCGCCAACAACGCGCGTGACGTGGGCGTCGGTGTTTATGACAATTTTGCAGCCGCATTCCCTGGCGTGGCGCAGGTCGCGGTCGCTCAGGTCGAGGCGTTCGGGAGCGGCGTTGTGTTCAACGGCGACACCCAACTGTGCGCAGCGGCGGAGGACGGCGCCAGTGTCGAGCTGGTAGGGCTCCCGGCGCAGAAGCTGGCGACCGGTGGGATGGCCCAGGATGCGGGTATTGGGATTCTCGACGGCGCGCAGGAGGCGGGCGGTCATTTCGTCGCGAGACTGTTCGAGGCGGGTGTGGACGCTGGCGATGACGACGTCCATCTGGGCGAGCACTTCGTCGTCGAGATCGAGGGCTCCGTCGGCGAGGATGTCGACTTCGATGCCGGTGAAGATGCGGATCCGGCCTTCCATCTCCTTGTCCACTTCGCGGATGCGCGCGATGTGTTCGAGCGCGCGCTTTCTCGTCGAGGCCGTTGATCATGGCCAAGTTCTTCGAGTGGTCAGTGATAGCGATGTACTGAAGGCCGCGCTCGATGGCGGCTTCGGCCATCTCGGCGATTGAGTTGCGGCCATCGCTGGCAGTGGTGTGCATGTGCACGATCGCCCTTGATGTCCGAAGCCTCGATGAGCCGAGGCAGGGCGCGTTTGGCAGCGGCTTCGATTTCACCAAGGTTTTCGCGCATCTCCGGCGGCATCCAGTCCATCTGGAGGGCGGCGTAAATCTCCTCCTCGGTTGCGGCGGCGACGGTGGATTCGTCGTCGAGCCGGGCCAGAGCCCATTCGCTGAGGGTGTAGCCCATTTTGAGGGCTCGCTGGCGGAGGGAGACGTTGTGCGCCTTGGAGCCGGTAAAGTACTGCAACGCAGCGCCGTAGGACTCTGAGGGAAGCAGGCGGACGTCGACCTGAAGACCGGTGGCGATGTGGAAGCTGACCTTGTTCTCGCCTTTGGCAATGATGTCGTGGATACCGGGGTAGGCGGCGACGTATTCGACTGCAGCTTCAGTCTTTTGAGGAGCGCAGGCTGGGCCGGTCACGAGCAGGTCAAGGTCTCCGGCGGTTTCGCGGCCGCGGCGCAGGGACCCGGCGGGTGTAACGCGGTCGATGCCATTGAAGGAGAGCAGATAAGTTGTGAGGCGATCGGCGGCATCTTCGGCTTCGTCAATGCGGAAGCGGCCTGAAGAGCGACGGTAGTCTTCAATGCCCTTGCGGATCTTCTCGATTTGTTTCTCGCCCATGCGAGGCAGGCCTTTGAGGCGGCCGCCGTCAATGGCTTCAGCGAGCTGGTCGATGCTGCCGATTTTGCCGGCGTCCCAGAGAAGGGCGACGGTTTTGGGACCCATGCCGGGGAGCTTGAGTAAATCGAGCAGTCCAGCGCCGTACTTGGCAAGGAGTTCATCACGCAGGGGCAGCGTGCCAGTGGAGACGATGGCCTGGATATTGGCGGCCATGCTCTTGCCGATGCCTGAGATGGCAAGGAGCTGGGCAGGATCGGACGAGGCGACGACCAGGTCAACCGTGGTCTGCCCTATGGCGTCGGCGGCGTTGCGATAGCTGCGGACGCGAAAGCTATCAGCGCCGTCGATCTCCATCAGATCGGCCGTCTCGCTGATGAGGTGGGCCATGGTGACGTTGTCCATGGAGGCTGTCTCCGGGAAGAAGGAGTTGACTGAGGCTGGAATTGCCGCAGGCGTCACGGTTCCATCCAACAACGTCAAGTGTCCATCGGCTGGTGAGCATGTGTCCAGCATTGCATTGATCGTCGATGACCGTCCTTTGCTATTGTGTGCGCTACAATCTGGGTGCTCAAGGTATGACAACTGCCGCACCTGAATAAGGAGTGAGCAAATGGCCGAAGCTTCCCCGAAGCCGCCTGTGAGTCCACCCGGCGATCGCCTGGATTCATGGAAAGAGATCGCGTCCTACCTCAACCGCGATGTGACAACGGTTCAGCGGTGGGAAAAGCGAGAGGGGATGCCTGTTCATCGGCATCTGCACGAAAGGATTGGCTCTGTCTCGGCTTCTCGTGCGGAACTGGATGCATGGGCGCGTGGCCGAAATCTTCAGGCAGAGAAAGAAAATGGGAACGGGGCTGGCGCGTCCGATTCTTCGACCTCGACACCGAATTCTGAGATCGCAACCTCTCGCAGCCGGTGGAAATTCTTGCTGCTGCCGGCAATCGTGGTGGCCGCGCTTGCGGTTGGCGTCATTCTTTGGGTTCAGAGGACGGAATATTTCTGGCGAAGCCCTATCGCGGATGCGCGATTTCAGACGATTACGGACTTCGACGGATTGGAGCAGGCGGCCGCAGTGTCACGCGACGGTCAGTTCGTGGCATTTCTGTCGGACCGAGACGGTCAAATGGACGTATGGGTGACGCAGGTTGGTTCGGGGCAATTCCACAACCTGACTCGCGGCAGGGCGTCGAACCTTGTCGATCCCTTGTTGCGTACCTTGGGGTTCTCTCCCGATGGGTCGCTGGTGACCTACTGGACCCGCAAGCAAGGCAGCCCCAGCGGCGACCAGATCAGCATCTGGGCAGTGCCGACTCTCGGCGGAGAGCCGAAGCCCTATCTCGAGGGCGCCGCCGAGTTTGACTGGTCGCACGATGGGTCGCTATTGGCCTATCACACGCCTGGACCGGGAGATCCACTGTTTGTGTCCAATGGCGGCCGGCAACAGGGAGACCGGTCGATCTTTACTGCGCCTGCCGGGCTTCATAGTCACTTTCCGCTGTGGTCGCGAGACTCGAAGTTCATCTACTTTGTCCAAGGAGTGCCTCCTGACAAGCTGGACATCTGGCGCATTCGCTCGAGCGGTGGAACTCCGGAGCGCATCACGTCCCATGATGGACGCGTGACGTATCCGGTGTTCCTGGATGGACGGACGCTGATGTACCTTGCCAGCGATCCCGACGGCTCAGGGCCATGGCTTTACAGCATCGATGTCGAGCGTCGCAAGCCGCACCGGCTATCTTCCGGCGTTGATCGATATACTTCGTTGGCGAGCAGCGCGGACGGCAGTCGTCTGGTGGTGACACGCGCAAGTCCCAAGAGAGCGCTATGGCGCTTACGGATTGATGAGTCCGGGAAGGAGTCTGCGGCCGCTGAAATCCCACTGACGACCGGGGCTGGGTATTCCCCGCGCCTGGGGCCGAATTATCTTTTGTACGTTTCTGCCACGGATACGAGCGAGAGCATCTGGAAGCTCGCCAACGGAACTGCGACGGAGTTATGGACCGGCAAGGGAGGGCGCATTCTTGGCGGTCCTGCGGTCTCACCTGAGGGGACGCACATTGGATTTTCAGTGCGCCAGGCGGACGGTCGAACCGCTTTGCATGTGATGGAAGCAGACGGGACGAACGCCCGAATCGTTACGGACTCGCTGCACCTGGAGGGTGCCCCCGCGTGGAGTCCCGATGGCCAATCGATTACATCGGCGGCTGAAGATCATGGAACGACGCATCTTTTCCGCCTGCCGCTGGACGGCCGGACTCCCACAGTTCTTGTCCCGGAGTACTCGGTGGATCCCACATGGGCGCCCGATGGCGGCTACGTTGTGTATTCGGGACCCGACATCGGCACCACGTTTTCAGTCAAGGCGGTGACAGCCGACGGCGCTGCGCATCCTTTGCCGGCCTTGACTCTTACACGGGGAGCCCGTCGCATCGCCTTCCTTCATGGAGGGCGAAACCTCGTGGTGCTGCGAGGAGAGATGCAGCACATGAATCTCTGGGGCATCGACCTGGAGACCGGCGCGAAGCGGCAGCTTACCAACTTCACTCCGGAATTCGACATTCGAGACTTCGATGTGTCTGCGGACGGTCGCGAGATTGTACTGGAGCGGGTGCAGGAACACTCGGATGTCGTGTTGATCGACCTTCAGCGGCGCTGATCCCGAGCCACACGCGCGGCCGCATACCCGTCTAGACACTGCAGGCCTCGACCATTCGGTGCGAGGCCTTTGTGGTGATCTGGGGGCCGGACGGAAGTCCGATTAAGCTAAAAGAAATTCAAGCGATAGCGAATAGGCAAAGAACTACATTCGGTTATTCCGGGTTGATTGATCAGGAGCTGGGTTCGGAGCGATATCTTCCTGTACCGTCTCGGGACGGTTGAAGGAACGCTACAGAGTTTCCGATCGACTAAGCTGCGTTATGGGTGGCTGCGTCTCTCATGCGGATCACTGCATCCGCCTGAGGTCCTTTCTGACCCTGGACGATGTCGAATTCAACGTCATCGCCTTCTTTCAGAGTTTTGTAGCCATCCAGCTGAATTGCCGAGTAGTGAACGAAAACATCTGGCCCGTCATCACGTCCGATGAATCCGTAGCCCTTGGCGTTGTTAAACCACTTCACCTTGCCTTTGTACTGAGCCACAGGGTTTTGCCTTTCTTGCCACTTGATAGGGTTGATGAGCGAACGAAACTGGGGAACGCCCACCTTACCGACTATGACGCTCTTCGGCGGCCAAAGGTTTATTGAAAGTGACCAGAAGAATCCACAAAATGAGACAGGCCGGGCAAATTGCGCGCCGGCCTGCAATGGAAGACATTGAATCGATTGAGTGAAGACACTTACGAAATCTTTACTACTTTCGCTTTTTGGCAATCCTACGAGCGTAAAGAAGGACGCTGCATAGAGTTTTACCGTCCTTGATGCCGCCGTTTTCGATCATTTCGACAATCTCGGAAAGCTTGACGAGGCGGAATTCGATGTCTTCGTCGTCCTCGGGGTGGGCGTCGCCGGCCACCAGGCCCTCCGCGAGAAACACCTTCATCGATTCGCCAAGGAAGCCGGGACTGCCGTAGTACTCGACCAGCGGGTTCCACTTTTTGGCGCGATAGCCGGTTTCTTCCTCGAGCTCGCGCTGCGCTCCGACGAGCGGATCTTCGCCAGGCTCAAGTTTGCCGGCGGGCAGTTCCCAAAGATACTGCTGCGCCGCATGGCGATATTGGTGCTCCATCACAATCCATGGGTCGCGCTTGCTTTTGGATTTGTCGACGGCGAGGATGACCACGCTGCCGTTGTGGCGGATGACGTCGCGTTCGGAGGGCTTGCCACCGGGCTCAAGGAGCTTGTCGTGCAGGACGCGGAAGAGCGGTCCCTCAAAGACGACCTTGGAGCTGAGAAGTTTTTCGCGTTCCTCTGTGGGCTGTTTGCCAGACTTTTTTGTTTTGGAAATCTTGGGTTTGGCCGGGGATTTCTTCTTGGGCATGCGAGCTGAATCTCCTTGTGCGGTCACGAGCAGTATATGTGGCAAAACCAGGGAATGAGGTGTTAAGACCCCAAAGGGAACGGGATACGCAACCAATTGGTTGCGGTTTACCCCCTATTACCCGGTCTCTTTGGGTAAATTACTTGTTCTCATGGAGTTGGGAGCGGGGTGTCCGCGCAAATTACTCTGTTAATTATACTTAGCCGCAGATTATTCCTGGCAAAGGGGTTACGGGCGAGAAACACTGAACACTGAACTTTGGGGGCGGGACGCGATTGCACGCAAGTTCAACGGTGGCCGGCTATTTCCTTCCAGCGGCGGATGATCGCGTCAGAACGATGAGCGGGCCCCTACTGTGAAAATAGGCACGGTGCGGTCTAGATTAAGTAGTAGTCATTATGGTGTGACCGGCTCGATGCGCTAGTCGTGGGTTAGGCTGAGTTTGTTAAGAACGCCAGTCCAGAGCCACAAGCGGAGGGAACCGGTCATGAGAGAGAAGTTACGATTTTTGGGCATGGATGTCCATGCCGAAACGATAGCTGTAGCCGTAGCCGAACCGGATGGTGAGGTTCGCAGCCTGGGAACGATCGCTAACCGGGAAGAGTCGATTCGCAAGTTCATCCGTAAGCTTGGTTCGCCTGAGCATGTTCGGGCCTGCTATGAAGCCGGCCCGACGGGCTTCGTACTTTACTGGCAGTTGACGCAGCTGGGAGTACAGTGCGATGTGATTGCGCCGTCGCTGGTTCCGAAGAAGCCAGGAGATCAGTGTCAAGACGGATCGACGGGATGCGTTGAAGCTTGCGCGCAGTCACCGTTCCGGTGATCTGACTGCGGTGTGGATACCGGATGAAGCTTCAGAAGCATTACGCGATCTTGTCCGTGCGCGAGAGGCGGCCAAGCGCGATCAGTTGCGGGCGCAACACCGGCTGACGAAGTTCCTGCTGCGTACCGGTCGCCGTCCTCCACTGGGAGTAAAGGCGTGGACGGAACGTCATGCGGAGTGGCTTCAGCAGGTTCGCTACACACATCCTGCGCAGGAAGCAACGTTGCTCGATTGTCTGCACGAAGTTCAGCACATGGCCGAACGAGTCAAGCGGTTGGAGAAGTCGATTGTGGAAGTGATTCAGCTGGCTCCCGCGTCGATGCAGGAAGTAATTCGTGGCTTACAGGCATTGCGCGGCATCGCGCACCTTTCGGCAGTCACGATCGCTGTCGAGCTGGGCAACATCACCTCCCGCTTCGAGCACGCTCGGGATCTGATGGGGTACAGCGGAGCATTTCCGGACGAAAACTCCAGCGGCAAGCGTATTCGAAGAGGAGGCATTACCAAGTCTGGCAACGCGCACCTCCGACGAATCATTGTCGAATCGGCCTGGAGCTATCGACACCGGCCAGCGGTCGGAGCCAGGTTACGCAGGCGCCAGGAAGGACTGCCAGCAGAGATTACCGAGATTGCATGGAAAGCGCAGAACCGTCTGCACAAGCGCTACATGGCGCTGATGGCTCGAGGCAAGGAGCAGAGAAAGACCATGACGGCGATCGCGCGCGAACTGTTGGGCTTTATCTGGGCCATTGGGATCAAGGCCGAAGCGTCGGTCTGCAAGCAACAAATGGCGGCATGACGAGAACTGAAAGAACAAAAGCAAGAGCTTTCCAAATAAGGAAAAAGCAAAAACACATCAACCCATGAACAACGTCATCCAATTCGAGGACAGGGTCAGCCGCAGCCGGAGCAAGCACGAAGGAGAATCCTCGGCGGAAATTTGCGACAGGCTCAGCCGGACTCGCGTTAGTAGTCAGAGGCAGCTCCCGACGGATCATGATTATGCGGTTCCGACCCGCGAATATCAGCTTGATCAATCGTCGCCATTACCTGCCACGGCTGCTGCTGACCTTGTCCTCGAAGTACAACAACAAAAACAACCCCAGCGATTTGCAGATATTGACAGGTCACACCATATCAATTTCTGAGTTGGCGGTGACATGCCCGCAACCAAGAAACTTGGAAGTTTCTTCGCACGGACTTATCGATGACGAAGCATCAATTGACCAGATTGGAGCGGAGTATTAGCTTTCGCCAGAATGCACTCGCGTTGCTACTCGTTCTTCAGAGCTGCAATCGGATCGACTTTGGTAGCTCGCAATGCTGGAATAAGACAGGCCATAAGCACAACAGCAAAAAGGACGGCCGTCACCGCAAAAAGAATTTTGGGATCGTAGGGGACAACCTGAAAAAGCATACTGCGCATGAATCGCACCAGGGTCAAAGCCGCCAGGAGTCCCACAAATCCGCCTAATGCTGCCCACTTCACTCCGTGGCCGAGAAAGAGCTTCAAGATTTTTCCCTGCTCCGCGCCAAGCGCCATTCGCACGCCAATCTCGTGCCTTCTTTCCGCAACGGTGTAAGCAAGAACTCCGTAGACTCCGATTGCGGCCAGCAACAGCGCGACGCACGCGAACATCGACAGCGTGAGCGCAGGAAACCTGGTCTGCGAAATGGACGATGAGACAAGCTCCTTCAGGGTTGAGACCTTGTAGATCGGCAACTCAGGGTCGAGTCGTCTGAGCTGCCCGCGAATTGCGCTCACCATTTGGCGGGGTTCTGAACTCGTGCGAACAACAAGCGTCATTGAGCGCAGATCGATCCAGATCTGGAACGGCTGGTCGGTAAGCAGGAAATACATCTCGGGCCTAGTGGCGGCATTGGAGCCGCGGTTCTTGATATCGGCCACAACCCCAACAACCGAAAGCCAGGGGTAGTCTGGGCCAAGCCTGATTCGCTTACCGATGGGATCTATCCCCGGCCAGACTTTGCGAGCCAAGGTCTGATTGACGATAACGGAAGCCGGAGGAAGCTTGGATTCTTCGTCATTCAAGAATCGGCCCCGCATTAACGAGATCCCCATCGCACGGAAATAATCGGGGCTGATGATCTGCGTATCTGCCACGTTGATCTCGGTATTTGACGGCCTGCCCTCGATATCAAATGAAGCATTCGCGGTGACGTCGGTCATGGGCAATTGGTTCACGATGGCAACAGACTCCACACCAGGCAGATCCCGCACGCGGTCTTGCAACTGGTGATAAAAGGCAGCGGTCTGGGCGATTGAATAGCGAGCTTCAGGAAGAGACAGCCGCATCGTGATCACGTTCTCGGGATTAAAGCCGAGACTGACTCCGAGCAGGTTTCGAAGGCTGCCAATCATGAGCCCCGCCCCCGTGAGCAACACCAGCGAAAACGCAATCTCGGTCATCACGAGCAGGCTACGAATGCGCGTACGATGACGGCTCCCCATCGCATCCCGACCACCCACCTTCAATGCATCATTGAAGTTCGATTGCGAGGCCTTCCACGCTGGCACCAGGCCGAAGAACAGTCCGGTCGAGAGACTAACTACGGCCGCGAATGCCAGAACACGCAGGTCGAGTCTCACACCACCCAGCTGCGCGACGTCGAGATAGTCGGCCAGATTGAGCCATTTCACACAAGTGAGAGCAAGCAGCAGCCCGAGGCCGCCTCCGACCAGAAACAGAACCATGTTTTCGACCAAAACCTGATAGAGGATTCGCCAGCGGGTCGCACCAAGGGCGGTTCTGGTGGCAATCTCCTGCTTTCTACCTTCTCCACGAGCCAGATGCAAACTGGCCACATTGGTGCAAGCAATCAGCAGCATGAAGCCCACTCCGACCATCAGAACGAGCACGGTTGGGCGCAGGTTTCCCACCATTTGCTGACGCAGGGGAATGGCGCTGACGCCAATTCCGGAGGCGCCACCGTAGTACCTGGGATATTTATGAAGAATTCGATCCAGAATGGTAGTCATTTCGGATCTGGCCTGGTTCAGCGTGGTTTGCGGCTTGAGATCCGCGACCAGGTTGAGGTAGTGGTTACCGACTTTATCGCTTGCCGGCGCGACGGGAAGCGGCAGCCAAATATCCACATCCTTGCTCGGAAAACTGAAAGTCTGGGGCATCACCCCGACGACCGTGCAGCTTTGACCGTTAAGGAGGATAGACGTTCCGATGATCTTCTGGCCCGACGCAAAGTTGTTCTGCCAAAGCCGGTGGCTTATGACAGCGACCTGAGTATGCCCTTGTTGTTGCTCGTCAAGGGAAAAGACGCGGCCCAGGAAAGGGGCGGTCCCCATAACTGAAAAGAAATCCGGCGTTCCCCAACTCGCCACCAGGTGCAGGGGATCTCTGCTTCCTGTAAGCGTAAGTGTGCCCACGGAAAATCCCGCCACATGCGCGAAACTCTGACCCTGGCGATACTCATTGAACTCAGGCTCCGAAAAGGGTATTTCCATCATCCCGCGGGGAGCAAAGGTGTTCCAGATTCTCACAACGCGCGGAGCGTTGGGATAGGGGAGAGGCCGCAACAAGAGTGAATCAACAACGCTGAAGATAGTGGTCGTCGCGCCGATTCCAAGGGCCAGCGTAATTGCGCAGATTGCCGCAAATCCTGAATTCCTGCGCAGCTGTCGGAACGCATAGCCCACGTCTTTTAGAAACCGTTCGAAGATCGCCCAGCCCCAGGCTTCGTGCGTCTGCTCTTTGATCAGTACCGTGTTGCCAAACGCTCTCCGGGCAGCATAGAGTGCATCCTCCGCCGAAAGCCCGTTTTCCCGTTGCTCCTCTTCCTCTAACTCAAGATCAGAACGCAGCTCGCGCTCCAGGTCTGCATCTCTCTTCTTTATCTGCCACCGTTTCATCTCAGCTCTCCTCGGCGGCGGGCCACATCACTCGCGCCACGGCCTCGGCCATCTGCTTCCACTGCGATTCTTCGACCACAAGTTGTTTCTTGCCTTTATCTGTCAATCGGTAGTATTTGAATTCCCGGTTTCGGTCCGGAGCGGTTTCCCATTTGGAAACGACCCATCCGCGCTTCTCGAGGCGGTGCAACGCCGGATAGAGCGAGCCGTGCTGCATCTGAAGGAAGTCGTTTGTGGTGCGCTGAATGTGCTTCCCGATCTGGTGCCCGTGGGCGGGTCCATAGAGAAGCGTCCGAAGAACAAGCATGTCAAGCGTGCCTTGCAGAACCGCCATTCGATGCTGTGTCTCTTTTGTCATAGAAGACATTCGACCCTCAGATTGGGATTGATGGTAGACACTCGACCGCCGATTGTCAAGAAAGAGAGAGAGAGAACGAAACTGTTTTTTTCGAGTTCCGGTCGTATTGTCCAATGCGGAAGTTACATTTTGAGCAATGCCCAGCCTGCTGCAGCTCAGCTGCCAAGATTCCCTAGAAACGCATTGCACAGACGGAATCAAACAATGACAAATGGCAGCTTCTCTGCGTGAAGGATGGCGGGCATTTTACGGAGAGTTTTGTCAGACAGGAAGCAAGGGGGTAAAGGCATCCGATTGGAACGGGCGCTAGTTGTGCATCGAACGAGGCTTCCGTGGCATCCTTAACACAGCCAAATTTCTGTCCGAACCCAAGCGGACCGGGGCCAGCCAAAACGAAATCCGTCGGAAGGTACACGTTGCCGAGTTCAGACTGTTATCCCATTGATGTCGCTCCCGGCCTGAGCCGGCTGTTTCTGGACTTCTGTGCCGGGGACCCGCGTGTACGGCCGTTTTACTCCTCTGTGCCGCGCGAGACAGGATGGCAGACGCGATGTCCGGTGCCGGACCACTGGAACGAAGTCGTCGAGCTGCTGGCCGGGCAAAATACCTCGGCTGCAACGGCTCAGGCATTGCAAGCACTCAGGGCTGGAGCAGGGACAGTCGTGACTGGACAGCAGGTAGGGTTGCTGGGCGGCCCGCTGTTCACTCCTTTCAAGGCTGCGACGGCGCTGGCAAGAGCGCGACAGGCTACGGCAGCGGGCCATCCGCACGTGGCGATCTTCTGGCTTGCTACAGAAGACCACGATTTCGCCGAGATCAATCACGTCACCTTCCCGTCACGAAAAGAACTGAAGAAGCTGGTCTACGCGAAGACACCGGCCAATCCGGTGCCTGTGGGCAGCGTTGTGCTTGACGAGACGATTGAGCCGCTGATGGAGCAAGCGTGGGAGTTGCTGGGCGCGTCGGATGCGATGGATGCGCTGGTGGCCGCGTACAAGCCGGGGCAGACATTCGGGCAGGCGTTTGCGGAGTTCTATGCGCGAGCCTTCGCGGCACAGGGGTTGCTGGTTCTGGATGCGGCCGGGAGCGAAGTGCATCGTCTGGGTGCGCCAGTGCTGCGGGCGGCCATCGAACGAGCGGATGAACTGCACGCCGCGTTGCTGGAGCGGAACAAGGCGCTGGAAGCTGCGGGATATCATGCGCAGGTTGCGGTTGCGCCCCAGTCAAGTTTGCTGTTCTTGATCGATGAGCGCAGCGGGGCACGGACTGCGCTGAAGCGGACCGCGCCAAATGCTGCTGAGCCGAATGGGCTGTGGCAGGCGGGGCGCGAGAAGTTTACGACGGCGGATTTGGTGGGCATTTTGTCGGCCGAGCCAGAACGGATTTCGCCGGCTGCGCTGCTGCGGCCAGTGTTTCAGGATTTTCTCCTGGGAACGTCGCTGGTTGTGGGTGGGCCGGCGGAGATTGCGTACTTTGCGCAGTCGGCGGTGCTGTACGAGCGCATCCTTGGGCAGGGGCGGACGACGGCCGCTGAGCCGAGGCTTTCCGCAACGTTGATTGAACCTGCAATCGGCGAACTTCTGCGCAAGCATGAACTGGGGCTGGAACGAGTTTTCAGCGAGAGCGCGGATTCGCTTGCACAATTGCTGGCGGCGCGGGCGATGCCGGTGGAAGGCAAGCGCAAGCTGGCTGGGGCAGGGTCGGCGCTCGAAGCGGAACTCGAGCCACTGCTTGAGTACATGAAGGCGATGGATGCGGGGCTGGGGCGGTCCGCGGAGACGTCGGCGAGCAAGATGCGCTACCAGATGAACCGGCTGCGGCGTCTTGCGGCGAACTTCGAGTTGCAGCGCGAGGGCTCGCTGCGCAGGCATGCGGAAGCGATTGAGCGGGCCCTGAATCCAGGCGGCGTCTTGCAGGAGCGTGTGCATGGCGCGGCGTACTACTTCGCGCGCTACGGGTTTGAGCTTTCGGAGACGCTGACGGGGTTGGCTGGCGATCCCTGTCCGGGGCACAAGGCTGTCTGGCTTTGACGCGAGTGCCGGTCTTCGCCATCAGGAGGCCGTGAACTGCAGCCGACAATTCACCACTGACAATGCAAAACTGTGACCGGCGCGCTGGTGCTTTGTTCCGGGGCCGGTTCCTTGGTAGGCGGGCCGGTCAGTCCCCAGCCGGCGTGGCCGTGGAAGGTGTCAGCGAAGAGCTGGAAGGAGCGGCCGCAGGCGTTACACCTGAAGTTGTGTTCGACGACGTCGGCGGGCCACTCCTGGTTGAAGAGGTCTTGCAAAGGGCAGGTGCTTGCCGCGAGCGTCATCCGGCCATCGTCAACCGCCCTTAGGAGCCTGCGGGCGAATTCGAGATACTCCCCTGGCTTGTCGATGCTCCGGCTCTCCGAGAGCCCTTCGCATTGTGAGCAGGACACCACAGCATGAGTTTGCCACTTTGCTCGATGGTCGGGAGCGATGCCGAAGGTGCATGGGTAATGTTGACCCAAAGGCACTCCTGTTGCGGCTGGACAGATGGAATCGAACGGCAGAGGAGCCACTTTGTATAATTCCCCCGGAATGATCGGAGACAGGCGATGAGGCAGTTGTTTGTGACGGCGGTCCTGTGCGTGGTGGTGTATGCGGCGCAGGCGCAGAAGGAACCTTGTGCCTTGCCCGGTGATAACAATGCGTTTCTGGGGATCCGGACGATTCGGATGTGGCCCGGCGAAGCTCCTCAGGCCAAAGGAACCGCTTGCGAAGACACCCCGACGCTGACGATTTTTGATCCACAGCACGGGCATGACAACGGGTCGGCGGTGGTGGTGCTGCCCGGCGGATCCTATGCGCATCTGGCGGCGAACCTGGAGGGCCGGCAGGTCGCGGACTGGTTCACGTCGCGGGGATTCAGGGCGTTTGTGTTGAGCTATCGGCTGAGTTCGAACGGATATCTGCTCCCGGTGCCGTTGCTCGATGCGCGGCGGGCGGTGCAGATGGTACGAGCGCGCGCCAGCGATTATCACATCAATCCGAATCGCATTGTGATGATTGGGTTTTCGGCAGGAGGCCATCTGGCGGCGCTGGCGGCAACGCAGCCAGTCGAAGGCAAACCAGATGCAGAGGATCCGATTGACCGGGTGTCGAGCCGTCCGGACTTTCTGGTGCTCGGCTATCCGTGGATCGGGGCGATCTCGAGCGATACGTCGCATCTGAGTTACTGCAAGCTTTTCAACGTGATGGACGAATGCGAGGTACTCCGTACCTCTTACTCCCCCGACCTTTTTGTCACTTCTAAAACGCCCCCGACCTTCTGGTACCACACGGCAGACGATCAGACGGTGCCGGTGGAGCAGGGGCTGCGGTTCTATGAGGCTCTGATGAAGGCGGGAGTTCCGGCGGAAGGGCACATCTTCGCGAAGGGTCCGCATGGTACTGGGCTGGGCAAAGGTGATGCGTCGCTGGACCAGTGGCCAGGATTGCTGGAGACATGGCTGCGGGCGCAGGGATTGCTGGCGCGGGAAGCGTCTGCGGCACAGACGAAGTGAGAGAGATGTTCCGCCGATCTCTTCGCCAAATTTCGCAGACAATCTGAGGTATCGCGAATGGCGAGCTCGCGGCCGCCGGTTTTGACGTCCTGCAGCGCCACTTGAAAATGATTGCGTCTTCCCGGCCAGGTTGAACGTCGCTTTAAAATCCACGTATTTGATCGTCTCTGTCGCAATTGCAGAGCCACTGTAAACATCGCATCCGCTTTTCCCGGCGGCTGCGGATGATTGTTCAACTCTTTTCTGGAGGACTTTCCGCTCATGATGGCAGTGCGTCGATTTGCTTTCAACTGGGTTGCCGCGGCAGCCTTGCTTTGTGTTTTAAGTAGCCAGCCGTTTCAGTCACGTGCGCTGGCGCAGGAGCGTCCTGCAGCCCAGCAACAGACCCAACAGCCGGCACATCAGGGCGGCGATGAGCAGAAAGAGGCTCCCAAGGAAACGCCGATTCCACCGGAGAAGAGTTCGGTGACGCATCATGAACTGATGCTGAATGGCAAGTCGCTGAAGTACACGGCGACGGCAGGCACTCTGTTGATTCGTGATGAGGACGATAAGCCCTACGGCAGTATTTTCTACGTAGCCTATACGCTGGATGGCGCGGAGCCGACGACGCGGCCAGTGAGCTTCCTGTATAACGGCGGTCCTGGATCAGCAACCCTCTGGTTGCATATGGGATCGTTCTCGCCGGTTCGCATCCAGACAGACAGTCCGAATGCAACCGCAGGTCCGCCGTTCAAGCTGGTGCCGAACCAGTATTCGCTGCTGGATAAGACGGATATGGTGTTCATCGACGCTCCGCTGACAGGTTATTCGCGCGCGGTGGGCAAGGCGCAGGCGAAGGATTTTGCAGGCGTCGATCAGGACTTGAAGGCGTTTGACCGCTTTATTGCCCGGTATATTTCAGTAAACCAGCGGTGGAATTCGCCGAAGTTTCTGATTGGCGAATCGTATGGAACGACGCGGTCGGCGGGGCTGTCGGATTTGCTGGGGGAGGATGGGATTCAGCTGAACGGGATCGTGCTGATCTCGTCGATTTTAAATTATGCGGTCCGTTCGCCCGGGTACGACACCATCTACATTTCGAATTTGCCAAGTTACGCGGCGGCGGCATGGTACTTCAACAAGGTGCAGAACAAGCCGCCGAATGTAGCGACATGGGTGCAGCAGGCGCGGGAGTTTGCTGCGGGCCCGTATGCGGCGGCGCTATACCAGGGACACAATCTGCCGGCGGCAAAGCTGGATTCTGTCGCCAGGGAGATGAGCCGGCTCACCGGTCTGAGTGTCGACTACATCAAGGAAGCGAACCTGCGCGTATCGCCGACACGGTTCCGCAAAGAAGTGCTGCGCGGCGATCGCAAGACGCTGGGCCGGTATGACATGCGGTTCGAGGGCGAGGACGTTGACGCCGCGGGAGAGAATCCGAGCTACGATGCTTCGGACTCGGGGATTTCCGGAGCGTTTGTCGCGGCAATCCACGATTACCTGGAGCGTGAACTGAAGTACGAGAGCAATGATACGTACCGGCCAAGTGCGGGTGACATCGGGCAGTGGGACTGGAAGCACAGGCCTGCGGGTGCCGGGCCGGGATTTGGAGGCCAGCAATTGCAGCCCTATGTGGCCGGAGATCTGGGCGCGGCGATCCGGAAAAATCCGCACCTGAAGGTATTTTCGGCGAACGGATATTTCGACCTGGCGACGCCGTTCTTCGCGACGGAGTACGACCTCGATCACATGGACCTGGAGCCGGAACTGCGCGGGAACGTGCAGTTTGGATATTACCCGTCGGGGCACATGATCTATCTGAATGTGGACGCGCTGCACCAGTTGAAGGATGATCTGGCGGCATTCATCGACAAAGCGACGAAGTAAGAAAATTTGCGCAGCGCCCGGGCCGGATCAGCGGTTCGGGCGATGCGGTAGATCTGCTGATTGCAAAGGGAAGCGCCGGGGCTTTAGAGTCCCGGCGCTTTTGTTGGGCCTAGTTCTGGGGTTGAGGAGTTGAGCTGGGGGGAGGAGGGGGAGGGGGTGGACCGCCGGCGGGGCCGTTACGGCGCATGTTGGCCTGCAGTGCGTCGAATTTCTGCTTCTGTTCGTCGGTCAGCAGTGCCTTGATGCTGTTATTGGTGCCCATCGAGATGGTGCGCGCCTGGGCGCGGCGGTCATCCTGCGAGAGCGATTCGTTTTGCATGAGTGCCTGCATCTTCTGCTGGCGGTCGACCAGCAGGGGTTTGATCTGGCTTTGCTGATCCGTGGTGAGGTTCAGTTCGCGGGTCAGGCGCTCGAGCTGGCGGTCGGGGTCCATGCGCATGTGGCCGCCCTGGGGTGGCGCAGCTTGACCCTGATCTGGGGGTGGTGGGGGAGGGTTGTCCTGAGCGAAGGCGGCGCCGGTGACGCCGAGGGCGAGCAGGCCGCTTAGAGCCAGGGTTGCGAACTTGGTTTGCATAGATTTTTGAATCCTCCGATTCTGCGTGAGGAACCAGCGCCGTTTTGGGGGGCCGGGGCTCGGTTCCTCGGATGTTTTCCCGGGCCAAAGGGTTTGCCGGGAAGTTCCGTTCAGGGAGGTAGACGGGAAACTGTGCGATGGGATGAGGAAGAGTGAAAGGATTGGGGGAAAATTGGTTCGAAATAGGCCCCAAAAAATTAGAGGCGGGCGCGTCGGCTTCGGGAGTGGAAGGATTCCCGGAACCGACTGCCCGCTGGACCCTGAACCGGGTCTAGGTGGTATGGTTAGTTTAGGCCTGTTGTACCGGAAATCAAGTTCTTTTTTGGTCCGAAGTCCCGATTCGTGACAGCTGTCACAAGACCCTCTCACATAGCGCCGTGCGGCGTTGACCGTGGGGGTTTACCCCTGATACAAAAAGGTGTTCCACCCGCGATGGAAATACCCGTCTGCCTGAGTTAACCGAATACAAACATGGATCAAATTGTTCAACAAGTCGGTGCGCTTCTGCTCGGCGCAATCCCCACGATTCTGCTCTTTATCGTGTTGGTGGCGGCCTACCAGATCCTGGTGCAAGGTCCGCTGAATCGGACACTTGCGGAGCGCCGCGCCCGGACCGAAGGCGCCGTGGAGAACGCCCACAAGGCAATCGCACAGGCGGAGGCCAAGGCGTCAGAGTATGCGGACAAGCTTCGCCACGCGCGGGCCGAGATCTTCAAGATGCGGGAGCAGAGGGCAAAGCAGCGGAATGCTGAGCGCGAATCTGCACTCGATGCAGCCAGGAAGGCCTCCGGAGCCAAGGTAAGCGAGGCAAAGGTGGAGATGGATGCCGAGACGGAACATGCCCGGCAGGCAATCCAGGGCTCGGCGGGGGAACTGGCCAATCAGGTGGTACAAGCGGTGCTTCCGCTGGCTGCCGGGAGTACCCGTTGAAACAGAATCTGCACCAGGCACGACTTTCCAACCGTATTTTGGGGCTTGCTCTTCTGGGTGTGTTGAGCCTGACGATGGTTTCGCCCATCCGCGTGATGGCCAGCCAGCAGAATCCCGAGCCTCCGGCGCAACCGACTATCGAATCGACGACCCAGGAAGCGCAGAATCCCGCAAGGACGGAAGCCGCCAAGACCGAGGAGCAAGAGAACGACCAGTACCGACATGCGCCGATCGTGCAGACACTCGCACGGTTCATGCACGTGGACGTAGAGACGGCGGCGCGGACGTTCGAGATTTTCAACGTCAGCGTGGTGGTGCTGGGAATCGTGATTCCGCTGATTCGGATCATGCCGAAGTTGCTGCGCAAGCGGTCAGAAAAGATCCGGGCCGACATTGATGCGGCACGCAAGACGACCGAGGACGCGAACACGCGGCTGAGCGCGGTGGAGGCGAAACTGGCGAGCCTGGATCAGGAGATCGCGAAGTTTCGCGTCGAGGTAGAGCAGCAGATCGCGCAGGATGAGCAGCGCGGCAAGGCGATGCTGGAAGAAGAGAGCGCGCGGATCGTGGCTTCGGCGGAGCAGGAGATTGGCGTTGCGGCGGCACAGGCGAAGCGCTCGCTGCGACACTTTGCGGCGGACCTGGCAATTGATCAGGCAGTCAAGAAACTGGTGCTGACACCGGAGACGGATCGAGAGCTGATTGCCGAGTTTGTGAACGAGACGGGTCGTGACGGAATGCATGGCGGAGGTAAAAACTGATGGCCGCGGCATTTGCCTCACGATATGCGCGTGCGTTTGCCGACGTCGTGGCTTCGGCCAGGCTGGATGCGACGGCGCTGGACCGGCAGTTTCAGGATTTTCTGGCGACATGGGACGGCAGCAAGGAATTGCGCGAGCTTTTCATCAACCCGGCGGTTCCGGCAACGCAGAAAGTCGCCATTCTGGACAAGCTGAACGCGAAGATGGGATTGCAGAAGGAATTGCGCAATCTGCTGGCGGTGCTGATCAACAATGACCGCATCGGCGAAGTGCATGAAGTCGCAACAGCGTGGCGCGCGGAGATGCAGGAGCGGTTGGGGATTCGGCAGGCGGAGATTGTGACAGCGCGGGAGTTGAGTCCGCAGGAGCGCGCGGAACTGATTGCGGGAGTGGGCAAACTAGCGGGCTCGCGCATCGAACCGACGTTCAAGCTGGACCAATCGATCATCGGCGGAACGGTGGTGCGGATCGGATCGACGGTGTACGACGGATCGGTACGCGGGCGGCTGGAGAGATTGAAGGAAGCGTTGATTGCGGGCTGATGCCCGCGCAGTTGTCAGTGATCAGTTTTCAGTTGTCACATTCTAGTTGATAAACGAACGGAACCAAGGAATCAGTTTTTAGTGATCAGTAAGAAAGGTTTCCAGATTTCGATCTCACATCCGACGATCGGTAACTGAGAACTGTGAACTGAAAACTGGGGACTGCAAGGAACTTGCAAATGGCTCAGATCAAGGCAGACGAGATTACGCAACTACTTCGCGAGCAGATCGCGAATTACGATTCCAAAGTCCAGGTGGACGAGGTTGGCACGATCACTTCGCTCGGCGACGGCATCGCACGCATTCACGGGCTCGACAAGGTGATGGCGGGCGAACTGCTCGCTTTCCCGCACGGCATTGCCGGGCTGGCACTCTCGCTCGAAGAAGACCAGGTGGGCTCGGTGGTGCTGGGAGACTATACAGAGCTCCGCGAAGGCGAAGAAGTAAAACGTACGGGCAAGATTCTGAGCGTACCGGTAGGTCCCGGCATGATTGGCCGCGTGGTGAATGCGCTGGGTGTGCCCATTGACGACAAGGGGCCAATCGCATCCACCGAGTCGCTTCCTGTGGAGCGTCTGGCGCCGGGCATCATCGACCGGCAACCGGTTCGCGAACCGATGGCGACGGGTCTGAAGGCGATCGACGCCATGATTCCGATTGGCCGCGGACAGCGCGAACTGATCATCGGCGACCGCCAGACCGGCAAGACGGCCGTGCTGTTGGACACGATCATCAACAATGCGAAGAACGACCTGATCTGCATCTATTGCGCGATCGGGCAAAAACGCTCTTCGATTGCCCAGGTTGTCCAGACCCTCACGGAAGCCGGCGCAATGGGGCATACGGTGATTGTGGCCGCATCCGCGTCAGAGCCCGCGCCAATGCTTTATCTCGCGCCCTATGCGGCGACGGCGATTGGCGAGTATTTCCGCGACAATGGCAAGCACGCGCTGGTGATGTACGACGATCTTTCGAAGCATGCGATGGCGTACCGCGAGATTTCGCTGCTGCTACGGCGTCCGCCGGGACGTGAAGCGTATCCGGGCGACGTGTTTTATTTGCACTCCCGTTTGTTGGAGCGCTCGTCAAAGATGAGCGATGCTCGAGGCGGCGGTTCGCTGACCGCGCTGCCGGTAATTGAGACGCAAGCGGGCGACGTTTCGGCATACATTCCGACCAACGTGATTTCCATTACGGACGGCCAGATCTTTCTGGAAACTGACTTGTTCAACTCGGGCGTGCGTCCTGCGGTGAACGTAGGGCTTTCGGTCTCGCGTGTGGGATTCTCGGCAGCCATCAAGGCGGTGAAGCAGGTTGGCTCGACGCTGAAGCTGGACCTGGCGCAGTATCGCGAACTGGCGGCGTTTGCGCAGTTCGGCTCGGATCTCGATCCACTGACGCAGAAGCAGCTGAATCGCGGCCAGCGTTTGACCGAGTTGCTGAAGCAGCCGCAGTTCCATCCGCTGACCTGGCAGCAGCAGGTGGTGATCCTGTTCTCGGGCACGCAAGGGTATCTGGACGACATCGAGGTGAAGGATATTCGCGCGTTTGAGAATGGACTTTACCCATATTTTGATTCGGCACAGTCGGCGCTCATGGAAGACATGACGAAGAAGAAGTCGCTCGATGACGATCTGCGTAACCGGCTGCACGCGGCGCTCAAGGAGTACAAGGCGAACTTCGTAGCGGAACTGCAGACGGCAAAGGCGTGAAAACGAGTGGACAGTGAACGGTGCACAGTGGTCGGTAAGAACGATAAACCTGATCCGCTGATTACTGTTCACTAACCACTGTGCACTGAGAAGACCTATGGCAAACGTACTGGATCTACGGCGGCGCATACGCAGCGTGAAGAATACGCGGCAGATCACCAAGGCCATGAAGATGGTCTCGGCGGCGAAGCTGCGTCGCGCGCAGGAGCGGGCGCTGGCGGCGAGGCCCTACGCCAGGATGATCACCAGCGTGCTGGAGTCGCTGACGCGGCGTGTGGATATATTTGACGAGGAAACCGGCAACCTGCGGCATCCGCTGTTTGCCACGCGGCCTGAGAAGCGCGTGCTGATCGTGGTGATCAGCGGCGACAAGGGATTTGCGGGCGCGTTCAACGCAAACATTACCAAGACGGCGTTTCAGTTCATCAACGGAAATACCGATAAGGAAATCGACATCGAGGCGATCGGCCGCAAGGGGCGCGACCTGTTGCGCCGGCGCTATCCCGTTGCGACTTACACCGAGCAAACCGATGAAAATGGCACCAAGCGCCAGGTTCGCAATGAGCGCAAGGGCAATGTTGAGATCACGGGCGATCATCCGGGGATGTTGCTGAAGCTCGAAGCCAACCGGGTGTTTGATTTGGCGCAGAACGTCATCTCGCGCTACGTGCACGAAGAGATCGACGCCGCTTACATCGTCTACAACGAGTTCAAGTCGGTGATTGCGCAGCGCCTTGTTGTGGAGCGGTTGCTGCCGATTCTACAGATTGGAGCTCCGCAGATTGAGGGCGCAGTTGAACCGACACCGGAAGAGCGCGAGCGGGCTGCACATGCTGCGTTGAGCGCGGGCATCACGCTCGAAGAGGCGAACACTGAAGAGGCCGACGAGGAAGCGACGAAGTTCGGCACGGCGAATGTGGACTACATCTACGAGCAGCCGCCGGAGGAGCTTTTCGACGGACTGCTTCCACAGTACATTTCGGCGATGCTGTATCACGCGATGTCGGAGTCAGTGGCGGCGGAGCATGCCGCGCGTATGACGGCGATGGATTCAGCGACCAACAATGCTTCAGACATGATTGACGCCTACACGCTGGAGATGAACCGTGTGCGGCAGGCAGCGATTACCAAGGAAATTATCGAGATTGTGTCGGGAGCAGCGGCTGTATAGGTTCAGAATCCCACCCAAGCCGCACAAAACGCGTCTTGGATGGGGCACCCCAAGCTTTGGGAATTGAGAAGGCAGAGTTTATGGCAGAGAACATTGGCAAGGTAATTCAGATTTCTGGTCCCGCGGTGGACGTGCAGTTTGAAGAAGCGACGATGCCGCCGATTTACCAGGCGCTGCGCGTGACGAGCGATGGCTTCGACGTGCCTTCACCGATTTCCGTGATCCTTGAAGTCCAGCAGCATCTGGGCGAGGGGCGCGTGCGTACGGTGGCGATGGAAGGCACCGAAGGCATGGTCCGCGGCATGAAGGCCATCGATCTTGGCGGTCCTATCAGCATGCCGGTGGGCAAGGAGACGCTGGGACGCGTGCTCAACGTCATTGGCGAGCCGGTCGACGAACTGGGCCCCATTGGCGCAAAGACGCGCATGCCCATTCACCGTCCGGCACCGCTGTTTGACGAGCAGTCCACGCACGAAGAGATGTTCGAGACCGGCATCAAGGTCATTGACCTGATCCAGCCGTTTTTGAAGGGTGGCAAGATCGGCCTGTTTGGCGGCGCGGGTGTGGGCAAGACCGTCGTCATCATGGAACTGATTAACAACGTGGCCAAGAACCACGGCGGCTTCTCAGTGTTTGCCGGCGTGGGCGAGCGTACGCGCGAGGGCAACGACCTTTGGCTTGAAATGACCGAGTCGGGCGTGATCAAGCCCGGCAAGTGGCAGGAGTCGAAGTGCGCGCTGGTGTACGGCCAGATGACCGAGCCGCCCGGAGCGCGCCTGCGCGTGGCCTTGAGCGCGTTGACCGTTGCCGAGTACTTCCGCGACGTCGAAGGGTCGGACACGCTGCTGTTCATCGATAACATCTTCCGGTTTACGCAGGCGGGTTCCGAGGTTTCGACCCTGCTGGGCCGTATGCCTTCAGCGGTGGGATACCAGCCGAACCTGGCGACCGAAATGGGCGAATTGCAGGAGCGCATTACGTCGACCAGCAAAGGCTCGGTGACGTCGGTGCAGGCCGTGTATGTGCCGGCCGATGACCTGACCGATCCGGCGCCGGCGACAACCTTTGCGCACCTCGATGCGACCACGGTGTTGAGCCGTCCGCTGTCGGAACTGGGCATTTATCCGGCGGTCGATCCGCTGGCGTCGACGTCGCGCATCTTGTCGGCGCGCATTGTGGGCGACGACCACTACAACGTGGCGCAGGGCGTGAAGAAGATTCTGCAGCGGTACAAGGATCTTCAGGACATCATCGCGATTCTGGGTATCGACGAGCTTTCGGAAGAGGATAAGCTGACGGTGGCACGCGCGCGCAAGGTGCAGAAGTTCCTGTCGCAGCCGTTCCACGTGGCCGAGCAGTTCACCGGTATTCCCGGAGCGTATGTGAAGATTGCGGACACGGTGCGCAGCTTCAAGGAAATTATCGAAGGCAAGTACGACGATATTCCGGAGCAGGCCTTCTACATGAAGGGCGCGATTGAAGAAGTGCTGGAGACAGCCGAGAAGTTGAAGGCAACGGCGTAGGACGACAGTTGCCAGTGATCAGTCGTCAGTCGTCAGTTTATTTCGACTTGCTGCCGACTTCTTCAACTGAAAACTGAAGACTGTGAACTGAGAACTCACTTATGGCTGACGAATCCAATTCGCTGCGTGTTCGGCTGGTGACGCCGGAGCGCATTTTGTTTGACACCACGGCGGACGCGGTCGAGCTGCCGGCGAAGAACGGCTACATGGAAGTGCTCTACGGGCACGCGCCGCTGATGGCTGAGCTGGGTGCTGGCGACGTGCGGCTGCATGGGGGCCGTAATTCGGACTCGGCGGAGGGCGAACAAATCTACAACGTTTCGTGGGGATTCGTTGAAGTGCTGCCCGATCGCGTGACGATTTTAGCCAACGATGCGCTAAAGCCAGAAGAGATCGACGTCCCACGCGCCGAGCAGCAACTGGAGCGCGGGCAAAAAGAATGGAATGACGCCGGCGAGAGCGAAGAGAAGTATGCCGATGCATTGCATCGGATCGCCGAGGCCGAAGCAAAGCTGGCTACGGCGCAGGAAAAGCATTAGAAGATTCCGCATCCGCAGAGCGGAAAAGAAAAAGGCCCTTGCTCGATGAGCAGGGCCTTCGTGCGTTTGGCTGTAACTAGTCTACGCCGAGATCTTCCACTGAACCTTGCGCAGAGGCACGACCTCTTCGGGTGCGATCTGCAATCTGGTCGCAGATGATGTCGACCAATTGCTTCCATACATATTCCTTCGAGGTCGTCGTATTCTGCGCGGCAGTTGGCGAAAAGTGCTCGTAATTCGAAGTCAGTACGAGTCGGGAAAGATCACCTGCGGTCTGACAGGGTAATTCCGTTTGAAGTCGGGTCGCGTAGCGTGAAGGATGGAGTTGATCAAAGCAAAGAGAATTACCCATGCGGCGAATGCGGGCATCCAAAGCGCGAGGCCCGAGAGCACATTGGGAAAGCCGCGGGACGCCAACGTCGAGCACGCTAATACTGCAAGCGCGGATATGAATGCGCCGAATCTGAAGAACCTCTTGCCGCCATCGCGCGGGATATTGAAGGCGAGGGACCTGCAAGATCGATATACCTGCAATCTCCTGCCACTTTTGCCTTCGCGTGGATTCTGTCGGAGAAGAGATTCAAGGTCCGATGATGGCCGGATCGACGACGCGGTGCCTGAACACATGCGACCAAAGCTTGTCGAGTGCGACTAGAAGGCCTTCTCGAAAGGCACGAGGGTGTTAGATCTGCTTGCTGAATACGAGTTGATAAAGATCATCGACGGTGCGAACGGTTCCGGCTTCGTCGTCGGTCAAAGTGATTGAAAACTCGTCCTCGGTCCTTATTACGAGCTCGACCGCATCAGGCCCACGCGATGCTCCTCTTGCAGACCGAATTCTATCGCGTCTGGAACCAGCATTTAGCTGAAAATCTCATGGCTGTTTCTCTTCTACAGGCGTTGCATCCCCGACAATGCGCGATGTGACGTGGGTCTTCTCGAAGTCGCGATTCTGCGCGTTGAGGATGACCTCGCGGTGAAAGAAATAAAGTACGTGAATTTTGAATTCGGTCGAAAACGTGATCGGGAACCACACGCCGTCCGGCTGCGGTGCGTAGGTAATGCTGAAACCAAGACCGGGGAAGTTGGTTCCAAGCAGCGTGCGCACTGCGAAGGGGATCTTTCGTGCCATAGCGGTCGTGACAAGCACTGGCTGGTACGCGGCGGTATCGATGTAGGCGTCGCCGCTCCAGCCGAAGTCGTCCTTCTTCTTCGGACGAAATGTGATGTGATACACATCCCGATCATTCAGCCGCTCCCGGCCGATCATGCGAAACGAGTAGTCGAGCTGGTTTTTTGAGGTGAGCGGGAAGAGGTGGGCGTTATATCCGTCTTTCGACGTGTCGTGGATCAGGTTCCAGCGGATGTTTTCGACAATGTCGCGATCGATGGTCTCGTTGCTGTTGGGGTCGAAGGCGGGGTCTTTATCTTTGTCTTTTTCCTTCTTCTCTTTCTTTTCGGACTTGCCCTTATCCTTGTCCTTATCTTTGTCCGCGTCCTTGGGCTTGTCTTCGTCGTGGGGAAGCAGCGCGGTGTAGCTGACGTATTTGTGCTCTTTCAGGAACCGGCCGTCGACCTTGAGCAGTTCTTCGTGGGAGCTGTCGGTTGATGGCGTGAACCGGTAGTCGGTGAGTTCCTCGCACATGACGGTGTTGCCGCGGCGGGAGGTCATTTTGGCGTGCTGCACGTAAACGTAGTGGGCGCGCTCAGCCTCGGCCGTGTCCTGGTTGATGGCGACGCGGTTCATGACCGATTCGGCGGAGGGGAGATGTGCCGGATTGGTGCTGTTGGTCTGTGCCGAACTAGCACAAGCGAGAGCAAAAGCGGCCGCGGTAATCGCTGGTCGAAGGTAGTTCATGGTCGTGCACATCCTTGAGATTCTGTCCATACTGCGAGATTCTGTCGGCCCGCACAAAGGGTCTTCGCGGACTCACTGTAGCAGGGGACACGGAGATTGCGGAAAGGTTGTGCGCCCTAGGTGCATTTGTGACGAAATCGATCGAGTCGCCTATTTCGATTGCACTTCCAGCGCCGGGTAGGCTGCATGAATGAGAATGGTGTTTCTCGCATTTTTTAGAGAGGGCACGAGAGCAATGAGTATGTTCCTGAGAACATGTTTGCCGTCGATCTTTGCCATAGCATCATCGTCGTTACTGGCCGCACAGGCGCTCCCGCCCACTCATGTTGACGACTTTAGGGGCAAGCCGCGGGTCGTGGTCATCAGTGACATTGGGAACGAGCCTGATGACCAGATGTCGTTTGTGCGATTTCTGCTCTACTCGAATGAATTTGACGTTGAGGCGATGATTGCCACGACTTCGACATGGCAGAAAACCAAGACGCATGTGGAGACGATGCAGCAGCTGATCGCGGCGTATGGAGAGGTGCGGACGAACCTGATGCTGCATGCGAAGGGGTGGCCGGAAACGAGCGAGTTGGATGGGCGCGTGTTTACGGGTCAGACTGCGTACGGGATGGCGGCAGTCGGGCAGGGCAAGTCTTCGGAGGGGTCGCGGTCAATCGTAAAGGCGCTTGAACGCGATGATCCAAGGCCGCTGTGGATCTG
The DNA here is from genome assembly GCA_963735215.1 of uncultured Acidobacteriaceae bacterium. GTDB lineage: Bacteria > Acidobacteriota > Terriglobia > Terriglobales > Acidobacteriaceae > Telmatobacter. The sequence goes on along the minus strand of CAVTKF010000024.1, from coordinate 577,903 downwards.
CATTTGGGGCGGGGCCAATACGCTAGCTCAGGCACTTTGGGATCTTACGGCTGCGCATCCTCCGGCAGAGAGCGCAAGGCTGATTGCGAAGCTTCGCGTTTACTCGATTTCCGATCAGGATGATGCGGGGCCTGCAATAAGGCGTCAATATCCGTCGTTGTTTTATGTCGTGTCGCCGTCGTCGCCGACGAGCGGAGAGTATGCGAACGCAACCTGGACGGGGATAAGCGGTGACCTGTATTACCGCAACGGCGAGGGCGCGGACTTCACGACAGTGACAAATGAGTGGCTCGACACGAACATCCGCAACGTGGGGCCGCTCGGAAAGAAGTATCCGAAGTTCATGTTCATCATGGAGGGGGATACCCCGTCGTTTCTGGGTCTAATCGACAACGGGCTGAATGCGTATCGAAGGCCGGATTGGGGCGGATGGGGCGGCCGCTATGTCTATCGTCAACCGTATGGAGAGACGCATGCAATCTGGACGCAGGGCGGAGACGAATTTGCGCGTGTCGATTCGCGCGACACGGTGACTGGCGGGGATGGCAAGGAGCACGTGAGTGATCAGGCAACGATCTGGCGGTGGCGGGAGGCGTTCCAGAATGACTTTGCTGCGCGCATGACGTGGACTGTCGCGGACTATGCGCATGCGAACCATAATCCGGTGGCTGTGGTGAATGGGCAGGGCGGGACCGCTCCGCTGGAGATGGATGTGCAAGTCGGACAGGCGATCACGCTCGATGCAGGGCAGAGCAGCGATCCGGATGGGCAGCGGTTGCACTTTCACTGGTTTCAGTACGGAGAGGCGGGGATTGCGGACGGAAATCTTGCCGCGCTGACACTCTCGGGAGCAGAAACGGCACGTGTGACGATCCGCGCGGATGCCGCATGCAGGCCGTTGTGGCTGCCGCTCATTCCATGCAAGGGCGATGGTGTAGCACACGTGATTTTGGCGGTTACGGATGAGGGCTCGCCGCAGCTGACGTCGTATCGGCGAATCATTTTACGTGTGCGAGGACCTGGGGTGAAGCAATAAGTGATGCCGAACCCAGCCGGCGGTCGCACTCAGTCGCCGGCGATGGCGGGTTCAGATGCAGCGGCGGGTGGGGGTGCAGGAGACGCGGCAGGTTTTGCCGCTCCGTGTTTGAAGGTGATCTGTATCGGATCCTGGGGCGGAGCGATCTGCGTCCATGTGCCAGTCACTTCGTTTGCTTCTTGATTGAGGGTGCCCTCGAAGGAGCCTTTGAGGTTGATGTCCTGCCCGTTGGGACTGATCACGTCGTCAATTTCAATCTTCACGCTGGAACCTTTGACGGTGGTCGTCTTGGTTTTTATGCCGTATATGCTCTCATCGATGTCGTCGATCGTCGAGGTGAGGGTTCCGTCAGAACCGGCAATTACGTGCCAGACGAGGCGGAAGGTGACGCCATTTGCCTGGAAGGTGCCTTGCCAGTCGCCGGCGAGCTTGGCCTGGGCGGAAGAAAAGGGAGTGAGCGTCAGGGCTACTACAGCGAGAATTGAGAGTCTGGTGAGAAATATGCCTTTCATGAATCTCCTTACCGCGGAGGGGGGATTCCGCGTTTGCACCAGGGGTTGCGACCATCGGGCGGGCACAGCATGATGAGAATGGTACCCCGGAGTGAGTTGGGAGTTCAAAAAATCGAGGCGGAAATGTGCGGCGTCCACGGTTCGGGATGCAGGCTTTCCTGATCCAGCCGGAGCGCCTACAATTGGCCTGTTATGGGCGAAACGAAGGCAAATACATTCCAGGTTGCATGTCCCGACTGCGGGGCAATGATTGTGGTGGATTCGGCCACCGGGCTGGTCATCGGTCACACCTCGGCGCCGCGCAAGCGGATGTTTGAAGATCTTGAAACCGCGGCCAAGGCCATGCGCGAACACGATGAGCGGAAGGAATCGATCTTCCGGCAGTCGATTGACGCGGAAAAGAACAAGGAAGACCTGTTCGACAAGAAATTTGCCGAGGCATTGCGCAAGGCAAAGGATGCGCCGGAAGGAAAGCCGCTGCGCGAGTTCGATTTGGATTGACAGCGGCAACCCGGCTGGAACAGGTTTAAAGATCGTCCCTCGGGTCGCGCGGGTGCTGTGTAAAAGTCCCCTGACTCCGCTGCCTAAATTGGGCGCAGATGTGAACACAAGGAGGGAGTTTCCATGAGCCTCGCGACTGTTCCGACAGATAAGCAACCTCAAAGGGTCACCGAGATGCCGCGAAAGGAATCTGTGGATTGGGTGAAGGCTGCCGCGTGCGGATCGCTTTTTGCGGGCGGACTTCTGCTGCTTGCCAGGCAAAAACGAGCAGGCATTTTGATGGCTGCTTCGGGGACGGCGCTGGCGATGCTTGACCACCAGGAGACGGTGAGCCAATGGTGGAAGGCGATGCCAGGCTATATTGACCGTGCTCAGCGGATGATGGAACAGGTAGAGGAAACGGTGGAAAGGATCACCGAGAAGGGCGCGGCGCTGCGGCGGGCGATCTCAAAGTAGACATCTGCGCGGCGACTGGCTGAAGCGGCGTTTTTGACGCTGCTTCTCGATTAGATTCCAAGTTGCTTCCGGCCCGCTTCACTGATGCGGTGCGGCGTCCACTTGGGCTCCCAAACAAGATTCACTTCAACTTTGCTGATGTCGGGGATGGTTACGAGACGGTTGTGTACCTGCTCGAAGATCAGGCCTGAGGCGGGGCATTGCTGCGTGGTAAGGGTCATGGTGACCTTGACCCACTGGCGCGGCCATGCGGGCGCGGAATCGGGATCGGGGCCGGTTTCGATGGAGTAGATGAGGCCGAGGTCGACGAGGTTCAGCTTGACTTCGGGGTCGAAGCAGTCGCGGAGAGCGGTTTGGATTTCGGACTCGGAGAGCATGGTTACTAGTTAGTTTGACTGAGAGGGTAGTTCAATTTGCCTTAAAGCAGCAACTGTTGGGACCATATCAGCCGCTGTTGCAGCATCCAGCCCCATATGATCATGAACCGCCCAGTAGAGATACTCATTCAGTTTTGAATCTGATTCTTCATTAACAAGCATGTCGTAGACGGGACCGATGTAGCCATCGTATTCATTCTGCGCGTTCGGTTCGTCCTTAATCCCTATAGGGTCCCAGACCTCGAGAAGCACATGGCGTATCAGCAGGCGAATTTGTCGGGATTCGTACTTTTCGATCATCGTGAGCTCGCGTGCCGCTAATTCTAGTTCTTTCGCTCAACGAGGTAGCGGGCTACGGATTTGAGGCCGTCGGCGCGGGAGCCATAGGGTTCTAGCGCGGCGAAGGCTTCTTCGATGAGGGTGGCGGCGTCGCGCTGGCTCTGCTCGATCCCGTATACGGCGGGCCAGGTGGCCTTCTCTGTGGCCTGATCTTTGCCAGCGGTTTTGCCCAGATGCGCGGAATCGACGGTCATGTCGAGAATGTCGTCGACGATCTGGAAGGCCAAACCAGCTTTGCGGCCGAAGGTATCGAGGCGGGCGACATCGTCGGCCGTGGCTCCGGCGTAGACGCCGCCGCTGACAACGCTGACGCGGATGAGGGCACCGGTCTTGGCGCGATGGATAGCTTCGACGAGTTCCGGTGTCGGCTTGAGATGTTCGCTTTCGATGTCGAGCACCTGGCCGCCGATCATACCGTCGACGGTGCCGACGGCGTTGGTGATGAGGCCGATGATCTGCACGGTAGCTGCTGGAGGCGTATCGAGGCCGGCAAGAATCTCGAAGGCGCGAGTTTGCAGCGCGTCACCGGCGAGGATGGCGATGGCTTCGCCGAATGCCACGTGGCAGGTAGGCTTGCCGCGACGCAGGTCGTCGTTATCGAGGGCCGGCAGGTCGTCGTGGATGAGCGAGTAGGTATGCAGCATCTCAAGGGCCGCGCCGAGGCGTTCAATGCCGCGGGGCAGGGAACCTGCGATAGTGACGGCGGCCTGCATGGCGAGAACGGGGCGCAGCCGTTTGCCGCCGGCAAATACAGAGTGGCGCATGGCGCCGTGAATCGACGAGGGGACAGTGTCGAGCGCAGGGATGAGCGCCTCGAGCGCGCGATCGGTGAGCTCTGCACCTTCCTGGATCAGCGATTTAACGTCAGCGTGCATTCCTTTTTATGATACCCGAGGTTCGGCGTTGACTCGACGGGCGGAGGCCAGCTTTCGCTCGATTAAGCAGAGGACTGTGATGCAGCCGAATGATATGAGACTCAACAGGCGTCCCATAATGACATCGCCGGTTATGGTCCAGTCAACGTCCACTCGGACTGGGCCCTCCGGAACCGGCACCACCATGAGGCCGTCGTCACGATGGGGAAGCGAAGCATAGAGCGGACTCGAGCCCAAGGCAACGACTTCACCATTGACGGCAACCCTCCAGGCGGCATAGTTGCGCAAGTGCAGCACCAGGTAGCCTGCGTGCGGCGTGTTCGCTGTGAGGTGGAAATGTTCCGGCGCAAGCTGACCTTTGTGCCGAATCCACTGGTAGGTTGCGTCGCAATGGCCGTTGGCCGGATCCCATTCAGGAGTGTTGCCGTCGTCCGCTTTGGCGAGTACGACGGCGGGATTGATGGTGAAACAAGCATCGGGAAGACCGATGGCGACCAGCGAGTCGTCTGCGCCGGGAGGTGCGTACTCGTCTGTGCCCTGGAAATCCTGGCCACTGCGGAACGCGCCCAACATGCCTACGACCTTGTCTTCCGCGTCGCAGGGCTGGTGGAGGACGAGCGCCGTGACGGCGGTGATGGACAGAAAGATTGCAGTTGTCGCAGCGATGACTGTGACGCGCAACCAGCGCCTTGTCGGCCAGAAGGCTGCGGCAAAAAAGATGCCGAGTGGCGCTTCGAGCGCGACGAGCCAGCGCCAGGGGAATTGGAGGAAACGCAGTTTGGGCAGGATGTTCCAGATCGGCAGAGAGAAGGGGAACTGCAAGAGCAGGACAACAACGGGAATCAGCGCCAGTGGGATCCACCAGGATCGCCTGCGAAGCATGCCGCGGCGCCACGCGATGAAGACGCAAATGAGCGTCAGGCCGATCATGCTGACGGCGATACCGGAGACGCGCCAGAGTTCGACATCGTGCAGTTCAAGATTGGGGTCGGCATGACGGCCGAAGAGAAAACTGTTTTCAATCGCGAGGCCGGGGTCGTCGGTGGCCTGGCGAATCTGCACCCAGCGCTGCTCAACGGCGGCGGGGACGAGGTACAGAGAAGAGAGTCCAAGGCCGAGCACGACAGCGACTGAGGCGCGGACGATTGGAGCCCACGAGCGATCGAGCAATGCGATGGTGAGTGCCACAGCGGCGAGAAGATAGCTTGCCATGACACCAAGTGGTGCGTTGGAGAGCCACGCGCCGGCGATGACGAGGGCAAGCAGCGCGGCGGAGCCGTCAAATGCGCGACGCCAGGCGGATCCCTGCGGATTGCGGTCGCGAAAAACGAGCAGCAGAAGCAACGGGATCCAGAAACCTCCGGCGAGTTCTCCGAACGCTGATCGCTCGTAGGCGGTGAACATGGAGTATCCGGAGAAGAGCGCAGCGCATCCGGCGAGAGTTGCCGGGCCGTCGGCCATTGTCTGGCGGGCCAGCATTCGCGTGGCGAGTCCGGTTGCGGCCAGGAAGGAACAGAGGATGGCGAGTTCAACGCCCTTCCAGGGAAAGATCAGGCCAAATGCTGCGCCGAGCATCCAGGTGAGGGGCGGATAGAAGACGAAACGCGGCTCGCCGGCTCCGAAGTTGGGGCTGGGTGCCCAGTGCGGATAGAAGAGGCCATGGCGCCAGCTTGCAGCCGCGTCAAGCCACGAAGCCAAATGGAAATCGAAGTCATGACCGCAGGAGTTGCCGCGAATGAGGTCGGGGGATGTGGCGATGAGAGCGGCGAGGCAGATGATCGCGGGACCGAGAATCTTGCTTTCCCACCCTCTCGCGAAAAAGCCCGCGCGAGGATGGAGCACCCGATTATCGGTACCCGGAACCGTTCCTGTCCCCTGATCCCTGATCTCTGATCCCTCGTCGTCGTTCATGGCAGCAGGCGCAGGGTGTGCTGCGTGTTGGCAGAGACGGCTGTCGGTGTGAAGGGGAGCGCGAAGGTTCGGCCGTTGTAGTAGTCACTCCACTGATCGCGGAACCATGGGCTGTAGGGATTGCCGCTTTCGCCGAGAACGATGTCTTCGGTTGAGCCGTCGATGTTGCTCCAGTCCATGGTGAAGCGTTGTGAGGGACCGAAGGCGCGGCCCACCTGCTTAACGGTGGTGGTGTCGCCGCTGAGCGGCCATGGGCCAGTGCCCGCAATGCGGCTGATGGTGGGCAGGAACTCCGAGAGTGGATGCTCGATGTCGACGACGTGCCAGGAGCCGTAGGTCCACTTGGTGATGTCGGCCGAAGCCTTGCCGTCTTTGATGGCCTGGCGCACAGCATCCGTGAGGAACCCATCCCAGTCCTTGTAGATGGGTGGGAGCCAGTCAGGGCTGGCGTGCATCACGATCTCTTCTTCTGCGAAGTTGGATTCGGACCATTCGTAGTTTTCAGCGTCTGCTTTGCCGAGTTTGGGTTCGAGCAGCATGGTGCGCAAGGTGTAGCGGGTCTGGGTAACGAGCGAGGCTGCGGCGGAGTCGGTGGTGAGGCGACCATCCCAACTGCGCATGAGGTCGGCGGCTTTACGGAGTTGGTCGTCGGCATTCGCAGTGTGATCGATGGCGTAGGAGAGGCGATGACCCAGTTCCTGATCCATTTCGCTGTAGATGTCGGTCTGGACATTGAGCATGTCGGTGGGCTTGAGCTGGTCGCGGCCTTGCAGAAGTTTGTAGATGCGCTCGGCGCGATAGGGGTCGGCCCATTCGTTGGTCAGCGGGTACTTTGACTTGTCAGACGTTACACGGGAGTTGGCGGTGGCGAGGAAGCCCGAAGGCGGATCGAACGCGTTGGGCATGTCATCGAAGGGGATGTAGCCCTGCCACTCGTGCGACGCGTCGCCGATGGGTACGCTGGCGATTCCTCCGGGCCGAATGGGACTTTGCCGACGGCGTGATAGGCGATGTGGCCCTGGTCGTCGGAGTAGACGACATTCTGCGTGGGCCAGTTCCATTGCGAGAGCGCAGATGAGAAGTCGGCCCAGTTCGAAGCCGTATTCAGCGCATAGAGCGGAATGGAATTCAGACGTCGAATCGTAGAGCGTCCACTTGAGGGCGATGGCGCGTGAGTCCTTGGTGAAGATGGGATCGAGCAGCGGTCCGTGGTCGGTGAGGCGTACGTCGTAGCTGACATCTTTGCGGCCGCGCACGTGGATGGTTTCATGTTCGATGGTGAGTGACTGCCATTTCGTGTCGCCGCTTCGTAGTTATTGCCCTGCACCTTCTCGATGTAGAGATCCTGCACATCGCCGTAGAGCGCGGTGAACCCCCAGGCGACGTGCTCATTGTGTCCGGCGACGACGAAGGGCACACCGGGAAGTGTGACGCCGGCAGCGTGGAATCCGGGCGCTCGCAGATCAGCAATGTACCAGATGTTCGGCTCGTTCAGGCCGAGATGCATGTCGTTCGAGAGCAGCGGTTTTCCGCTGGCGGTGTGCTTGCCGGCGATGACCCAGTTGTTGGAGCCGGGTGTGCAATCGCGGCACGAACGTTGGCCGAAGACGCTGGTCAGATTAGAAACGGTGAAGTCCGTGCTTTCCCACCCATGCGCGAAGATACCGCGCATGGATGGGGCACCCATCATTGATAGGGCAATCAGTTCGGATGGGGCACCCTGGTGCAGGGAAATTGGCAGGAGGCAGGGCAGGGTCTGCGTGCGCTCGTCGTCCTCGTCGTTGCTGGTGGGAGGCGGCTCGGGATGGGGCTGGCTCAGGTCGAGCAGTTCTCCGGTGGGCGGATGGTCGCGCCATGAGCCGACGGGGTAAAGATCGGACTCCAGTTTGGGATTCTGCAGTTTGGCGGCAATGCGCTCGCGGGCCAGCTTGGTGTGCCAGTGGGTGTCGAGCATGTCGACCATCATCATGCCGATGCTGACGGAGTCGGCGCCGGTCCACGGTTGCGGCTTGTAGTGGAGTAGACGGAACTCGGGCGGCAGCGAATCCTGATGCTGCGCGATGTAGAGGTTTACGCCGCGCGCATAGGCTTCGTAGCGAGCGCGCTCTTCTGCCGGGATGTTCGCGTAGATGCGACGCGCGGTGTTGCGAAACTGGAACATGCGCTGCGCCTTGTCGTGCCGCACGAGCGAGGGGCCCATGACTTCAGCGAGTTCGCCATTGGCACTGCGGCGATAAACATCCATCTGCCAGAGGCGGTCCTGCGCGGTGACGTAGCCCTGCGCGACGAGCATGTCCTCTTGCGTCGCGGCGTCGATGTGGGGAACACCGTGCTGGTCGCGGCGGACGGTGACCGGGGCGGAGAGCGCAGGTGCGCCTTGCGATGCGAGATGGATATCCCCGTCGAGTTGACGGGAAGCGCGGCTTTGGCAGCTGAACGGAGCCAGAGAATGCCAAACCCAGCGAGCACCACGAGGATGATCACCAGCCATGCGGCGGTGAAGAAAAGGATCCGGGGCCAGCGGCGCTTGCGCCGGCGTGGCTTTGGAGCTCGATAGGCTCTAGAAATGGATTGGCTGCGCGGGATTCCGACATGGGGTCAACTACAGGATAACGCTGCGGCGTTCGCTTAGCGGCAGATGCCGAATATGGATAGCGTGTTCTCAAGTTCAACGTTGAGTTCGCAGGCCGAGCGTCTAGTGGGAGCGCGTGCGAATCGGGTTCTTGAGATGAAGGCTGATGCCGTACTGCGGATAGACCGGGCTGCCAATAGCTAACTGTGGATGCGGCAGGAATGCAAGCGGTGCGCCGATGAGGCCGACGATACCCGCGCCGATAAAGCCGTCTTGGGTTGCCTTTCCGGCATCCGTGCCTTGCGAAGCAATGAGGCCGACGATGATGCCGCCGGCGATCATGCTGGCGATCCATGCGGGATGGTAATTGCGCTGGGAGGCTGCCTTCGGCCGGGCCTGTCCGGGCCAGTCACGATCAACGCTGAGAACCTGAGCGCGATCGAAGCGGAAGCCAGTATCGGGCGGATTGCCGGGCGGGTTGCAGAACAGATAAGTGTCAGTGACTCCGGCGAAGAGGCAGTGGACGGAGCGGTTGTCAACCGTCGTGACGATCACGGGCTGGCCATTTTGGAGGTTCTGCAGGCGGCTCCACGCCGGGTCAGGCGCCGGAGCGGGCGCGGACGGGAGCTCCTGTGCGAGAGCCGAGGCTGCAAAGGAGGTGAGAGCGAGAAGTGCAATCGCGAGATGTTTCATAACCAGCGATGTTAAGGAAGGTCTGGCGGGGGTGGCGCGTGATGAGGACAGAATTGAAAGTGTGCTAATGACCGGAGGCGGAAAGGACGGCCTCTTCGCGGCTGCGGAGGTCGGCGAGGGAAGGTTCGCCGAGGAGGCGGAAGACGATGGCGTGGCATCCGTCGGGCAGATCGTGTTCGAGGGCGGCGTCGCAGACGACAGCGGATGCAGCTTCGAGACCGCGCTTCCAGCCGTGCTTGGTGGCGTCGCGGACGAGCAGGCACTCCGGCGCCAATCCAGCGGCGACAAGCATGGTTTGCGCGATTCGTTGGAAGTCGGCCCAGCGCGAGGCGATGCCGACCAGATCCGTGGAGTGCTCCGGCATGTAACGCAGCAGGTGGGATTGCAACTCCGCTGTCACAGGATGAACCTGGAGGGTGGTGAGTTCGTTGCCGGGCGGAAGCAGCTTGCGCACGGCTGCGGCCTTGCTGGGCAGCACGGCGGCCATGGAGGCGTCGAGTATGCCGGGTGTGCAGCATTCTTCAGGAGAACAACCGATGACGGGCAGCGAAAGGGCCTGTTCCATTTCGGTTATGACGATGGTGCGTAACTCCGGGTCGGGTTCGATGACGAGCCAGCGCGCGGGCGGCTCGAGCGCAAGCCATCGGCGGAGGCGGGCTTTGAGCAAAGCATCGGAGGCGCCGAGTTTGCGGGCCTTCGCGGCCAGGTCGCCGATCATCTGATCAAGGGCCATCTCGGGGCTTAAGGGAGACTCGGGGCACGTGGTGCGGACGAAGACGCCGCTGCCGTGACGCAGTTCGACCCAGCCTTCGCTTTCAAGCTCGCGATAGGCGGCGCTGGCGGTGTTGGCGTGGATGCCGAAGCGGCGAGAGAGGTCGCGCGTACTGGGCAGTCGCTGGCCGGGCGCGAGTTCATGGCAGAGAATGCCGAGCACGACCTGCGTGATCAGTTGTTCGCGCAGGGAGACTTCGCCGGTTCGATTGAGCCAGAGCCGCATGCGTTCTCTTTCAGCTTGCCAGCTGTTCCGTGACGGCGGGTGCGGAGAATTGCGAGGGCCTGGGCTTTCGATAGATGACGAGCAGCCACGCAAGGATGAGCAGCACGATTGGAATAATCAACAGGCTGCCTTCGGGGCCGTCGGTGCCACCGCTCCACAACGGATTACCCGTGGTGGTTGTGCTGAGGAGGTGGCCGGGAGCGACCATACCGCTGTCGGCTGTGCCGTAGAAATAGGTTTCGGCCCAGTCCCATGCGGCATGGCAGCCGATGGCCCACCAAGCCGAGCCAGTGAGCCACACGCTGACACAGAAGACGAAGCCGATGAACGCGGCGGCGAAGATGCCGATCCAGTTTTCGCCGTTGTTGCCGGTGTGGCCGAAGCCGAAGAGCGTCGAGGTGAGCCAGGCAGCCTGCCAGAAGCCGGCGCTGGGAGCTTGTTTCAAATGAAGCAACAGGCAGGGGAAAAGCCCGAGCAGCGCGATGATGTAGACGCCCCAGGCACCGTTGCCCTTGCCTCTGTAAAGCAAAGAGCCGCACATGAGGGCGATCGGTCCGGCGGCCCACCAGAAGTTGATGCCGCGGGTGAGTGTGTACTGGAGGTAGCAGCGCATCGAGCCTTCTTCAAATAGGCCGACCAGAAGGAATGTCGCGCCCCAGATGGCGGCGTATTTGAGGATTTGGGAGCCCTGAAGCGCGACGGGACCGAAGTGTAGCCATCCGCCCCAGGCCATCGCTCCAACAAGGGCTGACAAAGCGGCGAATCCGACGGCAAGTCCGCTGAGGAAATGCCCGAAGCGACCCGGGCCCCGGAGATTGTAGTCAAGGAGATGGCGATGCTCAATGGCGGCAACAATTGCCACGCAGAGTGTGAGAAGGATGACCTGGAACAGTTCGCCGAAGAACGCCTGCCGGGGACCGAAAGCACCTCCGCTTGCGACCAGATGCAGCTTGGCGATCACGTAGGACAAGGTCCGGCCGAGGAGGAGAAGCAGAGTCACGACGATCAGGATGGACCATCCGGCGCGCAGACCCTGAGGGCCGACGAAGATCCACTTCAGCCCGCGATAGGTCTTGTCCGGATCCTGGCCGGGCCCTTCACCGGGGAATCCAAGGGAGATGGATTCTGGCATGGAGTCTGGCGCGCCTGGTTGAGTTGGTTCGAGCGCCGGCGGGGTCTGCTGGGTTTCCGGATCCATGAATGCTCCTTGTGCCTGTGGCGATTGTGCGTGGCAAGTATTCTACTGGAGTCTCCCCTCGCATGGGCAGGCGCATGGGTTCAAGTCAAGTCCTTGCCTATTCTTCTGTGTGCCTGCTCCTTGACACAATCGGCCTCTCGCATGATTCTTAATCTTCCGGCTATACCGGATTCTTGCTCAAGGAGTTGTGGCGGTTGCGGGTTAAAGTGTTCTATCACGACAAATGTTTCGACGGGGCCTGCTCCGCATCGTTGTTCACGCGGTTTCATCGTGAATGCATTGCCAATGGTGCTGCGTACGACTACCACGGCCTGGTGCATCGCGCCGGTGCTCTGTTTGACGAGAGCGAATTTACTGGCGATGAGAATGCGATAGTCGACTTCAAGTATTCGGCGTCGCCCAGGATCACCTGGTGGTTCGATCACCATCTTTCGGCGTTTCTGACTCCGCAGGATCATGAGAATTTTCTCGCATGCCAGAAGGATCCGGTGTGCGGATCGCGGAAGTTTTTCGATCCTGACTACACCTCCTGCACCAGCTTCCTGGCGCATATCGGGTCGACGAAGTTTGGATTCAACACGGAGCCCGTGGCGGACCTGATTCACTGGGCCAACATTGTGGATGGCGCGCTGTATGAAAGCCCGGAGGCCGCGGTGGAGATGGCGGCTCCGGCGATGAAGCTTACCCTGATTATTGAGTCGACGCAGGACCCCGAGTTCATTCCGAAACTGATTCCGCTGCTGACGGAGATGCCGTTGAGTGAGGTGCTGGCGCAGCCGTTTGTGGCTTCGCTGCTGCCGCCGCTGCTGGAACGGCACAAGGAGGGCATCGAGCTGATCCGCAACCGCAGCGAAGAGGTGGATGGAACAATCTTCTTCGACATTACGGACCGGCCGGTGGAGGGCTACAACAAGTTCATCCCCTACTATCTGCATCCGAAGGCGACGTACTCAATTGGGCTTTCGAAGTCGAGCTTCCGGACGAAGGTGTCGGTGGGCTCGAATCCGTGGACGAAGGCGGATCCTGCGAAGATGGTGAATCTGGCGCAGGTGTGCGAGCGCTACGGTGGCGGGGGACACGCGCGTGTGGGAGCTATCAGCTTTCCACCGGACCAGGGAGATCGGGCGCGGCAGGCTGCGGCGGAGATTGTCGCGGAGCTAAGGGCGAAGAACCCGATCGCGTAGTGCGGTCCGAGGCGGGACACGATCCAACCGGAGGTCCCATCCATGAGCGGTTCGGCCCTCGCGCCAGCGACGAGAAAGAATGCGTAGTTCCGCGTCCAGACCGTTATAAGCTGCTCTCATGCTTTCTGACATTCGCTTGACTGAAAACGCAATGAATCCCGGCATCGTCCGCGTAGCCGCGCTGTTATTAGCGTTCGGAGTCATTTGCGCTTGTCGCGGCAATAGGACGCAGTCCTTCGAAGTTGGCTCGGCAAAGAAATCGGACTCTAACGTCAGAAGCGCTACGTTTCCTTTGTCAAAAGGCTCCAGCCCCACTGAAGTATTCACAACAAGAACGCTGTCCCTTGTTGTAAAGACCGGCGCTTCTACGCCTACCGACCAGTTCCGGCGCTCGCTATATTTGTGGGAACCAGGCAAGGAGCCAAAGCTTATCGTGAATGGGCACTTCCTAGAAGTGATACGTTTGTCGGACGACGATTTTGCTGCAACGTGGTATTCAAGAAACACTGAAAATAGTCCCGTTGCATTTGCCACTCTGAACGCCCAACAGGGCGAGATCTCGAAGCCCCTGATGCTTCCTCCAAGCGGGCCTACTGGGTGGGGAGGATGCGAAGGAAACACTCGCTATGTAGTCTGTATTGGCAACCTGCCGGAAATGAGGGCCGATGACAAGGACTATGACGAAATGGGCTTCACTGCAGTCCTGGTCATTGACATGGAGCAGCAAAAACCATCGTGGTTCCCGGTGAAGCATCAGACGTATTTTCATTTCGATCCTGCGGGCAGACATATCTATGTAAGCGACGACCAGCCCAACCTGAATTTAGGCAGCCGTGTGAAGTCTTTTGACCTTGCGGGCAACGAGCGGGGAGAGGCACACGTATTGGATATGACCGTGTCGCCCTCAGGTCATTTTGCGGACTCTTTACAGGAAGATGGTGCCGATTCGTGGGAGGTTTACGACGCCGCCGGCAAGAGAGTGCTCCTAGCTTTCGGTTGTGACAAACCCGGATGCAAATCCGGTGATCGTCAAGAGGGCCATTACTGGAATCCAGTATTTGATGGCCAGTTTGTTGCGCGCGGAACAGGCGGAGCCTACGGCTATGGAGGCATGTGCGATGTTTATCAAGCTGCTCCACCTCGTCTGGTAAAGAGTGTCCCTTGTGACGGATTGCCTATTTTCGACTGGAGCCGAGACGGTCGTGAACTCATCACCATCAAATACGAAGGTGGGGAATATCGGCGCGAGCTTATAAACGAACAGTAAAAGCTTCTGTCGAAAATCCTCTCCTCCCCAAGCTTTTTGCCTACCGGTCGGTTAACCGCCAACTCGTAAGTCACCCTTCACTACTGACCCCAGCACATTTTCTGCGAACTCAAAGCGCTGCGATCGTTGGCTCGTGAGGCTTGAGGTCGCGATCGCGAACACCGAGGAGATAGAGCAGACCGTCGAGGCCGAGGCAGGAGATGGACTGGTCTGCCTTTTGCCGCACGAGGGGCTTGGCACGGTAAGCGATGCCCATGCCCGCGAGGTTGAGCATGGGTATGTCGTTGGCTCCGTCACCGACGGCCACCACCTGCTCGAGTGAGACACCTTCCCGTTCGGCGATTTCAGCGAGGAGCGCTGCTTTACGTGCTCCGTTGATGATGGGCGGAATGACGCGGCCGGTCACGAAGCCGTCGGCGAATCTCGAGTTCGTTGGCATGAGACGTAATCGATGCCAAGGCGCTGCTGGAGCGTATTTGCGAAGAAGGTGAATCCGCCGGAAAGGATTGCGGTCTTATAGCCGAGAAGGCGGAGAGTACGGATAAGACGCTCGGCGCCGTCGGCGAGCGGTATGGTATCCACCAGCGTGTTTACGCGCTCTGCGGGGAGTCCCTTGAGGAGAGCGACTCGACGCGTAAAGCTTTCGTCGAATCCGATTTCTCCGCGCATGGCGGACTCGGTAATGCGGCTGACGTGATCGCCGACGCCGGCCATCCTAGCAAGTTCGTCGATCACTTCGCCCTGGATCAGCGTTGAATCCATGTCGAAGGCGAATATGCGGCGGTTGCGGCGAAAGATGCTCTCGCGCTGAAATGCAATATCGATGGAGAGTTCCTGGGCGGTGGAGAGAAAATCGGCGCGCATCGGCAATTCGCGCGACGGGTCTCCGCTGACCGCGAGCTCCACGCATGCATTGGCCTGCTCATCGATGGGAGCGAGCTCGCCGGAGAGACGATCGATGCGGTCCACGTTCATGCCGTGGGCGGCAATGATGGCGCTGACGCGGGCAAGCTGCTCGGCGGTGATGGTTCGGCCGAGGATGGTGATGATGAAGTGGTGATGGTGCAGGCCGTGTTCCCAATGCTTGACGCGATCTGCGGAGATGGCGGTGAAGTGGGCTTGCAGGCCGAGTTCATGTGCCTGCGTCATCAGCGCCGCTTTGACGGTGGAGCGGAGTGCGGCAGATTCGCGGCCTGCGGGAACTTCAACGAGAATTCCGAGGATGAGAGACTCGTGGACTACGGCCTGGCCGATGTCGAGAATGCATACGTTGTAGTCCGCGAGGATGCGCGTGAGTTTGGCGGTGAGCCCGGGTGCATCGGGCCCGGCGAAGTGAATGAGAACAGCTTTCGTTGCGGATCCGGATGGCATTCAAGTTCCAATATATCGGGGAAGCCGATGCCCCAGTCCCTGGTAATGGGGATGAAGGATTTGGTTGCTGGTTTAATCGCCGTGACACCCGCGGCGAAAGCATTGCAGCCTGCCAATTATGGCAGACTGGAGCGAACATGCTGATCGAATTCTGGGAGCGGTTGCGCGGGTACGATAAGTGGCCCGAAACCGAAGCTACCATCATCTCCGGCGACAAGGTGCGGCGGGCATTAGGCGTGCGCGACCCCAAGTTGAAGCACGTATCCGCCGATCTGCTGATGTGGAGGGATCAGTACGCCCGGAAACAGCACGGCCCATTCGTCACCTACGACACGTCGCCCCTTTACCAACTGCTCGAGGGAGAAACGATCCTCATTCGTTACGATCCCGCGATGCCTGGCCGTTATTACAATCGTGCTCTCTTTCTCGGTTGGCTACTTCATCTAGCCAAAGCGGTCGTCGCAATTTCGGTGGGTGGTGGGTTCATCGCGTGGCGTATTTGGATGATCTTCTCGAGACGGGGGTAGACGGGGGCAGTCTGTCTATAATCCGAGCTCTCCGGCTCGCTTCTTCATTGCTTCCAAACAGAATGCGATGTGGGCGTCGAGGTCGACGCCTAATTCTTGGGCGCCCTGGATTACGTCTTCGCGGTTGACGCCGCGGGCGAATGCTTTGTCTTTCATTTTTTTGCGCACGCTGGGGACTTCAACGTCGGCGATGGCCTTGGTGGGCTTTACGAGGGCACAGGCGGTCAAGAAGCCGGCGAGCTCGTCGCAGGCGAAGAGAGTTTTGTCTAAATGCGTGACGCGGGAAACGCCGGAGTATTGCGCGTGGCCGAGGATGGCGGTGCGGAGCTCGACAGGCCAACCCTGGCGCTCCAGTTCATGCACACCCACGAAGGGGTGCTCTTCCGCGGTGGGGTGGCGTTCGTAGTCGTAGTCGTGAAGCAGGCCGGTGGTGGTGTAGAGCTCGACGAAGCGGGTTCGCTCACCTCCGGAAAGGCCGAGGCGGTCGGCTTCGGCCTCGCCGCAGGCGGTCACGCAGATCTCCACTGCGATGGCATGCTTGCGGAGGCTTTCACTTTGGGTCCACTCGGTGAGCAAATTCCAGGCCTCTTCGCGGCCGAATTTCTTCTCGCTGATCTCAATCAAAGTCATCTCAGAATTTTACGTGTTGCACACCTTGGTTCGCGTTTCTTCGGGGTTTCTGGGGTCTGATGCGCGTATCTTCGGGTTGACCCTAAGTTTCTACTTGACAATTATGGTTCACTCGACGGAAAGTAGCACTTATCGAGGTGCAAAACACCCCGGAGTACCCGCTCTGGCACTCCGCGCATTACCCAATGGCTACCACTCTTATCAGCGTGGAGACACGCGAAGTCGTGCGGTGCGATTTCTGCAGTTTGGTGCAGTACAGAACGACCAACTCACTTTGCAGAAAATGCCACAAGCCCCTTGATATCGAGGAGCCGGCGCCCCTAACCCCACAACTGGTTTCGATGCCACAGGTGCCCACCTCTGCCGAGGCCGGTTTGCAGGTAGCGGGGCAGGTGCGCGAGATCCGCAGGGCGCGCCACCTGAGCCAGCGCCAGCTTGCCAGCCGGATGCAGGTGCCGCGCACTTACATCTCAAAGATCGAGAACGGGAAGGCGATTCCGACGCTGGGCTCGCTGGAGCGTTTGGCGAATGCGCTGGAGGTGGACTTGCGGCAGCTGGTACGCGATTCCCGGAGCCGGCGCGACGAAGAGGTTTCGGCGATCCTGTCGGATCCGTTCCTGGCCGAGCTTGCGGCGATGCTGCCGCATCTTGACTCGCTGCACCGGACGCTTCTGTATGGCTCGGTGCGCGATATGGCTGCGGGCCGGCGTCGCACGGCCTAGGCCGGCGGCAAGCGATCTCTTTTCGTCACTCTGTCTCCTTGTCTCATGGAGCGGGCGAACGGTGTCTCATAACGTTCGCCCGATCTGCTGCCGCGAAGTGACAATTGATTCATCTGCGCTTAGTGTGATGTCTTCATGCGATTGTGCTAGGCTCGAAAGTGCCGCCAATATTCCCCGGCCGCCGGGGCTTTTTTATTGGCTGACGTTGATGCAGTGTCCTTTTGTCGCGTCGGATTCGTGAGCTGGCTTCAGCCGAATCTTGCGAATGTGGAACGGTCATCGACGGAGAAGCGTAAAAGTTATTGTAGAGGCAATTTCCTTGCATCCAACTGGCATGCTGCGGATCGATGAGCTGACCTCAGAAGAGCGTGCGATCTATAACACGCTCAAGCGTGAGCGGCTCCCGGAGCACGTGGCAATCATCATGGACGGCAATGGCCGCTGGGCCGGTCATCGATCGTTGAAGCGATTTCTGGGCCATCAGCAGGGCGCGAAGAGTGTCCAACTGGTGACGGAAACGGCTTCGCGCATCGGGCTGCCATGGCTGACGCTCTACGCGTTTTCGCTTGAAAACAATTTGCGCCGGCCAAAGGCCGAAGTTAATTTCCTGATGCGCCTGCTGAAGAGCTACCTCGAGAGCAACGTCCAGCGCATGATGGACAACAATGTGCGCATCCGCTACATCGGGCGCGTGCACGAGCTGCCTCGCGAAGTGCAGGACAAGATGCAGTGGGCCCAGGAAACGACAGCGAGAAACACTGGAACAACGCTGACGCTGGCGCTGAATTACGGAGGCCGGTCCGAGCTGGTGGATGCCTGCCGCTCGCTGGCCCGGGAGATGCAGCAGAAGATCCTCACTCCCGATCGCATTAGCGAAGAGGATCTGCACCGGCATCTATACACCGCGCACATGCCCGATCCGGATTTGCTGATCCGGACCTCGGGGGAGATGCGGATCTCGAACTTCCTGCTATGGCAGATCGCTTATACCGAGATATTCGTGACGGAGCGGCTATGGCCGGACTTTCGGGGGATCAATCTGCTGGAGGCGATTGCAGCATTCCAAAGGCGCGAACGCCGGTATGGCGGACTGAGCGAGAGCGTCGGCGAGGTCGAGGAAGATCCCGAACAGATCAAGATCGCAGCGGGCTGACCTCCCACGTCAAACGGACGCGAATCCTGTTTCAGCGCTGATTCAGCTGTCAGTTCAAACTCCGAAGTGTCGATGGTCGCCTGGTGACGATGCACGTCAGTTCTCGTTGCTCTACCCCGGCGGTGTATTCTCTACGCTGGAATGAAACGAGTTCTTACCGCACTTATTCTGGCGCCGCTGGTGCTGGCGCTGGTATTTTTCGGCCCGATGTGGCTGATTACGCTGGTAGTTGCCGCTGTTGCGATGCTGGCGGCGTGGGAATTTCTTGCGCTCACGGAGCATCGTGGTGCCAGACCGCCGAGGATTGCTGTCCTGGTAGCCATCGCGGCTCTCTTTGCCGGGAATTATCAATGGCCGGATGAGACGCTAACGCTGTTTGGACTGCTGTGCATCATTCTTCTCGTCTATTGCACGTTTGCTTCTCCGGTGGAGCGGGCGCTGGACGATGCAACATGTTCAGTGTTTGCGCTTTTCTACCTTGGGCTCACCCTGATTCCGCTGCCGATGTTGCGAGAGGCCACCAATGGCCCGTCTCTGTTGGCGTTTTTGTTTCTGACAGTTTGGGCGGGCGATACGACGGCAATGTATGCGGGACGGATGCTGGGGGAACGGAAACTGGCGCCAAATCTCAGCCCCAACAAAACGTGGGCGGGAGCAATCGGGTCGGTGGCCGGGGCCGTCGCGGTAGCCGGAATCCTCCTTGGACTTAGCTCCTATCTGGCACAATGGAACTCCGTGAAGCTGTCGTTTGCCGATGAGTCGTGGTGGTATTGGCTGGTTCTCGCCGTTGTGGTGAATGTGGCTGCGCAGGTGGGTGATCTGGCGGAGTCTGCGCTGAAACGCTCGGCGGGCGTGAAGGACTCCGGAACGCTGCTTCCGGGACACGGCGGCGTCCTGGACCGCATTGACGCGCTGCTGTTGGCGGCTCCGGTGCTGTGGTACGCTCAGGTTATCCGCCTGCGATTCTAGTTATCGCGATATTTGATCGTTTGTTATTGCTGTAAATGGACTTAGAAGAACGTTGAAACGACTCGCCATTCTCGGTTCTACCGGCTCGATCGGCCAGAGCACTCTCTCCATTGTTGAGCAGTTTCCAGAACGCTACCAGGTGGCGACGCTGGCGGCTGGCCGCAACGTCGACGAGGCATTTGCCCAGGCGGTGCGCTGGCGGCCGAGGGTCGTCTCGATGGCGACGGAGGAGCTGGGGGCAGAGCTGTGCAAGCGGCTAAGTCAGGCGGGAGTCGCAGGCACGGAAGTTGTGTACGGCACGGCGGGGACGGTGGCCTGCTCGACGCATCCGGCAGCGGACTTTGTGGTGTCGGCCATTGTAGGCGTTGCGGGACTTGAGGCTACGCATGCGGCGATTCTGGCTGGAAAACCGGTGGGCCTGGCCAACAAGGAGTGCATGGTTGCCGCTGGAGAGATTCTGACCGCCGCAGCCCGGGAACGCAATGTCCCGATTCTGCCCATCGACAGCGAACACAACGCCGTGCACCAGTGCCTGCGAGTGGGTGCACATGCCGAGGTGAAGACGATCTGGCTGACGGCGTCGGGCGGGCCATTTCGGAAGACACCGCTGGCCGATTTTGCCGGCATTACACCGGAGCAGGCTCTGAAGCATCCGACCTGGGTGATGGGACGCCGGATCACGATTGATTCGGCCACGATGCTGAACAAGGGACTGGAGATCATTGAGGCCTGCCGGCTATTTGATGTACCGCCGAATAAGGTTCGGGTAACTGTGCATCCGCAGTCGACGGTGCACTCGCTGGTGGAGTACGTGGATGGGTCGATTCTGGCGCAGATTTCAGTGACGGATATGAGGTTGCCGATCCTCTACGCTCTTGCGTATCCAGAGCGCCCGCAATCCAGCTTGACCTTTGACCTGGCCGCGTTGCGACATCTCGAGTTTGAAGAACCGGATTTTGAGCGGTTTCCCTGCCTTCGGCTTGCTTATGAGGCTGCCGAAAAGGGCGGAGCGCATTGCATCGCCCTCAATGCGGCGGATGAGGTGGCGGTGGAGGCGTTTCTGGAGCGCAAGATTCCTTTTAACGGCATTCCATTTACAATAGAAAGAGTACTTGCGTCCACGCCCGAGTCGCACCCCGCAACCATTGCCGAGGTGCTGGCATCGGACCGGGAAGCGCGTCTAATGGCTCACGAGCTGGTTAGCTGAGTCTGACGACCAACCGGTATGCGTCGCGCAATGTGAGGTCTGAATCATCTCGTTTATGCATGATTTTTTCGTTTCCGCAGTAGCTTTTATCGTCCTTGTCGGCGTCATGGTGGTGGTCCACGAATTTGGCCACTTTCTGGTTGCCAAGCTCTGCGGCGTTCGCGTTGAAGCCTTCTCGGTCGGATTCGGCCCACGCCTGTTTGGCATCAAGTATGGCGACACGGACTACAAGGTCTGCCTGCTGCCGCTGGGCGGATTCGTGAAGATGACGGGCGAGAATCCAGGCGAAGACCAGGCAAGTGACGATCCCGGGGCGTTCATGAACCACCCGCGATGGCAGCGCATGCTGATCGGGGTTGCCGGCCCCTTCTTCAATTTTGTGCTGGCATTTGTGCTGATGGTGGTCTACTTCACCTTCATCAACGAAGTTCCCGACATCCGGACGACGAAGATCGAGTGGGTGACGCCCGGTTCCGCAGCCGATCAGGCTGGTCTGAAACCCGGCGATGTTGTCACCGCGTTCGACAATACCGCGAATCCTGACTATCAGAAGTTCCACGACCTTGTGGGGGGCAACTCGAATAAGACCGTTCCGGTCACCGTTGATCGCAGTGGCGCGGCGGTGCAGACTTCGCTCCACCTGCCCGGCAGTGCAGACGCGCAGCACGACGACATGAGTAAGGCCGGCATTTTTGTGCAGTACACCCAGAGCCCGATTCAGATAGACCAGGTGAGCCCGGGCTCCCCTGCACAAAACGCGGGTTTGCAGTCCGGCGACAAGATTGTCTCCGTCGATGGCCACCAATTCCACACAGTGTTGCCGCTTGTGGACTACATGCAGACGGGTAAGGGCAGGCCGATAGCAGTGACGATCGAGCGCAAGGGCACGACGTTGGCGCCCATTGTGATTCACCCCTACGTGCAGGATGGCGGGTGGAGGTTGGGATTCCTACCGGGGGGGCCGGAGGATGTAGCGCTTCGCGCCGAGCCGATGAAGCTTTCGAGCGCTGTTGCGGAGTCGCGCGACTTCTGCGCAGAAAACTCGCTGCTGATCGTTAACGTGCTGAAGAAGGTGCTTACGCACCAGGTCTCCGTGAAGCAGCTCTCCGGCCCGGTCGGCATCGCTGTCGCAGCTGGGCAGGCCGTCAAGGAGCCTTATTGGTCGGCAAAGTTCGGCCTGGCCGCAGGAATCAGCTTGAATCTCGGCATTTTGAATTTGTTACCGTTTCCGATTCTGGACGGTGGCCTGATTCTGCTGCTCATGATCGAGAGCATTATGCGGCGCGACATAAGCATGATTGTGAAAGAGCGGATCTACCAGGCCGCGTTTGTGGTTCTGGTGGCGTTCTTTGCTTTCGTCATGTTCAACGACTTCAGTAAGCTGCAGATTTTCTCACACCTCAAACCGTAAAAACAGTTGCCAGTCTTCAGTTCTAAGTTCTAAAAACCCTGGTCTTCAGACTGGATTGGGAGTGGGAGCTGAAAACTGACAACTGTGAACGGAAGACTTGGAAGAAAGATGCCAGTGATAACCCACCAGGTGCGGGTACGCTACGCGGAAACCGACCAGATGGGCATTGTCTACTATGCCAATTACCTGGTCTGGTTTGAGCTGGGGCGCGTGGAACTACTGCGCTCGCTTGGCCTCGCATACAGCCAGCTTGAGAAGGAGCACGAATGCATTCTGCCGGTGGTGGAGGCTTCGTGCCGGTACCGTTCTCCGGCTCGTTATGACGACGAGATTCTCATTGAGACGCGCCCTGCGATGTTGCGGGGATCGGTGCTGAAGTTCGCCTATCGCATTTTGCGCAAGGGCGCTGACGGCGCGCAACCTACGCTGCTGGCGGAAGGCGAAACGGTGCACGTCGTGTGCGATGATCAGCTGAAACGGAAAGCCCTTCCGGAACACTACGCGGCAGAGCTGCGGAAGCTGATGCCGGAGCAGTAAAAGCTTCTTCCGGAATATTAGTTTCGCACAAAGGCTTTTGCAATCAGGCGCGTTTGGATTGCTTACGACGCCTGCGTTTGTGAGCGTGAGTTGCATTCAGCGCAGGTCGTGATCAGGTTTTCAGCGCTTTCGTCGCCGCCGTCTGCGGGCGATTTCACATAGTCGACGGTTGCTGTGAAACGCGTGAGCTGCTTGTGACAGCGGCGGCATTTGTAGGCGTCGCGCTCGAAAACCTGCATGCGTTTTTCGTGAGCACCTTTGTTCGACAAGGGGAACAATGCCAGTTCTTCGGCGAGGCGCTCAGCGCGAAATCTGCGGCAGGCTTCGATTTCATCGGGGATCAGGACGCGGTAGAGAGTTCCCTGGCGATTCGGTTCGCCCATTTTCTGAATTGCACCGATTTGTTCAAGTGCGTGCAGCGTGTCCTGCACTTTGCCGATGGAAATGTTGTTTTCGGCGGCGTTCGTGTAGGACGATTTGACCACGGCGCGGCGCAGGCTGCTGCGGCTTACGCGAATCTGCGGATTGCCGTCTTTCGCGATGGAATGCCGGAATAGGAACCAGTAGAAGGCCGCGTCATAGGCTGTCAGGATGGGCTGCAGGTCGTCGACGATCTCTCCGATGATGTCGGGCAGTTCCAACGCGGAGAATCCTGCGTCACCTTTCGGCGTATTTGCAGTCTCCACTTCCAGTTCGCTCAGAAGCTGGCGTATCTTTTCGATGCGCGGATTCATTGCAAAGCATTCTAGTCCCTCTGATCCGAACGGCGCTTTGCCATTCAGGTGGCAGCGGATGTTTACATGCCGGGGTGCGTAAGTTGGTTGGCGTGAGGAACCAATTGCATGTAGACGGATTGCGGCAGGATCGTCTGCCAGTGATTGGTGGCGCGGGCAAGGAGAACCAGGCCAAAGAAGATGTAGGCCAGCACGCCGCAGACGGCAAGCGGCGTGATCACACGGCGGCGCCAGCGTTCTGCCGGTGCATCGGCTCGGCGAGGTGAGAGCGCGAATTGCAGTGCATCCTGCGCGGAGCAGGCTGCCACGCACTCCATGCATGCCGTGCATTCCACGCTGCGGATCTGCACCAGCTTGTCGACGGCTAGATCAGCTGGACATGCCGTGGCACATTTTCCGCAGTCGATGCATGCGTCCTGATCGCGGCGAATCTTGACTGGACTCAGCAAGGAAGCGAACCCCATGAGCGCGCCGTAGGGGCATAGATAGCGGCACCAGAAATTCTGAACCAGCATGGAGAGCAGCGCGAGCAAACCGATGACGACAGCTGCCGTGATTCCAATGTCGCGGAAGAAGTTCAGCATCTTCACGTCGGCAACGAGACCGTACGGCGTCGCCATGAAATCCTCAAGCGCGGTGGCCGACATGAATCCAATGACGGCGACGAAGAGGCCCAGAAGAATGTATTTGAGTCCACGTAGGGGAATGTCGAACCAGCGTGGCAGACGCAGGTTGCGACCAAAGATGCTGCGGCCAAGCTTCCAGAGGAATTCTGAGAATGTGCCTACAGGGCAGAGCCAGGAACAGAAGGCCTTCTTCAGCAGCAGGCTCATCAGCATGAAGCTTATGAAGAGGAACATGGCGGCGGGATGGATCGCCGGCACATGCCCGGTGAGCAAAAAGTATTTCGTGTTCATGAGGCCGGCGATGGGGAGCCAGCCTTCGACCCCCGCCGGACGCGGAACACTCAAGCCTGCGCCACCCTGCTCAAAATAGCGCGTCCACAGGTAGAACTGCAAGCCAAGCCAGCCATTCAAGAGCAAGAACAAGCCCTGCACGATGTGACGCGTGCGTTGTGAGCGGTCGGGCGCGAAACGACGGATCAGCGTTTTCTTCCGGGTTGGAGATTGCAGCGGCTGGACGGGTTGCGTGGCCATACATCTTGTCTCTTGTGCCCACATTAACGGCATCGTAAAGGGAAGGCAGCGACTTTGGTCACACCTCACGTATCTTGCCGGAAACGAGGGACATGCTGAAGAGTTGGCCTACTGCGAGATTACGATCGGTGCGCGCCAGAAGGCCGCTTTTCCGGTTGACGGATCGAGCACAGTGACCTGGCACTCGTACTGACCGGGCTTGAGATTGGCGGCGCTCACGTCGAAGTTGAGAGGCGTTATTCCGAGACGTGTTGAAGCATTCGGAGTAACAGCGACGGGCTGCGTCTTCAACGCTTCGGCTCCATTTGTATAAAGCGTTACGAAGGCCATCAAGGGTTGTGGGCCCGACTGCGCCACGGTCGGAGTGGTGCCAGAAGGCGCGGCGGCCGGCGGTTTATACGCCTGCAGGTAAACAAAGATATCGCGATTCTGGCTGAAAACACGAGTTACGCTGGGGACCAGCTTCCTGCCATCCTGCACCAGAGGATTGACGGCGTCGTCCTTGGCACGGTCCTTGGCCTTGGCGGCATCGTAGATGGCGTCTTTCAGTTCGACACGCTGGCTGCTCAGTACTACGGAACTGATTGGGACGCGTTTATCTTCCTTGTTCAGGTTGGGAATCACGAACGTGGTCTGGTAGGTCCCGATGCGACCGGTTTCGTCGTCGCGCGCCAGGAACTTGATCATGTATTTGCCGGGCAGGAGCGTAAATCCAGTGTCGTATTCAATGGGGCGATGCGCGAGTTCGGCGGCCGTGGCATCGGAGAGCTTGATGTTCACGAAGTCGCGGACATTCGACACGGTCGTACCGCCAATCATGTCCTTGATTTCCCCGACGAAGTCGATCAGCGTGTGTTCGGCACCGCCGCGCTTGGCTAATGCCAGCTCGCGGCCAGGAATCTTGATCACAATGGGCACGAAGTATTCGGCGCGATTGAGCTGGAAGTGATCGATCTCCATGGCGATTGAGAGCTCGGTCACCGGATCCTCGAGCATCAGCGCATCTTCAAGCTGGCGCTCCTTGTCCACGGCGGTGAATTTACTGAACTCCTTGTCGGCGTAATAGCCCTGCCGGTAATCGAGCTTGGCTTCGAGACTCTGACTGAGTGCGATCTTCACGTGACGGAAGCGGCCGTTACGCGCGGGATTTGTCGTGTAGTAGCCGATGATGTAGTAGTCGGAGATCGAATCCTGTGCCTGAAGAATGCCGCGATCGAGGTCGTTGGTGTCGAGCAAGGCCTTGCCGCCGGTGTCGGCGGCAAGCGAATATAGGGTGTCCTGCGAATACTGGAAGCTGGCAGTCACGGCGTTGGCAGCGGCGCCGGTATAGATCCCTGAATTTCCCTGCGAGGCTTGCGTTGCATCGCCGAGCGGAGCCTGTGCTACGAGGCCGCGTGCATCGATGGGCCAGAAGGTGACGCCTGCCTTGATTGCCGCATCGACCGTGGCATGCATCTGCGCCTGATTGTCGACGCCGTTCAGCCGCATACCGCCGGCAAAGTAAATCAGCGACTTCTTTTCGTTGAGCTGACCAAGCATTTTGGCCGCTGTTTGCAATGCGGAGAGCTGCCGATCGGTATTAAAGATGTTGAACTCGCTGTCGTCCTGGCCGAAAGCCGCACCGGTGTCAGATGAGCTCGAGTCATCCACATCTTCGGCTGAATCCTGGCCTTCGCCGACGATCATGGTTTCGAGAATGCTGAGCAGGCGATCGCGGTCCTGGGTGAAGTCCTGCAGAACGTCGACCGAGCCCGTGTTGTAGCGCATGATCGAAACGAGATCGACGGATGTCATCTGCGTCCGGATGAACTGTTCGGCTGCCTGCAGAGCGCGCAACTGATCCGGGGGGCGCATAGCCGACATGTCGAAATAGAGCGCAAGCAGGCGCCGATTCTTGTAGCGTTCGTTATCGTTGGTTTCAGGCGCGATTTTTTCGTGCGCCAGACGCTTGTAGATTTTCAGTTCCTCTTCGCTGCGCTTTGAGGCGGGGAGAGGCTTCGCAGTCTCGGACAGGTCCTGGTGCTCGCAGAACTTGATGGTCTGCGGCACGTTGTCTTCGGTCACGGAGAAGTCTTTGGCGGTCAAGCCGTGAATAGGATTGCCCTGCTTGTCTTTGACGACGACAGCCTCGACGACAAGCTGTACCTTCACGGACATGGTGTAGTTGTCCTGTGAGTCGGAGGAGCGATTTTGGCCGATCTGCTGCGCGGTTGACGAGGCAGCGAAGATGGATGCGAGAGCCAGGGCCGCAAGTTTGCGCATGGTCAGAACCTCACCCGCATCGTGGCCTGCAGACTCCGCATCGGATTGACCGATTGCGGCAGGCCAAACTGGGCGCTTTCCAACGTTGTGACCCAACTGTTGAAGACGGCGTGATTCATCACGTTCGTTGCATCGATGCGGGCGTCAAGGTAGAAATGCTTGCTGGGGCGAAAGGTGCGCTGCATAGCGCCGTCGAGACTGAATTCGCTTGGTCCGGTGATGGAATTTCTGCCAGCTGTGCCCCACGCACCCGCCACAGGTACAGCAAAGGCTGCCGCGTTCAAGTGCGCACCATTCTGACCGCCATACAACGATGCGCCGGTGAGACTGGGCCGAAGCGGGCCGATCCAACCTGTGCCGGGGACCGCTTCCGGGAGGATCGGCGTTTCAGGCAAGCCGGTTCCGACATTTAACTGCGTGAGCAGCGTCCATTCCTTCAGCGCACGGCCGCGCCAACCGCCAAGAAGCGTTCCGCCTTCGAGTCCCTGGCCAGTGGTGTACTGCGCCTGCAGGTTAAGGAGATGCCGCTGGTCGAAGGAGGACAATGATCGCTCGGCTCTCAGGTCGAGCCAGTCCTGCGCGATCTGGAGACTTCCCGACGATGACGTGGACGAGCCGGATGAGAAATCGGTCTGCGACGCGCTCGACTGGTGTCCCTGACCGCCGAGCATTGCGTCATCGTCAATTGATTTGGAGTAGGTGTAGAGTAGGGATGCTGCAAAGCCGGCGCGCAACCTGCGGCGCAATTGGACCTGGCCGGATTGGCGCGTTGAATTTCCGCCGGATGTTTCGTAGACAAATCCAGCAGGACAATCAGGGCAGGGATCTGCCGCACCGAGGGGATAGCTATTGGGCAGGAATTCCTGCACACCATGCGTGCCCTTCACGCCGAGATAGGTCGCAGTCATTTGGAGCGCCCAGGGCAAGTCGCGTTGTATTGAAACCTGCCAGGTCTGCGCATAGCCGATGCGGAAGTTGGGATCGATGCCGAAGACTTGGGGCGTGGTGGTGCCGCACGGCGTGAAGGCATCGGCGAGCGTAAGCGGGCAAGCCGATGAGTTCTGCTGTTTCACACTCTTCGAGAGCGGGGCCTGCTGGGCCAGTTGAAGCATGGGAGAGAGGTAGACCGATGTGTCGTGATAGATGCCGTAGCCGGCTCGGATGACGATGGTGGAAGCGGGAATTGGCCGCCACGAAAGGCCGACGCGCGGCTCGATGCCAAGCCAGTCTTGCCGCACCAGTGAGTTCGGATACGTCTGGCCGGTCAGCGGCCCGACGGGATCTGAAGCGAGCACCGGCGCGACCTGGGTGAAACCGGAAGCCACGTCGAGGTTCACCAGCCGATCTTTCAATTCCGTCATCGGTGCGCCGTACTCCCAGCGCATGCCGGCATTGATGGTGAGAATCGGCAATACGCGCCAATCGTCGGTGGCGTACGCGTCGTAGATGGTTTGCCGGAAGTATTTGTCGGCATTGCCAAATGCGATTGAGCTGGTATCGGGAACGCCGATGAGAAAGTCGGCAAAGTCCGATCCGGTTACTGCGCCGGTAAACGTAAAGCTTCCGCGCGGGTCCTGCTGGAAGTAGTCGTTGTACTGCTGCTTGCGAAGATCGCCGCCAGCAGTGATGTTGTGATGGCCGCGATACATTCCGATCGAAGCCGAATAGCCGTCGGTCCGATTGCGATTGAATGCGCTTTGCGCGTCGGAGAGGGCGGCGATTCCGCTGGAAAAACTCAGCGCCGGTGGACCCCAGTTGGCGGGGTCTTGATCGGTGCCAGTGATCCCGGCTGCCGCGGAGATGTTCTGCTTGTTCTCAAATTCGGGACTCACCTGTGTGCGCAAGCGGCTGAAGTGATATCCGGCATAGAGGAATAGATGCTGGTTAAGACGGTGAGACCAGTTGATGTTCGCGTTGAGGCCGAGCGTGTCGGTGGTATCGACAAAGCTGAAGAGATTGACTCCATCGGCGCGTATGCTCTGAAAATTGAAGTTGCCGTAAAGCTGATCGCGCTTGCCGAGCGTTTTGTCGAGGCGTGATTGCAGGCTGTCCTGGTGGCTGCTGTTCAGTACGGGAATCTGAAAATTGTAGGACGGGTTACCGGTGATGTTGGGCAATGGATAAAGTTGCAGCAGGGCTGCCGACTGTGGGCTTGCCGGATAAGTTGTCCCGTCGATGATTCCGGCCCTCTCCTCCAAAGTGGGGACCAGCCCGGGATTGGTTTGTGCGGTATTGTTGCGCGTCCATTGATAGCTGACAAAGAAGTTTGGTCCGCGGGGAAGCAAACGCGGTATCTTTAATGGCCCACCCAGCGTGAAGCCAAGAGTGATGCGGTCGTAAGTGGGCTTAGGAGCCGCAAATCCGCTGAGCGAATATGGCCGTGCGTTGAGCGCTGAGTTGTCGAGGATGAGCCCAAATCCTCCGTTATAGAGGCTTTTGGTATTAAAGCGACGATTGCCGAAGGCCTGATTCAGAGAGAACTGTGAAGTAGCGGCATTATTGACGCTTCCATTGACAAGGAAGCCATCGGAGCTTTGCTGATTCGCATCCTCTGCCGGTTTCGGCATTTCCACTGGTGCTTGTTGCCCCGTTCCGCTCTCCGGCTTCTTTTCAGTCGCGGCTTGCAACGTTGGGTGTGGTGTTGTGGGATGAAGAGGAGGCGCTGTTGCCAACGCTTTCAATTGATCCGCGGGCAAAAGCTTCAGTTCATATTTTGCGGCGGACATGTTCGGCGCAATCAGCACGTCCGCGTCGACGGCCTGGAAGCATTGCATCGCGACTTCGATCTTCCATTGGCCGTCCGGAAGGTCGTCGAAGTGAAAAACGCCGCCTTCATCGGACGTGACGCTGAACGTCTTCGAACCCTGGGTCGCGGTAATGGTGACGCCGGGAACCGGGAGACCGCCAAATGTGATCTCGCCAAAATAAGCAGAGGCACGGGCAAGCGCCGACGTGCAGAGCCAGAGCATCAAGGCAATCAAACATCGTGTGAACCGGCGCCACTGGGTCATCCGCTCGCTCTCCAGCAACAAGTCAATTCTGCGACGGCAGATCGATGTGATCGATCACGATTACGTCCACTGTGCCTTTTGTGGCTTCGAGTTTCAATCCAAGCTGCTCTTCGAGTGCGGTGAGCAGCGTTGGTCCTCCAGCATCGGGGGAGATGTCGCCTTTACCGGGACCAGCGTCCCCGCCCATCGGCGTACCCACATCGTCGGGTGTCCATTGAAGCGTGTAGTCGTAGTTTCCGGGCAGGTTGGTCTTGTTCACCACGGTGCGGCCCAACTGCTGGGCGAGGATATGAGCAAGCATTTCGGTGGTTGTTCCTGTCGACTCAAGATGTCCGCGGCCATTCATCATCAGGTTACGGCGGCCCATGCGGGGCTTGTCCTTTGCATCGCTGTCGTCCGGCTTTGGTGGACCGTCAGCTTTGGGAGGGTCGTCGGGTGCAGACGCCTTCATCTTCAACCCACCCTTTGCGACGACCAGCGCGTACATGGGCAGTTCGCGGGTTTCGTGGTGATACTTCAAGCCGAATCGATCCTCAAGCAGAGGCAACACCATTGCCCGTCGCTGATCGAATTTCATGTTTTTCAGTTTGGGTGCGTCTTCTGCGTCGATCTTTGCCTCAATGTCGAAGCGATTTTTCACCCAGTTCGGCTCGCCGAGGATGCGATCGTCCTCAACACCGAAGGATTCGCGAAGTAGCATCTTCATCGGAATTCCGTGGATGGAGATGCCGTCGGGCGTGAACATCAGCATGCTGTTCATCGGAGGGCAGCCGCGGGCTTGATGGTAGCTACCTCAAACTTCGGCAGGTCGGCGTTTGCGGCTGTTCCCGATGCCGGGGATTGCGAGCGGGGAAGGTGAGGGCTTCTCCGAAGCGGCAGGCGAGGAGGAGGTGGACTGGCCGCGCGATGGATTGGGGCACAGAAGACAAAACGCAGCAACCAGCTGGGCGATCATCAGAGATTTTGGCTGTCGTCTCACCGGTCTACTCATGGTGAAATCCTCGGGAATGGATTGGCATCCTCTTACGACATCTGATTTTCTGAACTGCGGGGGAGGGGGGAGGGCCAACTGTAAGACGAAGGAGCCCTCCCTTTCGTTTGCAACTGTCGTCAAGATCGCAGTCCACCGGCCTATCTCCACCGGCCGCTTAGTTTGCAGAAGGTTTCTCAACGTGGTCGATCGCGATGACGACTACGGATGTCTTCTCTGCCGAGAGCTTCAGTCCAAGTTCCTGTTGCACGGCGTCATAAAGGCTCGGAGCCACGGCCGCAGCCGTGTCGGTTGAGCCGTTCTTGTTGCCCTGACCCGGCATCGACGGCGGATGTCCGCCAAATTGCGAATCGTCCGGCGTGAACGTGCACTGGTAGTCGAATCGGCCTTTGATTCCTGTCCTGTCCACTACCGGTCGGTCGAGGACCAGGATCTGCAGGAATCCGGTGAAGTCGGGAATGGTCGCATTGACCATGTGTAGCGTCATCCCACCGGTGCCGGGCCCAATGAAGATGCCGGGCAAATTGCCATTGATCTGCGTCGGCTTTAGTTTGGGGCCATCCTTGCCAAGCGAGAGCACGTATGCAGACATCTCGCGCTGGTCATGATGGAAGGTCAGCTTGAAGCGATCGGTGAGCAGTTTCCGAATCATGATTCTCAGTTGCTCGGGATTCGGGACGCCCTCCTGCTCAGGGACCGCGGCGATATCATAGCGGTCCTTGTCGTACCAGTCGGGTGCATTCACAATTTGCTTGACTTGTACCTCGTATGCGAAAGAGATCAAGTCGGCGAGCGAGGAGGCGCGCGTGGCAAAGTTTCGCCCACGAATTGTCAGCCCTTGCATGCTCGTTGCACCGGTATTGTTGGGCTTGATAGTGGCCACCTCAAAATCCGGATCGGCATCGGCGGCCATCGGCTTGGGCGGCGGTTGCGGCTTGGGGATTTCCCAGGCGGTTTCCGGTGTGGCGCGCGTGAGCAGCAGTGGAGTCGAACCACCTCCCTGGCTCGAGCTTCCGTCGATGGTCTTTCCGTCGGAACTCAGCTTTCCCTCGTAGGTGAGACCGAAGAGCTTAAGAGTGAGTTTGACGTCCTGGCCCGTGAGCGTTACCGAATCAAGATTGAAGCCTTGCGCACCCTGGTCAATGCTGTAGAAGGTCCCCTTGTAAGCGCCTTTATCATCTTTCGTGATTTTGACAATGGTGCGCAGGTCTCGACCGCCATGCAGCGTGCCCTGCCACGTGTCGGCGATATCGCGCGGCGAAACCGGCGCGGCCTGAGCAAGCGCGGGAGAGGCCTGAGTTGCAGCGGGAGCTGCTTGCGCATGAACTGCATTCAAGTGGCCAGCGCATGTGACCAGGGCAAGAACGATGGACGCGAATGAACACGACGCAAACAGAATCAAACGGCGACGACGGGACGAAACAGGAGTCATCATCATTGCGGAGCTTCCTTGTTCGTGCTGGTGCGTGAAGTAGAGGGCGCGATCCAGCGAATTTTTGCGGACGTGCTGAGGATACACGCGACAGAAGCGATTTAGCGCAAATAATTGCAGATCGTCCGATATCGAACAGTGAAGGAATTGAATTGCGATTTGCGATGTAACGCGCAGTCCGTCAGGGAAGGACAACAGCGATGGCGAATCCATCGTAGCCCTTGCTGCCAACGGTTTGAAGCACCGTTGTGCTCAGTCGAGGCTCGGCGGCAGCAAGCTCTGTGAAGCGGTGAACGCCTTGAATGTTAGGATCGGGGCTTTCCGGTTCGATCACCTTGCCGTCGCGCACCACGTTGTCGGCAATGATGAGCGTGCCGGGACGCGAGAGCTTCATGGACCATTGCAGATATTCTGGATAACCGGACTTGTCGGCGTCGATGAAGATGAAGTCGAAGGGGGCGGCGCGTTCTTTCACAAGAGCTGCAAGAGTCTCGGCGGCTGGGCCGATGCGGAGTTCCACGCGGTCGGCGAGACCGGCAGCTTCAAGATTCCTTTTTGCGACTTCAGCATGTCGAGGCTCAAGTTCCAGGGTCACGACGAGTCCATCAGGCGGAAGCGCGCGTGTGAGCCAGAGCGTGCTGTATCCGCCAAGTGTGCCGATCTCGAGAACGCGGCGAGCACCGGTCGCGCGGACAAGCAGCTCAAGAAACTTGCCTTGAAGCGGAGTTACGTCGATTGGTGGCAGATCTGCATTTTGATTTGCTTGGAGTGCGGTGCCGAATCCCTCGCCGGGAGCAATCAATGCATCGGTGAAGTATTGGTCGACCTGCTTCCAGATTTCCTTTGCTTTTTTTGACAAGGCACTGCCTCCGGGGAATCAGTGGTCGAGTGTGGCATGAGTCTGGAAGTGCAAAAAGCAGATTCCTCGCTCACCACCCCCGAACTGAAAGACATTCGGGGGCCCGTTCACCCAGAATGACACCGCCAACTTTGGTCGTGAACTTCAGGGACTGGATACTAAGCTGAGATTCGGCGAAGACGCTGAATATTACTTGTCGCGTGCAACTACGAAGTCGGGAACCCAGAGCAGCGCGCGCTTGAAATCAGAATCGGGCAGGGAAGCGAGTGCCTGGCGCGACTGCTCTGCGTAGCGATCGGCTGCGGCCATAGCGTATTCGACAGAACCATTGCGATGCAGAATCTCACGAATCTGCTCGCGACTTACGTATTCGAAGCTGCGATCGTCGAGCACGCGCTGGATCGTCTGCCGCTCTCGCGCTGTGCCATGATCGGAAGCGTGAATGACGGCGAGCGTGGTCTTGCCTTCGCGCAGATCGCTTGCGACTGGCTTGCCAAGCACCTCTTCAGTCGCAGTGAGATCAAGAACGTCGTCGACAATCTGGAATGACAGGCCGACGGCGCGTCCGTAGGCTGCGAGCTTTTCTTCCTGCGCTTCCGTCGAGCCGGCCAACACTGCGCCGAGGCGCATCGAGGTTGAGAACAGGCAAGCGGTCTTGCGAAAGATCAGGTCGTAGTATTCGGCTTCGGAGACGGCCTTGCCGAGCTTTTGAATTTGCAGCAACTCGCCTTCGACCATTTGCTGAGTCAGCGAGATAAGCAAATCGAGGACGCGGAGGTTCTTCTCTTCGAGGGCAACCTTGAAGGCCTGCATGTAGAGCCAGTCGCCGGCAAGGACGCACTTTTCATTACCCCACGTGGTATTGGGCGATGGGCGTCCGCGGCGTATTGATGCACCGTCGATGATGTCGTCGTGGACCAGCGTCGCAGTGTGCACCATCTCGACGACGGCGCCGAGGCGAATGGCACTTGGTCCTGAATAGTCCAGCAGATGCGCCGCAAGCAATAGCAGAGATGGGCGAATACGCTTGCCGCCGCCTTCGCGCAGGTACTCGGCGATTTCGGTGATGGTGCTGACGCTTGAGGCTGCGTCGCGCCCCAGCTCCTGCTCGATCGCTACGAGGTCTTCTCGCAGCAGTTCGAAAACCTCTTTCGCCGTTGCTATCGCCAGGGTGCTCAATGGTCTCCGAGTCTCGCCGTCTCAGTTCGTGCGGTAGTTCGTGAAAGTCAGTTCCACGCCGAGGTCTTTGCCCCGCAGGGCTGCAATGATGGCTTGAAGATCGTCCCGGTCTTTGCCCGATATTCTCACAGTATCGCCTTGAATGCTTGCCTGCACCTTCTTTTTTGAATCCTTGACGATACGAACAATTTCCTTGGCTTTTTCAGTGGGGATTCCCTGCTGAAGGCTGATCTTCTGGCGCACGCTTTGCCCCATCGCCGGTTCGACCTTGCCATAAGTGAGATTCTTGAGCGACACGCCGCGCTTCACAAGCTTTTGCCCGAGGATTTCCTTGATGGCTTCGAGCTTGTACTCGTTCGAGGAGGCCATCTGAATTGCATCATTGCCTTCGAGATTGATTTCGGAGTGACTGTCTTTCAGATCGAAGCGCTGGCGAATTTCTTTCATCGCCTGATCAATGGCGTTGCGTACTTCCTGGATGTCGACCTTGCTGACGATGTCGAATGAATTTTCCTGGGCCATGATTCCGTTCCTCGAATGCCTGGGTTGCTGTTATCCCGCAGTTCAATGGGCAAGTGCAACAATATCAGTTTCCCACGTCAGAGCCTAAGGCTGAACAACCCTGCAAAGTTTTTGGTGGTTTCTGCGGCAATCTCGTCGGCGGAGACGTGGTGAATTTCGGCCAGAGTCGCGGCCGTCTGCGTGACAAAGGCAGGCTCGTTGCGCTTCCCTCGCAATGTGGCTGGCGCGAGCCATGGGGCGTCGGTTTCGACCAGGATTCCGTCTATCGGCACGCGTGCCGCAACGTCGCGCAGGGGCTGGGCCGTGGGGTAGGTTAGATTGCCGGCAAAGGAAATAAGAAAACCCAGATCGAGCGAACGCCGAGCCTGCTCCCAACCCCCGCCAAAACAGTGCATTACGCCGCCGAGGCCAGTTGATGCCCAATGTTCGTCGAGGACTTCAAACAGATCGTCCCAGGCGTCCGTTTCACCGTCTTTCGGCCGGCAATGGATGAGGATGGGGCGCTTGCGCACGGCGGCGATCTTGAGCTGGCAGATAAGTCCTTCGCGTTGAACCGGATGGGCTGCGCCGTCGTGGTAGTAATCGAGGCCAATTTCACCGCAGGCGATGACTTCAGGCTGGGAGAGCAGGTTGTCCAGTTTAGCTTGCGCTGCTTCGTCGGCCTCTGCCGCGTTGTGGGGGTAGATCCCGGCGCTCGAGTAAAGCCGCGGCATGCCGGGCCTGCCGTTGAACTCGCGGCAGATTTCAAGGGCCTGCTGCATCTCTGCGGGTCCTTCGCCAATCCCAATAGACAACACTGCACCCACACCTGCATCGGCAGCGCGACACAGCATGGCCTCGCGGTCGTCTGCATAACGGGGACTGTCGAGGTGCGCGTGAGAATCGATCAGCAAGCAGCGGTCTCCGCGAGTTCAGGAGGTCCGTTCAACGCACCTGCACTCCAAGTGTTTTACTCAACTCTCTACTTTAGCCGCGCTCCGAGCGGCACGTCTTCGAGGAAACCCGCCAGGACTGGAGTTCCATCCGGGGGCAACGACGCGGCTAGCAGCATGCCGTTCGACTCGAGGCCGCGCATCTTGCGTGGCGCGAGATTAGCCACGATTACGATTCTGCGGCCGATAAGTTTTTCCGGCTCGTAGTA
This sequence comes from uncultured Acidobacteriaceae bacterium, assembly GCA_963735215.1. Classification (GTDB taxonomy): domain Bacteria; phylum Acidobacteriota; class Terriglobia; order Terriglobales; family Acidobacteriaceae; genus Telmatobacter. Next base: position 542,170 of record CAVTKF010000024.1, on the reverse strand, counting down.
CTGTGCGATTCCAGCGAGGATCTGACGTTTCTCGTAGCCAAGATCCACTTCGAGGCGTAGGAGCTTGTCGGCTTTGGGAACGCGCTCGGCGACGAGCACCTGGGCTACGCGAAGGTCAACCTTGGCGAAGTCGTCGATCGTGATGTGTTCTGGTTGAGCCGGATTGGCCTGTGTGTCCTGATTCAGCGGCTTGTCGGCTGGAGCCGGCGCGGGCGTTGAGGCGAGGCGGCTGCTGGTAAGCTCGGCTGGCACGGTGTGCACCTGCGCTGTAGCGATTGGCTGGGTGGGATCGCTGGGTGCCATTGTGGCAGGCGTTGTTGAAGAGCTTGCCGGTGCATCCTCAGTGCTTGCCGGCGACTGGACAGAGGTGGCGGCAGGAGCTGCTTTCACTGAATTAGCCGGTGGTTGCGGACCGGGTTGAGGATTGACACCGAGCGCGGACGTGGGAGCTTCGGGAGCCGTCTTCGGGGCGTTTTCCTGATCGCTTGCTGCTTCTACCGCGTTCTTGTTGTTCTCATCTTCCAGATTCTGCATACGGGTGATTGCATCCTTTTCTTTGCGGGGAAAGAGCGGTGCGGGTTCGCCAAACCGTGTACCGGCCTTCAATTCGCCCCATGCGAGGTTCGTAAGAAATGCATGTTTCGCAGCGTCGGCGATTTCGCCTTGCCCAAGCTGCTGCCACACCTTGGATGCCGCGTCGGGCAGGATTGGATAGACGAGCGCGGTAATTACGCGGATAGACTCGGCGGCCGTTGCTAGGACACGAGCCTGCAGCGCTACGTGATCGGTTTCTGAGCGGTCGGCAGGGCGTTTCCATGGAGCGTTGGCGGTGAGGTAACCGTCGGTTTCCGCAACCAGGGCCCAGAGGGATTTCAACGCCTCAGAGAAATTCAGTTGATCGAATGCCGGAGCAAACTCGGCAATCGTGCGTGTCGAGCTTTCCCGCAGAGCAGTCTCGTTCTGCGTTTCTGCGCCGGCTTCCGGAATGACTCCACCGAAGTATTTGTGCACCATGTTCACGACCCGGCTGACGAGGTTGCCGTAGCCGTTGGCGAGATCGCCGTTGTAGCGCTGAACGAGTGCGTCGAAACTGAAGTTGCCGTCCTGGCCGAAGGGAATTTCGCGCAGCAGGAAGTAGCGCAAGGCATCGGTGCCCAGCACCTCGCGCACGGTATCGGCGCGCACGATGTTGCCGCGCGACTTCGACATTTTGCCCTGATCGAAGAGCAGCCAGCCGTTGGCCTTCACGGAGCGAGGCACGGGAATGCCAGCAGCCATCAGGAATGCCGGCCAGTAGACGCAGTGGAAGCGGCTGATCTCCTTGCCGATGAGGTGAATGTCGGCAGGCCAGAATTTTTCGAACTTTTGCTCGTCATCCGAGCCATACCCAAGGGCGGTGATGTAGTTGGCCAGCGCATCGAACCAGACATAAATCACGTGATCTTCGTCGCCTGGAACAGGAATGCCCCATTTGAGCGCGGTACGGCTGATGGAAACATCCGCGAGTCCACCGCGCACGAACGAGATAACTTCGCGCGCCGTCGACTCTGGCTGCATAAACCCGGGGTTGGCCTCGTAGAACTCCAGCAGTTTGCGTTCGAACGCCGAGAGCTTGAAGAAGTAGTTTTCTTCGCTTACCGTTTCCGTGATTCGTCCGCAATCGGGACAGGGAGCGTCCGGCGGAACGTCGACCCATGCCTCGTCGGAGACGCAGTATTGGCCCGTATACGACCCTTTGTAGACAAATCCGCGATCGCGCAGGGTGGCGAAGAGCTTTTGAACTCCCCGCATGTGGCGGGGTTCGGTGGTGCGGATGAAATCGTCGTATGTCAGGCCGAGGCGGTCCCAGAGCGCACGGAACTCGCCAGAGATTTTGTCTGCGAAATCCTGTGGCGAAAGGCCGGCCAGCTTGGCGGAACGCTCAATTTTCTGCCCGTGCTCGTCGGTGCCTGTGAGGAACCAGGTATCGATGCCCATTGCTCGTTTGCGCCGGGCGATTGCGTCGCACACGATGGTCGAGTAGGCGTGGCCCAGGTGCGGACGCGCATTGACGTAATAAATGGGCGTGGTGAGGTAAAAACGGGCTGGACTGGAGTTCTGGCTGGTCATCGGCGGGTGTTTGCTTTCGCTGTGCGCCTCGTCGGGAGACACAAAGATTTCGTCTATGTTCCTCTTCCATCTTAGGTTGCAGAATAGGGTGCGTCAACGCGAACGCTTCTCAGCTCTGTTAGAATCGCCTTGAAAAATCAGGTATTTCAAAGGCGTTGCCCGTGTACCAGGAAATGAAGAACCGGCTTGAGTCGCATCTGCGCGAAGTGCTCAAGGCCAAGTACGATCTCACGATCGAAAACATTCCTCTTGAGACTCCGCCCGATCTGCGTTTCGGCGAGCTGGCAACACCCATCGCCTTCGAACTGGCCCGCAAACTGCGCAAGGCGCCAAAGGTAATTGCGCAAGAGATCGTTGCAGAACTGGGCACGCCACGGGGGTTTGCATCTTTTGAGATCGCAGGCGCCGGGTACATTAACGCACGTCTTGATCGTGTTGTTGCCGTACGCATGATGACGAGCGGCGAAGACGCGCAGCCCGCCAAGTCAGACATCCACGCGCTTGTCGAGCACACCAGCATCAATCCCAACAAGGCCGCGCACATCGGACACTTGCGCAACGCGATTCTGGGCGACACATTTGTGCGTTTGCTGCGTGCAGCGGGGCAGCAGGTCACGGTACAGAACTACATCGACAATACCGGCGTGCAGGTCGCGGACGTGGTGGTCGGCTTTCTGCACCTGGAGAAGAAATCACTGGCCGAAGTGCGTGCGCTGATTGAAAAACTTGAACTGCACTTCGAGCGCGTCGACTTCTACTGCTGGGATCTTTACGCGCGTACATCGCAGTGGTACACAAGCGGCTCCCCCGAGGAGAACGAATCGCGGAAGCGCTTGCGTTACGCGACACTGCACGAGATTGAGCAGGGTGGTAACGAGACGGCGGCAGTTGCAGACCTGATTTCGACGGCGGTGTTGCGCCGGCATCTTGAAACCATGCTGCGGCTGGGGATTGAGTACGACTTTCTGCCACGCGAGAGCGAGATTCTGCACCTGAACTTCTGGGCGCTGGCTTTCGAGCAGTTGAAGCAAAACGGCGTGCTGTATTTCGAGACTGAGGGCAAGAATAAAGGCTGCTGGGTGATGTCGCGCTCGGGTGCGCCGGTCAAAGAGGATGGAGACGGCGCGAAGGAAATAGACGAGGACGCCAAGGTCATTGTGCGCTCCAATGGGACGGTTACTTACGTCGGCAAGGACATTGCGTATCACCTGTGGAAGTTCGGCCTGCTCGGTCGCGATTTTGGGTATCGCAAATTCTTTACCTATCCGGACCACCAATGCTGGATCTCGACGGAAAAGGGAGAAGAACCTCATCCGCACTTCGGCGGAGCGCAGGCCATCTACAACGTCATCGATTCGCGTCAGGCCGATCCGCAGGCGAATGTGATCCAGGCGTTGCGCGGCATGGGATACAGCGAACAGGCCGACCACTATACGCACTTTGGCTACGAGATGGTTGCACTCACGCCGCGCTGCGCAGCTGAACTTGGCTATGAAGTTGCGGAAGAAGATCGCGAGCGTCCGTATATCGAGGTCAGCGGGCGCAAGGGATTCGGCGTCAAGGCTGACGACTTGATTGACAAACTGATCGCCGCAACGCGCTTTGAAGTGGATACCCGCCAGACGTCGCGCGACGAACAAGAACGCCAGGTGATTGCGGAGCAGATTGCCATTGGCGCACTGCGCTACTTCATGCTCAAGTTCACGCGCAATTCCGTCATTGCTTTTGACTTCAAGGACGCGCTGAGTTTTGAAGGCGAGACTGGCCCGTATATCCAGTACGCGGTTGTCCGCGCGCGCAATATCTTTCGCAAAGGCTCCATTACGCCGGAAGCCGTTTTGCGCGAATTCGCCGGCTCCGATCCGGGCGCGTTTCTGATGGGAGAAACCGGCGAGGATATCTGGCCGCTGTGGCTGCAGGCGGGCCGACGCTCGGCGGTGCTCGAGCAGTGCATTGCTACCTCTGAGCCTGCGTATTTGGCCAAGCACGCCTTCCAGTTGGCGCAGGAATTCAACAATTTCTACCATAAGCACCACATTCTCACCGAGTTAGATCCTGAGCGGCGGATGTTTCTACTTGCGACGGCGGCCGTCACGTTGCGAGAACTGATCACTGTCCTTGACTGGCTGGGTATTGAGAGCCCGGAGGCCATGTAGTACCCGGTAAGTACAGATGTAGCCTGCGTCACAAACATCCCTCTGGGCGGCGGGAGTATATTGCTCGACGGTCAGGGAGTCGCCACAGGCTATGAATAACGCTATTTTGCAAACACACATGCTCCTTCCGATTGAAGAGATTGCCCGCAAACTTTCGCTGTTGCCGGCCGAATACGAGCCCATTGGCGCATTTGGCGCGAAGCTTAAACTCAATTTGCTCGAAAATCCGGCATTTCCGGTTCGCGGCAAGCTGATTATCGTGACGGCTACGACGCCGACCACTTCCGGCGAAGGCAAAACCGTGGTTTCGATCGGCCTCGCGCAAGGGCTCGAGCGGATCGGGCTCAAATCCATACTCACCTCACGCGAGCCGTCGCTTGGTCCGGTGTTTGGGATGAAGGGGGGCGCGGCAGGCGGTGGCCTGTCGCAAGTGGAACCGAGCCAGAAGATCAACCTGCATTTTCATGGCGACTTTCACGCGATTACGGCTGCGCACAATTTACTGGCCGCGATGATCGACTCGCACCTGTTCTTTGGGAACGCGCTCGATCTCTCTCCCGGAGAGATCACCTGGCCGCGCGCGCTGGATATGAATGACCGGGCGCTGCGCCATGTCACTGTCAGCGTAGGCGGCAAGGGTGACGGGGCCAATCGTGAGACCGGCTTTGTGATTACGGCGGCCTCCGAGATTATGGCCATCATGGCGCTGGCATCAAGCCGCGCCGATCTGCGTCGTCGGCTCGATGCCATTGTTGTAGGACCTTCGCGTTCGGGGCGGCCAGTCACGGCCGGCGATCTCGGCGCAACGGGCGCTATGATGGCGCTGCTGGACGACGCCATCAAGCCCAATCTCGTGCAGACGACCGAAGGCACGCCAGCGCTGGTGCACACGGGGCCGTTCGGCAACATCGCGCACGGTACGTCGAGCATCCTAGCACACCAGATGGGCGTGCGGCTGGCCGACTACGTTGTGAATGAGTGCGGATTCGCGGCGGATCTTGGTGCGGAGAAATACTTCGACATCGTAATGCGCGCGTCAGGGATTGAGCCGGCGGCTGCAGTCCTGGTGGTAACGGTGCAGAGCCTGCGCGCGCAGGGCGAGGGGAAACTGGAGTCGGGCTTTGCGAACCTGACGCACCACCTCCAAACACTGCGGGGCTATGGCGTTCCGATCGTTGTCGCCATCAATCGGTTTCCGACCGACTCGCCTGAGGACCTGGAGATGATCGCGACTGAGTGCTCGCTGCTGGGAGTGCCGTGCGCGATGGTTGAGGCGTTCACAAAGGGCGGCGAAGGCGCAGTCGACTTGGCACACAAAATCGTCTCCGCAATCGAAACCAATCCCGCGCCGGAGATCCAGCCGGTCTATGCGCTGGAAGATGCGCTCGACGTAAAGATTTTGAAGGTCGCCATCCAGGTTTATGGGGCGGATGGAGTGACGTTCAGCGAAATAGCGCGTACAAAACTTGAACGCTATGCAACTTGGGGACTCGGGCGGCTTCCTGTCTGCATTGCCAAGACGCAATATTCACTCACCGACGATCCCAAGCGAATGGGCGCGCCGACTGGATGGACTTTGAACGTCCATGATGTGTCCTTGTCGGCTGGTGCGGGGTTTGTAGTCGCCGTAGCGGGCAACATGATGCTGATGCCGGGACTGCCGAGCCATCCGCGCGCGATGTCGGTCGACGTGGATGTGGACGGGAACATCGTGGGTGTGTAGGAGCCCGTTCTCGAGCAAAGACGCATCAGCCCGAATCTCTATTGGAGACCCGGGCCGAATTCGCAACATAACGATGAGGATTTAAGGCACGAAGACCCTGAGGCGGACGTGCCACTTGGTGCTCTGGCCGGGCTTGAGGGTGACCATGCCGGTGTCCATGGAGCCCCATTCCTTGCCGAAGGGATCGGCGAAGTTGAACTGGTGTTCGACGGCGACGAAGTTCTTTCCCGGGGGCGCGTAGGCCTGGATCGTCTTGATCTCGGGCGAGACACCTTCGATCTTCACTCCGTATTTGGCTGCCGGATCGATGATGTTGACAGTGACCACGCCGTTTTTCCAGTCGAGGTGGCTCCAGTTGTCATCGTAGAAGTTCTTGTCGAGCGCCTTGCCTCCGGGAGCGCGCAGATCATATTGTCCGGTCACCGGCACGAGTTTGCCGGTTGGGAAGACGTTGTCGTAATTATCGACGATCGCCAGCATGGATGCGGGAATCTGCAGGCGCGCCTGGGTGCGGTCGCCGGAGGGAAAGTTGAAGTAGGGGTGCCAGCCAATGGCCATCGGCTCGGCCTCGTTGCCTACGTTCTTCGCCACGACCACAGCGTCGACGGCATCGGCGGTGAGGCTGATGGTGAATACGAGATCGGTCTTCGAAAGCCAGTGGCCACCGAAGTCGCCGGCTTGAATCACGCCTGTGATTTCCTGGCCGCCGGGGATACTTTTCACGGCGACATCGTCGGTTTTGGCTTTCAGAATGAGGCCGTGCATGGCGTGACGCTCTGCGCCGGACTCCTTGCCGATATTGTTTGCCGGCAGCGTGATGGTGTGGCCCTGCCACTGGGTGGTGAGGGTCTTGCCGTCTGCGGTGAGTTTGCCACGAATGCGATTGGGATAAGGCACGAGAAAGACCGACCCGAGCCTGTAGCCAAGGTCGCCATTGGCGGTGTCATCCTGATCGAGCATTTTTTTGGTAGCGGCGGCGTCGGGAGAAGCCAGCACATCCACATTTCCACGGCCGGGAAAATTGGCGGTGATCTGGAGGACTTCCATGCCGCGGCCGGGCATAACGGTGATGCTGGTGAACTCGGGTTTCGTTGTGCTTACGGGCTTGCGGGTGACGGTGACGATTTTCTGTCCGCCGATTTCGGTGACGGCCTGGGCGTGACTTGTCATGACTAGACAGCTTGCCACAGCGACCGGAAGAACAAAGGAAAGAACACGGGTGCGAAGAAAAGGCTTCATCTCGATCCATCCCTGAAAACGCGTTCGGATTTCCCGAATGCACTCTGTGGCCGCAGGATTCGCGGCTCATGAAAGCGTATTCCGGAAGCGGCCTCATTCTACGACATCGTCCGAGGCTCCATGGTGGGAAATGGAGAGCGGAGGGCACCTGTAAGTCGACGGTCCGTTGGGCTTTAGCGAGTCGCAGTTTACCTGGTGCTGACTGGAAGTGACTCTTCACAAACATGTTTGTCCCAGAAAAGTAACCATTAGAAAGCACGAATTAGTGATATTGCACCCGGCGGCATTAACGGTACAATTCGAGCCAATCAGTGCGTTCCCAAATCTCAGAGCTGATGCAATTCCCACGCAACTGCTCCGGTCTCGTCTACAACGCTTTGCCTCTTCGGGGACATGCCCCGAGAAAGGTTCCCGGTCACATATATGCGCCCCCTGCATAGGTTGGTTTTTGTGTGTTTTGCCCTGGTATTTCTCTTTGGAGTGTTTTCGATTGCGCAGAATGTCGCGTCGAAACCGCTGATCGTCGAGAAAGTCAATGAAAACCAACTGGTCATGCTCAGAGGCAATACGCCACCGGCGGCGATCGGGCAGAATGACCGCGGCCGGGTGAGCGCCGGGATGAGCATGTCAGGCCTGGTCCTGGTATTGCGCCGCAGCCCGGAGCAGCAGGCTGCCTTTGACGCTTTTGTCGCCAGCCAGTACGACGCGACCTCGCCGAATTATCACCATTGGCTTGAGCCCGAGGAAGTGGGCGAGAAGTTCGGACCAGCGATGGCCGACATTGCGACTGTGTCTTCATGGCTGTCGAGCCATGGCCTGGCGGTCGAGACGGTTTCGAAGGATCGGATGACGATCCGGTTCAGCGGTACCGCTTCGCAGGTGGAAGAGACATTCCACACGGAGATTCACAACCTGGTAGTCAAGGGCGAGCCGCACATCTCGAACATGAGCGATCCGCAGATTCCGATGGCTCTCGATCCGGTGGTTCTGGGGCCGAAGGCGCTGCACAACTTTACTCCGCGGCCGCTGCATCGGTTGGGCAACAAGGTTGCGCTGAATCGCGCGACGGGAACCTGGCAGCGGACCCGGAGCGCGCCCGGAACGGTCATCAACGTTAGTTCGGTGAACGTGACGCCGCGCCCTGATCTGGGCATTAATCTCGGATCGGGAGCCAATGCGTCAGTTGTCGAGGACTTGACCCCGTACGATTTTGCGACCATCTACAATGTGCTTCCGTTGTGGACCGCAGGCACGCCAATTGATGGAACCGGGCAGACCATCGCTATCGCAGGAACGAGCAATATCAACCTTAGTGATGTGGCAAACTTTCGACAAATCTTTGGACTGCCCCCATCAACGCCGACGGTCACATACACCGGCACTGGCACAGCTCCCGCCCCATGCACGGGAACGACAGGGAATTGCGTTTTAGACGATCAGCTTGAAAATGCTCTCGATGTAGAGTGGTCGGGAGCGGTTGCTAAAGGTGCGAAGGTGGTGTTGGTCTTTACTACGCCGACGGCGACAAATGACGCGGTGTATGATTCGTCATTTTACGTTGTTCAGAACAAGACTGCCCCGATTTTGAACGTGAGTTATGGCGAGTGCGAACTTGGTCTCGGGACGGCCGGTAACACCGCGTACAACAGCTTGTGGCAAAGCGCCAGTACCGAGGGCATTGCCGTTTTTGCTGCATCGGGGGACTCGGGCTCGCCGGCATGCGACCAGGGAGAGAGTTCGACGACGCCATACAGCGCGAACTTTGGACTGTCTGTGAGTGGCGTGGCGTCAACGCCATTTGATACTGCCGTTGGCGGAACAGACTTTCAATGGTGCAATCCAACGGTGTCGGCGAATTGCGCGAGTGGCTCTCCTTACTGGGGTTCCTCGAACAATAGTACTGGAGGCTTCTCGAACAATGGTACCGGAGCAAACGCGCTGGGCTACATTCCCGAGGTGCCATGGAATGACACTTGCACCACGCCAGCGGGAATAGCGTACATCGAGAGCGTAGCGGCCTTTGTCGGCGGTGCGACAGTAACTAATGCCGAGTCTGCCTGTAACTATATCCTCAACAACTATGTGGCGATTAATAGCAAGTACGGCGTGGACCTGTCGTTCTTTGTGAACGCACAAGGTGCGGGAGGCGGCGGGAGTACTTGTACCACCAGCACTGGAGGTACTGTCTCGAGTTGTGCTGGGGGGTACGGGAAGCCGAGCTGGCAAGCAGGAGTGACCGGTATTCCAGGCGATGGCAAGAGAGACATTCCTGACGTATCGTTCTTGTCTGCAGCGGGGCTCTGGAACAGTGCTTACCTGATTTGCGTGTCAGATGCCGGCACTTGTTTGACCAGCACTTCGCCGAGCACGGAGCCAATTGGGTTGGAGATTGGCGGTACCTCAGCTGCAAGTCCGGCGATGGCTGGCGTTATGGCGCTGATCAATCAGAAGGCAGGCTCGGCGCAGGGTAGTCCGAACGCCGAACTCTATGTTCTGGCTGGCAAGCAGACCTATTCGAGTTGCTCGGCCGAAACAGCCACAACGTCAGGCAGTTGCTACTTCAATGACATCGATAAAGGCACTAACGCAATGCCGTGCACTTCTGGTTCGCCGAACTGCACGGTGTTCACAACTGGTGATGCGGTTGGCGTGATCAATGGGTATAGCGCAGGCGTGGGTTATGACGAGGCTACGGGACTGGGCTCACTGAATGTGGCCAACGTAGTAAATGCGTGGTCCGCTGCGACGGGTACAGCAATCGCGACGGTGGCGGCAACAGCGACGCCGAGCAGCATTCTCTCGAACCAGAGCGTGAGCGTAGCCGTGACCGTGACGGGTTCGAGCGGGACTCCGACTGGATCGGTGACATTGTCAGGTGGCGGATACACGTCGTTATCGCAGACGCTTTCGGCAGGCAGCACGACATTTACCATCCCCGCGAACAGCCTGAGTGCCGGAACAGATAGTTTGATCGTCTCCTATGGTGGTGACAGCAAATACGCAACCGGGTCGGGTTCTGCCAGTGTGACGGTTACTGCGTCAGTCTTTGCGCTGGCGGCAACAGCTCCGGCCAACATCAGCCGCGGCAGTTCAGCCACGTCAACAATTACCTGGAGCACGACAACGAGCTATTCGGGGACGGTCACCTTGAGTAGTTGCACACTCAATTCAGGTGCGCCGGCGAACTCTGCCGGAGACACTCCGAAATGCACGGTATCTACTACAGCGTTCGGATCGAGCGGGAGCGGGACAGCAACTGTGAGCACTACGGCGGCGACGACGGCTGCACTGAAGCGGCCGGCGTTTCCGGGCGTGGCTGTAACCGGATCGGGCGCGATTCTCGCGCTCATGGTGTTCTTCGGAATTCCGGCACGGCGGCGTAACTGGCGCGCGATGCTTGGCATGTTGGTGCTGATGCTGGCACTCGGCAGTGTCGCAGCGTGCGGTGGTGGAGGCGGCTCAAGCAGTGGCGGAGGTGGTGGAACCAGCGATCCGGGTACTGCTTCCGGCCAATATGTTTTCACTGTAACTGGAACCGGCAACCCGGCGGTTACTCCAGCTCCGACTAAAACCTTCACCGTAGTGGTCAACTAGGTCCAGCTTTGGTTCGGCACGAAGGCCCTCCCTGCGGGGAGGGCCTTCGTGTTTCTGCGGCTGTTGGAGATTTGAATAGGTGGGACGGGATTCCCACGGGCACGACCCGCTGCAGTTGCGGATAGAATCGAAAGCAGGTGCAGCGCTATTTGTGCATCAGCTCAAGCGAAAGTTGATCTGAGCCTCTGATGAGATCGTTGTTGCTGGAAGAGTACGGGAAGTTCGCTATTGCAGAACTGCCGCGGCCGGAGCCAGGCGAACACGAGGTGCTGGTGCGTGTAGCAGCGTGCGGCATCTGCGGTAGCGATGTGCATGGCTACGACGGATCTTCGGGGCGCCGCATTCCGCCACTGGTGATGGGACATGAGGCCGCCGGGGTGATCGTGGCCGTTGGCCCAGGCGTAAGCGCCTATAAGGTGGACGATCGCGTGACCTTTGACTCCACCGTTTACTGCGGTCAATGCGTTTACTGCCGTCGCGGCGACGTCAACCTCTGCGAATGCAGGCAAGTGATCGGCGTTTCGTGTGGCGAGTATCGCCGGGATGGTGCCTTCGCCGAATACATCGCGGTTCCCGAGCGCATCCTGTATCGGCTGCCAAGCAAGATGTCGTTTCCTGAAGCGGCGATGCTTGAGGCTACTTCTGTCGCGCTTCATGCGGTGAAAGTGAGCGGAGTGAAGAAGGGCGATACGGCGCTGGTGGTTGGAGCGGGAATGATCGGCCTGCTCACCATGCAGGCGTTGCGCGCAACCGGAGTGGGTCGCGTAATGATTGCCGACATCGATGAGACGCGCCTGACGCTTGGCGAATTACTGGGCGCCGACGAAGCACTGCGCGGGACCGGTGAAGAGATTGCCAAAGCCGTGCTGGCACGAACCGGCGGCGTGGGCGCGGATGCGGTGTTCGATGCTGTAGGGCGTGCGAAGACGGTGGCGGAATCCATCGACAGCGTGCGCAAGGGCGGTACCGTCACGCTGATTGGAAATATCGAGCCGGAGGTTACGCTACCACTGCAGAAGGTGGTTTCCCGGCAGATCAAGATTCAGGGAACGGCTGCATCGGCCGGGGAGTATCTTCAGGCGATCGACTTGATTTCCAATGGGCGCATCCATGTCCGTCCGATGATTACGGCGGTTGCGCCGCTGGAAGAAGGTCCGCAATGGTTTGAGCGGTTGCATGCGCAGGAGCCGAACCTGATGAAGGTGGTTCTGTCTCCCATTGAAGAAGCGCGCTGAAAACGGCGGACACTGAGGCTGCACGATGACGGATTCGCTCTTCGATCTCACGGGGCAGGTTGCCATTGTGACAGGAACCAGCCGAGGGCTGGGGCAGTACTTTGCGCGCGCGCTGGCGAAGGCGGGCGCGGACCTGGTGTTGACGAGCCGGCACTGCGATTCGCTGCGTGAATTTGAAGCGGAGATTCTGAAGCTTGGGCGACGCTGTGTTTCGCTCGAACTGGACGTGCGCGATCAGGTCAGCATCGAGCGCATGGTGATCGAAGCCGAAGCTGCGTTCGGGCAGATTCATATCCTGGTGAACAATGCGGGCTGCAACGTGCGCAAGCCGGCGCTCGATGTTACGTGGGACGATTGGAACCTGGTGCTCGATACGAATCTGCGTGGTAGCTTCTTTGTTGCGCAGGCTGTTGCGCGCAAGATGATCGAACACAATTACGGACGCATCATCAACATCGGGTCGGTCACCAGCGTCTTTGGATTCGCGGGACTGGCGCCTTACTGCGCGAGTCGCGGCGGCATCCGCCAGCTCACCATGAGCCTGGCAGACGATTGGGGGCAGCACGGAATCACGGTTAACTGTCTTGCGCCCGGCTGGTTCAAGACGGAGCAGAACAAGGTGCTTTACGAGGATCCGGAGTGGGTTGCATATCTTACTGATCGCATTCCGGTGAAGCGTCCGGGACTTCCGAATGATCTGGACGGAGCAGTTGTGTTTCTCGCATCGGAGGCAAGCCGCTACATCACGGGACAGACCCTGCTGGTGGACGGCGGCATCTCAACGGGCGCAACGCGAGCGACGGTCGTGCACCCATGAGCCGCGAGTTTAACTAATCACTTCGCTTGTTCTGATAGCAGCGCATACAGTATCACTGCCCGACACCGACTGCGGCATGCAGTGTGCTGTCGACTCCCGGACGACAAGCCTGGGGTAAACGGTGATCGCTTCGGGTTGCGGATGAGGAATTTCGTTGCGGATCAGCGACAACAGAGTGTTTGCCGCAACCTGGCCCATGCTGCGTAGTGGCTGATGAATGGTGGTCAACGGCGGATGATGCATCGAGGCGGCCATGATGTCGTCAAAGCCGAGCACGGAGATATCTTCCGGGACGCGCAGTCCGGCTTCGCGCAGCACAGAGATCGCGCCAATTGCGCTGATGTCGTTGAAGGCGAAGATTGCTGTAAAAGGTTGCTTACTCTGCAAAAGCTGTCGCGTCACTTCCTGGCCGGGGGCAGGGCCAGGCTCGGGGCTTTGCAATTGAACAACGAGGCGTTCGTCAATCTCGATTTGCAGAATGCGCGCCGCCTGTTCAATCGCCTGCCAACGCAGAACGGTATCTGAACTGAAGGCTTGACCTTTGATGAAGGCAATGCGTTTGTGGCCAAGGGACTTTAAGTGCGAAAGCGCGAGATCTGCAGCCTTGTCGTGATCGAGCTCGATATTGATGACGCCTTCGCGGCGATCGTGGCCGGAAATCGAAACCAGCGGCACCGGCATATCTTCATTTATGGGCGAGTCGACGGCGATGATGCCCTCAACGGAGCGCGCCAGCATCATGCGCGGATATCCCTCGAGCAGATCTTCGCGGTGGCGATGGCTCACGACGAAGTAGAAGAATCCGTCCTTGAGCAACTCATCTTCGATTCCGCTGATGACGGTGGTTGAATAGCCTTCGCTGATCTCGGGAACAATGACGCCGACGGTGTAGGTGCGCTTTTGGCGCAGGCCACGCGCCATGGTGTTGGCGACATAGCCGTTGAGGGCTGCGGCGTGCAGCACGCGCTGCTGGGTTTCTTCGGCGATGCGATGAGCTGTCGCCTCACCGTTGATGGTGCGGGAGACGGTGGACTGCGACAGCTCGAGCATGGATGCGAGCTCTTTCAGTGTGATCGGCTTGAGGGGTGCTTTCGGCACGTCGTCTTGCTCCCGTAATTTCCTACGCGATCACGCGGTAGCGTGAAATCCAGCACGCTGCATCGCAGCCGTTGCTTCGGGATTGCGCATAAATGTATTCCAAACCATGCCAGTACGAAGATTCTCCGCCATCAACACCGAGATTCCCTGATCAATGCCGAGGACGTCGGTGTCATACCAGTTTGCAGCGGCATGAAACGCGTCAACAAATCCGTAGCGGCCCCATGCTCGTTTGCCCCAATTGTCCCGCATGGCACGCTGAACGTGAAGGCAATCGTCGGGAACAAAGGCAAGTGAGCCGGCCGTTGCGCACGGAACCACGGTTCCGTCGAGCGGGCCCTGCGGCGGTGGACCTCCCCATGCCGTGTAACCGCCCTGAAAATCCGATGCGGATACACCCCAGTAGTCTTCGTTGTACCACTTGGGAAAGGAGAGGCAAAACGCTTTGTGGGCTCGCGTCGCAGTGATCGAATTTTCGAAGTAGTTGGCAAAATTGTCGCGCTTGTTGCGGAAATCGAACCAGGCGTGGGAGTACTGATGGGTGAAGAGCGGGTCGTTGCCGCTGATGTAAGTGAATCCTTTGTAGTGAATGACGGGGCGTGTCCAGTTGTTCCAGTACTCGCCACCGACGGGATGCGTGGGCGAGCCAATCGCCAGAAGATAGAGCATCATGAGCTCGCAGAAGTGTGCCCAGCGCGCATTGAGGAAGCCCGCATCGGGGTGCCAGCCCATGGAGAATGTCTTTCCGCCGTTCAGCATCCACGGCCAGTTGACGCGCTCGTAGATCTGCGTGGCGAGGGACTTGATTTTCGGGTCGTCGAAGTACGCACGCGCACTGAGCACGCCGCAGAGCAGAAGGGACGTGTCGATGGATGAAAGCTCGACGCCTTTGATGCGTTCGCCACTCTCGATGTCGCTGAAATGGTAGAAGAATCCGTGGACTTCGGGAAACTTGTTCAGGTGCCAATCGAGCGTAGTCCGGACGCGCTCGACGATCTGTGCATGGGGCAGGTAGCCGCGCTTGTCGGCGATGCAAAGGGCGGTCAGTCCAAAACCGGTGGCGGCGATGCTTGCCATGCGACGCGGATCGCGGCTGCCGCCAAGATCGTTACGCGCGCGATCGAGTACCTGTCCGGTCTTCTCGCTGGCCTGCTCCCAAAAGAAGAGACAACCCTGGCGTTCGAGGTCGTCGAGGAAGGCTTCATCGCCGCTCTTGGGCTGCCAGGATTCCGCGGCCAGAAGCCTCGAAGGCAGGAGCGCGCATCCGCCGGCCACGGCCAGCGATTGCAGTACCTGGCGGCGGGTCATGAATGGCGTTGACGCATCGTGATTCACCGCGGTCCCTCCTTTTCGCTCAGTCTGATTTGGGATGGGAAGGTCGCGGAAGACTTTCCCCATAATGTTGATCCAACCCAAGGTCTGGAGTCTTCCTGCGCAATCGATTGCGCATCGCCAATTTCTATCATCGACAGATTTCGAGCGTCAACATATTTCGAGAGTAGGGCTCCGGTCAGTGCGTGATTGGCAGATGACCGGATGCTTGGCGTGAGTTGTCAGGCGGTGTCAGAAACGTGTCTACCGGCGCCTGCTGTTCAGTGTGTCGAGTTTGCTCTTCAACTGCTCCAACTTTTGTCCAGCTTCACCCAGTTTTCCCTGCGCGGTCAGACGCTGGTAGTCTTCGAGATCCCTGGCGGCGCTTTGGATTAGCGCATTGAGATCGTCTGACTGTCCCGAGGCATTTGTTGCAGTCGGAGCCTTCGAAGGTTGGGTGCCGGCCGCTGATTCTGAGGAGAGGCTTGAGGCTTCTCCGCCGAAGAGCGAGCGCAGCGCAGCCTCGAAGGTGGAGCCGTAAGCGAGGCGGTCCTGCAGGGCAAGCACGACGAGACGCAACTCCGGCATGGGACTACGCTCGGCCTGCAGGTAAATGGGCTCCGCGTAGATGAGTGCCTTGCCGCACGGAATGACGAGCAGGGTGCCGCGGCGGACATGCGATCCCTGCTGGTTCCATAACGTGAGTTGGCCGGAGAGTTGCGCATTTTGATCGATGCGCGCCTCCACCTGCAGCGGTCCATCGACGAGGCGGGTTTTGGGGAAGTCGTAGACGACGGAGGCGCCATAGTGTTCTCCATCGCTGCGTCCTGCGATCCAGCCAATGAGGTTGTTGCGATTCGAAGGCGTGAAGGGGAGGATCTCGACAAATTCGATCGATGATTCGCCGGGAAGCTTCATCAGGACGAAGTTCGGGTCCATCGGTTGCGTCGCCTGGTCGCCAGACGATGTCATGCCGACTTCGGAGGCGACGGTCCACAGATCTTCGCGGTTATAAAACACGCCCGGATCCGTCATGTGATAAAGACCGTAGGCAGTCGCCTGAAGCCGGAGCAACAACTCGGGGTAGCGCACGTGTCTGCGCAGGTCGGTCGGCATGGCCGAGGCATCTTTGAATAGCTGTGGAAAGATGTTGCGATAGGCGGCGATGATCGGATCGTTCGGATCGAAGACATAGAAGGTGGTCGCTCCGTTATATGCATCGATCACCACCTTCACGCTGTTCCGCATGTAGTTGATCTGGTCATTGCCGAGCGCGTAGTGGGTCGAGTAGGGATAGTTGTCAGAGGTGGTAAATGCGTCGAGCATCCATGAGAGCCTGCCGTCGTCGCCGATTACGATGTAGGGATCAGAATCGAATGTAAGGAAGGGTGCGAGAGCTTTGACGCGGTCAATAACATTCCGCCGCATTAGCAAACGGCTCTGTGAATTGATGTCGTCGCTGAAAGGAAGCTTGGCGAGATCGTCGCGATCGAAGGCAATCAGGAGGCGCCGAAAGAACGATCCGAGTTCGATGCCGCCGGTTCCCTCGTATGAGGTCATGCTGTTGGTCTCGCCCTGCGGATAGTCAAATTCCTTCTGGTGAGTCTTGACGTACACGTCGTTGTTTGTAAGCTGGCCGAAATAGATCTCCGGCCGCGTCACCTGGATCGATGGCACGGTGCTCTGGATCGGCATATTGCTCAGCATCAACGTAGGCAGGCCTTCCGGCGTGAATCCGTTGACCGGATTCATGGTGATGCCGTATCCATGCGTGTAGATGAGTTTCTCGTTGATCCAGTTACGACTGCTTTCCGGCAGCTTTTCGATGTTCAACTCGCGGGCTGCGAGCATGACTTGGCGTTTTTCGCCGTTGATCTGGTAACGATCGATGTCGATGTCGGGGAAATCGTAGTAGGTGCGAATCTCCTGAATTTGGCGCAGCGTATCCTGGAGCGCGTGCCAGTCCCAGAGCCGGATGTTCTGGAGTGTGGCTTGGTTATTCGCCGCGTCGGCGGCTTCTACAGTGACTTCCGCTGGAAACTCGTGTTGCGCCACTTGATCGAGATTGAAAGCCTGCCGCGTGAACTGGATATTGTGACCAATGTAGGGCTGCTCTCGAACCAATTCGTTCGGCTTCACGATAAAGCTGCTCATATACCAGGAGCAGACCTGGACGATGAGGAAGCAGAGCACTGCCGGCACCGGAGCGGCGATAAGTCGACTCATTCGAGGCCGGAAAAATACGTTGCTCGCGGCAATCACGGCACCGAGGGTCAGCGCAGCACAAATCACGAGCAGGCCGCCAAGGATCAGGTGGTCATCGGTATAGGTGACGCCGCCGAATATTGTGTGGCCATCGAGAATTCGGTCGAAGCGGCCGAGCCAGGTTCGGATTGCCACGACAATAAGAAGAAATGCGACTGAGGCTGAGAGTGCGCGCACCGGCAGCGGGGATGTGCCGTACGTGCGTTCCCCAAAAAGCTGCGAGCCGCTCGTTAACAGGATGAAGAGTCCCGCGATCGCGCAAGCGAGTATCGCAAGCATCAGCAACCAGCCGGCGACAAATTGGAGAGCCGGCAAAGTGAAGAAGTAGAAACTCAGGCTTTTGCCAAAGATCGGATCGCGCGGTCCGCTATTGCCGGAACCGGCAAACGAGTAAAGAGCGAAACGCATCCATTCGCTCATGAAACTTGCACCGGCCAACAACGCAACAAACACCGATGCGATAAATGCGCCAACGCGCAACACCGGGATCGACAGGAAGCTCAAAGGTGCGGCTGCCGAGAACGATGGTCCCCGCAGAGCGCAATTCTTCGCGGGAGGCGTGCCGGAGCGCTGCGAACCATCCGTACAGGATCAGAAAAGTAAGAGCGAAAGGAAGAGCAAATGCGATCCACTTGAATGTGAGAGTTCTCCAAAAGATTTCCGCGTATCCGAGAGACGAGAACCAGAGCGAATCAACGTAATAGGAGACGGCAGTTCGCGTGCCAAAGAGGATGAGAAGAACGACCAGAAGAATCCAAAAGAAGGAGCGGCGAAATTTTATAGGCGAACCGTCTCGAATTGGATACACAATGCGCTCGTGGGCCACAGTTACCAGCTTTCGCCGGTCGTTTTTGTACGAATATCCGGCAAGCGCAATTGTACTGCGATTGAGCGCATTCTCTTGCGATCCCAAGAGGGGACGCGTCGCATCTCCAGGAGAATCGACTCGCACTGCGAAGCTGGCTCGTTAAAACTTCTATTTTGTCGTTGCCAATGGTTCAGCCGGATCGTTGATTTGATCCGCACGAAGACGTCCGGTACGCAGTTCGCGTCTCTTCATCAACAGGAAGAAGACCGGCACAAGGATCAGCACGTGAATGGTGGAAGTGATCATTCCGCCGAGAATCGGTGCGGCGATGGGCTTCATCACGTCCGAACCAATGCCGGTCTCCCAAAGGATTGGTGCGAGGCTCAGAACCACGGCGGTGACTGTCATCAGCTTGGGGCGCAGCCGTTGCACGGCGCCCTCGATGGTAGCTTTCTCCAGATCGTCTTCGTTCAGGAGGCGACCAGACTTGAGCCGATGTTCCAGGGCTTCGTGCAGGTAGACGACCATGACGACGCCGGTTTCGACCGCGATGCCGAAGAGAGCGATATAGCCGACCCAGACCGCAACGCTGAAGTTGTAGCCAAGCATCCATTGCAGCAGCAAGCCACCGGACATGGCGTAGAACGTGGGGAAGATCAAGACCGCTGCTTCTGCAACTGATTTGAAGACCAGGTATAGCAGCAGAAAAATCACGAAGAATACAACGGGGAGAATGATCATGAGCCGCCGCTTCGCGCGGACTTCAAATTCGTACTCGCCAGCCCAATGCCAGGTGTATCCGGCGGGCAGAGCGACGTTCTTTTCGATCATTCGGTTTGCCTGATCCACATAACCGCCGTAGTCATTGGTCTTCAGGTTGAGGTACACGTATCCGGTAAGCGCGCCGTCTTCATCGCGAATCATCGCCGGTCCGCGCGAAAACGAAATGCGCGCGACCTGGCTGATGGGAATCTGCTCGCCGGTCGGAGTCGGGATTAGAGCCTTGCCAATTTCCTGTGGGCTGTCGCGGAAATCACGCTGATAGCGCACGGCGATGGGGATCCGCTGCCGGCCTTCAACGTTTTCAGCAATGTTGGCGCCGCCGATTTCAGAATTGATCACTCGCTGCACATCGCCGACGGTCAATCCGTAGCGCGCGGCTTCGGGGCGATTCACTTCCACATTCAGATAGAAGCCTTGCGATACGCGCTCTGCGAAGACTGCGCTGGTCGCGGGTATGGCTGAAAGAACCTGCTGCATCTGGGCGCCAATGTCCTGAATACGTGCGAGGTCCGGGCCCTGGATCTTGATGCCGACTGCGGTCTTAATGCCGGTCAGTTCCATATCGAGGCGATTTTCTACGGGCATAGTCCAGGTGTTGGTGAGGCCGGGGAATTGCAGTTTCTCATCCATATCGTGAATGAGCTTTTCGTAGGTCATGCCGGGACGCCACTGTTCGCGCGGCTTCAACATGATGGTGGTGTCGTACATGTCGAGGGGCGCATTATCGGTGGCGCTGTCGGAGCGACCCACGGTTCCAAAGACCGTCGAGACTTCAGGAAAGGATTTGATGATCCGATCCTGCTGCTGCATCAGCGTGACGGCTTGCGTGACCGAAATTCCCGGCAGGGCGCTTGGCATGTAGAGCGATGAACCTTCGTACAGGGCCGGCATGAACTGGCTGCCGAGGCGGAAATATAGCGGAATCGTTGCTGCGAGAAAAATGAGATTCAGCGCGACCACGAGCTTCCAATGACGCAGGCACCACCGCAGGATTGGAAGATAAATGGCCTGCGTGATGCGAGCCGCGGGGTTCCGAGATTCCGGCCTGAGCTTGCCGCGAAGGCAGATCGGCATCAAGGCCGGAACGAGCGTGATGGAGAGAAGGGAAGAGAAGACCAGCGCGAGGGTTTTGGTCCACGCGAGAGGGCGGAACATGCGGCCTTCCTGCGCTTCGAGGAGAAAGACCGGAAGGAAAGAGACGACGATGATGACAAGCGAGTAGAACAGTGCCGGACCGACCTGTTGCGCAGCGCCAACGAGAATGCGATGCCGCTCCTCGCCGCTAGCCGGCTCCGTGCGTTCGGCGAGGTGGCGATATCCGTTCTCGACCATGACGATGGCCGCATCGACCAAGCACTCCGATAGCGAGCGCCAGCCCGCCAAGCGACATGATGTTCGAGCTGACATGCAGGTAATACATCGGAATGAACGCTGAAACTACCGCGATCGGCAAAGTGAGAATCGGAACAAGAGCAGATCGAAAGTGAAACAGAAACACGATACTGACGAAGCTGACGATGATGGCTTCGAGAATCAGATCGCGCTTCAGCGTGTGAATCGACTCGTTGATGAGCCACGAACGGTCGTAGCCGGTTACGATCTCGACACCGGCGGGAAGCGACGGGGCAAGCTCGCGAAAGCGCTGCTTCACACTTTCAATCACGCGGAGTGCATTCATGCCGTCGCGCATGACTACGATGCCGCCCACGGTTTCGCCCTGGCCCTGCCAGTCTGCTGCGCCACGTCGCACATCGGGGCCGAACGAGACGGTGCCCAGATCGCGCACCAGCACGGGCGTTCCGTTCTTGGTTGCCACTGGCACGTTCTCAAGATCCGACAGGGTTCGAATGTAGCCCATTCCGCGAATCATGTACTCGGCGCCGCTCATCTCAAGCACATCGCCGCCTACCTCATTCGTGCTTTGCCGAACCTTGTCGATCACCATTGACGCGGGAATCCCGTAGGAGAACAGCTTGTTGGGATCGAGGTTCACCTGGTACTGGCGCACGAATCCGCCGATGCTCGCGACTTCGGCGACGCCAGGGACAGTCTGAAGTTGATAGCGCAGATACCAGTCCTGCAATGCGCGCAGATCAGCGAGGCTCCGTGTGTGGGTGCGATCGACAATCGCATATTCATAGACCCAGCCGGCTCCAGTTGCGTCAGGGCCGATCGCGGGATGCACGTCCGCGGGGAGCTTTCCGGCGATCTGCTGCAGGTATTCCGTCACGCGCGAGCGCGCCCAATAGAGATCGGTGCCGTCTTGGAAGACCACGAAGACGTATGAGTCGCCAAACATCGTCTGCGCCCGCACATTGCGCACGCGGGGCGCAGAGAGCAGTGCAGTGACGATGGGGTACGTCACCTGATCCTCAATCACACTCGGCGGTTCGCCGGCCCATTGAGTGTGGATGATGACCTGCACGTCGCTGATGTCGGGCAGGGCATCGAGTGGCACGTGCATCATGGACCAAATGCCGGCCACGGCGAGGAGAATCGAGGCCGTGATGACGAGAAACGGGTTTCGCGCACACCATGCGATGGTTCGTGCAATCATCACATGCCTCCCGTGACGCTCATGCTCAATTGTTTTGTTGCGATGATTTTGCCGGCGCGCTGCACTGCGATCGTTACCTGCCAGGTACCGCCGGAATCGAGTTGCACGGCCGCTTCATAATTGCCGTCGCCCTTGTCGGCCAGAGAGGCGGAAGCATGTTGCGCGGCCATGCCCATGGCGGGCATCGCGGGCATGAAGAACGTCACGGTTGCCTGTGCGCCAGTTACCGGCTTGCCACCTGCGCCGGTGAGCTTCATACGCGCATCGTGTTGGCCCCTTTGCGTGGCGGATTTGGGTTGGTGCTGAAGTCGATCTGCAACTGTTCGGTTGCCTGTTGGAGTGCCTGCGGATTGTTGCGGAGCCGCTGGGAAACCACCCATCGCGCTTTGCAATTGAGCTTCGGAGTCCACGAGGAAGTTCGCGGAGCTCACGATCCGGTCGCCGGGCTTGAGTCCCTTGAGCACCACAACGGAATCGTCGAGTCGCAGACCGGTCTCGATCTCGCGAGGCTCCAGCGATCCCTGTCCGCGGTCAATGAATGCGATCTGGCGCGTGCCGGACTGCAGCACACCAGAAGCGGGTATGACGAGTTGGCGGCCCAGTGGAGCGCTGATATTGACATTGACATACATTCCGGGCTTGAGCACGACGCCCGGATTGCTCATTACGAGGCGCACGCGCACCGTGCGCGTGGTCGTATCCACCTCCGGGAGAATCTGATCGATCCGCCCGCTGAATTTGCGTCCGGGGTATGCATCCACAGAAACCTGGCTGCGATCACCTGGATTCAGTCGCCCTACGTCTGCTTGAGGCACATTTGCGTATACCCACACCGTGGACAGGTCTGCCAGGGTGTAGAGCTTTGTCTCCGGTTGCACGTATGCGTTTGGCAAAGCGTTGCGCTCAATAATGTATCCGGAAGTGGGCGATTCGACCGCAATTTCGCGGCTCGCGGTGCCAGTCTTGTCGAGTTGTGCGATCTCCGCATCGGGAATGTCGTAGCGGCGCAGGCGTTCCGCGGCAGCCTGCAGCAGCCAGTTGCCCTCCTCCGCCGGGGTGCCGTGCATATGTTCCGAGACGGCGGCCTGGTTCTTTTTGGCGAGGAGGTACTCCTGCTCCGTGGTGGCGAGATCGGGGCTGTAGATGGTGAACAGCTTCTGCCCCTTCTTTACGTACTGGTAAGTCGCATTTGCGTAGACATTGCGAATCCATCCCGGAAAGCGCGTCTGCACGTACGAGAGCCGCTGCTCATCCATCGCAACGTTACCCGGGGCCTGCAACTCGTCGCTTACCTCTTTCATCTCGGCAACCGCCGTTGTAACCCCAATCTCCTGCATCCGCTGGGGCGAGAGTTGGATTGGGGCTAGAGCGGGCTCATCTGATTCGTCGCCTGCGGGATTGACTCCGGACGCACTCGGGGAAGATGCTTCGGGTCCGCGCGCGACGACCGGCCCTGCGTCGGCTTGTGAAACTGCGGGAGTCCGGTGACGCCAAAGTATGTATCCCAGTATCGAAGCCAGTACCACGCACAACAACGCGCTCACGGCAAATGCGCTCTTCAGTGTCCGTTCCGTCATTTCGACCTCTCCTGCGCAGCCACCGGTGCGCCCACCGCCAGTTCCAGCTCTGCCATCTTCATGTTGAAATCCGCAAACGCATCGATCGCTGCAAGGTCCACGTCCACGACCGTCATCTGGCTGTCGAGCAGATCAAGAAACGAAGTCTGATCGTTTTCATATGCGACAACGGCGGCGTGAAGCGTCTGCTCCGCCTGCGGTTTCAGCGAGTCCTGATAGACCCGCGCGAGACGTTGTGCGGCACGCGCCTCGGCAAGTGATTCCTCAATCTGACCGAGCGCTTCGTTTTTCATTGCCGTCACTTCCGCGTCCCTCACGTTAACGGCCGCGGTTGCCTCGGCGACTTCAGCATCGTGCTTGTGGCGATTGAGCCAGGGCAGATTCATCGATCCTTCGACCATGTAGTTGTTGCGCGGGTTCTGCCCCGAAGGCATGAGCATGTAGCCGGCGGAGACGCTGAAGTCCGGCACCATGCCCCTCTTGGCCAGCTCCTCTTCCTTGCGGCTCTTTTTCTCGGCGGCTGCGGCTTCGATCAAGTCGGGGCGCGCCTGCATCGCCGTCGTCACCAGCGTTTCCAGCGAGGGGAGTGGAGCCGTGACCGCATACTCTCCACGAACCTCAATCGGAGTCTCGGGGTGCCGGCCCATCAGCACATTCAAATGCGCGTGCGCGACCTCCGCATCGCGATCGAAGCGAACCATGTGCTCGGCGAGCCGCGTGAGGGCGACTTGCGCCTTGAGGACTTCGACCTGCGGAATCTTGCCGACGCTGTATTTGATCCGCGCGGCTTCGATGGCCTGTTGGGCGATCCCAACGTGCTGATCGTGGATCTGCAGATCGTCCTGTGCATGCAGCAGATCGAAGAATGCTTTGCGGACTTCTACTCGCACGCGCAAACGTGCGGCATCGAGTTCGTTCTTCGCAAGCACCACGTCGGATTCTGCGATGTTCGTGCGCAGTCCGCGTTTGCCTCGGCCGGGAAACGACTGTCCGAGCATGAACATGTTCTGCGCGGCGTTGTAGTCCCACGGCTTTGTCAGCGGCACCTGCCATCCGCGATACATCGCTTGCGGATCGTCGAGTGCCCCTGCGAGCGGAACGTGTGCTTCGGCGGCTGCGACCTTGCGCGCCGCAACATGAATTTCGGGATTCTCGGCCAGCGCGATGCGTTCCACTTCATCCAGCGTGAGCGCAGGCCCCGGCGTGGTGTCGCCGTGTGCATTGCCGATCAGAGCGCTTAATTTGCTGAGCCCGGTTGCATCGTCCGGAGCCTGCGCGTCACAGGCGTGGAACACAAGCGCAAGGCTGAGTGCCCCGATCAATATAGGTAATGTCTTCATTGCTCCCTCAAGGCCGGACGATCTCCGGCCAACGTCAATCGCACCCAGCGGAAAGCGCCGGGCGCGCACGAAGCCTGACTGCAGAAAGAAGAGGGAGTGTTTAGATTCTGAGGATGGAACTTCGACTTGATGCGAGCGATCCGGGCGGAGTCTCAGACGTTTGCGAGGCTGCTGCGCCATCAAGCGAAGCACAACCGAGATTCACGCTGACGAAGTCATCAACCGGCTGGGTAGTAACTTCAGAACGCGAGGCCTGAGCGGGCGGCAGGGTTGGATCCGATGAGTGCACCTTGCAGCAGGAGGGGTCGGTCAAGGCCATCGACGATCCGCAATCCTGCATCATTTGCTGGCAGCATGCATGATGGGGTGAGGGCGCGAAGCAGGCCACGCCCGGAAGCGCCGCACCAAGCACCACAATCGCCAACATGAACCAGACGCCTTTGCTACCCACACGCACAGTGTAAACCTGTCCTTAGCACTGAATATGCGGTCTGCGTGTCTCTGGTGACGGTGATTCAAATCACAAGTCTTGTCGATTCCCGCAGCCTCTGAGTGGGAAGTCCGTTCAAACCATTGACAGACAAGGGCTTCTTCGAGAGTCTCAGATACACCGGCCTGCCGCCAGAAAAGCGCCGCCGGGACGTTTGTCCAGACCACGCGTTCAAAAGCTCACAGCTCTCAGACGCCAGGAGCGAAATGCAGTTGGCCGCATTACGCAGGGCATTGAACTCATTCATATCAGCTACGGGAAGGGTATCGTCGTCGCCGTCAGTCGCGCCGCGTGCCAGATTGCTGGATGCTGCGGTTGCGGAGCCACT
The DNA here is from genome assembly GCA_963735215.1 of uncultured Acidobacteriaceae bacterium. Taxonomy (GTDB): domain Bacteria; phylum Acidobacteriota; class Terriglobia; order Terriglobales; family Acidobacteriaceae; genus Telmatobacter. Next base: position 516,740 of record CAVTKF010000024.1, on the reverse strand, counting down.
TGGCGACGCCGAGAGTTAACAGCAGTCCACCGAAGGGCAGGCACATGAGTGCGAGGATCAGGGCGAACCAGCCAGTGTTGGTGCTGGCACCCGTGGGGCTGAACCCGCCCAGAAGTGTCTGAAGCAGAATTGCGGCAAGCACGCCCGCGCCCATCATCGACGAACCCCACTGCAAAAGCTGGCGCGTGCCATCGTTGGGTGAGGTGATGCGCTTTGCGGATACGGGAGTGCGTTCGCTCACGGGCATGCGGCTCACGTTCCCTGCGCCAGGCGCAGCAGCACGTAGGTGAACACGCCAGTGACGGAGACATAGAGCCAGAGCGGAAACGTCCAGCGCGCAACTTTGCGGTGTTGGGGAATCCGACCGGAAAGTGAGAAGAAGAATGTGACGAGCACAAGCGGCAGTGCTATGACTGCGAGGATGATGTGGCTCGCGAGCAGCGACAGGTAAATCGAGCGCAGTGGTGCATGAATGGGATAGCGAACATCGCCGTGCAGGTAGTGGTGCAGGATGTAGCTGACCAGGAAAAGCGTGGAGAATATGAAGGCCGTAATCATCGACGCGCGGTGCGCCGCAATTTTGCGCGCGCGAATGAATGTGTAGCCGACGAGGAGTGCTGTCGCGCTGAGGCCATTGAGGATTGCATTGAGTGCCGGCAGAAAGGGCAGCTTTGTGCTGGAGATGTCGGCGGCTGGATGTTTGTAGATCAGCCAGAAGAGAAACAGCGATGCGGCGGCGCTGATTACGAGGATGGCGGCGATAGCCGGCCGTGTACTGGCGCGAGGTTGCGATGTTGTTGCCGTGGCGCCCATTCTCTCCTCAGTGTTTGGCGATTGCGCAGACCATCAAGGTGGTCAGCAGCAGGGGCAGGTAGATGACGCTCACCTTCAGCAAATCGCGGGCCACCATGCGGCTTTCGGTTTCGCTGGTGGCACGCAGGATGCGGGTGAAGCGGATGGTGTAGGCGAGGTAGAAAAGTCCTAGCGCCATCGCGGGAAATGCGTAAACCGTTCCGGCCATGCCGAGACGCCAGGGCGCCAGGCTCACCGGAATCATCAACACTGCGTAGAACAGCGCCTCGACGACGGTGGACCAGCCATCGGGCTGAACCACGGGAAGCATGCGGATGCCGGCGCGCGCGTAGTCTTCGCGGTAGAGCCAGGCGATGGCCATGAAATGCGGAAACTGCCAGACAAACAGAATGGCGAAGAGCGCGACGGCAGGCCACTCGATTCGTCCGCGTGCGGCTGTCCAGCCAAGCATCGGACCCATAGCTCCCGGAAACGCTCCAATGAAGGTGGCAAGTGAAGTGACACGCTTGAGCGGCGTGTAGATCGCGACGTAGCAGAAAGCCGTAAGCAGCGCCAGCGAGACGGTGAGCAGGTTGGTGTGCAACAGCAGCCACCATCCGCCGAGCGCGAGGGCACCAATACCGGCCGCGACACCCTGGCCAAACGAGATACGACCAGCGGCAATGGGCCGGTCCGCCGTGCGCTTCATCTTGGCGTCGCTGGTGCGCTCGAGCGCTTGGTTCAGTGCGCTGGCTCCGGCAGAAACAAGGCCGATACCGATCAGCGTGTCGAGCAGGCCGCGCTGCACGCTTGAGATTCCCGATTGCATCGAACCCAGGTAGAATCCCGCCCAGCCCGTGACTAGCACCATTCCCGTGACGCGGACTTTAAAGAGTTCGCGTAAATCATTGATCAGCGTGGCCGTTGTGCCTGGGCTTGGGGCGTGAATCTGATGCGCTGGATGAGCAGGGACCGTGTCTTCGCGAAGACTTGCTTCGTGCTCAGCAAAATCCTGCGGGGCGGCAGCCTGGGAAATGGGAGTCATGGGGTGAAAAGTGACCTCTGTGGAGGCGCGGAGAGCCCTCGCAACTGTCTCGATGATATCAAGTGTAGGGGATGCGGGTTTTGTTCGAAGAGATCAGCTCACTTCGAAGTGCTTTAGCGTCGCCTCTTCGATCTGCGCTCAACCTGGAATCGTTGTCAGCCGGTGCAGCCCTGCAGTCCCGCAGCTTTGAGGATAGCGTCGGCCACCTCATCGGGAGTACGGGAATCGGAGCGAACTGAAACGTGCGCCATGCGGTAGAGGGGCAGGCGTCGCTGATAGCGTTTTGTGAGGTTCGCCTGGTCTGCCAGCACAGGACGCGTGTTTTCGGTTCCACTGCAACGGGCGAGCGTTGTATTGAGTTCCACTTCAAGATGTACAAGCAAAGTACCGGAGGCGCTGAGAAGCAGTTGCCGCGTGTCTTCACGTTCGATAGCGCCACCGCCGAGAGCAAGCACAACACCTTCGCCCGTTGCCAGCCTCGCAATCGTTGTGTGTTCGCGATCGCGAAAACCGCCTTCACCTTGGCGCGCGAAGATATCCGCGATAGCGGTACCCGCCTCGGCTTCAATCACGTTGTCGACGTCGACGAATTGCCAACCGAGGCGAGCAGCGATGATCGGGCCGACGGTCGATTTGCCCGAGCCCATGAAGCCGGTGAGAACGATGCGGCGCGGCGCTGTCGCGATCTGTGACCCTGTTTGATTTCCTGAATCCAAAGGAACTCTTCCAGTTTTTGGCGTGAATCTCTACAACCAGTATATGAAGGCGCTCCCGACGCGGTTATCCCAGCACCATTACGACAGCGCCGGCCGTGATCAAAATGCCGCCGGCAACCGTGGGAACCGTCAGCTTTTCGCCCAGCAGCAGCCACGCGAACACCATCACCAGCGGCACGCTGAGTTTGTCGAGCGGAGCCACGCGCGATGCCGGTCCAAGCTGCAAGGCGCGGAAATAGCATAGCCACGACAGCCCCGTGGCCATCCCAGACAGCACCAGAAACAGCAATGTCCGCCGGTCGAGCAGGCGAAGCTCGCCGTGCTTGCCGAGAGCCAGCGCAATGGCCCACGCAAACACAAGTACGACGGTAGTGCGTATCGCGGTCGCGAGGTTTGAGTCGACATGCGCGACGCCCACCTTGGCCAGCAAGGCTGTGGCGGCGGCGAAGAACGCGGAAAGAAGCGCCCATCCAATCCAGGTCATAGCAACAATGTTATGCGGATTGGCTCCTCCGCCGTTCATCTAGACTTGAATTCATGGAGACGGGTCGGGCCAGCAAAACTGCTCTCGGTGTGGCGATTCGCCGCGCAGCGCACCAGTTGATCGACAAGCCTCCGGTGTTGGATGACCCCATTGCGATGCGCCTGATTGGCGAGGGGCATCCACGGCTCATGGAACGCGCGATGCACCCTGTGGGCCGCGACTTTCGCGGGTTCATGGCTGCACGCAGCCGTTATGCCGAGGACCGGTTGGCGGAAGCTGTCTCTAACGGAGTAACGCAATACGTTGTGCTCGGCGCGGGGCTGGATACCTTCGCCTACCGCAATCCATTTCCAGCGTTGCGGGTCTTTGAGGTGGATTTTCCGGCAACCCAAGTATGGAAACGCTCAATGCTGGAGGAGGCTGCGATCGCCTTGCCGTCGAATCTCGTGTTTGTAGCTCTGGATTTTGAGCACCAGACCCTCGCGGATGGGCTGGCGGATGCAAACCTGGATTTCCAGAAGCCTGTCTTTTTCGGCTGGCTCGGTGTCGTTCCCTATCTCACCATCGATGCATTCCGCGCAACGTTGAGAGTGGTGGCGCAGATGCCCGCCGGAAGTGGGGTTACGTTCGATTACGCAGTGGCGCCGGAAACGCTGAGCCCGATCGGCCGGATCGCATTCGACAGGCTTTCTGAGCGGGTTGCAGCGGCTGGAGAGCCGTTCCGCCTCTTCTTCACGCCGGAAGATTTGGAGGCCGAGATTCGTCGTTCCGGACTTCAGCAAATTGAACAGGTGGGCTCTGATGTGCTCAACGATCTCTACTTCCAGAATCGTGCCGACGGGCTGAAGTTATCGCCTCTGGGGCTCGGCATGCTGGCCACTGCGTGGGTATGAAGGCTAGTGTCCTGAATCTGAAATTCTTCTCCGAAATGGCGGTGTCATTCCGAGTGAACGGGCCCCCAAACGTCCTTCAGTTTGGGGGTGGTGAGCGAAGAATCTGCTTCTGGGCTTTCCTCGTTTCTGTTAACGACTTCAGACTCACCACACTAAGGCTGGTTTGCGTAGATCATGCTTGACTCGCCTGAGGACATCCCTCAGGGGCTGAAGCCCGGCTTTTAAGTGTCTCTGGCGGCACGGCCGAAAGCCGTGCCCTTTCAAAACCGTTCATGCAATCAGTTTTAGACAATTTGCGAAGCTACAATGGTGCAAGAATGATTCGCGGATTTCTTAGATTGGCGGTCGCGATTGCACTGGGCGTAGTGTCCGGCTGCGGATACCACACGGTTGGCGCGGCTACCCATCTGCCCCCGGACGCGCGCACGCTTTCGGTGCCGATGTTTGCCACGCGCACTGAGGCTTACCACACTGAGGTCGCGCTGACCGACGCCGTGATCCGCGAGTTTGCGGCTCGTTCCAGGATGCGCATCACGCCGGCCGCCGGTGGCAATCCTGACGTGGTTCTGCATGGCACAATCCTGAATGAAATCGTGGCACCCCTCACTTACAACACCACCACGCAGCAGTCGTCGAGCTTTCTCATTACGCTGGTTATCTCCGTCACGCTGAATGACCGCGACGGCAAGGTGCTCTACGAAAACAAGAACTATGTCTTCCGCGGACAGTACCAGTCGACCTCCGATTTGCCGACGTTTCTCGATGAGAGCCCCGCGGCGGTGGACCGGATGTCGCGCGAATTCGCGCACGCCCTGGTGGCGGATGTTCTCGAAGGCATGTGAGAAGAGCAGGGAATACGGACCAGGGAATAGGGAGTACGAGCGCCTGTCGTACTGTTAATCTGTACCTATGTTCGCTGCACGGCCAACCAGGAGTTTTGTGCGATGACCGGCTCTCGCTGGGGTGCGGGCTTCAGTGCCGTTGGGCGTTTTGTTGGCGAGATAGAGGCTGCTGGCGCCGGCAAGGGATCGCTAAAGCCGGGCTATGTGCTCGCCGGTGATGAGATTTTCCTGCTGGACCGTTGCCGCGAGGCCATTCTGAAGGCTTTTGTCCCGCCTGATCTGAAAGACTTCTGCCTATCCGATCTCGATTTGAGCTCCACTCCGATTTTTGATGTACTCGATCGTGCGCAAACGCCTTCGTTAATGGCGCCTTTTCAGGTGATTTTTGTGCGCAATGTGCGCCAGTTGTACACGCGGGGAGCGAAAAAAGACGAATTTGCCGCGCTGAATCGCTATTTCAAGTCGCCAAATCCACAGGCACTGCTGGTTTTTGTGGCTGATTTTCTGCGAATTCCCACCGACACGCGGCGCATGGAGATGGACGACAAGAATCGCTTCGAGCGGCTGACTGAGACCCTGGGTGAACACTGCGGCATGGTGGAACTGGCGCGCGTGGGCGAAGAAGACGGGATGCGCTGGGCTGTCGCGACTGCGCAGGCCGCCGATACTAAGATCGAGCCCGACGCAGCGCGCGAACTGGTGGATGCGCTTGGCGCCGACATGATGCTGATCGCATCGGAGCTCGAAAAGCTGCTGCTTTACACGTTCGGCCGCGGACGCATCACGCTGGGCGATGTGGAGACAATGGTGCTGGCCGCGAAGCAGCGCTCCCTCTATGAACTTACCGACGCCATCAGTTCGCGCAATACGGCGAGGGCACTTGGACTGCTGCATGGGTTGCTGAACAGCTCGGATGCTGGCGAGGATGCGGCGATCGGGCATCTCTACATGCTCGCGCGGACGTTCCGGCAGATGCTGGTTATCGTGGAAAAGAACGTGCGCGACTCGCGCGCAATCTGGCAGGCTCTGTGGCAGGGTTTTCGCATGCCGCCATTCGCGGCCGACGATTTGATTCGACAGGCGCGCCGCTACAAAAGCCGGCGTGAGCTGACGCGGGCGCTGCGGTTGATTGCACGAGCGGATCTCGAGTTGCGGTCGTCGCCGCCGGACAAGCGGCTGGTGCTGGAGCGCCTGGTGTATGACCTGGCGTCGGAGCCGAAGGCCGGGTCTTCACCGTGGGCTTCGGCACAGCTGACATTCGAGGGCTAGTTAAACCGGATGCCCGACTGCACGAGCAATGTACTATCGACTCGATCTTTTAGTTACAAGAGAGTAGTGCGCGCGGAAAGCGGCGATCAGTAAACGCCATGCTCATTCAGCCAAATGCCATAAGGCTGATCGAGTTGCTCAAGGTGCTCCAGATACCATCCGGGCAGGAAATCCAACAGAGAGCTAAAGTGGGAGGGTTCATCATGGTTCAGCTGTTCCAGGGCTCCATAGAGCTTGGTCAGCAAATTCCGGTGTGCGGTTTGGTGATCGTTGACGCCCGGGAATCCCTGCTGGGAAAGCAACTGCTCTTCACACTGAAAATGCATCTGGGTGAAGTCGATCAGACGCTCGAGTTGCAGGCAGAGGGCGCGGCGGTCGGCTCCGCGGAGCAACATGAAGCGCAGTTCATTCAGGCTGTCCATCAGAATCCCGTGCTGATCGTCCATGGCTTGTACGCCGACGATGCACGCGTGGCTCCACGTCAACTGCGTCACAGCTACCTCCACGACCAGAGCTAAGTCTAGCTCCGCTGCAGAAACTCACAATGGCGCGATGGTGGTGCCGGCATGAGACTTTGGAATCAAGCGGCGCGTGACTTCGGGGCGCATTTCCCCTGCGAGTTCGCTCGCGAACTTGCTTACTCGAGGATCATGTCCGGTTGGGGTTCGTGGCCTCGGGTGGTCAAAACGATGGCCGCACCCAGGATCAGCGCTCCGCCGAACCAGGCGTAGGGACCAAGATGTTCGCCGAGGAGCTTCACGCCCAGGTAGGAACCGAGCGCGGGTTCGATATTGAGAAACACGCCGGCGCGTGAAGCGGGCACATGATGGATGCCCCAGTTCCACAGGAATGTAGTGGTTGCCGTGCAGGCCAGGCCGCTGATGGCTAATGCGATCCACGCGGTCGCGCTGACGTGCGCGAACGGCGGAGCCGCGACTTTGTGGACGCGCCACGGATTCAGCAGCATCGGGCCGAGAATCCACAGAACCAGCATGATGGTTCCGGCGAGGATGCTGTAGGCCGTCACGACAACTGGGCTGTGCGACTGCATCAATTTCTTGCTGAGCAGGATCCAGGTGAGCGCGGTGCACAGCGAAACGACGACCAGCAGGTCCCCGAACAAGGTAGGTTCGCCTTGCGTTGCCGGACCGCGATGTCCGCCGAGAACAATCAAAGCGGCTCCTATTGTGGAAGCCACCAGTGCCGCCCATCCGAAGCGATCAAGACGTTCTCCGGCGAAGATGGCTGCGGCAACACCGAGCAGAACAGGCATGGCGCCGACCATCAGGGATGCGTGGCTGACGGTGGTGCGCGCCAGTCCGTGGAACTGGATGAGGAACTGGATAGGGATGCCGAAGGCGGCCGAAATGAGAAGAATCTTGATTTCGCCGGCGGTAAGCCGTACGCGATTCAGCAGCGCCACAGGCAGTAGGCCCACGCACGCAAAGAGGAAGCGATAGAGCACCATATGCTCCACGCTCATCTCGTTCAGCGCAAGGCGGCCGAAGTAGAACCCCGTGCCCCATAGGCACCCGGCCACCGCGCATGCGCCATAGCCGAGAAAGGCAGTTCGCTTGCTCAATGTCGTGGTTTCGGCCATGCTTACTTTTACTGTCGCACAGGCAGCGAGTGCGCCGTCTCACTACACTGTCAGGGACAAGATCGGAATTCTGGGTAGCGAGGTTTGTATATGAACAGCAAGTGGGGAGTTCGCGTGGGAAATGCCCGGGCATTGGCATTTGCCATCGCTGTGGTTGTGTTTCTTCTCGTCTGGCTCGTGAAGCGGTAGAACGAGAACTGCTTCGAGTTGGTGCTCACTCGGGAAAGAGTGACAGTTGTTTGTCTCTGGTTTTGTTCCGCGCCGTCGGAGCATCGTCGAAGACGGTTCTGCCGCCGAGCGATGGAGAGATTCGCCGCTCGTGTTCTATCGCTGCGCTGAAGTCGGCCAGCGGTTCGCGGTTGGCTTCGATGTTGCGCGTTAGCCGGTCAAGCCGGCGAAAACCTTCCAGTTTCTCCCTGTTTCCCAGCTTGGCCGCATCGAGAGCGCGCCGCAATACGGCCAGCGACTCATCGTAGGTCTTCAGCAAAACAGGGAAGGGGTGACCATCCTTGCCGCCGTGTGCGAATGAGAATCTTGCCGGATCGTCGAATCGGCTGGGAGCACCATGCACGACCTCTGCAACGAATGCGAGCGATTGCAGCGTGCGCGGGCCGAGGCCTTCGACCAGTAGAAAGGATGCGAAATCGCGAAGCTCCTGCTCATGCGCGACCGCGAGTACGGCACCTAGCCGCTTGAGATCCACGTTGGCCGGGCGAACATCGTGATGGGTGGGCATGGATAGCTTGCGGATCGCGTCGAGCGAGGTTTGCACGGGATCGTGGGCGATTGTCAGCAAGGCCTGTTGCGCGGGACTCGCGCGGTGGTCGACGAGGTTGAGGATCGTCCCCTGCGGTTTGCCCAGGATCGCCGTATGCGGATCGGAAACGAAGTCGCGGACGGCAGGGGAGTGCCAGTGATAGCGGCGCGCGAGGCCGTTGTCTTCGTTCATGCCCTGCTGGATAACGGCCCACTCGCCGGACTTGTGAATCACGAAGGAATGCAGGTAGAGCTGGAATCCGTCTGCGATGGCGTTGTTGTCGATACGGGCAGTGAGGCGGCTGGTGCGGGCAAGGTCGTTGCCGTTGAGCCCTGTGCGACCGGCGAAATCCAACAATTCAGCCGGCGTGCGTTTGGAGTGTTTGCCGCGACCACCGCAAACAGCGATGCCGAGTTCGGAGAAGCGCGGATTCAGCCCCCGTTTCAGCGCGCCCATCACGGAGGTAGTGATGCCGGAGGAGTGCCAGTCCATGCCCATGACACAGCCAAGTGCCTGGAACCAGAAGGGGTCGCTGATGCGCGTCAGGAATTCATGTGGCCCGTAGGCTTGGACGACGCACTCGACGATCGCTGTCCCAAGCTGAGTCATGCGGTCGGCGAGCCACGCTGGGACACGTCCGCCGTGCAAAGGGAGATCGGCGGTTCCGGAGCGTTTCACTCCATTATTGTCTCGCGGATCCAATTGAGTCGTCTCGGCGCAATGAAGCGATGCCATTCCGGAAAGGTAATTGTTTTGTCTCGCACAACTTCAAGTGTCGTCAGGTCGTCCAAGTTCGTGCTAGGATCATTGGCACGGTGCGCCTTGGCCGGTGCTCCCTCCAAGGCGTTTTTCGATCAACGTTCGCCAACCAACAAAGGATGCGAACATGAGAAACACCCTCCTTTTCAAGGCCATCACCCTCTCTTCGCTTCTGCTGCTTGCTACGGCGATGCTGGCGCAGGCGAATGACGCAATGAAGACAGATTCCGGCAGTTCCAAAGTGCGCATCGTCCGCCTCAGCCAGGTGAAGGGCGCTGTCGAAATCGACCGCAGTAACGGCCGTGGCTTCGAGCGGGCCATCGCCAACCTGCCGATCGTCGAGCAGAACCAGCTCCGAACAGGCGTGGGAGTCGCCGAGGTCGAGTTTGAAGACAACAGCTCGCTCAGGCTCGCGCCGAATTCGCTGGTGGAGTTTCCAGTTCTCGAGCGCAACGCAAGTGGCGCGACGATGTCCTCCGTGCATGTCATCAAGGGGACCGCTTATGTCAGTCTTGTGAAACCGAAGAGCAGTAAGGGACCGGCGAATGACTTTACCGTGGTATTCGGCGCCCGCAAGCTGAATCTTGATCCGGCGACGCACGTTCGGCTGGAACTCGAGGGCACCCAGGCGAAACTTGCCGTAATGGATGGCGCAGTTCACGTCGATGGCGCGGATGGAGCGGTGAGTATTTCCAAGAAGAAGACTGCGACGTTCCAGATGTTTGATCCAGCTGAGCCCACCATCGCCAAAGACATCGCAACAACGCCTTTCGATGAGTGGGATCATAACGCCGCCTCGTATCACTCCAATGTTGCGAGCTTCAGCGCGTTCAACTCTCCTTATTCCTATGGCCTGAGCGATATGTCGTATTACGGCAGCTTTGTAAACGCAGGCGGATGCGGCTCAATGTGGCGGCCGTACTTCGCGAGTGCTGCGTGGGATCCTTACGCGAACGGCACGTGGGCGTGGTATTCGGGGGCAGGCTATTCGTGGGTCTCTCCGTATCCATGGGCGTGGACGCCGTATCATTCTGGCTCCTGGGCCTACTGCGACAACGTGGGCTGGGGATGGATGCCGGGCGGCGGAGGGTGGTACGGCCTGAATAACGTAGCCGCCATCCCGTCGAGCAGTGGCACTACGGCCGGCGGTAGCGGAGTCATTCATGCTCCGCATGTACCGGGACGTCCGCCACTTCCGCACGCACCCTCGATGGTTGCGGTGAACACAAAGCCCGTGTCGCAGTCGGAAATTGCATCGCCTACCTCGTTTGTTTTCCGTAAGGACTCGGCTGGATTGGGTGTGCCGCGGGGAACGCTGGGGCATCTCGGCAAGTTCTCAAGTGAATCGATCAGCCATGGGACTGCGAAGACGACTATTTACGCGAGTGCTCCGCAGACTGGGCGTTCGAACGGCGCAATGACAGCATCGGAATCGATGGCCACTTCGATTCATCACGGAAGCCCGCCGCCATCAAATTCAACCTCTTCTTCGCAGGGATCATTCAGTTCCTCCGGTTCCTCTCACGGCGGGGCGAGCAGCGGCGGTGGAATGGGCAACTCTCGGTCGACCCCTGGTCCGGCTCCATCAGCACCTTCTACCGGCGGTGGCGTCAGAAAATAACGCGAGAGATTGCGATTTGCAGACTCCCGTTGTGCGCGAATGCATCGCAGATTGCCCTCAACGGGAGTTCTGTATTTCTGCGGCTCCGTGGACGGATTGTTTTGGGCTACGGCTGCACAGATGTCTTGTTTTCCGATTCGGCTCCGAAGGCGAAGTCCGTGTCCGCCTAACTCCGGCTCATCACGGACTGCGGTGCTAGCGCGTTGCGAGATGCAAGCAAGAAATTGACATCCAGCGTGATCAAACCGCGAGAATCGGCGAGAATACTTATAGATGGTGAAGCGTTTCTTCGGTTTTGCATGGTGTGCTGTTCTGGCGCACGCAGTGCAGGTGTTGGCAATCGCTGCAGTCTTAACAACTTTGGCAGCGCAAGCGCAGCTATTCAGACATCATCCCAAAGATCCGAAGGATGCACCTCCGGGAGTCCAGACGAAACCGGAGCGACCCGCATCGCAGTCTCCCGCATTTACCATTCCGGTTGAGCCGCTGGGGTTCTTTGCCCCGGGGGCAATCTATCAAGGCCAACGCGAGAGTCTCGTCTCCCTTGATTTTCTGGACGAAGACCACCTGCTGTTTACGTTTCATGCGCCGGGTTTGATTCGCCGTGAGGGCAATCCAGTAGTAGATGGCGAACGCCAGATCCGCGCTGTTGTGCTCACGCTCCCCACGGGAGCGGTCAATGCCGAGGCTTTATGGACGGTGCACGACCGGGGCCGCTACTTGTGGATGCTGAATAATGGACACTTTCTTCTGCGAGATCAGAATGTTTTGCAGCTCGGAGATGCATCGCTGGAGTTAAGGCCTTCCCTGCAGTTTAAGGGTCCGCTCTTGTGGCTCGAAATGGATCCTGGACAGGATTTGATCGCTACAAATTCGCGCGAGCCGGTCGGCTCAAAACCGGAGCCGGGAGAGGTGCCGAGTCCTTCGACCGGATCCGCGTGGATTACGTCGGATGGGGTGAACTCAAACGCGCAGCCCGACGTTCTTCTTCGCATCATGCGCCGGACGACGGGACAGGTAATGCTGGTAAGCCGTACCCGGACGACCGTACATCTGCCAATCAACTCCGAGGGGTTCGTCGAGACCCTTCGCGGCAGCAAAGGACACGAATGGGTACTGAACATGGACTACTTCAAGGGCGGCAATCGCGTCATCGGGAGTCTGGACTCCATGTGCGCTCCCTCGGTTGAGTTCGTTTCAAATCCGGAAGTGCTGATTACAACTTGCAATCCAGATAACAGCCGCTGGATGGTGGCGATGTCGACTGATGGCAAGCGGCTGTGGAATGCCGCCAAGCCGCCAACCCAGATCTGGCCGCGTCTCATCATGGCGCCCAATGGAACGCGTCTTGCCCGCGAAACTCTCCTCGTCAATCACGAGGTGAATTCCTTCTCACCGCTCAGCTTTGACGATGTGAACGGACAGCTGGTGGAAGTCTACGATGCCATTACCGGCAAGGTGGATTTGACCGCTCCAGCGAGTCCGGTTCTCGATGGGGGCGGCAATGTGGCCATTTCCCCGTCTGCGCGGAGAGTAGCCATTCTTGATGCCGGCGCCATCCGAGTATATGAATTGCAGGCGTCGACCCCTGGTTCGCCCTCGGTGCATTGATCGGTTACGGGTATTCAGGGACTGCCGGGACGTGTAAACTTGCCTGCGGAGGTTTTTCTTGGCCACGGCTGTCGTCCGGTACACGGCTGCGGCGGTCTCCGACCGCGGGCGGAAGCGCCCCTCAAACGAAGATGCCTACGGCTTCTCCGTCGAGGCGGGCGTTTATGTCGTTTGCGACGGAATGGGCGGGGCAGCTGCGGGCGAAATTGCCAGCACGATCGCTGTCGACGAGTTTCTCCGCCTCCTGACGCACCGCACTCCGGACAATGGAACTCCGTTGCCAGAAGCGGCACAACGCGCCGTTTGCGCCGCCAATGAAGCGATCTTCTCGCGAGCGCAGCGGAATCACCGCCTGAACGGCATGGGTACCACCCTGGTTGCTTTGGCTACCCTGGAGCGTCAGGTGTGGGTGTTGAACATTGGAGATAGCCGCTGCTACCGGTTGCGACAGGGACACTTTGAACAGCTGACAAGAGACCACTCGCTGGTGGAAGAGCAAGTTCGCCTTGGCCGGATGACACCCCGCGAAGCTCTGCATTCTCCGCTAAAGAATGTCATTACACGTGCGCTCGGGACCCAGTCGCAAGTGACGCCGGACGTCTTTGAACTGGAAGCTGAACCCGGTGATCTGTTTCTGCTCTGCTCCGACGGATTGACGCGCGAACTGCCTGACTCAACCATCCAGAATTTGCTCAGCACCGATCTGCCGCTTGAAGCACTCTCGACGGACCTGGTAGAGGCAGCGAAGAAAGCTGGCGGTCACGACAACATCACATGCCTGCTGGTGCGCGCTGAGGGGTGACCGAGCGCCCCTCCCTGCGACACATTCCAGATTCAATCTTTCCAGTCTTCAGCCTAGTGGCAATGTTGAGGATCGCTCTGACACAGCAGGCTCGAGATCGCTTCCAGCATCACGCTTGGGTGCACAGGTTTCGCAAGGATTTCAAATTCGTGACCCTCGTTTCTGGCCTTTTGCATGAGCCCCTCGACGGATGGTTGTCCTGAAAACAGTAGAACCTGGCAGCTGGCAAACCGTTCTTTCAGCATGAGGGCAAACTCGATTCCATTCATTTTCGGCAGCATGACATCGAGGATGGCAAGGTGGGGCGGCCACTGCGAGATGGCTTGGATCGCCGCTTCTGCCGAATAGGCAATGCGTGTGTCATACCCGTGAGATGACAGGATTGTCCCGAGCGTATCGGCAACCACTTTCTCGTCTTCGACGATAAGGATTTTTCTTTCTCCCACGTGCCCGGGCATATCAATGGCCTCTCTCGTGGTGAGACTTCGTCCTGCCCCCACTGCTTGAGTGAAGGATGCCATGTCGCGCGGGGATGGTTGGTTGTTGGGCACTCGGCAAATTCATTCAGATCAATGCCAAAGGCAGGAGGCACGTTCGTCGAGAAAGCAGGTTGAGCGCACCGGAAATCCTGGCTCCGGTACTTACTTTCTGCCTTCCAGTAATGGAATCCAATTACCGATTCGCAGTTTTACGGGTCTCCAAGGTGTGGTCCTAAATATAGCAATCTACGTTATTTGCGGCATTATTCGGCTATTTTTAAAGGCATAAGGTTCAATCATCAGACGCTGATTTGAAAACACATTCGGAACGCGTGAAAGGGGGATCCTATGCTGACCGGGGAAAGCCAAAGCAGTCGCATTCAGACCCGCAGCCCACTTTCTAACAGTGACCCTGAATCACCAGTCGATCGGAGTTTTTCAGACGAAAACCTTGATAGACAATCACACTTCTCGTCGGCCGGGCGCGACTTGTTCGCGAGCGTCTGCGAGGTGCGAACTCCCCTGCCTGAGCGTTTCCCACGACTCACCTTTCTCGCGATCGCTGTTGCCCTGCTCGCGTTCGCACTAACGGCGGAGTTCGACTATCTGCGAGGTGCGGGATATTACTGGCCCTGACAGGAACATCGCATCGAAAGCGGAAAGTGCCGGGAGTGCTTCGACACGGCTCGGCGAATCCTTTGAATCTGCGGAGAGTCACCTGCAGACGGGGGAGCCGGCGGAACGCGTCGGGCGATTTGTCGGATCGAGCTTTTTGTTGGACTGGCTCGCCGGCGGAGACGCGTGCCAGAGGGATATACGGGGATTCTCCTTAAAAATCGAGACGCTCACCGTGGTCGGTGCGCTGGGTAAGTAAAGCCACTCTTGGCTTTATGCGGTAAATCTCTCCAGGCAGTAGAAGAAATACCATTCTTGCCTTCTTCTGGTTTGGGCGAAGGGATTCGAATCCGCTCTGAAACTGCCGCGTTTTAAAAGACTCTTGCCACAGTGTGCGACGGCGATCGCGCCATTCAGGCGAAGCGTTCTGACGGAGCGCATATATCTAGATTCCGCGATTTGGGAGTCCGGAAAACTTCAAATAGCCAGGATGACATCAAATTGCCATTCAGCTTGCGGAGGCGTGGCTTCATCACACCGAAAGAATTACCGAAATGAACCTTAACCCCGACCACCCGGACTCATTGGTGATGAACAAAAATACTTGGGTTCTTGCAATCTTGCTTTTCAGTCTGGGGGCGCCGGTAAGCGCACAGAATCAGGATTCGTCCAGCGCTCCGCAAAAATCGAGCTCAGGCAAAGGGATCGACTATCTCTTCAATTATCTGAACATGGCCGGCACAACAAAGGCGAAAGACTTCCATCCCCTATCCCAGAAAGAGCGATTCAATCTCTATGTGAAAACGATGGTAAATCCAATCGGTTACGTGAAGGCTGGATTCTCCGCGGGAATCGATCAATGGAATGACAAACCTGAAGAGTGGGAGCAGGGAGCGTCGGGGTATGGAAAGCGATATGCGAACATCCTGGGGCAGTATTCAATTCAACGCACTGTGACGTACGGTCTGTCCAGCGTATTCCATGAAGACAACCGCTATTTCAATTCCGGTAAGAAAGGTTTCTGGCCCCGCACTAAATACGCGGTAGCGAGCGGAATACTTGCGAGGCACGATAATGGAAAGCTGCATGTGTCAATATCCCAGTCAGGAGGTGTGGCAGCTGGCGCTTTCCTCGCACGCTTTTGGCTGCCTCCGAGCCAGGCCTCTGCGGGGGATGGAGCGGTCAGTTTCGGTATAACCACTGCCAGCAATATGGGATTCGGTGTGGTGAAAGAATTTCTCCCGGACCTGGGGCGGGCGATTGCCAACAAACGCAAAAAGCACACCAGCCCGGTTCCAAACGCGAAATCGGTGGTTGGAATCAGTTATTGGGAGTGTGCCGAACGAGCTGCGTCTAAGTGGAGCCCGGTATAGTGATTGAGCCACTGGTCGGGGCGGAGGGATTCGAACCCCCGACCCTCTGCTCCCAAAGCAGATGCGCTACCAGACTGCGCTACGCCCCGACGTTATTCTCTGATTGTATCGCGGAACGGCTTGCGACTTACACCGTCGAACCTTCTGATTCATTGATGGATGAGCCATGCGAGTAGCCAGATCACAAGCACGATGGGAACGGCAAAGATGAGTCCCATCGCGCAGGCAAGTACCAGCAGAAAGACCCAGTCCTTCCATGTCTGCCGGCGAGGCGCGCCGAGATGGCGGTGCAGGAGTTGGTAATTACGGTGATTCGCCCTCCATCCGATACCGAATGCATCTCCGACAATCGGGATTGAGCCGACGAGGACGCTGATGCTCAGATTTGCAGCCATGCGCAAGAGGGTGACATATGGAACGCCGCGGATCCACGCGGCTATGGGGATGACCAGCGAAAGCAGACCCGCAGCGACGGCTCCCAGGCCCGGGACGAGGCCGATGATGCCGTCGATGCCAAACCGAATCCGGGTAAACGGAATGCGGAAAGCCTCGTCGAGCAGAACTTCAAGCCGGTGCAAGGTGTCGTCACGAAAGAGCCAGGTCCCGCGGGCCCAGCGTCCGGGCGACCCTATAACCCCTTCACCTGATGAGGAATCAGGTGGATTGAAGCGGGGCGATTTGGCTTCGAGCTTGGGCATAAGGGGCTTGTGCAGCGGGCTTCGGGCCTGCTGATTCGATGCTACAATCTAAGACGTACATGGCGGCTATAGTTCAGCGGCAGAACGCCTGACTGTGGCTCAGGATGTCGAGGGTTCGATCCCCTCTAGCCGCCCCAATAGACACACGCCCCTCAGCTTTGGGTCGTCGGACTTTCGAGCCTCCGTGAGCCCTGAATCCCTCCAAAATGAAATCCATGCAGACTCAGCGGCCATGTTGAAGGCCGGATTGCGCCCCTTCGAGCCGCGACGTGGCCTATCGAACGGACACCTGCAGACCATCCTCGGCAATTATCTGCCACGGCCCGTGTTTCCATGTATTTCCGAGTCCGAAGCGGTGCAGGTTGACCCGGAAGACGGCAGCCGCGTGATGTGTTTTTGCGATTGGCAGCCGGATGCCGTGCGACCAGAATGCCTGACGGTGATTCTGGTTCATGGGCTTGAAGGTTCGTCGGAATCACGGTACATCAAGGGCATCGCGACAAGAGCGTGGGCTGCCGGGTGCAACGTTGTTCGCATGAATATGCGTAACTGCGGCGACACCGATGAGCTGACGCCGACGCTCTATCACTCCGGCTTGTCCTCTGACGTCGGCGCAGTAACGCGTCACTATGCAGAGAAATATGGACTTGAGCGCGTAGCACTCGTTGGCTATTCGATGGGCGGGAACTTGGTGCTCAAGCTGGCGGGCGAATGGGGAAAGGCAGCGCCGCTTTGTGCAGTTGCAACTGTTTGTCCGGCTATTGATCTCGCGGCAGGTTCGGATGCTTTGCACGAGCCGGCAAATCGACTGTACGAGTGGCATTTTCTGCGTGGGCTGATGCGGCGCTACCGTCGCAAGGCTGCGCTTTATCCCCACATCTACGCGATGAACGGCATCGGTCCGATTCGCTCAGTGCGACAGTTTGATGACAAAATTGTGGCTCGCTATTGCGGCTTTCGCGACGCCGACGATTATTACTACCGAGCGGCAAGCGCGCGTGTGGTGGACAAAATTGCCGTTCCCGCACTGATCATCCGTGCGGTGGACGATCCATTCGTGCGTTTGTTGCCTGAAACCCGCGCCGGTCTACTCGCGAATCCCAACATTCTGCTGGTCGAGACACGGCACGGTGGTCACTGTGCATATCTATCGCGCGATGGCGGCGACGACATTCATTGGGCCGAAGCCAGCATTGTGAGCTACCTGACGCAGATTGCCCGAGAGTCCAAAGCGGCAAATGGATCGAATGGAAGCTGATTGGGAGTTTGAGATTGGCGGCGATGCCGAAGTCATTGAGGCGCAATGGCCCGGCTTCGTGGATCTGCGCATCGAACCGCAGCGAGCAATTGAGTTGGCAGAAGCACGGCAGCTTCCCGGCCTCGCTGACGCACTTGCAAGACTGAACGCGATGAACTCTCCGGTTTGGACATGCAAAACCGACGTGTTCGATCCGGGTCCGATTGATCCCGACGAGTTTGAGGCAACACACGAGGAGGCGACCCACGCCATTGCCTGCTATGTCGACATCTTGATGCGTTGCGACCGGCAATGGAATTCTCCGTTGGAGGCGGAGAGATATTGCAAGGTTTCGTGCGCGCGACTGCGGGAGATGCGGCTCCGGCGCTGTCGGGTTGATCTGGTTGTTCGCGCAGCGCATATCGAGTCCGAGCTGAATGCCCTGGGCGTGACAGCGTACTTCGCTGCATGCGGCCGGTTTGAAAGGGATGCGAGGAGCCGCCTCGCCGAGAGCCTGGCGTCTTTCGCTGCAATAATCGCCCCAGAACCGCAATGAGATGTGGGAATTGGGATCAATCGGCGTTTCCGGATCGTATCGCTCAAAGTTACAATGTAGAAACCGCGGGCGAGTAGCTCAATCGGATAGAGCACCGGCCTTCTAAGCCGGGGGTTGTGGGTTCGATTCCCGCCTCGCCCACCACTGACAAATGGGCATCCTTGATTTCAGCAGCGCGACAAGTTCGGCAGGTCGTGGATGCTGATCCACGAGAAGCCGATGGTGGCGAGGCGGTAGCGCCCCATTTCCGGTCCGACGCGCGCAATCGGATATCGAGCACTCTGATAGCTTGATTGTGGGCTAACCCTATGCTTCGATTCTTCAGTTTGCTGATCTGCATTGCAGCTGCGTCGTCCTCTCTTGGCTTTTGTGCGGCGAAAACTCCCCAACAATTGGAAGTGACTGGATACGTGTTCACGCGCGGCGCTGCACTTACGCCCGGGCAGGTGGATGCAAAATATCTGACGCGGATCAACTACGCCTTTGCCAACATTCAGGGCGGCCGCATCGTGCTGGGGGCGCCAGCGGACGCGCAGAATTTCGCGCAATTGACGGCGCTGCGGAATTCGAATCCGCGGCTCACAGTGCTGGTGTCGGTGGGTGGGTGGCTGTGGTCCACGAACTTTTCAGAGATGGCGCTGACGGCAGAGAGCCGGCGCGTGTTTGAAGAAAGCGTGATGAAGTTTCTGGCGCAATACGATCTCGACGGGCTGGATATTGATTGGGAGTATCCGGGGCTGCCGGGGGCTGGGCATCCATTTCGTATAGAGGACAAGCAAAACTTTACAGCGCTGGTCAAGGAACTGCGAGAGCACTTCGATGCGGAGGTAAGGAAGACGGGACGGCGGCTGTACCTGACGATTGCGATGGGCGCGGGCGATGACGTGATCGCGCACACCGAGATGCAGAAGGTGGGGAAGTATGTGGATACCGTGAACCTGATGACCTACGACTACTACGAGGCGGGTTCGGATCCAACGACCGGACATCATGCGCCGTTGTTTGCCGATCCGGCGGATCCGAAGAAGGCCTCTTCGGACGAGACGGTGCGGGCGTATGAAAAAGCGGGAGTGCCGGCGGAGAAGATCCTGCTAGGCGTGCCATTTTATGGCCGGGAGTGGGGCGAAGTGCCGGGGCAGAACCACGGCTTGTTTCAAGCAGGCAAGGTGATTCCGGGAGCGTATGCGCCGTATAGCGCAATCACGACGAACCTAATGGGCACAGGTGCGGGATATATACGTTACTGGGATGATGCGGCGAAGGCACCGTATCTCTACAACGCGGAGAAGCACATTTTCGTGTCGTATGAAGATCCGGAGTCGCTGTCGGTAAAGTGCAAATATGTGCGGGAGCACAAGCTGGGCGGGGTGATGTTCTGGGAGTATTTTGGCGATTCTTCCGGCAAGCTGCTCGAGACGATTGGCGGGGAGTTGGGAGCGGCAAGTTCCAAATTCTGAGTTGGGCATCTGTGGATGTTGGCAAACGAGAAGAAAGCAACCGCAGATCCTTCGACTCGCTGTGCTCGCTCAGCATGGACTACGTGGAGTTCGTGCTTTCCCACCCATACCCAAATTCAGCGCATGGATGGGACACCCAGTCTGGAGGACGGCCGAGAAGAGTCAACTGCGGATCTTCGACTCCCCTACACCTGGTTAAGCGTTGCTCAGGATGACAGTTGGTTGATTGGGAGGCGCCTTTCTCAGTAGACGTAGGAGTCGACGAAGAGGAATTCCCAGGAGCTGTCGAGATAGAGCCAGCGTTGGCCGCTGAACCAGCTGGTGGGCAGTGATGGAACGTGGAGCAGGGCGTGCCCTCCCATGCAGATCATCTCGGTGCCGTTCCAGCCGAGGAAGGTGCGCGAAGCCAGGCCGACGGTGGCGGGGTTGGTGACGCGGCGCAGGCAGACTGGGCATCTTTTGCGCTGATCGGCGACCGCCCAGCGGAATCCGAAGAGACAGATGGTGAAGCACCAGAGGAGTTGCATGCACTCGGCCAGCGGCGAATAGCCGATGGTGCTTGCCGTATGCAAGATCGAGTGAAGCGGCGAAGCCGATGGCTGCGACGAGCAGGAATTTTGCGCAAAGAAACAGGACGCGGTTGAAACGTTGCTTCATCGACGGGCGATGAGAGCTGACGTGCGAGTCTCCAAGAGAGACGGAAGTTACGGCGGGGAGCGCGATGAGTGCCAGGAAGAGGGCAAATTCGTAGATGCCCCAAGGGCCTTCGACGGGGGCCACGATGAAGGCGCCGTACAGGTCGATTTCAGTGCCATCCTGGTTACGTGCGCTGATCGAGATGCCGGGGCCGGACATCGCGGCCTGACCGCGGGCAGAGAGCTGAGCGAAGAGGTACCCGTTGGTTCTAAATGCGGAACCGGAGGCGATTTGAGTGTCGGATTCGAGGAGCCACGCATCGGGTGCTCCGGGAAGCTGCCAGCCGCCAGCGGGAGCCACGCCGGCAATCCTCGCCCGGTTGTGGCCGATGCGTAGGACGTGGCCGGCGATATGTGGGTCGCCGGCGAAGGAGCGCATCCAGGTGTCGTAGCTGAGGATGACTGCAGGCAGACTGCCGTCTGCGTCTTCGGAGCGTTCGGCGAAGTTGATCGGCAGGCCAAGAAGCCGGAACAGGTTTCTGGTGGAGTGCGCGACGTACCAGGGCATCGGGGCAGAGCCAGCCTCTGCTGTTTCGCGCGAGACGCGGTAGAAGGCGAGTTCCTGGAAGAATCGTTGCCGCGTCGTTTTCCAATTCTGATAAAGGGCGGCAGAGATGTTGGGGTTTGTGTCGGCAGCGGCTTCGTTGACGAGGAGCACGTTGGGCTTGATCTGGTAACGCGCGGCTTCGTTTTCCGCCTCGACGCCAGGGAGCAGGCGGGAGATCACGAAACAAAGTGCGAGTGCAGCGGATAGCCACAGGAGCGTATGCGCTGCAGATCCGTGAATGTGACGCCGCAGCGTTTCCTTTGGCGGGTTGGCTGCGGAGACAGAGTGCGTCAGGAAAGGCGCCGAGACAGAAGCGCGGTGATTTCGCGCTGCGATTCCCACGAGAAGGTGTCGTCGACGCTGATGTAGGAGCGGCGGACGTGCCAGAGTTCGGCGGACCATTCACGGCGCCATTCTTCGCGCTGAGAGGAGAGGCACGAGGAGCGATGCGGTGCGCAGAAGAGCGGCGTCGAACAGGGAGATGACCAGATCGGATGGCTGCTTCATACGTTGTTGGCCTCCTCGGTCGAGATGAGGCGTTCGAGCAGCGGATAGCGCTTGCGGGACGCCTCGAGTGTCGCTCTTGCCGGCGGCGGTGATCTTGTAGTACTTGCGCGGGGGGCGCTGTTCGGCGTCGGCGATGGACTGGCGTTCCCACTGGGAGCGGATCAGTTCGTCGCGTTCCAGCCGGCGCATGGCGGGGTAGACGGTTCCGCTGGGGAGGCCCGTCATCTCCATGATGCTGAATCCGTAGACGATAGCCGGCGGAGATCGCCTGCAGAATCATCGCGGCGGTATGCGAGAGTTTTGCCTCGGCAGCCATGCGCAGCATTCTACCTATGTAGCAATCTACTTGACAATGGAATTTATTTGATTATGCTGAATGCTACATAGGGTACGTAGCAGGAGGCCGATCTTGCTTGAAGTTCAGCATCTGTTTCGCAGTTATCGAACGATTCCGGCAGTTGAGGATGTGAGCTTCAAAGTCGCTGCCGGGAGAGATTGTGGGTTTTCTCGGGCCGAACGGGGCGGGCAAGTCGACCACTGTGAAGATCATTACGGGGATGCTTCGGCCGGATGACGGGAAGGTGCTGTTCGAGGGCAAGAACATTCGCGACGACATGGTCGGCTATCGCGCTTCGCTGGGCTATGTGCCGGAGGAGGCGCAGCTTTATGCATATCTCTCCGGACTCGAATATCTGCAACTTGTGGGCCGGCTGCGGGGAATGGGCGAGGCGCTGATCGAGGCGAAGGCGACGGGGTTGCTGAAACTTCTGCATCTGGAGTCGTGGCAATACTCGCCGATTTCGTCGTATTCGAAGGGCATGCGGCAGAGGGTGCTGATTGCCGCGGCGTTGCTGCACGATCCGAAGTTGCTGATTTTCGATGAGCCGCTTTCGGGGCTGGATGTGGCGTCGGCGCGGCTGTTCAAGGATCTGCTGGAGATGCTGGCGAAGGAGAGGAAGGCCGTTCTCTACATTTCGCACGTGCTGGAGACGGTGGAGCAGGTTTGCAACCGGGTGATCGTGATTGCGAAGGGACGTGTGCTGGCTGACGCAGCGCCCTCCGAGTTGAAGACGCTGATGAGCCTGCCGAATCTGGAAAGCGTGTTTGCGCAACTTGTCGAGCAGCAGGACACGAAAGGCGTTGCAGAAAAAATTGTGGAGGTCATGCAGATTGCCCATGCGAGGTGACTTTCAGAAGCTGCTTGTGTCGCAAGATGGTGCGCCGGCCGTTCTTTCGCTGA
This sequence comes from uncultured Acidobacteriaceae bacterium, assembly GCA_963735215.1. Lineage (GTDB taxonomy): Bacteria > Acidobacteriota > Terriglobia > Terriglobales > Acidobacteriaceae > Telmatobacter. The sequence goes on along the minus strand of CAVTKF010000024.1, from coordinate 494,145 downwards.
ATGTGCAGGCGGCGATGGGGCCGGTGCGCGAACCGGAGCGCAGCCAGTTTGTGCTGTTGATGCGGCATTTTCTGGAGCGCTTCTTCAATCACGAAACGGCATCGGCGGATGGAGACGGAAAGACGCGGCTGGTGCAACTCGCGTTTGCGGCGGGGTTGCCGGGATTCATGGTGGCACTGTATCTGTGGCCGGTGTATCACCCCGTGATCGTGTACCCGCCGCATCCGGATACGATTCCGGGTCCACCGCCGTATTGGGTGCAGTTGAATCATCATTTCTTTTTCGTGATGTATTCGTTTGTGGTCATGGGGCTGATTGCGGTTTTCGAGTGGGATTTGTTTTTTCCGGATCTGCTGGACGTGTTGGTGCTGGGCACATTGCCAGCTGGCGCAGCGCCGAGTGTTCATTGCGCGTGTAGCGGCCATCGGCATTTTCGTCGCCGGTTTCTTGTTTGATGCGAACTTCCTTGGGTCGTTGATGCTACCCGTGGTGGCAGATCCGCCGCATATTGCCGGCTTTCTTGCGGGACATGTGGCGGCGGTCGCGGCGGGTGGGCTGTTTGCGGCGGCGTTTGTTGTTGCGTTGCAGAGCATGCTGCTGGCAATTCTGGGCGAGCGCCTGTTTCCGCAAGATTTCGCTGGTGCTGCAGGGCGCGGCAGTTACGGTGCTGGTGATGCTGCTTCTGCTGTTTCCGGTTTTGTCGGGGGTGACGCCGGCGCTGTTGCGATCGCACAATAGTGCAGTATTGTGGTTTCCTCCTTTCTGGTTTCTGGGGATGTACCAGACGCTGCTGGATGGTACGTCTGCATTGCCGATCTTTCGGGAACTGTCGGAGATCGGTTTTGCAGCATTCTTCGCGGTGGCTGCGATTGCGGTGGTGGCCTATCCGCTGGCTTATATTCGGCGGGTGAAGTATCTGCTGGAAGGAGCGCCGCCGCATTCGAGGCGCAACGGGTTGCTCTCGCCATTGAATGGAGTGCTGCATGCGGGTGTGGTGCGAAGGCCGATCCAGCGTGCGGTATTTCACTTCATCAACCAGACATTGTTCCGGGTTCCGCGGTATCGGATCTATCTTGTGCTCTACGGAGGAGTGGGGCTGTCGGTGCTGATTGCAACCGTGCTTCGGCTGAGCGTGGTCAACGGGCAGTTGCGCGCGGAGGCTTCGGCAGATGGAATTCGCGTGGCGGTGGGGATTGTGGCGTTCTGGGTGACGACCGGGTTGCGCACGGCGTTTGTTTCGCCGGGGAATCAGCGGGGAAGCTGGATCTTTCGCTTCACGCATGGCAGGCCAGTTCATTTCGTTGCGGCGATGGATGAGCTGGCGTCGGCGAAACTCTGGGTGTTGCTATGTGCGCTGGCGATCACCGAAGGAGCGGTGAGTGTGCTGAGGCTGGTAGCGCCGGCGGAGTTGATGAGCGTGCAGTCTACCGCCGCTCAGATTTTGGTGGGGGCAGGGATCTGCGTCATTCTCTCCGATGCATTTTTCGCGAATGTGATGATCGTGCCGTTCACGGGGGAAGCTGCCGCGGAGAAGCCGAACATTGCATTTACGCTTTTGAAGTTCTTCACATTTTTTCCCGCGGTGACGGCGGTGTCATTGATTTCAGAACAATGGATTGAACAAGGGTGGCAGCACTTCGGGCTGGCGGCGATCGCGATTGTCGTGATTCATTTGTGGTTTCGTTATCGGCATCGCGAAACGGTGCGGATCCACAGCGCGCAGGCGGAACTGGAGGAAGGAGAAGATGATTTTCCGATGAGGCTGGGGTTGCGGTATTAGATCAATTTCGGAATTACACGTAAATGAGGTTCTGGGATATAAGTTGGCTCATGAGGGGCATGATTCAGCAAGTTAGCGGTGCTTCGCCCCTTAGCGAGTTAGCAAGTTAGCGCGTTCAGGAATGATCGGCGGAGGTTTCGCCGGGAAAATGGACGCCGAGGGAGAGGCGGGCTTCTTCGAGCAGAGCGGCCATGCCGAGGGAAAGCGCGTGGGGAATGTCGGGGCTTTCGCGCAGTCCGTGGCGGATGAGTTCGCAGAAGTGGGCCGTCTCATAGTTGAATCCGCCGCCGTGTATGGCTCGTGTAGCTCGACAATGCGGCCGTCGACATAGTGGATGGTGGCGCGGGTGGGGTTCCACCAGTTGGCGTGGATGAGGACATAGCCGCGCGGGGCGCAGAGCAGAGCGTCGCCGCGGCTGAGCAGGTCGAGGCCGGTGTGGAGCTGGGCCATGCCGCGTTCGTGCTCGGTTTGGAAGATTGCGAAGTTGTCGACGCCTGCGGGGTTGAGGCGGCCCATGGTCTGCACGCGCTTGAGAGGGCCGAGCCAGTCGAGTGCGAGGAAGGCTTCGTAGGGACCGATGCCCATGATGCCTCCGCCGCCGAGTTCGGCGAAGTGGAGCGGATAGTCGGGCGTGATAGATGAGTCGCAGTGGCCGGCGCGGACGAAGCCGATGGGGCCGATGGGATCGTTTTGCAGATGCTCGCGCAGACGCTGATAGAGCGGGAAGAAGGGCGGCTTCATGGCTTCCATGAAGAGGCGGTCGTGTGTGTCGGGCGGCGGCGAGGACTTGCTTCGAGCTGGGCGACGTTGAGAGTCGGCGGGTTTTTCGCAGAGGACGTGTTTGCCGGCGGCGAGAGCGTGGAGGCAGAAATCGGCGTGGGTGTCGGGATGGGTGGCGATGTAGACGGCGTCGATGTCGGAGGCCAAGAGGTCTCCGAGAGTAGGTGCGACTGTGGAGACGGAGAATCTATCGGCGTAGGAGCGGGCGCGTTCGGGGTTGCGGCCCCAGACGGCGGCGACGGTCGTTTGTTCGACGGCCTGAAGCCCGAGGGCGAAGCGGGATGCGGCACGGCCGGGACCGATAACGCCCCAGCGAATTGATCGCGGGCTGTCCGTCATGGTGATCAGCGCAGCAGGTCTTCGAGGGTGGTGCTGAGGTCGGTTTTTTCGTCGCGGTATTTCACGATGACGGGGCGTAGAGCGATAGGCCCCAGGCCTCAGCGTTGGGATGGCACTTGCCTTTGGCGACGGGGCGGGAGCCGGGGACGACGACGGCATTTGAAGGAATGATGAGCGGCATTTCGGCGGTGGCGCGGATGGTGACGCCGTTGACGAGATCGAAGACGGGTGTGCCGCGGGTGAGGATGGTGCCGGGGGCGAGAACCGCGCCGGTGCGGACGATGGTGCCTTCGTAGACGCCGCAGTTGCCGCCGACGAGGACGTCGTCTTCGATGATGACGGGACTGGCGTTGATGGGCTCGAGCACGCCGCCGATCTGGGCAGCAGCGCTGAGATGGACGCGTTTGCCGATCTGGGCGCAGGAGCCGACGAGGGCGTGGGAGTCGACCATGGTGCCTTCATCGACCCACGAGCCGGTGTTGATGTAGCTGGGGGGAACGCAGACGACTCCGCGGGCAACGTAAGCGCCGGCACGAATGGATGAGCCGCCGAGGACCACGCGAATGCCGTCGTCGGCGGTGAAGTGGCGGACGGGATAGGTGTGCTTGTCCACGAAGGAGAGGGCACCGGCGGGGAAGTCCTTGAGGATGCCGATGCGGAAGCCGAGAAGGATACCCTTCTTGACCCAGGCATTGACGCGCCAGCCAGTTGGGGCGGTGGAATCGGGTGAGGCGGATCGGAGTTCGCCATGTTCGAGGGCGTCGCGGAGATAAAGAAAGGCTTCCATCGCGGCAGGATCGCTAACGGCGGAGGCTCCGGCAGCGAAGTGGCGCTCGATGGCCTGTTCAAGCTGAGTGAGGTTCATTTTGTAATGAGTTTAACAAGCGGTGGAGGGATTGATTAATTATGGTGCACATCGTCGGGATCCCACGATGCCGCGATAAAACTGCGTGATGGATGGGGCACACAGGGCACCCAGTAAGGTGTTCAAAAGAAGCACGGCGCCAAAGGCTGGCGCCGTGCGCGAGGAGATAGGCAAGTAGGACGAATGTCTACGCAGCGGAGGCCGATGTCATTTTGGCTTTGACGGAGCGAGGCGCCATCGAGATTGGTTGCAATTGGAAGGAGTTGTTGCCAGCCGGGATCATCGCCAGTGGGACCTCGCGGTTGGTCGTGCCGTGGAGATTCTTCGATTCGAGCCAGGCGCAGAGGCGGGGGTCGAAGATCTCTGGCTGACCTTGCCAGAAGTCGGGCTTGAGCCCGCATTGGATGCGGAGATGCCCGAGCTGGAGCTCGATGTTTTGCATGCCTTTTGGGAAATAACGGCGGACGTTATCCGTTCCGACGTGCAATCCGGTAACTCCGTGACCTTTTCTTTGGGTTTTGACAACCATATGAGACCTGCTTTTGATATCGGGTGAGAGTAACTCGATGAGAGAAGAAGTATCTGTGTTCCTGATCGATCCTGTCGCGTCAGTCCCTCATCGGGAACGAATGTTTAGTGAGAACCGTTTTGGGCAAACTACGACGATGCAAGCCGCGGATAATTCGCCCATCCGTGCGACGGTCGATGATTGCTCTGTTATGGACGTGCCGGAAGAATCCGTCCCAAGCTCATTGCGCACGCCCTCACTGAACAAGGATGCACCCAATCGAGGGTGAGGTTGTGTATGGGAAAAGAATTTCTCGATAATTGACAAAGCGGCTGGAGGTGAGAAGAGGACGACAAAGTTAGTTCGGCGCGTAACTAGCTATTTTTGATAGACCAGGGCATTGCGGAGGGCTGAGGCAACCCGCTCCTGCTGGATGGCTGCGATGTGGTTAAAGAAGGGAAGGGCGAGGGTGCGGGCACCAAGGGATTCGGTGATGGGGAGGTTAGCCGAGGCCTGGTCGATGCGGTTGCGCCAGGCGGGTTGCTGGTGGATGGGGGCGAAGTAGGTGGCAGTGGCGATGCCTTGTTGCGCGAGGAAGGACTGGATCTGGGGCCGGTCAGCTGATTCTGGCAGGCGGACGGCGAAGACGAACCAGCTGATGGTGCAGTCCGGCAATGTGAGCGGGGGCAACTCAAGGCCTGGAATGGCGGCAAGGAGAGCATGGTAACGCTCGGCGGCGGCGCGGCGGAGCGAGAGGATCTCGTCGATGCGGCTGAGTTGGACGCGGCCGAGGGCGCAGGCAATGTCGGAGAGGCGGTAGTTGAAACCGATGTCGGGGTGATGGAGCCAGTCTTCCATCCCGCGACTAGGTCCGGTGCTGGACTTTCTTCTGCTCGTTGACGCGGATCGGGTCTGGATTTCTGCCCTGATTGCGGAGGCTGCGGAGACGGTCGGCGTGGGCTCGAGTGTGGGCAAGGACGGCGCCGCCTTCGCCGGTGGTGATTTGCTTGTTGGGATAGAAGCCGAAGACGGCGAGATCGCCGAAGCTGCCAACGCGGCGTTGATGGAATTCTGCGCCGATGGCTTCGCAGGCGTCCTCGATGATCGCGAGATTGTGGCGGGTGGCGAGATCGCGGAGAGCCTGCATGTCGGCGGGGATTCCGAAGGTGTGAACGACGAGGATGGCGCGGGTTCGCGGGGTGAGAGCGCGCTCGACGGTAGCAGGCGTGAGGTTGAGAGTAATGGGGTCGATGTCGGCGAATACGGGCGTGGCGCGAACATGGAGGACTGCATTGGCGACGGCGATGAAGGCGAAGGAGGGAACGATGACTTCGTCACCTTCACCGATGCCCAGCGTGAGCAGGGCCATGTGCAGACCGGCGGTGCCGCTGCTGACGGCGACGGCGTGTGGGACGGAGTGGTATTCGGCGAAGGCGGTTTCGAACGCGGCGAGTTCCGGGCCGAGGCTGAGGTGCGGTGTGCGCAGGACAGCGGTGACGGCGGCGATTTCGGCTTCGGTGATGTCGGGCGCGCTGAGCGGGATGTTTGGAATCACGTTCGTGGTTTCCAGTTAGCGGGTCAGCGGTGCTTCGCACCGGTTAGCAAGTCACGGGAGCGTGAGTCCGGAACGGTCAGCGGCGCGGGTTGTTTGATGAGCAAGTTCTCGAGGGGAACAGAGGTCAGGACTTTGGCGATGGTCTTGGCGGCGTTGCCAGTGCCGTAAGGATTGGTCATACCGCTGAGTTTTTTGCGAAAAGCAGGATCGATAGCGCGCTTGAGTGCGGCGGTAATTGCTGCTGTATCGGCCGGGACGTCCAGGATGTTGCGAGCGCGTTCGCGGCCTTGCTGGCGCATGCCAACGTTGACGACGGGCAGCGCGAAAGAAGCCGCCTCCATGATGCCGCTGGAGGAGTTGCCGATCATCGCATCAACCTGGCCGAGGAGACTCCAGTACGTGACCGCGTCGAGATTGACGAATATGTGCGTGTGCGCGCGTGCGGCGGCAAGTGCGCGGGTGCGTTCGATAAGTTCATGACTCCCGGCGTCGGCGTTGGGGTACACGAAGATGAGCTGGCCGGGGGCTTGAGCGAGTGCTGCGAAGAGGGCATCGGCCTCGGCGTTTGTGTCGCGGAGGATGGTAACGGGGTGCCACGCGGCGAGAATGGTGGGCGGCTGAAGTGTGAGGCCGAGACGGGATTCGAGTGTGGTTCGGTCAAGAAGTTTTGACCGGCGCAGGTGATCGAGCGATGGCGCTCCAGCGTGGTGAACGCGCCAGGGTTCTTCGCCCATGGCGATGACGCGGCAGCGAGCCGTTTCAGTCGACGTGAAGTGGATGTGAGCGAGCTTGGTGAGAGCGTTGCGTACCTGGTCGTCGATGGCGCCCTGACTGACTTCGCCGCCTTCAATGTGGGCGATCGGAATACGCAGGGCCACGGCGACGCTGGCTGGGGCCATCATCTCGTAGCGATCAGCAATGAGGAGCATGAGGTCGGGACGCCAGGAGGCAAGCGTGTCGGCGAGCGAGAGGATGGCTACACCGATGGTTTTAGCCATGCCGGTATCGGTGTCGGAACTGAGCAGGCACTCGATGCGCGCCTTGATGGGGAAGCCCTCGCGTTCGATTTCGGCGATGGTGTTGCCGAATTCGGGCGAGAGATGCGGGCCGAGGGCGATGACGCCGAGTTCAACGGTAACGTCCGCAGCGAGTTCGCGAAGGGGCCAGTAGAGGTGGCTGTAATCAGCTCGCGAGGTGGTAACGACGGCGATCTTTCTTCTGGCCTTCCGCGGCTTACTCATCGGAGGCCTGCGAGTGGACGGTGGATCGACGTGTGAACGGAATCGCTCGGGGTGTAGTCAGGTACGAGGACACGAAGGGCGGGGATCACAGCGGAGAGATCGCGTGCTTGAACGGCTTCCCGCAAGATGGCGAGCAGAATCCGGAGTTGGTCTCGTGCGACTAACGGCGAGTCAATGTAGACGAGGCCATTTGCATTTGCGGGGTGCGGCGTTTCGTTCGCGGACCAGAATTGCTCGGATTCCTTGTCACCGGCGCGAAGGTGAGTGAATTCAATTGCGATCTTGCGGTTTGGAGCCAGCGAGTGAGCCATGAATCGCGCAAGGTCGGCGATGAAGTGCGGAGCCGGAAGTTGTGGAACGAGAAGAGCGGGCGATAGCGGCTCAGCGGCTGCGGCCAGAAGTAGATCAACGGCCTCGGCGATGGTGAGAAAGAAGCGGCGCGCGGCGGGATCGGTGACAGTAAGCGGAAGACCGGCGGCGATTTGGCGGCCAAAGACTTCGGTGACGCTTCCGCGGGAGGCGAGGACATTGCCAAGGCGGAGAACGGATCCACCCGCGGTGAGGACGAGTTGTTCGGCGACGCGCTTGGTCGCGCCCATCATGGATGCGGGAGCAACGGCCTTGTCGGTCGAAAGCAGGATGACGCGAGCGCTGTGAGCGAGGGCCGCTGTGATGAGCGTTTCGGTGGCGAAGATGTTGTTGGCGATGGCCGCCAGGGGCTGCTCTTCGATGAGGGGAACGTGTTTGAAGGCAGCGGTGTGGAAGACGAGGCGTGGCCGGTGAATCGAGAAAATCTCGTCGAGGAGTGTGCGGTCCGTGACGTTGCCGAGATAGAAGATCGCATTATCAGTGACGCCAGCGGCTGCGAAGTCCTGCTGAAGGTCGTAGAGGCTGCTTTCCGACGATTCGAGCAATATGGTGCGAACTTCGGCGGAAGCGAGACGGAGCGCCAGCGCGGAACCGATGGAACCGCCAGCACCGGTGATGAGAATCGGGCAGCGGACAAGCGATGAGACGGTGTCCGGCGACGGCGCTCCGAGCGGAGGGCGATCCAGAAAGTCGCGCCAGTCGATAGTCTCGTAGGATTGGCTCACAGTGGTCAGTATAGCGATTTGGCCTTTGCGGCTGCGGTGCCTATTGAGATGGAGTCCTGGTGCAGCATGAAGAGCTGTCGAGGTACGCTGGCGAGATGCGGGGCTGGAGGCCGGATTGCTGCGCATTGCTGCAGCACTCGCATACACTGGATGGTTATGTGACACGTCGAGGTCGGAGCGTTTTGTGGCTGGCTGTGATGGAGTGTGATTTGAGCAGAAAGTGGATGCAATCTTGCGGGTTCCTGGCTGTGTTTTCGTTCGCAGCCGTGACAATGGCGGGAGCGCAGGCGCGCTTCAAAGCTGACGCGGTGCGACTGAACAATCGCGGCGTCGCACTGATGGGACAGCAATTTACCGAGAAAGCGGAGCAGGCATTTGCCGAGGCCTTCAAGAAAGATCCGAAGCTGGCGCAGGCGGCGATCAATGACGGCATTGCGCTGCTGACGCTGCAGAAGATCGACGACGCCAAGAGAGCCCTGCAGGCGGCAATTGCAATCGATCCAAGTAATCCCCAGGCGTGGTACAACCTTGGCCTTGCTCAGCATGCGGATAACGAACTCGACGAAGCGTTGAAAAGCTTTCAGCAGGCGGTGAAGTTGGATCCGCGCGATGTGGACTCGTACTACTTCGAGGGCGTGTGCTATCGGGAGATGAAGCAGTTCGACAAGGCTGTTGAGGTGCTGAAGCAGGCGCTGGCCATTCAGCCATTGCATGCTTCATCGGAGTTTGCATTGGCCCGGGCGTTGCAGGCAGTGGGAGACAAGGATGCCGCGAAGGAGCACTTCAAGCTGTTTCAGCACATGACGAGCACGAAGGTTTCGGCGGCGATTGGGCTGGCGTATGGCGAGCAGGGACATTACTCGACGGTGACGCCGGTGGAGGAGCCTCAGGCGCGGCAGCGGGCGATGATTCCGGTGAAGCTTATGGCGGAGACCATGGGTGCAAGAAACGTGGGCTTGGCTGCAGGGAAATCTGGCCTCCCACCCATGACGCAAAAGCGCGCCATGGATGGGGCACCCAGGTTTTCGGAGACCGAGACGGGTGGCGCCTGCATGCTCGATGTGACTGGGTCGGGGCAGATGGACCTGGTGCTGATGGAGTCGGGACCGCGGGCTATTCGCGTGCTGCATCGCCGCAATGACGGCAAGTTTGAAGATGTGGATGCGGCGGTTGCTGGACTGAAGGTTGGGGGACACGCGGTGGCGTGCGCGGTGGGCGATTTCGACGGAGACAATCTGAACGATCTGGCGGTGGCGCTGGACGATGGCGTTCGGCTATTTCGGAATCTGGGCAAGGGCAGATTTGAGGATGTGACGGCGGAGGCGGGATTGGCCGTGCGGAACAAGCCGACGGGGATCACCTTTGTGGATTACGACCATGATGGGGACTTGGATTTGTTTTTGACGGGCGCTCCCTTGAAGGACGGTGACACGCCGAATGTTCTGTGGAGGAACAACGGGAACAAGACGTTTACGGAGTGGACGGAGCCGACCGGGCTCGGTGGCAGCGGGAAGACGTCGGCCGCGATTCTGACGGACTTTAATAACGATCGAGCAGTGGACCTGGCGGTGACAGGGGATGGTCCTGCGCCAATCCTTTACGTGAACCCGAGAGAAGGGAAATACCCGGCCCAACCTTTATTTGAACCCAGGAGTGGGGGAGGCGTGACATTCCGCACGAGTGGGGGAAATGCGACATTGGATGTTATCCCGTTTGCTCCGACTGCTGGCATTGCCGTTCTTGATTACGACAAGGACGGATGGATGGATATTGCGGTGACCCATATTGGGCCGCCGGGTCTGACGCTGTGGCGCAACGTGGCCGGGCCGCAGAATGTTGGGCGGCGATTCGAGCCCGTGCCGCTGCCGCTGCATGGTGCGATTCGTGGATGGGGCGTTACGGCTGTCGATATCGACAACGATGGATGGGTTGACCTGGCGGCGATTGTCGAGACCGCTGCCGGTCCGCGTGTAAAGGTATTTCGCAACAAGGGCGATGGGACCTTTGAGGATGTCAGCCACGCGCTGGGGCTGGACAACGTGGTGCTCAAGTCTCCACGAGGATTGATTGCGGCGGATGTGGATGGCGATGGTGCGCCGGACCTGATTGTGACGCAGGAGAATGCGGCTCCGGTGCTGCTGCGCAACGTGGGCGCGAACAAGAATCATTTTGTGCGGCTCGACCTGAGTGGCTATGCGGACAACAAGACTGCCATCGGATCAAAGGTGGAGATCTTTGCAAACGGGCAGTGGCAAAAGTGGGAACTGGCGGGAGCATCGGGATTGGCCACGCAGGCTCCGCCACAGTTGCTCGTCGGGCTGGGCGACGCGGATCACATTGATCTGCTGCGCATTTTATGGCCGACGGGAATTTTGCAGGACGAAATTGATCTGCCGCATACGCAAGTGATTGCCATGAAAGAGGCGGATCGGCGCGGGAGTTCGTGCCCGGTGCTGTTTGCGTGGGATGGGCACAAATACAAGCTTGTGACCGATGTGATTGGCGCGGCGGTAGTGGGGCACTGGTTTACGCCGACGCGGAAGAATATTCCGAACTCGGGCGAGTGGATCAAGGTGGATGGCGATCGGCTGGCGAGCGTGGATGGGAAGCTGAGCCTGCGTTTCATCGAGCCGATGGAAGAGGTGAATTACATCGATCAACTGCGGCTGGTGGCGGTGGATCATCCGGAGGACGTCGAGGTGAACCCCGATGAGCGATTCCTCGACGATCCGCCATTTGCTTCGGGGCGCGTGGTTGCTTCGCGGGGCGCGCGACTGCCGGTGGGCGCGTGGGATGGCGAGGGTCGCGATGTGCTCGACATGTTGAGCCGGCGCGATCACAAATTTGCCAGCGGCTTTACGGCGACGCCGTATGACGGGCTTGCGAATGTGCATTCGCTGACGCTAGACCTCGGCGACGTAAATGCGAGCTCGCCGTTGAAGCTGCTGATGACGGGGTATGTGAACTACTTCAGCGCATCGTCGCTGTATGCGGCGTGGCAGGCGGGAATCAAACCTATCTCGCCGTATGTAGAAGCGCAGAAGCCGGATGGAACTTGGGTGACGATCCCGGGTGAGGCAGGATTCCCGGCGGGACTGGAGCGGACGATTGTAGTGGATCTGACGGGGAAGCTTCCCGTGGGAACGCGCAAGATTCGGCTGGTGAGCAATCTGGAAATTTACTGGGACCAGGTGCTGATCGACAACAATGCGGAGGCACAGAACCGCACAACTGAGGTGCCGCTCGCGTTGGCGACGGAGCGGTTCCGCGGGTATCCGACGCAGATCGATGGGAAGAGCCCGGGTGATCTCGACTATGACTACGATCGTGTGAGTTTGACGGGGCCGTTCCAGCATCAGCGCGGGAACTACACGCACCTGGGGGATGTGACGGAGCTGGTGAAGGGCGTGGATGACCGCTACGCAATCTTCGGCAGCGGCGAGGAGATTGCTACGGAGTTTGACGTGACCAGACTGCCGACGCTGCCAGCGGGATGGAAGCGCGACTACTTCTTCTACGCGAATGGGTATGTGAAGGACATGGACTGGTGGGACGCGATGCCATTCACGGTGGCGCAACTTCCGTTCCACAAGATGAGCACGTATCCATATCCGGCCGGCGAGAAGTTCCCGGATGATGCTGGTGCCATCGATTATCAGTTGAAGTGGAACGACCGGTTTGATTCGGGGGAGCCGGTGCGGTCGTATCGGTTTGATTACAAACTGATGCCGTCCACGCCAGCGGATGATGCGGTGGCTCTGCCGAAGCAAGCAGCCAGACCGTGATCCGCAATCGCTGGTCGAGATCGTGCTTTCCCACCCAAGCGGAGCTTGGATGGGGCGCCCAAGTTTTCGCGCCGGTGGCTGATTTTTCCAGCCGCAGATCCTTCGGCTTCGCTCAGGGTGAGAGCTTTGTTGGCTATTCCTGTGAGTACGTGCGATGAGTGAACTGGTTCTTGAACCGGCTGTGCGGCAGTTGGAGATGCTGCGAGCGCGGGAGATTTCGGTGTTGGAACTTGCCGAGGCGCATATCACGCAGATCGAGCGGTTGAATCCGCAGCTGAATGCCTTTGCGGATTTCGATGCGGAGCGGGTGCGGGAGCAAGCGCGGGCGATGGACATCGTACCTGCCAATGCGCGCGGGCCGCTGCATGGGCTTCCAGTGACGGTGAAGTCGTCGATCGCGACGATGGGACACAGGTGCGAGATCGGGAGCCTGAACCACAAGGGAGAAATTCCGCGCGAGGATGCGGTTGTGGTGGCGCGGCTTCGCGCTGCAGGTGCACTGATACTGGGCACGACGAATTGTCCCGAGTTCCTGATGGCCTACGAGACGGCGAATCTGCTGCATGGGCGGACGCGGAATCCGTGGGACCTGGAGCGCACGCCGGGCGGATCGAGCGGAGGCGAGTCGGCGGCGATTGCGGCGGGCATGTCGGCGGCTGGGCTTGGTTCCGACAGCGGAGGTTCGGTGCGGGTGCCTGCGCACTTTACAGGGATCTGTTCGCTGAAGCCGACGCCAGGTCGCATTCCAGGGCGTGGACATTTGCCGCCGTGCGTAGGGCCGTTTTCGACGCTGGGCGCGATTGGGCCGATGGCACGAACCATGGCGGATGTGGAACTGATGTTTCGCGCGCTGAGCGGACAGGATGACACTGATCCGGCGAGCCCACCGGTGACGCTGCGCGAGGTAAGCGAGTCAGAGCTTCGCAGAATACGGATTGGTTTTTTTGAGGATGATGGACTCACGCCGGTGACTGCGGAGACACGTACAGCGGTGCGTGCGGCTGCTGCAGCGTTGCGCGACGCAGGGTTTTGCGTGGAGCCGTCTCGGCCGCGAACATTGGAGCCATTGCGCAAGCTTTGGTGGACATTCTTTGTGCAGTGTGGAGCGATGTTCTATGAGCCTGAGGTTCGTGGCGGACGCGAAAAACTGAGTCCGATTTTCCGCGAGTTTCTTGAAATTGCGGAGAAGACTGGGCCGCTGAGTTCGACTGAGTTGTTGAATGCCTGGGCGGAGATGGACCTGCTGCGCGCGAAGACGCTGGAAGAGATGCGTGAGTTTCCGGTGCTGCTTTGCCCAGTAGCGAGTGTGCCGGCGTGGAAGCATGGCGAGCGAGAGTGGAGGATCGACGGGCAGACGGTGGAGTATCTCGACGCCGTGCGGTACACGCAGTGGTTCAACACGCTGGGGGCGCCGGCGGCGGTGGTGCCGGTGGGGCGTTCGCTGGAGGGGTTGCCGATTGGGGTGCAGATCGCGGCGCGACCATTTGAGGATGAAGTGGTTCTGGGCGTGGCGGGGATTTTGGATCGGGCGTTTGGTTTTTCGCCTCCGCCGATGACGGTCGGTTCGCAGCTTTCAGCCGTCAGCCATCAGCTATCAGGTTGCGGCGCCCACACGCGTTCACATTTCTGACAAGTTTCTGCTGGGTTGATTGAAGTCGCCCATCACTCAAAACGTGGGCCTATTTGTGAGCCAATCAAGCGAAATCCATTCTGCTTGCAATGCAGTCAAGTTTATCCGTCACAGACAAGTGATCCTGCTCACATTTACAACCAGTGTGGTGGGTGCGGTAAGTTGCTGATTCTGCACCTCAACCTTTGGATTGAGGCGACAGTGTGCCGGGAGCGGTACTCTGACGCTTCCCCGGATTGGAGCGCAGCGGGTGCGCGCAAGTTGGCAGGAGCGATTTTCCGAGGCTAGTGATGTATTGAAGAGCGACAAACACCAGCAGACAGTTGTGCGGGTGTTGGACCTCGAAATTGGTGGCGGCGACTTCATCATCATGGCCGGCCCATGTTCGGTTGAGACCGAGCAGCAGCTTCTCTCTACAGCTCATCATGTGCGGCGGGGTGGCGCGCAAATTCTTCGTGGCGGCGCTTTCAAACCGCGCAGTTCCCCTTATGCATTCCAGGGTCATGGCCTCGCTGGGCTGAAGATGCTCGCAAAGGCTCGCACGGAAACCGGTCTTGCGATCGTCACAGAAGTGATGAGCGAAGAAGATGTGCCGCTGGTGGCTGAGTACGCAGACATTCTGCAGATCGGCTCGCGGAGCATGGAGAACTACACGCTGCTTGAGGCTGCGGCGAAGTCAGGCAAGCCGATCCTGCTGAAGCGCGGGATGATGGCCACGGTCGGCGATCTGATGAAGTCGGCGCAGATTGTGCTGGATAATGGCAATCCCAATGTGATTCTGTGCGAGCGCGGCATCCGTACATTTGATTCAACGCTGCGCAACACATTTGACGTGGCGGCGATCGCGCTGCTGAAGCAGATTTCGCATCTGCCGGTGATTGCAGATCCGAGCCATGCATGCGGGCTTCGCGAACTGGTTCCGTCGCTGGCACGGATTGGTGTGGCTGCCGGCGCAGACGGGCTGATCGTCGAGGTGCACCCGACGCCGGAGAAGGCTTGGAGCGATGGCGAGCAGTCGCTGAACTTTGCGGAGTTTGACGAGATGATGGCGTCGATCGAACCGTATATTGCGTTACGCGGAGCGGCGGTGCCTGCCCGGACCCTGGAGACAGTTGGATGAAGGTTGGTTTCAGAGTGGCCGGGGCTACGATCTGCAGCATATTGCTGATTGCGACGTGTGGGTTCGCACCGCCTATCTCACAATCTATTGGGTCTGACGTGATCGTGACGGCTGCGCCGGTGTATGAACCGCTGGCCGCATCGCGCGGTGGTGAGCGTTTCCCGAAGGGCGCGCAGTTATTGCTGATTCACGACGGCAATGCGGAGTCGCTGGTGGCGGAGTTCGCGGCGAGCGCGGACGCGAGCGTTTCGTTCGATGGTGGCAGTGTGCTGTTTGCCGGGAAGAAGGCGGCTGGCGATCCGTGGCAGATTTGGGAATTGACACTGAGCGATCGGAAGCCGCGGCAGGTTACATCAGGTTCGGCGGACGCGATTCGACCGCTGTATTTGCCAGGGTGGCGGTTTGTTTATGCGCTGCGTACGCCGCAGGGATTTCAATTGCAGTCGGCGCGTCTGATGGAGTCAAAGGCGCTCGACGAGATTGAGCCAGCGGGAACGAAGGCTGTGCTTCCCCTGACGTATACGGGTGCGAGCGCCGTACCGACAGATGTGCTGGCGGACGGACGCATTTTGTTTGAAGCGGGATTTCCGTTGGGTGAAGGCCCGACGCCGGAGATGTACCTGGTTTATTCGGACGGATCCGGAGTGGAGTCTTATCGCTGCGATCATCCGGCGAATGCTGCCGGCGCGCGGTGGGGTGGAAAGCAGCTTAAGTCCGGCGACGTGGTGTTTACGCATGGTGCGTCATTGGCGCGGTTCACGTCGCCGCTGGCACATGAAGAACGAGTGGCGTCTCCGCGTGGCGAATATGCCGGGGCGATCGCAGAGACAGCTTCGGGCGAGTGGCTGGTAAGTGCGCGCGATTCGGCGAATGCGAAATTTGCCCTGAAGCTCTGGAAGCCGGGAACTGCGACGATGCGGACGGTGCTGGCGAAGAGCGGCGAGGACCTCGTTGAGCCGGTGGTGGTGGCTGCGCGCGAACGCCCGCGGCGGCATCCGTCGGGGCTGCACGACTGGGATTATGCGAATTTGCTGGCTCTGGACGCGCGGATCTCGCGCGATGGCGCGCTGAAAGGCGTGCCTGCGACCGTTCGTTTGGAAATGCAGGATGCGGACGGGCGTGCGGTGGCAATGGGTACGGCTCCCGTTGAAGACGATGGATCGTTTTTTGTGAAGGCGCCGGCGGACCGGGCGATTCGGTTCGTGCTTCTGGATGCGAAGGGTTCTGTTTTGCGGCAGGAGCACGGATGGTTCTGGATACGGCGCGGGGAGCAGCGGATTTGCGTGGGATGCCACGCGGGACCGGAGCACGCAGCGGAGAATCGCGTGCCCGCAGTTCTGCTGCACACTACGACGCCTGTGGATCTGACCGGATCGGCGCAGACCTTGCCACGGGGAGGCAACTGAGTGTCATACCGCACTTTTCTATTTTTGTTGAGCACCGCCTCTATTGCGCTGGCGCAGACGACCGGTATGCCTCCGGCCGCCTCGGCGGTGGCTGGTTCGCAAACGAGCCCTGGCGCGAAGTCGACGATTCGCTTTGAAGATGCAAGCGCAAAGGCGGGGATCAACTACACCCACAGCTTTGGTTCAGCCAAACTCGGTTCGCTGTTGGAAGGCACAGGCGCAGGGTGCGTTTGGATTGACTACAACAATTCAGGCCGGCCTTCGCTGTACGTGGTAAACGGAAGGCCTCTCGATGATTCGATGCATCCTTATCCGCTGAAGGATAAGCCAGTGCCGCCGCCGCACAACCATCTCTATCGCAATGACGGAGACGGGCACTTTACGGATGTGACGGAGCAGGCCGGGCTCGATCCGGATATGTATGCTGTGGCGGTCACGGCAGCCGACTACGACAACGATGGATTCGTTGACCTGCTGGTGACGGGATACGGAAAGACGATTCTGTACCACAACGACGGCAACGGCCACTTCACTGATGTAACCGCGAAGGCCGGGATCAAGGTGGATGGCTGGGCTATCAGTTCGACGTGGCTGGACTACGACAAGGATGGCTGCGTCGATCTGTTTGTTGGACGCTATGTGAAATTCGATCCCAAGTATCGTGCGTTTTACGCAGCCGATAACTATCCGGGGCCGCTCGATTATGAGGGCGAGACGAACAAGCTGTTCCACAACAACTGCGACGGGACGTTTACGGATGTTTCGGAGAAATCGGGAATCGCTGCGTTTGTCGGGCGGACGATGGGCGTGACGGCGGCCGACTTCGACAACGATGGATGGGACGACATCTATGTCGCCAATGACCGCACGGAAAATTTTCTCTTCCGGAACAAGCATGACGGAACATTCGAAGAAGTTGCCAACGATACGGGCACAGCGTTTGGACAGAACGGTGAATCGACTTCGTCGATGGGGCCCGTGTTTACGGATCTCGAAGGCCGCGGCGTTCTGGATTTGTGGGTGACCGACGGGCACTACAATCGATTGCTCCGTAATAGCGGCAAACAGGGATTTGAAGATATCGGTGCTTCGAATGGAGTGTCACAGACGAACGCGCAGTATGTGAGCTGGGGTACGGGCGTCTACGACTTCGACAACGATGGCTATCCGGACATTTTGATTTTTCACGGCGGGCTGATTCACCTGATCCCGCAGGAGCATACGCTATTTCGCGGGCTCGGCAACGGGCGGTTCGCGGATGTTTCAGAGGGCGCTGGATCGGTGCTGAGCGAGCGCACGGTGGCACGTGGAGCATGCTTTGCGGACTACGACAACGACGGCAAGGTCGATGCGTTCCTTGTGAATCTCGGCGCTAAGGGGACGCTGGTGCACAATGTCTCAACGAATACGGGTCACTGGGTTGCGCTGAAACTGGTCGGGACGAAGAGCAATCGCGATGGCATTGGGGCTCGGGTTGAGGTGAACGCTGGCGATCGGCGCTGGACGGCGGAGCGAGTTGCCGGTTCCGGATATCTCTCGCAAAATGATGGGCGGCTGCATTTCGGACTCGGCGCGGCTACGGCAATCGACAAAATTGTGGTGAAGTGGCCGAGCGGGCGCGAACAGACACTTGAAAAGCAGGGAGTGGATCGCGTGCTGACGGTGGAGGAGCCGAAGTGAATCGGCGAGGGCACAACGCGGCTGCGGCAGTCGGTGCGCTGGCGGTCATGTGTGCGGCGTTGCTCGTCATTTTTGCGTGGAGTGGACGAGCGGCACGTGCTTCTGTGGCCTCCGGCAAAACTGGAGAACGGCTGGAGTACGCGTCGCCGGTTGAAATGCTGTTTTCGCAGGATGGAACGCGGCTTTTCGTGTTGTGCCAGGAGAGTGCGCAGGTTCGGGTGCTGGATGCAAAACGCTATGCGCCAGTCAAGACGATTGAGGTCGGCCGGGTGCCGCGGGGATTTTCGCTTTCATCGAAGGGTGATCGGTTGTTTGTCGCGAATTCATGGGATGACACGATCTCGGTGATTGACACGAAGACGCTGGAGATTGCGGCAACGTGGCCGGTTGGGGCGGAGCCTTCGAGCGTGGTGGAGGATCGCGCGGGCAAGCACCTGTTTGTGGCGAATCGTATCTCCAACGACGTTGCTGTGCTCGATGCGAGTACCGGCGCTGAGGAGAAGCGGCTTGCGGCGGGGCGCGGGGCGAGCTACATCACGGCGTCTCCGGATGGAAGCCGGCTCTATGTGACGCATGTGTATCCGAATGCAACGGCACATCGAACGCCGCCGGCGTCGGAGATCACGGTGATTGATTCAGCGCGCGCCGTCGTCGTTGATCGTATCGCTCTGCCTTATGTCGCGCATAGCTTTCATGTGGCGTTCTCGGCGGATGGACGACTGGGCATCGCAACAACGATGCACCCGAAGAACCTGGTGCCGCTGGCGCATCTGGAGCATGGCGGGGCGTTCGCGGACACACTAACGCTGTTTGGTGCGGATGTAGGCAAGCCAGTGGAGGTTCCGCTGGATGAGTTGGAGCGGTACGCCGTGCGGCCTTTTGGGATTGCGATCACGCCGGACAAGTCGCGGATGTTCATCACCTGCGGCGGGTCGGAGATGGTCACAGTCGTCGATGTTCCACGGCTGATCAGGTACGCGCGCGCGCATCCAGGGTCGAACGCGCAGGATATGTCGGCGAGTGCGAACTATGTGGCGGGGCGGATTGCGGTGGGCCATGATCCGCGCGGCGAGGCGCTGACGAAAGATGGGTCGAAGCTGCTGGTGGCGAATCGCCTGGAAGACACGATTAGCGTGATTGATACGAAGACTCATCGAGTGGCATCCACGATTGCTCTTGCCGGACCGAAGCAGATGTCGGTTCTGCGTCACGGAGAGCAGACGTTTTACACGGCGCGCTATTCCTTTCAGGGTCAGATCGGCTGCGCAAACTGTCACATCGATTCGACCTTCGATGGACTGCAGTGGGACCTGGAGCCGGACGGGTTTGGCCGCGATATTGTTGACAATCGGCCAATTGAAGCGGTGAAGGATACAGAGCCATTCAAGTGGAACGGCGGGAATCCGAATCTGCCGACGGAGTGTGGACCGCGGACGGAGAAGTATTTCTGGCGTGCTGAGAATTACGACGATCTGACGCTGACGGACCTGGTGGTGTACGTACGCAGTTTGCCGCCGCGGCCGAATCGGTGGCGTTTGCCAGGCGGTGAGTCGACGGCAGCGCAGGATCGGGGGCATGCGTTGTTTGTGCGCGAGAAGGACAAGTTCGGGAATCCGATACCGGAGACGAATCGCTGCGTGTTTTGCCACAGCGGAGAGAAAGGGACGAATCAGAAATCGTTCGACGTCGGTACGAAGAAGGCGACCGACAACTCTGGTCTGCTGGATACGCCGCAGTTAACGAATATCGCCATTACCGCGCCGTACCTGCATGACGGTTCTGCGGCAACGCTGGAGCAGATCTGGACGGTTTTCAATCCACAAGACAAGCATGGCCGGACCAACGACCTGACCAAAGATGAGCTCAACGATCTGATCGAGTACCTGAGGACGCGATGAAAGCAATTCTTACGATCGCAACGGTGGTAATGCTGCTTGCTGTGCCAACCGGGGCCGCGGCGCAGACGAAAGCTGCAACTCCAGCGGTTCACAAAGTTGCGAGTTCCGTTGTGAAGACCTCGATTCCCGCGATGCCCCGCTTCCAGTTTGAGAATTTCACGACGGCGAATGGGCTGCCGGATGATCACGTGTTCAGCGTGCTTGTGGATGGGGATCGGATATGGGCCGGGACCGAGAACGGGCTCGGGCTTTACGAGAATCACCAGTGGAAGATCTTCACGACAAAGGACGGGCTGGCGCATCGCGCGGTATTGTCGCTGGCGCTCGACAAGCGCACGGGGGATGTATGGGCAGGGACGATGGGCGGGTTGAGCCGCGTCTCCGGTGGGCGCATCGACACTTACACGCAATTGAATTCGGGATTGAGCAACGACGTGGTGTATGGCGTGTCTGTGGAGGGCGAGAATGTGTGGGTAGCGACGGCTGCGGGCGGATGCAAGCTCGATCTCCATACCGGGCAGTGGTCGCTCTTCAACGAACGCAACACGCCGATGATCGAGATCTGGGTTTATGGCGTTGCTGCAACTCCGACGAAGGTGTATTACGCGGTGTGGGGCAGCGGGATTCTCGAATACGACCAGCAGAAGAAGATCTGGGACAAGTACGAAGATCCTGACGGCGAGACGGAGATGGTGCTGTTCAAAGATCAGGGGTTAATCCACGAGATTACGACTTCGGTGAGTTATGTGGATAATATTCTTTGGGTGGCTACGTACTTTGGCGACAGCCGGTACGATGGCCGCTACTGGCATAACTTCTTGACCAAAGACAGCGGGCTTCCCTCGAACTTTACAAATGTCGTGAAAGGCGTGGACGCCAAACGTGCGTGGTTTGGCACCGACAAGGGGCTTGCCTACTACGACGGCGTCAACTGGGCCGTCTACCGTCCGTCCCTTACTACAGGGAAGCCGGAGATGACCGTTCGCGATGAAAAAGGGGAGGTTTCGTCTATCGCTGTGAGCACGGCGCCAGCGCACAACTATGTTTTGGGAATTGATTTTCAGGGCAGCGACATCTGGGTCGCCACTGCCAAGGGTTTAAGTCACGGGATTCATCAGCCATAAGGAGCTATAAAGACATGATTGCTTTATCAGAGATTTTGGAGACCATCGCACACGCACCAATCCAAAAGCGTGCCATGACAAACCATGGCGTGCTCAACGAAGCCTATGCATATGCCAAGCCGAGTTCCTTTTCGCGCGGCATGCGGATCGATTTGAATGGACTGACGATCCTGCTGATTTCTGGCACGGCATCGATCGACGAGAACGGCGTGAGCGTGCATATCGGCGATTTTCGCGCGCAGATGAAGCGGACACTGGACAACATTACCGGCCTGCTGGAGAGCGAAGGTTGCTCGTGGCACGACATTGTGCGCACCAGCTGCTACCTGCGCGACATCGATCGCGACTATGACGCGTTCAACGAAGAGCGCACCACTTTCTTTAAGGAGCAGGGGCTTGATCCGCTGCCCGCATCGACGGGAATCCAGGCGCATCTGTGCCGGCCGGAGTTGCTGATTGAGATTGAAGCAATTGCGATGTTCCGAACTGAGAAGACGGCGAAGTAAGGAGCAGTGCGATGAGTAAGGCATGGTTGATGGTGGCGGCCTGTGCGTTGGCCGCCGGCACAACGGCGGGTTTGGCGGGGCAGGAAGCAGCGAAAAGTAGTACCTGTGAGTGTGGAGCGCATCCGCCGGGTCCGCCGAAGGATCGTGTCGTTGAGCCGTATGCGGGCGAACCGGAAGACCTGAGTCCTTATCAGAAGTTCGCGAAGCCATACGATCTGAATTACATCCATCCGAACATCTATACCGGCGCAGGGCGTGACATTCCGGAGCCGAAGAATCTGACCGAAGTGCGTATCGGTTTCTTTGGACCGATCGAGCACAGCCCGGAGCAGAAATTCGGGTTGCGCATGCTACACGGCGCGCAATTGGCAGTGGAGGAGGCGAATGCGCGCGGCGGCTACGGCGACAAGCCGTTCAAGCTGATGCTGCATAACGACTACGATAACTGGCAGGCACAGACGGTTTATGGAGAAGACCGCGCCACCGATCCGTCGATATGGGGTTCTGCATCGAACGAGATCGTAAAGATGGTTTACGACGACGAGGACTGGGCGATGTTTGGCTCCGTCAGTTCCGAGTCCACGCACATCGCCTTGCGGGTTGCGCTGAAAGCGGAGATTCCGATCGTCAACTCGGCGTCGACGGATCCGACGATTCCGGAGACGTATGTTCCGTGGTATTTCACGGACTTGCAGGATGATCGCGTGCAGGGATTGACGCTGGCGCGACGTATCTTTACCGAACTTGGATTGAAGCGCGTAGCACTGCTGCGCGTGAACAGCCGCTATGGGCGCTTTGGCGTGCTCAAGTTTCGCGATGCTTCGCGGCGTCTTGGGCATCCAGTGGTGATTGAGCAGAAGTTTCTGCCTGGGGATACGGATTTTACGCGGGAGCTGAAGATCATTCAGTCGTCGCGCGCGGATGCGATTGTGTTGTGGGCGGATGAGATTCCGGCGGCAAACATTTTGAAACAGATGAAGGCGCTGGGAATGAAACAGCGTGTGTTTGGGTCCTACCGGACTTTGGGACCGGAGTTGCTTGCGCAGGCCGGCGATGCGGCGGAGGGATTTGAAGCGGTGTTTCCCTATGACCCAACCCGCAATGATCCGAAGTGGCTCGATTTCAACTCGCGGTTTGAGACGCGGTTCCACGAGAAGCCGGAGCAGTTTGCTTCGCTGGCTTATGACGCAATGAACGTGCTGCTGGATTCCATCTGCAAGGCGGGGCTGAATCGCGCGCGGATTCATGATGCTCTTGCGGATATTGCAGAGTACGACGGCGTGACCGGACACATGATCTTCGATCCGAACCAGAAGAACGTGGCGCATTTGTATTTGGGCACGGTGCACGACGGGGCGATTTCGTATCGCGTGGCAACCATGGCACCTGCGGTGCGGCCAACTCCGCTTGCGCGGATGGACGGCATGAGGTCGCCGGGACAATCGAACGCACCCTATGCGCGAGTTGGCGAGGATGGCGTTGACTACGCAGGGCCACGCCAGGCGGACGTGCCGGGTGGTTCGCTGAAGGTTGTACTGTTCGGACCTCATGCTGACGCGGTGGCGCAATCGGCGGAGATGCAGGCGCAGCTTCGTGGAGTGATTGGGCCGGGCAGGCCATGGACGCTGCTTCCCGTCGCGAGCGATCAGAACTGGGGCGCGGCATCGACGCAACTGGTGCACGCGCTGATGGACGAACATGCGCTGGCGATTCTGGCGTTGGATCGGGACGCGGCGCACCTGGCTGAGCAACTTGCGTTGAAGGCGTTTGTACCGGTGGTCGCGCTCAGCGAAGATAAGATGCTGACGTCAACCAATGTGCCGTGGATCTTCCGACTGCCGGCTGCGACGACGCCACCGGCAGCGATACGGCTGATTCAGTCGGCTGCGGAGCGGAGTGGCGCGAATCCGGAGAAACTGCGTGATGTGCTTGCGTCGGGACAAAGCATTGATGGGGTCGCGTTTCTGTCGACGGGCGAGCCGAAGATCGAATAGCGACGCGGGCTGAATTCACGGCCGGCAAAAATAA
The DNA here is from genome assembly GCA_963735215.1 of uncultured Acidobacteriaceae bacterium. GTDB lineage: Bacteria > Acidobacteriota > Terriglobia > Terriglobales > Acidobacteriaceae > Telmatobacter. The sequence continues at coordinate 470,806 of CAVTKF010000024.1, read as the reverse complement.
GGCAGTCCGATGAGGACTGCCCCTTTGTTGTGATGAGAAGCTGCGGATTATGGGAGGTAGTAACGGAAGGAGGTCCAGAACATGTTGTCGATACCCTTTGCCTGGATGCCACCCACGCCGGACCAACCAAACCTCTCAGCGTAACTGTACTGGATGCTCTGACGCAGCCGGCCATGCTCGCCGCGGTAGATGTCATACCAGTAGCCAACGGTTGACTCCTGCACGTTCCGCGTCTGGTCTCCGCAAGAGCCGCCGGGATAGTAGCCTGTTGACCCGCCGTTGAAGCCAGGAGCCGTGTTGGTGAGGCAACCAGAGTTGCTTGTCAGCCGCGAACCGTAGCCGACTGCGGCAAGTGAAGGCGCGCCCCAGTGCCCACCCCAGGTGCCGCCGGCTGCGAGTTGCGCGGCCGTAGGCTTCGAGGTGCACTGTGAAGCTAAGGTGAACCCGGTTGGGCAGAATGTTGCCGTAGGGCCGCCGAGCGTGGTCGACAACGCGTTTGACCAATCGACACGGCTGGCGTAGTCGATGCCGTAATTTCCATAGATCAACAGGCGGGGAGTCGCATTGATCTCAAGCGTGACCAAGCCAGAGCCGTTGTGGATCGGAGAGAGGCCGCCCCAATTGTTCGCTGTTACGTCGGAAAGGGTTGTATTTCCATACCGGCCCAGACCCGGCCCATACATGCCCTTAGCGCCGAACGAAACCTTGTTGTTTGCGAAGGGAATGCGGAAGCTGCCTGCGATACCGCCCATGCTGATGCTGTTGCTGAATGCGCCGGCGGTGGTCGACGAGGGAGCAACATTCGCTCCGGTCACGATATCCTTCTGCCCACCGTATTTCGTGATATCAGTGGTGACACCGGGATAAATCTCTTCATGAGCCCATCGGCCGATTCCGATGATCTCGTAATGACCCCATTTGGGATCGAGCGCGAGCTTGAAGATGAGGTCCGGTGCATAGTTGAACGAATAGTTTGCGATGTTTGTGTTGGCGGTGACGGTGTTGTAGACCGGCAGATAGGTCGTTGTTCCGGCCACCTGCGTGTAGTTCTGGACATAGGTTGTCGATGCGACCGTGCTGACCGCAGCGTTATAGTTGCCGCCGTTGGCACCCGCACTGCCGAGCACTGCGTAGGGAGTGTTGCCCGCGATCGAGGCGGTGTAAAGGAGCTGAGGATTCTCAACCGCGACGCCAAACGCGGCCCACTTGCCTGTCTTGGTTACCCTGAAGCCGTACTGACGCGTCCAGACAAAGCCCACGTTATAGTTCGGGTCTATGGTCTGGGGAGTCATGATGTCGCCAGAGAGGTTGGAGAGGCCTTTTTTGTCTTCGGTCGCGAGTGACCACATCTGACCGCCGGTGAATGCCCAATGATTGTGTGTCTCGGCCTGCGCCCAGAGCACCCGCTGCCGCAGCACATAGCTGTTGGACTGATTGTTGTTTGACGTGATGCCGGTCCCCAGCCAGTCAGCCTCATAGTAGCCGCGCAGCGTACCCCAATCGGGCTTGCCCTCGACCATCAGGGCCACGCGCGACTGACGAGCGCTGCCATAGAACTCACTGAGTGAGTACGCGTCTGCGTGCTCATATGGGATGGCACTGAAGGCTGTCGGAATATCTCCGCCGGTGGCCTTGGAACGCCACACTGTTTCAGCCGCCAGGTAGCCGCCCGGCGCCAATGTGACACCTTTGTAGTGAAGTACGGCGGGGCTGTTTATGGATTTCTTGATTGCCGCTGTCTCATCCGTAAGGCTGGAGACAACCGAGGCGTTGACGGTCTTCATGTCGGAGACCGTTGCCTGCAGCGTGGAAACCGCGGCCGCATTTTCAGTGTTGGCCTGTTGCTGGGAGGTGGCGTCTGCTTCAGCTTTTGCAGCGGCGGCTTGGGCGTCCGAAGCTGTTTGTTGCGCCTGTTTCAACTGTGCATCCTTGGCTGCGAGATCGGATTTCAGGCCATCAATCTGGCCTTGGAATTCCAGGCGGAGAGCGTTGATCTGGTCTTCGACGGTGGGTTTGGGAGGCTGCTTCTTTGTAGCGTGTTTTTTCGCGGGCGCAGGGGGATCACCGGCGTAAGCGTTGGAACCAACGAGACTGGCTGCCAGAATTGCAGCGGCAGCCATTTTCATTTGGAATTTCATTGGGCGTCTTTTTCCTCTCAGATCAGGTTGAATCGTATGGCGCCCGTTTGTCCCTGGCGCCCTTTTGGTGGATCACCGCACAAGCGTGAAGATGAAGCCATGGTGAGATCAATGTGAAGTGCATGCAGACGAGGATGTCGCACAAAAATAGCGGGCAGATACAGACATAGCTTGTCCTCGTTGCGTCTTGTATCCCACACTCGCAGATTTTTATGAATATTTGACTAATTCACATACTTTTAACAAGGTAAGTGGCGCCGTCTAGTCTTTGTTAAAGGATTATGAATTAACACTCTGTTCATATCTAGGATAGGAAATGAAGAAGTTAGCGCGTGCTCGAGCGACCATGAGGGGCGCGGGAGGGACTCATGCTTTCCTCACTCACGGGGGTTTCAGTGAGCGGCGCTCTGTTCCTTTCCGGCACTAATAAGGTTGGCAAGGATGCGATAAGCTCCGGGCACTAACTCAGGTAACTGGCGATAGAGAGCGTAGGCGACGTATATATAAGTTCCCTTGCCGGGGTGGGTGACGAGCAGGCCGCCGCGCTGGGGATCCTGGCCGGGGTCGGCGGTCTCGGTGAGTGCGGTATAACCCGGATCCCAGGAGTCGAGAAACGAGTGGCCGCGCTCCTCGACCCAGCCATCGAAGTCAGCGGTGGTGATCTTGTTGGGGAAATTCAGGAGTGGGTTGGAGGGATCAAGCAGCTTAACGGTGGATTGCTCGTCGACTACGCGTTCGGGGAGGCGGCTGCCCATGGAGAGCGCCAGTGGGGCAGGGAAGTTGCTGCTTTGATATTGGACGACGAGCGTGCCGCCGTTGCGAACGAAGTCTTCGAGGCGGGGCTGGACCCTGGCTAGTTCGGGACGCACAGAGTAGGCGCGAATGCCGATGACAATTACGTTGAAAGAGCTGAGATCTCCGGAGATGAGATCGGAGCTGGAAAGAATGTGTGGGGTTATGCCCATGCCTTCCATCGCCTCGGGGACGAGATCGCCAGGGCCCATGACGTAGCCGACATGAAGACCGGGAGCGAGCTTCACGTCGATCTTGCGGGTCCGCAGTTCGGCGGGCGCGTATTGGTTGTATGGGCGAAGGCCGAAGTAGCCGACGCTGTGCCAGCCGGAATCGTAGCTGCGTCTGCCGGACTGCGCGATGGCCTTGATGGCGTAGGCGCCAGTTTGTGCGGCGGCAGGCGTGACTGAGAAGAGGATGGGATCGGTATCGCCCGTGGTCTTGCGATGGAACTCCGCCTGGGCAGGATCGGAACGCCAGCCGTCAGGAAGCTTGAGTGTGACGGTTCCGTCGGCCGCGGCCTGGGTATGGACAGTGACGCGAACAGGCAGTGCGCTGCCGTCGAGCGGGAGGATGCGGGCCTGCGGATCGACACTGACACCAATGGCCGGAGTTACAACGAGCGGTTCGTAGAATCCGCCGGGCCCGGTGACACGCTGGAGGGTCTGCACAACCTCGCCCAGGCGGATGGGCAGGCCCTCGAAGGAGAATTCAGCCCAGGCATCAAGTGGGTAAGGAGCGAAAGAGCGCTCACGCCACTGAGGGTTTGCGATGTCGTAGTACGGCTGCTCGATGTTGGGGCGGGTGAAAAAGGGCGCAGTGGGCGCGGCATTGTCGGCGGCGTGAACGGTGAACACGGGATCGGCAACGGGCGCGGTTGGATCAATGGCGCCGCTGATGTTGCTCTTCCATTCTTCACCGGTGCGGTTCTGAAGCCAGACCTTCTCAAGACGTGTTGAGTTCATAGCCTGAGATGCGTGGACATGGACGCGGAATTCTTCTCCAGGAGAGACGCTGGCGGAAGCTTCATCCGCTGCGGCGCCACGGAAGCCGGCAGTTTGCGCATGAGCTTCATTGGTGCGGAAGGCGACCAGATCGAGGCCTAAAGCATCGGCCAGGGCTGATTGAAACTGGTTGATCTTGGCGTCGAGCTCGAGAAGGAGACCGGCTTTGCCCTGTGCATCGATATTGCCGGCAACGACCTTCTCGCGAAGTGCGAGGGTCTGGCGATAGATGTCGGCGAGCAACTGAGCGGTGGAAAGTCCTGAGTTGCAGGGGCACTTCGACTCGAGTTGATTCAAAGAGGAGTCGATCCCGCGAAGCTCCGAGAACAGCCATTCGGGGGCAGGCGGCTTTACCAGGCGGGCCAGGCCGGAGATGCTGGTGTCGATATTAACGTGACTGTTCCGAAAGAGATCGTCATCGCGGAGTTTTTCTGATGCTTGCGGCGCGGCTGCTGGTGCAACCGCCCACAGATGATAACTGGCAGTGGCGGGGCCGCTCAGGGATGGATTGGCACCGCCGTTCTGGGACTTCTGTTCTCCCCAGCCTTCGCGAGCAATCTGCGCGTAGCTGCGGCCCAGAGTGAGATCGAGAGTGCCTACCGGAAGGCGGACATCGGTAGAAGGAAGGGTGGTGATGGTTTCGCCAGTGACGTAGTTTTTGAATCTAGCAGGCGCCCATTTGCCGGTAGCGTAGTCAAACATGCCCTTCTCAGTGACGGGCGCGAAGGGCGTCATGGAGTAGACGGCGAGGGGCTGCCAGGGCTGAAGGCCGAGGCCGCCTTCGGAGACGGGCTTGAGCTGCTCCGGAAAGACGCTGGGGTCTGGAGCGGCCTTGAAGACTTCCTGCGCGATTTCACCGGAGACCTGGTGCTGGCCATGGCCGTCGGTAATGCCGCCAAGGAAGGTGGAGACGATGACCTGCGGGCGCTCGGTACGGACAGCGAGCACGGCGTCGTAGAGAACGCGGTCGTGAGTCCACTTCTGGAACGATTCTTCCTGCGTCTTGGAGAAGCCGAAGTCGACTTCGGTGCCCCAGAGCTGCTTGGCTCCGTAGTACTCGTCAGCTTTGAGCAATTCGTTGGTGCGGAGGATGCCGAGGGCATCGTAGAGTTCGCCGGACATGGCGTTCTGGCCGCCCTCGCCGCGGTTGAGCGTGAACAACGTGGTGCGGACGCCCATGCCGCGCGAGAGATAGGTGAGCAGGGCGCCGTCTTCGTCGTCGGGGTGGGCGACGATCATCATCAGGCTGGCGGTCGTGCCGAGGCGCTTTAGAGTCTGCTCGAGCTTCGCTTCGCCACGGTCTTCGGGGAGCGGGAGTGCGACGAGGCGCGGCTCCGACGCAGGCAGCTCCGATGCGGGCGACGCCGACGCAGGCAACTGCGCTGTGGGCGCGGACTGCGCGGGCAGTTGCGGCCCCGAGGCGAGTGCGAGGAAGACCGCTGAGATAGATGCTGCGAGGGCGGCGCCGGAGTGTGTGCGTTGTGCTTCCTGAGAAAAGAACATGGTTGTGGTCAGTGTACAATCCGTGCAGCACTGCGGCTGAATGATCCCTTTCGTGTCGACCCCTCTTAACCCCGCGCAAACCCAATCCGGACATCTGGAACGGCGTATTGGGCTGCGGTCGGCGGTGTTGTTCAACATGCTGGAGATGATCGGCGTGGGGCCGTTCATCACGCTACCGCTGGTGATTGCGGCGGCCGGCTACAAGCTGAGCGTCTGGGCGTGGCTGCTGGGCGCGGCGATCGCGGTGATGGATGGGCTGGTGTGGGCGGAACTGGGCGCGGCGTTTCCGCAGGCTGGCGGTTCCTACGCATTTCTTCGAGAAATCTACGGTCCGAAGGGGGCGGGGAACTGGCTTAGCTTTTTGTATGTGTGGCAGCTGAGTTTTTCGGCGCCACTGTCGATTGCATCGGGGTGCATCGGGCTGTCGAGTTTTCTGGCGTGGTTCTGGCCCGGGCTCGAGTCGGCCCCAATTGCGGCACTGCCCGCGCTGCACTACGCGAACTTTGCGGCGGCTGCGGCCTGCCTGCTGGTGATGGCGCTGCTATATCGGAATCTGAGTTCGGTGACGCGGCTGGCATGGGTGTTGTTTGCGGGCGTGATGGCGGCGATGGCGGGCGTGATTGTGTCGGGGTTTACGCATGCGGCGTCGATGGGCGGATGGCATATGCCGACGTCTCCGGCGCAGTCGGCTGCGGTGGCGATTGGCGGGCTGGCGCAGGCGACGCTGATCGCGACGTACGACTACTGGGGCTACTACAACATCACGTTCCTGGGCAGCGAAGTCCGGCAGCCGGAGAGGACCATCCCGCGGGCGATTCTGCTATCGGTGTTATTCGTGACGGTGCTTTATGTCGTGATGAATCTGTCGGCGCTGCCTTCAATGCGCGATGCAGCGATGCATGTGAAGGAGACTGCGATCGTGCGCGTGCAGCTCGTCGCCGAGATTGCTCGGTCGGCCTTCGGGCAGTGGGCGGGATATACGGTTGCGGCGCTGGTGATGTGGACGGCGTTCGCATCGGTGTTCTCGTTGCTGCTGGGATATTCGCGTGTGCCGTTTGCGGCGGCGCAGAGCGGGAACTATTTTCGGTTTCTGGCGGCGGTGCATCCGAAGCACGGGATTCCGCACCGGTCGCTGGTGGCGCTGGGCTTGGTGGCGTCGGCGTTCTGCTTTTTCAGCCTGCAACAAGTCATCACGATGCTGGTGGTGACGCGGATCCTGCTGCAGTTCTTTCTGCAGCACGTGGGCGTGATGCTGCTACGAGTGCAGAGGCCGGAACTGAAACGGCCGTTCCGGATTCCGCTGTATCCGCTGCCGCCGTTGCTGGCGATGGCGGGGTTTGTGTTCATCCTGGTGAATCGCAACAACGCGCTGGGCGGGCTGGCAGTGGCGGCGGGAATCGCATTGAGCGGAACCGTGATTTATATGGTTCGGGCGAGAGGCCTGGGGCAGTGGCCGTTCGCGGGAACTGAACGGAGTTAGCCAAGTTAGTCGTCCTCTGATGCGAATGCGCTGATGGGTTTCGGGCACAAGGGTGCTCGTCCTTGCCGGAAAGGGGTAGCGGGTCAGCATGCACTTCGCGCATTAGCGAGTCAGCAAGTCAGCGTGTGCCTGTCGGCAGTGCAGAGTTAGCTGGTCGGATGGAGATTCCTGAACCCAACCTCGACCGGTAGCCAATCTGACAGACGCTTGGCGTTGAGTTCAGCGTCTCCGGGATTGCTGGAGAGCGACGACCTGGCGAGCGCCACGGTTAACTTTACTTTTCCCTTGATGCCGTAGGCCTTGAGAAACGTCGCCAGCCCTTTATCTGCCGCGTCCATGTAGTCCGCGGGAAGGGTGCCTTCCGCGCCATGGATATCGACAGGGGCCATCACCATCTGGTTCATCACCGGCCCATCTTTCTTGACTCCTGAAGTGTCGAATCGCACTATCAAGCTGACTCTCTGCTCCAGCGAGTCAGGATTTGCCGTGTACTTGATGGCCGGAATGGTGACGCCTGCCGGATTCGGTTTTGCTGCCTGCGTGTCCAATGCGAGATGGTAGCGAGCCCCCTGCCATTTGGGCTTAGCGGGAACTTTGGTCGCTTCGTCCTGCTGATTTCCGCACCCCGCCAAAAGAACCAATCCCGCGATGGCCAGTATGATGCCTTTTTTCAAGTCATCCTCCTCGTACTATCAGACGACGCGCAAGAATATCACTCTTGTGCCGCACTGGAATGTGATTTGCGAAGACTGGGCGGCGCGCAGGTCTCAGATGCCGGCGTACCATGCGTATCCGGCTTCGGGGGACGCGGAACCCAGGCCTTTACCGAATCTCTTCAGCGAGTCAGTGGCCGTGATGCGTGTAATGTATTTCACGCTCTTGTAGCCGAGTTGGCGAGGTACGCGCAGGCGCAGAGGGCCGCCGAAGCCTACGGGGAGATCGCCGTCATTCATGCCCATGGTGAGAAACGTTTGAGGATGCGTTGCATCGGCCATGTCGATGCTTTCCCACCAGTCCTTCTCGATGGAGAAGTAGACGACGTAGCGCGCCTGCGGCAGGACGCCCACGGTATCAAGCACATTGATCAGCGGAGTTCCGATCCATTCGGCGATGTACGACCAGCCTTCTTCGCACGCAACTTCGGTGATCTGGTTGTGAACGGGAAGAGCCTTGAGGTCGGCGAGCGAAAACGACGTGGGATGCGCAACCAAACCGTCGACTGTCAACTTCCAGTCGGAGAAGCCCACTGCCTGATGGCGCTTGAATGCATCGCTGGGAGGCGCGGTTTGATTGCGGAAGGGTTTCTCGGAGATCATGCTGCGAGGAAATTCGCGGGCCAATGAATGCCGGGTAAGAATGCGCTGGGCAGCGTAGGTCAGCGATTCGCCGGGGCCGTAGATTCCATCGCCATCGGGCGGGATCAGGCCGTAGCGACGGGCGATGTGCGAAGCAGTGGCCAGACCCGCGACGCCAGCGGTTGCAGCAAGGCCTGTGGTGATGAGCTTGCGGCGAGAGATGTTGCTCATGGGCGCTCCGAGGGGATGTTGGCTCGTCCGGTGATCATGGCCCGCGTGCGACTCCAGAAGCCGGCGAGGGCAATCATCGCTACGTGGACGATGAGGAAGAATACGAGAAATCCCGAGATGAAGAAGTGGAGGGTGCGCGCAGACTGCCGTCCTCCAAGCAGGTTGACGGTTGCTGGTACCGCGGAGTCAAAGGCGGGCGACAAGGCCAGACCTGTCCAGATGACGAAGGGGAAAAGGACGAATATAACGACGAGATATGCGGTGCGCTGTACGACGTTGTAGGTGCTGCCTTCTGCCGGATCAGGCGGCGCACGGCGCATATATTTTGCGAACACTGCATGGAATGCGATCCATTTGCGGTCGCCCGGCGCAGGGAGCAAGTTATTGCGAAAGTGGCTGTTCAGCACGCTTGCCACTACGTAGAGGAGTCCGGTGAGCACCAGAGCCCATGCGGCCTCGAAGTGGAGATAGCGGCTCCAGCCATTCTGATCGGGCATCACGTAGTTGTAACCGGAGGGGACCGTGTCTCTGGATGCGGGTATAGGGATTTTGAAAAGTGCCGGAGTCCCGGAGTTGCCGGTTTCGCCCCAATAGAAGCGCGGGTGTGAGATGACGATTTCGGCACCGGTGACCAGCAGGGCCAGAAAAGAAATGACAGTCAGCCAGTGGGTTATGCGGACGAGCGCGGTGTGCCGCTGGGTGACTTGCAATTTGGGCGAGGAAGTGATTGGCACGCGGGGAGAATAGCACACACGGAGTACGAAAATCTCAGAACGACCACAGTTGAAATCAGAATGACGTTTTGATGTCCGCGCGGACTACCGCATAGACCGGCATCGGATGGAAGCCGGCGAGTGGTTTCAGTCACGCGCGCTTATTTGCCAAGAAGCAATTACTTCGAAGTTAGAGGAGTGCACTCGGAACCGGAGAGAAGGCGAGCCTTTCGCCGAGCTTGATTTAAAAGGCGGGAGTAGTTCAGTGGTAGAACTTCAGCTTCTGCAAATGTAAATCCCTTCAGATTCTCAATTTGTTACCTAGAGTGCTCCGCTTGGCTGCGAGAGCGTGCATCTCCTTGCGCAATTTGGAGCGATTGATCGCAAACTGGAAGGGAAAGGGCGAAGATTCGGCATACTTTTGTGTAGCCGACAATCCGAACGCTACTCCGACAATTCATTTTTCTGCTTAGATTCATGTGCCATGAAGCTATCTTCGATGCTCGTCATACAGGTGTCATCGCTTTGGACTCCCAAACCGGCGTCGCTTCCGTCTACCTAACAAGGGCGGATCTGCTTTTCCCTTCCTCGGCTAACACTTTTCATCGATAGGAAGACAAAGCCACGTGATCTGTATGCGCTCGTGCCTCCAAAACAGAATTCGATCGTTCGTCATCGTTCCTCAAACTGCCCTCGGGCGGCACGCAACGGAGCATCCGAGATTTGAATTGGTCCGCCTTGTGGCTCGTACATCGAAACGTATGCGGCGTTACTTAATCATTCCGCGTATTGAAACGCAGCGCAATTTACGTATCGCACCTTCGCGTGTCGCAAAGTTTCGACATGGGCGAGGCTTACGACGAGACAGCCTATTGCAGTTTCTGCCGGCTGGATCGGATGCCCTTTGCGACGGGAGCAGTTCGACCTGTGAAGGACGCGATATCCCAGTCGCCATGCCGCCTCTTCCGGAGTAATCGCAGTTGCTCGCAGGGAGTGCGAGTTGAACCGTCTAAGAAGTAACTTCCGCGTTGGGAGTCAACCGATCAGGTCCCCTAGCTTGCGCGATTCTTTCAGTGTCCGCTTTCGGACGCCGCTTTCTTTTCCGGACATCGGAGTTTCTCTGTGATCGACTTAATCCCTTTGCTTTCAGTTAGTCCGATTGGCAATCCAGATGCTCTGCTACAGACGGTAACGGATATTTAACAATCACAACAAAGCTGCGCCGAGGAACTGAAGCGCTGATCTACGCAGTCACCCCTGATCCAGACGAGACCGCACACACTTGTCCAAGGATTGGAGGGGCTCGAAAGCAGAAATTCGGACGAGGTGAGAAGTATGCAGAACCATCTTCAGAACATCCGTTTCAGCCTTCGCATGCTGACCCGAAATCCGGGTTTGACCCTCACTGTTCTGCTCACGTTGGCCATCGGCATCGGCGCCAACACCGCCATCTTTACCGTCGATTATGCGACGCTCCTGGCTCCGTTACCCTATCCGCAACCCGATCAACTCGTAATGGTTTGGTCGAAAATTCAGACCTTTCACAATGGAGTCGCCGCTGGCGACTTCCTCGACTGGAAGCAGCAGAATACTGCGTTTCAGGATCTTTGCGCCTGGTCCGGCGCGAGTTTCAACCTGGCCACCAAAGACAGACCAGAGTACGTCAACGGCGTTCGAGAGACCTACAGCATGCCCAAGATGATGGGTGAGCCGCTTTTCTTGGGCCGCTATTTCTTACCGGAAGAGGGAGTAGCCGGGCGCGATCACGTCGTTATCCTCACCCATAAGCTTTGGATCAAGCTCGGCTCGAATCCCAAAATCGTCGGCACAACCCTGCGCATGGATGGCGACCCGTACACGGTAGTCGGCGTGCAGCGCCCCGGCATATTCGATCGCCAGGAAGCGCAGCTCACGGTGCCCCTAGTCTTCAAGCCGGAACAGGTCAATCACGACTTTCACTGGCTCCTCGTCATGGGCCGCCTTAAGCCGGGCGTCACCATCAAACAAGCGCAGCAGAACATGGACTCGGTCACTGCCCACATCGCCGAGGTCTACCCCAGGAGTGACAAGGGCTGGGGCTCTTATGTCGAGGGGCTTAAGAACGACTTTCTGCCCAAAGAACGCATCAAGATGCTCTGGTTACTACTAGGTGCCGTGGGTTTTGTTCTGCTCATTGCCTGCGTCAATGTCGCTAATCTATTGCTCGCACGCGGCATGGCGCGACAAAAGGAACTGGCTATTCGCAGCGCGCTTGGCGCCGGCCGCAACACGATCTTCGCCCAGCTTCTTACGGAAAGCCTAATCCTCGCTCTTGTTGGCGGAGCCCTTGGGGTTGGCATGGGTTACGCCATGCTGCAGGGCCTCATCGCCGCCATGCCACGGAATACGCTGCCCAGCGAGGCCGATCTGCGCCTCAACATCCCTATCCTGCTCTTTACCCTCGTCGCCACCACAGTGGCAGGTCTCCTGGCCGGCTCCGCTCCCGCCTGGTATGCATCCCGCGTCGATCCTGCCGAGACGCTCAAAGAAGGTGGACGCGCCGGCACCAGCGCCGGCAAGCATTTCGTGCGGCGTATTCTCGTCATCGGCGAGTTCGCGCTCGCGCTTGCCCTGCTCGCCGGCGCCGGCCTCACCATCCACAGCTTCTGGAATCTTGCCCACGTCGATCTCGGCATCAAAACCGACCACGTCCTCACCTTCTTTCTGCCGGTGCCGGAAACCCGCTCCAAAGATCCCCAGGTGATCTCTGCCTACTACCGCGACATTCTTGCCCACATCGCTGCTGTTCCCGGCGTGCAACATACAGCGGCAATGACCGGCCAACCGCCTTACGGAGCGGGTTTCGGCATGCCGTTCATGCTCGAGGGTGGTCAGACTTACTTGGATCCGTCGCAACGCCCAGGCACAGGCTTCGGCATGGTGACGTCGGATTACTTCAATGCCTTTGGCATACAGCTCATATCGGGACGTAGCTTCACCGATCAGGACGCGGCAGCCGCCGTCAAAGTGGCCATGGTCAACCAGGACTTCGTGCACAAATACCTGAAGGGCAAAGACCCTCTTCGGCAACGCGTGCTCGTCGAGGAGCTAATTCCCGGGGTTACCAAGCTGGGCGGGTATGTTCCATGGCAGATCGTCGGAACCTACCACAACGTGCACACCGCGGATCAGCGCGATGAAAATCCGGAGATGCTCATCCCCTTCTACCAGATTCCCTGGCCGCAAGCGGGCTTCGCCGTGCGCACGTCCGAGAAGCCGTCGACGATGCTCAGCAGCATTTCCGCCGCGGTGCACCAGGTCGATTCCAGCGTCGCCCTTGCCGAGCCCAAGACCCTTGACGATGTTGTCGACGAATCCATGGCCAACCAGCGATTCACACTCATCCTCTTCGCCAGTTTCGCGGCTGTTGCTTTGTTCCTCGCTGGACTTGGCATCTATGGCGTGATGTCGTTTTCCGTAGCCCAACGCGCGCATGAGATCGCGCTCCGCATGGCTCTCGGCGCAACGCGCAAACGGGTCATCGGCCTCGTCATTCGTGATGGCGTACTTCTTGCCGCCATCGGGCTGGGGCTAGGCCTGATCGGTGCTTATTTTGTCGGCCGCGCCATGCAGAGCCTTCTGTTCGGCGTACAGGCACTCGACTTCGCCGCTTTCCTGTCGGTGGCTGCCGTTCTGCTCGCCGCAGCTATCCTGGCCAGCTTCCTTCCCGCAGCACGAGCAGCGTCCGTTTCGCCCATGCGTGTCCTCCGGACCGAGTAGCCTCTGAATCCGATCAGTTCCCTCAGAGTTCCGATGGGTTGTCGTTCACTCCGGAACTTCTGCTAAAAGACAGGATCGCCAATTCTGGAATCAGTACTAATTGGAAACGCCCCAGCATTGAGTAATTCTCAGGCTGGCAGTGCATTCGGATTCGTTTGACTAGCCGATTCTCATCGGTAGGATACAATTCCTTGAGATCGATCTGCCCTCCGCGCAACAGCATTTCAGCCGGAGGTAGTTGCTTCGTGGTCGCGGTGAAGTGCTCACACTGACGCTTAGTGACGCTAGCGCCGACAAACTGCTCTTGCGTTCGCGATTTCTAGTCTGTCTCTTAGCGCGTCGATGCAGCTCAACCTTGGCTGGGTACAAATAAATTTAGCTGAATCTTTGAAGCGACCTATCGACTGACCGTGAAACGGCGATACGAAATTGCGAGCAGGCTGACTTTGTGAATCCGCCGTCGCAACTGCCTCATCAAAGCTGAACATGCATACGTGCTCTTGCGGCGCGAACGACCCCTCGCAGAGAACAATTCACGCTTGAACGGAGACTGGGTATGACTGTGCGGCAACGACACAAAGCCAGTGCAATCTCTCTAAATGCTGCGATCACAACCGCTTTTCTTGGTTTGCTACTTGTTGGCGCAACCTTACTCGCGGGTTGCGACAAAGGTGCGAGTGCCGCATCAACTGGCGCGCCACCGCCAATGAAGGTGGCGGTTGTCAAGGCTCAGCAGACCGATGTGCCTGTGACCGGTGAATGGGTTGGCACGCTCGATGGCTACGTCAATGCGCAGATTCAGCCTCAAGCAAATGGGTATCTGATCCGCCAGAATTACCGCGAAGGTTCGCAGGTCCAGCAGGGCCAGGTCCTCTTCGAAATCGATCCGCGTCCCTTTGAGGCCGCGCTTCAACAGGCGCAGGGACAGCTCGGTCAGGCGCAAGCGCAACTGGCTCTCGCCCAGATCAACGTGAACCGCGACACGCCACTGGCTGAAGCTCGTGCGATTGCCAGAAGCCAGCTTGATAACGAAATTCAACAGAGGGCGCAAGCAGAAGCGGCTGTCACAACGGCAGAGGCGGCGGTTGCGACCGCCAATCTCAATCTTGGGTTCACTCAAGTCCGGTCGTTGATCACCGGCGTGGCGGGTCAGGCGACAACTCAAGTGGGAAATCTTGTCAGTACGCAGTCGGTGCTAACGTCTGTCTCGCAGCTCGATCCGATCAAGGTCTATTTCTCGATCAGTGACAGCGAGTATCTTGCACTGACAAGCGTGCCGGCGCCGGCGGCAGCGACCTGCTTCATGGAGCTTCGAAGATTCCTCTGACCCTGACGCTTTCGAATGGCGAAGTCTATCCCCGAAAAGGGTCATGTGGTTTTTGTAGATCGGCAGCTGAATTCGCAGACCGGCGCGATTCGCATTGCTGCCTCCTTCCCGAATCCCGGCAACATTCTTCGCCCGGGGCAGTTCGGCAGGGTGAGAGCCGAGACCGAAACGCTTCACAATGCGGTTCTGGTTCCGCAGGTCGCAGTGACCGAGTTTCAAGGCCAGCAGCAGGTTTATACCGTCGCCGCCAACAACACGGTTCATGTGAGTACATGTGACGCTCGGCCCGCAATACGGCGATAGCTGGGTGGTCGAAGGCGGCCTTCCTGGCGGGTCTCTCGTCATCGTCGACAATCTTCAGAAGCTCCGCGAAGGTGCGCCGATCAGTCCGCAGCCTTCAGCTGCGAATGCTGGCACTTCTCCGTCAGCGCAATCGGCGGGCAGGTAACTCATGTCAAAATTCTTCATCCGCCGGCCGATCGTGGCGATTGTCATCGCCATCCTCACCGTGGTCATCGGTGTCGTGTCGATGCTCACGCTGCCGATCTCGCAATATCCCAACATCGTTCCGCCTGAAATCCTTGTCACCGCGACCTACCCTGGCGCCGACGCCAAGACCGTCAGCCAGGCTGTGTCCACGCCGATCGAGCAGCAGATGAACGGCGTCGACAACATGATCTACATGAACTCCGTCAGCGCCAACAACGGCGTGGTCCAGCTCTTCGTGGACTTCGATGTCAAGACCGATCCCAATATCGACCAGGTGCTCGCGCAGCTGCGCGTTGACCAGGCTCAGTCGCAACTTCCCGCGCAGGTGACGACGGCCGGCCTCACCGTGCAGAAGGCGCTCACCTCGCCGCTGATGCTCATCGCCATCAATTCGCCGGGCGGCAAGCTGAGCCAGGACTTTCTCACCAACTACGCCATCATCAATCTCCAGGACCAGATCGCTCGCGTGAAAGGCGTTTCGCGCGTGCAGGTATTCGGCGGCCAGTACGCGCTGCGCGTCTGGGTGCAGCCCGACAAACTCGCCAAGCTCGGAGTTACTGCAACTGACGTGATCTCCGCCATCCAGACCCAGAACAACGTCAATCCTGCCGGCCAGATTGGCGGCGAGCCGATTCCGCAGGGGCAGCAGTTCACGTACACGGTTCGCACGCAGGGCCGCCTTGTCAAGCCTGAGGAGTTTGGCAACATCATCCTTCGCGCCAATCCCGATGGCTCGATTCTTCATCTGAAAGATGTTGCGCGCATCGAGCTCGGCGATCAGGCCTACGGAATCTCGGCGCCGCTACAACCAGGCGCCCTGCGGCGTCATGGCCATCTATCAGTTGCCGGGATCCAATGCAGTAGAAACTGCGGCTGCTGTCAATCAGCGCATCAAGGAACTCTCAGCCACCTTCCCGCCAAGCATTACGTACAGCGTTCCTCTCGACACCACGAAGGCGGTGACGGCCGGCATTCGCGAGATCGTGTACACGCTGCTTGAGGCGCTCGGCCTTGTCGTCATCGTCGTCTTTATCTTTCTCCAAGGCTGGCGCGCCACTCTCATCCCGCTGCTGGCGGTTCCTGTCTCTCTCATCGGCACGTTCATCATCTTTCCCGCGCTTGGTTTTTCGATCAACACCCTCTCGCTCTTCGGACTCGTGCTCGCCATTGGCCTGGTGGTTGACGACGCCATCATTGTGGTCGAGGCTGTCGAACACCATATCGATGAAGGCATGGATCCAAAGTCCGCCACCGAGAAAGCGATGGAGGAGGTGGGCGGCCCGGTGGTTGCCATTGCCCTCATCCTCGCGGCCGTCTTCATCCCCACTGCGGCAATTCCCGGCATCACCGGCCGCATGTATCAGCAGTTCGCCGTCACGATCGCGATCTCGGTTCTGATCTCCGCATTCAACGCGCTCACCTTGTCACCGGCGCTGGCCTCGCTTCTTCTTAAACCTCGGCGATGAAGGACGCAAGCCTGGTCTGCTCGGCAGGGGATTCGCGCTCTTCAATAAATTCTTCCGTCGCAATACGGATGCTTTCGTCGGCACATCCCGCGTTCTTATTCACAAGTCATCCTTCGCCATGTTGGCGCTCGTCCTGGTTGGCATCGTGGCTGTTTACCTGGGCAGCAGCCTTCCCGGCGGATTCATCCCCACGGAAGACCAGGGCTACATGTTCCTCGCGTTGCAGCTTCCTGACGGCGCTTCGGCGCAGCGCACCGATGCTGCGCAACAGAAGATAACCAGCGCATTGCTCAAGACTCCTGGCATCGAAGGCGTTATCGCTGTCAACAACTTCTCGCTTCTCACCCAGGTACAGAGCACCAACGCGGGATTCTTCTTCGTGAATCTCAAGCCCTGGGCGGTCCGCAAAACCAAACAGGAGCAGCTCGAGTACATTCAAAGCAATTTGCAAAAGCAACTCGCGGGCAATCCTGATGGCATCGCCTTCGCATTTCCCCCTCCGTCGATCCCCGGTATCGGAACTTCCGGCGGCGTCACCATGATTCTCGAAGACCGTTCTGGATCGGACGATCCCACGACTCTCACGAAGAATGTATTTACATTTCTCGGCGCGATTTCGAAGCGGCCTGAGATCGCTGCTGCCATCCCGTCGTACCAACCGGCGGTGCCTCAGCTCTTCGTCGACGTGGACAAGGAAAAGGCTCTTCAGCAGCAGGTAGATCTCACCAACATCTACACCACCATGCAAACCTTCATGGGCGGCTACCTCGTGAACTACTTCAATCGTTTCGGCCGCCAGTGGCAGACCTATGTCGAGGCGGAAGGTACATCGCGAACAAACATCGCGAACATCGACCAGTTCTACGTGCGCAGTGCCAACGGTAGCCAGGTCCCGCTCAGTTCGCTTGTCAAAGTCAGCCGCATTACCGGTCCGGAATTTATCTACCGATTCAATGAATTCAATGCGGCGCAGCTCAACATCACCGGTGCGCCTGGCTACAGTTCGGGCCAGGTACGAAAGGCACTTGAAGAAGTTTTCAAAGAGACGATGCCACCCGGCGCGGGCTTCGACTATTCCGGCATGTCGTTCCAGGAACAGCAAGCCGAACAGGGAATTCCGTCGTGGGCTGTCTTCGGTCTCTCGCTGATCTTCGTCTTTCTCATTCTTGCTGCGCTCTATGAAAGCTGGACGCTGCCCTTCAGCGTCCTGCTCAGCACCCCTGTCGCAATTCTGGGAGCGTATCTTGCGCTGCATGCCCGGCATTTCGAAAACGACATCTTCGCAACCATCGGGCTCGTCATGCTCATCGGACTCTCCGCTAAGAATGCCATCCTCATCGTCGAGTTCGCAAAAATGAACTACGAGCGCGGCGAAAGCATTTGCGACGCGGCGCTGGATGCTGCGCGCCTCCGTTTCCGTCCCATCGTCATGACGGCTCTGGCATTCATCGTCGGCTGTTTGCCGCTGTGGACCGCAAGCGGTTCCGGCGCCGCTTCCAGACGCATCCTCGGTACTGTGGTCGTGGGAGGCATGACTCTCTCCACCATGCTGGGGCTTATCTTCATTCCGGTTACCTTCGCAGTAGTCGAGTTTCTTTCGCATCGCTTCGTAAGGGGCGGAAAGGGAACCACGATGGACTCCATCTGCGGTCCCGGAGTCTCATCGAGCGAACCGGGCCCACCCATCGGCGCGGAGCCCGGCGCAGAAGGAGGCCAGGCATGAAGGCCTTCTCGAAATATGCACGATTAAGCCTGACGACGGCGGTCGGACTTCTCGCCGGGTGCAATGTCGGCCCGAAGTATGTGCGCCCCAACGTCACAGCGCCGCCAGTCTATCGCGGCGCGGATGACACAGCGGTTGCAAGCGACGCTAAGGCATCCTTTGGCGATGAGCAATGGGCTTCTGTCTATCGCGAGCCCGAGCTTCAGGAATTGATCCGAAGAGCGCTTGCCAACAATTACGACGTCCGCATTGCCGCCAAACGAATCCTCGAGCAACAGGCCCAAGTCAAAATTACGCGCTCGCAGGAGTTTCCGAGTATCACGGTGGGGGGAACTGCCATCGGCGCAACCCTCCCGTCTTCCCTCGGTACTCAATTTCCAAGTCCGCTGGTCGACGGATCGTTCAATGTTTCGGCGGCATGGACGCCGGATTTCTGGGGGCTCTATCGCAAACAGACTGAGGCCGCACGTGCGCAGTTGCTGGCGCAAGTGTGGGCGCAGCGCGCCGTACAAATGACGCTTGTGCAGCAGGTAGCGACCGCTTATCTGCAGATCCGTGCGCTCGATGCCCAGGTGGAGATCACAAAAGCAACCATCAAGGCAAGGCAGGACTCCGTCGCTCTCACCAAGACTCTGGAAAGCGGAGGGTCCGTTCCACTCTCGGACGTGCGCCAGTCAGAGCAACTGCTTTACGCCGCGACTTCAGAGTTACCTCAACTCGAACAGCAGATTCAGCAGCAAGAAAACGCGATAGCGTTTCTGCTCGGTGAAAACCCCGGCCCCATTGTTCACCGCGATCCGAATGCGCTTGCACCTCCGCCGCAAGACCTTCCCACCGGCTTGCCTTCGCGGCTGCTTGAGCGGCGGCCGGATATCCAGCAGGCAGAGGCGACCCTCATTTCCGCCAACGCGCAAATCGGCGTAGCACGCGCACAGTTCTTTCCAAACTTGACAATCAGCGCGGCCGGAGGCGTCGGCGGTGACAGTCTCGCAACCATCTTCGTTCCCGCTGGGAAAACGATCTACGGCTTGGGCACTCTGACTCAGCCTCTCTTCGAAGGCGGCAAGCTTCGCGGGCAACTTCAGCTTTCGCAGGAAACCAAGAATGAGATGGTCCTCGACTATCAGAAGACAATCTCCGGGGCATTCCGCGATGTTTCCAATGCCCTCATCGCCTTGAACAAGCAGCGAGCCTATCGCGAGCAGCAGGAAAAGCTAGTCGAGGCTGCGAAGGATTCGACACGTCTTGCTCGTATTCGGTACCAGGGCGGCTCCACGGGGTATCTCGAAGTGCTGACCAACGATTCAAACCTGTTCGCGGCACAGCTCAACCTTGTGAGTGCACAGCAGAGCGAAGCCCTCGCTCTCGTCCAACTCTACAGCGCTCTTGGTGGCGGCTGGCAATCATGATCTGCGTACTTGATCGGCATCTGTTCAAGAACGGCTCTCGTATTACAAGCATCGATCTTTGTCGGTGATCGGATCTCGGCGAATAGCGTACTCTGGCTTGCCGGTTTCATTTGTCATTTGCCGACGCCCCTTTCGCACTTGTGATCGACTCTATCTTGGCGATAGAAAATGCGAGGCGCACTCCTTGCAAGGGCCATCGATCAGCTAGATGGGTCCCGAAAAAACCCGCTTCTCGTCACATGGCCGAATAGTCGCCATCTCGTACACCTGTCTCCTGCGGATCACATCGCGGAATGATGAAAGGCCACTTGTCCCGGTAGCCGGTTATACAGCCAAGTGGGCCGGATTCGTGAATTCTCCCCGACATTCCTGGCCGCATTTCAGGGACTGTTTACCGAGATATAACTGACGGGTGGATCACAATTCACCCGGAACCGCAAGAGTGGTTGCCATACGCCCCTTTCATTGCGGGCAGACTTCACTGAAATGGATTCGAAATCAGGCAAGTCATAGCTTCTTAGCCTGGCACTCGAGAGTATATTCGCTGGCTTCCGGGCAAAACAGAATGGGAACTCCGGCTGAAACGTCGTGATATCTACTTGCCGCCGCTCTTCGGCGTATACCAGAAATGGGCTCCGCGGTCGGAATAGAGCGAACAGAGCAGACCCTTCCATTCGATCACTGCCCGTAGCCCAGCCATCGCCGTGAAGGTGGATTCTTCTGGCGCCAGTTGCGCATAGTAGATATCGCTGGTGGCGTCATCCAGGATCACGATCAGGTCATGCTTACGCCGCTTGCGGTGCACGCCCCGCCTGGCCTTGCGCTTCACCAGGCCGGCTGCCTGCAACGCCTGCTTGACCCACGTGTAGGTCAACCCAATCCGATGTTCCTCGCCGAGCTTCTCGCCCGCTCCGCTGCGGTCTGCGGATAGATCTCCACGCTCTCGCGCATGGCTCCATCCTCGTCGCCCAAAATGCGGACACTTCACTTGCTAAAAACACCGGACATATTATGTGCTAACGACAGTGGCCGCTCGGATCTTACTCCTTGCACAACGCTCTACCGATATTGCCGCTTCAGCCGAATTCAGGTCTGCCCTATGCTTCCGCGCCGTGGCACTTCTTGTATTTCTTGCCTGAGCCGCATGGGCAGGGGTCGTTGCGGCCGACCTTGTCGCCGGTGCGGCGTTGCGACGGCTGGCTGCCGTTTCCACCTCCGGCGCGCGTGGCGGCTTCGAGTTCGCGTTGCTTCTTGCGGGCGAACTCCTTCTCCAACTGATCGATGGTTGTGGAAGGGGCACGCGTGGGCATCGCAATCTCTCTCGACGGAGCATCGTGGAATGTTGGCTGGCCGTCGCCATTCAGGGTTAACTGCTCGGCGCTTGCCACCGGTGGTGCAGGCGGAACGATTCTGCGCGGCTCTGGCGGTGCGTCGATGGGGCGGCCGTCGGGGCCGAGAATCTGCATGCGGAAAAGGAAGCGGACGGTGTCTTCCTGGAATTTGGCCATCATGGCTTCGAACATATCGAAGGACTCGCGCTTGTAGGCCACCAGCGGATCCTGCTGCGCGTAACCGCGCAGGCCTATGCCTTCCTTCAGATGGTCCATCGACAGCAGGTGATCTTTCCACAGGCCGTCGATGACGCTGAGCATGACCATGCGCTCGTGATAGCGCATCTGGGGTGCGCTTAGAATATGCTCTTTCTGTTCGTACTGCTGCTTGAGCTTCTCGAAGATCTCGTCGCCGAGTTCGTGGCGTCCCAGTTCCTCGGGACGAATTCCGGCAGCGGACATGCTGAATCCGAACTGGCCAACGAGCTTTTCATCCATGCCCTTGATGTTCCACTGGTCGGGGTGCTTATCTTCGGGCGCGAATTCGTCGAGGATGCCGCTGAGGATTCCACCGACATAATCATCCAGAATGAGTTCGCGCTGGTCGACGGCTTCGAGCAGCTGGCGGCGCAGGCCATAGACCGCCTCGCGCTGCTTGTTCATCACGTCGTCGTACTCAAGCAGGTGTTTGCGCGATTCGAAGTTCTGCGATTCAACGGCTTTCTGTGCGGCCTCGATGCGGTTCGAGATCATCTTCGACTCGATGGGGACGCCTTCTTCCATGCCGAGTCTTTCAAGGAGCGTGCTGACCCACTGCTTGGCGAAGATGCGCATGAGGTCGTCTTCGAGCGAAAGATAGAAGCGCGAGGCGCCGGGATCGCCCTGGCGGCCGGCGCGGCCACGAAGCTGGTTGTCGATGCGGCGTGACTCGTGGCGCTCGGTGCCGAGGATGAAAAGCCCGCCTTTGGCGATCACTTCTTCGTGTTCTTTCTGCGCGGCGTCGTTGTGCACGGCGAAGGTTGCGGCCCAGTCGGGCTCAGATACCTCGAACTCCTGGCCCTGGTAGTAGAAGCGCTGGAAACCGGGAGGCGCCATGGGACTGATGGCACCTTCAGCGACACTGAGCGCGCGGGCACGGCCCTGCTTCACCATTTCCTGGCGGGCCATGAATTCGGGATTGCCGCCGAGGAGAATATCGGTTCCGCGGCCGGCCATGTTGGTAGCGATGGTGACCATGCCGAGGCGTCCGGCCTGCGCAACGTATTCGGCTTCGCGTTCGTGCTGCTTGGCATTGAGTACCACATGGCGGATGCCCTTGCGCTGCAGGATGGCGGAGAGGCGCTCGGATTTTTCGATCGACACGGTGCCGACCAGGACCGGCTGCTGGCTCTCGTACAGGGTGGCGATGTCGTCGGCGGCGGCGGTGAACTTCTCTTTCTCAGTCCGGTAGACGACATCGGCGTTCTCTTTGCGGAGGAGCGGCTTGTTGGTCGGGATGACGACGATTTCGAGCTTGTAGATTTTCTCGAATTCGGCAGCTTCGGTTTCGGCCGTGCCGGTCATGCCGCTGAGCTTCTTGTAGAGGCGGAAATAGTTCTGGAAGGTGATTGTCGCGAGAGTCTGGTCTTCCTTGCGGATGACCACGCCTTCCTTGGCTTCGATGGACTGGTGCAAGCCATCGCTCCAGCGGCGGCCGGGCATCAGGCGGCCGGTGAAGGTGTCGACGATGATGACCTCGCCGTCCTTGACCACATATTCGACGTCGCGCTTGTAGAGCGAGTGGGCCTTGATGGCGGTTTCGACGTAGTGCTTGAGTTCCCAGTTTTCGGCGCTGGCGATGTTGTCAATGCCGAGCGCTTTTTCAATGGTGACCCAGCCTTCGTCTGTCACACCAATCGTCCGGTGTTTCTCATCGACAACGTAGTCGCCGGTGAAGGTTTTGCCTTCGAGGCTGTCGATCTCTTCGCCCAGTTCGAGCGCCGGAATGATCTTCTTAACGCGCGCGTACTTGTCGGTGGTCTGGTCGGTGGGGCCGGAGATGATGAGCGGGGTACGGGCTTCGTCGATGAGGATGGAGTCCACTTCATCGACAATGGCGTAGTAGTGGCCGCGCTGCACACAATCCTTGATTTCGAACTTCATGTTGTCGCGCAGGTAGTCGAAGCCGAACTCATTGTTGGTGCCGTAGGTGATGTCGGCAGCGTAGGCGCGGCGGCGCTCGTCGTCGTTGAGGTCGTGCACGATGACGCCGACGGTGAGGCCGAGGAATTCGTAAATTTTGCCCATCCACTCGGCGTCGCGCTTGGCCAGGTAGTCGTTGACGGTGACGACGTGGACGCCGTGGCCGGCGAGCGCGTTGAGGTAGCAGCTGAGAGTGGCGACGAGGGTCTTGCCTTCGCCGGTCTTCATTTCGCTGATTTTGCCCTGGTGCAGGACCATCCCGCCGATGAGCTGGACATCGAAGTGTCGCATCTTGACGGCGCGCCAGCCGGCTTCGCGGACTACGGCGAAGGCTTCGGGCAGGATCTCGTCGAGGGCGGCACGCTCGGCCGTTTTGATGTCTTCGGCGTCAGTGAGGCCTTGAAGCTTGGCGGCGATGCGCGCGCGGAAGTCGGTCGTCTTGGCCCGAAGCTGTTCATCCGACAGCTTTTCCATCTCCGGCTCAAAGGCGCCGATCTGGGAAACAATGGGAATCAACTTTTTGATGACCCGCTCGTTGGCGGTGCCAAATACTTTCGTGAGTGCCTTATCGAAAAACACAGGAGAACTCCAATCTTTCAGTATAAATGTCATGAATAGCAGCGATTAGCTTGAGATGCGACCACGCGGGCGTCGCGGCAATCGCTGCGCTAGCGCAGAGAAATTAGGCGTGACGAGGCGGCGGGCGCTGGAACAGCGCGGAAACCAGAGGCGCTGCGGGCGCACGGCCCAGGCATCGGATGGATGCGACAGAAAGAAGAGTGAAGGGTGAAACCAGACCGATAAACAACACGGGGAGCATTGCGATCAATGCGCCGGGACCAGCATTACGCAACCTGGAATTAGCCTGGCGGCCAGAGCCGAGACTTGCGAACCGCAAGACGCTAGAATGCGCGGCCAGGTTCTGACTCTGACTCCGGGCCAGGAACTCGAGCACAGGATGTGCGTAGGCTTTGGCGCTCTGCAAGCCCGCCTCGGCCCGGGCAACAGACGTGAATGCGACGGCGGCTATTGCCACCAACATCCAAGCGCGTTTGTTGCGAGTCC
The DNA here is from genome assembly GCA_963735215.1 of uncultured Acidobacteriaceae bacterium. GTDB lineage: Bacteria > Acidobacteriota > Terriglobia > Terriglobales > Acidobacteriaceae > Telmatobacter. The sequence goes on along the minus strand of CAVTKF010000024.1, from coordinate 446,900 downwards.
AAGGCACTTTAAGCATCCACATCATATTTTGCCACAAATCGCAGGATCGGCGGTGGGCGGCGGAGTGTGGGCATTTGGCGTTGCCTGGCTCATCGGAGGCGAACAGAAAGAACATCGACTTCCTCGCCGCGGCGGATCCGCCGCAATTGGCGCATCAGGTGCTTCTTAGGTGGATCAGGATTGCCATTATCATCTTCATCCGCGTCTTCGACCTGGCGATGCTGGGCTTCGACGGCGTGGAGAATGCGCGGCCTGTAAATCAGCGTCAAACCGAGAACCACGGTTCCAAGCCCGTTCGAAGACGGAGAAGACAGGAACCTGCGCTTTCTCGATTTTCGATTCCGACGCGATGGCACGCAGAACAGGTAGTAGTAAGCCAAAAGGCCCAGAATCGCCATAAATGGCGAGCCCATAGCTAGTGCAGCAACTGCACTATATAAAGCATCCATAAAAAGTGCCTTCCGATGTGGGGCAAACATTCGCTTTGGGTAATTTACCGGGACACCTGCGGCGCAAACCGCGAGGTCCTGAGATAAGGGTCTAAGCGAGTCGGAAAGGCGGAGGGCGCTGGAAGGAAGGAGCAAGCGATGGAGCTTCGGGCGTATGTCCGAGCGAGAGGACCGGCAGTAGCGGCAACAGGCTGAACGGGACAAGCAGGCCGACGAAGAACGCGGGAAGAAGCGCCATCCATGCGGGGGCGTCTGTGCTATGGCCGTGCGGGACGAGCAGAGCGACGAAGGCGATCACGATGGCCGCGATCGCTATCCAGAACCAGACGCGCTGCTGTCGAAATACGTTCATAGCTGCTTCGCCGAGTATAGCAATGACGGAGTTCCTGGCTCGAGCGTTCCGCAGGTTTGCAACAAATACAGTGCATTTTTCCAACCCGGCGGGATTTCGGAATCTTTCGCGATGAAATGGAATCCGTTGATGCGGAGGGGTTTCGATGGCTGACAAGAACGATGCGGCGTTGCGGCAACACTTGGTGGAGCTCTTGACAGGCGGGCATGCGCACGCCACGTTCGAGCAGGCGGTAAAGAACCTACCGGAGGAATTGCGGGGGAAGGTGCCGAAGGGCGCAGAGCATTCTCCGTGGCAGCTGCTTGAGCATTTGCGGATTGCGCAGTGGGACATTCTGGAATTCTCACGGGATGAGGAGCACGAGTCGCCGAAGTGGCCAGAGGGCTACTGGCCGAAGGAGAAGGCTCCGGCGGAAGAGAAGGCGTGGGACAAGAGCGTGCGCACGTTCAAGCGCGATCTGAAAGAGATGGTTGCGCTGGTCGAGGATCCGAAGACGGACCTGTTTGCGAAGATTCCGCATGGAGATGGACAGACGGTATTGCGCGAGGCGCTGCTGGCTGCGGACCACAATGCGTATCACATCGGGCAACTGGTGCTAGTGCGGCGGCTGCTGGGGGCGTGGAACTAGTTGTCGCAAGCGCGGGTGTCGTTCGGTCGGCGGCGCTGGTCGAGGGAACGCAGTCCATATTTCACGACTACGGCGATGAAGCAGATTCTTCGCGCCGCTTACCCCACAAACTGTCGTTTGTGGGGCCCCAAACGTGCAGCGCTCAGAATGACAATTTAGAGGTAGGGCGTCTAGAGGTAAGGCGATTGAAAGTCAGCTGGTGGAGATGGCGAGGCCTTCGTACGCCAGAAGAGTTTGTACTCGCGCGCGGATTTCGTCGCGAATGATCCGGACTTCTTCCATGGGCTGGCCCTTGGGATCGCGGAGAGGCCAGTCGTCGCGACGGAGGCCGGGGACATAGGGGCACTTGTCGCCGCAGCCCATGGTGATGAGGAACTGAGCCTGGCGCGCGAGTTCTTCGGTCAGCTTTTGCGGTTTGGCGCTGCTTAGGTCGATGCCGACCTCCTGCATGGCGGCCAGCACTTCGGGATGAACGCGTGGGCCGGGTTCGGTGCCAGCGGAGATGGCCTCTGCCTTGGCGCGATCGGCGAGTTGATTGAAAAACGCAGCCGCCATCTGTGAGCGGCCGGCGTTGTGTACACAGGCAAAGATGACTTTGAACATCGCTGCTTCTTTCGTTACGAACAGCAGGTTGGGCCGCAGCAGGATTTTGCGGGCGTGACTGCGGGCTTGATGGCGTAAACCTTCACGCTGGCGGCGGCCGCGTTGACGTCGTAGTTCGCGAGGAGCGTCTTCAACTCATCGTGCAGTGTGGCTTCGGCGGCGGGAGCAGGCGAGCAACAGGACGTCCCGACGATCTCGAGAGGGATCGAGGCGTCCGTCGTGTCCATTGCAGGCGAGCAGCAGCCTGATTGGTTTTCGACTTTGGCGTAGGCGTTCAGGTCTGCGCCACTGTCAACGATTTCAACGTGCTCAAAGCCGGCGGCTAGGAGGCCGGTACGGTAGTCGTCGATGCGGATGGCGCCGGCGATGCAGCCGACGTAGGCGGCGACGCTCTTCGCGATGGCCTCGGGTAGATCCTGCTTCAGTGCGATGTCGCTCGACGGCGAGGCGGCCGCCAGGTTTGAGGACGCGGGCGATTTCGCGGAAGACTGCGGGCTTGTCGGGCGCGAGATTGAGTACGCAGTTGGAGATGACGCAATCAACGGACGCGTCAGGGAGCGGAATGCGGTCGATGGTGGAGAGGTGGAAGTCGACGTTGGTGTAGCCGCCGGCCTCGGCATTGGCGCGGGCGCGCTCAATCATGGCGGGAGTCATATCGATGCCGATGGCGCGGCCATGAGGGCCGACCTGCTTCGACGCGAGAAATACATCGAGTCCGCCGCCAGAGCCGAGATCGACCACGACTTCGCCGGGCCTGAGGTGCGCGGTGGCGGTGGGATTGCCGCAGGAGAGGCCCATGTTGGCTTCGGCGGGAATCGACGTGAGTTCTTCGGGCGTGTAGCCGAAAGCTTCGGCCACGGCTTTGACTCCGGCGTGGTCACTCGAAAGAGAACTCTCTGCAACGGCTGCGTACTTTGATTTGACCGAGTCAAGAATCTGTTCTGCCATGATTTAGTCCTTATAAAAACATATTCACGTAAACGAATATATCTCTTGCGAACGTATTCGTCAAGGCGTATACATAATTCATGGCTGCAAAATCATCGCCGTTCAATATGGAGAGGTTCTTTCAAGCACTCGGCGACAACACGCGTCTGCGCCTGTTGAACCTGATGGGAGACCAGGAGATTTGCGTCTGCTATTTCGTGGAGATTCTGGCACAGGGGCAGCCAAAGATCTCAAGGCACCTGGCGTATTTGCGGCGGGCGGGGATTGTGCAGGCGCGGCGGGAAGGGAAGTGGATGCACTATCGTGTCGTGATGCCGCCGAATGTGGGGGCGGCGCAGGTGTTGCGGCAGACGCTGGCGTGGCTCAGCGAAGATCGCGCGATGCAGACCGACAAGGCGCGCCTGTCGAAGGCCTGCTGCAGTCCGGCAAAATTCGTGACTCTGCAAGGTGCTCCGCGGCCGGCTGCGGTGGATTGCACCACCGCGGTTGAGGTCCGTTGACGATGGCGAGCACACCTCATACGCAAGGACAGATATGCACTCCGCTGGAGCGGAAGAAGCTGTCATTTCTCGATCGGTTTCTGACGCTGTGGATTTTTCTGGCGATGGCGGTCGGAGTCGGGCTGGGGCACTTTGTGCCTGGCTCGGCTGCATTCGTAAACCGCTTTCAAAGTGGAACGACCAATATCCCTATCGCTATCGGGCTGATCGTCATGATGTTTCCACCGCTGGCAAAGGTGCGTTACGAGAAGCTTGGAGAAGTGTTTCGCAGGAAGCGCGTGCTGGGGCTATCGCTAGTGCAGAACTGGCTGATCGGCCCTGCCTTGATGTTTGCTCTGGCTGTCTTATTTCTTCGTGGAGAACCCGCTTACATGCGGGGCCTGATCCTGATCGGCATTGCGCGCTGCATCGCGATGGTGCTGGTGTGGAACGAGCTGGCGAATGGCGATACGGATTATGCCGCGGGGCTGGTTGCCATCAACAGCGTTTTCCAGGTGCTCTTCTACAGCTTCTATGCGTGGGTCTTCATCACGGTGCTGCCGCGGTGGCTCGGACTGCAAGGAAGTGTTGTCGATGTGAGCATTGCGCAGATCGCGAAGAGCGTGGGGATTTACCTGGGCATTCCGTTCGTGTCGGGAATGGTGACGCGGTTTGCGCTTATTCGGCTGAAGGGTGAGGAGTGGTATCGCACGCAGTTCATTCCGCGCATCAGTCCCTTGACGCTGGTGGCGCTGCTGTTCACGATCCTGGTGATGTTTTCATTGAAGGGCGATCTGATTGTGCGGCTGCCGCTGGATGTGTTGCGGATCGCGGTTCCCCTGGTTGTTTATTTCCTCGTCATGTTCCTGGTCAGCTTCTGGATGGGCAAGCGGCTGGGGGCGAACTACGCGCAGTCCGCAACGCTCTCATTTACCGCGGCCGGAAATAATTTCGAACTGGCGATTGCGGTCGCAGTGGCGGTCTTCGGATTGAATTCCGGGGAAGCGTTCGTCGGGGTGGTCGGGCCGCTGATTGAAGTTCCGGCGTTGATTGGACTGGTCAACGTCGCATTCTGGATACAGCGGCGGTATTTTGCGCCCGGAGTTCGCGAACTGGCTGGCCAGCCCGTGCGTTGAATAGACATCGATGAAAGAAGAGAGGTCTGGGGTTCGTGGTTTCCCACCCTTGCGACAAAAGCGTCGCAAGGATGGGGCACCCGGCTTTTGCGTGATCACATATCATGGGCGCACCGATTCGCTAATCCATCTTCATGCCGGGCATAGCGTCGCGATCCATGTTGTCGTGACCATCGTGGTCGTCGACGGACCAGACTTTGCGCGGGTCAGCTTCATAGGGATACACGTGGACCATCCAGCCGAAAACGTGGGGAAGAAAGACTCCGCCAGCGGCATCGCAGGCTTCCTGCGTATGTATGGAGCCGAGCAGGCCGAACTTCGCGTTGGGACCGAAGTATGCGGCCTTCTCTCCCGTCGGCGCTTTGCAGAAGTTTATGTGCTGATGCCACCGCGCAATGCTGAGGGGAATGCGGCTGTTGATTTCGTCCTCGGTAGCATCGACGCGGTCGGTGTACATAATGCCGATGAGCTTGTAGCCGCCATCGGGAGTCTTGCGATAGAGCAGAGATGTCGGCTTGAGAGGATCGAAGTGGCTCCATGCCGCGATTCCATTCGCGGCTTTGGTGAAGTGATACAAGGGCTGCGGAATGTTGGGAAGGAAGATGCGATAACCGTCGGCCAGTGCCTTGCGGTAGTCCTCGTAGGGCGCCATTGCGGCTTTCGCCGCGGTTACGATTGCGTCGGCCTTCGCCTGATCGCCGGGTTGTTTCGGACGCGAGGTCGTCATGTACATGTGTCCGGACATGTGGGCCATGCCCTGCATTTCATGATCAGAGGATTGCGCAGGAAGTGAGCGCGCGACGAGTACGACTGCGACGCAGACAAGTGCGCGGCAATGAAGACGTAAGGACATAGGGGGCCTCCGGGGACATGAGCGCCGCGTTTGGGACGCTCACATGTTTCTTACGTACTGACGGCGATTCTGGTTCCTCGCTTACGAATACGGCTGAAAGATCGCAATCCGAATGAAGCCTTCACTCCTGGGCTAAAGCCCCGATGTTTTGGCAGTGTGTATGGCATGGCTGAAGCCATGCCCCTTCAAAAGTTTCTATCGATTTCCGCAAGGCCAGAATCGTGCCCTGATACAGGCAGACTTTGGGCCTGGAGACCGCGGCCCTTGGTATCTGATTTTCCAGCGGCCTGAGAAATGCGAGCGTCATCCGACTCGAGGATGGGAGATCAGGCGTTCAGATACCGCTTCGACGATTTGTTCGTGGACTTCATCGATGCCCAGGTTGCCTTCGATGAGGACAACGCGGTTGGGTTCGCGTCGAGCAATCTCACGGTACTTCTCCCAGACTCGCCTAAAGAATTCACCCTGCTCCTGCTCGAAGCGGTTTTCGTCCTGGCCGGTTTGCGCGGTGGTGCGCTCATTGCGGTTGCGGGCGCGGGCAAGGCTTGACTCTAGCGAGGGCAGAAGTAGCAGCGTGAGGTCGGGCTGGAGATCGCCGCATATGAGCCGATGCAGATCGAGCACGCGCTCGGAGCCAAGCTGGCGTCCTCCGCCCTGGTAGGCCTCGGTGGAGTCGGTGAAGCGATCGCAGAGAACGACGCGGCCGCCGGCGAGGGCCGGCTCGATGACTTCGACGATGGCCTGGGCGCGGTCGGCAAACATGAGAGCCATCTCGGTCGTGGGCGCAAGGGGCGTGGAGCCGGAGTCGAGCAACAGTGCGCGGATGCGGTCGCCGGTAGCCGTACCGCCGGGCTGGCGGGTAATGACCGGGTCGAGGCCGCGTTTTTGCATCCACGCCGCCAAGCGCTTGATTTGCGTGGTTTTGCCGGAGCCGTCGAGGCCCTCGAGGGTGATAAACAATCCGCGCGGCATGCCGAGAGTCTACCACCCTACCGTAACGGTGCGCGGCGACGGCGGCGGGGTGACGATCCTGCTGAATTTGTGTTACAAACAGGTGATTCTCAATTCGAAATCGGAGTAACCTGTGGGGCGGCCGATGTGCCGCGCGGTTCTTCTTCGGTCTTGCGACAGAACGTGGTTGCAGTGAACGTGGTCCGACCCCCTTCGACAATTACAGCAGTCGCCGGGGCACCCGGCCGACAGAAAACCCCGCGGACATCACAAGTCTCATCGCCGCTTCTTCGGCTGGTTGGGAAGATTGCGGGCGCTCGAAATCGCGCTTGATTGGAGTTTTTGAATGTTAAAGCTCTCTTTATTGAAAAGGCTCGCCGCCGGCGGAGCCATTGCGGCTGCACTTTTTGCCACCGCACGCATGAACGCGCAGAACTTGACGCTCGAAGGTCAGACGGGCGGATTTATAACGCCGACGGCTTACGTGGTGTACACAGACAAGGACCATTTGTTGTCGCATCCGGCGGTTGGCTTTCATTTTGTGAATGCCTCGAATGTGATCGGCTACGTGTACACGTTCAGCATTGCGGAGGGCATTGCGAATCGGGCGGAGGTTGGCTATACGCGTAGCGTGCACACCAAGGGCAACAGCCCTGCCTTCAGCGGCCTTTGGGACTTCTCGGGGATGAACGTGTTCAACGGAAAGGTCGTTGCCATCAAGGACGGGCAGTTCGGTGCGTGGACGCCGGGCATTGGCGCCGGATTCGTGGTGCGCACAGGCGACAAATTTGTGAGCGGCGCGCTGAACCAGGAGCTTTACGGGAGCTTGAAGTCGTACACAAACGAGGATGTATACGTGGCAGCGACCAAGACCTGGCTGCATCCGCCGGTGCCTTTCCTGCTGAATTTCGGCTTGAAGTTTACGAATGCCTCGATCTTCGGACTTGGGGGGCAGTCCACGCGGTTCATGGGACGGCTCTTCGGCGGCCTCGGAATTCCAATTCCACTCGGACACAACCTGGCTGCCGTGCCGGCGATCGGATTCACGCAGCAGCCACCGCAGGTGGTGAACCTTGGCCCGATCCTGTTTCCCCCAGGGAGCGGTGCGCACATTCCTACGACAATGGATTACGCGGTGCGCGTGACGCAGAAGGAGAGTCCGCACTTTGCGTTTGATATTGGCGTGGGACACGTGGCGGGCGTCATTGGAAACACTGCGGTTCCGACCGGCGTGGCAAATCCGCCGTTTGTGGTGGTGCCGATCGATCTGAAGGCAAATGTGGTTCTCGGGACGGGATTGAGTTACCGCTACTAACTAACTGGATTCTCTCGAGGGCAGAGGGCAGGCCGCTAAGTGGCCTGTCCTCTGCGACCTGCTCGGATTGCCATAACTAAAGTGCCCAGCCTGGCTGCAACTTTCCGTGGCGCCCAGGGTTTATCTCTGCGTAGTCTGAATATGCGGCGAGCTGTATATACGATGATCTGGCCTTTCAAGAGCGGCCGGCAGGAAGAAGCTGTAGCTTCGCGGACTGCCAGCGTCGTGCGAGCAGTTGCAAGCCGCGCAAGTTTAACAAATCCCGGCACGCGGTGAGCGTTACACCGCTTGAGAGCGGGTTAAAGAATTCCCAGGAGGTTTTTTATGGATTTACTTCGCAAATCGCGCTGGATGTTTTTGGCGCTTCTGCTTTCTCTGGTTCCCGCATCTTCTTTCGCGGGCGTTTTGATCAGTGTCGGCATCACTCCGCCGGTGCTTCCTGTTTACGTTCAACCACCGTGCCCTCAGCCGGGATGGATGTGGACGCCGGGCTACTGGGCTTACGGCGATGACGGCTACTACTGGGTTCCGGGCGCCTGGGTGCCGGCTCCTTATACGGGCGCATTGTGGACTCCGCCCTACTGGGGCTGGTCCGGTGGCCTGTATGTATTTCACGGCGGTTACTGGGGACCACACGTTGGCTACTACGGCGGCGTGAATTACGGATTCGGATACGGCGGCATCGGATTTGCGGGCGGCATCTGGCGCGGACACGACTTTGTGTATAACACCGCGGTGGTGCACGTGAACAATGTCTACGTCCACAATACTTACGTCGATCGCACGGTGGTGGAGCGCAACACGATCGTGAACGATCGTCACGTGGCGTACAGCGGCGGTCCGGGCGGCATCAATCATCAGGCCACTGCCGAAGAGCGGAGCGCGATGCACGAGCAGCACATCGCAGCGACGCCGGTGCAGCAGCAGCATATGCAGGCTGCACGTTCCGACAAGAGCTTTTATGCCAACAACAATGGCGGGCATCCACAGACGATGGCGGCTGAGCGGCCCATGGGTTACTCCAATCATGGCGCGCCGAGCAATGTGAGACCGCAACAGACAAACTCGTTCAACAACAACCACGGCAACGTAAACGGCGGCGGGCAGAGCCGGCCGGAGTTCCAGAGCCACCAGCAGCAACCCTCGCGTCAACCGCAGTATCAACAGCAACAGCCGCATGGGAACAATCAGCAGCCGCAGTCGCACGGGAACAATCAGCAGCCGCGGAACGAGTCGCGGCCCGCGCCGCAGCATGAGCAATCGCGGCCGCAGCCCCAGCACGAAGAGAAGTCGCCTAAAGAGCACCGCTAAACTGGTTTCGCCAACTGGCGACTGCAACCTTGAAGGCCCGCAAAACTCTGCGGGCTTTCTTGCGTTGGCAGTGAGTCTCAGGCGGCGGGGGACCGCATCCCGGCGATTTCGATTTCGAGGCCGCCAAAGTCGGGATGCAGATTTTCCCGAATGCGATAGGCAACATCGATGCGTGAGCCCTGGACGAGGCCGAGTTCAGCAGAACGCGCGGCCATGTCCCAGCCAACGGCGCGGGTCGCGGCAGCGCTTTCGCCATGCGCAAGCTCGAGGCGGAGATGGCGATCCTTCATGAAGCGCGGCGATGTGAGCAGGCGGACGTTGCGCGCAACGAAGATAGGTTCGGGATTGCCGTGGCCCAGGGGCTCAAGCTTGCGGAGCCACCCGGCAAGGACCGCGGTGATCTGATGCAGCGGAAGCTCGGCGTGGATCTTGAGCACGCGCTCGGGTTCGCGCTGGGCGAGGCGCTCAGCGGCACATTCGGCGAGGCGGCGCTTGAGTTCAGGAAGCGATGCAGCCGGCAGAGCAAATCCGACTGCGAAGGCGTGGCCACCGAAGCGCGTGAAGAGATCGGCGCAGGTTTCAATCGCCTCAAGCAATTGGAACCCATCGACCGAGCGGCCCGACCCGTGTGCGACGCCATCTTCAACGCTGATGACGAGCGCCGGCTTCGCGGTGCGTTCCACCACGCGCGAAGCGAGGATGCCAATGATTCCGCGATGCCAGCCGTCGCCATCGACGACGACGAGGCGCGCTGCGGCAAGTTCAACATCGGTCGCGAGGCGCGTCTCGATCACAGCGAGTGCGCGGGCCTCGGTTTCGCGTCGTTCGCGATTAAGGTTTTCGAGTTTGTTGGCCAATTCGGTCGCGTGGGCTGCATCGCGGGTGCAGAAGAGATCGATGATGTCTGAGGCCACGTCCATGCGCCCGGCGGCGTTGATGCGGGGGGCGAGGCGGAAGGCAATGTCGAAGCCGGTGATGGCCTTGGTCGCGGGATCAAGTTGCGCAGCGGCGAAGAGAGCGCGAAGTCCAGCGCCGACGGGGCGTCTGAGTTCACGCAGGCCAAGTGCAGCGATGACGCGATTCTCGCCTTTCAGCGGGACTGCATCGGCGATGGTGGCGATGGCGGCCATCTTGAGGAAGCTCGGGAGCAGCTTCTCGCGAGTGCGCTCGGCGTCGTGCCGCTCCAGCAGGGCTTGCGCGAGCTTGAGTGCGATGGACGCGCCACAGAGCGATTTCTCTGGATAGCCGCATTGATGCTGATTGGGATTGAGGATCGCCAGCGCGATGGGCACTGCATCGTCAATCCGCGCCAGGTGATGATCGGTGATGATGAGATCGAGTCCGAGGCGCTGCGCGGTTTCCGCTTCGGCAAAGGCGCGCATGCCGGTGTCGACGGTGATGACCAGGCGAACGCCCTCAGCGTATGCGGCTTCGAGCACGGCGGACTGCAAGCCGTAACCCTCCCGGAGGCGGTGCGGCACGTGAAAGTGGACCACGCCGCCGAGCAATTCGATCGCAGTTTTGAGCAACACAACGGCGGTGGTTCCGTCGACGTCATAGTCGCCGTAAAGCAGGATGGGTTCCTTGCGCGCGATTGACGATTCGACGCGTTCTACAGCGGCCTTCATGCCGAGCATGAGCAGCGGATCGTGTAGCTGGGCGACTTCAGGATTGAGGAAAACGAAGGCTTCGCTGGAGGTGTTGATGCCGCGTGCAATGAGGAGTTCGGCAAGCACGACAGGGATGTGCGCCGACTGCGCGAGGACCTCAGCTTCCTGCGGATGCGGGTCGGCGAGAATCCAGCGCTGGCGAGGAGAACTCAGGACTGCGGAGCCATGCTGAATAGCGACCGGAGCGGCCACCGCGCTTACTCGTCCTCTTCGTCGTGTTCGTGATCGTGGTCGTCGATGATGATGTCGTTGAAGCTCTCGACATCTTCAAGCAGCGACTGGAAGCGCTCGTACCACTCGGTGGTGGTCTCGTGCAGAAAAACAACGCCCTGGTAGATGAAACCGAGCTGAATGTAGCCGACCATGCCGGCATACTTGCGCAGCCACTGTGCTTCCACGAGCTCTGAGGCTTCCTCGTCGGGGAAGTTCATTTCACCGGCTTCTTCGATGAGGTGATCGAGTTCTTCGCGTTCCAGGCTCATTTCGCTGAACGTGACGAAGGGCGCGCCGACGCGTTTCGCCATTTCCACGAAGTCTTTCCACGCGTCGGGATTGCCTTCGCCTTCCCACAGGATGGAGGGAATATCTTCGGTGACGTATCCCGGAAGACGAACAAGACCGTGACCCTCGATGAAGGCCACCATATCGTCTTTCAGCGACAGTAGGTTTTCCGTGCTCATAGTCAAGCAATCATTCTCTCAGATGGGAGTCGGTTGGCAGGGAGCAAATGTGGAAAGCTCGCGCGAGATCGGACCTGTAATCTGAAGGCAGGAGGAAACGTTTGCCTTTATTCGAGCACCATGTTTTTGTCTGCCATAATACCCGCCCTGAAGGCGCGCCGCGGCCCTCGTGCACAGCCGACGGTAAGACCGAATTGCACACGCAGTTGCAGCAACTGTCGAAGGCCGCCGGTCTTGGAAACACAGTTCGCATCAACAAATCCGGCTGCCTTGATCAGTGTGAGCACGGGCCCACGGTGGTCGTGTATCCCGAGGCCGTGTGGTACGGGAATGTAAAGCCTGAAGATGCTGCGGAGATTGTGCAGGAGCACCTAGTGAACGGCAGGCCGGTGGAGCGGTTGCGGCTGGCTGATGCTTGTATCAATACGAAAACCTGTCCACACCGCGGTCCAGCCTGATTCGCGGGCTTTTTCTCTTGCCGTTCTGAAGGGACCATTGCCATCATAGATTTATGAAGCGCCCGTTAATTGCCTTGGGGATTCCCATAGCAATGATCGTCCTCGGATCCACCGTCTGTTTGCCTGGGATTTGCGGCTGTCTCTTGGCTTGGCATTCCTGATTCCCAAATTCAGTGCGTTGTTTATTTTCGTTTGGCTGGGCGGAGTCATTGGCGTCGGCGGTAGCTTGGTATGGCTAGCCGTGGCGGCGGCGCGAAAGGCCTCGGCGCGCGAGGCGCAATAGTAAACGAGGTTCAGCGGTGTACACTCCCCGGCCCAATGCGGTATCCTGAAATTTAGCACATGATCTTTTCTCGCGAATACATTGGGTATCTCGCCCGCCGTACGGTCAAGCACCTCATCGATGCCAAGCTAATCACCACAAGTGACTTGAAGGGCACAGAGGCGCGCGTGACGGAGGGTCTCACCGAAGAGCTTGCGCTCGAGGACCGCATCAACGACGAAGTGCGCGTGATTCTCGACGCGTATTCCGACGAGATGCGCAAATCGGGTGCGCAATACGCCGAGATGTTCAAGAAGGTGAAAACCGAGCTCGCCAAGAAGTACAAGGCGGTGCTATGAGGATCAATCGCGACAAACTCAACAAGCTGGCTCACACCGTAGCCGACACGCTGGCCGATATCGACGCCGTGGGCTTCAATGAGGATCGCAACACGATTCGCCAGGAAGCCCGCAAAGCTCTCGAGGACCTGCTGACGGAAGAGGCTCGCATTGATACGGCGGCTCGCCAGAAGATTGCCTCGCAGCGGAAGATCATCCTCGAAGGCTCGCAGGAGTGGGAGATTCTCTACCGCAAGTACTACAACGAGGAAGTGCGGAAACTGGGCATTTGACGGCGGTTTCCCGCGTGGCCGGCTTTGGCATGCCATTGATTTTTTGATAGATTAGGAAGGCGGCCCGAAAGGCTGTTCCCTCCCAATGTGGCGCTATCGTCTAGGGGTTAGGACGTGAGATTCTCAATCTTAAAACACGGGTTCGATTCCCGTTAGCGCTACCAGATAAGATCCGCTAGAGCCCGCTATTGCAGCGGGCTTCGCTTTTGCTGGAGATGCCGGTTGGCTCTCTCTAGTCGATATTCGCGCAATCGGTGGTACACAAAATGGTACACAGCGAGTATGGGCTGCCTAGGGCGACTGGACAGATCTACCGACCCAGCCTCGTACAAGGCTGACAGCAACTGATGAATCTCAATGCCGACTTTCCGAGCAAGTTGCGCGGGGCATCCCTCGCCGCCCGTACCCTCTCGGGCCATCCGACATTTTCATGTTCTTCAGGTGGCGCAACGCGCCATTAATGACTGCGGTTGCTCTTCGCAACCTTTCCGACCACAAAAATGGTTATTCAGAGAGGGCAGTGATACGCCCGCAAAGGCGAGGGGCCGATGTGCGTCCCTTTTTTGCTGTTGCCCTTCCGCCCTGAGGCCCGAATAGCTAGAAAGGTCTCGGGGCGGTCAAGCCTGGAAGCGCCGCGAGAGCTCACCCACAGACCTGAACCTGTCAGCAAAATAAAAGTGCAACAGCGAGAAACGGATGGTACGCTGGCCAACACAATCAACAGACAGGAGACCTATAGGAAAGGCACTCTCGTGATTGTGTTTTGGCCGTTTCATTTGTCTGCAAAGAGACTCTACTGGATGAATGTTTTACGGAATCTCACGCCCCTGGGATTGCGTTGGACTTATGAAAATCTGTGAGGAGTGATTGATGAAGCTAGTCGCAGTGGCACTTCTAATTCTCGGAATACCGTGCAATGCCATGTTGGCGATGGCGGAGGGTCCTGTTCCTTTCAGGGCATTGATGCAAACCGCAGGCGCAGAGGCCGCCATGCCGGACGCGCAAGATAGTTCCATCCAGAGCACTAAATCGAAACATGCCAATGGCGGAAAGGGGGAACGCGTTATCGGCGGAGTCCTGTTGGGAACCGGAGTCGCCGTTATCACCACGACCGTGGTTCTCGTCTCCGCTGGGCATGGCGATGCCGGCCATCCTGGCAGGGTCTGGGCGGGGATCGGTGGCGGTGCTGGAATGACTGGCGCCGGAGTTACCTTGATCGTTCTCGGTAGTCACAGAAGGCCGTCGAATTGATCAGGCGGCAGCTGCAACCCGGAGTGCCGTCACCAATCTGTCGCTCGAACTGTTTAGCGAACAGTAGCTGGGCAACCGGAAGTTAACCTTTCGTTGCTTTGGCGCGATTCACGTTGAGGTGCTAGGTAACCCCATGGGTTCTTGACGTATCGTGTCGCCCTTTTCTGCGGCTCTTAAGTGGCCGTCGAAAACACGCATACGGTCTTGCAACATTTCGGCCTTCTGACGCCATCTATCAGAGCAGGCTTTATTGCGCGCGGAACGAACGGGGTGGAGGCTTTAATGATGCTACGAAGTGGACGGCGGCGCGGAACGGGACTGGCCCGAACAATGGCCCGAACAGCACTGGTGGCAGGAACCGCACAAACGGTGGCTGGGCGGGTGGCGATGCGTCAACAGGCCGCCAACGCAAAGAAGGATGCCGTGCAGGGCACCGCGGCTACCCCCGGAATGCTCACGGACGAGGTTGTAGATCAACTCAAGAAGCTCGCCGAACTGCGCGACGCCGGCGTGCTGAGCGACAAGGAGTTCACAGCGAAGAAGGCCAGGCTCCTTCCCTGACATTGGAATTTCATAGCACTCTGTGAATCTGCGGCGCCCAACTGCAGTTCGTTGCTAATCCTGCCCAGCCTGCCTAAGCCGTCTCGAGTTTTTGTCAACGCCAATAGTGCACAAAATCTCGCCAATCCCCAGATTCTAAAAGACAAAGATTTTTCGGTCACTTTGCAGGTAATTTGCGCTCTAAGGCGCACACTGGACGTGGATCGAATCTTAACTCCAAAGCAGCTGTAAGGCGCTTCGCTATAAAGCGAATCTAAGTCCTTTTTTGAGAGGACTCTGTGACTAACTTTAACTATAAGAATACTTTGCAGAGATCTGCTCTCCGTAAACTTCTGAAAGCAAGGAAGTTCCTTACAGGGTATTGGTGGGGGTATCAGGCTGGCTCACTCGGAGCCGGAAAGACCACCCGAACGTCAACTTTTGCAAAATCAAAGATTCGGGTCAGGTTTGTTCGACGCATGAGATAACCCTTCCGTATGCCCTTAACCTGTGGACAGGGAAGCGACCGCTCGCGTGGTCGATGCGAATGTCCAGGCACGCCGATCATCTCGAAGCACTGACGAAACTCGCTGACAACCCCCGCATCCACGTTCGCCGGATCGGGTCACCCCGATCCGGCGCGAAATGCGTCGTCTACTGGATGCAGCGCGCCATGCGCATCCACCAGAATCCCGCGCTCGACCTCGCAATCGATGCCGCCAATCTCCTCGGCCTCCCGGTAGTCATCTTCTTCTCTGTCATTCCCAACTACCCCAACGCCAATCTCCGCCACTACCACTTCCTGCAGCAGGGGCTTCGCGACGCCGAAGAAGATGCAAAAGAACTAGGAGTCGGCTTCGTCCTCCGCTGCCCCCCCGGCAACTCTCTCGATAAATTCCTCGAAGAAGTCGGTGCCGCGATGCTCATCGGCGACGAAAATCCTCTGCGCGAACCCGAACGCTGGCGCAAAGTTCTAGCCCGCCGGCTCAAGCTCCCTTACTGGACCGTCGATGCCGACGTCGTTGTTCCGTCCGCGATCTTCGGCCGCGACTACTTCCTGCTTCAGCACATGCGCCCGCATTTGAACCGAGCACTGCCCAAATTCCTCGTCGTTCCGCACAGCCCCAAACCGCAACATCCGTGGCACGCAACGAAGTCGTTCGCCGGCGAATCACTCGCTCACGACATCACCGCTGGCTTCAAGGACCTTGATCGCACTATCCAACCGGTCGACACCTTCACCGGCGGAACACACGCGGCCCTCAAGCATCTCAAAGACTTCATCGCCCACGGACTGAGGGACTACGTCGACAAGCGCAACCATCCCGAACTCAAAGGCACCAGCCGCCTCTCGCCATATCTACATTTTGGCAACATCGGCCCGCTCACCATCGCGCTCGCCGTCGAAGATGCTCTCGCCATCGGCCACATTTCGCAAGCCGCCCGCAACCGCTTCCTCGATCAGGTCATCGCCTGGCGCGAGCTCTCGGTCCTCTTTGTCAAGTACAACGACAACTACGATAACTGGGAATGCGCCGAACGCTGGGCGCGCACAACCCTGCTCGATCACGCCGGCGATCCGCGCCGGCACCGCTATAACATCGAGCAACTGGAACGCGCCGAAACCCACGACGACCTCTGGAACGCGGCCCAGCGCGAAATGACACAGACCGGCTGGATGCACAACTACATGCGCATGTATTGGGCCAAGATGATCCTTGAATGGGCCCCCGATCCTGCCCGTGCCTTCGAGTGGGCCGTCACTCTCAACGACCGATACGAACTCGATGGCCGCGATCCCAATGGCTACGCCGGCATTGCCTGGGCCATCGTCGGAAAGCATGACCGCCCCTGGTTCAATCGCCCGGTCTTCGGTCTCGTGAGACCATTGTCCGGCGCCTCTATCGCGAAGAAGTTCGATGCGAAAGCCTACATCGAGCAACATAGCGAAACGCGGCTCTTCCAGGACGATGCTCCGTTTCGCAGGGATATGTAGCAGCCATCACATCACTCGACTACAGGCAGCACCCTAAAATGGGACAAATTTTCAGTCCCGAAAACTGCACGTTCCGCGGAAAGTGAGTCACTGGATTTTGCTTTGCTTCCCTCGGAGCATCGGTGTGGGAGGCGGAAATCGAAATCGGATCCTGTACGCGCGTGACGATTTCGGCGATTAAGAGAGCCTGCGGGAAATTAGCCCAGCAGTCCGCTGCTGCCATCGTTTGCATCTTGATGGCCCTAACAATGATCGTTGTCTTCAGTCGAACGGCGCGAGGCCAGAGCGCAACGACTGCATCAGGGCAAACGAGTGGAGCGACACCTGTTCCTCCCCGCATAACGCAGGCGCGGCGGTTTCTCGCCAGGCGCAGTTGGCCCCGGGTTCAGTCTTTCGCTAGTCAAAATCGGCCGCGAACCGCTCTAACCGCGCCCCGTCCATCGACATCGACCATGGCATCAACCAACGTCTGGCAGCCTCTCGGGCCGTCCGCAATCATCTCCCCCAACTTCGGCCTCGTCACAGGCCGCGTTTCCTCCATGGCAATCGATCCCGCCGATCCAACCGGAAACCGCGTTTTCCTCGGTACGACCGGCGGCGGCGTGTGGCTTTCGCAAAATGCCGGAACGGCGGACAATGTCGTCTTCACACCGCTTACCGATGCGACATCCGCCTTCAGCGCATTGCGGTATGCCTCCATCAGCATCGGTGCGATTACGGTCCAGCCCGGCGGCACCGGCGTAGTCCTCGCCGGAACCGGCGATCCCAACGACGCACTCGATTCTTACTACGGCGCTGGCGTACTGCGTTCCGCAGACGGGGGGATTAGCTGGACCGACGCAGCGCTCACAGCCGACAAGATGTTCTCGTTCCAAGGCGAAGGCTTTGCTGGCTTTGCGTGGAGTACGGCGAATTCGCAACTCGTGGTCGCTGCGGTGTCCCAGGCCTATGAAGGCACGTTGGTCAATGCGCAACTCTCCGCCAGCTATGCCGGGCTCTTCTATTCCACCGATGCCGGCGCCACGTGGTCCCTCGCGACGATTACCGACTCTCCGGGGCAGGACGTACAGGGACCGCAGGGTTCTTTCGCTTCACCGAACGGCAATTCTGCCACCGCCGTGGTCTGGAACCCCGTGCGTCAAGTGTTCATCGCCGCTGTTCGTTTCCACGGCTACTACCAGTCGAGCGACGGAATGCAATGGACCCGCATGACGGCACAGCCCGGCTCCGGACTAACAGCGCGAATGTGTCCTACCAACCCCGGAACGATCGGCTCTCTTGCGTGCCCCCTCTCTCGCGGCGCGCTTGCTGTGAATCCCAATACCGGCGACACCTTTGCCTGGACGGTGGATCTCAACAACCAGGATCAGGGTCTCTGGCAAGATGTTTGCTCCATTTCCAGCGGCACATGCAGCAACCAGACGGTTGCCTTTGCCCAGCAGTGGAATACGGCGCCCCTCGAAACGAATACAAGTCTGGGAGCGATCGCGAACGGAGATTACAACCTCGTGCTCGCCGCTGTTCCTTCCGCGCAGGATACGCTTCTGCTCGCCGGCGACAACGATCTTTGGCGCTGCAGCCTCGCCGCGGGCTGCACTTGGCGCAACACAACTAACGCGACCACCTGCATGAGCGCACAGGTCGCCCCCTACCAGCACGCGCTCGCTTGGAACTCCTCAAATCCGCTGGAGATATTTATCGGAAATGACAGCGGTCTCTGGCGCTCAATGGACGCCATCGGCGAGACGGGGGCTGCGTGCTCTCCGGAAGATGCCTCCCACTTCCAGAACCTTAACGGCAGCCTCGGTTCGATTGCCGAAGTGGAAAGCATGTCGCAGGTCGGGAACTCGTCCTACACACTGATGGCTGGCCTTGGTGCGAATGGCACAGCAGGCGTAAAGAGCACGACCGGACCCACAGCAGACTGGTCGCAGATTCTCGGCGGAGAAGGCGGTCCGGTTGCGATTGATCCGAACAACCAGGCCAATTGGTACGTGAACAACAGCGCCGGCGTCTCAATCTATCTCTGTTCGCAGGCTGGGAACTGCACGCCTGACTCCTTCGGCACGACGCCGGTAGTCAACGATGCCGATGTGGCCGGCGACGGCAGTACGATGACGTCTCCAGCGCAGTTCTTCGTTGACCCGCTCGACAGCACGCAATTGCTGGTCGCCACATGCCGTCTCTGGCGCGGCCCGGTCGACGGCTCAAGTTGGACAAGCGCAAATGCCATAAGTCCGATTTTGGACGGCATCTCGAGTCTCGGCTACTGCAGTGGCGACGCGCTGATTCGCACCGTTGCGGCATTGCCTGTCTCGGGCGGAAGCGAAGTTGTTTATCTCGGAATGTATGGTGCATTCGATGGCGGCGCGCCTCTCGCCGGCCATGTGCTCAAGGCCACCTACAATCCGTCCACAACTTCCTCGCTCGTGTGGCAGGACCTCACGCTGAACCCGGTCCTCAACGATCAGGTGAGTTTCAACTACTACGGACTCGATATCTCGAGCATCTTCGTGGATCCCCACGATGTGACGGGCAATACCGTATACCTTACGGTCGAAGGCGCCCCCGATTCTTTCCATTCCATTCGTACCATTTACCGCACAACAGACGGTGGGGCACACTGGGCCGAAATCGCGTCGAACCTGCCCCGATCACCCGCCAATGCCGTGGTAATCGACCCCCAGGATGCCAATACTGCATACGTTGCGACTGACGAAGGCGTCTACTCTACCCGCCAGGTTGGCGCTTGTGCCGTCGGTTCGTCGAATTGCTGGTCGATCTTTGGCACCGGTCTTCCATTCGCACCGGTTGTGCAGTTGAGCGCGGCGCCGGCGACAACCACGCCCAATGTCCTTGTGGCTGGGACGTATGGACGCGGGATATGGCAGATACCGCTGTGGACCGCTGGAACCCAGATCACAACAGCATCCGTACAGCCCAATGCGTTGACTTTCGCTTCACAACCTGTTGGAACAACGGGCGTCGCCCAGAACGTGACGCTCACAAACACCGGGGGCATCGCGCTTCTGGCCACTTCAATCGCCACCAGCGCCAACTTCAACGAGACCGACAACTGCGCAAACACAGCAGTGAATGCCGGCCTCAATTGCGTGATCCAGGTGAGCTTCACGCCTGGCCAGACCGGTAGCGCCGTCGGACAGTTGTCGATCAATGCGAACATCTCCGGCGGCCAGATATCGATCCCGCTTTCGGGTACGGGTGTGAGCACTGGAGTGGTGACCGTCTCACCCGGCACGCTGAGTTTTGGCCAGATCCAGATCGGAATGGCCTCATCGGCGCTGCCTGTCACAATCGAAAACACGAGCGCCGCTGCCATTTCGCTGACGAGCGTGACAGTAACACCCCCATTTGTCGTGGCGACCAACGGCTGCGGCTCTTCGCTCGCAGGGAACAGCGATTGTGCGTTGTCCCTGACCTTTGCTCCCACTCAGGCGGGAGCCGCGAATGGTTCTCTTGTGCTCATCGATGGCGCGGGCACGCAAACTGTCGCCCTGAGCGGAACCGGCGCAACCGCAGCCACCGATGCGCTCTCGCCTGCTTTCCTCAGCTTTCCCTCCACCGCCGCCGGGCAACAATCCTCCGTTCAAACCGTGACGCTGACCAACAATGGAGATCTGCCCCTGACCTCGCTCAGCATCGCGATCAGTGCCGGGTTCCAGCAGTCGAATACCTGTGGAACATCGCTCACCGGCCACGCCAGTTGCTCCGTCAGCATGGTGTTTGCGCCAACCTCCGCAGGCAGTATCAGCGGAAACCTCAGCGTCTCGGATGCCATCAAGACGCAGACGATCGCACTTTCTGGCACGGGCCTGCCGCCTCTCGCAATCGGCGTGGCTCCTGCGCAATTGACTTTCACCGCACAACTGATTGGCCAAGCTGGCCCACCGCTCACATTGAATGTCACCGACGGCGGTGGCGCTCCGATGAGCAACATCGGCTTTCAGATCATGGGTCCGTCTGCGTCGAGCTTTGCCTGGGGTTCCACCACCTGTGGGTCGTCGCTGAACAGCGGAAGCAATTGCACGGTTCAAGTAACATTCACTCCGGTAGCGGCAGGCCCACTCACTGCCACGCTGATCGTGACTTCCTCCACCCTTGGCGTTAATCCGGTGCAGGTGCCGCTTAGCGGCATCGGTCAGTCGGCCTCGGGCATCATCATCAGCCCCTCGCAGATTTTCTTCACGCAGCCTGTGCTCGGGCAGACCAGCGCGCCGCAGTTCGCGACCATCATCAACAAAAGCAGCGTCAGCGCAAGCGGTCTTGAGCTTTCAGTTTCGCCGCTATTCGGCATCGTTCAAAACACCTGCGGCTCCATCCTCGCCGCCGCTACAAGCTGCACTGTTGGCGCGGTTTTTACCCCCACGTCCAACGGAGTCGTCGCGGGAGCACTCACCGTTAATTCATCGGCATTCGCCACTGAGGCAATTGCGACGTTATCCGGCGCGGGCGGCGCGGCAGGTTCGGTACAAGTACAGCCGGGATCCCTCAACTTTTCGGCGACTGGTGTCGGCAATGCCAGTTCGCCACAAATCCTGACCCTCACGAACAACGGCTTCGTGCCGCTACTGGGACTCACGCTTTCGACACCGAGCGGGTTTCAGATTGGTTCAACGACCTGCGCTGGTTCGCTCGTGTCCGGAACCAGTTGCACCGCGCAGGTCATCTTTTCTCCCTCGAGTGCCGGTCAGCAAACCGGCAATCTCACAATTTCGAGTTCAGATCTGGCGGCAAACACACAGGTGGCTCTTTCCGGCATGGGGTTTGACTTCTCAATATCTTCGAACGGTCAATCGGGTCAGACGGTTTCGAGCGGTCAGGCCGCCAGCTTCACACTGAATCTTGAGCCGATGAACGGCTCAAGCGGGACGTTTACCTTCGCCTGCGCTTCGCTTCCAACCAATTCATCCTGCACATTCAACCCAGCCAGCGCGGTGGTGTCAGCGAATGCCACGGGCAGCGTAACGGTAAAGATTGCGACAGGACTGACCCCAACTTCAGCGCAGAGTTATCGCTCTCCGAAACCATTCTCCTCGCGAGCTCTTTTCGTTGCATTTGGCCTCATCGTGCTTCCGTTCGCATTCAACCGCAGACGCCGCGGGCTCTTTCTGGCCGCAACCATTCTTTTCACTTCGTTCGGAGTCGCAAGCTGCGCAGGCGCAGGCGGTAGCGGGGGCGGAGTGCCACCATCGGAGTCGACAAGCAACAACACGCCGTCGGGAACCTACGCGATCGTTGTGACAGCGACAGCAAATGGCCTCTCGCACCAGATCAAACTCAACCTGACGGTGGACTAGTGTTGTGTTACCGTCAGCCGGCCGAAATGGAGAGGACAAAAGGAGCAGATATACTTGAATTTCAAGCATGAAGCGCGAGAATTCGGCCGAATGCCAGCTTCGATCGCTAATGCGAGCGCCATCGCAAGGACACATCAAGAATGACCTCCAAAGTGACCATCGAGGATGTCAAGCGCGTGGCCGAACTGGCACACCTCGAATTGACTCCCGACGAAACCCAGAGCATGCTTCATGACTTGAATGCGATCCTCGACCACGTCGCACAGTTAAGCGAATTGGACACCAGTGCAGTGGCTCCTCTGGCCCAGGTCAGCGAAATTGAAGGTGCCGGTGGTCAAGGTTCGCTACGTCAGGACACGGTGCGTCCCTCGCTCGATCGGGCTGCAGTTATGGCGGAAGCACCGGAAACCGACCAGGTCTTCTTCAAGGTGCCGAAAGTGATTGAAAGGTGAGAGCAGAAGGGAAAGCTGCTTTGCCAAGCGAAACCATGACGACTGAGAGCTATGTGGATAAGCCGAAGACCCTCTCTGCATTGCGCGAAGGCATTGCATCCGGCAGCCTGAAGGCTACCGATCTTGCCGGCAGCTACTACGAGCGCATCGAGCGGGTGAATCCGTACCTGAATGTCTACCTGAGCCTCACAAAGGAACGCGCACTCGAGCAGGCAGCCAAGGTGGATGGAGCAGCCGCGAAGGGGGATCCCATTGGCCCACTTGCCGGCGTTCCCGTCGGTATCAAAGACGTGCTCGTCATGCGCGGCGCACCTTCGACCGCGGGCTCGAAGATTCTCAAGGGCTATCATCCGCCGTACGATGCCACTTGTGTATCACGGCTTGAGGCTGCCGGAGCCGTGCTGCTCGGCAAACTCAATTGCGACGAGTTTGCGATGGGTTCCTCCAACGAGAACTCGGCCTATGGCCCCGTGCGCAATCCCGTCGATCCTGAGCGTGTTCCCGGCGGATCCAGCGGCGGTTCTGCTGCAGCGGTTGCCGCTAATATGGCCGTCGCGACGCTTGGTACGGATACCGGCGGATCTATCCGCCAGCCCGCAAGCTTCTGCGGAGTGGTCGGCGTTCTGCCCACCTATGGGCGTGTCTCCCGTTATGGACTCATCGCCTTTGCATCCTCTCTCGATCGTGTCGGCCCCTTCGCGGGCAACGTCCGCGATGCCGCCACGTTGCTGAGCGTGATTGCCGGGCATGATCCTTGCGACGCCACCAGTTCTGCAGCCCCGGTGCCCGATTACGCCGCTGCGAGCGATAGGGTTGCAGAGGGTCTCCGAATCGGAGTGCCTGCCGAGTACTTCGGCGAAGGCCTGGACGCCGAAGTTCGCGAGCGCATTGAGAGCGGCATCGAGTCTCTGAAAGCCGCCGGTTGCACCGTTAAGCCAATCTCGCTCCCCCACACGCGCTACGCGATTCCGACCTACTACCTTGTTGCTACCGCTGAGGCCAGTGCCAATCTCGCGCGCTTCGATGGCGTGCGCTACGGCTATCGCTCGCCATCCTCGGCCACGCTTTCAGATATGTATAGCCACTCGCGCGATGAGGGTTTTGGAGCAGAGGTCAAACGCCGCATCATGCTCGGAACCTACGCGCTCTCGGCCGGCTACTACGACGCCTACTATCTCAAGGCGCAGAGAGTGCGGAGAATCCTGGCCGAGGAGTTCCTCCGCGCGTTTGCCGAGGTGGACGCGATCGTGACGCCGACCGCGCCGACGCCGGCATTCAGGCTGGGCGAAAAGACAGGAGATCCCCTCGCCATGTATCTGGCCGATATTTACACGGTCACTGCAAGCCTGGCGGGCATTTGTGGCGTAACCGTTCCGTGCGGCGCGACAAAAGCAGGCTTGCCGGTCGGTATGCAGGTGCTTGCCGCACATCTGAACGAGGCAACGGCGTTTCGTGTTGCCCGAGCGGTGGAGGCTGCGCAGAGTTAGGAAGCAGGGTTCGTCATGCAGGTTCGTAAGACGTTCGCACCTTCGATTTCAGTCCTCGCATTATTACTTGGTTTTTCTGTCATCCTCAATGCGTCGCCTCGCAAGGTGCACATCGTGGCGCTTGGTGGAGTTCGGCGGGTGGCGTATTCCAAGATCGGCGATCCGGCGGGCGCTGTGACAGGTGAAGTTGCGCTCAAGATCCGACCTCTCGTTGTAGACGGCACCGTCAAGGAATGGACCACGGGAGAAGCTCACGATGTTACCGATCGCAGCTTCGTGGTGCGCCGCGTGCTGCGCATCAACGACCAACTTCCCGGCGAAAAGTCCGTCAGTTCCGACAAACATTGGGTTTGGCAGCGGGGTCCGTGGCTCCTTGTCGATCGCGTTACCGGTCACATCGCTCCGCTCAAGTTGCCGGATTACGACCCAGGCGTAAGTCAAGCAGTCTGGTTTCGCGACTACGCGGCCTACTGCGGCGTAACTGCCAGCGGCAAGAGTCTTTACGCCGTGGTTGCTCAAGTGGCGGCTCGCAAGCCAGTGCTGGCAAAGAAACTGGCTGCGCTGGACATATCCAGCCGCACTGAGCCGGTCTGCGACTTGGCCGAGTGGCAGCGCGAACCGCTCCGTGCCACCTTCCACCCGGCAGGGAAGGATGCCGTAAGCTTTGACATCATTCCCGGTTCCGCGGTGCTGGTTGAAGACGCGGAAGACGAAGCCGAAACCCCCCTACCAGCCAAAACAAATTAACCGCATCAAAAACCGCCCGGCCTTGCGCCCCGGCGTCACTTGCGCCAAGCTGAAAGACTATGTCCGACTCTTTCGAAACCCTTTTGCAAAAAGCGGAAGTGGCGCATGGACACATGTGCGCCGGCCAGATTCTTGGTGTGCGTATGTCGCTTCTTGGACTTCGCAGCCTTGGCATCGAAGATCCTCTTGGCGTCGACCGCAAGCGGCTCGTCACGTATGTCGAGATTGACCGCTGCGCCACCGATGCCATCGGCATGGTAACCGGCTGCCGCCTGGGGAAACGCACGCTCAAATTCCGCGACTGGGGAAAGATGGCCGCAACCTTCGTCGATCTCTCCGCCGGTGCGGGCGTTCGCATCGTCGCTCTAGAGAATTCACGCGACCTCGCGCGCCAGCTTCACCCTGAAATCGAAAACAAGAGCCATCAGCAGATGCTTGCCTATCGGGAACTCGATGACACACAGCTCTTCAACGTCCAGCGAGTTCGGGTGGACGTTGATCCGGCCGAGTTACCTGGGTATAAAACAGAACGCGTTGTCTGTGCCCATTGCGGGGAAGGCATCAACTTCGGGCGATTCGAAGAGGTTGGCGGAGAGCGGCTGTGTCTTAGTTGCGTCCACCCGGAGTTGTGCTACTGGACATCCGTCTGAGACCGATCCCCAGGGTAGGCGCACTTGGTGTATGGATGTACTCTCTCGATGCGCTAAAACCCGGCCTCGCCGCCGAATCGGAGACTCTAGTCACCCGGGACATGACATCCGATCCAGGAGCCCGCTGCGCCTGCATGCCCAGCGAGTATCTGTCTCCAACCCGGATCGAGATCATCGGTTGCTTCTGGGTCGATTCGTTCCGGTGGGCAAGCTGATTGGTCAGACTCCACAGGACCCAAAGCATAAAAGCCAGAGCAAGTCCGACCGGTATCAGGAATAGATAATCCAGGCTTGTAAGATGCATCGGTTGTCTCTTTCGAGTGAAATCGCCTCGAAATACAGAAGACGCCCAAAAGCGTAAGGGCGAAGAAGTCAAACAATAAGGTGTTCATAAAGGCCATCTATAGGTCATGCCCAACACTCTCAATTCGCCGTTGCCGCATCGTCCTCCACCTCCGCACGCTCCTTGACACGGCTGTGGCTTCGCATTTCTTATCTGTAGTAGGCCTTCTTCTTGAAGTCGGGTTGGAGTGTGCGCCGAGTGGTGTAGATTCACGATGGCTTTTCGGGGGGACCGTGTCGAACAGGAAGCAGAAGGTGAGCTGGGTCACTGGTTTGGCCCTGGCAGAGGCAGTAGAGTACGCTTGCCGGGTTAAATGAAGGATTCCAGGTTCCACAGCCTGTGCCGGAAGGATTGGGAGGCCAGGAAGATTCCCGGAGACAAATTTGTTTTGCAGGCTTCCGCCTGGCGGAGGTGCCTGCGCCCTGAGCCCCGGCCATTGGGAGCAGGGGCGAGCAAAGGATGAGTGTGACGACGAGTTTTGCATTGTTGGCGGCAGTGCCCGCCGGGGGCGGTAGCGGCATTACGATGCTTCCCCTTTTGCTGGTGATCCCTCTTATGTACTTCGTCATGATTCGGCCGCAGCAAAAGCGCCAGAAACAATGGCAGCAGATGCTGGGCAGCATCAAGGCTGGGGACAAGGTGACAACCTCGGGCGGCATTCGCGGGATTATCCTTTCCATCAAGGACGACGTGATCATCATCCGCGTTGCGCCCGACAACATTAAGCTCGAAGTGGCCAAGAGCGCGATTGCCTCCGTGACGACGCAGGATGAATCCGGTTCATGATCCAGTGGACTTTGCCTGCGTCCATCGATGAAGAGGATTTGGTCAACGAAAGTCGTGAATTCGACAGAGTTTCGAACTAGAGAATTGGAACAATGAAGAAAAATCTCAAACAGAAGATTGTCATCATCATCGGAGTCCTGGTCGTATTTCTATACGGCGTTTTCTTCGGCCTCGATGTACCCAGGTTTGGCGGCGGTCAGTCCCTGATCAGCCAGCTGACGCAGCACATCCACCTCGGCCTCGATCTTCAGGGGGGCGTTCACCTCATCCTGCAAGTACAGGTGAAAGAGGCTGTCAACACCGAGACCGACAATACGGTCGCACGGATCGAACAGGATCTCAAGGCGGCAAAGCTGACGTTTTCGCAGGTCTACAAGCCCGACCCCAACAACAATCCGCAGGCGATCCGTATCGAGGGAATTAACCCTGCGCAATCCAGTGCGGTCCGGTCGGTCCTTGATAGCAAGTACTCCAACGAGTACGATATCGGCGGCGGCGGCAGTGAAACCAGCTTGACCGTCACCATGAAGCCGAATATCGAGAAGGCGCTCGACGACAAGACCGTCCAGAACACGATCGAAGTGATTCGTGACCGCGTCGACTCGCTCGGCGTCAGCGAGCCGATCATTCAGCAGTACGGTCTGGGTGACAACCAGATACTTGTCGAGTTGCCTGGCATCTCCGATCTCGACCGCGTGAAGACAATCATCTCTTCTACGGCGCGTCTTGCGATTCACGCCGTGGTTGGTGGGCCTTATCCGGACGAACAAGCTGCCCTGGCCAGCGTAGGCGGCGCACTTCCGCCGGACGAAGAATTAGTCCATGGTTCTGGATCCATGGCGACAGGTTCGGACGCGGACAGTGTCTACGTCCTCCAGCGCGTCGCGGTCGTCGCGG
This sequence comes from uncultured Acidobacteriaceae bacterium, assembly GCA_963735215.1. GTDB lineage: Bacteria > Acidobacteriota > Terriglobia > Terriglobales > Acidobacteriaceae > Telmatobacter. The sequence continues at coordinate 419,707 of CAVTKF010000024.1, read as the reverse complement.
GCACTGACTTCCGTTCCGCCGATCCAGGGACCGATACCAACACGGGGCAGAGAACGGTTCACTTCACCCTGACAAACGAAGCCGGCGATAAATTCTGGGATTACACCAGCGCCAATGTCGGTCACAGCATGGCTGTCGTTCTCGGAGGCCGAGTTAAAGAAGTTGCCAATATCGAGAGCGCCATTCGAGATTCCGGCGAAATTCGTGGCAGCTTCTCTGCAGACGAGGTAACGATTCTTTCCAAGATGCTGCGCACTGGCGCTCTTCCTGCCTCACTCAACTATCTGGAAGACCGCACCGTAGGCGCTTCGCTTGGCGCAGACTCCATTAAACAGGGAGTTACCGCGGCCATTGTGGGCGTCCTCCTGGTGATGGTGTTCATGCTCATCTATTACCGGGGATCGGGCATCAATGCCAATCTGGCGCTGTTCCTGAACCTGGTGATCCTGCTAGGTTTCATGGGCTTCTCCGGAGCGACTCTAACGTTACCCGGCATCGCCGGAGTCATTCTCACGATCGGTATGGGCGTCGACTCCAATGTGCTGATTTTTGAGCGCATTCGCGAAGAGATGCGTGCAGGCAAGGCGCCTTCGGCGGCAGTCGATCAGGGCTTTGCGCACGCCTGGACAACGATTCTTGACACGCACGTTACGACGATCGTGTCAGCGGCGATTCTGTTTCTGTTTGGCAGTGGTCCGGTCAAAGGATTTGCAGTCACCTTGACCTTCGGGCTCGCAGCCAACCTGTTCACGGCCGTTTACGTCTCGCGGGTAATTTTCGATACCCATGTCAATAATTTGAAACCCGGAGAAGTCGTTTCGATTTAACCGGGCCGCGAAACGGCCAATCAGAATCAGGCAACATTGCATGTCGGGGCCAGCGGGCCCCGGATAGAGGAAGGCAGAGAACCAGTGGAACTCTTTCGTAGCGTTAACGTCGATTGGTTGGGGAAGAAATGGTACTTCCTCGCCTTTTCATTGATTTTCAGTGTTTCCGGCCTTATTGCGATGGCGATGCACTGGAAAACAATCGGCAGTCCGGTCCCATTGGGCGTCGATTTTCGGGGCGGCACCCAGGTGGAAGTCCAGTTCAAGCAACCGCCTGACATCGAGAAGATTCGTCAAGCTACAGCAGCGGCCGGCATTCGCGATGCAAGCATCGTCACCTACGACGCTCCCAGCCATCAGGAAGTGCTGATCAGCCTTCCCGAGCAGCACGTCGAGTCCTCGCTCGATACCGGCCAGCAGCAAATTCACGATGCTCTCAGCGCCAAATTTGGCGAGAATGCCTTCGAAATTCGTAACCTCTCGGTGGTTGGTCCGACCGTCGGAAAGCAGTTGGAGAAGCAGGCGACCCTGGCGACGCTTTACTCGCTTCTGGGCATGTTGATTTACCTCTGGTTCCGCTTCCAACTGATCTATGGAGTTGCAGCCGTAGTCGCCTGTTTTCATGACACGCTGATTACGGTTGGCTTCTTTGCAATCTTCAATAAAGAGATCACTCTCACCGTGATTGCGGCCATTTTGACGCTGGTCGGCTACTCGATGAACGACACCATTGTGGTTTTCGATCGTATCCGCGAGAATCTCCGCCTGAGCCGGCGAGAGTCCTTGCCGGATGTGGTCAACCGAAGCATCAACCAGACTCTGAGCCGGACTGTACTGACTTCAGGGCTGACATTTTTGACCGTGCTTTCGCTTTTTGTCTTTGGCGGGCCTGTTCTGAGGGGATTTTCGTTCGCATTAGTGGTGGGAATTCTGATCGGAACCTACTCCTCCATTGCCATCGCCGCCCCGATGCTGGTCGCGTGGCAGCAGTGGCGGGCTGGGAGCGGCAGAGCGGCCGCACTTCCAGCAGCTAAGCGATCCAGAGTTTAGGCATCACGATGCACTGGTCTTGCAGCAACCTTTGCATGTGGTAGGCAGTTCTGATATAGGTGAAGCACGCTTTAATGCGCGTTTTAAAGCGCGGGAACATTTGAAGTTCCCGCGGTGTCTAAGTAGAGGTAACCGACACCCCGATTCGAGGCTGGCCATGTTTGAAGATTCCACATTTGAATCAGGCGGGAAGATCAAGAGCAAGAGCGGACGTTGGATGATTGTTACGGGCATCGTCAATGCTGCGGTCTTGGTCACGATGATTCTCATCCCGCTGATCTACCCAGAGGCGTTGCCCAAGGCGATGATGCAGACTTTGCTGGTTGCCCCTCCGCCGCCACCACCGCCGCCTCCGCCGCCTCCGCCGGCTGAGATCATAAAAGTGGTACACGTGCAGTCCGAGATGATGAACAATCAGCTCATCGCTCCGACAAAAATCCCCAAGGACATCAAGCAGGTCGCCGAGAAGGAAGCGCCTCCGAGCTCGTTTGGCGTGGCTGGCGCAGAAGGCTTGGGCGGCAGCGCAGGCGGCGTGATGGGTAGCGTATTCGGCTCGGGCTCAGCACCCAAGGTGCAGGCCGCTCCGCCGAAGAAGGTCAATATTTCTGCCGGTGTTGCTCAGGGCATGTTGATCCAGAAGACCACGCCAACGTATCCGCCTATTGCCAAGGCGGCACGCGTTTCGGGTACTGTTGTGATCCAGGCGATGATTTCGAAACAGGGCACCATTGAGAATCTCCACGTCGTCAGCGGTCCCGCAATGTTGCAGCAGGCCGCTCTGGACGCGGTGAAGACCTGGCGCTATCGGCCTTATCTGCTCAACAACGAACCTGTAGAGGTGGAGACCACGGTCAACGTGATCTTCACGCTGGGTGGATAGTTCAATCTTTGGCCCTTTCTCAAATTGAGAAAGGGCTTTGTTTTTGACCTGAATGCGAATCCCGAAAGAGCCGCATTCCAAATCGCAAAACCGGGGATGATGCATCCCGAACCAATAACACTCCGTCCGGCGCGCACCGAGTTCGATCTCGCAGAGATTACTGGAGAATCGGGCAGTGAGTCTCGGGCATGAATGAAGCTGATCAGGAGTCAGTTTCCTTGGTTTTGCCTTAATCTTTCCGCGAAAACGGATAGTCTCAGTTCACAAACTCCTTAGGAGGAACGATTCAAGTGATTCTCGCTCAGCTCGCACATTTCGCATCGCACTCGGTCAACAGTCTGGCATTCTTTCAGGAAGAGCAGACCGTAAGCTTTAGCCCTCTCGGGCTGTGGCAGCACATGGGATGGCCGGCGCGTACCATCGCCATCATCCTGTTCATTGAGTCGATCTGGTCGCTGGCCGTTATGATCGACCGTTACCTTTACTTCTCGGCGGCCCGGAAGCAGTCGCGCGAGTTCGCGCCTAAAGTTGCCGGCGCGCTGAAAGACAGCAAGCTTGAAGAAGCCATCAAGATTGCCGATCGCAACAAGAAGTCTCACCTGGCTGAAGTTGTGACCGCAGGGCTGCAGGAGTTCCGTGCTTCCGGCGGAGCTGCAACTGAGGCCACCATCGAAAGCTCTGGCCGCGCATTGGAGCGCGCCGAGGCAATCGTCCACGCCAAGCTGAAGAGAGGCCTTGCTGTTCTGGCCACGATCGGCTCCACGGCCCCCTTCGTCGGACTGCTTGGAACGGTTATCGGAATTCTGAACGCCTTCCAACAGATCGCCACCCAGAAGACCTCCGGAATCGGTGCAGTCGCCGGCGGTATCTCTGAGGCGCTGGTAACCACCGCATTTGGTCTGCTGGTGGCTATCCCCGCCGTTATGGCGTTCAACTACTTCACCGGTCGTGTCGAAGCGTTCGACGTCGAGATGGACAACTCCTCGAGCGAACTCATCGACTACTTCATCAAGCAGAACAGCAAACGCTAAGCGATCCGGGTGCAGCCCCGAGCGAGAAACTCTCAAGTGGGCAGGAAAGCGGCGACGCTGTCCTGCCCCTGGTTTCAAGCAAAGTGCGGCAGCCTCTTCGAGTGAGAGCCGGATGCCCTCCGGTATATGAATTCAATAGGCACGGAGCCCAAACATGGGAATTGCGGTTCGTAACGAAGGCACTAAGGTCAATTCCAACATTAACGTGACCCCCATGGTCGACGTGATGCTGGTTTTGCTGATCATCTTCATGGTCATCACCCCTATGCTGCAGAACAAGGTCCAGGTCGATATGGCCAAGGTGGAGAATCCCACCCCGATGCCTGACGCCGACAAGGAAGATGCCATTGTGGTGGCCATCACCCGCGACGGCGGAGTATTCCTTGGCCAAAACAAGGTGGCTACTTCTGAGCTGGGAAGTCTGGTCCGGGACAAGCTGGCCGATACGCCAGGCAAAGAGATCTTTGTTCGCGCCGATGCACGCGCTCAGTTCCGCGCCGTCGAGGACGCGATTGACGCCGTGCGTACTGCGGGCGTCGACGAGGTCGGCCTCCTCACAAACAAGCGTGAGGGCGCCGGCGGCTTGGGTGGACAGTAGTCATTGACCTGGACGCGATACATTAACCGATTGCATTACACGAGGAGTTTGAAGCCATGGCAATGACAACTGGAGGAGGCGGTGGTGGCGCAATCGGCGACATCAACGTAACCCCGATGATCGACATTCTGCTGGTGCTACTCATCATCTTCATGGTCATTGTGCCGGTTACGCCCAAGGGCCTGGATGCCCTGGTGCCGCAGCCGCCCAAGAACCCCCAGCAACAGCCGCCGCAGAATGATCGCACCATCGTTGTACAAGTGGTGTACCGTCCGGGCGCGGCACCGTCCTACAAGATCAACGAAACTGACGTTGCCAAGGCCGACCTGCTGCCGAGACTGACAGAGATCTATGCGAATCGCGCCGAGCGCGTTATGTTCGTGAAGGGTGACGACGACCTGAACTTTGCATACATCGCCGAAGTGATCGACATAGCCCATTCGGCCAACGTGGATCACATCGGTTTGATGACGCCGAAGATCATGGCCGGACAGTAGCAAGGCACTCTGACTCGATCGGATTGGTTTGATGACGCCCAGAATCTTGGCCGGACGTTAGATGTCTGAGCGTCGAAGAACACGGTTTGATCAGGGGCAACAGGAGTACAATTTGGCCAACCTGGTTCGGAGTCTCCCGCCCAGTCCCAGGTGTTTGGTTTTCAAGGTGCGCGATCGCTACGCACGACCTGAAGGAGAAGAATAAGAACATGAATCGACCCGCACGAATTACGGCGCTCGCGGTTGCCCTGACCGGCATGGTGCTTTCCATGGGCGGGTGCAACCGCCTGCAAGCCCGTGATCAATTGAATAAGGGAGTGGAGGCGTACAAGTCCGCCCGCTACGAAGAGGCGATTGGACACTTCCAGAAAGCCACGGAGCTGGACCCCAGCCTGCCGATGGCAAAGAGCTATCTGGCCACAGCGCTCGCGCAAAATGTGGTTCCGGGCCTCGAAACTCCAGACAACCTGAAGAACGCTCAGCAGGCAATCAGTATCTTCCAGGAAGTTCTGGCCAAAGAGCCCAACGACGTCAACAGTCTCAAACAGATTGCGGCCATTTATTTCAGCATCAAGAGATTCGATGATGCCAAGGACTATCAGAAGAAAGTTCTGGCGGTCGATCCCAAGGATCCTGAGGCTGCCTACACTATCGGCGTGATTGATTGGACTCTGGCCCATGAAAACACCCTGAAAGCGCTGGCAAGTGCCAACATGAATGACGACGGCGAAGGCAATACCAAGGCGCCGAAGAAGGTGCTGCAGGAAATCAAAGAGAAAAACACGCCTCTTACGACTGAAGGGGTGCAGTATCTGACTCAAGCATTGGAAAATCGCGCCAACTACGACGAAGCGATGTCGTATCTGAACCTGATCTACCGGCGCAAGGCAGACGTGGACTACGCAGATCCCGCCGCGGTGAAGGCCGACGTTGCCGCAGCCAAGGAGTGGAGTTCCAAAGCCATGGGCACGCGCAAGACCAACGAAGAGAAGAAGGATAAGGGACCAGGCGGCATCACCATGGATTCGAGCGGCAACCTCAAGTAGCCCTCGACTGATTCAAAAATTGAAACGGCCTTCGCTCAATGCGGAGGCCGTTTTGATTTGGTGTCGATTGGCTCCGATTCCGGGCTTGTACGTCCTTTCAGCGCTTTGTTGTCGGCCCATGACCGCCTGGTTCGCTCATTATGCTAGTCAGTCAGGTGTGTTGGATGGATGCTTCGTGCCGATCGCGAAATCTGATGCCGTTGGGATCTGCATTGGATTCTGCCCCGAAAGCCTGCGGGCTCGCAGCGGCGGGGTTTCTACACTCATAGTGGCTGCCCTGAAAATTTCAACGGGCAGTATCGCTTTGGGTTGCTGAAGTCATACGCATTGGGTCGCTTTCGCCTAAATTTAGGCCCGGACACTCCAGTGCATTCGACATTTTCAAGGTCTTTGGGCGGTGTACCTGCCATCAACGGCTGAGGTCTTATTTCGCGCCTTGCTTCAGAATCTGTTCCGCAAAATAGTTCCGCACTTTTGCATCATCGCGCAGGGTCTCGTAATACGCGAGCTTGAGCAACTGCGCGTGGCTTTCGCGCAGTCCCTGGCGGATGCTCTGCTGCACGCTGGGATTATTCAATTCGCGTTGTCCGGCCGGTTCGCGCCCAATCAGCTCATAAATTGCGTACCCAACGGCGCGCTGCGCTGGTCCCGCGCCGCCGTATACCGGCAGCACGTCGGTAGCCTGTCCAATCTTCAGTTTGCTGATGGCCGCAAATGTTGCCGGGTCACCCTGCTGCAAAGCCGACTCGGAAATAAAGCCCATGTCGCCGCCGCTCGAGTTTGTATTTGGATCTTCAGAGAAATTCATCGCCAGACTGCCGAAATCGTCACCGGTGGCCAGTCGATTCCGCACAGCCTGGATTTTCTTGCGTGCGTCGGCATCGTTTGTGGCTTTGTTGTTCTGAAGGTTTCCAGGCTGTTGTGCCGGACCGGTCGTCACCACGATCCGCGCCAGATGATACTGCGGCTCGATTACATTGTAATCAGCTTTGTGCGCGGCATAGTAATTGCCGATATCGGCATCCGTGATATTGATCTTCGATTCGATTTCCTTGTTAATAAGCTTGTCAGAGGTCAGCTTACGACGGATCTGCAGCCTCAAGTCATCCAGCGTCATGTTCTGCTGTTTTAATCTTTTATCGAATTCTTCCTGCGTGTAAGGCGCCTTTAGCTCAGTCAGTTTGGCGTTTACATCCTCCTCGGAAGCAGAAAGATTCAGTTTCGTCGCTCGCTGGTCGAGGATTTCATCATCGATCAGCTGGCGCAGGAGATTGAGTCTGACAATATTTGCCTGCTCGGGGCTGGGCTCCTGGGGGGCTTCGCTCTGCGAACTCTTGTAGGTGCTGTATGCCTTGTCGAGATCAGACCGAAGGATATCCTTGCTGTTGACTGTCGCCATCACGTCGGGCGATGGAGAGTGCTTGCATGCGGCCAATGCAACCAGCAGGAGCGTACTTGAAAGGGCCAGGGCAAAAAACTGACGGCGCTTGAAAGCAAAAACTTGGACTTGCAACCTGTATCTCCTCGGGAGCCCATACGTTCCCGGTACAACAGGATAAATCCCAAGACCGGGGCTCCGGAACGAAAGACTTGCATGCGGTTTTTCAGTTCGAACGCCACTCCCTTGCATCTGGTGCGGATGGCGAGGAACTCCCGCGGTTAGTTAGTTGCCGTTGCCGGCAGGCGGAGCTGCGGCTGGCGGTGGTTCGATGCCGACTGCACGCAGGGCCCGATCGATCACCAGCCATACTTGTTCCGCAGGAACAGCTCCGTTGATGCGTTCGCCATCCACGAAAACAGCCGGCGTCCCATCTATTCCCAGCGCCTCTGCTTCCTTTGCCGATGCGCGCACCTGTGTCTCGTCCTGTTTTGCAAGGCAGGCATCCAGCTTGGCGCTATCCAGTTTTGCCAGTGTGGCCTCATCGCGGGCAATGCGATCCAGCGCTGCAAAGCTTTTTGTCAGGTTACGGTCTTCGCCGTTAACTTCCTGCCCGTGCGCGTGTACATAATCCACGAAATTCCAATAAGCCTGGGCGTTCTGTGCGGCAAGGCAGTTTGCGTTTACCGCCGCATGCATCGCCCACGGATGCAGATCAGTCAGCGGGTCGTCCTTGTAGACGAACCGCACCTTGTCCTTGTACCGGTCCATTGTCGCGGGGAAAAGCGAAGAGTGCATGCGCGCACAGTAGGGGCACTCCAGATCGTCAAAGTTGATCACCGTCACCTTCGCGTCCGGATTGCCGCGAATCGGCCTTCCCGCGATGTCGATATTAAAAACGGGATCCTTCGCAAGATCGAAAGTCTCGAGTCGCGCCAGTTTCTTGTTATCGGTGGAAATCAGGAAGTCAATCACCTTCTTCGTAGAGCTGTTCGACAAGGTGACGGGCAGTGTGTCGTAGCCCGAGATTTGGCTTGAGGTTCGCTGGCCCAGGGAGACTGATACTTCTGGCGGAATGCTGAACTGCGAACGTACCATGACTTCGATGCGCCGGTTAATTGCCGCATCCTGAGCGCCTGGAGCGGCAGACTGCGCTTTGCAACCCACGGCCAGGCCTAATGCAAGAAGTCCGGCCAAAAAATGAATGCGCGACAAATGGATTATTCCTCTCATGCAAGGATATCCCAGCCAAGCCCTGCCGAGCACAGGAATGGACCGTTGCGATGTAACTGATTGATGGACGCGAGAACCCGCAAAAGGCAAGCGGGCGAGGCCTTCAGTAAATGGGCGGCAAGGTTGGATCGTGGAAGACCGTTTTTGACCGACTGATGTCGCCGACGGACCCGAAATTGGCGAGTGTAAAGCTGTAAAGATATTGGGTTTCGTCGCGCACCGATCCGAGTGAGAAGCGCCGGTATCCAAGGCTCAATCCGCAGCAATTCCAGTTGTAAACGGTCTGAACACCGGCATATTGCAGCGCGCGATTGACAAAATCGTATCCTCCATTTGCCGCCAGGTTGAAACCTGCCGCGTTCGGCCTCCCAATCTCAATGAACGGCTGCAATTGCTGGCTTTGAATGAGGGAGGCGGCGCTTCCATTCTCATCGACCGCGTTGAGAAGGGAATGGCCCAGCCCCAACGTTGTTCGTCCCCAGCTATAGCCGGCAAAGACATTATTGGCGTCGAGGCGTCCCCCCTTCGGGTCGTAATCCATATCCCACTCGATGCGCAGATTATTGACCGCCTCAAATCGCAGGCGAGACACAAGCGGGGAGAGGTTCCGTGGGCCTGTCAGGAATGCAATTCCGGTCAAATCCAGTGTTGTGTCGAAGACATTTCTGCGATCGGGAATGATCGCTCCACCGAACGTCGGGTTCAGGAAGTATTTCTGGGTGATCTCCCAGCTTGCCCATTCGCGAGGCGGCGCAGGACAAGGTGTCGCTGTTTGGCTGTCCGCAGTCGGGCAAGGCTGGGTATTGGTCGATTTCATATAAAAACGCTGCGTCAGGGAGTAGCCAACTTCGTTGGTATCGGTGGCGATGTCAGTGGGGTCGAACAGTGGAACGTTGCGCGCTTTGACGCCGATTCCACCCACAAAGCGGTAGATGAGTTCCGGTTCGATCACATGCCGGAGCACGCGGTTTCCAATTATGAAGTCGCGCTCGAGTGCCGGCGCCCTTACGTCTACCGAGGCTTCAACGTCGCCGCGGCTCAGTGGGTCGTGGCTCACGGTGGGAGTGCCACCATTTGTCCCATTGAGGTCCGGATTCTGGCTTCCGGTATAGAAGGTCTCGCGGAGTGCGACTTCCGGGACCACGCTCCAGCCGCCGCCCACCAACGGCAACGACAGGTGAGGATAGAGATCGAACCTGCCCAGGTTGCGGATATGAAAACCGTACTCGGAGCGTCCCAGGTAGCTTACCGATGACCCCATTTTCCAGTAGAGCGGTGATGTGTGCAGAGGTTCGTCCAAGACGTCAAAGCGCAGGCTGGGGAGATGCAGAATGCGCACCTCGTCGCCCTCGGTGGAACTTGCGAAGTTCTGCAGCCGTTCCAGGTAGGCCGAAGGTACTAACCCGTCATGGGTGTGCGTCAGCGAGACCGTGCTGTGGACCTCGGAATTCACAGCCTGCAGGTAGTTGTCGTTGAATACCAGCTTGTAGACGTAACTTGAAAGATATTCGGCGCTCACCGCCGCACGGGTCTCCGGAGTGAGATCGTAGCGGCCGGCAGCGACGATGTCGGTGCCACCCTGGTTGACCAGAATGGTTTGGCCTGTCTGTGGCCCCGAAGTCTGCAACTGTTCGACACCGCGATCGATCAGCGCATTCCACCTGACGGTGAAGTGGTCCAACCCCGGTCCCTTGTAACGAAAATCGCCGTTTGGGGCCCATCCGCGCTTACTGTAGTACTCCGTGCCCACGACCATATCCATGCTGCGACTCAGCACGACATAGACCTGTTCGCCTAGCGTTAATCCGCGGATCGAGGAATTGCTGATAACCGGGATCAACAGTCCGCTCTCGCGCCCTGTCGCCTCTACCGGATGCCGCAGGTAGGGGAGGTAGAACATTGGAATCCCAAGGAATTTGAAGAGCGCGTTGGTGGTCGTCGCCCGGTTGTTTGCGACATTAATGGAACGCGCAATCAACTGCCAGTCCGGCTTGGGTAGGCGGCAGTTCGTCATCATACCATCGACGATCTTGTAGCTTCCTTCGCCGGTTTGCAGCAGGACTCGGCCCGAGAACAGAAACGGGTTGGTGGTGGAATAAACCACGGTGCGTCCCGCGCGTCTGACTCCAATGGAGCCGCTGACGTCGAAGAAGCGTGCGGTGTGCATGTCGAGCCGCATGTCGCCATGCGAAGCGTTAATAATTACATCGCTCGGGCCGCCCGTTACCTGCAGGTGCCCTTCAGCTTCCAGTTCTGAGGTTGAGCGGTGATAAACGATCTTGTCGGCTCGGATAATATAGTCGCGATAATAGATGGCCACACCGCCGCTCAGCGTGACTGTGACCTTGTCTTTCGCCCAGGTTTGAAGGTCGGCTTCCCATCGGAGGGGAACTCCGGATGGCGGTAATGGCTCGGGTTTTGCAATGGGAATCGCTTCCTGTCCCGGCTCATCGGGGAGTTGGGACGCGGCCGCTTGTTGACCATCGGTCGCGCCGCCGGCTGCGCTCTGCGCGGGGGGTAACGCATTGGTCAATATCTGTCCGACAAGTTGCAGGTGACAGAGGGTCATCACCGTGATAAACACGAAGTTACGAGGACGCATCCGAGGGCCAAGGCAAGCATAGCAAATGAGAGTCGGGGTGATTCGCATTCGGCGGCTTCTCTGTAGTTGGACGTTATAGGACATCAATCGCGCATTTCCGATTGGAAGACGCGCAATCAACAGGGCCGGTGCACGGGTCCGGGCAAGATATGGAAGGGGAATTAGAGTTTTGAGCACACTGGCTAGCTCGCCTACCCCACTTCCGTCATGGAAGCAGGAAGTCAATCGTCGCCTTGCGGAGCACAAGAATCGCAAGGGTATTGCGGTTGTGGAGCAGGATGATCCAGATGATGGACACGCGTCGGCAAACAGCCGGGCGGCAGCCGCAGCAGCACGTGTAGCCGCACGCTATGCCAAGGCGCCGAGCTTTAGCGAGATGCAAGCGGCGGAGGCTCGCGGCGCTCTGCGCGCGGCCGAGGCCGCGACACGCGCGGCGATGGAGGCGCAGGCTGCCGCACAGGCAGTCCTCGATCACATCCAGAACAACGCGGGCCAGGATGCCGAGGTTGAATACGAGTCTCACATCGTTGAAACTCCGATGCAGGAATGGGAGCCGCGAAGCTCCGCAGTGGCGCCACGGACCGAAGCGGCAGGGGTTGGTGATCTGGAGATTCTCTGGGAGCCCGACATGCCGGTGCGGCTGGCACAGCAGGAGACTCGCCCGGCAATTACTCACTCTTCGAATGCGCCTTTTGATACCCCAGCGTTTTATGACAGTGGTCCGATTTATGAGACGGTCGAGGCAGCACAGCCTATTGCTGCGAATTTGATCGAGTTTCCGCGCGAGATCGTTGCGACGCGCCGGATGCGTCCGCGCATCACAGAAGCGATCCCGGAATCTTCTGAACCGCAGCAACTCAGCATCTTCGAGGTAGATCCGAACTCCGTCTCGACGGAACCGATGGCTGCGACGACAACATCGGCAGAGCCGATGTGGATCGGGACGAGCTGGCAGCAGATTGAGCTCGACGAGCAGCCGCAGCCCCTGCCAGACTACTATGCGTTACAGCCAGACTCCCCCAGGCTCTACCAGGCGCCTTTCGGCCGCCGGATGATGGCGACGATGGTGGATGCGGCGTTGATCCTGAGCCTGGTTTGGGGAATTGCGTATCTCGTTGCTTCGCGGTTCGATCATCTGCCGAGCATTCGGACTTCCGAGGTCTTTGGAGTGATCGTGACTCTGGGATTCGCCGCCCTCTACGAGTGGTTCTTTCTCACTTTTGCCAAGGTGACTCCGGGGATGCGGTACGCCCAGCTATCGCTTTGCACCTTTGACGAAGAGGTCCCGACATCCGCGCAGGTGAAGGAGCGGATGAAGGCGATGCTGATCTCCGTGCTTCCGGTGGGCCTGGGTATGGTCTGGTCGATCTTCGACGAAGACCAGATGAGCTGGCACGACCGGCTCTCGAAGACCTACCTCAGACTGAGCTGATCGGGCAGGCGACAGGTCCAGCACTCAACAGCTTCTGATTAAGCGATCCTTAAGAGATGCCCCAGTTTTGTGGCAGGGGGTGTCCCCCCATACTCTGGGAGCAAAGTCCCTTCTTTCAGCAGGATAGGGATGCTTATGGCTGCAAGATCCTCCTGTGAAATAACTTAGCCATAGAGTCCTCTCATCAAAGGAGTTACGGGTACTTTCGGATTTGAGCCTTCCAGTTTTCCGAACCAAATTTCCGCCGCGGAATTGACTGCAGGTCCATTGTGCGCCTTTGATAGCAAATGATCTGCAAAACATGGTCGGGCGCTATACCGTTGGATTCGAATGGCTTATGTCATAGAGATGGGATGCCGGGTATTGACATCCCGCAGGGTGCACGACATGCGCCGCTCGGGACGGATTAGTCCAAAACGCAACCACAACGAAGTCCTAAGTGCCGGTTTGCAAGTCTTGTTGGAGTTTTTCGCTGCCAGCATGCGCCGCCGGCCTGGCGACCTCCGGGTCCCTGTAGAACCAGAACGGCATGAATGCGTACACGAGAGCGAGAAAGTCGATGGCGCAGACATACCAGATCGTCGGGATGTCGAGCGTCAAGCAGACCGCAATTGCCAACACCTGATTCAGGATCGCAACCTTTGCGAAGCGGCGGAAGTTGACGACCGATTTAACCGGATGGCTGGTGACTGCGCCGATTGCGGGTGCGGAGAGGTCTTTCAATACAGGGGAAGCGTCAGGGTAGTCGGACTGTTGTGATTTCCAGCGCTCGAGATTTGTGTGAAGATCACGAGCCTGCCGCGAAATGTGCCATAACAAGCAGGGCTCCATCGGCAAGAGGTTCCAGGTCTGAACTGGAGAGGCGGCGTCCGGCTGCCAGTCAAAGTAGATTCTTGGATCAGGAAACCACCCTGGCGTGCCAGAACCAAAATGGATCGCCAGAAGCTGTTCCGGTTTTAGCGCAAAACGAGCCTGATCGCCAACGTAGCAGAGCTTGTCTTTAGCGAAGAGCAGGTATCCCGTATCCCAGGTGTAGCCCAACGCGTATATGCGCAGGGTGGGATGAGGACTGAGGTCGACTAAGACGGCACGATCGTCAACCAGGATTCCCTCGTCCTCAAGGTGTGCAAGGAAGTCTCGCCGCAAGCGCTTACGGCCCCATACTGCTTGCCATTCAGCGACGACCATGTGCAGCACGAGGCATGCGACTCCGCACAGGATGTAAACGCCAGCTTTGTGTTGCGTGCGAGTGTGAACGACCGTCCAGGTCACAAGTGCGGGTGGCGCGATGTAGAGGAACCGCAAGATCCATACCTTGAATGCGAGCTGGCCAAAATGGCGGGCTGCCGTCACAACTGGATCGGACGAAGCTGTTGTCGCTGCAGAGAACTGTTCGGTTAGTTCCAGCGGATCCTTGGCAGTGGGCTCCGAGCCCCGATTCGCGGATTCCGCGAGAAGTTGCTGAAGGCGTTCGGGGGACACCTGGCCGACCCCGGCGACGCGTTGCACTCGCTTCAACGTGGAGGGATGCGTGAGCAGAGAACCAGTGGCCCGATCCCATTGGATTGGCGAAAGATTTAAGCGACCCAGTTTGAGAAGTGATGTAATGACAGACTCCGGGTCGCCGGTTAGCTGTACGGCTCCGGTGTCGGCCACATGTTCCAGGTACTGGGAGTGCAGGAAGTAGAGAACCAGGGCGAACATGTAGAGGACAAGAATCAGTTCCGGAAACTGAAGGGTACGGTCGAAGAAGTGAACCACCGCGGCCAGACTTGGTGCGGAGCCGGCTCCCTCAGCAGACTGGCGCAGTTGCAGACTATGGCGCAAAGAGCCAACAAGGCTACTGAAGATTCCGTAGAGGATCTGCGGAGACAGAAACAATGCGACCAGCGCCACTGTTTTCCAAGTCGTGTGGTTTTTCTGTATGTGGGTAATTTCGTGTGCCGCAACGGCGCTCACTTCCCGCCGGTTCAGACGGTTCAAAAGATAATCCGTGAAGAAAACGTGATGATTTCGCGAGGCAAACGCATTCGCCATTTGCGATTTTCCTGCGGGCATTACGAATACCTGACGCACTTCGACGGCGGCCTTTTTGGCCAGACCGAATACGTGATCGCGAAGTTCGCCGGTGGTCAACGGCACCAGATGGGTTCCGGATATCTTTACGTTGAGCCAGCTGCAAGCCTTGTAGGTGACATAGACCCCGATGAACAGCGCCATCGAGACCTGTCCATTGACCGAGATCATCGCGATTGCCGCAAGGAAACACATCAGCGGCAGGAGATATGTGGCGAGCGAGAGGGATTGAGTGGCAATGAACTCAGCGCGGGTCCACGTATTGCCCCGTACCTGAACGTAGACTTTGTGGGAGATGAGAATACAGATCAAAAAAGCGACCCAGGGTGGCAGCATCATGATCGCAACCGAGATTGCCACAGCGCCGCCGGTATGCGCGGCCGTGTAATACGAGGTCAGGACTTCAAGGCCCTGGCGGATGGTCTGGCCCATCATCCAGATGAGAAGCAGAGAATTGCCGCACCAGGTGAGGACACGGAAAAAGCTGAACCATGCGCTGGTTGGGTCGGTCTTCGCGTCACGAATTGCCGCTCGCCGCATCCAGAGGCAAATCAGAATCGGCGAGAGAAGAAAGACAGCGGGCAATATGGTGACTCGAATAGCGTCCTGGGTGCGCAATCCAAACGCAAGGTGAATGGAGGCAGGAGACGGAGCTCCCACATCGACCAGGTAGTAGGCGTGCGAATACGGATCGGCAGCGGCAGAATGTGGCGCATCGCCCGCGTCCGGCTCCCACGGGGGCTCGATCCCGGGCGTCTGCTCGAAGTATTTGGACTTAGGATAAGTGATTCTGAGCGAGAGCTTTTGAATTCCCGCGCGCTTTAGTTCTGATGTGATCGAGACGAGCGAAATGTCGGTGGAAAGCAGAAGTTTTGTGCGGGCCAATGCCGCGGGGCATTCGCCCCGCAAGGTGCTCTTGCGGTTCTGCTCGGCGTACTTTAGGTATTGTTCCTGCTCTTTTGCAGATCGCGATTTGAGGAATCTCGGGATTTCCGGATTTGGTGTAGGGTGAACCAGCGATCCGGCCGGGCAGCGCAGAGACTGTTCGAGCCGCGTCTCGATCTCACTCCAATTCTGCAAGTCTGCAAACGAATAGAAAGTGACGTCCGCATTTCCTCGTGCGTCGTACCTCATCGTGAGAGCGGCAGAAGTACTGTAGCCGTCCTCATCATCATCCTGATCGTTAGCGGACTGGGCCCAGAGATGCATAGAGGAAACGGCGAAGATTGAAAGGAGGAACGCGGCGCGAATACAGAGGAGCGCGCGAGATCTATGCGTGACACTCCACAGGTCCATCGATGGGCTCCCAGGTGGTTTTTCTGAGTAAAGCACACTTGAGGCAAAACTCAATGACCATTCGGAGGCAGGAACACATCACATCGGATAGCCGGCTGCTGCGGCTCTGGAGAATCTATCAAGCGTGGTGAGTCTGAAGTCCCTAACAGAAACCATGAAAGCCCAACAGCAGATTCTTCGCTCACCACCCCCAAACTGAACGACGTTTGGGGCCCCGTTCGCTCAGAATGACACCGCCAATTATGTGAAGAATTTCTGACTCAGGACACTAGGACGCGAGGGCACGAATGGCGCTGACGCCGGCTCCGAGCAGTGCGGTGGCGTCGTCGTTGGGGAGGATTTCGAGCGAGTAGCTTAGCAGCGGGCTCATCTTGACCATGGTTTCGAGATGGCGGCGTAACAAGGGGATGTCGAGGAAGCCCACGTTGTGGCCGGTGAAGTAGAAGCGTCCCGGACCGGCAAGGTGAATGAACGATGCCGTTGCGGCCGCCAAGGCGGTGTGCCAGAGGTCGACGAATTCACGGCAGCGGATATCGCCCGTCTTGGCCTGCGCGAAAACCTCCTCGGGTTCGAGGTCGAGGAAGCGCATCCGCATGGCGCGATAGCCCATGATGCCTTCAAGGTGTCCGACGCCGCCGCAACCGCAGAAGCGCTCCTTGGGATCGAGGCTGACCGTGATGTGTCCGCCCTCCCAGACTCCTTCGACGTAAGGCCATCGGCCATAACCGATGCCGTTGCCGATGGTCCAGACGCGGGTGAGCTTGTTGAGTTGTCCGCGGGTGGCGGCGACACCGGCTGCGATGGCATCGGCATCGTTGGCGATATGTACGGGCGCATTTACACCTTTGGCCCCCAGGACGCGGGTAAGTTCTTCCGCAAGGCGCATGCCCTTGATCTGGGTGAGATTCGGCGAGTCTTCGACGACGCCGTGACGAATGACGCCGGGGACGGCCACGCCGATCGCGTCGACGTTGCCCTTGCCGACTACGGACAGGATTTCGCCGGCGAGGATTTCCACGAACTCGCCGACAGGGAGTCCGTTGAGCGCGTCGACCTCGGCGGTGTCCTGGGGATAGCGTACGGTTTCACCTGCAAGGCGCATGTCCTCGAGCCTGCCGGCAACAATATGTTCAGTTACGACAACGCCGATTGCGGTAGTCATTTCGCCCTCCGTAGGGACCATGCGGTACGGCTGAAGATCACACCAGCAACGAACACCTGTCGTTGGGAACTCCGATAAGCCGTGCTTTTTCGAGCGCAGAATTTGAAAAGCAGGTCCTTCGCTCCGCTTACCCCACAGTCGACATGTCGACTGCGGGGCCCCAAGCTGCTGCGCTCAGGATGACAACTATCCAAAGGAACATCTTTGCGGCACAACTGAAGCCGTGCAATTTCAAAACGTGCTCTCTGGCCGATTCTGTGCGTATGTCTGTGCAAATTGTCCCGACGATTTTGCATATTGACTACTCCACCTGGTAGCGGTGCAGGCGGCCGAGTCCGTTGAACGCCGCGGCCTTGTAGCACTCGGCGAGTGTCGGATAGTTGAAGACGGTTTCGACAAAGTAGTCGACGGTGCCGCCGAAGATCATGACGGCCTGGCCGATGTGCACGAGCTCGCTGGCGCCCTCGCCAATAATGTGCACGCCAAGAACCTTGCGCGTGTCGCGATGAAAGATCAACTTGAGGCGGCCAGTGGTATCGCCGCGAATCTGGCCGCGCGCCGTTTCGCGGTAGAACGCCATACCGACTTCGTAGGGCACGTCCTCGTCGGTGAGCTGCTCTTCGGTTTTACCGATGAAGCTGATTTCAGGAATGGTGTAGATGCCGTAGGGATAGAAGCTGGGGTTGGACGATGTTGCGTTGTCGTTGAAGGCGCGTGCTGCCGCGATGCGTCCCTGCTCCATGGAAACCGACGCGAGGGAAGGGAAGCCGACGACGTCGCCGGCGGCATAGATGTGCTCGACTTTTGTCTGGTAATGCTCGTCGACGGGGATGCGGCCGCGGTTGTCGGCCTCGATGCCGGCCGCGGCAAGGTTGAGATCGTCGATGGCGCCCTGCCGTCCGACGGCATAGAGCAGCGCGTCGCCGGATACTTTTTTCTTGCTCTGCAGATTGGCGACGACGGTGCCGTCGGCGAGTTCCTCGACACTCTCCACTTCTTCGCCCAGGCGCATGGTTACGCGGCTGTCGCGGAGGTGATAGCTAAGCGATTCGACAATCTCCTGGTCGGCGAATTCGAGCAGCTTGGCGCGTTTTTCAATCAAGGTGACACGCACGCCAAGAGTCGAAAACATGCAGGTGTATTCAACGCCGATGACGCCGCCGCCTACGACAATCAAGGATTTCGGCAGCGATGGAAGATCGAGGACCTGGTCGCTGTTGATGATGGTGCGCCCGTTGATGGGGACTTTGGGGGTTGAGGCGGGCTTCGTGCCGACGGCGATGATGATGCGGTCGGCTTCGATGGTGGTATCCCCCTGCAGGCCCTCTACGCGGACCTGGTGCGGGTCGACAAAGTGGGCGATGCCGTGGACGATGTCGATGCCATTGCGCGAGAGCTGCGCCTCGGTTACGTCTACTTCGGTTTTAATCACGGCCTGGACGCGGAAGGCGAGGTCGGCCATGGAGATTTTTTCTTTGACACGGTAGTTCATTCCGTAGATGGAGCGATAGTTGTAACCGGAGAGGTGCAGAACAGCCTCGCGCATTGTCTTGGACGGAATGGTGCCGGTATTGACGCAGACCCCGCCTACGACCGACCGCGACTCGACCACGGCGACGCGTTTCTTCATCTTGGAAGCAGCCACGGCGGCGCGCTGCCCCGAGGGGCCGGAACCGATAACAACAAGGTCGTACTTGGCGGCACTCATGCGCGTGTCTCCGGGATTCGATCAGAGGTCGAAACGTTGTCACTCAACACGGCGGCGGATCGAGCCACCCCAGGCATGCTCTTCTCACTGACCTGGTACGGAGCGGTTGGGCGATGCAAGGAAGATTCCACTCCGTTTGTGATTGTCTCAACCCGAAGAAGGTTTCATCAATCCAGATAAGGATTGTACCCGGTGGCCTTGATAGAGGTGTGAAGCTGCGCTTTTTCGTGCCAGCCGTGCCGAGAATATCAGAGCGAACGGCAGAGCCAGGTCTGGTTAATGTGCAAGGGAGTGCGAAGAGTCGGTCAAAAAAGAGGCCCCGTTGGGGAGTATGTCCCCCTTGGGGCCAATGGGCTGCACCAGGAAATAGTTCAAGCGTGTGCCGTCCGGGGCTTGTTGAGGAATGCGGCCTGACGGCTGGGAGGCGGCGAATCGCGGTGGCCGCTTGATTCCTCAAAATTGAATTGGCGAATCATCCCGTCGAGGTCGCTTGCGAGGGAGGCCAGGTTCTTGAGCGCTTCAACGGCCTCTTCGGATCCCTGAGCGCTTTCGGTCGCCAGCTGGGAGATCTGACCGGCGGACTCAGAGATCTCGCTCGAGGCAGAAGTCTGTTGGGTGGCGGCGGAGGCGATCAACTGAATCTGGTTTTCCACCTGCCGGGAGGCTTCGATGGTGGCTTCGAGGCTTTTGCGTGCACGGCCGGTTTCGTTCATGCCGTTTTCGACGGCTTTACGGCTGTCTTGCATCACCTCCAACGTGCTGCGCGTTTCCTCCTGAATGCTTCGAATCGTGGTGGCAATTTCCTCGGTTGCGCTTTTGGTACGTTCGGCGAGATGACGGACCTCACCGGCAACAACCGCGAAGCCGCGGCCGTGTTCGCCCGCCCGCGCTGCTTCAATTGCGGCGTTGAGAGCCAGCAGGTTGGTTTGCTCGCTGATCTCCTGAATCACGCTGACGACCTTGCCGATTTCCTCAGAACGATGAGCGAGAGAATTCATTTTCTCGGCGACAGTGCCGGTCGCGGCGGCAATTTTCTCCATGGTGGTTGCAGCGGCTTGCATCACGACTCCGCCCTGCTCGGCTGTTTCGGCCGAGACGCGGCTTGCGGCGGCGGCGCTTTCAGCGTTGTGGCTGATCTCTGCGATGGTGGCGGTCATCTCCTGCGAGGCTGCTGCAATCTGATTGGTTTTGCTCGATTGCGCATGAGCATTTCCAGAACTCTCCACGGCGCGTGCTGTGATCTCGGTGGATGCGGCCGAGAGCGTGTCCGCGCCGCGCCCCACTTCCTGGAGCACAATGCGCATAGTTTCGGCGCATTTGTTTATCGCCACGCCGAGGCGGCCGATTTCGTCGGTGCCGGTCACTTGGACGTATGCTGTCAGGTCTTTGGCGGCAAGGCGCTCGAGCATGGCTGTGCCCCGGGCAATGCGGGGAGCGATGAGGCGCGTGAGCACGGTCCCGACAAGGATACAGAGAGCAACGATAAGGACGGTGACGACGACGTTGATCCAACTGGCGCGGTTTCCCGCAGCGTACGCTGCTGCGGCCTCCTCCATGCCAAGTCTGGCGTTCAGATCAAGGTCTGCACTCAGTGCTTCGAAAGTGGCATGATACAGGTCGGCCGTCGATATCGACATTGCGAGATCGACCGCATCTGCGGTCCTGCCAGAGGTCAAAAGCGTAACTACGCGATCGCTGGCTTCCCGATACTGACCAAAAGCCGTCGAGAACTTCTCGTAGAGTTCGCGCTCTCCCGGATACGTGGTCAACGGTTCATAGAGTTTGATTCCAGACTCGTAGTCGGACCAGGCTGCCTCCCGCTTTTTCATATGCGTTGCAAGACATTCCTGCGTCTTGCAAAGCAGGAGATCGAGATCTTCACGTCGCGCGTTATTGGCGGCATTGCGAATCTGCGCCAGAGCGATTACCGATGGAAAACTGTTCTGACTCACGTCTCCGCTCTTTTGGGCAATTGCGTGGAAAGTGAGAAGGGAATAGACCCCCAGCACGAGGCAGAGAACGCATACAAGCCCGAAGGCGATAACGAATTTGCGTCCGAGAGGGATGTTGCGAATGACGGACATGAGAGAGGTTCCTTTCCCTTTGAGACCGAAGCCGCCCAACCAGATCCGGCAGCCGACACACGACCGAGATCACGAATCAATCAAGTTGGTCATCGGCTCGATCATCAGAAACTTGAAGATCGAGTTAGCGACCTTGTTGCCCGCAAGGCTGGCGGTGAGTATGCTTGGGGCCGACCTTTATGGATATTTCGGCAATAGAATTGAGGGCGCCGACGGTGTTCTCACGATTCGCAGTTCGCTGGTTGTCAGGGATGTTCATGCTGGCGTTGATGAATCCATGTGTGCTCGCGCAGAATTCAACGAGTGCTTCGCCATCGGTACCGCGAATTCCGGTTCATTTGACTGCGGAGGAGGATCGGCAGCGGCTGCTCGGACTGCTTGGGATGAAGGAATCTGATTTGCGGCCGGCACCGGTTCCTGACGCAATGTCGCCGCACTCGACGAATTACGACGAGGCGAAGGCGAATGTCTATCCGACTTTGCCTGATCCGCTTGTTTTCAGGAATGGTCAGGCAGTCAAGACTCCGACGGACTGGTTCAAGCGGAAACGGGAGATCCGGGAGGATTTTGATCGCGAGGTGCTGGGGCGGTCGCCGGTCTCGATGCCGGGTGTGCAGTGGCGTGTGGTCAGCGCCCTTCACGAGAAGTGGGGTGGCGTCGATGTGATTACGAAGCGGCTCGCGGGACAGATTGAGCCTGGGGTGAAGACGCCGAATGGGTTCAGCATCGATTTGTTGTTGACGATTCCGGCTCATGCTTCAGGCCCCGTGCCAGTGATCATGGAGCTGGCGTTTGCGAAGGATTTCGAAATGGCGACGAGCGGGCCGCTGGATAGCTATGCCCCGACACCATGGGGAGTGGACGGCAGACTCGTGGTGCAACGCGGGTGGGGTTTCGCGATTCTGAATCCGGTCAGCTATCAGAAGGATGATGGATCCGGACTGACCGAAGGGATCATAGGATCGAGCAACCAGGGGCAGCCGCGGAAGCTCGACGACTGGGGTGTGCTGAAGGCATGGGCGTGGGGCGCCAATGAGGCGCTCAACTATTTCGAGATCGAAAAAGCGGTGGACACAAAGCAGGTGGGACTGGTTGGGCATTCGCGATTCGGCAAGGCGGTGCTGGTCGCGATGGCATACAATCCCAGCTTTGCCATCGGCTACGTCAGTTCGTCGGGCGAGGGAGGCGCGAAGCTGTATCGCCACATTTACGGAGAGATGATTCCGAACCTTGCCAGCTCTTCCCTGTATCACTGGTTCGACGGGAACTTTCTGCGCTACGCCGGGCCGCTGAATGCCGGTGATCTGCCGGTGGATAATCACGAACTGATCGCGCTTTGTGCGCCGCGGCCGTTGTTTATTGGCGGAGGTGCGGATGCAGGGGATGGCTATGCCAATCCCAACGGCGACGCATGGGCTGATCCGCGCGGGATGTTTCTGGCCGAGGTGGCGGCAGGACTGGTGTATCGTCTTCTGGGTGCGAAGGATCTGGGTACTTCGGAGTTTCCGGCAGTGGGCACAGGGCTGGTCGCGGGCGACCTGGCGTTTCGACAGCATGACGGCGGACATACTCCGGCGCCGAACTGGCCTTATTTTCTGGAGTTCGCGGGGCGGTATTTGCATGCGCCGGGAGTACGGGCGCGCTAGATCACAGCAATCAGGCCTGGAGGATTCCGCGATCGCGGAGCACCTGCATGATGTCCTGATGGCTCATGTACATTACGATTTTGAATTCTTCTCCGCCGGTATCGACCAGAAACGTCGAATCGGCGAGTACCTGTTCGGCTTCTTCCGAATTTGCGCAAGCAAAATCAAAACGCCATGTCGTCTTCGCAAGGACGTATCGCGCGTCAAGCTGCGTCTCATGAAGACTTACCAATACCGCGGGCTTGCAGCCGAGTCGATCGAAGAGCAGCTTTCGCCTCGGCAGTGCCGCCGCGAAGTCGTCGACGCGGACGCAGCGAGTTCCGTTTGGGTCGGCAGAGATAAAGGGATCGGCAAATTGCGATACCTGCGCGGGAATGCTTTCCCCGCTTCTCTGCGCAAACAACCGGAAAAAGCGGGCGATGGCCGTTTCTGACTGGATCATGGGGTCTCCTTTGTGCGCGGCCTCCAGTAAGTTTCCGTGGCTCGAGACACTTTAGTATTATATCAGATTTTCTGATATAAGTCAAGCATTAACAGTAGTTTAGCTTTGAGGCTTGGAAGCGGGAGACACCCTGGCGCAACGAGATTGATCTTTGATCCACAAAACGAAATCCGTGCCGGGCGGTATTCCGCCAAGTGCGCGCAATCGCGTCGTGCATTGAGCTCGATGTCCATGGGTGTGCATGCAGATTTGCAGAATCGCCTGCCTGACTGAGACGTCAATCCCGAGTCTGGAAGTGCGGGTTTCTAACATGCGTTCGAGGTCTGACTTATTCGCTTTCGAAAGCCACTCGGATTCGAGATGCTCGGTTACTTTTAATCGCTCGATGACGCCGGCGAGATTGGCGGGAATCAGCATCTCATCTTCGCGCACGAAGGGGAGCCCGAGGATGGTGAAGAGCCAAAAACGGTTGGAAAAGAGGATGTGGTGAAGCATCCTGCGGAGTTCCTCATCCTCAGCAGCGGCCGGATGGTTCTCAATTGCGTGCAACAGGCTGGCATTGGCCCACCATTTGTGACGGATCAACTCATCAATCGTCGATAGCATGGTTGCCTCTCCATAACAGAGCGGTGCGCGTTGAGCGTCGACGTTTCAATCGTGCGCGGCTCGCGGTGTGATCCGGTGTTGCGGCGGAAATCTGCATGCCCCCCCCGCAGTTGACTCGGATGGTGGCCCGGAACCAGAATAGCTGTTTCAGCATTAAGGTCTGATCAGAATGGAACAGGCAGAAAAGCTCAGGATCTTGCGCGAGTTGCAGGCCGGCCGCGACGTACTGGGTGAGGCTGTTGCGGGCGTGGATGACGGACTGGCCATGCGCAAGCCCTCGCACGAAGCCTGGTCGATTCTGGATTGTGTGGAGCACATGGTGGAGTCGGAGCGCTACCTGCTGACGCGCCTGCACGCCGCTGAACACACCGATCAACCATTTGAGAAATCGCGTCGCGAAAGCAAGATTGCGATGCTCGCCGCGGATCGGAGTCGCCGGATCGAGGCGCCCGAGCAGGCGCATCCGAGGGGACGGTTCGCAACCTTAGGCGAAGCCCTGGCTGCGTTTGACGCGACCCGGGCCGAGGTGGAGCGTTGGGTGGAGAACTGCACCGGAGATCCACGTCGCATGGTGACGGACCACCCGTTAATTGTGGGTCCTGTGACGTGCGCGGAGACGCTGATCATGATTGCGGCGCATCCAGCGCGGCACGCAAAGCAGATTGGGGAGATTCGGGCGAAGCTGTGCAACTCTCCTGACCGGTAGAAATGGAGATTCGGGCACACCTGGAGCCTCGACGCGAACACTAGATCGGCGCGGGGGAGTCTCAACCAGCGGGTACCATGCACCACATTGACGGGGTCCCGTGCGACGGGCCCTTGTCGCTGGGGTGGATTGACGCGCTCGCGGCACAGCCTTACGCTGAATCTTATGGAATTCAAAGTGAGCGAACTGGAGCGGGAGCCAATCGAATTTGATCTGGCGCTGCCGCCCGGTAAAGTAGATCTGGGGGACGAGGCCAAGCAGGAGGGCAATCTGGCCACTTCGGGCCTGGCCGAGGTTATCCACGAACATCGCGGGCCGAAGGATATCGTCGCAGATATCCGGCTGCGCGGGAAGTTTGCAGGCAAGTTTGAGGTGCCCTGTGCCCGGTGTGTGGAACCTGTGGAGACTCCGCTAGCCGCGGAGTTTGACCTGATCTTCCGGCCGGCGGGCGCAGACTCCGAGGCCACAGAGCGGTCGATAACGGCGCCGGAGACGGAAATCGGTTATTATCAGAGAGACAGTCTTTTGCTTGAGGATGTGCTGCGCGAGCAGGTGCTATTGTCCCTGCCAGTCAGGACGCTGTGCAAGCCTGACTGCAAAGGACTTTGCCCGCGCTGCGGCCAGAACCGCAACAGCCAGGATTGTTCCTGCGATGAGGGTCCGACCGACCCCCGCTGGGAGGCGCTTTCCGGGCTACGCAGCCAGATAAAGTCCTCAAAACATTAACGTTCAGGTGTTCCGCTCTTGCCGAGAGGCAGTCTGGATCTGCGTGGTCCAGGAGGGTTGAGAACGCGAAAGGAATTGCATCATGCCGAATCCGAAAAGGCGCCACTCAACGCGCCGCACTGCTCTTCGCCGTTCTCACGACTTTCTCACCGCGACCGGAGTCTCGGAGTGTCCCAACTGTCATGAGAAAAAGCTTCCCCATCACGCCTGCGCCAAATGCGGAGAGTACAAAGGCCGTGCGGTGCTGGAGACCAAGGAAGCCGCTAAGTAAACCGGCGTTCACAACCGAACCTGCCGGAATATGCAATGATGCAAGAGTTTGAGACTGCGGGGTCGTCCCAAGGGAACGGCCCCGTCAGTATTTCCGGCAATTACGCATCATCAGCCGAATCCCGGTGACGCAAGTATGCTCGTCGACATCGTTCTTGACGCAGTCGGTTCCGATAAGGCGCCTGAGCCCGAGATCAAGGGCGCGATCATGGCTTGCCGCGAACTGCCTGTTCGTGTGCACCTCGTAGGGCCGTCCTCCGAGCTTCGCGACCTGCTGGACGAGCACCTCGAAAACGAGGAGCTGCCCATCGTCATTCACCATGCGTCGGAACGAATCGGCATGGAGGAAAAGGCGGCGGCTGCGGTCCGCACCAAGCGCGACAGCTCGATGCGTGTGGGATTGAAACTGGTGCGCGAGGGCAAGGCCAAGGGCTTTGTAACGGCAGGCAATACTGGCGCTGCGATGGCCACCGCGAAGATGGTGCTGGGAGCGCTGCCGGGCGTTGACCGGCCAGCGTTGGCTACGCCGATGCCCAGTTCCACAGGCAATCCGTGCGTACTACTCGATGTAGGCGCCAACGTGGATTGCAAGGCGTACAACCTCGAACAATTTGCGGTGATGGGTGAGATGTACGCACGGAGCGTGCTAAAGATCTCGCATCCGCGCGTGGGGCTGCTCTCCATCGGCGAGGAAGAGTCCAAGGGAAATGATCTTACGCGCGAGGCGTTTCCGCTGCTTAAAGCGCTGCCTATCAAATTTATCGGCAACGTGGAAGGGCGCGACATCTTTAGCGGCCAAGCGGACGTGATTGTCTGCGACGGGTTTGTGGGCAACGTGGCGCTGAAGACGAGCGAAGGCGTGGGGCGGTTTGTGCGTGAAGTGCTGCGCGAATCATTGACACGCACGGTGACGGCGAAGGTGGGTGCCCTGTTGTCCCGGCAGGCATTCAACGACTTTCGGCGGCGACTGGATTATCGCGAGTACGGCGGGGCACAGCTGCTGGGCGTGCGCGGCGTCTGCGTGATCGGGCATGGGTCTTCAAATGATCGCGCTATCTTCAACGGCATTCGTGTGGCGTATGAATTCGCACATGCGGGCACGAACGAGCGCATCGAGCAGGAATTCATGCGCAGGCCGAATCGGCGTCCGGGAGATGCAGATAAAGACGCTCCTGACGCTACGATTCACTAGTGCGTGCCAATGCCAGGCGAATCGAAGAAGACAAATCTCGACAATCTGAAGCAGTGGGCCAATGATTTAGCCTGTCCGGTTTGCTGCGCGTCGTTGCGTTTTGAAGAAGCAACGGTGGTGTGCAGCGGATGCGCACGCATGTATCCAGTTGTCGATGGAATTCCGGTGCTGATTCCCCAGCGGGCGACGCTGCCGTCCACAAGCTAGAAGAGTGACGATTGGCTACCGGGGTACGTACTTTCCCACCCATGCTGCGATGAGACTGCGTCATGGATGGGGCACCCTGTCTTGCTTCCCACCATGCCGCGATTCCACCACACTGACAAAAACCTGTCGGTGAGGCCCCAGGAAACTGCGTGATGGATTAGGTCGTCCCAAGTGCAGCGGAGCGATGGGCAACTGATTGGTTGCGGATCAGGAAAACAACGTCACGCGCTCGCGGATTCCCAGATATCACCGGGGCGGAGGGCTCGGGCTTTTATGTTGGTGGCGGTGTGGTCGCGCACGGCGCTCTCCAGGAGCTTGGCAGGCTCATCCCACGGCTCGTCGGTGAGTTGGAAGGTGGCCCAGTGGACGCCGAGGAGATGCTGCGCACCGAGGTCGATGCCGATCTGCAACGCTTCAGCGGGGTCGGTGTGCTGGCTCTTCATGAACCAGCGGGGGTCGTAGGCACCAATGGGAAGGATGGCGACGAGAGGCGGGCCGAGACGCTCGCGGATCTCGACGAAGATTTTTCCACCATCCCATGCAGTGTCGCCAGCGCAGTAGATCTTTCCGGCGGGGGTTTCAATCGCGAATCCGCCCCACAGGGCGAACCGACGATCGCCAAGATTGCGGGCTGACCAGTGATAGGCGGGAACGATGGTGGTGCGCACTTGATCCGACAGGCTGAAACTTTGCCACCAGTCTCCGGTCTGGACATTCACGTTTGGCGCATCTCTGCGGATGACAGTGTCGTTGCCTAGAGGGGAAATGACAGCTGGCTTGTGGGCTTGCCAGAGCGCACCGATGGTCGCGGTGTCCATGTGGTCGTAGTGGTTGTGGGTCACCAGGACGGCATGGATGGGGGGCAGATCCTCGAGAGCTATGGCGGGGGGATTGCGGCGACGAGGGCCAGTCCATTTGAACGGGCTCGCGCGCTCGGACCAGACGGGGTCGACGAGGATGTTGATGCCGGCAACCTGGATCAGCATTGAGGCGTGACCGATGGCGGTGATGCGGAGGCCTCCGACGCGGGAATCCGGTTTGAGCCCGGATCGCGCTGGAACGGATTGCGGCCACGACGACGGTTTGCCGAATAGCTTCCAGGTAAGAAGATCGATCAGGCTTCTGTCGGTGGAGGGCAGCTCGGCGTGGTGGAATTGCTTGCCGTCGAAGTGATCGGTAACCGGGCCAGTGTAGTAGCGGTTTTCCAAACACGCTCCCAGAGAACAGAGATGACTGCTGTCTTCGGCGCAGCAACTACGTTGTCAGGGCTTCGGTTTGCTTGCTCATTTGCGCGGTGCGTTCGAGTTTATCCCAGTTGAAGGGTTTGCCGTCGATGGCGCGCTTGAGGGTTTTGGCGAGCACGATGGAGAAGACCTGGCGATAGGCGAAACGCTGCAGCCAGATGTGGAAGAGCAACCAGCCGTCGCCCTTGTTGGCAGGGTGGCGGCGTTCGAGGCTGAAGGCGACGGCGGACGTGACGAAGTCAATGAGCAAGAATGCGCCGAAGTAGGCGAGCAGTTTTTCGAGGCTCGCGGCGGACGCTGCTTCCGGATGGTAGTGTCTGTCGGCGAGGTAATGCACGATGCCCGCCAGGAACATGAGGTCGATAAAAGGCGAAACGAGCGGAAGGAGCATCTGGAAGATGAGGATGTTGGGCAAGGCAAAGAGACCCATCGCCTTGTTGCGGATGAATGCCATGCGATGTTTCCAGACGGCCTGCAAAATTCCAAAGGACCACCTGAACCGCTGGCGCATGAGCCCGCGCGCATCGATGGGGGCCTCAGTAAATGCGAGGGCGCGATCTTCGTAGACAACCTTGTATTTCTGTTCCAGCAGATTCATGGTCAGGTCGGCGTCTTCGGCAACGGTGTTGATGGGGTAGCCGCCGGCTGCTTTTGCGCCTGCAGTACGCCAGGCACCGATGGCTCCGGGGACGACGGTGACCACGTTGAAAAGATTGAGGGCGCGCCGTTCGAAGTTCTGGCTCGTGATGTATTCGAGGGCTTGCCAACGGGTCCACAGATTGACGCGGTTGCCAACCTTGGCATTTCCGGCGACAGCGCCGACGCGCTCATCTTCGAAGTGCGGAATGAGTTTTGAAATCGCGTCCATGGCGATGACGGTGTCGGCGTCGATGCCTACGTAGAACTCTTCCTCGATGCGCTCGAGGGCGTAGTTAAGGGCTGCGGCTTTTCCGCCATTTGGCTTGGTGAGCACCTGAACGCGGCCGGCAGCGATGTCTTTCGCGTAAGCCTCGCGGGCGACTTCGAAGGTGCGATCCGCCGATCCGTCGTCGATGACGATGATGTGCAGATTTGCATAGTCAGAATTCAGAACTGAGCGGATAGTGCGGACAATGACCTTTTCTTCGTTGTAAGCAGGAATGAGGACGGCGACGCGCGGATTGAACCCGGGTGAAGCTTCTCGATGCGGCCGACGAAGACGGTCGATGATGGCAAAGATACCGACGATGATGAGCCGCGCACTCATCAGGACGTCGCCGACAAAGAAAACGAGGACGATAAAGCGGCCGATGATGGAGAGCGCGGAGAAGGCGATGGAGTCGGGGATGGCGCGGAGGTATTGCCGCCAGGTAAGCGGTGGCATGACCTGCGCGGTTGTCATGCCCATCAGGGAGGACACGGGAACAAAGGTGTAGCCTTTCTCCCGCAGGGCGTCGATGAGGAGGGGGAGCGTGGCAATGGTGACAGAGCGGTCGCCGCCGCCATCGTGCATGAGGATCACGGAACCGCGGAACTGCGGCTTGGTCTTCATGGTGTTCAATTGGTCGAGCACGAATTGGATGATCTCGTCGGGCGTCTTGCGCTGGCGCTCATCCCAGTCGTTGGTGTCGATCTTGTTTCCGACGACGGTAAATCCGAGTTGTTGGATGCGCACAATGGGCGCAGCTTGATCGTCGGTCTCGGGCTCCTCGTCAACGTCGTAAGGTGGACGGAAGTAGAGCGGCTGCACGCCGAGTTTGCTCGCGAAGAGACGTTCCGTGAGCTTTACTTCGAGGTCGAGGCGGCTGGGTGAGATGGAATTTTCGCTGATGTCGGGGTGCGTGTAGGTGTGATTGCCGATCTCGTGGCCTTCCCGCTGCACGCGCTGCATGAGGCCGATGTTCTCCTGGGCCTCTGCGCCGATCATCATGAAGGTTCCCTTGACATTCTTCTCTTTAAGAATGTCAAGGATCTTTGGAGTCCACTTGGGGTCGGGGCCATCGTCGAAGGAGATCGCGACCTGGTTGGGATGATAGCCGGAGTACTCGACGGTGTAGCTGTGGGGAAAAACATCCAAGTGCTCGTCGATGATGAGTTTCTTGCGCGGATCCGGCTCATCGGTATCTATGGTCACGGCGCGCCTGCCTGTCTGCGGCAATCCAGTGACGCGGAGAATATCGCCGGATCCCTGAGTGTCGACGTCATGTCCGGGCTGTAGTGTACCGAGTGCATCAAGCGAGGCGGCGTTGCTGGGTTTGTCCCACACATTCCACATGGCACGATCTTCTGAGCCGAGACGCCACAATGCGAAGGTCTGCAGACCAAGGCCGCGCGCGGCGCGCATTTGGTTGAGAAGCGTGACACCATCGAGAAACCACACAACGTGACGGGTGTGAGTGTCTTCGTCGATGTACTCGTAGTGAGGATTGAGCGAGTTGTAGTCGAGGTCTAGGTCGGCGTCGGCGTCGCTGGCGCGCTGCCATACGTCGGAGACGTGATCCATGACCTCTGTATCAACGACGCGGGGCTTGCGCAGCTTCGGATCACGGGCCTTGGGATCGGGAATCGACATCTCCCAGTCGTAGCCATAGTTGCCAACTGCGCAGATGAGTTTGTCGAGAGGGACGGCTTTGGATTTGAGGACACGCGCCAGGTTGCCGACAAACCAATCCTGGCTGGCGATTGGTCCAGGCTGCGAGTCCACTTCGTGCTCATCGTAGTTCATCAGCACCACGCCGTCGGAGTTTGCGGAGATGACTTTCAGATCTTCGGCAGGGGTGGAGGCGGCCACGTTGATGTAGAGGCGAAGGTTGCGCGCGTGCAGATCGGAGTAGAGCTCCTGAATGAGAGTGAGATAGGCGGGGCGGGCATCGTCGTTGAGATTTTCGATGTCGAAGGAAAGGCCGTGATAGCCGGGAAATGCGGTGAAGAGGCGCAGGATCTCCTGCCGGATCTGGCTACGCTTTGCCGGGTCTTTGATCACGTCGCCCATGGCAGGATCGAAGCTCTGCGTATGCGCGTTGAAGTTGTTGAGATGGGGGAAGATCTCAGTGTCTTCCCGTGCCTGCTGGATGACGCGCTTGACCTTGTTGTTTTCGTCGGGGTCGTGAATGACGTCGCCCTGAAAGATGGGGAATTCATGACCGTCAGAGGTGGTGCCTTTGAGGTCGATTGACGGAGCATCGAAGTGCAGCCATTGCGGGAAAAGCAGGTCGATCTGGTGGATGTGCTCCTTAAAGGACGAGAAGCTGGCTGCGTCTTCGGGGATGTAGTAGGCGGCGCGCAATCCTTCGCCGGTGTTGAAGGGGATTTCGGAAGGCTTGCGATCGGTCTTTCGGCGAGTGGGACGAGCGGGCTTTTGGCCGCGTGCTACGGGCGCCCTGTTTTGCAATGCCCTGTAGGTGTGTTTCTGGGTCGGAAGCAGAAGTTCAGGCAGAGGCTGTCCGCGGAGTACATTGAAGATAAAGCCCGCGAGCACGAGCGTGGTGACGACCGCCGTAATGTCGAGAATGCGGCGCAGGCGCTTCCATCGGGTTCGTTGAGGATCGAAAAATATCTGTTTATCGGGCATCGCCGTTTTTACGGTATACAGTACGAATCGTATGGAAGCTGAACCTCTGAGTCAATCGATGCGGCTGGTTGGTGGAGCGAACCGCATGCGCACTGCTCTGTGGGTATTGCCGGCTCTTTTTGCCGGGGCATTGCTGCGTGTTTGGATGCTCAGGCACTTCTACGAGGTCACAGGGGACGCTCTGATCTACGGAGGCATTGCCAAAAACCTTCTGCTGTCGGGGCGTTACGCCCTCACCGTGGGCACGGGAGAGACGTATCCGACGCTGATTCGCCTGCCGGGGTATCCGCTGTTTCTGGCGGCGTGCTTCAAGTTGTTCGGGATGGAGAACTACGCTTCGGCCGCGTGGGTACAGATTGTGTTGGACCTCGTGGGTTGCCTGCTGCTGGCGGATTTTGCGCGGCGCGTGGCGCCTGCGCGGTTGAGCCGAGGGGCGGCGCATTCCACATTGTGGTTGGCGGCGCTTTGTCCCTTTACAGCAGTGTACGCGGCGAATCCCCTGACGGAGGGGCTGACGCTGTTTGTGATTGCAGTGGCGATGTGGTGCGCTGCGAAATTTCAAGAACGGCCGGGATGGCCTGCGGCTCTCGGGTTTACGTTTGCGGTGATGTATGCAGCGCTGCTGCGGCCAGATGGGGCACTGGTGGCGCTGGCGTTCGCACCGGCGCTCATCGTGACGCTGATTCGGCGGAAGGAAAGCGTAAGAGTCCCAGGCGGTTTGGTGAAGATGGTGGCGGTCTGCGTGCTGCTGGCGGTCACGCCGTTTGTTGCATGGACGTGGCGCAACTGGAGCACGTTCCGCGTGATCGAGCCGCTGGCGCCGCGTTATGCGACGGATCCAGGGGAGTCGACGCAGGCGGGGTGGATCAGCTGGGTAAAGACGTGGACCCTGGATTTTGTTTCGACCTATGAGGTGTATTGGAACGTTCCTGGCGACACGCTTGATATCTCGAAGCTGCCGGCGCGGGCGTTCGATTCGCCGGAACAGTATGCGGAAACTGCGGCGCTGGCGAATGACTACAACAACAGCGGCGAGAGTCTTACGCCGGAGATCGATGCGCGTTTTGCAAAGCTTGCGGCGGAAAGGTATGCGGCGCACCCGCTGCGGTCGCATGTATTGCTGCCAGTGGGGCGAGTTGCGGATATGTGGTTTCGGCCGCGCGTGGAGAATCTGCCTATCGATCTGGACTGGTGGGTGTACAAGCATCATCATGTCGAGACGCGGTTCAGCTGGTTCTACGCGGGGCTGAATGCGTTTTATGTGCTGCTCGGGATTGCGGGACTTTGCTTGCGTCCCAGAATGTGGCAGTGGATGCTGGCGTACATGGTGCTGCGCAGCGCGTTGCTGCTGACGGTGGAAGCACCCGAGGCGCGGTATACGCTGGAGTGCTTTCCAATGCTGTTTGTGCTGGGCGGGATTGCGCTCTACCGGTTGATGAACTGGGTCTTGCTGTCGGTTTTGAAGGTGAATGCATCAGAGGGCAGAGGCTGATTGAATTTGAAGTTGAAGTAGACGCATACGCGCGACTGTCCCTCGCCCTGGTCGAATACCTGCTTCAGACTTACGCCGCGCGCGGTATCCATCCAGACGGTCACCTTGAGAAGATTCTTTCGCACGTCAGGGTCCTTTGGGACCAGTTCCAACTTGTTGGTCTTCACGCCGTCCAGAGTTTCTTCGCCGGCGTAGGTGATATCCCATTTTTCTGAGAGGTCTTTGCCGCTGGCGCCGAAGCCCAGCATCAGGTAACCCCCGAGTTTGTCGTTCTTGTAGGTGGTGACCTGGTTCAGCGAGCTTTTCGTAGAGCCGGAAGACGCCTTTTGAGAAGGTGTAGATCTTGGGGACAGGTTTGCTGTTTTCCTGATCGATGTGCGCGGCCATCTGGAAATCTGAACCGTGCCGCGCGTAATACACCGTGCCCTTCTGCACTTCCTTGTCCGGAACGGGATCAGTCTGGTTGGAGTCGAACTCAAAGTCGGCGGACGTCGAATGGAAGTTCGGTGCAGCGGCGTCTAGCTTTGCCAATACGGTTTTCACATCCTGGGCCGCGATGTTCGGGATGATAGGCGCAAAGAGGAGCGCGAGCGATGCGGCGACCACAATTCTCTTACCGAAGGGCATAGGCTTCCTTTTCCTGTTGGACGGATAGATGCATTGAACGGCGCAGACGGACGAGGCGATTCGTGACCAACCGCCGGCGGAAAATCGCGTCAGCGCCGGGCCCAGATCTTCCAAACGGTATTGCCCTGCGCGTCCGGCGCGGTCTCCCAGCGGACGACAGAGACGGCATCGCCCGTGACAGGTTCAATGGCTTTGCGGAGAATCTTGCGTACGTCGCTAACGGAGGCTGATGGCGGAACGCTCACATCCGATGCAGCGACAGTCACGATGATGCCGCGGCCGCCATCCCCGATTACCTGGATGGGATGCGACGGGCCGGCAGCACGCGTGGGCTTGTCGCCGAAGTCCCACAGATGAGGCGTGACGAAGATGAAGAGCAGGATCAGCGTGACCAGGACGTCGTAGTGGACGTTGCCGCGAGGATAGGTCCAGTAGAAGTAGCTTTTGAGGAGCTTGTTCATTTCTGCTCCTGGGGGGTGATCGTACTCAAGGCCCCCCATGTAAGGGCGCAGCGCTTCAGGGACTGCGACGGAGCCATCGGCCTGTTGGTAGTTCTCGAGAATGGCGAGCCAGGTACGGCCCACAGCCAGGCCGCTGCCGTTGAGGGTATGCACGAATTCGTTCTTCCCCTTCGCAGAGGGCTTGAAGCGGATGTTGGCGCGGCGGG
The DNA here is from genome assembly GCA_963735215.1 of uncultured Acidobacteriaceae bacterium. Classification (GTDB taxonomy): domain Bacteria; phylum Acidobacteriota; class Terriglobia; order Terriglobales; family Acidobacteriaceae; genus Telmatobacter. The sequence continues at coordinate 385,432 of CAVTKF010000024.1, read as the reverse complement.
CCTGGAAGCCTTCGAAGTTGGAGCAGGAGGAGATTTCGCGATAGAGTTGCTGGCCCGGGAGCCAGACTTCGAGATCGAAGGTCTTGGCGGAACTGAAACCCGTGTCGGCCGTGCAGAGCAGGACGCGGCGATAAGGAAGCTTGAGGGATTCGAGAATCTCTTCGGCATCTCGTGTGAGGCGCTCATGCTCGATGTCGGATTGGTCGGGGCGCGTGAACTTGACCAGCTCAACCTTTTGAAACTGGTGCTGGCGAATGATGCCGCGCGTGTCCTTGCCTGCGGCTCCGGCTTCGGCGCGGAAGCAGGGCGTGTAGGCCGTGAGGCAGATGGGCAGACGCTCTTCGTCGAGGATTTCGTCGCGGTAGAGATTGGTGACCGGAACCTCGGCGGTGGGGATCAACCAGTGGTCATTGTCCTTGAACTCGCCACGCGCGACGGCTTCAGCGTCGGCATCGGAACAGCGGAAGAGGTCTTCAGCGAATTTGGGCAGCTGGCCTGTGCCGAAAAGACTCTTGGAGTTAACCATGAAGGGCGGCAGGACTTCGGTATAACCGTGCTTCTGCGTGTGAATATCGAGCATGAAGCTGATGAGCGCCCGCTCGAGGCGTGCTCCTGCACCCATATAGACGGCGAAGCGAGCGCCGCTGAGCTTGGCGGCACGTTGGAGGTCGAGAATGCCGAGTTGCTCGCCAAGCTCCCAATGGGGCTTAGGCTCGAATTCGAATTGCGGCTTTTCACCCCAGGTCTTGACGGTGACGTTGTCTTCTTCGGACCTGCCGGTGGGGACTTCGTCACGAGTGAGGTTAGGAATGCCGGCGAGGGAGAGGCGCATCTGCTCATCGAGCGCGGTGGCTGTCTTGTCGAGCTCTTCGAGGCGATCTTTCAAGGCGCGCGTCTCGTCCATCACAGCGGTGGCGTCTTTGCCTTCGCGCTTGAGGGTGGCGACCTGCTGCGAGAGTTCGTTGCGGCGGGCCTTGAGTTGCTCCGAGGCTGTGATAGCTTCGCGCCGGCTTTGGTCAAGCTTGCGGAAATCCCCAAGCAGCGCGGCAGGGTCGGCGCCACGGGCGCGCAGTTTTTCTTCGACAACTTCCAGGTTGCCCCGGACAAATCCCAGATCGAGCATGACTCTTATCAGTTTACTTGATGAGCCAGCCGCTAAAAGCCCTTCTCACCGCACTGCCGCAGTGCGGTCTTCTTCTTGCGGTGATGGGCCGGCGTCGATCTGGTCTTGCCAGCCGGGGAGGCGTTGGTCGCCGGTGATGAGTCTGGCGCTGCGAGTGAACATGAAATAGTTCCAGATCCATTGAGAAATGACTGCAAGTCGGTTGCGGTAGCCGATGAGAAAGAAGATATGTACCACCATCCAAGTAACCCAGGCGGGAAAGCCGCTGAGGTGCGCTTTGAACGGCCACTTCACGTCGGCAACGGCAGCCATGCGACCGACGGTGGCCATGTCACCCTTGTCGAAGTAGCGGAAGGCGGGGCGAGGCTGTTGTGCCAGATCGGCGGAGATGGCTTTGCCCACATAATCGCCCATCTGCATGGCGGGTTGCGCGACGCCTGGGATCTGATGACCATCCTGCTCGAAGTGAGCGAGGTCGCCGAGGACGAAGACTTCAGGCAGGCCGGGGGGATTGAGATTGTTGTCGACAATGACGCAGCCGCGCCTGTCGACAGGTGCCCCGAGCATTTTGCCGAGGGGTGAAGCCTGCACGCCGGCGGCCCACAGGATCACTGCGCCTTCGATACGCTGGTTGTTGGCCTCGACCCAGCCGGGTCCTACGTTGCGTAACATTGCTTCCGGTGTGGACTTCAACGCCGAGGTCAAAGAGTTCGCGTTCGGCCTTGGCCGAAAGATCTGGCGGGTATGCGGCCAGAAGCCGGGGCCCGTTGTCCAGGAGCAGCACGCGCGCCCTGGTGGGGTCGATGTGGCGGAAATCGTGGCGCATGTAGAGTTTGGCGATATCACTGATGGCGCCAGCCAGTTCGACGCCGGTGGGGCCGCCCCCGATAACGATGAAGTTCAGCGGAGGATACCAGCCGTGTTCCAGCATTTGGCGCTCAGCGAGTTCGAAGGCTAAAAGCACGCGGCGGCGGATTTCGGTTGCGTCTTCAATGCTTTTGAGACCGGGAGCAAAAGGTGCCCACTCATTCTTGCCGAAGTAGGAGTGAGTGGCGCCGGTGGCGATGACAAGGTAGTCGTAAGCGAACTGCATGCCCGAGGCAAGACCCACGCGTCGTGCCTGCACATCGATGCCTATTACTTCATCCATCAGCACTTCGGTGTTGGTCTGGCGGCGAAGGATGCCGCGAATGGGCTGCGCGATGTCGGCCGGGGAGAGGACGGCCAGCGCCACCTGGTAGAGCAGCGGCTGAAAGGTGAAGTGATTGCGACGGTCGATGACGGTCACATCCACTGGCAGGTTACGCAGCGCCTTTGCCGCGTGCAGGCCTCCAAATCCAGCACCTACGATCACAACCCGCGGCCGTCCGTTGCTATCACGTGCCCGGAGCGGTTTCGTCAGTTCGCTCATTGCACCTCGCTCTTAGCTTATGTGATGCCCGAGGGCCCCCCGGGGTCACAAGTGTGGCGACGACGTTCGCACCGTCCTTGTGCAAGCACTTGCTTTCGGGGGACTGGTTTGCGGTCTGGCTTTCTCAAGCGTCAGTCTTCATGACTTTGAGAAATGACCAGTTCCCGAGCAATTCGACACGCTCGTAACCATAAGGCGTGCACCCACAGTTACCTAAGTTCATTGCAAAGTTACTTTTCTGGCTACAATAAACAAACGATTCAAGCACTTCTGAGGGGTTGAGGGGGAACTATCAGCGCGCGTCTAAGATTGGGAGATTTGCTCGTCCGGGCCAAGCTCGTGACCGAGATGGACATAGCAAAGGCTTTGGAACGCCTCTCCTTGTGTGGGGGGCGCCTCGGCGACAACCTCATTGCTAATGGGGCTATTTCGAAGGAGACCCTGGAGAGGTTTCTGCACCGCACGCCGCGGGAGCCGGAGAACATCAAGGCAACGGGGATCGATGAGAGCGATTTGCTGAGCCTGATGCTGAAGTTGATCTACGTGGGCCGGCTGCAGACGGTACGGCAGTTTGCCGACGCGATCAAATTACCCTACAGCATCGTTCTCGAACTGGTCCGCATGTCGGTAGACCGGCTTTTCCTGCAAACCCTTGGATCGCGCAACTCCGACAGCCTGATCGATCTCGCCTATACCTTTACGGAACAAGGTCGACACTTCGTGATCGACGCAATGAACCGGCAACACTACACCGGCCCCGCGCCGGTGACGCTGGATGAGTTCACTGACCAGGTGAACCTGCAGAAGCTGACAAATGAACTGGTGACGCCAGAGAAGATCAAGGCCGCGACCACAGGATTGCAGTTTGACGATCACATTATCGAGCAGGCGGGGCCGGCACTGAATTCGGGGCGCGCAATGTTGCTCTACGGGCCGCCTGGAAACGGCAAGACGACCGTAGCGCAGCGTTTCGCTTCCGTTTTCTGCGATGTGATTTACGTTCCCTATTCCGTGATGGTCGAAGGACAGATTATCCGGGTTCACGATCCAAGCATCCACCTGCCCCTGGCGACCGTAGACATTGAAGACGACGAGTCCGAATTCACGGTGGTTCGGGCGCAGACATATGACGGGCGCTGGGTGCCGTGCCAGCGGCCGTTTGTAATCACCGGCGGCGAGTTGACGCTGGAGATGCTGGATCTGCGCTATGACACAACAGGACACTATTACGAAGCTCCGTTGCACGTCAAAGCTCTGGGCGGATGCTTCCTGATTGACGACTTCGGACGGCAGATTGTGAGTCCGACTACCCTGCTGAATCGATGGATCGTGCCACTGGAGGGCAAGGTCGACTACCTGAAGCTGCACACAGGTAAGACTTTCTCGATTCCGTTTGAAGAACTGGTGATCTTCTCGACCAACCTCGAGCCGGAGGATCTGATGGATCCGGCGTTTTTACGGCGTTTGCCATACAAAATCGAGGTTGGTGCGCCCTCGACTGAAAACTACAAGAAGATCTTTGAATCAGAGTGCAAGAAGCAGTCAATCGAATTCTCCGACGAGATTTTCGATGTGATTGTGCACAAGGTGACAGTGGATAAAGGGCTGGAACTTGCAGCCTATCATCCGCGATTTATCGTGGACCAGGTGATCGCGACATGCCGCTTTATGCGGGAGGTTCCGCACTTTGAGCCGCGCTTCATCGATTACGCTGTTGACAATCTGCGCGTGCGCCAAAGCAATTCGAAGAAGGTAACGCAGGCGCGGATGTGAGCATTTGACCGGGTGATGGTTCGGCGCGGAAGCGGAACTGTCCGGTCAGATCTCCGGATAGAAATCAAAGAAGGCGTCGAGGCTCTGCTTAAGCTGCGCCTCGATCTGTTCGCGCGAGCCCTCGAGCACGTGCATGGTGACATGCGCTTCGTGGCCGTTGGCGAGCTTGAGCGTAGCGTCGTTGATCTCAGTCACTTCGCCCTCGGGCAACAGCCGCATTCCGTAGATAAGAGTCAGATTTGCCATGTAAATCATCTTAACTACTGCGGTTTGATTGGTGGAGAGCGATCGTCGACCAGTTGCCGGAGAAAGAGCGGGCGGTTTGGGCGCGGATTTCCAAAGCGGGCGGAATGGGCTGCGCCGTCTACAATTTACTGGGAAACTTCATGACAGAGACACGTGACACCGTAATTCTTGGTTCCGGCTGCGCCGGATTAACAGCCGCCATCTACAGCGCGCGCGCCAACCTGAAACCTCTAGTACTGGAAGGACACGAGCCGGGAGGCCAGCTCTCCATCACCTCGCTTGTCGAGAATTTTCCGGGATGGCCGGATGGCATCCAGGGACCTGAGCTGATCGACAACATGAAGAAGCAGGCAGCTCGGTTTGGCGCTGACTTTCAGCTTGCGCACCTGGATCGTGTGGAACTGGGCGTACACCCGTTCCGGCTGCACACGTCGGCGGGTGAGATTCTGGCGCGCACGCTGATCATTGCGTCGGGCGCGAGCGCGCGCTGGCTCGGATTGCCGAGTGAACAGGCGCTGATCGGGCACGGTGTCTCAAGCTGCGCAACTTGCGATGGATTCTTTTTCCGCGGCAAGCCGATTGCTGTGGTCGGCGGCGGCGACTCAGCCATGGAGGAGGCGCTGTTTCTGACGCGCTTTGCGTCGAAGGTGACCCTGCTGCATCGGCGTCCCGCGTTTCGTGCATCGAAGATCATGCTGGAGCGGGCGATGGCGCATCCCAACATCGAGTTCCGCACCAACACGGTTGTGGATGAAGTGCTGGGCGTGGAGGAGAAGGAAGTGAAGGGGCTGCGCTTGCGCGATGTGACCACGGGAGCGACAAGTGTTCTGCACGTGGATGGCATGTTTCTCGGAATCGGTCACGAGCCGAATGCAAAGATGTTTGCAGGTCAGATCGACCTGGACGACGAGGGATACGTGCTGACACAGGGCAACGTGATTACGACACGCCATGGAATTCCAGTGCCGGGAGTGTACGCGTGTGGCGACGTGCAGGACCGGCGTTATCGCCAGGCGATTACGGCTGCGGGCACTGGATGCATGGCCGCGCTGGAAGCAGAGAAATATCTCGAAGAACACGGGCACTGATCTTGTCGCGAGAGGATGCTTCGGTGTCGACAATCTTCCCAGGCCGTTTCACTGCGAAGTTTGATGGGCCGTTTGTTGTCTTCATCATCGGGATGCGGATTAATCACTTGCTCCAGTTCAGCAAGTGGATTCCGGTGGCGAAGGCCATGCCACCGATGATTGCAGAGTTGAAGAAGCATCCGGAAATGGGTTTGCTGCACGTGGAGCAGATGTTCTATTGGCGAGGTGTGGCCACGGTTCAGTACTGGCGAAGCTTCGACCTCCTGCATGGGTATGCGCACAGGCGCGAAAGCAACCATTTGCCGGCCTGGGCAGAGTTCAACCGGAGGATTGACGGCAACGCATCCGTGGGAATCTGGCACGAGACCTACCTGGTAGAACGCGGGAACTACGAGTGCATTTACGTCAATATGCCGCGATTCGGCTTTGGAGCGGCGACCGATCATGTGCCGGTCAGCGGTCGGCTGGAGAGCGCGCGCCAGCGCGTCGGCAAGGCAGAATGAGCCTGCTCGCGGAGAACCTGGAAAAGCTTGAGGTGGAGATTGCGGATGCCTGCCGGAAGGCGGGGCGACGGCGGGAAGACGTCGAGCTGATGGCGGTCTCGAAGACCTATCCGGCGGAGACGATTGCCGAGGCTGCGTCGCTGGGGCTGACGCTGTTCGGCGAAAACCGTGTCCAGGAATTCGAAGGAAAAGCACCGGAACTGGAGACGCTGCGAGCGCGCGGCGAGGAACCCGTCCGCGTTCATCTCATCGGGCATTTGCAATCGAATAAGGCGGCGCGTGCGGTTGAGCTTTTCGACGCTGTGGATGCGGTGGATTCACTGCGACTGGCGCACCGGCTGAATGATGCGGCGGGGAAATCGGGCAAGCGGTTGCCGATCTTGATCGAGGTGAAGCTGAGCACTGAAGAAACCAAGGAAGGCCTGGAGCCGGAGTCGTCGCATGCAGCACAACTGCTGGAAGCTCTTCCGGAACTATCGCATCTGGAAACGCGCGGGCTGATGACGATTGCGCCGTGGGGCGCGGCGGAGGACGTTACGAGGGCGTGCTTTCGCAGTTTGCGCGAGTGGCGCGATCGCTGGGCTGCGGCGCATTCTCGCCTGAAGTTTGATGTGCTCTCTATGGGAATGAGCGGAGATTTTCCGCTGGCGATTGCGGAGGGTGCCACACGGATTCGCGTGGGGACGGCGCTGTTTGGCAAGCGCGCGCCTTATAAAGGTCCCCTGTGATGATTCGCGAAGTGGCGGGCGGCGTGACGCTGGCTGTGCGAGCGCAACCCGGCGCGAAGAAGACAGCGATCGTCGGCGTCTACGGCGAAGGTGATGCAGCGCAGTTGAAGATTGCGGTGCAGGCTCCGCCAGTGGAAGGGCGCGCGAACGAGGCGCTGGTTGCGTTTCTGGTGGAGTTGTTCGGCGTGCCGAAGCGATCCGTTGAAATCGTGAGCGGCGACCTTTCGCGGAGCAAGGTGTTTTTGATCCGCGGAGTCGACGCCGACCGCGTCAGGAAAGCTTTAGCTTATTCGGCAAAATAAGCACATGCGAGGTGGTGTCATCTTGGGTCGTGCATTCCCACCCATTCGACAAAAAACGTCGAATGGATGGGGCACCCTGTTTTCCTGGCAGACCAAAAGTTCGTCTGGATATGCAACCGAAGGGTTGCCTGATGTTCGGCGTCAGAGGTGCGGAATGTCACAGGCAATGCCGAGGACTTCTTCGGGCTCCGGGCGGACGCGGAAGTCGGCGTGGGCTTCGGCGAATGCAACTTTTCCATCCTTGGAGATTACGTAAGTCGCGGGCAGCGGCAGACGCCAGCTCTTATCGCCGTTAACGTGGGGGATGTTGACGAGGATGGAGAGATAGTAGTCGCGGTGGTATTCGGGGATGGTGTAGACGAGGCCAAATTTTTCAGCGACAGCATTGCCGGGGTCGAAGAGCACGGGGAATGGCAGGCCGTGCTGGTTGGCCATGAAGTCGCTCTGGCGCTCGATCTGCGGGCCGATGGCGACCATGAGGGCGCCGCGCTCGCGTAGCTGGCCGTAGAGATCGCGCCAGGCTTCCAGTTCCGTCACGCAATAGGGACACCAGCGGCCGCGGAAGAACTTGATGACCAGTGGGCCAAGGGCAAGCAGATCACGCGAGCGGACGAGTTTGCCGTTCGAGTCTTTGAGAGCGAACTCGGGAGCCTGCGCGCCGACGGGAAGGATTCGATCTTCGATGCCGGTGGCGAAAAGTTCTTCGACGGCTCGTTCGCTGACGGCGAGGCGTTCGGGCTGGACGAGGTTGCGTGTGTTGGCAGTGATCTCGTCGAGTTGGTCTTGCAGGCTGGTCATGGGTGGGCGGAACGAAATCTGAAAACGGCGATTCTTCTCGATTATAAGTTGAGGTGCGGACTTGATGATTCCCGTCGTTTGCCGATCGGAGGCCTTGATAATTTTGAGTGGGCGCCTTCGAAGTTTTGCGGAGGCCACTCCTGTACAGTGTCAACGATCGGAGATGCCTTCGTCTTTGATGAGCGACCGAAGTTTTGCCACGATCCATCCGCGAAAGTGGCGGCGCATGTAGCGTTTCTTCTGAATACGTGGAACAGGGTCGGACTGAAATAAGTTGGTCGCGTGTATATCCCGCCAGCCCATCTTCTTGGCCGCCAGAATAGCGAACAGATCGTCCGCGTTCATCCAGTCCCCCGCAATGTCCTCGCCGAAGGGGCCGGCAGAATGAGAGGGAAATGAATAGATTTCGCGGTTGCCATTCACAAATATCGCGTGATTACGATATTTCTTTGCGACGGTCGCACCTTCCACGAGCTTGAAAGAGGTGTACTCTCCGATTGCAGCAAGCAATGCAAACACCCGGATGCTCGTCGATTCGGCAGAGATAAAAGGTGGTCTAACCTGGTTGTGGAAGAGCTCCTTTAGAATAACTTCGTCATAGCTCTCAATATCTATTTTGATGTAATACGGAGCGCCGTGCCTGCGCAATATCTGCATCACCGACTGTGAAGGCAGCAATATTTTCCGGTAATCCCCGATTACGCTCACCTCTGGTTCAGGAAACTGACCCAAAACGTCGTGGCGTTTATGGAGATAGAAATACACCTCCGAATCGTCGCACTCGCCAACCAGGACGCAATTCTCGACGCACAAGTTGCCAGCCTGTATGGCTGCCGAAAATCTCTCTTCTATCTGGCGGCAGAGCGACGGATTCGCTTCGACGGCTACCACAAGGTCAGCCTTTTTTAGGTAATAAGGAATATCGTTGCCGTTGTTCGCGCCAAAGTCATAGATGATCTTCTTGGATGGAATGATTGCGGACATCTCCTCATTCATTCGGGAAGCCTGCGCTGAGTTGATTGTGCCGGGATTAGACTGCCTGTCCGCTGCCATCGCGCGATCCCTTTATCTTGCTAAATGCACCAGCGGGTCCTTCGCTTCGCTTTGCCCCGCAGATGGTGAATCATCTGCGGGTGCCCCAAACTGCTCGGCTCAGGGTGACATGGTTCCTGGATTTGGGCGCTTGATTGAAGGATGATGTTGCATCATTATCACCTTCCGAATTTTTGTTTGCCCATGAGGCCGGACATGCCCCCACGCATCATCTGCTTGGCCAGTCCGCCTTTGCCCATCTGCTTGAACATCTTGCTCATCTGCGCGTATTGGCGGAGGAGCTGGTTTACATCCTGCACTGACGTACCGGAGCCCGCAGCGATGCGCTTGCGGCGTGAACCGGAGATGATTTCATGGTTGCGGCGCTCGAAGGGTGTCATGGAACTGATGATGGCTTCGAGACGCACGAACTGCTTTTCGTCGACCTGGCCGGCGGCTTGCTGGAGTCCGGCGAAGGGGCCGACGGAAGGGAGCATCTTCAAAATGCTTTCCATCGAGCCGAGCTTCTTGATCTGCTTCAACTGATCGCGGAAGTCCTCGAGGGTGAAGCCGTCGCCGAGGAGTGCTTTCTTCGCGAATTCTTCGGATTTCTTTCTGTCGAGCGTGGACTCGGCTTTTTCGATGAGCGAAAGCATGTCGCCCATGCCGAGGATGCGGCCGACGATGCGGTCGGGATGGAAGGGCTCAAAGGCGTCCGCTTTTTCACCGGTGCCGATGAACTTGATGGGCTGGCCAGTGACGTGGCGAATGGAGATGGCCGCGCCGCCGCGGGAGTCGCCGTCCATCTTCGTGAGGATGACGCCGGTGAGGCCGAGGCGCTTATGAAAGTCCTGTGCCGAGTTGACGGCGTCCTGGCCAGTCATGGCGTCGGCGACGAACAAGATTTCTGATGGGTTGAGGAGTTTTTTGAGCTGCTCCATCTCGGTCATCAGCTCTTCGTCGACGTGGAGGCGGCCGGCGGTGTCAACGATGAGGGTGTCGCAGGCGAGAATGCGGGCCTCGCGGCGGGCTTCAGTGGCGAGACGTTCGACCAGCTTGGAACCGGCGGGGTCATCGTTGATTTTGCCTTCGTAAAGGCGCGCTTCGATGGACTTGGCGACGATTTTGAGTTGCTCGCGCGCGGCCGGGCGGTAGACGTCGACCGAGACGAGCATGGGGCGATGGCCGCCCTTTTTGAGCCACGCCGCCAGCTTGCCGCTGGTGGTGGTTTTACCGGAGCCCTGCAGGCCAGCCATCAGAATGACAGTGGGAGGCTGCGAGGCAAATTTGAAGCGGGCGGTATCGCGGCCGAGGAGTTCGACAAGCTCGTCGCGAACGACCTTGATGACCTGCTCGGAGGGCGAAAGAGCGGTAAGCACTTCACTGCCAACGGCTTTGACGCGGATGTGGTCGATGAGCTCGTTCACGACGTTCAGGTTGACGTCGGCTTCGAGCATGGCGATTCGGATCTCGCGCAGCGCTTCCTGGATGTTCTCTTCGGTGAGCGTGCCCTGTCCGCGAAGATTCTTGAAGGCTCGTTGCAGCTTTTCTGTAAGGTTCTCAAACATAGGTCAGATACAAGTGTATCGAAAAGAGGGGAGAAGAGCGGAGATGGCGGGTTCGCGCTCGCTGTGCGAGAGTCAGCGGCTCTGACGTGCCCGTCAGCGGGTTAGCAAGTTAGCGGCTTGTCGCATCTTCGCGGAGGAGCCAGGAGATGATTGGGCCCCAATAGTTCATTTGAGGTTTGTAGAAGGGTTCGTTGTGGGAGCGGGCGGGTAGAACCAGAAACTCAGCCCGGCTGCCGCAACAGGAGAGAAGTTCCTGCCCCATTTGCATGGAAAAGAGCCGATCTTTATCGCCCTGCACGATCAGGATTGGCAAAGAGGTGTCGCGCAGAACGTCTGCTGCTGACCAGATGTGCGGCACCAGAGCGGAGATGAAGTTGGGGATCCATGCGGCGCGCGCGGCGCTGCGAAAGGAAGAGAAGCCAGCGCAAAGTACGAGGCGATCAGCGGCCACACGGTTGACGATCGCCGGCGCGACCCCAGTTCCGAGCGAGAATCCAAGGACAGAAATAGGAACATCTGGTGCGAGGCGCCGGAGAAGTTCGAAGGCAGAAACAGCGTCCTGCTCGCATTGGGTCCAATCGATGAATCCAGTGCTGCGGCCGTAGCCGGAGTAATCGAAGACGAGCGAGGCGATGCCGTTCTCTGCGAAGATCTGCTGAATGGGAAACCATTGCGAGACGATTTCGCCGATGCCGTGACAGATGAGCACTGCTGCTTGCGGAGGGGCGCTGGAGGGCTCGACAAACACCGCGTCCAGCCGGTTTTTGCCGCTCGGGATTGTGTGTTGCGCTACTGAAATTCCAGTGCACTCCGGCCGGCTGCGAGGGACTCTTCCGAGAAGACGATCTCTTATCTGAATCACGCGGCTGCTGCAGGTGAGCGCGGCTGTGAAAAGGAATCGGTGGAGCTGCAATGGGCCCTCTTCAGTGAAACGTCTTCCAGGCGGATGACTCGTGCTTTCCCACCCATTCGACGGAAAACTGTCGAATGGATGGGGCACCCATGTTCGTGCGACGACGAGAAGTCGGAATGGATGTGCCATCCCTGTTTCGCGCGAAGACGAGGAACTAATCTGCGGGTGCGATCAGGTATTGTTCGAGTTTGCCGTCGGGGTAAGTGTAGGTGGTGAGCCTCAGGCGCTTGTTGGGGTAGGTGATGTTGAATCCGCGGAAGGTCATGCCGCCACGCAGGGCTTCGCCGGTCTGGTGGAAGCTGAGCGGTTCGCCCAGCGGACCGAGGCTGGATTGAAAGTCTGAAATCGCCTCGGGCGTGAAGTAATCGCTCAGGTTCGGCGCCAGCAGGGAGCGATCGATACGGCCCTGCTGAAGGCCTCGGTAGATATCGAGTGCTTGTTTCTCGGAGTCGCTGGGCAGAAATCCTGCGACCACGGGCACTGCGAGTCGCGCGATAGTAGAGGCCGCTCCCACCGCATCCTGATTGGTGAGAACGCTGACCGCGGCGCCATCGTCGACGAGAACATGGTTGTCTGAAACGAAGCCGGAGACTTCGCCGCTGTGCTCGATGTTGCGATGACCGTTCAGGTCGAGCACTTCAACGCCGAGGCCGTAATGGGTATCCTTGCCGTCTTTCAGCTTCACCGACGTGAACATCTGTTTGTAGCTTTCAGGCTTGAGGACAGTTTGGGCGATGAGACTTTGATTCCACAGCGCGAGATCGTGTGCGGTCATGGCCAATTCGCCGGCTGCAAACATCCAGCCTCGTCCCTCCTTGGGTGCGACGCGGAGCGGGCCGAGGGCGTGGCGATAGTAGGCGGTTGCGTCGGCCTGGGTGAGCTTGGTTTCGTCGGAGTTCCAAACGGACTTCATGCCGAGCGGATGGAAGATATGCTCCCCGAGGAATTCCATGAGCTTTTCTCCGCTGACCTTTTCGACGATCGCGCCTGCGACGACGTAATTAGTGTTGGAGTACTGCCACTGCGTGCCGGGATCGAAGTCGAGGGGCTTTTTGGCCCAGGTGTCGAGGATCTGCTGCGCGCTTTCGGGGTGCAGCATGGGCGTCATCACGTAGTCTTCGGGCCAGTAGTCCTGGTAGCCGGAGGTGTGGGAGAGAATCTGTCGGATGGTGACTTCGTCGCCGCGGGTGAGGCCAGGAATGTATTTGCCGACGGCGTCATCGAGAGAGAGTTTGCCTTGCTCCTGCAATAGGAGAATGGATGCCGCGGTGAACTGCTTGGAGATCGATCCGATGGAGTAGCGCATGTCGGCCGTCGCGGGAGTTGGCGGATTGAGATGCGCGTTGCCGTATGCATTTGCGTAAACCAGCTTGCCCCCTTTGACGATGGCGACGGATGCGGAGGGGACGCCGGTCTGTTTGAGGACGTCGTTCGCGATTTCGTCGATGCGCGTTTTCAGGGCGGGGTCGAGGTTGTCGACGGCCTGCGCATGAAGATTGAGTGCGGCAAGTGAGAATGAGGCAACCAAAGTGAGGGTGGAGACAAGTCGGCGTGCAATCATGATCGGCAGCGTGGAACTCCTTCCGTTCGAATAGTAACAACCGCACATCGGAAACGAGAGGACGGAAACTAGGTTTTGGCTTCCGCCTCCTCGACAGTGGCTGCCAGGGTGAGAACTTTTTCCAGCCGCGTGATGTGGAACATGCTGAGGACGCGGGGTGTGACGCCGGCGAGCGTAAGCCGGACCTGTTTGTCGCGGCAATAGACCTCGTGATTGATGATTTCGCTCATGCCGGCGGAGTCCATGAAAGGAACCCCGCTGAGATCGAGGATCATGTGGCGTGGCGGTTCGGTACCGCGGAACAGGTCGCGAAGGGGAAGAACGCTGTTTTGGGTCAGGGGCCCGGTGAGGCGAAGGATCACCGTTCCGGGTTGCTTGCCTGGAATGGGTTCGATCTTCAAAGGGTTCTCGTTGGCCATCGTTGGATAAGTGTATGGAAGAGGGGCGGTTTTGTCGTCAGGAAACGGAGTAGAGCCCACCATATCTCAGGACGTGGAAATGCGGCGCGATGCGTTGGTCGCGAGACCTATTCGAGCGAGATGCCCATTGCCAGCAGCTTTTTTCCGATTGCGCGAGAGCCGACGTCGTTCAGGTGGTTATCGTCGCGATAGAGGAGTTTCTCGTCCAGGAGCGGGCTGCATTGGTTGTCCGGCCCGCAAAGGACGAGGTTTGGATCGACGAAATGGACCTGCGGAAAGCGCTTCCGGATGCTCTCCATGTAGGCCGGCGGGTCTTGTCGGGGGCTGTCGCAGCTTCGGTTCCATCGATACATCAGGCTGCGAACCGAACAGGTTGAGGCGTCGCGAATGCTCGTGTTGGCAAGAATGAGGGTGACATCGGTTCCGGTGTTGAGTACCACGGCGATCGAATCGGCCAGTTGACTCCCGGCTTCCGGCCCTTGAGGCCAGTCGGCCGCCAGAATCACCCTCTTGTAACGATTGGCCGCGATCAGGCCGTAAGCCATCCGGTTGCGCCGGAGGCAATCGTCGGCGTAGATCGTTCCGATTCCGTTGTTGTAACCCAGAATCGGCGGGCAAGCGCTCATGGTGTAGTCGATGAAGGAGAGGCCCTCCGCCATTCCCATCGTGTCAACCAGGCCTGAAAAGTGGTTGGCAAACGAATCGCCGATCAGAATGCCGTCCGCCTCGCTCTTCCTCTTGCCAAGCAGGCACGTGGAGTTGATCGGCGTAGCGTAGAGGGCGGTAGGAACATGGCAGCCGCGGCGCAACTCCTCCGGTTTGGTTTCGCGCATCCGGTCGAGCGCGGCGACGCGGGAATCGAATCGCCGCGGCAAGCCGGCGGACGAGCGCACCGCAGAGGCCAGGGCAATCAGCGCCAAAACGGGGAGAGCAAAGCGCCAGAGAAACACACGTGGAAAACTCATCGCCGCGCCGGACCTTCGCATGGGGACTTCAACGAACTTCCAGGACAGCCATGCCACGGCAATCGAAGCCAGCGCTACGGCAACGCCCAGGATCGGTCCAATATCGATGCGAAGGTAATGAAGAAAGGCCAGGATGGGCCAATGCCATAGATAGATCGAATATGAGATCAGCCCCACGAAGACCAGCGGACGGAAGGTGAGGATGGCGGAAGCCAGCTTTGATCTCTCGCCAAACAGAATCAGCAGCGCCGCCCCCAGGCAGGGCCACAGCGCGTTGACGCCGGGAAACGCGGAGGTTCGATTGAGCAGGAACAGGGAACCAGCGATCAGCGCAAAGCCAGCAACGGCTCCCAATTCCGCCACCAGACCGGTCCGCACCGAACGATGCGCGAAGGCCAGCGCCAACATGCCGCCAATCATGAGCTCGAAGAATCGCGCCGGAAGCAGATAGTAGGCGGCCGATGCAACGATTGCTGTTCCAGCCTGGGAAATCGCGATTGCGGCCACGGTGAGAAGCGCAAACAGACTCAGTCGATACCGTCTCTTGAGCTTGAGGAACAAAAGGATCAATAGCGGCCAGATTGCGTAGAACTGTTCTTCCACGCCCAGTGACCATGTGTGCAGCAGGGGTGCTTCGGCTGTGCTATGAGCGAAGTAGTTCCCATAAGCCCGCCAGAAAAAGACATTGGAGAGGCCGAATCCGGCTGAGACCGCACTTCGAGCGAAAAGAACCAGGTCAGAAGGCGAAAGGATGAAGGCTCCCGCGATCGATGTTGTGCCGACAACCACCATCAGGGCGGGCAGAATGCGGTTGATCCGGCGCTTGTAAAACTGCCGGACAGAGAACCTGCCTTCGACCGCTTCGCGAACCACCTGCGAGGTGATGAGGGTGCCGGAGATGACGAAGAAGATGTCCACTCCGACGAATCCGCCGGGCAGCATGGCGGCATTAAGGTGATGGATCAAGACCGAAAGCACCGCTATTGCCCGCAGGCCATCGATCTCCGGCCGATATCCCGATTTGTTTGCTGCCGTCGTCCCGTCGCCGAAAAGCTTGCTCATTCTTGCTGACTCCCCGACACCTTCAAAAATACAGCACGGCCATGGGCTAGGCTGGAAGTAGCGGGCTTGACTCGCGCAGGAGAGTTCGATGCAGCGCTTGATTGAGGGCCACAAGAAGTTTCTGGCCGAAGTGTTTCCCAACAGACGCGACCAGTTTCACCTGCTGGCGGAGTCGCAGGCTCCCGAGTGCCTCTTCATCACGTGTTCCGACTCACGGGTGCTGCCAGATCTGATTCTGGGAACAGGGCCGGGTGATTTGTTTATTACGCGAAACGCGGGGAACGTGGTGCCGGTGACCGGAAACGATGTGGACGGATGCACGGCGACAATCGAGTACGCGGTGGAGGTTCTGAAAGTGAAGCACGCAATCCTCTGCGGACATTCAGACTGCGGAGCGATGAAGGCGGCGCTGGATCGGCGGGGACTGGAGAAACTGCCCAAGGCGAGCCGCTGGCTGCAGCATGTGGAGGCCGCGTTCAGTCACCGGCAGCCGCTGAACCCTGAGGACGGTGCGCACGCGGAACTCGCATCGCTGATTCGTGGAAACGTAGTGGCGCAGCTCTTGAATCTGCGGGCGCAGCCTGCAGTTGCGCGGGCGATGATGGAGGGCCGGCTCCAGGTTCACGGATGGTATTACGAAATTCTCTCGGGGCGGATTGAACGGTTCGATGAGGACGCTCGACGGTTCGTGCCGCTTGCCTAAGAGTCACAGCTTTCTCCGATGCGATTTGAGGCTGGCACTACATCGTTGGGATCCCGACGAGTCCCACTGCGTTTGTTGGATTGGGGCTTTCGACAGGCATAAAAAGGGTGCGTCCCGCGCGGGACGCACCTGGTGAGGAGCAGTAAGGCTGCTATTTTTTTGTATCTCGAGCGGCCTTGATGAACTCGTGCGATTTTTCGATGTGGGCGGCCTGGGTCGTGAGCACCTGGCGCACGGGCAGCGGCAAAAAGGCTTCCGTCGCCTTGGAATACGCTTCGACGGCTTCGTCCTCGGCCTCTTCAGCGGTCGAGAGCAGGGTATGGTCGCTGCCGCCAAGAGCTGATTTCAAATCACCCCATGCACGGCGAACGGTTCCGGCGGCAGTGCCGCTCTCCTTTATGTCGTGGACGCCTTCCTGGTGGAGGATGGATTCGAGCACGCCGCGAAACTGGGCGCGAGTCAGCGATTCGGCGAGGAAGTACTCCTTCAGTGCCTCGTCCTTGACTTCTTCTCCAATTTTTTTGAAGCCTTCCTGGCCATCGATGAGGGCATGGATGACGGAGAGCAGCGCGGATTCGGTTTCTTTCAGGTCTTTCGAGGGGGTCGGCATATGAAGATCTCCTATAGATAGAAATGAAAACTTGAGCAGGGTCCGGCGGCTGCCATTGCGATTCTCCTTCGCCGCCAGCGAGGTGGGGGAAATCGCGAAAACCCCGACGCCCCTGCCCCGGTAATGGATCAGACCCGCACCTGCAGAAGGTCAGATTGATCCAGATACTAAGATGCGGAAACCCGGGGCGGAGTAGATTGCGCCCGGAAATCAATGCGCGCCGGGTGGCGGAGTGGCGTGCTTGGGCGGCTTGCCGAAGAGCCAGACGGCGGCGGAGCAGAAGAAGGCGAGCAGCGCAGTCCAGCGAAAGACGTCGACGTAGGCCATCAGTGCGGATTGCTGCTGGAGCATTCCGTACATCAGGCCCAGCGATCCCGGGCGGGCGGAGGGCTGGCCGATCTGGTGGCCTAGATATCCGGCGATCATCCGCGATTTCTGTTGAAAGACGGCACTTGATGGAGAAAGATTGGCACCGATTTCGGTCTGATGCAGAGCGGCGCGGCGAATGATGGCGGTAGTTGCCATCGCAATCCCGATTGACCCGCCGATGTTGCGGAGCATGTTGAAAAGCCCCGTGGCGTTGCCCATCTCTTCGCGCGAGAGCGTGGCCGTGGACATGGTGGCCAGCGGCACGAACACGAAGCTGAGCGCAAATCCCGTAAACAAAATGGGAAGCAGCAGCGTGTACGGGCCGATATCGAGATTCACGGTGCCGAAGATCAACGAGCAGACGCCGAATCCGATGAAGCCTGCGCTGAGCAGTTTGCGATTGTCGATGCGGGAGCCGAGAAAGCCGATGACCGGAGAGCCAATGAATGAACCGATGCCGCGCGGGCCGACGACGAGGCCCGGCGGTGAATGCGGTGTAGCCGAGGATCTCCTGGTAGTACAGAGGCAGAATCGCTATGGTGATGTAGATACACATTCCCAGCAGCGCGATCAGAAAACAGCCAGTGCGGAAGTTGCGATTCTTAAGCACGTGCAGGTCGACCAGGCCGCGCGGATTCGACCACGAGCGCCAGATCCATCCGATGAAGCCGAAGATGAGCGCCGCCACGGCCCAGCGCACCCAGAGGGCTCCGAACCAGTCGTCTTCCTGGCCTTTATCGAGGACAACCTGCAGGCAGCCGGTCCAGACAATGAGGAGGCCGAAGCCGATGTTATCGAAGGCGCCAACCTTGGCGTTCTTGATGTAGGGCGGGTCGTGCACGAAGCGGACGATCATGAAGACGGCAAGTATGCCGACGGGAATGTTGATGTAGAAGGCATAGCGCCAGCTGAAAGTGTCGGTGAGCCAACCGCCCAGCGTGGGACCCAGTACGGGGGCGACGACGATTCCGAGGCCGTAGGCGGCCATCGACATGGATCGCTTCTCAGGTGGAAAGCTCTCGAGCAGGATGGACTGCGATAGCGGCTGCAGCGCGCCACCGCCGGCCCCCTGCAGAATACGCGCCAGCAGAATTACGCCCAGCGAAGGGGCTGCACCACAGAAGAAGGAAGCGATGGTGAAGATGACGACGCAGATCAACAGGAAGCGCTTCCGTCCCCAGCGGCGCGCGAACCAGTTTGAAGCGGGCAGGATGACGGCGTTGGCGACGAGATAGCTGGTCAGCACCCAGGTGGCTTCAGAGTTGGTGGCGGAAAGGCTGCCGGCGATGTAGGGCAGCGCTACTGACGCGATGGCGGTGTCGAGAACCTCCATGAACGTCGGCAGCATCACCGAGGCGGTGACGAGCCAGGGGTTGACGCCTTGCGTGAGCGGATAACGAGCTTGGGCCTCTGCGGTGGTCATCGCAACCGGGAACAGTCGAGACTAAATGATCAGACCATCGGCTGGTTGTGACGCCGGTCAGGCGATTGCTGCAGGAGAGGTCTTGCATTCGGGCAGGAGGTCACTCGCCCGCGGCCGTCTCTGAACGGTCGACCAGATCTTGCTCAAGCGAGCGGTCGGGGGACTGACGCTGCATATATGCGGCTTTGATTCTTTCGTATTTGGTCTGCAACTCATCGAGTTCAAGGTCGCTCAAATTCTCGATATCAATCATCTGATCGCGTGCCTTATCGATAGCCCGAATAAGCTCATTGAGTTTCAAGTTAATCGCACGGGCGTCCCGGTTCTGCGTGTTCTGGATCAAAAAGACCATTAGAAACGTGACGATGGTTGTGCCCGTGTTTATCACGAGCTGCCAGGTGTCAGAGAAGTTGAAAATAGGCCCGACAGCCGCCCAGATGACAATGACGCTGGCTGCTCCCGCAAACGCCCACTTCGATCCCAGCCATCCTGAAGCCGCGGCGGCGAACTTTCCAAAAGCATCATTCGTCGTGCGATTCTGAACTTCCAGGGGCTCCTTCGCCATTGACTTTCCTTTTCTCAATGGGGCCGCAATCGCAGCTTAGCCGGCGTCATGGTCTTCGCCAGGTAGCGGCCCACACTGGGTTTGCGGGGAGTGTAGGTGACGGAAGGCCAATGTCTCTCGGGAACCCAAACGCCATTTGCTGCCGAGACTCCGACGTTCTGACCGCAGATCTCACAGGGGTACACCCCCCAATCAGCTCGGTCTACGCCAGTGCGGAGCAATAGCTGCGTCTGTTCGCTAAGTTTCCCCTTACACGGTTTGGTCAATATCGGCATAGTCCTCTTCTCATGGCCTCCGGTTATGAGGCTCACGGTGGTCCTTTGGCTGCTCAACGGGGGCGGCTCATTGCAGGCCGGGTAAATGCTCTTCGTAATGCCTTAAACCACATTGGATGCGATAAGGCGTTGCCGGGGTTTTGCCTCCGTCGATTCCACGCCTCAGAGGTCGAAATCGCAAGGTCTGTTATCACCCTCGGGCCGCGTTCAGGTTTGGTTGCCCCACCCATTCGACTAAAAGAATGTCGAATGGACGGGGCAACTGAACCCGAGTTGAAGCGGAGACTGGTTTTACTGGATTGAGCGCAGATAAGCGATAAGTTGCCACCGCTGGGCTTCGGGAAGGCTCGACCAGGAGGGCATGCCGTGGGCCAGGTCGCCCTGGCGGAGGAACCATTCGAGGTCGCCGTCTGTCGCCGCCTTGACGTGTTCGCTGCGCAGAGACGGTTTTTTGCGGCCGTCTCCCATGGCGTCGGATCGGTGGCATTGGGCACAATGCTCTCGATAGACAAGAGCGCCGGCGGCTGTGGTCTCAGGATGAGCTGCCAGCGGATTGATCCGGGAATGTTCTTTCGCGGGAACGCGGTCCCAGCGGGAACTCGATGCCGCGCACAGAACTAGACTGGCGGCAAGCGTGAAAAAGAGAAGTGCGATGAAACGCCACGTCATTGCACACCTCCGTTATGGCTGTGGGACCAGGTACCGACCTGTGGAAGTTCAGAGGCCCATCCGATGCGGTAGACACGATCGAGACTGGGGGCGGTGAGGCCAAAGCCTGTCGAGAAACTGAGGCGACCCACGGGAAGCTGCCAGCCGACGATCGGGGCGATGTATTGCGAGGTATCGCGCAAGGTGAATGACCAGGTATCGCCGAGTCCGCCGTAGGCTTCAGCGCCAGCCATGAACTTCTCAAGGCAGAAGACGCAGGGCTTGCCGCTGCCAAGTGTGCGCAGCGGACGAGCGGCGCCGAGAGCGTAGCCGAACTCCCATGGCTCATGGCCGAGATTTTTCTCGGAGATGAAGTTCTCGGAGATGTTCCATGCTTTGAGATTTGAGGAGAGGATCAGCTTGAGTTCGGCCTCGTGCTGATGTTCCTTACGGGCTTCGCCGTTCGGCTCGGCAAGATCGGACTCGCTGTCGTGGCCGACGAATTCGAGGATCGTTTTGTCGGCTCCGGAGATGTTTTCGTATTCCACGTAAAGCACTGGGTTGACGGCATGCTCCTGCATCAGCGGGCGGAAGCGATTCTCAAGTCGGAAGCCGGTGAACAGGGTGGAGTCCTGCGCGGTGGCTTGGCCGTCGAGATAGAGCTCCGAGGTCCACCACGCACGAACGCCGTATTCGAGCTCGCTGGCGACTGCGCCATAGCGGTGACTATCGGCTGGCTGGGCTAGTGCTGTTTTGGTCTCGATCTCGAGGTTTCCAGGCTCCTCAAGGTCATGGGAGTAGGTGACGAAATAGGGCTTTTCCTGGGCGTGCATGGCCAACCTAGTAGGGCCGAGCAGAATAAGGGCGAGCGCGAGTGGGGCCGATCTCGCGGAGAGTCTGAGGAATCTTCGAGCCACGTGCAACCTCTTGATTGATATATCCGACTAAATAAGTCGCATATTGAATATAAACTAAGACTAATTTGGTCCGCAATTGTTAACAATGTCATTCGTCACACATGGCGGGACGTGAAATATTAAGGTCCCAAGTCGGTTTTTGGGTTATTTCAGAAGGGGAAAGCCATTATGGGGTTAATATCAATAAAAGTTGACACTAATTCACTCATAGTGCATCTTATCTAGTGACAACGAAATACTCTTTTATCTGAGGCAGGAACAAAAACATGGCAAAAATCATTGGAATCGACCTCGGCACGACCAACTCTTGCGTCGCCGTTCTCGAGGGCGGCGAGCCCAAAGTCATTGCAAATGAAGAGGGTTCACGCACAACGCCGTCCGTCGTAGGCTTTTCGAAGAGCGGGGAGCGGCTGGTGGGGCAGGTGGCCAAAAGGCAGGCCATCACGAATCCCGAAAACACGATTTTCTCGATCAAGCGGTTTATGGGCCGCCGCTATGACGAAGTGACCGACGAAATGAAGATGGTGCCTTACAAGGTCGTTAAGCAGGGCGACCACATCGCCGTCGTGGCGCAAGGCAAGGAATACACTCCGCCCGAGATCTCGGCGATGATTCTGCAAAAGCTCAAAAAGAGCGCAGAAGCTTACCTCGGCGAGACGGTAACGCAGGCCGTGATCACGGTTCCGGCGTACTTTAACGACGCGCAACGACAGGCCACCAAGGACGCGGGCAAGATTGCGGGCCTTGATGTGAAGCGCATTGTGAACGAGCCGACGGCGGCCGCACTGGCCTACGGACTCGACAAAAAGAAAGACGAGACCATCGCAGTTTACGACTTCGGCGGCGGAACCTTCGACATCTCTATTCTGGAGGTAGGCGAAGGCGTCATCGAGGTGAAGTCGACCAACGGAGATACGCACCTGGGCGGCGACAACCTCGACCAGCGCATCGTGGAGTGGCTGATTGCCGAGTTCAAGCAGGAAGAAGGCCTCGACCTGAGTTCGAAGGGCAACGAGATGGCACTGCAGCGCCTGAAGGACGCGGCGGAAAAGGCCAAGATCGAGCTTTCGACGACGGTGGAGACCGAGATCAACCTGCCGTTTATTACGGCGGATGCGACGGGACCGAAGCACCTGGTTCGCAAGCTGACCCGCGCAAAGCTGGAACAGTTGGTTTCTGACCTGCTGGATCGCTCGCTCGAGCCCTGCAAGAAGGCAATGGCCGATGCGAACGTGAAACCAAGCGACATCGACGAAGTCGTTCTTGTCGGCGGCCAGACGCGCATGCCGAAGATTCAGGAAATGGTGAAGGAACTCTTTGGCAGGGAGCCGCATCGCGGTGTGAATCCTGACGAAGTGGTCGCTGTGGGCGCTGCTGTTCAGGCCGGGGTGCTGGCAGGCGAAGTGAAGGACCTGCTGCTCCTCGACGTGACACCGCTGACGCTTGCGATTGAGACCCTGGGCGGCGTGGCGACGCCGATGATTCCACGCAACACGACGATCCCGACGAAGAAGACTGAGACCTTCTCGACGGCTGCGGATTCGCAGACTGAAGTTGAGGTGCACGTGTTGCAGGGCGAACGCCCGATGGCCGGGCAGAACCGCACGCTGGGCAAGTTCAAGCTGGCGGGCATTCCTCCGGCGCCGCGCGGCGTGCCGCAGATCGAGGTCACGTTTGACATCGATGCCAACGGCATTCTGAACGTGAACGCCAAGGACACGGCGACGGGCAAGGACACGCGCATCACGATCACCTCGAGCTCGGGCCTTTCCAAAGATGAGGTCGAGCGGATGGCGAAGGATGCCGAGTCGCATGCGGCCGAAGACAAGGAGAAGCGCGACGAGATCGAAGCCCGCAACTCGCTTGACGCACTGGTCTACAACATCGAGAAGATGCTGAAAGAGTCCGGTGAAAAGGTGCAGGCTGCCGATAAGTCCGAAGTGGAGTCGGCGCTGGCCGATGCCAGGAAGACGCTGGAAGGCTCGCCGAGTGTCGCGGACATGCGCGCTGCAAACGACAAGCTGACCCAGGCCAGCCACAAGCTTGCCGAGGCCCTGTACAAGGCCAACGCAGCTTCCGCTGGCCAGGGCGCTCCGACGGCGCAGGCAGACGGCACGCCGGGAACTGAGCAGAAGAAGGACGAAGGCGTGATCGACGCCGAGTACGTTGACGTCGAGGACAAAAAGTAGGGACTGGCCGTCCAGTGCAATCCCGCCCTTCGGGCGGCCAGAGAGTTAGCAAGGGGTGGGCGATGGTGCCCACCCCGAGTTTTGTGGGCCGGATTTGGGACGGCCTTTTTCAAAATCTGCCGATGGGCAGTCTGGTGGCAACGGAAGATGGTTTGAGTCACCGACGCAACGTGTACGCTAGGTGAGACAAGAAAACTGGCATGGCCACGACTACAAACAAGGATTATTACGGGGTATTAGGCGTCAAGAAAACAGCGACGCCGGAAGAGATTCGCAAGGCCTTCCGCAAAGCTGCGCGCAAATATCACCCTGACGTCAATCCCAACGATAAAAAAGCTGAGGAGAAGTTCAAGGAGATCTCTGAAGCTAACGACGTGCTTAGCGACGAGAAGAAGCGAAAGGTGTATGACCAGCTTGGCTTCTACTCCGACCAGATCGATCCGGCCCAGGCGGAGGCCTACGCGCGGCGTCAGCATGAGGGAAGCGTTCCGGTAGATTTCGGCGGATTCGACTTCTCCGGATTTCAGGGGGGTGGGCATCCGGGACCGCAAGCCGGGGCGGATTCGTCGACCTGGGGCAGCTTCAAAGACATCTTCTCGGGCATTTTTTCGGGGCAGCAGCAACAACACCAGCAGCGGCCGCGGGGGCCTCAACCGGGCACCGATCTCGAATACCAGGCGACGATTGATTTCTGGTCGGCGATTCGTGGGGGGCAGGCGCGTCTCCAGGTCCACCGGCAGGAGATCTGTCCCACGTGTCACGGCGCGGCGCATACTGGCGGACCGACGCCGTGTCCGGAGTGCAACGGCACCGGCCAGGTGACGCAGATGGGTGGGCGCATGAAGTTCAATATTGCCTGCCCGGGCTGCGGTGGTACTGGTCGCGTCACGAGCGATTGCCCAACGTGTCACGGAGAGGGCACGGTGAGCCGCACGGAAACAGTGGAGTTCCGCATCAAGCCGGGCACGCGCGATGGACAGCGGATTCGCCTGCAAGGGAAGGGAAACGCCGGCCTGAATGGCGGACCGCCCGGCGATCTTTATGTCATTGTGCGGACGGGCACGAATCCGGTGTTTACGCGCGCGGGCGACGACATCCATTTGACTGTGCCGATAACGATCGCGGAAGCCTCGCTCGGCGCAAAGATCGAGGTTCCCACGATTGATGGACGCGCTCAGTTGAAGATTCCGCAGGGCACGCAGAACGGGCAGAAGCTGCGGATGCGCGAACGCGGCGTGGAAAGCGCTTCGCATCCGGGACAGCGGGGCGACGAGATCGTAACCATTGAGGTGGTGGTGCCACACCTGCAGGACGAGCGGAGCCGCGAGATCATGCGCGAACTCGCTAAGTTGAATAACCAGGACCCGCGGGTTTCATTGTTCGAGAAGCTGTGAAAGAGCAGGGACCAGGGACTAGGGACCAGGGACCAGGGACTAGAACTGGCTGCACAAATGGAATTTTGAAAGGGCACGGCTTTAGCCGTGCCGCCATAGGCGCTTAAGGCGGGCTTTAGCCCCTGAGGGATACACCAGGCGGGTCTAGCATGATTTGTGCACAGAGACTAGAAGACACGGTAATCTGATTCGAGAAATCTCATGGCAGCGAAGCGAAAATCCAAAGGCGCATACATGATTTCGGCGGTGGCCGAGATGTACGAGATTCATCCGCAGACGCTGCGTCTCTACGAGCGTGAGGGGCTACTGAAACCTTCGCGTACCGAGGGGAATACGCGGCTCTATACAGATGAAGACCTGGAGCGGTTGGAGTTCATTCTGAACCTGGCGCGCGATCTCGGCGTGAACATTGCGGGGATCGCGATCATTCTGCAGATGCGGGAGCGCATGGAAGAGATGAACCGGCAGATGCAGAGCTTTGTGGAATACGTGCGTTCGGAGATGTTGACGCGGTTCCAGCAGGGTTCGCCCAGCGCCGGTGCGATTGTGCCGATGCGCAAGCCGACGGTAGTGGTAAAGCCTGCGCAGGGTCGCAAGTCTTGATTGCGGTGCTGCAAACGCATCGATAAATTTGGATTCACATAGTTGATCGCGGCGTTTCTCGCTCTGCCTTCCTGGCGCGTATTCTTAGACCTGCATGTCGTACGTCCTTCTCGGAATTGCGGTCTTCGGCCTCATCACTTCCACGGTCTTTGCCGGCATGGTTCTGACGGCGGTGCCGGGCTATCTGCGCGAGCGGCGAGCGGCCGAGGCTGAGCTCCGCAAGCGGCCCGGGTTCACTCCTCCACTCACACTGCTGAAGCCGCTTGCCGGCGCTGAGCCGGACCTGGAAGCGCACCTGGCGAGCTTTTTCGAGCAGGATTATCCCGAGTTTGAAATTCTTTTCTGCGCACGCGAGCCGAACGATGCCGGGCTGGAGATAGCGCGGCGGGTTGCGGCGAGGTTTCCGCAGATTCCTGCGAAGTTCTTTTCGACGGGCGAGCCGCCTTACATCAACGCCAAGGTCGCTTCGATGGAGCTGATGGAGAAATCAGCGGCGCACGAAATCCTAGTGATCAGCGACAGCGACGTGCGCGTAACGCCGGACTATCTGCGCGCGGTGGCATTGCCATTTGCCGACGAGAAGGTTGGCGGCATGTGCTGCCCGTATCGCGGCATTGCGGCGGGCGGCGGCCTGTGGGCGCGGCTTGAGGCCGTGGGCATGAGCGTGGAGATGACGGCCGGGGTGCTGGTGGCACGCATGATGGAAGGGATGCAGTTTGTCCTGGGACCGACGATGGCGTTTCGTCGCGATGCGATCCGGCGCATGGGCGGATTCAAAGTGACGGCGGATTATTGCGCGGACGATTTTGTCCTGGGCAACGAGACGTTCAAGCTGGGGCAGACGGTCGTGTTGAGTCATCATGCGATCGATCACATCGTAATCAACCTGAGCCTGATGGCATCGTTGAAGCACCAGGTGCGCTGGATGAAGTCGACGCGGTTCTCGCGGCCGAAGGGGCACTTTGGCACGGCGCTCACGTTCAGCATGCCGTTCGGGCTGCTGGGGCTTGCCGCGGGCGTGTTGCTGGGACATGTAGGTTGGGGAGTTGCTCTGCTGGCGTGGGCGGTGGCGACGCGATTGGCCTTGTCGCTGGCTGTCGGCCGCAGCGTGGTGCGTGACCCTAGCTGGTTCAATCTTTTCGTGCTCTATCCGGTGCGCGACTTGATGGGATTCTTCTTCTGGGCAGTGAGCTACATGGGCAGCCGAATTCTGTGGCGTGGGCGCGTGTTTCAATTGCTGCCGGGCGGAAAGATGCGGGCGGCAAAGTAGGGCCGCGTCCGGTAGGGAGGTTCGTGCTCTCCCACCCAAGCCGCCAAAGACGCGGCTTGGATGGGGCACCCCGGCAACTCAGCGTTGCTGCACAACGTTGTTCCAGGACCGTTCGATAGCTTGAGCAACAATCTCATGTCCCCTGGCACTGAGGTGCGCCCCGTCGCCCAACGTAATCTCTTCTCTAGAGCGGGAAGCCTCCTCGCTGGTGAGGTCAAGGAAGGGTGCCTGGTTTGTCGCAGCCCATGCTTGAAATGCGGCGGCGGCTTTCGCGCTTCCTGTGGGAATATTCTTGCGAAATGGCACATAGACCAGTCGCAGTTCCGCGTGATGTTCGGCGACGAGAGCACGAAAGGCGTCAAGGTCCGCCAGATTGGAACGGATTATTACTTCGTCGTCCGAAGAGGGGTTCTCGGCCTTGCCGTGAGCGTGGAATAGCCAAGGAAAAATAAGGCGCGCGCAAAGTTCTCCGATGGCCGTTGCGGGCTGTTTTACAGGCATTGAGTCATCCATTGTGGCGCGAGGCTGGGTGAGGTCTTCGTCGTTCAATATCAGAAGGACGACGTTCGACTGGAATAATCCGCGCGAACGCACAAAAGAAAGCTCATTGTCGAGAGCCCAGCCTCCAGCTGAAGCGTTCAGCACCTCAACGGGTTGGTGGACAATTGCGGGAAGATCGCGATGCAGAAGTTCGGTGAAGATCCGGTGCTGATCAACGCGGCTGGTGCCGTAAGTAATGGAATCGCCTACAAAGAGAAGGCGCAGGGCGCGAGGGCGTCGGCTTGGCAACAATTCGTCGGAGCGCATTCCGTTGCGATCAGTATCGACGTGAGCGAAGAAGCGGAAGACGTGCTGATCAGGTTTAAGGATGTATTCACAGGCCGCATCGGACTTGACGAGAACAGGGTTTCCGAGGCCGAAGGCTAAACGGAGAACGCATTCAACCGAGGCTACTAATCCGACGACGATCAGGAAGCGGGTGCATGCAAGGCGAAGACGGCGCCGTTTGCGCGGAACGAGATTTCCGGCAGCCATGGGCGGCTCGTCCGTCATGGTTCTCTCCTGAAGTGATCCCTATTCCAGCGGCCGATCCGTCCACAGCGCTTTATCGGCGATGGACTGCACGTGGTAAAGCCGGCCAGCGAGAAGCTGCTCGGCTTTCGGCTGGTTCGTGTCTTGCGCGAACAGCCATTTGCGTTCGCCGGTTCCCCAGATCTTCGAAAGCTGGTCGTCGCTCAGGAAGATCTTTGGCGCGTCGGGATAGCACGAACCCCACAGGAGGGACGAGCCGTTGCCATGCGGCGAGCATGGCTCCATGACGATGTAGGCAGGCCTCTGCAGAAACTTGTGTGTGTAGAAGACGACGGATGAAGCGTCGGACTGATCGCCGTAAATGATGAATGAATCAGTTGGCGAACCTTTGCTGACGATGGTGTCGGCCAGCTGCTTGGAACTCAGCATTGGTTCGAAGCGTGCGAATGCGATGTGCGCGGCGATGAGGAAGACTGCGGAAGTGAGCGCGATGCTGACGGTGGCGGCCAAATGCTTGCGCCGCACGCGCAGGATCCAACCGAAGGCCGGACCGATCAGCAGTGCGATTGCAGCAATGATTGCGGGCAGACGCAGAGCTGCGAAAGATGGACCGGTCAGGTCAAAGAAATGCGACATCGAAAGCGTGTATCCGCCGACATCGCGATGGGCCAGCAGCGTTCCAATGTCGGAGACGAACGGCAGATTGCGCGATTCCCACAAGCCCCAGCCAAGGGCCACTGCTGCAAGTACGCCCGCGACTGAAAACACCATTTGCGCGCCGCTAAGCCACTTCTGCGAGAGCAGAGGCTTCTGGCCCTCGGGTCCACGGCCTTCCTCCATGCCGGCCAGCACCCCCGCGATCAGAATCAGGATCGGCGTCCATGCGGGAAACGTGTAGTACTCCTGGTTCGTCGAGACGGCGAAGAAGAGCAGGGTGAATCCGGAGAACAATGCGAGCAACCAGGTGGAACGCACGCGAAACTTGAGGCGGGCAACGTAGCTGGCCACATCTTCGCGAGCGGCGTAATCGAGATAAAAGTCGACGGTCTGTCCGGAATCGCGATGGAGGTGCTGCATCCATGCATGCCGCGTTCTCCATGCCACGACGAGCAGCGCGGGCAGGAACAGGCTCCACGGAAAGAGCCAGACGAGATGCGCCAGCCAGTACCAGGCGAAGGGCATCTTGTTGTAGTCGTGCGGGAATCGGCCGCCAAGGAAACGTAGGACGTGCTCGTTGACGAAATAGAAGTACCAGAAGCCGTGCACGTTTCCGGGCGTGGGATGATTGCCGACGGGATGTCCCTGGTCGGGATTCGCGAGGCCGGCAAGGATGTGCCATGGAGCGGCAACGGCGAGGAAGAGCAACACGCCGGTGACGGGCTTTAGTTCGCGCCACCGGCGCCATTGTCCACTCAGCATCAACAGCGGAGTCGCTGCCGCGGCGAAGAATACCGGGGCAATCAAGCCCTTGGTCAGCGTGGCGAGAGCGAGGGCTGCCCACATGCCGTAGAAGCGGATGGGATTCCGGCTCTCGAGCCCGGTGATGAAACTCCAAAGGGCGTAAAGCAAAAGGAAACTCAGCAGTGCTTCGGGGATGGCAAACCGCGTAAAGAGGAACGGTCCGATTGAAGTGAGCACTCCCAAAGCGGCGTACAGGCCCGCTCGCCGGCCCCAACCGCGCGACCCCCAAAGCCATGCCAGCCATGCGAGACCAAGAATAGCCAGGGCATTGGGCAGGTGAGTTGCGAAAACATTCTGCCCGAAGATCCAGTAACCCGCCGCGTTGAGCCAATAGGGCAGTGGCGGCTTTTCGAGGTAGCGGATCCCATTGAGCTTCATGGTGATCCAGTCACCGCTCTGGTCCATGTGCTGCGCTACCTGGGCGTGCGAGGCATCGACGTCATCGAGCAGTGGCGGCGTGAAAAGAGAGGCAAATTGCACGGCCAGGAAAATCGCGCCCAAAAGCATCCATGCAGCCAGTTTTGAGGGTCGCTGCAGGGGCCGATTCGGCAAATTCTGAGAGTTTGGCATCGATTAGTTCGTGAAAAATCAAGGATAACAGTGGGCGGCGCGACTCATCTCATCGACCGAAACGAAGTGTCGTTGTAAATCCGGGCCGGCTTCGCGGAATAGAATGTGAAGGCCAGATGAATCAGTATGCAATCGGAGAAGGTTGTGACAAGCACGATGCATGACCGCCTTACCGAGTGGCGCCACTTGCTCGAAAAGTGCGGCGACAAACCCTCGCGTAAAGGGGTTCATGCTCTGCGTGTAGTTACGCTTCGACTTCAAGCCGAATTTGAGCGCGATCTTGAAGATCTCCCGCGTGCAAGCCACCAGGCGCAGGCGATGCTTCAGTTCGGCAAGCAGGCTGAGAAACTTCGCCGCGCACTTGGGCCTGTTCGCGAACTCGACGTGTGGATGGGCAAATTGCGCGACCTTCGCGCATCGCTCAGCCACGGCGGGGAATATGTGCCCCGGACAACGCAGCAAAATGTTCGCGGGATCGAGCGGCTCGAGGACCGGCTCAAGCGCAAGCGGCGTTCGGCGGAGAGAAAGCTGGTTGCAGAGATCGAGAAGCGTGGCCCGCGTTTCATCGAGGCAGCGGAAGAGATTGAGACGACGCTGTCGGACTATCTCTTCAGCGAGGAGTCTGGGATTGCCGGGGAGCTTGTAGCGCGGTTTCGTACCGTGAGGGCGGAGTTTCCCACGCTTGATGAAGCAAACCTGCACGAGTTCCGCAAACTCATCAAGATGGTGCGCTATCTGGCGGAGATGCGCGGTTCTTCCGATCCTGCAATCGGGCAGATCGCTACGCAGATGAAAAAACTGCAGGCAGCCATCGGCGAGTGGCACGACTGGCAGGCGCTGGCGCAGGTGGCGCACAGCGGACACCATGCCAAAAGCAAAGACCTGGCCGAATTGCTGGAGACCATCGCGAGGGAATCCTTCGAAACGGCGCTTTCGACGGCGAACAGCGTGACAGCGCGCATGCAGGGGGCTGACTTGGAGCAGATTGAGCCCTCGAGTCTCCAACACCGCAGGCCTCCAGCGCGAAGTGAGGATGGCTGGGCCGCTGTTGAGGACCGAAAACTAGCCTGACCTGCAGGTGGTTGATGGAACCCGACAAAGCATAAGTGCGTAACTAAACCTGTGAAACGGGTACGCACGATCTCCATCTTTGTCGGCTCCGGTATTGCGGTGTGGCTTGTGCTCTGCGCCGTCATTGGAGTTGTCGCGGTTGAGGAAGCTCTACATCCCGCGCGCCTGTCATTGAGTGCAGAGAATATCGGGCACGCCGCGACAATCGCCAGGGCGGATCATGCTGTTCTTGTCGACGTGGAGATCCCGGCGCGTGACGGAGAAGTGCTGCGTGCATGGAGTGTGCGTCCTCTGGATTGGAATGGCGACGCAGTAATTTTGCTTCACGGACAGGGCGACAATCGTTCAGGGATGTTGGGGCCAGCCCAAATGCTTTTGCGTCATGGCTTCGCAGTTTTGCTGCCCGACGCGCGTGCTCACGGGATGAGTGGTGGCCAGGTAGTCACATACGGAGTTCTCGAGGCCGAAGACGTTCGCCGATGGTTCGAATGGTTAAAACAATCGGAATCCCCGCATTGCATCGATGGCATCGGTGACTCCATGGGAGGAGCCGAACTGCTTCGATCTCTCGATGCAGAACACGGATTCTGCGCAGTTGTTGCAGAGAGTGCGTTCTCGTCATTTCGTGAAGCTGCGTACGACCGCCTCGGGCACCAATTTTCGACCGGGCCGTGGCTGGGGCGGACGCTACTCCGCCCCGCACTGATCGTAGGTATGGCGTACGCTCGACTTCGGTACGAAGTCGACTTCAGGCGGGCAGACCCGGCAGGCAGTGTTGCTGCTTCACATGTTCCGGTGCTTCTGATTCACGGTCTGGCCGACATGAATCTTCCGCCGCGCCATTCCGAGATGATTAAGGCTGCCAACCCCACGGCGGTGTTGTGGGAGCCTGTAGGAGCAGGTCATTGCGGCGCATCGAATGCTGCACCGGCAGAGTACGAGCGGCGCGTGGTTAGCTGGTTCGCGGGCCACTCACTGCACTAATAGCGTGCTTCAACCAGCACCTAGCCTATGGACAGGCAAGAGCACAGCGCAGTTGTGTTGGGTCCGTCCGTCTGCTACTTTGTCGTGGATGCCGCCGCGTGTACCCGAACAGCTGAGCAAGAGTATAGAGACGCTTTACCGCTCTGAATCGGGCAGGATTCTGGCGACCCTGGTGCGCCTGCTCGGCGATCTCGATCTCGCCGAAGAGGCCATGCATGAAGCTTTCGCCGCCGCATTGGACACATGGCCGGAGGCTGGCATACCGGACAAACCGCGCCCCTGGCTCATTTCAACCGCGCGCTTCAAAGCGATTGATGGGATCCGCAGGCGGGCGCGCTTCGACGCTGCACAAAATGACATCGCGCTCTACCTCAAGGCGGAGATCAAGGACGCGCGCGTCAACGAAGCGCCTCATGAAGATGAGGAGATCGAGGACGACCGCCTCCGTCTCATCTTCACCTGCTGCCATCCCGCTCTGCCTCCGGAACAACAGGTCGCGCTCACTTTGCGTGAAGTCTGCGGCCTCACCACGGAAGAGATTGCCCGGGCATTTCTGGTGACGCCGGCAACGCTCGCCCAACGTATTGTGCGCGCCAAGACAAAGATTAGAGAGACACAAATTCCATACGAGGTGCCGACGCCGCAGGAATTGCCGGAGCGGCTCGACGCGGTGCTTCGGGTCATCTATCTCGTCTTCAACGAGGGTTACTCGGCTGCGGCGGGAGCGGACGTAACGCGCGCCGAACTAACCGGCGAGGCGATTCGACTGGGCCGGTTACTGACCGAACTCCAGCCAGAGCCGGAGGTACCAAACTCGGAGATTCTGGGCCTGCTTGCCCTGATGTTGCTTCAGGAATCCCGCCGCGCCGCCAGAACCTCTCCGACCGGAGAGCTGATTTTGCTGGAGAATCAAGACCGCGCGCTCTGGAACCGGGAGCAGATCGCGGAGGGAAAGGCATTGCTGGAGAAAGCCCTGAAGTCCCGCCGCTTCGGTGCTTACACACTGCAGGCTGCAATTGCGGCCGTTCATGCGGAGGCGGAATCGCCCGCTGCGACAGACTGGCGGCAGATTGTTGCCCTTTACAACCAATTGGTACGAATTCATCCTTCGCCCGTAGCACATCTCAATCGTGCCGTAGCCATTGCCATGCGCGATGGTCCAGAGGCCGGTCTGAAGCATATCGATGCGGTCTTGGAACATGGCGAATTGGCAAATTACTACCTGGCGCATTCAGCCCGTGCGGATATGTACCGCAGGCTCGGCAGGACCGCTGAGGCACGGGCTTCGTATGAGAAAGCCCTGGCGCTGACCCAACAGGAACCGGAGCGGCAATTTCTGCAGGAGCGGATTCGCCAGTCTGAAATAAAAACCAGAATCGCTGTCGATTTTCAAGATAAAGCGTTCCATAGTTTTTTCAACGAATGGAAATTGGTGAGCGTCACACCCGTTCCGTAGTTTCCTCGCTACCTGACGCTCGTATGTATCGCCTTTTCGATAAGCTTGAAATGTCATCGCACGTCTCAACAACCTTGGACAGTGAAGCCTTCCGCAACTACAATACTCGTAATCGACCGCTCAAAAACCCAATCTGTCTTCATAGCCGCCTGAATTTCATCGCTAATGCCTTCATTCCGAAGATGGTTTGGCAAGTTGCCATCATCGTGAACGATGACATTTCGGATTTGCTGCAGCGTTTTAAGAGCGTCCCACTCTTGAGAGTTCTTCAATCACCTGAAGCCCAGCGACCTTCCCCAGATAGCTCGTCGAGCGATCAATTCCTTTTCCGTTTAAATCCTTGAAAGACAGCCCAAAGCCTTTTTCGGACTTGAAAAGCGAACATAGCTGATCGAGTTGGTGTTCAAGGAAGCTCCAACTGTGAGAAAAGCGGAACGCCGCTGTAGGCTGGGAAAATACTCCGAAGATGCTATCCAAATGCTCAAGTCTCGTTCATCCAATCCTTCGTGCCTTGTGACAGGCTGTATCTCGTGACAATGAGATTCGCAGTGTATTTGTGTAAAGGGCAATGGATTCGCTTGCTTGCTTCTCAAGGGCAGAAACGAAACTAACCATCAATTCGATAGAAACACGGATTTGTATTGATACCAGTTCATAACGACATTCTTTAGCTGTAAGAGCCATTACTCACTGAGCGCTCAGCGCGGCATGTACCCCGCGGGGTGCCCATATCTTTCAGCCGAAGCCGGGTTCCGCAGGTCGGGATTTTCAGACCTGGCGATCCGGCCGATCCCGCTGGCGACGAATCGACGGTCTCAGAATCGCGACATGGGACATCCGGCGGACCTGCAACTGAAATAAAAATTGGGATAGCTGTCGATTTTCCGTCTCCCCAACGACTATAGGACAAAAGAACGATGAGCTACGGTTCCTGAGTGAACAGGAAACGAGTCATCGGAAACAAGCCAAAGAAACCAAGGAGAAAAGTCATGCCACAGTATCTGGTCTGTAACTACATGCCCGACGACTTTGACCCGTCCACCGTAACCGAAGCGATGATGGAACAGATTCACGCGCTCAACCGCGAAATGATTGCTGCCGGCGTGAGGAAGTTCGC
Source organism: uncultured Acidobacteriaceae bacterium (assembly GCA_963735215.1). Classification (GTDB taxonomy): domain Bacteria; phylum Acidobacteriota; class Terriglobia; order Terriglobales; family Acidobacteriaceae; genus Telmatobacter. The sequence continues at coordinate 351,283 of CAVTKF010000024.1, read as the reverse complement.
CTGCGGCATTGCCCCGCCCGCCAACGCAAAGACGCTGCGGACTCAATCCGACGGCAAGGTGCTCGTCACCGACGGGCCGTACACCGAGACCAAGGAGCACATGGGCGGATTCTGGATACTGGAATGCGCCAATATGGACGAGGCGCTGGCATGGGCGAAGAAGGGCGCCATCTTCTGCGATGTGCCCGGCGAGGTGCGCGAGCTTCTTTTCTTCCCGGCTCCGGAACAAGCAGCGGAATAGTCTCACCCGCCGCAACTTCGGAAGATGCACCGTTCACCTCTCGGCATGAACGAGCCAGCGCAAGGCTCTGCCGCTGGCTCCCACCCGGAAGGAAGAGGAGAAGAACAGTGAAATACCTCTGTTTTGGCTACTACGACAAAGGCAAATTCGACGGCATGACTGAGAGCGAACGAAACGCCATGTTCGATGCATGCTTTGAATATGACGACCATCTTCGCGCCAACGGACACTGGGGTGGTGGCGAAGCGCTTCAGGGGCCGGAGACCGCACTGACCCTGTATTGGAAGAACGGCAAAGTCGTAACCACCGACGGTCCCTATGCGGAAACGAAGGAACAACTCGGCGGCATTCTCGTGCTGGAGGCACGGGACCTGAATCATGCGGTGCAGCTCATGGCGCAGCATCCGGCGATGACGTATGGCAACATTTGGGAGATTCGGCCGGCAGGGGACATGAGCGAAATCATGAAGGAGAGCGAGCGGCGCCGGAAGAACATCGCTCGATAAATGCAGCTTCGGCTCGGACCGAAACGTCAGCAGAAGCGGAGAGGATAGAGCACAGATGTCAAAAGTTCGTGTCGCGGGATTTGGTGTTTCGTTGGACGGTTTCAGCGCTGGGATCGAGCAGAGCCTGAGCGATCCGCTCGGCAAGCGTGGAACCGAGATCTTTCAGTGGTTCTTTCACACACGGAGCTTTCGCTCGATGCACGGGCAAGAGGGTGGATTTGTCGGGGATATCGACGATGAATTTGCCCACCGGGCGATGGACAACTTCGGCGCGTTCATCCTCGGTCGCAACATGTTCGGTCCCGTGCGCGGTCCGTGGCCGGACGACGCATGGAAGGGCTGGTGGGGTGAAAACCCACCGTACCACTCGCCAACCTTCGTTCTGACACACTACGACCGTGAGCCGCTGGTGATGGAGGGAGGGACGACGTTCTACTTCGTCACCGGGGGAATCGAAGAGGCGTTGAGACTCGCGAAACAAGCAGCGGGCGACAAGGATGTCAAGATCGGAGGAGGTGTCTCGACAGTCCGGCAATATCTGAAGGCTGGACTGATCGACTCCCTGCACCTCGCGTCGGTGCCTGTTCTCCTCGGCCAGGGTGAACCGCTGTTTCACGGTCTGGATCTGCCAGCGCTTGGGTTCTCCGTGACCGATCGCAAAGCCTCGGAATACGCGACTCATCTCACGTTGGAGAGGCTCTGAGGGCAGAGTTGCGAACGAAGGCTGAACTACGATGAGGGTGCAGCTCTGTCGCTGCACACTGCGAGAGCGATGAGGAGCGAAACAGCGTTGCGGTGTAGTCGTGTATCTTGGCCGAAGATACTGATTTCGATTTTGTGGGGTTCATTCCTCTCTCATGCCCACGTTTGCGGCCATTGATATCGGTTCCAACTCCTGCCGGCTGAAGATCGCCAAGGTCGTTGCGCATCAGCTTCGCACTCTGCACGAGGATCGCGAAGTAACGCGGCTGGGGTCCAGTGTCTTCGCTTCGGGGCTGGTGTCGCCGGAGGCGATGGCCGCTACGCTGCGTGCGCTTAAACGATTTCAGCGCGCGGTGCAGTCGCATGGAGTCGATCAGATTCGCGTTGTTGCCACTTCGGCGATGCGGGATGCGCGCAATGCGGCGGCGTTCCATGCGTGGGTGAAAGCGGAGACGGGCTGGAATATGGAGGTCATCTCGGGCCTCGAAGAAGGCCGGCTGATTCATCACGGCATCGTGAGCGGAGAGCCGGGCACCAGCGGCAAAGTGTTGCTGATTGATCTCGGCGGCGGCAGTTGCGAGATCACGCTCTCGGAACATAAGCGCATCAAGGACACGATCAGCGTTCCGCTTGGCGCGGTGCGGCTGACAGAGGAGTTCCTTTCTGTTGACCCCGCACCGCCTGAAGAACTGGCGCGGATGCGCAGGCTGATTGCGCGCGAGCTGCGGCGAGCACATCGGCGGATTCAGGCGGGCAGGGTTCCACTTGTGATTGCCACCTCTGGAACCGCCGCGGCATTGTCAGAAGCGTGTGCGGCGGCGTCGGCAAAAGGGGGCAAATCCGCAAAGTTGGCAAGACGGTCAGCTCGTAGTACCGGCTCGGGTGCGATCGCTCCAACGGCGATGGTACGCAAGCTGGCTGCGAAGGTCGCGCGGATGACGTTGCCGGAACGCGAGGCTGTGCCGGGGATCGGTCCCCGGCGCGCGGAGATCATCGTTGCTGGAGCCCAGGTATTTGCCGAGTTGCTTGAGAGCTTCAGTCTGGCGGGTTTTCGCTACTCGCCGCTGGGGCTTCGCGACGGCATCCTGCTGCAGATGCTGGCGGCACAGGACGATCGCGCGGCCGCGCATCGGCAGTTCGAGATTGAACGCTGGGAGTCAGTGGTCGCTACCGCTCAACGCTACGGAGTGGATATGCGGCATGCCGAACCTGTGCGCGCGCACGTTGTGCAACTTTTCCGCGACCTCAAATCTCTGCATCAACTGCCGACGGAATACGAGGATTGGCTGGCTGCGGCCGCCGTTTTGCGCGATACCGGCAAGTTCATCAACCACCAGGGGCATCACCGGCACACGCAATACATCATCTCCATGTCGGAGATGTACGGATACACGCAGGTGCAGCGCACGATTGTCTCAGCCATTGCGCGCTACCTGGGCAAAAGCCGGCCGCAGCCCGATGACCGCGCTCTGCGCAATATCCCGCCGGATGAGCACAAACATGTGCAGCGCGCGGTGGTGCTGCTGCGACTGTCGGTCGCGCTGAATCAGGATCGGGCCAGCGACGTGCTCGACGTGGTGGCGCGCGTTTATCCGAAGCGCGTGTATCTGGAGTTGGAGCCGGGACGGACCGGTGCGGAACTGGAGCTGTGGTCGCTTCGCAAAGAAGCCGATTATTTCCGCGAGGTCTTCGGGCGCGAACTTTTCGCTACGCTCGCGTAGATCCAGCGGGCCATGCGCGGATCGATCAGCCACTGCATTAGCGGCGGGTGTTTTTCCATATCGATGCGCACGACAGAAGCTTTGCGCATCCGCACGCCGGCCCCACCGTTACCGGTGATGAGACGACCGACAAACTGGAAAAGATTCGGATTATGTCCGACAACGAGCACGTCCTGCCGGTCGGCGTATTTTTCCAAGAGCTTCTGAAAGTCGGCATAGGTGGCATTGAAGTCAAGCGCTGAACTCACTTCAACCTTGCCCTCATAGCCCAGCTCATTGCCTACAAACTGCGCGGTCTGGAGCGCGCGTTTCAGGGGACTGGAGACGATGACATCGGGCTGGACCTTGAGCGCCCCCAGGATGCGGCCCATGATCATGCACTGCTCCTTGCCGTCGGCGATCAGGCCGCGTTTGGCGTCGAGTTTCGCGCTCTCGCGGGGAACTCCGGCATTGGCATGCCGCATGAGGTAGAGGTTCATGGGTGGGGGTGGGCGTACCCGAGGTGAGTTTAGCCACTTCCTTTGAGCATTGATTTTAACACGGCAGTAACATGATTTGACTCGCTCGGCTTGCGTCCGAACTGCCGAACGGACGGAGGCTCCAAGATGGGAAAAGGGGCGGAAAGACGCCGTCGATGTCTGCTTTGAAGGGCCCTCCCGAGCCGAGGCGAGGACGAAATCGACGATGTTACGCTGGCGCGATTCGGGAAACGAAATATAGGCCTAGCTGTGCATATTTTCGCCTTATATTCGCCTAAACTAGGGCGCATGGGAGGCGAACGATCTTCGACGACTCGTATGCGCCTGGCTGGAAAGATCTGTGCACGTTGCCGCAACCTGATTCCGGATGAGCCTCCGACGCCGGGTGAGAGGTTGTGCGCCAAGTGCCGGTCACCTGAAATTCATCGGATCTACATGTATTACATGTACCGGACCAGCTGGATGTGCCAGTTTTTGGAAGAAGACCTGAAGACTCCGCTGCCCCGGCGGCTGTACTTCCGAAGCCCTGAGAAGATACGCACGATTGTGGAGAAGGTGGGAAACTTTGCCGATCTTCAGGACAGGCAATCTCTCGATTATGGGCTGGAGATCGGACGAGGCGGGGTGTGGCTGCAGCTCACGCAGGAACAATACAACCAGCTCAAGGTTCGGCATTGAGAATGGGATCCTTGGAGATGTCCCAAATTCCGAATGGGTTTGGGACCGGACGAGGCTGCCACAGTTCGCTCACCAAGAGGCCACCGAGCCGTTTCCGTTGCTTTGCCAGGGTGAAGCCGGCTCGTTGGAGTGCTTCGCGATACGCAGGCAAGCGCCGGATGGTGAGGCCGGTAAGAAATCCAAACGCAACATATAGAGCGGTCACGAGCGGTCTGGCGATGAGGCGTCCGTACCAGTTGTCGGGGACAGCGAACTCAGAGACCACCCATGCCGCGTCGTGCGGCATGATTCCGCGGAGTCTCATCGCCAGATCTTCTACCTCTGCGGTGGTCAGGCAGTCGAGAAAGAAGTGTGTTGCGACGAGGTCGAACTTGCGGGGCTTGAGATTGAGTTGGCGTGCGTCAGCCAATTGGACGCGCATGCGGTCGGCGTTGCGGCCAGCGTGCTGAATCACTTGTCGCAGCATTGACGCGCAGCTGTCTATGGCCTCGACGGTGATTTGCGGATTTTCCTCGAGTAATCGCGCTGTGAATCGTCCATCGCCGTCACCGATGATCAGTGCGGCCCGGCTGCTTTTCATTTCGGCGAGGAACGCACACCGGCAATGCCAGAGGACGGGTCCGAAGCTGCACCACTCGAGCCACCGGTAGATGTGTGCGAGTCGGCTGAAGTCTGCGATTTTGGCAGGCGGAGCCGCATCAGGCTCTTTCAAACGCAGCGTTGCGCTCCTCATCTGTTGCGCACTCCGAGGATGAGGAGGACGAGCGGCGTCAGCAGGACGAGGTCTGCAAGAGTGCGCAGAGTAAGAGGAGAGATTCTGTCTCGTGTGCGATCGAGCAATGAGAGCAGAAGCGCGCTTGCGCCGGCACAACCAACAAGAGCGGATGCGCGCGCGTCGGTGAAGGCCAAAGCGGCGGATACGGTGAGACAGGCGATGCCGAGAACAATTGTGGGCAATGATACGGAAGCGTACCTCTCATGCGACTCCCAACTTTCGATCGCGAAGCAATTGACCCAGGCCAGCGCCGCGAAAACGGCAACGCAAGTAATGAACGGCCAACCTACGGTACGAAGACGCGAGAGCGTTGGTGCCGCGCAACCAGCTGTGAACAGCAGTCCTACAAGCAACTCCTTCGAGGCCAGTTTTCGCAGCCAGCGTGGAAGGCGCGCCGGCGAATGCACGCCGGAGAAGTACATGAGCGCCGCAGCGGCCAGAACAGCGTTGCGATCGCGGGCTGCAACAGGCATGCGCCCCATGACGAGAGCGGCTGCAATGCCGGCGGTTGCGCAAGCGAGAGGAACAAGCAAGCGCCGGTGACGCCAATGGAAGTAGTGGCGCTCACGCAGTGCGCAGAGTTCTTCTGAACTGATCGCGCGATATGCATCGAGCAGACGATCGCCCACGTATAGGGTCCATGTCCCACTTGCGAGAAGTAACTGAATCCAGGCGTCGAGATGCACGCCAGCCACCCACGCAAACGCGAATGCCCACGTTACCGCAACCGTGGGCGCATCGAGGCTTGCCAGATGCCACAGGTGCAGCGTTCGCGGTGGTCGCCACGTAAAGGCTGAAGAGCGTTCGCAGGTGTTTTGGCGTCGCGTTTGCGGGTTGGCCAGGGGAAGAGCCACTGATGTGATTGTAAAAGGAGTGAGCGGAGTTCAGGCACGCTGCGGATTTCGGTCTTGGCGCCGCAATGCGAGCGTGAACGTTCCATAGAACTTCAGGCCAGGAGAGTTTCGCTTACCAAGGTGTGGAGTTTCTTGTTCACGTCAACGGCACTCACGAAGAAGGGAGCGCGCAGGCAGGTCAGGACGAGTTCCTGTCTTTCTTCGGAGTAGTTCCACTCGACCTCTACGCCCATTTTGCTGGCGCGCCCGCTGTTACCGCTCATCGGAACTCCGGCGGCATTCGCTTTCTCCATCAACATTGCGTACTGTGCGGGGGTGACCCCGGAAAATACCTGCGGTGTGTATGCTGCCACAACATTCTCCCTGCTTTAAGCGTGCCATAAAGTCACACTGCCAGCCGCACTTTTCTATTCGTCTCCAGACTGTCGCAGGATGACCCGAAATTACCTGCAAGCATCGGGAAAGAGAATTCGTTGTCGATCGAATAACTTAGGAGGAGATTGCTGGCTTTCGCGATTGGGGTGTGCGTGCAGGTGCTTATTCCTCGAAGCCGGGCTCTTCAAGCCAATTGCGACTCTCGAGCATCGCGATGCGCTTCCGAAGTGCTTGCTTGAACTCGACCAGGGGAGACTCGCCTGAGGCTTGGTCGTCCAGATCCTCGACGTAGTCGATATTAGCCCGGAGAGTTTGAGCAAGAAAGATTGTGGTAAAAACCTGCATAGTTGTTCTCTACGATGGTCCCACAACTTTGGTTCACTGCGATTTTTAGTTGGTGATATTCGTCACGGGATGTGCGATTCGAGAGCAGACACCTATCCTCCTGCGCCGTGCCGACGAATCGGATCACAGCGATGGGTTGGGCCTACGACTCGACTACGGATACCGTCGACTGATGTTGCAGCCTGAATTAGGAGATCTGCAAAAACGCAAGAATGCTTCAGTCGCCGGTGGCCTCAGCAGTTTCTGCAGTCAGGGTCGTGATGGCTCCGCTGATGCAGTTTTTCAGGTCGGTCACAGTCTTGCCATCTTTGCCGGGGTAAATTGTGTTCTCCAGAAGATACAACGTGCTTTTAAGTATTTCTATGACGTTCAATGGAATCTCGTAGGGCATAATCTATCCACCATATTTGGATTTTCCGCCATAATTTTGAATTTCGAAGAACTCAATCTAATACTTGCTTGGATGCAGGGTGTTGCGCCTGGGTTTTCAGTGTGTGGCATCCTCTCTTGACGATAATCGTGGGAAGCGGCGCCGCTGGTGCGATATGAAAGACTGCGGCAGCGGAGCGAAGGCGAAGCGGATCTACATGCGAAGCGAACCGCAGGAATCCAGAAAACAGGGAGTAGAAGACTGACAACGGGAGGTCGGTATGACACGGTGGCTTTTGTTTTTTGCTGTGGCTTTAGTTCTGGCAGGTTCGATGATGGCTCAGAAGTTGCCGTCGGCGGAGCACACGATTCTAGAAAATGAGAGGGCGCTGGGCGAAGCAATGATCCATCGAGATATTGCGACGCTGACGCGGCTGGTTGCGGATGACTGGACAATTCAGAGCGAGGGAGGCACGACGGGGACAAAGAGCGGCTTCATCGACGACGTGAGGAGCGGCAGACTCGTGGTCAGCACCTTCAGACTTCATGACATGCACGTGCGGGTTTTCGGCGATGTTGCGATCCTGCAGGGGGCGGATGACGAAGTCAGCTCATACGAGGGAAAAGCGAGTAACGGGACGTATAACTGGCTTGACGTCTGGGTGAAACGAGACGGGCAGTGGGTCCCGGTGGCTACCCAGCTCACGAGAGTGAACGTGCAGAAGAAGTGACGATGCGAGGTCAGTCAGCGGCGTGAGCGGGTTCAGAGGGTGTTTTCTTTGGGCGTTTGGCGGGTGGGGTGAGGGATTTGACGATGGGAATGGCGCTGAGGTCGGTTTTGCCTTCGGAGAGTTTCATCAGGAATTCCTGGGCAGAGAAGGGCTCGCCGTCCTTGGGCGCAGAGGCGCGGCTGATAGCTGCCGTCGGACTGCTGGAGGCGGGCCTTGATGGTGTCAGCGAGGTAGGCAGGGAGGATCTCGTCGTGGATGCGCGCCTTAACGGCGGGATCGCGAACGGGGAAGGCCACCTCGCAACGTTCGAAGAGATTGCGGGGCATCCAGTCAGCCGAGCCGAGGTAGATTTCGTCGTCGCCACCGTTGGCAAAGTGGAAGATGCGGGAGTGCTCAAGGAAGCGGCCCACGACGGAACGCACGCGAATGCGACTGGAGAGGCCTTTGATTCCGGGGCGGAGGATCGAGAGGCCGCGGATGATGAGGTCGATTTCAACGCCGGCATTGGAGGCATCATAGAGCGCTTCTATGACGCTGGGCTCGAGGAGCGCGTTCATCTTGGCGACGATGTGTGCGGGGCGGCCAGCGCGGGCGTGTTCAGTCTCGCGGCGAATGAGGCCGAGGAAGCTCTCAGCCATGGTGAGTGGGGCGACGAGGAGCGGGCGGTAGTCGTCGATCTCGGCGTGCGCGGTGAGGTAGTTGAAGACCATGTGCACGCGTTCGGTGATCTGGGGATCGCAGGTGAGAAGACTCAAGTCGGTGTAGAAACGAGCGGTGATGGGGTTGTAGTTGCCGGTGCCGAGGTGGCAGTAGCGGCGGGTGACGCCGTCTTCGTCGCGACGAACGAGGAGAGCAAGTTTGCAATGAGTCTTGAGTCCCACAACGCCGTGGAAGACCTGCACGCCGGCGTCTTCCATGCTGCGCGCCCAGCGAATGTTGGAAGCTTCGTCGAAGCGAGCCATGAGCTCGACGACGAGGGTTGCTTCCTTGGTGGCGGCAGCTTCAATGAGCGCCGAGAAGACGGGCGAGTCCTGGCTGGTGCGATAGAGCGTCTGCTTCATGCTGACGACGGCGGGATCTTCCGCGCCCTGCTGGATGAAGTCGACTACCGAATCGTAGGAGTCGTAGGGGTGGTGGAGAAGGACGTCGTGCTGGCGCAGTTCGTCAAAGATGTTGGTTGACTTGCGGCTGAGATGGAGGGGCTTTGGCGCGAAAGGCGAGAACTTGAGGTCGGGGCGCTGGATGTCGCTGTAGAAAAACATGAGGCGCGAGAGGTTGACGGGACCATCGCCGCGGAAGACCTGGTCTTCATCGAGTTCGAAATTGACGCGGAGGCGCTCGACGATTTCGGGATCGGCACCGGTTTCGATTTCGAGCCGCACGGCATCGCCTTTGCGGCGGTTGTGAAGCTCGACGCGGATGGTCTCGAGTAGCGAGCGCGCTTCTTCCTCTTCGAAGTATAGGTTGGAGTTTCGTGTAACGCGGAAAGCTGTGCGCGATTGGACTTCATAGCCGCGGTACATGCCGCCGAGGTTTTGTGCGATCAGGTCCTGGAGAAGAAGGTAGTCGAACTTGCCGTCCGTGGCGGGGAGACGGACGAAGCGAGGTAAAGCGCGGGGAACGGTGACGACACCGAGGACCTGCGGGCCGGAGCTTTTCCGCTTGCGGCGGAGGAGCAGGGCAAGGCAGAGCGCCTTGTTCAGCACGCGGGGGAAGGGGTGCGCAGGGTCGATGGCGATGGGGGTAAGAAGCGGATCGACCTCGCGCTGGAAGTAGGCCTGGGCATAGGCGCGGGCTTCTTCGTCGAGTTCGTCCCACTCCATCAGGCGGATGCCTTGTTTGCGCAACTCGGGAAGGAGCAAATCGTTCCAGCAGCGATACTGAGCGTCGACAAAGGTGTGGATTTCGGCGGTGAGGGAAGCCAGGGACTCGTCGGGACGGAGACCGTCGTAGCCCTGTTCGCGGTAGCCGTCTTCAATGCGCTGCATGAGGCCGGCCTGGCGGATTTCCACATACTCGTCGAGGTTGGAGCCGGTGATGGCTAGAAACTTGACCCGTTCGAGGAGCGGATTGGAGGGGTCTTCAGCTTCTTCGAGGACACGGCGATTGAACTGCATCCAGGAGTGATCGCGTCCGGTGAAGAGTTTTTGTTTCTGCTTGGTTCTGGCCATGTTCGTGAGTCGAGCTGTGTTGGCAAGTCTACAGCGTTTTGCAAGGAAACAGGAACTGATGGGGTTTGAGTTTGTGTTTGAGCCAATAGTTACAGGAGGAAGTGGGCTGGGAGATTAAAGGGATGCAAAAAGGAGTGAGAAGACATGACTGGAAAAGGCATGGCGCAGATTGACCCGAGACAGGCGACGGGTGGAGGATAGAGATTCGGCAATTCCCGCATTTTCCCCAAAAAATGAGGAGCTCTCTCGATGAATGTCAAAGACAGTTTGATTCCCCAGAAACCGATTCCGGATGGAGCCGATGAGTTTTCAAAGAAGGTACAAGGACTGCTGGACGGCCGGCCGAAGGACGAGGCCACGGTAAGCAGGGCTTTGGAGGGCATGGACGCGATGCTGGACGCGATTGCGGCCGGGCTCTACAGCATGGCGGCGATGCTGGTGGGCGAGGGGGAAGACAGCATCGGGTTGGTAGAGACGGCGGTGGCGCGGACTGAGGTTCCGGTAGGCAGCGATGTGATGGAGGCCCGACAGAGCAGCCGGAGGGCGCTTTGTACGGCGGCGATCGAGCTGATTGCGAAGCGGAATCCAGGGAGCCTCGCGGCGCCGGAGGGTCTGGAACATGCCGTGACCTGCATCGAAGACGACGATCTGGAAGCGGCCGGCATTTCGCGACAGGAACTGGAACACATGCTGGCAGGGCCGAATCGCGAAAATGTGAGGAACTGGATCGAAAGCCTGGCGACGCAGACGCGCGTGATCTTTGTGCTGCGGGCGGTGGCGGGTTTTACGGCGGACGAGACTGCGGCGATGCTGGCCGAGCATGGCGGCAAGGGTGCCGAGGGGTGGAATGCGGATGCGGTGCGGGAGATCTTCCGGCAGGGGCTGTGTTCGCTGGCTTCGCAGCTGATTCACGCGACGACGGCGAGATAAAGGCAGGGAGCAGGGAATTCGGAGGCCAGGGAATAGAAGCGGGACCAGCGGACAATGGGAAAAGGACGGAAATTAGCCGGTGATGTGTTGGGGAATACACTCCGTAACGAATTTTTGTTCGGTACACTAGATAAAGAACCTGCCTGCCCGGATCTGGCATCTATTGGAGTGCAAACAGCTTTCCGGCAGATTCTCATTGCCAGGATTTCAAAGACGATCGATGTCCTCAGACGACTGTAAGAAGTATCCAAAGTATTTTTGTGCCTGTGCAGCATTGGCGCTGATGGTGGGACCATAGCGGTTGCGCCGGCGCTTGCGCAGCAGTTGCCTGCGTCGCAGATACCGGGACAAAGCGCGGGGCCGACTACGGGGAATTTTCAAGGAAGCGTGACCGCCGGCCAGGCGACGGGTCAGACGCTCGATTTGTCGCTGGACGATGCGATTCAGCGGGGCTTGAAAAACAACCTGGGGATGATTCTGAGCGGGACGCAGACGGCATCGGCGCGAGCACAGAAGCTGAGCGAGTTGCAGCCATTGCTGCCGGATGTGGAGTTCAACGCGCACGAGGCTGTGCAGCAGGTTGACCTGGCGGCTGAGGGTTTGCGGATTCCGGGATTCCCGACGATTATCGGGCCGTTCGGCTATACGGATCTGCGGGCATACGTGACCTGGTCGCTGGTGGATGTGAAGTCGCTGCGGACGTATATGGCGGCAAAGCATCAGTTCAAAGGCAGCCGAGCTTTCGGAGCAGGATGCGCGCGACATGGTGGTTCTGACGGTGGGCAACGCCTACATGCTCGTGCTGGCCGATCAGGGGCTTGTCGAGAGTTTCGTGGCGCAGGTGGCGACGTCAAAGGTTTCGCTGGACCAGGCCAATGCAAACCACGATGCGGGGACGTCGCCGAAACTGGATGTGTTGCGCGCGCAGGTGGATTACCAGTCGCTGCAGCAGCAGTTGATTGTGGCGCAGAACAGCCTGGATAAAGACAAGCTGGCGCTGGCGCGAGTAATCGGATTGCCGCTGGAACAGAAGTTCAACTTGGCAGACAAGGCCCCATACGCAGTGTTCGACAAGCTCGATGTGGACGCGATGATCAAGCAGGCGCAAGCCAACCGCAAAGACCTGGCTGCGATGGTGGAGCAGACCATGGCGGCGGAGGAGCAGCGGAAGGCGGCCACGGCGGATCGGTTATCCAACGGTGGTGTTCAACGGGGACTACGGCGTCATCGGGGTCAACCTTGGAACCTCGCACGGCACGGGCAGTGCGCAGGGCACATTGAGCGTGCCGCTGTTCAGGGAGTACGGGCTGCGCGGCGAGGCGCAGGTTGCGCAGTCGCAACTGGATACGCAGAAGGCGCAACTGAGCGATCTGAACGCGCAGGTGGATGCAGATGTGCGCGATGCGCTGCTGGATATCGAGGCGGCGCAGAAGCAGGTTGAAGTGGCGCGATCGAGTGTGGAGTTGGCGAACGAAGCGTTGAGCGAGGCGCAACAGCGCTATGCCAACGGCGTAGAGGACAACCTCGCAGTGAGCCAGGCGCAGCGTTCGGTGGCGCAGGCCAATGATCAATATGTGTCCAGCCTCTATCGGAACAACGTGGCCAAGCTGAGTTTGGCGCGCGCGCTGGGAGCGGGGCAGGACTACAAGAAATATTTGGGAGGGAAGTAATCGTGGCGGAGACAACCACAACAACAGTGCAGGCGCCTCGGGATGAGAGCACCGAGGTGGCGCAGCCCCCTTCTCGCCGCAAGGGAATCATCATCGCGGTGGTCGTGGTGCTGGTTCTTGCCGGACTTGGTTTCTGGTGGCACTCGACCTACTACGAAGACACCGACGATGCGCAGATCAATGGGCACCTGATCCAGATGAGTGCGCGCATTGCCGGGCAGGTGATCCACGTTGATGTGAATGAAAACCAGCTGGTGAAGAAAGGCGACCCGATCGCCGAGCTCGATCCGCGGGACTACGAGGTCGCGGTGGAGAATGCGAAGGCCGCGCTGGCCAGCGCACAGGCTGCGGCTGCGGCGGCGAATGTGAATGTGCCGATCACGTCGATCAACACCGGAAGCAATCTGAGTTCGGCCGGAGCGGATGTGAGCGCCGCGACGGCCTCGATTTCGCAGGCGCAATCGCAGTTGGCGGCGGCGCATGCGCAGGTTGATCCAGGCAGAAGCGAACGCTTTGAAAGCGCAGCAGGACCTGGAGCGCTACAAGCCGCTGGTCGAGAAGGACGTGATCAGCAAGCAGCAGTACGATGCGGCGGTGGCGGCTGCGGATGCGGCGAAGGCTGCGGTTGACAGCGCGCACGCGAACGAGCGGGCTGCGGGGGATGCGGTGCGGGTTGCGAATGACAAGGCGGCGCAGGCGCAGGCGCAGTTGAAGTATGCGCAGACCGGGCCGCAGCAGGTGGCGGCGCAGTCAGCGCGCGCCAAGCAGGCCGTGGCGCAGGTGGCGCAGGCGCAAGCGCAGCTGGACCAGGCGAATCTGAACCTGAGCTATACGAAGATTGTGGCGCCGGCGGCGGGAATCATCACGCGCAAGAGCGTGGAGATCAACCAAAACGTGTCGACGGGGCAGAACCTGCTGACGCTGGTTTCGCTGGAAGACCTGTGGGTGACGGCGAACTTCAAGGAGACGCAGCTGAAGCACATGACTGCAGGCCAGCATGTGGAGATCAGCGTGGACGCGACGGGCAAGAGCTACAACGGAACCGTGACGCAGATTGGCGGCGCGACGGGTTCGGTGCTGTCGCTGTTTCCGCCGGAAAATGCGACGGGCAACTACGTGAAGGTAGTGCAGCGCTTGCCGGTGCGGATCGATTTCGACGACCTGGCAAAAGAAGATCCGGATCATGCGCTGCGGCCGGGGTTGTCGGTTGAGCCCAAGGTGCGGGTGAAGTGAGAGAGACAGTTCTCAGTTAACAGTTTTCAGTTGTCAGTTTTTGATTAGGCCAGCTCTTCGAGATTTCGGGGAGCTGGTTTTGTTTTGGAGCGAAGCACCCCGAGCGATGAACGGAAAACATATAGACTTATTGCGGCACTCCAATGAAAGACGCGATTCAGGTTTCGAAAGAGAATTATTTGAAGGCCATCCTCGAGGCTGAGGCCGAGGGGCACGCTGTGATTCCGGCGACGCTGGCTCATTGGCTGGAAGTGTCGGCGCCGGCGGTGACGATGGCGTTGAAGCGGCTGCGGCGAGATGGGTATGTCGAGATCAAAGACGACGGCATCGTGCGGCTGACCGAAACCGGCCGGGAGACAGCGTATCGGACGGCGCTGCGGCATCACCTGATCGAACGAATGCTGACAGAAGTTTTCGGAATGGAGTGGTACGAGATTCACGACGAAGCCGAGAAGTTGGAGCACGCAGTTTCGCCGGCATTCGAGGCGAAATTGAAGGAGAAGCTGGGCGAGGGCGGGGCGTGTCCGCACGGAAATTCGGTGCTGCCGGTGCGGCCTGCGGAGCGGAAGAAACGTGGCGAGGTGCCGCTTTCAGAGGCGCGCGCAGGGGAGCGATACCGGGTGACAAGCCTTCAGGAACGAGACTCCCAGCTGCTTCTGTTTCTGCATCGAATGGGGATAGGACCGAACCAGAGCCTGCGGGTTCTCAGTCAGAACTACGACCAAACTGTTTCGATTGAATTAGATACGGGAAACTCCATTCTCGGTCGGCCAGCTGCCGAGGCGGTGTGGCTGAAGCCTGATGCGTCGTAAGTAATCGGAAATAATAAATTGATATTAACTACAGTTAACCTGTGGCATACTCAGAGGGTAGTGCTACGGTTGTTCCCCCTATTTCGCTTCTATGGCCACTGAAATCCCAAACTCTATCGGGCTCCAGGAGCCTTCGTTACCGGAGGTGCATTCGAGCGTGCACATATCGCGGTCGCCGGTGTATTGGCGGCGGCTGCTGGGGTTTCTGGGGCCGGGGTTTCTGATTTCAGTGGGGTACATGGACCCGGGAAACTGGGCGACGGACATTGCAGGCGGGTCGCGATTCGGCTACACGCTGCTGTTCGTGATCATGTTGTCGAACCTGATGGCGATCCTGCTGCAGAGCCTTGCGCTGAAGCTGGGTGTGGCGACGGAGCGGGACCTGGCGCAGCTTGTGCCATGAGAGCTATGGGCGCAAGGCGAGTTTTGTGCTGTGGGTTGGCGCGGAGATTGCGATTGCGGCGTGCGATCTGGCGGAGGTGATCGGGTCAGCGATCGCGCTGCAACTGCTGTTTCACATTCCGCTGTTTTATGGCGTGCTGATCACCGGGCTGGATGTGCTGCTGATCCTGCTGCTGCAGAAGTGGGGTTTCCGATATGTGGAAGCGCTGGTGATTGCGCTGATCGGAACAATTCTGGCGATGTTCAGCGTGCAGGTGTTTTTATCGCGGCCGGAACACTTGGTGGTATTGAGGAACCTGCTGATTCCGTCGCCGCAGATCGTGACGAATCCGGCGATGCTTTACATCGCGATTGGAATTCTGGGCGCGACGGTGATGCCGCACAATCTTTATCTGCATTCTTCGATTGTGCAGAGCCGGCGGTACAAGCGGACGCCGGAGGGCAAGCGCGAGGCGATCCACATGGCGAATGTGGATTCGGCGTTGGCGCTGACGGTGGCGCTGTTTGTGAATGCTGCGATTCTGATTGTCGCGGCCGCGGTCTTTTATCGCAGCGGACATTTTGAGGTAGCGGCGATTGAAGACGCGTACAAACTGCTGAGTCCGCTGGTGGGCGCGGGGTTTGCAAGCACGCTGTTTGCGGTGGCGCTGCTGGCATCGGGACAGAACTCGTCAATCACAGGAACGCTGGCAGGGCAGATTGTGATGGAGGGATTCATTCACCTGAAGGTCTCGCCTTGGCTGCGCAGGCTGATTACGCGCAGCGCTTGCGATTATTCCAACGATCATCGTTGTGGCCGTGAATGGCGAGCGGGGGACGGAGAAGCTGCTGATCCTGAGCCAGGTGATCTTGTCGATGCAATTGAGTTTTGCAGTTGTTCCGCTCGTGATTTTCACCGGCGACCGCGCGAAGATGGGCGAGTTTGTGAATGCGAAGTGGCTCAAGGTTCTGGCGTGGAGCACCGCTGTAGTGATTGCCGGGCTGAATGCCTGGCTGCTGGTGCAGACGGTGAGAGGGTGACAGAACAGGGAACAGGGATTAGGGAGTAGGAAGTAACAGGTGGGTCGAGCCGCCTGAGCGAGGCATGGCATGCGCAAGACAATGGAAGCGATCTGTCTGGGGATGCTGGCGGTTCTTTGCTGGATCACGTATGTGGCGCTGCATGGGGCGGAACGTCTGCCGGATCGGATTCCAACTCACTTTGATATTTCCGGTCAGCCCAATGCATGGGGCTCACCGGGATTCTTGTGGTTCCTTCCTATGGTTGGCGCTGGGTTGTACTTGTTGCTGACGGCATTGGGAAGCATTCGGTTCCGGAGATACGACCTTCCGGTCCCGGTGACAAAGGCGAATCTGCCGTTTATCCAGGAGCAGACCAGCGAGATGGTGGCATGGATCAAGTGCGAGATGCTTTGCCTCTTTACCTACCTGCAGTGGTCGATCATCCAGAGCGCGCGCAGCAATGAATTTCGGCTTTCGCCCCTGATGATTCCGGTGTTTTTGGCGGTGATCTTCTCGACGGTTGGATGGCGCCTGACGACGATGATTCGCGGAGCGAGAGCGCGTGCAGAATCCTCCGATTCAATGAGCTCGACGCAGGATTTTCGGTAGGAAGCGGCGGCTCAGCCGCATTTCAAGCAAATAACGTATTTGTCTTTTGCGATTGATTCGGGGTCGGCGCTTGCGGTTCGACCGGCTGGCATCAACTCACTGGCGTTCAGACGCGAAGCCTCAAACGCTTTCGCGGAGACGTCAGGCGCGAGCGACTAGAAGATCCAGACGCTGGCCAGCAGGGTTACCATCGCAGCGACCGTCATGACCTGGTAGGCCAGGTCCTCTTTGCGGCGAGGTCTTGCAAAGACTGCACTGGGGGAGGGCTTCATACGTGTTGCCTTTCCACTTCTCACGACGGGAGCGAAGTTGTCGCAATGACCATGAGTGAGCTATCACCTATTTAGATTCAGATCGATTGATTTGTGAATCAACCAAAAGTGCCAAGAGACCGGTTACCCGGGTCACCTGAATGGCATTGTGAACACGTTGTGCCGATTTGGGAAGATGTGAGTTTTGCCAGTTGCCGGACTGTAAGGTCACTTGCGGAGACTCGTTCGTCGGGGTTTCAAGACGATTCGCGGAACAGAACGCAGCTGCACGCAGCTGTGGCCGCCGATGGCATGGGTCCGATCGGCAGCCTCAGTTGGGATTTTTATTTCTCCGGGCGCTAGGCTTCGGCCGTGGTGGGGTCGATGATGCTTTTGACTTCGGCGATGGAGTTGGCGGGGAAACCGCCCTGGGTGGCGTGTTCGCGAACGAGTTGTTCGTTCGGTGCGATGTAGATGCAGTAGATCTTGTCGCCAGTGACGTAGCTGTGAAGCCACTGAATCTCAGGTCCGAGTTTGCGCAGCACTCCGCACGACGTCTGGGAAATGGCTTGCAGCTGATCGGGTGACATTTTGCCAGCGCCGGGGACCTCGCGCTCGATGACGTACTTGGGCATGGAACCTCCGTGTGGATTGGAAAGGGACCGGTCTCGTCGACTTGAAACCGGGAGTACCGGGTTGTGACAGTGTATTCGGCCAAGCGGCAGATTTGGAATCTCTTGTTGAGGTGATGAGCAGAACGGCCAAGGTGTAGAATCCGCTCGTGAGCTCCGGACCTCAACTTGTTCCTCCCACGGAACCGCGAGAGCGGAACTGGATGCCGCTGGTAATCGCCGCAGGAGCGGTTTTGATTGTGGCGGCGATCGTTGTGTTCATGATGGAGCGAGGTCGAGGAGCGGCGACGGTTACGCCGATTTCGGCGGCCCTGGACCCTTATGCGGCGAGCCTGCAGATCACGAATGTGGTGATGAGCGAGAGCGGCAATCTGGCGGGCGGCAAGGTGACGTATATTGACGGCCACGTCACAAACAATGGAACGAAAACCGTCATGGGCGTCTCGGCGCAGGTGCTGTTCCGGAATGCCGCGAATGAAGTAGCGCAAAACGAGACCCAGGCGCTGAAATGGATCAGGACGCGCGATCCGTATGTGGACCTGGAGCCGGCGTCGGCGGCACCGCTGAAGCCTGGAGAGAGCCAGGATTTCCGGATGATCTTCGACACGGTTACGCCGGACTGGAACGGAGCGTATCCGGAGATTCGGATCGTTCACGTGGACGTAAAGTAGCCGCGATTCGGGATTTACCCGGTAAGAGTTACCGCTGGTTGTAAAAATTACTTTCCTGGCCCCCCTGACAAAAGGGGCTCAAATTGATCAGTGGCCTCCTAGTTCCGATTTAACTTGCACATACTAAAAGAATTGCCAGGTTCTCCACAGGGCAATTGCTCTTTGGCATCTCCCATGCACTAGTGGAGGTCGAGCGGCATGACTGCTCACCCGCGTTTTGTGTCGCGGCAATGCACATCAGGGGTTAGAAAAAAAATGAAAAATCAAATTAGAGCTAAAGTTCTGTTCCCCAGCCAGGTAGCAGTTCTGGCCTTGGCTTCAGCGATCGCGATTCCCGCGATGGCCCAGCAGACGCAGCAGCCTGACAGTTCCCAGAGTGCTCCGGCAGCCGCGCAGCAAACACCGACCTCGACTCCTCCGGCAGCGATGAATGCGCCGACGGAAGAGAAAGAGGGATTCTGGGGACGGGTTAATCCCATGGCCCGCAAGAAGTGGGTGAAGAAGCGGCTCGATCCGATCAACGACCGTCTCACTGAGCTCGACCAGGTGAACGCGAAGAATGCTACGGACATCAAGGACGTTGATTCGCGCGCCCAGGCCGGCATCAAGAAGGCGCAGGATTCGGCCGATGCGGCGAACCAGTCAGCGACACAAGCCGGCGACCAGGCAAAGAAGGCGAACGACACCGCGGTTGCAGCGTCTGGACACGTGGACGGCCTGAATACGACCGTGAGCGGCCTGGATACGTACAAGCCGGTCAGCGACGTCGAAGTACCGTTCCACGGTGGCAGCCCGGTGCTGTCCAGCGACGCGAAGGCACAGCTTGATGACATGGCGAAGAACCTGCAAGGTCATCAGGGCTACATCATCGAAATCGAAGCTCGTTCGCCTGCTGCTGGGGCAGCCGGTATCGCGAGTTCGCAGCGCGAGGCAGAGGCTGTGAAGCGCTACCTCGTAACTGAACATGAAGTTCCCGTCTACCGTATGCACTCTGTGGCTCTGGGCAATGCCCCGATCGCAGAACCGACCACGGATGTTGCCAGCAACAACGCTCCGGCAGATCAGACTGCGCCGAAGCCTGCTGCAGCCCACCACCGCGAGCGGGTGCCTAGCACCGTGCATATCAAGTTGATGGAAAACAGTTTGGCGGCCCAGGGCTCCACATCCCCCCATGGTATGGCGTCCTCGACCGGTGCGGAGCAGCAGTAATGCTGACGTAGCCACCCCCTGAGGCTCCTTCCGCGCCGACGGCTACCCCGCCGTTGGCCGCCAATAGACCTCTCGCAACACGAGAGAACCAAGGCAACTTGGCCCCCGTTAATGACGGGGGCCGATTTTTTTGTAGGCGCGTTCCGCCAGGCCTATCAGTTCTATTTCCGCGTGCGCCTTGTGCGCGCTTGCCCCAGCACTGCGTAATGCAACCTTTGGGTTGCCGGATACACCCTCCCCCCCCGACTCTGTAACGAAAGTCCTTGTTTTCAGAGAATTGCGAGGGTGCAGTAGCTCCAAAGTTCTCTTAGAAAAAAACTTAGCCGCAGAGTCTTCTCAGCAAAGAGCTTAGCGCAGGGATGAGCGGAGAGTTGCCAAGGCATTGCCAGGATTCTTTTGCTTAAGTCCATTATGAAGATTCCGGCGAAATAATCTGCAACGATGTTCACGATGAACTATGGACGGTTCACGGTGAACGGGCGAGCAGATCCTTCGCATCTCCTACCCTATGGACAGTTCTGTCCCTGGGGCCCCAAAGAGCTACGTTCAGGAAGACACGCAGAGACTTGGCTGGATCATTCGCGCTGGGATGGTTCATGTTCCTAGAAACCGAGCGTTTGCGCAACGTGATCGAAAAGCTTTTTGACATTGTGGTGGCTGTGCTTCAAGCCATAGGTTGAAAGCAGCTCGGAGCTGGCCTGGTCGGGATCTTCTGTGCTTCTGATTAGCTCGCTTGACTGTTGCCGACTTGCGGGCGCATTTCCGAAGTCGGAAGAAGTCTCGATGAGCTTCCCGTTGTTGAGGATCAGCAGGTGAAGCAGCAGTACTGCTTCTCCAGGGTTACAATTTGTTCCGCTGCGGCCCGCAGTGAAAAGTGCCGATAGGTTGGAGGCTGTGGCGCTGCGAGCCCTGAACTTTCGAATCTGGGCAACGTCCGCTCTCCATGCAGGCGGTGCCCCAATGCCTTGCATCAATTCATCAAAGCTACGGGCGATTGCAGATTCCGGGACCAGGTTTCCTTTACCTTCTCTGGCCCTCTCTTCGGCTTTTGCGAGCCGCTCGGATAGTGAACGGATGTAGTCTTTGCCCACGCTCTCGGGAACGATCAATTGAACAACATCTTCGCTGTACATCTGAATGCCGGCAGGGTCAGACGCCGCGGCCTCTTGGTTGAACAATCCAAGGAATGACGTGCTGCGCGGAGGATGCGGTTGTCCGGTCACTGGAGGGCAGAAGGACACACAAAATACCAGCGATGAGACAACGCACGTGAGAGTTCTCATGATGCCCTCTGAAATCTATTTCAGGAAACCGACAACATTCTGCTCCAACTTATATGAATTTCTAGGGGAATAGTCTGAAAAGACTATCGACGGTGTGATCGGTGGTCTGTTCTTCAGACTGACGACAGGCAGCGGAAGCAGGGCGACTATTGTGCGTCCCACCGTTTGCCGGAGAAGAGGCGAAGGATGGGCACCGCAGATTTAGGGCGGGGATAGTGAACAAAGGGTAGGTCCCCACCCGAGAAGCAGATCCTTCGCGCAGCTTACCCCATCACACAGTACCTGCGTGACGGGGCCCCAGACGTGCTTTGCTCAGGATGACACGCAAAGGCCTGGCTGGATCATGTGCCCCTCTTGACGGGGCCGATGGCGTTAGGATGGTTGCGATGAAGGTTCTGAGTGCGGAGGAGATGCAGGCCTGCGATCGCGTGACGACGGAGCGCTATGGCGTGCCGTCGATTGAGCTGATGCGCGCGGCGTCTGCGGCGGTGGACGCGTTTGCGCGGGAGGCGTTTCCGCGGGCGCGACGTGTCACGGTGCTGTGCGGCAGGGGGAATAACGGCGGCGATGGGATGATGGCGGCACGGCTGCTGGCGAAGGCAGGGCTTGAGGTGACGACGCTGCTGCTGGGGTCGCAATACGAGCTGAAAGGTGACGCGGCGGCGGCTTGGCGTGAGTTGAGCGTCTCTCCGAATCGATATTTGTACGAAGTTAATTCGGCGGCGGAGCTGAGAGCACACAATACTGCGCTTGAAGCGGATCTGATCATCGATGCGGTGCTGGGAACTGGGTTCAAGCCACCGATGAAGGGAATGGCCCTGGCTGCGATGGAATGGGCCAGCGCGAGTGCAGCGCCGTTTCTTTCAGTGGATATGCCGTCGGGCTGGTCTGCCGATGCGACGAGCAGCAAGGTCGAGGAGAGGACTTTTCCGTCGGATGCGGTGATCACGTTCACGGCTCCGAAATTGGCGCATGTGTTTGGCGAGATGACGCGGCGGTGGGATCAGCCGGTTGTGGTGGCGCCGATCGGGTCGCCGGAGGAGGCGATTGTTTCCGAGCAGGGTCTCAGTTGGGCCGGTGCTTCGCACGCGCTGGTGGAGCAGCCACGTGGCGCAGATTCGAACAAAGGGAAGTTCGGACATGTGCTGGTGATTGGCGGGTCGGTGGGGAAGTCGGGCGCTCCGGCGATGGCGTCTATAGCGGCGCTGCGGGCGGGCGCGGGGTTGGTGACGGCGGCGGTGCCGGCTCCGATTGTGGCGCAGGTATCGGGCTTTGCGCCGGAGCTGATGACGCAGCCGATGTTGACGAGTCCTACTGGTGAGCTGGCGAGCAAGGGAATCACAGCGCAGCGGTTTCAGAAACTGATTGATCGCAAGACGGTGATTGCCGTGGGGCCGGGATTGGGTGAGGGACCGGGAACGGAGCTTCTGCTGGAGGCTGTGCTGTCGGACACAGAGTTGCCGGTGATCATCGATGCGGACGGGTTGAACACGCTGGCTGCGAATTCGTTCCTGATGGAGAAGATGACGGCGGCTGCAAAGGCTGGGCGGACGGTGGTGTTGACGCCGCATCCGGGCGAAATGGCACGACTGGCAAAAAAGACAGTGGCGGAGATTCAGGCAAACCGGCTCGATGCAGCGCGTGTTTTCGTTCGCGAGACTGGAGTGACGCTGGTGCTGAAGGGATCGCGCACGCTGATTGCGCATCCGGACGGGCTGGTGGCGATTAATACATCGGGCAATCCTGGAATGGCGAAGGGGGGCAGCGGCGACGTGCTCACGGGCGTGATTGCGGCGATGCTGGCGCAGTTCAAGGGCGATGTTGTGCGGGCGGTGGAGGCGGCTGTTTATTTACATGGGTTTGCTGCGGATCTTGCGGTACGCGATGCGGATGAGCACACGCTGCTGGCGACGGACAGCCTGAAATTTTACGCGCGAGCGTTTCGGTTTCGGCCTTTCCGCTTTTCGAAAGGCGGCCAAAGAGGGTATGTTTGGTTGCAGGGGCTGCCGGCCATGAGTATTCCGGGCATGCGCTCCGCCGAGGCTGCGCTATGAGCAAGGAAGCCCCAGTCGCCGAAGGACGGATTCACGAGTTCGTTACACATAGCGGCGCCGACACGGTGGAAGTGGGGCGCAAGCTGGTGAACCTGCTGGCGCCGCCGCAACTGCTGATCCTTCGCGGCGATCTGGGCACTGGGAAGACGACGCTGGTGAAGGGCATTGCACAGGCGCTGGACGCTGCTGAGCCCGACGAAGTAACAAGTCCCACGTTTACGCTTCTGCATGAGTATGACGGCACGCGCGAAGGCAAGCCGGTAAAGCTGTTCCACCTGGATGTGTACAGGCTGGAAGGCGAAAGGCAGTTGGAGACGCTGGGGCTCGATGAGCTTCAGACCCAGGATGCGCTGGTACTGGTGGAGTGGGGCGAAAAGTTCAAGAGCATCCGCAAGAAGGCGACGGGCGAGATTGCGATTGCATCGGCGGGTGGCGACGCGCGGAAGATTTCGGTGACGCTGAAAGAATAAACGGCGGAGCACGGCGTAAGGGATAGAAGGATCGGGCGATCCACAGGGAGATGGAATTATGCGGCTGACCTTTGTGGGCTGGAGTCTTGCCTTGACTCTTGTCTCGACGATGGCGTTTGGACAACAAGCGACATCAGGGACGACCGCGAAGCCTTCGCAGTCGGGTGCGGTGAAGTCGTCGACTGCACAAAAGAATGCCAAGGTCGGACAGACTGCGACCACACATCATCGGTCCACGAAGAGCAAGCGCCTGAAGGCCTCGACCCGTCGAGGTGCGAAGCGTCACGCGTATCGGCCGGAGTATACGCAGAACTCCGTCGAGGTGATGAACGGCGCGTCTACACAGAAAGTTGTCTTTCAGAACAATGAGGCAGCGAGCGGAGCGCCGAAGAATGCGCCGGCACCGCTGAAGGTCGAGGTTGTGAACGGGACTGCGACGGACACGCAGTATTTTTTTGCCGGCAACGAGCGGGCGCAAATGGGTACGGATGAAAAGCAGCCTGTGGTCGTTGCGATCGAATCGAGCGACACGCGGTTTGCCGGCGGGAACAAGCATCCCGTAGTGACCGGCGTTACGGCGGTGGGAGCCGGTGACGCAAAGAGCGCGAGCGGTGGACAGAAGGTAACGACTGGAGTTTCTCCTCGGCCGAAGCGGCCGGAATACCAGCCTGAGACACATTAGAGCCTGCGTTTTTCTTTTGATGCAAACAGATGTTCGAGATGCGTGTTGCGGATCGTGCGCGACGGATGCGGTGTTGCCGCGACAGGTAGCGTGGCTGCAATGGATCACGCTGGCGTGGATGGCGCTGGAGTGCGGCGCGTCGTTGTGGGCAGCGGCGCAGTCGCATAGCGTGGCGCTGCTGGCCTTTGGATCGGACAGCTTGGTGGAAATGCTGTCGGCAACGGTGGTGTTGCTGCAATTCCTTCCGCGGTTCCCTCTAAAGAAGATGTATGCAGATCGAGCGGCGGCGCTGTTGCTGTTTGCGCTGGCGGTGGTGGTCGTGTGCATTGCATGGCTGGCGCGCGGCAGGCCGATGGAGACGAGTCGTGTTGGAATTGGCGTGACTGCGCTGGCGCTGGTGGTGATGCCGGTGCTGGCGTGGATGAAGCGAAGACAGGCGCGGAGGATGAACAATCGCGCGCTGGCTGCGGATGCGACGCAATCTGCAACGTGCGCATACCTGGCGGGTGTGACGCTGGCGGGGCTGGCCATTTATGCGGTGTGGCAGATTCGCTGGGTGGACACGGCGGCGGCGATGGTTGCTGTTCCGTTGTTGATTGTTGAGGGGCGGCGGGCTTGGCGTGGCGAGAGTTGTGGCTGCAGCTAAGCCGATTCGCGATATTTTGGAAGGGCTAGCGGGAAGTCGGGGCTGTAAGATGTTGGCTATCCTGCAGTAGATTCCCGGAGGGTCCTGATGCGTGCATTGCGCCTGCCTTTGTGCTGCCTTGCTGCTGTTTTCCTGATTGCAATTGGAGTGGTTGTTGAACCGGCCGGAGCACGCGCGGCCACGAAGCCGCATATCTTTCAGCATCCCGCGTTGAGCAGAGATCTGATTGCGTTTGGATATGCGGGCGACTTGTGGACCGTGCCGCGTGCAGGCGGTGTGGCGACGCGCCTGACAACGGGTGTGGGCATCGAGACGGACCCGGTATTTTCGCCGGACGGCAGCACGATTGCGTTCACGGGTTCCTACGACGGCAACACCGATGTGTTCACGATTCCTGCGACGGGCGGCGTGCCGTTTCGCGTGACGTATCATCCGGCGGCGGATTTTGCAGTGGCGTGGACTTCGGATGGGAAAAACATTGTGTTCCGGTCGACGCGGATTTCGCAGAGCCGCTACACGCAGCTTTACGAAGTGCCGGCGAAGGGCGGGATTGCAAAGCCGCTGCCGCTGCCGATGGCGTATCAGGGACAGTTCTCGCCGGACGGGAAGGAGATTGCCTACTCGCCGCTGCCGCCGGCGTATGGATTTGATTACACGGCATTCGTGTCGTGGGGCAACTATCATGGCGGGCGCGCGAGCACGCTCTGGATTACCACTCTGCCGGGACTGGAATCGGTGCAGATTCCGCATGAGGTCGCGTCGGATTTTTCGCCGGTGTATGCGGGAGGGAAGGTCTACTTTCTTTCTTCACGCAAGGGGAAAGCGGCGATTTACAAGTACGATCCAACGGCGAAGGCGGTGACGCAGGCGCTTGCGAATGACGGGCCGGATATCCGCTCGCTGCATGGAGAGGGCGACACGCTGGTGTACGACCGGCTGGGCGAGATTTATCTCTACGATACGAAGGCGGGGACGAGCAAGCTGGTGCCGATCGAGATCGATGCGGATTTGCCGGAGGTGCGGGCGCGAATCGACAGCGTGGGAGACGAGCTGGAAAATGCGGGGATTTCGCCCACGGGTTTGCGTGCGGTGATTGAAGCGCATGGCGACATATTTACCGTGGCGGCGAAGCACGGGCCAACACGCGATATTACGAATACGCCGGGAGTGATGGAGCGGGAGCCGGCGTGGTCGCCGGATGGGCAATCGATTGCGTATTTCTCGGATGAGTCGGGAATGTATGCGCTGCATGTGGCGCCGCAGACGGGTGATGCGGTGGCGGGTGCGGCGACGGTGAAGAAGTTTGCACTGGCGCCGGAGCCTGCTTATTACTTTGGCACGAAGTGGTCGCCGGACTCGAAGAAGATTGCGTTCTATGACAACCGACTGAACACGTACATGGTCGACACGACGACTGGCAAGCTGACCGTTGTGAACGACAAGAACGTGTATGGCGGCTTCTCAAGCAACACCTATGACTTTTCGTGGTCGCCGGACTCGAAGTGGATTGCGTATCCGCGATCGATGGCGAATCACCTGCACGCGATCTTTTTGTATTCGGTGGATTCGGGGCTATCGACGCAGGTGACGAGCCTGATGGGAGATTCGCGCGAGCCGGCATTTGATCGCGAGGGGAAGTATCTCTACTTCATCACGAGCACGAATGAGGGCGCGACTTCAGACGGGCTCGACATGACGAGCGATCTCTACCAGGTGACGTCGAACATTTACGCGCTGACACTGGCGGCGGATACGGCGTCGCCGATTGCGCCAGAGATGGAGGACGAGAAGGCGCCCGCGGAGGAGAAGGCGGAAGGCAAGAAGAGCGACGACAAGGGCAGCGATGCGAAGGAGGCTACAGGCGACGAAAAGGCGCACGCGAAGCCCGCACCAAAGCCGATGAAGGTGGATCTGGATGGAATTGAGAAACGCACCGTGGCGATGCCCCTGCCGGCGAGTGTGTACACGGGAATTACGGGAGGGCTGAAGGGCAGCGTTTATTTCACAGAGATCGCGGCATCGAGCCGCTTTGGAGATCGCGGCGCTACGCTTAGCCGCTGGACACCGGAGGAGCGCAAGACGGAGAAGCTGGCCGAGCATGTGGAAGCCTTTGAGCTTTCGGCGAACGGCGAGAAGATGCTGCTGTCGCTGGGGCATCCGCGGCCTGAAGGTGGCGAGATGCCTCCGGGAGGCGGCCCCAAGCCGACGTGGGTGATTGTGCCGGCGAATGCTCCGGTGAAGGCGGGTGACGGCGCGCTGTCATTTGCGGACGTGAAGATGCGCGTTGAGCCGCATGCAGAGTGGGCGCAAATGTATCACGAGGTGTGGCGGATTGAGCGCGCATTTTTCTACGATTCGAATTTCCACGGAACGAACACAGTTGCAGACGAGAAGAAGTACGAGCCATACGTGGAGTCGATCGCATCGCGCGCGGATTTGAACTACATCTTCCAGGAGATGCTGAGCGCATTTTCGGTGGGACATTTGCGCGGGAACGGTGGGCAGATTCCGGATGCGAAGCATGTGCCGGGCGGGCTGCTGGGCGCGGATTACGAGATCAAGAACAACCGTTACTGCATCGCAAAGATTTACACGGGCGGGGATTTCAATCCGCGGGAGAAGGCGCCGCTGGCGCAGCCGGGACTGAACGTGAAGGTGGGCGACTGCATTCTCGATATCAACGGGCAGGAACTGACGGCGGACATGGATATCCAGGAGCCGCTTGAGGGAACTGCGGGGAAGGTAATCAGCGTGCGGATTGCGGACGCAGACGGAAAGACCCCGCGCGATATTTCGGTGATTCCGATTGCCAGCGAGGCAGCGCTGCGGAATGTGGACTGGATCGAGGGCAACCAGAAAAAGGTAGATCAGCTTTCGGGCGGCAAGCTGGCGTATGTGTATCTACCGGACACGGGCGAGGGCGGATTCACGAATTTCAATCGCTACTACTTTGCGCAGACCGACAAGCAGGGAGCGGTGATTGATGAGCGCTTCAACGCGGGCGGGCAGGTGGCCGATTATTTCGTTGAAGTGTTGGGGCGGCATATCGAGTCGTACTGGGCGCCGCGGTACGGGAAGATCGAGCACACGCCGAATGCGGGCGTCTATGGGCCGAAGGTGATGATCGCGAATGAATTTTCGGGCTCGGGCGGCGATGCGTTGCCGTGGTTATTCAAGCAGGCGAAACTGGGACCGCTGGTGGGTAAGCGGACCTGGGGCGGACTGGTCGGCATTGGGCCGATTCCAGTGCTGATGGATGGCGGACATGTGACTTCGCCGAGTGTGGCGTTCTTCTCGCCGAAGGGTGAGTGGGACGTGGAGAATCACGGCGTCGATCCGGATTACGTGGTGGAGCAGGATCCGAAGGCGGTGAGTGAAGGGCACGATCCGCAGTTGGAGAAGGCGGTTTCGCTGGCGCTGGAGGAGTTGGGGAAGACTCAACAGCCGGAAGTGCACAAGCCGGCTTATCCGAATTACCACAAGTAGGTGAGTGAGAATTGTGCTTTCCCACCCATGGGACTGGAAAACGTCCCATGGATGGGGCACCCAATGTCCGTGATTCAACCGATCCAAAGCAGAGAAACCCAGGTCTCAAAAGCGAGACCTCCACCCCACGGACGAGGACCTGTCCGTGGGGGCCCGGACCTGGGGCACCCGGATTTTCTACATGTTGAGAATTCCAATCCAAGAAATGCAGAGACGGCTCGCGGATATTTTGCGCGGGCTGGGATTCAGCGAACCGCGCGCGGAGTTGTGTGCGCGGCTATTTGCGGAGACTACTTGCGATGGGGTGTATTCGCATGGGGTGAACCGCTTCGCGCGGTTTGTGGCGACGGTGCGGAACGGAAGCGTGGATCCTGCTGCGGAGCCGAGGGTGGTGGCGCAGTTTGGCGCCATGGAGCGGTGGGATGGGCAGCAGGGGCCGGGAAATCTGAATGCGTGGTCGGCGATGGCGCGGACGATTGCGTTGAGCCGGGAGCATGGGATCGGCTGCGTGGCGATGGCGCGTACGAATCACTGGATGCGCGGCGGTACGTATGGGTGGCAGGCAGCGGAGGCGGGCGTGATCGGGATGTGCTGGACGAACACGATGCCGAATGTGCCACCGTGGGGCGGGGTTGAGCCTGCGATCGGGAACAATCCGCTGGTGATTGCGGTGCCGCGTGCGAAGGGGCATGTGGTGCTGGATATGGCGATGTCGCAGTTTTCGTATGGCGCGCTGGAGGGCTATCGCAAGCGCGGGGAGTTGCTGCCGGTGGATGGCGGATTCGATGCAGAGGGAAAGCTGACGCGCGATCCGGCGGCAATTGAGAAGTCGCAACGGCTGTTGCCGGTGGGTTACTGGAAGGGATCGGGGCTGGCAGTTGTTTTGGATATGGTGGCGGCGATGACTTCGCTGGGCAATGCCACGCATGCGATTGCGAACAATCCGCTGCGGGAAACGGGGTTGTCGCAGATGTTTGTTGCGATCGATCCTCGGGGGCTGGGAGATGCTGCGCGGATGGAGCAGATTGCGGATGAGGTGGTGGAGTCTGTGCATCGGTCGCGGCCGGCGGAGGTGGGGAAAGCTGTTCGGTATCCCGGAGAGAACACGCTGAGACTGCGGGAGGAGAATCGCAGACTCGGGCTGCCGGTGGAGGAAGCGGTGTGGGAGGAGATCTTGAGAATGTGAGAGTCGGCAGCACCGGCGGAGTTTTTCAGGATTGGTCTCGGGTTGAAGCCGCGCCCCAACTACTGGTCGTAGTTTGCCCACACACGCTGAATTTTTCCCGCGGAGTTCAGCAGCATTACCTCGGCGGTCTTGCTACCGCGAACATTGTTGACGTAGTAGATGACGATCGTCTCTGTACCCCACAGCGCATCAATCAGATCGAAGCGGAGATTCGGATAGGCCTGAATACCCCGGAGAAAGTAATCTCGCAGCGCAGCCTTTCCTCGCACCGTGCCATCGCCATTCAGTAACCTCAGGGCGACAGGAGAGGTGAGGAGCACCTCATCGTCATAGTGAGTCAAGATTCGTTCAAGGTCGTGGCTATTCCAGGCGTCAATCCAGTCTTGAGCAAAGTCACGCGCAAATGAAGCCTGCAAGGGTAAGAGGGCGTTCTCCATATCCGACATGAAATTGAGGATATCGTAAAAGTTGGATTTTTCCGCCGCCTACAACAGTCGAAGAAGTTGTGAAAGGCTCGCGAAGAGCAGCCGCAGATGTTTCGACTCCGCTTCGCTGCGCTCAACATGACAGACGCTTCTTGAGATTGTTAGCGTGTCACCGTCTGCTCGCAAATATCGTGATCTTCGGCTTAGGGACTCTCGAGAAGTAACCGAAGTCGTTCATGGCGCGTTGCCACATGACGAACATGAAAGTGTTGTCCGGGCCTAAAAGGCCCTGTATCTTCTTGCCTATGATTTCAGCAGCCTGAAGGCTGCTGCTCCCTCCGAATTCCCAACCTCCGAGCGCCGATGCCCGCTGAGATTCTCAGAGCTGATCCCTCCAGTGCGGCTGGGATGACGAGCGGTCTTGCGATTATTGACATGGTTCAAAAGCAGATCCTTCGCTCGCCTGCCCCACAAACGCGAGCGTTTGCGGGGCCCCAAGGCCGCTACGCTCAGGATGACACGTGGCTGGGCTGGTGACAAAAGGTGGTATCAGAAGCGCATGTGGTATTAGAAGCCCATGATGTTGTAGCCGCAGTCTACGTAGAGGACTTCGCCGGTGACGGCGCTGGAGAGGTCGCTGGCGAGGAACAGGGCTACGCCGCCGACTTCAAGCTGGTCGACGTTGCGATGGAGCGGGGCGCGCTCTGCGTGCGACCGCATCATCTCGCTGAGGTCGCCGACGCCGCGGGCTGCGAGGGTTTTGATTGGGCCGGCGGAGATGGCGTTGACGCGGATGTTTTTGGGTCCGAGATTCCAGGCAAGGTAGCGCATGGTGCACTCGAGTCCGGACTTGGCGACAGCCATCACGTTGTAGTTGGGGACTACCTTTTCGGCGGCGAAGTAGCTCATGGTCATGATGCTGCCGCCGTCGGTCATGAGGGGTGCGGCGGCGCGGGTGACAGCGATGAGCGAGTAGACGCTGACCTCGAGCGCGACGCGAAAACCTTCACGGCTGGTATTGATGAACTCGCCGCGAAGATCGGCGGCGGGGGCAAAGGCTACGGCGTGGACGAGGACGTCGAGCTTGCCGTACTTGTCTTTGAGCGCGGCAAAGAGGGCATCGATTTCGCTGTCGACGGAGACGTCGCACTGGAAACCGGAGGCGCCGGGAAGCTCCTTGATGAGGTCCTCGGCTTCGAGCTTCATGCGCTCGTTCTGGTAGCAGATGGCCAGGGTGGCTCCGGCTGCGTGCAGTTTTTGGGCGATGCCCCAGGCGATGGAACGCTTGTTGGCGAGCCCGAAGACTACGGCCGTTTTGCCTGCCAGATTGATCATGCTTGTGTTGCTCCTCCGTTGCGTTTTTCCTGGGTTTTGTGCTGCCGATGTCGCGAAAAACAGATCCTTCGCTCACCACCTCCGAACTGAAACGCGTTCGGGGCCCCGTTCGCTCAGGATGACACCCAGCTAGAAAAAATCGAGACAAAAATACCTGATTCAAGGATATCAAGCTAAAGCGACTACTTAGCCGCCGAGGTCGACGAGTTGGACGTTTCCTACGGGGCGGCCGAGGAAGCGGGAGCCGAGGCGCTCGAATTTTTCGACGGAGTCGGTGGCGAAGCAGCGGATCTCTGTCGGCTGGTCATTGTCGGTGGTGCCGCGTGGTTTGGCGCGGCCGTTGATGAGGCGCGCGGCGGCTTCGGCGGTGGATTCGGCGGAGTCGATGACCTTCATGCCGGCGGGGACGGCTTGTTCGATGAGAGGGCGCAGAAGGGGGTAGTGGGTGCAGCCGAGGACGAGCGCGTCTGGCTTGAGGCCGGCGGCTGCGGCGTCGGCTGCGAGTTCGTCGAGGTAGATCCGGATGACTTCCTGCGGTGACATGGTGGTTGGTCCAGCCTTCTTCAACGAGGGGGACGAGAAGGGGACAGGCTTTCTCAATGGCACGCAGATTCTGGCCGGCGCAGGCGGCCTTGTAGGCATGGCTCTGCACGGTGGCGTCGGTGGCGATGACGAGGACGTCGCCGGATTTGGAGGCAGCGCGTGCGGCGGTGGCTCCGGGCTCGATGACGCCAAGGACGGGGACGGGCACTGCGTCCTGTATGGCGTCGAGGGCGAGAGCGCTGGCCGTGTTGCAGGCGATGACGAGGAATTCGGCGCCTTGTTCGCGGACGAGGAATTGGGCACTTTCGACGGCGTAACGAGCGATGGTGCGGCGTGATTTGGAACCGTAGGGGAGCCGGGCGGTGTCGCCGATGAAGGCGAAGCGGGCGCGCGGGAGTTTTGGGATGAGGGCGGCGAGGACGGTGAGTCCGCCGAATCCGGAATCGAAGACGCCGATGGTAGGCGGGGTAGAAGAAGCTTCGGTCACAATCTGTTTCCTTCCGTCGGTGTGGCTTCGGCGGCCAAGTAGGTGCGGGTGAGGTCGGCGTGCCCGGCAAGGGTGGGGCGTTGCTGGCCGTCGACGAGGAAGCGGACCTCGGTGACGTTGGGAAGGTTGGCGTGGATGGTCGCGCAGATGGAGAGGACGGTGAGGGATTCGGTTTCGAGACCGGAGGGGTGGCTGGCGGCGAAGGTGCCGGTGAGGTTGACGACGGCGAGTTGCGCGGCCGGGTCAGAGGCTTTCGCACCGGGAACGGGCATGAGGAAGACCTGGGCTACGGAAGAGGCTCCGCCGGGGACGGGATGGGTGGAGTCAGAGGCGGCGTAGAGGTCGAGGAGTTTGCCGAGGACGGCGCGGGCGCGGGCACCGGGGTCGGCGGGCAGCGGCAGGGAGTGTATCTGGGGGATGAGGGAGTTGTCCATGTCGTTGGCGGCGACGAGAGTTGCCTGTTCCGCGGGGGCGACTTCGGGGGCTTGTGTTGGTGCCGTGGTTTCGCCGGCGAGGAGCCGCTTGTGGGCGCGGTCGCGGAGCTGCCAGAGCACAATTCCCATGGCGAGGGAGGCGATGAGCAATGCGGCGAGGAGGATCTTCTGATAGCGCGGAATCACGGCTGGCGTGCCTCCGTACGGGTGGGATCGGTGCGCCATTCGAGGACAGCCGCGGCGAGCGAAGCGGCAACGCGAGCCTGGTAGTCGGGGTCGTCGGGCTCGGCGGTGATTTTGTTGTCTGCATCGCGCTGGGGAGCGACCTCAATGGCGAGGGCGGGGCAGGTCATGCTCTCAATTCCCGGCAGCGGAATGCGGCCGAGGGTGACGTTGAAACCAGCGTGCGTGAGCGCGGAATTCACTGATCCGGCGAGGGCGAGGCTACGCGTGATCCACGCTGTCTGGGCTGTTTTCCATGCCATGAAGCGCGTAGGCTGCGCGGGCGCGAGGGAAGACGCGAAGAGGTGAATACCGGAGCCGCTCTCGCTGGCGTGCAGGCTGAGGCAAACGGCCGCATTTGCGTGGTTGGCAAGCTCTGCGCGTCTGTTGAGGTCGACTGAGGTGTCGGACTCACGCGTGGTGACCACCTGGATGCCGCGGGCCGCAAGCAGGGAGCGGAGGCGGACGTTCAGGGCGAGATCGGCGGTCTTTTCGAGTTGGCCGCTGTCGAGGTGGGCGCCGGTGTCGTCGGCGCCGTGGGCCGCATCGAGCACTACGACGAAGCGGGGAGCGGGGGCCGGGGGTGGCTGCGGTGGCGGCGATGAGGAAGGCACCTGCCCGGCGCAGGAAAGAGCGAATGCGAGGGCGATGACGGCTGTGGTGGAGGAGTCCCACCTATGTCTGAAAATCCAGACCTTCACCCCGGCGACGAAGACCTGTCGCCGGGGACCCCGAACCTGGGGCACCCAGTGAGCGAGCATCTTACTCCAACGCATAGATGGTCAGGCCGCTGAGGAGTTTTGGGAAGAAGTCGGTGGATTTCTGGGGCATGACGGAGCCGGCGAAGGCGATTTCCCGGAGTTGGTCCATGGAAACGGGGTTGGTGAGGAAGGTGACGTCGGCTTCACCGCGCTGCACCTGGTCAACGGCCTCGGCGGCGTCGCGGAGGTAGCGGAGGTTTGTCTGCTCGCGGACCTTCTCGGCATCGAGGCCGAGGAGTTTGTCGAGGATGATGGTGTGCAGATGGCTCAAGTCGAGCTGACGCTGGTTTTCGGGTAGGCCGGCAAGTGGGGTTGCCGCGGCATCGGGTTTTGAGCGCAGAAGTAAAGCGCCGGTGCGAGTGATCGCGACGAAGGCGATGCCGGATTGTTGGCGCAGCCTGTCGACGTAGGCGGCCGCCGGCAAATCGGGCAGCTTTTCGACGGTGAAGAACTGCTCGGCGGCGCCGGCAAAGGCAGCGGGATCGAAGCCGCGCAGGCTGTGCACGACGCGGTGCGTGGGGAGGATGACAAGGCCTTCCGAGTCCATGTTGACGAAGGTCATCATCACGGCGGCTTCGGGATACGCAGGTTGCGGAAGGCTGTTGGCGTTGTGTTCGATCCTCACGGGAACCGGAGGTGCGTGCTCCTTGGAGTAGTTCAGAGCGGTTTCATAGCGATGGTGGCCGTCGGCGATGATGAGCTTCTTGTCGTCCATGGTGGAGATGAGCAGGCGAAGGACAGCCGGATCGCTGACACGCCAGACGCGATGCAGGACGCCATATTCGTCGGTAACTTCAGCATCGGCGGGGCCTGCGTCATCGTAGAGAATCTTTTCCACGCTGCCGGCGGGATCGGAGTAAAGCATGAAGATCTGGCCGAAGTGGGCGCGGGTGGCCTTGAGCAGGTTGAGGCGATCGCTTTTGGGCTTGGAGAGCGTTTGCTCGTGGCGGAAGACCACCTGGTCGGCATATTCATGAAGCCGGCCGAGGGCGATGAAGCCGCGGCGTTCTTTGATCTCGTCGGATCCGGGGACGCGGAAGCGCTGGGAGTAGGCGAAGATGCTGGGATCGCGTTCCTGGACGAGAATGGATTGTTCGCGCCATGCCTTGAAATCGCGGCCGGCGCGAGTGTAGACGCTCTCGCCTCGCTCGGCATCAAAAAGTTCGGGCAGTCCCAGAATAATGCGGACCAAGTTGTAGGGGCTGCGCTGGTAATAACCCTCTTGCATGGCCGGTGAAATCTTATCGTAGGGCTGGGTGACGACGTCTTCCAGTCGAACAGCGGACGGATTGTAGCGCCACGCGCGGAATGGATAGATACTCGCCATGCGGAAGGTCTCGCTCCCAGGAGATAAGGACAAGATTGGGGCGGCCGGTTCGACCGGGAAAGTCCCGCCAGAACTGTCGCTTAGAGTCGATTGTATCCCAGTGCCGATCACCG
Source organism: uncultured Acidobacteriaceae bacterium (assembly GCA_963735215.1). Lineage (GTDB taxonomy): Bacteria > Acidobacteriota > Terriglobia > Terriglobales > Acidobacteriaceae > Telmatobacter. Next base: position 316,461 of record CAVTKF010000024.1, on the reverse strand, counting down.
ATTTTGGTCGGGCAGCGTCAAAGAAACCAGGGGCTTCCCAGGAAGAACGCGAGGCATCGGCCAAGCGTGCTAAACTCGCCATCATTCCCACAAACGAGCCCGGGAACGAGCGCATGAAACCAATCCTCAATTGGCTCGAGTCGACACACGGATCATTCCGCAGACCATGGCTGGCGGGGATTTGCGTTTTAGCGCTGGCGGTTTTTGGAGTTGCGTCGCTCGAAGGGCAGGATAATCCGCTGGATAAAGTGCATGTGCCGCCGCCCGCCTCTGGCGCTCCGGCGACGGGTGCACCGGCGGGCGTAGACGCACCAGCCGCGACCACGAGCCGGCAAGGCAAAGCCTGGCTCCCTGCTCCGGATGAACGTGGACATGGTGCTGGTGCCGATCACGGTCACGGATCCCATGAACCGTCTCGTCACGGGGCTTGAACAGGAAGATTTCCAGGTTTACGAGAACAATGGCGAGCAGAAGATTCGGAGCTTTGCAGCCGAAGACGCGCCGGTGTCGATCGGCATCATCTTTGATCTGTCGGGTTCGATGACCTCAAAGCTGATCCGGGCGCGCGAATCGATCCTGCAATTCATTAAGACGGCCAATCCCGAGGACGAGTTTTTTGTAATCGGATTCAACGACCGGCCGGAGCTGATTGAGGACTTCACGAGCTCGGTGGAAGACATCCAGGCGCGGCTGGCAACGGTGCGCGCGGGACATCGAACGGCGCTGCTCGATGCGATTTATTATGGCGTGACCAAGATGAAAGAGGCCAAGCACGAGCGGAAGGCGCTGCTGGTGGTATCGGACGGCGGAGATAACCGTTCGAGGTATACGGAGGGCGAGGTTCGCGCCCAGGTCCGCGAGTCGGATGTGGAAATCTACTCGATCGGGATCTTCGATCCGTATGCTGCTACGCCGGAGGAGCGCTCGGGGCCGATGCTGCTGAATGAACTGTGCGAAGAGACGGGCGGACGGCTCTTCCGGGTGGACGATGTCTCGGAGATGAGCGACATTGCGGAGAAGATTTCCACCGAGTTGCGCAATCAATATGTGATCGGTTACACGCCCAAGAATATTTCTCGCGACGGCAAGTGGCGTAAAGTGAAGGTGAAGCTGAATCCACCCTCGGGTTTGCCTCCGCTCACGGTCCATGCTCGAACCGGATACTATGCGCCCTTGCAATAGCGGTTTTCTTTCAGTACTCCTCTTGTTTTCGACTCTCACGCTGGGCGCTCAACAGGCGCCCAAGCCTGCGTCGTCTGCTCCGCCGTCTCAGGCTCCTCCGCTGACCGTGGATCGCGATCCGGTACGCTCACCTGATGGCGAGCAGCCGTCGAGCGTGACTGGGGAGCCTCTGCACAAAGAGGGTGGCGAAGGCTATGTTCTGCATACCAACGTGGAGGAGGTGGTTCTGAATGCCACGGTGCTGGAAGGCAGTCAACTGGTTCAGACTTTAAAAAGAGAGAATTTTCAGGTTTTTGAAGACGGCATAAAGCAGAACATCATCAGCTTTCAGCACACCGATCTTCCGGTGTCGATCGGGCTGGTGGTGGACAATTCAGGATCGATGTCAAAGAAGCGTCCCGCAGTGAACAAAGCCGCGCTGGACCTCGTGGAAGCCTCGAACCCGGAGGATGAGGCGTTTGTCGTGAATTTTTCTGACGAAGCCTACATTGACCAGGAATTCACTTCGAATGTGAACAAGCTTCGCGATGGGTTGGGCCACATCGAGTCGCGAGGCGGGACGGCGCTGTATGACGCGGTTGTTGCGTCGGCGGACAAACTGGTGGCGGATGCCAAGCGTCCCAAGCAGGTGCTGGTCCTGATCACGGATGGAGAGGACAACGCTTCGACCTTGACGCTGGATCAGACCATCCGGCGAGTGCAGGAGCTATCGGGACCGGTGATCTATACGATCGGGCTGTTGTTTGGCGATGAGATGAGCCACGCCGAGGTGCGTCATGCACGGCGCGCGCTGGAATTGCTGTCGAACGAGACGGGCGGGATTGCGTTCTTTCCCAAGTCGATGGAACAGGTAGACGATATCGCCGCGGAAGTGGCGCGCGACATCCGGAGCCAGTATACGATCGGCTATCACTCTTCGAAGCCAACGACCGAACCGGGATTCCGCCGCGTGAATGTGACAGCAGAGGCGCAGGGAATGGGCAAAATGACGGTTCGCACCCGGACCGGATACTTCCCGGCAACCCGGGTTGCGAAGAAGCCTGCGCAGAAGAAATAGCCGAGGCCGTTGCGCTAAACTGAATTGCCATGGCAGTCGAAAGCCCTTCTACCTCTCCCTCCCGCGTTGCATCAGATATCACCCAACTTGTTGGCCATACGCCGATGCTGCAACTGGGCAAAATTGTGCCAAGTTCGTCGGCGGGGGTGTTTGCCAAGCTCGAATTCCTGAATCCAGGCGGCAGCATCAAGGACCGCGCCGCGCTGGGCATGATTCTGGATGCCGAGGCAAGGGGACTGCTGCGCAGGGGATCCACGATTGTGGAGGCGACGGCGGGAAATACCGGCGTGGGACTGGCGCTGATTGGCGTGAATCGCGGCTACAAGGTGAAGCTGTTTGTGCCGGAGGGATTCGCGGAGGAGAAATGCATCCTGATGCGCGGATTTGGCGCAGAGGTAGTTCGCACACCGGAAGCCGATGGGATGGCGGGGGCGATTCGCGAAGCGAATAAGACGGCGGCTGGAATTCCGGGCGCGTTTATGGCCGGGCAGTTTACGAACCAGTCGAATCCGCAGTTTCACCACGACACCACGGCCGTTGAGATCTGGGTACAGATGGAAGGTCATGTGGATGGATTTGTTTCCGGCGTGGGGACCGGGGGAACGTTCTCAGGAGTTGCGCGGTTCCTGAAGGAGAAAAACCCAGCGGTAATCACGGTGGCGGTGGAGACGCAGGGCTCGATTCTGCAGGGGGGTCCCCCGGGCAAGCACCGGGTGGAGGGCATTGGCGTCTCTTTCATCCCGGAGACATTTCATCGCGATGTGTGCGACCGGGTGATGATGGTGAGCGACGACGACGCATTTGCGATGGTAAAGCGACTTGCGGCAGAAGAGGGGCTCGTGGGCGGATCGAGTGCGGGCGCGGCGATATTTGCGGCGGCTGCACTTGCGCAGGAACTGGGCGCGGGCAAGCGCGTGGCGACAATTATTCCGGATTCGGCCGAGCGATATTTGTCAAAGAAGATATTTGAAGGCGGAGTGTAAAAGCCCCGCGAATCCACAGTGCTCCCGAGAAATTGGTGCACGTTACGTGTGCGTTTCCTCGCGGATACCACCCTTTGAGTAGGCTTGCACGGAGCTGCTCGACTCCACACAGCCCTCATGGCCGCAAGTGCACACGATTTCACTCCTATCTCCAATTCCTTCACAATGAGCGCTGCAGTACTTCTCTTTCCCTTGTGGAATGCAATTACAGGCTGCGTTTGCGCATTTCTTTACGGTGGCCATGGGTTTTCCTCCTCGCGCCGACACGCCCCCTGCGTAGCCGCCTGAGGGCATGAGAGATTTTGATGCGGGATCAGGGAGAAGGGATGGCGTGGCAATCCCCGTTGGCGGTTCCAGCCGTCCAGGGCGGTCGCGATAAGCTAGAGAGCAGGAGCTAAGTAGCTAAGAGCACATCATGTCAGAGCAAAAATACGCCACTCTTGCCGTACACGCTGGGCAACATCCTGATCCGCTGACCGGCGCCGTCAACGTCCCCGTTTATCTTTCTTCCACCTTTGAGCTGACCGGCATCGGAACCGACAAGGGCTACGACTATTCCCGTGCCGGGAACCCAACCCGCGACCGGTTGGAGACGGCGCTGGCAGCGCTCGAGGGCGGCTACTGCGGTCACGCATTTGCCAGCGGGATGGCGGCAATCTACGCACTGGTGGCAACGCTGCGTTCGGGCGACCATGTGATTGTTTCGGCCAACGTGTATGGCGGAACGGCGCGGCTGTTCAACCTGATCGTGCAGCATTACGGGATCGAGATTCAGTATGTGGATACGGCGGATCTGGATGCGGTGAAGGCTGCGATCAAGGCGAATACCAAACTGATTCACATTGAGACACCTACGAATCCGCTGATGGTGCTTACGGACATTGCGGCGGTTTCTGAGACTGCGCATGCGAAGGGAGTCGAGGTGAGCGTGGACAACACGTTCATGTCCCCGGCGCTGCAGAGTCCGCTGAAGTTGGGTGCGGATGTCGTGATGCATTCAACGACAAAATTTCTGAATGGCCACTCGGATGGGCTAGGCGGTGCGTTGATCGGGTCAAAGCCCGAGCACAAGGATCGGTTTCTGCTGGTGCAGAAGGCGGCGGGCGGAATTATGTCACCGTTTGAGAGCTTCCTGGTGCTGCGCGGCATCAAGACGCTGCCATTGCGCATGAAGCAGCACGAGGAGAATGGGCGCGCGGTGGCGGATTTTCTGTCAACGCAGCCGATGCTGAAGAGGCTGGCTTATCCGGGGCTGAAGAGCCATCCGCAGCATGAGCTGGCGAAGAAACAGCAACGGGGGTTCGGGTCGATGCTGAGCTTCGATCTGGGATCGCGCGACGCGGCGGGGAGATTTCTGGGCGCGGTGAAGCTGTTTTTGAATGCAGAGTCGCTGGGAGGGGTTGAGTCCCTGGCATCGCATTCGGCGACAACGACTCATGCGGCGCTGAGCGATGCTGACCGCGCGAAGGTGGGCATCACCGAGGGGCTGGTGCGGCTGTCCGTAGGGATTGAAGACAAGGATGATTTGATTGCGGATCTGGAGCAGGCGTTGAAGGCAGTGTGAGAGAAGCAGCTGATTGCCACTAGCTCTTGGTCAAAGCCGTCGGATCTGGGTTCGTGCCTTCCCACTCATACGCAAAGAGCGCGCATGAACGGGGCACCCCGGCCGATATCTCACACGCACTTTGTTACTTTGATCGATGTCAGAAGACCTTAGTTCAGGAACATGGTGCGGTAGAGGGTGTCGCGCTGGACGGGCTTGAAGCCGGCATCGCGGATGATGCGGCGGAGTTCTTCCTCGGTGGTGCAGTTCGAGGTGCCTGCCGCTTTGACCACATTTTCTTCGAGCATAACGGAGCCGACGTCGTTGCCGCCGAAGTGGAGGCCGAGTTCGAGGACTTTGAGACCCTGCGTGACCCAGCTGGCTTGCACGTTTTCGATGTTGTCGAGATAGAGGCGGGCTATGGCGAGGACTTTCAGGTATTCAACCGAGGTGGCCTCTTCCCATCCGCGGCCGCCGAGGGCGGTGTTGCCAGGCTGGAAGCTCCAGGGGATGAAGGCGGTGAATCCGCCGGTCTCTTCCTGCAGGTTGCGAACGACTTCGAAGTGGTTGATGCGCTGATCGAAGGTTTCGCCGACACCGAACATCATGGTGGCGGTGGTGCGCATGCCGAGCTGATGGGCGGTGCGATGGACGGCGACCCAGTCTGCGGTGCGGCACTTGAGGCGGGCTATTCGTTTTCTCACGTCATCGTCGAGGATCTCGGCGCCACCGCCGGGGATGGAGTCGAGGCCGGCGTCGCGGAGGCGGGCGATGGTGGTGCGCAGGTCGAGGTCACTGTACTCGGCGATAGCGAGGATTTCAGAGGCGCTGAGGCAGTGAAGCCAGATTCTGGGGAAACGCTGCTTGATGCCGGTGAAGAGGCTCTCGAACCAGTCGATCTTGAGGTCGGGGTGAAGGCCGCCCTGCATAAGGACACCGGTACCGCCCATCTCCTGCGTCTCGGCGATCTTCTCGTAGATTTTTTCGAAATCGAGGATGTAGCCCTCGTCGGAGCGGGGAATGCTTTTTCCTTCTTTGGGGAGCGGGCGGTAGAAGGCGCAAAAGGTGCAGTACTCGGTGCAGAAATTTGTGTAGTTGATGTTGCGATCGATGATGTAGGTGACCATGCCCTCGGGGTGGAGGCGGCGACGGATGGCGTCGGCCTCGAAGCCCAGCCCGATGAGGTCAGGGGAGTTGAAGTAGTCGAGGGCTTGCTGGCGGGTCAGCGACATAGAGACAGTTTACAGTGGTCAGTGGTCAGGATTTGGTTATAGGCAGCTTTGGCTTGCGGAAGAGGAAGAGACCGCGGCGTTGCACGGGATCGGGGCGGGTACGCGAGAGGTTTGAGGCGGTGGAGATTCCGCTGAACAGGACGAACCAGTCCCAGAATGCGCGGAGGGTGCCTTTCTTCGGCTCGTTGGTCATCGTTAATCTCACGGCTGAATGCCCTTCGGGACCTTTTCATTAGAGTTGGCGAGATCGCTTTGTGACTCGAAAAAGCGCTTGGGGATCGGATTATCGATCGGATTTGGGCTTGGGTGCCGGCTTTTTGGGTGAGCTGGAGATGCCGAAGCTCATGAGGAAGAAGCGAAAGCCCTTGCGCAGGGAATCAAGCAGACTCATCGGGTGACCTTTCAAGGACACATCCAGATTATCGCGCGCGAGAGGCTGAGGGGCCTTGGTTCAGTGCTCCAGGAGTTTTCCAAGGCAGGCTTTTCGGTTGCTAATCCACTTTGTTGCGGATTGGCGCGAGGAAAACAAAAGCAGATCCTTCACTTCGCCTACCCCATGGACGGTGTCCATGGGGCCTCAAGACGCTACATTCAGGATGACAACACTCGTTTTGGGTTCATGCTTTCCCACCCATGCCGCGATAACCACCCCACCGACGAAGGCCTTTCGGCTGGGGGCCCGGGATGCTGCGTCAGGGATGGGGCACCACAGATTCAGTGAACATCAGTGTCACTACTCGGTCGAGGATTCGGAGGCTGCGGGGTGGACGGGGGCTTCGGCAGGGGGAGCTGGGGCACGGCTGAGAATATCGAGGACCGCAGGTGGCATGGGCTTGTTGGCGTTGGCGAGGAAGACGCTTACCTGCCACATCTCGTTGTCGGAGAGCTGGGTTTTGAATGAAGGCATGCCGGTGAGACGGATGCCGTTTTCGACCTTCCAGTAGGTTTCGCCGACCGGGTCGTCGCTGACACCGACGATATTGGAATCGTTGTGGTGCGGCTCGAGCAGCGGTGGGGCATCGGGATACATGTGGCTGCCGATGGCCGCGGGCTTATTGTGGAGGCCGTGGCAAATGGCGCAGCGCTCGACGTAGACGCGGGCGCCGGCGGTGAGGTTGGCCTGATCGGGAATCATGCGGGTGCTGATCATTTCCTTTTGAATGCGCGCATCGAGCGGCATGTGGACGACCTGGCGCTCGTGGGGGATCGGAGGATCGGAGACGGCCACCGGCACATTGCCGTAGGTGAGAAAAGCCAGGACGGCGAGGGGCACGAGGGCAATGCCAAAGATGAGTCCAAGCAGGAATCGCATTAGAAGTTGGGGCCTCCGTCAGCTTCTCATCGTATTGCATGGAGCGGGGAGTCGCGGCAAAATCCTGTGTCGCGCGTCCAAAGGATGACAGCCCCGCGCAGAGCCAGTTAGAGAAGATTGTCGGTTTCATACTCCGGACGAAGAGAGTCACCACAGCCTTGGTTCGGATGGTTGTGTTGGGTTTGATTTTCCGGCTTGGGGTAGGGTGTCTCTGGTTTGCGATAATAACGGGAGGGGTGCGCTCGGCTCCGTTATGTTCCACCCCAAGGACGAAAATCTGTCCGTGGGGACCCGGGTAGTGGAGGTAAGTCAAGACCGATGTTTTCTTTTCGCCGTTCTGTAAGTCTTCTGGCGGTCATTTCGCTTGTTTCTTTCGGTGCTCTGGCGCAGAGCACAGGTTCAAGCAGCAATCCACCGGCGCAGGATCAGACGCAGCCGCAAACCCCTGCAGCCACGCAGAGCCAGCAAGGCCCCGCTACGGTCCAGGCACGCATCCGGGCACGGCGCGAAGCGCGGCGGGCGCAGGCCATCCACGATACGTATGCGCATTTGTACGAGGTGTTTGTCGGTGGCGGCTATCAGCGGTTTACTCCGGGCCCGAACCTGCAGCGGGCAACCATGTACTCATGGGATGCGGCGATCAGCCGTTACTGGAGCGAGAAGCTGGGGCTGACGTTTGAGGGCCGCGGCAACTATGGGACAGCGTTTGTAGGGCTGAACGAGACGTCGCTGACGCGGCCGTCGATCAGCCATTACGACGTGCTGGTCGGTCCGACGTACCGCTTCAGGCTGAGGCCGAGGTATTCGATCGCCGGCAGCGTTAAGGGCGGCGTGGCCATAAGCAATTTCGCCAGCGATACCAACGGGTTTGGAACAGCAGTGCTAGGGCTGTATCCGGACGGGACAACCTATGCGATTAACGCAAGCGTGATTGGCGAGGTGAATATTACGCCGAATTTTTCACTGCGCTTGGCACCGGAGTACATGGCGACCGGCTTTGGATCGACGCTGCAGAATGATCTCGGGTTTACATACGGGTTTGTGTATCGGTTTGGAAGGCAGTGAAAGACAGTAGCCAGTGAACAGTGGACAGTGATCAGTAAAAACGGCTCACCGGGTGGTGAGCCGTTTCTATTTGTGGTGCCCATCATGTGGAGCGAGACGTAGGGCTCATCGTCTCTGACCCAGCTGTCGCGCGTTTGCCTGGATCTGTTTGAAAGAGAAGCAGATTCTTCGTGCCGTTTACCCCACCTCGTGGGGCCCCAAGCTTGCGGCACTCAGGATGACACAGCGGGAAATGGTTAGGCGTGACGGTTGAACGTGACTGTTTAACGCAACCGTATTGAGCGTGACTGTTTAGCGTGGCTAGGGTTGCAGGATCGGGATGTTGGCGATACGCTGCTGCCACTCGGCGGGGCCGGTCTGGTGGACGCTGGTGCCCTTTGCATCGACTGCGACGGTGACGGGCATGTCTTTGACTTCAAATTCGTAGATACCTTCCATGCCGAGGTCCTCGAAGGCCAGCTGCCGCGAGCCGGTGATGGCTTTAGAGACGAGGTACGCGGCTCCGCCCACGGCCATGAGATAGACGGCACCGAATTCCTTAATGGCTTCGATTGCCGTGTGGCCGCGCTCAGCTTTGCCCACCATGCCGAGCAGGCCGGTTTGGGCGAGCATCTGGCGGGTGAACTTGTCCATGCGCGTTGCGGTGGTGGGGCCTGCGGGTCCGATGACCTCTTCGCGGACGGGGTCCACCGGGCCGACGTAGTAGATGAAGCGGTCGCGGAAATCGACAGGGAGTTTTTCGCCACGGCTCAGCATGTCGGTCATGCGCTTGTGGGCGGCGTCGCGGCCGGTGAGGAGTTTGCCGTTGAGCAGAAGCACTTCGCCGGGCTTCCAGGTGGCGGCTTCGGCGCGGGTGATGGTGTCGAGGTCGACACGCGTGGCTTTGGAGACGTCGTAAGTGAGCTGAGGCCAGTCTTCCAGGTTGGGAGGATCGAGGTAGGCCGGGCCCGAGCCGTCGAGGACGAAGCTTGCGTGGCGGGTGGCGGCGCAGTTGGGAATCATAGCTACTGGCAGATTGGCGGCGTGGCATGGGGTGTCGAGCACCTTCACATCGAGGACAGTGGTGAGGCCGCCGAGACCCTGTGCCCCGATACCGAGGCGATTTACCTTGTCATACAGCTCAACGCGGAGTTTTTCGGCGGTGGTTTTGGGGCCTCGCGCGATTAGGTCCTGAATATCGATGGGCTCCATTAATGATTGTTTGGCGAGGAGCATGGCTTTTTCAGCGGTGCCGCCGATGCCGATACCGAGCATGCCGGGTGGGCACCAGCCTGCGCCCATGGTGGGGACGGTTTTGAGCACCCATTCGACAACGGAATCGGAGGGGGTGAGCATCACGAATTTGCTTTTGGCTTCGGAGCCTCCACCTTTGGCCATGACGGTGATCTCGACCTTGTCGCCTTTGACGAGTTCGACGTTTACGACGGCTGGGGTGTTGTCTTTGGTGTTTTTGCGGGCTCCGGCGGGGTCAGCAAGCAGCGAGGCGCGGAGCTTGTTGACGGGATCGAGGTAGGCGCGGCGAACACCTTCGTCTGCCATTTCCTGGATATCGAGGGGCTCCGCGCCCGGCGAACGTTCAAATCGAACATCCATACCCACCTTGACGAAGACGTTGACGATGCCGGTGTCCTGGCAGATGGGACGATGTCCCTCGGCGCACATGCGGCTGTTGATGAGGATCTGCGCGATGGCGTCCTTGGCGGCGTGGGACTGCTCGCGCTCGTAGGCCTTGGTGAGGTTGGTGATGTAGTCGGTGGGGTGGTAGTAACTGATGTATTGCAGCGCACCAGCGACGCTGGTAATAAAGTCTTCCTGGCGGATAGCGGTCATGAACGAGCTCCTCGAACCCTATAGGGTAAAGGATTCGCGGGAATGCTGGCAGTGGAGTGATTGAGTAGACTGACGGGAGCGAGGGAGATGACCGTGAGAATTGAAGAAGCCAAAGGTGCGAAGGAAGCGAAATCTCTGGCGCTGCTCGGTCTTGCAACCACAGCCGCCGCTATGGGATTTGTGGCAATTGGTGCATTTGCAATCGGGCGACTTGCTATAGGCCGTCTGCGGATCAAGTCCGCCACGGTCAGGTCTCTTGAGATTCAGGAATTGGACGTTAAGCGGCTTCGCGTAGGCGAGGTCATCGTTACGGGATCGCTCAAGCTGCCGGGAGAGCGGTAGTCGTTCGGGCAATTTCGTTATTCGTCATTGTCCTGGTCATCAACGTAGGTGGGGAAAGGCTCGGGCGCGTTGCTTGTGGGCACGCCGGCCAAAGCATTCAGATCGGTGAGCACCTGCTTCCAACGGTCCGGATCCTTTTTGGTTGTGATGGGCAGGTCCAGATTCGAATAGTAAGTTTGGATGTCTTCCTTGATGCCGGGAGGAATCGGTTGTGTGGGCTTCTGCACAATTCTGTGCAGAAGGCTGGCATAGGTGGCATCGGTAAGAGGATAGCCGCCCGGCTGCACCACGCGGCCCGTATCCAGATCGCGATTGGGCAGCGGATGGAGCGGGTCGCGGATCTGAGGCGAAGTACTGTCGATGTGTGTAAGGCTGGCCAGGGGCGGCATCGGGCCCGTGTAGCGGGAAGCTTCCGGGGTAAAGCGCCTCAGGATCTGTCGCAGCGCTGTCGTAGAGACCGCGACGCTGTGCGCGTAGTCGGTCTCGGTTTGTTGCGTTGGACCTTTTACGTCGGCGAGTGTGAGGGGGCCAACCTTGGGAAGGATGAACAGAAATCCTGCAAGCGTGTAGGTTCCGATCCCGGGTTTGCGGCGGTACTTCTGCCAGTTGTTGTCTTGCGCTACTTCCGCAGCCTCTTTCTCAAGCTCGACGACGTCGGGCGCTGTGGAATCAGGAGGTTCGTGGCTCCGATGCAGTAGGGTGACGGCGTAAGCGATGCGCGGGATAAACGTGCGTGTGGCATAGCGATATCCGCGAACGTTGATTCGTCTGCGGCCGGCAAAACTTTCCGTAATACCGTATGTCTGGTAGAAAGCCAGCGCAAGTTGCCGCATCGAAACAGCAAGTCCAATATGGCGCAGGAAGTTAATGGGAGCGAGACGACGATGCGCGATCTCGTTGATATCGAAGGCAAATTCAGTTTGAACGTGCTGGTGTTTTCCCTGGGCGTAGTTGACGGACGACCCGTATTTCGCCCCTAACTTGGGAAACTCGATTGGGACGTCGATGTTCGTAGCTTCGGCGTGACCGACCGAATCCCCGATGTAGTGAGAAAGCGCGCCGATGGCAAAGGCCAGCTCGTTGGCGTTGGTCGCATTGCGAAAGAGGTTGACGACGAAATCGCCGGAGCGGACGTAGTGGGTGAGGTTCGAGAATGATGCATCGCCAAAGGGATAGTAGCCGATGTCCTGGATGACGCAGCCGCCGTAGGCGTAGGCCCGGGCGCGATCGAGTTCGGCGGGTGTGAGGTTGGGATAGCGGCTCAGCAGCAGGGGGACGATGGAGTCTTTCCACGTTAGGTCGATGAGTTGCTCATGGGTCTGGAGAGAATACGCAAAAGCAGATCGCGGACATAGCGCAACAAGAGCGAATGCCAGCAGCGCAAAGACTCTAAAATGCCTGCGATTCATATTTCTCCGAGAAGATGACCCGCTCGTCTTCGAACTGGTGGATCGGCAACAGGATTCTGCGCCCTTCACAGTTCTGCGTCATTGTATCGAGCCCATCGTCAAGTGCAGAAAGCTATCAATATTCGGGGGCACTACTCGATGAACTCACGAACGAAGGGGTCCTGGCTGGAGACCAGCTCGTGGAGCGATCCATCAAAGATCAGATGCCCTTCGGCAAGCATGAGGAATGTCGTATTTCGATTTGTTTGATCTTCGGGCAGCCCGACCATGCGGTCTTCTGCGGGTTCGAAACGGTGGCTGCACATGGTGAAAGCATCCTGCAGGCGGTGCGTGACGAGGACCGACGGGGTGCGATATACGTCGCGCTGCTTCACGATCAGCTCGATGATTGTCGTGGAGGTGACGGGATCGAGGCCGCCCGTTGGCGAGTCGTAGAGCAGGAGATGGGGATTGTTGATGAGTGCGCGGGCGATGGCGACGCGACGGCGCATGCCTCCTGAGAGGCTTCCGGGGAAGAGGCTGAAGGTCTGTTCCAGAGCCACAAAGCGCAGTGCCTCTCGCACACGGGTGTCGATCTCGTGGTCCGGGGCTTCCTCCTGGATCAACTGGTAGGCGACGTTGTCTCGCACAGTGAGGGAATCGAAAAGAGCCCCTTCCTGAAAGACCATGCCGGTGCGGGTACGCAGGTCGAAAAGCTGCTGCTCGGGCATGTGGGAGATATCTTCTCCAAAGAGATGGACGGTGCCAGAGTCCGGACTGAGAAGTCCATTGGCGAGCTTGAGCAGAACGCTCTTGCCGACGCCGGCAGGACCGAGCAGGATGCGCGTTTCATCCGGACCCACCGAAAAGCTCACATCCTGCAGCACAGGATGATCAAATCCGATAGAAACATTGCGAAATTCGAGGACGGGCCCTGTGCTTGCGGGACCGTTGTGCCTCGTGGGCGTGATGGAAGAGGCGGAGTTTGTCATCAGCCGAAGATGGTCAACATGACCTGGGTGACGAGGAAATCGACGAAAATGATGAGCACGGAAGACACGACGACAGCCTTGATGGTGGAACGGCCCACGCCCTCGGTTCCGCCGGTCGTCCGAAGACCATAGAAGCAACCGATGCTGGCAATGATGAATCCCGAGAACAGAGGCTTGATGAGGCCCTGCATAATGTCGCCAATGCGCAGATACTCATAGGCCATGGAAAAGTATTGAGTGCCGTTCTGGTGATTCATGAAGACGGTGACAGCCGCGCCGCCGAGGATGCCAAAGAAATTCGCAACGATTGTGAGAAAGAAGAGCATGGTGACGCAGGCAAAGATCCGCGGGGTTACGAGCTTGCGCATGGGATCGACGCCGAGAGCACGCATTGCGTCGATCTGTTCGGTGACCACCATGGATCCCAGTTCACTGGCCATGGAGGAGGCGTTGCGCCCTGAAACCATGATGCCGGTAAGGACAGGGCCCAGTTCGCGGATCATTGAGGTACTTACAAACCTTCCCGTGACGGCGGCGGCACCAAACTGAGACAATGTAGCAGCAGACTGCAAGGCCAGCACTCCCCCAGTGAAGAAGCCGGACAGAAGCACAATAGAGGCCGAACCGAAACCTATAATGTCAGACTGCACCAGAAAGTCGGGCCAGTACACAGGCGGACGGAAAAGATTCGTAGCGCCGCGATAGGCGAAAAGCGAATAAGCCTGTACCGTGCCCACGATGTTCTTGGCGGTATTCTCGAGCGAATGGAATGCCATCAGATTGTCGCACCGTAAGTTGCAGGATACGGGCTACTTGACCTCTCCTGCAAAGAATAGCGCATCTCATTGGAATGGCCGCACGCATTTGAATGCGCTGACAAAGTAAAGAATGAACAGCACTCAGCAGGAGTGACAGGCAATGCCCGTAAGTTCCTGATGACATTGATGGTTTTGTTTAGATCGAATGTAAACGACGGTCGGCACTTATCTTGCATCTAACTAAAACAGCTGCCCGTCAAAGATTACAGTGTGGAGGACTCATGCACTCGTTTCGCTTGCGGTTGATCCTTGCGCTCATTGCAGGCGTGACAGTGTTGTCAGTTGCATCGACCTATTTTGAAGTGCTGGAGCACAAGCACGTTCTGCGTCAAGAGCTTGCATGGCGTTCGGGCTGGATGGGCTCGAGCCTCAAACCCCAGATGCAGCAAGCCCTCGCGCAAGGGGATTCGGTTGGGCTCAAGACCCTGGTGGCGAATGCGAAAGAGGAGACCGGGGCTCTGGGTGTAGGAATTTACGACCCGCAGGGCCAGATGATTTCCTCTGCCGGCGTTCCCGACGTCTTCCAGGCGTTAGCCCATGCTCCCTTCGAATCATTGGCAAAGAAAACGCCAGTCCAGTCTCTGTCGCGCACGCAGGTCGAACGATCCCTCAAAAAGGGAATCGAGGTAAACGCCTTTGGTAGTACGGGGAATATCCAATGGCTGCAGGAAGTGTTTCCGCTTCACGACGGTACACGCCTGGTCGGTGCATTGGTGATCCTCGTCGATGCGGGATACATCCGCGACCAGGGTTACGACGTTTGGCGCAGGAGTTTCTGGTGGACCCTTGCCACGGTGGTGCTGATCGTTGCCGTTACTTTCCTGATGGTGCGGTGGTTCCTGATGCGCCCGCTAACGCGCGTTGCAGAGCGGCTTCGGCGTCTGAGGATGGGGCATTTTGAAAAGGGTCTTTCACCCGGCGCTGCGGAACTGAGCATCTTCAGCCCGCTTGCTCGCGAAGTGGAGACGATGGCGGAGAGCCTGATAGCCGCGCGTGCTGCTGCGGCGGCCGAAGCCCGTTTGCGTGATGCCGGAGAGAATTTCTGGACACCGGAACGGCTTGCCGTTCACATGAGGACAAAGGCGAGCGGAAGAATCTTTGTGGTTTCGAATCGCGAGCCGTACATGCACGTGCGCGAGGGCCGAAAAACCACCTGCGTGGTGCCGCCCAGCGGACTGGTGACTGCCATTGAGCCAGTGCTACGCGCTTGTGATGGTGTGTGGGTGGCCAGCGGCAGCGGGAACGCCGATCGCGAGAATGTGGATGAATTCGACCGGTTACGCGTGCCTCCGGAGGATCCGAAATATACGCTACGAAGGGTGTGGCTATCGGAGGAAGAGGAGTCGCGTTACTACGACGGATTTGCAAATGAGGGATTGTGGCCGCTGTGCCATATCGCGCATACGCGTCCGATCTTTCGCGCGGCCGACTGGGAGATGTACTGCCGCGTGAACGAGAGATTCGCGGCTGCATTGCTCGATGAGATGAAGGGCAGCGCGGAACCACTGGTGTTCGTGCAGGATTATCATTTTGCTTTGTTACCCCGTTTGATAAAGGCCGTGCGTCCAGATGCGCGCGTGGCTATCTTCTGGCATATTCCGTGGCCAAACCCTGAAGCGTTCGGCATTTGTCCATGGCAGGCGCAACTGCTGGACGGGTTGCTGGGAGCGGATCTGATCGGGTTTCATATTCCCCTGCATTGTCACAATTTTCTTTCGACAGTGGACCGCGTGCTTGAGTCACGAACAGACCGCGAGCACATGACGGCGCGGCGAGCGGGACACGCGACAATGGTCAGGCCGTACCCGGTGAGCGTTGCGTTTAGCGGAGCAATACCGAGTTCGCTGCGTGTGATCGGCTCAGACATGGAAGAGGATCGCGCGGAAGAGCGGCGTGAACTGCTTTCCGAATTCAACGTCCGCGCGGAGACGATTGTCGTTGGCGTAGACCGCCTGGACTACACCAAGGGCATCGTCGAACGGCTGCTCGCGATTGAGGATTTGCTCGAGGAGCACCCATGGTACCGGGAGCGGTTGACGATGGTGCAGATTGCCGCGCCCAGCAGAACGCGCATCCCGAGTTATGCCGATTTACGGAAGAGAGTGGATGACGAGGTGCGGAGAATCAATCACCGCTTCCAGACCTCACGATGGAAGCCTGTCGTGTTGATTGATCGCCAGTGCAGCCACGAGGAAGTCAACCGGTGGTACCGCGTTGCCGACGTCTGCCTGGTGACTTCGCTGCACGATGGAATGAACCTTGTGGCGAAGGAATTTGTGGCAGCGCGCGACGACGAGGATGGCGTTCTGGTGCTGAGTAAGTTCACCGGTGCCGCGGTCGAGTTGCGCGACGCCACCATCGTCAATCCTTACGACATTGCTGAGGTTGGCGAGGCGATTCATCGCGGCCTGGAGATGCCTCGTGAAGAACGCAGACTGCGGATGCAGGAAATGCGCAGGCAGGTAATGGAACATAACATTTATCGCTGGGCCGCGATGGTGCTTGGAGATTTGCGGGATGTTCGTCTCGAAAATCCAGATGCCGCAGAGACATATGCTGGACCAGGAGACACGGTCATTTCCATAGATCCCTACCGTAAGAAGATGGCGTAGAAGGCGAGGAGTATTGGACCGCATAGAAACAAGAAAACTGGAGAACTTTTTTTATTCGCTGCAATATGCCCAGGCCCCGTTGCTGTTGCTGGACTACGACGGAACGCTCGCTGATTTCCGCATCGATCGATTCCAGGCGCGCCCCTGGGCCGGCGTGCGCGAATTGCTCGCGGTAATTCAGAAGGACAATCGTACGCGGCTGATGGTGATCACCGGCCGGCCCGCGGGCGAGATCAACGCCATGCTGCGGTTGCCGGAACCTGTCGAGGTTTGGGGACTGCATGGCGCGGAGCGGCTGTTTGCAGATGGAAGGCGCGAACTCCAGGAAGCGCCGCCGGAAGCACTCGCGAAGCTTGATGAGTTGCGGGAACGGTTACGTCGCGATGCGTTTGGTGGGCTGTTTGAAGACAAGCCCAACGCAGCCGTGATGCACTGGCGTGGGCATCCTCATCGACAGGCACAGCGCATTGAGCAGAAGACCCGCGAACTGTTTGAGGCAGCGGCGCAGGTCAGCGGATTGTCGTTGCTTGAGTTCGAGGCCGGCGTGGAGCTGCGTGTGGGCCGCGATAAGGGTGGCGCTGTCGAAGCCATTATCGCGCAGGCTGAGCCGGATAGTCCTGTGACCTACCTCGGTGATGACCTGACGGACGAATCCGCATTTTGTGCGGTCAATCGATCGAAGAATCTACACTTGAGCGTACTGATGCGGCGCACGTGGCGCGAGACAGCCGCGGAAGTGTGGCTGCAGCCACCTGAAGAATTGCGGTGGTTCCTGCGGGAGTGGGAGAATGCGCTGAACGGCTCGGGAGAGACTGCCCGGTGTTTTTCAGAGCCCAATGAGATCCGTCTCCGGGCCTAAGGCCCACCGTGTTCGTTGGCCTGGCCGCTCAAAATTCCAACGTCTGTGAGTGCCGCTATTCGCGACCGCGTTTGCGGATCTCGATGTTGAGGCGCTTGATCTTCTGATTCAGCGTGGACAGCGGGATGTGGAACTGCTCTGCGGCGTCGGTCTGATTCCAGTTGCAGCGCTCCAGCTTTTCAACGATGATGCGGCGCTCGATGTCTTCGAGGATGTCGAAGAGCGAGGCATTGGGATTGTGTTCAAGAAGCGCGTCCTGGAAGCTGCGGCCGGTGATGTGGCCGGGCAGAAGTTCTGAGCCGATCAACGGACCGGAGGAGAGCACGACACCGCGCTCGATCGAATTCTCGAGTTCGCGAACGTTGCCTGGCCATTCGTAGTCAATCAGAGCCCGTAGCGCGTCGGCAGAGAGGCGTCGCGGCGAGAGCCCGTTTTCGTTTGCGTAAAACTCGAGGAAGTGGTTCACGAGGAGCGGAATATCTTCGCGACGCGAGCGTAGCGGCGGAAGATCGACAGTGATGACGTTCAGGCGATAGAAGAGGTCTTCGCGGAACTTGCCTTCGCGCACTGCCTGGCGCAGATCGATATTGGTGGCGGCGATGATGCGGACGTCGACCTGGATTTCCTGAATTCCGCCAAGATGCATAAACCGGCGATCCTGCAGAACGCGCAGAATCTTTGCCTGCGTGTCCATGCCCATGGTGGCGATCTCATCGAGGAAGAGCGTACCTCCGTTGGCGACTTCGAAGAGGCCTTTCTTCGATGCGATCGCAGAAGTGAACGCACCTTTCACATGTCCGAAAAGAGTGGACTCAAGAAGTTCGCTCGGCATCGCGCCGGTGTTGATGGGCACAAAGGGTTTGTCGCGGCGCGGCGAGTTGGCGTGAATGGCCTTTGCGATTAGCTCTTTGCCGGTTCCGCTCTCACCCTGGATGAGAACGGTGGATCGGCTGGGCGCCACCTGAGCGACCAGGTCGAAGACGCGCAGCATGATCTCGCTCTTGCCGATGATGTTGGCGAAGTTGTAGCGCTGCTTGAGGGTTCGCTTAAGCTGGACATTCTCCTCCTCAGCCTTATACCGCGCGACCGCGGAGCGAATGTCGGCGAGCAGCTTTTCGTTGTCCCACGGCTTTTGGACGAAGTTTTCGGCGCCCGCGCGGATAGCTTCGACCACATTCTCGACGGTGCCGTAGGCCGTGATCATGATGACCGGCGTCTCTGGCTGCCGCTCCTTGATTTGCGGAAGCAGGTCAAGACCGCTTTGACCGGGGAGCGCAAGATCAAGGAGGACGAGGTCAAAACTCTCCATCTCAAGCATGCGCAGGCCATGTTCGCCGTCGGGGGCAAGTTTGACCGAGTAGCCCTCGAGAGAAAGCAGAACTTCCAGCGACTCGCGGATACCTCCCTCGTCGTCGATGACAAGTATGTTTCCAGCCGCGGAACCGGACGAGAAGACAGAACCGGAAGAAGCGAAATTCAAAGACTGATCAACTTCAGACATGTACCGATTTCCTTAACAGAGGGAATTCAAGGTGGAAGGTTGTGCCTGAGCCGACAGCGCTCTCGACATGAATCTTGCCTGCATGCTCCTGAATAATCCCGTAGGAAACGGACAGTCCAAGACCTGTGCCACGCCTCTCGCCTGGTCTGGGGGTGGTTTTGGTCGTGAAAAAAGGATCATAGATGCGCTTCAGATGCTCGGGCGCTATGCCGGAACCGGAATCAGTGACAACCGCCTCGACATGACCATTGACCAGAGTCGCGATGCGCAACCGCCCACCGCCGGGCATCGACTCCTTGGCATTCAGCAGGAGATTGAGAAAGACCTGCTGCAGTTTGCCGGGATTGCCGTGGATGGCTGGCAGATTGTCAGTCAGGTCAGTGTCGACAACGACCTGCGCAGTTTTGAACTGGTGCTCCAGCAGCGAGAGCGTATCGCGAATGACCTGGTTGAGATTGGTTTCGCGAAATTCCGTAGTGGAAGTGCGGGAAAAATTCAGCAGGCCATTGGCAATCTCTGACGCGCGGAAGCTCTGCTGCGTGATCTTCTCGAGTACCGGGCCGAGTCGCATGTCGCCGCGCATCTGCTTTGAGAGCATCTGTGCGTACGAGGAAATGACCGCGAGCGGCGTGTTGATTTCGTGAGCAACGCCCGCGGCGAGCAAGCCGATGGAACTGAGCTTGTCGGATTGCGCGAGCTGATTTTCGAGCGAGACACGTTCCGTGATGTCGTCGACAAGGACGATGCGGCCCACGATGATGAAGTCGCGCGAGAGCAACGGCGCGATGGCGATGTTGACAGTGCGCTGTTCGCCGGCCTTGGTGGTGAGGTGGAACTTGTAAAGGTGGTGTACGCCCGGTTCGTTTCGAAAGCCTTCAATGGCTGAGACGAATTCGTCGGGGAAGACCGTGCTGAGCTTCTGGCCAAGCGCTTCTGACCGGCTCACGGCGTACATGGCCTCCATCTGCGCATTCCAGCTCTCGATGCGGTCTTCGAGGTCGAGCGCAAGAATCCCGACATTGATGGATTCCACGATATTCTCGTTGAATTCCTTGAGGCGCTCAAACTCGCTGATCTTGTCTTCAAGGCGCGCGTAGAGGCTGGCATTCTGCAGTGCAATCCCGATGTAACTGGCCAGCGACTCGAGCAGTTCAACGTCTTCGCTGGAGAGAAAGTCGCCGCCGGTTGTCCGGCCGAGGCCGATGACGGCGATCGTGCGCGTGGTCGAGCCATCCTGCACGCGGCAGGGCAGGTAATAGTTCAGGTCGAGCAGAGATGCGGCGCGCTGTTGCTCGGGCGGCAGGTGAAGCGCCTGCTGCGCGTTTTCGAGGAAGATGTGCGAATGACCGATCGCGGCGCGGTCGAAGTCGAGGAAGCCAAGGGCCAGTCTGTGCTCGGTGGCAACAGAGAGCAGGCCGTGCGAAGCGGCGAGGCGCATGCCTCCGGCGGGCTGTGCGACGAAGACCGCGACGCGCGAGACGAGGAGCGTGCGCGGCAGACGCTCGACGATGGAATTGAGTAGCGCGTCAAGGTTCGTCTCGGAACTGAGGCTGCGGCCGAACTCGATGAGGGCCTTGCGGTAGTCGTATTTCTGCCGGTCGAATGCCTTATCGACCCAACTCTGAATGCGGCGTTTCAGCGGGTCGAAAACAGCCGCTGTTCCTAGAATGGCGATGATCAATGCCCATTCGCGGATGGAGTCGGGCAGCCGCTGATGGACCAGATCCGCAGTGAGCGCGATGACACCGAAGTAGGCGCCGAGCAGGGTAGCAGTGGCGAGAGTGTAGGCCACGCCACGCTTGAAGATCAGGTCCGTATCCATCAGCCGGTATCGGATGATGGCCCAGCAGAATGTGAGCGGGAGAAAGACGAGAGACAGGCCCGCAACCTTGGTCAGTAGGCTGGGCATGCGCACGTCGAGCAGGAACGGAATCGCAAAGAGAATCGTGAAGGGGCCGACCGCCAGCCAGGCGCCGCGATAAAGCCATTTCAGCTGTTGACGCAGTAGAGGCGTGTTTGCCCGGGTATAGCTGATCGAAAACAGGGTCGCGGCCAATACGTAAAACACGGCGATGTAGCTGAAAGTGATCTGGTCGAGGCGGTGTAACAGTATGCCGGTGGCCTGCCACCGGATAATGGCCGTTATCCAGAGGCCAAACAGGGCGATGCCTGGCGCGTAGACGATAGGGAGAAGCCACCGCCGTCCGCCGTCCTTCAGGCGTTCCTCAGGGAAACTGATGGCGAAGTGGAGGAAAAGCGCGGGTTGAAGGACTTCAGCGATGATGTTGAACCAGAAGACGACCTGATCGGTAAAATCCCATTTCCCCGAAGCGTTTAGTGCGCCCGTGTATTTGAGCGCGTTCAGGGCGAACGAAACGAGGCAGAAAAGATAGAAGTGCGTGGCGCGGGGTGCGGTCCAGCGGCGGAAGAGGACATAGATGCCGATGGCGAGATAGATCAGACCGATGAGCCGCAGACCAAGATAGGAACTGCGATCTTTCGCCTCCGGGTAAACGACGACCGGGGTATCCAGGGCCTCTCCATCGCGGTTGATGGAGTAATTGGCCTTTCCGTAGGGGCCCGTGCGGTACAGTTCACGCTCGAAATCCGGCACTCTGGCGACCGGCACTTCGTTAACTGCCGTGAGCAAATCCCCTTTGCGGATACCAGCAAGCTGTCCTGGGCTGTCCGGGATGACCCTGCTGGCTTGTAACCCGCCACTTGCCTCGATCCACCATACGCCATCGTCGGGCTGCTGGAACTTGCTCTCCTGCCTGAAATTCAATACCGCAAGCAGCACCAGGCCAACCGTGGCCAGGGCTAGCAGCGTCGCTTGCAACCGGTTTAAGAGGCTCGTTTCCATGCGGAGGGAGTCGTTCTTCACAAAGTTGAAAGCACGCGGCTTGCCATGCGCGCTGCAACCTTCACTCGTCGGTACCGTCCCGGCAAATAACAGAGACTGCGCAAGATACAGACGCTTCTGGCCTCACAACGTCAACACCGGCCCATGTGGATTACGGCGAAAAATGCAGAAAACAATAACCTGTATACGCTCAAAGGAATCGACCTATTGAATTCAGTATCGCATTTAAGGTGCGCGCTCTGACAAAAAGCTCGTCAGTTGCCTGTCGGTGAAAAAGACTCCTGCTGAAAGGGCACGGCTTTCAGCCGTGCCGTAAGCTGAGGAACGTCTTTTTCGGCCATTTTTCCGCAGTCTCGTTGTTAGCTTCTCTTCGCGCCGGCGAAGAAGTTGCGGAAGGAAATCAGCGTTGACCGTACGTGGCCTTCGGACCGTGCTTGCGCTGGTAATGGTGCTCGCTCACATGGCTGGGGATCGGCTCGATTGAGGAGTTGAGAAGGGCAGTACGGTAGGCGAGGCGGGCGATGTATTCGAGAACGTCAGCATGTTCGACGGCCTCGGCCGGGGTCTTTCCCCAGGCGAAGGGTGCGTGGCCGGCAACCAGAACCCCGGGGACGGCGACGGGGTCAAGGCCTTCTGCGCGGAACAGGCGAATGATCACCGCGCCGGTATTGCGAACGTAGCCAGAGGAGACTTCCTGGGCATTGAGGTGTTCCGTGATAGGGACGGGACCATGGAAGTAGTCGGCGTGCGTAGTGCCAAGGCAGGGAATGGGCCGGCAGGCCTGCGCCCAGGAGGTGGCGAATTCAGAATGTGTATGGACGATGCCACCGATTTCCGGGAATTCGCGATAAAGCAGGGTGTGGGTATCGAGATCGCTCGATGGCCGCAGGCGGCCTTCGATGATGTTGCCTTCCAGGTCGGTAATCACCAGGTCCGCGGCGGTGAGGGTGGCGTAGTCGACGCCGCTTGGCTTGATGACGACAAGCGGCTGCACGCCGGAGCGGTCAATTCCGCTGGCATTGCCAAAGGTATGGGGCGCGAGGCCTCGGCGGGCGATTTCGCGATTAGCATCAAGGACTTGCTGGCGCAGTAACTCGAGGAGCATATTGCTTCCTGTTGCAGGGGCGCCCGTTGAAGAGAACCCTGTCTGTTGAATCATCGACAGTTTAGCAGTCGCAGGTCTTGTCGATGGCCGCTGGAATTCTGGCGGAAGATGCATGAATAGTTGACAGGAGGTGGCGAAGGTACAAATTCTCGTACTATTTTTCACCCGACTGATGACCACGATGGTCAACCCCTGCTACCATCCGAGCACATTACAACTGCGTCATCGAAAATGCCGTCCTCTGAAGCAATCACCTGCGCCAGTCGTGCGGTTGGCCCATCAAATAAATGGGACTGGGGTTGCGGGTGTATTGGCGCCAAGCGGTCCGTTACGGAAGAACAACGTCCGAGTGCGGTAAGTCGCCTGAAATAAGGCGAGAGGATGTGCGATGCAGGGAAAATACCGCAGTTATGCAGCCAACCGGGACTTTCGAAGAGAGGTCCGGTTGATGTTCCTTCTGGCCGTAGCGGTGATCTTTGGGGATGTGACCGCGAGTCCTCAGGCATTCTCGGCAGACAACGCCACCCAGAAAGCTTCGACATCTTTCAAATCTGTCTGCCACGAAACGTGGACGGATGCCGCCGCGATTGCAGCATTGCGGCTGGTCTGCCAGCAGGGGCCGATTGCGCACGGGGCGCTGGCGCCAGGAGACCCGATCGTCATCGGGTTCGTCGGGGGTTTTGCCAGAGCCGATGATTTGAAGCATCCCGAGGTATTGTTTGCAGCCTATCTGCGCGAGCATTACTCTCCTGCACTTCATGCTCAAGTTTTTTCCAATCACGATGAGCAAGGAGCTTTGGAGTATGTCACGCGGCTACTCGATCAGGATCATGACGGCCTCCTGTCGGGCGAAGAAAGACGGAGGGCGAGAATCATCATCTACGGCCACAGCTGGGGCGCGTCCCAGACTGCTGCATTTGCCCGCGACCTGGGGCGGCGCGGCATTCCTGTTCTGCTTACTGTCCAGTTGGACATCATTACCAAACACGGTCAAAAGCCCACAGAGATATCTCCTAACGTGGTGAGCGCGATTAACTTCTACCAGTCCGAGGGCCCGCTCCAGGGGCGCCCGAAGATCGTCGCCTCAGATCCTGCTCGGACAAAGATCATCGGCAATTTCAAGATGGCTTACAGTCATGCCTCCGTCAATTGCGGCAACTATCCATGGTTTGTACGTACGTTCAATAAGCCTCATCATGAGATTGAGAACGACGCCCACTTGTGGGACAAGGTTGCGTCTCTGATCGATGCGGAAGTGGTGAACAATGATCACTCCCGGAAAATCGCGACCAACATTGGCCCCGGAAACGGGTAGCAGTTTCCGCCTTCCGGGCTGGACGCAGCGTGTTGCACAAATCAGCATGAGAACAACCACGAGGTGAACAAGCATGAGCATTTACGGCGGAAAGGAATTAGGCAGGCAGTTTCGGACCGTACGTCAAAACACGATTCAGATCGCCGAGGATATTCCTGAGGAGCAGTACAACCATGTCCCAGCTCCGGAGTGCCGATCCGTAGGCCAAATGTTGACCCACATCGCCGTCGCGCCACAGATGTGGGAGGAAGTTCACGGCAAGCAGCGCGTGATGACCTTGGTCGGCTTCGACTTTCTAGCGCTTGCGGAGCGCGCCAAAAACGAGGAATCGAAATCCAGGACGAAAGCAGAAATCCTGGAGTTGCTACGCAGCCGCGGCGAGTTTTTCGCCACGTGGCTGGAGACGCTGACGCCGGAGATGCTGAACGAGATGGTAACTGTAGCTGACGGCAGCGGCACCAAGTCCCGGTTCGAGCAGCTGTTAGGCGTTAAGGAGCATGAGATGCATCATCGCGCACAGCTCATGCTGATCGAGCGGCAGCTTGGCATCGTTCCCCACCTGACGCGGCAGTCCAACGACCGGATCGCAAAAATGCGTGCCGCCCAAACCGCCTGATCACGGATCGAGCACCTGGCTCATTTTCTGGAGCTCGGCCTCAAGGGATTGGCAAGATGGAAGTTTGACGGTATTCGCACAGTCCTGGGACAGTCATTCACAGCGGCAAGAAGCCTAGTTGCTGCAGTAGTTAGCGACTGCGCTTTGCCGAGCAGTCACACTGGCGTATCCCAAAGCCGAGGCGGCGTTGGCGATGCCCCCGTAGCGCCAACGTGGAAATGCTTTTGCCGGTGCAGTCCGCGCTCTCCCCGCGAACTATCTCGGGGGCACGAAACCGCTGCCGATTATCTCGAACACCGTGCCATCTCCGGCCGCCCCCCCGTATTGGGTTGTGCCGAAGAGGTCTCCGTTGGCGTCGGCGATCAGGCTGGCTAAAGGATAAGCGCCGTCGTTAGAGTCGAAGATAATCAGGGTGTTTGCTGTGCTTGCATAGCCGCTCGAAGTCTTGGCGATCTCGAACACATCGCCAACTCCGGTATCCCCGCCCTCCAAAGTTGTGCCGAAGAGGTCCCCGTTGGCGTCGGCAATCAGGCCGCCAATCGGAACCGCGCCGCTGATAAAGATGCTGAAGCTGACCAGGGCAGTTGGTGTGCTTTCATACCCGCTCGAGGTCTTGGCGATCTCGAACACCGTGCCATCTCCAGCCGCCCCGGCCGCCCCGGTTGTGCCGAAGAGGTCGCCGCTGGCGTCGGCGATCAGGCTGGCTACCGGATACGCGCCGTTCGTATAGTCGAAGCTGACCAGTGTGGTTGGTGTGCTTGCATACCCGCTCGAGGTCTTGGCAATCTCGAACACCGTGCCGGCTCCGGAATCCCCGCCCTTCTCAGTTGTGCCGAAGAGGTCGCCGTTGGCGTCGGCGATCAGGCTGGCGGCCGGAAACGCGCCGTTCGTATTGTCGAAGCTGACGAGGGTGGTTGGTGTGCTTGCATACCTCCTCGAGAAATGCTCCTGACAATCTTTGTGGTCCTCCTGGCCTCCCTGGTCCTTCTGGTCCTTTGGTTGCTTGGTCTCGTCAGCAGCTACACATTGATTGGCAATCTCGAACACCGTGCCATCTCCGTACGCTCCGCCCGCCTCGGTTGTGCCGAAGAGGTCGCCTTTGACGTCGGCAATCAAGCTGGCTGCCGGAGACGCGCCGTCCGTATTGTCGAAGCTGACGAGGGTGGTTGGTGTGCTGGCATACCTCCTCGAGAAATGCTCTGGACAATCTTTGTCCTCCTGGCCTCCCTGGTCCTTCTGGTCCTTTGGTTGCTTGGTCTCGTCAGCAGCTACACACTGATTGGCAATCTCGAACACTGTGCCATCTCCGTACGCTCCGCCCGCCTCGGTTGTGCCGAAGAGGTCGCCTTTGGCGTCGGCGATCAGGCCGGCCAAAGGATAAGCGCCGTTGGTATTGTCGAAGCTGACCAGGGTGGTTGGTGTGCTTGCATAGCTGCCAGAGGTCTTGACGATCTCGAACACCGTGCCAACGCCGGACGCCCCCCCGTATTGGGTTGTGCCGAAGAGATCGCCCCTGGCGTCGAGGATCAGGCTCCCAAACGCTGGACCGGCCCCATTGCTTCCGTTGAAACTGCTCAGCGTTGTCAGGGTCTGGGCAGAAGCTGCGGTGTTCACGGCCCCGGCGCCCAATAGTACGAATACTAGACCGCCGGTACGGCTCATTCGACCAACTGATTTCAGGGATGTCATGCAATTTCTCCTTTCGCTTTCTGCGCGCAGGACCAAGACCACGAGTGCGAATGTAATTGTTCCCCGCCAAAAGTCTGGACCTCAATAATCTGTTTCTGTTCAGACAATTTTGGGCGGGTTAGAAATTTGCTCGGCGCTTGTTTCCACTGCTTCATGGGCGTGAAAGCGCCCACGAGCTGACATCTTGGCTTAACATGGCCAATCAAGGATGGAGAGGAGGGGGACGTCGTTCGCAGACTAGCTAGAGGTGATCGAGAGGCAGCCTGGTCTCCCCGGGTCAGCACGCATTGTGCGCCCACCAATAAGCGAAGTCAATAAGGCTTGCTACCACGCGCCTAGACGACGGTTGGGGGGTGGTTGGTGGCCCACTCGGAATGTATGGTCCGCCGCCGTTTTGCAAGCGAGAAATGAGGATGACAGAATTGGCCTGCGCGAATGTATTCGGCCTTGATTGGAGTAGCGAACTCCTGGCCTGAATGGAATGCGCTGCGCCCTCGTCCTTTTTAGTAACGCTGCCTTTGAAGGCATTTTCCGGGTACAGGTTTTCGGGAGCGCCGGGATCGACCGTTGTGCCATCTCATGTTTCGCCAGCAAACCTGGCAGGAATCTCCAAACTCAGATCAGTCGTCGTTGGTCTGCAGATGTGGGAATCGCGTCAGCGATTTCCAAGCCTGGCGCCTTGTGCCAGGCGTCATATGCAGGCCATCAGGCTGCGATTACTTGTGGTACGGTTGGCGGGCGATAAGTCTCTCCTTTAAACAGCACCGCCCAGGCCATGCGCGCCATCTTGTTGGCCAGCGCCACGGTCGCCACCTGCGGGCGCTTGCGTGATGTGAGATTGACCAGCCACGTACTCAGGCCGGAAGATTGCTTGGTTTTCTGCAGCAGCACGGTGTGCGCTCCCTGCACGAAGAGTTTGCGCAGGTATTTGTTTCCTCGTCTGCTGGTGCCGGTCAGCTTTTGCTTGCCTCCGGTAGAGTGCTCGCCGGGCACCACTCCCAGCCAGGCAGAGAATCCGCGGCCCTTCCTGAAAGCTGCACCGTTGCCAATAGCTGCCACTGTCGCCGTAGCGGTGATCGGTCCGATTCCGGGGATCGCGACAAGGCGCCGGCACTGTTCAAGCTCGCCGCAGATGCGCGCGATCAGCTTGTCGGTTTCCTCGATCTGCCCGTGCAGGTACTGCATCTCCATCCGCAGCTGGGTCAGAAGTACGCGCAATGCACCGGAGAGCTTGTTGTCCGCATCTTCCAAGATGGCGGGGAGAGACTCCTCAATATAGTGGCGTCCCTTGCGGACGGTGATACCGCGCTCCAGCAGCATCCCGCGCATCTGGTTGATCACCGCAGTGCGGCGCACAACCCAACGCTCGCGCACCCGGTGCAGCGACTGCAGATCCAGCTGGTCGTCGGTCTTGATCGGCACAAAACGCATCGTGGGGCGGGTGACTGCTTCCGAACACGCTTCGGCATCGATGTAGTCGTTCTTGTTCGTCTTTACGTACGGCTTCACATACTGCGCCGGCATCAGGCGCACATCATGGCCTTGTTCCCGCAGAGCACGACCCAGAAAATGAGACCCTCCGCAGGCCTCCATGCCGATCAGGCAACGAGGAAGGTTCGCGGTAAAGCGCAGAAGCTGAGTCCGCGAGCCCTTCCTGCGAACCACGACTTGCCCACGTGCGTTGACAGCTACAAAGTGAAACACTGTCTTCCCTAAATCGATACCAATCGTGCGAATCTCCATGGAACACCTCCTATGCTTACCTCTACACCCTCGGGGAGGGCTTAGGCGGCGGACCATGCCAGTAGTTACCTCTCTGTCAACATCGTGGGAAGCAAGGTCCGGAACGGCTGTGAAGGCTTTTACAGTTGGCTATTTTCGCGGAATGCGGGGAGGGAAGCTGTTTAGAGGCTTTCCGGCGCGCCGGCTCGTCAAAAAGACTAGAAAGTACTTACCAAAATCAGAAATGGCAGGGCGGCTGTAAACTCGGGTGTCACCAGGGCGTCTACCAGAGTGATGGCTGCCTGCACAGCATTGGAACCGATGATCAAGGTCACGGCGGAAGAAATTGCCGCGCAGGAGTTTGAGAGTGTTGTCAGCAGCCACAGAGCGCAGATTTTCCGTTTTCTGCTGTCGTCGACGCGCGACGTGGACCTGGCCGAAACGCTGACCCAGGACTGCCTTCTGAAGGCGCATCGGAACTGGTCCAGCTTTCGCGGCGAATCCAGTGCGCTGACCTGGTTGATGCGCATTGCCATCAACCTGCAGAAGGACCACTGGCGCAACCGGCGGATGCAGTTCTGGCGGCATACGCGTACTAACGCGGTGGACCTGGATGAAGCCAGCGACTGGCTGCCGAGCGGCGAGCGGACCGTGGAGCAGCGCATGCTGGCGCGGGAGCAGGTGGCGAGGATCTGGTGCTCGGTGGAGAATCTGAGCGAGCGGCAACGCACCGTGTTTCTGCTCCGCTTTGTAGAAGAGCTGGAGTTAAAAGAAATTGCCGCGGCGACCGGCATGGGTGAAGGAACGGTCAAGGCGCACCTTTCCCGCGCACTGGCAAAGGTTCGGAAGGAATTTGGAGCGAGGCAATGAGCAGCAGAGATGAAAACACGAAGCTGACAGCGCAGGCGGAGAGCCTGGAGACACTGGAGCCGGAGTTGCGTGAGGCGTTGGGCAACTTCAAGGCGAGTGTGGATTTATGGAGCAGCTCCATGATGAGCCGTCCGCGCGAGGCGAAGGCGCCTGCGCGCACCAACTGGAGCGCGGTGACCAAGTGGGCGCTGGGGTGCGTGGTGTTTGTGGGGACGCTTTCGGGCGGGGTTTACCAGAATCATCGGCAGCAGGAAGCGGCAAAGGCCGAGGCGGCACGCGTTGCAGAGCAGCAACAGCGTGAGATGGCCGCCACCCAGCTCGCGAAAGAAGATGAAGAAAATCTGATGGCAAATGTGGATAGCGACGTGGCGCGGCAAGTTCCGAGTGCGCTGGAGCCGCTGGCATCCTTGATGACTGACGACGATAGTAAAGGCAATTGAAAGACTTGCTGATTCGAGGAAATTCAGCGAAGGAGAAAGACATGAAAGTTTTGACCGGAGTGCGGTTTGGAATTGCGATTGTGGCTATTTTTGCCGCGGGCGCAGCGGTTGCGCAGAGTCCCGGCGGGCCGGGATCGGGTGGACCTGGATCAGGCGGTCCCGGATTTGGGGATCATCGGCCTCCGATGGAGAGGGCGATGCGAGGCGATCGGGGACAGTGGTGGAACAATCCCAAGCTTGTCGAAAAGTTGAAGCTCACCGACGATCAGCGTAAGGCAATGGATGCGATCTTCCAGCAGCATCGCGAGAAGCTGGTGGATCTGCGCGCCAACGTCGAAAAGGCCGAAATCCAGATGGATCCGCTTGTGAAGGCCGATCAGCCGAACGAATCGGCAGTGCTGGCGCAGATCGACAAGGTAGCCCAGGCGCGCGCCGAGCTGGAAAAGGCTAATGCGCGATTCCTGTTTGAGCTACGGGCGAAGCTCACGCCGGATCAGTGGAAGCAGGTGCAGGAGTTCCGGCAGAATCGCCAGGGAATGCATCGCGATTGGGGAAATGGTGACCGCCGGCCCGGTGGTGGAAAAGGCCAGGGTGCGCCCCCGCCGCCCCCATCGGCTCCCGGTCCGCAGGGAATGCTCGATGACGAGGGCCCCGGAGAAAATTCTCCTGCGCCAGCTGTAAACCAGTAGGTCAGATTTTCCGTCATTGGAAGTGTAAGCAGAGAGCAAATGCGGTTTTAGTCAATACCGGTGGCGGCAGGGGGCGTTCCCTTGCCGCCGATTTATTCGTGGAACACAGATTAGGACTTAGGGACCTAGGGACGAAGAGACTACGTTCCGTTGTCGAAATGTCCGCATTGACGGTGATCCAGGCGGGACAGTCAACTCTTCAGGGCTCGGAGAGTGTTTTTGAGGCGCTTTTCCGATTGCATGAGGCGTGCCAGATCAATTGGTGTCTGGCCGAATTCGTTTCTTGAGGTCGTCTTTGCGCCTGCGGCGACAAGCTTAAGGATGATTTCAACGAGGCCACGGCTCGACGCTTCGTGAAGCGGCGTGTTGCCTAGGTCTCCGACGGCATTCACATCTGCTCCCAAGCTGATTAGCTGCGCTACGTCGACCCGGTCGATTCGAACGACTGCAGCGTGCAACATGGTGTCGCCGCTCGAGCCTCGCGCATTTACGCCGGTCCATTTGGTTGATGAGAACTCGGGTGAGTCTCGATACTTCTCAATGATTTTCGCAAGTTCTTCGTTCACTGTTGTGCCGTTCGAACAGGATAGCAAAACGACAACAGTCCGAGGCACGTTTCCAAATTCGCCCCGGCCCAATCTTGCGGTTTCGGTCGGATCGTGGGCGATTAGGAAGTTTCGACCTATGCCGACATGCCGCCGGTCATGCCAAAATTCAAGTCTCTCGTCCCTAGTCCCCCCGTCCCTGCTCTTACACGTGCTGCACTGCCTGGGCCAGGTGGCTAAGGCTGGATTTGGCGTCGCCGTAGAGCATGGACGTGCAGGACTTGAAGAAGAGCGGATTCTCGAGGCCGGAGAATCCCCGCCCCTGTCCGCGTTTCAGTACGATCACACTCTTTGCCCGATCGACTTCGAGAATGGGCATGCCGGCGATGAGCGACTTGGGGTTGTCGCGCGCGTCGGGGTTGACCACATCGTTGGCGCCGATGACCACCGCGACGTCCGTCGATGGGAATTCCGGGTTGATCTGCTCCATTTCGTAGAGCGAGGAATAGGGAACGTTGGCTTCGGCCAGCAGCACATTCATGTGCCCGGGCATGCGCCCCGCAACCGGATGAATAGCGTATTTGACTGTGACGCCGCGGCCCTCGAGGAGTTCGGCGAGTTCGCGAACGGCGTGCTGGGCCTGCGCAGTGGCCAGCCCGTAGCCAGGTACGAAGATGACGCGGCTGGCAAAAGCAAGCTGCATGGCTGCGTCGTCGAAGCTGATCTCGCGCATCACGCCGCCAGCGTCGGCGGTGGCTTCAGCGATTGCGGCGCCGAATCCGCCGAACAAGACGTTGGTGATGGAGCGGTTCATCGCCTTGCACATCAGCACCGAGAGAATGAATCCTGAGAAGCCATCCAGCGTTCCGGCGATGATGAGTACGTTGTTGCCGAGGACAAAGCCCGTGGCTGCCGCGGCTAGTCCGGCGTAGGAGTTCAAGAGCGACATCACGACCGGCATGTCTGCCGAGCCGATGGGAATGACCAGCATGACGCCGAAGACGAATGCCAGGCCGAGCATGATGTAGAAGACCGCAGTCTTTTCAGGATGAGCGATGAAGATGAAGAAACTGGTCGCCATCGTGAGGAAGATGAGAGCGTTGACGATGTTCTGACCCTTGAACTGGATCGGCTTGCCATGGATGACGCCCTGCAGCTTGCCTGCCGCGATGAGCGACCCGGTGGTGGTGAGTGCGCCGAGCATCACTTCAAAGCCGAGTGCGCTGCGGGTGACAGGATGCATTTCGCCACCGCGCACAAGAAACTCGCCGACGCCAACCAGGGCCGCAGCCAGTGCTCCGAACGCGTGGGAGAGCGCAGTTCGCTGGGGCATGGCGGTCATCGGGACCCAGATGGCCATCCACGCGCCGATGATCGATCCGATGGAAAGGCCGGCGATGATCCAGACCCACGTCACGATGTTCGCGCCAATGAGGGTGCCGATGATGGCGGCGAGCATGCCGCCCTCGGCCAGGAACATGCCGCGGCGCGCAGTTTCAGGATGCGACATTCCCTTCAGCGCAAAGACGAATAGGATGGAAGCGATCAGGTAAGTGGCTTCCATGAAGTAGGTGGACAGGGTCATTTGGCCACCCCGGCTTCCGCCGGCTTCGTTTCCTTGCGCTTGTTGAACATCTTGAGCATGCGGTCAGTGATGCCGAATCCACCCACCACGTTGATGGTGGCGGTGGTGACAGCGACGAATCCAAGAATGTGTGCGAAGGTGGGGTAGTGCGCTGCGCCCGCCAACACCAGCGATCCGATGAGCGAAATGCCGGAGATGGCGTTGGTGGCCGACATCAGCGGTGTGTGCAGCAGTGGCGGCACGCGGCTGATCACCTGGTAGCCAAGGAAGGCCGCCAGAGCGAAAACGTAAATCGAAGCGATAAGAACAGCGGGAGTCATGGTCGTTCCAGATTCAGCGGAGTTAACGGTGCTTCGCACCGGTTAGCGGAGTTAGCAATTTCCAGGTCTCAAAAGCGAAACCCGGGACACGCAAGATTTAGATCAGCCGACAGAATTTGCTGTTTCCAGAAGCTTCGCAACGCGGGGATTGACCGGGCTGCCTTGGTGCGCGACGCAGGCGCCAGCCAGAACCTCGTCTCCCATGTCGATGCTCAGCTCGCCTCTCTTTGCGATGAGGCCAAGAAAGTTGAGTACGTTTCGCGCATAGAGAGCGCTGGCATCGGCGGGACATTCGGCTGGCAAATTCAGCGGTGCCATCAGCGTCACTCCTCCGACGGTTTGCGTCAGCCCCGGGATGGTCAGTTCGCAGTTGCCCCCGGCGGGTGCGGCAATGTCGACAACGACGGAGCCAGGGCGCATTCCCTGAACGGCATCGCGGCGTATCAGGCGTGGTGCGGGGCGACCCGGAACCTGCGCGGTGGTGATGACGACGTCGGAGTGCGCGGCGGTGCGGGCGATGAGATCGCGGCCGCGGTCCAGCGCCTCTTCCGTCAACTCGGCTGCGTATCCGCCTCCACCTTCGGTATTAAGGCCACCAAGGTCGACGTCGAGGAACTTCGCGCCAAGCGATCTCACTTGCTCGCCGGCCGCGGCGCGTACGTCGTAAGCTTCAACGACGGCACCGAGGCGGCGTGCTGTGGCGATGGCTTGCAGGCCCGCAACTCCCGCGCCGATCACGAAGACGCGTGCGGGCGGGATGGTTCCGGCCGCAGTCATCAGCATCGGGAAAAGTCGTGGCAGAATTCCGGCGGCGTTGATCACAGCTTTGTAGCCCGCGACGGTAGCCATGGAGGAAAGCGCGTCCATGGACTGCGCACGGCTGATGCGCGGCACCAGTTCCATGCTGAACAGCGTTACGTGGAGAGCGATGGCGGTGGCCAGGGCTGAGGGGGCATCGAGCGGACGCAGAAAACCGATTACCACTGACTCAGACTTGAGCAGGGCTTGGTCTGATGCGCTGGGCGCGTTGACGACGGGGATCAGATCTGCTTCGCCAAGGATCGAAGGGCGATCGCCCGTGACGGTGGCGCCCGCGGCCGTGTAAGCGTCATCGGACGCTCCAGCCGCTTTACCTGCCCCGGATTCAACGACGACGGTAATGCCCTGTGCCAGCAACGACTTCAGGCTCTCGGGAAGCAGTGCGACACGGGTCTCGCCGGGAGCGGTCTCTTTAAGAATGCCTAAAAGCAATTTGCCTCCGCTGCAGATGGATGGGGTTGAACGTCTACAACGGTACGCGCTGCGGCGTGCCGCGTCATCTTCAAAAATTATTGAACCAGGGAGGGGCAGAATCGTGTGATGTTGGTCACTCGGGCGGCGAATATTTGTCAAAGGGAAGAGTGGACCACGATCCGCCCCGAGCGACCGCTCCTTGGTGGGGAGCTCGCTTCAGCGTGCCTGGCACAACCATCACGAGCTTGGACCTCTTGAATACATGGCAGGTTGAGCAAAGGAGCGGTAGAACGCGGAGTTGAATCTGGCCCTCCTCCGCAAATCTAGGGTGATGCAATCTGGGCAGGCAAGACCGAAGTGCCAGCGGACTCATCTATTGGAAAGGAAAGAGCTTCATTGGTATCAGCAGGCTGATTAACAGGCTCTGCCCGAATCACCGCCACGCCGCAGGCAATCCTAAAAATTGGGTTATGTCCGGTCGCTCACTGCACGTTCGGCAGGCGCTTTTCCAGTCTCTCGTGTGAAGCTGGCAGCAATCCACTTGCGATCAGTCGAAAGCCTTGCGATGATCAGTAGATTCGCAGGCGTTACCATGTTTCGAGATAAAGAACGTTGTGCAGAAGTGATCTTGATGATGAGGAGGCAGTATGAAGCTGAGACGCAGGATGGCATCTGCAGGGTGCTTCGTTTTCGCTTCGGTGATGTTGAGTGGACAGGCAGCGTGGGCGGTTGATCCGTGTTCGCTTCTGACGACTGAGCAGGCTGCGGCGGCGCTGGGCGTGCCGGATGTCAACGCGGGGGCGGGCGCGAACAGGTGTATTTGGACTCCCAAGAAATATAAACAGGGAGCGGGACAGCTTACGATTTTGCTTGAAGGAGCGAACGACGGGGCGAAGATGACGGGACAGGGGACTGCCGTGAGCGGAGTGGGCGATGAGGCGATCCAGACGGTGGTAGGGAACGGTGCGGTGCTGCACGTAAGGAAAGGGAATACGTGGTTTGTGGTGAATGTGCATGGAGTTCCACTGGCCCAAGCCACGCAAGTGGAGCAGACCGTGGCGAAAGAAATCGTCGGGAAACTTTGAGGTTGTAGCGTTGGTAAGGGGAAAATGCCGTGTCCAGCGGCAGGCTGTTGGACGACATCTGATTGACGGCCTCAGCGAGAAGATCGGAATTGAGGAGCTTGCTAGCGCCACAATTCCAAACTCACGCGGATCGCGCACTGCCAAGCGTCAGGATGCATATAGCCTGCGAGGGTGGAGCGGTTGCCCTGATCGTCGAGATCACTCGGAGCGCGCAGAAAATTCAACTGTAGAAATTTTGATAAGTGCTATACTTCGGCTCCAAATTGTGGGGGTCAATATGGCACGTCGTACCTTCCTCCGTCAGATGTTCGCGCTTCCCTTCGTCGGCGTTGCTTCGAGTTGGGGTCAGAGCCGCGGTCACAAACCGCTAAACATCATGATGAAAAGTGCCTGGGGATCTGATGATCCCACCAAGGCTGCCTTTCCGTTTTTACACGGCATGGCGCTTTCTGAAGCGGGACACACGGTCCAGATATTCCTGCTCGGCGAAGGCGTCTCGCTCATGCGGCAATCGGTCGCTGCAGCTGTGGTTCCCGTTGGCTGGCCGCCGCTCGGTGAGACGATGCGAAAAGTGGCTGACCGCAAGGTGCAGATTTACGCGTGCGGAGCCTGCTGTCGAGCGCGAAGCGTGGCGCAGTCCGATCTTGATCAGTGGGGAGCGAAATTCGGCAATCCAACGATCTTTGTTTCATTGGTGGAATGGGCGGACCGAGTCATCACCGAGTAACTGGAAGGTGCGGGCAGATTTCTTGAGACCTGCCCGCGGCAAAGTTGCTATTTCGGCAGCGGGGTCGTTCCGGTAACGGTGAAACCAGCTTCCGACTTTGCTTCAGTTTCCTGTGGCTGCGCGCCACCAAGCGTCAGGATGTAATTACCGGCGAGGATGGAGCGGTTGCCCTGATCGTCGACGCTGGAAAGTGAGCGCGGGTCAATCTTTAGCGTCACTTCCTTGCTGCCGCCGGGTTCGATGGTGACGCGCTCAAATCCGACGAGCGAATGGATCGGGCCACTTTCCTGCGGCGTCTTAAGGTACGCCTCGACAACTTCGTCGCCGCTCATCGGGCCGGTATTGGTGACGCTAACGATAGCAGTGATTGGCTCTCCAGCTTTGAGGTTCGATGACGAAAGCTTGACCGGGCCGTAAGTGAATTTCGAATAGCTCAGTCCGTAGCCAAAGCCCCAGAGCGGCTTGCCTTGAAAGTAGCGGTAGGTCCGGCCTTTCAGCGTGTAGTCGGTGAAGGCGGGCAGGCGGTCGAGCGAGGTGTAAAAGGTGACAGGCAAGCGGCCGGCGGGATTGTTGAGTCCGGCCAGCGTGCGGGCAATCGCGTCGCCACCTTCGACACCGGGGTACCACGCTTCGAGGACCGCCGCGGCGTGTTCATTCGCCCAGTTCAGTGCGACGGCGCTGCCACTTTGCAGCACGACAATCAGCGGCTTGCCGGTGGCGGCGACGGCTTCGAGCAGTTTCTGTTGAGGAGCAGGCAAGTCGATGCTGGTGCGGTCACCGCCCGTGAAGCCGGGAATTTTGATGGGCATCTCTTCGCCTTCAAGTTGCGGAGAGAGGCCGACGAAGGCCACGACAACGTCGGCTTCTTTGCCACGCGCGACGGCCTCATCGAGTTGAGCCTGTGCCGGCGCCTGCCATTTGAGGGTGACACCACCGCCAGACTGGTCGGCGGAGTGAGAATATTCGAGCTTGAAATCGTGTTCCTTCGTGTCGGCGAAGTCTACGGCGATGGTAGGCGTTTGAACAAATGTCTCCACCGGCGGCGCGGTTGGCGAGGCGCCGGGCGAGGATTTGAAGCTGCCCATCGCCGACATGTCATGGCCAGTGCGGATGTTTCCCTCCCCGAGCACCTTGCCGTCGAGCGTGAGTCGATAGCTCTCTGCGGGCGAATACGGGAAGCTGTCGCCGACCTCGAGCGTGAAGACGTAGTGTCCGGGTGCGGGCGCGGCGATGCTGCCGCTCCAGCGCACTGAATAGTTGTGCGTGTCGACTTCGGGCCGTGGTTGTGCGTTCTCCCAGTCAGTCTGGACAAGAGGCTGGGTCTCGGTGGCGACAGGGCCGCCCGTCCAGTCGGGCGTCGCGAAGAACTCTGTCTTCAGGCCTTTGTTCAGTCCGAAGGCAGTGCGCGGGACGGGCACACCGACGCCTTCAGCGAGTGTCGAACCCTGCGCGTAAAGGATCGGCGTGCTCTTGAACTGGCTCAGCATTCCATCGAGAGGAGTGACGGGATGGAGAGGCGTGCCGACGTAGTTGCCAAGGATGGAGGGAAGCGAATCGGCAGTAGGACCGATGACGGCGATTTTTTCCGGTGCTTTGAGAGGCAGTGCGCCGTTGTTCTTGAGCAGGACGATGCTCTCTTCGGCGGCCTTCAGCGAAGTCCGGCGACTAGCATCGGATGCCACGGAGGAGAATGGAATGCGATCGAGCGTAGAACCCGGGGGATCGAACATGCCGAGTTGCATGCGCGCGGTGTAGAGGCGTTCAGCGGCCTGTGTGACCAGGTCTTCCGACACCAGTCCCTTGCGTACGGCGTCGGCCAGCGTGTTGAAGCCGGGAGTCCACATGCTGCAGGAAAGGTCGGTACCGGCCTGCAATGCAAGCGCGGCGGAGTGCTCGATGTCGGGAGTCTTCTTGTGGCCCTGGTTCACGTCGACAATGGCGCCGCAGTCAGAGACGACAAAGCCTCTGAAGCCCCAAGCATCGCGAAGATGGTCTTTGAGGAGCATCTTGCTGGTGCAAGCCGGCCACTCGTCGATGGAGTTGTAGGCACACATGACGGATTGCACGTGGCCCTCTGTGACGGTGGCACGGAAGGCGGGCAGGTAAGTTTCTTCGAGGTCGCGCCGACTGGGATCGACATTAAAGCCGTGGCGCAACTGCTCAGGGCCGCTATGCACCGCGAAGTGCTTGCTGGTGGCTACGGCGCGGAGATGCTGTAGATCGTTGCCCTGCACTCCGCCGATGAATGCGATGCCCATCCGCCCGGTTAGGAACGGATCTTCGCCGTATGTTTCCTGGCCGCGGCCCCAGCGGGGATCGCGAAAGATGTTGATGTTGGGCGACCAGAACGTGAGTCCGTAGAAGATGCGGTGATTGCCTTCGCGTTGTGCCTCGTTGTACTTGGCACGAGCTTCAGAGGAAATCACGTTGCCCATGCTGTGCACCATTCTTCGATCCCAGGTGGCGGACATGCCAATGGCTTGCGGGAAGACTGTGGAGTATCCGGCGCGCGCAACTCCGTGGAGGGCTTCATTCCATGTCTGGTAGTCGGGAATGCCGAGCCTGGGAATGGCGGTTGCCCAGTCTTCAAGCTGCGAGGCCTTTTCATCCAGAGTCATGCGGCCGACGAGGTCGTGTGCCCGTTCCTGCGGTGAGAGATTGGTGTTACGGTAAGCGGGATTCTGCGCGGATGAGCCTGTGGCAAATACGACAAGGGCCAAAGACGAAATGAGAAGCCAGCGGCAAGGTGGCAAGGGGCTTTCCTCCAATGGATACACCAGGTGTTTCTGCGCCTGAGCAGATCGATTTTCTCTTCTGACAGACAAGACTATGGCAAGCCAGGTTTTTCTGCCTCAAATCGATTGTTCAGCCGGCAGGAAATGTACAAGGTCTGGGCCACAATTGGCTAGCTGGATCGGTCTATTCGAGACTACATTAGACGTTCTAGATGACTAAAGGCCGTGCGCATTTTTCTTCTCTGCGGAGGTCTCCATCTTCTCGAGAATTCTTTCCAGTCTGGCGAATTCCGGATGCCCATGGAGTGATTCTAGGCGAGGATCCGCGAGCATCTGAAAGAACCACGGACATCGGGACTCGGCCGCAGCATTGAGCTCTGCAATGGCGCCGTCCCTGTCTCCCAACGATGCGAATATTGCTGCAGTGAAGGACCTCAAAACGAAACGTTCGCGGTAGAGCCACTGCATCCGTTCCAGGATATTCCGCGCTTCTTCTACGCGACCGCCCTGGGCCAATGCATAACCGTGAATGGCGGTCGCGGGATCGAGGTACGGCGACCGCCTCACCAGATCCTCAGAGACAGCGATAGCGCGATCTGTCAGACCGTTGTACGCGAGGATGATGGCTCCGTAGAAATTCGTGCTTTCGTGGCCCGGGAAAATATCGAGAGCGTGCTCTGCTTGCGCAATGCTTTTTGCCGTTTCACCCGACAGATGATAGGCCCATGCGAGGCGAGCGTTCAGCCAGGGAGAATACGGATCGGCGTGCAACGCTTCGTTGAGAAGCTCAATGGCTTCAAGAAAGCGACGGCGGCTGAGAGCAAATAGCGAGCGGAGCCGCGTGATCGAAGTTTCATGAGGGAGGTGGGCACTGGTCGCGAAATCTCGCAAAGCTCCGGGCAGATCGTGATCGACGTGAAACCGGATCCATCCCAGCGACGGGAGGACCGCCTCCGCGCCTTCGACGGAGAGTGGAATAGCTTCGGCAGCGCGCCGCACCTGCTCTGCCGCCTGTGGCGGAGAGACGAAGCCGCAAAACATTTGGGTGACGCACGCATTTGCGAGATCAATCTGGGCCGGAAATAGCGACGGATCCAGTTCGATTGCTCGCGTCAGATGCCGAACGCCATCCTGCATGCGATGCCGCTGCAGGGTTTGCCAATCATGGTGTCCGCGCAGGAATAACTCGTAAGCTTCGCGTTGGGCGAGAGGCTCTGTCCTGCTTGCCGCACCAGGATTTCGTCGAGATGGAAATGAATCGTAATTGCTGAGACGAAAATACAGACGGTTGGCTAGCTCCGATTCCAGGCCCGCCACTCTGGCCTGCGAAACGAGCATGTCTTCGACCCAGATTTGTGTACCGTCAGCGACTCGAATCATTTCCGCGCGAAGACGAAAGTGGGAAGGCGTGGTGCGAAGTATGCCTGTGACGACCAGGTCCGCCTGAAGTGCCTCACCCACTTGATGTGCTGTCATTCCCCGGCTGGCAAGAGAAAATGAAGAATCTCTTGCGAGCACATGTACGGGCGCAAGCTTATCAGTGGTGAGCAGTGCGATGGTTTCTTCGGCAACGGATGACCCGAGATAGGCCGGAACATTCATCTCAACGGAAAAGGGCATGATGGCGAGGCGCGGCCGGCGCCTTTGCACTTCCGGTTCGTTCTTGCGCACCTCAACGGAAAGCCGGTAACCGCGCTTGTAGATTGTCTGGATGTAATCGTCGGGGGCAAGCAACTCGCGGAGTGACGACATGCATTTTGGAACGCTGTCGTCGGTAACGTGCACATCACCCCACAAAGCCAGCTTCAATTGCTGATGAGCCACGATCTGACCGGCATGCGCCAGCAGAAGATGCAGAGCCGCCGACTCCTTGGGCGGGAGATGAATGACTTCACTGCCTCGAGTCAGCGTGCCGTCGGATTCAAGTTGTAGATTTCCAAACGCAAATGCGCGACGGGGTAAATCGGGAGAACGGAACTGAACCATCATCTTCCTCAGAATTTCGATCAATCTGCCTTCGGGCCCGTCCCACGTTCAAAGGCAGGCAACCTCCTTTGGCGATATCGGTCAGTCTGTCGAAACCTAGGGGAAGGTTAAGATCAAAGTTCCTCCATTTCCGTTAGTTTGGTGCGACGGCTGCTTCGAATCACAGTGACATTATGTATCTAAACTGCAACATTGATATGTGATCAGCAAAGGGTTTTTAGCTCACGATTTAGTAACTCCTGGCGAAGTTACCGTCTATTTTCGTAATGAGAAAAATAACCGCGAGTTTGTTTATCAATGCGAATAAGCTCTCGCCAAGTCGGATGAAACCCAAGTTGGAAGAAAACTCTGAAATTAATACTTCGACCTGATCACGTAAGTCACTCCCATCGTGAACTGGAAGGAGTTGCGCTTGGTCGGCGGCAGCGTCGCAGGTGGGTTATTCAGATAGCTATCAAGGGTTCCCAGCGATAAGCTGAAGTTCTTGTATGCAGGAAACGCCAGGGTGTTGGCTTGATTGGCGGAGTAGGCGTGAGGATCGTTGTATGCCGGGATGTAGGCAACGCTCTGGTTGTAGGTCAACAGCTTGTTATGAAACACATAGTCTGCTGAAAACGTTGATCCGATCAGATTCTTGTTGGCTGCCGAATCTGAGATGAATGCCTGCCTTGCATACTGAATAGTTGCTTTGAGATCCGCCTCCTGATGTGGCGTTTTCAGTACGGTGTAGCCAACTCCGCCGCCGTAAATCTGCTGCAGATCCAGATTCTGAGCGTAGTTGTGATCGAAGGCCGTCTGCACAAGAGCGAAGAAACGCGGCGAGAAATATTCATCGCGTTCAGCTTCAGCATGGTAAAGAGCGGACTTCGTGACGACCGCTGGGACGACGATGGTGGTTGCCGGTATCGTATAGGCGGGCTCAGTGATTTTTCCGAAGGAACCGGTGAAATCCACGGACGTGCGATTGCGTGGACTCAGCCACGTTACAGTAGGCACGACGCGTACAAAGCCGATTGCGCCAGAGAAGGCGTATTGGTTTTGTGTTGCTGCGACGACGGAAGCGCCAGCCGTTGCGGCACCATTCCAGCCGGTGAAAAAACCGGGATGATGATAGAGCTGCTTATCAAGGGTGCCTTTATCCATGATGTACTGCACATCCGCAATTGGAATCGTCGCGGGCGCCGCGGTGTTTTCTGGGTGCAGCGTCAGTGACTGATTCGCCACCTCGATTGCCCCGGTGGGGATGGAAGCCGCATTCTTCTTTCCGAATACCTTGTCTTTTTTGAGGACGGCGAAGCTGCTGCTGGTATGCAGTTCCTTGATCTTGTCCCAGCTTAGTGAAATATCGCCAAGAGGATCGGAATGGAATGTGACAGTTCCAGCCACTTCATCGACGAGCTTGCCGTGCAGCGTGTCCCCATTGATGAGGACGAGAACATCAGGTGCCGCGGTAGCTGCCTGCGCTCGAATGTGCTGAGGGCAGGCGAGCAGGCAGATCATGATTGCGTTTGCCGCGCTGGAGTAAATCGATAGATGAGGTAAAGGGGAGATCGTGCCGCGCCGAAGAAAAAGAGAGAGAAGCAGGGTCATGGGGAGGGATCCTCTTTGAAGGGATTTGGGGCCTTTGACTGCCGCTGTTCGGATGCCACGCGGTGCAATACCCATGCTAAAACGTTGGCCGTGAATGTGCTACCGCAGAGTCTTCAGAAATCCTTCAGGAGATGGAAGCCTGTTTCCCGGAAGACTGGTGTCGAGGTAATTGAAATGGGGAATGGACCGTCTTACTCACGCTGGTCACTTGAGCCCTATGGCATCGGAATGAAGCTTCGCAACCTGCGCACGCAAAAGCATCTGACGCTGTCGCGGTTGGCAGTGGAAACAAACTTGTCGACGGCACTCCTGTCAAAGCTTGAAACCGATCGCATGATTCCGACGCTGCCTACCCTGGCGAATATCTGCCGCGTTTACGGGGTCGGCTTGAGCTATTTTTTTGCAGAAACCGCCAAGCACAGCCTGGCAATTACGCGAAAGGCGCATCTTACCGGCAACGGAAGAGGCCAGGAATCGATCAAGGAGATTCCGCTCCACGCGATTACTCCCGACGCACGGCTTGTTGCGCGCATGATTGAGTATCCGCCGGGAACCGCCGGAGTTGTATCGGAGGTTGGGCAAACCGTGCGCGGAGTGGTCTATGTTCTCGAGGGAACACTGCAATTGGATTCAGGCGGAATGCATGAAGTGCTTGAAGCCGGAGACTGCGCTTACATTGACAGCGATATGGCAATTGCATGGAGCGCAGGCGGAACGGACCGTTGTCGCGCGCTGGTTGTCACGCCGGGAAACTCGCACGAAGGATGAATTTCTAAGAAGAAGATGGCCGATTTCGCCTGGCATGGACCTCAGGGTTTGCTGCTCCCGGCTCGTGTCTGTAGGATGTTGTGGGCATTCAAGGACAGCATCCAAGGACAGCAAGATTTATGCGACCCAACCTGAACCTGATGAAGGCTACTCTGACGGGAGCGCTGGGCGGCCTGCTTTTCGGCTTCGATACAGTCGTCATCTCCGGAATCATCGATGCTGTCGTGAAGCTCTACGGTTTGAGCGACTACGGCAAGGGCTGGACAGTCGCCATTGCGCTGATCGGAACTGTAGTGGGCTCGTTCAGTGCGGGTGTTGTGGGCCACAAACTTGGTTCGCGCGAGACGCTGCGGTTGACAGCTGTGCTCTACGTGCTGTCGGCGATCGGCAGCGCGCTGGCATGGAACTGGCCGTCGCTGATGGTCTTTCGGTTTATCGGAGGTCTGGGGATTGGCGCTTCGTCGGTGCTGGGGCCGGTGTATATCGCCGAGCTTGCGCCGGCCAAGTGGCGCGGACGGCTGGTGGGCGCGTTCCAGTTCAACGTGGTCTTCGGCATCCTGGTTGCCTACACGTCGAACTACCTGATTCGCCTGCTGCATCTGGGCGCAAATGAGTGGCGATGGCAGGTGGGCGTCGCCGCCATTCCCGCATTGGGATTTCTGGTACTGCTTTTTGGGATTCCGCGGAGTCCGCGGTGGTCGGCTTCGCGCAATCGGATCGACGAAGCTCTGGCCGTGCTGAAGATGATGGGAGAGCCGAATCCCGAAACGGAATTGGCGGATATTCGTGCCGCGCTGGCCGAGGAGCACGCTTCAGCACATGAGCCGGTGTTCAAGTGGAAGTATCGCTATCCACTTTTTCTGGCGATCACGATTGGAGCTTTCAATCAGCTGGCGGGGATCAACGCGATTCTTTACTACCTGAACGACATCTTTCAGGCAGCGGGATTCAGCCAGTTGTCAGGCGATCAGCAGGCGATTGCGATCGGGTTCACCAACCTGATTTTCACGATGATCGGGATGAGTTTGATCGACCGAGCGGGACGCAAGACGCTGCTGCTGATCGGCGCGGCTGGCACCGCGTCCTGCCTGGCAGGGGTGGCGTGGATCTATCGCAGCAACGCGCACCAGGGGATGCTGGTGTGGCTGCTGATTGGGTATATCGCCTTCTTTGCGATGTCGCAGGGCGCGGTGATCTGGGTGTATATCGGCGAGGTGTTTCCGAACGCAGTTCGCTCCAAGGGGCAGGGCGTGGGCAATGCCAGTCACTGGACGATGAACACTATCATCGCGCTAAGCTTCCCGTGGGTGGCCTCGCACCTCGGGCAGAGTGTGCCGTTTGTTTTCTTCTCGGTGATGACGGTGGTGCAGTTCCTGACAGTGCTGTTTAGCTATCCAGAGACGAAGGGCCAGACACTTGAGGCGCTGCAACGAAAGCTGGTTGCAGCGGCCTGAAACCCGTTCATCGCGAAAAGCGCAATGAACAGGGCACATTGGGCTCTCCCACGGTGATCCATGTCACGACCAGAACATAGCGTTTGGACCTATATGTAAATGTGGGCGGTGAGCGGACGGATCGCATCTGTCGCGCGAAAAGGCGTCCCGGCGAGGTCTGCATGGAGCAGGTGACACATCCGATATCGGAGCAGGTGAAGGAAGTAGTTGAGGCCGTGATCGAAGCCCTCCGAGTACCCAAGCCTGACGAGTTTTCCCCGTCTGCGGCATCGAGTTCCTTTGAGGCTGAGGCTCTGCGGACTGAGATCATCCTGGTCGGCCGAAAGCTCTGGGAACGCCAGTATGTTGACGGCAACGGCGGAAACATCAGTTGCCGCCTGGGTACCAAGTATGTGCTATGTACGCCGACCATGATGAGCAAGCGCGACATGGAATTGGCGGATATCTGTCTTTCGGATATGGACGGCAACATCGTGGCCGGCGATCGTTTGCGCACCAGCGAGTTGCTTCTGCACTTGGAGATCTATCGCGCCAATCCGCGGGCGCGTGCCGTGGTGCATTGTCATCCACCATATGCAACG
This sequence comes from uncultured Acidobacteriaceae bacterium, assembly GCA_963735215.1. GTDB lineage: Bacteria > Acidobacteriota > Terriglobia > Terriglobales > Acidobacteriaceae > Telmatobacter. Next base: position 271,827 of record CAVTKF010000024.1, on the reverse strand, counting down.
GCATTTTCGCTGACCGGGACGGTACCGCCGATCGGTCTGATTTCGGAATACGAGATATTTATTGGTCCGGCAGCCCTAGCGCACTACGAGACGCCCGGCACGCATGCTTTTGCCGAGACCGTGCTGCCGTTCGTTCAGAATCACAATACGATTCTGCTTGCGAACCACGGAGTCGTCTGCTGGTCCGATACGGTGACGCATGCCGAGTGGCTGACGGAGATTCTCGAGTCCTACTGCAAGACCTGCGTGATTGCGAAACAGATCGGAAAGCCGCTGACCTATATTCCTGACGAGAAGATCCAGGAGATCCTGGCGCTGAAGCGAAAGCTCGGGTTCCCGGATGCCCGAATGGAGCCGTTGCCACTGCCGGATGCTGCGAGTGTCCCGGTGAACCGGGAACTGGAGAAACTGGTTCGGCAGGTTGTGTCGCGGCTGGAAGAGCGATAGCTCCTGGACACGATGAAACGCCACCGACGGGTGCAATGCCACTGATAGGTTCTTCGGAGCGCGGCCGATCCTCACCGGATTCAATCGGGGCGAGCGTTAGCCGTACTTCAGTTCGGTGCTCTGTCCGACCTCGATAATATATCCGTCAGGATCGCGGATGTAGCAGCGCGTCTCGCCGTACTTGGGGATTGGCTCCGTGATGAACTCCGCTCCTCGACTTTTCCATAATTCATAGCACGCTTGAATATCCGCAACGCGGAAATTCAGAAAGCTGTTGATGTGATTCGGATCGGGGACGCTGAGCGTTACAGTTGGCTTATCCGGGGTCGGTCCGCCGCCAACGTTCAGAATCATCCAGATATTCGCAAGCTGAAGGTACCCAGGCGCGTTGCCGTCACCCAGGCTCAGAATGCGAGCGCCGAAGATCTTTTCGTAGTAGTGAGCCGATCGCTTGATGTCGGCGACGGTGAGAAAATGCGCGATGCTGATCCCCTCTCGCGGGGGCATCTCATAGCTCTTCTGTTCGACTTGTATGCTCATTGACGACTCCCATTCCCATTAAAAAGTGCTCACGGTCTGATTCTGGTGCTTTCGTTTGCTGCCTGCCTGGCGGAGAAAGGCCAAAAATTGGATCAAGCTATCGCGCGACGGTTTGGTATCGCTCGCAACCAGCACGCCGCGCCTTCACCTGTGTGAAGACTCCATAAAGCCCCTGACAAGGGCAGCAATCTCATCAGCAGCCGTGTCGAGTGCGAAGTGGCCACCGTCAACAATGTGGACTTCGGCGTTCGGAACATCCTTGCGGTAGCTCTCTGGCTCGCTCGGGTCAAACGATGATTCGTATTTGCCCCAGATCACGAGCAGCCGCGGTTGCTTTTCGCGCATCCAGGCCTGCCACTTTAGATAGGACTCCACATTAGTGCGGTAGTCGTAGAAAAGATCGCTTTGGATATCGGCCTGGCCTGGCTGATTGAGAAAATAGAACTCGTCGGTCCAGAGGTCGGGATCGTGACGCTCCACGTCAGGATCGTTTCCGACGTGTCGCGAACGCGTGGTCTCGAGCGACAAGAGATTGATGCGCAAAGCGCTCTCATTGGCAGCGCGATCAGCCCAAAAGGCTCGCCGCGTCTTCCAATTCACGCCCAGGCCCTCGTTGTGGGCGACCGCGTCTTGAACAATGAGAGCTTCCACGCGCTGCGGGTGCGCCAGGATCATGCGAAAGCCCACCGGGCCACCGTAATCCTGCATGTAGAGCGTGTAGCGCGAGAGGCCGAGTGCATCGGTGAAGTGGTTCATGATCTCAGCGTAATTGTCGAAGGTGTATGCGAATTTCTTTGGGTCCGGCCAGTCGCTGTGTCCGAAACCGGGGTAATCGGGCGCGATCAGATGGTAGCGGTCGGAGAGCCTTGCGAAGAGCGGCTCAAACATCCTCGACGAAGAAGGAAGTCCGTGCAGCAGGAGAAGTGCTGGGGCATCTTTGGGTCCAGCCTCTCGGTAGAAAATTGACAGGCCGTCGACCTGCAGGGTGCGATAAGTGGTGGCGTAATTCATCGAAGATTCCCTTTCCTTGCGCCGAAAGACCAGCGGTCAAGGCGAAGCCAGGCACAGATTGTTGTGAGGCCATCAATTTGAGATTCAGATCGTGCCTGCCATCCATCAAAAAGCACGATGGGTGGGGCAGCCTTTCTCGTCAGTAGCGAAGACTCGAAAGACGAGCTCCGGGTAGAACAGAAACTTACCACCATCTCAAGCGGCTGCTCTTCCCCTGTTGAGTGCCGGTAGAAGAAGTTTCAGAAGCGCTTCATCAGAAAACGGGTTCTGGCCTGAGATCAACTCGCGATCTTGAAGGACGTAACTCTTCCATGGAGCGAGCGCACTTACGTCACCGCCCGCCGTACGCAAGGCGAAGTCGGGGTAGAAGAGAACCTTACCACCAATCTCAAGCGGCTCCCGCTGCTGCTCTTCCGCCGTTGAAAAGATGGTCATCTTATATCCAGCATAGATCCATCCTTTAGCCTTAGCCTGTGCTCCAGCGGTATCGCCCGCCGACAGCGCGGCGACAAACTCCTTCGATTCGGGAAGCGCGGAGAGCAGTGAAATCGGGCCATGGCAGAGCACCGCCGTAGGCTTGGATTGTTCATGGAAATGTCTCATCACGATGCCCGCGTTGGGATCATCGAGAAGATCCTCCATTGGGCCATGGCCGCCGGGTACGAAGACAGCGTCAAATTGATCGAGGCCCGAAGCGATGACATCGGAGATGCGACTTGGATTTTCGAGCCCGGTTAGGCTGTCGCGGAACCTCATATAGTCGTTAAGCTTTCCCTCGTCCCCACCGAAAAAGTCGGGCACAGCGGAATGGAGATCCAATTGCGGAGCGTTGCCTTTTGGGTTGGCGAAGGTAATTTCGTAGCCTTCCTTCATCAGGGCGCGAACCGGAACCGTCAGCTCGTTGAGATAGTAGCCAGCGCCCGCATAAACCTTGCCATCTTTCAAGGGCAAGCCGTGACCGCTGGAGACCAGCACCAGGACTCTTCCTTTTGTTGTCATTTTGTTCTCCTCTCTGAAATCGAGTCTGTTTCCGGCATGGACAAGTAAGTCCATCAGATCCGAGATCGGTCGCGTGTCGAGCTGTTGCACAATCGGAACTAAAACTGGTTTTAAAACTGGGGACAGACGCGACGTTCACTAATTTCCATTCATTGAAATTGGGGTAATGTTCCGTCCGTCCACGGTTTCCTCCAAAGCGCGTGCAAGGATTGGGCAACGCGGTTGAATGCAGGTTATGACTGTGGGAATCCGAACATCAACCACGACTGATTGGCTACCCAATGCGGATATAGCTCCGTCATCTGATCGAACAACTCCTGGTCAGAGGTCGCGGTTTTCTGCACCCGATCGAAGTCCTGCAGGTAACGCTTGGTGTCTTGGATCGCCGAAGGAGAGTCGGGCGCGCCAGGCTTCTTGTGACCGGCGACAACAATCGCCGGGTTCAGCGCCGCTAACCGGTCCAGCGCCGCGATCCAATTCTTTCGGCTCTCGGGGGTGGTGTCGCCGACGTACATGCGGCACTGGTTGTATACAACATCGCCAGCGACGATCAGGCTGATCGATGGAACGTGCAGAGACGTCGAATCGGGACTATCGGTCCGGCCCTGCTCGATGATGTGCAATTCGTGGCCCTCAAGCGTGAAGGTGTCGCCCTCATAGGGCTCAGGTGAGACCAACTTCGTCGGCACTTGCCCAGGAAACATCCGACGGGCTAGCCGCTCCACTGTGGGAGTGAAAGACATCTGCATAGCGCTCACCGCATCGGGCGTTGCTATCGCCCGAGCGCCTGGGAAACGATCGAGGAGAATGCTCAGACCGTAGAAGTGGTCGAAATGGGCGTGCGTTATATAGATGGTCTGCAGGTCGCGATTGTGCAATGCAACCCAATGCGCGAGAGCTTCCGCCTCGGCCACTGTCCCCATTGCGTCCACCAGTACCGCGTCGTGCTCGCCGAAGATCAACGTCGACGTGATCGGGTCAAAGCCGAGCGGCTCGCCGAAGGGCTTTGGCCGCTCGCCGACCATAGCCTTGCCCGGGGCGGTAAAAATGTTCACGCTAAGCGTGTTCGACGCGACAGGCGCGGTTGCGCGCGTGGCCTCTTTCAGTCCATGTGCCGCGTCCATTTTGTACCCCTTTCGATGTCAGAGCGAGTGGCCGTTCAAGAGGAGATTGGAAGCAGAGCGAGACGAATCGATACCAAAGTAAACCAGTAAACCGATTTGGATTCGATGCCGGGCACCTGGTGGAGGTTGTCATTACTCGTCGATCAACATGGGTCTAATGGGGTGAGCGCGAGCCGCGCGCAGCGAGAATAAAGCAATATCGTGCTATACTAGCTTTGCGCTCAGTGATTTGGACGTGAGCGGCGGTTTGCCCCTTCTTATTAAGGCAATTCAGCCTGGCACAGATTTCCCCCAAGCCCCTACAGCGTAACCACCTCCGGTTGGAGCAGTGTGCTTTCAACAGTTTGTCGAGTGTGGTGCCGGACGGCAATGAGCTGAACCGGCGGTACAAGTAGCGTGTGGCAGGTCCGGACCTCAGAGAGAGTTTGAAAGTCTGACGGTCAGTCCCCGGGACGTATTTGGTTCTCCCTTACGCATAAATTGAAGAGCAGGTCGCGCACGTGAACAGGATTCGTGTGTGCGGATGCAAGGTCGGGTTCCGATTGCAGGCCTCAGGGAAAGCGAGGCTCCGGGATCCAGGAAATGAACCTATTTTGACGACACAGTTTTCGCAGTTCACACTTTCGGCCCCGCTGATGGCGCGGCTCAACGCAAACAATTTTGTAACCCCCACGCCGGTACAGGCGGGCTGCATTCCTCCGGCTCTCGAAGGCCGCGATGTGCTGGCGACAGCGCAGACCGGAACCGGCAAGACGCTCGGTTTTTTGATCCCGATCGTGGAGATGCTGCAGAAGGCGCAAGATCGGAACGCTGCACAGGCACTGATCCTGCTGCCGACGCGCGAACTGGCGATGCAGGTGGAAGCGGCTTTCAAGACAATTCGGACCAGTTCACAGCAGACGGTGGCACTGGTGGTTGGCGGGATGCAAGAACGCCCCCAACTGGACGCTATTCGCCGCGGCGCGCGGCTGATCGTGGCGACGCCAGGCAGGCTTGAGGACTACCTCAAGCGCAAGTTGGTGCGGATGGACCAGATCAACATGCTGGTGCTCGACGAAGTCGACCGGATGCTCGATATGGGCTTCCAGCCGGCGATCGCACGCATCGCGACAACGCTACCTCAGTCTAGGCAGACGCTCTGCTACTCCGCCACGCTTGAGGGCGCGGTGAAGGAAGTGGCGCGGAAGTATCTCAATAACCCGGTACGCATCGAGATCGGCTCGGTGTTGAAGCCGGCCGAGAATGTGGAGCTGCGCACGTTTGAAGTCGCTCCTGACAAAAAGCAGGAACTGCTCGAACATCTTCTGGATTCAGAGGACGGCAGTTTCCTGGTGTTTGTGCGTACCAAGCACGGCGCGGATCGTGTGGCGCGCAGGCTCAGCCGTTCAGGTTGGTCGGCGACGCAGATTCACGGCGACCGGTCGCAATCTCAGCGGAATTCCGCACTGCGGAGTTTCTCCGAAGGCCATCACCGGGTACTGGTTGCTACAGACGTTGCCGCTCGCGGTATCGACGTGGCGAATGTGGCGCACGTGATCAATTTCGACATGCCGAAACTGGCGGAAGATTTTGTTCACCGCGTAGGCCGCACAGGACGGGCTTCCGCCAAGGGTGTTGCTTCAACTTTCGCCGGACCGGCGGAACGCGGCGATCTGCGCAAGATTGAACGGACGCTTTCGATCCAGATGAAGCGCTTCAAAGTGCGCTCGCTGGATGAGAGCGCGGCTTAAAAAGCAGCTCTCAGCCGTCAGCTATCAGCCTTCAGCTAAACCACCCGGAACCGAACAAACGCAGCTATTAGCTGTCAGCTCTCAGCCTTCAGTTAAACCACCCGGAACCGAATTCGGTTCCGGGTGGTTTTGTTTGCGCGATTTCTCTATGGAACGTGAACTGCGCCGGGTTCTGCAAATTCATCCAGCAGCGAGATGAACTTCGATTTCCGAACCCATCTGCAGCCGAACGGAGGATCGTCCTTCTCTGGAGGAAACGCGTGCACAGGCTTAGGGAGGACTATGTAGTCGGTGCAGACTCTTACTCCGTAATCGCACGACTGATTTGGGACCTTTCCGTCAAACACACACGAATATGAACTCTCCATCGCTGTGTAGCCTTGATTGAAAACATCAAGGTACTTCACCGTGCCGTAGGCGGCGGTGGGAGATCTCGTTGGAATAGCCGGCTCCTTGGCGTTGCGTAGGAAGAGGACATATTCATCGCCGAGCCGCACGCCCGAATATTGGCCAAAGTAGATCGTCTTGCCCTCTTCTGTTCCTTTGAATCCCTTAACGACGACAGCTTTGTAGATAGCGATCTTATAGTTATCAGCATCACCGGAGACAATTCGAACCACCGCGACCACGTCGGACAATTTGAACACCTGATCGAGAGTCATCTTCGCGGGCTCGGTAATCGTCACGGATTCAGTTGGATTCTCCAATTTGGCCGTGACGGATTGCGCGGAGATGATCTCCAATGCAAATGTTGCGAACAGGGCCGGTGCCAAGAAAATGAGCGCAACTTTCATAGCCAACACTGTATCCCAGCTCGCTCGGGCTCGGCTCTGTCTCAATCGGCATTTCTCGTCTTACCAATCGAAGTGGCGGCTGATTCCGTATGATGTTTGCGTTGGCTGGAAGGGTAACGATGCGCGCTTCGAAATCTCTTGTTGTTTTCTTGTTCCTTGCTTTGTTAGTGCCTGTTTCGTTTGCCCAGAGTTCTTCCGCTCCCAGCAAAGGTGCACCCGCAACCCCGACGGCTGCGTCTGTAGAGCCGATGAGCGACGCCGAAAAGGCGGAGATGGCGGAGCGGGTTCGCGCTGAGGCGCTGCATGCGTGGAGCGGGTACAAGAAGTATGCGTGGGGACATGATGCGCTGAAGCCGCTGAGTCTGAAGCCATTCGATTGGTATGGGGATGGGCACAGCCTGATGATGACGCCAGTGGATGCTCTGGACACACTGACACTGATGGGGTTAAAGCCCCAGGCCGATGAGGCGCGCACGCTGATCGATACGAAGCTGAATTTCGACCAGGATATTTACGTCAAGGATTTCGAGATTACGATTCGGCTGCTGGGGAGTTTGATCTCCTGCTACGAGATGACGGGCGACAAGCGGCTGCTGGAACTGGCCGATGATCTGGGGCGGCGCATGTCTCCCATGTTCGATTCGCCGACGGGGATGCCGTACGAGTATGTGAATCTGCGCACGGGCGCGGTGCGCGGAACGAAGAGCAATCCGGCGGAGATTGGGACGCTGCTGCTGGAATACGGGATGCTGGCGCGGCTGACGGGCAAACAGAATTACTACGACATGGCCAAGCGGGCGCTCGTGGAGTTGTACAAGAGAAGGTCTGCGATCGGACTGGTGGGATCGGAGATCGATGTGGAGACGGGGAAGTGGACCGATCCGACGGCAGGCATTATGGGCGGTATCGATTCGTATTATGAGTACCTTCTGAAGGCATCGATCCTGTTTGGCGACAAGGACTGTGCTCGTATGTGGCTGGACAGTGTGGCGGCCATCGACAAATATCTCGCTGACGAGCAGCCCACTGGCCTTTGGTACGGTCAGGCGGATATGAACACCGGACAGCGCACGCATACGAACTATGGCGCGCTCGATGCGTTCTTTCCCGCGGTGCTGGCGCTGGGGGACGATGTGCATCGCGCGGCGGAACTGCAGGACTCCAGCTACAGGATGTGGAACGTGGCGGGCATTGAACCGGAGACGCTGGATTACGCGAAGATGCAGATCACGAGCCCGAGTTACGAACTGACGGCCGGAGATTATCGAATCGACCTACTACCTCTACCACTACACCCACGATGCGAAGTACCTGGCGATGGGGCGGACCTACCTGGATGGGCTGGTGAAGTATTGCCGGACCGAAGAGGCGTATGCGGCGCTTAAGGACGTGCGGACAAGCAGAAGAAGGACGCGATGGAGAGCTTCTTCTTTGCCGAGACGCTGAAGTATCTGTATCTGCTGTTCGCGCCGGAGTCGACGCTGGAGTTTGATTCGGTGATCTTTAATACCGAGGCGCATCCGATGAAGCGGAGTTTGGGGTTGAAAGCGGGGGCTTGAGGGGAACCGACAGGCATGCGGCCAATATAGGCCAAGGCTCTCGGAGGTCCGGCTTCCAAACCCGCTACCTTGCAAGGCTGGGGCACCCGCCAGTGAATTTTACACAGGATGCGGCATCGTCGCATGCCAACGAGCCACATATCACCACAGATGCGCAACGTCCCTAGAGAAATAGCGTGCCCCTCGTAGCTGTCGTAGTAGTATGGCTGGCATGAAGACGCTTCTGGATAAGACTCAGGCTCGCTCTGATCAGCATGGCTGCGACAGCCATCTGACGCAATGGATCGGAAGCAGACGGGAAACGACATCCAAACTGTCTTCACTAAGCCCGACAAGCGAAGAACTTGGTTCGGCTAATCAAACTGAGACACTACCGCACTCCGGGTAGTGGGTCAAGTTTATCTATCGACCCGAACGCACCGCACCGCATTTCGTTGACTCTGCTTGTGGATTCGGTTATCCTAAGGGTCTTGTGCGGTGTTGCGCCTGGGGTCTGCAGTGGGGCCCTCAGAGACAGTGTCAAGTCACTGAGGAGATGAAGTTTAGCCCGGACCCGGCTGATTGAACTCCTTAATTGGATTCGACCGGAACAGGCACCTTCGGCTGGGACAGCAAGCTAAGTCCAGCAGAGTCAGGGCCCTTTGAGGGGGCAAGCGCCGCAGTCCTCACCCGAACAGGATTGTTTGGAAGTGGGTGGAAATTTGAGTCCATGCGCGGATGCCATGGGCACAAGGCGCGTTGCGCTGTAGTTTTTGATGTTTCTAGAGGGCAGGAGAGAGATGAGCACCTTTGTTCCGAGCGGCAAGGATATTGACCGCAAGTGGTATGTAGTGGATGCCAGCGGCCAGACCCTGGGGCGCCTGGCGACCAAGGCGGCCGATGTGCTGAGCGGCAAGCTGAATCCGAGATATGTGCCGTACATCGACATGGGCGATCACGTGATCGTGATCAACGCCGAGAAGGTCCGCCTGACGGGTCTGAAGAGCCAGAAGAAGGTCTATCGCCGCTACACCGGCTTCCCTGGCGGTCTGCGTGAGGAAGAGTTCTCGCGCCTGCTGACCCGCAAACCGGAGAAGATTCTGGAAGAGGCGATCAAGGGCATGCTGCCGAAGAGCAAGCTCGGCCGTGCGATGGGTTCGAAGTTGAAGGTCTATCGTGGCGACAAGCATCCCCATTTTGCGCAGCAGCCGGTGGCGCTGGAAGTTTCATCGCGCAGCTTTTAAGCTGTCAGCCGTCAGCTTTCAGCTTGGAATTGCTGGTGCCAACGGTAGAGGCAGGAACGAATCGGAATTGGAAACTAGCTGAAGGCTGAGAGCTGAAGGCTAAGAGCGAACAAGAGCTAAGAGGATTGAATGGCAGATTTGGTTCAGTATTACGGGACGGGGCGCCGCAAGTCGGCGATTGCCCGTGTTTTTCTGCGTCCGGGCACCGGTGAGTGGAAGGTGAACGGCAAGCCGTTCGACGTGTACTTCGTGACCGAGCAGCAGCGTGTTGCCGCCAAGAAGACCCTGGTGGTGGCCGACCTGGCCTCCAGCTTCGATGTGGTGACCACGGTTTCGAGTGGCGGCGTGTCTTCGCAGGCTGACGCAGTCAAGATGGGCATTGCCCGCGCTCTGGTTCTTTTCAATCCAGAGCTTCGCAAACTGCTCAAGGCTGAAGGCCTGATGACTCGCGATGCTCGCCAGAAGGAACGCAAGAAGTACGGACAGAAGGGCGCACGCAAGCGGTTCCAGTTCAGCAAGAGATAGTCGTCAGTGGTCAGTTATCAGTCCTCAGTTACGGGTGGCGCAGTTTAGCTGATGTCACTGAAAACTGATCACTCGGAACTGACAACTTGGTTTTAAATCCCCCGCGAGAGCGGGTTTCAATCCGGGCCAGACGAAGGTTAGTCCGGATGCAATCCACGAAGGAGGCCAATGGCCACGATCACAATGAAGGAGCTGCTCGAAGCTGGTGTTCACTTCGGGCATCAAACGAAGCGCTGGAATCCCAAGATGAAGGAATACATCTTTGGCGAGCGCAACGGGATTTACATCATCGACCTGCAAAAGACGCTGAAGCTCTTCAAGGACGCGTCGAAGTTTGTCACCGAGCTGTGCGCGAGCGGCAAGACGATTCTCTTCGTCGGCACCAAGCGCCAGGCGCAGGATGCCGTTGCCGAAGAGGCCAATCGCGCGGGCATGCCGTACATCAACCAGCGCTGGCTGGGCGGACTGCTGACCAACTGGGTGACGGTGCAGAAGTCGGTGAAGCGCCTTCAGGAATTGGATGATATGGCCACGGACGGCCGTTACGAACTGCTGACCAAGAAGGAAGTAATCCGGCTGGAGCGCGAGCGCAAGCACCTCCAAGCCAATTTGGCCGGCATCAAGAATATGAAGCGCCTTCCCGACGCGCTCTTCATCGTCGACTCGAACAACGAGGCGATTGCGGTGAAGGAAGCACGCAAGCTGGGCATCCCGGTGGTGGCGGTGGTGGATACCAACTGCGACCCGACGGTGGTGGATTACGTGATTCCTGGCAACGACGACGCGCTGCGTGCGATTCGCCTGTTCACTTCGAAGATTGCCGATTCGGCGGCTGAGGGTGTGAACCTGGTTGGCGACAAGGCGTTTGCGGCGGAAGAGGCTCCGGCGGCCGAAAGCGAAGCTCCTGCGGCGGCTGAAGCGGCGCCAGTAGAAGATGTCGATTTTGACGCGGCCCTTGGTGGTGGCGTCCGCAAGGCTCCGGCGGCAGAAGCGGTGATCGACGAAGAGGAAGTGGTCGAGCGCGCCCTGTAAGTTCTGAATCAGACCGAGACAAGCGTGGCCGCGCAGTCTGGTTGCCACGCTTTTCTTTTGACACCTGCGGTGTGGCTAACCGCGCCTCTGGCGCCGAACATCTGAGTGGCATCGCATTCGAATTGTAGTCAGGAGAAGGAAGCGAGATGACAGTGGCAGAAAAGATAGATGCAAAGTTGGTGAAGGATCTTCGCGAGAAGTCCGGCGCGCCCATGGGCGACTGCCTGAAGGCTCTTCAGGAGTCCAAGGGGAACATCGAAGAGGCTTTCGTGGTGCTGCGCAAGCGCGGCATGGCCTCCGCACAGAAGAAGGCCGCCCGTTCGACCAACGAGGGCGCGGTAGGCACCTACATCCATGCCGGCGGCAAGATCGGCGTGATGGTGGAAGTGAACTGCGAGAGCGATTTTGTGGCGCGTACTGATGACTTCCAGGAATTGCTGAAAGACATCGCGATGCACATCGCTGCGAGTGATCCGCGGTACATCAAGCCTGAAGACGTCAGCGCCGAAGATTTGGAGCGCGAGAAGGAGATCTATCGCGCACAAGCAGCAGCGAGCGGCAAGCCTGCGAACATCGTAGAGCGCATGCTCGAGGGCAAGATGGCGAAGTTCTACGAAGAGGTTTGCCTGCTCGAACAGCCGTTCATCAAGGATCAAGCTGTGAGCATCAAGGAACTGATTGCGCAGAAGGTGGGCAAGCTGGGCGAGAACATTACCGTGCGGCGCTTCGCGCGCTTCAAGGTGGGTGCACCTGAGTGGACTGTTTCGCAGACCAAGGCTGTCGAAGCGGCTGCGGAGTAATTCGGCAATTGTGGAAGATTCATTCCCCGAGGGGATGCAAGTGGCAAATGCCCAGAGCGGGAGCTCCGGGCATTTGTTTTTCGGATAGCTGGTTTTTTTAGAAGTTGAGCTTCAGAGCGAATTGCCCGAACCGCCGCTCGTCGTTCGCACCGCCGTTGTTGCCGATCCCGCCCTTCGAAGCAATAACCTGCGGAAGGCCGCGTTATCGGGTCTACGTTGCTCGATACATCGTTCAGCCCCTCCTGCAGGAACAGGTTGTGATGGTTGAAGATGTTGAACCCCTCGGCGCGGAACTCCAGGTTCATCCGCTCATGGATCGGGAACGTCTTGCTCGCCTGCATATCGTAGTTCCAGTATCCCGGCCCGCGGAAGGAATTCCGCTGGATCATGTTGCTCGGCCATGGACCCCAGTCTGAAATCCCCAGCAGATTCGGATTGCCCCACGAGTTTGCAGCCGGAAGCTCACCGATCGTATAAAGGTTGGCGCCGCCACCCGTTACGCCGCTTGGAATGGACTGTACGTGTGTCTGCGTAACTGCACCGAGCGGCGTGTACCGCGCGATGTTATAGCCGGTTGCATTGTTTGTGAGGTCGAAGTAGGTGAACGGCGTTCCCGTATGCACCTGGTAGATGCCCGCCACCTGCCATCCACCCAGCACCTCGCCCTTCAGGTTGTTCTGATTCTTGAAGAATGGCGTCGACCAGATCGGCGCGAGAGCGAGCCTGTGCCGCACATCCAGGTCACCGTTCCCATAGTCCAGTGCGGGGTTAAAAGGATCCGTATATCCCAGGCTGAACGCATTGTTGCGTCTCCGAGAACGTCGTGCTCAAATTATCCAGCTGCGTGCGCAAACGTGTAATTCGACACGATGCTCAGTCCGGTGTGGTGCAGGTTCGTTGGACTGGAATTGAATGTTGCCGCCGTTGTAGTACGAATCGCCCTCGGAACCCCGGTTATTGATGTTCGAATACTGAGGATTGAGCCGCGTCAGAGCTTGAAGGACGTTGCCGTCCGGATCTTGGCGGCCCAGAGGGTCTGTGACAGGGTCGCCAAGCGCACAGTTCCCGCTGCCCAATCCGTTGTAGTTCTTGATGTCATAGAGGTGAACGCCGCGCGCGCCCACATACTGCAAGGAAACGAACGTGTTGCGCGTGATCTGGTGCTCCAGAGCCATGCTCCAGAACTGCGTCTGCGCCGTCCTGATGTTCTGATCGACGTGCCGCAGGCTGGTCGGCGGCAGGCAGAACGCTCCCGGAGGCTCCGCCCAGAGGCCGCCGAATCCGAACCAGTGGACCCAAATTGCGAGATTGCGTCACTGTCATGTTGTTGACACGATCACGCGCATAATTCGGCGGATTCTGAATCACGTTGAACGTTACGTTGCCGAAGTTCCGCTCGTACGAGATGCCGTAGCCGCCGCGAATCGAATCCCGCCCGTTGCCGAAGACATCGAACGCAAATCCGACGCGCGGCGCCAGCGTGCCATATGTCGGATTCCACAATCTGTGAATTGGGCTGTTCGGAACCGTGAACACCTGCCCGCTCCTCATCTGCTCCGGTATGCGTGGCCCCCGGGCCATAGTAGAAGTTCGAATCCAGGTTCGGGTTGTTGTTGTGCTGCACGCCGTAGTACTCGTACCGCAGCCCATAGTTCACCGTGAACTTCGGGGCGTTACCTTGAATGAATCCTGCGCATACACAGCCCATTCCTTGAACCGCTCGCTGCGCGCAAAGCTCGGCGAAATGGCAGGGAGATTGATCGAGCAACCCGCAGTCGGAGTCAAATCTCCCGTGTATGGATTTCTTACGCAAGGCAGCGCTCCCTTCGGGTCGACCGCCGCCTCAAACTGGAACAGGTCTCCCGGTATACAGGTTTGTCAATCCCTGCGGCGCGGTTATTTCCCAGTTGTTCCACGGCTTGCGCGTATGCGCCGTACGCCTGATTGTCCTGGATGTAAATGAGCTGCGTGCCGAACTGCATCGAATGCTTGCCCTTCACCCAGCTCAAGTCCTCGTTGATCTGCGACTGATTCTGCGGGCCGCCAAAGGGCAGGCCGCCATTGCGCCGGATTCGTTGCAATAGAAGCCCGGCAGCTGAATCAACGTGCCGGTTCCGGGAATCTGGGCATTCACCGAGACGTCCAGTGTCGGCACGTCTTGCAGCTTCGTGTCATAGGAGTGGAAGGTATTGAAGCGGCTGAAGCTCAGCTTGGTTGCCGATGCGAGAGACGGCGCTGAACACGATGGGACAGGCTGAACAGGTAAGCCTGATCCTCCGCGGTCTGGCCCACGTTGTACTGCGAATAAGGCGAGACGCAAACGCGTACCCGGCTGATCGACCTCGTGGTACTCCACAAACCGGCCGAACATCTGCGTCTTGTCGCTGAGATTGTAGTCCGCGCGCAGCCACGAATATTGTAGGTATTTCCAGGCAGTCCGCCGCCGGCGTTTTGCGGCGCAGTGAATGCCACCGATTCCCGAACGTCGGTGTCGTGGGATCAAGCCCGGCCGGCACCGAACTCCCATAAACATCCGCACGCCGAGTAGGTCTGTGTGAAATTGAACGTCTTTCCTCCGCCATACGTGACTGAAAAAGCTTTGAATATTCGGCGCCGCCGCAGCAAGAAACTCGGGCGTGGGCACGCCAGCCGTCAGGTTCGCCGCGCTGCGGACACGGATCCACTCCGCGCTGCCGAAGCCGAAGAGCCTGTTCTTCAGTACCGGTCCCCCAACGTCAAATCCAAACTGGTTGCGCGTGAAGGTTCCCTTGGGCACGCCCAGTTGATTGTTGGTTTCTGTATTTGATGTGTATGCCGACAGCCGGTTGTACTCCCACGCATTCCCATGCAACGAGTTGGTGCCAGCCTTGGTGGCTAACGTTCACAACGCCGCCCGATGCGCGCCCGAACTGAGCCTCGAAGTTGCTTGTCGAGACGCGATACTCCTGCACCGAATCCAGCGGCACGAATGTCCCGATTCCGTCGTGTAAAAACCTGGATGTTCTCGACGCCATCCAGCAGAATCTCGGTTCCGCTCGACCGCTGGCCGTTGATGTTGAACCCCACACCGCGCATACTGGAGTTCTGGCAGTTCGTATTCGTCATCGCCGCGTCGAGCTGCCCGAGTTGGACGCAGTCGCCGTTCGAGATATTTCCCGAAATCGCGACAAAGTCATACGGATTGCGCGTTAGGCTCGGAAGCGAGGCGAGTTGCTGCGTATCCACCACCTGCGACAGCTCCTGCGTCTGCGTGTTCACCATGGCGCCGCCCGAGGCCTGCACCTCCACTTCGGTGACTGCGGTGTTGACGGAGAGCTTGGCATCGAGTGTGACATGGCCGCCGACGGTCACTTCGACTTCGCGGTATAGGGCTTGAATTGCCCGGAACTGATCGAGACCTGGTATGTGCCTGGTTCCAGGCCGACAACCGAATAGGCTCCGGTGGCCGAAGTTTGTGTGGCTCGTTTGGCGTTGGTAGAGACGTTTGTCACCGTAATGGCGGCGTTCGGAATTACAGCGCCCGTTGCATCGGTGACCGTGCCGGCGATGGTTCCGCTTTCGACTTGGGCAAGGCAGGGACTGATGAAGAGTGACACAGTGAGAATCGCAAGCAAAATCTTGATTTTGCAGGTGATGGCACCGTGTCGGGCTCGGGTTAGGAAATCGAGCGTGGATGAAAACAGGTTTGTGCGGGGTGTTTGCATCGTAATCCTCCATAAGTCCGGCAGTGCCGGTAAAATGAAGCGAAAGAAAGTTCGCGAAGAGTCTCCCTCACCGGCGTCTATGGCGCGGATGAGCTTATCGGAAGATCGACGAATACTACAGAGGGCGAATGCCATGCGCCGCAACGATCTCTTGAGCGCCGCAATCGCGGAGAGTCCCTACAGGGAATTCGCCCTGAGTTTCTTGCGTGATTTGAAGTCGGAGATCTAAGCTTCGACTTACTGCTTCGATTCTCCGAAGTCTCTGAATCTTCAGGATCTTGGCACCGGGTCGATGTCTGTCTCCTAAAGTTCCCGCAAACATCGCCGATCAATACAGGGCGATGTAACGGGCTTTTATGCGGGCACCATATCTTGAAGACGCTTTCGATGGTTTGAGTCCTGAATAATAGGACAACGACCTCGAGTCTTCAGGATGCCGTCTTTAATTAGGCGGCCGTACTAGAAAGGCAGTCCACCTTAATTGCTACGATGCAGATTCGGAGCGCGCAGATGCGCCGGGTTTCACGGAATTTACGACTTGGTAAAGGGAACCATTTTCGAAAGGGTCGCACCCTGCTGTCTACCCTGTCGCACGAGCGCACTCGCTCCGTTCTGTGGACAGTTGGACGGAAAACCGCATAAAACGAAAGCGGGTCGCTGCGACTTCGGCTTCTGGACTTGCTTTTCTGGATGAGTAAGGAAATTGACGTTGATATGCTCACTATCCAGTTCTGCGCGGAGAAAATCGGCGAGAAGCCATGTCAGATGAAAGGATTGGGAACGGATCCGACGCTGGAGCGCGGCGGGATCCGAGCCCCGCACTGGTGACACGGGAGAGGACGGCTTCGAGCAGCGGCGTGACTCGAGTGAGTTGGCGGGCGCGGATGAGCATGTCCCAGAGCGGCTCGAACTTCTTCCACCCCGCTGCGTAGAAAAGGTGTTTGAGTTGGTGCTTGAGCGCGCCATGGTGTAAAGATGCACTGGCGATTGAGGACCAGCGGTAAAACTCGCGGTAGGCCCAGTCGTATCCGCTCTTGAGTGCTTCAGGCGAGAGGCGCGCCGGGCTGTAGACGATGTGGCGCGTGTCATAGAGATTCCAGTCGTGCGTAACGATGCGGCCTTCGCGCATCATGCGGGAGTGCAGTTGCGTGCCGGGATACGGCGTCATGATGTGGAAGGTCGCGGTAGTAATGCCGTGCTCGACGGCCCAGTCGACAGTGCGGCGGAAGACGTCCTCGCCATCATCGTCCATCCCGAAAACGAAGCTGCCGTTAATCATGATGCCCAGGGAGTGAAGGCGGTCGGTCACCGCCTTGTAGTCGCGGCCCAGATTCTGCCGTTTATTGCAGCGGCGCAGGTTATCGGGCGTGAGGGTTTCAAATCCGACGAAAATGCTGCGCAGGCCCGCTTCAGCGGCACGCTCGATCAGATCGCCGCGAAGAATGGAATCGACCGTGGCCGCACCCTGGAAGAGACGGCGCATGCCTTTCATGCCGGCGAAGAGCGCCTCGGCGAAGTGACGATCGCCAAGAAGATGGTCATCGAGGAAGTAGAGGTGACGGCCCGGAAGGCGATCTATCTCGGCTAGAGCATCGTCCACGCGTTGGGTGTAAAAGC
The DNA here is from genome assembly GCA_963735215.1 of uncultured Acidobacteriaceae bacterium. Lineage (GTDB taxonomy): Bacteria > Acidobacteriota > Terriglobia > Terriglobales > Acidobacteriaceae > Telmatobacter. The sequence goes on along the minus strand of CAVTKF010000024.1, from coordinate 254,722 downwards.
TGCGACCGCCCTGGAAGAAGGCATCCTTGTAGCAGAAGTCGCAGTGCTGGGGGCAGCCGCGCGTGACAACGATGGAGTTGGGAACGAGGTAACACGCGCGTCGAATGAGATCGCGGCGAATCGGCGGAATGCGCTCCAGGGTGCGGCCCGTCGTTGATGCATATGCGGTCATCGGTACGCCCGCGCGAAAATCCTTGAGGAATTGCGGAAACGTCTGATCGCCGGGGCCGAGAAAGATGGCATCGGCGTGAGTTGCGGCTTCGTCGGGGAGTGATGTTACGTGGAGTCCGCCAAGACATACGAATGCGCCGATGCTGCGATAGTGATCGGCGATCTTGTACGCACGGTAAGCGTTGGTGATGTAGACCTGGATGACGACGAGGTCGGGAGTGTCATTAAGAGTGAGGGGCTCGACGTGCTCGTCAACGATGACCGCGTGATCGTCCGGAGATAGATAGGCGGCCAGTGTGGCGAGTCCTAGCGGCGGAAAGAGCGAATATTTGATTGGGCGCCAGTAGGTATCGGTGGCCTCGGTAAGTGCGGGCAGGATGAACTTGACGCGGAGCGCGCCCGAAACAGTGAGGGGAGGCGAAGTCGAGGGCATCATCGAGTTCTTCTGGAAAGAATTGATATCGGCTGGACGGAGGCGGCAGGGATGGCGCCGAATCGCCGTTCGCGGTGATTGAAATCGCTCACCGCGGACGCGAGATCAGATTCATCGAAGTCGGGCCACATGCGGTCGGTGAAGGCGAGTTCTGCGTATGCAGATTCCCAGAGCAGAAAGTCGGAGAGTCGCTGTTCTCCGCCCGTCCGGATGAGGAGGTCGACATCGCCGCAGTTGGACTTAAGCGCATGAGCAAGGATCGTGCGCACGTGTTCGGAAGTGAGCGGCTGGTTTAGATTTGAATCGGTCGCTGCCAAGACTGCGGCTTCGGCAATGGCGGTTCGCGAAGAGTAATCGATGGCAATTCGCAGTTTCAGAGTATGTCCATCGGCGGTGGTGGACTCGGTGCGTTCTATTTCTCGGAGCAGCGGCGCGGGAATTCGATCGCGACGGCCAATGACTTCGAGATGCACGCCTTGCTGTTGCAGCCTGTCGCATTCGAGACGAAGAAATGCGCGGATGATCCAGAAGATGCTTTGCACTTCCTGCGCGGGGCGTGCCCAGTTGTCGGATGAAAATGCATACAGTGTGAGAGTGTGGATGCCAAGATCGGGGGCATGTTCGACTGCGCGTCGCACTGCGGCGACGCCGGCGCGGTGACCGGCAACTCGCGGTAACCCGCGGCGTGTGGCCCAGCGGCCGTTGCCATCCATAATAATGGCGACGTGAAGGCCGGATTCTGATTCGCTTTGCATTGTAAAGTTCCCTCACATATTGAATGAACGCGTTTCTGAACCCGCTGCAGCTTTGCATTGTAAAGTTAATGAACGGAAATAAATCAGGCCCGGGAGGGCGTCAGATTTTGCAGCAGGGTTGAGGCTGCTGCGTTGGGATTGGCTCCTGCTGCGTCGCGCACTACCTGTTCCAGGGTTGCGAGATATTCGAGATAGCGTTTGCGGCCGGACGCCGTGATACGACAAGTGGTTTGCGGGCGGTTTCGATCGTGGCCGCGGATGATTTCAACCATCTTCGCGTTCTCCAGAACGCTTAGGTGGCGGCTGAGGTTGCCGTCGGTCAAGGCACAGAGTTGCTTGAGATCGTTGAAGGCGAGGCCCTTTGGATTGGTGATAAGCGAAGTGAGTACGCTGAGGCGTGCGCGTTCGTGGATGACGCGATCGAGGCCTTCGTAAGCGAAGCGTCCTTCAGTACTGTGGGCCTTAGATTTCATCCGGATCCTCTTTGGAGCCCCAGAGCAACACCGCCGCGACGATCAACTGTCCGACGCCGTAGGCGATGCCCATGGTCCATGGAGTGAGTGCGCGCGTGTCGCCGAGTCCGATGCAGGTGAGGCCCGTGAGAAGGTACCAGCAACCTGCGGCTGTCATGGGCTTAGGGAGAAATCTGCAGGACGCGAAGACGCCGAGGCTGAAGGTAATTTGCCAAAAGCCCGGGAGCATCCAGACCGAGCCGGGAACGAAGCGGACGAGCACGACCGAAATGAGTGCGCCTGCACCTACTGAGGGCAGGAATTGTTCAACGGCCATGAGGATCATCTCGTCCGCCATGCCGGAGTGGATTCGTCGGGTGCGTGTGAGAGTCTGCAACCCGATGAGAACAGCCGAGAGAATTGCCGTGGTCATCCAGATGCGCAGGTAGATACCGATGTGGCTCGCCGGATCTGGCAGCAAAAAGGCCTGAGCGGTAGCGGCGAGGATGGCAAGCAAGCCGGTCACTGCGAGGGTGGCAGCGCCGTAGCCGCGGAATTCGGTGCTACGAGCCACCTGGCGGCGGATGCTTGTGATATCGCCGAGAGCCTTGTCTAGCGGATGGATCGGAAAACTCATCGCACGCTCACTTTACATTGCAAAGTAGCGCAGCCGGAGCCGGCTGTCAAGTTACGAGCTTGATTCAGGAGTCGCGCGAGTTAACTTAGCGCGTGCCAAGTCGCGATGAATGTTGCGGTTGTGTAATGAAGCGAAGTTGCAGTCTGCGCAGGCGAAGGGCCCTGCACTTGCAGAAGGATCCAATCAATTGGTCCCTCGCGTATGCGATACTCGAAAAGGCATGTACAAGCGGATTATTTTGAAGCTTTCGGGAGAAGCATTGGCTGGGCCGAACCGGTTTGGCCTGGACGCCGGGAAAGTCGCTGAGATCACGGAAGAGATCGCCGATGTCCACAGCTTGGGCGTGGAGATCGGAATCGTGGTGGGAGGTGGCAATTTCTTTCGCGGCGTGGCCCAGCAGGCGAAGGAGATGGATAGGGTTGCCGCCGATAACATGGGCATGCTGTCCACGGTAATGAACGCGATTGCGCTACAGGACTCACTGGAACAGCGCGAAGTACAATGCCGTGTGATGACCGCAGTGTTCATGAACCAGGTGGCAGAGCCGTACATTCGACGCCGGGCCGTGCGGCACCTGGAGAAGGGCCGAGTAGTGATCTTTGCTGCGGGTATCGGGAATCCCTTCTTTTCGACCGACACGGCGGCGAGCCTGCGGGCGATGGAGATCAAGGCCGATGTGCTGCTGAAGGGGACCAAAGTCGAAGGCGTCTACAGCGCCGACCCGGTGCTGGTGAAGGACGCTGTGAAGTACGACGAGATCACCTACATGGAAATCCTTAGGCAAGGGCTGAAGGTGATGGACCTCACTGCCGTGAGCCTCTGCAAGGACAACAACCTGCCCATGATCATCTTCAACATGAACCAGCCCGGCAATATCCGGCGCGTGGTGCTGGGCGAAAAGGTTGGGTCACTGGTGACGGCCTGAAATACTGTGGTCAATTGTCAGTGGTCAGATGTTGGCGGGTTCATAGGAACCTGGGCCTTTAGCAATTGCGTCAGCTGGCGGCGATTTGGCGTCTAAACAGCAAGTGGAAATGAAGAAGCCAGCGCGGCTTGATGCACTTACAGGCCTGCGCTGCTTTGCGGCTATCAACATTGTCCTCTTTCATTTTTCTAATCCAAACTGGTTTGGTCCACTGGCGCCGGTGGTGAATGCCGGCTATGCTTCGGTGAGCTTTTTCATCCTGCTCTCGGGCTTCGTGCTGGGGTACAACTATAATGCCAAGACGCGCGCGGGCGAGTTGAACAACGTGCGGTTTTATGAGGCTCGATTCACGCGGCTCTATCCCATCTATCTACTCAGCCTGATACTGGCGTTTCGTATGGTGCCGATCGAATGGGGTGAACACACGCATGCAATGTTCTGGTCGGGCATGGCGCTTTCTCCGCTTTTACTGCAGGGGTGGATTCCCGAGATCGCGACGTTTTTGAATACTCCGGCATGGACGATGTCGGCCGAGTCGTTCTACTACGTACTCTTTCCGTGGATGTCTCGCTGGAAGAAGCCGGAGCAGGTGGGACCGCACCTGGCGAAGATGGGCATGGTGTGGATGCTGGGGATGGTACCGGGAACGTTATACGTGATATTTAATCCCGATGGCCTCGCGAATGTGGATCGTTTTAGCTACGGAAAGTGGCTGCAGGCGCTGAAGTACACGCCGATACCGCATCTGGCGAGCTTCGTATTTGGCGTGATGCTGGCGAATCTGGATGAGATGGTGCCGCGGATGGGGAAGCGACGGCTGGCAGTGGGAATCTTTGGATTTGCTGCCACGTTTGCAATTCTTACCCAGGCGCATCGGCTGCCTTATCCGCTGCTGCACGACGGCTTTTTTATGCCACTGTTTGGTTGCATAATTCTCGGCCTAGCTGGGATAAACCCGTTGTCGAAACTGTTAGGCATGCGTCCCTTGGTGTTTGTGGGCGAGGCGAGCTACTGCCTCTACCTCCTGCATTTCAACTTGTGGAACATGATTCACGATTCGCATGTGCTTGATCGGCTGGGACTGGCGCGGTTCGATCCGTGGATCAGCTATGTGCTGCTGATAATATTGGCGCTTGTGGCGTTGCATTTTGTGGAGAAGCCTGCGCAGCGTATCCTGCGTGGGTGGATGCATGTGTGGAGGTGAGTGCGGGGAAATGGCTTCTGCTCGCTCGCTCACCGCACGAAATGCTATCGGCAACCGATCTCCTGAATATGCAACCCATTAGTTGCGGGTCATCGCCATCCTCCCATGCTCGGTTGGCCGAATAATTTCTAAGACACGCTATTGAGATGCGCAGCGAGTTTTTTCATCGCTGCATTTTCGCGGGTAACTTCTCCAGCCTCTCCATCGTGCAAAGCTATCTCTGCGGCGATTGAGCGACCGAGAATTCGCTGATCAATATTGCCAAACGACCCGGGCACGAGGCTTCCCAACCAACCGACCCAGGCCGGGGTATGAGCATTGCCGACAATGATGCCGGGGCGAAAGATGGCGAGGCGGGCAAAACCGATATTTCGTACGGTGTCTTCCTTCATGCCCATTACTCGCGCATAGCGAATCTTGCTGCGAGTTGTGCTTCCTGCCGCGGAGAGGAGGCAAAACTGGGCGATTCCGGCGTCATGACAGCCAAGCGCAAAGGCGCCGACGACGCCGACCTCAAGTCGTTTCAATTCTTCTTCGCTCCAGCGCCTTGATCCAGAACCGACACCCACACAGCTGACGGCGCTGACAGGACCTTGGCTTAAGACGTCGCGACCAAGGGCGGCAGTGCGCTCGGCAAAGTCGGCAGCGCCGGTATCAAGAACGACGTTGCGCACCCGCGATCGCGGCGTAATGGGCTTTCTGGTGACCATCACCACTTCGCGACATTCCGGAATTGCCAGCAGTTCCGCGACGGCCGCACCGCCGACTTGCCCGGTACCACCAAGGATAATTACGGCGAAATTCTGCGTCACAGGTAGGACCTCTTCTTAGGTAAGGATGCGACAGCCCCGTTCACCCAGAGGGAAGCATACTTGGTTTCGGTTCTAAGTTTGAGCCAGTAAAGCATGGCTTTTCTCAATTGGGCTATCAGGCCGAGTCACTCATCGAGTTATCCGCTATTGACCCTCGGCGAAGGCGACAAAGCTGTGGGGCTGGATGGTGATATGGAATTCGGCGTGAGGCGCACGGCGCGAGCCTCGAGCGCCGGAGGTGAGAGTGCCCTTGATATTTTCGTCGGTTGCAAGATTGCGCAGGTGCGAAACCTGGTCGGGGATTGAAATGGTTACGTCCGTCGGTGCGTCGAGGAAGGACTCGATGACGAAGCTTTTGTTGTCGTATGCGAAGAGACTTACCTTGCTGGGTGCGTCGAGGATGACCGGGAAGCCAGAGAGAATGTAACGGCGGAGTGCGGTAAGTACGGGCTGCGGCAGCGAGTAGAGGTCGTTGGCGTTTTCGGGAATGGTGAGCACGTACAGAATTCCCTTGGAATAACGATCCATCAGCAGCAGCGGCGCACCACGGCCGTTGGCGGTTCCGCGCACGATGGGCCATGCGTCGTTGGTGAGAAACGCAATTTCGGGAACGAGAATCTCTGAGGTGTTGCCAAGATCCGCGCCGCTTCCGGCCCCGTAGCCTCCCCAAAACGCATTTACGCTGAGCACGTTGCCGGTGATGTGGATGTCAGCGATTTGTTTGAGTCCCTTGTCTTGAAGCTGCTGCAGGAGTCCGGTGGTAATCACGATGTTGCCGCCGTGTTCGAGGTGGGTCCGAATCTTGCTAATGAGGTCGGGATCGAATCCGGCTTCTTCTGTGAGGAGCACCGTGTGTGCATCGCTCGGAAAATCGGGGCGCATGTCGATGGGAATGCCAATCATGCCAAGGTAGTTCTGGAGGAAGTCCTCGCCGGTAGACTGGTATGGCTTGTAGCTGGCGATGCCTATCGGCTTGCCGAGTTTGCCGAGGAACGAATTGACCTGAGACAGCGCGTAGCCGGCGACAGTTGCATAGGTGATGGGTGAGCTGGAGCCTGAGTCGGCATGCCATTTATCGAGACCAGCATCCGTGAAGGTGGTGGGCATACTGCTCCAAGCTTTGCGTGTGCCCATCTCTGCGGGTCGGAGCAGATCGCTGTATTGGAAGAGCATCATCTGCGGCGTTTTGGCGAGCATGGTGTCCCATAGCTGCTCGGCATAGCGGTCGATGTAGCGGGAGTCGTAGACGTCAACCCATCCTCCGCCGTTGCGGGCGGGGGCGATGTTGTCGAAGTAGCGGATGATTTCGTAGCTCTCGTACTGCTGCAAATGCTGGTCGTTGTCTTCGGGGTCGCGGGTTTCTGTGCCCGTGTAGATGCCGTCAAAAAGCTTTGGCTGCTGGTCAAGGTCGTAGCCGTTGGCCTGAAAGTGCTCGTACCAGTTGGGGAACTTGATGATGATTTTTACCTTGGGATTGACGGCGCGCGCGGGGCTGAGAACGAGTTCGCGAGAGACGTCATCCATGAGCTTGAGGCGGAATGCGTCCCACGTCTGGTTGGCTTTTGCGGCGATGTCGGAGTCGTACTTGGTGTTGTTGAAGAAAAAGTCGTCAAGGATAATTTCGTCGAAATGGCGCGCGGTGATCTCAGCGATGTGTTTGACGTAGTCGCGCTGTTTGGGGTCGGTGTAGCACATGGAGACGAACTGGCCGCCGGCGTCGTCGGGTGCATCGGAGCCCGCGGTATCGCCCCGGCCTACGTAGGCTATGCCGCCCGCCGTTTGGACATGGTGGGAGGCGAAGAACGCCTTGACCTGCTCGAGATTGGCGTCGTCGGCGATGGTTCCGCTGCGATAGGTTTCGATGTAGACTTTGTCGACTTTGACCTGGCTGGAGAGGTCATCCCACGACTTTTCAAGGTATGCGGGGTCCTTCATCTTCTGGACGACAAAAACGGGGATATAGACGGCGACGCGAAACTGGTCGTGATCTGGCGCTGGTGCGGCAAAAAGGGGACGGGACGATGAGGCAAGAAGGACGAGGATGAAGAGCGAAGTGATCTGAAGGCGACGAGACACGAGACGTTCTCCTGGCGGTTCCGCGCATTTATTTTCGGACCGGCGATGCGGAGCCAGTATAGCGATGCGCGAGCCGCCAGTAAAACGATTAGGTAGAGGATTGCGCAGAGCAAGCAAAAGCCCAGCCGATTGACTGGGCTTTTGCTTGTTGTCTCGAAGACAGGTTTGCTAGGGCGTTACAGTCTGTGTGGCATGGTTGCCGTGCGGCGCCAGAACGAGGGCCGTCGGATGAATGCCCGTGGGATACGGTGTGGCCTGTGTCTGCTTCAGCGTGCCTGCGGTTGGATCGAGCCTGAAACCTGAGACCGAATTGCCGAGGAAGTTGGCTGTGTAGACGTAGCGGCCGAGCGCGGGATCGACTGCGACAGAAACAGGCTGCGTGTCAGTGTTGTTGGTTTGAGAACCAGTAGTGTTCACAGCGGTGGATGGCGTGCCGGTCGGCAAGTCGATCACATATGCCGTTACTGTGGAGTCGAGCGAATTGGAAACATAGATGAACTTGCCGCGAGGGTCGATGTTGATTGAAGAAGGCTGGCCGCCGGTCTTGTAGGGGCCGTTCAAGAGAAAGCTGAGGGTGTTGCCGCTGTAAATGCCGTAGCCGATCATCTGGTTCGATGCGAAGTCAGTGACGTAAACGAAGCGGTTGGTGGGATCGGCCGCTAGGGCGGTCGGTTTAACGCCCGCGCCGTAAGGGCTACCGGCAGTCGGGGTCAATGCACCGCCGGAGCCCGTGGTGAATCCGAACACCCAGCCGGGGCTTGCGGTGCTGGTGGTGATGCCTCCAGGATTGTAGGAGGACATGTCATAAGCGGTAGCGTAGACTGCGCTTCCGTTCGCGAGAACGGTAACGTTGGTCGGCACAACGGAATCTGTCGCGAACCCCGGAATGATGAGGCTGGCTTGGCTGGCAGCTGACGTACCCAGAGCGCCCGAAGACAGCGTGAAAGCAGACAGAGTTGCCGTCGTCGTTCCGGAAACGACGTAGAGCGTGTTGCCATCGGGGCTGACGGTCATGGCCACGGGCACGGCGGCGAGCGAAACACTGTCCTTCTTGGTGAGAACGCCGTTGGTGGCAACGGCAAAATGGACGATGTTCATGTCTACCTGATTGGCAACGTAGAGGTTCTCGTGTCCAGGAGAGATGGCAAGGGCCACAGGCGTGGTGCCGCCGGAGCAAACCTGGGGAGCGCCGGTACGAATCGCGCCAGACTGCGAATCGACGGCGTAGGTCTCGATCTCTCCGGCCGGACAAGCGGTGGTGCTGCTGCCGGAAATCGTGCTTGCGGAGGTGGCGACGAAGAGATAGTCGATCGTCACGAGCTGACAACCTGAAAAGAGCGTGGCCACAACGAGGCCGATGGCAGAGACCAGCAAGAGCTGTCTCAATTTGCTGAACTTCATGCGCTTCCTTCGTCACGGGCCGTCAATGTTAAGCCCAGAGAGTGCTGGTTAAGGTACCTCTCAGTCATTGTAAAAGCCCTGAAAGGGATGCTGCTTCGAACCGAATGCTTCTTCTGCCGCTCAAAACCGGCCGCTTTTGCAGACGGCTGCAGAGCTATTTCTTGGTACTGCCATGCGTAACGGCTGCGACCGCCGTTGGATTGGGATTGGCTGCTGAAGGTGAAAACTGCGAATTCAGGAGTGAACCATCGGCGGGATTCAACTGAAAACCTGAAACATTGTTGCCGAGGAAATTTGCCGTATACACGTACTGATTTAGTGATGGGTCGATGCCGATCGCCACTGGCTGCGTTCCGGTGGTGTATGTCCCCAGGCGGCTCAGATTGCCGGCGCTCACAGAGTAGACGCTGAGATTGGAGTCCTGTGTGTTTGCGACCATGGCATATTTGCCGGTAGCGTCGAGTACGATGGCGCCTGGCTGGCCGCCGGTAGCAAATGGGCTGCCGCTGAGCGCTGTCAAAGCACCGCCGCTGATCTGGAAGCCGTGGACCACGTTTTGCGCGGAGTCGGTGACGTAGAGATAGGCGCCGGATGCGTCGCTTGCGATGGCGCTGGGATGCGTTCCAACCGCAACCGGGAAGCCGGGGATTGCGGTGAGCGTGCCGTCGGAGCCGGTCGTGAACCCAAATACATAGCCGAGATTTGTCGTGGAATCGTAGCCGGTGGCGTAGACGCTACCGCCAGAGGACACTGTGATTGCCGTGGGGACGAAAACATCAGATGCGGCTGTGCCCGACAGCAAGAGGGGCCAATAGCTGGCGCTGATGCTGGTGTTCACCACGGGTGTTCCCAGGGTGTTTGCCGGTTGGGAGGGCTTGAGGGCGGCTGCTTGTGCGGTGTTCAGGATAGGAAACACGGCGACGGAGCCTGAGCAGGGCGAGGCTGGACTGCAAGTCGGCAACGGCTGAAAGGTATCGAGCACGTAGAGGTAACTTCCCGCAACACTGACACCCAGGGGAAAGATTCCGGGAGTATTCACGGTGTTCTGCGGATAGAGCTTGCCGTCGGTGCCGATCACAAACTGGACGATGGAGTTGTCGTCGCGGTTGACGACGTAAAGATCTGCTTCGTCAGGCGAAACGGCCTCGGCCACCGGATTGCGTCCACCGGATGGAAAGGGCGAAGTGACGATCTGGCGCATGCGGCCCGATTCGGAGTTGATTTCGAAGACGTTGACCTCTCCGTAGTTGTTGGGGCCGGCCGCTTTGGCGCTGGTCACATACACGAAGTCCACCGTGAGCGTGGAGCAGGCGGAGAGGAACGAGGCTGCCAGCAGGCTCGCGGCGGAAATTGCCAGCAACTGAATCGGTTTGTTGAACTTCATGCGCATCTTTCGTGTTGGAGCCAACTTCGTGCCCTTCAATATTGAATCTTTGTGCCGATCTCTGATGCCAGAATCCGTCGTGCGACGGTCTGCGAATCGGCTGCGTTCTGCACTGTCAAGCCTTTGCGGTCGGATTGGAACGACCTGGACGGCCGTTCTCAATCCGAAAACATCGACGCAAGGGTGTTAGCTTGTACGCCCAGTGGCGACGCACCATGTCGCGGGACCGGGAAGCGCATAACTGTCCTTTGCTTTTGTTTGCTGGCTTAGCGGGGTCGAGAACGCCGGCGTTTTGGTCAATCGAGAGGCCAGTGACTGTTGAGCTGTTGAAGTTGGCGGTGTAGATGAACTGGTTTGACGGATCCTCAAGGATGCATTGCGGACCGGCGCCGGTGCCGACAGTCTGCTCCTTGCCCGGCAATTGGCGAGAGTTGGTACGGGTTGGTGATCATGAATGCCGCAATGCCGCTCTGGGCGTTGTTGGTGTTGGTATTGTCGCCCTGGTTCAGCACGTAGAGCCATTTGCCGTTGTTGACGCGATCACGTAGTTCGGGTAGGAGTATGGCGCGAGGTCTGGATAGTATCCGTTGGCCTGGGCCTGCAGCGCTCCATTTGCCGCCGAGCGTGAAGGCAAAGATCTGCCCATTCGTGAGGTGAATTGGTGTTGGGACCATTGTCCAGCACATAGGTCACGCCGCCGGCGACCACGATGGCAGTTCCGTGGCTGATGCCGAGAGGCTGCGAGCTGTTCTGGTTGATGGTCAGCTGGCCATTCGCGACGTTGTAGGCGTAGGGAAAGACCGAGTCGCCCGTTGCTGGAGTTCCGCTGAGGGTGAGGAAAAAGCTCGATGAAATCGTGAAGTCGATCGGGTTTGCGGGGACCGGGAAGTAGGGGAGAGGCGCGCCGCTGGCCGAGGTGACCTGAGAGTTAAGGACGTAGCTCAGTCGCCCGGTCGTGGAGTCCACGGAAAAAGCGGTGATGTCGCCGCAGGTCGTTACAGCTGGGCCAAAGACCAGCGAGCAACCGGTGCCGTTAGGCGCATCGTGGTCGAGGACCATAGATGTGTGCGCCGGAGGCAGTCGGCAATCATGCGGAAGGGATTGTTTCCCTGGGTGTAGTAGGTGCCCTGGGGGGCCAGTACACCATTTCCGCCGATTGAAAACTGGGTGATATTTGCGTTGGAGCAGACATCGGTGGCACTGCAAGGTCCGCCGTCCGAAGTTGTGCCCCGGTTCAGCACATACACGAAGCGTCCCCCGGTGAGCAGTACGGCGCGCGCTGGGGTTGGCTCCGCCGGAACTGACGGGCAGGCCGGCAATCGGGAACGAGATTGCCTGTATTGTGATCGATCTTAAAGCCGCTGATGACGCCTGACCCGTGGTTGAGGCAGTCTGAGTCCCGGTGACGTAGAGATAGCCGACCGAGTAACTTTGCACGCAAGACGAGATGCCGATGACGACGCCAGCAGAGATGGCAGTCATCAGAAGTGCCTTGCCGAATTTCCTGAACTTCATGCGATTCCTTCATCCTGGTCCGGCGAGCGCCGCCAAGTGTGCTTATTCCGCAGCAGAGCTGGGTTTGGGATGGGTCCCTGATGCATTGTAAAAGGCGAGGGCTTGTTATGCCTAGTTTCAGCACAAGATAGGCCGAAACAAGGTGTTCTGCTGGGAGGAAAACGGGGTAATGCGGCGTGAAAAAGCATATCGCCCTCGTGCCTGTCAGGTGCGAATAACCGATGGGCATTGGACGCAGAAAAGCGTGCAATGTCAACCGTACTGAAAGGGAATGGACGGAGCGTGAAAGGCACGGTGCTGAAGACGCCGAAGCCGCGGCTTGCATCGCCGCGGCTCGACGGTATTGGATTGTCTACCAGACGCGGCAGGAGTTTTCGGGGTACATCGGCTGGCCCTTGTGGCATCCGAATGCCTTGCCGAACTGGTCGAAGTTCTGCACCGTGCCGTTGACGCGCCAGCGGCCGGGTGAGTGGGGATCGGTCATGGCCGATTGGCGAGCGGCTTGTTCGGTCTGGTTTTGGCACCAGACCTGGGCAAATCCGAGGAAATAGCGCTGCGCCTCGGTGTAGCCGTCGATCTTGTCGTTGATGGTCTTGCCTTCCTTGGCCAGGACGTCGAGCAACGCCAGGTAGGCAATGCGCAGACCGCCGTTGTCGGCGGTATTCTCGCCGAGGGTGAGCTTGCCATTGAGCTTGGCTTCGGGCACGTCGCCGTGGGCCGGAGCCGCCTCAAAGCCGCCGTATTCGGCCACTTCGCAGTCGGTGCGCTCGACGAACTTCTTGCGGTCGTCGGCAGTCTGCCACTCGCGCAAGTTGCCGTGGCCGTCGTACTTCGAGCCTTCATCGTCAAAGCCGTGCGTCATTTCGTGTCCGATGACCACGCCGATCCCGCCGAAGTTGACGGCCGGATCGATGTCCGGGTCGAAGAACGGGGGCTGAAGGATGCCGGCGGGGAAGTTGATGTCGTTCATCGAGGGGTTGTAGTAGGCATTGACCGTCGGCGGCGTCATGCCCCACTCCTTCTCATCGACGGGCTTGCCGAGCTTGTTCAGGTTGTAATTGCGCTGGAAGACCGCATCGCGATGCATGTTGCCGATGGGGTCGTCGCGTTTGACGATCAGCGCCGAGTAGTCGCGCCACTTCTCGGGATAGCCGATCTTGTTGCGATAGAGGGCCAGCTTCGCTTCGGCGGCTTTCTTGGTGTCGTCGCTCATCCAGGGCAGCGTCTTGATGTCCTCGGCGAGAGATTTCTCGAGCGCAGCCACGAGCTGGTCCATGCTGGCCTTGGCCTTGGGCGGGAAGTGCGCCTTTACCCAGTCCTGGCCAACGGCTTCGCCCAGCGCGCGATCGGTTTCAGAGGTGCATTGCTTCCAGCGGGGAGTCCGTTCCTTCTGGCCGGCAAGAGTCTTACCGAAGAAGTCGAAATTCTCGTCGTAGAAAGCTTTGGGAAGATTGCCGGCTGAGCCGTGAATCGTATGCCAGCGGAGGTACGACTTCCAGCTTTCCACGGGTTCTGATGCGACGAGTTCGTTCAGCTGTTTGAAGAAGTCCGGCGTGGCGACATTGATCGTGTCGAAGGGGCGCACCTGGACGTCTTTGAAGTAGGCCGCGAAATCGAAATCCGGCGCAAGTTTCTGGAAGTCGGCGACGGAGTAAATGTGGTAGCGGTTTTCAGGGTCGCGCATGGCAGTGCGGCTAGTGGAAGCCTTGGCCAGCGCGGTTTCAATCTTGATCACTGCATCGGCTTCCTTTGCGGCCTGCTCGGGCGAATCGCCGGCGAGAGTGAACATCTTGATTACATGCTCGCGATATTGCTGGCGGATGGTCTGGAAGCGCTTGCCATCCGAGAGGTAGTAATCGCGATCCGGCAGCGAGAGTCCAGCCTGGCCTACGCTGGCAATCTGTTTTGAAGCATCCTTTTCGTCGACCTGTACGCCGAATCGGAAGAGCGGAGCGGGATCGCCCTGCTCGGCAAGACCGCCGATCAGCGTCGCGAGCCCCTTTGTGTCGTTGAGCGCGGCAATGCGGTCAAGGGCGGGCTTGATCGGCTCCAGTCCTTTTTACTCGATCAGGTCTGTATTCATGCAGGCGGCATAGAAGTCGCCATACTTTTTCTGGAGCGGAGTCTTGGGATCTTTCGAGGCGGCGTCGAGCTCCTGCCAGAGCAGGTAGCGGTTGCGCTCACCGAGCAGCGAGAAGGAGCGCGCCCAGCGGACCTGGTCGGCGGGAATGGGGTTGTCCTTGACCCAGTTGCCGCATGCGTATTGGTAGAAGTCTTCGCAGGGATCGGCGGATTTGTCGATCGCCGAAAGATCAAAGCTCCTGGCTGCAGGCGGCGGAGTCGGCTTGGAATCGTCACTGGAAGAAGCGGCGGGAGATTGGGCAACTGCAATTCCGGTAGCAATCAGAAACACAGGAATGAGTTGAGAAAGCTTCATTGGTTCTCCTCTGGATTGGCGATAATTGACAGGCCGCGCTCGTTCGGCACAGGAGGGTGAAGAGGAGGCCTGAAGAAGAGCAGCGGGATCGAGCGCCGCTGCGTCGCAGAGAAGATTATCAGACGCGACCGACTGGGGCTCCAGGAAATGTGGCGGGGAGTGTGAGAAACAAGGCTCCTTGCGACTAAACAAAAGTCATTGCGCTTCATATTTAGTTTGAAACGATTCGCACTCTGGATTCACTAGCAATTAGCACCCGCCTGCGCGCTTCCGCAGAGCACTCCGATCCCACAGGCGGTTTTCAACCTGCCAGGTGCAGTAGGCTGGTACAATCCTCGCGCATTACCAAACCGAGAAACGAGAGAGAGAGAGCTTATGGAACGTCTTACTCACTCGATAGCGGCGATCGCTGTTTTCTGTTTGGGCACAACTTCTTTTGGTCTCTGTACTCCGTCGGGTCCGCCGCCATATACCTTAACCCCGCCGGAATACTGGTACTGGAACACGAGCACCTGTTCGTATCAGGAGATAAACGGTCAGTCTCCGGTGATCATCGACACCAAAGGTATAGGGTTCCAGTTTACAGATCCAACCAAGGGAGACTACGTCACCTTCGACTTGAAGGGCGATGGGAGCTACAAGAAGTTTTCCTGGCCGAAACAGGGTTCAGGGAACGCGTGGCTCGTACTCGACCGCGACGGTGACGGCGTGATCAAGAATGGCACGGAGCTATTCGGCAACTTCACCCCGCACAGCGATGGCGGCGTTCCGAACTATCCAAAACCGAATGGGTTCCTCGCCCTGGACTGGTACGACCAACCACAACAGGGCGGAGATGGGAACGCCATAATTGATAAGCGGGATGCGATCTGGCCGAAGCTCAAGCTGTGGATCGACACTCACTGCTACAAGACGCCCGATACTCCATGCCAATCGTTGCCGCAGGAACTGTATACGCTCGAATCAGAAGGCGTCACCTCGATCTCCATGGTGTGGAATACTGTCTCAACGATGCCGGCAGGAACCCCGGCAGCAACAAAGAACGGCTGGACGGTGTACGGTCCTATGGGAGGACCAACTGATCTGGTTGGCAACGAGTACGTGTTCTACACCTTGCTGAATCCCGACGCAGAGAAAACGCCAAGAGATGAGAAAGGCCAGGTCTGCTGCGATCTGCATCAAAAATCCCATGATGGTCGGTGGGCTATTGACGTGTACCTCAATTACATCCAGTACCACCTGCCAGCAGCTGGAAGAGACGACCACAGTATTTATTAGATGTGGTCGTCTCTTTTAGTCCTGGAAGCACACTCAAGTGGATCTTAGAGAAGACGGTTGCAGCGACTCCTGTACTTAGCTCTCACCTTCTGTCGTGGTAAACGACTCTCCGATCGCATCGACTCCTGTTTTCGATAGGAAGAAACTATACGGATAGTGCTGTGGTTTTGCTACACTCCGCTAACAGTTCCCGGAAACGGAGAAGACAGCATGATTCTGAGACAGAGACTTGCCGCATATTTGTGCCTCGCGTTGGCCGGCGCGGTTTTTTCGACAGCAGCAGTTGCTCAACAACAGGAGAAGGCCGCGAGCAGGCGAATACTGGTGCGGGCTGGGCATGTGCTGGATGTGAAGACGGGCAAAGTATCCGATGGCCAGACGATTGTCGTGGTGGGAGAGACGATTCAGTCGATCGCGCCCACGGCTTCAGTGGCCGTTGAACCCAGCGATGTCGTGGTGGACCTGGGTGGTATGACAGTGATGCCGGGGCTGATCGATGTGCACACGCATCTGACGATGAACGCGGATTTTGATCCGTACAGGGAATTGATATCGACGTCTGCGAAAGAGGCGATCAACGGTGTGGTGAATGCGCGCACGACGTTGATGGCCGGTTTTACCTCGGTACGCAACGTAGGCGCCAGCGGATTCGTGGATGTGGATCTGCGCGACGCGATCAACGCCGGACAGGTCACGGGTCCGCACATGCTGGTAAGCGGGCCGTTGCTGGGGATTACCGGCGGGCACTGTGATGAAAATCTGTTGCCGATCCAGTACCACGTGGTGGGTGACGGCGTGGCAGACGGCATCGCGGAGGTGCAGCACCAGGTGCGGCAGAACATCAAATATGGCGCGGACCTGATCAAGATCTGCGCGACGGGCGGAGTGCTGTCGAAGGGCGACGATCCGCAGGCTTCGCAATACACACTGGAAGAGATGCAGGCCATTGTTGCGGACGCGCACCGGCTAGGGCGCAAGGTGGCGGCGCACGCACACGGGGCGCAGGGAATTCTGTGGGCCACGGAAGCTGGCGTGGATTCGATCGAGCACGGCAGCTACATCGACGATGCGTCCATTGCAGAAATGAAGAAGCGCGGAACGTACCTTGTGCCGACACTTTATCTCGAAGACTGGATGCTGGAAAACGGACATTTGCCTGCGTTCTACCACCAAAAGATGGTGGATGTGAGCGCTGTGGCAAAGAAGAACATCAAGCACGCGATGGAGGCTGGCGTGAAGATTGCGCTGGGCACGGATGCGGCGGTGTATCCGCACGGCCTGAACGCGCACGAGCTGGATGTCTATGTGAACCAGCTTGGGATGTCTCCACTGGCGGCGCTGCAGACGGCAACGGTAAACGCGGCCGATCTGATGGGCTGGACGGCGAAGACGGGAACGCTGGAACCGGGCAAGTGGGCAGACATCATCGGGGTGGACAAGAATCCGCTGGACGATGTGCGCGTACTGCAGGATGTGAAGTTCGTGATGAAGGCCGGGGTGGTTTACAGGGGAGCGGGAAGCGAGAAGAAGTAGAGTCCACAATTTTCGCGCTACGCATCGAGTGAAGATTGGCCGGTTGGAGCGGCGTTGTGAGGCGGTCCGTCGGTGAACGCGGATTCTTTACCCGTCTGCGTGGTGCGAATTGTGATTGACGTGAGGGGCGAAGGCGATGGAGTTTCGGCCCATTTCGGAGACTTGAGCTCAGAATATCCGAGCTTAAAGTGACGAGGTGATGGACTGAGCCCAGGCCATCGCGCTGGAATAACACTCAGCTCCGTAGTCTTCCTTTACGCCGAGTCGGCCGCACCATTCGACAACCGAGTTCCACATGCCGGATTCGACTGCGAAAACCAATTCGAAGACCGGGCGAAGCGGTCCCTCGTGCTCCAACAGGAAGGTCCTCGAAGCATCATCGAGGGAGAGTCCGTCAATGATGGCATCCATCGGGATCTCGAGGATCGTATCCATCATTGTGAGCAGTCCGAGCAGGAATAGGTCGGCACGGTCGTGTTCGATGCGATTGCCGAGCAGCTCGCCAAACCGGCCTCGCACCAAAGCGGAGAGCAGGAGTTCGCCGGGTTGTCGCTTCGACATTTCAAACATGCCGGCGAGGCGGCACCAGCGACGAATCTCGTCGTCACCGATCAATCCAAGCGCCTGGCGCACCGAGTGGACTTCGCAGCGGATTCCGACACCGGCGGAGTTTACAAAGCGCATGAACCGGTAGTAGATCGTCGCATCGCTCTTGATGAGTTCCTCAATGGAATTCCAGTCCAGTTCCGGACGGGAGACCGCGCGCAGGAGGCGCAAGTAGACGGCACGATTGGTAGGTGCAGTGCGTGTCCGCAAGGACTGTGGCTTGAGAAAAAAGCTGCCCTGGAAGAACTGGAAGCCTGCCTTGCGAGCGAATTCCATCTCTTCGCGGGTTTCCACGCTTGTGGCGACGAGCCCGGAATGACGCCAACGATCGGTTCCGATGACACGGGGGATGTCATCCCATTGAGTTCGTTGCAGGTCAACGAAGATAAAGTCGGCGAGGTGTGCGATGGTTTCGCGCGGATCACCTGGTGAAAAATCTGCCAAGGCAATGCGGTATCCGTCATTCTTCATGTCGCAACAAACCTGGCTAATCGCGTCGTCTATCGTGACCGAGGAGTCGATTTCGACGACCACTTTTTCGGGCGGGAGCAATGCGAGGCCGTGCTGAAGCAGCACGTCGCGATTGCAATCGATGAAGGCCATCCGGTGGTCGCAGAGAGTATCGAGGCTCAGAAGCGTGGACATCTCGATTGCAGCGGAGCCTGAGCTGTCGATTCCGAGTTCCGAGAAATGGCTGACTACGTCGGTCCGGAAGATGAGTTTGTAGCCGATGACGGTTCCGTCAACAGCCAGAATAGGCTGGCGTGTAGCGTAGCGCGCAGGCCTGGCGTCGGCTTCAATACTCAATTCCACAATCATTCACCCCTGTTGTGCAATATCGGTAGAATGCGCCGAATGTTGAATGAAAAAATCGGGAGCATTGTGGCGACTTCCGGCGATTAGTCCGGGGGGCACTCCGTGAGGCGCGACAGGATCTTTACAGCCCGCCGCGCGTCCTGACACACTGAATGGCGGGCCACCCAAACCATCGTCATTCTGGACTTCACCTAATACTCAACGGCTGCGAGGACACCATGAACGCCGGCGGCCGCGGACTCACAGCATGATGTACCCTCAAAAACCGTATCTCATAGAAGTCTGAGAGATGCCTATGGAAAGCTCTACACCTATTCCCGGCGGCATCCTGAATTATCGCCCCGATATAGATGGCCTGAGGGCCATTGCGGTTCTAAGTGTCGTCGCATTTCACGTAGGAGCACTGCATGTCGGAGGTGGCTACGTAGGCGTTGATGTCTTCTTCGTCATTTCGGGTTATCTGATCAGTTCGATTGTCTTTTCCGAGATCTCAGATTCCCGCTTCTCGATTGTAGGTTTCTATGAGCGCCGTATTCGACGCATTTTTCCGGCGTTGTTCGTGATGTTGCTAGTTCTCGGCGTATTCGCTGCGGTTTTCCTAGTTCCCGCAGAGCTTGTCGAACTTGGAAAGACCTCCCTCTTCACCACTATCTCCGGTTCCAATTTCTATCTTTGGAAACAGACAGGATATTTCGATCATCGAAACGCCAACCCTCTATTGCACACATGGTCGCTTGCGGTCGAGGAGCAGTTTTACATTTTGTTCCCGCTTTTTCTGGTGGTGGTCCGCCGTTTCTTCCCACGATGGCTGCGGGAGTCTGTCGTTGTCTTGTTTCTGCTCTCTTTGCTGAGCAGCGTGATCGTGGTTTCGAAGAGCCCGGATACAGCTTTTTACATGCCGTACACACGAGCCTGGGAACTTCTGTTGGGGACCATGCTGTCGCTGGGGATGTTTCCCAAGCTCAGTTCAGGGGGGATGCGGAACTTAGCCACCATGACCGGGATGGGGATGATTGTTTTTTCGGACCTGGTGTACAAGCCGACGACGCTGTTTCCGGGCTTGAGCGCTCTCGTGCCTTGTCTGGGGTCGGCGCTGATCATCGGGGCGGGGCAGTCGGGAAGCTCATTCGTTTACTCCGTGCTCGCCTGGCGTCCCGTGGTCTTTGTGGGGCTCATCTCTTACTCGCTTTATCTCTGGCACTGGCCGGTCATCATGACTGACCGGATGGGGATTCTGGACCTTCACGCTGCATTCGAGCGCAGGTTCAGCTGGGTCATGGCGCCCGATCGATTCGGTCACATCGTTCAGATTGTGATTTCAGTGATCCTGGCCGTGCTTTCGTGGAGATTCGTAGAGCGGCCATTCCGGAAGGGCCGGCTGCGACTGGCAGGCCCCCACCTATTTATGCTGGCGGGGGCGGTCATGCTGGTATGTATCACCTTCTCGTTTTTCGTGATCTTCACCGGGGGCTGGAAGCAGCGTTTCTCGCCCCAGGCATTGCGGCTGGCCTCGTTCCTTGACGAGTCAGAACTACGCCAAGACGAAAAGGCGCAGCGGCTTGGAACCTGCTTTCTGGATGCCACGACTGGAGTGCAGAACTTCAACATGGATTCCTGTCTGCAACAGGATGCCAAAAGAGGTAATTATCTCCTTCTAGGTGACAGCCACGCTGCTGCCATCTGGCCAGCCCTTGTGGCCCTGTTGCCAGAGGCGAACGTCATGCAGGTGAACGTGACCTCCTGTATTCCGACAGTGGATCAACCAGGGTCCAACCTTTGCGGCAAAGTCATGAATTCTATCTACCAGACCTATCTGCCTTCGCATCCGGTCGAGGAATTGTTGTTGGAAGCTGATTGGAGTCCCGGAAACCTCGGGGATCTGGGGCGTACGCTAAGTTGGGCGAAGATGCACCAGATTCCTGTTCTAGTGATCGGATGCGTTCCAGAATACGATGCACCCTTGGCGCGGCTTCTTACCTACTCCATCGTCTGGCGCGATTCGGACCTCCCCCGCGAACACCGGTTGGCTCACGATGCCGGAACAGAAAGGGAATTGCGGAAACTGGTGGTGAATACGTGGCACGTCCCTTTCGCATCGCCCTATGACGCGCTTTGCGAAGAGGGGAAATGTATCGAATACGCGGATGCCGAGCGGAGCATTCCG
The DNA here is from genome assembly GCA_963735215.1 of uncultured Acidobacteriaceae bacterium. Classification (GTDB taxonomy): domain Bacteria; phylum Acidobacteriota; class Terriglobia; order Terriglobales; family Acidobacteriaceae; genus Telmatobacter. The sequence goes on along the minus strand of CAVTKF010000024.1, from coordinate 234,123 downwards.
CTTATGGACGACAGCCATCATTTGAACCGCTTCGGCGCCATGTTTGTGGTGCGCCGGTTGATCGAGCTAGGCGAGATTCACTAGCCAGGCGCGCAACGCGGTTCAGGAGGGTAAAGATTCTCAGGCGCGAGGGCGACCGGCAAGAAGCAATCGTCAAGGACGATGCGGAGAAATGAATTGCCGCTGAACACGAAGGATGCCGTGAGCGGCGTTCGACTCTTTACAGCCCGCCAGTGCCCCTGACACACTGGAAGGTGGACACCCAAACCATCGTTATTCTGGACTTCGGCTCGCAGTATACGCAGCTGATCGCGCGGCGTATACGCGAACTGAACGTTTTTTCGGTTGTGCTGCCTTGCACGGTTCCCATTGCGGAAGTGGAGGCTTACAAGCCGATTGGCATCATCCTGTCGGGCGGACCGTCGTCGGTATACGACGCGGATGCGCCGAATGCCGATCCCAAGCTGCTCGACATGAATCTGCCGACGCTGGGCATCTGCTACGGGCTGCACTTCATCGTGCATCACCTTGGTGGCAAGGTGCGCACAGCGCCCAAGCGTGAGTACGGACACGCAGAGGTTGCGCTTGAGGATAGTTCAACGCCGCTATTTGCGGGGCTGCCGGGGGCGATCCAGGTTTGGATGAGCCACGGAGATGAGGCGCTGGAGTTGCCGCCGGGTTTTCGGCGCACAGCGGTCACGTCGAATGCGCTGGCAGCAATTGCCAACGAGGAGCGGCGGATGTGGGCGGTGCAGTTTCATCCCGAGGTGCATCACACGCCGCTTGGTCCGCAACTGATCAGGAATTTTGTATTCGACATCTGCGGAGCAAAGGGCGACTGGACTCCGGCGCATTTTATCGAGACGACGGTTGCAGGGATTCGCGAAAAGGTTGGCAACGGGCATGTGATCTGCGGACTCTCGGGCGGCGTGGATTCATCGGTTGCGGCGATGCTGGTGCACAAGGCGATCGGCAGCCAGTTGACCTGCATCTTTGTGAACAACGGCGTGCTGCGCAAGAACGAATTTGAGAATGTGCAGAAGAACATGCGCGATAAGCTGGGGTTGAACGTCGTTGCCGTGGATGCGAGCGAGCGGTTTCTGATGCAGCTATCCGGCGTGACTGACCCAGAGACCAAGCGCAAGCGGATTGGGGCGGAGTTCATCGCGGTGTTCGACGACGAGGCGCATCGGATCGCGCAGAAATCGGGCGGCGTGGACTGGCTGGTCCAGGGAACGCTCTATCCCGATGTGATTGAGTCGAGCAGCGTGAAGGGTCCGAGCCAGACCATCAAGAGTCACCACAATGTCGGCGGGCTGCCGCTCGGGATGAAGCTTAAGTTGATCGAGCCACTGCGGGATTTGTTCAAGGACGAAGTCCGGCGAATCGGGCGGGATATGGGGATGCCGGAAGACATTCTCGGACGGCAGCCGTTCCCGGGACCTGGGCTGGCTGTGCGCATCCTCGGTGAAGTGACCCCGGAGCGAGTCGCTCTCTTGCAGGAGGCCGACGAGATCGTGGTCAGCGAGATCAAGGCCGCGGGCCTTTATTCGCGTATCTGGCAGAGCTTTGCGGTACTGTTGCCGGTGATGAGCGTGGGAGTGATGGGCGACCAGCGGACCTATGCCTACACCTGCGCCGTGCGAGCCGTGCATTCGGAAGATGGTATGACGGCGGATTGGACGCCGCTGCCGCACGAGGTGCTGAAGCGCATTTCGAGTCGCATCGTGAACGAAGTTCGCGGGATTAACCGCGTGGTCTACGATATTACGTCGAAGCCGCCCGGCACCATCGAGTGGGAGTAATTTGCCATTAAGGTAGCCGCGCCTTCGGCGCCATTTGTGCGGACCGATATTGCATTGACTTTTGACGCTGGGAGCGGTGGCGCTTTGTGCCGGGGTTACGCGCCTTGGGAGAGTTCTTGCCTTACCGATTCGCCAAACGCGGTTGGGATGAAACGGGTGACAAGGAAAGGCTCGTTAGACCAACTCCACGCAGTCCAGCCGATCTCAAGTTCCTCCATGTAGCGCATCAGGCTTTGAACGAATTCAAGATCATCCGGCGTATCGCTGCCTCCAAACTCTCCAACGAAGACCGGTTTTGATTTCGACAGGTTGCCGAAAGCCTCTGGCCAGTTCTTTCCTTTGTTTGGGTAGACGTGGGTTGAGTACACAAGATTCTCTACATCCATCGGCATCCCACGCAGATCATAGGCCCAGTTGGTTCCAGCCACAAACACCAGCGCATCGGGGTTCCCGTCCCGCACTGCCTGGGTGAGTTTGCGCGCCCAGGGCTGCCATTCCCTCATGGTCACACTCTTCTGACCAGGGGGGTAAGTCGTACCGTCCTCCTTGTTAAGCGGAAAGGGATCATCGTCCAGGCGATCGTGCGGCTCGTTGAACAAGTCATAGAGAACAGCCGGTTCGTGCTGGTATCGGCGAGCGAGCGTAGTCCACAACTCGAGTGATTCGATATTCGGCAGGGGAGCCACGAAATTACGATTGCCGCCGTAGACACGATCCGCATCGAGCCACTGCAGATCAAGCAGTGTGTACGCGCCAAAAAGCGAGGCCCAGTAGATTACCTGGTCGATTGCCTGTTGGTATTCCTCGCCAGATCGTCCCAGCCGCCCGCGGAGAACAAAGTCCTGATTGAACGGAAGGCGGATGATATTGCAACGCCACTCATTGACGATGAATTCGATTTCTGATCTGGATAATGAAGCTCCGGACAAGAAGCCTTGTTCGTCGGGTCCGGCGTATTCCAACCCGGAGCGATTGACACCCCGCAACATGATGGGCTCCCCGGTCGCCAGGCTGATGATGCGATTTCCCGATGTTCTGAGGGCTGCAAGGCCGTTGGAAAGCTCACCATTCATGACAGATCTCCGCGTACTAGGAATGGGATATACATGTTCTTGCCTCTCGACGCAAGTTTGGGGACGGGGTGAGTCTTGAACCCGACTGGAAGTATTCCCCACATGGGCACACTGCGAACTGAACGTTGCGCTGCGATGTCGGCTCCCGGTATCAGTGAGATGCTGAGATTTCCACTTCGATTTCAGCCTCGGCGGACAGGCGGTATCCGTTATCGTTGCAGGTGTGCGGAACGTGCGGATCGCTGAATTTCGCAAGATGGACTTTGAATTGAGGATGGCATGACGGAGAAGGCTTATCGCCCGCAGGAAGATATTGTCACGTTGATGAAGCAGTTCGAGCAGGAAGTGAAGGATGCGCCGGAACTTCCGGATGCGGCGACGCGATTGCTTCGAGCGCGGCTGGTGTTTGAGGAGGCACTGGAATTTGTGAGAGCTTGCGGCTGCACGGTTGCGCTGGCCGGAGCAGATGATGCGAAAGCGGTGATCGATGAGATCAGCGTGGTTGCCGATGATGAGATTAAGCCGGATTTTACCGAGTATGTGGATGGATGTATCGACCAGCTTGTGGTGACCTATGGGGCGCTGAACGCCGCGGGAGTGAAGGCGCAGAGTGCGTGGGACGAGGTACAACGCAGCAACATGAGCAAGGCGTGGCCGCATTGCAGCGTGTGCGATGCGGTGCTGGTGCGGGGTTCCGGTGAGGGTCTGGTTCATCCCGAAGATGCAGGTGCACATGGCGGGGGTTGGCAGCCGGTTCTGAAGGTGCACAAGCGTGAGGACGGGAAGTTCATCAAGGCGCCCACATATTCTCCCGCGAATCTGAAACGCGTGATCGAGGAGCAGATCGAAGAGGCGCGAATGCAAACGAGTCTTCCTGAGCTTACTGCCCCGCGGGCTTGATGACAGGAGCGCGGAGTGGGGTGGTTTCGATCTCGATGCGGGTGTCGCGCGGGAAGACAACGTCTCGGCCAGACTGCAGGAAGTTATCGTAGAAGGAGAGCGCGGCGGCGTAGTAACCGAGACCCGCGGCAATATTGCGGTTTCCCGCGGCTATGCCGACGATGCGGCCGATGAGTCCGAATCCGTTGGAGGCAACGGCGGTTTGTGAGGTGATGTTGCCGTCCTCATCGAGGGCGCGGCCAGCCAACACGGTCAGCAGCAGTGGCGCAATCACGCTGGACTGATTACGCGGCGTGATTGTCCCTTCGGCATCGAGGGAGAGGTTCTGGGTCTTCTCGGTGGCTGCTCCGGCGAGCGCGCCCTCTACTTCGCGATGGTAGCCCTCGGGGAATTGCACCTGTTGGAAAGTAAAGCGCAATTTTCCGTTGCGTCCCAGGGAGCGCGCTGCCTGGGCGACTGCGACCTTGCCAATGAGCTTCGAGCCCTGGGGAACGACTAGTTGATTGTCGCGATCGTAGACGGGCTCGACGACCAGGGCTTCAACGGGATCGCCCTGCTTTGCGGTTGCGGAGGTCAGGTCGTGCGAGAGGGTAGCGTTGACGGCCCATACCTCGGCTTTGCCCGATCCGGAGGCGGCGGGCGCGGGCGACGCAGGCAAAGCGGCAGTGTTCTCTGGCAGAAGGACAGGTTCGGTTAGCTCGAAGGACCATGCGGTATTGGCGTCAATGCGTTCGGGGTGATATGGGAGCTGGTGGTAGAGCAACTGCAATGCGCGATCACCTTTGCCGGGAGCGGTGAAGTAGGCAATGCGGTCGTGTATGTTGGCTTTTGCCTCGGCCCAGCGGCGCGCGACGAAGGATCGTTTCGGGGAGACGCCGGGAGCCTGAAGGCGAAGGACCGGTGCTCCGTCTGCGGCCGAAGTGGCAGAGAGCTGCACCGTGCCTGAAGGCAGTTCGAGCTTATCGAATTGGACCTGCACGATGTGGAAGGGTGTGAAGTCGCCGCGGAGTCGGGCGTGCCAGCGCGTTTTGGTGTCGGCCTGCAAGGCAATTACGCGACCCCGAAGGGTAGTCTTCTGGGGAACGACGAGTTTCCCGTCGGCGTAGACGGGGTGCATCAGGTGCGCTTCGAGAGGCTCGCCAACCTTGACTGGGTAATGGCGGCTGATCTCTACCTGCAGGCTAGTGCCTGTCGCGAGCGCAGGCTCGGCGGGCGCAACGGCGGTCGGCCTGGCCGGCGCGGGGTTCGGCGCAGCGGGTCGACGTTCAAGGCTCTGCGCGCCTGCAAGAGCCGTGAGAGCGAAAGCTGCCGGAACCAGGAAAAATCTGGAAGGGCATCGAAACTGGAGGATCATCCACGAAACTCCTGCCTGCGGACATGTTACTTCTGAGACGCGTTGCGGGTCGAATCGCGAGCGGGAACCTGTTCAAACAACCCGGGAGTTGGGGGTAGGAAACGAGAGCCTTAAGTTGTTGCGGGTCGAGCGCGAAGGGCAGCGACCTCCTGGCTCAACGCGTCGAGGCGCGCCAGCAATTCGTCATGGCGCTTGTCGGCGATGGAGGGATCCTTGGCTTCAACGTAGAACGAGCCATTGGGTTCGAGTTCGCAGCGATGGACGTCGTGAACATGTTCGAAGCCCTGACGGTGGATGACTTCGATGAGTTCCTCGCGAGATAGCGATTCGCGTTCGAGGGCTTTGCGATCGACGTGGCCGTCGCGGATGAGGACAGCGGCGCGGCCTTCGAGCGCTCGCGTAAGGCGCGGTGAACGGAAGAGTACGCGCACCACAAGCCAGTTGATCGCGAGCAGGCTGACGGCGCCGATAATGCCGCCGGTGACGGAGTTGTCGTCGCCGATGATGGCGTTCTGAACAGTGTTGGAAAGCGACAGCAGTACCACGAGGTCGAAGGGATTCAATTGCGCCAGCTCACGCTTGCCGAAGATCCGCAGCAGCAGGACGAGTACGAGATACACAACAACGGGACGCAGAAGCTTCTCGAGTATTGGGACAGGCAGGTGAAACATGTTGTCGACGATTGGTGTGAGGATCATGCAGCGAGGATAGCTTGCGGTTGATTGCTTGGCCAGTCGAATCAGAAGACGCCGGGAGTGGTGTTCTGATCAGCCTCAAGTATCGAAGCTCGCACTTCATGAAGCACGGTTGTGGAGCAATCGCTGTTCGCGGCGCACTTAACAGATAAATGCAGCAAAAGGTTTACGATAGAATCCGCATCAGGCAATTCTATCCGCGTCGGCTTTTTGCCCCTGAGGGGCAGCTTGCAGATTTTCTGAAGGGAGCTGTTTATTCGAGTGACCTCGAACGAGAGCACAGTATTTGTCGAATTGACACCATTCCGAATTGAGCCGCGTTTTGTCGGCCGGGTTTGGGGATCGCAGGATCTACGTCCTTGGTACGATCGCGTGGCGAAGGAAGAGCCGATCGGCGAGGTTTGGCTTACGGGAGATGATTGCGAAATCGCAACAGGGCCGCATGCGGGCACGAAGCTGGGACAGATTTTTAAAGAGCAGCCGCAGGCGATGCTGGGCGATGGGGCGTTGTCGAGCGATTCACCCCTGTTAATCAAGGTCATTTTCGCGCGCGAGAAATTGAGCGTGCAGGTGCATCCTGACGATCGACTGGCTCAGAAGTACGGCCAGCCCCGGGGCAAGACCGAGTGCTGGTATGCGCTGGCAGCTGAAGCCGGCGCGCAGGTGGCGGCCGGGCTCAAGGCCGGTGTAACGATGGACGAGGTGAAAGCCGGCATCGAAAGCGGCACATTGGAAAAGAGTCTCAAGATGCTTTCGGTACGCGCCGGCGACATGATCCTGGTGGATGCGGGCACGGTGCATGCGATCTGGCCTGGTTCGGTGTTGCTCGAGACGCAACAAAATTGCGATCTCACCTATCGGATGTATGACTACGGACGCGGCCGCGAGCTGCACATCGAGAAATCGCTTGAGGCTGTGCAGCTCAAAACGAAAGCCGGCAAGGTTGCTCCCCGGATTTTGGAGGACCGCACGATCCTTGTGGAGAGCCAGTATTTCTGCGTGGAGAGGATTCCAGTCGAGGTGAGTCGACCGAGTGCGAGCCTGTGCCGCGAAGACGAACCGAAGGGTATGGCTTACTTGTTTGCGGCCGAGGGAAGCGGGCGGTTGGCGAGTCCCAGTTTTGCAACCGTCGATCTTCCGGCGCGCGGAATCGTTGCGGTTCCGGTGGCGTCGCCGGTCTTTGCAATTCAGGATACAGGAGGGCTCGACTTGATTCGCATTACGCCGCGCTGGCCCGGTTTGATCGCATGATGACGGAACGGCGAACGAATGAAGCATGGCATGCTGTTTGCTGCGGCGTGGATGGATGTCCTGGAGTGTTTCAAGGGAGCATCGACCCCAAGATCGTGCGCAACTTTCGAGGTGAGATCACGTTTCATATACCATCCGCCCGCAGCGGGAAGCTATTGTGATGCAGTTAACCAAGGCCAACAAGACGCGTCTAATACATTCAAAGACAATGGCTCCAGCAAGAGCAGAGATGCTACGCTCATTTCTAAATGCTGTGCATGATGAGTCAGGCGATATGCTTACTAGTATCTTTCGCTTTTCCCCGTCGCACGCGGCGTCGGCAGACGGCTTGCGACAATTACTTTCATAGTTGATTTGCCAACCTGACAATTTGTTGTAAACATTCCCCAACACGAACCGGAAGTTAGGATTCCGGGTAGGAGAAAACAGCATGCGATGGAAGTCGATGGTTGTGCCGGTTCTGTCCTTATTTTTTGTCGGTTCGGCGTTATCGGCACGCGCCCAGGTGACATATTCGGCACAGGAGCCAAAGCAGCCATTCACCGTTGGTATGGGCGTGTCGAATTTTTCTGACGATTGGGGGACCTCGAATCCCCGCCAGATCGGGATTACGCTTTGGGTGGATTGGAGAGTGCCTGATTTGCCCTCGGTTCTGGATGGGTTGGGAATTGAGTTTGAAGGCCGCGATCTGAACTACGCCACTCCTTCCTACTTGCCGGGTCATCGCATGGATACTGCGTTGGGCGGCCCGATGTATCAATTCCGGCGCAAAAGTCGGTTTCGCCCGTATGGGAAATATCTCATGGGAGTCGGCAGCATCGATTTTCCAAGCCCGGGGTCGACATACCAGCACGATACACGAACCGTGCTTCAGCCTGGTGTGGGATGCGATGTGCGTTTCTGGAATCACTTTTCGGCAAGAGCCGGGTACGACTATCAGTTCTGGCGCCAAATCTTCGGGTCCAATGATCTGAATCCCAACGGGTTCACATTCGGCGCGGTCTATGATTTCGGATTTCGTTCGTCACGTTAAGATTGCGACGCGCCGAAGGCCAACTTATCATTGCAAGCAGGGCGCCAGGATCCGGCGCCCTTTCTTTATTCTCTGTCAACTAGGCGGCGGCGAGTCTGAGCGGACGCTCAGGAATCGATTTCGCGTCAGGGCAAGTCAAGTCCACGCGGCGTGAAGAGGACGTCAGGCGCTTCGCCTGCGGAATGCGGCATGCAATGATGCGGCGTGGGGAAGCTTGCCGCGTAGGATCGCGTCACATGCAGCCGATCCATGAAGACATACCGCGTGCGGATGCCATTCATCGTTGAGGGAAGTTGTGCGGGGATGTGTTCCCGGTCGATGTAAATCACGAGAGCAGCTTCGCGAGGATTGTCGAGGCTCTGTCCTACGCCGACGGCGAAGAATGCGGGATTCTGCTGCATCAGCTTACGTGCGCGCTCGCGTTTGGCCGCGATTGCCGGCGCCATCGCTGAGGCGGTGAGCTGAGGAAGCCCGGCAGCAGTTGCCGTGGAGGGCGCCGAACCGAGTGCTAGCGATCGCGCTGTGGCCGGAATGACGATGGTGCGCACGCCTTCAACTGCGACGGGAACAACCGGAGCGAGATTCTCGTCGACGTAAACAATCAGGGCGGCAGTACCGGGCTCGTCACTGCTTTTCCCCGGGGCAACGCCCAGAATTCCCCCCGATGGATTTACCAGCGACCTCGCCGCCGCAAAGGCCGCCTGCTGGCGCGACGACTCTGCGCTACCGAGTGCGCGTGCCTGGGCCGAAACAGTGGCACTGTCGCCGTAGCTGAGGCAACGAACCTCATGATCGGCGCCGCCGACGAAGGAGAAGCTGGCAGTCCCGGGCATCTGCGTGGCCAGCTCGCTCAGCACATCGGGTGAGGGGTTGGCGATCCCGTGACTCACACCGGCGGAGTCGATGCCACCCGCAAAAAACAGTCCAACCGGTTCGGCATTGCCGGTATCGACGATGAGCGCGCCCGAGTCACCCGCGTCGCCGAAGCGGTCTCCGCTGACAGCGATCTGGTTGGTGAAGGTCTTGGTCAGGTAGGGCCTGGTTTCTGCGCAATCGCGATAGTAGTCCACAGAGACATCGAGATCGAGCGCCGTTACCATTCCGCAGGTCAGGCCAGTGGTGCGTCCGCTCTTGGCAACGCGCAACTGCAGGGTTGCGTTTTCACCTTTGCCGCCAGTGGATGAAGTGCCGGGAGGTGCGGCAGCTAGCGATCCGTCAGGCTGGCGAGCACCCAGTTCGAGGATGCTTCCGCCGGGATCGATGGTATGGGATGCGACCTGCGCGATCGCGGCGTCAACGTTGGTTTGCTGCGAACGAAGCGGCAGCCAGGCGGTGAGGGCGGCAACCGGGACTGTTCCGGCTCCGTCGCCATTGGGAGTGCAATTGTTGTCAATCAGGCCAGGCTGGACGATGGTGTCGCCGACCGTGGCGTGATCGCTTCGCGCCAGCACATGGTTGTTGCTCAGCAGGTACTGACGCCCGCTCGCGTCCTGAACGAGGGCGCCGAGCGTGCCGCCGCAGCAATCGACGATGGTGTTGCCTCTCTCGTCGAAGTCGTTGTTGTTGCCTCCGGAACTGCCGAGAAGCGCGGGTGCGGAGATCGCGTCCTGGTGAGTGGTTGGATTGCTCGTCACTCCGGGAGAATTCAGAAGAACAGCAGTCTCGATCCTCGCGGAAGAACCTGCGATTGTTGCCACCACGTAGGTGACTCCTGTGGAGGAAACCGTTGGGGGGGCGGTATAGGTGACAGAGCAGATGGTGAAGGCATGAGGGGTGCGCTGGCAGTTCGTCGCACTCAGAGTGCCCTCGCCGCCGCTGTCGCCCGTCGCCGTATTGGCAAGCGCAAAGTGGATCTCGTTGGTTCCACCGGCTTCAGCCAGATAGCCGGACACCGAGATGGAACCATTCGGTCCGATGGCGGCGTTCTCGGGAGTGAGCGGCTGAAGGAAGCCCGGCGTCAATGTCAGCAGCGATGTTGCGCGGACGCCGGGGTCGGACTTGAGCGTTGCCGTGACCATGACTTGGGCCCGGTCGGAACTGAGATAGCCGGGTGGCCTGTATTGGCCCTGCGCATCGATCTTTCCTGGTCCGGAAACGGGATCTCCGCCGCTCACGGTCCAGTCGACGGCTGCGGATCCGCCGGTGGCAAGATTAACGGAAAACTGATGGACCGGTACGGCGTGTGCACTCATGGCGTTGCAGCCGGTGCAGTTGGTGTCGATGAGTGCCCTTCCGGGGGAGATGGAGAACATTGCATTGGCCGAAGTTGCGGTCACAGGTGCGGCTCCGCACCCGGCGAGCAGGAAGACTGAGGTCGCCAGAAATGCCGCGAGGAGCTTCAAGCCGCGCCTCCCGACGCGAGAACGCGCCGGGCACGAGGCCGGAAGTTGCTGTTGCTTAATGGTTTGTGTCGCAAGCGGCACTCGGCGCGGCTTTCCTTTTCCTTTGGAGAACGAAGTCCGTCGGGGTTCGACGGGAACACTCGTTCAAGGTTAGCTCTTTTCGGGTGAAACTGAGCCGCGCAAATTCCAAATACTGATCGAATCGTAACTTATGGAGCGATATCCGGCTACTTCGAGAAGTGCATGGGGCAGGTTCTGCGAGACGGCAGTTGGCTGACCCTGAAGTGGTTTAGATACTCGATCTTGCCGCCATACATGGGAACGGCGTTCATTGACTCAGAACTGCATGTGGAGTATTCAACTGTTTCTTGAATTCGAATACGCAGGGACGCCCCACGATCCCCAATCCTTCATTCCTTGTGCCTGTTCCTTCTGTATCCTTGAACTGGGCCTTTACGTCGTAGTTGTAGTCCTCGCCCTTGTGTGCGAAAACGCCGCGAGCGTATTGGCGCGAGGCGACAACACCGTTCGCGGTGAGCTTGGCATTGCCGTCCTCGACGATCTTGCCGGTGAGAATCAGGTAGCCTGGTTCTCCAGCGGTGCCGTGTTCGGCCCGAAAACCGCTGTTCTGAATTGTGGCGGGAAATTCCCAAGTATAGCCGAGCGTGTTCCCCTTTGGCGGGCAGGTCAGCTTGGTCATCCAGTTTCCATCAAAGCGTTCGACGGCGATGGATGTCGCGGGTAAAAGTAAAAAGACATTCAACATGAGGGCCCAGGATACGTTGCGCATACGCAAATCCTCCTCGGGGCAGGTACTCTAACACGGCTAACGCACGTTTGGATGTGTTGCGGCTGAAGTCTCGATTTGAAAGAGATGCAATGGTCAAGGCATCCACTTCGCGTCGAACATCCTAGACCGTTGCTGTATCGTCAAAACGGAAGGCGGGAGCCAAGAAATGGCCGAACTGATCGCCGTGCAAGGCGACATCACGACGACGAGAGTTGACGCGATTGTCAACGCGGCCAACACCTCGCTGCTGGGTGGCGGCGGAGTGGATGGAGCGATCCATCGCGCGGCGGGGCCGGAGTTGCTGGCAGAGTGCCGGAAGCTTGGCGGCTGTGCGACAGGCGAGGGCAAGGTGACACCGGGCTTTCACTTGCCAGCCAAATGGGTGTTTCACGTCGTGGGTCCGGTCTGGCAAGGCGGAGGACACGATGAAGATGATCTGCTGTCGAACTGCTACCGACGAAGTCTTGAACTGGCGAAGGAGCACCATGTGCGGAGCATCGCATTTCCGGCGATCAGCACCGGCGTTTATCAGTTCCCCCCGAAGCGCGCGGCTCGCATTGCGATCGACACGGTGAGAGAGTATGTCGATGCGAGCGGCGTTGAGGTGGTGCGATTTGTCTGTTTCGATCGTGAGACCCTTGCGATCTACGAGCACATTCTGGAAGAGCCGCCGCGTGTGCCGATTGGATAATTCTGCGCGACGATCTGATGAAGAGCTGAGAATATCGTTCAGGAGAAATGATGGAATACGTGAATCTTGGCGAAACCGGACTGAAGGTCTCGCGCATCTGCCTTGGATGCATGACCTATGGGAAGCCTCCAGCGCCAGGGGAGTTGAAGGGTGGTCGCCACCTGTGGGCGTTGAACGAGGAAGAGAGTCAACCGTTCTTGCGGCAGGCGCTGGATCTGGGAATCAATTTCTTCGATACGGCGAACGTGTATTCGAGCGGCGACAGCGAGCGAGTGGTGGGGAAGTTTCTGAAAGCCAACACGCGGCGCGAAGCGGTGGTGATTGCGACCAAGGTACACGGGGTGATGCGCGACGAGCCCAATGGGCGCGGGTTGTCGCGGAAGGCGATTCTGTTTGAGCTCGATCAGAGTCTCAGCCGGCTCGAGACGGATTACGTGGATCTTTACCAGATTCATCGATGGGATTACGAGACGCCGATCGAGGAGACGCTGGAGGCGCTGCACGATGTGGTGAAGGCGGGCAAGGTACGCTACATCGGGGCATCGTCGATGTTTGCGTGGCAGTTTGCCAAAACACTGTACCTGGCGGAACTGTTCGGATGGACGCGTTTTGTCTCGATGCAAAATCACTACAACCTGCTTTATCGCGAAGAAGAACGCGAGATGATGGGGCTTTGCCAGGCTGAGGGCATTGCGGTGATTCCGTGGAGCCCTCTGGCACGGGGGCGGCTTACCCGTGCGTGGCAGTCTGAGACAACGAAACGCTCGGAGACTGATCGCTTCGGCAACACGATGTATGCGCGCACCGAGGAGGACGACAGAACGGTTGTCGAACGCCTCGGCGAGGTCGCGGAGAAACGTGGAGTGCCGCGGGCACAGGTGGCGCTGGCGTGGATGCTGAGCAAGCCGGTGATTACTGCGCCGATTGTAGGCGCGACCAAGCCTCATCATCTGCAGGATGCGGTGGCGGCGCTCGCATTGAAGCTGACGGCGGAGGAGATTGCCGCGCTGGAGGAGCCGTACGCGCCGCATCCAGTGCTGGGGTTCAACTGAGACTCATGTGATGGTGAGCACCAGTTTGCCGAAGTGCGAGGCGGATTCCATTTCGCGGAAGGCTTCACGGGCTTCGGTCCAGGGGCGGCTTTCGACGATGGGGCGCAGCTTTGCCGCGGCGATTGCTTTGTTCATTTCTTCAAAGTGGTGGCGGGAGCCGACATAGATTCCCTGGATGCGGACCTGCTTGTGCAGGATCATCGGAATCGGGACAGGCTCGGCGGGACCGGAGAGGATGCCGATCTGCGCGATCGTGCCGCCCATTTTGACGGCACGGAGCGAGCGCGGCAGCGTGCCGACGCCGCCTACTTCGACAACGAGATCGACGCCTTCGCCGCTGGTTTGTTCGAGCACCCAGCGATCCCACTCCGAAGTTTCGCCGTAGTCGAGTCCTTTATCGAGGCCGAGCGAGCAGGCGCGTTGCAGCTTGGCGTCGCTTGAAGAGATTCCAAGGACGCGGAGGCCTTTGAGCCGAGCGAATTGCAGCGCGAAGATGGAAACGCCGCCGGTGCCCTGGATGAGGACGGTGGAGTTGGGCTGGAGGCTGGCCGCAGCGAGCGCGTTCCGCGCGGTGACGGCGGCGCAAGGGAGCGTGGCGGCTTCTTCGAAGCTGAGGTGATCGGGGATGCGCACGAGGCCGGTCTCCTTGAGGAGCATGTATTCGGCGAGTGTGCCGTCGATGTCACCGCCGAGAGCGCCTTTGACCTTGGCGGGAGTGGGCGGGCCGTCGTGCCAGTTCTGAAAAAAACTGCCGCAGACGCGGTCACCGGGCTTCCATTGGATGACGCCTTCACCGATGGCGGAGATTTCGCCGGCGCCGTCGGAGCAGGGGATGCGGGGAAGGCGGAGTTTGGGGTTGTAGGTGCCCTTGACCATCATCAGGTCGCGGTAATTGAGAGAAACGGCGTGAATTCTAACAAGCACCTCACCGGGGCCGGGCTGCGGGGTGGGGCGCTCTACAAGCTCAAGAGAATCAATGCCGAAAGAGGGGATCTGCCAGACTCGCATTGGGGGAAATCTCCGGGGATGGTCGCTGCGAAATTCATTGGAAGCATGCCATCGCGGTACGAATATTTGCAAGGGCCCGTAGAATGAAGATATGGCGCGCGGTTGGGAAAGTAAATCGGTTGAAGAACAGGTGGCGGAAGCTGCCGATCGAAAACCGGCGTGCGCTGGAGAGGCCTTGATGACGGAAGCAGAACGAAGGATTGCAGCTGACAAGGGTGCTGCGGTTGAGCGGCGCAGACAGGCACTGAATCTTCAACGGGAAAATGTGCTTTCGCAGCGGACATCGAGTCCGGCACGGCGAGAGGCGCTGGCTGCGGCTCTGACCGAAATCGAAGCGCAGATTTCCGCGCTAGATTAGCGCGTCGATTCGTTCGCCAACGAGATATGATGGGTGACCCGTCCGTGATTCATCGAGCGGGGAGGGAACTGTTCGAGTGTGCGGACTCGCGCAGAGCCGAAAATAACTGCGGATCAATCATTCTGACTCCGCTTCCCACCCCAGCGACGAAGACACGTCGCAGTGGCCCCGGTTTCGTTCCGTTCAAAATGGCAAGTTCGCTCTAACGCCTTTACGGGCGCTGCTCCTTTGCGGTTTCGCTCACACCCGATGACAAGTGGTTTGGTCGCCTACTTCTACTCATTGCGGTGGAAGAGGATGGAGTTTGCCTGCTGGACGGGGGTTAGTAGGACTCTGGCGATGTTGACGTGCGGGGGCCGGGCGGCTGCCCAGACGATGACGTCTGCGATGTCTTCGGGGGTGAGGGGCTGGACGCCCTTGTAGACTTTGGAGGCACGTTCGGTGTCGCCGCGGAAGCGAACGAGGCTGAAGTCGGTTTCGACCATGCCGGGATCGACACTGGTGACGCGAATCGGCGTGCCCAACACATCCTGGCGCAGGCCATCGTTGATCAGGCGCTCCGCTGCTTTGGTTCCGCAATAGACCGCGCCATTGGGGTAGGCGAGTTCGCCGGCTGTAGAGCCGAGGCTAATGACGTGGCCGCGACCGCGGACGACCATTCCGGGGACAACGGAGCGGGTGACGTAGAGCAAGCCTTTGACGTTGGTGTCGATCATCTCGTCCCAGTCTTCGATTTTGCCCATGTAGAGCTTGTCGAGGCCGCGACTGAGGCCGGCGTTGTTGACCAGGATGTCGATCTCGGACCACTCGGCGGGCAGGCCATCGATGGCGTTCTGCACGGCGCGATGGTCGCGCACATCGAGGTCGATGGAGTGCACGGAGGGTGCGCCACGTTCCATGGCACGCGAGGCCACTTCAGCCAGTCGGCCGGCGCGACGGGCGGCGAGCAGGAGGCGTGCTCCTTCGGCGGCGAAGGCGAGAGCAGTGGCTGCACCGATTCCGGCGCTGGCTCCGGTGATGAAGACAATCTTTCCTTTAAGACTCATGACACTATCCTAGCGAATTGGCATGTGGGGAAACGTGATGGCTGTTACGAGCGGGTTGAAGCTTTGTTCCTCCGAGCCGAAGTGCTGCTCGATAAGGTTCGTGAATTCCCACTCATGACGCGGTGAGACTGCGTCATGAATGGGGCACCAGCGAGGTGATTTTCCTGATCTAACGGATAAAGACAAAAGAGATCCTTCACTCGCCTACCCCGTGGACAGTGTCCATGGGGCCCCAAAGACGCTACTTTCAGCATGACGCCTGAGAGTCTTCAGGGTTTGAGAATGCTGCGGCGCTTGGCAATATGGTACTGGCCTACGGCCCAGTCTTCATTGGCGAGGCCGGCTTGTTTGGCTTGTTCGAAGATGTCGGCGAGATTGTCGGCGAGGCTGAGTCGGGTATTGCGGCTGGCGGCGGCTTCGCGGAGCAGGCGCGTGTCCTTGGCGCCGAGATCAATGCTGGCGCCGGCGTGTTCAGGTGGGTTGAGCATTACGTTGCCGTATGCGGCGTAGAACGGTGATTGGAAGAGCGCACTGTTGACTGCTTCGAGGAAGACGGTCGGCGCGATGCCCTGCGATTCCGCGAACACGAACGCTTCACTCAGGGATTGAATCATGGTGCTGATGAGGAAGTTGCCGCCGAGTTTGACGGCGTGGGCCTGGCGAGGTTCTGGGCCGATAACGGAGATGCCGCGCGAGAGCGGTTCGAGCAAAGGCCGTGCACCTGCAACAGCAGCTTCGTCGCCAGCCATCACAATCCAAAGCTTGCCAGCCTCGGCCACATTGGGCCGGCCGAAGACGGGTGCGGCAACGAACCTGTGTCCACGACGGGCGTGCTCGGCGGTGAGTTTTTCGCTGAGAGCGACACTGATGGTGCTGCAAGAAATGTGAAGCGCACCGGGTTCGAGCGCGTCCATCAGGCCATTGGGGCCGAAGAGGACGTCTTCATTAGCCGCATCGTCGAAGAGCATGGTGATCACGGCGTCTGCGCCCAGTTCGGCCTCGGCAGGCGTGCCTGCGGCAATCGCCCCTTCGCGGAGCAGTGGTTCGATGCGTCCCTCGGTGCGGTTCCACACCCTCAGTTCATGGCCGGCGGCGAGCAGGCGGAGGGCCATGGGTGTGCCCATCTTGCCGGTTCCTAAAAATCCGATCTTCATTGCGCGTGAATTCCCTCTCGCTTCGGTGGTTGATGATGCGGCGCGCTTCGGGTCGCCGGGTACACTGGTTTTTCGATGCTGCGAACAGTCAGAGCGACGCGTTATGTTGTACCTCTTCGCGAGGGGGGTTCTCTGCCCGCGATTGTAGAGGCCGACGACCTGGGTCTGTACGTCGTGAAGTTTCGAGGCGCGGGGCAGGGGATTCTGGCGCTGATTGCGGAGTTGCTGGCGGGAGAGATCGGGCGCGCGCTGGGACTGCGGGTTCCGGAGATTGTGTTCATGGAGATTGACGCAGCGCTGGGGCGGAACGAGCCGGACTACGAGATTCGCCAATTGTTGAAGGCAAGCACCGGTGTGAATCTCGCGCTCGATTATCTGCCGGGGTCGACGATGTTCGATCCGGCAGCGCGGGATACGGCTCCGGCGGACGAGGCTTCAATGCTGGTTTGGTTTGACGCGTTCACGCAGAATATCGACCGCACGCCGCGGAATGCGAATTTGCTGGTGTGGCATCGCAAGCTTTACCCGATTGATCATGGGGCGGCGCTGTTCTTTCATCACGACTGGCCATCGCGGAAGAAGAAGATTGCCTCGCCGTTTGTGGAGATAGAGCAGCACATTCTGCTGCCGTGGGCGAAGGGTATTACGCAGGCGGCGAAGGTTGCTCATGAACGGCTGACGGAGCCGGTGTTGCGCGAGATTGTGGAACTGGTGCCGCAAGCGTGGTTCGAGGCGGTTCCGGGCGATGTGAGCGCGTCGGAGAGGCGCGCGGGCTACATGGATTTCTTTGCGCGGAGGCTTGAGGCTTCCGCAGTCTTTGAAGAGGAGGCGATCGGTGCCCAGTCCCGCCTCGTTTGATTACGCGATTTTGCGCGTGGTGCCGCGCGTGGAGCGGCAGGAGTTCATTAACGCAGGTGTGGTGGCGTTCTGCCTTGAAAAGCGTTACCTGGCTGCGCGGATTCATCTGAATGAGGCGCGGCTGCGGGCGCTCTGGCCGGAGGCGGACGTGGATCTGGCGCGGGAGCATCTGGAGGCGGTGCGGCGGATTTGTGACGGAGATCCGGCGGCTGGGCCGATTGCGAAGCTCTCGCAGCGGGAGCGGTTTCATTGGATCATTTCGCCGCGAAGCACGATTATTCAGCCGTCGCCGGTGCATACAGGGGTGTGCGACGGGACGGATGGGTTGCTGGATCGGCTGGCAAAGCAGTTTTTGGATGTGTGAGGGTGGAAGGAAACTCAGAGAGCGATTTGGCCAGCATCCATGTTCTTTGATACTTCCAAGTTGGCGGTAATACGGTCGGAACGATGAATTTCAAGAGATCGTCCGCTAGGCGCCTTTGATGAACGGTACAATTCGAGGGGCCAAAGCGAGAGCAAGAGACCTCTCTGGGGAGCGACATGATGCATCGAGTCATCGATTGGGGGATTTTGATTCTCGGAGTCTTGGCCGTTCCATATACTCATGGAATTTACGAATATTGTGGGTTGCTCTTCACTGCCTTGCTCCTCATCGCAATTAACAACACAATTGCTCGCAGAAGGAAGAGGATCGTTAGTTCCAATTGACTCCGCGCGACGGCAGTTCGCCATGTCTCAGCGACGCGAAATCGATCACAAGAGGCCAGCTCGGATAACCCGGCTTTTTCGTTGCTTTGAATTCCGCAGAAGGCAACCGCAGATCCTTCGACTTCGCTGCGCTTCTCTTAGGATGACAGCGCCTTGGAGTCGGGGAATGCCGTACCTCACTGTTGCAGCGCGAGAACACGGCGACCAGCTACTTTGCGCAGGCGTGAGGGTGGCGGGGTAAGAACGCAGATGAGATTCGTGGATTCCCACTCATGACGCGGTGAGACTGCGTCATGAGTGGGGCACCCAGATTCGTGCGGGATTCAGCAAGAGACAAAGCAGATCCTTCGCTCCGCTTACCCCATTGCACGACTTCGTCGCTCATGGGGCCCCAAGCTTGCTGCGCTCAGGACGACACTGCGAACGAACGCGAACTGCTGCGGCGGAGGAACGAGGAAACTGATCTACTGCTGCGGCGCTACGAGTTGGTGGGCGATTGCGAAGAGGGCCAGCTCGAGGCGGGTGGAGACGCCGGTTTTGTCGAAGATGTTGGACAAATGGCGCTTCACGGTCTCCTCGCTGAGCGTGAACTGCTTGGCAATGTCCCGATTACTGCAGCCCTCCACGATACAGCCGACCACGTCGAGTTCGCGCGGGGTGAGGCCGTAGGTTTTGCGCTGCGGAGGCTGGGCCTGGCGCATGAGGTCGTGCAGGGCAGATACGAGATTGACGACGCGCTTGCCGCCGATCCAGTAGTCGCCCGCGAAGACCGTGCGAATCGCCGTATGCAGGCCGCCGGCAAGGGCGTCTTTGAGGACGATGCCGCGCGCACCAATGTGGAGCGCCTCGATGATCTGCTGAGTGGTGATGGTCGAGGTAAGGAGAATGATCTTGACCGTGGGCGAGCCGTTCATGATGGCGCGCATGGCCTCAAGGCCGGGCAGGCGCGGCATCTGGACATCGAGCAGGAGGATGTCGGGGGTTTGCTCCAGAGTCTGGGTGATGGCTTCATCGCCATCGTCGGCTTCGCCTACGACTTCGAAGCCGTCGCGCTCGGTGAGCATGTTGCGCACACCAATGCGGACTACAGGATGATCGTCAGCCAAGACGATGCGGATCGGTTGTTGTTCCACGAGACCCCTAAACCTCCGAAAAAGCCGGAACTGACAGGCAGGCAACGTAAGCGGCCCGCATTCAACAACATGTTTCCAGCCCTGCAATCTGAGCACAGGCAAGCCTGGACTAAGCTGGAAATTCCTTTTCCAGCATACGCTCCAGCCTTTGCGTAGCCGAATACAACTCTTGTAGTGCATCCCTGCAGTTATCCAATTGGTCACTCCCGGCCCCGGACTCACACCTGGATTCAAGGATTGCGCCCAGCTTTGCAACCTGCATGGCGCCAGCCATGCCGCAACCACCCTTGATGGCATGGCCGATGCGGCGGACCTCGTCCCTGTTGCCGGCAGCGATGGCCTTTTCGAGCGCGGGGAGGCGTTTGTGGAGGTCGGTTACGACGGCCGTGTAAATCTCGCGGACGGTGGCCTCGGTCATGAGTTGCCGGAACTGGGCGAGCGTCGTGGGATTAATCACCAGTTCAGCGTCCGTGGTCTCCGGCTGGTCGATCTTGGGATTGTGCTGGCCAAGAAGTTTCTGCAGATCCTCGGGACCAAACGGCTTCAGCAAAAAGCCATCCGCGGCTGCGATAAGGTCGTCGGAAGGGGTGGTGCCGCTGATGAGGATGATTTCGTCCTGGCCGAGTTGCCGGAGCTTTGCAATCAATTCCGATCCGCTCAGGCCGGGTAACTGCGTATCCAACAACACTACGCCGGGAATGACGGTGCCCGCCTCGAGAATCTGCAGGGCCTGGTTTCCGTCCTCCGCGCTGTGCACCAGGTGACCGTGCAGCGTGAGGATGGTGGCGATTACCTCTCGGCTGACGAGGTCGTCGTCAATCAACAGGATCGTAGGTAGTTCGTGCTTCTCGCCTATGCCGAGCATGTAATTTCGCCTCTGCTTGTGTCGTGATGGTGCTTCTACTCTTCTGCGACGCCAATTTCGTGGAGCCAGCCCGGAGCCTTCAGCAACTCCCGGGGGCGGGAGCCATCGGCGGGACCGACTAGGCCGTCGCGCTCCATGAGATCGATAAGGTGTGCGGCGCGACCATAGCCAATTCTAAGACGGCGCTGGAGGAGAGACGTAGAGGCTTTGCCGAATTCAAAAACCAAACGTACTGCGTCGTCGAACATCGGATCGCTGTCGTCTCCGTCGTTGCTGGAGCCTTCCATGCTCTGCTTCTCATCGCGAGGCGACTCGAGGAAGCCTTCGACGTATTCGGCCTGGCCCTGGTCTTTCCAGAAGGTGACCACCGCTGCTGTTTCTTTCTCGCTGACGTAAGGAGCGTGCAAACGCAGCAGGCGGCTGGTGCCTGGGGGCAGGAAGAGCATGTCGCCACGGCCGAGCAGCGCTTCAGCGCCGTTGGTATCGAGGATGGTGCGCGAGTCGACCTTGGTGGCGAGACGGAAGCTGATACGCGTGGGAATGTTCGCCTTGATGAGGCCTGTAATGACGTCGACGCTGGGTCGCTGGGTGGCTAGAACCAGGTGAATGCCGACGGCGCGCGCCATTTGGGCGAGGCGCGTGATGGACTCTTCCACGTTGGATCGGTCGAGCATCATGAGGTCGGCAAGTTCGTCGATGATGATAACGATGTAGGGCAGCGGCTGCTCTTCCTGACCGTCATCGAAGAGCGACGGCATGACGCCTTCAAAGAGCTTGTTGTACTGGTCGATGTTGCGCACGCTGCGGCTGGCGAGGAGCTTGAGGCGGCGTTCCATCTCGCGTACCGCATTGCGCAAGGCGTTGGCGGCGAGCTTTGGCTCGGTGATGATCGGAGTAAAAAGATGAGGAATGCCCTCGTACATACCGAGTTCGACACGCTTGGGGTCGACGAGGATGAGGCGGACCTGCGAGGGAGTAGTGCGATAGAGCAGGCTCATGATCATCGCGTTAATGGCGACCGATTTGCCCGATCCAGTGGAGCCGGCGATAAGTACGTGGGGCATCGAGGACAGGTCGGCGGTAACAATGCGGCCGTTGATGTCTTTACCCATGGCAAGGGTCAGGCGTGATTTGGCCTTGGCGAATGTTTCGGACTCAAGCACGTCGCGCAAGTGGATGGTTTCGCGCTCGTGGTTCGGCACCTGGATTCCGACGGTGCTTTTGCCGGCCATGCGCTCGATGAGGATGCTCTCCGCGCGCATCGCCAGGCAGAGGTCTTCAGCAAGGCCGGTAACGCGGCTGTATTTGACCCCGGCCTCGGGCTTGAACTCGTAGGTTGTCACCATGGGCCCGGGATTGATGCGTTCAACGGAACCACGCACATCGAACTCGGCGCATTTCTCCACAAGCACGCGGGCTTCGTCGCGCAAATCATCTTCGCGCACGACCTGCGGGCCGGAGCCGGAGTTGAGGAGGGTACTGGGCGGCAGGCGGAATCCGCTGACATGTTTGGGAGCTACGGTAACGGTGCGCTCTTCAGCATCGGCGCGCTCGTGGATAGCGATGGTGTTGGGCGCGGGTACGGGTGGGGGGGCGGGTACTGGTGCGGGTGCGGGTGTCGGGGTTGCAACGGGGCGCATTTCGACCACACTGCTTTGCGGTACAGGGGCAGGGGCTGGAGCGGGCGGAGCGATGGCCGTTGGTGCAGGGACTGCAGGCACCGGGGTGACTGGCCCGCCGGATTCGGCCACCGTGCGCTCCCAGATGCTGGCGCGACGGGGCGCGATGGGTTCCTCAGATGTTCTGGCGGCGCGCTGGAAGGCGGGTATTTCGTCGACCGGATCGGGTTCGGGCGCGCGCTTCTTCATGCCGAAGAGAGCGGCGAGACGGCTCGGGCGCGGTGCGGGTATCTCGGCCACCGGTTCGGGAACGCTGTCGATCGCTCCGGAGAAGAGTCGCTGCGCGGGGCCGGGCTGGGTTTGTTCGGCTAGCCGCTCCTCCAGCTCGCGCTTGCGTTCGCCACGTTCTTCGCGCCAGTTGCGGTAGCGGTCGTGCCAGGCGACAAGATTCAGCCAGCGATCTTCGATCTGCGTTTTGATGGTCCAGAAGTTGATGTCAGAGGCAAAGTAGACGCCGACGCCAGCGAGGGCCGCAGATACGAGCCATGCACCCTGGGTGTTCAAGTAGACGACGAGGGCTCCGGCAATCACGCGGCCCATTACGCCCTCAACGGGGACGGCGTGCAGCCAGTGCCAATGCCACGGCAAGAGACCAAAGACAGCAGGCAGGAAGATGACGGCCAGTGCTGTACCCATCCAGCGAAGGATGGCCGAGCCGCCGGAACGCGAGCGGATCCAGTTCCAGCCGAGTCCGCCGATCCAGAGCGGGAAGAGGAAGACGGTAATCCCGAAGGCCTGGAAAAGGATGTCGCTGATATAGGCGCCGAAGAGGCCGATCCAATTGTGAACTGCGTGGGCCGGGTCCGCGCCCGAGGCGGTGTTGATGGACGAATCAGACGGATGGTATGTAGCGAGCGCGAGAAAGAGGAGTACGGAGACGAGTGACAGCACCAGGCCGAGAAACATGTTGAGCGCCCGGTTGCGCGTCGGCGACAGAATGATCGGAATCGGCTTCATTGAGGGGACGCCTCCGCACCCTGGCCGCCGCAATCGACGCTGGAAGCTGCCAAGGCGACGAGAAATCCCAGAGCAGCCTTTATTATCCCGGTGCCAAGAGAGGTTTCTGGCCAAAACAGAGCGGGGGGAATCAGGGAATCCACCCCCGGAATGGCTTGAAACCGTTGCTTGGTCTTCCCAAGTGAACCCTAGCTGCCGAGAAGCCTGCTACCGAAGACGAGAAGCAGAATTCCGAGGAGAATGCGGTAGACGGCGAAGATGGTGAAACCGTGGTGACGAACCCAGCCGAGAAACCATTCAACTACGCCCAGCGCCACAATGAAGGAGACGACGAAGCCGATGGCGAGAACGATCCAGTACTGGGTGGTCATGTGCACTTCAGCGACGGGTATCGCTCCGGCTGCCAACGCTGACTTGCTGGGGTGAATAGACTTGAGGAGGTCCCAGCCGGTGGCGGCGATCATGGTGGGGATGGAGAGCAGGAAGCTGAACTCGAGTGCGGAAGGCCGATCGAGCCCGACAATCTGGCCGGCAGCGATGGTGGACATGGAGCGCGATGTGCCGGGGAAAACGGCGGAGAGGGACTGGCAGATGCCGATCCAGATGGCTTGGCCGAGACTCATCTCCTCGACGTGCACGGTGTTGGGCTCGTAGCGGGATGAGCGCGCGTCGACTACCCACATGACAATGCCGCCGATCAGCAATGCCCAGGCCATGGCCGCGACGCTGCTGAGGTGTTTTTCACTCACCTTGTGCAGGGGCAGCGCGATGGCCGAGGTGAAGGCGAAGGCGATGAGAGTGAGCGAAATGGGGTGATTGAACTTGTTGCGGTCACCGCTCTCGCCGCGAGGAAAGCTTTTGATGAAGGCAACGATGCGTTCGAGATAGAGAAGAAGAAGAGCGAGAATGGCGCCGGCCTGGATGACGATGGTGTACATCTTCCAATAAGCGTCGTCGAGCGGGATGCGCATGGCAGCTTCGGCGATGCGAAGGTGCGCTGTAGAACTGACTGGAAGAAATTCGGTCAAGCCCTCAACGATTCCCAGGAGAACTGACTGTATATAGACGTTCAAAAAGCCTCCAGATAAGTAGGACGGATACGGCAAACCGGATTGGTCAGGCGCGCTTATTCCTTTTCGATGCCGTAGACCGGAATTCTCTGATCCAATTTGAACACAAGCATCGTGGCCCGCGCTGTGTAGTCCGACTGA
This sequence comes from uncultured Acidobacteriaceae bacterium, assembly GCA_963735215.1. Classification (GTDB taxonomy): domain Bacteria; phylum Acidobacteriota; class Terriglobia; order Terriglobales; family Acidobacteriaceae; genus Telmatobacter. Next base: position 210,160 of record CAVTKF010000024.1, on the reverse strand, counting down.
GGAAATTTGTCTCTTAGTTTAGCGGCGAGTTCGCGGGCATGGTTGTGCGCGGCATCGCTTTTTTTGTCGTTGTTATCTGCCGTGTACATATCGGTGAGAACCGCTTGACGGTAGACAGCGAGGTAAAGCGCCTGCGGAGTGCGGGGGCTTTCGGGATGCTCTGCCGCGTACTTCTCGTAGATTTCGGATTCTTTTTCCGGGCATTTTTCCTGGCCTTGCCAGTCGCCGCAAAGCTTGTTGTCGAGGAGTTCGTAGGCGGCGAAGTCTGCCTGGCGCGTATTTGGATAGAACTTGATGACCTTCTTCATGCCGTCGTCATCCATCTGCTCGCGCATGTAAGGTGCCTGCTCTTTTGCGGAAGGGCGGCTGGCCGAATCAGCTTTCTGGATCTGCCAGAGGATGTCGGCGGCGCGCCACGCGGCTTCGGCGGCAAGCGGCGAGTTGGGGAACATTTCGACGAGGCGGCGGTAAAGCAGGTGCGCGGTGCGGGCGGCATTCACCGGACCGCGTGGGTCGGAGGCGAGCGCCTCCTGATCGGCGGCTGCACCCATGAGGATCTGATCGCCATTGGGCGTGTTGTCGATGACGATGCCCTTGGCCTGAATCCACCCGGAGATGGGGGGCGGGGTGTCGTTGGTGTCGAAGATGGGAGCGTCGCTGGTATGTTCTTCCTCGATGTCGGTGTTGGCGAAGACGCGCAGCCAGTCACTGCTTTTCTCGGCGACGACGATCTCGCGCCCGATCTGGACGCGGCCAACTTTTTGCGCGCCGAGATCGGCGGAGACATAAAGCCAGCTGACGCGCAGGGCCGTAGCGCGGGGGCCGGCCATGGGTTTCTGCAGATTGTCTTTCTTCTTCTGGGCGGCCATAGGCAGCGCACCAAGGATGAGGCAAAGCGCAAGCACAGGGGCTGCGCGGAATGTTGAGTTCATCACAGGAAAGATCATAGTCGAACGACGTTACATGCCGGATTCAGTGAGCACGCGGGCAAGCAACGCGGGCTCCACGTTACCGCCTGAGATTACAGCAACTGCATTCTTGTAGGGCGGAAGTTGAGCGGAGTGGAAGAGCAGTGCGGCGGAGGCAACGGCTCCGCTGGGCTCGGGAACGATACGCGCCGAGTTGACGATGGCACGCATGGCGGCGCGAATTTCGCCTTCAGTGACGGTGATGATGCCGTCGACGAATGCCTGGATGTGGGCGAAGTTGCGCACGCCGACGCTTTGGGTGCGGAGGCCGTCGGCGATGGTGCGGCTGGTGAGCTCGGCTCCCCAGGTGACGACTTTGCCGGTGCGAAAGCTTTCGGCGGCGTCGCCGGCGAGTTCGGGCTCGATGCCGAAGACCTTTACATGTGGGCGCAGGCGCTTGACGGCGGTGGCGATGCCGCTGAGCAGACCTCCGCCGGAGACGGGGGCGAGGACGAGATCGACGTCGGGGAGTTGCTCGACGATTTCGAGGCCGCAGGTGGCCTGGCCGGTGATGATCTGCTCGTCGTCGTAGGGCGGGATGACGATGTAGCCGTGCTTGCGCACGAGTTCTTCGGCCTTGGCGAGGCGTTCGCTGGAGGCAACTCCGACATCGACGATTTCTGCGCCGTAGGCGAGGGTGGCCGCGCGCTTGATGGCGGGGGCGTTCGACGGCATCACGATCACTGCTTTCGCGCCGACTTCGCGGGCGGCGTAGGCGACGCCCTGTGCGTGGTTGCCACTGGAGTAGGTGATGACGCCGCGGGAAATCTCTTCAGCCGTGAGCTGGAGGATTTTGTTGGAGGCTCCGCGGAGCTTGAAGCTGCCGATGGGCTGGAGGCTTTCGGCCTTCAGCCAGACTTTACCAGGGACATCAGGAAACCAGGCACGGATGAGCGGAGTTTTGACGGCAATGCCGGAGATGCGATCCGCAGCGGCGCGGATCGCGTCGAGGGAGACGAGGGTGTCAGTCGCTACGGTCATGGGAGGTACTTCTCCGGGACGGGATTGGCTGGGGTTTGCGCCTGCCAGATGATCTGAATGACGTGCCACTGCTTGCCGTCGAAGATGGCCTGGATCGAGTTGATGCCGCGGTCGAGCACTTTGCCCTCGGGGGGTGTGCCGTCGGGTGTAGTGCGGGTTTCGTAGGTGCTCCAAAGATGAGCCATGTGGTCCCATGTTTCGGCGTTGACCTTGATCTGGCGCTCATAGAAGACCGCGCTCCCGCGCTTGGCGACGGCGTTGATCCAGTCGTCGACGGTGAGGATGCGGGGAGTAGCTGTGCCATCGGCGGCGATGCGGATGGGGATGAGACGGGCTTCGGGCAGGAAAAGCGAGCGGAAGCAGGTACGGTCCTTGTTGCCGGGGCCGCTGACGGCTTCGTCGATGGCCTTGATGAGGTCATCAAGGGAAGCGGCGGAAGGGCAGAGTATGGTTTTCGGCGGTTGCGCGGCGGGGGTTTGGGCGCGGAGCGTGGGGGCGGCGAGAAGGGCGGCGGCGAGGGCGGCGGTAATGGTGAGGCGATGCATGAGGGGATTTTACAGAACAAGTACCGGTAGAACGACTGGAAAGACTTAGCCGTGGATCCCCGTCCTTGCTTTCCACTTGCAGCGGTACAATCGCGGGGAGCAATCAAATGAATTCGTTTTGGAAGAACGCGCTGGCATTTTTAAGCGTTGCGGCGATTTGTGCTGCCACGATTGCCTGGCAGGTGCACAAAGCGAGAACCGATGAGAGCAGACTTGCCGAGGCCTCAAAGAAGGCTATGGATGCTGCGCGCTTATGCCGCGCCCGTGCCGAACAGGGAGATGCAAAGGCTGAGTCGGAGCTGGCATATATGTATTCGCACGGCCAAGGAGTTGATCAGAGCTATGACGAGGCTCTTCGTTGGCGGCGAAAAGCCGCGGATCAAGGCTTTGCGGAGGGTGAGGCCGGGCTGGGCTATATGTTTTCTCACGGCCAGGGAGTGGCTGTCGACTACGTTGAGGCCATTCGGTGGTACCGCAAGGCTGCAGACCAGGGGAGCGCGAACGCGGAAAACAGCCTTGCTCTTATGTACGAACACGGCTACGGAGTTCCACAGGATTATGGGGAGGCTTTCCGCTTGTATCATAAAGCGGTTGACAAGGGTTATGCCGCCGCGGAGTACAACCTCGGAAATATGTACTACTACGGTCGAGGAGTAACGCCGGATCGATCGGAGGCGGTTCGCTGGTACCAGAAGGCTGCCGATCACGGTGATGAGTATGCCCAACACGTGTTGCACATCAATTGGAAGGGCCTGAGCACATTCGGCAAGGTTACTCTCTCTCTGATCTCGCTAGGCAGTTTGTTGTTTCTGGTAGCTCCCATACTGGGAAAGAACAATCCACGCAACGCACAACAGCGAACATTTACAATTGCCGGACTGCTCGGCCTGTCCTACGTGGCTATTGATTTGATGGGGTTCCGATATATTGGCATTCTCACGCCGATCTGGAGCGTTTTTTCTTTCCACTTTTTCAAGGGCGCTGTCGCCCAAACATCTGTTCTCTTGCTTCTACCTATAGTGTTGCCCAAGGACATCTGTGCGAAGGTTGCCGGGGTAGGACTCGGTGTACTCGGAGTGTCGTTCGTGGGAAGCAATCTGGTCCCAATTCTTAATCCGAAGAGAAGCCTTTTTCCGACAGTTCATCCGCTCTGGTCTATAGATGGGATGTTTCTTGGAGCGATGGTGCCGTTGGCAATCTGGCTGTGGCTCGAACATCAAAAAAACAAGAGGGATGCTGGAACGGGTGGTCAGCGTGCGGATTCCGGCTTGAGAGATGTTTGACTCCAAGCTTTAACCATGCCGCGATGATGCTGCGTCATGGATGGGGCAACCAGGCTCTGTGACGACGCTGCCACGAGTGTGAATGATCTGGATCTGGTCAGCGGGACAGGATCAACTCGTAGTAGATCAGAGGATCTCTCTTGTAGACCACGCGCGCGACTTCGCGGTAGCCGCATTTTGCGTAAAATGGGCCAGCTCCGGCTGCGGCATCGAATGCGTCGAGGCGAATGGCGTCGGCTGGCCACGCTCGCGCATGAGCCTCTGCCTCTTTCAGCAGGAGACGGCCGATTCCTTTGCGCTGGAGCTTGGGATGGACGGCCATGCCGGTCAGATACAGGGGGCTGGCTGCGAAGGTGAAATACGAAGTGTCAATGGCCCAGGGCTTTTTGGTGGCCAGGCGCAGGGTGCCGATAATGCGACGGTTGGAGCGAGTAATCAGGATTCGCGAGAACTTAGGCAGGCGCATGTTCGCGAGAATGCCTCGCTCGGACGGGGGCGATGACCAGAAGCCGTGACCGAAGCGGCGGGTAAGATCCTCGGCTGCGGCGGCGTGCAGGACGGCGAGTTCGGCTGCAACGGAGTTGGTGGCGACGGCGAACGCGAGTTTCATTGCGGTGACTTGCAGTGACAATTCTATTTTCGGAAAGTGCGTTGAGACAATTCGTTTCGGGGAGCATTACGAGTATCGCGGAACAGCAGACCCTTCGCGCCGCTTACCCCACGCACGACACGTCATGCATGGGGGGCCCCGGCGTGCGGCGCTCAGGATGACACGCAACTTGGTGTTGGAGAACAGCGATCAGATTTCGAGGATGATGGGCATGATCATGGGGCGGCGGCCGGTGGTTTTCTGGATGAGGCGCTTCAACTCGACGCGGACCTTCTCCTTGACCATGCCGTAGTCGGTTTTCTGCTCGCCGCTGAGGCTGTCGATCGTCTTCAGGACCACTTCGCGCGCCTCTTCGGTGATGTCGGCGCCGCCGAAGCCGCGCATCACGATTTCAGGTTCGCGCTCCATTTTTCCCATGCGCTTGTTGATGGCCAACACGGCGAGAACGATGCCGTCTTCAGAAAGAATGCGGCGATCGCGGATGACGAGGTCTTCGACGACGTCGATGGTGGAACCGGAATCGATGAGGATGCGGCCCGCCGTGACTTTGTCTTTTTTGCGCGCGTCGGCCTGGTCGAGTTCGAGCACGTCGCCGTCTTCGATGACCAGTGCGTGTTCGACGGCGCCGGTCTCCATTGCGAGTTGCGCGTGGCGGCGTAGGTTTCGGTAGTCGCCGTGAATAGGGATGAAGAACTTGGGGCGGACAAGATTGATGAGGAGTCGAAGCTCTTCCTGGCAGCCGTGTCCGCTGACGTGAATGAGGCCGTGGGATCCGTCGTCGAAGATGACGTTGGCTTCGCGTCGGCTGAGGTGGTCGATGACGCGGAAGATGCTTTTTTCGTTGCCGGGGATGATGCGTGAGCTGAGGACTACGGTGTCGCCGGCGTCGATGTGCGCGTGCTTGTGGTTGTCGACGGCGGCGCGGCTGAGGGCGCTCATGGGCTCGCCCTGCGTGCCGCTGATCAGGATCATGAGCTCGTCGGGCGGGTAGTCGCGCATTTGGCCAGGATTGATGACGAGGCCGGGTGGGACTTCGATGTAGCCAAGGTCCTGCGCGATTTCGGTGCTCTCCATCATGGAGCGGCCGAGGACCACGGCTTTGCGGCCATGCTTGCGCGCCAGTTCGAGGGCGATGCGAATGCGGTAGATGGACGACGAAAAGCAGCTGAAGAAGAGCTTCTTCTTTGTCTGCGAAAAGATTTCGTGCAGGCGGGGAATGACGGCGCGTTCGCTGGGCGTGTAGCCGGAGCGTTCGACATTGGTTGAGTCTTGGAGCAGGGCCAGCACGCCGCGTTTGCCGTATTCAGCGAAGGTATGCAGGTCGAAGGCCTTGTCGTCGAGAGGGGCGAGATCGATTTTGAAGTCCCCAGTATGGATAATGACGCCGACCGGTGTGTCGATGGCGAGTGCGACACAATCGACCAGCGAGTGGGTGACGCGGATGGGCTCGATGGTGAAGGGGCCGATCGAGAATTTCTCCTTCGGGGTGATCTCGATAAGCGTGATCTCGTCGAGGAGTTGATGCTCTTCGAGCTTGCCTTCGACGTAGGCCAGCGTGAACTCGGTGGCATAGACGGGGACCTTGAGGTCGCTGAGGATCCAGGGGAGTCCGCCGATGTGGTCCTCGTGGCCGTGGGTGAGGATGATGGCGCGGACGTGTTCCCGGTTCTCAGTGAGGTAGGTGATGTCAGGCACGACGATGTCGACGCCGAGGAGTTCCATTTCCGGGAACATGAGACCGGCATCGATGACGATGATGTCGTCTTCCCAGCGGATCGCGATGCAGTTCATTCCGAATTCGCCGAGGCCGCCAAGGGGGATGATTTTTAGCTTGTTTGTTTGCATCTGTCAGGTTCGATGCTAACACCTGCGTGTGTACTTGGATGCGCCGTAGTCGAAGCGAGTTCCGGCGATTGTTCGTAAGCATCTTCTCGAGCCAATCGAGTTCACGGACAGGCTGGAGATCGGGCAATGCTCTACGATGCTTGAACATCTTGTGCTCCCGTCACATTGGGTCGAGCATCGCCTACGTCGATCGATCATAGGCTCGGTGCCTGGTTATGCCCATTCGGAGACCGATCAGACCCTAAGCGGGAACTCCGCACACTCCGAAATATCGTTGTCTGCAACCCATAGATTCATGCGGACTGGGATGCCGCCGATATAACCGCAAGAGCTCAGATCGAAGGGTTCTGGGACTGCGTTGTCAGTCTCTGCGAGCGGTGCATTTGCGCGGACTGTCGAGATTGGGTGGCAACTGCATGCCAAGAGCGAGAAGTCCTCGGCTATCCAGTGGAGGAAATAAACGATGAATCGTTGTCTATTAATCGCCGCCTTGGCGCCGGCTTTTTGCGCCGTTCCTGCAACCGCGCAGAGTCTGGAAGACTTAAACATTCAGATCCACGGATATGCCACGCAAGGTTTCTTGTACACAACGCAGAACAATATCCTGACCACAAGCTCTAGCAACGGCAGCCCGGCCTGGTCCGAGGCAGTAGTGAATATGACCGCGCAGCCGATTCCGAAGCTGCGCGTGGGCGTGCAGGCCAGGTATTATCTGCTCGGCAACCTGGGCAACGCCATCGCGCTGGACTGGGCGGCAGCCGACTATAAGGCCAACGATAGATTCGGAGTGCGCTTCGGCAAGGTGAAGACCCCGATCGGCCTTTTCAATGAAATTCAGGACATCGACCCTGGCTATATCTGGGGACTGCTGCCGCAAAGCGTATATCCCATCGAAAGCCGCAACTCGCTGCTGGCGCACTATGGCGGCGTGGTTTACGGCTCGCTCAACCTCGGCGCCAAATCGGGCAAGCTGGAGTATCGCGGCTTTGGCGGCGAGCGCGTGCTCTCCGGCAATGACGGCTACTTTTTGTCGCTTAGTGAAAATGGAATGAGTCTCACTAACGGCATCAGCGGTGTGACTGCAGGAGGGGCGCTGCATTGGAAGACGCCCATAACCGGGCTCATGATCGGCGCTTCGGACGCTCACGATGAGCGTTGGACGGGAACGATTTCTGATACCGCGATGGGAGTTCCACTTACGGGCACGTTCACTATCAATCCCCTCAACGAATACAACATCTTCGGCAAATACGAAAAAAACAAGCTCATGTTCGCGGCCGAATATAACCGCATTCCCGCCACAGTTCCCATCGCGCTGAACAGTGCCTATACCGGACCCATCAACGAATTAGATCTCACCGATATGCGGTCCTGGTACGGAATGTTCAGCTACAGAGTCTCCGGCAAGCTCTCCGCGGGCGTCTACGACAGCCAGTGGATCGATCATCAAGCTGCACTTGGCCCCTCGCGTTACTCCAAGGATTGGGCTATAAGCGGGCGTTACGACTTCAACTCGTTCCTCTACGCCAAGGGTGAGGAGCACATTATCGAAGGCACCGGGCAGAACCTCGACCACACGATGAATCCGCAAGGCGCAAAGACCAGCTTTCTTTTCTCGCTGCTCAAACTTGGCGTGAGTTTCTGAAGCGGTCGAAAGGAGAATACGAAAATGAAAAAGCTACTGTCTGTTTTTCTACTTCTGGCCGCAGCGTCTTTCGCTGCAAGAGTGCAGGCCCAGGTTGTGGTAATCGCCAATCCGAGCGTGAAAACCGCCGACATTTCTAAGAGCGACTTACGCGATGTTTTCTCGGGGAATGGATCGAGCCTGCGGGACGGATCGCACGTGACGCCCGTGCTGCTGAAGGGCGGGTCGGCCAATGACGAGTTCCTTGCCGCCTACGTGGGCAAGAACGACGCCGCTTTTCGCGCGAGCTGGCGCAGCCTTGTGTTCTCGGGGCAGGCATCGATGCCCAAATCGATGGATACAGAGGCAGCCATGGTCGATTACGTGATTCACACTGCCGGGGCTATCGGCTACATCGGCAAAGCAACGCCGCACGAGGGCGTCAAGGTCGTAGCCATTCATTAATGCCGCATCAGGCTGGTGTGTATCCTTTTCCCCGCCTGGAACGGTCAACGCCCGCGCCGCCCGTGATTTGTTGAAGACACGTGCCACGCGGAACAAGGATGCGTGTCCGTGCCAGACGACCGCTAGGTCGCCGGACAAAGGATAGAGCAGGCCCACTAAGAAAGGGAAAGGAACAGCAGGATGAAACGGCTCGGAATCACGGTCACAATACTGCTTGCGGGAGCTGTGCCGGCCGCGGCGCAAAGCATTGGCAATCAGGACATCCAGATTCACGGCTTCGCGACACAGTCATTCGTGGCAAGCAACAACAACAATTACCTGGGAATGGACACGCGCTCGTTCAGCCCCAGCTGGACCGAGGCTGCGATCAACATCAACGACGAGATAACGGATAAGCTGCGCGTGGGAATCCAGCTCCACTACACACGCGAGGGCAACTTCGGCGGGGATAACGCTAGCATCGATTGGGCGCTGGGCGACTACAAATTCAACCAGTATCTTGGACTGCGCGCCGGAAAGGTGAAGATGCGCTGGGGCCTGTTCAACGACACCCAGGACTACGATCCCGGTTATCTCTGGTCGTTGCTCCCCGAGCCCATCTATGGGATCGACTATCGCGCTACAGATCTCTCGCAAAATGGTGTCGAGGTATACGGCAGGCTGCCGCTGGGATTGAGGCTGGGGAAGCTGGTGTATAGCGGCTACTTCGGAGGTTATTATGTTGCGTCCGACGACGGCTATATGGAATCACTCCGGGAGACGGGCTACACATTCGCCTCTCAACCGGGAGGTAAGACGCCGGGATTCGATCTGCGCTGGCAGACGCCGGCGCGGGGTCTGACGATCGCCGGGTCCTTGATCTCGTACAACGCCAAAGGCAACATAACGAACGGTACGTATGTGCAGCCACTGGCCTATTGGCCAGCCTATTATGCGCAATACAGCCGAGGCAGGTTCGATGCATCGTACCAGTTCACAAAACTGGTGCAGTATCAGACCTTCACCGTGACCGGCCTGTCGCCGGTAACCAGCGGCTTCGATGAGCGCGCCTGGTTCGCGATGGGAGGCTACCACGTTACAGAGAGATTTGAGGCCGGGGCCTACTATACGCGCGAGACCGTGCCGTCGTCGGGTGACAACGCGAACCCCGCGAATTACTTCAAGGATTGGGTGATTTCGAGCCGGTTCGAGTTCAACTCCAACTTTTACGCGAAGCTCGAAGGTCACCTGATTGACGGCAACGCGGCGGGATTTTATGGCATCGACAATCCCAACGGTTTACAGCCAAAGACGGATCTGCTGCTGAGCAAGATCGGTTTCACGTTTTAGGTGGGCCGTGGAGGGCGTCGCTTTCGGCTACATCGGCACAGCAACGCCGCGCGAGGGTGTCAGGATACTGTCCGTGAGGTGACTCAATGTTCGGCAAAATAAAGATCAAAACGAAAATCCTGAGCACACTGGCGGTGCTTGCAGGCGGCTACCTGCTTTTGCTGGTGATGGTGCAGATTTCGGCCACTGCCACGCACAGCAGAATGTCGGCAATCTCGTCTTCTCTGTTCCCTGCGGCCATAAAGATGCAGGAGGCTGAATCTGCATTTGAGCGAATGAAGAAACACGATAGCGATGCGGTGGTGCTGCAGGACCCTGCATCTCTGAAAGGTGGCGAGATCGACGCCCAGTCCACTGCCGCCGCGCTGAATGCCGTAAGGACAGCATTGGCGTCCTCGCCGGAGCTCGGAAAGCAGGCAGAGGCATTGGTGGCCCGTTTTTCTGATCTTCATTCCCGCGATCGCGATACGTACGCTGCCATCCTGGCCGCCACGGGCGCTCCCAGCGACGAATTGATGGAGCGCGTTGGCGCATTGGGGAAAGAGAACTCAGCTCTGACCGATGCCATGAGCACCTTCGACAAGGCCATTGCCGCAAGTTTCCAGAAACAACTTGACGTTGTGGATACGTGGTCCGTACGGAGCCGCCTTACCGGGTGGTTGATGCTCATCTTCGCCGCACTCAGTTGTTCTGCGGCCTGGTGGGTCATACAGTCGGAGATCGTGGTGCCGCTGCGCTCGCTGGCCAACCGCTTGCAAGACATTGCGGAAGGCGAGGGTGATCTGACCCGGCGCATCGAGGTGAACGGGAACAATGAGATCGATGAAGTGGGCAAATGGTTCAATGTATTCATCGCGCGCATTGAGGTGATTGTGCAACAAGTGATTGGACATGCACAGACTCTGGGAGCAGCGGCGACGGAATTGGCTCTGACTGCCCAGGAGACCGCGGTGCAGGCCAAGGCGCAACAGGAGCAAGCTTCGCGGATCGGCGTGACGATGAATGAAATGTCATCGGCGATTAGCGAGATCAGCCAGGCAACACAAAACGCGGCTACAGACGCCTGCAAAGCCGAAGAGAGTGCGCACTCCGGCGGCCAGACGGTTCACACCACGGTCGAGACCATCGCGCAAGTGTTGAAAGCCAATCAGGAGACCTCATCGCGGATCGAGGAGCTCGGACGCTCCGGTGACGCCATAGAAAAGATCGTCAACGTGATTAACGAGATCGCCAGCCAGACTAACCTTCTGGCCCTGAACGCTTCTATTGAAGCAGCGCGCGCCGGCGAGCAGGGGCGGGGCTTTGCGGTGGTTGCAGGCGAGGTGCGCCGGCTGGCCGTGAGAACCGGTAATGCCACCAAAGAGATAGACCAGACCATCCGCAACATCCAAACCGGTACGGCTGAAGCAGTTGAGGCCATGCGCGCCACCATGGGCCACGTCGAGAGTGGTGTGGCTTCCGCACGTTCCGCCGGCGAAGCGCTCGACAGCATTATCCACGGATCGGAATCGCTGCAGAAGAGGGTGACGCAGATTGCTGCGGCCGCAACCGAGCAGTCCTATTCCACGCAATCAGTTGTGGCCAGCGCGAATGAGATTGCGTCAATTATCGCGCGGACCGCGGCGGCTTCGGAGCAGTCGGTGGCGGCTTGCGAACAGCTTTCAGGCCTTGCCAGCGAACTGGCTAGCCTGGTGGGATCGTTCAAAGTCGGAGAGACTTCCGGCAGCCGCAGTGCATTGGAACAGCCTGGCGGAGCGCGTCGAGAGATGGGTTCGACCAAGCCGCGGCGGGACTATAGCCATTCGGCTGCTGCCGCCATGCACGCTTGAGATGGATTTCGCGGAGGTGGGCACATCGAACGATCGGGTGGGACCCGCCTTCCTCTGCGGCTGGTTCTGGCCACAAGATTCAAGCCGGACCCGCCCTTGATTTGTTTGACCATCGCAACGTTTCTTGCGCGGATTTGAAGACCTGACAGGCGGCGGTGGACTTACGACTTCGCCGCGAGAGCTCGAACAGGTGCACGCGCTCCCGCCAAATTATTCATTTCAGCAGAGGGATTCCTTGCCCAGCCACCCGATGATGGAGTCCGCCAGTAGGCCAGAGAAATAACTTAAACATTCGCCGAGTGAAAATGTGCGCGGTCCTCACTCTCGCATCATCTTTGTTCGGTGATCGATCTTGTTTCGATTCCCATTGACATCGTCAAATCGCCAAGCGGAGCGCCTCGTCCGCCCATTGCATGGCGTTGGCCAAATGTCTCATCAATTGTCCCTGATCCAGCCTTTTCATATATTCGGCCGTTTCACAATTGGGCCAATCTCCCTTTTCACTTGACTCCATCCAGCACAGCAGGCCGCGATCACTGTTGTGTTCCCCAAGCAGGGCGTCCCGGATTTCAGCACGAAATGGTAGCGCCGAGATCACATTTTCCATCGGAACCTCGAGCATCGCCGGTAACATGCTAAACAATCCCAGGAGATATTGCTCGTTTGTATCACGCCAAGTGAGACTGGCGGCGAGCTCGCAGAATCGAGCGCGTACCAACGCCATGCGCAACACTTCGACGGATTTGCCTCTGTTCAGAGTATCGGCGATTGCAATGGTTGCCATCCGCTGAAATCTCTTCTCGCCGACTGCTATGAGCGCCGTTTCGACGGATCGTATTTCCTGACGCATCGCGCTGGCAGGTGAGTTCACGAGCCGCATGAGGCGATAGGCGATGGCCGGATCGCGTTGCACAAGATTGCTTACGTGGTGGAGATCGATGGGACTCTTTCTCAAAGCAATCAGCAGTTCAATTTGCGTGATCGAATTGGCAGCAACTTCCCGCTTCTTCATCAGGTTTGGTCGGCAGAAGTAATAACCTTGGAAGAGCTCGAAGCCCTCGCTTCTGAGTTGCTCCTGCTCCTCGCGAACCTCCACTTTTTCGGCCAACAGCTTTACTGAGGGCGACTTTACCCGGCTCCGCAGGTCGTCTCTTTCTGCCCGATCAGACTGCAGGACATCTACCTTGATGAAGTCTGCAATTTCGATAAGAGGTTCGAATTCCGGTTTCCACCGAAAATCATCCAGGGCAATCCTGAAACCGAGCTTCTTCAAAGCTTGGCACGAATTGATTAGTGCCGGGGTGGGATCTACAGTTTCCAGCACCTCCAGAACCGTCCGATCCGGTGGAAGCACCTCGACTAACCCGTTGGTCAGCACCTCGAGCGTGCAGTTAACAAACCCCGGGAGCCCATCGGTAAGGTTCTCGAAGCCAAACATGATCAGGTTATCGAGCATCGCGCGCGTGGCGCTATTACCATCGCCGCGGAAGGCCGGTTCCGGTCCAGAGCGAAAGAGCAACTCGTAGGCGTGGACCTTGTCGCGCAGATCGAAAATTGGTTGTCGCGCAAAGTACCTTAACCCTTTTAGCGATTCTCCAGCTCCGGCGTTGGCATGTTCGACCTTCTTATGTTGTGATGGCATTCGAGTACAATCCCTCGGATTGAATTTCCGCCTTCAATGGAGAATATCGGCGACAGTGCATGCGCCAGGCCGCAGCATTCCGAGGAAGGCAGCGGCTATGAAGGCGGTAGATAGGTAACGTCGCTACAGAGAGCGGCCAAGAGGCCGGCAGTCTGCTTCTTCTTATCGGCACTTTGGCAAGAAGTATGAGTGAGGACTAAGTTTCGGCAGGGAACTTAAAGAGAATTCTGTCCTACAGAGGGCTATTGGCCGACGCCGCGGGTTGGCGTACGCATCTCAATCTCCTCGAGCCGTTGCTGGTAACTCCAAAGACGACTTCGCTGCCACGGTAGCCAAGAACTTCTCCGGCAACCAGTCTTCCTGTCACCTGGTCTTCGATCAGCGCCCGCTGTCACACGGTTGAATCAGCCCCGGTACTGCTCCTCACTGACTTGCTCCAGCCAATCGACGGTCTTGTTATTGAGCTTCTCCTGAATGGCGAAATGACTCATCGCCGTCGTTGGAGCAGCCCCGTGCCAATGTTTCTCCCCAGGTGCGAACCAGATCACGTCGCCGGGCCGGATCTCCTCGACGGGCCCGCCCCAGTGCTGCGCTCGCCCGCAACCCGACGTGACAAGCAGGGTCTGGCCGAGCGGATGCGTGTGCCAAGCGGTCCGCGCTCCCGGCTCGAACGTGACGCTTGCGGCAACAACTCGCGCGGGCTCCGGCGCGGTAAACAGCGGGTCGACACGTACCGTGCCCGTGAACCAATCTGCCGGCCCTTTCCCTGAAGGCTGGGAACCAATTCGCTTGATCTCCATTGCTTTGCTCTCCTTGATCAACATTTGTCGCGCAAACAGCGAGCCAGCGAACTGGTGCCGGCTCCTCACAGGCCAGTCATCTTCTCAATGTGCTCCGGATACCGCGCTCCCTCAACCTTGATTTTCGATGCAGCGTCTTCAATCTGTTGCAGATGATCTCCGGAAAGCTCAATTGCAGCTGCTCCAATGTTCTCTTCGAGGCGATGTAGTTTCGTAGTGCCGGGAATGGGAACGATCCATGGCTTCTGCGCCAGCAGCCACGCTAGTGCAATCTGTGCAGGCGTAGCATTCTTGCGCTTGGCAATCTCACCCAGCAGATCCACCAACCCCAGGTTGGCCTTCCGTGCTTCCGGCGTGAATCGGGGCAGCGTGCTGCGGAAGTCATCCTTCCCGAGTTCAGTCTTCTCATCCATCTTGCCGGTCAGGAATCCCTTGCCCAGCGGGCTGTAGGGAACAAAGCCGATGCCGAGTTCCTCAAGCGTGGGCAGAACCTCGGCCTCGGGTCCTCTCGTCCACAGCGAATACTCGCTCTGCACGGCTGCGACTGGCTGGACCGCATGCGCGCGACGAATCGTTTTGGCCGCCGCTTCAGACATGCCGAAGTGCTTTACCTTGCCCGCATGGATAAGATCTTTCACCGCTCCCGCAACATCCTCGATCGGCACACCCGGATCGACGCGATGTTGATAAAAGAGATCGATGGAATCGATCCTGAGGCGCTTCAGCGAAGCATCCGCCACCTGCCTGATCCGCTCAGGCCGACTATTCAATCCCTGCCAGCCCGGGCTCCCATCTTGATTGAGGTTGAACCCAAACTTGGTGGCGATGGCAACTTTCCCCCTGTAAGGAGAGAGGCCTTCGCCCAGCAGTTCTTCGTTCGTGAAAGGACCGTACACCTCGGCCGTATCGAAAAACGTAATCCCGCGATCGACCGCCGCATGCAGAAGCTTGATCATTTCCTGCTTGTCCTTCGGCGGGCCATAGGAAAAACTCATCCCCATGCATCCGAGACCGAGGGCCGAAACTTCAAGATCGCTCTTGCCTAACTTTCGTTTTTGCATCTGTCGCCTCTGTTGATTCTTCAAAACTGTTCGGACTAGGACGTTCGCATCGAACATCACGTTCTCGGTCAGCCACTATTCCGATTTCAGCGAAGCCATGTCGATCGAGAACCGGTACTTCACATCCGCCTTCACCAGGCGCTCATAGGCTTCGTTGACCTTCTGGATCGGAATCACTTCGACGTCGGCAGTGATGTTGTGCTTACCGCAGAAGTCCAGCATCTCCTGGGTCTCGGGGAGGCCGCCGATAGGGGAGCCCGAGAGGCTGCGGCGTCCGAAGATCAGCCCGAAAAC
Organism: uncultured Acidobacteriaceae bacterium; assembly: GCA_963735215.1. GTDB lineage: Bacteria > Acidobacteriota > Terriglobia > Terriglobales > Acidobacteriaceae > Telmatobacter. Next base: position 194,884 of record CAVTKF010000024.1, on the reverse strand, counting down.
AGAGACGGGCAGTGGCTTCTCAGGCGCGCCCACCATCGTGAGGTTACCGTCGCGACGAAGCATGTTGATGTAGGCGTTAATGTCGTGATCGGCGGCAACCGCGTCGAGAATGAAATCAAAGCTGCCGGCATGCTTCTGCATTTCGTTGGCGTTTTTCGAGATGACTACTTCATCGGCGCCGAGGCGAAGAGCGTCGTCCTTCTTGCCGGGCGAGGTTGTGAAGACAACAGTGTGCGCTCCGAGCGCGTGTGCAAACTTGACGCCCATATGTCCAAGTCCGCCCAGGCCGACAACGCCGACCTTCTTGCCTTTGGTCACGCCCCAATGATGCATCGGCGAGTAGGTGGTAATTCCGGCGCACAGCAGAGGCGCGGTCCCAGCAAGATCGAGATTCGACGGCACTCGCAGCACGAAGCGCTCTGTGACAACAATGCCGTCGGAGTACCCGCCGTACGTAACGCCGCCTGTGTGCTTGTCGGGAAAGTTGTACGTGAGGATCATGTTCGGGCAGAACTGCTCGAAGCCTGCTTTGCACTCAGGGCAAGTTCCATCGGAGTCCACCAGGCAGCCCACTGCCGCAAGATCGCCCGGCTTGAATTTCGTGACTGCAGGACCAACCTTCGTGACACGGCCGACAATTTCGTGCCCGGGAACACAGGGATAGACGGTCGGCATCACTCCGCTCCACTCGTTGCGTGCCTGGTGGAGATCGGAGTGGCAGATGCCGCAGAACAGAATCTCGATCTGCACATCGTGTTCGGTGGGGTCGCGCCGCGCAATGGTCGTGGATGCAAACGGCGATGTCGCGCTGGCAACGGAATAAGCTTTTGCCTTGTACATGAAAATTTACCTCGACTTCCTGGCAGTGGCGAGCAGTTCGCTCATAACCAAGATTACGAAACCGGTGTATTCGAGCGGTATCCTGATTCTGCCGATCTATTGCCTATTTCTGTCGCTGTCTGCGTTTTTGTGCACATCATTTCAGTTGGCCGCTACGCAATCTCCCCGGCCGCGAAACGGTCTTGGCAAGGGCAACTGGCATCGAGCAAGTTGCCGCAAAAAAAGTGTCGGGAGGTTCGCCCCCGGCCCTTGGTCGAGCCGGCCAATCATTCTAGAGCCCGGTGTAAAGCTGAAGTGGAGCCCAGAAGAATGGTTTGCGAAACTCGCCCTTCGCGTGAAGCAGGTCGAGCTTCGCCTTGCGCAGCGCGGCCGCGGGCGAAGTGCCACCTTCCAGGCCCTGGTAAAACGATCCCATCAGGCGCGGAGTGGATTCATCGCTCACCTCCCAAAGCGCGCCGATGACGTTGTGCGCACCCGCGCGCAGGAACGCCCAGGCAAGGCCCACCAGGCCCTCTCCGGCGTAGGACCGGGTGCCGCTTCCATAGCAGGCAGAGATGGTGACGAGGCGCGCGTGGATCGCGTGCTCCATAATGTCGCGAGCGTGCAGCTTGAACGAGTCTTCCTCCGCAGTTGAGCGGGAGAGGATAATCGCTGAGTCAAGCGGGTCAGTCCGGCTTGCAACGCCATGAGCGACGAAGTGAATATAGGTAAATTGCTGCGGCGCACTCGCTAGATAAGATCCGGCCGTGGCCCGCTCGCGCGCAAACACTGTCTGATCCTGCGGCGGGAAATGCTGCTCGATCTGTTTCATCTCGGCGGCAGCCTCCAGCAGGTCGGGATAATCGGGGTTGGGTGAGACAGCGTCGCCAACCAAGAGCAGCTTGTTTCCGGATCGTTCCGACGGTTTTGCTGCGGCCAGCAGACGCAGTGATGGAGCGGATATCAAGGTTGCGTCTTCAATCCAGTAGTGCGGGCTTGGCTCGGGAGCTATCAGCGTTTCGAAGTTAAGCTGACTGAGTACGCCGTCGTTCAGAATCACTACCGTCGACGCAGGCCGAATGAGGTCGCGAGCCGGCGCGACCAGCATCCGATAGAGGGCTGCGCCATCCGCATTGGAGGCCTCTATCGGGTCGCTCAGGCCGAGCAACGCCTTGCGATATCGCTCAATTGCTGGCGTGATCTGGTCTCGCGCGGGCAACGTGTACATGCTCGTCTTAGTCGGAGTAATCGCCCACAGATAGGACTCGCGTTGGCCGAGCCAGTAGAACAAGAGCGTTGCATTCGCTTTGCGCGCAATCTTGCCGGGATGCAAAGACGCATTCGAGGCAGACCGGACGCTGTAGGTCACTCCAAGCCCCTGCTCCAGTGTGCGAGCGCGGCTGCGGTCCGCAAGCGCAAGCGCTTCGTCCGTCTTGTGATGAGCCACCAGAAAGTGAATGTAGTCGTCGTAGAGGCTGGTGGCATTGGCCAGAAAGGGAAGCTTCGATTCCTCTCTCTTGAGTTCGCCTCGCGCTGATTCAAAAGTCCCGAGCGAGGTCCGATACATCCGCGCAGCTTCATCGGTTTTGTCTTCCGACTCGTAGAGCCGAGCAAGTTCGTGCTCCGCACCGAGCCGCATCGATGTCTGGCTTGCCGGGTCCTTTTCAACCATGCGAAAGAGTGTTTCCGCCTCTTTGTCGTTGTGACTGGCCGCTGCAATTCTCGCCTGCGCGAATGTCACGTCTAGCGCATCGAGTTGATTGCTGTTTGCGCTCAGCAGTGTGCCAAGCTGCTGGAGGTAGCCCCTCGCCTCCTCCAGTTTGCCAGCATCGATCGAAGCGTGCGCCAGATCTTCCAGCGTATTGACGATGTCGTCCTTGCTGTGGATCTGCCGCGCGAGGGCTAACGCCTCGCTATACGACCGCGTCGCTTGAGCGAAGTTCCCCGTACTCCAATACACATCTCCCAAGGCAGTCAGCCATGTGACTTCGAATCGAAGATCTCCGAGTTTGGCCGCGTGGCTCTCGGCATCAAGAAACAACTCCAGCGCCCGCTCTTTATCTCCAAGGCCGAAATACGCCCAACCGAGATTGCCCGAAGCGACTTGCACCATATCCTCTGCGCCCAGGCCCACAGCAGCCCGATATGCTTGCCTCGACCAATCCACGGCCTCGTCGTAATGTTCGCTTTGAAGAGCGACATATCCCATGCCTGAAAATGCGGTCGTCTTCAGGAACTCGTCATGATGGGCGTGAGCAAAAGAAAGACTCTTAAGAAAGGACCGGCGAGCCTCCGTCATCTGCCCGCGTTCCATGGCAAGGACGCCCCGTGCCCTGAAGACACCGCCGCATGACGGAGATATTGCGACTGCACACATGTCTTCTGCGTTCGCGAGTCTTCTATCTGCCTCGGAGAATTGATGCAAGTGCGCTAATGCCACCCCTTCATTGGTCAGTTTCTGGATGGCTTCGTCCTGGCTGTTGAGACTAGGGGATTGCGCAGCGAGGACTCGCAAGGCCTCCTCGTACATGCCGCGCCATTCCATGGCCTCGGCCTCAAGCAGTTGAAACTTCGAGGCCCACTCGGGCCTCGAGATCGTTGACAGCCTGTATCCCTGTTGAGCTTTCCGTTGGCTTTCTTCCAAATAACCATGCAGAAACAGTCGCCTGGCATTGTCGTAGTCGGCCTTGGCGCTGAACGGATGTGCATCCGCGAGTGGAATCAGCGACAAAAGGGCAAGGGCCCACGCAAATTGCAGACTCGGAAGCCTTCTCCTTCTCCGCAGTCTCCGATACCAACTCCGGGCGCCGGTGCGAGAACTGTCCGAAACCGCGTTCATTCTCGACCCGCACGCATTGGAATCGCTGGCGCTAAGGCTGGGTTCCCCCGTTTGTCTTGCCGCCGCCGCCCAGCAGTGTTCCGCCACCCACGCAGCCCATCACCATTTCGATCATGTTCAGCGTGATTGTCGTCTTCTTGGGAGCGCCAGTCTTGACGTCGAAGTCCGCCTGCTCCAGCGTGAGGGTCCCGAGGAAGATTATGCCAAAGTGCGGCACGTCGATCGCGTTTCCGAAGCACCGCCCCGGAAAACCTCCCTCCGTCTGGTTCACCAACGAACATTCGATCTTCCCTTGTCTGTCTGATATTGATGGAAGTCGATTGTAACGCGTGGAGATTGCGGCCGGAATATTCTTCTGGATTTGGATGTGATCCCGTTGCGAAGCTATGCGCTTGATAAAGTCTTGATCGCTCGTATAGGAAGCATCGTCCTTCGGCTTGTCGCCAAGTATGTTCAGATCAAGGTCCACTTTGACGGCGTGTCCCGCGATGCGCAGGTTTTCGTATCGCGTGCCCAGAAATGTGACGGTCGGGACATATCCGACCGGCGGATGATCAGTGGAGATCTGAGCGACGACGCGGTCGGCAGTTACGATATCCAGCACATTCAAGCCTTCAATCACGGATGTGGTCAACGTATTCCATCCGTGGTCGCTCTTGGTTGAGGGGTTGCCGCCAACCTGGGTGTAGGCGGAGCGAAAAGAAACAGCACCCCCAAGCCTGAAGTTCTCGGCATGCTGTGAGACGTACCCGCCGCGTTCGTTGAGCTTCACAAAAGTCGGAGGCTTGACTTCCTGGATGAGTGGCAGGGTTAGATTTCCAGATAAAGCCTCAGCTTCAGCGTCATAAATGTGATACCGCTCGGGTGTGTCAGACATCGCCGTTCTTTCTCTCGCAAAACAGAGTCGATGGTTCTAGTCGTCAAAGTGTACATCGAGAACGCGTCGGTCAATTTCGGTATGCGCTCCCTGTGCGTCGGCGCCGGAGATTGCAAGTGTATACGAGCCCTCCACCAGCCCTTTGCCGGAAATAACAAGCGAGATGGTTCCGTCTCCGCCTGATCCGGCCGTGGAGGCTGCTACAGTCCGCGTCCATATCTGCTTTCCCTGAGAATCGTACAAATCGAAGGCGTAAGACGTATAGCCGGATTCCTGCGGAAGCTCAATCGAAAGTACCGCTCCTTGTGTGCGATCCGCCGCAACTGGCGTGTGAGCGCTGCCCCGGGTTCCGGCATGAAAGGCAGTCGAAGGAAGCACACTGGGTTCGCTTGCTGCTTTTCGGAGGCCAGGAATCGTCGCGAGATTCTGATACGAAACAACCGCCAGCAATCCGGCAAACGCGGGAATGGCGAAGGCTGGTCGCAGCCACGATTGCCAGCCCATCTTCTTCCTCAGTGGCTGGGCCGAATCTGGTCGTGGGGACTCTGCGGAGGTTTCAGCGAGTTTGGGAAGCTCGACTTTTGCCGCACTGATAAAGGCCGCCCCGGCGCGCAAGTCAAGTGTGCATTCGGGGCAATCGAACGCGTGTTCCTCGAAAGCGTCGCGGAGTTCCGGCGTCAGCTCATCAAGGAGGTATCTTTCCGCTGCCATCTGTTCTGTTGCTTGGTTATGATCCATGGAACCAGTCCCTCAAAGTGACCAATCCAGACTTTCAACAAACCCGTGTTAATAGATGGTGAGCCAGGTCAGCAGTTCGTTTCAGCTTGCTTCAAATTCATCCCCAGGTTCATGCGTTTGAGATACTCCACCTTGAAGTCCTTCTTCGCACGGTGCAGAAGGACGCGCAGATACTCCCGATCGACCCCGAACTCGCGGCAAACTTCATCCCGATCGCGTTCGTCGAGAAAAACCGCCTTGAGCAAGGAGCGATCGCGTAGCGGCAATTCGAGCAGAATCTCCCGCACTTTCGCATTCAATTGGGTTGAAGCGATAACACTTACAACGTCGGCGCCTGTCGCGTGTGGTTCTGGGCTGCCTTCTTCATCGAGCGACTGGGCTCGGCCGGACGATCGGTAGTGCTCCAGCAAAACGTTATTGCATACCGTGTTTACAAAAGCCCCAAAGCGTTCCGGCTGACGCAGCGCATTCTCTCTTCGCAGGGTCGCAAGCACCCGGGCAAATGTTTCCTGGCGCACATCCTCAATGGCCTGCGGGGATTGAAGCCGCGAGCGAAGTTTCAGGTGGAGCAACTCGGTGAAATAGCCAACGAAATGCTCCTGTGTAGCCCGGTCCCCTGCACAGAGGTTTTCGACGTAACCTGCATCGAATGTACGAAATTGCAAAGCTTTCTCCGCCAACTCGAGAGGACGTAAGTATAGCATTCGCGTCACTTGCGGAGTGTGAAGCCTGGATTGGCGCGCCCTCGAACGAGAAACCTTAGTTACGGCTCCGGAGTCGGTGTGACCTTCGCAGGCTGTTAAGGCGGGGCTCTCTTCTTCATTAGCGCGCCCCGGAACGGTTCGGCGTACATGGCGTGTTTGCATCAGAGACGGACCCTTCGCCGTATAGTCAACCGATCCTCGCTGGGCATCCTTTCCATCCGGCAGGCCGCAACCGGAATGGCCTGCCAGCAGAAAATCAAGCCGACCCAACCCATGCTGAGCCAGATTGACAGAGGTAGAGAGAACCAGAGGCAGAAATCAGAGAAACAATTCATCATCCGACTACCTGCGCCGTTGAGAAACTTGATATGCAGATTCGTTGCAGGTGTGAATTCGGTAATGCTCAAAATCTTGATGCTTTCATTCATGGCGCTGCAACTCCATTCGGCAGGAGTGCAGACGGAGCCCGATCTGAGTAACTCCGTCTGCGTTTGGGGGAGAACTGTGAAAAACATCTGCCCGCGCGCGTCAGTAAACCGCGGCAAGTACCGGCTCCGCCTGAGCAGCAACTGGAAGTGCCGGTCCCCACACAGTGCGATGGACACGATCGATCGCATTGAATTCAGGGTCTGGAAATCCAGATGAGTTGCGGCCGGATGCTCTTGCGAGCACGTAAGCCAGAAAGCGGTGCTGCGGATCCGAATCGGTTGAAGAGCCGATGAGGAATTGATTAAGTCCTTGCCTGTTGGGATTGGCAGCATACATCGGCGTTTGTTTATTCATCGCCTGCAGGGCTATGTTCGGCGGTGCAGGCTTGCCTGCAGAATGCAAGGTACTCGAAAGAATGCTCGGTGAGTCCTCGCTCTGGATATCGGAATCGAGGACATTGCCCCAGACGGGAGTCCAGTTCGGCGCTCCTGCAGGTGACGGGGAGTTCCAGGAGAGGATGGCTCGCACTTTCAAGCGGCTGTTTGCCGGGTTGTGTCCTTTGGCGGCGATCAAGGGCAACGTGACCTCATACGAAAGCGGTCGCGGCATGTGCGCATCGATCACATTCACGGAGCGCATTCCCTGGTCGAGCCATTTCGATCCCCCATCGTAAGAAAGATAAAAGCGCACAAACTCCTCAGAGCCGTCGATCAGCGCGTCGCTCGAGTAACCGAAAAGTTTCTTAATGTCGACCTTTGCACAAAGCTCCTCGAATTCAGGGTTATAGCCCACGCGGGAGATGCACTCGTAAGTCGTATCCTCCTGAATTTTGAGGACTGCGTTAAACGTCGCGGATGGGACTTTTCCGAAGTGGTTTGGATTTCCAAGTAGAAGCGCTCGAAGTTTTTGTCGAGCCACCTCGGGAGATAGCTGGGCCAAGGCAATCAACTCCAGAGCGGGTTGAGTTGATGGAGCAAAGGGTGCGACTGCAGGGGAGTTCATATCCATTCCTCTCAATCGTGCAATTCCAGAACAACACTTGCTGCGTGCTGAGCACTCGAGTGCCAAATCCGGCCGGGGTTCAATCTTGTGTGCCTGGTCGGCAACAGGGTGTATTGGCGTGCGGGTTTGGCTCACGAAAAAATAGTGCGAGCTTGCAGCGTCCCGTTTCACGTAATCGCAAAAAATGTCGGAATCAAATTCCTCGGGTTGAATGCCATCTCGGGCTGACGAGTCAGGATGAAAAACTGCTCAGGTGATGTTTGGCCGCGCAGACTCAGCTAAGTAACCTGTAAGGGTGGCGGCGGCGTTCACGGATGGGGCAAGTGCCCTTAAAAATAAGACTTGCGCGCCTGACGCGGTACCCAAACGTAACCAATTAGCCACATAAGACGCAGTTACCCGCAAGTAAACCTGTGCTAGGCTAACCTCACTTTTGGATCAATTCGTGGATGTCGAGCTTTCAGGACGGTGGACCTTGTTCTGGGTGGGACATTGCATTGATTGAGGAGTAGACATGCCCAGGCTGGCCGTTGCCCGCGGGACAGGATCGATGAAGACCTGTGCGTCGATGCCAGACTTCTGTAGTCTGCGGACCCTCCGGCCGAGGTTTGTCGCCTGCATCCTGGCTTGCGTTGTAATCCCGGCGATCTCCGAGAATCCGCGGCAGCTTGCGGAACTGACCACAGTTCGCCAGATTCGCCATCTGAAAGCCTCTACGCCTGGCGTAATCGGCGTTCATTTGCGCGGCGTCGTGACGTACTACGACATAGTCGGACCAAATCTTTTTGTACAGGATGCAACCGGCGGTACCTGGGTCGATCTGCGAAACTCCACGGCTACACCGCCATCGCCTGGCCAAATGGTCGATCTTCGGGGCACCGTCGGCTTCGGGTTCAGCCCTTACGTCGCCAATCCTCACTGGACAGTCGTGGGCAAATCGGCGCTGCCAAAACCACAGCCCCTCACTTTTGACGATGCCGCCACAGGTTCCTTCGACAGCCAATGGGTGCAGCTGGAAGGCGTCGTGCATTCCTTCGTCCCGGAGGCGGACGGGAACGTTCTGGTCATCGACGTCGCGACCCCGACCGGCATATTCAAGGTAAGAGTCCCCGGCTATCACGATCCACTTCCAATGGAACTAGTGGACGCCAAGGTTCGTTTCAACGGAGTCTGCGGGGCCACGTTCAACAGCCGCAAACAACTTGTCTCGATTCATCTGCTCATGCCTTCGCTCCAGAATCTCGATGTCCTTGAGGCTCCACCGAAAGATCCATTTGCCGTACCGGTAACACCCATTGCGGAAGTCCGGCGGTATTCCGCTGATCTGTCTGATGAGCACAGGGTAAAGGTTATCGGTACCGTGACGGTGTCATTCCCGCCGCAGGGAATCTATATGACGGACAGCTCCGGCGGTCTCTTCGCCGAGAGCGAGGACGGAACCCAATTCAACGAGGGTGACCAGGTTGATGTGATTGGGTTCGCCGCAGCAGGCAGCTTCAGCCCTGTCCTCAAGTCCGCAATACTCCGGCCTACCGGGCGGCACTTCCTGCCGACCATTACACCTGTCAGCGGAAGAGCAGCGCTTGATGGTACGCACGATGCACAGCTCGTCAACATCACCGGGACCCTCATCTCGTATCGTCAGCGCCAGAATCGACGGGAACTGGCAGTTGAATCGGATGACCATGTCGCATTCGAAGCCGGCTTTACCCGTTCGAGCGTACCTGCCTTAAGCATTGAAGAGGGAAGCCGGATCTCCCTGACCGGCATTTGCGCTGTCAAAGCAGACGAGAACGGTAACCCATCAGAATTTGAAATCGTGCTGCGTTCACCGGAAGATATTCGACTGCTTGCCGCTCCGCCGTGGCTCAATTCCCGGAGAGCCGCCAACATTGTCTCCGGCCTTATCTTCGCGACGCTGGCGGTCATCTGTTGGGTCATCATTCTCCGTCGCCGCGTGCGCAAGCAGACGGTGATCATTACCGAAAAGCTGAAGAACGAGATGGCGCTTGAAGAACGATATCGCAATATCTTCCAACGAAATCTCACAGGTCTATACGTTACCGCTGCGGATGGCAGAATTCTGGATTGCAACGATGCGTGCGCCCGCATTCTTGGATACATTGGACGCCGGGAACTGCTCGCGAACAGCTCCCGCGCGGAACAGGTCATCGAAAAGTTTCACGCAAGCGTATCCGATGCAAGTTTCACTGTCGGAACCGAGCAATCGTTCGAACGGCTCGATGGAACCCAGGGATGGGCATTGTGCAGTCTCCGTGCTGTCGGCGAGGAAGACACCGGGAGTCAGGCGTTCGAGGGATCCCTCGTCGATATTACTGAGCGAAAACTCGCGGAAGACAGAGTCCAGTTTCTGGCCTACTTCGACGCCCTTACGCAGTTGCCCAATCGCGCCCTCGTTCAGGACAGACTATCCAAGACCATTGCCGCTGCGAAACGGCGGCGCGAAAAGCTCGGAGTGCTTCACCTGGACATCGACAACTTCAAGATCATCAACGATTGTCTCGGTCACTCGCGGGGAGATGAACTGCTGCAGGCCATAGCCCGGCGGCTGCAGTCATGTGCACGCGAAGAAGACACAGTGGCGCGATTGGGCGGCGACGAATTCCTCATCGCTCTCGGGCCGATCGGTGTTCATGGCGCCGCCGCGATTGTGGCAGAACGAGTTGCCCGCGAACTCAGTCCACCATTCGATTTGAATGGCAATTTACTCAACGTCACATGCAGCATCGGAATCAGCATTTACCCCGATCATGGTCAGGATGCGGAAACACTCATCAAGAATGCCGATGCCGCGATGTATGCCTCCAAGTGCAGGGGACGGAACACATTCAGCTTCTTCTCGGAAGAAATGACGGCGCAGGCCATCGAACGCCTTCAGCTTGGCAACAGCATACGAGGCGCCGTCGAACGGGAAGAGCTCTATTTGGTCTTTCAGCCCGAATTCAATCTGCAAACCGGTGCGGTCTCATGCTGGGAAGCTCTGCTCAGGTGGAAGCATCCCGAGCTTGGGTTGGTTCCTCCCGAGAAATTCATCCCGGTTGCCGAGGCGAATGGCACCATCGTTCCCATCGGCGAGTGGGTCTTGCGGACGGCCTGCCAGCATGCTCGCGGCTGGCACGACGTCGGCAACAAAGTCCCGGTCGCTGTGAACGTATCGGCAGTGCAGTTCCGCCAAACAGGTTTCTGCGACCTGGTGAAGAAGGTCTTGAGAGAGACAGGGCTGGATCCCGAGTACCTGGAGCTTGAGATAACCGAGAGTCTTCTTCTTGCCACTGAGGACATGCGCTTTGAAGTCCTCAGTCAGTTGAAGACGCTGGGTGTTCACCTGGCGATTGACGATTTCGGCACCGGATATTCCAGCTTGAGCTACCTCAAGAAGCTCCCCGTCAGCAAGCTCAAAATCGATCGCAGTTTCATCCGCGATCTGCACCACAATGGCAATGAGGAAGCAATCGCTGCCGCGATTATTCAAATGGCAAAATGTCTGAACCTCTCGGTCACCGCTGAGGGCGTCGAAAATGAACGGCAGCTGCAATTCCTGCGCGAACAGCATTGTGACGACGTGCAGGGATTTCTCTTCAGCAAGCCTCTCAGGGCCGATCAGATGGATTTCCAAAGCAGAAAAGCGTCCGCTCTGTTCGAAATATTGTCGACGGGCATTTCCAGCTGATTCTTCGTGCCTGTTCAATCTGGAGAACCAAACGAAACGAGCCGGGGATCTACAAATCCCCGGCTCGCTTAGCAAGAGTGTCTCCCACCCCTAGAACATGTTGTTGGGGATCAGTCGAGCTGCGCTGAATGATGATGCCAGATCAGCGAAGATGGCATCCAACGGAAGCGCGCCAGCGGGGGCCGGGCAGGCGCCTCCGCCGGCTGCTGTGGAATCCGAGTAGAAATACGAGGGGTCGCTCGCCATCTCCTGCATTGTCTGGCAAGGAGTAATGTTCGTGCCGGCCGGATTCGTCTTGGCATTGAACTTGTCTGTCGAGCAACCTGAACCCGGGGACCCGTAAGCGACTGTGTATACCGCGGTGCCCTGCCTTGCCGCATATTGGGCTGCGGCAACGGCCTGGGCGCATTGATCCTGCAGCGATGGGTAGGTAGCCCCGTTATTTGTAGCCGGCTGACCAGAGGAATTGAGCATGCAAACACCTCCCGGCAATTTGCAGCTGTTGCCTCCGCCGCCGGAACTGGCGTCGCCGTCGCTGAGGATTATAAGGACGTTCTTGGTGTTTGAATGGGCCGTCGATTGGGCTATAAGTGATGACTGGGCCTCATAGATCGCGCCCGCATAATACGTGCCCGCGCCGCCGGGGGTGTTCATGCCGCATTTTCCCGTGGGTGTTGTGGCCGCGACGACTGGTGAGCTGCTTGTACTGGGCATTGAGCCGCCTTTCCCATTCGTCGAGCTGTAGTTGGTCGAATAATCAGAGATCTGATATGTGGTTGTCGCGCTTGACAGCGTGGACCACGCCGAGCCTGGTGCGGGGGTAGCGTATGGCTCAATTTGAGGATTGGCTCCACTGCAGTTGGTGTCATCGGACACCTGGCTTGTTTCGATGGAGGGGAAGGTAAACAAGCTCACCCGGTCATACGGTGTGCAGGTCGAACCTGTGAACCCCGCGGCACACGGCGTGAGTCCTTCAAGCAAAGTCTGCACTCCGGCAAGGGCGCAGTAGATCCTCGTTTTGCCGCAGTTCGGGTCGGTATCGGTGCTTGCCATGGACGCCGTTGTATCGACGACCATTGCTACATTCACTTGCTGCGGTGGACCGCTCTGCATGGCCGCGGTTGCAACCGTGCTAAGTCTCAGGCTGTTTGGGGGATTCTTGCTCCAGAAGGCCAGCATTCCGATGAAGAAAGTCGGTACAGTGGCTTGTTGGGTGACTTGGATTACGTTGTCCCCAGCGACGCCCGGCGCCGCGAATGCCGTGCAACCCGCATTCACCATGGCAACAGCGCCGCCGGATACGCAATCGAATGCGGTTTGGACTGCGGCATTCTGCAGGTTTCCATTGGCGTTGGCTCCAGTGGATTGAATGGAGCTGAAGGCACTTACCTCGTTTTTGACTGAAGTTGGTGTGGCGCCGGAAATCGTCATCGCATAGGCGCCGGCCAGTGCAGCCGCATCGGTCGAGGCCTGCAGCTGGCGGTAACAAACGTAGGCGTGGCCGAGGTCAATGGTCAGCCCGGTTGCCCCCAGGATCAAGGTGCTCAGCAGGACCATCCACGGAAGCACCTGACCACTCTCATTGCGGAGGATCTTGATAAGGTTCTTTCTCATTGGACTACCTCGGCAATCTGTGCACCAATTGCGCAGCTCAATCCGCTTACGTTGTAGATGGACAGCGAACAAGGATACGTAGCTTGAATCGTCGCCGTTGCTCCTGACGGCATGAGCGGGTTGTTGTTCCCTCCGGCGGCTTTGCAGGACACGGTTGACGTGTTCGAACCATAAGTGTTGCCGTCGATCACGATGGTTATACCTATACTGCTCGATGACAGGCCAGGGGATGCGGCATCAAGGGCGGTGACGGCGTCTGAGCACGGGTCAGTGTTCCCGCGGTCCACTGCCAGGACACGTCCCGCACTGCTCATGGCCTCGGCAAGTTGCAGCTTTTGATACAAGGCAGCTGAGAATGAAAAAATGCCCGTCAACATGCAAAGCAAGATGGGCATCACCAAGGCCATTTCGACCAAAGCGCTGCCGGCATCTCTAAAGCGGATGAACCGGATCAGACGCCTACAAATGGCTCGGTCTTTATCAGGGGTTTTCGCTGAAGCGATTGACTCGTTCATATGGGGATCCCTCCTCGACACCTTAGCGACAACTTTTCCGGCTACCGCGTCGTTGAACTTGGCCGGGGATGCAGCTATGGTCCGAAATACACTGGTTTACTACTCTGAGTCTGATCAAGCCTAGCAATGGGCGATCTTGGTCACAATGGCGTGTTGGATCTATCTTGCTGATTCAGTAGTACCTGTAACGCAGGTTACGTAACTCCATAAGGTGACTTACGGGATAATTGTCTGGTTACGAAAAGCTCCAAAAGTAACCTATTCAAGCCTGTTTCCGCCCGGTTTTATCAACTTGGGATTTGCCTGGATAGGCTCGCACAGCGACCATCCAGAGACGCATAAATCGTTCGGTGCACGGCACGATTTCCCAGGTCGCATTTTGTCTCAGCCTCCCCACGAATACCCGCGCGGGAGTATGATTCCTGCTCCGCGTTTCCCTGATAGATTTCGCGCGGTCTATCCCCGTGGGAGGAGCTTTCGATGGCGACAATGACCGAATCAATCCCGGGCAAGCTCAGCGACAAGGTGAGCTTCCGCCCTCGCTATGGCAATTACATTGGCGGCAAGTGGGTCGAGCCCGCTTCCGGCCAGTATTTTGAGAACGTAACGCCGATCACCGGAAAGAGCATTCTGCGAGATTCCGCGTTCCAACGCGCAGGACATTGAACGGGCCCTCGATGCGGCGCACGCCGCCCGCGAGAGCTGGGGCCACACCAGCCCCACTCATCGCGCCATCCTGATGAACAAAATCGCGCAGCGCATGGAAGAGAATCTCGACATCCTCGCGCTGGCCGAGACCTGGGACAACGGCAAGCCAATCCGCGAAACGGTAAACGCCGACCTTCCCCTTGCCATCGACCATTGGCGCTATTTTGCCGGTTGCATTCGCGCACAGGAAGGCACCATATCCGAAATCGACCACGACACCGTTGCCTACCACTTTCACGAGCCGCTCGGAGTCGTCGGGCAGATTATTCCGTGGAATTTCCCGATCCTAATGGCAACGTGGAAACTCGCACCCGCAATCGCCGCCGGCAACTGCGTTGTTCTGAAACCCGCTGAGCAGACGCCTGCCAGCATCCTGGTGTGGGCGGAACTCGTCGGCGATATCCTGCCTCCCGGCGTGCTCAATATCGTCAACGGATTTGGTCTTGAAGCGGGAAAACCACTCGCCTCAAGCTCGCGCGTCGCCAAGATCGCGTTCACGGGTGAAACCACAACCGGCCGCCTGATCATGCAATATGCCAGCCAGAACTTGATTCCGGTCACACTGGAACTTGGCGGCAAATCCCCGAACATCTTCTTCGCAGATGTGCTCAACGAAGACGATGACTTCTTCGACAAGGCGATCGAAGGCTTCGTGATGTTCGCGCTCAATCAAGGCGAGGTTTGTACGTGCCCCAGCCGCGCTCTCATCCAGGAGAGCATCTACGACAAGTTCATGGAGCGGGCGCTCAAGCGCGTAGCGGCGATTAAGCAGGCAAATCCGCTGGAGGGCGACACCATGATCGGCGCGCAGGTGTCGACCGAGCAGCTGGAGAAAATCCTCAGCTACATCGATATCGGCAAGAAGGAAGGCGCAGAGGTTCTGGCCGGCGGAGAGCGCGCGCAACTCGGCGGCGAGCTGGACACCGGCTTCTATGTGCAGCCAACCGTGTTTAAAGGCCACAACAAGATGCGCATCTTCCAGGAAGAGATCTTCGGTCCGGTCGTCTCCGTCACCACCTTCAAAACCGAAGCCGATGCGCTTGAAATTGCCAACGACACGCTCTACGGCCTCGGTGCAGGCCTGTGGACGCGCGACGTCAATCGGTGCCATCGACTCGGGCGCGGTATTCAGGCAGGCCGCGTATGGATCAATTGCTACCACGCCTATCCCGCGCACGCGGCATTTGGCGGATACAAGCAATCCGGCATTGGCCGCGAAACTCACAGCATGATGCTCGACCACTACCAGCAGACAAAGAACATGCTGGTCAGCTACAGCCCGAAGAAGCTCGGCTTCTTCTAAAAGCAGGGAATCGGGAACAAGCCTGTGTGCCCCGTCCGTGACGCAGTTTCATTGCGTCATGGGTGGGAAAGCACGAATCTCAACGGATGATCAACGACAAGAATCCTGACTCTGCTAATCCAAGGCGCGGCAGTTATGCCGGAGATCCCCAAACAAATCGAGGCCACCGATCTGGCCATCCACCTCATTCGCGTCCTCCGCGAGAAGCACGGACCGCTGATGTTTCACCAGTCGGGGGGCTGCTGCGATGGCAGCTCCCCGATGTGCTACCCGCGCGGCGAGTTCATCATCGGCGACTCCGACATCCAACTCGGCGAGGTCGACGGCGAGCCGTTCTACATGAGCCGAAGCCAATTCGAATATTGGAAACATACGCACCTCACGCTGGACGTGGTCCCCGGTCGGGGCGGCATGTTCTCGCTCGACGGGCCCGAGGGCCTGCGCTTCCTCATCCGCTCCCGTGTCTTCGATGACAATGAGATTCGCGAACTTCGCGCGGCGGGGCGCATCTAATGTTTGGCGTCGTAAGATAGGTGCCGCTGTAATCTCAGTTACCGGGAGCCATCCATGTCAGAGGTCGTGATCGTTTCGGCCGTTCGCACCGCCATCGGCAAATTTCAGGGTTCGCTGCAGTCCTACACTTCGCCGCGCCTGGGCGCCTTGGTTGTGAAAGAAGCGGTGCGGCGCGCAGGCATTGAACCAGGGCAGGTCGACGACTGCATCATGGGCTGCGTCTTACAGGCGGGCGTAGGCCAGGCGCCGGCTCGTCAGGCCGCGATCTTTGCGGGCATTCCACCTGAAGCGGGCGCGCTTACCGTGAACCAGGTCTGCGGATCGGGCCTTCGCGCAGTATCGCTCGCCGCGCAGGCAGTTCAGACGGGTGATTCCGATATCGTCGTTGCCGGTGGCATGGAGTCGATGTCCAACGCTCCCTATCTACTGCCCCAGGCGCGTAACGGCTACCGCATGGGCAATGGCACGCTTGTCGACGCCATGATCAACGACGGCTTGTGGGACGTATACAACGAGTTCCATATGGGCGCGGCCGCTGAGATGGTGGCGGAAAAATATCAAATAAGCCGGGCTGATCAGGACGCCTTCGCCGCTGAGTCGCATCGCCGCGCTGCCGCGGCCACTGGAGAGGGACGATTTCGTACGCAGATTCTGCCCGTTGAAGTGCCGCCAGCGAAAAAAGGCGAAGCACCGCGCGCATTCGATGCCGATGAAGCAATTCGGCCCGACACTACAGCGGAGATACTTGGCAAACTAAAGCCGGCGTTCAAAAAAGACGGCACCGTAACGGCTGGCAATGCGCCGGGAGTAAGCGACGGTGCCGCAGCATTGGTCGTCACCAGCGCCGATCGGGCAAGGGAACTGGGATTGAAGCCAATGGTGATCATTCGCGCGCAAGCTACTGCCGGCCGCGCTCCCGAATGGTTCTCGCTCGCTCCCATCGACGCGGTGCGCAAGGTCGTTGCAAAAGCCGGCTGGACTCTCGACTCCGTGGACCTGTTCGAACTGAACGAAGCCTTCAGCGTGCAGGCCTTGTCAGTGATTCGCGAACTGGGCCTGGACCAATCCAAGGTCAATGTGAACGGCGGAGCAGTCGCCTTAGGCCACCCGATCGGTGCCAGCGGAGCCGCCGTATTGGTAAAGCTCATTTATGCGATGATCGATCGCGGAGCGAAGAAGGGGATTGCCTCGCTGTGTCTTGGCGGCGGTGGTGCGGTGGCGTTAGCGGTGGAGTTACCTTGATTCGTCGAGAGATTCTGCGCTTCGGGAGCATTGAAGAGGCTTGAGCAACAACACAATGCGTGGACAGATCGCTATTCCGGTGTTCCTTCTAGTCATGGCTGGCTTGCTCAGCCTTCTGCTTACATTTCTTGGAGTATTTGGGGCTGCGTGGGGAGGCTTGGGCACTCCCCTCACGTTCATGTTTTGGGTCTGGGCGCTTCCTGTCCTGAGTATTCCGACGCTCACGTTGTACTTCTTCGCGCCCAAGACAGCTATGGCGATCGCGTGGATCGCAGCGTTCGGCGATTGGATATGCATCTCTTCTGCCAATTGGATGGATTGTGTTTCCGGGCAATGCTCTACGCGCAATCCGTTTGTTGTTCTTCTAGGATCAGCCGTAGTCGGACCAGTGCCCTTTATGCTCATCCTCGCCGTCCTCATTTCCGCTGCAGCGAAGCTCCAGAGACTTAACAAGCTGGAGAAAGAAAGTATCGCGACAAACGTGTGAGAGAACGCCGCAAACTGTCCGATATCGGACAATCAGCGCCGGGAGCGGTCACTTCAACTCCCAATCCATCAGAGTTTTACACGCCCTAAGCCGTTTATTTCGAGTGTCTCGCAGCCAAAGCCCTTTGGCACGGCAAGTGCTCCTATCTGGGAGTGATGGATATCGCACGGCCAGACATTAGGAAGCAAAAACGGCGCCGCCTCTTCATTTGGGCCGGCATTGGGGTGGTGGTTCTTACGGTTGCGGTGGTTCTGGTTTCCCGGCTCAAGCCGGCAGCTCCCACGGTCGATGCGTCAACCGTATGGCCGGACACCGTGAAGCGTGGAAACATCGTTCGCCAGGTTCGCGGCTCGACCGGCACCCTGGTTCCCCGCGAAGACTCGATCGAGCTCATCCCGGCACTCACCGACGCCACGGTAGTGCGCATCCGCGTTCTCCCCGGCACCATCGTCAAGGCCGACACCATATTGATGGATCTGTCCGCGCCCGAGGTCGAGCAGAAGCTGCTCGATGCCAAGTTGGCAGTTAAGGCCGCGGAGGCCGACTATAAAAGTCTGCAGGCATCGCTGAATAGCACTCTGATGGATAAAAAGATCGCGGCTGCGCAGGTCAGCACCGAAAACACTCAGGACCAGCTGCAAGCAAAAACCGACGAGCAGCTTTACAAGCTTGGAGTGATCGCCGGCATCGCTTACGACAAGTCGAAGGGTACTGCTGATCAATTGGCAGCGCAGCACAAGCTCAGTCTGCAACAGCTCGACGTGAACGAGAAGAATATCGAGGTTCAACTCGCTTCCTCGCAGGCCAAGATCGAGCAGGCCAAGGCGCTGCTCGCCCTCTATGAAAAACAATCGGCCGCACTCGAGGTACGTGCCGGCATCGGGGGTGAGGTTGATCCGCTGCCGGTTCCTCTGGGGGTGGGCTCGCACGTGACGACAGGCCAGTCATTGGCCGAAGTGGTACAGCTCGGCAAATTGAAAGCTGCTCTGCAGATTGCCGAGACCCAGGCACGCGACATCCAGATCGGACAGCCAGCCTCGGTGGACACACATAACGGCGTCGTTTCTGGCCATGTCACCCGCATCGACCCCGCAGTTTTGAACGGAACACGCACCGTTGACGTACAGCTTGATGGGGAACTTCCTCCAGGCGCAGTCAAGGGACTGAGCGTGGATGGAACCATCGATCTGGAAAAATTGAACGACGTGCTCTACGTGGGTCGGCCCGCTCTAGGTAATGAGAACTCGACGTTGAGCCTGTTCAAGGAAGATCCGGATCGCAAGGGAGCCACACGCGTGTCGGTCAAGGTGGGACATGCTTCTGTGAACAGCATTGTGGTTCTCGACGGTCTGAAAGAAGGCGATACCGTGATTCTCTCTGACATGTCGCGCTATGACAACGTAGATCGCATTCGATTGGAATAGGAATTTGGGACGAGTGAACAGTGAACTGGAGTCCGAGATCGAACCACAGCCACTGACCACTGACAACTGACCACCGACAACTGAACTCAAGAGGGGGATTGGATGGCAAACGACAAGCTGATTGACATTGAAGACTTGACCAAAGTCTTCTACACCGATGAAGTGGAGACCCACGCACTCTCCGGCATTCATCTCACCATCTCGCGTGGAGAATACGTGGCCATGTCGGGCCCCTCGGGCTGCGGCAAGTCCACGCTGCTGTCCATCCTGGGTCTGCTCGATACGCCGACTGGCGGCAAATACCTGCTGAACAACAAGCCTGTCGAGAACCTCAGCTTCGGCGAGCGCTCGCGCATTCGCAACCAGGAAATCGGTTTCATCTTCCAGAGTTTTAACCTTATCGGCGATCTCACCGTCGAAGAAAATGTCGAGCTGCCGCTCACCTATCGCGCCGGTATGCCTTCAGCGGAACGCAAGAAGCGCGTGAAGGAAGCCCTGGAGCGCGTGAACATGGCGCACCGTATGCGGCACTATCCCGCACAGCTCTCCGGCGGTCAACAGCAGCGCGTCGCGGTAGCCCGTGCACTTGCCGGATCTCCGTCGATCCTGCTGGCCGATGAGCCTACTGGAAACCTCGACTCGAAGAATGGCGAAGCCGTGATGCATCTGCTCGCCGACCTGCACCGCGAAGGTTCGACGATCTGCATGGTGACGCACGATCCGCGTTTTGCCAAGCACGCCGAGCGCGAAGTGCACCTGTTCGATGGAAAGGTAGTTTCGGAAGACGAGCTGAAGAAGCTCACTGAAGAAGTGGAGGCCTAAAGTGCTCGGCCAGGACTTGCGTTACGCGGTACGCCAGCTCCGCATGTCGCCTGGCTTCACACTCACGGCGGTGCTCACGCTCGCATTGGGCATCGGCGCATTGACCACGGTAGCCACGTGGACCAATGCGGTGCTGTTCAATCCCTGGCCACAGGTGCGCGATGCGCGCTCATTGCGCTTCGTCTCCGCTACGGTGCTTGGCGGCGACGGCTACTCCGTCAACTACAGTCAGCTTCAGTACCTGCGTCAGCAGGGCCGCTCCTTCAGCGATGCCGCTGCCTTCGACATCGCCACGCTCAACCTCGCATTACCCAACACGCAACCCCAGGCGATCCCCAGCGGGACCGTCTCGTCTAATTACTTTCAATTGCTGGGAGTCAAGCCGGAAGTCGGCACGTTCTTCCAGCCTAATGCGGACGATCACGCCTTTGGTTCGATGGACGCGATCGTCTTATCTGATGGCTTATGGCGCGACCGATTCAACGCCGACCCCTCCGTTATCGGTCGCACCGTTAACATCAACCGGCATGTCTTCACTGTCATCGGCGTAGCACCTCGCGAATTTGCCGGCATCTTCGGCGGAGTCGCAGAGGCTGCATGGGTTCCGCTTTCTGCATTGCGCGATCTCTCTGCCGATGCTCCTCCTGACCCGCTGCTCCATGCGGGATTGCAGGTCGTACTCCGCCTGCGTCCCAATGTCACCGACTCAACTGCCAAGGCTGAACTCCACACGCTTGCCCGCTCCTTCGCGCTCGCCCAGCACAATGATCAATACAACAGCTGGGATCTGAATCTCTACGACTCAGCGCATTTTCAGCGGGGATTCTTCGGTGTGATCGGCGAAGTGCTGCCTGTGCTTCTTGGCGCCTCATGCCTGTTGATGGTGCTGGTCTGCATCAATATCGCATCTCTGCTCGGCCAGCATGCCGCACGCCGCCGCCGCGAAATCGCCATCCGCACTGCTCTAGGAGCCAAGCCTTCTCGCATAGCGTCGCAGGTCTTTATTGAGACCGGGCTGCTCGCACTCGCAGGCGCCCTTGCCGGTTGGGCGGCCAGCGTCGGAATTTCTCGTGCTATTTACGTCCTGATGCCCGATTTCGGTTTCCCGCTCGCCTTTAATCTGCACAGTGATTGGCGCATCACGGTCTTCGTCGCTGCCATCGCTACGGCGGTCACCCTCCTTTGCGGCGTGTACCCCATTCGCCAGTCTCTGCGCGTTTCCCAGCGCGAAGCACTGCACGAAGGCAGTACGGCCGTTGCCGGATCAACACGCAAGAGAATCGGCCAGCGCATCCTGCTTGGCGTTCAACTCGGCATCTGCTTCATCGTGCTAGCTTGCTGCGGCCTGCTTACCCGCACCTCGCTCAACATCTTCAATCGCCCCGTCGGATTCGATCGCGCCAATACCCTCACCGCGGTAATTGATCTTTCCAGGGCCGGCTATAGCGACGACCGTGCCCGCATCTTCCTCACCGACGCGCTCGATCGCCTGCGCAACGCGCCGGGCGTTGCCTCTGCGACATTGACAACGCACTTGCCCATGGGCGACTGGGGATCCGGCAACACGCGTGACTTCAGCATTCCCGGTCATGTCCCCGCAAAAGGCGAAGACAAATCGGTAGTAACGGACTTCGATGGCCCCAACTTCTTTCGCACAGTGGGAATTCAGCTTCAGCAGGGCCGCGACTTCGCCGCCTCTGATAACGACGCTGCTCCCAAGGTTGCAGTCATCAATGAGTCCATGGCGAACCGCTACTGGCCGAAGGGAAACGCACTCGGCGGCGGCATCGTCGTCGACAAGGTCCAACGCCAGATCGTCGGCATTGTCCACGACTACGCGTACCACAGCCCCGATAACACCGATCCCAACCCGGTCGTCTTTCTGCCACTGCTGCAAGGCAAGTCTGGATACGGCTACGAGATCATTGCCATCCACTCGCGCACCAATGCGGATTCGATTGTGTCGCGGTTGCGTAAAGTCGTCACCGAACTTGATCCATCTCTGCCGCTTGAGAACGTTCGCACCCTCGAAGACGTTACCGGCGAGCAATATAAAATGTCGCGCATCCCGGCGGAACTGCTCGCCGTCTACGCGATCTGCAGCGTTCTCGTCGCCATGATGGGACTCTACGCGGTGATGGCCTTCTCCGTGATCGAACGCAAGCGCGAGTTTGCGTTGCGCATGGCCCTGGGTTCATCGCGAGGGGGAATCTTCCGCCTTGTCCTGCAGGGAAGCGCTGCCGTCATTCTCGTCGGACTCGCTGCCGGAGGCCTCGGTTCCATTGCCGCTGTGCGATTGCTGCGCTCGATGCTGTTTAACGTCGCTCCCTTCGACCCCATTAGTTTCAGCGGCGCGGCCATCGCACTGGTGTTGACGGTTATTGTTGCCGGGGTTATGCCGGCGCGACGCGCCGCCAGTATTCAGCCGATGCAGACGCTTAGGAACGAGTAGACAAGGCACGATCCAGACCCACAAAACCTTCGGAGCTGAATCGCGATGAATCAAGCGCTGCATAACACGCTGCAAGACCTTCGCTACGCACTGCGCCAGCTGCGCAAATCGCCAGGCTTCACGTTTACGGCAATCGTGACGCTGGCTCTCGGCATCGGCGCGAACACTGCGATCTTCACGCTGGTGCAGGGAATCCTGCTGCGCCGCTTGCCCGTGACCGACCCGAAGCAACTCTATCGCATCGGCGACACTGACAATTGCTGCGTCAACGGCGGATTCGTCAGCGACAACGGCGACTTCGACATCTATTCCTACGACCTCTTCCTTCATCTCAAACAATCCGCCCCTGAGTTTGAGCAGCTTTCTGGCGTCATGGCAGGCAACTGGCAGTGGAGCGTGCGTCGCGGCAACGCGCTTCCCAAGGAACTGCGTGGCGAGTTCGTCACCGGCAATTTCTTCTCGATGTTCGGCATCGGCCCATACGGGGGTCGCGTGCTCAGCGAAGCCGACGACACTCCCACATCCTCACCTGCACTCGTGATCAGCTATCGAGCCTGGCAGACGGAGTTCTCCGGCGATCCCTCAATCGTCGGTTCCACCATCTCCATCCAGACTCAGCCATTCACTGTCGTCGGCATCGCCCCACCGGGCTTTTTCGGGGATCGTGTTACAGATGCGCCAGCCGACTTCTGGATGCCCATCAACACCGAGCCGTACATGCGCGGCACAAGTTCCATCCTGCATCACGCCGACTCCAACTGGCTCTACGCCATCGGTCGCGTAAAGCCCGGCACGAATATCGGCGTATTGCAGGCAAAGCTGTCGCAGTCTCTGCGCGATTGGCTCTACACACGGCCCGTCTACACTGACAACGGCGGCAACACCGTTATCCCCAAGCAACACGTTGTCATTGTCCCCGCTGGCGGAGGCATCCAGAGTCTGCAGCAGGAAACCGGGCTCGGGCTGAAAATGCTCATGATCCTCTCCTCCTTCGTGCTGCTCATTGCCTGCGCCAACATCGCCAACCTGCTTCTGGCGCGTGGCACCGCTCGTCGCGCAGACATCGCTGTCCGCATGGCCATGGGCGCGAGCCGCCGCCGCGTTATTCGCCAGATCATTACGGAAAGCGTGCTGCTCAGCTGCATCGGTGGTCTGGTCGGCCTCGCCGTCGCATACGCGGGAACACGCACCATCCTGGCTTCCGCATTTCCCGAAGCGCACAACATGCCCATCGAGGCGAGCCCATCCTTGACGATCCTCGGCTTTGCCTTCCTCATCTCGCTGATAACGGGAATTCTCTTCGGCATCGCGCCTGCGTGGCTCTCATCGCATGCCCAGCCCGCGGAAGTTCTGCGCGGCATCAATCGCTCTGTCCGTGATCGTTCATCTTTCCCGCAGATGGTGCTCGTCGTGGTGCAGGCAGCCATGTCGCTCGTCCTTCTTGCCGGCGCGATCCTCATGACGCGTTCGCTTGGCAATCTCGAGCATCAGGATTTCGGCATTGCGACCAACAATCGCTACGTTCTTCACTTTGATCCGGCCGGTGCTGGTTACACCGTCGATCGCGTTCCAGGACTCTACCGCCAGCTCGAAGAAAGATTTGCAGCGCTTCCCGGCGTCACCGACATCGGCATGGCGCTTTACAGTCCCCTTGAAGGCGACAACTGGGGAGAGTGCGTCATCCAGCAAGGCCACGCTGCGCCCGGCCCAAACGATCACTGCGGCTCAACATGGGATCGCGTCAGCCCCGGCTTCTTGAAAGCCATGGGCGTCCCCATCGTGCGCGGCCGCGATCTCTCCATGCAGGACACGTCCAATGCCCCCTTCGTTGCCGTCGTCAACGAAACCTTTGTCAAAAGGTTCTTTCCTAAACAGGATCCTATCGGCCAGCACTTCGGTATCGATTTTCCGCAATACTCCGGCAGCTATGAAATTGTTGGCGTCTTTCGCGATTTCAAGATAAACAATCCGCGTGACCCGGTCCGCCCCGTCTTCCTTCGTCCGCTTGCGCAGCATTTCACGGGCTTCAAAGAGGCGCCCCTGATCACCGGTGAGACGCAGTCCCTGCTGATCAATTCCATGGTGATCAACTTCAATCGTCCGCAGACGAATGTCGAAGCTCTGATTCGCCAGACCATGGCTGAGATCGATCCAAATCTC
This sequence comes from uncultured Acidobacteriaceae bacterium, assembly GCA_963735215.1. Lineage (GTDB taxonomy): Bacteria > Acidobacteriota > Terriglobia > Terriglobales > Acidobacteriaceae > Telmatobacter. Next base: position 170,545 of record CAVTKF010000024.1, on the reverse strand, counting down.
ACCGTCACTCGCCTCACCTCGCTCGACGGCCAAGTCGCTGGCAACTTCAACGAGGATCGGCTCATTGCGCGGCTCACCAGCCTGTTTGGACTCCTCGCGCTGATCATCGCTTCCATCGGCCTCTATGGCGTCATGTCTTATTTCGTCGCTCGCCGCACGGGCGAAATAGGCATTCGCATGGCGCTCGGCGCAACCCGATCCAGCGTCATCTCGATGGTCTTTCGCGGTGCGCTGTTTCAGGTGTTATTCGGCCTTCTGCTCGGCATTCCCGCGGCGCTCCTGGCTGGTCATCTGATGGCCAGCGAACTCTACGGAGTCGGCGCTTACGATCCACTGTCTCTTGCCGGCGCGACCCTTGTGCTTGCCTTGTGTGCCGGAGTCGCGGTGTTTGTACCGGCCCGCCGCGCTGCTTCCATTGAACCCATGCAGGCCCTGCGCACTGAATAAGGAGAGGTCAGAATGAATTCGCTCATGCAGGATCTTCGCTACGCACTTCGCCAGTTGCGCAAGTCGCCGGGCTTCACCCTCACGGTGGTAGTCACACTTGCGCTCGGCATCGGTGCCAACGCGGCTGTGTTCACGTTGTTTGATCAGGTCCTCCTCCGCATGCTCCCCGTCGAGCGACCCAAGGAACTGGTTCGCTTCGAGTGGACCGGGGCCTTCAGAGGCTCCATGAGCAGTTTCGGCGGCGACACTTCAAACTACTTTTCCTACCCGATGTACAAAGACCTGCGCGATCAGAACCAGGTCTTTACCGGCATCCTTGCGGCGGATAAAGCCCAGGTCGGCATCTCCTGGCACAACCAGGCCGAAAACGAAGATGGCGAAGTAGTCTCGGGCAACTACTTTCAGCTTCTTGGGCTCAAGCCTGCCGCCGGACGTCTCTTTACCCCTCAAGATGACACGGCGAAGGATTCGAATCCGGTGACCGTGCTCAGCTACAACTACTGGCGCAATCATCTTGGCGCGTCACGGGACGTCATCGGCCAGACCATCCTCATTAATGGTCACTCTTTCACCATCATTGGTGTCGCGCCACCCAACTTCGACTCTGCCATTGGCGGCTATCGTCCCAGCGTCTTCGTGCCCACCAGCATGGTCGATATTGCCATACCATGGCGCGCGCCTATCGAAGATCTGAAGAATCATCAGTCCGTTTGGCTCACACTCGTAGCGCGTCTCAAGCCGGGCGTTACGCGCCAGCAAGCCGACGCGAGCATGAAGCCGCTTTGGCACTCCCTGCGCGCCTACGAACTCACTCTGTACAAATCGAAATCCGAACACTTCCGGAAAAACTTTCTTGACCTCACAACATTCAAGGTCGTTGACGATTCCAGGGGATTCAATCCCAACCGCATCGATCTCCAGAAGCCGCTCGTCATTCTGATGAGCATGGCCTGCCTGCTCGTGGTTCTGTGCGCTATCAATGTGGCAACCCTGTTGCTGTTGCGGGCTGCCAATCGAGCTCGCGAAATGTCTATGCGCTACGCCCTCGGCGCCCGACGCAGACGCATCGTCTCGCAACTCATGATCGAGGGAGGCGTCCTCGGCGTAGTCGGAGCAGTAGCGGGAGTCTTGTTGGCGCCCATGGTTACAACGTTATTGGTGCGCGTCCTCACCAGCGCCGATCCGGGAACAGAACCATATTCGGCTTCCGTCGACATGCGGGTGCTGCTTTTCACGCTTGCTATCTCTGTCTTAGCCACGCTGTTCTTCAGCGTCGCCCCGGTCTTCCATTTCTTCCGTCCCAATCTTGCCGGAGCCCTGCGCCAAAATACCGGAACGCTCTCCAAAGATTCGCAACGCTTCCGCAAGCTTGCCGTCGGCATGCAGATCGCGCTCAGCGTCCTCTTGCTCGGCGGAGCCGGTTTGTTCTTGCGCACGCTCGACAATCTCCGTCACCAGTCGCTTGGATTCGAAACCGCAAACCTTGCTGCCTTTTCATTGAATCCCGCGAATTCAGGGTACGGCGAGGATCGCACAGTCCAGATCGTCAACAGCTCCATCGACGCTTTACGTCGAATCCCCGGCGTCGTCTCCGTCGCGGCCAACAACGATCCCGAATTGGTCGGTGATACCGAAACATCGAACTACTCCGTCCAGGGCTATAAGCCCGCGGAAGACGAGCGCATGAACTTCGAGCAGCCGCGTATCACCGCTGGCTACTTCGCCACTATCCATCAGCCGCTTCTTGTGGGCCGCGAATTCACGCCCGCCGACACAAAAGGCCAGCCTGAAGTCGCCGTCGTCAACCTTGCCTTCGCCAAGCGCTTCTTCGGAACGCCTCAAAATGCCATCGGCCGCCAACTGATGGAAGGCGCGAGCGACAAAGAGAACTTCAACATCACCATCGTCGGCGTCGTCGGCGACATCCGTCATACCGATCTGCGCACGCCCCTCGGCCCCGCGGTTTATCAGCCCTACCTCCAGCAGAAGCATCCCGGCGGCGTCACGATCTACGTGCAGACGTCACCTCCGCCGGCCACCCTCGAAGGCGCGATCCGTCAGACCATCCACCAGCTTGACTCAACTCTGGTCGTTGACGGCCTGCGCACCATGGAAGCGCAGATCGACCGCAGCGCCTCCGATGAGCGCGCGCTGGCATTTCTTGCCATAGGCTTTGCGGGCCTTGCTTTGATACTCGCTGCGGTCGGACTCTACGGTGTGCTCGCCTACTCCACCGAACAACGCACCCGCGAGATCGGCGTACGACTCGCTCTTGGATCGCCGCGATCCGTCGTTGTCCTTCTCGTCGTACGCGAGATGGCTCTCATCGCAGCAGTGGCTACAGCCGTTGCACTTCCGTCCCTCGTAGCACTGGCTCGACTTTTCCGCAGCCAGTTGTTCGGTGTTTCCAGCTTCGACCCGCTCACTCTCTGCGGAGCGGTCATCGTAACCGTATTCATGCTCACCCTGGCCGCGGCAGTGCCGGCGAATCGCGCTGCGGGCGTCAAACCGATGGAAGCATTACGCACGGAGTAGCGCAGAGCGCAGAAAGGAATTCATGTTGCAATCGACGATGCAGGATGTGCGGTACACATTTCGCCAATGGCGGCGCGCTCCCGGGTTTGCGCTCACCGTCGTGGCAGTGCTGGCTCTGGGCCTCGGCGCCAACATCGCAGTCTTCACGCTGCTCAACGGAATCCTTCTGCGCCCTCTTCCGTACGCACATCCCGATCGCATCGTCTCCATTGAACTCGGCGGCCCGATGCCCTATTACAACCTGACCTATGCGAACATGCTGCAACTGCGCGATGCCGTCGGACCGCGAATGAAAATCGGTGCAGTCCTGAATGGTGAATCGTCCTTTGCAAGCGTCGTTGGGCCCGGCGGCCGTTACCAGGTCACGCACGGAGGCGTTACGACAGGACTTTTCGAGATGCTCGGCGTGCAGCCAGTCCTCGGACGTGGTTTCCGTAAAGAAGAGAATGATCCCGGGCAAAATCACGTGTTGCTCATTGGGGATGATGTTTGGCGCAAGGTCTTCAACGCCGATCCCAACGTAATCGGCAAGAGCCTGGCCATTCGCCATGAGCCCTACACGATCATTGGCGTCCTTCCCAAGGGATTCTTCTTCTGGGAAGCCGACAAAATGTCGGTTTGGTCTCCGGCGGCCATTCCGCCTGGTGCGCGCTCCGCAATGTCCGGTAAAGACAGCACCGGCGGATCGTTGTATGCGCGCCTTCCCGATGACATGACCGCAGCACAACTGGCCGCCGACCTTAGCCGCACGCAGGCTGTCATCGCAAAGGAAGTCACCGGCGATCAGTTGCCGATCAGCATCAAGGTAACGGGCTATCAAAATTCGCTAATCGAGGACGCTCGCAAGCCTTTGTGGCTCCTGTACGCCGTTGTCCTGGGTATTTGGATGCTCGCGTGCCTCAACGTTACAAGCCTCATGCTTGCCCGTGCGGTTTCGCAGACGCGTGAACATGCCGTGCGCGCCGCTCTCGGGGCAACCCGCCGCCGGCTGCTTCAGCAGACCGTCACCGAGGGCCTTCTCCTCAGCATCATGGGCGCGGCCGTCGGGATGCTGCTCAGTCAATCCGCCATCAAGCTGCTTTGGCGCCAGATTGAGCGAAAGTTACCCCTCACCCAAACCATCCATGTCGACTGGCGGGTGATGCTGTTGCTAGTGACCCTCACGCTGCTGACAGCTCTCATCGCCGGTTTATTCCCGGCGTTCAGAGCCATGCGCAACGATGTACGCGAAAGCCTCAACGGAGTCACCACGACTGCATCAGCCAGCGCCAACCGCATGCGTGAAGTCCTGGTCGTCGGGCAATTAGCGCTCACCCTCGTCTTCCTCGTTGGCGCAGGACTGTTCCTCCGCACTATCCACGCGCTTCGACAGGTGCCGCTCGGTTTTACCCAGCAGAACGTCCTCACCGGCGGCGTAATTCTCAACGCGAGCGAACGCAACTTTGACGAGGCCGAGTCCGCGTCAGCCGCTGGCAGCGTTGTGACAACCTCTTACCTGCCGCTCCTCGAACGCCTCCGCGCCATCCCCGGAGTTCGCGTAGCCGCCCTCAGTTCCGTGTTACCTCTGCGCTCCGAGATGATGGTCACCATCATGACGTCCATCGACCACGACAAGGACGCGAACGGCTACGGCCGTATCGCCTCACCCGGTCTGGTCGAAGCCCTTGGAATTCCGATGGTGCGAGGTCGTTTCTTTACCGACGACGACACAACAACTTCGCCTCCGGTGGCCGTCATCAACAAGGCATTTGCCGACGAGTATCTGCCGCGGCAGGACTCTATCGGTCACGTCCTTTCTATGGGGAAGGGCCGATTCCATGACATCCGCATTGTTGGGGTGATCGGGGACGTAAAACAACTCAACGTTACGGATACTCCAAAGCCCGAGGTCTACTTCTGTCTTGCTCAGATTGAGCCCGGCACCCCGCTCTACGGCATTGCAACGGCATTTATCCAGGTGGCGATTCGCGCTGCCGTTCCCGCCGATGCTTTGCGGGCGCAGTTCGACAAGGCCCTGCATGAAGTTGCTCCCGACGCGACGACTACAGGCGTCAAGACCATTCACGAAGCCGTTGAAGACTCCTTCGGTAGTCAGACACTGATCGCCCGTCTGCTCGAAACCTTCGCCGGACTGGCCCTCATGATCGCCTCCGTCGGCCTGTACGGGCTTCTATCGTTCGCCGTCGCACAGCGCACCCGCGAGATCGGTATTCGCATGGCGCTTGGCGCACAGCAATCCAGCATTCTCGGCCTGGTGCTGCGCCGCGCAGTCGTCCTGGTCGCAATCGGCCTCTCGCTCGGCGGTGCTCTCGCCTGGTTCGCCGCTCGATTTGCAGGCAGCTACATCTACGGCGTTCAAGCACATGACGCACTCACATTCGCCGCTGTGACCGTGATCCTTGCAGCATTCGCGTTTATCGCAGCATGGCTGCCGGCGCGCCGCGCAGCCGCAGTCGACCCAATTCTTGCTTTGAGATCGGAGTAGATAACCATGATTGACATGAAGAATATCGAACGCAGTTATAAAACTGGTCACGCCGAAACCTGGGTGTTGCGCCGCATCAATCTCACCATCCGCGAGGGCGAGTTCATCACCATCATGGGCCCGTCCGGGGCAGGGAAGTCGTCGCTCTTGAATGTGCTGGCCCTTCTCGATGACAGCTGGCTCGGCGAGTACTGGTTCGCGTCCACGCCCGTGCACTCGCTCAATCGCAAGCAGCGAGCCGACCTCGCACGCCAGCGCATCGGCATGGTCTTCCAGAGCTACCACCTGCTCGACGATCTCACTGTTGCTGAGAACATCGATCTCCCGCTGTCTTACAAGAACCTGCCTTCCAAGGACCGCGCGGGCATGGTCGCCGACATTCTCGATCGCTTCCAGATTGTCGCCAAAAAGGACCTGTTTCCGAACCAGCTCTCCGGCGGACAGCAGCAGCTTGTGGGCATCGCGCGCGCCGTTGTGCACGCCCCATCACTCCTGCTGGCCGACGAACCAACCGGTAACCTGCACTCCACACAGGCCCGCGAAATCATGGACCTGTTCTGCGAACTCAACCGTGCCGGCACCACCATCGTGCAGGTAACGCACTCTGAAGAGAACGCACGCTACAGCAAGCGCATCATCGAGCTCCGCGATGGCTGGATGACCCGCGATGAAAACCTGCAGACCGCCACATCGGAGGTCGGCGCACAGTGAAGAACCCACAGGTGAACGCATTGAAAAAGAACCCGGGCACTCCAATCAGCACCCGTATTGTCGCGGGTGCGGCTATCCTTCTGCTTCATGTCAACATGGCGTCAGCCTTTCAGTCGCAGTCCGCGAACACTCCGGCGCAGAACCCGCCCCCGGCCACAACAACCCTGCAGACTCCGCAGCAACAGGTCCCGTTCAACGAGATGCTGCAGCACTCGCACAATCCCTTCGACGCTTATCGCGGCAAGATTGTGCCGCCTCCCAGTATGGCCAATTCTCCGCGGCTTAATTCCCTGATTCGCGATGGAAAGCTGTACCTGTCTCTCCGCGACGCCATCGATCTCGCTCTCGAGAACAACCTCGACATCGTCATCGCGCGCTACAACCTGCCCATCGCACAGATGGACATCCTCCGCACCAAGGCCGGTGGTGTGGTCCGCGGAGTCCCAACCGGCGTGGTATCCGGCACACCGGGTGGCGCTGCGGCTGGCGCTGGAGCCGGTAGTGGCGCTGGCGGCACCAGCTCAGGCGCCGGCGGTGCGGGTGCTGGTGCTGGCGGTCTCGTGCAATCCACCTTTGGCGTGGGAACCAACGTCTCAAGCTACGATCCTTTCATTCAGGCAAAGGTCTATAACGACCACACTTCAGATCTGCTCACGAACCGTTCGATTTACGGCGTTCCCGTCTACAAGCTCAATACGAACCTTGCTGACGTTAGCTATATTCAGTCGTTCCCGACCGGCACTTACTTTGAAGCCGACTGGTTCAACAACCGCACGACATCCAACAGTCCCTCCAATACCCTCAATCCAGCGTTGAACGCGAATGTGATCGTGACCTTCAGCCAGCAGTTGCTGGCCGGTTTCGGAACCGGACCCAACCTTCGCTATCTGCGAATTGCCAGGACCAACCAGAAGATTGGAGATATCGCATTCAAAGCGCAGATTATCGCGACCGTGACTCAGATCTGCGACATCTATTGGGATCTCGTGAATGCCTACGATACCGAACAGGTCGGTGAGCGCTCCGTCGCATTTGCAACAGAAACCCTCGACACCAGCCGAAAACAACTCTCCCTCCAGGCTATTCCCGAGATGGATGTTCTGAAAGCTGAAAGCGAGGTTGCTACACGGCAGCAGGATCTTACTGTCGCCCGAACCAATCTCGAGCTGCAGGAACTCTACATGAAGAATGCCATCACCCGCTCCTTCGACGATCCGATTCTTCAAGAACTGCCGGTGGTGCCCACGGATCATCTCGCAACCCAGATCCAGCCCAACACTGAGCCAATCCAGCAGACGATCTCATCGGCCCTCAAAAACCGCACTGAACTTCAGGAATCTTCACTCGATCTGAGCAACCGTGAGCTGAGCCGTAAAACCGCCCGAAACGCATTGCTTCCGCAGCTGAATGTTTATGGGTTCTATTCCGGCACGGGCGTCGGTGGTATTCCAAATCCTGATTTCGTTGCCAGCGGAGGCATCGTAAGCGCTCCGAGTGGATATGGCGGAGCGCTCGAGAATGCCCTGAACTATTCATCGCCCGAGTATCAGGTCGGCTTTATGCTCAACATGCCATTGCGCAATCGCCAGGCGAAGGCCGATCAATACCGCACCGAGCTCGAGTACCGGCAGTCGCAGGTGTACGCTGAAGAGTTAAAGAAGAACATCGTCATCGAAGTGCGAAACGCACGCTATGCGCTTGAACAGGGCGCCAGCCGCGTGGGCGCTGCAAAGCAGGCGCGAGACCTCGCACAGCGCACACTCGATATCATGCAAAAAGAGCAGAAGCTCGGCGCCGGGTCCAACCAGCAGACGCTCTCAGCCGAGCACGATCTGTCGGTGGCTGAATCGGCGCTCGTTACGGCTCAAACGGCATACGAAAAGGCGCGCATTCAGCTGAAGTATTCAACCGGGTCGGTGCTTGAGGAATACGGGATTTCGATCGCAGACGCAAAGACCGGCGTAGTCGCAGAGGCGGACAACCACTAAAATGCCAGACCCTCGAAAGAACGAACGAATTCGGGTTCTAGTTGCCGACGATCAACCGCATATCCTCGAAGCCGTGGAATTGCTGCTGGAGCCGCAAGGCATTCATGTGGACTGCGTGCGATCGCCGCAGTTATTGCTTGAAGCCCTTGGCCAGAGCGACTATCACGTCCTGCTCATCGACCTTAACTACACGCGCGACACCACCTCCGGGAAGGAGGGCCTTGATCTGCTCGCGCGTCTGCAGGAGATCGATCCGCGCCTGCCCGTCATCGTCATGACCGCGTGGGGCAACATCGACCTCGCCGTCGAAAGCATCAAGCGCGGCGCTCGTGACTTCATCCAGAAACCTTGGGAGAACGAGCGCCTCATCTCCCTCATCCGCGTCCACGCCGAGCTGCATCTGGCTCTCCGCCGTGCGCGCCAGCTTGAACTCGAAAACCGCCTGCTGCGCGCCGAAGGCATGCCCGACTTCGTCGCCGCCGCTCCATCCATGCAGCCCGTCCTCGAGCTCATCAGCCAGGTCGGCCCGTCCGATGCCAACGTACTCATAACCGGCGAACACGGCACCGGCAAGGAGATCGTCTCCAAGCTGCTTCACGCCGCGTCGCCACGTTCGCGAATGGCGCTTGTTGCCGTGAATGCCGGCGGATTGCCTGAAGGCACCTTCGAAAGCGAGATCTTCGGCCACGTCAAAGGCGCATTCACCGATGCCCGTTCTGATCGCGTCGGGCGTTTCGAGTTGGCCAATGGCGGCACGTTGTTTCTCGACGAAATTGCCAACGTCCCTCTTCGCCAGCAGGCTAAACTTCTACGCGTTCTTGAAACCGGCGAGCTTGAGCGTGTTGGCTCCTCGCAAACGCGCCGCGTCGATGTGCGCGTATTGTCCGCCACAAACGCAAACTTGCCGGAAGAAGCCAAGGCCGGAAACTTCCGCGAAGATCTGCTCTTCCGCATCAACACGGTTGAAATCCACATCCCCGCATTGCGCGAGCGCCGCGAAGACATTCCGCTACTTGCCATGCATTTCCTCAACCGGAATCGCTCGCGCTATCGCAAGCAGGTCACCGGCTTCTCGCCCGCCGCAATGCAGCAGATGATCCAATACTTGTGGCCCGGCAATGTGCGCGAACTAGAACACACCGTAGAACGCGCCGTGCTCCTGTGCCGCGGCGAAGAAATCGAACCTGCCAACCTCGCCATCGCTACAGCCAAATCATCATCGCCGAATTTTGAGAACATGAGTATCGACGAGGTCGAGGCTCTGCTCATCCGCAAGGTCCTTCGCCGCTGCGACGGCAACATTTCGCAAGCCGCTGAAGCTCTGGGCCTCAGCCGGGCCGCGCTGTATCGCCGCATCGAAAAATATGGCTTATGAAAAGCACGTGAGAAAGCGGAATCCCTCGGCCATGCGCCGGGCGTGGTTCTTTTGTTTTTTGCTCGCGCTGCCCACGTTCCTCTTCGCCGGAATCCTGCTCTGGCAGCAGCATGTGACAACAGCACCCGCTCTTCTACTCCTGTTTTGCCTCTTCATCTACGTGGTGCTCATTGCGGCCTCGCTGATTGAAGGCCTCATGCGTCCGCTGCAGACGCTCTCCAACGTGGTCTCGTCCCTCCGCGAGGGCGACTACTCGTTCCGCGCTCGTGGCGCAGGTTCCGCCGATGCAATGGGCGAATTGGCCGGTGAGATCAACGCTCTCGCTGATCTGCTGCAGAAGCAGCGCGTCCGCTCGCTCGAGGCTACCGCGCTTCTCGCGCGCATTCTTGAGGTCATGCACGCACCTCTCTTCGCATTTGATCGCGAAGATCTACTGCAGCTCGCGAACAACGCCGGCGCACAGCTTCTTGGTCGTCCACTGGCACGATGCTTCGGCCACAGCGCGCGCGAGCTCGGCCTCGACAACCTGCTCGCCTCCGCTGATCAGACGATTCATTCGTTCGGCTCAAAACCGACGCGCTGGCTTCTGCGTAAGGCTCTCTTCCGCCAGGACGGCGCGCCGCACACCCTCTTGTTGCTTGCCGACGTGAGCCAGCCTTTGCAGGAAGAAGAGCAGATCGCCTGGAAGCGACTGATTCGCGTTCTCGGCCACGAGCTTTCCAATTCGCTCGCACCCATCAAGTCCATCGCTGGAAGCCTGCTGGCGCGCGCCGAGAGCATCGGTGGAGATGAAGCTACAATTCGCGATTTCCGCCGCGGCCTCAGCGTTGTCGAAAGTCGTGCCGATGCCCTGCATCGCTTCGTACAGTCCTATCGCCTGCTCGCGCAGTTGCCACCGCCCCATCTCAAGCCGGTCCATGCTGGATCGCTGCTGGAGCGGGTTGCGCTACTCGAGCAGCGTGTGCCCGTGCGACTCGATCCCGGCCCGCCGGTTCTGCTCAACGCCGATCCCGATCAGCTCGAACAGATGTTTATCAACCTGCTCACCAACGCCGTCGATGCGTCTCTGGCCAATGGGGCAAAGCCGGTGTGCGTCGGATGGCGCGTCGCGGAGTCGAACATCGTGGTCGCCATCGAAGATAGCGGCCTGGGCATCGCCAACACCGAGAATCTGTTCGTCCCCTTCTACACCACCAAGCCAAAGGGCAGCGGTGTCGGGCTCGCACTCGCGCAGCAAATCGCTCGTGCTCACGGCGGAGAAATTCGGCTTGTGAATCGCGAAGATGGCCCCGGGGCCCGGGCCGTCATCCATCTGCCGATAGCCTGATCAGCTTACCCTGCTGCCGAGATCGAAATTACGTTAGGCTTGATCTCCGTGGCTATAACGCAGTTGCGCCCGGCGTTCTTGGCGCGATACAGCGCTGCATCGGCTACCTGGATCATCTCCTCGTAGTTCGTTGGGAAACCCGCTGCAACGCCGAAGCTCGCCGTCACAGAGAACGTCTTCTCGCCCTCGCCGACACGTGCACCTTCCAGCGTCGTGCGCAGATTCTCCGCGCGATCGCGCGCTGCTTCAAAGTCCGACCCCGGCAGAATGAGAAGAAACTCCTCGCCACCGTAGCGGCCTACCCAGTCGTAACTCCTCACCGAGCGCTGGAAGATGCCTCCCGTTTCGCGCAGCGTAAGATCGCCCGCCACGTGGCCCATCGCGTCATTGACGCGTTTGAAGTTATCAAGATCGACCAGGATGATGCTCAACGGCGTTCCGTCCCGTTGCGAACGATCAACCTCGCCGCGCAGCCGCTCGACGATAATGCGGTGATTCCACAATCCCGTCAATCCATCGTGCTCCGCAAAATGCCGCATCTGCTCACGCGTTCTTACTAGTTCCGTCTTCTCGCGTTCCAGATCCTTGGTCCGGCCCTTGACAGCTTCTTCAAGCTGCCGCTTCTGCCGCATCAGTTGACCCACGCGGTGCCGCCACGTCCAGACGGCCAGCACCAGCGCTAATATGCCCAACTCCCACTTGATGTATTTGTCCTGCCACCAAAGCGGGAGAATTGTGAATGAGAACGATGCCACCGGGGAAACCGTACTGCCCGCCGCATTCACCGCAGCCACTTCGAACCGGTAGTAGCCCGGTTCCAGATGCCGATAATGCAGTGTCATTTCCCGCGTTTCTTCCCAGCCCGAATCCTGCTCGCCGATCAGGCGGTATCGAATACCAATGTCCTGCGTGTCCTTGAACGACAGGAGCGCCATCGAGATCGACAGTTGGTTTGAGTTCCACTTCACCGAACCGCCGTCCGCAACCGGCACGGCGCCCAGCATCACTTGCGAGATTGCTGGTGGCGGCGGCGATCCCGCCAGCGCATCCTGCGGCGCTATCAGGTGGCTCAATCCGCCCGAAGTGCCGATCCACATGCTTCCGTCCCGATCCTCAGTGAGAGCGAAGCTGTCGGTGTCGTTCCAAATCAGCCCGTCATCCTGCGTAAAGCTCCGCCAGCGATGACCATCGTAGACCGTCACGCCCGCGTCTTCGCCAACCCAGAGCCAGCCGCGATGATCGACGACCAGCGACACAATCTCCTCTGACATCAGCGGCGGCCGCCCAATGTGATCCGCTTCCACGACCTTGTAGCCGCTCATGTGCAGCCGCATCAGGTCCTGTGATGGGCCGGCTGCCCAGATATCTCCGCTCCAGTCGACGGCGATGAGATCAGGTCTGGCGCCCGACTTACCGGGATCGATCCCATGCCAGCCGCTCGCATCATGTTTGAAAATGCCTTCGTCTGAAGTCACCCAGAGATTGCCCGATTTATCCAGGCACATATCGGTAAAGCGTAGCCCCGCCTTTGGAAATGCCGGATCGATTACCGGACTTGGTGTACGATCACGACCCGTTGGATCCAGCTGGAACATCCCGCTCACCGTGGCAACCCACAGGCGGTGCGGTCCGTCGGCCAGAAGCCCGTATACAGCTGGCGTCGCCTGTTGCTTTCCCACCAGAGAATTGGGGTCAATCCTGGTAAGGCTTCCCGCCATGCTGCCCAGCCAGATCGCTCCGTCTGCGGTTACCTCCAGCGATCCGGCGCGTGCCACATTTACGCCCGGCGAGTGCCAGATTTTCGGGACATTGCTTTTGGCTGGGATCCAACTCAGCCCCGAGTCAGTGCCAATCCACAATCTGCCTTGGTGGTCGCGGTCCACAGCCCACACCAGGTTGTCGCTCAGTCCGTCACCTTGTGTGTAAGCCTCCCAACGATCTTCTCCAACCCAGCGCAGCAGCCCATGGCCCACCACTCCCATCCAGATCGATCCCTCGCGATCGACATACAGTTCCTGGACCTCAAACGGCGAGAGGCCGTTGCGTTCCGTCACCAGGCGCCAGTGGTCCTTCTCCCACAGCGCTAGCGAGGAGCCTTGCGCTGTGAGGATCCTGCCCTGTCCATCTTCTGCAAGTGTCGAATAGGCTTCTGACGTCGGCTCGCCCGGGAGATTCCGTAGATATGCGCGGCTGCCATCGGGCAACAGCTCGATCACGTGCAGGTTACTGCGCAGCCAGATGTGTCCGTTGCGCGCGACCATCATCGTCGGCCAGTGTTCTTCCGGCAGCCCAAGCCGGGCGCCTACTTGCGTTGTCTGGCCGTTATTCAGCCGGCAGAGATCCTTGTCGCAGCCGTACCACAATGAGCCATCCGGCCCGTAGAGCACGCTCCAGACGAATCCACCCTTCAGGTTCAACGGCTCGGCAACCCAATCGTCCGTCCCGCGGCGTTTCAACAGCACGCCCCGGCTGCTCGATGCCGTTACCACTTCGTCTTGTTTGATCGCAGTAAACGTCGTGCCTGTCGGATGCGTGAACTCATTCAGCGGGTAGGGAAGCCGGACTTCGGAGAATTTTCCGTCCTTGCGTTCAAAGTAGACGCCCGCAGATGTTCCCACCCACAGTGTTCCATCGCGGCCGATAAAGACGTTGTCGATGATCCGATCGGGAATTCCCTCAGCCGCACCATAGCGCTGGAACTGGCCTCCGTCGTAGCGATAGAGCCCGTTCTGGGTTCCCATCCACAGATAGCCCACCCGGTCCTGCTGAATCGAGGTGATGTTCGGGTTACCGAGCCCTTGGATGTACTCACGGAAGCTGTAGCGCTGCGCCGGCAATGGGGCACAAATTCCGCAAAGCAGCGCAACTGCAACCACCCAGCGCCACCATCTGCTGCTCGATTTGAGGTTCCAATTCCTCAAGGTCCTGTCTTTCTCGGCTCTCGGGACGGGCAAAATCGGGATATCTTTCAAGGAAGAATCATGAGCAATGAATCCGGAGCTTGACCTGATTTCCCGCTCCCGACTTCTTGCTCTTCAGTAACCCAAATATAGCCATGAATGGCTCTATAAGACATGCCACTTTTGTCTAAGTTGTTGTAAGACAAAGGTGCAAAGGTAATTTTTAGATTGTTACCATTGTGCATATTCAGATGCATCGCGCTAACAGAATGATTCTGCCGGTGATGTCGTCAATCGCACACAAACTCAGCCTCGGGAGAGGCTGCCAAATCACTTTCGTCGGGTACGTCGGTCACCAGGGGTGGGGCGGTAAAAAAGGCGTTCACCTGCTCAAGGACTCCCTCTCCGGTCTTCGCCTGGTAGATTGCCTTGCGTAACCGGCCACCCCCCGGCACGCCATGCGTGAACCAGGTGGCAAACTGCTTCATCTTGCCTGCCGTCTCACCCAACCGTGCATCGCGGGGCAGATCCTTGGTCGCTTCTGCCTCAGCCAGCAGCATCTCAAAGTAAGCGCGAATCATATGATGCCGATCGGCAAACGTAGGCTGGGCGTAGCTTCCCGTCGCTGTATATTGTGCAATCTGTCTGAAAATCCACGGGTTAGCGGCCGCGGCTCGGCCGATCATCACCGCATCACACCCCGTCTGGGCCACCATGGCCGCCGCATCCTCGGGTGTGCGAATGTCCCCGTTGCCGACCACTGGAATCCCCACCGCCTGCTTCACTGCCGCAATCCACTCCCACCGTGCCTGTCCGCTGTAGCCCTGTTCGCGGGTCCGAGCATGCAGCGCCACGGCATTCAGCCCTTCTGCCTCCGCCATTCGCGCTAGCTCAACGCACACAATCTGCACGTCGTTCCAGCCCATGCGGAACTTCACGGTGAAGGGGATCGTCACCGCTCGCCGGATCGTTTTGAAGATCTCCCCGATCTTCGGCAGATCCCGCAGCAGCCCTGAGCCGCCATTGCATCCAACCACCCGCTTCGCCGGGCAGCCCAGGTTCAAATCCACCGTATCGAACCCCGTATCCTGCACAATCCGCGCAGCTTCAGCCAGTGTCTCCGCATTGGAGCCAAATAACTGCGCCCCAATGGGGTGCTCATCGTCGTAAAACGTCAGATACCGTCGGCGTTTCGACTCCCGCATACGCGAAAGCCCATCCGCCGAAGTAAACTCCGTCATCAAGAGCCCGCACCCCGACTGTGCGTTCGAAACTTCCGCCTCGATCTCCGACGAAGTAGGTTCCCCAATCTCCGTAGAACTGGGTGCCCCAGAGCCTGCCCTGAGTTTGTCGAAGGGTCTCGTTTCTGAGACCTGGGTGGGATTTTCCAAAGAGTTGTTCCCCGCTGCATGGGCCGAAAACAAGCTGGCATGGCGAATAAATCGCCTGAAAACAGTGTCTGTGACCCCCGCCATCGGTGCCAGAACGGTCGCCGGCGACACTAGAACTGGCCCAATCCGCATCTCGGCTGGCACACGAACCCCATCGGGCATCGTGTGCTCCCTGGGATTGTCCCAGTCTTTCTTTACCGTGAATCCCTTGCCAGCCATAAGCGGTTCTCAGTTCACAGTTGTCAGTTATCAGCAATCAATCCGCAGTCTGGGCTTTTGAACTGACAACTGAGAACTGAGATCTGAAAACTCGTGGTTCAAACATACGTGGGCCTCCGCCGTGGCGGAGGCCCGATCTCGCAGCCGTGCTCCAGCCTTACTTCGCCGGAGACGTTTCGGCGGCCTTGGCGTACTTGCGGCGGAACCGCTCCACGCGTCCTGCCGTGTCCACCAGGCGCTGTTTGCCGGTAAAGAACGGGTGGCAGTTGGAGCAAATTTCCACGTGAATGTCGCCCTTGTGGGTCGACCGGGTCTCAAAATTGTTTCCGCAGGCGCACATTACCTTCACTGCGGCATAGTTGGGATGAATCTTTTCCTTGGGCATCGCTAAAGACAGACCTTTCCTACAATCTTCCGTATCTATTGTATTGGGATTCACGAGCAAGAGCAAACGATTCACACCAATAGAGGCGTTCTCGGGTCCAATCCTGCCATTTGTGGCCATCCAACAACCCCGAGGGCCCTTCAAACTAAGCAATTGCAATGTCCTTAGGCTCTACTATGTTTCGGTTGGCGTTTCGTCCCAGCGGTTGTCAGGCGCAAATCCACAAACCCAGTTTAGTGCTCGGTGCCTTTCTTGGGAGGTTGATGAGACGAGCAGGAGTTGTTCATTGTTAAGCTCGCGAAAAGGCAGCCCGAACGCAGGAAAGTCATCCCCGATTGGAGCTTCAAAACCGTTCTGGCGGGCAACCGCGGAAGCCGCTTGCGCAATGACACTCGATATTCGAGTTCCGTCATCCAACGTCTCGGGGATTGAATTCGACTCCAGC
Source organism: uncultured Acidobacteriaceae bacterium (assembly GCA_963735215.1). Classification (GTDB taxonomy): domain Bacteria; phylum Acidobacteriota; class Terriglobia; order Terriglobales; family Acidobacteriaceae; genus Telmatobacter. Next base: position 154,337 of record CAVTKF010000024.1, on the reverse strand, counting down.
AACCTGCGGGTCCGACATCGCCAATTCCATACCTCCGCCAAGTCTCGCTGGGAAGTCAGTTCTTGGATGGGACGGACCGAAGCCTCCTTGAGAAGAGCCAAGGCTTCAACGCTTGTCTCTGCTGTTACAAAATCTGGACTTGTTGCCTCATCGTATTTTGGGAAGCTATCGACTCGGCCGATCGACCAAAGCAAACACATGATCGGCTCTGCTAGCCAACTCGCATCGATTTGCTGCTGATGACTCGTTTCCTCGACACTCGTTTCCATGAAGAGCTGTTCATCCTTGCTCATCTCTTCCCAGACTCCAGCCGCGCGCAGGAGATGTTGACGTGCAGCGAACAAAGTCGCGAATTTGTCCACGAATTTCGATCGCTCCTCCTCATTCCAACTCAACATCCACTGAGCGACTTGCTTTGGAGGTGGGGTTGCAAGAGCTTTTAGATACACCTCTCTCATAATGAAGAGGCGCCGCCGAATGGATCTCGAGTCAGGGCGTCCAACTGTGTTTGTGTCCACCATCTAAGGTTTCCCCTTTAGTGCCTCAGCAATCCCAGCCTCCGCCAACGGCGCCATAACGTCATACCCCGCCTGCGTCGGATGCACCCCATCTTGACTCAAAGTCGTCGGCAATCCATCGCGCGCATCCTTCATCGCCGAGTGATAGTCGACATACACATACCCATGCTGCGCCGCATAATTCTTGATCCACGCATTGATCGCATCGATCTTCGGTGCCGGCGTCAGCCCCGGCTGCCACGGATAGTCAAATGCCGGCAGAATCGAGCACAGCACCACCTTGATGTGATTCGCCGTTGCCATCTCCGCCATCGCTGCGAGATTGCTTTCCGTCTCCTCCAGCGTCATCGGTCCCGTGTTGCCCGCGATGTCGTTGGTCCCTGCAAGAATGACAACGGCCTTCGGGTGCAGCGCAATCACGTCCTGGTGGAAACGCAATACCATCTGCGGCGTAGTCTGTCCGCTGATACCGCGATTGATATATGGCTTCGCGGCGAACACGCCGCCGGGAGAATCGAAGTGCCATCCTTCCGTGATCGAGTCGCCCATGAACACGACGCGTTTTTCGCCAGCCGCCGGTGGTCCGAGTTTCAAATCAGCCTCCTTGAACCGCTCCAGCCACGGAAAATCCGTCAGCAACTGCTCATCGTGTTTGCGCCAATAATCGTTGTCCGGATGCTTCGGCGCAACCAGCGTCGGCGCCGGAGCCTTCGTCTCCGGCACATTCCCCGGCTCCTGCCCAACAACCGCAATCGAACAGAGTCCCGAACAGACAGCAAAAACAGCGATAGCACCACACAAAGAATTCCGCTTCAAAGCGACCCACCCTTCCCGATGAACTGAATGCAAACGAAATCCCATCTTAACGCCGCAACGCGCTTCTGATCTCTTCTGGAGCGGAATGACGACCCAGCGCATTTTCCACCAAGCTGCCCGCCTTTCCCACCGCCACGTGCCTGCGCCGGTTGCGCTAGGCTGAGAAGAGCCATGAGCGAGTGTCCCATCTGCAACGGCGTAGGTCTGGTCCGCGTCATCTCCGACGCTGGCCTATGGGTCTCTCGCGCCTGCGAGTGCCAGGAATCTGACCGCGAAGAGCGCCGCCTCGCCGCTGCCCGCATCCCCGAGCGCTACCGGCATTACACGCTCGATGGCTACGAAACCGCGACTTCCAGCGGCGCCGATCCGTCGCTGAGCCGGGCCCTTCTCACCGCGCGCAAATTCGTCGAGGCCTATCCCGTTGACACTGCCGGCAAAGGCCTGCTCTTTACTGGTTCCATCGGCGTCGGCAAAACGCATCTTGCCGTCGGCGTCCTTCGTCGTCTGATCCAGGAAAAAGGCTGCAAGGGCCTCTTCTGCGACTACCGCGAACTGCTCAAGAACATTCAGAACAGCTACAACCCGCAGGTCAACACTACCGAACTTGAACTGCTCAAGCCGGTCTTCGCCGCCGAAGTTCTCGTCCTCGATGATCTCGGCGCGCAGAAACCCAACGAATGGGTCTGGGACACTGTCGCCCTCATCCTCAACACGCGCTACAACGACAAGCAGACCACCATCATCACCACCAACTATCCCGATCTTGCTGCCGGCAGCGGAGCCAAGTCGGACGTCTGAACGCGCCGCTCGCGAGCAAACTCTAGGTGACCGCATCGGCGACCGCATGCGTTCCCGTCTTGCCGAAATGTGCGTGCAATTCAAGATGACTGGCGAAGACTTCCGCCAGACCGTCAAACGCGCCCGCTTCGGCTGACGTGTTCATGCGGATGAACTTAAGAGGCCCATCGTCGGAGAGAACGTCGTCGTGCTAGGCAAGCTGGAAATGATCGTCGGCCCCATGCGGAGCAACAAGACCGCCGAGCTCCTGCGCCGCATCGAGACCCGCCGGCAATACGCCAAGCAATGCGTGCTGCTGCTCAAGCCCAGCGCCGACACCAAGTCCGCAGCCGGCGTGGTCGAAAGCCGGAACCCCAACGGCTGCGGGAGAATGGAAGCCATCGAGTTTCCCAACTCCGATCCGTGGTCCATCCTGCCGATCCTCGCAGCAACCGAGCAGCAGATAGGCAGGCGCGTCGAGTGCATCGCCATCGACGAAGGCCAGTTTGTCGCCGACCTCTTCCTCTTCACCAAGCGCCTTCTGCAGGCGGGATACGATGTGCTCGTCTCCGGCCTCGAACTCGATTTCCGCGGCATGCCCTTCGGCGAGATGCTTCAGCTTTCCTGGCTCGTGCGCACCTACGCCGGCAACATCACGGAGCTCGTCGCCTACTGCAGCTGCGGAGCCAAGGCTCTCTATCCCCAGCGCCTCGTCGACGGCAAACCTGCTCCCTACTCGAGCCCGATCATCATGGCCGGCGACTTCTATGAGCCCCGCTGCGACGAGCACTTCGTCCTCCCCGGCCGCCCGCATTAACACCGAGAGCCCATCAAGAGATCCGAATACCGAGCCGGACGACCGTCCCGCGCTCCCTGATTCATTGAGGGACAATGAAGCCTGACGGACGTCAAAGTCACAAGGTTGATTAGATGAGGACGTTTCGCTTCTTCGCCAGTTTTGCCGCGTTGGTCATCTCCGTGCGCTTTGCCTCTGCCCAGATGTTCGAACAAAGAGAGCTCGAAGGAAAGACTGTATGGTGCACGCACAGCGGCCTCTTTAGCGATCTGAATGATTGCGGCGGCAAAACCGATTGGTATGCCTATGTGTTCGTTGGTTCCATATCGTCGATTCGTCCAGCTGACAAGGATGAGAAACAGATTCAAATCATCCCGGAGGAGATATTTCACGGAAGTCCCGGATCACCCACAATCGTTTTGACGTCTGAGGGCCAATGTCTTCCGCCGATGACCGTCGGAGATCGTTGGCTTTTCTTTCTGCGCAAGGAGAAAGACAAGCCGATCACCCTGGACTACTACGGCAATGACAGCCGCCCGGTCGCAGATGCGCAGGAGCAGATCGTGACTCTCCGCCGTTTGCAGTCGATCGGCGAATTCGCTCTTTTGCGAGGCAGAGTAAGGCGTGGCAATTCATTTGCAGCGGAAACTGTTCCCGATGGAACCGTCATCGCACGCCGAAATCTGATGGAGCACAGTTCCTTGTCAAGTCGGATGCGCAGGGGCGCTACGAGTTTCAGCCTCTTGCTCCGGGCGATTACGCGATTTCAGTCATGCCGATTGCTGGGTATCAACCCGATGCCTCGGGGATCGACCTAAAAAGCGGAGCATGCTGGGACTTGGCGCTCACGCGTTCTCCCCATGCTGAGATCGGCGGACATGTGAAGCGATTTGACGGGTCGCCTGCGCCAAACGTGGATGTCGTCATTATGAGTTCAGATAACGGATGGTACGAAGTGACAGAAACAGACAAGGATGGACATTTCCATTTCGACTCCCAAGCGGCGGGCGATTTCGTAATCGGTGTAAATTTTCCTGCTCGCCCCGATTGGTTCAACGGCAGCGGCGCCGGCAAGGGCGTAAAGATTCCACATGCATCTTTGTTTTATCCGGGCGTAGCAAGTCGGTCCAGTGCGAGCGTCATCAAGCTCTCTACGGACGAAAAGCGCGATGACGTGGACTTCGTCATTCCCGTTCAATAGAGCTCGGAAAACCGGCTACTCCGCGTCTTCCTTCTTCTGCTCCGGCGCCTTCTCCGGCGTGGTTAGCGGCTTGATGATGTCATCGAGATACGCCGGCGTTCCATCCACGCGTTCCAGCGCTGGATACCGCTCGCCGTCGTGATAATCAATTTGCATCGTCGACACAAAGGAGTCCGCCTGCACAATCACCTTGATCGTCTTCGCAGGATCCTTCGCCTCACGAATCGCCTCGCGTAACGCATCGCCCGAGTAGACCTTGTCGTTCACCGCCATGATCTTCTCGCCCGGCGCCAGACCCGCCTTGTCCGCAGGCCCGTTCCACAGCACATCGGCAATGGTCCCGTCTGCCCCGAGCCGCACTCCGATCGAATACCAGCAATCCACACCGCCTCTGCGTCCTTCTGCCGCCGTCATCATCCGCTCTGACTTCGTCGGCTTGTCCTTGAACACCAGCTTGTATCCGCCCTGCTCCAGCCCCGCCACATCCACATGCGGATTGATCTTGTCCACGCGATCATGCAGGAACGTTGCCCAGTCGTATGGCACTACCTGGTTTAAATCCTCCACCAGCTCATCGAACGTATAGGTCACAATCAACGGCCCGGTATTCCCACCCTTGCCCAGGAAAATCTTCACAAAGTCATCCAGCGACTTCTTGTTCTGCGTCATCTTGCGGATCAGCGTGTCCGCATCCAGCCACAGCACTTCGCCCTCGAAGTAGTAGTCCTGTCCGCGCCGCCAGTTCGACCATGCCGGATTCCCGCCGCGCAAAATGCTCGCGCCTACCGCCGTATCCACCGTCGGCCGCCACTCGCGTCCCCGCGTGTAATCCAGCTCCGCCGCCGTCATCGCCAGCACGTCCTTGTACTCCTGCGCGTTCTTCAGCCCCGACCGTGCCGCCAGCACATTCCCCCAATACTCCGTCATACCCTCGTAAACCCAAAGCATCGCGCCCTGCATCGGCGTTGCAAAATCCGGCTGATACAGTCCTACGGGCCGTCGGTACTTGCCATTCCACGAGTGCGTGAACTCATGCGATAGCAGGTCCGACTCAGGCAACTGGTGCATGTCATCCGCAAATCCCTTCTCGCCCACCCCGTTGTCTGACGACTGCCCATGCTCCAATCCCATCCCGCCGGCGACATCTGAAAGCGTCAGCAGAAAGTGATACACGTTGTAGTGGTGCGACGCGTACAGCGCGTCAGCCTCACGCACCAGATTGGCCGCTTCGGCCAGCACCGCGGGACGCAAGTTCGCATCTTCCGGCGAATCCGCCGCTACATCCAGAAAGTGCTGCGGCTTGATCGTTGGAGCCAGCGGATACTCGTGGAAATATAACCCCGTCAAAATCGGCGAGTCCTGCAGCTGTTCCACGGTAGTCGCCGCAAACTTCGTCGTGCTTCCTGCGGCTGGAATCGGATACGCCCCACCGCTCACCGGCTGCAGTGCCGTTCCGATCCCCCATCCCGCCGGCACTTTCACCGAAGGCTGAATCGGAATATCCTTCACCGGCACCTGCGCCGGATAAAACATCAGCGCTTCCCACTCCAGCGCCGCCATCCGCTGCGAAACACGCCGCGTCACAATCGAATCCACGTGCATATGAATCGTCGTCACGCCGCTCGGCACCGTGATGTGAAACTCGAAAAGATTCACATCGTCCCGCCGCCACTCCAGCGGCTTTCCATTCGCCGTAAATACCACGCCGACAATCGAAGACGCCGGACCTGAAGGCATATGGTGTCCCGGAATCCACTCCGGCGAAATCAGCGTCAACGGTCCCGCCGCCACCGGAAAATCCATCTCCGCATGAAATAGTTTGCGCGGCGCATCCGAGAGATCAGCAGTGATCAGGATTGGCGCTTTCTGCGCATTTGCAAGTGAAACACCCAGGCTGAACAGCAGAAGGGCAGGGAAGTAGTGGGCACAACGCTTCAACGTGAGCATCCAGACGAGGCCTCCTGAAAGATTCAGGTTATCCCACGCCGCGGGGTACGAACATAACCTTGCGACAAGCGAGCCTGCCAACCCGATGATGCGGCGTAATTGACACCGCTCTTTCCACAGGCCCTGTGCCACTATCCGCCGATTCAACCACGCGTTTAGGTGTTGACGGCGTTACCCTATAACCACAAGCTCACAAACAGCTTCGCGCGCCACAATCGGATTCAACCACGCGCCCCACCCCGTCTCCAGCGAGTTTCACGCCACGCGTGCAAGCGAAGCCAGAGACCGATGAGTCACGCCGAAGAATCAGGTTTCATCACGCCGGGCTGACATTTTTCCGCCGGAAGGAGACCCATGTCCATCGACTATCGCAACTTCCTAGCGCTCCCCTACGAGGAGTTGGAAGAACTAAATCTCGAAGCCAAGAAAGAACGTGTCAGCCGTGTCGCCATCGATCAGATTCGCGAAAAACGGCTCAAATATCTCACCGACGAGAAGCGCATCAAGGCCGTCACCGTGCTCTTTTCCGACCTCGAAGGCCGCCTTCATCTGCTCGACTACGACAAGAAGTTCCTCCTCAATTCCTACGAAAATCTCACCTTCGACGGCTCCTCCATCCGCGGCTTCACCGCACAAAAGGAGAGCGATCTGCGCCTCGGCATCGACTGGAGCGCCTTCTACTGGGTGCCCGCCGACGTCTTCGGCAACGGCAAGGTCCTCGTCTTCGGCATCGTCATCGACAAGGACGGCACACCGTACTCCGGCGATCTGCGCGGCGTACTCAAGACCTACGCCGACAAACTCTATGCCGAAAAGCAATACACCCTGAACGCCGCCACCGAGATTGAAGGCTTCCTCTTCGCGGGCAAAGACGCCGAAAAGATCTACCACGAGACAGGCAAATTCGACTTCGTCTCGACCGGCGGCTACTATCACTCGCTGCCCTTGGATCCCCTGCGGCAGTTCATCGACACGGCCGCCGAAGTCCAGCGCGCCATGGGTTTCCAGAACGAGAAGGATCATCCCGAAGTCGCGCCCAGCCAGTTTGAAATCAACTTCGGTTACAGCGAAGTCGTCGCCGCTGCTGACCAGATCCAGCTCTACAAACTGCTTTGCCGCCAGATCGCCAACAACTACGGCTACACTGCGTGCTTCCTGCCCAAGCCCGTTGCCGGTGTCAATGGCAGCGGCATGCACACCAATGTTTCCGTCTCCAAAGGCAAGACCAATCTTTTCTGGGACGAAAAAGGTGAAGAGCAGCTTTCCAGTTTCGGTTGGAAGTTCCTCGACCGCATCCTCACTCGTGCACTCGACCTCTGCCTTGTCTTCAACTCCAGCGTCAATGCCTATCGCAGGCTTGATCCGCACTTCGAAGCGCCCAACCAGATTCGCGCGTCGGCCACCGATCGGGGAGCCATGATCCGCGTGCCTATCGGCAACTCGCGCTCCATGCGCACCGAGGTTCGTGCTGTTGCACCCGATGCGAGTCCCTACCTCTCGATGTACGCCATCTTCAAAACCGGGATCGACGGCGAAATCGCCAAGGTGAAGAACCTTCGCGAAGGCGGCCGCTATCTGCCCGACAACATCTACACGGCCATCGACGACTTCAAAGCCTCAAGCTGGATCGCCGAGATCCTCGGCTCCGATGTGCAGGGCCGCTATGCCGATCTAAAGCAGGCCGCAGCCAACCGCTGCCCGCGTGAACTCGGCACCATCGTCAAAGGCAGCGAAGTCCAGTTCCACCACGCCGTCTACAACCAGTCTCTCTGGAATTTGTTCTAGACCGATTGCACTCATAAACACCAAGGGCGGCAACCGTCCCGGTAGCCGCCCTCGTTTTACTTGCCCATATGCAGCAAGTTCATAATCGTTCCAACAATTCCCAATGTACCCTTGTCATGCGCCAGTGTCATTCGCCCGTCTTTGGGAAGCCATACCTCTTCTCCCGACGAACTCGCATTGAATAACCCCAGCTGATGTTTCTCCGCGAGCCGCGCCACCGTCATATACGCCGGCTCGGCCTTCGACCAGGCAAAAGACGCGTAGATAAAATCTGCGCCGATGGCGTAGTCCGTGCTCGAAGCCTCGTTCTCCGGCAGCCGCAGAATCGCATACGGCCCGTTCATCGGCGGAAAGATCCGAATAATATCTTCGAACCATGCACGGAGATGATCTGAGCTGAGTGCCGGATCGTCATAGCCGTGATCTTCTCTCCACTTGGTCTGCCGCCCGTACCAGTCCACAAACGCAGCGTGGCCCTCGGGAACGGCACCCGGTTCAAAGACCATCAGGTCATAGCTCATGATGTGATGCTATCCCGTTAAGCCAATATGCGTCGTCAAAGCCGCGAATTCTCTGCCTTGGGCGCGGGCATCACAAAAGCGCCCGGTTTCCCTGATTGTGCCTTTATGCCTACCGTGATAAAGCTAAGGAACAGGGTACAGACCGATCGGGCTTTCTGAGCAGGAGCACACTGCGCAATCCAGCTGCATTCAAACCCTGAATTTGCGTCAAGGACATCAATCGAAGCATGAGCGCGGGGCCCATGTCGGAAGTGGAAATCCTCTACGGTGACTATCCCATCGACCACGCGTTCGACGAGATGCGTGAATCGACCGGAGATGTTCGCCTCCACTACCGGGCCCTGGCTGAGACTTTGGCGCGTCTTCCCCAGGAAGAATTGCAGCGCCGCAAGCAATCGGCTGAGCTATCCTTCCTCACCCAGGGAATCACCTTCACCGTCTACGGACGCGACGAAGGCACCGAAAAAATCTTTCCCTACGACCTGCTTCCCCGCCTCGTCACCTCACAGGAGTGGGACCGCATCGAGCGCGGCCTCACTCAGCGCATCACCGCACTCAATCTCTTCCTCCGCGACGTCTACTCTGAAGCCAAGATTCTCAATGACCACATCATTCCGCGAGAGCTTGTCTACAGTTGCAAGCATTATCGCCGCCAGATGCGCGGCCTCCAGGTGCCTCGCAACGTTTACATCTCCGTCGTTGGCTCCGACCTGCTTCGCCTCAACACCGGCGAATTCGTTGTCCTCGAAGACAATCTTCGCGTTCCCTCCGGAGTGAGCTACATGCTCACCAACCGCCGCGTGATGAAGCGCACCTTCCCCGAGCTCTTCCACAGCTACGGAGTGCGCCCTATCGAGCATTACCCGCAACTGCTCCTTGCCACGCTGCGCTCTCTCGCACCCGAAGGCCGCCCCGAGCCCAACATCGTCCTGCTCACTCCCGGAGTCTTCAACTCTGCTTACTTCGAGCACACCTACCTTGCCCGCCAGATGGGCATCGACCTCGTCGAAGGCCGCGATCTTGTCACCCACGACAACATCGTCTACATGCGCACCACCGACGGCCTTAAGCGTGTCGACGTCATCTACCGCCGTGTTGATGACGACTTCAGCGATGCCCTCATCTTCCGTGGCGATTCCATCCTTGGATGCACCGGTCTTTTCAATGCCTATCGCGCCGGCAACGTCACCGTCACCAACGCATTTGGCACCGGCCTCGCCGATGACAAGGCTCTCTACGCCTACGTTCCTCGCATCATCCGCTACTACCTCGACGAGGACCCAATCCTCAATAACGTCGAAACTTACCTGCTCACCGAAGACAAGGAACGTGACCATGTGCTGGCCAATCTCGACAAGCTCGTCGTCAAGGCCGTCGGCGAAAGCGGCGGCTACGGCATGCTCATTGGTCCGCACTCCACCGCCCGCCAGCGCGAAGAGTTCGCCGCGCGCATCCAGGCCAATCCGCGCAACTACATCGCGCAACCCACGCTCGATTTCTCGCGCGCTCCCTGCCTCATCGGCGACCGTCTTGAGCCGCGCCACGTCGATCTGCGGCCGTACATTCTCTTTGGCGACAAGATCAACATCGTCCCCGGAGGACTCACGCGCGTGGCCCTCGAAAGAGGCTCGCTCGTCGTCAACTCCTCGCAAGGCGGTGGCAGCAAGGACACATGGGTTCTGGAATAGCGCCTAATCACACGCTTCGGGAGAGTACCAAAATGCTTTCGCGAGTTGCCGACAGCCTCTATTGGATGAGCCGCTACCTCGAGCGGGCCGAGAACACTGTGCGCCAGCTGGACGTCGCCATGAGTCTCATGCTCGACTCCGGCGGAGCCAGCGCCGAAACCCACTGGCAGCGCCTCATCGCATCCCTCGGCAATCCGGCGGATCTCGACTGGACCGGTGATCCCGTCTCCAATGCGCAGACACTCGTCTTTGACAAGCATCATCCCGCATCCGTGACCTGTTGCATCGATTCCGCTCGCGAAAACGCCCGCCAGATCCGCGAAGAAATCTCCAGCGAGCAGTGGCAGCGCCTCAATCGCCTCTATCACCTGATGCACTCGCCGCATACGGAATCCCAGTTTCATTCCAACATCAACGATGTGCTGTCGTCGTTAATCGACGCGGTCCACCTTTTCAAAGGCGTCACCGACACCACCATGATTCACGGCCAGGGATGGCACTTCATCCGCCTCGGCCGCTACCTCGAGCGCGCCTACGCCATCGCCACGCTCCTCGAGGTCTACCAGCCCCGCCTCTCGCATCCGCCGCCAGAGCGCGAACACTCCGGCTATCAATATCTCGAACAGGTCGGCCTTCTCCGCTGCTGCACGGCCTTCGAAGCCTACTGTCAGGTCTACACCGCCGACCTCACGCCCGATCGCATCCTCGAATTTCTCCTCCTCAATCGCGACTTTCCGCACGCCATCCGCTACTCCGTCGATGGCGTTCGCCAGGCGATTCAATCCATCCAGCACACCGGCGGCCGACGCCCACCTGACGAGCTCACGGCAGGCATCGGCAAATTGCACGCCATGCTCAGCTTCACCTCCATCAGCGAAATTCTCTCCGGCGATGCCGCTGGATTCCTCCACACCATTCGCCAGCAATGCATGCGCATTCACGAGCTCATGTATCGCTATTACATCCAGTACTCCATCCAATCAGCGCTGGCTATCTGACCTCAGGATCCGACTGCATGAACTGCTATTCCATCCGGCACCTTACGCGTTATCGCTACTCGCAGCCCGTCAGCGAGAGCATCATGGAAACGCGCATGCACCCGCGCTCCGACTCGAACCAGCACTGCCTCACCTTCTCGCTCTCCGTCAGTCCCCGTTGCCGCGTCTTCACCTATCGCGACCACTTTGGCAACAACGTCCATCACTTTGACATTCCCGGCGAACACAACCAACTCGTCGTTGTCGCTGAGTCCGTCGTCGAGCAGCAGCCTATTCCCGACATCCCCGGATTTCTCTCACCGGATGCGTGGCAGGCCCTCGACGCCATGATCGAAGCAGGCGATTTCTGGGAGATGCTGCTGCCCAGCCAGTTTGTTGCCGAGACTCCGGCACTCACCCTGTTGGCATCGCAGATGGGAGTCTCGCGTCGCGACGATCCTTTGATGCTCGTGCAGGAACTCAATCAACGTCTCTTCGACTACTTCGAATATGTTCCCCGCTCCACGCGCGTGGACTCACCGATCGATGATGCCATCGTCAGCGGAAAGGGCGTCTGCCAGGACTTCGCCCACACCATGATTGCCTTGCTGCGCGCCGTCCGCATTCCGGCCCGCTATGTCTCCGGCTACCTCTACCGCAGCCGCGAAGACCACGACCGCTCCACCCCCGATGCCACCCACGCCTGGGTCGACGTGCTGCTGCCCCATCTCGGCTGGGTCGGCTTCGACCCCACCAACAACCTCGTCGCTCATCATCGCCACATCCGCACCGCTGTCGGCCGCGACTACGCTGACGTCCCTCCCACCCACGGCATCTTCCGCGGCAAGACTTCGAGCGAGCTCTATGTCGCCGTGCACGTCGAAGCCAGTGACCAGCCCCCGGCACTCGATCGCAAAATGCCCATCCCTGAGGATTGGTCAGTCCTGGTCGAACGCGCCCAGCAGCCCCCCGAACGCCCACAGCCTCTCATTGACTTGCAGCAAATGCAGCAGCAACAACAACAGTGAGATGAATCCCGGTTTTCGCAACATCAAAAGCGTCCTTGCGAGATGAATTCTTTGTGTTTTTTTATTGAATCCTCATTGGGTCACAGACTAGATTTATATAAATTCCCTTTACCCGGCGGACGTTGCCGGCGTTGCTAAAACGCTTCAAAAGGCATTCTCTTGTTTTCCGCGGCCCGCTCTTAATCCTTGAGAGTGAATGGTTTAGATCCACTCAGGCACTGCGGGCGGCTTTGTACCGTTCGTGCAAATAAGAAATGAGATCAGGTCGTTTTCCTCGACCGATCGAGTACGTAACTTTTTTTGGAGGAACAGTCGTGAAAAAATCCCTTCTGGGATGGATGCTGCTTTGCATCCTTTCCACCGTCACCCTCGCATTTGGCCAGACTCGCAACCACCTCACTCCGCGGAACAATCAAAGACCCCTCCGGAGCACTCGGTTCCAGGAGCGAGGATCATCATCACTCGATAAGGCGAACGGCAATCCGCTTCAGCGCCGTCGCGGACAGCTCCGGTTCCTACAGCTTTGCCCAGATTCTGCCGTCCAAGTACACCATCATCGCCACTGCAAACGGCTTCGGTGATCAGATCAAAGTCGGCCGAACTGCTCGTCAACCAGCCTGCGACCATCGACTTCGCCCTCTCCGATCGAAGCCAACACTGTTACCGTCGACGTCTCCGCAACTGCTCAAACTCTGAATACCTCTGACGCCTCGACTGGGTAACTCCGCTGACAACGACTCGATTCAGGCGCTGCCCAGCGAGACCCGAACGTGCCTGATCTGCTTTCGCCTGCAGCCCGGAGTGCTGTACCTGCCGGCGAAACGGCCAATCCTGATAGCCGCAGCCGGTGCTGTGAACGGCAGGCTCGGCTCCGACCAGGGCAACGTCACCCTCGACGGCGTTGACGACAACGATCAGGTCAATGGTTACGCATTCAACGGCGTTCTTCGCGAAACTCACGACTCCATCGAAGAGTTCCGAGTCACCACCTGCAATGCAAATGCCGATGCCGGTCGCTCTTCCGGCGCGCAAATCACATGGTCACCAAGTCCGGCACAAACAAGTTTCACGGCGCGCCTACGAGTACTACCGTCCGCCGACTACAGTCGCCAATGACTGGTTCAACAAGCAGGCCCAGATCAATGAAGTCTGCCGAACATCCCCTACCAAGGTTCTCCGCAACATCTTCGGTGGTTCATTCGGTGGGCCCATCATGAAAGGACAAGTTGTTCTTCTTCGGTAACTTCGAAGGCCAGCGCCAGGCGGAGGACACCAAGTCATTCGCACCGTGGCCACCGCAGAGCTATGCCGCCGGCAATCTCTCTATACGTCGATACGTCGCGGCAACATCCAGACGCTGTCTGCTTCCAGACGTAGCTGCACTCGATGCCGGATGCCAGATTTGCAATACAGGCGATTATCCCTTCGGTCCCGGGCCGAATCCGAATGCACTGGCCTACTTCAACTCCATGCCCCTCGCCAATGGTTCACTGACGGGCGACGGCATTAACCGAGGCTCTTATTCCTTCGCATCACCGAATCCCGATCAGCCTCAACACCATCAATCGCCAGGCTTGACTACACGCCGAATGATCAGTCATCGGATCTTTGTTCGCGGAAATCTGCAGAAGGACACGCTCCTGGAGACGGAACAGTTCCCAGGGCAGGGCCCTCCTCGACCTGACAAGACAACAACAAGGGCATCATTGCCGGTGATACTTGGACGATCTCGCCAACTCTGATCAATGACATTCGTTATGGCTATATTCGTCAGGGATCCAGTGCAACGCGGCATCGGCTCGGGAGATTTTGTCGACTTCCGTTTCATGGACACCGCCACTGCAGAAACCCGCAGACCATTACCACGTTCCGGTAAACAACATCGTCGACAACCTCAGCTGGACGCAAGGGCAAGCACAGCCTTCCAGTTCGGCGCGAACTGGCGCCTGATTCATCAGAATCACCGCTCCGACGCCACAACCTGGCAAGGAGCAAGCTCTAACCCCTACTGGCTTGGAGGGAATCCGCCGGATCCCAGCGATATCGGAGATACCTCGGTCTCCAGATGGTTTCTCCAATTCCTATGAGATCGCTTTTGCCAACCTTGTGGGCACCGTTCCTTCGCTCACCAACTCCTACAACTATCACGTCGACAGTGCCTCATCAGGTACCCTGCTTCCCGACGGCGCATTCCTTGATCGCCATTTCAGCGCCAATGAATTCGAGTGGTATGTGCAGGATGCCTGGCGCGTGAAGCCCAATCTCACAGTCACCTTCGGCGTTCGCCATACCCTCCTCCAAACGCCTTGGGAAACGAGCGGTCAGCAAGTTGCTCCCACCATCGATACGCATGCGTGGTACCTGCAGAGAGAATCCGCGGCTCAGCAAGGGTCAGATCTATGAGCCCGATCTGCAGTTTCGCTCCGTCCGGCCCCCATTACGACAAGCCCGGCTTCTGGCCGAAACAGAAGAACAACTTCGCACCGCGCCTCGCCGTCGCCTACTCGCCCGACGCCAAAACCTCGATCCGCGCAGGCGCCGGCATCTACTACGACCACTACGGCGAATCGCTGGTCAACATCTTCGATCAGCAAGGCTCCTTCGGTATCAGTTCGTCAGTCACAAATCCTGCCGGTATCTACGGAATCGAGGGAGACGCAAAGCATTCGCCATCGCCGCGATTCATGGGCCGGAACACCCTTCCCAATATCGACAACGGCGGCTCGCCGCAGACTCAGACCTATCCCTTCACCGCTCCGCAATACAACTTCGCCATTACCTGGGGCCTCGATAACAAATTGAAAACGCCCTACTCCGAGAGCCTCGACTTCTCGATTCAGCGTCAGACGGTCCGGCGGATTCACGGTCGAAGCGTCCTACGTCGGCCGCTTGGCGCACCACCTGCTCCAGAGCCTCGACCTTGCCGAACCTGTGGACTACGTGGATCCGCAGGGAGGTGGCGATTACTACGCTGCAGGCACACAGCTCTCCAAAGATGTGGATCGCGAATGGCGGCGACTCCGGCGTGCCTCCGTCTCGCGCCATTCAATACTTCGAAAATGTGTTCCCCTTCATGGCAAACCCCGACTACAACGGTGAAAGTGCAACGCAAGCCATCTACACGAACGAGTGGGCACCGTATCGCTCTCAATACGGTGCAACCTCCGCCCTCGCCGATATCGACTTCTTTTGCTCCTATCTGTCGACTGCGGCGTGCAACAACTATCAGTCGAAGTTCTGGCAGGATCAGTTCTCGTCGCTATACGCTCTCTCAACGATAGGGAACAGTTCGTATCACGCAGGCCAGATCACCCTTCGCCATCCCATGAGCCACGGTCTCCAGTTCGATTTCAGCTACACACTGTCGAAGTCCATCGACATGGGATCGGATGCAGAACGCGACACGGAATTCACCGGCGAATTCTAACTTCGATAACATCATCAACACTTGGAAACCCAAGCTGAATCGCGGCGTCTCTGACTTTGACACTCACCACCTCATCACCACCGATTGGGTCTACCTGATGCCGTTTGGCAGAGGAAGGCAAGTCCTGGGCAATGCCAATACTTTTCTCGACACCTTTATTGGAGGGTGGCAATGGTCCGGCATTCATCGCTGGTCCAGCGGCCTGCCGTTCTCGCTCTTCGAGCCCGGATGGACCACCGACTGGCAGATCGAAAGCTTCGGGGTGAATGTCGGAAATGTGAAGACCCACAAACACATCGACGCAAACGGAAACCCGCAGTACTTTGACAATCCGGACGCCATCAATACCGGTACCTCATCTGGCGGCCCAATTCGCCTCCCTATCCGGGCGAAGCCGGTCAACGCAACAACTTCCGTGGCGATGGGTACTTCGACGTCGATTCCGGCCTCGCCAAGAACTGGAAGTTGCGCGAGTACGGAACCCTGAAATTCGCCTGGGAAGTCTACAACGTGACCAATGCGGTTCGCTTCGACCCGAAGACCATCGATGCAGGGCTTACCGATGGCAGCTTGGGAATTGCCAGCGGCCTGCTCACGGCGCCACGCCGTATGCAGTTCGGCCTGCGCTTCGACTTCTAACCTTCATCCAATAACAAAACGCCGGAAGAGCCTCTGCTCTTCCGGCGTCTTCCTTTTGTGTTGCAGATCGGTCGAAGCGCTCTTGCTACTTGCCCGCTGCCGCTCCCTCCGCACTCATTGCTTTCAGCCGGTTCTGCGCGAGTTGGTAGGTTGAAGTCGAAATCAGCATCTCTTCCTTGGGCTTCACCAGCTTGCGATAATCCGAAATCGCCACATCGCGCTCGCCGTACTGCTCCGCAATGCGTCCGAACGCATACCAGTAATCGTCGTCCGGCTCATCCAGGTTCAGTTCGTCCATCGCGCGCAGCAAAAGATCATGCGCCTCTTTCGTCTTGCCCGTCTCCGCATACACGCACGCCAGCGTGTGCAGAATCGCAGGGCTATTCTGCTCCATCTGCGAGGCCTTGGTCGCCGTGGCCACGTCAGCCTGGTCCACCTTGCCCGTATATAGCGCAAACCACGCCATCGAATTCAGCAGGCTCGCATCCCCCTTGCCCTGGTCGGCCAGCTTCTGGATCCACCCGCGCGACGCAACATAATTACCCCGGCTCGCCTCGATCCGCATCTTCGCCTGCAACGCATCGGCATCGCCATCCAGCAGCTTCAGCCGCGCATCCGCCAGCGCCAGCGCCTCATCGTAATGCTTCAGTCCGATCAGCGCTTCCACGTTCGTCATAAACGCGCTGCGGGACTCCGGCACTTCCTTCAACAGGTCCGACGCAACCTCCAGCAGCTTCGCATAGTCATCGAGCTGCGAATATCCTTCCGCCAGCGCAAGTTCGATGTTCGTCTTCTCTCGATCCGTTGTGGCGTTCTTGCGCGCATCTTGCAGCAGCCTCACTCCCTGTGCCGCCGTCGGCTTGGTCCCAGCCAGGATCGCTGCCGCCGCCAGCGTCATCTTCTGCGCATCGGCCGTTTCGCCCTTCACCCAGAACCGCGGAAACACCGGTCCACCCAGCGTGTCGTCCCCGCCGCCCAGGTGCTGGTCCTCGCGAATCCAGTCAAGCAAAACCTTCGCGCCTTGCAGATTCCCCGACTTGATGCGGTCCAGCATCTCCAGGGCGATCGAGTTTGGTCTTTCCGTCGTGTCTTCCAGCAGCTTGTACTGCCCGTTTTCCTTCACCACAAACAAGGTCAGGTTCGGGCCTCCCGGTATCTGAACCTTTTCGCGATACCCCGACGCATCATCACCCTCGCCCTTGGCATCGAATGCCTGCAGCAGAATGTCGATCGTGACATCCAGCGAGTTGTCCTTCCGCGCCATCTGGCTGTTCAGCTTCTTCGCCGTCTCAAGACTCTTCTTGATCTCGTCCGGATCCGTCGCCTTCATGGTCACAATTGCATTTCGACTTGCCAGCGCCATCATCTTCGCTTCGGTCAGGTTCGGATCCATGGTCAGGACAAACACATGTTTCACCAGGTCCGTCGGAGTATTCGCAAACTGCAAATCCTCGTGCCGCTTCGCGTCGCGAAGCATGCTGGCCAGTCCCATGGTCTGAGCCGCGTTGTCGCCACCCGCGCCCGCCTGCAGAAAATCGGCAGCCAGCGCATAATGCCGTGTGTTCATCAGCATTTCGCCGGCGGTGCGCGCTGCATCCTTGAAAGCTGCATCGGAGTTCGTCAGCTTGTTGATCTCCGCCAGCCCTTCCTTGCTGCCCTGCAAAACCGCACGGCTCGCCGCAATCAATGCCACTGGCTGCGGATTCAGTTGCTGCGCGGCTTTAATCGCGCCCTCCGCGTCGCCGCTGTAGAACATTGCATAGGGCAGATTGTTTGGAATCTCCAGTTCCGCAAGCTTGTCCTTCCCCAGTTTCTGATACTCAGTTACCGCCAGCTTCAGGTTTGCCGGATCGCCGTAGCGCCGTCCCACCGAGTCATACTCCAACAGAATGGCCAGGTTCCCCTGCGCCGTGTGATCATCCGGATCAAGTTTCGTCGCCGCGCGGTAAGCCTCGGCCGCGCCCGCCCAGTCGGTCCCCGGCCGTAGTTCGCGGCCCACCAGGTCATGCTTCAGAATGTCTCCCAGCGTTCGCTCCGCCAGCGCCGAGTTTGGATCCAGCTTCACCGCCTCGCGCGCCTCAGCACGTGCCGCCTCGCCCATGCCCGCCTGCATCAGCACCCGCGCCACCTGCAGGTGATGCACCGGTTCGTTGGGATGCATCGCAAGCAGACTGCGATAACTCTCCAGCGCCTCCTTCACTTTGCCTTCGCGCAGAAGCGCTTCACCCTCAGGCTCAAAATTTACGAAGACCGCAGGCCCGGCCATCATTTCGGCCACCTTGTTGCGTAATTCCGTAGCCTCGACCACCGTGTAGCGCCGCTTTCCCGAATCGAAAGACAGGTCCGCTTCCACCACACCGTCGTTCGCTTTTGAAAACTTCTCCGCCAGCACGGCAGGCCCCATCACGATCCTGTCGTCCTTCGGCAACTCCTTTGGCACAAATCCTGCCGGCGCGACGATTCTGTACTTCCATTCTGATGTGAAAGGCTGGTCCAGTTCCCAATCCGCGTTGCGCGGAGGCTTCGGTTTTTCCTGGTCTTCTTTCTTCTTCTCCGTGTCTTCCTTGCGCTTCAGATCTTCCGGCAACTGCTGGAAAAGCGCATCCACGCGAATCGCCGCCACCGCATTATCCAAATCGGTATACCCGCGCTTTGCCTTCTCGCAATGCAGCGTTAATTCAAATTGCTTTGACAAGTCTCCGGGGTCAGTACGCTCTACGCTGGTCAGTTTGTCGGCGATATACTGCGCCTTCACGTATCCCGTCAGTCCTTCGCGCGTGTCCTTATCCGGTTTGTCCGCATAGAACGCGCGGTAGTGCGACTCAAACACGCCGGTCGGCATCGTCTTCTCAATCACCGTTGCCGGCCCGTTCTCGCTCAGGCGAATCTCCCGTGATTCCAGCAGCACGTTTTCTCGCGACGTAGATTCGGGCGTCAGCGTCAACGACGTGCTTTCAGGCCGCGCAATTAGCGCATGTCTCCCCTGGTCGTTGATGGGCAACTGTCCCAGCCGCGCGTATTGATCCGTCGCATCGATCCAGAGGCCAGGACTTCCCGGCACATAAACGATTGCGTGATCGAACAATCCCATCCCCGGTAAATCCGACGGCACATCCAGCCGCGAGCCCGCATTCAGCAGCGCCACATACGAAGGGATTCCAGCCGCGCGCAGCATCGCCACCAGCAGCGTCGCCTTGTCCTTGCAATCGCCATATTTCAGCGCCAGCGTTTCTGCCGGGTTGTGCGGCACAATCGCCGCCTCTCCAAACTCGATCCCCGTATAGCGAACCTCACGATCCAAATAATCGAGAATCGCCGCCTCCTTGTCGGCCAACGAAGGTTTTCCCTCAATCAATCCATCGACGATCGATTGCACCGCATCCGCTTTCGCCTTGCTGTCCACAATCTTCGAATACTCGGTTGCCAGCGCCTGCCACGAAGCGCCGGTCGAATAGTCAATCTCCGGAAAGAGATATGCATCCGGCGGAAGACTCGAATCACGCGCTTCAACGCCCTCCAGTGATCCGATTTCGTATGCAATCGTCACCCGCCCATTCGCCTCGACGCGTTTCGGCGTAACAATCGGCAGCAAGCGCGTTTCAATGCGCAGCGGCAACGACAACGGCGCATCAAACACCGCGCTGCTATGCGACACCGCTACCTCTTCATGTCCAAAAAATGCGCGGCCAACGCGCCCCGGCGCAAAGAACGGCTCTGTCTCGCGCTCCAGGTATTCCTCCTCCACCACCACGCCGGGCGCAATCGCGGGCAGCGGAGCGCGCAGCCTCTTTCCATTGCCATAGGTTTTGTAGTCGCCGCCGCGCGCCGGCTCCTCGGTAATCGCACTCAAATCGAGATTGTGTTCCGAATAGTCCGGCTCGATCACCCGCGCGCGAATCACGGGACGCATCTCGTGCCACGGGTCCCAGCCCACTGATAGGCTGTCCCACCCCTCCGCGCCTTTCGCAGTCAGCACCTTGTAGACGAAGTGGCCCACGTGCGTCAGACGGCCTGCTTCATCGAAAGTGAAGCTCTCGTCGTCTTCAAACAGCGTCACGTTGGCCCCATCTGGTGTGGCCACTGCCGAGGCCGCCTGGTACAAATTTCTCGCGGGAACAGAAAAATGTGGCGCGCTCCAAGGCTGCGCATTCTGTTCGGCATGTAGTGCAAGGCCGGCTACGCCGGGCAAGATAAGAGCAAGAAGGCAGGAAACATAACGACGCGCCAGAAGAAGGGACACAGCACTCCTCGTTGAACAGGGATTGAGTTCACGGTAAACCCCGCTTAATGACAAGCGCAAGACTGGCCCGCAAGTCCTTCAAACCCGTAGTTACCAGTCGGAGTAACCCGTCAGTTCGTCAGCCGAGCTTCCGCCGCAATCTCTCGCAGTTCCGGCAAAACGCGTCCGAGCGGCATTGCCGGCGCATGCCTCTGCCCCAACGCAAAATAAACATCCCTATAAAGCGCATACAGCCGCTCGTAAACCTCGACTGATCGCCGATCCGGCTCAACGGTGCGGAACGGCAGGCACACGGCTTTCTGCGCCTCTTCAATCGTCTTGTAAATCCCTGCGGCCAACAGGGCCATGATCCCCGATCCCAGGCTCGTCGGAACTCCCGCCGGCACCAGCACCGTCTTGTTCAGCACATTCGCGTACACCTGGTTCAGCACGTCATTCTTCTGCGGAATCCCGCCCGCATTGATCACGCGATCCACCCGCACTCCATGCTCCGCCATGCGCTCCAGGATGATCCGTGTATGAAACGCTGTTCCCTCGATCGCCGCAAATAATTCGTCCTGCGCCGTATGCACCAGGTTCCATCCCAGAGTCACGCCGCCCAACTCCGGATTCACCAGCACTGTGCGATCGCCATTGTCCCAACTCAGTCGCAGCAGTCCCGTCTGGCCCGCCTTGAACGACTCCAGCCCCTTCGACAACTCATACACGCGCGTCTGTGCCCGCTGCGCAATCGCTTCAAAAATGTCGCCCGTTGCCGAAAGTCCCGCTTCAATTCCCGTATAGCTCGGATGCACGCTTCCCGGCACAACTCCGCAGACTCCCGGCACCAGTTGCGCATCGCGCGCCATCGCAATGATGCAGGTCGACGTGCCTACCACGTTCACTACATCGCCTTCGCGGATATGCGAACCGATCGCATCCCAATGCGCATCGAACGCCCCCACCGGGATCGGAATCCCCGCGCGCAATCCAAGCTTCTCCGCCCACTCCGCCGAAAGGTGCCCGGCAACTTTGTCGCTCGTTAGATACTCGCCGCCCATCTTCGCGCGCACGCCCGCCAGCAGCGGATCGACCGCAACCAGAAACTCCTCCGGCGGCAACCCACCCCACTTTGGATTCCACATCCATTTGTGGCCCATTGCGCAAACACTGCGCTTCAGTCCGCGCACGCTCTTCACGCCACTCAGCGTCGCCGCCACCATGTCGCAGTGCTCCAGCGCAGTCTCAAACAGATCCCGCTTGCCGGGATTGTGCCGCAGCCAATGCAGCAGCTTCGCAAATCCCCACTCGTGCGAATAAACTCCGCCGCACCACTCGATGGCTTCGAGTCCCTTCGCATGAGCCCTGGTCGTAATCTCCTCTGCCTCGGCATGCGCACGATGATCACACCACAGGTAATACTCGTCCAGCGGCTCAAGGCCCGCGCCCACTGGGATCACGCTCGAGCCCGTCGTGTCCAGCGCAATCGCCTCGATGTTGCCGCCGCTGATTCCACTTGCCGCCAGCACATCTTTCGTTGCCGCCGCCAGTGCCGCCATCTGGTCTGCATGGGACTGCGTCGCAAAATCCGGATCATCGCGACGCCGGTGTAACGGATACGAAGCCGACGCCGTGCCAACCGGCCCATACTGACTGTCCACTAATGTCACGCGCACGCTCAACGTGCCGAAATCCACCCCGGCTACGACTGCCATCGCCAACTCCCGCGGTAAACGCTTTCCAGCTTTGGCACCAGACTACACCACCGCGGCAAGACCCCGAGCAATCCGATCAGCGTCGCCCATCTCACGAGCCAGAAGTTTATTTCTTTGCCGCGCCGCCTTGCTGCTTCGCTGCCGTCGGCGGCCCTTTTGCATTATCCGGTTTCTTCAACTCCGGCGGCATCCCATCCTGATTCTTCACCAGGATTGAAATTCGTCGATTCGACGGATCGAAGGGATTCGCCTTCACCCGCAGTAACTGATCCGCGTATCCACGCACCTGCGTTACCTGGTCTCCGCGCACGCCGTCCTGCTGCATCAACCTTCGCGCCGAGTTCGCCCGATCCGCCGACAACTCCCAGTTGCCATAGTTCGTGTCATCGGAATACTGCGACGCATCCGTGTGCCCCTCAATCAGCAGGGAATTGGGCAGCGTCTTCAACTCCGCCGCCAGCAGACTCAGCAACTCCTGCCCGCTATCGCTCAGGCGCGCGCTTCCGCTCTGGTAGAAGGTGCCGTTCTTATCCTCGATCAACTCGACCCGCAACCCTTCCGGCGAAATCGTGATTTCGATTTGCTTCGACAGCTTCTCCAAATCCTTTTTCGCCATGATCTGCTGCTTCGATCTTCTCTTTCAGTTTCTGCATATCATCCGCGGCGGCCACCTTCACCGCCTCGCCCGTGCCCGTCATGGTCGTTCCCATCATCGTGCCCGTCCCCTTGGGATCGTTGAAGTATCCCGCCACCGCCTTCTTCACTTTCTCGCTCGAACCCATCAGCCACAGCACGATAAACAGCGACATCATCGCCGTCACAAAATCCGCATACGCCACCTTCCAAGCGCCGCCATGATGGCCCCCATGCCCGCCCTTGCGCTTGATGACGATAATTGGTTGCGTCTTTGCCGTCACGTCCAGTGCCTCTCTACGCAGCCTTGGCCGGTGCTTCTGCTGCCGGGGCTGCGCCCTGGCTCTTGCAGAACTTCTCCATCTCGTCAAACGTCGGCCGCACCCGCGCAGGAATCGCGCGCCGTCCCAGCTCAATGGCAATCATCGGAGCCGAACCCTTCAGAAACGCCAGCAGCAGTACCCGCAGCACGTGCAGATAATCGTTGTGCTCATCGGCTGTCTTCGCCATGTTCGAACTCAGTGGACCCGCCACCCCGTAGCACAGCAGAATGCCGAGAAAAGTCCCAACCAGCGCAGCCGCTACCTTCTCGCCAATCTCTTCCGGAGGTCCGCCCAGCGATCCCATCGTGATCACCACGCCCAGCACCGCCGCCACAATCCCCAGTCCGGGCAGTGCATCCGCCATCGTCGTCAACGCCGCAACTGGTTGCGTCGCTTCGTGGTGATGCACCTCCATATCGAGTTCCATCATTTGGTCCATGTCGAAAGGATCCACGCCGCCCGTGATCGCCATGCGCAGCGTGTCGCACACAAATGCCTGCGCATGATGATCAGCAAGAAAATCGGGGAAGAGCTTGAAGATCGTGCTCTCCTTCGGCTTTTCCACGTCGTTCTCCACGCTCAGCAAACCTTCCTTGCGCACTTTGTTGAGAAACATGTACATCATCTTCAGCAGATTCAAATAGCGCTGCTTGTCCAGCTTCGAACCGCTCAGAACCCCCTTCAACCCGGCGAGAATTCCCTTCAGAATGTGCATGGGATTCGCCACCAGCAGCGTCCCCGTCGAAGCGCCGGCAATAATCAGCAACTCGGCGGGCTGCACCAGCACGCCAATATGTCCCTTCTCCATCAGGAACCCGCCAATCACCGCGCCAAACACAACAACGATGCCTATGATGGCAAACATGCTTGTCTCCCCTGCGCTGCCGTAATGTGATTGCCTCCTGCGCGCACGCTTTCGAGCATCGCGCTTTGAGCTCGCTCCAGCAGTCCGGCGAGCGGTTCACCGCGCTCCGCCTGCGCAGCCCCAATGCTCACCGTCAGCGAAACGCGATCGCCCCACCAGCGAAATTCCGTCGTGCGTGCGAGCCCTGCCAGGCTTTGTGCGTGTGCCGCCAGCATTGCCGCATTGCGCTCGTGCGACAGAACCAGGAATTCATCATCACCCCATCGGCCGATCTCTTCGGCCGGCTTTAGTCCGGTCGCCAGCGTTCGCTCCACCTTCTCCAGCATTGCCTCGCAAGCCCGCGTGCCGTGAGTGCGCCGCAACCCGCGCGCCTGGTCTATCGTCACCCACAGCACGCCCAGCGGGATGTCGCTTTGTAAGAAATCCTCATGCATCGACGCCAGCCGGTCTTCCACTTCTCTCTGGCTCTTGCCGACATTCGAATCCTCACCGAGCTCCCCATGCGGCAGCGCATCAATGCTCTCCGCCGGGTGAAACACGACCCCGGTACCGATCCGCGCGCCCAGTCCGCCGCGCAGAACCAGCACCCGCGCCATCACCGGCACTTCATGTCCCACCTTGTGCCGCATCTGCACCAGCGATCCGCGCCCCGCTGCCTTCTCCACATCGGTCAGCCTGATCCAGCGCTGCACGCCTCCCACCACCAGCGCATCCAGCGTCGCGCGCGCCCGGTGCCCCACAATCTCTCCGCTTGTATACCCCGTAATCGTCTCCGCCGCGCGGTTCCACAGCGCCACACAACCACTATGGTCTGCGAGAGCCACGCCCTCCGCCAGGCTGTCCAGCGCCGATTCCAGCAGTTCCACGCGGTCCGCCATCGCAGAGTCCTTCCAACCCATTCATCGGCGGAAAACTCTGCACCTTGACCGGGCCCGAACGCCTCTGTGCCCCATTCATGACGCGCCTTCAGGGTCATGAATGGGGGGCGCGAAATTGGGCGCTCAAGGCCCGAGGCCCTACGAAGTGACGGGTGTCTCTGGCGGTTCCTCGGCTAAGATTTGCTTCTGAGATATCGGGTCTCACTGCGACGGAGACGGAGGGAGGCATCGACAATTGCTTTGGATACAGCCCTGGGACAAGATTGCAACCAATTCGCCTCCGACGCTTCGGCCGGAACGAATAAATCATCATCGCAATGAAATATGAGAGCGGAGCGGAATTACTTTACCTTCACACCGATTCCGTTATTCGCGGCAGCCACGCCGCTCAATGGCAGCCGCACCACGAACCGGGTGTTGCCTGGCTGCGACTCCACATCGATCTTGCCGCCAAACTTATGCGTCACGATCCGATGCACAATCTCCAGCCCCAGCCCGGTTCCCGATCCTTGCGGCTTGGTCGTAAAGAACGCTTCGAATATTCGCGGTAGCACATCCGCCGGAATCCCGGGCCCGTGATCCGTAATGCTCACTGCAAGCCATCCCGGATCGCCGCCCTTGCCGTTCGCAGCTTCTGTCCACGTTGCAATCTCAATCTGCCCTTGCTCCGGCGATGCGTCCGCGGCATTATCGATCAGGTTCGTCCAAACCTGGCTCAATGCCGACCCGCGCGTCTCGATCACCGAGGGCGACGCCTCAAATTTCTTCTCCACCACGACCTGCTTGGCGCGCAGTTTGTGCCCCAAAATCGTGATCGTGCTCTGCAGGCTGTCGTGAACATCGAGCGATTTCACCGGCGAGCGATCGTCATACGCAAACTTCTTCACCGCCATCGCCAGATCCGACACCCGCGAAATGCTCTCTTCAATCGCGCACACCAGCGAGACACTCGACACCAGCGCCTCCAGCCAGTTCAATGCGTCCGAGAAGCTTTCCGCATCGAAGAACTCCCGCGCACACTTCAACTCGTCCTGCTGAAAGCCAATCTCCACAAGTGAGGGTGCAATTCTGAATGCGTTTTCAACGCCCGCATCCTGCAGCCACTCCGCCAGCGCCTCTTCAGCATCCGACTGTTCCAGCGAACTCAACGCCTGTGCATGGCAGCTCTTCATAGCATGTTGCAGCAGGCTGTGCATGCACTCCATTTGTTCCGGCGTCTTGGGCTTGTGTGCCGATCGCAAACTCAGATCCTGCAGCCGCAACAGATTCTCGCGCAGTTGCGAAGCCGCTCGCTTCGCGGCCGAACCGGGATTGTGCAACTCATGCATCAACCCCGCTGCCAGGGTTCCCAGAGACACCAGCTTTTCTCTGTGCAGCGCTTCTGCCTGGTACGCTTGCAGCCGCGATGCCATATCCTCAAGCACCACCTTGCGCGCCTCGGGACAGCAGGCCATCAACGCCCAGAACTGATCTGCACTGAACCTCAACAGTTCCGAATCCCGCGCAGCTGTCACAAGAAACATCGAGTGTGTCTTGCCGGTCAGAAACGGAGTCTCACCGAAAGCCTCGCCCGCTTGCGCCGTTCCTACTGTGCTGTACGACCCATCCGGTTCGACGCGATCGGCTCGGCATTCGCCATCCAGCACCAGCCAGTAGTAGAGCGTCCCCTTGCCCGGCTCCATCAAGATCGCCCCTGCCTTCGCCTTCACGCGATCCACCATGCTGATGCTCTGCAACGCATCCGCCGGCACATCCGCAAAGGGTCGAGTATGACCCAGCTTTCCGGCGATTTCCTTCAAAGGAACCGGCTCAATGATCATGAATTGTGTGCCCGCGCTCATCTTGCCGTTTCAATCCCCATTTAGAAGCCCGCCAGGTACTGATGCGCAAACTGCACCGCGATCGATCCCTCGCCCACTGCCGACGCTACGCGCTTCACCGATCCGTGTCGCACATCCCCCGCAACAAAGACGCCCGGAACGCTGGTCTCCAGCAGAAACGGTTCGCGCTGCTCATGCCAGCCATTCAACATCTTTCCGTCCTGACGCAAATCCGGTCCCGCCAGCACGAATCCCTTCTCGTCGCGTACCACAGTGTCCGGAAGCCACTCAACACCGGGCTCTGCACCAATAAATACGAATAACGAAGAGGCTTGTACGCAATATTCGCCTTTCGGACCGCGCAAACGCAAGGCCTCAAGCCTCTCTTCGCCCTCCGCAGCTATTACCTGTGTTTCTGTCTCCACCACAATATTGGATGTGCGCTCAATCTCATCGATTAAGTATTTCGACATGGTGGCCGTAAGCCCCTTTGCGCGGATCAGCATAGTCACCCTGCAGGCAAACTTGGCGAAGTGCAGCGTGGCCTGGCCAGCCGAATTGGCACCCCCCACCACAAAAACGTCCTCGTCTTTGCACGAAGTCGCTTCCACCAGCGCGGCGCCGTAGTAGATTCCGCGCCCTGTCAGCCGGTCCGAGCCCGGAATCTCCAGCTTCCGATACTGCACACCCGGAGCCAGCAGCACGACGTGCGAAGACACTTCACGTCCATCCCCCAACTGCACAAACCGATACTGCCCGTCAATCCGCAGCCCCACAGCGCGCTGGGTCACAAACTCCGCCCCGAATCGCGACGCCTGTGTGTGCGCCCGCCGGCCCAGGTCCGCCCCCGTGATCCCCGAAGGAAAGCCAAGGTAGTTCTCAATCCGTGAACTCGAACCCGCCTGTCCACCTGGCGCCTCTGGCTCCACGACCAGTGTCTTTAGTCCCTCGCTGGCGCCGTAAACCGCGGCTGCGAGCCCTGCAGGACCCGCGCCCACCACCACCATGTCGTAGAACTCCAACGTGGCATGGGTACTCAAACCCACCTTTGCCGCCACCGCGTCCGGATTCGCATCCACCAGCGCGCTTCCGTCCGGAAACAGCACCACCGGCAGCTGTTCCGCCTTCAACTGCCGCTCGTCCAGCAGTTTCTGCGCTTCGTCGCCATTTGCTGCGTCAATCCAGCGGTAGGGCACTTGATTCCGCGATAGGAAGCTCCGTAGATTGTGATCCTTCAGCGCCCAGCGGTTCCCGATCACCCGTATGCCCTCGAATGGAGGTCGATATCCGGCCTTCCAGTCCTCCAGCAAGTCGGTCAAGACTGGATAAAGCTTTTCCTCTGGCGGATCCCAGGGCTTGTTCAGGTAGTAATGAATCCGTGCCGTATTGATCGCCCTGATCGCAGCCTCCGTGTCCGCATAGGCCGTCAGCAATACTCTTTTTGCCTCGGGAAAGACCTCCCGTGCCCGCTCCAGAAACTCGACTCCCGTCATCCCCGGCATACGCTGGTCGCTCAGCAGCAGCGCCACAGGCTCCTGGCGCGCGTTCAGTTGTTTCAGTGTGTCCAGCGCCGCTTGTCCGCTCGCCGCGCGCATTACACGGTACTCCGCCCCATACTGACGCCGCAGGTCCTGCACCACAGCCTCCAGAACGCTCACGTCGTCGTCCACTGCCAGTAAATTCGGCCTCGCCATAACCTCAGTCTACGGTGTTTTGCGTCACCATAACAGCCTCCATCCCCATCAAATCCGCCACTCACGACGCCGCCACAAATGACTAATTCAGGGTTATATTCCGAAGCAGTAGCGCCATTTTGTGCCAAGTCGGTAAACAGGATGTGCGAGAAACCCTGAAGGATTCTCCGTGACGTTTCGGTCAATTGCGCTGTAATCTAATTTTCAGGGCATTACCTAGGTGCAGGTACCTCTGAGCGTCAGGGGTGACGAAAGGCATGTGTATGATTTTCACTACACCTAGATTGGGGAATTTGGGGATCTACCGACAATTCTTGGGCATCTGCCGATAATTGAAATATGGCAGAATCAATGCCGCTTGTGGTTTTGGCAGCACCTGGCCCCGTGACAGATGAGAAGCCGGTTTCGGCCCAAAGTACTTTGTTTCACTGGCGTAGAGGCGCAAAACATGAACAAAGTTATTCTTGCTGATTCACAGGCAATCTTCCGGGCTGGAACCGCCAAGGTCCTGGCCATGGACGAAGATCTGCGCATCATCGCCCAGTGCACCGATCTGGACCGCATGATGCATGCCATTACCACCTTCCCTGGTTCAATCGTGGTCTTCGCAGCTTCCTTGCGGCCTGATATGGCCCGCTTGAAAACGCTGCTCGAAGCTTCCAACAGTCGCGGTATCGTCATCGCTGAAAATACCGAGGCTGCCAGCAGTTACCTGCAACAGGGCTTCCGAGGGGTCGTATTCCGCAACGTCACCGGTCAGGCGCTCGTCGAGTGCGTTCGCCGCGTGGCTGCGGGAGACACCTGGGCTCCGCCGCAACTCCAGATTCCCGACTCGCCCGAAGAGGATATGGTCGGAACTCGCGTTCGCGATCGTCTTACACCCAAGGAGATGCGCATCGTCGCTCTGATCGTCCAGGGCTGCAAGAACCGCGAGATCGCCCTCCGTCTCAAGACCACCGAGCAGGTCATCAAGAATTATCTGCGCTCGATCTACGACAAAACCGGTGTCAGCGATCGTCTCGAACTAGCGCTCTTCACCATTCACCACCGCGTCCTCGCCCAAGCCGCCGCCGAAGTAGGCAGCAAGCTCGAAGCCGAGATGCAGCAAGCTCCGCCGATGTCCACCGGCTCCCCGGCACTGGCACAGTCCTAGTTAACCCAATTCCGTCCCAAGCTCCAAGGCCGCTGATCAAATCAGCGGCCTTGATCTTTCGCTCTTCACTACCGGGCGGTTCGTTCGATGGTTTGTATCGCGGCACGACTTTTGGTCGTCGCGGCAACCAAGCTCTTCGCCGCCTCACCTGCACAACAACTACTCGCGGCTTTGACTAGGCGTGCCACCCTTACCCTCTCAAAAAAGGTGTCATCCTGAGCCCCGCACGGTTGGGGCCCCGCGGATGGATGTCCGTGGGGTAAGTGGGGCGAAGATCTGCTTCTCCGGGCCCCAAGAATCTAAACTGAACGATTCGTGCTATCACGGAACCCTGATCACAACCTTCCCCACCTGCTCGTTCGACTCCAGATACCGATATGCCTCTACCGTGTCTTTGTACGCGAACGTCTTCGCAATCTTCGGCACAAACCGCCCATCCGCCAGCCGTTCGAAGATATACTTTTTCGCCGCCGCCAGTCGGTCGGGTTTCGTAGTGATTTCGCGAACGGTATATGCCCGGACGCTCAAGCCAGTTCGAAACGACTGCATTAAAGGAAACGGCGTCGGCTGCATCGAAAGTGCGCCGTAGATGAAAAGAATGCCATCCTGCGCCGCGCCTGCTGCGAGCGTCTCCACGTACGGCCCAGCCACAGGATCAAAGATCAGCCGCGTCCCCTTGCCGTCCGTGATCTCCTTCATCCGCGTTGCATAATCTTCCTCGCCGCTGACGATCACATGATGTGCTCCGAGCGCGATCAACTCATCTCTCTTGGCCGACGTGCGTGTCACCGCAATCGCAGTCGCGCCCGCGTCTCTCGCGATCTGAACCGCCGCCAGCCCCACGCTCGAAGAAGCCGCCGGAATCGAAACAAAATCGCCGGCGCCCACCTTCCCGTAAAACACCACTGCACCATACGCCGTCAGGTACTGCATCCACGCAGCCGCCGCTTGTTCTGGCGTAAGGTTTGCAGGATACTCAGTCAAAGCGAAAGCCGGCACAACGGCCTGCTCCCCAAGCGTGCCGTACTGGTTCATCCCATACGCCGGAATCGTGGCGACGCTCTTCCCGTTCCAACTCGCGTCCACGCCCTCACCCACGGCCTCAACCACGCCTGCAACCTCGTACCCGATGCGCGACGGTAACATCGCCTGTTCGAGGTATTGTCCGCGATAATAAAGCGCCTCCGCGCGATTCAATCCCGCCGCCTGCACCCGCATCCGCACCTCACCCTTCGCAGGCTGCTGCAACGGCACGTCTTCAAACTTCAAAACCTCAGGACCACCCAACTCATGAAACCGAACGATCGTCGCCATCATCTCTCCTCCGCACGTTGGATGTCTCAGAAGATCACAGCGGTTCACTCGATTCCCGCGCCCTCAACCATTTCGGGTGTCATCCTGATCGGAGTGGCCTGGGGCCCTGCGAACGCGACGCGTTCGTGGGGTAAGCGCAGTGAAGGATCTGCTTTTGTCTGCGTTCGCATCAAAACAAAAATCCCTCAGGCTTAAATCTCCTGAGGGATGTTCTTCATCGATCGACGTGACCGCCTCTACAGCTTCTCGGCCACACTCTTCGCCTGCGTAAACAGCAATAAATAATCAGGCCCGCCCGCTTTTGAATCGGTCCCACTCATATTGAATCCGCCAAACGGATGTGCACCCACCATTGCGCCCGTGCACTTGCGATTCAAATACAAATTGCCCACGTGATACTCACGCCGCGCCGTCTCCAGCGCTTCGCGCGATCCGGAATAAATCGCGCCCGTCAATCCGTACTCAGTGTTGTTTGCAACCTTCAATCCTTCATCAAAATCTTTAACCTTGATCACCGCCAGCACCGGCCCGAAAATCTCTTCCTGCGCAATCACCGCATCCGGAGCGATATCCGCAATCACCGTCGGCTCCACTAAGAATCCTCCCTCGGCATTCTCGACAGCTTTGCCCCCCGCCACGAGCCGGCCTTCCTTTTTGCCCGTCTCGATGTATCCGAGAATCGAATCCATCGCCGCCTTGTTCACCACTGGACCCATGTTTGGATTCACAGCTGGATCACCCACCGTCAACTTCGCCACCTTCTCGCGAATCCGCTCAACAAAGACGTCGTATACCGAAGCCTCGACAATCGCCCGCGAGCACGCCGAGCACTTCTGTCCGCTGAATCCGAACGCAGCCGCGACAACGCCGTCCACCGCCGCATCAAGATCCGCATCCGCGCAAACCAGAATCGAGTCCTTGCCGCCCATCTCCAGAATCGTCCGCTTGATCCAGA
The DNA here is from genome assembly GCA_963735215.1 of uncultured Acidobacteriaceae bacterium. Taxonomy (GTDB): domain Bacteria; phylum Acidobacteriota; class Terriglobia; order Terriglobales; family Acidobacteriaceae; genus Telmatobacter. Next base: position 122,648 of record CAVTKF010000024.1, on the reverse strand, counting down.
TCTGTCCCTTCTGGTGCTTCGCTGCACGCTCGTGAATCTCCAGCCCAACATCGCGCGAACCCGTGAACGCAATGAACCGCGTCTTCTGGTGCTCTACGATCGCGTTGCCGAAACTTGCGCCAGATCCGGGGCAGAAATTCACCACGCCGCCCGGCATTCCGGCCTCTTCCAGCACTTCAACAAATTTTGCCGCAATCGTTGGCGAGTCGCTCGAAGGCTTCAGGATCACGGTGTTGCCCGTAACGATTGAAGCCGCCGTCATCCCCGCCATAATTGCGAACGGAAAATTCCACGGCGGGATCACCGCACCAACGCCCAGCGGAATATACATCAGTTGATCGCGCTCGCCGGGAAGTTGAATCGGCGTCTCCGCCTTTGCCAGACGTAGCGCCTCCCGGCTGTAGAACTCAAGGAAGTCGATGGTCTCCCCGACATCCGCATCGGCCTCGGCCCAGTTCTTGCCCACTTCATACGTGAGCCACGCGCAGAACTCAAAATGCCGCTCGCGAATGATCGCCGCCGCGTTCAGCAGCAACGATGCACGCGTCTCCACAGCAGTCCTGCTCCACGTTTCGAATGCATCGAGCGCGGCCTTCATGGCCTTTTCGGCATGCTCAGCCCCGGCCTTCTGATGAACGCCCACTACCTGCGCCGGACGCGCGGGATTAAGCGATTGGATCTTGTCTTCGGTCCTCAGGCGATGTCCGCCGATGATCAGGTCGTACTCGTGCCCAAGGTGGCTGGCCACCTGGTCCAGTGCCGCCTGCATCTTGCGGGCATTTTCAGGAGATTTGAAGTCAGTGAAAGGCTCATTGTGAAATAAGCCTTTCGGCGAGTGCGGCTGAATTTCGGTCGGGAGAGTTACGGTTGCCATAGCGATTTCGATTGTAGTCCTTGGAAGGAATTCTCGATCCACAGGATTGGAGTCGAAATGTGCCCTCAAAGAGGCTTTTTCTTTGCTTTCGCCGACATTAGCAGTATCTGCTCAGAGACCCTTTCAACGGCGTTTCCTTCATCGCGAAAACAAAGAGGTTATCTCAAGCTTCGAACTTGTCCGCGCTCAATCATTTCTATCAATCCCTCGGCTCCGCGCTCCCTCGCCGGCAACCCGGATTCCAACAATTCCGTTACATCCGCGAAACTAACCCACCCACACAGGGTTCGAAATTAGGTACCCCTGGATCGGTCTAATTTGTGTCGATACCAACCCAGGGGTACACGAGCATTCGGCGATGACAAATGCTGATGGGCCAGAAAAGGCGCATCGCACGAATCCAGTGAGGGATGATGAAACCCCAATTCGATTTGCGTACTCTGCGCCCGCTCGCTCTTACATCGGCCTCAGGCTTTTCTCCAAAGAAATCCGCAATCGCCGATGCCCCGGCCCTGCACCGATTCTCCATAGCCGTCGCAGCGGTCGCGTTCCTGGCCCTTGCATTTACCGGCCTGCACGTGACTGCGCAGCAGCCCTCTCCTATTCCCAACTGGCCTCCTGATGAGTCCGGCACCACCCAGGGCCAATACACGCCACAGGGTGGTCAGTACGCACAGCAACCTCAATACGGCCAGCCACAATATCAGCAACCGCAATATGCGCAGCCGCAGTACCAACAGTCGCCTGGGTATGGTCAGGACTACGGACAACAGGCTTATACCGATCCTACCCAGGGCTTCGCCGCGCCCTACCAGCCCGCCCAGGCCTTGAACCCCGATCGCCTTGAACAGATGGTCGCGCCGATCGCCCTTTACCCGGACAACCTGGTCTCGATGGTCCTGGCGGCCTCTACGTATCCTGCGCAAGTTGCTGCGGCCGACCAGTGGCTCCACATGCAGGGCGGCGCAGCACCTGAGCAAATCGCCGCCGGCGCCAATGCACAGGGTTGGGACCCCAGCGTCAAAGCCCTCACGGCGTTTCCCCAGGTCCTCGACCAGTTGGCGCAGAACCTCGCCTGGACCACCGATCTCGGAAACGCCTACTACAACCAGCCGCAGGATGTGATGCAGACCATCCAGGTCATGCGTTCGCGCGCCCAGGCCGCCGGCAACCTCCAGTCCACCCCGCAAGAGGAGGTCGTTCAGGACCAGGGCAATATAGAAATCGCACCGCCCACGCCCCAAGTCGTCTACGTGCCCCAATACAATCCATGGGCAGCCTACGGTCAGCCCGTCGACCCCTATCCGGGATTTAACGTCCTGGGCGCCATCGGCTCCTTCGTCGGCAATGCCTTCCTTCAATTCGGCCCCGGCATCGTGATGAACGCATTTGCTGCGACGCCCTTTGGCTGGCTTGGCTGGGGTCTCGACTGGCTGTCGCACTCCATCTTTTTTGGCAATAATGTCTGGTGTACGCATAGCGGTTCAGTCCGCGACTGGGGCTTTGCCCATGGTGGCGGCCGCTACTGGGGCGCCCATGGCGAAATCGCCCGCTTCGGCGGAAACGGAGGCTGGGCGAACCGCAGCGGCTGGCAACACAGCACCTTCCGCTCAGGCCTCGATCGCGGCAACTTCAGCAACAGCGGCCATCCCACCGCACGTGCTTTTAACGGCGGCGGCCAGCAACGTACCTTCAACAACCAAGGCGGAAGCTACGGCGACAACCGAGGCAACTTAGGCCGTGGCTATCAGGCCAACGGCAACACAAACGGTCGCGGAAACGGCTACCAGTCCTCCGGCAATACCTACGGTGGCTATGGCCAGCGCAACGGTGTACCCGCCTACAGCCAGCCTAACGGTGGCTATGGACAGCAAGCCTATAACCGCGAACCGCAGTCCATCGGCCGTCCGCAGCAATACGGCGGAGCATCGCAATATGCCCAGGGACGTGCCGGCGCATACGGCGGAACACAGCCTTCCTACGGCGGCAACTATGGTCGCGAGTCTGCCGGTTCATCGGGCGTCTATAGCCGGCCTTTGCTGAACTACGGCATGCGTCCCGGCTTTAGCGGCAGCAACGCCCAGCCTTATCGCTCGCCCAGCAACAGCTACAGTAGCGGAGCGAGCAACCGGTCCTACAGCTATGGTGGAAGTTCTGGTCCTTACGGTGGCTCCAACATCGCCCGCAACCCATCTGGAGGCGGCTTCCACCTTTTCGGCGGAGGCCACAGCTCCAATAACTATGGCGGAGGAGGCTACAAAGCTCCCAAGGCGCCCAGTTTTAGCGGCGGAAGTCGCTCCTGGGGCGGTGGCAGGGGAGGCTACAAAGCACCTCATTTCAGCGGAGGTGGAGGAGGAAGCCACTTCAGCGGCGGAGGCCATTCCGGTGGCGGAGGACACTCCAGCGGTGGCGGACACAGCGGTGGTGGCGGCAAGCACCACTAAGTCACTCGCTCTCCGTCTCATCAACAAAGAATGGCCACCCGAGGGTGGCCATTCTGCTTTTCCAGCAAGCATCGGAGATGATTACTCCTCGTCCCCCATCTCCAATTCGTCCTCCTGGCCGCGATCCAGTTCACGCGTATCCAGATCGATCACCGCGAGGTGCTGCTTCTTTAGTTCCACGTTCAGCGCCTTCAAATCCGACTGCTTCACCTGACGCCATTGCTCGATCAGCCCATCCAGAGGCTTCTCTGCGATACCCATCGCATCGCTCTGCGCCGCGGTAGGAGCCGCATCCGCAGCTTCAATCGAGTGCTCCAGCCGCGCCAGTTGCATCCGAACCGACGCCAGCGTCGCAGGTCCCGCAGGCCCGCGTCCGAATCCGCGCCCGCCATGCTCTGGCCCCGCAATCGCATCCAGCTTCGAATTGATCGTCGGTCCTGCCTGTCCCACCACCGGCTGCGCGCTGCGCGCCTTCAGTTGTTCGCGTAGCACGCTGATTTCGTGCAGCGCCGCCGTTGTCTTCATCAGGTCGTCGTACATTTGCTTGGCGACGCTGAACTGCTGCTCGAGGTCCGGCATCGGCGTCTTGACTCGCGGATCCATCACCACCTTCAGCAGCGCCGTCAGCGTCTTCCCATTTGCCGTCAACTTCACCGTGTACTCACCCGGCAAAACCCACGGAGCGGTTGAAACCTGCGGCGTGTCGTGCGGTGTTGCCAACTCGTCATCCGGACCCGTCGACAGCCCCGGCACCTGCGGATACTGCAAGTCCCACAGAAACCGATGATGCCCGGGCGCAGCGGACAGCACCCGCGGCGGCCGCGCCCAAACCGGCGGGTCGGGATAACGCGGGTCCGGCTCTGGCACCGGATCGTTCGAGTTGAAGCGCGCAATCGTCTGTCCGTTGCCGTCCGCAATCTCCAGCGACACTATGCCAGACACCTGCGGCCCAAGGTAATAGTCGATCACTGCCCCATTCGGCGGATTGCTCGTCGTCGGAAAATCCGCGGGCCAAGGCGTCGGCGGATTCATACCGTTCCGAATCCGCAACGCAGTCTGCGGCGCATACAAATGCGCAGTTCTCCGCCGCTGTTTCCGCCGCAATCTGCCGCAGCGGCGTCACATTGTCCAGAATCAAATAGCCACGTCCATGCGTAGCCGCGATCAGGTCGTCGCCCTTCACTTCAAGGTCGCGCACCGAACTCGCCGGCATATTCAGCCGCAGCGATTGCCAGTGATCCCCATCATCGAACGACACATAGACCTGCGTCTCCGATCCCGCATACAGCAGTCCCTTGCGTTTCGGATCTTCGCGAATCGCGCTCGTCGCCGCTCCCTCTGGAATCCCGATGTCGATCTCCGTCCAGCTCTTTCCACCATCATGCGTGCGGAACAGGTGCGGCCGCATATCGTCCAGCCGCATCGTGTTCACCGCCGCATACGCCGTCTCCGCGTCGAAGTGTCCCGCATCCATGTTGAAGACCTTCCAGAAGGGCTTCAGCGCCGGCGGCGACACATTTGTCCAGTGCGCACCCGCATCTTCCGTCGTCCAGATCAAACCGTCATCGGTGCCCGCCCACATTCGGTTCCCATCCAGCGGCGACAACCCCAGCGCATAAATCACGCCTCGTCGCGTAGCCTTTGCCGCTGGAGAATTCTTGTAGCCTTCCAGCACCGCCGGCAGTTCCCATGTCTCGCGCGACAAATCCGGACTCACTTCCTTCCAGTTCTTTCCGCCGTCTTCAGTCAGCCACAGCGTGTTGGTCGCGAAATACAGCTTGTGCGGATCGACCGGCGAAAACATCAGCGGCTCCGTGCGCAGCGCGCGATAACTCCGCAGCGGCTTCGGCTCCACATTCTGGACCTGTCCTGTCCGCCGGTCGTAGCGCGTCACCTTGCCGCCATACACAATGTCCGGATCCAGCGGATCGGGCGCAGCATATCCGTACTCCTCAATCCCCGCCGGATGCCAGTCGTGAAACGTGATTCGCCCGTCATTGCTGCGGCTCGGCACGCACGCCGACCCCGAATCCTGCTGCCCTCCGCACACGCGATAGGGAAACGCATTGTCCGCCGTCGCGTGATACATCTGCGCGGTCCCCTGGTTGTACCACTCCGCCCAGCTCTCGCCGCCGTTCTGCGAAATCACCACGCCCTGGTCGCTCGCCAGCGCAATGATCTTCGTGTTGTTCGGATTCACCCAGACATTCTGATAGTCGTCGCCGCCCGGCGACCCGCGCAGCGCCGTCCACGTCTTGCCCGCATCGGTCGACTTCCAACTCACGATGCTTGCCACGTACACCGTATCCGGATTCTTCGGATCCACCAGCGGCACCGGCACATCCCCGCCGCCAATCCGCTCCTCGGGCCGCGTATCGTCTTCCGGAGCGTGAACCCAGTGGTCGCCGCCATCGTCTGACCGGAATAGCCCCACCGCCCCTTTCACCGGCCCAATCTCCGCGTAGATCCGCTTCGGATTGCTCGGCGAAATCGTCATTTGCAGCTGAAGAATCTCATCGGGCAGCCCGTTCCCCTTCAGCTTCGTCCACGTATCGCCGCCATCGGTTGAGCGATACAACCCGCCCTCGGCGCCTTCAAATGATCCGTTCTCCCACGGCGCTTCCTGCCGCTGCCACATTCCAGCAAACACGATCTGCGGATTTTGCGGATCGATCTGCACCTCCGAGGCGCCCGTCTTGTTGCTCACAAACAGGACGCGCTTGAAGGTCTTGCCCCCATCTACCGTGCGAAATAGCCCGCGCTCCTCGTTCGGCCCAAACGGATGCCCCTCGACCGCCACGAACATGCGATTCGCATCCCGAGGATCGATCGCAATCTGCCCGATCTGCTGCCCGTCGCGCAGCCCCTCCAGATGCGTCCACGTCTTTCCTGCATCTGTCGACTTGTAGACCCCATCGCCCGTCGATAAGTCCGGCCGCTGCAAACCCTCGCCACTTCCCGCGTAGATAACATCCGGATCGCTCAGTGAAACCGCAATCGACCCAATGGACCCGCTCGGTTGGTCATCCCAAATGCTGTGCCACGTCGAGCCTGCGTCCGTGGTCTTCCACACGCCGCCGTTCACCGCGCCCAGGTAGAACGTCGCCGGCTCGCTCGGCACTCCCGCCAGCGCCCGCGTCCGCCCCGCCCGCATCGGCCCGATCTCCCGCCACTTCATATCCGAGTAAAGCTTCGGATCAACCTGCGCATGCACGCAGGCGCCAATCAACGCCATTGAAACGGCAATAAACAACACGCGGCTGCAACGCTTCATGCTTCTCCTTTGTGCGGACATCTCGACTGCTGAATTGGAGTCATCACGCCAGTCGTGCGAAGCGGAATCGGGGATTTTGCGGGCGAGGAGTCCTGGTTCGATGTTAACCAATGGAATTGGCCCTGCCTGCTTTTTTCGCATCCAGGCCTTACGTACCAATAATCCACTGGTGCGACTTCCTCGCCCCATCCCTAAAGGGACGAGCGTTCCTCGTCTTCGTCAGGCTCTACCAGCGCGACGGCTCCTGCACCGGATCTCGGACGCGGTCGAAGCCTGGCGAGAATGCCTGCATTATTGTCCGGCTCGGCTTTGGCAGAACGGATCCTATTGCATAGGTTCTATCTGGGCCAGGACTTTCGCCGGGCCTGATAGATGCCCTTTTTCTTGGGACCGCGCGGGCTGAGCTTTGTCGCCTTCTTCGCTGCCGCTTTCTTTGTTCCGGTCTTCCGTTTTGCGGTCTTAACTGCCCTCTTCTTCGCTGCGACTCCCGTCCTTTTTGCCTTCGGTACAGGCGCCGAGATCTGAACGGCTGGCCTTCCCTTCTTGCCAAAGAACGTGGTGAGTGATCGCTTCATCTTTCTTAGCGCTTCGTCAACAGCGGACTCTATGGTCATGGCGGTCGCGCTTGCGACGAGAGGGCGGTCTCCCGCGGGACGCACCTCGATCAGGCAACGCTTATCCGCCCGGCCGGTCTTCTTGTTATCGATGTCACTGAGATGAATTTCTATACGCGTAAGCTCTTTGGCAAACCTGTCCAGGGCGCTTCTCGATTTGTCTTTGACAACGAGCGTCAGGCTGGCGTCCACATTGATCGTCTTGTCGCTATTAACTTGAATTCTCATTCGGTCCTCCGGCGGCGAGCGGTACACAAGCAGGCGGGTTCAGTGTACGCTCGCTTTGAACATACTCACGCGAAATCTGGCCAGCTTGAAACTCAATTTGAAATAAGAGAATCGCATCAGCTATTCCATCCCCGGTCATGCCAGGCTTCTCAGCGTAGCTGCCCTCGATCAGTAGAGTTGCGGACAACCTGAAGGCTGATTTGGTCGTCCAACCAGCAGTTCGCGCTCCGATAGCACGCCCATTCCTTCCTCAGCCGAGATTGAACGCGATCCGATTCCCAAGTGTGCCTGGCGCGCGGGGCCATCCATTTTTGAACGTCCACGTAAAAGAGGAGGCTTGTGAGATATTCTGCGCCCAATTGGCTTATACCCGGCATTACCGGCCTCGTGTTGTTTGCGCCTTTTGCATTACCGCAACAGCAAGCCATGACTGATGCTCAACAGCAGCAAGTTTTGAAAATCGCCAAGGAAGTTCGCAAGCAAATCGTCTCGCAACCGCGGTTCGGCGTTTTCGACTCAATCAACTTTGGCATTCAAGGCACCGATACAGTGATCCTCCGCGGTTATGCGTCTCGCCCTGTACTCAAGTCTGATATCGAAAATGCGGTCAAGAGAATTGAAGGCGTGAAGACTGTAAAGAACGAGATCGAAGTCCTCCCGCTTTCTAACATGGATGATCGACTTCGCGCGGCTGTCTACGCGAGCATCTACAGTTTTGCGCCCCTGCAGAAATACACCGCCAATCGCGGTGGGGGAAGCCGCATGCCCTCGGTGGCGCGCGCAGCCGGTGGGATCACGAACGATCCGCCGACCGGTTTCCACGCGATCCACATTATCGTGAAAAACGGCAATGTTACTTTGACCGGCGTGGTGCTCTCGGATTCCGATCTCGCTATGGCCGAGATGCGGGCCAATCAAGTTGCGGGCGTGTTCAGTGTGACGAACGAGCTCCAGGTGGAACAGAGAAATTAGCGCGACGAGTTCATCTGCCCTTGCAACGTCGTAGTCCCTGCTTTTGAACCAATTCTCAAGGGCTTGTCGATGTGATCGATGACCAGCACCTTCACCGATCCCGAATACCCTGTCTCGGGCCGCTAATCGGCTACCAATCATCTCTCCCCCGGATCTGCAAGACCGTAATTCTACGGACCGGAATTAAGGTAGTTTTCCGACTACCTTGCTACCGCCGCCTAAGCCATAATCTGTTTCCGACAGGGTCCCATAGAAAAGGGACCATACGTAGCTGTGCTCCTATTCTTTAGGAAATTGCATCTTCAAAGTTGCTGGTTCCCTGGTTCTTGAATGTACGATCCCTCGACCAGGCAGGTTTTCTGGACTGGGATGGCGACAAAGACGATCAATCCTGGTTCAAAGCAGGCAAACAGCGAAAGCACATGGACGAGGCCATGGCGAAGCCGCTGCAAAACTTCTCGCCAAAGCAAAGTCACGCGGAGCGCTCACAAGTCAAAGCGGAGGTCCCATGAGAACAAAGTTGGTCTTTGTGCTCGCGGTGTTTCTTGCCGGAGCAGGATTGCCTGTTTGGGCAAACGATGGGAGCGACAAAGACAACTACCGGTGGCGTGTGGAAGGAGATTGGTGGTTTATCCACCCACAGGGCGACTTCGGGGCAAGGAGCAGCAACAACTACATCAATTTTAATGAAGACTTTCATTTCGGCGATTACTCGACCTTCACGGGAAAAATCGACTGGCGGTTTCACCGGAAACATCATTTTCTGTTCAACGCGTCTCCCGTCAGATTCTCTCGAACCGTCACCACGAACCGCACGATCGAGTTTCAGGGAGAGACCTTCGATGTCGGCAGCCAACTTACAGCGAAGATGAAGGCTTTCAACTTCGCACCTGGTTACCAATACGACCTCATTCGACGGAACTGGGGATATGTGGGTATTCAAGTCAACTTCAACCTGCTCGATACCAGCACCATGCTCAACGGTACGGCGACTGTGAATGGGCAGACATTTGCCAAATCAGCTTCCAAGTCGGTTCTGGCTCCGCTCCCCGCGGCCGGTCCGGTGTTCCGCATCTATCCGCTGCCGAACTCGGATCGCCTCGACCTCGAGGGCGCGGTCACAGGGATGTATTTCTTCGGTTACGGCAGTTTTCTCGCGGGACACGGAAGTCTTGGCGTGCGCATCACACATGGACTCGTAATTCGCGGCGGCTACCAGTTGGGCAGCCGTCTAAGCATTCACGGAGCGAGCAACCAGATTGGTCTGCGCTTGACAACGACGGGACCAACGGCAGGAATCGAGTACTCCTGGGGTGAGTTTCCTGAGGAGAAGCCGCATGAGCACTTCACCCCGGGACCGAGCGATTGGCATGTGGACTGGGTCCCGTTTTACCTGTGGTTCAGCGGCCTTCACGGATATGTGGGCGCCGGTGGATACGTCGTTCCCGTGCATCAGAGCGTGTCTGACATCTTTTCACAGCTCAACATCGGCCTGATGACCGCACTCGACGTACGTCACAAGCGACTCGGTGTCCTCACCGATTTGGTGTTCATCAGCCTCTCGTCGAACGAAAAGTCGACGCCGATTGGCACGGCGTTTAGTGGCTATTCCACGAACAACAAGGCATTCTTTGTGGACCCGGAAATCTATGGTCGTGTCGTGGATACGGAGCGGTTTTCAGTGGATGCGCTGGCCGGCACGCGCATATGGCATTTGAATAACGGAGTCGATCTCTATCAAGGGAGTACGGCGACAGTAACCGCCGGACAGACGCAGGAATGGCTCGACGCGGTAGTGGGCGGGCGATTCCGCGTGAACTTGGATAAGGGATGGAACGCCACAGTGAAAGGCGATTGGGGCGGATTTGAAACCGGATCGCAGCAAACCTATCAGTTGTATTCGGGAATCAGCAAGGAGTTCAAGAAGAAGTATTCGCTGGGCCTCGGCTGGCGGTATCTGCAGGTGGACTACAAGAGCGGCGGATTCCTTTACGACACACATATGAACGGACCGATTGTTGGCTTCAGCGTTCGTTGCAAGTAGTGGCATTCGTCGCCTACTTCAGGCGACGCTGCAAAATTACACCGCAAACCTACGCCCTGCGTACGAATGTTCTGGAGTGTTGCCGCCAGGGCGACGCACGCGCGATAACGCGCCGGGAGGAGACGATGAATCTTGTTCAACGGAAATGGAAGCTGACACTCACGGTGCTTGCCTTCTCAAGTTTTGCGTTGGCAGGCGCTGGATCCACCGCATACGCAGCCCGGAGGGCGCAAGCCGCAACGACAACCAAGCCGCCGAACATTCTCGTTATCATGGGAGATGACATCGGTTGGTTCAACGTGGGTGCCTATAACCGCGGAATGATGTCGGGCAAGACGCCCCATCTCGACAAGCTTGCCGCCGAAGGCATGATGTTTACGGACTACTATGCCGAGGCGAGCTGCACAGCGGGCCGCGCAAATTTCATCACGGGCCAACTCCCGCTCCGCACAGGGTTGACGACGGTGGGTCAGGCGGGCGCAGACGTCGGCATGCCGGCCGAAGCTGCGACCATAGCCACCGCGTTGAAGTCTCAAGGTTACGAGACGTTTCAGTTCGGCAAGAACCATCTCGGTGACCTGAACAAGTACCTGCCTTGCCTGCATGGCTTTGACGAATTCTTTGGCTATCTCTACCACCTCGATGCTATGTCGGATCCGTACTGGTTCGATTACCCGCAGGACTGGATTGACAAAACCGGGCCCCGGGATATCGTGCATTGCTGGGCCACGGACACTGATGACAGCACGTCAATGCCGCGCTGGGGGCCGGTTGGCAAACAAAAGATCGTAGACGAGGGCCCACTGCCGCCCTTCCCTAACATGGAAGGCAGACAGAATTGGCAAAAGGGCCGCCCGGCGAAATACGACATGGAGACCTTTGACGAGGTGCTTGTGGGTAAGACGAACGGGGCCATGGATAAGGCCAAGAAAGACGGCAAGCCCTTCTTCATCTGGCATAACACGGCACGCATGCATGTGTTTACTTACATTCCGCCCAAGTACCAGGCCATGATGAACTACCAGAGCAACTACGGCCTGGAAGAGGCCGGCATGGCGCAAATGGATGATTGCATTGGCGAAATCCTGCAACACCTCGACGAGATCGGCGAGGCTGAAAACACCATCGTTATCTTCACGACAGACAACGGCGCCGAAGTATTCACCTGGCCCGACGGCGGCATGACACCATTCAAAGGCACCAAGGGTACTACCTACGAAGGTGGCTTTCGCGCGCCCGCGATTATCCGCTGGCCAGGACACATCAAGCCGGGCTCGGTGGAGAACGGGATAATCTCCGGGCTCGATTGGTTCCCGACGCTGTTGGATTGTGCCGGGAATACCAACATCACCGACCAGTTGTTGAATGGAGTGAAGCTCGGCGACCGAACCTACAAAAACCACCTCGATGGATACGATCAGAGAGCACTTTTGGAAGGAAGAGGGCCATCCGCACGGCACGAAATCTTCTACTTCGAAGGCGCCAATATGGGCGCCCTACGCATTGACGATTTCAAGTTCCAGTTCCAGCAGGAGCCATATGGCTGGCCGGGTGAGAAGGCGACGACCAATATGCCTTCGATCATCAACCTGCGCCAGGATCCCTTCGAACGCACGCCGATGATCCGCGGAGAGACCACGAATACCGGCGCCTTTGGATACGGGAACGAGTTTCTCGCACGTGAATTCTGGCGGTTCGTTGTCGTCCAGGACACCGTGGCCAAGGCGGCAAAGTCATTTGTGGACTTTCCACCCATGCAGAAATCCGCTTCATTTAACCTGGATGCCGTCAAGGCACAAATTCAGGAGATGATGAAAGCCCACGAGTCCCAATAGCTGGACTTGATCGCCGTTCCTGGTCAAAGCACAGAGCCACTTCAGCCGGGAACGGCGATGCATTGCGCGGGGTGGACCTTGCATTGAGCACAACAGGTGGAATCTCTTTCTTCGCGCTGCTCGGCCGGTCAGCTCTGCAAAAGCCGATTCAGCGAACGGTTGTGTTTCTCATCTTCCTGTTTCCACCCTTCCATGCGACTGCATACGCACAAGGATCTCAGGAGGGCGTTCAATTCTTGCCGGAACTTGACGCCCACATCAAGCTGAATTCCAGATACCATCTGTCCTTTGAAGCTAAAGACGATCAGGATGGCGGTGACCCGATTCAGGCAGGAATAGGCCCGAGCCTGCAGCTGTATCTGATGCCCCTTGTCAGACTCAAGGAAGTGACTGCTTTCGATCTGGACGATGCGAAGCCGAGATTCATGGTCCTGGAGGCCGGTTATCGCTTTCTTGCCGCGCCGGATACTCCATCAACAAATCGGATGCTGGCAGCTGTGACGATCAATCTTCCGGGTGGCAAGGGGCTTCACATTTCCGACCGTAGCCGCGCCGATCTCAACTGGCAGAGCGGGAGTTTCTCCTGGCGCTATCGGAACAAATTGACGGTGGAGCGGACTTTTTCGGCGCGCTCCTATCACTTCATACCCTACCTTGCCGCCGAACCCTTTTACGAAAGCCAATACAAGAAATGGAGCACCACAGCTCTTTATGCCGGCAGCATATTCCCCGTGGGCTCACATGTTGAATTCAACCCTTATTTTGAGAACGAAAACAACACAGGAAAGCACCCAAATGACCCGAAGATTGCGGTTGGGTTAGCCGTGTTTCTCTTCTTCTCCGTTGAGAAGAAATGAAAGCCGAGAACCCTCTCATTCAAACATCGCCGTCAGATCCGAGATATACAGCGTCTCATCCGCAAACTCGAAGGTGCCATCGTCGATCACCTCGCGCGCCGCGTGCAAAAACGCCGTGAGGGCAGCCCTGCAAAACCCCGACCCGAGGCTGATCCGACGCACGCCCAACTCGCCAAGCTGCTGTACCGTCAGCCGCGGCACGCCTTTCAATCCCATCAGTACATTCACCGGCTTTGTGACAGAAGCGCAAACCGTCCGGATGTCCTCCGGCTGCGTCAGCCCTGGCGCATACAACACCTCCGCCCCCGCTTTCTCAAACGCCTGCAGCCGCTTGATCGTGTCGTTCAGGTCCGGCCGCCCGTGCAGATAGTTCTCGGCCCGCGCTACCAGCATGAAAGGAAAAGGCAGTGACTTCGCTACGTCAGCCGCTGCAGTAATCCGCTCCACTGCATGAGCGAATTCATAAATCGGCTTCGCCTCGTCGCCAGTGGCGTCTTCGATCGATCCGCCAACCAGCCCAACCCCGGCCGCCATTCGGATCGTCTCCGCTGCATCTTTAGGCGCGTGTCCGTAGCCATTTTCCAGATCGGCCGCAACCGGCAGGTTCGTGGCCTCAACGATCGACTTGGCGTTTGCCAGTGCCTCGGCCCGGCTCACAGCAGCCGTTCCATCCTTGCGGCCCAGCGAAAAGGCGAGCCCCGCACTGGTGGTCGACAGCGCCTCATATTTCAAGCTCGTAAGAATCCGCGCCGACCCCGCATCCCACGGATTACCGATCACAAACGGCTGCTTGCGTTCGTGCAGCGCCTGAAAGATGACCCCTTTCTCTGATTGCGTGATCATCAAATGCACCTCGTCGCAGATTAGATTGTGATTGAAATAGAACCAGTGCGGAGCCCGAAGGAATCTTAATGCCGGTGATAGAACGGCAGCACGATGAAAAGTGCAATGCAAATTGCGGCAACCATGGCGACCGCCAGCAGACTGTAGGCAAGCGTTAAGCTGAGGCCCGACGAAGGGTTTCCGCCGTTGGGATCGGCTTCTTTTTCAGGCTTTTTATCACTCATACTTCAGCGCCTCAACCGGATCCATCTGCGCTGCACGTGTAGCAGGAACGGTTCCGAAGACCACGCCCACGATCGTTGCGGCCGCCAGGGCAATCACCACCGACCATATTGAAATCGGCAGCGAGTAATCGGAGAAGACACGAATCGATAACGGAACGGCAAGTCCGACAAAGCAGCCAACAAGTCCGCCGATAAGCGAGATGATGACAGCCTCGGCAAGGAACTGCAGTTTGATCTCGCGATAGGTCGCACCCAGCGCTTTGCGAATGCCGATCTCGCGAATGCGGGAGCGCACGTTGGCCAGCATGATGTTCATGATGCCCACGCCGCCCACGGCGAGCGTCACAGCCGCCACCATCACCAGCACCACAGTCAACGCAATCGCAATGCGATTCGCCATCGACAGCAATTCGCGCAGGTCAAACGTCTTGTAAACAGAGTTAGGCCTATGGTGCGCTTGAATCACCCTCTGAATTTCGCGGGTCGCGTCCGGCACTTCGTTCATGCTGCGAATGGTGAAATAGATCTGCTTCACGTCGTCCGTGCCGGTGAAATAACGTGCAACTGAGAAGGGGATCAAGATTGTCTCGTCCTCGATCTCTGTCTCGCCAAAAGTGTCGACGCTTTCCTTGAAGATGCCGACAATGGTAAAAGGAAGTCCCTGAATGGTGAACTCTTTCCCCAGTGCAGCATCTTCACTGCCGAACATGTCGCGCGCAAACGGCACAGTTACCACCGCGACCATCATGTGTCCGCTCTCATCCTGGTCGTCAAAAAAGCGGCCAGAGATCACAATCAAGTTACGCACATCCTTGTATTGCGGACTTGTGCCCAGCACAAGCGTGTCTTTCACTACGCCTGAGCCGAAACTGATGCGCTCCTGTGCGTGAAGCACCGGGGATGACGCCACCACGCTGGGCACCTGTGCCAGCACTCTCGTCTCGTCCTCGCGCGTCAGGAAGTCGTTGTACTGCACCTTTTCAGCCCCGACCGCACCGCCGCCGGAGTACTCGACCTCAACCTGGTTTGTGCCAATCTTCTGAATCTCGTTCAGGATGAACAGCCGTCCCGTGAGGCCGATGGTCACCACCAGGATCACCGAGGCCGTTCCGATCACCATGCCCAACGCCGTTAACGCAAAGCGCAGCTTGCTGGCCCTGAAGCTGTCGAGCGCAAGCTTCAGAATCTCGCTCAACAGCATAGTGCGGCGGGCACTCAGCAGGGTCTGCTGAAATGAGGTTTGCCGCGCTTGTTCGACAGCTGGATTCATCGGTTCCTACAACTTAGGATGCGCCACAAAGGTGGCTGGCTTCAGCACATTCGTTGGACGCACGGGGTGCCAAAGCTGATGCTTCCTCTTTCTCCGCTCGGCTTCTTATTGCTTGTCGTACTTTTCAAGCCACTTCAGCTCCTCGCGCAGCTTGATGTAGCCATGCCAGGGATTCTTGTCGAGGCTATGACCTTCACCCGGAAACACCAGAAACGTGTGCGGGATGCCGAGCGAATCGAGCGCACGCTCCATTGTCTCGCCTTCAAGGTAGCTAACGCGAATGTCAGCGCCACCTTGTACCAGGTGTGTCGGCGTCTTTACCTTGTCAAAATGGAATAGCGCAGCCTCGTCCTGGTAAAGCGCCGGATTCTCCCATGGCCGTCCGCCGAGATACCACGCGTCATCCCAGGTCTCGTCGTCGTTGCCCCAGTTCGCCGCGTGTTCCACAGCGCCTGCGCCGGTTATGGCAGACTTGAACCGCGTGGTCTGCGTAATCAGCCAGTTGGTCATGTAGCCGCCATAGCTATAGCCGCCGATAGCAAGATGATCCGGATCGGCGTAGCCGTCCTTCACCAGTGCATCCACGCCGGCAAGGATGTCGCGACCCGGTTTCGACACGAGATGAGGCTCGATTCCAAGCATGAATTCGTCCCCATAACCGGTTGAACCTCGATAGTTAGGCCGGAAAACAAGCCAGCCGTTGTCAGCCGCAAATGTTGCCCAGTCGTACCAATCCGCGCCAAACCGGTTGCCATCGGCATCGGCCGGCCCGCCATGTATCAGAGTGAACATGCGCAGATGCTTCGCACCCTTCTTGCCCGGGGGAAAGATCAGCACACCTTCAACCGTCTGCCCGTCATCGGATTTCCACGTGTACGGCTGAAACTCAGGTTGAGCCCGCTCGCCGAAGACCGAATTGAAGCTGGTGAGCTTCTTAAGCCTGTCCGTCTGCAGAGGATCCGTGGCGAGGTACACCTGTTGCGGATCATTCATTGTGGAGTGACGCAGAAGGAGCGCATTGGACGCGTGTGCCGCTTCCAAACCTGCATAACTGCCCGCGATTCCCGGCAACTTGGTCGCTTTCTCGCCTTCGATCAAGTAGACCTGCGCCTCTGTCCCCTTGAGACCAAGCGCAAGTTCACGCCCGTCCGGCAGCAGTGTGTACTGATCGAGAGATCCGTCGAAGGACGCGCCGAGTCGCTCCGTCTTGCCCGACGCCGGATCGAGCCTGTAGAGCCGTCCCTGCACATCGCGATACTTGCCTTCGAGCGAACCGGCGGCAGCATTCACCGAGAAGTGGATCCAGCGATTATCGGGCGACCAGCGGAGGTTGGATTCAACGGCCTGGTTGTGCGTGGCCTGGTGCATGTTGGCGCCAGTCGATTCGACGAGGAAGACCTCGTAATTCGCCGGGTTCTCGATGCGCTTGTGAATCGGCTCAGTGAGAAACGCGACCCGCTTTCCATCTGGCGAAGGCGCAATCTCGCTGATTGCCAGATCCATCTTCGCGATCGTCTCTGCACCGGCGGCGAGCTTTGACGAGGGTTCTGCATCGGCTTTGGCCGAAGTGGGGGCTTCAGTTGCCGGGGGCACAGCAATCGCCCGCGCCAGCGCCGGTGCAACTGCCAGCTTCAGCAGAACGTCACCGCGATACTGTTCGCGCCAGCGGACCACGTCCTTCCAGTTGTCCTTCTGCGCGTCCTCCTGCTCGTGTGTCAGCGGCGCCTTGGCTGAAAAGTAGATCGCTGAACTGTCCGGCGACCATGCAAAGGCATGTACGTCGAGCTTCTCACTGTAGAGAGGCAGCGCCTCGCCACCGGATGCAGAGATCAACCAGATCCGGCTGCATTTCGAGTTTTCTGCATCCGTATCGCTGTCCGTGGAACCCGCAGGCGCACGGTCCGACACGAACGCGATCCACTTTCCGTCCGGACTCCAGCGCGGTTGTTCGTCTGTGCCTGAATGCGTGAGCGGTTTCAAACCGGCCTGGGCTGTCCACAGCCACAGATCGTGCCGGTAGACGCTGGCCTTCCAATCCGGCGACTCCGTCGCGATGACGGCGGCTGACGCATCGGGTGCGAGGCTGGTGCCTACAATGTCCGTGGTGTTCGAGTACTCGTCCAGCGTGATGGTGGGCTTGGGAGACTGCGCAACCGCGAGGAAAGGGAAGAGGCAAATGGAGGCCGATAGGGCCCGCCGGAAATTGAGGAGCATATCAGCACTATACCTGTCTGACCGCACGGGTTAGCATGGCGTTTGGATGCGACTCTTCATGGAATCGAAAGAATGAGAATCGACGCGCACCAGCACTTCTGGAAGTACGGCCCGGCAAGTTACGGCTGGATCAGCGACAAGATGCAGGGTTTGAAACGCGACTTCCTGCCCATGGATCTGAAGCCGCTACTGACCGCCGACGGATTCAGCGGTTCAATCGCCGTGCAGGCGCGGCAGGACCTGGATGAGACGCGCTGGCTGTTGGAACTCGCCGATAACAACGAATTCATCAAGGGCGTGGTCGGCTGGGTCGATCTCTGTTCCCGCGAATTGCCAGCGCAATTGGAAGAGTTCACCGCAAATCCCAAGTTTATCGGAGTGCGCCACATACTGCAGGATGAGCCCGACGACGAGTTCATGTTGGATCCCGTGTTTCAGACTGGCATAGCGCGGCTGGCCGAACGCGGGCTGACATACGACCTGCTCCTCCATCCGCGACACCTGCCTGTCGCGGTGAAACTGGTCCGGGAATTCCCGAAGCAGCGATTCGTATTGGATCATATTGCCAAGCCTGAAATCGCGGATGGGTTGATGGAACCGTGGGCCCGGGACATTTGTGAGTTGGCAAGGTTCGACAACGTGTTCTGCAAGCTGTCGGGGATGGTGACAGAGGCGCGCTGGAAGCAGTGGAAGCCGGAGGATTTCCGTCCGTATCTCGACGTTGTTTGCGAAGCGTTCGGGAAAGGCCGAATCATGATCGGCTCCGACTGGCCGGTGTGCACTCTCTCGGCTACCTATGCAGAGACGGTCGGGATCGTCACGGAGTACATGAAGCGCTCGATGCCGGACGCGACCGAAGGTATCCTGGGCGTGAACTGCGCAGGGTTCTATGGCGTGCACTAAGAACCCGCGCGACCCTAGACGTAACCGAGCTATTTCCTTGGCTTGGGAGCCGTTCCTTGCGTGCACTTCAAGTCCTTATGCGCCCAGGTCAGAACGTCTACTGATGTCCCTTGCACGCAGGTAGTTACTCCATGGTGTGGTACGCCGACGAATACGATGCCCGAACCGATCTCGGGCTGCACACCCTTCACAAACAGGTCGAACAGCGCGCCATTCCGTACATCCGTCACCATGAGGCAGCGCGTCTCTACCCCCGGCTCAACGCAGCCTTCTCCACGAATTTGCCTCGGCTTTTCCGGCGGTCCCGCAAGCCCGAAGGCGGAAGAAGCGCACAAACCCGCCATCGCTATAACTGCCACGAGGTGCATTCGCCATCTCTCTTCTGCCGGATTTGTGGGGCCGTCCATGATGCTCCGAGCGCAGCATACGCCGCTCTTGAGCGATCCGTCGAATCGAAGGCGCGAGCCCAGTTTGCCCGATGGCCAATCTTCATGTATTTCGCCGGCAGTGTTAGATTGGGTTTGAGTGCGAAAGTGGCGGAATTGGCAGACGCACCAGACTTAGGATCTGGCGGGGAAACCCATGAGGGTTCGAGTCCCTCCTTTCGCACCAATAACTTACAGCTATTCGCGAAATGGTCAACAATGACCTGTGCCTAAAATTGTGCCCACCCGCCAGAGTCCATGCCTAAAGCGCTTGGCAAGAATTGGAGTACTGTCCGGGCTAACGGTGATCCAGGCGGTACTCGCGACCAGGAGTATGATGCTCGTCTGATGCCTGCACAGTACGTGGAAGCCATATCAGGTACTTCGAGGAGTACATCGGCGCGAGGACGCGAGGCGGCTCCTTCTCTTCCTCGGTTCCATCACCTCAAGTGGAACGTACGTCTCTCCGTCGCAGATTTTCTGCGGTGGAACCCCTGGTCCCGGTTTGCCATCCGTAGCAAGATATTATGACGAGTCTAGAAAGCCTTGGCATAGTGCACCGTGACTGGGCTCTAATCGGCTCTCGTCAAGTTATGGTGCGGACCGCTACATGAAAGGTCTGTCATTGGACTCACATCGCAAACCCACGTCTTCTTTGGTGAGAGGCGTTAGAAGACTATCAAGACTGCTCACTCGAGCAACCGAGATGTCACACCTGCGCTATAGCGCTGCGGAAATGTTAAGCATTGGGATGGCGCTCGGACTGCGTCGAAAGCGGCACCAGACGAAACTCGTTGGCTTTAAGGTCAACTACCTTGATGCTGCTTCATTTCGAGTAGCGGCGTTTGAAGTCTTCGTCAGAGGCGAATACTTCTTTGAGGCAAACCATGACTCGCCCGTTATTCTCGACTGTGGTGCAAACATAGGCTTGGCGACGCTTTTTTTCAAGCGATTGTATCCGAAGGCACGTGTTCACTCGTTCGAAGCCGATCCCACAACATCGGATGTACTTCGGGGTAACGTGGAGCAGAATCACCTTCAGGATGTTACCGTCAGCAACCTCCTCCTGTCTGACCATATCGGATCTGAAAACTTTTACGTTGCCTCGGGACTCCGGGAAGTTTGATGATGAGTACCACTGCGTCACGTTTGGCTACCGAGGGCCGAGAGATTAGCGTGAAAGCAGGATTACTATCCGAGTACATAGATGGACCTGTCGACCTACTCAAACTGGATATTGAAGGCAGCGAATTCGATGTGATGCAAGAGTTGGCGGCGAGGGGCAAGATCGCGCACATAGCAAGGATGATCATCGAATATCATCACAGGATTGGAAATGAATCGTCTCGACTTGCAAGCTTTCTAGAACTGCTAGAAGATGCGGGCTTCGAATACTACATTGACGCAAGATTGGACCCCTTGGCCACGGAAAGCGACTTTCAGAACATCCACATCGGTGCACACCGCGCGTGACGGCTACGATTCGTCATTGCAGGCGGTTCCATCACCTCAAGTGGAACGGTGACGGCAGTCCGTCCGCCATTGTCAGCGGCGGAGGGTGATTAACAAGTGATTTCCGGATAGGTAATCCACTCGCAATCTAGCTCATCTCCGTCCGGAATCGCACCCGCAGCGGATCGTGCGCTATACGGAAGCGACGCTCCGTCTAAGAAGTCGATGTTTCATCTCGCCTGATCATGGGATTTTCTCGTTCCTTCTCATTCGGCTGATCAACCTTTGGCCGAAACGAATGGAAATCAACATTCCGGCAGAGCCTTCTGCTCCACTTGCAGGAAGGCCCTCTCAATCGCATCGGCTTGAGGGTGGACGTAACGCTGCGTGATTGTGATTGAAGAGTGCCCGGCGATCCTTGCCAGGGTGAACACGTCGCAGCCGGAGTTGGCGAGTTGGGTTAGGGCAGTGTGCCTGAGGATGTACGGCTGAAAGAAGGGAATCTCTTTTGCGCCTTCCTTCTTAGCCGCTGCATTCGCCCGCTCGATTGCTTTCTTGTGCTGGTCCTTCGCGGTGTCTTTGTTCAAGTGGCCTTCCCGCGAACCTGTTGGGAAAATCCATCCGCCTTCCGGCTTGGCCGCCTCTTCCCATCTTGCCTTTAGGGCGACGTAGACTGCCGGCACCATCGGGAGCATTCGCCGGGCGGCCTTTGTTTTGCCGTCCGTGACCTGTATCAGGCCGCCTGTGCCATTCAGATGGATATTCTCCCAACGGAGGGCGAAAGCTTCGCCAGGGCGCATTCCTGTGCCACGGATGAGCATTGCAGCGTCTTGCCACGGCTGTGGGCAATGCGAGATATAGCGGTCCCACTCGGCACCAGTCAGAACACGGTCCCTTTGCTTTTCACCCTTAGCGAGTGTGATCTTCACGGGCCGCTCAAGCTTGCCCCACTCGAAAGCCAGGTTCAAGGCACGGCGAAGGCTGCGAAGGCCGCAATTGATTCGAGAGGCTGAAAGCCCGGCGTACTTAGCCGCAAACTGTTGCGCGTGCTGGTCGCTGATCTTGTCTATGGGCAGGGCAGCGAAATCGCACTTGCGGACCATCCCCGAACCATCGACGTAATACTCAGCCGTAGCAGGTTTGTCCGTGTGTTTCGCCTCCACGAACGGCTCAAAGTCTTTCTTGAGGAAGTCTTCAAGGGAGGGGGCGGCCTTCTTTTCGCGGATACCCACTAGTCCGTTAGCAAGGGCCGTGCGGTGTCCCGATTCGATGTTCCGGGCCTTCTTGTCGTTCCCTTGCTTCGTGGACTCGCGAATCATTTCGCCGTTCCACATGAACTTGTACCAGTAAACTTTGCCACGCTTGTAGATCGACATTGCTATCTCCCCCTCCTCTTGCTCATTCGTGCCCGGTGTTGGCGCACAGATTCGATGTGAGCGCACTCGGTCGAGCAGAATTTTCTTTCGTGTTTGGTGAATTTCTGGAAGACCTTTCCGCAATCCTTTCTGACGCAGAAGCCAACGGGAAGGCCAGATAGCGAAACAAACAGTAAATGAGTCAGGAGGTGGTCTTTCACGTTGTCCGCAGTGAGAAAGAGCGAAGGATGATCCTTCTTCATATCAGGACGCAACTCAAGGTCGAACACTCCTGATCGGATTTCCTCATCCCAGTTTCCGAAATCGGCTAAAAAGGCTCGTCTAAGCATCTTCTGAAATTTGAGGACTTCGCTCCACGTTATCGTGCTTCGTCTCTGATCTGTCCTTTCGTCCGTTCCCCACTCGCCGTAGCGTTCGAAGAACTGTTTCGCGGATTCGGGGGATTCTAAGGCCAGAAAAGCGTCCGTTACCCTCTCAAGCGGGATTTCTTTCAGCACCTGTTCTGCGCCTACATTTCGATTCCCCTTCTTCACTGAGAATTTAAAGTATGTCTCTTCCCCGACATGGCTGACGCGTACCTGGAAGTACGGTCCTGCGACGCCATAAAAATTGATTGGCAGGCTCAAGACTTGCAACTTCATTTCCGGTATCCAGTGGAGTTCGGGAAGCGAGGCTTGTGCTTTGATTGGAGTCACCATGTTTTAGTCCTGAAGTACGTAATGTGTCTTGATCATGTCTCTTTGTTGGTTTATTGTTACACCAGTTTTGACACATATGCAAGAGCATTTGCATGGATACAAAAGGAGAAAGATGCAGATAGACGCATTGCTTTCGATTGACGAGGCTGCCCGGAGGCTCGGGGGATTGAGCAAATACACCATTCACGCATGGCTGGTGAAGGGCAAATTGCAGCGCACGAAAGTTGGAAGCCGGACGATGATCCGCGAATCGGAACTTGAGCGCGTGATCGAGGATGGCGGCAAGTCGCAAGGCGCGCGGAGAACTGGGCAGGAACAGTACTGATTTTCAGAGAGGCTAAATCATGGCGAACGACGAACAAGGCCCCTCCCTTGTATGGGAGGGGGTTGAACTTCCGCGCGTCTCTCCGAGTCTCTACCGGGCCGTATGCGTAGAGCACCAGGGGCCGGTCTGGGTTCGAGCATTCAACCGCTGGTGCGTCAGACTCGAATTCTCGCTGCTTGATGACGGGACGCTGGTATCCGCTTTCTTCAACATGGGAAACGACAGGGCAAAGCCAAGGGTTGGCCGTCGATCGCGCTTCTATGCGGTGTGGACAATGGCGAACGGCGGGCCGCCTTGCAAAGGCCAGGAATTGACGCTCTCGACTTTCACAGAACCCGGCTTGGCATATGTGGTCCAGGTGGAGGACGCATTGAACGATGGCAAGGGCAAGACTAAGCCAGACGAGCTGGTGTACAGCCGAGTTTCCGAAGTGATCCGCGTGGAAGGGCTCTAGGAAGCGGCGAGGTGAATCTAAGAATCTTTCAATCCTTCAATCTCTTAATCAGGAATCAGGTAATCCAGCAATACACCAATCTACTAATCAACCAATCAAGGTTGGCATCTGTGTGCGGAACAGCAGTCAATCGCGCACAAAACACGGTTCGCCAATTGCCGGGCGAATGGTAGAGCACACCACAACTCGAACCACTAGGGGCGGAGTCCTCAAAACCTCCGCCTCAGGCATGTTAACCAAAAGCTCAATCTCGCAATTGATTTCGATTGGAACAGCGGAACGCAGTACGGAGGGGATCGATGGGGAGATCTAGCACACGCGATTGTACGCACGATTACGTCCGCCTGGATGTGCGGCATTTGAAGCGCCGCGGCTGTTTGGGTTCCGGGTGGTCCCGCATCTGGCAGTGGTCACGGGGGGGAGAGCGCTTCGCCTGGATCGTCATTGACGTCGCGGACGACCACATCACTCTCCGATATAAAACCCGTGATAGGGGCGGCGAATGGCAGGACAAAAACTACCCGGTCGCGTTGGAATGGACGCCTTGCCACTTCGGAGGCAATCGCGCATGGTTCCGTTGTCCAGCTTGCCACCGTCGTGCGGCAATCTTGTATGGCGCGAACGTGTTCGCATGTCGGAATTGCCTCAACCTCGCTTATGAGTCGCAGCGGGAAGTTCCGCACTACCGTGCTCTGAGCAAGGCGCAAGGCATCCACGAGAAACTAGGTGGAACGGGAATCATCGATGACCCGGTATTCAAACCCAAAGGAATGCACTGGCGGACCTACACTCGACACATGGAGCGGTTCCGGGAAGCGGAATCTAGAGCGGTTCCGCCATGGCTCTTTCGCGCTCTGGGTTGAGGACAGGGCGAATCATCAAGGTAGTCCTACCCGCGTGTCCTGCTTGGCTATCAGGGCTCTTCGCCGTCTAATACGACCGTGCGATTCACGCCACAGAAGTGCCAGGCGTCAAAGCTGCCCTGGGCCCAACGACATAGCTCGGTTAGCCTAACCTTGCCAGCTGGTAGATCCGCGTCTCGGTAGCGAAAACCGATAAAAAGGTAGAAGATTTTACGTCCGTTGAGCACCCTTTGAGCCTCGCGAGCTACTTGAACCAATCCCGCGTCGTCGTTTGGGGTCGAGTAAAAGAGCTCCGGGCCATTCGGTTCCATTTCGGCAATGACGCCCCCAGTGTCCGGGTGAATGGGCTCACGTGCCGTTCTCTGATTTTCTGCGATCTGCTCAGGAGTTAAGGGCTCCAGTGAGCTTACTAAGACCGTCCGATGCGAAACCTTCCCAGTAGCTGCAGTTCCCGAGTTTCTGAAGTAAACATTGACTGTGAAGCCTTCTTGGCCCGTCTTCTGCTGCTTCAGAAATCCGCCCGCCATCTTTGTAACAGAGATCTGAGCTTGCATTGGTGGAGTTGCCGGTTTTGCAGCGGGTTCGAGTGCTCTCTTGTAAACCGATAGCGCTACGAATGCCAATGCGCAGACACAAACGATCGAAATGGCCCATCTTGTCCAGTACGGCCATCTAGTGTGCGAAGCAAATGACAGTGGAAAGCAAATCGCAGATAACGCGAAAAACGCCATTCGCAGAAGAAGGGGAATATCGGTCATAGCGGCAAGAGCAAGAAGAACTCCCACCAGCGCAACCGCGTCTTGCCATTTGAATTTAGGTTCGTTGATCTCGGGCATGTATTTGCGGACCATCTTACGCCCAGTCTTCGCGGGTGGATATCTACAAACGTTGCAGTGATCAAAATCGCAGTTGAGAGTGCGATCAACGCCAAATACGGATCGCCTTCATGGATGAGCTCGAGAGGCTCAATCGCGGGCCCGGATCTCGGTGATTTCGTAGTTCCATTGAAATTGCCCCCGCACTTGTGTTCCACCTCCGAAGAAAACAGATGTATTTATGTCCCTGACTTGCCCGGGGGGAAGGAGTGGACACATGTCCCATGCTTCCTCCTCGCCAACAACATCGCAATGCGATTGCTGGTCGCAGTCGAGAATGCGAACTTTGGCCTTAACTTCGAAGACCGTGAATTGAGAATTATTCCTCACCCGACCTGTGAGTCCGTAGGACGAACCGTAACTCGAGGGCCCAAGCCGCAAATCTGTGAACGTAAGCTGGTCTGGTCGAACCAGGCGCCTTGATCGCTCTTCCTGGGAATGCTGGTAGCTCAAGTAGATAACAACAAGGAGCACAAGAAGGCCAATGGTCCCAAAGACCGCGAACCGGAACCCACGAAATTTGATTGCGAGAAATACCGCGGCAATTGCAAGCAAACCCCAGACCAACATTGACCCTCCGTGCGGACCCGGATTTACACCAGACTCGCCACGCCTCTCTCATATTCAGAGTGCTTGGCATCGACAGCGGCCAAAAGCGCATTCCAATCTGCCTCGATAGATTTCTTTAGCTCATCGCTGTATCCGAACAATGCCCAAGGCGCCTTCGCGGCGAGCATGGCGAGAATGGAGTCTACCTTCTCTTGCTTCGCAGGGAGTTCAAGAGACACGGCATGCCTATCGAACACTATCGCGGTGTAGGTCTTTCCTGTAGGTATGAAATTAACCGAGTGTGAGGTGACCTTCTTGTACGCCCATACAACGTCAGGAATGTGGCACACGGCCAAGGCAAACATGCTTGGAAGCACAATCCAAGAGGGCGTGATTGCTGCCCGACTCAGCCTGCTGGCGTCGCCTTTTAGTTCATCATCGATCCTCCGCGCCGTTTCAACAAATGGACCGTACCTTGAGACCGTTTTCACAATCGGGTGTGTCAAAGGATCTCTCTGACGCTGTATGACCTTCCGAATGTTCCACAACGCGAACAGGAGGACCGGAATACAGATAGCAAGTGCGATATATCCCTCATTGCGGAAACCCGTCGAGTCGAGCATAAGTGGCAAAAACACGTGATCCGCGTTGGGGTAATCTTGCAATAAAGGAGCCACGATCTTTGCGTGCAAGTTTGCAGGGAGAAGTGAGATTTCCCCTTGAAGGGTTGTGTTACTTGTTTTTGGAGGTTTCTTCACCACAAGGAGCCGATTTTGCACTGCCATGACGGCGTACTCTGCTTTGACCGACTCACTCTGTACTGAACCGCTCTGCGAAACCTGTTGCTCCACGTCCTGAAGGCCAACGTCATCCAATTCTGTACCCGCAACTCTAACGAAATATCGCAGTTGAGAATCAGGATTGCCTATCTTACCGAGGGAATCAGCGTTGAGGTCAACCGGACCAGCAAAGAAGTTATAGAAGTACCTCCAATTACCAGCACCATAGGCGGCCACCGCCAGGATCAGTCCGAGGCTCATCAAAAGGAGATTCCGGTTGACTCGCCCGATCTGCCTCTCGATGTACGTATCTCTAACGAGCGCCCCGACAATATTCCATTCAGACTCCACAGTCGCCCCCTTCAAGCGGACATGTCGATTCCGACGAGTGGATTCTTTACGAGCGCTCTGCGGTATGCGATCTCTAGGCGCTGGTGGGCATTCCGATCTGGGTCGGAACCTGATCTGGATTGAGATTCGGCCGCAATGCTAACACCCGCCCGAGTGCCCAGCAATGGAATTGCGAGATGGCGCACCAAGCTGCGTAAGCCTGTGCCCAATTTTGTGCCCAACGGCGGCTTGTTCGAGCATGTAGGCGCGCAGATGATAAGAGCGGAACACCCGATGAATACAGGCGAATACAATCCCGAGCATGTGCCGCTAAGTTATTGATTCTTGGTTGGCGGTGAACTTAGGATCTGGCGGGGAAACCCATGAGGGTTCGAGTCCCTCCTTTCGCACCAGACAACCAGATCTGCTCAACCTGCGGAGCACGCGTCCCCCTCCGCCGATAAGAGTTGCCGGTTTCTTCCAGAGGCTCATCTGTCCACCGGGCCGCCCGAACAGAGTAAGCTGAAGAAACTATGAGCCCGACTCCGCAACAGCCCCAGATGAATGTCGTTCAGACTCCGGACTACCGTGAGTCCTACGCCAACAGCGTGCAGGTACGCGTAAGTGTGTGGGACTTCTCGCTGGTCTTCGGCCTTGCCTCCAGTGACAGCCCCGACCAGGTCACCATTCGCAACCACCAGGCCATCTTCCTCAGTCCGCAGCAGGCCAAGGCGCTGTGGAACGTGCTCGGACAAAATCTATCGCAATATGAGCAGGCCTTTGGCACGCTGAATCTTGAGCCGCAGAACATGAACTTTCCCCAGGGGCCAGTCAACTAGCTTCATCTGAGGACTGCGGAGACGGTTCCGGCGCGGCCGCCGATCGGATATGCGTCGATGGGAACCGGCAGCATCCAAAAAGACAGGTTCATGAACACTCGATTGCGTCTGAGAAGAATCCTCGTGCCGCGCATGGATGCGCCGTTTCCGTTGTGGATGGTGTTTCCAGTCATCTTTGCGGCGCTGTATGCCAGCCATTTTTCGTTGCTGCGGCTGCCCTACTACTGGGATGAAGCCGGCTATTACATTCCCGCGGCGTGGGATTTTTTCCGCACCGGATCGCTGATCCCCATCACCACGATGTCAAATGCACACCCGCCGCTGCCGAGCGTCTACCTGGCACTCTGGTGGAAACTGTCTGGCTTCTCCCCAGAAGTAACGCGGGAAGGCGTCCTGTTGGTGGCTTCGATTGGACTGCTTGCGGTCTGGCGCCTGGCGCAGCGTGTGGCAGGATCAGGCCAGGTGGCCTTCTGGACAGTCGTATTGACGGCGATCTATCCAGTCTGGTTTGCGCAAAGCACACTGGCACAGGCTGACATCTTTGCCGCTGCCTTTACCCTTTGGGGGCTCGTCTACGCGCTGCCGGATTCCAATCGCCGTCCGCTTGTGGCTGCTCTGTGGTTTACCGCCGGAGCGCTCTCGAAAGAAACGGCAATTGCGGTTCCCATGACGCTGGCCGTGATCGCTGTGGTGGAGGGAATTCGCTCGACACAGCCGCAGAGAAGTCGCAACTGGAAGGATGCGGCATGGTTCGCGAGTTGTGCGTTGCCGCTGATCGGCTGGTACACCTGGCATTACGCCAAAACCGGATTCATCTTTGGCAACCCCGCATTCCTGAAGTACAACGCCCAGGCCAACTTCGAACCGACAAGATTCCTCGCGGCATTCGGGCACCGCATCTTGCACCTCACAGCTCACATGAACCTGTTTGTGCCGTCGCTCTTGACGATCGCAGCATTGATGCTGAGTCCGCGTCTCGATGCCGCGGGTAACGAGCGGCCACGCATCAGCAGATCGGTTCTAGGGCGGATCTTCTTTATTCTCCTCGCGAATGCAGTGCTCTTCAGTGTTCTGGGAGGAGCGTTGCTCACGCGCTACCTGTTGCCAATGTATCCGCTGGTTTTGCTGGTCGCGGTATCAACTTTCTCTCGCCGCGTGCCGTATTGGCAGGGGTTTGCGTTGCTTTCGACGGCTGCGTTTATCGCCGGTCTGTTCATCAACCCGCCTTATCGCTTTGCGCCGGAAGACAACCTCGAATATGCTCGCGTGATTCGCCTGCACATGGCCGGCATCGCCCAGCTCAACAAGCACTTCCCAGGTTCGACAGTGCTTTCGGCATGGCCTGTAACCGACGAACTGACCAAGCCGGAACTGGGCTACGTGAAAACGCCCTATCAGGTTTATCGTCTCGAAGACTTCACCGCAGGCCAGATCGATCGCGCTGCGGACGACCCTGGCGGCTACTCCACCGCCCTTGTCTTCTCGACGAAATACGATCCTCCCTCATTGCTGCTGAGCCTGGGACCTAGGAGCGAAGCCATTGACCAGCAATACTTCGGCTTGCACCATGATCTGCCGCCGGAGGCGATCGCCCGGCGTCTGCATGGCACGTTGAACTGGCAGCGTGAAGATCATGCCCAGTGGATTGCCTTGATTCGATTCAACCGTCAGTTTGAAGCCCGGATGCAGTTGCTGGAATCGGTGCGCTGAACCAGTGACACCTTCGGAGCACTGCGAAAGAAGAGCCAAAACACCTATAATCAAGGCTGTCGTGCTCTTCTCTTCTCTATTTCGCAGACGGATGCAGCCGGTGCGCGCATGGGCCGCATTGACATTGCTGATCGCCCTGGCGTCTGGTAGCCCGGTGCATGCCCAGGCTTCGACAGACGCTGCAAGCGCGGGCAAGAACCGGATCCTGCTGGTTCTCCCATTCGACAACGGAACTGGGCAGCCAAACCTCGAGTGGATTCGCGAGGCAGTGCCCGAGATTCTGGATGCACGTTTTGCTTCTGCCGGTTTTGCGCCAATGAACCGAGCTGACCGGATGTACGCGCTCGATCACCTGGGCTTGCCGCAGCAGTTTCAACCCTCGCGAGCCAGTGCTCTAAAGCTGGCGCAGACGCTCGACGTCGACTCCATCATTGTGGGCAGCTATCGGATGGAGGGTACGGGTATTGTGGCCGAGGCGCGCGTGCTGGACGTACCGCACCTGCGGATGAGCGACGTTGTAATGGCGAGGGGTGAGATGCACGACCTTGTCGCCATATTCGATTCGCTCGCATGGCGGCTCACCCGGACCATGGATCCCGGATTCAACGTGGCGCAGGACACGTTTCTTGCTGCCGGCGCCAGCTTGCGGCTGGATTCCTTCGAACAGTACATTCGTGGAATCTCTGAGCCAGATCAGCAGGAGCGCGAGCGGCATCTGAAGCAGGCCGTTACCCTGAGCCCGAATTACAGTCCTGCGTGGATGGCGCTCGGCCGCGAGAATTTCAACGCACAGCAGTATGAAGAAGCAGCTGCGGCCTTCGCGAAAGTAAGCCCCAACGATCCGGACTCCCTGGAAGCCGGATTTTACCGTGGGCTTTCTCTGCTCTACTTTGGTTCGTATCCGCAGGCGCAGGAATCGTTTGCCGGGGTGGCGCGTGAACTGCCTCTGGCCGAGGTGTTGAACAACGAGGGCGTCGCAGTAAGTCGCCAGGACCACGACGGCACTGGTCTTTTCGTACAGGCGGCTGCCGCCGACCCGAACGATGCCGACTACCACTTTAATCTGGCCGTCAGTCTCAAGCGCCATGGTTCTGAGGCAAATGCCCTCAATGATCTGAATCAATGCCTGAAACTGCGGCCAAGCGATACTGAAGCGCAACAATTGCTCGCAGCCTGGAAGTCTCCGAACTCTGCCGATGCCAATGATGCCGCCGAACCACTGGAGCGCATTGTGCGTACCTTCGACGCGGGCGCATTCAAGCAGGCGGCGCTGATGATGGACCAGATCGAAGCAAGCCGACTCGCCGCGCTGTCGCCGCATGACCGGGCCTTGAAACTTACCGTTCGAGCAAAAGACTATTTCAATCGCGGCCTCCTGCTTGAATCGGAGCGTTTGTATCAGTCGGCCGAGGCGAGCGACGGCTCGCTGGCTGAAGCGCATGCGGGACTGGCCGCCGTGCGTGAACGTACCGGCGATAACGGGACTGCCCGGAAAGAGGCGAATGCGGCTCTGAAACTTTCGCCTTCCCTGGATGCCTACCTTGTTTTGGGCCGCCTCGATATGGCAGCCAATCACATGGACGACGCCAACAGGGATGTTGGAGAGGCGCTGAAGATCGACCCCGGCAGTGCGACCGCAAAAGAATTGAACCGGGAAATCGAGGCACGAACCGAGAAGAAACCGTAGCGATTGGAGCGAGCCATGCCCGAGCAAGCGCGTGGATTCAAGTTCCGCAATGCGTTCAGCGTGATTGCAACGATCGGGCTGGTTTGTTTGTGCGCCGAGGCCGCAAGCGCCCAGCGACCCGTTGTCGAGAAACTGGCTCTCGATGAGACAATTCAACCCGTCAGCGCCAGCCTTCTCGATCGGGCTTTAGCTCGCGCAAATAGCCAAGGCGCCTCGGCTCTGCTGATCGAGATGAATACTCCGGGCGGTCTTGTTGATTCCATGCGCACCATGGCGGGCTCGATCCTCAGCTCGCGGGTGCCGGTGATCATCTATGTTTCTCCGGCAGGTGCGCGTGCTGGGTCGGCGGGTTTCTTTCTGCTCGAGGCGGCAGACATCGCGGCCATGGCGCCCGGAACCAATGCCGGCGCGGCGCACGTAGTTTTTGAGGGCGGCAAGCCCGACGAGACACTGAGCCAGAAGATCGAAAACGATGCGGAAGCCTTTATGCGCTCGTATGTCGCAAAGCGCAATCGCAACACTGATGCAGCCATCGCCGCGGTTGCGTCCTCGCACTCATACACCGCGGAAGAGGCGCTGAATCAACACCTCATCGATGTGATTGCCGCGAACGACGCACAATTGCTGGACGCCATCGATGGCCGCCAGATCACTCGGATGGATGGCAGCAAGCTGACTCTACACACGAAGAACGCAATCGTTGAAGTCGTACAGCCGACGGTGCGCGAGGATCTGCTGGGATGGCTCGTGAATCCTAACATCGCTCTGCTGCTGCTTGTAGGCGGAGCGCTGCTGATCTACCTCGAATTCAACACGCCCGGAACCATCGTGCCGGGAGCGCTGGGCACGCTGATGGTCCTTCTGGGCATCTTCGCACTCGATCTGCTTCCCATTCGCTTTACAGCCGTTCTGCTGCTGGTGGCAGCGTTTGCTCTGATGCTCCTGGAGGCGAAGTTTGGCGGGCATGGCGTGCTTGCGGTCGCCGGAATTCTATGCCTCACGTTTGGAATGCTGACGCTGATCGCATCGCCCATTCCTGAGCTGCGCATTAATCCCTGGGTTGCGATTGGGGTGAGCCTGGGATTCGGAAGCATCACGGTGTTCCTGGTGCGATTGGCTCTGCGTGCGCGACGCCTGAAGGCACGGCTGGGAGCCGATGCGCTTATCGGCAGTGAGGCGTCGGCGATGGAGCCGCTCTCACCTGAGGGCCACGTACTTGTGGAAGGCGAGATCTGGCGCGCGGTAGCCAGCGAGTCGATCCCTAAAGGTGCGAAACTGCGGGTGGTGGGGCACGAGCAGTACCTGCTTCGTGTTGCTCCGGCTGAGTCGGCCGCGACGCCTCGAACCGCGGCTTGAATCGACGCGGGAGTACAATCCGTGCTGAATGGGGGAAAGCTCTATGCCCGACGTGTCTGTTCCAATTCTGATCGCAATTGCCATCGTTGCCCTGTATCTCATCAATTCCATCAAGATTCTCCGTGACTACGAACGCGCCGTGATTTTTCGGTTGGGCCGCGCCCTTCCCGTCCCCAAAGGCCCTGGAATCATCCTGGTTTTCAGGCCTTTCGACCAGTTGGTACGCATCTCGCTGCGCCAGGAGGTGCTGGAAGTTCCGGCACAGGATGTAATCACGCGCGACAACGTGACGTTGAAGGTGAATGCAGTGGTAACGCTGTATGTCGTCGACCCCAACAGCGCCGCCATCAAGGTAGCTAACTATGTCTACCAGACATCGCAATTCGCGCAGACTACCTTGCGTTCAGTGCTGGGCGAGGTTGAACTGGACGAGTTGCTCAGCCATCGCGACAAATTGAATCTCAAGATCCAGACCATCATCGACCAGCGGACAGAGCCGTTCGGCGTGAAGGTGATCTCGGTCGAAGTGAAGCAGGTGGACCTGCCGGAGCAGATGCTGCGCGCCATGGCGAAGCAGGCCGAAGCAGAACGCGAGAAGCGTTCCAAGATTATCCACGCGGAAGGCGAGTATAACGCCGCTCAGAAGCTGGTCGATGCGGCCGCCTTGCTGGCAACGCAGCCACTCACGCTCCAGTTGCGTTATCTGCAGACGCTCACCGAAATCGGCGTTGAGAAGAATACGACGATTGTCTTCCCGCTGCCCATGGAGCTCCTTTCGATGCTGAACAAGTTGACGCCGGCCTCGAAGCCTTTAGCGGAGAAGCCTGCGGGCGATAGCGCGTAAGAGTTGAGTTAGAAAGAACAGATCAAGAATGCACACAGATTCAAGGGCGAGGAATGATTCGAGACTTTAGCAAGGATGAATCAGAGGCTACCGAGACCGGCCGCGATACCGAACTCACGCTCGGGGGCGGCACCCTCCTTGTCCTCGGACTCGGACTTCTCGTGTTGTGCGCAGTCTGCTTCGGCTCGGGATATTTTGTCGGACATCGCGGTTTGCTAGAGTCGGCAATGGTGGTATCGCCCGCAGATTTGAAGTCCACTCTGGCGCCACCGGGCCCAGGTTCGAAACCCGGGGCCGCTGGGCAGGCGGCGGTTCCGTCCCCTACTCAGGCAGCGCTCGCTGTCTCCGGCGATTCTTCCGGTAACTCGACCCAGCCCGCACAAACAATCCCCACGGTTGCCGGCGGAAACACTGACTCACCTGAGCCCCAGGTCAAGCCTGCTCTTGATGCGCAGGTAAGGCCGGCACTCTCCGGTCAAGCCGTCGGTGTGCAACCCGCTCCCGCGCTCCAGGTGCAACCGGCAATGGCGCAGGTACAGGGCTGGATGGTGCAGATTGCTGCGGTTTCGCATCCTGAAGATGCGGAGGTGCTTGTGAATGCACTACGCAAGCGCGGCTACGCGGTCACCGCGCGTCGCGACGTTGGTGACAGTCTCATTCACGTGCAGACCGGGCCATTCGGAAATCGGAACGATGCCAATGCAATGCGGCAGAAACTGCTTGGCGATGGCTACAACGCGATTGTGCAGTAGGTCGAAACTTAAGCCCGCATCCACTCCGGCAAGCCTGATGCGATCGCGGCGCGCACCGCAGTCAGTAGATCTTCACGCGTCTCATAGTCGGCGGGAAGGATGGGTGCGTGAAAGGTGATATGCGCCGTTCCCGGACGAATGCGCATGCTGCCCTTCGACATCATTGTCTCCGTGCCCCAAATCGAAACCGGAATGCATGGGGCACCGGTTTCCTTTGCCAAGTAGAACGGCCCTTTCTTGAATGGCAGCAAACGCCCATCTTTTGAACGCGTTCCTTCGACAAACGTGGTGATGTGCACGCCTTTTGCGAGCGCGCGGCGCGCAGCAGCGATGCTTTCCTGCGCGCTTTCCCTTCGGCCGTCACGGTCGACGGGGATAAATTCGCCTTGCCGAAATGCCCAGCCGAGCACTGGTATGTGCATCAGCGATCGTTTCAGGAACGCTGATGTTCGCCCGGGAATACTCGGAATGAGCGCCGGTGGATCCAAATTCGAAACGTGGTTCGCCATGAATATGCATGCAGTGTTTGCCGGAACCAGTTCGCGGCCAGTTACCTCAACGCGGATGCGCGCAAGGAAGTACCCCGTCCGGACAATCATCTGGGTCACGTTGTAAAGCGGCAGCACGTTGCCCGTAATCATAGACCAGGGAATGAAAATGATCCCCGCAGGGATCCCTAAAATAAGAAACGTGATGAATAAAAGCAGTGAATAGATCATAACGGGCTCTCGATCAGTTCTGACGGGCTCTGAGCCGCGCAGGAAGTTTTTCATAGATGCCGTCGAAGCCGCCATTCGACAGGATAGCGACCACGTCGCCCGACTTGAGATTTGGCGCGAGGCTCTCGACAATTTCGGTCGCATCCGGGTGCAGTTCTGCAGGTGTTCCCGATGTGTTCAAGGCAGTAACGACATCTTCAGGATGCAGCCGCTCCTTGTCCGGGATGCGCTGCTGTTGATATACACCGGCAAGAATCACGCGATCGGCTAGGCGCAGACTTTCAACGAGCTCGTTTTCGAGCACCTTGCGCCGCAACGTATTCGACCGCGGCTCCAGCACGGCCCAGAGGCGCGAATCGGGGTAAACGGAACGTAGCGCGCGCAGAGTCTCGCGGATGGCCGTGGGATGATGCGCGAAATCATCGATAATCGTGATCCCTCGAATTACATCTCGAACCTCCAGCCGGCGCTTGACGCTCTTGAAGCTGCCGAGCGCAGTGCGGATGGCCTCTTTGCTGATGCCCTGACCCGCTGCCAAAGCCGCGGCTGATGTAGCGTTCAATGCGTTATGTTCCCCCGCGAGCTGCATGGCCAATTCCGACCACAATTCGCCGTTGCGCCATACATCCCATTGTGTCTTGCCATCCATGTGACGCAGGTTGCGAATCTGCCAATCGGATTCCGGGTTGAAGCCGTAGCGTTCCACGCGGCAGAATGCTTTACCGACGCACTCGGTAACATTGGTGCTGCCGTCAAAGGCGACAAGCAAGCCGCGTCGCGGCACAAGATTGACGAGCCGCTTGAATGCGACCTTCACCGCTTCGAGATCGGCGTAGATGTCCGCATGGTCAAACTCAACGTGCGTGAGGATCAGCGCGTCAGGAAAGTAATGCAGGAACTTCGGCCCCTTATCGAAGAAGGCCGTATCGTATTCGTCTCCTTCGATAATGAAAGTGCTCGTTGGGCGAAGCTGGAAGCTGGTGCCGAAATTCTCCGCCACTCCACCGATCAAAAACGATGGCTCAAGCGCTGCGTCCTCGTGCGACGCAACCTGATAGATCCACGACAGCATACTGGTCGTCGTCGTCTTGCCATGTGTGCCAGCAACAACTAGCGATTCACGCCCCTTAAGGAATTCCTCTCGTACGAGAGCGGCCATCGAAGCGAATGGCATGCGTTGATCCAGTACTCGCTCTACCTCTGGATTGCCGCGCGAAAGTGCGTTGCCGATGACAACCAGTTCCGGCGCGGGATCAAGGTTCGATTCGGAGTAAGGCTCGAGCACCGGAATGCCGAGCGAGCAGAGCAGGTCGCTCATCGGCGGATACGCAGCTTTGTCGGAACCAGTGATGCGATGTCCCTGCAATTGAAGCAGCCCGGCGAGCGATGCCATGGCCGTACCGCAAATGCCGCTGAGATGAATGTGCTTGCGCGAGGAATTCATGGCCTCACCGCCGGCTCCAGGAGATCAAGTTGCGATTCACTGCCAGCCCGCAGTTCCGCTTCAATACCGAAGATCAAGGTGACGTTCTGTTGCGACACGTGGCCGCTGCGCAATCCGAAAGCGATCGGAATATCAAGACCGTCGAGCGCGGAGAGGATTGCGTCTTCCACCAGATTCTCGGGCGCGCCCGGAGAAGTGCAGTCGAGCATCTCGCCGAAAACGATGCCTCGCACACCATTCAACTTACCCGCTTGCCGTATTTGCCAAAGCATCCGGTCCACCTGGTAGGGACGCGCGCCTACATCTTCGACAAACAGTAGCTTATTCTCAGTCGCAGGTTCCCATTTGGTCCCGATCAACGAAACGAGAATGCTGAGGCATCCACCGTAGAGCGTGCCGCGCGCCATACCCGCCCTCAGGGTGCGCAAACCCTCCGCACTCCCCACGGAGTACGGACGGCCGGTGAGCGCCGACTGCAAGCTTTCGAGATGCACACCGTCTTCTAGATAAAAATCTGCAGCTACCATCGGGCCGTGAAATGCAGGAAGTCCGAGTTGGTCCAGCAGGTGAAGCTGTAGTCCCGTCATATCGCTGTAGGCTAGAAGCGGCTTCGGATGCTGCCTGATGAGCTCGAGATCAATTTCATCGAGCAGGTAGTTCGATCCGTAGCCGCCGCGTACCGCTGCCACCACCTGCGTTTCAGGATTGGCGAATGCCGCGTGCAGATCTTCCAGCCGCTGCCGGGGCGAGCCTGCGAAAAACAGCGGACCGCGTGTCTGCGCATTTGAACCGGGACGCGGTGAATACCCAAGGTGGCGAAGCCGCTCCATACCCTGATCGACCCGTTCAGGAATTGCGAAAGAAGCCGGCGAGATCACACTGACGCCCGCACCTGCTTCGATCGGACTCAGAGACATCAGTGGCTTTGATTGGGCAATCATCCGCACCACGCCTCACCGCGCGCAATCAAGATCGCCGGTCCTGTAAGTTCCAGCTCGCTGCCCTGGCCGTCCCATCTCACCGTCTGCGCTCCGCCCGGTGCCACGACGCGCAGGGGCGACAAACATTCATG
Organism: uncultured Acidobacteriaceae bacterium; assembly: GCA_963735215.1. Classification (GTDB taxonomy): domain Bacteria; phylum Acidobacteriota; class Terriglobia; order Terriglobales; family Acidobacteriaceae; genus Telmatobacter. The sequence continues at coordinate 85,503 of CAVTKF010000024.1, read as the reverse complement.
AAACGCAATGGCTGCAGTCGCAGATGCTGATGTGCCGGTTCCGGAAGATGTGGTTGGGCCGACTCCGCGCTCGAAGATGCGAATCTCAATCTCGTTCGGGCTCACGATGCGCACAAACTCGACGTTGGTCTGGTGCGCAAAATCAGAGTGCGTGCAGATTTGCGATCCAATCTCCTGCCACGCAGTCCCGGCGACTGAAAAATCCCGGTTATCGATAGCGATCACAAAATGCGGATTTCCCGTGGAGACCGCTATGCCCTCGACAGAACGGCCGTCGCCCAGCCTCACCGTTTTGCGCGCAGCGCTGGGAATTCCCATGCCCGTAGTGACGTCGACAGAGTAGCCGCCATCCGGCTGCACGCCGTTGATATGGCAAATCCGCAGGCCGGCGTCCGTCTCGATGCGCAACTCATCTCCGGCCTTTGCGCCGATCATTGAGCTCATCCATGCCGCGACGCATCGTGTCCCGTTGCCGCTGATCTCCGCAATCGAACCATCCGCATTATGCAAGCGAATGCGTCCTGACTTGGAGCCGGTCCAGGCAAAAAACTCCACGCCGTCTGCACCCACGCCGGTGTTCCGCGCGCAGAGTCGTCGGCTTAGATCAGCCCAATCGCGCCTCGCCGCTGCATCTTCTGTCACAATCAGAAAATCATTGCCGCAAGCGTGCGCCTTTGCAAAGGGAATCAATCTTCCTCCGGGTCGCGGAAGTTGAGCAGCGAGTTGATGGCGGCTTCTGAAAGAAGCCTTCCGCGCAAGCGCTCGTGCTGCTTCTTGGTTGCAGTGATAGTGAAGGTGACGCGCTGCAGATCGCCGATTGCGTCTGCGGCAAAGTCCGCCAGCCGCTCGCCCGCTTTGTCCATGGCATCGAGAATGGAGCGAAGGATGGCGGTCTGATTGGAGCCGCGCGCTTCATAAATAAGCGAATAGATCTTGATGCTGGCGCTGCGTTCGAGAAAGCCGACCAATTCGAGTGCGACAATTGTGATGACAGTGGCGACTGCCGCAGCGACCAGAAGTCCGGCGCCACATGCCATGCCGATGGATGCGACGACCCACACGCTGGCAGCAGTTGTGAGTCCACTGATGCGGCTGCGGTTATGAAGAATTAGACCCGCGCCGAGGAAGCCAATGCCCTGCACGATGTTCGAGGCTACCTGGCCCTTGTTCGGACTTCCATCTCCGGCCAGCACCGCCGATAGCAGCGTGAAGAATGCCGCGCCCAGGCAGATGAGGAGGTTGGTGCGCACACCGGCCGAGCGGCCTTTGTACTCGCGCTCCAACCCGACTAAAGCACCCAACGCAGATGCGGCAAGGAGACGAGGGATAGCGCCATTCAACACTCCGACCTGTTGAAGCCAGTTGAAGTTGAACGGCTCCGAAACGTTGGCCAATATCGTACACATGGCTATCACCTTGGCTGATGCTATCACCGCTCTACAGCTTTCGAGCCGGGCGGGGTATCGGAGACGTAAACTGTCCCGGAGTTTTGTCCCGGAGCGTCAAAACGTCGAATCAATTTGAGCCCAGCAGGATGGGCCTTCACCGCCTCGTCGATCTCATCGCCGTCGAAGGCGAGCACAATGGCCGCGTGCGTGGCGGGCGCAGCCAGCGCATCGGAGAAATACTCCTTGTCGCTCTCGTTGATCGTCTGGCGAAGCGGGATCCCAATAAACGCGACCAGATTCGGATACACCGAAGTGTCCATCAGAACAATCCCGCCCGGACGATTTGCCAGCAGAGAGCGCAGCACCGGCGGTATCTCGATCTCGAACTTGCGCCGCGACTCGATGTTCTTGGTGCCCTCCACGTAGGTCAAAGGATGATCACGAAGCACTGCCCATGCATTAATGGCTACGATCGCGTAGAGAGCGGCAGCAGCGAATCGCGTCGAACTCTGTTTGAACTCCCTGGAGACAGCAATTACGAATTGCGCGACAAAGCCGAGTCCAAGTGCAAATGCGGGCAGCATCTCCGTGCCATAGCGCGTGTTGTACCAGGAGTGCGGCCACCAGACAGGAAGAAAGATTGGTACCGAGCTGAATGCGATCGAGTAAGCGTAGAAGGGGACTGGCAGCCATAGCAGTAATGTCCAATTGAAGCCGCGTCGGCGCGTGGTAAGCCACCCCCACGCGGTGCCCAGCAGCGTGAGCCCGAGAATGAAGTTGCCCCACGATTCCCGAGCGACAACCATCTCGGCGCACTTCACAAAAAAGAGAAGCGAAACCCATGGATTGTGCCAGCCCGGGTGCGGCGGACCTGAGCCGGGCGTCGCGGTACGTAACTCGATCGCAGCCGCAGAGTAAGGACCGCGCGCAAAGTTGAGCCAGTCTCCAAAGTAAAAAGCGTTATATGCAAACCAAAGCAAGGGTGCGGCAACCACGGCTGCACTTGCGATCCAGAACGTGCGGGATCGAAGTGTGCTCTTGCGAAGCTGCAGGACGCCGACAGAGGTCCAGGCGAGAAGCGCCAGGATCCAGCCATCGTAGCGCGTGAAAACAGCCGCAATTAGAACCAGGGCGATGCATCGCAACAGTCGCACAGCACGCGGCTGATCATTATTCAGGGCTTCGCGCCACTCCACCAGCCAAACCGCAAGCCAGACCATCTGGCAAAGGAACAGTGGCTCGGTCATTGCCGTGGTCTGCAGATAAAGGAGATTCGGATTCAAGGCAAAAAACGCGAGCGCTACAACTGCTGCCGAAGGTGCGAGCCAATAACGCGCGAGGCGATAGATTCCGGCGCACGCGGCGATATAGGCCAGCGCCGATGGAATCATTCCCGCAATGCCATTGGCCCACCATGCGTAGACCGCAACGAATGGAATCAGGAGCAAATGCGGGAACGGTAGCCACACCGAACCAAGTTGTGACAATCCCGGCCGATGCGAATCAAAAACCCGCCGCGCAATGTGCAGGTGCGCGACGGCGTCTCCATAATTCAGCATCGCGTCGTGACGCCAACTCCATAGGTTTGCGAGAGCGGACGCTGCCACCAGAGACGCCACCACCACCAGCCACTCATTTTGGCTGATGGGGCGGCGAATCAGTTGTTCAGTCAAGGTGAGTCAACTCGCGGAACAGCCTGAAGCGGTGATCGATCTCATCGCGTGTTAGTTGCTGCAAGCGCTCTGTGCCGAAGCGCTCCACCACGAATGAACCCATCACACTTCCATAGAACATCGCATATCGGAACGATTGCGGAGTCAACTCCTTCTGCGAAGCAAGATAGCCAAAAAATCCTCCGGCAAAACTGTCGCCCGCGCCTGTGGGGTCTACGACCTCTTCCAGTGGAAGCGCTGGAACATGAAAAGCACGGTGCGCAACCCGCTCTACCCCATCCGCTTTCTTCGGTGCAAAGAACGCGGTCGCCCCATATTCGCCGTGTTTTACCACGAGAATCTTCGGTCCCATTTCGAAGATCTTGCCTGCCGCCAGCGCAATGCTGCGGCTGCCGGTCAGCATGCGCGTTTCCGTGTCGTTGATCAGCAACACATCCAGACCCTTCAGGACCTCGAGAAGAGCGGGCTTGTGGTCCTTGATCCAGTAATTCATGGTGTCGCCGCCAACCAGCTTGGCATTCGGCATGGCCTCGCGCACCCGCCGCTGAAGGACCGGATCGATGTTGGCGAGAAAGAGGAATTCCGAATCATGATAAGCCTGGGGAATCCTGGGCTCGAATCCAGCGAAGACATTGAGCTCCGTGTTGTGCGTCTTAGCTTCATTCAGGTTCTCGAGATACGAGCCTTCCCAGAAGAAGCTCTTGCCCGGCGCATGTTGAATGCCGGTGGTGTCAACCTTGCGCGCATCGAACACGGCCTGTTCGGCGGCGCCGAAGTCTTCTCCGACAACAGCGATCACGCGTACATCGGTGAAGAAACTCGCAGACAGTGAAAAGTATGTCGCAGCTCCGGCGAGGCAGCGCTCTCTGCGTCCGGCGGGAGTCTCGACAGTGTCAAATGCGACGCTGCCGACAACGGTAATGGCCATGCATGTCCTCTCTAGATTCGTTTTATTGGATAAAGAACTCGGCGCTACCAGCCGTGATATTTGCCGAAGAGCAGCTTCAGTCTTTCTTTCGCTGCCTGTGGGATCGCATCGGGCTGCGTGAGCACGGCGAACTTCGCTGCTGAAGTGCATGCGCAGTTCCGTTCCGCAGGCATTGCGGCAACGGCCGCCTTCACAACCTTGCACGCGTTCTCCGCGTTCTGATGCAGCACGGCGACAATCTCTTCGATGGTGACCGCGTCATGCCCCTCGCGCCAGCAATCGTAATCAGTGACCATCGCTACCGTGGCGTAGCATATCTCCGCCTCGCGCGCGAGTTTGGCTTCCTGCAGGTTGGTCATGCCAATCACATCGGCACCCCAACTTCGGTAGAGATTCGATTCAGCCTTGGTGGAAAATTGCGGGCCCTCCATGCACACGTAGGTGCCGCCCAATTTGCCTACCACTCCCACTCTCTTGCAGGCCTGTTCGGCCGCGTTGGCGACAGTTGAGCACACAGGATCGCCAAACGCGACGTGGCCCACAATACCGTCGCCAAAGAATGTGGAGATGCGATGAAACGTGCGATCGATGAACTGGTCGGGAATCACGAAGTCAGTAGGTTTGTGCTCTTCTTTGAGCGAGCCGACGGCTGAGACGGACAGGATACGCTCCACTCCGAGCTTCTTGAACGCGTAAATATTGGCGCGGAAGTTCAGTTCCGATGGAAGAATCCGGTGTCCGCGACCGTGTCGCGCCAGGAAGGCGACTTTATGGCCTTCCAGTTCGCCGAGAACGAATGGGTCTGAAGGATCGCCAAATGGCGTTTCGACGCGTTCTTCGTGGACGTTGGTAAAGCCGGGCATCGAATAGAGCCCGCTGCCGCCTATTATCCCGATCTCTGCCTGAGGCAATGCCGCTCCGATCAACAGGGCGATTCGACCGCCTGTTTGATTGATTCAACAAACATCTCAGTATAAAGGTCGAGAGTGACGCGGCGTACCGAGCCGATGTATGCCGGAAGTCAGGTAGTCACGGCTTGACCAACGGCTTCGCGGATGCGATTGTCCGCCGCGCCGCGCACTGCCCATCCGGCAATCAGCAGGCTCGGCGAGAGTGTCGGTCGCGCATTTCCCAACTCCCCAAGCGTGGTGTGCTGTACTTGTTGCCCCGGCTGTGCAGCATGTGACACAATCGCGCACGGGAAACCAGCCGGCAGGCCCTCCTGCAGCCATTCCAGCGCAAGCATCCCGAGGTCCCGGCCCGGCATATAAACCACTCGGGTCGAATCTTCAAGTTCAGGTACGGGCGCGTGATTGTGCGATTGCGCATGGTGGCCAGTCGAGAAGATCACGTTTGACGCGGTATTTCGATCCGTGAGCGAGCAGGGAATTGCCGCCGCTGCCGCAAAAGCAGCCGTGATTCCGGGCACGACCTCGAAGGTTACACCAGCCTCAGTCAGCGCTGCTATTTCTTCCGCCGCACGCCCAAAGATGAGCGGGTCGCCGCTCTTCAGACGCACCACGCGGCGGCCTGCGCCGGCATGAGCAATCATCAACGCATGAATCTCTTCCTGCGTGATGCTCTTCGTTCCGCAGCGCTTGCCTACGTTCACCACTTCGGAAGCTGGCCTTGAGAGTTCGAGAATGGATTGGGGAACAAGGTCGTCGTGCAGGATTACATCGGCCGATTGAATCAGGCGCAGAGCTTTGACCGTCAGCAGTTCCGGATCACCAGGGCCGGCACCAACGAGAAAAACTCTGCCTTCATCCTCCTCACGGTGGCCCGTCTGTGACGAACCAGCGGGAATCAGCGAACGGTTCGCGCTCGACTGGAAGAACTCCCGTTGAGCTAGCCGGTGTAACAGGGCCTTGCGATCATCTCCCGGTGGATACTCGGTCAGAATTTCGCGTCGAAGCTGACCAATATCCTTCAGCCAGAGCCCGAGGTCTTCGGCCAGCAGTTCGTCAATTTCGCGCCGAAGCCGTTGAGCCACAGCCGGGCTCTCGCCTGCGGTTGAGATCGCAATCTGCAGATCGCCCCGCCGCACAATCGATCCGAAGTAGAAGTCGCAATGCGGCGGATCATCCACGCTGTTAACGAGAATTCCGCGCTGGACCGCTTTGTGATAAACGGTCGCATTCACTTCCGCGTTATCCGTCGCGGCGATTGCAATAAAGTTGCCGTCGAGATCTGCCGGAACGAATCGTCGTTGAATCCATGCAAGCTTACCCTCGCCGGCAAGTTGCTGGATCTCGGCTTTTGCCTCCGGCGCAATCACGCGGAGGCGTATGCCGGTAGTCAGCAAAGTTTGAACTTTTTCCAGCGCCACATTGCCGGCGCCCACCAGCAGTCCGAGACGGCCATCGAGTTTCAGAAAAATCGGCAACAAGCTCATAGTGTCCTCACTCTGCAACTGCGTGGGGCACGCGACCCGTGGGCAGATCGCGTTCAACCGGCACGAGAATCTCTCCAGCAAGAAAGCTTCGCAATTCGTCGTTAGTATGCCTGGCAAACCACGCGCGAAGGTTCTCTTCACCAGCGCGTCTCGCCAGATATTCGCGAAGCAGCCGTGCGATAGCTTCGGGAACAAGTGCGGCAGGCACGCGATAGCCAACCGGTCGCGCAATCCCCGCATGTTGTCCAACCGACCCGCCGAGGCAGAAGTAGTAAGCATCCACCAACTTGCCTTCGTGCTTAATCTTCTTGCCCTCGATGCCGATATCCGCAATCCAGTGCTGTCCGCAGCCGTTCGGGCAACCAGTTACGTGCAATCGCAGCTGCTGATCAAACTGCGGAACTCGTTCTTCAAGTTCGTCCACCAGCCAGCGGGTGAATCCCTTCGTCTCTGTGATGGCGAGTTTGCAGAATTCTGTTCCCGTGCACGCGACAGCCCCACGCCAGAACGGCGAACCCTCGACATGGAGACCGATTACGCCAAGCTCGCGAACAAGTTCCGGAGCCTTCTCATTTGGCACATCGATGAACAGCAGGTTTTGTGAAACGGTAGCGCGCAAGGCGCCGCTGCCATACTTGTCCGCCAGATCAGCTGCGGCTTCTAGTTGCTCCCCTGTAAGCCGGCCGCGCAGCACAGATGCTCCCACGTAGCTCAGGCCAGGCTGACGCTGCCGATGAACGCCTACATGGTCCCGAAGCGTCTCGTCGGGCACCTCCTCAGCCACACCCGGCTGCAGTGTAAATTCGAGCCGTGACTTAAGCTCCACGAGAAACCGTTCAGCGGTCCAGCCCTCTTTCATGAAGAGATACTTGAGCCTGGCGCGTTCGCGACTCTCGCGCAGCACCTGCTGATCGCGAAAGATTTCCGCGATCGCCTTCACGACAGCGACAGCCTGCTCGGGAAGAACAAACGCATCGAGGCGAACCGCGAGGTGAGGTTCATTGGAGAGTCCTCCGCCCACGCGCACCGAGAATCCAACCTGCCCATTGTGCTTCACCGGCGTGAGAGCGATGTCGTTGATCTCGGGATAGCTACACCACGTCGGGCATCCCAGCACGGAGATCTTGAATTTCCGCGGAAGGTTATAGAATTCCGGATTCGCGGTCAGCAGATGCGCAATCTCAAGCGCGATTGGCGAGGCATCGAGAATCTCATCGTGCGCCACGCCTGCCAGCGGGCATCCGGTCACGTTGCGCACCACGTCGCCGCAGGCGCCCTTCGGTGAAAGGCCGATTGCGTCGAGCGCATCCACTACCTCCGGCAGCGACTCAATCGTCAACCAATGCAGCTGAATATTCTGACGAACGGTAATATCGGCCAGGTTGCGGGCGTACTTCCGCGTGATGCCACCGATCGCGCGTAACTGGCTCGAAGAGATAATCCCGTTCGGGATACCGATGCGCATCATGAAATAGTCAGAAACCAGGCCTTCACCACCCTTGCCGCCGGTGGCGCCGACGCCATCACCTTGCGTATAGATTCCCCACCACTTGAAGTACGTTCCTGCCCACTCGGGGATGACGCTGGAGCGTCCCGCACGTGCGAATGCACGCACCTCGTCGAATGCTTCCCAGGGGTTCTTGGCACGCTTCAGGCGTTCGGCGCGCTGGGCCTTCGTCTCTTTTGCTTGAACAACTGCTTCGGTCATATGTCCTCGTCGAAGGGAATTCGCTGGAAACAGAAAGCCCGCGGCAGCTTAAGGCTGGGTCGCGGGCGTTTAGGAAACCTTGAAATTGAAAATAGCTTATTTCGGAGTCAGGTCACCCGTGCACGCGCAAGGCGTCATACACCGGCGACAACAGGTCCGAAGATCCATACACAGATAGTCGCAGGATGTTCGCAAAATTGCAACCGTTACGCTGCAAGTGCCAGTCGACTGCTTGTCCGGGAAGCACTTTCCGCCCGCGAAATCTCGTCGAATCTCCTTTCGTTTCTGCGGAGTCATGCCCTGAATCGGTGATGAAACATCGCATCATAATTCTTCCTCATCAAGCGCTTCCGATGGCTTCAGGCCACGCTGTATCGCATTCGCCGCATCCAATCCAAACAGAATGACCCGCATGGTAAGAGCCGACCGGGGAGCAAATCATTATGAAAATCGCGCAAGTTGCGCCCTTATACGAAAGTGTGCCCCCCAAGCTCTATGGCGGCACAGAACGAGTGGTTTCCTATATCACGGAAGAGCTAGTAAGGCTGGGACACGAGATAACCCTTTATGCCAGCGGAGACTCACAAACCTCGGCGCGGCTGCGATCCGTATGCGATCGTGCACTTCGTCTTGACGGAGGCAAACTGCTCTCGCCACTCGCACATCATCTGAACCTCGTCGAAACCGTCGCCCAGGAAGCGGACGAATTCGATGTCGTGCACTTTCACCTGGACTATCTGCCTTTTTCGCAGATTCGACGGCTTGAGATTCCTGCGCTTACTACGCTTCACGGTCGGCTTGATATTCCCGATCTTTACCCGCTCTTTCGAGAATTCGATGATATGCGCTTGATTTCCATCTCTGATGCCCAGCGGGCTCCAATGCCGTGGGCGAGTTGGCTCACCACGGTCCACCACGGAATTCCGGAGGATCTCTATGAGCCACGCTTCTCATCGGGAGATTATCTGGCCTTTCTGGGCCGAATCTCACCGGAGAAAAGGGTCGATCGAGCCATAGAGATTGCGCGCCGGGCCGGGATGCCATTGCGCATTGCAGCCAAGATTGACGATGCCGATCGCAGCTACTTCGAAGCGGAAATCAGCGATCTTCTGGCAAATTCCGACGTCGAATTTGTCGGCGAGATCGGCGAACTCGAAAAGACTGATTTTCTGGGTAATGCCGCCGCCCTGCTGTTTCCCATCGACTGGCCAGAGCCATTCGGACTGGTCATGATCGAGTCCATGGCCTGTGGCACACCCGTCGTGGCTTTTCGCGGCGGATCGGTTGCAGAAATTGTTGACCCAGGAGTGACCGGATTCATCGTCCAAAACGTCGAAGAAGCCATGGAGGCCGTGAAACGAATTCCGTCGATCGATCGCCGGGCGTGCCACCAGCGGTTTCTGGAGCGCTTCACCTCACGACGAATGTGTGAGGAATATTTGACCGCGTACGAACATGGCATCTGGGAAAAGAGGCGTGCCGCGCGCGGCACGCGTGGACTCACACTTACTGCTTAAGTCAGGAGTCTTCTATCGATGTTGCCAACAACTGGACCGCGTGAACAAACTCGCGACATCATTGAGGTCGATCGGCAATTCTACATTCGAGCTTCGTCTGCCCTCGCTGACGATCGAACCAGGGTTCTGCTGAATGGCGACACATTCGCAGTCTTCGATCGCAGCGGAGATATTCAGCCAGTCGGCTTTGGCCAGCAGGGTATCTTCCACAATGAAACGCGCCACCTGTCGCGCCTTGAAATGCTTTTCTGCGGATTTCGTCCCCTGTTGTTGAGTTCCACGATCCGCGAAGACAATGTTCTCTTCGGCATCGACCTCACAAATCCTGATATTCAATTGGATTCCGGTGCATCCCTGCCCCGGGGCACCGTGCACATCTATCGCTCGAAGTTTCTTACGGAATTGGTTTGTTACGACCACATCGCCTTGAACAACTACAGCGACAACGCAATCGATGTCGAAGTTTCCTTCGATTTCGAGGCGGACTTTGCGGATATCTTCGAGGTGCGCGGCGAGAAGCGAAAGCGCCGGGGGGAAAAACTTCCAGAAGAGGTCGGCCGATCTTCCGTGACGCTCGCCTACGACGGCCTCGATCATATGCGGCGGACGACGCGAGTTGTGTGCTCGGCGCCTTCCGCCGAGCCACACGAAGGTGGCATCCTGATTCCGCTCCACATCGAACCGCATGGCGAGGTGAGTTTCACGGTCAATGTCATGTGCGAGCGTGAAAGAAGCGGCTATACAGCCATCCACAGTTACCGTGAAGCGCTACAGGCAATGAATCACAAGCGCAGCACTGGGCCGCTGGCAGGGGTGGACATTCATACCTCGAACGAACAGTTCAATAGCTGGATACACCGCTCCTCCGCCGACCTCGCCATGATGGTGACCCCAACCCCGCACGGGCTTTATCCGTATGCGGGTGTGCCGTGGTTCAGCACCGTTTTCGGTCGCGACGGCATCATCACCGCGCTCGAGTTGCTGTGGCTCGCGCCTTCGATCGCAAAGGGCGTCCTTTCGTATCTGGCCGCAACCCAGGCGACAAGTCACGATGCAGACCGCGATGCGGATCCGGGCAAGATTCTCCACGAAATGCGCAAGGGCGAGATGGCTCGTCTCGGCGAAGTGCCCTTCGGCCGCTACTACGGTACCGTCGACGGTACACCGCTCTTCGTCCTGCTCGCAGCAGCCTATTACGAGCGCACCGCGGATACCGATTTTCTGCACGAAATCTGGCCGAACATCCTCGCCGCTCTTGAATGGATCGATGTCTATGGCGATCGGGACCACGATGGATTTGTCGAATACGCGCGCCAGACGGATCACGGTCTGGTGCAGCAGGGCTGGAAGGATTCTGGCGACTCAGTTTTTTATAGCGACGGGCATCTGGCTGTCGGCCCCATTGCGCTCTGCGAGGTTCAGGCCTACGTGTATGCAGCAAAGAACGGCATTGCCACTGTAGCGACGGAACTGGGACAGAACGATCTCGCCGACCGACTTCGCAAGGAGGCTGACGAACTGCGCGCGAAGTTCCAATCCATGTTCTGGTCAGACGAACTCGGCATGTTTGCCCTGGCTTTGGATGGCGAGAAAAAGCAATGCCGCGTAAGAAGCTCCAATGCTGGCCAATGCTTGTTCTCCGGAATTGCCAGCGATGCGCAATACCAATTGATAAGCGACGGCCTTCTTTCACCGGCGTTCTTCTCCGGTTGGGGCGTGCGCACCATCGTTACCGGCGAACGTCGTTACAATCCGATGTCGTATCACAATGGTTCGGTGTGGCCGCATGACAACGCCCTCATCGCCCTCGGCGCGCTTCGAAGAACCGATAAAGAGCTTGCCTTGCGGATTACATCCGGGTTGTTCGATCTCGCATCTGAGGTGATGTTCCGTCGACTTCCCGAACTGATATGCGGATTCGGCCGCCGTCCGGGCAAAGGTCCGACGCTCTACCCGGTCGCCTGTTCGCCGCAGGCTTGGGCCGCAGGGTCTGTCTTCATGGTGTTGCAGGCGTGCCTTGGGTTGGAGATTCGTGCGGGTGAGTCCAGGATTTATCTGCATCACTCCGCATTGCCTGAGAAACTGCAACATATTCGCATTTGCAACCTCGAGGTCGGAAACGGCAGTGTCGATATCTCGTGCGAACGTTACGCAGACTCGGTAAGCGTCAATATCATGCGCCGCAGCGGCAAGGTTGAAATTGTGGCGATGCGCTAGTTCCTGACCCCACCGCGACGCTGGATTCGCAATTAATGTTTCGTGAGTTTGTGCCGTGCGTACGATCTGTTTCGCTGCAACTGCCTGTCTATGGCTTCTGCGCAGCGGCCGCTTGCACCAGCGCTTCAACTGGCGCTACCGCCATATCGCGCAGCACAGCTTGCGGTTTCTCTGCCGTCTTTAGCACTTGCGTGTCATTTTGCGTTGTCGCAGCATCTGCCACACGATGATTCTGGAGATCATCCAGCGCTCGCAGCCCGATCGCTGCGACCTGAGACAGGGACTGCGATAGGGGCGCCAGTTCAGCCGTGATATCGGACTTTTTCAGCGAAGGCTCCAGCTTTGCATCATTGTCCCGCCACAGCGTCAGCGACTCCCTCGCCTTTTGGAACTGCTCCGGCGACGCATTGCCGGCAACGATCACATTCACCTGGTCTTTGAACTTGCGTGCGGTCTCGCTCTCCGGCGGGACGGCATCCACCAGGTGGTTCAGCGGTGAATGCCAGTCGTATTCTTTCAACTCCTCGCGCTGATAGCCCACCGGCGGTTGCACTACCCCCGCCAGCACTGCCAAATACTTTGGATGGGCTTCTCCGCTCATCCGCTGAAGCATCGGCAGAGTGAAGGCCTGATGTTGCAATCCATAAAACTCAAGCTTGTCTGAAACAACCGCCAACCGTGCATACATCGAGTTCACGTCCCGTACGTCTTGCGGCGACCAGAGCCGTTCTGCAATCGCCGCGGTCCGCGGCCAGATGCGGCTGTCAATGATCTCGGGAGGCGTGAACTCACTCCACATGGTGGCCTCGCCGCCCAGTACACGCTTTTTCTGTTCAGGGGTCAATGTCGCACCCTCGCCGGCCAGTGGATCCATCAGGTAGTGCTCGGCAGCCGACTGGTTCAGATCGATGTAATAGCCGTTCGACAAGATGCCTCGATTACCTTGGCGAGCTGCCGCAGCCAGACTTTGCGGTCCGCGCCACGAATGGATCACTACATCCTTCGGAGTATCGGGCTGCAACACCTCATCCCAGCCCACCATGATGCGATGATGCGCGGCTACCAGTTTTTGCACTCGCGCTGTGAAATACGATTGCAGCGCCGCGTTGTCCTTCAAGCCGTGGGCGCGCATAAAGGATTTGATCCGCGGGTTCGCATCCCACTCTTTCCCGTTGCACTCATCTCCACCGACATGGAAGTACGCGTCGGGGAAAATCGTCGTCATTTCGCCGATGAACCTGCCAATGAAGTCAAAGGTGCTTTCCCGCGTCGGGTCCAACGCGGGATCAAATACGCCCCAGCGCGTCTCGATCTTGTAGGGCCCTTTTCCGCTCGCCAGATCCGGATATCCCGCAAACCAAGCGGTCGTGTGACACGGCATATCGAATTCGGGAACCACGCGGATGCCGCGGTCGCGCGCATATGCGACTATTCCGCGCATCTCTTCCTGGGTGTAGTAAAGGCCATCCGATCCTTTACCGGTCAGCTGCGGATAGATCTTGCTTTCGGCGCGAAAGCCCTGGTCCTCCGACAGGTGCCAGTGGAAGACGTTCATCTTCACTGCTTCCATCCCATCGAGATTGCGCTCGAGTACTTCCAGAGGTTGGAAGTGCCTGCCCGCGTCGATCATCAACCCGCGCCAGGGGAAGCGCGGCTCATCGTCGATCGTCACTACAGGCGCGCTGAATCCAGCCGGGGTGATCGACACGAGCTGCAGAAATGTCTGAAGCCCATGCATGGCGCCCAGCGGATTCGGCGACGTAAGCAGCGCATGCGTCGGTGTAATCTCCAGGCGGTATGACTCGTTCTCGCCGAGGCTCTGCACAGCGTCGCTCGTGCCAGCCGTCTTCACCGTCAGCGTAGCTTCCCCGCCTGTGATCTCATCGTGGTAGGGAATCCCTGTTTCGCGCGAAAGTGTGCTCAGAAATCGTTTGCGAGCTGACTCTAGCCGGGCGTCTTTATAGCCTTCGAGGGCGATGGTAAAGCCGGCATCGACCTTGAGTTGTCCTTCTCCCTGTGTAGCATGAAGTGGCAAAGGCATCAGGGGCAACGATGTCGAACTCTGCGAGTGAACCGCTGGAACTGCAACGAATGCGGCTAAAGAAACGCTGAGAATGTTCACGAGATGCCACCGAGTGCAAACTTTCACAATCACCCCACGAGGAACGTTGAAATCGCAAAGCGGGTCTATGGAGCCATCCATATCCCCGCGATGAGCATTTGGTTATCGATTGATCATTATAGGACCGTTGAGCAGGCTGACCTAAAACCAAAAAACTTGTGACTGCGGGTGTAACTCGAAGAAAGCGAGGTAGAAAATAGCCATTTTGCATCACATTAGGTGGCATTTGAGCACAAAGTGGGCCCTGTTTCACCGCAATTTTCACAATTCTGCATGTTCTATCCAGGACAGGATCCCTGCTTTGAATGATCGTTAGTGGCGTAATCATTCATCATCTTGAAAAAAATGGCCAAGTTTACCGTGAAATTGACAGGATTTCTGCAAATTGATGCCTGACAAGCCATCAGCCGTGTAGAATCGTTCGCGTCATGCCCGACACCTTGAACGGACGCTGTGAACAGATCATCAAGTTTTTATTGCGCGTAGGTACAGCCAGCATTGAAGAAATTCTTGCCGTTGCCGGTTCCTCGGCGCCGAGTATTCGACGCGATCTGGCCCGCCTTGAGAATAGGGGACTGATTCGCCGCACTCACGGCGGCGCGACCCTGGTCGAACCCCTCCTCTACGAACCGTTTCGCTACGACAGCTCGTTTCTTGCGCGCGAACAGAGATTCGCCGTCGAGAAACGCAGGATAGGCCTCGCCGCTGCCGAACTCGTTCAACCAAACGAGACCATCGGCCTCTCCGCAGGAACAACAACTACGCACATCGGTCGCAGTCTTCGTCATCGCGAAAAGATCCAGGTCATCACCAACGCGATCAACATTGGCATGGAACTCTGCAATCAGCCCGGTGTTCGCACTTATCTGACCGGTGGCGTTATTCCGTGGGCGTGGTCTTTTTCGCTCACAGGAAATGCGGCTCTTGAATTCCTTGACGATGTCTATATGGACAGGGTCTTCCTGAGTGTCACAGGGCTCGACGCTGAGCGAGGCGCCACCACACTGGAAGCCGATGAGGCCCTTGTGTATCGCAAGATGCTGAAGCAATCCAAGCAGGTCATCGTTGTCACGGATGCGAGCAAATTCGGCAACGTGAGCCCTGCATTCATCTGCCCGGTCGGCGAGATTCACACCATCATCACCAACGTTGGAGCATCGCCCGAAGCCCTTGCCCCCTTTGAACGGCAGGGGATTCGCGTTGTCCGAGCATGAAGCGCCATATGACCGCGATCTTTGAGCGTTTCAGCGATTAAGAGCACTAATTCTGGGGTTTCCGACAAGCGCCGAAGCAATAAATTGCAGAAATCTAAATAGAATGTCTGAAAAAAGCCTCTAATTATCAATTCTTTGAGGATTGTTCCCCTCAAGATCTCTGGGGCGTTTCCCAAGCGACACGTCCTAAATGAGCGCCAGCCCTAATAGTCATCCAGCCAACAACTAACCCGATTTCGATCAAGAGTCAATGGAAAATCGATTAATTACAGCCAATAAATTGACAAGCATGATTGTTTATGCCTTATTCGATCATTTTGTTGTTGAAATTGCTCGTAGATCATCGTATCTTCTCTCCAACGAGTAAATGCCAATTTGTCCCGCGCCGGATTTCTGACAAGAAAACGCTCGGTTACGGTAACGGCGACAAACTGGACCGGCGAATCCTTCAAGCTCGGATTGTCGGTCCGTTCTGCAGCACCTTGGGAGGCGTATGCAAGCACCGAAATGCCCATCAATAAGCCAGGCCTCTGAGCCTTTCGCGGCGTGTCTAGTTGCGCCAGCGGAACTGTTTCGGAAGCCGGTCTTCTTCAGGGAATCCCAGGGTGAATTCGTTCAGGGGCAATTCGTTTGAATGCTCATGAACTCACCCGTCCGTACGCGCCAGCGTATCGACACCACGAGATCTCAAAGGAAAGGTGTGATGGCAATGATTGACCTTAATCGGGTTCTCAATCAAAGTCTTTCATTGGTGCGTTCCAACCGTGGCTCCGGACGCTCCACTAGCGGCGGCGGCCTGAATCTGAGGCGAGCTCTTCTCGGGCTCCTTACGGCCGTCTTCTTCGTCTGCCCCCTTGTCATACGGGCGCAGGAACTGTCGGCAACCCTGAGCGGCCTTGTCACCGACTCGACCGGGGCGGTCATTCCCAACGCCACCGTCACCATCACGCTCAACGGTGTGACTGGCGCATCGCGCGTCGTTCTGTCCGATGGTACGGGTTTCTACAAAGCCACCAATCTCACGAACGGCACCTATACGGTATCCGTCATTGCGACAGGCTTTGAAACCTTCAACGGCAAGAACGTTGTCCTCGACGTTGCGGAGAAACATTCGCTCAACGTTCAGATGAAGACTGGCTCCGTCAGCACAACCGTCACGGTCGAAGACAATCCGGTTTCAATCGACACGGAAAGCAGCGCGCAGGCCGGCACTATTTCAGGAGAGCAGGTAAGAGAGCTCGAACTGAGCAGCCGCAGCTTCGAACAGTTGGTCACGTTGCAACCCGGCGTTGTGAACGGACTCGGCGACGATGTTTCCGCGGGCGGAACAGCGCTTGCAGTAAACGGAGCTCGCACCACGGCGAACAACTGGACGGTGGACGGCGCCGACATCAACGACAGCGGCTCAAACGGAACGATTACCAACGAGCCGAGTATCGATGCGATCCAAGAGTTCACGTTGCAGCGCGGCTCCTACGATGCGGGCTATGGGCGCTCCGGCGGCGGCCAGATTCTGGTAGCCACAAAGAACGGCACCAGCTCTTTCCATGGCGATGCGTACGAGTTTGTACGTAACACGGCGCTGGATGCCAACGCCTACTTCAACAAGCTTGGTTCGCCAGTCACACCGCGAAACGTTTATCACTACAACGATTATGGCTTCACCATCGGCGGCCCGATCTTCATTCCCAAGGTGTACAACACCGACAGGAAGAAGACATTCTTCTTCTGGTCTGAGGAATGGAAGAAGGACACCGCGCCAGGAAGCCAGAGCATGGCGGTAGCGACAGCAGCACAACTGAACGGCGTCATTGCAGGCGACTTCGTTCCGGCAGGACCCAATGGGGCTGGATGCACCACCTACGACGCAGGAAGTAACACGACGTCAATCAATCCCAGCTGCTACAGTTCGAATTCCAAGGTCTATCTGACCAATGTCTTCGACAAGTTCGCCGCCAACAGCGGCGGAAACTACG
Source organism: uncultured Acidobacteriaceae bacterium (assembly GCA_963735215.1). Lineage (GTDB taxonomy): Bacteria > Acidobacteriota > Terriglobia > Terriglobales > Acidobacteriaceae > Telmatobacter. Next base: position 68,365 of record CAVTKF010000024.1, on the reverse strand, counting down.
CCTTCTCCTACTCAGCAAAGAACGATCTGCATGAAGACATTGTCCGTGTTGATCATTACTTCAATGACAAGGTTCACTTCTATGCCCGCGGCATGAACGACGATATGCCTGTGAATGCACCGATGGGCTTGTGGGCTGGCGCGAACTATCCAGGGCTGGTCAACACCCTAGTGGATTCGCCGGGAAAGAACGTAGTGGGCAATTTGACCTGGAGCATCTCGCCCAAAATCGTAAACGAAGTCGAATTTGTGTACGCCCAGGGAACTTACAATTCAACGATCGCAAGCGGCCAGTTTGCCACTTCGACTGCGATAAACAGCGCGCTTACGAATAACTGGGCCTACAAGGATCCGTACGGACGTGTTCCTGCCGTTTCAATTACCGGGGTTCAAGGGTTCTCGCCTGGATCCGCGCCATGGAAAGAGCGCAACCTGGATCGTACCTACTTTGACAATCTCGCTATGAGCTTCGGCAAGCACACCGTACGCACGGGATTCCAATTCCAGCAGATGATCAAGACTGAGAACGCGGTCTCTGGCGGTCCCAGCTTCTCTTTCAATACCTGGGGTGATTTCCTTCTCGGCAATGTGCGCACCTATTCGCAGGGTAGCCGCGACATCATTCCCGATCTGCACTACATCAACAGCGAAGCCTACGTGCAGGACGATTGGAAGCTCAACAAGAAACTGACCATCAACCTCGGAGTTCGCTGGAGCGCGTTCCCGTCGCCTGCCGACGTTAAGAACACGCTCAACAACTTCGATCCACAGATTTACAGCGCGACGAAGGCGCCCGTCATCGATCCGGCGAGCGGCAATTTCGATCCCACAAAGACGGCGCTGATTCCAGCCACCTACGCCAACGGAATTATCTTCGCGCAGGGCGGAGCGTGCACCGCGGCGCAGGCCATCGCTTCACAGGTCACCTGTTCGCCGTTTGGCAACCACATCAACCCCAACAAGAACAGCAACTTCGGACCACGCATCGGCTTTGCCTACAACCCGGACGGTCGCGGACTCACTTCGATCCGCGGCGGCTTTGGAATCTTCTATGACCGCTTGCTCAACGGTATCTGGGAACAGAACGCATTCCAGGATCCTCCGCTGCTGCAGACCACGACAATCAACAACACATCGTTCGACAGTCCTTCCGGCGCGAATGCCGTTTCATATGGTCCGAATGCGCTTACCGTGACGGGAACGCCTACATTCCGGGCGCCGAACTATGCCAACTACAACATCTCGGTGCAACGCCAACTTCTACCCAGCACAACTCTTGAAGTGGCCTATGTAGGGAATATGGCGCGCCATCTGCTTGGAGAGTTCGATCTGAATCAGCCCACCGTGGCTGCCAGAACCTCAAATCCAAACGCAGATATCAACGCGATCCGCCCCTATCTGGGATACGGATACATGCATGACAGGGCTCCACTCTTCACCAACAACTACAACGCGCTGCAGATCTCGATGAACCACCGGTCAACGCGCGGCCTGACCGTGGGAGTTGCTTACACCTGGTCAAAAGATCTGACCACGAACTCCAATGATCGCGGCACCTCAGCGACCAGCAGCTACGACTTCAAAATGGATTACGGCCCGTCTTCGACGAACACCCCGCAAATCCTTGAAGTCAACTACATCTACGAACTGCCCTTCATGAAGGCCCAGCATGGCTTCGAAGGACACATCCTGGGCGGCTGGGAAATCTCCGGCGTTTCCTCCTTTGTCTCCGGCTCGTCATTTACTGCGACACAACAGGTTGATCCATTTGCCTGCACTGCGAAAGCGGCGTGTGTGAGGCTGGCAGCGCAGCAGGAACTGGTATCAACGGCTTGGGCTTCGTTCAAGATGGAGACATCGCCATGCGCCCGAACCAGAATGGTGCAATTAGCAAAACCAAGACCCGCTTGGAGTGGTTCTCCACCTCGTCATTCGCTGTTGCAAATGCTGGTGCATTTCGGCAATGAGCGCGTTGGCTCGTTGCTCGGGCCCGGCATTCAAAAGTGGGACATCGCCACTATGAAGAATGTCAACTTGGGCGAGCACCTCAGGTTCCAATTGCGCGGTGAATACTTCAACGCCTTTAACCACACCAACTTCTGGAATGTCGATTCTTCGTTGGAAGACGGCAACTTCGGGCAGGTCACTACTGCACACGAACCGCGCATTATCCAGATCGGCGCAAAACTCAACTTCTAACTGGACGTCACTCTCCTGAAAAGGCCGGGGCCATTGGCTCCGGCCTCTTTTTGCGCACAGACTCTGCCTCAGGAAATCTCTCTTTGATTGTGAAAGAGAAGGGAAGTAAAGGCACTTGCCGCAGCAGGCATTTGCTCCGTCTCAGCTATTTCTCAGTTGCCCGCTTTGTGGATCCCGCACCATTCTTAGTGCCTGGAATGGTCGACATGACCTTCAGCAGTCGATCGTCCTCGGCCTTATTCAAGCCGCTTGCCTTATCAAACTCCGCCTTCGCCTGTGCCGACATTCCCATCGAGCGATAGAGCCGTGCAAGCCTGTAATGCGCATTCACATTTGCCGGCGCGAGCTTCACTGCCGTTTCCAACTCGACCTTGGCATCCTGCTTTCGATCCTGATCGACGTACACAATGCCCAGGTCGAGATGCTGCATCGCGCTGCTCGAATCAGTCTTTTCAATCTGCTCGAGTAGTGGGCGTGCATCCTCCATCTGATTCATCTGCATCTTCGCGTCGGCGAGGTAGAGTATGGCCTGCACATGATGTGGATCGTTCGCAATCTCTGCCTGAAACTCTTGCGCCGCCTCCGGATATTGCCCCTTCGTCCACAACAAATAGCCGAGCCCGAAATGCACATTAGGCTCTTTGGGACTTGTGGCAACCGCCGCACGGAATTCCCTGATCGCGCCTTCCGGATCCTTCATCTCATCGAGCGCTTCACCCACCAGCATGTCCGCTTCGGCCGACTCCGCATTCAGCGCGATCAACCGATGGTAGGCATCCAAGACGCATGGGTATTGATTCGAGAGCAGACAGCTGTGCGCCAGCGTCAACAGCAGCGTCAGATTCTCCGGATCATGGCCCGACGCTTGCTTCAGCAGCGGTGAGGCTTCGGCAAAGTGTCCCAACCCATACAGCGACATTCCAACCAGAATCGTCAGCCGCTGATCGTCGGGCTGCGCCTTCAGCAGCGGATCGAGGTCCGCAATCGTCTCGCGATAATCGCCTGCTTTGAACTGGGCGATTCCCAGGTTCAGTCGCAATCCCGGCATCGTCGGATTCAGCGCCATTGCCCGCTTGTAAAACCTGATCGCCTCTGCGTAGTGCTCTTGCTTCGATTCGATCAATCCCATGTGCGCCAGCGGTTCTGGGTTGGTGGGATATTCGTTTCGCCAGCGCGTTCCACGCCGCTTCTGCTTCTGCCAGCTTTCCCTCTCGCTCCAGCGAGAAGGCAACTTGCCCCGGGTCGGTTTGTGGCATCGCCGCTGTCGCAAACACAAGCGCGAATGCAGCAGTTGCTGCCCCGCAGTGCACTGTCTTTTTCCGATGGGAATTCACGTTTGCCCTGATTGAATTATCGCTTACACCTCTATCTACTGGTCATCGTTGTCGTCGTCTGGCGAAGCGTCGGCTCCTTTGGGCAACCGGCGTGGATCGGGTTTGACCGTAACGGGCTGCATTAACGTCTGGCCGTCAACTGTAAGGCGAATGGTATAGTTACCTGGCTGCAATCCCGCTGCTGCGCTACCTGGATGCATTGGCGGCGCCGCCTCGGGTTTAGGTGCTGGCGCTCCAGCCGGATGACATGCATCCGCTGGTGGCGGTGATGATCTTCGTCCACCAAAGCCGAAGCCCCTTGGCGCGACAACATTCAGCGCCACACGATGCATCCCAGGCTCGGCCGAAGGCGGCGCCGTCGGCTCCATCCAGTAGGCCTGCACGTTAATCGCTTCGGTGTCGATCGGCTTCACCGGCGTGTCACTGGCCACGCACGCGGCCACCTTGCCATTTGCATCCACAAGCTCAAGCTTGAGCGGATTGTTCGTTGCGGACTTCAACCAGTAGTAAGCAACCACGCCCGCTGGCGGATTCAATTCCTGTGGTTCCTCGTGGGGCAATGGGGTTCCATTCTGGCCGCCCTGGTGAATGGCAAAGGTCTCTCCAGGCACAAACAGGTACGCGCGATCAGTTTCAATCTCCTTGCCGCGTGCAGCAATCTGACGCAATGCAGCCATCTGATCCAGCACCCAGAATCCGCGTCCAAAGGTCGCGACGGCCAGATCTTCGCCATTCACAACGATGTCGCGGACCGATGTGACCGGCATATTCAGCTGCAATGGCTGCCAGTGGTCGCCATCGTCAAAGGAGACATAGACGCGCAATTCGGTCGCCGCGTAGAGCAGGCCCTTTTGCTTCGTATCTTCCTTAATCGAATTCACGAACGCGCCATCAGGAATTCCATCGACTGCGTTCGTCCAGGTCTTCCCGCCGTCATGCGTGCGGTAGATGTATGGGTGATCGTCGGCGAGACGATGGCGATCGACGGAGGCATACGCCGTATCCATGTCGAAATGGCCGGCCTCGATCTGCGACACTTTACTCCATGCACCCATTGGGGACGGCGTCACATCTTTCCAGTTCGCGCCGTCGTCGCGCGTTATATGAATCAGTCCGTCGTCCGTACCAACCCAAACCGTCTTCGCATCGAGCGGCGATGGGCTGATCGTGTACACCACGCCAAATCGCTCTGTCATCACCTCATCGATGTCTTTGGCAGTGACAGGATCGAGCGTTTTTGGCAGTTCGGGATGCAACCGCGTGAGATCCGGGCTGATCTTCGCCCACGTCTTGCCTCGATCGCGCGTGCGAAACACAAATTGATTTGCGTAGTAGAGCGCTTTATCGGCAGGCGAAAAAGCCTGCGGTAAGGTCCAGGTTCTGCGGTTCGGGTCGTTAGGATCGGCCGCAGGCAGTTCGCCGCCAGCAGGTTCTGGGAGATTCAGCTCCTGGTCGCAACGCTGATCGCCGTTGCCATAAAGCAGATTGCCATCTTCGGGATCCGGCACCACAGTGCTGCTCTCCCCTGCTTCACAGATTGGCTCCCAGTTGCGGAAGCTAAGCGTACCCATACGCGACCACGTGCTCACGCCCACGGCGCCCGAGTCCTGCTGTGCACCATAGAGCCAATACGGGAAGCGATTGTCAGCAGCGACATGGTAGATCTGCGCTGTCGGTTGGTTGTACCACGTGCTCCAGGTCTTCGCGCCGTCGACAGAAACCACGGTTCCCTGGTCGCTCGAAAGCACCATGCGATTCCCATCCTTCGGATTGATCCAAAGCTGGTGATAATCGTCGCCGCCGGGTGCACCTTTTACTGGAACCCATGTCTTGCCCGCGTCAAGCGTCATGTAGGTCGCGGTGTTGATGTCATACGCGCGATCTGGATTGGTTGGATCAACGCTGATCTGGCCGAAGTACCACCCGCGGCCCCAAAGACGCTGTTCGCTGTTCACCAATTTCCACGTTATGCCAGCATCGTCGGAGACGTAGATTCCACCGGATGGCGTTGGTGGGGGTGTCCTATCAGCAGACGGCTCACTCCGAAAGCTCCGCGCTATTGGAGTGCCCAAATCGTCAACCACCGCGTAAAGCCGGTTCGGATTGCTCGGCGCAACCGCAATGCCGATCTTGCCCACAAAATCGTCAGCGGGAAGTCCGCCACCAAGCTGGTGCCACGTATCACCGCCGTCGGGGGATTTATATAGACCTCCGCCGGGCATGTTCGACGGTGCGTAGACCGCCCACGGCGGCCGGCGTGTTGCCCAGAGCGACGCGTATATGGTCCGAGGGTTTTGCGGATCGAGTGCCAGATCGATGGCACCCACATTATCGGGGTCTCTTGCGTTGCTGAGTATCTTCTGCCAATGCGCTCCCCCATCCGTCGAGCGATAGACGCCGCGCTCGGGATTCGCCTTGTATGCATGTCCTAGTGCCGCAACATAGACTCGGTCGGGATCGGCTGGATCGACGACGATCTTTCCGATCTGGCGCGTCTCCGCAAGACCAATTGAATGCCATGACTTTCCCGCGTCGGTCGATTTAAAAAGGCCGATGCCGTAGGAATGCTGGCTACGAATGTCCGGCTCGCCTGTGCCAACATAAACAATGTTGGGGTTGGAAGGAGCTACTGCGATTGCGCCAATGGAACCAATCGGGATTCCAGTCGCAGGATCGTCCGCAATCGGAAACCAGGTGCGCCCGGAGTTTTCGGTCTTCCACACACCGCCGCCAACTGAACCCATGTAAAAGGTGTCAGGCTGCGCCGCATTTCCCGCAACTGCATACGTGCGGCCGCCGCGCATCGGCCCGACGTCGCGCCATTGAAGCCCGGAGAGCATCTCCGCGGGAAACTGCTGGGCTGCGAGTGGCAGCGCAAACGCAAAGCAAAGAGGCGCAATAAAACGGCAGCGGCCAGCGGCCATGGCGAGGCTCCAGTGCATTCAGGATTTTGTTTTACGGCGGGGAAAAGCCGATCAGTCTGTGATTGATTGGGATTGTAAAGGAAATTCCATGCCGATGCATTCCTCTTACCTCAGGAGCCGTACTGCTCTGTTCCATCATGCCGAGGTTATGCGAAAATCCAAGAAAGCAGCTCTAAGCTAAACCCCACCTTGAGGCTGTCAAACCTAATGAAATCTCTTTTTGTCCTTCTTATGCTTTTCTTCCCGGCTGGCTGTGTTCTTGGCCAGATTACGGGAGGATCACTACGTGGGACGGTACAGGACGCAACTGGGGCGAGAATCGCCGCCGCTGCCATTGTCGTTCGTTCGCCGGACGATGCCGTGTACCGGACTGTACACAGCGATGATCGAGGATACTTTCGTGTGGACGACGTCACACCCGGAACGTACCGTGTTGTCGTCGAAGCGCGGGGCTTTGCCGATGCCGCCACTCAGGTTTCCATCGAAGTGACCAGCCTGCGCGACATTACAGTCACCATGCGTCCCTCCACAGTGCAGCAGACGATTGGCGTTCCGGCACAAGGTTCATCTATCTCCACGCAAACAATTGATCGCGCGAGCCAGGTGCATCAGAGCGTGATCAGCTCGAGCGATCTGCAGGCGCTCCCTCTCCCTGACCGCAGCTTCGCCAACATCGCCTATCTCGCCCCCGGCACGGAGCCTGTCGAGCCGTCAGATCCCACCAAAGCCCGCATCACCGCTGTGTCAACGGGCGGCAGTTCCGGCCTCAACAGCGAGTTGTCGGTTGACGGCGCCGATAACTCCGACGATTACATCGGTGGCTTTCTCCAGAATTTCTCACCGGATTCCATCCAGGAATTCTCCATTCGCACTGCGCAGCAAGACGCTGACACCGGGGGCTCGACCGCTGGCTCCATCGTGATCACTACGAAACGCGGCACTGAAAATTGGCATGGAGACGCCGCCTTTTACGAGCGCGCTGCTGCTCTCAACGCACGCCTCCCGATTGAGAACCCCGCGCCCAACCCCAAGCAGCCATTTTCTCGCCAAAACTATGTTGGTACGCTAGGTGGCCCGCTGAAGCGGCAAAGGCTATGGTTCTTCGCGGCCCTTGAGCAGATCCATGAAGATGCCAGTATTGTTTACAGCCCTGCAAACACTGACCAATTCGACGCCCTCGCCACACTCGCCTCGGACGGACTCATTCCCGGCATCCCTTCCATCTCGGTTCCACCAAACGTGCCGATCCCATTCCGAGACACATTCGGCTCCACGCGTTTCGATTGGCAGCAGTCCCCGAATTCCTCTTGGTTCCTTCGCAGTTCGATTGATAGCTACACTACGCACAACAACCTGGTCGCGCAGGGAACTCTGCCCTCTACTGGCTTGTCGACGCACAACAACTACCTCAACCTGGCGATCAGCAACCAGTTCATCTTCAGTCCCACGTGGCTGAGCAGACTTGTTCTGGGTGCGAGCAGCCTGCATCTCACCCAGGAACGCAATTCAAATCTCGGCTTTGCTTTGGCATTTCCCTTCAGCTCAACTTCGGCAACTGTTTCCGGATTCGAAACCTTCGGCGACAACCAGTTTGCGACCCCCATTACGTACTTCCCATCCGAGCGCAACCAGCAGAAATATCAATTACGCTACGACGTCACCAACGCGCTCCCACGCCATGCAATCAGGTTTGGCGTCAACTTCATCCATGAGCCAGTTCTTGGCGGTGCCTTTCCCAGTAATGATGAAACGCTCTATCAGTTTCCCCGGGACCCGACTTACTACGTTGCTAACTCCGCCAACCTTGATCAATTCACAACGGATATGCAGGCCGGCGCCTCGACCTCGAACCTTGGAGGCGGCTTCTCGCAGAATGTGCAGCGCCTTGCGCTCTACGCCGAAGACTCTCTGCGTATGACGAGGAGTCTCACCGTAAACTACGGCTTCCGCTATAGCGCTTCGTTCGGGCTTCTTGACGCTTCGGGTCGCACCCAGCAATCCAATCCTGCATTCATCACGCTTCAAGCGCTCGACATCCCTCTCGTCAACGCCGCACCGCACGACGACCGCATGCAGTTTGGGCCTCGGCTCGGAATTGCATTCTCTCCCGGCACCGGCGGTAACACCGTGGTGCGCGCAGGAATCGGCCTCTATGCCAACGATCTTGCGCAGACCGGGTGGGCCACTGCGCTGCAGTCAGTCAACACTCCGTCGGGCCCGTGCGTTGACCCTGTTGCGAATTCCGGCGGCGCTGAAAACAGCGGATGTATTCCTGGCTCTTCATTTGACCGAAGCGGAAGTCTGATTGACCAGAATTACAAAACTCCCTACGCAATCCACATCACCGGAGGGGTAGCACATTCGTTCCGCGCCGGTTGGTCGCTCAGTGCAGACTATACCCATGAACAAGGAAATCATGGCTACCGTGCCTATAGTTATAGCGGCGGCATGAATCTGTTTACGCCATTACTGCCGACCTCAAGCCCCGATCAGGCCACCTTTGTACCAAATGTCAACGTATTTCATTCGGACAACCGATCGAGTTACAACGCACTTATGCTCCACTTACAAGGCCATGTCTCACGAAAGGTTCAACCTTATCGCCAATTACACGTTTTCCAAAGCGCAAACCTGGGGCTGCGTGCTCGGCGAGCTATTCGATTACGTCAACGGTGTCTGCAATCCGCTCGATCCCTTCGGTCCGGGCGATTACGGCCCATCCGGCGAAGACGTTCGTCATCGGTTCGTTGTTGCCGGAACCTGGCGAGCCCCTTTGGGAATTGAAATCAGCACGCTGACCCAGGCCGAAAGCGCACGGCCCTTCACCATCACAACCGCCGACAACTCAGGACGCATCGCAATCAATGGCACCCCCACAACGCTGGACCAGTTCCGTGGCACACCGTATATCCAGGCGGACATGCGCGTTGCGCGCCCCGTCAAATTAGGCGATCACGACACGCTCATGCCCTTCGTCGAGTTCTTCAATCTTTTCAATCGCAATAACCCCGGCGCCAATTATGTAACCAACATTGCGTCGCTTCCAGTCCCCGCTAACGAGGCGCAGGCAGGCAACGTCACCGACGTATGTTCTGACGCAACTTGCTCGACGTTCCAGCCCATCACCAGCCCAAATCAGCTGCGCGTTGTGGGGGGAGCCTTGGGAGATTTCTTCGGCCCAGGTACAACCGTTGGCACTCCTTTCGCGGCACAGCTAGGTATTCGGCTGACCTTCTGATACGCGCGCGACACTCCACTTCATCTACGGGGTTGTTTTCACCTGAATCGTTGCGCTACAAGCCGAATTGAGCAGCTCTATTTCGTAAGCTATTGACTCAGGCAGACTTAAAACATTCTCTCGAATCCGGGCGTTCTGCGGAGCGCTCTGAAAGTTGGTAATGATAGTGTTTGCTGGGTAAAATGAGCCAATCACGCACGAATATGGAAGCAGAGGGTTCATATGACTCAGGACATCACAATCTCACCAAATTCGCGCTTTCGAGTCGCAATGGCGTTGGCGGTTATTGCAGACGCACTTCAAATCGCCATACTTCCGATATTTGTCGAAGGTGGTGCATCGCCGGCTGATGACATTCTAGATTTGGGTGTCGGTGCCGTGCTGGTTCGCCTTCTTGGCTGGCACTGGGAATTCATGCCGTCGTTTTTTGCCAAACTCCTGCCCGGAGTCGATTTGGTGCCTTTCTGGACATTGGCGGTTGCAAATGTCTATCGGAAATCGAGGCAGATCGCGGTCACCGGGGAGGAAAATCGTGGGGAGCACCCGATGTTGGGAGCCACACGGATTTCGTAAGTCGCGATTTGGAGTGATCCTTAAACTTACGACGGCGCGCGCCCTCCGCTGAAGAACGTCAAAAATCATATTCCTTCTCGCACTCTCCAATTATTAGGTTGGGAAGTCGAAGGTCTTGCAGTTCGCGGACCACCTGATCGCGATAGCGCACCTTGAGATGCACGGCAATGATCACGACACCCGCCGGGATCTTGGCAGCTTCGCGCGCGAACACTTCGGGGGTCAGGTGCCGGGATGCGCTGGCCAATCCGGTAAGGTGGTTGGGGAAACACGCCTCCATGAAGACCGCACGAAGACCCACGGTGTGGCGCGCGATCTCCCACAATCGATTCGTCGGACCAGAGTCTCCTCCGAAGATGACGGTGCTCTCTCCGTCTTTGATTACGTATCCAACGGCCGGGACCAGATGGTTCACGCGAACCGGGGTGATCCTGAGGCCGCAGACATTCACGGGAGCCTCATCCTTGAGGGGGCAAAGAGCCAGAAATGGAGCCATGCTCTTTGATATCGCCACGAAATCGGGCCACAGGAAATCGTTGAAGATGTGCTTCTGCACCGCATCGAGAGTTTCAGGAATTCCGTAGATTCGCGGGCAGTCTTCGGCTGGAGTCCATGTGTTTTCGACAAAGATGGGGAGACTCGCGGTGTGGTCGATATGGGAATGAGTGAGGAATACATGCTTGATGGCTTCCTGATCCTGAGGCGTGCCGTAGAATCCCAGGCTGCCCGCATCGATCGCGACCGTCCCGTTGATGAGATAGGTGCTGACGTATTGGCGCCGATGAGTGTCCTCTACTGACGATCCCAGTATCCTGATTTTCATCCGGCGACCTCTGCGACGTGCAATTCGGCCTGCAGGATCCAGGTTTCAATCTCGCCTTTTCCCTTCACCTGAACAAGGCCACGACTTTCAAGTTTGAAATTGTCCTTCAAGTACTCATATGTGCTTCGTGTGACTTGAATCTCTCCGGGAACGCCTGTGGACTCCATGCGGCTGGCGAGGTTTACGGTGTCGCCCCAGAGATCGTAGATGAATTTCGTGACGCCAATGACGCCAGCCACGACAGGACCGGAGTTGAGTCCGATCCGCAACTGCAAATTCAACCCCCTCGCTTGGCCATATTGACGAGTTATTTCGAGCATGCGGAGCGCCATGCGGGCCATTCGTTCTGCGTGACCGGCGCCGGGACTCGGCAATCCGCAGACGGCCATGTAACAATCGCCAATCGTCTTGATTTTCTCGATGTGCAGTTGCTGAGCTACTTCGTCGAACCGGCAAAACAGGCCATTGAGCATCTCCACGATCTCAGCGGCCGAGGTTCTGCTGGAGAGAGCGGTGAATCCGACAATATCGCCAAAGAGCACGGTTACATCCGCAAAGCTGTCGGCAATTTCCTTCTCGCCCTCCTTGAGGCGCGCGGCGATTTCGCCGGGAAGTATGTTGAGCAGCAGCGCTTCGTTTTCACGATTCTTCTCCTCGATCACCTCGGTCTTCTCGCGAATACTTTTGGTCATCGAGTTGAAGGTGTTCGATAGCACTCCAAGTTCATCCTTTGACTTCCATTCGACCTGCGCACTTAGATCACCGGCCGAAACCTTTTCCGCCGCGCCTACGAGGGCGTTAACGGGACGAAGAATCTGACGCGTCATCAGCCATGCCGCGAGCGTTGTTAGCAGCAATAACCCAAAGCCCCACCAGCCGAAGAGCCTCTTCATCTCGCTGATCGGCCTGAGCGCTTCGGCCAGGGTCATTCGCGCCAGGATTGCCCAATGGAGGCCCTCGATCTGAAGCGGCATGTAAGAAACCAAGGAGTTTCCCGCTCCTCCAGGATGGAGTTCGATCACTGTTCCTTCTTTGCCTGCCAGCGCCTCCGATACGGACGGAAAGTTGACCGGCAACTGAAGAATGGTGGAATGGTAGGTGCGAATCCGGTCAAGAAGTTGTTCCGAACCGCCTCTGGCCTTAAGCCTTGCGAGGAATCCCTCCGGATCCTGCAAGAACTGACGGGCATTCGTGCGCATGAGGTGGTCCGGCCCGATAATCGCTGATTCGCCTGTTTGGCCAAGGCCGTCCCTCACCCATCCTCGTTTGCCGGTCATCACATCGTCGATGGCGGCGGACGAAAGCTGCAGCGCGAAGACCCCGAGACGCTCGTTTCCGTCCCAGATGGGGCTCGCGACGTATTGGGTCGGCTGACCCATCGATGCCTCATACGGCTCGAAGTCGGAGAAAAAAACATCCTCCACATTGTTCGTGGCGATGCATTTCCTTACAACCTTGGCGAGATTGCTGTCAGCGTAGGGACCATCCTTGAGGCTGGTGGCAAAATCACGGTCCTTGGCTTCGTCGTACACGATGCGCCCTGTTTCGTAGTCGATGAGATAGAGGTCGTAGTAGCCAAACTTCTTGACGATGGACTGGAATGCGGCGTGGTATTTCGCGTGAACTCTGCTGTACTCGCTGCCGTCGTGGGCGTCTGCCAAGTCTTCACGGTGTCCCCGCGGATTAGGATTCTTCACGATGTATAGGTACTGCAGTTGAATGGCCGCCGGCGAAAAGGGAAGGTAATCCTCGACGTGACTCCGGGCCATCTTGAGTTTCTGCATCTCGGGAAAGTAATTTGTCTTGTAGTCCTCGCGCACCCCTTCCAGGGCCATTGCGGGAATGGGAATCGCGTCCATGCGCCTGTAAGCATCGCGGAATTCCTTCATGGCATCGATGAACATTCGATCATCACTGAGGGTTTCGGCGTGATGATGGATGGTCTGGTAATAGGATTCGATCTGGAAACGCTTGGAGCGCGTAACGCCTGTGAGCTGATTCATCACATTCTGTTTCAACGCGGCGAGATACTTGAGGTACGCGATTGTTCCCGTGACCGCGAATGTCGTTACGCCCAGCAACAGGAGAAGGGACAGCAGTTTATAGCGGATGCTCCAATGGGAAAAGAACCGCATGCTCACCCATCCAATCCTGTCATCTTCTCCAGTCGTCAATCAAAGCCGCTACGAGCGCGCTCCAACCCGTCTGGTGTGATGCTCCCAGCCCGGCGCCGTTATCGCCGTGATAGAACTCGTAGAAAAGGATCAGATCCTTCCAGTGCGGGTCTTTTTGGAACTTGGTTGTGCCTCCATAGACCGGCCGTTCGCCGCGCTGGTTGCGTGTGAAGATCCGAATCATCCGATGGGCGATCTCGCCGGCGATGTTCAAAAGGTTCTGTTCACCGCGTGAATCCCCGGGGATCGCCATCTTGAAATCATCCCCATAGCCGGTGCCCAGGGTGCGCAGCGACTCAATTATCAGAAATGTTGTCGGGAACCAGATCGGTCCGCGCCAATTTGAATTGCCTCCTTTTATCTTGTTATCGGATTCAGCAGGGTCGTAGCGCACTTCGCGGTCTTCGAAGATAAAGGGATGCCGGCCGTGGTATTTTGAGAGGCTGCGGATTCCGTAGTCAGACAGGAATTCGTCTGGACTGACGAGCCTTTCCAGCAGGCGGCGCAGCTGGTGCTCGTTCATGATTGTGAGTTCATATTGTTTCTTTCGCTCGATGTAATGGCAGCAACTTTCGGTGAGCTGACGTCGATTGTTCACGAACCACAGGAAATTAGTCTTGAATTCGTGGAAGTCCTCGATGTCTTCAAGCCTTATGGTCTCGGCAGCGTAAAGGGGGACGATCCCGACCAGGGAGCGTACCCGGAACTTGTTGAATCTTCCGTCGGGGAATCGAAGTACATCGTAAAAGAACCCATCGTCTTCGTCCCAGAGCGAATACTTTCGGCCGCCCATATTCTTCATAGCGGCTCCGATGTAGATGTAGTGTTCGAAGAACTTGAGGGCAAGGCTCTCGTAGGCCTTGTTCTCCTTTGCCAGTTCCAGCGCGATCCGCATCAGGTTGAGGCAGAACATCCCCATCCAGCCCGTGGCATCGGATTGCTCGAGGACTGCGCCGCCCGGTAGTTTCTCACTGCGGTCGATGACAGTGATGTTGTCGAGTCCGAGGAAGCCGCCTTCGAAGACGTTATTTCCGGCGCTGTCGACCTTGTTTACCCACCACGCAAAGTTGATCAACAGCTTGTGAAAGCACTTTTCGAGAAACTCGCGGTCGCCGGAGCCTGTACGTGCCTTGTCTGTGCTGTAGACACGCCAGACAGCCCAAGCATGGACCGGCGGATTGAGGTCGGAAAACTCCCATTCGTATGCCGGGATTTGACCGCTGGGATGCTGGAACTGCTCGAACAACATGAGAAAAAGTTGTTCTTTTGCAAATTCTGGATCGATCAACGCAAACGAAACCGTGTGGAACGCGAGATCCCACGCGGCGAACCACGGATACTCCCATTTGTCCGGCATGGACAGCACTCGCATGGAATTCAGGTGGCGCCAGTGCCGGTTTCGAATCGCCAGTCGCGAACTGGGCGGGGGGGAGTCGGGATTGTCGCCGTCAAACCACTCGTTTACATCAAAGAGATACGCCTGTTTCGACCACAGCAGTCCAGCAAATGCCTGCCGCTGAACGAGTCTTTCATCCTCAGTAGCCTTTGGTGGATGGATGGCAGCATAAAACTCATCGGCTTCCGCGCGCCGCTGGTTGATGATCTGATCCACATCGCGGAGCGGGGACTTAAGCAGCTCGGGCGTGAGGCGCAGACGTAGAACAACTGATCCGCCGGCGGGTACGTCGTACTGGTAGTGGAGGCAGGCCTTTGTGCCGGTGCGATTCGGGTTGACGACGTCGTGATCGCCGTTCACGACCGCGCGGTGAAAAGCGTCTTTGAAGTATTTATTCGAGCTCGCGACACCATAGAGCCGTTCCGAGTTCGTTTCATTGTCCGTGAAAAGCGGCTTCCCATCCGCCTCGGCATAGAGGTACCGCTTTCCAACCTGATAATCGAACGGCAAGTTCATGAGGCGATCGGCATTTGTGTCATCGGCCAGGAGGCTGACCGCTCCATCACCCGCCTGTCCTTCGGCAATGACTGGCCTTGCGCCACGATGTTCGGTCCATCCCCAGATGTTGCGAAACCAAAGGTGCGGAAGCAGGTGCAGCGGTGCAGGATCCGGGCCGCGGTTTACGGCTTCGATACGGATGCAGAGATCTTCGGCAGATGCCTTCGCATATTCGACAAAAATGTCGAAGTAACGGTTCTCATCGAAGATGCCTGTGTCGAGAAGCTCGAATTCGAATCCTCTTCCGCAGCGATTCCGATTTTCCTTGAGCAGCCATTCATATGGATACGCTGCTTGCGGATACTTGTAGAGGTACTTCATGTACGAATGGGTCGGCGTGCTGTCGAGATAAAAGTAGTAATCCTTGACGTCCTCGCCGTGGTTGCCCTCGCTGGGAGTGAGACCAAATGCGCGCTCTTTGAGAATCGGATCTCTTCCATTCCATAGAGCCAAGCCGAAGACCAGAAGCTGATACCGGTCGCAGATTGCTGCCAGCCCGTCTTCACCCCAGCGATAAGCCTTGCTTCGGGCCGCATCGTGGGAGAGAAAATCCCAGGCCGCTCCATCTGGACTGTAGTCCTCACGAACGGTTCCCCAAGAGCGCTCACTGACGTAGGGCCCCCAGCGGCGCCAGAAAAGCTTGCCGAAGGTCTCAAGCAACCGGCGGCCTTCCGCGGTGTTTGTAGCGGTTGGGATTCTAACCGTCGCGATCTCATCGACCGCGCGCTCCAGTGTCGACGGCGATTGAACAGGAGTTGTGGTCATATGCCTCCTCCTCTGCGTCCGTTTGCGCTGTAACAAAAGCCCGGTAGTTCGGCCACCTAATCTCTCGGGACGCGCATGCCTCGCAGCATGTGGACTGCTGTTAGGCACCGGCCCCCATTAGCCGCATCCATCTCACGCATCGCCTGCAAGCGAGCTAGGAGCTCATTCAGGGTCAGATGGTCGGTGGTTGGCAGAGGTTGTTAAGCAATCAAAGAGTAAGGGTCGACCAGGAGGTCGCCACTCTTATTCAGGAGCCCAGATCAAACCCTTGCAATACTTGTCTAGATGCGCCTACCGGAAGTCTGAGACTCTGTGCCGCAACTCGATTACACCGGTGTCTGCCAAATCAGGCTTACCGCCGCGATCAAAGCAGCAGGCAGACGGCGGGGTGGCGAAATTTATGCCCCGGAAAAAGGCGCGGCGCTCGGGTTATGCCAGCCGCCGTCGCCTGCGATCAGTGCATCAGCTTGTTTCGGTCCCCAGGTGCCGCGCTTGTAAGGGCGAACTCGCGGATGCTGCTTGAGTACCCGATCGACCACCATCCATGCGGCTTCGACCGCGTCTTCCCGCGTAAACAGTCCGCCATCGCCCTTCATTGCGTCGCCCAGCAGCCGCTCGTAGGGCGTTTCTTCTCCAGGCTGTTGTTCCAGCAAATAAAGCTCTCGCTGCTCCCCGATGAATTCCTCGCCGGCAAGCTTGACGCGAGCGGCCAGTGCGATTGCCGCATCGGGAGAAGCCCGGAAGCGAAAATAGTTTCCCTGGCCCGTGGCGGTGGCCGCGTCTGCAAAGAGCTTCTGCGGCGGCGGCTTCAGCTCTACAAGGATCTCGCTCGCTGTTTCGGGCAGATACTTCCCCGAGCGGAGGTACCACGGCACGCCATCCCAACGCCAAGAGTCGATAAAGAGCCGAACGGCGCAATACGTCTCGACATCGGAGTTCTTCGCTACGTCCTTCTCCTGGCGGTAGCCCGCGTATTGACCACGTACCATGTCCTCCGGTTTCAAAGGACGCATCGCCTTGAATACGGTTGCCTTCTCGGTTTGTACCGCTGCAAAATGCCGGCCGGCAGGCGGTTCCATGGCTAGCAACGCCACAATCTGAAACAGATGATTTTGGATCACATCGCGCAAGCAGCCTGCGGATTCGTAAAATGCGCCACGCGTTCCCACCCCGAAGCTTTCTGACAAGGTGATTTGTACACTGGAGATGTAGTTGCGGTTCCAGATCGGTTCAAGGAAGGAATTGGCGAAGCGGAAGTAGAGGATGTTCATGATCGCTTCCTTCCCCAGGAAGTGATCGATCCGAAAGATCGAGTCTTCAGGGAAAACCGACCGCGCCACGCGGTTCAGCGCGAGCGCCGACTCGAGATCGCGGCCAAATGGCTTTTCGACGATGACGCGGGCATTCTCAGCCAACCCCGAAGTGCCCAGGTTTTTGATTACGGTCGCAAAGAGCGAAGGCGGGATGGCGAGATAATGTGCGGGGCGACGCGCTTTCCCGAGCGCATCCTTAATCCTCGCGAACGTGTCGCTGTCGTTATAGTCCCCGCTTACATATTTCAGCAGCGATAGAAGATGCTGGAATGCCCGTTTGTTATCGATTCCGCCCGATTGCTTGATGCTGTGCGTCACCCGTTTCTGCAAACGCTCCAGAGTCCACTTCGGGAACGCGACGCCGATAACAGGAACGCTAAGTGTTCCACGTTTCGCCATCGCATAGAGTGCAGGAAAGATCATCTTGTGAGCGAGATCTCCTGTGACGCCATAAACCACAAGAGCATCTGAATGAGAGGTGCGCATCAAGCATTCTCCTGTTTGGTGGCAATTTTCTGAGGCCACCGAATTGAATTGCAATCCCGATGATAGCTTGTTTGCGAAGCTGTGTGGTCCCCGGCCTCCCGAGCCGCAAGATGATCATTCCGTCATTTTTCTGTCATTTAGGAACCTCCGGTGTGACGAAATCCTATCCCCTCTAAATCTTTGATGGACACGCCAGACAAACGCTAGATAAACTGGCGAAGCCCTTCCTTCAAATCCAGAACTGCGAGGAGTCACAGCAGATTCATGGCCACTCAACTGTCGCTTACGGGCTTCGTGTGGAAGAACCTGTTGCGTCGGCGGCTAAGAACCCTGCTGACGCTTTGTGGCATCGGGATGGCAATCGGAGCTTTCGTGGGCCTGGTTGGATTTTCGAATGCATTCGAGCATGCCTGGCAGCAAATCTACTCAAGCAGTGGCACCGATATTGCAGTGATTCAACAGACCTTTTTGAACACCTCACTGGACGAGTCGGCCGGGCAGAAATTGAGGACGCTGCCTGAAGTTGAGGAGGTCGCGCCGATGATTTACAACGTCATGGATCTGACCCCCGAGGTGAACTCACTCGTTTACGGATGGAAGGCCGGGTCCTACGAATTTCAGTCTCTCCAATTGCTCTCGGGAAGGCCCTTTCGGGATGGTCAACCGGATGTGATGCTTGGCGATCTGTTGGCGGAGAACCTGAACAAGAAGCCGGGCGACACACTGGAGATTCAGGGTTCTCCTTTTACAGTGACGGCGGTCTTCCACGGTGGGTCTGCTCTTGAAGCTGGCGCGGTGATCATGCCGCTCGACCAGTTGCAGCAATTGAGCAGCCTGCAGGGCAAAGTCTCAACAATTCATGTTCGGTTGCGCCCCGTACCCGCGGGAGAATCGCCTGACAAATATTTGAAAACTGCCGAGGCGCAAATTGAAGCTGCGATTCCTGGATCCCGTGCGGTTCCGGCGGCGGAACGCGCCAGTAACAATCAATTCGTTCGGCTTGCGCATGCTTCCGCTTGGGGCACTTCTTCGATCGCTGTACTGATTGGCATCCTTGGAATTGCCAACACCATGGCCATGTCGGTCTTCGAGCGCACCCGCGAAATTGGCGTCCTGCGCGCGCTTGGATGGAAGAAAAAGCAGGTCCTGGTTCTCATCCAACTTGAGGCGGTTTTCCTTGGCCTCGGCGGAGGAATTCTCGGAGTTGCGTTCGGCTGGTGCGCTCTGCATCTGCTGGCCCTACTGCCGCAAACCGCAAACATCGTCTCCACGTCGTTCTCGCTGCCTCTTATGGCGGAGGCGCTGGGCATTGCGGTTTTGGCCGGATTGTTAGCAGGTGCGGTTCCGGCGTGGCGAGGCGCGGGCCTGTCTCCGGTGGAGGCGCTGCGGCATGACTAGATCCGGTCTCATAAACCGAGTTCATCAACTCGCGCGGGACCTGGGACCCGCCTTGTTGTTGGGTCCCACACTGCCAGAAAGCGGCCATGTTGCCATTTATGAGACCGGTTATAGTCCTGCTCTCGAAGTGCGCAACCTGAGCATGCGATACGACGATGGGCGCATCGAGGCACTGCGCGGCGTGGATCTCTCGTTCGCTGCTGGAGAGTACGCAGCGATCACCGGACCTAGCGGCAGCGGCAAGTCAACGCTGCTTCATTTACTTGGAGGGCTGGACAGTCCGACGGGAGGCGAAGTTCTTTTCAAGAATTCAAAACTTGGCTCGGTGATCGACCTCGATACTTACCGGTCCAAGCATGTTGGATTCATCTTTCAGGCATTTCACCTGATGCCCACACTGCGCAGTATCGAGAACGTACAGCTGCCGATGATGGGATCGAGCCAAAATAGCTTCGATCGGGCCGAACGAGCTCATTCGTTGCTGAAGGAAATGGGCCTCGAACATCGGTCGCAGCATTATCCCAGCCAGCTCTCGGCCGGGGAGCGGCAACGAGTGGCGATCGCGCGTGCACTGGCAAATGAGCCGGAGATACTCCTAGCCGATGAGCCGACGGGAAACCTGGACAGCGTGAATTCGGTGCGCATCATGGAGATTCTTACGGGGATTCAAAAAGAGCGGGGGATGACGTTGATTGTTGTGACGCACGAGAACGAAATTGCGCACTCGGCCGCCCGTCAAATCCGGATTCGCGACGGGAAGGTCGAGGCATGAGATTCAGGGCGTTCCCGTTGGCCGCGTTGATGCTGTTGCCGCTGTTGGCCGCCGCAGGCGCGGATACTCCAGCGTCTTTGTCCCTCGCGAAGAAGCAGGTGGAGACGGCCGACTATCGCATGGTTGGACACATGGTGCGCGTGGACGAAAAAGGTACGCGGACAAGTTATGGAATCGATATCAAAGCGCACTGGTTTTCGGGACTGTTGCGTGTGTTGTTTGAGGTTGTTTCGCCGGCTGATGCGCGGGTTCATGTGCTGCTTGAGATGCGTCCGGGCGGCGAAAGCTCGATTCAGATTGCTCATCCAGGAGATGCGAAACCAACTATCTTGCCATTCGATAAATGGAGCGAGGGTCCGCTAGGCGCAGGATTCAGCTACGAGGATTTCCTGGAGGCTGTTTACTTCTGGGCGTCGCAGGTGGATCAAGGGAAAGCGAAGTGTGGCGTTCGCAATTGCGATTTGATTTTGAGCAAACCAGGTGAGTCCGACAGAACTCACTATGCCGAAGCGAAAAGCTGGCTCGATCCGGAGAGCGGCTTCCCGGTACACGTTGAGAAAACGATGAAAGGCATGGGCGTGGTCAAAGAATTCACTTACTTCGGACTGCACCAGAGGCAAGGCACCTGGTATGCAAACCAGGTGGAAGCCAAAAGTCGCGGCCACTCCGGTTCGACGCTTCTCATCATTGATCGCGGCAGTGCAAAATCACACCTCGATTTGAAGGACTTCAGCTCCGCACAACTTACGCACTTCTAGGATGGCGTATGTACTACGTTCTCTCGATTACCGGATTGGCTTGGGCCCTGGTCACTGCGGGGTTTCTTTATCAATGGCTCGGTTCACACTATGACCGTAAGCGCTTCACGACTGCGGGTAGGTGGGTGGAGATCGGTAACGGACAGCGGCTCTACCTGCTGGAAAAAGGGGTTGGCGAGGCCACCGTTCTGTTTGAATCGGGGATCGCAGCCACCAATCTCAACTGGTTCCACATCCAGGAGAAGGTTTCGCGGTTCGCCAGCACTGCCTCTTACGATCGTGGTGGTTTGGGCTGGAGCAGTCCGTGCCAGACCGCGCGCACACCGAGCAATATCGCTGTGGAACTGCATGAATTGCTGAGTGAAGCGGGCATCAAGCCACCTTACATATTAGTGGGACACTCGTTTGGCGGCCTGGTTATGCGCAAGTTCGCTCTCCTGTACCCCGAAGAAATCTCGAGCATCATCCTAGTCGATCCAATGCGCTGCGAAGAATGGCCTCCACTGAATCCAACGAGGCAAGCGGAAATTGACCGCGGCAAGAAGCTATCTGGATATGCAATTCCGATTGCCCGATTGGGATTGGCTCGGCTGGCTGTGACGTCTCTCTTGTGCAGGTCGGGCCTCATCGCGGAGCAGTTGGCGAGTGCGGCAGGCACCGGCGGCAGGCATGTGCTGGGGCGCGTCAGGGGCGAAGTGAGCAAAATGCCGCAGGAAGTCTGGCCCATTGTTGCCGCTCACTGGTCGCGACCTTCCTACTACGCCGGAATGCGAAGTCATGTTGAGGCCGTGCCGGAAACCGTACGGGAGATGCAGAATGCAGCGCCGATTAGCGGAATCCCAGTGTTGTTGTTGACGCCTGGAAAATCCTCACCGCTCTCTGAGGATTGTTTAAAGCGCATTGGCAACAACGTGAGTCAAGTAATCGCGTCTGAAAGCGCCCATTGGATTCATCTTGACGAACCACAGTTGCTGATCGACTCCATACAGCAAATGGTTAATGCTGCATCTTCGCAAGAAGTCGTTGCAGTGGGTTGAGTGTTGACGCGGATAACCCGGGGGTCAATCCACCTCGTTTAAAAACCGCTCGCGAAGTGCGCGCCTCAGCACCTTGCCATTCTGATTCTGCGGTAAACCGCCCGACTCGAAAATCCAGATGCGACGGGGTGCTTTGTAAGCCGCAAGATTCTGCCGGCACCAACTTAGCAACTCGGATTCGTTGGTTCCCGCTCCGGGTTGTAATTCGACTGCAGCAACCGGAATCTCGCCTTTCTCTTTGTGCGGCAGGCCGAACCCTACGGCGCGGGCCACGCCCGGATGTGCGAGCATCGCCTCTTCCAATTCGCGAACGTACACCGAATATCCGCCTGACTTGATCACGTCCTTCATGCGCCCCACCAGCCTGATCATGCCGAGGCGATTTCGCGTTGCAAGATCACCTGTTCTCAGCCAGCCGTCGTCGGAGATCAAGGCGTTGTTGTCTCCCCTGTCCTTCCAATAGTGCGGAGCAAGACCTCGACGGCGAATCTGGCACTCGCCCGTGACACCAGCACGCACTGGCAAGTCGTTTTCATCAACAATGCGTATGTGAAAAGGCGGCACAGGAAAGTAGAGATCTCCGCTGCCGGGCAATAGTGACAGCTCAATGCCCATCATGGCGAGACCTCCCAGTTCCACCATTCCGTAGCCATTCAGCAGCACTGGCGGTACGCGTCTCCTACCCGGTATGCGGAACAGGGCGCCGAATTGCCGCAGGCGCAACCGAACTTCGGTCGGCAAGTGGTCGCTGGCCGAGAGCCACACGCGCACACTTCTGAGTCGCGCAGGATCGGGATTGCTGTTGACGAGTCGGGCGAACATGGCAGGAACACCGACAAAGGCCGTAATGCCGAAACTCTCCACAAGCATCAGCGCACGATCGACATCAAAGTGATCGAGAAAACAGCCTCGAACGCCCGTCATCAATCCATAAAGGACAATGCTCACGGCCATGATGTGTGACCAGGGCAGGGCGATGAGCGCAACATCTTCGGGCCCCAGAAACAATCCGGCCAGCACCGTCGAAGCGCGCGCCCCAAGCAGCGCGTTGCTCGAGAGCGCCGCGCCTTTCGGAAATCCGCTCGTTCCAGAGGTGTGAAACACCGCCACCGTCGCTGCCGGATCGATCGCGGTCGGCGCGAATGCGTCTCCGGTTGCGCCTACCCGGACAAATCCAGCAAGTGTCTCCGGCTCGTTGTCCGCCTGAATCCAAGTTCGCACGGACAGCGCCTCGCGGCTTTGGATGGTGCGATCAAAGACCGCTTTGTCAGTGACAAGGATGTCGGTTCCGCTCTCTGCCAAAATACGGCGCACCTCAGCAAGTGACAGAAGCGGGTTCAATGGGACGGCGATGCCACCGGCCCGAATGATCGCGAGAAACCAATGAAAGCATTCCCGCGTATTGGTTCGGTAGATCGCAACGGGTTGACCGGGGCGCAGCTTAATCGAACGGCGGAGAAAAGCATCGATCAAGCACACGTGAGTGTGGAGTTCTTTCAGATGAAAGCTGCCGTCGATCCCGACTGAAACCTCGCAATCGCCTTTTCGTCGAAGTAATTCGTCCACCAGATTGGCTACGGTGACGTTTTTGTCTCGGGAAAGTTGAATGCGGCGGAAAACATTCATTGAATAGAAACCTGTTTGCGGCCCCACTCGCTTTCGACGCAGTAACGGAACAAGCGGTCGAGGTAGTCCAGCACCGGTGGCGGGCACAGTCCGGCAGGCGTCAGCAAGCGCTCGGCATTGCTGGTATCAAATTGCATCCGCATTGTGAAGTAGTCGCGATAGGCGCGGCCATCAACGAGCACGCGGCGCTTGCGACCCCATAACGACACGAACAGCAGAGGTCTTATGGCGGCGAAGAACAATTTGGGATCGACATAGCGCGCCTCCGGTGCGTCGAAAAACTCCGCTGCGCGGCTTGCGATCTGCTGAATCGTCGCGCTGCCGCGAGGTCCCGCGCACAGATGAACGGTATTCCCTAGAGCAGCTTCATCGAAAGCCATGCGCGCGACCGCAGCCGCTACGAAATCGACAGGTACGATGTCGAGAACAGCGTCCGGATAACCCGGCACGGTGCGCCAGAGGCGACGCGCATAGATTTTGAGCGGCCAATACATCATTTTGAAGCTTGACGTCACGCCAGTTCGCGAGTCGCCAACGATGATACTGGGACGCAAAATCACTCCCGGCATCGAGCTGAGACGCGACCGCACCAGCGCCTCAGCCTCTGCTTTTGTTTGTTCGTAGGTATTGCGATAGCTTTGCCCGACAGCCAGTTCGCCTTCGCGGATGAGCCCTGACCGTTCGCCGGCAACGTATGCTGTTCCAACGTAGGCAAAGCTTCGAAGATGACGCGCACCCGCAGCGAAGTCCAGCAGGCGGCGTGTGCCTTCGACGTTGATGTGGCGCGCCTCGTCAAGTGAGTGATCAAATCGGACAGTCGCGGCCGAGTGAATCACGCGGGTCGCTTCGGCCGAAAGGCGTTCGTAGGTCGATGCGTCGAGCCCGCAATTGGGGAGGCTGACATCTCCGGAATAGACGTGAACGCGCGACCGCTGGGCTGGAGGAACAATCAGGTTAGCGCGCTGCTGGCCCGATTGACCGGCCCGATCACGAATGAGTAGTGCAAGCCGGGAGTCCGGATAACAATCCAGCAGCTTTTGTACTAGCTGCGCTCCGAGAAAACCGGTTGCGCCAGTAATCAGGATGAGCTCTTCGCTATTCATTCTGGGACCAACCCTCAGTGCTCGAACGACTCGAAGGCCGGTGACCGATGACCTTTAGGATGCACTGCCGATTTATGAAAGTGATGCGCAATTATAGCGTGACGAACCGTCGAAAACTGCGATAGGTTGCGTTCTTCAGGGCGCCGTTCGGCGGGCGAGGGAAGGACGCTTCTCCAAGTGCGCCCCATGGAAGAAAACTCGTCCTTTAGGCAGCACTGCTTGGATTAACTGACTTAACGCGGCTTGTCTTTGGTGTTGGCCGTAGGGTTTGGATACACAAATTGATCTCTGCGCCCGTGAGCATGCCGAGCGCGCCCCAGTTGAGCCAGATCGCGAGCGCGATCGGAGTCGCCATCGCTCCATAAACTCTGTCCAGCTTGGCCGCTCCAAAATACTGGATGAAGATGCCGATCCCCCACGAAAGCGCCATCCAGATCGACGCTGCAACCAGAGCTCCCGGAACAGTGACACGTCGTTTTAAAGGGACATTAGGCGCCAGAAGATAGAGCAGCTCAATAGCAGCAAATGTGGATATCGCCGCCACAGACCATTGAAGATATGGCCAGATGCTTATCCACACCGACTGGACCGAAACCATCCTGGAGAGCAGTGATTCCACAACGGGTCCGGCGAGCGTGAGGGCAACGCCGAGCAGCAACAGCACTCCAACCGCAAAAGCCAGACCGAATGCAAGGACTCTGTTTGTCCATACCCGTCGTGGCCTCTCCACCTCGTAGACCATGTCTAGCCCTGCGATGATTCCTTTGACCCCCTTCGAAGTTAGCCAGAGTGAGGAGACAATTCCGAAGGAGAGTAGTCCGCCGCGATGCGAGCCAACGGCGGTCAACATCTCCTCGATGAAAGGCGATCCCAATTGAGGGACGACATTACGCAGAAAGGAAGTCGCCACCTGTAGTCCATTTTGAACCGGCAGATACGCAATGACTGCGGTCAAGAGCACCATTCCTGGAAGAAAGGATAATAGGAAGTAATAGGCCAGACCCGCCGCCGCGAGGTGCAGATGCTTCCTTTCGAGATCCAGGAGAGTGCCTTTGATTACTGCGATCGCGTCACTGAAGAACTTCATTCCTGCTCATCCTCCAGGAACTCTCGCATAACGGCACCCACCTTGTTCACTCGCTGCGACTCTGATCATCCTGCACGAGCCACGCGCTGGTCTCGATCAACAAGAGCGCCGCAGACCGACGGACGACCTTGGCGATACCGAGAAGGACGATCGCTGCGCATCAGGCGGCGCTTTCGATGGTGCGGAGGCTTTCCCGCTCAGGTTGCGACAAGAATAAGTTCATGCCTAACTCCTCTGCCAGAAACTTGGCTGCCAGCTGCCCTCTGACACTATTGCCTGCTTCATCGAGAGGCGGGGCGAAGGTTCCCAGTGCACCTTTTCCCGGCGCCACGGCGACGATCCCGCCTCCGATCCCGCTTTTGCCCGGCAGGCCGACATCGAAGAGCCAGTCACCCGAGGTCTCGTAAAGCCCGGCGGTCGCCATCACGGCCAACGCGTAACGACAACTTGCGGCATCAACAACCTGCTTCCGCGTCAGAGGATTCACGCCGCCGTCGGCCAGGGTCGCACCCATCACTGCCAGATCCTTTGCAGAAACGTTCAGCGCGCACTGTCTGGTGTAGAGGTCTGCCGTCTCGGCCGGAGTCAAGTTGATGCGGCCAAAGCTTTGGAGAAGTTGTGCGATGGCCTGGTTCCTGCTATTGGTCTCCGTTGCCGAGGCATACACCTCAGCGTTGATAGACAAAGTCCGGCCGGCAAAGTTGGAGAGGCCGTCTTGAATGAATTTCCACCTGGCCTCGGGGGTTGTACCTGGCACCATGCTTGTTGTCGCAATGGCTCCGGAATTGACCATTGGATTGGTCCGACCGTCGGGACTTCGTTCGACAGCCGCGAGAGAATTGAAGGGGAGTCCGGTGCTGTTGACTCCCAGTTTCTTCCGGGCTTCTTCAGCGCCGAGCGACTGGCAAACCAGAGCGAACAGGAACGGCTTGGAGACGCTCATGATCGCAAACTCATAGTCCGAGTCGCCGACGGCATAGACATTGCCGTTTGTGGCAACCACGCATATGCCGAACAAGGTACTGGGCACCCTGGCGAGGGCTGGGTAGACGTTGGAGTTGGCGCCTTCCTGATTTGTTTTGAATTGTTCGTGCGTCTCTGCCAGCAACGTCCTCACCTGGTCGGGAGAGGGCAAATGGCCGGTGGAGATGTACGAAGCATGGTTCGCGCTCGTCGATTGCCGCGCAGTCATCGGCGCTCCTTCTGATTTGTGGCCACGACCCGGGATCAGGCCGACCGTTTCGAGGCACTTGAGATGTTGACCGGTCTTACCGGCTGGGTAAGCGATTCGGGCCGCAGGATCTCGCTGAGCTTTTCACTGGTGACCAGTTTCTTTTCGAGAACCAGATCGGCGACGCTGCGCCCGGTGCGCAAGGCCTCCTGCGCAACCTCGGTTGCGTTGGCGTAACCGATGTATGGATTCAGCGCGGTTACAAGGACTATGGAGCGGTTCATGTGTTCCTGAAGCCGGTCGCGATTGGCCGTAATGCCGCCCACGCAGCGCTTGGCGAGGGTGAGGCATCCGTTGTGCAGATGCGTCAAGCTTTTGAAAATGCTGTGCGCGACGATGGGGAGGAATGCGTTGAGTTGAAGTTGTCCCGCTTCAGCCGCGAAGCTGACGGTGACATCGTTGCCGATCACCTCGAACGCGATTTGATTGACGACCTCCGGGATGACCGGGTTCACCTTTCCGGGCATGATGCTCGACCCAGCCTGCATCGGAGGCAAATTGATTTCGCCAAGCCCGGCGCGAGGACCAGAAGACAGAAGTCGCAGGTCATTGCAGATTTTCGAAAGCTTTACCGCAACGCGTTTGAGCACTCCCGACATTTGCACAAAAACGCCCGCGTCCTGAGTTGCTTCGACGAGATTCGGCGCAGTAACGAAGGGTATACCGGTAATCTGCGACAGGTGTTTGCAAACCAGCTCCGCGTATTCGGGGTGCGCGGTGATGCCGGTACCAATAGCCGTCGCTCCCATATTGATCTCGCAGATCAGACGCGTTACTTCGCGCAACCGCTCCATATCCTCCGCCAGCGTAACGGCATAGGCAGAGAACTCCTGCCCGAGTGTCATTGGAACCGCATCTTGAAGCTGGGTGCGCCCCACCTTGAGAAGGTCTTTGAACTCAGCCGCCTTGGCCTCGAAGGCCAAGCGCAACACGTCCATCGCGTCAATGAGGCGATAGATGGCGAACCAGCTTGCGATCTTAAGAGCTGTTGGAACGACGTCGTTGGTACTCTGGCTCAGATTCAAGTGCTCGTTGGGATGAAGCACATCATAGTTGCCGCGCTCCTTGCCCATGAGTTCAAGGGCGCGGTTTGCGATGACCTCGTTGGCGTTCATGTTGGTGGACGTACCCGCGCCACCCTGGATCACGTCGACAATGAACTGATCGTGCAATGCGCCTCCGCGGATCTCATCGCAGGCCGCGACAATGGCGTTGGTCCGTTCGGTGTCTAGCAAACCGAGATCATGGTTCGCCAGTGCAGCAGCTTTTTTCACACAGGCCAAGGCGTTTACGAGGTCCGGGTAGATCGAGATGGGAGTGCCGCTGATGTCGAAATTCTCGACGGCGCGCAACGTGTGCACGCCATAGTAGACCGATGCCGGCACCTCACGCTCGCCTAGAAGATCGCGCTCGATACGGGTGGGATTTGCCTTGCGAGTCGGAAGCGAATTCATGGATGCCTCGCGACGGTCTCCCGTCAGTTGGGCTCGCCACTAGCGGAGGGACTCATGGCTCATGCGGCTCGGACCCCAGTCTTATCCAACGCTTTTCGTCTGGAGGCCATTTCCGCTAATTCCTCGAGATAGACAATCGCCGTTTCGATGCCGCGATGGAACATCTCTACGCTGTAGTGCTCATTGGCGGCATGCAGGCCGTCGCTGTCCAACCCGTAGCCCATCATGACCACCGGAATCTTCATCATGTCGTAGATGTCGGCCACGATTGGGATGCTGCCGCCGCCACGCGTGAAGACCGGTGCTTTGCCCCATCCTTTTTGATAGGCGCGCGCAGCCGCCTGCATCTCCGGCAGATCAAAAGGAATCAGCGCAGGTTTGCCTTTGGTTACCAGACTTACGTTCACTTTCACGGTGGGCGGCGCGATTGACTCAATGTGCTTCTTCAAGAGTTGGAATATCTTCTCAGGATCCTGGTTGGCAACCAGACGAGAACTCAGTTTTGCGCCAGCTTTGGCCGGAATGATGGTCTTGGGTCCAGGGCCGGAGTAGCCGCTCCACAAGCCGTTGATTTCGAGCGTGGGACGGGCGGAGACCCGTTCGCGAATTGTGTATTTGCTGTCACCCCAGGTCGCCGGTACACCGGTAGCTTCCTTGAACTGTGCTTCGGTCAGCGCATTCTTCGCAATCATCTCGCGTTCTTGCGCTGTCAACTGGACCACGTCATCGTAGAAGCCCGGAACCGCGATGGTATTGTCTGCGTTGTAGAGCTTGGAAAGAATTTCGACCAGAGCGAGGGCCGGGTTGTGCGTCGCGCCGCCCCAGAATCCGCTGTGCAGATCGTCCTTTGGACCCTGAATTTCGATTTGAAGGTACGTCATGCCGCGAAGACTGTGAGTGACGGCCGGCTCTTCAGTCGTGCGCATTGAGGAATCGCTGATCACGCATACGTCAGCCTTAAGCAGGTCAAGATTCGCCTTGATGAAGGGCGCCAGGTTGGGCGAAGAGATCTCTTCTTCTCCTTCGATCAGCAATTTCACATTGACCGGGGCACCGCCGTTGGCTTCCAGATACGACTCCAGTGCTTTGACGTGGATGAACAGTTGTCCTTTGTCGTCGGTCGCGCCACGGGCGTAGATCTTGCCGTCCTTCTCTACCGGCTCAAACGGCGGCGAATCCCAACCATCCTCCAGTACGGCCGGCACCACGTCATAGTGCCCATACACCAATACGGTCGGCTTGTCAGGCCCGGCACCCATCCACTCTCCATACACAACCGGATGGCCGGCCGTGGACATCGCTTTGGCCTTCTCCAGGCCCAGTGCGTGCAAATGCGCTGCCAGCCATTCTGCCGTTCGCTTTACATCGTCGGCATGGGCCGGGTCTCCACTGAGGCTGGGGAAGCGAAGAAACTCAAGCAGTTCATGTCGAAATCTCTCTGCATGGTCACGGGAATACTTGCGCGCTTTCTCGCTAGACTCAGCCATACGCGTTTAGCCTCCTCACTATTCTGCGTGTGTATCTCCAATGCGGATGTCGGGCTTGCTATGCTGCCCGGTTCCGGCTTGTGCCCCATGCTCTGTTCTCGGCGCGTGCAATTAAGAACTCGGTCAGGAGTGGTACCGGCCGGCCGGTCGCGCCCTTGGCATCACCCGATACTGCATTGGTGCCGGCGATATCAAAGTGTGCCCATTTGTATTGATCGGCGAAACGTTTGAGGAAGCAGGCCGCAGTGATGCTGCCTGCGGGGCGACCACCGAGGTTGCTCATGTCAGCGAAATTGCTCTTGAGCAGTTCCTGATACTCGTCGAACATTGGCATTCGCCACGCGTAATCCCCGGTGTCATTACTGGACTGGAGCAATTGATCGGCGAGTTCATCGTTATTGGCGAACAAACCGCTGGTGAGATTGCCCAATGCAATCACGCACGCGCCTGTGAGGGTGGCAACATCAATCACGCACTCCGGCTCGAAGCGCTCGGCGTAGGTGAGAGCATCGGCCAAAGCCAGGCGGCCTTCGGCGTCGGTATTGAGAATCTCGATAGTCTGGCCGGACATTGAGGTGACAACGTCGCCGGGACGGGTCGCATTGCCGCCGGGCATGTTCTCCACTGCTGGGACGATCGCTACGAGATTGATCGGCAATTTCAGACGAGCGATTGTCTTGATCGCGCCGAACACGCTGGCCGCGCCGCACATATCGTACTTCATCTCGTCCATATTTGCGCCGGGCTTCAGCGAGATACCGCCGGTGTCGAAAGTGACTCCCTTGCCAATGAGTACAACGGGCTTGCTTCTTGACCCCTTGTAGTGCATGACGATGAACTTGCAGGGTTGGGCGGACGCTTGTCCCACCGACAGTGCCGCGCCCATACCCAGTTTCTTCATGTCCGCACGCTCCAGCACGTCAACGTCGAATTTGAGCTCCTTGCCAAGGGCACGCGCAGTATCGGCAAGAAAGGGCGGGTTGCAGATATTGCCCGGCAGATTGCCGAGATCCTTGGCGAGAGCCATGCCTTCAGCAATGGCCCGGCCACGGCGCACCGCATTGCTGAGTTCGTCGTTGGCTTTCTGTGCGGTCAGCAGCGTGACCTTGCGAGCGCCGCGCTTCACTTTCTTTTCGTTATTTACCCCGGGGATGTCGAACCGGTAGGTGGCATCAGCCAGGATCCGGCTTGCCGTTTGCAGGCGCCAGGCAGAGGAGCGGCCCGGCACCTCGATGTCGGCGAGCGTTACCGCTGCATCATTCGCCGCGCCACGGGCCAAGAAGGTGGCGGCGCCGCCGATCGCAGCGCGGAACGCTTTGTCACCGAAGTCGCCGCGTTTACCCAGGCTTACGAGCAACACCCGTTCCGCCTGGGTGCCGGGCAAGTTGTATAGAAGCAGCGAAGAGCCAGGTTTTTCATCGAGGTCGCCGCTCTTGATCACGTCGGACATTTTCCCGATCGAGTCACGATCGAGTTGCAGGGAACGCGGGAACGTGCCATCAGTGAACCCGCCCACAACTAAAATGCCTGCCCGGACTTTTTCAAGCGGCGTGCTCTCCAAGCTGATTTCGATAGGAATGCCATTTGTCGATGCCATTGGATGCTCCTGAAGATCGGTTCAGCGTCGCTGCTCTTGTTGGTTGAAGAAAGTTTTGTCTCAAAAGCCCCATGGAAGCCCAAGGATCTGCCATAGAACTAGCAGAATCATCCATATCACCTGGATTACGAAGATGTAGGGCAACATCATGGCAATAACTGTACCCACGCCCGCGCCCTTCTGATACTTCGCGGCGAATCCAACGATCAAAGGGAAGTATGCCATCATCGGCGTGATGGCATTGGTGGGCGAATCGCCAACTCGATATGCGGCCAGCACGGCTTCGGGATGAACGCCGAGCCGCATCATCAGCGGCACAAAGACAGGCGCAAAAATAGCCCACTTTGGAATGATCCCAGTGATCAACAGATTCAGGACGGTGACGACCAAGACGAACCCGATGAGCAAGGTGAGACCGCCAAGCCCCGCGGATGCCAGAATATCGCCTACTTTCACGGCCGCAACCGTCGCCATCTTGCTGTAGGTGAAGAGGGCAATGAACTGGCTGATGAAAAACAACAGGAAAATCAGGCCACCCAGTCCAATGACTGCTTTCTCCATGGCCTTGATAACCTCTGCACTGTTCTTCATGGTCTTTGCGCCGTAGCCATAGGCAGCGCCGGCCACAAGAAACACTAGCGCGATGAAGACGATCAAACCATTCATGAAGGGAGAGTCGCCCATAATCGCGCCAGTTTCCGCATTGCGAAGAGGCGCTCCCGGCGGCAGCACCAGTAGACAGAAGACAACCAGAATTCCGATCAGACCCCAGGTCGCGAACTTCAATCCTCTCGATTGATCCGCCGGAGAAATCGTGACTTCCGGGGCGCCCGCCCCCTCTTCCTCCACGATTTCCTTTGTTGGTTTGTATGGTCCCAGACGGGGCTCAATCCACTTGTCGGTAAGGAACCCGCAGACAAAGGTGAGCAGGAGAACCGACGCCGATGAAAACCAGAAATTTGCGGTCAGAGTGATGTTTTGGTTGGGATCGAGTAGATGAATCGCGTCGTTGGTGATCCCTTGCAGGATGCCATCCAGAGGCTTGACCAGAATATTCGCGCTAAATACGGAGGAGACTGCCGCAAAGGTCACAGCCAGCCCGGCAAGCGGATTACGGCCGACGCTGAGAAACGCCACAGCCCCGAGCGGAATCAAGACCAGATAGCCGGCATCGGCCGCAATGCTCGAGACAATTCCGACGAACGCGAGAATGTACGTCAATGCCCTTGCCGGCGCAACCTCCACCAGCTTATTAATCAACGCCTTGACCAAGCCTGAAGTTTCGGCTACCCCGACGCCCAGCATCGCCACGATGATGACTCCGATCGCGGTGAAGCTCATGAAATTTCGAATGAGCTCTTCATACATGAAGGCGATCCCAGGACGTGACAGAAGACTCTGCACGTTGGCCGTGACTTGTTCGGGCTGATGTGTATCGGGGTTGATCGACTCGTACGTGACCCCCGCGCCCATCAGGTAGAAGATGTGGGACAACACAATTATGGCGAGGATCAGCCAAATAAAAATCACTGCTGGATGAGGAACTTTATTGCCCACTCGCTCAATGGTGTCCAGCACCTTTTCCATCCCCGTCTTCGTCGGCTTGTGCGGCGCGATGGGTCGTGCATTAGCCTGCTCAGCCATGGTTATACCCTCCTGATCATTGGTAACCGTTGCGCCGCGCAAGGACGAAAATGACCTCCGGATCTCGCCGAGGTCCTTCACAAGTTGATCGACTCAGGCCGCTGTTTGCTAGGCCGCCATTTCCAGTGCCTCGCGCAAGGCTTTCTCATCGTCTTTGTTGAGCGACGTCTGGAACACCTTTCCTTTGGTCGCGAACGACTTCAGACCCTCAAGAACCTTGTCGCTACTCACTTTTCTGAGCAGCACAAAAAGCGCCGACGAACCGGGCTTAAGCGAGCTTCCCATGTCTTTCATCATCTGGTTGTCGAGGCCAATGTCAGTGAACTTGGCAGAGAGCGCTCCAGCGCCGGCTCCAATTGCAGCGCCGAGCAGAGGATTGAGGAAGAGCATGCCGATGAGCATGCCCCAAAAGCCGCCACCCACTGCGCCCGCAGTCGTCAAACTCATGGCCTGGTCTAACTTGGTTTTGCCTTGCAAGTCCCGCGTCACAACAACGGCGTCTTCCAGTTCGAGCAGATACTGCTTCTGCATTTTGATCAGCGCCGCGCGCATCTCGAACGCGGTCGTCTCATCATTGAATACAACGGCTACAAGTGTGCTCACAATACGTACTCCTTCCGGGTGTTGATGGAATGGAACATTGCGTTGACGATCAGGAACCGATTAGCGAACAAGATTTGCTGTCGAACAAAGTTCGATGGCGAGCCTGGCTTTGATTCCTACTCGAATAGGCGCTTCGGATCAAAGGTTGTCCGTGGGGTACTGCTTCATGAGCGCAACAGATCGCCTGTAATGGCGATCGCCCATAACAGCAGAATGGCACACGTAAATCTCGCCGATACATGTTACCTGCCTGGGATCGAAATCCATGACATGTATCCGTCGCAGCATGAATCACTTCATGGGTGTTCCACAACTGTCACAACTGACAGAAGTCCCCGAAGCCTGAACGGAAAAAATCACGAGGAGGCCTGAGGCGTGTGAACCAACCTTGACACAATGGCGAGCATCCCAGATGCCATCTGCGTTGCTCAGCATTATTGTCTTGTTGAGCCTGTCACTATTCGTCCATTATCTAGAGCCTCGGCTGCGACCTCGTTCTTTTTTTTGCCGAGAGAGTCATGGACCTGCTCACCGACCTTGCAAGTGAGAAGAAACGAAAGCCCGCACTTTCAACAATGTATGCATGTGAGTCGGACCAGGCTCAGAGCATTCTTCCCAATGTCACTCTACCGCAAGACTTTTTTGGAATAGCGCACGCGATGTCTCCAACGACCTGAAGGAGGAGAATGGCTATGCAAAAGATGTGGATGGCGATAGCGCTGTTTTTGATTTTGCTGCTTTTGGGCGGAAAGAAAACCTCGGCGCAGGAGACTGATGCACAGCAGGATGCGGTCCGCAAGCTGCAGGACAGGATGGATCAGCTGCGAATCCAAATGACCGAGATCCAGTCCGAGTTAGATGCGCTGCACGGAGAGAAGCTTCCACACACTGGAGCTATCGAAACTACGCCGCCGCCACCTCCTCCTCCACAACCTAAGCTGACTCTGGAGCAGGAGGAGCAAGCTGCAGGCGAGGCGACCAGGCGTCATAGGACCTTTGGGGAAGACGAGGAAGATGCGCCGCGACTCTACAACGCTCCCCTTGAAATCGATGAACCTGGGTTCTTTCACCTTCCAGGCACCCAAACCATGCTGAAACTCGATGGGTCGATAAGGACCGACTTCCTCTATGACCCGACAGTTTCGGATCTCCCAGATTCGTTTATCACTTCGTCGATACCGATTCCACATGTATCGGGTCCAAGCGGTTTCAATACGAGCATCCGTGGGAGCCGCTTTATGACAGACTTTCGCATTCCTGTGGGCGACTCGAAGCAAGCACGAACGTTCCTGCAGTTAGATTTCTTTGGTGCCAATGGGGCGACCGCGCCACGGCTGCGCCATTTCTACGCCCAGATAGACAACATTCTCGTAGGCCAGACGTTCAGCAACTTCATGGATCCAGATGCGTTTCCGGACACACTCGACACCCAGGGACCAAATGCTGGGATCAGTGTGCGTGTTCCGCAGGCCAGATACAGCTTTGGGCTAGGCAAGGGCTCGAGCATGTACGTCTCCCTCGAGACGCCATCGTCCAATATTGCATTTTCGGTAGATGAATCGCCCGCAACGCCGGCCACCCCCACTCCCGATGGCACAGTTCGGTTTCGAAAGGAATGGGAACGTGGTCATGTCCAGTTGGCCGCTGACTTTCGAAATTTGAAGGTGAAGCTGCCAGATGGGGAGGGAAGTGAATCCGCCTTTGGATGGGGCCTGAATGCCACAAGCGAAATGAGCGTGCACGGGCTTGACACTGCTGTGGTGCAAGTTGCTTACGGCTACGGAATGTCGCGGTATGTGGGTGACACCGCAGGCCTGAACCTGGATGCAGCACCTAGATCCGAGACGAACCTGTCACTGCGGGCGCTGCCAATCTTTGCAACCTATGGCAGTTATCAGCATTACTGGAAACCGTCGCTTCGCTCGAATGGAACGTTCAGCTTTGTGCAGGTTCAGAATACCGACTTCCAGCCGCTCACCACCTATCACAAGGCCACCTATTCGTCAGCCAACCTGATATGGAACCCGGTGGGCAGCTTTGATCTCGGTGCCGAGTTTCTCTACGGGTGGGTGGACGAAAAGAGTGGGGCCCATGCCGATGCTCCCCGCATTCAATTCACGGGGAGGTATCGCTTTGTGAAGCTACATAAGGAAGAACAAGTGCCGTAGCATAAACCGCCGCGCATCGATGTCAGGAAAAATAACATGACTTTCCACGCGAATGAATTACCCGTCAAGCTTCCGGTTTCCGATGAGGTTCCGTGTCTCTCGCTCTACCAGCCGACTCACCGGCACTTTCCTGAAAACCGGCAAGATCCAATTCGCTATCGAAACCTCGTGAAACAGCTGAAGCAATCGCTTGAGCAGAAATATCCGACGCGCGAGGTCAAGCCACTCCTAAAGCCGCTTGATGCTTTGGCTGGCGAGCCCGACTTCTGGAATCACACGCAGGACGGACTCGCCGTGCTGAGTGCGCCCGACCTGTTTCGAATCTATAAGCTCCAGAGACCGGTCCACGAGCTAGCTATTGCGGCGGACAGCTTTCACACCAAGCCGCTGCTGCGCATACTTCAGTCGGCCGATCGCTATCAGGTACTTGGCTTGAGCCGAGGCGCGATCAAGCTCTTCGAGGGCAACCGCGACGCTCTTGACGAAATCGATCTCGAGCCGGACGTTCCACGCACCATCACGGACGCGCTTGGCGAGAAACTCGCAGAGCCTCATCAAACAGTGGCTTCCTATGGTGGGGTCGGCGGGGCAATGCATCATGGCCACGGTGGGAAGAGCGACGAGATTGACAAGGACATGGAGAAATTCTTCCGTGCAATCGACCGTTCCATCTTGGAGCACCACTCGCGACCTTCAGGTCTGCCGCTGATGTTGGCGGCGCTGACTGAATATCACAGCGTTTTCCGCAAAGTCAGCCAAAATCCGTTCCTGATGAAAGAGGGGATCAATATAAATCCCGACGCCATGTCGATCGATGAACTCCGCGAACGCGCCTGGCGTATTGTTGAGCCACAGTATCTGTCTCGCCTCAATCAATTGGTTGAGGAATTCAGGCAGGCGAAACCCAGCGGCCTCGCAGACGATGAAGTGACGCAGGTCTCCATGGCAGCCCTGTCCGGGCGTGTCACAACGCTGTTGATCGAAGCCGAACGTGAAGTCCCAGGTCACATCGACGCGGCGACGGGGCATGTCGAGTTCGCCGACTTGAGCCATCCGCATGTCGACGACCTGCTCGATGATTTGGGTCAGTTGGTTCTTGATAGAGGCGGCCAGGTCGTGGTCGTCCCGACCGAGCGAATGCCCACGGATACGGGAGCGGCCGCAATTTACCGGTATTAAGTGACTGCATCCTAAGAATGCAGTATCGAACGGAAATAAGTGAGTTGGGACGGACATGACCTGTGCGCTTTACCAGTTCCCAAAAAGCGAGGAGGAGCCTAGTCTTCTCAACGCAGCAATGGCCACCTCAGAGGCCTCTCGTATGAGGAGTTAATCATGAGCTCTCCGAATCATCTTCACCGAACAGTTCTCCCGCTTCCCGGAAAGCGGCGCAAGACTGAATCCCGCCACTCTTAAGAGATTCCAATCGAATAGCGAGCAGATCAGGACCCGGCAGATCGTCCTGTCTTAATCATTGAAATCGCGGCATTAAGTCAACCATCAAATGATCAGACGTCCCATTCCGCCATCGAAGGGTTCTCGCCCTATCCTGGCCGCAACGTTTGAGTTGGGGTAACGGCTGGTTGAAGGGGTAATCAACCATGAAAGTCCCTCTTCCTTTTCAGTCCATCTTCGTAGCTCTCGTCCTCTCTCAATCCTGCGTCAGCGCACTGCCCCTTGACGGTTCGCAACCTCCCGGAATCAATCAAGGTGGCTCTGTCGAACAGCCGGGCCCAAGCCTCTCGGTCGAAACCGTTGTGATTCCCGGCCCCCTGCGCTCGTTTCTTCGCATGGCCGGTATCAGCCAGCAGATTTCTCCCGACGAAGTGATGCCGATGCTGGCCCACAGTGTCTCCTTGTACGGATACGAAGGCCGAAGTGAAACTGAGTTCCTCCGGCTGTTGGATCGGTATGTGCATCACGCGCGGCAGGTGCGGTCCTTCTCTGGCGCGAACGGCATGATCCATATTGCAGGTTGCGCGGATGCGAGCCGCCTTATCGAGGTTCTTGGTTACAAGTCCCGGGGGACCTGCGGAAAGAGAGATTTTGCTTTCGCGACCGCAGATGCGGAACGAGCGTTCCTGACGATTGACTCAGGGTTTCCTCTAACCGCGCTTGAGCAGGCGTTGCAGAAGTCTGAACCGTTTGATTATAAATTCCCAGATTCTCGGGTTCCGATCTTTTACACGGAAAAGGATTGGACAGAACTCGCTGCGTCGACCAAAAACCCGGGCTCGACTCTGCTTGACTTACTGCTGCACGATCGAACCTTGGATCGACTCTATTGGGCCTTGGCGAGATGCGACAAAGATACGAGAGTTGCGCTGAAGGAGTCACCCGGCCTCGTGAAATTGCTACCCCTCGCGCCAGAATTTGAGATGTACGGCGGCGAAATTCGCATCCACTCAGGAAGGGTCGAATTACCCACCGGATCTGGAAAGGCGTGGCAGGATCTGGTGGAAGAAAGTCCAAGCTCCCCAGGAGCCTTCGTGTCTGCTCTGCTTACTCGAGACCACGGCTGGCTGGCAGCCTATTTCGATGTCGTGTCTCGCTTGAATCAAACCCAACAAGCGCATATCGTTGAAGGCTCTCGTCTCAAGCGTCTATATTCAGCCTATCGATCCACAGCGAATAAAGAAGCTGCATATGGGGTCTTTCCGCGGAACGCCGGTCTCCTGATCTTGCTTGCCTCGCTGAAGTGGAATGCCAGAGGTGAGCCCGAGATTCCGGGGAAGCGTGAGTTTTGGCAGGGAGCTTTCTCGCAAAAGAACAACAATGGCCATGAGCATATGAAGCTCAACCATTGTTGCGATAGCGCCGAGCGAACACTCGAAACATTGGTTGCATCTTCACGTTCTGAATTCGATAGCGGCCCGACTGCGGTCTTTCTCGTGTTGAATGCCTTGGATGCTGCAAGACCCGTTGATCGACGGTTGTCTAATGATGCGCAGCAACTGATCGCCGGCAAATTCTCCCAATATAACCGCTGGTTTCCGATCTTCGCCGAGTTTCCATCACTGGACGTCACCGCTATTAGGCAGTTTGTGAAGGTGGCCGACCGGATCGATGCGATTTCGAATTCAGCTCTGCGTGCAAACGCGCTTGGCGCGTTTCAAGCAGAGGTCGGCATCTGGCAAGTTCTAGCCCGGCAAGGTGAGATCCCGGCGGAAAAGCAGAATTCGTCGTGGCAAAATATGGTTCAACCCTTTATCGCTGTTTCGAATTCGGTGCAATTGTTCGACGCAGCCCGAACCGGTTTGCAAGCGGTTCTTGCCGCATCTACAGGGAGAACCGACCTCTCGCAGGATGAGATTATCGATCTTCTCGCCGGTCCGACTCAGGAAACTTCTGACGGTCGACGCGTGCACCAGGAAGTCGCTGAAAGAATTCGTGGCGTCATGGACGACCAGCGTCTGGTGTCCCTCGACACGCTACTGGGCCTCTATGACGGACTGACACAGATGGCACACGGCGCCCATATCGGCGACAGTTTGCTCTCTCTTGCTGGAAACCTGCGAGAGTTTGAGATGCCACGCCCCATCTTCACAGGGACCGAACGAGCCGAATGGTCTCCCTCTGTCTACACTAGCCGCCATGCCGAATTGCAGATCCGGACTGACCTGACAAAGATCATTCAGTCGGCACGAACACCGTCTCAGCTTGAGGCCGCCCGGGGCCGACTCACTCCATTCTTAAGAGACACGCTGGTCGGCTTGAATTACGCCTACTACGAGCCACCAGGCGCCGCGGTTCTGCATTCCAATCCGCTCTTGGTACGCTCCCATGACTTCTCGTCGATGTCCGTACAGGGAAACAGTGAGCTGTGGGGCAATTCGATGTTGATTGGTGTTGGCGCCCCGGCCGGCGGTGGCGCATATCTGGTCGGTTCTCTTGTCGATTTGCCTTACGCTCTAGCTGCCCTCGAGGGCGAATTGATTGCACCCAAGAATGTTCAGGCATTGATTTGGAATGAAACTGTTCCGGACCTCCTCATGGATGCAGTTCTGGCGCGCTGGTGGACGTCGAGCAGGAGCGAATTACACGCTGCCGCGCTGTATCAACGCGCCGGGGAAGAGCTGTTTACCGCGTCAGCGTCGAATCCTCAATTGCGATCGAAGGTAATCGGGATCCTTGCAGACCAATTGACGCCCGATCGACTGGAACAGATACAGGCAGCCCTTCAAAGGCCGGAAAATGCTTCTGCAGCGGCGTCCAGAATGCTTCCGTCGGAGACGTTTTTCCTTTCTGTCGAGTTTCGGAAGCGGTACCCTGAGCAGGTTTCTAGCTGGGGACCAGCGAACAGAGAACTGAGCGATCTCTCTCGAGAAGATCCGACCGATGTCAGTCCTGAACGCCTCTCGGCGGACTTTGGCGTGCCACATTCCGTTTTGCTGTCGAACAGTTCCCGCGCACTTATCAGCATGAAGCCTCCTCCAGCGTTCGGCGGGAACGCCAGTCGACTCCTTGCGCAATCATGGGAGTCCAACAATCTCTATTGGGCGAGACTGG
The DNA here is from genome assembly GCA_963735215.1 of uncultured Acidobacteriaceae bacterium. Classification (GTDB taxonomy): domain Bacteria; phylum Acidobacteriota; class Terriglobia; order Terriglobales; family Acidobacteriaceae; genus Telmatobacter. Next base: position 28,109 of record CAVTKF010000024.1, on the reverse strand, counting down.
CAGATGAGCGGGGCTATTCGCCGGTGATGCTTAATCTTCTTGTCCCGGCTCTCACCCGTCGCATGGTCGTCAACCTCTTTGCGAGCAGTATCGATGATTGGCCGGCCTTGTTCCGGGCCATGCAGGAAACTGGGGATGAATTTCGGAATGGCAAGATCACGGTCATCGGCGAAAGTACGGTTGCTCTTAAGTAATTCCTCAAATACTGAACACTGGGATCTGTCATGGCAAAGAAATCTTTCGCGACCTTCGGAGTTCTCTCTTGTTTGTTTTACGTGGGAGTCGGTTCAACTCATCTGGCACCCCAGGACGAACCGATGAATCTTCGTATGAACGTAGTTCTCGTCCAGCTCAATGTTGCCGTAACGGACAATCATGGGAACTACGTGACCGGTCTCCACCCTTCAGACTTCTCCGTGAGTGAGGACAAGATTCCTCAGAACATCTCTACGTTTGAAGAGAGCCGCGCGGGTCACGACGCGATGGAGACCGCTCGGCCGACTCAAGCGTCGTCGCTCCCAAATGAGCTCGAAAACGCCATTCCAAAAATTACCACGGCGAACCTGTTCATTCTCTTCGATACCAGCAATTACATGTACCGTAGTTTCGTATTTGCCCAGGATGCAATCGCAGATTTTATCCGCTCCATGGACGGATCAAGCAGAATTGCCTTCTATTCCTACAGCCGCAATCTTCTGCGCGCAACGACACTCACTTCCGACCCGTTCCAGGTGATAAACGGTGTCCGCAGTTCCGTGGCTGGCGACGATGCTGCTCTCTACAACAGTCTCCTGCTTACCGTGAAAGATGCAGCGCCGCTGAAAGGGCGAAAAGCTATCGTGGTCTTCTCTAATGGACCGGATAATGCCAGCTCAGTTCCTCCGGAAGATGTGTCGGAGTTGGCCGAATCAACAGGAACGATCATCTATATCCTCAGCACGCGTCAGGCACAGGATGATCCACAATCGGCTGCAGCTTTCGAGCGCGTCAGCAAGGCTTCCGGCGGCAAGGCTTACTTTGCGAAGGATTGGCGACAGGAGAAAAAGGCTTTCGCCTCCATTCAGGAAGATCTGGTCCACCTCTACACGTTGAGCTATTATCCCCAGGCCAACCCAAACCGCGGATGGCGCTCCATCAAGGTGAAGTTGGTAGGCAAGGAACTGCAGAAGTATCACATCCGTACTCGCGACGGCTACCGATTATTGCCCGGCGCTGCCCGGTCGCCGGATTCGGTCAAAGTCGATTCCGAAACAGATCCGAATTAAGCTGTTCGGCTCATGCTGAGCGGCACCGCATACCCACTGTTCGCGTCGCAATTCCACCACTCACCAGTAAGTACGCGAGGTCCGCGTAACACTTGCTGAACTTAACCGGGGTTTTCCGCCCCAGATCACGATCAACCATCGAACTCGGCAACCAAGGATTCTTCGAACTATGAGAGAACTGACAGCGTCTGCCGTAGACTCGCCATTGCCTTCAACCATCGCATTTTCCGCGCTCGGTGGAGTTTTGGGCGGATCGATTGCAGCATTGCTGGTCGTTGGGTTCACAGAGGTGCTCAAAGCGATGCTGGACGTGGTTTCCAGACAGCATACCTGGGTCATTGTCCTCGTGCCGCTGCTCGGAGTGGCTCTCTCCGTTCTGGTGCTTTACAAATTCGGTTTGAGTGAAACGGATAGTTCGCAGCGTTCGCGGTGGGCAGCCGAGTGGAGAAGCTTTCCGCCTGGGGCCGCCCGCTCGCATCTCACCGACGATATGGTGTCATCCGCGGGCGCTGAGGAACGCTTTCCGTGGCGCTTGGTACCGATTCGCCTTCTTTCTATCTGCGCCACTGTAGGGCTCGGCGGGCCGATGGGAACCGAGGCCCCAGCAGCCTATCTCGGGGTCGCCACGGGCGCAGCTCTTGGCGCTCGCTGGCATCGCATTCTTCGGCCAGCAGCCGTTGGCGGCGGGGCGGCTGGCGTTGCGGTGTTGATGGGAATTCCGCTTGTTGGCACCGCGTACATTCTCGAGCTTGGTCGACGCCACAAGGCTCCGCTCAATGTCGAGCGGATAACGGCGGCACTCGTTGGCGGACTCGTCGGATGGCTCCTCAACATTTACCTCGGTGTCAACCTGATCCGCCTGGTTGTTCCCAGGGAACCGCCGCACGGCTTATATCAAGCACTCATCACGGCGCTGCTCATCGGGGTGCTATCCGGCTCGATCACCTCGTTGTCAGGAGCCGCCATCTATCGAGCGAAGGCTTGGAAGGCCAGCCCCATCGTCCGGCTCGCGCTTGGCGGGCTGGCCTTGGCTGGCGCCGCCGTGATGATCGCGATGATCGCCTCTCCGTCGGCCGCCGTGGGCCCAGGCGGCGGGGCAATCACATGGGTCGAGAGCGCGACGGGAACATCGGCGTTTATTGTGCTCGCGGTCGATTTGCTGCGCGCAGTTGCCACCACAGCGGCAGCAGCGGCAGGCGGATGCGGCGGTCTGTTTGTGCCGTTTCTGGCAATCGGCGATCTCGCGGGAAGAGTGTTTGCACCGTCGCTTCAAGTACCCAGCGATCTTGCCGGTGCGGCGGGTGCAGCGGGCGGAATCAGCGGAGGCTATCACTTGCCTTTTACCGCGGCTGCGTTGGTTCTCAGCCAGGGTGGCCCTCGGCTCGCGGTGCTCACCTGCCTGGCCACGGTCGTTGTTGCAGGCTTCGCCGGCACTGGCTCAGCAAAGCTGCTGGATCGAATTCTCGCCTTTGGCCGCCCCGAAGTTGCAAAAGCACCCTTGACAGCGGAAGGCGACCCATACAGCTTCTGATTCTCTGCCGCGGCTCATTTCGACCACGCATCCGATCTCATCGCACTTAGAGAACTTTCAGCTGTTTCAGTGCTTTGACGAGGAACCACGTGCCGCAGCAATTCGGGACGTTTGGCAAACTCAGCCGAAGAGCGCAATCTAGAAGACGATCTTCCCTCCGAGTTGCACTGTCCGGCCCGTCCCTTCATTAAAGGCCCCGGTGAGGAAATTGGTTGCTCCCAGAAAAGCGCCGGGTGTGCCGAGGAATTGCCGGTTGAAGGTGTTGAAGACGTTGAACTGCAGTTGCACCTTTATACGTTCGGTGATCGGAGTCGTTTTGAAGATGCTCGAATCCAGATTGTTGAAGGTCTGTCCGCGTAGGGTATTTCGGCCTACACCAGGGAAAGGATTGTTGAGGGCGTCAGCCGCGGTCACGGTGTTCAAGGCCCAGGACGACGGCAAATTCGGAGCCTGCGGGTTCGTCAGTATCGGTCGGCAGCTGGTTACTCCCAGAACGGACTGATTGAAATTGTCGTCGCAATATGTTCCGCCCACGGCTGTATTTGGATCGGTTGGGTTGGGTTGAAGTCCCTGGAACGGAGTGAATGGTTGACCGCTGTTGTATCCATATACCGTATTGATCGAATACCCATTTGCCATCTTGGCGAGAAAGCCATTTCCCTTGACGAAGTGCGGAGTCTCGTATACAAAGCCAAACGCAACTACGTTTGGATAAGAGATACCGCTCACGCCCCGCTCGGCCTCATTGGTATTCAGAGGATTTTGCGCGAACTCCAGCGTGTTTCCTCCTGCGCCGGTGGGAAGGATTTCACTCGTATTGTCGATGGTCCGGCTGAAGGTGTACTGGAGCGTTCCGCTTAGGCCATGGAGCGCGCGCGTGGTCACGTTTGTCTGAAGGCTGTTGTAGTTTGAGAAGGCAGTGTTCCCTACCGCAGCCTGGAACGCCCCCACGCTGCAATTCAAAGTCTGAAATCCGGGAGCAGTCGGGTCCTGGCATAGCGCGCCCGGAGAAACAAAGCTGGGAAACGCCGAGGCCAGTGGTTCGAGCGTCGGATTTTCGTCGAGCGCTTGAAAGAGGGCCGCGGTGTGGTTGCCTACATAGCGTGCTTCGACGACCGCCACGTTGCCGATTCCATACTGTATACCAAGGGAATAGGTCTGAGTGTAAGGATTGCGGAAGTTGGGCAACAGAGGGGCTTCAATAAAGAACCGCGGATCTTGGCCGGGCTGTAGGGCTCCAAGGTTCTGCGCGCGCACCGTTGCTCCCGTCGTGCCGTTAGCCGGCAAGCATTGATATCCTGCGCCGCAGCCAATCCCGCCGGCAATCGATACCGGGGCCTGAATGGCCGCGTTGCTGTAGATGTTGTAGAAAGCCGGATCGAAATTGATGGCATATCCCCCACGAATCACAAGCCGTCCGCGATTGGGGTTGAACGCGAAGCCAATCCGCGGCTGGAAGTTCTTCCAGCGGTTAGGGACTTCCTGGAAAGTTCTCACGGAGAGCGGAAGCGAGGTATCCCAAAACGGATTGGGACCGGTTTCGCGCTGCACCGTCAAATTATGGAGTACATTTGCTGCTTGGCCGAAGAACTCCCAGCGTAAGCCAAGATTGAGGGTGAGGTCTGGTCGGACCTTCCAGTCATCTTGAAAGTAGAGAGCGAAATCGTTTTCCGTAAAAGGAGTCACCGGGTTGCCATTGGTTAAATTAAGAAAGCCATTCCCCTGAAGGATGGAATTGAAGTCCTGGAAGGTTAAAAGGCCGTTGTAATTTGGCAGATAGGTACCGGGAGAATTCTGATACTCGAAGGCGCCGCCCAGCGCAATGTTGTGAACGCCATGGCTCCAGTTCGCATTGTCCTGGACCTGCGTTATCTTGATAAATTTTTGTTGGGGAAAGTTGGTTGCGTAACCGTAGTTAAAATCGGTGGCATCCGAAAAGGAAACAAAAGTCGGACATGCGGTGAAGTTGGTTGAGACGCAATTGGTCACACCGCCTCCCTCGAATCCGCTCACCGCCTGCTGGTAGCTGTATCGCAATTGATTGATCCACGCAGGCGAAAAGGTATGTGTCCAGTCGGCGCCGATCGAGTGAGTCCTGCCAGATATGTCAATGTATCCTCCGGATGCGATGGCCGTTGCAGAGTTTGCCAGATCGCCGGTGGTCAGGTCGTTTTGATAGTAGTAGCGGACGAAAAAGCGGTCTTTTGTTGTCGGCTGCCAATCCACGCGTCCCAACTGCTCTCCATCGTTGAACAGGGCCGGAACCGTTCTAGCTACGCCGGCAAATTCTATTGGGGCGGAAGTGGCTCCATCCGTGACCGTTTGCGTTATCACCGAACTCGCGATCGGCGTTGGATTACCGGTCGTTATCCCATAAGGGCCCTCGTTTACCACTGAAGCTACCGCTGGATTGCTTGGAAATGCCGCCTGCAATTCGGTCAAGCCGTTTGGCGTCGGTGTTATAGCGCCTTCCGAGGTTGAAACAGCACCCCCATCCCGCGTGTGGTCCCAATAGGTGCTCCAGAAAAACCACAGCTTGTCTTTGAGAATGGGGCCGCCTAATGTCCCACCGAATTTGTTATCGACAGTGCGGGGCACCGTGACGGGGGTGCATCCGGTTGTCGTCGGATCCTCTCCAGCCGTGCAAAATCCAAACAGCGGACTCTTCTGCCCATTTTGCAGGGAGCTTCCCCATGAGCCTGTGTAGTACTCGAAGCCGGTACCATGGAAGCTGTTTGTGCCGGATTTCGTTATGTAATTCACCACCGAGCCCATGTTGCGGCCGTACTGAGCTCCGTAGTTGTTGGTGATGATCTGAATTTCAGATATCGCGTCGGCGCTGCCGAAGAAGACCTGCGGACCGCCTACGTTGTTGTCGTTGTTATCCTGTCCATCGATCTCGAAGTTGTTGGAGCGGCCGCGCTGCCCATTTGCCGAGATACCCACTCCATTCGAATTGCTGAAGCTTGCGTCATGGGTCTGCACCACGCCGGGGGCGAGAAGAGCCAGATTGTCGAAGTTAGTATTCAGCGGCAAGCTCTGTATCGCGGTGGAATCGAAAGTAGTAGTGACCTGCGCCTGAGTTACTTCCAGAATTGGCGTGGTGGACTCCACTGTGATCGACGTCGTCGATGTTCCTACGCTCAGCCTCTCAATCCCCAGCTGCGTGGTGACGCCGGCGACCACGCGAATATTGTTGACAACAAAAGGAGTGAAGCTTCCGCTTTCCACCGTCAATGTGTAAGTACCGACGGGAAGGTCGTGGAAAATGAATAGGCCGTCTGCTCCGCTCACGGTCTTGAATGCGGCATTGCTTGCGGTTTCAACAGCGCTAATCGCGGCCTGCGGCACCACAGCACCTTGCTGGTCGGCGATCGTGCCCGCAATTGATCCGGTTGTGATGCCCTGCCCAACGGCGCTCTCGCTCGCGAAAATCGCGCAGCTTAAAACAGCGAGTAACCGAACTGCGCTCCATACCGCTCGAATCGATTCCATGTGCTGCCCCCAAGTGTGGTGTCTTCGAGTCTTGCGGGAAGGGTTTTGCGAAAATTGAAAACTGGTGTGCAATCGTAAGTGCTTAGGCGCGCTCTCACCGGCGATCCGTGAGGACCTGACCCCTGGTGTTGTGTGGCCGTGTTCCACCTTGCTCGACGGCGGTATCACTGGCCTCCTACCCTGTCCGAGACGTGCAATCGGATAGCCAAACCGAATCTCTTTGACCTTCTTTGACTATGCATGTGACAAACAGATGGAATAGAGATGAGTTGGCAGGCGGTATTTCGAGAATGATCGCCAATCAAACAGATAACCTGCCGGAGTATCTCCCGAATTCTGAAGAACCGAGGACCTCCTGATACGGGTTTTCAGAAAGCGAAAGCGCGGCAAACTGCCTGGATTTTGGGAGCAGGCTAAATGGTCGTGTCATCTAGATGTGGCTCTGCGCAGAGTTGGGGCAGACCAACCCCATGGCGAGGTAGGGGATCTGGTTTCTGGCTGGCTATTCGATTTTGTAAATCCGGAGATCGCCGGATTCGCTTTGTTCCTGCAACCAGGAGGGACGCGGCTGGGGCAAGGCGATGTCGGTACCTGGACGCGCGACGAGCCAGTGAACATGATACGTCTCGGCAAGTTGGCGTAATACAGTTGGTTCAGTGGTTGTAAACATCAGATCATTGTTGCTCAAGAGTGTCGAGAATCCCGGAATATAAGCTACGCCGTGATCTAAATATCCCTCAAGGACCACAGGACGCTCCGATAACGCCGTATATCCGTATGAGCGTTCACGGTTGGCAACGAGACTATCAACTGCATGCTTGTTTGTGGCGAACAGCTCGCCCGGTGCGGCGACCTCACGAAATCTCATCAGGCCCTGAACCTCGCCAGGGGTAAGACTTACATCTCGTCTTGCTCTTCCCATGTCGTAGTTGAGCCATGGCGTAATCCAGGCTAGAAAACCGATCATCAGCGTCGCCATCAGGAATAGGGGACCGATTTTGGGTAATTGGCTTCGCCTCAGGAGCGTTGATATTGCTAAAAGAGACAAGAGTACAAGAAAGCAGATGAGGAGCTTTGATCGGAAGAAAGGGATGTCGGTAGGATGCCGCAAGAGTAGGGCGATGATTCCGATCAAGACGCCAGATGAGAGAACCAGAACCAGAATCCCTCGGGCTACGCTCAGCCATTCCGCGATCAGCCGGGATCGTTCGGCGCCGCGCCAGAATTCAGGTGTAAACCTTGAAAAGGCGAAGATGCTGAACATGGCTTGAAGATAGTAGATTCCGTAGCGCTCGTTGCCTTCAAGTTGGAGCAATCCATAAAAAAGTAGGAGCCCAATCGAACCAATTAGAACCAGGGCGGCAAATGGATTTTTACGCGGGTGCGATATCCAGCGAAAGCCCAGGAGTCGAATGCCGAGGCCCGCGGTGAATTCGGCGGCAAGTGGCCACCACAGAAGTTGAGGGTGTCGGTCAATCGATGATGCTGCAATGTCGGGAGAGTGACGGTAGTCCATGATCGCCCAGGCGCCATAAAAGAGAGAGACCATTAGTGCGATCTGGATCCAGGACCTCAGTTGTCCCAGGCTGTTCCAAAACAGGAGAATTCCTACCGTACCGACGCAATAGAGAGCTGCCACGGAGTTCATAGGTACAGCCATTGCTGGTAGAAGAAGCAAAACGAGCCTTCGCGGGGATTGCAAAATCGCAGGAGATTGTTCTATAAGGCAAAGGCCCATGATTGCTGTGATGCAGATCAAACCATGTAGCACCGAATGACCGAGGATGAGATGGCTGAACGGTCCGCCATCAGCGAGCACATCCACTTCAGGAATTTTAAAAAGCACGGCCCTGGTTACAGATCCGGCACTAATGTCATCAGTAAAGAGCGCAAAGAGCGATCCGTAAAAAAAGAGCCCGGCGACGGACATGACTCCCCCGAACTTTTGTCCGGTAGCTTTCACCGACAAGATGGTACCAAGTCCAAAGCAAGAGAGCAGGAGTGCCCCCATAGATGCGCCGCGTGTGATGCGGGCAAAGGCATCGCCCAAATTCAGCCGCGAAAAACGAGAGATAACTGCGGCAGGAGCGTATGGGGCAAAGTGATAGCGCAGTTCTAGAGCGGTTGCTCCGGGAATTCTTGGCGGTTGGGCACCACTCTCAATATCTGCAGCAATCGAATAGAAAAATTGCGTGTCGACATATATCCAGTTGAATCCTCCATCCGATTTTAAGACCGCGTCTTTTCGAGCCGATGGATAGAAAAAAACTGCGCAGACAAGAATCGAGAGCGCAACGAGGCTTGCTCCGTAGGAGACGGATTTTTCCTTAAAGCGGCTACGGTCAGTCCATACAAATGGGAGTCCGATGCCTATGAGCGCCGTCCAGATTGCCGGAACCCAGATAAGCGGATGACCCAACCTGAGCAAGAGTGCAGCAACAGAAGAGAGGAACACAATGCCGATCGCGGGAGCAAAGACAATGGCGCTGATGCGGTCACAGGCCGGTACTGCGATACCGAGGATGCCGTAGCCGGCAATATATGCCATCAAGGAATAACAGAGCAGTCCGAGCGCAGCCCAAGGTCCACTCATAGCAAATACTGCGACAATCCACGGAAGAAAGACGAGCGCTATGGCGAAATCGGCGCGGCGATCAGAACCGAAAAACGACCCGAAGGAGCAGATCGCGCGATGCGAGCCAGTCGTAACAGTGGACATCATGGTCTGCATCTACTCCGATCTTTTGAGAAATGAATTCCACCAATCGGTGTATTCCAATCGATCGACCTCCGGGTCAGAATCGGGCTGCACCAATCAACCTCTTCACAGAAGTAATGCTGCGCGTACCACCCGCCGTGGGGATGACTGCTAAAGGCTCAAGTCATTTTCTTTCAAGTTATTGATTGTATAGACTTAATGGCGACGGTTGCAATCATGTAGTGGCCGAGTTCGGCGTCCCAGTGTTTTTCAGGCGGGTGCGGCGGTATAGCCCTCAGACCTTGGTTCGGATCGAGAAGATTGAACCCAGCGGTAGATATACCAGGTAGCGATTCCGGCCAGGAGGTGTTTTATCGTATGCCCGCTGAGTGGAGATACGAAGTAAATCTGTTTGTCGAAATGCTCGGTAATCTTTGAGAGGCCATAGAAAATGAAGACCGGCCAGAGACCAGGTTCGCGGCGGGCAGCGATCACGAAGAGGGCCGCCATTGTTCCGAATTGAATCAGACCGTAAAGCCAGAGATTATCCGCAACTCTCCACCAGACAACGCTGATGACTCCCAGAAGAACGAGAGGAGCGACCAGCTTGCGTTGGTTGATCGCGAGTGCGAACAGCGACATGAAAGCGATTGTCATGGGCAGGCGATCCCAGAATAGGCGCGCATTGTCAGGAGCGAGGTGGTAGTACGCCGACCCAAACGCAGTGGAAAAGATCCCGAAGAACAGGATGCGTGAAGCCACGTCGCGGAACCGAATCAGCCCCATAAGACCGACAACCAGAAAGGGCAAGTTCGAGATAACGTCCCAGAAATTCGGGATGCCGAGGATGGTGCGCCGGTCGGCGAAGTCGTGATAGCTCTGGCTCTGAGAGAGAGGTGGCGCGAAGATCAGAAAAAGCACAACGACGACACATGCCACCAGGATCAGAATTTTATTCCGCTGCGAAATCTGAACCGACATACGATCACCTCGCAAGACCCCGAACCAAATCTGAAATTGAATGTCCACGCCCCAGTGAGATCCTGGGACACGATGCGATTAACCCTCATTTTCAAGCGCGGACCCAATCTTATCCCACTTAGAAAACTCTCAGCTGTTTCAGTGCCTTGAAGAGGAACCACGTGCCGAACACGAGACCAAAGAGGATAGTGATGGCTCGCTCATCGCTTTCGAGCCACGCGCTGAATCCTTCCAGCAATTCGGTCGATCGTCAAGGGGGCAATCTCCGCCAGCAATACGAAGAGAACGAATACTAGAAGCGAGATCGAGGCACCCACGTGTGCTTCGGTAATTGCGCCGATCGCCCCGAGCGTGAAGACTAGGAACTTGGCGCTAACAGTCATGAATCCGGCACCAGCCCCGAAGGCCGTCAGCGGCGACATCGACCCTGCCTTCATGACCCAACTGGGCGGCGGTGCGTCTTCGTCTTCGGCATCCAACGCTTTGCGCAATGCCTTTACATAGAGCAATACGGCCAGCACCAGTAGAATGCCTCCCAATATGAATTTCGGCGAGTCGGATTCAGAGTGTTTTGCGCTCGCAGAAAGCACGATGCCGAACCACCAGCCGTGAATCAGGCGGACCGTCATCATCCCGGCCACCCATGAAAAGCCGAAGTGTTGGAGGAGCGCGCCAGGCGAAGGGTAAGGATTGTCTGAAGTGGCAGCACGGCACTGGCGAGAATCAGGGGTGCAAGGTTAACCCATAGTTCGAGCATGTTGGGTTCGTCCTTCCTTCAAATCCGGCGGACGGACATCTTCAGCGGCTGAAGGCTAAGAGCCTGTTTTCGCGCGAATCGTTGCACATCCCAAAGAATCCGTGCAACAGAATCGTGTTTGCAAGCATCCTGAAATCCAGTAGGAATCGCGGTTGCCAAGAATTTCATTCTGCTGAAGTCCCCGAGTTTCTGCTGGAAAGCGGGTCATGGCCGGAGAGGCAAATCCAATCGGCGAGAGCCCCGGAAACCCGAGGATCGCGACAGGCCACCGCTTGAAGATAAGCAAAGACGAGCATCGCGGTCCCTTCCCTCCATTTCGCAATGCCGCGATCGTGACGCTCCTCGTCATCGTGTCCGTGGTTGCGCCCGCGTTGAGTCGAGAGTCGCTTGACGCGTCAATGCTGGGCGCCGGGAAGACTATTGTTCACGTCTCCGACTCGTCCTTCGGAGTCTTCGGGCTGTTCTCCTCGGGCCCAGTAGCCGATGCCGCGGAACTGTACGGTCAAGAAGTAATTGAAGGAAAGGAAATCGAGTCTCGCCTACCCCACTTTCTGGTGGCTGATCGAGTCTTCGGAACATCCCTGTGGCGTTGGATAGTCTTTTTGTTGCTCTTTCTTCCGGCCCTTGCACTTTCCTGGGGAATCGTGAGTTTGCTGCGTCGCGCAATCCGTATGTGGATGCGATGGCGGCCCCACCCCATGCTTCAGGATCTCCACGATTCCATCGCCTCGCCGGCAAGGCTCGTTCTGACAATCATCTTCCACCGGATTGGCGTTGCGCTCCTTGGTCTTCCGGTTCCGTTTCGAGGGCACTACGTCGGCTTCGTAGGAATCGTTCTGACGGCCGGTCTGGCCTGGCTGGCGGTGCGACTCATAGATCATTGGGCTGAGCGCGCGCAAGTGGCAGCCTCGGCAGATTCCTCTGGAGGTGGCTCGATCGTTGTCCTTGGCGAGCGATTTCTCAAGGTCCTCGTACTTCTCGTCGCGGCACTGCTAATCTTTTCTATCGCTGGTTTTGACATAACCGCAGCTATTGCTGGACTTGGCATCAGCAGCGTCGTGCTAGCCTTTGCCGCTCAGAAGACGCTGGAGAATCTGCTCGGAGGCATTTCAATTCTGGGTGATCAAGTGATCCATGTGGGCGATTCCTGTCGCGTAGACGGCACGGTGGGTACGGTCGAAGCCATCAATCTGCGTTCAACTCGAATCCGCACGCTTGACTCAACAGAGCTTTCGATTCCCAATGGTCAGTTGGCAGCCATGAACATTGAAAATCTGAGCCGCTACGACAAGAGCTCTTTCAGAACCACTCTTGAATTGCGGCGGGAGACCTCGCTGGAACAGCTTCGCGCGGTGCTGACAAATATCCGGGAGCTTCTCCATGAGCATTCGATGGTCGATTCTAATGTCGTTCGAGTTCGTTTGATCGGATTTGGCGAGAGCAGTCTCGATGTCGAGATTTTCTGCCATGTTTTAACCGGAAACCTGAACGAGTTCTTTGCTATCCGCGAAGAGCTTCTTCTTCGAATCATGGAGCTCATCAGCAACTCTGGCACAGCGCTTGCACTTCCATCACGCGCACTTTTCATGAACCAGGATCCAGGCTTGAACCAGCAGTGACCCCCGCTTGCAAAACAGAGCGCGCACGAACGTCGCGGAAGCTAGGCGAACGCCTTACCGGCCGCTAACAGAATCGACCTTCGAGCGTTGGACTACAACCGGTCTGCTCTGCTTTCTGGCAGTACGGGACCCAACAACGATCCACCTCTTGTCCCTCCGTCGGAGAATGTGCTGTAACGATACCCCAAAAGACACGGTTCGACTTCTCCGTAAACGCACTCATCAGGGCTTGGCGGATCACTGGCCTTAATCTCCGTTCTCGACGATTATGATGCAAACTGCAAATGGCGTCGTCGTTAGCGAATTCCTGCGCCTCGAGACTACGCGTCCATCCGTTCGACCCACTGAGTGCGCCAAGCAGGAGCCACGAATGGATCCGCAAAGTACTGTGTTTCCCGCGCAACCTTGTCGTCCTTGAACTCCATGATGCTGACGGTGTAAGAGGGCTTGCCGTCATAGGTCAGGATGAATTCGGTGACCCAAAGATCACCGCCACCAATGATTCGTCTGATGGCGAACCGCTTTTTGCTCGGCTGACTAGCGCGTTGGCTCTGTATGTTGCGTCGACCGCGAGTTCGCTCGCCTGACTGAGGGTATTCCAGCACCGCGTCCTCGTGATAGATGAGGTGCTCCCTTTCAAAATCGTTGGCATCGGACGCCGCCCAATGCTGATCCACTGCCGCACGGATCGCTTGATCTTGCACTCCAGGATGCTGCTCCTTCATTTGTCGATCGTTCATCTTGAGATCTCCAATTTAACAAGAAGCTAAATGCGGCTACCAGTGACGAGCCGGCGCGGCGTCATCCACGTGGAGTATCTCTCCGCTCACATGACCGGCCCGTGCCAGGTAAAGAACGGCATCGACAATATCTTTTACAGTCGCCTTTTTCATGGCTGGCTGCAACGTCGAGTCGTTGGGATCATCCCGGTGCATTGGTGTATCGACCACGCCCGGAGCTACGGCATTAAAGCGAATACCATCTTTGGCATACTCGATTGCGAGATTCTGTGTCGCTGAATTCAACCCACCCTTTGTAATCATCGAAATCGAGCCATTTTCACCGGCGATTGGCCGATCGGCAAGCGCAGCTGTGATGCTCACAACGCACCCCGATTTTTGTTTAAGCATCTCTTTCACAGTGCGCTGAGTGATGTAGAAGAATCCGAGCAGATTAGTGGAGACAAGTGCGTCGAAGTCCTCGGTTGTGAAGTCAACGAAAGGTTTGGTTAAGAAGATGCCAGCGTTATTCACCAAAATGTCGATGGTTCCGAAGTTGTTGATTGCTGCCTCAACAGCATCGGCAGCAGTTTGCTGCTTGCCGACATCGCCATCGACGAGAATCAGACTGCCTGAGGGAGTCAACTTCCGATGGGCGTCACGAGCCGTCGCTACGACGTTATAACCTTCTTCCAGGAACCTCTCGACTAAACCCTCGCCAATACCTCCTGTTGCCCCCGTTATGATTGCGGTTTGTTTGCCCGACATAAATAGCCTTTCCGCCGGTCTACGGACAGTATTGCCGAGGGCGTCATTCCCGGTTGAGGATTCCGATTGAATTCTGTCGACGTGAGGCGAATCGGGAGGTCTGCGATTTAAGTTTGCGTTAATCCGACTTACATTGGGGAAGAAAGAGGTTGAACTATATCGGATGTCGCACCGATATGGCGCACAACTCCGTGACGGCGTGGGCTTGCAAAAGACTTAAGAAGTTCGGATTCCCCACTCTTTCGAGGCTCCATCGACCGCGAAAGTGCGGCCGATATCGTCGTCCAATAGATTCTTTACTCCACTTCTGGCCTAATTGCAAATCATGCTAAGGTGGGCAGAGGCCTTCGAGTCACGGAGGGCAATCGGGACGTGTACCCGCTTCCCAAAGGCTCTCAGAGAGGAAAGGAATTAGGGCTTGGTGGGCGCGAGCAGACAGTCGAAGCGCCAAAGCGTGACTAATTCGTTTTCTTCATCCAAACTATTTACTAATGCTCGCTTGTTTAACTTGGGATGCATCTTGAAAGCATGGCCGAAGCGGAGCGAGACGGTAGGGTGCAATTCCGACTGGCGAAACTGCCATTCTGTGAATTGGCTGAGGATCAAGCAGCGGCAGAGAAGGCCGGTATCGGGAAGACCTTGCTGCTGCCTTGAACTCTTCGCGGGATATCCAACGTCTAAAGGAAAATCGAATGAAGAGAGACCAGCGCGGACTTAATCCCGATTCGAGACCAAGTGGCGAAGGGTGTGTGGAATGCCTGGCGTCACCGAAGGGCTGGTGGCTTCATCTGCGCCGGTGTGCCGAGTGTGGGCACATCGGATGCTGTGACAGTTCTCCGAGTCAGCATGCATCAAAGCATGCAGCGACGACGGGGCATCCCATCATAACCAGCTTTGAGCCGGGTGAGGACTGGTTCTTCGATTACGAAACGGAATCGATGATCAAGGGTGTGGAGTTGCTTCCGCCGCATTCGCATCCAAGAAATCAGCCCGCTCCCGGACCGGCAGGGAGAGTGCCTACGAACTGGCAGTCGCTCCTGAACTAGCTGGCCGTCATAGGCCTGCCCGCAGATGAAGCGTTCTCTTAGACCGCATGCGTTCCCGGCCGCATGTAAATTTGACGATGGCTGGAGGCACCTCTGGAATGCCACCGGTAAAGCGTTCGATGACACATCCGCCAACATGTCACTCATTGTGCAGGCGCTTCAAACCCCGGTAATTGAAAAGTTCGCTGGACTATGGAACTGAAGAGCGTGCCTCGTTCTCTAGACGGGACCGGATCTTGGCGGAATTCCTGAAAGGTGCATGACATGCAAAAACGAGAAGGGCGGTGAATCCAGCCAGTCAGAATCGCGTTGCCAAGTTCATGGGTCATGTTTATCAGAATGCTGATCCGGCATCAGCCGGCCCGGGCTGTTTGATTGCGAATTCCACGATGTTGTGTCTCGGTGGGAGTGCGAAGAGTGTGCCGCGAATGTGACACAACAGTGGTTCGGGAAGTTCGCGCCTGAAAACTGCGTCGCTGATGCGGCTTGTGGTCTTCGACTACTCGTTGCGCAGCGCTACCATCGGCCCCACTCCGGCGGCACGACGCACGGGCACCACCGCCTTCTCCGAAAGGGCACTGCGGGATCCGCGAACAGAGAATTCAGACGATCTTCGCGGGTATCTTAGCGCGGAGAATCTTTCTCTCGTCCCTTTCGGTCGCAGAAGTTTGGGAATTACGCCGAGAATATGCGAGAAGTTGGCAATTCTCTCTCAAGATATTGATTATAAGTAATTTATGGCGGTGGGTGGAGTCTTGTGTGAACCGCTCTCCAAACCTAATTCCCTGCTAACAGGGAAAAATACAGGGAATTCTCGCAAATTTGGTCTGCAATTGTGGTCAGTTGGTCCGCGATCCCATTGAATATCCACTGCTTACACCCTTCGATCCCCGATTCTCGAGGATAACGAAACAGGGAATTATCACCGGTATAACAGGGAAACACTTTTCCCTGTTACGCGGATTCGAATCCCCTGCGCCGCAACCGAATCGACTGATGAGAAATTGAGCACAGAGTATTCTCCTCGCTTGGGCGCCATCAAGGTCTGGCCGGGAAGACTGGCCCCCTTCCAGGACTGGACAGTCCGAGATGACTGCCAGCGATCCCTCGCCCCCCATGGACCACTTCCATATTTTGGTTATTTATTGTCTCGATACTCGCATGATTCGCGGATGGCAGTCGTTGCTGCAGAGGAGGCAATTGATTGCTCCCGGGCAATCAAGCCGCCATCTCGACCCGGAAATCGTTCACACTATCTTGTTGAGATGGTGGCCCAACGCGCTGGTCATAGACGCCGCCTCGATATTTAGCCCGTCTGGAGTCGAATTAATATACTCATCGAGCGCGTTTCCAAGATTATTTCTTGTTGTGCCTGGAGGAAATCGTACTAAATCGACCTCAAAACGCATCTCCAATAACCGAGCCGTGCGGCGGAAGTAATAAGTGTCAACAACAGGCGCGTAGCGACTTCAAACCTGTTGGCTTTGGCTCCCAAGTTCAGTCCAAGTTCCTCAGGACCCCCCAGTAATGTGGTTTCTGCTGCTTACACGGTCAACCCTCCACCCGGCTTTACAACTGACCCGGCGCAACCACATCCATGACGGTAACGCGGGGCTCGGCTTCCGGAAATACGGGAACGGTTGGCGTGGTGGGAACGAACGGGTTCAGCGGAGCAGTGAACCTGACATGCACTGTGACTACGGCGATGACGGTCATCAATAACATGCCTACTTGCGGCTTGAATTCGGTTTCAGTCTCCCTCAGCGGCACTGCTGCCCAGACCTCGACGCTTACGATCACTACCACTGCGGCGTCCAGCGCGGAGAATCGAAGATTCTGGGTTCCGTCAGGAGGGCCGCACTGGCATTGGCGTTGTTCTTCGGCGCGTTCAGACGGCGGCGTGCGAAGTGGGCCATCCTTGGTTTGTTCGTGCTTTTTGTAAGCGCGGGAATGTCGGCCTGTGGAGGTGGCAGTACAGGAGGCAGCGGAAACGGTGGTGGCGTTGGTGCCAACTCCGGCACAACGCTCGGAGCCTATACAATCAGCGTGACTGGCGCTTCAGGCTCGATCAGCTCTACGGTCGGAACGGTGGCGTTAACGGTTCAATAGGGATGTCAATGCATCCCGAAGCTGGTCTTTTACTCTACCCATAAATCCTCGAAGTTTCTGTATCCCCATCGGGAGTGTAGAGATACGGTCAGAAGAAAACCATTCACGCTACCGCACTGATGCGAATAAATGGTCTACTTCGACGTGAGCAGCCGGGTGATGTAGCTGGAGAATTTATTCATGCCGGTCTCGTGCTCCAGTGAAAAAAGATCAGCTTGGTTGCCTGCATAGAATCGCGAGGCAGGTTTTCAGAATTGAACGCACGGCTTGCGATGCGGAGATATGGTTTTTGACTGGCTATTCGATCTTGTAGATTCGGAGGTCGCCGCATTCACTCTGCTCCTGCAACCATGCGGGCCGGGGCCGGGGCAAGGCAATGTCAGTACCTGGACGTGCGACGAGCCAGTGAACATGATAAGTCTCGGCAAGTTGTCGCAATACTAGTGGTTCAGTCGTCGTAAACATCAGATCATTGTTGGTTAAGAGCGTCGAGAATCCCGGAATATAAGCCACGCCGTGATCAACCACAAGCGCGTTCATCGAATTTACCGCGATGCCGGTCTTGCCTTGCGCCGGAAGAAGCGGAAACATTGCGTGCGGGTAAGCGCTCCGCTGGGCGTCTACACAGCTGCCAACCAGGAGTGGGCTCTCGACTTCGTGCATGATGTGGTGGCATCGGGCCGCACGATCCGCGTGCTCAACGTGATCGATGCCTACACGCGCGAGAGCCTGGCGATGGAAGTGGACACGAGCTTCGCAGGTCTGCGCCTGACGCGTGTGCTCGACGAAATCATCGCCCAACGCGGTCTGCCTCAGGCGATTCGCTGCGATAATGGCCCGGAGCTAACCAGTCGGCACTTTCTGGCGTGGAATCTGGAACGGAAGATCAATCTGATTCATGTCCAGCCGGGAAGACCAACGCAGAACGGTTATGTGGAGAGCTTCAACGGCAAGCTCCGCGAGGAGTGTCTGCGCATCAACTGGTTCCAGAACCTGTTCGAGGCCAGGCGCATCATCGCCAGCTGGCGGCAGGACTACAACCAATGCCGGCCGCATAGCAGCCTGAACTATCTAACGCCAGCGGCGTTCGCGGCAAAAACAAGCCGTGGAAAAGACGCGGACTCCGTCCACTTGAAAAACAATACTACCGTTTTTCACTTTCCCACCGCTACGGCTGCGGCTGGCTGAGTTGTATTATCAACGTGCGGAAAATGGGGGCAGGTCATATCCGCCCCAGTTGCAGCAGCGGATTTTGTCCCCAATCCGCCACAGTTCCTCAGGCTTCGTCACTGGTAACGACTTCAGCATCACCTGGTGTACCAGCGTGAAGATGGCAGTAGTGGCTCCGATTCCCAGAGCTAACGTGATCACCACCGTTGCAGTAAACCCCGGTGCCTTCCGCAATTGCCGTAACGCGTCTCGCAGGTCCGCCAGCATTCACTCTCTCCCGACCAACAATTCCGAATTTTCCGCGATATCGTGAGAGCAAGACGTCCGCCGTTCCCTAAAGAGCATTCAGCTTCAAAATAGGGGTCTTATGGAATGGCGTGGCCTTGCTTTCTGTCCGGTATCAAGATACTATGTGCGGATTCGAACAGTGGTCCATGGGCCTTACACCGCTTCATCCAAAAATCGATTCGTAGGTCCTGATATCTCCACGATGCGCTTTTTCCGCGTGAATGAGAGGCTGCGTGCGGCACTATGAACGTCGACGTTTTGAATTTGTAGCGGTTTGAACGGTTCTCGCGAAAGGGTACTGCCGTAGTTGCGAACAGAGAAATCGGCGTATTCAACGCGCAACTTGAGCCAGAGAGAATTTTCTCTCGTCCCTTTCCAAGTCGAATTCTTGCGAATTTGGCCGAAAAGGTACCTCTAGTTCGAATTCACTTAGTAAGAGATTGATAATAGATGACTTGTTGGCGGTGCTAGCAGTCAGTTGCGAAACCGTCTCCCGCGTCAAATTCCCGTTAACAGGGAAAAATACAGGGAATTTACCAACTGGAACGGCATCGCATTTCGACTTTGCCCAGTGTTTATGGGCGTGTCAGCGTTTTTTGGTTGATTTTGCCGCTCCCTGAACAGGGAATTTTTCGACGGGTAACAGGGAATCAATTTCCCTGAAACAGAGATTCGAATCCCGGCTTGGAATTAGAATCCGTGCTTCCCGCGGGGTGCAGGATGCCGGTTGTAGAAGAGGCGACGCAAAGGGCCGTCACTTCTGCACAGACATCCTTACAACCTCTGGATTCTGCTTTCGGGAAGCACTATTTCGAGCACTGTTTTGCCATGATCGGGACGAGCTCCCGAAGCCTTTGTATCGGCTTCGGTTATGTATTTGCCAGCCTTGGTGGTGCCATAGTACTGGGCTCCGTAACAGTGATACACGTTGCTAGCGGTGTTAACCCACACCAGACCGGAACCGCCGCCCGGGGCTTGGCGTTCTTGCTGAGGTCGATGTTTTCGCTGTGGGATTTGAAGATGGGCTGGCCGCGGGCGTGGAGCTGGAGGATTTTGGTGCCGCGGTCGGAGTGGAAGCCGTCGCAGCAGGAGCAGCTCTTGCAGAATCTGGTCGAGACCCGCCTTCGGAAACCCAGCCGAAATGTGTTGAAAATTTCGGCCGCGAAGATCAAAACGACTTTTGCGATCAATTCGCTGCTCATATGACTCGGAAAAGAGCCGACGGCATCTACAATTTAGATCAAAGGTCGAATATGTCCGGCGTTTCTCAATCGACAGTCGCAGGCGCTTCCGTCTATCGGGTCTTGCCAATTCTGGAGGTTCACCCTCGCGGAACATCTTCGATAGACCGAACAAATCCTGTTCGCAACTCCATTCTGTGGAGGGCGATTGCTTCCTGAGTTGACCCAATACGCGCATACGACCAGAACTAACTTCCGACAAAGATTCGCATCCATTCTTGCCAACGCGCCGAGGGATCAGCTGGAACGCTTCTATCTCGCTCTCGATGCACTGCAACAGCGAAAGTCGTCACTGATTGAAGAGCTTTGCGAAGATTCCCGCGTGTCATATAGGCCAGCTGAAGGTTTGGGCGCGATTTGCATTTCTTGCGTGGAATCTCACGTCACTCCAATTCTGACGGCCTGTGGTATCGAGACAGAAATAGTTGCCAGGCAGTACCCATATGAATGGCGCGATCAACGCGGATTTCCACCAATACACGCCTACAATCTACTCTATCTTGGCCCCTTTCGTTTTGTCGTTGATCTTGACGCTGATCCATTTCACGGAGCAAATACAGGCGTGGTCGTTGCACGTCTCGAAGCCAATGTTCCAATTTATAATCAGGGTTTTGTATATCACACGCGATCGTGCGCATCCGGTGGAGAGATAACAAGGTTTTCTTGCATGCTCTTTGACGACGTGCATGGAACACGTGTCTATATGGACGGCGACGCGGCGGAGCATCTCTCAATCATGCCTTATCAATTCGAGTCTGGATCAAATAGCTGTCCGCTTGTATTGGCAGGGGGCGCAACGCTGTATTTTGGATACGACAAGACCTGGGATATACGAGGCCTTGTGTTTCACTCCATCTCCTTGACATGCGTGTGTCGGGTTCCCATCTGCACGACAGCTCTCTATAACCTTCGTTTCCGACGCATCCACTCATTCCACGTGCGGCGCGCCGATAACAGAAGCGCGGCGGTTTCTATTCTGTTCGAAGACACGTCACAATTCGAGCTACTTATTGCGTCAGATGGCTCGCTTCTTCCGAACAAGTATGTAAAGCTGCGCAACTCAAGTGGGATCATGCCTCAAACAGTATCGATCAGTTTTGCTGAGAATAATCAATCACCGCTCGAACTGCCTTTTTGGGAGCTCGTCAATTCCTGAGACATCAGAATTGGTGCCTTGCACCGACGTTTGGAGGATCTAGCAATGCCTGACCGCAGTATGAACATGCTACTGGGAGACTACCTGGACAAACCAGCTGGCACGCCCGTGCCGCCTGAACTAACCTCTCAAGGCATAGATCTCTTGCCAGCGATTAGTGATTACTTGCGAGCAGATGCGAATATAGACAAAACCGAAGCTGTAGAACGGGTACTGAAATCGATTCTGAAGGTCTTGTTTCAAGGTCCCCTACCGGGATCCACGTGCCGGCAGATTGCACTTTTTCAAAACTCGTATCGGTTCGCATATAAGTACAAGTCATATGCGGTGAAGGCGGCGACGCCGTTGGGTTACTCCATTTTTTTGCAGGAGGCGGCTCAGGGCTTCAGCTTTCAGCGGCACATCACCCATAAGACAGAGGTGTTTCATATCCTTGCCACAAGGCCTGGCGCCCTTGTGTTTCTCTGTGAATTCGAAGACTGGCAACGGCATTACGAACCGCAAGGGTTTCAGAAGTGGATTTGCGGAGCAAAAGACGACTTTTACGATCAGCACACCTTCCGACCTCGTTCTGGCGATGTATTCATAATCTCAGAGCTTGGCGTCGTCCACACGGTCATGGGATGTATCCTCGAAGAATTTGCGACGGTTTCAACCGATATGGTGGTGCGTCTGCACGACCAGAATCTGGGTTGTCCGATCCCGACTCATTTCACACGCCAGTATGCAGAGCGCGAGATGCTTGGTTTGTCACTTCCCACAGAAAGCAGGCTTGTCGATCGCCATACGTGGAAGTCAGAGCCTATCGTCCGAACTCGCTGCGAAGGAGGCTTCGAGTCGGTCTTAACCGATTCGTTTGTAAGGGCATCGCATCGGGAAGTCGAGGTTGGGGCACGGACAGAATTGATGCAATGTCGCGGGGTCGCGACGATCGTAAGGGTGTTTTCCGGAAGTGGGACACTGTGGGTTATGGATGACTCTGAATTGCGGAACCCAGAACAGAGCGCAATTTCGGCCGCGTCTGGTGATGTCTTCCTGCTTGCGCCGGGGGCTTGGTTTGGCTTTAAGAACGAGGCTCGAGAAACATTGCGATACTCGGAGCAGCAAATCCCTCCTGAAGTCGCATTTGTTTAGAGGGTGCTTTCGAATTACCTCTTAAGTGATTCGCTTGTTGTTGGTTCGTGCGAAAAACCCTGGACACTACCCTGGGTTGACGTTGATGCTCCGTGCAGCTTCAGATCAGAGCCACGTTGTCATTCGATGGCGATGATTTCAATGTGTCGTAGCCGGCCGCTATCCGCCTGTATCGCAAGAATAAAACTTGAATTAAATGTGGGAAAGAAATCGTATGTTATCCATCCATCTGGCGCAAGCCACGTGAACCGCGACGGAGTGGATCAACTCTGCTCTCTCAACGAGGCAGCTTCAACTCGCGAATTGCTTCTCCGGCACCACTGAGGTTCGCAAGTCGCATCTCGGAATACTTGCGGGATAGAATCACGCCGGGAGCTCCAGCCTGGAAAGCCGCCAGTACTGCTTCCTTTACGCTTTGCGGCGTACTCTTGCTGTTACTCGGCTCAGTCGGGATATCGACATCAATGCCTGACCAGATCTGAGTCTTTGTGCCAGCGACTCCCTCAAGGGCGCGTTGAGTTTCCCGATAGACATAATCGGCCGAAAGTCCGGAGTATGGAATCTGCTTATAGCTGCCTTCTTTGAGGTGCATCACTTCAAAGGCAAACTCCGTCAGTTCTTGTTTTGAGAGGTCCCCGAAAAGAGTCGATCCAATATTGTCTGCGTAGAGCGCCATCCGCTCGCCGCCACAGTTGTTGTACATGACGACCTTTATGAAATCGGAATACTTGGACAGTTCTTGTAGATCCTGTTCCGCACGGTAGATAGGATTGAAGGAAGTGTTATGCCAGATGTGCCAGCCCACAGGGATCGTCGGCTTAGCCGTCTTTACCGTTTTGTAGAGTGCGGCGTAGGTCTCGCGAAGGCTGTCTGTGAAGAGCATTTCCCATGCGGCCAGCTCGGGATACCGCAACAAAATCCGCCAGAATTGGACGAAGCAACCGTCTACGGGGCGTTTGCCGCTCCGCGCCGCGCGAACGAATTGTTCCAACTCGAGAAATCCTTGTCTGGCGCGCTCTACATTAATGCCGCGGTCTTTGGCTCTGCGCTGACAAAACTCGCAGAAGCAGGTTACGTTGCCTGGATCGATTGGCGGTGTGTCGTGCGTCGCTCCCAGGCTGTCTGAAAGCGCACCCTGCCGCTCGGATCCCCACATGATTCCGTCGATGTCATAAGAACGGGTGTAGTCCTCCACCAGGCCGGTAAAGAAATTCTGGTAGTTCGGATTATTGACGCACAGTGTCTCTCTGTTCCGTCCGTACAGATCTCGCTCCTGGACCTTCTCGATGTTCGGCAGATCGGTTCGGAATACGTCTTCCATCCAGCAAATGACTTTCAACCCGCGTTTGTTTGCGGCAGGGATGACTTCCTCCAGGATGTCCAGATTGCCATGATCGGGCGCGTGAGCGGCCTCGATGACCGTGTTCCTGTAGTACTGCGGATGAGGCGTGGCGAAGTTACCGCCATGAAAATTGAGGTCGTACTCCTGCTTTCCGTGGTCTGGCAGAGGTTGACCTGGAATCTGCCTTCCGGCGATACCACGGCCATAGGTGAACGCCGCAAGAAACAAGG
The DNA here is from genome assembly GCA_963735215.1 of uncultured Acidobacteriaceae bacterium. GTDB lineage: Bacteria > Acidobacteriota > Terriglobia > Terriglobales > Acidobacteriaceae > Telmatobacter. The sequence goes on along the minus strand of CAVTKF010000024.1, from coordinate 4,560 downwards.
TATTCACGCCGCCACGCTCCTGAAGCACGTCAAGGACTTTTTCGGTGCCTTCATCCACGAACGAAACCGCTCCGACCTGGATGCCGATCATTTTGGGGGAGCTTGCCGCATGTCCTGTGTCTGGCATGGCCAAGGCAGCGCCGGCCCCGACAGCAATCTTGATGAATTCGCGGCGATTCACATCCAATCCCGACACAGGAGTCTCCTATTTTCTTTGGTAGCAGCCGATATCTACTTTTCCGGATGTGACTCGAAGTGAACCGTCAAGATCCAGTTCTCCGACAGGCAATCCGGAATTAGCGCCCGCAATGATCGCAGGAGAACCCGATTTCAGATGAAAATCCTCCTGGCAGGATCGACGAAATGGGGATCCGAAAAACTGGAGTGAAGGTCGTTCCCGGTTGACTCAACGTATTTGTCGAATCCTGTCACGGTGGCGGAAGCCCCTGCCCATGTGCTCGCCTGCGGTCCGGAGGCACAGTAATAAAGGTTGTGATCGATTGTGTTTGTTGGACGGTCTTTTCCGTCTGAGATCTGTTCCGCACGATGAGACAATGTGGCCCTGCGTACACAATGTTGTTTTCAAAAATATTGCCAGCCATGTTCCATTGCATTTGGAACTCGCCGGATCCTGTTCCCGCCGTATCGTTTTCATAGAGCGTATTGTTGACCACCGCGGTGTGATCGGTGCGTCCTCGTTCCGGCGCATAACCTCCAATGGAAACACCAGCGGTATTGCAGTGATATATGAGATTGTTCCGTGCCGTGATGTAACTGGTTGCGCGGTTCTGGTGCTCGCTGGCCATTTCGATTCCGAAGTCCACATTGTGAACGACGTTTTGTTCAATCAGAATCCGAGTGCCACCGTCCACGTAGATCCCATCCGATGATTGCTCATCGCCATAGGCAGGATTGCCGCGCGATGTGATGTTGTAGACGAGGTTCCCGCTTACCAGGCCGTCGCGCGCCTGGTCGACGGCCGGGTCGGGCGCTGTACGCTCAAACCCGATGACGTCGATTCCGATGTTGTTGTTGTCGTGCACCACATTATGCGTGATGCGGAAATTCGTAACATTCCCATTCACGACAAGTGACTCGCTCGAACCGGTCTTGAGGTGGTGCACTTGATTCCCGTCAATGATCAGATCGGTGATCGGAGTCTTTGCATCGGTCCCGTATACGGCAATGCCAAACCCATTGGCGCCGTGTCCGGGGCCATCGCGGCCATCAAAAGTCTGCTCGATGTGATGGACGTTATTTTTCAGGAGTTCTATATGCGAGCCAGCGCCGGTGACGCTTATACCTAATGGAGCGAGCCGATGTTCGGCGGTACGGTAGTTCCGAATTTCAAAGCCTTCGATTCTCACGTAACTCTGATTGTGGATCGTCAGCATTCCGCTTCTGGCGCCTGGAGTGAGGTGTGTTCCGTCCAGAATCGCCGTCTCTCCTGGGTAGCTTTTGAAAGTAATGAAGCCATCGCTCGCGTTGCCGGACACGTTGATGCTCACGAGCTCTTCGTAAATTCCACCGCGTACAAGGACCATGCTGCCGGCAGCGCACAGTATCTGCGGCATGTTGAATTGAGCGCCAGGGGGCAGTTTCGGTGCCGGGATTGGAATCATTGCCATTCGTTGAAACGTAGAACGAGGAATTGGGTTGGGCAACGGCTCCGGCAACACACATCGACAGCGTAAAGATAGCTAAGAATCTCACGTTCACCTTTCTTTCCTTTGTGGATCTCCGTGCAAGGGGGAATACTGTCTTAGAGCGAGCATGCGGCGAGCTCAGGCGCGAGCCGGCTCTCTAGAGGTCAGGATTTTTTCTGCATTTGTGCGATAAACCTTCTGCAGTATTTCGTCCGACAGTCCGAAACCATTCAGGCTCCAGTGGTAGCTGAACATTTCGGTTTCGTAGAAGTGCTCGTTAATGTCTCGAGAATTCTGAAGGTGACTCGATACATGGATTTATCGAATCCCATGTCAGTGCCGTAGAGTAATCTGTCGCTGTATTTCGCATAAAACTGCGAAATAAAGCGAGGAATCGGAGCTGTTTCCGCATATCGCGCGGAAATATCGGCATACAAATTAGGATGCCTTTCCAGTAATTGCCCCAGGCGCGTCAGGTCGTAATCGAGATTGGCAAAGTGGCAGGCAATGAAAGTTGTGCTCGAGTGCTTCTTCACGGTGCGCTCAAGGATGTCGATCATTCCGGAATGCCCGACGATGCCCGGCTGATTGTCCAGCCGCCAATTGAACGCATTCATCAGGCCGTCGTTCTGATTGTCCATGGCTTCGTACATCCAGATGGGATCCGCAACGTGAATATTCACCGGCATGCCCAGTTGGCCGCATCGCTCAAACAGAGAGTCCATGCGCGCATCGTCCGGGTGCATGCCCAAGGCAGTCATCTTGTCCGAATTGAGCCCTTTGCCCTTATCGTGAAGTTCGCCAACCCCCCGTGCGCCTGCCTGATGGCACTTCTCCAGCGTCGCGATTGCTCGCTGGCCGAATCCAGGTTGGTCATAGCCCGTGTAATCAAAGCCGCACCAGAGTTCGAAACGATCGGGATAGACAGCATACTTCCGATAGATATCGTCAAACTCCTGCCCTGTGGCTCCCGAAAGAATGATGGTCTTCGCAATCCCGACCTCATCCATATTCCTGACCCACTCGGCGATTTCCTCCGGAGGTCTTTGCGTATGGGTGGGAATGCATATCGATGATTGGGAATTTCGCTTTGGGGACTTCTGTAACAGGAATTTTGTAAAGCGATCTGGGCCGGTAATCCTTCAACAGTATCTTTTCGGGCGAAGCCTGCTCGGGAGCTGTCTCAGCGCCTGAAGAACCTGGGGCCGGGCTCTGTCGATTTGACCCATCGTCCATGCTCCACGCAGGTGTAACAGCTGCCGCCAGGCCAGCCGTGCCAACCGTCTTCAAAAAGGAACGACGTTCCATGCGCTCTCTCCTCGATGTTTCTCATCAACACGTATCTCTGTCGCTGACTGCTTCCAGTCATCCCTCAGCAACGAAATTGAGCAAGCTTATTGCGGAGTTGCTTCCAGCAAAAGATGCTTCGAAAAGTCTGCGGACAAGTGCGCGACCGGACCGCGGACGACTCCGAAGTCTTTCCCGTCCACATAGTCGACGACGTGATACGCGCGATCGTCCAGTCCGCGCAACTCCAGGTCGCCTTTCCAGTTTCCAGCAAAGAACGCGTAGTACATCTTCTTGTCCTTGCGGATGACATGGGCTTCGGCAGATCAAAACCAATATCGTAGAGCGTGCCCAGATACTGGCCGTGGGAGAGACCCTTCTCCTGATAAAGCTCCAGCCACTTTTGGAAGAGCTTTTCGCGATCAGGCGTGAGGTCGAACCGGCCGTGTTTCTCGACTAAAGAAGGCAGCACAAACTGCGTGCCCACGACTCCTTCAATCCCCAATGTGGAAGCGAAATCGTCGTGATTGTCGCTCAGCTCGACGTGATCACCGAAGTAAGGAACATCGTCGCCCATGAGCCCTTTAATCGTCTTGCCTTTAGAGCGTACCTGGAACGAACTTGCCGGATCAGAAGCAACCGACATGTTGAAATGCGGCATGGTGAAGAAGGAATAAGCAGTACCGCAAGGGCAAAATTCCACCAGTGCTCCGGGCTTGGCTTTTTGTGCCTCGTCGTATATCTCACGAAAAAAGTCGGGCAACGCTTCGACTGAATCCTCCGGACTCTTGTGGTGATGGGCAGGGTTGTAACAGGCAGGAACGCCGTTCATGTGCTGGCCGTCGAGTTTTAGACCGTCAAATCCCCAATCGACAAGGATCTTGCGCACCAATTCCTTGTGATAGTCCACAACCCGCGAGTTGGCAGGGCACAGATAGTAGGAATTCCACCATGAGATCTTTCGCCTCGAACCGTCGCGGTTTTCCAACGCCAGTTCAGGTTCATCTTGCAGCAACTTCGATCCCGGAGCCGCATTGAGCGGCGACCACCAGAGTTGCGCTTTGAATCCTTCGCGGTGAATTCGATCCACCATCGCCCGCATATCGGCGTCGCCGTGCGGAAACTTCTCCGGATCAAGCTGCCAATCGCCGTAGTTGTTTTGCCAGCCGTCGTCCAGTGTGACCCACGTAAACCCCATGCTCTTAACGGTGGGCAACGTGTCGTAGACTTGTTGCGGCTTTGAAATGGCGTCCGTATCCCCAGGCACACCAAATCGCTCCGTAGGCGCTGTCGGGGGCTTTGGCCATCTGAAACCCCTGCTTCAACATGAACCGGCGGTACGTAAGCAGCGTCTCGAAATAGTCCCCCTTGTGCACCGCGGCGAACGTGCGAAAGGTGTTGAAGCTTTCGCCGGGTTGCACAGACCAGTTGTGAAGATACCGCACGCTGACCTGGGCCTGACGCGCTGTGGGCATTGAAACAGGTAGGGAAATCAAAACAGGGCGGGGCTCGACGTGGCCAACGGCAATACCAACATCTTTGCGCCACACGTCGACAATCGGTGTGCCGCCCCCGTAGTCACTGGCGTTCATGCCGAGATAATTTTGCTGAGAGAACCCCGTGTGCA
>CAVTKF010000023.1:0-45877 GCA_963735215.1 uncultured Acidobacteriaceae bacterium | reverse complement strand
ACAGGAAGGTATCGACTATGCCGAGTATCTTTTGACTCGATCCGGCATTTGAATATCTCTCGTCTTGGCGAACCAAGCGATGTCGCGGAACTCGTCCCCTTTCTCGCAACAGAAGAAGCGAGATGGATTCACGGAGCCATCATCGATGTCGATGGTGGGCAGAACAAGGGTGTGTAAACCTAACGGCTGTTACATCCTGTGACGGCTCCTGAGACGATGGAGACGATCTCAAGAGCCATCTCGATTTCGGGAGACACTTCTATGGACACCTATAACCGCTGCCGCCAGTCAATCTGCGGAGAATGCGGGAGATGAGCGAGCCGCGTGAGGAATTCATTCCAGCAGACCTGGCAGCATCGCCCGAACCTGTCTCTTCGTTCAACCCAAACGCGGAGTTCCGCAGTGACCTAGCCTTTCCCATATTGAGCGGCGAAATGCTTCAAAGAATCGGGCCATACGGACAAGAGGAGACCGTCCCGAAGGACACCTGTCTGTACACGTATGGTGATCGGGACACGGACATGTTCGTTGTCCTCACAGGGGAGATAGAGAGCCGACTTCTAGTGAGAGGAGGCAGCTTCAAAGTTTTCCGCTCTCTGCGTACGGGCGACTTTAGTGGCGAGCTAAACCTCTTGAACACACAGAGAACGGTCGCTGAAGCACGAACGGCATCGACGAGTCGGCTGTTGCGAATCTCTCGACTGAACTTACGGGCGTTGATGCGTGCTGAAGGCGATATCGCGAACATTATTGTTTCCGCTTGCATATGGCGCCGCATCGGCATGATCGGCGATCCATCCATGGGAGTCGTACTTCGAGGATTTGAAGGCGATCCGGATCTTTAGCCTCCGTCGCTTTTTAGTTCACAATTATTATCCGCACCGGATAGAGGAGTTGCCGACGAACGAGGAACCCGGCAAGGGCGTGGCTGCGACGAAGATGCCAGAAGTCGAGCTGCTGAATGGTCTTGTTCTGGTTCGACCTACTATCTGCGATCTCGCTGACAATCTGGGTATTACTGAGCTCCCTGAACCTCATACGATCTATGACGTTGCCGTTGTCGGAGCTGGTCCAGCAGGACTCGCCGCATCCGTTTATGCAGCTTCCGAGGGCTTATCCACGATTGTCGCTCGAAGGGAATGCCCCTGGCGGGCAGGCCGGCACCAGTTCGAAGATTGAAAACTACCTTGGATTTCCGACTGGAATATCGGGGGCGCAATTGGCGAGCCGTGGCCATCTGCAAGCGCTCAAGTTTGGGGTCCGCTTCGCTATCTCACGGGACGTTATAAGCACAGCACAAGTGGATGGCGCGCATCGGTTGATCCTTGCTGGCGGTGGGGCCGTTTGTGCACGCTCTGTCGTGATCGCAAGCGGGGCGCGGTACAGAAAACTTAATGTGAAGAACCAGGAAGATTTTGAAAATAGGGGGCTCTATTATGCTGCGACTGCGATGGAGTCTCTGTTGTGCCATGAACGAGACATCATCGTCATCGGAGGGGGAAACTCTGCTGGACAAGCCTCGATCTTCCTCTCGAGTGTTGCTAGACACGTACATCACATCATTCGTGGTGCTTCTTTGGAAAGTACCATGTCGCAATATCTAATTACACGAATCGAACGTTCTCCGCGAATCACTCTCTACACAGAAACGGAAATCGACAGACTGGAAGGTAAGGCTGCTCTTGAGTTCATCACGTGGACGAATCGGAAAACTGGCGGAACATGCGAAGGCCGATTTCCAGCGTCTTTGTCATGATTGGCGCGGAGCCAACTCAGGGTGGGTGTATGGCACCGTCAAGCTCGATGAAAAGGGGTTTGCTCTTACCGGTGGGAGTTGGGGCTTTGAAGCCACTCCGTACGCGACTAGTGTTCCCGGTGTCTACGCTGTCGGCGACGTAAGAGCCGAATCCGTGAAACGTGTTGCATCTGCTGTTGGTGAGGGCTCTGTGGTCATATCGAATATCCATCGGTATCTAGCCCAGAGACGCCTCGACTTCGCAGAGCAGGTAAGCTCCAAGGAATTCAGATAGATCGTGCTCGATGGTTTATGGGCGGTCGCAATTGCACGTGCGAACACAACACACGCTGAGGAAGGTTAGTCGTGCCAATAAGCCGAGAGGAGTTTGCAGATGCATACCCGACTCTTTTCCATATCTCGCTTGCACAGGACATGGGACAGGTAATGAGACATGGGCTTCTCAGCACATCGGCCTTGTTGGACCGATGCGAAGTCAATGGCGAACAACGATTCAACATCGAAAGCTGTCCGCGGCCTCGCTCGGTGCGCATCAGTCACAGTGTTCATGGGAACTTCCTGATCAACGATCAGGCTTCCATGAATGCTGCGGCTCTTTCGAAATGTCTGATCGATCTCTCGCCCGAGCAATGGTGCAGATCTCTCAACCGCCGAGTCTTCTTTTGGCCGACCCAAGGTCGGCTTGCGAAGCACATCGGAGCAAGGCTAGCCGCTGTGCGTCCGAAAATAGTGTTTTCTTTCGAGACAAGGTCGGTTTTTGACGTTCTTGATTTCGATTCCTTTGAGTTTTCGGCAATCAACTCAGGGAACACGATGCGCAAGGCTGCCTTGAGAGGCTCGTCAACATTTCTGAAGGCTAGCGACTATCCCTTTCAGGAGCGACGTAAGCGCAGAGGATTAGGTGACGCCATTGCAGAAGTGACTTATCCGTATGCGGTTACATCATCACAGCTCGCTGCGATATGCATGACAAGCAAGATCGTTCTACACCCCCGGCGGCATAACTCGTTGAAGGGGATTCTGAAGTGAAAGCAGAGGAGAATCAAATGACAACCCCAGTCGACACTGTGCGTACGTTCTATTCCGCAATTGCAGCAGGTGACACCAGCAAGATGATCGAACTAATGACCTCCGACATCGAATGGATCTCGGTTGTCGACTTCAACGTTCAGGAGAAGGGGCCTGCCGAGGTCATGAAGAAGGTGTTCGCTCCGCTGATGCAGGAGTGGGAGAGCTTTTCGCCGGCGCCGTCCGAGTTTCTTGTAGACGGTTCAACTGTCGTCTCTCTGGGCCGTTTTGCCTGCGTTCACCGCGCAACACACAAACGCGCTGATCTTCCATACGCCCATGTATGGGATGTTCGGGAAGGAAAGATCTGGCGTCACCGTCAATATCTCGACACGATGGCACTCGAAGAAGCTCGGCGCGCCTAGGGCTCGCCGGTGAAACTCATCGGCGGCGGTCTTGCAGACACCGCCGTTCGCAATTTCATTCGCTCAAGCTCATGAAACTTGATCGTTTGCTTTTGGGTATTGGGGCCGTCAGGACGCCGTCCCGCTATCCATGTCGCGGGGTAGTTGAATTGGCATGGCGGCCTGCTGGCTCCGCTCAGATCGTCATGTTAGTCCTTCGTATTGGTCCCAAACTGCTGTAGCGGACCACGACCAATCCGGCGCAACACCTACCCCTGGATGAACTTGTCTGCCGCAACCTTTTGATGTAGTTGCAGCGTCCTTTGGATTCGTAAGTTTCTCTCAACTGACCATCAAGAACTTCAAACTGTTCTTATCCTCTGCATGACCATACTCTACGTAATATGCCTTTAGGAGGAATCAAGCCGTCCGTTCGAATCTCGCTCCTCGAAGAGAAGCCAGCCGACTACCATTGCGCCATAGCGGACGGAGTCCACAGCGCCATGGGAAATCCTCAGCCCGGGCCGTCGTCAGCCCCAGCGCTAGGCTTTCCTCGCTGGATGGATCAGCAAGAAATGCTTGCCGTATTCTTCTCATCTGAGGCGGAGCTCTACCTTCTCGAATCAAAAGGATCATCTCAGTGAACCGCCCTTCGATATACGTTCTTGCCACGGCGCTTTTTGCAGGCACGGCACAAGCCGCACCACTCCCTTCGACCAACGCTACGACGACCTATCATCGCGTGCAGGTCGACGGAGTCGGGATTTTCTATCGGGAGGCCGGCTCAAGCGACGCCCCAACCATTGTGCTCTTGCATGGTTTCCCTTCGTCTTCGCGTGAGTTTGACACGATCATTCCGTTGCTGGCGACAAAATATCACCTGATTGCCCCGGATTATCCGGGATTCGGTCTGAGCGACGCGCCCCCGCCGACCACCTACACTTACACGTTCGATCATCTTGCCCAGACGATGAGTGATTTTCTAGAGAAGCTGAAGGTCACGCATTACACCATGTACCTTCACGATTACGGCGCACCGATCGGCTTCCGCATCATTCTGGCGCACCCCGGACAACAACTGCATGCGCTCATCATCCAAAACGGCAATATCTATAAAGCGGGCCTTGGAGCCAAATGGACCAAGATTGCGGAATACTGGGCAGATCCCAATGCTCATCCTGAGGTGCTGAACGCCTTTCTTTCGTTCGAAGCCACAAAGGTGCGACATCTCGCAGGCACGTCCCATCCGGATCGCTACGATCCGGATACCTGGATAAGCGAGTATGCCGATCTTTCGCGGCCCGGTCAGCGCGAGATTCAAGTGGACCTGCTCTACGACTACCGGACCAACGTCGCGTCCTACCTAAAATGGCAGGCTTGGCTTCGTGACCACCAGCCTCCGACTCTCGTGGCCTGGGGCGAGAACGACCCTTCCTTCATCGCTCCGGGTGCGGAAGCCTACAGACGCGATCTTCCGAATGCGGAAATCCACCTGCTCGACGCTGGGCACTTCGCATTGGACGAAAAGACCGACGAGATTGCAGACCTGATTCTCCGGTTCATGGCCAAGCATCCTGGATGAGAGCCAGAGTTTTATTCATCGCATACCGTCTTGCGTCTTCCGCAGCGTCGAAACCAGGAACGCAAACGCTAACTCCGACCATCATCCAGATGTAACCTTTGCGTGCGGCGCAACTCTAACGGTCGGCTGTAGCTCAACTCATAACTCTGCGGTAGGACATGGCAACGATGAATAAAACTACGTCTCCACCCGTGCCGCTTCGTCTTGATCGAAAGCATCCGCTTGCGATCCGCTGGATGCATTGGCTTAATTTCCCCATACTTTTCGTCATGATCTGGAGCGGTCTCCTGATCTATTGGAATGACTCGGACAATGCTTACCGGCATCCGCACGCGGTGTACCGTATCGGTATAGGAAAGATCACACTCTTCCGTTTCTTTCCAGAGTGGTTCTGGAAGGCAATTAATGCACCGTACCACGTGACCGCGGGACTGGGGCACCATTTCTTTTTCATGTGGATCTTCGCAGCTAATGGGATCGCTTATGTCACTTTTCTCGCGGTCTCTCGAGAATGGCGGTTTCTCATCCCACACAAACAGAGCGTACGGGATGCCATTCAGGTCACGCTGGTCGACCTCCACCTCCGTAAAGGCTTGCCGCCACAAACCAAATACAACGGAGCACAGCGCATCGCCTATACAGCAGTCATTCTGATGGGTTTCGGAATGCTGGTCACTGGCCTCGCCATCTATAAGCCGACTCAGTTGCACTTATTGACCACGATCCTCGGCGGTTACGAGATGGCGCGATGGGAACACTTTTGGATCACGATGGGCTTTGTTGGCTTCTTCGTGATTCATGTGGTGCAGGTGGTCCTTGCCGGATGGAACAACTTTCGGAGTATGGTGAGCGGCCGAGAAATCAAGAAAGAAGAAGACGTGTCCCTCGAGGCAGAGAGGAGGTCATGGTGATCCCTAAGCCGAACCAGAAGAATCCATCAAATCCTGACGACACACCGGAACAAGAAACGGCGGAGTCAAAACCACATGACCCGCCTCAGGGGAAGCCGGATATTATCTCGCAGGCCGTCGGCGACTCAGTCGAAGTTGCAAAAGGGTTGGACGGCGAAAGCAGCCCCGCCGAGCAGGCAGAAAGCACCTCGGAGACCGGCACCGTACCTGAAGCCGAAGCAGTCCCGGTTGCTACATCGGGACAACAAGTTGAACCAAAGCCGATAGCCGAAGGGCCTCCTCCCGAAACGTCAGGACCTACTGTCGGTGAGAGGAATGCCGCAGTCCTTTCCGATTCGCGGCGACATACCCGCCGGTCTTTCATGGTGGCAGCCGCAGCAGCGACTGCTGGATATGGGCTTTACCGCTGGCTCGACCATCTGCCCGGTGAGGAGATGCAACCGGAGGGATACCGAAAGGCCTTCGAGACAAATGCGGAGATCTCGCGCGAACTCTTCGATGAGCGGGCACTGACGCCTACCTATCCTCTGTCCAAAGCCGAGAATCTTAGAGTCAATGGCGTTTATGGGCTGAAGAAGATGCTCGATCCGGCAAGCTACCGACTACAGCTCGTCGGTTCCGCAGTATCGGCTTCTCATCCACGGTACAGTCGCGACGTAACCGCCTGGGAGTACATGTACATCGATGAGAAGCCGGCCGAGAACCTCCGAGAAGATGCCGCCTGCTCCTATGGTGGAGCAAGAAAGAAGCAAAACGAGAGTCGGAGCGGTCGGATGCCGCGGGGCAAAGAAGAGGCCGGCGAGAGTCGCTCGACACTCGTTCAGGGCACTCCCGGACTGCTTCTGACCATGGAGGATCTCCTTAAATTACCTCGTTATGAGCTTGTCACACAGTTCAAATGCATCGAGGGCTGGAGCCAGATCGTCCACTGGGCTGGCGTGCGCATGGCGGATTTTATCGAGGCCCATCCACCTGCCCTGGTCGACGGCAGGGAGCCGAAATATGTCTACATGGAGACGCCCGACGGAGACTTCTATAACGGATACGATCTCCACGTTTGCCGTCATCCCCAGACGCTTCTTGTGACTGAAATGATGGGAGCGCCGTTGACCCAATATCACGGTGCGCCGCTGCGACTACATATGCCCACCAAGTACGGATATAAGCAAATCAAGCGCATCGGCCTGATCAGTTACACCAACAGCAAGCCTGACGACTACTGGACGAAGCTTGGTTACGACTGGTACGGCGGTTTGTGAAATTAGAGAACGCACTTTCAGGGGAAAAAGTAGGCATGGACTATGGCACATGTAGCCTAATGAGAACCGACCATGAGACAGATGCAAGACATCTCTTCGAGGACTGTGTGTAGCTTTCAACTGTGGACAGCGATATGACCTCATGACGTACCCCTCCTTGAGTCGAGAGGCGGCGGCCAGGGCACCGTCGTATCCTCGCATTTAGGTGCGGACGACCGGCGAACATCGTAAAAATGTCACAGAGCCGGCCCGATAGCCTATCAACTCCACGGCGATCCTGATTCCCTAGGGAACGACCCGCACAAGGTAGGCGACGAAGACGGTAGTTCTTTGCCGGCTGAAGTTTTGGATGAAAAGGAAGGACTTCAGCTCGGGCAACGCCGGTTCACAGTCCACCCGGTGGGGGCGTCCTTTAGGGCGCCTTGGCACCCGAGGCGTTACCAAATGAATCGTGCCAATATGGCTCTGCATCCGTCATAATGAGGTTGGTCATGAGTAGCCTATCCTTCCGATGGGAATCGGAACTAAGCGAGAGCTTCCACGAGAATGCAGAACCGACCCTATGGTCGCGTCAGCGAGCCGGAACTTGGGTCAGTGCCATGGAAAGCACCTGTTCGGAAGGGCGAGCCGACATTGTGTGGGGTTGTTTCGGTCCGGAAGATTGTCCGAAACAATTCAGTGAATACGCAGGGCTTCTACAGAACCCGACAGCCAGTCGGATTGTAGCTGTGACCCTGAGCAGGCGAGCGGCTCAAACAGAGGCGAACTTAAAAAGGCATGTAGGAGTGACTGCACCCGTTCTCAGAAAATACCTGCGGGAACTCCTCGCGAGTGGTTTGATCGCTGAAACTGTAGATCATCGGTTTATGGCTGGGCTCAGCCGATCCTTGCCAGCCATTGAGATCTGCTCTTTCGAGTTGAAGCTGAGGAATTGGCAGAGGGCTCTTTATCAAGCAATCCGCTATCGAAGCTTCTCGCATCGGGTCTTCGTGGTTATGCCGCACGATGCCACGTCTGCAGCTCTAGAGAATCGAGAGGCTTTCCGAAAAGCTAACGTAGGACTGATCGCTCATGAGAAATCAGGCGAATCAACAGTTCTAATTCGTCCGGCGAAACGGCGGCCACGAGCGCCTCACCGCTCGATTATGGCTTTGGGGATGTTGAGCAAATGAGAACCTAGATGGCTGCAGCCTCGCGGAACGAATCTATAGCCTCAGCCCATAGGCCTAAATGATCAGGTCGGCTTTTTGGACTAAACACAACACCTTCATTCATAAGCGAGACATAGAGTTCTTGGGCCTTTTCGATACGTGCCTCGATCTCTTGAAGATTTTCGTTGGTGTCGGTACCGAATGTGCCGTCGATTGCCCCAAGTGTCTGCCAATGGTGAAGCTCTGAGATGCGGGCGGTCCAGTCTGATTCTTCTGGACTATTGGCTTCGGTTATCACGGAATCATAGGAAACGTCCGAGAGTACATTTTCCATTTCGCCGTTCTCGAAAATTTGCTGTAGTTCGCCTAGAAGAATCGAATTCAAAAGCGGGCCTGACGTATACCGGAGCAGGGGAAGTTGCCCTCCTGGTTTCTGCTTGGTGAACGATCGCTTATGGAATTGACGCAACCCCTGGCTCCACCCCGTCGCGAAAGCTTTACTGCCAACCGCGCGGTACAGGAGTCCAGAGAAATCGGAGAAGCCGTCCACGATCTCCAAACCATTGATGTTTCCTAAGACATAGTTCATGTACAAAGTGTTCGCGAGCCGCTCTGCATTGAACTTTTGCGAGTAGGAGCTGTCTTCACGCGATAACACGAGATAAGTCCCGGTCATCTCATTCCAGGATGTGATCTGATCTAAAAACGCATCCAGTTCCGAGCGCGAGTCAAGCGCCTGCTCACCGATGATGAAGCTCAGAAGTAGCGGTGGGGCTCCCTTCAACCCGGAGTGATACTCCAAGGAAGCATCCGCGAGGTTGAGTGCATTCTGACACCATTTGCTCTCAAACGAATCGAAGATCACGGTGGGAGAGAGTAGCCGATCTGGTTCCAGGGTCATTTCGAAATCGAGGGTGCTCTTCGCATAGCTCGCCAGCTTTTTGACGCCGATGAAGTCAGAAGCGGTGCGACCAACCTTGTAATAGGGGTACTCCGGTAGAAAGCGGTCGTTTGCCGGTATGAGGGCCGAAAGATGAAACTGAGGGTCAAACAGAACTGAGCCGTTTCTCTCCCTCACACTCTCGACACACTTTTCTATGTTTGCGATTTTCTCGTTGCGTGCACCGAAGATCACGCCTTGCGCGATCTCTGATTCGAGCGCTTCGTCCAGTTTGTCGGATTTCGCGTGACCGTGCTGAATGTACATAGCCATTATTGTTCCTCCACCTCAGCGAGTGCGGCCTGTAGTTGCTCGATTCTCCGAAAACGAAGGTGTGGCGATTTGCCCATCATTCGCAGGATGATTCTGTCCAGCGATGTTGGTATCTCGGGCCTGATCGAACTCGGGGGAGGGGGGTTGTGTTTCGTAATGCGGGTAAAAAGATGGGGCGTGCTCGTTGTAGCCGAGAAAAAGGGGTGTTCGCCGGTCAGAGCCTGGTAGAGCGTAACCCCCAGCGAGAAAATGTCTGAGCGGAAATCCATCGTACGGCGGCTTGTGTAATCGAACTGCTCAGGGCTGAAATAAGCCATCGTGCCGACCATGAACCCGGCACTGATTGATTCCCCTGCTACGTCGAAAGCGAGCCCTGCATCCAAGAGGACATAACTGCCGTCCGCATTTCTGCGCATTATGTTGCCGGGTTTTATATCGCGGTGTATTTTGCCCAGCGACCACAGTTCGCTGACAGCAGAACACATCTGCTTACCGAGCTTGATTACTTCCGCGTAGGGAAGGGTACCGCTGGCGCGCAAGATCTCATTCAGGGCCTGTCCTTCAACCAACTCCTCTGAAAAGTAGAGAACATTCTGTCCCTCAACTACTGCGGTACCCAGGACAATGGGACCCAGCTTCACCATGTGAGGCGAATTGCAATCCTGCATGATCTGAGTCTCCCGCTGAGCGCGGAGAACAGTCTCATCGATATCCACTGCATCTGCTTGGAAAGTGTCAGGCAACAGCGCGAACTTAAGTGCAAGGGGAGTGCCTTCGCGCAGGACGCGGAAAACGAGCTTTTGGCCGCCCTTTCCGATTTCTGCTGCTGAGTCGATCTCCGGAAACAAATCTTTGATGTTCTTTTCGCTAATGACAGGTAGCGGCATCCAGCAAGCTTATCCGTTTGGTTGCCATGACGCGAGAGAAATCACACTTCCGATCCTCCTCGCGTGGTTGCCGCAAAAGGGTATAGCTCAACCCTACGTCCGACCCCTGGCGAAATAGTGTCGCAATAGAATTGCTTTTTGCGTTATCGTACAGATAATGACGAAGGTCAAAGAGTCTATTCGGACACCTCGGCCCGCTCGAAGACGCAAGCCGGCCAAAGGCCAACAGGTGGGCTACCTGCGCGTCAGCTCCCTGGATCAAAACGAGGTTCGCCAGCTCGAAGGGCTGGCCCTGAACAAGACATTTACCGACAAAGCCTCCGGCAAGGATGTAAAGCGTCCCCAACTGGAGGCCATGCAGAGCTTCGTCCGCGAAGGCGACACAGTGTTTTGTCACTCGATGGACCGGCTGGCCCGCAACCTTGATGACTTGCGGAGAATAGTGCTGGGTCTGACGGAGCGGGGCGTCCATATCGTCTTTGTGAAGGAAAACTTGACCTTCACCGGCGAGGATTCGCCGATGTCGAATCTCTTGCTGAGTGTCATGGGGGCGTTTGCTCAGTTCGAGAGAGAGCTAATCCGCGAGCGCCAGCGTGAGGGAATTGCGATTGCAAAAAGGGAAGGGAAGTACACGGGCAGAAAGCCATCGTTGTCACCAACTCGCGCGGCCGAGTTGAGGCGGCGAGTCGTCGATTGTGACTCGAAGGCCGCGCTTGCTCGTGAGTTCGGCATCAGTCGGGATACGCTATATCGGTATGCTCCGGTCAAAAAGCGCCGGGCCGGGAAGTTTGGAAAATGAATTGTACGCAGGGAATCGGAGGAGGGAAACGATGAGTGAATCGGAGATTCAAGCGGAGCTGGAGCGCCTGCGGGCTGAGAATGCCCAGCTCAAGAACAAAGACAAGGGCGGCCTCAGTTTGAAAGTGAGCGAGAAAGGCGGGGTCTCCCTGTACGGCATGGGCCGCTTTCCGGTCACGCTCTACAAAGAGCAATGGCTCCGCATTCTGGCGAGTGCGGCGGAGATCGAGGCGTTCATCCGTGAAAACGACTCCAAGCTGAAAACGAAGGAATAGGGCTTTGAAGAAGGGGATCCAGACCGCAATTTGCTGTCCCTGCGGGAATGAGAAGATCCTCGCCCTGGGCCTCTGCGCGTCCTGCTACACGCTGAAACGGCAGGATGCCGAGTATTTCGGGGGCCCGCGAGAGCAGGTCTTAGAGCGGGATGGATATGCCTGTAGGGTGTGCGGCGATCCTGATCCCGGGGTCCATCATCGGGAACCCGGCAAGTCTCTGTTGCATCTGATGATCGCTCTCTGTGCGGGATGTCACGCGAAGGTCCACCGGACGAAGGTGGTCCTTACGGAGTTTTCGCCGCTTCTGCTGGTACTGTGGCGAGAGCAGCACCCCGAAGGCCACGAACAGACATATATAGATTTCAATGTTCGCAAACCACCGGCTCAGAGTGTGCCACTGAACTTTGAACCCGCCCGGAAGGATTGAGCTACCGACCGATCTCGTCTAAGCCGTGAACTTGCCGATAACGAGGTTATAGGCATAGGCAAGTTCAACTCTGCAACCGATAGCCTTCGCAGCCTGACGTGGTGTACGTACCGCAATACAACCCGACCGCCGTCTACGGCGCGCCGGTCGCGGCGTATCCCGGGTACTCAACGGCCGACATGGTGGCCACCGGCGTCGATCTCCTTCGGCGTCGGCATGATGATTGGCGCAGCCATCAACAACAACAACAACTGCTGCGGATGGGGTTATAACTCCTGGAACACTGGGTGGAACAACGCCAGCGTGAATTACAACAACAATGTCTACGTGTCGAACTCCAATACATTCACCAACCGCAGCAACTACAACAACGCCAATTACAACCGGAATAACGTCAACGGCGGCAATCGCAACCAGGTCAATCCGAACCGTGCAGGCGGTGTAGGTGGAGCAGGCGGCGCTCGGCGGCGTAGGTGGTGCAGGCGGCGTTGGCGGTGCAGGTGGCGTAGGCCGCGCCGGTGGCGTTGGCGGAGCTGGCGGCGTAGGCGGGGTCGGCGGCGTCAGGCGGGAACCGCGGCGGCGACTTCGGCAACAACAAAGGTCCGAGTTTCGACCAGGGCCGCAATCAGTCTCAGTTCCGCGATCAGGGCCGCGGCAACCAGGGCGTTGGCGATCAGGGCCGCGGCAATCAGGCCGGCGGCGGCAACAAGGCCGCGTCCATCGCAGCAGCCGAACTCGGCGGCAGATACCAGGCAGCCGGCGGCAGAAACCAGGCGCGGCCCAGCCCCGTGCGAACACGAACAACCGCCAACCGGCACGCGGTTATGGGGACGGGGGCAATCGCGGCGGCAACAACGCGATGGGCAATCAAAGCTCAGGGCGGCAACGCCCGCGCCAACAGCTCCCGCGGCCAGCAGAGCGTCAATCGGCGGCGGCAATCGCGGAGCCAGCAATACCGCAGTCTCGCGGCGGTGGCGGTGGCGGCGGCGGAGCAAGAGGGCGGCGAGTGGCGGTAGGCGGGGCGCAGCGGTGGCGGCGGCGGTGCCAAAGGCGGTGGTGGTGCCAAAGGTGGCGGCGGCGGTGGCCGACGCAACTAACGGCTGAACATCCGGCCATGAACCAGATCCGCAACCCTCACTCAGGAGGATCCAGGTGAAAAAGTCGTGGAACATTCCCGGAACGCCGGCCAGTTTCTTCTCCGCGCTGCCGTTCATCGCGGCGGCGATCCTGGTCTTGGGCTTCGACCTTAGACCGGCCATCCGATTGCGGCACAGTCCGCGGGCGAGAAGACGTTCGCCTCGCCCGGCGAAGCGGCGATGGCTTTCTACGCGGCGGCAAAAAACTCTGACTCCGCCGCGCTGAACTCCATACTTGGCATCCAACGCCGATAAGATCCTTCACTCCGGCGACGATGTGGCCGATAAAAACGCAGTCTCGGACTTCGTCCGCAACTATGACCAGATGCATCGCGTGGTGATCGAGCCGGACAAGACCGCAAGCCTCTATGTAGGCGCCGTCAACTGGCCGTTGCCCGTTTCGCCTGGTGAAGAACAGCGGCGGCCAGTGGTACTTCGATACCGCCAGCGGCCTGAAGGAGATTCTCTACCGCCGCGTAGGCAGAAATGAGAACGACGCTATCGAGGTGCTGCACGCCCTCATTGACGCGCAGAAGGAGTATGCCTCCACCACCCACGACGACGAGAAGGTGAAGCAATACGCCAGCAGGCTGTTCAGCGATGAGGGCAAGCACAACGGTCTCTACTGGAAGACGGCGGACAACGAGACCGCCAAGCCCGGTCGGACCGCTGCTGGCCGCCGCTTCCGACGAAGGATATCAGCCGGCAGCATGGCCAGCCCACGCCATTCCACGGCTACATCTTCCGCCTCTCTCACCAAACAGGGAGCGGCCGCGAAGGGCGGCGCGCGCGATTACATGGTCAACGGCAAGCTGACGCGCGGCACCGCGTTCATCGCCTATCCGGCTGACTACCGCAACTCGGGCGTGATGACCTTCATCGTGAACCAGGACGACGTCGTGTATGAGAAGGACCTCGGCCCTGACACGGCGAACATCGCCGCAGCGATCACCGAGTACAACCCGGATAACTCCTGGGATCCCGCCGACCAGGAGTGAACGCATAGATATCGAATGTAGTACCTTCTGGAACATGGAAGAGCTGCAGCTTTGCGTGCTGCAGCTCTTTCTCCAGCGCCTGAGCGTCCTCGGCTTGTAGCAACTCCACAGCTTACTGAAGAGTCCCTCTTCGGCGTGTTTCGGATTAAAAGTCGTGTCACAGGCTAACCGAAAGTTTCGACCTCTCAGGGCAATGCGCTCATAGACCGCGAAGCGGACGTGTTGTCAGCAATACGGACATTTCGGCCTTGGAAAGTCGCTTCCTTGCTGCCTGAAAACGGGGTTTTGACTAAGTTCGAGAGCCCTCATGGAGCTAGTGCTTTGGGGTTGACTTTGCCGATTCGACCGTGCGGGCCTACGACGAAGGGGAGCGAGAGGGCATTCCAGTTTTTGTCGGCGTCGGGTGGTGTGGCGCAGCGTGGTGCGGACGGCTGTGCCCTCGGTTCCGCTGGGGGACGCGTGGGTCCTCTACTCTCTTTTCCATGGGTATCTTGGCATCTTCGAACATACCAGCCTTACGAAGATGCTAAAGATGACTCTTTTATAATTCCCAACCCACCACTAGATGAACTGCCGGAGATGTTCGCATCATCTTGGCTCTGCGAAGATGCCAATTCGCGTCTGACGACTCGCCCAAGATGCGAAAGATACCGGTTATGAGACGCCTGTCACAAACACTAGGTACTGGTAGAAATTTACCTCTCGGGGGAGAGTTATAACGCGCCAGCATCGTGGTACTGTGACTCATCGCAATTGAATTGAGCGATGAAAGAGAGGTCGTCATGCTCGATTTTATGACGGCAGCGGAACTGCTAAAGGAGCACCACAGTATTGAACGTCAAGGTTCCAACGTGCCCACGGGCCAATTTTTCCTCAAGAGCATAAGCGGAAACAATACTTATTTCAACGCGTATATCTACCTTTGAGCGGTGAATTCGTTGAATCACCGACGAGATTTGAATGGGATGACATCATTGCGACGGACTGGGAAGTGGTAGGGACCACAATCCATCCTCCACTAAAGGCCCACTCTGCTCGCTATGACTCCTAAATCCTTTTGTTGGCTGAAACGCCGATACCCTCGCGAGCATGTTTGCGCTTTTAGTAGGTCAACGCTCGGATTTTGTGGCTCTGCCTGCCGTTGACAGTTCTCATGGGTCATCTCTGTTCGACAAAGTTGCTGTTCAAAGAATGCATTCATCAAACTGCTGTCCTGACGAGACGCGATTCGTCCGGCTCAGTCAACGGAAAGGGGATACCATGCCAAGATTCAGTTCCGGTTGCGCATTGCTCGCGACGGCACTTCTCGCCATTCCAACTTACGCGACTACGTTGAATTTCAACGTAACGTTTGACGCGAGCACCTCCAGCGCTCCCGCTGGCTTCTTTACGGCATTCAACGACGCCATCCAGTTCTACGAGACGACATTCAACGATCCCATTACCATCAATATGAACGTGGGCTGGGGCGAGATAAATGGCCACCCCCTTTCTCCGGGGGATCTGGGCAACAGTCTGACCAATCAGCAGGGCTTTTACAGCTACTCTCAAATTAGGACCGCGCTTCAGAAGGATGCGAAATCTACCGCCGACGCGACTGCAGTTGCGAATCTGCCCGCCACGTATCCGGTCGGCAGCGCTCCCTTCGTGATGTCCAATGCTGAGGCAAAGGCCCTGGGCCTGCTCGCCGGTAATGCGACGGGAATCGACGGATACGTCGGGTTTCTCAACACAGCTCCATACACCTTCGATCCCAACAATCGGGCAGTACCAGGTGACTATGACTTCATCGGTCTGGCCGAGCACGAGATCAGTGAGGTGATGGGCCGCTACGGCCTCGGACAGAATGGTGCGTCTTCGGGACGCTACTCGCCTATCGACCTATTCCGCTATACCTCTCCAGGGGTCCTGGATGTTGCGCCGGAGAACGGCGCCTATTTCTCCATCAGCGGCGGGACGGCTGTGATCAACACATTCAACGGGATAGGTGGTGGCGACCTCAGTGACTGGTCAGGGGCGACACTCGACTCCTATAACGCGTTCTTGACGCGGGGAGCCCAACTTGAATGTTAGTTCGGGTGATATCACCGAGATGGATGCAATCGGTTATGATCCTGTTCCGGAGCCTCCGACATTGACGCTGGTGGGACTTGCAACCGGAACGCTCCTGCTTCTGCGGCGAGTGGTTCCGACGGCTGAACAGCAGGAAGCCCGCTGAGGCGTTCAAACTGCAAAATGCGAGGCCTGGGCGAGCGCTTCTGTCGAGTGTGCCAAGAGGCCATAAGTGCGGAAATCCGCCGCGATGCAAGCCCGAGACTTGCATAGACACGGGGAGGATTGTCATCATGGGGCGACAGCCCTCCGGTCGCACTTAGGCGAACTTGTCGCGAATACGGGCCCGCGGCCCGCACCCGGCGGAACTTTCGGCAAGTTGCCAATGTCCCCGACGTTTCAGGAGGTAGACTGGCATCGCGTATGGAAGGGGTGAATTCGGAATGCCGACGGCGAAGGTAAAGAAGAGAAAGGCAAATGACTGCAATCGAACCATTCCTGAACAGATTGATAGATTACGCGGGGCTCTTTCCTCCGCAGGCCTCGATATGCTAACGTCGACCCGGAACTATGCCAGTTACCGCTCTGGTAAATATGCCTGGCTCTGGGACGCTTGATCGTCCCAGTTGCGAGGCTGACGGAATTCAGCGCGACATTGATGGAGGTTGGCAGCGACGAGCAGTTGACACCATGGCTCCTGGGCGCACTCAGCACAGGCGATCCGCAGCAAGATGCTCGCCTGATATCTGGGCTCGATAAGAGGGTCGCAGTTGTTGACGTCCTCGAGTCCAAGGCTGCAAATCTGGCCGAGGTGCGTAAGCTGCTCTCAGCCGCACCCCCACAGACAACTCTCTACGTCGAATTTCCACTCGAGAATTGCAGGCAAATGGTTCCTGCACTGAAGGAAGGGAACGCGCGCGCAAAGATTCGCACCGGAGGAGTTACTGCCAATGCCATCCCCAGCATCGAGCAGGTCGCGGAAATTCTCGCGGCCTGCGCCGAAGCAAAGGTTCCCTTCAAGGCCACGGCTGGACTCATCATCCTTTGCGTTCAGTTCAACAGCTCACGTATGAACCGGGGAGCGCATCCGCTCTGATGCACGGTTTCATCAATGTCTTCGTCGCGGCAATCATCGCCTACTACGGAGCAACGGAAGAGGAGGTTTTAGCAGTGTTGAATGAACACGATCCTACCGCCTTTCGTTGGAGCAGGCACGCTCTTGCATGGCGTGATCAGGAACTATCCGCGGAGCAAATCAGAGAAGCGCGAGAGAACTTCGCTATCGGCTTCGGCTCCTGTTCGTTTACTGAACCTATCGCCGACCTTTTGGATCTCGGATGGCTCTCATGAAACAACATGAGCTGGGTTGAATCAGCTAACATTCGCGTTACAGAACTTTCCCCTTCAGAACCTGCCGTTCAGCCTTGAAGCTCTACTGGGGTTGGCGGCGCGCCAACGACACATGGAAAGAGAGTATTGAAAACGAACGAGTTTTTTTCTGCGAAGTCCTGGATGTACTTCTCGTCAGAACCATCGTAGGGCTTGATCGATGCCCGGCATTGAAGCACTGTTGCCAACTTTGAGGATGAGGGTGCTTTTATGCAGAATCACTGTGTTGCTGCAAAGCTCAAAATCAACTTTTGCGCTTACAAGTCGACTATACGTAAGGGGTACTATCGGAAATGCAGCGAAGTTGCCGATAACCGGACTTTCAAGAAGTTCGTAATGGACGGCGTTTTAGCCGTTGTAGGGCCCTCGCCGGGTACGATGCCAGGACTGTATAGCGTTCTCACGCCCTTTACTTGCGGCCAAGGGCGGCTCAATGCCCTACCTCTGTTTCAATCCACTGCGTTATTACTTGGGCTACCTGCGCTTCTTCTCCAACGTATTCGTGATTCCCATTTGCAATCATGGCTGTATCCACCTTGCTTGGCCCGTGGGACAGCCGCCGAACCGAAGACGTCAAAAGAGCGAGGTCCTTTTCGCCGCCGATGTCGTCCTTCGATCCGTAGAATGCCAGTACCGGGCACGTGACTCTCGTGATGGCGGCATTGGAGTCTGTGTGCCAAAAGATCTTTGTACTGGCGCGGGGTATTGGCAATGTCCAGTTCTGTTGCAGCACTGACGAACGAAGGCGCAGAGCGTTCGGGCAGCCGAATCAAGTCTTCATCGGCCCCCTCGTCGACGAGCTTCTCGCCTGGGCCAACAGTTGTGGATCATCTGGTTGGGGCATCCCTCACCGGGAGACGCAAAGACTAACCCCGCTACGCGGCTATCTTGAGAATCCGCCTGATAGCGGGCGACACTTGCCCAGCCTGCGCTGTGGCCCACCAAGATGACCCGGCTGTACCCGAGATGTTCCGCGTAATCAATCCAGGCGGCTATATCACGCGCATCCTCGCTGGTCACACCCCAATACCCGCCGCCGCGCACTCGTTTTCCCCGAAGGGTGTATTTCTCCACGTTTCCTATGTCGTGCATACGCGTATTGATTGAGATCGTCGGGAACCCGTGCCCCGCCAGGGCCCGACCGATTCCGACGTAACTCGGAGTGTAGAAGTTGGCTCCCCAACCGTGAACCCAGATGATCGCCAGAGGCTTCGATGGTTGTCCCGAAGAAGTGAAGAAGAGACCACTGTCGACCACATCGTCTTTTGAGCGCACATAAACCAGCTGCTCCGGGAATTTGCCCGGCTTCTGGTTCTCGGGACGGACATTGATCCTAAGGCCGGCAAAAAATGCTGCTAGACCGACGAGGATCGCACCAAGGATGCTGAACCCGAACCGTTTTTTCATGGATCACGGTACGGATCTGAAGCGAATGCGGTTCCTCCTTAAATAGGGATATTTTGGGATACTGGGTCTAAGTCTCCTCCCGAGGCTTCAGCCGGTTCACATTTCCCGTCATCCCAACTCACCGGGCCTCCAATGAGAAGGAAACGGGTTATCGGCAACTTCGAGGCGAACTTGCCGCTAAGCCGACTTTGCCTGCACTACGGGATTACTTCCAGATAGTCCGTGATCCAGGAACAACGGTCGGCGGAGACTTCGTCATACCGTGTATTGGACTCTGCTGCTTGAGTCTGCTTCGGATCATTGCTTGACCTTCGAACGGCGCCCTTCTTACGCCCAGACTTGACGAGTCTAGTGCTCGTAATGGAGCGTAGAGGTACATGGACGAAAGCTCTCACCTTAAAGCAACGCTGAATACCTGGCAGCTCTGGGGAATTGCGGTTGGCCTCGTTATATCTGGCGAATACTTCGGCTGGAGTTATGGGTGGGCGAGCGCGGGTACTTTGGGATTTCTTGCGACCACATCCTCGTCGCCACCATGTACACGGCCTTTATCTTCAGTTTCACCGAACTCACTACGGCGATCCCTAACGCCGGTGGTCCTTTTGCGTATGCGCAGCGGGCGTTTGGTGAGTTCGGAGGCTACATCGCCGGCGCAGCAACATTGATCGAGTTCCTCTTCGCTCCCCCTGCCATCGCGCTCGCCATCGGCGCATACCTCAACGTGCAGTTTCCGTCGTTGCCTCCAAAGCACGCAGCGGCTCTTGCCTATCTGCTCTTCATGGCGATCAACATTATTGGAGTGAAGATTGCTGCTAGCTTCGAGCTATTCATCACGGTGCTCGCCATTATTGAACTGCTGGTCTTCATGGCCGTGGTCGCGCCCGGGTTTCACATCAACAACTTTCTTCTCAGGCGGCTGGGCAGGAAGGGATCACTTCGCCCCCGCAGCGCTGCACGGCATGTTCGCCGCTGTACCGTTTGCCATATGGTTCTTCCTCGCCATCGAGGGCGTTGCGATGGCGGCGGAGGAGGCAGAGCGCCCGTCGCACTCCATCCCCATCGCTTATATCGCAGGCATCGGTACGCTGCTCGCACTTGCACTCGGCGTGATGTTCTTCGCCGGATCGGTGGGAGACTGGCGTCTGTTGGCCAACGTTAACGATCCTCTGCCGCAGGCGATGA
This sequence comes from uncultured Acidobacteriaceae bacterium, assembly GCA_963735215.1. Classification (GTDB taxonomy): domain Bacteria; phylum Acidobacteriota; class Terriglobia; order Terriglobales; family Acidobacteriaceae; genus Telmatobacter. The sequence goes on along the minus strand of CAVTKF010000023.1, from coordinate 26,042 downwards.
AGATTGTTGTCGGCTCCTCCAGCGGATGGCTGCACATGCTGGTCTGGCTGGGTCTATTTGGTCTGATCGCATCGCTCCACGGCATCATCTTCGGGTACTCACGCCAGATCTTCGCTCTCGCCCGTGCGGGGCACCTCCCAGCGCTATTTGGCAGAATCCATCCCCAGCTTGAGACTCCGTGGGTCGCGATCCTGGCAGGCGGCATCATCGGTATCGCAGCGATCTACAGCGACTCCTGGATCACCATCGGAGGACAATCATTAACCGCGAACATCGTCACCATGTCCGTACTGGGAGCACTCGTCATGTACGCCATCAGCATGCTGGCGCTCTTCCGCCTCCGTAGGAGCGAACCCGCTCTTGCGCGGCCGTTCCGTGCACGGCCGTATCCGCTTGCCCCAATCTGGACACTGGCCGGTGTGGCTGTCTGTCTGGCCAGCATCATCTACTACAACAAGATAGTCTCTGTGCTCTTCTGCGCTCTGCTCCTCATGGGGTATCTTCTAATCCGAGTCGCAAAGCGCGAAACCGTGTCTAGAGAAGCAACGACCGACGTCTAAAGTATTCTTCTTATTTTGTAGTTCAGACTTAAATCAGTTCAATCGAGAATCAATAGCGGGTCTCCAGCAAGGTCGAACAGCTGCTGCATAGGGCTAATGAGGATGGGAGCTTCGCCGAGATTGAAATATTATCTGCAAGCAGTTGTGTTTCTAAAGATGCAGAGCATAACTTTCTCCCTGGAAACTTTTATGGCCCTCCTATCGGCGGTAACAATCTGGTTTTCTTTATGGCTTGGAGCATCAGGGAAGCCAGTGGAGGCGACGCCCCTGAACGGGTTGTGGCTCTCTGACACCTATGGACTTTTGGTCGAATTGGACGACAGAGGGCTACGCACTTACGAATTGACTTCAAGCAGTTGCATTCCCTCACGGAGTGCAAAGCGATCTGAAACGGAGGCCTAGACTCGGGCGTAACTTTTGCGTCAGGGCGCGAAACCACTAGGATCATTCGTACCAATGACGAAAACGTCCTGCGCATGCATACGGATGGCACCACCTCCGATATCGTCCTGCGTCGCACCTCCAAGCGGCCGGATAGCTGCGAAAGCGGGCCTCCTAATACTCCTAAAGAGAACTACGCAGTTTTTTGGAGAACCTTTGCTGAACAGTATCCTTTTTTTGCGCTTCATAAGGTAGACTGGCGTGCCGTTGACAAGAAGTTCCGGCCGGAGATCACTGCAGCCACGAAGCCGGTTGAGTTGTTTCAGATTTTTCGAAAAATGATCGAACCACTTCAGGACTCGCACACGGGCTTGGAGGCGAGAGATATTAAGGCAGAATTCGACGGCTGGCGCAACGATCCAAGTCATCTTGAGGATGATGATTGGAGGAAAGCCGGCTCCATCATTGAATCGAAGTATGTGCGCGGAGGATTGCGCATGTACTGTAAGGGTCACGTTCAGTTTGGAAAAGTCAGAGACGCAATTGGTTATCTACGCGTGACCACCTTCTAGGACTATGTGGACGGGGAAGGCTATGCCGATGAATTTCGATCCCTACAAGAGAGTCTCGATACAATTTTCGGCGGCACGAAACTGAAGGGCCTCGTAATTGACGTGAGGCTAAATCACGGCGGGGACGACCCCTCGGCATCGAAATTGCTTCGAGACTAACGGACAAGAGATATCTGGCTTATTTCAAGGTCGCGCGCAACAATACTGAGCTAGATGCCCCTCTCCATTTCACGGACCGACAAGCCAGTTGGGTGGTACCGAGTACACGACCTGGATTCAAGGGAAAGGTTGTCTTGCTTGTTGGCCCGGACACAGTGAGTGCTGGTGAGACCTTCGCAATGGCTCTCATGGGCCGAGAACCGCGGGTCACCCTAATTGGTCTCAACACCCAAGGAGTTTCTCGGATGTTCTCAGTCGCTCTCTCCCAAATGGGTGGCGTTTTCATTTGCCGAATGAAGTTTATTTAACGGTTGATGGGAAAGCGTTTAACGGCACGGGAGTGCCCCCGAAAAGCAGGCATCGTCGGATCTTGGTTTTGTGAGCTTGGTTGCGTAGGCAACGTGGTTCATGGAACACCGGAGGGATGTTCCAGGTGGAGATATTCGGGCGTGTACGGCGTGCGGTTCGTGTTGAGGGCCGGAGTCAGCGAGCGGTAGCGAAGGAGTTTGGGCTGTCGCGAGACACGGTAGTACGCGGTGCCGCCGGGGTACCAAATTGCCTGGTTCTGGTGGAACCGATCCTCAAATTATTCGATGGCAGCTCGTGCTCCATATGTTGGCCTCGATTCATCCATAGGGGTTTGTTAATGTTTGGTTTTTGCGGAGAGTCAATCAGCGCACTTTCGCCGACTCAATCATTGAGGCGGGTAGTATCGCTAGGCCGGCGTCTCGTGCAGTGATCATCTAGAAGTTCCAAAATCTGGCAGATTTGCGAGTTTCGTAACAGCCTCGAACAGGCCCGCTTCCATGAGAGCGCTGCTTCTTGTCAAGCTTAAGAGTTCTGACCCGCTTCCATGCGCACTCTGATCAGTCGAAAGACTGGGTGCAAAATGGGGTGCGTCTCCCAAATCTTGTCTGGTGCTGCAGGCTGAGGAGCGGTCTAAGAGACCAAGCGGGCCGACGCAGTCACCACACATCGTCATACTGGTGAAGCTGTTAAGTTGCGAAGGGACTCAAGCTGCAACGGAACTATCGGCCGGGAACGGGCAATATAGTTCACCGTTACTCCACAAGCAATGAAGGAGGACGGCTAGCTTCCGTGCAATGGCAACGAGTGCTCTGCGCTTCGCAGGTGGACCACTCTGTGCAAGTCCAAGCCCCCAACGCTTCAAAGCCGAATCCGGAGCACGACTCAGAACGTAGTGAGCGCACTCCACGAGCAGGCTGCGCAAGTAGTGATCGCCGTTCTTCGCGATGCCAAGCTCTGGGTTGCGCGATCCACTCTGTCGCTGCCGAGGTCGGAGGCCGAGAAAGGCACCGACCTCACGGCTGGAAGCGAAGCGCGCGGTATCGGCGACGGTCAGAACATACGTCAGGGCCGTGAGGGGTCCAACACCAGGAACGCTGCGGAGTAGAGTTGTCGCTTGATACCTCTCTTTAGAGAGCTTCTCAATCTGGCGGTCCAGAGCGCGGACCTGCTCGGTGATCGTAGCGAGCGACTGGTAGAGCGGGCGCAATGCTTCCCGCAATGCCTCTGGCACAAACTTCCAGCTCGTGTTGTGGAAGGCATCTGCATCGGTCGCCGGCAAGCGTGCACCGACACTCTTCACTGCACCTCGGGCGGTGTTCACCAGGAGAGTCCTGGCCTTCACGAGCTGAGCGCGAACTCGAATCACGGAAAGATCCTCCTGCTGTTGCTGCGTACGATGGGTGATCGGATACAACAGCTTCGGATCTAGCCGGACTACGCGAGCAAGCGCTTCCGCATCGTTAGCGTCGTTCTTGGACGAATGTGCTGTGCCGCGCCAGCGTGAGGGGTTCGCTACCCAGACCAAGCAGCCCGCCTTCTTCAGGGTCCGACTGACCCACCCGGAATGTGTTCCGTTCTCAATCGCCACCGGGATCTTGGCCCATCCCGCCGATAGGTCAGACAGCGCCTCGGCCGATGTCTTCACACGCCCGCGATCCATCACTTCACCTGCCGTGGACAGGACGCACCAATGGCTCCAGCGATCGCCCAGATCGATGCCCACTGCTCCAACCGCTTCCAGTACCGCCGTCTTCGTGACCACCTTCACCTTCTTCGCTGCCTTCATGCGTCCTCCCTGTGATGTGAACCTGCCACTCCAGTCTGCCACTGGACTCAGCAGCACTCTCATCCCATCTGAGAAGGGTGGGTGCGCCACGTGAACTCATGTGGAAGCGTGGAACATGCTCATGAACTGCTGGTGGCATTCCGGGCGGTTGAGACAAAAATTGTTGAATTAGCAGAGTTTATTCAGCTACTTAGCCTCGAATAATCAGCAGCGTAGCACCCCACATAGAAACTTGAATTTCTGTTGACCAGGTGACGGAATATTTGAAACTTATTCGTTCGTTCGACGAGGCGCAAACGCTGAACCCTCCCCAGGGGAGCGATTATGTACGGCACAGTTTTGATCTACGGAAATGAATCGATCTTAACGAAGACACGCGGACTCATACTCGAAAAAGCCGGCTACAAAGTGTTCACCGCGGAGTCATTCTCAGACGCCATGCTCGTCCTAGTGCATCATCAAATTGATATTTGTGTTTTGTGTCAAAGCCTGAAGGACGAGGAACGTCGCGGTATTTTGGAAACGGCTCATGCGCTCCAACCTGAAATGAACTGTGCGGTTCTAGAGGGTGCGGAACACGGCGTTCCGATAGAAGGGGTCGATCTTATCCGGGGGTTGGCCGGACCTTCTGTGCTCCTTAATACTGTAGGAAAACTGCTCACTCAAAAAGTGCCAACCATGTGAGGGGTTCGGTCTGCAACATTCACACACCGTTTGTCTTCCCTTGGAAGCAATCAGTCCGATTACTCGCCTTTGAGCCGCTCAATGAGCTTAAGAGGATGAACGGGTTTCGCTATCAATTCGAATTCAAATCCCTGCTTCTGGCCCTCCAGCAATATTTCCGAAATGCCTGCTTGACCCGAAAAGAGCAGGATTCTGGCGGACGGGAACATTTTCTGGATCGCAATCGCCAGCTCGACCCCATTCATTCGCGGCATGAGCACGTCAGAGAGCAGATAGTCGGGATGAAACCGGGCCACAGCCTCCAGAGCCTCCCAACCGTCATATGCCTTGGCGACCTGAAACCCCGACATTTCGAGAATCTCGGCCAGAGTATCGGCGATGCGGCGTTCATCGTCGACGACAAGGATCTTCGGCAGGTTTTGCTGAGGCTGCCTGGAGTCGGCTTCAGAAGAACGATGCTCTCTCTGATTCCGGAGAACTTCATCTGCTGCGTAGATGGAGCCTGACGGCATTTCGAACATAATTTCGGCCTGGTCCTGTGGTCTCATTCCCGTGCTGCACCAAGGTGGGAGACCGGAATCGTATAGGGAATGAAGATCGTGATTGAAGTGCCGCTATTTCCTTGTTCGGTGCTACTCGCGACAGAGATCTGGCCTCCGCGTTTTTCAACAAGCTGCCTGGCGACCCAAAGCCCGATTCCTGTTCCGAGATCGCCTTTGGTAGTGAAAAACGGCTCGAAGATTCTTTCAAGATGTTCCTGCTTAATCCCCGTCCCATTGTCTCGGACTACAGTCTGAATCCCGCCTTCCGATACGCCAATCAGCTGGCGGGTTGAAATTTTCAGCGACCCGCCTTGGTGCATGGCATCGATGGCATTTGCGATGACATTGGAAAAGACCTGAAGCATCTCCCCTTTGCTGGCAACGAATTTCTGAAGGTCATTGAATTGCAGGTCTACCGCAATACCTGTAGAAGTCAACCTCGAGTTGTATACAGTGAGCACGTTCTCAATAACATCATGAAGATAAATCTCCCGAGGCAAGCCAGTATCTTTGTAATAACCCAAAGTCTGGCGAGCGATATGCGAAACGCGTTCCAATTCCTCTTCCGCGGTCAGCAGATATTGATGTGCTTTTTCCCGAAGACACGCTATGTTGCCTGGCCAGAAAGACCAGGTTCATCACCGATTCGAGGGGATTGTTAATCTCGTGAGCGATTGTGGCAGCCATACGACCTGTGGCGGCAAGCTTTTCCGACTGCATCAACATCCTTTCGATTCGCTTGCGGTCCGAAATATCTCGAGCAATTTTCGAGGCCCCGATGACTCGCCCGCTCTCGTCCTTGACTGGAGAGATCGTGACCGAAACATCGAAGATTTCCCCGCTCTTCTTTCTGCGCCTCGTCTCATAATGATCGACACGTTCTCCGGCTCTCAGTTTGCGCAGAATCTCGTCTTCTTCGTACTGCAACTCGTCCGGAATTAGTAGCAGGATCGATTTGCCGATAATTTCGTCGGCAGCGTATCCGAACGTCCGGCGAGCTCCCTCATTCCAACTTTTGATAATGCCATTTAGGTTCTTGCTGATGATGGCGTCATCGGCCGAATCCACGATGGCAGCCAGCATGAACCGGTTTTCGTCGGCTTCCTTTCGTTCGGTCAGATCACACACGAGCTTTGAAGCTCCCGTCACCTGACCAGCCTTATCTGTTACCGGATAGATTGTGACCAGGACAGGTATGTTTCGCCCGTCCTTTCGCATCCAATTCGCCTCATAAGGCTCGATCGCTTCTGCCTCCTTCAATTTCCTTAGAAGTTCATTCTCGGCATGATGGGCATTGGGAGGTATAAGCCGCAAGATGGATTGACCGATGATCTCGCCAGGTTCATATCCGAATACTCGGGTCGCTGCGCGGTTCCAGCTAAGGATTCTACCTGTCAGATCCTTACTAAGCATTGGGTCATTGGAGCCGTTCACCAACGCAGCAAAATGTAAACCGGAATCGAAGGAGATTTCGCCAGACGGATCAGGTAGAGGATTGTCGAGTCCGAGCTCCAAAACTGTTAACTCCAATCGTGTTGCGTTGGTGAAAAGACACAGGCATTGGATGCATTTGGGCCATTTGGAGTTTGGCCGGCGGATCAACCCAGGGGGCTGACCGCTCGAGGGTCGCAAACAACCGAGTTTAGGAGACGAAAAAGGACGCAGTCGGTGACTTATTCCATTCCCGAACCCGACCCGGGTGTCGCGGACGACCACTCCCTTATCGCTTCTTTCAGCCAGCACCTCGCCAACGTTGGCAATCCAGTCTGTACTGAATTGCGGTGCGATTATGGCGTTGAGATGAGTTCGGTCATATCGCGAATGAGCGTACTGAACAGACTAAAAGTCCGCTTCAATAATCTAGGGAGCCGATCTATTACGCCCAAAGAGAAGGTAAATGATGACAATTCCGAGCACTATGCTTAGACCGCCTCCTCCGTAGTACCCGACTCCCGGACCCATGTAATATCCACCGCCGCCTACGAGAAGCAAGAGAATGATCAGCAGAAGAATCAGAGGCATGCTTGCGACTCCTTAGTCAAATACCGGCGTGAACGGCTCATTAGTCAATCGTTCTTAGAAAACACTCGCCCTAGTGCGACGAATCCGGCACTCGAACTTGGCGGGTAGTCCAGGCGTCGCTTATGACGACCAGCTAAACCCTCGTTGCGTCCCCTTTGCATGAGGCGTGTCCACACTCGCAGATAATTTCAGTGGTTCCTTTTGTCCCTTCACAGTGAGTGCTGCAAAAACTCTGTCCTTTCTCGGGAATACAGCTACAAGCGGAGTTTTCGCATTTCTTGGACTCAGACATTTGATTTTCCTCCGTAGTTGACGTTGGCACACATGTGTTCTGATGCAATGGGAGCCTGTGTCGTAGAGCCTGATTTTGAATTAGTACAACTATTACCTGTCGTTCCATATCTCATCACCCGGAAGCTAATTCAGATGACAGGTGAAAAAATGAGCGTTGGAACTTTAGAAGAGCTACTAATCGATGAGCTGAAAGACCTATATTCGGCTGAGAAACAGATCATTCGCGCCCTCCCCAAAATTATCAAAGCAGTCTCTAGTCCCGAACTTCAAGAAGGGCTCTCCAATCATCTCGAAGAGACCAAAGGCCAAGTGTCCCGGCTTGAAAAGATGGGCGAAATCCTTAGCAAGAAGATGACTGGCAAGACTTGCATCGGCATGAAAGGCGTCCTCGAAGAGGGTTCCGAAGTCCTGGAAGACACGGAAAAGGGTATAGTACGCGACGCCGCTTTGATTTCCGCTTGCCAGCGGGTGGAGCACTACGAAATGGCTGGATACGGTTCGGCGCGGGACTTCGCCAAGCTACTCGGGCAGACGGAAGTGGCTGCGCTGCTTGAGGAAACGCTGGTGGAGGAGAAGAACGCCGACAAGACGCTGACTGGCGCATCGAAGCAGATTAATGCACAAGCCAAGCAGGAAGGTTAGGGGGTTAGCTCCCATCAAATACAGCCATGAGCAAGATCGAGAATGCGAGCCGTCTGGAAGTCGCAAAGGTTGTAACCGATAGCGGTCGCAAGCAGGCCCAGGGCGACGCCTTCGGCAAGTTTGCTGCGGCCGCTTCTGGCTGGCTCGGCTCTAAGTGGGCGTTCGTAGGCGCGATCGTCATCATCGCAGTTTGGTCGATCACGGGACCGCTCTTCCACTACTCCGATACCTGGCAGCTCGTCATAAACACGGGAACCACGATCATCACGTTCCTGATGGTCTTCATTATCCAGAACACGCAGAATCGTGACGCGCGCGCGATCAACCTGAAACTTGACGAGCTAATTCACGCGATCGATACCGCAAAAAACCAGATGATGGATATCGAAAAGTTGAGCGACGAGGAACTCGACGTGATCCACGAGAAATATACGCAGATGCGGGCCGACTGTGTTGAGGACGAAGGCGCAGCCAAAGCCTAACCATGTTTCCGGTTGATCTTGCATCATATAAGTCAGGAAGCATCTCAGGGGGACATATGGCTGGAGACGAGCGAGTCGAAGCGCACAGCAAGTTGAGCAAAATAATCGTTTACGCAACCGTAATTTCCGGGTTTATAGCGGCGTACCTCATGTACAGACGGGGGGAATCTCTGGTTGCGATCGCGAGACAGACTGTGACAAACCCGGTCGGCTCGCTGGTTTCGGAAGTCAAGAACGCGGTCTAGGCTGGATTGTGACCGAGTGGGGGAGTTCGAAGTGCGAAATCTACAAAGAGATCTCACTACACTGTCGCTATTTACGAGATTGGGCACACCATTTGCCGCGTCCATCGCAACTCTAGGCCTCTCAGGATGTCTCGTGGCGGGATACTCGAGTGGCGGAGGATGGTTTATTTGGCCGGGCTCTCTGGGGCTTCTCGTAATCGTCGTTGTAATAGCCTTTCTGATGAGACGTCGGTAGCGGCTAGTAACTATAGAACGCGGATCGCCAATACAACGTCAAAACGCCGGATCGCTTCTCACACGATGATGTACAACGAGCGGGATTCCGCCTTGGGAGATCACATGACCAGAACAACTCAAATAGTATGTTGCGCAGTGTTGAGTTTCGCATCCAGTCTGATGCCGAGCAAAGCAATCGCGCAGAGTGATGATGACAAGAAGTTTCTAGCAATGGCTGCACAATCGGACCAAAACGAAATTGCGTTGAGCAAATTGGCGGAGCAAAAGGCCACGAATCCTGCTGTGAAGGCATTCGCCGCGAAGATGGTTACCGAGCATACGCAGATGACAGCAAGCATGAAGCCGTTCGTCGACGCATGGGGCTTGACACCTCCAACAGGCCCAGACGCGGATCATCAGAAAGAGTTAGATAAGCTCAGTGGGCTTGCGGGCAATGATTTTGATAAGGCTTACATGAAGGATATGGTGTCCGATCATTCGAAAGCCCTGAGCGCATTCACCAAAGAGGCGAAAGACACCAAGGACGCGAAATTTCGTGCAGCCGTTATTAAGGGAAAGACTGCCGTGGCTGCACACAAGAACATGGCTTATGATCTGGAAAAGAAACTTTAGCCTATATTACGAACTAGAGTCCGTGCCCTCCAAGAGATGCCGAATACTTTCTTAGTGGCGCCATCTGCCCCGGAGAAAGGGCCAAAGCTTCTCCCGCTGTGGCGGGCACGGGACGTCGTTACTCTAGCGATAACGAAAGATCGCGCCCGCGCTGGCAAACGCCCGCCGCCGCGAAGCGCACGCATCAATCGTTAGGTGGTTCAGTGGCCTAAACTTCCATAGCTTTTTTAGGCGAACGGTGGGATAGAACTCGCCAAGAAAGGGACGCGGCCCGGGCACTGAGGAGCTTGCTGATTGCCTGACAGAGCTCACCTCTCGCTATAAGGCATTGGGGAGCCCGGCTCGGATTGCAGCTGATGCCCATTCGAGGTGGAGCCTAAATTCCCACAGGAATCGGTGCCCAAAGATGAACCGCCGAACGATTGACCCCTACTCTGCAACGGAGGTTGCATCCGTTTGTGCACTGGCGTCAGATCCATGTTGTTTCACGAGTTTGTTATAAATGCCCAAGATCAGGAAAGGCGCAGCCCACTGGCCTACGAAAAGGGCCATATGATCCTTTTTGGCAATTTTGAAACCAACTGAGATTGCCATGGAAAAGAGAGCCGCACCTAGGTACGCACTGGATGGAATTTGTGAGGTGCACTTTTCAATCGCCGCCGTGAACTGGTCTTCCTGCGCCTCACCTGCGCTAACACGATAGTCAGTCATATTCATTTTCTCCACATGCGGACGTCCGCCTGTACACAGAAAGATGCGGAAAATGAGCAAGCAGATGGCAGCTCTCAGTTCTCTTTCCATACCCTCACTAGTTAGCGTTTAGCCATAGAAGGGGACCCACTTGAGTCGACTGAGGGCGTTTTCCTCTGATATGGCACCGCCTCCGTGAGGAAAGCTTGCAGAGATCAGCGAAGGGAATCCATCGGCGGCGGAATCGTAAGGCGCGAGTCCAGGCGCCACCAGCCGGGGGACTGGAGTGCCGGGTGCTCGGGCGACTTTCCGCTTGCAAGCTGTTTCACGACTTCCGTAAGAGAAGTTCCAACGGGCCTACCGCTTGATATGTCGAACACGCCGGGCTCGTAAACCCCGTTGTCTCGGGTGCACAGGTGGCACCAGTTATAGAGCCCTAGAAGTCCCCACGCGGTTACGGCTCGCACGTCAACCCCTTTCGAGCGCGCGTCCTCTGCCTGGTCCCAAGTCTCGGCCAGCCACCGCGCCTGCTCCTCGGGCGCGCAACCCAGATGCGCCTCGGTGATCGCGACCGGCAACCCATATCGCGTCCACGCCTCCGTCAGCACTTGCTTGGCTCCGGCGATACCTTGAGGGCGAACACGAACGGCCTCAACGTCCACTAGCGGTTCATGGCCAGAGTCTCCGCCCCACAAATCGTCCGGATAGAGGGATAGGCGATCGTCAAGAAAACGATCACTCGTCACATAGTAGTTAAGGCCGATGACCGAGGGCGGCCGTGGCCGCTCAGCGAACCAGAGAATCTCCGGCTTCTGCAATCCGTGGCAAACCAGAAAATCAAATAGCGGATGGTGTGCGGTCACCCGGCCGCACAGCAGATCGAGTCCTAACCAGCGGCGGTGCTCGCGCTCGATACGAAATGATTCCAAACCCAACGTTGAAAAAAAGGCCCCGCCATCTTCGGTATGTATCAACCGCGCGTTCGGCTGCACAGTGCGGATCGCTTCCATCGCGAGCACTATCCCCTTTATCTGATGGAAAAGCGCGCGAACATAGCTGCGCATCGAACGGTGATGCGGAAACCAATGGCCGTATAGGCAAGCGAAACGACCCGTCGTCTGCGGCTCGTTGATTGGCGTGTAGTCGACAACCCAGGGGTATCGTTGCGCTACTTTTAAACTAAAGACGGCAAATTTTTCGGGAAAATCAGAATCTAATAGGTTTGTTGACGGCGGCCCACTGCCGTGATGCAGCAAACCGACGATGGGATGCAAGCCCAGTCGATCCATCGAACTCAAGACGCAATCGCTCGTATTCCACTTCAGCTTCTCGGAGTATTCCCAATGCACTGCGGTGCGCAACGTTTTCAGACCCAGACTCGCAAATAGCTCAAGGTCCTCTCGCACGCGCTCTCTGTGGCCGGACGAGGCGAACTGATCGTAGATACGCGTCGCCGACGCGATTGATGGTGCATTCCACACCACCCCACAACTCAACAGCAGATCGTCCTCCTGACAAGAATCTTCTCCTTGCACCCGAGACGCTGGACCACAAGAAGCCTCTAAGGTACGAGCCTATCGGATGCGCAATACCGGGTACCGCGTTGTTTGGAAGGTGAGCGCGTCGTCCCCGCCCGCATCCTTCGCAGCGCGGTGACGATTCTGCCCCATCACGCATCACAGTGGATAGGGGCCATGCATATGTCCATTCAGAAAAACTCTTTCATCGGCACGATGGAGGAATATAACCGGTCCGCAGTTCACTTGGCCCAAGACCCCGCGCTATTTGTGTTTTCTCACTTGCGTTGGCACTTCGTCACGCAGCGTCCGCATCATCTGCTGACGCGCGCGGCGCAATCCAGACACGTTTACTTCTGGGAAGAGCCCTGGTTCCATGAAGCAGCCGATCCAGAATCCAGAGGGCGCGACGGCGGGTGGCTCGAGTTCCTCCAAGTCGACCAGACGCCGGACGTGACTGTTATCAGGCCGCACTTCAACCACGGAGAAGATGCCACTGAAGGTCAGCGGCGGCTACTCAATCGCTACCTGTCCGACCGCGGTCTTGAGTGTTTCGATAGCTGGTATTACACGCCGATGGCCCTTAGCTTTACTGCGCATCTGCATCCGCGCGTGACGATTTACGACTGTATGGATGAACTATCCGCATTCCTAGGTGCGCCCCCAGAGCTTATCGAGCGAGAGAAGGAACTCTTTCGCGTCGCGGATGTCATCTTCACTGGTGGCCAATCCATCTACGACGCGAAGCGTTCGAAGCACTCCAATGTGCATGCCTTTCCGAGCTCGATCGATCTCCCGCATTTCGCACAGGCGCGGACGGTTCAGTCGGACCCGCCCGACCAGGCGGGCATTTCCCATCCGCGCGTTGGCTTCTTCGGTGTGCTGGACGAGCGCTTTGACTCGGCTCTCGTTTCAGAAGTCGCTCTTCTCCGCCCTCACGTACAATTCGTTTTTCTCGGGCCAATCGTCAAGATTGATCCGGCACAACTCCCGACAGCGTCTAACATCCACTATCTCGGCAGTAAGTCGTATGCGGGACTGCCGCGCTATCTTGCTGGTTGGGACGCGGCTATTTTGCCGTTCGCAATGAACGATTCGACGCGTTTCATCTCGCCGACTAAGACACCCGAGTACCTTGCTGCCGGTAAGCGCGGTCGTGTCGACGCCGATCAAGGATGTCGTTACGGACTACGGGATGCCCGGCCTAGTTCAGATTGCCGGAGACCGCTTCAGAATTTGCCATTGCGCTTGATCGGGCACTCTCCGCAGGCGGGGACCCGGAATGGACCCAGCGCGTCGAACGCAAGCTGGCCCAGTCTTCGTGGGATAGCACATGGTCTGCAATGCGCGCCGAAATTGACGCGGTCGCAAATCGTAAGATCAAGGATGTTCGCGCCCCTCTCCAAGTTGCGCTCGAGCCATAAATTCTCTAGTGCTTCCGTCGAGCCCTTCGACTACCTCGTCGTCGGTGCGGGGTTTTCAGGCTCGGTCGTAGCAGAGAGACTTGCATCGCAGCTTGGAAAGCGAGTTTTGGTCATCGACAAGCGCCCGCACATCGGGGGCAACACCTATGACTTCTACAACGAGGATGGTGTTCTCGTTCACCGCTACGGTCCGCACATCTTTCACACATCCTCGCAAAAGGTTGTAGATTACCTTTCGTGCTTCACCGAGTGGCGGCCTTACGAGCACCGGGTCCTTGCCCAGGTGGATGGAAAACTCCTGCCCATCCCCATTAATCTGGACACCGTTAATGGTCTGTATGGTCTGAATCTCGACTCCGCCGGTATGGAGAAGTTTCTCGCGGAGCGTGTTGAATCGCGGACAGAGATCCGCACCTCCGAAGACATCGTCGTCTCACGTATTGGCCGCGAGCTCTATGAGAAGTTTTTTCGAAACTACACGAGAAAGCAGTGGGGACTCGATCCTTCTGAACTGGACAGTTGCGTGGCCGGCCGCATCCCCGTGCGTTTCGATCGCGATGACCGTTACTTCTCGGACAGCTTTCAAGCAATGCCGTTGGAAGGCTTCACCCGCCTGTTCGAGCGCATGTTGGCACACCCAAACATTAGCGTGGCACTCTCCACGGACTATCGAGAGGTGATGAGCGGGTATCCCTTCGCCAAAGTCGTTTATACCGGGCCCATCGACGAGTTCTTTGACCACCGGTTCGGTCCATTGCCCTACCGCTCCCTGCGGTTCGAACACCGGACGCATGACAGGGAGCAGTTTCAGCCGGCAGCCGTGGTGAATTACCCGAACGACCACGACTACACTCGGATTACGGAATTCAAACACCTCACCGGTCAGAAGCATGAAAAGACGAGCATCGTCTACGAATACCCAACCGACGACGGCGAGCCATATTATCCGATCCCGCGACCTGAAAATGCAGAACTCTACGAACGCTATCGCGCGTTAGCTTCCGCGACAGCGGGTGTGTACTTCTGTGGCCGCCTCGCTAATTATCGCTACTTCAACATGGACCAGGTAGTTGCACAGGCACTGCATATGTATCGCAACATCGCCGAGAATGAAGCTGCGGAGTTGAGCATACAGATTCCGGCAAGGATGCTCGACGGTGCCACCGTTGCGTCAGGTGCAGCCACCTGACGTTAAAGAATTACGTCACCTCCACAGACCGCGCCTACTTCTGAAGTTCCATGAGGCGATTCCGCCAGAGAAGCACCGACGGGTCTTTCTCGTCGGGTGTAGAGCCGCTGGTTGCGAGCGCAGCTTTATCAAGTGGAATCTTCGGTGTACGGTTGGCATAGAGCAGGCCGTTCGCTTCCTGAAACGTATCGGTGAATTGCGTGTAACAGAAACCAGCCAACGATGGTAATGGGCGGACCGCCTCCATAAGCGCGGTGTATCGGTCCAGAAGTTCCTCCGCGGTTCGACAGACGCTGTAACCCCAAGTGCGTCCGTCGTCATCGCGCAGAGCGATACCACCAAACTCCGTCAAGACGATCGGTTGGCGATCAACTCCACCTCCGAGCCGCAGCATGCGTCCGCCGGGCCGCTCAAACTGGAAGAGACGTGCTTCGACTTCATCGATCCCATACCGCTTGGCAATGCGATCGGGTTGATCGTCGTAATCGTGGATGCCAATCATGTCCGTCGCCACGCTTTCCCATCCGTCGTTGCCGATGACAGGTCGCGTTGGATCGAGCGTTTTCGTGAGGTGATACAGCGCTTGAACGTAGTGTCTCTGCGCCGAGCTGTCGGGCAAGTCCGGGACACCCCAACTCTCGTTGAACGGAACCCACGATACGATGCAGGGATGGCTCAAGTCGCGTTTCAACACCTCGATCCATTCACGGGTTAGCCGCTCTACCGAACGTTTTGTATAGCGGTAAGCGCTGGGCATCTCCTCCCACACGAGCAGGCCCAGATGGTCTGCCCAGTAAAGAAAACGCGGGTCCTCGATTTTCTGATGCTTTCGAACGCCATTGAAGCCTAGCGCTTTTACCAGCAGGATGTCTCGGACGAACGCATCGTCATTGGGAGCCGTTTGCCCGCTGCCTTCCCAGTATCCCTGGTCGAGCACCAGATGAAGCGGCCAAGGTCGCCCGTTCAAGATGAATCTATCCCCTTGAATCGTGATCGCGCGCAAGGCGGTGTAGCTCTTCACGGCGTCCAGCGTGACACCGGTCGCATCAACCAATTTCATTTCAACATCGATGATGGTGGGCTTTGTCGGGCTCCACAATAGGTCGTTACGGAAGTCGTCGATACCGGGATCGGAGAGCGAGATACTGCGGTACAGCTCCCCACCGGAAACCGCGTCCGCTCCTGGACTTCCGCCGACGAAGGCGTACGTGTCCTTCACAAGCAGCTGCTCGCCGGTCTGCATCTGCACCTCCAGAAGACATCCCGTTGGCAGGGTACCCTTCACATGAACTCCTAGCCCGATCTCCCAGCGCTCGAGGCTTGACGTCCATCGGACGGATTCGATGTGAACCTGCGGGACCACTTCCATCCATACGGTTTGCCATATACCGGTGGTGCGCGGATACCAGATGGAATGTGGCTCAAGCTTCCAATCCTGTTTGCCGCGTGGCTTCTCTAGGTCTGCCGGATCGTCCTCCGCACGAACGATAATCTCCTGCGTATCCTGTGCTCTAAGCACAGCGTTGATCTGAACGGAGAACGGGGTATATCCCCCCTCGTGAAGGCACACCTGTATACCGTTGACCCAGACCGTGGCCGCGTAGTCCACTGCACCGAAGTGTAGGATAAGCCGCTCGCCGGGCTTAAGCTCTGGGGGCGTAAACTGTCGCCGATACCAGGTGGCACAGAAGAAGCTCCTATCCCCGATGCCGCTCAGAGTTGTTTCGGGGGCGAAGGGGACCAAGATTTTTCTATCCCATTGCACTTGATTGGGATCAAGCAGTTCGCCACGCCTATCGATGGCGAAATCCCACACCCCGTCGAGCGTGATCCATTGAGAACGTTGCAGTTGAGGCCGAGGGTAACCGGCCGTACTTCTCTCTGACGGATCTTCCAACGCAAAATCCATGACACCTCTTGTGCAAACAAGAATCGGGCAGAAGTGGAATCTCCATGGATGCACTCCAAGGCAGCCTGCCGTCTTGCATAGCTGCGGGAGATTCTACCGAATCGCTGTGCATCCGGACAGTACGACTAAGCTTCAACAGCTCGTACCACGCGACCTCGACTTTGCGCGTCTATCCAAATACGAGGGCCACTGTAGAGTCTCTTGCCTCGCGATGACATCCGGAGGAACCATATGACTAGCGCACTACGTGAAAGACCCAATGCAGAAGCTGTACCCAATTCGGGGTCTGCCGGAGTGATTGTCGACGGACGATACCTTCCCCCACCCGAGGATAAGGATGGAAAGATCTGGGTCAGAACAACAGCGCTCGTTCAGGCGAATGCTCAGGCACTGTATGCGATCTGGCGCAATGTCGAAAGTGCCCCCCTGTGGCAAGAGCAGATCACGAGGGTCGTCGCGACTGGACCCAAGACTTCGCATTGGATCATGGAATCGAATGGCAAAACCATCGAATGGGACTCCGAAGTGATGGCCGATGAGCCTGGAGTTCGCATTACATGGCGGTCCATCGGGGGAGACTCAAACAACGCCGGTGAGGTGATCTTTGAGGAAGCTCCCGGCGGCCGAGGCACGATGGTCACGGTATTGCAGGAGTTCCGCATGGGCAAACTCACGACCGTCTGGGAAACCCTCGTGGGCCGAAATCCGAAGCAAGCCGTAATTGAGAATCTCCGGCACTTCAAGGCTTTCGCTGAAACAGGAGAGATCCCCAGAGTTCAGGGGCAGCCACATGGGGACAGGGGAATTGTCGGCAAAATGAAGGAGTCTACATATGGCGAAAAGATCACGACACCACCCGGGGCCAACTAATCTCGGCGGATGAAAGGTGCATGCGTTCAGCATTTTCAAAAGCCGGCCCCATATAAAAGGAGTAGTCATGAAAGCAGTTTGTTGGATGGGAACGAGTAAGGTCGAGACATTGACGGTGGATGATCCCACGCTGCTAAACCCACATGATGCAATCATTAAAATCACCAAAACCGCCATCTGTGGATCTGACCTGCATTTGTACGATGGCTTTATCCCGACGATGGAAGCCGGTGATGTCCTTGGACATGAATTCATGGGCATCGTCGAAGAGGTTGGCAAAGACGTCACCAACCTTCGTCGCGGTGACAGGGTAGTGGTGCCATTTACGATTGCATGCGGCAGCTGCTTGTTTTGCAAGAAAAAGCTCTGGTCCGCCTGCGATAACACCAATCCCAATGCTCATCTGATGGAGGCAGCATACGGATATTCGGGAGCCGGGCTTTTCGGCTATTCGCATATGATGGGCGGCTACGCTGGCGGGCAGGCACAATATGCCCGGGTACCCTTCGCGAACGTAGGCCCGTTGAAGATTGAGAGCGATCTGCCTGATGAAAAGGTGCTCTTTCTTTCAGATATCTTTCCTACCGGATATATGGCGGCCGAAAATGCTCAGATTCAACCAGGTGACACTGTAGCAGTTTGGGGCTGTGGTCCCGTAGGCCAGTTCGCCATAGCAAGTGCCTTCATGCTGGGCGCCGCCAGAGTCATTGCTATTGACAGACTTCCAGAGAGACTCGGACTAGCGAGGAGTTTAGGGGCGATCGTTGTCGACTTCTCAGAAGAAGACGTGAGCGTGCTGACGGCCATCAAAGACTTAACCGGCGGCGTCGGACCAGACTCATGTATTGATGCGGTGGGTTTGGAAGCACATTCTTCCGAACTTCAGGGCTTCTATGACAAAGTTAAAACTGCCCTGATGCTCGAAACGGACCGCCCGAGCGTGCTTCGTCAGGCAATTCAGGCCGTCCGCAAGGGCGGGACTCTTTCAATCCCAGGCGTTTACGGTGGACTCTTAGATAAAGTGCCTTTTGGCGCCGCATTTGGCAAGGGCATCACCATGAAGATGGGTCAGACGAACATGCACAACTATATGAAACCGCTGTTGGAGCGAATCGAGAAGGGGCAAATCGACCCGAGTTACATCATCTCCCATCGCATCACGCTCGATCAGGCCCCAGAGATGTACAAAATATGGCGGGACAAAAAGGAAAACGTTACTAAAATAGTGATCGATCCATGGGCAAACAAAAACGCCGCGTAGTGAATCGGAGAGTTGTCAAACTAATGAACCCCTTGGTTCTTAGCTTTCACAAATCCGCACCATTCGCGGAATGGTGCGGATATCTTGTAATCGACCACATCAGACGCGGAACCTTTTGTCCAAGCTGAAACCGAAACAGGGCCAGCCAATCGCTGCCCCAGTTTCATCATTGAAAGATTCATCAGCTCGCTTGTCGTTTTGCTCCCCTCCTAGCCGTGGCGGTGGCCTTCTTGGCCGAAGCATTGAAGCCAATCGCTTCATCAGCGGCCGAAGTGGTTGCTTTTTGCGCATCGTCCTGCTTTCCACGATCTTCGCCATCAATCTTGCCGTCGACGTCTCCGACCGACAGCCCCTCGCCGCCATTCATCTCGGATTCGACCGGACGCAAACCAAAAGAGGATGTCCAAGGTCCCCGCATATCTGAGTCCCCCTCGCTTCCGTCGCCCGTGGATCCGTTGAAGTACTCGTCCACAATGCCAGGCGTCGGCTTTAACAGACCTACTGAGAACGGGGATTTTTCCAAACTGTCCAACGCAGCTTGAAATGCTTTCATGTGGGTGATCTCACGCGTCATTAAGAACTGTAATGTGTCGATCGTTCCCGGATCTTCGGTATGGTCGATGAGCCGCTCGTACACAATCTTCGCGCGAGCCTCCGCCGCAATGTTGCTGCGGAGATCTACATCCAACTCACCGGTGATCTTCAAGTATGTCGAGGTCCAGGCATTTCCCATCGAATCGAACAGGTTCACCCCTCCGCCCCCAGCAATCGTTACTAAGGGATCCGCCTCAGCTGCCTCGCGGTTTGTTTTGAGCGGTTTGAGATGCATGCGAATCAGAGCACCGACAACTTCGAGATGGCTCAGTTCTTCCGTCCCGATATCCATCAGCAGGTCTCGCCTTCCGATATCGTCTACACAGTTCCACCCCTGAATGGTGTACTGCATCGCTGCGGCGAGTTCGCCGTTAGCACCACCGAATTGCTCCAGCAGCATGTTTCCGAACCTCACGTCTGGTTCGCCAATATTTACGGTGTACATAAGTTTCTTGACATGGTGATACATGAAATAACCTCAACGTGAATGATGTGCCGTTCCTTGTTTGTTGAGATGCGGTATTGGGGTCACGAGACATTCCGCCCAGAAATGGGTTCCAGTGAGACCGTGTATTGAAGGGGCAACCCGCACGGTCGAAAGAATCTCTGACTGGAGGACGCATGAAGACGGTCGTTCCTGCTTGCGTTGGACATTTAGGCATTGTCTCGCTGGATGCGCGATTTCTAGTGGATGCTGGTCGTCCTGCCCAGCCGAGCAGGTCGAGCAAACCGAACTAGGAGAATCACACTTATGACTACGTCTCTCGTTGAACCCCGCGATCCACGCGAACGCTTTGCCAAGCCGCCTTTCCCCCAGGGAAAGCAAACCGGGTCCGGCAGCTCTAACAAGTTAGATCCTGCGGCTGATTACGGTGAATCAAGTTACATGGGGCATGAGCGTCTCATCGGCCGCTCGGCCGTTATAACTGGAGCAGATAGCGGCATTGGAAGAGCTGTCGCTCTCTGTTTTGCGAAGGAGGGAGCAAATATTCTTTTTACTTTTCTAGAAGGAGACGCTGACGAGCAAAAGGATGCTGAAGAAACGATCAGGCTTGTCGAAGCTACAGGTCGCAAGGTTGTAGCGGTGCCGGGCGACATTCGCCAGAAGTCCTTCTGCAAAGCGATCGTGAAGCACACAGTTGAAGAGTTTGGCCGGCTCGACATCGTCGTGAATAACGCCGCCTTTCAGCGGACTTATAAAGACCTGGCAGACATTCCGGAGGACGAATTCGACAGAACTTACCGCACGAATGTTTATGGAACATTTTTCCTCACACAAGCCGCCCTTCCTGAGATGAAGCCCGGCGGCGTCATTCTGAACAGTTGTTCCATCGAAGCTTTTGTGCCAAAGGACGAATTGGCCCCCTATGCATCGACTAAGGCAGCTCTTGTTAGTCTCACTAAAAGTTTCTCCAAGCTTTGTATCAAGCACGGTGTTCGTGTAAACGGGGTCGCTCCAGGACCTGTATGGACCCCGCTGATCCCCGCAACCATGCCGTTGGATGAGGTTCAGTCTTTTGGTGAAAACACCCTCTTCAAGCGGCCCGCTCAACCCGTCGAACAGGCCGCAGTTTTTGTGTTTCTAGCTTCCGACGATGCAAGTTACATCACCGGTGAAATCTATGGCGCAAGTGGCGGGAAAACACCGTTTTAGTTGGAAGCCAACGACCAGGGGCTTAGGTATCCTCGGCCGGCGCCGTCTGAGGCTGTGTTGAGCTACCACGTGAACAGCGCGTTCATGAGCGCCGAGGTGACCGTCGAAAACGTTTCGACGGGCAACTGACATGTCGCCATCTTCATCAGACCGATTGACTCGAGCTGGGACCGGAGCTAGCTGATCGTTATTACCCCGGCGGTTCGGAACTCTGGTTAATCGAAAGGTCTTGATCCATGACATTTCTTCGCACTCCGATCCTTGCCACTGCAGCGGCAGCGCTTTGCTGCTTCACCAATAACCTCAACGCTTATGAACCTCCGTCTCAAGCTGGGACCGCGCAAACGGCACCGGACAATTCGAATCAGAACAAAAATCAGGCTCCTACTGCTGATAATCAATCGAACGCTCAGTCTGACCGGATGACCACCGCAAAGATTCGCAAGGCGATCACCGCTGACAAGACTCTCTCGACCTATGCTCACAATGTCAAGATCATCACCCTTAATGGAGCTGTCACTCTCAAGGGACCGGTGAAATCCGACGAGGAAAAGCAGAAGGTCGCTTCCATGGCGGCCAATATCGTGTCGGCGAACAAAATAACGGATGAGCTAACCGTAAAACCTTAAGCTCGACGTCTTTCGAACAACGTAAAAAGGAGCAGCATATGTCTAGCAAAAACACCGCAGTCTTTGGAATCTACGCAACCCCGGCGACGGCAGAGGCCGCCGTCGATCATCTGATCGCTAAAGGTTTCTCGAACTCAGCGATCTCTGTACTTCTTCCAGACGATGAGAGCACGCGCGCTTTCGCCCATGAGAAAGCAACGAAAGCACCCGAGGGCACTGCGACCGGTGCCACGACGGGCGGAGTTATCGGCGGCACGTTAGGTCTTTTGGCGGGCATCGGTGCACTCGCCATCCCTGGCGTAGGTCCGCTGATCGCAGCTGGCCCGATTATGGCCTCGCTCGCAGGTGTGGGCATTGGAGGAACGGTAGGCGGCATTGTTGGCGCTTTGGTGGGCATGGGAATCCCCGAGTATGAAGCAAAGCGATATGAGGGTGCCGTGAAAGACGGTGGCACACTGTTGTCCGTCCACTGCGATACTTCAGAGCAAATCGATAGCGCCAAGGACTCCCTAAAGGAGACAGGAGCTCGCGATATCGCTTCCACCAGCGAGGAGGGTTCAAAGGAGACCGAGGGTGGGCGGGCAACTTTCGGAAATATCTCTGATGGCGAGAGACTGTCGACCCACCGTGACGACGAAGACCTTGAGAGTCGCGAAACGGTGACAGGAGTGCATACGTCCACGAAGTACTAGGCTTACAAAAGATCGAATAGATTCGTAGGCCCGCTCTCTTCGGAGCGGGCCTACCTTTATGGAGGAGGCGCTATGGAGCGACCGATTTGCCGACATGGAGAAAGTTTAGAGCAAAGAGTTCGAGCTGCGGTTGCGCACGAAAAGGAGCTCGAAACCAATCTCCCAGAGCCTGAAGCCAGAAAGGAAGCTCTCGAACGAGTCGAACGGGCGAGCAATGACCTGAAAAAGCATACTGCCTCTTGTGATCTCTGCAATCAATAATGCTGCGAGCGCTTCACCAAACCAGCCACGACCTCACAGTTGAGCGCCAAACCGATCTAAAGATACGCATCCCATAAGTTTGTTGATTGGAAACATCCCGTTATTCAACGCCCTTCTCTTCTTTTTTAATTTGTACGCGCTCTCTTTTCACTTCAAGGCGAATTCTCGCGAACAGGCTCATATAGACATTCGCCACCCATACCAAGGCAAAACCTGCAATCAGATACCCTCGCCAGTCTGTATAAAGAAGCTTGAATCGTGTGATGATCAAAAATACCGCTGTGACGTAGTGGCTGAAGCAGTACTCGCATGTAAATAGATAGAAGAACTTACGTTCATAGATCCTGCGGCAGGTTGTGCTTTTCCCTAAACACACATCACGAAATTCACGAACGACCTCCTCATGCGTGATCGTCCAAGCGATCGAAGCAATGGGGAGAGCTAAGAGAAATAGAGACAAAACTTGTAATGCCATCTGAGGGCGCTCCACGTCAAAGAAGTCCTATAGGTTGATGCGTTCCTTTGGTGTGTAAGAGGTATCGGATCGGGCAGCGCACGGCCATGATCACCCTGAATGCGAGTTAGCTCGGTTTACATCCTCTCTCGCGTCCACCAGAATAGCCATGACACCGCTACCCACGTCCCTGCGGCCATAAGCAGCATTGACAGGAAGTTGTGCCTTGGCAGCCCTTGCCATAGCACAACCGCAAACCCCATTAAACCAAGAGTCCCGATGGAGGCTCCCGCTGCTTCAACACTCGCTTGCCCACGCGCTGACCGCATTCCGTGCTTCCCCTCAGCCTTTTCGCGCAGCGTTTTGTGCTTTTCTACGAGGCTCACACCGGCCGGAAAGATTCCTGGGAATGCAAGGAACAGTCCACCCAAGACAGGTCCATAGTGATCCGCCACGAAACCTGCAAGAACAGTCACCAGCCGCCGAAGACGAATCGGGACACGTACTCCGTGGGTCTAGTCTCCTTGAGTGAATCGAACTTCAACTTTGCGCGCATCACCCTATCTCCGCAGCCAGAGCGCCCACAAGGGCGGCGGCCGTTGCAAACCATACTGGTAAAACAGCAATCGCTGTCGTCAGTGCTTTCGGGCGCCAGCGCATTAGCACAAAGCTCACCACACTTGCATACGCGAAAAATGCGGCGGCGCCAGCTACCATCGACCTTGCCTCGGTTGCCACATACACGCCCCCATGTTTGTGCATTGTCAGCACCAGCGTAGCCAGCGCTATCGTTGGCGCCGCTGCGAACACGCCTCCCAGCGACTCCGGCTTCAGCATGTCGCCTAGAATTGCAAACACGCTCACTACTACTCCGCCGATCAAGAATCGCAGTATCAAGTCCATCCACTTTCTCCTCCCCTCTTTTGTTCTCATTCATCCGCAGGTCCATCTTTTCCCTTTGCATCCGGGCAGTCCTCTGCGCGGTTGGTGTGAGAGATTTCCGTCAATTTCCTAGCGGGTCTTATCACCATTTCGTTGCCCGCTTGATTTGTATGCCGGTGGCGCGCTATGGGTTGCCTGTGAGCACTGCGAGGTTGGTTCGGGAATCCAGTACTGGACCATCAAGAAAAGGAGCCCACTTTCTTTCCCCTTTTCCCGGACAGACCACCCTAAATGCAACCGTTGTTCGGCCACGTAGGGCGGGACCGACTCTAGACCTTCAGTCCGAAAACAACTTAGCGAGACGAAATGCGTCCCAATCGCCTGATTCGTATTCGTATTCACAATGTAAGGCGGGAAATGAAAAAGACCATAAAGGAAAGTCGGCCATCGACAGCTCCCCGGAGCGCCGCGAGATGAACGTAAAAGAGGCAACCGCCAGCTACGAGAAATGGATGCGTAGATGTACCAATGTGATTTCGTCAGATCTTCTTTCAAAGCATCGGCAGATGAAGAGAGAACCCCTTCCTTTTTTTGCGGGGAACTTTTTACAGGTGGGCCCAACAATGGGCGTCAATCTGTTCTGAACTGTGCAACGCACCCCAGGTTCTCGCTGTCGGAGATCTGCATGTGAACAGCTTTGGAACCTGGCGAGACCTTGAGAAGGCCGGCTCTGTTGGGGAGTCGACGATTTTGACGAGTCCTACGGGTTGCCTTACACGAATGATTTGGTCCGCCTTGCGGCTAGCATGAAGCTCGTCGCCGACGCTGAGGGATTATCGATTAAAGGTGAATGCGGGATGCGACGCTATCCTGGAAGGATATGTCCAGTCGCTCAAAGAAGCCGGCCGACCCATAGTCCTCGCGGAGCGTGAACAGAAGCTCGGGAAACTCGGGATCGACAGTTTCAAGCCGCCAACTGATTTCTGGGAGAAACTGAACGGTTTGCCGGCGGTACGTCACCCGCTTGCTTCTGACGTAAGGCGGGCCTTGAAAAAACGCTTCCCGACCCGCAAATGGAATACAAAGTCGTTCGTCGGCAAGCAGGCTTAGGCAGCCTCGGCCAACAACGATTTGTGGCGATCGGAGTGTGGCAAGGAGGTTGTGTGGCCCGGGAGGCGAAAGCGATGCTGCCTTCCGCCTGCGTATGGGTGAATGGCGAGATTGGGCATCGCCAGTCTAACTACGAAAATGCAATAACCTACGCTGTGCGATCCCCTGACCCTTTCCAGGTGATTCAAGGATCCTGGTTGATTCGTCGCCTTTCCCCGGACTCAAATCCCATCGATATTCAAAGCTTGCCAAAGCATAGTGATGAGCACATGATCCTGCAGGCAATGGGTGCGGAAGCGGCTAATGTGCATTTAGGAACAAAGCGACAGGCCATCAACATTTTGAAAGATCTGAAGAAAAGGAAGACAAATTGGCTTCGGGACTCTGCAAGCCGCATGGCCCGATCCGTAGAGAAGGACTGGAACCGCTACAAGAAATCCTGATCACCACCGGGTCTTCGGCGACTTTGGTCAACAAAGTTGGCGCCGGAGTAGTGAGACCAGCGTAAACCTGGACCGCCCGACCAAACCACCGACCACTGTCCACAAGGGCATTGCGGCCCGGTCCTTTTGAGTGGGAAGCGGGTACGGATGAAGCAGCGACGCCCCGGCGAAGAAGAAGGGAATCAGCGCGAATGAGATGGCCGAAGCTAGCCACGGATTGACGACATGTTTACCGGTACGGAGAATAGTCGCTGAAGTTCCAGTGCGGATGGAAAATGGAACGCGAAGGATTTGTCTAGTTGACAACTTCTTTCTTCTGCTCAACAAACCCGGCCGCCCTTAGCACCTCCAGTTCAATTTTGGTGTGCACCACGAACATTCGGTCTCTGATGGCCAAATTGCTCGCTTCTTCTTCAGCCTTTTCCGAGTGAGTTAGGAGGCCAACAGAGATAAGTTCATTCAGGCAAAGCTGTTTGTACCTGTATTTCTTTATCCAACTCCGTGTTGTCTTCTGCGCCAGGACGGATACCTGACAGCTACCATCTGGGTGGGACATGATGATCACACGGACGTCCATAAACATCAGAATACTGGTGGAGTTCGAAGGTTGTCTTTTACCCTACTGTCATACTCCCGCAGGATGCATCTATAGGAGAGATCTTCATGGGAGCTTCGACATGTCAAGTCTGACCGCAACTCTGCTAAAGAAGGTGATCGCGTCATCGGATGCTGATCGTAAGGAGATTGAACGGGCAGTGGAGCTCCATCCGACGGAGACAGAAGACCAACTTCTTAACATCCGCTCTCTGCTAAGCAGCTTCGCAAGTCATGGCGAGGCACTCCGTAGCGCTCTCCGAGAGTTTGAGTAAGTACGTGAGTTCGCGCAAAAGGCGTTACGCCTCTAAACCTCGTTGCAGAAGTCGCAGTTATGACGTC
>CAVTKF010000022.1:0-287744 GCA_963735215.1 uncultured Acidobacteriaceae bacterium | reverse complement strand
ATAGACGATCCGTGGTTTCTCACAATGGCGAAGCAGATCGTCAGGCACCCGGCGCATCCCATGGATTTCGAAATCTGCTGGAACAACATTGTATGGTTGCAGGAACGCCAATCAATTCGCGTCCGGAAATGCCCTGATGGGACAAGTAGCGCAAGGTTATGTACTGGTGCCGACAGTTCTGGGCGGCGCCCACGAGTGGACGGCCCACCTGACTCAATTGGTGATCGTCTGGATTGCGATCGTAGCGATGACTTCGCTGGTCTTTCGGTTGGATGGGACAGGTGGCACGCAACCGCCGGCGCTCTGCTTCTGGTGGCTATTCCTCCTTTTCTCCCCATGGCCAGCACTGCAATGCCCGACATTCTAGCGACGGCCCTGGCGCTGGTTGCAATGGAACACCTTGCAGCGTGGAAGGCGGAGCAGAAGTGGGGCCAGGGCGCGGCAGCCGCTTTGGCGCTGGGCCTTGCTGGTTTTGCGCGTCCACACCTCGTTCTTCTTCTCCCTCTTGGGGCGTTCTTTCTGCTTGAAGCACCAATCCCGCGAAGATTCTGGCACAACTCCGACGGAAATTGTGGCTCTGGATGCCGGTCGTCGCGGGCGGTGGCTTGCTGCTGGTAATCATCCTCGTCCTCCGTGAGCATAATCTGGACATCAATCCCCCACCCGTTGTTACAGGGGCACACAATTTTCCGAACTAATATTTATACATTTCTGCTGTACTTCGCGTTTCCTCTACCGCTAGCGGCCTGCTGGCTGGCCAACCGCTTGAATGCCGGAAGACTGCGTTTCATTTTCATCCTTTCTGCGGTGGCGGTCATACCCTGCCTCTTGCGATGGAATCTTGCGTTGATTCTGTTCTTCGTAGTTATTGGGTTCGGGGTGCTGGCCGACTTGCTTCTCAAAACGGCGAAGAGCCGCGATCATATCGACCTCTTCCTGATGCTCTGGATTCTGATTCCTCTTCCCATTACCTACTACGTTCACCTTCCTATGAAGTATCTCCTTCCCTGCATACCGGCCGTCATTCTGCTCTGCTTCCGGTTGCTGGACGGAGTCTCGGGGCAATTTGCCCGAGCCATAGTCGTAGTGTTGATCATTGCCAGCACCGGTTATTCTCTTCTGATCCTTCATTCGGACGCAGAGTTTGCGACTTTCGGGCGCGATGCCCTGTATCAACTGATCAGGCCGCACGTTGCAGCAGGCGAAAGAGTTTGGTACCCCGGACAGTACTGGTCGTATTGGTACGCTCCTCTGGCAGGAGGGACACTTACATTCCCGGATGGGCCACAACCAAAACCTGGAGATCTTGTGGTGGCGGACGGTTATGGCCGACGGAGATCATTCGCCGCTAGAGCGCTTCCCGCACCGAACATTGGTGGAAGCCGATATCCCACAAGTATCGGTTTGGGAGAACCGTGGGGGCTGGAATTGGAGGGCTCTATTCAGGTTTTTGGCTCTGGGGTTGGGCAATCGGGTGGATGACCGCTATGAACTCTGGCGAATCGACTGAGAACCAACTGCTCAGACCTTTAAGTTCGCGACAGGGCATCTCAGTCGGATCACGCAACGGGGGCGGGATGTTGATACCCAGAGACCGGGTTGGAAGCATCTGTTTGCACACTTTGGCGCCTCAGACAAACCCCGAGGTAGAAAACGCTGACTACCAGCAGCGCGATGGGCGCCGGCCTCGCAAGGAATAGCGTGAGAAGCTTGCCGGACGGGCTAGTCACAGACACGCCGATGTTATGGGCGATGAGGCCGAGAATCTGCAATGAACTGTCGCCTGTGAAGAGCACGCCTGCCGCGGTCACCAGGAAGGCGAACCATCGAACGAGGCCACGTTCGGCCCAGAGAATGGCAAAAGCGGGAAAACGAGAAGCAACAGCCTCGTATCCTGCTGGCGGTGATAGGTGGGCAACATGGAGAGAGCTGCGACAGAGGCCAGTGCCAGCCATGAATTTGCGGCGGTCGGGCGTGATCGCACCACTGCATTCGGCCCACAGGATCAGGAGCAATCCGCATACAAGATAGGTCGCGGGATTGTAGAACCGGGGATCGTCCCGGAACACGCTGAACATCGTCTGCAGGCTGATCAGCTGTGCCCCGTGTGTCCAGGCTATGACCCCGCGCGGCCCCGGATCCGAGTCATCGCCCGTCGCCGAATGGGCCGACAGATTCGAGTTCATCTCCTGCATCCAGTGCGGCGAGGTACAGGACACCCAGAGAATGAAGGGCAGGGCCAGGACGGCAGTGACCAGCAGGGTTTGCATGGCGCGTTTGCGGTTGGCGCTCCCGGCCAGCAGGAAATAGAGCCAGACCAGACCGGCATCATGAGGCTTGACCAGGAGACTGATAGCGAGACATAGGATGCCGGCCGGCACGTACCTTTCGGCAGAAAGCACCATACCCCGATCACGCAAAGGCTGATCGCAATTCCCGCCGCATTGCCGACCTCCAGCAGCAGTTCGCTGGTTAGAAGGAACAAACAGATCAGCAACCCGGAGATGACCGGCGCATGCGTCGATCCAATTTCCCACATGAGGAGCGCGGCCAGGATAAAGCTCGCCGCGGTGGCAACCATCCAGATGATATGTGCGGAGCCCCACGGCAGCAATGCAAAGGGCACAGTCAAAACAAATGCTGTCGGCGGATATATATAAATCGACACTGCACGCCGGATTTGGAATCGATCAGAAGAATGCCCCGCGGTGTCGGTTAGATAAACTCGCTCCAGTTTCGTTGGATTGTAGGGATCGCCATGCTCAATCAGGCTGCGTGCTCCACAGTAGACCGCATTGAAATCGGTCATCGCGACCGCAGAGCTCCGCTCCCAGGAGGTGCCTACCCAAACGAATAGCGCGCTACCAAGCAGAACCAGAAGGAGTCCGAGTGTCCGCGGTCGCATCATGTCGTCCGATGGCATGTCAAACGCGGCGCGCATATTCGGAATAGTTCGGTTGGGTGACTTTCCTGCCCTTCGCATCGAATCGCGCAAGATGGATGAGGCCGAGTTTCTGTAAGGCGAATGTGATGGAGGTGCCGAGAACTCCAAGACCATACTCCACGCTGCGCTTGAAGTTGATGGACGAGGCCTCTTCAAAATACTTCGTCGGGCAGGAGATTTCGCCGATGCGGAAACCGAACATGACGGCCTGGGCGATCATCTGATTGTCGAAGATGAAGTCGTCGGAATTCTCGAGGAGAGGAATGGTCTCAAGCAGTTCGCGCGAGAATGCCCGGAATCCGGTGTGGTATTCCGAGAGCTTGACCCCAAGAAAGATATTCTGGAATGCCGTGAGAAAGCGGTTGGAGATGTACTTGTAGAGCGGCATTCCGCCCCGCAGCGCACCGCCGCCAAGAATGCGCGACGCCAAAACCATGTCGTACACGCCGCTGGCAATCATGCCTGCCATGGCCGGAACCAGGAATGGAGTGTATTGGTAGTCAGGATGGACCATGACGACGACATCCGCACCTGCAGCAAGCGCTTCGCGGTAGCAGGTCTGCTGATTGCGGCCATAGCCGTAGTTGGTGTCGTGGATGAAGGTCTGAACACCGAGTTGCTTGGAAGAGCAGCGCGTCTGGTCCTTGCTTGAGTCGTCGACGAGGATCTTGATGTCGACCAGATCGGACAACTCGCGCACGGTCATTTCCAGGGTCTTCTCGGCGTTGTAGGCCGGCATTACCACCGCGATGCGCTTTCCGTCGATCATCGAGTCATCCTCATCATGCGTCTATTGTCATGCCTCAGAGCGCAATATATATCAACGCAAACTCGCGGTTACCTGTTCAGGCAACGGGTAAGGCGTGACTGTCGCCGGTTCCGTATCCATTCGCACCAGCCACACTTTCCTATCCTTGTAATAATGCACGAGATCAAGGTCGTTTGCTGCGTCCATCTCCCGAGCCCAGATGACCTTGGAGTTATCGATATCCGCGGAGTTGTAAACCCACTGATCCAGATCATTGCGTTTCGGCCCGTAGCGGACAATGGCGAGTTGCTTTCCGGGTGAGTGTTCAAGGAGGGACTCAATCTGAGCTCGCTCGGTTCCGTAGTGGTCAGGACCATACCAATTCCAAGACCAATTGCTCGCAGGCCATTCGGGAACATTGAGACCCAATGGTCCGGAGAACAGCCGCAATAACTGCAAGCAAAAGGCAAAGCGGGAGTGCGATCCTGACCAGCGCCAATCCAACCGGCTTTCCCTCAGCGGTCCAGAGGCGAAGGTGGCGCATGGCCTGCAAGCCAATGGCATAAAATGCCGCTGTGAAAGGCGCCAGATAATGGGGGATCAGAAAAATCTGAATCACCATACCAGGGATGAGAAACAACACGCATAAGACCAGGAACCGAATTCGTCGATCCAGGAATACTCTCCGAATCATGAAAAGCGGAGGAAGCAGCACGAAACCGCCAAAGAACAAAAGCGGTTCCGCTATCTTGAGGCTTGAGGCCTCGATGAAACCTACGGGAGTTTCGAACTTCGCGAAGCCCTTCAATTCGGCGCCGTTATAGAAATTGCGGATCGATTCATGCCGATATACAGGCTCGGCTCTGCGGTGCTGCCATACGTAATATGGAGCTATGGCGTAAGTCGTGCGATTGATAGTGTAAGGCAGCGTCAATGGGCTCCCAAACGCGCGATAGTCGTAATACCCGAGCCAGCGCGATCGAGGCGAAAACGAGCACCAATGGCAACGCCGCCCGCCGAATCAGTACCGCATCGTGCTTGGCCTGTTTTTGCCCGACAACGCCCAGCGCCCCAAAACCACCGCTACCGGAAGGCATAAGAGCATGCCCTCGTAGGGACGAGTGAGTACAAGCAAAACGATCCCGACCGCCATCAGTAGACCGTAGCGAAATCGTGAACGTCTTCATCAGTCGCGGGAGTGCGCCCAACACCAGCGCTCCACCAAGCGCTGCGATGAAGCCTCCGCCTGTATAGGTATTCATCCAATAACTGAAGAGACCCAGGCGCAGAACCGCGATCATGCCTCCAAGGAGGGCCCAACCGGGAGGTAGCCATGCCTGCAGCATCCAACATAAACCGGCGCACATCAATGCGCCGGAAATCAGAACGCCGTACCATGGATTTCCCAGCAGCACTTTTCCCGCAGCGAGCAGCAGCGCTTGACCGGGAAAGTACATCGACATGTACGTGGGTTGCATGTCGACGTGGATAGTTTCGAAATGGATCCACATAGCGGGAGTAGGATTTGCGAGGCGGCCATGAGCGAATGTGTCAGCCCCCAGAAGAAAGCTGAAATCGTCGGGAACAAACGGAAGCGGGATAGGAAACCAGGGCAGAATCGCCAGGCGAAAGAACAGTACGGCCATGCCGACAGTCGCACGGCAAGGCCCTTCTTCCGAGCCAGCAACCCGAACTCTCCGCTCGATGCGCGAGAACCAATTGCGCCCAGGCGAGGCCACGCAAATGTAAGCCGCAATCGCAATTGCGGTAAGACCACCCTCAATCATTGTCAGGGTGACGGTTTCCTTCCGGGTGGCGCATTAAGATATGAACATGTAGTAATTTGCCATAACCGGTAGGGGAGCGTCGAAACTTGGTCGGAGATTATGAGCTTAAGATCAGAGTTGATCAGATCCGTTCACTTCGCGCAATCAGGCGCTGACCCACGAACCCGATTGGAGGGTCCCGTCAACGAGCACGCCATTTCATCTCCGGACACAGAAACCGAGTCAAGCGAAGGGACTTCGAGGAGGTCGAAAGACTATGCCACCTTAGACAGCTGGCGTTCCGGACGAAAGCGATAAACCGCTGTTGATATCAGCCGGAATCGCGCGAAACCCGACGCAAAAGTAGACCCGTTCCCGTTCTCGCCTGGCACGAATTCTTCCTCCAAAAATTTGCGAAAACAGCGAAAGCTGGTTTCGCATCGCCTTGGCCATGGATTGCTTGCACAGATACGCCGAACATCTCTGGCTAAGCCAGCAGCTTATCTCTACGTATGCCGTGGTTGAGAGTGCTTGCGATGTTCGAGAACGCGTGGTTCAGACCGGTCGCGAGATAGCCCATGCCGGTGATCGCACCAAAGGCGATCAGAGCGACAACGAGGGCGTACTCAACCAAGTCCTGGCCTTCTTCGCGCTCAATCAGCGCCTTGGCTGCTACGTACATTTTGATCATCAGATCGTTCATTCGTAATTCTCCATTTCCTGGGTTGGGGTTCCAGTCAATGACTGGTAGTGCATGGGTTGAAGCAAGTGTTGTGCATTAGGTTTAGCACTTGGTTTCATTAGAAGTCAATAAGATAGAAATGTGCATACCACGAAAGCTGTAACTATGGTGTACATCTGGGGGGGATGACAGTTCAGCGGGAGTAATATAACACCAAAGTGTTATTCCTCGGAGTGACTCTGATGGTGTTAATCGATTTCAATTCCTTGCTTCGCCAGTCATTTACTATCATCTCAAATATTCAAATCGAAGTCACGATTCAATTCTGGAGTGTCCAACGGTCAGGACTGCATTTGCTAAAAGAGTGCCGATGGCCGCGAGGACCAGGCCTGCAATGACATCAACTCCGTAGTGCCATCCCGTTGACATGGTAGACACCGTAATGAGTGCGGCCAAGATAGTTGCCGGATAGCGAAGGAGTCGAAAAGACTGCAGAGCAAGAGCGGAAACGACTGCCCAAAATACATGGAACGAAGGGAAGCAGATAATTCCACCGAATGAGTCTCCGCTCGAAATCACGCCTGTGCGCAAGGATTGAACGCTCAATTCGCAGGCGTGTTGCACGGAATTTGGCGCAAAATGCCAAGCCACCCAGGGACCGATCGCCGGAAGCAAAAGCATGCAAGGGAGGGCCAACACAAAACCGAAGGCATTCGTAAGAATGAACCGCTGCGAAGCTACTCTCTTGCCCATGCATGCGGGCAGAAAGATAGCACTCAGCAGGAGCGGATGCAGCCCCCAGTAGTAGCTGTAAGGAAGCAGAAAGGACAAAGGCGGATGGCTTTCGGTGAATGCCATGATCGCGGGAATGCTTATCCACAAATGCTCATCGAGATGACGCCAGAGCATATCTCGGAGCGGAAACCCATGAGACACCATTGTCGGCGCCACTTGGGTGACCAATGCCGCCACAACAAGAGTCCAGGGAAGCATTAAGGCGGCGTCGCGCCTGTCCCAGGATTTGCGCTCGTGCAAGTAGGCTGGAACCACGAGAAGGGGTGCAAGCAGCAGAACCGTTGCTTCCAACAGTTCGAGTCCGACCTTCATTGCCCCTCGTGGGGGCAGGATCACGCAAAATGCGAGAAGGACCGCGCAACAGCCAGCCAACGCGAGATGCACGGGTGCCGACGGTGCGGGCGCCGCCACCTCAGTCGAGCCTGCCGATTTTGCGATTGCGATCAGGGGCATGTTTTTCTCAATTTAAAACCAAATTGCATCGCGTACGGCGAGTACGACCGGGAATGTCAGTTACTGGTGAGTACAACTCGTTCGCGACGCGGCCAAATACATCAATCTTCCTGCTAGAACTCTGAGCCACCAATTCAACTGGACACTGCCTGGCCACTCTTGAGAAGGCGCGAGCTCTCTGTAGTATTCCGGACGCCCGGCTTGTCCACACAACGGCGTTGATACAGCCACAAATAGAAGGACCCCAGGGCCAGAAGAACGATGGGAATCGGACGAGCAAAGAAAACCATAATCATCTTGAACGGCAGACCCTCAGTGGGAAGGTTCAGATCCTTAGTCAGAATCGCAAGCATTCCCAGCGGAAGGTCTGAGGTAATCAGAATCGCCAGGGAATTCAGCAGGAGCCCAATTCGGCCAACAAGCCGCCCTCAGCCAGGAGCATCGCGCAAGCGGGAAGCGTCAGAAGCAACAATTTTGCGTCGTGCGGGCGATGATAGACGGGCAGCATGGTGAGAGGCGCGATGGCCGCAAGAGCGAGGTAGTCTTTCAACCGCGTAGCACGAGCTCGCATGGTAATGGTCATCCAGACGAGCAGAAGAGATCCGCAGATCAGGTAGGTTGACGGCGTTGTAGAAACGCGGATCTTCGTCAAAGACACTGATAACGGTTTGCAGATCGATGATCGTGCCACCGCCATTTCTGCTTATGGAACTGTGAATGGCATCGTTGATTTCGCCCGGCGCAGAAGTAACGGACAAATTAGCGGAAAGTTCATGCATCCAGTGGGGCGAAATATGAAAGACCCACAGAAAAGCCGGCAGTGCGAGTGCAACTGTCAGTGCGAGCGTTTGCAACGCCCGCTTTCGATGTGCTCCACCCGCCAAGAAGAAGTAGAGCCACACCAGACCCGTGTCGTGGGGCTTTAGCTCCAGGCTCAGTGCAAGACAAAAAACACCCAGATACACATACTTGTTTTCAAAAAAGCACCAGACAGCCACTATGCAAAGTCCGATAGCCAATCCGGCCGGGTTTCCGCCAGCAAAGAGAATTCCGCAGTTGGCAAGCAAGAAGGCGATTAGATAGAAGGCGATACTCGATGCATAGTCTTGCGCAAGTGTCCATATCAGAAACGCCGCAAGCGTAAACGTTGCCACGGTGAAGCCCGCCCAGAGCAAATAAGCTGCTGACGATGGCAGCAATGCGAATGGCGCCATACAGAAAAATGCGGTGGGAAAGTACAGCTGCAGAGCGACTACTCGTGGAACCTTGTTCGGTGCGGCGGAGTTTGACGAATTCTCCCCACCTTCCGCCAGGTATACGCTCTTTAATTGGCTCTCGTTGTAGGGATCGCGATTTTGAAGAAGGCACCGCGCGCCGTAGTAAGACAATCTTGAAATCGACAATAATGCCACGCGCGGCGCGCTCCAGCGCAAAACCCCATAATAACCGAGAGCGCACTGCTCAATTTAAGCAAGAAAAGAGTCGCCGCACGCACTTTTGTCATGCTTTTGCTCTCCGCTCCCACCACGGATGCTCCAACTCAACAAACGGAGGGCCGCGTGTCACCAGATCCCGATTCCCGACATCCGAACGTCGTCCCGGAGCACATAGTGATCGCTGGAATCGACGATTACCATCGCATTGACCAGGCGAGAGTTGTCTGCACTGGGATTCAAATGTTTAGGTTATATTAAGCCAACGATCTTAAAACTCGAAAAAACCACGAGACCCGCTCATGACCGAAGTACGGTCCAATGATGATGTATCACCCTGTGTGGCAGTTGTGATGCCGGTCTATAACGAGGCCGCAACTGTAGCGAAGGTCATCCAGGAAGTCCTGGCCCAACGGCCGGTGCAACAACTCATCATTGTCGATGACTGCTCGACCGACGGCACTTTCGCCCAACTGCAGCAGATTGCTCAGATTGACGGCAGAATCGTGCTCGTCCGGCATGATGTCAACCAAGGCAAAGGGCGCCGCACTGCGAACTGGTATCGCGCGAGGCGACATCGGAAATAGTGATCATTCAGGATGCGGATCTGGAATATGACCCGGCCGAATACTTTCGCTTGCTCGCCCCAATTCTCTCCGGAAAGGCAGATGTGGTCTTCGGTTCGCGCTTTCGTGGTGGAGAGAGCGCCCATCGTGTTCTGTACTTTTGGCATTCCGTTGGAAACAAGTTCCTCACGATGTGCTCCAACATGGCCACCGACCTGAACCTGTCGGATATGGAAACTTGCTACAAAACGTTTCGACGCGAGGTCGTCCAAAACATCAGAATCCAGGAGAACCGTTTCGGGGTTGAACCGGAGATCACAGCCAAACTCGCAAAGGCCAATCTTCGAATATACGAAGTTGGGATATCCTATAGCGGCCGTACCTATGCAGAAGGAAAGAAGATTGGCTGGCGCGACGGCTTTCGAGCCTTGTGGTGCATCTGGAAGTATAACTTTAGGAGACAATGAATACTTCAGTCAATTCGATCGCCACCGAAGATTTTGAGTTCGCGAGTTTGAGCGCCGCGAACAATTATCGAGCTGCGATCCTGAATGATTTCAGAACATTCTTGCGAGGAAATGTGATCGAGGTCGGCGCGGGTATCGGTCAAATTACCGCCCAGCTCCATGAATCCGCTGAAATACTCAACCTGACATCCATCGAACCCAGCGAGAGCTTCTGTTCTCAAATCCGCGACCGCTTTCCTGACCTGGATTTAGTACAAGGAACGATTTCCGACCTGCGGACAAAGAGAGACTGGAACGCAATACTGAGTATCAATGTCCTGGAGCATATCGAAACCGACGAAAGAGAATTGGCAATCTACCATCGACTTTTGAGGACGGCGAATGGTGCCCTTTGCCTTTTCGTGCCAGCACGGCCGGAAATATATGCGCCGATCGACAAGGATTTTGGGCATTACCGCCGCTACACGCGTCCGGAACTGAAGCGAAAGCTTGAGCAGGCAGGATTCAAAATTCAGGAGCTTCGCTACTACAACTTCGTCGGATACTTCGCCTGGTGGGCAAATTTCTGCTTGCTCAAAAAGAGATCGTTCGATATTCAGCTCCGTGACAATATTCGATCGCGTGATATTTCCGGTGGTTCACTGGGCCGAATCGAACGTTTCAGCTCCTCCCTTCGGCCAGAGCCTCATCGCGATTGCAACAGCACGCTAGGCTTGGCTGCTGAGGACAGGCTCCGCACTCATCCGTTTCTGCGCAAGAACATATGTGAGCAGCCATCCCGCCGCAGTCCACCAGAGAAACATGTACCCATATCCAAAATGTCCTGCGATGCCTGAGATGTAGGCGGCATATCCGAGATCCGTTAACGCAAAGACCGCAAAGAAGATCCGGCGGTCACCTTTTGCAAATGCAACAATCAATGCCGGCAGAGCCAGAATCTCGTCGTAGGGGTAGCTGTAATAACTGCATGCCACGGAAACGAGCAGCACCACCAGGCCATGGCTCTCCCAATCCCAGCGGGAGCGGTGTTTGCGCCAATAAAAGACAAGCCAGATCAAGCCCGCCAATTGTGGGACCAGTGCAAGAAAGTGCAGCCCTGAGAGTGAGTAGAGCATCCCGCCGAGGTTTGGATAAGACTCCGTTTCACCAGCGACCAGTAGTGTTCGTCTCCAGAACTGAGTGAGAATATGCGGATTTATCGCCAGGGCAGCGCTGCTGGCGACTGTGAATGCCAGCGTTCCCGAAACCAGGACTACCCATCGTCTGTAAAGTAAGGTCCAGAGAAGCACACAGAGAAGAAACAAAAGAGCGATGTGGGGCTTTCCCATTACCAGAAGAAGAGAGGCGCCGGCCAACCAGTCCAGTCGCTTTCTCGCAATGATGCAAAAAAGGACTGCGCCAAGCAAAACTAGAACTGTGAATTGCCCCAGCATCAGCAGCACAACGGTGGGTCCAAAGATTAGGGAGAGAAGCGCAGGCGCGAGCGAAGGTTCTGAACCGCAATGATCCCAAACAGTCTTCGCACAGCCCGCAAGGACAAAGACACTCATCACTGTCCAAATCGCGAAGGCTGAGTGATAGCCAAGTAGTCCCAGAGGCAACAAGAGCACGATTGCCCAAGGCGGGTGTTTTCGTCACCAGCGGCGTCGAGGAGATTCGAGCGCTCCCCTCAAACGCTTTCGTTAGCTCCATGGAATATGGGTCGTGGCGAAAAGAGATGGGCGGCCGCCCAGTATTGCGCAAAATCCTGAACCGGCAAAGCGTAAGCCGCCATCAATGCTGCCGAAAACAAAATCACAAGACAGAAGGCGATCAGCAAAACGGCAAGAATCTCTACGAAATCGCATCTGAATGTTCTACCTTATGAAATTATTGGCTTGATCGCCGTTTGATCTGGCTGCTGCGAGAAAATCCATTCCACCGCTTTTGCCCGTAACTCTATTCAGAAAGCCGGCATCCCTGAGAATTGCGACGCATCCACGATTTCGAGAATGTCGCCGGGCTCTGTCAGCGAATCCTGAATCGTTCCCGCGGGGAGTTCAAGAATCGAATGAGCGGAGAGACATGCTGAAAGACGCCACGGAGGCACGCTGTTTCTGACCTTTTTAACGCGTTGCTTGCGGTCGATGTAAACGAGGTCAATTGGGAAATGCATGAAGAATGTGTGAACACTTTCGCACGGCACGATCCACATTCCCTCGCCGGGCGCAAGCCCCTTCCGGCCAAGAAGCCCCTTGGTCCGTTTGGCTCCGCTACCTGCAACATCCACGCTATCTCCAAGTTGCGTATTTCTCGTCTTATTTCGAACCATCATTTTGGGATTCGGCGGAGGCGCCTTAGCGGCCAAACCTTCTCTCCCCTCGCCCAAATCTGTCCGCTCAGTTTGATTCATGTTTTCCGCAGATCCTCCTGAAGTGATGGATGTTGACCCTTCTCACTCACTTCTTAACGTGGTCTGGGTGTTCCAGCCGGATACAAGGAACCCCAGCGGGCATGGCTCACTGGGGTTCAAACATGCACTTGGATCTGCCTCCAGATTCAGACTGCTATTGTGGGGCAGCCTGAGTAGACCCTGTACCTCCACCGCCTCCACCGCCTACCCCCATCGAACCCTCGACAACCAGCGGAGTCTCCGGCTTCATGCTCTCGACCAGTTTCTCCACAGGGATTGTGGCTGGCGGAGGTGGCGGTGCGGTACCCGGAGCCTTTGTATCCGGCGTATGCATCGGAATCGGAGAATTTGGA
Organism: uncultured Acidobacteriaceae bacterium; assembly: GCA_963735215.1. Lineage (GTDB taxonomy): Bacteria > Acidobacteriota > Terriglobia > Terriglobales > Acidobacteriaceae > Telmatobacter. The sequence goes on along the minus strand of CAVTKF010000022.1, from coordinate 275,145 downwards.
GGTATGAAGCCTTCCGGATACTTCAGCTCCGGAACCGGCGTGCCCGCATCGATCGGGTTCACGATCTCCGGAGTAACGATGACGATCAATTCCGTATTCGATTTTTGCCTTTGCATCGATTGAAAGAACTTACCCAAAATTGGAATGTCGCCAAGGAAAGGGATCTTTTCGAAATTGTCTGTTTCGCGGTTATCGAGCAAACCGCCGATTACAAAACTCTGTCCATCGGATAGTTCGACTTCTGTTTTGACCCGTCGAACCGTCAGGGCAGGAACTGTCGCGCCGCCAATATTCACTGCGTTTGCGTAGTCAAGAGCACTGACTTCTGGAGCTACCTGAAGCCGGATCGTGCCACGGTTGGTGATGGTCGGCAGGAATGTGAGCAAAACGCCATATTCTTTATATTGAATGGTGATGGGAGCCGCCGCCCCGCCCGTCACTCCGCTTTGCGCAACCGGATAAGGATACTGGCCACCGGCAAGAAAGCTTGCCTGGTGTCCGTTCTTCGCCATCACATTTGGCTCAGCGAGGACTTCGGCAAGGCCTTTTTGCTCGAGTGCCTGAATGGTCGCTCCGAGATTGATGCCAGGATAGAAGGCAAACAAGTTCAAAGGATTAACGCTGCCGATCGTTGCAGGCGCTCCTCCCAATCCGGGTGTCACGCTTACTGGGGTAAATTGATTCGTTGAGATCGAACCGATTGTGTTGCCGAATCCAGTACTGAAAATATTGAGCCCAAGCTGCTTCTCTTTTGTTCGATCGATGCTTGCAAAACGAACCTTGAGCAGTATCTGTGGCTCTGAAGCCGGCACGTTGACGTTGAGCAGGTTCACAACTTTTCCTGCCGTCGAAGCAATCATCACAGCGCGATCGGAGCTATTCAAGTTGCTGACGGTCCCGCGCAGGAAAATCACTCCGTTATCCTGGGAGACCCTGACGTTTTGGCCGGGGAGTTCTGCTCTCAGTTCGCGGCGAACGCCGTCGAGCGTATCGTTTGATGCGAACGAACTGGCTCTGACGGTAACGTTGAAGAACTGCCGACCACCGCTCTGATCCCAGATGATGAGGCTTGTTTCTCCCGGAGCCTTGCCGCTAAGCAGGATCTGCGTCGGACTCACAGCTTGAGCCATCGCGTAGTCACCCAGCCCAACAACGATTCGCGTCACAGGACGAGCCAGATCAAGTACGACCGATTTGCCCACTGCGAGCGACAAATCGTTTGTCGAGTCTTGACTCGTGGCGGCCGTCGGCAGGGCTCCCGGCGGGGGTGCCTGGGCCCACACGGCCGCTTGGGCACAAAATGCAAGTGCCGCAGCACTCATACTGGCGATGGCGATCCCAGTCTTCGCTTTCACTGTTTCCCCCCGGGCGCTGCAAATTTATCTTCGGTTTTGGTATTCCCGTTGATGACGGTAACCGTAAATGTGTCCGGCGCCTTTGCTTTAGCAACCGGTCGACTGACAACTTTAGGCTTGCTAGCCGGCGCATTCTGATCCACAAACAGATTTGTCATCGCCGTTCCCTGCACCGGGGCCATCTTCGTATCCAGCGGGTTGCGGAGCACCAACTGGATGCGCGTCTCGTTGCTGGCGAGAGCCAGTATCTGCGCCTGCTCGGGTGTCACGAGGAGGTTGACCACCTGCACCTGTTGTGGCTTGCCCTCGGCGTCCTTCTGAATGTCGGTTCCGGCTGACAGAACTTCGATGTTTTGAAGTATGGTTCGCACCTGCGTGTTATTGTTTCCGCCTCCTCCAGTCGCGTTTGGAGGAACACCGGAGACAAGAACGTCGACGCGCATTCCCGGAAGCACGAAGCCGGCGACGCCAACAACCTGGTCGACTCTCACCGCGATCGCGCGCATACCGTCCTTGATCGTTGCAGCAAGACCGCCTCCAGAGCCCATGGGAGCGAGGCGATCATCCAGGATCGGCTCTCCGGCGTATAAGTTCGAAGTGACCCCACGGCCGATTGCGTTCTTGGCATCCAGAATTGCGGTCTTCGGTACCGTCCCCATGATTTGAATGGTGGTCAAATCCGGGGCGCTCAGCACCGTGCCTATTTTGACGTCGGTAGCGGCGGCCACCACTCGCGTTGACGGTTGCGGTTTAGCTGCAGCGATGCGCATGCCGACCAACCGGTATACGAGCACGGAGCACAGTGCTGCCACTACAAATGCAGCAAGGAGGATGGTTACCAGTCTTCGGTTCATCAGAATCCTGTCTTCGCGTAGTGAAGCGCCCTGTTTTCTGCTTCCGTTGCCCTCGAATTCAGGCACAAAAGCAGCGGCCTCTTCACACAGAGTTAGTGGTCGAAATGGTGAACTGCCTGCACGTTTGAATGCCGCTAGAGTATAGCATTCTGTAGCATTTCGAGTGCATCGAAATCAGCCGCTCCAAACCGAAGTACCTAGAAAGCTACTTAATGAAAGCACATCACAAGGCTTCGGCTTGCAGTGACGAATTCATCGGGTATTTATAGGGTATCTCCTCATGGCTCGCGGGCTCTGTCAACGGTACCAAAGCGTATAGACTGCTAGGGAAAAAATGCCGGAGTCCACAGCAAAGATGACCTGAGTCTCGACCTGACCAAAGTGATTCTCATTACCTAAATGACCTTGTAGAGTTATGAATCAACGCGCATACTTGAGCGCAGACACGGATCACGCGACCTTACAGCTGTGACCATTCCGGGTGTAACTCTGTCACCCCTTGAGTTAGGGGTGCCTTGAGGAGCAACACTCAATCAGATTCAATACCTGTTCCCCAGGGAAAGTACAAACCAGCCCAACAGGAGAGGGGTTCACCAGGCGAATGAGGTCATCGCGCACGATCAGTCTATTTACAGTGCAACCGGAGCCCCGTCGAGGGCCTTCGGCAATCGTGGCTTCGGTCGTTTTCCATGGCTCGGCTATCTTCCTTGTGCTTTCCGCCTTTGTGTATTCTCCGCAATTCCGGCTGAATACTCCCAACGCATACATGATGCAGCATGTGGATCTGAACATGCCGTATCCGCCAATTCCGAAAAACGGTGGAGGCGGAAGCATGTATCCGAAGTCTTCCTCATCGGCTGCTGAATCGTCGGCTCATGAAAAGCTCGCTGCTCCCGCGTCAAGCCGTGTTCATTTCATGCACCGAAAATTAGCTGCTCAAACGTTGATTGATCCCGATGTAGATCCGGAAAAGATGCTGCCCAAGGAAACCCCGCTTCCGGCGATGCTGCTCTGGTCCGGACATCGGCCCAAGGTGCAGGTCCTTACTCCGCCCAAGCCACAGCCTCCATCCGTCACGCTCGACAAGCCGAAACTGAACTTCCCCAACAAGGAAGTTCACATCTCTGAGCTGAATATCTCGCCGACGCCCTTCCAGTCGAAGCTTCCCATGCCGATGCCCAGCAATTCGTCTCCCGTTGTACTGAAACGTGATCTTGAGGTTCAGCGCATTCCCGAGACGGGTTCAGTTTCAACCATAGAGGCCACACCGGCCGCGATCCTTTCCGCCTCCGATCTCCACATGAATCAGGGCAGAGTTTCGATGCCCGGCGCAAACCAATCTGCAGAAGGCACAGAACAGGGCGGACTTGGAACCGGCAAGACGCCCAATTCCCTTCAGCATGGCTCGGGAGACGCGGGTAGCACGGGTACGGAAAAAGGTTCAGGGAAAGGGCAAAGTGCGAACGGCGGCCAATCGGCCGGCCCAGGCACCGGAGGCTCTCAAAAAGGTCCCGGAAACGGCACAGCTGGAAACGGCACACAAGCGGGTACGGGAGGTGGTCAAGGCACCGGCCATAATGCTGGTGCTGGATCGAGTCCGTCGAATGGAAGCGGTTCGGGAGACGGAGGTAACGGTGCGGTCACGCGCATCAAGCTTCCCAAAAACGGCCAATTCGGCGTCGTCGTTGTTGGATCGTCCCTCGATGAGCAGTATCCCGAAACCTCCGAGGTTTGGAAGGGCCGCCTGGCTTATTCGGTGTACCTGCACGTCGGACTGGACAAGAGCTGGATCCTGCAGTATTCACTTCCGCGTGCCGACGACTCAGCAAACGCAGGAAGCGCGCGCCTCGAGGCTCCATGGCCCTACTACATCGTTCGCCCGAATCTGAATCCTGACGACGCCAGTTCTGATGCCGTGATGGTTCACGGTTTTGTCGATGAATCCGGTCACTTCGAGAAACTCTCCGTCGTCTTTCCAACGGATATGGGATACGCGCGGGAGCAGTTAGTTTTGAGCGCTCTCCAGCAGTGGCAATTCAGGGCGGGCACCCGCGACGGGCAAATTGCCAAACTCGAAGTGCTCCTGATCATCCCGGAAGTCAGTCAGTAGGGCTTGGTCGCCTCTTCGGTAGTCTTCAATCGGTTCTCGCTTCGCTTCAGCCGTCACCAAACAACGGCGAGTTCTCAAAAGACTCGCGTGAACCGGCGACGCAGTTCAGGATGGGGCCTGTACGCGCTGAATAAAGCGATGCAGCGCCTTCTTGCCGACACCGGTTTCGGGCAGAGGTTCTCCGCTGTTCAAATCAACCGTGTTGGAAGGAACAAAGGAAAGACCAACTCCTTCCGTGCCCCAGCGAATGACCTTCGTGAGAACCGAAATAAAGTCATCGGGATCGTCCCCGTCTGTATTCGTCCGCTGCAGCGTCATCAGGATCATCGTTCCCGGGAACCATCGTTCGTCGGTCAGCAAATACAAGCCGTTAGTGCTGATATCCGCAATGTGAAAAGCCTGGGGAGCGCCGCCCGTCCAGTAATAAGCGACCAGGCCCGGCAAAGGATGGCGTTTGGAGCCACGGCGATCGGTTGAAAGCCAGCGGAGAAAGCGGATGAACCAGGACACGTTCTGAATCGCATCCGCCTCGGCTACATCTTTCTCTGCCAGGCGCTGCTGAGCGGCCTGTAGTTCCACCACCCGATCGAATTCTGCCACAGCCGCCGGCGTGGATTTTCCTCCGGACGGGGTCGGTTGCTACCGAATTGAATCCCGTTCCATTTGATGACCGAACAAGACGCTCCTCCATTTCATCCGCGGCGCAGATGAGCAGCGTATCGCCGGGCTGTGTCTGGGTCGAGAAAATCGTATGTCCCGCAAGCACCAGGGCGCTTGCCGGCTGCTCGCGCGTCGGCTCAATCGCATGGTTCGGAAAGGACTCGATTGCCTGGATGACCCGGTTCTCATCGTCAAGGTAGATCAAATCGACAGGAGTGAGGCCTTTTGTAGCAGGTACTCCCCGAAACGGTGTCAGCCACAGCCCCGCATCCGCTTTGATGGAGAAGTTCTCCATGAGAACCTTCAGCTGCTTGGCCGCTGTATCCGCAATGGCAACGCCAAGGCTGAGAAAGCTCTCGCGGGTTTGGTTGTACACACAGTACTTACGGGTTTCCATGATCTGCGCCTCTTCAGAAAGCTGCCCGGACGAAGGTTGGAACGAATGGAATGGATTCGATTCGATCCAGTCCCCAAGATTTGCCAGTCAGGTGACGCAGTGAACACTCTGCATCAGTGTCACCCCGATGAGATCCGCTCAATCGACAAACAGCATTCGATCGCACGAAGAGGAAAACAGGATGAAGTCTATCATCAAAACCTAGCCGCGCAGACGAAACGACTCTAGCATCACCGCCGTACAACGGTGCTCTGCGAGGCGAAGGCGCCGGACAGAAACGCGGAAAGGTGCACCCGCGTTTCCGACCGGCACCTGTAAGCAGACCGGGTTACTTAACCCGTGTGCGACGCCGCTGAATCAGAATAACCAGCACGATGACAAAGAGCACGCCGGATACGATCCGGATGATCGTGGTTTGGTCCATGTCGATTCTCTCCCTTCATGAAATAGTTGAAAACTAATGTCCGAAAAACTGTTTGAATGAATCCGCCATGACCAGCACGGCCGGACCGAGCACGACCAAAAACAACGACGGGAAAATAAACAATACCAGCGGAAAAAGAAGCTTGACTGAGAGCTTAGCCGCCTTCTCCTCAATTTCTTGAACTCGTTTTGTTCTCAACGTATCAGAATGGACGCGAAGCGTCTTGCCAATACTTGTTCCAAACTGCTCAGCCTGGACCAGCATGGAAACCAGATTCCGGATCACCTCGACATCCGTGCGATCAGCAAAGTGCTTCCACGCATCAGAGCGGGCACGTCCCGCGCGCTGTTCGAGGGCCACGATGCCCAACTCGTCACTCAGAGCGGGTTGCGCCTTCACCAACTCCTGTGCGGTACGCTGCGTGGCCTGATCGAGACTCAGTCCGGCCTCGACGCAAATGACAAGGAGATCCAGAACATCCGGAAGTCCCTTCCTCATTTCAGCCTGGCGCTTGGCAATCTTTCGTCCCAACCAAAAATCGGGCGCCAGAAAGCCAATTCCGCCGGCCAGAGCGAGGACGAAGAGCGGTGCAAAATGAACTGCGCCGGTTACCCAGGAAAGTAGAATCAGAAACACCGGCGTCATTACTTTTGCGCCGTAGAACATTTTCACGGAGTTATCGGTGCGAAGTCCCGCCCGCACCAGTCTCTGCTGCACTACGCCAATCTCGGCCTGGCTTCGCGGGAGTATCTTTTCGAATTGTTCGACCACGCCGCCGATCACGTGGCGGGTTTCTTCAATGGTGGAAGAAATCGACTTCTTGTTGGCGCGCGGATAGAGCGCGGACGAAATACGCTCCTGAATATTGTCGCGGTAGAAAATCAACAGTCCACCGCTGCCGATGAGAAGAAATGCGATTACAAACGAAATGACTGCAAATGCCATATATCCTCGCTAGACGTCCATGTTCACGATCTTGCGAATAATCAGACCGCCGACGAAGATCATGCCGCCAGCGGCGTAAAGGAGTTTAATCCCGAGCTCTTTCTTCCAAAGATTGCTCATCAGGTCTGGGTTGACCATATACAACAAACATCCCAGCACCACGGGGAGAAGGGTCAGAATCCATCCAGTCAAACGGCCCTGCGCCGTGTGAGTCAATACCTGCCGTTTCAAACGGAACCTTTCGCGAATTACCTGCGAAGTCTTATCCAGCACTTCGGCAAGGTTGCCGCCGCTTTCGCGCTGGATCAGAACGGCCGTTGAAACGATCTTCATATCCTGCAACGGAACACGCGTAACGAGATTGTCCAGGGCGGACTTCAATTCCAGACCGTAGTTCATTTCGTCAAAAGTCAACCGGAATTCCCCACCGACCGGCTCGGCGCACTCACGCGACACCAGACCCATGGCTGCATTCAAGCTATGGCCCACGCGCAGCGCGCTAACAATCAAATCGATCGCTTCCGGCAGCCCCTGCTCGAACTTGTTCATGCGCCTCTTGCGCTTTTGGTTGACATAGAAAACGGGCGCCAGGCCCCCGACAAGCCCGACCAGCAAACCGAAGACAATTGATCCCGTCCGCAAGTAAACCAGGTAAGCCGGCACGACGAAGCAACCGGCGCAGAGAAGGCTCAGGCCGCCCACCGTCCACTTCACATTGGCCTGATAGAGAAACCGCCGAATCCGCGGCGCAAGTTCAAGCTTGGAAAGATAGCGATCGAGCCAGGGAATCGAACTCATCAACTCGTTCTTGCGAACGTCTACGATGAGGTCGGCCATCTCCGGCTTCCCTACTGCGATCGCGGATTCCAGCCGGGTCATGATCGCACGTGTTTGTTCTGTCGCTCCAGTCCCGCTGGCAGCAGCGATCAATACGACTACGCCGAAAACACCCAGGAACACGAGTATGACAATAAGTCGTCATTTTTCCCTCCGCAAACGCGCGTGCTTCAGTTCACTTCCGTTACTTTCTCAAACAAGCTCGGCGGCAGGAAGATACCGGCAGTACGTAGCTGTTCGAGGAACTTTGGACGGATGCGACTGGGCACGAATGCGCCCTGTACTCTACCGTTTGGCCCGATGCCCTTTTTCTGGAAAGCGAAAATCTCCTGCATGCTGATCACGTTCTCTTCCATGCCGGTGATTTCATGAATGCTCACGCATTTGCGAGAGCCGTCGCTCAAGCGCGATGACTGAACCACGATCGTCAATGCCGATGCAATCTGCTGGCGAACCGTTTTTTCAGGAAGGTTCAGGTTGGTCATCGCCACCATCGATTCCAAACGCGTCAAGGCATCGCGTGCGGTGTTGGCGTGGACGGTGGTCATCGACCCCTCGTGACCGGTGTTCATGGCCTGGAGCATGTCAAACGCCTCCTCGCCACGACACTCACCGATGATGATTCGGTCGGGCCGCATACGAAGACAGTTGATGAGCAATTGCCTTTGTCGAATCGCTCCCTGCCCTTCCACGTTCGGCGGCCGCGTCTCGAGACGGACAATGTTCTCTTGGGCCAACTGAAGTTCGGCTGCGTCTTCGATAGTGATGACCCGCTCATTCTGCGGAATATATTGCGACAGGATGTTGAGGAACGTAGTCTTGCCGGCGCCCGTGCCACCCGAGATCAGAATGCTGAGCCGGGCTCGCACGGCAGCGGAAAGCAACTCCATCATCTCCGCGGAAATACTCTTCAATTGGACCAGTTGATTCGCCGCCAGAGGTCCGGTTCCAAAGCGGCGAATGGACATCGAAGGCCCATCGAGCGCAAGAGGCGGAATGATCGCATTCACACGCGAGCCGTCGGGCAAACGCGCGTCAACCATCGGAGAAGATTCATCCACGCGGCGCCCCACCCGCGAAACGATGCGGTCGATGATCTGCAGCAGGTGCCGGTCGTCCCGGAACGAGGCGTCGGCTCGCGTCAGCAGGCCGCCCTTTTCAATGAACACATGGTCTTTGTCGTTAACCATGATGTCCGAGATCTTCTGATCCTTGAGCAGAGGCTCCAGCGGACCGAGACCGAAGACCTCGTCCAGCAGATCTGTCTGGATCTTCTCCTGCTCGTCGAAACTCAGCGGTACGCGACGATCGCTGATGATCTCGCTGATAATGCTCGAGACAGCCTGCCGGGCTTGACTGGAGTTAATGCGCGACAGTTTCTCCAGATCAAGCTTCGACAGCAGCGTGCGGTGCACTTCTGCTTTGAAGTTTTCCAGATTCATTGATTCCACGATGCGCCGTCCTTATTACAGATTCCGTCAAATAACGGGGGATTATTTGAAAAGGCTGAAGCCTTTCCGCTTCTCAGGCTTGGGGGGCATCCCGCAAGCCGCTCGTGCCATGTCCTGGAGTGCTCTTGCAATGTTTGAATCGTCGAGCGCCAGCGGGACTGCCTCGTTCTGCATCCGGCGGACGTTGTAATAATCGCTGGGAATCTTCCATGCGATCGGTTTGGTCAATGCCTTCTCAATATGTTCCTCATCCACTCCCATGGAGCTCTTCACATATCGATTCAGCACAATTTCGAGTTTGGGAGTTCCTGCCTTGAAGAATTCCGAGATCAGCCGATGCGAATTGCGCAGCTCGGGAATGCCCGCCTGCATGATCAGGTACGCTGTATCCGCCTGTTCGAACCAGGCTGCGTCTGTCAGATCGAATCGCGAACCAGCATCGATCACAACGTAAGCAAAGTCTTGCCGGGCCACGGCTAGCATTTTGTCGATGGCGTCGTTACTTGCCTGAACCTGAGGAAACCTGCCCGGGGCAGCAAGTACGGGAAGGCCAGAGTTGTGGGTCGTAAGCAGCTTGGAGAAAAAGTTCGTATCCATGCGGTCGGCGTTCTGCAACGCGTCAGCCGTTGAGAACTGCGTGGTTAGCCCGAGGCTGAGGGCAGCATCGCCCAGAGGTAGATCAAGGTCGATGAGAACCGTGCTCTGCTGGCACTCCTGTACCAGAGCCACGGCAAAGTTGCAGGCAACCGTGGTAACTCCGGACCCGCCCTTCCCACCGAGAAATACCAGGATCTTTCCGCCTGTCCGCTTGGCGGATTTACCCCCCTGGCGGCGCGAAGAGGCTCGCACTAATGCATCGGAAAGTGCGCCGGGATCAATAGGATCGGATAGAAACTCGCGTGCACCCGACCGCATCGACCGGACCATCAGGTTCGGATCGACCCGTGACGTATAGACCATCACCGTGGTCGCGGTGTTTGCAGCAACGAACTCTACAAGTTCCAGAGCATATTCGACGTCAGATTCCAGGTCGATGATGACAGCGTCAAAGGCTTTCTCGCCCAGCATCCTGGGCATTTCCTTCAGAGTCGGGGGATAAGAGGAGTACTCCCGCACAATCGCGGCATGCGAGTTGTTTAGTGCGCTCGCAATCGTCCTCCTGCGCTGCTCACTGGGGCAGATCAGCGCGATGGACAGTACATTGCCGCCCAGAGGATCAGAGTCGTGCGTGTTATCAGTCACAGAATCAAGGCTCCCAAATTCTTTCGCCAGAGTCACCGATTTCGGGGCGTGTCAGCATACTCTAGTCGTTTTTCAAGCTCCTTCTCAACGAGAAAAGAAGGAAATGAGAGTACCAATTGCAATTGCCGGAGCATAAGGCATCTTTCGTGCCTTTGGATTGGAAAGCTGAAGTTCGGGGGGTGTATGCATTCCCCGCTGCTTCCAGCCGAATAACAAATCCCCAGCCCCTGTAAACATCTCTCCCAGAAAGCCCCCGATGACAGCCCAGAGAAGAGCCATAATCCCGCCCACGACGGCGATGAACACCAATGCGAAAACCAATTGCTGCCACCAGATCCAGGCCCCAATCGCGGCACAGAGTTTGACATCGCCCATCCCCATGCCGCCCATGATCGCCATTAATCCGTAAATCAGGCCGCCAAGAAGCATCCCTCCCAGGCTTTCCCAGAGGCCATGCCACCCTGCAACCCACGTCGAGACCACCAGCCCAGCCAACAGGAACGGAAAAACAAGCCAGTTTGGAATCCGCCGACTGCGAATGTCAGTAACGGTCGCCACAACAAGCACTGCAAGTGTCGGCCACCAGGCATAGGGGTGCTGCAAATGCTGCAAACTGCTTCCTCCTCAGAGTCCAGGTGGCTATCTGTTAGGCGATTCCGCCCCCATTTTTGCGCATGTCAACTCTCGCTGAATTCAATGCGTTACGTTGGGGGTATCGAGGCAAGTGTACACGGAAGTACACCTTGGTAGTACCCCTGTGCAATAAGGGGTATACACCGGAGTAATGCCCGTCTGTGCCATCGCATCGGATTGAAAGTCCTGATTGATCCATTGTTTCACCTCCGGCCTTGATCCGCATGACTCGGAATCGTCTCCGATCAACAAATGCGGATCGATCCAGCCCAATTTTCCGGCGAAAATAGACCCCTTTGCTCTCCCTGTTTGCTTTCTGCATTCGAACTTTTCCGGGCTTCCGCCGGTTTGCCTTCGCGGCGTTGTATTCTTCTCCTAATGTTCAGGCGACTCGCTTTTCTTTTTCTGATCCTTGCAGTCGGAGTGTTGCCTGCTCTCGTTCGAGCTCAGGCTGATCCTCAATCGACGACGCAGTCTGTCCCCAGCGCTTTAAAAGCCGCGCAGACCACCCCATCGAAGCCTGCTTCCTCCCTCCATGGCTCACCGTCAAACGTCCCTGATCCGGCGCAAACGTCCGGCCCTCAGACTCCTCAGATTGTTGTCACTCCCGCGCCTGCACTGCCGGCGCCCTGGACCTGGCACGATCAAGTGCTTTGGGGAGCACTCCTGGTTCTCGTCATCCTGGGCTACATCGGCGTTCTTCTCTCTCTCCGCATACTCAAAAACATCCAGCGGCAGACCGAATTCGGGGTCTCCGCCGCGCAGGCCGCCTTGCAATGCGCGAACGCCGCGCTCGAAAGCTCTCAGGCAATCGTCGACTCCGGCCGGCCCTGGATCGTCATTACCGTCGAGCCCTTCCTGACCGTGGAACATGGCTTCAAGGTGATGGCCACGAATCGCGGCCGCACCCCGGCCCGCATCCTGGCCAAGGCTGACTGCGTGAAGATTGCGCCGGATGAAACCAAGCTGCCTGCCACGCCTGACTTTGACAGCGGAAAATCGGCCACTCCGTTTGAGCCCATCATCCTTCTTCCGGGTGAAACCGCCGGAATTCGCCCTTTTCGACGCGCCGATGTACATTCTTATTGCTCCTCCGATGAACAACTCAGGCGGTTGGAAAAGTGGGAGGACAAAATCTTCATCTACGGTCGCGTCATCTATCGCGACTTGATTTCTCCGCTGGATCAGCCAAATCATGAGACCGACTGGTGCTGCTGGTACGTATACGGAGACAAGGACGCGTTGGTGATTGCCGGCCCACCGGAATACAACAAGCACAATTAACACGTGTCTGGCTGAACCAAAGGCCGGTGCAATCCGTAAGGCTTGGAGTACCGAAGAAACAGTGTTGGCTATATTTCGGCGGGACCCTCCCCAATGTCCCTTCCAATCCAGGAGTATGAATGCCGGTCGTTGAACTCGCAGGAGTAACGAAAGCCTACGAGAGCAAGGTTGCGGTCCGCGATCTGAGCCTCTCAATTGATGCAGGTCAGATGTTCGGGCTGCTCGGCCCGAACGGCGCCGGCAAAACCAGTTCCATTCGCATGATGATGGGCATCACTCTGCCCGACTCTGGAACCATCAAGCTTTTCGGCAAGCCTTTTGAGCGTACGATCCTCGAGCGCGTCGGCTACCTGCCTGAAGAGCGCGGCCTCTACAAGAAGATGAAGGTGCTTGAGCAACTCGTCTTTTTCGGCGAACTCCATGGGCTCGCCGCCGCCGAAGCACGCAAGCGCGCGACCAATTGGGCGAAACGGCTGGACATCGACGAGGCCCTGCCCAAAAAGACCGAGGAACTTTCCAAAGGCATGCAGCAGAAGATTCAGTTCATTGGATCATTGCTCCACGATCCCGGACTGATCGTGATGGATGAACCCTTCAGCGGCCTCGATCCGGTAAACGCCAAGCTGCTTGAGCAGACCTTGCTTGAACTCAAAGACGAAGGCAAGGCCATCGTCTTCTCCACCCATCGCATGGACCAGGTGGAGAAACTCTGCGACTCCATCTGCCTTATCAATAATGGCGAGGCGGTGCTCACGGGCCGAGTACGCGAGATCAAGTCCCGCTACGAACGCAATCACGTCATCGTCGAATTCGAGGGTAGCGCCGACTTCCTCAACAGTTCAGAGATCGCCGAGGCCAACAACTTCTCCGGACACGCAGAGATCCGGCTTAAGGAACACGGCGACGCGCAAAAACTGTTGAGCGAAGCCTCAGCCGTAGCGCGAATCTATCGCTTCGAGATGGTCGAACCATCGCTCGAGGAGATTTTCATTCAGACGGTTGGAGGCAAGGTCGATGCGTAATATCTGGCTGGTTGCAAGACGCGAGTACCTGGAGCAGGTGCGTGGGCGCGCCTTCAAAATGACGACCTTCGGCCTGCCCCTCATCTTTGCGGCCGTATTCTTTATCGGTTATCTCTCTAATCGCGGGCTTGGATCGGGAAGACACCTTGCGGTCGCTTCGAATGATCCGATCCTCGCAAACGAAATCAAGTCTCAATTGCTGGGAGATAAGGATGCTAAAGCCATGGTCGATGTTGTGGCCCCGGCTTCCGCTGCCGATCATGACACACTCGTCAACGAAGTTCGCGCCAAAACAATCGATGGCTTCCTCTGGGTGGAAACACCGTCGGGACAGCCTCCCATCGCGATATATACATCGCAGTCGGCCGGCGACTTCATGACCGGCGGCCGCCTACACGATGCCGTCAATCACGCTATTCTCGATGCCCGCCTTACTTCAGGCGGAATGCCTCACAATGATGCCGACAAGCTCGTCGATGGCGCGCATTTGCAGACCTACCAGGTGAAGAAAGACGGTACCGTGGTGAAAAGCAATGCCACGGCCTCATTTTGGAAAGGCTACGTTATGGCCCTCCTGCTTTCAATGACCACGATGATCTATGGCATGAACGTGGCACGCTCGGTCATCCAGGAAAAGACATCGCGCATCTTCGAAGTAATGCTGGCCATTGCCAAGCCTACCGACATGCTTGCGGGAAAACTGATTGGCGTAGGCGCTGTGGGCCTCACACAAATCGGAATCTGGCTGGTTGCCGGAACCATCATGATCGGCACACCATACGCTGCCTCGTTCCTGAGCGGTGATCGTGCAGTTCACATCTCCGCGCTTGAAATGGTGCTCTTCCCCGTGTACTTCCTGCTCGGATTTCTGCTCTACAGTTCCCTGTTCGCTGGTCTCGCGTCCACTTGCGAAACCGAGCAGGAGTTGCAGATGTACATGCCGCTCGCTGCTGCTCCGACATGGCTGAGCTTCTCGCTGATTCTGGTTGTCATCAACGATTCGAATTCGCTGTGGGCGATTGCCGGATCACTCTTTCCTCCCACGGCGCCTATCATTATGTTCCTGCGCATGGCTTCGGAGACTCCGCCGAAATGGCAATTCGCAGTTTCCATCGGGTTTCTGCTTGTCAGCATCTGGGCGGTTCTGGCGATCTCCGCGAAGCTCTACCGCGTCGGCATTCTGATGTACGGCAAGCGAGCCACTCTCCCCGAGCTGGTGCGCTGGCTGCGATATAGCTGACGGCGCGTAGAATCGGGAAAGTGAAAGCCCGAAACAGCTCCAGATTCACAATGAGCCAGCGGATCGTGCTGGCGGTTGTGCCGCGCATGGTGTGGGCACTCCTGTGGCTGGTAGGGCTGACGTGGCGCTTTGAAGTCATTGCGGAAGACGGCGTGACCCCGGTTGTCTTCGGGCAAGAGGCAGGCCCGGAGATCTACTGCTTCTGGCATCAGTGCGTGCTGCCATGCGCCATGTACTTCCGCCGCTCCGGCGCGGTGATCCTCGTCAGCCGCAGCTTCGACGGTGAACTGATTACCCGCATTCTGAGGATGTTTGGTTTCGACACAGTGCGCGGGTCGAGTTCGCGTGGCGCTCGCGAAGGGCTTTTGGGGCTGGTAGATGTGATCGAGACGGGACGCACGGCAATCTTCACGGCGGACGGGCCACGGGGACCAATCTACGAAACCAAGATGGGGCCGATCAAGCTGGCGCAGGCAACAGGCGCGCCCATCGGAGCGTTCCACCTTCAGCCGGAGCGCGCGTGGGTGATGAATTCTTGGGACCGCTTTCTCGTTCCCAAACCGTTTACGCGCATCGTGGTGAGTTGGGCGCAATGGACACGCGTGCCGGCTGATGCACGGCCTGAACAATTTGAGGCCCGTCGCCAGGAGCTGAACGCTGCGATCGAGCGAGCGCGGCTGCGGGCTCTCGCACGCCTGGGGCAATCCGCGTCATGACAGATTTGCGGGTAACCGATTTCGACTTTGAGCTTCCTGAGGAATTGATCGCGCAGGAGCCCCCGGCGGTGCGCGGCCAGAGCCGCATGCTGGTGATGAATCGCACGACCGGCGAATTGCGCGATAGCCAATTCAGCGAATTCCCTTCCCTTCTGCGCGACGGCGATCTGCTGGTGCTGAACGACAGCCGCGTGATTCCGGCGCGTCTCTATGCCCGTCGAACGCTCCGTCGCGAAAAAGAAATGCCCACCGGCCGCATCGAAGTAATGCTGACCGAACCCGCGGGCGACAACCGCTGGCACGCACTGGTTCGACCGGGGCGCAAAGTGGCCATCGGCGAGCGCCTGGTGTTCCCGGCGGCTGATGGCGAGATCGTCCTGGAGGCCGAGGTGCTGGAGCGCGGTCAGTTTGGCGATCGGCTTCTCGAATTTGCGCCGGTCGACGACTTCTTCGGGATTTTGGACCGCATCGGCCACATGCCCCTACCGCCCTACATCGATCGCGACGACGCGGCATCGGACCGCGAGCGCTACCAGACGGTGTTTTCTCGAGAACGCGGATCGGTTGCGGCGCCGACGGCCGGACTCCACTTCACGCCAGAGGTGCTGGATAGCATTGCAGCGCGAGGAGTCGAGATTGCACGCGTGACGCTGCATGTGGGGCTTGGCACTTTCGCGCCTTTGCGCGTGGAGCGCGTCGATGAAGTCCACCTGCATCGAGAGCGTTACAGCATCTCGGCGGAGACGGCCGACGCAGTGAACCGGGCTCGCAGCGAGGGACGCCGCATCGTTGCCGTGGGCACAACCGTAGTACGAACCCTCGAGGCCGCGGCGGCACAGGCTCAAACAGCGCCGCTGGCGGCTCATTCGGGAGAGACCGATATTTTTGTTTCGCCGGGATATGAATTTCGCGTGGTTGGGGCGCTCCTGACCAATTTTCACCTGCCCCAGTCGAGTTTGTTGATGCTGGTCAGCGCTTTTGCGGAACGGGAGCGCGTGCTTGCGGCATATCGGCACGCGGTAGAAAGCGGCTACCGTTTTTTCAGTTATGGTGACTGCATGTTTCTTGCCTAGAGCTGCATCAAAGCTTATACACATTGGTGCTTATGCACGATTGGCCGCTGGTTTCGCTCCTGTGATGCAGCTCTATGCGTGAATGCGACGGATCATCCTTTGAAATACGATAGACTTACGCGGGTATAGTTCTCTGTGACCAACACTGAACAGGCCGGACCGACAACAGATCGCCGGCAATCTTCTGACCACACGGCGAAGGAAACGATTTGTCCATGACAGATACAAGAAACGCGATTCTCGTAACCGGCGGCGCAGGATTTATTGGCTCGAACTTTGTGCTGCGCTGGATTGAGACGGTGGGCACGCCGGTCGTGAATCTCGACCTGCTGACCTATGCCGGTAACCCGGCGAACCTGGCCGCACTCGAAAACGACAAGCGCTACCAGCTCTTGCGCGTCGACATATGCGATGCGGAATCGGTGGCCACCGCGCTCAACGAACACCGTCCGCGAGCTATCGTCCACTTCGCCGCGGAGAGCCACGTGGACCGCTCTATTGTCGATCCCGGCGCATTCATCCTCACCAACGTGCAAGGCACCTACACGCTACTGGAGCAGACGCGCCGTTATTGGTCCGCGCTGGACGATGCCGCGAAGGAATCCTTTCGCTTCCTGCATGTCTCGACGGATGAGGTCTATGGAACGCTTGGTCCGGTGGATCCTGCATTTTCAGAGACCACGCCCTACGCGCCGAATAGCCCGTACGCTGCGTCGAAAGCGGCGTCAGATCATCTGGCGCGTGCTTACTTCCACACCTTCAAACTTCCGGTGCTAACGACCAACTGCTCGAATAATTACGGTCCATTTCCAGTTCCCGGAGAAGCTGATTCCCTCTGATGATTCTGAATGCGCTGGAGGGGAAGGCGCTGCCCGTCTACGGAGATGGGCAGAATGTACGCGACTGGCTGTTTGTCGACGATCACTGCTCGGCCATCAGAGCAGTGCTGGAGCGCGGCAGGCCCGGCGAGACCTACAATGTGGGCGGCAACAGCGAGCGCAACAACCTCCACGTAGTCGAGACCATCTGCGACCTTGTCGATGAGTTGCGGCCCGATGCGGCCATCGGCCCGCGAAGAAAATTGATCAAGTTTGTTGCGGACCGGCCAGGGCACGATCGGCGCTACGCCATCGATGCGCGCAAGATCGCGAACGAACTGGGTTGGACACCTTCTGTCGACTTTGAACATGGTCTGCGCAACACCGTGGAGTGGTATCTCAATCACGCATCCTGGATCGAGAATGTGCGCAGCGGCGCCTATCTCACGTGGATCAAGCAAAACTACGAGGAGAGAATCGCACAATGAAAGGCATCATTCTCGCGGGAGGCTCAGGAACGCGGCTTTATCCGGTCACGCACGTGGTTTCGAAGCAACTTTTACCGGTGTATGACAAGCCAATGATTTACTACCCGCTAAGCACGCTGATGCTCGCGGGGCTGCGCGACATACTCATCATCTCCACGCCAGAGGATACGCACCGGTTCGCTGAGTTGCTGGGCGACGGCAAACGCTGGGGCATCAACCTGAGTTACGCCGTTCAACCTAGCCCTGACGGCCTTGCGCAAGCATTCACCATCGGGCGCGAGTTCATCGGCAACGATACTTGTTCGCTGATCCTCGGCGACAACATCTTCTACGGACAATCGTTTTCGCGCGATCTGCAGCATGCGGCAACACTGAAGAGCGGCGCACTGGTTTTCGCTTATCCAGTGCACGATCCGGAGCGTTATGGCGTGGTTGAATTCGATGGCGCAGGCAAGGCCATAAGTATTGAAGAGAAGCCCGAACAACCGAAGTCGCGCTATGCCGTCACCGGGCTCTACTTCTACGATAACGACGTGGTGAAGCTGGCTGCATCCCTCAAGCCTTCGGCGCGCGGTGAGTTGGAGATCACCGATCTGAACCGAATTTATCTTGAAGCCGGCAAGCTCAAGGTCCAGGTGATGAGCCGCGGAATGGCGTGGCTCGATACGGGCACTCACGATTCGTTATTCGAGGCCGGACTTTACATCCAGACCATCGAGCGTCGCCAGGGATTGATGATTGCCTGCCCTGAAGAGATCGCCTATCACTTCGGATACATTACAGCCGACCAGCTTGAAGAGCTCGCGAAGCCCGTAGCAAAGAGTGGATACGGACAGTATCTTCTTGCGCTGCGCAACGAGCGACAGATTCCCGCAGGAATAAGTGATTTATGAATATCGAAGAGACTTCCCTGCCCGGCGTGCTGCTGATTACGCCAAAGATCTACAGCGACAATCGCGGAGCTTTCTGGGAAACGTGGAATCACAACGCTTTCGAGATCGCAGGCTTGCCCTGCACCTGGGTACAGGACAATTTTTCGGTATCAAAAAAGAACGTTGTCCGCGGCATTCACTATCAAACCCTCAATCCACAGGGCAAACTGGTGCGCGCAACACACGGCACAGTGCTCGACGTTGCAGTCGATTTGCGGAAGGGCTCTCCTTGTTTCGGTGAACATGTCGCGGTAGAACTAAGCGGGGAAAACGGGCGGATGCTCTGGATCCCCGAA
Source organism: uncultured Acidobacteriaceae bacterium (assembly GCA_963735215.1). Lineage (GTDB taxonomy): Bacteria > Acidobacteriota > Terriglobia > Terriglobales > Acidobacteriaceae > Telmatobacter. The sequence goes on along the minus strand of CAVTKF010000022.1, from coordinate 256,368 downwards.
GGATTTGGACATGCGTTTCTAGTGCTGAGCGAAGTAGCCGGCTTCGCCTACAAGGTCACCGATTCCTACAATCCCAAGGGCGAGCGCACCATTGTGTGGAATGATCCGGACCTCGCGATTGCATGGCCTGTGGTCCCGGAGGAAGCGATCGTCTCTGACAAGGACGCCAAGGGCGCAACCCTGGCGACCGCGGAGGTATTCGCTTGAGCATCTGGCCGCGAGTGCTGGTTACAGGCGCGGATGGACAGGTGGGTCGTGCACTGCTCGGTACCTTTGCCGGCTCGGCTGAAGTGATCCCATTCAACCGCAATTCACTCGACCTCGCGAACGCCGACCAGATTCGCCAAAGGGTGCGCGAGATTGCTCCCGACATCATCATCAACGCCGGCGCTTATACGGCTGTCGATCGGGCCGAGAGCGAACGCGAACTCGCCTTCGCAATCAACGGAACAGCTCCGGGCATACTCGCAGAAGAGGCTCAGCGCGCCAGTTCCCTGCTGATCCACTATTCGACCGATTACGTTTTTAACGGATCAAAAACAGGGCCATGGGTCGAAGACGACCAGACCAATCCTCTGAGTGTCTACGGAGCGAGCAAGCTTGCTGGCGAAGAAGCGATTCGCAAAGTGGACGGCCGGTACCTGATCTTCCGCACCAGTTGGGTCTATGCGCCGGAGGGCAAGAACTTCCTGCTGACGATGCTGCGTCTTGGCCGGGAGCGCGACTCACTGAACGTGGTCGACGACCAGGTGGGCGCGCCCACAACCGCTGCGGAACTGGCGCGCGCAACGCATGCAATTACGGCCGGCGTTGTTGGAGGGAAATTCGACGCCGCTGAAAATTGGCCCGACATATATCACATGACCTGCGCTGGCAGCGTCTCGTGGTGCGGTTTCGCGCGCGCGATCTTCGAGCGTGCATCCGGGCTCCTCAACGGCAAGATACCAACCGTACATCCGATTGCAACGGCTGATTATCCAACGCCGGCAAGGCGTCCGCACAATTCCCTTCTCTCGAATGAGAAGCTGAATGCTCGATTCGGCGTGGAGCTCGCATCGTGGCAAACGGCTCTCGATGAAGTTCTGGCAGCGATCCCCGCGCAGCCGAACGCCTAATCCCAACCACTGCAGTCCTCGGCATGCAGGCTGCGAACCATTCGCGCTGCTCGGCCTGCAGTACCACCGTGTATTCATCCCCTTGCCGTTCTGCTTCCCCGCCTGATTGCCGGACAGGTAACGTAGAGCAATGGACTCCATCTCTGCCACCGAGAGCCTCGTGCATCCAGCGACTGCACCCATCTCAGCAGCCGGCCCGTTGAAGCGCGCTTTCAACCGCATATTCACCAGGCACCTGATGAATATCGCCATCCTCATGGCGCTTCCCGTGATTTTTACTGTGTCCTTAAACCCTTCGCGCGAATCGATGCGCGACCCCGACATCTGGTGGCACTTGGCGGATGCGCGGCAGCTGACCACAACGCATCACTTCATCCGCACCGAGCCCAACTCGTTCACCGTCGGCGGACAGCCGTGGGTGAATCCGGAGTGGCTCGCCGAACTTCCCTACTGGTTCAGCTATCAAGCTCTCCACCTGCGCGGAATCTACCTGGCAGAGTGGATCATCATCTCTGCCAACCTCGTCTTTCTCTATTGGCGCGGATATCGGAAATCCGGACATGCGGGCGCGGCATGGTGGGCAGCTGCTCTCGCGTTTCTGCTCATCTCGGTAAACTCCGGCCCTCGAACCATCTCTATTGCTTATCTCGCCATGTCGTCGGAGCTGGCGATTCTTGATGCACACCGACGAGGAAACACGCGGGCTCTTTGGCTGCTGCCGCCGCTTTTCTGCTTCTGGGTGAATCTGCACGGAAGCTGGCTCATCGGCATGGCGCTGTTCGTGCTTTATATCCTCTCCGGTGCGTTTGATTTCAAGAAGGGCGCCTTCGAGCAGGAGGCGTTTTCTTCCGGCGAACGCAATCGCCTGCTGACAGTGCTTGGGATCTGCCTCGTTGCGCTCTTCGCGAACCCTTACGGCTGGCGCTTGGTCTGGAATCCCATCGACATGATGGCGAACCAGAAGCTGAATATCGCCAACGTAATGGAATGGAAGCCGCTGAATCTCAGCACAGTTGCCGGCTTTTCGGCTTTTGCCGCCATGTGTCTCATGGTGGTGGCCAACGCGCTCAATGGGCGAAAATGGCGCGTGTTCGAAATGGCGATCGTCTTCTTTGCCTGGTATGCGGCACTCGATCACATGCGTTTTGCATTCATGGCGGCGGTCCTGACTACCCCTATTCTTGCGGTCGACATTCGGCGCGGGTTCAATCTCGAATCCGACCAGAAGACGATTCCAGGCGCCAACGCATTTATGGTGACGGCTGCCGCGCTGGTGATCCTGTTTATCTTCCCCACCGAGAAAAACCTGAAAGAGAAGCTCGGCACGTTTTTCCCTATGCAATCGCTCCAGGAGATTCAGCCCTCGTGGCGGACCTTCGATGCAGACACCGTGGGCGGGATGATGGCCTTTCTATCCAAGCCGGACTTTATCGACTCCCGATTCGACATTTTCGAGCACCAGGGCGTGCTCGCCGATTATCTGAAGACCATGTACGTCATCTCGCCGCTGGAGGTCTTTGATAAATACCACATCGACCACGTGCTTGTGACCGACACGATGCCGGTAGCCTACCTGCTGAAACGCACCGCCGGATGGACGATCGTGAAGCGAGAGAAGACGGGGGACGATATCTACGTGACCTTCGCCCGCACCCCGGGGGCTTCTGCTGGATCAACAACAGCAGGCGCGATTCAGCCAACCACCAGATAACGGATATGATTTTGTGCATCCAAATTCAGAACGAGCAGGACAGCCGACAATGCCGGCCTGAACCCTCTTTTCGGATTTTTGATTGCCGGATCATTGCCTCTCGTAACTTTTTATATTTCAGTGATATGAAGCCGACGAAGTCTTTCAGTTCAGACCCGGTCAGCCTGCGGTCGAGAGCAAGCCTGCGGCTTCAACCGCTACATGTGACTAGCGTCACAGGTTTCGGCATTAAATCCATGGAATCATGGTCCCGATAGGTGCATTTGTGATTGCCACGCCCACACAAACGTTCTGGAGTGCTTCAGTGAATTTTGATTCTTCCTCATTTATTGCTGAAAAGGAACTCATTGAAGCTTTGGAAAAGCGCTCCTCAACGATCGTGTGCACGGAGCCGCGACGCCTGTTCGCTCAGGGCGGCAATCCTGCAGGCCTGTATATTCTGCGGAAGGGCAGCGCAACCTTGTCAATGGATTCGCCCACCGGGGGAAGCCTGATGTCCATTACGCTTCATCCCGGGTCGCTGCTGGGTCTGCCTGCGCTTATCGGAAATGAGCCCTACACCTTGACCGCCAATGCCCAGAAGGAAGCGGAACTCGGTTTTGTCACCCGCGAGGACTTCAACAGCCTCATGCTCAGCGATCCGTCTCTGGCTATCAGGGTATTGCGCATTCTGGCCGCGGAAGTCCGTACGGCTCGCCACGCAATCTCGGAATTCTAGAGCTTTAAACCAAACCATCAGCAGCGCAGGGTTTTGCGCTTCTTACCGACATGCCCTCTCGATTCCGCCTTCTCGATATACGCGGTCGCAAGCGGCACTTTGCACTCCGTCTCGCCCATGTCGACCTTCACCGTGCCGATCTGTTTGGCGGCGGCCTTAGCCTGCTTCAGAAGTGGTTTGACGTGGCTTCCGGTCGCGATTACGAAGCTGTTCATCGCCAGTTTTACGCGGTTGGGTGAGGCTCCAATCTCCCTTGTGACCCGGGCGAGGAGAGTCTCAATCTCTTTCAGATCCAATGCTTCATCCGGTTTGGTCGCTAGAAGACCCGTATAGGTGCACCAGCCAGTTGCAGCAATTGCTGCATCGTTTGAATTCATCCATTCCAGCGCCAGCTGCCTCGCATGCAGGCTTTCGACCGCGAGCCATGGGACGGTGTACTCCGATATCATCTGCAAACCGACCGCGCTTTTCACCCACTTGTTCAGCTGTTCTCTGCTCAGTTTTGCGCCGTCGGCCACCAACCCCGCCAGGTACATCGCATCCATGTTGCCGGTTTCGTAGAGATCGCACGCCAGCTCCTGCTGCCCCTTGATGGTCTTTGCAATTACTTTCAAGTCCGCCACGCTGACTCCGTACATGCGCTCCGGATCCATGCCGTGACGAGCATAGATCTTGCGCGCCTGGTCCTTGCCCTTCTTTTTCAATTCCGTCATGACAGCGGCTGCGGTCGGCATCGGCGTCTCCTCTTTCGCGGACAGCAATGGGATGGCGAGAATTATCGGATTTGCGGCATCAACGCGCAAGACCTGAAGAAGGGCTGCGTTGAGTTTAGGAGGCTGTGATGGCGACGTGGTATGCCTCTGCCCCGGGATGCGTTAGCATCCTGAATGTGCCCGGCCTCGACAGTCCAGTCAAGTTTGTGCGCGGCGTAGGTCCGCATGTATCGGAGATGCTCGCCGCCAAAGGCATCCAGACTGCCGAGGATCTGCTCTACCATCTTCCCTTTCGCTACGAAGACCGCCAGAATCCGCGCAGCCTCGACGAACTAAAGCCCGGCGAAACAGCGAGCGTGATCGCGGAGGTTCGCGGCGCCGCATTGTTGCGCACCCGCCGCATGCCGCTCTTCGAACTCACCGTGGGTCAGGGCCGGCACGCTCTCAAGTGCATCTGGTTTCACGCAAGCTATCTCGATGGCAAGTTCCATGCCGGGCAGACCGTGGCTCTCTACGGCAAGATCGAGCCCTCGCGCTCCACCAGCAACTTCAAGATGATCCAGCCGCAATTCGAGATCCTGCCTGACACGAGCGATGACGCCGAGACACGCTTATTGGAAGTCGGCCGCATCACGCCCGGTGTATGAGTCGCTTGGTGGTGCGCGTCTGGCTTCACGCTGGCAGCGCAAGGTGATCTTCAACCTCCTCGACAGCATGCGCGGGAACGTGCCGGAGTGCCTGCCCGAGACGATGCTCGGTCGACTCGATCTGACGAACCGTGAAGCCGCGCTGCGAGAAGTGCACTTTCCCCCGGAAGGAACATCTCTGTCGCAACTGCAGTCCTGGTCGACACCTGCACATCGCCGACTCATCTTCGAAGAATTGTTCTTCCTCGAGTTGGGCCTGGAGTTGAAACGCCGTCGCATGCGCGAGCGCGCCGGAATCGCGTTCGAGACCAACGACAAAGTCCGCGAAGCCATCCGCGAAGTGCTGCCCTTTCATCCCACCGCAGCGCAGAAGCGCACCCTCGGCGAGATCGTCGACGGACATGCGCGCACCCAGCCCCATGCGGCGACTGCTGCAGGGCGATGTGGGATCGGGCAAAACCATCGTGGCGCTGCAGGCCATGCTGGTCGCGATCGAGAACGGCTACCAGGCCGCGCTGATGGCGCCCACCGAGATTCTCGCAACGCAACATTTTCTCGCCGCGCGCAAGCTGCTCGAGCACTCGTCCCGACGGTATCGCATGGTCCTTCTTACCGGTTCGCTTGATGAGGATCGCAAGCGCACCAGTCGTGGCCTGATCAATCGCGGCGAAGCGCAGTTGGTGATCGGCACGCACGCCCTGATCGAAGAAAAAGTCGAGTTCGACCGCCTCGGCCTTGTTGTCGTCGACGAGCAGCATCGATTCGGCGTTCTGCAGCGCTTCAAGCTGATGAAGAAACCGAATCAGCCCGAACCCGACGTGCTGGTGATGACGGCAACTCCGATTCCGCGAACCCTGGCGCTTTCGCTCTATGGCGATCTTGACGTCAGCATTCTCGACGAGCTTCCTCCCGGCCGCACCCCGATTGTCACGCGGCGCGTTCCCGAAGAGCGCTCAGACGATGTCTGGGATTTCGTGCGCAAGCAGGTGGCGCAGGGGCGACAGGCGTACATCGTCTATCCCGTGATCGAGGGGAGCAGCGACGACCAGCCGGAACTGGACTTCTCGCACGACGAGCCAGCTGCGGCGGTCTCAGAACCCACGACCAGACCGGCAAAGACCGTCCGCAAAGGCAAAACGGCAAATCTCTTCCCGGGCATCTCCGGCCAAAAACCGCTGCCAAAAGGCAAAGGAGCAGAGCTCAGATCCGCCGTGGCCATGCATGAAAAGCTGCGCACGGGGCCACTCGCCGGACTGCGCGTGGGCCTGCTGCACGGCAAGCTCGATGCGGACGACAAGGAAGTCATCATGCGGCGTTTTCAGCGCGGCGAGATCGACGTGCTGGTAGCGACGACCGTTATCGAAGTCGGTGTAGACGTTCCCAACGCCACCGTCATGGTGGTCGAGCACGCCGAACGCTTTGGCCTCGCGCAGTTGCATCAGCTTCGCGGGCGTGTGGGCCGCGGCGCGGCCAAAAGCTACTGCATCCTGATCACCGGGCCCCGCGTCTCTGAACAGGCTGAAGAGCGTCTGAACGCAATGGTGCGGACACAGGACGGCTTCGAACTGGCGGAACTCGACCTTTCCATGCGCGGACCTGGGGAATTCTTCGGCACGCGTCAGGCCGGCTTGCCAGATTTTCGCGTCGCCAATCTGGTGCGCGACCGTGCATTGCTGGAACTGGCCAAGCTGGAGGCAGAACGATTCGCCGCCGTAAAACCCGGGGAAGGCACCGAAGCCGAGAGGGCCCGCGTATGGGCGCGCCTGCGGGAAGCCTGGCAGCGCCGGTATGGCCTTGTCGAAGCCGGTTAGCCGCTTTAGTGTGGCGGCAAATCTGAATCGTCCCCCGCCTCAGAGATCGGAGACGTCTGCACTTCCAGATCAATACTTACAATCTCATCGCTGCAATCGTTCCGGACCATCCGCGTGCATTGGCACAGTTCCGTAAAACGGACATGCGCACCCTGGCTGAGTTCGAGTCCCACAGCGATTAGAACGCTGTAGATCTCCAGGCAGGAGTGCCGTTCAAATTCAAACAGAATGTCGATTAGTCCTGTATCGCTCGCACTACGGCTGAGCACCCAACCCCCGCAGCCCAGAATCGCTCCGGTAAGAGATTTCACGGCGCGGCTCGGCTCTTCCCGTGAAATCGCCCTCATCTGTAAAGCCCATGGAATCGCACCCGGCGGCGCGATATCGCGGAAGGTTGAGGCCTGTCTCATTCCGGCTATATCGGCCAGCGGGAAAGGGAGGATTATGGTGTTCAATGGTAGGGCAGTAGGCTTGCCAAAAGGGTCAACAACATCTCCTTGGTTCGTTGTCCACCCCTCTTTCTGGACGAACCCTTCGCCGCCGGATGTTAGGTTGGTACACAGCATGATCGTCGGCAGTGGCATTGACCTGGTTGAAATTGCGCGCATCCAGCAGTCGTTGGAGCGTTTTGGGCAGCGGTTTCTAGATCGAGTATTCACGCCTGCTGAACAGGCCTATTGCATGCGCAAGCGCAATGCTGCCGAGAGCCTGGCCGCGCGGTTTGCCGCCAAGGAGGCGGCCGCCAAAGCCCTCGGTACTGGAATCAGCCGAGGGGTAAACTGGCTGGAGATTGAGGTGGTACGGGAGCCGGGTGGTCGCCCTAATCTGCGTTTCCACGGCCGGGCCGCCGAGATTGCCTCGCACCTCGGTGTCGCGCACGCAGCACTCTCCATCACGCACACTGGAAGCCTGTCGATGGCCAATGTATTGCTGGAAAACCAGGGCTAGGCCGTCACCGGAAACCATAAAAATCTTACCGGAGAGAGCTTGATTGCCCGGATTGCTCTTATCAGGCAACGGCGCTTGCTCTCGACGGCTAAAATGGTCTGTAACCCCTGCCCTTTCTGCTATTCTCAAGGCGATAAGGCAGGCAGGTCGGGCCAACTTTATCGAGGGGAAAGACGTGCCAAGCCGCAAAGAGGTTCAGTGGTCCCAGCTGAGAGTTGGCGCATTGGTCCTGGCGGCCATGGCTGTCCTGGTGCTCGTCATTCTCCTCATGTCCTCCTCCGAAGGCGGCCTGTTCGCCAAGAAGCTCATCCTTCGCACCTATTTCGACAATGCCGGCGGCCTGAAAGCTGGTGCCCCGGTCACCCTCGAGGGCGTCACCATCGGAAACATTACTCGGATTCGCGTTGTACCCGAGCGCAGCCCCAAGCCTGTTGAAGTCACCATGCGGGTGGGCGGCAAATGGATTCAAGATCTGCACGTTGACTCGACAACCTCCATTGCCCAGGCTGGCGTCCTCGGCGACAGTTACCTCGACATCACCTCCGTCCACGCCAAGGGACCAGCGCCGGCAAACAATACCGAGCTTGTCTCCATTGAGGCCTCCAGCCTGCAGGGTGTCATCAGCGCCAGCCAGACCTCCATCGAAGAGGTCACCAAGCTGATGCGCAACTCCAACAAGCTGGTGGACACGCTGAACTCGAGACGCGGAACCCTCGGCGGACTCATCAACGATCCGGCTTTCTACGCCAAGCTGAATCGGATCGCGGACAATCTCGATAAGTTGACGGGAGCCATCAGCAACGGCCAGGGGACGCTCGGCAAACTGGTCAATGACGACACCCTTTACACCCATGCCGATTCCGTAATCGACCGCCTCGACAAGATCACCGCGGGCATCCAGAACGGCCAGGGAACGGCAGGCAAGCTGGTCACCGACGACACGCTGTACAAGAACCTGAATTCCACCGTCACCAATGCCAACCAGCTTCTGGCGGACGTCAATTCGGGTAAGGGATCGATCGGCAAGCTGGCCAAAGACCCCGAATTTGCCAAAAAGCTGGATGACACCGTCACGCGCCTCGATAACATTCTGACCGGCGTCGACGAAGGCAAGGGCACCATCGGACAGCTGATGCAGAATCGCTCACTCTACGACCACACCGACCAGACGATGGATCAGGCGCAGCAATTGGTCAAGAGCATCCGCGACAATCCGAAAAAGTACCTCGTCATCCGCCTGAAGCTCTTCTAAATCCGCGACTAGCCGATCGAATATTTTTACGGAACTTCGGCTGCGGTCGTCGCGTTTCTATATGCATCGGAGGTCGGAGTGTCCCCAAAAGCTCGAATTTCCGCAGTCGTCGTCTGCCTGCTCTCGCTGGCTGTCACTGTTTCAATTTTGCGGCATCATCCCAACTGGCCTGCACACGCCGCGACAGACACCGCCCCGGCATACGCCGCGAACGGCGATCTGTTGCCACCCAGGGACTACCGCGAGTGGATCTATCTCACCTCCGGCATTGACATGAGCTATTCGCCCAAAGCCCTGGAGATGCAGGACCACTCGATGTTCGACAACGTGTTTGTGAATCCCGCCGCCTATCGGAGCTTCGTAGCTACGGGTACCTGGCCCGACAAGACCGTCATGGTCCTCGAAGTTCGTGGAGCGAAGACCAAAGGATCAATCAACCAGCGCGGCCATTTCCAGGATACGGGAATCATGGGATTTGAAGTTCACGTCAAAGATGCCGCACGATTCCCCGGCAAATGGGCCTTCTTCGATTTTGACTCCCCGGACAAGAACGGCACGCTGATTCCTCAGGGTGCCCCCTGCTACACCTGCCACGCCGCGCACGCAGCCGTGGACACAACATTCGTGCAGTTCTACCCCACGCTGCTGCCCATCGCCAAAGCAAAAGGCACCTTGGCCGCCGCGTTTCTGAAGGACGAATCGGCACCGGGGTCAAAGTAATCTGCAACCCGCGTCCCGGACACCCAATCATCGATGGGACCCGCCACGAAAGATCCTCCAGAACTCAACAAAGCACTTCAGCCTTACAAGCTGGAAGTAGTCGTGCGCGATAAGGTAAAACACCGCCGCTCCGGCCCACACCACGTGCAGCGCGTCGCCACCCAGTTGATCGCTGAAAGGCAGAGGCGCGGCCGACAGCACCATCGCCACCACGATCAGCGCCAGGTTCACAATGCCCATCACCATGCCGATCTCAACCAGCTCCGAGGTGAACGGCTTCCCCAGCCTCATTGTCATTCCAAGAGCTGAAACCGCGGAGCGGCCTTCCAGCAGCATCAGCACGGGCGCGACAGACACGATCCACCCGAGCAGAGCCCACACTGTGAAGAAAGCAAGCGAAAGGAAAATCAGCCAGATGGAGAAACCGATCAGATCCGGTTCGCTGCCCACGGGAAAATGCGTTGCTGCCGCCCAGCTCGACTGAGCGAAACCACCCCCAGCAGATGCCACCGAACAAAATCAGCCACACGGTTTGGAGAGCCATCATCGCCAGCGGACGAAAGCGCACTCCGGGCTGCATAAGACGGACGGCAATGTTGCGCCCGAATCCCGAGATCATGATCCATGCCAGCGCCGCAATCGGTATCAGCCAGTGCAGTTCGTGTGCAATCAGCGGATCATACTTCGTAACCGCACGGCTGAATCCCCCGGCCGCAAGCCACGGATTCGAAGGATCGATGCTGCTCAGCCCAGATTCCTCCGCCGTAAGCACCGTGAAAACATGCTGCAACCGCGACCAGCACACCAGCAGAAATGGAACGCCGAAGAGCCACCGCCAGCCCACTTCAACTGCTACGATGGCCGGATGCCGTAACATCCAGCCCATCTGATCGACCAGCGTTTGCGTGCCGCGAACCTGTGCTGCTCTGCGGTCTGCGATCACTTCGCCACCCACTACTTCACAACCAGGTTTACGGCGCGGCCCGGCACAATGATGGTTTTCACTATGTTCTTGCCCGCGATGCGCGTCTTCACTTTTTCTTCCGCCAGTGCTGCCGCCTCGATCGCCTTCGCATCAGAACCCGCAGGCACCCGAATAACGCTCACTAGCTTGCCGTTGATCTGCACCGGAATCTCCACTTCGTCTTCCCTGGCGAGTCCCGGATCGCTCTTCGGCCACGCCTGACGGAGTACTGCGCCCTCGCCGCCAAGCTCTTCCCACAGCTCAGCCGCAAGATAAGGCGCAAACGGCGCCAGCAACAGCACCAGCGTCTCCAGCAGTTCGTGCACCAACGGGCGCGGGAACTTCGCCGGCTGCGAGTTGTGCATCGGCCGCTTGGATCTCGTTCACCAGTTCCATGATGGCCGCGACGCATGTGTTGAAGTGCCAGCGCCCTTCAAAGTCCTGCGTGACCTTCGCCGTGGTCTGATGCAGCTTCCGCAACAGCTTCAGCGCTGTGCCGCTCGGTTTCTCTGCCGAACTATTTCGACCAGACCTCGCAACTGGCGCATATTTTGTCACGATGCGCCACACGCGCGCCAGGAAGCGGCTCACGCCCGCCACACCATCTTCCTGCCAGTCGAGGTCGCGATCCGGCGGCGCTGCAAACAGCGCGTACATGCGCGCAGAATCCGCGCCGTAGCGCGCCACCATGTCGTCCGGCGAGACCACGTTGCCCTTCGACTTCGACATCTTCGCGCCGTCCTTGATCACCATTCCCTGCGTGAAAAGGCGCCGCACGGGCTCGTCATTCGTGATCATGCCCAGGTCGCGCATCACCTTCGTCCAGAAGCGCGAATAAATCAGGTGGAGAATCGCATGCTCCACCCCGCCGATGTATTGATCGATCTGAAACCAGTACTGTGCGGCAGCGGGGTCGAAGGGCGCGGTGGCATTCTTCGCGTCGATATAGCGATAGAAGTACCAGCTCGAATCGACGAAGGTATCCATCGTGTCGGTTTCGCGCTTCGCCGGGCCTTTGCACTTCGGGCACGTGACGTTCACGAAATCAGGCACGCGCGCCAGCGGCGATCCACCCTGTTGCGTGATCTCGATCCGCTCCGGCAGCAGCACCGGCAATTGGTCGTCCGGCACTGGCACGATTCCGTCACGCTCGCAGTGAATCATCGGGATCGGTGTGCCCCAGTATCGCTGCCGGCTCACGCCCCAGTCCTTCAAGCGGAACGTAATGGTCGCCGCTCCAAAGCTCTTCCGGGTGGCAATCTCCTGGAGTTGTTTCTGGGCCTGCGAACAACTCAGCCCGTTGAACTCGCCGGAGTTCACCAGCACGCCGTCTTCCGACAGGTACGGCAACTCGGGCTCTTCCGCGTTTGGATCGGCTGGCGCAATCACGCGGCGAATCGGAATCGCATACTTCCTCGCAAATTCGAAGTCGCGCGCATCGTGCCCCGGCACGCTCATAATGGCGCCTGTCCCGTAATCGCTCAGCACATAGTTCGCTACCCAGATCGGCACGAGCTCGCGATTGTAGGGATTGATGGCGAATCTGCCGATGGGAATACCGTGCTTTTCAATCGCGCCGATATCGCCGCTTTCCCGCGCCTTCTTCTGCTCCTCGAGTAGCTTCGCAACCTGCTCACGCAAACCAGCGTCTTTCGCAGCCAGAGCCGTCACCAGCGTGTGCTCCGGGGCCAGTTGCAGGCTGGTCGCGCCAAAAATCGTGTCCACACGCGTCGTAAACACGCGAATGCGTGTCTCTCCTCTTCCCTGTGCCTTGTTCGCAATTCCCTCGTCGATTTCTTCCTGCAGAAAGAAATCAACCTCCGTGCCCTCGCTACGGCCGATCCAGTTGCGTTGCATGGTACGCACTTTTTCCGGCCAGCCATCGAGCTTGTCGAGGCCGTCGAGCAATTCCTGTGCGTACGCGGTGATGCGGAGGAACCACTGCACAAGGTCGCGTTGCTCCACAATCGTGTCTTCGTGCCGCCAGCAACGGCCGTCGATCACCTGCTCGTTGGCGAGCACCGTCGCGCATTCCGGGCACCAGTTCACCTTGCTCTTCTTGCGATACGCCAGGCCCTTCTCGTACATGCGCAGAAAGAACCACTGGTTCCATCTGTAGTAATCGGGCATGCAGGTCGTAACTTCGGTAGCCCAGTCGAAGCCCATGCCGAGGCGCTCGAACTGGCGCTTCATAGCGGCGATATTGCTGAGCGTCCACTCGCGCGGCGGTGTATTGTTTTTGAGCGCCGCATTCTCCGCCGGCAGTCCGAACGCGTCCCACCCCATCGGATGCATCACGTTGTAGCCGCGCATCCACATGTGACGCGCCAGCGCGTCGCCGATGGAGTAGTTTCGCACGTGGCCCATGTGCAACTGTCCGCTCGGATAGGGCAGCATCTCGAGCACGTAGTACTTGGGTTTGCCGCACGAATGCGGCTCAGCCGCGTACATACCGGGGTCCGCGGCCCAGCGCGCCTGCCATTTTGTCTCAATTGTTGCCGGGTCGTAACGAAATTCTTTCTCTTCTGCCATCACCTCTCAGTGTAAATGGGATGATGGCCCTCGCGAGGATACGGCCTGGACTTCACAGGGGACTTGATGCATTGTTTCGGTGACGACAATGTAGCCGGTTGGCGGATCAAACGTGGACGGATCCGGATCACCCAGCCTTAGGTTCGTCACCTGTCGTGTCCACTTGCTGTTGTGCTTGGGAGACGGAGGGTAATCAACTTCCTGCTGGAGCCACAATCCCAGAAGAGGCGAGGCCCAGTGCTCTTCCATCAAGTAATCTGGCTCCCGCTCGGAACTGCTTGTCGCCGGCGGGTGCGTCGTCCGTGTGCCGCGAACCTCGACGCCTTGTAATGTCATGGTTCCGAGGTCTTCGACGAGTGGATTCGGATGATCCGGGTCTTGAGCCGGTTGATTGAGGCGGTTCGTCCTGGCCTGCGTCTCGGCGTTGACCCGTCGGGTTTTGTCGAAGTTGACGAAGAAGTCTCCCGCGTCTGATTCCCAGCATCCGTAGCGCACTTCCATCTCGGGCATCTTCAGCACGACGAGGCTTCGTTTCAGCGAGTCCCACCGATACTGCATGTCTGTCGTCGGATCGCACTCCAAACCGGTTGTCTGTGGCGGTCCCTTGTGATTGGGATCCGGAAAAGTCGTAGTTCCCAGGTATCGTCCATGCGAGTCAAATGCCTCGGTGTCCGAATAGTGGTAGACCACCGGGTCGCCGTCACTTCCGGGGTAGGTGTTGGTCATACTAAACTCGGCCGAATACGGCACATGGCGCACCGGATCGGGCAGGCAATCCATCGCAAGATGAGGCTTGGGATTCGGCGCCTCTTGGGCAGCGCCGGCCTTCATCAGCATCAAAGCAGCGATTGCTACTGCCATCCCGTTTTTGCGCATAGATTCGCCTCCGGAACAAAGGGCGAAACCAGTTTCCCCCGGAAGACTCGCCAGCGCAAGTCTTTCGTCAAGCAACCAGGCTCTTCAGCACCTTCACATTCCGTTCCTCGTCGCCGGGCTCATCCACGGGCGTCTCGGCGATAAATGCACATTCCGCAAACCGCGGGTCGTTCAGCAGCCACCGGAATGGCTCAACGCCGATATTCCCCTGCCCGATATGTTCGTGTCGGTCCAGCTTCGATCCGCGAGCCGCCTTGGCGTCGTTGCAGTGCCACACGCGCACGGCATCCACGCCAAACGTGATATCGGCCTGCGTAATGGTGTCAGCGTAGCCTTCGGCGGTAACCATGTCGTAGCCGGAAACATGCGTGTGGCACGTGTCGAGGCACACTCCGACGGGCGCGTGTGTCTTCAGTCGCTGCACCAACTCCGCCACCTGTTCAAAATTGCCGCCCAGCGAACACTCTGACCCGGCCGTGTTCTCAATCAGGATGTTGAAATCGGTGCCTTGCCAGGGCAGGCCATCGATCGCACGCGAAATTGACTCCGCCGCCAGTTTCAGCCCTTCATTTCGCGTCATTCCCTTCCAAGAACCGGGATGCAGTACCAGGAATTCCGCTCCCAGTGTCAGCGCCCGCTCGATCTCCCCGCGGAAAGCCGCAACGCTCTTTTCGCGGATATCCGCCGTCTGGCTGCATACGTTCACCAGGTAGCTGGTGTGGATCACCAGCGGCCCCACGTCGTACTTCGCCCGCAGCGCCCGCATCCGTTCAGCCTGTGCTGGATCGACCTTCGGCGAACGCCACATCCGCGGGCTCGAGGAAAAAATCTGAAACGTATTCGCGCCAATCTCTTTCGCGCGCTCAACCGCATTGGAGGCGCCACCCGTGGTGCCCAGGTGAACTCCGATTCTCTTTGCCATTCCCCAATCCTAAACGCTCCAAAGGCAGGACAGTCGAGTGGGGACGACGGTCCGGGGGTGCCCCATCCAAGCCGCAGCTTGATTGCTGCGGGAGTTCACTGGGATGAAATTAGAACGCGATCCGCCGTTTCTACAACGCCTGGGTGCCCCATCCAAGCCGCGTTCTTTGCGGCTTGGGTGGGAAAGCAACAAACTCTAGCTGGGCCCTACGACAGCACCTTCATCGCATCAGGATCCCACTTCACTACCGCGCCTCGCTCGATGCTCAGATTGCTCAACAACGCCGCCCCCGCAGCGCGATATCCGAATACCGCATCCTCCACCGCCGGCTTGCGCGACCGCACCGATGCGAAGAAATTCCGGAAGTGGTCGTACTGGTCGCTGTACCCCGGCGGCGCGACATATTTCTCATAACCCACAGGCGTCTGCCCATCAGGATGCCGCTGCGGATATTTCTTCGCGTAGTCCGCCTCGATCTGGGCCTGCATCGCTTTCGGAAACGTATCGATCGTAAGCCCCGGCTCCTTCTCGCGCGGAACGCGGTTCACCGCGAGCCATGTCCAGCCAATCTCCATCGTCCCTTCGTCGCCCGTGAAGATCAGGCTTTCGCTCTCGTCGCCTCCATCCACAAAATTCACGCGCAGGCTCAGGTTGAATCCCTCTCGATAATCGAACAGCCCCAGCACCACGTCGTCGGCATCGCGGCCATCCTTCCAATACCGAATCGCGCCCGTTGCCATGCCTTGTGTCGGGCCTTTCGTGCCGGTGACGAAATTTGTGCCGCTGAATAGATGCACAAACAGGTCTCCAGCCACGCCACTGCCATATGCCTTCCACTTGCGCCACTGGAAAAACTGCTCCGCGCTGAACGGAATCTTCGGGGCCGTGCCCAGAAATCGCGGCCAGTCACACGTCTCGGGCGAAGCATCCGGCGGAATCGTGTAGTTCCACGCGCCCATCGATGAATTGCGATCCCAGTACGCCGTCACCATGTTCAACTTGCCGATCGCGCCTGAGGCCAGCACTTCCTTCGCCTTCGCATACAGGATCGAACTCACACGCTGGCTGCCGATCTGGATAATGCGATTGGTGGCGCGTGCCGTCTCGATCATCTCCGGCCCATCGCTGTAGAGATGGATCATCGGCTTCTCGCAGTACACGTCCTTGCCGGCCTTCATCGCATCCACTGACGCCTGTTTGTGCCAGTGATCCGGCGTGCCGATGATGACCGCGTCGATGTCCTTGCGCGCGAGAATCTCTTTGTAGTCGCGCGTCGTGAAAATGTCGTCGCCCCAGATCTCCTTGCTGCGCGCCAGCCGTCCGTCATAGCAGTCAGCCACCGCTACCAGCTTCACGCCGGGCACCTGCACGGCAGAGCGAGTATCCCCCATACCTTGCCCGCCCGCACCGATCAAGGCGATCTGAATATGATCATTGGCCGCAACCGGTCGTGCCGGTTCTTCCTGCGCCACCAGCGTATGAATCCCTTTGCCAGTCTCTGCGCTCAGACGCGCCGCCCCCGCCAACGATGCGGCTGAAGCCGCTCCCGCAACCTTAAGAAAATTTCTACGATTCCAAATCTGCAAAGCTCCCCCGAAGACGCAAATTCACGCCGCATATAACCATACACGGTCAGAAACGATCGCTCTGTCCTTCCAACGATGATGAGCACCAGGAGGTGTCATCCTGAGCGTAGCGGCCTTGGGAACCCGCAAACGCCGTGCGTTTGTGGGGTAGGCGAACGAAGGATCTGCTTTCTGCCGCGTATCATTCTTGGCGAAGGCGCGGAGAATCGACAGACCTCCATGGCCTAGTCGTCATCATCCTTCCGCACCTTTGCCCTGCGCTGCATCAGCATCGCCGGCACAGGCGCCGTGCCCATCGTGTCCTTCCAGAGGATGATGTTCAGTTTCTGCGCGTCTGCGCGATCTGCATGCCGGAAGTCCATCTTCATGCTCTCCTCCGCTCCCGTCGCTTTCTTCGGATTCGCAGCATAGATCAGGCCGTTGTCGCGATTCGAAAAATCCGCCGAATATGGCGCCTGGTCTCCCGGCCCCGTAAACAAAGTCGAGATCAGCGAGCTGAGCGCATCGTTGTTATTCATCGGCGGCAAGCCAAGCAGCGTCTCCATCGTGCGGATCACGCTCACCGTCGAATAGAACCGGCTGTCCACAACCGGCCCACCATCTTTGCCGTGCGGAGCGTACTTGCTGATGACCAGCGCGATGCTGCGATGCGCATCCACGTGATCCGCTCCGGCCTGCGCATCGTCCTCAAGGATGAAGAAAGCCGTGTCATCCCAGAAAGGCGAATGCGAAATCGCATCGATGGCGCGTCCTACTGCCAGGTCATTGTCCGATACGCTCGCCTTCGGAGTTGGCTTGAACGGTACCGTTCCATTCGTATGATCGTCGGGCAGCCGCAGCTGGATGAAGTTCGGCATGGTGTCTTTGCCGTGCTGCTTGTCGGCCTCCCACTGCTTCAGATGGCGCAAGAATACTTCCACGCGAATCTGATCGGGCACCGCAAGATTGAAGTCCGGCGCCTCCACTGCAAAGTGTCCCACCAGCTCCGGTTTCGTCGCGGTATTCGACTCAATCAGCGGAATCGGCCATGGCCACTCGTTCACGCCGCCGCCCCACTCGGCTGGCAATTTTTCACCTGGTGCAATCGCAGTGCGCGGACATCTCTGCCCCGGCAATACCGGCCCCTCCTGCGGGTTTGCCGTTTTTTTCTGATCGCAGAAGACCGTAGAGATGTATTCGCCGAAGTGGTAATACGTCTTGCCATGCGACGCCAAATTGCCCCACAGATATCCGCTGGCCGGCTCGTTCACGTCGGGAATCTTCTGCAGCAGCGGCAACCCATCGGCAACAACACCCTCAAAGTCATACGTGCGCTGCCCACCGCGATAGGACTGCTGCCACGTCTTTTCGAGGTAGTCGGTGCCAATCGCCGCATTGGACCACACATGGCCGTCGCCTGAGACCTCGCCCGAATCATAGAAATTGTCGAGAACGCCAAACTGCAACGCCAGCTTGTGCAGATTCGGCGTCACATCCTTGCCAAACATCGTCAGGCTCTTGTCGCCATTGCCTACCGGCTTTCCGTTCTGTTCCAGATCACCGAGGATCTGATCGTAGGTGCGATTCTCCTTGATGATGTAGATAACGTGCTTGATGCGATCATGCGAGCCGTTTGCAAACGTAATCTTCTCCGCCGCCGCTTTAATTCGGTTCGATTCAAGCACCGCCTGCGTAGACTGGACGAGATCCTTTTCGATCTCTGCCTCGTTCATCACCGCGAAGGAACCATAGAGCAGGGTCCCGATGTAGTTGGACTTCTTCGGCATCCCGTTTTCCTGCGCCGCGTTTGCAGGCGGGTAGGGGTTCGGTCCCGTTCCTCTGCCCTTGTCGGTCGCAACAAACAGGCGTCCGCCGCCCGAGCCGGACGGCAGGAATGCCATCGACATGGGCATCCACTCCGTAGGCACAAAGCCGTTGGGTTCGACCATGCCGGCGCGCGAAGCCTTCGCAGTCAGTTTCTGCGTGTCGATCACTGCGATCGCATCCGACGCCATGTTGGCGACATAGAGCCTGCTCCCTGATTCATTCAGAGCGACGGCAACGGGCTCTGCGCCAAAATAACTTTGTCCCGGCAGCCGCGTATCGAAGTAACCCTTGACCGCAAACTTTCCTTCACCGACATTCACCGCTGCCACCGCATCGCGATTGGCCAGCGGAACATAAAGCGTCCTGCCATCGGGGCTCAGGGCGAATGAGCACGGATGCGTACCGGGCTTGATCGCGCTTGGCGGCTTCAGCAGCGCCAGCTTCCGCCCCACCGTATTCTTTTCGAGATCTAGTTCCGCAATCTCCGACGCATTCCACAGCGCGACAAACGCCC
This sequence comes from uncultured Acidobacteriaceae bacterium, assembly GCA_963735215.1. Classification (GTDB taxonomy): domain Bacteria; phylum Acidobacteriota; class Terriglobia; order Terriglobales; family Acidobacteriaceae; genus Telmatobacter. Next base: position 237,533 of record CAVTKF010000022.1, on the reverse strand, counting down.
GCCGCCCATCCTTCGACAACTGCAGAGCAATCGGATACGTCGACGGTACCGCATTGCTCTCGGTCAGATCGAATCGATGCTCGATTTGTCCGGTCGCCGGGTCGATAAGCACCACATCGTCCGTCAGATTCTCAGCAACCAGCAACTTCTCCGCGCCGGCGCGCTCCACTACCGCAATGGCTGCGGGAAACGGCACTCCCTTGTCTCCATCAACCTCGTCAATCAGTCTCGTTTTTTGCCCGGACGTGAGTTGGTCAAGCGGCAGGTGGATGAGCCGCTCCGGTTCAATCCTGCCATCGGCAAATCGATACACCACGATGCCGCTGCCCGTGTCGGGCATGCCGCGGAACGGCGGTCTATTGCCCAATGGATCATCCAGGGAGCCCATGCTCGCGTAGACGTGACGACCGTCGCGGCTGAAAACCAACCCGGAAAACAGCGTCTGCCTTGCGCGCAAAGGTGTGCGGTCATCGGGAAAATCGCTCAACGCCCCGCTCTGTGTATCGTAGACCGCAAGCGATTGCAGGTACTTCGATTCATAGGTCCCGTAGCCCGCATTCACCGTCACCACGTAGCGCCCGTCCGGCGAGATCGCCATCGACATCGGCAGGCTGTTCAGTCGCTGCGGATTGCCCGGAACCGGCTCTTTCAACTGCTTGCTCGTGGGCAAATCAATGCTCTGCGCCGTGTTGGTTTGCGCTCCAATCATCAACAACCCGCTGGCGACCAGAAACAAAAGTGTATTTCGCATGGCAAAACGATAACAAACCAGGGCTCGCTGCCACGTTACACGCCGATGACAACTGTCTATCTCATACCGCCTGCAGCCATGAGCGCACACCCCTGCATTCACCTGCAATAATGGGTTGCCATGCAAACGGTAGTCACTGCAGAAAAACTCTGGGACGGAACGACCCTCCACCCGCATCCCCTCATCCTCATCGAAGACGGCAAGATCGAATCCATCGCAAGCCGCGATTCGTCACAAATGCCATCCGGCGCCCGCGTGCTGGACTTTCCCGGCGCTACGCTCGGTCCCGGATTTTTCGATGTGCACATTCACGGCGCGGCCGGCCACGACGTGATGGAAGCAACGCCCGAGGCAATCGAAACCATGGGCAAGTTCCTCGCATCGCGCGGAACCGCCACGTATCTTGCTACCACGGTGACCGCCTCGCTTGACGCGACCCTCCGCGCGCTCGACGGCCTCGCCAACGAAATCGCCAAGCTCCCGCAGCCCGGACGTGCACGTCCTCTGGGAATCCACCTCGAAGGCCCGTTCCTTTCGCACGAGAAACGCGGCGTGCAACCTGCCGAACATCTCCTGGCCCCCAGTATCGCCACTTTCGATCGCCTGCTCGATGCAGCCCACGGCCATGTGCGCCTGATGACGCTTGCACCCGAACTCCCAGGCGCGGCGGAGCTTGCCAGACACGCCTCGGAACGCGGCGTTCGCGTTTCGCTTGGACATTCAAATGCCACCGCTGCGGAAACACGCGAGGGCATTGCCGCCGGGGCCGTGAGCGCGACCCACACTTTCAATGCCATGCGCCCTCTCGATCATCGAGAGCCCGGAATCCTCGGCACGGTTCTCACCAACGATGATCTCTATGCCGAGCTAATCTGCGACGGCATCCACACCGAGCCCGAGATCGTTCGTCTCTGGTGGAGAGCGAAAGGCCCCGAGCGCGCCATCCTCGTCACCGATGCGATGGCCGCCGCCGGCATGCCCGACGGCGAGTATCAACTCGGCGGATTTGCGGTGCAGGTCAAGGAGGGACGCGCAACTGCTCGCGGTGTTCTTGCCGGCAGCGTGCTCACGCTTGATCGCGCGCTCGCGAACTTCGTCAAATTCACCGGTGCCAGTATCGAGCAGGCTTTGCGCCTGCTTTCCTCAAATCCCGCAGCGATGACGGGCCTGGCACATCGCGCGGGTAGCCTTGCCTCCGGAAAATCCGCAAACCTCGTCGCCATCAATACCAGCGGAAAGCTTGTCGGCTCGATCGTCGGAGGCCAGCTGGCAAACTGAACCCCGGCTGGTGCCGCTGCCCGGTCACTTGTCGAATTTCTGGCTTCAGATCAAGATTTACCCAACTGCTGCGCTCGCCAGACCGCGCCTTCGATGCCGGCCACTTCTGTGTCGCCAACTGGCATCTCCGGCGCTGCGGCATGCAATCCGGCAAAGAATGCCTCGCGCACCAGCCGTGCCTTCCCGATCACGCTGCCGATCCACGCTACCGGGACTTCGACGGTAAGACTATGCTTGCGCCTGAGCTTCGACCGCACCAGCAGCACGTTCTCCACCAAGTCCGTCGCGGCTTGCTGCAGAACGCCGAGCGCCACGGCATCGCCTTCTTCGGCAAGCTGGCTGATGGCAGGAGCAAGCGCCGCAAAATCCGGACCCGGCGTGCTGTCGCCAAGGTTTACCAGCTCCTCGATCGTCTTCGTTCCCCAGATCTCGCCTACCGTCTCCAGAATCCGCGTCGGCTGTTCACGGTCCAGTGCATTCAGTCCCCGCCGCACCGCATGCAATCCGATCCAGTAGCCTGAGCCTTCATCGCCCAGTCGCGAACTCCAGCCGCCCGCACTCTCGCGGCCACCATCCGGCGCACGGCCAATGCAGTTTGAACCCGTCCCCGCAATCTGCAAAATCCCCGGGCCGCCTTTGAAGGCACCGTCGAGCGCGATTACCTCGTCGCCCACGACCTCAGAGCGCTCCACGTCGAAGTCGTCAAACACCGCCGTGATCCACTCCTTCACGCCCGGCATCGTAGCACTGGCCACGCCGGCCGAAGCTGCCTTCACGCCGTGCAATCCCGCTTGCGCAAACACGTCTTTCAGCAAAGAGCGCAGATTGGTCTCCGCCACCTCCGCACCGACGCGCAGCCGCTTGATCGAGCCATTCTCCGCAAACGCCAGCACCCGCTCCCCATCAACGATGGAGGCACGCGTCCTGGTTCCTCCGCCGTCAATTCCCAACACTGCGCTCATTGTCCCCTTGCTCCTATTTTGATTCGCCTGCGCTGGCAGTTTCTCCGCCGTTGTCCCGCAGCGTTCCCGCAAGCACATTCAAACTGCCATCTGTCTTCCCTGCCTGCAATCCAAGCATGTGCGCGATCCACGGATACAGATTCACATTCCTGAACGGCGCTACCGTTTTTCCCGTGACAATATCTGGTCCAGCTGCGAAGAAGCTCGCCTTCATCTCCGGAACCCTCCGCGGGTCGAATCCATGCATCCCCGGCTCCGGCGGATTGTCGGGCCTGTCGCCCTGCTGCTTGTGCGCCCGAATCGCAAACGGACCGGTCGCAACCACCACCGGGTCACCGGCGCGCGGATTCTGGTTGTAGTTGAGACCAGCCGGCACGTCCTTGCGTCGGTAGGCTTCAAACTGCGACGACGCATGCTTCAGCTTGTTGTAAGCGAGAACGCGATCCTCTTCAGTCTTTCCGTAAAGCAGCGGGCCCACAGTTTCGAAATCGCTCAGATCGGCAAACTCATCAAGATTGATCCAGCCGCCCTGCTCCTTCGCCATGCCGTGATCGCTCACCACTACCAGGTCGATGGGGAGCTTGGTCGCGTTCAGCGCTTTTTTCAGCTTGCCGATCATCGCATCCATCTTCAGCACGGCAGCTTTGGTCTCCGGCGCGTCCGGCCCAAACTCATGCCCCTCGTGATCCGGCTCAGAGTAGTAAATCGTGATGAAGTGCGGACGCTCCGCGGCCGGCATCTTCAGCAAAGCCACGGCATTGTCAATGCGCGCCTGCTCCACTTCGTCAGTGGCTTGAGTCTTGTTATCGAAAATTGCATACCACGTGGGGCGATGCCCTGCGATCTCAGCCTCCGAACCTGGCCAGAACAAGCAAGCCGAGCGCATTCCCTGGCTCTCCGCCAGGCTCCACAACGGCACGCCGCTGTACCAGCTTCCGTCCTGCACGGCCTTCGCATCAGAGATCGTGTAGCGCGCGTGTTTCGTTTCGTCGTAGAAGCCGTTGGCAACCAGCCCATGATGTTCGGGATACAGCCCCGTCACGATGGTGAAATGGTTGGGAAACGTCAGAGACGGATAGCTCGGTGTCATCCCTTCAGGCGCCCAGACGCCTCTCCGCGCCAATGCCAGCAGGTTCACCGCGCCGTCATGCTTCGCATAGTCCCAGCGGAAACCATCCAGCGACACCAGCACAACGTAATGCGCTTTCTGCACCGCTGCCGAGTTCTGCCCGTTCTCAACGTGCACCAGCGGCAGCGCAGGGTTTCCGCCAACGATTGGCTGCGCCTGCTGCGCAACCAGCGAGGTACCCAATCCCAGCGCCAGGCACAGCATCGCGAAAAGCTTCAGAGCCCTGAAATGCATTCTTGATCTCCCGCATCAGCTTATCGCACGCGCGCCGGAGAGAGCACTTTGCACTTACCCTGTCGAATTCCAGCGTGCGGGCGAGATGGATCATTTGATCGGAGAGTTCCAGTCCAGCTATGCTCGGAGCCAGCAGCGCGGCCATTCTACGAAAGGCCTGTTGCCGATAGGAAGTTTTTGCGTGTCGTTAAAGGGAAAAAGAGCACTGATCACCGGATCGACCAGCGGCATCGGCCAGGGGATTGCCGAAGCTCTCGCTTGCGATGGTTGCGACGTCGTTCTGAACGGCTTTGGGACCGCATCGGACATCGAAACACTGACCCTGCGTTTGGCTGCGCAATACGGCGTTTCAGTCCGTCACATCGCCGCGGATGTTGCAAAGATGGAAGACTGCCGCTCCCTGGCCGCAAGAGCAAGCGAGGAGCTAGGCGGTATTGACATCCTCGTCAACAATGCCGGCATTCAGTATGTTGCCTCTGTCGAGCAATTTCCAGCGGAACAGTGGGACGCGATTCTTGCGACGAATCTGTCGGCGACGTTTCATCTTACAGCTGCCTTGTTACCCTCGATGCGCAGCGGCGGCTGGGGTCGGATTATCAACATTGCCTCGGTGCACGGTCTGGTCGGCTCGAGCTTCAAGTCGGCCTATGTGGCAGCCAAGCACGGGCTCGTCGGTCTCACGAAAGTTGTCGCCCTTGAGACCGCGGGCAGTGGAGTGACTTGCAATTCAATTTGCCCGGGGTGGGTGTTGACTCCCATGGTGGAGCGTCAAATTGAAGACAAGATGCGAATCGAGTCTGTCAGCCGCGAAGAGGCGGAGCGGCAGCTTCTCGCCGCGAAGCAACCTTCTGGTCAATTCGCGACACCCGCCCAGATAGGCGCTCTCGTTATCTTCTTATGCTCGGAGTCTGCCGCAAATCTTACCGGCGCATCCTTGCCAGTGGATGGCGCGTGGACAGCCCAATGACGAAACGCTGATGGTTGATCCGAGCACCCGGGCGGCGTATCTTACCGCCATGTTGAAGAACCGCTCCGTTCCGGCCGACACTGTGCTTCCTCACGTGACCTATACAGACCTCTCCAAGGCCATCGATTGGCTCACCTCGACTTTCGGCTTCATCGAGCACTTTCGCTATGGCAATCCGGTCCAGGGCGCTCAGTTGCATCTGGGAAACGCCTTCATCATGGTCAATTCCGCGCGCCCCGGCCGATCGAGTCCCGCCAAACTCGGCAGCGCAACACAAAGCCTCACCATCTTCATTGAGGATGTTGAGGCCCATTACGCACACGCACGCGCCGCGGGAGCCGACATCGTCGAAGAACCCCACGAAACCGAATACGGTGAATTTCAATATGGAGTGGAAGATCTGGAGCACCACCACTGGCTCTTCGCGCGGCACGCTCATGACGTAAGCCCCGATGCATGGGGCGCGTCCGTGACCACCCCGCTCGACTAGAGCGACCTCAAATACGGCTCATCCTTGCGGTCGGAGTCGACTGCAAGGATGAGCAATCAAGGCTACCTGCTCGGCGCAGTTGCCGCCGGAGGCGTCGCAGGGGTTGCCGGTGCCGCCGGTGTTGCGGTCGGCTGTTCCGTTGCTGGTGCTACTGCGGGCTGGTCCTTCGCAAGTTTCCGGATGTAGACGACAAGGTTGCGCACCTCTTCGTTCTTGGCGCGCCCTTCGTCCTCAGGAGGCATCTTTCCCTTACCCTTGCGGATCGCCTCGAAGAGAGCCTGGTCAGACATCGTAGACAGCGACTTGGGGTCCGACCAGTCCAGAAGAGTCAGTTGCATGTCCTTGGCCAGGTCAGTCTTGCCGTCACCGGTTGCCCCATGGCAAAGAGCGCAATCCATCTCGTACATCTTCCTTGTCTTGGCCAGCGATTCGGGACTCATCTTCTTGGCTGCCGGGGCTTGCGTTGCATCCTGCGGCGGAGCAGCCGGAGCAGAGGCGGAAGCAAGCACGAGCAAGACAACCGCCGTGAAGAGCAAGAAGGACTTAAGCATAATAGTCTCCTCAGTTGCAGATGTCGGGGATTGGCAACGTGCAGCTGTTCAGTTTTTATTCGACGCCATTATAGGCGCATTTGAAAGTGAGTTGCATCACGTTGTTTCGCCCGGTGATTACGCGGGCAACAACGACCTCACTATCCTCAGCGCCGTTGGCTCCTCTTTGTGGTATACGTTTCCACATGTTCCGATCCAGTTCGATCCTGATCGTCTTTCTCGCTCTCATTCCGTGCGCACTCCCCCCTGCTTCGGCACAAGCGCCTGCTCCCACCCCGCCCATGGGCTGGAATAGCTGGGACGCCTACGGCCTCACCATCGACGAAGCCGCCTACCGCGCCAACACTACCATCCTCGCCGGCATCCGCCAGTACGGCTGGCAATACTCCGTCATCGACGAGGGCTGGTACATGCAGGATCCCTTCGCGGGCACCCTCGAAGCTCGCAAATATCTATGGAACGAAAACGGCATCCTCGTTCCCGATCCGGCTCGCTTTCCCTCCGTCGCCAACAATGCCGGATTTAAGCCACTCGCCGACTGGGTTCATGCGCAGGGATTGAAGTTCGGCATTCACATCGTGCGCGGCATTCCGCGCCAGGTTGTCGCGCAGAATCTCCCCATCGCCGGCTCCAGCTTTCACGCCGTCGACGCAGCCGATCAGCAATCCCCCTGTCCGTGGGATCAAGGCAACTGGGGCGTCGCCGACAACGCGGCCGGCCAGGCCTACTACGACTCCATGCTCAAGCTCTACGCCGACTGGGGTCTGGATTACATCAAGGTCGACTGCATCAGCGACCATCCCTACCGCCCCACCGAAATCCGGCAGATCGCCGAAGCCATCCACAAAACTGGCCGCCCGATCGTGCTCAGCCTTTCGCCCGGACCGACGCAGCTCGACAAGGCCGCCGAAATCGCAAAGTACGCCCAGATGTGGCGCATCACCGACGATCACTGGGATGGCTGGACCTTCCCCCGCAGACCACCATCCGAATATCCGTTCGGACTCCGCGACGAATTCGACCGCATCGCTCAGTGGGAGCCTTACGTGAAGCCCGGAAACTGGCCCGACCCGGACATGCTCCCCGAAGGCTACCTCGGCCCGCATCCCGGCAAAGACCAGCCCCGCCAATCCATCTACACCCACGATGAACAGCGCACTGAATTCACGCTGTGGGCCATCTCGCGCTCACCACTTATCCTTGGCGCCAACCTGACGAAGCTCGACGACTTCACCCGCTCCCTCATCACCAACAAGGAAGTCACCGATCTCAATCAGCAAGCCGTCGATTCCAGACCGGGTTTACTTCTGAAGGCGCAATCGGGCGAACAACCCTTCATACAACGCTATTGGTACGCCAGCACCGGCGGACTAGACCCAAAACAATACATCGCCATATTCAATCTCGCCGATCACACCACGTCGTCAAATCTGCCCTGGGGGTTCTTCTACCTCGCAGACAAGCCCCACGCTCTTTACGACGTATGGAACCAACAACACATCCCGAGAGCAAAAACGCTTCATGTCGTCGTGCCCGCACACGGTTGCGCACTGTTCCGCATCGAGTGAGTCCTCCGATCAAGGGGTTCGCCATTGGATCGGACGCGCGATTCAGGAATCGCCTGAGTTACGACCCCGCCGGGTGCCCCATCCATGTCGCAGTTTCATCGCGGCATGGGTGGAAAAGCAATGACTTCACCTCGCCAACGATCCAATCAATGCGAACTCACCGCCGCTCTCAACTGCGACTCCAACTCCGCCGCCTTCCCCTGGCCATGCCACACAACATTTCCCTTCGCATCCAGAACCATCACCTGCGGCAACTGCCCATTTGAAACCGCAAAGTACTTCTCCCATACCTTGTCGTCCTGTGTCAGCACCACCATCCGTTCCTGGTCTGCGCTGCTCATCCCCTTGCGCATGCCGCTCTTGATCATTCCGCGAAACAGTCCCGGCGCGCCTTCCAGCATGCCAATCTCGTAAACATCCACGCCCGCCAGCGCCGCATCGCCGTGAATCGCCTTCATCCAGTCGCCGCACGCGATTCCACCATCGTGGCTGAACCCCGCCACCAGCACCACTGCATGTCCCCGCACCGCATCCGCCAGCACAATCTTTTTCCCGCTAAGCGTCTCACCCGCAGTCGTAGGCATCGCCGGCGCCTGCGCCTGCAACGAAGTCATGCCTGTAAACATCACAAACGCCGCGTAAACCGCCGTCTGCTGCAACGACATGAGACCTCCAACTTTCAACAATGCGCACGCCGAGCCGCAGAAAGAGAATGACCGCTTTAGGATACGCAACCATCTTCAGCGCTGTTCCCAACGCATCGCATCACAACCGTACCCGGACCCCGTTGTGCGAAACTGGATAGTCCCGCGCGAATACTTCATACCAGGACCTTCGCCCGGCAAGGTTAACTGATGCCCGTTCTTCGTTCCGCTTTTATCGCACTCTCCCACAATCGTTCTCTCCGCAAATTCGCCGAACACTCCACCATCGGCGGCAAACTCAGCTCGCGTTTCGTTGCCGGACTCGAGATCGAAGACGCTCTCCGTGTCTGCGCCCAGGTCAATAAGCAAGGGATGCACGTCACGCTCGACTCCCTTGGCGAAAGCGTCTCCACAGCCGCCGAGGCCCACCGGGCCGCCGACATCTACCACCAGCTTCTCGACCAGATCGCCGCCCGCAAGCTCGACGCCAACATCAGCGTCAAGCTCACCCAGATGGGCCTCACCCAGGACCCCGCGCTGGCCGAGGGCATTGCCATGAGCCTCGCCCAGCACGCGCACGCCACCGGCAACTTCCTCCGCATCGACATGGAAGACTCGCCTCTCACCCAGGTTACGCTCGACATCGTGCGCCGCATCCACGCTCATCCAGAACTGCGCGGCTCCATCGGCATCGTCATCCAGTCGTACCTCTTCCGCTCGCAAGCTGACATCGAGCAGCTCATCGCCGACGGCATTCGCGTTCGTCTCTGCAAGGGCGCCTACAAAGAGCCGCCCGAAGTTGCATTTCCAAAAAAATCCGATGTTGACGCCAACTACAAAAAACTCGCCAATATGCTACTGCAGAGCCCCATTTACCACGGCCTCGCTACCCATGACGAAGAGATGATCGCCTCGGCCCAGTCCTTTGCCGCGCAGCGCAACATCGACCGCAGCCATTTCGAGTTTCAAATGCTTTTTGGAGTGCGCCGCGATCTGCAGCGCAAGCTGGTCGCCGAGGGCTACAACGTCCGCGTCTACATCCCCTTCGGCCGCGAGTGGTACCCCTACTTCATGCGCCGACTGGCCGAGCGCCCCGCCAACGTCTTCTTCATCGCCAAGCAACTATTCAGGCAGTAGTCCGGAGGGGCTGTTCGTTCGGATGACAGACAGCGTCTACGGATGATCACACAACTTGGACTACCTCTCGATAGGGCGTCCAAAGCACAGCACGTACCCATTGTTATCGATGATCTCGAACGCTCTCAATCCATCAGCAGTATTTGCCAGATCCCGATGCATTGGGACGTTGTTGCCGACGAACTCTGTGCACAGTGAGTCGGGATCGCTCGCATTGATGTAGGCGTCCCACCGAGCCCATTCGTGGCGCGTTCGATTTGGCAGCGGTTGGACGTCGGACGCGATGGCCTTGAACATCAGCATCACCTGGTCACGTCCGACGATGGCCCAGAAATCGCCGCCATGCCCGTCGCCTCCTCCCTTATACAAAACATGGAACCCCAGCCTTGACCGGTAAAACTCCAGCGTAGTGTCCAGATTGTCCACAATGAAGAACGGAGCAACACTGTTCAACATGTCACGATTCCTCCCCAGATCGAATGTATCGAATGGCTCTTTATCGGGCGGATCTGTCTTTGAAGTACCATGCCGCGCAGTTCCCGTCGAGGTTCTCTTCGCCGGCACAAGCCTACTGTGATGCCCCCGCTTTACCTCGGCTTCCCTTTCCGCGCTCTTATTCGCGCAATGCGCGTCTCTGCCGTCAAGGGCTCTTTGAAAAAGAATTCTGCATCCTGTTCCAGATCAACAACTTCTGCGCATTCAAGATTTGCAGTCTATTTCATTGATTTCGCTATTCTCGTATTCAAAGACACGCGTGAACTCTCGCCGAGCTATAACCAAATACCGCGTCAGGTGCTGAGTCTTCACACCGCCTGATGCGGTGTAAATCTTCGGGGCAGTACCAAAAACATGCCGTAAGCTGTTTGCTGAGAGGACTCTGCAGCTAAGTGCAGTAGCAGGAAGACTTTACAGCTAAACCCCTCCCATAACCAACTGAATACAGGGACCTTGCTTACAGAGTATGGGAGGGGGCACCCGTCCGGTACGCACCGGGGAAACAGCTGACATTTTGAACCGGGGACATTCCTACACTGCGGCAAAGGGTTCGCACCCACGATTGCCTTGAAAATTTGCTTCATCACTTACTTCGTCGCGAAAATCTACCGCTTTGCTACCGCGCCAATCTCGTCCTTGTACACTTTGCCGCCCTTCATCACGAACGAGACATGCTCCAGCACCTCGATCCGGTCCAGCGGATTCTCCGTCACCGCGATCAGGTCCGCGTACTTGCCTGCCTCCAGCGTGCCCTCATCCTTGGCGCGATCGATCAGGTCCGCTGCGGAGGACGTGGCCGCGCGAATCGCACCTGCCGGCGTCATGCCGAATTTGACCATGTAATGAAACTGCTTCGCGTTGTCGCCGTGAGGATAGACACCTGCATCGGTGCCAAATGCAATCTTCACACCCGCGGCAACCGCCTTGGCAAAGTTCTCGCGCTGCAGGCGGCCAACCATCTTCTCCTTGTCGACGTTCTCTTTCGGCAGGCCAAACTCCACCGCTTTGCCAAGAATGTAATCGTCGTTGTAGATATCGGCAACCAGGTATGTGCCGTGCGCCTTCATCATCTCAATGCCTTCAGCGTCAATCAGGCTGCCGTGCTCGATCGAGTCCACACCGGCGCGCACCGCATCTTTGATGCCCTCTGTTCCGTGCGCGTGCGCGGCCACTTTGCGGCCTGCTGCATGCGCAGTGTCGACAGCCATCTTCATCTCCTCGTAGGTCATCTGCTCCGCGCCCGGCTTGTCGCCCTGCGAAAGCACGCCACCGGTCGCCAGGATCTTGATCACGTCCACGCCGTACTTCACTTGCTCGCGAACAATATGCCGCACCGCTTCAGGTCCGTCGGCAAGCTGGAAATCGCGCTCTGCCGGATACATCAGATTCTCCACGCCTGGCGCAAAGCCGTTCATGTCGCCGTGTCCGCCCGTAATCGAAATCGGCGGACCACTCGCTACCACCCGCGGGCCCGGAAAGTCGCCGGCGTCGATCGCCCGGCGCAGATCGACGGCGAAGAAGGGCTGCGAACCAACGTCGCGCACACCGGTGAATCCCGCCATCAGCGTCTTGTTCGCATTCACCACGCCGTTGAATCCGCCGTCGAATGGCGTCTCTTTCACATCCCAGATCGGATCGTAGTGATCGGCGCGTGCTTCAAGATGCGTGTGGCAATCGATCAGGCCGGGAAGCACCCAGTCCTTCGAGAGATCCACCACCGTGGCTCCAGTCGGAATAGAAACATCGGCTGCAGAAGCGACCTTGCTGATCCTCTCGCCTTCGACGACGAGCACCACGTTGTCACGCAGTTTGTCGCTGGTTGCATCGAACAGATGTCCGGCCTTGACGTAAACGATTGCAGGACTCGAATCAGGCTTTGGTGCAGTCTGACACACGACAGCAGGGATACCCGAAGCAACAACGACGAAAACAGAAATAATGCGGCAAGCCTTCTGAACAGAGAGCAAGCAGACCTCCTGAGAGTTGGGAATTGTTCTGGCAATTATAGAGAGTGCAGTTGGCTCGCACCCGCATGGCTACTCGAGTGTTCTCCTTTTGCGTCCTCCGCGGTGGCGCACCAGCCGCAGTTTTCTGCAGATCGGGCATTCCCAGGGATAGTATCCAAATAACGGCCAGAACCACTGTTGCAGAAAACCGTACCGATGCATGCGCCGCATGCGCGGCCTACCGCAATCCGGACACGCTGGTGAATGCAAACTCGATTCGTTTCCGGAAGGGGCAGCAACCGACATCAACAGCCTTTCATTCGCAAACTCACAGCATTAGCTTGAGAAAATAAAGGGTCTCGACGGGCCGAAACCCGGCGAGACTCCAGACCAGCGTTCAGTTCAAGCCTTCGGGGATTCCTCTCCTTTTAGTCGGGCCAGCCCACGTTTCGCAAGTCCGGCAATTGCACGTGCCAGAACGGGCGATGCATTCAGCGACTCCGGCCGTTCCAGGCGAATCCCAAGTTTCGCCGCAAAATCCTTAAACGCGATGTCCACGTCGTACAGGATTTCGACATGGTCGCATAAAAACCCAATAGGTTGCAGCAGCAGAATTCTCACGCCTTCGCTCGCAATCGCTGTAAGTGTCTCCTCTACCGTTGGTCCAATCCAGGGGCCGCCGCTTGCGCCCTGACTCTGGAAGGCAAACCACCACTTCGGAATCTCGGGGACGCGCTCGGCCACGAGCTCCGCCGTGCCCCTGGCCTCCTGCGCGTACGGATCTGCTCCCTCGCCCGGCCACAGTCGCGGTCCGGTGGCTTGTCCCTCTGCGACGTCGGGCGGCTGCACCGTACGCGTTGGAACGCTATGAGCCGTGAACAGAACGGGAACGAATGCGCCAGTCTCCCGCTGCATTTGAGTTTCGGCAGCGCGCAGCCGCTCGGCAAATGCATCTGCAAGCAGTGGATCATGCGCCCAGCCATCGGTGAAATCGATGTTCAGCGGACCTGCCTCGGCCTGCACCGCTCGCTTATAAAGCCCAACGCTGGTGCGGGAATTCTGCGGAGCCAGGCAGACGACTGCAGCCTCTTCCACGCCGTCCGCGCGCATTTTGCGGACGACATCGGGAATGTAGGGCTTCCAGTTCCGCATGCCTACATAGACCTGCGCATCGATGCCCTCCATCGCCAATTCGGCTTCCACAAGCCTGCCCTGCTCCAGCGTGATCTCGGTTAGCGGGCTTCGGCCGATCAGGGCATACCTGTGTTTGATCTCCTCGATGACATGCTCAGGGAGCGGTCGCCCGCTGACCACATTGCGCAGGTACTCGGGAATCTGCTCCGCGGTCTCTGGCGTGCCGTGTGCGAGGAGAAAAACGGCCTGCTTAGGCATTCTGGTTCTCCAACCGGAACTCCCGCACCATCCGCACTACGGCCTGGACATTTTCCACGGGCGTTTGCGGAACGATGCCATGACCAAGATTGAAGATATGGCCCCGCCGTCCTGCAGCTGCGCGCAGAATCTCCTTCACCCTTAGTTCGAGAACCTCGATCGGCGCAAACAGCGTGATGGGATCGAGATTCCCTTGCACCGCGTGCGCGTGGCCGACTTCGTGCCAGCCCACGTCGAGCGGTTGCCGCCAATCAAGCCCGATGACGTCGGCGCCCGTCGCTGCCATTTGCGTTAGCAGTCCCGCGGTTTCGACGCCAAAATAGATCACGGGAACTCCCATCTGCTGCACCGCGTGTACGAGACGCTTCGACGCTTCAAAGGCGTAGTCGCGATAATCCTCCAGACCGAGGGAGCCGACCCAGCTGTCGAAGATCTGGATGACGTCAGCTCCAGCCTGCACCTGCAGCCGGCAGTATTCGGTCAGCACCACCACCAGCTTATCCAGAAGGCTGCGCCATGAAAGAGCATCGTTGAACATCATCTGCTTGGTGTAGACGTAGTTCCGGGAACCGCCGCCTTCGATCATGTAGCTTGCCAATGTGTACGGCGCGCCGCAGAAGCCAATGACTCCAAGCCGGTCCTTGAAATGCGCTGCAACCTTCTCGATTGCAAGTGCCACATAAGCCAGATCGGCGGTGCGATCCGTGCGCAGCGCTTTCACATCGTCTGCCGTTCGCACAGGGTGATGAACAACCGGTCCCTCACCCGCCTGAAATTCAAAGGGAAGGCCCATGGGTTCGAGCGGCAGCAGCAAATCCGCAAAGATGATGGCCGCGTCCACACCCAGTTTTTCAGCTGCGGTGATGGTAACTTCGGCGGCAATTTCCGGTTGTTTGCAGATCTCCACGAGCGTGTGATGCTTGCGGACGTCACGATATTCCTGCATGTATCGCCCGGCCTGGCGCAAAAACCAGACCGGCGTGCGATCGACAGGCTTGCGCAGGCAAGCCCGTACAAACCGCGTGCCTTCGAGAATCGTCTCTTCGTCGGCCTGATTGTTCTCAGCTGTATCCATATGGGCTGATTCTACCGGGCGTTGCCTGCGTTCCGCGCTATTCTTTCCGCACAAATATCTGCTTCGGACACATCGCGAAGGCGCCTGCATTGGTGTCGGCCAGTTGGAAGATATCTACGTCTATTGCGATCTCAGGGATCTATAACTGCAGCGTCGGCCACTTGCCGCCAACGCGCTGTACGTTGAACGTGCGTCCGTGTACTTCAAGGCGATAAGTCCCATCGGGTGGAGTTTGCGAGGCCGCCGTAATGCGCAAGCTGGTCCAAACGGCTACGCTTGGCTTTTCGTGGTTGAGCTTCGTCACCAATGCCACGGTGCATTCGCTCTCAAACTCGTTTCCGCGCAACACGCCTCGCAGCTGATCGGTTGTATGTTTTTCTTTCTTCCCTCTCTCCATACACTCCTCTGGGTTTAACCCAAACTCCTTAGGGAGAACGACTCGATATAGATTCCCGATTCCGGCTATCTTACTTCAATCGGCTCAAGCTTCGATATGTTCAATCACGTGGGGCAAATGTAGTAAATAGCTAGCGTCCACTCGCTGGCCTCGAGCCCGCTACGACATGGTGATGGGATAGTCCAGGTTGAATGGAAAGATCAGTTCGGCTTCCGTCGCGACAGGCTTACCATTCAAAGTGGCGGGTTGAAAGCGCCAGGTTCTCACGGTTTCCAGGACGATCTTGTCCAATTTGTTGCCCAGCCCCTTGACCAGATTCTCCCTGACCACCTGGCCGAATGCATCGACACTTACGTCGACCACGATCTTCTGCTCGGAAGAAGGAAGAAGCGACCGGTCGGTGACGGAGGGGTGGGGTGAGAAGACGGGGAAGGCGGGATGAATGTCCTGGGCGTCACTTCCGTTGCCGTTAAGAGCGGTGGAAGATCCGTCGCCATGGTGCGGTGAAAGCGTCGAACCGCCGCCTGACTTCTTGAGCGGCTGAACTTTCATGGGAATGTCGGTCTTTTGGGCTGGATCAGCGTGCGCTGTGGGCTCGTGCGTGTGCGCCGCGAACTGCGAGACGGGCAGCTCGATCCTGATGCGATGGGAGCCGCCGGCGAACGTGAGCTGCGCGACAGCCTGGGTTTTCACGGGCTCGACGATCCTGATTGTCGCGTGCGTACCGAAGAAAAACACGGAAGCGAAGAAGGCGCTATGCAGGGCAAGAGAGAGGATGAGCGCGCGGAACAGGAGCCTGGAGCGTTCGCTTGGAGATCGCATGGTGACCTCGCCTGAAGAGGGAGACAATCCGTTGAATCGATTGTCGCATAGGTTCTAAAAATGAGTGAGGAGCAGAATGGGTTGAAAAGCAGATTATCTACAGAAAGAACAGACGGATTAAGCCTTTGTTTACAGCGACTTGAAGGGAGTGATGAACGGCGGAGATTAACTCGTCCATTCCGTATCGCCGGCTTTGGCGCGCGAGCTTCCCCTCGACCGAGCGTTTGCGAGCACAAGCCCCGGGTTTTGATTCCCGGGGCCGATTTTTGGAAGTCCTTCCGGGACATAGACGTTATCTCATGCTGAGCGGGGTTGGAACTGCTGCTGTTCGATCGAAGGCTGCCGGGCCGGCCAGCGGAGAGCCTGGGCGATGCAGATGATGTGGAAGATCATGAACAGCGGCACGGCAAATGTCGGAATCAAGCTCATGGGAAGCACGGTCATTGCACTTGCCCCAACTCCGTGGGGATCGATCACGCTGGCAAGCGTGCCCAGTGTTACGGCCGTTACCAGATCCGCCATTCCGAGCAGTTGCCAGGCAATGAAGCTTCTGCGGCGGCCGGGAATCGCCAGGTTCAGAGCGATGAGTGGCGCAGTAGCGCCTATTAGGATGTCGCCCCATCCCGCAGGCAAGGCTTGCAACCGCGGCAGGATGCCATAGGCTGCAAGGACAAGGAAAACGAACCCAGCGATTCTCCAGCTTTGCACCAAGGTCAAAATGCGTGGACTCAGGTCCATTGTGAATTGCCTGAAGCGAGGCGATGCGGCAAACCACGCCAGAAACAAGATGAGGGGAGTCAGGACGGCCAGCCCAAAGGCAAGCGGCGGCTGATTGGGGCCGGTGTTGAACAAATGCAGGCCCGACGCGGTGAGTGCGAATACGAACCAGGCTGCAATCAGCACGGTCGTAAGCTTTCCATACTTCGTCATGACAAGTCTCCTGATTCCGTGACTACCGAGGTCACGATGTTGGTAAGGTTCAGAAGCTTTTCCCAGCGATCGCTTCCGAGTTGGCTTCGCAGCCGCGATTGCACTTCTTCCCAACTGGGAAGTGCGCGTTTGAATTGAGATTCTCCCGCCTTGGTCAGGCACAGTCGCCATTCGCGGCGGTCTTTGCCTCGGCGTTTCGCGATCCAGCCCCGGCGGCCCATAATTTCGAGGGTTCGAGTCAGCGTGGTGCTGTCAATTGCCAGAATCTGGCCCAGTTTGCCCTGGGATACTTCGCCTGTCAGGGACAATGCCTGGAGCACCGTGAATTGTGTGCCCCTTAGTCCCAACGGGCGGAGCGCCTTGTCATAGAGCTGCGTGAGGGCGCGGGAGGAACGGCGAAAACTCGCGCACATACAGGGGAGCGCCGGAGTGAACGGTTTGCTCATGGGAAATGGATGCATATACATCTATTGGAGATTCACGAAAAAGATTCGAGTGAGACTCAATCGTTTCTTGCAGAGAATAGGCTGCGGTCGCTCAACGACCTCACGTTTCGCAAAAACGCAGCGTAGTCACCGAGTGGGGCGAAGGTCAAAGTGGTAATCGCTGTAGTCGATGGTAACGACAGTGAGGCCAAAGAGCATGCTGCTGGATTCGGCGCGGGCGTGGGTGGCCATTGCGTAACCCTGCATGTTCGTGTAGCGACGCATCATCCTCGTGGTTCCGGCAAAAACCGATGGGCTTTTGGATGCTGTGCCTTCGACCTCAGCGAGTGTGTGGCTGTTGGCGTCGACCCAGAGCGTGCCGTCGATCATGTTGGGCGCTTTGTGGCGGGGCTTGATGGCGAACGCGAGACAGGTGCGGCCGTCGATGGTTCGCGTGACGCCGGGCTTGAGGTGCATTTCGTAATTCGCGGAGCTGAACCAGGATTGCGTCACCTTAGGGAGATCGTTGATGGTTTTTTCGTTGCCGAGGAGCGGCTGGAAGACGAATTTCTGGACAAGGGATGAGCCGGATTGCGAGAGGATCTCGTAGTCTTTGCCAATGCCTTTTTTGTAGGTCATCCTCACGGACATCTCCGCTGTAGGACGAGTTTCGTCGCTGCCGCGGAAGACGGCGTAATGCTCGACGTCGGTAAAGCTGAGGACATTGTCGTAGCGTGCCTGGTTGGCGGCGTCGAGGTCGCGAATGATGGCGGCGGGATCGGGTTGCGGAGAAGGCTGGGCCGCGGCGAAAAGCGTAGTCACCAATATCAGCGCAGCGAGACTTTGAGCCGCTCGATAATTCAAGGATTCACCTCAAGGTCGACGTATGCGTCGAAATGCGCGCTGTTGAAATTATCGTGTTCTGGATCGGGATTTGCTCGAAGTGAGCTCGATCCTTCGAAAAATGCTGAGCGAAAGCGCTGATGCGGCGTCCTGTAAGCAGAGGCGCGACGGTGCGGTGCGGTCTGCGTGCTTCAAAAGCGAAATACTTGGAGAGGCTTGCGATGAGATGGAATGCAGAGAATGCAGTTCGACGATTGCCGTGTGTCTTGGCGATAACTGGAGCGATATTGGCGATGTTGACTGCAAGTCGCGCAGTTGCGCAGAGTGCGGATCAGAAGCCGACGGAAAGCTATGCGACGTTATATCTGACGAATTTAACGGAAGTCCGCGAAGCCAACGACGTAGTGACGGATTTGCGTAATATGCTGCCGAAGGCAAAGATCTACCGCGTTGAGTCGGCCAACGCAATCTCGATGTATGCCACGGCGGACGACATTGCGAAGGCGCAAAAGATTCTGGCGGATATCGATCGTCCGCGGAAAACCTATCGGCTGACGTACACGATCAGCGACGGTGGCGCTAATGGCGGTTTGCAGCGCTTTGTGATGATTGTCGGATCGGGGAACAAGACGACGCTGAAACAGGGGGCGCGGGTACCGATTGTGACTGGTACCTACGGGACCGGCTCGGATCAAAACACGCAGGTGCAATATATGGACGTGGGAATCAACCTGGATGCAACGCTCGATGGACGCGGCGACGAAATGCATCTGCGCACGAAGATTGAGCAGACGAGCGTGGCGGAAGAGAAATCGAATGTGGGGATACAGGATCCGGTGATTCACCAGTCGGTGCTCGAGAGCGAGTCGGCGATCGTGATGGGGAAGCCGGTGGTGCTGGGCTCGGTGGATATGCCGGGGAGCGGAAAACGTACGGAAGTGTCGGTGTTGGCGGAAACGGTGAAGTAGTTGGCTGCCTCGGTACTCGGTGAAGTGGGAATTCGCAGTGTGGACAAAAACAAAAGACATGGCAAGGACGGAGCCCGGCTGTGCACTGATGCGATCAAACGGCAACCGCAGATCCTTCGACTCCCGTTGGTCGCTCAGTATGACAGTGCGTCTAAATAAATTTGATGTGCGAAGATTCGCACGAAGGCAACTGGATGGTTGCGCTTTATAAGCCGGCCCGGGTTTCTTCGGCCATGTAGTCGACTACGGCCTTCAGGTCGCCCTTGCTCTCCTCGAATACTTTGAGCTGGCGGTCGGCACCGGTACCGGTCTGCATGATTTTGCGGATGCCGTCGATGGCTTCCCGGCTGCCGAGTTCGTCCACTTCCCTGTCGATGAGAACGAGGTACTCTTCGAGCAGGTCGCGTTCCGGGACTTCCTGCTGGCGGCCGAAGTCGATGAGATGGCCATCGAGACCATAGCGGACAGCGCGGAATTTGTTCTCCATCAAAAGTGGGCGCGCGTACTGGCGGAAGTCCTGATTGGCAGCGTGGAGACGGTAAAGATAGGCCGCGGTGGCCTGGATGAGCGCTGCGATGGCGACGGTTTCTTCGGCGCGCAGAGGGATGTCGCAGGCGCGGACTTCGACGGTGTTGAAGAAGGGATGCGGGCGGATGTCCCACCAGATTTTCTTGGCATTGTCGATGCAGTTGGTGCGCACGAGCAGGCTGACGTAGTTCTCGAATTCGGAATAGCTGGAGAATGCGTCGGGAATGCCGGTGCGCGGGAAGTTCTCGAAAACTTTGGCGCGGTAGCCTTTGTAGCCGGTGTTGAGGCCGAGCCAGAAAGGCGAGTTAGTGGCGAGCGCCATGATATGCGGTAGAAAGTAGCGCATCGAATTCATGATGCGGATGGCGGCTTCTCGGTCTTCGATGCCGACGTGGACGTGGAGGCCGAAGATGAGGTTGGCGCGAGCCACGAGCTGGAGATCTTTGACAACCTGG
Organism: uncultured Acidobacteriaceae bacterium; assembly: GCA_963735215.1. Taxonomy (GTDB): domain Bacteria; phylum Acidobacteriota; class Terriglobia; order Terriglobales; family Acidobacteriaceae; genus Telmatobacter. Next base: position 217,546 of record CAVTKF010000022.1, on the reverse strand, counting down.
TGGTAACGCGGGTCGGGATAAATCTCCTGCGTACGCCAGTCGGCAAACGGGTGCGTGGCGCCGGCGACGAGTTCGAGATGGTGCTCTCGGGCCAGCTTGATCATTTCGCGGCGTAGTTCGTAGATGTCTTCGCGGGCCTCGTCGATGTTGCGGCAGATGCGCGTGCCGACTTCGACGACTGAAGTGTGCATCTCGGCCTTGACGCGCTCCTGCAGGCGCATCTTGCCCTGCGCAAGCATCTCGGTCTGGATATGAGAACGCAGGTCGCGCGTCACCGGGTCGATGGTCTGGTATTCCTCTTCGATGCCAAGCGAGAAGGATGGGCGCATGGGATGACCTCGGGACTGCGTGTGGCAATTGTAAAGCCGCAGTTCAAAGTTCTGAGTTCGTAGTTCGCAGCGGACGGGCATACAATCCTGCGCGTGGGTGAAATGCTATTTCAAGATCGGCGGGAGGCGGGGCGGGTGCTGGGAGACCTTGTGGCTGCTCTCCCTGACTTGAAGGATGGCGTGGTGCTGGGGCTGGTGCGCGGGGGCGTGCCGGTGGCGTATGAAGTGGCGAAGGCGTGCGGGCTACCGCTGGATATCCTTGTGGTGCGCAAGCTGGGCCTGCCTGGGCAGGAAGAGCTGGCGATGGGCGCGATCGCGAGCGGCGGGGGCGTCGTGCTGAATGATCACGTCGTGCGTTCGTACCACGTGTCGGAGCAGAAACTGGAATACGTGATCGAGCGCGAGACACAGGAAATGGTGCGGCGCGAGAAGCTCTATCGCGAGGGCCGACCGGCGGTGGAAATTGCTGGGCGGGCTGTCGTTCTTGTTGACGACGGGCTGGCGACCGGAGCAAGCATGCGGGCAGCGATTCGAGCGGTGAAGGGGCGGGCGCGGCGGGTGATTGTGGCCGTTCCCGTTGGGGCGAGTAGTACGTGCGAGGAGCTGGCGCATGAGGCGGACCAGGTGGTTTGCGCGATGGTTCCGGAGCCACTGGATGCGGTGAGTTTGTTTTACAGGGAGTTCGGCGCGACGAGCGACGAAGAGTTGAAGGAGCTGATAAAGCAGGGTTCAGTGATCAGGGATCAGGGATCAGAACCGGGCGAATCAGGTGCAGCAGGCTAGCTGCAGCTACACGCCGATTTGGAGATTGAATGATATATTCGCTTTTTGTTCGCCTTTAGGGTAGGATGAATTTGGGCTATGAATCTCTTTTCCCAACTTGCGGTGGACCCGACGCATGAGGAGATCTACCCGGGCGCGGTGTTGATGCGGGGTCTGGCGCTGCTACAGGACAGCGAGTTCTTTTCTGCCGTTGAGGGCATTCTTGCGGCGGCCCCACTTCACCATGCGACGACTCCCAGCGGACTGCCGATGTCGGTGATGGTGTCGGACTGCGGCACACCGGGGGCATTTCGGCGGCGATGGGATCCGCAGAATCCGAACGTGCGGCGGATGTGGCCGGCGATGCCGAGAGTGCTCCTGGATTTTGCGCTACGCTGTGCGGTGCGGTCAGGATTTCCTCAGTTCCGCCCAGATACATGCCACATCAATCGCTACCAGGCGGGCACCAAGCTGGGGATCCACCAGGACCGGCACGAGTTTGATTTGTACCAGCCGATCGTGTCGATCTCGCTGGGACTGGAGTGCATATTTCTGCTTGGCGGTTTTCAGCGCACCGACAAAACGAAGCACATCTTGCTGGAGCATGGCGATGTGATCGTGTGGGGCGGACCTTCGCGGATGCGCTTTCATGGCGTGCAGCCGCTGAAGCCGGGGCACCATCCACTGACGGGACCGTACCGGTACAATCTGACGTTTCGGAAAGTGGCCTGAAGGCAGGGAACAGGGAGTAACGCCGCCAAGCAACCATTTGGTTGCGGTTTACCCTCCACCCATACTCTGTAAAGAAACTCTTTCCTTTCAGCAGGTTGCGAAGTCGAATTGGCGCCAAAGTCCTCGGACAATTGAGGTTAGCCGCAGAGTCTTCTCAGGAAAGGACTTAGGGCCAACCGCCGGTAAGCGGACTAACAGCGATATTTGGTTTCAGACAGATTCACAGATTCATTGTGCACGATTGGCGGGAAATACTCTGCAAATCACGCCGAAGTTTTTACCGAGTGGAATGAATGGTTTGGATTGGGATAGGGCTGCGCGGGGCTTGACATCAAAAGCGCGACGGCCCTGATCGAGTCACTCTCGTAGTCTTCGTGGTCCCCGAGGTACCGGAAAGCGCTGCGATAGACTTGGCCCATGATTCGCAGGATCGCACCTCAGTTCTTCACCATGGACATTCCGAGGACACTCGCTTATTACGAGGCCAAGCTAGGCTTCGAGTGCCAGGGTACGTGGCAGGATCCGCCGGTCTACGCTATCATCGCGCGCGATGAGCACGCGATTCATTTCCGATGCGCCGAGCCGCCCACAGCCAATCCGGACAAATATGTGGACGAACTGCTCGACGCGTACCTTTTAGTCGACGATGTGAACGCGCTCTATGCGGAGTTCGCAGCCAGGGGCGTAGAGTTCACTCGAGAACTTGGCGACATGCCATGGGGATCGCGAGAGTTTGTGGTGAAGGATTGCGACGGCCGTCTGCTGGTGTTCGGGTCGAGCTCATAGAGGAAGAAACCGGATACGAAAATGATCCCGTTTTGCGCCATCCAAAGCTACGCGATTGAGTCGATGCGGGCGATGAAGGTAGGCACGGGAGGAGCCTAGCGTACCTCAGAGTGATTACGCGCGGAGACCGCACGAATGCGGCACCTGGAGTCTTTGCTATGGAAGAGGGCTAAGGATCGGATAGGCATGAGTCGATTGGAGTCAAAAAGCGTAACCAGATCCTTCGCTCCGCTTACCCCACAGACGAAATCGTCTGCGGGGCCCCAAGCGTGCTTCGCTCAGGATGACACGGCGTTGGCTGAATAAAAATCTAGTTGGCGGTGGCTTCGGGGGATTTTGGGTTGGCGGCTTTCGCTGGCTTCTTGGGCGCGGATTTCTTTGCAGGAGACTTCTTTGCTGCGGGCTTCTTTTCGGGAACGGCAGCGGAAGTACCGGAGAGGAACGTGGCCCAGCGAAACTCTTTCGGCACCTTCGGTGCGACTTTTGCTTGGGCGATGGCCAGATCTGCCACCTCGCGGACGATCCAGTCGAAGTTGGCCTGGCCTACAGAGTTGAGGTCGGCGTCGGGAGCGGGGTTCATAAAGTCGATGGCGTAGGGAATACCGTTTTCGACCGCGAATTCCACGGTGTTGAGGTCGTAGCCCAAGGCGCGGCAGAGGGTGAGCGCATCCTTTTCTACGCGAGCGAGCAGCTTCTTGTCGTAGTCGGGCGGGGTCTGCACGTAGCGCTCGTGATGAGGCTTGCGCGGATCGTAGGGCATGATGCGGACCTTGCTCTGGCCTACGACGTAGCAACGGAAGTACTCGTTGAACTCGACGGCTTTCTGATAGAGCATGCAAAGGTCGCGCGACTGGTCGTAGGCGGCGAAGAACTCGGGGCGATTGTGGATGTGGTAGACGTCGCGCCAGCCGCCGCCGTCAACGGGCTTCATGAATCCGTGCTCGCCGATATAGGTGAAGACCGATTCCCAGTTGAGTGGGTACTCGAGATTGCGCATGGAGCGGTCGGTGGTGCCTTCGGGGTGCTTCTTGTGGGGCAGGATGACGGTGGGCGGCACGGCAACGCCGAGTTTGGCGGCGAGAGAGTAGTTGAAGAACTTGTCGTCGGCGGACCACCAGAAGGGATTGTTGATGATGACGGTTCCGTTGAGAGCTGCGTGCTTGAGGTAGGCGCGGTAGAAGGGGATGTCGTGCGAGATGCGATCGACGATGACGGCGTAGGGCGCGGGCTTGTCGAGATGCACGGCTCCGGTTTCGACGAACTCGGCATGAATGCCATCGACGTTGCGAGCGTTGATATGCTCCACCAGCGCACCAGGAAAACTGTTTTCCATGCCGAACAGGACGCCGATTTTCTTCATCCGTAGACCTCCAGGCATGCGGGCAGGGCGCCGCAAAGCCCAAGACAATGTGAACAGTGTACGGCAGCGGTCTGGGCACGCCGAGCGGCGGCCGAAAGACGGACCGATCGTGGAAAACCCGTTCAGTTTCATGCAGAGAGGGCGCCAATTCACATTCCATTCACAGCCGTTTCACGGACTCATGACAACGGCTCATTAGGCTCGGCTCATCATGAGAAACATCCCCTGCAAGATCATTCTTTTGGTAGGCCTATGCGTTGCGCTTTTTGGCTCGACAGCCAGAGCACAATATGAGGATGGCAGCCTGACCGGCACCATTCACGACGCAACCGGCGCGGTGGTGAGCAATGCTGCTGTGACCGTGACCAATGTGAATACGGGAATTGGCACGAGAGTGACTACGAACAGCTCGGGCGATTACGACGTGCCGTCGCTGCGAGTGGGCACGTATAGCATCCTGGCCGAGGCGCAGGGATTCGCGCCGGTGGAAGCAACAAATATATCGATCGCGGTGGGCGGACGCACACGCATCGATTTGACATTGAAGGTGGGCCAAGCGAGCGCAACAGTCGAAGTGAGCGACGTTGCCCTGCAGGTGGAGACGGAGACGAGCGAGCGCGGACAGACGATTTCGGGTTACCAGACCGAGGCGCTGCCGCTGGTGAGCCGCAACTTCTCTGATCTGCTGGCACTGGTTACCGGTTCGCGACAGGCGCCGACAGCCGCAACAACAAGCTCGATCAGCAGCCTGGTGCGCGAGGGCGCGTACAACGTCAACGGCCAGCGCAGCATGTTCAACAACTATCTTCTCGACGGCATGGACAACAACGCATACGGCGAGAGTAACCAGGGATTCGACAACCAGATCATCGCCATTGCGCCGGATTCGGTCGCGCAGTTCAACGTAGTGACAAATAATGAGAGCGCGGAGTACGGTCGGTCGTCGGGTGCCACAGTCAATGTGGCATCGGCGAGCGGGACAAATAGTTTTCACGGGACTCTCTACGAGTTCATTCGGAATACCGATCTGAATGCGGCGGGATTCTTCAAGCCGAGCGTCGTGAGCAACACGGGAACGACAACGCCGTTCAAGAAGCCGACGTTCAATCGCAACCAGTTCGGAATGAACTTCGGCGGGCCAATTGTCTCGAACAAGCTGTTCTTCTTCCTTGATTACGAAGGGTTCCGGCAGACGCTGCGGCCGTTGTACGTGCTGACTCTGCCGACGCAGAATCAGCTCAACGGAAATCTTGTGGTGCCGGTGAGAAATGCAGTTACGGGCACGGTTTATCCGGCAGGCACAGCGATTCCGTCGGGCGCCATCAATCCTCTGTCGTCGCAGATTCTCGGCTACTTTCAGAAATTCTCGGCACAGTTGCCGCAGGCGGGCGTAGGTTCGACGGGTCTCAATTCCAATGACTATTCGGCGCAGATTCCCTTCACCGATAACTCAGACAAGGGCGACCTTCGGCTGGACTATCAGCAGAATCCGAGCAGCTCGTGGTTCTTGCGCGTAAGCGACCGCAAGGAAACGGGTGTCAATCATCCTACGATTCCGCTGCCGCTGGACGGGCAGACAAACGGGACGATCCGCGTGCTGGATCAGCAAGTGGCGCTGGGCTATACGCACACATTTGGCAGCAACAAGATAATGGACGCGCGACTGGGGCTTTCGCGGACCAAGGCCGGAAAGTACACGCTCTCGATCGGGCAGAACGACTTTACGATTCCTGGATTGCCGGCGAATTCGATTGTAGCCGGCGGTCTGCCGTCGGTAGGAATCAGCGGCTTTACGGGATTTGGACGTCAGAGCACGAATCCGCAGTGGCAGAACCCGGCACTGCTTGAGCCGAAGGTTAACTTCACGTGGGTGAAGGGTAAGCATTCGCTCAAATTCGGATATGAGTACGAGCATATCTGGATGGCGGTGAACGACAACAATCCGCTGTATGGCTCGTTTACCTACGGAAGCGGCTATAGCCTGTGCGATGTCGCGATCTCGCCGCTTTGCGCAACTACGGCCAGTGGCGGCGCGGCTCCCACGTCGCCAGTGACGGATACCTACTGGGCTGACTTTCTGTTCGGCACGACGACCAGCTATCAGCTTGCCAACTATTTCGTGGTGCACCTGCGTCAGACGCTGGAGAGCGCGTACGCGCAGGATGACTGGAAAGTCGCGCCGAACCTGACACTGAACCTTGGCCTGCGCTGGGAGTATGGTTCGCCCTACTCGGAGTGGAAGAACAACATCTCGAATTTCGACCCGGCTACGCAGACGGTGCTGACCATCACGCCGGGGGCTGTGGCGGGCAACGGGATCACGCCCGTTAATCCTGGAGGGACGTACGGGAAGACTCTTGTCAATCCTGACCTGGCCGACTGGTCGCCGCGTGTTGGATTTGCGTACGGGGTGACGCCGAGGACCGTACTGCGCGGTGGCTTCGGCACTGGCTTTGTCCACTACACGCGCGCCGGATCGGGAGACATCCTGGGCATCAACGCACCACAGGCGCAGTTTGCAGCGGTGACGCAGATCAAACCGAGCACGACGAATCATTGCAGCTCGCCGCTGCCAGCGCAGATTATTCCTACCGGTTCCACGACGCCGAGTTGTTATGTGACGGCCGATCAGGGATATCCTTCGGGACTGGTGACCTCGTTCAACCCGGCGACGGATAATATTACGTGGATTCCGAAGAACCGTCGAGACAGCTACGTGGAGAACTACTTCTTCGACGTACAGCAGCAACTGGCAAAGAACACCCTGCTGGACGTTGCGTATGTGGGCAACCACGGACTGAAGCTGGAAGGATTCCTCAACGGGAATCAGAAGAATCCGTCGCTCGGGTTTGCGCGACCATATACGGGCTGGCCGAGCGATATCACCGAGGCGCTGAACGAGTTCTACTCGAACTACAACGCGCTGCAAGCGCGGTACGAGCAGCGCCTTACGGGGGGGCTCACATTGCTGAATTCGTTCACGTGGGAGCACTCGCTGGATAATGCTTCAGCGTCGCTCGAGGCCAATACGCCTTCCCCACAGGATGGCAACGACCTGAGAGCGGACTACGGGCAGTCCGACTACAACCTGCCGATCGCGAATGTGACAAGCCTGGTGTACGAGTTGCCATTCGGCCGCGGACGTCATTTCCTGGCGAACGCAAACGGACTGACGGACGCAATACTGGGCGGATGGCAGATCAGCGGCATCAACACCATGCAGGCTGGCACGCCGTTCAACATTACCTATTCGCCCAACTCAGCGCAGCAGGTTTCGTTGCAGATTTCGGCAACGTACCGCGGAGCCAACGAATACCGGCCGGATCTGGTGCCGGGCAAGAAGGTGACGCAAGGACGCTCGTCGCGTGCGGCGAATACGGGATATGTGAATTACGTTAACTTCTCCGCGTTCGAGATGCCGCCTATCAAGGACGCTGCGGGGAACGTGCTGAGTCCGTTTGGCAATGCGCCGCGCAACCCAGGTCGCACGCCGGCGTTCTATGAGTCGGATCTTGACTTAAACAAGCGCTTCACTCTGCCGGGAGAGCGCCTCAAGATGGAGTTCCGCACAGAGATCTACAACCTGTTCAATCACACCAACCTTTATCTGCCGGGCACAATCAGCGGATCGCAGGGTACGACCTCAGCGACTGCGAACGTGGGGGGCTCGGTGCCGGTTTCGACGATTACCGGAAACCCGACAGGGGGCGGCCAGATTACGAGTACGTTTGAGCCGCGGATCTTCCAGTTTGCATTGAAGGTTATTTACTGATTCGACGGCGAATCGAATCGGGGGTCAGGCTGCAGTTTCGGCCTGGCCCTTTCTATTTGCTGCGAAGTCTTTTCGTCTCATTGAAAAGAATGGGAGTCGGTGAGGGAGATCACAGCCGGAGACGACGGACGGGCGTAGCGTGGATGCCGTCATCGGGACGGGGAGGCATCGGATGGACTACCGGGTGTTGACGGTTTCGCGGGAGTTCGGAAGCGGCGGCGGAAGAATCGCGCAGTCGATTGCGAAGCGGTTGGGTTGGAAGCTGCTGGATGGCGCACTGATTGACGAGATTGCCTGTGCGGCGCACGTGGATGCGGGCGTCGTAAGCCGGTTTGACGAACACGTGGAGGGCTGGCTGCGCCGCGTGAACCGCCAGGCCATGCGAGGCGCAGCTTTGGCGGCAGGCGTGGCGCTGGAGCAGGAGAAATGCTTCGACGAAGACGTGATGACCGACCTGACACGGCAGATCATCGAACACGCGTACGAAGCCGGCGACTGCGTGATCGTTGGCCGCGGGGCCCAGTGCATTCTGCAATCGAAAGCGGACGTGTTTCATGCGTTTGTGTATGCGCCGCAGCGTGTTCGGATTCATCGCCTGCGGACGCGACTGGAGCCGGGCGCAAACATCGAACATCGGATTCGCGATGTGGACGCTGAGCGGGCGCACTACTTGCGAATACGATTCGGGAAGGAATGGAACAATCCGCATCTCTATCAACTGATGATCTCCTCGGGCGAGGATGAGGAGCAGACAGCGCGGGTGATTGAGTTTGCGATGAGAGGAAGCTTGTAAGACGAAGCCGTTAGCTTTTGGCTCTATCGTGCTGATGAAAAATTAGTTGGTCGACGCAGTCATACCAGAGCTTCTCAAGGTGGCCCGAGGCAGTGCCAGAGAGATTATCCTTATCAAGAGGGCTTCGCATGGCCCGATCGAACGCTTCGCGACGAGAATGTGCCGCGGACCGGTTCGGAAGATGATCGCGCGTTTCAAAAGTCACCTGCAAGGGATTCGGCGGGACTTCGTCTCGGACCCGGAAGCAGAGTTGAGAAGAAGCCTCCCACCAACACGAGGAGGTAATGCATGGAACAGACCAAGACTGACGCGGCCATCGCAAACGACGTTCTGCACAGCGGTGAGCACAGCAAGCTCACGCAGGAAGAGATTGCGAAGGCAGTCGCACACCACAATAAGCGCCACAAGGAAGATCACGGCCAGAACGCACAGGCGAAGGGCCAGCAGAACAAGAAACAAGGCGCGGATAAACCGAAATAGAAAGACTGCTTGTAGCCGGTAGCTTTGGCCCCGTTGCTTTTCAGGTCTCAAAATCGAGAACTGGGGCATGCACGCGAGAAGCAGATCCTTCGCGCCGCTTACCCCACGAACGATAACGTTCGTGGGGCCCCAAGCTTGCGGCGCTCAGGATGAGACATACTGGTTATCGCCTCCCTAAGTTCCTTGCTTACGGGCTTCTTAGTTCTTTGGGGTGACGTCCCAGTCGTAGCTGAGGGCGTTGATCTGGGCGCGGAGGTTGTCTACGGCTGTTGCCTTTTGCTGCTCGAGGTCGGCAGTGTGTTTGCGGGTGGACTGGAGCAAATCTTCGGCACGATTCAACTCCTCCACAAAGCGGCGCGCCGCGTCGTTGCCTTTCAGCGCGGTGAGGTTTTCGCGGGCCCGGGCCTCATCTGCGGCGGCTGTCTCTTCCTGCTTCTTTGAGTCGGCAATGGCCTGATCGAGATCGGCAAGCCTGGCCTGTGCGTCGAGAATCGGTTTGAGTTGTACCTCGGCGTCGGGAACGCGCTTGATCAGGTCGATCAGATAGGAATTGGTGTTCTGGTTGGGATCGATCGAGACTGTTGTATATTCCGGGCCCCGCTCGCTGACCTCGAGTTTCTCTGTTGCATGCGGTTTGACGGCTACCTTGAAACGGTAGAGATCGGGAGTGGTTTCGGCGGCCTTGACGCCTTCATCGAGAGACCAGCCGTTGATGCGGCGCGGATGCTCGAGCAGGACGACGCGATCCTCGTCGCCGGAGTTGGTAGCGGAATACGTCGTCGACGAGACATCCATGTAGCGTTCGACGACGAGGCCTTTGCGGATTTGCAGATGATGTAGGGTGCGTTTGCCCCCGACGTCGGAGATTTTCACGCGCGTAGCCTGGTCGGCGGCGTAGGAGAGCAGACGGCGCTCCCCGGGATGGATGGGATCGAGGAGACCTTCGCCGGCAAATTCGCCGCTCTCGAAGATGGAGAAGCTGCCGGCGTCGAGGGTGAGTTTCGATTTGTTTTCAAGCCATACGGCGCGGAGAGGGCGCGGGTCGCTGCGGCTCCAGAGGGTGACGTGCTCGGCGGGGAGTTCCTGCTGGAGAATCGGCACCATGGCCGACTCGTTTTTGTGGATGGTGACGGGCTGGGTGAGGGAGTACTCGAAGAAGTCGTCGAAGGCGTTGGTGGAGACGTCGCCTTCGGAGATGGCGTCGCTGGCGCGGTAGACGCCGCCTCCAAAGCCATAACCACCGCCGGAGCCGGAGCCCATTCCTGCAGAGCCCGCACTGATGGGGCCGCCTATGGCTTCCGCATTGACTGCGACGGTCTGGCTCGCCATTCCGAGTGAGTTGTTACGGTAGGCGCCTTTTAGTTGTTGACGCACTTCCTTCTGATTCACGAAAGCTTGAGCCTGCGGGGCGTTGGATTGCAGCGCTCCATTCGTCATTTCTGCGGCTTCGTGGGTCTGCGGCGTGGTCTGCGCTTCAGTCGAAATGGGAATCTCAGGTCGGCGAGAGTAGAGTGGCTGCGAGATGGGCTGGATGAAGCTCTGCGGAGCGCCCGCAACGAGGGAGAGCTGAACGTTGTCCCAGTCGGCGCCGACGGTGTTATCCACTACAGCCCAGCCCTGGACGATGGCGCTTGCCGTTGGCTTCGCGCGGAAAAACCATGCGATAGGTTGCCTTCCAGACCGGCACTTCGCTGATGTAGCTGACGTGGAGTTGGCGCTGGCCCTGGCCGAGAGCATCGAGTGTGAGGTGGCGCAAGCCAGTGGAGTGCGTGGTGGACAGCAACTGGAGATAGCGATCGAGTTCTCCCTGCAGGCTTGAGTCGACGGGGCGCACACTCAGCATAGGCGTGAGCTCGATGACGCGGACCGCGCCCGAGCCGGCGATCACCGTCAGGAAGAACTTGTCGATGGAGTGAACATTTTCATCGGGGCCGATCTTTTCCGTACGAGATTCGATCGACATGAGGCGGCCAGAGATGGACCCGCCAGGAGCTCCCGTAACTTCGACCCTCTGCCCGCGCAGCGCGCCGAAGAGATCCGTAGAGGTTGGGTCTTCATTCATTCCAAGAGAAAGCGTTTTGAGTTGCTCGGCCAGCGGTGTCGTGGAGTTGTAGTTGACGCCAGCGATGCGTCCGCCGCCCTCGTCGAGCACTGTCAGGGATTGCAGGACGTCGTTGAGCTGGGGTGAGGTGAAGTCGATGGCGACGCGTTGATTGCCGCTGACGGTTCCGGCATGTTCGAAGTAGCCGACGCCGTTTTTGTAGAGGACGACCTTGCGGACAGGCAGGTCCTTAACCACCTGCGGCGGAGCCAGCCGCGCCTTCGGCGGCACCTGCGGTGCGGCCAATCGCGCCTTCGGCGCCATCTGAGGTGGAGCTGAGTGCGCCTGCGGCGCGGGAGGCTTGGACTTTACGGTCGTGCCCAGATCGGACTGGGCGGTGAGAGTTTGAGGGAGAGAGGCAAGGCAAAGTGCGGTAACCCAGAGACGCATTGATCCTCCTTGGTCTGCGCAATTGCGCAGACCGGGTACACATCGAAACTGAAACGGCAAGACGCTATTGCGTTGGACCCCGGGACGCTCAAAAAGGTTCCCGGCGGGACAAATGAATGTTGCCTTCCATGCTCAGTACGAGACCTGACCGAAAGCTTGCACAGATTTTGCTTGAATTGAGTTTGAAGCATTCGTTCCGATGCGGACGCACGCCTTGTGCGTGACAGAAACTGGACGGATTAAGGCTTCGCGGCTTGCCGGTTCAGGCAGACAGAACCGGTTGAGCCTTCGGCTTCTCGGTAACCAAGCGGCCTGCAAGAAGGCGGCGGCCGAGATCGATACCCGGCCGTTCAATCCACACGTGAGTGCAGGTTGCGAGCGAAACCAGAGCAACGGCTTCGAGCAGTGTCACCGTCCAGTGGCCGAGCGGAGATCGTAGATCCAGATTGCGAACGGATCCGATTGCCGCGGCCACTGCGAGGATAGGGCCCTGAAGCAGGTAGATTCCGTAACTGACATTTCCCAGCCGCCGCGCCGGCCTGGTTCTGAGCAAACCAAAGAGATCTGCCCCGGATGCGATGAGCAGGAATGCTCCGCCAAGAATCAAGATGGGGAAAGCAGGAGGATTGAGAAGTGTGAAGACCAGAAGTGCGGTGACGATAAGCGATGCGGGCATCCCTCGAAAGACAAGGTCGGGCATCGCTTCACGGAATGCGGCTGTAGACATGCCGATGAGGAACAACGCGGCACACATCCAGGGTTTGGTCGATTGAGCAAACGACTCGTGGATGACGACGGAAGCCAGCAGCACGGGAGGAACGACAAGACCGGTCAAACGCCAGCGCGTGGGGATCGCGAGCACGATCAATGCTGCGTAGAATCTCCATTCGTATCCGAGTGTCCAGGTAACGTCCGCGCTAATTTGTGACGTGTTGGGGTAATGGTTGATCGAAGACTCTTCGAAGAGTCCGCCAGCGCTCCACTTTGCGATCTGGCCGAGGAGGTGTGACGGCGGCACATCGAGGCGCCAGCCGGTATGGATTCCGGCACCGATGAGCACGAGCACCATCGCGAACCAGTAAAGGGGGAGAATGCGAAAGACGCGGCCAACGTATAGCTTCTTCCAATCCGGACATCCTTTCGCCCGCAAGAGCTGGGAATAGAAAAGATATCCCGTAATCATGAAGAACATTGAGACGCCAAACTGGCCGGAAAGAGAGTAGATGCCGGCTGGAGGCAGACACCAAACGTGATAACGCAGGTACTGCTGATAGACCGCCGCATGGTGAAAAAAGACGCTCAGCGCAAGGAATCCACGCAAGCCGTCGAGTGTCTCAATCCGGTTATCCGTGGGTATTGGCGGAGAGTCCGCGGTGCGGAAAACCGGTGTCGCCACCAAAGCAAGGAGTAACCCGATTTCGAGGAAGAAAGGCCAGACAGAGTAGTAATCGATCAAAGCCCCTCCGCTACAAGAAGTTCCTTCGCTCTATCGTGCAGGGACAGGGCTGCCGAACGAACGAGTTTACGTCCTACCGCGAGATTTTGACGGATGGGCACGGTGGTTTCACCCATTCTGGCACAAGCCGTCAAGACTGTGGCTGCAGCGCCAGCCGTTGAAGTTGGCTGAGATGGTTAAGGTCGTGGCCGGCCATGGTTTCGACGATTGTCTGAAAAGTCATGGCGCCGCGCTCGGGGTGGGTGACGGGCTTGGACGCTGAAGCGGGCAGAGCTTTCGCAATGAGCTGGAGGTTCCATTTGCGAAACGCGGAGAATGCTGCCAATGCATCTTTGGCATTGATGCCCTGATAAGTCGCTGCCCACTTCTCCTGGTCGAATGGCTGGAGGATGTGGTGATCTTCGGCGAGGGTCTGGCGCAGGCGGAAGGCAAAGGCGATTTCGCAGTCGGCCAGGTGGCAGACGATTTCGGCGGGAGACCATTTGCCGGGCGCTGGCGGCTCCGAAGCCTTTTCGGGACCGATCATCTGGAGCTTGTTGGCGATTTCGTGTGAAGTGGCGGAGAGGACCGTCTCAAGTGGACGGCCGTCGAGAAACTTCGCGTATGGATTGAGTTCGCTCATTGGGGGAGTCCTGGAGTGCAGTCGTTTGTTTTTAGTTGCCGGTTGTCAGTTGCCGATTACAGTTCTACTGTGTAGCAGGACCGACAGACAATTGACGAATCGGGTTCGTGCAGTTTCCGAGAGTTTGGCGGACGATGAATCAGCCAGCCATCCGGGTGTGTTTCACTTCCTAAGCCCTAATCCCTTATTCCGTATTCCCTGCTTTAAAGATATTCCTGAACCATGCCCTGCCAGGTAGGCCAATCATGGGAGTTATGGGTATCCCATGTGTAAAGTTTGTGAGGGATTCCCTTGGAGCTCATGATCCGGTCGAGATTCTGGTTCTGGCCGAGGCACTGATCGTCCCAGCCGGTGGCAAGGATGTAGGTGTTCCGGCGGTAGTGGTCAAAAAACCAGGGATCAGCAAGATTGGGCAAATAATGTGTAGGCAGGTTGAAATAGCAATCCTGGTCGTAGTGGCCATTGAGGAAGTTGGTCAGATCGAACGCTCCGGACATAGCGAGCAGGCCGGAGAAAATGTCGGGGTGGCGCAGGGCGACATTGGTGGCGTGGTATCCGCCGAAACTGCAGCCGAGCGAGACAAGGTGCGTGTCCCAGTTCTTCTTGCGGATGAGGGGAACCACTTCGTGGATAAGATAGTCCTCATATTGCACGTGGCGGGCGATACGCCAGCGCGGCGGAACACTGCGGTTATACCAGCTCTCCATGTCGATCGAATCGACGCAGAAGAATTGCAGATCGCCCTTCTCCACGCGCCCGCCCACAGCGCCGATCATGCCGCGGTCTTCGAACTCGTAGAAGCGGCCGCCCGACGTGGGAAAGACAAGCACCGGCAGACCGGCGTGACCGAAGACGAGCAGTTCCATGTGGCGACCAAGCCGGCTGGAATACCACTTGTGGTACTCACGGTTCATGAGGTGTGTTGGCTCCTGGGTGGGCGATTTGAGAAGCGCAGGTTTCCTGATACTGTAACAGCCACAGGCACATCTTTTTGGGTAGGACACTTGGCTGGATGCTCGATTCGATTGCGGAGCGAGCGATCAAACGGATTAGAGGAATTACGGCGGATTGAATCTGGAGCCACACACGAACGGAGACGCGAGCGAAAGCTTGCTGGCAGGGTTGGAGGCAGCACCGCCGCATCCTCGACTGCGATTACACAAGGGCTTTAAAAGCAAATATCTACCCAACGATCGCGATGTGATTGTCTACCTCCCGCCGGAATATGACGAAGAGCAGGATCGGACCTATCCGGTTCTCTATCTGCACGACGGCCAGAACCTCTTCGATGGGCGGACTTCGTTTGTGAAGGGGCGCACGTGGATGGTGCGCGAGCATGCCGACGAGGCGATCAATGCGGGCGAGGTTGAGCCGATGGTGATTGTTGGCATCTACAACACCGGCGACCGCCGGCTGGCCGAATACACGCATGAGTACAACTGGCAGATGGGTGGCGGCGAGGCGGACAAGTACGGCGATCTGGTGACTCGGGAGCTGATCCCCTGGATCGCGAGCCAATACCGGGTTCGGCAGGATCGTGAGAGCACCGGGATGGGCGGCTCGTCGCTCGGCGCTCTGGTAACGCTGTATCTGGGTCTCCGGCATGCTCACCATTTTGGGAAGCTGGCGCTGCTGTCGCCGAGCGTGTGGTGGAATCACAAGAGCATTCTCGGCTACCTGAACGAGCACGCTCCGCAGCTATGGGAGCGTCCGCGCGTGTGGCTCGACGTGGGCGATCGCGAGGGAGTGCGAACACTGCGCGACGTGGAGCACTTGGCGCGGAGACTGAAAGCGAATGGCTGGCTTCCGGGAGAGTCGATGCACTTTGAGAAAGTGCATGGCGGAACGCACGATGAGGCGAGCTGGGCAGGACGCGTCAGGCCGATGCTGAGGTATTTGTTTCCGAAGACCTTGATTGGCCGATGAGTTGGTCGAAGTACCCGTAGAGCTCCCAATCCTTGTCTGGTTCGACCGCTGCATTAAATGTGTGGGTGGTCACGAGTGCTCGAGCTGATTCAATCCTCTGCTCCGCCTGTTCGGCATTGCGCGTATAAAAGCTAAGGTCACGGGTACCGCAGCCGGTGATCGCCAAAACGCATAGCGAGTCATTCCCCGCTTCCAGTTGCCCGCAAATTGCAAATTCCACTTTCTCCAGATCGTCGTATTCGCTCGTCTGTGGCATTCCAGACGGTTGAGGATCCCGAAGCTCGACCACCACGATAACTTTGTGCTCGTAACCCGGAACTGAACCCATGCCTCTGTATGCCGTGGCCATGCGAATGACTGAGGGGTACCCGTTACGCTGCCATTTGGCGAGGATCCAGTCGTTTGGATTGGACATAGTTTCTCCCGAGAAGTGCGGCAGGAGCTAGAGCAATTTGCTGTACCGAGTCCAGCCTTGGTCGGGCTCGATCTTCATGTGGACCTTGTGACTGTAGACGCGTGCCAGCAACTCGTTGTCGAATTTCCGCTGAACGCTATCGGGATTGCGGGTATAGAGAATGTACTCGCGGATACCGGGAACGGTGGTGGTGGCGACAAAGATCGATTCGCGATTGGGCTCGAAGACTTCGCAGATGTCGTTTTCGATCCGCTTGAGCGTTTCGGTTTCGCCGGGGTTGGGAAAGCCTTCCCGGGTAGTGTCGATTGTCGGCACAGCGATTGACACATGATGTCCGTAGCCGGTGACGCCTTTGAACTTGCTATAGCCGGTGTGGACGCGGACAAGCATCGGCTTTCCGATAGGATCGTGCCCTTTGCGTTGCGTCCAGGCAGCGGGAACGGGCAATTTGTCAGGACTGAGGGGCTCTTTCGTGGAAAATGGCCACATGCCTTTTCTGGCTCCTGTGCAAAGATGTTTGAGTTCGCAATAAGTATGCCTTGAATGAATGACTTTAGACAGGAACCAACGTGGCATTCATCTGCAACCTTGGCAGCATTATGCCGTGGGAACGGCGCGTCGCGGTTGATGGGACAGCTTGCCTGAAAGGTCACTATCGGCGATACTTAGATGTTGTGTCTTTCACCCCGCGGATGTAGATCGATCCGAGGGAACCCCGGTGTACCCGAGCGGGAATTCCGGGTGGACAATGGCCGGGCGTTTCTGCCCAGGCCGGGAGACTCCCAAAAGACCGCAACAGAGCACCGGAATTGAAAGGAACTGTATCGCCGTGGTGATGATTCGTTTGGCGCGTTTCGGCGCCCCCAAGCAGCCCTATTATCGTGTCGTTGTGATCGAGAAGGACCGCGCCCGCAATGGCCGTTCGATCGAAGTCGTCGGCACCTACAATCCGCGCACCAGCCCAGCCTCAGTTGATCTGAAGCACGACCGCATTGCCTACTGGCGCGGAGTAGGCGCACAGCTTACTCCCATCGTGGCCAAGCTGGTCGAGAAGAACCCGGCCAAAGCAGCCGAACCCGCGGTCGCCTAAATTCCTTTTCGCCGCATCTGAAGTGTGAGCGAGGTTTTTCAACCTCGCGCACATCTGAATACAGGTTACCGACTTCCCAAAGACAGGTTACTGACTTGCGATAGGGTGTGCTGATACTATCGGCGCACCGATCCAAGTCGCTTCTCCTTGGATGTTTACGGTCAGAGGCAAGTTCATGA
Organism: uncultured Acidobacteriaceae bacterium; assembly: GCA_963735215.1. Lineage (GTDB taxonomy): Bacteria > Acidobacteriota > Terriglobia > Terriglobales > Acidobacteriaceae > Telmatobacter. The sequence continues at coordinate 200,353 of CAVTKF010000022.1, read as the reverse complement.
CCCAAGTTGACATGGTCGCAGTAGACGAACTGGTCCGCGAAATCGCGCGGGCTTTGGTAGACGAGCCGGAAGCCGTCGAAGTGCAGTCCGTACAACGGGACGAAAACACCGTTTTGCGGCTGAGGGTGGCTCCAGCTGACGTCGGTAAGGTGATTGGGAAGCAGGGGCGCACAGCCCGCTCAGTACGCACGATTCTGGGGGCAGTCAGCATGAAGCTGCATCATCGCTACACGCTAGACATCCTGGAAGAGGACGACGAAGAGTAGGAATGGCCAAATCCCCCGGGCCCGAACATCGCAGCGGACGCAGATGACGGCGTCAACGGGATGGGTGTGGCTTGCGCGCATCAAGCGCACACAGGGCCGCAAGGGCGAGGTCTTCGCCGAAATTCTCACCGATTTTCCTGAAAAATTTGCGGAGCGGCGACATCTGTGGCTGCTCGGTGGCGACACTGCTGCGCCCAAAACGCCGGCTGACGCGAGTCCGCGCGAGGTGGAACTGCTGCATCACTGGCTGCACAAGGGCGGCGTGGTGCTGCACTTTGCCGGCGTGGATTCGATTTCGGCGGCGGAGAAGCTTGCCGGATTCGTTGTGGCGATTCCGCGCGAAGAGCGTGCTGCGCTGGATGAGGACGAGGTCTACGTCGGCGACCTGATCGGGTGCGTGCTGGTGGATGTGGCAGGCGTTGAACCGGTCACCGTGGGTGAGATTGAGGACGTGGACCGGAGCGCGGGGCCGGTAGCACTGCTGGTTGTGCGCGGAGCGTCAGCCGACGAGATTCTGATTCCCTTTGCGAAGGATTATCTGCGACGCGTGGATGTGGAAGCGAAGCGCGTGGAGATGGCGCTGCCTGAGGGGCTCGCGGATCTGAATGATCCGAAGCGGAGCTAGCGTAGTTAGCGGCGCTTTGCGCCAGTTAGCGGAGTTAGAGAAGTCCCTTCCGCTGCACAAACCAGCCGATTTCTACTGAAACGCCAGCGGCTTCCACGCGCCGTTATCTTTAAGCGCAAGTTGCAACGGGCGGGGCGGGCCCTTGGGCGGAATCGTCACTTCGATCCAGAGTTCCTGGCCTCGCTTGAGCCACGTGGGATCAGTTGCATGTTCGGCGATATAGAAGTCCACAGGATTAGTGAGGCGCATCTGGTCACACGGCAACCCGGGCCATGCGGCGACAGATTGGGTTGGCGTGGTCGTGTCCGACTCGGGAACACGAATCGCAATCAGCTTGTTATCTTTGACAGCGATCATTGCCTGGAACCAGACGGTGTTGGCCGAACGGATTGAGAAGTTATTCCCGTTAGGGACGCCATTGAGGTTGCGCGGGAACTGAGCGTCCTTCGCGGAGGGCAGCGTGCTGCCGCATCCGTCTACGGTAAGTTGCAGGTTGAGGTAGCGACCGCGCATCACCATTTCAGGATCGTATGCGGCGGTGCGTGTCCAGACACGCGGACAGGTGGCGCGCTGGTAGAGATATTTTGCTGCAACCGTCGAGACGATGACCAATTGCAAAACGAGCAGAGTGATGGATGCCTTCGCGATTTTCATCGCGCCTCCTCGAGTGCCGCAGGCGATTGGATCATGCGTGCGAGCAGGCCGCGGCGGGTTTTCTCAAGCGCCCAACCGCCGGCGAGGAAAAGCACGCCGAGCCCGATGAGACCCAGCGACCGGCCCATCTTGTCGAAGAGATCGCTGAAGTAAAACCACGCGACAGTAGCGCCGAAGAAGACGATGCCCAGGTTTACGAGTCCGCGGCTCGCCTCTCGCACTCCCCACCAGATAAGGAAAATGCAGAAGGCAGCGACGAGCGCGTGTGCAGCGAGATTGGGCTCAGTGCGCGTCCATGAGCCGTACGCATAATGTTCCATCCACATCCGTGTGCACCACGGCAGCGCAACGACGAAGCCGATGGCGGCGAGCACGGGGACGGTGCTTTTCCGCAAACGGAAGAGCGAGAAGAGGAGTGGAATGGCGGCGATATCGACCCATCCCCAGAAGCGTGTGTGGAACGGCGGGTAGGGCTGCATACCGTACCAGGAGCGCCAGCCGTCGAGCAGCAAGAACGTGCTGGTGACGGCGGCAAGCGCAGAGACCGTAAAAAGTATGCCGCGAACGACGCGACGTTCCGTCCCAATGAAAAATGCGAGGTAGAGGATGGCCCAGACAAAGAGGAATCGGCCGATGTAGATTTCCGCGCCGATATGATTTTCGGCGGCATAGCTCCACTCGCATACGAGCCATGAGGGAAAGAGCAGCAACGTGAGCGTCTGCTGGGCCTGATCGCGCAACAGCATCCAGCCGAGCATCGCAGCGATAGCCCACATGAGGACGGCGGCCGGCCAGTGCTCCTGAATGTTGAATATCTGACCAACAAGTGCGATGGCCGCGCCGGTGGCGATGGTGCCGACCGCGTGCAGCACCGTGGATGTCGCCTTGTATTTTTCGCGAGCGACGGCGCCGCCGAGATGAAAGATGGTGACCATCGCCATCACTAGCAGATAGCGCATGCCGGGGCCAAGCTGGTCCCAGTGGGCGGAAACGAAGAGAACGATGCCGCTGGCCAGCAGGATACCGCCGAGGATCAGAGCTACTCTTCCCTGCCACGCGATTCCTGCAACCTGTGCCCCACTTCGGGGCTCGGCTTTGCGGGTCGTTGTCCCAATTGCGCTCTGCGTAGATTCCCAGGAGCGGATGCGGGCGGTGGTGTCAGCATCGAGAACGCCGGCAGATTGCCAGCGGTTTAGCAACGATTCGTAATCTGTCATGATCGTTGCGCTCCATTAGAGCACAAAGGGGAAACAGCCCGAATGGCTACTTCGGAATCACTCGAAAGGGCATTCATGAGTTCCTCCAGGCAACGAACATGGCTTGAGATTAGCCATTGCAGAAATCTGAAAAAGGCTTTTCGATACACTTTCGCGAGTGTCACAAGAACTATGATCGTGAGTGAGACCTATGCGCTTTGAGATCATCACGATTTTTCCCGGGTTCTTTGCCGGCATCTTTGAGCACGGGATCGTGCGGCGGGCACAGGCTGAAGGGCTGGTGGGCGTCGGCCTGCACGATCTGCGCACGTTTACGCACGATCGGCATCGCACCGTGGACGATCGTCCGTTTGGCGGCGGCGAGGGCATGGTGCTGAAGCCGGAACCGCTTGCCGAGGCGCTGACGTCGTTGGGGATTGAAGCGAAAACGACACGAAAACAGGAGCAAAAGCAGATCCTTCGTTCGCCTACCCCACAAACACATGCGTATACGGGGCCCCAAAGCCGGTCCGCTCAGGATGACACATCGAATGGTGATGGGACTCGCGTGATCTTGTTGTCGGCGCAGGGGCGGCCGTTTACGCAAAGCGTAGCGCGGGAGTTGTCGCAACTCGAGCGAGTGGTGCTGATTTGCGGACGCTATGAGGGCGTGGATGAACGCATCAACGAACTCTACTGCGACATGGAGCTCTCGATCGGCGACTACGTGTTGAGCGGCGGAGAACTGGCGGCTGCGGTTGTTGTAGACACGGTGATGCGGCTAGTACCGGGAGTGCTGGGCAACGAGGCGTCGGGCGAATTTGAGAGCTTTGGCGTCGCCGATGAGGAGATCAGCACGGACGAAGAGGGCGTGCCTCGATCACAGCACGGTGCGGGCGGACTGCTCGACTATCCGCATTACACGCGGCCGGCGGAATTCGCCGGGCTGCGCGCGCCGGAGGTGCTGATGAACGGCGATCACCTGCAGATTCGGCGCTGGCGGCGTGAGCAGCAGTTGCGGAAAACCTGCAAGAACAGACCAGATCTCTTGGATCACGCGGCTCTAAGCGACGACGACCGACGGCTGCTTGATAAGATTCGCAGCGAAGACGGAGATTGAAAATCGTGGACAGGCTGCAGATTGCTGCGTGGGTCGAACTCGGTGTTTGCTGGATCGCCTGGTCGCTTGCGTTCGTCAGGCCGCAGAAACGTGCAGAGCCTATCGGCGGTGAGGATGTACGGCGGCAGGCTGTTCTTCGCTGACTTGGCCGACGGCGATTTTGGCGACGAAGAAGTTCTCGCCGCATGTTTTTGAGCCGGCGAGGCGGCGAAGCATGGCGAGTTGGCCGACGTGCGTGAGCGCATCGGCGATGGGTCCCTGAAAAAGCGGTTCAGCGGCGGCGTGGAGGGGTTGATCCGAGGCGAGGTAGTCGTCGAATGCCTTGATCGCGGCGAAGAAACGGGCCTTCTCCTGCGGCCACGGGAGCGGCGTCGAATTGTGCCAGCGCTCACTTCCCTGCACCGTGCTCAGGGCCCAGTCGAAGAGGTCGCCCATGTGAGCGAGGATTTGGATGGGCTGGCGGCCACAGCCGTCGAAGGTCGCGAATGTATCGGGTGCGCCGTCCAGCGCGCGGGCGGCACGATAGGCAAGGGCTGCGATGGTGTGGCGGAGGAGTTCGCGTTTCTCGTTCATATCGGGCAATATACAGCAGCCAGACTAGGCGTTTGGGCCGTTTCTCTGTTAAAATCAAGGCTCTGAGTCCATCAGCAGGAAGAAGCTATGTCAATCCATCCAGTAATGCAGCGCCTGGCCGACAAGCTGAAGCGCACCGATCTCCCAAGTTTTGTTCCCGGCGACCAGGTTCGCGTGCAAGTCAAGATTAAAGAAGGCGATAAGGAACGTTTGCAGGCCTTTGAGGGCCTCGTGATTGCCATCAACAAGGGACCGCAGGCCACCTTTACCGTCCGCAAGATGAGCTTTGGACAGGGCGTGGAGCGCATTTTCCCGTTCAACTCCAAGGTTGTCGATAAGGTCGAGAAGATTCGCAGCTACAGGGTTCGCCGTTCCAAACTGTTCTACATTCGCGGACTGCGCGGCAAGGCCGCCCGTCTGAAGGAAGTGGAACGCGCCAAGGCGTAACGGGCTTCCCTTTCCAGGGCCTCGAAAACCCCGGCTTCGGCCGGGGTTTTCGTTCATGCAGGAACGTGAGTGAGCCACGCAGGATTCTACACGCGCTCGACGATTTGCGAGCGCCCGGCAGTCAGTCTTCCCGGGTCTCTTCGTTCAGGCGTTTGGCGTCGCCGGTCTCTTTGGTTTCATCCAGGCCCGTTGAGTCAGCGATGTCCACCGTACCGAACGAGTCGTTCACGATGCCGTCATCGGGCGGCGGGTTCATCTGCTGAAATCCGCCGGGCTGCGTATGTGTGGGCTTCACCTTCTCGGTCATTGGATCTCCTGTGCAATTTGATGCGCGCTCTGGGCTCACAAGCGGGTTTACCCGACGAATACTGCCCTGTTTTCCGCAGGTGTTCACCAGCCAACACGGGCGGCACGTTCTTATACTGAGGTCATGGCGGCGTGCGGATGGAAACTGGAGAAGGCCGCGACCCAATGCGGCTTTCTGCGCATTGCCGGCTGTGACGAGGTCGGGCGTGGTCCGATGTTCGGGCCGGTCGTTGCCGCGGCGGTCGTTCTTCCGCTCGGCTGCCGTCTCACTGGGCTGAATGATTCGAAGCAACTCGGCGAGAACAAGCGAAATGAACTTGATCTCGTGATCCGAGCGAAAGCGCTGGCATTTGCCATTGCCGCCGTCGACGTCGAGACCATCGACCGCATCAATATCCGGCGAGCCTCCCTGCTGGCCATGCGCACGGCAGTTGAGCAGCTCGTCGTCCAGCCGGATTACCTGCTGATCGACGGATGCGACACGATTGACTGGACGTGCCCGCAGCAGTCCGTGATTCACGGCGATGGAACAAGCTACTCAATTGCCGCGGCGAGCGTGCTGGCCAAGGTGTATCGCGACCGGATGCTGGTGGAACTGGATGCCGTGTATCCGGGCTACGGGTTGGCGCGTCACAAGGGGTACTGCTCGCGTGAACACATGGCGGCACTCGATCGGCTGGGCCCGACGCCTCTGCATCGGAAAAACTGGAGCCCGGTTGCGCAGATCATGCTGGACTTCGAGGAAGGCCTGCCCGAATTGGTCCAGTAAAACTGCCTTCAGGCCGCGACTGCGCGGCGAGCCCTGCGCTTCTGCACTGCGGACAGTATCGGCCGGGAAAGAAGAAGCGCGAAGAGCGTGATGGTCAAATTCATTGGGCTGAGGACGCCCGGTTTTACCTGCCACCAGTAGTGAACGATCCCGCAGATTGCCGCAAAGTAAACGAGCTTATGCAGGCGGTTCCAGCGCTTGCCGCCGAGTTTTCGAATGGCCCATGTCGTCGAGGTAGCAGCGAGCGGAACCAGCAATGAGTATGCGAGGAAGCCAGCGATAATGAAGCGTCGCTTGGTGATGTCGGTCTTGAAGACGCTCAGATCAAAGTTCATGTAAAGCGCGATGTATGTTGCCAGGTGCAATGACGCGTAGAAGAACGCGAAGAGGCCGAGCAGGCGTCGAAACTTGATGAGCCACGAAAGGCGCGGCGAAAGCAGGCGCAGCGGCGTGACAGCCAGCGACAGAATTAGCATCAACAGCGCGTTATAGCCAGTCGTCAGCGTGATGGTCGACGTAGGATCGGGACCGAGCGTGTTGGTAACTGCCTCATATACGAGCATTGCAAAGGGCGAGAGGCAGATGATCCAAGTCAGCGTCTTGAGTGTGATGAGAGTCTTGCGGTTCATGGGTATCCAGGGGTTGCGTTGTTAGCCGCGCTGCGCGCCAGTTAGCGCTGTTAGCCGCACGACGCGCGTGTTAGGAATTAGAGCACCATCCACTTTTCAGTTCCGCTAACGCCGCTAAAAATCCCTCTTCAAATTCATTCCGTTATACAGCGATGCCACTTGGTCAGCGTAGCCATTGAACATGAGCGTGGTGCGGCGTTGCGCGTAGAACGGCAGGCCGATGCGGCGCTCGGTTTTCTGACTCCAGCGCGGGTGGTCGACGTTGGGGTTAACGTTGGAGTAGAAACCATACTCGTTGGGCGCCTGTTCATTCCACGTGGTTGGCGGCATTTTGTCGAGGAAGCGCACTGTCACGATGGACTTCGCCGATTTGAAGCCATACTTCCATGGCACCACGATGCGAATGGGCGCGCCATCCTGGTTGGGCAGTACATCGCTGTAGAGACCGAATGTAAGCAGCGTGAGCGGGTGCATGGCTTCATCCATGCGCAGGCCTTCGGTGTAGGGCCAATCGATGTTCGATTGAGACGCCCACTTCTCCACGTGTTTGTCGTAATACGAGAGGAACTGCACGTACTTCGCGCTGGGCAGCGGATCGCACTGGTTGATGAACTCGGAGAGCGAGTAGCCAATCCACGGAATCACCATGCTCCATGCCTCGACGCAGCGATGGCGATAGACGCGGTCTTCGAGAGGACGCAGCTTGAGCAGGGCATCGATGTCGAAGGTCTTCGGCTGTTTGACCTTGCCATCAACCTTCACGGTCCAGGGACGTGTGGGCAGGCGGCCGGCGTTTTCAGCCGGTTCATTCTTCTGCACGCCGAACTCATAGAAATTGTTGTAGTGCGTGATGTCCTGCAAGCTGGTGAGTTGCTCGCCGGTTGTAGAGAGTGGGCTCTTGACGGTCTGCAGCCTGGTATCGGCCAGGGCGCTCGCATGGGGTGAAAACACGTCCGCTAGCCGGTCGGCGCCGGCGACCGCTGCGCCCGCCGCCGCGGAGCCTGCAATGGCATTGCGCAAAAAGCGGCGTCGGCTGAAGAGCTGGTTGTAGCTCTCCTGGGAAGTAATCTCCGATGAGGGAATATCGGAGGGCTTGCGAATCAACATAGTTGACCTCATACGGCAAACATTCAACAGCACTCATTAGACATGATTGACCGCATGCAGGTTACACAGAAGTCTGCAGGGTTTTCAAGCCATGAAAGTCGGAGCAGATCAGGGCGAGTTCTCGAAGCCTCGAAAGGTCCTATATGCAACGATTCCTGTCGATTGCGGATCAATCAGATTGGGTGATCAGAATCACCAGTGAAGGAACCCTGCGTAGCATAAAGTCGAGATTCGTGCTACCGCCGGCGCAGGGCTGACCGGCATCTTCAAGGTTTTCCGGGAGCGCAGATGGGTGTTCTGAGCAGAATCGGCATCGCGATTGACTCCGATCTTTTGAAACGATTTGACCGGTCACTGGCCAGGCGGGGGTACACCAATCGCTCGGAGGCCTTTCGAGACTTGATCCGGGACCGGCTTGTTGCCGAACAGACGTCCGAACCGGATGCACTTGCGGTTGGCACCATCACCTTGATTTACGACCATCACGCTCACGGAGTTTCGGAAAAGCTCACGGATCTGCAGCACGCGAAGCACGAACTTGTAGTTTCAACCAGCCATGCACATCTCGATCACGACTCCTGCCTGGAGGTTCTGATCGTGCACGGTCGGGCAGCACAAGTGAGGCAGTTTGCTGATCGGCTCATCGCCTTGAAAGGCGTTCAACACGGACGGTTGGTAACAACGGCGCCACAACGAGTCTCAATGAACGGCCATCAGCACAAGCATAGCGATTAGGACGAATAAGAAGAGATTAGGACGGATAAGGGAGGCAGGAGCATGGTCGGCGGTAGCACGAAATTCGGAATCGTACTACTCGCGCTGGGAATTCCTTTGTCTTGTTGTTCGCCCGCCATCGCACAGGATAAGAAACCGGACGCGCCGCCCAAAGTGGTGGAACAGATTGTGGTAACCGGCCAAGTCGATGACGTATCGCTTGGTTCTCCCGATCCATCTCAGCGGGTTTTGGTCCGCGAGGAACTGCTGGATGCGAATCCCGGTCGGCCCGGAGCACCGGTCTCCATTCCGGGACTGCCGATTGAAACCGCGGCCGGCGGCATCAAGGCACCACAGTATTTCGTCCCGGGCGTTGCGGGCGATCATGGAGAGCCGATTGCGCAGTACATCGCGGTGGGAGAGTATCTTCTGCCGAACAATCTTTCCGCAAATGCGCATGGAAATGGCTACGCCGATCCGAACATCTATATTTCCGCCGTGTTGGGCAGCGTGGGAACGGATGGCGGCGCATTTAATGCTCTCGAGGGCAATCATGCGCTTAATATGGCAGCTACCTACAACCTGCATCCGCAGATGAATCGCTTTCTCACCCTGACCGGTGACCACCGGGATATCGATCTCACGGCGGGTTTCGCACCGTCGGCTCCGACAAAGAAAGAGTGGCTGGCACTCGAAGCCAACTACGGGAATGGATTGATGCGGACCCTCGAACACCGGAAGCAGTTCAAATGGAATGCAATGCGGGTGTTTAATCCTGGCAATCACGAGATCACGCTGCTCAGTATCGGATATTGGGGACAATCGCATGAGGGGAATCTGGTTCCAATCGGATTTGGCGCGCAGCTGAATGACACTCTCGACCCACGCCAAAAGGACCAGACGCACACGGGACTGTTAGCTGCGAACGATCAATGGAAAGTTGGAATACGCGACGAACTTGGCCTTTCGGGATTCTTTCGCACCTACAATCTGGCGCTGTTTTCCAACTTCGGAGAAGGGCTGATCCGACAAAGCGAGTTCCGCACCGTCGAAGGCGCAGAGACGCGGGAAACACATACATTCAGACCACGGCTGGAGGGAATGGCTGGCCTGCTTTACAACGAAGACGACATCCATAATGACGATCTGGATCACTATCTCTCTCCAAACCTTCCAACATATGGCCAGTTTGTGCCCGTGTTGGGGAACAATGTCACAATCCGGGAGTTGGCGCCTTACTCGGCTGTCCACGGCGACCTCGGTAAACACGTGCGCGTCTATGCCGGCTTTCGCCACGACCAGGTCGAGATCAAGAACCTGGACAAATTCAGGCCCGTCTACTCCTTCGATGAATGGGAGGGATTCGAAAATCCGAAAGCCACTGTAACCTGGACGCCGGGAACGGGACCCGTGCGGTGGCTTCCTTCGGCTTCGTTCAGTATCGGGCAAGCCTTTTTCACGGAGGATCCGCGCACGAACGTTGCGCCCTCAGCGTCCGGGACCGGAGCCAGGACGCTGGCGAATCCGTTTGAGCGTTCCCACGCCGAACAGCTGGTTCTTGAGAAGGAATTCTCCAAGACCGACGTTCGGGTCACAGTGAGCCGAACCACCATGACGGCAACGCTGGCCAAGATCGATCCCGATAATGGCTCGGCGGATGACCTGGGACCGAGCACGCTGAAGTTCCTGACTGCCAGCGCACGGCACCAGTTCGCCTTTGGCACAATGCAGGCAGTCTTCTCCAAGGCCGATGCGCGTTTGGCGGCCTTCAACGGAGTTCCTGGGATTGTAGTTCCGGAAGCGCCGCGCACTATCTTCGACGCCCTCACGACGCTGGACCGGCTGCCGGGAGGCATTCACATGCGCGGGGAATATGAGTACGTGGGCCACAAATTTCTGGATGTGGGCAATGCCCAGCACCCCGAACAGTACGAGGCTATCCCAGTGGGAGAAACACGGCTGGCTGCGGTGCGATCGTTCTTGAATGGGCGTCTCGAGTTGGGCGCGAACGGCGAGATCACCCGTGGATACACCGGACAGACGACCGAAGCTTTGGCTTCGAACTGGACCCTGGGAACTGTGCCATATTGCGCGGCGGGATCAGGACCGAGCGGACTCCCAAACGACTTTGATTGCGGAACCAACGAGCAAGCTGTTGGGATTCGCATGGTTTCCTGGGTCGGCGCCTCGGTTTCGTGGAGGTTCGGCGAAAGGAAATAATCGCGAACCTGTTGGTAAAACCATCTGCGGTGTGCCGCAAACCGATTTCCCTTCCGAGGCAAGTGCAACTATTTCGCAGAGCGGCGGCGTGAAGCGGGGCTCGCTTTCGTCAGAGACGGAAGGCTGTCGCGTGGAAATGATGTGGACTGCCGCACCACGAGTTTTGTAGGAATCTGCCACTCCTTCTGCTGTGCGTGCGGATGATCCGGCTCGATACCGGCGCGCAGAGCCTGCACGGCGGCCGTGGCCAGTTGCTTGCACGACATCTGGATCGTGGTAAGCGGCGGCAGCATGAATTGCGCGAGATGAATATCGTCGAAGCCCACAACCGAAACATCCAGCGGGACGGGATGCGTGGTGCGATGCAATCCATGTAGAACGCCAATCGCAGTCATGTCGTTCGAGCAAACGATGCCCGTGGGAAACACCTTGAGTGCCAGCAGCCGTTCGCAGGCCCTGATTCCGCCCTCCATGGTGTGTGTGCCTTCGACCAAGTGCTCGGCCGGAACCTTAAGCCCGAGTTCGGCCATGGCAGCGAGAAATGCATCGCGCCGCGCCACCGCCGAACGCATGAAGAGAGGACCGCTGACGAATGCGATCTGGCGATGTCCCAGTGCCGCCAGGTGCTGCACCGCCTCGCGAATTCCCTCCTCATAATTGACCTTGAGAATGCGAATATTTGGGAGGTCTGGCCCGGCGTCCACGAACACAAGCGGAAAGGCGCGCTCGACAAGCTTCTGGATCAAATCTTCTTCGATGCCAAACGTCATGATGGCCACACCATCGACGCTACGCTGCAGCATGCGGCGAATGAGCGCCTCGGTGCGAGCTGTGTCGTGATTGGTGGAACCGATGAAGACCTCGTAGCCCTGCTCGACGGCGAGATTCTCAAACTCCTGCACAAGCTCAGGAAAAAATGGATTGGTAATCTCCGAGACCACCAGCCCAAGGATGTGGCTGCGTCCGGAGACAAGCGCGCGCGCCTGGGTGTTGGGCACGTAGCCAACTTCCCGGATGACGCCCCACACGCGCTCTGCAAGCTCGGGAGCCACCGTCGAGATACCGTTTACTGTGCGTGAGACGGTGGCAATAGAGACACCGGCACGCCGCGCCACATCGCGAATGCTCGCATTCGCAGCGCGAAGCCTATTCGGGTTCTTTCTTGGTCCGCCCACTGGTAAACCGATTTTAGAGGATTTTCTCGCGTTACACGAGAGGAATCTGACGAAAGTTGCGCATCAAATCTCGCGTAAAGCTAGTGAAATTATCTAGCCAACCCGAACGCGGTCAGTTGGGGTTGCGCAAGTCACTTGAACAAATTCACTGGATCGCGGGAAACGTTTTCATTACAAAAAAACTGCGCTTGGGCTACGGATGGCTCTGGCCGCCGCCGGCTACTTCCATTGCGTGTTGCAGCAGCAGGAGGATCGACTCAAGGCTCTCCTCGGCGCCGCGTTTGCTTCCCGGCAGATTGGCAATCAGCGTGGCGCCGCACATTCCCGCTATGCCGCGTGAAAGCCAAGAAAAGGGATTGCTCTCGGCGCCGCGGACGCGCATGGCTTCACTGAGCCCCGGTGCCTGGCGATCGAGTACACGCAGCGTAGCCTCGGGCGTGCGATCGCGTGGGCTCATACCTGTGCCGCCTGTGGTGAGAATCAGCGCTGCTCCCTGCTCGCTCCAGCGCTTCAAGACCGCGACAATCTGCTCTTCATCGTCGGGCACGAGTGCGGTTTCGATTTGCGCCGCAGGCCACTGCTGGCAAAGCAACTCGACAACCCCAGGTCCCGCCGTATCGGTCATCAGGCCCTGCGAGCAACGGTCGGAAACGGTGAGTACGCAAAGAAGCATTGGGACGATTGTAGCTACTTTTCAGGGAGCACCTTGATTGTCTGCAGCCAGATCCTTGCAGTGTCGGGCCAGGTGGTTACGGGCAACGCGGTACGACGCAAGCCGTAGCCGTGTCCGCCTTCCGCGTAAATGTGCAGTTCGGCGGGAACTTTGGCTGCTTTCAACTGCAAAAAGTAGACGGTGGCGTTTTCGACGTGTACCGGATCGTCTTCGGCCTGCACTATGAAGGTGGGCGGCGTTTTGTCAGTCGGGTTGATGTCTGCATTGGGCGCCATGTGTTGCGCGTCGTTGGCAAGATAGCCCGGGTAGATGATGAAGGCAAAGTCCGGCCGGCAACTGAGCTGATCGGATGCATCAACGGCGTCGTACAAGCGTTTATCGAAGTGGGTGCTGAGCGCGGCAGCTAAATGCGCGCCCGCGGAGAAGCCGAGAACGCCGATGCGATTCGGGTCGATGTGCCATTCAGCTGCGTGCTGACGGACCGTGCCGAGCGCACGCTGTGCATCCTGCAAAGCCGCGGCAGATTTTGGATACGGGCCGGTGTTGGGGACGCGATACTTCACCAGCACGCAGGTCACGTTGATGGAGTTGAGCCAGTCGCACACCTCGGTACCCTCGAGATCGATGGCGAGAATCTGGTATCCACCGCCAGGAAAAACAACGACAGCGGGTCGCGTTGCGGTGCCTTTTGGCGCGTAAACCGTCAGCGTCGGGTTGGAGACGTTGCCGAGGCGAACCAGCGGGCGGCCTGCGATGAGTTTGTCAGTGGCCTTGGTGGTGTCGACTTCAGCCGGTGGGTTCGACGGCGCTCCGGGAGCGCCGTTGGGCCAAAGTGGAAGGGTGATATGCCCCGGTGCGGGCTGCCATGCTGGTTTTTGCGCGTCAGAGCGAATGGTGGACGCCGCGATGACGAAGCAGAGAATGAGTGCGAATCGTTTCATGCTGGGACTCCGGATGAAAGAGTGTCGCAGCGATGATTGCAGGCGTGGGACGAGGATGCAAATGTAATGCAGCAGAGTTGGCGGGGCAGCGGCGTGAAGACCAGCTTCACGACTTGCAGCGATTCTAGGGTTGAGCGCCGGGAGGCACGAGCAGCATCAGCGTCTCGCGGGCAAGCTCGATGCGGGCGGGTAACGCACCCAGGACTTCACCGTCTGCCTCCACAAAGACGCGCGATTTCGATCCATTAAGGGTGCGGCATTCGACGACATCAGCATCCAGCAATTCAATAGATCGCGAGAAAGTCTGGCGCCCGGCGACCGTGGCCAGCAGGAATCGCAGATACCGCAGGCGGCTGCGCGTTTTGAAGGCCACCAGGCTCAAATCCTTCTTGCGAAGCGTAGCGCCCGGGGCGAGCACCCCGAGCGCTCCGCCGAATGAACGGATGCGGATGGCGAGCAGCTGCGAGACCTGCTCAACACGAGGCACACCATTGCCATTGATGGAAAAGGACGCGTCAAAGAGCGGAAACGAATGGGAGGCCCAGATTTTGAACGCCTCAAGCATGTAGAGCGCATAGCCGTAGCGGCGCTTCAGATCAGGATCCATGCTCAACATCAGCAGCGCATCTGCGCCGACGCCCGCCGCAACCGTGAAATAACGCCAGCCCTTAGAGCCGTTGGTCTCCTGAAAGAAAATGCGGCCGACCTGGACCTCCATCGGCTTGGCATTGAGCAAGGCACGCACTGCCTTGATCGGATCGCGCCCCAGCCCGAGATTCTGCGCCAGTGCGTTGGCTGTTCCCAGCGGCACTACGCCGAGCGCAACTTTTGTGCCCACCAGCGGCTGCAGGACTTCGTGCACCGTGCCGTCGCCGCCGCACGCGAGCACCGCGTCATAGCCCTGGCGTACCGCGGCGAGCGCGAGGGACTTCCCGCTTCCGGGCGCGTGCGTTTCCAGGGCTTCAGCTTCAACACCGGCGTCGCGAAGAACCGCCAGCGCATTCTTAATGTAGGATGCGCGGCGTCCGGAGTGCTGTCCTGAAGCTGGGTTATAAATTAGCGCGACACGGCGCATGTATGCTTTCTGGCCTCGTGCAAAAGTCCCTTAATCGATCAATTCATTCTACAGACGTCGCCTGAATTGCTGTCTACCTGCTTAGATGCATGGAATCAGCACAAGTGAGCAAACCAACCGGCACCATTGGCCGGGTTTGTGCGCTCGAATTCAACCATTCTTTGAACCACACATACATCAGATGCGTAGCTCAATTAGAATTCTCGCCGTAAATCCGGAAAGGATTGAAGACCTCTCTAAACGTCATGACAATACACATGCGCATTTTTTCAAAGTTGCTGCTATTCCCTGCCCTACTGTTGGGTCTGGGTGTGTTCACCATGGGTGCCGCCGCTCAGGAAAAAGCCGCTGCCAAGACAGATACTCCTCGCTACAAGGACGCGACGCTTCCGATCGCTGATCGCGTCGCGGACCTGCTGCCGCGGATGACGCTGGAAGAAAAGGTCTATCAGCTTACCGGCGGATGGGACGCTAAGATCGACGTGATCGATCCGACCGGCACCTACACCACGGAGACGGCTCGCCAGACGCTCTCGGCCGAATGGGGGCCGGAGGTAAAATTCACTCCGCGGCAGGCGGCGATCCTGCGCAACGGGGTGCAGCGGTATATACGTGAGAAGTCGCGGCTGGGAATTCCGGCAATGTTCCTGGGCGAAGCATTGCATGGATACATGGAGTACGGCAGCACGAGCTTTCCGCAGGCGCTGGGACTGGCCGCAACCTTCGATCCTGCGCTGGTAAAACGGGTATTTACGGCCGTTGGCGACGAAGCTGGTTCGCGCGGTGCCGGACAGGTATTTTCGCCGGTGCTCGATATGGCTCATGATCCGCGCTGGGGACGCACGGAAGAGGGATACGGCGAAGATCCCTACCTCATCTCCCGCATGGGTGTAGCGGCAATTGAGGGTCTGCAGGGTGATTCGTACTCCATTGATCGCCATCACGTGCTGGCCACGGCGAAGCACTTTGCCGTGCATGGCGTGCCCGAAGGCGGCACCAACACGGCTCCGGGAAACATCTCCGAACGAGTAATTCGCGAGACCTACCTCGTTCCCTTTCAAGCAGCCGTGCAGGAGGCGCACGTCGGCAGCGTGATGGCCTCGTACAACGAAATCGACGGCGTGCCCAACCACATCAACCACTGGCTGCTTGATAAAGTCCTACGCCAGGAGTGGGGTTTCGACGGCTACCTGACTTCCGATGGCGATGGCTTGCAGATGCTGGTGAGCACGCATCACGTGGCCTACAACATGGCTGATGCCGCCCGGCAGGGCCTTGCGGCCGGAATCGACTACGACCTCTCGGAAGGCACTGTCTACCAGACGCTGGTTGACCAGGTGAAACAAGGCACAGTTCCGGAGAGCGAAGTTGATCGCGCCGTCGCGCGCGTGCTGGCGACGAAGTTCCGGCTGGGCTTGTTCGACAACCCGTTTGTCGATCCCGACTACGCTGAGAAGACCAACAATAGTCCTGAGCACAAGAAGCTGGCTGCTGAAGCAGCGCGCAAAGTGATTGTGCTGCTGAAGAATGACAAGAACCTATTGCCACTCGACGTGACGAAGCTGAAGTCGATCGCAGTCATCGGACCGAACGCCGCCGACGTGCATCTCGGCGGATACAGCCGCGATCCCGGCTACGGTGTAAGCGTGCTCGATGGCATCAAGGCGAAAGTCGGCGACAAAGTAAAGGTCTTTTTCGCAGAGGGATGCAAGATCACAACTGCGCCACAGGGCTTCCGCGGCTGGTGGGCCAATGATGTACAACTCGTCGACCCGAAGACGCAGGCAGCTTCAATCCAGGCCGCGGTCGATGCGGCGAAGAAGGCCGATGTTTCGATCGTGGTTGTCGGCGAAAACGAGAGCACCAATCGTGAAGCCTGGGCTGAAAATCACCTTGGCGATCGCGATTCGCTCGACCTGCTCGGCGCGCAGAATGACTTGGTGAAGGCTGTCGTGGAAACGGGCAAGCCGGTTGTCGTTCTTCTACTGAACGGCCGTCCGCTCTCCGTCAACTACATTGCAGAGAAGGTGCCCGCAATTCTCGAAGGCTTCTATCTTGGCGAAGAAGGTGGAACAGCAGCCGCCGATGTAATCTTCGGCGACGCGAACCCCGGTGGAAAGCTGCCGATCACCTTTCCGCACACGGTAGGAGCGCTGCCGGATTACTACAACCACAAGCCTTCAGCGAATCGCGGTTACGAATTTTCGACCCGTCAGCCGCTGTTTCCCTTTGGCTTCGGCCTCAGCTACACCACCTTCAAGTTCGACAACCTTAAGGTTGAGCCGCAGCAGATCTTGCAGGCGGGGACGGCGAAGGTCAGCGTGGATGTGACCAACACCGGCACGCGCGAGGGCGATGAGATTCCCCAGTTTTACATTCATCAGCGCGTGGCATCTGTCACGCAGCCGGTGATGCAGTTGAAGGGGTTTGAGCGCATCACGCTGAAGCCGGGCGAAAAGCGTACCGTAAACTTCACCGTCACGCCGGAGATGCTGTCGATCCTCAACATTGACATGCATCGCGTGGTTGAACCGGGCGTCTTCGACATGATGGTGGGACCAAGCTCCGACAAGACTGCTACCGTGAAGCTGACGGTTACAGGAGCTGGCGGCGAGACTGGGAAGCCGGCACCGACTGCGCCAGCGCCCGCCGGCTCTGAGAACAATATGGTGAGCAACTTTGAAAGCGGCAAGGTCGCTGCCGCTTACGGCATGTGGATTCCGGCAAGCGACACGATGAACGGCGGAAAATCCAACTCGAAGCTGGACATTGTTGAACCGGGCGCGGCTAACACCAAGGGCGCGATGCAAGTAACTGGCGAAGTCGTTCCCGGCGGACAGTTCGTCTTTGCCGGAGCACTCTTCTCGCCGGGGCCGGTGCCTATGAAGCCCGCGAATCTGTCCAAGAAAAACTCGATCAGCTTCTGGGCCAAGGGGGACGGCAAGACATACACGCTCATCGTTCTTACTGAGGCGCGCAGCGGTCAGAGCGGCGAAGCACCGGCAATGACCACATTTGTGGCCGGGCCGGAGTGGAAGAAATATACGTTCCCTTTCTCCACGTTTGAAACCGATGGCAG
This sequence comes from uncultured Acidobacteriaceae bacterium, assembly GCA_963735215.1. Classification (GTDB taxonomy): domain Bacteria; phylum Acidobacteriota; class Terriglobia; order Terriglobales; family Acidobacteriaceae; genus Telmatobacter. The sequence continues at coordinate 182,784 of CAVTKF010000022.1, read as the reverse complement.
CGATATCGGCGGGGTTGGCTTCATTCGAATTCAGGAGCCTGGGAAGTTTCAATTCCAGATCGATGAGTTGGAGATCAAATAGGCCAGTTGGGAGTTTGAAGCAAAAGCGCCGGAGCTCATTTGCTCCGGCGCTTTTCTGTGCCTCGAAGTTAATCGCGTTTCTTAGCGCCACACCACGCCGGTCGATTCACGCGCAACCAGCGTTGGCTTCACGGCAATCTCCTGCCGCGACGCCAGCTTGCCGTTGATGCGGCCTATTAGATGTTCGCCGGCAATCCTGCCAAATTCTTCAAGAGGCTGATGAATCGTTGTCAGACGGGGCAGCGTAAATCCTGCGGCCTTGATGTCGTCGAAGCCGATCACCGACACGTCTGTGGGAACGCGCAGGTTCGCATCCTGCAGCGCTCGGATCGCGCCAATCGCCGAAATATCGTTGAAGGCAACAAGAGCGGTGAACAGCTTTCCGGTCGCTAGAAGCTGCTGCACGACGGGATAGCCCAGCTCAGGAGAAGAGATGTCTCGATCGAGCGTGGTGACCAGCTCTGGCGAAATCGCAATACCCAGCTTGGCCGCAGATGCCACAAGGCCCTTCCAACGTGCCTCAGAATCGGAGCTGAACGGTTGCCCGCGCATGAACGCGATCTTGCGGTGACCCAGCGAATGAAGGTGCGAGAGTGTCAGTTCGGCGGCACGATGGTGGTCGAGGGAGACGTTGGTGATGCCCTGGATGCGGCGATGACCGGCGACCGCGACAACCGGAATGGAAACGGGATGCTCCAGCAACGTATCCACCGCGATGATGCCCTGGGCTCCGCGGCCAATGAACATCCGCGTATACTCCGCGATCAGTTCCGGCTTATGGCGATGGTGTGCCGTGAAATAGAAGTAACCGGCGTTGATGAGGTAGTCGCCGATTCCGCTCATCACCTGCGTGTGATATCCGTCGCCCAATTCAGGAACAAGGATGCCGATTGTCTTGGATTGGCGGCTGCGAAGGGATCGAGCCAGAAGGTTGGGCTGATAACTCAATTCGCGCGCAGCTGCTTTGATCCTGTCGCGCGTTTTCTGCGGGATGGACCGCCCCGGCACATCGTTGAGAACGACCGAAACCGTCGCCGGATCCAGGCCCAGATGGGCTGCAAGCTGCTTCAGGCTAACCGGCGGCCGAGGCTGTTTGCTCTCTTTCCCGCTTCGCGACTCTTTCATACGTATCTTTCCGAATTCGCTGGCCGCACTCGAAGTGCCATTCTAAACGGGCACGACCGGAGCAGTTTGTGATGCAGAGAACAATCCCAAGTTTACTTACGGAATCGCGTTCGACGGAGTGCGACCTTTGCTGCGCGAAACCCGCACATCCCATGGACTCCGCCCCCGGGCGCCGTCGACGAAGAACAAAGGAAGAGATTCGACGCACTGGTCTCGTAGGTCAGAGCGGTTGGGCGGAAAAGGAACTGGCCCATCGTCATGGCTCCGCCGCTGATGTCGCCACCGAGCAGGTTCGCATTCATCCGCTCGAGGGTTGCCGGCGTCGATACATGACGGGCCAGAATACAATCGCAAAAGCCCGGCGCAAAGCGCTCAATCTGCGCCTCAATGCGCGCAGTCATATCCATCGTGGAACCGTTGGGGACGTGGCAATAGGCCCAGAATGTGTGTTGCCCCTGCGGAGCGCGCGTTGGATCAAAAAGAGATGGCTGCGCCGCCAGCACAAAGGGTCGCTCCGGATGCCGTCCCTTCATTACTGCACTCTCCGCATCGGCGATCTCATCGAACGAGCCGCCGAGATGAATTGTGATGGCGCGTCTGCACTCTGCCGCCTGCCAGGGCACCGGCTGGGAGAGCGCGTAGTCAATCTTGAAGACTCCCGGCCCGGGTTTGAATCGTTCCATCAACATGCGGAAGCCCGGAGTAAGGCAGTCGTCCGCGATGGCAACGAATTGTCGCGGCGAGGTATCAAACAGTGTCAACGCATCTCGTCCATTCCATTGATGGAAAGCCCGCGCGTCGATGCGCCGCGAGGTGTGAATCTTGCCTCCGAGGCTTTGCAAATGCCCGATGAGCGCCCTGGTGATGGCTTGCGATCCCCCGTGGGGAACAGGCCAACCAACCTTGTGTGCCGCCGCCCCCAGCACGAGGGCTATTGCCGAGCTCAGTGTGTCATCGAGACTCAGGAAGGAATGCGCCGCGAGCCCGGCAAACAAGGCGCGCACACGCGGGTGCGTGAAGTGATGAGTCGCGATACGCCGTGCCGACTGAAACGCAACTATGCCGAAGCGTGCCATGAGGAAAGGGTGGTGCGGCAGGTGTATAACCGGCCCCAATGCTTCCTCGGTGAATTGATCCCAGTGATCGATCAGCGGCGTCACCAGGCTGCGCCACGCTCGTGCGTCCAGACCGAACTCCTCGTCCTGATCGGCGAGATCGTGCTCCAGCATCACGGCGGTGCCGTCGTCGAGTGGGTGTGCCAGCGGAGCTTCGCCGTGTATCCAGCCGAGCCCATGCTCGCCCAGGGGAAGCGTCATAAAGAACGGCGAACCCGCAGCCATGGGATGCACAGCCGAGCCGAAGTCGTGCTGGAATCCCGGCAGCGTTAACGGCAGCGTTCGCGCACCGCCCCCGGGTATCTCCTCTGCCTCGAAGACCTCGACATCGATGCCGGCCTGTGCCAGTACGATCGCGGCGGAGAGTCCGTTGGGGCCGGAGCCGATGACATACGCCCGCTTCATGCACTTATTCTTTCAGATTTAGTCTTAGTCGTGGACTGGCAGAATGTCTGGCCATTGAACAACGACGGTCCGTGCCTTCGGGCGTCCTGGTAAGCAGCGGAGCGTACAACCCCAAATACTGCCGGCGCCACCAGTTGCCTGTTGCCCGCTTCTCTTCGCGCGAGGTGAACCAGTATTGCCACAGAACCGCACGCACGAAGCGGGGCGGCGCCTGCGAAAACGGATTGCTTTTGAAAAGTGCCACAACATCCTTGTCGTTCTCGAGCAAATGTTCCTCTGTGAGCGGCACAAGTTCGTCCTGACGCCAGTCTCCCAGAGACGCAAACCACAGGTTCCAGTCGAAGCGTGGTTGATAGGGCGCGTAGATGCGGGGCGCTTCGTTCAGTGCCTGCGGCTTGTAGCGGAAGGGATACGCGGTCCAGTTCTGGCCATCGTTGGAGCCCTGGAACTCGATCTCATATCGCCCGTTGGTCATCACGGCGAACAACCCATATTGGTTGGCGATTCGAAATGGGTCGAGCGCGGCGATCGGCATGGTGGGCAGTGGAGAATCGCGAAACCGAATGCCGATCATCTCCGCTGTCGTGTTGTAAAAGATCCAGGTGAGCATGACGGCAGCGATAGCCAGACGAATGGCCTCGAGGTGATCGCGGAGTCTGCGCGGCACGTGGGCGTTGCGCTTTGGTGGCTCAATGATAAGCTCGGCTTGATCGTCCGACGCTTTCTGCAGTTCCGCTTCCTCCTTCGCATTCGGAGGGACTGCATGTGCAGACACCGCTCCCCGATATCGCGCCGGGACGAGCGGCAGCAGGAATCGATCATCCAGCAAAAGAAACCCCAGCGAAAGCACGAGGTAATTCAGGAACGTGTAGTTGGCCGTCAGGATGACGCCGATCTGCCACGGCGTGACGATGAAGAAACAGATGATGCGTACGCGTCTCGGGAAGAAGAGCATCCACACCAGCACGAGTTCCAGTACCAGCGTGCCCGCGGCACTGGCGGCATGAAACCAGTGCGGCAGATGCTCGACGTACCAGCCGATCCACGTAGGCAGGGGGCCATTCTGGTAGTACTGGTCCATCGCGGTCAGCGTGCGCCACTGCCGATCGCCGCTGACGAGCTTCACCATGCCCGATTCGAAATAGATGCGGAACCACTCCCACTGCAGCAGAAAAAGGCTGGCGCGCGACGGTAGCGTGCTTGCGCCGAGCCCCGGCAACAGGCCGCGCGGTGCAAAGAAGAGCGCGATGAATCCGGCTTCGAGCAGCATTCCATCGGATTGGTAATTCGCGAACTCACCGGCGGCCGACACAAACGAAAGAAAGCAGACGAAGCAGATGAAGAAGCTGAGCCGCGGCCACAGATTCACAAACGCCACGACTGATGCCGCGAGGCCTAGCCACATGACAACCATCAGTGCATGCGAACTTGCGGACAACCAGAACAGTGTCGGCGCAAACCAGAGCTTCGTTGACGGATACTGCTGGGCGACCGCGGCCAGATATTCCTGCACGGGAAGAATGCCCTGAGGCCCGATCAGACCCTTGATCTGAAACAGCAAAGAGAAGAACGCCGAAAAGTAAATCGCCGCCAACGCGCGCAGAAAGATCCACCGCGGCACCAGGCGGCCCGGGGCGCCATCGCGGGAGCCGAACAACCAATGTACGAATTTGCCAGGGCTGCGCTCCGGCATATGCGATCAAGGATAGCGACTGGCCGGACCTATGTCATGCAGTAGTCTTCGCGCGCCGGCGTAAAGACATCCAGAACGACCGAATCCTCCAGCGCCTCTGCCTCATGTTCGGCATTCGACGTCACGATGAAGTTATCGCCCGCCACAGCCTCGCACCATGCTGCCTCAACTCTGACTCTGATTCGGCCACTGAGAACATAGACCATTTGTTCGTGCGGGTGACGATGCGCTGCTCCGCGCCACCCTTTGCACATCTCGTGTCGTACTAGCATCATTGCGGAGTTGTGCACGAGAACCTGGCGTCGTAATCCAGGCTCGGGATCGGTCACCGGTGCAGCAGGTTCAGAAGGAAGAATCAGGTCACTGCCAACATCAGAATTGATCGTCACAATCTGGCTCCTATACACCCATCCGCGGCTTGTTTTTCGCACGAAATCTGCGTCCCAATGTTGGTTCAGATTCGCACTCAGCTTCGAAACCACTTCGAGAATGCCAGCAGAAATGCACCCGCGCCCTTCAGCGCCTCGCGCCGGGACCAATCGATTGTCTTCGTGCGAAACCCCTCATAAGGAAGTACTTGAACAGTTGCCAAGCTTGTTCCTCTGCCATGCAATTGATATCTCAGCACACCGTTCGAAATTTTCCCGCCGTCCCTGCCAGCGGAACGGAAGCGACCTATGTTCGTTGACACTCCCACTGCACGATTCGCAGAATACTCCCCGGCGCCTTCTGTCCATTTTGAAGTGCGCCAAAGAGCCGGCACAAGCTTTACGAGCCAGGTCACGACAAGGAGCAAATGATGAGCAATTTCCGGAGGTCGAAGCACGTAATTTCCAAAACCAGGAAAGGGTGCATGTTCGGATTGGCATGCCTCATCCTGCTCTCGCTTATGGCAATAACACCCTCGAAGGCGCAACAGATTACGGGTTCCATTGTCGGCACGGTGAACGATCAGCAGGGCGCGGTCGTTCCGAGGGCGACAATCAAAGCCACGAACGGTGCCACCGGATTCTCCCGCACCACCACGGCCAACGGTTACGGCGGGTACAGCATCGATTATCTTCCCGTCGGCACCTACACCCTCGAAGTAAATGCAGATGGCTTCAAGCGGTTTGTTCAGAAGAACATCGTTCTCAGCGTTGATCAAACACTTACGATTCCCATAGCTCTGGCAATCGGCACCGAAACGCAGACCATCACCGTAACGGAAGCGCCGCCAGTGGTGAATACGACATCCGCGGAGTTGGGAAGAACCATTCTGCCGGACGAAATCATCGGCCTTCCGCTTGTGAACCGCAATGCATACGCAGAGCTATCGCTCACGCCCGGCGTGCAATCCAACAGCGCCAGCGCGCAAAGCAACCCCAGCGGCACGCCGAACTTTGTGATCGGCAACCCATCCACGCAAGTCGTGGTCAACGGCGGCATCGATGGCGGCACTCCTTTGGTCGCCTACTACCTCGATGGCGGCATCAACATGACAGGTCTGCGCAACTACGGCAACCCGCTGCCCAATCCGGACGCGTTGCAGGAGTTCCGTGTCGAGACAAACAATTTCGCGGCCCAGTACGGACGCATGTCCGGCGCAGTTGTCACTGCTGTGACTCGCTCTGGAACGAACCGGTGGCATGGTTCCTTGTTCGAGTTCAATCGCAACACCGATTTCAATGCATATCCCTGGAATGCGCCCAAGAATCCGCTGACCGGAAAATTTATCAACGCCCCCTACCATCGCAATCAGTTTGGCGGCACGGTTGGCGGCCCGATCAAGCAGGATAAGGCGTTCTTCTTCTTCAGCTACGCCGGCTTGCGACAAGTTGTTGGGCAGTTGCTCAGTGGCGCCATTGTGCCCACAGCCGCTGAGCGCCTGGGCGACTTCACGGCGGACTCCTTCAAGGTCTACATGCCCGGCACTTCGAAGACAACGAAGGTGCAGGTGGATGGAACTAACAGTTCGCCAAACTGTGCGGCTCCAACACCAAATTGCGTTCCAACAAGCCTCTTGGATCAAGCGGCCGGCAACATCATGACCAAATACATTCCGCTGCCCAACGCTCCGAATAACAACTACGTGGGCTTCTTTACCGGCCCGACGAACCAGGATGAATACCTCGGGAAGTACGACCAAGTGCTGTCAGAGAAGGACCACGTCGCAGCCAGTTACTTCTACCTGAAAAGCACGCAGAACGCTTACGGCGGCGGCAACATCCCTTTCACGATCAATCAGTCGTATGCCAAGCAGACTGTGGTGAACATCAGCGATATTCACACCTTCAGCGCTGAGACTGCTAATCAGGCCTGGTTCACATTCACAAGAGTCGCCGGCGGACGCGCCAACCTTCCAACCGTCGGCATGGACGATCTGGGCTCGACATTCACCACGCAGGGACCGAAGACACTCCCGCAGCTGGCAATTTCCGGATACATCAGCGCCGCCGGTGCCTTGGCCGGACCAGTTAGCGACACGAGTTTTTACTCGCTTCGTGACATGGTGAGCAAAGTCAAGGGCAAGCACTCGCTCGATTTCGGCGGCGAAGCCTCGCTGGAAAAAGACGCGATCATCGGCAACCTATACAACTTCGGCGTCTTCAACTTTGCCTCGTCCGCGCCCACGTCCACCGGGAATGCGCTGGCCGATTTTGTAACCGGCCAAGTGAGCACGATGGAACAGGACACTCCGTATCACTCGCTGATGAGCGGCTGGTACTATTCGCTCTTCTTGCAGGATACGTATCGGATTCTTCCGCGGCTGACATTTAATCTGGGATTGCGGTATGACCTGCAGTTGTCGCCGGTCGAATCGCAAAACCTGACCGCGACCTTTATCCCCGGCGTCCAGTCCACGAAGGTTCCCTCGGCTCCTCTGGGAATGCTCTTCCCCGGAGACTCCGGGGTGCCGCGCGGTATCGCCGACAACCGCTTCCACCATGTCTCCCCGCGTGTCGGAATTGCATGGGATCCATTTGGCGACGGCAAGACAGCGGTCCGCGCGGGTGCTGGTGTCTTCTACGGCAGCGTCAGCGGCAACGAATGGAATCAACCCGCCAACGCGCAACCGTTCGCAGTGCGTCAGACGTTCAACTCCATCGCCTCGTTCTCCAATGTCTATGGACCCACGCTGGTTAACGGGACCGCGTCCTCGTTTCCCAACGGAGACATCTTCCCCTACGTCTACAACCCATCAAGTCCCCGCTTCATTACCGATGCCAGCATCGAGACGATTGCGCCGAATTATCAATGGCCGCTGGTTTACCAGCTCAATGCAGCCGTGCAGCGCCAGTTGCCAAGGAACGTCAGCGCCACCGTGGCGTATGTCGGCACGCTTTCCCATCATCTCCCGTTCATGATCGACAAGAACTACGCGCCCTATGCGACTGGAGCCAGCACATCGCAGGCAAGCATTGATGCGCGACGCCCGTACAACAACAACCACACGCTTGGTCAGATCACCTATGACGAATCCAACGAGACTGCGTCGTATCACTCGCTGCAGGTCTCGGCGAACCGGCCACTCACGCATAACCTGATGCTCAGCGGATTCTACGTCTGGAGCCACTCTTTCCAGAGCGTGAATGAATCGGCAATTGGCCAGGCAACTGCCCAGGATTTTGCCAATTTGTGGGAAGAAAGAGGACCGACGGATAACGACCGCCGGCACGTTGGAAGCATCTCGGGCATTTGGAACATCAACTACTACAACGGCTCCAACTCCATCGTGAAGCAGTTGGCGAACGGATGGACGATCTCGCCGATTGTTTCGCTGCAAAGCGGCTCGCCGTTCAGCATCACCACTGGCTCAAACAAGAACTTCGATAGCGCCAACGCCAACCGCCCCAACCTGGTTACGGGAGTGAGCGCGTTCCTCGATCCTCACAGAAGCCGCTCGGCCGTTGCATCTGAGTGGTTCAACACGGCAGCCTTCATTGCCAACGGGCCTGGCGTTTCGGGCGGCATTGGACCCGGCGGCGCCGACGGCAACGCACCTCGCGATTATCTGCGCGGACCGGGATACCGCGACATCGACCTCGGAGTTCTTCGCGACATCCACTTCGGTGAGCGTTTCACATTCCAGCTGCGCGGAGAGGCCACGAACGTGTTCAACCTCGTAAGCCTCAATAACCCGACTGCGTCTCTCTCCTCCGGGAACAACGGAAAGATCACCGCAGCGGCGAGTCCTCGACTCATCCAGGTGGGCGCACGTCTGACGTTCTAAGGCGAGGTTCGCATCCAGAAATCGCGGCATGCTCTGCTTCTCTCTCAAGGGCAGACGAGCATGCCGCATCAACATGCATTATGCTGTGACTCGTTACACTAACTCGCAGTAACTGACCGCGGATAAGTTCATGAAGAAATCGCTTTTGACCGTCCTGGTTTTGGCATTCGCTTTCTTGCCACGCACTCCGGCCTCAGCTCAAGGCACACCCCCCGTTATTGATGAGCGTGCGGCGGCCGGCGATCAACCGGACGATCCCGGACCGCTTGCCGCTGACCTTTCTCCCAGCCTGAAGCGGCCGGCCATTCTCAAGGCGATGAAGAAAGTTGCCGACTGGCAGCTACAACACTCCGAGGGCCGCTACAACATTCAATGGACATTCGCCGCGCTCTACGACGGTCTTCTCGCGGCATCGAAGACCACGGGCGACCGGCGCTATCACGATCGGGTTCTACAGATCGCGCGCGACAACGACTGGGAACTCGGCCCGCGCATTGCTCATGCCGACGACGAAGCCATCGGCCTGACCTACCTTGCTTTTTACGCCGAAGATCAGAAGCCCGAACAGATCGCTCCGACGCGCGACGGCATGGACAAGCTGCTGGCGCGTCCCGACGATCCACAAAAGAGTCTCTGGTGGTGGTGCGATGCGCTCTACATGGCGCCGCCGGTCCTCGCGCAACTCTCCGTAGCCACCGGCGATCGCCGCTATCTTGACTTCATGAATCGTGAGTGGTGGATCACCTCCGGCGCGCTCTACGATCAGGCCGAGCATCTCTACTTCCGCGACGACCGGTTCCTGACCATGCGCGAAGCAAACGGCGAGAAAGTCTTCTGGTCGCGCGGCAACGGGTGGGTTCTTGCGGGGTTGGCCTTCGTCCTCCAGCGCATGCCCGCGGACTATCCAGATCGTGCCAAGTACGAAAAACAGTTCAAGGATATGGCTGAGCGGATTGCCGGCCTGCAGCAGTCCGACGGCTTATGGCGCACGAGTCTACTCGATCCCGGCTCGTATCCGAATCCTGAAATCTCGGGCTCTGGTTTCTTCACCTACGCCATGGCATGGGGAATCCATAACAAGCTGCTCGATCGCAAAAAGTATCTGCCCGTGGTGAAGAAATCCTGGCAAGGAATGCTGACGCATGTATACGCGGATGGCAGGCTTGGCTCGATTCAGCCCATCGGCGGTGAGCCGGGTAAATTCAAGCCTTCGTCCAGCTATGTATACGGCGTAGGCGCTTTTCTACTCGCGGGATCTGAGCTCTCGCAGATCGCCGGAAAGTGATGTTCCGAAGTCGCCCCGGCAAGGATCATCGATGACTCAACTCTCGCGTCGGGAATTCCTTTCGCTAAGTGCCGCAGCCGTTGCAGCGCCGCGATCGATGTTTGGTGATGCAGACAATATCCTTCAGCATCCGCGCGAGACCGTTGAGGTCCTCGAGCGAGAGCGCGTGCTCAGCGCGGCGCGGCGATATTTGCAGGAACAGCCGACAACCATCGTCTCCGCGCCTGCTCCGCGCAGCGCCGGCGGTCTGCACGACTATTTTTCCGAGGCGGATTATTTCTGGCCTGATCCGAGGGATACCAACGGCCCGTATCTCAATCGTGACGGCGAATCGAATCCCGGAAACTTCAACACGCACCGCCTGTTGCTGATTCGGCTCAGCATCGAGGTTCCCGCTCTCGTCGCGGCCTGGATGCTCACAAATCACCGCGACTTCGCCGAACGCGCCGCTGCGCACCTTCGTGCCTGGTTCATTGAGCCGGCGACACGCATGAATCCGAATCTGCAATACGCGCAAGCCGTGCACGGCGTCAGCACCGGACGCAGCTACGGAATCATCGACACACTGCACCTCGTCGAAGTGGCGCAGGCGGCTATCGTCCTTCACAACGGCGGCGCACTTTCAGAATCCGATTGGCAGGGCACGCGAAATTGGTTCGCTGAGTATCTCGCCTGGATGCGAACATCCGAGCCCGGACGCAAGGAGCGCGATGCGAAGAACAATCACGGCTCGTGCTGGCTTCTGCAGGCGGCTGAATTTGCTTTGCTCACCGGCGATGGGAGCGTAATGCGTGAATCTCGCGATCGTTTCAAGGGCACCATTATCCCCACGCAAATCGCTACGGATGGAAGCTTCCCCCTTGAACTCGCTCGCACCAAACCCTACGGCTACTCTCTCTTCAACCTCGACGCGCTTGGCATGCTGGCGCATGTCCTGTCGACCGGATCCGACAACCTGTGGGAGTATGCGCTCGCGGACGGACGAGGTCTTGCCGCCTGCTTTCGCTTCATGGCTCCGTATATCGCAAACAAGCAATCGTGGCCCTATCGTCACGACGTGCAATACTTCGACGATCTGCCGGTGCGACAGCCAAGCCTGCTGTTTGCCGGCCTCGCATATCGCAAAAGCGAATATCTCGACCTATGGAAGCGCCTCGATCCCGATCCTCAAGTTCCTGAAGTCATTCGCAACCACCCTGTTCGACAGCCCCTGTTATGGCTTTCATGATCGATCTTGCATGAAGGCAAGACGGAGAATCTCGCGTGACATTCCGCAGCAAATTCAACGGCGCTATACTGGATCGTTCAGTCAGACATTCTCGCGCTTTCCCCATTAGCGCACACACTGGAGGTTCTATGAAGGCGGAGTCCCTCGAGAGCGGTACCGCCCGGGAACGGAAGTCGCCGCATCGGTCTACACCTTCTGCCATTGCACCGCGAACGGTGTTGAAGCGGCCAAAGAAGCTGCAGGCGCCGCCAGCTCCAAGCGCTGCGACTCAACCCGATCACAATGATCCATATCAATTGCAGGGCCTTGATCGCGTTGTTGCGATTCTCGATCTGCTCGGTGCCAGCGACAACTCGCTGAGCCTTGCCGAGATATGTCAGCGCATGGGTCTGCACAAGAGCACCGCACATCGCGCCCTCATGGCGCTCGAGCGCACCGGCATGATTGAGCGCGCTCCGGCGAGTCGTTATCGCCTCGGCCTGAAGCTCTATGACATGGGCAGCCGCGCCGTTGAGCAGATCGACCTGCGCTCGCGGGTCCATCCACACCTGCGCAAACTTGCGTTGAGAGTGGGCGAGACCGTGCACCTGGGCGTACTGCACAAAACTCGCATTGTCTACATCAACAAGATTGAACCGATCAATCGCCGCGTCTGCGTCAGTTCACGCACCGGAACATCGAATCCGGTGTACAGCACTTCCCTGGGCAAGGCCATCCTCGCTTACATGCCGGCCGAAGACGTCGTGAAGACCATTTCAAAGATCCAATTCGCAAGCTTTACTTCGAAGACGCTTATGTCGCCTGACGAGCTTCTCGAGGCGCTGGATCGCGTACGCCGTCGCGGATATGCGGTCGACGACGAGGAGATGGAGATCGGAACTCGCTGTGTGGGCGCGCCAATTCTTGACGCATCAGGTCATCCGATTGCAGCAGTCAGCATCTCCGGATCGACAACGCGGCTCGCCGCGCATTGCGTACCGGCAATCGCGCAGCATGTGATCCGCTGCGCTCAGGAAATATCCTCTTGCCTGAATGGCAAGTCCGGCGTAGACCGCACTCGATCGTAAAGAGAGAACATCCGGTCCTCCGCGTTCGCGAATCACTGCACCCGAGGCTTGGCTTCAGCGGTGCCCTATGCGCAAGCGGGACTGAGCTTACAATTCTCCATTGAGCTTCGACTCACCGAATTGGAATCGAGGTGTTTCTTGGATTTTGAATACGTTGTCCTGCCTGCGCTCATTCTGCTCATCGGAGTTGTGGTTGTCTGGCTGAGCATTCGCCGCATTCTTTCACTTTCCGCGAAGGTCTCAAAGAGATGGCGGCGCGTTGCGGAAAGGATGGTGTTGTCGGCGGTTGTTCTGGTTGCAGCCGCCGTGGCTGGAAGCGCCAGTTACAACGCCATCGCACGGCTGTGGTTTCGCGCGCACAACCCACCGCCCGGCGAAATGTACGCCGTCAATGGGTACAAGATGCACATGTACTGCACCGGGAGCGGCTCGCCAACGATTGTTCTCGATGCCGGCCTGGGAGATGATGCGGTCATCTGGGCAGGCATCCAGCCAGCACTCGCGAAGACCACGCGCGTCTGTGCCTATGACCGGGCCGGATTCGGTTGGAGCGAAACAGGGCCGGCCCCGCGCGATGCAGACCATCTCGCCGCCGAATTGCACGGCCTGCTGCGAGAGGCCAGGATCGACCTTCCCATTGTCCTGATGGGTCATTCGATTGCCGGGATTTACATGCGTGCATATGCGGCGCACTATCCCGAGGACCTTGCCGGGATGGTGTTTGTCGACGGTTCAACGCCGATGCAGCAGGAAAACCCGGCGATCAAGGCGATGATGGGGAAAGGACCGCCTCCGTGGGTGATTGCCCTGGTCGGGAATGCGGCGTTCAGCGTCGGCGTTCCCCGCCTCATGGGGATGTGCTCGAAAAGCACGCATAGCCTCGATGCCCGGTCCTCGCGATTGCAGGCGGAGGATCACTGCGAGATTCATGTCGATTCTCCGATGAACGAAATGCGCAATATGGAGCGATCCGGCCTCGAGACGGTCCATTCGGGCCCGTACGGTTCATTGCCGATTCTCATTTTGTCGCATGATCCTGAGAAGACTATGGCCACCGAGAATTCAACTCAAAGGATGGCGGAGGCGGCATGGAACCAGCTGCAGGAGAACCTGAAGAAGCTTTCCACACGGAGCCGGAGAATCATCGCGAAGGGCAGCTCGCACTACATCCAGATTGACCGCGCGGACCTAATTGATAAGGAAGTGCCCCTTTTCATTCAACAGATTCGCGGCACCGCTCTACAGCCCACAGACTACGGCTCTACCACCACCGAATAAAGCAGCGCTCGAGATAAGTGAGGGCTGGTATTTGCATTCATCGATAAACCCAAGAACAATGGAGCAGGCCAAAGCCTGCTCCATCATCAACGCCGCCCCATCGAACCCCAGACTACAAAACTAACTGCATCCCGAAGTTGAGCCGCAGCTCATGCAGCGGTAGCAGCTTCCATTGCGAACCATGATGGCTCCGCAGGTGGAGCAGCTCGGCGCATCGCCCATCTCGTACATGCTGCGCATTGCCTCGGATGCGTGGAACAAGCCGCGATCCTGCAACGTCGGCCCATGGCTCGCTGAAGCTGCGATTGTCGACTGAGCTTCCGGCGGAATGCTGCCGCCCGGAGCCGAAGTGCTGCCCATGCCACCACCGAGGCGGCGCGACATTTCTTCAGCCAGCTTGGAAAGCTGCTTGTGCGCGGCCGGATCCTCTTCCGGATCGATGTCCGGCAGGATCGTTGGCGACTCCGGGAGCGGCGCAGCGTGCGGAGCAAGCCCCGCGAATAGCGTCAACTGCTCGCCCGAAAGGAAGCGCAGATTCAGCCAGCGGAAAATATAGTCCATCAAGCTCTTCGCGTAGCCGATCTGCTCGTTGCCCGTCCAGCCCGAGGGCTCGAAACGGGTGTGCGCGAACTTCTCGCACAGCACGCGCAGCGGAACGCCATGCTGCAGTGCCAGCGAAATCGAAGTCGCGAACGCATCCATCAAGCCGGAGACGGTCGAACCTTCTTTTGCCATCTTGATGAAGATCTCGCCAGGCTGCCCCGTCGGATACAGACCCACCGTAATGTAGCCTTCATGACCCGCAATCGAAAACTTGTGGGTGATGGAAGCGCGTTCTGCCTGCAAGCGATGACGCACGGCACGCGGCGGCCCGTTCAGATCCTGCATCACCGGCTCTTCCGACCCTAGTGCGGCCGTCATCTGCGGAACTGAGGTCGCCCGTGCAATCTCCTCGAGAGCGCGCTGGAAAGCATTAGCCGCGGCTACTACCGACTTCGCCGTAACTTCGAGCCTCTCGCTGATCTTCGCCTCGAGCGCTTTCAGGTCGGCCTCGGCCGCCGGTTGCCCTGCTGCAAGCTGCGCCATCACGCGCTGGCCTGCGGCTTCCACTGCCGAGGGTTCCTTCTTCGCGTCCATGCTGGTATTCAAGGGCTGCACACCCTTCGAACCATCGCGATAGATCGCTACAGCTTTGATGCCCTGGCGCCAGCTCTCGGCATAGGCTTCGGCCACTTCTTCTACCGTCGCTTCATGCGGTAGGTTAACGGTCTTTGAGATCGCGCCCGACAGGAACGGTTGCGTGGCAGACATCATCTTGATGTGGCCCATGTAGTTGATCGAGCGGGTTCCCTTGGACGGCTTGAAGCTGCAGTCGAACACAGAGAGGTGCTCGGGCTTGATGCCTGGTGCGCCTTCGATGGTTCCGGTCGCGTCGATGTAGCTCACGATTGCATCGACCTGGTCGTTGTTGTAGCCCAGCTTGAAAAGTGCCGCCGGAACCGTGTTGTTGACGATCTTGATCATGCCCCCGCCAACCAGCTTCTTGTACTTCACCAGCGCCAAATCAGGCTCGATACCCGTGGTGTCGCAATCCATCATGAAGCCGATGGTGCCCGTAGGCGCCAGCACCGTGGTCTGCGAGTTGCGATAGCCGTAGCGCTCGCCGTATGAAAGCGCCATATCCCAGCACTCGCGGCTCGAATCAATCAGCGCTTCGAGCTGCGGCACCATGAACGGTTCGCTGCCGATGCGCGACTTGCCGATGTTATTCACTTCGGCGCGATGCATCCGAATCACGTTGAGGAACGGCTCGCGATTCACGTAGAAGCCCGGGCATGCTCCGCCCTGTCGCTCCACGCTAGCCGTGAGCGGTGTAGCCGACTTGAGCGCCGGGCAATTGGCAGCCAGCACTGCCGACTGCAGATACGCCTGACCGCACATGATCGCCGTGAGTGCCGCCGCCAGATCGCGTCCTGCCGCCGAATCATAGGGCAGGCCGAACGACATCAGCAGCGCACCAAGGTTCGCATATCCCAGGCCCAGCGGACGATAGTCATGCGAATTGCGCGAGATCCATTCCGTCGGATACCCGGAGTTGTCGACCAGGATTTCCATCGCCGTGATGACAACCGAAATCGCATGCCGATATTCGGGAATGTTGAACGTCCCTAAGGGAGTCAGGAACTTCATCAGGTTGAAGCTCGCCAGGTTGCACGCCGAGTTGTCGAGGAACATGTACTCCGAGCAGGGATTCGACGCATTGATCGGCGCTGTGTTCTTGCTGGTGTGCCACTTGTTGATCGTGCTGTCGAACTGCAGGCCGGGATCGCCGCAAAGCCATGTGGCCTCGGCAATCTTGCGCATGATGTCGCGGGCCTTGTAGCTCTTGACCGGATTCGCACCTTTCACTGTCTTGGTCGTGAAATCGCTGTCGTTTTCATATGCGCGCATGAACTCGTCGGTCACGCGCACTGAGTTGTTGGCGTTCTGAAAGAAGATCGACGAGAAGGCCTCTGAGTCCGGCCCCGAGCCGTCGTAGCCGTTCCGGATCAGCGTGTGGGCCTTCTGCTCTTCCTTCGCCTTGCACTCGATGAAGTCGATGATGTCAGGATGCTCGACGTTCAGGATCGCCATCTTGGCCGCGCGACGCGTCTTGCCGCCGCTCTTGATGACGCCCGCAAACGCATCGAGACCACGCATGAAGCTCAGCGGTCCGCTCGCCGTGCCGCCGCCCGTCACGCCTTCGTGGCTCGAACGCAGAGAGCTGAAGTTCGTTCCCGTGCCCGAGCCGTACTTGAACAGCAGCGCCTCGGTCCGCGCCAGATCCATGATGCCTTCCATCGAATCGTCGACGGCGTTAATGAAGCAGGCCGAGCACTGCGGATTCTTATAACCCGTCGCCGCGTGCACCACGCCGCCCGTCATCGGATCCCAATGCCAGTTCTGCCCTGCAGCAAACGGCTCCAGCCGGTCGCAGCCCACGTTGAACCATACCGGCGAGTTGAACGCCACCTTCTGCGTCAGCAGCATGTTGGCCAGCTCATCGTGAAAGATGGCTGCGTCATTGTCGCTGGCGAAGTAACCGCCGGCGATGCCCCAGTCGCGCACCGTCTCGGCTACGCGCGACACCAGCTGCCGCACTCCTGTTTCGCGTTCCGGCGAGCCGATCGTTCCATGCAGATACTTCGAGGCCACAATGTTGGTCGCCGTCATCGACCAGTCGACCGGCACCTCCACGTTCTTCTGCTCGAAGATCGTGTTGCCTTTGCTGTCGGCGATCAGGGCTGTACGGCGCTCCCACTGCACGTCGTCGTATGGGGATTTCCCCTCGGTTGAAAAACGGCGTGAAAATGTCAGGCCACCCTGGCTGTAGGGGGCTTGCAGGGCTGCAGCGGTCGTTTGAAGGTTGGCCTCGCTCATCGGTTCCTCTCTATCTGGCGATTTCTTTGAATACCTGTCCCTTGGTCTTAACGCAGCCAAAATTGGGGGGTTAAGTGGTGCAGTGAACGGAAAAACGGGGGCTTCTTCTGTACCGCGGGTTTTTCAGTCTTGTGCGGCCTGTAACCGGGCTGGAAAGTTACAGTCTGTTTACAGTCGCAGTTGCAAAAATAACGCTGTCTATGGTGTCTGTCAACCGCAAACCACAACATCTAGTATTTCGATGTTAAATCGCGCATCCGGTTGCTAAATGCCGCCAATCAGCCTGTGGAAAGCTTAAAAGGGCTTGAAAAATACGGGTTTCCGGCATCCAAATTGCCCAAAATGCAGTGCAGACGGGGTCCCCCGGGCTCTGTCCGTTCTGAAATACAAGCCTAGTGCGCCATTGCAGCCCTTACAAGGCGCAGAAACAGTGCATTTAGCCCCTTTCCCTGTGTGAAATCGTCCGAAATGTGGAGAATGCGGACGTTACTCTTCTGGCTCCTCCCAACACCCGGTTTTGACGACTGATAGGCTGAATCCGTGCCCGAGATCCCGCAAAACCTACCCGCATGGAAACCCGTCCCGCTTCCCTCCCGCGTTCCCCTGCACGGCAGGCACGTAATGCTGGAGCCACTGGATGCAGAGTTGCACACTGCCGACCTCTGGCAGGCTGTACACGGCCACGATGAAGTGTGGACGTACCTGGCGGATGGCCCGTACGCCAGTGAGGCCGAACTGCACCGCGCGCTTGAAGAAAAGCAAGCCGGGTCAAACGCAGTTTTCTTCGCGCTCTTAAAGGAGAAGAACGGCTGCACGGAGGGCTATGCCAGCTATATGCGCATGGATCCCGCCAATGGCGTCATCGAAGTCGGCAACATTCTGCTCGCGCCCTCGCTGCAGCGCACCGTCGCTGCGACAGAGGCAATGTACCTGATGGCCCGCCACATCTTTGAGGACCTTGGCTACCGCCGCTACGAGTGGAAGTGTAACGCGAAAAACGCGCCCTCGCGCCGCGCCGCCCTGCGCCTCGGATTCACCTTTGAAGGCATCTTCCGACAGCACATGCTCTTGAAAGGCCAGAACCGCGACACGGCCTGGTTCTCAATGCTCGATTCGGAGTGGCCTGCCCGCAAAGCCGCCTTCGAAGCCTGGCTCGACACTGCAAATTTTGACGCCAACGGACGACAGCGCAAATCCCTTGCGCAACTCTCTGGTTGCGCTTCGTAACTTGAATTTGCTCTGAATCAGAATTGTCAGCGGACCAGGAAGCAGTATTCGGTTCGTAAGGACCGAGTGAGGCCCGCTAAGATGCAGCGGGCCTCACTCGGTGACGAGCAATCAGTGGTTAACTCTACGGAACGGTAGCGGTGGCAGTATTCGAAGGCGCGCTTTCCACTCCCGCACTGTCGACACTCTTCACCATGTAAACGTAGGTCTGCCCGCTTGTGACCGCAGAATCCGTGTAGTTTGCGTATCCGATCTGCGTTGAATTGAGACGCTGGTATGAGGTCGTGCCACCTGGAGCTCGATAGACGTTGTAGCCCGCGACCGGGTCAGATGTCGCGGCTGGCGGATTCCAACTGAGATCAACCTGATGGGATGTACCGGTTCCACTCAACGCAAAAGTTGCAGTCGGATTGGATGAAGAGTTGCTTACAACCGTAAGCTGACCGGTAGCCGAACCAGCAATGGTCGGGGCAAATTGCAAATTCAGGTTCAGCGATTGACCGGGATTCAGAGTGACAGGAAAGCTCGATCCCGACACTGAGAATCCATTGCCGGTTACAGCAGCCGAATTTACCGTGACAGGAGCCGTTCCGCTGGAAGTCAAGGTCACCGTCTGCGTCGACTGGGTATTCACAGTGACAGGGCCAAACGAGATGCTTGTTGCGTTCACGGTGAGCGTCGGAGTCTGCGTAGACGTAGACGAGGGAGTCAACTTGATCCCGTAGGTTACTTTGCTTCCCGTTCCACTACTTGCTTGCGCCGTGATCCATACCGTACGCGCCGATGATACGGAAGCTAGAGTCGCGCTGAATGTGGCCGATGAAGCACCCGTATTTACATAGACAGTGCCTGGGACCGTCAGGGCCGGATCGCTGCTATACAGGTTTACGGCGATCTGACTCTGCGTGGCGCCACTGAGATTAACCGAGCATGTATCCGTTCCAGCGGAACTGAAAGAGCTGGTCTGGCAGGAGACAGTGCTCAATTGTGGTTGTGAGGATGAGGTCGACGCGGCGCTCAACTGGATCCCGTAGGAAACCTTGCTTCCCGTTCCACTACTTGCTTGCGCCGTGATCCACACTGTACGCGCTGATGACACAGAGGCTAACGTCGCGCTGAAGGTGGCGGATGAAGCGCCGGCATTTACATAGACAGTGCCTGGAACCGTCAGGGCCGGGTCACTGCTATATAAGCTTACGGCGATCTGATTCTGCGTGGCGCCACTGAGATTAACCGAGCATGCATCCGTTCCAGCGGAACTGAAAGAGCTGGTCTGGCAGGAGACATTGCTCAACTGTGGTTGTGAGGATGAAGTCGACGCGGCGCTCAACTGGATCCCGTAGGATACTTTGCTTCCCGTTCCACTGCTTGCTTGCGCCGTGATCCATACCGTACGCGCTGATGACACGGACGCTAGCGTCGCGCTGAATGTGGCCGATGAAACGCCCGCATTTACATAGATCGTGCCTGGAACCGTCAGGGCCGGATCACTGCTATATAGGCTTACGGCGATCTGACTCTGCGTGGCTCCGCTGAGATTGACCGAGCATGTATCCGTTCCGGCAGAACTGAAGGAGCTGGTTTGGCAGGAAACATTGCTCAACTGTGGTTGTGAGGATGAGGTTGACGCGGCGCTCAACTGGATCCCGTAGGAAACTTTGCTTCCCATTGCACTACTTGCTTGCGCTGTGATCCACACGGTACGCGCTGATGATACAGAGGCTAAAGTCGCGCTAAAGGTGGCGGATGATGCGCCTGCATTTACATAAACGGTGCCTGGAAATGTCAGGGCCGGATCACTGCTGTATAGGTATACGGGGGTTTGAGTCTGCGCAGCGCCGCTGAGATTGACCGAGCACGTATCCGTTCCAGCGGAGTTGAAGGAATTGCTTTGGCAGGTGATATTGCTTGCCGACTGAGCTTTTGCACCAGACGTGCCCAATGCCAGGCAGCCCAAAACTGCTGCAAATATGGCGATTTGACGAGGTAGGTAAATCCGGTTGGCAACGACATTAGCCCAACGATTTCTGTGCGTTAAACCTGAATATGGCTTCACTACTCTAAGCTCCTATGTAGGCGCACACCTCTCCCGTTCCCTGGAGAAGACTCAAAGGAAGTCGCGAGACAACAACTCTGGGGACCCTTCGAGCAAGTGACTCAAAGGGAAGCACGGAGCAATAGGTGTCCGATTTAGTTAATTATTAGCATAAGAGTAACTTCTCAGTGCTTCTCTGTCCATATATCAATTGATTAAAAGAACGCTTTTCTTTCGCGATAGGATTTGCCAAAGCGATCCGCAATTGAGGATTTTATGGAGGTTTTTCAGTAATTTAGAATTTGTTCGACACGATTTGCTTCGGCGCGGTTATGTTAACGAGACAGTAACTACTTTGTAGGTGGGGATATACCGGAAATTCCCGATCGAACCAAGCCTGGCGTTGCCTGAATTCCTTGCCTCGGCAAAGCGCCTTTGCGCAAGGATTCAGCGACCAAGCGCTCGCAATTCGTCTTCCGCAAATCAGAGGTCCAGATTTGTTTGTCTTGATCTTCTTCGTGTAAATGATCGTTCTAATCGTGGTCTGGAAAAGCGGGATAGCCAGGCACGAATCCTGGACCACGAGGAAAGACACCACGGCCCCGCGCATTGCACGCAGGGCCGCAGTTTGCTGATCATCCACCCGTGGCATTACGGCAGAGTTGCATTCCACTCGACCGAAACCAGTTACTATCCTTTGGACTCAATTCTCATTCCATAGAATGATTTGTGCACAAAGAACACCGACACCAGGAAAAACGCGACTGCCAGTATGTGCGTGAGCATAGGATTGTTCGAACTGAGCGTCACTGCCAGTTCGACAGCAAGCAATCCGAATAGGGTTGTGAACTTGATAATCGGGTTCATGGCCACGGACGACGTATCTTTGAACGGATCGCCGACGGTGTCTCCGATCACGGTTGCGTCGTGCAGAGGTGTCCCTTTCTGCTTCATGTCGACTTCAACGATTTTCTTCGCATTGTCCCAGGCGCCTCCGGCATTGGCCATGAAGATGGCCTCATAGAGACCGAAGATCGCGATCGAGAACAGATAGCCAATAAACAAGAACGGTTCCACGAACGCGAACGCAAGCGTCGAGAAGAAGACGGCGAGAAAGATGTTGAACATGCCCTTCTGCGCGTACTTCGTGCAGATCTCAACAACCTTCTTACTGTCACTGACCGATGCTTTCTCCGCACCTTCGAGGTGGATGTTCGCCTTGATGAACTCGACCGCGCGATAGGCTCCGGTAGAGACCGCCTGTGTCGAAGCGCCTGCGAACCAGAAGATTACCGCACCGCCGCAGATCAACCCGAGCATGAACGGCGCGTGCAGCAAAGAGAGTTTATTAACGTTATCGGTTAGTCCGTGGGTCAGGGCCATGATGATCGAGAAGGTCATCGTTGTTGCGCCGACCACGGCGGTGCCGATGAGCACCGGCTTGGCCGTCGCCTTGAAGGTATTGCCGGCACCATCATTGGCTTCCAGCAGATGTTTGGCGCGTTCGAACTTCGCGTCAATGCCGTAGTCCTTCTTCAATTCAGGCAAGATGCCCGGAACTTCTTCGATCAGCGACAACTCGTAGACCGATTGAGCATTGTCGGTTACAGGCCCGTAGGAGTCCACGGCAATTGTGACCGGACCCATCCCCAGGAAGCCGAAGGCGACGAGACCAAATGCGAAGACGGCTGGAGCCAGCATCATTCCCGCTGGATTATTCTGCAAATCCGGTATGCCCAAGCTGAAGTAATAGCCAAGCGCCATAAGAGCTACCATGCTCAGCCCCAGCCAGTAGGCCGAAAAATTGCCGGCTACGAATCCCGACAGGATTCCCAGGGAAGCTCCGCCTTCCTGCGCCGATTTAACAACTTCTTTGACATGGGTGGATTTGGTCGAGGTGAAGACCTTAACCAATTCGGGTATCAGCGCGCCCGCTAGAGTTCCGCACGAGATGATGGAAGCCAGCTTCCACCACAGCGACCCATCCCCAAGAGTCGGAATCATCAAGTACGAAACGATGTAGGTGAGGATGATTGAGACCACTGACGTGATCCACACCAGCGAGGTCAGTGGCGTCTCGAAGTCCATTTCGTCGGCATCTTTGTACTTGGCGCTCGAGATGGCGGTATTCAGGAAGTACGCACCTGCGCTGGAGAGCAACATTCCCACGCGCATCACGAAAATCCAAACCAGCAGTTGGGCCTGGATGGTGGGATCCTTGACTGCCAGAAGGATGAAGGTGATCAGGGCCACGCCGGTGACGCCATAGGTTTCAAAGCCGTCGGCGCTCGGTCCAACGGAGTCGCCCGCATTGTCGCCGGTACAATCTGCGATGACACCCGGGTTGCGCGCATCGTCTTCCTTGATCTTAAAGACGATCTTCATGAGATCGGCGCCGATATCGGCGATCTTGGTGAAGATGCCGCCCGCAATACGCAGCGCAGCGGCGCCAAGGCTCTCGCCGATGGCGAAGCCGATGAAGCAGGGGCCTGCATAATCACGCGGGACGAACAAAAGGATGAACAGCATGATGAGCAGTTCGACCGAGATCAGCAACATGCCGATGCTCATGCCGGCCTTTAGCGGAATGGCCATGATCGGATACGGTTTCCCGCGCAATCCGGCAAAGGCAGTGCGCGAGTTGGCAAAGGTGTTTACGCGGATTCCGAACCACGCCACGCCATAGCTGCCGGCGATGCCGACGAGCGAGAACAGCAGAATGATCGGCAGCGTAATCCAGATAGGTTTATTGGGCACCGGCGCCAGCCACCCGAAGTAGAGCGAGATGATGACCGCGATGAAGACCCAGAGCAGCATGATGAACTTGCCCTGCGTGATCAGATAAGTCTTGCAGGTTTCGTAGATCAGCTCGGAGACTTCGAGCATGGTGCGATGGACCGGCGAGTTCTTCAATTGCACATAGATCGCCAGACCAAACAATAGACCGCCGACGCAAAAGAGCAGCCCGATCGTCAACAGGGCGTGCCCGTTCAAGCCGAAGAAATGCTCGAAACTGACGGACCTCAAATCAGGCAATACCAAATTGGCCTCGCCGCCGCCCGCGTGTTCCGGCTGCGCATAGGCAAATGTGGGCAGCAACAGACCCAGCATCCCGGCCCCGATCTTGTAATGACGCTTCAGAATTGCCTCTGCGCGTTCCCTGATGGCGCCGGCGACCGTCTGCAAAGCCGGTGTCCCCTGGCCTGAGCCGAATACTTGGCGTGCGAAGAAAAAGGCCACGAGCGATAAAACGCTCACGGCCGGAAAGAAGTACACCCAGTCCTGTGCTGTCACAAGTCCTCCGATGTGAATTTTGCTTGCCGATTTTGCGAGCAGTCCGCCGGTCGCGACCCAACGACCTTCGGTCCGCCTTCTCCGCGGGAAAATAGCGGCCCGCAAGAGTCCCGGCTCAAAGTCACCCGGAAGGCTATCATCCGCGCCAAACACTGTCGAGTGATTGCAGTCACAAGCATCCGATGTGCATCATTTATGGGAAGGGATGGCGCGTTTCGAACCGGAGTTGAACAACCGCTTGAAGATGCCGGGGCAGGAGTCTATCAATAGAGGATGATCTCGTCTACTCTTTTGACTCCCCGCCAGGCCGCCGAGAAGCTCGGCATCAGTTACCCGGCTATGAAGCACTGGATCCTGGCCGGCCGCATCAAGACCATCAAGACGCCCGGAGGCCACCACCGCATTCCGATCAGCGCTCTTCAGGAGTTTCTGCCTGCCGGCTCGGCACATCTTGGAGCGTCGCGCATCAGCGGCCGCAACCAGCTCTCGGGCACCATCGTCGAGGTCAAGGTTGACGGACTGCTTGCCAAGATTGTGCTCGCCATCGGCGAACAGCATGTCACCGCCATCATCACCGCCGACGCCGTGCGCGAACTCGCATTAAAGCCCGGTGAACCTGCTGTCGCCTTGATCAAGGCAACCGAAGTAATGATCGGCAGACCGTAAAAAGCAGGGAATACGGAATAGGGGTTAGGGATTAAGAACCCCGCTACTCAAGCGGAATCGATATTTTATCGCCGGGTAACGGCGCCTGCAGGTTGCCGCCGTCGATCAGCCGTGCCTGCCCGTTGGGCAGCGGATGCAGTTTGAACAACACCAGCACATTCCGGTCCGGATCGTCGAACGCCTTGAAACTTGCTACCTGTTCGAGCGAGTAATGGGTATGAATGTCCTCAAGCGTGCCCGGGTCGATGCCGTTCCATGTGGCCCACCAACCCGGCTTGTAAATCGCCAGCTTCGTTCCCACGTCGGGAAGAGTTGGCGTCTGCATGCTGAAGTCGTCGCACAGCGTCTGCACGTGTGTGATGAGCGAGATCTCGTCTCCACTGATCGATACCAGCAGACGATTTCCGTTCGGATGCTGATCGATGTACGCTGCGAGCTGCCGCGTGGCCGTCACAAACGTGTACTCAGGATGTGCCGCAAAACTTGCGGTTTGCACACTATTCACTCCGACGGCAATTGCCGCGACGGCAATCGCTCCCCAGCCCAACAGCCGAGCCGGACCTGCCAGCGCAACCAGTTGCTCCGCAGCCATGGCAACAATCATGAAACAGAACACGGCGACTAGCGCAAAGTACCGCGGCTGCGGATGATTCTGATAGGTCATGAAGAGGATGTAGCCGCCGGCCGCCAGGATCGACGCGCCAAACACGGGATCGAACAGAAGCCTCGCCTTCGCGCCCGGCCTCTTCAGCGAGATCAGGGCAGCACCCAACACCCCGCCAATCAACACTTCGCAGAGCGGAATCAGAATGTGGTCAACCCAGACCAATCCGCGCACCGACCACCAGAAGCTCAGGAGCGGCCAGTAAAATTCGGTCGGCTTCACATATTTATTGATGAAGAGCAGGTACTTGTAATCGCCGAAATAGCCAAGCCCCACCACCAGCGCCATCCACGCACCAAATGTCACAGCAAATGCGGAGAATGCCACGGCAGCGCAGCGCAAGGCGCACGGGTGAATCCATTCGCGAAAACGTGAGCTAGCACGATCACGACTGGCTGCTCCACGACCCTCAGGCGAATCCTGAAACGCTACAAACATCGCCCACCCAAGTGCCGGCAATAAAAAGATCGCCGTGGTCTTAGTCAGCATCATCAGCGTGAAGAGCACGCCGACGGCCGCAGATGCAATCAACGGCTTTTTCATCCGCGGCAGACGCACCGTCAGATTCAGCGCAGCCAGCAACAGAGTTGTCAGCATCGGTTCGAGGATCGCCAGCCGGCTGAAGGCATACAGGAACGGACTGGTCACCATCAGTGTCAGCGCCAGAAGCGCCATCCACTTCGGGCCGCGCGGCCGCAGCAGCGTGTAGCACAACAGCAGGTTGGCAAAGAAGAATGCCACTGCCAGCCCGCGCGCCGCTTCCACTGACACTCCGGTGAAGAAAAACAATATCCACTCAAGAAACGGCCAGACCGGAACCGCAGGCGCCGGGTTGAAATCTCCCGGTACGTACCAGTGTCCGAACAGGTGCGCGCGGATCGCGGCGTTGCCGTACCAGCCCTCGTCTGTGTACTTGGCCCAGTCAATGTGCCAGAGAGTGTGGTTGGGAAAATCAGCCGCAAGATTCAGCGCATGCAGAACAGCAAACGCGCCAATGAAGACGACCCAGACAGCGTACAGCCAGCGCTTTGACACGATCGCCAATCTCACTCCGCGAATGCAGAAGATCACTCACTTCGTTGCAGGGGTTTGAGAAAAGTATAGCGCGCGACGCACTACAGACTTAGAGCTCTGAACTCGCAGCGCAGATCCTGGGGCACGAATATCTATTCGTAAGCCAACGCGTCGATGGGGTCCTTGCGCGCTGCCATCCACGCGGGATACAGCGCGCCGCCTATCGCTCCGACGAAGGCGATCAATGTACCCCAGCCGATCCACACGGCCGTCAGTTCGAATGCAAAGGTGGAGAACCTTACGTGCAACAGCGCCCGCACTCCGAATGTGGCACCAATGCCCAGTAGTACTCCCGTGACGGCCAGAAGTGCAGTTTCGCGCAGGACAACGCTTACGATTGTTCCCTTTGAAGATCCTAGCGATTTCAAGATGCCGATTTCGCGGGTCCGTTCAAGTACCGCTGTGTACATGGATTGGAAGATCACGAGGAAGCCAACGATGACGGCGATCGAAATGACCACGTCGAGGGCAAGATCAAACCCGGGAAAGCGCGAAGGAGTGTACTGCGAAACCAGGTCCTCCATGGTTTGCACTCTGTAGTTTGCCAGACCCTTTGTGTTGTGGATTTCCTCGATAATCAGGTTGTTGTTTGCTGGATTATCACTCTTCAGATAAATGACTGAGGCTTTGCCTTCGGAGCCGATCAGGCTACCAAGGGTGTCAATGGGAACCACCCTCCGACCACCCTTCCCGTTTTCCACAATGCCGCAAACTCGAAATGTATGGTTCTTAATCGACATCGTGTCACCGACGTGATAACCCTTCCCGGATTGAGCATAGATATCGTCGATGATCACGTCGTCAGGCGTTTGAAACGGCCCACCTGACAGGAATACAAAGGGCCTCAGCGCGTTGTAGCTTTTGTAGTCGATCCCATAGAGAATCTCGACCGCACTCGACATATTGAAGTCCGTAATCACCGGCGCTGCCACAGTTACATGGGGAAGACCGGCGAGGAAGCCGGCGAGTTTGGCCGACATAGGCGCGCCTCCAACCCCGGCTATCATGCTGGCATTCGAGGGCATCACCACAACGTCCGCGCCGA
Source organism: uncultured Acidobacteriaceae bacterium (assembly GCA_963735215.1). Taxonomy (GTDB): domain Bacteria; phylum Acidobacteriota; class Terriglobia; order Terriglobales; family Acidobacteriaceae; genus Telmatobacter. The sequence goes on along the minus strand of CAVTKF010000022.1, from coordinate 155,869 downwards.
TCCCGTTCGTGCGCTCCTTTTGGCTGTCCAACATACCCATAAAGATGGCGACAATGGACAGAATCATGACGACTTCAATAGCAATGGCCGTAATGCTGATGAGGGAGCGCAGGGGGCGGTGCAACAGGTTGGCAATGACAAGCTTGTTCATGGGTGAAGCCGGACTCCAGAAAGGACGCGTAAGTGGCTCACGGCCTTCCTCCTAAGGGTATCAGCCGCCTCTTCCGCATTTTCAGCCTCACCTTCTCGTGCGATCCGCCGATGACTAAACCATAGTTTCTTCCGTGTTTTGCACAAAGATCGAGTGACGCAAAGCACTTGAGGCCCCTCTAGCTCAATGATTAGAATGGGTGATACAGTTAATCCATACGTTCAATGACATAAGTAACTTGCCTGTGGAAATCACTCGGGCTATGATGTCGGGACTGGTTACCAAATGAGTACTTTTGGGGAAGAGCTTCGAACGCAGCGACTGTCGCGCGGCATCGCGCTCGAACAGATCACCGCTGTCACCAAGATTAGCCAACGCCACCTGGTCGCGCTGGAGCAGGATCGTTACCAGCAACTTCCAGGCGGAATCCTCAGCAAAGGCATCGTTCGCGGATACGTCAGCGCCCTCGGCCTCGACACCCGTGACTGGACTGACCGCTTTCTCAAAGCCTCCTACGAAAAAGGCGCACCCATTGATCCGGCCGCAGACGGCTGGGCCACGTTTGCTTCCAACGTCGGCAAAGAACGCATGGAGCGCCGCGAAGCCATGGAACAGCGTCTCCGCTGGCTGGGCGCTATCGCCCTCGTCGCCGCGGTCACCGTGTTGGGTTTCCTCACGGTCCGCTACTACGGGGTGCACGCCGGCTGGTGGAGTTCAGTGATTCCCCTGCCGCAAAAGGCCACCGCCGCCATTTCGCACTTGGCGTCCTGGATGCGGCGGTAGAAACTCTCAAAGATTGTTACTGTCCACCCGATCGGCTATCAGCGCCTCCGTCGATGCTGCGGGCCCTTCTGCGTCGGGGTGGTTCACAGAGGTGGATCAGCCCCTATTCTCCGTCAGTTCTTCGATTACCGCACGCATCCAGTAATTCCCGTCGCCGTCAACTTCAATGCCGTGGACTTCGCGCTCGAAGCCTGGGAACCGCTTGCCGAATTGCTCCATTGCGAGGATGAGCTTGATCACGGGTGACTCGGAGCTGCCGAGGCGCTCACCGGGCATGGACATCGGGATTCCCGGAGGGTATGGAACCAGCATGCAGGCGGCAATTCGCCCCGCCATCTCGTTGAACCGGATGCGTTCTGTTTCGTGGCGGACAAGCTTCTGGTAGGTCTGCGCGGGTGTGAGGATGGGATCGAAGTCCTCGTCGCAGGCAGCGTTGACGAGGCCGGGAAGGTCGAGTTCGATCATCGCCCCGTGCATCTCATCGGAGAGTTCTTTCAGCGAGACTTTGCGATAGCGATGAGGAAAGCGTTGAACCAATTCCGGAAGCGCCTCTTCGAGCGACGCATCCGTGTCATAGAGGCGCTTGAATTCGAAGAGATTCTCAAGCAGGCTGCCCCATTTGCCCTTGGAAGTTCCGACCGAGAAGAGCACCAGAACGGTGTAGTCTCCGGTTCGGGCAATCTCGACGCGACGCGAATCTAGAAACTCGGTGAGGACGGCCGCAGGAATTCCCCATTTAGACGTCACCCCCTGTGCGTTGACTCCAGGTGTCAGAATCGTCACCTTGGTGGGGTCGAGCATGCAGTAGTCGTCCGGCGAGTCTTCGTTCTGGTATCCATGCCACTCATCGCCCTGCTTCAGGGTCCAGCAGCCCGGTTCTGTGGTCAGGAGTTCGTCTTCGGCATCTTCAAACAGAATGCTTTCACCGGTCGCAGGATCTATAACGCGCTCGGGCTGATAAATGCCAAAGAACCAGCCGTCGCCATTGTCAGATGTCGTACGGAGGCGGTGGGCGATGGAACTCATAGCCTGGCGGAAGCTGATTGCATCGGCCAGAGTTTCATCCATCAACGTTGGGCCGGCCGGATCGTCCATCATGGCGGCGGCAACGTCGAGCGAAGCGATCAGCGGATAAAAGGGTGAGGTGGTGCCGTGCATCATAAATGCTTCGTTGAACTGGTCGAAGTCGAGCGGTGCGCGGTCAGAAAGCTTTACGTGGATCATGGAGCCCATGGAGAACGCCGCCAACATCTTGTGCGTGGATTGCACGGAGAAGATGACGGGGCGGTCTTTCATTTCTTCCGGCACACCCATCGCAAAACGTCGTCGATAGAGGGGATGAAATTTTGCGTAGGCGTACCACGCTTCGTCAAAGTGGACGCGGGGGACCGAGCCCGCAAGCTGTTCCACCACTTCATCGACGTTGTAACAGAGCCCGTCGTAGGTGGAATTGGTGACCACGGCATGCGTTGGCTGTTGCGAGCGTGCGCCGGCGGCGAATGGGCTGCGGGCGATAAGTTCCCGAACGGAGCTCGGAGAGAACCGCTTGAGTGGGACGAGGCCGATCATGCCGTAGCCATTCCGCGTGGGTTTGAAATACACCGGACGGGCACCCGTGACGGTCAGGGAGTGGCAGATGGATTTGTGGCAGTTGGCGTCCGCCAGAACAATGTCGTCCTGCGCAATGACGCCGTGGCCGACAATTTGATTGGACGTGCTCGATCCGCCAAGCACGTAGAACGTCCAGTCGGCGCCGAAAATCCGAGCTGCGTTGCGCTCCGATTCACCGGGAGGCCCGACATGGTCGAGCCAAGAGCCCAGCGGCGCCGAGGAGATGCCCAGGTCCGAGCGGAAGAGGTTTTCGCCGAAGAAGCGGTGGAATTCCTGGCCAACGGGATGCTTAAGAAAGGCTACTCCGCCCATGTGGCCCGGTGCGTCCCACGAGTAGGCAGACTGGTCGTTGTATTTCAGCAATTCGCGAAAGTAGGGCGGCAGCAGTTGATCATGATAGCGCTCGATGGCAGTGTCGAGGCGCGAAGAGATAAAGGCTGGCGTGTCGCCGAAGAGATGGATGTACTCGTGAACCTGCTTGATGACTTCCAGCGGCAATTCCGATACAAGCGTGCGATCGGCGATGAGGAAAATCGGCACTTTTTTGTTGCGATGTCGTATGCCGCGAATGATGTCGAGTGCGGCGCGCTCTTCAAACTGCGAATCGCCTTCGAGGTCCCAGTCGAGAAGGACAGCGGAATAACTTGGATCTGAGGTAACGAGCGAGAGACCATCTTCCGTCGAGGTGGTACGGACCACCGTGTAGCCTTCCTCGCCGATGGCATCAACCAGACGCTCCATCGCGCGGTCAGAGACCGAATCTGTACGACCAACCTCACTGGCAATCAACAACACCCAACGCTTCTCGCTCATCTGTCCTCTGATCTCCCGTTCTGTCCTCAAATATCCTAAGGCCTTCTGGTGAGACATGTGTAAAGCGTGAAGATTCTCCCATTGACCCCGCACAATCCGCCTTTGACCGCCTGCTGGTCCCCGTTTACTGGCACCCTTTGCTCTGAGGGCATTCCCCAATTACCATAGAGAGATGCGCCGGCCTGGCTTCGGTCTGCCGATGCGTGTTGTCTCCCGCTGACCGTTGCAAATATCGCAACTGCCTATCGAGCGTCTTCAGCCACTTGCGGCAGGCAATCACCTTGAATCCCTTGAATGGGGAGGAATGCGAAGTTGAGCGATCGTTTTTTGTTTACCTCTGAATCGGTAACGGAAGGTCATCCCGACAAAATTGCCGACCAGGTTTCCGATGCCATCCTGGACGCCTGTCTCGAGCAGGATCCTTACAGCCGTGTTGCCGCCGAAACGCTGACCGCAACAGGCCTCGTCGTCATCGCCGGTGAAATTACCACAAAGGCCTACGTCGACTTCCAGAGCCTCGTCCGTGGAGTCGTGGCCTCTATCGGCTACGACAACGCCCTCTACGGTTTCGACTCCAATACCTGCGCCGTCGTCTCGTCCATCAACAAGCAGTCGGGCGACATTGCGCAGGGTGTCGATACCGGTGGCGCCGGCGACCAGGGCATGATGTTCGGCTACGCCTCGAACGAGACCCCCGAGCTGATGCCGGCCCCCATCTCGCTGGCCCACAAGCTCTGCCGCCAACTGACCGCGGTTCGCAAATCCGGCAAGCTGCCCTACCTGCGGCCCGACGGCAAGAGCCAGGTCACCGTGGAGTACGACGAGAACCACAAGCCCTCCCGCATCGACGCCGTCGTCATCTCCACCCAGCACGCTGAGAGCGTCAGCAACGAAGAGCTTCACGCTGACATCCTCAAGTATGTGATCCAGGCGGTGCTTCCTGCCGAGTGGCTCGACGAGCACACCAAGTACCACATCAATCCCACTGGCCGCTTCGTTATCGGCGGGCCCATGGGCGACACCGGCCTCACCGGCCGCAAAATCATTGTCGACAGCTACGGCGGCGCGGGCCGTCACGGCGGCGGTGCCTTCTCGGGCAAAGATCCGACCAAGGTGGATCGCAGCGCAGCCTACGTCGCACGCTACATCGCCAAGAACATCGTGGCTGCGGGTCTGGCCGAGCGCGTCGAAGTCCAACTTGCCTACGCAATCGGCGTAGCCGAGCCGGTCAGTGTCCGCATCGACACTTTTGGCACGGGCAAGGTCGGCGAAGCCAAGCTGACTGAGCTGGTCCGCAAGAACTTCTCGCTGACACCGAAGGGCATCATCGAGAGTCTCAACCTGCGCCGCCCCATTTATCGGCAGACCGCAGCCTACGGCCACTTCGGCCGCACCGAACCCGAGTTCACCTGGGAAGCGACCGACAAGGCCGCGGCCCTCGCAGAGCAGGCGGGAATCGCTGCCGCGGCTAAGTAAATCGAATAGCACCAAGACCATGGGATCCCTGCAAGGGGATCCCATTTTTTTTCGCAGCTTTTTTGGGATCTCGCGGAATTCATTTTCTTTTTATCAACACTCGCGCCGCCGGGGTTTCCATGTTTTTCCGGAAGGTGTAGCCTCACTTCCGTACGTAAAAAACCGGAGGGTTCCCCATGGCTAAATCTGTAAAGCCTATTCCTGACGGATATCATTCCGTTACGCCCTATCTGATCATCGGCAAAGGCAAGGCAGGCGAAGCGATCGCTTTTTACGTCCGCGCCTTCAACGCCAAGGAAATCATGCGAATGCCCGGGCCGGAGGGCGGCATTGCCCATGCCGAAATCCAGCTCGGCGACTCGAGAATCATGTTGGCGGACGAAGCTCCCAAGATGGACGCTTACGGTCCTGATCACTTCAAAGGCTCACCCGTCACCCTGCACGTCTACGTGCCCGACGTGGATGCAATCACCAAACAAGCCACCGCCGCCGGCGCAACCGTAGTCCGGCCGCTCGCCGACCAGTTCTATGGCGACCGGAGCGCCGGTCTCACGGATCCTTTTGGCCACCGGTGGTATCTCGCCACCCACGTCCGCGACGTCTCCAAGGAGGAGATGGAGCAACATATGCACGCCTCGGCCTGAGCCTGAGCGGTGAGGCAGAAACCTCGAAGGGACTCCGACACGGAGTCCCTTCACATTTGCAAGGCCGACTCTATACGGCGGCTGGTAGCGGGTCCTTCCGCACAGAAAGATCGTGAACAGACAGGCGCTCGATGGTCACCACCGTGATGTCGTCGGCCTGGCCGAACTCGACCGCCATTGCAGCGATTGCCGCCGCAGACCTGGTTGAAATAGCTTTCGCGCGGTCGAAGCCAAACAGCTCGCCCATCTTGTTCTGTGCCTCAACCACTCCATCCGAATAAAACGTAAGCCGGCTTCCCGGCTCCAGTTCGAACCGTTTGGGCTCAAACTTCCCGCCACCATCCGCAATACCAAGAGGCAAAGCGCCCGTAAGTTCCACTTCCTTGCCGTCAAGGTACGGCGACAAGTGGCCGGCATTGGCGATCGTGACCATGCCATCGCAATTAATGTGCGCCGCAAGGGCCGTCGTAAATCCACCAGCCGTGCGTCCCAAAAGACGGTCATGGAGCCGGCGCAGCATAAGGGACGGGTCACTGCTGTCCTCGGCAATTGTACGAATCGAGCCGACTAGCATGGAAACCAGCATCGCTGCCGGAAGACCCTTCCCGGCTACGTCGCCGACCACAATGAGCAGACCATCGTCAGGTGACGGCAGCACTTGAAAGAAATCGCCTCCCACTTGTTGGGCCGGCTGGTAGACGGACTCCACGGTATAACCCGGGAAAGGCCCCTCGCGCTCAGGCACAATTACTTGCTGGATTTCGCGGGCCGCGGCCATTTCGGCCTCTAACGCGGCCTTTTCGGCGCTGGCCCGCACATGCCGCTTGCCCTCACTGATGAAGACGTGAACGAAGCCGGCATAGCCCAGGCAGAGAGTGATAATAGTCGCGATGCCGTCGAATCCCAGCCGTTGTTCAAGGCGCCCTGTTTGCGCCTCATCCAACTGGCGGGAATGCAGCGGGTCTGGAAGCCAGCGCGCCAGCGCAAACCCGATTGCCATCTGCAGGACGAACAGCGGTACGAATGCCTTCCAGAATTTCGATCGCAGCGATACGCCCGTCGCGGCATAGCAGACGGCCAACAGGCTGTTCGCGGCGAGCGCCAACCCGAAGTGCAACGGGATCTGCCGTCCCATGTCAATCACGTCGGTGGCAAGTCCGACCGCGACGAACGTAAAGAAAACAGCAAGCAGAAAGACAACTACTATCCTTCGGGGTGTGGTGCGCAAGGGGTTCGTGGCATTCATGGAATGCGGAGCATCCTCTCAGATTTCGATTGGCCTTACCGAAAATCGCCTCGGCGTACGCAGTCTGACATGGTGCGTTAAAGTGTACGCCAGACACATGGGATTTCCCGATCTAAGTCCGCGTCACCTATAAGCCGCCAACCCCAGTGCTTTAGAATCCTCCGGTAGCGTTCTACGTCCTTACATCGAGGAGAAGAAATGCGCTTTTATCGTTTTGCCGTCCTGGCTTTGGGTCTCGCTGCGACCGTTGCGAGCGCGCAATCCGGGGCAAATTGGGATTACTACGGGAAAACCGGTCCTCTCGGCTGGGGCAGACTCGACCCAGCCTACCAGGCTTGCTCAAAGGGGCACGAACAGTCTCCGATCGACATCCGTGGCGCGCGCCTCAACAAAGCCCTGCAGCCGATCGAATTTCACTATATGGCCGGTTCGGTCACACTCGAAAACAACGGCCGCACCATCGTGGTTCATGTCAACCCGGGCAGCTACATTGTTGTTGGCGGCGTGCGATACGACCTGCAGGAGTTCGAGTTTCATCACCCGAGCGAAACCGCTGTTAGCGGCAAGCTGACCGACCTCGGGGTCCAACTCCTGCACAAGAGTGCCGACGGCAAGATGGTCATCATTGAAGTGCGGCTCGCCATGGATCGCGGCAATCCCAATGCTGTGCTGGCCATGCTGTGGCCGCATCTGCCCAAGAAGCCCGGCACAACCGAAAAAGTCACCGACATGGTCAACCCCGGCGGCTTCCTGCCCGCCGACCGCGGCTACTGGACCTACATGGGCTCGCTTTCGACACCACCGTGCACAGAGGGTGTGCGCTGGTTCGTCTACGAAGAGCAGATCAGCCTCAGCCTCGATCAGTTGCGGACTTTCACGATGCTCTTCCGCGTGAACTCGCGCCCGCTGCAAGAAACACACGGCCGCCGCATCGAAGCCAACGAATAACTACTCGGCGAGCGGGCTGAAGGTCAGCACAATTCCCTGCTCGCCGGCGAGATTGCGCACCGTCACCCCGGTGACGTCCTCGATCAGATAATGCGCGGCGCTCAACGACTCCGCATCGTGCGAAAACGTCGTCGCAATCACCGTGCATCCCGCTGCGCGCCCCGCCTGCGTGCCGGCCTCCGCATCTTCAAACACGACGCACTCCTCCGGCGGTAACCTCAGCAACGCTGCACCTGCGAGGTACGGCGCAGGATCGGGTTTACCCTGCGTGACGTCATCGGCGGTGACCAGCCGCGCGGGAACCGGAATCCCTGCCTGCGCCAGCCGCATCCGCGCCAGCCTCTCCGTCGCACTGGTCACCACTGTCCAGCGATCGGCAGGCAGTGCCCGCAGCATCTGCAGCACTCCGGGTAACACTGCCAACCCCTCGCCATCGGCCAGCTCGATATCTTCAATCAGCCGGAGTTCCGCTTCGCTGTCGAGATCGGGCCGCAGCAACGCCGCCGTCTCAATCGCTCGCCGACCGTGCGCCGTCTTGCACGCAAATTCCGGATCGACACCGCGCATCTCGGCCCACTTCGTCCAGCTGCGCTCGACTGACCCGATGGAAGAGATCAGGATGCCGTCCATGTCGAACAGAACGCCCTTGCAGCGAATCTCGATCGGCGAAGAGGCGACTTTACGTGCCATATTCTGATTGTAACGACCCTCACAGCAAGTCGGTCGGCGCTTCTATTTCTTCGCTGCGGCCGCGCTCTTCGGCAGTACGAAGCTCACCTTGGGAGGTTCGCCGAATGCAACTGACGCCTTGACAGTTCCCTTGCGCACGCTCTGCTGCACCTGGTTGTCCTTCAGCGTCACGCCGTTGTTGGCAATCTCCGCATCGCCGGTCCAGCGATCGAAACGCGCCAGCACCGGCGGAGTGGCTTCAGCAGGGGAACCGCTGTGTCCACTGATCGCGCCCTTCTTCCACTCAAAATGCAGCGTGCCCTTGGCTGAACTCGCCAGGTCCGCGCCTGCGTATCCGGCCAAGTCCATCTTGCCGTCGCCATCAAAGCTCGCGCCCGTGCACTTGAGCTGCAGCAACTGGCACAGGTCGGCAGCCCTCACTCTCTGAAACTGCCCTTCGAGCGAGTAAGCCGGCTTATCGCCGTTCTCTACCCTGCCCGAAACGTGGATCTGCCCGCCAAGCAGTCCCGCATCAACACTCGTGATTTCTGCCTCCGCTGCAGCAACCTTCACGTCGGCAACAAAGTCTTCAAGCGACACCGGTCCAAGCACCAGCGAATCTGCCTTCACCGTGCCCGTGAACGCGGGCCAAGTGTGGGCTGACGACGGCGTCAACCGCGCGATCACAGTCGAAAGCAGGGTCCCCTTTTTTTCCGAACCCAGCAGGGTCGTCTGCAACTCAGCTGCGTCCAGCTCGGTAAACTCCAGATTCACGGTCGGCGGGCACGGCTCCCCCGCCGCGCTGCATACGGGGATCTCCATCCGCGCCGTTCCCTTGAGTGGCCCATAGGCAAACGCCACCGAGTCCCACACGCTCGCGCCGCCGCCGAGGTGCAGCGTTGCCTGTGAAATTTCCACCGCCGTTGGCAGCGCATCTGTCTTCCAGTTCGCGTTGTGCAACGTCACGGTTCCTGTCAGCCGATCAGGTAGAGCCTGACTTGTTGCCACCGCAGCGACATGTGCGGGCCCGGGCACCGCGCTCACATTCGCACTCTCAGACAAAGAGACGTCCGGAGCAGGCAGCCACGGACCCTCAATCGCCAGGTCGATTGTCACCAAATCGCCCGCAATCGCATCGAGCGCTCCAGCCTCCTTCAATCCAGCAGCATGCGCAAACTGACGCAGGCGCGCCGGCGTCCCCGCTCCACGCGCCGTCACCTGGTATCCGTTCAGCGTCAACCGCGCCGTGAATACCAGCGGCGCCAGAGCTCCAGCAGGCACATTCGCGGTTCCCGCGAGCACGCTTCCCTGCCCGGTCGCGTCGACTGCAGGTTCGAACAAGGCTTTCTGGATCTGGATTGGCTGGCTCAGGCTTCCCCCGGTCAACCGCAGCGCATCCAGCGTGATGCTTCCGCTCAGCGGGTCCGATATTGCGGTTGTCTGGCTGGCTGCTTTCTTGCTGCGGCGCCCTGCTTTTCCTGTCTTCTCGGGAATCAGCGCCGGGACGCTCGTATCGTAGGTAAGCTTGCCGCTCAGGGTTCCATCCGCTTCCAGCCCTGCACCGAGTTCCTGCCGCACGGTCCGCAACGCATCCAGAATTGCCTGCGCCGGAATCTTCTGCAACTCGAGCGAAAGTTTCGGCTGGCCACCGGCGGGCAGGTTGCCTTCCAGCCGCAGCCGGCCGTCGCCCAACGGCGAATCGCACACCAGTTTCTCAACCGTGCGCGCCGAGTAGTGATACGCAAATGCGCAATTCGCGTCGAAGTCCATCGGCGCCGCCGGCGCAAACTCCTCGCGATGCACACCGGTGGCGCGCAAACGCGTTGTCACATCCGCTGAATCCGGGGTGCCGTCAAGCTTTATCTCGGCCCTCAGATCCCCGCGCCATCCCGCGTCCGATCCGATCAGCAACCGGCTCAACTGCCCCAACTGCGCATCGCGCCATTCCATCTCCACATGCATCGGCATCAGGCGCAACTCCGCAGCGCGGCGCATCTGCCCTTCGAGTTGCACAATGCCCGTATCGCCCTGGTCGAGGCTGACATCGGTGCGCGCAGGCTGGGCCTTCAGCCGCACGCGCCAGTCGCCCGGGTTTTCCTCCCAGAATGAGAGGTCGGCGTTCACCAGCGAATACGGCAGTTTTTCGAAGCCTTGCTTGATGTTGATGCGCGAATTGGTGGCTTCAAGATAAGGCAGGGAAACCACCCTGCCCTGCTTCTCGCCATCCGCCTCCGACTGCGCCGCCGTGCGAAACAGCGTGTCCAGGTTCCATCGCCCCGCGGCAGTGCGCACCAGGTTCAGGCTCGCCTCATCGACGCTGATCCGGCTGATGTCCAGCCGCCCGCGCCACAGTGAAAATAGCCGTATCGCCGCCGTAACCGAGTTGGCATGCAACACCGGCTCAACGCCATACGAGGGGTCCTCATCCACGGTCAGATCGGTGATTACAAATTCCGGCCGTGGCAGCAATCGAAGCTCCACCCCGGACAAACGCACCGGTCGCCCCAGCGAATTGGACATCGCCTGTGCAATCCGGCTCTTGTATCGAGTGATGCTGACCAGCGGCGGAATCACGATGGCGAAAACCAGAATCGCCAACACCAGCGCCGCGATCCACAGCTTCGATCGCCCGCGTTTCCGGCTTTGGACTGCTTCCGTCATGGTGAGATCAGTTATCAGTAGAGTTCCAAGTGGGCCGCCAACTTACTTACTGACAACTGTAAGCTGACAACTGACAACTGTGTTTTAGCGTACAAGGTGCAGCGTCCGCTTCCAGCGCGTGTCGGTAAAGAAGTGCAGCGCCACATGCCCCATCCACGCGATGGTGTTGCCGATTCCCGTCTCATCAAACTGATGATCCGGTGTCTCGAACGACCAGTAGTTGAACAACGGCCGCCCCACAATGTTTTCGCGTGGCACAAAACCCCAGAAGCGCGAGTCGAGGCTGTCGTGGCGATTGTCCCCCATCATAAAGAACTTCCCTGGCGGAATCACCAGATCGCCATCCACAACGTGACTCGGGAATTCGTTGGCCCACGAATCCGGCGTGCCGGTGTTGGGATCGCCATTGCCCACCGGTGCTACAGAAGGGAATTCGTCGAGAAACTGCGAAAAGTTCTCCGGAGTGGTCGGCTCGGCGTGCGGCTGCGACTGAGCCTCTCCGTTTACGAACACAACGCCATTGTGGAGATGGATCCGATCACCGGGCAGGCCGACCAATCGCTTCACAAGAAACAAAATCGTAGGCTTGCCATCGGCATCGATCGTTCCTGGTTTGATGAAAACCACGATGTCGCCGTGCTTCGGCTCGCGATAGTGAACCAGCGGCATCCACTTCGTCGGCGGCGAAAGGGTAACCCTGTCCACTACCAGGTGGTCGCCCACCAGCAGTGTCTGCTCCATCGATCCCGAGGGAATCACGAAATTCTGCGCGAGAAAGGTAAGAATGAACAGCCCCACCACAAGCACCGAGCAGATGCTTGCCGCCGCTTCAAAAAGCGTCTCTTCGTGAGGTTTCTGTTCGGGGGCGGACTCGGTCTCGGACGGCGTCTTTGCTGGCGGCGTATTTTTGGTGGTCATTCTGTCGCTCTGTGCCTGGATGGCTGGCGGCTACTCTGCGGGTTCCCGGAATGCTAATGAACTACGCGAAAAATGCGCTTCCAGCGTGCAAAAGCCGCTAAGCGCGCCGAGAGTTCCCTATCGTGTTCGAGTCTATCATCGGCGGCCTGTTGTACATCCGTAGTCGATGGCTTGCGCAGCGAGAAATAGATTACCAAGGGCCGCGCAATGATGGCCTGCCGCGGCACAAATCCCCAGAAACGCGAGTCCTTGCTGTGGTTCCGATTATCGCCGAGCATGAAGTACTCGCCCGGCGGCACCACCAGTTCGCCGTTCTTCGTCAGGCTCTGCAACTGCTGCCACCACGTTGGATCGATATTGGGATCGGTGTAGACATGGGCGGGAAAATTATCCCGGAACGGATTCGGAGCCGCAGGTTCGAACGCGACATAAGGCTCATCGAGCATGACGCCATTCACGCTCACTCGTCCGTCTTCGATGCGAACGCGGTCCCCCGGCACACCCACGACGCGCTTTACCAGGTACGGGGGATCTGGATGATGGAACACTACAATGTCGCCGCGCTCCACATCGCGATACGGCATCACCCAATGCTCCAGACTGTGCGCACTTCCCGATGGGGCAAAGATCTGCTTGTTCACCAGCAGAAAATCACCGACCAGCAGCGTATGCTCCATGCTCTCTGAAGGGATCAGAAAAGGCTGCAACACAAAGCTCAGCAGGAACAGCGCCACCACCACCGTGCGCATCAACGATGCAAGCGCCTCGGGCACAGTCGGCAGATGATGCCAGATGTGCGTTGAAGCGTCCGGAGGAGCGGCGGCAAATTGAGCGGGGGAACTCATTCCGTCTCTTCTTCCTCATCATACTCAGTTTCAATGTTGTCGTTCCACGTAGTGTTTGTGAGTCGCGCCAGGGCGCGGCGTGCCGCGTCTTGCTCCGCGTGTTTTTTCGTCTTTCCAGTTCCCCGCGCCAGCGGCTTGCCCGATTCGCCCTCTGTCGTCAATCGCACTTCGACCGTGAACCGTTTGCGATGGTCGGGACCGCTCTCGCTTCTCACCTTGTAGACAGGAGCTCCTGCCCTCTCGGCCTGCAATCGCTCCTGCAGCGCCGACTTATAGTTGCCCAAAGCCGCTCCGGAACGTAACTGCTCGGCCAGCCGTTCCACCGCGTCGCCCATGACATACCGACGCGCGAAAGTCCGCACCGGCTCCAGTCCGCCATCCATAAAAAGCGCGCCGATCACCGCTTCCATGGTGTTCGAGAGCACGGTGCTCTTCCGCCGCAGGCCGCCACGGTCCTCGCCGCGGCTCAGGCGCAGATGATTGCCAAGCGATATCTCCTTGGCAACACGCGCCATGTGCTGGCGGCTCACCAACTGGGCGCGCACTCGTGTCAGTTCGCCCTCCTGCCACTCCGGATGGCCGAGAAACAATGCCTCCCCCACCACCAGGCCCAGGACGGCGTCGCCGAGGAATTCAAGTCGTTCATTGTCACTGGCCGGCTGAGTCGCGTCCGCTGCGCTTTTCTGTATCTGCTGGTTAGCCAGCGATCGATGGGTCAGCGCGCACACCAGCAACTCAGGCTTCGCAAAGCCATAGCCAAGTGCAGCTTCCAGTTCAGTCAAAACTGCTTCCACTTGCTCCTCGTAGGCCAGACACCGGGACAATCCCGCACACACGGACAATCCTCCGCTAGCGGCTTTGGTCGAAACGTCAAAACTGCTCCCTTACCGATTATTCCTTAGACGCACCGTCTCATCCAAGTGAAGCCGTCCCGCGGCCACACGCAATGATCCTATCTGCCAAACAACCTTGGGTTTAGCTGGATGACCGTCGGGCCAGGATTAGATGTTCTGCCGCAACATCTCGCCAGCCAGATACTCGGATGCCCGCATCGAGAGCGAAAGAATTGTCATGGTTGGGTTCTGCCATCCCGCACTCGTGAACTGCGCGCCATCTACCACAAACAGATTCTTGTGGTCGTGCGACTGGCTGAATTTGTTCAACACGCTCTTCTTCGGATCGTTCCCCATCCGGCACGTGCCCACCTCGTGAATGCTGTACCCCGGCGGATTCGGTTTGTCGTTCTTCGACAGCACTTCGAACCCTGCAGCCTCCACCAGCTCGCACGCCGTCTCCACCGCGTCCTTGGCCATGTTGAATTCGTTATCGGTGTACTTCGTATCCACATGCAGCACCGGGATCCCCCACGCGTCGTTGCGGTCCTTATCGATGCGGACATGATTCTCGTATCGCCCCAGCACCTCGCCCATGATGGTCATGTGGAACCCGCTGCCGTAATACTCGTCCAGCTTGCGCTGCAACTCGGCACCGTAGGCCGCAAAGTTGCGCGCCGCCACCGCCCCCGTCGCTGCGGTGGTGTTAAACGCGTAACCGCGCAGAAATTTGTCGCTCTTCGTCTTGATATTCCTGAACCGCGGAACGATCGCCGACGAGCCCATCACGGCGTTGATGTTGCCGTTGCGCCGCGCCTCCGGAACTGAGGCAAGCACGCCAGGGCCGTATACCTGATCCATCAAATAGCGCCCCACCAGCCCGCTCGAGTTCGCCAGGTTCGAATTCAGCAAGAGCCGCGTGCTCTCCAGCGTCCCCGCCGCCAGCACCACCACGCGCGCCTTCACGCTCATCTCGCGATGCGATAGCCGATCCACAAAGTTGCACCCGTTGGGCAGCCCCGTATTCTTATCGACCGTAATCTCCCGCACGACCGCGTTCGCAATCGACGTCAGCTTCCGCGTCTTCTCCGCATCGGGCAGCAAAAGATTCACTGAGCTCGCCAGCCCGTCGCGCCCCTGCGCGGACCGCTGCTTGCACACAGGAATACCGCGCGGCTTGGCCACATCGATAAAGCGCTGCAAGGCCAAGGTCCACGGAGCGTCATCAAGAATGAAGTTTCCATTCGGCAACTGCGGCGGCCCATCCAGAGCGCCAGTCACGCGAAAGATTCCCTCGACGCGCGAATAGTACGGCGCCAGATCGGCATGACTGATCGGCCAGTCTTCGCCAAATCCATCCTGCGACTTCGCCTTGAATTCGTAATCGCTCAGCCGGAACGACTGCCGCGACCAGAACAGCGACCGCCCGCCAAACAACCGCACCCGCACCCAGTTGTACGGCTGGTCGTTTTCAAATGTGTACGGAACCTCCTGCTCATCCACCCACACGTTCGCATTGAACTCGTTCGACTGAAACACGTGCTCCAGCCGCCCCGGCGGACGAAACCCGCGAAACGGCAGCTCAAACGCAGGCTTTTTCTCTGCATCGTGGCTCACATCGGCCACCGGCCCCGCGTTCAGCATCAAACAGCGAATCCCGTACTCGGTCAGAATTTTGGCTGCCATTCCTCCGGCATGCCCCGACCCGATAATCAGCACGTCATAGGTTTCATTCAGCATCGCTATAGTTTTTCCTGACCCCTGATCCCTGATCTCTGTTCACTGCTTTTCACCGCGGATACGACGGCATCCGATGCCCCGACTTGGGCGCAGCTTGCACATGCGGCGGCACATTCGCGCAGTCAGCTTTCTCCAGCGAAACATCCGGCTCGATCGGCGACCAGTAAAGTTCCACCTCCGTTCGCGGCTCCGCACCCACTTGCGGCACCGCGAACCACGCCTTCGAATTTACCGTCGCCGTGCGGATATCATCATGCGCAACGTTGATAAAGTTCGCATGCTTCTCCTCGGGCGGATGGTCGTTGATCCACGTGCGTAGCCACGGCCTCAGCAACTCGTCTGCCTGCGGATCGCTCAGCTTCGCAAACTCCGCATTGAATTTCTTCTTTGCCTCGGCATCCAGCCAGTCCAGACCGTCGCTGTACACCTGCTTGCGCAGATCCGGTGAGTCCCCGATCAGGAAATCCAGAAATATCGGCGTCTGTGCCTGGACCGCTCCCGGCTTCTCCCCCATCGGCGGCATCAGCACTTCGCTCAGACGCGTCAGCGCGGCCATCTGTTGCGGCGTAAAGAACCGCAACTCCGCCGCAGCCACCTGGTCGGCGGCTTCCACTTGCGGAATCGGAGTCTTCGAAGTGAGGCCCAACAGCCACGGCACCGGCGCGGGCGGTGGAGCGGGGTTAGCGGCTTGTTGGCCCAACAGCAGCTTGGGAGCAGCACCGACAGCGATCACGGCGCGGACAAAATCACGGCGCAGCATCGATCCTCCAAGGGGACTTCACCACGCTAACGCTCCGGTCCATCTCTCGTCCAGAGACAATTCGTCCACTTCCTCACCCGTCACCCGAAGACCTCCGGAAGGTTCCAATAAACGCGCAATCCACTTCCCTTCGCCAGCGCACTTCTCTATTCACACGGTGGCAAGATCTGCGGAGCCATTATGATGGACGCATGACTGCGGTCACGTTCGGGCAAATTCCGCGCTGGGGGCTCTCAAATCTACTCGATTCGGTCGGCATAATAACTGAGCAATACGCTTCGGCCGAAGCGTTTTGGGAAAGCTGGAATGATTCACGCGCAGGCTGCATGCTGCTGGATGCGCGGTTGCCCGGGGCTAGCGGCGTCGAGTTCCAGGAGCAGTTACGAAGAATGGGGATCGGACTGCCGATCATCTTCATGACGGCGCACGGCGACATTCCGATGGTGCGCAAAGTAATGAAGGCAGGAGCCATTGAGTTCCTGACGAAGCCTTTCCAAAAACGAGAATTGCCGCATGCAGTCAAACAGGCATTCGAACAGGATCGTGTGCGGCGACTTGAGGATTCAATTGTCAACGCCATCAAAACGCGAGTCAACTCGTTCACCGATCGCGAGCGCGAAGTCATGGCCATGGTGACGGCAGGCCTTCTGAACAAACAGATCGCAGCTGAACTGAACCTTAGCGAGATCACAGTGAAGATCCATCGCCGGAGAGTGATGGATGGCATGCAAGCCGGTTCTCTGGCCGAGTTAGTGAAGATGTGCGAACGCGCCAAGTTTCCTTCTTGGACCGCTCCCGCCTAATCGCCGAATCCGAATGTCTCTTCACGAGATAGACGGCTGAGTAGATCGTTTTCCAGGCTGAACCGCAACCCCACAAGCTTGGCCCGCATGGCGAGCGAATGGACGCCTCGAAATGGACCGTCTTGACGTCGAACATTGCCGATGATGATTAGTTCGCGGGAATGAGCAGCGGAGTCACGATAAACTCGCACTCGCGCCGAAACCAGATCTGGGATTGAGGCAAACAGTAACGATCGGATGTCAATCGTATCCTTGAGCGCCTGGAGCGAGGCATGGCGCCTGCCGATGTCGCGAGGGAGGTCCGCATCCCAGCAGTCGGGATCGCGTGCGACCCAGTCACACTCCGCTGAAGTCTCTTTCATCTCAAATCGGATGAGTTGCAGAGGCGCGCGCGAAAGAGTGCCGAAGCGCAGTTGAGTGCGAAGATCGTGAAGAAAGCGGCCGACGCCGCTGATTTGCTGCGTCAGCCCTGAACTGCCCTTGGACCACCAGTCTTGCCCATTGGGGTCAAAGGGGGAAATAGGAGAACCGAATGACATAAGAAAATCTCCGCTCGACCTGAGCTTCCACAAGGCTTGGGCGCATCATCTTTCCTCTCCAGGCGCTTCGAAGCAAAAGCGCCATGGAGGCGAATCGACTCTTGTCATCAGCTTCGTGAAATGGCTTTGGCGCGGAAATGGTTAGATGGCCGCCTGATCTCGCTCCTTGCTGCGGATGCTTTCATCGACACGATCAAATACTCTGCCTTTGCCACGCAACTGCGGTCCGCGAGTGCAGGCTAAGTGCTTTCCTCGTCCAGTGGTAGCCCATCGACGGTGCAAGGAGAGACGTTGTGAAGATACTGTCTTTTGTCACGTTCTGTTGCGTGGGGCGAACGTAGGTGACTATGTGCAATCCGACGCGCAGATCGCATCTCCGCCCACCTTCTCGTCATTTTGCATGTGCAGCCTCCCAGGCCCGCACCCTTGGGCGAGCCGCATCAAAGAGCCGCTCGTAGTTTCCTTTGCGCACCTTCTCGCTTGCATCCTTGCTCAGAAGCTTCCATAGCGGGTCGTATTCGTAATAGATCTTCAGATACGACTCCTGGCTTTTTGGAGCGACTTCGTCGGTGCCGAAGAGGAACCTGTCGGGGTGCCGGTTGATGAGGTTCGCGGCGACCTGCGTTGCCTCGGGTGACGAGAGGATGTATTTTGCAACTTCCGTCCAGGAAATATCGAAATAAAGATTGTTGAATGCGGGGTCACTCAGCATTGAGTCCAAAATCTTGGCGTGTGCCTTGATAGGGCGGACGATTCGCCCCACTCCGGTGTGAGCCCAGACGATGGTGGTTTTGGGGTGACGCTTAATCAGCGCCTGCATTTGGGAAAGGTAGACGGGCTTAGGGCCGGGTTCAGAAGAGGGGGTGTCAGACTGGTTTGGGGAGAAGGGCGTATCGATATCATTGTGGATGATGACGAGAAGTCCGACCTCGGCCGCAAAGTCGAGGATTCTGTCGAGGGCGGGATTGGTAAGCGAAGCGGTTTCTCCTGCAATCTTGCTGGAAACGAATTCCTTGTGAATCGAGAATTCGCCGATGCCTGTGAACACGCCAGGAAAGGTTTGGAGCACCCGGCGGATATGGTCCGTCGCGTACATATCGGTCGGATTGAACCCAGTGATCATGGGATCGAAACGCGCCTGGTCTTCCTTGGAGAGCGATCGGTATGCCATCGCGATATACGCGTCGGTGAATGAGTAGTAATAGAGCGGCGCGTCGGTCTGCAGGTAGTAGGTTGGAGCATAGTCGCCGGAGTTCTCATACGACCACTGCTGCTGCAATGGGATTCCGAAGAGTGCCACGCGGCCAACCTTCGTACCCATCATCTTCAGAAAGTCGTGAATATCAGTGCCTTCCTGAATGTAGTTGGTGAGATGAAAGTGACTGTCATCCAATTCATACTGATCCGCAGGGTTGGACTGAGCGGCGCCGGATGCGCAGAGTGCCAACAGCGAAAGGCCTGCGGCCAAAAGGAGTCTGGCTGTTTGACGACGCCACAACGCGAATCGCTGATTCATGAGAGCTCCAATTGAGCGCGCGGCATCTGCTCCGGTTCCATCTTCTGTGAACTCTCAGAAAGCCAATTCGAGAGTCGTATGAAAAATGGGCCCGGTGCCGCCGAACGCGAAGGGGACCGATGTGTAGCCGACTGGAGATCGGTAGGTGTAGAGAAACTCGCTGTTCCAGCGGACGACTCTGTTCTTGTACGGGAAGTAGTTCACGCCCGCTCGAAAGTCCCACGGGCGTCCAAAATTGCCGATGATCTCTGAACCTCCAACATATCCCTGGAGAGTTTTGGGCAATACCATCGCCGAAGCCTGGAGCTGGTATCCCCGGTCGAAGTTCGAGTGAAGGAACGATGTACCAGGCCCTTGGAAATTGCTCAGCCAATGGAGGTAGAACTCCCCCTCGAGCGCATAGCCGCGATACTTGATTCCCCCGTCAAAACAGGACATTTTGTAAATCGCATCGGTGACGGAGATCCCTGGCCCGAAGAGGTTCGGCGTAAAGATGATGCTTCCATCGGAGAGCCTGAGCTGCGTGTTGTCGGGAGCGTCGGTGCCCGGCTGGCTCTGCTTGTTCTCCTTGCTATATGTGAAGTGGCCGGCCAATCGCGTTGCCACCTGCTCATGCCCTTCGAAGTCGCCAAAGCCCGAGCCGAATTCGCCCGTGGTCGGCATCCAGACGAGCGCGGTAGAGTTTGTCTGGAAGTAATTGGGAAGCTGCGCGGCGGCTACGCCAAGCGTGCTCAGGTTGTTGGCGATCATGGTTTGGTAAATCAGCCCTTTCGTAATCATCCCCGATGCCTTGACGCCTGATGAATAAGAGGGACGCATGTACTCGTCGGCAATGAGGCGTGAGTCCACGCCCAGCCAGAACGGAAAGTTGCCTTCAACCGATCTCGCTCCCGGTAGTGAAAATATCCCAGATCCTATTACAAAGTGCTTGTTGAATGCGTAATTCAGATTTCCAGCCAGTACCACTTGCGCACCTTCGCCTTGCGAGGCGTTGGAGGTCCATGCATACAGGAAGTAGCGAAACCTCTTGTCCATCATCCAGCCGAGAAACTTAATCTGCACCTTATTGAGCTGAAAGTCCTGGCGCTGTTGAAGGTTCGTAGTCACACCGAAATAGCTTGTGTAGGTTGGCTCAAGAGCCCTCTGGTTCAGGTAGCGCGAGTAAGAATACAGGCTGATATTCATGTCTCCATGTTCTGTCTGCGCGACTTTAAACCCCTGGTTGGTCTTGTAAGTGCCCCAGTTCGTTGGTCCCTCTTCGCCTTGCCCCATACCGGCCGACGCCAACGGCATTCCATCTGCGGCAACGGGGCTCGTCAACGAATTGAGAGACCCTGTCGATGCTTCGGACCTGATTCGAGGTTTTGAGAAAGAAACATCGCTCAACTTGGGCTGAGTTTCTTCCGCAACCGCGCTCTGTAGCGCTCTTGCTGTCGCATCGGCTTCCACCGCATCAGGATCCACCGCATCCGGCCGTCTCGCCAGCGCCTGTCGCATTGAGGTGATCTGATCCATCAACTCGCGATTTTGCTTTTCAAGCTGCTCGTTCTGTTGAACCAACTGATCTACCTTCCTCAGCACTTGATCGGTGGTCGGAGGATTAGTCGTCGGATCGGGCGCGGGAGAATCACTCGACTGTCCGTGGGCAATCCCTGTGCAGGAGGCGATCGCAACCAACATACCCACATTTAAAAATGCTCTTAATGCAACAGATCGCTCCACTGTACTTCCTCCCGGCGCGTTTTGAGCGACGTGCACCCTTCATCTCGTGATCAGCCGGCTCTTCCCGAGATCAACCGCAATGAGTGGCCGTTGTTTCTATCCCGATGTGCTTGCTCGAAGGTTGCGCTACTTCAGGCTGACCGAGTTCGGTGAAAAACTGACCGAGCTCGGTGAAAAAAGATTGTAATTGAGCTTCTGCGAGACATAGTCGATGACTTCTTGAGCCTTTACGCTGTTCCCTGCTTCATCCAGCGGTGGTGCAAATACGGCAATAGCGCCCTTGCCAGGGGCGATCGCAACGATTCCGCCGCCCACGCCGCTCTTCGCCGGCAGGCCGACTTTCCAGGCCCATCCGCCCGAGCCGTCATAAAGGCCTGCCATCGCCATCGCGCTCAGAATGTGAGGAATGTTCTCCGGCTTGATTACTTGCTCGCCGGTCGCTGGATTGATTCCATTGTTCGCCAGCGTTGCACCCATGCGCGCAAGTTGGACCGCATTCACGCCCACGGAGCATTGCTTGGTGTAGACATCGACAGACTCGAACGGATCGGCGTAAATTCGGTCATACTTCGCCAGAAGATATGACAGCGCCTTGTTTCCGGTGTTCGTGGCTGCTTCTGACTTGTAGACTTCGTCGATGAGCTTCAGCTTGTCTCCCGCCGCCTTGCCGTAGAAGTCAAGAATCTTGTTCCACTTTTCATCTGCCGTTGCGCCTGAGATGAGACTGGTCGTGGCAATAGCCCCGGCGTTGACGAATGGATTTCCGGTGTGTGTTTGCATGTCCACCACCGCAATGGGCGAGTTGAACGCGCGCCCTGTAGGTTCGGATCCGATTTTTTGGAATACGGTATCGGCTCCGAGTTCATCCATGGCCAGCGCAAGAGTGAACACTTTGGAGATCGACTGGATTGAGAATGAGTAGTCGACGTCGCCCATTGTGAGGACTTGATTGTCCGTTGTGACGATCGCGATCCCAAACATCTTCGAATCCACTTGGGCAAGATAGGGAATATAGTCAGCGTTCTTCCCTCTCGTGTCGCCCTTGAATTTCTCATAAGCCTCTTTGACAACTGCCTCCACCTGCTCCCGCCTTGGAGCAACCGGGCTCACCGCTTTACTCTGTGCCGATATCGCCGAGGGCAGGAGGGTTCCTGTGAACGTCGCTGTGAAGAGCAATGCGATTGAAATCTTTTTCGTGATCATTCTGGACTCCTTTTCGTCGCGGCGTTCAAAGCCATCACGGGTTGTGCGAGATCGGACGTGGAATTACCGGCCCTTATTTCACCGCGTAGGAAACCGTCTTCCCGTAGTTGTATTTGAAGGAGAACTGCAATTTGTAGTCGTTGTAGTTCCATCCGTCGGCGAAGTTCACGCGCCGGCCGAACTGAAACTCGCCGCCCATCATGACGTTCTTGGTGGGGTAATAGAGGAGGTTGGCCAGCGCATAGTGTCCCTGATGAAAATCAGAACCAAGCTGTTGAGCCGAGTTGGAGATGTTCTCGTAGGAGTACCCGAGTGTGCTGCTGAAGCGATCGTTCCAATTGTGGTCGTCGAACGCGACGATTCCGAGGACCGGCAGTGCAACTCCTGTGATTGGATTGGTGAGATTGCCGAAATTGTTCTTGACGCCGACGTCGATTGGGGCATCGTTCATGTAGTTCTGGATGCCGTGCCCGTAGACCACAGAGAATCGTCCCGTATCCGACTTGTCGAACTTGGCATTGCCGCTCGCGTTGATTCCCCAGCCGTATACCGTGCCGTGGATATTCAGCGCCGGGGTTGCATTCAGATCGACCCAACTGATCTTTCTGAAGATTCCTGCAACCTGCACATGTCCGGCCTCGCCAGCCCAACGCGCTTGCGCAGAGATGTCAGGCAAAGTGAACTGGGGAGTCACGCCTGCCAACTCAATTCGGCCTGCATACTGGCCGCCGTCAGCGCTTGCTCCGGGCCGTTCGGCAGCGATCATAAAGTCGCTGTCACCCTTTCTCCAGGGGGTCCAACGCGCCTGGATGTTGCGGAAGAAGACCATCCCAGTCGGGCCCCAATACTCAATTGAATTCGGAAAGACATCCGGGTCCATAAATGGGCTCCACGTCTGTCCCGCGCCGATCTGGCCCAACTCGCCCCACGCATGACGCAAGCGGAAAGTGGTCTGCCCCTGATCCACGCCGGTGCCGAAGAGTTCAAATTCGAAGATTGTCTTCAGATCGCCGAGCCCAGTGGGAAAGGTTGTCTTGACTCCCCACCGTGTCTGCCGAACGCTGAAGAAGACATTCCCACTCGGTCCAAATTCGTTGTTAAACGCCGGCAGCTTGGTCGGACGCATGACGTCGAACCAATTCGGATCGATCTGTCCGAAGTTGTAGCCGGCATCGAGCATGGCGAAGCCGTACATTTGAAAAGTTCCTTCAGGGGCGGGCTTGATCTCGTGTTCCGAGGTCTGCTTGGCATCTTCTTGAGGCTCCTGTTTCGGCGCGGGTTTGCTAACCGTTATGAGAGGCATGACTGCCGAGGGAGTCTTGACGTTTGCCGCGGGCGGCGCAACCGCTTTTAACGACGCCACCTCGCTGTCCAACGCGCTCTTCGTCTCGAGCGCATTTATCTGTGCTCTCAATTCCTCGATGGACTGCTGGAGTTGTTGAAACTGCTGCATTGACTGCTCGAGGCGTTGGAGCTTGTCTTTCAGTTCCTGAATATCCGGCTGCCTGGGATCTTGAGATCTTGCCTGAACGCCTCGCATAAAGAACAGAGAACAGACCAGCGGGGAAAACAACAAGAGACGGAAACTTTTCCTTGCGATCCTGAAATGCGACGTCATAGGGGCATAACCTCCAAATCGCCTGCTGGAGCCTGCTGTCACAGGCTTCAGATACTCTTAGGCCATTCCTCGTGAGTCTCAACTAGGGAAATCCCTAAAGCCGGGCCGGCGAGTCGGAGATGCACGAACACTAGCGGAGCGTAGCTGCTCCCTTTCGCCGCGACCTGCAGGATTGAATGATGCGCTGGTGATGGACTGGCTGGCGGATAGCCACGCGCACTTAGAAGCGCGGTTACGAGGGAACCGCAAGGCATCCATCGCGCGCTGTTGAATCGCCGCAGTCCGGACAACTGGTATTTCTAACAGCCGCCTACTCTGCGCATGCACGGCGCCTGTTTGAGAAGGACTTCAGGATGCAGCGAAGCTCACCTTCCCGCTGCGATGAGGTCAGGCGGTCTTTGCCCGGCTGTCCTGCTATCCCTGCACAAGATCAGCTGCCGCCTCAGACCTACTTCCCTGGAGTTCCAGCAATTCCCTTGTTCTGAAGAACTCGAACCACGACCCGCCGGTTCGCGGCCTCGGTATCCGCGGTATTAGCAGCCTCAACCTGTTGCGATTCGCCCATCGCAGCCGGTGCCAGGATATTCGTGAGCGGAACATGGCCCTGCTGAATCATGATGGTGGTCACATTGTTGGCCCGATCCTGGCTAAGCCGTTGGTTCAATTCCACGCTTCCGGTAGCGGATGCATAGCCTTTCACCTCGATGATGTAGCCATTAATGCCCTTTGCCTTTTGAGCCAGCGCTATAAGTTGGGTGTTGTATTTTGGGTCGACGTCCACTTTCCCATTCTCGAAATAAACAGTCACCTCGTCGAGAATGTAGTAGTCGTCAAGTTGACCGAATCGTGCGGCGGCAGCCTGAATGGCCGCGTTCTGTTTTGCCAACTCTGCGTTCTGTTTCGCTAACTTCTCTGAATTCTGCTGAGTCTGCACGTCCGTTTCGTGCAATCCAGCCTGAATGGCGTGCGCCTGTTCCAGATCGTTCCCCTTGAACCTGACTTTCTTGGCAACGAACTGTTGTTCCGCGTTGAAGGATCCCTCTACCTTGATGGGAAGTCCCGGAATGAGCGCAGCCATCGACATCTCTTTTTTGCGCGCTTTTAAAACGCCTTCGTACTGTGCAACATCAGTGTCATCCGTCAATAAGACGATAACTTTTGGCGAATCTGATGTCTGCAAAAAAATCTGCGGGCCGCTTCGCCCTTTGATGATGCCTTCCAATTTGGACTGCGCGACGAGAATGGTGCTTGGCAACACTACGAGCACGAACAATGACGCGATACTCGCACTTCTTAACCGACGAACGCTGATCATACTCTCCTCCTGCTTTCGTTCCGCGATCGTGAATGTGAACAATTCTATCCATCGATGTTTCACGAGTTATCTGCTCTGGAAGGTGCATTATCGACGCCTTTTGCGAAGAGTCATCGGGAAGCCTGTTGTCGTTGTGCGAACCTGCTTGGCCACGAAGAGAGCCCCCGTCTTCGGGCAACTGCAAATGATCATCAGCCAAGCTATGCGCACTGTAGTCAATGGAATCCTCCAGAGCAGGTCAGATTATCCGTCATATACCTCAGCGGGCCCGGCTCCGCCCCTGAGAGGCGACACTAGTGTGACAAATCCTTTCGCGCAACTGGGGAAATACCTAAGTGCGGATTCGGCCACTGGAGGCAGTCAGATAACTGACGTGCCCTCGCCGATTGCATAAGTTGCTTCACTAATTTCACGACTCGAACAGATAGTTAAACGATACATTCCGTTGTTGATCTGTCACATCCACTCACCCGGTCTCACGTATGAGGGGTTGCTGTCAAAACTACGGATGGCTATTGTTCGCTGCACTTGGTATGCTGTCTGACGTTCGAGGTCTGCTTTTGGGACCGAGATCTGCTGTAAGAATTCTGAGAAGGACCCGCAATTCTAAATTCGATTCTCAAAAGGGATCCTCGCCTTCTCAAACGCTTCAAACGAGTCTTATCCCAGCCTGCAAGGCCTACGACTTACCATTCGGGATAGACATTCCGTCGAACGCATGCAATGAATCTTGAGCGCTTTGGGTGAGGCATTTTCCTCTACGTGGTATTTCTACCAGGCTGGCCTTGGTACGCCGCTGAGGGAGGTTCGTCGTGCTTGGTCAAGTGGAGAAGCGCCATGTGCCGGACCCGCTAATCTCCGGTCCTGTGCACTCGCGCGTTCGCGACACAACGGCAGCGCTGGTAGTGATTGTCGCGGCCGCCGCAACTCCCTTGCTCCTGGCGCAATCTTCTGCAAAATCAATTGAGGCGCAGACATCGAAACAAATCCGTCGAGTCTTGATCTTCAATGATTTTGGATCTATCTCGTCACCCGGCGTTGCGGGGATCGACCGTGCGGTTGCAGAAGACCTGGAGCAGTCTCCATACCAAATTGAGCTGTACAGCGAGAATCTTGAGGCGACCCTATTCCCGGATGAAGCCACTCAGCAGAAATTTCGCGATTGGTATATCCAGAAGTACTCAGACCGTCGACCCGACGTGATCGTTACGGTCGGCCCCGCGTCCCTGAAGTTTCTGATCGAGACTCATGAACGCTCATTTTCTAACATTCCAGTTGTCTACAGCGGAGTCACCGAGGAGATGGTCGAGCGGCTGAAACCCGGCTACTACTTCGTGGGTATTCGGTCAGTGGCACAAATAGAAGCAACGTTACTTGCCGCACTGAAATTGCAGCCAAAGACAAAACGAGTCGTGGTAGTGGGTGGCAGCGGTGCGTTTGACAGGGTCATTGAGGCCGCAACCCACAAAAGTCTCCACAAGTACGAATCGAGCCTTGATTTCACATACTTGACCGATCTCGATATGCCGTCGTTGCTCAAGCAGCTTGGACAACAGCCGAGCAACACAATTGTTCTTCACACCTCACTCATGGAAGACGCGGCGGGGAACCACTTCATCAACGCAAGTCAATCAGTTCCCATGATCGCCGGCGCCGCAAACGCTCCAGTTTTCGTCTTGGATGATGGGGGAATTGGAAAAGGGCCTGTCGGTGGCGATGTGATCAGCTGGGCCGCCGAAGGCCAGACTGCGGCAGCTATGGCGAGAAGGATTCTCAGTGGCGACAAACCCTGGAATATCCCCTTACAGAGGGGGAAAAATATCTACATGTTCGACTGGAGAGCTTTGCAGCGCTGGGGCTTCAAACAGCGCGACCTTCCGCCTGGCAGTACGGTCCTTCAACGGGAGTCATCTGTCTGGGAGCGAGCAAGGTGGGCTTGGGTCTCCGGAATTGTAATCATCGTTGGTCTAATCGCTCTTGTGGGTTATCTACAATTCAGCCGAAGTCAGCTCGAGACGGCCAGAAG
Source organism: uncultured Acidobacteriaceae bacterium (assembly GCA_963735215.1). Lineage (GTDB taxonomy): Bacteria > Acidobacteriota > Terriglobia > Terriglobales > Acidobacteriaceae > Telmatobacter. The sequence continues at coordinate 129,029 of CAVTKF010000022.1, read as the reverse complement.
AGCGCAGTTAGAGCTGAGCGGACGCTTATTGAATGCACAGGAAAACGAGCGCAGCCGGCTGGCATCGGAACTTCATGACGACTTTAGCCAGCGCCTCGCGCTTCTCGCGCTCGATCTGGACAACGCTTCCGAACTGGTCGACAATGCGCCGGACGACGCGAAGCAGAAACTCCATGGGCTCATGGACTCTGCGAGCGAGCTTGGCGCCGACCTCCACACGCTCTCCCATCGGCTTCATTCCTCCACGCTCGAGAAGCTTGGGCTTAGAGCAGGACTCAGTGCTTTGTGCCGGGAATTCACTGCCCAGCAGGGTATTAAAGTTGATTTAACGCAGAATGGAATCCCTCGTTCCATTCATCCCGACGCGGCTCTTGCGTTATTTCGGATTGTTCAGGAAGGGCTCCGTAACCTTAAGAAGCACAGCGGCGCTACCAAGGCCACTGTCCACTTAGGCAAAGCGGGCGACAACCTGCATGTCTTTGTGGCCGATGAGGGCGTTGGATTTGACGTCAGGAAATCCAGAGAGAAATTCGGTCTCGGAATTGAAAGCATGGAAGAACGCGCAAATCTTCTCGGTGGTCGGTTTGAAATTGACTCGAAACCCGGGCGAGGTACGAGGATTGAGGCCTGGATTCCCGCCCAGCCGAAGTCACGGATGGTGCACGGTTAAGCTATCGACGCGCGCGTCACCGCTCACCGCACCGCCATCCTTTAACACTTGCCGCTTGCGACCTCTGCGCACGATCGTTCGACCGGTCCAGAAAGGTTTGGTATTGCCTTATGGAAGCATGGAAGAGCGAAAATAGTCTCGCCCGTCTACTGATCGCCGATGATCATGCAATCTTCGCTGAGTCTTTGCGCGCCTCTTTGGAAAAACTCTTCAATGTCGTTGGAATCGTTATCGACGGTCGCGCCATGGTACAAGAGACAATCAGGCTCAGGCCCGATGCGGTCATCGCGGATATTGGAATGCCGCTCTTGAATGGGCTCGACGCGGCTCGAAGAATTAAAGAACGCGCCCCACAAATAAAATTCGTGTTCCTGACAATGCAGGACGATCCCAATCTCGCCGCGGCAGCGCTCGAACTGGGGCGCATCGCATTTGTTCTTAAGCACTCAGGCGTCCTGGAACTCCGGAAAGCAATCGAATGCGTATTGAACAGCCAATCCTATATGACACCAAAGCTGCGATCTGAGGATTGGACTGAAACCAGAGCGAGAGCGCGCCAGTATTCCAGAGAGCTGACTCCGCGGCAGCGAGATATTGTGCAGTTGTTCGCCGAGGGCGGCTCGATCAAGGAGATTGCGGATCAACTTGATTTGAGTGAAAAGACCGTGGAGTTCCATAAGCATCACATCATGACCGCGTTCAGTCTCAAATCCAATGCTGCACTGGTCCTGTTCGCTCTGAAGCACGGCCTGATCTTTGTTAACTCAGAGTCAAACGTGCCTGCCGCACCACTGCGTTAAGGTCCGGTGTCTCCGACGGCGGGGCGCACTTAGGTGTTTCCCCAGTTGCGAAAGGTCGCCGCGCAAACTAGCGTCACCTCCGAGTCGAAGCACGGCCCAGTTGCATGCTCGACGAATGAACGGGACTCGTTCGGGAGGCTGCGTTGGTTCGAGCAAGGATAGTGTTAGCTGATGATCATCGCCAGTTGCTCGAAGCCGCGGCGGCTCTTCTTGAGCCTCACTTTGACATCGTGGGAACCGCCGCGGACGGAGCGATGCTGGTGAGTGAGGCACTGCGCCTGCGCCCCGATGTAATCGTGACTGACATCACGATGCCCGTTTTGAGCGGAATTGATGCCATCCAGCAACTTAGAGAATCGGACTTCCTGCCAAAGATCGTGATCTTGACGATTCATGGGGAAAAGGAATTTCTAAATGCCTGCTTAGGCGAAGGCGTTCTGGGATATGTTGTGAAGTCTCGAATGAAAGCTCACCTGGTTCCTGCGATAAAGGCAGCCCTGATTGGCGAACAGTACATTTCCCCGTTCGGCTTCACATAAACGAGAGGGCTGATGCCGATCCGCTTTGGGAAATGGCACTAGGGATTCTCCTAGTTGAGAGTATGCTCGGGCACGGTTTAGGCTGCTTCCAATCCGCTGTCGGTCTCACTGAAAGTGGGAGGGTAAATTGGCAACGAATCCAAAGTCCAAACCACTTGCTTCGAGACTCCAGGTTCTGGTGATTGTCGCCGTCGTCATGGCGCTTCTACCGGGTGACGCCTTGGCGCAGTCGCAGTCCACTCCGCCGGCGCAATCGTCCGCGCCAGCTGCCCAGTCCGCAAAGATTCCTCCCGACCAGTTGGATTCTCTTGTCGCGCCCATCGCCTTGTTCCCTGATCCGATGCTCGCTCAAACACTTGCCGCATCGACGTATCCGCTCGAAATTATTCAGTTGCAGCAGTGGCTTGCGAAGAATAAGGGACTGAAGGACAAGGCTCTCGCCGACGCCGTGGCCAAGCAAGATTGGGACCCGAGCATTCAGGCCCTCGCCGGGCTGCCCGATCTCGTCAAGCGCCTGTCAGACGACATTCAATGGACCACCGATCTTGGGAACGCGTTCCTGGCTCAGCAGAATGACGTGATGGAAGCTGTTCAGCGAATGCGGAAAAAGGCCAAGGACACTGGCAATCTGAAATCTTCAGAGCAACAGAAAGTGGAAACTCAGGTCATTGAAAACAAGAGCACCATCGTCATCGAACAGGCGAATCCGCAAGTCGTGTATGTGCCCTCCTATAACCCCACCGTTGTGTACGGAGCCCCTATATACCCATATCCCCCGATCTACTATCCACCCCCGGGATACTACGCGGCGGGGATGGCGATTTCTTTCGGCGTCGGCGTTGCAATGGGTGCGATGTGGGGCGGTGGCTGGTGCTGCGGTGCCAGCTGGGGTGGCAACAATAACGTCTACATCAATCGCGAGAACAACTTTAACCGCAATTCATCCAGGGTTAGCAACCGCACAGGCGCCGGTCGCGCAGGTGGTGTTGGCGGCGCAGGTGGCGTTGGCGGCGTGGGAGGCGTTGGCGGTGCCGGTGGCGTGGGCGGCGTCGGTGGTGCCGGCAACAACAGATGGCAGCACAACCCGCAACATCGCGGAGGCGCGCCGTATTCCGACCGCGCAACGGCGGACAGGTTCGGCGGTCAGGCTCGTGGCGACTCTCTTGCGAATCGCCAGGCCGGTGCCAGGCAGCAGGTAAACCAACAAGGCGGGAATCTTGCCAGCAACCGCGGTGGAACTGGTGGCGGCAACCAGGCCGGAGCGGGCGGACTGGGGAATCGAAGCGCGGGAACTGGAACGAGGACTCAGTCTGGCGGAGGAAGCCTCGGGAATCGAACAGGAGGAACCGGCGGCGGAGCAGATCGCATAGGCAGCCGGGATCTCTCCGGCAGCGGTGGTAGCAGAAGCGGCAGCGCTTTTGGCGGCGGCGGCGGGGGATTCAGCGGATCGAGCGCACGCGCCAGCGGTGCTCGTGGCGCTTCAAGCATGCGCGGGGGCGGTGGCGGAATGCGCGGCGGAGGACGTCGCCGATAGCAACGCAACGAACGAGAGTAGGAGCAGCGCGATGATGACCTCTGTTGGAAGAAACTCAGATTTTCGCAAGCTTGCAGGGGTTGCAGCTGTCGCGGCTTTCGCAGCCTCACTTCCTATATTGGCGCAGCAACCTGCAAATCAGACCTCGCCCGCTCCTGCATCTTCGAGCCTTGGTAGCGCGCCTCAAGCCGCACACGGCAAGGTCTTTGATACTCCGCAGCAGGCCGCCAACGCGCTAATCGCTGCGGCCGCCAAGTTCGACGAAACTGCTCTCGTGGAGATCTTTGGCCCCGACGGTGAAGACGTTGTATTTACCGGAGAGTTGCCGCAGGACCGGCGACGTGCGTCTGACTTCGCTGCTGAGGCTCACGAAAAAACAAGCGTCTCAGTGGAGTCAAAAAGCGGGAATCGCGCGTTTGTCCTCGTCGGAAACGAGCAGTGGCCGTTCCCCGTTCCAATTGTGAAGAACGGCGATAGATGGTACTTCGACAGCAAAGCTGGTAAGCAAGAACTCCTCTACCGCCGCATCGGCGCCAACGAATTCAGCGCCATTGATATCTGCAAGGGATTTGTGGAAGCTCAGAACGATTTTGCCTTCAGGAAGCGCAAAGAATACGACGTAAGCCAGTACGCCCAGCACATCATCGCCCCTCGCGGCACAAATGACGGCCTGGCCTGGCAAGAATCCGACGGAAGCTGGAGCGGCCCGATTGGCGAGAAAATCGCAAACGCAATCCAACAGGGATACAACATGAACGGCGAACCGTATCACGGCTACTACTTCAAAGTCTTGAAGGGCCAGGGTCCGGCAGCACCAATGGGCGCAATGAACTACGTCGTCAAAGGGATCATGATTGGAGGCTTCGCTTTGGTGGCTGCTCCAGCGGAGTATCGAGTGACCGGCGTGAAGACTTTCATTGTCAGCAACGACGGTGTCGTATACGAGAGGGATTTCGGGCCTGCAACTCTCGACGAATTCAAGAAGATGGAGCTCTTCAATCCGGATAGTTCATGGACGCCCACTCAGGCGCAGTAGGGGATTCATGCTTCGACTTTCACGTGTGGCCAACATCACAATGTCATTCGATTTTGCTCTAGTTTCCAACTTCACGATGGGACCCAGGCTGTAAGTGTTACGCATTTCTCGCAAAGGAGACAAATTCGATGAAATCCAAGGTGATCATGTCTGCAGTGGCGCTCACCCTTTTGTCGGCCAACGTCATTTGTTCGGCGGATAGCACGGAAGAAAAGCAAGCGAAGATCCGCAAGGGAGTTTCTGAAACGCTTCAGGATCTTTACAAGCTGCAACCCGGCGCCCAGGCCGCCATTCAGAGCGCGGCCGGATACGCCGTCTTCAAGAACTTCGGGACAAACATACTTGTGGTAAGCACGGCCAGCGGTTCTGGTATTGCAACCAACAATCAGACCAAGCAGGACACCTTCATGAAGATGGTTTCGGCAGGCGCCGGGCTGGGCGTGGGAGTGAAGGACTTCCGCGTGATCTTTGTGTTTAAAACCGAAAAGGCGTTCGATCAATTCCTCAACTCCGGCTGGTCGGGTTCAGCGCAAGGGGACGCCGCTGCCAAAGCTGGATCGTCCGGAGGGGCCGTCTCAGGAGCGGTCGAAGTCGCCCCCGATGTCTATGTCTATCAGATCACCAAGAACGGCCTTGCGCTGCAACTCACGCTGCAGGGCACGAAGTACTACAAGGATGACGACCTGAACAAATAGCAGCAGTCTCCGACTTGCGTCACTTAGCCCAGTTTTCTTTCTTTGGCCTTACTCCGTATCCCCTTAGGAAGAGTCCTTTCCGCTTGCCTCCGCGGATTTCCCAGAACCTAGTGAAACTCCCAGTTGTTTTTCCCGGTGCCACCCCCCAAACTCGCACACAAGAGGTCTGCGGGAAGCGCTTCCGACAGCCTTGCGGCCCTCCCATCGAAGGAGAATGAAAATGGGAACACAAGCAGCTCCGAAGAACAGTTCTATGGAATCGCAAGCAGCGGCGCCGGACGAAGCCTGGACAAAACCCGCTGCGATGGCAATTCCCAAGGAGGGCTACTTCACAGTAGAACAAGGACGATATGGCCCAGTCTTCCCAGGGACGCCCGCATGCTACGGGTTTTCAGTCGTCGCCAAGGTCAAGCCGGGCCGGGAACAGGCGATACGCGATTACGGGAAGAACATAGAAGATGCGGTAAGGGCCGACCCCACTGTCCTCGCTCCGCTCAAGCTCCATTACCTTCGCTGGGTCTTATTTGATGTCGGCTCGGGGCTGCACTTCATGTATCAAGGTATCTTCGACACGGATTTCGATAAATACCTGGAGGATGCGGTGGCGCTCTTCGTCAAGACCGGTATAACCACCGTTTTCACAAACCTTGAAGGATGGCCGGAGGACTGGAAGACGAACGTTCCAGCCGTTATCAGGTTCTTCCGTGACCATCAGTGTCCGAGCTTTCTAGAGTATGGGGAGTATCCGTATGTGAGCGCAGACGAAGTCAAGAAAGCCCTGAAGCTCAAGGCAGCATTTTCAGGAATGCTCGACCTGATGCAGTAGAGGCGACACGCGTAATCACATGATGGAGAGCAGCGATGCTTGAGCTCGAGGATATTCAGCACTTCCTGGTTGCGCGTCCACCTGCACTTGCAGCGCGATATGAGTTTCTGACCTTCAGTCAGCCTGATGGCGCGCGCGAATGGGTCAAGGGCCTTTTAGACAAAGTAGGGACTGCAAAAAGCGTGGCGGAAAACCCGTCCTACACCCGATGGGTCAGTGTCGCTTTTACCTGGAACGGCCTTCGCGCCATCGGCATCGACGAGCCGTCACTCGCTACCTTTCCCGAGGAGTTCCGTCAGGGCATGGCCGAGCGTGCTCGAATCGTCGGCGCGACCGGCACCAATCATCCTGATAACTGGGTTGGAGGACTGGCCGACCCGGACCTCCATGCAATCGTGATCCTGTTCGCCCGCGATGTGGCAGAACGCGAGCGTTGCAGGCAAGAGCACGATGAATTTCTCAAGCGATGCAGCGGCGTCAATGTCCTCTCTTCGCTCGATCTTGAAGCCATTCCACCATACGGGCACGCACACGAACACTTCGGGTATCGCGACCGGCTCACGCAGCCGTTTATCGAAGGCATGGATGGCGATCCAACGCCCGGCTCTGGCACGGCGCTTAAGGCAGGCGAATTCTTTCTCGGCTATCCAGATGAAGATGGTCCCGGTGCAGCTCTTCCGCAGCCCGAAGTCCTTTCGCGCAACGGGAGCTACATCGCATACCTTCGGATCGAAGAGCACGTCGGTGCATTTCGCGACTTTCTTCGCCAGCAGGGAGACACGCCTGAGGAGCAGGAGTGGGTGGCAGCCAAGCTCATGGGCCGATGGCGCGATGGCACACCGCTCGTCCTCTCACCCGAGAACGGCGACCCGGAGATCGCAGCAGACCCGCAGCGCACCAACGACTTCAACTACGCCGAAATGGACCCCTATGGCTACGCTTGTCCGTTGGGTGCGCATATTCGGCGCATGAATCCGCGTGACACGGCGGCAAATATGCAGCGCAGGAAGATGATCCGACGCGGAGGAACCTATGGCCCTCCTCTGCCTGAAGACAAGCCCGAAGACGGCGCCGAAAGAGGGATCGCCGCTTTCATCGGATGCGCCAGCCTCGTCCGCCAGTTCGAATTCGCAATGAACGTCTGGGCAAACGATCCCAACTTTCACGAACTCGGCAACGAGCGCGACCCGATCTTCGGCACGCAGGATGGCACATACGACATGACAATCCCGAAACGGCCGATTCGTATGAAGATCAAGGGCCTTCCGTCTTTCACAACCATCCGCGGCGGCGCTTACTTTTTTCTGCCTGGCATGAAGGCGCTTAACTACCTCGCTATGCTGCCGAATGGGAAATAGCCCTGACATTGAAGAGGCAAAGAGAAAGGATGCTGAGATGAGCGAGTCAAAAAAAGCACCGCGGACCTACAACCAGGATCACATTCCCAGAAGGTATGCGCCCGGCAAGCGCCGCTTCAGCATTTACTGGACCTGGAGCTACCCGTGGGAAGCCAATCGCGACGTTACCGAAATGGACAACCGTTTCTCCACGATGACAGAAGTTCGTCGCGTCACATGGCCCAACTACGAGTCAAACGAGTATTCGGAGGAAATGTTCCTGCAGGGCATCGCAGGCACACTCGAGTTGTTTCACCTCTCCACGCTCAGGTTCCAGCAACTTGTTGGTGAAGTCACAACACAGCCAGTCGCAGTCTTCCAGCGCATCGATCAGGCAGGCCAGCGATTGCCCATCGACGAGCGCGTTCTTGCTGACACCGACACGATGATGGTCTTCGGTCTCGATCACATGGTCACGGAGCAGGAAGCCTCTCCGGAAGAAATCGAATCCATGCGAGAGTTCCTCAAGCGCGAAGGCGCCTGCCTCATCATCGGCCCTCACCACGACGTCGGAGTTTCGCCCGACATGAAAGAGCGTGCAATGGAGTACGCCCACCATGGAGACCCTCTTGTTCCCCGCCAGCAGCGTTTCGGCAAGTACACCCGCTCCGTCATGAAAGGCCTCGGCGTCCCCGTCGAAAATCGTTACGGTCTTCGCCCCGCAGTCGTTCAGGGAACCACTCAGGTTGCGCCTTTAAACGCCTCGAGAGACCTGGACTCACGCCATTGGCTCGACGATGTAGCTACGTTCAACTTTCACCCGCATCTCCCCCACTACGCGCTCACCACCGACAACGCAAAGTCGGTTCGCATTCTTGCAACGCAGCCAATTGATCTCTCACGCCCGCATCCTTTCACGCAGGCAGGCAATAAGGAGTTCAATTGCTTCATGTGGATGCCGCCAAGCGGAGAACGCGCGGGCGACATCCTGCTGGCAGACTCAACCATCTTCACGACTCTGTTCGGCGGCGATAAGAGTCTGGAAAAATTCTGGAAGAACCTTGCGGTCAAGTGATGCGGCTCAAAAAGAGAAGCAGCCGTGATTGCTTGTGGGCTCTTGTCTTGGCTTATGTGCTTGTGGCTGCCGATGACGCGCAATCGCAAAATCGAGGCGTCTATCCTCTCGGAATGAGCGCGATCAACTCAGGTCTAACACCGGAGCCTGGCTTCTCCTACTCAAACCAGTTCCTCTACTACTCGCGCAACGAAGGCAAAGACGATAGCGGCAACACCCTTCCCGTCACGGGTCAGAACTACGTGGCCATGGACATGAACTCTTTGATCTGGGTCAGCAGGAGCAAACCGCTCCTGGGCGCCCGCTACTCCGCAACCGCCACGCTTCCCTTCGCAAAGAACGATCTCACGAGCGACGTACAAGGCAATATCAGTGGAGGCGCCGGATTCGCAGACTCCTACTACATGCCTCTCATTCTCGCCTGGAGCAGTGATCGCTTCGGCGCGCGCGCCATCTATGGATTCCTCGCTCCAACCGGCCGCTTCATCGCTGGAGGAACCGACAACGTCGGCTCCGGCTACTGGACCCACGCCCTGTCCTCCGGCCAGACCTTCTTTTTGACTCAGACCAAACAGCTGACCCTCTCCGTATTCGAAATGTACGAGTTCCACACCACGCAGGAAGGCACCGAGATCCATCCCGGCGACACATTTGATCTTGATTACTCATTGTTAACGCCGGTCCCACGGACAAATCGCAGGCTTCAATTTGGCGTTGCCGGATATGAAGCGCGGCAAGTAACTTCCAAAACCGGACCTCTGATCACACAGGCCGAGTCCGAAGCGCGTTACGCAATCAACTCCCTCGGGTTCGCATTGACCGCGGCATTCCCGAAGCAAAAGGCAAGCCTGGGTTTCAAGTACTTCGACGAATTCGCGGATCGTTCAACCTACGAGGGCTTCTCCGTGCAAGTCCAGGGAGCGATCCACTTTTAGATCGGCGTAAAAGCTTCAGAAACTTGAAAGCCAGTTTCTGATCTCATTGCTGCTGAGTTGATTGTTCACTCGCTGATACGTCCTTTGTTCTTGCTTTTGTCGGGCGGCGCATCGTTTTGCATAATGATCTGCCGCGCTTTGACAGAGCAATCGAATCAGAAATCAGACTACGTAACTCCATGCACAGGCGTCGGCATGCCGGCAGCAATCTGCCTGTACCTGCGAGTTCTACCATGCATACACGGCACATGCCCGTTGCGCTCAGTCCCTTCAGTTAGCAGAGCGGCGGGATGTACTTATCGTGATCGCGAGCGGCCTCGACGACTGTCTGACCTTCCCGCGCCGTAATCAACTGGCCGTCAATTCTTGCAGAGACGGTTTTCAAAGTTGCTCCTTCCCCGTGTCACTTCTCGGCGGCTACTGCGCGCAGATCGCACCGAAGGCAACAGCGGCTTTCCTCCAGCGCTTCCTCAGAACTCAGCGTGCAAACCACTTCCTCCTGCGTTCGAACGCGAGTGGCGACTGGCGTGATGGGGTTGCCGGCACCACTTACGAACTCGATGAGCCCGGTGATTGCGGATCCGGACGGGGACTCGGAGATCAGAGAAGTAAAACGGCTAAGGACCGATCAGCGAGCGGAGCGGGCTACATTGTCAGGCAAACTCCGCGTAGGCTGCGGTTGTTAGGAATTCCTGGAATTCGCCGGTGGATAGTGACGTGAGCAATTCTGCCGCGCGCTCGAACTTGGACAAGGCAAACCGTTCGGCTCCAAGTTTCTGCCTAGTTTGATTCAGGATGTTCCAGATGGCATAAGCGAGCATGTGTCGATCAACGTGTTTGCCATTGCTGAGGCGAGCGTTGTATCGGATCCACTGCCAGATTTGCGCGCGGGATATCTCGGCTGTGGCGGCGTCTTCCATCAAGTTGTAGATCGGGACGCATCCGTTGCCGCGAAGCCACGACTCGATGTACTGCAATGCTACGTCGACATTGCGAACGAATCCTTCCTCGGTTATCCGACCGAGCGGGATCTCTACCAGATCATTTTCATTGATTCGGGACGTCGGCTGGGCGGGACGACGAATCTGGTTTTGTTCTTTCATATGCTCATCGAATATGGCCTTTGCAATCGGAACAAGTCCCGGGTGCGCCACCCAGGTCCCGTCATGACCCGCGCGCACTTCACGCAGTTTGTCCTGGCGAACTCGCTCCATTGCTTGTTCGTTGGCATCCGGGTTATCGCGAATCGGGATCTGCGCTGCCATGCCTCCCATCGCGTGAATGCCGCGCTTGTGGCAGGTATGAATCAGCAATTCGACATACGAGCGAAGAAATGGCTGTTCCATCGTGATGCCGCCGCGCTCGGGAAGGGTGAACTTCGGATGGCATCCTGAATTTCTTGATGAAGCTGAAGATGTAGTCCCAGCGGCCGCAATTCAGACCTGCGGAGTGATCGCGAAGTTCGTGCAGAATCTCGTCCATCTCGAAGGCTGCAGAGATGGTTTCGATCAGTACGGTAGCGCGAATTGTTCCCTTTGGGATCCCGACATATTCCTGCGCATAGAGGAAAACATCATTCCACAAGCGCGCTTCATGGTAGCTTTCCATCTTTGGCAAATAGAAGTAGGGAGCGGTGTTGCGATCGAGCAGGGTGCGAAAGTTGTGATAAAAGTACAATCCAAAATCGAAGAGTGAGGCAGATATCGGAGAGCCCTTAATCGGGAAATGCTTCTCGACCAGGTGCCAGCCACGCGGACGGACAAAAAGCACTGCGGGATTCCGTCCTAACTTGTAGAGCTTGCCCTCCGGGGATTTGAACTCGATGGTTCTCAGGTTGGCATCGCGCAGATTTCTTTGACCCTCGAGGCAATTGCTCCAAGTAGGAGCGTTGGAATCCTCAAAATCGGCCATGAAGACATTCGCCCCTGAGTTCAAGGCGTTGATGACCATCTTTCTCTCCGCGGGTCCGGTAATCTCCACTCTGCGATCGACCAGGTCGTGCGGAATTGGAGCTACTGTCCACTCCGCCTCGCGAATGTGACGCGTCTCTCTGGGGAACCGCGGGAACTTCCCGGCATCATATTGGGCTTGACGCTTATCGCGTTCGCGGAGTAGCTCGACTCTTCTGGATTCGAACACCCGGTCCATGCAGCACAGAAACTCCATTGCCTCAGGAGTGAGGATTTCGCATTCAGCCGTTTTGCTTTGAGCAGCATTCTCAAACACCGGTACTGTCGCACTCATTGGATAGTTCCTCTCTCTGGGGTTGTCCTGGGTTCTGGTTTGAGGGGGAGGGCTTCTTATCAATCGCCGGACACTGGTATGACGAAATCCGCATCGAACGGCGTCACCTCTCGCGCCGGTTCAAACTGCTCTTCCTCCGTGGATCCGGGAAGTGCCCGAGTGGACGAGCGACCTGCCGCGATGGTGTTTGCGACGTCATCGAAATAGCCGGTGCCAACGAATCTCTGGTGTTTTACTGCGCCGTATCCGACCCGTTCGGCGAGTTCGAATTCGCGCTGCTGCAATTGTGAATAGGCAGTCATTCCGGTTAGCGCATATTCGTGGGCCAGTTCGAAGGCGGATAGATTCAGTGCATGAAATCCTGCCAGTGTGACGAACTGGAAACGGTAGCCCATCCCGGCAAGCTCACGCTGAAACTGAGAGATCTCCCATGGGTTCAGTTTGGCGTTCCAATGAAATGAGGGAGAGCAATTGTAGGCGAGGAGCTTTCCTGGATATTCCGCATGGATTGCGGCGGCGAATTGCTGCGCCTCTTTGAGATTGGGCTCAGATGTTTCGCACCACAACATGTCGGCATAGGGCGCGTAGGCAAGGCCTCGAGCAATTGCCGCATCCAAACCACCGCGGAAGCCAAAGAATCCTTCGGACGTGCGCTGGCCTGTGAGAAATCTCGCATCCCTCAAATCGCAGTCGCTGGTAATAAGTTGAGCCGCATTGGCGTCTGTTCTTGCGATCAAGACGGTTGGCACGCCCAGCACATCGGCGGCCAGGCGAGCGGCGACCAGCTTGTGAATCGCTTCCTGGGTCGGTACCAGCACCTTGCCCCCCATGTGCCCGCATTTCTTGGCGGAGGAGAGCTGATCTTCAAAGTGGACCGCGGCCGCTCCGGCTTCGATCATTGCCTTCATCAATTCGAACGCGTTAAGGACACCACCGAATCCTGCTTCAGCATCCGCAACGATCGGCAGCATCCAGTCAACGGGAGCCTGCCCCTCGGAATGTGCAATCTGGTCCGCGCGCATGAGAGCGTTGTTGATCGAACGGACCACACTGGGTACGCTGTTTGAGGGATAGAGGCTCTGGTCGGGATACATCTGGCAGCCGAGGTTTGCGTCTGCCGCTACCTGCCACCCGCTCAAATAGATGGCTTTCAGACCAGCCTTGGCCATTTCGACGGCCTGGTTTCCTGTCAGGGCACCGAGGGCCGAAACATATTTCTCCTGGTGAAGCATGCTCCAGAACTTCTCTGCGCCTGCCCGCGCGAGCGAATGCTCGACGTGAACGGTTCCGCGAAGTCGCATGACGTCTCCGCGTTCGTAAGTGCGAACCGTTCCGTCCCAACGAGGTGAATTCCAGTTGATTTCGTGAGAAGCGCTGCTGCACATGTTCATCTCCTTGGTGCTGGTTGCTTGCACCGTCTTCGGAATGTGATGTGAGTAAATCGCAGCGTGACATAAGACACAAGAGCGGGTAGTCCGAATCGGACGAGTGGACATACATGCCCGGATAGAGTCATAATCTGGCCGTTCTCGGGCGAAGGCTCGCGCTCTAGCTTGTTCGCCGACCGATGCGGCAGCAGGCTGAGGAAGTGCTTGCAACCTGGGCATCGTGTGCCGCGCGTCTATCGAGCGGGACCGCCGCGAAAGAAGTTAGCGCGTTATGACGATCGGGCCGCAGTTCGTAGAGGAACTGAGCCAGGCTCTTAGCCTGAGGCGCGTATCAGATGGAATAGCTATGCTCGACAAAGCGGAGGGCGCCTGGGCAGAACTTGCCCCAAGCCAGCCAGACGCTACGAAGCTACTTCTCCTGATTGCCCAATGGGTAGATGTTGGCTACCGCGATCATCATCTCCTTGACGGCCTCCTGGTAAGATTCCCCACCGAATCTCGTCGCACGTTACCCCTCGAGGACTATCTTCGCCTGCGAATGGTTGAGGGCTTCCGGGCCCTCTCTGCCGAAGAAGTGGATACCGCGATTGAGATTCTTGATTTTGTGTTGCGAGCTGAGCCTGGAACGGCAGATGACCATCTCCTGACGGTAGCCCACTTCTGGAAAGGGCGGGCGCATAGGAAGAAGGGCGAGTACGAGCTGGCATGCAAAGAAATTGTGTGCGCGCGTGAGCAGGCACAGCAGTCTCATGAGGATGCGGTGTTCACTTCGGTGATTCAGATCCACGAGAGTTGGCTTCTATTCCAGAAAGGCCTGAGAAAGGAGGCCTTGCGGTTGCTCAGCCATGCAGAGGTCACACTCAAGAACACGGATCATTTTCTTGCGCGGGGTAACATCGAGTCGGCAAGAGGCAGAATTATTCGGCGCTCGGGTGAGTACGCAAAAGCCCTTGAGCATTTCGAGCGGGCTGTCGACCTCTATTCCGCTGGAAATCCCGGCCATCGGAACCTCGCACGAGCACTGGTGAACTCCGCCTATGTGAAGCGACTTGCTGGCATTGCAGCTTCGCAAGAGAATTGATGCGCGAGTGCTCATGCCGGAAAAAGCGCGCGGCGAGCGCCAATCTTCGGTTTTGCCTGCCGCGAAGGCCAGCACGCTTCGGTCCCGCTATCAGCAACTTTGTGACGAGGCCATCACGCAGTTGCAGCAAGCACGGGAGATCTATGCTGACGCGGGGTCACTGCTGGCGGAATTGGGGCGGTAACCGTCAATTCCGGGTATCTCCATCTCGACGGAGGAGATATCGACCTCGCTGCTCGAGAGGCGCTCGAAGCGTATCGAATCGGACATGAGAAAAACGACCAAATCCTCATGGCGCGCGCGCGTATTTTGCAGGCCGCAACGGAAAATGCCAAAATCGAAGAGCAACTTGGTGAAGAAGTGGATATTGCCCTTCATGCTAACCACGCGAAGCAGTTCAGTGACGAAGCGTTGACTCTGGCGAAACATACGCAGAATCGGCGGTTGCTGGCGGCTGCCTATATCGCTCGCGGCATGACGGAAGCGAACGACTTCTTTCAAGAGTGGGAGCTCGCCAGGCAATCCGTCGGCGAAGCGACTGATCTCATCGGGGAAGGTGAAAACGACCATCTCCAGGATGATTTGGCAGCCTTGAAAGCGCGGATCATGCGCGCATCCGGCATCAACGATACCCTGCGCGGATGGTCCGAGGGGATGATCGGCGACAAAACTTTCCAGCAAGTCACTGAAGAGTTCGCTGAGATAGTGATTCCCAAGGTATGGCAACGGGAGGGCAGGAAGATATCGCGTGTCGCAGATTGCCTTTCGATTTCGCCGAAAAAGGTGCGCCGTATTCTTCGCCGGGCAGGACTTCTCAACAGCGCTAATTCTTCGAACCCTCGCAGAAGCGAAAATACCGAAGGCGGAATGCGATAAAAATCTTCCAGGCCTCTGAGATTCGGAGCGAAGGTCTCTGGCGCTGGAGCAATCGAATCAGTGCCTTCTCGCAACGCCGCAATCCCTGTGGAAAACTAGCCGACAACCGTGACTGCCATCACAGTCCAAGAGATTTGTTCGTGGTGATATATGTCCCTCGGGCCCCTCGATTCGGGAAAATCCCACTCCCACCAGGAGGTGTGTATGCCCTATTCCGTTCTCCCCGACCTCGTTGCTCCCCCTCAGGTGCAAGGCAAGCCCGGCCTGAGTTCATATGATTCCAGCCAAGAGTGCAGCCTGGCGCATTGGCTGGAGGTTCGCAGACTTGTGGAACTCGCAGAACGAGATAATCGCGAATTGAAGGGTTACGTGTTCGACGATTCGCTTCTCGTCCTCAAATAGCAGAAGTTGGGGCGATCCCGTTAGAAGTGGAGCCCTCCCCCGCAGATAAGAACTTCTCCGGTCACGTAGTCCGATAGTGGACTGCAGAAAAACAGAACAGCGCCAGCGGCTTCTTCGGGTGTTCCTAGCCGACCCAGCGGGCATGCGCTTTTAACCGAATCCAGGAGGCTGGGTTGAACTCCAAGCCGAATCTCGTGACCGTGCATTTCCATCTTGGCGCCCGCGTCTGTCAGGGGCTGTACAAGGCGCGTTCCGATCAGGCCGAATCCAACTGCGTTTACGTTGACGTTATAGCGTCCCCACTCCTTTGCCAGTGTCTTCGTCAGCCCAATGATGCCTGCCTTGCCTGCCGAGTAACCGACCTGCCCGGGATTTCCGTCAGTGCCGGCGATGGAAGTGATGTTCACTACTTTGCGCATCACACGGCGGGACGCGGCGATTTCCTTCTTTGCAGATTCCCGTATGAACCCCGAAGCTGCACGCAGGATCCGAAACGGCGTCAGGAGATGAATGTCGAGCATCGCCTGGAACTGTTCGTCACTCGTCTTCTGAATGACGTTATCCCAGCTATAGCCGGCGTTGTTGACAATGATGTCGATCGAGCCAAATTCGGCGAGCGTAGCCTGCACGATCAGTTCGGGAATCGCGGGATCAGTGAGATCTCCGGTAATGTGGCTCACCCGGTGCGGCTTCGCCAGTTCCGATTCCGATTCCAGAAGCATCTTCTCGTCAAGATCGTTGATCATTACCTGCGCCCCCGCACCAACCAGGCGCCTGGCGATGGCTCTCCCGATACCCCGCCCCGCCCCGGTCACCAGCGCGGTCTTGCCTTCCAAAGTGAACGGGATTCCCGGCACGATTTCGGCTTCTGTCTCAGTCCTTCCAAATTCCATTTCGTTCCTCCTCAAGCCCGCGTATTAGCTGCACTGCAGCATAATAGATGCTGCAGTGCACAAATTGGAAGAGGTGAACTGCTGAAAATTTGGCGCCTTGGTAACGGGAATGGGCATTTTGTCGCGCGTTCCGGCCCCCGCGTGACCCGCCAGTCGGCGAAAACGCCGACGCACCCTATTGCCCGGCCGGCTTCCCCCACCCAAAGCCCATGTGAGAAGTCCCGTCTTCACCGAGTTCGTCGACGAAGGCAGACTGCGTAAACGTGGCGGCTTCAACTTTGAACAGTCATCGCATTTCATGAATGAAAGGCTTTGTGCCATGAAAAATCAAGATCATCGAGAAGTTGTAGTTCTTAGCGCGGTTCGCACTGCGTTGGGCAAGTTCGGAGGGTCGCTGAAAGACATTCCTCCTACCGAACTGGCCGGAGATGTCGTGCGGGAAAGCGTGAAACGTTCCGGGCTCTCCAGCTCTGAAATAGGCAATCTCGTTTTTGGACATGTGATTCACACCGACGCAAAGGACATGTATCTCTCGCGAGTGGCAGCATTGCGCGGCGGATTGGCTATTGAAACTCCTGCTCTCACCCTCAACCGCATGTGCGGCAGCGGCCTCCAGGCCATCGTCACGGCCGCCGGCATGATCGCCCGTGGAGATTGCGAAACCGCCGTTGGTGGTGGTGTCGAGTCAATGAGTCGCGCTCCTTATTGGTTGAGTTCCATGCGTTGGGGAGCGCGGATGAACGATGCTCCGGCAGTGGATGTACTGGTCGCCGCGCTGACTGACCCTTTCGACGAAGTCCATATGGGAATGACCGCCGAGAACGTCGCCCGCAAGTGGGGCATAACTCGCGAAGAGCAGGACGCGCTGGCCGTCGAAAGCCACCGCCGCGCCAACTGCGCCATCCTCACGGCACGATTCAAGGGCCAGATAGTCCCAATAGAACTGAAGAGCCGCAAGGGCAGCACCTGGTTCGATACCGACGAGTCACCACGGTCCGACGCGACGATGGAGAACCTCGCCAAGCTGAAGCCGGTCTTCGACAAGGACGGCACCATCACTGCCGGCAATGCGTCCACCATCAACGACGGCGCCGCCGCCGTTGTGCTGATGGAGGAGCATGCGGCTCAGGAGCGGGGGCTTAAGCCGATGGCAAAGTTGATCGACTATGCCGTCACGGGCGTAGATCCAGCAGAGATGGGCATTGGCCCAGTATCCGCCGTCAGAAAGCTCTACGAGCGCACCGGCCTCACCAATGACGATATGGATGTTATCGAAGCCAACGAGGCATTCGCAGCGCAGGTGCTGGCTGTTCGCAAGGAGCTGGATCTTCCGCCGGAAAAGACAAATCCCAACGGCAGCGGCATCTCTCTCGGCCATCCTCTTGGGGCCACGGGCGCGATTGTCACCGTGAAAGCGATCCATGAATTGCACCGGATCGGCGGGAAATATGCGCTGGTGACCATGTGCATCGGTGGCGGGCAAGGTATCGCCGCCATTTTTCAGTCAATGAATTAATCAGACAGAAAAGAGAGGAGTACGCCATGGCAACCGCAACTTTATCCGAAGTCATGATCCCCAGATCAAAAGCTCTAGCCGGCAAAGTCGCACTTATAACGGGAGCGTCGCGGGGCATCGGACGCGCCATCGCACTCGAGCTTGCAAGTCGAGGAGCAACAGTAGCAGTCAATTGCCGTTCTAACCTCATCCGAGCGGCCGAAGTCAGGGATGAGATCGTGCATTTCGGAGGCGCAAGTGAGGTCTTCCAGGGTGACGTCTCAGACCGGTTCGGAGCCAGAAATTTGATCCAGGAAGTATTTGGTGTTTACGAGAGGATCGACATTCTTGTGAACAACGCTGGTATCACGCGTGATAAGAGCATTCGCAAGATGACGGATGGCGACTGGACCGAGGTCATTGATACCAATCTCAACAGTGCTTTTTATTGCACGAGCGCCGCGTTGCCATTCATGATCGAGAGGAGCTTCGGTCGAATCATCAACGTCGCTTCCTTTGTTGGTCAGGCGGGAAACTTTGGACAAGCAAACTATGCCGCCAGCAAGGGAGGGCTCATCGCATTCACGAAGGTGCTCGCATTGGAACTGGCGAAATACAACATCACCGCAAATGTAATCGCCCCGGGGTTCACGGCGACCGACATGACAGAACGGGTCCCTTTCGACGTTATGGAGCAGATCAAGCAGCGAATTCCGATGCACCGCCTGGCGCTGCCGGAAGAGATCGCCAAGGCCGTTGCGTTCCTCATTTGCGATGGCGATTACATCACCGGACAGCAGATAAACGTCAACGGCGGCATCTACATGTAGCTGTTCCAGATTCTGGATCAGCGGGAGCGGGCCGCAAGCCACGAGTCGATGTGAGGCCAGGTCCGCTTGCTGGCTCCGCTCCCGGCCATGATGCCGATGTGACCGCCAGGAACGCGGTATATCTCTGTGTCGGTGCTTCCGACCTTCGTCAGGATCGCCTCTGACTGACAGGGAGGCGTAATGTGGTCGCCCTCGGCGATCACGTTAAGAAGGTTTGCCCGCAACCGCTTCAGATCGACAACCTCGCCCCGGATACTCAGTTCGCCTTTCATCAGTCGATTGTTGCGGTAGAGATCCACGATGAGCTGGCGATAGGCGCCGCCCGCCATGGGAAAGACATCGGTGACCCAGGTATTCATCGAGTGCCATGCTTCCACTACGCGTGGATCGTCCAGGTTATCCCAAAGTTTGCAGTAGTTTGTAATGTAGTTTTCGACGGGCTTCAGGGCTTTGGCGCCATAGTCGATCATCTCGCCCGGCATGTTGCCGAAAGCTGCGAGAACTTTATCAACATCGAAGTATTTTTCGTCGGTCCAGCGCGCAAAGGTCAACCCCTGCCGGTCTGAGAAGTCCAGCGGGGCGGTCAGCAAAAGCAGGTTGCGCAATCCATCATCCGGTCGCAACGCTGCGTAAATCGTGGTCAGGAGCGCACCGATGCACCAGCCCAACATGCTGAACTCTTTTGCGCCCGACACCGTCTTCATCTTACGAATCGCGCGTGGTATGTAGTCCAGCGTGTAGTCGTCGAACTTCAGTTTCTTGTCTTCCGGCCCGGGAACCCCCCAATCCAGCAGATAGACGTCATAGCCTTTGCCCACCATGTATTCCACGAAGCTGTAGCCTGGGCGCAGATCCATGATCGTGGGACGATTCATCAAGGCGAAAATGAGGATCAAGGGTATCGGATATCGCTCCTCGGCCGGAACGACAGGAATGTACCGGTACAGCTGTGGCCTTGTTGAGCGTCCAGATCGGTTCTGCGGGTGTCTGCCCGATCGCTCGCTTTGGTGGTCATCAGCCTATTGAAGGTCTTGAGCTTCTGATCCAGGACAGTCCAGTCGTTGGACAATTCCGCAGCTTCTGCCATATCGACCTCTATCGTTTTCTGCTCGTCGTCTGGCGCGACTTTCCGTCTGCCGCCGGAGCCCGCTTTCCCTCGTGGGATACGTCTGCAGCCGCCGTCCGCGCGGCAGATGACAACTCGACGATCCGGTCAAGCTTCGCATCCAGATCATCGAGTCGCATTTCAAGATTGGTAAAACGCTCCGCCAACGCGGTCACCTGCTGGCGCGAAGGCAGCGAGAACTGCTCCAGCGCCATAACCATGGCCTTATCAAGTGCTTCGCGGAACGGCGCGGCCAAGGTGAGATAGTTGTTGAGCAAGGCACCGGACGCCTTTGCATATTCTTCGGTGTTCACCGCATCGATCATCACCTTCGACATGCCTTCGAGATAGGTTTCCCTCATCTTGCGGAAGGCCTCGAACGGATCGGCGGCTGTTGCTTCCTTTTCCGCAGCCATGTCCAACCCCCGACTTTCTTGCACACAAAGCATATACCTGAATCGGGGCGAACGCCGGCGTTTGCTCGCTGCTCATCGTCAGGGCCACGCCGCTCCCTTTCGCCCCGATTCGAGGCCTCCTGCCTGATGGATTAATGCGCCACCAGATCGAGCAACTCCTTCTGCGCTTCGAACACAATGTCCATTCCGCGCTCCATCGATTCCGCCGCGGTTCCAGCAGGTGTGCCGGCATAGTTCAGTTGCTTTTTCGCGGACTCAAACGCTGCTTTCGCCTGCTTGGTCGTGTAGTCCAGCGCCGTCTTCTGGGCTGCGATGGAATGCTCGATCGCTTCCTGGGCCGTCTTCTTGCCTTCCTCCATCGTGTCCGTCGCCTTGACTTTCCGGTCCTTCACCAGCTTGGAGAAGGCGTGAGGTTGCTCCACCATCAGGTCGATAGCGCCTTTCTGGGTCTCAGCAAACCGCTCAAACGCAGTGGTGGCCAGATCCAGCATCAACACGCCCGGCACCGGCAGCGAAAACTTCTTCCAGGCCACCGCCACTTCCGCATTCTGTTTTACGGCAAGTTCCAGCCCTTTTTTCTGAACCTCCGCCAGACGCTCAATTCCACTGGTGTAAAGCTCGCTGATCGACTCAATTACATCGACCTTCATCCCGTCGGCAGCAGTTACCGGTCCCTTCCCTTCGTTCTCCATATCGATCTCCAATCCTGCGCCTCTGCGCTGCGTTTTATGCTGCATTGCAGCACGACTCTATGCTGCGCTGCTTCTGCATAGCTGTCAAGGGGTAGAATTGGAAAATTATGGCGCAAAAGACCGTTGTCATTAAGAAGTATGAGAATCGGCGCCTCTATGACACCACGAACAGCCGCTACGTGAATCTCGAAGAAGTGGCGCAGCTCCTTCAGCAGGGGAACGATGTCAAGGTCCTCGATGCTTCCTCAGGCGAAGACATCACGCGACTCATCCTGACACAGATCATTGTCGAGGATGCCAAGACGCCGGAATCCAATTTTCCCCTCGACCTGCTGCGGCAAATGGTTGTTACGTCTGGCCGAGCAAGCCAGGAGAGTGCATTGGAGTATATGAAGGCGATGCTCGAGGTTTATCAAAATGCCTATCGAGCGATGCCTAATCCCATGATCCCTTTTGACTTCATGCAGAATATCCGTACGAGTGCCGAAGAAAAACCAGACAAAGGACCGCGCCCTACCAACGCTGCGAAGCCTCCGGGACCCGAGCAGCCGAATGCGAAACAGCCTGAGTCGGAGAATGTGGCGGAGTTGAAGAGTCGACTGGCGGAACTCGAAAAGCTCGTCTCCAAGCTCGTTCCTCCGAAAAGCACGCGAAAGCGGAAATAACCTGACTCCTGAAAGGGTTGAAAGCGCCCTTCTCAATTGGGGTAACAGCCCAAGGCACTCACCCACCATGGCTTGTTAGGTAGAGCTTTCGCTTCTTCGGATCGGTCTTCCTAGTTCTTGCGCAGGTCCTCAGCAATTAGAGCAAACTCATCCAGGGCAGCCTGCAGGCTTTCCACTATCTCTGCGACAATTCGGGTGGCACAATCTACGCCATTCGCTCGGGACGTTTTTCGGCACCAACGAAGTGATCCTGCCGCTGATCAGGAGCACCCTCCGGTACGTGAGCCCTGGAACCACGGGCAAATACATTCACCGCGTCAACTCCGCGCAGATCGCTGCCCAGAAGAAATTCTTGGATGCCATCAAGTTCACCGGAGCAGTCGCTTAACGGACTTGGGTTGGATGGGGAAATTCGGCGACTCGGGAAATCCGCTAAGTTGTTGAGCAGATTTGGTGGACCTGATCGGGATCGAACCGATGACCTCTTCCATGCCATGGAAGCGCGCTCCCAGCTGCGCCACAGGCCCACATAAGGGATGCAACTCCTCTATTGTCTCTGCTTAGGGAAGATTCGTCAAACGCGTAGAGACCCCCAACGACATCCCAATCCACCCGTATCATCTGTAGACGATGACGAGAATGCCGGAAGGCAAGCAGCATTCGCGACCGGCTGAACTTGCATTGGAGGTCATGCGATGAAAGCTGCAGTCGTGAATGTGCTGGGGCAACCACCTCGGTATCAGGATTTCGTGGATCCGAAGGCGGGAGACGGAGAAGTCCTGATCGACGTACGGGCCGCTGGATTGCACCCGATCGTGAAGGCTCTGGCCAGCGGCTCTCACTACGCCGGCAAAGGCGAAGTTCCCGCGGTGCCGGGGGTTGATGGCGTGGGCACACTCGAAGACGGTAGTCGCGTGTACTTTGGGTTTGCTCGAAAGCCGTGGGGAACGATGTGCCAGCGCACGGTGGCCCCCCGTTCGAGGTGTCTCCCGCTTCCTGACAATATTGACGATGTTCAGGCTGCAGCGATCGCCAATCCCGGTATGTCGGCCTGGCTGTCAATCAAGGATCGAGCTGGACTCGTAAAAGGTGAAACGGTCTTGATCCTTGGCGCAACCGGTGTGGCTGGCCAGTTGGCGATCCAGGCCGCACGGCTTCTAGGCGCCACGCGCGTCGTTGGGGCGGGGCGCAATCTCGAAACTCTGGCATCGGAGAAGCTGGACGGCGTGGTTTCGCTTGCGGAGGGCGACGACGCGATCCGCGAAGCATTTGCCAGGGAGGCTGAGAAGGGCGTCGATGTGGTGATCGACTACCTGTGGGGTCGCCCAACTGAGTTGCTGCTTGAGGCGCTTGCCAAGGGTTTCGATCCGAATGCCGGCCGCTCTACGCGACTTGTGGAGGTGGGTGAAAGCGCCGGCAAAACCATCACGCTTCCCGGAGCCACGCTGCGCAAAATCGATCTGAAGCTCATGGGCAGCGGATTCGGTGCAGTTCCGCTCGAGCGCGTGTTCGGCGCCATTCCGACGCTCTTTGAGCTGGCTGCGGCTGGTTCTCTCAGGGTTGCGTCGGAGCCGGTCCCGTTGGCCGAAGTGGAGGCCGCGTGGGACCGAAAGGAAAGCGGGAAGAGGATCGTATTTACGATCTAAGCGCTCCGGAATCCGGCATCTACAACAAAAATACATTCGTGACCGGGAACACTTTGGGGGGGTGCCGGTGTCTAAGAGAATAGGCGTACGAGGCATTCGTGCTTCGTTCCCGTACGCTGCGGTTTGGCTGCTCAACGGTTTTTCGAGTTGACAGAATGTCGCGGAAGCAGAGGGCGCAGTCGGCATTGAGCGGACGGTTCGCAGATGCCAAAGGTGCCACGGATGCGATAACGTGGGGGGAACTGAATTGCAGGCGGATCTCACCATGGGGAATATTGCGAGCGCGCTTTCACTTAGATCAGAGGAAGCCGCACTGATCGCGGAGCTTCAGGCAGGCTCTGAAGAGGCATTTGCCTGGTTGATCGCGCGTTATCACCAGCCGATTTACTCGCTTCTTGCTCGCATGGTGCATGATCGCGCCGACGCGGCGGACCTGGCTCAGGAAGTTTTCGTAAAGGTCTTCCGCGGTGTGGGGCGCTTCCACGGGGAGTCGTCATTGCGTACATGGATTTATCGGATCGCCCTGCATGAAGCCTCGAACCAGAGGCGCTGGTGGATGCGGCACAAGCAGCAGGAGATTCCCATCGAACAGGAGATGACCGACGGCTGTTCCGGTGCGCCGATCAAGCTGAAGGAAATGCTGGTCGATCCTGCTGAGTCGCCCTTTGATATGGCGATGCATGCCGAAAACAAGGAGCGCGTTGAAGCAGGTTTGAGCCAGGTTCCGGAGCCATTTCGCACGACGCTCATCCTCCGGGATATCGAAGGTTTTGTGTACGAGGAAGTAGCTGAGATTCAAGGTGTGAATCTCGGTACAGTGAAATCGAGGCTCGTTCGTGGACGAGCTCTTTTGCGGGCCATACTTGCGGAATCTCAACCGGTCAGGAAAACAGCAACAGCAGCCGGGCTTGAGATCTCCTTGGGAGGGGAGGCGCGATGAGCAGCTGCAACTCCATCCAATTGAAATTTTCAGAGTATCTTGATGGCCGGCTGACCGGTCACGAAATGCAGGAAATCGCCGCCCATCTTGAGGTCTGCAGGGAGTGTTCTGCTGAGTGGACTGGTCTGAAGCAGACGCAGATGTCGCTGGCCGCGCTGGGACCGGTGCCGCAGCCGCCAGATCTTTTGTTGCGTATTCGGGTAGCTGTCAGCCAGGAACGGGCGCGCAGCCGCAAGCCTGCTTTGCAGGCGTGGAAACTGGCCTGGCAAAATACCGTCGGGCCCTTTCTTCTGCAAGCGGCGGCTGGTTTCGCCAGTGCAGTCCTGTTGCTGGGAACTGTGACTGTGCTGGTGGGGATGTTTACGCGGCCGGAGGTGGCGCGGGGCGAAGACGAACCCCTGGGCATGGCCACTTCTCCACGCTTCCTTTACCTTTCTTCTGCGGTCAGCAGTAACGACCAGATCCGGGAGGGCGGCGGTCCGGTGGTTGTCGAGGCGTACATCAACGGGCAGGGCGAAGTGTACGACTATCGCATTGTCTCCGGGCCTGTAGATGAGGCCACCCGGACGCAGGTGGTGAACCTGCTCCTGTGGAGTCATTTTGAGCCGGCTCGCTTCTTCGGTCAGCCAGTGCGCGGGCTGGCGGTGCTGTCGTTCTCCGGCGTTTCAGTTCGCGGATAGTTTCGGCATTCTTGATCATAGAGGCCTTCGCCCGAACGGGCGAGGGCCTTTCCTTTCATGCAACGGGCGCGTCTAAGCAGTGGGTCTTGCGCTCCAGCACGACAGCGCGACCTGAATTGCCGTAGACTTCTCGCAAGGTCCATTTCATGTCGTTTAGCCTCAATCACAGATTCGCAATCCTGATTCCTGCCGTTGTTCTTCTGGCCGCTTCCGTTGCCTTTTCCGCCCGAGCGCAGTCTTCCAGCAGCAATCCCCAGGCGGGCAAACAGAGTTCATCGTCCCAGCCGGTCCAGGAGAAGGCTCCTTCGCTGGTTGACCCTGCGGGTCCCACGATTTCTCTGGTGAGTTTGGAGCCGGTGTTTGCGATGGCCGCGGCGCTGAATGCCTGCGGGTACGACGAGGGGCTGGAGGAAAGCGCGCCGGTGCGGAAACACGTCCGCGACGAGGTCAATAATGCTCTGGTGAAGAGTGAAGATGCACGGGCCAAGCGTGACAAGGTCTGCCTTTATATTGCACAGCATCGGCTCACCGGGTCGGAACACGACATTTCGCAGTACATCTCGCTGGCGCTTTATTTGAGCCCTCCTCCCGCGCTTGAGACCACCGTGGAACTGACGGAGATGCCGCCCGACTCCACGCAGGTGGTGGAGGTTGCTCCGCTGCTGCGCGACTTTGCTGCGGCTGTCGATCTTCACGGAATCTGGCTGGCGGTCCATCACACTTACGACGAGGAGACCGATCATCTGCACGATCCGCTGTCGAAGATGATCGTCTCGACCAACTTGTATCTGAAGATGCCGGCTACGACCTACGAGGGGCGCCGCTTCGTCGTTGTGATCGAGCCTATGCTGTCTCCGAAGCTGGTGAATGCCCGGGTCTACGGGACCGATTATGTCGTGGTTGTGTCACCGGTGAATGGCACGATTCCGATGAACGACGTGCGGCACACCTACCTGCACTACATCATTGAGCCTCTCCTCTTTTCGCGCTCCAATGCGATCGACCGGATGCAGCCAATCCTGAAGGAGGTGCGCGATACTCCGCTGGAATTCCGCTACCGCTCCGACACGGTGGCGCTGGTTGTCGAATGCCTCATCAAGGCGATTGAGGCCCGCACGATGGATACCGGAATTCCCGAGTACAAGATTCCCGCAGGCGTGGAGCGTTCTGACCTGCCGCGTTATGAACACGAGCGCCAGCTTACTCTGCAGAAGATGGAAGCGGTGCGCGTAGCCGCGGTGCATCACGACATGGCGCAGGGGTTTGTGCTGACGCAGTATTTCTTCGAGCAATTGATCCAGTTCGAAAAAGATCCAGCCAGCCTTCGCGACACGATAGGCGAGATGGTGTACGGAATGGACATCGATCAGCAGGTGCATCGCGCGCGGCAGACGGAGTTTGACAAGCGGGCCGACGACGACATACTCCAGCGCAGCAAACCCCGGGTGCTGACCGGGCTGGACCTTGCTGAGGCAAAACTCGCGCAGGGTGACGTGGCCACGGCGAGCGCGATGGCGCATAGGGTACTGGCTGATCGCTCGGACACTCTTGATTCGGCGGCGCAGGAGGCGCGTGCAGACTTCATCCTGGCGCGAGTTGCCATCATGACCGGACATCCCGACGTGGCCATCGACGATTTCCAGAAGACAATTGCGACCAGCAAAGAGCCCCGGCTGCTGGCATGGTCGCATATCTACCTTGGCCGCATGCTTGATCTTGATTGCAAGCGCGACCAGGCGGTGTCGGAGTACCAAGCGGCGCTGGCAGCACGTGATGGGCAGCAGGATACACGCCTGGCCGCCGAGCGCGGCGTGAAGGCGGCCTATGCGGTGAAGGGCCACAGCTGCGAGGAAGATGCGGATGAATCCGGCGCGCCGCCTGCAAAGCCAACTACGGGACAAAGCAATACGCAAAAGCCGCAGTAAGGCTTTGGTGCTGACTCCTCGAATCCAAACTTTGCGAACCTCCGGGAAGATGGCTGTATCGGCTGGTATGGAGATACAGCCTCTCTTCACATGGAGTGTTCGTTACTCTGACATGCCCGTACGAGGGTCGTCAAACTCCTGCGTGACAAATCCGCCCGGCTTCTGGAGACTACTTTCCCTTGGCGAGGTTCTTTGGCGACGCTTTTTCCAGTTCTGACAGCAGATCTGCAGCGGATGGGGGTGGCTGGACACTTCCCGAAAAGATCTCGGGTCCGGAGATCTTCTTCCCATAGATCTTTTCGTTATCGCCGTCATCCGGGCCCAGCGTGGTTCCGGAGAGCGAGACTCCGGCGAATACGCCCTGCGCGCGGGAGTAGGAAAGCATCTGGGCCTGCATGGTGGCGCTCGTTGCGGCTTCCGCATTCCGCCCCACCGGACCGGCCGCGATGCTTGTTTCAGCGCCTAATTTGGCCCTCCCCTTCATCACCGATCGTGCGCCGTCGTCATTCATGACAAGAATCACAAAGTCGGTCGCCTGTCCGCCAGCCTGGAGGCCAAAGCTTCCGCCGCTGGACTGCATCATGATCGGTGATCCCCAGGGACCATCGAAGTTTTGACCACTTCGACAGCTCATCACTCCCTTGCCATATTGGGCTCCAACAATGAACCCGGCCTTCTTGACCGAGGGCAGGATTATGACGCAGTCTGCCTTGTTCAGCACATTAACTGGAAGACCATTTGTAGCGTTGGCGAGCTCCTTAAACACCTGAGCGGCTCGTGTCACTCTTTCACTTGGTTCATCCGCTCGTGCCAGCATCGGCACCAGGGCACACATTAAGGCGACCAGCACGCTGGGGAGCCACTTCGATTTCGATAACTGACGGCAGATCTTTGCTTCAATCACAGCAAGCTCCTTTTTGGTGGTTGGCGGATGCAAGGCGTGTTCACCCTTGCAACCGCTGATCAAGATCGTCAGCAATAACGCTGAAACGCATTGAAAGCGAGCTAAAACAGATTCGGCATGGATTGCTCTGCGGCACTCAGTACAAACGCCGGACAGCTGAGATCAGGTCAAAACAGCGTAAAGCGGACTTATTCCGGTGGAACTTCCAGGAGACGGCAAAAGAAGAGAAGCCCGCTTTCATTGATGCTGGTGATTGCAGAACGGTTGGCCGACTTAGCTTTTGGGCAAGAGGTGGAGAGGACATACCAGCGCTGAACCAGACCAGGAATTGGTGGAACATGCATCTGGCCGGATTCTTTCATTAGCGGAAAGTATGAATTGGGTCTCTTTGTTCCAATGCGGCACTCAAGATTCAGCTTTGATCCCGCCCCGAT
Organism: uncultured Acidobacteriaceae bacterium; assembly: GCA_963735215.1. Taxonomy (GTDB): domain Bacteria; phylum Acidobacteriota; class Terriglobia; order Terriglobales; family Acidobacteriaceae; genus Telmatobacter. The sequence goes on along the minus strand of CAVTKF010000022.1, from coordinate 100,966 downwards.
CGATCAGAACCAAGTCTTTTGCCTTTTCCGAACCCTCGATAAGTTATTGATTTTACGAAGAGTTCTACGATTGTGCAAGGAAGCGGCTGGCTTGATCAGGACCAGCTTCCCGCCCCTCCACTCAATGAATCCTCACCACTCCAAACAAAGCGATGAGCCAGCCTTTCGCGACGGCATGACGATGGCCGGGGGTGGACAGCTAACATGATTGTCGAGCCAAAACCTGCCAATACATCGGCGTTGAAACGATTGCTTTGACTGGAGAGGGTCAAGGGCGACCGGGTCCACGGCACAAGAGCGCAAGAAGGCCGCTCTGTACCGGCCGGTTAACCCCGGCCCCATAAGAACTGGAAAGGTTCACGGAGAACAGATGACGACATCGAGAAGAGATTTCCTGAAAACGACGGCAATTGCGGGTACGGTGGTTGCAATGGATCGCATTTCCGCCTTTGCTGAACCGATCGGGAGTATGGGAACGGGAACATCAGACTTGCCCGCACGAGCCGACCAATCAACAAGCGCACTGGAATATACGCGTGGTATCGGCGTGTACCCGGGCGAGCCAGGAGCGGACTTCGGTCCTATCCTCATTCCCGACAAAGCTAGCTATCGTAATCTTGCTCTTCTGCGGCCCGCTTATCACTCCAGCAGCTACGACTACAACCTCACTGCCCAGCTCGTGACCGATGGCATCAAGACTGACCAACTGCCTGAATGGATCGTCGTCTCCGATGTGTCGCAGGGCCCCGTCGCGAAAGAAAATCGCGAGGTGATCGTCGATCACGCGCCCATGAATACGATGGAGCTTCGTGGAGCGCGCGCACAGGTCGACATTCAGCTTGCGGGAGGCACTGCAGCACCGGAGATTGACCGCATCCAGATCTTCGTCGTGTCTCCGTTTCAGGCATCGGCTGCTTCACTCACGTTCACAGTGTCTGTTTCTGAAGATGGCCGCGCATGGGAAGTTGCAGGCACTACTTCAGCACCCAAGCCGGCCTCTACTGCGGGATATCCGCCGGATTTCTGTCCTCCAAATCATTTCTTCACGCCCTTCATTCAGCTCAATTCCGCCAGCCGCAGCGGCTTCTATCGGATCGAATGCGCCGCGGGCGCCGGAAACAATCGCATGTCGGTCTTCGATACAGTTTGGAAGCTCGGCCAGGTAGCTTTCTACAAGGGAGATCAGCGCGTCGAGGTTGGTGGCCCATACAGCTTCACCAGCGCGTGGATGAGCGCCGGATCAGGCGATGAATGGGTCTACGTCGACCTGGGCTCGCGATGCGAGTTCGACCACGTGAAACTCCATTGGATTGCCCGCGCAACCGAAGGCTCCGTGCAGGTTTCAGACGATGCTGAAAACTGGCACGATCTGCAATCCCTCTCCGGCATGTCGGGCACGATCGACGACATCAAGCTCTCGCAGCCCGCATCCGGCCGCTACGTCCGCGTACTAATGACACGACCCAGCTCACCCCATGGTTACATCCTGAGTGAGATTGAGATCTTCGGCCGTGGCGGATTCATTGCCAAGCCCAAGCCGGCACCGCAACTCGGTCCCGATCGCAGACAGCTTCTTGCCGGCGGATCGTGGCGCATTCAGAGGTCGAACCTCGTCAGTGATGCAGGTGAGTCGCTCTCAAAACCGGGTTTCCACGATGCGGACTGGCTCGTAGCTACTGTGCCAGGTACCGTGCTGAGTTCTTATGCGAATCTCGAAGCGATTCCCGATCCAAATTTCGGACAGAATCAGCTCCACATTTCGGATTCTTATTTCTACTCCGATTTCTGGTACAGGACAGAGTTCATCGCCCCATCGAAAGCGCCGCACCAATTCGCATGGCTTAACTTCGACGGCATTAACTGGAAGGCCGAAGTATTTCTGAACGGCGAGAAGCTTGGTCGAATCGAAGGCGGCTTTATGCGCGGCCAGTTTGATGTCTCGCAGAAAATCCTGCCCGGCAGAGTGAACGCTCTAGCGGTACGTATTGAAAAGAATGCAACCCCTGGCAGCGCCAAGCAAAAAACCTTTGAGGTCTGCGCCAAGAACGGCGGCGGCCTCGGTGCTGACAATCCCACGTATCACTCCACCATTGGCTGGGATTGGATTCCAACCATGCGCGGGCGTGACATCGGCATCTGGGGTGATGTATCTCTAACCATCACTGATGCGGTCACGATCGAAAACTCCTTCGTTAACGCGAAGATCCCGCTTCCGGATACAACGTCCGCCGACCTGACGATTCAAGCGGATCTCGTCAATCACCAGGCCCATCCGTTCACGGGCCTTCTGCGCTGTCAGTTCGGCGACATCCGAGTGCAGCAGCGCGTGCAACTCGCCCCGGGAGAGCGCAAAACTATCACGCTGGATTCGTCGACAAGCCCTGTACTCCACTTGAAAGATCCCAAGCTGTGGTGGCCGGTCGGATATGGCGATCCTTACCTCTATGACGTTCAGCTTTCAGTCGAAGCTGGTGGAAAGTCGATCGACACGAAGGGCTTCAAGGCAGGCATTCGCCAGATGACCTACAGCGAAGACGGTGGCGCGCTGCGCATCTGGATCAATGGCCGCAGGTTCGTAGCTCGCGGCGGCAACTGGGGATTCGGTGAGTCGATGCTTCGCTATCGTGCACGTGAGTTCGACGTCGCCGTCCGCTATCACCGCGAGATGAACTTCACGATGATTCGCAACTGGGTCGGTCAGATTGGCGACGAGGCGTTTTACGAGGCCTGCGATCGCCATGGAATCGTGGTGTGGCAGGACTTCTGGCTGGCCAATCCGTGGGACGGCCCGGAGCCAAACGACAACGATCTCTTCCTGAAGAACGGGAAGGACCTCGTGCTGCGCATCAGAAATCATCCTTCCGTTGGGCTCTATTGCGGCCGCAATGAGGGATTCCCTCCTCCGCAACTCGAGCAGGGAATTCGCAAAATCCTCGCCGATTTGCATCCACAACTTCATTACATCCCGAGTTCTGCCGACCAGGTGGTCAGCGGACACGGGCCCTACTGGGCAAATCCGGCGCAGTTCTATTTCAAGGCAGCAGATAAACAGTTACATAGCGAAATCGGTGCGCCTAACATCCCATCACTCGACAGCGTTCGCCTGATGATGCCCGAGAAGGCGATTTGGCCGCAGGCGCTTGATTGGGGCCTGCACGACTTCTGCCTGCAGGGCGCAATGGGCGGCGCAGGCTTCCGCGCCATCATTGAAAACAGCTTTGGCGGCGCAACCAGTGCCGAAGAGTGGATCAAGCTGGCCCAGTTCGTGAACTACGATACATACCGCGCCATGTTTGAAGCGCAGAGCAAGTACCGCATGGGCGTGCTCTTATGGATGAGCCACTCGTGCTGGCCTTCGTTCGTCTGGCAGACATACGACTATTTCTTCGAACCAACCGCTGCCTACTACGGATGCAAGAAGGGATCGGAGCCTCTGCACATCCAGTGGAACTCTGCCGAAGAAACCATCGAGGTTGTGAACTACAGCGCCGGAAGGATCACTGGACTGCAAGCGTCGGTTGAGATTCTCAACATGGACGGCAAGCGGATAGACTTGAAAACCGCTTCCGTGGACAGCGCCGAAGACTCGACGACCAACTGCTTCAACATGAAGTATCCTCGTGGATTGTCGCCCGTTCACTTCCTGCGCCTGGCACTTACGCGCGGTTCTGAAACGATCTCTTCAAACTTCTACTTGCGCGGTCTACAGCAGAACGATTTTCGCGCCATCCGCCAGTTGCCTGCAGCGAAGCTGGACGCAACAACCACCTCGGAGCAAAAAGGGGGCCGCTGGGAACTGTCGACAAAGTTGCAGAACACTGGCGCCACACCTGCCTTGATGGTGCGCGTAAAAGCGGTGCGGGAGAAGACGGGCGATCGCATCCTGCCGGCCATCTACTCCGACAACTACATTGCCCTGATGCCGGGCGAAACTCGCACGATTGTCACCGAGATCAACGAAGTCGACACGCGTGGCGAGAAGCCAACCATCGTTTTGGGATAAGGCTGGAATTGCAAAAAGGCCAGTCACATTGCTGCGACTGGCCTTTCACTTTGAATCGATCACTCTAGAGGCAGCAGCTTCAGAACGTAAACCGCCCCCCGAACTGGAACTGGCGCGGGCTGTTCACGGTGTTCGTAATCTGGCCGAAGACTGCTGCAACGTCAGGCTGTGTCGCCACCGCGAACATACTTGGCACACCCGGCATTCCCAGTTGCGCCTTGTTCGTAATGTTGTAGGAGGAGATTTCGAAGCGAAGAGCCCGTTCGCCGCCCAGCGAGAAGCTCTTGTAGAGCGACAGATCGAAGTCCTGCGCACCCATGGTGCGGACGTGGTCGAGATACGCAGGCGCGGTTCCGGCGACCAGCGGATTGGCTGTGGAAGTGTCGGTGGACCCCACCGGCACACCCGGCATCGTAAAACAGGAAGCGTTGAACCACGCCGTTGCCGTGTGAGGAGCTCCTTTGCTGGGATCGCACACCATATCCGCACGCTGGTTGAAGTAGGACGGCGACACCCCTGAAACGGGCGAAGCGACTGGTATGCCGGTGCTCAGGTACGCAATGATATTGCCGGTCCAACCGCCAAGGATGGCATCTCCAACTCCGTTCAGGTTCACGGCTCTTCCCCTACCTACCGGCAGATCATAGGATGCCTCTCCTGTGAACTGGTACTTGACGTCCTGTGGACTGACAGAGTGCTCGAAACTGAGGTTCTTCCAATCCTGCGCAGCTCCCCCATGCGCTCCAACAAATCCCAGTGGAGGATTGCCGTCGTCGGTCATCAACTTGGCCCAGGTGAAGCTAGCGAGTGCGGTGAAGTGGCGAGTTAATCTCTTTTGCACTTTTGTCTGGAGGGAGTTGTAATCCGAGTCGCCGCCGGGATAGCCGGCCACGTTAACGCCATTTCCGCCGCCGTAGCTTCCATTACCGAATTGCGGGAATTCCTGGAGCGAGACCCACAGTGGAACAGTGGCAGAACCATAGTTGGAGTTCGTTTGCGGCTGGATTGACGCCCAGTTGTTTGAAACCATCTCGCAAGCCGGATTTGAAGGATCAACGCAAAGAGAAGCACCATTACTCGCGATCGTTCCTAGATCCAGCTGATTGAGATCAACCCCGCCCAGTGGCAGGAAAAGTCCACGACTACCCACATATCCGGCGCTTACGACGATCTCATGAGGAAGCTGGTATTCCAAGCCGAAATTGTAGTTGTAAGTCGTGGCGGTGCGTTGGGAATGGAGCATCGTGGCAAGCGAAGTTCCCAGATTGTTTGCGAGCCCCGCTGGCGGGCTGCTGAAGGTGGGAACCACACCCTGCGGAAATGGATTGCTCAGTGAATAAATTCCGGTGTCGCTGGGCGCCGGATCGCCGGGGGATGAAGTTGCACAGGCTGATGTGCCGTTATACACGGTGTTGCCGTCTGCGTTGTAGCAGGTGGCATCCCAGTTCGTCACAGAAGAAAAACCATCGCTGTCGAGCGATGCGCTGCCAACCATCTGTGCACTGGGGCCGTAGTAGAAACCGGCGCCACCGCGCACTACGAATTTATCAATGGGCTGCCATGAGAAACCCAGTCGAGGTCCGAAATTTTTGAAGTCGGTTTCAAAGGGGGAGCGGTTCTTGCTGTCGACGTAGACCTCGGCACCGGTATAGGAAACACCGTTGGCGGTACTCGCCGCGGTCGGATCAAAGTATTCCAGACGATTGTGCCGCTCATTTCGACCTGCAAAGATATCCCAGCGCAGCCCGGCAGTGATGGTAAATGTCCTGGTGGGGCGAAACGTGTCTTCAATGAATGACGCGTAGTAAGGATTGGACTCGGCAACAAACAGATCTTTGGTGAAATCGTAGCCTTCGCTTCCCGGCGTGGATCCCATTCCGATCAGGAAGGACGCAAAGTCACTGCCGCCACCTCCGTTGGAGACACTCTGGTCAGTTGCTGAAAGGTCGAAGCCGTAAGAACCTGAGGATGCGGGAGGCTGGCCGACATTCAAGAATCGCTTCATGAACTCAAATCCGGCGCTGATTTCGTGCTTGCCCATGAGCTTGGTGATCGATGCGCTCACGTCATTATTTTCGCTGGCGTATTGGAACGTATTCCAATTGGCCGTGCCGCCGATGCCGCCGCCCGCATCCCAGAAGTTGACGTAAGGCAGCGTCTTGTAATTTTGTTCTGCCGCCAGCGAGGCCGGGAACCCAAGCTTGGTGATGTCGTAGCCGTTCTGGCGCGGATCGCCGCCCTGGTTTTCGTAGTGGCGTGTGAACGAGTAACGCAGTTGTAAAGCAGTCGACGAATTGAGCGTCAGATCGTCAGCAAGAATGAAGTTTCGTCCGTTGGTCACGTTCTGCGCGTAGTTCAAATCCCACATATTGTCGAAGGCATTCACCAGCGACGAGAACAGACGATCGAAGGAGAACCGGGCGAAGATGCGCTGCTTTTCACTTTCGGTCCAATCCAAACGGATATCGAACTTCTGTGCGGTCATGGGATCGAGACCGGGAACGCGCAAGTTGTTGATCGCCCCGGTCGTATCTGAATCGCAGGTGCTGGCACTTGGATAATTGCACTTCGGAAACTCAGCGAGAAACAGCAACGCAGTTGGGTTGGGGCTGGAGATCACATTGTTCTGGAACGGCTGACGCGTGCCATCCGCGTTGTCGGAAAGCAGCGGATCGTAGATTGTAAAATTGTCGGCTGAGAAGTCTCCGGTTCGTTCTGCGCTCGTCGGAACGGTAAAGATATTCGAACCATCGAACTGCTTCTGCTGCGTCGCTTCATAGTCTGCAAAGAAGAAGAGCTTGTCTCGCTTGATGGGGCCGCCAATGGCTCCGCCTTCCTGATAGCGATGGAACGCGGGAGCTTCGTTTGACGATCCGCCGGCCAGCTGTGTCTGCTTGTTAAAGTACTCGTTTGCCGCCATCACATTGGGTCTGAACACCCCAAACAGGTCCCCGTGAAACTGGTCGGTGCCGGACTTTGAAACGATGCTGATAACGCCCGCTCCGCCGCTCTGATACGAAGCCGGGGTGTTTTGGGTCTCCACGCGGGTCTCTTGCACACCGTCTTCCGGGGTATCGAGCGCCGGAATGATGGCGCCGGCATTGTTCTCGGCGATACCCAGCGGACTGCCATCAACCATGTAGTAAACCGAGCCGATGATTGCGCCGTTGATGGTGTAGGAAGAGACATCCACTCCTGGACGACCGCTCGTAATGCTGGAGATCTGCTGCGAACTGGAGGAATTTGGCGAGCCATTTGCCGGGGTAACACCGGCACTGAGTTGCACCAAGTCGAAGACGTTGCGCGTAAGCAGCGGGACCCTGTCAATGGTGTCGGCTGAAATCAGTTGGCCGACCGTCGAGTTACTCGACTCCACCAACGCCGTAGCCGCGTTCACTGTTACAACCTCGCTTACACTGCCGATCTTCAGCGCAAGGTTGACTGTCGAAACCTGGTCGACAGAGACCGTTATATTTTTTTCGACGAGCGTATCGAATCCCTTCGCGCTGGCCGTTAACTGATAGGTACCAGGAGCGAGCGAGACGAACGAATACAGGCCGGACGCAGTGGAGGCGGTGGAAAGTTTCAGCCCTGTTGCCTGGCTCTGTGCAGAGACCTTGGCGTCGGGAATGATCGCGCCCGAGGGGTCGGTCACAAGTCCGCTGATCGATCCTCTGCCAGCCTGGGCGAAGGCCGCAGCAGCAAACCCCATTAGCAAGCACATGAAGGAAATAGACCGCAAAGCGGCTCGCGCACATTGCCTATCCATATCTACCCCCAGGCGCAAAGCGCCTTATTCAAACGTTTGAATCTCTTGACAGCCGAATGTAGAATCGTTTCTCCTGCATGTCAAGCAGAAAGTATTGGGCGGCTATGCACAGCGCCTGCTCGGATCTCGAGATTCAATCCACCGGGCCGCTGTGACAAAATGACGCTGAATTACCCAACGGGATCCGCTCGCAGGGAGGCAACACAAGTGCAACGCAAGTCCGGCCACGTGACGCTCCTGGATATCGCCAGGGCATGCGGGTACTCAGTCTCCACCGTTTCTATTGTGCTTAGCGAAGCTCCGCTGTCGCAAAACGTGGCCGCCTCCACGCGCGAGCAAATCCGCAATATGGCCCGTAAGCTCGGCTATCACCCTGACGCTTATGCCCGCTCATTGCGCAGGCGCAGAAGCCAGACAATCGCCGTTCTCGCCTACGATCTCTCCGACCCCTTTTGCATTCCCATCGTTCACGGAATCCAAGCTGGGCTTCAGCCTGCCGATTACCTCCCGCTGTTGGTCGACGCGCAGACCCAGCGAAGGCTCTTCGACAGCTACCTCAAGATGATCCTCGAACGGCGAGCCGAGGGCGTGATCGTTATCGCCAGCTGGATATTCCAGGAGACAAATCTCCTCGAGGACATCGAAAAGAATCAGGTCCCGATCGTCATTGTTGGCCGCGATCTTACTGGCAGAAAGGTCAGCTCTCTGCTCGTCGATAACGAAGCCGGTGGCGCGCTTGCATTGCGTCACCTGATCGAACTAGGTCATCGCAACATCGCGATCGTCCGCGGCCCTGAGGAACTCTTCGATACGGAGCCGCGCTGGGCAGGCGTGCAGCGTGCTGCGGCTGAAGCGGGCATTCAAGTCGACCATCGACTGGTTTTTCAACTGCCCAATCTGACGGATTCGGCTTCGGGCTTTGAAGGAGGGCTGCGCTTCTCGAAGGAGATGCTTGCATCCGGTTGCCCGTTCAGCGCGGTGCTCGCATTCGACGACCTCACGGCTCTCGGAGTCGTACGCGGATTGACCGACGCCGGTCTGAGAGTCCCCGACGACTGTTCCGTGGTTGGTTTCGATGACGTTCTGCCCGCAGCCGTATCCACACCCGGCATCACGACGATACGCCAGCCATTGAAAGAGATGGGCTTGCTCGCCGCGGAATGGACCATGCAGGCAATCAACTCCCGCGATCAAAGCGCGGAAAAACCGGTGAAGTTGTTTAAAGCGCCGCCTGAGCTTGTGGTCCGCATGTCGACCGCACAACGCACTCCCGCGCCGCGCAGAATCAGCTCTGCAAAATCGCGCTTGACAATCTAGTGGTCGCGAGAGATATTCCTTTATTCAAACGATTGAACAATCTGATCGACTTCGAAGACTTTCAGAACAAGACCGCTCTATTGCAAAGAATTGCCAGGTGCCCATGAATCGGAAATCGTCTGTCTTTTTCATTGTCTTTTTTCTTTTGCCCGCATTGTTGGCTGCGGAAAAAACAACTCCTCTGCGCGATAACTGGCAACTGCAGTCGGCATGCAAAATAACTGCCGCGGGCGAAGCGATTTCGACTGCACAATACAAACCCGACGGTTGGCTTCAGACTTCGGTGCCGAGCACGGTGCTTGCCGCCCAGGTCAAGGCTGGGGTTTTTCCTGATCCCTATTTCGGAGACAACCTTCGGCAGATTCCCGGGACAAGCTATCCCGTCGGTCACAACTTCTCCAACCTGCCTATGCCCGCTGACAGCCCTTACGCCTGCGGCTGGTGGTACCGCAAAGAATTCACCGCGCCCGCGTTTGCCGCGAAAGACAATCGCCTCTGGCTGCACTTCGGCGGCATCAACTATCGGGGCGAAGTCTGGCTCAACGGCCACAGGATCGCCGATTCCTCCGCTGTAGCTGGCGCATATCGTACATACGATTTCGATGTCACCGACTTCGTCGTTCCCGGCAAAGCAAATATCCTCGCCGTTAAAACCACGGCGCCAACAGAAAAAGATCTCGGCATCAACTGGGTCGACTGGAATCCGTGTCCTCCGGACAAGGACATGGGCCTTTGGGGAGCAGTGGGCGTCGTCGAAACCGGCCCGGTAACAGTGCGCTCGCCCATGGTCGTCACACGCTTCCCAGATGCATCTCTCCACACGGCGGATCTCACAGTATACGCAGACCTACACAACGCCACCGGCAACCCCGTAAAGGGAGTGCTCGCAGGAACCGCGGCCGGCGTGCACTTCGAAAAGCCCGTCGAACTAGCGGCGCACGAGGATCAGACCGTGGCCTTCAGCCCGGAGCAGTTCCCTGCCCTTCGCTTGCAGAATCCAAAACCCTGGTGGCCGCGCCAGATGGGCGAACCGCACCTCGAACCCCTCACGGTCAGCTTCAATGCCGAGGGCCGTGCGTCCGACGAGCAAAGCGTGAACTTCGGCATTCGCGAAATCACGTCTGAGCTGACCACCAACGGCAGCCGCCTCTTCCGCGTGAATGGAAAACCTATTCTGATCCGTGGTGCAGGTTGGTCGCAGGATATGCTGCTGCGCACCGATGACAAGCGGCTTCGCGATCAGTTGCAGCTTGTTCAGGACATGAACCTCAACACCATCCGCCTCGAGGGAAAACTCGAAACCGACGATTTCTTCCGTCTTACCGACGAACGCGGCATCCTCGTGATGCTTGGTTGGTGCTGCTGCGATCACTGGGAGCACTGGAAAGATTGGAAGCCCGAAGATCTTACGATTGCCACATCCTCCCTACGCTCACAGATGCTCCGCTTGCGCCATCATGCCAGCCTGCTCGTCTGGCTCAACGGAAGCGACAATCCTCCTCCCGCCGATGTCGAGAAGGCATACCTGCAAGTCGAGTCAGAAACACATTGGCCGAACCCGATCCTCTCTTCTGCTACACAAACACCCACAACCGTGACCGGCGAGAGCGGCGTAAAGATGACCGGCCCGTACGACTACGTCGCGCCAAGCTACTGGTACACCGCCCTCAAGTTCGGCGGCGCCATCGGCTACAACACCGAAACCAGTCCTGGACCGGCTATTCCTTCTCTCGCAAGCCGCAAGCTATTTCTGTCGGACCCGGATGCGTGGCCGCCCACGGCCAACTGGAGTCTCCACTTCGGCGGCGGCGAATTTGTGAACCTCAAGGTCTTCGATTCCGCCATGGAAGCTGTGTATGCCAAGCCCAATTCCGCTGCCGACTATGAGCGCATCGCGCAAACCATGGAGTACGACTCAGAGCGCGCGATGTTCGAGGCCTACAGCAAAAACAAGTACACCTCCACAGGCGTCGTCCAGTGGATGCTCAACAACGCCTGGCCGTCGATGATCTGGCATCTCTACGACTACTATCTCGATACCGGAGGCGGCTATTTCGGCACCAAAAAGGCGTGCGAGCCGTTGCATATTCAATACGCCTACGACGATCATTCCATCGACGTCGTAAACAGCACTTACGCAGATGCGGCGAATCTTCACGCCAATGTCCATGTGTACGGCCTCGCGTGGAACGAGCTCTACACCGCCCAGTCCACCTTGGATTCAAGCGCCGACAGCGCACAGCGTGTGTTCACTATTCCCGCAAACCTCTTTTCCAGCCCAGAACGAATCTTCTTCATCGATCTGTCGCTCACTGATTCAACCGGCTATGTAGTGAGCCACAACTTCTACTGGGTGCCGGGAACACTCACCGCATTCGATTGGGAAAACACTGACTACACCCACACGCCCGCCGCGCGACATGAAGATCTGACCGCGCTCGCTCATCTGCCCGCGGCACAGGTTGCAGCACATGCGGATATCGAGAACACTGCCCACGGCCGCGAAATCCACGTGCATCTAGCGAACCAGTCCAACGCGCTGGCATTCCAGGTGCGTGCCGCAGTCCGCACAAACTCGGGTGGATTGATTGCCCCTGTACTCTGGTCGGACAATTGGATCGAGCTGAAACCGGGAGAATCCACCACGCTGACTGCACAATTGCCGGAAGGCGAAAATGCGGTGCCTACAGTCCAGGTTGATGGCTGGAATATTGCGCACATCACGCTCACGCCAACAACAGCAGTCGCAACACGCTGAGGAACTGAATGGCGGCCACCTCCGGCACACAATCCGAAACGATCGGCCTAAAACGCACCCTGCGCTTCCGGGATCTGGTGCTCTACGGAATCATTCTGATCCAGCCGACGGCGCCAATGCCGGTTTTCGGCGTTCTCTACCAGGAGTCGCGCGGCCATGTGGTCGCGGTAATTCTGCTGGCCATGATCGCCATGCTGTTCACGTCCGTCAGCTATGGGCGCATGGCCCGCGTATACCCGCATGGCGGCTCCGCTTTTCTCTATGTCGGTAAGGAGATTCACCCCAGCCTCGGCTACATCACCGGCTGGTGCCTTGTCCTTGATTACGTCATCAACCCGCTGATCTGCGTCATCTGGTGCAGCCGAGCAGCAATGAACTTCGTGCCAGAAATACCCTACATCGCCTGGGCAATCTTCTTCGCGCTTCTCTTCACTGTTCTGAATTGCAATGGCGTTGAGACTTCAGCGCGCATCAACGCCGGTATGGCTGCGGCTCTTGGCGTTGTCATCGTCCTCGTGCTCATTGCTTCCATTCGCTGGGTTCTTCATATAGCGCATCCCACCGTCGGCATCTTTCTCGATCCGCTCTACAATCGCGCCAGCTTCAATTCAAGTGCGCTGCTGCATGGCACATCCATTGCAGTGCTCACCTACATCGGTTTCGACGGCATATCTACGCTCACAGACGAGGCAAAGGATCCTGCCCGCAACGTTCCCCGCGCCATCGTGCTCACCTGTCTCATCACGGGGATCCTCGCCAGCATCGAAGTCTACTTCGCGCAGCTTGTGTGGCCGCGCGGTGCAGCTTTCCCTGACATAACCACTGCGTATGTTCACGTCTCGGGCCGCATGGGTGGACCGATTCTGCTGGCTATCGTGAATGCCTCGCTCTTGCTGGCCAACATGGGCTCGGGCATGGCCTCGCAACTCGGTGCGGGGCGACTGCTCTACGCCATGGGGCAGGACGGCGCAATCCCAAGACGCTTTTTCGGCGCTGTGAGCCTGAAGAATCGCATCCCCAGAAACAATGTTCTGCTGATTGGAGCCATCTGCCTCGCCGGGGCCCTCATCCTCAACTATGACCTCGGCGCGGAACTCCTCAACTACGGTGCGCTGCTGGCCTTCATCGGAGTCAATCTCGCGTCGCTTCTCCGCGGATGGCGCCACGGCCGCTGGTCGCAGACAATGCCTATGCTCGTTTCGTTGGCCGGGATGGCTACATGCGCAGTGTTGTGGTGGAATCTCAGTCCCAAGGCAAAAACAGTGGGCACATGCTGGGCCATTGCCGGAATCCTCCTCTGGATCGCTCGCCGACGCTTCACGGTTCTTCCCGGAGAAGCCGCATGACCGATCCCATATCAAATCCGCAAGACCGGGCGCAGCGTCGCTTCGACGTCACCCTCGTCGGTGATACAAATCTCGATCTTTTGCTCTACGGACTCCCCGAAGAACTCCCCTGCGAAGATGAATTGCTGGCTAATGGAATGGCGATCCGCGTTGGCGGATCAGGTGCGATTACCGCGCACAATTTGGCCTCTCTCGGCAACAAGGTTGGATTTGTTACCACCGTCCCCGGCGACGATTTTGGCAGTCTCTGCCAGGCTGAACTGCACCGGGCAGGCGTCGACCTGTCCAGTTCCGTACCGCTCCAGGATTCACGAACAGGCGTTACTGTACATCTCCAGCACAAAGTGCTGCGCCACATGTTCACCTTTGCGGGCGCCACCTTCCGGCTCGCATTCGACCACCTCGATATGGGATATCTCTCCGATTCACGCCACTTCCACATGTCGTCCTATTACCTGCAGCGAGCCCTGACGCCACGTATACCCGAGCTCTTTCGAAAGCTCAAAGCCGCCGGCCTCACAATCTCGCTTGATCCGAACGATGACCCGGCGCATACGTGGGATCGCAGCATCCTGGAAGCGCTGGAGTTTGTCGATGTGCTGATGCCCAACGAGCGCGAAGCGTGCCTCATCGCCGGCGAGCCAACCCTCGATCGCGCAATCCCAGTTTTGCGTAATGTGGTGCCTCTGCTCATTATCAAGCGCGGCGCAAAAGGTGCTTCTGCCTTCACCGCTCGCGATGAATGCCATGCACCGGCCGGGAACGCAAAGATGATCGACGCCGTGGGTGCGGGCGACAGCTTTAATGCAGGTTTTCTGCACGCATGGATTCGTGGATGGGGCATAGACCGCGCCTTGGCTCTTGGAAATCTTTCTGGCGCAATCTCAACTTCGATGAGCGGTGGCACAGCCGCATTTTGTAATGGCGATTCGTTGCAGGCTCTCAAAGACGCCTGCCAATTCGTTCTGCCGCACTCCGCAATCTAAGCGATTGTCTTCGCCATTCTCCTCACGCAGCGGTCGAGCTCGCGACACCGCTCCCGTCGATGACTGCGGGCAAATGCTCTGACATAATCTCACCGATGAAACGCACCGGTGCCATGCAGAACTGGCAATGCGTCTCTTGAATCTCAAATCCGCTCGTGGAAGAGAGCACAAAAACTCGTAGACAGTCCGTACAGGTCAGCAGCAGCGTGGGAACACCATTGCCGTCTCGCCCGGTTCGCGCCGTCTGTACTCGTGGCGGCTGGCAAGGGCGATAATTCGTCGGGCGCCTTAGCGGGCGATGCATGAGATCCGAGATCGTGCGCATTAACGCGTCCGGGTGAATACGTCCTTTGGGACAAAAGGCATCGGCCATTGCGCCCGACGCAAGACCGTCGTCCATGTCATAGGATCCGCTGAGAGCCATCACAGGAATCGCGGGAAAGCGGCGCCGAACGACCGATAGAAATTCGATTCCCGACATGCGCGGCATGTGCAGATCGGAGATGACGAGATCAGGGACGACGGTGCGAAGTTGGGCGAGTGCGTCGAGCCCGTCTGTTGCGGTGGAGACTTCGTATCCCTCTTCCTCCAGGATCATCGCCATCAGCTCGCGCATGCATGGCTCATCGTCTACAAAGAGAATTCTTGATCTCGATATGCTTTTCAATTTTCTGGCCTCGAACTGGGAAAAGGCTGTTCGTGTAAACGAATAAGGCGGGATGGGGAACGAATGTGCTTAAGTGCAGCCCAGCGCATAAAGCTGTTCGAGAAATCAGATGCGCTAACCACGCTAACGGATGCCCGCGTCAAGCGCTCCCCTAAGTCATCCACAGATATTGGGCCTGTCTCATGAACGTCATATTATGATTGCCCCATGCCGATCCGACATCCTGTTTTCCCCGCATTCGCTGCGGCGATCGCCTTCCAGCTGCTTGCAGCAACAGGCAGCGCCCAGGCAGTGGCGTCGCTCTCCTCTCTCGACGCATTCCGTCCTCAGTTCGAGTCGCTTCTTAAGCAGCATGGAGTAGTGGGTGGCGGGTTCGCACTTGTACGGGGACAAGAACCGGCGGAGACAATCGCATTCGGCGAGGCTCGTACCGATACGCATCAGCGAGTCGATGACGCAACTGCATATAACTGGGCTTCGATCACCAAAACCATGACGGCCATTGCAATTCTGCAGCTGCGCGATCGAGGCAGGCTGTCGCTGGATGATCCTGCCGTCCGCTATGTGCCCGAACTGCGTCAGGTTCACGATCAATTCGGGAGCATTGACTCCATCACCATCCGGCATCTGCTTACGCACAGCGCGGGATTTCGTAATCCTACCTGGCCCTGGGACTGTGATGACCCATCAAATTGCGACTGGCAGCCGTTCGAACCAACGAAGTGGTCGCAGGTTGCCGCGATGCTTCCGTACACGCATGTCGCCTTCGCGCCCGGCACGCGCTGGAGCTATTCGAACCTCGGCTATGTCTTCCTCGGCCAGATCATCGAGCGGCTCAGCGGCGACGATTTCGAAGTCTACATCGACAAGAACATCCTGAAGCCCCTCGGCATGACGAACAGTTATTTCGATGTCGCGCCATATTTCCTCGAGCCGCACGTCGCCGCAAGCTATCTCCGCGCGGGCACGAAGCTCACTCCGCAGCCCTTCAATTTCGACACCGGCATCACGACTTCAAACAGCGGTCTGAAAGCGCCGATCACCGATATGGCGAAATACCTCCGCTTCCTGATCGGCGATCCCGGTAATCCGGTGTATGAAATTGTGCTGAAGCGTAGTTCGCTTGAAGAAGCTTGGACCGGCGTACTCCCAGCCACTGAGCCCGGACAGGCCGCAACCGCATACACTGCCGGCCCGCACGGGTCGCAGCCAAAGATGGGCCTCGGATTCTTCGTCGTTGAGACCGGCGGCCATCGCTACATCTATCACGATGGCGACCAGGGCGGCTTTTCGTCGGAGTTGCTAATCGACCCCGCAGACCACTGCGCCAGCATTCTCGCGGTGAATACAACCGATACGGGTACTCCGCCGTCTACGCCGGAGTTACACCCGCAATCGAACACCGAGCCAGACGCAAAGACCGATCTGCGCCAGACGCTGCGAACCATTTTGATCGAGCAGGTGTTTTCGGCGACGAACTGATGGCACGGGCACCCGCTAATCAGAGCCCTTGCCGATATCCATCGATGGTGAGATCGGATTGCGCTCGTCGATGTACTCATCGATGACCTTTTGCAGCAGGCCCTTGGCCTCCAGGATAAACTCGACTGCGTCGCGACCTGCGCCGTAGCCGCCCGCATTTGGCGTAACATAGTGCGCCTCGTCCTTGACCTGTTGCCGCGCATTGGCCACGGCCACCGCAAACCCGCACTCACGCATCACCGGAAGGTCGATGACATCGTCGCCCACGTAGGCAATCTCTTCGAGTGTCACGCCTTCATTCGCCATGATCTCGCGCACCGCCTGCATCTTGAAGGCCTGTCCCATGTACACAAATTCAAGCTTCAGGTCGCGCGAGCGCGTCGCCACAGTCTCGCTGATGCGCTTCGTGATCACGCCGCACTTCATCCCACCCAGACGCGCCAGCGAAATCGCTGTGCCGTCGTGTGCACTGTAGCCTTTCGCCTCCATCATCGTTGTCGAGTGAACTCCAAAGCCAACCTGCCCCTCGTGCTTTGAAAGGTGCGACTGCGTATCTGCACTGCTGGATGCGGGGTTCGGAGCGGGAACAAGCCAGATGGTGCCATCAGTCAGTACGCCGTCCACGTCAAAGAGAATGATCTTGATGCGGCGGGCGCGATCTTGCGCGGTCAATGTCATGATTCAATCCTAAATGTGCCCATCGGCCAGGATGCCGAAGCGGCTTCCTCCGCTCGCGATGAAGTCTGAGACAATGCAGAAATGGATGGGAACGACTCCCCGGCGCCTCTAACCCCTGCGCCACAACTCGATCCAGAAGACTACTACTTCGACGGCCCCTACATGGTCTTCACCGCCGCTTATCTGCTGAAGCGCGGCACCTGCTGCGGATCCGGTTGCCGGCACTGCCCTTATCGTAATACCGATCGCGATCGCAATCCGTCTGCATGATCTGAGGATCAAATTTCGTCCTGAACAAACCCTTCTTCAGCAGAATCGTCCACGTCGTCTTCGTCGGATTCCTCATCGTAGCCTTCCTCCGATCGCTCTTCTGGAAGCTCGTCCTGCGACCTGTCCAGCGAATCCTCATCGGAAGAAGCCTCCGAAATCCCGACACTCTCCTCGTCTCTGCGCCTGCCGGCGGACTGCTCCAGGATAAAGAGCACCATGCGTGCAAAATCCTCAGGCTCCAACGGATCCGCCGAGCCGGATGCACCCTCTGGCGCGATCTCCCAGCGATGATGAAGGCCGGTCTTCACCAGGCCCGGTTGAATACAGGAGACGAGAATCTCGCCGTCGCCCAACTCCGCTGCCAATGCATCCGAGAGCACCTCAATCGCTCGCTGCGTAGCCGCATAAGCAGTTGGCCGTGAGCTGCTGCCCAGGGAACTCGACACATTCACCAGGTGCCCGGACCCTTCGGAAACAAAGTGCTTCACAAAAACGTAGGCCACACGAAACGAGCCCTCGACATTGACGCGTACCATGCTGCTGAGCCGTTCGATATCGACCGTCTCGATAATCCCCGCTTCGAAGAGTGCACCGTTATTGAAGCAGATATCGCACCTGCCAAATCTGTCCAAGGCGGCGTACAGCAGCGTTTCGGGTAGCGACTCATCGCCCAGGCTGCCTTCGATTACCGTGCAGGGCCCCTTGAGTTGCGAAGCCAGGGCGCTGAGCTTTTCCATGGACGGCGCGGTCAATACAAGCGAATAGCCGGCCCGAGAGAGAGCCCGCGCAACCGCTGCACCCACGCCTCCCGTGGCTCCCGTAATCACTGCAACTCGCCCTGTTCTGCCGCTGAACATTTCACCTCTCCGCATCAGAATACGCGGATTGGCGGAGCAGTGCTGTTGCAGGATTTGAGTCTACTCTTGCCCGGTCGAGCCTGAACTCGAAGTGGTAGCGGCCGGCACCGTGGGGGTTGGCGGCGCAGCAGGCTCGCGCACCAGAACAGCAAACCGCGGAAACGCAAAGCTGCCGCCGGCATCATCAATCACGTTGAGCTGGCATACGTAGGAGCCCGGCTTCAAACCCGCGAGCGGCACATCCAACTCCACGGCTACGGCATCTCGGCCCTCTACGTTTACGGCTTTCGCCTGCACCAGCGGCGTCTCATAGACTTTCGTTGCGCCCTGCATCAGCTCAAGGCTGCTGAGCAAATTGATTCCAGCCTTGCTGCCTTTGGGTTGCCCCTCCGCCGGTTTTTCCCGCGCCGGTCCATACACTTCGTAAAGAAGGTAGAGGTGCTGGTCCTGCCGGAAAACGTGACTGATGTTCGGCACATACTCCTCGCCTCCCCGCACAAGTGGCGAAGTCTTCTTGCTCGGCTGCCGCAGTGAAGCCAGCACAATGGAACTCAGCTTCATCGGCTGCTTCTTCATATCGGGCAGCGTGATCTCCGCCTCGAACGAGCCCATGCGCCCGGTCTGGTTTTCGCGGACAACAAACTTCAGTCGATACTTGCCTGGCGGCAGGTTGAAGCTTGTCGTGTACTGGATGTTCTTTTGACGGGCCTGCAAAGAAGGATCGAGATTCAGCTTCACGGTTTCGCGAGCACTCCCGATAGGCCGCTTCACTTCGTCAATTACTTCGCCAATGATGTCGAGCGTGGCCTTGTCCTTGTCGCCGCCCTTCACAAATGGAATCTGCGAACCCGGCACGATCAGCGAAACCGGCACGAAGAATCGATTCTCATCCAGCCGGAAGTACATCGCATCCAGATACACGGCCATATCGGTCGCCGGCAGATCGCTTGCCAGTTGTTCTTCCAACTCGCGCTCCCGGTCTTCGCGCCCGGAATGCTTGAAGTCCGCCGGCGCATAGTAACCAGGCCGGTACTCCAGCTTCACGCCGGGCCGGTTAATCTTGATGGTCAATTTTCGATACTTCCCATCGCGCGCGGGATTGGTCGAATGGAATCCAATTGCATAGTAGGCCGAGGTATCGCGCTGTACCTGCGCGAATGCCGGGGCAAAGTCATTCGAATCGAAGAAAGCCTTCCCGCCGGTATCGGAACTCAGCGTCGCCATTACCTCCTGCGAGGCGAAGTTGCCCTGCATGTTGTTCATCAGGGCGCCGCCATTGAACCCGCCGGACCCGCGAACGCTTCCCGTCGACGCATCCCCCAGCGGCGAAACGGCTTGGAGTCCACGCGTGTCCACGCTGTAGATCGAAAGATTCGCGCGAACCGCCGAATTGACGGCTGCACGCAGCGACGCCTGATTCTCGATACCGTCGCGTGAGATGCCGCCTGAGAAATACAACAGTGATTTCTTCTGTCCAACCTTCTCGAGCGACTTCGAAATTGCACGCAGCGCGAACAATTCGCGATCCGTATTGAGATCGTTGTACTCGCTCTCATCCGGCGTGTAACCCGTTGTATCCTCCACCTGGTTTGAATTCGCGGTGGCGCCCTCCGCAAATCCCTGCCCCTCGGTACCGTTGTAAATTCCAACCTCATTCGCAAGTGCCGCCTTGTCCGAGGTAAAATCCTGATCCACCTTGAGTGTCTGGTCAAGCGAAACCAGCGCAACCAGGTCCGCCGGCTGCATCTTGTTGCTCAGGAAATCCCGCGCCGCTTTCACGCAACGATCCAGATCCTCCGGCTGCATCGACGTCAGATCGAAGAACATCACGATCAATCGATGATTCAACAAATCTTCCGGCTTTGCGACCACGGCGGCCTTCGTACCGGGCCCATTCACACCGGCGGCAAGCCCACTGATGGTCGCCTCATTGAGAGGCTTGGCCATATCCACGCTCTGGAAGTCGAACGACGATATCTGCTGTGGCTTTCCATTCTCTAAAACGATGAAGTCGCTCTGCTTGAGTCCGCGCACAAACTCGCCCGTCTTCGCATCGCGCACTACAACGTTTGTCAGTACGAGCTCCGCTTTTGCTTTGAAAACATAGCTGTCTTGCTGCGCACCATTGGAGTTCTGGGCGGGGGCAAGCTGCACACTCGGCAGCACGAGCGTGAACGCCACGACCACCGCAATCGCCTTTTGCGTCCAATTCGCCATCAGAATCTGAACCTCGACGTGAATTGGAACGACCGCATCGATCCCGCGGACGTCACCTGCCCGAACGTAGGCGACTGAACGTTGGTATCAATACCGGAATACTGCACCGTATTGAAAACATTATTAATCGTTGCGCGAATCTCAAGGCTGCGCGTCTCCCCCATCTGCATCGTCTTCGACAGCGCCATATTGTTCTGCACCGTCCCTGGCCCCATGATGAAGTTCCGCGGCGAATTCCCGAACACGCCGCACGGATACGGATTTTCCACTGGATTAGGAGGCTCGACAAAGGCCGCAGGATTGAACCACTGTCGTCCCGTGCTCAGGTTCAATGGCGCTCCTGTAAGATCAGGCCGGTAAGTACCTGACGTCCCACAGCTCACACTGAGAATCGACGCCGGAAAGATGGGCGTCAGCGGCGTACCACTCGCAAACGTGAAGCTGCCCGAAATCGAGAATCCCTCCAGAATATGTGAACCGGCACCCGTCGTTAGCCAGCGCTTATCCTGGCCGAAAGGCAATTCATACTGATAAGTGCCGGTCACTTTATGCCTGACATCGAGGCTTGAGTTCCCTTCCTCATCCTGCAGGTCGGTCCAGTTTTGCGCGCCGACTCCGCCAACCCCGCCCACGATGCCGGCGTTGTCGATTGCATGGGAGTACTGATAATTCGCGCCCATCGAAACACCGTTCGAAAGCCGCTTGTTCAGGCGGAGTGTGCCCGCATTGAACTTGTAAAACGCCGCCGCCTGTTCGTAGCGAAAAATCAAATTTGTCGGATCCGTATCGGGGCTGATCGCAAGTGCGCGCGGAGCTGTGACGATATCCAGATGATTACCCTTCGATCCGTTATAGCCAACGTTCATCACAATGCCCCAGCGCAGCGTCTTCTGGATGTCGAGATTCCATGTCTGCACATAGGGCAAATGGAAGTGTGGATCGAGCGCGTAGTTCCCGACGCTGGCCGGTTCAGCGAAACCCTGCGCCAGCGTCAGGCAAGTGCCGGTTTGCACGCAGGCCGAAGTCGGTGTTCCATTCGAAGCGATATCCTGGTTCGTCTGCTGATTCACAAACGGCGGCTGATGGGCCATCGTGGTCGCAAATGTCGCATACGAGCCGACGGTATAGTTCATCCCGAATCCCGCGCGCACCACCATTTGCTTGATCTTGGGCACCCTCCAAGCAATTCCGACACGAGGCGCGAATGCCGTGCGGAACGGGTACACTAGCGAATCCGGCAGCCCGCCCTGCCCCGACAACACCTGGGTCTGGCTCGTAAATCCTTGCTCCGGATTGGTCAGAACCTCAGCCAGGTGACCGTACTTCTCCGTATAGGGCGCGAAGAACTCGTACCGCAAGCCGTAATTCAGAGTAAGACTCGGCAGCCAGCGCCAATCGTCCATCGCAAAAGCGTCAATAACGTTGTCGCGCAGATAGGTCTTATTCACCGCCGCATTCAGCGAGGTCTGCTGAGGCAGTCCCAACAGAAAATCGGCAAAGGAGGAACCCGTGTCCGTAGTGCTCGTTGGGCCTTGCGTGAATAGTCCTGTGAATGTAAAACTCCCCGTCGCATTTGAGCTGGAAAGAAAATCGTTATGCACGCGACGATAGTCCCCGCCGAAGCGCATGTTGTGCTTGCCATGAATCCAGCTCAAGGTCTCAGACAGCGAGATCGTCTGCGCGACCGCGACCCTCGGCTGCTGCTCGTTGAGGCCCGAAATACTGCTCAACACAATATTCGGCAGTCCAAAATTCAGCGGCGTCGAATTCAGCGGAGTACTGTTCGGCCCGAGAATCCCAATCTGCGTCTCGATGTCGGGCCCGTTCGTGAAGAAGTTCGTCACATTGCTGTCCGACCGATTCCAGTTCGCGTTTGAGATGCTCGTGAATTTGTGATACCCCACCGTGTAACCGGCCTGCAACGAGTATGAATTGGAAGCAGCTTTGCCGCCCAATTCCGGAAACAGATTCACGTTGTCTTGGGCTGAGTGGCTCCAGTTGAAATTGGCGTTGACGCTTTGCCGTAGGCCCTGGCTCTGCTGCGCGCGGCGTCCACCACCTCCTCCGCCTCCTCGGCCGCCAAGTCCAAACGGCGAAGCGTTCGAACCAATACTACGCAGATAGCGGATGCCCGCCTGCGTCGTATTGGACTGCGCCGTCGACAGCAGATGATAGTTCTGGATCGAATTGGGAATATTCGGCTCGGGAAAATACGGCAGCAGCGCCTTGGCTTGCTCCGAAATCCGCGTCGAAGGAATTGCATTCAAGACGCCGTTCGCCGAGAACTGCTGCAATGTGGTCGGATCAAAAATCACAGGCTGGCCCGCGGCTGAAAAATCTCCCGCGCGTTCCGCATCCGTCGGCACCGTCGCATACTCATCCAGCGGACTGGAACCGCGTGACCCCGTCAGGGTCAGAAACACCGTGTCTTTACCACTTGGTTTCGTCAGTCCCGGGATATAGGGCGCGGTCATAAACGTCAGCCCGAACCGGTTCGTGCCGGAGGCTGGCAGTTCCTGCGGTTGGCCTTGCAGACTAAAAGGCTCAGCGTTCAGCGCCGAGTTGCTGCCCATCCAGAAGATTGCGCCGTGCGGCTGCCCCGGATTGAATCCCCGGAAATTTCCGCGCCCGCCGCCAAAACCTCCCCTGCCGCCTCCGCCAAATCCGCCGCCAAACCCACCACCGGGCCCGAATCCGCCCGCAAATCCACCGCCACCGCCACCGCCGAACAATCCTCCTCCGGGCACGCCATCAACATTCATGCCACCCTGCGCGCGCATCGTCTCCATCGCGTCGCGTAGCCGATCCATATCGACACCAGCCATTGGACTCACAGAGCCCGACTGGCCGCTGATGGCAACCGATTGATCGCTGAAATCCGAGTTTCCCGCGATCGACGGCAATGCCGCCCCGCTTGCGCCCGCCGACCCTGCTTGTGTCTCCGTGTCCCCACTGAGCGCACTTACGAGATTCAATGCCTGCGCACCGTTTGCAGCCATTTGCCGAACTGCCTGCGTCGCCTGTCCCGCCTGCGCATCTTCCTTCTGCTGTTGCTGCGCAGCGCGCGATGCCAGCATCAGTTGGAAGTCCACCGCCTGATCGTGGTTCGACGCATTGAGTACCGATTCCTGCGCGCCCTGCGCAAAAGCCGCAAATTGGGTGCGGATAACGTACCGCCCGTTCTGCGGGATAGTCAGCGACCACGCACCGGTCACGTCGGTCGTCGTCGAATAACGCTTGCCGGTGAGCGTGTTCTGGGCCGTGACGGTGACACCAGGCAGCGGAACCGCACCGCTCTTCACATGCCCGTGGAGTTTGCCCCCGGCGATCTCTGGCTGACTGGCAGGCTGCGTTTCAGTTACGGTTGCGGCGGACGAAGCGGCAGGATGACCCGGCGCCGTGGGGGCTTCTGCCGGAGGGGCCGTCTGCGCCAGTGTGCCCAGGCTTGCGGTCACACACGTCGCCACAGCGACCATCCTTCGTATTGCTCCGCGCTCCATCCATGCTCCCAAACTCGAACCTTGTATTCAAACAGACGAGCGTCAAGCCCGTTGGGTTTACGACATCCGGGATTCCGCACCGGCCGAATTCTAGGTGATGGCCGCATTCCGTTCAGGAACGTTCGTATCTGAAAAGTGGCCGGACCGGACACAAAAGTGTTGTTTACTAGTTGGTTTACACCATGGTTACTCTCGGTGTCTTGTTTTTAGAATTCCACTTGCGTTGCTCCGGATGTCATGTTTACTCTTACGCCAATAACTCAGTGGTAGCTACCGTGGATGACTCCTCGCACGGGAAGCAGGAAAGGCTTTGGCGTGATGAAGATCGGCACCACGATCCGTGCTCACCGGCTGCAGAAGGGACTCTCCCAGGGCGACATCGAAAAGAAGACCGGGCTATTGCGCTGTTACCTCTCGCGTGTGGAAAACGGGCACACCGTTCCGTCGCTCGACACCCTCTCTAAGATCGCCCTTGCACTCGATCTGCCCATCGCCCAGTTCTTCGCGGAGGACTCTTTGGGCGGCGCGGTGAACACGCAACATCTCACCGACGAGGAACTGCGATTTCTTACGCAGATCCGTCGCTACTCCACCAATCTCAACGATAGTGACCGAAAACTGCTGCTAGCCATGGTGAAAAAGTTCGCCTCGACAGCAGTGCGGTAATTCCCGAGTTTCAGGCCAGGCGGGGCTTTGGGCATCATCGCCAGTGACGCACCTGCCCGTTGTTAAACATTGTTCCCCAAATGAAAAATCGGCTCCGCCCCATGCGCGCCCGTTAGCAGCGCCTGCTCTCAAGTGCCGCTCCACTGGCTATCAACCAGGCAGCTGTGCCAGATAAAAGCTGAAGAGCACCAGTAGTCCTGCAACCAGTGTCAGCGCGATCCGCATGCGCGTTTCAAACAGGCTCTTGGTTGACCCGAGACGCGGCACAAGCGGCGCGGCAAACAGCAATCCGCAACTGAAGCCACCCAGGTGAGCCATGTTGTCGATACGCAGGCCGGAGCCCATGTACTGCGTGCCGACATTGACAGAGAACCCGATCACCAGGTTGATCGCAGCAAAGTAAATAACCGATTTCCGTAATCTCTTGAGTTCGTCAGGCGGCACTGGCAGCCGTTTGGACTTGAGCAGAATAATCAACGCCCCGGCGATGCCAAAAACTGCTCCCGAAGCTCCGACACCCGGCGGAAATCCGATCCCGCCCGGCGTGAACCGCGCGTCTGGATAGCTATACCAACTGTAAAACGTCGAAAGCAGGTTGCCGGCAGCTCCCGTCAGGACGTAAGCACTGGTCACGCCGATCCATCCGATGAGCGGCTCCGCAAGCAAGCCGAGATTCCACAGGCACCACATGTTCGTTGCGAGGTGAATCATACCCCCATGTACGAACATCGCAGTGACAATGCGCCACCATTGGCCGCTATTCAAAACGGCGCCTGCATTGTTCGCTCCCCAGAACATTAATTGGTCTGCAGTAGGGCTGACAGCACTCACCCCGCGGAGCAGCATCGCAAAAAACACAGCGCAATTGATTCCTACCAGCACGTACGTCGCTGGAGCCGTGGCCCAGAACGACCGTCGCCTTCGCACCACCGGCTGCGGTGTCGGAACGTAGCCCGCAACAGGGCGAAGAATCTCCGGATCCGCGTCGGGTCCTTCACGAAATGATCCGTGTCCCGGCATTAGCGGGGGAATGCTGCTCATATCACCACTCTACTGCATCTTCAAGATCACGTTACGCACAGCGGCCGTCGTTTCCACCGGTACAAATCGCCGCACAGATTCCGCCGAGCCTTTCGATGTAGTCTGTTCTTTGGTCTTCGCATTCTGAGCCCTTTCGGCCTGCACGCCAACACGACGGAGACCACAAGGAGCAATCGGAGTGAGTGCATCAACAGGTACGACCAAGACCATCCGCCGTGCGCTGCTCAGCGTGACCGATAAAACCGGGCTCGTTGAGCTTGCAAAAACGCTTGCCGGCTTCGGCGTGGAACTCATCTCCACCGGCGGTACCGCCCGCGCCCTCCGCGAAGCTGGCCTGACCGTGAAAGACATTAGCGACCTCACCGGATTTCCCGAGATGCTCGACGGACGCGTAAAGACACTGCACCCCCTCGTTCACGGAGGTTTGCTGTACATCCGCGGCAACGCCGAGCACGAAGCCGCCGTAGCCGCTCACGGCATTCAGCCCATCGACATGGTCGTGGTCAACCTCTACGCCTTCGAGAAAACCGCCGCACAGCCCGGCGTCGCCTTCGGTCACCTGATCGAAAACATCGACATCGGCGGCCCCTCCATGGTCCGCTCCGCCGCCAAGAACTTCGAAGATGTCGCCATCGTCACGAGCGTGTCGGATTACCCCACGCTCATTGAAGAATTGAAGACCAACAACGGCTCACTAGCGCGCGAAACTCGGTGGCGCCTTGCGAAGCAGGCCTTCGCTACCACCGCCGCATACGATACCGCCATCGCCAACACCCTCGATCGGATCGCCGCGGCCCCCGATCCGATTCAGCCGATCGCGCCGGAGGCGCAGTCAGCCGCACCGCAGGTGCTTCCATCAACGCTCCGCATCAACATGCCATTAGCCCAGGCACTGCGTTATGGCGAAAACCCCCATCAGCGCGCCGCGCTCTACGCCGACGGCTCCGGCCTGGGCGTCGCCGGTGCAACTCAGCTTCAGGGCAAGGAGCTCAGCTTCAACAATCTCGTCGATTTGGACGCGTGCTGGGAGCTCGCGCAGGAATTTGACGAGCCTGCCGTCATCATCGTCAAGCACACGAATCCGTGCGGTGCCGCAACCGGCCACACCATCCTCGAGTCCTACCATAAAGCGCTCGCCAGCGATCCCGTCTCCGCATTCGGCGGGGTCATCGGCATCAATCGCCCGGTCGATGGCGAGGCAGCGGCCGAAATCGTCAAGCTCTTCGTTGAAGCCATTGCCGCGCCTGCTTTCACACCAGAAGCACGCGAACGCTTCGCCGCGAAAAAGAACCTCCGCCTCGTTGAAGTCCGCAACGCGCCGCCTCGTCCGGTCGTCAAGCACGTATCCGGCGGATTGCTGCTGCAGGATGCCGACACCGGCCGTGTCACCCAGGACGAACTCAAAGTCGTCACCTGGCGTCCGCCGACTGCCGAAGAACTCCGCAGCCTCATCTTCGCCTGGCGCGTCTGCAAGCACGTCAAGTCCAACGCCATCGTCTACGCGCGCGATGGTCAGACCGTCGGCATGGGCGCGGGCCAGATGAGCCGCGTCGACGCCGCCCGCTTTGGCGCGCAGAAAGCCGTGCTCCCACTCAAAGGCACCGTCGCTGCTTCCGATGCCTTCTTCCCGTTCCCCGACGGACTCGAAGCCGTTGCCGCTGCCGGCGCTACCGCCGTCATCCAGCCCGGCGGATCCGTCAAGGATGACGACGTGATCGCGGCTGCTGATCGCCTTGGTCTCGCCATGGTCTTCACCGGAATCCGGCACTTCCGCCATTGATTCCGCGGCGAAGGTTCGAACCATGACGGCCTTCAACGAGACCTCAAACAGCTTGCGGGCGAATCTCGTCTCGCTCGCCGGCCGGATGGACTGGTTCCGCGGCCTTCGCGCGGCCGTGGCCCTATGCACGCCTCTGGTCATTGGAGATCTTGTCGGCTCCAGTGTCCTGGGTTGGGCCGCGCTCGGCGGATTCGAAGCGATCCTGGCCGACACCGGCGGTCCCTACCGCACGCGCCTCGCCAGTCTGGCCACACTCTCCTTCGGCGGCGCTGCGGGGCTCTTTCTCGGCTGCATTGTCGGCAGAAGCCTCGTTTGGGCGCTCCCCGTCACCGTGCTGTTTTGTTTCTTCTGGAGCTACCTCGCCGCTCTCGGCCAGCCGTTCACATCTGCAGGCCTGCTCGTCCAGGTCATTTACGTTTGCGGCGTCGGCGCAGCTCCGGTGGGCTGGCAGACCGCTCTCGGTTGGGCCACTTCTCTCTTCATCGGTGGCGTCTGGGCCGCCGTGCTTTCACTCCTTCTCTGGCCGCTCGACGCCTATCGACCTGCACGGCTCGCGGTCGCCGAATGCTACAACGAACTCGCTTCCTTCCTGGGTTCCGTGTACGACCTCACCGCGCGCGAACAGACGAGTCGCCGCAGGCCGACGCCGTCCCTCTGGCATCGCCTCGCACAGCATCATCAATACCGCATTCGCCGCGCCGTGGAGCGTGGCTGGCAGGCCATCGCCAACGTTCGTGCCGAGCGTCAAGCCGATTCGGCACGCGCGCGCCAATTCGTCGTCCTGCTTGAACACGCTGACCTGCTCATCGCTCGCACCGTCGCGCTTGCCGAGCACCTCGAAGCGCAAACCGCCACGATAGGTGATTCTGCCTGCTTTCAGCGCGGAATCTCCTGCCTCGCCGATCTCCGCTCCGCCGAATCATGGATTGCGTCACTGCTCATGCGCCGCCGCAGCTTGACCGTTGCACACGCGCGCGCCAAGTGGCGCGAAATGGAGAGATTGCCGCACTATCTTGCCGACTGCCTCGACTCCTCCGATCCCAGTGACCGCTTTCTGCTCGCCCAGGTGGCAGAATCGGCCTCGGTTCTCGAGTCCTCCATCGAAAGCGCAGCCCTGCTGCGGCTCGGCCAATCTCCCGATGCATCAGACGATTCCGCTTCCGCAACGGAGCATCCGGAGCACGTCCACCAGCGGCTCAAGCAGTCTCGACAGCGGCCAAACCTCGATCAGCTTGCTGCGAATTTCACCTTCAGTTCATTAACGTTGCGGCACGCCGTGCGCGTAAGCGTTGTATGCGGGGTCGATGTCGCGCTGATTCTTCTGCTGCATATCGATCACGGCTACTGGCTTCTGCTTACTTCGCTTATCGTGCTGCAGCCTCATGTCTCGGGAACGCTTCGCCGCGGGCTCGAGCGCGTCGGCGGCACCGTCGGTGGAGGCATTCTCGCGGCACTGCTCGCCATTGTTCTTCACTCGCAACTGGCCATCGCCGCCGTGCTGTTTCCGCTCGCCCTGCTGTCGATCGCGGTCATGCCCGTCAGCTATGCTGCCTTCGCGTTTTTTCTTACGCCGGCCTTCGTGCTCGCCTGGCTCCCTTACTCCGGCGACTGGCAACTTGCCCTCGTCCGCATCCTCAACACGTTCGTGGGAGCGATCATATCCATCCTCGCTATGAAGTTTCTCTTCCCCATCTATGAGCGCGAACGCGCGCCGGCCTTTCTCCGTGCCAGTCTCACCGCCGACCGCCGTTATCTCGAAGAACTTGCCACCGCATGGAGAAGTAACTCCGTCTCCGCCCGTCAACTTGCGAGTGCTCGACGTGGAACTGGCCTCGCCCACAACGACACCGAAGAGTCGCTCGAGCGACTGCTCGCCGAGTCCTGGCCAAGGCGCCTGCCCTTTGCCCACTTTGCAACCGCGTTCGTTACCTATCTGCGCCGCTTCGCACAAAGCGTCACCACTCTCACCACATTGCGCGGCGAATCGGAGTGGAAACAATCTGGCCCCGTCCAAAGCCGGCTTCTGCTTCTGCAGCACCGGCTCCTCTGGCTTGAAAATCAATTCGACAACCAGAAGCCAGCCGACCCCTCACCCTGGCCCGAGTTGGGTCCTGACTCTTCAAAGGCGCTCATTTCGTCTGATAATCATCCCGGCGAGCGACAACTTGAGCGCATGGAGCGGCAAACAGTGATATTGCATCGCCAGCTGAAGGCGCTGCGCGAGAGTGGCGGGCTCCCCGAATCAAGTCGATGAAAACGCCGGCCTCCTGCCAGGCACCTGTCAGTTTACCCGGGTGTCGAAAACCATTGAAACGGATGGTTTGCTGCGACTATTCGCGAGTAAAATCGTCTTTAACAGTAGGCGGGCTCCGCCGGCATACGGTCGGCATCCAAGCTCTTAACCCGGCCGAATGGGGTGGAATAGCTTCTCTCCCTGACGAGTCACATTGGATCCCCGAGGATATGAAAATAAAAACATTATCGCCATCTCAGTGGCTGCCTCTTGCCGCATCTCTCGTTGCGGCGACCATCGTTTCTGCGCAGACCCCGGCCACTCCCGCAAAGCCGGCGCAATCGGCTCCCGCGAGCGCATCCACCGCAAATGCCGACCAGAAACCAGCTCCAGCTGCGACATCGGCTTCAGAACCTGACCGCGGTCAATCCTACTACCATTCCGCCCTCGCGCACATTTACGAGGAAGAAGCGATCGCCTCCGGCCGGCCTGAATACATGCGGCACGCTGTGGAGGAGTACAAAACTGCACTCAGTGCCGATCCCAACTCCCCGCAACTGAATGATGAGCTGGCAGATTTGTACTTCCGCACCGGTCAGGTACGCGAAGCCGAAGCCACCGCGCGCGGCCTGCTCAAAACCTCGCCCAACGACATTGACGCGCATCGTCTGCTTGGCCGCCTATATTTGCGCCAGTTGAGCGAAGCGCAGAACGCGGTCTCTTCCGCGTCTCCCAGCGGCAACACGCTCGATCAGGCCATCGCCGAGTTTCAGAAGATCATCACGCTCGACCCCAAGAGCGTGGAAGACCGGATGGTGCTGGGCCAGCTATACACCGTCAAGCATCAGAACGAAAAAGCAGAAGAACAGTTCAAGGCGGCCCAGGATCTCGATCCCGATTCAGAAGAAGTCGTGCTCAATCTCTCGCGCCTCTACGCTGAGAACGGCGACGTCGCACATGCGGCAAAAGTCATCGAGGCGGTCCCCGCCTCTGAGCGCTCTCCCAAAATGGAGTTTGCCCTAGGTGCGGTTTACGAGCAGATGAAGCGCCCCAAGGACGCCGTTGACGCCTACAAGCGCGCCGCCGACCTTGATCCTGAGGATGCGCACACGATGGGAGCCCTTGCCCAGGCGCTGCTCAACAATAATCAACTCGACGAGGCTCTCAAGGAATATCGGCAAATGGCGGATGCCGACCCTGAGGATTCAAGCACCAACGTTCACATCAGCGAGATCCTCCGGCGGCAGGGCAAATATGAAGAAGCTCTTGCCACCGTGAAAAAGGCTGTCAAAAAAGATCCTGATTCTCTCGAAGCGGGCTACAACGAAGGCCTGTTGCTCGACGTCCTCGGCCGCTACGACGAGTCCGCGCAAGTCTACGAACACATGGTCGATCTGACTTCGCACGCCAACGGCGCGTACACCGCCGACGAGAAGAACAACCGCGCCATCTTTTTGGAGCGGCTCGGCGCTATTTACCATGAGCAAAACAAGGTCGATGAAGCCATTGCTGCCTATCAGAAAATGATCGAGCTCGGCGGCGACAATGCGTTGCGGGGATACCAGAGCCAGGTCGACGTTTACCGCGACGCCAAGATGTTCGACAAGGCGATTGCGGTTTCCCGCAAGGCTGTCGATGCGAATCCCGCGGACCAGGATCTGAAGTTGATGCTTGCCGGTGAATTGGTCGACCAGGGTAAAGAGGATGAAGGCATCGCCATGGCCAAGGGCCTGCTCAAGAACAGTCCTGACGACCAAAAGGTGTGGATTGCCCTCGGCCAGATTTACACCCGCATTCACAAATGGAAGGAAGCCGAAGAAGCCCTGAACAAGGCATCCTCCATTGCTACGAAAAAGGAAGACAACATCTACCTTCTCTTCCTGAAGGGTGGTCTGGCTGAGCGGCAAAAACACTATGAACCCGCCGAACAATACTTCCACCAGGCGCTCGAACTCGACCCCAACAACGCCATGGTCCTGAATTACCTCGGCTACATGCTGGCCGACAAAGGCACCCGGCTACCCGAAGCGTTGAAGATGATCCGCAAGGCGGTCGAACTGGAGCCGATGAATGGCGCCTACCTCG
The DNA here is from genome assembly GCA_963735215.1 of uncultured Acidobacteriaceae bacterium. Lineage (GTDB taxonomy): Bacteria > Acidobacteriota > Terriglobia > Terriglobales > Acidobacteriaceae > Telmatobacter. Next base: position 69,311 of record CAVTKF010000022.1, on the reverse strand, counting down.
ATTCGCTCGGCTGGGCATATTTCAAGCTCGGTCAATATGAACTGGCTGAAGAGAATCTGCGCCAGGCAGTCGAACGCGACCAGACCGATCCCACGGTGCACGACCACCTTGGCGATCTCTACGAGAAGACCGGCCGCATTCGCCTTGCAGCCGCACAGTGGGAGCTTTCCCTCTCCGAATACTCCAAGTCCGCGCCCCCCGATGTGGAACCGGCCGAGGTTGCCAAGGTTCAGAAGAAGCTCGAAACTGCACGCGTCAGGCTTGCCAAGCAGGACAATACCGCCGGACAGGACAAACCCGAATAGCATTTACACGACAGATTGTTGCCAGACAGCATTAAGGGCGGCCCCTCACTGGGCCGCCCTTAATGTTTGCCGCCGTTGGCTGAGGAAGCCCGGCACGCGCTATGCAGTTCTCGCAAAGCGGGCCGTTTCACTGGTGGGCAATGATTCAGCCGGGGGCGGAAGCGTTTTGTGAAGCGGCAACGAGCGCTTCACGATAAAAACCTCGTCCAGATAAAGTCGCGCATTCCCTTCAAGATCCAGAAAACCTGTGTTGCTATCCCTGCAAAGCGTTTGTGCTTCCTCCGTGAGAAGAGGAGCAATCAGAATCGGCGTTGTTTCCCCTGGAAATCGCGCGTGCAGCTTTCTCAGTTCCAGGAATGTCCGTTGCAGATCGTCTAGTTCGCAGCTAGCCACTACTTTGCAAACCAGTCTGTGTGGGTGCCCGTAGATCTCGACATCGGCAATGATTGTCTTGTCGCTGCGATGCCGGTGCGATTCGACTTTTATCTCTTTCATTTTGACAACCGAAATCTGTCCCAATGTCTGTCGGAGTGCCTCTATCGCCTCATTTTCCAGATGCCTTTTCATAGAAACCAAGCCTTCATAGTGGAAATTCTTCGCCACCACTCGCTCTATGCCGTAACTTGGCAACTGAAAAGCGGTCAAAACCGCCAAAAATCTTGCTGAAAACTCACAAATCAGGCTGTCGTCAGCAGTTCCATGCTGCTCATCTCGTCTCGCTTTAGAGTGGACGGCCGCAGCCTGAAGGTGTTCCTGCCGGCCGGTGTCATCGCCAGTCTGACTTCCTTCCGTTCGCCCATGCCGCGGACAACTTTGAAATCCAACCATTCGCAGAGCCGCGCGTCGCGGATCTCGGGCTCTCCGCTCCAGAACTCCGGCGCAAGCCCGCACTGAATCTGCAGATGATCCAACTGCAGCTCGATCACAAGAACGCCTCTCGGAAAATATCGACGCACATTTCTGGCGCCAACGCGCAATCCTGTGATTTCACTGCCCTTCAATTGTGTCTTGACCATCATCGCCCGTCTCGCAATCTTGCCGAGGAATCAGCGTATCGAGCCCGGTCAAATCATCACTTCGTTACTGACAAAGCCCCATCGGCAATCCGCGGGGCCTGCGTAACTGTCCATTTGTTGCCTATGTTGGACCCAATTCCGCACCACGTCAAGGGGCGGTGAAAGTGGCTTCGAGGAAATGCTTTATGAATCGATTTAGCGCTGGCGTTACGCTGAGGACGATTCTCCGGCCCGCGTTTAAATCTCCTAAAATAAATGCGGCAGCTTCTTGTGTCCTGAAGCTGCCGCATTCAGAAGAATCAGTTGTAAGTACAAACCTTCGCAGTGATCCCTTGATTTGGACCGCTACTGGTGTGCCTGCGCCGAGGCAAGGTACGCGTCGACATTGTGCTTGTCTACGAGCGACGTTCCTGTATCAATGAACACGGGAAATGGAGAAAATGCATCCTGGCTATAATCCGTCGTCAATGAAGCCGGCGGCGCATGGAAGATTTCGTCCAGCGACCTCAAGCCGATGTATCCCATTGTGAACGGCTTCTGGGCAACGGTCGCGTTGATAGTGCCACCTTTGATTCCGTCCAGCGTGTCCTGATTCACGTCCCACGCCACCAGCATCCTGTCAGTAGCGCTGGTCCGCTTGATCGCATCCGACACCATCTTGCCCGACGCGGACTCCAGGCAGACGAATGCATTGATCTTCTTCGGACCCGTCAGCGTCATCAATTCCTGCGTCTTGTCAAATGCCGTGCGCGCATCGCTCTTGATGTCGATCACGTCCACAATGTGAATATTCGGCCGGGTATCCAGCACATCCTTGAATCCCTTCAGGCGCTCTTCCATGTTCGGCTGCCCTGAAATCGTGAAGAAAACCACGTTGCCGGAGCCTCCCAGTTGTTCGACTACGCGATGACCGCCCATTCTTCCGGCCTCGAGATTGTTGGTGCCGATAAAGAACAGCCTTTTGCTCCCTACCGCATCGGAGTCAATGGTGATTACCGGAACACCAGCACCGATTGCCGAATCAATCGCCGGCCCCAGCACCGAAACATCCGCCACGGAGATCAGGATGCCGCCAGGCTTTGCCGCAACTGCCTTCTGCAACTCAGCAAGTTCCGCCTGCGGATCGTAGTTTTCCGGACCCACAACTTTCGCTGTAACTTTGTACTCCGCAGCAGCCTTGTTGAACCCCTTCGCAGCCGTCTGCCAGTACGGCAATGCCATATTCGACGAAATCATGTAGAAAACTTCTTTGTTCGAATGCCTTTCGCAGCCTGTCGTAAATGCAACTCCAAGGGCCACGAGGGCCAATACAAAACATTTCATTGTCTTCATCTTGCCTCCTGTCCGAATGTGAAGAACTTCGGAACGCGCGAAATTACGACACCTGCCCGCGCAGTTTAGAAAATCGGCAGGATGGTACTCCTGAAACCCAGCGCTTGTCCAATCCTGTCGTAGCAAGGATTTTATAGCACCGCGCATGGTTCAAAGTGGTGACTCACAACACGCCCGTTGCAGCTTCTTCTTGAAAAACTGCTCAGCTCCTCGTCTTCGACCGGACTTAACGTGCACGCCCCGGTCTTGTGCGATATAACCAGACCAAGACCGAAACTGGATGAGTTCACAAGCCAAACCGGATTATCTGCTGCCCGGCCACATCGCTGTCGACGGAAATGGCGATCTCGCTGCCCGCGCTCATCCCGAGCCAACTCATCCCTATCGTTCTCCCTTCGCGCGCGACACCGCCCGCATTCTCCACGCCCGAGCCTTCCGCCGGCTGGCGGGAAAGACCCAGGTCTTCTCGCGCCTCGCCCACGACCTCCCCGCTGACCATTTCCGCAGCCGCCTCACCCACACTCTTGAAGTCGCCCAGATCGCCCGCACTCTCGCCGCAGCCCTCGGCTTGAACCGCGAACTCGCTGAAGCTCTCGCCCTCGCCCACGACATCGGTCATCCCCCTTTCGGCCACGCCGGCGAAAAAGCCCTCGACACCGCATTGCGGCAGTATGGCCTCGGTTTCGACCACAATCTCCACGCCCTCCGCATCGTCACGTGGTTCGAAGAACGCTATCCGGCGTGGCGCGGCCTCAACCTCACTCTCGGCGTGCGCGAAGGGATCATCAAGCACTCGCGCGACTACACCAGTGCTACCCATCCCGAACTCGCCGAGTACTTCCTCGACCTCCGCCCCCCGCTCGAAGCGCAACTCATCGACCTCGCCGACGAAATCGCCTACCTGACCGCGGACTTCGACGATGGGCTCGACTCCGGAATCCTCAATGTCAACGGTGTTTGCGATCACGTCCCCCTCTTCCGCCGCTTCCATGACGAGGTGATCCAGCAATACCCCTCTGCGCCCCCCAAGCAGGCAGTCTATGAAACCCTCAATCACATGCTGAATGCGTTGGTCACGGATCTGATCGAAGAGGTGCGAAAGCGTGTGGCTGCTTCAGGCACCGTCTCCCTTGGCGAAATCCGCCGCGCTCCTCACCGGATCGCTGCTCTCAGCGCGGCCACGGAGGCTGACCGCACTGCGGCCAAGAGCTATCTCTACACCAACTTTTACAACTCCCCTGGTATGGAAGAAGAACACGAGCGCGCTGCCCGCGTGGTTCAGGAGCTGTTCTCGGTTCTGATGGCTGACCCAACGCTGCTGCCCACCGACCATCAGGTGCAGATTCCGACCGAGGGCCTGGCCCGCACAGTAGCCGACTACATCGCCGGCATGACTGACAGCTACATCGAGCAGTTGTGGACACGGTACGCAGGGCGGTAATCAGTATGGCAGGTGGCCCGGTCCCGATGACATTTCCGGCCCCGATCGAATGGACAACCTCTTGAAAGATCACAGAGTGCCCCCGGTCCCTCGCCTTTGGGGACCGGGGATGGATTGACCAGCAATCTAAGACTCGCCTACTGCACCGTTCCCTGCGGTCTCAGCCGACGCAGGTCCAGCGCACACTCCACCGCATTCTGCGCATACAGCCGCAGATTGTCTGAAGCCGCCCACAGCCACACGCGAGCAGATTCATTCGCATTCCGCGGGCCGGGCTCCAGCCGCAACCGCACCAGCACATCGTTCTGCCCAGTAGCAGCCAGATTCGAAGGCGAATCCGTTTCCTCGAGCACCAGGTCGACGTGATCGCCGCTCAATGCGTCTTCCAGCACCGACAAATCCACCGGCCGTTCCAGCTCCGCAAAGATCGAAAATCCGTGACCATGAAAGACCGGCGCACTGATCGTCTGCATCGCCAGCGCGGGCAGCCGTCTTCCTGCCAATGCGCTGTATTGCCGGCGAATTCTGCTGTCGATTGCCGTCATACTCACCTTGGCGTTCTCGCCGAACCCGCTGAGCAGGTTGTATGCCGATTGTGCATCAAACGTAGCTCGCGGGATCGTCTGGAAGCTCAGCAGGTTCACGGTCTGCTGGTGAAGTTCATCCATCGCCGCGCGGCCAAACTCGCTCGCCGGCAGGAGAACCGTCGCCGAAGCACTCCGCACCGGCGCTGCCTGCTGCAACCGCTCCATCAAAAGCGCCAGCGCCAAAGCTGCCGGATGCGCCGGCACAACCGCCGGTGTAAACAGATCCGCAGCGACATCCTGCGCTCCTACCCAGGGCGAGCGCACCAGCACTCCCGCCTCCTGGTCAAGCGCGCCCGAAAGATCCAGCACCGTCGACCCCGCACGCAGCGCCTCACGCCAGAATCTCCGCGTCAGGGTCTCGGAGCCGCAAAAGAATGTGAAATCCACATGCTCAAAGGCATCAGCGGTGATCGCCTTCACGAACGTGACCTCGTCGCCAAGCTGATCGAGTTGCCCAAGCCCCTCGTCTTCGTCATAAAGCGCAAAATCCGCGGCCGCGAGTGATGACTCCGTGAGGGCATCCTTCAGCTCTTTACCCAGCAACGTCGCGGCTCCAACGATGGCAATCTTGTACACAGGATTCCTTCTTGTGGTTTGAACTTAGGAGTGATGCAGCGGATCCGGATCGGGATTCGAGCCCTCAGGCAGACCCTGAAGATTGGCGCTCTGCCCGCGCCGCCTCCGTGCGCGACCAACCATACGCCGTCCGCGCCCAGATACCGGAGAACATGTAAATCAGTGCAATCGCAAACAGCACGACCTGCGAGAAACGGATCATGATGTAGAGCACGATGGCCATTACAAAAATCAAACGAAAAGGGTGACTGCGGCTGAGGTCGATCTCCTTGCCCGACCAGAAGCGCCATGTGCTCACCATCAGGAATCCCACTAGACCCACGAGAATCAGCCACGGAATTGCAATCCACCATGCCTGCACGGGAATTCCGTAGAAGAAATGCACGGTGGCCGCCAGCAATCCCGCCGCTGCTGGAATCGGCATTCCTACGAAATACTTCCGATCCGGCCTGCCAGGATTCCTCGGCTTCGGATCGTGGCTGATGTTGAATCGCGCCAGCCGCGACGCGCCGCCAATCAGAAACAGAAAACAAAGAAACGCTCCAGCCTGGACCAGGTGCTGCCTCAACTGGGGGTTAATCGTGTATGGCAAGAAATGAAAGCCCCACACAAACGCCAAAAGACTCGGCGCAACGCCAAACGTAATCACATCCGCCAGCGAATCCAGCTCCCGCCCAAAATCGCTCGCTGTGTTCGTCATTCGCGCGATGCGCCCGTCCAGCGAATCGAAGGGAATGGCCAGCAAGATCGCAATTGCAGCCCAGTCCAGGTGCATCTGCGCACCGTTCGTCAGCGCATTGCTACTGGCGGCTTCGATGGTCTGGGTGATAGCGAAATAGCCCGCACCGATATTCATCGCGGTGAACAGAGACGGCAGGATAAACATGCCGCGCCGCAGTCGTGCCCGGTTCCTTGCCCTGGCGAGCGCCGCGTCAGAGGAGTTCAAGCGTCATCTCCTTCTTGATATTCCGGCTGCACGCTCGCGCTTGCGGTCTTCTGCAGCGTCGTTACGCCAACCGCAAGCTCAGACTCCGGCATCTCAGCGATGATCGAAGACCCACCCTTTACGCGTTCACCGGTCTTTACGCGGATCTCCGCCTCGGCAGGCAAAATAATATCGGTCCGCGAGCCAAACTTGATCAGCCCCACGCGCTGGCCGCGCTCCACCCGGTCGCCTTCGCGATGATTGAAGACGATTCGCCGCGCAATCAGGCCCGCAATCTGCTTGAAGACGATCTCGATGCCCTCGCCGCGCACCGTGACAATATTCTGCTCGTTGCGCTCGGCGCATTCCTGGTTCATCGCATTCAGAAACTTCCCCTTCTGATAGCGCACCGCAATCACCTCGCCCGCAATCGGCGACCGGTTCACATGCACATCGAAGACATTAAGAAAGATGCTGACACGCTGGCGAGGCCCTTCGGGGGTCTCGATGCGCACCGTCTCGGTAATCAGCCCATCTGCAGGCGATACCACCAGCCCCGCGCCTTTGGGGACTGTGCGTTGTGGATCACGGAAAAACCAGAGAAAAAACGCGGCTAGCAGAACGGGCACTATGCTCCACACCCATGTGCCGGTAGCCCACGCCAGCACTCCCGCCACCGCCAGCAGACTCAAACCGTAGATGTAACCGTCACGAACCATTGTCCTAACGATTATACGGTTGAATTCGACACTGGGGGATTGGCGGCAGACTCCCGTCCTTCGCGCGGCTCCGCGTTGCGCGGGCGCGCAACTAAGCCCATCGAATCATCGTCACTGGCCCAAACGACCGAAAACTCTACGCGATTGCCGGAGCCCGATGCTCAAGAGCGTAGATCAGGTCCTTTGCATGAAGTTTCAGCTTTTTCAGCCGTACCTCTTCGAGTTCCTCATCCGTAGAGAGATAAGGCTTCTGAAGTAATTCTTCCAACCGCTGAGCGTAGCGACGATGTTCGGACTGCAGACGACCAATTTCTTCGCTCAGCGTGGAGTCATTTATCTCATCCATCAAGCACCTCCGTCTGTTCGTATAACCCAATACATATAGTCCTCCCGCGCGCAATGGGCAAGCGGGAAGAAGCAAGAAAATGCGTAGATCTGTGGAATTCTTAACCCTCACCCATCTTGCGTGATCGGAATCACACCCTGCATGAAACGTGGCATCTACTGACCGTCCGAGGGCTCAACGGATCCGGAGGCGCATCAGTACGGCATCCTCAACCGGGTCAGCATAATAGCCAGGGCGCCGCCCTTCCTCCGCAAATCCCAGGAACCGATAGAACCCCTGCGCCGCCCGATTTCCAGCACGCAACTCCAACACCACTTCACTCGCTCCGTGGCCGCGCAAATCCCCCTGCAGCGCTGAAAACAGCGTCCGCGCCACGCCACGTCTCTGATGCGGCATAGCCGTCACAATGCTTTCCAGCTCTGCCTCCGGCGGAGTTATCCTCGATATCGCAAAACCCGCGATGGCCCCTGATCGCTTATCCTCAGCGATCAGCGCCAATCGCAGGGGCACGGCGTCCGGATCCAGCGCCGTCTCATAAGCCTGCCGCGACCACAACGGCGCATGATCCGTGCACACAGCAATCTCCATCACCCTGTCGAGGTCCGCAGCAACCAACCGCCGAACATAGATTTCTCTGCTCGGTTTCACCGCCGCTTTAGGAGGGTCTCCAAAGATCTCGGCGTCCGACCTTCGCAGATAATGCCCATCCAGTGACGCCAGATCCGCAAAATCCCCCGCGAGAATCCGCGGCACGCACAGCTGGATAGCGTCCGCCGCCGTGGGCGCCTCACTCTGAACCAACTCGGCGCCTTTCCACGCCGATTCCAGAAGCGCTGCCGCCACGTCGTCGCAAACCGCCACCCTCGGCGACCTCAGTTCCACTGCCGCTAGCTCTTCCGCTCCCGCCAGCAACTCCCGCGCACTTCGGTCCGGTCCCATTAGCCGCAAAAACACCTCATGCCGATGCGCATCCAGCGCCGCCGCACTCACTCCCGCCTTCTCCGCCAGCACCGCCAGCCGCGATACCGCAACCACCGGAATCTGCCCCGGCTCAGCCAGTCCCTTCACCGCGCTGAGCCCAACACGAACCCCCGTGAAACTCCCCGGCCCACGCACCACCACAATTGCGCCTAGATTCGCGAGTTTCACGCCCTTTTCCGTCAGTAAATCACTAACCGCAGCCACCAAAGTTGCAGAATATGTGCGTCCCGCAAGCTCTTTCTGGCCCAGAATGGTGGCATTTTCGGCCCCGGGTGCCCCATCCCCACGCTCAATCCGCGCCAGCACCACAGTTCCTGATGGCCCACACGTGTCCACCCCAAGAACCAGCAGACCTGTCCCAGGTCCGCTCTTCGCAACTGATTGACTCTCCGGCATCTCCTTCTCAGGATTACACACCGCCATTCGCCCTCTCCGTGCCCCGATTCCGTTAATCTGTTATCAGCACTCCCCCGTTCCAACCAGCTACCCACGGCGTGCAACGAAGCAGTTTCAACCCCGAAAGGACGAGGCGTGGCCGCCGCGGCGACAACCACATTTCATGACACGTGGCGACCCCGCGCCAATCCGTGGGCCATCGCCATCACCGTCACCCTCGCCACTTTCATGGAGGCGCTCGACTCCTCCATCGCCAACGTGGCCATGCCCCACATCGGCGGATCGCTCTCCGCCAGCCCCGAAGAAGCCACCTGGGTCCTCACCAGCTACCTGGTCGCCAACGCCATGGTTCTGCCCATCAGCGGCTGGATCGCCAACCGCGTCGGCCGCAAACGCTTCTATATGAGCTGCGTCTTCCTGTTCACGCTGACTTCGCTGATGTGCGGCCTCGCCGTCAGTCTTCCCATGCTGGTCCTCTTCCGGGTGCTGCAAGGCGCGGCCGGTGGCGGCCTCCAGCCCAGCGAGCAGTCCATCCTCGCCGACACCTTCCCACCACAAAAACGCAGCATGGCCTTCGCCGTCTACGGAGTCGCCGTCGTAATGGCGCCCGTTCTCGGCCCCACCGTCGGTGGCTGGATCGTCGACAACTACTCCTGGCGCTGGATCTTCTTCCTCAACATCCCGGTTGGTATCATATCGCTCTATCTCAGCAACCGCCTCGTCGAAGACCCGCCTTACCTCGCCGAAGTCCGCAAGCGCCGCGTGGGCATCGACTACTGGGGACTCGGCCTGCTCGTCGTCTCCATCGGGGCCCTTCAGATCATGCTCGACAAAGGCCAGGAAGACGACTGGTTCGGCTCCAGCTTCATCACTACACTCTTCTTCACAGCGATCATCGGGCTTGCCCTTTTCATCTGGCGGCAGCTCTCGATCGATCATCCCGTCCTCGACCTGCGTCTCTTCGCTCGTCGCAACGTGGGGATGACCCAACTCGTCATGTTTATGGTCGGCGTCGCTCTTTATTCGTCGACAGTTCTGATCCCGCAATTCCTGCAGGAGATCATGGGATACTCCGCCCGCCAGGCCGGCATGGCCGTGTCATCCGGCGGTCTCGTCCTCATGTTTCTCTTCCCTGTCGCAGGCGCGCTCGCGCCCAAATTCGATGCGCGCAAGCTCGTCTCCGTCGGCTTTGTCATCACTACCTTCGGCCTATGGCGCATGACAACCATCAATCCCAACGTCAGCTTCGGTCAGGCGGTCAGCTGGCGAGTCTTCATCGCTCTCGGACTGCCCTTCCTCTTCATCCCGATTAACACGCTTTGTTATGCAGGAATCCCGCAGGAAAAGTACAACGAGGTCAGCGGACTCACGGCACTCATGCGCAATCTTGGCGGAAGCGTCGGCATCAGCTTCATCACCACGCTCCTAGCGCGTCAGAGCCAGAAGCATCTCGCCATGCTCGTGCCCAAAGCTGCAGCCGGAAATCCGGCGTATGACCAGATGCGTAGCGGTCTCGCTGGTGCATGGATGCACCTGGGTTCAGCCGCACCCGACGCCATCTACCACGCCGGTGCGCAGATCTATGGCATGGCCCAGATCCAGGCCCGCCTGCTGGCGTATGTCGACGTCATCTGGGTAATGGTCGCGGTGACCGCTGTCCTCGTCCCGCTCCCGTTCCTGATGACCCGCCCCAAGAAACTGGCCGCTGCGCCCGTGGGACATTAGAAACCTTCCCGACACCCGCTCCAATCTACGAAGGACGCCATCGCCGACTGATCAAAATATAGCGAAAAGACCTGATGGACGTGCAGCAACTCGGAAGCCCCTCCAGAGGGCCCTTTTGATTGCTGATGACTGTTGACGGGCCGGTGATCTTTGCGGCGGTTCTGGCCGCTCGCATATACTTTGGACCAGAGATCAGACGGGAAAGGAGAATCTGTTCCTGACCAATTCAGCCACAAACTGCTGTGTTGCAGAGATTCGAAAATCTCGACACGAGTTTTTGGGATGACACGGAGTTTTGGCCGAGCTCGACACGAGATTTTGGCACGTGACACGAAGAATTGGCAGTGAACCGAGCAAGCATATGGCAAAGTCGGTAAATAAAGTCATCCTCTTGGGTAATGTGGGCAAGGATCCCGAGATCCGCTCTACGGGCGGTGGCACCATGGTCGCAAACTTCACGCTCGCCACCAGTGACCGCCAGAAGGATGCCCAGGGCAACTACCAGGACCGCACCGAGTGGCACAACCTCGTAGCCTTCACGCGCCTCGCCGAAATCGTGCGCGATTACGTAAAGAAGGGATCGAAGCTCTACGTCGAAGGCAAGATCCAGACGCGCAGCTGGGACGACAAAGAAACCGGCGTGAAGAAGTATCGCACCGAAATCATCGTCAACGATATCTCTCTGCTCTCGGGCCGCGAAGATGGCGGATCGAGTTCCAGCGGATACAGCCGCCAGTCCGGCTCGTCAAGCAATGTGGACCAGCGTCCGCCCGCTGGCCAGGACGAGTACAGCCATGCCGCCGAAATCTCAGACGACGACATACCGTTCTAGATTCGGACCTTTCCGGTTTTTGTTGCGTATTGAGCCTTAGCTTCTTCGAGACGAGGAGGTTAAGGCTTTTCTTCCTCTGTCCCTTTGGCTGATCTATTTGGGATATCTGGCACTGGCAGGTTTCGTTGCATTCCGAAGAGTTTGGATCCTATAGAAACTCATCCGGTCTGCGTGTTGTTCTTGCGTAGCGCCGATGCAAATTCGGAGAGGCTACTTTTTGGTCCGCGATTTCACTTCCATTCTCTTCCACTCGCTGGACCTGTGCCCGATTTTTCCGTTCACTTCGATAAGTGTCCCGGTCATCACCTGCGGCAGCGCGGCAGTTGCCAATATAATCATCAGCTACTTAGCTGAGGCCAACCATGCCATCTGTCGATCTCGAAGCTGTCGAAGTGCTTCGCACATCTGAGTCAGCGCGCAGCGAGCGCGGCTTCTGGGCTCTGATCGCGACCCAGTTCCAGGGCGCATACAGCGACAACATCCTGCGCAACCTGCTCTTGGCCATGGTCGTCGGCATGGGCCTGGGCAAGGAAGAGCGCGACACCTTCGTCGCAATCGTCACCTTTCTCTTCTCCATGCCGTTCGTGCTCTTCAGCATGACGGGCGGCTGGCTCGCCGATCACTTCAGCAAGCGCCAGGTCACCATCTGGACCAAGGTCATGGAGATCGGCGCCATGATCATCGCGACCGCCGGGCTCGCCATGCAAGCGCGCACGCTTACGCTGGTCGCACTGGGCCTGGTTGCTACACAAGCCGCACTCTTCGGCCCATCGAAGTACGGACTCTTGCCGGAGTTGCTCCCTGCGAAGCGCCTCTCATGGGGTAATGGCGTCATTGAACTCGGCACCTTCCTCGCCATCATCATCGGCACCGTTACCGGCGCCGGCATGGCCGAGCATTTCCATGGCCACGAGGTCTACGCAGGATATGCGCTCCTGGGCCTCGCATGCATAGGACTCGCCACCAGCTTCGGCATCGATCGCGTTCCGCCTGCCGCACCAGAGAAGAAATTCCGCCTCAACTTCGTTGGCGATCTGTGGCAGCAAATCAAGCTCATGCGCCGCGATCAGCCGCTATTCCTCGCGGTGCTCGGCAACACCTATTTCTGGTTCCTCGGCTCGCTGCTGTTTTCCACCATCATCGTTTACGGGCCTGACGTTCTTCACGTCGGCCAAACCAAGACCGGCTATCTAAACGCCGCGCTCGCCATCGGCATTGGCATCGGCAGCATGATCGCCGGCCTCCTCAGCGGCAACAAAATCGAATACGGCCTGATACCGCTCGGCTCAATCGGCATGACGTTGACCGGCATTGCGCTCGGCACCATGCATGTCGGTCTCATCGGGTCAGCTCTTCTGCTGGCAACGCTCGGGTTCTGGGCCGGATTCTTCGCTGTCCCCGTCAACGCGCTCATCCAGCACCGCCCCGCCGAGGAAAACAAGGGCGGCATCATCGCGGCGGCCAATTTGCTGTCGTTCGTCGGCATCGCGCTCTCCTCCGGCGCCTACTTCGTATTCACAAAGTTCATCCATCTCAATCCGCGCGGCATTATGCTGGCCGCCTCGATCATCACCGCGGCCGGTACCGTCTACGTTCTCTTCCTGCTGCCGGAGTGGTTCGGGCGCCTCATTCTCTTCTTCGTCACGCACACCATTTATCGCGTGAAGGTCCTCGGCCGCGACAACTTTCCTGAGAAGACCGGCGCACTGCTCGTCTGCAACCACATGTCGTTTGTCGATGCGGCGCTGCTTATCGCCTCCACCGACCGGCCCATCCGCTTCCTGATCTACAAGGGCATCTACGATAACCGCATCATTAAGCCCTTCGCGCGGATGATGAAGGCGATCCCCATTTCCAGCGAACAACGTCCCCGCGAAATGATCCGCTCGCTCCGCACCGCCAGCGAAGCGCTGCGGCAGGAGGAAATTGTCTGCATCTTCGCCGAGGGCCAGATCACACGCACCGGTCAGATGCTTCCCTTCCGGCGCGGACTCGAACGTATCATGAAAGGCGTCGAAGTCCCCATCATCCCCGTGAACCTCGATGGCGTCTGGGGCAGCATCTTCAGCTTTGAGCGCGGCCGTTTTCTGTGGAAGATGCCACATCGCATTCCCTACCCGGTCACTGTGAGCTTCGGCACGCCCATGCCGCCCACTTCTACCGCGATTTCAGTTCGCGCCGCCGTGCAGGAGTTGCAGGCTGAGGCTTTTCGTGAACGCAAAAGCCGCATGCGCACCCTTGATCGCACCTTCGTTCGCACCGCAAGGCGCTTTCCGCTTCGCTTCATGATGGCTGACGGCAAAACGCCGAGGGTCCGTTTCTTCTCAGCGCTGACGAAGACCATCTACATTGCCGGTCGGTTGCGCCCTGTTATTGGCGAACGCCAGATGGTTGGATTGCTACTGCCGCCTTCCGTTGGTGGCGCCCTTGCCAACTACGCGCTCACGCTGCTGGGCCGCGTTCCCGTCAACCTCAACTACACCGCGTCGAGCGAAGTAATCGCATCATGCGCAAAGCAATGCGAAGTCGAAGTTGTCATCACGTCGAAGGCATTCGTCGAGCGTTTCCCCAAGCTCGAGATCCCCGGGCGAACCGTCTTCCTCGAAGAGGTATTGCAGTCCCCGCGCGCCACCGAGACGCTTCTCGCTCTACTCCTCGCATGCACCATGCCGCAGACGCTCCTGCGCAAAGCCATCGGCGCGTTTCCCACCAAGCGCAGTGTCGACGACCTCGCCACCATCATCTTTTCCAGCGGCAGCACGGGCGATCCCAAGGGCGTCATGCTCACGCACTACAACATCGGTTCCAACATTCAGCAGGTGTCGCAGGTCTTCATGCTGGGCGGCAAAGACAAGATCCTCGGCATCCTGCCGTTCTTCCATTCCTTCGGCTTCATGGCGGCGCTTTGGATGCCCGCAGCGAGTGGCGTTGGCGTCGTCTATCATCCCAATCCGCTCGACACCAAGGTGATCGGGGAACTGGTCGCGCAATACCGAGTCACTTTCCTCATCGCCACGCCAACATTCCTGCAGGCCTACATGCGGCGTTGCTCGCCTGAAAGTTTTGGCAGCCTGCAGTATGTCCTCGTCGGCGCAGAAAAGCTCCCTGACCGCGTCGCACTTGCCTTTGAAGACACCTTCGGCATCCGCCCCCTTGAGGGCTACGGATGCACCGAGTGCTCGCCCGTTGTTACCGTCAATGGCCGCGACTTCCGTGCTCCCGGATTTCGCCAGGTCGCTGCACGCCGTGGAAAGATCGGCCATCCGCTCCCCGGCATCACCGTTAAAGTTGTCGATCTCGACACCGGCGCACCCGTCGCTCCAGGCACTCCCGGTATGCTTCTCGTCAAGGGACCGAATGTGATGAAGGGCTATCTCGGCAAGCCGGAAAAGACCGCCGAGGTTCTCCGCGACGGCTGGTACACCACTGGCGACGTCGCCATCATGGAAGAGGACGGATTCCTCACGATTACCGATCGTCTTTCACGCTTCAGCAAGATTGGTGGTGAGATGGTCCCCCACATCCGCATTGAAGACAAGCTGCAGGAGCTGGCCGGAGTCACCGAGCAGGTCTTTGCCGTCACCGCTCTGCCCGATGAGAAGAAAGGCGAACGCATCGTCGTCATCTCAACGCTCTCGACAGAAAAGCTCGCGCCGGTTATCGAGAAGTTCGCGCAATGCGATCTTCCCGCGCTGTGGAAGCCACGCTCCAGCCAGTTCTTTCACGTGGACGCGCTTCCCATTCTCGGCACAGGAAAGATTGATCTGCGCGGAGTAAAAGCTCTGGCCGCGTCGATGGCTTGATGAATCTTCTGGCGACTTAGTCGGTCGTATAGCGAATCTCCAGCTGCCGCATCCGATAGCAGGTGTAGGTCAGCACCACCACAATCAATGCCAGAAGTCCCAACACCGCCATCCATGCCGACACAGGCTCGGTCTCCACAGTCAGCAGCGCAAAGACGCCCTCCGCCGGAACGCTGACAGGCATGAGGTGGCGAAGATAAGAGGCCACGCTGAACTTCTGCAACAGCGACGGCATGACAGGATTGATCGCTTCCCATCCGAGCAGCAACATTGCGCCCGGCATGGGATTCCGGAACATCAAGCTCAGCAGCAGAAAAAGCGAGCCATACCCCAGGCATGCCAAAACAACGATCAGCAGGTACGCCTCGATCTGTCCGAATCCCGGCCCATGCAGCATGAAGTCCCGCCCCGCTGCGCCGTAGCCCACATACATCAGCACAAAGTCCGCAATCGTTGCGGCGCCAAATAGCACCACCGCGCTCACCGCTCCTGCAAAGAACTTCGACAGCAGAATTACTTCGCGGCGCACCGGTGATAGCAGGTAATAGTGCAGGCTTCGCTCGATCATTTCTCCGCGGATCAGGCGCGAGAAGATTCCCAGACATCCGAAGAAGATTCCCAGCCGCACGTAATAGAGCTGCATGACACCGGCCAGCACCTCGGTGTCATCACTCAAGCTGAACCCGGGATGCGAATCGATGAGCAGATGAATCAGGATAATGACCGTCGGAATAAAAGCGAGGAAGTAAATCCACCACGCGCGGCGGGTGAAAAGATTTCGCCGGATCTCAATGCGCGTCAGCCGCCTTGCCTGGATCCACCACAGCGACCAGGGCTGATGCCGGAGAATTGCGATCGCACTGCCAACACTCTGCTGCATCATGCGGCGCCTCCGTCTGAACCGATCAGGTACTGGTAAATGGCATTCGCATTGTCATCGGCCGGAGCGACTGCTTCAATCTTGACCAGCCCTTCCGAAGCAATTTCGTTCAGCAGCCGGTAAAACTGGTCGATATCTCCCGTGCGCAGAAAGACTCCCCCCCCATCCGCGTGCAGCCGCGCTTCCACACAGTGATTTACTGCAAACATCTTCGAGGCCAGCAGATCCGGACGATCGCAGCGGATCAGCACCTGCATCGGTTTGTCGCGCACCTCTCGGCGCACGTCGTGGATATTCCCTTGCGCGATGAGATAGCCGCCTGTAATCAACACCACGCGATCAGAGATGCGATCGACTTCGTCGAGAATGTGGCTTGAAATCACTACATGCATGCCCTGTCGGCCCAGTTCCTGGAATAGCGCCAGCGACTCTGCGCGCGCCATCGGATCCAGGCCGTTGAGGGGCTCATCTAGCACCAGCACGCGCGGATGATGCGCGATCGCTTGCGCCAGCCTGATCTTCTGCCGCATGCCCTTGCTGTATCCGGCAATCTTGCGATGCGATGCTTCGCCATCGAGTTGAACCCGCTGCAGCGCCTCCGCCGTCAGGGCAAATGCGTCCTCGTCGCTCATGCCGAAGAGCATCAGGCTGTCGAGCACAAACTGGAATCCAGTCAAACCGCGAGGAAACGAATCAAACTGAGCGCAATATCCGACATTGCAGAAGAATTCCGTGGCATTCGATGGCGCCAGTCCGAGCACCGAGATAGTTCCGCGAGACGGCTGCACGAGGCCCGTCATCAGATTCATCAGCGTGGTCTTTCCTGACCCGTTCGGCCCCACCAGCGTCGTGATGCCTGGCGTCATAGTGAGCGAGACGCGATTCACGCCCAGCACTTCGCCGTAGAACTTCGAAACATTCTCAAAGCGGATTGTGTCCGTCACGGCGTTCATCCGCGCACCACCTCTCGCGCACGAATGCGCGCGTTCAGCACGGCGACACATCCCAGGCATGCCAGCAGGAGAACGGCCACCAGTGCGGAATTTGGCATCTCCAGCCGTGCGTTCATGATTTCTGGAGCGCCGAGCATCCGCTGCCAGATCTCCGTCATCACGACCGGAACATTCAACAGCAAGCCCCACTTCGTCCGCAGAATCGCACTGGCGATGCCGCCGACCCCGGCCGGCACAAACACCACCGCAAATATCGCGCCAGTGGCGATCACGCGCCACTTCACCCAGGATGAAACCGCCAGCCCGATCAATGAGAGCACCACGATCCATACAACCGCGCCAGCGAATATACCGAACGCGAGTGACAAGTGCGCCATCCCCCACGGCTCCTGCGACGCATAGCACTGGTAAAAAAACAGCACCAGAACAGGAATCCAAGTAACGTAGGACAGCGATAGAGCCAGC
Source organism: uncultured Acidobacteriaceae bacterium (assembly GCA_963735215.1). Classification (GTDB taxonomy): domain Bacteria; phylum Acidobacteriota; class Terriglobia; order Terriglobales; family Acidobacteriaceae; genus Telmatobacter. The sequence goes on along the minus strand of CAVTKF010000022.1, from coordinate 52,029 downwards.
GCAAGAAACTTGCCCAGCAGATAGCTGAACCGCGAAATGGGATGACTAAGCAGAATCGGGAGTGCGTTGTCGCTCAAATCAAAGGACACGAGCCGCGGCGCGATCCACGCAGCAAGCACCAACGCAAACCAGCACTGCGTCTCCAGCACCTTCAGGAAGAAGGCCTCGCCAATAGTCAGCGAGGGACCCCCACGCATAATCAACGCCCGGGCAATTGGATTATCCGCGACATAGATAGTCACCAGCTCCACCAGGCACGGCAAGAGCGAAAGCACGAAGAGGCCGATGGTGATCTTGGACGACCATGCTTCATGCAGCGCGTAACGAGCCAGCACCAACGGACGCGTGCTCAGCGGCGTCAGGCGCCCTTCGTACGGCCGGTAATCATGATTAAACACCGACATGGTCTACTCGGCCCCCTTCGTAATCCATTGCCCGCAGGAAGATATCTTCAAGCGAATCGCGCCGTTGCTGAATACGCCTTATCTGCACGCCGTGCTCCGCCGCCGTCACATAAAGATCGCGTGCGCTCAAGGCATCCGGCATCACCAGCTTCACCCTTCCACCAGCAAAGCTCGCACATTCGCATCCCAGCGCGCGCATCTTCTGTGCAAATGCCTCAGTGCTGCCCACCATCTCCATCTCGATAAAGTTGCGGTGAGATCGCCGCTCCTCTTCGATATTTGAAATCGCCGCTATCCGCCCCTTGTTCAGAATCAATACCTCGTCGCATGTTTCATCGATATCGCGAAGCAGGTGCGACGAAATCAGGAGGTGTGTGCCGCCCTGCTTGCGAATGTCCTTGATGAGCTGGATCATGCGCTGACGCGCGGTGGGGTCGAGCCCGTTAGTCGGCTCATCGAGAATGAGCAGTTTAGGTCCGTGCGCGAGTCCCTGCGCCAGCTTAATCAGCTGCTTCATTCCCAGCGAATATGTACTGATCTTGCGATAACGCACCTCGCCGAGTCCGACATAGAACAGAGCTTCATGTGCGCGTTCTAGTGCTTCTGCTGGGGGCAGGCCGGCAAGTTCCGCCATGTAGCGCACAAACCGCACGCCATTCATATTGCCGATGAACGAATCATTCTCCGGCATGTAGCCGACGCTCTGGCGAATCTTCATGCGATCCACGCGTGCGTCCAGGCCAAGCACCCGGGCAACGCCGCTTGCAGGCTCGTGAAATCCAAGCAGCGTATTGATGAGCGTTGATTTACCCGCGCCATTTGGACCGAGAAGGCCGATGGCGTGACCGCGCATCTCTCCAGTCAGTCCATTGAGGACGGTGCGGCCGCCAAGCCGCACCTCCAGTCGATCAAGTTCAATCACGCCCATGTCTTCTCTTACGCGCAGTTGGCTACATTTGTTCCGGAGCGACTGCGTTTCCCTTGTTTTCAGAATGCAACAGTCTGCCCAGGGTAAGGAAATCGAACCCGAAGAGGTTGCTGTTGCTCGCTGCTTCGATCCCGGCGTCCTTGCCCCACGCGCAAATCGCGGTGGGATGAGAGTCAGATGCCAGCTTCTTCAGTGCATCAGCCGACTCGCCACTCATCTGCGAAAGCAATGGAGTCAAGACGGGTCCGAGGTTCTGATACGCCACAGCCGAATAGTTCTCATTCTGATCTACCGGCAGCAGCGCCTTGAAGCTCGCCGAATGCCCCAGCGAATCACCAGTGGAGTGCGCCCGCAATGCATCCATCAGGAGTGCCCGCGTCGGAGCGATGATCATGTACCCGCTGGCAAATGTGTACTCCGCGACCGCAGCACCTGTTGACGCATCATGCACCGTATGGAAAGTCTGCGCGCCTGCCTGGCTTGAGTCAATCGTGATGGGGCGCGCGTTCGTTCCCTGCTGCACGTGGTTGTTCATCGCCTGCGCCAACCGCTCCAGCGTCGTCTCGAACCTCGCGGAGTCGCGCACTTCGATAATGGCTTTCCACGAAGGTGTAGGCAAAACCGGACCATCTAACGCGAACAGGAACTCGCCACCAAGATTCCCGGCAAGATCATTGCGGATATCAATGCCGAGTTCCGATTGCGCCTTGTTCCAGTTGTCCATTCCGTTCTTGTCGGTCGACATCATGGCAACTATGTCATCGACAATCGCCGTCGGATCCTTGGAAACACCCGCGACCGCAAGCGCTGCATTCGGCGAAACAAAATCGAGCGAGCCTACGGGAGCAGGAGCACCCAGCCATGAAGCCACGCGCTGACGCCCGCCGGAGAATTGCAGATTCAGGTGATTCTCCGGAGTCCCGTTCGACTCGCGGTGTTCTGCGATCAAATAGCGCACGCCGCTGATGCCGGACTCCTGCAGAAACGCATCGCCCTTCTTGCCGCTGTGGTCCGCAGCTCCTGCAAGCATCTGCTGTAGATTCGCAGCCAGAATGACACCGGCTCCGCGGTCGTAAGCAGCCTTGATCCGCTGTCCAAAATCGGAAGCAGCAAATCCGCTCGAACCGGAATTCAACTGCGCGTCAATTGTCTTCAGCGTATCGATGCTGTTGGAGAAGATAACTTGCTTCGCTCCCACCAGCGCAAACGCGCCATTCCCCTGCTTGCCGCCCGACGCACTATGAAGCGTGCTCTCATCCAGCACCGTCAGCGCGCCATGCGACTCGGCCACGAACTGTTGCTTCAGCAGATCGGCCAACCCGCTGCGCTGCACATCGGCAACCACTGCAAATCCCGCACCCTTCTGCTGCTTCAGTGCCACAATCACCATCTCGTCGCCAAGATACTGGCTGAGATCGTGCACCTTGTTCACCAGCGTATCCAGTTCCGCTGTCTTGTCCTGCTTGCCGTTCGTCCACCACTGCTGCAGCACTGGGCTCTGCTTGAGCTGATCCTCGAAGATGCCCTTCGCCTGGCTTACGAAATCACCGAGATTCGGAATGCTGACGTAGAGCTGCGTTTCCCCCGGCATCCGATCCAGCAGATCGCTTCCATAACGCTGCGGTATCGGAATCTGTTCGATGCGATGCTGCAACGTCGAAAACTGCGCCAGCAGTTCGATATATTGATCGCGATTCGGACTCCACGCAACCTGCTCGCTCACCGGCTCCGGCGCAAGATTCTGCGAAGTTGTGAACTCATCACCCGCATTGATTGTCGACTCCACGCCGGCATGCGCTACTTCGACAGATCCCTGCAGAACGGCCACGCGCGATCCCTTGATTCCGGCATTCACCGAGAACACCGTACCGGTCACCGCAACGCTGCAATCGTCTGTCTTCACGTACAGATGACCCGAATTGCGATGCGCAGCCTTCACGATCACCGCTCCATGATCAAGATCAACCGTTACGTTCCGTCCGCGCGCGCCCACACTCACCGCACTGCGCTCGTTCATCTCTACAGTCGAACCATCGGCCAGCCGCAGCACTGCGTGCGATCCGCCGGAAGTCCGGAGTTCATCGCCTTCCTTCAACTGGGCGCCCGGCGCAAGCAGTCGATCGCCCGAATCCGTAATCAGCGAAGCCGATCCATCAATCGATTGCACCTCGGCCCGCACTCCTGGCAGGAACCTGCCAGTACGCTTTGTACACAAACAGTCCCGTCGCTGCCAGCGCCAGCGACGCTGCCATTGCCCAGGTCATCGCCCATGGCCGCACAGGTCTATGCGCCGGCATCACCTTCGGCGCCGACCAGTCCACCGCACCGGAACCCGAATGGAAACGGCGCAGGCACACGCCGCACTCGCGAAGATGCGCCTTCACCAGCAATGCTCGATTCTCGGAAAGCGTGCCTGCGCGATACGCATCCAGCAGCGGCCGCATCTCCTCGCAACTTTCGACAGTGGAGTTATCCGCAAATGCAATGCCCAGCTTTCCCGCCACCTTTTCAGCAGCAGCAGAGAGCTGACCGGCTTCGGGCTCGGCCTCGCGCATCGACTTGATTGCCTTGTCCAGCATTTCGTCCTGGTTCTTCATCGGTTCCCCCGTTCCATCTCTGTGAGCCGCTTCTTCAGCTTTGATCGCACCTGGTGCAGCGTTACCGCCACCACCGCCTTGCGATGTGTGCATCAGCGCGGCAATCTCGCGATTGTCCAGTTCTTCCACGTAGCGCAGCGTGAACATCTCCGCAGCACGCGGGCTAAGCTCTGCAAGCTCCGTTCGCAGCCACTGGACCAGTTCGCTGCTTGCAGCCTCAGCCTCAGGCCGCGATCCGCGACCTTGAGAGGCCACATCCGCAGCCAAATCCAGGGGTTCGCTTGCCGCAGTATTTCTTCGCCGCAACAGGTCGAGCCCACCGTTGATGGCTGCACGATACAGGTAGCTGCCCGCGTTGTTGACTGCAAGCTCGTCGCCCGCCGTCAACCGCAGAAACACACTCTGCGCCACGTCCTCCGCGTCCGCCATGCTGCCCGTAATGCGGTAAGCAGCCATCAGAACGCGACGATGATGCATTGCGAACAGATCGGAAAGACGCTGTTGCGTTTCCACCGCCGGCATGGTTGGACTGGCGATTGCCACGGGCTGCCCTTTCTGATCCTTCATAGAGATGACGTTGGAACCAGCCGAATATTAATGCTGCTGACCAGAAATACGCCAGAATCCCCTGTCCAGTTCAGATTTCAGCCAAGAAAGTCGAATTGGAAAGCGGACCGCTTGGTCCTACTCGGTCTTCGCCAGCGTGGCAATCAAGGTTTCTCGATTGCGGTTTGCGAGGGCATCCGTACTTCGCATCACGCGCATCCACGCCGCCAGGGCCACCGCCGCCAGTACCAGAAGACACGGCGCGGCGAGCCATCTCTTGTCGAAGTAGATGCAAAGCTCGAATACAGCGGCACCGAATCCCATGACAATGACCTGGATCAGCATGCTCACCAGCGCGCTGGCCTGGGATCCGCGTTGGCGTGAGATGCGCCCTAGATTCACGCGATAAGGCATGGTCAGCGAAAGCAGGTTGCCCGCTGCAAGGTTCGTCGGGAGCGCAAACAACACCCACGCCGCGGTCGCTGCAAGCACGGTCCAATCCGGTGCGCCCAGACGAACGATCGCGAGAACTCCCGCAAGAAATGCCACAAGAGCGTACAACATCCCATGCAATAAGTTCTTCGCCAGCAGAACGGTCCGAATCGGCGTTGGCGAAAGAAACAGCATCTGGATGCCGGTTCCTTCCGCGCCGAGGTTATTGAAGATCAACTGCGTAAACCCGAGCAGCGCATAACAAACGCACAGCGGAAACGCCAGCTGGAATGGACGTCCGCCGAGCGCTCCGTTCCGAAACAGCGTGCTGATCACCAGAACCGTTAAAAGCGGCGCCCCCATGGCAAACAGCAATGGCATCGATCGCGGTATCGTGCGAAGCTCTTTCTCCATCACCGCGGCGATTGGGCCTGAACCATCGATCAGCCAACGGCTGTCGCTCTCGTTCCTCTTTCTGGCGGCTGGCGCATCACTCAGTCTCTCTCCTCGAAATTCCGCGCGAAGGCGGACACCCAGCAACGCTCCTGTTGCCAGGATGTAGAGCCCGAGCACGCCCATCGATTCGAGCGCGAAAGGCGTCTTCTGAATCGCGTCCTGGTAAATTCCTTCGGCAGCGAGACCCGGCGGCAGCCATGGAACCACTGCACGTGCAGACCTGGCCCAGGGCTTCAATTCGTCCGTAACTTTCTGCTGGTTGGCTTTCGCCGCAGCTCTGTTTGGTCGTTGAAAATGAGCACCGCTCCGAAGCGCCGGGTTAAAAAGTTGCAGACTTAACATCAGCAACAGAAAGATCGCGCTCACCACTTCACGGGACCTGCGTTTGGCCAACCAGCGATCCACCCAGGCCAGCACAGTGCGCGCCAGCAGAATGTTGAAGAGCGCGTACGCCGCGAGTACAAGCGCTGTCCATAAAAACAAGCCAGGCCGCGCCAGCGTCACACCGGCCAGGATCCCGAGACTGCAGATACCGCCGAGAATTGTCGGAACATCCACAAGCCCGAACACCACGTGCAGCAGATAGAACGAGCCAAAGCTCACTGGGAATCGCAACAGCCCGTTCAGATCAAATTGTTCCTGAAACGAAGCCAGCGCAATCGGCAGCACCTGCCAGACCAGAAGCACAGTCCAGAACAATGCGGACAGAAGTTGCAGGTGGCCGCTCGAAACCATCGAAAATGCACCCGCGCCAAGTCCGAAACCCAGCGAAAGTCCCATGATCGAGTAGATGATGAATGCAACCCCACGCGCGCCAAACTCGAATGCACCTTGCACAGAGCGCACACTGTTGACCACCATCCTCCAGCGCATTGCCACCAGCGCCGCATACTGGCGACGGGCCATGTGGCCAAGCGGTCCTCCTGGGCCGATCATTGCGTTCTGGGCCTGCGCTACGCCAGCCATGAAAGCTCCTGCGCCTGCTCCTGACCGCTCGCTCCCACGATCGAGAGGAAGATTTCTTCCAGCGTCAGCCGCTGTTCGCGCTCGGCACCCGGCAAAGTGCTGGCCACGCCCGCACGCAACTGCTCGATCGACCCGTTCGCGACCAGCCGCCCCTGGTGAATGATGGCCACGTGACTGCAGAGCCGTTCCACAATCTCCAGCACGTGCGTGGTTAGAAAGATCGTTGCACCGCGATTAATCATTCCCTGCAGCATGGTTTTCAGCATGCCTGCCGCAATCGCATCCACGCCCTCAAATGGCTCGTCGAGAAACAGCACCCGGGGCCCATGAATCACCGCCGCGGCCAGAGCGAGCTTCTTCTGCATGCCGTGCGAGAAATCCGTGACCAGCTTGCGCCGTTCGTCCGCCAATTGCATGAACTCCAGCAATTCCTCAGTGCGGCGATTCACCGTCTCCCGCTCCAGTCCATACATGCGTCCAACAAACCGCAGATACTCCGGCGCCGTAAGCCGCCCCAGCAGCGCCATCCCCTCCGGGACGACGCCAATCTGCCGCTTCAGGTCGAGCGATCCAGCGCTGAAATGCTTGCCCATAATCTCGATGGTGCCCGCCGTCGGCTCCAGCAGCCCGGTCAGCATCTTGATCGTGGTGGACTTGCCCGCGCCATTCGGTCCGAGGAATCCAAAAAACTGGCCGGTCGCCACTGTAAACGTCACGTCCTGCACCGCGGTGAGCGCGCCAAAGCATCGCGTGAGCCCGTGGGTCTGAATCGCCGCTGCTGTTTCCATGTGCGCCAAGGATAACAAGGTCCGCGCATTCAACAAAGACTACGCACGTAACTGGTCTCAGACTTCTTCCGTCTCCATTTCACTGTGCCCGTGCGCCAGCGGATCATTATCCCGATCCGTCACCTCCACCAGCGCCGCCAGTTTTGCGGCGATTTGCGGCTTCCAGCTATCCTTTGGAACCCGCCAGCTCCAGTTTCCATCGGGCACGGCCGGCGTGTTCATGCGCGCTTCTGGCCCGAACTCAAACAAGTCCTGTATCGGCACTATCGCAATTTCCGCAACGCTTCCGGCAGCAGCACGAATCAGCGGCCACGTCGGTCGATCGTCAACCGGACCGATGAGCGCCTCCACTGCCGCGCGCTCCCTCTTGCCTAGAGTCGTCCACCAGCCGGGCGTTGTGTCGTTGTCGTGCGTGCCGGTGTACGCCACCGTTCCCGGCACGTACTGGTGAGGCAGATGCATGTGTGCACCCTTGTCGCCAAATCCAAACTGCAGCACCCGCATTCCCGGCATCGCCAGTTCCAGTCGCAGGGCATCCACCTCGGGCGTAATCAACCCAAGGTCCTCTGCCACCAGCGGCAGCGGCCCCAGTGCCGCTTCGAGCGCGCGGAACAGTTCCAGTCCCGGCGCTTTCACCCACTCGCCGTTGATTGCCGTCTCTTCCTCCGCTGGAATCGACCAGTACGCCTCAAACCCGCGGAAATGATCAAGCCGGATCAAGTCATACAACTCGCGCGACCGGCGAATGCGATCGATCCACCAGTCAAACCCGCGCTCCGCCAGCACATCCCACCGGTACAGCGGATTTCCCCAGCGCTGTCCCGTTGGCGAAAAGTAATCCGGCGGCACTCCGGCAATGTGAATCGGCCTGAGATCCTCATCGAGTTCAAAGATGTCTGGGTGCGTCCACACATCCGCGGAATCCATATTCACAAAGATGGCCACGTCGCCAAGGACGCGAATCCCATGCTGTGCCGCGGCTGCGCGCAGATTCGTCCACTGCGTCGCGAACGCAAACTGCAGCGCCTGCTCCTGCGCAAGCTTGCGCCCGGCCTCGGCCGCTACCTTCGCCAGTGCCTTCGGCTCGCGCCGCCGAACCGCCTCGGGCCACTCGGTCCACGCGCCTGTATTGAATTGCCGCCGCAACTCCGCATACATCGCGTAATCCGTCAGCCAATTCGACTCCGCGCTGCAGAAATCTTCAAAACGCTTCCACTGCGCCGCGAGTTCCGGATCGTGCGCGCCGCGATCGAGAAAATTCCCTGCAGCCTCATACAGCAGCGGAAGTTTCCGCTGCTCCACCTGCCCAAAATCCACGTTGCCGCTGCGACCCGCCAGGCCCTCAATGCGCTCTCGGTCGATCCAACCCCAGTCCACCAGGTACTCCAGGCTGATCAGGTAAGGATTCCCCGCAAAAGCCGACGAGCCCGCATACGGCGAATTCCCGTACCCCGTCGGGCAAAGCGGCAGCACCTGCCACACATGCTGCTTCGCCGCCGCCAGGAATTCGATGAATTCATATGCGGCTGGGCCGAGGTCGCCGATGCCTCCATACGAAGGCAGAGAACTGATATGCAGTAAAACGCCGGACGAGCGTTGGAAATTCCATGACAGTATTATCTCCGTTGCGCATGGCGGACACGCCGCAGTAACAATACTTCACCCGCAAACACGAAGGCCCGCTTCTAACAAGCGGGCCTTCGATCAGGGTTCACTGTTCTGAACTACTCGCCTGTAAGCGGGCTCTGCGACTTTGCGTTGATGCGTACGCGATTGTTCTTCTTGTATTCGGTGATGATGTTGTTGGCAAAGATCTCGAAGGCTTCCTGCCGTCTCTGCTCGAGAAGCTGATCGCGAACCTGGTCGAGGTTCTTCGCGATCTCCGCATCGCTCGGCTGCTGCTTATCCACCAGCTTCGCAACAACTCCCGTACGGCCCGCGTTGATCGGTCCGCTCACCGTACCCGGCGTCATCTCGAACAACTGCGGCGCGACCTGTCCAACGGCGCCCAATTCCGGTACCTGCCCGGTCTGGTCGACAAGGTCACTGGTCTTGAAGCTGGCGCCCATCTCCTTGGCGGCCTTGGCAAGATCGTTCTCAGCCTTCGCCTTTGCAGCTAGCTCTGCTGTCTTCTGGCCCATCCGCGCCGGCACCTGCTCGTTGCGGTAGTCGTCGGCAACATGGCTCCTCCAGTCCGAGAACGTCGGCGCGTGCGCGGGAATCACGCTCTTTACTTGGAAGATCGCAAATCCCTCGCCCGTGGGCGCGGACTGCGGCGGATCGGTCGGTTTCGCTTCAAATGCGTGCGCAATCAGCTGCGTTCCATCGGGCAACGCCGGAATCACGCCTGACGCATTCACCGGGGGCGTGGTCACAACCTGCAAGTGATGCGCAGCCGCCGTCTTGTCCAACCCGTTCTTGATCGCTTCCGAAGTCAGCGCGCGCGCAAAAGCATCCTGCGCACCGGTCGACTTCTCGCGCAGCAGTGTCGCCTGGATCGTCGGCAGCACTTCAGACAGCGATTGCGAATGCGCCGCCGTCCGCTCCTCGACCTGCACGATGTGGTAGCCGTACTGTGTCTTGATGATCTTCGTATCGCCAATCTTCTGCGTGAAGATGGCGTTGTCAAACTCCGGCACCATGTGGCCGCGCTGCGCAAATCCGAGCTCTCCGCCCGAGTCCTTGCTGCCGGGATCGTCTGAGTACTTCTTCGCCAGATCGGCAAAGTTCGCGCCCTTCTGGATCTGATTCAGGACGTCCTGCGCCTTGGCCTTCGCCGCCGCATCGGTCTTGGCGTCTGCGCCCTGAGGCACCTGGATCAGGATGTGCCGCGACTTGGCCTGCTCCGGCACCGAATATTCGTTCTTGTGCGCGTTGTAATACGCTTCGATTTCCCGTTGCGTCGGCTGCTGGACGCCCCCGGGCACATCATTCGGAGTAAACGCGAAATAACTGATGACTCGCTGTTCCGGCACGGCATTTGCATAGCGCGCCGCGTTCTTCTTGAAGAAGGCTTCCAGCTCGGCATCCGTAGGGTTGATCGACTTGCGAATGTCGTCCGCAGAGATCACGGCGTAGTCAAACTTGATCTTCGTGCCGCTCTTCAGGAACTGCTCGCGCGCTTCCTTTTCACTCACCGACTGCCCGGCCGTAACAAACGCCCGCAGCCGCTGAATCGTAATGTCGTGGCGAACGCTCTCTTCGAAATCCGCAACCGACATATCGAATCGGCTGCTGATCAACGAGGCATACTGATCCTGCCCGATGAACTTGCCATTCGGAAACAGGACCTGTCCCGCCTGTCCCTCGTGCAGGAACTGGACTACATCGTTGTTGTTTGCCGAGATCCCCAGCTTGGCCGCTTCGGCCAGCAGAATCTGCTGCTGCACCATCTGCTGACCAACCTGCTGCTCAAACAGGTTCACGATCATCGGATTCGACGCGTACTGCGGATTCCGCTGCTGCAGCTGCTGCCGCGCCTGCGCCGACACCTTCTCCTGGCTGATCGCCTCGCCACTCGACAAGAACTTGCTGTACCAGTGCGGATAGACCACGGCATACGTGCCCGCCGCAGCGGCTCCCTGCCCGGTCAGGCCAGGAATCAGATAAACAACCATCGAAACCGACGCGGCGGCGATGATCACGACAAAAAGTGCCTTGACGACGCGATTGTCCTGCTGAAGAAAACGAATCATGGGTGGGTCTAAGCCTTCAACTCTCTACGCGCATACAGGAGAGCCTCACCGCCCCGCCGCTCCGATGGCGGCATTCCAGGGGCAAATCTCTCACAAAAAAGCGCAATTCTCGCATGTTGCGATGCACCTCTCATTATAGACGACCCCGGCTCCGACACCTGTCCGGATGCCACACCCTTCTCCGTTTTTCCTTCTTTCTAAATCCCAGGCACGGCCCGAACCGCATTGTCCTTCGGCGCTCTCGCTGAAGCCGTGTTTGCCAACTGCATCCGCAACTGCCGCGCGTCAGAATCGATCGCATCGTCGCCCTGCGTTACGAGTTGTCCCGGTTCTTCGAAAGCGGTCCTGCAAAAGCAACGGGCACCCCCCTCCCAGAAGGATGCCCGCCGTCGTGCATCTCTTAATTCCGTCTGACAAATCCCGCCTGTGTCTTACAGATTTCCCCGTTGTCTCACCGGCGTCTTACAAAGTCTTACCGCCAGTAGTAGTACCCGCCAGAGAAGTAATACGGCCGGTAGTACACCGGGGCATACGCATACGGATACGGACCATTCGGATACGCATAGGGTCCACGACGATATAGATTCGGTCCACCGGGATACAGTCCCTGTCCCAATCGCGCCGCCTCCTGCTGCGTAACTGGCGGCACCGTCACCGGAGCTGCCAGGTGGAAACTCACCAGCGCCTCTGCCGGAATCCAAACCCCCGGACCCGATGAAGCCGCCGATGCCGCTGCACCCGCGCCGCCGCCGGCCACTGCGCCGATTGCAGCGCCCTCACCACGACCGATCGCGCCGCCGATGATCGCGCCCATCAGCGCTCCGCCAATCGTGTTCTCAGCAGACCGCGCGCCCTTGCCGGGTCCCTTCACCTTGAACATGTCCGACCGCAGCGGATAGCTCTGTCCCATAAGGTCGAGCGATGTCAGTTCCAGCGCCAGTTCATTGCTGCCGGTTAGTGCGCCAGTGTCGGGACGCTTCACGTCGGCAATCACGCCGTGCACCGTGGCGCCGCGCGGAATTGCCAGCACTCCGCCGAACGTCACGTCCTGGATCACTGTGAACTGGATCGGCTCGCCGCCCTTGGCGCGCTTGTTGTTCACAGGCTCATTAGTCCGCACCTGGATCAGAGTTCCCTGCGGAACGGTGACCGGCCCGCGCGGCATCTGATACCGCGGCGGAGGCGGAGCCTGCGCATAACCTGGCTGCTGCCCATATTCCGGAGGAGGGGCCTGTCCATAACCCGGAGGCGGAGGCGTCTGTCCGTACCCCGGAGGCGGTGGATTCTGTCCGTATCCCGGCTGCTGCTGCCCGTAGGGAGGCTGCTGCTGTCCATATGCAGGCCGCTGCTGCCCGGGCTGCTGCTGGTTCTGGTCGCCCCAGTTTGGCGGAGGAGCCTGGTTGATGCTCGGCGGCGCACTCTGGCCAGGGCCAGCATTCTGGCCGTAGTTGGGATTATTGGGATTCTGCCCGTTGTCTTGCGAACCTTGGGGCGGCGGGGCCGCCTGGGCATCCGCCATGTCGTTGCTTGGATCGTTCGTCGGAGCGCCCTGTGCATTGGCGTCTTCTGCCGGATTGCCGACCTTCAGGTTATTGTGAACCTTCGTCACCCCGGGAACGGTCTTTGCAATCGACTCCGCCAGTTGCTTTGAAGAGTCACTGGACACGGTTCCCGAAAGTGTCACCTCGCTCTGGATTGTCGCTGCGGTGATGAGGTCGTTCTTCAGGGCTTGCGAAGCATCCAGCGCGTGCACAACGTCCATCTCAATTTGTCCGTCGCTGCGCTGTGTATTCGACGGCGCATCCTGCGCCAGCGCCATCGCGCCTGCCAAAGCAATCATTCCAGCCGTAGAAAATATTCTGCCAATCAATGACTTGTTCATTCGAATCTCCCGCGTGCCTACCTGCGCCGACGCGCAGCATTTGATGCCGATGTCCTTTATTTTGACGATTCCCCGGCCCTGCCGTCATCGTTACTAACCCAGGTCCCCGGCAAAAGTTCCGCGCTTTAGTAACCGGCTTCGACGTACGGATTTCGCCCTGACGTTGTAGCTTGCCTCGTTCTAAGCACTGGCTGTTGTCCGCTCCTCTGCCACTACCCTGCCGGTGAGTTCTTCGTTGTCAGGAAAGAAGATCTGGAACACCGTCCCCCCGGAACGTTCCCCGGCAGCCTCGCGACTTCGCAGGTGGATAACTCCATGATGCTTGAGGATGATCTCGTGACTCACCCAGAGTCCCAGTCCGGTGCCGGTTGCGCCCTTGGTCGTAAAGAAAGCCTCAAACAGCCGCTCGCGAACCTCCTCGATCATGCCGCTGCCCGTGTCGGCGATGGTCATCCGCACCCCATCGCGCACCGGATGCACCCAGTCCCGCGAACGCCGCGCGCGCACAATCAGCCTGCCACCACCGGCCGTCGCATCCATCGCGTTGCTCACCAGGTTTGAGATCACCTGCCGGATCTCACCCGCGAAGCAGTACACATCGAGACTTGGTTCATACCGCCGTTCCAGCGTGATGCCCTGCGTGCCGAGTCTTGCGGTGTACATGTCCAGCACCGAATCCAGCAGCTCCCCCATCGTCGCGCGCGCCGGCAGCGTCGATTGGCGGTAAAAACGCAATGTCTGCTGCGTGATCTCCGACATGCGATGCACTTCACGTTCGGCAATCGTCACGTAATTCAACGCCGAGGAATCAAGTTGACAGAACCTGCGCAACAGGTACAGCAGGTTCGTAATCGCCTCTAGTGGATTGTTGATTTCGTGCGCGATTGAAGCTGCAAGACGCCCGGTTGCCGCCAGCTTTTCTGTTCTGCGTAGCGCGTCTTCGCTGCGCTTGCGCTCGCTCACATCCATCACAATCGCACCCACCCACCGCACCGGGTTGGGAGTGGGCCGCACCGGATAGGCCGTCACCAGCCAGGTCCACGGTCCTCCACGCTCTCCACTCTTCCCGTCAAGTTCCAGGTCGTGTACGGGCGACTCCGTCTCGATCACGTGCCGTACCGCTTCCTCAAGCCGAGTAGCGATGCGCTCCGGCAACACTTCCGGCAGCGTGCGTCCCAGGTGACGGCTCAATGCAACTCCCGTCATCTCCGCAAATACCTGGTTCACGCGCACGATCCGGCATTGCCGATCGAAAAACACCAGCCCGATCGGCGCATTGGCCAGCATCGAATCCAGCAGCGACAACGTGTCGTTCAGGCCCGAACGCTGTTCTTCGAGCGAAGCCACCATCCGATTGAATGCCTGGATCAGATCGCCGAATTCGTTCTCCACCGTTACCGGAAGAGGAAATTTCGAACTTGTTCCGGGCCCTTCCATCAGCGCGCGCGTCCCGCTTTGCAGAACGCTTAACGGCCGTGAAATCGAGCGCGACATCAACAGCACCAGTAAACCCGACGCACCGATCCAGATCAGCCCAAATGAAAACGAGCTGCGCAGAACCGTGTCAAGTTGTTCTGTGTCCCACGAGTGATCAGTCTCGACCCACGCATAACCGCGAATTCTGTCGCCATCGTAGATCGCCTTCACGCCCTCGCGGCGTTGCTTGTCGAATGAAAACACAAGTGGCTCATGCTGCTGAATCTGCGCGATCTGCGCCTTTTCCGCCGGCTCCAGTTGTGTCTGCGCAGCATCGCCGCTGCTGACGAACAGCACATTGCCGGCCTTATCGGTGATCTTGGCACGTTCCACGCTCGGCGCTTCGCCCATCATGCGCAACGAAGGGAAGACCAGATCCGGGCGTCCCTGCCGATATGCCTCTTCTGCCTGGAGCGCCACCGAGGTCGACTGGTGGGCCAGCCGTTCCAGCGCTCGCCGGCGTATCTCGCGACCCTCCACGCTTACGAGGACCGCCGCAAACAGCGCCACAGAAAGCGCCTCAAGGAGCATCAGCCAAAGAATCAGCTGCCATCGGACGGTGCGGGGCCACCATCGCATCAATTGAACCTCAACAGGAATCTGCTTTCCCAAGTCTACCGGAAATCAGAAGACCGCCGCCTTAACCTGCGCGCCAACCCTGTTTACTCAGAAGCGCCCGCGCGATCTGCCCGCCATGAAATCTGCCGTTCTCGATGAAGATTTCGTTGGTGCGCGAGCCCGCCACAATTACACCAGCAAGATATATCCCATGCACATTGCTTTCAAGCGTTTCGGGATCGCAGACCGGCAATTTGTCAGCCCCTTCGAACCGAACTCCCATGCTCTCGAGAAAACTGAAGTCGGGATGATATCCCGTCATTGCGAATACAAAATCGTTCTTGATCGTCTCTGTGCCGTGCGGAGTCCTCAGCGCGACGGTGTCTTGCGTAATCTCAACCACATCGGTGCTGAAATATGCCCTGATCTCCCCGTTCTTGATGCGATTCTCAATGTCCGGCTTGATCCAGTACTTCACGTGCCGATGCAATCCATCATGCCGGTGCACCAGGGTCACGCGCGCACCGCTGCGCCACAGCTCCAGCGCCGCGATCGCCGCCGAATTCTTTCCCCCGATCACCACGACATCCGTATCGAAGTAGGGGTGCGGATCGTTGTAGTAGTGAAAGACCTTGCTCAGTTTCTCGCCGGGAATGCACATCAGGTTCGGCAGGTCGTAGTAGCCCGTCGAGACAATCAGCTTGCGCGCCCGCAACTGGCCCGGCCGCCCAAACCGGTCTTCCGTATGAACGGTGAACCCGCCATCCTCGCCCCCCACTCGCTCTACGCGCTCATACTGCCGCACGTCCAGCTTGTAGTGCGCCGCCACCAGCCGGTAGTACTGCAGCGCCTCGTTGCGCGAAGGCTTCGCGTTCGGACTGGGAAACGGAATGTTCCCGATCTCCAGCAACTCCGGCGTCGTAAAAAATGTCATGTGCGAGGGATAGTGAAACAGTGAGTTGCACACGCATCCCTTGTCCACCAGGACCACCGAGAACCCGGCCTTCTGCACCTCGATCGCGCAAGCCAGCCCCGTAGGCCCCGCTCCGACCACAAGAACATCAAACAGCGCATCCGGAGCCTTCGCCCCCTCCCGCACCAGCATCGATGAGGGTTTCGCATCCGGAACAGAATCCGCAGGATAATCCATACCTCTAGCTTAGGACATGCGGCTCCGAAGACCGAAACCCGAAGACGGACATGTGAGATGGCGATACGATGAAGCTGTGGCGACCAACGTCCTCTTCACCATCGGCCATTCCACCCACTCCATCGAAGAGTTCATCGCGCTGCTGAACGCGCACAGGCATCAACCATCTTGTCGATGTCCGCTCCATTCCCAAATCACGCCACGTTCCGCAATTCAACACCGATGCGCTCCGGGACTCACTTCGCACCGCCAATATCGATTTCGCGCATCTGAAAGCTCTCGGCGGTCGCCGCCATACCCGCAAAGACTCCATCAACACCGGTTGGCGCAACGCATCTTTTCGCGGCTATGCGGACTATATGGCAACGCCGCAATTCGCCGAAGGCCTCACCGCCCTCATCGAAATAGCCCGCACAACTCCCACCGCGATCATGTGCGCTGAAGCCGTGCCCTGGCGCTGTCACCGCTCCCTCATCGCCGACGCTATGATGCTCCAAGGCTGGGACGTCCGCGACATCCTGACTCGTGCACCCGCCACTAAACATCGCCTCACACCCTTCCTCAAAGTCGTGAACGGACAAGCCACCTACCCCGCGCCAGATGAATCCGGCGCCCTATTCGATCGACCGAGCTGACTTGCTTATGCGCGAAGCGCATGCTGACTCGCTGCATCTTCTACCAGCACGGGAGCCGATCACGCCCCCGGCTTCCCGCTCAAGCCACCCTTGCTGAGCATCACGACTCTGTGGACGACGACTCGCGATAACTGCAGTCTGGCACGCCCCAGGCGGCATCTGCTAGCCTTGCAAGTTTGGGCAACACAGAATGGCAAGGTGCAATCATGGCTTTCAAATTTCAGGGCGTTGACTTTCTCCATCTCGATGCAAGCTTCAGCGAAGATGAACTGCTGGTTCGCCGTACCGCGCGCGATTTCGTCGAAGACAACCTGATCCCGATCATCGAGGAATGCTTTCGAACAGAGCGCTTTCCGCGCGAACTTGTCCCCATCATGGGCGAGCTTGGCTTCTTCGGCGCCAACCTCGAGGGCTATGGCTGCGCCGGCATGTCCAACGTGGAATACGGCCTCGTGATGCAGGAGCTCGAGCGCGGCGACTCCGGCTTTCGCAGCTTTGTCAGCGTGCAGTCGGCGCTTGTGCATGTATCCCATCTACACGTTCGGATCGGAAGAGCAGAAGAACACCTGGCTGCCTGCCATGGCCAGCGGCAAGAAACTCGGCTGCTTCGGGCTCACCGAGCCCGGCTTCGGGTCCAATCCGGGCGGCATGACCACAACGCGCGCGCAAGTCGGGCGACGAGTACATTCTCAACGGCGAGAAGATGTGGATCACGTCAGGCAACATCGCCGACGTCGCCGTCATCTGGGCCAAGGTCGAAGACGAAGAGGACCGTGTCCGCGGATTTCTGGTGGAGACGGATCGCCCCGGCTTCCGCGCCTACGAAGTTCACGGGAAGTGGAGCCTGCGCGCCTCCGTCACCAGCGGGCTTTCGCTCCAGGACGTACATGTGCCCGCAACGAACCTGCTGCCGGGCTCCGGCGGGCTCAAGAGCCCGCTGATGTGCCTCAACCAGGCGCGCTACGGCATCAGTTGGGGAGCCATCGGCGCGGCCATGTCCTGCTACGACACCGCGCTCCAATACGCGAAGACCCGGAAGCAGTTTCACGACCAGCCGATCGCCAGCCACCAGATCATCCAGGACAAGCTCGTCTGGATGCTCAGCGAGATCTCAAAGGCACAGTTGCTGTCGCTGCAGGTGGGCCGTCTCAAAGACGCGGGCACGGTCGGTCATCAGCACATCTCCATGGCCAAGCGGAACAACGTGTGGATGGCGCTCGAGTGCGCGCGCATCTCCCGCGACATCCTCGGAGCGAACGGAATCACGGAAGACTACCCCATCATGCGCCACATGATGAATCTCGAATCCGTAAAGACCTACGAGGGAACGCACGACATCCACGCACTGATCCTGGGCCAGCACATCACGGGGATCGCGGCTTACTAAAGCCTGAATTCGCCTATGTCGCGCGCCGAACCTAGGGATGGCTCGTCGCAGTGAATATCTGCCTACCCTCGCCTCTTGACGCCCATTGCGGGCTAAGCTAGTTTCAAATCAATGGACCACGCCTGTTCGGCACACGCCCGGTTGACGCAATAGCCAGAATCTGCGTTCCGACCAGAAAGCAAGGGCTGCTCGGCGTTGTCCCAGCGAAATCCGTCTACCCCAAACCACTTTCCGGCTTCCGTAGAGCCGGATGAGATTCGCTATGCAGACCCGATTCAAACGCTTCAGTGTTATCGGCGGATTCATCAATCCTGTCTCGCCATCCTTATCGCGCGACGCCTACATTACAAAACGTCAGCTCGACCAGCAAATCGAAACAGCGCTCTGGGTCACACCATACCCGCCAGGTTCAGCTTCAGCTCAGCGAAGTCGAATCGCTTCTCAAAGATGCCGAAACCGGTCAGCGCGGTTTTCTCTACACCGGCGAAGGGCATATCTGGCGCCCGTCACACCAGATCGACGCGCACATCAACACGCTCGCTCAATTGACCGCCGACAACCCGAGCGCAACAGTCGGCAATCATGCGATCTTCGCAGCTCTGTATTCATTCGAAGCTCGACGAACTCGCCAGCACCATCGCGCTCTATCGCTCCGGCAAGCAGGACGAAGCACGGAAGCTCGTTCTCAGCGATGCGGGTCTGCGCACCATGAACCAGATCCGCAGTGTCATCGCAGGCATGGAGAGCGAAGAGACACGTCTGGAGGCCAGTGCGCGATGCCGCGTACCGCAGGAACATGGCCCTGACCACGACCTGTATTTATCTCACGACGTCTGCTGGCTGCGATTGGCCTGATTCTTCTTGCCTATTACATCCTGCGCGAGATGAATCTGCGCGAACGGCATGCCCAGGAGATGCAGCGAGAGAGAAGAGTGGTTTCGCGTCACGCTCACCAGCATTGGCGATGCCGTAATTGCCACCGATCAAAATGGAAGCGTCACGTTTCTGAACCCGATCGCCGAAGAGCTCACAGGCATCAGCACGGCAAGCGCCAGCGGGCAAGAACATCCTCGATAGTCTTTCCCAATCTTCAACGAAATTCACGATGGCGCCCGTCGACAATCCTGTCGCCAAGGTGATTGAGCAGGGCCGGCGCCATGGGGCTCGCCAATCACACCGTGCTACGCAAACCCGACGGACACTCTGATCCCCGATCGACGACAGCGCCGCCCCTATTCGCGACGACAAGGCAAACTCATCGGCGTGGTCCTCGTGTTCCGCGACATCAGCAATGAATCGCAAGACCGAGCGAGCTTCTTCGCAATGCAGAAAAACTTGGCGCGGCGGCCCGGCTTTCCGCCACCGTGGCGCATGAGATCAACAATCCGCTCGAAGCCGCCATCAATCTCGTCTACATCGCCAAGACTTGATCCACCAGCGCACCCGCCTGCGGTGATCCAGCAACTCACCCAGGCCGAGCAGGAATTGGAGCGCGTCGCGCACATTACCCGCCAGACGCTTGGATTCTTCCGCGATAACAATGCGCCGCAGCCGATTGAGCTCGAGTCGACTCGTCGACTCGGTCCTGCATCTTTACTCAAACAAGCTCATCAGCAAGAAGATTCGACATTGAGCGTCATTTTGGCAAATGCCCGCCGATTCGCGGAGTCGGAAAACGAGCTCAAGCAAGTCCTCTCCAATCTCATTTCCAATGCCGCCGACGCGGTCTCCATCGGAGGCACAATCATCGTGACCCTGCATTGCGTCGAAGAGGCTGGCCGAACGCACCGTCCATCTGTCTCGATCGAGGACGACGGACCCGGCGTCGCGGACGAACACAAGGAGCGCATCTTCGAGCCGTTCTTTACGACCAAGCAGGACGTCGGGCACCGGGCTTGGCCTCTGGGTCTCCCGCGAAATCGTCGAGCGCCACGGCGGCACCCTCGATGTTACGAAACGCGAACAGACGGGTCTCGCGGAGCGGCGTTCGACGTCGTCGTTCGAAGCAGCTTCACTGAAAATTCCGTGAACCCCCATCGCACGTCGCAAGTGGTCATCAGGCTCGCATGCCTGGAGCAATCTCGTCAAACGCTGCGAAATGTCCCATCGACAAGCCCGCCCCGATGCGGCATATTCGTAGCCATGTTCAATTTGATTCGATTCGGCGCTTTGAGTTTGCGTCCTCTTCTTGCTGCTTTCCGTCGGCCTCGTTTCATCGATCGGCCGCCGCGCAACAGCGCCCACAGCAGAAAGTCCGACTCCATCGTGCTGCACGCTGCGCGGCTGCTTCAGGTCGACACCGGTGCGATCCTGCAGCCCGGCGAAGTTCTTGTCGAAGACCATCGCATTCGCGCCGTCGGAACGAGCGTGGAACATCCCGCAGGCGCCAAGGTCATCGATCTGGGCAACACCACGCTGATGCCCGGCATGATCGATGCCCATGTTCATCTGTTCCTGCATCCCGGCGCCGAAGACCTGCAGACCGTGATCGAGTCGGTGCCCTGGCGCACGATCCTCGCCGAGCAGGCTGCCAAAGACGATGTGATGGCCGGCTTCACCGCCGAGCGCGATATGGGCACGGAAGGCGCAGGATCCGCCGATACCGCCGTTCGCAACGCCATCAACCAGGGACTTATTCCCGGGCCGCGCCTGCGCATCAGCGGCAACGCCATCGACCTGCTGGGCGGACACGAAGATGCCAATCGCTACAATCCCGCGCAGCACGTGCTCTCCAATGCCGACTACGCCAACTCCGCCGAGCAGATTGTCGAAGTGATGCGAGAGCAACACAAGGAGGGCTCCGACTTCGCGAAGATCTACGAGACCGGCTCCGACCACATGATTGACGGCGTCCTGCGCACGCCTTACCAATACACTGCCGCGCAGCTGACCGCCGCGGTTGAAGAAGCGCATCGTCTTGGCACGGTTGTCGCGGTGCACGCCATGGGCGAACCCGGAACGCTGTACGCAGCGCAAGCCGGCGTAGCTTCCATCGATCACGCCACGCAACTGAGCGATGAGACCGTCCGCCTGATGAAGGAAAAGGGCATCTTCGCCGTGCCCACCTTCACCATCTTCGACTACTTCGCACATCATCGCGAATCCCAGGATCAGGCAGCAGCCGAAGCCGAAATGCTCGAATACAAGATTCGCGAATTCAAGAAGCAGGTGGCTGCAGGCGTGTTCGTTCGCAGTGGGCTCGGATGTTGGCCCGTTTCCGCATGGGACGCAGGCACGCGAACTCACGCTCATGGTCCAATACGGAATGAAGCCGCTCGCGGTGCTGCAGGCCGACATGATCAATGGCGCAAAACTACTCGGCTGGCAGGGCCAGATTGGCGAGCTCAAGCCCGGCTATTACGCAGACATCATCGCCGTACCCGGCAATCCGCTCGACGACATCTCGACCTGCGAGCATGTGAGCTTTGTGATGAAAAATGGCGTTGTGTTGCGGCAGTAGCCACGCGCGACAAGTCAGGATGGCTGCTGTTCTCCGCGACGGCTTCGAATCTTCTTCATCGCTTCATCGAAGCGCCTCGGCTTGCATCTCTGCCAGCGAATCTTCCACGCCTTTGCGATATCCGCCAAGGTAGATGGAATACAGAATGGCGAGCGAGCATCCGATTCCCCACAGGAATCCAATGCAGAGTCCAAGCAGACCGTAACCGGCTAAATCAGCCATCAGGGCCGCCTTTCCGATTGCTGCCCTACACCGCGACGGTAAAGCTGTCTTCGCTGCGCGTCACGGCGTGATAGAGCGTGTCACGCTCCACCGGCACGCGACCCGCCTCGGTGATCAGCCGGCATAGTTCCTTGCGCGTCATGCCCTGCGGAGTAGTCGCGCCGGCATCGTGATAAATCTTCTCCTCGATCACGGTGCCGTCCAGGTCGTCGGCGCCAAAGCGCAACGCTATCTGCGCGATCTTCGGCGTCATCATCTGCCAGTACGCCTTGATGTGCGGGAAATTATCCAGCAGCAGCCGGCTCACCGCGATCTGGCGAATGTCGGTCAGCCCGGTCGTCACCGGCAAGTGATCGAGCGGCGTATTTTCCGGATGAAACGCCAGCGGAATAAATGTCTGGAATCCGCCGGTCTCGTCCTGCAGCGCGCGCAGCTTCAACAGATGATCGACGCGATCCTCGTCGTTTTCGATGTGTCCATAGAGCATGGTCGCATTCGACTTGAATCCATGCTTGTGCGCCAGACGTGCAGTCTCCAGCCACTCGTCGCCGTCAATCTTGTGATCGCAGATGATGGAACGCACGCGCGCCGCAAAAATCTCCGCACCGCCGCCCGGCATGGAGTCCACACCCGCTTCGCGCAACTTAACGAGCGTCTGCTCAATCGTCAGCTTCGCACGTCGCGCGAGATAAGCGACCTCCACCATCGTGAAAGCCTTGATATGAACCTTGGGAAAGCGTTCCTTCAGCCCGCGCACAAGATCGAGAAAGTACTCAAGCGGCAGATCCGGATGCAGTCCGCCAACGATGTGGAACTCTGTAACGGCCTCGCTGTAGCCGGAAGCCGCCGTCTGCCACGCCTCTTCCAGCGCCATCGTGTAGCCGGCCGGATCGCCCTTTTTGCGTCCAAACGCGCAGAGCTTGCACGCCGCAACGCACACATTGGTCGGATTGATATGGCGATTGACGTTGAAGTAGGTTACGTCGCCATGCATCCGTTCGCGCACGAAATTGGCCAGCCAGCCCACCGCCAGCACGTCCTTCGATCCGTAGAGCACCAGTCCATCCTCGGCGTCAAGGCGTTCGTTGGCCTTGACCTTGGCAGCAATAGTTTCAAGCCTCGGATCATAGGTGCGAAAACCGGGAATCTGCATTTGTGGAGCGGCTTCAGCCTGCATACTTCGATGATACAGAATCCGCGTAAATCTACTGGAAATTGATATGCACTCTCAAAACGAAAAGGTTGGCCGGATACTCCGGCCAACCTCTTCTTGCCCTGTGTCCCGGAACCGGTCTTGGGAGGCCGCTCCGGGGTTAGTGGTTACTTCTTCTTTGGCGCAGCCTTGTGAACCGGCTTCTTCAGATCGAGAAGAGTCGCGGAATCGGCAGCATTGAACGGATAATGCATCGTGGATGTTTCGCTCGTTCCGTTGAGTCTGATGTCGACGCGGCGGTTCTGAGCCAGAACAATCACATTCAGGTTGCGCAGAATCTTCTTCCTCTGTTCCTCAGTCAGGTCAGAATTGGTCTGGATCAGACTCTTGACTTCGTCCTTAGTGAGCTGATGCTCTTCGCCCACCGCCTGCGTATCAATGCTCGCCTCGGGAACACCCTGTTCAACGAGGAAGGCCTTGACGCGGGCAACACGACGTTCAGAGAGCTTCTGGTTGAATTCCGGAGTACCCCGCGGATCGGCGTGACCTGTCAAAGTGATACGCCCATCCGGCTTGAGCTGCAGGTAGCTCTTGAAGTCGGTTGCGAGAGCTGTGAGTGTTGCCTGCTGGCTTTCGACCAGGCCGCCCTCAGGATGCTTCACGGTCGGCTGAGCGGTCGGGAAGAACACACTGTGCAAAGTCAGGCGGGCAATAAGCTCCGGTGACGGTGCCGGCGGTGGCGGTGGAGGCGGCGCTTGAACGGTGACGCTCGTGGTGCACGAAGCCGTGTGCCCCTTGTCATCTGTCACGGTACCCGTGATCTGCACCGGACCGCTGGAAGCACCCGTTGAAGAGTAGGTTGCCGTGGTTCCGCTGCCGCTGATGGTGCCGCTGGAAGCCTGGTAGCTATAGGTCAGTGGACGGTTTTGGGGGCTGACAGCCTGCGCCGTTACGGTCGAGGAGTCGCCCGGCTTGAGGTCAGTCGGATTCGCGGAGCAACTGATCGTCGGCGGCTCGAATTCCTTCACAGTAACCGTCGCGGTGCACGAAGCGCTCTCCCATGGTTTCAGGCCTTCCTTGCCGGCCTTGCCTTCCTTCACAGTGCCGTTCACGGTGTACGTGCCCGGCGCCAGGTTGGTGGTATCCAGCTTTGCCGTTGTCTCGGTTCCAGTCACGCCCTGGCCCGACCACCCGTAGATCACGTGGTCCTTGGGGAGCAGGTTGCCTGCCGTTGCTGTGATCGTGACCGGCTCGCCGGGAAACACAGAATTTGGCTGCGCGACACACGCGAGTGTGACGGTCGGCGGAGGCGCCATCGTTCCGAAACTGAGAACGATACCCGTGCTCAAGCGTGCCATGTTGAAGTTGCCGCGAACCACAGGAAACATGTTCACGTGCGTGTACTGGTAGTCGGCCTGGAAAATGCGAATCGAAAAACGATGATCAAGCCAGGGAGTGTTGTAGTCGACGCCACCACCGGCGGTGAGTACTATTCCGGGCGTGGGATTCGGGGAGTAGGTGCTGCTGACGGCCTCTCCGCCGACCAGCGCATGGGCAAATGGCGTGATGTCCTCCGTCGGATAGCGGAAGATTATACCTGCCGAGCCGCCGGAAAATTGGTTGTGCACGACGCTGGTGAAGTTTCCGCCGTTCTTATGAAAATCGCCTTCAAGCTGGACACCGACATAATTGGTGAAGTATCGCGCAAGGCTCACAATGGCACAGCAGTCGATCGATTTCGCACTGTCCTGTTGCGTGCCATTATTGATGAGGTTTCCTTTGGGTGCCAGATAGCTGTATCCGGCAAAGAGGTCCCATTTCGATGGGGCCTGGGCCGATGGAGCCGTTGAAGCAGCCGCGGCCGGCTTGGCCGTATCCTGCGCTGGCAAGGCCATCGGTATCAGACTTGCACATGCTAAAGTCAACGCCAGGCGGGTGTATTTTGATGCTCGCGAATACATGCGTTTCTCCTCCGCAATCAAAAACTGAAAAACAACGTGGAAGTGGCGCCTCTTGCGGGCCATTTTCTGGTTAGAAAACGATTGAGTTCCGTACAAAGTCACTCTTCCAGAGGCAAGGGCGCACCATGGATAAACGTAACATAGGTTGACCGGGCCAGAGTGTACTTTCTGAAGGGTTTGACCAACTATCCCCCTCGATGGCCCGTTGCGAGAGACTGCAAACCGCCAGATCGGTACGACGAAAAAACGAGGAAAAAGAGCCGTCAGTTACTCTGCGTTCAGCGTCTTCAGAAGGCTGCGCGGTTCGCGCTGAATCTTCTCCTGAAGAAGCGTGATGGCATAGATAAGTTGCTCGGGCCGCGGCGGACATCCCGGGACATACACGTCGACCGGGATCACCTGATTTACACCCTGCACAATGGCGTAGTTGTTAAATACCCCGCCTGAAGTTGCGCACGCGCCCATCGAAATAACCCATTTCGGCTCTGGCATCTGGTCGTAGAGGCGGCGGATGACGGGAGCCATTTTTTGCGCAACCCGACCGGCGATAATCATCAGGTCAGATTGCCGCGGCGAGGGCCTGAAAACCTCGGCACCAAATCGCGCGATATCAAATCGAGATGCCCCCATCGACATCATCTCAATGGCGCAGCAGGCAAGCCCGAAGGTGACGGGCCACACCGAGCTTTTGCGCACCCAGTTCACCGCAAAATCCAGGGTGGTGAGAAACACGCCTTCCGGCTGCTCAAAGCCATAATTGACCTCGTGCAGCTTGGCGCGATTCTTGGCACTGCTCTCGAGCGATCCAAAAAGATAGCGATCGCGTTCCTGAATAGTCCCCATTTCTGTATTTTACCCCTTTCATTCGCAGAGGCATGACATTCAGCAGTGCCGTAAATCTTGCCAAACCACGCTGTCGAGAGTATCGCATTCGGCAAACTGGTTGGCTCCTGCCGCGGATTCTTACTGGCTACACAGGTTCTTTATGTCGAAGCGTTATCGATGAATTATCCTGCAATGTTCACGGAAATCAAGCGAAGCGGCGGAGCGCGGGCCATCTCAACAGCAAGCGTGCATTCCGGCTGCGTCAGTGTATCCATGAACAGAAACGTGAACCCGTTTTCGGAGTAGGCATGTCCAGTATTCGTACCCGGTTTCTTCCATTCGTTCTCCTGCTGCTTCCTTCTCTGCTCTCCGCCCAATCTGCGACAACCTCCGCCCCCGCAAGCCAAGCCGATCTCAGATCTCTTCAGGATGCAATTCACGCCGCACAGATGAATGCCGACAACGCGTGGATGCTGGTTTCCGCGGCGCTCGTCCTGCTGATGACCGGACCCGGGCTGGCCTTGTTCTACGGTGGCCTGGTGCGACGCAAGAACATCCTCAGCACCATGATGCAGAGCTTCGCCATGATGGGACTGGTCACGATCCTGTGGGCCATCGTGGGCTACTCCCTTGCCTTTGCCCACGGAACCAGCTTTATCGGCGGATTCGAGCATGTTTTTCTGCGCGGCGTGAGTCTTGCTCCCAATCCCGATTACGCGGCCACGATCCCCGAGCAGACCTACATGATCTATCAGCTCATGTTCGCCATCATCACGCCCGCCCTGATCACCGGCGCGTTTGCCGAGCGCATGAAATTCAGCGCAATGGCAGTCTTTCTTTCTCTCTGGTCGCTGATCGTCTATAGCCCGATGGCGCACATGGTGTGGGGCGTTGGAGGCCTGTTGAACGCAAACGGTGGACACATTCCTTCGCTTGATTTCGCCGGCGGCACCGTAGTTCACATCACCTCCGGCGTCTCCGCCCTCGTAACAGCGATCTATCTGGGAAAGCGCATCGGCTATCCGCAGACGAACATGCCGCCGCACTCCATGGTGCTCAGCTTTATCGGCGCGTGCCTGCTGTGGGTAGGCTGGTTCGGATTCAATGCCGGCAGCGCCCTGGGATCAGGTCCCTTGGCCACCAGCGCCTTCATCAATACGCACTTTGCGGCTGCCGCTGCCGCCCTCGGCTGGACCATCGCTGAATGGATCCACAATGGGAAACCCACAGCCCTCGGCGCCATCTCCGGTGCAGTCGCCGGACTTGTCGCCATCACTCCGGCATCCGGATTTGTCCAGCCGTTTTCTGCTTTGCTTATCGGACTTCTTGCCGGCCTTTTCTGCTCGTTCATGGTGTTCAAAGTGAAAAGCTGGTTTGGATATGACGACTCCCTGGATGCTTTCGGCGTACATGGAGCTGGCGGAACTCTCGGCGCATTGCTCACAGGCCTGTTCGCGACCAAGGCAATTAATGCGGCCTTCGGACCCAATACGGCCACTGGCGCGATGGATGGCCACTGGGGTCAAGTGCTGAACCAGGCCGCGGGAGTCGCAATAGCCTGGACCCTTTCGGCGGTCGGCACGCTCATTCTGCTGTTCCTGGTCGATAAGACGATCGGACTTCGCGTCTCGCCCGAGGACGAGAACACAGGTCTTGACCTCTCCCAGCATGGGGAAGAAGGTTACGACCTGAATTCCTGATGAAAAGATCAGGAGGGTTGTAGGCCACCCGACCATCCGGCCTGATACGCTACCAGACGAGGCAATCAAGCATGCTCAAGATTGAAGCGATTATCCAGCCTTCCAAACTCGATGCAGTGAAAGATGCACTGCTCGAGATCGGCATTGAAGGCATGACGATTCTGGAGGCTCGCGGACATGGCCGCCAGAAGGGCCACACGGAGTTCTACCGCGGCCGCGAATACACGGTTGACCTTCTCCCCAAGGTGAAGATCGAGATGGTCGTGCTGGACGAGATGAAGGAAAAGGCGATCGCAGCCATCGGCTCTGCCGCCCGCACCGGACGAATCGGCGACGGCAAGATCTTCGTGAGCCGCGTCGAAGAAGCCATCCGCATCCGCAACGACGAACGCGGCGAAACTGCTCTCTAACCGGACAGCCGTACCTCGCACTGCAGGTCAACCGTCTTATCGGCCTGCAGTGTTCCCTCCTCTGGTAACTTCGCTATCCACCCCGGCCAAGCTTCCGCCATTCTGGCGCAATCAGCCTCATTTCCCCCACCCCTCTGCAAAATCGCTTATTCTGTTAAGACATCATTTAGGCGTCGGCGAAGCCCTTCAAACTAATACTCATGAATCCAGTCGCTTTAGCGGTTGACGATCTACGGGATCAGTATCTCCGGGAGATGGCGCTTGTCCGCCAGACCTGTGAGCGTACCGGGGACGGAACCGCTGCGATCCGGCGCCGCTCGGCTGTGGTCGACCGCATCCTCATTGAAATGTGGAGACGGGCCTTCGCAGGGCAGCCCGCACAGAATGTTTCGCTGCTGGCGCTCGGCGGCTACGGACGAAAGGATCTGTTCCCCTATTCCGACATCGACGTGCTCTTCGCTTTCGCCGACGAGAAAACCGAGGAGCAGACGAGAGAGGCCGTACGGTCGATCATTCAGGGCATGTGGGACATCGGCCTGCGTGCCAGTCCAAGTTCGCGGACGGTGAAGGAAGCTGGCAAATTCGATCCCGACAACCTTGAGTTCACCCTTGCCACACTCGATCGCCGCTTCCTCGCCGGGCAGTTCCCGCTGTACCAGCAACTTCACCAGACGGTCTTCCCGGGACTGGTTCTGAGTGAGTGGAACACCATTACGCAGAAGCTGGGCGAGATTGCCCGCGCCCGCCATGCCAAGTACGGCAACACCATCTTCCACCTCGAACCGAACCTGAAGGATTGTCCCGGCGGCCTCCGTGACTATCACCTCGCCGTCTGGTTCGCCCTGCTCTTCCACCTGAAGGAGACGAAGGAATGGCCCCGCCAACGCGGTGGAGTCTTCCAGAGCGCCCGTGGAGATGCCGAGTCCGCCTTCGATTTTCTTGCTGCCGCGCGATGTTTCCTGCACTTCCGCCACGGCCGCGACGACAACACGCTGGACTGGCAATCGCAGGATGAAGCCGCAGCCAACTCCATCGGTCTTGAGACGCGCGGCACGGCCGACCCGGCTTACTGGATGCGCACCTATTACCGACATGCGCGCGTCATTTACCGCCGGGCCGCCCTGCTGATGGAACATCTGCCGGCGCCGGTCAGCTTCTACCGCCAGTTTCGGCGACGCCGGACGCCGATCGCGGGCACCGACTTCATTCTCGACCAGGGCCGCATCGATATTCTTCCCGGAGCACAGTTCAGCGATACCGCGGCGATCCTGCGCATCTTCTCGCTGATGGCAACACATGGCTATGCGCTCTCGCAGGCTGCCGAGGACCGCATCACCGATGCGCTGCCAGCACTCGCCATCCATATCCCCGAGGGGCCGTATCTGTGGAACGCATTGCGCGAGGCCTTGCTTGGTCCGCACGCAGCGCACGCGCTGAGAACCATGCATGCACTTGGCGTGCTGGAGATGCTGATTCCCGAGTTTCACGGCATCGATGCGCTTGTGATCCGTGACAGCTACCACCGCTACACCGTCGACGAGCACACTTTCCTCACCATCGACAACGTGCACAGTCTGCGACAGCCTGCGCATGACTACGAACAGCGTCTAGCCCAGTTGCTGCCGGAGATCGACCGCCTCGATCTCTTCCTGCTTTCACTGTTGCTGCACGACACCGGCAAGGGGCGGCGCAGTGGCGAGCACACCGGGCAGAGCGTGGAACTGGCTGACAGCTTCATGGCGCGGCTGGACTTCGATACCGAAGAGCGCGACCAGGTGCTGAAGCTCATCCGGCTGCACCTGGAGATGTCGAACGCGCTGCGAAGGGACATATTCGACGCCGAGAATGTCCGCGCGTTCTCTGAAAAGATCGGTAGCCCGGCGCTCTTGAAGATGCTGACGCTGATGACCTACGCGGACATCAAGGCGGTGAATCCTGAAGCGCTGACGCCTTGGAAGGCCGAGAACCTGTGGCAGCTCTATATGGCGACCGCGAACTTTATGGACCGGAGTGTCGATGAGGTTCGCTATCACGCTGCTATTGATCCGACCCTTCTGAATCGCATCCGCTCCATGGTGCCGTCGAGCCAGTACGATGCGCTCCAGCAATTTCTTGAAGGACTTCCGCAGCGATACCTTCAAACCCGCCTTCCCGAGCACATCCGCAATCACTTCCAGCTCGCTGCCAATCTCGACAATAATCCAGTCCAGCTCGACCTTCGCCCCCATCGCCAGCTATTTGATCTCACCGTGATCGTGCGCGACCGGAGCCGGTTGTTCGCTGACGTTGCGGGCGCGCTCGCTGCGTGGGGCATGAACATTGTGAAGGCCGGCGCATTTTCAAACGACGCCGGGGTCGTGGTCGACAGCTTCCAATTCACTGACGTCTTCCGCACCATCGAGTTGAACCCCAGCGAGAAAGACCGCTTCCTCGAATACCTTTACGATGTGGTCGCGCAGAAGGTACCAGTGGAACAGATGCTGGAAGCGCGCCGCCACACCGGCAACTCCGGCAATGTGAAAGTCGAGGTCGCCACGCGGCTGCAATTCGACTCGGAGTCTTCGACCCATTCCACGCTGCTGCAGGTGGTCTGCACAGGATGTTCCGGGCCTGTTGCGCCAGATCGCACTGACCCTCAGCACACACAAATGCAACATCGAGGTTGCGCTTATCGATACCGAAGGTGAAACGGCGATTGACGTTTTCTACCTGACGGAAGGCGGCGTGAAGCTAAGCAACGAGACACAACATGCGCTGGCCGCCGATCTCACGGCAGCGATCAATCTGCTTCGCGCTCCCGTCGGCGCTTGAGGAAAGTTCTCGATAGCTCGTTACCTGTTTTTTAGTCACGGCCGATTCTGAGAATTACGGATCTCCCGCTCTCTGCGCACTACCCTCTTCGACCGCTTAAAATTGAGTGGAGTACTTTTTTCAAGGAATCTGCATGGCCTCTCTCATTGACGCAATCGATATCAAGCGCAAGATGTACTTCGAATTGGAAAACACCCCCTATTACTGCCTCGACGTGGACGTTTCTACGCCTACCGCGCGCGGCGGACAGACGCTGGTTCGACTGAAGATGCGTAACCTGCTTACCCGCGCTGTCTTCGACAAGACCTTCAAAGCCGGCGAGAAGTTCAAGGAGCCGGATCTGGAGACCGTCGAAGCCTCCTATCTTTACTCCGATGCGGACGCGTCCTATTTCATGGACCAGGAGACTTTCGACACAATTCCGCTGACGCCGGAAAAGCTTGGCGATGCGCTGCAGTTCCTCACCGAAGGCGTGATCATCAAGATCGACAAATTCAACGGCAACCCCATCGGCCTGCAGTTACCCGAAAAAGTGGAACTGGCCGTTGCGTATACCGAGCCGGGTGCACGTGGCAATACCGCCAGCGGCGCAGTAACAAAGCACGCGAGGCTTGAAACGGGACTTGAAATCCGCGTGCCGTTCTTCGTGGAAGAAGGCGAAAAGGTGAAGGTCTACACCGAGACGCGCGAGTTTGCCGGCCGGGCGTGAGCTGATCAGGGCGTTGTCGGGCCCGGTTTTCATTTCAGCCTCAACGGACAAATTTGTAAACTACATTGGCATCTGATTCCCGATTCCTCTTCGGGAGAGCATCATGCCTGAGGCGCTTCGGCTTTCGCTTCTCGCCGTCGTAGCGTTCATTGCGGCGCTGCTGGCAGCCGTTACCGGCTTCGGCGGCGCGGCGGTACTGCTGCCGATGCTGGTGTTTGTTTTCGGCGTGCGCGAAGCGATTCCGATCCTCACCGTCGCGCAACTGATCGGCAATGGGAGCCGGGTTTGGTTCAACCGGCATGAGCTGGACTTGCGTGTCGTGGCGTGGTTTGCGCTGGGCGGAGTGCCGATGGCGCTGGTGGGCGGGTTTCTATTCGCGCATGCGCCGATGGCTGCCCTTACACGCGTTCTGGGCGCGTTTCTCATTCTCATCGTTGTGCTTCGGCATCTGCCAAAGCTATCCGCATTCAAGCCTCCGCTGAAGTCCTTCGCACTGATCGGCGCGGCAGCGAGTTTTCTGTCGGCGCTACTGGGGAGCGTGGGTCCGCTGATGGCGCCGTTCTTTCTTGCCTACGGGCTTGTGAAGGGCGCGTACATCGGGACCGAGGCACTTTCGACGGTAGTAATGCACATGGCGAAACTGATCGCGTATCGCGAGTCAGCGGTGCTGCCGTTCCGCGCGATCGTGTGCGGCCTGGCGCTCGGACCGATTATGGTGGCTGGGTCGTTTGTCGGCAAGCGCATGGTGGATCGGCTGCCGGAACGAATCTTTGTGCTGATCATCGACTTGACGCTCCTGGCGGCCGGCGTGCAGTTTCTGGCTGGATGGAGCAAGCTGTAGGCCATAGTGGAATTTCGCACACCCTGTGCACGTCGCAACGCGGAATCAACGGAGCGTTAACATGGCTTACGCTGAGCGGCTTCTACTATAGGGGAAAGCTGGAATTGGGACCAGCGGTGGGTCAATGGAACCAATTCAGTCAGGCGCGGCGCTACTTCAAATAAGCGCGAACCAGATCGATGAGATCCTCGGCGAGTTCGGGGGCAATCTGCTCTTTGGCGCCGTCGACGAGATGGAAGCGGATATGGGTTTCGAGAACCTCGGCCATGAGGCTGTTGACGCCTCCGCGGACGGCAGCCAGCAGCATGAGCTGGTCCCCGCAATCCTGGTCGCCGGAGAGGGATCGCTCAACGGCATCGAGCTGGCCGCGGAGTTTGCGGACGCGTTGCAGAAGCTTGATGGTTTCTCGCTCGTTCTGGGGCATGGGGTTGGCTCCTCTTGACAATACCCACCCGGGGTATGGTATCTACTGAGTAGGGGGTACCCGGCTACCCCGATTCTACCCCTCCGCTCTTTGCGCATCTTCACGGAAAGGCTTGCAATGCTTCGTTTTCCTGCTCTGCGATTCACTCGAACTGCCTTGCTGGCCGGGTTTGCCCTCGGACTGGCAGCAGCAAGCATTTACGCGCAGAGGCCGGAGAGTACATCGGCGGACCGTCTCCCCTCGGCGCCCGAGCCGCTGCTCATTGCCGGGACATGATTTTCTGCAGCAGAAGGGCCTGAAGCCGGCCGGAGATCCGCCTGCTCCGGCGAATGCGCCGGAACCGGCTCCGGAAGCGCCCTCGGTTACGGTGTTCCCGCACCCCGAGGACGCGCGTTACTGGATCTCCGGGCAGGCGAACATCATCTTCCAGGGGCGAATTCCCTTTCATTCACTTTACGAAGGGCCAAATAGTTTTCGCAATTCGGCGGAGTACAAAACGTCGATGGTGGGGACCCTGTATACGGCACTGCGGCGGAATCGATCAGTACGGTACAACACCGATTTCATCTTCGACATGGAATTGGCGGCCGGGCGTGGGCTGAGTGAGGCGCTGGGACTAGCCGGTTTTACCAATCTTGACGTGGTGCGCAATCCGAATCTTGGTGCAACGCCATACATCGCGCGCTACCAGATTCACCAGGTGATCGGGCTGACAGACAAAACGACGGTGCAAGAAGCGAACTTCTTTGCGCTGGCATCTACAGTGCCAACGCGGCGGCTGGAGTTTCGCATCGGCAAGATGACGCTTCCGGATTTCTTCGATGTGAATTCGGTGGGATCGGACAGCCATCTGCAATTCATGAACTGGACGACCGATAACAACGGCGCGTGGGACTACGCAGCCGATACGCGCGGCTACACCGTGGGCGGCATGGCGGAGTACGACGACCTCAACTGGAGCCTGCGCTATGGAATTTTCGCGATGCCCGTCGTCGCCAATGGCATCGATCTGGATTGGGCGTTCAGCCGTGCAAACGGACAGAATGGCGAGTTTGAATTGCGCCACAGCTGGATCCCGCAACGCAAAGGCGAGACAAGGGTGCTCTATTACGCGAATCGCGGGCACATGGGGGTATATCGAGAAGCGGTGCAGGCGTACCTGGCGGGGATCGATTCGACCCCGACCATCACGGCGCATGAGCACTTCGGCGCGCTGAAGTATGGCGTCGGCTACAACACGCGAGCAGGAGTTGACTGCGAATCTCAGCGTCTTCGGGCGATTCGGCTGGAACGAGGGGCAGCATGAGTCGTTCTGCTACACCGAGGTGGACCAGACGGTATCGGCGGGCGCGGAATACTTCGGGAATCGCTGGCACAGGCCGCTGGACAAGATGGCGATTGCGGTAGTGTCAAATGCGATCAAGCGCGATCATCAGAATTATCTGCGGCTCGGCGGGCTCGGCTTTCTGCTGGGTGACGGAAACCTGAACTACGGCCGCGAAAACATCGTCGAGAGCTATTACACGTGGCACGCGTGGAAGGGCATGTTCTACTCGCTTGACGTGCAGCACATCGACAATCCCGGATATAACCGCGATCGCGGGCCTGCGTGGGTGGGCTCGGTACGGGCGCACGTGGACTTCTAGTTTGCGGCTCTGATCCACCGCGTGTGTGCCCTTTCCGCGCAGAAGATCAGAGAGATCGTCGATCCTGTCATCCAGCTGATTCAACTTTCGAGCCATCCCCTGAATCTCGGATTCGGCACGGCGATTAACATCAAAATCGAGTTCGCCACGCAAGCGGTCTTTAGTGTCCTGACGATTCTGACTCATCATGATGACCGGAGCCTGGATGGCAGCGAGCATGGAGAGAAACAGGTTGAGCAGGATGAATGGATAGGGATCCCATGCTTTGCCGCCGAGGATGATGTTTACCAGCGTGTAAATCGTCAGCACGACTGCAAACATGATGATGAACGTCCACGAACCGCCAAAGCCCGCCACCGCATCGGCGATCCGCTCTCCCGTGGTCGATTCCTTTTCGATGATCTCATTCGGATTGCGCGTCACGCGTCCCCTCACCAGCTGGTGAGCGACATGGTACTGGTGGCCCAGCGTTGTGAGCAGATCCATCCCCGCCATCGGCTTCCGCTGAAGAAGAACCTGGATGTCATCCCGCGATACCTCAAGGCAAGACGACTCCTCGAGTGCGACCGCGCTGGTTTGATGAGGTGTCTGTTCGAGCATGGATGCAAACCCGAAGAACTCCCCTTTCGCAGGCTCATCAACTACGACTTCCTGCTGGTCCTCGTCGACGGTTGTGACCTTGACTTTGCCTGAGACCATGACATAAGCCATGCCCGGGTCGCCGGCTTTGTAAATGCGCTCGCGGGGAGCGAAGGACTTGAGTTCGACCTGTCCGGCGAGGACTGCCGTCTCGTCGTCGTCGAGAAGAGCGAAGAGGGGGACGCTTCTCAGAACTTCAGGCTTGCATGTCATGGCGTTCTCCAGGGTAGGGATATTGATGTGAGCTGGTTGGGTGGTGGCTGTTTTGCGGCGGTGCCGCGTCGTAGGGGAAAGTCTACTTCAAAGCCGATCTGGCCGCCGATCCTGGGGCTGGCGATGTGGCTGCCGCCGAGAAGCGCAAACGTGACGCTCATGAGCTTGTTGAACTGATATGCGCCTCCTGAAAGCGCCTGCAACTGGTCTTTGCCAAGGCCACTGGTATCGCCGATGGCGCCGTAGAGCTCGGCGCCGAGGGTGAGGCGTGGGGTGAAGTCGTGCTGAAAGGAGAGGCCACCGGTATAGACGTGGCCGCGTGTGGTCTGCACACCGAGGACGCCGGTGCTGGTGTTGCCGGCGAACAGAAATCCGAAGTTCGCGTTGAGCCGGCTTTTGTCCGAAAACGGCTCCTGCGCGATGGAGTTGAGCCAGTAGTCCGTGAGGCCGGAGCCGAGTTCCTGGCTCGAGTCGCCTGTCGGAAGTTCAATGTACAGGCTGGCGGAGAGGGCTGGAACGCTCAAGGGACGGGGCGCTTTGTAGAAATTCCACTTCACGCCCATGTCGGTATCGCCGAAGCCGGCAGAGGTTTGGGATCCGGAGGAGCGATAGATGGCGAGGTACGGGAAGTCGAGATCGAGCTCGAGGTTGTGAGGCAGTCCGTAGTTGATCTTGAAATTGGCGGTGTTCTGGCGGAGATCGGGGAACTGGGCAGACTGCAAGCCATCGAATTCGTTAAAGAACTCGAAGTGCAGGGTTCCACGGTCGGTCACATCGGCGTTATCCGTGTAGAACGGCATCTGAGCGAGCAGCGGCCCAGTGGCAAATGTGCAGACCAACAATAGGAAAAGCCGCCTTGCTCGATGCATGCAGTTTGAGTTCACTATACCGGGATGGGATTCGTCAGGAATATCAATGGAGCGTAAAAACCTGTGGGTAAACTCCGCAGTCGGCGCATGAGTCCCGTCTCGCAGGCTGTGGCGAGGCCAGCCCGCTTACAATGTTGATGATTCCGAAGCGAGGTAAGCGTTGAGCGCCGATGTTGACCCCTGTGTGTTGGTGTATGACGTTGGAGGCAGCCATATTTCGGCGGCCATTTGTTACAAGCAGGGCTTTCGGCTTGGACCGGTGGTGCGAGCCAACCTGCCCGAAGAGCAGACGAGCGAGGCATTCGTTGAAGTGCTGCACTCGCTGGGCGTGCAGGCGGCCGAAGGCGTTCAAGGCGTGCAGGGTGCGGAACTCGCGATGCCGGGGCCATTCGACTACGAAAAAGGCATCAGCTGGATGAAGCACAAGATGCCATATCTCTATAGTGTGAACCTCAGCGATGCGCTCGCGGTGCGATTCGGATGGAAGGCAAGCCAGGTGCGGTTCCTGAATGATGCCGCAGCTTATCTGCTGGGCGAGGTAGGCGCGGGCGCTGCGCGGGGCGTGAAGCGCGTGGTTGTGTTCACTCTCGGAACCGGCGTTGGTTCGGGCTTTGCTGTGGATGGACGTGTGGTGACCGAGGGTAAGGGCGTTCCGCCAGGCGGCGAGATCTGGAACGTGCCCTACGACGGCGGTATCGTCGAAGATCAGATTTCGACACGCGCGCTGCAGCGGACGTACAAGGAGCGCAAGGGGCAGGAGCGTGAAGTAGCGTCGATCGCGCACTACGCAACAGGCGGTGAACCTGTGTCGATTGCAGTGTTCGCGGAGTTCGGCAAGAATCTCGGCGTGGCTCTGAAGAGACTGCTGGCGGATTTCGCTCCGGACGTGGTGGTGCTCGGCGGCGGGATCTCGCGGTCGGCCCATTTATTTTTGCCGGCAACGAAGGTCGAGTTGGAAGGCGCAAAGTTCGAGATACGGATTGCGGAGCTTGGCGACAATGCTCCGCTTGCCGGCGCGGGGGTGGCGTGGTTTGCGCAGGCAGGTCCAAGTCACGATCTGGTGGCGGGATGAGCTTTCTGGTGGCTGGGTGACCTTTGGCTTTGTCGCTCTGAGCGACAGAGCGCATTTGTCTCCGAGTTGCAAGCGCAGCTGACGCGGACCGGTCGCCCTCATGTAGCAAGTCCCGCTCGCATCTAATCGTTCAACACGGCCGCTCGGAAAAAATAGTCTCTCGGTGTAAGAATGGGTCCGAGGATTCCCGTGCGACTCTGGTTTTCCCCTGCCAGCGAGGTGCCGATCTATCGCCAGCTGGTCACGCAGGTGGTCCTGGCCATTCTCAGCGGCGACCTTTCTCCCGGCGATCGCCTCCCCAGCACGCGCGAATTGGCACGCCGCTTCAGCATTCATCCCAACACCGTCAGTGCAGGCTATCGAGAGCTTGAGCGGGAGGGTTGGACGGAATACAGGCACGGCAGCGGTGTCTACGTAAAGAACAACGCAGTGCCGCCGTCAACCCCCGAGCAGATTCTCGATCAGCACATTGCAGGATTCTTCCGCGCTGTCCGCGAACTCAACCTGCCATCTGGCGAAGTGCGCCATCGTGTCGCGCAGTGGCTTGCATCGCCGCCGCCAGACCACTTTCTGCTTATCGATCCGGACCCGGAGGTTCGCGAAATTCTCCTGGCAGAAATCCGGGAGCTTGCGATGTTCCCGGTATCCGGCGCCTCGCTGGAAGACTGCGCAAATCCGGAAACGATTCTTGCAGCCATTCCCCTTTGCCGACCCAGCCAGGCAAACGCTGTGCGTGCCGTTCTTCCGGCTGGAGTCGAACTCATCACTCTTCAGATCCGCTCTGCCCGTGCCTGGCTTGATTCCTGGCTCCCATCTCTGAAGGGCCGCCGACTGATCGGCGTTGCTTCGCGCTGGCCCGATTTTGTTGAGATTGCACGCACCGTCCTCGAAGCAGCCGGTGTCGAGCCCGACCTGCTTGTCTTGCGCAACGCTACTCGCCCGCGCTGGGTCCGAGGCCTTGATCAGACCGCTGCCATCATCTGCGACGCTCGCACCGCGGCCACAGGCAAGCTCCCACAAGGGCCTCGCATCTTTGTATTTCCCTTCCTCGCAGATGCGGCCCGTGCCGAGCTGGCTCGATTCTCCTAGCCACCGCGTTTCTGTGACACTCGCGAAACTGTACTGAGTAGCCATTTTCTGCCCCGCTATTTAACTAAGCTCGCACCATTCGCTCTTCCCCCGAGGAGGTTGAATCAATGGTGCGCTACCTGGTTTCGCTCAAGTGGGACGGATTCATTCGCTCAACTATCATCGCGGCTTTTGAGGCTTACGGATCGGCTTTGGTGGGAATCACGCCTTCGGAACTGCCGCCGGACAGTTCAAACGAATCTTCAACTACGCACCAGCACGCAGTCGAAAGGGGCTGACGCAATGCCGACGACCAATTTGATTGGCGGATGGTTGGGAATGCTGGCCGGTGTACTTTCCGGCGCCGTCATCGGCCTCTTCTTCCATCGAGACGACTGGATGGGAGGATATGGCTCGTACCGCCGGAGACTGACACGCCTGGGGCACATCTCGTTCTTCGGCCTCGGATTCCTGAACCTGATGTTTGCAGCGACCTCAGGGCAGCTTTTCCTCGGTGGCATTTGCCTTGCGACCGCGTCGTGGGCGCTCATGGTTGGCGCAATCACGATGCCGGTGTGCTGCTTTCTCTCGGCATGGCGAAAATCCCTGCGACACCTCTTTCCGGTTCCGGTCCTCGCGGTGACGACGGGCATTCTTTCAATTCTTGTCGGATGGTGGAAACGATGAAACTCGGTCTGATTGCCATGAGCGGAGTTCGGGCGCATAACGCCGAACTCAGTGCGCTGGGGCTCACGCTTCCCGGCTTTATTGAACGCAACCGCGTTATCGCGTCGCTGCCGAGCCTGGGCCTTCTTACACTCGCAGGACTGACGCCGCAGGACGTGGACATTCACTATCTCGAGGTCGCCGACATTACCCGGGTCGACGGCGTCCCGCAGGAATTCGACGCCGTTGCCATTTCCAGCTTCTCGGCGCAGATCGGCGAGGCATACGAACTTGCGGATCGCTACCGTGCTCTGGGCACGCGCGTCATTCTCGGCGGTTTGCATGTGACCGCTTTGCCGATGGAGGCGCTGCGTCACGCCGACGCAGTAGCTATAGGAGAAGGCGAAACGGTTTGGCCGGCAATCGTCTACGATCTGTGCTCTGGAAACCTGAAGCCGGTGTACGATGCTCGCGGCACGAATTACAACTTTGCAGGCTCTCCGATGCCGCGATTCGACCTGCTCGACATCGAACGATATAACCGGCTCACGGTGCAAACACAGCGCGGCTGTCCGTTCCGTTGCGAGTTCTGCGCCGCGTCGATCCGCATCTCTCCCACCTATAAGATCAAGCCTGTCGAGCGGGTGATTGCCGAGATCCAAGGCATCAAATCGCTCTGGAAGCGGCCATTCATCGAGTTTGCTGACGACAATACCTTCGTCAACAAGGCCCACTCGAAGGAATTGCTGCGCGCCGTTGCCAGGGAGGACATCCGTTGGTTCACCGAGACGGACCTCTCGGTTGCGGACGATGTGGAGCTGCTGGATATGTTGCGCGACGCCGGCTGTGCGGAGATCCTGATTGGCCTTGAAGGAACCACCTTCTCCGGAATTGACGGGGTCGAGCAGCGAACGAACTGGAAGGCCAAGCGCGTTGAATCCTATCTCGAGGCGATTCGCAGGATCCAGGATCGCGGCGTGAGAGTGAACGGATGTTTCATCCTCGGCCTCGACGGGATGGGCACCGACTCTTTCGACGCGGTCTGGGAATTCGTCAAGCAGAGCGGACTTTACGACATCCAGATCACCGTTCAGACAGCGTTCCCCAGTACTCCGCTCTACGCGCGCCTCAAGCAGGAGGGCCGCATCCTTCGCGACGACGCGTGGGAGCTGTGCACTCTCTTCGATGTGAACTTTCAGCCCGCTAAAATGACCGTTGCTGAGCTTGAAGCAGGACTGAGAAGCCTCGTAAGCCGCATTTACTCCGACGACGTTACGAAGGCCCGTCGCGCGGCATTCCATCGCAACTACCGCAGAAGGCTTCGCCAGCGGGTTGTTGCTGCGTGAAACGATGCCGGACACAAACCGGTTTCGATACCATTCCCGTGCACTAGTCTCAAATCGACAGGTTCTGACTGGAAATGACCAGAAAAGCTCTCTCTTTGGACCAGAAAAGCAGCTAACGCGAGCTCTGAGCGGCTTTGGCGAAATGGAAGATGCAGTTGACCTCGTGCGCGGCAGGGTCGGTTTTGACGTCGTAGGTGATGATGACCGTTTGCATCCATTTCGTCATGGGCTTGTCTTTCTTTTGTGCCAGCGCCGCAAAGTTTGACACATAGCTTTCGTCAAAGACATCGCCGGATGCCATCTTCCAGGCGAGCTTAAGTTTGGCGGCTATCGTGTCAGGGGCTCCGTCGAATTTGACCGAGGCCAGCCGGTACTGCAATCCCGGAGCGACTTCGAGGCTGTAATTCACGATGTGAGCAGTCTCGTTGAAGGAAGGGTGTGAAGCGATGGAGCAGTCGAGATAGCCTTTCGCGTGGTATGCATCGCGGATGGCGAGAAAAAATAGATCGAGCGGACGGCCAGAACCAGCAGGGTATTTAGAGAGGATTTTCTGAACATCTGCGCGCGCGACCAGAGCGCTGGCCGGAAAGTCGATGGTTCCGAGTTTGTAGATCCCACCTTCTTTGATCGTCACCGTAAAGGGAATATCGACGGACTCGCCCGAATCGACGGGGAGGACGACCGGAGGGTCAACCTGCGCAACATCGACTTCCACCGCCGCATAATCCTGGTCCTTGTAGAGGTCTTCAAAAGCGTGCTGAAGACCGATGGCGGTGTTCTCAGTGTCGAAGCTGTTTCCGGTTTGGCCGCTGGCCAGGAGGTTGGCCTTGGCTTGCATAGCGGACGAGACGCCGGCAAGCTGGATGCGGCCGATACGCACCGCCGGCGAGACGACTGTGAAGTTCATCGCCGTGAGCTTTTGCGGGCCCAGGCCGCTGGTGAGAGCGACCTTCACCGTTGCCTTGACGCCTTTGGCCGCCAGCATTTCTTCGAAGGTCTGGCGGATTCCCTCGATCATGGAGCCGCTGGCCGGCAAGAGGCCGCGGTAAAGCGGGAAGTGCTCGTGAAGCTTTTCGTCGAGTTCCTTGCCCGGCGCAAGAGGCACATTGTCCAGGTGCATGGGGAAGAGCTGGCGAGAAGGCGTCAAAGTGAAGAGCAGCGTCTTGCTGTCAGAGGTAAACTTGATCACCTCGAAGAGGTTCGTATCACTGAGCTGCTTGGCGTGAGCTTTCACGTCGCGGGAGTTCAGGCGCGCATCAGGCGTCAAGCCGGCGGCAGAGAGCAGGTCCTGTTGCGTGTATTGTGGCGCGCCTTGAAAGCGAATCGCCTTGAGCGGGACTTTTTTCTGCGCCAGCAAAGGAAGAGACCAAAGCAGAAGCAAAGCTGCGCAGGCTACCACAGACTGTTTGGTCATCTTGCGCCAGGATTGGCAAACAGAGGTCGACGCGGCGAGCGGCTTTTCCGGCAGGCCAGAGAAAGGTTCGGCTGCCAAGATCGTTTTATATTCAATACGCGAGATCTTGTGATTATCAGGCAAGAACCCTCTGTCAGCCTTGGGCTCAGAATTGGAAAATGTTTGTTCCACAATTCTAAGTGTCGATCCTGGCAGTTGCAGCCCTAATCGACGCCGCAGCGGTCCCGAATTCTAGTCGTTTCCGGATTGCCCGATGAAAAGACCAACGCCTTTCCTGTATTTAAGCCGTTCGAGATGTGACATGATTCCATCGGAGGTGTTCTGTGAATAAAACGCGATGTTTTTTCTTTGCCGTGATGGCAATTGCTCCCCTGAGTCTGCTCGGGCAGGAGAAGCCACAAATGCCGGCGGCTCCGCCCGCAAATCCGATTACCCTAAGCGAAAAAGGGCTCTATTCGTTTATCAGCAGCGCGGTCGTTAGAGCGGCTGAGAAGATGCCGGAAGAAAACTACTCCTTCAAGCCGACACCGGATGTTCGCAGTTTCGGCCAACTGGTCGGCCACGTGGCCGATGCCAACTACATGTTCTGCTCACAGGCATCGGGTGAAGCAAATCCGTCGAAGGACATCGAGAAAACGAAGACTTCCAAGGCCGATCTTGTGGCTGCGATAAAAGGCGCGGTTGCATATTGCAACAGTACTTTCGACGGCATGACTGATGCGAAGGGCAGCCAAATGGTGAAATTCTTCAACTTCAACATGGCGAAACTCACTTTGCTATCGCTGAACACTGCACACACAGATGAGCACTATGGAAATATGGTGACCTATTTACGACTCAAAGGGATTGTGCCGCCGACCAGCGAAAATTCACCCGCACCAGCACCCGCACAAAAGTGAAACCGATGTCGGGCGATTAACGGCTAATTGGGAAGTAGCTCAGAAATGAGGCTACTTCCCCATCGGCTGGCGCTGTTTCTGGGGATCCGGGGGCAGGGTGTAGATCACTTCGCCGGGCTTGGCGTAGTGGAGTTTTTCGCGGGCTTCGTGCTCGATGGCCTCGGGGCTGTTTTTGAGCCGGTCAACGTGATTGCGCAGGTGGGCATTCTCCTGCTGCAGGTCATCGATTTCGTGCTTGAGCTGCTTTTCCTGGCTGCGCTGCTGGTACCAGGTCGAGAGGCCGTGGCGGCCGTTGACGACGCTCCACGCGAGCGCGAGCGCCAGCATGACCGCGAAGACTGTGCCGGCAGAGCGCCAGCCCTGCTGCACCCATTGAATGGTGCGCTGACGAAATGGAAGCGGCTCTTTGGCCGCTTCCTTGTTTTCACTGAACAGATTTGGTTGCTGCATTCGGCCTCTACGGATCAACCTTGCACAAATTTTTCGGCCGCCGAGCGGAGCGCGACCATGTCCTTTTCGTCGCGCACCTCGGTGTAGGCCCGCACCACGGGTTCGGTTCCCGAGAGGCGAAAACATACCCACGAGCCGTCGTCGAGGATCAGCTTGAGACCGTCGGTGCGCACGACACTCGTCACCTTGCGCCCGCCGAGCTCGGTGGGATCCTTCTTCAACTCTTCAGTGAACGCGGCCTTCCGCTCCGGGGTCAAGCGGAAGTTCTCGCGAACGGGATAGAAGGAACCAACCTTGGCAAACAGTTCCTTGAGTTGACGGCCGAGGCTCTTTTTGCGGGCAGCAACCATCTCCGTGACGAGCAGTCCCGCGATGATGCCATCCTTCTCCGGCACGTGGCCGCGGATGGTGAGACCGGCGGACTCTTCGCCGCCGACGGCGATCTTGTCGGCGATGATGAGTTCGCCGATGTATTTAAAGCCAACCGGCGTCTCATAGAGCGGCACCTTATGGTACTCGGCGAGCGCATTGACGAGGTTGGTGGTGGCTACGCTTTTGGCAACGCCGTTCTTCCAGCCGCGCGTTTCGACCAGGTAGTCGAAGAGGAGCGCGATGATGTAGTTGGGCTGGATGAACGTGCCGTCTTCGTCGACAATGCCGAAGCGGTCGGCATCGCCATCGGTGGCAATGCCGATCTTCGCGCCAAACTCCTTCATCTTCTTCTTGCAATCGCCAAGCAGGTGGTCGTCGGGCTCGGGTGCGTGCCCGCCGAAGAGCACATCACGATAGTCGTGGACGGTTGCAACTTCGACGCCGGCCTCGCGCAAGATGTGGCAACTGTAGCCGCGACCCGCTCCCCAGAAGGGATCGAAGAC
The DNA here is from genome assembly GCA_963735215.1 of uncultured Acidobacteriaceae bacterium. Classification (GTDB taxonomy): domain Bacteria; phylum Acidobacteriota; class Terriglobia; order Terriglobales; family Acidobacteriaceae; genus Telmatobacter. The sequence goes on along the minus strand of CAVTKF010000022.1, from coordinate 8,456 downwards.
GACTTTGATGTGGGAGTTGGCGATGGTCTTGAGGTCGACGAGTTCGCCGAGGCGATGCAGGAAGCCAGGCTTGACATCCGCAGTCTCAAATCCTCCCTCCGGCGGATCGGCGTGGGGGATGTTGCCTTCGGTGTTGGCGTTAATCGCTGCCTCGATCTGCTTGGTCACTTCAGGCAGGGCGGGCGCGCCATCGTGGGTGGAGAACTTGATGCCGTTGTACTCCGGGGGATTGTGCGAGGCGGTGAAGTTGATCGCGCCGGAGGTCTTGAGGGCACGCACTGCATAGGCGATCGCCGGGGTGGGCGCGGCATCGGGAATGACGATGGGCGTGATACCCGCTCCGGCGAGGATTCTGGCGGCCTCGGCAACGAAGCTTTCGCCAAGGAAGCGGGGATCGCGCCCGACGAGGACGCGGTGAGGTTCAGGCTGCGTTTTGACGTATGCGGCAATGCCTGCGATGGCGAGGCGAATGTTGGCCAGCGTAAATTCGTCGGCAACGATTGCCCTCCAGCCGGAGGTGCCGAATTTGATGACGGAACTCATCGATCGTTCTCCTCAAGCGGTCGTGGCTCCGCAGAATGTATGAACCAGGATGCGCGAACCGCAAGCAACATACTGCAACACCGGGGCGAAGTCGGCAAGTTGAAGGAACAAAAATCCCGAAAGGCGCTCGCGGATTGTTAGGGCAAAATCGGCGACTTTGATTCAGGGAACAAAATTTATGATCGCGGCCGTGGCATCGCTTCGTACACTGGACCGGGGAGAACGAAATGCTCGAAGCGAACCCGCAGGCCAGGATTGTCCTTACCACCGAAAGCACCCTCGAAGAGGCCAACAAGCTCGGCCGCATGCTGGTAGAGGAGCGACTGGTGGCGTGCGCCACGCTCCTGCCGGTGGTCCAGTCCATCTATCACTGGAAAGACGTCATCCATTCCGCGCCGGAAACCATGGTGCTGTTGAAGACGAGCGCGGAGAAACTGGAAGCGCTGGAAGCACGCCTGCGCGAACTGCACAGCTACCGCTTGCCGGAGTTCCTGGTAATCCCCGTGGAGCAGGGCAGCCAGCAGTACCTCGAATGGCTGTTCGGGTCCCTGGCCGCGCCTAAGTAACCTGGCGAAAACAGTCGCTATGCTCTGCCACGCCAGCCAACGCGCCGGGCGGCGATTTTTCGCCTATCTGGTATCCTGAGCTTTAGCTGTGATGCATTGGTTAATCATCGCGCTTCTGATTTCGGTAGTCGGACTTCTGGTGGCGGCCGTAGGGGTGGCCCTCCACGTTCTGCGACAACGCGCCAAGCTGAAACACCAATTGCCTGAGGGTGACACCACCGTCGTGGGGGGATCCGAAGCATCCGACCCTGAGTCAGAAAGTTAAGGACAAACGTGGAAAACAGACTGCCATTGGCTTCAGAGATCGCGAATCCTGCTGTCTCGCAGGGACTGCGCAACGCCGGAATCGTCGTGGCAGGCAGCGCATTGGTGGCCCTTAGCTCGCATATCTCGCTGCCTCTCGGGTTTACGCCGGTTCCACTGACGCTGCAGCCTTTTGCGGTAGTGTTGCTGGGAATGTTGCTGACGCCCAGGTTGGCAGCCGCGACGCTCGGCGCATACTTGCTTGAAGGCGCAATGGGTCTGCCGGTGTTCGCGCCGGGTCTGGCCTTTGGAGCGGGCATGGCGCATCTGCTGGGGCCGACAGGCGGCTACCTGATGTCGTATCCCGCGGCGGCGGCGCTGATCGCGTATCTGTGGCGGCGCAGCGGGCGTGGATTTTCTGCCGCGCTGTTGAGTGCCGCAACGGGAAATGCTGTGATCCTTCTGTGCGGGTTTGCATGGCTGGCAGTTTGGACGCGTGGGGCCGGGTCATTTGAGTCGTTTGGATCACTGCGGACGGCATTCGTGCTCGCGGTGCTTCCTTTCCTGCCGGGCGATGCGCTCAAGGTAGTGGCCGCTGCGGCGATTGCCAAAGGACTGGAACGCGTGCGCAGAAGCCGTTAAACAAACTTATTCATCAGCCAGGATCGTTGCTTAGTTGAAAGGATTTTTGTCCCCGTGAGCACCAAGCATTCCGACATATCCGTAATGAATCCGACCCGGGAAATCGCCATTGCGCACAGTCCCGACTCGGATGACGCCTTCATGTTTTATGGCCTGGCAACGAACAAGATTCGCGTGCCGGGATACAAGTTCTCGCATGCCCTATGCGATATCGAGACTCTTAACCGCCGCGCCGAAAAAGAGGCGTTCTACGATGTGACGGCAATCAGCTTTCATGCCTATCCCTACATCCAGGAAAACTACACGCTGATGGGCTGCGGCGGCAGCGTGGGCGAAGGCTACGGGCCGATGATCATTTCGCTGAAGCCCATGTCGCAAGATGATCTGAAGCGGGTAAAGGTGGCCGTACCCGGAACGATGACAACGGCCTACCTGGCATTGAAAATCTTCAACCCGGAGATCGAAACGGAGGTCGTGCCGTTCGACCAGATCATTCCCGAGGTACTGGCAGGCAAGTACGAGGCAGGGCTAATTATTCACGAGGGACAGCTGACCTACGGCCGCAGCGGACTCCACAAGATCATCGATCTGGGAGTGTGGTGGCGCGAGAAGACGAAGCTGGTGCTGCCTCTGGGCGGAAATGCCATTCGCCGCTCGCTGGGCGCAGAGTCGCACAAAATCATCTCGAAGGCGCTCCGTGACAGCATTCAGCACGGGCTGGATCATCGCGAGCAGGCTCTGGAGTACGCCATGCAGTTCGCGCGCGACCTCGATACCAGCCTGGCCAGCCGTTTTGTGAGCATGTACGTGAACGAACGGACCCTCGACTACGGGCCCGACGGACGCGAAGCCATTCGCAAACTGCTGGAGATGGGCCACGAGCGCGGAATCATTCCGATTGCGCCAAAGGTTGATTTCGTCGACTGAGCGCTTGCTGACCCGTATTGGATTCCAGCATAGCTCTTGCACCATTCTGAAGATTTCCTAATCCCGGCCGATACATTGGGTGTTGGGGTATGCCAATGCTTCTGAGCCGGGATGAGCTGGTGTCTGCGCTCTTCTGCGAGACCGATCGTGCACAGCGGATGAAGATGCCGCTCGCGTTGATGGCGGTTGGGCTCGTTGATTGCGCACGCCGGCGAGCCGAGATGGGGGAAAACCTGTTCGACGGGGCAGTGACCGCGGCCGTCGAACGGATGATGCGACTTTTGCGTTGCTACGATTCAATGGGCCGGATTGCCGACGGAGAATTCGTCCTGGTGCTGCCCGGATGCAATCTCTTCAACGCGAAAACGCTAGCAGAGCGCCTTCGAAACCAGACGTTGAAAGCACAGGCCGAGGCCAGCGGCGAGAAGATACTGCTGAACGCATACTACGGCGTTGCGTCGAGCGGCGGCCGATCGCCCTTGGTGGTTCTGCTTGAGGCGGAGCGGGCACTGCAGCGTGCGCGGGCAACTGGCTCCGGGTCGATTCAATGCTTCGTGGAAGAAGATGAACTGGATCCTCGGACGTTCCTTCTAACTGTTCCGCAGGACGAATCGCTCCCCTGGCAGCCAGCAGTTGCCGAAGCGGCGCGTTAGCTCGCACTGAGAGGTTGGTCGGCCGGAGCGGACTCAAGGAATTCCTGGAAGACATCGTTCGACAGCAGTCGGCCCCGGCCGGTGAGGCGTACATTGTCACCGTCGTATGTGAGCAGACCGCGTTCTGTGAGTTGCCCCACGACTTCGAGAGCGCGTGCAACCGGTTCGTTGCCGAACTCATCGCGGAGAGCGGAAACAGAAACTCCCTCGTTTAAACGAAGGCCGAGAAACCATGCCTCTTCGTGCTGGCGTTCGGGCGAAAGCCACGCCGTCTCGGACGGCTGCGGTCCTTTGAGATAGGCCTTCAGATCATCTGTCGTCGTGAAGCGCAGGACGTAACCCGGCTGGCTGGGATCGGATGAGCTTGAGGTTTCGCGCAGCATGGAAGAAGCGTCGAGGCCGAGGCCCAAGTAACGACGACGCTGCCAGTAGCGCAGGTTGTGCCGCGATTCGTGATCTGGCCGCGCGAAGTTCGAGATTTCGTATTGATGGAGACCGGCGCCAGCGAGAGTCTCGATTGCCGTCTCATACATGCGGGCAATGGTGTCGTCGGTGGGAACCAGTTCGGCGTGGTAGCGCGCTCCGCCAGCGATCAGTTCCCGGCCAAGCCGCGATTCGTCATCAACTTCGAGCATGTAGATGCTGGCGTGGGGAACACCAGTTTCTATGAGTGTCGAAACAGAATCCTGCCATGAGGCAAATGTCTGCCCGGCGAGACCGGCGATGAGATCGAGGTTCAGGTTTGCGATACCGGCGGCGCGCAGACGCTTGAGGTCGTCGAGCACGATGGCGCGGCTGTGCAGGCGGCCGCTCTGGTGGGCTTCGCGATCGATGAAGGATTGCACGCCGAGGCTCACGCGCGTCACGCCGGCCTGGGCGAGCGCGTTGAGGGTGGCATCGGCAATCTGGCCGGGAGCGCACTCGACGGTGATCTCGGCATCGGGTTCGATCGTAAAGTCGGTACGAATGCCGGCGAAGAGGCGGGCGATCAAATCCGGTTCGAGCAGGCTGGGCGTTCCGCCGCCGAGATAGATGGTGTCGACGCGGGACGGGATGTCGATGGCAAGGTCCTCGCTCCATCGGCGGGCGCCGTGCATCTCATCGATAAGGCGCTCGATATAGCGGGCATGTTCGCTGGCCGGGTAGACTCCTGATGCAAAATTGCAGTAGGTGCATTTGGAGCGGCAGAACGGAATCGAGATGTAGAGGCCGAGCTGGTTGCCCGCAGGTGCTGCCATATTCTGATTCTTTCATGCCTCCGGTATGCGGCAAAACCCTTCGCGGGTTGCCGCCGCAGAGAAGAAGGAGACTCTTTTTTGAAAGCCTGGCCGGTTGTTGCAGTTGTCATTGTTCAATCAGTTATTTGCGCCGCCCATTGGTTGATCTATCGCACATGGATCGATTTCTGGTGGCCGATGAGTCCGCAGGCTTTGCTGGCATTGCGGATCGCGTTCGTGCTGCTTTCGCTCGTCTTCGTAGCCGCGTCTCTGCTGAGCTTTCGTTTTTCCAATTCATTCGTGAGGATCCTGTACACAGCTGCCGCCCTGTGGATGGGAGTGGCAAATTTCCTTTTGGTTGGTGCTGGGATCGCGTGGCTGACGGATCTGGTCCTGCGCTTGATCGTGCCGACAACAACGCGAATCGCGGATCGGCCCTATATTGCTGCGGCGTTGCTTGTGGCAGCAATTGCGACATCCATTTATGGGCTCGCGAATGCGCGAGCGATTCGCCTGCGGCGGGTCACCGTGCAATTACCGAATCTGCCGGCGTGCTGGCGAGGGCGGCAGGCGCTCCTCGTCAGCGACATGCACCTGGGGCACATCAACGGGCTCGGATTCGCGGGCAGGATTGTGGCCATGGCGCGGGACCTGAACCCTGCGATTATCTTTCTGGCCGGAGACCTGTTTGACGGCGTCAGGGTCAACGCAGCGCAGATGGCCGCGCCATTGCAGGAACTTAAACCGCCGCTGGGTATTTACTTTGTGGGCGGCAATCACGAGGAATTCGGCGGCGCGGCACATTTCGAAGAGGCACTGCGGTCCAGTGGAATTCATGTGCTCCACAACGAGTCTGCGGACGTAGAAGGACTGCGGGTTGTTGGAGTGGCGTATGGGCCTTCAACCTATCCTCTGCAGATGCGCTCATTCCTTGAAGGACTGCGGCTGAAAGGCGGACCGGCGAGCATTCTGCTCAACCATGTGCCGAATCGCCTGCCCGTTGCCGAGCATGCCGGGGTGAGCCTGCAGCTATCGGGGCACACGCATGGCGGCGGGCAGATGTTCCCCTTCAACTTCATCACCCGGCGCGCATTCGGCAAGTTTACCTACGGATTGCAGCGCTTCGGCGAGATGCAGGTGTACACGTCGAGCGGCGCGGGAACATGGGGACCGCCCATGCGCGTCGGTACGCATTCCGAGATCGTGTTGCTCACTTTCGCGTAGACGTGTTTTCATAATCCTTCCGCATCAAGAGACTGCTTGAGAATCGCGAAAGGCAACCGTTATGGCAGAGTTCAGAAAACGCTTTCTTTCTGTAATGGCTTCAGTGCTTCTGGTAGCGGGCCCGGCGGCCGCGCAGCAATCAGGCGTCGATGCACGCATTGAAGCTCAGAAGACGCTCGAATTTCCAACGGTGCTCTACGGCGCGGCTTACTACAACGAGTACATGCCCGGTGACCAAGGCGAACGGGACGCGCGACTCGTGAAAGACGTTGCGATGATGAAGGCCGCCGGCCTGAACGTGGTCCGCATGGGCGAATCAACGTGGAGCCTGTGGGAGCCGGAGGACGGCCACTTCGAGTACGCGTGGATGGATCACATCGTGGATGCCATGGGCAAGGCCGGCATCAAGGTAATCCTCGGCACGCCGACGTATTCTGTCCCCGCGTGGATGGCACATCAGCATCCGGAGATACTGGCCGATCGCATTAGCGGCGGAAATTTCGGTGGACCCACACAGCCAGCACAGTTCGGCATGCGGCAGAACATGGATACCGATTCGCCGGCGTATCGCTTCTATGCGGAGCGCCTGATTCGCCACATTGCTGCGCATTACAAGGACAATCCCACGGTAATCGGCTGGCAACTCGACAATGAAACGGCGAGCTACGAGGCGGCAAATCGCGATGTGTTCATCGGATTCCAACACTATCTCGAAAAGAAGTTTGTAACGCCGGAGGCGCTGAGCAAGGCGTGGTTCCTGAACTACTGGGGTGAAAACCTGCACACCTGGGAAGACCTGCCCACACGGAATGGAGCGCAAAGCACCGGCTACAAGCTGGAGTGGTCGCGCTGGAGCCAGATGCGCGTAACTGATTTTCTGCACTGGCAGTCGGAGTTGGTGCAAGAGTGCGCTGGTGCGGGGCAGTTCATCACGACGGATTACGGCGGCATGATGAAACGCGACGTGAATGAGGAAGCTATCGCCGAGTCCCTGGACGTTGTGGCAGATAATATCTACCACGGATCGCAGGATCACTACGACGGTGCAGCGCAGTCGATCCAAGGCGACTTTTCGCGCTCACTCAAGCACGCCAACTTTCTGGTGACGGAAACCAACGCGCAATCGACGGACTGGACTTCGGCCTATCAGTATCCGCCGTATGACGGCCAACTTCGCGAGGACGTGTACACACACCTTTCGAACGGCGCCAACATGGTGGAGTATTGGCACTGGGCTTCAATCGCAGCTAACCAGGAAACGTACTGGAAGGGTGTGCTGTCGCATGACCTCGAGCCCAACCGTGCCTACGCAGAGGTGTCCCGCACGGCGCATGAGTTGGAGAAGATCGGACCGCACCTTGTCGGACTGAAGATTCACAATGATGTCGCGATCCTGTGGAGTCGCGATTCCTATAACGCGATCGGCTTTATGCCATTCACTTCTTCGGGCGGGCAATGGAGTTTTGGCAGGCCGACGGCGGACTACGCCTCGCTGGTACAGCAGATTCATCGTTCGCTTTACGACCTGAATGTGGGTACGGATTTTGTTTTTCCGGAGACAAAGGACTTCTCCGCCTACAGGCTGCTGATTGTGCCCGCGCTCTACATCGCGGATGATGCCCTGCTGCAACGCATCTCAGACTACGTGAAGAACGGCGGGCACGTCGTGATGACATTCAAAAGCGGATTTGCAAACGAAAACTCTGCGGTCCGCTGGGTGCGCGCGCCCGGGCCGCTGCGCGAGGCTGCGGGGTTCAGCTACCAGGAATTCTCGAACCTCGAGCATCCGCTGGCGCTCAAGGGCGATCCGTTTCACGTAGGCGAGATCAAGAATGGAAACCAGGTGAGCTACTGGGCGGAGTTCCTGATGCCGGAGCATGCAAAGGCACTGGCTTATTACGATCATCCGTTTTTCGGAGCGTGGCCTGCGATCACCGAAAACCAATTCGGCGCGGGTTCGCTCCTTTATGAAGGGTCGTACCTTTCCGGCGCACTGCAGACTGCGGTGCTGAAACACGCGCTGGAGCAGGCCGGTCTCGCGGGATCGGATCAGCAGCTGCCCGCAGCGGTACACGTAACGCATGGTGTGAATCGCATGGGGAAGCACCTGCACTACTACTTCAACTACTCCGCAGGCGACGTAAAAGCTAGCTATATGTACGGTGGAGGAACGAATCTGCTCGATGGGAAATCAGTGTCTAAAGGCGAATCGCTGACTCTCGCACCCTGGGACCTGGCGATCATAGAGGAGAAATAGAACCGGGCGGGGTAAAAAGGCCGAATTTGCGCCTCTGAAATTTTCCTAAATTCATTCGCGAACGCATAAGAAGGTGCGCGACGCACCGCGGCATTTTAGCACCATTCCGGAGCATTGCAAGCGGTTTGGAATATCAAAATAAGTATTCTATTTTCATCTACTTACATAATTTTAGATCCTCAGG
>CAVTKF010000021.1:0-13656 GCA_963735215.1 uncultured Acidobacteriaceae bacterium | reverse complement strand
GCGATTCGCATTGGCATCACTGGCTTTCTATGCGCCCCGATCTACCGCCTGATAACGCAGGAAGAGGTAATCTGTTGCACTTTTTGCGCTGATAAGCTTCCACCAGGGAGCCGTCGCCGGAGAAAACTGAACGTTGGCAACCAGGCCTGGTCTGGGGTGCACTGCGTCTCTCCCCGCAATCTGTGGCGCCACTGTCAGGAAAAGTTCATCCATGAACCCAGCTGCGAGAAATTCACCAAAGAGCGTCGGGCCGGCTTCGTGTAGCAGCAACTCCACTCCGGCTTCCTGCCTGAGCAACGTAAGGATCGCGGAAGGAGATATGCGCTCTTCTGCCGCAGAAAGCGCCTTCACCTCGACTGAGGTGAGCGCCTCCGATCCACTTTGCGACAACCTCCGTTTGCCTGGTTCCGTAGTCAGTATGAGCACCCTGGTTCGCGGTGTATGAAACACGGCGCTGGTGAGGTCCAGTTCGCCCGTTCCCGTGACAATCACTACGAGTGGATACTCCAGTTTTCGGAGCACCTCGGTTCGATACTTTTGGTATAAATCTTTCGCTGCCGGATAGACAGCTTCCGGGAGCCAGGAACCATGGGGACCAGCGGCTTGAAGCGTCCCCGAGCCTACTACAATCGCGTCTGCTGAGGCCCGCAATAGACCCATAATGAACCGGTCTTCTTCGTTCCAGTTACTGATCTGAGCTCCTTCCGATTGGCCCGGCAAATTGAAGCTCACGACACCGTCGAGTGTCGACACGAAGTTTGCGATGCAATAGGGACGCTCTTCCGGAGCGGGTGGAAAGGAAAGATTTCCGTCGTATCTGGCGCGAAGACCCTCGGGGAGGGCCGTTTCCGAAGGCTCAGTGGGTTGAGTTGCGAACAGCGTGCGAATAGGCTCCATAGTACAAAGGCTACTTCAATCCGGAAGTTTCGACCTCACTTGATGACTTCGAGGCTGATGCAATCTCTTACAGAATAGGTACCTGCGCAACCTCGTCACGAGAAACACTCGGTTTGCAGCCTGCGAACATAGTGAGAGCCAAGGCCCAGCGGCCGAAGAGAAAAACGCTTCATCCGCATACCGCAATTATTACCCCTGCAAAAATGCTGCCTCGTTCCCGAAGAGTCTCGTTTTGAGCAAAGTTCACCTGGCCAGAATGTTCGGTGCGTCGAACTTGGTGAAAACCCCGTTTCCAAGGAGGCTCGACCATGTCGCTAGTTCGCCGATGGCTTCTCGATGTGCTCGATGACGATGACATTGACTGGGCCTTTGGTGGATTCGAGCTTGAGACCCAGTTGTTCCTGGATGGCGGTGAAGATGGCAGGGCCGGTTTGGTCCGGCGGGGCGGCCCCTGACGCCAATCCTCCCGCAGGTGGCGGAGCGGCGCCTTCGGGAGTCCACTCCAGCGTGAAGTCGTAGTTGCCGGTGAGGCCGGTTTTGTCGACGATGATCCGGCCAAGTTGGCGCGACAGCGGCGGGATGAACATTGACAGCGGCCCATCTGTCGCGGTCACCTTTCCGGGCCAAACATCATGCCTTTGCGGCGAGGTGTAGCTGAGGCTGGATCGTCAGGCGCGGATTCCTTCAGCTTGGAGCCGTTTTTGCCGATTGTGAGTTGATAGATGGGCTGCTCGCGCATTTCGTGATGCGCAACCAATTTGAATTGGTCGGCCAGAATTTGTTGGAACATGGTGCGGAGCTGCTCGAAGGTCAGCTTGGCCATTGTCGGCAAATCCTCGGCGGCCACCTTTGCCTCAATGTCAAACCCATCGTCGGTTGACCAAGAGGGCTCGCTGATCACTTGTTTTTGATTGATGCCACCGAAGCCCTTTCGAAAGCCCGCTAACAAATCTTGCCCCCCACGGCACGAGACACGTTAGAACGTCATTGTGGATCGGCCAAGCTACAGTTTGGGATCTGATTTAACATTGGAGAGCCAGCATCTCCCGAGTGACGCAGCTACTGGCTCACCTTGCTCTACGGGAGTGCAAAGGCGACGTACACGCCACCTGATGGCTTTCTGCTGGATTGCCCTCCGCCGGCTGCAATCACGACGTATTGCTTTCCGTTCACCATGTAGGTCGCAGGTGTCGCCAGACCGGCGAAAGGCAATTCGGTCTCCCAAAGCAGCTTTCCGGTGGCTGTCGTAAGCGTGGAATTTCTGGTCGAAAACGCTGGCACCGATGAACAGCAAGCCGCCTTCGGTGACCACCGGACCGCCATAGTTATCCGATCCGGTGTGGTGCCACTCCTTTGGCTGACCAGCTCCGGATATTCTCCGAAGGGAATCTTCCACAGATACTTGCCGGTGTTCATGTCGATCGCGCTGAGTGTTCCCCAGGGCGGCGCAGTCGCGGGATAACTTTCGGGATCGGGAAAGCGGCGAAAGCCGATGGTCTTATAGGGCATGTCGTTGGTCTCACGGTTTTGAGTGTACCGGAGGGGTGGCTTCGGCGGGGCCGGCTCCCTGGGCCAGACTGCTCGCGGTGGGCGGCGTCCTTGCTGTTGCGGAGCCTCGTCAGGTAATGCACGACGGCCTGCACCTGCTCATCGCTCAGGCTGTTGAAGGGGGGCATGCGGCCTCTTGCCGGCGGATGGTGCCGGCAATCTCCTGATCGGTGAGGATGCCCTCGATCCCCCGCAAGGCGGGAATCGCAGGCGGCGAGCCGGCCCGGTTGATGCCGTGGCAACCACTGCATTGGTTCTGGTAAACCTTCTCGCCCAAGCTCCCGGCGGAGGCGGAACCGTCAGGCCGACCAGCCACGCAGTGTCATTGGCGTTGACGTAGAGCACTCCTGTGGCTGGGTCGACGGCGACTCCACCCCATTCCCCACCCCCGGCAAATCCCGGCATGTCGACGGTGAGCTTGTCCACGCTGGGCGGAACGAACTGGCCGCCGCCGATCATGGTCTTGAACTGCTTCACTGCCCAGGCGTGCGCTTCCGGGGTGCGGTTGGTCAAGGTATCTGCCGTAGCGCTTTGCTGGGTGTAGGGCTCAGGCAAGGTGGGAAGCGGCTGGTCGGCGAGAGTGACTTCGCCGGGAACATTGCTGCGGGGTAGGCAACTCCTTGATCGGGAAAAGCGACTTCCCAGTGGCCCGATCAAGAGGAAGACATAGCCCGACTTGGTCGTCTGCGCGATCGCATCGACCCGCTTGCCGTCGTGCGTGACCGTCAACAGCGCCGGCGGGGCGGGAAAATCGCGGTCCCAAAGATCGTGGTGCACGCCCTGGAAATGCCAGATGCGTTTGCCGGTCTCGGCATCCAGCGCAATCAGCGTATCGGCAAACAGATCGTCGCCGATGCGATCGCCACCATAGAAGTCGAAGACCGCGGACCCGGTGGGCACATAGACAATGCCGCGCTTGGTATCGACCGTCATGCCGGCCCAATTGTTCGCGGCGCCGGCATTTTTCCATGCGTCTTTGGGCCAGGTGTCATAGCCGAACTCGCCCGGACGGGGAATGGTGTGAAAGGTCCAGCGCAAGGCTCCGGTGCGTACATCGAAGGCGCGAATATCGCCGGGAGGCGCTGGATGGGTCTCAGGGTCTTGCCCGCCGACGATGATCAGATCCTTGTAAATGCTCCCGGCGTGGTGAGCGATAGCGGACTGCTCCTGGTAAGGTTCGCGCAGGCCCTTGCGAAGTCGATTTTCCCGTTCTCGCCGAAACTGGGAATCACCTTGCCGGTGGTCGCATCGAGCGCGTAAAGATAGTTGCGGGCGCCGGCGAAGATGCGGCTTTGTGGCCGTCGGTCCAGTAAGAGACGCCCCGGGTCAGCAGAACCCTCAAGATCGGATTCGAACTTCCAAATCAGCTTGCCCGTGGCTGCATCGAGCGCGATCACGCTGTGGCCCGGCGTGGAGGCATAGAGAACCTTGCCCGACAATGATGGGATTGACCTCGATGCCGCCCTTTTCTCCGGTGTCATACTTCCACGCCACGACCAGATTCTTCACGTTGTCGCGATTGATCTGCGCAAGCTTGGAGTAATGTTGCTGCGAGTCCTGGCCGTTGATGACAGGCCAATCCTGCGTGCTCGGAGTCGTCGTCTTTGGAGCTTGGCAGTATACCGTCAATGAATCGGCGAAGCCCAAGCCCAGTACTACGCTGGTGGCCAAAACTATCCGAAACTTCTGTAACTTCAGCATTTTACCTCTCACACGCTTCGCGAGTTCTCTTGCGCCTCTATCTCGTTTCGCGATTCTGCCCGGGCATCAGTGTGGATGTTCCGCATGTTCTATGCCCGAGCTTCTGCATCCGCCCGATTCTTTAGAGCCTTCATGTATGCAAAGCCGTACGCATACTCGGCGTTGTGCCCACCTACAACGGTCGGCGTGTGATCGAGAATACAGATGCCATCGAACTTAACTGCTATGGCAGCCTCCATGATTTTGTACATATCGTAGTAACCGTTATCCATAAAGGTCTCGACGAAACGCGGAAGGGGGGCACTCACGTTGCGGAAATGGAGTTTCCAGATTTTTGCCGCGCCGAAATACCGTATCATTTCCGCCGGATCCTTATGCGTAAGGCCCTTCCGCCTTCGTTCCAGGTTCCGCAGCAGAGACAAATGCCAACGTTGGGGCTGTTAGCGATTTCCATGGCGCGCTTATAGCCTTCAAAATTTCCAAAGACGCAACGTGGAACCCCTGCCAGCACAGGTACTGGTGGATCATCCGGATGAATGCCCATCCGAACGCTGTTTTCTTCCGCGACAGGCGCGACCTCCTTAATGAAGTGGGTGTAATTGTCCCAAATCTCTTCTGGAGAAAATACCCGACCGTGGGACAACGGCTCATAGAATTTATTGTTACCCCACACCCCCACCTTGTTCGGGCTTGCCATATCGAATACTCTGGCCTCGGATCCCCGAATAGTTTCTCTGCCGCTATTCCAAATGCCGTTGCCCATGTGAGCGTATGTGGTGTAATAGATCCCCGCCTCACCCAGATTGCGGAGATATTGCTTGTAGTCGTCGATCTTCTTATCGCGACCAGGAAGATTGAGAGTGACTTCAGACATGTTATGAACGTCTGAATTGCCGATGTTGTATACGGTAATCCCTGCATCAGCGTAACGCTGCTTAATCTGCTTGAAGCCATCGGCAGTCCGAAGATCGGGCGTCGAGCCCACACTAACCCACTCTGCGCCCATCTGCTTTATGAAAAGCAGGTCATCGTCCGTCGGTTTCGCGGGGGCCTGCATGCATAGCTTGATCCCCGGTGGGTTCGAATGCACCTTACCCGCAGATGCAGTTCTCGTCGAAGACATCAAAGCCGTCGCACCGAGGGCACCGCCAACAGCTAGTTTGAGAAATTCTCTGCGATCGGTGTTCACATCCTACATTTGTGGGTTCTGGATTCAATTGATCCGATTCTTTACGATCACTCACGAGCTAATCTCCTTTGCGTAATAAAGGGTTCCGGGGTCCAATACTATGTCATTTCTGATCTTGCGATCCACTACGGCAACGGCAGAGGTTGTGGTTTGTGATGCACCTCGCTCGACGGCGCGGAGACGCAGAGACAATCCGCCGCGCGGCCGAGGCGATGCGCCGGCACCTCGAACGCGGCTGGGATAAGGAGTATGGCGGCCTCTTCCTCGGACTCGATCTTGAGGGCAACGCACCTTACCTTCCTCACGCCGAGAAGAAACTCTGGTGGCCCCATACCGAGGCGCTCTATGGCACATTGCTTGCACATGAACTAACCCGCGAACCCTGGTGCCTGGAGTGGTACGATCGCGTGGCCGATTGGGCCTGGGCACATTTTCCCGTGCAGGAAACGGGCGAATGGCGGCAGCGTCTTACCCGGGAAGGAAGTCCTACCACTGAGCTCGTGGCTCTACCAGTAAAGGATCCATTTCACCTGCCACGCGCGGCCATACTCATCCTGCAACTGCTTCAACAAGAACACGGACAGTGCGGGTTTCCCAATATCTGAGAGTTCGGCGCCAGAACAAGCAACTCGTTCACTGCGGCGAAATCTTTATGGCAATTCCATTCTGTTCGCGGCTCTTTTGGGCCGCATCCATAAATTCGAACATCTCCAGCGTCTCCGCACTCGAAACAGGTGACACTCCCGTATGCATGAACTTGACGATCTCCACCACAAGTGGAGCGTAGCTAATAGGCATGTTGTTCACTACGCCGGTTTTGTTATTCGGATAGAATGCAACGGCTCCATAGTCACTGTATGGTCGCGAGGCGCGCAGTGTTCCCACGCGGCCATCCTTCCATACCCCAGTTACCACTTCGGTGTCAGGCGTATACGTCCGTGTGACCTGTTCAGCTCCAGGGCCCATCAAGGTAAATAGCATCTCGACGCCGTGAATGGCGTACCAGGTGAGATCAAGCTGATGGTGGGGCTCCAATGGTCCCGGCGACCAGACAATTGCGCCGAGAAGTTGCGGCGAGCGCAGCTTCTGGATATCGCCAAAGCGCAGCGACGAGGCACTAAACCAGGGAACGTGCTTCGCCGCAGCCAGCGCGGCAATCGCCCGCGCATCAGCCAGCGTCGAAGCGAGCGGCTTGTCGATAAATATGGGCTTGTTGCAAGTGGCAGCCTTCCGGAATTGCTCAAGATGGACACGGCCATCTCCACTTTCGAGCAAGATGCCATCCACAAGCGGACAAAGCTGTTCGATGTGCTCAACAAACTGGAGATGCCACTTGTCACGAAGCTGCGCCGTGAAACCCTCGATACGATCGCGGCTGGCGGCAATATCCGGGCTTCCACCTTTATAGACAGCGACCACTCGCGCACCCGGGATGTGGTCCTTCGCTGTATCGTCGTTCAGGATGCGAGTGAACTCAACCGCATGTGAGGTGTCCGCGCCGATAATACCGAGGCGCAGCTCCGCAGTTTGTGCGTGCATACGAGGTCCTCCCCCTAGAACCAGCGATACTATTCCGGCAATCCTGCAGATCGTTCTCTTCGTCATTTTGAAGTTCCTTACGTCAGAGCAGTTTTCCTGATGCTGTGGGCTAGAAGTACCTGAAGAGTGCCATTTCCCTTGATAGAAAATGGAGTTCAAATTTTTGCCACAGGATACACTTTTGGGCATCAGGGAATTGAATTGATTATCACAGTAACTTAGGCTAGGTATCAGATTGGGGGATATGAGATGAATTTAAAGCTTTCCCTCATCCTAATTCGATCAAAGTCAAGACGGAAAGCGTGTCGGCTTCGTCGCTAGTTACCGAAAACCCCGGCGGTCTCAACGAGTCGATGCAACATCATCTGATATGGAGGTGATGTTTATGAGACGAGGAAGACGGTACGGTCTTTCTGCGGAGCAGAAGCCGCACTGAACCTCCCGCACCCGGTGTCTAACTGGCCAACTTTCATCATCTTCGCCGATCATTAAGCTCCTGGGACGAAATAATATTGCATCAAGTAAGCTTCGCTGGGCTACAGTATCCCTGAGGTGCGACCCTTTTTGTTTGAGCGACAACCCCGAAGCATCGTATTTTGAATAAATGGTTCCAGCGCCACGACCACAGGAACCAGTTCGTAGCGGATGAAGCAAGCTTTACCAACGCAAGCATGGCAGAAAACCCAACGATGACGATCCTTTCGCTATCGATGTATGGCGTCAGAGTATCTCGCTGGCGAAATGAGTAAACAAAATATTTAGGGGCTAAAATGTGACAAAGATCTCTCGCAGGCAGTTCGTAGAATCCACCACAGCGATCGCCATTCTTGGGATTGCGGGTCGCTCCGCATTATGCAATCCTCTTGGCTTGCCGCTCGGCATTCAACTCTATTCGGTGCGTGAGCAGATGTTGAAGGACCTCGACGAAGCATTGGCTGCAATACGGGCAGCCGGCTACGTTGAAGTAGAAGCAGCCGCGCTACCTAAGAAGAGCGCAAAGGAGATTCGCGCGTCGCTGGATAAAGCAGGGCTGCAGTGTGTCAGCGCGCATCATCCTCTCGCCGACCTAAATGCACGTTTCGATGAGATCGTTACGTACGACAAGGAACTTGGCGTTCACTTCATTATCTGCTCCAGTCCGGGACATCGCATTCAACCGCCAACTGGCACACCATTTTCAACTCGACGACTGGCACTACACTGCGGAGCGGCTAAACATCTTCGGTGAAAAAGCCGCTACTTCGAATGTACGCGTTGGTTATCATAATCACACGCCTGAGTTCGTTTTGACGGACGGCAAAACACCGTATAGCGAGTTACTGCGGCTGACCGATCCAAAGAAGGTCACCTTCGAACTCGACTGCGGATGGGCACTAGTTGCGGGTGTAAGTCCCGCCGAAATCATAAAAGATAATCCCGACAGAATTTCCATGCTCCACGTTAAAGACTTTAATCTTCCGCAGAATCCTTCGCCTGGGACCCATGATCCGACTGTGACTGAACTTGGCAGGGGAACGGTAGACTATCGACCGATTTTTGCGCAGGCAGCGAAGTCGCAGCATATACAACACGCCTTTGTAGAGCAGGAAGCATTCGATATGCCATGGAAGGAATCTCTGAAGGCGGATGCCGATTATATCCGCAGCTTTAGAAATTAGCGGTTCTAAAATGAGTTCCTTCAGTCTCAGGCGTGCCGTCTTGACCTGCTCACGAGTTTTTCACGATTCAGCAGTGGCGCGAGTATTAGAGTTGGGATCATCTGGGATGGTTTTCTACCCAGGTGTTCTCGTATTGTTTCCGTCAATCAAAAAGGGTGCCCAGACTACGGCAGCCGAGTTGGAGTGAGATCAGTCACGAACCTAGCTCGTTCCGTTGTCGCGATAGGATCGCTCGGGCCTTTGGTCAGTCCCGCACCGGCATAGCGCTCATAGCTCCGCGCCTGGCCCGCAGCAGCGACTCGCACGAACTCTACTGACTGCGGAGTGTTCGGAATCCTTGCTTCGAACAGGCGAGCCACCTTTCGCATTCAACGCAATTCCTCAGGGTGCAGCAACAGCGGCCTGGGCTGGAGTGCTTGCGCCAGCGGAGGAAGTAGGCGGCGAGTAACGCGAGGACTGCCAGATTCGGCAAATTGATTCCTACTGACTCGCAGGCGAGCGCGATCAGCAGGGAGTCCGCGGTTATGCACTGGACCCTGAGAACACAAAGGCGCTCTGGAGGAAGAGCGAAGAGATGTGAAGATTCGTTCCGCAATATGAGAGATAGAGGCCTCCAGGGTGATTTACGGCTGCTGGGCAAACATCGGATCTATTATTCATCCGTTTGCACTATAAAAGCTGATCTGAAGTCGATACCCCTTGCAGATGCGAGATTGAGGGTACCCTCCATAGGGGAAAAAACTTCTGCCGGCTGAACGATCACCGTATTCCGCCGATAGAGAATTCAGACGCAACTGAACTCTCCGGACGGAACGCTCCCATGAATTCACGAATCCTGGCACTTAGCACCCTCACCCTGGCCATCCTAACTCAGCCCAGCCTTGCGCAGCCTCCGGCCGTCGAGCGCACCGTCCTCGGCACGGAAGCAGCGCAGCTTTACGACTCAGCTCCAGCGGCAGTAGTGCCGCCTCCAGTTCAGCCTACGTCACTCATCCCCCGTCGCCTGATGGCATAGCCCCGACCTACCGACCATTCTCGGCCTTTGGCTTCGCCTCGCGAGTCGGACTCGCCGGCGCCGGCTTCGACCTCGCTACTCCGCTCGCGACAAAATTCAACCTCCGCGCCGGCATGGATTTCTTCAGTTATGCCACCACCTTTCAGGAGCAAGGTACCAACGTCGGCATTGACCTCCACATGCGCTCTGGCAACGCCTCGCTCGACTGGTTTCCCTTTGGTGGACACTTCCGCCTCAGCCCGCAGTTGGTCTTCGGCAATAACAACCGCATTCTCGCTACCGTCATCATCCCCTCAGGAAGTACCATCACCCCAAACGGCGAGGACTACATCAGTAGTTTCACCGACCCGCTTCACGGCTCCGGCCGCATCGACTTCCGCAAAGTCTCGCCGGGCCTCAGTCTAGGTTTCGGCAACCTCATCCCACGCACCCGCGCCACTTCAGCATACCGGTGGAGCTAGGCTTCTACTATGCCGGCCAGCCCAGCCTGCAAGTAGCTTTTACTGGCAGCGCCTGCGATCCCAACTATTCACCCTCGACCGGCTGTGAGTCCGTCAATCAGGATTCTGGCTTCCAGCAAGACATCTCCGCCTTCAAAGTGCGTAATAACAACAATCTAAGCTACGCCAGCTTCTTTCCCATCGCCTCAATGGGCGTTGGCTACCGCTTCTGGTAGGCATTTTCAGCGAATGCGGCCATGTCCGATTTGAACTTATTTGTGGCGTGTAGACAGATACGGCCCGCGGACGCTACCTGTCATTGTCTGGATACGATCTCGTGCGACTGGCTCGCGAAATTCCTAAGGCAAGTGCAAATCTGATGGAAGCCGCCTGCGACGAGATACTCTGATTGAGAGACACGTCCGATTGTGTTTTTTCGCCTCGAAACCGTATAACTTGTTCGCGCACCATTACAGGCTCGCAGCCGTTGCGATAAGGTCGCTCAGATGAATCTAGAATTTACCCGCAGAAGATTTGTGCAACTTGCTACTGCGTCCTCGATTGGAAAGACTGCACGAGCGGCAACGCGTTTCAAGGGTTATGTCGAAATCAAAATCGATCCCGCTGAAGAACTGACGAAGACATCCAGCGTAACGTGGGCCATCGAACAGTTGCGATCTTCACTCAATGACAAAGAAATACCTACACAGGGCAGCGGTAAGGCTGCTGCGACCATTGTGGTTGCTCCTTTGAAAAACGCACTTACAGCAGGTTTCGCTCTACCAGGAGAACGCAAGCCGGAGATGATCGCGCTCATCCCGAGTCACGATTGTGGAAATCTAATCCTCGTGAGTGGAATCGACGAACGCGGCCTTACCTACGGTCTTCTGGAGCTCGCGGATCGCGTTCGGACAACTGATGATGCTATTAGTGCGTTGGCGCTGGATGCGCCTATTGTCGAAACGACACCCAACCGTGTCCGTAGCGTCGCCCGGGCATTTTGTTCAGAGATTGAGGACAAGTCCTGGCTCTATGACCGTGATTTCTGGACGCACTACCTTGATTCACTCGCATTTGCACGCTTCAACCGCTTCAACTTCACGTTGGGACTCGGTTATGACTTTCCTACAGGGGTTACTGGGGATTATCTGCACTTCCCCTACCCCTATCTCGTAAGGCTCAAGGAGTATCCCGATGTTCACGTCGATCCACCGCTTCTTCCGGGCGAGGTCGAGAAGAATCTCGAGATGTTGCAGTTCATTGCGGCCGAAACCGCACGCCGCGGGCTCGACTTTCAGCTAGCCATCTGGACGCACGCTTATGAATGGACGGCGAGTCCAAACTCCGATCATCACATTCTCGGTCTTACACCTGCGACCCATGCCGCCTATTGCCGTGATGCCCTCGCTGAATTGCTGAAGCTCTGTCCTGAAATCAAAGGCGTGACCCTCCGAGTTCACGGCGAAAGCGGCATCCCTGAAGGAAGCTACGACTTCTGGGAGACTCTGTTCGAGGCGTTTCGTGGCGCAGGCCGACCTATCGAGATCGACATGCATGCCAAAGGACTCGACCAAAGGATGATTGACCTCGGACATGAGACCGGCATGCGCTTGACGGCCGGCGCGAAGTTCTGGGCGGAGCATCTGGGTATTGGCTATCAGCAGGCGGATATTCGCGCCACCGAATATCCTCGTGAAAATGTGACTGGCACCTTCGCCGTCTCCAACGGAGCAAGAAACTTTACGCGCTACGGATACGGTGACTTCTATCAACAGGGAAATGGTATCGAATTGCTTTACCGCGTCTGGCCTGGCACACAACGACACTTGTTATGGGGAGATGCAGCCCTCGCTTCAGGATACGGCCATGCAGCGAACTTCTGCGGCGCTGTCGGGATGGAGCTTTGCGAGCCGCTCACCTTTAAGGGTCGTGAAGGTTCAGGCCACTCCGATGGCCGCAATGCATACGCAAATCGACAACTCGCTTCCTCGAAGCTCGACACCGATAAGTTTGACGTGACGTACTTCCTGTGGGGCCGCCACCTCTACAATCCGGAGACTGCGCCCGAAGCTCACCGGCGTTACCTGAAGAGAACTTACGGAGACGCTGCCGAATATCTTGAGATATCCCTTGCCAACTCCAGCCGCATCCTGCCGCTTGTGACGACGGCATGGTTGCCTTCGGCGTCGAACCACTCTTTGTGGGTTGAACTTTATACGCCCACATCCATTTTGCCACGCGAGGGCAAACCACTCTACAGTGATTCGCCCGCACCACACAACGTTAGCGCCGTCAGCCCCCTGGACCCACAGTTATTTATCTCCATCGACAACTATGCGCGGACCCTCGTGGGTAACGGGATTACTCCTCACTATCAGCCTCTCGAAGTCGCACAGTGGATCGATGAGATGGTTACGCAATCATCGAGTGCCCTTGCAAAAGCGAAGAAGACTGTATCGGGACGTATGTCATCGCCGGCATTTCGTCGCGCCGAAGAAGACATCCTGATTCTCAACGGGCTCGGAGATTACTTCGCTTCGTCTGTTTCGAACCGCGCTCTGCTATTCGTTGTTTGAGAGCACGGCGACCAGCATGTTGCGGCGGAAGGCCTCAAGTTCTACCGCAGCGCACTCGAGTCTTGGAGGGCGATGGCGACGGTGGCCAAGTCGGTCTATGTCAGCGATATTAGCTATGGTTCGACCCCAATCCGCCGCGGTCACTGGGCAGACCGTATCCCGGCGATCGAAAAAGATGTCGCTGAGCTCGAACAGTATTTCGCTAACGCGACTGTTGCGAATACCGGGGTCAATGCTGTTGCGCTTGTTGCTGCTCCACGCAAACGCGCAAGCTTTACAGCTAGCCATACTCCCGCACAGTCATTCCGTCCGGGCAGCGATCTTATGCTCAGGTTGCAGGTTGCCGAACCGGTCACCGAAGCGCTTCTCTGGTATCGCCATGTGACGCATGGGGAACGTTGGCTTTCGAAGCTGATGGAGCGTATTGGGCAGGTCTTCGCCGCTACGATTCCAGGTTCCTACACCCAGTCGCCGTTTCCGCTGCAGTACTACTTTGAGCTTCGCAGCCCGACGGACGCCACTTTTTACCCGCCTCTGAATGCAACGCTGTCGAATCAGCCCTATTTTGCCATCTATCGTCGGATATAGATCGCCCTCACCGCATAAGAATCCATCATCGTTAGATCTATTCAGAGATGGTTTTGACTTGACTGTTTGCCCGACCAGAGCGGGAATGGACGTGCCGCAGAGAGGGCGGCATGTCCATGAAAGAGTCCCAATTATCCAATTCCACCGCGGAACTTATCCGCAGTCTGCCCACCCTCCCCAAGGAACGCCTATTGGTTCTCTGGCGGGAGAACTTTGGTAAACCAGCCGGCTCGATCCGAGCCGAACTAATGATCCCCATCCTGGCCTTCCGGATCCAGGAGAAGGCCTACGGTGGCCTCGACGCGGGTGTCACTGGGCGATTGCGCGAGATAACCGACTCCCTGGCGCCAAAGAGCCGCATTCACAGCGAAGCGCGGCGTCGCTTCAAACCCGGCACCCGGCTTGTCCGGGAGTGGAAGGGCACAATCCACGAGGTTGGATACGTAATAATAATTGAGACGACTCAGAGCGAAACTGCATGCGATAAATCGCTCGGATGTAGCTT
>CAVTKF010000020.1:0-420455 GCA_963735215.1 uncultured Acidobacteriaceae bacterium | reverse complement strand
TATCCTCGACGCGAGACCGAGAAGCCTTTCCGAAAAAGTTAGCGCGCTGGATTCGATGCAGATTATCATCGAGTGTCGCGTTGACATCCCAATGTGAAAGCAGTGTCTTCGTGTCGCCAATCAAGGCTCCCGCTTTGATAATCTTTGAAGAGTACATTCCCGAAGACAGCCGGCCCGTTCGCGTTCTCGGTTGTTTCTGGTCGGTCATGCTCGGTCCTCGCAAAATCTTGATCGATGGCGGTGTCTGTTTTGGACACTCTGCAGTGTTGTCGGGAATGATTGCCTGTAGCCGGTTCATTGTTCGTCCACGCCATTGTTTGCCGGGGCAACCCGCCTGAGCAAAGCATCGAGATCTTCCTTCCTGAATAGGCGGTAGCCGTTAACGGGATGACGAATGGCTGCGACCTTTCCAGAATTAACCCAATTGCGTAAAGTATTTGGCGAAACGCCCAAGTACTCAGCGGCTTCGGAAATCCGGAAGTAAACCGACAGCTTTTCCACTTCGGTGCTCCCAATTCTGATAAAGCGGGTGTGGATTTAGAATGACCCTACCAACCTTACCAAACTTGGTTATACTTGCCAATTCGTTGAGGTACGAAGGGGGCGATTGAAATTGAATCCTTAGGCGGCAACGAGCAGTGCGCGGGACGCGGCAGATGCCCGTCGGGTGGGCAAAACATGGCGCTCTCGTGAATGCGAGAGCAACTTCCAGGGCGGGAAGACGGGCGGGGACGAAAAAATGGACCTGCCCGAAAGCAGGTCCAGAGACTCCCGAATTTTGCTAAGCGGCTCGTTTCGCCTTCGCCGTTGGTTTCGGCTCTGGCTTTGTGGCCTTCCTCGCCTTCTCCTTCGCAGCGAACTCCTGCTTGACCTTGAGAGCCACGGCGTCCGTATCAACACCGTATACCTGGGCCGCTGTGCGGAGAACTTTGCCTCCGTCTGACTGTGATCTGGCGGAGAGCAGAATCACAGCTTCGACAATCAGCTTGCCGATTGTGCCTTCGTCGGCTTTGCGGATGAAGGCGGTTAGCAACTTGGCAACCGACTCGCCTTCCTTCGCCTTGATGCTCCGGTTTCGCGCGACCATCTCCAGTCGCTTTTCGTCCAGCAATGGGAGCAACTGTTCGGCAACGAAGAGAAGATCGCGCTTCATCAGCCGGACGGGAACGGCGGCCACGATGGATTGCAGGACGCGAATTCCGGTTGCGTTCGCCAGTGCCTCCTCGCGGCGGCGCTTCTCCTGCTCCGCTTTGAAGCTGGCATCGGCCTTCGGCGTCTGCTTCTTGGGATGGTGTACCGGGCAGGTCGGCTCGGTGCAAACCTTCCGCAGTTCGCCCTTGTCGATGCCGTCCGAAACGATGGCCTCGGTGGTGTACTTGCACGTTTTGAACTCCGGCCACTTCGCCTTCTCCGGCGTGTCGGGCTTCTCCTCCCGGATTTCGACGTACTTGTTGCGCGGGATGGTCTTTTCGCCTTCCGGCTGCTGCTTGTATGCCGTGCTGATCTGGACAAGCTCCGGCTTGGCGGCAACCTTGGCCTTTACGTGCGCGTCCAGCTTGGCGGCATAGCAATTCGGGTCGGTGCAAGCGTCCGTATTCCCGCTCACATCGGCAAAGAGCAGTTTGTTGTGTCCGGTGCGCTTGGGGCAATCGACGCAGCTTCCGGCGGCGGGAACAAGTTGCGGGTCACGTTTGTTGAAAGGCGCCTGCTTCAAGAGCAAGAGGACGTTGTGCTCTAACAGCTAGATATTTGCATTGATCAGCAACACTCAATGTCGCTTTATATTGATTAGTTTCATACAGTTCTGGGTCCTCGTTTTCACAACTGATTTGTAGGGACTACCGTAAGCGTACGCCGAGTCCCTACTAGCTATAGTGGTATTGCAGAGCCGAAGATCGGCTCATGCCTGAAGCAGTAGGGTTGAGTACGGATCGTCGTGTTCGCCGTTTCCGGTCGATTTCGGAGAAGCTTCAGATTGTGCAGTTGACGCTGAAGCCTGGCGCCAGCGTAGCCCAAGTGGCGCAGGCCCATGGTGTGAACGCGAACCAGGTGTTCAAGTGGCGTCGTGCATTTGATCGTGGCGAACTGAGTGAGGCGAGTGTTGCGCTGGTCCCGGTCACGGTGGGCAGCCCACGAGACGAGAGCAGAGAGACAGAAGAAGCTACGAGGCCGGCGGCTGGCGCGATCCACATCGAGCTTCCTGGTCGTGCGACGATCAGCGTAGAGAGCGGCGCTGATTCATCTCTGGTGCGGTCGATCCTCGAGAGTCTGCGCAAGTGATCCAGCTTCCTGTTGGGACCAAGGTCTGGATTGCAGCAGGAGTGACGGATCTGCGCCGCGGTTTCGACGGACTGAGTGCGCAGGTGCAGAACGTGTTGCACGAGCAACCGTTCTCCGGACACGTATTTGTATTCCGCGGACGACGAGGCGACATCGTAAAACTTCTGTGGTGGGATGGCGATGGTTTATGCCTGTTTGCCAAGCGCCTCGAGCGTGGCCGATTCATCTGGCCGAAGGCAGAGAGTGGAACCGTGCACCTCAGTCGTGCGCAACTTTCGATGCTTTTGGAAGGCATCGACTGGCGTAGAGTTGAGCGCACATGGACGCCGGAAGTCGCAGTCTGATGATTATCATGATTCCCCTGTATTGATGCGTGTTTTCCACGGTTGCGCTTTCGTGAAGTAGTGGCATACTGCGTCCATGGATCACGCGCCTCTTCCGGATCTGGATGCACTCGATCGGGAGGCGCTGCTCGATCTGATTCGTACGCATGAGCAACAGTTCGCATCTCTGATCGCTGCTCAGGACGAAGAGATTCGGCGGCTCGAGGCAGAGCTGGATGCGCATCGCCAGACGATGTCCGAGCAGGCCGAAGAACTCGACTCGCGCAGAGAGCGCATCGAGCACCTCAAGCTGATGGTCGAGAAGTTCCGTCACATGATCTTCGGCAAGAAGAGCGAGAAGCTGGTTCTCAAGCTCGAGCAGATGGAGTTTGAGCTGGAAGAGGACGAGACTACGCAGGCGGAGGCCGAAGCGATCGCTGAACGGGTTGCTCCGACCAAGGAAGCGAAGCCTCGTTCCGAGCGCAAGCCGCTGCCTGAACATCTTAAACGCGAAGAGGTCACGCACAAGCCTGACAGCGATTGCTGCCCGGATTGCGGTGGCGGCCTTCGCCATTTCGGGGACGACATCTCTGAACAGCTCGAGTATGTTCCGGAGAGCTTCAAGGTCATCCGCCATGTGCGGCCGAAGTTCGCCTGCACAGGCTGCGATCGCGTGGTCGAAGCGCCGGCGCCATCGCGTCCGATCGAGCGCGGTCTGGCAGCACCGAGTCTTCTGGCACATGTGATCGTCTCGAAGTACGCTGACCATCTGCCGTTATTCAGGCAGTCGGAGATCTATGCCCGTCAGGGAGTGGAGATCCCGCGCTCGACCATGGCAGGATGGGTTGGTGCAGCCAGCGATCTGCTCAGCCCGCTGGTGGATGCGATTCAGAAGCATGTGCTCGCCGGCCGCAAGCTGCATGCCGACGATACGCCGATGCCCGTACTGGCTCCGGGCAACGGCAAGACCAAGACCGGACGGCTCTGGACATACGTGCGCGATGAACGTCCAGCGGGCGAACAGACCGCTCCCGCTGTCTGGTTCGCCTATTCGGAAGACCGCAGAGGTGAACATCCTCGCCAGCATCTGAAGAACTTCACCGGAGCCCTGCAGGCCGATGCCTATGCCGGCTTTCATCATCTGTATGGCAACCATATATATGAGGCAGCCTGCTGGGCACATGCCCGGCGCAAGTTCCACGACATCCATCTAGCGCATGCTTCACCGACCACCACTGAAGCGCTGGCAAGGATCGGCGCACTTTATGCGATCGAGGACGAGATCCGCGGGAAGCCTGTTGATCTCAGGCTGAGTGTTCGACAGACGCGGGCCAGGCCGCTGCTCGATGACTTGCGCAAATGGATGGAGAAGGCACTTCGCTCACTGTCATCGAAGAGCGAGACTGCGGCTGCGATTCGTTATGCGCTCTCACGCTGGCGGTCCCTCACACGCTATACCGAAGACGGCCTGCTCGAGGTCGACAACAGCGCCGCTGAAAGGGCGCTCAGAGCTGTCGCTCTTGGGCGGAAAAACTTCCTCTTCGCGGGATCGGACTGTGGCGGCGAACGCGCCGCTGCCATGTACACCCTGATCGGCTCGGCCAAGCTCAACGGGCTCGATCCGGAACTCTACCTCCGCACCGTGATCGCGCAGATCGCTGATCATCCCATCAGCCGGATACAGGATCTGCTGCCTTGGAACATGGCTTCCTCACTTCAAACCCACTCTTCTCAGGCCGCCTAAGACACACTCAACAAGTGCCCACTAACAAATTAGGTGGACACCTGAGGACACACTCTACAGCGCCGTCAAGAGGGCGTCGGCGTACGCTTACGGACTACCCGCAATTTGGCGCCTTTTTGAAGCAGAGTCCCTACAAAAATCCCTACAGCGGATGTACGAAGATTCGAAGAAACCGGAAGGCGTTCTAACCGGCAGAACACTTTCCATTTCAGCGAGGGTGCATTCACCTGAACCGAAGTGGGTTTCCTGCGAGGCTCTTGATCGCCGACCTGTATTTGATTTGTCCAGACCAACCGCGGCTCGGATACCTCGTGTATCAATCATGCAAAGCAGAAACGGTGAGCGATAGGAAACGCTCCTATCGCTCACGGCTAGAGGATGACAAATCCCGATCCGCTTTCGCTTACGCTTCGGGAAATGGCGAGTTAAGGCTGGGAGATGCCCTGAGCTTGTCAACCACGGGCGAAAACCACAAATCCATTGGCGGGTATCGTGACGCTAGCCGAGGCGGCCAGTCCGTGCAGCGGCGGTCCGGAAGCTTCAATTGCGCCGCCGTTGCCGGCCACCATCGGATTCACCCAGTTATCATAGACGTCGCTATTGAAAACCTCGAGCCACGGTCCGTCTGCCGGAAATCCAATTTGATAGTTGTACCAGTTCCCATCATTGAGAGTGGCAACCACCACGACATCGTCTCCGACACCTTCGACCCAGCGTTGGAGGGCGATCACACGGTTTTGATTATGGACGTGGAAGACGTTGCAACCCTCCCCACGGAGTGCTGGCTGACTCTTGCGAAGGCTGATGAGGTCTCGGGTGAACCTCAGGAAGTCCGACATGTTCTTATCACCGCTGTTGAGTCCGTCCCACCAAATCTCGAATGATTGGTTTGGGGTATCGCTCCACTGTTTGTCTTCGAGGAATTCCTGCCCCATAAAAATCATGGGAATTCCCGGCGAAGTCATCAGCAGGCCCATGCCGAACCTGCTTCTGCTTCTCGCAAACCAGGACCGCGAATTGCTCGCGTCGGAGAGCTTCGGGATTCTCACATCACGCCCCGCGTACACGAGGTCGTGATCTTCGAGGCAGGGTACAGCGCGCCAGCGGTTGTCGAGGCCCGAACTAGAAATCGCGCCGGCGATCGCATCCATGTCGACAGATGCAGAACTGCCGACAGAGGCGGTCCCAAGCGCATTTCGCACTGCATTCCGCAACCTATCATGCCACGTCGCGTCGAAGCCCGCTCCTCCGGCGCCGGTGGTCTTGACCACGTAATCGTTGACCGGCCAATACTCCGCGATCTGAATCGCGTCTGGGTTCAGAGCGTGCAACGTATCGGTGAGATTCTGGCAGGTCAGCCACCCTCCGAAGCGATCCATGACACTGACTTCATCGAAGCGTAACCCATCGATGCGGTATTCCTCATAGAGAAACTTGGCGTTGTTGATGAGGAACTGCTTCACGTCGTTATTCCAATAGGCGAAAACCTGACCGCCCGCCCAGCCTCGATCGGTGAAATAAAGGCTGTCATTGGGATTGCCGTACGGCATTCGGTCGGTGAACCACAAAGGGCTGTTTTCATCGAAGCCACCGCCGGCGTGATTGTAGACAACATCGAAGACCACCGCGATGCCGTACACGTGGCAGACGTCAACGAGGGCGCGCAATTGGTTGTCGGCGCCGCGGAGGATATCGATACCGGGATATCCTGGTTGGCCGGCTTGTTTTAGAATCGCGTTGACCGTATTCAGGTATGTCAATAATTTCGTCTCGTCCGCCTCCCCATACTGATTCTCGGGGCTGAAGTAGTCCGTGCCGTTGTATCCCAAGCTAAATTGAGTTGGAAATTCTTGAATTGGCAGCGGCTCAATCGCATTCACACCGAGCGCCGCTAGGTACGGGATCTTACCGATGACATCTAAAGAGCTCCCGTCACCGTTGCCCGGCTCTATCGAATACGTTCCCACATGCAATTGGTAGATGATGAAGTCATTGAATGCCGGAGGATGGAAGCCAGTCTGATGCCACGGAAATCTTGCCGGGTTCCGCAATACGCAGTTCGAACCGGGAAATGCTGGCAAAAAGGTGAGTAATCTGGCGTGCGGATCTCGCTTGTAGTTGGAGCTTCCCGTCCCGTCTACGTAGAACAAGTATTGGTCGCCATCATTGAGTCCGGCAAAGAATCCGGCCCAGTGACCGTTGCCAATCTGGTTCAGCAGGCAACTCGCGTTCTGCTTCCATCCGTTGAAATCTCCCGATACATACACATGCTTTGCGCGCGGAGCCCATATGCGAAACGTGGCTCCACCTGTAACCACGGTTCCTCCCATCGGAGCGTTGGAAAGATCAGGCTGCGGGTCAATCATCGCTTTAGTCGTAACCTCCGAACATCAGCAGGGAGATGTCCTCATCCGTGACGTTGAAAAGGGCGTGCAGATTGCCAGGTTTCACCAAACTGAAGCTGCCCGCTGTCAACGTGCGGACCTCGAAGCACCTTTCGCGGGTGAGGAATTCGCACCAGTCGCCGGTGACCATCACCCCAGTCCCGCTCAGAAGGAAGAAGATCTCCTGATTGTCGCGATGGCGGTGGATGCCAATCCCGCATTCCGGTTTGAGAATGTGCAGGTCCATGTAATCCATCGAGAAGACTCGCTCGTAGCGGAAGCTATCGTTCTTGGTGCCATTGGCGTCGAAGCTCCATGGCTCTACGTCTCTTCCCAATTCATTACTGTTGCTGAACGCGAAGTAGTTGGAAAGCAGATTGCGGTAGTGAAGGAAACCAAAGCCGCCGTGCGGCGACTCGCTGAATCCGACTTGCAAAAAGCTGTCCCAACCTCGGTAGATCATATTGAACTGGTAGTGGTAGTTCTGTCCGTCGCGCGAATCCCACCACATTTCGGCCTTGTCTGCCCAGGCCACCTCGATCGTCAACGGTAGGATCGGGTGCATGATGTTGGCCGGCGAGACCGTGCGTATGTCGCGGTTGTCGAGTCCCTCGCGCGCAAAGTCGCCAAATCCTCCGGTGGCGATGGCGGGATTGGCGACCAGACCACCTCGGTCGATTGCCGAAACGCCTTTGGTATCCAACTTGGTTCTAAGATCATTGCCGGGATAGCCCCAGATTTCGATCTCGTATCGATCGGTTGTCGGATTGTAGGGGACATCGAATTTCACTCCCGTCTGATCACCAACCTTCAAATAGAGCCGGATGGAAGCACCCAACCTGTGACCCGAGATCTCGGAAAGCTTGGAGTCGGGGCCACCGCGATAGGAAAGAAGTAGGAAAGGACCGGTCCATGCGCCGTCCGTCGAGTCCTGACGTGTGGTGGCCCAGCCGCGAGCGATCCAGGTATCGGTGCAGCGGAAGTCCTTGATGTTCTGTTTCTGAAAGTCTTCTTTATTGTCCTGTTGTCTTGGGTCGGCGACCTGCCAGGCTGACCCGGACGGCCCATACAGTTCGAGAAAATCGAACGGGATCAGATATTGGACTTGATTCAGTAGGTAGTTCTCTCGCTCTGCGGCTAATTCCACGGTCTCGAGCAAAGACATCAGACGCGCGAGCGGGTTGTTCGCCTTATAGTCGGCTGTAGCGGGCGGCTTGACCAGGAAAACCTTGTCGCTGCTCACGATGGTCATCGGCATAGTCGATCTTCTCCCGCCTTTCTATGAGCTTTGGTACCCGAAGGCCACAAATCGCAAAGGGTTCACCGGATCGAGATTGCGAATCCCGTGAATCCCACCGCTCTTGGTATAAATCACGCTCCCTGGTTCCACGTGAAGTTCGCGAACGCGATGCTTTGCCAGACCGAAGATGTCCACTACACGTACGGGGTACTTCGCGTCGTCGGTGAGAGTTGGGTCATCTCCATCTCCCATGTAGGCAATCCCGTTGCCCTCAAAGATGTAGTAAAGTTCCTCGCTCCCGATATGCTGATGCGTTCCTTCGATGGTTCCGGGCGGAATCGTCACTTCGTGGAAGTAAACTAGGGAACTGCCGAGTTCCCGCTGCACAATCCAGCGCATTTCGATCGTATTATCGTTCGGTCCAGATGCATTCCAATCGGCCGAGGTGGATTCGGTCATCGCGTTTTTGTAGCGCACCGGTGCGACGTCGGTGCGGACCTTCTGAAAGAACCAGCCGCGGCGAAAATCCATCAGATAGTTATTGACCTGCACCGTATTTTCTGGTGCGCTCGGCTGCTGAGTATTGGGCACCTGATAGGTCCGACCATAATTGTTGTCCCACTGCGGATCACCAATACGAAATCCACTTGGGATGTCGACATCGTTTTCACGAAATGCTACTGTGACCTGATGGATGTTGTCGGGATCGGCCAGTGCGGGCCCGAACGAGCGGACCCGCGTAATGCTGCCCTCGCGACCCATCATATTGGCGACCTTTGCATTGTGATGCTTGGTGGGAGGCGGCTCCAGGCTGTCCCAGATTTCGACCTGATAAGCGTCGATCCAAGCGTCCAGATGTAGCCTGAGTTGGGCGGAAGCATTCTTGCCGGGGTCGGCATGAACCAGCGAGACATTGGCCAACAGGGTGTCCTTCAAGAACCTCTCCTTCTCTCGCGCCATCTCGACCAACCGAGAGGCTCGATACTCGAGTCGAATAAAGTTCGCGAGGAGCTGCCCGTCTAGAAATACAAGACCTTTCAACAGCGTACTGTCCCAGGCATTCCGCACTTCGTGGACGTAATACCGATATCGTGAACAGCGGGTGGCATTGAGATACCGCGCATGGTAAATGCGGTCCGGGAAAAACACCACTTGGAAGATTTGATTGTCCGGGGTGTTCTGAATGTTGTTGAATTCACCGTTCACGATCTCACCTCAAACACGAGTCAGCAAATGATCCGCCACACGAAAGGAATTGGCCTCAATGGTATTGGTGGGATTTCCGCTCCCTGAAGTCGGCATGAATGCCCCATCGGTCACATAGAGATTGTCGAAATCCCAGGCTCGGCAAGACTTGTCGAGCACCGAGTCGTTTCGGTCGTCACCGAAGCGCGCACCGCCCAAGATGTGGTTGGCAATGCGAACAACGCCGTTCGGCGACATGTAGGACGCGCCATACCCGACGACTTTGACCGTCTTCCCGCCTAGGCCTGCATGGACGAGGATCTGATCCGCCTGCAGAGCATACGTGTCCATCAAATAACGATCGTGGGCGTGCCAGTTCTTGATGATGTAAGCCACGGGCCGATTCCATTTGTCCGTGACGGTAGGATGCAGCTCAATACGATTGGTCACTTGTGGCAGCTGATTGGCCATGAAACTGATCGAGAGGCTCTGGCCGAACTGTTGGTCGAGGAAATCGACCACACCCTGCGCTCGGATGTTGGTCGCCGACATGAATCCGTCCCAGAGATTGTCGAGATCCATGGCCCCGTAGGTGCGAAAGAGAGCAAGCGGCAATGCCGAATCCGAAGTGTTGTTGTAGAGAGCACCGGCGGCCCAAAGGCCGTTGTCGTGGAGGAATTCCTCAGTCGCGCAGCAGTCAGTTGCCCAGTCGGCATCGAGCGCAATCGACTTGTCGTATTTTTGCGGCAACAGGCCGCTCGCTCCTCCAAAACAATGGGTCAGGAAGTAACAACCGAGGAGCGGGTTCTGATTGATCGCTTTGTTGAATCCGGCATCGAGGCTTGCCGAGAGTTTCAGCAGCCGGACCGATTCAATCGCCGAACAAGCCACCACGACGATCTTCCCTTGTGCGGACCGTTCCGAGCCGGATGGATCGAGATAATAGACGCGGTCGACATTGCCGTTCTGATAGGTGAGCCTGGTCACGACAGAGTTTGATCGAATGCGGAAGTTTGGCAAATCCTTCACGGGAGACAGGAGCGAGACCCAAGTGGACGACTTAAGGCCCAACGGATCGCCGTACCTGTTTACATAGCTGGTCTTGGCGGTAGAAGGATCGGCAGGCGCTTTGCGGCCACTCGGCGCATGATCCCGCGTGATCACCGCCAGCGGCGTGCGGTAGGGCAGGATCGGTTGCGCACCATTTTTGGCCAAGTTTTGAGCCAACACGCTCATGCCTTCCAGGGCATAAGCGCTGATCGGATTAGGATCGAGCGGTGGCTGGTAGACATCCTTGGGGAATGGCTTCTGCTGATTGGCACTTGTGCCATTAATGCCAATTAATTCCTCGGTTTTTGTGTAATAGGGTTCGAGATCATCGTAGGTGATGGGCCAATTACGCGCGTTTCGCGAGACATCGCCGTTGGGGTCCGCCTTGAGATCGGTGCGCTGTGCGTTGAAGTCGGCAAGACGAAAGTCGAGCGGAGAGTAGCGAAAGGAGACTCCTCCATAGAGGTTAGTGCCTCCGCCCACAAGCTGGGCCGTGTAACCCTCAATCGTTGCTTTGTCTTTATTGTCGGTATCGAGAAAGATGTGCGGCTCATCGTTTAGATCCGGCTCAACATGACTCGAATAATAGGATTGGCCAATGTTTGCGACCGGAATCTGCACGCGCTTCTCTGGGCCGTCCGATATAAGTTCCTCTCGCTTGAACTCGCTGTGTCCATTCCTGGTCTGATATTGGGGACGTAGGAGGGGTCCTTTCTCGAGCACCAAGACACTCTTGCCCGCCTTGGCAAGAACATGCGCAATGGGCGCGCCGCCCGCGCCGCTACCGATAACGATGACGTCGAACTGATCGGCCTCCATTGAGCCTCCGAAAGCAGTCTCTAACCGAGGTAATCCATGTTGGTTCCAAGCGGAGGCTCAAGAGAACGCCTCCAGTCGAATAATGTGATGGGGGGCTGCCCCGGAATCGGAGCAGGAGTGTTGTATCGCTCGGAAAGGTAAGCCCAGCCTGCGGCTCCAGCATTTCCACCGTACTTTGGATGGCAAAACGCTCCGGTGAGGACGTGCCGCCTTAGGAGATAGAGGAAGTATTGCGGACTCGCGTATTGGGAGTAATCCCATCCACCGACCTGATTGGTCGCCATCTCGTTATACAGATTGAAATACATGTCGCGGGTCATTTGTGCCGGCTCGACATAGGGATTTCTCTGCCGCAACACTCGATCGATGATCCGTAGGCATACCTTGTAGTCCGAGAGATGTTGCCGTTCTTCACGGGCCAGAATGTTGTCGATGAAATTCACTTCGCCCACCGAATCGTCCATGCGATACACGTTGGCAAAGAGACTGTCCCGGTCGGCACGATCGAGGAAGTCGTAAAACCGGTTCAGGAAGTTCGTGTCGTCAGCACTTTGGAATGGCAGGATTTCGGCTGAAAGGCGATACAGAAGATCGAGTTCCCAAGACTCCATCACCAGCGGTGAGGTAAAAGCGTCGGTGAAGAAGCGAGACCAGATGGCGCCGTTATCGAGCGCGATTTCCTGGGGATTGATCGGATCATTCACGGGATAGGCGCCATCGACGATAAACCGATATCTGTGAACCTGTCCCTGTGGAATGACATAGGTCACGGAGAAGTAACGGGATGGCGAGTCCTCGAAGATCGCGCGGCGCATCGGAATGGGGTTGTAGAGCGTATCGAAGGTGCCAATCACTGATACGGTTACAGGCGATTGGCCGTCGGCCCCAGCATAGATGAACGTGACTTCGTTATAACTTGAAAAATCCGGAGGAGAGGTGAGCGCCGGGGCACCGCCGCCGTAGACTCCGATCACAGGAAAACGCCATACCTCCGCAAATCGGTCTCGCGGTGCATTGGTTCCCGGCGTCGAGTACATATGCCGAGAATCGGTGTTAAATCTCGCGAGATACTTCGAGGAGAGGTTCAAAATGTCCTGGTCGTCTTTGTAAAAGTAGAGATCAGCCATCGCCGCTTCCCCGTTCTCGCTTGACACTGTCGAGAAAGATTCCGAATCGTACCACGGACTCGTGTTTCATTTCTGTTAGAAAGGAGAAAGAATTGATCCTTATTCACGACACTGCCGATGCTTCGTCCATCGCTCCAAGCAGCGTTGTAGACAATCTCGAGCCAGACGCGCGCCAAGAGGCGAGTCGTGTCGATTCCCGCCTGCTTCCAGGCTCAGGGAGTAACGAGTTAACTCTCACCAAAGAGTGAAATCGGGTTTTTCAGCACAATGCGGCCCGGCAGATCGAGTTCGGCGAGGCTGCGTGTCAGCAATTCGGTTCCTTGGATGCTAATGGTGCCCGACCACTGACATCGGCCGACCTGAAGGGAGACAATGCTGCCATTCTTAAGATTCAGGATTAGGCCGTCGATCTCGGTTTCCAGCGCGACATCAAAATCGACTCTCTGAATCAGTTTTTCTCCAAGTAACACCTTCACGTAGGGATGGAGAGAAGACTCGATCGAATGTTCTTCCAAGGTACAAGTCACTGCAACACTCGGGGCGTTGCGACTCCTTTCTGCTTTCTCCTTTAGTTCGTTGTAGGTATGCCAAGCCGACACCCAGGCTGCTAAAAGCTTGGTCTGGAGTGCCTCGGCCATCGCGCAAGCCAGGCCAGCTTGTACATTCCGCCAAGCAACTGGCTCCCGAAGAGCTTTCGCCTTGTCCGCGAGCGCGCGGAAGCTGTCGCCCTCAAGTCCTGCAGCCAGTTCCGCCGAATCGTTATGTGAAAGTCCGAATAGAGACGCGATGGTCAGATCTTCAAAGGTTGAATCCGTGTTCATCTTTGCCTCTTCGCACGAAGGAACTCTTCACTAGCCCTTAAACTTCATCTGGTGCTCAGCCCGCTCGAGCCCGGGACGGAGAGTGAATGGACCCAAGGTTTTGGACATCGAACGCCACCTAACGCGATGAACCGAAGATCCAGGATGCGAAACATAGGTTAGCCTTCCGGAATTGATCTTCTCTCTTGCCTTCACGGATCTTGAATCAGCATCGCGCTTCCGGATTCGACGCCAGAGAATCACGGCGGTGGGGACCGTCAGCGCAAGAATCGCGACGAACCACCAGATCGGTGTTGGGGGCGATGAGACATTGATCGTCAATACATTTTGAAGAGGCGGCGAATAGTTTTGTTCCGTCTCTGCGGTCACAACGACTTCATAACTTCCCGGAACTCTATAAGGATGACTTGCAAGCCCTTTGGCCGAGACCTTCTCGAGGGGTGATCCATCGTTCCAGTCGACTTCGAAACTCTGCCTCTTCTGGGGCGGGCTTAGAGTTGCCGAAATGAGAACTTCCTGTCCTGTCAAGATCAGGCCTTTGTTTTCTAGGCTGGCCTCAAGAGTTGGGGGTGTCGGCCGCACCTCCGACACGCTTACTTCCACGGGGGGACTGACCGCAGACTGCTCACCATCATGGGTCTGAATCGTAACCGTGGCTCTGTATACCCCGGGTGCGCTATAGGTGTGTGCGGCTCGACCGAAAGGTGGCTGAGACTGGGTCCCGTCTCCGAATTCAAACGTGAACTGAGCGTCGGAAGCTGATGGGTGAGGTTCTGCTGTGAATGTGACCTCATCGCCGACTCGAGGATTCGGATTACTCGCAATGAGGGTCGCCGAAGGATTCTCAGGTTTTTGAATGAGCACGGCGACGGAGTTGCTCGCGATGGAATTTGCAGCAGCCATCTTCAGCCCAGTGATGGGGCGGCCCGTGACCCGAACGATAAATTGCCCAGGCGAGGAGTAGGCATGATCGGCCGCAAGGGCAGTGACTGCTTGCGAGCCACTTCCATCTCCCCAGTCGAAGGTATATGTATAGCGATAAACCGGCCTGCTCCATGTCAGGGAGAAATGAATCGGTTGATTTGGCTCCATAATCTGGGCGCTCGAGGTCAAGGTGAGCGTTGCCCGATCTGCGACAGCGGCAACGAACTGCTGCGCGATCTGAGGCTTTACAATCTGCTTCTTTCCAGTAGCTTCGGCCGGGGCCTGCGCAGGGTTCGCCTGGAGAGTCAGAGACCATGTCAGGACGAGTTGAGCAACGAGACACGACGGGACAGAAAGTCGCATTGAACCCCCAAGGCCGTGGCAACAGCACCGAAGCATCCCGAGGAATTGTGCGTTAGCTTAACATCGCATCGAGTTACACACAACGAATAATCCCCTCGACAAGCAGCTCAGGTCTGCGCGCCGGAATCGTTCGAAGTGTACTCGCGAAGAAATCCAATTCTCTTAGAAGGGAAAATCCTATGAATTGCGTTTGCGAGTTTGCAGGGTTTGTTGAGTTTCCAATCTCGGATAAGCGAAATGTGAACTCTTTCCTAGGGAGGCCCTGTCGACCTTGCACTCCCTGGTTCCCTTTGCGGCATGTTTCTTCGCGTCGATACCAAGAAGGGAAATTTCTCCGCATTGCGTTCTTGTCAGCAGCAGTCTCCCACAATGAATGCGCTGGATCTTGAAAGAAAGTTTTCCGCATCCACTCACGGAGCCGAGGTTTCGACGTTGCGATGTGAGACGCCGCTGGTGCGTCTCGATAGTCCTCTCACCAGTTGTTCAAACGATGGATGCCGCTAAGCCGGTTGAAGTCCCTCAGGTTGTTCCCAAAGGAGAAACTACGATGACGGTCGATCGAGCATGGATGAAGCGAAATCTGGGATACGACCCCTATACAGTGACCCCTCCTCCCGACGCTTTTGCCAATCCAGCGGCGGCTTCGCCGAAAGCTATCTCACGCGGCGTGCTCACGTCTGGTCGACATTGCTCGCTCCTGAATCGATAACTAGCTTGCCCTGGCTGTGCTCAAGGATATGGCGGACGAAGAACTTGCGCACGCTGGGGAGTTCCTGAGGCTGTTGTATGAGCTTTCTCTCCCACTGAGAAGGCGCTTGCGTCAAGGGGCTGGGCAGCGACCCCGAGGATGCCTTTTGTCATGCTGAGTTTTGTGGTGTTTTCTGATTATTCAGTTTCGTGGATTTTCAGTTGTTCCTCTGGCTTTTTCAATGGACTGCGAAAACCGTTTGTGAAGGCTGGATCCATCACGAGACGGCATCGCCTATAGGCAAAGTAGAGATCAGTCTGACAGCTTGACGATCATCTTTCCGATGTTCCGGGCACCGGAGTGAAGAAGATCGAGGAAGGCCGCGGGCGCTGCGTCCAGTCCTTCAACAATAGTTTCACGGTTGATGAGCTTTCCGGATTTCAAAGCTGGGACCAGCTCTCCCAGAAAAGCGGGGATCTCCCTGAAGTGATCCGAGACGATAAAGCCCTCATGCTTCTGCGCAAGTTCCGTCGCGGACATCCAGCTCTCCAATAGATAATCTTGAATGTCGAGATAGTCCGTGCGTCTCTGCGGAATAAGCGTACCATTAGGAGTGAGCGAGACACCTTCTCCTCTTTCAGATTCGCTGAACTAAGGCAGTTCTTCTGAAGTCATTTCCCTCTTAGCCCTTGCTATATGAGGGTTCGTCATGATCGTCACTAAAATTCAGAAACACACAAAGCACAATAAAGCTATCGTCAACCCATCTGCAAAAACTGAAACAACGAATTCAGGTATTCGAGTCTCCATAGAAGACATAAGTGTTTGCGCCTTTCACATGTATCAGGATCGCGGCGGCAAACACGGTTACGATCTTCAGGACTGGCTCAAAGCCGAGCGTCAGATCACTCAGCGCTAAAGATTACTGATCTCACTCACTGTAAGTCCGCCCAAAGGGGCCGGAAGGGGAAGCTATGCATTGTCCGATCTGCGATGATTTCGAGCGAACCCTTGTGGATAGAACTAGCGAATACCACAAGGCCTGCTCGAATACTGTCTATCGCAAGATAAGCTCGCGTTTTGTTGCCTACAGCGAAATTGAAATGGCGCGGGCCATGAGCGAACTGGAGATACACCGCTCCGTGTGCGCCTCCGCGGTGGCTGAAGCAAATCGGTGATTAGGTCCACTTGAGCAATTCTGAACAGTCCCTCTCTGCCCTCTCAGGTCACAATTCTTCTAAGCACGGCTCCGGCCACGGTGTTTCTTTGCCGTTGCAGACATTCGATGTGATGGAGAATGCGATGTACTTCGATTTAACTAAATATGAAAACACAATTGCCATTTTTGCTTTTGTCCTTATCGCCATTTTTGCCTTAGCGGCGCTCCTCGACAACCGCTGGAGAAAGACCGCGCAGCTTAGCAAACTCGGACCTGATGACAGAGCCAGTTTTCCGCCGAAAAGGGTCGACAGCGGCGACAAAATCAAGACAGGCGATCTTTACGCGTGTTATGCAGACTTAAGTGCCCGTTCTCTCGGTACCGCTGAGCCGCTGATTACCCTTCGCGGAGAGGTGCACAAGAATCTCGATGGAAATTGATTCGAGAGCCGTGCTCTGGGTTGTGGAGGATCTCGATAGTTCCGCTCTAATCTCGAGTGTGCGGCGAGCGGCGAGGCGAACGAGCACCTGTTCGGATTTCCATTGCATTGAGCAAAACAGCACAGACCTCTGCACTGTGCAATGCGATGCTGAATTATGGCCAAAAAGCGCCAAGGCGCGTTCGATCCAAAGATCTACCTCTCGAGCACTGGCCCGGGGCGAAGCATCATTCGGGTGAAGGCTAAGCAAGTCTTTTCGTCACAGGGCGACCATGCCGACTGTCTTTTTTATCTCAGGACCGGCAGGGCCAAGCTCACCATTGTTTCCAAAGCCGGCAAAGAAGCCACGGTTACACTTCTAGCCCCCGGGGACTTTTTCGGTGAAGAATGCATGGGGGGACCAAGCGAGCGCCGAACCACCAGCGCGGTGGCCGTTTCTCTCTGTGTTGTACTCAAGATTGCTTCCGTGGAGTTCACCCGCGTCATGCGTGAGCAAAATACAATCAGCGACAAGTTCGTGAAGTTCATCGTACTCAGGGGTACGAGAACCCAGGCTGATCTCATCGACCAATTGTTCAACAACAGTGAAAGGCGTCTAGCACGAACACTTCTGCTAATGGCGCAATACGGTAGTGCGGCTGGACCGTTGAAGCAGATTCCCCCGGTAACTCAGCAAGCTCTGGCTGAGATGATTGGAACGACCCGTTCGCGAGTGAGTTTCTTCATGAACCGGTTCAGAAGTTTGGGTTACATAAACTACAACGGCCGTATACAGGTTCACAAGACGCTGCTCAGTATGGTTCTGCACGACAGATTGCCGGAGCAAAATGCGTCGCGGCCCACACTTCTCGACCCCCCTCCCAGTCGAGCTCGAACCGCCAGGCGAGCGAGTTTATTGGCAGCATCGAAGTCTTCATAATGCATGTTCGTTTAGCGTCCACGAGCCGGATACCCCGAGGCCCGAATCTGCTGCTATGAGCTGAATTGAGCAGCGAATGGACGAGCACACTGTTAGGCTTCATCCAAAAGAGGCACCTTCCAATCTTCTGCAATGGCTCCCGCCACTCAGCCTTTTCACGCCTCGCATTATTCACCAAGCAATTGCACTTTCCAGCCATGATTGCCTCTTGATGGGCTTCCCGGAAGGCGAGCCCAAGTACCTCACTCCCGCACCATACTAACCGCAGAGAGCAGAAGAGTACAGGCCGAGGCGCATGCGAGTGTGCCGCTGCGATTGCGTTCGGTGCCAGTCTGGATCTCATCAAGATTCCTGTGTTTGCTCGCCTTGGCATTTCCTGAAGATGAACCCACCTTATAGTTTCAAGTTTGGTTTCTGCGAGTCGGGTAATTGATCGAGCAGCACCACGTTGAGGAGCGACTTGTGCACTTGGATCCGGCCGTTGTAATCGATCAAACCAAGTTTGCGGAAACGATTCATAAAAAAGCTGACGCGAGATCGAGTGGTGCCGATCATGTCTGCTAGGGTCTCTTGGGTAATCGGAGGAATAAATTGTTCCGGTTCGCCGGGCTTGCCAGAGGTCCCAGCACTGCAAACGAGATATGACGAGAACAGTATTCCCGTCTCTGCGAGATGTTCTCTTTGTGGCGAACAGATGCCTCAAGGCCAACCGCGCATCATGAACCCAATCGACAATGTTGCGTGGTTTGCTGCCCAATTCAACCTTCATGTAGCACAAAGTCACCCACCCCGCTGCGCCCCGCAAATCCGCTGGATGACGGCACCGTCAAGCAAAATTTCCCTAAATATGCAGCCGGTTTGGCACTCCCAGAAGATCATCCAAACTGGTCAAAATTGAGCAGCAAAGGAAATAAATAGGTGAGACGGTGATAGTAGCGAGATGTGGCGCTACCCTGTTCGCTCGTTCCACCTTTCTGCTGAAATTCCAGACCCATGATTTGTTGAGTATCGGCGGAATTTATGCAAATGTCGGGATTCTTCAGACGCGACAGGACGTTCAGGCAGCCAATCATCTGGGTGACGGTCTTCTTCATGGTCGTGTTTCACGTCGGCGCGGTGGCAGCGCTGTTCGTGTTCAGTTGGAAAGCCCTCCTGCTCGCTGGGCTGCTTTGGTGGGTTGCGGGGAGCCTCGGCATCGGTATGGGATACCATCGGCTGCTCACGCACCGTGGTTACAAGACCTCCAAATGGATGGAATATGTCTTGGCTGTGTGCGGTACGCTGGCCCTGGAAGGAGGACCGTTACTCTGGGTTGCAACCCATCGTCTGCATCATCAGAACACCGATAAAGAAGGCGACCCCCATTCTCCCCACGATGGTGGCTTTTGGGCTCATATGGGCTGGGTTCTCACCGGTCAGACCATGCAAAAGAATTCAGCGGAGCTCTTTCCCTACGTACCCGAGCTTCGCAAAGACCGCTTCCAAATGTGGATCAGCCGCTGGCACTGGGTGCCGATCACGATACTGGCCGGTCTGCTTTTTGCCGTGGGCGGGTGGCGTTACGTTCTGTGGGGCATCTTCCTTCGCACGGTAATCGGGCTCCACTCGACCTGGCTGGTCAACTCCGCCACACACATGTGGGGAAGACGGCGCTTTCGCACGGGTGATGATTCGAGGAACAGTTTTTGGGTGGCGCTGCTGACGTTCGGTGAGGGCTGGCACAATAACCATCACGCCTATCCTCAATCAGCCCGTCACGGCATGGCCTGGTACGAATTCGACCCGAACTGGTATGGAATTCTGGTCCTACGCATTCTCGGCCTCGCTTGGGATGTGAAAGCGCAGAAGCTCAATAGGGGCAACGCCAAGTGGCTAGCAGATCAGGGATATGGATCCTGATATGAGCTCGCTTTTCGTAGCAATGGCCGAATCTCACCGATCCGGCCCCTTCCCAAACGTATAGCTTCAAGTACGTCTCAGACCTGATGTCCCCTGCCAGTGGCGAAGCCAAAGTGGACAGCAAACGCGGATCCATCGTGATTGAAGCGGAATTCTCCAATCTCGACAAGCTTTGGCAGCGAGTATTTGACCTTGTTTCTGTGGGCAACCTCGCCTGAGGGTCGCCCGGTCAATCTGGGCGAAGTTCTCGTTGGCGGCAACAAGCACTACGCTCGCGTTCGTAGCAGCGATCCTTCGTGCACATTGAAATCTTGCAATATTTGCAAAGCATCGTCTAGAAAGGCGGCCTGAGCCGCCCTCCGGGACGAATCTGTGTTGCTCTTACGCGGTTGCGGGGACGTGATGGAAGGTCGAGACGACCGTCTCAAACGTCTGAACACGCGGCGTTCCATCGATCGTTTTCGCCAGGGTCTTCAACACTTCGGGGTAGACGCGGGTGTTGTAGTCATCGGCATCGCTCTTGTTCTCCCACAGACTGATTGAAACCGCATCCTGCGAGCCGGGGTTGCACAGGGTGATCTCATCCTGGAAGCCCTTTTGCTTCCGTAGCAAGGGAAGAATCTGGTTTTCGAAGGTGTGAATGTGATCGGACTGCATGTTGGCTTTAACGCGGAACGTTACATTGCGTGCGTACATATATTCAACCTCCTATAGGTTGTTTTGCTTGTAAGTAGAGGGGAACTTCAGATGGCCTTTACTTATATTCAGGGAACCTGAATGAGGTGACTGTTTCTATATGCCTCACCTGCGAACGTAGTCTCTTGACCGGGAGTTGTCAAACTGATTGTTGATGGCGTCCAGTCTGCGCAGGTGCCCTACTGCTCGGCAACCATCGCCGGTTCCGGCGCACCCCTCGGAGAAGACAGATATCCTGTCACCGTGTTCTTGGCGCTCACGTTGTTAACCACGATCTCAAACAGCATTGGAACCTTGCCGCTGTAGAACTGAAGTGGCTCGTTCAGGCTCTTATCTCTCTTCTCGTACGCCTTGTCGTCGGAATAGACGGTGACGGTGTACTTGCTCCTCTTCGAGTCTGCTTTCTTCAGCTCCAGGCTCACGGTTCCCACCTGCTTCTTCAGCCCCTTCACCAGCGTGAACTCGTAGTAGTTCCGGTCGCCCTTGTGCTTCAGAATCTCTAACTCTTCGCCATTACGCGCAATCAGGGTGCTGTGGCCGTTTAGATCTCCCTTCATCGATGTCAACTGGTTGTTGGTGTCGGCCAGGTCACTCTGCGTCTTGGCCACATCGGTCTTGACGCCGCCGACATCCGTCTTCACATCGGTCACGGCACTGGAGACCGCCGCCACCTGCCCCGCTGTTTTTTGCTGCTCGCTTGCCAGCCGTGCAGTCGTCCGCTCACCGCGGACCTCGCGGACCTGCAGCTCCGCTGCCCGCGTATCCAGTTGCTTCTGCGTCAGGCCAAGTGAGGTCTTCAACTCGTCCGTGGCCACATTCAGCCGGGCATCGGTCTCCTGCAGTGCTGCTGCCAGCTTGGTGTTCTGCGCCGTGACAGCTGCCAGTTTGCTGCTCAGCGTGTAGCTCCAGAGAATCCCGCCCAGGCCCAAAAATATCGCCACTGCAATTGCAGCCAACAGTGCGCCGGAATACGTTCTCGGAGTTCCTTCAACCATTTCATCTCTCATGTGTTGCCTTTCTTCATTCCAGTGATGGAGGATGAGGATATTCAGATGCCATACAAGAAGATCAATGTCGAACTCGTCGTTACCGCCGATGAGGCCGAGGCAGTTGTTGCGGCATTGAATTCGTCGTTAGACCGGCTGGAGGAGAAGCACGAACTGTTTGGCGGTGAAATCGAGACTGTCGCCTTCGAACCTCGGAAAACACGGAAGAGATCGGCACTCGCGCACACGATCGCGGCAGGAGAGTCGGTCGCCGTTGCTCTGAAGACTGTTCGGGAGAGCGTGGCGGTTGCCCTCCGCGCAGTTGTCTGAAGGATAGCGCTCTGACAAGGCAAGTTCATTAGTACGCGGGAGCGTCCGCCAATCTCTCGCACGGCACTAGGGAGAACGATTGCAAAGCGTATGCGACGAGCACGCGCGCCTGCCACGCTCTCTGTGAGCTAAATTGACCAGCTACGGGACGAGGACAGGGTTAGGCTTCATCTAAAGAGGCTCCCTCCAAATCTTCTGCAATGGCTCCTGCCACTTAGCTACTTCGCGCCCCGCATTCTTGCCACGCATCTGCATTTTCCCGCCACGATTGCCTCCGATGGGCTCGCCGAAAGGCGAGCCCAAGCATTTCACCTTCGGGCCTGCCCAGCAGCGAGCTAAAGAGGACAGACTCACGCGTCGTTTCTTGAAATGATCGTGAAACAAGAGCTTGTGCAGGAAGCAAGTGCCCCAGTGAACTCCGGAGAGCAAGGTTTGCCGGCGAGAGGTGAACCGTGGAAAACAAACAGGCGAGGACCGTTCTTCTGATCGAAGATCAATCCGCTCAACCCAGCCCGATTCACGCAATGCTCGACCAAGTGGGTTCAGGTGTCTTTCAGCTGGCCCATGTTGAGTCTCTCTGCGATGCCGAGAAGCATCTGGCGATCAAGCCGGTGGAAATTGTTCTGCTGGACCTGGGAATGCCAGAATTGAAGGGATTAGAGGCTGTCAGGCGAGTCCAAATAACTGCTCCCTTCGCTGCGATAGTGCTGCTATGCGACTCTGTCGACGAGCCAATCGCTCTTCAGGCGATTCAACAAGGTGCACAAGACTATCTCATTAAAGGGCAGGTTGAGCTTCGCGCATTGAAGCGAACTCTCTTCAATGCGGTCGAACGTAAAGCCCTCGAAGAAATCCAGCTTGTTGAGAAGGAACGCGCACAACTCACTCTCGACTGTATTGGCGATGCGGTGATTTGCACCGACGCTCAGGGCAACATCACCTTCATGAATCGCGTTGCGGAGACGATGACCGGCTGGCGGCTCGACGACGCTATCGGACGGACTATGGCCGATTGCGTTCGGATCGTGGACGCGATTACTCGAAAAGCCATCCTGGATCCGATGGCAAAAGCAGCTTCCCAGAATCAAACAGGAACCCTTCCGTTGAACTGCCTTCTTATCAGGCGCGACGGACAAGAGATTAATATCGAAGACTCGGTGGCACCCATCCACGATCGTGACGGGCAAGTGACCGGAGCAGTCATCGTGTTTCGCGACGTGAGTGCGACTCGAGCCTTGGAGAAGGAGTTGACTAACTCTGCCCAGCACGA
The DNA here is from genome assembly GCA_963735215.1 of uncultured Acidobacteriaceae bacterium. Classification (GTDB taxonomy): domain Bacteria; phylum Acidobacteriota; class Terriglobia; order Terriglobales; family Acidobacteriaceae; genus Telmatobacter. Next base: position 397,809 of record CAVTKF010000020.1, on the reverse strand, counting down.
CTTTCTCACTCGGTTGCCCAATCGAATGCTCCTGAATGACCGCATTGGCCAGGCAATCGCCCTTGCCCATCGCCAAAGAGGCCATGCCGCCGTGCTTTTTCTGGATTTGGACGGGTTCAAACACGTCAACGATTCCCTCGGACATCTCATAGGCGACAAGCTCCTGCAATCTGTCGCAAAGCGACTGCTCGAGTGCGTGCGCTCCCCGGACACAGTAGTACGCCAGGGAGGCGATGAGTTTATTGTGCTGCTACAGGAGTTGAAGCATCCGCAGGATGCGGTCTTTACCGTGGCGAGGTTGTTGAAGACGGTGTCGGACGTGCATTCCGTCGACTCGCACGAGATATACATTACGTCAAGCATCGGTGTGAGCGTCTATCCAAGCGACGGACAGGATGGCGAGACGCTGATCCGAAATGCAGATATTGCGATGTATTACGCAAAGAAGAATGGAAGTCAGAACTATAGGTTCTTCAGCCCTAAAATGGCCCTCGAAGACATAGAGGTTCGGTCCAACGGGCATGACCTGTGGCACCGTTTGGATTGGTACGAGTTCCACTCCGCACCGCCGGCGCAAACGACGTAGTTTGTGCGCGGATCCACGCGGCAAATGCTGGATGGTCGATACCCATCAAGCCTGAACCGGCTCGATGGACGCCTCCTAGCTGATCATACAAAGCACCGAAGCATTTCTTTGGGTGATGCCTGAGTCACAGCCCACCCGGAAAATGTATGGTCCGCCGCCCTTTTCCAAGCGAAAGATGAGAAGACAGAATTGGTCTGCGCGAATGTATTCGGCCTTTGTTGGAGTAGCGAACTCCTGGCCTGAATGGAATGCGCTGCGCCCTCGTCCTTTTTAGTAACGCTGCCTTTGAATTTTCCGGGTACAGGTTTTCGGGAGCGCCGGGATCGACGCAATCATGTAGGCGTCCAAGGCGAGATACACAATCCGCGTGTGCTCTTGGGGGCCACAACAAGGCGAATAGCCACCGCAACAGAGTTCATCGCTTCACCGGCTTCCTCATTGGTGAAAGATACGTCCGTCGGCTCCCACCGGATACCGTCAAAGTTGTAGTGCATCGCTTTGTAGTACAGGTCTTCGACCATCACTCAAACACGCCTGTGACATGAGCAGATTGTAGCCCTACGGAAGCCTGGTTCGGTGTCAACCATTGCCGCTCAGTGACCGCGCCCCGTTTTAGATCGAAGCAAGCTCTGCAAAGCACCGGCCTATCCTGAGTGGGTTTAAACGGAACGCTTGTGTTTGAGCCACATTCCGAGCATTTGACCTGTGTTTCGACGGTTCGCCGGATTCCTTTACCACGGAGAATCCTACATAACCTGCAGTGTTTCCGATCGTTCGTGAATCCCTTGTCTTTGAAAAATGCCTGTTCCGCCGCTGAAAACACAAACATTACACCGCAATCGAAGCACTTCACGTCCCTGTCAACAAAATCCATAACCCCTCCCGACCAATCGGGGCATGGATGAGCGAATTGCCAGCCTTGATTGTCTAAAGTGTGTTCCCGTTTGCTGAGAAGGTCAAACGAGATGGGAACCCGGCCCCAGTCCTGCTCGTCTTCCCATCATGGAACTTGTGAATTAGGATGTTGTGAAAATGCCTACTCAATGCATCATGAAGAAGGGTTCAAACCCGCCTGTTTGCGGCGTTCACAACGTGCAGCTGGTACGGAAGGAACTCCCCGCCGAAATGATTGCGGCAGGGTATCGGGGCTTCACGTTCCTAGTTTGCCCAGTGAGCGGTACAGTGCTCAATGACGAAGCAGCACAGCCCCGAAAAATTTAGACTGAGCCTCTGGATGGACTTTGCTCTGAATTGAAAGGAAAATCCCTTGCCATCATTCATCCCGCGCCACTACGACATTCATGCTTGGACTTTGGCGGAAGCCAGAAGGTATCTAGACGCGAAACATCAACTGGGGTGGCGAGTAGCGATGATGGTGCCCCAAGCTGGAACTCGAAAAGTTGTCTTTCTTTTCGAGAAGGTTTCCGCTTCCCAAAAGCCTGTGGATTCAAACTGAGGCACTACCCTGTGGCGAACGACTTTGACTGGCCCGATAGAGGTTCGCTGGCTCACACACATGGGCAGATTCATGGGCAGCTAGCTCCCATTCATTCTGAACCCTGGCTACCGTCGCAAGACAAACGGTGCAGATCGAATCGTGGCTACCGTCGGCATTGCGTCGATGTGGGAAGCGTGGTTTCAATAGAGTCAGCATCTCTCACCCCTGGCAATCCTGTCGCTTGTCCCACGTTACGGCTCCGTTTGTCCTGATTTCCAATAGTTCCGCGCAGTCGTGACTCCGTTCCGCCCCTGCGAGGTCTTTTTCCCGCAGGGCGGTTTCCACGGTGAGATAGCACCTCTTGCAGATTGACTCGCATGTGCCATCCCGGTTACGCCTGTGACGGAAAGTGACCGGAGAAGATGTTTGCATTTGGCGCGCTCCTTTGGGGTGGTTTGAATAGGTCAGCATCTCTCACCCCTGTCATCTAATGAATTTCCCGAGGATACTCAAATCGGTGGGGATCGCCTGTTCAATTTAGCTCTATTTGAAGGAATTTCACTGGCGTTTCGGAGCACCCCTGCAAAGCTCCCCGAATCTCATCAGCCGTGGCGTACCTGTTTTGTCCCACGATCCAAATTCATTCGATGTCTTGAGGTCGAATACCGCACACATCACGAGCCGTGATCCGGTTGAGCAGGGTATGCTTTCGGTGATCCTGGACGAGTTCGCACCCTTCGCCTATCCGGGGTTTACCCAGGTGATCCAAACGGCGCGCGGCGCGCGCGTATCGTTTCTCTTCTCCTTCCAAAGCATGCCCCAGTTACAGCGGGTAAGCCAGGCGTTCGCCGACGAGGTCTCGTCCGCTCCAGGAACGAAGATGATCATGAACGTCTCGGAGGAGAACACGGCGCAATGGTTCTTGAAGGCATCGGCCCGGATTGCGACCAAACGGCGCAGCTTGTCGGTGCGCCGAACCGGGATTTTCTCGACCAGATACACCGAAACAGGAACGGGGAGCGAAAGCGACATCAAAGAGACCCGCGCCCGCGAGGATCACATTAAGAACCTTCCAGTGGGCCAGATGGAGATTCTCATGGTGGATAGCCGCGAGGGCACCCGCTACTCCCATCTGCACGTTCGGCGAGCTCCGCGGTTTCAAATCGAGGGCCTGGAGACTTTCCTCTATCCAAAGATGCACAGCTATCTTGACCCGGAGGTCGGTGTGAATCTGCGTTTCAAGGAAGCCGAGAACCGGAAACAGCGGCGCAGGAGAACGGCTGGGTTGTTCCTCGGTGAGGCGAGCGGGCAGTGATGATGCGTAATCAGGTCACAATCCGATGGGCAGCAATTGCCATCTTGCTCTGCTGCATGCACTGGAAATCTCTTGGTCAAACTCTGGACCTGCCGACCACTCCAACCTCGCAGTCTGCCCCGAAACGCCAGGGATTCTTTGACTACGCACTGGGCAAGATCAATCCGCATGGCATCGACTATGGCGCGTCGATGGAATTCGCCCGGAACGCTGTTGTTGAAAACACCATCGACGATCTCTACTTCTGGTCGAATGTGGTGACGCTGCTTTTGCTCAGCGGACTGGTCGCCATTGTCCTTCTTCAGTGGCACGCCGCCGACAAGCATGAAGTCATCGCGGCGTCTCTCATCGCACAGTTATGGAACGGCCGCGTGAGCGACAGGATCGAGATTGAGCGCCGGACCCAGCAGTTCAATCAGCTAGTCGAAGCCCATAACGCCGATGTGGAAAAGGACCTGTCTCAGAAGGCAGGCATTTCGCAACAGGATGCCGAGGCGACCGGAAGCTTGACGCGGGGCGTTCGCAGTCTCGCTGATGGCAAGGGAATCTCGCCGGTGGAGGCGGAAAAGATCGAAGCCTCGGCGCCAGATGCAACCACAGCGAGTCTGCAGCAAAACAATCTCCTGTTGCAGCGGCGCGTGGAAGCGCTTCAGAACAGCGAACAGAATCTCAAACAGCGCCTGAACCAAACGACCGCCCTGCTTGACCAGGAGCGGCGTCGTAATGCGACTCTCAAGGGCGCTTGAAAGGGCCAGAATGACCAGAAAGACTCCATCCGACTTCACAAGCCATGACGACTGGCTCTCGTATGTTCGCCGTGAGATTGCTGTCTCGGATCAGCCTTACGCGCTTGCCTTCGGCCGTATGGAGCTCTTTCGGAGCTTCTACCGCATGCAGAGACTTCCATTTCCCATTCCGATTGCACGGGAATTTGAACGCGTCGAGATGCTTCAGGAGCCAGAACGGACGGCTGCATTGGAAGAGGTAAATGATGAGATCTTCGGAAGCCTTACGGGACATCTACTTGATCGAGCGCGGCCGACATTCTCAGAAGATTACGCGCAGAGATCGGCCTCCCCACAAGAGCTGATTCAGGAACCGCTCCAACATCTTGCGCAGAAGAACCCGTACTTTGCGCTGTGGGTTGTCTACAAAAGAAGCGTTTTCGACTATTCGGTCGCAGGGAGTTGGGACGAGTATCTTCTTCAGGAACTCGGGACCGAGAACGGCGAGGAGGTCGCATTTGCGCACGCAATGGTCGAGTTGGACAAGCTGCTCACTCTTTTTCATGACAGAAATTCGGTGCTTTCCAGCCTTTCCTCGGAGCGCATCCGGTTTCTCGATTCGCTCAACGGTCCGGAGCGAATGCTCCAGACGCGCGCCGTCCTGGGGATGCTTACAGCGGAGTTGGCGCCATGCACGTCCGCGTAGTCAGTTTCGGGACGAATTGGTGGGCTATGCATTCACGCGACACGAATGATCCGCTTTGCTTCCGGCGGCGAGCGGCCTGGTTCAATGCCGCAGCGCTGATGTCGGGAAGGCGCCTCCGTCACTGCGCCATCTTTCCAGGTCAGGTCCGCTTCAATTCGAAAAGCGGATTCGATCCGGAGTTCACATTGCGCGCCGTGGGCATGACTTTTCAGTGCTCGGGGCCGCACCAGTTTGCCGGCAAAATGCACCTCTTATTCGAGCGCCGCACCACAGAGATGGCGCCCGACGCCTACCTGGTCACCCTCAAATCTGAGGAGCATGGCGCAATCCAGTTCGCCCAACCCGGCTGGAAATCGGCCGGCGTCCGCCCAATCTCGATCAGCTTGCGCGGCGAAAAGTACGAAGCAATGCTGCTGTTCGGAAGCGGTGATTGGGTCGAGAGCGACCTCGGACGATGGCAGGTCGATCGAGTTCGGTGCCGAATCAGGCTTAAGGATGTCAACGAAGGAGCGCTCCGGTGAGGTATTACAAGGGCCATATCGCACTCTCAGATGCGCGCGACGTGCCGGTCTTGTTGCATATACGGAACGCTCGGGCCATCTGTTTCGATCAGTTGTGCGAACTGTTTTCCCTTGAAATCATCGCTGAACGCCCGCGGTCGCTGCGTTGGAGGCTGACACGCCTTGAGAAAACCGGACTGGTAACGAGGCTTCAAGGACAGACGCATCTTCGAACTCCAGTCTTCGGGATCACGCAGCAGGGACTCATCTTTCTCGAATCCCGTGGCCATTACTTGCTCTCGCTGCCGAGTGCAACGGAGGCGATTCTCCATCCTTCCCAGGTTCCCCACGCTCTTGAGATGGTGAGTACCAACCGTAGACAGCCGCCGTTGTGCCGGCATAGGGCGCGACAACCCCAGGGATAGAGAAGACGCGATGACCATCTTCGTGGCGGCGTGCCGTGAACGTGGAGATCGCTGCATGGCGGAGCCGAGTAAAGAAGCCTCTGCAATCGCATGGATAGAACGAGGTATCTTCCATGAAAGCTGCTGCCAGCCCATAGCGCGTGGTAGTTCCAACCACTTCGATCCCAAAATCTGACCCGAATCGTTCGGAGTAGCCGACAAAGCCCTGCTTCCATTGCGGAGGCGTATTTGTTGCCTGGTCGAGACCAGCCGCGAGCGCTGCGCCCGTCACGGCATAAGGGCCCAATGCGTCAAAAGTAAAGCTCCTCAACGTCTTTGACGGTGGTGGACTTACGTATGCCAGATTCACTGTCCCTGAAGTTGTCGTTCCTGCATCTGCCATGGAATGCCCGGTATTCGAAGACGACTGCGATCTAGCCTGCACTGGGAATGCAGTCCCAAAAACCGTGACAGATATCAGAGCAATCGCCCATCGGATCTTCATTGGAGGCCGCGATTCATCTGTCTGGATTGATAGCGTCAAGAATTCCCCCTGGAGATGTTCAGACCTTTTGCCAAGATACTGATCCTGACAGAGCCTCAGGCCAGGCTGTTGGTCAGATTTGCTCGTTTGGGAGGTTAATTCGCTAGAGCCTCATCCACTTCTGCAGCTGCTTGCGGGAGATGAGACCTACGAAATGCTCCGTAACGCCGCCTTGTGCTGAGCACTCCAGGTTGACTCCCCAGCACCTCTCGTTTTTTCCCCGCAGTGATCAAAGTGGGACAGATTGCAATGCCATTGTTTGAGAGGATCCCATAGCTATATCCCTGTGGCGCCCCTGCGAGCGTAAGGCGGTCTGGCGCCAAGTAAGAGGATCGTACGCTAGCTGATAGTCCGACGTCGCACTTCACAATTTCGCACGTACCCGACTCCGCACAAGATGTCTCACTTGCCGTTTGCGGATAGTAAATGGAGAAAGCATGTACTCCCACTTCACGGATATTCAATTGCTTCTAGCCGGCTTCGCCTTGGTTCTAATCATCATCTTTGTCTTAGCTACACTCCTTGACAACCGCTGGAGAAAAGCTGCGCCGCTTCGCGTCTTCGGCTCTGACCACAAGCCCGATTCCCTCCTGCAAAACTCCGGCCGCGACGACAAAGGCGGGTCGGGCAACCTTCACGCACGCTACGCTGATTTGAATGCTCGTGATCTCGGCACCGTCGTGGAGCATATTGCTTTCCGCGGCAAGGTACAGGAGAATCCTTCGGGAGATTGACCCACGGCTTCTTCTCACCAGAACTGTAGATGGGGTTCGCCCTTGGCGCCTTCTATGCGCCGCCACCGTTGAACCAGAATCCTTCTGCGCCCTCGCCGATCGATGAACTCTCCACTGAAATGAGTGGAAAGCGAGCAATACGGCACAGACTCCCCGGAAGGTTGGGAGCAACCTGAAAGGAGCTACTGTCGCAGCGAATTACGGTTTTTCCATTCGACTGCTTGACCCGTCCTTTAAGCAAGCAAGTCCAAGCAGCAAGTTTGCGGACCTCTTGATCATGGCGAGTCCGCCTTGGAGAAATATTGTGGCCTCTACCCTTCCCATTTCTTTACTCGACTCAAATCACGCTCTTGCTTCGAAGCGCCCGGGGCTCGTGACTCCAGATCCATCGATCCTCAGCGATGTACTGACGCGCGCCCAGGCCGGCGATAGCGAAGCATTCTCCAAACTCTACTTGCAGCACAAAAAGCGAGTCTTCTCCATTTGCATGCGGATGGTGCACGATTTTTCAGAGGCGGAAGATCTGATGCAGGAGACCTTTCTTCAGGTACACCGCAAGCTTGCATCATTCCGCGGCGAGGCCGCATTTACCACGTGGCTACACCGGATTGCCGTGAATATCGTGCTGATGCACCTGCGCAAACGTGTGCTACCTATCGTTTCACTCGATTACATGATGGCCGACATCCCCGAAGAGCACATCGGAAGCGGGGTCGGCACTCGCGATATCGCACAAATCGGGGTCGTTGACCGCCTCGCAATCCACCGCGCCACTGCCAATCTGGCGCCAGGTTACCGGAGCATCTTTCTCCTTCACGATGTCCACGGTTTTCAACATAGCGAGATCACTTCTATGCTCGGCTGCAGCCTGGGAAACTCGAAGTCTCAATTGCACAAGGCGCGGCATGTACTGCGGCACGTCCTAGCCGGACTCTCAATCGGAGTCGGCAACAATCGCAAAAGATACGCAACCAGAAGCAGGTCGACAACGGTCCGAAGCGGGAGACCGATTGCAGGTTAAGAACCCAAAGGCCAGCTCGTCGAAGTGAGACCTGAATTGCGCTGGATAAGCAAAAATAGCCGGAGCACTCACAATCACTTTTACTCAATTTCAAGAGGAGGTTTCATCATGCGAAAAATGTTCGGTGTTGCTTTGGCGACATTGGCACTCGCCACTACGTTGGTTGCCTTGGAAGCGGATAATTCTCTCGGCACCTGGAAGATCAACCTCGCGGCATCCAAATACACCCCAGCGCCCTGGCTGGTGAAGAGCTTGCTCGTAGTGCGGGAAGCGGTTCCCGGCGGCGTGAAGGTGACAACCACTGGCGAGCGGACAGACGGCACGGCGATCAACACCACTTATTCGGCAAACTACGATGGCACGCCGGCTGGAGTCACAGGCAAAGGGGCGCCGTACGACACCGTGTCGATCAAGAAGGTAGATTCCAATACCTTCCAGTACGAAGCGAAGAACACGACTGGAAAGTATTCCGCCACTGGACGCCTCGTGATCTCAAACGAAGGCAAGACGATGACGTTGACTGCCAAGGGTGCTGACACCGACGGAAAGGAAATGACTGTGATACTGGTTTATGACAAGGACTAGCAAGAGAAGAGGCGAGATCGGCAGTCTGCTCGATAATTCCTCGTGAAGTGAAAGCGTCGGACAGGCCCCGGATCGTAACCTCGAGAATCAGTAACGAGTCTACGTCTCCTTAAGTCTCGATTTGAAGGAATTGCACATTCGCTCTTTCTCGCGGAGGATTCGCGCTTCTCATTTCATGGGCTACAGTCCGGCTCCAGTATCACCAGATCGCGAACGTCCTCAAGTGGATGGTTCTCGTGCTTTTCGCATACCCAGTTACGGCATTTGTAGTGAGAGCCAATTGGGGCCAAGTGCTGCACGATACCCTGGTGCCGTCGATGCCGCACAGCAGAAGCGAATGGGCAACTCTGGTCGCGATCCTTTGGCACCACAATCAGTCCCAATCTGTTCTTCTGGCAGGCGAGCGAAGAAGTTGAGGAAGAAAAGTCTGCGGGGCAGAACACGCTTGCTCTTCGGAAGGGCGCTTCGTCCCAGGAACTCGATCTAAGAAAAATCGACGTGGGTGTAAGGTGCGTTCTTCTCGAATATGGTCATGTTTTTCATTATCCTGACCACAGCCATCACTCTCAATCGGCATGGCATCACGAATATCGAGACTTCGCGCCAGGCCGCTGAAGCCCTTCGACCTTTTGCGGGTAATTTCGCCGCGACCCTGTTCAGCCTGGGTATTGTGGGGGTCGGGTTTCTAGCCATTCCTACCTTGGCAGGTTCTACTGCATATGCTTTCGCTGAGACGCTGGATTGCGACAGGGTCTGAATAGGAAACTGAGTCGCCGATGTATTCGCTCTTGCAAGCGCGATCACAAACTGCCGCGGCAGCCGGTACTTGAAACGACTGTGATGCGCAAGGGAAGCGGACCCGCAACGGGTCACGAAGCGATTGATTGAATCCTATCGCTCGGACCAGAACTCCAAAATTGCCTCGTTTCGGACATCGGAGGCTTGTCTCGCTTCACGTTGGGGCTTTCTTTATCTACGGTCGCGAACTGTGCCCGCAACTGCTCTCGTTCGATGAGGAGAAGCCTGGATACGCGTTCACGGTTAGCTTCGCTGGCGTTCATAAAACACCCCATTGAAGCAGTGTAATCCGCCTCGATCGCGAAGTATGTTTCATTTTGCTCTCGATTCGAGCTGTTTACAGACGTTTTCCCAGGAGGCTCGCTCCTTGAAGACAGTGGTGACCTGGCCACGGCTAGGGGGCCCCGTCACAGAATCACCGACTCCATTGCGCGCTCGGTGGCGGGGAACAATTGTTTGTCGCCAATCGCTTTACCTGAAAAGCCCCAACATAAAGCACACCAGCAAAATCACAAGCACTGTACCAATCCCTATGCCTGCGCCACCGCCGGTGCCCCACCGTCCGTAACCGTAGTATCCCCCGCCCAAGCCAAACACCAACACCAGAACAATGATGAGTACGAGCATTTTAGTTGTCCCTTTTCTCTTCAGATGGTCCTACTGCCCTGAAGTGGCTTTCTGATTCTTGATCTGGAGATTGTTCACAACTTGCTGCACATTCGGCACTCCGGTCGCCACCTTTTCGGCGAACGTGCGATTTTCTTCCGAATTCACTTCTCCACTTAGTGTGACTACGCCACTCTTCACGCTGTATTTCACGTCCTGATGCATCTTGTTCTGGATCAGAGCGGCGTCCAGATTCTTCTCGATGCCCTGGTCCAAATCAGAGTTCATTGCCTTTGCTTCTTTTTCTGCGCCCGCGGGAATCACGGCAACCTGGTCCGCGACAACCTCTGCTCCCGCAAAGGACTTCGCCAGGGATTCAGCTTGTGCCTTCTGATCACTACTGGCGACTTGTCCGCCGAGAGTCACGATACCCTTGTCACGATCTTGACTGACGGTGACGTCCTTGAGGCCTGCTTGATCGAGCGATTTGCGAATGCTGTCCGCAACATCCGGTGACTTGGTTGAGAACCTAGAGCAGCCAACCATCGTCCCAATTGCAAACAGGGTCAGCAAGACTGTGAGTAACTTCGTTTTCTTCATATTCGTCCTTTGAACGGCGCCAAGCCCGAGTAGGGAAATGGGCAATTCCTGCCCCGAAGAGCCGACCTCCAGCTTCATTCAATTGTCTCGGCTGCGCTGTATTGGATTGCTCACCATGTGAACAATGACATTCTTTCGGTTCATGAAGACAATGTCCATTCATCCGTTCTTGTCATGGGTGCTGCAGGTCTGGATTCAAGCGAAGGTCAATTTTGACCAGCTTTACTTTGCTTGAAGGTTGATTATGGTCATTCGCGACGTTAAGACTGCGGCAAAAATTCCTTGAATAAACCTATCCCTGTGGAGGTACCAATGAATCTGGATCTGCTCGATTCGAAAGTGCTTGTTTTAGCTGCGGCGCTGATTGTGATCGCCGCTGTGTTGGTTTGGCTTTACGTGCGAAACCGCAGGCGTACCACAGCAGGCCTGCGCCAAAAATTCGGCTCGGAGTATGACAGGGCGGTTTTGACACATGGCTCAGGAAGAAAAGCTGAATCAAAATTGGAGGATCGCGAGAAGCGGGTTGAAAAGCTCAAGATCCGCGATCTTGATACGACGGAACGCGAACGTTATTCGAAGAAGTGGGAGTCTGTGCAGTCTCGCTTTGTCGATTCTCCAAAGGGAGCAGTCACAGAAGCTGACGACTTGGTGTCCTCCGTCATGGAAGCACGCGGCTACCCCGTAACCGCTTTCGATCAAAGTGCGGCCGACATTTCTGTTGATCATCCCAGAGTGGTGGAGAACTACCGGTCTGCGCATGAGATTGCGTTGCGCCTTCGGAAAGACCAGGCAACTACGGAAGATCTAAGAACAGCGATGATTCACTACCGTTCTTTATTTGAAGAACTGGTGCAGGTATCAACGACTGTCGATAAGAAAGCAGTGGCATGATGGATGAACTTAAGACCATGGATGAAGATCTTACGACGGTCGATCTGGCGAAGAATGGCGCGCCAAAGCAACACGACGGACCCAGGCTTGTAAAGGGTAACGAGTCAGAAGCCCTGGACCGAGTGGCTGCGGCTCTGGAATCTATTCCCCTATTTTCTGAGTCGGAAATGGGAGAATTCCGGTCGCAGTGGATCAAGATACAGACGTGTTTCGTCGACGAGCCACGCGGGACAGTCAAGGACGCAGACAAACTGGTAGCAACGGTGATGCAGCGACTTGCCGAGGGCTTCGCTAATGAGCGTTCAGGCCTGGAGAAGCAATGGGACCGCGGTGACAACGTGTCCACAGAGGACCTGCGCGTCGCCTTGCGGCGCTATCGCTCCTTCTTTGATCGGCTGCTGAAACTGTGAATACGAATACGTAATCGAATCCAGAAGGAGACCCGGCGTAGGGATCCGCGGACAATGCGTTGTCAAACGAAATGGAGAAGAGAGATGAAGCCCAGTACGAAGGATAAGATCAGCGGAAACGTCCACGAAGTAAAAGGCGCTGTCAAAGAGGCGGCGGGCAAAGTCACGAACAATTCAGCCTTAGAGGCTAAAGGTAAAGCCGAACACAACCTCGGCAAAGTTGAGAAAAAGGTTGGGCGGATCGAGAAAGTGCTCGAGAAGTAGCTCGGTCAGCGCTATCGAGCGAGTGTTCCCGCATTCGGATCATTCGCTGCGCCGCTTCTGGCCGAACACTCAAGCAGCTTGGAGGCTTTTCATCATGAAGAAGATTGCACTGGCAGTATTGCTAGCTCTCACAATGTTGCCTGCGGCTTCGTTCGCGCAGGTTGTGGTCCGCATCGGGCCGCCGCCGCCGGTTCACGAGCACAGGGGTCCGCCTCCAGGGCGGGGCTATGTGTGGATCTCCGGGTACCACCGCTACGAAGGCGACCACTATGTCTGGACATCTGGCCGCTGGGACCGCCCGCCCCGTGAACATGCGGTTTGGGTTGCGCACAGGTGGGTCCACCATGGCGACCATTGGGAATTAGAGGAAGGGCACTGGCGGTAAACCGGAAGGCGAATGACGAAGCGGGGCTAAGGCCGCGCTTCGTCATTTTGAAGATGGGGTGTTCTCGGGCCTCGCAGAATCTTCGCCCGGACATTGTTCACCTGGTGCGCGCAGGTAAGCTGCCAGGGTGGGCGCAACATGAGATAGCCACATACTCACCTCCACCGGATGGGACCCTGAAGCTCGCGATTTGATTGATGGGCTAAACGAGATGTGGTGTATAGAACGGAACAGACTGCGATCCCCGCTCATGAGAGAGTTGAACCTCGATAGGTGATCAATCGTGCCCCTCCTTCAACTTGTAGGAATTCTCATCGTGGTGGGCTTTCTTCTTTGGTTGGTGAACCGCTTTGTTCCAATGCAACACACCATCAAAGGGATCCTGAACGCAGTCGTTGTGATCGTGGTGGCTGTCTGGCTTCTGAAAGCTTTCGGGCTGTGGCAGCAACTTTCGCACTATCGCGTCGGGGGCCCATAACAGATGTGCACTCTGCCCCGAGCAGGTGCATCTGTTCTCACCCGCAACAAAACTGCAACACGGCAGGCAACTGCCCAAGGAAGATTAGTGAAAATCGCATTGTCGTTAGCATTAACCGGCGTAATTAGTGTGGCTGGGCTGGCTCAGGTCAATTCTCAAACCCAGACATCTGATCGTCATGAAGGGCGCACCGAATTCCGCGTCAAGATGGTCAGCCGCACGATTGAGGCAGTCAATTACCAGCACCGCGGCGGAAGCACAAAGCTTGATTTTGCCGGCACTGACTTGATGTCCTCGGCCAGAGGCGAAGCCAAAGTAAGTAGCAAACGCGGATCCATCTCGATTGAAGCGGAATTCTCCAACCTCGACAAGCCGACCAGCTTTGGCAGCGAGTATTTGACGTACGTTCTGTGGGCGATCTCGCCTGAGGGTCGCCCCGTCAATCTGGGTGAAGTTCTCGTCGGCGGCAACAGCCGCAGCAAGCTCAACGTGACCACAAGCCTCCAGGCATTCGCTCTCATTGTCAGTGCGGAACCGTATTACGCTGTCCAGCAACCCAGCAATGTGGTGGTGCTCGAAAACGTCGTTCGCCCCGACACTCGCGGAACCGCAGAAGAAGTTCACGCAAAGTTTGAACTGATGGAACGCGGCGGCTACCTTCCCACCGGATACAAATTCGATCCGATTATTTTGAATGCCGGCTTGCCTCTCGAGTTCTATGAAGCGCGCAACGCGATGCGCATCGCCAAATCGGAGGGCGCGGAACAGTACGCTGACGAGAGCTATGGCCATGCCCTCAAGCTGATGGATAACGCCGATCAATACGCGATCGACCGGCATCATCAGACAAAGCAGTTGATTGCCGTGTCACGTGAAGTGGTTCAAACCGCCGAAGACGCGCGGGCAATCGCTGTCAAGAAGATGGACGAGGCTCGCAACCGCGAGGAGCGCCAGGACTCAGCAAATGCATTGGCGAATTCGCAAGCGCAAACCGACGACGCAACGCGCCGCTCTGAACGAGCCCAGGCTGACGCAGCCAATGCGCAATCCGACGCCGCTCGCGCCCAATCCGAGTCGGCACAAACCAAGATCGAGATGGCAGCAAGTCAGCAGGCATCCGCAGACGCACAGGCCCAAACCCAGGCGCAGGCCGACGACGCCAATCGCCAACGAGACAAGGCCAAAGCTGACCAGGCGAGCGCGCAATTGGAAGCGACCCGCGCGGAATCTGACTCGGCACAAACCAAGCTGGACATGGCAGCAAGCCAGGCATCTTCAGCCCATGCCGTGTCAGACGCGCAGGAGGACGCTGCCAAAGCCAATCGCCACGCGCAACAAGCCGACAGCGACAAGGCTGAAATGCGCGCCCGTCTCTCGACGCAACTGAATCTCATTCTCCAGACACGCGACAGCGCACGCGGTCTCATCGTCAACATGTCTGACGTCTTATTCGATACAGGCCAATACTCCTTGAAGCCTGGAGCCCGCGAGAAACTCGCCAAGGTTGCCGGCATCCTGCTTGCCTATCCTGGCATCAACGTCCAGGTTGGCGGCTACACCGATAACGTTGGCGACGACGACATGAACCAGACGCTGTCTGAACACCGCGCAGGCTCGGTGCGCGATTACCTCATCGAATCCGGGGTCAATTCCAATTCGGTTACAGCTCAGGGCTATGGCAATACTCAGCCAGTAGCCACGAACGATAACCCAACAGGTCGCCAGCAGAATCGCAGAGTTGAACTCGTCGTCTCGGGCGACATCATTGGCACCTCAGTTAATGCCACAACAGGCAGCCTCCGCTAATCAACTTAGTCTTAAGCAACGATGCGCGGACTCATCCATTGAGTCCGCGCATCCTGTTTCCATACAATCTGCATTTCGCTTTCCCGCCACAAGGATCAGTGCTCCGGTTTGCGCCGTGGCCCCTGCCTCGATCAGGAAGATCCTTTACTTGAAGAGACATCTCACAAGGGCGATTGAAGAGGTCTCTTTCCCTGGGATCGCGGTTCGTTCCAGCTCGCCTAGGGTAAAAGGCAGAGATTCAAGTTGGGTTGCGCGTGGCATGCGGCTCATCGTGCGGGACACCTTGGGGGAAGCCACCCCTGAGGACTACCAGCGGGAAATCATCGACTTTGATTCGGATTCCGACACAGGGAAGAATTTCTTGAGCTTCAGCACGGCCACTGGTCTGTCCCGCTTCGAAGACATACCCTGGCCCCGCGGAATGAAGCCCAAGACCGCTTCCTCACCGGGAAAGGGCCCCGGCGGCGCATTGCCAAAGGCCGACGTCCTGGTGGTTGCCTGGACAGTCGACGAAGGCCATGCCACAAGCAAAGTTCTTACACCCGAAAAGGACAGCAAAGATTATGAGCCTTATACGCATAATTTCGCCAAACTCAAGCCTCTATTTCGCGCAGGTTGTCCGGCCCTTCTTGCAGGGAGACTCGGCGCCTATTGGAAGACGACCATCGCTGGCCACAGTGTAATCGTCTTCAAGTCCGAATCGCACCTGTCTCAAGATGGACCCAAGGCTCCCAATATCGAGGTGTGGAAGCAACTCATTGAAGAAGTACAGCCCAAGCTTGTGTTGACGACTGGAACTGGCGGTGGAATCGGCCGGGATACCGAGGTGGGCGACGTAATCGTGAGTCCGGTGGTGCACTTCGATGCGATCAAGAAGTTTAAGAAGCTCTTCGGCGGCCAGCCGCCGTATGCGAGCGAGGCGCCGAACCGAAAGAACTTTGCGACGGCGAAAAAGCTGTTCAAGGCAAATTCGGACCGTTTGCCCCCGGATAACAAGAGGCAACCGACGATTTACGTCGCGCCGCTGCGGGGAATCACCCAATCGGTGGTCACAACAGATTTCTTTGGCTTTGATACCAGCAAGAACACCTACCAGTTGCAAGGCCTTGGGCATCTGTCGGAGATGGGCGACGCGGTGCTAGGTTTCGTAACCAGTAAGATGACTTCGCCGCCTGCATGGCTTGCGGTGCGGAATGTCTCTGACCCTCAAATCAAATCCGAGGGGACGATGAAACAACAGGCTCACGCGGCGGCAGCAATCTACAAGTCATACGGAAGATGGAGCACCGTGTGCAGCGCCATCACTTGCGCGGCGATTATCGCAGCGCTTTAGTTTCCATCTGCGGCGCTTTTTCCACAACGGAGCTTGTAATCAATGCCTACTCAATCCAAACCGACAGCCACGGTGTTTTCGGTCTCGCCCGGGTCGTCCTTGAGCACTGCCAGAGTGAAGCAACTTGGCACCGCGGCGCTCTCGTCCTCTTACTCGGTGGTTGTTCCGTTGACGATGAAAGCTCAATCCTATCTCGTTGCCTATGAATCCTCGTCTGCCTCGGCCGATGTCTATGAAGTCAGCGCTGCGTCTCCATTTCTTTCTCCTTCAAAAACAAAGTTGGCAATCGGCAAGGCCAAGGATAAACTCAACATCTTTACGCTCGGGAATCAACCCTATTTGAGCGTGTACACAGCGAAGAATGGGGTCTTTGAGATCTATAGGGTTAACAGTGACCTGTCGCTTTCCAAGCCCTATGAGTTTTATCGAAACCACGAGCTTGCCCTGAGCCAAAGCTTCACCACCTTAAAGTTCTTTGTACAGTTCGGACAGGTGGTTGCCCTCGGGTATCGCGACGATGGGTATGTGGCGATGTACACGGCAAACATCATTGCAGCATCTCCAGACGGAACTCCGCCGTTGCTGATGAACCCGGTGTGGTCGCACATGTGGGCTCCGGGATGGACTCGATTCGCTTTCTTCTCGCTCGGCGGCGAACCCTTCTTTCTCAAGACCAATGTCAAAAAGCTTAACGTCAACATCGATCACGTCCTCGACACGCTCTCAACCGGCACAGCCGAGGTGGGTACTTTGTTGCAAAATCAGTTGCCCGACGCGCTCAAAATCACCTATGTCGAGCCGTTACTCCTGGGGGATGCCGATCCTTGGTTTGTGACTTATATCGATTCGACTGGCCGCTGGCCCGCCAGATGCGCGACACCGAAGCTTTGGAAATGCCCATCTCCCGCGCCATGGTGCGCGTGGACCAGTGCGTCGCATTGGCCGGAGTGCTCTGGGTGGTCTTTTCGATCAAGCAAGCCCTGGAGATCGACTCCGAGCGACCGGGCCGAGGCGCATCTTTCAAAAGACCTTCGATGCCCTGTTCGATAAACCGCCCCCGCCAAAGTGCCGCCATGCGGGGAGCAACATCCAGCGCCATTGCAATCTGTTTGTTTTGGAGCCCTTCGGACGCAAGCAAAACGATGCGGCTGCGCAGCACCACGCGTGCCTGTGTGGAGCGCCCGCGCGACTGCCGCTCCAACTTCCGCCGCACCTCTTCACTCAGAACAATGGGCTCCGCTACACGCATATCCAAGTCTCCTCATCATAAGAGAAGGCTCGATCCATAAATGATTCTATTAATGAGACACTACACTAGACATTTGCATATTTAAGGGTTGCTAAGTAGTGCTCTATATTGCTTATTTTAAGTAACTTTCAACAGCCTATCGTTTCTAGACAACTGTGGGATTACCCACAGTTGCCCAGGATTTTGAAGCAGTATACCCACAAAATCCCCCACACCGAATCCGAAGGCGATCGCAAGCTCTTCATGGATGCGCTGATGGGATCGGTGCGACGCAAAGGACGGTGTGGCCGATGGTATGACCTCTGACCCGATGGGCTGCGATGCCGCATCGCTTCGAGCCGCCCGAGAAACTGCGATTGGAATTTGAGCATGGTATCTCTCTGAAAAAGGGCGCTAGATCTTCGTTCCTGACCAAGTGTGGTCTGACTGAAAAGGGACACGTCGTTTCATTCATCGATGTGTGAGGGTTGTTCAAGCATTGCCCCTTGAGCGCAGAGGCATACTGCCAGCCCATTGAGAGGGGTTAAAATCGTGATTCGACAAGAGTCAAGGAAAGCTTTGGAGCCCAACAGAATTCTGATAAATGGGGTGCACGCCAAACGGTCGCCAAACTCTCAATGAAGTCAATTTCTGTGAGTCACCGACCCTGTTAAGGCCAGGCGTTGCGACGTGGATAATTGGGCTTCCTGCAGGACAGCAATCCGCGTGTCATTGAGCGTATCGAGCATTAGCTTCCGGGGCAAGTCGTCAACTAACGGCTTAATGAGCCAGCGGAACTCCAGAGGAATTCCACGGCTCAAAACGATCGTCTCCAATTCAACGTACACGCCACCATCGCGCTCTTCGAGTCGCTGAACAGTGACATCGCGCCAGACGTAACCCGGTCGTCGGCTCTCCGGATACGGATGCTCGGTGGGCCGGCCATAATCGGCGATTTCTTGGACCCGAACGGCGCTGCTCGTGATGTATGCCTTCTTAGGACCCAACCTCACAATTTGGACCTGCTCTTCGGTCTTCACTGCCGCTGTCAGTGAAAAGGCCTTTTGAGTCGCAACAATGTTTAATTTGACTCGATCCCCGTCTCGTGCGAGAGTCGTGCACTTCCTGACCAAGGGTTGGTAGAACTCGTTGTAGCGGTCATAATTCTCGAGCACGCTCATTGCCTGATCAAGTGTCACGTTTGGCACGAACACTGCCCCAACCCAGTCATGGATCATTCCTTGAGGCACCCCTTTGGGATCGTGATTTGTTACTACCACCTCATTTTGCTGCAGGCGCCGAGTCATATCTAGCGACTCATCGGTCCATAAAAACTGGCTGTCCCCGGCCGCGGTCTTTGCGACATTCAGGTTTACGATCCGAATGTATTCATCCCAAACTCGAAGAGTCTCTTGTTTGGGCTCTGCTGCTTCCAAGAGCTTCACAAACAACACAAGGAACAGAAGAGCTAGCGCCGATGCTGAATTCGTCGTTCTTGGACCTCTGGAGATCTGCATGTATGCTGCTTTGTGTTTGGAGTTGAAAGCCGAGGAATTTTCCATCGTTGCACGCTCTCAGTCTGGACGATCTCAGGATCTGCGCATCAGGAGTGCATCCGTGAATGCGCGTTTCTAGGTGCGAATTTCTTAAAAGCGTTCCCTTCGAAATAGGAACGAATCGGCCCTGCCGGAGATTCTAGTAAAGGCTCTCAGCAACGTTCGGATTGAACCTGATTTGCCCGTTCTTGTCCGTTGACTTCATCCGAATCTCGAATACGAATGTTGAAAGCTGTTGCTCGGTGAAGCCTGCCGTGCGTTCCCGCCCGTTTTCGTCAACGCCCTGTAGAAACACGTAACCTGCTTCGGATCGATACACGAACTTGTGGACCGTAATCGCGCCGATGGATGTGTGAAGGATGTAAAGGGCGTCGTCCGGCTTTTGAATGAGAGATCGAACATCCCGATATACATCCCAGAAACGTGAGTCCATCGCTCCTCCTTTTCTGGCCCGAAGGCTGCCGCAATCACGGGGCCAGACTAGCTTGTTTTGCGGTGGCGCTTACTTCTTTGGCTGAGGCGGATAGTTCTTGAAGAGCTTGGCCATCGCGTTTTGCAGATTCTTGTAGTTCTTATCCGGATCCTTCTTCAGGTCGATGGTCTTGGTCGCATCTCCACGCCAAATCAGCTGTTTCTGTGCGTGGTCATACAGGTCCACGACTATCGTCCCGATTGGAACGCTAGAAGTCTGGCCCTGCGCTGAACCATTCCATGGGCCTCCCCAGCCTCCGCCGCCCCAGCCCATGCCCGATAAATACAGGCTCTGTTCCTGACGGATGGCAGCGTGGTAGCCCACCTGAATGTCGGCGTTTTTGTCGACCTTGGTAAGGCCTTTTTGAGCGAGTTGCTCGTCGATTGCCCGCTTGATCTCCTGGTTGATCAACTGATCCTCTGACGCATTGTCCCGGATGTCCGATGCGCCGCCCGGAAAGTTTGGCGCGCCGCCGAGAGGGGTGGGCGGAGGGGCCGGGAGGTTTGGCAGAGCAGGAAGGTTTGGCGGAACGCCCACGTCGGCCTTGGACGTGCTTGCTGGATCGGATTTGGGTGCGACAGTGGGGGTGTCGACCCATTGATAGGTTTTATACGCAGAGAAGTTCGCGCCGCGCTCGTAGTTGTAGTGAACCTCCTGGCTATAGACGAGGGCGGTGGTGACGGGAAACTTCAACACGAGCGTCAATAGCGTCGCAAGTCTCATATCAATTGCTTTTCTTCGACGCCTGCGTTCGTTCCAGCGGGTGAAGTGAGTGATCGTGTACAAAAAAGCCGGTAAGTCTGTCATGAATTTTGTAAGTCTCACTACTATTCCTTTCAGTTGTATCGATGTTGCTTAATCGTCCCTTAATAAGCCTTTTCTGGAATCGCACACGGTCGTAGTTTCCAGATTTCGGTTGCGTATTCTGTGATGGTGCGGTCGCTGGAGAATCTGCCGGAGCCGGCCACGTTCAAAATGGCTTTGCGCGCCCACTCATCAGGGTCGGCATACAAAGCTCGGAGCCGCTCGTCTGCCTCCAAGTAAGACTTGAGGTCAGCGAGGTGCAAATAGTGGTCGCCGCTAAACAACAACGCCTCGTGCAACGGTGCGAAGACGCCTGGCTCATTGCGACTGAAATAATCGGCAAAGATCAGATCCAAAGCTTCGCGGGTCTCGGGCTCCTGATCGTAGTGCCACACAGGGCTGTACCATGATCGGCTCCCCATTACCTGTTCCGCCGTAAGCCCGAAAAGGAAGAAGTTCTCCTCGCCGGCCTCCGCGGCCATCTCGATCGTCGCGCCGTCGCGTGTGCCGATGGTCAATGCGCCGTTCATCATGAACTTCATATTGCTAGTGCCGCTGGCCTCGTAGCCTGCGGTCGAAATCTGGTTCGAGACATCGCTGGCCGGGATCAAGTGTTCCGCGACCGAGACGCAGTACTCGGGCAGGAATACGACTTTGAGACGTCCGCGAACTGCGGGATCACCGTCGATGGTGCCGGCGAGATTGTTGATGAATTTGATAACCAGTTTGGCGAGCCGATACGCGGGGGCGGCTTTTCCGGCGAAGAGGAAGGTTCGTGGATACATCTCTAGGTCAGGATTTTGTCGAAGTCTGTTATAGAGCACCACAATCCTGAGTGCATTCAGTAGCTGGCGTTTGTACTCGTGGATCCGCTTAACCTGGCAGTCGAAGATTGCATCCGGATCGAGGGTCTGCCCAGCCGAGTGCCTATACCAGTCACAGAACTGCCGCTTCGCGATTCGCTTTGCGTTCATGAAGTCGGCACGGAATCCGCTGTCACCTGAGAATGATTTCAGCTTGTGCAGCTCACCGAGATCGGTGATCCATTCGTCTCCAATCGCATCCGTTATTACCCGGGCAAGGGCGGGATTACAGAGCTTCAGCCAGCGTCGGGGAGTGACTCCGTTTGTCTTGTTGTTGAAGCGCTCGGGAAGCATCTCAGCCAAATCTCTGAGGGTCGTCTTGCGCAGCAAATCCGAGTGGATCTCGGCGACTCCATTTGTACTGTGGGAGCCGATAACGGCAAGACTGGCCATCCGAACCTTTTTCGCGGTTCCTTCTTCGATCAGGCTCAAACGCTGAACACGGTCGTCATCGCCGGGGAATCGCCTTCGAACATCACTCAGGAAACGGCGATTGATTTCATAGATGATCTCGAGTTGCCGGGGCAACATGTCTTCGAGCCATGAGACGGGCCACTTCTCGAGCGCCTCTGGCAACAGGGTGTGGTTGGTATACGCCAGCGTGTTCTGCGTGATGCGCCAGGCGTCATCCCATCCGAGGTGTTCCTGGTCAACGAGGATTCGCATAAGCTCCGGCACGGCCAGCGCCGGGTGCGTGTCGTTCATCTGAATTGCGACTTTATCTGCGAACAAACTCCAGTCCGAGTTTTGGCTTCTAAAGCGACGAACTGCATCTGCGAGCGAGCAGGCGACGAGAAAGTATTCCTGCAGCAGGCGCAGGCCTTGGCCCATGAACTGCGAATCATCCGGATAAAGAACTCGCGTCAGAGTTTCAGCCGAAAGAGTCTGCGCAAACGCTTCTATGAAATCTCCATGAGAGAAATTCTCGAACTTGAAGTAGTCAGGTGCGGCTGCTGCCCAGAGACGGAGAGTATTGACGGTGGATCCGCCGTAGCCAATTACTGGGCGATCAAATGGGATGCCAATTAAGGTAGACGGACGACCGGGTACTGGGCGCAGACTGCCTCCGCTGAGTTCGAACGAGCAACCCAAGTTGACCTCCACCTTCTCGTTGGGGCGAGCGATCTCCCATGGATCAGGAGAACGAAGCCAGTTGTCCGGCAATTCCTGTTGCCATCCATTCTGGATTGATTGTTTGAAGATGCCGTACTCATAGCGCAGGCCATATCCCATAGCAGGGAGTTGCAAAGTGGCAGCGGATTCAATGAAGCAGGCTGCCAAGCGTCCGAGGCCGCCGTTACCCAGGCCAGCATCGGGCTCCTCTTCAAGTATCTCGAGGAGATCGAGTCTCTTTTCCTTGAGGACTTCCGTCGCAAGCGGGCTCAGCAGAAGGTTTGCGACGTTGTTTGAGAGCGAGCGGCCGATGAGGAACTCCATCGAGAGGTAATAGAGCCGCTTGCAGTTTTGTTGCTCATAGGTCCTCTCAGTTAGGAGCCAACGTTGCGAGAGAATGTCTCGCACTGATCGTGCCAGAGCTTCGAATCGGTCGCGCATGGTCGCCGATGCCAGGTCGACGCCAGTGTCGAACAGCAGGTGCCGTTCATACAGTGCCTCGCTCGTTCCGGCGAACTGCACTGGACCGCAGCCGTATTGGGTGTTCATCAAGGTAGCGGGATCCGGCACTGTTTGCACACGCGCTATGAGGTTATCGGTCATCTTCTTGTTCTCCAATCATGCCGCAGGGCATCACAACAGGCTCTCCACAATCAATCACTGGCGCGATTCGCATGACTCGAGACCCGCGGACCCTGCGAACCCGCTGAATCAACTTGTGGACGGTGTAATAAATGCAAATGCCAGCGAATGCAAGACCTAGCAAAAAGGTTCCCGTACGCGACAGGTACGCAGCTGCGCGGTCCAGGTCATGGCTAAAGACATATCCAACTCCGCCATAGGCGCATGCGTAGAGAGCGGCACCAACTGCATCGAAGGCCAGGAAGCGGACTCTGCTGGTGCGCGAGATCCCTGCCAACGGCGGCGACACCGCGTCGACGCCGGGAATAAACTTGGCGACCAGCAACAGAGGCAGCCCATAGCGGGCGAAAACCCTCTTCGCTCTGCGGTCGTGGAAGTCGGGGTCTCGCGTGAATCGATGCATGAAGTGCAACACCTTGTCACCACCGCGACGGCCCGCCTCGTACCATATCCAGTCCGCCGAAACACAGGCCGCGATAGTCAGACCGATTACGGCCAGGAGTCCCAGCTTCCCAGCCGCCGCGAGCGCGCCGGCAGCCAGCAGAAAGAGAGGCCCCGGTATGGGCAAGCCAATTTGGTGCGCAAATAGCGCAGCAAACAGGAACGAATACCCATGCTTCAAAATGAATTGAAGAATGGCACTCACTGGCGGCCTACCGTGCGCAGGAGTTCGGCTTGGGCGACCGCGCGCTGCATCTGGGCATCGAAGAGCTGTGCTTTGGCATCGGCGAGTTGGGCCTGCGCATCCTTGAGTGCAGACTCGTTGGCTGTCTTCGACACAACCTGGTCATTGGTGATGCGAACAAGTTCGGTTCGTGCGGCGACGCCTTCCCGCGCGGCTTCGAGGCCGGTCTCGGAACGATGAACCTTGCGAGTTTCAGACTGGACGTCCATCCGAACCTTCCTCTCTGTCGAGAGAAGATTCTCTTCAGCCTGGGCAAGCTGAGCCTTACGCTCGCGGACGAGGCCAATGCGTTTGCCGAATTCCGAGATCGTCCAGTCCACGCGCACTCCTACTGCACCAGTGCTTTCTGGCAGCAGCGGCACACCATTCTGATACGCATGCTGTGCGACAATCGAGATGTCCGGAATGTATTCTGCCTTTGCTGCCTTCAGGCCGGCATGCGCCTTCGTCAAGGCCTGTTGTGCGGAAAGAAACTCTGGATTATGCGCCATCGCTTCGGGTTCTGGAGCGGCACTCGGCGGGTCCGCTGCCACTTCCCCCCCCGATTGCTCGGTAGGTTCGATGAGCTCGGTGTTGGTTGGCAGCGGCAGCCCGACGAGATCGTTGAAGGAATTGGTCAAGTCGGCGATCTGATCTTCGAGCGAGCCGAGCGTGTGCCGCGCTTCGGCAACCTGTGCTTCACTTTCCAGCGCCTTCACTCTCAGGACGACTCCGCTTTCGCTGGCATGTTCGTCCTCCTTCATGTGCTCTTCTCCGGCCTGCATGCGCAGCTCGGCCGCATGCTTGCGTTCCTGTGTTGATAGGAGTTGGTAATAGAGCCTCTTAACATTAAGCGAGACTTCGTTTCGCGCGCGATTGAGATCTTCGTGCGCCATCCGCGCCTCAGCCTCAGTCGCGCTTACGTTGGCATGAATCTTGAAGAACATCTGGCTAATTGGCTGCACGAGTGTCGTCTGACTCAAAACAGAGTTCTGTTCACCTTGTGCAAGCTTTACGTTGGTTGACGGGATCGGTCCAGTGCTACTGTACGTTCCGAGAGACCCTGCGGGTATGGTGAGGGCCTGTGTTTCTCCAACATGAATCGCGTTGGTCTCATTCGTCACCACGGGAAAGTAGTCCGCTTTAGCCTGAACCACTTTGGCATCGGCCTCCCTGGCCTTCTGTTCGGCTATTCGCACCGTGGAGTTCTTTTTCATGGCC
This sequence comes from uncultured Acidobacteriaceae bacterium, assembly GCA_963735215.1. GTDB lineage: Bacteria > Acidobacteriota > Terriglobia > Terriglobales > Acidobacteriaceae > Telmatobacter. Next base: position 373,117 of record CAVTKF010000020.1, on the reverse strand, counting down.
ATTTGCAGCGCCTCATCGAGCTTGACGGAGCGCTGCTCCGCCCCCAACGACGGAAGGCGGTCGTTGGGGCCCCCGAGTTGCTGTGCCTGGCTCGGAGTCGCAAGAGCAAGCAGGAAAGCGATGCTTGCAGCCGCTGCAACCGCGGGTTTGGAGACTTTCTTCGTGTTTACCACCACGAACAGCACCGGGATGACAACCAGCGTAAAGAACATGGATCCGAGCAAACCGAAGGCAATGACGCTTGCCAGGGGTGACCACATGGTAGAGCCGGAGATGATCATGGGAGTGACGCCGACGGCGGCTGCCATGGTAGTCAGAAAGATGGGGCGCAGTCTGCGTTCGCCTGCTTCGAGAGTTGCCTCCTCCAAGGGCACTCCATGCTTCATGCGTTCATGAATGTAGTCGACAAGGATGATCGAGTTGCGCACTACCAGGCCCCCAAGGCTGATGACGCCGATGAAGGCGGTGAAGCCGAAGGGGTTGTGGGTGATAAACAGCCCCAAAGCAGCTCCGGGTAAGGCCAGAGGGATCGCAGCCATGACGATGAGCGTATCGGTCAGGGTGCGGAACTGGAGCAACAGGATCAGGAAGATCAGCACCATGCTGATTCCGAGCGCAGATCGCATCTCGACGAAGGTCTCTTGCTGGAGTTCAGCTTCGCCGCCGTACTCGATGCGATATCCGGGCGGCAATTGGAGTTGATTGATTTGCTTTTTGGTATCGGCCAGAATTTGGCTGGCAAGCCGCCCGCGCGCGGGGAAGGCCCGCACCGTCATGGTACGCACGCCGTTGCGGCGCACGATCCTTCCTGGATGCCACTCCGGCGAAAGCGAAGCCACCGCTCTGACGGGAACGCGGGCGCCAGTTATCGGTGAAAGCATGTAAGTATCCGAAACATTCTGGAACGTCTGGCGCTGCGCCGGATCGAGACGAAGATCGATGTCCACATCGCGATCGCCCTCCCAGAAGGTTGAAACGGTATCGCCATCGAGACTCCCGGCGAGTTCGTTTGCAATGGTGGTATTGGTGAATCCCAGCCGATTGGCGACCTCCTGGTGCAGATCGACTCCGGCCAGCATCTGGTCTTCATGCCAATCGGTGTGGACGTAGATCGCGCCCGGCGTGTGATCGAGGATGTTTTGGACCTGATCGCCGATCGACCGTATCGTGCCCAGGTCGTCTCCCACGATGCGCACCTCGACGGGAGCCTCCATGACATCGCCCTGCTGCAGTTCCTTGACGAACACCTTGGCTTCTGGAGCAACGGAGGGCAACTGTTCGCGTAGCTGCTCCACAAGCTTCGGCGTTCCCTTGACGGTGTGCGTGTTGACCAGAATCTGCGCGTAATTGGACGCCGGAGCCACCGGGTTGACGTTGTAATAGAAACGCGGAAAGCTGGCGCCCAGGAAGCTGGTATAGCTGCGGACTTCGGACTTCTTCTGCAGAACGGCTTCGATGCGCCGCACCGCTGCGTCCGTGGCTTCGATGCGCGTGCCTTCGGGCAGCCACACGTCCATGACAAACTGGTCGCGTTCTGCTAGGGGGAAGAACTGCTGGCGAACAAGAGCCAGAATTCCGATCCCGGCTACAAAACTGAGTACCCCCACCAACAGCACCTTCTTCCTGTGGTGCATCGCCCAGGCAATGATGTTGTTGTAATAGCGCTGCATGTGGTCCAGGGCCGTAGGCTTCTTCTGCTTTGGGTCGGCGGACGGGTCATGCAGTCCTTTCTTGATGAAGAAACCGTTGATGAGTGGTGTCAACATCATGGCGACCACGAACGACACGCTCAATGCAACCGCGACGGCGATAGGCAGAGCGCGAATGAACTCTCCGCATGCGCCGGTCAGCAGCGTCAAAGGCAGGAAGGATGCGATGATGGTGAGGGTCGCGGCAAGAACCGGCACCGCCATTTCACTGGCGCATCGCCAGCAGGCATCTGCAATCGGGACCTTGTGATCCAGCAATTCGACATAGTTGTCGGCGATCACAATGGCGTCGTCGACAACCATGCCAAGAACGACGATCAGCCCGGCAATTGACACTTGGTGGAGCTCAATTCCCGCTGCGTTGAGCATTGCAAAAGTAATTGAAACCGTGACGGGGATCGCGACCGCGGAGACAAGCGCGACCCGCATGGGTAGCAGCAACATGGTCACGAGGATGACGGAGATAATCGCAATCCCGAATTCACGAGTGAAGTCCTGCACGCGCTCATGGACAACGCGAGGTTGGTCGGCGACGAAGTCCAGTTGCACATCTGGCGGCAACGTAGATTGCACGCGCGCCAGAGTCTCGTGCAATTGCTTGCCGAACTCTACGATATTGTTGCCCTCGTGCATCTCGACGGAGAGCAGGATGGTTGGTTCGCCACCGATTCGCGCATACTCGGTCGGATCCTTATAGACGCGCTTCACATCGGCCAAATCGCCCAGATAGATTGGCTGCCCGGTCGGTGATACATCCACCATGATCTGCCGGATCTGCTCTTCGGTCTGGAACTGACCGTTGGCATCAATAAGAGGCTTGCTGTCTCCGCTGTCAACGCGGCCGCCGTACATGATGGTGTTACGACCTTGCAGAGCCTTTTCGACTTTCTGCGGATCCACTCCATACTGCGAGATCCGTTCCCAGGAGCCGGTCACCTCGATGCTCTCCTTCTGGTCACCAATGCGCTTGATTTTGGACGCTGCGGGGATCGTACGGATCGCACTTTCCACACGTTGCGCATAGTCCTTCAATTCACGATATCCATAGTGGCCACCCTTGACGGCGATGAGGGCCGCGACTGTATCGCCGAAGTCGGAATCCACGATAGGGCCACGAACTCCCGCGGGAAGGTCAGTCTGCTTCAACTGCGCCATGTCGAGGCGCAGCTTTGACCAGAACTGGTCGGAGTTCTTCACCGACTTGTTCAACTCGACGTTGATGATCACCAGGCCATTGCGCGAAGTGGAGTAGGTCTTTTCCCGACGCACTTCTTCAAACCGGAACAGGCGCTCTTCGATCTTGTGGGTAACCTGGCTCTCGACCTCTTCTGCGGTGGCGCCGGGATACTCCGCGATCACCAAGCCAGTACGGATGGTGATTTTCGGATCTTCGCGGCGCGGCATGGTAAGGAACTCAGTAATGCCGACCACAAAAAGCATGGCGGTGAGGACAAGCGTCACCTGGGGGAAGCGCAGGGATGCACGTACTGGATTCATTGGCCACCTCCAGAATTGCGAACCAGGGATCCTTCATGAACATTCTGCTGACCGCCAACCACAATCTGCTCATTCGACTTCAATCCGCTCTTGATCTCGACTTCATCCCCGACCAGATCGCCTAACTCAACACGGCGAGCGAAGACCCGTTGCCGGGTAGCGTCGTACACGTAGATAGAAGGAAGGCCGCGAAGATCTCGAATGACTGCCACGGCAGGAACCGTTAGCACGTCGATCATGGTGGAATCGTAGACGCGCGACTCGCTGATCATGCCTGCACGCAGAACGTGGGCAGGATTGGAAATGGCAATCTTGGTTGTGAACGTACGCGACACGGAATCAGCCGAATAACCCACCGCCTCGACCTTGCCCTCGAACTGTCGATTAACGAGCGACGGTATCGTAACGAGAGCACGCGCACCTTCGTGTACCTTCCCGATCTCCGCTTCAGGTATTCCAACGCGCACCTTCACCGGATCGAGATCAAGCACGGAGAAGACCGGATTGCCGGCGGACACCGTATCGCCAACATCAATTTTCTTCATTCCGACAAAGCCGCTGATGGGCGCCTTGAGTTGGCAATCCCCCACATGCTTCCTCGCTTCGCTTAAGTTGCCAATTGCCGCGTGCGCTTGACCCTCCGTAGCTTTCTTTTCTTCGCTGCGCGAGCCCTCGCGAGCCATGTCGTAACGCTGCTGGGAGGTCAAATACGCCGCTTCGATCTTGTGGAAGTCATTGGCCGGAAGGCTTTGATGATCGTAGAGGTATTTGTTGCGCTGATACTCGTCCTCGACGCGCTCGAAATCGACTCGCGCCTGTTCTAGCTCCTGCGCCCGTACCCCGTTTCTTGCCTGGAGTGCGTTCGCGTCAGCGGCAGTCGCCTGGCCGACTGCCGCTTCGAATGCATTGCGGTAGTCGGAACAGTCGAGGTCGGCCAGCTCCTGGCCCTGCTTGACGAACTGTCCTTCTTCGACGTTGACCCGCGCCACACGTCCGCCGATCTGAAAGGCGGTGAGTGCCGTCACGTTGGCTTCAACTGAACCGCTTGCGGAGACCGATGCCGATTCGTGCAGCCGGTTCGGAGCGCGGAGTTGCACGGGAATGGGTTGATCCGCGGTGACGCTTGGCTTTCGGGAACATCCTGCAATCACGCTGGCTGAAGCACAGACGATTGCAAGAGCCCGCATTAACTGTGGAGTGCTTGGCTTACGATCATTACTAGAGAGGAAGTTCATTTTGATACCTTTCGGTGCGTTCCCATCGGGGAAGCAGCCTTTGCCGCGAGCACCTTCGAATTTGTCGCACTAGCTTTGTGCGTCCTTGCTCAGTTCAATGGAGCTGCCGACCCATGCAAAGAACCAAAGACATCACGAGCTCACACTTCTACATTTGCAGCCGTAATGCCAAACGGCCGGAGACCTCTAATAGCCTTAGAAATCAGTGGCCAGCAACAAGTCGACACATGCACGAATTTGTCGAGAGTCGCAAATGTCGATGCAGATTCGACAGCTCTAAAACTGGCGCAGGAGAGAATCAGGCTGAGTTGGTGTCTGTCTTCTTGTGCTCTTTTCTTCTTGCCCAGCCTTCTCATTCGCATCTCCCCCGCTCCCGCGCATGCCCTCGTGCGATTTCTCCTCGCTTCAAAGGGATCGTGCTGAACCACTACTTCCCTGCCCACTTCCAACCACTGATCTCCGAACTATCGATTCCGTACTCGTATGCGTGGCGTCGACATCCAATCTGGCGGTCGCGGAATTCTTCTTTCGCATGAGCCCCAATCCGTTGCAGCATCGGAATGCGGTCAATCGCGTCGATTGCGAGACTGAAGCGGTCGGTCTGGTTGTTAATCGCCAGTTCCATTGGGGTGTTGATATTGCCCTTCTCTTTGTAACCGCGCACGTGCAGGTTTCCGTGGTTCGTGCGGCGGTAGGCCAGGCGATGTATCAGCCACGGATAGCCATGGAAGTTGAAGATGATCGGCTTATCCGTCGTGAACAGAGAATCGAAGTCCGCGTCGGTCAGACCATGCGGATGCTCTGTACTCGGCTGCAGTTTGAAGAGGTCGACCACGTTGATGAACCGGATCTTCAGGTCGGGGAAATGCTCCCTCAGCAGTGCCGTCGCGGCCAATGCCTCCTGTGTTGGGATATCTCCTGCCGCGGCCATCACGACATCTGGTTCAGTGCCGTCGTCATTACTGGCCCAATTCCAGATGCCGATGCCCTTTGTGCAGTGAGTAATGGCGGCGTCAATATCAAGGAACTGCAGATGCTTCTGCTTGTCCGAGACGATCACGTTGATATAGTTCTCGGAGCGCAGACAGTGATCCGCAACTGACAACAGGCAGTTGGCATCCGGCGGCAGATAGATGCGGGTTACGGCCGCACTCTTATTGAGCACCACATCCAGGAACCCAGGATCCTGATGGGTAAAGCCATTGTGGTCCTGGCGCCACACTGTGGATGTAATAAGAAGATTCAGCGATGCGATCTTCTTACGCCATGAAAGTTGGTTGCAGATAGACAGCCACTTAGCGTGCTGATTGAACATCGAGTCGATTACATGAACGAAGGCCTCATAGGACGAGAGAAACCCGTTTCTGCCGGTGAGCAAGTAGCCCTCGAGCATCCCTTCCATCGTGTGCTCGCTGAGCATTTCGATGACGCGCCCATCTGAGGCCAATTCGGTACCGTTGCTGTCTTCCGGAAATGTTTCAGCGATCCAGAACTTCTTCGACGTTTTATAGATCGCGTCCAGCTTGTTGGAAGTGTTCTCATCGGGCGCGAAGACCCGAAAGCTGCTCATGTTCTCCTTCATGACGTCGCGGAGAAAGACGCCCAAGCGGGGGCACGTTCTCCACTTCTTTCATTCCGGGATGGTCCACTGTGACTGCATATTCCCGGAAGTCGGGCAGGCGCAGCTTCTTCCTCAGCTCTGCATTGGTATGTAGACTGGCGCTCATGCGGCGGGCGCCCAATGGCGCAATTTCGGCGAGTTCCGATCTCAGCCTGCCGGAGTCATCGAAGAGTTCCTCGGGCCTATAGGAGAGCAACCAGTTTTCAAGGATCTGGAGATGCTTCTGATTCGTCTTGACGTCAGCAAGTGGAACTTGATGCGAGCGCCAGAAGCCTTCGATCCGATGACCGTCGACCTCCTGGGGTGCGTCCCAACCCTTTGGCGACCGCAGCACCACCATCGGCCACCGTGGGCGCATCGCGATGCCGCTGTTTCGGCATTCTTCCTGGTGCGCCCTTATCTCAACCAAGCACCGCTCGAAGGTCGCGGCCATTGCCTGGTGCATGCTCTCATGCTCGGACCCTTCGACAAAATAGGGATTCCACCCATATCCGCGGAGAAGATCTTCGAGTTCCTCGTGAGTGATCCGCGCCAGCAAAGTAGGGTTGTTGATCTTGTATCCGTTGAGGTGGAGTATGGGCAGAACAGCACCGTCGTGTATCGGGTTCAGAAACTTGCTGATATGCCAGGAGGTCGCCAGCGGTCCGGTTTCGGCCTCGCCGTCTCCCACCACGGCTGCAACGATAAGGTTCGGATTGTCGAAAGCGGCACCGCAGGCGTGGGAAAGGACATAGCCAAGTTCGCCACCTTCATGGATCGAACCCGGCGTTTCCGGTGTGCAGTGACTGCCAATTCCGCCGGGGAACGAGAATTGCTTGAAGAATTCGCGAAGGCCTTTTTCGTCCTGGCTTTTGTCGGGGTAGATTTCGCTGTAAGTTCCCTCGAGATATACCGGGGCTAAAACACCTGGCGCTCCATGGCCGGGGCCGGCAAGAAAGATCATCTCCGCATCGTGCTTCCGAATAAGGCGACTCAAGTGGGTGTAAATGAACGCGAGCCCAGGGCTTGATCCCCAATGGCCCAGAAGACGGCTCTTGATGTGTTCAGGCTTGAGAGGTTCCCGCAGCAGCGGATTGGCCTGGAGGTAGATCATTCCAAGAGCGAGGTATTTGCACGCACGCCAATAAGCGTCGATCTTTTCCAGCTCCTCGATGTTTAGCGGCGCCGCCGTCACGGTGGCGCGCGCTGTACCTTCTGCGCTCAGCGACGTTATCGGTTCCTCAGTGCCTGTTAGCAATTTCATTTACAGCGTCCTCACTTCATGGTTGTGCGCAACTCCCCTTGCGCTGGGTTGAGAGTCAGTTCTCGCGGGCTCAGTGACACGCGTCGGCGATAGAAATCCGCTGTCTTTTCAAACTGGACCGAACCTTCAATCGCGCCCGCAACAGCCGTGATTTGGCCGTGCCCTCTTTGATTCCCAACTTCTCGGCCGTTTCTTGCAGAGATTGTTCTGTACCGTGGAATTGCTGAACCAGGTCGCGGTAACGCGGCGACAGCCGATTGACAGCAACTGACATGCAGTCGATTGCCTGTCGCTTTACATATATTTGTTCCGGATTCGGTGAGCGATCCGGAAATTCCCACATCTGCCATTCCTGGTCTTGATCGGCTCGCAGGTCACACGATATTTCGGAGCGCGATCTTCTTTTGCGCATTAACATCAAAGCTGAATTGATCGCGATTCGGGTCAACCAAACCGAAAACTTACATGTGCCTCGAAAGGACCTAAGGTGCACAAAGGCCTTGTAGATTGCGTCCTGGAGCACATCCTCGGTATCCTCGCGGTTTCTAAGCATCCGGAAGATTCTCTTTTGTATTGAATTTGCATGTCTGCGATAGAGTTCCCCGAATGCGCACCCGTCGGAGCTTCTCGCGGCTGCGAGCAAGTCGTCATCGGAGGCCCGAGAGTATTCGAGGATTCGACCAGTGCTGGCGCTTGAGTCAGAGAAGTGTGACCGCCAAATGGGCGCTGATCTTATCATCTCTTTGTTTGTTGCAAGGAATGTCATATGCCAATATCCTCACTTTGGCGCCGGTTGATTCTCGCGGGCAGCGAGATCTGCCGGGCGCTCGTGGTTCTGGTAAGCTCGCCAGAATTGGTCGGCTGTCGGATATGACAGTCGAGGTTCAGTAGGTTTGGTCATTGCGGAGAACCTTTCTATCGGTACTTAGTTTGTTCGGAGACTGACGTAAGCTTTACTGTCTTCTCGAGTGCACTTGCGAGAATGTATGTCCCGCTCGTCAATGAGTTCGTCAGTCCTACACGATTGCAATTCGGCTGCCAGATGAAAGTCCTTTTGTCTCAGTATCGTCGGCAACAGTAAGGCAGGCTATGCGTGACGCTATTTCGGCAGCTGACGCAATCGCGGCAGAATGCAACGACATTTCGTTTCCTCTCTGTACCCGGACCGGCTGCCGGAACTTGGGTTGAGAAGGTTCCATCCCCCGGTTCCCGCTGGCTCGAAGGTTGTTCTCTGTGTGAGTGCAATTCCATTTCGATGTCCTTGAGGATGACGTCGCGCGGTATTGCCGCTTGCAGGAACGGAACAGATGCGGCGGAGATATCAGTTCGGCAGCGAGTTTTGGCGTCTTCCGCTCAATGCGTAATCGGCTTTTTCGATCCTGAGTCGTTGCATCTTTCTTTGGAGAGTGGTCCTCTTGAGGCCCAACATCTCGGCTGCTCCGCCACGTCCCGCGAGCCTGCCGTCGGCCGATCGTAGAGCTCCCAGGATGATCTTTCGCTCCATATGGTGCAGCGTGTTCTCCTCGGGCAGTGAAGGAGTGCAATTTGTACTGAGTTCAGACAAGGGAGCAGCTAGAACATCGCCCCTGCTGAGAATGACCGACCGCTCAATGAAGTTCTTCAGCTCGCGTATGTTCCCTGGCCACGGGCATCGGATGATTGCGTTCATAACGTTGTCAGGAATCGTGCGAATAGTCTTTCCGATCTTCTTCGAGAAGATCGATACAAAGTAGTGAACAAGTAGGGGTATATCTTCGGTCCTTTCGCGCAAGGGTGGCACATGGACAGGAAAAACATTGAGACGATAGAAGAGATCCTCGCGGAATCTTCCATCGCGAATCATGTCTGGCAGAGTACGGTGGGTTGCGGCAATGATTCGCACATCGACTTGGATCGTTCTGGCGCTCCCCAGGCGTTCGAACTCCTGCTCCTGAAGTGCACGCAACAATTTGGGTTGCAATTCCATGCTGATGTCGCCGATCTCGTCGAGGAAGAGCGATCCCTTGTCAGCTAGCTCAAACCTGCCCTTCTTCTGCATCAGTGCCCCGGTAAAGGCACCCTTTTCATGTCCGAATAGTTCACTTTCCAACAGTCCTGAAGGAATCGCGGCGCAGTTCATGCGTACAAAGGCTCGATCACGCCGGGAACTGAGATTGTGAATGGCACGCGCTATCAGTTCCTTGCCGGTCCCCGTGTCGCCGTGAAGCAGGACCGTGCAATCGGTAGGCGCAGCAATTGCGACTTGCTCAAGCGATTTCTGCAGCGCTCGGCTCTTGCCGACAATGTCTTCAAAGCGTGGATCAGAGCTGGATTCTGATTTTGCGAAGAGCCGCTCATCTTGGAACTCGCTCATATTGGAAGGACACGTTGGCATGAAACCTCCGGAGTTTGTGAAAGCAACCATCGCCATTACTCCTCCTCCTTGGCCCCTATTAGCCACTCGGAGTCGACGAAATTCTCGTCGTTCCTGTCGTTTCTTAAGACGTTCATAGCTCAGCCGCTTCCAACGTCGTTTGCGCATTCACTAGTAGTCGAATTTGGTTCCGATGCACAGTGGCACAAGATTGAATGCCCAGCCCACCATTGCTCCGGCAGTGCGGTAGTTTTCGAGCGTGGGAATATCAGTAGAGGCCACGAGATCCTCGGCGTTGCGGCGAAGGTGATCAGCGATCCTGACCAGTTGCGCGTAGTTGATAACTGAGGTCCGCGTCATAACGGCGTAGTGTCCTTTATCGGTGTAACGTTCGCTGCGTTGGATAGTCTGCATTTTCGTTTCGCCTTCTGCCCCGACTTTGGACGGAAGTTGGTCCCATTGAAGCGGGTCACTCGGCTTAGTTGGGGAAAATAACGCGGTCCGCATCGGGAATCGGCATTGAGGGCTTGATTCCCATTGCGAGCAGGAATTTGACGTCATCACCAGTGAAAGGGGCCAATTCGCTCTGCTTGGATTCATCGGCGTAAATCACGGCCAGCGGCGTAATATCGAGAGAGTCCATGGATACTGCGCAGAGCATGGCTGGGTTGGGGTTATCGGGGCTGGCTTCAACCACGATCAATTCGTCTCGCTTTGCGGCTGCGAGGATCGCATCATAGATGGACTTGATTGATTCCGTCATTTTCGTTCTCGCCTTCTGCTCGACCGTCGTTGGTTGAGCTTGGATTTGATCTGTTCTCTTGCAATGACCAGATTGTCTCTCGGGTCTTGTTTGCACGCAGCCCCACGACGAGACAATTCGCAGACTCTTGGGAGGCGAATAGCCGACTCTTCCGAGCCAGGAGATTTGGTTTTTGAAGGGGCAGTCTTAAGAGTTAGAGCGACTCTTGCGAGGTGGAGCTTCCACGCGCTTCCACCCAAATAGGCGAGCATCGATGGACCATAGACCCGGTCCGAGCATTGCAAGAGCAACGCCAATGGTTCCCAGCAGAATGGGGACCCACCGGTCTCCCGGCATCGTCAAGATCTGCCAGATTTCGAGCAGAGCGATGAACGCTCCCGCGATGGGCGTCCAAAGCCCGGGGATCAGCAGAAGCCCGAATCCAGCTAAAATGCAAGGGGTTACGATCGCATTGATCGGAGGGTCGCTCCACACCATCGAGCTCGCGCGCACCACCAGCGCAGAACCGAGAGCCAGGCGCAGCAGAAGCAAACCGATGCCAGGCCGACCGCAAGCGAATGTGGAATATAGACGTCGCAAGGCGCACCTTTCTAACCATTTAGTTTCCAACTTTGCGGAAACTATCGGAACCCCAAAAAGAGTTGTGATCGTCACTCTTTAGAGTCTTAAATACGCTTGCGGCGAGGAGGGGCCGGGGAAACTACAGCCCGATGATCCCTCTTTTCAGGCCAATGATTGCGGCATGCGTTCGATCATTGGCGCCTAACTTGGAAAGAATGCACTTGACGCGACTCTTGACGGTTTCCTCCGTGATGGAGAGCTCGTCCGCAATCTGTTTATTCGCATTGCCGGCTGCGATCAGTCGCAACACACTGATTTCTGCCGGCGTCAATGTGTCATCAGTCGCATGCTCGGCGATTTCGTACGAGGCCTGCGTGGAAAGGGCCTTTTTCCCAGCATGTACTGCGCGGATCGTCTCCAGTAATTCCTTGTGTAACGCATTCTTGAGTAGATAGGCCTGAGCACCAGCCTTGAGCGCACGGAGGATTTGCACATCACCGGCATATGTTGTCAGCACGATAACTCTTGCGCCGGGCGATTCATTTCGAATAGCAATGAGCGCGTCGAGGCCGTTCATGTCAGGCATTTGCAGGTCCATCAGTGTAACGTCCGGATGGTGCATCCGAAATTGCTGGATAGCCTCGCGACCGTCTGACGCTTCACCCACTAGCGTCATATCCGGCTGTATTCTAATCAGGCCGGCAATCCCCTCGCGCACAAGTGGATGGTCATCGACCGCGAGAATTCGAATCTGCGAGCCGCCGACGCTCATTGATGGTTTCTCCTTGTTCAAGCTTCGCTTTCCCAGCAAACTTTTGTGAAGATCACGAGCTTCTCCGAACTGTCCCGTAGGCGGCGGTGGCAGGAATGTGCAGTTCCACCTCCGTACCTGCATCGAGTTCGCTCCGCACAGTCAGCTTACCTCCAATAAGTGTGGCGCGTTCCCGCATACCATGCAAGCCATAGTGTCCCTCAGCGCCCTGGCGCGAGAGAACTGCCGGATCAATTCCCTTTCCATCGTCCCGCACTCGCAATCGGAATTGTTCATTCTCATAGCGAATCTCAACCTCGACCTGCTGTCCCTGGGCGTGCCGAAAGGCATTCCGTAGCGCCTCGGCAGCAATTTTGTAGACCTCCTCGCCGAGGATCGGGTGCAGATTTCGCGACTCTCCCTCAACGGCTACACGGAACGCAGGCCGATGGCCACTTGAGTCGGCTGCGAGTTCTTCTCCGAGCGTGCTTATGGCCAGCGCCAGATCGTTGCCCTCGATTGTGGAATCGCGTAGTCCCTGCACCGCATCCCGGCCTTCGGTGATTGCCTCGGCGGCCTGCTCGATCGCGCTTCCCAGCTTCTCTTTCGCCTCCATCGGGCGCTCTGGCAGCAACTGGAAAACGGTGTGGAAGCGCAGCAGCAGCCCATGGAAGCTTTGAATCAGAGTATCGTGAAGCTCTCGCGCAATGCGTGTCCGCTCGCGGACTCGCGCCTCCAGCGTCATCTCGAACTGGCGACGCAATTGCCGTGCCGCGTGGTTGAACGCCTTCCCAAGCTCGGCCAATTCGTCATTTCCACCGACATTGACTTCGTGCCGAAAATCGCCGCGTGCCAGCGCCCTTGCGCCGGTGGTAAGTTCGGAGAGCGGGACAGTAATGGTCCTGGTGACATACCACCCCAGCGCAGCGGCCGCGAGCAAAGTCAGCAACCACGCGGCTGGGACTATGATGAAAAGGCGATGGCGCACCTGCTCGGTCTCTTCGTTGATTCTTGCCCGTTGTCGAAATACTCGTGCCTCCACTCCCTCCACCAGCGATGAACTTAGATCGATCTGGTCCTGGATCTGTCCCGTCAATCGGAGCTGAACAGCAGGCCAATCGCCAGCGTTCGCCAGTTCGATCTCACTGTCAATTTGAGAGGGCAGCGTAGACTTCAGAGTCTTGAGCGTGCTTGAGATGAGAGCGTCCTGTGCTATCTCCGGCGACGAACTGAGCACTTGCTCTGCGTCTCGAACATCCCGCAGAAACGTCTCTCGCAAAGAAGCCGCTTCGATTAAGAATTGAGACGTGTCGTGACTCCGCGTCAGTACTACGACCCTGCCGCTGAAGCTATTGACGTCCAGATGCAGACGTACTATGGCCGACGACGCTTCATCAGCGGTATTCAGCATCTTAGCGTGAGCAGCCAGTTGACGAAGCTGCCAAACAGCTATCGCATCGGCAGCGATCATCAACACGACAATTATCAGAAAACAAGCAGTCAGACGTACGCCTATCGTCAGATCGCTTCGATGAAACAGACTCGCGAATTTGTGGCGCACGTCTCTCACAGTTCTAAAGCCAGTGAATCCACGCTGAGGTCTGAGATTCTCCTAAACGGTATCCTGGGATTCCATTAGCGTTGCGCAAGCGGATGCTCCTGATCACGAGATGCGTTCAGGCTATGCGCAGGTCTTTCGAGTATCCGCGTTAACTCCTGTTCCAACTCAGCAGCAGCCTGTGACGCGGATTTCTTATGGATGAGCACGGCGTGCACTGCTTCAAAGTAGGCGCGCGATACGTCGGGATACTTCTTCCCGGCTGCCGTAGAAGGCCGGACCGTTGCACCCTGGCGATAAGCCAGCAATATCGTGGGAAAATAGGGGTTTTGCGCCAGAACCTCGGGATCCTTGTACAGCTCAGGTATGGTTGGCGGATTAGAGGATTTGCGGCATCTCCTGGCCTGCTCATTGCGACCAGTCAGAAAGCGAACCAACATCGCCGCCTCCCGCGGATGCGACGAATAGCGCGAAACACCATAACCTTGCCCTCCCAAAGCTGTGGCCAACCCAGCCCTCCCCGCCGGCATAGGAGCGATATTGAACCGATCTCTGGTGGGCGAGTTTCGAGCGCGGGCGGCCACGTACGCGTTCGGCCAGTTGCGCATGAAGGCAGCATTTCCCGCTTGCCAAATGTTGAAGGCATCCCACTCCTTGTAAGCGAGTACTCCCGGCGGCGAAATTGACCCAACCCATCGTGCAGCTCTGTCCCAGGCACGAATCGCAGACGGGTTGTTCACCGTGGGCCTGCCGTTATCGTCGAGAATTGTTCCACCGCCCTCCGCGACTTGCCATTCCAACGCGTTGCAGGTCAGAGCCTCAGATGGCGCCCCCTGCCACACATAGCCCCAAAAATCCTTATTCCCCTTGGCGCGCTCCCCAGCCTGAATTCGCTTCGCCATCTTCTCGAGCTCCTCCCATGTTCTGGGCGGCACAGTATAGCCGTATTTTTGCAACAAATCGATCCGATAAAAGAGGATGCCTGCGCCGAGGTTGTTCGGCAAAGCCACCAGCCTGCCGTTTACCGTATTGTTCTTGATGAGTTCCGGAAAGTGTGCTGCGATTTCCTGCTCAGGCACGTAGGCCTTGAGGTCGATGAGGTTGTCCGCCAGAATCCCTGGCCAGATGACATCGATCCCGTACACATCTGGAACCTTCGCGCCACTTTCCAGCAGGTTGCGCCACGTTTCCAGCTGGTCTACTGCCACTTCCGGGGCGGGCATGACCTGAATCCGAATTCCAGTCTCGTCCGTGAAACGCTTGAGTTCTTCGCTGAGGATCGCTTGAGATTCCTCATCGACCCACGATTGGTCGATGATTGTCAGTAGTACCTCCGGAGCAGCTTGGTTCTTCTTATGACAACCTGGCGCTACCGAAAGGGCGAAGACACAAATCGCTCCGAGAATGACGCGAGATGTAGCGCTCATAACCGTCTCCTGAGTCAATCCGTTTCTTTTCCGGCAAACGTTCGTGAAAACCAGGAAGCTCTCCGAGCTGTCGTGTAAGCGATGCCGGCAAGTATGCACAGTTCCACCTCAGTCCCTCCATCCACTTCGCTCCATATTGTCAGGTTCCCCCCGATCAGTGTGGCGCGTTCCCGCATGCCGGGCAAACCGTAGTGTCCCTCAGTACCCTGACGCGAGAGAAATGCCGGATCAATACCTTTTCCGTCGTCCCGCACACGCAGCCGGAATTGTTGATCGTCATATTTGATTTCCACTTCAACACGCTGTGCCTGGGAGTGCCGAAACGCGTTTCGCAGCGCCTCGCAAGCAATCCTGTAGATCTCATCACGAAGAATGGGATGAAGATCTCGCGCCTCGCCCTCAACTTCTACACGAAAGCCTGGCCGATTGCTGGTCGAGTCGGTTGCAAGTTCTTCTCCCAGCGTGCTTATGGCCAGCGCGAGATCGTCGCCTTGGACGGTGGACTCGCGTAATCCTTGTACCGCTTCCCGGCCTTCGGTGATCGCCTCAGCTGCCTGATCGATCGTGCTGTCCAGCTTCTCTTGCGCCTCCATTGGGCGCCCTTGCAGCAACTGCGAAACGGTATGGAGGCGCAGCAGCACAGCCTGAAAGCTCTGCAGCAGAGTGTCGTGAAGATCCCGAGCAATTCGTGTTCGCTCGCCAACGCGAGCCTCCAGCATCATCTCGAACTGGTAGCGCAATTGCCAAATACGCCACTGGTAGACCACCCAAAGCAGCGCGAGGAATACAGCCGCGCTGAGGACGAGGAACCAATTCGTCTGGTAGAAGGCACGCAGCTCCGCTGCTCTCGTCTTCTCGATTGACTGTGCCTCCTCCATGCCAACCTCATGGTCGACTTTCGCGACGAGATCAGAGCTCAGGAACTCGAGCGGCCTGATCTGAGTGTCGAGACGCCGCCGAATAGCGATCCAGTCCTGCGCAAGGGCCAGGACCCGGATCTCCTCCAATTGTGACTGCAAGGTGATCTGAATATCGTCCAATGTCGGGATTATCGTGGGATCCTGGGAGACCCCAGGAGTCAATTGCATGAGGCTGTTTTTTGATCGTTGGACCTGGTCGCGAACCGCAAACCCGAGAGGTCCAGCCTCTTGCAGCACGCGGGCGGTGTCTTCCGAGTCGGCCAGTTCCTTCAACCGGTCGTGAAGCGCAGATATGGATGTATGGACATCGTATATCGCGATCAGCTTCTCCTGGATTCCAGTAAGTCGCAACGTTTCGGCTCGGACCTTCTGCAGCTGCCACAGGATGAGAGCATCCGCGGCGAGCATGGAGAGAACAACCAGTCCCAGGTAGAGGATCAGGCGACGGCCGGTCCCGAAGCGGCCGAAGCGAAAAATTTTTTGTGCGAAGTCACGGACCGAGGACCGGACGCCTGTTGCAAGTTGCGCTCGCATGCCTTGTTACCTGTCTGTGCGGCGATCTTCCGGCAAATGCGTTCCGAGCCGGTCTGTGGCCTCATTCGAAGGCGGCCCGGTTCTCAGTCCCGTGATGTGGACCAGGTCCTTTTCCAGCGCCGCAGCCGCCTCGGGCGCAGTCCGCTCGTGCGTCAAAACAGAATGAACTGCCGCGCTGTACGCTTTGCTCACCTCATTGTAGTTCTTACCGCTCACGCCTGAAGGCCGCAGGACGACACCGGTAAGGAGAGCTCGACTTACAACAGGGAAATGCGGATTCGGTTCCAGCACTTCGGGAATCCCATACAGAGCGGGAAGGCTGGGAGGATCGGAAAGCAGGCGAGCCCTTTTCCCAGCCATATCCGGTCGCGTGAGAAAGCGGACCAACTCGATGGCTTCCCGTTGGTGGGCTGAGTGGCGGGAGACGCCCAGCCCGATTCCTCCCAAAGTTCCAAGATGGCCGCCCTCGCCAGCAGGCAGAAGGGCGACTGCAACCTTATGTGCAATCAGAGAACCCGAGATCTCAGCGTCATTGTAGGCCGGTGGCCAAATGCGAAAGAACGCAGCCTCGCCCGCAAACCAAACATTCGAGGCATCGTATTCATTATATCCGACTACGCTGGGCGGGGAAATTGTTCCCACCCAGCGCGCAGCCCTCTGCCATGCCTTAATCGCCTGCCGGTTATTGACGCTAATTGTCCCGCTGTCCTCAATGATCCGTCCGCCGCCTTGCGAGGCCTGCCATTCAAGCGCAGTGCATGTCAAAGCCTCTGTGGCGATTCCGGGCCACACGAAGCCCCAGAACTTCTTGTTGCCTCTTGCTCGTTCCCCCGCCTGGATTCGCGCGGCCATCTTCTCCAAGTCATCCCAGGTCTCTGGCGGGCGACGGTATCCATACCTTTGCAGCAGATCGCTGCGGTAGAAAAGCAGTCCGATGTCCGAGCCCTCCGGGATGGCAAGGAGTTTCCCGTCCGCGGTGAAGCTTTTTAAATCGATCGGGAAAAACGCAGGAATCTCATCGCTGAAGTATGGCTTGAGATCAATAAAATCGTCGCTCAGAATGCCTGCCCAGACAACATCGATTCCGTAGACGTCGGGACCCGAAGAGCCGTTCTTGAGCTGTCTTTGCCAAAACGCCAATTGGTCCTGAGTGGATTCCGGGTGGGGAAGCGCTCTGACGATTATTCCTGTTTCTCGCGTGAACTGCTCGAACTCCTTCTCGTATTCTGCTCGATACATCGGGTTAACCAGTCGCTGATCCAGATAAACCAGCGTGACCGGCTCATGCAACGAGGTTCGAGCACAACCCTGTGCAAGCAGAACCAGGAGGATGATAGAGCGAGCCCATTTTCCGCTACCCAACTGCGCTCGCCTTGCGATGCTCCTCCGGTCGACTGCAGCACCCGAAGTCTTTTCAAGCAGGATTTCCATTATGGCTTCCTGGACGCCAAGATTCTACACGCGCGTCAGATTTTGGCCAGCAATTTCGAGAGCCAGGAAAGTTTCGCAGGCGAGCCGTAGGCGGCACTGGCAGGTACACACAGTTCGACTTCGGTGCCAGTGCCAACTTCGCTCCACACCGTCAGCTTACCCTCAATCAGAGAGGCGCGTTCCCGCATACCATGCAAGCCAAAGTGCCCGTCACTGCCCTTACGCGAGAGAACGGCCGGATCAATGCCCTTTCCGTCGTCCCGCACACGCAGTCGGAATTGCTCGTCGTCGTAGCGAATCTCAACCTCGACCTGCCGTGCCTGGGCGTGCCGAAACGCGTTCCGCAGCCCTTCGCCCGCAATCCTGTAGATTTCATCACGCAGGATGGGATGCAAATTGCGCGACGCGCCTTCAACGGTGACGCGACATGCCGGCGATCCATCATTGGCTGGGTCGGCTGCGAGTTCTTCTCCAAGCGTGCTAATGGCCAGCGCCAAATCGTTGCTCTGCACCGTGGACTCGCGCAATCCCTGCACTGCATCCCGGCCTTCGGTGATCGCCTCAGCAACCTCATCGATCGTGCTGTCCAGCCTCTCCTGCGCTTCCATCGGGCGCTCGTGCAGCAACTGCGAAACAGTCTGGAGGCGCAGTAGCACGGCCTGGAAGCTTTGAAGCAGAGTGTCGTGAAGATCACGTGCAATTCGTGTGCGCTCGCCGACGCGTGCGTCTAACGTCAGGGCGAATTCGTGATGCAGTTGCCGCACTCGCCATTGGTAGGCCGCCCACAACAGTGCCAGGAATACAAGACCGCAGAGGGCACGAAACCAATTCGTCTGGTAGTAGGCAGGAGCGATGGAGAAATCCAGCTTGGCTGAACTTTCGTTCCATACACCGTCACGATTAGATGCCATCACGCGAAACGAATACTTTCCGGGAGGCAAGTCCGTGTAGAACGCCTGCCGGCGCGTACCGGCATCGTGCCAATCACGGTCATATTTGTCCAGCCGATAGCGAAATTTCAGCTTCTGTGGAATCGTAAAAGTGGGCGAAGTGTAATCAATCTGCAAGTCGCGTGGACGAGGCTGGGAGCTTTAAGCTATCAGCCGCTGAGTATTCCTTTCGGTCAGCGATGATGGATTCGATGTAGGTCGCCGCCGGGAGAGCTTTTTGCGAGAGCCGGGATGGGTCCACCATCTGCACGACAGCTGAGTTCGCAAACCACACGCGCCCGTCAGCCGAGGAGGCGGCCGAATTAAAAGATGTTCGATCTGGCTGTGCTCCGTCGAATACGTCGTAAACATGAGTCTGCACGACTGCTTCTGGATTTGCCCACCACCGCTGTAGTTCGGAATCCGACAACTCGACGATGCCACACTCCGTGTAGAGCCACCAGCGCTTCTCTTTGTCCTGAATGAAGGAGATGACGAAGTTGCACGGTAAGCCGTTTTTCGTTGTCATCCGTTGCACTGTCCCCTGCCGCCATCCCAGGAGCCCGTCCATGGTACCGGTAAGCACGGAGCCATCTGGGTTGGCCATAATCGGGCGGCTAATCGGATCGACCTTTGCGTGCAGCGGGATCGTCTCCACAACGCCATGCCGAAACAATGCAAGCTCTCCGTTGAGCGTGCTTATCCAAATTCCTCCGTGTGGATCGGGTGCGAGGGTACGGCCCGGCGGGATCTGCGAAGCAAGGAACTCCTCACGCACCTGGAAATCGCGGATACGCACCAGCTTTCGTGGATTGCCTACACACTCTGCCCAAATGTTCCCCTCCACGTCCTCGGTAATCCCTACCACCAGTCCGAGCGGCTGAGGCTTCGGTTCGGGCAGGCGACGAAAGCTCCCATTCTTGTACAGATACAGCCCGTCATCTACTCCCACCCACAGGTTCCCGGCACGGTCTTCCAGCATGGACGTAACTTGATAACCGGGAAGACCATGCCCACTTCGAATAGAGGAGATGCTTCCGTTCTCAATGCGATCAAGCGAGCCGTTGTTCGCAACCCAAACTGAACCGTCTTTGGTGGCAAGCACACCCATTGCTATATCTTTCCCCAATCCTTCAAGCGACGAGTACGTGGTGATGGCCGGATCGCGAAAGCAGTCTATTCCGCTTGTAGTTCCAGCCCAGATGATTCCTTCTCGGTCTTCAAAAAGAGCGTATGCAATGTCGCTGGACAAGCCCTCGGTCCGTCCATAGTGGTCCACCGCATTTCCATGGATTCGAAAGATTCCCTTGCCTGTGCCCACCCAGAGATTGCCGTCGTGGTCGACGATCATGGTGTAAACGCCGACCTTACTTCCATCGAAAGTGGGAGTCACGAATGGTCTCACACTGCCTGACTTCAATCGTGCAAGTCCTAGCCCCGGACCTTCTGCCTCGATCCCTACCCAGACAGATCTTTCGGGACCACGTGCCATGGTCACTATCCCAGCTTGTCCTGCGTTGGATTTCAGCGCGTCAATCGGGTGGATCTCCGAGACGCCGCTATGCCAGTGGACAAGCGCCGTCTGCCCTCCCAACCAGAAGCCGCCCTGCCCGTCAGCCAGTAAAGAATTGATCGGGGAAATCGGTATTCCATCGGATTTTCCGAAACACTTGAACGCGCGGTCGGTAAGATGGCAAAGAGGAGTATCAGAAACGCTGTTGGAGCCTCGCACTACCCACAACGAGCCGTCGGGATCTTCGCTCAGGTTTTGGGCCGACTGAAGACCTTCCAACTCGAAGTGAGAGGTAACGAGTCCAGCTTTTAGGTGAGCGATTCCACGCACCATCAGTACCCAGAGCCCACCTGCATGATCGCCAAAGACCTTCAATATTGCGCTGCTGGAACCGGAGTCAACAGGCAGACCCCGAGGAAGAAGCCGAACACCGTCGAATCTGTAGAGATCGTTACGACCCATGGCTACGAACCAGAGGAAACCGTCGGAGGTTTGCGTAATCGAAAACATGCCTGCGGGCGCCGACCCGTCCTGTATTCGCCAGGATGTGTGCATGTACTGGGTGAGCCGTTTACTCGGATCGAGGGCATGAGCCGGAGTTGCCATGAACAACACGCAGATGAGGCACGAGCTCACGGTGGCGGCGGCCACACCGCGGGCCCAAACGAAACAATGCAGAAGCGGTCGGCGAGAAGCCATTCTTCGCATGTCCCCATGCCGAGCAGGAGCAGCACCATTGTCCCCGCTCAAGTGCTCTTAATCGTAAGGGTTAGTCGTCGCGTCATCAACCGCAACAATTCAAATTGGCGAGATAGCGGAGTCTCCTAGATCAATCAATCCTTTTCTTTTCCGGCAAACGTTCGTGACAACCAGGAACCTCTCTGGGCTGTCGTGTAGGCAATTCCGGCAGGTATGCACAGTTCCACCTCAGTTCCTTCATCCACTTCGCTCCATATTGTCAGCTTTCCTCCGATCAGTTTGGCGCGTTCCCGCATACCGGGCAAGCCGTAGTGTCCCTTGCCGCCCTGACGTGAGAGAACCGCCGGATCAACGCCTTTTCCATCGTCCCGCACACGCAATCGGAATTGCTCATCGTCATAGCGGATTTCCACTTCGACCTGCCGTGGCTCGGCGTGGTGAAATGCGTTCCGCAGTGCTTCGACAGCAATCCTGTAGATTTCATCGCGAAGGATGGGATGCAAATTGCGCGACGCGCCTTCAACCGTGACGCGACATGCCGGCGACCCATCATTGGCTGGGTCGGCTGCGAGTTCTTCTCCAAGCGTGCTAATGGCCAGCGCCAAATCGTTGCTCTGCACAGTGGACTCGCGCAATCCCTGCACTGCATCCCGGCCTTCGGTGATCGCCTCAGCAACCTCATCGATCGTGCTGTCCAGCTTCTCCTGCGCCTCTGTCGGGCGCTCGTGCAGCAACTGCGAAACAGTCTGGAGCCGCAACAGCACAGCCTGGAAGCTTTGAAGCAGAGTGTCGTGAAGGTCGCGTGCAATTCGAGTGCGCTCTCCGACGCGCGCGTCTAACGTCAGGGCGAATTCGTGATGCAATTGCCTGACCCTGATCTCGTAGATAGCCCACACGAGTGCCAGAACGAGAACTGTGCAAAGGACGCGGAACCAATTGGTCTGGTAATACGCCGGCGCAATCGAAAACTCCAACGAATCGCCCTGCTCGTTCCACACGCCGGTGTTGTTGCACGCAATCACACGGAACCGGTAGGTACCTGGGCCGAGGTTTGAATACTGAACGTCACGGTCGTTGACGACCTCCTGCCAGTCGGGATCCTGCCCCTCTAGCTTGTACTTGAAATGAACCTTCTCCGGCGCGGTGAGGCTGAGAGCGGTGTAGTCGATCTGTAGATCGCGAGTTCGCGCCGGCAGACGAACGCTTGAAGCTGCCGCGCCCGGCAAATTCTGCCAATACATCTTGTGGTCGGCTACGATTTGCTCGATGTGCACCGACGGGGGGAGTTTATTAAAAGCAAGATGATGGGGATCAACGACCTGGATGCCATCCCCTATAAGTAGCCACAGTTTGCCGTCGATGGATTTCGCAAAGGGTGGACCGAACGAATTGGGCGAAACCGAATGAAGCATGACACCATCGGACCCATCCCATAGCATCGTTTCAATCCTGCGAGTCGGGTCGGCGATCCATGCGTCCAGTTCTGCCTGCGCGATCCGCACCAGTCCGCACCCCGTGTACAACCATAAGGAACGATCATCGTCCTCGATCGACCAATGAATGGTGTTGCACGGCAAACCATTCGCGGCGGTCATGGTTGCAATGTGACCGTCTTTGATGCGGCTAAGACCGCCATCCTCGGTTGCCGCCCACACAGCTCCATCGCGATCGAGTCGAAGACCGGGAACATGGCCCTTACCCAGCCCGTCAGCGGCGGTATAGGACGCGCGAACTTGACCATCCTTGAAATACTCGACGCCACCATCGGTCCAGAATGAAAGCCACAGTCCACCTCGCTCACGATCGAATACGATAACCTTGGCTTGTTGATGTCGGCCCAGTGCCGACCAGGGGAAATGCTCGACCAAATGTCCGTCCCGCAAGTGGGAGAGACCGCGGTTGCCCGAAAACCAAACGTTGCCCCCGTTATCACCGGTTATGGAATACACCTCTGTGCTGGGCACGCCCGGTATTGCTACAAACCTGTCGTCCTTCAGGTAGCCCAGCCCATGCCCCGCGAACGTCGCCCAGGTTTGCCCTCGATCATCCTGAAACAGCGACTGCACATAGTCATCCGGTAGTCCATTCGCTTTGCGGAAAATGGTTGCTTTGCCAGCCTTCCATTTCGTCAAACCCGAGTAGGTTCCTACCCAGAGGTTTCCGTCAGCGCTTGCGACCACGGAATTAACTGAATCGCTGGATAAACCTTGCTTGACAGAAATTGCAGTGGCGGGGAGCTCTCTAAAACGGTCAAGTCCGCCCGTAGTGGCCACCCAGATATTGCCTTCGTGATCCTCGAACAGACTCATCACAATATCGCCGGAAAGGCCATCTGCTTTTGTGAATAGGTCTGCCCGGCCATCATGTACATGGATGAGTCCATGCGCCACGGTTCCGATCCAGAGACCGCCATTTCGATCGCGGAGCAGCTTATTCGAATCGACATCGCGGTCCCGGAGCGGCCTCTTCGGAGCGATTGGCGCTCGAATCGGATAGGATTCGACTCGGTCGCCAGTGAACTGCCGGAGTCCCGCGCCGTTGACTGCAATGAGCGGTCGTCCGTCGTCGCCCTTTGCCAGGTCGCTGATCCGCATCTGCGGCATCGGATAACGCTTGGGAGCACCGGGTTTCCATCGCCAGAGCCCGGATTCAGCACCGGCCCAGAGAGCGCCTGAGCTGTCCTCATACAGACCCCAGACGAACGACCCGAAGGTGCCTTCGTTCAAGTAGCATTGCGCGTGCCCGTTTCGGATTGCGCACAACTGGCCTGTCGGAGTCTCCGATGTGCTGCCCAATAAGCCGGCCCACACCGTTCCCTCGCGATCCTCAAGTATCGATGTCACGAACTTCCCGTCAATCTCCGGGTAGCTGGTCAGCCTGGCGCCGTCCCAGCTTGCAAGGCCATTAAACGTGCCTATCCAGAGAGTGCCGTCACGCGTGACGAGCAGGCTGTAGGCATTTCTGTCCGGGAGATGCTGGCCTGCAGGTGGCTGCCAGGAGACCCTGCGAACGCCGTCGAAGCGAACCAGGCCGAATTCCGTGGCAAACCAGAGATACCCGTCGGGCGTCTGAGCCATCGCGTAGACGTTGCCCAGGGCAAACCCGTTCCGGACTCTCCATGTGGTGCGCGCGTACTGGCTGATGGCCAGAGATGGATTGAGCGCAAAAAGCCTCAGGCAGCCCTCCAGCAAAACACACAGGGCAATCGCGGCCATCCTCGTTCTTTTCACGGTGGGTTTAAATCCTAACACAGTAGCGACGAACTCCGGAACTCTGTCTGATTGCCAGACAATTTGAGCATGACGTCACTCATGACCACACTCATATATGGTTAAAAGTCTCCCAGAATATCTGCTCCAAATACTGCCCACATTGCGTCCGTGCTGCGATAGCGGCATGCAGCGGAAAGCTGATACGTACCGGACACGCTGATTTGGAGGGACTTGTACTTATTCACGTATGGCATCCGGCTTGCAAATACGAATTATCGATCTGACCTTGAATTCGTACTGCAGAGGTAGCCCGGCTTGGAGGATGGGTGAATACCTGAAGGAGCGCGGGGTCTGACCAGTTCCATTACTTATCTGTGAGACTGCCTCGATCGCGGCGCGGGAGACAGTGACCCGCGGCGCCATGCGCCGGCAGCGAGAACGTGCAACCATGTCCAGTGCAACAGAAAACGTCGCGAAGCATCCGCGTCCGGTCCCGAAGACTGGTCGCAGTTTTCCGATAGGCGCCACGCTTGTAAATGGCGGCGCCAATTTCTCGGTCTTCTCAAGGAGTGCGGAGAGAATCGAGCTGCTGCTTTTCGATCGGGCGGACGACAGCCGTCCTTCGCGCGTTATCCGCATGGATCCGTCAGCGAACCGCACCTACCATTATTGGCACGTGTTCGTTTCCGGACTGCAATTAGGCCAGATCTACGGCTTCCGGGCGTTTGGGCCGTATGAGCCGGATCGGGGTCTCCGGTTCGATCCTTCCAAAGTACTACTCGATCCGTATGGCCGGGCGATCAGTGTCCCCAAGAATTACAGCCGCGAGACCGCCCGTGTGGAAGGCGAGAATGCCACGACGGCAATGAAAAGCGTGCTTGCGGACCCACGGGCGTATGACTGGGAGGGAGACGCTCCCCTCAATCGGCCGTGGGCCCGCACGATCATCTACGAAATGCATGTGCGGGGATTTACAGCAGATCCGAGTTCTGGCGTTGCAGAGTCGAAACGCGGCACCTATGCAGGACTAATCGAGAAGATCTCGTACCTTCAGGAACTCGGCATTACAGCGGTTGAATTGCTTCCGGTGTTCCAGTTCGATACTCAGGATGCCCCTCAGGGGCGATCCAATTACTGGGGTTACTCGCCCGTTTCGTACTTTGCACCGCACCAGGCATACAGTTCAAACCAAGAGCCGCTTGCTGCGGTCGATGAATTTCGAGATATGGTGAAGGCGCTTCACTGCGCCGGCATCGAAGTCATCCTGGATGTCGTCTTCAATCACACAGCGGAAGGTGAACACGATGGACCCACTCAATGCTTCCGCGGTCTGGATAATCCAACCTACTACCTCTTAGCTGAGAACCCGTCACGATATGCAAACTTCACCGGTACGGGAAATACGCTCAACGCGAACCATCCAATCGTTCGGCGCATGATTGTCGACAGCCTCCGCTACTGGGTGACTGAAATGCATGTGGACGGCTTCCGGTTTGATCTCGCCTCCATTCTCGCGCGCGACTCGTCCGGCGCCGTAATGTCAAATCCTCCGGTGCTCTGGGACATTGAATCCGATCCGGAGTTAGCCGGCACCAAAATGATTGCAGAGGCCTGGGACGCGGCTGGACTCTATCAGGTCGGTAGCTTCGTCGGAGATAGCTGGAAGGAGTGGAACGATCGCTTTCGCGACGACGTCCGCGATTTCTTCCGCGGTTCAAACGATTCGGTGGGGCGCATGGCAGACCGTCTGCTCGGTAGCCCGAGCATCTACGGTCATAGGCAGCGGGAAGCCGAGGAAAGTATCAACTTCGTTGCATGTCACGACGGGTTTACGCTCAACGATGTCAGCACTTACGATCACAAGCACAACGAAGAAAACGGCGAAGACAACCACGATGGACGTGAGGAGAACCGAAGCTGGAACTGCGGCTCTGAAGGCCCGACGGACGATCCAGAAATAGAGGAACTGCGCAACCGGCAGGTTAAGAACCTCTTCATGGCATGTATGTTTTCTGTGGGCGTGCCGATGCTCCTCATGGGTGACGAGGTGCGGCGCAGTCAATGTGGCAACAACAACGCCTATTGCCAGGACAATCAAGCGAGCTGGTTCAACTGGAATTTGCTTTCGAAGCACTCGGACGTGCTACGGTTCGTCAAGTTGCTGATCGACCGACGCGTTTTGCGGGACGTGGAACACGAGCGCCGGCGAATAAGCCTGACCCAGGTGCTACGGGAGTCAAGGCACGCCTGGCATGGAGTGAAACTCAACCATCCCGATTGGTCGTCCACCTCGCACAGCATCGCCATTGGCGGCGAGCTGAAGAACGAAGGAGTTTTGGCGCACATCATCTTCAATGCGTATTGGGATCCTCTGGATTTCGAACTTCCGGTCTTGGTGGGTTGTTCCGGACCATGGTTGCGCTGGATCGATACTGCCCTGGATCCGCCCCATGAGATCTGCGAATGGAACACAGAGGAGCCTGTTCTGGAACCGATCTATCACGTTGGCGCGCGCTCAGTTGTGGTGTTGATCGCAGGTGAGGGTGTGCACCGGTATCCGATGTCTGCGGCATCACCTGCTACGGCTGCGCCAAATCTGTGATGAACAATTCTTCAATGGCTCTCATGCCACCTCATCTGCAACTTCGCCCGCTCGTCAGAGGTAGTCGGATTTGGAGATGCAAAGCCGCTCCATCTTACGTTGCAGTGTCGTCCTCTTCAGTTCCAGTCGTTCCGCGGCACCTCCTCGCCCGGAAAGCTTGCCCCCAGCCTCCCGCAGTACATTGACGATGACTTCACGCTCCATTGCATGAAAGGTTGTTCCCAAGCCGATCTCTTTCGCAGGCGCAGTCTGACGCAGTTCGGATATCGGAGCAGCAAGGGTTTCGTCCCTGCTGAGAATGACCGACCGCTCGATAAAGTTCTGCAACTCCCGGACATTTCCTGGCCAGCTGAAGGACGTAATCGCGTCAATGACTTCATCGGGAATAATCTGGATCGATTTTCTCATCTTCCTAGATAAAGCCGCGACAAAGTAGTGGACCAAGAGCTGAATGTCTCCTTTTCTCTCCCGAAGTGGCGGTATGTGGATAGGAAAAACGTTGAGCCGATAGAAGAGATCGTCCCGGAACTCCCCCTTGCGCATCATCCCGGGAAGGTCGCGGTGCGTTGCCGCTATTAGCCGGGTGTCCACTTTTATAGTGTGGTTGCTGCCGAGCCTTTCGAACTCGCGCTCTTGCAATACCCTCAGCAGCTTTGGCTGCAGCTCGAGTCCTATATCTCCGATCTCGTCGAGAAACAGGCTGCCCTCATGAGCCAGTTCGATCCTGCCGCGCTTTTGCGCGAGTGCGCCCGTGAACGCTCCCTTCTCGTGTCCGAACAGCTCGCTTTCTAGGAGCCCCGAGGGAACCGCAGCGCAATTCAATCGAACAAATGTGCGATCTCGTCGCACGCTTAAGTTGTGGATTGCACGCGCGATCAGCTCCTTCCCGGTTCCGCTCTCCCCGATCAGCAACACCGTTGAATCTGTAGGAGCAACGATCGCAACTTGTTCGAGAACACTCTTGATGGCGGCACTCTTACCAACAATGTCCTCGAAGTTGTACTCGGTTTGAAGTTCCGATACGAGGTACTCTCTCTCGTCTTCGAGGCGGCGACAGGAGAACGTGACTCTGCGATAAGCAAGGGCATTCTCGATAGCAAGAGAGATTTGATTCGCGATTTGCGAGAGCAGATCGAGGTCATTCTGAGCAAATGCATCCTGCTCCCTGCTCCCAAGCGAAATGATGCCAAGGGGGCCTTTGGAGCCGACCAGCGGAACACACACGAGGCTCGCGATGGAACTGTCTCGCATGGCTTTCGCGATCGATCGCGGGAACTCGGCGATCTCGTCAGGGCCGAAAATTGCTGCTACCCTGGCTCGCATTTTGGCAATGTCTTCCTCGGTCAGGATGGTGGTCGTTATATTCTCATGCAAACCAAAGCCGGCTCCGGAATCGACCGTCGAAAGCTCAAGCTGATTCGACCTCTCCTCAAACAGCCAGAAACCAGTCAAGGCATTGTCGAAGTACCCACGAATTGATTTGGAGGCGGCTCGAAACAGTTCGTTTATATCGAGATGGGCAATTATGTGGTTGTTGATTTCCAGTATCAGGCTCAGTCGATCTCGTTCTCGGGCCAGGTTTTGCTTGTACGATTCAGCTTCTTCCACCGCCAACGCAGTCTCCAGCGCGGTTGCGAAATGCATTGATACCGAGTTCATCAACTCAGCATCCTGCGCACCGCATTCGCGGCCTGAACTGTTCACGATAATCAGGATTCCCAACCGCTTTCGCGCGCTTGAGATCGGAAACATGTAAGCACTGCTCGGCTGAGTCAGGCGGGTCGCCTGCAGCAAGTCTGGAACTCTCGCAAGTTCGTCCGCCAGGGACGGAACGTACCTCGACTGCTGGCTCTCAAACACGAGCGCCAAGCTCGTATCTTGCAACGGAAATTCCCGGCCAATCAGAACGTCCGAATCGGTCCGTTCCGATTCCAGCGCATACATCCGGGCGCTCTGCCCATCTTCGTTGACCAGAAGCAGGGCTATACGGTCAAACCCAATGATCTTCGACAGCAGGACAGATACGCTGCGAAGGGCTGTTTGCACGTCCGATTCTGAGCTCAGCAGACCTGACACTCTAAGTAGCGCGCGATATCTGGTTTCACTCCCAATAATGTTCGTCTCATTGCTCATCGTAACCTCGTCTCGCTCCCACTCGAGCTGCTGCAACATTTCGGCTCAACCCAGCATGTGCTTTTTGGGCTGTGATTATGGCTCTCCTCGGGAATCACTGCCAGACGACTGAAAAGGCAAGTTCCAGCTGTTTCAATATCCATTGCCTTGCGGTTTCTTGTTCCCGTTCCCAAGCTGTTGTGCTCGCCGGGCGAGTTGCTTCAAGATCTGCTTCGTGAAAACGTCACTCCCGCGAAACTTGGCGCCTTGAAGCATGAGGGCAAGTAACACATCTTCACCCTCCTGGCTGATCACCGTTAATCCACGTACATCAACCACCAGTTTGCAGTGATCTACATCGCTCTCGTTCCGCTTGAAGACGTTCTTCAGCTCGTCGGTCCAGGGCGATACGAGCTTCCCTTCCAACACCAGGCGACGCCTGGTTCCGCTTTCGACAATGGAAATCCTTAACATGTCAGGTGCCCATTTCAAACCAAGCAACTACCTTGCCAAAAGAATGGAGGCCTTAGTTTGTTGAGCTTTCAAGTATTTACGGAACCTGGCTGGTGTCGAGAGTCGAAAATGTCGATGACACGACAAACCGCGACGGCGGGCAATGGGCTCCAGTCTCCGAAACCGGGATGAATGATCGGGCTCTAAAGGGTCAAACCGAGCGCAAGAATGGAATTAGACATAATCGTATGGATTGATTCCCAACCTTTTCATCCGGGAGATGAGGGTAGTTCGGCTGATTCCCAGGCGTATCGCGGCGCCGTCCGCACCTCCAACACGCCCTTTGCACTCGGTCAGCGCGCGAACGATCTCATCACGCTGCTTCTTTGTGTGGTCGCTCTCAGCGCCGCCAGCGTCTTTGAGGGAAGCAATCGTTTGCTTGACGATCCGCGCAATGTCGTCTTCCGTCGTTGGCACAGTTGTCTGCATCGGTTCCTGCTGCTTCGACCTGCGAAGTTCCAAGAGCGGGGCTTCGAGCGATCTACCCCGGGTCAAAATGACTGCGCGCTCGATGAAGTTCTCGAGTTCGCGGATATTTCCAGGCCACTCCCACGCCTTCAGTCCCTTCATCATGACTGCTGGGATTGAATCAATGCGCTTCTCCATCCGTTTGGCAAACCTATTCACGAAATACCCGACCAGGAGCGGTATGTCCTCCTTGCGCTCCCTCAGCGGCGGTATGCGGATAGGAAACACGTTCAAGCGGTAGTAGAGATCATTGCGGAACTCCCGGTCGGCGACCATCTGTTCCAGATGGCGGTTGGTTGCCGCCACAAGTCGCATATTTACTCTGCGTGTGGAAGTGCTACCCAAACGTTCGAACTCGCGTTCTTGCAGCGCTCGAAGCAGCTTCGGTTGGATTTCGATCGGGATATCTCCCACCTCATCGAGGAACAAGGTTCCCTGATCGGCGAGTTCCATCCGGCCGATCTTCTGGCTGATCGCTCCTGTGAAAGCTCCTTTTTCATGTCCGAACAGTTCGCTTTCGAGCAGCCCAGTGGGGATCGCAGCACAGTTGAGCTTGACGAACGTGCGTTCTTTTCGCCGGCTGCGTTCGTGAATGGCACGAGCAATCAACTCTTTCCCGGTTCCGGTCTCGCCCAGCAGCAGTACGGTTGAATCGCTCGGAGCTACTGTCTCAACCAGTTGCAAGACCCCTTTGAGTGCATCGCTGCTCCCGATGATCTGCTCGAATCCCATCTCGCTGCGAATTTCTTCTTCGAGGTATAACTTCTCCTGAGCGAGTCTGTCTCTCAACTCAGAGATCTCTTCGTAGGCCAGTGCATTGTCGATAGCAATTGCCATCTGGCCTGCAACCTGGCTGAGGAATGCAATCTCGTCGTCATCGTACGGACGCTGCGCTGTACGTCCGATCGCGAGAATCCCGAGAGCGCGACCGCGGCTTACCAGCGGGATATGACAAACGGTTTTCGCCTCATCCAGAGATGCCAAATGCTCCGCTAATTCCGGAGGAAAATCACTCGGATCGGTGGTGTTTGCGATTGCAGGCTTGAGACTCTCCAATGCCGTTTTTGCGGGCTTCATTCCGCTCAGCACCATTTGCCCCGTCATCACTGGCGGAGCCCCGGGGAAATCCAGCGCGTAGAGCCTGAGTTTGTCATTGGCACCTTCGCACAACGCGACGGCCGCGAGGTCGCCCAACATCACTTCTCGGATGTTCGCCGAAATCGCGTCTGCGACCTCACGAAGATCCAGGTTCGACGTGATCTTGTTCGTGAGACTTAAAAGCAACCGCAATCGTTCGTTTTGACGAGTTAACTCTTCTTGAACTGTCATGCGATTCGTCCAGGAACTACGTGCGGCGACTGGTTTTCAGCACCACATCATCGCTCGCGATTCGATACATCGCCCTCTGCCGCAATTGCGGCAATTGCCCTTAGAGCGGTACGCACCACTTTAGCACAGTTACTTCGCTTCTGCTTGAAAACATTGGGATTACACGCTCGCTGCCTTGTGGTCATGCACGTGCTGGTATTCAGTTGTTTCGACCGAGGGGTCTCTGCATGCGCGATCGAATCGGCATTGTGATGCTTGACTCAGTTGGATCCAGCATCGTTGATCGACTTAGGTGCACCCGTCTCAAAGCGGCAGACGCAAATCGAGAGATCGCCTCGGGCACTGCAAACGGGCTCTTCGAGTTTGCGCAATGAAAGGAATGCAATGATCCGACAAGCTATATCTTGCGACATCTGTGGCGCGCAACGGCGGGAAACAAACCACTGGTTTATTGCTTATGAGCAGTCTGGAGAGTTACGCGTCAGTGACTGGACTTCTCAACGCCTGTATTATCCCGGGACAAAACATTTGTGCGGAGAAGGCTGTCTTCACAGGCTGCTTGGTGAATTCCTTGCAAGCTCCGCGCAGGCGCGAACACTGCACACTGAACCATTTGCTGCCCAATCAGCGGTAGCGTCGGTAGACATAAGCGTCGCGGCTGAGCCTCGCGTGTCCCGGAGCTTGCCCACCCAGCTCACTTCAACGTTTTCCAGATCGAGCCAACATGCGCATCGAGAAATAAAAGCCCGTCGCCACAAGTGCGGGGAAGGAAGACGTCATGATTAGAACCCCCCTTGCTGTTCCAGTGAACCGCCCTATTACCCGTCTGTGCTGCGTATGGTCGTTGACTGGGAAGGCTGATCATCCGCTCGCGTGCACGTGGATTCCCAGAGAACTGCGTCCCCACTATCGAGGTGGAAGCATTTGAGATCCGCAGCTCTTCGGTAATTGCGCCTAAATCCGAATTAATTGCCGGTATTGATGTATAGACTGACCCGTCTGGAACACAGGTGCCCTGCCACACGCACCGCTGGCTAAAAAACCTCCCACTCATACCAGTACTCTCCTCAATTCTCCTGTCAGGGCACTCAGATTGCGGTTGCTGAATCCGCAATGCACCCTCGGATTCTCTCTTCTAAGCCGACTCCTCGGGTCGTCCCTACTGTCGGGGACCAGTAATTCAAAAAGCGTACGGTTCGATCGACAATGTGGCAGATCAGCGTGGAAACGCTGATCGAAGCTGGTTTGTAGCCAGCATCGGATTCTCTGAAATGATCGCTACGGTCGCCCTCTGATCGCGATCTTGCCGCTATCGCGGCAAGTGCCGCAATAGCGTTCGATATTACGTTGGTAGAGTCTCCGTGCAGCTAGCAATTCTTCTTCAAGCTGAACAAGTTACGGTACGCCCGCAAATGGCCATCTGCGTGCCAGTAATTAAGCGTGTTGCGACGGTATCCGAGACAAGGACTAAGTCGATGAAGAGACCTGATGCAAGACCTCCGATCAAATGCGTTGTGATGATCAACGTCTCGCATTCCGCAGACGCGACCTTGCGCAAGAGTGAAGTCAGTCGTGTTGGGGTTGTCGCCTCATCACATCACATGGAGTTCTCACCGACTCATATGATCGCTTGCTCTAAATGCTCGGTGATTCTTTAGACGGAAGGGATTTATGGGGACCAATTCTACAGCTACAATGAACCGCGCCTCGTCTGTATCAATCTGTCAGACACCGCTCAGACAGAGCGAGATGAAGCAACTGCTCTGGCTCGCAGAGGCCATTGTCGGTGACGCGCTGATCGCGGAGAGTTGCGTCGCAGCTGCAATGTTGCGTGCCGACGGCTCAGCATACGTGGCCCCGAATTGGCGTGACCTTTGGATCCGTCGATGCGTGGTTCGCGATGCAGTAGAGAGAAATAGCGCGGAGATCAAGCGCCTCGCCGCGAACTATATGCGTGATGCCATCTGTAAGCGACTTCCTAATTCCGGGGCGTGGGATACACAAGCCATCGGATCTCTGACGGCCATCAATATCAACGAGAGTCTGAACGTATTCGAACGCGCCGCACTCATCCTGCATGCGTATTTGGGCTTCTCAACCCACGACTGCGCGTTACTAATCGACTGTCACTGGTCGTTGATTGAGCCCGCATGTTCTAACGCAGTATCGCGCCTATTCCGAGAGTATCGGTAGTTGCATGATCTGTACCTTACACCGAGCGGCTAAAAGGCCGTAGAGGAGATAGTTATGCTCAGCTTACTCAAACTTATTCACGTCTTCCTGGGTCTCAATGCGCTCGGCGCAGGCGCATCCGTTTGCACCAGGATGGTCACGGGGCGCCCTTTTGAGATGTGGG
Source organism: uncultured Acidobacteriaceae bacterium (assembly GCA_963735215.1). Taxonomy (GTDB): domain Bacteria; phylum Acidobacteriota; class Terriglobia; order Terriglobales; family Acidobacteriaceae; genus Telmatobacter. Next base: position 339,781 of record CAVTKF010000020.1, on the reverse strand, counting down.
TTAAGCATTTCTTGCGATTTAGTCTTGCCGCCGCTTCCGTGGGGTTGATCTTGTCCATTAATCACACGAGCGTAATGCAGTTGCTTACGATGCTCACAGTTTATGCATCGGGATTCGCCGTACTCTTCTGGCGCAAATACTGCGCCTCGGGTGGTTGGGGACCAGCTGTTGTGCTCAGTACGATGTGCGTTCTCTGTCTCAATACTGTGATCATGATCGCGCACATTTTCAAGCTTCTGGTCGCTTTCAATGTCCCAGGTTTGGCGCAGCCCGACATCCCATTAGCCGTTTCTTTGGTCACTGTCGTACTTCTTTTTGCGTTCTTCAGCACCACCGCTCTGAAGAAGATCCATCAGCATGCAAACGATCCTTTGATGCACAAGGCAACCAGATGAACCTGTTCTCCCAATCCCTATCCACCCTGGCCGTTGTTGCAGCTGTCACGGTCTCATCCTGCGGCCTCAACGCACAGCTACCGGCGCCACCGCCCTCGCTGCCAGATGCACCCAGACCCCAATCGCTCATCGCTGGAGGTCCGATGGTAAGCGATGACACGGGCACCACGCCTGAGAGTTCAAAGACGACCGCCTCGAATCCCGAACCGGCGAACATCAGTGGCACCGTGACCGATGTAAACGGAGATTTGGTGCCAGCGGCCACCGTGATACTCGAGGGCCCACAGTCCGAGGATCATCGCGAAACTATCGCAAGCGACAACGCGGCGTTTGCCTTCGACAAGCTCGCGCCGGGTGCTCCCTACCGCGTGACTGTAAGGGCCAAGGGTTTTGTAGATTGGACTTCGTCGCCCATCGTCCTTGCCCCAGGTCAATTTGACTTTCTCACCGACGTTCGGATCAAACTTGAAGGAGAGGAGAGTTCCGTAACCGTTCATGCTTCGAATGAGGAGCTAGCTACCGAACAGGTTCGATTGGAAGAGCAACAGCGGGTTCTTGGGATCGTCCCAAACTTCTATGTCGTGTACGACTCGAAGAATGCTGTACCGCTCACGACCAAACTGAAATTCAAGCTCGCGTTGAGAGTCTCCGTCGATCCAGTCACGATCGCTGGCGTGGCTGCAATGGCTGGGATCAATCAGGCTGCCAATCGGCCCGATTTCCAGCAGGGGGCCAAGGGCTACGGTCAGCGCTTCGGAACAGAAGCGGCGCAGGGCGCGAGCGGCATTCTGATAGGGGGCGCCATACTTCCGTCCCTGCTGCATCAGGACCCAAGGTATTTCTACCAGGGTACGGGCACCGCGAACTCACGATTGAGACATGCGATGTTCAGCCCTTTCATCTGCAGAGGAGACAACGGGAGGCTACAACCCAACTATTCGAGCCTTGGTGGAGACCTGGCATCCAGCGCGTTGTTGAACACCTACTATCCTCAATCGAATCGAGGCGTGGGCCTGGTGTTTGGCACATTCGCGATCGGTACCGCCGAGCGTATGCTCAGCGGTATCGCGCAGGAATTCATCTTGCCCAGGTTCACTCCTCATGTGGCCAAAAGCACCAGCATGGCCAGAGACTCACGCTGACAATTTCACGAGCATAACAATACAGAGCGGGAGAAAGTGATGGCGCCTACAATCAGGGCGCAAGAAAGGAAGACCTGAGCAATGGCAAGCACAGCGGCGCAAGTGACATTCAACAGCGGATGGAGCGTACCCACTCCGCATCTTGTATCGAGCAACTGCGAATTCCTGTCCTGGGCAAAAGATACTTCCCTGGGGACGCTGCCGGTAGAGGCATTGCGGAAGCTCGAATCGATCATGTTCATTGTGGACTATCCTGCCGGCGGCATCTTGTTCCTGGAACAGGAGCCACTATTCCAAGTATTCGTCGTCCTTGACGGAGACGTAAGCCTGTCGCTGCAAAACACCGGTGGGAGGAAGCTAACCTTGCGAATTGCAAAGCGCGGCGCCGTACTTGGAATGCACTCCGCATTATTTGGAAGCCTCTCCATGTGGTCGGCAGATATCCTCTATCCGTCCAAGATCGCCTTGATCACACGTGACGACTTTCTCCGTTTTGCGCAGCGGTATCCAGAGGTATATCGCCTTGCGACTGTCGAGCTCATGACAATTCTCAGGTGCGCATGTGCAACGCTGCATATCGTGGGACTGTCGTCTTGCGTTCGTGAAAGATTGGCGTCGCAATTATTAGTGTGGGGAGAGCTAGGCAAGAAGACTGGGGACCAGACACAGTTTTGCATGGCTCTGACCCATGCTCAGATCGCGGAGTTTATTGGCGCAACGCGTGAAACTGTCACGCGTGCGTTGACGGCCCTCAAAGAACGCGGATTAGTCGAGATCCGAGGTTGCACGCTGAAGATCCCCAGTACGACAGCCCTCAGGAAGTACGCGGAACGCGTTTAATCAACTCGTCTTGCGCGCCGTTCAACGATCTGAGTAGGCAAACGCGGCAAGCGTGCAATAAAGAACCGTTAGCGGGGGGGAACTGGGAATATGACTATAATTCGAAATCGCGATAAATCGTCTAGGATTGGTGTCGCGCACCTGAACGATCGAGTCTGGATGAGCCGAACGCCAATTCTGATTTGGGCTTTGGCGATCATGGTCTTCGCCCATACCGCTTCTTCTCAAGGGTTGGGTACGGTCGAGATGTCGACGCCTACCCCGACGACTGCACAAATCATTGAACAGATGCAGCGGCACGACCAGCGCCAGGCGAAAACGCTGCAAAACTATGAGGGACAGCGCCATTATTCAGTCGTCTATCGAGGATTTACGCGGACGATAACTGCAAATATGGATGTGGAGATGACTTATGACGCTTCTTCGGGAAAGAGTTTCCGGATCATCTCACAGAGGGGCTCGGGCATGCTTTGCGACAAGGTCTTGAAGAGGGCCCTGGACAGCGAAAGACAAGCATCGTTGGACAAGTCTTCGACCGCACTCAGCTCAGTGAACTATAAGTTCCTGTTGGTTGGAATGGATCGGGTGGATGACCGTCCGGCGTACGTACTCACCGTTGAGCCCATCTCCCCAAGCAAATTCCTCTATAAGGGAAAGATATGGGTCGATGCTACTGAGTTCGCGGTGGCAAAGATGGAGGTTCAACCCGCCAAGAACCCCTCTTTCTGGATTTCACGTACGCTGATCCGCCATACAAACAGGATCACAAATGGTTTCTGGCTGCCCGAGCAGAATCAGAGTGAAACCAAAGTCCGCGTCGGTGGAACCGCAACGATGTGCATCGACTATCGGTCATATCGAATCGCAGCACAAGCTGACTCTTCGACCACTCCTCCAGCAGCGGGGACACGATAACGGGAAAAGAACCGAATTCCGCAGTCGACCGTGGAATTCTTTTGCACATTGCCAATCTGCAATTGACCTGAATACCAAGTGCCTGGAGATCTCTGCCGATAGTGTCTGTCTTGAGGGCGGACCTGGCTGGAAAGGAATGCCGAGTTTGATTGTTCGTCCATCACTTGATGTCGTCGTCCGCAACATCGCGATTGCCACTGATTTCTCGTCCTGGTCTGATCGCGCAACACGGCACGCCCTGCTCGTAGCCCGCCAGTTCGGAGCTGTCGTTCATTTTCTGCATGCAGTCCGACGTTCCGAATTCGCTTTGGTGCCGGATATGATGGTCGACCTTGACGCGCTTGCACAGCGCGATTCCGATGACCAAATGGCTCGCCTTCGGGCCGTTCATGGGCTCGATAGCATTGGACTTCGCTGCTGGAATATGGATGGCGAAATCTCAGAGGTCTTTGGAGATTTTATTCATGATCATTGCATCGATTTGCTGGTGCTGGGAACTCACGGGCGACGCGGCGTCTCTAAACTCATTTTTGGCTCGATTGCACAGGAGATCAGCCATCATGTCTCCTGTCCAATTCTTACCGTGGGTTCTGGGTGCCGAGGCGCGAGCAGGCAGCTTCTTCTCAAGCGAGTGCTCTTTGCTACCGATCTCTCCAAGGAGTCTAGAGCCGCTATCCCCTACGTTTTGACTGCAGCAAGAACATGGAATGCCGAAATCGATGTTTTGCATGTCTGCTCGTCAGAAAACATCGATCGCCGGCGCTCAATGGAGGAGTTTGGCCGCGCATTAGAAGTCACCGCAAACGCGGAAGGGTGTCCTCCGATCCACTACCACGTGATTCCCGGAAAACCCTCCCATGCAGCTCTCGAATTCGCGAGGCAGAATAGAGAAGATCTGATTGTGTTGGGACTGGACCGGCGTCGCTCTCTGTACGCTGGCCCATCTCTGTCTCATGCCTATGAAATCGTGTCCCAGGCGACCTGCCCGGTGCTCAGCGTCTGCTCCACCGCGGTCACCCCGCTCAGTAGTGGCTGCGGGTCGGAGATCTAAGAGCTATTCTCGCCCTCCTCTGCCTCCGGCGCGGATGCCACAATTCGGCACACGCGATTAGATAATCGCGATCTTCTAACATGTGATTCAATGCGTCCTTATCTGCTGCGAATGCGTCTTTTCACGAATCCCTCTTTTATTAAGCGAGGCCGCGAGGACGCGACGCGCGCGATACAGATGCGATTTCGTTGATCCAGCCGTCAATCCGAGCAGTCGGGCAGCTTCCCGGGTCGGCTGCTCGTCAAAGACACATGCTTGCAGGACGAGCTGATGTCTCTCGCATTGCCGAGAGATGCCTTCGCTGAGAATCTGCAACCGTTCTTGTCGAATGACTTCTTGCTCAGGATTGCGGGTGGTGTCGGGGAAATCCCAACCCTCCAGTCCTTTTTCCCGGTCGTCGATCGAGAGCCAAAATGCCAGCTTTGCCCTTCGCTTCAGTGAGAGGGCAGCATTGTTCACGATAGCGACTAGCCAGGTACCTATGCGAGATTCCTTTCGAAACCGCCGAATGTTCACGAAGGCCCGCAGCATCGCATCCTGTACCAGGTCTTCGGCGTCTTCCTGGTTCTTTGTAAACCGGCGGGCTGCACGAAACATCGCCCCTTTGTGGCGCGCAAGGATCTCGTCAATGGCTCCGGGCGTTCCGGCTTGGGCCGCCATCACTAGCGCTCGCTCGCTGGATCCCTGGATCTCCTCACGGCAGCTAGGCTCGTTCAAGCTCAACAATGATCTCCTCTCATGCAAATCTCCAAACTAAGCGGGTAATGATCGGAGGCGCAAATCGAGTGGTGAATCTCAGGGTCCGATGTGCGGAGTGTCTTGTCCGTCAAGATCCAATCGATCGCCGCGCGCGTTGCATTCCCGCGAACCCGCGCAGTTTTCATTCCAGTTAACCGAGCAAATGGGCTGTCCAATCGCGTACCCGCAATGAGTGATGCTGCCGGACCCCGTGAAATGTTGAAATTTAAGTCGCCGGCGACAATCACATGTGCCTTTCCGGAATTGCTCTTTGCCTCGCCGAGCATCTCAGAAAGCTGGCTATACCGAAGTTCGTCGTTCCCCCGGCTCTCCAGGTGTGCGTTGTAGACATCCATCGTCCGACCCTGGATCGAAATCTCGCAAATCAGGGCCATTCTTGCCCCTAGCCGTCTCTGGAAAGCCTGCAATCGAGGAACGAACCATCGCGGCTGCCAAAACTTTGATTGACGCCGGAACCGGAGAATGCGCGGATTCGAGAGCGGGAATCGGGACAACGTCGTCTGCCCATGAAAGGCTGGACAGACGCAGTTTCCCTGTCCCAACTCCTCAAACTCGCGTCCGAAAACGTAGTTCATTTTGAGGGCCTCGGCGATCTCTCGCGGCACGTTGAGATAACGCGTTCGACGCGCATTCACATCTGTCTCCTGCAACAGGATTAGGTCTGCTGACGATGCTGCCAGAAACTCGATAATCTCAGTTAAGCGAAGACCACGATTCACGTTCCAACTAACCAGCCGAATCGGCTCTGGCCACTCACGTGGAAATGGTCCCCTCGAAAATAAACCCTTCTCCAATTCGTTCATTCCTTGTCTTTTGCATCAAACGACGGCAGATCACGCCTTCGCGATCGCAGGCTTTCGATCCGGCCCAGAGGATCCGAGCCCTTCACCGGCGAACTTGCTCCTTTCAGAAAAAGCGATAAGTGAACTCACTGAAACGATCCAGGCTACATTTGCACCGAATGCTGTCATGTAAACAAGCGCGTGCATCAGGTTCAGAGCTGCTAATACCAAGACAAGATACGGCAGGAAGCATCGCCGCACGATGAATTCAGTTTGCCGAGCCATTCTGAGAAGCAGACCCGCCGACTGGCTCTCTGCATGCTTCTGCCACATCTGAAGATACTGTTCAGGCCGATTGCCCGATAGCCGTTTTCGTCCGATCGCAGCCGAGAAGAAGGTAAGCAAGGCTCCCGCAAAGATCCCGATACCCCATCCGATGATTTTGGGGTCGCCGGTACTGCGCGCCACTCCGACGATGATCCCGACGAACGTGACGAAGTAGTAGGTATAGTCGCAAATCGTATCCAACCAGCACCCGAAATCAGATGCTTGCAGCTTCAGCCGGGCAACCTCTCCATCGCACCCATCCAGAATGCTTCCCCACACTCCCAGTACCGCACCGACGAGGCAGTTCCAGTAACCTCCCAGGGCGAAGAACCAGGCAGCTGCAATGCTCACCGCAAGTGTGAATAAGCTCACCGTGTTCGGAGTGATTGGGAACTTGATCAGCTGCCTGCTGATCGGGATCGACACACGGCGATTCATTCGAGCGAATATCCCGTCGGTCGGCTTTACAAGCCATCGATCCAACTTGCACTCCGCAGCTTGGAGATCCTCCGGCTGCGTAATTGCCTGCCAGGATTCTTTATCCACCTCTATATAAGGATGGGGGCTTGGTTCCGCGACCTCCGCATGCTCAGCAATCCAATAGTGGAGATCCATTTCGTTGACGATCTTCTTTTCGCGCTCTTGAGCGAGCTTCTCAGCCGTCTCGCGCCCGAGAGCCATAAGCCCGATTGGCTTATCTGAGCTGACAAGCTCGATGGCTCCGTGCTCCCCAATCCACTCGTGCAGCATCCTGAAGAGACTGGGGCGATAACAGCAGTTCCCTCTGACGAACTCGACTCTGCCGGCCTTCACATCGGCAAGGCGCAGAATCTCCGAGAGCGTTGTGCCCGCAGCAACCTCGAGCCATTCAGTGCCCGCTGGCAAGCGGCCACCAGAGAGAAGTTGCCTGCCAATCTCGGGACCCGAGTTCGGGTTCAAGACGACAATGGTACGGAGGGCGCTCTCGCTCTGAACACCCAGGATTGCTCGCAAAAGAATCGGGAGAGTCGCCACTCTGGCCAAAACCGGTTCGAACTGTCCATATTGAGCAGAGTCATGGGCGAGGATAAACGCGGCTTTGCACTCGCAGACCGACGGACGCGAATCGTCAGCCGGCGCTGTAGTTATGTTCACATCAACTTCAGGCATGGGCCGAGGGCCGGCAGATCTCCGTTTCTTCGAGAACCAGAGCAGACATACCCCGCCCACGATCGCCCAGAAGACTGCCCGGAGCCGCCGGCAAAGTGCCAGCACAAGACCCTGCGTTGCCGTCATTCGCACAAGGTGCCCGATGACCATATTTCCGCCCTCGTAGGTGCCCACATTGCCAGGAATCACAGACCCGGCGACATTGATCAGTTTCGTCAATGATTCGAGGATGAGAGCGCCAAGCAGCGTCGCAGGAGTTCCAAGCATCCTGATGATCAGGTAGACCTCCATGATTGCCAGGAAATGACAGAAGAGGTTGAGAACTAAGCTGCACCAGAACGCGCGCGGCGCTTTATGGTAGAACTCCACAATCCGCAACTCCACAGCTTGGAGAGTAGCGAGCCTTCTAAGCACCCAAGTCCGGAAGCACGGAATGCACGCGGCCGCGCGGGCGGGACCGGAGAATACGGGCCACCTTTGCTGAATCGCAATTGCCCCGGCAACTACCAGCAACAACAGTCCAAGCACAAGCGCCGCCGCATAGTAATGAACAGCATGGGATACTGACACAGCGAAAAGAAGTCCGACGACTCCGGCGATGGTGACTACTGCACCCGCTAGGATGAAGAGAGTGCGATCCAGCGCCACAGAGCTTATGGCGCCCGCAACAGATACTCCTGAGCCTAACAGTGATACCCGCGCTGCTTCTCCTCCCAGCATTCCAATAAAGCCGAATTGGCCAATGGCCTCGGAGACCAAACGCAGCCCTAGCATTCGCGCGAAGGAGACTTTGCGCGCCTCAGCCGCCAGTGTGAGTCGCCAGGCCCAGGTCTTGATGACGTGCGAGAAACCTGCGAGTGCGATAACGAGCAGCATTCCCCAGCCGATTGCCTTGGCATTTACGGCCAGTGCGCTTAGCCTCACCGTGGTTAAAAGATAGGCGAGTAAGCCCACTCCCAACAATGGCGTAATGCGCAGGAGAGCCATCTTTGCTCGGGAGCGATCAGACATAGGCGGGCCCTGTGATCCCGAGGGAATTCCGAATAAGCGGAGAGACGATGTGCTGCGCGTAATCAAGGGCTGCCGGCGTGTCGACATCCTGCCATTGCGCCTCGCCGATATCGAACCCTTTGAAGGTCCCCTTCTGCGCCATCAGCCGCAGTCCATCCGATAAAGAGCAGTTGCCGTTCGTCGCAGCCAATTGAAGCCAGCCAAACAGTGCCGGACTGCAATGAAACATTCCGGTATCCAGGGCGTTATAGTTCCGGAGCGATTTGCCGATCTCTACGACACAATCCCCCTCGAGTCTGACCTTTGTGGCATCGTCGAGATCGAACACTCGGCAGATATTCGTATCGATACCCAGGATCACTTCTTCGCTGCCCAGCGGTTGCCGGAGGAGCGACGTCGCCGTTTCTGGCTCAAAGAGATGATCTGCCATGAGCAGGAGAAAGTTCTCGTGAATGGCTCTCTTGGCGCAAAGCACTGAAATGCCGTTGTCCTTCTTGTAGTCGGGATTGGCAATCCAGGTCACCTGGACTCCCTCGATGGGATGGCTTTCATACCACCGCTTGATTGCGTGCCCGCGATAGCCAATCACGATCGCGAATTTCACGATTCCCGCCTGGCGGGCGCCAGCAATCACATGCTCGAGCAGCGGCTTTCCATTCATGTTTACGAGCGGCTTCGGCAACTCTCCCGAGCGGGCAGCCATACGGCTCCCGTTACCCGCAGCAAGAATCAGAGCTAGCTTAGTGTTTGTCACTGTATGCCTCCATCGATGAGAAATCTAGGCCGGTCGGTGCGGCCGAGACCGGCTTGTAATCGAAATAGCGTATGTTTACATCGGTCGCACCGAACATGCGTGCATCAGTTACGCTCGTCGTCATTACTGGGAACCAGTAATCTCCGTCCTTCCGGTATTGCTGGACGAAACGCACCTGGTGCATCCAGAACGACGGATTCTTTGCCGGCTCCCCCTCCACACGAGCAAGCGCATAGTCTTTTGCATCCACCCAGATCCGGCCACGAAAGAGCGACTTGTCTTGCCGTTTGGGAATTACGTCGATGACATAGGTGGCTCGGTTCTCAAGGGGAAAACCGGCTTCAATCATCCGAAACGTGAAGTTATCCGATGTGATGCGGGACTTGGGCCGTGTGTCCGGATGCGAACTATCCGATTCTGTCGCAAGCATCTCTCGAAGAACACGCTTGTTGGCTGATTTCCACCCAGCCTCTGATAACACTTCAAAATGCTTGATCCCGTCCCGATCGCAGTTGACTCGAACCAGCATCTGTGCCCGTTTTTGGAATGTATGGTTTTCCAGCACGTATTCCCGGTCGCCGATGTACCCGCCGCTCGCTCGCTCCCGCATCGCATCTCGAGCAACCATCGCGGCAACGACTTCGTCAGCAGTTTTTGCTTGCTGGCCATGCAGGCTCTGCATGCTTCCAGCTGCGCAGATCAATGTTGAAAGTAGAATCAGATGAGATCTCATAATCAAAACTCGAAGACGAATTTACCGCGATATTCTCTCCACGCGTCGTTATAGAAAGAGCCGTAGTTGGAACTATCGAGGTCATTCTGAACATCGCGTGGATTGTCATGATTGAAGACGTTGGAAACGGAGCCGCCGGCGCGCACTCTAAAGTTGCGATCCCCAACGTGCATCGTGAAGGGCCTTGTAATCTGCAGGTCCGCAGATGAGAATCTCGGAAAGCGCTTCGAACTGCGCGGCCCGACGTATTCGCGATACTCGTTCTGTACCGAGTAAGGGAAACCGGTGTGGATGTCGTAAACGGGGGCTATGGTAAGTTTCCATGGCCCCTTCACGTCTGCCCAGAAGAGCTCTCGGTTAGGAGCATCAAAGAGCAGACGACCTTTCTGATCGGGCTGAATCACTGCCTGTGGGTAGTTGCCAAAGAAGAGAAACGGATCGTTGAGGTCTCCATGGACGCGAGAGTGAACATAGGAGCCATTTAGAGTCATGCGCGGGAGCTGATATTTGCCGGCTATCTGAAGTTCCCGGTAGGAGTCGCTGCCCGCATTTGACAGGGAGATAACGCCAGATTCCGGTGCGCTGGTTTGCGACACAACGAAATCCCGTGCCGTGTTGCGGCTTTCATATGCGATGCGGACGGCAAATTGTGTTGTAACCTGCCGATCAAGCTCGACATTCCATGTAGTGCTTCGCGGGTTTTCGAGAGAGCCGACAGTCCGGTTCGCGAGAGCCGTCGAACTCAAAACCTCGCCAGTTCGGTCAAAGAGCGTTACCGTTCGGTTTGGAAAGTTCGGGAATGCCGACAGCAAGAGCGGTACGCGATCGTAAAAGATGCCCGCCCCGCCCTTGAGAAGCGTCTTGCCGTCGCCGGTTAGCGACAGCAAGACGCTGGCCCGAGGTGCGACATGCGTGGAACTTGTGAGTGTGTCGCTATCAAGCCGAATGCCGCAATCGAACGTTAGCCGGGAAGAAATTGTCCATTGATCGGCTAGATAAAACGCCGTTTCGTTCTGATCACGCTCGAACTGCGATGCGCTCGAGAACTTGATCTGTTCGATCACAGTGCCCGACGTTCCAACAAGTTCTACGGGGCGAAATGTTTCAATTCCACGCAGCTCAGAGTGAGCATAATCCCCCCCTGTCTTGAACTGGTGCGTGCCAAAGTACTTTCGTGGAGCGAATTGGTAGCTCTCTACAGACTCATAGCGCGATGTTCTCCGATGTTGCTGATTGAAAAAGCCGCCTTCCGTGGTGTCAATCAGCAGCCGGAAAGCATCGTCGCTCTGCGCGTTAGTATCGACGTCGTACGTTTTGTAACTAAACTGCGAAATCAAGGCTGTTTCTGTACTTGGAAAGTATCTATGTTGTGCGTATACCTGATAACCACGTTGCTTGAAGTCCGCCGTGGACGGTTGGGGCGTGAACGTATTCAAGCCCATGTAATCGAGTTTCTGCGGATATATCGTGAGCGAGACTGTGGCCGTCTGCTTCGAGGTTGCAGCGATATCCGCCTGCGTATACGAATTAAAGCCTTCCAGCTTGGTGTCTCTTTCGAGCGCAGGGAGACTATTTACAGGTGTCCTGATGAACCGGTATTCGAATGACTGTGTAATGGCGACCCGGTGCGGCACTAGCGGACCGGTAAAGGTTAGTCTTGGTGTAGCCGCGCCCAATCCGGCGATTGTGCCGCCGCGTTCACGCCAGCGGGGAACCACATTCTGGATCGAGAAATGCGGCTTTTCGTAATCTCCTGTCTTCGTCTCTACTTTTGAGAGCGCTCCGGTAAATCTGCCGTACTGCGGATCAAACGGATTTGAAACCACCTGGACGGACGAGACTACGTCGATGGGTAAATTGATCGCCGGGCCGCCCGTCGCTGGATCGGTGACATTGGCGCTGTTAACGAGGGCCCCGCTCTGAGTATTGCGAACGCCTTTCATATTGATTCTTCCGTCCGGACCCCTCACGACACCGGGAACAAGAGGAAGCAGCGTCTCGAACCGCTGGTCTGAATTGGGCGCGTCGGCTATGGTCTTCTCTTCGACCGTCTGGGTCGCCGTGGTGATATCTGCGTCTGGGGCATTGGCACTGACCGTAACCGACGAGGTTGTTGCAGCGAGTTCAAGCTTTACCGATACTTCGGCGACCTGACCCGGATCGACGGTGACCGACAGCTGCCCCTCAAGTCCGGGAGCATTCGCTTGAATGACGTAAGTCCCCGGAGCAACCGAGGGAAAGCTGAAGGCCCCGTTTGTGTCCGACTCTGCTTTGAACGTCTCCGGGCCGTTCAGCACAAGCGTGGTTCCCGGAACGTAGGCACTCCCGGTTGAATCCGCGACCAATACTTGACCCTTGATCGTTCCAGGCTTTGAGCCGCCCTGTGCGACAACTACATCCGTGTGCATCAGTAAGATGACACTGAATATCACGGACAGGAATGCCGTAGAAAATGCCCGTGCCCTCCCACCGCTTCCGTTTTGTGTCTGCACTTGAGTCATGTTGTTATCGCCTGCTCCGGCTCCCGGTTCATTGTTGATTCATCCGCTTCGTTCTCACTGCCAGATCCAAGATGAATGCGCGCACATCGACTGGGCTGAATCTCTGTTCGCGCCGCAATGTATTCGTCGTAGTCTCGTATCCAACCGAACGGAAATGTGACAAAGCCATCGGCCCATCGAATGAAGTGGGGGCCATTTTTCATCGATTCCACGACACCTGGAACAGTCTTTGTGATCGGCAACTCTCCAACTACAAGCGTGCCAACCGGAAGATCCAGCAGCTCTTCGATAAGCATTTGATCCCTCACTCTCTGCAGCCCGAGCATCGCTGCCCTAAAACATCAGCGCCTGATGATTCGGCTGTTGTGGCATTTGTCATGCGTCCATCACAGTGGGCATCGCCTGCCACCCCTTTCTGGATCTCGCGCATTTCAGGGGCTGCAATCCTATTCAGCCTCAGTCGCTTGCAGAGGTCCTTTCCATATGCCGAGTCAGTGATAAACCTCGCACCAACCCGGCTCAAGATTCGCAACGCCTCCTCGCCGCTTGAATCGACATAGAAGACCTCCTGCAAATCCAAGATGATTCCGGGGCCTTGATACGCGTCTCGAGCGACGCGCAGAAGTTCATGCGCCCACAGACCGGTCAATCTTCCTTCGAGAACGACGATTCCTGAACTGTTCGCTGGCAATGTGATTCGCAACATGCCCTGTACATTGCAAATGGTCGGCCAATCGTAATGAAGGCAGAGAGCGGTTGAATCCATAGCAGATGCGAAGATTCTCGCCGCCGTCTGATCTGGAAATGTTGCCGCGGTTGCGGCATTTGCCGCGAAAGCGGCAAGTGACCCTGCTCGATGAAGACCATCGTTTGGCAAATTCGCAACATTGCTCAGCGCGCCGAGTCTCGTCCTCCTGCCTGGGCATCAGCTCGGCAAACCCTGAGAGAGGGCAAGTTCTGCCGCCGCGATTGCAGCAGATGACGCAAATGCGGCAACAACACTCCATTCCGACTGCTGATAGAGAACGAGATCGTTACTCTTCTGTTTGGCAGGTGCGGTGCAACAGCTCGATGTGAACTTCAGGAGCCGTGTCAAATCTGGTGACGGTCTTGCCGACTTATCGAGTGCTCGGGCTGCGGTGGTCCAGACGGCGCTCCGGCGAAGGAAACCCTATGCACATGCTTTCGCTGTCATACCTCACGTTTTCCGCATCGCCGTTCCTTACCTTGCTTGCGCGACATCCAGAGATGCATCGCGGTTTGTCTGCCTGAGGCCTTGGAGCGAAGCCCGAAAGCAAGAATGTAGCCCGAAGCGGCATCGAGAGCTAATACCGAATTGTTTCGAGACATGTCGGGTTTCCCGTACTGATAGCCCGGCGATTTGCACACCAGTACAGATTGCGAGATTGATGGAATGAGCACAGTGCGGCTGTTGACCAGTCAGACGGAGGTCGAATACGCCACAGCAGATGACATGCAAAAGCTCTTCGTGGCTGCAATGAAGGACCTCTTTTGTTTGGCTTTTCTTCTCATAGCAAACTCCGAGAGGGCCGAGGATTGCGTCATCCGATCCATGCGGGAGTGTTTTAGAAACAGATACATTCTCAAGGAAAGGCTCCCCGACTGGGTTCGGGATTCCGTCGTCCGGAATGGAATGAAGATTGTTAAGGATATCGATGGCCTTTCGTTCGGTGATGCACCGCGTGACTCAATTCCTCTTGTTCCCGAGCCATCGCAACCTTCCATTGGCACAACGGATTACTCGGCCGGCATTCTGGAACTGAGCAATTTCGATCGGCTCGTTTACGTAATTTGCATCCTCGAACGCTACACGAGCGGACGGTGCGCCATGCTGCTGGGCATGTCCCGCGAGCAAGTCTGGGACGCTCGAAATCGGGCGTTGGCACACATTGCCGAATTCGAGAGCAGATGGCGCGACATCTCAAGCGATTCCTTCGCAGACTTGGGAATGCGTTTTGACCGTTCTCGATCAGAATTCGAATGCTCATGCGGCAGTCTTCTCGATTGAAGTTTGTTCACAATGAGGGTCGAGCATACCTTCGCGGACGCGAAATTGTGTGAGAACTTGTAGGTGATTCGATGCGTGAGTTGGTGAGAAATACGGTTGATCTCAGCCTTGCCCTTGCGGGGAATCTGCTTGCCATCGTGCTAGACACCTCTCTGCTGAGCATCTTTATTGCCCACATGCAACGTGGCTGTTCGGACAGAAGAATCCGTGATCGGGATTCGAACCGCTCAACGCAATCACAACTCGAGTTCAGCGTACCCAATACAGAATGGATGTGACCGGAAGAATCGGTGCCGTGCAGAGAAAGTAAGTGTGGGCACGGTGAGGATATTCATTGCGCAATGGCTTTGCGATCATTTTGCAGAAACGCACACCGTCGCTCTTTGTTCGGCCGCTCCTGTGGTGGCAGCGCCACTATGGCGGCACCTTTGCGCGAGCGATCCACTCAAAGGGAAGAAGATAGTTGCCTTCCGCTTTGGTTGCCATATTGCAATGCATCTGCATGAGAGCCGATTGAGCCTCGCAAGCATCAGTATTTTCACAGTGACATGCAAATGAGACAAAACGTAAAACTGATTCTGTTTCTTACCCTAGTCAGCTCTATATTCGGCGCCACGGCTCATTTAAGAGCACAGTTATCGTCCGGTAACCAAAATGATATATCCGGTGTGAGGCCCTCCTCGACTTCCGTTTGCGAGAACGTAGTTGTAAATACGCAGGTGAGGGCAGCCCTGTCGCTCGTCTGCTCAAAACGAGCCTCTGACCGACCGCCTGCATCCGCGCAAGGGCTGATCGTCATTGGGTTTCTTGGAGGGTTCGCGAAGAATGGCGACACCAACCACCCCGAAGTGTGGTTTGGTGATTATCTGCGGGAGCGCTACTCGTCGGCAGCTGAAGTCTCGGTTGTCTCGAATCATCAGAGACGAAAGACATTGAGCGACCTCCAGCGGCTACTCGATACCGATCACGATGGTGATCTGACAGCCGCTGAGAAGAGTGAGGCAAAGATTATCCTGTACGGGCATAGCTGGGGAGCATCGGAAGCTATCTCATTCGCCAAAGAACTCGGCCGGCTCGATATCCCTGTACTGCTCACGATTCAGATTGATATCGTACCTAAACCTGGCCAACAATCAACGGTCATACCGCCGAATGTTGAAGCAGCAATCAATCTCTTCCAGTCAGAAAAGCGAGGGTTACTGCACGGACGACCAGAGGTCATTGCTGAAGATCCTGACCGGACAGAGATCATCGGGAATCTTCGCATGAGTTATGAAGGCCGGCATGTCGATTGTCGAAACTACCCCTGGCTCCCGCGCACGTTTAACAAGCCTCATCATGAGATTGAGAACGATGCCCGCGTGTGGAAGCTAATCGCGTCACTGATTGATTCACGTCTTGCGCTGAGCAACCCAATCGATCAGGCCGCAGCTCATCGAAGATTCACGAATAAACCCGGAGTTTCTGTCCTGAAAAGGGCCCATGTCGCGACTGCATTCGGATCGCCAGAGCTTACACCAAGTCCCTGAGGAGAAACCTGCACAATCGCGCAGCTTGAGAAGTGAAGGTGAAATGAACAGAGCCGTGTTATCCAATGATCGGATCCTGACGTGTTATCCAATGATCGGACCTTGATTTGATGTCAGGGTAGGTCACCAATTGATTCTAAGCTATTTGGAATCAATGGCGGGGACGACGGGGCTCGAACCCGCGACCTCTGCCGTGACAGGGCAGCGTCCTAAATTACCAATTCAGGAGAAATCTAATGACAATCGAGTACATGACTGAACCTCACTGGATCGATGAGCCCGATTGGCTTTGCGCGGTGGAATTCTTGAACGACGAGGATCCAGAGGGTCGAGACCTTGCCGCGGATACGATCGGTTATCTACTCGGCTATGCCCACCTCACCAACACCCGGTCGCTCGCGCTGATAGGCGATCCAATGGAGATGGCGTACGAGATTTTGTTTTCGTTCTCTTCCTCGGCAGAGAAGAACCGATTCCTGGACCTGATCCGATCCAATGACGAGTTGGGAAACGAGTATGTAGACAACGATCTCATTAAGCCAGTGAAGGACGAGATTCGAGATGCGCGACCTCTCGCGGCAGTATTGCCGCAGATTGCATTAACTCGTGCCCTGTTGGTCGCAACGATTGTTTGTGATTCGAGTCTGCGGCGCACCCTCCAATAAGGGCGAGGTGCGCTGCTCACATCAGAAGACCCGCGTTAGACTCCTGTGAGAGGTAAAAGGCTTCCGAAATTGAAGAGGAGAACTTCCCTCACGCAACTCATTGCTCCCTTGAATTCCTGTAAGAGTCTGAAAGTGTTCCCCTGATGCTTGTCGAGCATCAATCTTGACAAAAAAAGTCTTGGACGCAATTGGACTTTTGGTGCAATCTCCTGAAAGGTGCTTTGGTCTTCAAAGATAGGAAGAGTTGGACGCGTTCAAACAGCGATTCGTTCGAAGATGGCTCTGAAACGGTTGAGGTGAAAATGCCTATTGCCACGACTAGAAAACTGTCAGTTTCCCTTCAGCAACGGCAGAAGAACAGCGGTCAGCCGATCCCACCGCAATTCATCACAAAGAAATTGCCCCAATCTGAGGACCTTCGGGACACCAATCTCAACGGAACTCACGACGCTTTCGAAGACGTGAGTTTCTTGCGGCTACCAGAAGTGAAAGCGGTCACGGGCCTCTCGAAGACGAGCATCTACGAGTTGATTCGGGAAAAGAGTTTTCCTGCACCCGTGCGCCTAGGACCGCGCGCCGTCGCCTGGGTCAAGTCCGAAATCAGACAGTGGGCCCTAGAGCGCGTGCGCGCGTCCCGATCGGCTGCTTAATGTGGCTGGGCGATCTCTTGCGACTACGCTCGGCTGGCACCGCGAAGTGATCAGCGTGAAGGCGGCTAATACTTTGCCGCCCTTTGGCTAACTGCGCATCCAGATAATCGGCCCACCACTGCATCATCGCCTTGCGCTGCTTTAGATATTTTGCATGATTGTATGCAGCGGCCACTTTATTACGCTTCTGGTGAGCGAGTTGCAACTCGACGTGTTCGTCCTCAAAATCATTCTCGTGCAGTATCGTGGACGCGAGTCCACGAAAGCCGTGGCCGGTCATGCGGCCTTTGTAGCCCAAACGGTACAGCGCAAACAGAATTGTATTGTTGCTCATTGGCCTCTCTTTGTCGTTCGCTCCGGGGAATACTAACCTTCCATTCCCTGTGAGCAGACTGAGAGCACGCAAGACTGCGATTGACTGTCGCGACAACGGGACAATATGGGGCGTATCCATCTTCATGCGCTCGGCCGGAATATCCCAGCGTGAACTGTCCAAATCAAATTCCGACCACTCTGACTCGATGAGTTCTGATGTGCGTACAAATGTATAGGCCATCAGTCTCATGGCAAGACGCGTTAGCGCATCCCCCTGGTAGCTTTCCATTTTGAGCAACAGATCGGGCAGTTCCTTCGCATCGACGCGAGCAAAATTCTCTTCGTTGGCATCAGCCAAAATGTCTTTGGGTTTGAAATCGGCGGCAGGATTTCGGCTGGCTATACCGTGGGCAATCGCATATCGAAAAACCTGCCCAGCCGTCTCGTGCGCGCGCTTTGCAACGTCTCTTGCACCGCGATCCTCGATCGCAAGCATCAGCTTCCGAATGTCGGCAGCCGTGACCGCATCGATGAACTTGTGGCCAAACGAAGGGAACACGTCCGCCTCCAAACGCCGCAAGACGTAATCGGCATGACGCTGAGATTTTCCGGCAGCCCACCAGTCCCACCACTTGCGAGCCACCTTCTCAAAGCTATTCTCAGCTTCTCGCTCCCGCACTTCGATCTCTCTCTGTTTGGCTTCAGCTTCGGCTTTCCTGTCGGCCATTGGATCAATGCCCGACGCCAGGATCTTGCGGGCTGCAAGATGAAGCTCACGAGCTAGGGCAAGACCGATAACGGGGTACTCGCCCAACGCCATAAGTTTTTCCTTCAGATCGAAACGATAACGCCAGCGCCACAGTTTTGATCCGCCGGGATTGACGAGCAAGAACAGTCCGTCGCGGTCGTAAACCTTGTAGGCCTTTTCGCGGGGCTTCAGCATTCTCACCGCGATATCCGAGAGCGGCATTTTTCAGCTCCTATGCAGATTCGCCCGTACCCCACTTTTAAGGGGGATTGTACCCCAAATTGTACCCCACTTTCTCACGCGCTCTTGGCGCACTTCTGCGGACCGCCGAGAACGCATAAATGCCGTAAATTACTGATTTAAATGACGTTACTTGGTGTACGAGGGAGATCGGGGACGTGCGAGGAAGTGCTGAATTGGCTGCCCCCCAGGGATTCGAACCCCGATATGCTGCTCCAGAGGCAGCTGTCCTACCATTGAACGAGGGGGCAACAAGCGCGAAACAGGCCATCTTGCAGCCGTATTTGACCCGGCCAGACACAGAATCCGGCTCTGGATGCCAACCTTTTCATCATACGGACAATCTTTTTGGCGGTCAAACTCGGCCGCCTGACGCAGGTCTGGAACAATCCGGCATGCGCACGCAGTGTGCAGCGCGCTACGTGCGGACCGCTTCATCTACGAGCGTGTGTCGGTGGTAAGGCCCTCGACGCGGATTGCCGTCCTATTCTTCGCGCAGGACTTCGAGGGGACGAAGACCGAGTATGCGGAAGCTGGCAATCCATCCCGTACCAGTGGCGAGGATGGCTGTACCAACCAGCGCTATGGCCGTTGCGTACCAATCGATATGAAAGCTCACTTCAAGCTTGCGCAGCAGCACCCTCGTAAGCAAATTGGCAAACACAACGCCGACCGAACCGGCCAGCAGTCCAAGCACGCTGAACTCGACACTGAAAGTGCGCACGATCCGCATACGGGTCGCGCCAAGAGTCTTGAGCACGACGGCCTCGCGCATGCGGCGAAAGCGCGCACTGGCAATGCTGGAGGCCAGAATCATCAAACCTGCAAGGATTGAGAACGCGGCGAGGAATCGCACAACAAAGGTGATCTGATCCACGACACTCTCGATGCGGACGAGGACGTCGGCAATGTTGATGATTGTCACGGTTGGATAAGCAGCAAAGAGCGCTCTCTCCATCGAAGCCACTTGTTTGGGGTCGATGTGCGCGCCGCCGTACCACGATGCCTGCTCATCTTTGAGTTGCCCTGACGGCAACATGAACGCGATGCGGGCCGCCAGATGCTGCCCGTCAGCTTTATAGAGGGCGGCCACTTTCAATGCGTGCACCTTTCCCCCAATTTCAATCTCGACGGAAGAACCTACGCCGAGACGAAGACGCTGTGCCGTGCCATCTCCGATCGCAATCTCGGCGGCATTGGCATCGGTCCACCACTTGCCCTGTGTAACTTTGTCGCCCGCCGGTGGCGTGTCGGCCCAACTCAATTCGGCATTCTCGAGCATTCTGCGGGGGAAGTGCTCTTCTTTCATCTGGTCAAGCGTTTTGCCATTGAGCGAAACAAATCGGCCCTGCACGCCGGCGAGAAGGTCGAGCGGTTGCGTCACACCCGGTTGGTGCTTGAAGAATGCCCTTACTCCATCGACTTCGTCCGGCGTGATGTCGATGAGAAAAACGTTGGGCAATTTGGGCGACGCAGTCTCGCGGATCTCGCGCAGCAAGGTGCTCTGCATCAGGTAGACCGCGAGGATCAACATGACGCCGGTACCCAACGAAGCCATCACTGCCGCCGATTGATTACCGGGGCGATAAAGATTAGCAAGACCGTGACGCAAGGACGACGGCAGGCGCAGCCTGACGCGATTTAGAACAAATCGCAGCATACGGAGCGCAACCGCCGCCAGGATGAGAAGAACCACCAGCGCGATCGTGAACAGCAACGCGAACCACCCGCCCACTTTTACAGAATCGGAAAGCGCCCATGCGATTGCACCCAGCGCAACGATGACGACCAAAGCGATGCCGAGTTGCAATCGGCGCGACCACCAACGTGCAAACCATTCGCTGACCGTGCTTGGCCCCTGTTCGACCAACCGTCTCAAAACCAGGATGGGCCTGACCGCGCGCACATCGAGCAGTGGTGGAAGACAGAACAAAAGTGTCGTAAGGAGTCCCGTGCCCAAGCCGGCACCCACTGCACGCCACGGAAAATGCATTACCGTGTGCACCGGCAGCAGCTTTCCAAAGACGGCGGGCAGCGCCTCCATCACGGCTGCTCCGCCAGCAACGCCGATCAGTGCTCCAACAAGCCCGAGCGCCAGGGTTTGCAGCAGGAAGATGCGCAATAAGTCCGACGAACTTGCGCCGACGGCCTTGAGAATTGCGAGCATATCCATGCGCTGCTCGAGGTGCGCATGCATTGCCATGGCGACGCCGATTGCACCCAGCACCATCGCGACAAGGCAGATAAGGCTCAGAATCGCGGTGGCATTATCGAGGCCCTGACTTAGGGCCGGATTCCCTTCCTTGAAGTCCATCACCTGAGCATCCGGCAGGATCGATTCCACCTGTTTGCGCACAGCCGCGTCATCCGCCGTTGCCGGCAACTTCAGCAGCAGCCGCTGAGCGGCGCGACTTCCTGGCGCAAGCAGTCCCGTGTTTTCGAGAGATGCACGCGAGACCATCACACGCGGGCCCATACCAGCGCCTGCCGAGATGCGGTCCGGCTCCTGCGCCAGCACCGCGACTATCTTGAAATTCTTGCCGCCCAGCCGCAACGACTGACCGACTTGCGCGTTCAGCCGAATCAGGAACTCCTCGGCAACCACTGCAGAGTCGCCTTCGAGCGCCTGACGAAGACTCATCGCCGGCTCCAATTGTGCCGAACCGTAAAACGGATACCGGGTAGGATCGACTGCTTTCAATGTGACGAGAATCGGCACCGGATCGGGAGGGACAGACGCCATCGAGACCGTCTCTGTCACCCAAGTCGAATCGCTTCCCGGAATTCCCTTCTCCAAAGCCGAGAGTTTCTGCGACTCTTCCGCACCGGGCTGGCGAAAGACACGTGCGCTCAGATCGCCCGCCATCAGCGATCGGGCCTCCGTCATCAGCGTGGTTCGAAAGCTCTCGCTGAACCCGCGGACGCCGACAAGTGCGGCCACACCGACGGCGACTGAGAGCACAACGAACGCGAACTTGCCGGGCGCGGACTTCAGATCGCGCCATGCAATCGCCGCAGCTCGCGGCCAACTCAGTGCGCGGTCAGCCATTTCCTTCCTCGTTTTGGACCAGAGCTTCAACGGGAACGGAAGGCAGCGTATCTTCGATGATCATGCCGTCTTTGAGAACAATCTTGCGATCGGCGCGGGCCGCAATTTCAGGATCGTGCGTAACCAGGACGAGTGTCGCGCCGGCGTGACTGTTGCGCTCGAGAAGCAGATCCAGCACGAGACGCCCATTGGCGGAGTCCAAGTTTCCTGTGGGTTCGTCGGCCATCACAATCGGCGGATTGACGACGAATGCGCGGGCCAGTGCAACACGCTGCTGCTCGCCACCCGAGAGTTGCACGGGATAGTGATCCATGCGCTCCCCCAGGCCAACAGCTTCGAGCAGCGATCGAGCCTGCTTGAGCCCGTTGCCTTCGACATTCAGTTCGAACGGGAGCAGCACGTTCTCTAGCGCTGTCAAAGTCGAAATTAATTGGTACGACTGAAAGACGAAGCCGATCTTGCGGCCACGCACAGCGGCGAGGTCTTCTTCTGCCAGGTTGTGAATCGGCGTGCCGTCGAGCCAGATCTCGCCTTCGCTTGGCGTATCCAGGCCGGCCAGCAAGCCGAGCAGAGTGCTTTTCCCACTGCCGCTCGCTCCTACAATGGCAATGAACTGACCAGCCGGAATGCTGAGCGAGATTCCTTTCAGGATGTCCACCCGCCTTGAGCCGTTCTGGATCCAGCGCTTTACGTCACGGACTTCAATCACCCGGGATTGCCTCCTGTATGGATACGGCACATGTCGAAAGAACGTTCCCTTTCTGCGACATTACACTGTTGATGTGGACGCTTGGCGCAGGATTATCGTTTCGTTGTGTCTGTCGATCTTTGTTCTCCCGTCGATGGCTGCCGGCCGGCCATTGATTGTCTGCTACGGCGACAGCATCACCGCAGGCTATGGCTTGAACTCCGGCCAGTCGTACCCCGACGCTCTGCAACGGGATCTGGACCAGCGAAGCTTTACCTACAAGGTATCGAATATGGGCACCAGCGGGGCAACGACCAAGGACGCGGTGGCAAATATACGCTCCGTACTGGAGACACATCCCGCGATTGCAATCGTGGAATTCGGGGGAAACGACGGCCTGCGTGGCCTTCCCCTGGAGCAGACCCGGAAAAACCTGGATGCCGTGCTGACCACCCTGGACAATGCCCACATCAAGGTGCTGCTAGCCGGGATCACGCTGCCGCCGAATTATGGCCAGGATTACATTAGCGCGTTCAACCAGGTATATCGCGATCTCGCTGCAAAGCATCACACCGCATTCGTGCCCATGATCTACAAAGATCTGGTGAATGTGCCGGGAACGATTCAGGGGGACGGAATTCATCCCACTGCGAAGGGGTCGGAGATCATCGCCAGGACAATGTTGCCGGCCCTTACACCACTTCTGCACAAGTAGGCGGTCGAAGAGCTAAATACTATCCTCGGGCGCGCCGGGGCCTTTAAGATACTCAAGCAAATCTCTTCCCTGCTCCGCTCGAGGTAAACCCATGAAGCGATCAACGTTGTTGGTGTGCGGTCTTACTGTCACTGTCGCGATCTCAATGCAGGCGCAAACGGCGCGCGACGTCGCTCCATTCGTCTCAGTCAACGCGCCGATTTTAGTTCTCAATCACGTGAAAGTGATTGATGGAACCGGTGCGGAACCGAAGGAAGACCAGGCAGTGGTTATCGCTGGCGGAAAGATCACGTCCATTGGGCCGGCTGCATCCGTGCAGGTCCCTGCAGGGGCCCAGGTGGTCGATCGCACAGGGTTCACGGTAATTCCCGGAATCGTCGGCATGCACGATCACCTGTACTACACGGATTCAATTACCGTGCAGGTGAGTGAACACGGAGAGCTGGGCGAGCCTGGACTGCTTGCTGCAGAGATCCCCTACACCGCTCCTCGCCTGTATTTAGCTGCCGGCGTCACAACGATGCGAACAACCGGCAGCGTTGAACCCTATACAGACCTGAAGCTAAAAGAGCGCATCGACAGCGGGCTCATGCCGGGGCCGGCGATGGACGCGAGTGCTCCGTATCTCGAGGGGCCGCACACACGATTCGCGCAGATGCATGAGTTGACCGGACCCGATGACGCAAAGCGGCTGGTGGACTACTGGGCCGGCGAAGGCATGACGTCTTTCAAGGCTTACATGAACATCACGCGACAGGAACTTGGAGCCGCAATCCAGGAGGCGCACGCACACAAGATGAAGCTTACCGGGCATCTTTGCTCGGTCACGTGGCCTGAAGCAATCGCGCTGGGTATAGACGATCTTGAGCACGGACCGGTTTTCTCGGACACTGAGTTCGTTGCCGATAAGAAAGTCGATCTATGCCCGCAGGCTAGCGGCCGCGGAAATGCGTGGAGCACGATTGCCGTGGATAGTCCTCAGGTGAAGGAGCTCATCAGCAACCTTGTCTCGCATCACGTTGCTATGACTTCCACGTTGCCGGTCTTTGAATCCGGTGTGCCGTTGCGGCCCCGGTTGCAGGCGCGAGTGATTCAGGCAATGTCTGCGGAGTCGGCGCAGAGTTACTTGTCGGCACGAGCGCGCATACCGGCGAGTTCTCCGATGGGTGCGCTGATGCGGAAAGAGATGGATTTCGAGGTTGCGTTTGTCAGGGCTGGCGGATTGCTGTTGGCTGGTCCGGACCCAACCGGGAACGGCGGTGTGTTACCCGGATTCGGGGATCAGCGCGAGGTAGAGTTGCTGGTGGAAGCCGGCTTCACCGCCGTGGAAGCCATCCACATCGCCACGGAGAATGGCGCAGTCTATCTCGGCCGGCAGGATCGCATCGGAACGCTTGCTCCGGGCATGCAAGCCGACGTTGTGCTGATCAAGGGCGATCCGTCAAAGAACATCGAAGACATTGAGAACATCGAGACGGTGTTCAAGGCCGGTGTCGGATATGACTCAGAGAAGCTGATTGAGTCGGTGCGCGGACAGGTAGGAATCCGATAGCAACCGCGGTCAAATGGAAAAGCCTAGCCCATCACCACGACGGGTTGAAACAGTGTCCCTGCGACGCGCCTGGCGATGCCGACAAGTTCGCGCTGGCCGGCAAAAACCTTCACCATCGGCGCTTGCGAAAACTCCGGTAGGTTCGCCTGGGCGCCGTTCCGCAGACGGCCGAGCGACATGTCATCGCCGGCGACTGACGGCATCTCCGCTAGCAAAATGCGAGGGTGAATGCAGTGTCTCTCGAGCGCAGAGGGATCGGCGGACATCGGCTCCAGTTCTTCCAGTGTGTGGGCATCGGCGAGTGTAAATACTCCAGCCTGCGTACGCCGCAAACTGCTGAGATGTGCGCCGCAGCCAAGGTCCTGACCAAGTTCATGCGCTACCGAGCGGACATAGCCGCCGGCTGTGATACTCATCGCAAACGCAGCCTCTTCGCCATCGATCGCGGTGATTGCGAAGGACCGGACGGAGATCTTTGCCGGTTTGAGTTCCACCGGCTTGCCGGCACGGGCGAGTTTGTACGCTGGCGTTCCGGCAATTTTTTTGGCAGAGAACGGGGGGGGCATCTGTTCCATGTCGCCGCGGAAGCGCGATGCGGCGGCGCGTACTTGCTCCACAGTGAATGAGGGATGCGTTTGAGTGCCGACGAGATCGCCGTCAGCATCGTAAGTGTCCGTTGCGAATCCGAAGCGAATGGTTCCGGTGTAGCTCTTTTCCGAAGCCGAGAAGTATTGCGCAAGGCGTGTAAATTTTCCCATCAACAGCGGCAATACACCGGTGGCCATGGGATCGAGTGTGCCAAGATGGCCGATGGAGCGCTCGCCGGTGATCTTGCGCAGGCGGCTCACCACATCGTGGCTTGTAATGCCGCCCGGCTTATCGATAACTAATAATCCGTTCACCCAACTACTTTAGTCGAACGACGTGAACTTCACATCGAACCGACGCCATTCTGCCGCACAAGCGACAGGAATTCCGTCCGCGTTTCCTTCTGGCGGAAGCACCCGACCATCGCCGACGTCACCGTGGACGAGTGCTGCTTCTCAATGCCGCGCATCATCATGCAGAGATGGCGGGCCTCGATGACCACTCCAACGCCCTGCGGATTGATAGCCTCCTGAATGGTGTCCGCAATCTGGCGCGTGAGCCGTTCCTGAACCTGCAAGCGACGTGCGAAGACTTCAACCAGGCGCGGAATCTTGCTCAAGCCAATTACTTTTCCATTGGGGATGTAGGCCACGTGTACTTTGCCGAAGAAAGGAAGCATGTGGTGCTCGCAGAGCGAAAACATCTCCACATCCTTCACGATGACCATCTCGTCGTAGTCAACGTCAAACAGCGCGCCGTGCAATATCTTCTCAGGGTCTTCGGTATAGCCCTTGGTGAGAAATGCCATCGATTTCTCGACGCGCGTCGGCGTCTGCAGCAGTCCGTCACGATCGGGGTCTTCGCCCAAGCGAATCAATATTTCGCGATACATCTCCTGCGTGCTGAAGCCCGCGAGTCCGCCTTCACTTTCTGCTGCCCTGCGAATTGACTTGCTCACTGCGATCGGTTGCGCCATTGCTTATGTCCTTTCACCCAGGGGAATCGGGCGCCGTTCAAAATCATTCACCGCTGAACTCAAAAAAGTTGTTCTCGGTTTCTTCTACGCGTACATACTCCAGCGCTCCAGTCGGCAGCGCCTCTTTCAGAACCCCAAAGACCGCTCTACAGAGATTCTCCGTCGTTGGCACTTGATTCACAAACAGCGGATCATAGTTCAAGTTTGCATGGTCAAATCTTTCCAGAACAGATGTTTGCACTGCTTCATCGAGCGTAATCATGTTCACAACCATACCGGTCTCGACGTCCACTGGCCCGCCAACGAGCACTTCGACAATATAGTTATGCCCGTGACCGTGGGGGTTGTTGCACTTGCCGTATGTTGCACGATTCGCTTCGTCTGAAAGCGCGTCGGAGTGGAGCCTATGGCTGGCACTTAGCAAGTAGCGACGGCCGAAGTAGGCGGTCGGCATCAGCTTATTCCCCTATATTCCGCGAAGATTTCAGGCGTTTCGTAGACCCGTACGCGGCTCAGATGTGCGCCGCCCGCCTTGGCAACTGCGGGTTCGAGGCGCTTCCAGGCTGAGATCGCGATATTTTCCGTTGTTGGAATCAGCTTCGAGTCGGCAAACTCGGGCACCTCCAGGTTCAAGTGGCGATGATCATATGCAGCCAGCACTTCGTTTTCGATCACGTCCTTGAGCCATTTGAGATCGACGACAAATCCGGTGACAGGGTCGGGATTTCCTGAGACTGTGACTTCAAGAGTGTAGTTATGGCCGTGACCGTTGCGTCGGGCGCAGCGGCCAAAGACCTCCTCGTTCTTCTCCTTTGACCAGGCTTCGTTCCAGTAGTAGTGCGATGCGGAAAACGTCGCCCGTCTTGTGAGTTCGATCATTCGTCCCTCTTACCAATAGATGCCTTGAGCGGCTCAACGTTTCAACTTGTCGCTTCAATCCATTGACCTATAACACTCAACTGAATAGAGTTACGCCAAAGGCGCAGCCTTATCCCGGGTAGCTCCTTCCCTTCCAGCTTACCTGTTTCAGAACCCGATGCTTGAACCAGCTGCGATACAAGAGCGCGACAAACAGGGGCAATCCCAGCGGAGAAATGGCGCAATCGACAAATGGAAAGTTCGATTTTGCGACGCGCGCATAGAAGCGAAACAGGGTTCGCAACCAGAGAAGCAAGCAGCACCCAGCCCGCGCCCAGCCACTCCAGCGAATGGGCGCTGAAGCGGGCGTTCCACAGATGGATCGCGAGCCACGGCAAACCTACCAGCAGCACGATGTCCAGCGCTTTCCACAGGGCGGTAGCCAGAGTGTTGTTGAACAGGAGCGCAAGATTCTTGGTCCAGCCCTCGATCATCGCCGCGGTGGTGCTATACATGCGGGTGCTCAGGGCATCCGGTGCATAACGGAATCGCAGTCCCACCTTGCGGCGCTTGGCGACGAAGGCGAGTTCAACGTCTTCGAGTACCCGGTCGGCGACCGATGGATGTCCTCCCAGGCGTCGGTAGGCCTCGCGTTCGATCAGAAGGAACTGCCCATTCGCTGCGGCGACACGGTGATTCGGATCGGAGACCTTTGCCGGCGGATAAGCAAGCGCGAGTTCTGAAAACACGAGCGGCATCAGGGTGCGCTGCGCCAGTCCTGTGACGAGTTGCCGGGGCGAATAGCTAAGGACGCCAACCTTGTGGCGCGTGGCTTCATGGATGGCTCGGTGCAGGTCGCCGGGTTCGTGGATGGTGTCGGCGTCGGTAAACAGAATCCAGCGGCCGCGCGCTTTGCGTGCCGCGGTCCAGATGGCGTTGTTCTTCCCTGTCCAGCCTTTTTCGAGCTTCGCGGCTTGAATGGCGGTGACGCCCGGGAAGCTGCGGGCGATCTCGGCGGTGCGGTCGGTGGAGTGGTCGTCGACCACGATCAGTTCCCAGTCGCGGCCGAGGTGGAAGATGTCTTCAGACTGCGCGACAAGAGACTCGATGCATGCACTGAGACTCTGCTCTTCGTTCCGCGCGGGAATGATGACGGTGAGTTCGATCAGCGGCTCGGGTTCGGGCTGGTCGAAAACGGTGCCAGTGCGGGCGGAAATGGACAATGGCTCGCCGGGCTCATCGGAGAGGCCGAGTACGGGCTTCCAAGTCCGCCCGACTGATCCGTCTGCATCCGGTTTGTCCGTCATTGACCTCGGCCTTTCTTTCGGTACCCGTCGCTCCGTATTATAAGGAGGTGCGCCTGCCTGCTTTCATCGCCCTTGGTTCCCTTGTTGCCCTGTCGCTAACCTGCGGCTGTGATCGCGGCGCGCATCCGGCCAATGCCGACAAGATTGCGCCCGACTTCACCGTCAATGACGGCGAGAACGCCATCCATCTGGCGAGCTATCGCGGCAAAGTAGTGCTGCTGAACTTCTGGTGGAGTCAGTGTCCGCCCTGCATCCAGGAGACACCTGCGTTGGAGCAGCTGCATCGAGACCGGCCGGATCTCGCCATTCTCGCGGTCAGCATCGATTCAGATCCCGCATCGTATCGCAGGTTCATCAACCGCTATCACGTGGATCTAAACACGGTTCGCGATCCAGACCAGACGGTCGCGAAGATGTACGGCACCGAGGGTTGGCCGGAGACCTACATCATCGACCGCAAGGGCGTCATCAGGCGCAAGATCATCGGCGATCCCGACTGGTCCAACCCTGAAATCCGGAACTATCTGAACAGCCTGTAGCAACCCTTTTGATCTTTTTGCTTTCACATTCTCTGTGAACCCACAGGTGTGTGCTGATCCGGAAGGAGTTACGAGCTCGCCTCCACGGTTTTCACCGTCGCCATAGCTTTCCAAAAAATATAGCGAGTTAACGGCGCAATGGAACGGTCGCGGGTACAGATCCCTCGACCTCGCCCCGTATGACAAGCTCCGGAGGACCGGCTTCGGGAGGAGAAATCCGTGAAATATTTGAAACTTCCTCTTGAGTTGATAATTGAACTGGTGTACTAGTATTCTGGTACATATGAGCGCTCGACCAAAACCGGGATTCAACTTTCACCTCGACCTGCACACTGGCGTACCCGTGTACCGGCAGATCGTGGACCAGGTGCGCGGAGCGGTTGCCTCGGGCGCATTGAACGCTGGTGACCAGTTGCCAACCGTGCGCCGGCTTGCGGTCGATCTCGAAGTCAATCCGAACACCGTGGTGCGTGCTTACCGCGAACTGGAGTACGGCGGCATGCTCGAGACGCATCAAGGGACAGGAACGTTCATCAGCGATCAAACGATTCCGCGTGCGGGCGACGAGCGGCAACGGCAGTTGGCGCAGATTGTCTTCGATGCCATTGCGCGTGCGGGAGCAGCGGGTTTCACCATTCAGGATTTATCGGAGCAGTTGCGGATTGCGGCCGATGAGCCGAACCACAGGAGATGAGAGATGACCAGGACAGGAAATCTGCAAGTGAACGGAGTGGCCCTCACAGCATTTGTGCTTTGTCTGCTCGCTGGATTCCTTTTGAGCCTCGTAATGCGTGGTCCGATCTTCCCCGTGATCGGCGCTGTCATCGGTTTGTACCTGTTAGTTGCCATCAAGGTGATTCGGCAGTGGGAAAAGGTCGCCCTACTGCGCTTGGGGCACTATGTCGGGCTGCGCGGGCCGGGAATCTTTTTTATTGTTCCAGTGTTAGAGACGCTAAGCCCGTATGTAGATCAGCGCGTGCGGGTCGCCAGCGTCACAGCAGAGTCCACGCTGACGCGCGACACTGTGCCCGTCGATGTCGACGCCATCGTGTTCTGGCTGGTATGGAATGCCGAAAAATCGATTCTCGAGGTTGAGAATTATCTCGAGGCCATCACCCTCAGTGCGCAGACTGCACTGCGCGAGTCTATTGGCCGTCACGAATTGGCACAGATGATCACGGAGCGAGAGACGCTCGGCCGCGAGTTACAACGCATCCTGGACGACAAGACGAATCCGTGGGGCATCACGGTGCAGTCGGTAGAGGTGCGGGACGTGCGCATTCCGCAGGGACTGCAGGATGCAATGTCGCGACAGGCACAGGCGGAGCGCGAACGCCAGGCGCGCGTGATCCTCGGTGCGGCAGAAGTGCAGGTATCCGATCAATTCGCAGAGGCATCGCGTGTCTATAACGACAATCCGGGCGCATTACATCTACGCGGGATGAACATGCTCTATGAAGCGATCCGGGAAAAGGGATCGATGGTGATCGTGCCGTCGTCGGCCGTGGAGACGATGGGTCTGGGCGCAACGCTGGCAACCGTGGCAATGGCGAAGCAGGAGATGTAAAGACCGCCGATGATCGCGGTGCGAAGCTTCGACTAAAACAGATCCGCAAGCTGCGCTGAGCGAAACTGCTATGCTTTTTGTATGACAACGGTGGATATTGTGTTGCGCTACGCTACCCCGCCAACCGAAGCCGTGACGTTCGCCCTGGCGAAATCGCGCGA
This sequence comes from uncultured Acidobacteriaceae bacterium, assembly GCA_963735215.1. Lineage (GTDB taxonomy): Bacteria > Acidobacteriota > Terriglobia > Terriglobales > Acidobacteriaceae > Telmatobacter. The sequence goes on along the minus strand of CAVTKF010000020.1, from coordinate 309,246 downwards.
GGTGTATGGGATTCGCCGGCTCTGCTTCGATCTGGATGCGCATACTCTGCGGGTTGAGTATGACGCGACGCGGTTGAATGCAGCGGCGGTTTTCCAACTGGTGCGCAGCGCCGGGCTGCAGGTGATTGAAGAAGTGCCTCTTGCGCTTCCACCTGTCGCTCCTGAGCCTGCGCCCGTTGCCTGACAGTCACATTGCAACCCCACGGAAAGCCTGATAATCTGATGTTGGTTTCGTTCGAAACCGCACGTGTGCGCCCGTAGCTCAGCTGGATAGAGCGACTGACTACGAATCAGTAGGTCGGGAGTTCGAATCTCTCCGGGCGCACCATTCTTCTCTGGAAAAGCTTGCTATTAGGGCCGCGCAGCGGCGAATCCGCGGACTTGCTGTCGCGTGCCGATCCCTAGCGGGACAGGGGAATTCCGATCCTTTGGAGGAATCGCTCGACCGACTTCCTGTCGGTGGTTTCGCCGGGCGCGATTCCGAAGTCGCTGAGGCTCTCGTAGTCGGAGAGGATGAAGTTGAAACCGGCGCCGTTCTCGCCCCAGCGCACGACTTCGGACAGCACGCTAATCGAGCTGTCGGCGGTCGTGATCCTGCCATCCCGCTGGTGGAGTGTCATCTGAATGAGCGTGCCCGGAGCCCAGCGCTCCTTGGTCAGTAGGAATAGTCCGGTGGCACTCATATCGCCGACGTGAAAGGAGTATGCTTCTCCGCCCGTCCAGTAGTATGCAACCAGACCTGGCGTTGGAAACCGTTTCGCCCGGCGCTGATTTATATCCGGAAAGAGCCAGCGAAGGAATCGAATTGCAAGCGGATCCCGCTCCCGTCGTTCCGGGCCGGCTTCTGCGGGAGGCGAAGGTTGTTTCGCGCGCTCCGTTTGTTTGGGAGCTGGCGATGGCTGTTTCGGGCGCTCGATTGGTTGAGGGAACGAAGGTCGGTTCGAGTGCTCGGTTGGCTGCAGAGTGGTGATCTTGGGGCGCAGCCACTTTGCGTCCCATTCCGCGCTTGGATCGGGGACGATCTGCGGACCGTTTGACGTACGGTTGCTGGAGTCTGGGACAACTGAAATCGTGAACTTGTTTCGGTCCATACGTACCCCCTTTCGCCTGGAGTCAACTGGCTAAGCACACGTCCTCTGCAGAGCTATTCTGCCTAACCTACATCGGAATACCACGAACAATTATTTGTCTCAATCAAAAACAGCTGACCGGTGATGACGAACGTTCCTGTTGGGTTACCATAGACGTTAGACTTTCGTTTGCAGGCGGTGGGCAAGCAACGTGCGAGAATGAAAATCTTCTCGTTCTGACGAATCTCCTCCGCTTGGAAATTTGGTCGATCAGTTGGTTTGCAATTGTACTCGGGGCACTTGCTTTCTAACGAAGTTTAGGCTTCTGCGGATTTCAAGGGCTTGTCCAATTCACGCCGAGTCTCGTAAACGAGGTTCTAAACTCCGGCATTTTTTTGCTGAGTCTTGCACAGAGAACGTGCATATGAAACGCAACTCACTTGTTGGCCTGCACATCTAACGTAGTCATTTTGAGTCACACGCTCTGTCCGTGAGACGACGAAATTCAATGAGTCGTTGACCTCTTCATCGGGGCAATTGCTCATGAGCTCAATGGACAACTCCAAAGAACGAGGGGAGTCGACTACATGCCAGAGCAGGTCGCAAGCATCGATCAATCCGGGCTCCCCATCTTCAATCAGAATTGGTGGATTAATGTTGCGCGCGGGGCTTCAGAATATCGCGAGTTGAAGGTCATCCACGGAGACGTTGTCGTCGGACAACTTCCCTTCGTTTTATTGAGAGGCCGGCTAGGCCTTCTTCGGGGCCAGGATCCCCACTGGTCGCATCTTGGTGGCCCAATTGTCGATCAACGGTTAAGCCGCGCAGAGCAGGCCGAAGTAATTCGCTCATTGATCGAGCAGCTGCCGCGATGGGCCTCTTTCTGTTTTGTCTGCAATCCAGAATTGAGTTATGCGGATCTAGTGAAGAGCGCTTTCAAGCAATCAGGCTTTGACCACGCGACTCAAATAACCTATCTGCGCCATCCGTCAGATGGTGACGTGTTGAATACCCGCAAAAGCAAGCATAAGGGACATTTCAAGAGAGCAGCTAAAGAACTGGAATGTGTGGATGTTAGCGCAAAGGAATTCGTTCAGTTCTTCGAAATGAATTTGAAGGCCAAAGGAAAGACGAGCTATTCACCCCTTGACACAATGACAGTCCTGATTGACGAGGCCATTTCTCGGGGCCAGGCGCGCGCTATTGCAGCAAAGCGAGTTTCGGGGGGGCAATCAACGAATCACGACGGTTCGGACCTTTACGATGCCGCGATTGTCTATGTTTGGGATAAGACTCGTTGCTACTACTGGCTTTCAACCTACCGCAACGCTTTGAGGGACAATTCCGAGGCAAAGCCCCATCCGGATGCAACCAAGCTTCTTGTCGTGAAGGCGATGGAAAACGCCCAGGCAATGGACCTGATATTTGACGCGGACGGAGTCTCAACCCCCGGGGCAGACAATCTGTACCGTAATATGTTCGGACTCAGGATAGAACAGAGCCGCGACGTCTTTCAGCGTGCGACCATATTGGAGCGGTTCCGCCAGAAATACCGGCAACAATTCAGAGTACTGAGCCCCAGCTACAGCTCTTTGCGCGCTGCTGTGATCGGGAATAATGCGGAGAAACCTCCCCTCTCTTAGGGAGTCGCCGGTATCCAGGAGCCATCAGCGCGCATCAGATTGCGCCGAGGCGCAGCAAAGCTCATCCTTTTTAGGGACTTGCGAGAACTCTGCAGACAGATCTGTAAGAGGCGATGACGCCCTGCTTGGATTAGAAGGCTATTTCTGTCCTCGCGGTACTTTTGAGTTTGCCCGCAACAATCGAAGTATTTCGAGTGGGGCCCATAGTGGATAGAATTGCGGTGCATCGGTACATCTTTGATTGAAGCGGAGGGCTCCATGGGGGAGCGCCAGGGCTGGCTTGAAAGCTTTTTGAATCCCGTCTCCGAGAGAGCAGAGCGGCGACTTGCAGAGCGGAGACCTGTCGATCAGTTTGCTGCATACCGCTGGAATGGCTACGACCTGATGCAGGAGTCTGTCAGGGACATCAGCTCAACCGGGCTCTATATTCTTACGGAGGAACGCTGGCAGCCCGGCACGCTGGTCTTTCTGACACTGCAACGGGAAGGCCCGCTGGAAACGAATCCTGAACGCCGAATCGACGTGCAGGCCAAGGTCACCCGGTGTGGTGAAGACGGCGTGGGCCTGACATTTGTTTTGCAGGATGATCCGCATTCTCGCCAGTGGGAAAGCCTGAGAGAGAGCCTGATCGAACAGTCGAAGCCGAAAGACATGCTGACGCTGGTCCGGTTGGCAGGAGCTGTTGCATTCTTGAGCCGAATCTGTCCCGAGGGATCTGAAGAGATTGGACAATTGCTTCGCGGCAGATTGAGCAATCACAAACTGGCGAACGCAGTGGCAATTGCGCTGAAAGCTGAAAACCTGCTGGCCTTCGAACCCGTTGACGACAACCGGTATGCAGATTCGGGCCTGATTGTGCGGATTCTTGAGGACGGGTCCTGCACTGACGAAGATTGGCTGAAGCATTTTTGGGGAGGACTGCTCGCCACATCCTGCTCGGCCGATGGAAGAGAGAAGTCGAGTTCGGTCTTTGTTGATTTATTCTCTCAGCTCACAACCTATCCGGTGCGCTTGCTGACGGTCGTGTGCACGAGGGCTACGAAAGTCCTCGCAGAATCAGGGCTGGTATCCGCGCAGCCGCTGCCATGCAGAAAAGAAGAGCTAAAGTTGACAACTGGATCGCGAGGACATCAGATTGAACGCGATCTGCAGCACTTGTCTCAACTTCATTTGATTGAGAAGACAGAATCCGATTCGCCAGCCTTATTGGTGCGTGACGAAATCTACATCACTCCCACAAGCCTCGGCCTGCAACTCTTCGCACGTTGTAATGGACAGCGGGGAGTACTCCAGGATTTTTATGCTGTCGAAGGGTTGGTTGGTGCCCGGAGGGGGAATTGAACCTCCACAGCCTTGCGGCGTGGAAGTTTCCGCGCTGACAGCTGATCCACAGAATAAGAAGGCCCATCCTGTGCAGAGATGGGCCTTCTCATTTGCGGCCTTGATAGGCGGGCTGCTTACTTCTTGCCCCAGAAATCCGGCGAAGAGGTGAGCCACGAATCAGGGACGTAGCTGAGCTGGGGATCGAAAGCGAAGAGGTCACTCTCGCTGGATTCGAGAGCGGCATCTAGGCCCCTGAACATTATCGCGAGCTGGTCTTCGCCTACACCCTCAGTGAATTTCTTGTCCCCGCCCTCCATTGCGTCCACCTCTGCGAGAGACGTCATGGGAGTGACCAGGATATAAGTCTTGTCGCTGTCCGTGCCGTAGGCCTTTTGGAACATGGCCCAGTGCGCGTCCGGAAGGGTCGATTGATAGCCCTTGACGAAGACCTTCGCGAGGTGCCGGAATTCCTCGTTGTGGCCTGACTTCACATGGAAAAGGATGATCCGCATGAAGCGCATCTTTGAAAGGTCCAGATTGGCGTTGAGGCTGAGGTCCTTCTCAAAGACGTAAATGCTGCTGTGGTCGGTGGCCATCGACCCAGCCTGCGCAGCATTGTTGGTCTTCATCGCCTCCATCAGTTTCGGGATGGCAAAGCTTGCGTCGTGGTCCTTCTGCAGATCACCGAATGCGTCGAAGCCATGCAGGTAGAGCACGTGGCCCGATCCCGTGATGCCCCACATGCCGAGGTAGTGAAACGAAGCCTTGGCCGCTCGCTCGGCCTGAACTTCATCCCCTTGCGCCTTTGCGTAAGGGAAGCCCATGTTCGGTTTGATCTCCACATTTTCGACGAACAGGTATTTGCTGGGGCCATGGGTTTGACCGGCATCTTGCTGCGAGAGAGCGGCAGGAGCTACGCAGAGTGAGAGGCCAGCAAACAACAGGCAGAGAGGGGCAAAAGTACAGACAGGGTGTTTCATGGGGACGTGCCTCCGTGGTCGATTTGGGGGAGGACTAAGCATACTCCCGCATAACACAATTCGGGCGAAAGTTCGTATCCCCGCTTAGATCTCAATTAGATTGACATTGTCCAAAATACTCCGTACCGTAGGTCCACGCGCTGCCCCTTCCACATGGATGGAAAGCCTCTCGAAATCGAGAGGCTTTCGTACTTCTGAGGCGTCGGCGCGAAAATCTGGCCCTGTCATTCCGCGCGCAGGGTTAGCATTAGGCCGCCTGCATTTCTCCTAAGTCGAAACTTCCTGCTTCTCGACCGCGTATCTCCGGCTTGATCCTTATCGGTATTTCCATGCAAGCATGGAGGCAACATGAGCTCGACCCGCAACCCCGGCCGCGTCGCCGGGTTCTGGTACCTGCTGCTCACCATCTTCGGGCCGCTACGACTCATCTACATTCCCAACAAGCTCTTCGTTTCGGGAAATGCGGCCGCGACGGCGAGCAACATCGCCGGGCACGAGGGTCTTTTCCGCTTCGGCATTGTGGCGGATTTACTGTGCGCGATAATCCTGATCTTTCTCACGCTGGCTCTCTACCGGCTATTTAGCGGAGTCGACCGAAACCTCGCGATCCAGGTTGTGATCTTCGGAGGCGTGATGCCGGCGGTTATCGACATCGTCGGCGTGGTCAACGACCTCGGCGCCTTGATCTTCGTGCACGGAGCCGACTACCTGTCTGTATTCGACAAGCCGCAGCGGGATGCACTGGCCCTTCTTCTCCTTCAACTGCGCGACCGCCAGAACACGGCCGCCGAGATCCTGTGGGGCGTGTGGCTCTTTCCCTTGGCGATGCTCACGTACAAGTCGCGCTTCCTGCCGCGCTTCCTCGGGGTCTGGCTCGCCATCAATGGGTTCGCCTATATCGTCCTCAGCTTCGCGGGTGTGCTGTTTCCGCAGTACCAGGGCGCCGTGTTCACTTACTCCCAGCCCGCGATGTTTGGAGAGCTGGCGTTCATGCTTTGGCTCGTGGTTAAGGGGGCGAATCCTATTGCTCGGGAGGCAGCAAACCCATTGCAGCAGGAGACTTAGGCCGGATCGCTCGCCCCCCCAAGTTCCCCAGTGCTTTTTGACCGAGAGCATGCTTCATATCCCTAACAAAACAAAAGGAGGAAATCGATTTACCGGATTCCGGTATCGGCTGCCTGTCCGCCCCTCACGGTTCTTGAGCCGGAGCGTCTAACTATTAAATTCTTAATAATGTTTTTTGTGGGGTCGAGACGCGGCTGTGCGATGCGTCTGTCTACGCGGGAGGCGTCCAGGCCGATCGCCGGCTGCTCCGCCAGGGTCGGGAAAGCCCTCCAGTCACGTTACCTCGGAGAGACCTGCTCCCTTCTTGGGTCGGCGTTCGTCCTAAAGTCCAGTAGACTCTGAAAAACACATATAGAGGTCCCAGCATGAAAAAGCCCAAGTGGCTGTATATAGGAATAGCAATTGCTTATCTAAGTTCGTGCTTTTACACAGCTTCCGCGCAGAAGCTGGATGCGAGCGTGCTTTACCGGCAAGACAGCGACGTCAACTACTTCGCAGTGATCCCCGGATATACGAGCCAGGCCGCAGCGGCGGCCAGCCCGAATTGCGCGCTTGATCCGAACCCCGCTGATTGCAATCCCGGCACCCCGGCCAATGGGCTCATCTCCGAGCAGGGAGATGTCACGTACAACGTGGTCGGCACCACGCTCTCTCTGCTGCTGCCAGACGGTAGAGTGGCTCTGGTTAACTGCGTCAACAAGTATTCGCCCAAGGGCAACTACATTAATCGCCACAGTTGCGGCATGCCGCTCGTCGATCACGTGCAGGCAGAGTTCAACGGAAAAACTGCAAAGCTGAAGTGGCCCGTGGGACCCGACGGAAAAACTGAGTCTGAGACTTACAGAGTCGTGGCATTCCTGGATAAACAGCTTATCGCCAAGCGCTAACGCGAGCGTTTCGGGCTATCACAGCTGCCCGGCGACTTGAGCAGCGAGGGCAGTCAGCGGCTTCTCGTTATCTCCGCCGCTCAGGAAGAAACGCACATTCCCCTTGCGAACGTGAATGCCGTGCCTCGGATCGAAATACGCTTCGTCTCCAATGCCCGGTACCGGCTTCGGCGGGCTGTAGAACATCTTGAGCTTCGCAAAAAGATCTGTCGCGTCCGCTGGCGAAGGATCAAAGTAAATCCTGAATAAGAGCTTTTCTCCACCGCCCGAATAGGTGCAGTCCGTTCCCTGGACGGTATTCGCGTAAGGCCGCGGGGCGCCGGTCTTTTCCGGTGCACCGTAAGTGGCGCCCATGGCGCTGCTGACTTGTGCGGCAGTCAGCAGAGAGCATGGGTCTGCGGGGGCCGTCGCTGCCTTCGCCGCCGGGGTTATGCAGGCGATTGCGAGCATTCCAGCTGCGAGTAATGAATTGCTTCCAAAGCCGGCCTTCGAAAATAGCGTTCTACTTCTCATCCAAAGTTCTCCTTTCTCAAGTTCTCGTCTCTGGGCCCGGAAATATTCGCGATAGTATCCCGCCCGGAATCGGTGGCGTCAAGGAGAAGCCGCTTCCCTTCCTGCTAAATTGTCGTCATGCTCAAAAACCGTTCTGTTCCACCGTGCACCGTGATCCCCGTCCTGATTTATCCAGATCCGTCGTTTGCCGCCGATTGGCTTTCGACCGCTTTTGGGTTTGCGGTGCGGTTGCGGATCGCCAATCACCGCATTCAGATGAGGGCAGGCGAGGGTTGCTTCACCATTGCCGAGGGCAACGTGGTTCCGAATCACTCGCACATCACCCAGGTGCGCGTCGAAGACGCCCTCGTCCATTGCGAGCGCGCGAGGCACCACGGCGCAATCATTCTCACGGAGCCAACCGACCATATGTACGGCGAGCGGCAGTACAACGCGCAGGACTTCTATGGGCACAAGTGGGACTTCACGCAGACTATCGCGGATGTTGAGCCAGAGAGCTGGGGCGGGATTTCAGTCAACCTGGCGTGACTGTGGAGCTGACCCGCCAATGCGGAATGTTCCAGAGCGTAGTTTGCGGGCTAAGCAGACATGGGTGCCCGCGGTGTTGCTAGTTCGCGTTCTGCCAGGACTGCAAGGTCCTTGAGCAGTTGCCGGTCTTCTGCAGTGAAATGTCTCGGCTTCTTATCAAAGACACAGAAAGTGCCCATCTTGAAGCCGTTCACGTCCAACGAACAGCCTGCATAGAAACGGATCTTCGGGTCTCCGACGACCACCGGATTGTCGTGGAATCGCTCATCTTTGAGCGCGTTTTCGACATACAGAATGTCATCGTAGAGGATGGCATGGGCGCAAAACGAAATGTCCCGTGAGGTCTGGCAAAGGGTGAGGCCCTGGATGGACTTGAACCACTGCCGGTGGGTATCAATCATGCTGATCGTTGAATAGGGAACATTGAACACCCGCTTGGCGAGTCGCGTGAGCCGGTCGAAGCGCTCTTCGGGTTGCGTATCGAGGATGTTGAGCGCCAGCAGGGCTTCGATTCTGCTGCTTTCATCGGATGGGAGTGCCGGTGGCTGCATGTCAGGACTCCGGGGCGGTGAGGTTCACGAGAGGTGCTGCAAGTCTGTTCCCGCAGCATAGCGCAGCCACGCGTCGTTGTCCCGACGAAAATCATGTTCATTCTCGCGTGCTTTCATCGCGCGCATCCGACGTGAGAGAAGCAATACATGCAGCGCAGGCTGAATATGCCCGCCATTACCAACCCATTTGACGCATCCGCTCAAGGATGAGCGCACTGTAGTGATTCATGCGCTCGGGATGTCGCTTCAAGGGTGCCGGCAGTATCGCGGCCAACCGCGCCGACTGTTCCCTGCCGATATTTCGAGCTGCGGTTCCGTCGTAGGCGCGACAAGCGGACTCTGCCCCGTAGATACCGGGACCCCATTCAACCACGTTGAGGTAGAGTTCCAGAATGCGCCGCTTGCCGAGTACGAATTCTGCCACCGGTACCAGGGTGAACTCCGCACCCTTGCGGAGAAAAGAACGGCCAGTTCCGAAGAAGAGGTTCTTCACGAGTTGCTGCGTGATGGTCGAAGCTCCACGAGTTCGCTCGCCTTCCAGGTCGTCCTCTGCTGCGATTTGGATCTCGTGCCAATCGAATCCATGGTGCTGATAGAAGCGCGCGTCTTCCGCGGCGATCACGGCATGCTGGAGATCAGGCGATATTTGGCTCAGCGGAACAAATTTGTAGCGCTCGTGATACGGCGTGCTGTGAATCCAGGCCTGCAATCGGCGCTCGATGTGAACTGCGGTGGTCTGCGGGTCGATCCACCGAAGACCCAGAAGGCTCATCGCGACAAGCGACCAAACAAGCGCGACACCGATGACAATCCACAGCACAAAGGATCGGAGAAGACCCTTCCGAAACGGCGGCCTGGGAGCTGTATTTGGGCTTTCGGTCACCCTTCAGAATAGTCGCCGGGAGTGGACGACGATGCTTGACTGTTCATTTTCGTGCATGCTGATCGAAAGCGGACGAGTCAGAAGGAACTCTTCACCGGATGACATCGTAGTATCAGTGGGATCGGTCACCGATTTTCTGGCTGGACAATTGCTTTCCCCATTTATTGGGTCCGCCGATCTCCAAATAGCACGCGGCAGTTTGAGAGCCACTTCCCTATCGACTAAAGTTCCCGGAGGCAGGCAATGGGCGATTTCATTCAGGATTTGCGATTTGCACTTCGACAGATGATCAAGAAGCCCGCGTTCACGGCAGTCGTGGTTTTGACCATGGCGCTGGGAATCGGAGCGAACGCCGCAATCTTCAGCGTACTCGATGCGGTGCTGCTGAGGCCTTTGCCCTATAGCAATCCTGAGGGCCTGATCAAGGTCTGGACGCGATTTACCGGGATCGGTATGCCGAACGATCAGAATTGGGTGTCGGCACCGGAGTTTCGCGATTTTCAGCAGTTGAACCGTTGTTTCAGCGATCTTGCGGCAATCGGCTCCGGCTCAATCAATCTTGGCGTCAAGGGCAGTCCGCAGCGCGTGGTGGGAGCTTCGGTTTCGCCCAATCTTTTTTCAATGCTGGGAGCGCAGACGCTGCTTGGACGCACGTTTCTGCCTGAAGAGGCACAACCGGGACGCGATCACGAGGTCGTGCTCAGTTACGGATTGTGGCGGCATGTCTTTGGCGGGAATCCGAATGTCATCGGAAGCACGATTGATATTGACGGCGTTCCGATGTCGGTGGTGGGAGTGATGCCGGCTGGATTCTCCTACCCGGATGAAGCTGAAATCTGGGGACCACTCGCCTTCTCGCCGGACGACCTGAGCGAGAACAGCCGCGGCGGCCACGGACTTGAGGTACTGGGTCGCATCAAGCCCGGACTCTCGCTCGCCCAGGTGCAATCGGACATGGACCGTGTCGGCAAGACGATGATCGAACAACACGGTTCCTACCCATACCAGAAATTCGGATTCGGCATCATTCTGCATCCCCTGCTGGAAGAGACCGTAGGCGATGTGAAGCCTTCGCTGATCGTGCTGATGGCAGCGGTGGGCCTTGTGCTCCTGATCGCCTGCGCGAATATTGCCAACCTCCTGCTGGTGCGGTCGACTGAACGTCAACAGGAGATGGAGACCCGCATGGCTCTGGGCGCAAGTGGCGCGCGGCTCGTCCGGCAACTGCTTACGGAAAGTGTTGTGCTGGCTTTTGCCGGCGGACTGGTGGGGGTAGCCATCACGCCCTGGATATTGCGCGGGCTCGTCTCGATTGCGGCCAAGTCGTTGCCGCGCGCTATCCACACTGGCATTGACGGAAGAGCTCTGCTTCTCACTGTGGCGACCTCGCTTGCTACGGGAATTCTGTTTGGACTTGCGCCCGCGCTGCATGCAGGCCGCAAACGTGGATTCGAGGGCCTGAAAGGCGGAAGAAGCACGGAGGGCAGGCGACCGAAGCGGTTGCGGAGCGCGCTCGTGATTTGCGAGACTGCTTTTTCCCTTCTCCTGATCGCCGGAGCCGGACTACTGCTTCGAAGCTTCGCCGAGATACTGAAAGTGGATCCCGGATTCCGCCCGGATGGAGTTCTCACCATGCGGGTCGCTTTGCCCGATGCGGTCTACAGCAAGCCGGAGCAGGTCCGCGGTTTCTACGCGGGATTGTTGGATCGTGTGCAGAAGTTGCCGGGCGTGCAGGCGGCGGGTGCGGTCTCCGCTTTGCCGTTGAGTGGCCAGGGAAGCTCCGGCACTACCACGATCGACAGCCAATCGGTTCCGCTGGAGGAGACGACTCCTGAAGCCGATCAGCGCGAGGTAACACCCGACTACTTCAAGGCGATGGGAATATCTCTGGTCCGCGGGCGCTTCTTTGATGCTCGCGATTCAGACACCGGGGCGCCAGTCGCGATGGTAGACGAAAGCCTCGCGCAGACCTTCTGGCCCAATCAGGATCCGGTAGGTAAACGGCTGCACATGGGCGGCCGACAACAATCGAAGCCGACTTGGGCCACGATCATCGGAGTCGTCAAGCACGTGCGCAACCGGACTCTCGAAGCCCGCTCGCGCGTTGAGGTCTACTGGCCTGAGAGCCAGCGGCCATCCGGAGAGATGACACTGGCGATTCTGGCTTCGGGGAATCCGAAGAACCTGGTGCCGACGATTCAGCGCGAGGTTGCATCGATCGATCCGGACCTGCCGGTTTACCGCGTAAGCACAATGACCGAGGTGATGGGCGATTCGCTCGAGCGTCGGCGGCTTGCATTAATTCTTCTCGCTGTCTTTGCTGGTTTGGCTTTGCTGCTGGCTTCCATTGGAATTTATGGCGTCACTTCGTATGGAATTGCGCAGCGGCATGTGGAGATAGGCTTGCGCATGGCCCTCGGAGCAGACCGCGGCCAGGTGCTGGGAATGCTGATTCGGAGTGGCATGGCAACCATTGCCATCGGACTGGGGCTTGGCCTGGCGATGGCGCTCCTTCTCACGCGATTGATGAGCGGCTTGCTGTTCTCGGTGAACGCATCCGATCCCCTGGCACTCGGCGGCGCGGCGCTGTTGCTGATGGCCGCGGCGCTGCTGGCAATTTTCGTACCAGCCCAGCGGGCAACCAAGGTCAATCCCATGGTTGCCCTGCGCTACGAGTGATGGGAATGGCTGGAGAGATCGGCTAGAGAACGCGGCTGCATTCTTCTACCGGAATTGGCACTTGCTCGACAATCTCGAGGCCGAAACCCTCTAACGCCGGGATGTGCATCGGCGTGTTGGAGAGCAAGCGGATGCGCTGGATGCCAAGGTCGGAGAGGATCTGGCCACCGAGTCCAATGGCGCGGAGGATGCGTCCGGTGCGAGCCTGCGAACCTTCGCGGGTACGAAGTTCCTGGTGCAGGATAAGGCGGTTGGCGGACGCGGACGTTACGCCGTCGGAAAGAGCTGTGCCGCTGAGATCGAACGGGGACGCCACGACCGGCACTTTGTCGATTTCAAATCCGCGCGAAGTATTGTGCAGGTAGAGGATGGCGCCGCAGCCCTCTTCCGCTATCATCCGCATGGAGTTGTCGAGAACTTCGCGGCAGTGGCAATCGGCGGCGAAGACGTCGCCAGCGGTGCAGCGTGTATGCACGCGAACAAGAACAGCGTGAGAACAGGGCGGCCGGGTAGTGCGCGGATCGCCGGGTACATTGGCAGACCCCTCGTGGCAGGCGGGACAGCTCGGGCACAGGTCGCCGCGAACCAGGGCGATGTGGCTCTCACCGCCGTTGACTTCGCTCTCATACGCAATCATGCGGAATTCGCCGTACTTGGTCTGAATGCTCGTTTCGCCGGCGCGAACGATGTAGCGCTCGTGGCGCAGGCGGTAGCGGATAAGTTCAGCAACCGTGAGAATGCGGAGGTTGTGCTCGGCACAGAACGGAATCAGGTCCGGAATGCGGGCCATCTCGCCGTCGTCGCGCATGATCTCGCAGATGACGCCTGCCGGCTGCAGGCCTGCGAGTCGAGCGAGGTCCACGGAGGCCTCGGTTTGGCCTGCGCGGACCAGCACGCCTCCCTGGCGTGAGCGCAGGGGAAAGATATGGCCGGGGCGAACGAGATCGTTGTAGGTGGCGCTAGCCGCGATCGCGGTGCGGATGGTGTGGGCACGGTCTGCGGCGGAGATGCCAGTGGTGACTCCTTCGCGGGCCTCGATGGTTTCAGTGAACGCCGTGCCAAAGCGTGAGGAGTTCTGCTGCGTCATCGGAAAGAGGCGGAGATAATCTGCGCGCTCTTCAGTCAGCGTAAGGCAGATGAGGCCGCGGCCGTAGCGAGCCATGAAGTTGATGGCCTCAGGAGTAACGTGCTCGGCCGCAAGCGTAAGATCGCCTTCGTTTTCGCGATCTTCATCGTCGACCACAACGACCATGCGGCCGGCGCGGATGTCGGCGATGGCGCCGGGGACGTCGGTAAAAGGAGGCTCGAAGGTGCGCACGCTTTCAGGCATCGGAAACACATTCATTCTCGCCGATTGCGAGCCTTACGGCAAAGCACGTTACTTTAGGACAACAAAAACGCCACCCAAAGGCGGCGTTTTTGTTGACAGCCAGAGAAGAGGAATTCTACAAAGTAGACTCAATCTCAAAGCCCCAGGCTTCAAGGAGCGCCTCAGGAATGTACTTGGAATTTTTGTTCCGACGGGCCCACTCACGAAGGCGGGTGGACCGGATGTACTGATCCGGGGTGAGCTTGAACTCCTTAACGATCTGTTCAAAGGAGGTCACGGTGGGTACAACGGGGCCGATGGGCTCCGGCTTGCCCCAATTCGGATTTCCTCTACGTTTTGCCATTTGGTTTTGTTGTCCTCAGAAAGGAATGGAGTTTGGTCCCAATGCCTTGGGCTTCTGGCTGGGGGTCCTGACGGCCCATAGGCTTGATTTCTATTGTTCTATTTTAAGGATATTTTCTTCAAAAATCAATAGCAAATCCGGTCATTTTAAGCGTTTTCTCGCTCCGGGAATGCAAAAATCGCTCAAGTCAGGTGGCTCAAACAGAATCACTTACCCTCCAACCACTCCTAAATAGGGCGCTGCACTGCTAAATCCGTTAGATGCACAGAATGACTGACGTCAACCGGCCTCCGGTGGCACCATAAAGCTATGAGAATAATCAGGGGGGCGTTTGCCGGCATTCTTATGCTGCTGGCGGCGGGCGCTTTGCGATGCAATGCCGTGGAGTTGCGGGTAAGCCGGGAGGCCTTGGAACGGACGCTGAAACAACAGCTATTTAGCGGCCCGAGCGGACGGTTCTACATGAAGGGGACGGAGCGCTCGGCATGCTCGGTGTATGCCGACGACGCCAAAGTGACGTTTGCCCAGAACCGAATCATCGTGAAGGTGAAGACGCGGGCTCGGATGGGTAAATCGATGGGTGGAGCGTGCATCGGGATCTCCCTTTCGCCGACGGCAGAGGTTTCTGTGGCTCCCTATGGCGAAGGCGATGCAATCGGGTTCCGCGACGCGCAATTGATCAAAGTGAGCGATCAGCGGGAGCTGAACTTTCTGCTGGCACCCTTTCTGAGCCGGCAGGTTCCGTCAAGCATGAAGGTGGACGCCGCAGATTTGCTGCGCAAGGCGCTGGAGGGATCCACGTCGACCTCGGGATACAAGGTGACGCTGGAAAAACTTAAAGTGCACTCCATGCAGATCGACGGGGACACCCTGGTGGTGGACGTGGATGGAGATATCAGCGTGAAGTGAGCTGCGAACATAATTTGGGCCGGGGATACTTTAGCAGGTAAGTTCCGAGTTGGCCACAACCCGGGAGTTGCCCACACCGAGGAGTCAATCTAGGGTGTCTAATATCTGCATGACCAAGCCAAACCGCTGGTTTGTGAAGATTTCAGTATTTCTACTTTCATCCTTCTTGGTTCTCGCATATGGCACACAGGGCCATGGTCAGAGCCATGCCATACTGTCCGAACCTAGTCAGGCGCTCGACAATACACCGCAAGCAGCACGTGACGCTGTGCGTGCTTTCTACACCTACATCACTCGATACCAACCGCTTGGGATTCCCCAAGGACGCGCAAAGAAGGCTCTCTGGCCATTGATGAGCGAACGACTGGTGCGGGAACTCGACAGTCTCCAAGCCTGCGACGACGACTATTACCGGCGCTACGGCGATATTCTCCGGGCAAACGTCTACAAACCCGCGACCCCATGGCTGGAGGAAGGTCTGTTCTCCGGACCAAACGAAGCGGCAGGTTCAACGAAATTCTCGATACTCGGCAGCAAAGCCATCGGGAAAAATCGGGTGGATGTTCACCTCAGGTTTACTCAGAAACAGACCTACAGCTCCGATCTTGGCCTTCCACCTTCCTACGACCACACTGAGGGTGTTGTGACCGCGATTCTAGAGAACAAGCGGTGGGTCATCGATGACTTTGTCGCAATGTATGAGAACGACGAACTGCGTCGTCTGTCCGATGGATATTCGGAGTGCAAGCGTGGTCAGTGGGTGGGAGAAAGACCTTACTGAAAGGCGGTTCGCTATGGTACTGGGCGAGTGACCGCCAACTCGGACCTTTGACGAATCTTCGCCTGGAGTCGGATTACTTCCCAGTTGGCCACAACTCACTCGGAACGCGCACAGACCTACGCGGGGTCCTTTGAAGGCACGTAAATCCCGAGCACCTGCTGCCGATACGGGTAAAATCGACATCGACCAGTTCCGGATCGATACTCATCCCCCCATAGGAGCACCGTTAGATGTTTGAAAGGTACAACGAGAAAGCGCGTCGGGTGATCTTCTTTGCGCGTAACGAAGCCAGCGAGTTCGGCTCACGCAACATAGAGCCCGAGCACATGCTTCTTGCTCTGCTGCGCGTGAACGAAGGGCTCACCAACCGCTTTCCCCATGCATCAATTGAATCGATCCGCGAGCAAATTGAAGGGCACACACCGACCCGCAAGAAGATTGCAACCAGCGTCGATCTTAAGATCTCGGACGAGGGCAAGCGGGTGTTGGCACATGCCGCCGAGGAAGCAGGAAGGCTGGGCGATAAGCATATCGGAACTGAGCATCTCTTGCTGGGTATCTTGCGCGAAGAGAACTGTTTTGCCGCAGAACTGTTGAAGGAACGTGGCGTTCAATTTGACGCAGTTCTCGACGAACTTGTCCAGCAGTTTCAGGAAAGGCAACTAGAGGCTAACAGGGTCGTTCAGGTCCCGATCTTGAGACCCGTGAAACCACAGAAGCCGAAAACCTGAGTATTCCGAGCGAGTCACCGCCTATGCGGAAGTTACTCGTTAGCAAGGGGCGGCGCGGCGGTCCGGCGGCCGATCTCTGCAAGACTCTGGAATGCGGTCGTATGCGGGCTCAGACTGCTTCTACAAGACCAAAGCCCGGCGCGGATAGCGTCGGGCTTTGGTGTTTGGGAGGGCTGCGCAAATTAGCCGGCTTGACCGGCAAGATTGACTACCACCACTCCATCAAGCGGCCCGAGCTGACCTTGGTGCTGCTCTTCGGCTTGGGCGTGCGGAGCAACAGAACCGGGCACGGCGCGAGCTTGATGACCTTTTCGGCGATGGAGCCAAAAACGGTGGGATACCAGCCGGAGACGCCATGCGTGGAAATGACGACCTGGTCGATCTGGTCGCGATCGATGGCTTCAAGGATGGCGCCGGCAACGTCATAGCCGACCTCGACGCTGGTCTTGACGGTGATTCCCTTCCCTTCAAGAGCCTTCTTTGACTTGGCGAAGTGGCCTTCAGCCTGCACTTTGGCGGCTTCGACGATTGAAGCCTCGGTAACACCCTCGGGCAGGGCGACAACCGGGGATTCCGGCACCACGTTCAAGAGGAAAAGTTCGGCATGAAACTTGTCGGCGAGCTCTGTCGCCACTTCAAGCGCAGCGTGCGAAGAAGAGCTGAAGTCGATGGGAACCAGGATCTTGGTTGGCACTGCGCTGACTGTATCTTCGGGCATTCAAAATCTCCTTCAAGTGAGAGACGCCGGTGGCGGGCCTCATTTTTGTCGTCCCAATGATAGCAAGGTGGTGCATGGTTCCTGACGTGACATGGAGCACACGTATGCGGGTGGAGAAAGGCCCGACTCTGAAGGCCGGTACCGTTGGGCGAATGCATTCAAAGGCCTGAAGGCTGCTGTCCCCCGTCTTGTGTCTGCATTCTGCTCCTCCGTTGAGGAATGTTAACGTAAGTTCCTATGAGCTCACCTACAGCGAACGTACTGGGCGAGATCGGGCTGCCGGCGCCGATTCGCGAACTGGCGGCGAAGACCTGGGATGTGATTGTCGTCGGAGCGGGTCATAACGGCCTGGCGTGCGCTGCCTATCTGGCGAAGGCGGGTAAGCGCGTGCTCGTGATCGAAAGTCGCATGCGTGTGGGCGGAGCGTGCACGATCGAAGAGCCGTTTCCCGGCGTGAGGATGTCACCGTGCGCCTACCTGGCAGGGTTGCTGCATCCGCTGGTGGTGGAGGAGCTGGAGCTGCCTCGGCGTGGGTTTGAATGGACACCGGCGGTCAATGGGCTTTTTGTTCCCTTCCTCGACGGGTCGAGCGTGCAGCTTTGGGACGACGATGTTCGCTGCGAGGAGGAGGTCCGAAAGCTCGCTCCAGACGACGTTGATGGCTTTAGAGCCATGTGCGATGTGATTCGCCGACTGCGGGATGCGCTGCGGCCGGGGCCGCGTGGCGGCGAGAAGTGGGGCGACTCTTCTGCCCGGGATTATTGGATTGGCGAAGCGCCTACACGCGAACAGATTGGGGTGCTGCTCGGCGATGACACAGAGGCGCGGGCAGTGCTCTTTGAGTGGTCGATGGCGGAGATGGTGGAGCACTATCTGCGCGACGAACGGCTGCAGGTGGCCTATCTCGGCCAGGGTGTGATTGGAACGAATGCGAGTCCGTTTGATCCCGGCACGGCGTCGATCCGGTTCCACCACTCTTCGGGACGACTCGGTGGAATGCCGGGAATGTGGGGATACGTGAAGGGCGGCATGGGGATGGTGTCGTTCTACTTCTGCGATGCGGCACGCGAAGCGGGAGCAACCGTGGTGTCGGGTGTGCCGGTGGCGGAGATCGTGCCGGGCGAAGGCGTGGTGCTCGAAGGCGGTGAGCGGATTGCCGCGCGCGTGGTGGTGTCCAATGCAGATCCGCGGCGAACTCTCGGGTTGCTGGGCAACGCCGCGGATGCCGGTTGGAAGAAGCGCGTGGAGGACGTGCCGATCGAGGGATGCACCGTGAAGTTGAATGTGCACCTGAAGGAACTGCCGAATTTCAAGGCGCGGCCGGGAACGAATGAGGCGCACCACTACGGGCAGATCAATGCCCCGCTGACCAAGGACGAGTGGAAGGCTGGATTTGCGGCGGCGAAGCGAGGCGAGTTACCGGAGCATTTGTGGTGCGAACTGTATTTCCAAAGCGTGCATGATGCGTCGGTGGTTCCAGTTGGCACGCACACGATGAGCGTATTTGCGCAGTATGTTCCCTACAAGTTCGCGCAGGGCAATTGGGACGAGCGGCGCGAAGAGGTGCGTGCTCTGGCGTTGAAATCGCTGGCGCGGTTCTGCAGCAACATCGGCGATGGCGAACTCGATTCGGCCGTGATCGATGCACAGGTGCTGGGGCCGCCGGATATCGAGCAGAAAGTGGGCCTGACGGGCGGACACATCTTCCAGGGCGAGTGCCTGCCGCAGTACATGTGGGCCAACCGACTGAGCGCGCGAACGCCGATGGCGGGAATGTATCTGTGCGGAGCATGCACACATCCCGGCGGCAGCGTAATCGGGATCAATGGGCGGAATGCAGCGATGGCAGTGCTGAATGATTGGGCGCTAATTAAGCCTGCGAGTTAGTGCTGTTCAAGCCCTACATTCAATACCGGAATGGTTTCCGCGCGGCTCAGGTATGGACGACACCGCTCTTCGCGAAAGCAGCGTCCTTGCGAGGCAAATGCGGCATGTTCTAAGGCTGCGAACCTGTCCGTCATTCCGATATGATCTAGTCAATCAAAATGGATACCTATTCGATCAGCATTGCTACCTCCAGGAATGCCAGACCTTTCCTTGATACGGAAAAAGCCGAGTTGATGATCAGGGTGCTCTTTGAATATCGGGATCAAGGGCGTTATCAGTTGCATGGATTTGTAGTGATGCCGGAGCATCTGCATGTATTGCTAACACCGTCTCGGAACCAGACGCTTGAAGCTTGCGCCTCATGCATCAAGGGTGGCTTTTTGGATGAGGTGCGCACGCGGTTTCCCGGAACATACTGGCAGCCAGGTTTCCGCGAGTACTGGATTCGCATCGGAGATGATTTTCGGAAACAGTTGGCCCATATTGCGGCCAATCCGGAGCGGCGCGGGCTCGTTTATTGGGACTTTGTGCACACGCGGTTTTCGGAACGGCTTGACCCGATGCCCGAGCGGTTAGGACGGCGCCCGGACGAGATAGATCTCGGATCAGGGTTTAGCGGAATACCCGTCGGAGGCGGAAGTGCGGAGTCAACCGACGCTGCCGCTGGCGAGAGAGCTGCGAGGGATGCAAACTTCGCAGCCTCACATGGCTTGAGAGAGCTTTATATCAAGGTGGTCAAGCGGATTCATCCCGACCTCTCTTCGAGTGAAGCTGACAGGACCATGCGAGAGAGGTTAACGAAAGATGCGAATATAGCCTTTGAGCAGGGTGACGACGCGACGTTGCGGCGAGTGCTGGAAGAGTGCGAAAGCTGGGCGCCTCGAGGCTAATCGGCAAGGCTCTATTGGCAAAAGCCTCTTGCGTCATTCACCGATCATCGTGGCGCATTGCGCCCTTGATCTGCTCGATGGAAAGTAGTTCGCACCGAGGCTAATCACCGTCTAGCCGGAGGGAGCTCAAACCAACCATTTTCCTAGAGGGCTAAGGCCCTGCAGCCTTCTAGGCAGTTTATGGCACGCGCCCCGGAGAGTACCCCGAGTCGTTGCCTTTCAAAACTGTGGCTCTCCAAAAGTTCAGGAAACGCGAGAACTAGCTTCTCTGGCTCGTGTGGCTCTGCTATGCTGCGACGCACATGACATCCACTCCAGCTTTGAAAAGAGGCATCCGGTTTCGCGACCTGGCGCTCTTCTATGTCGTTGTCGCGTTGAATGTGCGCTGGACTTCGACGGCTGCGGCAGCGGGACCGAGCATTCTCGTCATCTGGGTTGCGGCGCTGACATGTTTCTTTATTCCGCTGGCGGCGAGCGTCATGGAGTTGTCGTCGCGGCATCCGGAAGAAGGCGGCATCTATGTGTGGACGCGGACCGCGTTCGGCGACTTCACGGGTTTCGTCGCTGCATGGATGTACTGGATGAGCAATCTGCCGTTTTTCGCGGGAGTGCTTTATTTCGGCGCGGCGTCGGTGCTGATTGCGTTCGGGCCGCAGGCTGAGCATTTGAACAGCAGTCCGCTTTACTTCATGGGATTCGCGGCGTTCTGGCTCGCCGTGATCATCGTGCTGAACATTCGCGGCGTGGACGCGGGCAAGTGGCTAAATAACATTTGCTCCATCGGGAGCCTTGTGCCGCTCGCCCTGCTGATGATGATGGCCGCGGTTTCATGGATACGGTTCGGGCCGGCGACGCAGTTTACCGTCGCGAGCATGACGCCGCATTGGTCGCTGGATAATGCAGTGTTCTGGTCGGGGGTGTTTTTTGCATTCGGCGGCGTGGAAGCGGCGAGCGCGATGGGCGACGAGATTCAGAATCCGCGCAAGACGATGCCGTGGGCGATCCTGGTGGGCGGCACGATCGTGACACTGGGGTATATCGGCGGAACGATAGCACTACTCGTGGCGCTGCCCACCGATGCAGTGAGCGGGCTGCAGGGTTTCGTGAATGGAGTTCAGACACTGACCGCGAAGCTGGGGCTGGGCTGGATGCTGGTGCCGATTGCGCTGCTGGTCGGCGTGAACAGCGTGGGATCAACTGCTGCGAATTTGTCGTCGACTTCGCGGTTGCCGTTTGTGGCGGGGATCGATCACTATCTTCCGCCAGTGTTCGGATCGATTCATCGGCGGTATCGCACGCCTTGGGTGGCGATTGCGGTTTACGGGCTGGCGAGCGTGCTGGTGGCAATTCTGGGGCAGATGGGAACGACGGTGCGCGGCGCGTATGACGTGCTGGTCAGCATGGCAGTGATTTCGTACTTCATTCCCTACCTGCTGCTGTTTGCGGCGATGATCCGGCTGCAATGGGAACCTGCAGGGCCGAACGTGCGTCGCGTGCCGGGGAAGAAGCCGGTGGCGATTGCGCTGGGGGTTGTGGGATTTTCAGCGACCGCGACGACGATTGTGCTGTCGCTGTTTCCGGGAGCGGATCAGCCGGATAAGTTGATGGCTGTAGTGAAAGTGGCAGGCGCGACGCTGGTGCAGTTGGGGCTGGGGGTGGCGATCTTCGTGGCGGAGAGACGACGAGCGCGGGCACGGGCTATCGCGGCGTGAGTGGTTGAAAGCGCAGCTAGCGAGGTTGGCCGCGCTTTGCGCCTGCTCGCGACGCGTGAGCGGGATGGGGTAAGCGGCGCGAAGGACCTGCTATTGCCTTTCGATCGCACCGGCGAGAACCTGGAATGCCCCACCCATTCCTTCATCGCGGATTGGGTGGGAAAGCACATTCCCTCGCCCACCATCATCAAGCCAGTCACCGCAGTAGCTTAAACTCTCATTGATGCCCCTTCGCCTCTATGTAGCCACCACCAGCCAGGGCAAACTGCGCGACTTCCGCACCGCCGCCGAAACACACGCCGTCTCCATCGATCCTCTCCCCGACCTCGCCAGCATCGAACCACCCGAGGAAAACGGCGAAACCTTCGCTGAAAACGCCACGCTCAAAGCCGTCTACTACTCCCAATTCCTGCCCAATCAGCTCGTCCTCGCCGATGACTCCGGCCTCGAGGTCGACGCCCTCTCCGGCGCTCCCGGCGTGCGCTCCGCCCGCTTCGCCGCCGACGTCGGCATGGTCGACTCGCCTGACGCCAACGACAACACTGACGTCTGGAACAATATCGTCCTGCTCCAGCGCCTCGATGCTGTCCCGCCTCCACGACGCACCGCTCGATATCGTTGCGTACTGGTCGCTGCTCGTAACGGCAAGCCGACAAACTCAGCCGATGGCACAGCAGAAGGCATGATCCTCAATGCCCCGCGCGGCACTGGCGGCTTCGGCTACGACCCTCTCTTCTACCTGCCGCAGCTCGACCGCACCATGGCCGAAATCGATCTCCAAACCAAGCTCGCCATCAGTCACCGCGGCCGCGCCTTCGCCGCGCTCCTGGCTCAACTCCATGTGTAGGCCGCCTCGCACGAAAACCGGAGGCGATAAACTTTGCTCATCCGTCGACGCCTGCTTAACCGGCTCGAGTGCCCAACTTGCTCAAGCGCTTGACGATCGTTATCCGCGTTACGAATAATGCATTGGTAATTGCTCTATTTACGTTGTCCCTCAATCTGATACCTCACCGCTCCGGAATCAGGACCCGAAGCACTTAGGAGCCACATCTCAATGGCAACAGCCCAAAATCCTGCTGCGCCCAAGCTCCGCCCCGGCGTGCAGCCGCTTCGCGCCGGTCAGGGAACATCCTTCCTATGGCGCAAGCTCCACTCGCTCCTCGGCATCATCCCCATCGGCGCCTTCTTCCTTGAGCACCTGCTCTCCAACTTCGAGGCGCTCAAAGGCCCCGCCGCTTACGGAGCGCAGGTCAAGTTCCTCAATTCCCTTCCGCTGGTCCGCGTCCTCGAATGGGTCTTCATCTTCCTGCCCATCCTTTACCACGGACTCTACGGCCTCTACATCTGGTTCCGTGGCAAGTCGAACGTCGTGTACTACCCCTGGGCAGGCAATTGGATGTACGTCGCGCAGCGCTGGACAGGTCTCATCGCGATCCTCTACATCGGCCAGCACGTGTTGCGCCAGCGCTTCATGGGCATCAGCCTTCCTGAAAATCCGGGCGCTGCCTTCGCCAAAGTCCAGCACGAACTCGCCAATCCGTTCATGCTCGCCGTCTACATCATCGCCATGATCGCCATCTGCTGGCACTTCGCCTATGGCATCTGGCTCTTCGCCGCCAAGTGGGGTATCACTCCCGGCGAGGTCGCCCGCAAGCGTTTCGGCTACGCGTGTGCAGCCTTTGGCTTCATTCTCCTCGTCATGGGTCTTGCCAGCATCTGGGCATTCGTCAGCCCCAAGTATCAGAACGCGCCTGAAATCGCACCCGTTGCTGTGCTCCAGACGCTCACCCACACCGTGTCATCCACCTATGCCGTGTCATCCTGAGCGGAGCGAAGGATCTGCGGTTGCTTTTTAGTTTCTATCGGCAGTCGCGCCACAAAGGAATGTCATCCTGAGTGGAGCAGCTTGGGGCCCCACGAAGTGGGGTAAGCAGAGCGAAGGATCTGCTTCAAGTTTTTCGAGAGAAGCGTAATCGATAGGTCAGGACCGAACGGCAGAGAGAATACGAAATGCCAGGCACCTCCACCAACCCGCGCATCGACTACAAAGCCTTCCAGGACATCGTCCCTGAAATGGGGACCGGTATGGCGGCGATCAGCCACGCCCTTCGCAAGTCCGGCATCGAACCCGATCTCCTCGAAATGCTCAAAGTCCGCGTTTCGCAACTCAATGGTTGCGCTTTCTGCGTGCAATATCATCTCAACGATGCGCGTAAGCTTAACGTCTCCGCAGCCAAGCTCGACCTCCTCGCCGCCTGGCGCGAAGCCGGCATCTACTCTGCGCGTGAGGCCGCTGCGCTCGAATGGGCCGAGTGCGTAACACTCCTCGCCAATCATCACATCGATGACGAAACCTACGCCCGCGTCTCCGCGCATTTTGCTGAACGCGAAATTGCATTCCTGACCACGGCCATCGGCCAAATCAATTTTTGGAACCGGATTGCGGCTCCGCTCCGTTTCACGCCGCCAATCCCAGCTGTTTCCTAGCTCTTCGTTTTAGGCCTTTGCTGAAAGCTGATAGCTGACAGCTGATAACTGGCCCCTTGAAAGGATTCGATAAACAATGGCAGCACCAAGAATCATCGTGGTTGGCGGAGGCTTGGCAGGGCTCGCAGCAGTCATCAAAATTGCAGAGGCCGGCGGCAGCGTCGACCTGTTCTCCATCGTTCCCGTAAAGCGCTCCCACTCTGTCTGCGCCCAGGGTGGCATTAACGCCGCCAAAAATCTCAAGGGCGAAGGCGACACTACCGACAAGCACTTCGACGACACCATCTATGGCGGCGACTTTCTCGCCAACCAGACACCCGTCAAGGCCATGTGCGAAGCCGCTCCCGCTATCATCGACCTGCTTGATCGCATGGGCGTCCCCTTCAACCGCACTCCGGAAGGGCTTCTTGATTTCCGCCGCTTCGGTGGCACCCTCTATCACCGCACTGCCTTCGCCGGCGCAACAACCGGTCAGCAGCTTCTCTACGCGCTCGACGAACAGGTCCGCCGCTACGAATCTGACGGCAAAGTGAAAAAGTACGAAGGCTGGGAATTTCTTTCCTCCATCCTCGACTCCAAGGGCGTCTGCCGGGGCATCACCGCGATGAACCTGCGCACCATGGAACTTCGCGCCTTCCCCGCCGACGCGGTCATCCTCGCCACCGGTGGCGTCGGCGCACTCTTCGGGAAGAGCACCAACTCCGTCGTCTGCACCGGCTCCGCGCAATCCGCTGTCTTCCAGCAGGGTGCCTACTACGCCAACGGCGAGTTCATCCAGGTGCATCCCACCTCCATCCCCGGCGAAGACAAGCTCCGCCTCATGTCCGAGTCGGCCCGTGGCGAAGGCGGCCGTGTCTGGGTTCCTCGCACCCCCGGCGACAAGCGCCCCATCAAGCAGATTCCCGAGTCTGATCGCTTCTACTTCCTCGAAGAGTGGTATCCAAAATACGGCAACCTCGTTCCGCGCGACGTCGCCACCCGCGCCATCCACAAGATCGTTTATGAGCACGGCCTCGGTATCGACGGCCAGCCGATGGTCTACCTCGACCTCACCCACATCGATCGCGAAACGTTGAACCGCAAACTCGAAGGCATCCTCGAAATCTACGAGAAGTTTGTCGGCGACGATCCGCGCGAAGTGCCCATGAAGATCTTCCCGGGCATGCACTACACCATGGGTGGCCTCTGGGTCGACTTCAACCAGATGACCAACATCCCCGGCCTCTTTGCCGCTGGTGAGTGCGAATACCAGTACCACGGCGCCAATCGTCTCGGTGCGAATTCCCTCGTCAGTTGCATCTTCGGCGGATTCATCTCTGGCCCCAACGCCATGAACTACGCCAAGAGTCTGGCAGCAGTCGAGGGCGACGGCGGAGCTGCGGCCGAACTCGCCCGCCAGGCCGAGATGAACAAGCAGCTCATCTCCAACGCCGGCACAGAAAATCCCTTCAAGCTCTGGCGCGAGCTCGGCGTCACCATGACCGAGCACGCCACCGTCATCCGTTACAACAAGGGCCTCAAGCAAGCCGACGAAAAGATCGTGGAACTGCTCGACCGGTTCCAGAACGTCAACCTGAGCGACAAAAGCCAGTGGGCCAACACCAGCTTCGCCTTCGCCCGCCAGCTCTACAACATGCTCGAACTCTCGCGCTGCGTGGTTCAGGGAGCACTTGTCCGCGATGAATCGCGTGGTGCCCACTACAAGCCTGACTTTCCTGATCGCAACGACGAAAAGTTTTTGAAGACCACCAAAGCCAGTTTCACCGGCTCACCCGAAGGCCCGCGCCTCGAATTTGAAGACGTGGACATTCAATACATCAAACCGCGTCCGCGCCGTTACGACGCCGCGAAATGATTGCTGTTGTCGAAAGGTTTTGAACGGAGGGAGCATGGGCCTTCAGCTCATGAATTCCGCCTCAATGAACTACCAAGTGTCATCCTGAGCGGAGCAGCTTGGGGCCCCACCTGGTGGGGTAAGCGGAGCGAAGGACCTGCTTCTGTTTTGCAGCGTGGGTAGCAATTCAAATGAACGTATCAAGGGCCTGAGCCCTGAGGAACCATGGCAACCAAGACCATTAAATTCGAAATCAAGCGCCAGGCCAGCCCCGACGCTCCGGCCACATGGGAAAACTTTGAACTCGAGTGGCGTCCCGGAATGAACGTCATCTCCGCCATGATGGAAATCGCCGCCAACCCCGTCACCGCCGACGGCCGCGCGACCACGCCCATCACCTACGACTCGAATTGCCTCGAGGAAATCTGCGGCTCCTGCGCCATGCTCATCAACGGCAAAGCCCGCATGGCCTGTTCCGCGCTCGTTGAAAACCTCGAACAGCCCATCAAGATCGCGCCACTGTCGAAGTTCCCTCTCGTCCGCGATCTCCAGGTTGACCGCTCCGTGCTTTTCGAAAACCTCATGCGCGTCAAAGCCTGGGTTCCCGTTGATGGCACGTACGACCTCGGTTCCGGTCCGCGCGTCTTCCCGCAACAGCAGGAAGCGAATTACCCACTCTCCAACTGCATCTCCTGCACATGCTGCATGGAAGTCTGCCCGCAGTTCAACGAAGAGACAGGCTTCGTCGGGGCCGCCACCATCGCCCAGGTCAAGCTCTTCAACAATCACCCAACAGGAAAAGTCTTCGCCGAAGAACGTCTTCGCGCGCTATCCGGCGACGGAGGCATCCAGGAGTGCGGCTTCGCCCAGAACTGCGTCGAAGCCTGCCCCAAGCAGATCCCGCTCACCAACGCCATCTCCGACATCAGCCGCGACGTCTTGATCCAGAAAGCGAAGGACTTCCTCCGCGGCTGAGGCACATCTCCCGCAAATCTGGGTGCCCCATCCTTGCAAAGCAAGGGTGGGAAGCACGAACCTGACCCAACTCGTGCCAACCTAAGCAAAGTCGAAAGATCTGTCCTGAAAATTCCAACGGGCAGCGGCGCTTGCGGTTGGGAATACGGAGGGAGTAGCAGCCTTCAGGCTGCTGAAATCATACGTAGAGACCAACCGCGCCTTTAGGCCCGGAGACCTCCGGCCGTCCGACAATCACATCCCCGCGTAGTAGGTCCCCATCCAGTCCTGCAGTAATCCCGGCAGGCACCCCAGGACGACTACTGCCAAGGCGATGAACACCAGCACGCTCATCGTTACCGTGTTCGCCTTCACTGGCGTCTGATCCACCGCCGGCAGCACGAAAACCCGCTTCAGCACCTGCAGATAGTAGTAGAGCGACACCGCGCTCATCCCCACCGCCAGCGCCACCAGTCCCAGGCCAGCTCCCGACGGATAAGCCTTCAGCACTGCCGCAAACAGGTTGAACTTGGCCCAGAAACCTACCAGCGGCGGAATCCCCGCCAGCGACAGGAACAGCACCAGTAGAACCGCCGCCAGCAACCCGTTGCGCTTCGACAGCCCCAGAAACGCGTCCATCCGGTCGCTGCCGGCCACGCGTTCAACTACCGCCACTGCACCGAACGCGCCAACCGTCGTCAGCCCATACGTGAGGATGTAGTACAGAACTGCATTGGTGCTCAGCGTCGAACGCGAAAAATAAGCCAGCGCCAGCAAAATGTATCCCGCGTGTGCAATCGCGGAGTAGGCCAGCAACCGCCGCACACTGGTCTGTGCCAGCGCTGCCAGATTGCCGAAGACCATCGAGGCCACCGCCATCAGCACTACGATGAGCGACCAGGGCCCAGGGAACCCGATCCACTTGGGCGCGGGTCCGCTGGAGAAGGTGACAATGCCTCCGTGCACGTTGTCGAAGACGTGGGCCGCCGCGGTTCCGATACCGATCAGCAACGCAAAGCTTGCCACCTTCGACACCGAGGCGATAAAGGCCGCAGCCGGAGCAGGTGCACCCTCATACGTATCCGGGGCCCACAGGTGGAACGGCACCGCCGCCACCTTGAATCCCAGACCCGCCGCAATCATCACCAGTGCGACATAAACCAGCGGAGAGGAATTGATGACGCTCGACGAATAGAATCCGCGCATGATCTCGTGCAGGTTCGTCGAACCGGTTAATCCATACAGGTAGCTGAACCCGAACAGCAGAAACGCCGCCGACATCGCGCCGAACAGGTAGTACTTCATCGCCGCCTCGGCGCTCTTGCCCGACTTCTTCGCAAACGCCGTCAGGATGTATAGCCCCAGGCTCAGCAACTCCAGCCCGACGAAGATCACCAGCAAATCCTGCGCCGCCGCGATCAGAAGCCCGCCCGTCGCCGCCATCAACACCACGGCCACATACTCGCCCACATGCTGCGTAAAATCTGACCCGACCAGCAGAAACAGCGTCAGAATCGTTAGCCCCAGAATTCCCATCTGCGCGATCGCCGTATACCCGCCAGAAGCCAGCAGCAAGTCTGTGCTCTCCGGATACGTCAATCCACCCAGTGCCTGCAGCGGCATCGTCATCACTGCTGCACTGCACCCAAGCACGCCCAGCAACACCGCCGACATCACGCGGGTCTGCAGCGCTGCCTTGCGCAGAAACGCAAGGTCCACCACCAGCACTAGCAGCGCCGCAATTTCCAGAGCCGTCTCCGGCAGGGTCACGCGAAAAAGGGTTGCGTAGATCATTGCATCCCTCCCGCGAGCAGCGCCTTCACCGCAGGCTCAATTGAATCCAGCAAAATCCGCGGGTAGACACCCACAATCACAGTCGCCGCCACCAACAAGGATGTCCCCGCAATCTCCGGCCACGTAATCGCCTCAAACTTCGGCCACCCTGTCGCCGGATGCTCCTCAGCCGTCGGTAGCCTGTCAGAGAAGAATGCCTTCTGCAATGCGCGCCACGTGTACGCCACGCCAATGATGATTCCCAGTCCCGCTGCCGCAGTCCACCATGGTTTCGCGATCCAAGAACCAACCAGCACCTGCAACTCCGCCACAAATCCTGAGAACCCCGGCAGCCCCATCGAAGCCATGCCTGCAATCACAAACGCCCACGCCGCAAACGGCATTCGCTTGCCCAGGTGCATCGTCTCCAGTTCCGCCAGTTGCCGCGTGTGCGTGCGCTCATACACAATCCGCCCCACAATCGCGAACAGCAGTCCCGCGATCAC
This sequence comes from uncultured Acidobacteriaceae bacterium, assembly GCA_963735215.1. Taxonomy (GTDB): domain Bacteria; phylum Acidobacteriota; class Terriglobia; order Terriglobales; family Acidobacteriaceae; genus Telmatobacter. Next base: position 280,266 of record CAVTKF010000020.1, on the reverse strand, counting down.
GCCATGCGAAAACATCTGCAGCACCGCGCCCGTCACGCCTATCTGCTTCAGCGTCATAAGGCCCAGCAGCACAAATCCCATATGGCTAACACTGGAGTAGCCGATCACAAACTTGAAGTCCGTCTGCGCCAACGCAACGAGCGCCCCATACACAATGCCGATCACGGCGAGCAAAGCAAATACATCGCGCCACGACCCGATTCCCGCGAACGACCATCCCCAAGGATCCATCCCATGCGGAAACAATCCAATCGCCACGCGCAGGCATCCGTAGGCGCCCAGCTTCATCACCACGCCCGCCAGCAGCATCGAAGCGGCCGTGGGTGCAGCAACGTGGCCAGTCGGTGCCCAGGTATGAAACGGCCACAAACCTGCCAGTATCCCAAACCCTACAAACACCAGCGGAAACACCCACATCTGGAAGCTCACCGGCAGATTCGCATTCGCCAGCGCTACCAGTCCCGTCGAATGGCTACCCGACGTGGCATAAGCCGCCAGCAACCCAATCAGCACCATCGCCGATCCGACAAAGGAATAGAGCGCCAGCTTCATCGCCGCATATTCGCGCCGCGTCGAACCCCATATCGCGATTAGAAAATACTTCGGCACGATGGCGATTTCATAGAACACAAACAGCAGGAACAAATCGAAGCTTAGAAACACGCCATACACGCCGCCGATCAGCGCGAGAAAGAAGGCGAAGAACTCATTCGTCCGTAACTCGATGTTCCAACTGAACAGCACGCCTGCCACCGCGGCCAATCCCGTCAACAGCACCAGCACCCGGCTGATCCCATCCGCGGCCAGCGTGTAGCGGATCCCCATCGAGGCTACCCACGGCACATCGACGAGGGTCACGCGTCCCTGCCCTGCTCCAGCCGCAAACCCGGCAACCGCAATCGCAAGTCCCGCCACCGCCACGGCAAGCGCAAACCATCGCGCCAGCGTAGCATTGCCCTTAGGCAGCAGCGCCAGCACGAGCGCACCGGCAAACGAGATGTAAATCGTCCAAGCCAACATTCAGCTAATCCTAAAAAGCGCAGCTTTGAAGGGGCACGGCTTCAGCCCTGCCATCTTTGCCTTGCCAATCTTCGTGTCATCCTGAGCGGAGCAGCTCGGGGCCCCAACAAAGTTGGGGTAAGCGGAGCGAAGGACCTGCTTCTGCTTTGCATCCGGGCACGACATCGGTCGTGCCGAACATCTCGCACTAAATTCGCCAACCACCATCAAAATCTCCAATGCGCCAGCAGATACTCAACCGTGGGATTCACTCGTCCCACAATCAATTGCGGCACAACACCGAGCAAGAACATCAATCCAATTACCGGCGCCATTCCCAACCGCTCACCGCCGTGCAGATCGGGAAACTTCGCCCAATGCTCCGGCACCGGCCCAGTGAACACCTTCTGAATCACAGTCAGAATCACCGCAGCGGTCACAAGCAATCCCAGCACCGAAAACGTCGCTGCCACCCACGACAACGAAAACACCCCGCGGAAGATCAGGAATTCACCCACAAATCCATTCAGCCCGGGCAAGCCGAGTGACGAAAACAGAGCGATCCCCATCAACCCAGCGAACACGGGCGCTGGTTTCCGCAATCCGCCAAAGTCATCGATCCCGCGGAGTCCGCCGCTGCGAAATTGAATCATCGCAATAAACCAAAAAAGCGCCGCGGCTGTTAGTCCATGGTTGAACATCTGCAGAATCACGCCATTCAGCGCCGCCGCCTGGCTCGTCCCCACCGAAACATTCGCGCCGCCCGGCACTGCGATTGCAAATATCCCCAGCAGGCAATACCCAAGGTGATTCACTGACGAGTAGGCAAAGATGCGCTTCAAATCCGTCTGCGCCGCTGCAGCCCACGCACCCATCACCACCGTAATCACAGCCAGCACCAGCAGCGGCGTCCTGATTTGTGCGATCTGCGGCCCGAAGAGTGGCAGCGCGATCCGCAGCAAACCATAAACGCCCATCTTCGACATCGCGCCCGTCAGCAGCATCGTTACCGGCGACGGCGCCTCAGCATACGCTGCTGGAAGCCAGGTGTGGAACGGCGCCATTGGCACCTTCACCGCAAATCCCGCCAGCACTCCGATGGCCAGCCACATCATCACCGGACCCAGATGAGCAGTGACCTGCTGCTCAAGCGTTCCATTCGACGCCATTGCTGCCAGGTCGCCAAATTCCATCGATCCCGTCGACAGGAAGACCGCAAGGAAACTCAGTAGCAGCGCCACGCTTCCCGCCATGGTGTACACGAAGAACTGCGTCGCCGCCGGTCCGCGCTTTGGCCCGCCCCACAGCTTGATCAGGAAAAACGCCGGAATCAGGCTGAGTTCCCAGAACAAAAACCAGTGGAAGAAATTCAGAGCCGTAAACGAACCAAAGAGTCCGGCTTCGAGCAGCAGCACGAGCGCAAAAAACAATCCCGGCTCATGATGCACCCGATGCGCCGCGTCCACACTCATCAGCGTCACCAGCGCCGAAAGCACCAGCATCAGCGCGCCCAGTCCGTCCACGCCGAGGTGATACTGGATCCCCAGCGATGGCGCCCACGCCTTCGACTCAACCATGCCTATCGATCCATCCGCAGGCAGGTGCAACCAGATCACGATAGAGAGAACGAAAGCGAGGATGCCGACTACCTGCGCCACGCCGCGCGCATGCCTGCCGGAGAACAAGGCAATCGCTGCACCGACAACCGGCAGCACCGTGATAATCGTGAGCCAGGGAATTCCGTTCACCATTCCGTTCATGAGCGGCCGCTCCAGATCAGGATCGCGGCCAGCACCACAACCGCCAACGCCAGCAGCCGCAGGTATAACTGCCCGCGTCCGCTCTGCACGCGCGCCAACAATCCGCCACCCGTCGCAATCTCTTCGCAGCCCTTGTCAAAGCCGCCGTCCACCACATTCGCATCGAGGAAGCGATTCAACTGCGCCCATCCGCGGAACACCAGCGCCACGCCGGCCACGATTCCGCCCCACACGCGCCGATCAAGCCAGTCCGCCACTTTCGCCCACCACGCATAGAACGCAATTACCGTCGCGCCATAAAGCTCATCAATGTAAAACTTGTCGCGTAGCACTGCCCACACCGGCGGCATCGCCTTCTCCAGCGCATCCGGCTCTTCAGCCGCAGGCGACTTCGCGCCGTAGATCCACCAGCCCAAGCCAAGCCCGGCGAGCACCACCACCGATGACGTCAACATCAGCGCCATCAGTCCAGGCTCGTTGAATCCCCCCAAATCAAACGGAGCCGCATTGCCGTTCAGAAATGCCTTGAACCACGGCCACGCCGGCGTGCCAATCGCTGCAAGCGTCACCGCAAAGAACGCCAGGATCGCCAGCGGCATTGTCATCACCCGCGGGCTCTCATGCGGATGTCCATGCCCGCGATACTGACCAAAGAAGACATAACTCACTTGCCGCGTCATATAGAACGCCGTCAGCAGCGCGCCAAACACCAGCATGTAAAACGGTGCCTTCGCCACACTCCAGTGCTGCGCCGCCTCTAGAATTCCGTCTTTGCTCCAGAATCCCGAGAACACCAGCGGAAACCCGCACAGTGCCAGCATGCCGATTGCATACGTTAAGAACGTCGCCGGCATCGCGCCCTTCAGCCCACCCATCTTCCGAATATCCTGCTCTTCGTGCGCCCCGTGAATCACCGAACCCGCGCCCATGAACAGCAGCGCCTTGAAGAATGCATGCGTAATCAGGTGGAACATGCCCACCGCCACGCCGCCCACACCAAGCCCCGCCATCATGTAGCCCAATTGCGAAACCGTCGAATAAGCCAGAATCCGCTTGATGTCGTTCTGCGCAACCGCAATCAGCGCTGCAAACACCGCCGTCGATGCGCCCACCCAGGTCACTACCGTCAGCGCTGTCGTAGTACCACCCGCCGGCATCCCTGCAGCCATGAGCGGATACACGCGCGCAATCAAATACACGCCCGCCGCCACCATCGTCGCCGCATGAATCAGCGCCGACACCGGCGTAGGACCTTCCATCGCATCCGGCAGCCACACATGCAGCGGAAGCTGTCCGCTCTTCCCCGCCGCACCCGCAAAGATCAACAACCCGATTGCACCCGCCGCTGTCAGTCCCCACGCGGAGTGGTGCACCAGCAATCCACCCAGCGCCAATGGCTCCATCGATCCTGCGCCGTGGTCATAAAACAGCAACGTCCCGGTCTGCGCAAACAACCAGACAATGCCAAGAAGAAAGAACACATCGCCAACACGCGTCGTCAGAAATGCTTTCTTCGCCGCCGCTGCCGCCGAAGGCTTCTGATACCAGAACCCGATCAGCAAATATGATGTGAGCCCGACCAGTTCCCAGCACATGAAGAGCAGCAGAATGCTGTTCGAAATCACCACGCCCAGCATCGCGCCCGCAAAGAGTGAAAGGAAGCAGAAGAACCGCGTGTAGTTCTCGTCGTGCTCCATGTAGCCGGTTGAGTAGATGAAGATCAGCAGTCCGACAAACGTGACCATCACCAGCATCACGGCCGCCAGCGGATCGAGCACCCATCCCAGGTCTACCGGTGCCTCACCCACCTGGATCCACGTGAAGTTCACCACCTCGCGAACGGCATTTCCATGCGACCAGCCTGCGACGACATGTCCGAAAGCTGCAAGTGACAATAACAGCGAAATGCCCAGCGACCCGATCGCTAGCCCCGACGCCAGTTTCCGCATCGGCTGCTTCAACAGCGCAATCACGCCCGAAGCCAACATCGGCAAAGCCGGCACCAGCCACAGCCACTGCGCAACTCCGCTCGTCCCCAGTTGAGGAGTGAAGGTCAGTCCCTCTTGCATCACCGGCTCACCCCTTCATCCTGTTCATCTGATCCAGATCCGTAGTCTTCGCGTGACGATAAATCGAAATCACCAGGCCCAACCCCACCGCAGCCTCGGCCGCCGCCACCGCAATCGAAAAAATCGCAAACATCATTCCCGTCAGCGCCTCGGGATGCGGCCCATACCGCCAGAACGCAATCAAATTCAGATTCGCCGCATTCAGCATCAACTCAATCCCAATCAGCACCAGGATCGCGTTCCGCCGCGTCAGCGCGCCCGCCAGCCCGATCGCGAAGATCAGCGCGGCCACCAGCAAATATCCGGTCAGCGGTGTCGCCATTACTTCGTCCCTTCTTTCTCGTGCATGGCCACAATCACCGCACCCAGCAGCGCCGCCGTCAGCAGTACCGCAACAATCTCCAGCGGCAACACATACCGCCCCATCAGAGCCTGGCCAATATCGTTCACCGTCACTTGCGGCGCGGAGGCCTCATTAGGCAACCACGGCCCGGCCTGCAACACAGCCCAAGCCAGTACAGCAAACACACCCGCCGCAATCGCCAGCCCCACCAGCCAGGTCTTCGAGAACACGCCTTCCTTCGGCAGTTCAGACCCGCGAGTCAGCAGAATCGCAAACACGACAAGAATCGCCACCGCGCCGACGTAAACAAGAATCTGCGCGAACCCCGCGAACTGCGCATCCAGTTGCAGGAACAAAAACGCCAGCCCCAGAAACGCCACAGTCAGCGCCAGCGCGCAGTGCACCAGGTTCTTCAGCGTCACCGCTGCCAGCGCTCCCCCCACGGCCAGCGCCGATATCAGATAGAAAACAATTCCCACCGCCAGCCGCTCCTTTCCCGCTGGGTGCCCCATCCATGACGCAGTCTCATCGCGTCATGGGTGGGAAAGCAACAATCCCCACCGTGTCACAAACTCACCCTTATTCCGAACGCAACAATCTGGGTGCCCCATCCATGACGCAGTTTCATCGCGTATGGGTGGGAAAGCACGAACCCTCACTCCGCATACCGATAAGTCCTCGGTCCGAAGTGCTTCCTCCGCATCTCCGCGCTCCCCATCACTACGTAAGACAGCACCAGCAGCGCCGAGCAAACCACCCACCGCAGCCAGCCTTCCCCCATAAACCGCCAAAGTCCCGCCACAAACAGATTCACCAGGCACATCGGCAGTACGAATTTCCATGCAAAGTTCATCAACTGATCCTGCCGCAACCTCGGCAGCGTGCCGCGCAGCCAGATGAACACGCACATCGATACAAACAGTTTCCCGAAGAACCAAATCCACGACGGAACCCACTGCAACATCGCCAGCGGCGCGGTCCATCCGCCCAGAAACAGCGTCGATCCCAGTCCCGAGATCGAGAACATCGCCACATACTCGCCCAGGAAGAACAGCGCAAATTTGAATCCCGAATACTCCGTGTGATACCCAGCTACGAGCTCCGATTCGCCTTCCGGCAAATCAAACGGCGAGCGATTCGTCTCCGCCGTACCCGCAATCGCATACATCAGAAACGCGGCAAATCCCCACGGCGTAAAGATGAACCAATGCGGAAAACCGTAGCTGTAGTGATTCTGCGCTTCCACAATCTTTACCAGCGAAAGTGAGCCGGTCATCATCACGATCACCACGCTCGACAGCAGCAGCGCCACTTCGTAGCTGATCATCTGCGCCACCGCGCGCATCGCGCCCAGCAGCGAATACTTGTTGCGGCTCGACCACCCCGCCATGAATACCGAAAGCTCCGATGACGCTCCCATCGCGTAGTAGAACAGCAGGCCGGCGTCCATATCCACCAGCACCATGTTCCGCCCCATGGGCAGCACGGCAAAGCCCATGAACACCGTGATAACCAGCACGATCGGCGCCAGAAAATGCACCACCGCATCCGCGCTCGTCGGAACAATATCTTCCTTCGTCAGCGACTTGATGCCGTCCGCAATGGGCTGCAGAATCCCGTAAGGCCCCACGCGATTCGGCCCCAGCCGGTTCTGGATGCGCCCCACACCCTTGCGCTCCAGCACCGTGGTCAGCGCAAACAGCGCCGGATACAAACCAATAATGCAGACCACGCTCAGAATCACACCGGCGGGAGTTTGCCAACTGCCCGGCAGATAGCCGAGAATCCAGTGCTTCAACAGAACAAAGATCTGGTCGAGCCTGTCGATCATGCTTTCGGCTCTCCTTCATTCGGCTTCACTGGCGGCGCCACAGCAGGTTTCGCTGATCCAGCAGCAGACGCAGCGATTTCCGCACCGGCCGATGCCGCAGCAGCAGCCTTCGCGGCAGCCGCTTCCGCCGCAGCCTTGGCTTTCGCTTCAGCCTTGGCCTTCTCCTCGGCCAGCCGCGCATCCACCTCCGCAGCCTCCGTCGGATGAATCTGGTGATAATATTCGTTCGATTTCGCCAGTTCGTGCCGGTCCAGCAACAGCCCGCCAAACCGGTCGTCCGTCGCAAGCTCGAACTCGTTATTCATCTTGATCGCTTCAAACGGGCAAACCTCGACGCAGATCTGGCAGCTCATGCACACCGAAATATCGATATCGAACTTCGCCGGGTAAATCTGCAGCTTGCCCACGTAGTCCGGCTTCTTGTCCTTGCTCTTCTCGATATAGATACACTTCGGCGGACACTCCTTCTCGCAGATCTGGCAGGCGACGCATCTCAGGCCCTTCTCCCAGTCATCGGGATCGGCGGGATTCTTGGCGTCGTACACCAGGAATGGAAAATTCCGCGCAGCCTCCGGCAGCGGCAGCCGCTCCTCCGGATACTGCACCGTCGTCATCCGTTCTTTCGAGACAAAGCTCCCGGCAAAATTCCGCGCCGTCTCCGCCAGTCCCTTCAGAATTCCCTCACCCAGCAATGCCAAACTCCTTCGACAGCTTCAGTCAGTTATCAGTTTCCAGTTCTTACGTCCCAGATCGTTCAGCAAACCGGAACTCTGATCGACTGACAACTGAGCTGCAACTTCTCTATCTGTCCACTTCCCCCAACACAATATCCACACTTCCAAAAATCAGCACCACGTCAGCCACATTGCTGCCCAGGCACATATCTTCCAGCACCGTCAGGTTGATCAGGCTCGGCGGCCGCACGCGATACCGGTACGGATTCGGACTGCCATCGCTGATCAAATAAAATCCCAGCTCGCCCTTCGGCGCTTCAATCCGTCCGTACGCCTCGCCTGCCTTTGGTCTGAAGTTCCTGATCTTCGCCTTCGGATCCATCACCGGTCCGCCCGGCAACTCCTTCAGCGCCTGCTCCAGGATCGAGATCGATTCCCGCATCTCCAGCATGCGCACCATGTAGCGGTCGTAGATGTCCCCATGATCTCCAAGCGGCACGCGAAACTTGAAGCGATCATAAATCCCGTAGTGATCCACCTTGCGAATGTCATAGTTCACGCCCGATCCGCGCAGCATTGGCCCGCTGATCCCGGCATTCACGGCCAACTCCGGCTTCAGAACGCCGACTCCCTGGCAGCGCGCCATAAGGATCTCGTTCGTCATCAGGAAGTTTTCGAACTCATCGATGAACTGCGGCAATCCCGCCACAACTTTGCGCGCCGCGTTCAGCCACGCTTCCGAAGCGTCCACCCTGCATCCGCCGAAGCGCATGTAGTTGCACATCATGCGTGAACCGGTCAGGCTCTCAAACAGATCCAGAATCAGTTCGCGCTCACGGAACGCATACATCAGCGGAGTGCCGCTCGCACCCATCTCCTGGAGCAAAAATCCAATCGTCGATGCGTGATTCTGAATGCGCGTCAGCTCCGCGAGAATCACCCGCAGATACTCCGCGCGCTCTGGAACCTCCTGCCCCACCAGCTTCTCCACCGCCAGCGCATACGCCCAGTTATTTGAGAGCGAGCAGAAATAGTCCAGCCGATCGGTATATGGCATCGATGCCAGGTAGGTCTGGCCCTGCGCAAGTTGTTCGTGATTGCGGTGCAGATATCCGAACACTGGCTTTAGCCGGATCACGCGCTCGCCGTCCAGCACCACGTCCATCCGAAATACGCCATGCGTCGAAGGATGATGTGGCCCCATGGCAAGTTCGAGCAACTCGCCCTCGCCGTCCGTCTCAATTACCGGCGGACGATTCCACCCATCCAGCTTCTCTGATCTCGCGAGTCGCGCCGTTACGTCGAGGTGGGTCGAAGAAGAGCTCATGCCTTCGCCTCCCCTGCCCCGGCCTTCACCCTGTGTTCCTGAGCGCGTTTCAGCACATCATCGTGCGGAGTCGGCTCATAGTCGAAATCATCCGGCTCCACATAATCGCGCCGCATCGGGTGATCCTTGAACTCGTCCCACATCAAAATCCGCCGCAGATCCGGATGTCCCGTGAACACGACCCCGAACAGATCGAAAACCTCGCGCTCCTGAAACTCCGCCGATCGCCATACCGGGGTGAACGATGGCAGCTCCACCCGGTCCGTCCGGTTCGCCGTCCTCATCCGCAACACCACCGGCCCATGTTTCTTCTCGACCGAGTAGAGGTGGTACACGGTCTCCAGATATCCCGGCTCGATGCGTTTGCGAGTTTCCTCAACCGTCTCGTCCACAATCTGGACTTCTCCACCCTCCACAGGCTTCGAAACCTGACGCGTCACTTTAACTTTCTCGGCGATCTCCTTGTCCAACCAATCCACACCCGTCACGTTCGAAAGAAAATCAAGCGACAATTCCTCGTCATCGCGCAAGAACGTCGCAATCGCAATAGCGTGCTCGGCGTCTATCAGCAGAGATTGTTGCGCGCTGGGGCTGGCATTCGGCATCACCTTCACCGCCGCCCCCGGCACCGCCGCCTCAATCGCCGTCTTGATTTCTTCAACCGTCTTCAATCCCAACCTCTGTCAATCCTGGGCGGAGCGAAGGACCCGCTTTCCAAACTGATCCCTGATCCCTACTTAATAATGGTCGGCACCGTCCACACACTCGGGTTCGACGGCGGCTCCAAATCGTGCTCGCCAAACTCCGGCACCGGAAATTCCCCCTGCGCATCCGCATCCAGGTGCCGCGGCCGGCCCTCCCCGGTCAACGGCTGCGCATCAATCTTTTTCTGCAACGTCATCAGCGCCTGGATCAGGGCCTCCGGCCGTGGCGGACAACCGGGAATGTGCACGTCGACCGGAATGTATCGATCGATCCCCTTCAACACGTTGTATCCCTGCTTGAACGGGCCACCAGAAATCGCGCAAGCCCCCATAGCAATCACATACCGAGGCTCGGCCATCTGGTTGTAGAGCCGCACCACCTGCGGCGCCATCTTCTTGGTCACGGTCCCCGAGATGATCATCAGGTCCGCCTGCCGTGGCGACGGTCTAAAGACCTCCGACCCGAATCGCGCCATGTCATAGCGCGCCATCGTCGTCGCAATCATCTCGATCGCGCAGCACGCCAGCCCAAACTGCATCGGCCAGACCGAGCTCCGCCGCCCCCAGTTGTAGAGCTCCTGGATCGTCGTGACGACAATGCCCTGCTTGCCGAGTTCGATCTTCAGATTCTCATCAACAGCCATGAATCGCTCCGCTTTACTTCACCAGTTCACAGTCTCCAGTTCACGATTCTCGCTAGGAACTGGATGCCCCAGGTCTCGATTCTGGGCCAGGGAAACTGATAACTGAAGACTGAACACAGACAACTTTGACGTGGGCTTAGATCGCCTTCAGCGATCTAAGCCCACGTCAACACACCCTTGGCCCACGCCCAGGCCAACCCCTCAATAAGCAGCAGCACAAACACCATCATCGACACGCAGGCTGCCACTCCTAATCCCGTAAACGCCACCGCAAATGGCAGCAAAAACACCGCTTCCACATCGAAAATCAGAAACATGATCGCGTAGAGATAGTAGGCCGAGCGGAACTGCACCCACGCGTCGCCCTTCGACTCCAGCCCGCACTCGTAAATCGCATTCTTGATCACGTTTGGTTTGGCCGGCGAAAACACCCTCTGCCAAAGCCACGCCAGCCCCAACGGAGCCAGCCCGAACCCAAGCGCGGCAACGAACAAAACTGCGAGAGAGAAATAAGGACTTGAGGCCATCTAGGAATACGTGATCTTACTCATCAACCGTACCAGTTTCGGCCCCGCTTTGGCTAAGAGGATGTGCGCTCCATCACCCCGTCCAAACTCGATTTACGTCCATTCATCCCACTCTGTGAACCACTCGCTGCAAACACCAAAAGGTCGGCGCCCATTCAGGACGCCGGCTCCGATCATCTCGTCTCATTGTCATCTCGCCCCAAGTTAAGATCTGTCATCCTGAACTGAGCGCATTGGGTCCCCATGGACAGAAACTGTCCGTGGGGCAGGTGAAGTGAAGGATCTGCTTTTGTTCTTGCCTCGCCAATCAATCAGGCCCCTCACTCCCCTGGCACACACGAAGGACCCATCCTCGCCGCACACGCCCTAGGCGCGCGTGCCCGCAGCAGGGCAACCAGCCCGAGCGCGTCGTCCTTTGAAGCCTCCAGCGTCACGACCTCTGCAACGCCTGCCGCATCCTTCCACGAAATCGTAACCAGGTGCCGTTCCGCTCGCGCCTTCACCAAACCAACAGCAATCGCCGGCAACATGCCCAGCCTGAACCGCTTCTCTTCCTGATATCTATCAGACTTCACGCCCTCATACGGAATCGAAAACCCCGCCGCTCCCGCGTGAAACTCGAGCGCCGTCGCTATCGTGGTATCCAATGTCCCCGTGCTGCCTTCCTTCACGCCCGAAGCCGTCCCGTTTACGTACTGCGCCTCCGGTCCATCCAGCGCCATCGCCGGAATCCCCAACAGCATCCCCAACATCGCCAAACCTGCCATCGCTTTCTTCATTGTTTTGCCTCCCTTGCCATCAACCTAACCTCTCCGAAGTCAACCAAATTGCGCCGGTGTGACACTTTCGCGGCTGTCCTGTTGATCGCATCCCCCACTCCACCTTTCGGTGGTAGACAGTCCATCCCCCGCCCCTGTTACCGTTCATCTGTCCCCCGCAGCTTCCTCTCGTTGTCTGCGGGCAATTCAAGCGTTGATCCGGGAGTCCGTTTCGAGATGTTCAAGTCCTCGCCGCGTCGCTGGGCACTTTGCGCTCTACTCTTCGCCCTGCCCCTCACGGTCACCTTCGTTGTCCGCGCGGCCACCGACCCCGCGTCTTCCGCCGCTCCCACTCCGTCAACGCCCGATCTTCCCCCCGCCGCCTACACCGCCAGCATTCATGTCACCGGCCCTACCACCCAGTTCCACGACTCCGTCGCCACCCGCTACAACTACGCCTTCGGCAAGGACTCGCCGTTCCTTCCCTCGAATGCGATGACCGTCAACGGCCAGTTCATCAATCCGCGCAGCGTTCTCACCGCTGAATACTGCGGCCACTGCCACCAGGAGGCCTATCACCAGTGGCGCCAGTCCGTTCACTCCAACAGCTTTCGCCAACCCTGGTACCTGAAGAACGTCAACATGCTCATCGCTGAAAAGGGCGTCCAGTACTCGCGCCATTGCGAAGGCTGCCATAATCCCATCGCTCTCTTCTCAGGCGACCTCTCACAGGGCATGCCCAAGAAGCGCCCCTTCGAGGATGAAGGCATCACCTGCTCCGTCTGCCACGCCATCCAGTCCACTGACACCACCGGCACCGGCAGTTACGTCATGAGCGTCCCCGCGGTCCTTGTCGACGAAAAAGGCGCGCCAGTCACCCGCCCCGTTTCCGACTCCGATATCCTCGGCCACCTCGATCGCCACAAGCAGGCCGTGATGCGGCCGCTCCTCAAAACCGCCGAATTCTGCGCCGCCTGCCACAAGGCCACCATCACCCGCTCGCTCGACGACTACAAGTTCCTTCGCGCTTTCACTGTCTACGACGAGTGGCAGGGCGCCAGTTTCACCAAACAGTCGCCCCTCCCCTTCTACCGCAAAGACACCGTCTCCACCTGCCAGACCTGCCACATGCCTCGCCAGGCTCTCCCCGCCAATGCGCAAGATGCAGGCGCCAAGGACGGCACTCTCGTCTCGCATCGCTGGCTTGGCGGCAACAGCCTTAACGCGGCTTATTACAAGTTCAACGAACAGTCTCAGAAGCTGGTCGAGTTTCTCAAAGGCGGCATCGACGGCAAAGGCGTCCTCAATGTAGACATCTTCGCGCTGGAAAAAGAGACCGCCGCATCCGCTTCACCGTCTGAAGACACGTCGGCTCCCGCGAACGCGGCCCTCGTTGCGCCGCTAGGCAACGTCCCCTTCTCCGTCTCCCCCAACGAAACCCTCATCGCCGACGTGGTCATTCAGAACAAAGGCATCGCTCACTCCTACGTTCCCGAGCAGCGCGACTTCTACGAGTCCTGGGTCAACTTCACCGTCAAGGACAGCAACGGCAAAATCCTCACCGAGTCAGGCTTCATCCAGCCCAACGGCGACCTCGATCCCTCCGCGCACTCCTTCACCAACCGCCTCGTCAACACCAAGGGCGAACTGAATGCGCTCCACGAGATCTGGCACAACCGCGTGCTGGCCTACAACAACACCATCCAGTCCGGCCGCTCGCAACTCGTCCGCTACCGTTTCCGCCTGCCCAAGGCGATCTCCGGCGCCGTAACCATCACCGCGACCATCAAATACCGCCGCTTCGATCAGCGCTTTATCGACTTCGCAATAACGCAGACAGGCCTGAAAGAACCGAAGCCCTATCCGCAGCCCATCATTGAAGTCGCCTCTGACTCCCGCACTTTGAACATTGGCGACAATTCTCCCCAACCGCAAGACTCTACCAAACGTTCGCTGGGTGCGGAGCCCTGGATGCGGTGGAACAACTACGGCATTGCCCTCCTCGACGCCCTGCAATACGAAGCCTCGGTCCGCGCCTTCGAACAAGTCGCCGCCCTGCGCCCCGACTACGCCGACGCCTACACCAACATGGCGATTGTTGAAATTTCCTGGGAACGCTACAACGACGCCAAGCCGCATCTCGCGAAGGCCCTGTCTCTTCTCCCCGGCGATCCCCGCGCGCTCTACTATCGCGCCCTCGTAGAGCGCAACGCAGGCCAGGTTCAGGAAGCCATCACCGACCTCCAGGCCATGCTCGCCAAATATCCGTTAGCCAAGGATGGCCTCCGCGAACTGGGCTTCAGCTACTACCAGGCACACGACTACCCCAAGGCCCGCGAAGAATACGAAAAGCTCCAAGCCATCGATCCCGACGACCTCGCCGCGCACTACCAGCTCGCCATCCTCTACCGCCGCCTCGGCGAAAAACAAAAGGCCGCCATCGAGTCAGCGAAATTCGCCGACCAGAAAGACGACCCCACCGCCAGCACCTACGCGCTCGAATTCCTGCGCAAACATCCTGAAGTCGCCAGCGAATCCGTAGTCTGGCACACCCACGACCTGACCGGCGACCCCATCAAGCCGCCGACAAAAATTGAATACCACTACATCCCTGGCGCCGGCTTCTAAGAGACGCCCCGGCAAAGTCCTGACGCTCAGGACACTTGTGGCGTCCCCGTCATCCCTGACTTCCAGGACGCTAGTGGCGTCCCTTTCATCCCTAACTTCGATGTGTCATCCTGAGCCCCCCACGCCTGGGGCCCCGCGCAAGTGGGGTAAGCGGGGCGAAGGACCTGCTTCTTCTCTATTTTCCTCGCCATCCCGTGCCGGGTGCCCCATCCTTGCGAAAGCAAGGGTGGGAAAGCAACGATCCTCGGCACTACTTGAGCGGCGCCGAACCCTGGTGCCCCATTCAAGACGCGGATTCATCGCGCATGAGTGGGAAAGCTAAGAACCAAATCTAAGAACTACTCTCCGCTTTCGCCCACGACCGAATACTGAACGCATACACCCCGATACAGAACAGGTTCGCAGGAATAAACCCAAGCTGACCCGTGCGCAGCCCGATTACGCACACAATCGCGCTGTTCACGCCCGCCACAACGAACCCCGTCCATCTCTTCTGGCCAACCAGGATTGTCGAAAGAACCGTAAGCAAACAAGACAAATAATCTAACCGAAACACAGCAAAAACCCAGCCTCCGAATATACTTCCAATTTGCCTCAGAACCGGGAAACTCACGGTGATCTAACTCACGCGATCCAAATCCAAGGTACTCAAACCCCGACCGAACGAGGCTGATCCTCAACTACCGTGTCATCCTGAGCGCAGCATGTCTGGGGCCCCACATTCGACTTGTCGAATGTGAGGTAAGCGGAGCGAAGGGGCTGCTTCTCATGACATCGCGAGTGGAGGTCCGGGATCCCCCCAAACAGGTCTTCGTTGGTTTAGTGGAGATCTCGCTTCCGAGAACCGGAAAGCCGGGGTGCCCCAGGTCTCGCTTCTGAGACCTGGGAAACCTAGAAGCTAGCAGCTAGAGGCTGCTTCTAAAACTTCACGTTCGGCACCTGCTCCGACCCTGGGCTCGCCTTGAAGTACGCATCATTATTGTGAAATCCAGCCATCCCCGCCCAGATGCTGTTCGGAAATTGTCCGATAAACGTGTTGTAGTCCTGGATCGACTGGTTATACCGCCGACGCGCCACGCCGATCCGGTTCTCCGTCCCCGCCAGTTCATCCTGTAGCCGCATAAACTGGTCGCTCGACCGCAGTTGTGGATAATTCTCCGTCAGCAGCAGCAACCGACCCAGCGCTCCATCCAACTGACCGTTGGCCGCAATCTTCGCCTGCGGAGTCTGCGCATTCAACATCCCCGCGCGAGCGTTCGCAATCTCCGCATACACAGAGTTCTCTTCCTTGGTGAATCCCTTCACTGTCTCCACCAAATTCGGAATCAAATCCGCCCGCCGCTGCAGTTGCACATCCACCTCGGACCACGCCGACTTCACCGCCTGGTCCTTCGCCACCATCTGGTTCTTGGCACTCACATAGCTGCCGCCCACCATTAGAAGCGCCAGCACAATCACACCCACCACGCCCAACCCAACCAGCAATCCCTTGCTCATACCGTTCCCTTCTCCTCCGTCCCAATGCGGGACACTTCACGAAACTCGGCGACACGTGTTGATCTAACGAAAATCCAAAATGATCACGAATCCAAAATGATCACGAGCCCTGGATGCCCAGGTCTCGATTTTGAGCCGTGGGGTGCTTGCATCCTACTCGAATCTGGGTGCCCCATCCATGAAGTGAGTCGCCGGCGACTCGCGGCATGGGTGGGAAAGCTACGAGCTAAACCGGTCCCTGCATCTCACCAGCTTCCGCCGGCGCCCCCGCCCCCAAAATCTCCCCCACCAAATCCGCCAAAACCCCCACCACCACCTCCGCCACCAGATCCGCCAAATCCTCCACCGCCTCCACCAAAACCACCGCCGCCGATATAGAACCCTCCGCGGCCAATCCCGGTAGGGCGCACCCACGGGTGCCAAAATCCAAGTGCCGCCCCAATCGAATGCACAACCCGAAAAATAATCGAAATCACAAAGAAGCCCAGGAAAAGAATGATGGGGATCGGCAATCCTCCGCCCGACGATCTGTGTCTCACCGGCGGCGGATTCGGCAGTTCATCGCTCAGCGTCACCTTCGCATCCGTCGCAATCACCTGCGCCAGCTGCCCCACCACTGTAAGAATTGCCCCGTCATAATCCTGCGCCCGCAAATTCGGAATCATTGACCGGCCGATGTCGCCGACCTTGGCGTCGTTCAGGATTCCCTCAAGCCCGTATCCCACATCGATCCGGTACTTGCGATCGTCCACCGCCAGCAGCACCAGCACTCCCCGGTCCGACCCCTTCTTTCCCATCTTCCACTTGTCTTCGAGTTCGTTCGCCCAGTCCGCCGCATCCTCGCCGTCCAGGTTGCGCACCGTCACCACTGCCACCTGCGCGTTCGCCTGCGAGTGGTCCAGTTCCGCGCAAATGCGGTCCAGCTTCGCTATCGTATCCGGCGATAGCACACGGGCAAAATCATTGACGTAGTCATTGGGTTTGGGCAGGCTGGTGACCGATTCGGCCAACCCCACCCGCATAGAAAGAAGAAGAACGAGAACTGCCAGCATCAGCCGGCGCATCGTCGAACCCGTGCGGTGAAAGCAATCCATCGCACTCAATTGTACGTTCCGTCCCACCCCAAAGTTCCTCTCGCTCCGAGCCACACACCTGCGCCATGGTGCGCGGCTAGCCCTATCCCAACCTCAGCGTGTGGTTTATCTGAGGACCGCGCATGGCGCGCATCACGCAGCGTTCATAATCCAGTTCTTCATCGTGTTCGCGTCCACCAATCCGGCCTGCTGGAATTTCAGTTCGCCGCGAACGAACACCGCGAAGTTCGGTATCCCCTGCACCCTGTAGCGCGCGGCAAGCGCCGGAAAACGCTCCGTATCCACCTTCAGTACGACGACCCGGCCCGCCAGCTCTCGCGCCGTTTGCGCCACGTGCGGGGCCGCCATCTTGCATGGTCCGCACCATGCAGCCCAGAAATCCACGAGCACCGGGACCTTACTTTCGCGCACAATCTCATCGAATTCGATTGGAGTTACCTCGATGGGCTCCGCCATCGCCGACAGCGGCGCCTTGCACGCGCCACATCTCCCAGTATCAGCAATATGCCCCGCCGGGATCCGATTCTGCTTCCCGCACGCCGAACACGTTCTCACCACTGCCATACCCCGCTCCCCCAATACACAACCCCAACAATCTACTGATGCCGCTGCACCGCCTAAGGTGCAAGCAGAATATCCTTGTGGGCAATTTCTCCGTTCCTAATCCCTGTTCCCTAATCCCTGCCCTTCGCTACACTTGAAATTGACATGACCGACCGCGTACTTCTCACCCCACCCGTCGCCCGCAAAGACCACAAAGAAACCACCCTCCACGGCATCACCCTCACCGACGCCTACGCCTGGCTGCGCGACAAGGACAATCCCGAAGTCACCGACTACCTCAAGTCTGAAAACGAATATGCCGAAGCCGTCACCGCCGACCTGGCTCCTCTTCGCGACAACCTCTACAACGAGATGCTCAGTCACATCAAGCAGACTGACGAGTCCGCCCCCTACCGCGAAGGCGACTGGTGGTATTACGTCCGCACCGAAGAAGGCAAGCAATACTCCATCTTCTGCCGCAAGCGCGGATTGCTGGGTGCCCCATCCTTGACACCGGGTGCCCCATCCAAGACAACAGTTCCATCGCTGTCTTGGGTGGGAAACCACAACACTCAACTCCTCCCGGATTCTCCTGAACAAATCATCCTCGACGGCAACCAGCTCGCCGAAGGCCAGGCATTCTTCGCCATCGGCGCCACCGACATCTCCGACGACGGCCGCTGGCTCGCCTACACCACTGACGTCACCGGCTTCCGCCAGTACACGCTCCACATCAAGGACCTCGAAACCGGCGAAACCCTCCCTGGTGAAGTTCTCCGGGTCGGTTCCGTCACGTGGGCTGCCGACAACTCCACACTTTTCTATTCAGTCGAAGACGAGGAACAGAAGCGCCAGTTCCAGCTTTTTCGCCACACGCTCCACGCGCCCCACAGCGAAGATGTCCTCGTCTATCAGGACGACGACGAACGCTTTAACATCGGCGCAGGCCGCACCCGCGACGGCAAATTCGTGATCCTCGAATCCGGCAGCCACACCACTACAGAGTGCCTTGTCCTTCCCGCCGATCAGCCCACCGGCGAATTCAAAGTCATCAGTCCCCGCCAAGACGAGCACGAGTACTACGTCGACCACCGCAACGGCCAGTGGTACATCCGCACCAACGATCGCGGCCGCAACTTCCGCCTCGTCACCGCGCCAGTCGATGCTCCCGCGCGCGAGAACTGGGTCGAGCAAATTCCCCACCGCGACACCGTAATGCTTGAAGATATCGATCTCTTTTCCAGCTTCTTCGTCGCCTGCGAACGCGAAGACGGACTGCCCCGCCTGCGCCTCTGGACGTTCCAGGACCAGGGCCCCGCGACCAATCCCTCCGGCGAAATCGCCTTTCCCGAGCCTGCCTACAGCGCCTCGCCCGGCATCAACCGCATCTGGGAAACGACACAGTTCCGCTACGGCTATCAGTCGCTCGTCACACCGGGTTCCATCTACGAATACAACCTCGAATCGCGCGAATCGATCCTGCTCAAACAGCAGGAAGTGCCCGGTGGCTTCGATCGCACCCTCTACGCCAGCGAGCGTATCCACGCCACTGCCCCCGACGGCGTACAGGTTCCCATCTCACTCGTCTACCGCCGCGACAAATTTCAAGGCGCCTCGTTGGAGAAAAAGCTGGGTGCCCCATCCATGACGACGTCATGGGTGGGAAACGGCGAATCTCAGCCTGTTTTGAAGGGGCACGGCTTCAGCCGTGCCGTTGAGCTACCAAAGGAAAGCGGGGCTTTAGCCCCTGAGGAGACCCTTGCCGCCACATCTTCGACTCATCGCAGCGAGGATGGGATGCCTCCCCTCTACGTTTACGGATACGGCTCCTACGGCTACTCCCTCCCGCTCGGCTTCAACTCCAACCGCCTCAGCCTTCTCGATCGCGGCGTCGTCATCGCCTACGCCCACATCCGCGGCGGTGGCGATCTAGGCAAACCCTGGCACGATGCCGGCAAAATGCTCGTCAAGCGCAATACCTTCACCGACTTCATCGCCGCTGTCCAGCACCTCACCGCCAGTGGCTACGGCGACCCAACCCGTGTCGCCATCGAGGGCGGCTCCGCCGGTGGCCTGCTTATGGGCGCCGTCAGCAACTTCCGCCCCGATCTCTTCCGCGCAGTCCTCTCGCATGTCCCCTTCGTCGACGTCATGAACACCATGCTCGACGCCTCCCTTCCTCTCACCGTTCCCGAATACGAAGAATGGGGCGACCCGAACGAGGAAGCCTACTTCAAATACATGCTCAGTTACTCGCCCTACGATAACTTGAAACCCGTGAGTTATCCGGCCATGTTAGTCAAAACATCGCTCAACGACAGCCAGGTAATGTACTGGGAACCCGCAAAGTACGTAGCCAAACTCCGCACTCTCAAAACCGACAGCAACTCGCTCCTCCTAGTCACCAACATGGAAGCCGGTCACGGCGGTGCCAGCGGCCGCTACGACTACTTGAAGGAGATAGCCTTCGACTACGCCTTCCTGCTGAGGGAACTAAGTTTGCTGAACTAATATCCAGTCCGCGAAGTTCACAACAAAAGTTGACGGTGTCATCCTGAGGGAACGGGGCCCCGAACGTACTTCCGTTCGGGGGTGGTGAGCGAAGGATCTGCTTTTCATTAGAACTGCGCGTGACACCAAACACGCTGGAGGCTATTTGTCGGTTTCCAGCCGCGACTGATGCGCCCACAGCCCAAGCCCTGGATTCGAGACAAAGAACAGCTCCTCCCCATCCAGCTTGTTATAACCATGCGATAGCTTATCCGGGTTATAGTGCTCCGACATCTCCGCATAGTTGCCGTAATTGAATCCGACGCCTTCGATCTCTTCCCGGCCAAGTCGCCCCGGACACCACGTAATCTTGAACCTGCCCTCCGACGATCCATGAATCAGGTGCGCCGCCGCACCCAGTTCCGCCGCCAGATCCGCATTCGCCTCTACCGCAGCCAGCGTCGCCGGAGTTCCACGATACCCGTACTTGCGAATCAGCCCGTCAATGCACTTATCCTCGCCAAACTCCCGAACAGCGGGCGCAAGAACAATCAGTTCCGCACCATCCGCCAGCGCCATCCGCGTCCGATACACCGCCTTGTTTCCCAGCCATGTCGAATGAAATTCATGCGGGTCTAGATACACCACAGCCTTCTTGATCGGCTCCGCAACCAGCTCGAAGTTCACCTTCAGACTCAGTTCCGCCGCGCGATGGAAACACTCCACATCATCGCCGATAAACAATCCGCGCACCGCCAGCCCGCCGTCGGCGCGCCGACCCACAACTGTCTGCACATACACAATCGGCAACTCGCGCAGGAAATGATCCGACGCATAATTCAGCACCGCACGCACCGGATTCTCGGCGCGCCCCATGATGCGCTCCATCCCATATACCGCGCCCAGATAATGGCTCAGGTTGATTCCCTGCCTTCCGCCCGCGCCGACCAGGATGTTCTTGTTGTAGTTGGCCATCCCGATCACTTCATGCGGAACAACCTGCCCGATCGAGAGAATCAGATCGAATCCACCCCGCGATATCAGCCGATTTGTCTGCGCCGGCCACGCGCAGTTCAGCTTCCCCTCCGACTGCTGATAAATAAACTCCGCCGGCACTTCGCCCAGCGTCTCCACATCCGTTCGCCAGTTGTGAACCTTGAACAGCTCCTGCGGGACAGCCGGGTACATGTGTTCCATCTGCGCCGGCGTCATCGCCGCATGTGTCCCGATCGCGGGCAACACCGCCTTCAGCCGCTCGCCAAAATACCGCCACGCTGCGCACGTCAACGGCCCCGCCTGCGAGTGCAGTCGCGTTATATCGGGCGGGACTGCCAGCACACGCTCGCGTTGTCCCAGCTTCCCAAGGCTTTCGGCAAGCAGCTCTGATAACTGCTGCGGTGCCAGCTCAGCATCCACGGCGCCAACGGAACAATACAATGCCATGCGCTTAACTCTAAATCAACGGCGCAATTCTCACTGCCAGGATCGCGCTGTCCCCGGCGGCAAAGTCTAGTTCGAGCCATCGGGAATGAAGTCTACGACTTCCATAGCGCCAGAAACAGTTTGGGGCGCGACGGCGCGTGACCGCAACGGCATCTCCCGGTCAGAAATTGATGCGCGGTGGCAAACCTGATCCAATAACGTGCATCGCTATATCGAAGGCCTCAGTCTCCACGTGTGCAAGCGGGATGCGATCGCGGTATCGATGGCTTGCAAAGGTCGGAAGTCTAAATTGTTGTTGGTGCCGTGCGATGCGCGAGGGTTTGGAACTCATGTGAAGAGGGAGAAACCTTATCGCCGCCCACTGAAGATCGATCGGACTGTGGCGGCGGAGCATCTCTCGCTGACCCAGTCGCTTGATCAGCGAACCGGGTCGAGCGAAGGGAGATTCTAATGAAGCGTCTTGCGGTCGGGTTCTTAGTGGTAGTCCTGATGGCGGTGTGGAGCGGTGCGCAGATTCCGCCGTCGCACGCGCCGTGGGTGTCAATCAGCTGGCAGGTGCCGCCGGCCAGGCGCGGGTGGGGTGGTTGCACCGCAAAATCACCCTGCAGTTACGTCATCAGCCGCGCGACAATCGCTAGCGGTACACGCTCGTGCCCCCCGACTTCCGGGACCTTCTACACAAAGGTCGGCACTACGAGCAACAACGTGCTGACCTTCTCTGACACCACCGTTTCGCGGGGGACACAATATTGCTGGATCGTGCAGACGCAGCAGGGATCAGCTCCCGTGCTGACGAGCCAGCCTTCGATGCCTTCGAACCGCGGTGTGCCAGTGCTGATTCCCGCAGTCCCGCTTGCTCCCGCCGTTCGCAATTCTTCGGACTTTGTGGATGAGCCGTAAAGCTTGCGCTTGCTCAGAATTCCTCGCCGCGCATAGCGGATCATGAGCTGGACCACAATCCACCGGCACAGGAATGATCGGTCACCAAACTTTTCAACGGGCAAGGTAGTTTGCCACCAGCGCACTGGAGAAGACCGCCGCGACAAGCCAAAGTGTCGCAACTGCGACGAATGCAACGACTGCGGCCGGCGATCTCACTTCCTCTCTCCTGCTCATTTCGGCAGCCTCGGCACGCTCACGACATTCAGCGAGCACATCCGGAGGAACCATCTTTCGAAGTACAAGCACCCCCAGGAAGAGAACCAGAAAATCGTCGAGGAATCCGATAACCGGGATGAAGCTTGGAATGAGTTGAATGGGGCTAAACAGGTAGCCGGATGTGCACAGCGCAACCAACTTCGCAGGCCAACCCACGCGGGGATGTCGAAATGCAAAGTAGAAGACTTGCGCGTCTTTCTTGAGTCGTTGCGCCTGTTGTGTCCAGTTCATCGTGTGAATTCCCTGGCAGGTACGGCATCGCAGGAACGCGAAGCACCTCTTGAGGACTGGATTCTATGTCGGCCCGCCCAATAGCCGCACCTGTCTGAATTGACAATAGGCACCCAATCAAGTGTGTGTTGCAGTACACAAAGGCGTTGTCCCCAAGACAGAGAGGAACTACCGCTCGATGAGTCAAAGTGATCGGTCAGGAGGGGATGCCGGGATGTCCCTTCTGAATGCTGCGCCAGTCAATTCTCCGCCGTGCTTTCACCTGCTTGCGAAACCGAGCGGGTCCACCTGCAATATCGACTGCAAGTATTGTTTCTTCCTGTCAAAAGAGGCGTTATACCCGGACGAAAAGCAACGGATGTCTGACGCCACGCTCGAGACGTACATCCGCCAACTACTGGAGTCGCACCGCACACCCCAGGTGACGGTCGCCTGGCAAGGCGGCGAGCCGACCCTGATGAAGCTCGAATTCTTTCGCCACTCCGTCGAACTCGTCGAAAAATACAAGCGGGCAGGCCAGGTCGTACAGCATACGTTTCAAACCAACGGCATACTTCTCGATGACGACTGGTGCGCCTTCTTCAAGGAACGTCATTTTCTGGTCGGCATCAGCGTTGATGGCCCACGCGAAATCCATGATGCAAATCGCGTCGATCGCGGCGGACAAGGCACCTTCGACCGGGTGATGAAGGGCTGGCGGAAACTGCGCGAGCATCAAGTGGATTTCAACATCCTGTGTACGGTCAACTCTGCCAACGAGAATCATGGCCGCACCGTCTATCGCTTCTTTCGCGATGAACTGCATGCCGAGTGGATTCAGTTCATTCCGATCGTCGAACGCGCGACGGCAGAAACAATTCAAATCGCCAACCTGGGCTGGAGAGAGCAGCCTGGCCAAAAGCGATTGCTCTACACGCAATCTGGCAGTCTGGTAACGAAACGCACGGTCGGAGGCGAACAATACGGCCGATTCCTCGTGGATATCTTCGAGGAGTGGGTGCGTCACGACGTGGGCCGTGTTTACGTTCAGCTCTTCGACGTCACGCTTGAGAGCTACTTCGGTCGCCACCTACTGTGCATCCACGCACCGACATGCGGCTATGGCCCTGCGCTGGAACACAATGGTGATCTATATTCCTGCGACCATTTTGTCGAACCGCGCTATCGGCTCGGCAACATCCACGAGACTCACATGCTCACGCTCGTATCATCGCCCGAACAGCGCAGATTCGGAGATAACAAGCGCGATTCACTGACCGCGCAGTGCCAGAGTTGTGAGGTCCGTCCCCTTTGCAACGGCGGCTGTCCGAAGGACAGATTCATGCTCTCGCGCGACGGCGAGCCAGGCCACAACTATCTCTGTGCAGGTCTTAAGCTGTTCTTCACCCACACTCGCCCGGCGATGCTGACAATGGCGCAGCTGCTCCAGCAGGGCCAGCCGCCTTCAGACGTTATGAAGTTGACGGCGGCTCAAGACCACAGGCGCGGGCGGCATCAACAATGTCCTTGCGGAAGCGGCCGCAAGTTCCGCTCCTGTCATGGCAACAACTCACCTCGCTCCCCGTTCAGTTCTGTCAGCCCTGCGAAGGATATAGAGCAAGACACCACTGCGGACGCCAAATCCCATCGAGTGCCTGTTGCGGAGAAACGCGCAATGTCTCGTGACCTTTCCGTCTGAGACAAACCAGCAGCACAGCAAGTTATGAAGGAGGGACAGTGCAATGGCTACCAAGAAACCAAACATCCTGATCCTCTGGGGTGACGACATCGGCTGGTGGAACATCAGTTACAACAGCCGTGGCCAGATGGGTTACCGGACTCCGAACATCGACCGCATCGCCAACGAGGGCGTCTCCTTCACAGACTACTACGGCCAGCAGAGTTGTACAGCCGGGCGATCTGCATTCATTACTGGACAGAATCCTATCCGCACGGGGCTAACCAAAGTTGGGATGCCCGGCGCGGATACAGGCCTGCGGAAAGAGGACCCGACGATCGCCGAGTTGCTCAAGCCGCTGGGCTACGTCACCGGTCAATTCGGCAAGAATCACCTCGGCGACAAGGACGAGTTCCTTCCCACTGTGCACGGATTCGACGAGTTCTTCGGCAACCTCTACCACCTCAATGCAGAAGAGGAGCCGGAAGACCCGGACTATCCTAAGGATCCTGCTTTCAAGAAACGCTACGGCCCCCGAGGCGTGCTGCACTGTAGGGCGGACGGCAAGGGCGGACAGACAATCGAGGACACGGGCCCGCTGACCAGGAAGCGCATGGAAACGTTCGACGATGAGGTCACGGAGCGCGCGCTCGGGTTCATTGACAAGGCACACAAGGCGGACAAGCCCTTCTTCCTGTGGTGGAATACAACGGCCATGCACTTCAGAACTCACTGTGCCGCCAAGCACAAAGGCAAAAGCGGCGGCCAGGGTGACTACAACGATGTGATGGTTGCGCACGACGAAAACGTCGGCATCATGCTGAAGAAACTCGACGAGCTGGGCATCGCCGACAACACCATTGTGATGTACTCAACAGACAACGGCGTCCACTACAACAGTTGGCCCGATGCGGGCATCACGCCGTTCCGGTCTGAGAAGAACACCAACTGGGAGGGGGGCTGGCGCGTCCCGGCATTCACACGCTGGCCCGCCCAGTTCAAGGCCGGCACCGTGCTCAACGGCATCGTCTCCATGCAGGACTGGCTCCCCACCCTGCTGGCCGCCGCTGGAGAGCCGGACATCAACAGCAAACTGCTCAGCGGACATAAGGCAGATGGCAAGACCTTCAAGGTCCACATCGACGGCTTCAACATGCTGCCTTACTTCACAGGCAAGGTGAATGAAAGCCCGCGGAAGAGCTTCTTCTACGTTAGCGATGACGGCGACATTCTGGCTATTCGGATGGGCGACTGGAAGGTGGTTCTTGGGGAACAGCGTGCAAAAAGACTGCAGTGCTGGTTCGAACCGTTCGTAAAACTCCGCGCGCCGAAAATATTCAACCTGCGCCGGGATCCTTTCGAGCGGGCTGACGAGAACTCAAATACTTACTGGGATTGGGTAATCTCCCACGCGTACATCATCTACGCCATGCAGGCCGTCGTCGGACAACAGATTGAAGACTTCGTGAAGTATCCGCCGCGTCAGAAGCCAGCCTCGTTCAACCTGGACGAAGTGATGCGCAACCTGCAGGAGGCGGGCGGTGGCGCCCTCCACTGAAATGCCGACCCGGCACCGACGGGAAGCACACCCTCGCCGTTTCTGAGAAAAGGCCTGAAGCATTGATTTTTTTAATGGTGGGCAGTGAGGGACTCGAACCCCCGACTTCCTGCTTGTAAGGCAGGCGCTCTAACCAACTGAGCTAACCGCCCCCAAAGGCGGGAGGCCAACCAATGGCCCTCAATCATCATAACAGCGAATACGTTCCCCGGTTGATTCCCCAAAGTTTCCGTCAGCCCAAACTCGCCGTCGATCTCTTCCGGGATTGATAAGCTAATTCTCGTGCCCCGTCTTATCGTGAACGCCGACGACTTTGGCCTTGCTCCCGGAGTCAATCGCGCCATCCTCGAGCTTCACGCTGCCGAGGTGCTCACCAGCGCCACGCTCATGGCGCAGGCCGCCGCTACTGAAGAAGCCGTGAACATGGCTCTAGCCATGCCGACACTCGGGGTGGGATGTCACATTGTCCTTGTCGACGGGTCGCCGGTTTCCGATAGAAACAAGATTTCTTCCCTGGTTGATCGAACTACTGGGGACTTTCATCCGACCCTCGGCGGCTTCTTGAGCCGCCACTTCACAGCACGAATCCGCAGTGCTGAGGTCGAAGCTGAAGCCACTGCGCAGATCGCCTTGCTTCAGAGCTATGGCCTTCGTCTCACGCATGTCGACACCCACAAGCACATGCACATGTTCCCAGCGATCCTGAGACCCGTGATTCGCGCGGCAAAGGCGGCCGGCATCCCTGCCATACGCAACCCGTTCGAGCCTCTATGGAGCCTGAACGCCACCACTGATGCTCCCGATATGCGTCGCGCCGAGGTCATCTTGCTTCGTCGATTCGAAGCAAAGTTTCGCCGCATCGTGCGGGAAGAGGGACTCCAGACAACCGATGGAGCGGTCGGCGTTCTTGCAACGGGTACCGTTAACATTGCGACGGTCAATACCCTCATCACCGCCATGCCTGAGGGCACATTCGAGCTGGTCTCCCACCCCGGCTATCGCGATGAGTGCCTCGCTCGGGCCAACACCCGGCTTCTCGAATCGCGTGAAATCGAACGAAACGCTCTCATGGCCATCAAGGATTTCCGAGGCGTTGACCTCATCTCATTCGCCTCCCTCGGTCACTCCGTCGAATCGAAGACAGCCGACTGAAGCCATTTCGACGGCAGGTTCTGCATCTTCCTCGGGACCTAGAACGTCAAAACCAGAGCAGGCGGCTCTCAAAACCAAACAAGAATTCGCGGCTCCGCAGATTAACCTTGTCAGGAGATTCACCTTTGTCAGGTGCCACTTTCTTTAAGAAATGCGGCCATTGAGACTCGATCTGGAGACACCGGCTGCGGAACAACATACTGCTCGAAAGCAAGGCGGCGGCATGCGCATTGGCATTACCTGTTATCCCACCTACGGCGGTTCGGGCGTTGTGGCCACCGAGCTCGGCATTGAACTTGCCGCTTCAGGCCACGAGGTCCATTTCATCTCCTACTCGCAGCCTTTCCGCCTCAGCGGTCGAGACGACGGCATCTTCTACCACGAGGTCCCCGTCTCCAGCTACCCGCTCTTCGAGTTTCCCCCGTACGATCTGGCACTGGCCTCGCGCATGGCCGAGGTTGCCGAGTTCTGCGATCTCGACCTGCTCCACGTTCACTACGCCATTCCGCACTCCGTCAGCGCCCTTCTCGCGCGGCAGATGCTGGCAACGCGCGGCCGCAAACTGCCCTTTGTCACCACTCTGCATGGCACCGACATTACCCTCGTCGGACTCGATCGAAGTTACCTGCCCATCACGCGCTATTCCATCCAGGAAAGCGACGGCGTGACCAGCATTTCAACCTACCTGAAAGACAAAACCGTCACCGACTTCGGCATATCCCGGCCCATTGAGGTCATTCCGAACTTCGTGAACTGCGATGTCTACACCCCCATCACCGACGAAGATCATCGAGCAAAAGCGCGAGCTAAATTCGCTCGTCCCGACGAAGCCATCTTGATCCACCTGTCAAACTTCCGTCCCGTCAAGCGCGTCGTAGATGTTGTAAAGGTCTTCGCACAGGTTGTGCGCGATGTGCCGGCTCAACTGATCTTCGTTGGGGATGGCCCCGATCGCTCCGCCGCTGAATGGCTAGCTCACGATCTCAAAATCAATGACAGGGTTCACTTCCTCGGCAAGCAGGACCGCGTAAACGAGTTGCTGCCGCTGGCCGACCTGATGGTCATGCCCAGCGCGCTCGAATCCTTCGGCCTCGCGGCCCTTGAAGCCATGGCCTGCAAAGTTCCCACCATCGCAACGCGCGTCGGCGGCGTGCCGGAACTCATTGAAGACGGCGTAACAGGCCTGCTCTTCCCGGTCGGGAAGTGTCGACGAAATGGCCGCCGGCGCCACCTGCGCTACTGAAAGACCGTGCCAGGTTTGACGCAATGCGCGACGCCGCCCGCAAAGACGCGCAAAAGCGCTTTTGCGCTTCCCTGGTGATTCCCCAATACGTGAAGTATTACGAACAGGTGCTCGGCAGTTAGCGTCTTCCAGCCGCACTCGATCACTGCGCGCGGTCCGCTTCGAATCGCGGAGCAAATCCAACCCGTTCCCAGAACTCCTTCACCAACGCGACCGTCTCCTCAGTGGCTTGAGGCGGAGTTCGCAGCAGGATTTCGGCGCCGTTTCCTCGTTCCGCGACTTCGCTCATCGATGCATTGGTGAGTTCCTGGACATTTGCGACCAGAGCCACGCACTTCTCGGCACGGTACGTGCACGATGCAAGATCAGTGATCGAGAGCCTACGAGTCGGAGTGATCAAAACTGTACGCGGCGGAGCCATCCGGTCGAGCAGACAGAAAATTTCCAGCTTCGACTCCAGCTCATCCGGAACGCAGTCTATCGCCAGATCGGCCTCGCGCACAGCCTCTTCAATGGTCGAGGCAAACCTGACCATAGGCATCGCTGCCGGACCCAATTGTTGCCGCAGATACTCCTCCGCATGATGCAGATTCGCAGGCATCACGTCTTCCAGCAGCACCGTGTAACCGGCGCGGGCGGCAGCCAGCGCAAGCCAGCGGCCCAGCGGCCCGGCTCCAATAATGGCAACTTGCATTGTCTTCCGGATTACTTTGAGGTAAGGGCCTTGGCCACGTCTTCCGCATTCGGGCTGGAGTGCACGAGGTGTTCGGCAATCCGCGCACGCTCCTCAGCGGAGAGCGTCGGTACAAGGGCAAGGATGCGGCGCAACGTCACCGCAACATCATCGATATAGTTCATCAGTCGAATGGCTTCACCAGACAGCGGCATTGGGGTCCTCTTGATTGAAGTCAGTTCTCATTGTAGGCGGTGCGGCCGTGTAGGGAAAGTTGTACCGGCCACGCGAGCGCGCGGCTCAATTCTGGAGGGGTTATCCGTTACTGATCAAATCGCAGAAGGGTCGAGATCATCCCTTTTGCCAGATCGTCTGTCTGCTCGGTTGTAAGAGTGGTCTGCGAGAACCATGCCGTTGAGTCGACGTCGTCGCGCGTCAGAACGATCAGTTCATATTGCCGCTCGAATCCAAGCACTTTGCCTGTGAAGATAACCTTCTTCTTCTCGGGATCAAACTGAATCACGATTCCCTGATCATCTTCGCGTCGGATTTCCAGCTGATTCTCGTCCGGCATCGCTCCGCGCAAAACCGATCGACCGGCCTTTGTGTTAATGCCCTCGCAACGAATCGAAAAGACATCGCAAAGTGCATCCCACTGCTGCGGAAGCTGCTGGAGCAAGAGAGCCGCCCTGGCGTCGGCTATCCGTTTTATTTCAACGGCTACGGTCCGCTTGGGCTCGTAGTTTCCCAGCTCTTCGTCTTCCCAGGTCAGGGGGCCCTTCTTCTCCGCAGGCCCTGCGGCGCCGTTCACCGGCTTTGTGACCTCGGCGATACGCTTGGAAATCACGTCAGATGATGTTTTGGTGGTCATGTGCGTGGTAGGTCTGCTTACCCGATGTTAAGCGCAAACGCAGATCTTTAGATCGCGAATCAAAACCGGGGTAACAGTACTTTTTGGGGATACTCAGATACGTCCCCCCGCGATGTCCAATTGGACGGCAAGAATCTGGATTCTGTATCAAAATCGCTCCCGAATTCCTTGTGATAACCCGTGCAACTGAGCAGTTTGTGTGATCTCGCACAAACCTGGGAGATCATCATTCGCGCTCGATCCCTCGCCAGAAACGATAAGGCGGCCCACCCTCCCACAAGGAGTGGACCGCCTCATCGCATTCCGGACTAATTTGCTTGCCGGCCGGAAAGTCCTAGAGTGTGCGCTTGAAAAGTGGCGTGGCGATCAGTAGCGTTCCAATCCCGAAAGCGAACAGGAAAAGCAAATCTCCTCGAATTGCAACAAATCCACCGTCCTTCAGCAGAATTGCCTTGAACCCGTGAATCGCGTACGTGAATGGATCGACAATCGCAATAGCCCGTAACCAGGGCGGGAAGGCAGCAATCGGATAAATCGCACCCGACGGAAAGAACAGCAGCGTATTCAGCACCCCAAACATCGCGCGCGGCACCAGCGGATCATCGACTCGCACCATCATCAGAAACATCATTCCGTTGAAGGCTATCGACACTCCCACAATCAGCAGAAAAAGCTGCAGCATCGCCATAGGGTGAAAAATCACACCCAGGCCTGCCATCAGCGATCCGATCACCGTGAGCGAAATGCCTGCCAGCACCGCCTTGATCGCCCCCGCCGCGTTTAGCCCCATTACCAGTTCGAGCTTGCTGATCGGCGTCACCAGGTATCCTTCGTGAACACCGCGCGCCTTGTCGTCGATGTAGAGCATTCCGCCGCCGATCATCACCGAGATGTACATCGCCAGCGCGATCGATCCGGATAGCAAATACTTCATGTACTCGACGTACGGATACAGCTCGACAATTTCGAGCGCAATGTTCTTCACCACGCGATCCTGAATCACCGGTTGATTCAACGCATCCACCAGCGATTGCATCTCGCCTTCGAGAGACCCGCTGAGGAACTGATCGGAATTGTCCACTACCAGCCCGATGCTCGGCGCATCCTGCGCATATACGCGACGTGAATACTGCGCCGGGATGATCACCGCCGCATCCACCTTGCCCGTACGCACGTCTTCACGGGCCTGCTTCTCATCGTCGTAATTAACCGTTGTAAATGTTGCAATGTTGACCGCAACGGAATCGAATGCCTCGCGCACCCTCAGCGCCTGCGGGCCGTGATCGTAGTCGACAACCGCAACCTTTGCCCCGCGAATCTTCCCGCCAAATGCATTTCCCAGAATGATGAGTTGCACCAGGGGCAGCATCATCGACATGATCATCAGCACCGGCGAGCGGAAAAACTTGCGCATCTCGCGCTCGACAATAGCCAGAAATCTATTCATGGTTGCGCTCCTGGACGCGGCGGCATCGTAAAGACTGACTTAACCTGCTCATCGCGCAACTGGCGACCCGTATAGTGCACAAAAACGTCGTCCAGCGAAGTGTTCTGCACGCTCAGCGAAGTAAGCTGCTCGCCCAGCGCCTTCGCCATCTCTACAAGTTGGGTCGTGGTCTGCGATCCGTTCGAAGTCAGCACGCGATAGACTCCCGCCGACTGCGACTGCACTTCCGTCACATCCGGAAGCTTCTCCAACCGCGTCTGCCACTCGGGATCTTCGCGATTGAATTGCACCTCGACCACATTCGATCCCGGCACGCTCTGCTTCAACTCCACCGGAGTCCCCAACGCCACCAGCGTTCCATGATCGACGATCGCAATGCGGTCGCACAGCCGGTCAGCTTCTTCCATGTAATGCGTTGTCAACAGCATTGTGAGGTTGCGCGTCTTCTTCAGGTTGTTCAGCATCTCCCACACGGCGATGCGGGAGACAGGGTCGAGTCCGGTTGTCGGCTCATCAAGAAAGAAGATCCGCGGATCATGCACAAGTCCCCGCGCAATCTCCAGCCGTCGCCGCATGCCACCGGAAAGCGTCTTCGTCTGCGCCGTCCGCCACTTCGTCAGGTCGACCGCTTCCAGCACTTCAGCAATGTTCTTCTCCCGCTGCGCCCGCGGAACGCTGTACAGCTTCGCGTAGATGCTCAGGTTCTCTTCGACCGTCAAATCCTGATCGCTCGTCAGCGCCTGCGGAATCACGCCGATCATCCGCCGCACCGCGTCCGAATCCTTGCTCACGTCATGTCCGCCGACAATCGCCTTCCCGCTCGTCACCGGGATCAGCGTCGTCATCATGCGAATCAGCGTGCTTTTACCCGCGCCATTCGGGCCCAGCAGCCCAAAGATCTCTCCATCGGCAACGGTGAAGCTCACACCTTTCACCGCCTCGAAATCACCGTATTTCTTCACGATGTTTTCGACACGAATCGCGGCTGCAGCAGTCGAGTTCGCGTCATGCACAGCTGTTGCAGCAGCGCTCATTGCTTCACCAGCTTGGCCTTGGGCACATACACCTCTGCCGTCATTCCCGGCACAAACTTCTCCTCCGGATTGTCGATCAACAGCTTCAGCCGTATCGTCTTGATATCGCGCTTCCGTCCGCCATTGATGTCGCGCTGCGTCGCGAAGTCTGCTTCAGCCGATTTCGCAATCACCTTTCCCTGTACCGCTGCTCCGCTCGGCATGACTACCTTCAGGCTGTCGCCCAGTTGCACAGCATCGGCCTGCGTCTCCGGTAGCGGAGCGTACACCCACGTCTGCGTCAGGTCCATTACCGTCGCGATGGTTCCCCCAGCCGGCAACACTTCGCCCTGGCGCGCAGCTAGCACATTCACCTTGCCGGTAACAGGTGCGAACACCTGCGCATACTTCAGTTCGACACCTGCCTGGTCGGCCAGCGCCTTCGAATTCTGCACAATCCCACGCGTAGACGCCACCGTCCGCGCTGAAACCTGCGCCAGCAGCTCATGAGCGTGTGCCTGCTGCAGCGCTGCTTGCGCCGCCGCCACATTCGCGTGTGACGATTCCACCGCAGCCTCGGCAGCGTTCAGGCTGGTCACGGCTTCGTCCCTGGCCTGATCACTCGCAATTCCCTGCTTGGCAAGAGCGACTGTGCGCGAAGTATCGGCTTTCTGATGTTCCAGATTTGCTTGGGACTGCGCCAGCGCCGCTTCACTCGCTTTCACCTGCGCCTCGGCATTAACCGCCGCACTCGAAACTTCGCCTTCGTTTTGACGCTGCGTCTCTACCGTCTCGTCAAGCTTCGATTGATTGCTCAGAACATTGGCCTCAGCCGCCTTTTGAGCCGCCGCCAGATCATCGCTCTCCACCACAGCAATCAGCTCGCCGGCCTTCACCGCCTGTCCTTCGTCCACCTTCAGCGTCTGGAGTCGCCCCGGTATCTTCGCGCTAACCAGCACTTCGTTGGCATCGACGGTGCCAATCAGCTTCAAGTCGCCCGAAGTGCGGGCAGTGAGCAAATACCAGACAAGCGATCCCAGTGTGAGCAGACCCAGGATCATGAAAACTCTATTTCTTGCGTTCATCGGTTCTCCCAAAAAGGTGCCGAGTGCTCGGCAGTTCAGGCATCGGCGTATCGGCAAGCACACGGGCAGCTAGTTCGGCTCCATGACTGCGATCGGTAAAGACTGCCTGCCCCAGAAACTCCACCACCGAGCGACGCCGCGCCTCCAGCACATCAGGCGCGAACGGCTCAAACGGCATTAGGATCCGCCACACTGGTGCTGCCAGAAAATAAAAAACGTTGGCTCCCAGGGCGGCCAGGTGAATCTGCAACCAGTCCACATCGATCAGCTCGCCCGAAGCGATTCCCTCGCGCATCATCGACTGGTACATCGTCTGCAGCGGAGCAAATACACGCTTCACCAGCACGGGCAACGCATCCGACTGCCCCTGGTGCAGGCGCATCATCTCCTGCTGCATCAGGCTCTGAAACTCACCCTGCGCAAGAATGCGATCAAAGTGATCCAGCGTCGACCTGAGCAGCCGCTCGCCCGGCGAAGCTGGACGCAGAAACACCGCCATCGAGCGATCACGAATCTTCGCCGAGATCATCTCCACGGCCGCTACGTAGAGGTTTTCCTTGCTGTCGAAGTGGTAGTAAAGCAGCGCTTTGTTCACACCCGCAGCCGCGGCAATCTGGTCCATACGTGCACCAGCCATCCCCAACGCGCTGAACTCGCGTAAAGCTGCATCAAGAATCCGTGCGCGAGTCTCGGAAGACCGATCTGTCGATGACGAAGCGGTTTGTGTCTCGGAATCCATTTTGACCAACCAGTTAAACTAACTGGTTAGTAAATTACCTGAGAGGTTGAAAAAAAGCAAGGACAGGCAAAGACAGCGCAAGGTGTAAAACAACCTGGGATACATGTCCCACCCTGCTTCCGGTGTCATTCTGAGTGTGCTGCGGAGAACTTGACTTGATCCTGTCAATTGCGCAAGTCTAAAACTGCTTAATCCACTGGATTCAATAGGATGGGATATCTATCACAAATGAAACGGTGATGCAGTTAAATCAGCTACGAACGACTTCGTATGTCGAACAGGTTGATGTACGTTAACGTCCATGGCCCGGTCCTATTCATTCTACAGACTTAACTATTCGCCCCCCATATGGGGGGTGCAGGGACTGTTACCAGATGACTGTTTACCAGATGACTGTGGACTAGCTACTCGGGGGTTGCTCAACATCAATCGTCGCCATTACCTGCCACGGCTGCTGCTGACTCTGTCCTTGAAGTACGAAAACAAAAGCCACCCCACCGATTTGCAGCTATTGACAGGGTCACACCATATCAATTTCCGAGTAGGCCACGACTCATCCACGATGCCAATTCCGGCGTTACAATCGGGAAAATCAACTATCGGAAGTTGGACTTTTATGAATCGGACTACGGCCGTTCTTGGGGCCTTCGCCGTGAGCGCAATTCTTGCCGTTATGCCGACGGCCACTGCGCAAGAACGATCACAAGGTGTTTCGGTGCATATGCTACCGAAGCGGGTGGCCAACCTCGGAGGAAAGCCCTGGGGCTTCACCGTGGACTACTCACCTAGATTGAAGCCCGAACCTCAAAGCCCGGTGATCCAAACGGCTGCTGAACTGATTTCCTACTTACGCAAACAGAGTCCTCAGGTCCAAGAAAATGGCATCTGGATCGTCACGACCAGTCCTGAAGCATATTCGGAAGAGGAGAAAACGCTTCTGGAAGACGTGAAGTCTATATGCCGCAGCGAGAGGATCGCACTTTTTATCTGCCGCGCCTCGCAATTGCCAAATGGATGGGTGAGGGCCGACAAGTGACTTTAAGAGCGGCTTACTTCCGGATCGTCCACATCCTCCCGCATAAGCTAAAAAGTGCCCGTTTCGAGCAGCAAAAGAAGTTCTTCGCGTCGTGAAACGAAGCGAGGTCGGGAGCCGTGATTTAGGGTGATTGCATGCTAATGGTTCGTCGCATCCTGATGTGGGTTTCGATACTCGTAATTTCTGGCAGTGTGTTTTCCCTGCTTCGCACCTTGGCATGGTCCAACCATCTGGACGGAGACAACACTTTCAGCTATGAATGTTGCACGCAAGCGGCTGGCGCATCTTTTCATGCACACTTCTGGTCAATGTTCTTCTTAGCTGCGAAGTTTGGATTAGCCGGATGCGCAGGCCTGGCAATGTCGTTGAGGAGTGGAACAACCTGCAAGGTT
This sequence comes from uncultured Acidobacteriaceae bacterium, assembly GCA_963735215.1. Lineage (GTDB taxonomy): Bacteria > Acidobacteriota > Terriglobia > Terriglobales > Acidobacteriaceae > Telmatobacter. The sequence goes on along the minus strand of CAVTKF010000020.1, from coordinate 244,680 downwards.
GGTATATGGACCCTCAGTGTCGGTGCGGCATTGTCGATCTGCAGTTTTCCAATGATTCACGGCGGCTGGTTCGGTGCAACTGCATTAACGCTAAGCTGCGTCGTGTTCTGCGCGGGATTCGGAATAGCTGGCTATCGGGAGCGTTCGCCTTGCTTGGAATGGACCTCTACCGGCCAGTCAATCGAGCGTACGGCCTGAGTCACCGTCTACTCGGAAATTATCCGAAAAAGCCGAAGATTTTGGCATACTTCCGAGTGTAGGCGACCATCCGCTCAGAATCCCCAAACTGATCACTGCCCTTGAGAGAAACAAGGCTCAACATGGGAGTACGCATCTACCCGGATGCATTGGTCTTCGTACTTGCGCTATTGGGCGTCCTCAGCTTGCTTGATGAGGCATGGCGAGGACCAGCTCCGCCTCCGCTGGTTGAGTTTCTTCTGACTCATCACCTGTGGCATGTGTGGAACGAACTGAGGTGGCAACATATGTATTCGCATGAGGTTCTCCATTTCCTTTCCGGCGTGGTCGGCTCCGTGTTGGGATGCTGGATCTACTTTGCACTACTCTTTAATATTCAGCCCACTTGTGAACCGCGACGGGAACGGCAGCGGTTGCAGACCCAAACGCAGTTCAGTTTGGGGGTGGTGATCTGCTTTTGGTACCCTCACATTGCGTCAAGCCCACTTCGCAAGATTCCCTCCTAACCTGCTGAAAACAAACGCCAAAAAACTTCTCCGGTTTTGCAGGTTATTTCGCCAATTAGCCTAGCCTGAATCTATGCGGCGTACCTCGATCTGCTCCAATTCCACGGTCTAAGTCTTTTGCCGAGAAGACTCTACAGCTAACCTCAATGCTTGGAATACTTTGCGGAGAGGATTTTCCGCAAGCTGCTGAAAGTACCGAACTTCCACACAGAGTACGGGTGGGGTACCCGGGAGAACAAATCATGTACCACGAATGCCGACACATCATGCCAAGCGGGAAGAAATGCCACTCCCCAGCTCTCCATAACCAGGCGTACTGCTACTACCACAACAATCTCCGTCGTTATAGCCGTCCTCCGGCAGGCAACAATCTCACGCTGCCCTCCATCGAAGACAACCGCGGCATCCAAATCGCCCTCACCCAGGTCCTCACCGCTCTCAATTCGCCGTATATGGATACCCGCCGCGCCGGACTCATGCTTTACGGGCTCCAGATCGCCACTCAGCTTGCCAACCGAACATCCGACCTCGAGCCCAAAGAAGCTGTCCGCGCCTGCGATGAAAGCACGGGCGCCGCCCTCGCCCCGGAGAAGGCCGTCTGTGAACCTCCCCGCGATTGCCGAAACTGCCCCCGCCACGACACCTGCGAAAACTTCGAAGAACCCGAAGAAGAGGAACAAGTAGAGGAAGGTAGCGAAGATTTCGAAGAAGAGGAACAAGCAGACGAAGCAGAACACGAAGACGAATGCGACGAGCAACCCTCCGAGTCCGAAAACGATGATGAAGACGAAGAATCAGATCCCCATTGATAATTTCGCCCGTTGCATTCTCCGCGCTACTGACGAATCTAAAGCCAGAAATGCGGAAGCCGCACCCGTCAAAGCGGTGCGGCCAAATCACGTCTGCTCAATTCTTTAAGGCGGTCCCCGGTCATGCGTCTCCGGGCACGGCTCCTGATCGTGTTTCTAAATCCTTCAGTGCCTGTCCTTACTGCCTGTCCCTGCTCCCTGCTTCTTCACAACTCCCGCATGAACAGCGCGGTTACTGCCCCGTTTTCCGTCGTCCCAACCACCCGAACGTGGTCTCCCTTCGATGCTTGAAACTTGTATCCGTCCACGACGCCCATATAACCCTCGGCCACCGTGTTATCGGCGATCTTGAAGGTCTGCATCGCTCCCGATTGGTCCTGCAGGGTAATCGAGTGCTGCTTGGCCTCGAACTTCGTGACCGTGCCCTCCGTTGAGGTGAACGGGCCGGCACCCAGGTTCTTCAGCGCCACAGCCGTCCGGTCATCGTTGTCCCCATAGTAGAAAACGATGACGTATGCACCCTTCTTTTTGATGGCATCAATCGAACTCGTGTCCAGCGCAATCTTCTTGTCGATCACGACGCGCGTCTTTGCGCTTGTCATGTCTTTGAATTGCCCCTCCGACCCATTGTCCTGAAACACCGTCAGTGTTTTCGAAAGGCCATCAACCGAGCTCACCGTTCCCGTCAATGCGTGGACTACCTCTTGCGCGGTCGCTGCAACCGTTAACGAACCGAGGCATCCAGCAAAAACAAAGCAGCACCACAATGCTTTCAACATGTGATCCTCCGCCCTCTATTCAATTGCAGTTTAGTTATCTTCGACCATCCCCCATAGATGGGGCCAGTATAGTTTGCTGCTGCGCTACCTGCAATACAAGAAACAGAAGCCCTTGACTCTCAATAACAAACCTTATTTCAGCAGTGGCTTAGGACCCCAGCCCTGGCGGGGCCTCATCGGGCCATTTCTGGGAAAGCACGAGCTCAAATCGTGCCCGGTCAGGGCCTGGATGACGCTTCGGGTATCTGGGATATTTCTGCCTCTCTCGATAACTTGGATTCTGTGAGACCCTGAACCAATGGGATCCGACTTCTTCACTGGCTCTGCGGTCCCCTTCGCTGGCGGTCTCCGAGCCGAGCTCGCCCTCCGCAATCGCTTCTGGGCGCACAACCACCCGCATGTCGAGAGCTACGGCGCCAATCCCGTCATCGTCTACGCACCCGAAAATGGCCGCCACGGCAACTTCTACGAGCCCGCCTACACCGCCATCATCACGCGCCCGGAGTGGACCCGCCGCTTCGACAAGATTCACGCCCAGGGCCGCAGCCTTCCCAAACCGGAGTTCGAACCCATGCGTAAATGGCGCGAGCTCGATTCCTGCATGAGCTCCGACGCCCTGTTGATGAATGTCTTCTGTACCCCCGAGGTCATTGCCTCCCCGGCAATCCGAAGCATGATGGGCATCAACGCCGAAGCCGAACCCGTCTTCGGCTGGAAGGCCCGCGTGCCACTCGAAAACGGACGCGTGGATCGCACCGAAGTCGACATGCGCTGGGGCGACCTCCTCGTCGAAGCCAAGCTCACCGAGAGCGACTTCCAATGCCGGGAAGCGCGCATCGTCGAAGCCTATCGCGATTTCGACGAGGTCTTCGACCGCGATCTGTTGCCCCGTGCCCAGATCCGCGCCCGCCGTCGTCGCGAAGCCATCGAGTTCGCTGAAGAATTTACGCAGGAATGGGAGCCGCCCTGCAAAGGTGCGGATGACACTGCCCGGGCATTTCAGGCCGAAATCGAAGCCCGCGCCGATGCCGAACAGCCATGGGTTCCTGGCTATGCCGGCTACCAGCTTATCCGCAACGTGCTGGCCGCGCACGCCGCGGGCGCTGCCTTCTGCCTGATACATGACGAGCGTCGTCCAGATCTGCACGAAGCCTGGTTCCAGGTGATGAGAGCCGTCAAAAATGCAGAGATGCGGGTCCGCTGCAAAGCCCTTATGTGGCAGGAAATCGTGCCCCTCGTGCCCGAAGGCCTGCGCGAGTTTCTCGGAGCTAAATATGGCATTGCTTCCCCCGGTTTCGCTGCCTTTGCTCCAGAAGAACTCGAGGCGTATGGGTACGGAAATTCGGATCAAGCGTGAGAAAATAACGATGTGATTCCTCGGTTGAAACCCTTCATCTCCCTATTGCTCGTTGGTCTTATTGCTCTTTTCTCGAATCCTGCCGCACAGGCTGCCTCCAGGAAAAGCGACGAAGAAAAAGCGGGTGCAGTCCTGTTCCGCGACAAAGGCTGCACCTACTGCCATGGTGTAGGGGCTGTCGGCACAAAGAAAGCCCCCGCGCTCACCGGTCTCCCCAAAGACAAGACCTGGACGCCGGAAAAAATCACCAGCCAGATCTTGAACGGCGGACAAAAGATGCCGCCCTTTCGCGAGTCCGTAACCGACGAGGATGTCACCGATCTGATCGCGTATCTCCGTGTAAAGAACAAGCCGGTTCCGCCTCCGGCAACCGCGGAGGACTCGGCCCCCGCTTCCTCCCCGCAGTAGACTTCAGCGGCATCAAGCTTCAGATCAATGCGGAAAAATCAGGACCCGGTAAGACCTCTCCAAATCAGCCTGAACCCCAGTTCACGGCTCTCTGCTTCGAGATCCTTGTGTACCCCGATAAACTCCGCCGTCGCTTCGGCCTGGGCCCGAAACAGGAGCACGAGGAGCTCGGCTTGAGTGTCACGATAACCGCCTGCTTCGGCGGCTTCTTTCATGGTCTTCAGCAACTCCATGATCGCCACATTGGGTGCCTCAGTTCCTCTCAGGAGCCTGCCTGATGCGCGCAACTGCTGCAAAACCTTGAGACGTTTTGGATAACGCATAGCCAGGCCTAGATAGCGATCCCAGATGAAGCGCAGCCGTGTGTAGCCATCTGCAGCATAGGGGTAATCCTCCAGCTCACGGTCCATCTCCTTACGCAGTTCGCGATAGAGCTCATTCAAGAGTTCATCTTTGGTCCTGAAGTAGGTGAAGAGCGTGCCTTCGGCCACACCCGCCGCGACTGAGATGGCTGAAGTCGGTGTACGTGCAATGCCGCGCTCCTCAAACAGCTCCATCGCCGCCTCGAGGATCGCTTTCCGTTTTCTATCGCTCTTCGGACGCGCCAAGAGAGCCACCCTCCTTCTATAAGCGAGCGCTCACTAATTCTTTTTAGTGACAATAAGCGCAAGGGGGAGGGCCTACACGTTTCTTGGACAAATATTCGCACGATCCCCCCAATTCGAGGAAATCGCTACCTCAGTGTGTTGGACTATTGCCGATATTGTGGATCAGGCTTTGCATCAGCCGACTTCGGTTTCGCATCCGATGCCGGAGCAGGCGCAGGTGCCGCGGGGCGGGTTGCCTTGTATGTTCCGTTGTACTCAGAAAATGCCCAGTCGCCGGCAAGAGCCGCCGCATCGTCGAGCTTTCCGTCGATCTTCATTGCGGCGGTTGTACCTACTTCTTCTGAGGTGAACTGGAAGTCGAGGGAAAGCTTCCCTTCCTTGTAAGTCCCCGCAACATCGGAGGTCCCCCACTTCCCAGTTACGTTTCCGTCAGCATCAACGGTGAAATCAGCATCCACCTCGCGGTCGCCCCCAGGGGTCTCCAGGACGAAATGCCATTTCCCATTAATGCCGGTGTCCTGAGCGTGGATCAACGGACGCCCCATAACCAGACAAATAATTGCTAATGCGATGATCAGAAATTTCTTCAAAGCCCCGTCTCCTTGCTGAGATCGTTTTATCCTACCGTTTTTGGCTAAAAATGCACCTGTGAAATTCCTAAACAGCGACCGGAACATTGGCTACTCCGTCGGTCCCAAAAATCCTGCGATAACGCTCGATCTCGGCGGGGGGCCCCATTGCTTTCTGGTAGTTGTCAGAAAGCTTGACAGCCGGCCGACCGTCAACTTCGCTAAGCTTGCATACAAGACTTACCGGATTGAATCCGTCGCCACCGCGTGGATTGCAGTTCCGAAAATCATTGGTGAGATAGGTTCCCCAACCGGCGCTGAAGCGAATTCGGTGTTCCGGCTTCCATTTCGCCGAGTCGAGAAAATCGCCGGCGCTGCGAAAGTCCGTTGGCGCTGAATCGTCAAGAATTGTCCCGCCGAAGTACGCATGCAGGGCAAGAATAAGATCCACATCGAGACCGTCAGAGGCGATCAGGCGCCTGGACGTTGGATCACTGCCACGCCGGCGAAGCCACGCGATATATTCGTCGCCAGCAAGATAGGGATCCTTGCTATCCATGCGTTGGCCCGTCCAGTTCGCAACCCAATCCGGAGCGTTTTCAAGGAACTGCGTGGTGCCGAATGTGTCAGGAAGCAGGATGAGCAGTTCACCCTGGTAGGTCTGCTGCCAAAGTTCGAGCATGCGGTACTGCGCTTGCTTCAACTCTTCGTCGCTATTGGCAAGGGCGGCCATCGCCATCGGCAGCTCGTGCGCATTTGTACCGATCGCCTCTAGGTCGTGGGTGTAAGCCATGTAGGTGTTGGAACTGCCGATAAAATTCTCGCCGAGCACATCGCTCATGGCCTTTACGACGAACTCCTGCCACAGGAAGCTGTGACGGCGGCGCGTACCGAAGTCGCTGACGTTGAGGCCCGGCACTCCGCGGAGACGTGCCATCTTCTCCCAGAGGCGCGTCTTGGCACGGGCGTAGAGAATGTCGAGTTCAAGTTCGGAGAGATTCTTCAGACTCGCGCGGGTCTTGAGTTCATCGATTGCCGACAGAGCATAAATCTCCCACATCGTCGTCTCCGTCCAAGGACCGTCGAAACGAAGCGAGATCTGGCCTTCGCGAATTGAGAGATCGAAGTCGGAGAGGCGAAAATCGTGCTCGAGCCACTGCAGAAAGGCCGGTTCGAAGATGCCCCGGCGTCCGTAGAACGTGTTGCCGGCGAGCCAGATGAGCTCTGATTTGTGGAACCGCAGTTTGCGGGTGGCTTCGAGCTGCTCGCGCAACTCGCGTATATCCACGATGTCTCCGAGAGGCACGTCGTGCGAGCGATTGATTACGGTGAATGTGGCGCGCGTGTCCCGGAAATGCTTCCAGATGAACTGCAGCATCAGCAGCTTGTAGAAGTCCGTGTCAAGCAGAGACCGCGTGATGGGGTCGAGTTCCCAGTTATGGTCGTGCGCGCGTCTGGCCAGGTTGATGATCACGATGGACCCAATTGTATTGAATGATTGGAGAAAGCACCGAGAGAACGCATCTGATGCTCAACGGTTTTTCACGGGTTCACTGGGTATCTTGTATGCAACAGTGAAAAGCTAATCAGCCATATGGGCTCACCGTTTCGCAGATGTATGTTTTTTAACCGGGTTCCATAATACATAAGTATTTCATCGCACAGGAGATGAAAGTCGCTTGCGCCGGTGAAAATAGCCAATTCTTGGGCAGGTTTTGGCCACTCTAAAACGGGAGTTATGGCTCATCTTCTACTTACTCCGGCTCTACGACCGAACCCGGTCTCAAACGAGGATCAATCGGCACACAAGTGAACTACCTACGTGACCGAGTCTTCGCGCTCTGAAAGCCAATGACCGTGAGATGACCAGAAATTAATTGCCACCATGGCTGTCTAAGCGCGTCGGCCATTTCCTGCCGCAGAAATCTTTTCATACCAAAAAGGAATCCTGGATTACTCTGTTGTTGAGTTCAGAAGATGATGTCCCCTGATCAAGAGAACCGCACCAGCTTGCCGCCCGCAGATTACGACGACTCCCAATTTGAAGATGCTCACGAGCCGACGTTTGTTGAGCGGATTTGGGGTGAAGCCGCGCTGCGCGCGAGCGAGGAGAAGTATCGCACCCTGTTCAATTCGATCGATCAGGGCTACGCGGTTGCGGAGGTGCTCTACGACGAGAGCGGCGCACCGGTGGATGTTCGCTTTATCGAAACCAACCGCGTTTTCGAAGAACAAACTGGTTTGACAAATCATGCGGGGCAACGGGCAAGTGAGGTGATCCCCAATTTTGACGACAATTGGGCCAAGATTTATGCACACGTAGCGGAAACCGGCGAGTCGGTTCGTTTCGAGAAGCATTCGAAGGGGCTCGGTCGCTGGTTTCAGGTTTTTGTCTCGCGCGTGGGTGGCGAGGGCAGCCATCTGGTCAACGTCATCAAGAAGGACGTGACAGCTGAGAAAGAAGCTGATGCGGCACTTCGCGAAAGCGAGGAGCGGAAGGCCTTTCTTCTAAAGCTGACTGACGCGCTGCGTCCTATTGCCGATCCCATCGATATTCAGGGAACTGCAAGCCGGCTGCTGGGAGAGCGGCTAGACACGGACCGCGCCATGTATTTCGAGATCGACGAAGAACTCGGCTACTTGCGGATCGAACGCGACTACGTGCGCGAGGGCGTTCCGAGTAGGGTGGGACGATATCCGCTGGCGGACTTCGAGTGGTTGGGAACGGCATCCAAAAAGGAGGGCGCGCTTGTTGTAAATGATGCGATTACCTCTCCGTTGATTCCGGATGCAGCCCGCGCTGCGGCTACTGCAAAGGGGGCACACGCCTTCATTATCGTTCCGTTGATCAAAGACGATCGGATGGTAGGCGCGCTGACGGTGACCTGCCTGAAGCCGAGGGCCTGGACTGCGGAAGACGTGAAACTGGTGCAGGAGACCGCTGAGCGCACTTGGGCCGCCGTAGAGCGGGCGCGTGCAGAAGTCGCGCTACGCGAAAGCGAGGAGCGATTCAGGCACTTCCTCGAAAATGTGCATGAGTATGCGCTCGTGCAGTGTAATGCAGACCTGAAGATTACAGGCTGGAATCCAGGCGCGGAACGGATCTTTGGGTATTCGTCGGCTGAGGTGCTGGGACAGCCGTTTTCGCTACTCCTCTCGCCGGAAGACTGTGCAGCCGGCGTTCCTTGCATGGAGATTTCCGCCCTGGGAGCAGACGGCGGCCGCGATGAAGATGCGCGATGGCTGGTTCGCAAGGAAGGGCACCGGATCTGGACGCGATGGGTGACCGAAGCTATTCACAATAAGGATGGGCAGGTTACGGGACTGGCGATGGTGCTGCGCGATGAGACTGAACGCTTGAAGACGGAGACAAGTCTGCGGCAGAGCGAGAAGCTTGCTGTGGTCGGCCGGATGGCGAGTTCAATTGCGCACGAGATTAACAATCCCCTGGAAGCGGTGACAAACCTGATCTTTCTCGCGCGCAGGTGCGAGGCTTCGCTGGAGGTTGCTGAGTTGCTGGCGCAGGCCGAGCTTGAACTGGCACGCGTGAGCCACATTGCAAAAGCTACGCTGCACTTTCATCGGCAGACAATGGAGCCGGTCAAGGCCGACATTGAAGCGATTCTCGAATCTGTGCTTCTGCTGCACGAAGGCCGCCTTAGGGCATCTCAAATCATGACCGAGCGGCGCTACGGAGTGCATCCTCCGATTACCTGCCAGGAACATGAGATTCGGCAGGTGCTTGCGAATCTCGTGGGCAATGCCATAGATGCAATGACAAAGAGTCCGGGCCAGCGGCGCCTGACGGTGCATGTGAGCAGAACCGTGAATTCAAAAACGCGTGAAGAAGGTGTGCGCGTGATGATTGCCGATACGGGATTAGGCATTCGGGAGTCAGAGGCGAAGCACATATTCGAGCCGTTCTTTACAACGAAGGCCGCGACCGGCACGGGGTTGGGGCTGTGGATCAGCGCGGAGACAGTGAAGAAGCATCAAGGGACGCTGCGATTTCGGAGCAGAACCGCGGGGGTGTTCCGGGGCACGGTATTTTCGCTGCACCTTGGATCTGTGACAATCAAAAAAGCACCGAATGTTGCGGATGAGTATCGGCTTCCTTCAGCGCGTGCCATGTGACTCTTTGCCCCAGCCACAGCGGAACTTAGTCTGAGCGACCTGTAATTGAGTGATCTTTGGCAACTGCAGTGGAAACACTGTCTATTCGCTCCTAATCAGGGGAGAATCACCAATTCTGGCTTGCTGCCGCCACTCATTCCAAAGACCGCGCCTGAGTAAAAGGCTCCCGCGTCGTACTTGTAGCAGCCGGGGTTCTGAGCTTTGACGGTGATTGGCTTATTTCCGCCGCCGATGATGGGATCATCCGGGTCGAACGGAGAGTCGGTGCCGAACGAGATCATGAAGCCAGTGTTCTTGCTCGACGTCATCCACACGACCGAGGTACCGGTCTTGATGCAGAAGAACTGGTTGTTCTTTGCGTTTGGAATGCCCGGCTTGACGGTTGAACTACCTCCGGATTTGCGAACATTGATTGTGCAGACCGCGGAACCGGATCCGCAGGTGTTCGCCGCGTTGCACAAGTCTTCAGGCTTCGGTTCATCACAGGCGTACTTGCTTTTTGCCTGGGTAAAAGTGCCGCCCAGCAACAGGATCGTCGTTGCTATTGCCACATGGCACGAACGCAATTGCCTTCTCATGATTAATCCCTCAAAGGAGCTTTGAGCCGCCGATTTAGATTCAAGACAGAACAGGACTACTTTTCGTCCCCACTCGGCCAGACGATGATGTTATTGAGCTTCCAGGGGTTCATTCTGAGATCCCACTGGGGATCGCCGTCCTTGTTGATGGTGAGTTGGGAGGCCGGATAGAGAACGCCATCACTTTTATTCTTGTCTTGATCGTTGATCCTTATCTCGCCTGCCGTCAGATTGAAGGACTGTGATTGAGTGTCCCAGTAAGCTTCTCCGAAAGCAATCTTGCGATTGGTGACGAAGCGGATTGTCCGACCTGTTGGGGTCTTGATTTGATGGATGTAGGAGACGTCGAATCCAAGGGTGCCCGGCATTGTGATTCGCCCAACTGCCTTCATCTTTTCAAGTGCGTTGGCCAAGCCGTTGTTCTGGCCCTTCTGGAATGACTCGACCAGAATTTGCCGATCTGCGGGAGTGGAATACTCGTAAATGATAAGTCTGACGGTGAAGTTTTTCCCCATCTGAGTACTAGTGCCATACGCTTGAGCATCAATGGTTTCATTCTTTGAACGGGCAAGTCCTAAGACAGCTGTCATAGCCAGGACTGCCGCAACGGCAATGCTCATCTTCACTTGTTTGGATATGTTTTTCACTTTTCCTCCGTTGGAAGCTGTTCATGAACTTTGAACTCCGAAGTGATCGCCGGGGTTTGACCGTCCGTGTTGCCGGTGATGACGCACGGGTCTCCCCTTACATCCACGCGATGATCCAAGCTAGTGAGACGCGCTGTCGGAGAATACTGTCAGAAATGCCAGTACAGACTGGATTTGCTTGGTCTGAGTGCGGCATCCCCTCATCCGAGAGCACCGGGGAGACCGGAGGTCGACAATACTCCATCCAAATCGCGCCTGCGGAAAACGCCTTTCGCATGGACGGAGTAATGAGCTGAGCCCGCAGCCAGGTCAACCACAGCGAGAAAGTGTTCAGACGGACGGTTTAGAATTGGGCAGATTTGATACCCATGTTCCGCACGTTCCCGCCTGAGCGCACCCGGAGGAAGACATGAAGATTCACACAGCCGTCATAGTTGTTGCGTTGTCCGCCCTTGCCGCAGCACAAACTCCGCAGGCTCCGGTGCAGTTGCAGCATGTCGATGTGACGAACATGGATAGCTCTGTAGGTCCCTGCGACAACTTTTACCAGTATGTGTGCGCGAAAATGAATGCTGCAAATCCGATTCCGCCGGACCAGGTCTTCTGGGGAGTGGGAGGAGTGCTGGAGGAGTGGAATAACCAGGTCCTGCGCGGCATCCTCGAGAAGAACCAGGCACCCAGTGCACCCAGGACTCCCAACGAACAGAAGATCGGCGACTTCTATGCGAGTTGTGTGGATCAGGCGAAGGAAAACAAGGATGACCTGCCGACGATTCAGCCCCTTCTAGCGCGCATCGATGGAATGCGCGATAAGCGCGAGATCGCGAAGGTGCTGGCTGCGATGCACAGTTCATTTGACCGGGCATGGGAAGGCAACGACAACCAGACGCCCGCCGCACTGTTCGGCTTCGGGCAGCAAGCCGACTACAACGACGTGAATCGCGTGATCGCGGGCCTCGATCAGGGCGGACTGGGGATGCCAAATCGCGACTTCTACCTCAAGGATGACGAGGAGAGCAAAACGGTCCGCGCCGACTACGTGAAGCTTATCGAAGCGCTGCTCAATCTTGGGGGAACGAGCCAAGCTAACGCCGCAAAAGACGCAAATATCATCATGCGCATCGAGACTGCAATGGCGAAGGCGCAGATGGATAACATCACCCGCCGCGATCCCGCCAAGGTCAACAACCGCTACACACCTGCGCAGCTCAAGGCTCTTGCTCCGAACTTTGATTGGGACGCATACATGAGCGCAATTGGCGCACCGGCGGTTCCGCTTTATGAGGTCACATCACCCGAGTTCTTCCGTGAACTCAACCAGCAGTTGGCGCAGGAGAATCTTGACTCCTGGAAGATCTATTTGCGGTGGCACCTTTTGCGCAGCGCGTCAGGCGTGCTTGGCAATCGCTGGCGCGATGCCGATTTCGCGTATCAACGTGTCCTGACGGGTGCGAAGGAACAGCCGCCGACATGGCGCCGCTGCGCGAACTCGGTTGATCGCAATCTTGGCGAGGCGCTCGGCCAGGTCTACGTAGCGCAGGTCTTCCCACCGGAGAGCAAGGCCCGTGCCCAAAAGCTGGTTAAAGATATTGAGGCAGCAATGGGCCGCGATATCGACTCGGTGACGTGGATGCAGGCTTCTACGAAGCGCGAAGCGCATTTGAAACTCGCCGCGGTGATCGACAAGATTGGCTATCCTGATAAGTGGATTGACTACAGTTCCCTTTCCATCACGCGGGAAAACTACGCGGCCAACCAGCAACGCGCCAATGCATTTGAACTGAAGCGCCAGCTTGCTTTTATCGGACATCCGCTCGACCGTACACAGTGGCAGATGACTCCGCCAACGGTGGACGCGTACGAAGATCCGCAGACCAATACGATCAACTTCCCGGCCGGCATCCTGCAGCCAGCCTACTTTGATCCGACGCAGGATGATGTGATCAATTACGGAGCTGAGGGCGCGATTGTCGGTCACGAACTCACGCATGACTTTGACGACCAGGGGCGCAAGTTCGATGTGAAGGGCAATCTGCGTGACTGGTGGACTCCTGAGGACGCAAAGGAATATGACCAACGCGGCGAGTGCATCGCAAAGGAGTACACCGGGCCGGTTTCCGGCATCTCCGGAGCGGTGCAAAACGGAAAACTCACGCAGGGCGAGGACACGGCGGACAATGGCGGCCTCTATCTGGCGCTGTCAGCCTTGAGCGAGGACCTGAAGCAGCAAGGCAAGAGCCTCGACGATAAAGACAGCCATGGACTGACAAACCTGCAGCGATTCTTCATCGCTTACGGCACCGCATGGTGCGACCAGGTGCGTCCGGAGGCAGCAAAGACCATGATCGCGACCAATCCGCACTCAGTGCCGTGGGAGCGCGTGAACAATGTCGTCAGTAACATGCCGGAGTTTGAAAAGGCCTTCAGTTGCAAGCCAGGACAGCCGATGGTCCACGTTATGCGTTGCCGTGTCTGGTAGTGCTACTTCGATTCAGAGTTTGATTGCTTTTGTTGCAGATGCGAACCACACGAGCGGCGGACGACCAATCGCACCGGAACCAGGACGTCGCGGATCGGCAGTTCGGGATGTTCGAGTCGTTCGAGCATGGTAGCCATGGCTACTGCCCCGATGCCCGCGCAGTCCTGATGAATGGTGGTAAGCGGCACGGGCAGCAGACTCGCGTAGCGCACGTCATCCATACCGATGATGCGGATATCTTCGGGAATGCGGATGCCAAGACCGATGAGCACCTGCATCAGACGAGCCGCAGTCAGGTCGTTGGCGCAGACGATCCCCTCGGGTCGTGTTTCGTTAACCATCCGGTGAACAAATGCTTCATCCTGAGGGCTGCCGCGCCATGTTGGCTCCCAATCCGGCTTAATCCCGTGGAACCGGAGGGCTTCGTGGAAGCCAGTAATGCGCGCGTCAACCGTGTTGGCCGCGAACTCTTCGCCGAAGAAAACCAGCTGGCGCGCACCAAGTTCCAGCAGGTGTGAGGTGGCGATATAACCGGCCCGGCGATTGTCCACGCCGACCAGATCGTGTGGGGATCGCTCCGGGTACGGAAGATAGCAGCGATCAAGCAGCACGAAAGGGATCTGCGCGCGATCCAGCGCCCGCCCAATGCGGCGATTGGCTGCATCCTTATCGGGGGTGAGTTCGAGAGGCGCAAAAAATACGCCGGCAACCTTCTGAGAAATGAACGACTGCACCATCTGCTCGGCTGCCTTTGTATTGTCTTGTGCGGAGACCGAGGAATTGCCCCACAGGAGCGCGTCGGGACGGGAAAAATGCGTACGCATCATGCCGTGACAGATGGGCTCGAAGATCTCGGTCAGTCCCAGTTCAGGAATCAGCAGCCCGAAGGTTCGGCCGGTGGGTCGATCCTCGGCCATTACATGTGTGCCCGCCCCCGGCCGGCGCGTTACCAGGCCCATCCGTTGCAGGTCGTGTACGGCCTTGGCCACGGTGATACGCGAGGAGTTAAACAACTTGCCCAACTCCGCCTCGCTGGGAAGCCGATCTCCGGGCTTCAGTTCCCCCGATTGAATGCTGGCAAGGAGATGATCGAAGACGCGGCGATGCTTGGACTGTTGATTTGACGGATCGCTTTTCGGCGGCGGACCGAGTTTGCTGGCGAGTCTACGGGGTCTTTTCATCCTATAGGCATCTTGAACCGAAAAACAGTTCACCTGCAGACATTACTGGATTGGCGAACAATTGTCGATGAAATGTAGATACATTTATGGCCGGATTGGTTTGCGACGGGAGGCATTTGCCTATACAAAACAGCCTACGCTGACTGCTCGATGGCCGCCTCGATCTCGGCCCTGGTTCCCTCGGCAAGCGCGGGCATGGCGCCGGATTGAGAAGCAAGCCAGCCGCCCCAGCGATTCCCCGCCTCATTCAGAACCGCCAATTCTGCGCCGCGCAGGAGGTAGTGCGCCAGGGCGGCGGTGAAAGCGTCTCCCGCGCCGATGGTGTCGGCGACTTTCACAGGGAATCCCGCGTGCTGGTGCCATTCGTCGCGCGTGACCAGGAGGCTTCCATGACCGCCCCGGGTAACTGCAACCAACTGCAGCGTCGGGAACTCCGCCAGCAATCGCTCTGCATCAAGGCGCAGATTCCCCGCATTGGCATCGTCCTCAGCGGGCAATCCCAGCAGCGACAGGACTATGGGAACCTCAGCATCATTCATCTTCACGACGGTGGCCAGTTCGAGCGACTCCTGAATCACTTCGCTCGAATAGAACGGTGGGCGAAGGTTCACGTCGAAGATGCGGATACATCGCGAAGATGTTTGCGCAGCCAGCGTCTGGATGGTCTGGCGCGACTCAATGCTGCGCTGCGCAAGGGATCCGAAGCAGATGGCGTCGGCGCGCTCCGCTAGCCTTACCCATTCGTCTGAAAGCTCCATTGAGTCCCATGCCGCCGGCTGATGGATGGTGTATTCAGGCTGCCCGTTGTTGAAGGAGACGGTAACACGGCCAGTTTCATGAGTACGGTCGATCTGCAGGAAGCTGGTATCCGCAGGCAGAGGATCAAGACGATGCACGGCCTCACGGCCCAGATCATCGCGTCCGATACGGCTCAGAATCGCAGCGTGATTGCCGAGCCGGCCTGCCATAACGCTGAAATTTGCCGGCGCCCCTCCCAGGCGAGGCCCCTCCGGCAACATATCCCAAAGCAATTCACCGATTCCCAGGATCAGATGCGGCTCTTTCAAGTTCCTACTCCTTCGGGCGTGGGCCGCGATCATCCAAAAGCCGCGACGTTTTGCTTTCCCGAACTTCCCACCACGCAACAAGTTCCACCCTGCGGGGTCGATTCGTCAACACTTTCTGTGGGTTACGTCTTGCCGACCCATCGCCAGATGGAGCAGTCCTCATAGTTTGCTGCCGAGTATTCACCATCGGGTTGGTTGGCCATGATGAGATGGTCGGCAATGGCATCGGCCCGCGAGCGACGCTCCTGGCCTACAAAGAGCTTGCTAAAGCCCGGTTGAAGCTCGAATACCTGCTCCTGCTCGTTGTTTACGTAGAGAATATCGAGTTGGCCCGGGCGATCCGCAAAACCAACGGCAAGGCGCTTCAGTAGGCGGCGCATCACCGCTGCCCCAAAAGGGTTGAAGAGAAAGACCAGGCAGGGCCCGTTGGGAAACCGTGCATCGGCAGCATCGCCACAGACGAGTTGGATCGGAACGCGCGCCCGGCCAGCCGCTTGCCAGATTTGCAGATTGCTTTGCGCTATCTTCGTCAGGATCGGATTCAATTCGATTCCGATGACTTTGCGAAACGGATACTCTGCCGCAAGCAGCATGGCGCGGCCCATCCCGGCGCCGACATCGATGAATGTGAAGCCTCCGACCGCGGCGGCTGGCCTGGTCTGTCGCCAGCGCTTCAAAAGTGCATGAAATACGGAAGGCGCCACGCCGAAATACGCGGTGGAATGGCGGTCGTGGGTGTGGCCTGTCTTCAGATAGCGCCCGGGAATGAGCCCGCTAGTTTGGACGCCATTCTCCAGGTCGAATGGGTGCTGGGTGAATCCATCTTTCTTCGACATGCGTGGCAGAGGAACCCTTGCCGGACGCAATTCCTGTTTCCCTTTCGCGACGGTCACGCCTGAACCTTAGCACAAGCTGCAGGGCGCTTCGAGCAAGCGTCTTGAGCTCCGATCGTGAGGCTTCTTCTGCCGCGGGATAACGGAGAGGGAAACCGCCCACAGGTGGATATCATCGTGCAGTGACAGACAACGCCAAATCGCGATAGGCTTGTGGTAATCGCGCATTGACGTGACCAAGGAGCACGCGCATCCCCATGCCCATTCAAAAGACCTCAAAAATCTGGCACAACGGCAACCTGATTCCCTGGGAGGACGCCACCATCCATGTGATGAGCCATGTGGTCCACTACGGCTCCAGCGTCTTCGAGGGCATTCGCTGCTACGCCCAGCCGCAGGGCTCAGCCATTTTCCGTCTGCCGGAGCACATGCAGCGGCTCCTCGACTCCGCCAAGATCTATCGGATGGAGCTTCCCTACTCGCTGGACGAGCTTTGCGCAGCGGTGGTGGACGTGGTTGAGGCCAACGGGATCGCACCGTGCTATATCCGGCCCATCGTGCTGCGCGGCTATGGAGAGATTGGCGTAAGCCCAAAAGGCTCGCCGATCGAGGTCTACATGGCCAACTTTCCATGGGGCAAGTATGTGGCCGGGACCGGCGGCGCCGACGTCTGCATCTCCAGCTGGAACCGCCTCGCGCCCAACACCATGCCCGCACTGGCCAAGGCTGGAGCGAACTACATGAATTCGCAACTCATCCGTATGGAGGCCGACATCAACGGCTACGTTGAGGGCATTGCGCTCGATGTCAACGGGCTGGTGAGCGAAGGTTCGGGCGAGAACGTGTTTTTGGTGCGCAATGGCGTCCTGTACACCCCGCCACTGGCGAACTCGGCTCTCTCCGGCATTACCCGCGACAGCGTGTTGACAATTGCCCGGCACCTGGGTCTGGCCGTCACCGAACAGCCGGTTCCACGCGAAATGCTCTACATCGCCGACGAAGTCTTCTTCACGGGCACAGCTGCGGAGGTGAGCCCGATTCGTTCGATCGATCGCATTCTGGTCGCCGACGGAAAAACGGGCGAAATCACCAAGAAGATTGCCGACGAGTTCTTCGCAATTGCCAACGGACTGAAGCCCGATCGCTTCGGCTGGCTCACGCCGGTGAAAGTGAATGCGACGGAACCGGTAACGGTCTAGGACTTCGACAATCAGAGCAGAACCAACGGGCGGCCTTTGCAGGCCGCCTATTTTTTCCTCTGCCTGAAATTCCAATCGAACTTCGCGATCCAGAATTGCGTACAAGATTGTCAGGAAATCCAGTTTTGATCGAGGCCGTTCATGGAGAACCTGCTACAGGATCTTCGATACGCGATGCGAACCCTTCTTAGGGCTCCCGGCTTTTCCTTTATCGTCGTCATCTCCATTGCACTGGGGTTTGCGGCCAACGCCACGGTCTTCAGCGTCGCGAACGGCCTGCTATGGGGTCTGCTGCCTGTTAAGGATCCGGGACGAATGGTGATGTTCTCTGAAGGCCAGTCGTACTCCTTCCCCGACTACATCGACTACCGCGATCAAAGTGCCGACATCTTCGAAGGCGGAGTGGCGGGACACTTTCCTCTGATTCCGGCGAGCATTGGCGGCAAGGGGCAGCCAGAGCGGGTGTGGGGCCAATCGGTGACGGGCAACTTCTTTCCCAGCCTCGGCGTGCCGATGACACTTGGCCGCTCAATCGGTCCGGAGGATGACCAGGCGGACGGTCATAACCATGTCGTCGTATTGAGCAATAATCTGTGGCGGCGCCGATTTGGCGGCGATTTGAATATTCTCAATCACGATGTTGCTCTCAATGGGCAGCATTACACAGTAGTTGGCATTGCACCCGTCGGCTTTTATGGCGTGGACCGCGGCATCGCGTCAGAGTTCTGGGTTCCGCTCGTTGTGTCAGAAGAGATTATGCCCGATCTGATCACGGACGGAAGCATGAGGACCAAGCGCGACAATCAATGGTTGATGCTCGATGGCAGGCTCAAGCCGGGAATCAGCCGCGCGAGGGCTGAGGTGCTCCTAAACGTCATTAAGAAACGCCTGGACGACACTTATCGAAAGGATGAAAAGCGTCGCGAAACGCTGACTCTGCAAACGGCGGGCGGGCTGATTGCCGGCTCCGCAACTCCCGCATTCACGCTGATGGCTGTGCTGATGGTGGTGGTCGGGCTGGTGCTGCTGGTGGCGTGCGCCAACGTGGCCAATCTGCTGCTTGCTCGCGCGATCGGGCGGCAAAAAGAGATTGCCATCCGCCTTGCGATGGGCGCTGGGCGCAGGCAACTTATGAGGCAACTATTGTTCGAGAGCTTCATCCTGGCGCTGACGGGCGCGGGCGTTGGATTCCTGCTAGCTGCCGGCGCCGCACGCGCTATCTCGAATTTCCAACTTCCTCTGCCCTTCCCGGTGGTGTTTGATTTCAACGTGGATATGCGCGTAGCCCTGTTCACCCTGGGCCTTTCGATCATTACTGCGTTGCTGTTCGGGCTGGTTCCGGCTTTGCGTGCTTCTCGGCCTGACCTTGTGGGAGCGTTGAAGGACGGCCCGGCCGTACTAGGAGGCACCGGACGTTCGCGCCTGCGCAATACGCTGGTGGTGGTCCAGGTGGCGCTTTCGCTCGTGCTGCTGGCCACTGCGGGACTGTTTCTGCGGAGCCTGGGCAACGCCTCGTCCATCGACATAGGTTTCAAGACCGACAATATGCTGATGATGACAATGGACCCGAAACTGCAAAGCTACTCGCATGACAAGACTGTGCAGTTCCTAAGTCAAGTGCGGGAAAGGGTGTCAGCACTGCCGGGCGTGCGATCCGTGAGTTTTGTGGGCGTGGTGCCGCTGAGTATCGGTTCATCCAACAACAAATACGACGTGGATGCAGTAAAGGATCATCCTAAACAGAACATCAATGCCGATACCAACAGCGTTGGCAGCGGGTATTTCACAACGATGGGAATTCCATTGTTGCGTGGACGGGACTTTGCTCTGTCGACGGACGACCAGCATTCGGTCATCATCAATGAGACTATGGCGTCCCACCTGTTCCCTGGCCAGGATCCGATCGGTCGAGTGATCCGGCAAGACAAGGATCAATACACCGTTATCGGCGTTACGCGGAATTCGAAGATGCGCACCATTGGCGAGAAACCGCTGGATGCGATCTTCATGTTTCTCAATGCTGCTCCCGAAAAAGCCAACAGTTTCTTCGGGACCACACTGATCGTCAAGACATCGGTTGCACCGGGCGCAATGGCTCATTCAGTGCGTGAACAGATTGGCACGCTCGATCCCAACATGGCGGTGTTCAACATCCAGACCATGCAGGAGCATGTGGACAAATCGCTGCTATTGCCGCGCATCTCCGCACTGCTACTAGGGATCTTCGGTGCGGTGGGTCTTACGCTGGCGGCCATCGGCCTGTACGGTGTGATGAGCTACTCGGTCCGTAGCCGTACGCGCGAAATCGGAATCCGCATGGCACTCGGAGCAAAGCCGCGCGGCGTTTTGAGGATGGTCCTGCGGCAGGGCCTCACCCTGACTGCGATAGGTCTCGCGATTGGTCTCGCCATCGCACTGGTCGTCGGGCGGTTTGCAGCCAGTGTGCTCTACGGAACAAGTGGGTCGGACTTGCTGACTTTCGTAGTCGTTTCGGCGGTTTTGCTGGCGACAGCGGCCATTGCCATCCTGATTCCCGCAATGCGAGCAGCTCGCGTACAGCCGACGGTCGCATTGCGTTACGAGTAAGTGCGACGGAAGTCTCAATTTCAAAGTCCGCCAGTCTTGCATCCATCCTCTTGGATTCGCATGGCGCCAGCTGTAGCGTGGCGTTCATGATCGATTGTTTAGAATGGGTGGCATGCTGCCGTCATTTTGTAAATTGTTCCGCTCGCTCCTGGTGTGCATCGCTGCTCTATTGATGTTTCAATCGTCTGTTGAGGCCCGGTCGCAGGCCTATGTCGGGCAGCCTAAACTGATCGTCATTATCGTGATCGACCAGTTTCGCGGCGACTATCTGAACCGCGATCGCGCTGAGTTCAAGGGCCGCGGCTTCAAGCTTTTCATGAACGACGGCGCGTGGTTTACGGATTGCTACTACGATTACGCCAATACCAAGACGGCACCCGGTCACGCGACCATTGGAACCGGCGCTTACTCAGACGGGCACGGTATCGAGTCGAATGAGTGGTGGGACGCCTCGCGGTCTGACGCCTTAAAAGTGAGCTCAGTCCAGGACGAGCGCTACCAACTTGTGGATCTTCCACCATCGTCAATTCCGGCCAATGCGCCGGGGGCACCTACAACGGCAGCGAAGTTTCTGGTTGGAGCGTCACCGCTGAATTTGAGAGCTTCGACATTGGGCGACGAACTGCGACTGGCAACTCAAGGCAGGGCAAAGGTGTTCGGCGTCTCCCTGAAGGATCGCGCCGCAATTCTGCCCGTGGGCCAGTCTGCCAATGGCGCGTTCTGGATCGACAATGCAAGCGGCCAGTTCATCACATCAACCTATTACATGGAACATCTGCCGGAATGGGCGCGGGACTTCAATGCCAGTGGGCGCATTGCGCAGGCCGAGCGCGAGGCCAATGCTGATGGCACCACACAGTTTTACGATCTGGTCGGGCGAACTCCTGCAGCCAACAGTTATGAATTTGATTTCGCCAAGGCGCTGATCACTGGCGAGAAACTCGGCCAGCGCGGCGTGACAGACCTGGTGACGATTTCACTCTCGGCGAACGACATCCAGGGGCATCAACTCGGGCCCGATTCGGATTCACAAGAGCAGATGATCGTGAGCCTCGACCAGGACTTCGATAAGTTCTTTTCGTGGCTCGATCAAACCGTGGGACTCAACAATGTCTGGCTCGCGCTCACAGCAGACCATGGGATCGCACCGGTGCCAAGCGAGGCGGCGAAGCTTGGGATGGATTCAGCGCTGGTGAACTTGGAAAAGCTCTACGCACAATTGGAAAAGGAGCTGAATGACCGGTACTCCCCCGGCGCGCATATAGAGTACCTGATGCCCTCACCGGAACTGCCGTACATCGTCTTGAACAAACACGCATTTGAGAAAGCGCATGTAGATGAGAGAACGGCCGAGGAGGAATTGGCGGAGTTGCTGCCCGAGACCGTGGCTGCTCAAAATCCCGTGCCTGCGCCAATCATCAAGCCAAGCGAGCCAACGCCGGAGCCTTCGCAGAAACGCTTGCCACCTGCGCCACAAGTGGCCGGCGTTTACACGCGGCTGCAGTTGGAGAATGGGCCGTTGCCGCCAACAGAGTGGGGGCGCGAGCTCGCCCACAGCTATGCTTACCACGGGAACTGGTTTGTGATGCTTGCGCTGGGCGGCTACCAGATGGAGGACATTCGCAGCTGGGGCGGAACAACACACTTCAGCCCATGGTCCTATGATCGGCATGTGCCGCTTGCTTTCTACGGAGCTCCCTTCATTCCTGGCGAGTATCATGAACGTGTGGCTCCTGTGGATCTGGCAACCACGTTTGCGTCGCTCGCCGGCGTCAATTTTCCGTCCGCCGCAACGGGACGCGTGCTCAAACAGGCGTTGAAGCCAGTCCGCTCGACTGCCCACTAGTCGATTTGGTTTTGAGGGAAAAATCCGCGCGTGAAACCCGATATGAAAGTGCAGTTTGCCGGGATCGAGCTGAACAGCCCGGTGATCGCCGCCAGCGGCACGTTCGGCTACGGCATCGAGTTTGAAGAGATCGTTTCGCTGGAGCAGATCGGGGCCTTTGTTACCAAGGGCATCTCGCTGGAGCCGATGCAGGGACATCCCGCGCCACGCATTATCCAGACCGCCGCAGGCATGCTCAACGCCATCGGGCTGCAGAACATCGGCGTCATCGAGTTCATTGAGAAGAAACTGCCTCCGCTCAGTCGCTATCCTTCCTGCAAGGTTATCGTCAACGTGTTCGGCTACACCGTGGCTGAATACAAAGCGGTCATCGAGCGCCTGAACGACGCCGACGGCATCGCCGCCTATGAGCTGAACGTCTCCTGCCCCAACGTGCATGCCGGCGGCATGGCCTTCGGTTCCGACGCCGGCTCCCTCGAATATCTGGTGAACGAGGTCAAGAACATCGCGAAGCGCCCGCTGATGGTGAAGCTCTCGCCCAACGTCACTTCCATCGGGAGCATGGCCCGCGTATGCGCCACGTCGGGGGCAGATGCGGTGAGCCTGGTGAATACCTTCCTTGCCATGTCGATCGATGTGGAGACGCGCAAGCCGCGGCTGACCAATGTGACTGGCGGACTCTCGGGCCCGGCGATCAAGCCGATCGCAGTGCGCATGGTCTACGAAGCGGCGCGTGCGGTTACGATTCCCATTATTGGCTTAGGCGGCATTGTCACTCCCGAGGATGCGGTGGAGTTCATGCTGGCGGGTGCGACGGCCGTGCAGGTGGGTACTGCCAGCTACGCCGATCCGCGCGCCACCGAACGGCTGGCGAAAGGGCTCGTATCCTGGTGCCGCAGCCAACATGTGGAGCGCATTTCCAGTCTTACCGGCGCGCTCGACGTCCCGCAAAGATAGTTTCCTGCGATTGCACGCTTGATCTTTCGATCCGGTTGATATGATTCCGTTGGAGTTCCTCTTCCCCTCAAGGAGCATACCTGTGAAGATTTGCCGCGTGCAGTCGCTTGCACTTCTCGCCTCAATTGCGCTCGTCGCCGGAGCTCTGGGTCTCAGCGCCCAGAATATTTCGCTCACCGTGGATGCGACCAAGACACAGAACAAGATCCTGCATGCGCACCTCGTGATGCCGGTCAAACCTGGACCGCTCACTGTGTATTACCCAAAGTGGATTCCCGGCGAACATGGGCCGGATGGGCCGATCGCCAGCCTGACCGGGCTCAAGTTCGAAGCAGACGGCAAGGTCATTCCCTGGCAGCGCGATCTGCTGGACGTGTTCACATTTCATGTCGATGTGCCCGCGGGCGCGAGTCGCCTCGAAGCGAACTACGACTACATCGAGCCGGACGGCGGATCGGCAACCGACAAGTTGCTGATCCTCGAATGGAACGAAGTTGCCCTTTATCCGGAAGGGACGCCGGCTGAGAAGCTGATGTACGAAGCAAAGCTGATCATGCCGGAGGGCTGGAAGTTCGGCAGTTCCCTTCCGGTCGCGGGACAGAGCGGAAACGAAGTCTCGTTCAAGCCTATCTCGCTCGACCTGCTCGTGGACTCGCCAGTTGCTACGGGCCTCTACTATCGCAACATTGACATTACGCCCGCGGGTGAGCCAATCCATCACCAGATGGACATCGTGGCCGACAGCGAAGACGCATTGAACATGAGCGCGAAAGACCAGAAGGCCATGACCAACCTGGTTGCCGAGTCGGGCAAGCTGTTTGGCGCTCGGCACTATCGCGACTACCACTTTATTCTTGGACTCAGCGATCACGTTGCGCACTTCGGACTCGAACATCATGAGTCGAACGACAGCCGCCTGCCTGAAGACGTATTGCTCGGACCCGGCTCAGGCATGGCACTCGGCGGACTGCTGGCGCACGAATTTGTGCACTCGTGGAATGGAAAATTCCGCCGGCCCGCGGACCTCGCCGTTCCCTATTACCAGGAGCCGATGAAGACCGATCTGCTGTGGGGATACGAGGGCCTGACCGACTACCTTGGCCCGATGCTGGCGGCGCGCAGCGGCTTGTTTACGCCGGAGCAGTATCACGAGTGGCTGGCCAGCATCGCGGCGATGCTGGGGCCGGGGCGGCCAGGACGGACGTGGCGGCCCTTGCGCGATACCGCGGATGCCGAATTCGGCATGGGCTTTGGCGCTCGCGGCTGGCTGAACTGGCGGCGCGGAACGGACTACTACGACGAAGGCGATCTGTTGTGGCTCGAAGTGGCGACGATCATCCATCGCGAATCTCATGGGACGAAATCGATCGATGATTTCTGCCATGCTTTTCACGGCGGCGCAAACAATGGGCCCGCGGTGAAGACCTACACCTTCGATGAGCTGGTCAGCGATCTGAATGCGATCGCTCCATTCGACTGGGCGACGTTCTTGCACACGCGACTGGATTCAACTTCACCCGAGGCGCCGACGGGCGGGATTGAAAATGGCGGCTGGAAGGTGACCTATACCGATCAGCCTGCGAAACTCGAGGGGCGACGCGGCAATCCCGGATTCGTCTACTCCATCGGGCTGCAGGTTGGCGCGGACGGCATGGTCGGCGATTCCATCGTGGGGAGTCCCGCGTTTGAGGCCGGTGTTTCGTCGGGAATGAAGGTCGTCGGCGTGAATGGGCGCGTCTTTACTCCCGAACTGCTCGGTGCTGCCATCAAGGACGCGAAGGATGGTTCCAAGCCCGTCACGCTGCTGGTGGTAGTCGATGACTACTATCGGACCTCCACCATCAACTACCACGACGGTCCGCGCTATCCGCACCTGGTGCGCGACGACAGCAAGCCCGACTACCTGGATGAGCTGATCAAGGGATCAGGGATCAGGGATTAGGGATCAGGGGTCTGTGATCAGCTAGCCGTTAGCTTTAGCTCTCAGTTTTCAGCTCTTTGATGGGGGTACCCCCACCGCATACTCTGTAAAAAAAGTCTCTTGCTTTCATGAGGTTACGGGGGAGATGTCGCTCTAAAATCCTCCTGGGATTGGACTTAGCCGCAGAGTCCTCTCAGGAAAGGAGTTACGGGTAGCTCCTCGCGGCATTGGAAGGCCGCCTGCCACTTTTCTTCGTTTGAACTAAGGCGTGATTTTGAGTGCGAAACCATTATGCTCCGAACGTTGGTAATTGCATGCAAACGGTCGCGTGGAATCTCTCGTTTCGAATCAGCGATCTAGCGCTGAAATGAAGCAATAGGGCTTGACTTCTCTTTTGTGCACGCACCTTATCAGTTCAGTACTGATGTCTCAGGCATACCTTAGCCGGCACTTGTCCGAGAGGATGGATAGGATCGCTAAGGGGCCGGCAGACATGAAAAAATGATTTAGAACCGCAGTCATACATGTCGCGCCGAGACACCCAAGACCATGAAAATCAGTTGAGATCGTGCTTTCCCACCCAAGCTTCGCTTGGATGGGGCACCCTCGTTTCGTGCAGGTCTTGAATTTTCAGGGCAGATGAACTCGCATGAATGACCTCCAGTATTTTCCACCGGCGTCATCCGGATTCACTGGGGGCATCCACTGGAATCGTGTTGTGAGGACTACGAAATGCGGAAAGGGTTTACGAGAAGACCACAAGGGGACGAGCCCGCGACGCAAGTCAAGAACTACATAACGCCGAGCGGGCTCGAGCGCCTGAAAGATGAACACCGATTTCTGCTCACCAGGGACCGCCCGGCCGTGGCGGAGGTGGTGGCGTGGGCTGCCGGCAACGGCGATCGCAGTGAAAACGCCGACTATCAGTACGGCAAGCGGCGGCTGCGGCAGATCGATGGGCGGATTCGCTTTCTTACGAAGCGAATCGAAGCCGCGGAAGTGGTGGACCCGGGAGCTCCCAGATCGAGGCAGGCGGAGTCGAGGGCATTCTTCGGGGCGACCGTGCGCTATGCCAATGCCGCGGGAGTGGAGCGAGTGGTGTGCATCGTAGGCACCGACGAGGTCGATCTCAACCGCAACCACATCAGTTGGGTGTCACCTCTGGGACGCGCGTTAATGAAGTCGGCAGCGGGTGACAGCGTAGTTCTCCAAGCGCCAGGCGGGACAGAATACCTGACGGTGCTGGAAGTGTGTTACGAGCGTATTTCTGTGGAACCGTTCCGTGAACCACCTGGATCCGCGGCCTCGGCAAAAGGGACTCCCTCGCCGACGCGCCCCTGACGAAGAAGAGACGAAACGGCACAGGTGGTGAAAGAGCGACGACCGTAATAGAGCGCTTCGGCTTTTAGCAAGCGACAGGAGATGAGTTGAGTCCTCATAAACGCGCGTTGCGACTGCAACCGATTCCCGAGCGTAGTTCGCCAGATTCAAGTCGCAAAGACTTTGCGGCAGTAATCATCGTCTATGAGTGACTCGACGATTATTCGTAAAGCGAGACGCATCCATGGCGAGAAGCCTGTTTCAAGGCACCTGAAGTCGTTGAAAGAGGCGGGATTTTATTCCGCGCGGAGGGTGACGCAGGGATCGACGCGGCAGGCGCGCCATGCGGGCCAGGCGCAGGCGATCGCGGCAACCAGGGCGAGGAGCAGAACCACCGCTGCATAGGTGACCGGGTCGAGGGCGGTGATGCCGAAGAGCAACGAGCGAAGTCCGCGGCCTGCAACTGCCGTTCCCGCCAGACCCAGGGCCATTCCCACTGCCACCAGCAGGAAGCCATCGCCCAGAACTAGCGTGACGATGCTGCGGCGCGAGGCGCCCAGCGCGGCCCGCACGCCGATCTCGCGCGTGCGCTCGTTCACGCTTCCGGCCAGAACGCCGTAGATTCCGATAGCGGCCAGTGCGAGCGCAACGATGCCGAACGCAGTGAAGAGAATGAGCACGAATCGGCGCTCGGCCTCGGAGCTCTCAACCAGGCGCTGCATGGTCACAACGCGCACGATGGGCTGGTTGCGGTCCGCGGACCAGATGGCGTTCTTCACCGCCGGCACAACCGCAGCCGGATCGCCGGCGGTGCGGATGACGAACGAGAGCGTCCCGTCGGCGAACCACGTCTGGCGCGTGGAAAGGTAGACGGCGGCCAGATCGCTGCTCGCAAGCGAACTCTGCTTGACGTCACCAACCACGCCGACCACGGTGTACGGGGGGCGATTCGGCGGGCCGACCATGATGCGCTGGCCGATGGCGTTCTGATGCGGGAACTGGCTGCGTGCAAGGGACTCGCTGATCAGCGCAGACTGCGGTGCCAAAGCGGTGTCGCGCTCGTCCAGGAAGCGGCCGCCGCGCAGGGGAATGCCCATGGTCTGGCAGAATTGCGGGCTGATGACGTAGCGAAAGACGGTGTGTCCGCCTTCGAATGAATCGTTCTCGAAACGGGCTCCGTACATGCTCATGGCCGGCGGATCATCGCTCAGTGGGAGCACGCTGGAGAAGGCAGCCTGCTGGACTCCGGGCACTCGGCGGACGGCCTCAAGCGCGTGCTCGAAAAAGCGGCGGCGCGCGCCATCTCCCTGGCCGCGGGCGGTGGACAACTCATCGAATTGATGGCCGGAACTCTGCACCTGCAGTGTGAGCAAGTGGCTGGTGTCGAAACCGGGATCCACGTTGAGCAGGCGCTGCATGCTCCGCATAAGCAGGCCGGCTCCGACAAGAAGAACCAGAGCGAGAGCGACCTCAGTGACCACGAGCGCGCGGCGCGTCGGGCTCTGGCGTCCGGCGCTGCGGCGCGAATTCTGATGGAGCCCTGACTGCAGATCGGCGCGTGAGAGATGCGCAGCCGGAATCACGCCGATGAGCAAGCCGATGGCGCTCGTGATGGCAATGGCAAAAAGGAGAGCCGTGAAGTCGACGCTAACGGCATCGATGCGCGGAAGGCCGGGAGGGCTGAGGGCAACAAGCGCGCGCACTCCCGCAAAGCTGACGCCGATGCCGCAAATTCCACCGACAAAACTGAGCAGCAGGCTCTCCGTGACGACCTGGCGCAGGACGCGGCGTCGCGAAGCGCCCAGTGCGGCACGCACGGTAAATTCTCCGCGCCGCTCCGTGCCGCGGGCCAGCAGCAGGTTAAGAACGTTGACTGATGCGATGGCCAGAACCAGAACAACCGCGCACGCGATAGCCAGCAGGGCGGGCTTCAGCGTGTGCGCAACGGAATCCTGAAGCCGATCGACAATGAGCCCGTGCTCCAGAGCAGCCCAACTCGGGCGGGGGAAGTCCGGCAGTGGATGGCTCGCAATCTGATCGATCTCGGCGATGGCCTGCGTCCTCTGGATGCCCGGTCTGACGCGCGCGACCAGGCGCAGATGCAGGCCCCATTCCCATGCGAACGAGTTGAAATGCGTGCCGAGTTGATTGGGGTCGTATTGCGCTGTCGTCCAGATGCCGGAGCTGGGGGCAAGAACATTCTCGAAACCAGCGGGTATGATGCCGATAACAGTGTAGTTATCGTCATTGAGCTTGATGGAATGCCCGAGAATGTTGCGGTCGCGATGGAAGAGGCGCTCCCACAGGGAGTCGCTGAGGATGACGGATCGGGGCCCGTGCACAGCTTCCTCCTGAGGCAGGAAATCGCGGCCGAGAGCGGGCGTGATGCCCAGGACGCGAAAGAAGCTGGCGCTGACGCTCTGGCCTTCAAGACGCTCGGGGATGGAGTTGCCGGTGAGGGTAGGTTGCCACGGCTCGAAGATGGCCATCGAATCGAAGGAACCGCTGCGTTCCTTCAGTTCGCGATAGGTGCCGTAGGAGAGCTCGAAGCGCTGGCCGCGCCACGTGTTCCAGATCATCAGAATGCGATCAGGCTGAGGATACGGCAGTGGCGAAAACAGGATGGGATTAACGGCGCTGAAGATCGCCGTGCTGGCGCCGATGCCCAGGGCGAGCGTGATGATGCTGATGATGCTGAATCCGCGATGCATGCGGAGCTGGCGCGCGGCATAGCGCAGATCGAAGAGGAAGCTGCGTACGCCGTTTTCCCATCCGTAGGAGCGCACCTGTTCGTGGATAGGCGTCAGGTTGCCGATTTCGGCTCGCGCGACCCGGCGCGCGTGTTCGGGGCTCAGGCCGCGGGCAATGCCGGCGGCCATGGCATCGTCGAAGTACTGGCGGATTTCGGCGGCGATGTCTTCATCGGCGCACGACTGGCGAAAGAGGGAGCGCAGGCCGCGCGTGCATTGCCGCCACACTGACATATCAGATCTCCGCTTTCAGCAGGCGGGCGATGGCGCCTACGCGCCGGTTCCAGTCTGCGGTTTCCACCTCGAGTTGCTTTCGGCCCGCACGGGTCAGGCTGTAGATCTTGGCGCGGCGAGCATTCTCAGTCTGTTTCCACTCGGCGTCGAGCCATCCGGCGCGCTCGAGCCGCTGCAGCGCGGTGAGCAGCGAGCCGGGGTTCACCTTGAAGACGCCGCGCGAGATCTGCTCCACCCGGCGGGCGATGCCGAAGCCGTGCATGGGCTCCAGGCTGAGGGTCTTCAGTATCAGCATGTCGAGTGTTCCCTGGATCACGTCAGTGTTCTGATCGTCCATGGGAGATGACGGTATATCTCACTCATCATGATTGTCAAGATGTGACAGGCAGGATAAGTGGTTTGGAGTCGAGGATCAGGGACGGGCGGCCGTTGGAGATGGATGGGCAGCCGCGGAAATCTGTCAGGGAGGTGTTGCCTTTCGAGCCCAGATAGTTGATGCCGATCCTGCCGATGTCGACTGGCGAGTTCAGACCAAATCACTCATCGAGGGCCACTTGCACGCGATCTTCGGGATTACTCCTCTGAAACGCCTATAGCGTCAGTCGTGACACTCAATTTGTAACGTGGTTGCCGATTCGTCATTGGAGCATCTGGGGGCTCTCAGGCGAATTCTGGACTGGGGACGCCACTACTTCTCGATCACGCCGCAGGCGATGCGATCTCCGGAGTGCCGGAGGGTTGGACATCCGAAACCTAGCGCCGAGGGGGAGAAACGGGGGCTTGACTTCTCTTTTAGGAAGAAGGTCGGGTGTGGATCACTGCGCAACGCGCAGAGCATTGCATCTGAGAAGGCGACATATCTGGGGTAATCTCTGTTGGCGAAGATTCGAGCTTTTCGAGGTCTCAGAAACGAGACCTGGGGCACCCTGCTCAAAACGCCAACTCAAACGTTGTATAGAAGACCGGCCCTGTGCCGCCAAGAGCGAACGGAACAGATGTGTATCCGACCGGGGACCTGTAGAGGTAAAGAAACTCAGTATTCCACCGGACAACTCTGTTCTTGTACGGGAAGTAATTGACGCCCGCACGGAAGTCCCACGGTCGCCCGTAGTGGCCAATCACTTCTGACCCGCCAACATAGCCCTGGAGAGTCTGTGGCAGCAGCATTGCCGAAGCCTGAAGCTGGTAGCCATCATCGCGGTCGGTCTTCACGCTCGACGTGTTGAAGCCGTGGAAATTGCTGAGCCAGTGATTGTAGAACTCTCCCTCAAGCGCATAGCCGTGATACTTGATTCCGCCATCGACGGAGAACATCTTGTAAACCGCATCTGTGATGACAATTCCTGGTCCGAAGAGGCCCGGCGTAAAAATGATGCTGCCGTCGGAGAGTCGCAGCTGGGTGTTCTCCGGGTCCTCAGAGTTCGGCTGACTCTGCTTGTTCTCCTTGCTGTAAGAGAAATGACCGGCCAGGCGCGTTGCCATTTGCTGATGGTTTTCAAAGTCGCCAAATCCGGTGCCGAATTCTCCTGTCGTCGGCATCCAGACGAGAGCCGTGGCATTGGTTTTGAAATAATTGGGCAATTGGGCTGCGCTTACGCCCAACTGGCTAAGATTGTTGCCGATCATCGTCTGATAGATGAGCCCCTTTCGGAGTATTCCGCTGGCTCTGACGCCGCTCGTATACGAAGGCCTCATAAATTCGTCGGCGATCAGGCGGCTGTCTACGCTAAGCCAATAAGGAAAGTTGCCTTCGAGCGTACGGACGCCAGGCAGTGAGAATATCCCGGATCCGATGGTGACGTATTTGTTGAAGGTGTAGTTCAGATTCCCGCCGAGCACCACCTGCGCGCCTTGTCCCATCCCCGCGTTGGAGGTCCACGCGTAGAGAAAGTAGCGCATTCTCTTGTCCATCATCCAGCCAAAGAACTTGACTTGCATTTTGTTGAGCTGGAAGTCCTGACGCTGCTGGATGTTGCTGGTGACCCCAAAATAATTTGTGTATGTTGGCGCAAGAGCTCGCTGGTTCAGGTAACGAGCATAGGTGAAGATGCTGAGGTTCATGTCGCCATGCTCTGTGCTCGCAACTTTGAAACCAAAGTTCGGAGTGTATGTGCCCCATTCCGGTTGCTCCTCTGCGCTCTGCCCCAGACCGGCAGGGGTTGCAGGCGCACCCACCGGAGCCCATGGTCGCTTGAGCCAGCTGAGGGATGCCTTTCGCAGCGCGGTGTTGCCTGAGGCTCCTGTGCCCGGTATTGAGCTCTCGTCCGGCTGGGTTTCTTCGGCGACTGCACTGCGGAGAGCCTGCGCTGTCGCATCAGCCTCTCCAATTTTTGCAGCCTGTGATGCATCGGAACTCCCGGAGAGAATGCGGCGCATCGACGAGATCTGATCCATCAGCTCGCGATTCTGCTTTTCAAGATCTTGATCATGCTGTTCCAGCTGTTCGTTCTGCCGAACCAACTGATCCACCTTTTTCAGCACTTGATCGATCGTCGGAGGATCATTTTTCTGATCGCGTCCGGGAGAATCCATCGCCTGGGCGCAGGCGAAGCTTGCGCAAAAGGAGATCGCAAGCAAAATGCCCGTTCCTGACAGTGCTGCGAGCGCAGCAGAACGCTCCATTCTAGATCCTCCTGGCGCATTTTGAGCGACGCGCACTCTCGATCAAGAAGAGAAAGGTTGAAATTTGACTCGCGTGGGCCTTTCGATCACCAACCTGCCGGATTATCTTCCTCTGAGGCTCGATGGGAAGCTGGCAGTTCTTACAGTAGGTGTTCAAGACCCGGAGCCGGATTGGGTGCAACCGTACATCTCGCGCTTTCATCCACTTGGGACTGTTCTGGAGGTTGTGGAAGTGTTGCGGGCAACCTCATTTAAATTGCAGATATGAACAGGTATGTGAACAGGTATGTTAGCTTGAGGAATTCGGTGCTTAAGGCCGCAATATACATAGACGGTCATTGCAGGACAGATTACTGAGCGAGCAGCGGCTCCTTGAGGCGGGCGAGAACGCAGGCTGCTACCAGGGCTGCAGTGAAGCCCGCCCCGGCGCCGACGCCGAGCGCCCAGCGAGGGCCAAAGTGGTTGGCAACCCAACCAACGATTGGTGCGCCGATTGGCGTTCCCCCAAGTGCAACGCCAACCCGGAGGGCCATCACTCTGCCCCGCATCGCTGGTTCTGTGGAGAGTTGCATGATGCTGTTGGTGCCGTTGGTGAAGGTCAGGCCAGCCGCGCCGATGACAGCGAGAGCTGCTCCAAATCCCCAGTATCCAGGCGCCAGAGCGGCCAGAGTGCAGCCAAGCCCGAAGACGCCTGCTCCTGCCAAAAGGGATGCCAAGCTTGGTTTGTGCTGGCCAGCTGCAAACAAGGATCCTGAGATAGTGCCCACGGCCATGATGGAGGAGAGCAGTCCGAACGCACGTGCGTCGGAGTGGAAGACGTTCACGGCCATGGTCGAGATGAAGATCGGAAAGTTCAAGCCAAAGGTGCCGATCAGAAACAACATGATCAGGATCGCCCGGAGGTCCGGTCTTCTCCACACGTAGCGAAATCCTTCCAGAAATCCAGATGAAGTGCGATGCGCCCTGGCGCTTACGCGCAGCTCGGGGAGGCGAAAGAAAGACATCGAGATCAGAACCGCCGCGAATGAGAGCCCGTTTAGAAGAAAAGCCCAGCCGATGCCAACCCCTGCTATGAGTAAACCGGCGACGGCAGGACCGATCATCTGGGCAGCATTGAGCGAGGTTGAGTTCAACGCGACGGCATTGGGGAGATCGGCGTCGCCTACCATTTCTGCCACGAACGTCTGTCTCACCGGAGCATCGAGCGCAGCGGCAGAACCGGACAGAAAGGCCAACACATACACGTGCCAGAGCTGGATGACTCCAGCGATCGTGAGAACTCCCAGGACGAGCGCAAGCACGCCCATCGTTGCCTGGGTGAGCATCAGGAGCTTGCGCTGGTTGAGACGGTCCGCTGCCGATCCCGTCCAGGGCAGGAGCAGAAGTTGCGGCGCGAACTGGAGGCCCATCACGATACCGAGCGCCGACGCATCGTGATGAGTTAGTTGCGTCAGCACGAGCCAATCCTGAGCAACGCGCTGCATCCAGGTCCCGATGTTGGAGATCAAAGCGCCAGCCGTCCACAAGCGGAAGTTGAAGCTTATGAGGGAGCGAAAGGTGCCGGCCACTGGGTTCTTCATGTGCGCGTCGGCGCGTTGCCCCCATGAAACTGGCCGAAGTGACGCGCCGAGAAGATGCTGATGAGCAGCGCGCCGAGGCCGAACGCAAAGATGTGGCTTGTGGTCCGCGGATCAAAAGCGCCGACATGCGCGACGAGCAGATACGCGACAACCGCGTTGAAGAATCCCCAGACAACGTTGACCGTTGAAGAGGAGAGTCCCTGGCCGGGCGGTTTTGCAAACGGACTTTGAAAGGGGTGTCCCATCGCGCCGGAGACAAAGTGGGGGATGGCGTTTGCGGCAAAAGCGCCCCCAAAGAAGTACGACATAAGCGAAAGCCAATTCATAATGCAGGGGTTCCTTTTCTCAGACGACGGGCCGAGATCGGTAAAGGCAGGACGCAGCAGGTTCAATCCTCAACCAGCCGCGCAAGCAGTTCGAGTGCCGCCTGAAGCTTCTCCTGCTCGTGAACAGAAAGCCTCTGGGAGATGGTCGAGGTGAGCCAGTCCTGTCTCGCAGCCCTGCCCTCCTGAAGCCACTTCAAGCATTTAGGCGTGAGAGACATCAGGGTTTGCCGCCCGTCGCTCGGGTCAGGTGCACCACTGATCAGGCCGGACTTGTGCAACGGCGCAACGATAGTGCTCATGGACTGCGGTCGCATGCCTTCCGCTCGGGCCAGGCTTGAAACCGTGGCCGCACCATCGTTTTCGAGTCGAAGAAGAACGGAAGCCTGTGACGGCGTCAGATCGTTGCCGCCCCCACGCTCGCGTACACGCAGCTTGAGCTTGCGGAATACTGTACGCATCTCGGCAGCAAGCGTACGGGCGAGCGCGGTTTGAGTAGAAGACTTTCGACTGCCCACAAGATCAATATCGCATATATACAGCTAAACTGTAAAGTCTGCCTGTACACATACCGGTCGATGGGGGTATGTGGAGCTCCGGATTGTTGCCGCCGAGAAGTGATGTACCTCACACCCGCGATTGCGAGATATGCGAAATACGTGATTTGCAACACTTGTGACGACGCTCACAGCCGATCGTGTTTAGAGATAAGTACTGTGCCATCATTCGCTGGAGTTGGGAATGTGATCTGGCCGACATGATCGGCCCTTACGAAACTCCAGTGCCTGCAAGGCGAGTGACGCCTGCAAGCGAGGTGGGCATGGGGCAGACGATTTGGCAGTCGATGGAGAAGAAGGGGTACAGCCGCAGACAATTCCTGCAATTTTGCACGGCAGCCGCAGCGGCTGCCGGTTTTGCGAAGAGCGGCGTAGCTCAGGTGGTGTCGGCTTTTGAGAAGAAGGAAAAGCCGGCCGTAGTCTGGATGCATTTTCAGGAGTGCACCTGTTGCAGCGAGTCGTTTATCCGGGCATCGCACCCGATCGTGGCAGACGCTCTGCTCGATGTGCTCTCGCTAAATTATTCAGAGACGCTGATGGCAGCGTCGGGGTTCCAGGCTGAAAAGAGCCTGAACGACACCATTAAAAATAACAAAGGCAAATATATAGTTCTCGTCGAAGGCGCGGTTCCGACCAAGGACGGCGGCGTCTACTGCATGATCGGCGGGAAGACGGCCCAATCGATTCTGCAGGAAGTTTCGAAGGATGCGGCGGCCATTGTTGCCTGGGGCAGTTGCGCTTCGAACGGTTGCGTGCAGGCGGCGAAGCCGAATCCGACTAACGCAACGCCAATTCACAAGCTGGTGGACAAGCCGGTGATCAACGTGCCGGGATGCCCGCCGATTGCTGACGTGATGATGGCGATCGTGACGCACGTGCTGGTGCTTGGCCAGCTTCCGGCGCTCGACAACCTTGGCAGGCCGAAGGAGTTCTACGGACGCCGCGTACACGACACGTGCTACCGCCGCCCGAATTACGATGCCGGACTCTTCGTGGAGTCATTCGACGACGAGAACGCGCGCAAGGGATATTGCCTGTACAAGATGGGCTGCAAAGGTCCGGTGACCTACAACGCCTGCTCGGTGGTGAAGTGGAACGAGGGCACCAGCTATCCGATCCAGTCTGGCCACCCGTGTATCGGCTGCAGCGAAGAGGGCTTCTGGGATAATGGCCCGCTGTATCAGCACCTTTCGTCCTTCCCCGGCTTCGGCATCGAAAGCACGGCGGACACGGTCGGCACGATTGTCGCAGCAACTACGTTGGCGGGTGTCGCGGCGCATGCCGTAATTACAAATATTCGCAAAAAGGAAGTCATCGCGGAAGTACACGCAGATGACCAGAAGGAGTCCTAAGCGGCCATGACTCGCATCGTTGTTGATCCCGTAACTCGTATCGAAGGCCACCTGCGTGTAGAGGCAGTGGTGGAAAACGGCGTCATTACCGACGCATTCAGTTCAGGCACCATGATTCGCGGATTGGAAAAGATTCTTATCGGCCGCGATCCACGCGATGCCTGGGCTATTACCGAGCGCGTGTGCGGCGTCTGCACCACGGTTCACGCCATGGCGAGCTGCCGTGCAGTAGAAGATGCGCTGGGCATTTCGCTGCCTCCGACGGCGGAGCTGATTCGCAACATCATGACGGCGACGCAGCATGTGCAGGATCACGTGGTGCACTTCTACCACCTGCACGCGCTGGACTGGGTCGACATTGTGAATGCGCTCAAGGCCGATCCGAAGAAGGCTGCGGAGATTGCGCAGTCGTTCTCAAGCTATGACAAGAACACAGCCGCGCACTTTACGGATGTGCAGAACAAGATCAAACAATTCGCCGCCACCGGTCTGGGCATCTTTGCCAACGGCTACTGGGGCCATCCGGGATACAAGCTTCCGCCGGAAGTTAACCTGATCGCTGTTGCGCATTACCTTGATGCGCTGGAGTGGCAGAAGGAGATCGTCAAGATTCACGCCGTGTTCGGCGGCAAGAATCCGCACCCGAATTATCTTGTGGGCGGAGTTCCCTGCTCCATCGATGTGGACGAAGTAGCAGCGATCAACACGGAGCGCCTGAACCTTGTTGGCAGCCTGATTGCAAAAGCTGATGAATTCGTCAACCAGGTCTATGTGCCTGATCTGCTCGCGGTGGCCTCGTTCTACAAGGACTGGGCGCAGTGGGGCGGAGGACTGAAGAATTACCTCAGCTACGGCGAGTACCCGACGCAGGGCTACAACAAGCCTGAGGCGTTCAAGTATCCGCGCGGCGCCATACTCAACCGCGATCTGAGCCATGTATATCCGGTAAATCCCAAGGACTCGCAGGAGATCAAGGAGTACATCGCTTCATCCTGGTACACCTACGCAGGCGGCGACCAGGTTAGCCTGCATCCGTGGGAAGGCGAGACCGAGATCAAGTACTCGGGCCCGCAGCCTCCGTTCGAGTCGCTGGAGGGATACGAAAAATATTCGTTCCTGAAGACGCCGCGGTGGAAGGACAACCCGATGGAGGTTGGTCCACTGGCGCGCCTGCTGGTTGCCTACGCTTCCGGTCACGACGACGTGAAAGAGCTGGTTGGTCAGACGCTGGGTAAGCTGGGTGTTCCACTGGATGCGCTCTTCTCTACGCTTGGACGCACCGCTGCACGCGGCCTGTCTGCTGCGTTGGAAGTGGGATGGCTGAAGGAGTTCTACGCTCAACTGATCGAGCGCGTGAAGACACGCGAGACGTCGACCTTCAACAACGAGAAGTGGGACCCGAGCACCTGGCCGAAAGAAGCAGAGGGCGTTGGACTCGTGGAAGCTCCGCGTGGTGCCCTCGCTCATTGGATCAAGATCAAGGACGGCAAGATCGAGAACTACCAGCTTGTGGTTCCGACCACCTGGAATGGGTCTCCGCGCGATGCCAAGAAGCAGCACTCTTCCTTTGAAGCGGCGCTGATCGGCACGCCGGTGGCCAAGCTCGATGAGCCGGTCGAGATCATCCGGACGATTCACTCCTTTGACCCGTGCCTTGCCTGCGCTGTGCACTTGTACGATCCGCAGGGACGGCATCTCAACCAGATCTCCTTCGAGTGACGCTATGAGTACTACTGGAATCGCAGGCAAGTCCGTTTATGGAAATGGCAATCGTCCGGCGGAGTATCGGCGGGTGTATGTATGGGAACTGCCGGTACGCGCGTACCACTGGATCAACGCGATCGCGCTGGTGGTCCTGTGCATAACCGGATACCTGATTGGAGCACCCATCCGCGCGTTCTACGCGGCTGAAGCCTATCAGCAGTACTGGTTCGGCTGGGTGCGCTTTCTACACTTTCTTTGCGCGTATGTGTATGTCTTCAACTTCCTGGCGCGGCTCTACTGGGGATTTGTGGGCAACAAGTACGCACGCTGGAACGCGTTCTTCCCGCTGACGAAGGCGCAGCGGCAGGAGATCGTAGACGTCGTCAAGGCAGATGTACTTGAGACGAAACTGCATGGACCCATCTCAACCGGACACAACGCGTTGGCCGGGTTCATCTACTTCTTCACGTTTCTCGCATTCGTGGCGCAGTCGATCACCGGGTTTGCGCTCTATTCCAGCATGAGCAACTCGTTTATACCGCGAATGTTCACGTGGATTGTGCCGATCATGGGCGGCGAGATGAGCGTCCGCTACTGGCATCATCTTTTTCTGTGGTTCTTTGTCGTGTTCATCGTGGTTCACGTGTATCTGGCGTTCTATCACGACTACATTGAGGGGCGCGGTACCATCTCCTCGATCGTAGGCGGATGGAAGTTCGATCGAGTGAAAGACGCAGCGACGAAAAAATAGGGATCAGGGACCAGGGATTTAAAAACCAACGCCTGGGGCTGCCGTAGTATTTTGGGATACTGGGTGACGCGAGGTGCTGGTGAGTACGGACGCAAAAAAGACTCTGGTACTAGGGCTCGGCAACGTAATCATGGGCGACGAGGGCGTCGGCGTTCATGTAGTCCGGGCTCTGGAAAAACATGCCCTCCCTGCAAATGTGGAATGCCTGGACGGCGGCACCGGCGGATTCATTCTGCTGGAGCCGCTGCAAAACGCTGGCCACATCATCCTGATCGATGCCACCGATGACGGCAACCCTCCTGGGACCGTTACGCGCACCACGCCGCGCTTCTCCAAAGACTATCCACCCACTCTGACGGCGCACGATATTGGTGTGAAGGATCTGCTGGACGCCTTCTACATGCAAAGCGGCGAGCGAGAAGTGGTGCTGTACGCCATCACCATCGATCCCAGGCAGCCGATCGCGCTGGAGCTTTCGGCGGAGTTGGTGAAAGCTGCTGATGAGGCTGTACGGCGCATCCTCGAAGAACTCAACTCTTCCTCTGCATGAGCGTCACCGCTGCTCCGAATCTTTTCTCCTGACAAGCCGAACTCTCGGCGTTTGGTGCTGGGCGCCTCTGCACTTGCGGAGCAGCGGGGTTAGCGCTTAGATTTCAAACGACACACAAACGGGAGATTTCCTCCGAAGCTGTTCCAGAGAAAGGAACTCCATGGACCGCCGTACATTTCTGGGTACCGCTGCTGCTGCCGCAATTACAACTGGTCTTCATCCGATTCCCGCATTTGCAGAGCCCGATCCGACGAAGCTCAAGCCGATGGAACTGGGTCTGCTGATCAGCCCGTTTGGCGCGCCTGAGGCGACCATCAAGCGTGTTCACGACATGGGTTTCAGCAACTGCTTTCTGTCGCTCGATGGCTACATCAACAAGTTCACGGCCGATGCTGCGAAAGAGATTGGAGACCTGTTGGCGAAATATGATCTGGTCGCGACGACTGTTGAGGTTGTCGGACCCGCACCGCTTGAGTGGAACTTTATGCAGGGTCCATCGACTATCGGCCTCGTCCCGCCGAAGACGCGCGCTGCACGAATCGACGCGCTGCGGCAGGTGTCGGACTTTGCAAAACTGCTCGGCATCGGCCAGGTGCAGACCCATTGCGGATTCATTCCTGAGGATCCGACCGATGCGCTCTATCCCCAGGCGGTCGCCGCGATTCGCACCGTCGCCGAACATTGCCACGCCAACGGCCAATACTTCCTCATGGAAACAGGCCAGGAGACTCCGACTACCATGTCGCGGATGATTCGTGACGCAAGTCTTCCGAATCTCGCGGTGGGACTGGATACCGCCAACCTGATCCTCTACGGCAAAGCTAATCCTGTCGATGCCGTCGACATCATCGGTACGCATGTACGCAGCGTGCATGCGAAGGACGGCAAGTGGCCGACGGATCCGAGCAAGCTAGGCGAAGAGGTGCTGATCGGCCAGGGGCTTGTGGACTTCAAGACGGTATTCACAAAGCTGCATAAGCTGGGCTATACCGGCGCTGTCACCATCGAGCGCGAGACTTCGGGTCCACAGCAGATTGAGGATGTGAAGAACGAGAAGATGTACCTGCAGCAGATACTGGATGGGGTGCTCGCATGATCCGGGGTTCGCTCTTGAGGTCCTGAGAGAGCGTGGCGCGGCTAAAGTTAGGCGCTAGCGGCGGGAAATGCAAAAGCGGATCCTTCCCTCCGCTGAAGAATGCCGCTGCGCTCAGGATGACACCCCCTCGGGCAAGTGGTTGTGCCTGATACAAGATGAACGCGAGGAATCATGAATCGTCGGAAGTTTCTGCAGACTGGATCGGGGATGGTTTCAGGCATGTTGTTGCTCAATCCACGCGCGGTATTTGGATATGAAGCGAACTCGGCTGTGCGGCACGGGCTGCTGGGATGTGGCAATCGCGGTACCA
Organism: uncultured Acidobacteriaceae bacterium; assembly: GCA_963735215.1. Taxonomy (GTDB): domain Bacteria; phylum Acidobacteriota; class Terriglobia; order Terriglobales; family Acidobacteriaceae; genus Telmatobacter. The sequence continues at coordinate 204,869 of CAVTKF010000020.1, read as the reverse complement.
GTGTCGCCACATCGTTTGCGAAGAACACCTCCGCGCGCGTGGTCGCCCTCGCCGACCTGTTCGCCGACAATCTCGCCACCGGGCGGGATCGCTTCAACAAGCTGAACGCGAGCCTCGGGCAGCCTGCTATCGACAGCAAGATGCTCTTCAAGGGTCCGCATGCCTACGAGCAGCTGGCCGCCTCGCCTGACGTGGACCTGATCCAGATCTCGACGCCGCCGTTTTTTCACGTGCAGCATCTCGAAGCCGCCGTCGCATCGGGCAAGCATGTCTATTGCGAGAAGCCCGTGGGCATCGACGTCGCACAGACGAGACAGGCTCTCGAAATCGCCAAACGCGTGAAGCCGAATCAAAGCGTGGATGTCGGCTTCCAATGCCGCAACGCTCCGCCGATCGCGGCCCTGGCCGAGAAGATCAAGGCTGGCGCAGTGGGAAAGATCGTCACAGTCTCTGGCAACTACAACGCGCCTGCCTCGACCGAGAAGAAGCGTGAGGGCGAAGGTCCGGATGAATACCGCCTGCGCAACTGGCTCTGGGATCGCGCACTCTCAGGCGACATCCTCGTCGAGCAAAACATTCACATCATCGACCTCTGCAATTGGATGCTTGGCGCGCATCCGCTGAAGGCCACGGCAACTGGCGGCCGCAACGTGCTCACGCATTACGGCGATTGCTGGGACAACTACCAGGTCGACTTCACCTATCCCAACGACGTGCATTTCTCGTTCGCTTCAACGCAGTTCGGTACGGACAACGTCTTCGACGCAGGCCTCAAGCTTTTCGGCACGAGCGGTTCGGCGACGTGTCCTTACTCCGGCGCCATCGCGATCACGGGCTCGAATGCGTGGACCTATCAGGACTCCGCTGCCACGACGCCCGGCTCCGGAAAATTCGCAGCCAACGGCGCCTTCCTCGACAACCTTGAATTCGCCGACCGTGACAAAGAGCGTACTTTTATCGCTAGCATCGTCTCGGGACCTGCGCACAATCAGATTGCCGCGGGCGTGGAGACCGCGCTCAGTTGCATGCTTGGTCGCATGGCTGGCTACCAGAAGCGCGAAGTCACCTGGGAGGACCTGCAGGCACATGGCGAGAATTACAAGCTGGGATTCAGCCTCGATCAGTTCGCATGAGGCTTGACCTAAGGTCACGACCAGGTTAGGCGCGAGGCTCTGCCGATTCTTTTCAGTTCGGCAGTAAGCCGTAAACGTCCAATTCTCCCGGGATCGTTGCAGTATTCCCCGGCTGCTGGCTGTCGTTCCCACGCGTTCCTACGTAAACTTTTCCATTCGCAACAGTTGGGAAAGTGAACTTCACTGGAAAGCCGGCGGCGTTTCCTGTCCCCTGCGAGCTGTTCCAGAATTCCGTCGCAAGGTTTGTTGCGTCATATGCGTGGAGTATGGCCGGCCCACACCCCGGTGACTCTGATGTGCAGTATTGAGTGTTGTCGAGTGCCCAGAGAATGGCATTTGAATTGTCCGGCTTCGTGGTTATCGAAGGAGTCGCACCAGGAAATCCGTAGATCGCAGCCGATGAAGACGTCGGCGAGGAATTGATTGTATATGTGGACGAGTTGAGCGTGTATTGCTGAAGGTGGCCACTCATTCCAGCCAGATAGAACGACCAGTTCCAGTAGGCGGGAGTCCCATAGATGCCGGCCCCAAGATTCAGCAACTGAACCGCGCCGCCATTTGTAGCACTGTATCCACCAAGCGAATCCCGATTCAGCAGGCAGAGGTAGCCGTCCTTGCCGCCCCCGATCACGAGATGGTTCGGATGGGTTCCGTTTGCCGGAAGATCCACAACAACTGCCGCTCCCCCTGATCCGAAGTCGTTATCTATCGAATTGTCAGTGGACTGATCAGCGGGAGTGAAATACTGCAAGACGGTCAAGCTGCTAGTGAGTTTCAGGAACGAATCGCCATAATCGTTATTGGGCGCCGTGGCATTTGTCACATCGAAATTCCCGTTCGCAGTAATGACGTAAATGTTGCCGGATGAGTCCGCGGCCGGCGCGCCACCCCCCATCCAGATACTTGTCTCGCCAGTATTAGGCGCTGTATTGAGAACGTAACGCTGAGATAGAGTTGCGGGATCGTATCCGATCATCCACCCGTAAAAAGGGTCCGTGTCCTCATGAGATCCCCAGGCTATATAGACAACACCATCGATAAGGGCCACGCCAGCTCGCTGGTTTTCCTGTTTCGCTGAAAATGTTGGTGTAGTACCGATCGCAGGAAACGTGGCCGAGATGACCACTGGACCGGTGGAGAGATTCTCATTGCCTGTAAGTAGATTGATCGCATGCAGGCGCTGATAGAAATTGGTCTTCGTTGAATCGACAGATTTGGAAACCACGTAGAGCACATCTGTTCCAAGATCGATTACAGGCGTGCCGGTGACTCCGATTTCAGGTTGAATGTCACCATTACCTTGACCAACCAGGGTAGTTGGAACGGATGTCTCTCCTGCCGTTCCGCCATGGGACGTATCGATCAGGTTCGCATGCCAGAGAGTTACGCAGGGGCTGGCGTCCGCGTCAAATGCATAGAGGCCGTCGTGTTGCGTGGCGACGACGACAACGTTGTGCTTTACCCCGCCGATGGTAAGATTTGGAACCCATAGGGGCTGCCCGTAGATCGCGCCATCAGTCGTGCAGCTGAACAATTTCCCGAAGGTGCTGGCAGTAACGTTGCTGGGCGAGAGCGTGTACTCCTGCGAGTTCACGCCATTGCGAGCCGCGTTGTTGTGGTACGTCGCAACTCCTGCAAGGTCGGTGACTCCCACCGTCACAGATGAGGACCCGGCAGAGTCATTCACGCTGGTGGCTGTGATCGTGTACTGCCCCGCCGTACCCGGAGCGGTATAGGTAACAGGCGACCCGCTTGCCGTCTTTTGCGCTGAAAATGTTCCGCATGCCGTTCCAGAACAACTCGAACCTGCCGCGCTCCAGTTCACCGCCCCTCCATCGCTTGCCTTCCCGGTCAGCGACAACGTCTGCGTAATCGTCAACCCCGCGCGCTTCGGAGAGATGGAAACTGAAACGGCGTTTGTGATGGTGAGCGAGAGGGTTGCGGAACTCGTCAGTGCCGGCTGGCTTGCGTCCGTGACCTTGAAGGTAAGCGAGGTTGCGTTCGCAGTGGCAGTCGGCGTGCCGCTGATAGCGCCGCTCGAGGAAAGGCTAAGACCTGCGGGCAGGGTTCCGCCCGTCAGTGTCCAGGTGTAGGGCGGCGTTCCGCCGCTTGCAGCCAGACTTGAGTTGTAGGCCGCCCCCACATTTCCGTTTGGCAAGGAGGTCGTCGTGATCGCCGGCGCCGCAGATTTGATGGTGAGAGAAAGTGTTGCGGAATTCGTTTGGGCCGGCTGGCTTGAGTCCGTGACCTTGAAGGTGAGCGATGTTGCATTCGTCGCTGATGTCGGAGTACCGCTGATCACGCCGCTTGAGGAAAGACTCAGACCTGCGGGAAGTGTTCCGGCTGTCAGTGTCCAGCTATAGGGCGTCTTTCCACCCGATCCCTTCAGAGTCGCCGAGTAAACAGTTCCCACCATTCCGCTCGGCAGGGAAGTCGTCGTTATGCTGAGAGAGCTGCTTGTGAGTTTGGTCGTCGAATTCGAACCGCAGGCTTGAAGAAAAAAGCAGACCATGAGTGTAAGAACAGCGGATCTTCGCGCGAGACCCAGTTCTGCAACGCTTCCTCGCCAGTGCGGCTTCCGGGCAACCATGCGCATCCCGATGGTACCGTCCTCTAGAGAATTGGCTGGAACAATAAATTGACCGAACCAGTAGGAGGAATCGAGCTTAACTGAGTGACAAGCTATCACATTCCAGATCCCCGGTTGAAAGAGGCGCGGCAGGTCAACCAGACGAAGAATACTCAAGAGCTGCCATCACCCAAAAACCGTGGTGCCCACATTTGGCGGGGGTTACAAAAAAGGTTGCATGGAAAAATCAGATCCTTCTGTAACGATGCTCACGTACTTGACACGATAATTGCGAGCCGCGCCAGCAGATGACTCTGTGCTGCATGAAGACGGGATTGAGCCGCGAAACAGGAAAATGTTAGGTTTGGTTATGCCCAGGATGAAAGTGGTTCCCACAATCAAGCCATGTGAAGGCGGCTTCGAGACGGAGGTTCGAGCCGTTGATTCATTTTACAAATGGCGAAAAAGATACAGGGAAGTAGGCGATGCCTATACGGAGGCCGTTGCACTTGGTTTGGCAACCTTGGAAGGCGATCCGGCTGGACGACTCTCATTCGTAAAAAGGACACTCAAACTCGAAGCTTTGATAGAGACGGAGCAGCTTGAGCGGTATCGATTCCGACTTGTCTGAATTGTGAAGAAGGGTCACGGGATGAGGTTCGCCCCTGCATTCGCCCGCAGCCTGCTCGATTGAAGAGCTAAGTGAAGAATGACCTTGCCTTCCCATGTCATCGGGGCTACTACTTATGCTTTATCGTGGGGTCCTGCAGGTCTGGAAATCAGAACGTCAGCGACCCCAGAAGCGCTGCAAAAAGAAGGCCAGAAGCCACTCACCAATCACGCGCGCTCCCGCGTTCAAAGAAGAATCGGCCAGATATGAAGACGCTCGTGACGGAGGCGGCCAACAAGGAGGGAGAGGAGTTCGGCGAAGAGCGGCTGATCGCCGCATTGTGCGAGCATCGCGGCCAACCGGCGGACCAGACGCTCGAAGCGGTAACCCGTCTCGCGCTGGCTTTCGGTGGAAGTGACCAGGCCGACGATCTCACGATGATCGTCGCGCGTGTCGTCGAAACGCCGGGAACGGCAGCAAGGGATGGTGCTCGTGAGAAGAACATACAGAGAATGACAGGCAGATTAGCCCGTGCGGCGGAATCACCTTGCCGAATGGCGAACCCGGAGTCGACCTCAGCGGGCTCACTCCCGACGAGGAGTTCCAGGCGGGCATTGTCTGTGACGGAGTGGCGGCTACTCCTTAGTCCGGCTTCACCTCGTGCGACAACGCCGGGTACAAGTCGAACCTAGTGCAAATTCCAGCGCCAAACACGGAGGATGACGACCATAATCCGCCGCGTATCGCGCCGCGCAATCTCTTCGACGCATCGCTAGGCAAGGACAACATCTCTCACACACGAAAGACAGAGTTCATGCTTGGCGTGGGGCCCGAATGGGTCCACCTCAGGCAGAACGGGAGAGTGACCAACTTCATCTCTGGAGAGCTGGCGGGAGACTTCATGTTCTGGCCTAACGGCAAACACCGTTTCGGCTGGTTCCTCGAACCGGCTTACGACTACACTTTTGCCGGAGGCCACCAACAATCCATCGGTATGAGTGGTGGTCTCCTTATTGGAGTTCCGTGATCGCCACAGAGCATGAACCGATTGCCGCCTTACGAATACAGCCGGAGCAGCGTTTCCATCCATAGTTCACCTCGAACCCCGCTTGGGGACAATGCATCGATTAGATTCGCGCTGCATTGAGATTGGCCGGGCCGAGCAGACCTCGCAATTCGCCTTCTCAGAACTCGATTCGGCCTTGGAATGCGATCATGCGCGGAGAACTGTCCCCGCCAAGGCCGACACCTAGCAATCCAGTCGGAGGTGAGATAGTGCTTTCGAGCGTCCCAAAGCGTGCCGGAATGGAGCCGCCGGGTACGCCAGCTTCCACCTCGCTCGGCAAAGCGAAATTTGGATGGTTGAAGGCATCGAACATCTGCGCATCCAAGCGGAAAGTGATGCCTTCGTGTATCGGGAATGTCTTGCTGATGTAGATGTCCGAGTTCGTGTAATGCGGCCCCCGAACCGAATTCCTGCCAGAGTTGCCAAACTGGCAGTTCGCGGGAGAATCCCCTCCAGTGCATGCACCGGTTGCTGGATCAACGACGGAGACAAACGCATTGGGACTGAGCCATTGTTTGGTTCCTACTACGGTTACGCCCGCGACTGGATTCCTGATGTAGACGGGCGCGCCGGGAACGCGGTTCGCGCATTCAGGTGCATTGAACTGGACCGTGCTGGCGCCGTTTGCCTGAAATACGCCATTGCTATCAGCGATGTACGGCTGGCTGAGAACGCTGAAGGGCAGCCCCGAGTGAAGAATCGCCGTCGCAGAAACGGACCAGCCACTAAACATCTGGCGAATGAATAGGTGGCTCGATTGAAATGGAATTTGGTATAGCCCGTATGCCGATATGTTGTGGCGCACATCGTAGTCGCAACTGGCATATTGGCGTTTGAGTTCTCCCGGTAGCGGCGACATCAACCCTTGCGTGGAAAACGCGAGCAAGCCGCCGTTCGATACCTCGTCGAGGCAGTGGCTGAATGTGTAGTTTGCATGCGCCGTGAGGCCTCGCCACTGTTGTGTGTACGCCGCCTGCAACCCAGCGTAGTTGCTGCTGGCGTCTGTGCGAAACTCATTCACATTTCCAAAGCGCTGGTCGGGCGGTTTCTGATACGAGAACGGCGCAAAACATCCGTCACAGACGGTCTGATAGCCATTGAGTTGCACCTGATACGGTTCGTGGAGGCCACGGGTTCCGACAAAGTCAATGCGAAGGTCTCCGCGAGGACGGATTTGTTGCTCAACGCCGAAGTTGTACTGGTAGTAGTACGGCGTCTTCAGCGTTCCGCTGGGAAAGGAGTTGAGGCTGACGGCCAGCGGGCAGGTCGACGCGCCAGGCTGAATCCCCGCGCAGGGTGCATCACCCAAACGAAAGATCGACTGGAACGAGTGGTTCGCGTTTGCGGCGGCGTCGACTGCGCTGCCGGCGATGCCAGGAGCGACACCAACCCCGCCTACCTGACCGCCGATCCCACCGACAAACGTCGGATCATTGGGCGCGTTCATGGCGGCGAGATCGGCAATCTGCATGGGAATGATGTCGTTGAAGACCCCGAATCCCCCATGGACAGCTAGCGATGGAAGCAACCGGTACGCGAAGGAAACGCGGGGCTGGTAGACGAAGAGCGGCGTCGCAGGAAAGAGATCGTGAACACTGCCGAGGATCGTTTGATTCAGCGGTTGATTGACATTGTGGGAGTCATTCAGGAAGGACCCAGCTGTTCGGGCGAAGAGATTCCTTCCGCTCGTGACATTGGTATTCCAGGTGACGCGCATGCCGTAGGTCAAGGTCGCTCTCGACGTGGGTTTGAACGTGTCCATCGCGTAGTATTCGAGATTGCCTGCGGACACTCTCTCTTTCATCGCGACCGGAAAGCTCTCACTCGCTGTGTATGCCGCACCGTAGGTGAACTGTGCAAGGTCATTGAAGGTCACAGTGGGCACCGTCCCCTCGCCAAGGTCGTAGTTGCTTACGCCCAGCCGCCGCGTATTGATGCCGAATTTCCAGGTGTGCTTCGCACGCGTCCAGGTCAAGTTGTCGTTGATCTGCCATTGCGTGACCTTGCGCCCCTGTGGATAGGTTTTATCGTTGCCCCCGATGGTCGTAAATGGAACGGAGTCGCTGCCTGAAGCGAGAACAATGGGAAAGGTCTGAACGACGTGCGAGTAGTTCTTCGGCTCGAAGATGCTCGAATACCAGCTCGCGCCCGGATTGAACTGGTTGACGAAGTTCGAACTGAAAACGTGGGTGTACCCAGCGACGAGAGTCCGCTGCGGCTGCGGTGAATAGGAGTTGAAAATAGGATTCACTGGATCGGTGTACGCAGCCTGCAGGCCGGCATCCTGCTGAAAGCGATACCAGACGCTGTTGTAGGCGTTGATCGTATGATCGATTTTGGCCACGATGAGGTTTTCTCCGTCACTGTTGTTCAGCGAAGCCTGGCGCTGGCTTGCGCAGCCGTCACCGTTTGTCCCGAGCGGACAACCAACAATCGGCACAGGTGAGCCACCCGGAGCCGGTAACAGTGAGAACATCTTCTCGTAAAAAGGAATCTCCGCAGGTTGAGCGGGAAGGGCCGTGCCCGTGACCGGATCAATACCGCCCGTGGTGAGTTGCCCGAGCACATATTGCTGATAGGCAGGTGTGGGTAGCGTGATCTGCGAAACCAACGGCAAGGCGATACGAATGCCCTCATAGTGGCCGAAGAAGAATAACTTGTCTTTGCGGATGGGCCCACCTACACTCACCCCGAATTCGTTGACGGTGGATCGGGGCTTCTTGGCGATGTTCTCCGCAATATCGTTTGCGTGAAGAAAGTAGTCTTCGGCGTTAAACAGCGAGCCGTTCCATAGCTCATATGCGTCCCCGTGAAAGGCGTTTGTGCCTGATTTCGAGAAGTAGTTCACCTGCGCCACGGCGTATCGGCCCTGGTCCACAGAAAATGAATTCGTGTTTACGGTCGCTTCCTGAACAGCATCGAGGCCGATTACGAGATTTGTGGAGAGACCGATATTCAGCCCCAGCCACGGATCGTTCGTATCGTACCCGTCGAGGATATAGCCGTTCGATGTGGCCGGGAGCCCGTTGAACTCAACGTTTCCGTAACCCCCTGGCGCCTTGGCATCGTTCGAGGAACCTGCCGTGTTCATGAGCGCGCCCTGTGCGAACTGCGCGATATAGGTCAGATCCTGGCCGGGATTCGGCAGCCGTTCGATCGTCTTCGCTTCGATGGTCGTTGAGGTATTTGGGTTCTCCAGGCTCAGTAATCCGGTTTGCTCGGTGACTTCGATAGTCTGCGTGTTTCCTGCCGGGCTCAACGTAAAGTTCAATGAAATTGTCTGGCCGACAACCACCGTAGTGGGCTGCGACTCAGCCGGCTTGAAACCCTGAGCCTGCACGGTGATTCGATAAGTGCCGGGATTGACCTGCGCAAACAAATAGCGTCCCTCCGCATTGCTTTGCGTCGCTCGTCTTGCTCCGGTATTGACCTCGGTGGCCTTCACAACCCCATTGGGAACGACGGCTCCGCTGCCATCGCTAATCGTTCCGGTCAGTGCGCTGCTCGTACCGCTTTGCGCCACTGAAACAAAAACATTAACCGAGGTTAACATCGAGAAAAGCATGAGGCTCAGCACTGTTCGGGTTCGCATATGAAACTGATCTCCGGAAACGAAAGGCCGCGGCTGCGCGCAGCCGCTTAGCGGGAAAAGGGAAAAAGCTTCAGGCTGCGCTTTTAGGCTCGCCTAACGGTTTAGGTTAGCCTAAAATATCTTAGGAGTCAAATCGCTCGAGTTGTCGGGAACTATGCCTTCCAATCGTCAGGTCAATGCCAACACTGAATCCGTGGACAACTACCTGAAGGCGATTCTTGGCCTCAGCGGAACGGAAGAGCGAAGCGTTTCGAGCTCTGCTCTTGCACAGCGCCTTGGAGTCGCGCCAGCATCGATTACCAACATGCTGCAAAAGCTCGCTTCGGATCAGCCGTCTTATGTCGAATACGAAAAGCGTCGCGGTGTTCGACTGTCTCCTGAGGGGAGGCGTCGTGCGCTTGAAATCTTGCGCCATCATCGGTTGATCGAAACGTTTCTTTATGAGGTCCTCGATTACCCGATCGAAGAAGTTCACGAGGAGGCTGAGCGGCTTGAACATTTCATTTCCGAGCGGTTTGAGGAACGCATCTCCGCGAAACTCGGACATCCGAGATTCGATCCTCATGGGCATTGCATACCGACCATGGATGGGAAGATGCCGAGACAGACGTCGAAACCTCTGACAAATCTTGAACACGACGGGAGATTTCTAGTGGAGAGCGTCTCGGATCAGGATGCGCTCTTGTTAAAGCGGCTCAGATCCCACGGCATTGTCCCGGGAGCACGAATACAGGTCACGAGGCAAGCCCCTGAGGGATTCGCTCTGCGCACACATGGCAATACACGAGCTCTGATTCTTTCTCGCGATCTAGCAGAAGCAGTTCGCATCCGTTCTGCAGACTAGAAGGCCCTATAAAGCCGGATTGCCAAGAACTTGAGGCCTATCAAGCTCAGGCGCGCCGTATTTGCCGATTAACGGGTGTCCGACTGCTTTACCGAATACCTATAAGCAAACACGCACTCATGCCAACGGACTAGGGATGACCAGCCGCAAAGCTGTAATCATACGCGGGTTCAAGAAACCAGCCGAAGCGGTGCTTGCCGCTTGGCCAGAACATGAAATCTCCCGCTACCTCGCCAGCGATCGAATTTGCCGTCTTTCCATTTTGCTTGAGGTAGGTCCACTGCGGGCCGATCCCTAGCATGAACTCCGCCTTCCGTGAGAGGGCCCAGGGTCTTTTGAACAGCAGATCGGTGTCCCATTCCAGTGGCTTGCCCGGAAGCGGGCAGACACAATAAAAGAAGTGAGGATGGTGCAACGAACATGAACGCGCGTTTAACGACATCCGATGATCCAAAGCGCTGCATTGTTCAAGCCTGACCAGCAATCAACGCGGCTTCCGTGCTGACATTCGTACTCTTCTGCCTTGATGGAAGCAGACGGGTGGAATTCAGGATGAATGTCAGTTCAGACGCAACGTGAATAAACGCAGCGAGCAGAGGATTGAGGAAACCGGCTGCGGCCATGCCAATTCCGATCGTATCCACAATGAGAGTGCCGTAGAAATTCTGCAGTATTACACGACGGCAGTTGCGCACGATGCGAACCGTTTCGACAAACTTCATCAGATCATTGCCGATGAGAACTACGTCCGCGCTCTCTCGTGCCACATCGGTTCCTGCGCCCATGGCGACTCCGACCGTCGCTTCGCTCAGCGCTGGAGCATCATTGATCCCGTCCCCAAGCATCGCCACGACTTCTCCGCTCCGCGTCCTCGCGGCGATTTCGGCTGTCTTCTGTTCCGGCAGCAAGTCAGAGTGAAAGGGGAATCTGGCCCCCCCCGGGCGAATCAGCACGATTCGCCTGGAGTAATACTCTGCGTTTCGACTTCCACAAAATCGCCATTTCGAAGCACACTTGCCGTTTGTGGCAGGAAGTCGAGCATGTCCTGAATCGCGCGCCGGCCACGACCAACCGTCAGCCCTTCAAGGATTTCGGCCGCAAGAACGAACGCGGTGATGACCAAAGCGGTGAAGAACTCACCAATGGCCAGAGCAGCAACGAGTGCAATGGTCATTGAGAGCTCCATCGTCATCCGCCGCTCAATGATGTTCTCGAACGCTTCCTTGAAGATCGGGTACCCACCAATCAACGTGGCGCCGAGCCCAATGACGCTGAGGCGATGAAATGGCTCCCACAAGTGGAACCACACGGCGGCAGCGGCGAGAGCAACGAAAAGGACTCGTGCTGCGTCGAGCCATTCAAAGCCATGCTCGTGGTCGTATTCATCGTGGTCAATTCCAGGTTTGCCGTCTCTAACGTGCGGATTCGCAGTCGAACCCTGGAGCGCGGGAGACCTATTCGAACGTTCTGCGACGGGCTCATGTACGTCTCCTAAAGGGGAATCTCCGGACGGAAGCACGGATCATTTGAAATAGCGTTTCACCACAGCAATCAGGTCATCAGCGGCTCCCACCTGGGACGGGAGCGTTTTCTGGCCTGGCACGAGGACGTGGTATCGCACCTGACCCTCTATCAGTTCTGCCATCAGTCCATTCAACGCCCCGCGACAGGAAGCAACGAGCTGCAGGATCTCTTCGCATTCGTTCTCTTCTCCAGTGAGCGCTCTTTCAATGGCCTCGACCTGGCCCTTGATACGGCGGACCCGGCTCAACATCTGTTCTTTGTTTTTGCTGGTGTAGGACAAGCCGACCTCTTGCAAGAAAGTAATATACTCCCCTAGAGTATATGTCAAGATCGGAAGAGACCAATGGACATGCTGGCGACGAAGCGACGAGTGATCGGCCAGTTAATCATTTGTAAGAGTTGCTGTTGCGGCGCTACGCAGAATGGCCGACCGGAAGTGCCTGTGGAATGGCTGAAGGAGGAGTGGCGCAAGCCTGGGCTCCTGAAAAGATTTCAGCTCTCGATTAGCGGCTGTCCTGGTCCCTGCGACTTGCCAAACGTTGTCGCAATCAATTCAGAGTCAAGTTCTCAGTGGCTGGCAGAGATAGCCGATTTCAATCAGTACAGATCCCTGGTCGAATGGGCTGCGAGATCAGTTGAGGCCGGCAGATTGCTAGACCTTCCGAAAGAATTCAATCAGCACAGAATTCACCCATGGCGTTGCGGTTCCCTCAGATGCGCGAAAATGAACTGAGCGTACAGTGAGCTCACATCTCACCCGGCCTTTGCTCTCACGAATATCCATGAGGCTTAGATCTCTTCTTCGAGCCGCTATGATCGCCGTTTGTACATCGCTGCTCCTTTTCGTGAATCGGCCAACCAGTCACCATCTACCTCACCCATACCTGGCGCCAGAATTTGAGTTGCGGGACCTGAATGGCAATCGGGTACATCTGTCCGATTTTCGTGGAAAGGCAGTTGTTCTCAATTTTTGGGCAACATGGTGTGCACCATGCAGGAGAGAGATACCATGGTTCACAGAATTCCAGAAAGAATATGGCCCGCAAGGGCTGCAAATCATCGGGGTCTCAATGGACGATGGGGGGAGAGACGCAGTTGCGCCGTTTGTTCGGAGAATGGACATTGACTATGTCGTTCTCCTCGGTGACAGTCACGTCAGCTCCCTTTATGGAGGGCTGGAAATCCTGCCGACAACCTATTACATCTCTCCACACGGAGATGTCATTGCATTCGTGAATGGCGTGCTCAGTAAAACCGAGGTTGAACACGACATCAGAGAGGCGCTTGTGGCGGATGTTCGGAAATAGGGCCAGCTCATTTCGGCGTGGTGTACTTTCGAACTAAGCCTGGGTGCTACGGTTCTACGGGTTCGGCATTCCTGATCTGGGGAACCTTTGTGGGCTCAGAATGGGGATGTTCTTGCCGCAACTCCCACATCAGGACAAACAAACTCGTTGCGAATATGAAGATGGCGAACAGCGCTAATGTGAAGATCTCGATTAGCTTCCATCGAATCTGCCTGAGGCGCCGCTTACTGCCCTTGTCGAAGGTGATCACCTTTCGCATTGCAACCTCCTTCGGACGCACAACCTGGGCAGCAGATGAAACTAGCTGCCCAGACTGCGTCGAAAGTGACGGACTGCCGCTCGTCAGAAGTGGAATCCCACTTCTGCAGTGAGCGCGCGTGGTGTCACATAGTGCGTCCCACTAAACGTTGAAAGGAAGTTGTACAGCGCGTACTTGTTGGTGACGTTCACGGCGGTCAGGCGCAGGCTCCAGCGGTGCTTATTATCTCCACGAAACAGATTGTCGGCACCAATGGAAACGTCAAACAGACTCCGCGGAGCGACGCGAGGCGGGTTGTGGTCGTCGTCCTCGGTGTTGGGCGCCGGGATGCTGATCAAGCTGGAAGTGAACTGCGAGGCCAGGCACGGCGTGGGTAGGGGCATGGTGGGTGTTGCCCTCACTCCATTGCACTCAAAGCCCGCCTGAAACTCCTGGTCGGCAGTCAGTCCGCTCAGATCGATCGCGGGTTGTCCGTCCAACGTGGTGGATGTGGCGCTACAGAGTGTATTGACACCAATGACGTTGTAGCAGGGCGTTGAGCCTGCCACGAGCCCGCTGTCATAGCGCCAGTTAAAACCGATCCACGGAGCAAACCGGCCAGGGACCTGGTACTGAACGTGGGTTGTCTGGTTGAACTTCTCGTCATGATCGATGCGGAACGGGAGCCCTGGCGCTCCGACGGTTGCACCCGCGCCGGCGCTCTGCGGCGGGAAGAAACGGGCAGCGACAGAGGACATCACAACGAATGCCGAGAAGCGGCGATAGTTCGGCACATCGGCGCGAAGCGTAAAGCCCGGTATCTTCGAGTTATGCCAGTCGATCGGGAAGAAGATCGGCGTGTTGCCGAAGATGCTGAAGTCGAACGCGTTGTGGGTGTACTTCCAGATGTAATCGCCACTGACCACGATGTTCTTGCCGAAGGCCTGTTGCAATCCTGCATGGAACTCGTTCCGGAAACCAGGCTGAAGAACGCCGGTAACGCCGGGGGTACAAGCCAGGAGCGGATTAAGGACGTTGTTCAGACACCCCTCGCTGGAGAGCACGAGATTCTCGTTAAAGGGAGTCTCGAGCGTTCGAGCATAAGAAATGCGCAGAACGGTGTTGGACGGCTTGATGTTGTACGCGATGCCAACGCGAGGTTCGGCCTGGCCCGTGTCGGTCAGACCGTTGTAAATGTCCCCGCGCATGCCGAGATTAAAGACCCAGTTGCCGGCTTTGATCTGGTCTTCAATATAGAGTGCCAACTCCTTGATATCGGTATGGCCAACATAGGCATAGAGCGAGCCGCTGCGAGTAAGGTCATAGGGAAGCAAGTCGGGATCGAATGTGCCTCCCACCGACGGATCGTTGGAGACCAGACCGGCTGCCGCGCATTGCCCCGGATCGGTGAATCCGGGCTGCGGATTCCCCTCTGCGTCGACGCATGGCGAATTGAAGGTCGCGTTGACCAGGCCCACCTGATCGTGTTCGTCCAGGAACGTTTGCTGATACACAACACCGGCCTTGATGTCATTGATCCCTTTGTGAAGTGTCAATTCGGCATGGCCGCCTGCATTCAGCAGCGTGCGCTGTTGAGCAATCGACTGACTCTGGATGGGGCCCAGGTCGGCGAGAGGATTGGCGGTCGGATAGTAGTTGTACGCGTCCCGTCGCACGAAAGCGCCGAAGTTCAAGACAGAGTTCGAGCTGATTATGCGGGTGTAGGTCGGGGCGATGTTGTAGGTGCCGATCTTGGAACGCTGATCGGCATCCCCGACGTTGTCGAATACCGGGCTGGGGCCTGTTCCCACGCTCACCACATTCATGACATTGAGCTGGTCATAGGTATTCGGATTCTGAAACCAGGAGCGCGAGTAGTTGAGGTTGACATGAATCGAGTCGGCGGCCGTGAACTGATAGTCCACGCGGTCAAAGACGTTTTGTTCATTGCCCTTGGCGTGGAAAACCGAAAATTCCGGAGGATCGAGAAAGCGGCCGGTATTCAGGCCATCTATCTCAAAGAAGTTTCCCCAGTTCTTCCCACCGTATCCAAGATCTACGGAGCCCGTAACCGTTCCGAAGGTGCCGTAGGAGGTGGTAATGTTCCCGACCGGCTCGGTCAGGCCCATGCCGGATCGAGTGGTCACGTTGATCACCAGGCTGGTCTTTCCGCCATATTCGGCCGGCGGCGCGCCATCGATCACCTCAAGGGATTGGACAGCGTTGGATGGTAATTGATTGGAGAAGACCTTGCTCTGCT
Organism: uncultured Acidobacteriaceae bacterium; assembly: GCA_963735215.1. GTDB lineage: Bacteria > Acidobacteriota > Terriglobia > Terriglobales > Acidobacteriaceae > Telmatobacter. The sequence goes on along the minus strand of CAVTKF010000020.1, from coordinate 189,726 downwards.
GGTCGGTGATCGGCTGGCCGTCCACGGAGAATGAATTGGAGGCGTGATCTCCCAATCCGTGGAAGAGTCCGTTCGAATCAGCGGCGACACCCGGCGATGCCAGGGTGACCAGCGAACTCAGAGACGACGACGCACTCTCCAGTGGCAACTTATCGAACAACCCGCGGTCTATGTCGGTATGCGCGGTAGGGTCATTCTCAATTAGGTCCTCCGCCCCTTCCACCGTGACGGAAGTCGAGGCGGCGCCAACTTTCATGTGGACATTGGGCGTGACAGGCAAGACCGAGTTCACATCCACGTCCATAGCGAGGGAACCGAAACCTTCCTTCGTGACCGTCAAGTGATAGGGATTGAAGGGAAGGTTCGGGAAATGGAAATGGCCGGTGCCGTCGGTTGTTGTCGTTCTGGAGTAGGCGCTGACCGGGTTTTGGATAGTAACCGAGGCCCCTGGAATCACGGCTCCCGACGGATCAGTCACGGTACCGTTGACGGATCCGGAGTTGGATTGTGCGTGCAACATCAAAAACGTCGACGAAAATAAGAACACGACTAGGCAAAAGAAAATATTGCGCGAAGACATGCGCATGACTGACCTCCTGGTGAATTCCCTGATTGTTTGAGATTGCTCGTCTGCGAGATTTTCCGAATCGGTAATGGGAAAGCAACGACAGCTAACCACTTTTCCCAAACGAGGAAAAGCCGCGCGGGCAGCGCTTCTGCTGCTCTACGCGAATTCGAAAACGGTTCTAAGCGACGGCGGTCCGGTCAGGCGGAGGTCTGTTCCAATGCGAATAGGAGAAGAGGTGTTCGCGGTAGAGCCGGGTCGAAGGTGGGGTGACACGTCGAACAACGAGGAAAACAGGCCGGATGCAGGGAGCTTTCGTTGGCCTAATGACGTTATGTGCGTTTTGACAAAGCGCGCAATCCGCGTGTCCGGCGCCGTCCGGGTGGAAATGCATTAGCTGGACGGTGGTACCAAAGACCAGTAGGAATGCAAAGAGAGCGACAAACAGAATTCGAGTCAGGGGACTCGACGCCCGAATTCTGTCACCCAACGCCATAATCAATCACGACTATACCTCCAGAATGACGCAACCGCCAATTCAGAGGATTCAGAGGACGCGTTCGCCTGATCGAAATAGGTAGGCAGCTTGAATTGTGCACATTGGGCCTTGAGCACTCATTTTGTGCGATTTGGACCACACGGATATCCGATCGGGTTCACGACCGAGTTCACGTGGAGACTTGAATGGACGGCGCCAAAATCGTGCTTCATTGATCTTCGATCCTTAGGTCCTTGCTCGAATGATGACTTCAGGCCAAGTCGCTCATTGAGCTATCCAAGTCGATCAGCATTCTCGGCAAGTGGCCGCAAAACCGGCTTCTCGTAGACTTGTCTGCCATCCGGCGCGAGGTGTCCAACCCAAGCTCGAGTTGACGAGTAGGCGACTATTCGTCCAAGTAACTCATGTTCTGTTTCGGCGCCAAGTGTGCATTGGCGATTATGCACAAGGCAGCCACATAGTTAAAATCTTCTCGTGACTAAAGAACATTGGGCTCAGATAGGAATCACGACGCAATTCCTTATCGTCGTGCGGACACTCGGTGAGATCTTTCGACTCAAATACGTCCATGCCACGAGTTTCTCGGCCGCCGTCGCTATGCCCTATGTCGGCGGTGCCTTAATAGCTGGTTGCTGCTGCTGGGTAGGTGTGACCTTGTACTTCTTCCGACGCTACGCGATGGCTGCCTGGACTGCATTAGCAACCGTTGTCATTCTGCTGGCGTACAAAATTACTGTGCTCGGCTGGTAATGGCGGCTTAGAGAGAGTTTTGGTGATCTTTTAGCACAAATCTAAACTGACACTATTAGGGCGAGGTACTCATCGAACTTGCCCCCGGATTTCAAACAGATATGTGGGATATGGTGCGTTGCTGCCACCTGCTGCATCTAATACCGCCATCGGATAGAGGTTTTTAGCTGTATCGATGATTCGCTCATCGCTTGTTTAGAAGATGGACCGGGCGCGGTGAACTTCCCCCGTCTCTTTTCATTTGAGTGTCGTCGCCCTACGACATCGCGAAAAACCCAATTACCCTGTCAATGCAGGTTGATGGCGGCTCAGTAGCCGAGACTCCGACGTTGAAGCTGCACCTAGGGGTTCACGACCGGTCGGTTAACAGAACAATTGCCAACGTAATGTCAACGAATCTGAGGTCTTCTCCTCATGCCACTTCTTCCGGATCTTCTTTGAGTGCTTCCCCGGCTAGGTCCACATTCGTAAACGCTGGGTTCAACGTGGTCACCGCGCACACTACTTTTGTGAGCCGTGCCTCTTGTAGACGCCGTCTCTTGTGCGTCGCTGGCGCATAAAAGTGCTCAATCGAATCGACCAAGTAAGCCGCGGGCAGCATTTCGGTGCCGCGATCTACGCCTGCTCCTGGAAGAAGAATGAGATCCCCCTCGCGTGGCAACCAGTTCAGCGTCTCCAGCGGAACCACATTGACGGTTGTGCCGTCTTTCAGGATGAATTCGAGGCAATCGCGACTGTGAAGTGACCCTTCGCGCACCTGCCGAGCCTCCTGCCTTGCCTTATGTGCCTGGTAGAAGGCGGCTACGATCGTAGGAATTCCAATCAGTAATCCCAGGATGCTCGCAATCGAGCCAAAATGATCGAGCCAAGAGAGCGGCATGCTACTCCTCTACTCGCATTTTCAGTGCCACTGTCTCGGCACCCGGGATCCGCTCAGCGCTGTTTCTTCAGCGTTAATAGTGACAGATGCATTGCTGTACGGATGGCAATCCGGGATGCTGATTCGTCGGCAAAGGAGCTGCGTAGTAGGGAGATAGTAATTGGGAAGAGTTGAATCTCAAATCAGGAACGCATAAAGAAAGCCCGACGCCAGCTGCCAACATGTTCGCGACCCAGTTGGGAAATTTGGACTCTAGTGACCCCTATCGCCTGACCGTTGGTGTGCCAATTTACTTACATCATTTGGGGACTGAAATCTGACAACTGAAAATGCTTCTGCGCGGGAATGACAATGCACTCCCCGTTTCAGGCGAACCTCTCAATGTATTATGCGTGCATGATCACCCCTGGACCGATGCGAGTCTCGCAGTGGACTTGGGAGTATGCCATGAAGCCGGCCGGAATCTCCGGCTTCTTTGTGCTCGTTGCCCTGCTTTGGACGTTTCCACTCCAGCATGTCATCTCCTATCCTTTCGTTTTTCTCTTCTTCGGGGCCATCATCGGCAGTGCCTGGTTTGGCGGCTTCATTGCAGGAATGCTGGCGACCGGAATGTCCTATGCGCTCATCGTATTCTTCTTCATTCCTCCGCTGTATTCCATCTCAGTTGGCAACGACAGAACCTTCGTTGCAGCATTCGTTCTTTGCGCAATCGTCATCACCGCGGTCAGCTCTGCCCGAAAACGTGGTGAAGTCGCAATTCGAATTGCAAGGGACGAGTTAGAAAGAAGAGTCCAGGAACGCACATCCGAATTGGAGCAATCGAACCGGGAGATCCTGGAACGCGAGCGCCAGCTCCTTATTCTCGCTGAGGCTATTCCACAGCAAATCTGGTCTGCGAACGCCAATGGATCAATCGAATACTGCAATCGAGATCTAATCGCCTACATCGGCAAAGACATGAATGAGCTAAGGGGCGAGGCTTTCTTTAGTATCTTCCATCCTGAAGATGCGGCGCCGTTCCGTGAAAGCTGGGAGTCTGCGCGAGCTGCGGTTGGCAATTTTGAAGTGCAAGCGCGAATTCGAGGAGCGAACGGAGCGTATCGATGGTTCCTTGTTCGTGGCCTTCCACAGCGTGCTGCCGACGGCAAGCTTTTGCGCTGGTATGGAGTACACGTCGATATCGAGGACCAACAGCGGGCTCAGCACCGGCTTCACCTGGCACAGGAATTTCTGTCTCGCACCACTCGGACAACGAGCATGGCGGAAATGGCGGCGTCCATCGCCCATGAACTCAATCAACCGCTGACGGCATTGGCCACAGACGCGTCTGCGTGCAAGCGATGGCTCGGCACCGACCCGATCAACATGGTCAAGGCGTCAGCCGCGGCAGAAAGGATCATTTCAGAAAGCACGCGTGCCGGCGCGGTACTGAGGCGCGTTCGTTCGCTCTTCAGTAAGTCTGATTACGTTAGGGAGATGACAGATCTGAACAGACTGATCGTTGATCTCGCTGGCATGCTGAGAGATGATGCGATCCGTCGAGGAGTGTCGATCAAACTGACGCTCGATGAAACGATTCCGATACTTAGGCTTGATCCCGTGCAAATTCAACAAGTCCTGCTCAATCTCATCATCAACGGCATGGAGTCGATGGCCACGGTCGAGAACCCGAAGGTGCTGGAGATCGCCTCCGATGTTGAGTGGCAGAGAAGAGATTGTCGTCGCAGTCAGTGATTCAGGATCAGGATTCTCTGATCAGGATCGAGAAAGACTCTTCGAGCCGTTCTTCACGACAAAACCTGAAGGAACAGGTATCGGGCTTGCGATCTGCCGTACCATCATTGAAGCTCATGACGGGCGCATTTGGGGTGCTCGTTCAGAAAGTGGGTCAGTATTCCAATTCGTCCTGAAGGCGAAGCAATGACAGGTGCAGCGAATGATAATTCTGGCACCGTGTATATCGTTGACGACGACCCTGCAATTCGGGCGAGCATCTCCGACCTCCTGGATTCCGTAGGAGTGAGAACCCGCGCCTTTGTTTCTGCCGAAGACTTTCTCGGCGCATGGACTTCTGGGATGACCGGATGCCTTTTGCTTGACGTGCGACTTCCCGGGATGAATGGAATGGAAATGCAAGCCAAGCTTTCGGAATCAGGCTTTGATATTCCAATCATCATCATGACGGCGCATGGGGATATGCCGATGGTTCGGAAGGCATTGAAAGCCGGAGCGTTTGAATTCCTCATAAAACCTTTTAAGGATGAGGAGATCCTGGAAGCAGTGGAACAGGCATTCGCGCTCGACGGCGCACATCGCCGGGCAGACAACTTTGCGAATTCGATTCAAGCGCGAGCCTGGACGCTTAACGAGCGTGAGCGCCAGGTGATGGCACTCGTCACATCGGGACTAACGAACAAGGAAATAGCCGACAAGATGCATTTGAGTGTCGTGACAATTAAGCTTTACCGCGGGCAAATGATGAGAAAGATGCAGGCAGAAACGCTCGCTGATCTGGTAAAGATGTGGGAAAAGATCAATCCGTCCGACCGTTAACGCGACCGCTTTTAGTTTAGACAGCCTGTCAACGGCATAAAGAACGTATGAAGAATTGAAAGAACTATACCTAAGGATAGTTGTATTGCTCAGAAGAGAACCCATACCCTTTCACATAGTCGCCGAGGAATTAGGTACTACGCCGATTTTGAATCGTGAACAGTTCGCCTAATTCATCGTAGTTGCATTCGCGCAGTGTCTCTCAGGTGGATTCTAAAGTCCGGATAGCAAGGTCCATCGTAAACGAAACAGTGAATTGGTGGCCGCCAGAATCTCTCTGACGGGAATGTAAAGGTGTAACTTGTTGGAGGAATAATGGGCACGCAAGCACTACTGATCGAGTTTCTTCTTTCAGGATTCTTTGCCATAGCTTGCTTTCGCGCGCGGGGCGAGTCGACCAATGCTCACGGCTTTGCCCCACTAAGAGTCTTTGTGCTGACTGATCGTCTAGAGCGATTGCGTCGCACGCGCTGGCAATGGTGCGCGATGGTCCTTTTTTTGGTCGTGGTTCGTTTACAGCTAGGAACGCCTGTCGTCGCTGAACTCACTGGTTTGGCGCAATTCATTGTTTTCCTTGCGTTGCCGTCACAATCAGCTCCGGCAGGAGTGCTTCATCGCCCATGAAAAATCTGCTGGATGCTGCTGATTTTCTGCGCAGAGCGCGCCGAAAGATGCGGTACGGCGAGTTCTCACGCGAGCCATTAGAGCTGCTGCGGTTGGAATGGAAAGGGAACGCCCTCGAATGTGACTGGTTAATTCGGCCAGCCTGATCGATGGGACGTGGATCTGCCCGCACGAGTGATCGAAGAGAATCAGACGTTGCAGGCGTTGAGAGATGCGTTGAGACTTCGCAATATTGTCTTCGAGTCGTTTCCGAGAGTTGACAACGCGGAACTAAGAATGTTTCGCGTTGGTGCAGACGATTTGCCCGAGCTTGTGATGTCGGGAAGCGTGGTTCGTACCAACGAGGTCTTTGAGCGGGTTGCATCGATCGCCATGAGGGCAAGAATGTGCGGATTTCGCTTCACACAAAGCGACGGCTCCCTGCAGAGGATGACCCCGCTGGGTTGTTCCTGACCGGGCGACGTTGTTCGAGTTACTTTTACGGCGCGATGGGTACCTCGAGGGCTAGAAGTGTACCTGGAATTCAGTGGTTCATTCGTAGATTGCTGTGCGGCTTGAGATTCGTAAGTTAATTCATGGAGGGCATCAATGGCGGCAACAAAGGCACAGGGCAGAGCGTTCACGCTATTCATGGGGGGGCTGACAGCAGCTACCGCAGGAATCGCATTCTTCTCATCTGGTAGCGGCAAAGCGGCCTTAGTCATCGGCGCGGCTGTTGTTGCTTTTTCACTCTTTCGCTTCTTGAAAATCAAGCCTGACGAAGGCAAGGTCGCACTCGGTTCGCAACCTGCCGCACAGAAATTGATTGGCGTGGTGCTTGCGCTCGCGGGCTGGGTAGTCGTTCTATTCGGATTACATTTGACGGCAAGTGTTTCCGGAAGAATGACCACTACGCTCATCGGCTTCGCAGTAACGCTCGTGGGAGTCCTCTATGTTCTTCCCTCAGCGGCAAGCAAAAACGCTATCTGGAAGGCCTAGCGACCTGATCCCCCAACTCCCTCGGCGATGATCAACCACACCATGGAGCTAAATTGATGAGAATTGTTCGGATTGCATCCTGCATCTGCACTCTTGCGTTTCTGCTGACAGCATGCGCAGGAATCGTGGCTCGCGCAGACGCTGCCCCTTCGGCGTCGGCGGGTGAACTGAAGGACGCCGCCTCAAAGGCGCCTACTACCGCTACTCTTGCTGCCGGCGACCCAGGTGGCTCGCTCACCGGCACCGTCAACGACGTCCCCGTCGGCGACGCTAAGGTCGGCCTTACCTTGGGCGACGTCGCGAACCAGGTGGGCCAGAACAAGATCGGCATCAACTTTACTTGGACCCTGATTACAGGTTTCCTCGTCATGTTCATGCAGGCCGGATTCGCGATGGTCGAGGCAGGCTTGTGTCGCGTGAAGAACGCCAATCACACGTACATGATGAACTTCTTCGTGTATGCGTGCGGGTTGTTCGCCTACTGGATTATCGGCTTCGCCATTCAGATGGGCGGTGCAGCCGGAAATGGGAACCTGGGTGGCTTGCAGCCGCTCGCCAGCGAGCATGTGTTTTCTCTGTTTGGAACGAACTGGGGCATCTTCGGGCAGAGCGGCATGTTTCTTGCAGGTCACACTTATGATGTCGGCGTGATGGTCATTTTCCTATTCCAGATGGTGTTCATGGATACCGCGCTGACGATCGTGACCGGAGCAGCCGCTGAACGCTGGAAGTTCATGACCTTCGCCGTCTCTTCCGTGTTGATGGGAGCATTCACGTATCCGCTCTTCGCCAATTGGGCCTGGGGCGGCGGCTGGCTCTCACAGATGGGAACCAATCTCGGACTTGGAAAAGGCTACTGCGACTTTGCCGGATCGGGCGTGGTGCATGCGGTCGGTGGGATGACAGCTCTTGCGGTTGCATTGATCATTGGTCCGCGCATCGGCAAGTTTAATCGCGATGGATCTGCCAACGCGATTATCGGTCACGACATTTCCGCGGTCCTGATTGGCTGCTTCATCCTTGCTTTCGGTTGGTTCGGCTTCAATCCCGGCAGCACCCTGGGCGCCTCGGGAGCCGGTTGTTTGCGTATCGGATCGGTTGCGGTCAACACCATGTTGGCCGGCTGCACAGGAACTTTCGGCGCCCTGCTCTACATGTGGGTGCTGAAGGGCAAACCCGATGCTTCGATGAGCGGCAACGGATTGCTGGCTGGTCTTGTCGCAATCACCGCACCTAGCGGCTTTGTGAACACAACTGGCGCCGCGATCATCGGGTTGGTCGCCGGGGTGCTGGTTTGCTTCAGCGTTTCGTTTATCGAGAATTCGCTCAAGGTTGACGATCCGGTCGGTGCTATCTCAGTCCACGGAACGTGTGGCCTCTGGGGCGTTCTCTCCGTGGGCCTGTTCGCTGATGGCACGAGCAACTACGGTGGATCGTGGAATGGGGTTACGGGTTCTGTTACCGGCCTCTTCTATGGAGACTCGAGCCAGTTGGTTGCTCAATTGGTTGGCATAGTTACCCTCGTTGGTTTCGTCTTCACTTTCAGTTTTGTGCTCAATTGGATTCTGGACATCTTTCTCGGGCAACGCGTCTCAGTGGCGACTGAGGTTGCCGGTCTCGATCTTCCTGAAATGGGGCAGCTCGGATATCCCGAATTTGTCTTCCGTCCCGAACCTGATTTGATGCGAGCGGCAGAACAGGTAGCTGTCGCTTAATTCGCCTTCGTAATTCTCCTGGTGCAGCAAGGTGTATCTGCCATTGCCTTGCTGCCCCTTTTTTCCTTTCAAACCCTTGGAGTTTTTCTGAATGAAGACGCTAGTCCATCGCGAATCTACAGAAGAAGGAATGTACGGTGTGCCAAAAGTGCAAGCCCTGACGCTGCCAGAAGGGATTGACCCTGAAGCGTCTCGCCTCTTGCAGCGAATGTTCCGCGATCCACGTGTGTTGGAACCTCACGAACGGGGCGATCTGATCGCACTACTGCGGAGGGCCGTCGATCTTACTCCGCAGGTTCCTGAAGTCAGGGTACTGCTGGGAATGGCGCTCTGCGTGGACCTGCAGGCACAGGAAGCAATGGAGGAAATGCGTGAAGCTGTCAACTTGGATCCTGATTGCTTCATCGCGAGGCTCAAGTTTGGCGAATTGTTGATGCGTTTGCGAGTTTGCGATCAAGCGGCTGAACAGACCCAGTGTGCTGCGCAACTTGCGTCGAATATAGTGCAGTCGGAGTTGGCCAGGAAACAGGCGGCAACCATCCGCACTATGCTGAGAGAAGGAATTGAGCGCGGAGGTTATGGCGGACTGCTTCCCCGTGTTCTTCGTCTCATCCGCAAATCCAAGAATCAAGGCAGTGCACCCGTTCTTGTTGGTTCCAAGTAGGAGAGGATGCCCGCAACTCTGCAACTGGCGCTGCTGATCGCCATACTTCTTCCAGCAGGAAAAATCGTTGCGTCCATAAGCACCCGTTTCGGCATCCCCGCTATTCTCGGTGAGTTGCTAGTAGGCGTGGCAGCCGGGCCCGGCTGCATTGACATGCTTCACATGAAGATCTTCACCGGAACTCCGGCGGCGGACGCATTCCTGCTGCTCGCCCAAATCGGCGGTTTCGTTCTCATGTTTATTGCCGGTCTAGAGACGGATATCGACCGGATGCGCGAAGCGAGTGTTACAGCTTTTCTAGTTGCAGCTTCGGGAGTCGTTTGGCCATTCTTCCTGGGTACCGGTGCAGCGTACCTTCTCGGACTTCCGTGGAGCAGCGCCATGTTTCTTGGCGGCGCGCTGACAGCGACCAGCGTATCGATCTCGGCGCGTACGCTCATGGACGCTGGCAAAATGACAACTCCAGAGGCATCTGTCATTCTTGGTGCCGCGGTCATTGACGATGTGATGGGGCTATTCGTATTGGCATTTCTCGCGGCCTCATGCAGCACGAAAGGAGCGAGCGCATTTGGCGTGGCACCCATGCTCTCGAACTTCCTTCAAAGCCACTTGCCCTGGGCTGCTCAACATCCGCTCTTCGTGCAGATGTCCCTCATTGCTGTCTGCGTCACCTCATTCTTTTTAATTTCGTACGGCGCAGCACAACGTTGGATCGACCCGCTGATGAGGCAATTCCGAAAGCTCGATGCCAATGAAGCCGTAACCAGTTGTGTCCTTGCGCTCATGCTTCTTTTTGCGGTTAGCGCGGAATGGCTCGGCAGTGTAGCCGGCATAACGGGCGCCTATCTGTTGGGATATGTCTTTGCCGGTGCAAAGCTCAAGACGTTGATCGAGCGTACCTTTTACGCGATCGGCCACGGTCTCTTCATTCCGCTGTTTTTCGTGTCGATTGGACTGTCGAGCAACTTCCGCGCACTGGGTGGGCACTGGCTGCTTCTTGCCGCGATCTTCGCGGTCGCTGTCGTCAGCAAACTCGTCGGGTGTGGGATGGCAGCACTTGGCATGGGTATGGGACCAGTTCCGAGCTTTCGCGTTGGCTGCGGCATGATTTCACGTGGTGAAGTGGGGCTCATTGTCACGGCCATGGGCGCCAGCACGGGCATCTTTAAGGAGCCGGAAGTTGCTGTCATGGTTACCGTGGTTCTGCTCACCACATTGATCACACCACTTATCATGCGCGGCGCCTTCATGATCAAGTGCTCCCAGGATAGCGAAGGCGGAGACGGTCGCCCCTCACCTAATTTCGACTCCGTTCCAGAGATGCGCGCCGAAACTTGAGCGGCACGTTTTTCGGCCCAATTCACCGCAGCGCGAGCATCAGCATCAAGCCAAAGAGAAGAAGCGGCACCAGCGCCAGCCCCCCATAGAGCAGTATCTTGCGCCCGCCAAGCCGGACCCGCCTCTGCAAAACTGGCCGGTGCGCGTCATCCGCAATAGAAACCTGCTCCTGGTGTTCCAGTTCCCAGGCCATCTCACCGGCCGTAGCATAACGATTGTGCGGGTCACGCTCGAGCGCGCGGAAGAGTATCTCCTGTAACTGGGGCGAAATGTCGGGGTTAAGCTGACGCGCAGGCTTGGCGTCGGTTAGAAGTCGTTCGTTCATGACCGTCAGCGGGTTGGATCCTGTGAATGGCGGATGCCCTGTGAGCATCTCGTAGAGCATCGCCCCAACCGCATAGATATCGCTGCGCTGGTCGCCGCGCTGGCCCTTTACCTGCTCCGGAGAGATGTAAGCCGGCGTGCCCAACACAGGCGAGGAACCAGCGAAGGTTAGACGCCGCGCATCTTCCTTCAAGGCGCTGCCGAAGTCAATAAGCTTGACGTGGTCCTGGTCGTCGACCATCACGTTTTTGGGTTCCAAATCTCTGTGCACTACCCCATGCTTGTGCAAGTAATCGAGAGCATTACAAATGCCAAGCGTGATCCTCACAGCACGTTCGATCGGCATTTTTTGTTCGCCGTGCGCCGCCTGCTCTTTCAGAATTGCCCTCAGCGGTCTCCCGTCGACCCACTCCATGACCATATACAGGCGGCTGCGGTCTCCGCCGTCAAAGATTTTCACGATGCCTGGATGGTGAAAATGCTGGCCAATTTCCTCCTCCCGCTTGAAACGCTCCAGGAGGACGGGGTCGGTCTCCATCTCTAGGTGGGGAATCTTCAGGAGTACCTGCTTTCCGTCACTCAGGTCTGTAGCACGGTAGAGTGTCGACCTTCCGCTTTGAGCAACGGTTGCCTCCAGTCGGTAGTGGTCCAGGGTGGTACCAGCTTCGAAGATGGTCGTAAATTCCTCGTTCATGCAACCTGATTCTTTCATGAGCGTCATAAGAAACTCGCAAGGAAATAGAATTGAAATTGACGCCTTTTGCGACAATTCAGGAGGACATGGGAGGTCTGCCTGATGTTTTGTACCAGTTGATCGTTTGGATAGTGCTCTGCACGAAAAGTTTTACCAGATCTGTGACGTCCTGAGTTCGACCGGGTACTCGAAACTTGCAGCGGTCCTCAGCAGCGGTAGAGTGGCTTGCGAACGCACACCTTACGGGCGGAATCCATTTCCGAACCGCACGAACCCGGCAATCCACTCGGGCTGGCTGTAGCGCCCATGTCTTGCCGAGTCTCCCACTGGCCCTCAAACGCTGTTTTGATTTCTGCTTTGGCGAGCGGTTGATCAACGCACCTGGCCGAAAAATCGGCTTCTCGTAGATTTGACTGCCATCCGGTGCGAGGCAGCCAACCCAAGTTCATGTTGACGAGTAGGCGACTATTCGTGCATGTGGAATGCGCTCCTCGATGAGTGATTTGGCGGTACTGCGCTCGTTTAGCGGCCGGCTCAAAATATTCCGCACCTGAAACGGCGCCGAGACGGTTTGCATGTCATGTTAGGTTGAGCCAGAGGAGCAGTACCATCCAATCTATGTCTACCCGAATCAGAGTGTGCTTCCTATTAGCCCTGACCTCCTGCCCAAGCTTGTTCGGCGCTGATTTTGCCATGAGGGTGACCGACAAGAATTACCTCGACACTCGAGGTTTTAGCGTTTTTCTTTACGACAGCACGTACCATCCCGTTTTCGTAGACCAAAAAAACACAGCCATGGAGATGATTCTCCACGGCCAGCGCATCGCCACCAACGGCGACGTGCGCCTGATGCCAACGCCCGAGCAGTGGGACCTGGTGGCGACTCTCAAAGGGCGCCAGGCCGATAAGGCCAACAATCGTCTCACCGCCAACCTCGCGTTCCCGACCTTCGATCTCAGCTACACGCTAGAGGTCGCAGCGGAACCAGACGGCGTGAAGGTCACCATCAATCTCTTGAAGCCGCTACCGGAGAAACTTGCCGGGCGTGCGGGCTTCAACCTGGAGTTCCTGCCTTCGATCTACATGGGCAAGGCTTACCTTGTCGACGGAAACAGAGCCGGCATCTTCCCGCGAACGCCTGACGACCCCATGGTCAAGGTGCTGCCTCTGACGGATGAACCGAAAAAGGCGTACTACCTCGAAGACTGGGATAAGGCCAAGGGATACACGCAGCCGCTGCCGTTTGCCGAGGGCAAGAGCATCACCTTGGGCGTCGACGACGCGCTGGCCCGGGTCAACGTTAAGTCGGATACGGCCGACCTCATGCTGTTCGATGGACGCAACCGCGCACAGAACGGCTGGTTCGTGTTGCGTTCGCTGATCCCTTCGGGTAAGACCACCGGCGCCATCGTGTGGCACATCCGGCCCGACGTGATTCCAAACTGGACGCGGCCCCCAATGATCGCGCACAGCCAGGTCGGTTATGCGCCGGGCTTCTCCAAGGTGGCGGTGCTCGAACTCGACCCCAGGTACAGCGGCCCGAAAACAGCCAAAGTACTGCGCCTCATGGAAGACGGATCGTACAAGCAGGTATTCGAGGGCCCAATCACGCCTTCAATGCCCTGGCTGCGCTACGTCTATTCGAAATTCGACTTTACTCCGGTCAAAGATCCCGGGCTTTATGTGATCGAGTACGCAGACCAGCGTACGGCGACCTTTCCTATCTCCAAAGACGCTTACGCTAACATCTGGCAGGACAGCCTGGACCATCACCTTGCCGTGCAGATGGATCACGTTTCCGTTCGCGAAGCCTACCGCGTGTGGCACGGCGCTTCGCACTTGGATGATGGCCGTCTGGCTCCAGTGGTCGGGGAGCAATTCGACGGCTGGAATCAGGCCACGGCAACAGACGGGAAGTACAAAGGCGGCGATCACATTCCCGGAATGAACGTAGGTGGCTGGTATGATGCCGGCGACTTCGACCTCGAGGAGCCCGCGCAACTAAGCGTGATTCAGAGTCTGGCTCTGGCCTATCGCGAATTCAATCTCAAGTACGACGAGCTTACCGTGGATGAAGCCGCGCGCGAGGTTGAGATGCACCGTCCCGATGGCGTGCCGGACACGGTGCAGCAAGTCAAGCACGGCGCACTGCTCATCCTTGCGCAGTTCCACACCATAGGCCACGCGATACGCGGCACTCACGAACCAGATCTGCGTCAGTACACGCACCTGGGCGATGGAGCTTCGAAAACCGACGGCCGCATCTACGACCCGAAGCTCGGTCCGAACGAAGTGAAGGGCGACTACTCCGGCAAGCCGGACGACCGCTGGATTTTCACCACGAACAACCCCTATTTCCAGTGGAATGCCATTGCAGCTCTGGCTGCAGCAGCCGACACGCTGAAGGGCTATGACGACGCACTAGCGAAAGACTGTCTCGAAACGGCAATCAAAGCATGGAACGACGAGAAGGCTCATCCCACGCAGAATTCAGCGGGCGGCGGCTTGGGCGGAGCGGCTTCGGCAGGCGCTCCCGCCGGTACCCCAGCAGGCGGCGTGCTGGCTGCGTCTCAGGGTGCGGTGTCCGGCACTCCGGCGAACCTTGGCACCACTAACGCCCCGCCAACTCCGCCGGCCGGCCCCGCCCGTGGCAGCTTGGGAGTCGGACTGGAATGGGCCGCGACTCTCGAATTGACCATTGCCACCAATAGCGCCGAACCCTACAAATCCCGTCTGAAGGAGTTGTTCCCTCAGATAATCACCCCGCAGCAGATGGAGTTCCGTGGTTGGACGGCAGTCCGGGCATTGCCTTATCTAGACGCGAGCGCAAAAGATCAAATGCGTGAAGCGGTGAAGATATATATGGCGGGTCTCGACAAGCGATTGGACGCCACTCCGTTCGGCGTGCCCCCGAGCCTGGGCACTTGGGGCGGATCGGGCGCCGTGGTTGACATGGCCATCCGGATGTATTTTCTGCACAAGGCGTTTCCTGATCTAGTGGGCCCCGAATATACCCTTCGTGCCGTCAATTACATTCTCGGCACGCACCCGGTCTCCAACACTTCGTATGTAGCCGGCGTCGGTACGGTCTCGAAGACGAAGACTTACAGCAACAACCGCGCCGACAACTCTTACATTCCGGGCGCCGTGATTCCCGGATACATCATCATCAAGCCGGATTTTCCGGAGTGCATCGACGACTTCGGGTTCCTCTGGTTCGAGGATGAAGCCGTGGTGGCCGGGTCGGCAAACTGGGTCTTGGCCGGCAACGCCGCGGACGCGATCACTAAGGAATTGAAGTAGGTCGTTACCAGAAGCGCCCGGCGGCCCTGAGGGCACCGGTTGTTGCTGTGATGAGTCTTCGGAATTCGGCAGGTATCCCGTGGTCTGTAAGCGGCACCGACTCAACTGCTTTGCCGACCACTGACGCAGTGGTCCTGCGGCTTCTTCAACATTGCCGCCATCGCTTCAGAGGTATATGCAACCTGCACGAGATAACTGGGCATCGATTATCGCCTTTCAAGAAAAATTGGATTTGGGATCCGAAGAGGGACGAAGTATACATGCGAGGCGAAACACCTGGCGCGTGAATTTTCATTCTCTCTCGACCGCTCCCGCCACTTCTCTTGCCTCTGCTTCAACCCATTTCCGCAAACTCACCGGCTCCAGAACTGAAACCGTCGCCCCCAGTCCGAGCACGATAAACTGCGCCTCCCGTTCGTTGTCGAAATCAACCTGTAACACGATCTCTCCTGCCTCGGCTTTACGAGAAGCAGCCCCGGCTGCAGCAGCTTTGGTGACACACCACCCTTGAACTCGCCGGGCCGCATCCGATGTGAGCGAAAGAAGGGTACGGTAGCTCGCTCTTTTGCGATCCAACTCGGCGGTCGAGGCACGCCAATGATCCGCCAGGTCAAAGCGCGCCGGCCGTTCGAATCCCACTGCAAGCACAGCCACGCGTTTCATCCGCGAAACTCTGAATGTCCGCATGCCGTTCGCGGTACGCGCAACAAGGTACCAGTGGAGCCCCTTTGAAACCAGCCCCAGCGCGTCCACTGTCCGGCTCGATTGCTCACCATCCGCACGCGTGTAATCAAACGTCAACTTCCGATCGCGAGCCACTGCATCCTGCACCGCAGACAACATCGACAGATCCTCACCCGTATCGCGCCACCCCGTCGGATCCACGTGAAGCCGCTGCTGCAAGTGCGCTGCCTGCGCTTTCATCGGCTCGGGCATCGCCGCCATCAGCTTGTTCAACGCGCTTTGGGCCGCCGCTGCAAGCCGTGGGTTGCCAAGCCCACGGGGCTGAGCCATCAGCAGCGCATGTAGTTCCGCTTCGTCAAGGCCCGGAACATGCGTCCGCCAGCCTTTCTCTAGCTGCCATCCGCCCTGCGCACCGCGCATGGCAGACACCGGAATGCGTGCCGCGCTCAGAGATTCCAGATCGCGATGAATGGTACGCTGCGAGACCTCCAGTTGCTCGGCCAATTCGCGCTCTGTCACCTGCCCCCTCGCCTGGAGAAGCAGCAGCACAGACATCAGTCGATCAGCCTTCATCAGAGCTCCGATTTTCTCAACATTTCTAATTTCTCAAATCATATATGACACTGCTTGTCATATATCGGGAGAGATGATGATTTTGTCGATGGAGGCCACTTCAGATGAGCGTTCGCAATATTTACCTTTTCGTATTCGACTCGATGGCAGACTGGGAAGCGGCGTTTGCCATCGCAGGCATCAACAATCCCCAGTTTCAGCGCGAGCCCGGCCGGTATCGCGTCGTCACGGTCGGCACCTCCAGAGAGCCGGTGACAACGACGGGAGGCATGCGCATCCTGCCCGAGACAACCCTGTCCGAGATTGAACCGGATCAAAGTGCGATGCTCATTCTTCCCGGCGGTGACCAGTGGGAATCATGCGGCAACGCCGAGGCCGTCGAACTCGCGCGTGTGTTCTTCGTCGAAGGCGTACCCGTCGCAGCCATCTGCGGCGCAACCCTGGCCCTTGCGCGCGCAGGCATGCTCGATGATTTCCACCACACCAGCAACAGCCGCGAATACCTGGCTGCAAGCCGATATCGGGGGGGTAAGTTCTTCTGCGATGTCCCGGCCATCACCGACGAAAATGTAATCACGGCATCCGGCATCGCTCCCATCGAGTTTGCCCGCGAGATCTTCCGCGCACTCGGCATCTACGACAAGCAGGCCCTCGATGCGTGGTACGCGCTTTTCCGGTTCGGCGACGCATCGCGTTATTTCGAATTGTCGAATTGCGTTGCTCAATAACAGAATGTCTTTCCAAAATTTGCAACCGCAAGGCTCATCCAAGGAGAACGCCCATGATCCTCAAAGACTTCTTTCTCGCCCAACTCGACCGCGAAGCAGCATCCACCCGCAAAACCATTGAGCGCGTACCCGACAGCCACAACAGTTTCAAGCCTCATGAGCGCTCGATGGAGCTTGGCTACCTCGCCGCACTGGTTGCCGGAATGCTGGGCTGGATCGCGCTCATGATCGACCGCGACGAACTCAACCTCGACGCGGCCGAGTCAGATGGATTTCGCACCAAACCCCTCGCAGGAAAAGCTGACCTGCTGGCGAGCCTCGACACCGCTGTCTCAAATGCCAAGCGCGCGCTTCACTCCACCACTGACGAGCATCTCGCCACGTCGTGGGCCTTCAAGATGGGCGGCAAAACCGTGTCCGAGAACCCGCGCAGCATCATGATCTCCGACGCCGTCTTCAGTCACCTCGCCCATCACCGCGGCCAGCTCACCGTCTATCTGCGCCTCGTTGAATCCAAGGTACCCGCTCTCTACGGACCCTCCGCGGACGAGTACATATGAGCAGTGGCTGGCAAGGAAAGCCGGGTCTCAAATTCATACCGCCTTACCTGCTAAACTCTGTTTGGTCATGATCCTCGCAAGTTTCGTAATTGTGGCGCTCTCTTACCTGCTGGGGTCCATTCCGACGGGCTACCTGCTGGTCAAGCTGTTTCGCCACGAAGACATCCGGTCCGTCGGAAGCGGCAATATCGGCGCAACGAACGTGCTTCGTTCCGGCGGAAAGGGCCTGGGTGCCGCGACCTTTCTGCTCGATGTGCTGAAGGGCGCGGCCGCTGTCTGGCTGGGCTCGCTGCTGGCTTCCGTCCTTCTGCCCTCCATGCCGTTCCGCGACGCGCAGGCCCTGGCTGCCGTTTCCGCGGTTCTCGGACACATGTTCCCCGTCTGGCTGCGCTTTCGGGGAGGCAAAGGGGTCTCCACCGGCTTTGGCGTCTTCCTCGTTGCCGCCCCGCTCGCGGCGTTGGCTGCTATTGGGCTCTTTGCGGTGGTCCTGTTGTTGAGCCGATACGTTTCGCTTGCCTCGATCCTTGCCGCTGCCAGCTTTCCCGTATTTGCCTGGTTCCTGGTGCACGGAGAGAGACCCGCACCGTACATCGCTGCACAAATCTTCGTCGCGCTGCTGATCATCCTCAAGCATCACCAGAACATGCGCCGCCTCGTTACAGGGACTGAAAACCGCTTCGGCACACACACGCAAGAGGGGAAGACCGCATGAGTCGCATTGTTGTGCTTGGCGCAGGCGCATGGGGAACGGCGATTGCGTTGTCTCTCAGCCGTCGCGGGGGCCACGAAGTAACCCTCTGGGCACACAATGCCGAGGAAGCGCGGGTCATCGACGACGCCCGCGAAAACACATTGTTCCTGCCGGGATTCCCGCTGTCGGCAGACCTGGTCGTTACCGCGGAGATGACGCCGATTGAATCGGCCGACATACTGGTCTCGGTCATTCCGTCTGAATTTCTCCGCTCCACGTTGCAGCGCGTCAAGAGCCACCTGCACAACGGACAGTTCGTCGTGAGCGCCACCAAGGGCATCGAGAAGGAAACCTACCTGCGCATGACCCAGGTGATCTCCGAGACCCTTGAGCCTGCCGGACTGCTGCTTTCGATCGGCGCTTTCTCCGGTCCGAGTTTTGCGATCGAAGTAGCACAGGGCCAGCCCACCGCAGTCACCGTGGCCTTCAGCGATCCGCAAATTGCCATCCTCATTCAGCAGGAATTCTCATCCGAAACGCTGCGGCTTTATTCGTCGACCGACGTGATTGGCGTTGAACTTGGTGGCGCGCTGAAGAACGTGATCGCCATCGCGGCCGGTGTGGCAGCCGGCGTGGGCCTTGGCCATAACTCGACAGCAGCGCTCATCACCCGCGGTATCGCGGAAATTACGCGCCTCGCCGTCGCATGCGGTGGACGCCGCGAAACGCTTGCAGGACTCAGTGGGACAGGCGACCTGGTGCTTACCTGCACGGGCTCCCTCTCGCGCAATCGCACCGTCGGCCAGGCACTTGGGGAGGGGCGCAAGCTGCCCGAAATCCTCGAAAGCCTCGGCGGCAAAGTCGCTGAAGGTGTGCTGACTACCCGCGCTGCTCTTGGATTGGCACGCGACCAAGGGATCGAGATGCCCATCACCGAACAGATGGAATTGATCCTCGAAAAAGGGAAAGATCCGCGCGAAGCGATCCGCGAACTCATGCTCCGTCCGGGCAAAGGCGAACACTAAAACAGAAACGCCAAGGTTCTCTTGTTTCTCTCCCTAGCCCCCCGCAATCGCGCCGATAATCAGCAAGGGTTCCTTTCCTGCCGCCACTGATTCCGGCAACGGCTCATCGGGCGACTGGTGCGATAAGTCTTCTTCGCACGCGAAGAAGCGCAGAAACGGCCGCCGCTGGAGTGTGTCGTGCTCGCGAATGGTTCCGCAAAGCATGGGGTAGCGCGCCTCCAGCGCATCCAGCACCGAGCGAAGCGTCACCGGCGCCGCCACCTCCAGCGCGACATCGCCATCAATGCGAGCGAGATTCCGCAGATGATACGGAATCTGCACGCATACATTGTGGACCGAGTCAGGCATCGTGAGTTACTGCATCTCTCTCATTTCTGCGACGCGCGGCGCCGAAGGCGCGTCTGCCCACCGCAGGTGGTCACGCCAGCGTCTGCACTTCGACCGACAGAACCGCCGGCAGATCGTGCACAATCGCTTTCCACGAATCACCCCCATCCGGCGAAACATATACCTGCCCGCCCGTCGTGCCGAAATAAACGCCGCACTCGTCCAGCTTATCCACGGCCATAGCATCACGTAGCACGTTCACATAGCAATCCTTCTCGGGCAGCCCTTTACCAAGCTCTTCCCACTCGTTGCCACCACTGCGGCTGCGATACACGCGCAGTTTTCCATCGAGCGGAAAATGCTCTGAGTCGCTCTTGATGGGAACCACGTAGACCGTCTCCGGCTCGTTCGAATTGATGTCGATAACAAAACCGAAGTCGGTAGGCAGGTTGCCGCTGATCTTCGTCCAATTGTCGCCTGCATCGTCTGAGCGCATCACGTCCCAGTGCTTCTGCATGAACAGTGTGCCCGGCCGCTTCGGATTCATCGCGATGTGATGAACACAATGTCCGACATCAGCAGTGGGATTGGGAATGTACTTCGAATAGAGTCCTTTATTGATTGGCTTCCACGTCTTCCCACCATCATCCGTGCGGAATGCTCCCGCCGCCGAAATCGCAATAAAGATGCGCTCTGGATTGCTCGGGATCGAGAATGATCGAGTGCAGACACATCCCTCCCGCGCCCGGCTGCCAGTCAGGGCCGGTTCCATGTCCGCGCAATCCCGGCATCTCGCTCCAGCTCTCGCCACCGTCGGTCGAGCGGAAGATGGCAGCATCTTCAACACCCGCATACACGGTGTTCGGATCCGTCAGCGAGGGCTCCAGATGCCACACGCGCTTGAACTCCCACGGCTTTTGCGTGCCGTCGTACCACTGGTGTGTGGTCAGCGGCTTGCCGGTTTCGTTAGAAGAGTCGTACGCGAACCGATTGCTCTTGACTGGCGGCCATTGCGGAGTCGCGTCCTCCGGCTTTCACACCCG
This sequence comes from uncultured Acidobacteriaceae bacterium, assembly GCA_963735215.1. GTDB lineage: Bacteria > Acidobacteriota > Terriglobia > Terriglobales > Acidobacteriaceae > Telmatobacter. The sequence goes on along the minus strand of CAVTKF010000020.1, from coordinate 169,208 downwards.
GCTGGAACCAGGTCTTGCCGCCGTCGGTCGAAGCCTGCAGCAGCTGGCCAAACCAGCCGCTGGTCTGCGAAACATAGATTCGCTCCGGGTCTACCGGCGAACCCTTCATGTGGTAGATCTCCCACCCCGCAAAGAATGGCCCGCTGACCTCCCACTTGTCCCGCTTGCCGTCAGAGGTGAGGACGAACGCTCCCTTTTTTGTTCCGACCAATACGCGCACCTTGCTCATGAATGCTTTACCCTCCCCCGCAATGGCCGGCTGTGCCGGAAACTCGCGGGCCGTTTCGAGATTCTTCCGCAACTCGTCACACGAATTCAAGCGAAAACTGTGCAAATGTTTTGAGCAGGTAGACCGCGGAAACGATACGGATGCAGCAACTTCACCGAGCCAATGAAGCCCTTGTGCAAAGGCCGTCGCGGAATTGGCAACTTCGCCTGATATAAACGGCCCCATTCATACGCATTCGCACCGAAGCGCACAATGCTCTAGACTCAAGACTGGATACCTTCGCAATGATTACCCTATTTACCGGTTACGACGAAGAGCCGAAAGATAAAAAGAAAGAGCAGGAAGCGCAGACCGCCGAAGAGGAGTCGGGCCAGATATCGGGCTTCTTCTCGCGCATGCGCCAGGCCGTCACGCGTACCCGCGAGACCTTCTCGTCGCGCATCAACGAAATCGTCGCGCTCACCCGCGAAGTCGACGAGTCATCTCTTGAAGAACTTGAAACCGCGCTCATCATGAGCGACATCGGCGTCCAGACCACGACCGAGATCCTAGAGGCCCTCCGCGAACGCGCCCGCGTACAAGCCATCGAAGGTGGCGAAGAACTTCGCGACCTGCTCAAGCTGCAAATGGTCGAAATCCTCCGTGCCCCGCAAGGGGCGGCTGCCACACAGCAGGTCTCGCCCAAAGTCACTTTCCTCGTTGGCGTAAACGGAACCGGCAAAACAACCACCAGCGGCAAGCTAGCGGCCTGGTATCGCGCGCAGGACAAATCCGTGCTCCTCTGCGCCGCAGATACGTTTCGCGCGGCAGCAATCGAGCAGCTTGAAGTCTGGGCCAGCCGCAGCGGCGTCGAAATGATCAAGACCCGCCAGGGCGGCGATCCCGCGGCTGTCCTCTACGATGCCGCCAGCGCAGCCAAAGCCCGCAACATCGCCGAGCTCATCGTCGACACCGCCGGCCGCCTGCACACCAAGTCCGGCCTCATGGACGAACTCGACAAGATGCGCCGCACCGCATCGAAGCTCATCCCCGGCGCCCCGCACGAAGTTCTGCTGGTCATGGATGCAACCACCGGCCAGAACGGCCTGCAGCAGGCCCGCCAGTTCACGCAATCCGCCGGCGCCACCGGCATCGTGCTCACCAAGCTCGACGGCACCGCCAAAGGCGGCATAGCCGTAGCCATCGCCCGCGAACTGAATCTCCCCGTGAGATTCGTTGGCGTAGGCGAGCAGATGGGCGACCTGCTCGAATTCTCTCCCGAAGCATTCGTCGACGCGCTGCTGGGCTAATGTGGTGAGTTGTGAGAAGAAATTGAACATTCAATAATCCGAGGTGTCATCCTGAGCGCACGGGGCCGCAAGCGTTGTTCAGCTTGGGGGTGGTAAGCGAAGGATCTGCTTTATTCCCGCAGCACTTCCTGGCGTACAGCGTGACCTATTCCTGTCGAACGATCGTAAAGATCGTATTCCCTGCTGGTACCTGGTGACCTGCCGAAGCGTGCCGGTTGAGTCTTCGAACCAGAGCGATGAGCTATCGCCTGCGACAACCCTTCCATAACCGTTCGGCACAGTCACTTTCATTTCCGCATGAATAGAGGTTGAGGCTGTGCGTCCCAACCATATATCCAGCCAGGAGCAGTGCCACACCGATACCGATCCGCAGGATTCTTGCTTGCATGTTAGGTCCGTCCTTTTGCTCGAGATTCAACAAGAATGACGTCGAGTACCGAATAAACGTTCCAATTCATCCGGATCTCTGCGGCGGTATCAGAACTCACATAACCGCCCGAACGAATGAACTCGTGAAGAAGGTCTTCGAGCCATCTGAACGGTTACACTTCTTCGTGTCGCCATCAATCGGCATCATTGCTCTATGAGCACACTCAGATAAAGACATCTACTGGATGCAGCGCGCCCTCGAACTCGCCCGCCGCGGCATCGGCGTCACCTCGCCCAACCCCGCCGTCGGCTGCGTCATCCTCGATCGCGCCGGCCAGGTCGTCGGCGAAGGCTGGCACGAGTACGACCTGCTCGACCACGCCGAAATCGTCGCCCTCAACGAAGCCAGACAGCACGCGGGCGACCGCCTCAAAGGCGGCACCGCCTACGTCACCCTCGAGCCCTGCAATCACACCGGCCGCACCGGCCCCTGCACCCAGGCGCTGATCGCCGCCGGGCTCGCACGCGTCGTCGCCGCCACCGGCGATCCCAATCCCACCGTCACCGGCCACGGCATGGAAGCCTTGCAGGCAGCGGGCCTTCAGACGCAGCTCGGCGTCTGTGAAGCCGAAGCCCGCCGCATCAACGAAGGCTTTGCCCGCTGGATCCAGCACAAGCGCCCGCTTCGTGCTGATGAAAGTCGCCATGACGCTCGACGGCCGCATCGCACCGCCGCCCGGCCATCACACCGCCCGCGAGCCCTACTGGATCACCAGCGAAGCCGCACGTGCCGCCGTCCAGCCCCTGCGCTGGCAAGCCGACGCCGCACTTACCGGCGTCGACACCGTCCTCGCCGACGACCCCATGCTCACCGACCGCAGCGGCCTTCGCCGTCGCCGCCCCCTCCTCCGCGTCGTCCTCGACTCCGCCCTGCGCATGCCGCTCGACTGCAAGATGGTGCGCGGCGTTCAAAACGACGTCGTCATCTTCACCGTCTCCAAAGACGATGCCCGCATCAACGAACTCCGCACCCGCGGCGTTCGCGTCGAAGTGCTTCCAGCTGAGGCTGGGCGTGTTCCGCTCGGCAAGTTGCTCGACAAGCTCGGCGAAGAAGGCATCCTCACCCTGCTCACCGAAACCGGCACGCGCCTGAACACCGCCCTGCTCGCCAGCGGAATGGTCGACCGCGTCCACCTTTTCGTCGCCCCGCAGATCATGGGCTCTGACGCCGTCCCCGCATTCAAAGGCATGCCCAACGCCATCCGCATGGCCGAGGTGGAAGTCGAACGCTACGGCAACGACCTCGGCCTCTGCTCGCTGCTGCGAGACCCGTGGGCCACACCGTAATCCCTCGCCATCGGCAATCCGTCCGTAGTTTCGAACACTTCTGTGGTGCAGGCGAGTGAAGGATCTGCTTTTGTATAGCCACAATCCAGGGGTGCCCCATCCATGACGCGGTCTTATCGCGCATGGGTGGGAAACCACGAACCTCAATCTTCATTTTTCTGGTGCGGTCGAACCCCATGAATCAGTGCGCTCCGAATTTCGGTTGCTCCGGGATCGCCGCTCCATCCGCCCGCGGATCCGACGCGCCAAAGTTCACGCCCGTGCTGCTGTCGTGCAGCACTGCCTGCCCGCGCCCCATCTGCGATGTGTAATCAGGATGCACCTGCAGCACGTGCCCCATCTTCGTCAGCGCGTCGATCGTTGCCTGAGTCACGCGCGACTCGATCACAATCTTGCAAGCAAGCTGTTGCCGATCGGTAAACCGCGGTTCCTCCATCGCAGCCTGGATGTTCATGTGGTAATCCACCACGTTCGAAACAAACTGCGCATGCGCCAGCGGCTGATTCAGTCCGCCCATAATCCCGAATCCAATGTGCTGATCCCCATGCTGCATAAAGGCAGGAATGATCGTGTGAAACGGCCGCTTTCGCCCCGCCAGCGCATTCGGCGATTTCGCGTCCAGCGAGAACAGACCTCCGCGATCCTGCAGCGCAAACCCCATGCCCTGCACCGTCACATTCGATCCGAAGTTGTTGTAGTTGCTCTGAATGATCGAAAGAATATTCCCCTCCCGATCCACAACGCTGAAGTACGTCGTGTCGCTCGTCCCCAGCGCACCCGGTGCAACCGTGCAGTTCGCGTGCGCCGGATCGATCAGCGCAGCACGCTTCGCCGCATAGTCCTTTGAGAGCAGCTGCTCCACCGGAATCTTGCCGAACCGCGGATCGCCGTCATACGCCTTCACGTCCGCGTACGCCAGCTTCATCGCCTCAATGCGGGTGTGCAATTCACCTGGACTGTGCGGCCCTGCAGCATCAGCCGGAAAGCGCTCCATGATGTTCAGCATCTCCAGCGCAGCAATGCCATCGCCATTCGGCGGCAGCTCGTAGACTGTCCAGTCGCGATACGTTGTGTGGATCGGCTCAACCCACTCGGCAGAGTAGGAAGCAAGATCATCGGCCGTCATCGTACCGCCCAGGTCGTCTGAAGTTTTCAGAATCGCCTTTGCAATCTCGCCCTTGTAAAACGCTGCCTCACCCTGTTCCGCAACCAGCCTGAACGCACGCGCTACATCGGGATTGCGAAAAACCTCGCCAGTCTCCGGAACCTTTCCGCCGGGCAGAAAAACTCGCTGGCTCTCCGCATTCGTCATCAGCCCTTTGCTATCGCTGTCCCACCACGCATGAATAATCTCCGCCACCGGAAAGCCATGATCCGCATAGAAAATCGCCGGCTGAAACAGATCGCGCCAAGGCAGCCTGCCCCACCGCTCATGCAGCTTCGCCCATCCATCCACCACGCCCGGCACCGTCACTGAATCGATCCCGTACTGCGGCATCTCCGTAACGCCCTTCGCGCGCAGATGCTCGATCGTCAGAGCCTTGGGCGCCCAGCCGCTCGCATTCAGTCCGTACAGCTTCCCTGTCTTCGCCTCCCAGTAAATCGCGAACAAGTCGCCGCCCATGCCGTTCGACGTCGGCTCCGTAACGTTCAGAACCGCGTTCGCCGCAATGGCCGCGTCAATCGCCGAACCGCCCTGCTCCAGCACCCGCGCCCCTGCCTGCGAAGCCGACACCTGGCTCGTAGCAACAATCCCGTACTGCGTAGCAACCACAGACCGCCCATAAGACCGATCCTGCGCGGCAAGCGAAGCGGTAAAAATGTAGCCGGTTAAACCCATTGCAAGACAAACAACGACAGATCGAAGTGCATTCATGTGTGTGGCCTCTTGTTTCCTCGCCTGCTGATTGGGGGAGCTCTGCTGAAATAAAAACCTATCAGAGCCAAACCGAAAGCCGTAGTACATTTGCTGGGTGCGCGTACTCATAGCCATCTTCTCCGCGTTTCTGTTGGCCAATGCCGCCAACGCTCAGAAGACGGTTTCCTTCCCAACTGAAGATGGCGGACTGATCTCAGCCAACCTCTATGGCACCGCCGAACGCGCCATTCTCCTCGTTCACGGCGGCCGCTTCACCAAGGAAAGCTGGGCGCCGCAGGTTCCCGCGTTCGTCGGCGCCGGCTTTGAGGTCCTCGCCATCGATCTTCGCGGCCACGGCCAGTCGCAGGGCCCCGGCGAGGCCGACCCCTCCGATGCTCAACTCGCGCTCGACGTGCTTGCGGCGGTGCGCTACCTCCACAGCCATGGCGCGAAAACTGTATCCATCGTTGGCGGCAGCATGGGCGGAGCCGCCGCCGGCGACGCCTCCATCACCTCACATCCCGGCGAAATCGATCGCATCGTAATGCTGGGCGCAGCGCCAAACCTGCCCGCTGACAAGCTCAAATCTCCGGCACTCTTCATCGTCGCCCGCGACGACACCAGCGGCGACGGCCCACGCCTCCCCGGAATCCGCGCACAATACGAAAAGGCTCCGCAGCCCAAAAAGCTCATCATCCTCGAAGGCTCCGCCCACGCGCAGTATTTGTTCCAAACCGATCAATCCGATCGCGTGATGCGCGAAATCCTGCGATGGCTCACAGCCAATTAAGTGAGCCCTGTCCTGATCCCTGATCCCTGATCCCTGATCCCTGATCCCTTAAACTGTACTTCATGTTCACCGGCATCATCGAGCAGACCGGCACCCTCGTCAGCCTCAACGATCGCGGTGGCGTCCGCCGCATCACCGTCGAAGCGCCCGGTATCGCCAACCGCATGCGCGAAGGCGACTCCCTCGCCGTTTCCGGAGTCTGCCTCACCGCGCTTGATGTCGACCCGACCTACTTCCATGCCGACCTCGCCCAGGAGACATTGGACCGCACATCGCTCGGCTCGCTGAAACCCGGTGCAAAAGTGAACCTCGAATTGCCTACAGCGGCCGGCAGCCCGCTCGGCGGCCACGTCGTTCAGGGCCACGTCGATGGCACCGGGGAACTCCGTTCCCTTGAACCGTTGGTCTCGCCTTCGCGGCCCGATTTCAATCGCGAGACCACCGACTGGACCCTGAAGGTGCGCATACCGGAAAGTGTCCGCCAATGGATGGTCCACAAAGGCTCCGTTGCCATCGAAGGCATCAGCCTGACGATCGCCGGAATTGAAGACGACACCATCTCCATCGCGATCCTGCCGCTGACGTACTGGCGCACCAATCTCCACACGCTGGTCGTTGGCTCGCCCGTAAACGTCGAAGCGGATGTCCTTGTGAAACTGGCATATCAGCAGATGCAGAGTCAGAAGAAATCAGAATTCGACGTGACTGAAGACTGGCTCGTCGCCAACGGATACTAGACGGCTGACCAGGTCAGTCAAATCAAAAGTCAGACTGCGGTCGAGCTCTCGAAAACTACCCGCAGCAGCACAGGCTCGCTGACCTGCTAACTCCCTTGGCGCGAAGCGCCGCTAACCAGCTGATTTACTCAAACCAGTAATCAAACGTATAACCAGCCGGATCGCAGCCACCCTCGCCGCGCAATCCGGCAAGCTCTTCGGTCCCCGAGCCAGGAATTACCTGCCACGTTGAATTCAGCTCTCCGCCTTTCAGGATTCCCAAATTGCGCAGAATAAACGACCCCGCGCGATCGCCAATCTCCCCTGTGAAGCGTTCGATGCCCATGAAGTGCGCTGTGCCATCAGGCTCTGTCACCATCAAAAAGCGCACCGATCCAACTCCGACGAGATCGCCTGAAAATTCCTCCGTGATGCCAACTTCGGAGAAGACGAAATCACCCGCATCGTCATACGGCTTTGAGTCGCAGCTCGTGACGTTGATCCGCCCGCTCGCTTGTTGCCTTGAAGAGTCCATCTACGGCTTCGCCACCATCTTCGGTGGATCAGTTACATACTCATCCCCCGTCCGTGCCAAAATCTGCCCACGACGATCGGTCAGCACTTTGAGTTGCTTGTTCAGTTCGATGAATTCCTGCTTCTCGTCCGCCGTCATTTGTGCGCCATTCTGCGTCGTCTTGTTCAGCTCATCCAGCTTCGCCTGCAACTTCGGGACTTCGCGATCGATCAACACCGGATGAATGTTGGGCGTCTTCGCCTTCCCCGCCGCCAGCGCATTGCGATTGTTCTCACCCCACGCCGGCAACATGCCCACATGTCCAAGCTCCACCCGAACACCCGCTGGTCCGTAGTCATTCCGAACCGCCGAGAACAATCCGATCATCGAGTCGCGCGGATCGCCGTCCTTGTCCGGCATCAATCCATCCACGTAGTTGCGCGACTGGTTCGACAGGAAATTCCCCAACGAATAGAAGATCACCGCCATCCGCCCATCTGTCGTTGTGTAAGTCTCGATCGGCTGCAGCACATGCGGATGATGTCCCACAATCACCGATGCACCCGCATCGAGCATCTTGTGCGCCATCTCCACATCTTCCGGTCGCGGTGCCGGTGCATACTCGATTCCCCAGTGAACAGAGATCACCAGCATGTCGCACTGTGCCTTCGCAGCTTTCACCGCTGCCAGCACCTGCGCCTCGTCCGCTCCCTGAGCCCCGCCCGCCTCCCCCGGATATGGAAAGAAATTCACATGCGGCTGGTCGTCCTTGTCCGGATTGCGATTCCCATTCAGCCAGCGCGTCATCCCCAGCCAGCCCACCTTGATGCCGTTAGCCTCAACCACTAGCGGCTGCCACGTCTGTGCCGCCGTATCGCCCGAACCAACAAACTGCAGCCCGATCTCGCGCAGGTGATCGCGCGTCTCGGCAAATCCTGCCCAGCCCTGGTCCATCACGTGGTTGTTGGCAAACGAAACAATCTTGACGCCATTGGCCTTCAGCGCCTGGGGCAGCGCAAGCGGCGCGTCAAACATGAACGGCTTCGATCCCTTCGAGTGCATTGGAGCCACCGGCGTCTCCAGGTTCACAAACCCGAAGTCAGCACCCTCGAAGACGTCGCTAACATCGCCCACCAGCGATCCCCATCCCTCCACGCCGCCGCCCGCCGCCTCGGCCGCCGCCCTTACAGGCTCATGCGGGATCACGTCTCCGCCTACCGCAAAACTCACCCGGGCAAGTTCATGGGGATAAGGTGCCGGGGCGGCAGCCAGACGCGCGCCGGCAGGGGATCCGGTAAAGCAGGCCCCTGCAATCACCAGGCCAAGGAGGATCATCACGGCCAGCGCAGCAGCTTGCGGACTCAACCCAAAGAGGCTTCCGATTCCGCTTCGCTTCGGCAGGGGAACGCCCTCGCCCCCGGATTTCGTCCATTTTGCCGTAAAGTCCATGTCGGTTTCCTGATTCAGTTCAGCATACCGCGCGGAAAAGACGCCGGTTAAGCCCAATTTGAACTTAGGTACCCCGCTGGCGGCCACGACAACAACACTCGTGAAGAATCTGCGAACACTTCCAGGAGTGTCTGCGTCTATCATGTGAGCGAAACTGTTACCCTTGAACAGGAAAGCGAACCGGAAGGCCGGCATCACCCGAGGGGGCCGGTACCCTGACCTATGGCAGAGTTCGTCATCAAGTTAGCCGATGAACGCGGTCGCGTGATGGAGCAAGTCCAGACCGCTTCCACCGCCGAAGAGTTGCGTGCGCGCTTCTCCCACGCTGGATATCACGTGTTCTCCGTGCGTGCCCGCTCCGGTCTCGGCGGCATCTCGCGCCGCAAGGTCAAGCTCGAGCCGTTCCTCATCTTCAACCAGCAGTTTCTTACGCTTATCCGCGCCGGCCTGCCCATCCTCGGCTCGCTGCAGATGCTCACGAAAATCCAGAAGAGCGCACATTTCCGCAGCCAGCTCGACGATGTTTCCAACCGCGTCAAAACCGGCGAAGCGCTCTCCACCGCATTTGAAGCCCAATCCGGCGTGCCCGTCATGTACACCACCACCCTGCTCGCCGGCGAACGCTCCGGCAATCTTCAGGAGGTTCTGGAACGGTACATCGGATTCCAACGTGTCTCGCTCACCTTTCGCAAGAAGCTCACCGCCTCGCTCATCTATCCCGCTCTGCTGCTCACGATTGTCAGCTGTTTGCTCGTCTTCATGTTCACCGTGGTCATCCCGCAGTTCGCCCAGCTTTACGACCAGATGGGCTCCAAGCTGCCGCGACTCACCGTTGGGCTTCTAACCTTTGGAAAATGGACCCAGCACAACATCCTCTGGATTGCGCTGACTGTCCTGGTAGTAGCCGTGTTTGTCTGGCGTTTTTCCATCACCGAGAAGGGCCGCGACATGGTCGACGGCATTCGTGTGCGCATGCCCATCTTCGGCAAAATATGGCTCAAATACCAGGTCGCGCTTTTCTCGCGTACGCTTTCCACGCTGCTCACAGGCGGCTTGCCGCTCGTTCCTTCGCTTGAGACTGCTTCGCGCTCCATTTCCTCACGTCGCGTATCCAAGGCGGTCGGCTCCGCCATCGGCACCGTGCGCGAAGGCAAGAACCTGGCCGATTCGCTCACCAATACCGGCGTCTTCCCTGACCTGGCGACGGAGATGATCTCCGTCGGCGAACAGACAGGCGCACTCCCGCAAATGCTCAACTCTGTCGCTGAATTCTTCGAAGAAGACGTAGCGACCGCACTAACCGCCGCACTATCGTTAATTGAACCCGCCATCCTGATCGTGATGGGCGTGGTTGTCGTCTTTATTCTTATTTCGCTCTATCTGCCGATCTTCTCGCTCGGATCGGCAGCTGGAGGAGGACAGGGTTAACCCTATATATGGCTGACACAACAATCACGGTGCCGACTGGGCCGATGGTAAGCGGCCTCGACGAGCGCGCCCAGGCAGAGGCCTTGGCGTCACGCTACCGCGCCGAATTCGTTGATCTGAAGAATTTCAAAATTCAGCACGACCTGCTGCGCACCGTCCCTGTGGAACTGATGTTCCGCTACAACTTCGTCCCGATCGAGCAGCACCAGGATGCAATGGTGATCGCCGTCAGCGATCCTTCGCGCCTGATGGTGCTCGACGAAATCGCCGGCCTGCTCGGCCACCGCATCATCGCGCGGGTCGCCACACTCTCGCAGATCACCGACCTGCTCAAGAAAACTGAGCAGTCCCAGCGCGTCCTCGACGAAGCCAGTGAAGGACTGACGTTCGACGTTCTCACCGGTGACGACACCCAGTCCGACGAAAACATCTCCATCGAGAAACTCACCAGCGATGAGGACATCAGCCCCATCATTCGCCTGGTCGACACTACGATCTTCACTGCACTCGAGCGTCGCGCCTCCGACATCCACATCGAGACTTACGACGACTCGCTCCACGTCAAGTACCGCATTGACGGCGTCCTCCAGGAAGCCATGGCGCCTATCGCCCGTGAGCATCACACCACTATTTTGAGCCGCATCAAGATCATGAGCGAGCTCGACATCGCCGAGCGCCGCGTCCCCCAGGACGGCCGCTTCCGGGTTCGCTACAAGGGTCGCCTCATTGACTTCCGCGTCTCCATCATGCCCACCGTGCATGGCGAAAACGCCGTTCTTCGCGTGCTCGACAAGGAATCGATGAGCGAAAAGTTCCGCCACCTCACGCTCGACGTGGTGGGCTTCGCTGAAGAAGATCTCCGCCGCTTCCGTCGCTACATTCGCGAGCCCTACGGCATGGTGCTCGTCACCGGTCCCACCGGCTCCGGCAAAACCACTACCCTTTACGCAGCCCTCAACGAAATCAAGAGCGACGAAGACAAGATCATCACCATTGAAGACCCGGTCGAATATCAGATCCGCGGCATCACCCAGATTCCCGTCAACGAGAAAAAAGGCCTCACCTTTGCCCGCGGCCTCCGCTCCATCCTGCGTCACGATCCCGACAAAATCCTCGTCGGCGAAATCCGTGACCAGGAGACGGCGCAGATCGCCATCAACTCGGCGCTCACCGGCCACCTCGTCTTCACCACCGTCCACGCCAACAACGTCGTCGACGTCCTCGGCCGCTTCCTCAACATGGGAGTCGAAGCCTACAACTTCGTCTCCGCGCTCAACTGCATCCTCGCCCAGCGGCTCGTTCGTACCGTCTGCGAGCACTGCGTGCGCACCGTTTCCTATCCTGATGAAGTCCTCATCGCCAGCGGCATGGATCCCGCCGAATGGCGCGGCTTCGCTTTCCGCGAAGGCACCGGCTGCATCGAGTGCGGTGGCACGGGATATCGCGGACGTACTGCGATTCACGAGCTTTTAGACTTGACCGACCCGATTCGTGAGCTGATTCTTGAGAAGAAGCCGACTTCAGAGATCCGCAAGCTGGCTCAGCGCGAAGGCATGAGTTTCCTGCGAGAATCCGCTCTCGATCGTGTTCGTCGCGGGCTGACCACGCTTAAGGAGATCAACAAAGTCACCTTCATCGAGGCATCGCGATAGTGAGTCCCATCCTCAGCAGATCGACTGCGGCCACGCAATACGGAGGCCGTCCGCCCGCCGCCATCGAGCTTATGTCCGAGGGTGTGCTGGCCGCGGCGCTTCCCGGCAAGCATGAGCCGCCCGTCTATGCCTTTGAACCTTTACGCCCAGGCATCCTGGTGCCCGGTATCGGCGAGCTGAACATGAGCTCGCCAGAGGCTGTTTCTCTCGCCATTCGCAATGCACTGGCCAGCGTCTCGCCGCGCACCCGATCGGTGACGGTTGTCATTCCCGACACTGCCGTTCGCGTCTTCGTTCTCGACTTCGATTCCCTGCCCGCACGCGCCAGCGAGGCAATCCCGGTATTGCGATTCAGACTCCGCAAAATGGTTCCCTTCGATGTGGAACACGCTGGCCTCAGCTACCAAATCCTCTCCGAGAGCAAGACCGAAGCCCGCGTCCTCGTCGCCATCCTCCCCAGCAACATCCTCGAGGAGTACGAAACCGTGGTGCGCGCTGCCGGTTACGAGCCAGGCGCCGTCATGCCGTCTGCTCTGGCAGCACTGGCCACACTCGAGTCCCCCGCGCCTCTGCTTGCCGCCTGCCTTAGCAAGGTTGCCATCACCACGTCGATCACGCGCGGCGACGATCTGCTCCTCTACCGTACGCTCGACCTGCCCGAAGATCCTGAACAGCGCCTCCTCGAAGTACAGCGCAGCGTGGCCGTCGCAGCGGCATACTATGAGGACAAGGTTTCTGTCTTGCCCAAAGAGTTATACTTCGCCGGAAACGGAACAGCGACGGAGTTCGAGCACTGGTTCGGTCCGTCGGAACTCAGGATCATCGACTTTGCGCCCCGGACGTCAACCGGCGTCGCCACCAGTATGTCGAACATGAGCGTCGCTGGCCTCACCGGCGCACTGGCAGGAGCGGTATAGAGTGCGTGTAGCAATCAATCTCGCCTCGCGGCCGTTTGCCGATCTCGCGCCGGCGCTCAAAAACCTGCGCATTGCCATGGGCGCGCTCGCGTTGGTCGCTCTCGGCCTCGCTCTCGGCCTCCACGCACTGCACGACAAGGCCGAAGCCGCCCGTGCCCGTGCTCACTCCCTCGACGGAAAGATTGCGCAAATCACCCAGGAGCGCCATAGCTACCAGGTCATGATGCAGCAGCCGGACAACGCCCGCACCCTCCAGCAGGCTGAGAGTCTCAATCAGCTCTTCGACGAGAAAGCCTTTTCGTGGACTCTCGCCATGGAAGACCTCGAGACTGTCCTGCCCGCCGGTGTCCAGGTCACCACGCTTGAACCGACCGTGAAGGGCGGGCAAATCACGGTGCACCTGCGTGTCACCGGCCCGCGTGATCGCGACGTTGAATTGGTGCAGAATCTCGAACACTCCCGCCACTTCCTCATGCCGCGCATCGTGGGCGAAACCGCCGAGTCCGAAGGCGGCCCCAATCAGCGACCAGAGCCGGTAAGCGCTTCGAACCGTGTCAACTTCGACATGCTCGCCGACTATACACCCGGTTCGCCGCAAGAGCGCAAACAGGCCCGGGAGAAATCTGGCGCCGCATCCAAGGGCCATGGCAATGACAATCCCGACGCAGCGCCCCCGCAAACAGGAACCGCAGCCGGCCGCTCTCCCCACACCGGCATGGCCAGGCCGCGCGCCCCTTTGCAGCCCAATAGAGGAGCGCCGCGATGAGCCCGAATCCCGTTACAGCGCGCGAGCGGCTGGCTTCTCCCTTGACCTGGCACTACGCAGGTCTTGCGATCATGATCCTCATCGTCGCTGGCCTCGCCATCCGTCTCGGAATGGATTGGTCGGCGACCGACTCCAGTTCCAATGATGCCCTCCTCAATAAGCAGATTGAGCTGAAGACTCTCGAAGTGCAGACGGCTCCTCTCCGCGGACTCGAAGAGCGCGTGAAACAATCGCGCACGCAGATCCAGGATTTCTATTCCAGGCGCATTCCCGCCAACTACTCCTCCATCGCAGTGGAGGTTGGAAACCTGAGATTGAAGTCGGGCGTGCTGCTTTCGCGCATGCAATACACCCAGGGCGCAACTGCGGGCGACCTCACCGAGATCTCGCTCGACTGTTCCATCAGCGGCGAATATCAGCAGATCATGCAGTTCGTGAATGGCCTCGAACGCGCCAAGACCTTTTTCGTAATTCGCTCGATGGCCTTCACCGGCCAGCAGGGCGGACTCGTCAGCTTGCGCCTGCGTGTCTCCACCTGGCTGCGCCCCTCGGATGTGCCCAGCGGCCTGCCTCCCACGCCCACCGAGACACCCGCAAGCGCTGTACCTCCGGCTCAGGAGGGCGAGTAGCATGGCCATCCCTCTTGGAATTGAGAACAAGCGGCAGGTCTATATCGTGATCGCACTCGCGATCATCATCCTCGGCGCCGGTGGTTACGAGCTCTACAACTCCTTCAGCACCCCATCGACGCCCGTCGTAACCGCGCCGGTTCGGCCCAACACCGCACGCCCTGGCAACGGAACAAATCAGCGGGCAACTACCGCTGCAGGACCGCAGGCCCAACACGTCGCCAGCAATAATATCGATCCAACTCTTCACTTCGACAAGCTCGCCCAAAGCGAAGACGTGGTCTACGCAGGCACAGGCCGCAACATTTTCTCCGCCCAGTCCGCGCCCCCGATCCCACAGCCAATAGCGTCGGCGAGACCCAACCCGAACAAGGTGGCAGATACTGTGCCGCAAGTGCCGCGTCCGCCCGCGATCGATCTGAAGTACTTCGGCTATTCGCAAAGCCGCGATAAATCCATGCAGGCGTTTCTCGTTCGCGGCGACGACATCTTCCTGGCGCGACCTGGCGACGTTGTGGATCACCGCTACAAGGTCGACTCCATCATGCCGGGGTCCGTACAGATCACCGACCTCGGCTACAACAACACCCAGACCGTCCCCCTCTCCGCGAATTAGGTATGATCCACGTGAATGCAATCGCTGCAGTTTTCCCCAATTCAAGTGTCATCCTGAGCGGAGCGGCCTGGGGCCCCGCAGGCGGAAGTCTGTCGGGTAAGCGGAGCGAAGGACCTGCTTTTCCTGAGAAAACACAACCAATCAAGCAATGAACCCGCCTACCCCAAACCGTCGTCGTCCCTCCGAGGAGGGCTACATCCTCGTCGCCGTCATCTTCATGATGGCTATCCTCATCTTGTCGCTCGCTATCGCCGTGCCGCGCGTGCGCGAAAGCATTCAGCGCGATCGCGAAGAAGAAACCATGCAGCGCGGCAAGCAATATGTTCGCGCCGTCCAGCTCTATTACCGCAAGTTCAACGCCTACCCGCCCAACGTGGATGCGCTGGTCAAGACCAACAACATCCGCTTCCTCCGCAAGAAGTACGTCGATCCCACAACCGGCAAGGAAGAGTGGAAATCGATTCAGTTCGGCCAGAACAAGACCCCGCAGGCGATGGGCTTCTTCGGCCAGCCTCTGGCCGCCGCAAACGGCGCAGGCATCGGCCCCAGCGGCGGAAACACGGGCACGACCACAGGAATTGGAGGGACAAGCTCCACCACGGGTAGTGGCCCCACCAGTTCTGCGGATTCCGGAGCCGGTACGACAGGTCAAAGCGGATCTGCCGGCACCGATGCCAACGGCAATCCCACCTCTGGAACGGGTACAACGTCCGGCACATCCGGCTCTGCGTTCGGCTCCTCCAACAATCCCACCGGCAGCGGGCAGACCTTCGGTGGCGGCAGCATCATCGGCTTCTCGCCACAAAGCCCCAAACAGTCCCTGATGGTCTACAAGAAGAAGAACCACTACAACGAGTGGGAGTTCCTCTTCAGCCCCCAGATGGATCAGCAACAGATTTCAGGCGGCGGACCTAGCCCTAGCCCCACCCCAAACGGCCCGAACCCTAACCCGCAGCCACAACCCCAACCCCAGCCGCCACCCCAGCAATAGCGCTGCTGCGCCTCAGACGCAAGAAAGCCCGTCCCCCAGGACGGGCTTTCTTCATGCTTCAACCGAGAAGCCAATTACACGCTGAACGATGATCCGCAGCCGCAAGTCGACTTCACCTGGGGATTCTCAAACTTGAAGCCGGCCGCCTCAAGCGTCTCGACATAATCGACCGTGCAGCCGTTAAGGTACATCAAAGAAGTGGCATCGACAAATACCTTCAGGTCATCAAAATTGAAGACCTTGTCCATCATGCCGGCCTGGTTCTCAAAGGCCATCGAGTACTGGAAGCCGGAGCAGCCGCCGCCCACCACTCCAACGCGCAAACCGGCAGGAAGTGGATCCTGGGTAGCCATAATCTCGCGTACCTTGGCGATTGCCTGCGGCGTGAGCAAAAGAGGAGCCTTCTTTTCGGTTTCTTGCATGGGTGCTGTGGTGGTCGTTGCCATGGTTTCTCCCGGTTATGCTGAAATCTTTCCTGATATTACTGTACTTCCCCGCAATGGGCTGTACAAGTCCATTAGTCAGATCAGCTAATTGGATGCTTCGCGGGGCGTGAAAGTCGCGTTTTTACCGTCCTCGTCTTGATCCAACGCCTGGCCAGACAGCATCAATAATCGCTGCATTCTCAATAGATTCTGGCTTCTCCGCTCTTCTCCGAGGTCCCAAATTACCTGTGATTCGCGTCACGAGGAAGCCGCATCATTCGGGGCTATGATTTTAGCCGTACAACCACCGGATCGAGGCAAGACCTCCGAAATCTATGGATCTTGCCGAATAGCTGAGTGGAAACTCGCTGGAGGTAACTTTATGACATTTGTTTCTATTATGTGGTCCGTGTGGGGGCTCACGGTCCTGGTGATGGCGGTCATGTTCTTATATCGCTCCCGGCTAACCAAGGACGAGGCAGATCAGATCTTTCTCGATGATTCTTTCAAGAATGAGCAAACCGCCCAGCAGGCGATCCAGGATAAGGTCAAGAGATTTCAGCCCTTGGTCAAAGTTTCGGAGATCGTTGCCGCTGTCGCAACTCTCTTCGTCATCGGCTACTACATCAACGACGTAATCAATCAGTTCAAATAGAGCGTAACTGCCGTCTCCCTCCAGAAAGAAACAAGGGGCAGCCCGCGGGCTGCCCCTTGTTTCTTTCTTTGAGTCCTACTCCACTTCCTGCTTCGCTCGATAACCGTCGCGCGTAATGACGTCGTATTTCAGAGGTTTGTGCTTCTCATCCTGGAAACGGAGCGGTTTTCCCTCATCGTCCACCAGCTCAACGCGCAGTTTCCGATAAGTTCCATCCTGTTTCGCGTCGCTCGGGTGATACACCAGTTCGTACTTTGAGCGGATGGCTTTATTGATATCCGCAAAGATATCTGGCATCTCGCCAACAAACCGCGGTGCAAAAAACATTCCGCCGGTCATCTTGGCAAAGGTCTTCATCTGGTTATCGGCTTGCAGATAGTCGATGTCGCGCATCTGCGAGCCCACGCCGGGCCCGCCCTCGGTCATGGCGCGCATTGCGCCGCCAGTCGAAATCGCGAAGATCGTAATATCCGGCGTCGTCTTCACCTTTTGATAGATCTTGTCGAGCGTGAGCTTGGAGAAGGTATCGCGCCCCGAAGCAATCAGGATGATGTACTTGTGCCCATCTATCCGGGTCAGGCGATCTTCTGCCTCATAAAGCGCATCGAACAGGTTCCGCTCCGAGAATCCGGGAATCACCAGTGACTGAATCGCATTCAACAGCTGTCGCTTGTCTTGCGTAAAATCCAACCAGATCTGCGTGCGCATGTCGAAGGTCATCAGCGCCACATAATCCTGCGGCCGCAGTTGCTGGGCAAACTCCCACGCCGCGTTCCGCATGTCATAGAGGAAGCTGTAGGTGTAGTTGCTATTCGCAAACTCGCACAGCATCAGCGCGGTTATCGGTGCTTCTACGCGCTTGAAGCCAGTGACCTTCTGCTCAACGCCATTCTCGTATACTTTGAAATTTGCCGGTTTCAGCCCCGGAACAAACTGGCCAGTCTTTTCCAGCAGTACGCCTACATCTACCGTGACCTCAGGAACGTCTACACGCAGCGAATAGTCCCCCGCTCCTTCCGGATTCTTGAACTTCGGTGCTGCCGGTGCGGGCGGCGGCGTGTCGTCGGACTTGTCTTTCTTTTTGGGCATCGCAATCGAGCCGTTGTCACCGGTAGGTCCACCGGCATCCGGAGCGGTCTGATCAGGCTGCTGCGCCGGCGGATTCGTTTGCGGCTGCGTAGGCGGCGTCTGTTGCGGCTGAGCCGGCGGGGTACTCTGCGCCAAAGCCACTGGGGCAAGCGCCAAAGCAGCCAGCAGGGGTAGGAAAGCAAAACGGCAACTGCGAGAATCGTACGCGCGGATCGTTGGCATGACGGCCTCTGTGTTTACAGCATAGGGATTGCCCAAAGGAATCGGCAAGCAAAGCAGCACAACTGTCGAAACAACCATCAGCTTCGGGCGTCAAAACCTTAGACGCATGGCAAACAGAACAAAAAAGCAATTCTCCGGTGCAATGCTTCTCCGGTTTAATCTTATAGACGTGAAACCTTGCTTCAAGGCAATCTCGCACACGCTTCAAACGCTGACCCGGGCGCTGGCTGCCCTCTTGCTCGCCACGGCCTCAGCGCTTCTCCCAGCACAAGATGCACCCGCGCCCGCCGGTCCCCCGCCGTCCGGAGGAGGCTTTTACCCCCTCAGCCAGGTCCATCGCGGCCAGATGGCCACCGCCTGGACCGTCTTCTCCGGCACCACCCCCGAGCCCATGCAGGTCGAAATCCTTGGCGTGCTTCGCGGTGCGCGCGGCCCGGGGCAGGACATGATCCTCGCCAAGTTGCACGGCGCAAAGCCCGAATACACCGGCGTCGTAGCCGGCATGAGCGGTAGTCCGGTCTACATCGGCAACCAGCTCCTCGGCTCGCTCTCCTACCGCATCGGCCAGTTTGCCAAGGATCCCATCGCCGGCATCACTCCCATAGCGCAGATGCTCGAAGTCAAAGATATGCCGGTCAGCACTCAGTGGGCCTCCGCATCGCCACTCACCCCTCGCCCGCCAGCGGAAAATGAACTTTCATCCGATGGAATGGGTTTTCAAGCCATGGAGACGCCGCTGGTGATGAGCGGCTTCCACCCTGAGGCCATCCGTCTATGGCAAAAAGAATTGGCTGGCACAGGCCTCGAAATCGTCGCCGCCGGCGGCGGCAGCGGATCGTCGAAGCCCGACGCCGACGGCTCCTTTGGTGCAATCTCTCCTTCGGCAGTTGCGAGCGTTATACCTGGTTCCGCTGTGAGTGCCCAGCTCGTTCGCGGCGACCTTGAAGTCTCCGCCACCTGCACCGTTACCTACGTCGATCCCAAACAGCTCCTTGCCTGCGGCCACCCGATCCTCCAGGCTGGCACCGTCTCGCTACCCATGACCACCGCTGAAGTGGTCGAGACGCTTGCCTCGCCCCTGAACGCATTCAAGATCATCAACACCGGCGACCCCATCGGCACTTTTACTGAAGATCGCGACTCAGCGATTCGAGGCGTCCTCGGCGTCAGGCCGCACATGATCCCAGTGCACATCACCGTGCACGGCGAGGGCCCTGACCGCAAGCTGAACATAGAGGTCGTCGACCTGCCTTCGCTCACCCCACAGGCGATTCTCGTGTCGCTCTACGACGCTCTGCTTGAGAACAATCAAAGCAGTCTCGAAACCAGCTACCACGTCACCGGCAATGTCAACATCGACGGCTATCCTCCGTCGCCGCTCGACCTCTGGGCACCGGCTGGCGACCAGGGCTCTGCGCAACTCTCCGCAGCCATGCAGACCGATCAGAGCTTTGCCCTGCTCTACGCCAATGGCGCGCGTCAGGGTGCCATCAAGGCCGTCGACCTTGATGTGGACTCAATTCCGCGCCGTGCACAGGTTGAACTCGAAACCGCGCGCATCGATTCAAGCAACATCGTTCATGCCGGCGACACTGTCCTGGTTGAAGCCACCGTCCGCCCCTGGCAGCAGCCCGCACGAAATATCCGTATCCCCATCAAGCTGCCTCCCGGTATCCCTACTGGAACGGTTCGCCTGCTCGTCTCCGATGCCGGAACCCTCGACCACGCTCTGAATCAGCCGCGCATCACCAGCCGCAGCGTGGACCTCGAAACCGCGCTCGCACAGGCGCGCAGCCAGCATCCCGCTGATCGCATCTTTGTTAGCCTCCTGTTGCCCGACGCTCAGGCCGGCGTAGACGGGCAAACACTCTCCGCGCTTCCGCTCTCCGTTGCCAACGCGTTGGAACCCCTGCGCACCGCCAAAGACGTAACGCTGAATGGGGAGTCCGCCGTCGTCGCCGCTGAAGCTCCTGCGGGCGGCGTCCTTAACGGATTTCAAATCCTCAACCTGCACATCGAGCCGGGCGGCGGTTTACACTAGACTTAACCTGCACCGCTTACGTAAATTCGTCGCACTCGTACGGCCCAGGAATTCGGCCCTTTTTTGCGACCCCCAACGAGGACTGCGGAACGACCATGGCCCTAATTCAAGGACTAGCAGCTCACGCAGCGGGCGCCGAACTTTTGCCTTTTCGCTACGACCCGGGTGAACTGGGCGTGCAGGAAGTCGAAATCGGCATTACCCACTGCGGCATTTGTCATAGTGATCTCCACCTGATTTCAAACGACTGGGGAATCAGCCAGTATCCGTTCATCCCTGGACACGAAATCATCGGCGTCATCACCGCCGTCGGGCCACAGGTGCGCTCGCTTAAGGTTGGCCAGCGCGTCGGCCTTGGCTGGCAGGCAAACTCCTGTGGCGAATGCGAATGGTGCAGCCGCGGCCTTGAGAATCTGTGCCCCTCGATGGAGGCCACCTGCGTTCATCGCAACGGCGGATACGCCGACCGCGTTCGTGCCAACGCCCGCTTCGTCATGCGCATTCCCGATGCCCTTCCCAGCGAACAGGCCGCTCCCCTGCTCTGCGGCGGTATTACTGTCTACAGCCCAATGCGGGACCACTGCATCAATCCATCGTCACGCGTAGGCGTCGTCGGAATCGGCGGCCTGGGACACATCGCCATTCAGTTCGCGCGTGTCTTCGGCGCGGAAGTCACTGCCTTCTCGACCTCGACTGGCAAGGAAGAAGAGGCTCTCGCACTCGGCGCGCATCACTTCGTGCATTCGCGTGAATCCAAAGCCATGAAAGACGTCGCCGGTTCGCTCGACTTCATTTTGAACACCGCCAACGCCGACCAGGATTGGAACGTCTACGTTCAGGCGCTCCGTCCCACCGGCACACTCTGTTTTGTAGGCGTGCCCCCGTCGCCGGTGTCGCTGCAGGCATTCCCGCTTATCTCCGGCATTCGCACCATCACCGGCAGCCCCATCGGCAGCCCGCAAAGAATGCGTGAGATGCTCGATGTCGCCGCCCGCCATGGAGTAAAGGCCACAACCGAAGCTTTCTCCATGACCAAGGCCAATGAGGCCATCGAAAGAGTCAAGAAGAACAAGGTGCGCTACCGCGCCGTCCTCGCCAACTAAATCGAACGGGCGCCGCGCAGGCGCCCATTGATTTTGTAGCGAACAAAACTCTCCTGCGCTGCAGGTCTATTGCACTGCCACAGGCTGCTTGCTCTTCAGCCCTTCCGACACGCGTCGCAGCAGATCCTGCGGGTGCAATGGCTTGTTCAACAGCGTGAAATGATGTCCATCTGCGCGCGCACTAGCCAACAGATCGGCTGTCGATGCCTGCCCGGAGAAAAGAATAATCTTGCACTCGGGGAAGATCCGCCGCACTGAAATCGCAAGTTCAATGCCCGTCATGCCCGGAAGAACCACGTCCGTAATCAGCATCGCCGGCGGCGTTAGAAGCGCGGTTTCCAGCGCGCTGTCTCCATCGTACTCAGCCACTCCGTGATACCCGCTTCGAGAAAGGACCTCAGCCAGGGTGTCTGCAATCACGCTCTCGTCGTCAACAACGAGGACCACGGGACGATGATCTCCGGCCTTTCTGGGGACTTCCCTGAGCGAAATGGTGGGGAAATTCTTTTCCTTGCTCACGATATTCACCTCTCGAATTCAACCTAGCAGGTATTTTTCCGTACGGGGTATCTCTTTGAGATTTTGCTCTAAATGCTTACAATATCGAGAGTTATATGACATTGATAGGCTAACGTTAGATGCTTTGCGACAGACGTTTTTCTTGCATATGATTTCGCTATAGATCTTGACAATGAGCAACGGTTTAGTATTAGGATAGCTTTACGGTGGTTTAGCCATACGTTAAGAACACGTCTCCCGAACGATGAGGAGAAAAACCCCATCCCGAGGATGCTTCCCATGGCCACGAATCCAAATTCCGATACGCCGCCAATGAATTACCAGTCGATCAAACAAATTGACGTTCCAAAAGGACGAGATGGCAAACACAAGCAAATCGTCACCCAGCTCCTGAGCGACATTGAACAGCTTGAGCCCGACCGCGCGCTCAAAATCCCGCTTGAAGCACTGCCCGACAGTAAGGAAAACATCCGCTCAGCGCTGAATCGCGCCACTCACCGGAAAGGCATCGAGGTCGCGACGTCGAGCGACGCCGACTTCCTCTACATCTGGAGAATTTCAGACACCGCTTCCTGATCCACTCCCGCGAGATCTCGTGACGGCAGAGCGAACCACAAATTCCGTCCGCATCGACAAGTGGCTGTGGGCTGCGCGCTTTTTCAAGACGCGAGCCCTCGCCGCCAAGGCTTGCGACTTGGGCCGCATTCGCTCCAACGACATTGAAGCGAAGCCCGCGCGCGATGTCCGCGTCGGCGATATGCTCCGCATCAAAAACGAAGGCGGCGAGTTTCACATCGAGGTTTTGCAGATCAGCGAAATGCGCGGTCCGGCCGCTGTTGCGCAGACTCTCTACCTAGAAACCGAAGCCAGCAAGGAGCAACGGCAGCGCGAAGCCGCCGAACGCAAGGCGATGCAGCAATACGCTCCCTTGCCCGAACGCCGCCCCTCCAAGCGCGACCGTCGCCGCATCATCCAGTTCCGCACTGGCCAATGAACTTTACGGCACTTCCGTGCGAGAAGCGTCATCCTGAGTGCCACAAGCTTGGGGCCCCGCAGATGAGAGACCGCGGGGCAAGCGGCGCGAAGGATCTGCTTTTATATTTGTCGGGGACTGCGATTGCCATTCGCTCCCCCGCACGCCTGCCCCGCTTTAGTAGACTCAACGTCAGAATGGTTGCAGCAAAACTTCCAACTCCCCGTCTCCTGTTCGCGTTCGGCTGCGCCGCTTTTGCGGCAACTTTCGTGGTCCCACCCCTCGTCGGCCAGGGCACACATCTCTGGACCCAATCGCGCATTGACGAATTCGAAAAAGGAACGCCGCAGGGCGTTGCCATCGGCAGCAACGGCCATCTGCTCGAAGGCCCTGGACTGACCGCCTTCCTCACCACTCCCTCCACGTTCGTGTGGTCCGTGGCCGTAGACAAAAACGGCACGCCATACCTCGGCACCGGCTCACCGGCCACGGTGCTACGCGGGAGCGCACAGAAAGACGGCAAGCCCACCACGCTCTTCGAATCGCGCGACGTGAGCATACAGGTCGTGCGCATCGGTCCAGACGGCTCCCTCTACGCCGCCGCGGTTCCCAGCGGCAAAGTCTACAAGTTGAATCCCAATGCGACGGCGAAGCAGGACGAGCCCAGCGCCAAAGTTGTTTTCGATGCAGCCAAGACAGAGAGCTCAGACAGCGCTTCGAGCCGCGAATCAAAATCGCACTACATCTGGGACATGACCTTCGATGCCACCGGAAAACTCTACATTGCAGTCGGTGGACCGGGCGCCATCTATCGTGTTGATCCCGCCAAGCCCGACGCCAACCCCGAAACGTTTTTCAAGAGCGATGAGCAGCACATCCGCGCGCTCGCGTGGGACGCGAAAGGCAATCTGATCGCCGGCTCCGACGGCTCCGGCCTCGTCTATCGCATCAGTCCCCAAGGCAAGGCGTATGTGCTCTTCGAAGCCCCGCGCCGCGAAATCACCTCCGTCGCCGTCTCCGCCAACGGCACCATCTTCGCAGCCAGTGTCGGCGACAAAAGCCACAATCCCCTGCCCCCGCTCCCCGTGCAGGGCGTCGGCACCATCACCTTCACGATCGTGCAGCCAGGCTCGCTGCAGGCCGCCAATGCCAGCACTTCCACACCTGAAGGCACCGAGATCTACGCCATCGCTGAGGACCAGGCCCCTCGCAAAATCTGGTCGAGCAAGGACGACATCGTCTACGCTCTCGCCGCACAATCTGACGGCCTCCTCGCCATCAGCGGCAATCGCGGACACATCTTTCGCATCCAGCAAAACGGCGACTACGCCGACGTCGCCCACGTGGAGGCTCAGCAAGCCTTAAGTCTGACTGAAGTTCACGGCAGCGCCGGTAACGCTGTTCTCATCGGCACCGGGAACACCGGCAAGCTCTACTCTCTAGGCAAGTCCGAGACCCACGAGTACGCCAGCGACATCCTCGACGCCGGCGCATTCACGCGCTTTGGACGCATCGAAGTCGACCCCGATTCGGAGAGCTACGAAATCCTCACCCGAACCGGCAACGTCGAGCAACCCGTTCGCGGTCGCGGCGACTGGGGCTGGTCCGACTGGCAGCCACTTAAAGATGGCGCCGTCCAATCGCCACCCGGCCGCTTCCTGCAATGGAAAGCTGTATTGCGCGCAGGCGGTAAACTCGCCGGCGTAGGCGTGAACTATCTCCCCGTTAACGCCGCACCCGAAATCGATGACATGGTTGTCGCTGTCGGCGCCCGCCTCAATACTCAAAACTCCGCCGCAAACCAGCAGCAGACCGTCAACATCAGCTTCCCTTCATCAAATCAGCCGATGGTCGTGCCCGTTGACACCGGCAGCGCCAACTCCCCACTCCCAGCCATTAAGGACCGCACCGCCGTCACCGTTCGCTGGGCGGCTCATGACGACAACGGCGATGACCTTGTCTACTCGCTCTATCTCCGAGGCGACGGTGAACATGATTGGCATCTCCTGAAAGACGGCATCACCGAAAAGGCCTATAGCTTCGACGCCGCGCTCATTCCCGACGGCGGATATCGCGTCAAAGTCGTGGCATCCGATTCCCCCTCCCACAATCCCGGCGAAGCCCTCTCCGACTCACGGGAAAGCGAGCGCTTCGAAATCGACACCACGCCCCCGGTTGTCAGCAATCTGCACGCTGAAGAAGCCTTGGCCAAATGCGCGCAGGCGCCCTGCCCCGCTCCGATCCGCGTAACATTCGACGCAGAGGATGCAGCATCGCCCATCGCTCACGCCGAGTACGCGCTCGATGCTGGCGCGTGGCAGTACATCGACCCCATCGGCAAGCTCTCCGATTCCAAGCGCGAGCACTACGACTTCCAGATCCCTGCCAAGGCCGTCGAGGGAAAAAGCGGCGAACACCTCATCACCGTGCGCGTCTACGACCGCCACGACAACATCGGCGTAGCCAAAGCCGTCTTCGGCGCGTCCACAGCAAAGTAATCAGGCACGAAAGTAAGAAGCAGCCCGAAGGTAAAAAGCAAGATGCGATTTGAGCTCTACGTGGCGGCCCGGTACCTGAAAGCCAAGCGGCGGCAAGCCGTCGTCGGCGTGGTCACTGCCATCTCCGTCGCCGGAGTCGCCGCCGGAGTCGCCGCGCTTATCATCGCTCTCGCCATCACCAACGGCATGCGCCGCGACCTGCAGGATCGTCTCGTCGCTTCCAGCGCCCACATCCAACTCATGCGCGTGAAAAATGACGGCATCCGCAACTGGCGGCCCTTAGTAGAAAAGCTGTCCAGGCTGCCCCACGTCGTCGCCGCCGCGCCCGAACTCGACGAGCAAGTCATGGTGGCCCGCGGAGCCCGCGCCGGCTACGCGCTCATCGAAGGCGTTGTGCCAGGCCAGGAACAAAAAGTCAGCAGCGTCCTATCTAACGCTCCCGCCGCAGCCGTGCGCGCCCTCGATCCAGCGCCTCCACCCTCCGATCCCGCAAACGCCGAATTACCGCCTGTGGTCCTTGGCAAAGACCTGGCGGATTCGATCGGCGCAAACGTCGGTGATTCCCTGCTGCTGGTCAGCCCACAAGGTGATCTCACGCCCGTCGGCGTTGTCCCCAACGTCCGGCATTTCCGGCTAGCAGGCATTTATCACACCGGCTTTTATCAGTACGACTCCGCTTGGGGATTCGTCCGTCTTTCCGACGCGCAGCGCCTGTATGACGAACCCGACCTCGTCTCCGTCATCAGCTTCAAAATCGACGACCTCAACAACGCTCCTGAAATTGCCAGGCAGATTGAACAAGCCGCCGGCCCCGGCTTCATGACCACCAACTGGATGGAGCAGAACCGCGAACTCTTCCGCGCCCTCAAGCTCGAGCAGATCGTCACCTTCATCGTCATCACTCTCATCGTGATCGTTGCCGCGCTCAACATCCTCATCGCGCTCACCATGATGGTCATGGAAAAAACTCGCGACATCGCTGTACTCATGAGCTTCGGCGTCGATCCCGGACAGGTGCGCCGCATCTTCCTTCTGCAGGGCTTCCTCATCAGCGTCGTTGGAACCGTAATCGGCCTGGTCCTCGGCTACATTGGTGCGTGGGCGGGCAGCCACTATCACATCCAGCTCTCACCGGACGTCTACGCCATCGACACGCTTCCCTTTGCGCCAAGATGGCTCGACGGCTTGCTCGTCTCCGCGGTCTCTATTGGAATCTCGCTGCTTGCTACACTGTATCCCTCTTCGACCGCCGCCCGCATCCGTCCAGCCGAGGCGCTGCGCTACGAATAGCAGCCGCTCTTCAGTTTCTGCCGTAACCAGAGCCATTTAGTTTGCGTGAAAGCGCGACCGGCTATTGCTTCTCTTCTGTCGCGGTGACCTCGGTCTTCTCTCTTTCGAAATAGAACCGGAGCATCCAGACACTCCGCCTGGGATCGCCGCTCCGCATCGGCGGCGTAAATTCCCATGACAACGCTGTCCGTTGTGCGAGCCGGGCGAAATAATTCCCGGGGCCCGGCGACACATATGAGGCATCGACCACCCTTCCCTCTTCGTTCACCGAGACGCGTATCAGGACTTCAACAGGCCTGCGCATCCCGCTGAGGGCTCCCGGTGATACGCCGGGCAGAACTCGTTTTGCAACTTCCCCATCTGCATTCTCCACCACCCGCGCGTGCCTCGCCGCCGATGGTTCCGGCTGCTTAGGTGCCGGTTCGCTCACCGACGGCGCGCTTTGCGTTTCAGCCGGCGGGGCGTCGGCAGGCTGCGTTTCCGATGCAGGTTGACTGGTGTCAGGCTCTGTTTGATTTGCCACCGGCGGAGCAGGAGCAGGGGTAGGGGCAGCGGTTTGCTGCTGCGGCACAGGCGGAGTAATCGCGGGCGCACTCTGATTCGCCGATGCTGGCGGAGCGTTCATCATCTGGTATTTGCGCACCAGCAGGAACGAGACAATCGCAATCACTGCGAGAAGGACAAAGACATACGGGATAACCCGAAACCGGTGCAGGGGCGTCTCTTCGAAGTGCGTGAGCGACTTGGAGAAAAGGGCCGGTGTAGTCTCTTCCGCGTCGATTTCTTCTATGCGGGAAGGGAGTTTTGCTGGCGCGTCTTTGATCGGAATCTGGCTTGCCGGGGCTGGCGTCGCAGCAGGCACGGGGATCTCCAGTTTGACCGGGATCGGATTATCGGAAACCGAGATGGTTTTGCTTGTGTCCAGTCGTTCCAGGACAGACTCGATTGTGCACCGTCGGAGAGGATCGACTCGCAGACAGTCCCGCACAATCTCGCGGAAGGGACACGGCAGTGCTTCCGTGACTACAGGGTCCTGATTGCGCGACGAGTCCCAGGAGAGCGGAGTGCCGATCATCGCTTCCCAGATGGTCATTCCGACTGACCACATATCTGCCGCCGCGGTCACCACGCCGTGCTGCAGCTCGGGCGCATCGTATTTGCCGGTTCCTGGGACACTCCTTTTGGCCGAACCCGCAACCAGCAAATCGGTCATTGCCAGCTTCGGCTTTAAGTCAGCCAACTGGATGTTCGACGGATTTACAAAACCGTGGACGACACTGTTCTTGTGAAGGTAGGAAAGCGCATCGAGAACCGGATTGAAGAACTCCCTGGCCGGGTCTGCTTTCAGCCTTCTGTCTTCAATCATCTTTGAGAGAGTCGCGTAGGGGCGTTCCGTGACAACATATACCAGGTCGCGACCATCGATGACGCATCGACCCGCCGCAAATACCTTTGCTAAGTGCGGATGAGACAGGGTCATAGCGAAATTCCCCTGGGCAATGAATGCGTCCGCCTCAGCACTACCCGCCAGGGTCAGTTGGATAACAGCTTCCTGCATCCCCTGCAAGACGGTAAGAAACGAGCAGGAAGTCCCGGCGCCCTCCAACCATTCCAGGAGCGGAAATCGCCCCTCGACAACGCGCCCCTCCCACCCGTTGCCAAAAACCATCCCCATGGGAACTAATTCTATCCAAAGGCACAGTGATCTCTCGCCTGCTTACTCTCCCAGTCGCATTTTTTGGTAATGTACTGCTGAGAACGTCCCGTATATATCGTGCTTTCTCTCGATTTACTGTTGAAATCGATTGAATTGAACGAAATAACTCCTCACCAGGGGGTCAATGCCACGCCGCGTGAAGGCAGGATTTACTGCGGCGTGATAATTCCGCCGACCGCATGTCGCCGCGGCAGTACGATACCGCGATGATCCACCTCAGCTGGCGCAGGCTTCCCCGTAGAAGACGGCAACCCGGCACGCTCTATCAGCGCGCCTCCGCAAGCTGGACACCAATCCGCCTTCGTGTCCGCCGCCAACACAGCATGGCAGTGAGTGCACATCCGTTCCATGCACCCAGTCTACTCAATGTGGTGAATCCGAGATTCGACCCATGGAATGTCCGGCCGCCATAAGCACAAGTCGGCTATTCGCCTCCCGGAAAATGCTCCACGTGAAACTCTCCCTTGCGACCGAAGTAGATCACCTTCTTGCCAGTCAGAAACGCCCAATACGCAACCACACCTGCTGCACAAGCCTGGCGCATGAACTCGGGATAGCGAATATCATCGCGTTGCGCGGCCCTGATAGCCGCGACAACTCCAGTTTCTGAAAATTCCTCTGCCACTACGTCCATGGGCAAATGCATTTTGACTACCAGGGTCGTGCCATCCCGCAGGTAGACAATATCCTCCGCGCGCGGCACATCCACAAAGTAAGACTCGACTCCGACGGCCAGCATTCTACCCACCACTTCAGGGAAAATCAGCTTCCCCGCATGCGTTTCTCCGAGAATCTCGCGAATAGCTTGTTCATTCCTTGCCTGCGTATCCATAACCCTCCTTATTGTGTGGGGACGCGGTTCAATTTGTGTGCCTGCACCAGCTTCTTCAGGATTGTCAGCAGTTCCCTGCGTTCGCCGACAGTGAGCGGCGCAAAGAATTCATGATCGTTGCGGTCTGCCAGCGCCGCCAGCGCAGGCACCAGTTGCGTGCCCGCATCAGTCAGCCGAATGTCCTGGTAGCGGCGGTCGTCGCTGCGTTCTTCGCGCGCGATCAGCCTTTTCTCCGCCAGCCGGTCAATCAGCTTCGACGCCGCCCCTCTCGTCATTCCAGCCAGCTCGGCAACCTTGCTCGGAGTCGTACTGTCGCGATCGAACATCTCGCGCAGCACCACCCACTCGGCAACCGTCACTCCGCTCTTCTCGAGCTTCCGCGAAAAAGCGTGAGAAACATGGTTCGATAGGAACCGCATCCAGAACCCGATGTGATCCCGCAAATCGCTGACGGACCGAGCTGCCCCTTTGCCTTTGCTCATGAAAAGAGCTTAAATCACATTAGTTTCCTTGGCAACTATTTCCAGAGATACTAACATTCGCTAGTGCGGCGCAAACTTGGCTCGATCGCGAACAAGCCCGAATCCAATCCCGGTCCCGAATATCCGAAGACGGCACTTTCTCATCGGATCACCGGGGAGCTCATTACTAGGCGAATGGAAGGGATAGCTTCAGGTGGAACTTTTGGCGCTCTAATGAGTTACAGACCCCGCTCTGTCTCTCGTACACTAGAGACATGCATGCCCCCGTTCGCCTCGTGGCGATCGACATGGACGGCACCCTGCTGCCCACCTTCAGCCAGACCATTAGCCCGCGCAACGTACAGGCGCTCCAGGCTGCGCAACGGGCCGGCATTACCGTTGCCATTGCCACCGGTCGCCGCACGGCCTACACGGCTCCCCTGCTCGAAGGCCTCGGCCTCCAAGCGGATATGCCCCTCATCACGTCCAATGGAGCAGTGACTCGAACTCTCGACGGCGCCCCGATCGACCGCTCCCAACTCGAAGCCCGTGTGGCGCGAGGCCTCTGCGGATTGCTCCGCCCCTTCGGAACACTGGTCTTTACCTTCGATCATCTTGGGCCAGGCGAATTGGTCCTCGAAGATTTTGAGCTGGCGCATCAAAGAATCGCCTTGTGGGTCGAAGCCAATCGCGACGCCATTGATGTGGTCAAGCCACTTGAAATGGCACTCGAAGACGGGAATGACCCCATTCAGGGCATGGTCACGGGCGGCCTCGATAAAATGCGTCTCGCCGAGAAGGCTCTCAAATCCAGCGAATGGAGCAGCTTCTGCGAGGCCGTCCGCACCGAATACCCTTCGCGCGACCTCTCCATCCTCGACCTGCTGCCCCCGGGAGTCTCGAAAGGATGGGCGCTCCAGCGGCTCGCCGCCCGCCTAGGCGTCGACCGCAAAGAGACCATGGCCATTGGCGACAACTGGAACGACGTCGATATGCTCGAATGGGCAGGGCAGGCGGTCTTGATGTCCAACGCTGCTCACGACCTGCGCACCCTCGCCAAAACCCGCGGCTGGAAGCAAACGCCGCCCAATGATGAAGATGGCGTGGCCGTGACTTTGGAGATGGCCCTAGCGCGCCGCACCTCTGCTAAAGTCTGAACGAACAGGAAATCCGTTTTGCGTCTACCTCTTCAATTCGTCACCGTTGTCCTGGCCTTCGCCGCAGCGGCCGTCGTCACTCCGGCCTTTGCCGCCGAGCGCGTCCTTCTCGCCAATGGATTTGACATGCGCTGCAATCACCACACACAGGCGGGCTCCATGATCCGCCTCTATATGAACCCCGGCGAGAGCAGCTATATCGAACTCCGCCACGAGGAAATTGCGAGTTTCGAAACCGTCCCCGATCCTCCGCCTGCGCCGCCTTCAAACACTGCCAAGCCGGGTACGGACGCAAGACTCAACCCCGCAGACCTCAACGCAATGCTCGCCACAGCCGGCCAGCAGCACAACCTCGACGCTGACCTGCTCGCCAGCGTCGTCAAGGCTGAGAGCAATGGCAATACCCGCGCCGTCAGTCGCGCCGGTGCCCGCGGCCTCATGCAGCTCATGCCCAGGACTGCCGCCGAACAAGGCGTCGACGACAGCTTCCGTCCAGACGAAAACGTCCGTGGCGGCTCCGCGTACCTCAACGACTTGCTCGTGAAGTACCACGACAACATCGCCCTCGCCCTCGCCGCCTACAATGCCGGGCCGGCCGCTGTCGACAAGTATCACGGCATCCCGCCTTACCACGAGACCCGCGTCTATGTAGCCCGCGTCATCCACGAGTTCAACCGCCGCGTGCTGGCCCGCCAGGTATATGCGCACGTCGGCGGCTCTCCTTCCGTGGATCCTGCCTCAGCTCCAAGCCAATAGACTCCGTTCTGGCCGCGCGTGAAATCAAGCGTTGTGCCCTTGGCCATAGAATGAAGAAGTCGCTTGGAGTAATGGAGATCGCTTGAAGAAACGACAGCTGGTTCTGGGTCTGGTGGTTCTCTTGGCGCTGGTCGGACTGGCCGCCTATGGTCAGCACCGTTACCCGATCGATTGGCGCGAAGTCCTCGTTCAGTTGCAGCAGGCCAGATGGAGCAATGTCGCTATTGGAATTGCTTGCATTTATATCGGCTATATCTTCAGAGCCTTCCGATGGGCGTGGTTGCTGCGCCACAACAAGAAGATTTCGCCTACGACTCTTCTCGGGACCCAGGTGATCGGCTTTACTGCCGTGGCTCTCATCGGCCGAGTTGCCGATCCAGTCCGCCCCTACCTCGTGGCAAAGAAGACGGGCCTGCCTCTGAGTTCGCAATTCGCGGTCTATATCGTCGAACGCCTCTTCGACGCCGGCACGATGGCGCTGATCTTTTCTTCTGCGATTCTGCTTACAACGTGGTTCGGCGCAGCGGGGGCTCTGCCTCATCCAGAACTTGTAAAAAAGTCGGGCTACTGGGGAATGGCCGGTACACTCGCGGGAGCGCTCTTCCTCGTCGCGGTCCGATTTGCAGGTGGAGTTGTGGCTTCGTTTCTCGAGAATGCTCTCGGGATGGTGTCGAAGAAAATTGGCCATGCGGTCGGCGACAAGATCCGCGAATTCCAAATCGGGCTTGACACCATGCGGTCGTTTTCCGATTTTGCGGTGGCCGCCGCGCTCTCCATCTGCATGTGGCTTCTCATCGCCCTGGCCTATCTGATGACCACGCGAGCCTTTGTTGCAAGTCCGCAGCTCGCCGCAATGACGCCGGCAAAGTGCGTTCTACTGATGGTCGTGAGCGGCGTCAGTAGCATTGTTCAGTTGCCTGTCGTCGGCTGGTTCACACAGATTGGCTTGGTAGCAATCGCTATCTCACAATTCTTCGGCGTGGCGCGCGAGGCGGCTACCGCCTGCGCCGCAACCATCCTCCTGGTCACGTTTATCTGCATCATCCCCGTTGGCCTTATCTGGGCGCAGTTTGAGCACGTCAGCCTGCGCAAGGTAGCCCACGAGAGTGAAGTCGCAGAGGAAATTGCCGTCGACAGCCCCGCAACTAACGCGGCTGAATAAGCACCGCAGATTCGTCCCGCAATGCCTCCGGCTGCGAGAACTGCAGGCTCTCCGGAGCCACCGCGCCTCCTGTCATCAGCATGCTCATTGCTTGCTCCATCGTCAGATCCGTGATGGTCACCCGGCTCAGCGGCAGCAGTTGCAGAAACGCCGATGTCGGATTGATCGCATTCGGCAGCAGAACTGCCGCGAGTTCCTCGCCGCTATTTGAGTCGACCAACGTGCGCGTCAAAAACCCGATGCTCTTCTGTCCGGCAATCGGAAAATCCACCAGCACTACCCTCTGATTTGTGTCCTTCTTCGCCATCATTGAATCGAGCAGTTGCCGCACCGATGTGTATACCTTGGCTACAAATGGGAGCCGCTCCAGCAGCGACTCAAAAAGGCCGAAAGCCTGCCGGCCGATCACCAGCGAAGTCAAACGCCCCAGCACATACAGCACCACCAGCGTCAACACGACCGCCAGCACCGACTGCGCCCACGGATGCGCCAGCCCTTCTTCAGGAAAGATCGACGTCAACACATGCACCAGCGGCAAACCCGCCTTCGCCAGGTTGCCCAGAACAAAGCTGAATACGAGCCAGGTCACAAATAGCGGCCCAATCGTGATGATCCCGGCCAGAATATTGCGCTGCAAACTGCGCAAAGGACGTGCGATTACCCGTTTCACATTTGGCTCCTGCTCCAAAGCATACGAGAATTGCGTCCCGGTTTTTCAGAATTGGGCTTTCGTGCAGCTTCCCCTATAGTGAAAAGAACGGTGCTACATGATTGATCCGCTTGGCCCAGATCCAACCGACCCCATCGCTCCTGCACGGCAGGTAGCTGAAGTCGTCCCTGAAACCGAGGCTCCCGGATCGATTTCCCCACTCAGGCCAAAGGTCCGCCATGCCAACTACGACAGTCCGGAAGCACTGTCCAGGTCAACCCCGCCTCCTCAACCGGTCGCAGCCGTTCTACCGCCTCCAACTCCCAAACCGGTTCCAATTCCAACTGCCCTGGCCCGCTCCGTTCCCAATGCGCAAAAACCCACAAGGTTCGAACGCGCCATCGGCATCGCAAAAACGGTTCTGCCTCTCGTCGGCAAGATGCTCCCCCTGCTCGAAGGCAACGTTGTCTCCGCTGCATCCAATCTGCTCAATCACCCTGCACAGCAGGTGAATCTCCGGCCGCTAGAAGAGTCGATCTCACGCCTTCAGGCCGAGCACCGTGCCCTCGCCTTCCTCAGTGGCGAGCAAAAACGCAGCCTGGGCCGCCTCGAAGACGACTTTGCCGCGCTCCAGGAATCAGTGCAGAAGAATGCTGCCGACCAGGCCGAGTTGATCGAGCATGTCGCCAAACTGGCCAAACGCACCTCTTCCTTCATGCGCCTTGTCGTGATCCTGCTGGTCGTCTCCATCCTGTTTTCCGCCCTGCTATGCATCCGGATCGCCTACCTCATCCGTTTGTAGCGGTCACCGCACTGCCTGAAACAGCGCCCTGAATGACCCCAAAACTGTCCATCTCACCCAAATCCCACCCCGTTTCCATGGATTTTGATGTAGACAACAACAATTTTCTTATCGTGAATATGTTTTGGATTTCCCTACTCACCTTTTACGATCTTCGTGATGCAGAACATTGCCAGTCGTCTTATGGCGGGACTAGTATTCCCGGTAGTTCAATTGGGGATCATTTGCCCTGTGTCGAACCGCTGTCAGAACTGAGTTCACAGAGCTTCACTAACGAGCGGCGCTTACCCGCGTGCGCACACGGAGTGCCTCCATATGGCATGGTATGCCTATTGCATTGGTGAAAAACAAGCCTTCCCTGAACTAGCACGCCACCGAAAACCCGTTCCGCTTGAAGCAGTCCACGGAGTAAGCGGAAATCAGGTTTTCCTCTACCCAGCCAGTGACCTCGCCATTATCGTTAGCGAACACAACCCGGCAGATAGTTTGAACCAGAAATCGGGTGTGGATCATGCAAGAGTCATCGCTGATTGCTTCAAGCACTCCACCGTCCTTCCTTTCCGCTTCGGCACCATCTTCAACGACGACGAAAGCCTCCGCAAATCCATCCGGTCTAACCAGCGACAGTTCCTCGGTAACATCGACAAGCTGCGCGGCAAAACCGAGATGCACCTCAAGATCCTCGTCGACGACTGCGCTTGCGGTCGCGAATTGACCCAGCTCCCGGCAGACAAAGTGGGCCGCGGTTATTTGACCAATCTGCGCGAAACGGCAGCACGCCAGCGGGAACGCCAGACCAGGGCCCGCGCGGTCAGCTTCCAGATGCACCGCCTCTTCATGCCCCTCGATGAAGAAGTAAGCTGTCGCCTCACCGAAACCGGAAAGATGGTCCTCGATATCGCCCACCTGATCGATCGCAAGTACGTGGAGCGCTACCAGAACAAATTCACCACAACCAGCGCCATGATGCGCGACTGCCAGATGCAGGTATCCGGCCCCTGGCCTCCGTATCATTTCGTGCACCGCCTCACCCGCGGCGCACACATCCCGGCGCAGCCCACGTCTGCGGAGTCCGTCACGACCGTGGCGCCATCAGCGCCACAACCCGTAGCCGCTATGGTGTAACAAACTCGCAGTCCCAACCCAAAAGCCCGGCTTCGGCCGGGCTTTTTGCTGGCCTCGAAGAACTGTCAGGAACGTCTCATAACGACAAAGCCAAGCCAATCAAAACGCCCTCACCAGGTTCCATTGGTGAGGGCGCCTTTATGTTGTTCAGATTTTCTGAAATTCGACTCTTACGCCGCCACTTCCACTTCGGCACTCAGCGCCTCGATCGCTGCCAGGCAATCGTTGCGGCTGACATCGTGATGTGTAACTACCCGGATCGCATTCGGCCCCACCGTGCTCATCAATATGCCGCGAGCCTTCAATCGAGCCACAAGCTCCGCCGCACTCACTTCGCCTGTAAGTTTGAAGATCACGATATTCGTCTCTACCGAATCAACATCGATCTCCACGCAGTCAAGGTGCGAAAGAGCCTCCGCAATCAGCCGCGCATTGGCATGATCCTCATGGAGCCGTGCTGGCATCTGCTCCAGCGCAATCAACCCCGCCGCAGCTAGCACGCCCACCTGCCGCATGCCGCCGCCCAGTGCCTTGCGATAGATCCGTGCCTGCTCCATCAGCTCCGCTGATCCCACCAGCATCGACCCCACAGGCGCACACAATCCCTTTGACAGGCAGAACATGATGGTGTCGAACCCGCGGGTCAGTGTCTTGACATCCACGCCCAGCGCAGTGGAAGCGTTGAAGATCCGCGCGCCATCCAGATGCACGGGGAGCTTTCGCTCTTTCGCGTTTGTCCAAATCTCTTCCATCACCGACAGAGACGTGCAACGTCCACCGGTCAGGTTCGCCGTGTTTTCAATCTCGATCAAACCCGTCGCTGCGCGAAACGACCCGCGCTTGTAGATCACCGGCTCGATGTCGGCCCAGGTCAGTGTGCCGCGCTCCGTCGGCACCGCGCGTACCAGGCAGCCTGAGAACACCGCCGTCGTCGCCATCTCCCAATCGAGAATGTGCGAGCGCGATTCGCAGATCACTTCCTGCCCCGGCTGGGTCAGCAGTCGAATCGCAATCTGATTCCCCATCGTGCCCGTCGGCACAAACAGCGCATCCTCGCGCCCGAAGATCTCCGCAGCCCGCTTCTCCAGCAGGTTGACGGTTGGATCCTCGCCGTACACATCATCACCCACCTCAGCAGCCGCCATTGCCGCGCGCATCTCCGGCGTAGGCCGCGTCACCGTATCCGACCGCAAGTCAATCAACTCAGCCATTTTCGTTTTCTCGCGTCCATTAGTTCGTTATTTCCTAATCCCTAATCCCTGTTTTCAAGGAATCTGTGCCATCGGCAATTCCATCACCGGCGTCACTTTCCCGTTCGTCGACGCATAGGCCCACATTCCGTGAAAGTTCTCGCGCAATCCCGGCTGCGCCTTCAGCAGTGCGCCCAGCACGGCAATTGCTTCTGTCCGCGCTACTGCAGGATCGCCTGTTCCCGTCGACTCATACGTCACGCCCAGGTCCGGCTCGTGCAGCGATGCATCCAGCCGAATGCCATCGATCTTCCAGGTACGATCGCCGCTGGTCACAGAATACGGAAATGTGTCTTCCGATGGGCCACCCTTGATCTGCGATTGCTCCTGGATCAGCTTGTCCAGGTTTGGCGATGAGAGAAAGTCCACCGGCAGTTCCAGGTAGCGCGCGGCATCGTAGCAGTACCACGCAGCCCACGGCAGATTGCTGTGCGCCAGTTCGCGCGCACGCGTCCAGTACCACACTCCGTCATGCCCGTCGAAGGCGCCCTGCCGCGCTGAAAATCCGCCTAGCTTCCAGCCCGAAGCACCTGTCGTATCCCACGCGAGTACAAATCCCATCTGCCCGGCCAAAGGCGATCCCGCCGCATCCGAAAGCAGCACTGCGTACTTCCCCGGCGGCAGCGCATGCATGCTGATTGTCACGGTCATCGATCCATTGGCATTCGAGCAGAAGAACTGCGTGTCCGATGGCGCCGTCAACGTGCTCGCATCCAGCAGATACACGTTGCGGAGCTGAACCTTGCCGCCTTTGACCAACGGCGCAGCCTGCTCCACGGCCCCGCGAATCCCGTCCCATTGCCCCGCCAAGGATGGGAGCAGTACAGTCTGCAGCGCGCTCGTATCCTGTCGCAGCACGGCATCGGAAAGCTGCTCCCCCAGGGATGCCAGCGTGCCACGATCTTCCGGCGTTAATGCCGACTGCGTTGTGCAACTTGCGGCGAATCCTGCCGCTGGAGCCGCGATCAAAATCGCGGCAATGAAAATCCTCAAGCAGAGGCGCATCCGTTGCGTTTCCTCTCTTCCGCATAGCGTGTTTCGTGACTCGAGTGCTGCCCGCTTCACTGAATGTGGGACCGGGCGACAAGCTAGGCTCCATGAACTTCGCCGGCCGCATACGCCGATTTATGAAACACGCTCTGAAAACTATATGAGCGTTCGACGGCCACTGATAGTCTAATGCAGTGGGGTGGTTCGAATCCGATCCTGCCCGGCGCGCCTGACCCCATCGAAGCGTTTCCCATGCGTACATCTGCAGCGCTGCAATTTCGCGTCCCTCCACCCTCCGCTTGGCAGTGTGTGGTGCTATCCAGCGCATTCCTGGCTGGCAGCCTTGTTTGCGGCTCGTTGAGTGTGGCGCAGTCCCCATCGCAACCTTCCGCCAACCCAACTCCCTCCAGCGCTCAACAATCGCACGCGGGCCAGTCACGCTCCCATAAAGCATCCGCGAAACAGCAATCTGCTCCGGCTCAGGTCACCCAAACACCCCCTCCGCCTCCCATGCCCGATTGGCCGGTCAATGACAAGCCGAATCCCGCTTCGGTCGTGTGGGATGCCAACGGCCTGCGCATCAATGCCTCAAACTCCAGCCTCCAGCAGATTCTGAGCGAGGTCTCTACTGAGACGGGCACGAAGATCGAAGGTATGGGCGCCGACCTCCGCGTCTATGGGAATTACGGTCCCGGTCAGGCGCGCGATGTGATCTCGCAACTTTTACAGGGCTCTGGATACAACGTGCTGCTTGCGGGAGACATTGGCCACGGCGCTCCGCGTGAAATTGTCCTCAGCCCCCGCCAATCCCGCTCCTCGAGTGCTGCGCCAAACTCCATGAATCGTCCCCAGCAGGACGGGGATGAGGACATTTCCGAGCAGCCGGAGGAGCAACCTCAACCCCAGGCTCCAGTTCAGCCTCCTCAGACGCCAAACGGCCCGCGTCCGGGATTCGGCCCCAATGGCCCCGCCCGCACGCCGCAACAGGTGATGGAAGAGATGCAGCAGCGCCAGCTCTTGCAGCAGCAGCAAATGCAGCAGCAGCAGCAGAATCCTCAGCAATAAAGCACGGTTAACGTCACGGTTTCCCGCTTTTTAGCTGCATTTTTGATCGAAAAATAGCCGGAAAAGCAGATAATTCGAGACCGCCGCATCCTGCAGCAGTCAATGATTCTTTACTTGGGAGGTTCGATTATTCAGGGGCTAGTTGCGGCTGCACCTTCATGGGCACCCGCGCTGTACGCGGCCGCATCAGCGCAAAGCCAACGCGAAATATTGCATAAGCGGTAAGAACACCAAACGCCATCGATCCAACTGCGGCGCAAACCAACATCACTAAGTAAAATACGTCTGCCATCTTTTTAGACCCCCGTCGAATATCGCTGGGGAAAGTTCCTCTTCATTTATTTGCTTCATGCTTCCATTTTCATTAGACGCTGAAGCTTTGTTGCAAGGATTGTCGCAGAAAATCAGGCGCGTTGACCCTTGTTTCTGTTGCCAAATAGAATACCCCTAAGTACGTCCGTAATCCTGGACGGGGCTCTATAACGAAGGTTCACAGCACCCGCCGTCTCCACTTCGTCTGACCATGTCCATCACTCACATCTCGGTGCGAGGGGCGCGCCAGCATAACCTGCGCGATATCAACGTGCGCATCCCCCGCAACACGCTCACCGTGGTCACCGGTCTCTCCGGCTCCGGCAAGAGCTCGCTCGCCTTCGACACCATCTACGCCGAGGGCCAGCGCCGCTATGTCGAAACGCTCTCGGCCTATGCCCGCCAGTTCCTCGACCAGATCGAACGCCCCGACGTCGACTCCATTGAAGGCCTCAGCCCGGCAATCTCCATTGAGCAGAAAACTACGAGCCGCAGCCCACGCTCCACCGTCGGCACCATCACCGAGATCTACGACTACCTCCGCCTGCTCTATGCCTCTGTCGGCACACCGCATTGCCCCAACTGCGGCCGTCCCATCACCCGCCAAACCGCCGAGCAGATCGTCCAACGCATATTGCAACTCGGTGCAGGCGAGCGCGTGACGGTCATGGCTCCTGTCGTCCGAGGCCGCAAGGGTGAGTTTAAAGATTTACTGGATCAGCTTGATCAGCAAGGTTTTCGCGCCCGTGTCGATGGTGAGATCATCGACCTCTCCGATCCGCCTTCCCTCGACAAGCGCAAGAACCACGCCATCGAAGCCATCGTCGACCGCATCCTGCTGAAGCAGTCGTCGGAGGATGCAAACCAAAGGGCTGCCGCACCGCAGGTGTCCGGCAAACCCTCCGTAGAAAAACGCCTCGAAGCCGCGGTCACCAAGGCCCTCCAGCTCGCCAACGGCCTCGTCCTCATCGGACTGGCAAACGGCGAAGAGCAGATCTTCTCCTCGTCAATGGCCTGCCCCGACTGTGGCCTGGACGTGCCCAAGCTCGAACCTCGCAGCTTCAGCTTCAACTCCACCTTCGGCGCCTGTCCGGAGTGCCACGGCCTCGGCTCGCTCTACGATCTCGACCCCGCCAAGGTCATCACCGACTGGTCCAAGCCCCTGCTCGACGGAGGACTGGGTCCCGGCTCCGCTTCGCAATACCTGCTTCGCCTGATCAACCTGGCCGCCGAGCGCTACGACATCGACCTCAAGAAGCCATTCGAGGACCTGCCGCCCAAGCAGCAGCACATTCTGGTTTACGGACCGCCCAAGGGCGAAGCTCCTCGCACCGGCTTCCACGGCATTCTCAACTATCTCCGCGATACCATCGATGAAGCCCGCAGCGACGGCTACCGCGAGTACATGATGACCTTCATGTCCGCTACTCCTTGCCCTGCCTGTCGCGGAAAACGCCTCCGCCCCGAGTCTCTCGCCGTCAAGATAAACGGCCTATCCATCGCCGATTTCACCTCGCTGCCGCTCAATCGCGCTCTCTCTGCCGCATACGAGTTGAACTTCACCGCGCGCGAAGCTCTCGTCGCCGACCGCATCCGCCGCGAAATCATCGAGCGCCTCGAATTCCTCTGCGCGGTCGGCCTCAACTATCTCTCGCTCAATCGCAATGCTGCTACGCTCTCCGGCGGCGAAGGCCAGCGTATCCGCCTCGCCACGCAGATCGGCTCACGGCTCCGCGGCGTCCTCTACGTGCTCGACGAGCCCTCCATCGGTCTCCATCAGCGCGACAACTCGCGCCTCATCGAAGCCCTCGTCCGCCTCCGCGATCTTGGCAACACTGTCCTCGTTGTCGAACACGACGAAGAAACGATCCGCCACGCCGACTATGTTCTAGATCTCGGACCCGGTGCAGGTCGTCTCGGCGGTCATGTCGTCGCCCAGGGTACGCCGGCAGACATCATGGCCTGCCCCGAATCACTCACCGGCCGCTATCTCTCCGGCGCCAGCGGGATTCTCCATCGCCCCGAACCGCGTCCGCTCTCCGGCAAGTGGATCACGGTCCATGGCGCGCGCGAACACAACCTGCAGGACCTCACCATCCGTATCCCTCTCGGCGTCATGACTGTTGTCACCGGCGTCAGCGGCAGCGGAAAAAGCACCCTGATCAACGACATCCTCTACCGCTCGCTTGCCAAGACTCTCTACGGCTCACGCGAAGAGCCCGGCGTCCACGAGTCGCTCGAAGGCGCCGACCAGATCGATAAGGTTATCCGCATCGACCAGGCCCCCATCGGCCGCACCCCGCGCTCGAATCCTGCCACCTACACGCAGGTCTTCTCACCCATCCGCGATCTCTTCGCATGGCTTCCAGAAGCGCGCGAGCGCGGATACAAGCCCGGCCGCTTCAGCTTCAACGTCGCCGGAGGACGCTGCGAAGCCTGCCAGGGCGACGGACAGCGCCGCATCGAAATGAACTTTATGCCCGATGTCTACGTACAGTGCGAAGTGTGCAATGGGCGCCGCTATAACCAGGAGACCCTCGCCGTAAAATTCCACGGGCACTCCATCGCCGACATTCTCGACCTCACCATTGAAGACGCACTCACCGTGCTCGCCGACGTTCCCACCGTGCGCCAGAAGCTCCAGACCCTCGTCGATGTCGGCCTTGGCTACGTGCACCTTGGCCAAAGCGCCACTACGCTTTCGGGTGGTGAAGCGCAGCGTATGAAGCTGGCACGCGAACTCTCGAAGCGCCAGACCGGCCGCACTCTCTACTTACTCGACGAGCCCACCACCGGCCTTCACTTCGACGACGTCCGCAAGCTCCTCGAAGTCCTGCACCGCCTCACCGACCTCGGCAACTCCATCATCATCATCGAGCACAACCTCGACGTGATTCGCAACGCTGACTGGATCCTCGACCTCGGCCCCGAAGGCGGAGAAGATGGCGGTCGCATCGTGGGCGAAGGCCGCCCCGCCAAGATCGCCAAGACTCCCGGCTCCTTCACCGGAGAGTTTCTCGCCCGCTACTACGCCTCTCACAACGGCAAGTTCGAAGAGATCACGTCTTCAGGCGCGTCGGACCCCGTGAAACTGGGTGCCCCATCCTTGGCGGAGCCAAGGGTGGGAAAACTGGAGGCTCCGAACGGAAATGATAACCTCAGCAGACCGAACGGCAATAGAAAGCGCTCCAGTTCGATTGCAGTTCCTGACAAATCAGAACGGCCAAAACGGTCCTCCAGCAAGAAACCGGTGCGCGCATGAGCACATTCCCCGAACCAATGCCGAACGAGCCCGAAAATTCACTCGCCGGCGAAGACGTTGCGCCGCCTTCCACAGATCCTCTCGCAACTGAAAACATCCCGGCACCACCCGCCGAATGGACCGGCGAGCCGGAAGAGCCTAGCCCATCAGCCGACCTGGCCGCGCCCGCCATCATTGGTGCACTTCCCATCGGCCAAGAGCTCTTCCGTGATCCGACATTTGACGTTCAACCGCAGCCACTCACTTCCTTCAGTGAAGAACGCATTCCGCATCTAGGCCACGTCGCACTATTGGGCCTGCTGATCCTTTTCGGCTTGATCGGCACCATGATGATCGTTCCGCTCGGGCTGCACTTCCATGTCTTTGGCATCACCAGTCTCGCCGAAGCCGCTACCGATTATCGTTACGCGCTGGGCAGTCAGGCAGCTCAGTACTTCATCACCTTTGCTGGATGTCTCATCGTCTTCCCCATCATTTGGCGCAAACCCTTCTTTGATGGGATTCATTGGAACGGCGAAACAGCGTTCCGCCGCAGAGGACGACTCATCAGCGCCGCCGTGGTTTGCTTCTTCGTGGCCATGATCAACGGCGTGCTGATGCCCGGCCCCGCGAACGCGCCCATTGACGAACTCTTTAAGGCACCCGGAGCCGCCTGGGTCCTCTTCGCCTTTGGCGTGACTCTCGCACCCTTCTTTGAAGAAATGGCGTTCCGCGGATTTCTGCTCCCCGCGCTGTGTACTGCATACGATTGGTGCTTCGAACACTTCACCGGCGCGCCCCGGCGTCCG
This sequence comes from uncultured Acidobacteriaceae bacterium, assembly GCA_963735215.1. Lineage (GTDB taxonomy): Bacteria > Acidobacteriota > Terriglobia > Terriglobales > Acidobacteriaceae > Telmatobacter. The sequence continues at coordinate 126,505 of CAVTKF010000020.1, read as the reverse complement.
CTTGACGAGGACGACAACCCGCAGTGGTCCCTTTCCGCAATGATCGTGGCTTCCCTGCTCACCAGCATTCCCTTTGCGCTCATGCATGGCGCGCAGACCAGCTGGTCCCTCGGCCCGTTTCTCCTGCTCATTTTTGTCAGCCTTGTCCTCTGCTGGGTTCGCCTCCGCACCCGTTCGCTCGCCGCGAGCACCATGGTCCATGCCTGCTACAACTTCATGCTCTTCTCCTTCATGCTCCTCGGCACCGGCGGCTTCAAACATCTCGACAAGATGTGAGAGACAGGCTTTCCCAAATTAGCGGTGTCATTCTGAGTAAACGGGGCCCCAAACGTTTTTCAGTTTGGGGGTGGTGAGCGAAGAATCTGCTTTTGCATTTCTGCTTCGGGTTTGGGGACCCAGACTCACCACCCTGGACGCCAGGGGCTAATAGCTGGAAGCTGGCGACTTTGGGCCTTTACAATCGCATTGATGTCCACCCACGCCGCACAACTCCTCTCTCTCCTCGCCCGCACCAGCTTCAAGCTCGGCCAGTTCAAGCTCTCCTCCGGCGGCACCAGCGACTACTACATCGACTGCCGCACCACCACCCTCCACGCCGAAGGCGGCCGCCTCACCGGACATGCCGTGCTTGAACTCCTGGAGGAGAATCATATCGACGCCGACGCCGTCGGCGGACTCACCATGGGCGCCGACCCCATCGTCTCCAACGTCGCCACGGCCAGCGCCTGGCGCGCGCAACAGCATCCCGGATCACCCGCTGCTCCACGGCTTCCTCGTTCGCAAGGCTGAAAAGGCTCACGGCACCGGCCGCCGCATCGAAGGCTTTTGCCGCGAAGGCGCCCGCGTCGTCATCGTCGACGACGTCTGCACCACCGGCGCCTCCACCATCGCCGCCCTCGAGGCCGCGCGCGAAGCCGGCATGATCGTCGCCGCTGTCGTGTGCATCGTCGAACGCGAAGAAGCGAACGGCCGTCCCTCTGTCGAGGCCGCGGCACAAGGAGCGCCCTTCCTCAGCCTCTTCACCGCGACCCACGTCCGAGTGGAGCACGTCCGCCAGCTCGATTCAGCTCGTTGACATTTCCACCCAAAGGAAAACAGGCCATCCGGGTTTACCCTGGATGGCCTGTAACTCTTGGTGCTTTAATTTATCGATTCTTTTTATCGATATTGGCTCACGCCTTTAATCATCTATTTAGGCTTTCAACTCACGCCTTTAATCTTTCTATCTTTAATCTCCCTACTCTATGAACAGCTCGAACGATCTTTAGTTGCTGCTGGGTGGCGGCGGTGCGGCCTGCGAAGTTGTTGGTGCCTGCCCGTTGCTCATGTTGCTCAGCAGCTGTATTTCCACGCGCCGATTCTGCTTGCGGCCTTCGGCTGTCGTGTTGGGTGCAACTTCCTTATCCTTGCCAATTCCGATCAGGTAGAAGCGATGTGCCGCCACACCATACTTCGAAGCCAGATACTGCACCACGGCGTCGGCGCGACGATTGCTCAAATCGTAGTTGTAAGCAGCAGAACCGACCGAGTCCGTTCCGCCCGTAACTTCGAGGATGTAGCTCTTCGCGCTTCCAAGCTGCGCTGCGAAGCTGTCGAGCTGATCCTTGTCATCCTTGGTCAGCACAGCCTTGTCAAAGCCGAAATTCACCGTGACATTCGCCATCGACTTGTAATTGTCCAGGCCCTTCACAACCGAATCCAACGAGTCCGCGCGGTGAACGGCATCGTTTGCTGCTGTATCCGCATCGCCGGCAGCCTTGGTCGCGTTCTGTGCGTTCTGGGTAGCGGAATCGGCTGCGCTCTGCGCCTGCTTGATGCCTGCCGTCGCGCGGTCATCCACATCATGGATGGCGCGGTTGTTGTCGGCTGTCTTCTGTTCCAGTTGGTTGGTGTGGTCAACAATCGGCGCTGTCTGGGATTTCACGTAGTTCTTGGTCGTGCAACCCGTCACGCCCACAAAGGCTACGGCAGCTGCAATCAGCAATCCATGTGAATTCTTCATTGGTCTCCCCATTCCTTTTACCGCCTCCGTTTTGCCTGACCCTCTTTTTGGACCACCACCAGGCGGGCGGCGACATTTCGTGTCGCTTCCTACATTGCATTCCTCCCTCCAAACAGCGCCATTTTTGCAAGCTATTCAAAATAAGAAGGATATGTCTGGTTTGTGGAAAAATAGACGACGGTTCTGGCTATGTACTTTTTACCCGGTACTGTAAGGTTTGCATCTCCCCATCTTGGAGCCCCTTTCGTCGCACCCGGTATTCTAGGAATTGGCGCCTGAGGCGCTGCCGCCATCAATGGATCTCATCGAGAAAATCCGGCTCCTTCCGACCCAGCCCGGCGTGTATCTCTACAAGAACGCCGACGGAGAAGTCATCTACGTCGGCAAGGCAAAGAATCTTCGCTCCCGTGTCCGCTCCTACCTGCTCGAAGCTTCCCAGGCCAACGCCAAGACCGGCTCCCTCATGCGCGAGGCCGTCGACATCGACTACATCCTCGTCGCCAACGAACACGAGGCCCTTGCCCTCGAAAACAACCTCATTAAGCAGCGCAAACCGCGCTTCAACATCCTGCTGCGCGACGACAAGACCTATCCCTACGTCAAGCTCACCCTCGGGGACCGCTTCCCCAAGGTCTTTGTCACCCGCCGCCTGCGCAAGGATGGTTCCGCCTACTACGGCCCCTACTTTCCCGGCAATCTCGCTTATCGCGTGGTTGAACTCATCCATCGCAGCTTCCTCATCCCCAGTTGCAAAGTCGATCTCTCGCGCTATCATCCCCGCGCCTGCCTGCAGTACTACATTCATCGCTGCCTCGGCCCCTGCGTCGAAGAACTCACCACGCCGGAGATTTACAAACAAGCCGTTCGCGACGCGCAGCTCTTCCTCGAAGGCCGCCAGTCTGAACTCGAGCGGTCTCTCACGGCGCGAATGACCGCCGCCGCTGAAGCAGAGCAATACGAAGCCGCTGCCCGTCTCCGCGACCAGCTCTCGACGGTTCACCAACTCCAGGAAAAACAGCGCATCGCCACCGTCGAACAAAACGATGACGCCGATGTCTTCGGCTATCACTTTGAAGACGGCAGCCTCGCCGTTAACCTCTTCCACGTCCGCGCAGGCAAAATTGTCGATCGCCGCGAATTTTTCTGGGAAGACCTGCAGGAGGTTCTCGAAACCCCCATTGCGGAGAGCGAAGAAGGCACAACCAATGAAGTGGCTGCCCCAGATCTGGATTCTCGGACCTGGGGATCTGGTGCTTCGGACTCCGAAACCTCGGGTGCCCCATCCATGACGAAGTCATGGGTGGGAAAGCAAGACCCCACGTTCAACGCTGGCCAAATCTTCTCCGCACTCCTCAAACAGCTCTATATCGACCAGCACTATGTCCCACGCTCCATGCTCGTTCCCGTCGATTTCGATGATCGCGAAGCCCTCGCGACGCTCCTCAGTGAGCGCATCAACCACCGTGTCGAAATCGCCGTTCCGCAGCGCGGCGAAAAACGCTCTCTGGTCGACCTTGCAGGGCAGAATGCCAAGCAGTCCTACATCCAGCGCTTCCGTGTTCTCGAGCCTTCTCGAAAGGCCATTCAGGAATCTCTCGCCGACATTCTCATGCTTCCTGAACTCCCGACGCGCATTGAGTGTTTCGACATCTCCCACATCCAGGGTTCTGAAACCGTCGCCTCCATGGTTGTCTGGGAAGACGGCAAGATGAACAAATCGCAATACCGAAAATTCAAAGTCATGACTGTTCTCGGTGTCGACGACTTCGCCTCCATGCGCGAAGTCGTCACACGCCGCTATCGTCGCATTCGCGACGCCGCTGATGCCAGAGAAGGAAAAACTACCCCTGCATACAACATGGAAGCGGAGAATATTAAGAACCTGGGTGCCCCATCCATGACGAAGTCATGGGTGGGAAACCGCGAATCTTCATCTGGTTTGCAAGGGCACGACATTAGTCATTCCGAAGGAGAGCAAGAAGCGTCAGGGCACGACTCGGGGAACCCACGTAGTGGGTCGCGTGCCAACTATGCTGCGGAGTCTGCGGGCGCTTTAGCCCCTGAGGGAAAGTCCAAATCCAAAGAACCCTCCACAATGCCGTCCCTCATCCTCATTGACGGCGGCCTCGGCCAACTCCACGCCGCCGCGGATGCCCTCGAATCCCTCGGCTTCACTTCGCAGCCGCTTGCCTCGATCGCAAAAAAGGAAGAAGTGATCTACCTCTATGGCAATGAAGACGAGCCTGTTGTCCTCGATCGCCGCTCGCCCGTACTCCACCTCGTGCAAATGATCCGCGATGAGAGCCATCGCTTCGCCATCGGCTACCACCGGCAGCGCCGAGCCATGCGCGATCGCGATTCAGAATTGCTCAACATCCCAGGTGTCGGCCAGCAAACCCGCCAGCGTCTCCTCACTCACTTCGGCAGTTTGCGCGACGTGCAGCAAGCCACCGCTGACTCGCTCGCCGCCGTCGTCTCCCGCAAAACCGCCGAGTCCATCTGGCGCCATTTCCACGAACAGCCAGCAGAGATTCCACCGCAGTAATTGCACGTTTTGCTGTCTCACAAAACAAACAACCCGTGTCATCGTCGCACGCATCCCATCGGTGTCAGCCGAGGTGAATAGCATCATGTGCCACTTTGGTTCACGCCCACTTCCGCTCTTCGCTACCACTCTACTGCTCTCCGGATTCATGGTCCCCACAGGCTGCATGCACCATCATCCTGACGTGAAGTTGGCCGTGTATAACGCGCTCGATCAGCACGACCTGCGCAGCGTGACCGTCTCCGAAGACCGGCACGCCGGCGTCATCACGCTGAGCGGAATCGTCGGCGCAGGCGATCGCAAGCAGCGCGCAGAGCAGATCGCACAGCAGGCCGCGCCGGGCTACTCCATCGTCGATCGCATTCAGGTAGACAACGTCGGACTTCAAGGTGAGGTGAAGGCCGCAACGCAGGCGGCGCAGCTCGACAGCGCCATCGAAGATCAATTCCGGGCCGCCCTGGCATCGCATCGAGCGTTGAAAACACAGAATATTGAGTGCGCCGCGAACGATGGCATCCTCACGCTAAAAGGAACCGTAAAAACGGCGCAGGAGAAGAAAGAAGCTGAGGACCTGGCCAGGAAAGTGCCCCAGGTCCAGCAGGTCATCAACGAAATCCAAGTGCACCCCGGCAAGCCCTCTCCGGCCAACTCCTGATCCACACTTTGAAATGTCAAGTCCGGCTAGGCCCGCAGAACGCCTAACCTGCTCATTTCGCGCCACAAAAAAAGTGGACTAGGTTTGCAGGTTATTTCCCGCTCTCCGCGCATAATTGGATTTGTCTGGAGTCTGTGCCGGATTGCGAGCGTATCGAACCTCGTACTAACTACGCTCCAGCCCCATGAAACCGTGAATCTGGACGCGCCGATTGGACACGTGATTCCCAGCTTTAGGTCTTAAGTCCTTTGTGGACAGGACTCTGCGGATAAGTCTAATCAGCAGGGGACTTTGCGGTGGCATGGTTCATGTAAGTCAAAGAAATGACATAACTTCCTCACAGAGTACCGGGGGGGGGGCTAACCTGCAACCAATTGGTTGCGTAATGGCCTCCCGGCTACCGCACTCCGGCCACGCCGTGGTGATCGACGATGGCAAACTTCTTAGTGCACACCGGACACTCGTGTTCCTTCGCGTCATCCACGCTGAGCATCCGTGTTCCGCACGACGGACACTTGCCTCTGTGCTCGCCCATGCCCACCACCGGCCCGTACAGCGGCGCGAGAATGCCGAGGACAATCATGGGTACGCCAAAGAAAATGCCCCAGCCGAGCAGGCAGAGCAATATACCGGGGATAATCAGAATGGGAGCCGCGACGAGGCCAAAGTACAAGCCACCAAACGCTCCACGCGCCGGGTGATGTTCGTGCTCGCGCGGGTGTACTTCGTGCGCCACGGCAGTTCCACACTGCGGACAGAAACTCCACGGCGACGAGAGACGAGTTCCGCACTTTGAACAGTTAGCATCCATAGCCGACCGCTCCTCACGGTCTGTGCAGCCGACCGGAGCGCCTCAATTGCGATGCGCATCCATCGCCTGTAGCCCAGAACGTTACCCCCGGCCCAACACCGTTGCCGGTGACACCCGTCACGTCTCGGTCCTACCTTTATTGGTCAACCACTTGCATTGCACTCTGATTGAATTAGATCTGATCGTCGGATTCTCCTTCCACATCAGTGCGCCTTCCAACCCACATCAGTGCGCTTTCCAACTTTGATAGGCTCGCGATAATCCCAACAGGACCGGCAACCATCCACAAGGAGGCAACGCAGTTTCTTCGACGCGCCGAAGGCAGTCGGCTATGCCGCAGGTTCCGTGCTACCCTCACATCACCGCATGAGCCAACAACTATCCGCTATCCCCAACCAAGCTCAAGCTCCGGCCGATCTCCCCCGCGTACTCGGCGCATCGCAGGCCACCGCCATCGTCGTTGGCACCATCATCGGCAGCGGCATCTTTCTCGTGCCCACCGAGATGATGCGCGACACCGGCTCCTCCACGCTCGTCTATCTCGCCTGGATCGTAGGCGGCCTGCTCTCGCTCTTCGGCGCCATGACCTACGCCGAACTCGGCGCCATGCTTCCCTACGCAGGCGGCGAATATGTCTACCTCCGGGGAGCCTACGGTGACACGCCCGCCTTCCTCTATATGTGGACCTGGTTCGCGGTCGCCAAGCCCGCGTCCATCGCCGCCGTCACCATCGGCCTTGCCCGCACCCTGGAGTTCTTCCCAACATTCCACTTCCTTACCAACCACATCGCTGGCACACCTATCCTCTGGTCGCAGATCTTCGCGATCGCCGTCACCTGGTTCATGACTGGACTGAACTATCTCGGCATCAAAAAAGCCGGCGACTTCCAACTTATCTTCACCATCCTCAAAGCCGTCCTCATCCTGATCGTTGCCGCACTCTGCTTCGCGTCAGCTTCCGGCTCGTTCTCAAACTTCGCAACATCGCTGCCCCACGCCACTGGCGGCTTCAGCGGGTTCATGCTCGCCCTCATCGCAACCCTTTGGGCCTACGACGGATGGAACGACCTCACGATGGTCGCCGGCGAAGTCCGCCGCCCCGAGCGCTCGCTTCCCATCGCTCTCATCGGCGGACTCTTCATCGTCGGCATTCTCTTTATGGCTACCAACGCGGCCATCCAATACATCCTGCCCGCTACGCAGATTGCCTCCTCCGAACGTCCCGCCGTCGCCGCGCTTTCTGTTGTCGCAGGCCCGCGCGGTGCAGGCTTTGTCGCCGCCGCCATGGCTCTCAGCATCTTCGTCACGCTGAATGGAACCATCATGTCGGGCGCGCGCATCCCCTTCGCCGCCGCGCGTGACCGGCTCTTCTTCCGCCAGTTCGCGCACATCAACCCGCGCTTCCAGTCCCCATCCACTTCCCTCATCGTCCAGGGACTGCTTTCCACCGTGCTCCTGCTTTTCCTCTCGCAATTCCAGCAGCATTTCGAACTCGCCGTCTTCGCCGAGTGGCTCTTCTACATGCTCACCGCGACAACGGTCTTCGTGTATCGCCGCCGCCGTCCCGATCTGGCCCGCCCCTATCGCGTTTGGGGGTATCCGGTCCTCCCCGCCATCTTCGTCCTCTGTGCTGCCGCAGTCCTGGTGTACAGCTATGCCGGCAACCTGAGAGGATCGCTGCTCGGCACCGCCCTCATCCTCCTGGGCCTCCCCGTCCTCTGGCTGGTCCGCAAAATCTACGGCGCGTCGCTGCCCCCATCGTCGTGCTGAAGTATGCTGGGTCAGCGAGCCGATTGGTTCACCACCCCGCACCTTAGGGAGATTCGCTTTGTCCAATATCAAGACCCAGCTATGGCAGAGTCCGAAATTTGCCATTGAACGCATCCAAGACGAGGAGCGGGGCGTCCTCATCTTCCGGTTCACGGGAGCCTTTGCGGCGAATGAAATGTACAGCGTCCTCAAGCCCCTGGCTGTCGTCAACATCTTCGAATTCGAGCCCGCGCCCGGCAAAGAACGCCCAACTCTCAACATCTTCGACATCTCGGACGTTCCCACACTGGACTCCTCCGGCCTCGGCCTGATCATCAGTCATTTCATTCGCTCGCGCGCGCGCGGTGTTCGTGTCATCGCCGTTGGAGCCAGCGCGAACGTCCAGCAGCTTTTTAAATTCACCAGGGTCGACGCCCTCATCCCCACCGCCGCAACAGTTGAAGAGGCCATCGCCGCTCCGATCTCCGGAATGCAGTGACATTTGGCACAGCCGGTGCGCAGTTCGTCTTCTCAAAACAAACCTCTTCCGCCAGTTCCCGCACGCCAAGTACAATCCAGAGAAATGTCTCTTACGCACACAGAGCTCTGGAAAAGCGCCACGTTCACGATAGAAAGAATAGAAGGCCGGGCCCCGGGAACCTTGATCTATCGCATCAGCGGGCCATTCAACGCGCGCGACATGTATGGCTCAATGAAGCAGGTTGCGCTGGGCAACATCTTCGACTTCAAGACGGCCGCCGGTGCAGAAACCCCCACGCTGCATCTCTTCGACATCTCCGCCGTCCCGCAAATGGACTCCTCTGCCCTGGGAACGATCGTCAGCCACTTCATCAGCTGCCGGAACAAGGGCATCCGTGTCGTCGCTGTTGCGCCGAGCCCGAACGTCCTTCAACTTTTTAAATTCACCAAAGTCGATACGCTCATCCCCACCGCGGCTACCATCGAAGAAGCGTTGGGCGCGTGATTCGGAATCGCCGGCACGTTTTATTCGGCATCCCGCCCAACTCCGCAGCGATCGACTGGCGCGAAGAAAGCTAGAGCCGCTGATATGGTTCTAAATCCTGCTCGATACCTCATCCGCCTCGACGATCTTTGTCCAACCATGCATCGTGACCGGTACGAGCGCTTCTTGTCGATCATCGCACGCTACAAGGTAGCTCCGATTCTCGCCGTTGTGCCCGACAATCTGGATCCGGAATTGAATCTGCAGTCTCCCGATCTCGAATTCTGGGAGCGGATGCGATCCTGCGAAGCTGCAGGAGCCACGATTGCTATGCATGGTTATCGCCACCAGTGCACAAACCAAGGCAAGTCCCTCCTCGGGCTGCACAGGAAAACTGAATTCGCTGGCGTCGAGGAATCACTACAGCGGGAATGGATTCGCCGCGGTCTCGCAATACTCCGTGGACACGGTCTCAATCCCCGCTTATTTGTCGCTCCCCGCCATGGGTTCGATTACAGTACTCTCCGTGCTCTAGCCCGCGAAGGTCTGGGCATCCTCTCCGATGGCTTTGCGCACCGTCCCTACATGCGCCGCGATATCTTGTGGATTCCGCAACAACTCTGGGAACCGGTCCCGAAAAAGACCGGCCTCTGGACCATTTGTATTCACCCCAATACCGCTTCTGCCGCTCACGAGGTCAAATTGGAGGAATTCCTTTCCGAAAACGCCGACCGGTTTACCAGCTTCGACGACGTGGTTGCTGACACCCCACCCCGCCATCTCCGCTGGAACGAGCGTGTCGAGGAGGCTCTGACAAATCTCCGGGTTAGAGTCTCACGAGCAAGATCTAGTACGGCACCCGCGAAATGAACGCCGGACACGACCGAATCCCCAAATGCACCCCCGTATGAGAGTCACATCGGCGGCGGACCAGGTCTGCATCGTCGTCGTGACGCCTTTGGCGAGAGATACGAAAGGGCGTATAGGGTTTAAACTTGCAGACGCATGCGTGTGTTCGGGATTGACTGCGGAACCGAGATCACCGGGTTCGGCGTAGTGGATTCGGATGACTCCGGTCCATTGACCCGAATTGTGTGCAAAACGTCGGGAGCCATCCGCCTCGCAAAGTCGAAATCCCTCCCCGAAAGACTCGCCGAGGTGTACTGCTCGCTCACGGCGGAGTTGGAGCGTTGGCAGCCGGAAGTCGTTGCGATTGAAGAAGTTTTCTATTCTGTAAACGCGAAGTCGGCACTCAAGCTTGGACAGGTGCGCGGAGTGGCATTGCTGGCTGCGGCGCAGCGAGGTCTCCCAGTGGCAGAATATGCGCCGCTCAGTATAAAGTCGTCTGTCGTGGGCTACGGACTGGCGAAGAAGGAGCAGGTTCAGTTCATGGTGGCCAGGCTTTTGAATCTACCGGAACTTCCGCAACCCGCGGACGCTGCGGATGCGCTGGCAATCGCCATCTGTCATCTGCACACCGCACAGACTTTAGCTTTCCAGGAGGGCCGCCGATGAGAATCGTGCTTGCCTTACTGGCATTGCTGATTGCGATCCCAGCTCGTGGAGAAACGGACGCAATGGTCCGGGTCGACTTCTCCAACCCCGGACTCTACCCCGCGCAATGGACCCTGGTGATTCACCCTGACGGCAGCGGCCATTTTCACGCAGAGGGCGGCAACAAACCCAATGATCAAGATGCGATGATCTCACCGGCCAAGATAGACCGCGACGTGAACCTCAGCGGCGACTTTGTGAATCACGTCTTCTCGGTCGCTCACGAGAGTCGTATTCTCCACGGCAAGTGCGAAAGCCACCTGAAAGTCGCATTCCAGGGTTGGAAGAAGATCACCTACAGTGGACCTTATGGGGAAGGTGGCTGCGAGTTCAACTACTCCTCGGACAAGGAAATCCAGGAGTTGGGCGACTCCTTGGTGGCAGTGGGATCGACGCTGATCGAGGGGGCGCGGCTCGAGTTGCTGCTGCAGCACGATCCCCTCGGCCTGGACAAGGCTATCCAGTATGTTGTGGAAGCCTCAGATGATGGCCGCTTGCAACAGATTTGCGCGATTCGCGACATCCTGGAGCGCCTTCAAGACGATCCTCACGTCCTGGAAAGAGTAAGAAAGAGGGCTCGAATGCTGCTGGCGCGTTCGGGAAGCTAAATCGGCTTGAATTGCGGATTCAGGCGCGACTTTCGCCTGTTTTAACGGTCTGAATAGGTGTGGGCTCCTCGCGATGCGAATCTCTCATCGGAGGCCAAGGGGAAAGGGTGGGGGCTCCATGAATAATAGATTGCACAAGGTCCAGTTCAGGCCAGCCGCGGGTTTTCTGGGGCTGGCATTGTTTTTGGCGGCGGCTTTCGCTGCCGTGTGCGCGCAGCAGCCAGACCCCAACGTGCGCGCCGCCCGCCTGAGCTTCGTGGAAGGCGACGTGCAGCTGAGCCAGGGCAGCCAGGTGCTGGCCAACCCCGCATTGGTGAATACACCTCTGTTCGAGGGAACCGAGATTACGACGAAAGAAGATGGAAGGGCCGAGCTTCAATTCGACGACGGCAGCGTAGCCCGCATCTCGCCCAACAGTTCGCTCAAGATTGCAGCGCTCCGGCAGGATGGGGGCGCAACCAAGGCTGAACTGAAGCTCGAGAGCGGTCTGGCTTACTTCGAGTTGCAGGGCGATACTTCCGCGGGGCAGACGACTGCCCGCTTTGGCGATAGCGTCGTAACCTCCAGTGGATTTACCGTTCTTCGCATCAGCCTCGACAATCTTCCCGGCGAACTCGCGGTGTTTTCAGGCAATGCTCATCTGGAACGCGGCAACGCGCTTTCCATGGACCTGCACGGCGGCGAAAGCGTCGCTCTCAACGCCACGGATCCCAATCTCTACAATCTCTCTGAAACCATCGAGCCGGACTCATGGGACGCCTGGAACGCCGATCGTGACCAGGAGCTGAACTCGCAGGAAGCCGCCAGGACCGCAGCCAGCGGCAGCTCGATCAACAGCAACAATCCAGCATGGGCAGACCTCGACGCCAACGGCAACTGGTACAACGTTCCCGGCCAGGGCTACGTGTGGTCTCCTAATGCTGCATCTTCAGGCGACTGGGATCCTTACGGTTGCGGCAATTGGGTGTGGACGCCGCAGTTCGGCTACGTGTGGGCCTCCTGTGAACAATGGGGCTACCTGCCCTACACTAGCGGAAACTGGAGCTACTACGATGGATTCGGATGGGGCTGGGCACCCGGTTTTGGATATCCGTGGTGGACCACCGGGGGCTGGAGATGGAATATCGGCACCCGACCACCTCGCTATCTGCCGCCGCACCGCCCGCACGGAACTCCCATCCGTCCGCCGAACGAGCCGATCAGGCGCGGGGGCTTCTATCAGCCGAACCCGGTGATTGCGGTCAATCGAATTCCCAGTTCTCCGGCAGCAAATCCCGTACACGTGGTTGGCAGGCCGGTAACGATCGGCGGAACAACGGTCCAACCGCTGAGACCGTTGTCACCTCGCCCAATCTACAACCCGTCAACTGCCTCGGGATTCAGGGGATCCAATCCAGGTAGCGGCCCCGTATATGGCATGCCCAGCAGGCCGATGAGTCCCGGATACGGCAACACGAGATCCGGATATGTGCCGTGGGCGAACTCCCCGGCAACCCACCCAGGCACGTGGGTGGCGCCAGTGGCACCTGGCGGCAGTTACCATCCTTCGGCTCCTGGAGGTGGATACTCCGGTGGTGCAGCGGCCCGTCCGTCCGGCGGCGCCAGCCCACACGTGAGTAGCGGTGGAGGCGGAGGCGGTGGAGGCCACGTCAGCAGCGGAGGCGGTGGTGGAGGAGGCGGTGGACATCCCGCTGGTGGGGGCGGCGGTGGCGCGGTCCACCACTAAGCTCAATTGATCTCAAGGAACAGAGGGAGCCACTTCGTCCGACGAAATGGCTCCTGTATTCTTCAGACTCCGCCATAATGCGGCAAGCACCTCGATAGCGAGGGATTCCGCGCGCGCTTTCGGATCAATCCCTGCGTCGGAAAATGCTGCTGCGATTGCGGCTCCATCGATGCCCGCCGCGCGAAGGTTATTCGCCAGCGTCTTGCGTTTCAACGCAAACACCTGCCGCATGAACCTCAGGAATTGCTCCCGGTCAACTTTGAGTTCCTCAAAGCGCGGCGCAAATCGCCAGCGAAACACTGTTGAGTGAACCTCTGGCGGCGGCGAGAACGCGCTCGGCGGCAAAGTGAAGAGCCGCTCCACAGGCCCATGCATTTGCACGGTGACCGAAAGTAGACCATAGTCGCGGGAACCAGGCTCGGCTGTAACGCGATCGGCCACTTCGCGCTGCACCATCAGCACGGCGCGATCGAGTGCGCCGGCGTTCTCTGCCAGCTTCAGCAGAATGGGGGACGTGATGTAGTAGGGTAGGTTCCCCACAACGATTAATCGCCGACCTGCTGCTGCAGAGGCTGCCGCGAAATCAAACGAGAGTACATCGACCGTTTCAATTTCTACATTCGAACCAATAGCGTGCGCGGCCAGGTCTGCTTCGTTGCTGGAGAATTCCGTCGACAGTCGCCCGGCAAGTTCGGGATCCACTTCCAGGGCCAATACCCTGCCCGCTTTTACGGCCAGCTCTCGTGTGATTGCGCCTTTGCCAGGACCGATCTCAACGACGGTGCGGTCCCCACACTCGCCCAGCGCCGCGATGATGCGGCGAACGGCCTGCTGATCGTGGAGAAAATTCTGACCGAGCCTGGGTTTGGGGGGCACAAGTCGATGTTAGCCGACAGGGCCGGTGATCTTCAGCGTGGGGAAGAGCGTTGCTATGTAGCTACGGCCATCTGGCTTCGGAGTGTTTGGAGGCGTTCGGCTTGCGCGATGAGTGCCAGCTTTGCGGGATCGTTGGCGGCGAGGCTGGCAGCGAGCAGAGACACCGCGAGGCCGGCCTGGTTTACATGCCTGGGGCGCGGCGGAGTGCCGCAGTATTCGTCGATGTCCGCTGCCATAGTAGCGCTGACACCGGCGGTGAGGTCTTCATTTCCCTTTACGTTGGCGGCGACATGGGCCACGGCTGCTGCTTGCGCCAGGCGCCGGGTAAGACATGCCAAGGCCGTTTCAAGAGCTGATTCGTCGTAGTGGTCGTCAATCAATACCGAGCTTTTTGCGAGAGCGGCGAAATCGCGCACATAGGGAGCGATCCACCATGGAATTTCTTCGTCGCCCAGGCCTTCCACCATTCGGCCAAAGCGCGTGTAACTGCTGATCAGCAACATGTCGGCACTTTCCCAGAAGAATTTGAACACGCGATTGCGAGTTTCTTTGTGTTTACTGATTGTGATTGGAGGGCGGGAATCGTTACAGAGTGATTGAGGAATGGATCGTGATTTCCACCTAATCACGCGTCGCGGTTGCGACTCGTATCGACGATGGGGTGCAAAAGGCAAAGGCATGCGGACATTCGTCCGCTTCTGTATCCACTGCTCAATCCGTCGCCTGGGGTTAGACGTTTTGCCAGACCTTCCAGCCGCGCCACTCATTGACCAGCTCTTTGAAGACGCGTCCGCGATGTTCGTAGCTTTCGAACTGGTCGAAGCTGGAGCAGGCGGGGGCGAGCAGGACGACGTCGCCGGGATGCGCCGCGGCGGCGATGGCGCTGACTGCCTTGTCGAGAGTCTCGCAGGAGTGGATCGAGACCACGCCGCGCAGTTGCGACTCGATTTTGGCGGCGGCAGAACCGATGGTGTAGACGGCCTTGACGCGTGAGCGGAGCAGATCGGATAACTCGGTGTAGTCGGAGTTCTTGTCTTTGCCGCCGAGGATGAGGTGAATATTGCCGGCGAATGCTGCGATGGCCTTGGCGGTGGCGTCTACGTTTGTGGCCTTCGAGTCGTTGTAAATCTCGACGCCGTTGAGGGTGGCGACGTATTCGAGGCGATGCTCTACGGCCTTGAAGTGCTCGACGGCGGTGCGGACGGATTCGGCTGATGCTCCGGCGAGTCGCGCAGCGCAGACGGCGGCCAGCACGTTTTCGACGTTATGTTCGCCTTTGAGCGGGATGCTCGAGAGCGGCATCACGGTTTCAGGTGCGGCTCCAGGCCCTGAGCGGAAGAGAATGGCCCCGCCTTCAACCCATGCGCCCTGCTCGACGGGATGTTCGAGCGAAAACCAGTAAACCTTGGCCTTGGATCGCTTGGCAGAAGAGGCAGCGCGGACGTTGTCGGCGTTGAGGACGCAGTTGTCGTTCTCATCCTGCTCGGCAAAGATGCGCTCTTTGGCGAGTGCGTAGTTTTCGAAGCTGCCGTGACGGTCGAGATGGTCGGGCGTGATGTTGAGGATGACGGCGATGGCAGGATGAAACTGTTCAGTCGATTCGAGTTGAAAACTGGAGACTTCGAGGACCGACCAGGTGGCGTCGGTCGATTCGTCGATGAGGGCAACCACTGGCACGCCAATGTTGCCGCCGACCAGCGTGGGAATGCCGGCCTTCTCGAGGATTTCGCCGAGCAGCGAGGTGGTAGTGGTTTTGCCGTTGGAGCCGGTGACGGCGAGGATCTTTCCCTTGAGGAAGCGAGCAGCGAGTTCGAGCTCTCCGATGACGGGGCGGCCGAAGTTACGAGCCTGCACCAGTTCGGGAGTGTCGAGCGGGACGCCGGGGCTGACCACGATGAGGTCCTGGCGCCGAAACGTCAGCAGGCCGTGGCCCCCGGCTTCGACGTTGATGCCCTCTTCAAGCAAGGCGGGAATGTCTTTGGCGAGGGCTTCGGCGCTGCGGATGTCGGAGACGGTGACCTGTGCTCCGCGGCGGCGCAGAAACAGGGCGGCAGCCAGGCCGGATTTGCCCAGCCCGACGACAAGAACTTTTTTGCCTTTGAGCTCCATCATGAGGATCAGTCCAAGGATACTTTATCGCGCCACTCCCAGGCTTGGCTGCGAAGGCGGATCTTAGCGCTAACGCAATTTGAGGGTAGTCAGGGCGAAGAGAGCAAATACGAGCGCGCCGATCCAGAAACGGACGATGACCTTGGACTCGCTCCAGCCAAGCTGCTCAAAGTGATGGTGCAGCGGGGCCATCTTGAAGATTCGCTTTTTGCGGAGCTTGTAGCTACCCACCTGGAGCACCACGGAGACGGCTTCGAGCACGAAGATTCCGCCGATGAAGGGAAGCAGAAACTCCTGACGGATGATGACGGCAACGGTACCGATGGCGCCGCCGAGCGCCAGAGAGCCCACGTCGCCCATGAAGACTTCGGCGGGGTGGGCGTTGTACCAGAGGAATCCAATTGACGCGCCAACCATCGATCCGCAGAAGACGGTGAGTTCGGCAACCAGCGGCATGCGCTGCAGTTCCAGATAGTCGGCAAAGACTACGTGTCCGCTTACGTAGGTGAGCACGGTGAGCGCACCGGCGGCGATGATGGTACAGCCAATGGCGAGGCCGTCAAGGCCGTCGGTGAGGTTGACGGCGTTGGAGGTGCCCATCAGCACAAAGATGATGAAGCAGACAAAGGGCACGAAGGCCAGCAGGCCGAGATGCGGCACGGTGCTGGGCCAGTGATGCCAGAGCAGGTCGGGACGCCAGAATTTGACGAACGGAACGCTGAGCTGGGTGGAGAAGAGCTTGAACTGTGTGAGAGCAATGAGCGCAACGGCTACCCCGGCCCCGGCAAGTCCCTGCCAGAAGAGCTTGGCGCGTGCGGTCAGGCCGAGATTGCGGCGGTTGACGACCTTGGTGTAGTCGTCGGCAAAACCAATCGCCCCGTAAGCAAGCGTGGAGCAGACAGCAATCCAGACAAGCGGGTTGGCGGGGTCAGACCAGAGCACCGTCGGCAGCAGGATGGCAATGACAATGAGCACGCCGCCCATGGTGGGCGTTCCCGATTTCTTCTGATGCGACTGCGGACCGTCTTCGCGGATGAATTGGCCGATCTGAAACTCGCGCAGCTTCTGGATCACGTAGGGGCCGATAAACATGGCGATCAGCAGCGCAGTGAGCGACGCAAAGACCGTGCGGAAAGTGAGATAGCGGAAGATCCGGAAGGGGTGAAAGAACGGAAACAGCTTTTCGTAGAGCAGCCAGTAGAGCAAGAGAACTCCGGATCGGTGCGAGGATTCAGCTTGATTTTACAGGGATAGGCGCGCGGCGAGATGTGGATGATGAGGGCTTGAATCAGCGGAGTTAGCCGGGTTAGCGAATCCGGCGGACGAAGATTGTGCTCTCCCACCCTAGTACCTGTTCCATAAGTTCACAACAAAAGTTGGAAGTGTCATTCTGAGTGAACGGGGCCCCGAACGTCTTTCAGTTCGGGGATGGTGAACGAAGAATCTGCTTTTTTGCATTTCCAGACTTAGGGCAATAACTTCGGAGACACCACCAGCCGCGAAAAGAAAGACGCCTTCGAGGGTAGGCACCGCGATTCAGTGCTTCGCCGTCGATTGTTTCCTCGAGCTCAGTTTCGAACGCCTGTTCACGATCGGCGATGTAGGCTTGGTAGCCGGCTGGGTCGATGAAGGCGTTTTTGTCGCCGGCTTTCCAGCGTGGATACTTTTCGGCGAGTCCGAAGTAAACGCCGTGGGCGCCTAAGAAGACATCGCATGGAAGCCCCTTGAGCACTCCAAACCCATGGCGATAGTCGGAGGCAATTTGCGGATAGGTCTTGTTGTTGACGAGCTTGTACCCCGGATTCACGTTGGGGCTGCCGACGATGACCACGTGGAGCGTGCGGTCGTTATCGATTTCGTCGAGAGTCCAGGTGGTCGTGCCCTTGGTATGGCCAGCGGTCACGTGCGCGGTCAGCGTAGTGCCCCCGAGTGAGACCGTGTCGCCATCATGAAGAATGCGGTCAACCTTAGTCGGCGGAAAACCCATGGTTCTATCGGCCGCGTAATGGAAATCTGTGCGTCCGCCAGATTCAACGACAGAGACGTCCTGCGCCATCACTTCGTACTTCGCGCCGGTCATGCGTTTGATTTCAGCGCTGCCGGCGCAGTGGTCATAGTGGCCATGGCTGATAAGCAGAATCTTCGTGTCGCTGAATTTGAAGCCAAGCGACTCGACGGCCTTCTTGATCAGGGCCGGCGATGATTCGAGATTGCTGTTGATGAGGATGTTGCCCCGGGGCGTGGCGATGAGGTAAGCGGCGAGATCTTCGGAGCCCACGTAGTAGAGATTGCCTGCAATGCGGAACGGCGGGAACGGCTTGGTCCAGTCAGCGGGAATCTGACCCGCAAGCGGTAAAGCAAAAAACAGGGCGATAAAGGCGCACAAAAGAGGGAAGTTGCGACGAATCACTGGTTCTCCGATGAGGTGATATGAGTCTTGAGGACTTCAATCGCGCGTTCGAGCTGGACTCCGCGCGAGCCTTTGATAAGGACAACGTCGCCGGGCTGAAGATTTTTGGCGAGCCACTCTCCGGCCGTCTCGGCATCAGGCAGAAAGATCGCGGCGACACCGGACAAACATGCCGCAGCAGCGAGGTGCTGCGCATTGCCGCTTACGCCCACCACGATGTCAATCCCGGCATCGGCGGCCGTCTTGCCAGCTGCCGCATGAAGCTTCGGGGCATGCTCACCGAGCTCGAGCATCTCTCCGGCGATGAGGATCCGGCGCTTGGCTGGGCGCGTGGCCAGCGTGTGAATCATGGATCGCAGCGCTTCAGGGTTCGAGTTGTAACTGTCGTTGAGAATCGTCGCACCGGCGATTTCGAGCACTTCTCCGCGCTTGCTGCCGGGCGTGAGCGATTCGAGCGCGGCGATGGCGGCATCGGGCGAAACTCCGGCTTCGAGCGCCACCGCCAGTCCGGCCATGGCGTTCTGCGCGTTATGCGCGCCGAGAAGATGGAGTTTGAAAGTCCCGTCGTGTTCGCCCGCGCGAAAATGCACGTTCAGGCCGGAGATATCTTCCTGTACATCGAGAATGGCGGGATCGCCGCAAGGACCGATGCCGAAGTAGACGACCTTCCCGTGGAAGTCGCGGCCGAACTGCGAAACATAAGGGTCGGAGCAGTTGAGGAACGCGACCCCGGCCGTCGGCAGCGCGGCGATCAGTTCGTACTTGGCGCGGGCTATGCCGGCCTGGCCCTCCGTGAAATTCTCGACGTGGGCGGTACCGACGTTGGTGACGACTCCCCAGTCGGGCGAGGCTATGCGGGCGAGGGCTGCAATCTCGCCCAGGTGGTTCATACCCATCTCGACGACGGCATACTCGTGCTCGGGCTGGAGGCGAAGGAGCTGCAGCGGCAGGCCGAAAGCATTATTGAGATTGCCTTGCGACTTGAGTACGTTGAATTTTGCGGCAAGCGCCGTGGCAATGGCTTCCTTCGTCGTGGTCTTGCCTGCAGAGCCGGTAATGGCAATGACGCGCTTGCCCCATCGGCGGCGCACGTGCGATGCGAGGGTCTGGAGCGCGACAAGTGGATCTTCCGCAATCAGCAACGGTACAGCCAGCACGGCATCGGGCAGTAAGGCGGCCTTGGCTCGCGAAACGACTGCGGCAACGGCTCCGCGCTCGAGGGCCGCGGCGACATAATCGTGACCGTCGAGACGCTCTCCCCGCACGGCGAAGAAGAGATCGCCGGGCGCTGCGGTGCGCGAGTCGATCGAGTACCCGGTAACGACGAGCGCACCCGCATTCGTGATGCTGGCGGGAGCTTCGAGAACCGCGCCTGCACCGATAGCCGCATCTGCGAGCGTCAATTTCATGACATTCCAACGTAACCCAAATCGCGCAGCGCTGCGAGTGCAATTTGTGAGTCGTCAAAGGGGATGGTGCAGTCGGCGAGAATCTGCTCCGTTTCGTGCCCCTTGCCGGCGAGCAGGACGACATCGTTTTCCTTTGCGGAGCCGAGAGCGAACCGAATTGCATTTGCTCGATCAGGCTCGACCGTGTAGAGAACTCCGCTGGCCTTGAGCGCGGGCTCGATTTCGGCGAGGATCGTGCGCGGATCTTCGGAGCGCGGATTGTCGCTGGTGGCGACGACAAAGTCGCTTCCCTCACCCGCGGCGTAGCCCATCTTGGGGCGCTTGGTACGGTCGCGATCGCCGCCACAGCCAAACAGTGTAATGATGCGGCCACCGGATTTTGCGACTAGCTGGCGCGCGAGAGCGATGAGGTTGCGGAGCGCGTCGTCCGTGTGCGCGTAGTCCACGATCACGGTGAATGGCTGGCCTGCATCGATAGGCTGGAAGCGCCCTGGGACAGGAGACAGACGTGGCACGGATTCGACGAGAGATTCGAAGGACACGCCGCGAGCGTGCACGGCGGTGAACGCGGCGAGCAGGTTGAGGATATTGACCTCGCCGGCGAGGCGCGATGCGACCTGCGCAGAACCGGCGGGTGTTTCGAGCTGCATGGTGGCGCCGCCCGGCGTGAGCCTGTGCGACGCGGCGCAAAAATCCCCGAGGCCGATGCCGTACGTGCGGACTTCGGAGCCAGCCGCGCGTGCGATTTCGATCAGCTGAGGCGTGCGCTCGTCGTGGGCATTGAGGACAGCGACGCGCGGCGCGGGATACATGGTGCCGTCGAAGAGAAGTTTCTTGGCGGCGAAGTAATGCTCCATCGACTGGTGGTAGTCGAGGTGATCGCGGGTGAGGTTGGTGAAGATGGCAACGTCGAAGGGAATGCCGTAAGCCCTGCCCTGGTCAAGTCCGTGGCTTGAAACTTCGGTGACGAGTTCGGTTACGCCGCGGCTCGCGCCTTCGGCCATCAATTCGAAAAGATCGCGCGATTCCGGCGTGGTGTGCAACGAGGGCCGCACTTCTCCTGCAACATGGTACTCAATAGTGCCGATGAGGACTGTTTTGCGGGCAGCGGCGTTGAGAAGCGCCTCGACGAGGAAGGCAGTCGTTGTCTTGCCATTGGTTCCCGTGATGCCGGTCGCGGCCATCTTGCGCTCGGGGTGGCCGAAGAATGCGGCTGAGGCTTCGGCGAGGGCACGACGACCGTGCTCAACTTCAACGAGAGCGATGTCCGGACTGTAGACAACGAGATGATCGAAAGTCAGCGAAGAGTCCGTGATGATGCCGATGGCGCCTGCAGCAATGGCTTTGTTGATATAGCGATTGCCGTCCGTGGTGCCGCCTTTCATCGCGACAAAAACAGAGCCGGGATGAACGCGGCGCGAGTCATACTCGATGCCCGCCACGGGCTGCGCGGACGACCCGGAGGAACCGACGGCGGTGATTTCGGCGATGAGATCTTGCCAAAGCATGTCTGGTTGATTGTAGATTGCGGGGGCGAATTTGGATGTGACTCCAGGCCACTGCGTGGAACGTTGTTGGATTACGGATAGGTTTCCACGAATGCTTCCATTGCCTTTATTGCCTTTTCGGTGGCTCCGCGGTCGTCATAGTTCGGGTCACCGATCCGCTCGACAATTTCTGAGAGGCTGGCTTTCATCTTGTCGTATTCCGCAGCGGCTTCTTCCTCGGTCACGAAGAAGCGGGTGTGAACCATCCAGCCGTAGATTCCGCAGGTGATGGCGCAGGGCGCGATGTCGGCGTTGCGCTCCAGCGTAATGCGCGCGCCGAGATCATGCTCCTCGTCGCGGATCGTCTCGCCACGTCCCATTCCTTCTGGCCCAAGGTTCCTCCGTTATCGAAATCATGCCACATTGACTTACCGCCCGCAGCGAACGATGATCTTCGTGCCGCTGGGAACTTGCGTGCCGGGCGCAGGTGCTTGCTCGCGCACAGTGCCGCTGCCATTGATCTGCAACTGCAAACCCTCGGCGGCGGTCATCTCGATCACTGCGCGAATGGGCAGGCCGACCAGTGTGGGCACGCTCGATCTTCTTGCCGTCGCTGACGCTGACGAAGGTTGATCGCGTTGGCAGCAACGGCGCTGAGTTGGTCTGGCTGGATGTGTTCCCTTGTTGCTCGCCACTCGGATTTTGCGGTTGCTGCAGCCGGTGAGGCGGATTGCGCGGCCTGCGCGTCAGCCTGCTGAGCAGGTTGCGGCACCGCCTGCTGCGACTGGCGCAGCGGATCGTCGGCCGGCAGGTCGTTGGCTGCGGCGAATAGCGCATTCACTTCAGCCTGATCGACGTTGGCATCATCCTCATGGATCGGCTTCTCGGCCTTAGCTACCTTCGGCGGCGTTTTGGACGCGCGGACCTCGACGTCGTGGGGCACGTTGAGATACTCGAGCACCTGTTGAGCGACTTCAGCAAAAACCGGTGCGGACGCGGCCGTGCCGTAGTAGGAGCCGGCTTTGGGGTTGTCCATGACAATGGCGACGGCGATAACAGGGTTGTTGACCGGCGCCAGGCCCGCGAACGAAGCGATGTGCATGGTCTTCGAGTACGTATGGGTTGCAGGGTCAATTTTCTGCGCGGTTCCGGTCTTGCCGCCGGAGGAATATCCATTGAGCTGCGCAGGCTTGCCGGTTCCGAAGAGAACGACACCTTCCATCATCTTGCGCATCTGGGCTGAGGTCATGGTGGAGAGAACGCGATGTGCGCCGGTCGGCAGCGGATCCGGAAGGTCCTCACCAGCGCGGAATGGCGCTGCCTGCATCTGGGGTCCGGGCTGGCCATTGATTGCTGGTTGCGACATCAGCACATGCGGAGGCAGATACACTCCGCCGTTGGCGATCGTCGAAACCATGGCGACGAGTTGAATAGGAGTGACGCCGATCTCCTGGCCGATGGCAATCGAGCCAATGGAAGTGGATCCCCACTTGCTGGGTGGTCGCAGCAGGCCGCGCGTCTCGCCCGGCAGTTCAGCACCGCTGCGGCTGCCGAATCCAAGATCGTGAATGTATTTGTAGAAAGTGTCGGGGCCCATCTTCAGGGCGAGCTTGACGGCGGCCACGTCGCTTGATTCCTCGAGCGCCTTGTGGACGGGAACCACACCCATGTGCTCGCCTTGATTGTCGTGAATAATGCGGCCGCCGGCCATCTTGATCTGGCCGCCCTGGCAGTCGATCATGTCGTCGGGGTGGGTCACGCCCTGGTCGAGAGCAGCGGAGTAGGTGACGAGCTTGAAAGTCGAGCCTGGCTCATAGACATCGCTGACCGCATGGTTTTTTAAGAGCGCGGGCGTGGTGTGGCGAAACTGGTTGGGATTGAATGTGGGCCGGATGGCGAGCGCGAGAATCTGGCCGGTATGAACGTCCTGCACCACTACTGTGCCGCTGTCGGCGTGCGTCTTCTCCATGTTGTGATCGAGCGCGCGCTCGGCCATGAACTGGATGTTCTCGTCGATGGTTAGTTGCAGATTCTGGCCGGGTTCGGGCTCGTGCGCGACGGAGCCGAGTACATGGCGCCGTGCGTCCATGGCCGTAAACATGCGGCCCGGCACGCCGTGAAGCTTGGCGTCGAATTTGCCTTCGAGACCGCCGAGACCGTTGTCGTCGAGGCCGACGTAGCCGAGGACCTGCGCAGCAATCTGGTTGTCGG
This sequence comes from uncultured Acidobacteriaceae bacterium, assembly GCA_963735215.1. GTDB lineage: Bacteria > Acidobacteriota > Terriglobia > Terriglobales > Acidobacteriaceae > Telmatobacter. The sequence continues at coordinate 103,389 of CAVTKF010000020.1, read as the reverse complement.
GATAAAAGCGCTGGAATTCCTTCTGGGTGTAGATGCCTTTCATATTGAGGGCGCGAATTCTCGTGGCAACCTCGGGCGTGACGCGGCGTGCGACCCAGGCGAAGTTCTTGCCCTCATCGAGACGATGGGCGATCTGGTCTTCGCGGGTCAGCTTGTCTTCAGGGTCGGTGTGGACGATAGCGGCGAGCGTACGGGCTGCGCTTTTCTGGTCGTCGATCTCCGAAGGAACCGCGTAGATGGAGTCAACCTGCACGGTCATGGCAAGCTCATGCATGTTGCGGTCATAGAGGACGCCGCGGCGGGGCGCGACCTCAAAGGTCCGCTGCTGCTGCTTTTCTGCACGCTCCACGTAATCGTTGTGGCGAATAATTTGCAGCCAGAAAAGACGCATGGATATGACAACTGCCCAGAACAGAAAGAACCCGCACACAAGCCAAAAACGCGCCAGCTTCATCGGCGTGGCGCGTGTGACGGTGCGTGGACGAGTTGCGCGGAGAGCTGCCTGCATTTTTGATCAGCGTTTCGAATCTCAGATTAGAGCATCGAGGCTCGTCAAAATGCGACGAATCACTCGATGCGCTCGACGAGGTATCTCCTAAATAATCGGACGAAGGAAAGCGGCTCGACTCAGTTGGCCGGGTTCGGCTGTGGCGCATTGACTTGCGCAAGCACAGGTGCGCTGTTGTCGATGTGCGGTGTCGCGTGCACCACCTGTCCGGGCTGTGGTTCGCTCATTCCAAGCTGGCGGGCCATGCCGTCAATGCGGCCGGGCTGCGAGAGCTGCGCTTCGGTCAAGCGAAGCTGCCGATTCTCTTCGCGAAGCTGGTCGCGAACCTGCTTCTCCGACTCAATGCGGTACGAGTTCTCAATGGCGTTGAAGTGCTGCAGGCCGTAGAACATGATGAGCGAGAACAGCACTGTAAGCGCAGCCGAGAAGGTGCGCATCTGGCGCGCGCGCACCGGATCAGGCGCCTTGACGAGACGTGAATTGTCGATGTGATGCGCGAAGATGACTTCCGGCGTGCGTGCTCCGCGACGGCGCAACGGCTGCTGTGCCAACAGGGCGGCATTGCGCTCGACCACACGGGCGGTCCATCCGGGTTTTGTATCAAATAATGTTGCCGTGCATGCAGCCATGTCGTGTCTCCTAGCTTCTAGCCGCTAGCTTCTAGCTGCTAGCCGGAATCTTGCTTAACCTGTTTTGCTCGACTCACCGAAGTAAACAGCAACCTCTCTGCCGCTCACTTGTAAACTCTTCTGCTTGATCCCGGTTCCCTGGTCCCTGTTCCCTGCTTTTCCGCCGCTCGCAACTTGGCGCTTCTGGAGCGCGGGTTGCGATCTGTCTCTTCTTCATTGGCGGTGACCGGTTTCTTGGTCAGCAGCTCAACAATTCCCTTGTGCGCGTATTCGCGCAAAATGTCTTTCGCGATGCGATCTTCCAGCGAGTGAAAGCTGATGACGACCAGTCGTCCGGAGGGCTTAAGCAACGTGGGTGCGGCCTCCAGCAGCGCCCGAATCTCATCCAACTCGCGATTCACGTAAATCCGAAGCGCCTGGAACGTGCGCGTTGCCGGGTGAATCTTGTCCTGCTTCATTGACGGGGCGGCTGAAGCAACAATCCGGGATAACTGCCCGGTAGTTGTAACTGGCCGCCCGCGCACAATGGCTCTGGCGATTCTCCGCGACCTCCTTTCGTCTCCGTATTCGTAAATAAGGTCGGCAAGCTCGCGCTCGTTCGCCTCATTCACCACTTGTGCGGCGGTGGGACCGGATCGCGGATCCTGCCGCATATCCAGGGGTCCGTCCGCCATAAAACTGAATCCTCTGCGCGCTTCGTCGAGTTGCAGGCTACTGACCCCGAAGTCGGCCAGTATGCCGTCGAGCGAGCCCGGTTCGACATGCTCGCTAATGGAACTGAAAGCCTCGCCGATGAGTGTTATTTGAGGAGCCTGGCTGCCGAGTTCTGCCACGACTTGGTCAAGGCGGCTCTTGGCGAGTTCGAGCGCCTCGGGATCGCGATCGAAGCCGATCAGCCTTCCCTGCGGGCCAATGCGGCGAATGATCTCCGCCGCGTGGCCGGCTAGGCCGAGTGTGCAATCTGCCACGACGCTTCCTGCGCGTACATTCAGAAACTGAATCGCATCTTGTAAAAGAACCGGCACATGACGTTCGCTTCTATTCGACATGCGCTCCCCCTGGGGGGTGTGAGCCCTTAGCTTTTGCGGCGGAGAATCTCCGCCATCGCCTTGCGGTCGTCAGCGGTCAATTGATTGGCCGCCAGATTCTGTTCGAAGATCTCCCGGTTATGAACTTCCAGGTAGGTCCTCATGCCGAACACCGTGACTTCGCCGTCGAGCTGGGCAGCATTGCGGAGGATCTGGGGGAGGAGTAGCCGTGCCTGGTTGTCCATCTCCACCTGCTGACCGTAGTAGCTGGTCACGTTGAGGTACTTGCGAACGGCGTCGTCCATGGTGCTGGAGTCGGCCAACTGTTGCTCCACCTTCTCCCACTCGGGTAGCGGCCAGATTTCTGCTGACTTGCCATCGGTGGAAGTGACATAAAACTGCGTAACATTGGTGGCATCGGCCAGCTGCTTAAAAGCAGAAGGCATCTTAAGCCTTCCCTTTTCATCAACTTTCGCTGGATGATTGCCACGAAACATGTTGGTCGTTTGCCTCGTCGTTGGTGCAAAAGCTGGTTCCGAACCTGGGGTCGATCATTCGGAATTAGCCCTGAAGTGAGTGAAATCGGAGTACTCTTGCTGTGGAAGTGAGCCCTTAAATCCCTTTCGCTCCACTTCACTCCACTTCAGACACGATAATAGCCCAAGGAGTTTTCCCCTCCAACGGCAATTTCTGTTGAAACCCTGCAACTTTAGGGGGTTAGGGGCAAAGTGGGCTTGAATCTCGTTTCCGGAAAGCTCCTAATAGTGGAGCCAATCTGAAAACCACAATATATGGTGTTTATTGATTTGATTACCTTTGCTGGAATGCCACTTTTCAAAAGTGTCGGCTGGCTTTATAGGAGAACAAAAAGCGAAACTACGCGAGGGGCTCGACTTCGGCGGACTTGCGGCGGCCCGCAACGATATTCATAAGGTAGAAAAAGACCAGCGCATTCACTACCAGAAGGCCCACGCGTATCCAGGTGAGGTGGTGGAAGACCTCGAATACCTCCCAAGGCAGAAACGAAGCCGTAATTGCAAGGGTCAGGTATTCGCCCCAGGCCTTTTCGAGATAGAGGCCGATGCCCTCGGCGAGGCTAAGTCCCGCATAGCTGAAGGCCAGGGCGCCGATGCGCCTGAGCAGCGGATCGTTGATGAGGGAAGCCCTGTCGTAAAGGAAGTTGACGAAGCGGGACTCGGGGTTGAATCGAAGCAGATCGCCGATATGGCTGATGACGTCGTCGATGTCCTTGTGCATCAGACGTAATGCGCCTATTCCAACAGCAACAAACGTCAAAGCCAGAAGAAACTTGTATGCCGCTATGAGCACCAGCCATCGATTGTGTTTCTGGCGCTCGTGGTCTAGCTGCGGATTCGAATCAGTCATGCTCTCCGGCAGTTCGAAACCTGAACGAACCGTCCCCTTCATCTTACGTGACAGCTCGGCCGGTGGTTCGCCGGAGCGGATCGGCGCAGCCAGATCGTTGTGAAAGAGCGCAGGTTTGTCACCACCGCCGAAGTCGAGTTTTGTGGAGTGGGTCAAAGTACGCCCTTATCCCTCGAATCCCTTAGATGTGCCGAAGCGTTCCATGAGAGTAGCCAATTGGCCCGATCGGGAGCAACACAACATGCTGCAAGCACGCAGGAGTCTTGTGACCGCGGTAACCCTTCGTCGCGCCTTCATGCCCTGCCGCATGTTTGATGGCCCACAAAAATCCTGCTCTGGGATAAGCGGCAAACACACCCGCAAGGCAGAATCTCGAATGCATGACTTCTCTGCGCCGCGGATCGCCCGATTTACTTCTTCAGTTTGAGGAGACCGTCGCGATCGACGATGTTGCCGTCGAAGATGAGGGTGGAGATGCGGCGCGCGTTCCAGACGTTGGACGTGGGATCGCCATCGAGGACGAGGATGTCCGCGCGGCGGCCCGGCGCAATCTGTCCGAGCTCGTTCCAGCCAAATTGAATCGCGTAGTTGTTGGTGGCTGCCGCGAGCGCTTCGCGCGGGCTGAGTCCGATCCGCACCAGCATTTCGAGTTCTGTGTGCAACGAGATGCCGGGCATGGTCCCCATCGCTGCCGAGCCCGACGCGGCCAGGTAATGCGGGTAAGCACCGAAGATGGTCTGATTGATGCGCCAGAGTTGCATGGCCGTGAGATCGGCCTTTTTGCGCTGGCTCTCCTCCATCCACCGTACCGAGATGTTGGGCAGATGGCGTGTCCAGGGCGCGAGCGGATACTCGAGCTCACCTGTGCTGCGATTGGGCGGCATGTACATATTTGCCGGATTGAGGATGGAGGCTGCCGGCTCCTTCCACAAATTGCGATGGTCGGGAAGGTTCAGGTAGAAGAGGCTGAAAGTAGGCATCAGCGCCGCGTGATGCGCGGCGATGAAGTGACCATAATTCCGGAAGTGCGGATCGCTGGGCGGCAGATGCTGAGCGTAGTCGTAGGCCGTCATGGCTGCTGTGCCGTAGGGGTCGTCGACGAGCGGGCGCTGAAGCTCGTCGGGAATGACGCCGAGCTCGTAGCGGCTCATGTGCAGCAGTGCGTCGACGCCGGCATCGATGCCAACGCTGTAGGGCGTTGAGATGAATTCTCCATACGTCACAAGACCGAGCTGATGGGCACGGGTAATGATCCACTGCGCATTGGCGGCGGTAATGTTCCAGCCGAGCCACAGAACGCGCGTGCCAAGATGTGCGGTGGCGTTGATTTGGTTGGCCGTGTCTTCAGGACTGAGTTCGACGGGGCGCGCGCCTTCACGGAGTTTCGTTGTCCAGTCGCCGTGGCCCATCAGCAGGCTCCAGTTGTCCGTCGTGCCAACCGAGTCCAGCAGATACAGTCGAGGGCTGGGGTTTGCGTAGAAGTCGATGTGGCCTCGGCGGTCGTCGCCGCTGGCGACGATGGTGGTGACGCCCATGTACAGATGTGCGTTGGCCTCATTCTGGCTGTTCATCCCGGTAAAGCCGTCGATGAAGCCGGGGATGAGAAACTTTCCCGTGCAGTCGATCACCTGCGCGCCCTTGGGCACTTGAATGACAGAACGCGAGCCAACGTCGGTGATGCGGCCATTTTGAATAATGACGATGGAGTTTTGCTGATCGAGTGCGGAGCGGCCCCAGTCGGTGACATCAATGAGGGTGCCGCCGATCAGAACAAGTGGCGCGGCGGCCGGCTTCGGCGAGACCTGGCCGGGAGGCTGTGATGATGCAGGGATATCTGCCGACAGCGCCAGGAGCGTCCATGCCAGCACAATACAAATAGGTCGCATACGAGAAACTTTATCTACTGGATTGTCGCACACGGCCATCCGACGTTAGATGACAGAGTGACCCAATGCGGGACACAGTTGTTGATTTAGCCGAGTAGAGAACGCCGGAACCGGATAATCGCCATTCCCGGGATGTAATTCATCGCTGCTACGCTCAGCTGGCAACAAGCGTGCGGTGCTTGCGCGAGTGCAGCAGAGGCAGCACCTGCGAGTAGGCTTCGTCAACGGTGAGGCCGTATTTGACGCGAAGCGATTCGATCTTGCCGTGCTCGATGAACTGATCGGGCCAGCCGATGCGGACGACGGGGACAGCGATGCCCAAGTCTTGAAGCGCCTCGACAACCGCAGAACCGAAGCCACCCATCTTTACATGATCCTCGAAAGTCACGAATACGGCGACACGGCGCGCGTATTGCGCGAGCATCTCGCGGTCGATGGGTTTCACGAATCGCGGATTGATGACGGCAGCGGAGAAGCCGTCACGCTGAAGACGATCGCCAAGCTCACGCGCAAGCGTGTTCATGGGGCCGAGTCCGAGAATCGCAACGTCGGAGCCGTCGCTGAGCACTTGCGCCTTGCCGACAGGGATCGGTTGCGGCTCTTTCTTGCATACGACACAGGCCACGGCTCCGCGGGGATAACGGATGGCGCTGGGGCCACTGATGGTGAGCGCGGTCGCCATCATGTCGGCAAGTTCGTCCTCGTCTTTCGGCGCCATCAGCACCATCTCGGGAATGCCGCGAAGATAGCTGATGTCGAATAGACCATGGTGCGTGGGGCCGTCGTCGCCCGAGAGGCCGGCGCGGTCCATGCAGAAAACCACGGGAAGTTTTTGCAGGGCGACGTCGTGCACGACGGGATCGAAGGCGCGTTGCAGGAAAGTGGAGTAGATGGCGCAGAACGGGCGGTAACCGCGCGTAGCCATGCCGGCCGCAAAGATCACAGCGTGCTCTTCGGCAATGCCGACATCGAAGTAGCGCTTCGGATGATGCGGACGGAAGAGATCAAGGCCGGTGCCGTTGGGCATCGCTGCGGTAATGGCAACGACACGCGGATCCTTATTGGCCAGGCCAACGAGACTGTTGGCGAAGACCTCAGCGTACGTCGGCACGCCCGAAGGCTTGGTTGTGCCGGTCTCGGGATCGTACGGACCAAGCCCGTGGAACTTCTTCTGGCCGTCGAGCGCAGGCTGAAATCCGCGCCCCTTCTGCGTGAGCACATGCAGCAGTACGGGCCGGTTCTCGGCCTTGAGAAACTTGAATGTCTCGATCAGCAGCGGCAGATTGTGTCCGTCGATGGGGCCGTAGTATTGCAGCCCGAACTCCTCAAACATGATCGATGGCCAAAGCATGCTCTTGGCAGCTTCTTCGGCACGTCGGACAACCTCGACTGCAGTCTTTCCGGCAATCTTTTCGACGATGCGGCGCGCGGAATCGTGCAAACGGTTGTAGTGCTCGTTGGTCACGATGCGATGGAAGTACCGCGCGATAGCGCCAACATTCCTGTCGATGGACCACTCGTTATCGTTAAGGACAACGATGAGACGCTTCGTCTGGTCCGCGATGTTATTGAGAGCTTCGAAAGAGATGCCATTGGTGAAGGCGGCGTCTCCGGCGACAGCGATCACGTTTTCTTTGCCGCCGGCGAGATCACGCGCGACAGCCATCCCCAGCGCAGCGGAGAGAGCAGTGCCGGCATGACCTGCGCCATAGCAGTCATGCTCGCTTTCGGTGCGGAGCATGAAGCCGTTCAGTCCGCCGGGTTGGCGGATAGTTGAGAAGCGATCGAGCCGTCCGGTAAGAATCTTGTGGATGTAGGCCTGGTGGCTGACGTCGAATAGGATGCGGTCTATCGGCGTATCAAACACGGTGTGGAGCGCGAGCGTCAGCTCGACAACGCCTAAATTTGGCCCCAGATGGCCGCCGGTTTTCGAAAGGGTCTGGATGAGGAATGTCCGAATCTCCTCTGCCAGGTCTGCCATTTGCGCGGGGTTGAGGCGCTTGAGGTCGGCTGGCGATTGGATCGTCTCAAGCAATGCTCCCATGTTCACCCTTCCCCGTGTAAAAGCCCGGCAATCATTGGCCAATAGCCCTCTCCAGGCTACCCCTCGAAAAACAAGCTTTGCCAACAAAGAGTATACCAACGAGACAGTTTTTCGGCGTCGGGATATTAGACGCGGAACTCAGCCCGAAGGTATTGCGTTGATGGGCCAACGCGGCAGCCGGCCGAGCACACGATTCGGCCCGATTGTGTACGATTCTGGAGAGATAGGTGTGCCGATGACAGGGTTGCGAGTGTGAGAATGGTTCGGGGGCTTTTATGCACGGTGCTTGTTGGGATTCTGGCTTGCGCAGGTTCGGGAATGGCATGTGCGCAGTTACCCATGCCGGGCGATCAGGCTGCGCCAAATTCGCTTCCGAATCCGTTGATGGATCCGACCGTCAAGCCGGGTAAGGTGCTGCTGTTTGACCTCGAGGCGCGCTTCGCCAAAGATGTGCTGCAGCGGGGCGGCGCCGGGTTCGCGTCATGGTTCGCCGACGATGGAGTAGCGCTCGGCAACGGGCAGCCGCCGGCGATCGGGCGGGTGGCGATTGCGAAGTCGGCGAATTGGGACCCGAAGGCGTACCAGCTGACCTGGACTCCTACCGATGCCCAGATGGGCCCATCCGGCGATATGGGGTATACGTGGGGACACTTCGAAGGCCACAGCAAGGACGCCGCCGGAAATCCGGTGACAACAACGGGCCGCTACCTCACCATCTGGCGCAAGCAGGTTGACGGGAGTTGGAAGGTTGTCCTCGACGCAGGCGCAAACGAACCCGCCGGCGCAGGCGATTGCTGCAAGCTGCCGAACTCCTGAGTACCATCGCAAACAGAACTCGTCTGGTCTTTGATCTTCATCTGAGGCCCGCGCATGCTGGACGCCACCACAAAGCGAGAGCGACTTCCAAACGATCGTCTGGACAAGCTGTCCGCGATATGCCTCGCACTTCCCGAGGCCATGCGCGAAGACAAGGGCTCCCACGCAAGCTTCACAGTGTCGAAGAAGGTCTTCGCCTACTATCTGAACGATCGTCACGGCGACGGCGTCGTGAGTGTCTGCAGCAAGGTGTTGCCCGGCGATAACGACCGGCTGATCGCAGCGAATCCTCGGAAATTCATCATGCCTGCTTACATCGGCCCGCGAGGATGGGTCGGCCTGCGCCTCGATCGCTCCACCGTAGACTGGGCGGAAGTCAAAGAGCTGGTCCGAGGCAGCTACGCGCAAACGGCGCCGAAGAGGCTGCTTAAGCTGCTTGGAGAAACCTGAGTCCCTCGTGCCGGAGCCCGATTGGCGATGACATTCAGCGGCTTTTCGACCAGTAATCGGGCTGCAAGTAACCAAAGAACATGCGCCAATGGGCATGATCCCACGCGATTCCGATTGAGCGGGAGCGGATTGTTGTGTATTCTGGCGGCACTTTCAGCATGGGGGATTGGGTCGATGGGATTCATTAGTCGCTCGTTGCTGTTGCTTTTGGCGTTGTATGGCCTTGTGTTTGCGATTGGCGATGCGTACCTGTTGCATGGCGGAGCGCCGATCTGGGTTGGCGTTGCGTTTGCCGTCGGGATCGTCGGGCTGCAATACCTGCTCTCGCCCTGGTTTATCGAGTGGTGCTTCGACATCACCTGGTATGAAGACGACGTTCCGGCGCGCTTGCGCCTCTACATTGAGCAGATGTGCAAACAGCGCGGGTTGCCGATGCCGAAGGTCGGAATCATCGAAAGCGGCACCCCAAACGCATTTGCCTTTGGAAGATTGCGCCGAGACGCGCGCCTCGTGGTCACGCGCGGACTGCTCGACCTGCTCACCGAGGAGGAAGCTGAGGCCGTGGTTGCGCACGAGGTGGGACATATTGCGCATTATGACTTTGCTGTGATGGCTGTAGCGGCGATGGCTCCGTTGGTGCTTTACCAACTCTATGTGTGGACGCGCGGCAACAATAACACGCGCATTGTGAGCTATGCGGCATATATCTCTTACCTGGCCGGGCAGTTTATGGTGCTGGCGCTGAATCGCCAACGCGAGTACGGCGCCGATCATTTCTCGGCGTGCGAGGGTCATGCTCCGAATGCGCTTTCGTCGGCGCTGGTGAAAATTGCGTATGGCATGGTGAAGCAGAATGGCGAAATGGCCCGACTCGCCAAACAAGGCAGCAAGGACGAGAAAAAGGATGCGCGCAAGGCTTCGCAGTTGGGCCGTGCGCTCGGGTTGATGGGCATCATGGGCGCAACAAATGCCAACGCGATCGCCCTGGGCGAATCGAGTCCCGAAGAGGCAGCGCGCGTCATGCGATGGGACCTCGTGAATCCATGGGCGCGCTTCTACGAATTGAGTTCTACGCACCCACTCACGGCAATGCGCTTGCGCGCGCTCAATCGCGAGGCGCAGGCACAGGGTCAGAACGTGATGTATGCACTGCCGTTGGATGCACGGATGCGTTGGGCAGGGTTTCCGCTGGAATTTGCCATCTGGGCCGCGCCGCTGGTTTGCGGATTCCTGCTCTTCAGCTTTTTCTGGGTTGGACGTCCGCTGGGGCGGCTTGGTTTTCATTTCCCACCCCACTTCGCTCCCGTGCTCTTTGTCGTCATGGGCGTCACATGGATGGCGCGCATCGCCTATCGCTATCATGGCGAGTTCAAACCCAAGCAGGTCGAAGAACTGCTCGATGACATGGCGGTATCGCAGATGCGCACGCGCGCCGTGGAGTTGCAGGGCGAGATCGTGGGCAACGGAGTTCCGGGAGCCTTCTGGAGCCCCGATCTCGTGATTCGCGACAAGACGGGGCTGATGTTCGTGCTCTATCGTTCTTCGATTCCCTTCGGTCGGCTGTGGTTCGCGATCTCCAATGTGGATCGGTATATCGGCGAGCAGGTGACGATTCGTGGATGGTACCGGCGTGGTCTGCGGCCTTATGTGGAGCTATCGCGCATTGAGACGCAGGTAACCACGGCGAAGATGACAGACGGTCCTATCAGCTTATTTGGCGACAAGAACAATCCAACACCGCTGGAGCAGGTAAAGCTGGTTTCGCGATCTTATTCACGTTGGATTCAGATGGCTGGGTCCGCGCTGGCCACTGCAATTGGCGTGATCTGGCTGCTCGGAGACATCCTGTCCCGTTGAGTTTTGGCCCGCCTGCGATTTGCGTTGCGGAGAAACACCACGTTACGCGTTGTTCACAGTCGACGTGAGACAATGCGCTCGATGGTGTTTCCCCGCATCTGACCCGCATCTAACTTTGGCAGCTGCACGATGTCTCCTCTATGGCTCTTTCCGGAAAACTGATCACCCTGCTGTTCGGGCGTCCGCTCGCCACGAGCGAGGAGCGCGCAGAACACATCGGCCCCATTGCCGGCATTCCCATCTTTGGCCTCGACGCACTGAGTTCCGCCGCCTATGGACCTGAGGCAGCCCTCACACTACTGCTGCCGCTCGGCCTGTTAGGCGTGAAGTACATCGTGCCGGTGAGCGTGGCGATCGTCATCCTGCTGGCCATCGTCTACATCAGCTACCGGCAGACGATCGACGCGTATCCCAAGGGCGGCGGGTCGTATACCGTGGCATCGCAGAACCTGGGCGAAGGTGCGGGCCTGCTGGCTGCTGCGGCGCTGATGATTGACTACATCCTCACGGCAGCGGTGGGCATTTCGGCCGGCGTAGGCGCGCTGATTTCGGCGGTTCCGAGTCTACAACCGCACACACTGCAACTGTGTCTCGGCGTGCTGCTGATCCTGACGATTGTGAACATGCGCGGGGTCCACGATACCGGCGTCGTGTTCATGATTCCGACCTATCTGTTCACAGGGACGCTGCTGATCGTGATCGGGGTGGGCATGGTTCATGCGTTCGCAAGCGGCGGACATCCACACCCCGTGATGCCGATGCCTGCGCTGCCCCCGGCGACCGCAATGGTGGGGGCGTGGTTGCTACTCAAGGTCTTTTCCTCCGGCTGCACTGCGATGACCGGTGTAGAGGCCGTGAGCAACGGCGTGATGGCCTTCCGCGACGACACGCGGAAGAACGCGAAGATCACGCTGACCATCATCATTGCGCTCTTGATGATTCTGCTGATCGGGATCGCCCTGCTGTGTCGCGCCTACGGAATAGGCGCGACCGATCCAAATGGCCCCGGGTACGAGAGCGTGCTCTCGATGCTGACGCGCGCGGTGATGGGGCACGGATGGTTCTACTACGTGACCATCGGCTCGGTGCTGCTGGTGCTGGCGCTGTCGGCGAATACGGCCTTTGCAGATTTCCCGCGGCTGACACGCGCGATCGCTCTCGATGACTACATGCCGCACGTCTTCACGCTGCGGGGGCGCAGGCTGCTTTACTCATGGGGCATCTACGTGCTGGTGGCTCTGACAGCCACTTTGCTCATCATCTTTCGTGGTGTCACAGACCGGCTGATTCCGCTGTACGCAATTGGCGCGTTTCTGGCGTTTACGCTTTCGCAGGCCGGCATGGTGATGCACTGGAAGCGCTCTGGCGGGCATCCTTTCAAGATGTTTGCCAACGGATTGGGCGCGGTCGCGACAGGCATCACCGTGATCGTGGTTCTGATGGCGAAGTTCACCGAGGGCGCATGGATCACGGCGTTACTGGTTGCCGTGATGATCGTGTTTATGCACTCGGTGAAGCGGCATTACCTGCGCGTGGATAAAGAGGTTTATCTTGACCGCCCAATCCAGCCGGCGCAATTGCAGGAGCCGATCGTAGTCGTACCCATTGATCGCTGGAGCAGGATTACGGAGAAGGCGCTGTCGTTTGCGCTCTCGATGTCGAACGACATTCGCTGTCTGCATGTGCAGGTGGCCGATGTTCCGGACGAAATCTGCCAGGACTTCGACAGGTTTATCGCGGAGCCGTTGAAGGCCGCGGGCAAGTGTGTGCCAAAGCTCGAAATCCTGCAGTCACCCTATCGCTATGTGCTGCAACCGATGGTGGACTACATTCTGAATGCGGAAAAGGATTCCGAGGTGCGCAAGGTCTGCGTACTGGTGCCGGAACTTGTAGTGCTGCACTGGTGGGAGAACCTGCTGCACAACCGCCGCGCCAATCTGCTAAAGGCCATGCTCCTGCTGCGCGGCACGCGGCGCATAATCGTGATCAATATTCCATGGTACCTCGAGCGCGGATGATCGGGCGTGCGGGCGTAACTTGCTCCGCGGCCGATTCCCTTCTCCAGCCTGAAGCGTCAGAATGGAGGGTGGACTCCAGAAGAGCAATTGGGCGCACGGGCCTCGGCGATATCGCGCGCCAGAAGTCTCATATGCGGTTCCTGGCATGCGTGCTTCTCGGCTTCCTTGCCCTCTTCATCGGACTGAATGCCCGTGCGCAGGATGCCCAGCAAGCGAACCAGCCTGCGAACCCGAATTCAACGACCACAGTTCGTGGAATTGTCCGCGTTGGCGCCTCGGGTGAATCTCTGCCGCGCGCGCTGGTGCGTATCAACGGCGATGCCTCAACCGGTGTGCTGACCGACGCGGATGGGCGCTTTGAAATCGCTGGAGTTCCCGATGGACCGCAGAGCTTCCAGGTCATCAAGCCAGGGTACCTCGATCACGAAGAGACCGGAGCTGACGCAATTTCAGAGAATCCGCACAGCTACGCACACAACGTGATTGTTGCGCCTCAAATGGGCGATCTGGTGTTCGCGATGGAGCGGGTGAATTCCATCCAGGGCCAGATTCAGCTCTCCACCGGCGATGTAGCTGAGGGGATCACGGTCACGCTGTTGCGTCGCGCAGTGCAGGATGGACGCGTGGTCTGGCAATCCGAGTTGAATGCGAAGACCAACAGCGAAGGCGTCTATCGATTCGGTGAACTTTCTGATGGGTCGTACGCTGTTTACACAGAGCCCACGATGGACAGCGACGCGGCCACCAATCTCGTGGAGTCCGGCAGCGGCAGCAAGGTGGCGCGCGAAGGCTACGCAAGTGTGTTCTACCCGGACGCGCGCGACCTGGCCGGTGCGGCGAAGATCCACGTCGCTGGCGGTGAGTCGGCGCAGGCCAACATTGCTCTCACGCTGGAGCCATTTCAATCCGTCACAGCAACGGTGACGATGCCGAAGGTGAGTTACGGAACGGGAAAAAGTATTGCGGTACAGGTGATGGATGCGCAAGCTCACTCGCTGCCCTACACAGCTCAATATGATTCAGCGGCGCGTACTGTGCAGGCAATGCTGCCGGATGGGAGATACCTCTTTCTCGCGAGTTTGCAGATGGACACGACGGCTATCCTTTCTGCCCGCAACGGAGAAAACATCAATTTCGCTTCGATGGCTCCCCACCCAATTGGGGGAGAGGTCAGCTTCGCGGTTGCCGGCCGCGCTGTTTCCAGTCTGCGCATTCCCATGTCGGAGCTGGGTGGCAATTCCATACAGGTGACACAGTCCCACGATCCGAACGGAAGCACGCAAAAGGGTGAGCCGCGCGTATTTGTAACGCTGAGCCAGACGGGCGGTTGGATTGGGGACGGAATGGTAGACAGCTTTGCGGAGGGCACGAATTCGGGATCGCTGGAGACTCAACACCCGCCGCCAGGCGCGTACTGGGTGCACACGAGCATAGCTCCGAAAACGCTCTGCGAAGCCTCGTTCACCGCGGGCGGTGCAAGCCTGGCACACGAACCCCTGGTGTTGGGCATTGCGGGCACGACAGCCCCGCTCATGCTGGCTCTGCGCGACGATTGCGCAAAGCTGACGCTCTCGCTGCCGGGCTCGGTGGGACTGTCCGCAGGCGAGGAGCGTTTCTATACCGTCTATGCTGTCCCCGATTTTGACTCGACTGAGGACGTAGTGCCGCAAACACTGCGCCCGTCCACAGGAGGCAAGATCACGCTGACAGGGCTGACGCCCGGCAACTATCACGTGTACACCTTCGATCGTCCGATGGCGCTCCAGTATCGCAATCCTGGAGCGCTGGCCTCGCTGCCGGGACAAGCCGTGACACTCGCTCCCGGCGCCGAAGCCGAACTTACAGTCGAGGTGCCGCAACGATGAGCTTTATCCGATCGGCAGTGCTCAACGCGGTGGGTTTGCTTGCGGCAGTTCTCATTAGCGGCGTTGCCTTTGCGCAAGCGCAGAACGCACAGCCGCCCTCAGCCGCAACCAACGCATTGTCCGGCCCATACCGCATCGCCGGAATTGTAGTGAATGCGGCGACCGGAGACCCGGTGCGGAGAGCGACCGTCGAAGCGCTCAACGAAGACGACAGCCGCGCGGTTGCCTCGAGCATCACCGACAACGATGGGCGCTTCGCACTGGAACGACTGGCTGAGGCGAAGTATCAGCTGACCGCTTCGAAGCGGGGCTTCCGCACCGCCTTCTACGACGAGCACGATGAATACGCCACATCCATCGTGACTGGACCGGACCAGGATTCAAGCCACCTGCAATTCAAGCTGACACCGGGAGCGGTGCTGCATGGCTTGGTCACCGACAACGATGGCGAACCGGTGGCGAATGCGCGCGTGATGCTGTTCAAGAAGCCAAAGTTTCCATCAGCAGGCGAGCGGACAGGCCAGGTAAATGCGACGCAAACAGACGACACCGGCGCCTACGAGTTTGGGGGCATCGCGGCCGGCGAATATCTGCTCGCCGTGACAGCGGAGCCGTGGTACGCGGTGCATGAAGGCTCCCCAGCCAAACGGAATGCGGCTCTCGATGTGGCGTACCCCGTAACCTACTTTGACTCGACAACGGAGGAAGGATCGGCGACTCCGATTGTGCTGACCGGCGGGAGTCGTGAGGAGGCGAACATCAGCCTGCACCCAGTACCCGCACTGCACCTGTCGATTTCCGCTCCGCGAAAACCAGACGGTTCGTTCGCGGTGCCGCAGATACAGGAGACTATTCTTGGCAATGCGATTCCGTCAGAGGTTGCGAGCGAAACAACCGATACCCGGTTCGGCACGACGGAGATTGGCGGGATCGCGCCCGGCCATTACGAACTCACGCACGGCGATCCGGCGCGGATCGTAGACCTAGATCTTGCTTCGAGCCAGCAGGTCGATGCAAGCGCCGGGAGTACAACAAATACGGTTAGCGGCACTGTGCGCATGGCCTCGGGTGCGCCCGTCCCCGAGGAGATCACCCTGTCCCTCGTACGCATGAGTGATGGCGTGGGTCAATCCATGTACGCCGCGCAGGCGCAACAGGGACGTTTCAAGTTCGACGCAGTGCCGCCGGGCCAGTGGGCATTAGCTGCCACAAACGGCAACAAAGCCCTGCCAGTCGTCGCCGTAAGTGCCGGTGTTGTTCAGCGAGCCGGAAACATCGTAACGCTGCCGGGGCGCGCGCCGGATCTTGTGGTCACGCTAAGCGATGCGGAAGCACGCGTGGAGGGATTTACGCGGAAGGATGGCAAGGGATTTGCAGGGGCAATGGTAGTTTTGCTGCCGAAGAATCCTGCGCAGTGGCGAGCGTTGACGCGCCGCGACCAATCCGACTCGGACGGAAGCTTCGCGCTTCGAGGCGTGGCTCCTGGTCAATACACCGTGATTGCCATTGAGGACGGCTGGCCACTCGATTGGACTAGTCCCGCGGCAATGGCGCGCTACCTTCCCGGCGGCGCAAGCGTCACAGTATCAGAGAAATCGGGTACGCTGATTCGTTTGAGTTCTCCGGTAGCGGTCCAGATGCGTTGACGCGTTTCGTGGAACCGGGGTCCCCAGCGATTGATTTTTGATCGCTGGGGAGGAAGAACCGCCCCCTCGGGGCGACTGATTTTGGCTGCTGGGGTGGGAGGAACCGGGGGCGAGAAGGTAGTCTATGAGAGTACCGATTTTGAAGGACGGCACCCTGAGGGCAGAGGCCACGAAATGGCTGATGCGCCGCTGTATGGTGCTGAGGAGAATCCGCATTGAAGAGTAAGTTGCTGCTTTCAATCCTGGCCGCGGCGTCGGCCATTGTTATTCCTATCTCTGCTGTGGGCCAGGTCGCACCGGAACGTCCGCCCAAGGACCTGACGGGGCCGGATTACAAGTATGAAGCATACGTCGGTTGGGGCTATACGAGCTTGAACCAGGTGAATCAATCGCGCAGCGGTTTGCAGGGTGTCAGTGCTTCCGTCATGCGCAGCTTCGGCGATCACTTCGGAGTGAAGGTGGACGGCGGGCACTACCAGTGGAACGTAACCGCGACCAACCCTGGCAATCCGACGGTGGATATGTTCCTGGCGGGCCCCGTGGTTCGCGGTGTTCTTTTTGAAAAATGGAGCGCCTACGCCCAAGGTCTGCTGGGCGGAGTACACACTGGCGGCGTCAGCATTCAGCCTGACGTGTCGTTTGCCGGCGGTGTGGGTGTCGGACTGGACTACAACAAGAACGCGCGCTGGTCGATTCGCGCTTTCGGGGACGACATTGGATCGTCGTTCACGCTGGTTCCCTTCCAGCAGGGCTTCTCTCCGCACATGCGCTGGAATGCGCGTGCCGGCGTTGGGGTCGTATACCACTTCTGAGTTTTGAATTGGATGCAAGGAAGGGCGGAGGCTGTCGGCTTCCGCCTTTTTCGCTTTTCAGGTCATTCTCTGTTTTTGTTTAGGCTGCCGAGCCCGGAGCGGGAAGAACGCCTAGTTGCTGCATCAGGCCAAGGATGTCCATCTGGATGCGGCTATCGGCCATTTTTCCTTCTTCCAGGCGATCGATTACGAAGCCTTTCACTTCAACGGGCTTACCGGTGGCGGGAATGCCGAGGAATGTGTCGCGGTGGGTTCCACTCCAGGTGAAGCGCGTAACAACCTTGTCGCCTTCCGAGACCATCTCCTCGATGACCCAATGGATGTCAGGGAAAGCTGACTTCATCTGCATGAGCACGGCCTTCAGTCCTTCCCTGCCCGCCTGCTGACCGGGAAACGGATCGAGCTCGACGAAGTCCTCCTTGACGAGGTCGTTCATGCGTTCGAAGTGGCCCTGGTTGAGGACCTCTTCCATGAATGCGCGGATGATTTCCTTATTTGCAACTGACATGCGTCGTCCTTACGTTTGCGTAGCGGCGGGGCTCAGCCTTCTTCGGCTTCGCGGAGTTTGGCGATTACCGTAAAGTCTTCCAGCGTCGTAGTGTCGCCCTTGATTTCGCCATGCGTAGCCAGCTCGCGCAGCAGGCGCCGCATGATTTTGCCGCTGCGGGTCTTGGGCAGTGCTTCAGTGAACCGAATATCGTCGGGGCGTGCAAGCGCGCCGATTTCTTTCGAGACCCATTTACGCAGCTCGTCCTTCAGCGCTTCACTTGGCTGATTGCCGCTCTCGAGAGAAACAAAGGCGGAGATGGCTTGCCCCTTGAGATCGTCGGGGCGGCCTACGACCGCAGCCTCTGCAACCTTAGGATGCGCGACCAGCGCCGACTCGACTTCCATGGTCCCGAGGCGGTGCCCGCTCACGTTGATGACATCATCGACGCGGCCCATCAGCCAGAAGTAGCCGTCGGCGTCCATGCGTGCGCCGTCGCCGGTGAAGTAGCTGCCGGGCACATCGGACCAGTAGGTTCTCTCGTAGCGCTCGGGGTCACCATACACGGTGCGCGCCATCGAAGGCCAGGGCTTGCGAATGATCAGCAGACCGCCGTGGCCTGCGGGAACAGAGTGAAAATTCCCGTCCGCATCGGGCTTCGTGATCACTTCAGGCTGAATGCCGAAGAAGGGCCGCGTGGCCGAGCCGGGCTTTGTAGGAACCGCGCCGGGAATAGGCGCGATCATGATCGATCCGGTTTCCGTCTGCCACCATGTGTCGACGATGGGGCAACGATTGCGGCCGATCTTCTCGCGATACCACATCCACGCTTCGGGATTGATGGGTTCACCAACTGTTCCAAGGAGCCTGAGCGATCGGAGATCGAATTTTTCGACGTGCTGGTCGCCCCACTTCATGAAGGCGCGAATGGCGGTGGGCGCCGTGTAGAAGATGGTGACGCGGTGGTCGTCGATGATCTTCCAGAAGCGTGAAAAGTCCGGCCAGTTCGGTGCCCCCTCATACATCAACACCGTGGCGCCGTTCTGCAGCGGACCGTATACCACATAGGAATGCCCGGTAACCCAGCCAATGTCGGCCGAGCACCAGTAGATGTCTTCGTCGCGCAAGTCGAAAACATACTTCGACGTGATGTAGGTCTGCACCGCGTATCCGCCGGTAGTGTGGACCAGGCCCTTCGGCTTTCCCGTCGTGCCCGAGGTGTAGAGGATGTACAGCGGATCCTCAGAATCGAGCGGCTCAGCCGGGCATTCCGTCGGCGCGTTGGCCGCGATGTCGTGCCACCACCAGTCCCGGCCTGCGACCATGTTGACGGGCGAACTGCTGCGCTTGTAGACGATGACGTGCTCGACGGTGTGGCAGGCGGGCATGGCTTCGTCGACCGTGCGCTTGAGCTGGACTTCATTGCCGCGGCGATAGCTCGTGTCCTGCGTGATGATGGCAACGCAGCCGGAATCATTGACGCGGTCGGCGATGGCATTGGCTGCAAATCCGCCGAAGATCACCGAGTGGATCGCGCCGATGCGCGCGCAGGCAAGCAGAGCGATGGCCAGCTCGGGCGTCATGCCCATGTAAACGGCAACGCGATCGCCCTTCTTGATGCCGAGGGCCTTGAGGCCATTGGCAAAGCGCTGCACTTCCGCATGAAGTTCCGCGTAAGTCAGGCGGCGGACTTCGCCCGGTTCGCCCTCCCAGATGATGGCAGTCTTGTTGGCGCGGGATCCGTTGACATGCCGGTCAAGGCAGTTGTAGCTCAGATTCATCTTGCCGCCGACAAACCACTTGGCCCACGGCAGATTCCACTCGAGCACCTTGTCCCAAGGCTTGAACCAGTGGAGTTCTTTGGCTATATCGGCCCAGAAAGTCTCAGGGTCTTCGATGGACTGCTTATACATAGCCTCGTACTGCTCAAGGCTCTGGATGTGGGCGCGCTTTGAGAACTCTTCGGGTGGGGGAAAGACACGGTTTTCGCGGAGAGTCGATTCGAGATCCTGATTGGAGAGGGATGAGACCGAAGCTGGATTAGCTGGAACGTGCATCGAAGACATTTAAAAAGCCCCTTCAGGGAAGAAAACAATACTGCAACGCGAGCCGGCGCCTAAGATGTTACGCCGCACCCGTGAACATTGCATGTGGGTGTCACTTTAAAGGGGTAGACGCACAACGGGCAAGTAAGGGCCAAGTGAGCGTGGAATTTCAGGCCCGCAGTGCGGCGTCGGACTTCTTCGCAGCCATGTTTGCTTCCTCCCAGATCAGCGTGCCGTGAGTCTCCTTCAGCAGAAGCATGCCGACAACAAAGCACAAAGCCGCCACACCAATGGGGTAATACAAGCCCGCGAAGATATTGCCTGTAGATGCGCACAGGGTCAGGCCGATGAGCGGTAGAAGGCCTCCAAAGACTCCGTTGCCAATATGGTACGGAAGCGATATGGACGTGTAGCGGACCTTCGCGGGAAAGGCTTCGACCAGGTAAGCGGCGATAGGGCCGTACGTCATACATCCGAAGATGACCTGAATCCAGACCAGCAAACTGAGCAGCGGCAGGTTGGCATTCACGGCTTCTGGCGCAGGAACAAGCTTGCCGGTTGCGACGTCCACGGTGAGCGGTGTGAGCCGGATGGCGCCCGTAACCCGGTCCTTCACCGAGCTCACGGTGACCACATTGTTGCCGGCGGCGTAACGCATGCCCTTGTAAATGGGAATGAGCGTGAATACAGACAGCACGAGCGCGGTCATCATAAGTTTCTTTCGCCCGATACGGTCTGAGAGCGCGCCGAAAATCACGTAAAAGGGAATTCCGGCGATGAGCGAAAAGACGATCACGATATTTGCAGTGTGTGGATTCAGCCTTAGAACTGTTTGCAGGTAGAAGAGAGCATAGAACGATCCCGTATACCAGAGGACTCCCTGACCCGCGGTCGCTCCGAACAAGGAAATGAAAATCTGCTTCAGATTGGACCAATGCGTCAACGCATCCTTGAGTGGCTGGGTGGAGTGCATGCCCGCGGACTTGATCTGCGAGAAGATGGGCGACTCTTTCATGCGGATGCGGATGTAGAGCGATACGCTGACCAGCACGATAGAAAGAAGAAACGGGAGCCGCCAGCCCCATTGCTGAAAAGATGTCGAGCTCATGCCCTGCTGCGTGACTAGGATGGCCGCAAGCGATAACAGAAGACCGGCCGACGCCGTGATCTGGATGAAGCTGGTATAGAAGCCGCGCTTGTTATCGGGCACATGTTCGGCAACATACACGGCCGCTCCGCCGTATTCGCCACCAAGCGCCAATCCCTGCAGAACACGAATGGCAATAAGAATTAAGGGCGAGAGCCATCCGGCCGTCTTGTATGTCGGCAGCAACCCGATAGACGCCGTGGATGCTCCCATGATGCTGAGCGTAATGATGAAGGCGATTCGCCTGCCGAACAGGTCCCCGATGCTGCCAAAGAACAGGGCTCCAAAGGGACGCACCAGAAAGCCGACGGCAAACGTGGCGAGGTACGCGATGAGAGCAAATGTGTCATTGCCGGGCGGATAGAACTTGAGCGCAAGAATCGTTGTCAGCGAGCCAAAGATGAAGAAGTCGTACCACTCGATCAGGGTCCCGGTCGCCGCGCCAAGGATGACGCGCACGATTGAATTGGTGCTCGCAGCCCCAGTGCGGGGAAGATCCAGTGATGACATTCGCTGTAGACCTCGGGAAGCGTCCCACTGGATTGGACTCAGGGCAAGCGCTGGGGACGTTCAGGTCACTCTGCTTGCCGGGAAGCGCCGCAGTCAAGGGAATTCCTAAAAGTCGAGCTGGAATCGCGTGACCAGGCTGGGCGACGGTCAAGCGCACAAACACCGAGGCTGGGCGCACTCTAATGCCGGATTGTTCAGTCTTGAGAACCCTGTGATAATCTTCTCCCCCGCGACCGACAGAGGCTTCGATCCGTTCTGTCGGCAGTCCTGGTTCATTTCCAGCGGGCTCTGAAACTCCAAATCCTCAATCCCGGATAGCAGCATCACATTCCCCAATAAAACAAGGAGAAACGATATGCGAAAGATACTCTGCGTTGCGTTGTTTGCTCTGACTGCCACAATCGCTCTGTCGGCCGGGGGGCCAGACCACTCCCTCGGAACCTGGAAGGCCAACGTTGCGAAGTGTAAGTACACGCCGGCACCGTGGCCGGTGAAAAACCTCACAGTCACACGAGAAGCGGCACCCGGCGGTGTCAAGGTGACCAATGTCGGAACGCGCACCGATGGTTCCGCGATCAACTCCAGCTATTCCGCAAAATACGATGGCTCGTCGTCGGAAGTCACAGGCGAAGGCTCGCCCTATGACAGCATTTCGATCAAGCAGGGGGACGCGAACACCTTCACCTACGAAGCTAAAAATTCAAAAACCAAATATCGCGCTAGCGGACGCGTGGTGATTTCCACTGATGGGAAGACTATGACCACCACAGCATCGGGCGTCAGTGCCGACGGAAAGCCCATGACAATGAAGCTTGTATACGACAAGCAATAGTTCAGGATTTGTACCGCTTCTGGTGCCAGACCCACGCTGTGCGCACGATGTCGTCAAGCTGCGTATAGCGTGGTTTCCAGCCCAGCTCGCGAGTAGCCTTGTCTGAGCCTGCAACCAGCACCGCGGGGTCCCCCGGGCGCCGCGGATGCAACTCCGCCGGAATCGTATGCCCGGTAACGCGGCGGGCCGACTCAATGACCTCGCGTACGCTGAAGCCCTGCCCGTTGCCGAGATTGAAGATGAGGCGGGACTTCGCTGCGGCATCCGTTTCTAGAGCTTTCACGGCAAGCAAGTGTGCATCGGCGAGGTCGGAAACATGGATGTAGTCGCGAATGCAGGTGCCGTCGGGTGTAGCGTAGTCGTCGCCGTAGATACGGATCGATTGGCGGCGACCGAGTGCGACATCGAGAATGAGCGGGATCAGATGCGACTCGGGTTCATGGTCCTCGCCACGGGTCACGCCGTCGGGGCCCTCAGGCGCCCCGGCCACATTGAAATAACGCAGCGAAACAGAGCGGAGGCCGTGAATCGCGTGGAACCAGTTCAGCATAGTTTCAACGATGAGTTTTGACTCGCCATAAACGTTGGTCGGCTTCAGGCGCGCGCCTTCCTTGATGGGAACCGAATCTGGTTCTCCATAGACGGCTGCCGTGGACGAAAACACAATGCGGCGCGGACCTTCGGCAATAACGGATTCAAGCAAAGCCAGCGTCGAGGCCGTGTTGTTGCGGAAATAAATCTCGGGCCGCTGCATCGACTCGCCCGCTTCGATCAGCGCAGCAAAGTGCAGGATGTTGTCGAAGGGCTTGCCTTCGCTTTTGGCTGCGCGGAAAATGTTTTCAATCAGACCACGGTCTGCCAGGTCACCCTGGATGAAATCCACACCTGCGGGAACCATCTCGCGACGAGCGTGACAGAGGTTGTCAAAGACGGTCGGTTGATGTCCCTGTGCGGCGAGCAGGGCTGCCACTGTACCCCCGACGTATCCGGCACCGCCGGTAACCAAAGTTCTCACAAAAATACTGTCCTTCCAGAGCGGATTAGGTTACCGTGAGTCTATTACAGCAGGCAATCATGAGCGGCTTTCGCCGTTCAACTCGAAGACCGTCGAAAAGACGGCATGCCCAAACGACTTGAAATGGAAACGCAACAAAATTTCATATTTCGGGTCTTGAGGAGGGATACAGTCTGCCGGCAGAAGTTCCTTTTCCCCTTTCCCTCCAAAGCGAGGATCTGCAAGTTAAGTGTTGAAGCTTTTGGAATTGAAGGGGAGAGATCGGATGCATTCGGGTCGAACTCAGAAGATCGGGTTTACGGCAGCGTATCGCACTTTGGCAGCGGGAACGCGCGGAGATTGGCATTTCCGAACCCCCATCCGATAGCATAGTGGGAGACTTTCGCGACCACCCCAGCCCGAATGACCAGAGGTCGCGTCGAACAGAGCAGGCGGATCTAAAAGGCACAAAAATCCCCTGCCTTCAGACACCGTATAACACTGAATATTTTGCTTTTTGGAATCAACCATTTGCCGCGGAGAATGAGGATCGCTTGCGGCAGGTAAAAATTGTTTCCACTTGTCCGGAAAAGGCTGGGGCCGAAATGGCAACGTGGCACCATTTTCGCGCATCCCTCTTCTACGGTGTTTTTTCTGAAATTTTTCAGACTCAAGACGCCTTCTCCATGGCTAACCCCGAGGTATGAAGATGCAGATGAGTGGCTATCCTGGCCGTACGAATTTCGGCTTGCTTCCGGAGCCGGAGGGCAGGTCTGCGCCCTTTATTACAAGCGCAACCGTTAACGTAATTATTTTTGGTCTAGTCGTTTATATCGGAATGACGGCGAAGCATGTTATCCAAGAACACAAATTCGAACAAACAGAACTGATCTTCCCCACCACGCCGCCGCCTCAGCCCAAGTTCAAGACTCCGCCTCCGCCCAAGCTCCCTGAACCACCCAGGCCGAAGCTGGAAATGCAGATGGAGCAGCCGAAGATCAACATGCCGAAACCGGAGCCAAAGCCGGCTCTGAAACCGCTGGAGATGGAGTCGAAGCTGAACACGCCGCAGATCAAGGCGGCGAAGCCTTCGATCATCCTGGCTCCCCAGCCGAAGGCTGCGTTGACCGCAGCTATGCCCGCGCAATCGAATACCGTGAAAGCTTCGACCGCGCCAGTGCACCTGGGCGAGACCTTTGGCGTGACCCCGAATCCAAACGCGACTCGTCCGGCAACGGTAGCCGCGATCGGCAATCCTTATGGCGGCATGCAGGGTCCCGCGGTTGCTCCCCACGGAGTTGTGGGATCGGCCGGAATCGGCAATGGATTGAAGTCCGGTTCGAATGCCGGCACCGTGGGAAAGGTTGCTCAAGCTGGAATCCCCGGCGGAACCGGAACCGCGACGACCGGCTATGCGACCGGCGGCAAGGTTGCGTCTGCTGGAATTCAGACGCAAATGGCGGTGCCTGCCATGGCGCAGTCGCCGCGTGAAGTAGCACCCACCAATCTCGAAGTCCTTTCCAAACCGGCAGTGCAGTACACGCCGGAAGCGCGCCAGTTGCGGGTTCAGGGAGACGTAATCCTGCGCGTGACGTTCACCGCCTCGGGACAGGTCGTCATCAAGAGCGTGGTGCACGGATTGGGCCACGGACTTGATGAAGAGGCTCGCCGTGTGGCTTCGCAAATTCGCTTTCGCCCCGCCACCCGCAATGGACAGGCAGTTGATTTGACAACCAATATCACCATCACGTTTCAATTGGCGTAGCGTCCAATTTGCACCAATGACCCCGGCAGTGCATGATCGGTTGCAACGATGTCAGGCACTGTCTTAGATCGGCAAGAAAGAATCATCCTAGGAGATGACATGATGTCCAGAAAGATCGCCCTAACCCTCCTGACACTGTTTCTTGGGACTTCGTGGGCGTATGCAAAAAAGACCCCAAAATACGAGCAGACGCACCAGTTGACACCAGATCAGGCAGCACTTGTGCAAAAGGCTATCGGGCAGGAGAAGGTCCTCATCAAGGCGATCCAGCAACGGACCCCGCTCGTCGAAACCTATATCCAGGACACACGGCCTGACGTAAAGCTCTACCAGGTGCCCGTCAGCGATCAGTACACACTGAGCCGCGTCGATTTCGGGAAGGGCTTTTTTGACAAAACCTACGAGGTGAAAGATAGCAGCAAGCACGGCTGGTTCAAAGGCTCGATGGGAGCAATCACGGGATTGACGAAGGCGCTTGGCCTCGACAAGCATTTCACATACAACCCAACGGGCTTCATGCAGATGATGTTCCTGGATCCGACGGGATTCGATGAACAGCACTACGTGTTCAGCTATGTGCGACGTGAATTCCTCGGCTCGGTGCGGACCTGGGTGTTTGACGTCCATCCAAAGGTGTCCGGCATGGGCCGTTTTTACGGCCGCGTATGGATTGAGGATCAGGAAGGCAACGTTGTCCGCTTCAACGGAACCTATACCGGACCGAAGTCTGAAGACGACTCGCGCTACTACTTCCACTTCGACAGCTGGCGTATGAATGTGCAACCGGGCATCTGGCTGCCGGTCGCAATCTATGTTGAAGAAACCACTCGCAACGGTGATAAGCAGCAAGGCCTGAAGGCACAAACCCACTTCTGGGGCTACAGCCTCAAGCTGCCCACGCGTGACAGCGAGAGCGTCAGCATGAAGGTTGAAGACGCCGAGGACAAGAGTGACGACTCACAGGACGTGAGCCCGTTGCAGGCCTCGCGCCAGTGGGTTCTGCAGGCTGAGAACAACGTGATCGATCGCCTGGAGCAAGCCGGCCTCGTCGCTCCGCTGACGCCGAACGGTTTCGAGACCACCGTGCTCGACCAGATCGTTACCAACCTCGTGGTACCGAACAACATTCAGCTCAGCATGCCGGTGCATTGCCGGATCATGCTGACCAACACCATCGAAACCACCACGGTCGGCAACACCATCCTGCTCAGTAAGGGCCTCATCGACACCATGCCGCGCAACGAAGCGACGATTGCTTCGGTGATTTCGATGGAAGTGGCGCATATCGCGTTGGGCCACCACATCGACACCCGGTATGCATTCAACGACCGGCTGATGTTCCCGGATGAGTCTTCGTTCCGCCGCATCAACATGAACCACACTGATCACGACAACCAGGAGGCAGCCGCCAAGGCGCAGGAATACCTGGATACCTCCATGTACAAGGATCAGTTGTCGACTGCTGGCCTCTATTGGGCGCAACTCGCCGATCGCAGCCAGGAGCTGAAGGCCCTCAACACCCCGAAGCTGGGCGATTCCCTGCTGAAGACCGATGGAACGCCGTGGATGACGACGCTCGCCCACAGCGCTCCCAAAATCAACTGGGATGACCTCGCGCAGATTCCCGCGCTGCCACTGGGAAGCTGGTTGAAGACTGATCCATGGGATGACCACGTGCATCAGTTGAATGCCAAGCTCTATGCACCGCTGAATCCGCGTGACAAGATGCCGCTGGAAGTGACACCAGTCTACTTCAGGCTGCAGCGCTACGACGAAGCTCAGTCGCAGGCTGCAAACGCCAACGCCGCCGCAAAGCCGAATGCAAATGGCGCAGCGGCACAGCCGGCTGCGGGCGATCCGCCTCCCGCAACTCCTCCAGCAACACCGACAACGGGTGGAACGCAGCCGCCTGCTGCATCGTCGGACCAGCCCGCGCCTTCGCAGGTGGAAGGACCTCAGCCACAACAGACGGGTGGATCACCGAACCCGCAGCAGTAATATCTGTTTCACCGGGCTCAGGATCGGATAACGGCAACATCGTTATCCGCTTCTGAGCCTTTATACTGACGTCAATTCAAAGCTGATTCCCATTTGGGATTGTTCCGAGGCCGCTGCCTGATGGTCGCATCAGCTTGAAAACTCTGGATTGCCGAGCACATTGGATTGTTGTGATTGCTGCGATTGCCGATTCTGCGTTGTGCGGTTCGACGATTCACCGCTAGGAGTGAACGCCCTTTTCCATGAGACAAATCGGAATTCTTGTTTTCAGCTGCTTGATTTGCGCTGCTTCTTCTCTGCATGCGCAAGTGACCCCTTCGGCATATCGCGGTCAGTTGTCGCTGACCGCCGGCGGGATCGGATCGGTCTTTCAACCGAATTACGCCGGCGGCGGCCTCCCGCAAGCCAGTCCACAGAGGCTCTTTGGCGCAGGCTTTTACGTAGACCTGAAGATGACCCGCTGGATACAGTTGGAGGGCGAGGCACGCTGGCTGCGCCAGAATGCATACCTCGACATCACCCAGGACAACTATCTGATTGGGCCGCGCGTGCCCATTCATGAATTCAAGCGGCTCGGCATAACGCCCTACGGCAAAGCGCTCGTCGGGCTGGGAAGAATGACTTTTGAATACAACGAAGCCTACGGCCGATTCACCAACGTGGCTCTAGGCGGCGGCGTTGACTTGAAGCTGACCAAGCGCCTGAGCGTCCGTCCTTTCGACTTCGAATACCAGTTCTGGCCGAACTGGATCAACGGTACATTGAAGCCCTACGGCGCAAGCGCAGGCATCGGATACAAGATCTTCTGAGTCCGGCAGTCCGCTACGCAGACGTTTCTCGGCAATCGCTCAATTACCGCTGCCGCATGCCTTCCCATGATCAGGATGGGCGCCCTTTGCCTTCGCCTCTGCCTCGGTCATGTACGCGCCAGCTTTGGTTGTGCCGTAATAGCGCGAGCCCGGACAGTGATACACGTTACTTGCCGTGTTTAGCCAGACTTGGCCGGCACCGCCGCCAGGTGCAGGAGTTGTTGTGCTATTCGCTGCTTTTTTTGGAGGCGCGGGAGCCGGAGCCGGCGCAGGGGCCGGTGCCGATTTCGCGGCGGGAGCCGGAGCCGGTTCAGCTTTCGGAGTCGTCGATGAGGGTGCAGCAGGGGTAGCGAACCAGGTTTTGACTCCCTGATGGCCCCTGCAGGCGCCCGACTTGCTGGCGGAGCTAGTGTACGAACCATCCTTGCAAACGCCGGTTGCACCCGCCGGGGCGTCCGCAGGCGCCTGCGCCAAACAAAGTTGCGAAGCGAGGAGCCCTGTCAAGAGCGCCGCCATGCGCATCATTCTCTTCATAGTTCCTCCAGTCGGTACCAAAGCAGTTTTGTGAGTCTCAGGTCTACACAACATTCACTGTTCCCGTATGCAAGTCGTATGTGGCCCCGACCACCTTCAGCTTTCCATCTCTGGTTCGCGGTGCCAGAATCGGCTCCAGTCCTTTGAGCCGTGCAACGCCGATTTCTACATTTTTCTTGATTGCGTTCTCCAGCGCGTCGCCTGCTTCCCCCTTGCTTTGAATCACGGCGGGCTCGATCAACTCCACCAGTCCATTGATTGCGCCTGGTAATGAACCCTTGTTCTCAATCAGTTGCCTTGCAGCTTTCACCGCGCCGCAACCGCTGTGGCCGAGCACAAGGATAAGCGGCACATTCAATTCCGCAACGGCATACTCAATGCTGCCTTTGACCACTACGCCCGCCCCGTCGATCACGTTGCCGGCTACTCGCACGACAAAGATGTCTCCTACGCCCGCGTCGAATAAGATCTCGGGCGCCACGCGCGAATCCGCACAGCTGACAACCACAGCCTCGGGATGTTGCGCTTCCGCAAGCCTGCTGAAATCCGCGGGGGTTCGCCGGGGAGCGAGAGTTTGCCCTTTCACGAAGCGCCTGTTGCCGTTGAGCAGATCGCTCAATGCCTGGTCAGGATGCATCGACGGACGCGCCTCACTCGGCAGTTCTCTCCGAAGCTCAGCGAATAGCACTGAAGGATTTGCCAGACTCAATCCCGCGGCAGCCAGCGTGAAGAAGTCGCGTCGCGAGACCGTCGATAGATTTTTCATGACCTATCCTTCCTCCGGACTTCCGACGGAGTGGCGTGCTCGAAGCAAAGAGCGGGGCGGCGGCACGCACTCGATAGTCGAGTCTTGGGCCCCTGCAATCCGTTGTCCACTGTTAGTTTGCACAGGCAAGCGCACCCGGTTTCTGGTCCATCGCGGGTGCGGCCGGCATGAGATCCGGCGAATTCCGGATGCAAGCAAAATCCCGTTCCAATCACATCCGCATCTGCGACAACGGGTGACACCGAAATCCAGAGGAAGGTTCACGCCGTATCGATGAGAAAGGTCTTTGCGGGTGCCTTTGCCGCTGTGCTCTGCATCGGACGTCCGCCTTCCACCCAGTAGTGTCATCCTGAACCGAGCGCTTTGGAGCCCCGTGGACACAAGTGTCCATGAGGCAGGCGGAGTGAAGGATCTGCTTCTCGCACTACCGGTTCTCACCTTGACGCAACGTTATCGCGCCAAGAGCGAAAAGCCACAAACGTCCACCCCAGCAGTGTCATCCTGAGAGGAGCGCGCTTGGGGCCCCGCGAACGAGTTCATCGTTCGTGGGGTAAGCGAATCAAAGGGTCTGCTTCTCGCACTGTCTGGTTCTCACCTTGACGCAACGTCATCGCGTCAAGGGCGGGAAGCCACAAACATCCACCACTGTGTCATCCTGAACGGAGCGCGTTTGGGGCCCCGTGGACACCTGTGTCCATGGGGTAGGCGGATGAAGGATCTGCTTCTGTCTCCCTGCCGCTCGTGCAGCATCGATAAGGGGAACCTCTAATCGAGCGGTCATAAGGGCTGTTTTTTGCGCAATCAAGACTGAGGTGAGCGATCCTTTTGCAGCGAAGCCTGAAGTTCGAGGATCTGCAATTGAACCTGCTTGATTTCCTTGAGAGTGGCGACTTGGCTGGCGTAGATTTCGTAGCGCACCGCTGTAGATCGCACCCCTAGGAAAAAGAAGATGGCACTCGTCGACTCGGAGCCGAATAAGCGCCGATTTCGTCCAGTCGCCAAGGTCAATGGTTCCACCAGGAACACCATGGCAACGGTGAGGAAATCGAGTGTGTTTGCCATGATCTTGTCCCAGCGAAGCGCTCTTGCGTGTCTCTCCAATAACGTACGTCGTCTCTTCACGATAAGCTGCAAGATTCTCCGGCTGCGGAAGGCGCGACAACAAGCGCTCGCGCAGTGTGTCATTTCCTTGTTCCATGATTCACTCCTCTCAGAATCTCCTGCATTGCTTTTTTGGCATAGTGGATGCGGGATTTCACTGTCCCGTCGGTGCAACCGACTACTTCCGCAATTTCGGCAATTGATAGGTCCTCAAGAAAATGCAGAACCAGAACTTCGCGATGCTTGATTCCAATTTGACTCAAGGCCTGATGCACTGCCGCAGCATCTTCATTCGCAAATGAAGGCTCATCTGCTTCCTGAAAATCTTCCAGCTGACCCATTTCCGCCTGCTCGCGGGAGTAGTTCTTCCGAATTCGATCGACAGCGATCCCGTGAGTAATGGAGTACAACCACGAACGCAGAGAACCACGATCCTTGAGTTTCCGAATGCCGCGAAATGTCTTGATCCATACTTCCTGCAGAACATCGAGTGCGCTGTCTTGCGTGCCTGTAAGGCTCATCGCGTAATAAAGCAACGGCCGCTCCATCACTGCAATCAGGTCTTCAAAAGATCCGGGCTCGCCGGATTGGCACCGAAGCGCAAGCCATTCGAACTGGAGTCGGTTTGCGCTTTCAGGTGGCATTTATCTCTATGTCGAAACAGCGGGGCTTTAGGTTCAATTTACGGTGAGAGATTTATTTTGGGAAAGAGAAGGGCCGCTCCGTGAGGAGGCCGGTCACCCATTTATCACATTCTTCGTTGTCCGGAGCGGCGAAAGTGTGTGCCCCATTCATCGCGGCTTCATCGCGATGAGTGGGACTCGGCCTTGTCGTCCAGTCAAGCAGGCTCGGCACAAAGAAAAGGGCCGCTCCTTGAGGGAGCGGCCCTGAGCTAGATTGAAGAAGCGCTTGCGGCGCAAACCGCGCCTGTCCCAGCGCAGGGGTTTATGCCGGTGACGGTGAGCCCTCGGGGAAGCCACCGCCGCCGCGAGTGTCGGGCTTGAGAACCTGCTGTCCTCCGCTGCCACTGCCGTCGCTGGGCGAAGCCAGTATGGAGCGCATTGGGGGCAGTTCCTTGCCGTCGATCAGCATCTTCACTTCTTCGGCATCGATCGTCTCGCGCTCCAGCAGGGCTGCCGCAATGCGGTGCATTGCATCCTGGTGGGCCTCGAGAATGCCGTGTGCGGACTGGTAAGCCTCGTCGATCAGGCGGCGAACCTCAAGATCGATCTGGCGCGCCGTCTCCTCAGAGAAGTCGCGGTGCTGTGCGATCTCGCGGCCGAGGAAGATCTGCTCTTCCTTCTTGCCGAAGGTCAGCGGACCGAGGCGGCTCATGCCGTACTCGCACACCATGCGGCGGGCGAGGTCGGTGGCGTTCTCAATGTCGCTGCCCGCGCCGGTGGACATCTGATTGAGGAAAATCTCCTCAGCCGTGCGTCCGCCGTAAGCGATAGCAAGATTGGCTTCGAGATACTCGCGCGTGTAGTTGTGGCGATCGCCGGGCAGGAAAATCGTCACACCGAGTGCCATGCCACGAGGAATAATCGTGACCTTGTGGATGGGATCGGAATGTTCGTGCTTGATTGAGACCAGCGCATGTCCGGCCTCGTGATAAGCAGTGACGCGCTTCTCTTCGTCCGTAAGCAGCATCGACTTGCGCTCGGCACCCATCAGCACCTTGTCTTTCGCAAGTTCGAAGTCGTACATAACGACCTGCTTGCGATTGACGCGTGCGGCGTTCAGCGCGGCCTCGTTGACCATATTGGCCAGATCGGCGCCGCTGAACCCCGGGGTTCCCCGGGCCAGGATGTTGAGGTTGACGTCGTCGGCAACGGGCACCTTCTTCACGTGTACGCGAAGAACTTCCTCGCGCCCACGAACGTCGGGCAGCCCCACAACTACGCGGCGATCGAAACGGCCGGGACGAAGCAACGCGGGATCGAGCACGTCGGGCCGGTTGGTCGCGGCTACGAGGATCACGCCGTCGTTGGATTCAAATCCATCCATTTCGACGAGCAACTGGTTCAGCGTCTGCTCGCGCTCGTCGTGCCCGCCGCCGAGGCCTGCGCCACGGTGACGGCCGACAGCATCGATTTCGTCGATGAAGATGATGCAGGGCGCATTCTTCTTGCCCTGTTCGAACAGGTCGCGAACGCGGCTTGCGCCCACGCCGACAAACATCTCCACGAAGTCAGAACCGGAGATCGAGAAGAACGGCACATTCGCTTCGCCGGCAACTGCACGGGCCAGCAGCGTCTTGCCGGTGCCTGGAGGTCCAACGAGCAGCACGCCCTTGGGAATGCGCCCGCCAAGCTTCTGGAACTTCTGCGGCTCGCGCAGGTACTCGATGATCTCCTTCAGCTCTTCCTTGGCCTCATCCACGCCGGCCACGTCTTTGAACGTGACCTTCTTTTGCTGCATCGAGAGCAGCCGCGCGCGGCTCTTGCCGAACGAGAGGGCCTTGTTGCCACCGGACTGCATCTGGCGCAACATGAAGAACCAGATCGCACCGAGCAGAACGAAGGGGCCGACGTTGAACAGAATCGGCAGCAGGAGATTGTTCTGCGCGTCCTTCTTGCCGAAGCTGACGTGGGCCGCCAGCATCGCCTTATCGAGGTCCTCGTGCGTTTCACCGACCGTCGTATGGAACTGCTCCTTCGGCGTGGCTTTCATGTGCCCGCGAAGGTCTGTTCCCTGGATCTGTGCGTCCTGAACCAGGCCTTGCTGCACCTTGTCGTACAGCTCGGAGTAGTTGATTTCTGTGTCTTTACCCTGACCGATAGTGCCGTGCTGGACAACACCCCACAGCAGCACAAGGCAGATAAGTATAAAGACCCAGAACATGATCGTTTTGACGGTCGAATTCACCAGGATCCTCTTTCCCGGCGGGGAGAAGCCGCTCTTGAACTTCCAACACCGCCTACATCATCCCTTTTAGACGCCCGAGCAGTCCTTGAAGTCACAGAAAGTGCGCGTCCTCTTCACAACAGACACTACGCACTCACCGCGCGGATGTGCAGTAACTCCGATTGTACTCCGAACATGAATGAAGTTTGAAGAAGTGTACGGGGGGGAAGGTGTGAATCCGGCAGGTCAACGGAAAACAGGGACGAGTTGCGGCAACAGTTGACGCCGGAGCTAGCCAAAGTCAGCCCCAATCGGTTCAATCGAGATGCGGAGACCGGGCTCGGGCTCGACCTCCACCCCCCGCATCCAGACGATTCGGCCGGAGATCTCAACAACGGGCCACCGGCTGCGATCCGCTCCCGTAACTTTCATGCGCTCAAGCACTTCCTTGACCTTTCGCGGGCCGGAAGAATAGCGCAGGTGAACTCTGTCCCCGGGCTTCCACGGGCGCAGAACAGCCTTCAATGGCGCGTCGTCGTGTGGGGCCACGGGATCCGCCAGCTCGATCTGAATGCGGCAAGCAAAAGCGTGTGCGACCATCTCACCGGGGATAACACATTCGTACTGTTCGACTTGAAGCGCAGACTCGGCGAGCGCGGCGACGGGGGCGCGGGTGACACGAATTTCGCGGTGCGTGCGGTCAGCGCGAAGCCCCTGGGAAAGCTCCAGTTTCTGGCCAGCCTTGCCGGCTAGTGCCAGCGTGCGGAGCGCCTCAGTCGCGGCGAAGTCCGGCGCAGCCTCGAGCAACCCAGCGGCATGTCGGATCACACGACGCTGCAAGGCAACGGGCTCGGCGGCGAGAAGGGCCAGGTCGAGAGCGATGCCGTCGGCGTTCGTGGTGGAGCGGCCTCCGCCACGAACGGGCCGGCCCCGAAGAATCACATGATCGGCAATACGTGCAACTTCGGCCTGCCACCAGGATTCTTCATCGCGAGCCAGCTCCGCCATCTGCGCCAGATGATCGCGGAGCTGTGGGTTCCAGGTTCCGAGTTGCGGCAGCAGTTCGTGGCGGATTCGATTACGCATAAAGGTCAGGTGCCGGTTGGTGGAGTCTTCGCGCCATTGCTGATTGCGTGCGTGAAGAAAGGCCTCGATTTCGCCGCGAGTGGTGTGAAGCAGCGGACGAATGATGATGCCTTCCGGAAATTGAAGAACAGGATGAATTCCCGATAGACCCTCTGTCCACGCGCCACGAAGAAATTTGGCGAGCACAGTTTCGGCCTGATCATCCAGCGTGTGCGCTGTAGCAACCGCATCGAGCGACGCTGCCTGGGGCAGACTCTCGGACAAAAGTTGCCGAAACCACGAATAGCGTAAGCGGCGGGCAGTACCTTCGATGGAATCGGAAGGAATGCTGTCGGATGAGTCGACAGCTGAAGTTTTTGGAGCCCGTCGCGCTTCAGCCGCGGTGTCGACGCGGGATTCGTGGAACGGCAGGCCGAGTTTCGCGGCAAGATCGCGGCAAAACTCGAGGTCGGCATCGGCTTCTGCTCCGCGCAGCCCGTGATGCAAATGTGCGACGTGCAGCACGAGGCCCAGTTCCCCGCTCCGCTCAGCGAGCGCGCACAGCAACGCTACCGAATCAGCCCCCCCGGAAAGGCCGACAGCCAGCCGCATGCCGGGCTTGAACAGGGACGTGTCAAGCGCGAGCTTTGGCTTTGAGGGCACGAGAGGATGATAAGGCACCTGCGCGCCGGAAATTCAATTGCGCGAGTACTGTTTCTTCGCTATTGTTGAATTAATGTCAGATCGAAGCTATCTCGGCGAATTCGAACTGATGCTTCTTCTTGCGGTAATTCACCTGGGAGAGGACGCATACGGGGTTCCGATTTCGCGCGAACTAGAGAAACACCGGGGGAAAGATGTAGCAGTCGGCAGCGTGTATGCGGCGCTGGAACGCCTGGAAGCAAAAGGCCTGATTATTTCCATGCTCGGAGATCCGACCCCGGAACGCGGTGGCAAGGCCAAGCGCTTTTTCCGTATTACGAAGGAAGGGTTGCGCCAGGTACACGAGACGCGCCGCGTGCTGACGCGCCTCTGGCAGACGATTCCCGATCTGAAAATGGACGTGCCACAGGAGAGCTGATGAGACGCAGAGAACCTCCGCTGCTTGCCGCGTGGATGCTGAGGCATCTGACTCCAGGTGATCGCGATGAGGCGCTGGACGGCGACCTGCTCGAAGTGTTCCGACTCGGCCGTTCGAACACGTGGTATTGGCGGCAGGTCACTTCCGCCTGCGTTGTGTCATGGAGCAGCAATTTGTACGCTCGAGGCCCCGCGCTTGTTTTTGCATTGCTTTGGTCGATGCTCTCACCGGTGTGGTACTCGACCCTCAATGAAATCGAGGCCTCACACAATTTCGATAGAGCCTGGCAGATTCTCGGGCCGCTCTGGATCCCTGTGGCTCTTATTGGTTGGATAGCGATACATGCGGTTTTTCTCTGGGCTGCATTAGTGATCTATCAACTCGCTCACATCGTTCAAGGGAAGGCCCTTGAGCAAAAGGATATGCGCCGGGCATTCTGGATTGTGCCGCTGATCTTGCCACTGGTTTACGGTGCTACTTTCCTGGTGGCGAATCTGTATTGGTATTCATTGCCTGGCCTTGCGAATGCAAAGCTGGCGGCAACTTCGTGGGGGCAAATCTCTGATCTGGGAACTCTAGCCAATTTCATTCGCTTTCCGTATTTTGTCGCTCTGCTGGTTGCCCTTTGGGGAACAGTTCACCGCATCGAGCGCGATGTAGATCCGCTCTTCGTCATTCCAGAGTGGAATCCATCGAAGTCCGGCGCGATTGCCGCAGCACCACTGCCTCAGTCAACGGCAGTTCAGCGCTTTCTTGCTTTCATGGTCGCTGCCGGGCTGGTCAATTCCATGATCGTGGCCATGCTTCTTTGCCGTTTGCCGGATTCGCACTCAGTCGGCATCGTGTCACTCTTTGTGAATGCGTTGATCTTCGTTGCGATCGGGGCGCTCGGTGGAATCGCGGGCTCATGGCTGTACTGGATAAGCCCTTCAAGCCCACTTCGCGAAGGATCGCCGGTGCCGTTCTCGTTGTTTGCATTGACGTGCACGGCAGGATGGGTCTGGGTGCCCGCCATGATGCTCTTTGCTGAACAGGTTTCCGAAATGACGGCGTTTGTCGCAATGTTTGGCGCGTTCATGCTGGCGACTGGGTTGAGAACCGCAACATACTTCGTGTTTGTCCCGAGTCAACCGAAGGCGCTCCCGTGGGAAGAAGGGGACCTGTTTGCCGAGTCGCTCTACCGGGCACCTCTTGAGCTGCACGGTTATCTGATTGCGCTCAGCCTGTTTGCAGCGGGTGCGGCGATCGCAAGCCGTTCCAACTACACGGCGGCCTTCTTGCTTGCGATCAGCGCGTTCATCTTTGCATGGAAGAAGACCATTCCACCGCGCGATGCCTTCGAGCGCGACGTTCAGATGAGGCGGGCGGTGATACGCGTTGCGAGTGCCGCTGTTCCTGCCATTTTGCTCACTATCTGGGCATTGGTGGATGGCGTGGCCCATCGCAATGAAGCTGCGACGGCAAGTGTCGTCGAAAACGGCGAAACGCACTCTGCCCGGCATCTCCCTGCCGATCCGAGGGCGCCGCTCTCAACGTCCGGGGCAGGAGGATACGAGAGCGTGGTTCTCTGGCCGTATCCGAAGAAGAAGGAGCTTCTGCCGCCGCTGATTGCTGATGACTCCATCCTCGCGCCGGGAACAAAGCGGCCGCTCATCATTCGTTTTGACGGCCCGTACTGGTTTCTGCAGCCGCCGTCGAAACGGCCCGGGCCCGGGGCCCACGTTGCGCAGGGCTCGCCCATCAACGTGAATCTTGAATCTAACAATGATGTCGCGTTGGTGATGAATGCGCATCAAAAGTTGGCGCGAGCAATCCCCACGGGGCGATGTCGCGAGATCGAGATAGCGATTGAAAATCGCGACAATAGACAAGGCCTTGTATCACTGGGCGTGTTGCTGACGGATGAAGATTCCGCCTCGAAGAGGACGCTCTACCTTGGTCAGCAGTCGATTGTGTCGACCGAGCCCGGTCATTTCTCCGTAAAAACAATGCCGTCGTACGAGACGATTCGTTTTTCCGTGCCGCCCGACGCGCCACTGCGGAAGTTCAATGAGATTACCGTGATGTTTCTGCCGGATATCGAGCACACCTTTATCGCTCCGAGGATTGCGATTCAGCAGTTCGAGCTGTTTCCGCGTTGACTGAAATCTGTTCCGGCGGCCCTGAATCCCTATACTCACCTCATGTTGGAAACGCGGAGAGCCACTGTCGAGGATGCCGCGCTGATCACTCGCCATCGCAAGGCGATGTTTGCAGATGCCGGAAGTGCGCCTGAGCCTGTGCTCGAAGAGATGGGAAGAAACTTTGAGCCGTGGGTGCATCGCATGCTTGCGAATGACAAGTATGTTGGTTGGATTATCAGCGACGAAGATCGTGATATTGCATCGGCAGGTTTGCTGATGTTGGATTGGGCGCCGCACTATCTCGATCCCGCGGGCGAACAGCGCGGGTATGTGCTCAACGTATTTGTGGAACCCGAGTATCGAAGGCGCGGACTTGCGCAGGCACTCATGACCGAATGCATGGATGAAGCCAAACGGCGCGGGATTCGTGTGGTTGCGCTGCACGCGTCGCAGAAAGGTCAGCCAGTTTACGAGAAGCTTGGATTTACGACGAGCAACGAAATGCTCTATATCGATTCGGCAACTGACTAGATCACGATTCCGGCCTTCACTATTCTTTCGGACTCGTGCATTCGAAGCTTTCCGCACTGCTGGGATCGCCGCTTCCCTTGTACTTCGCGAATTGAGGATATGGGCACAGCGGCCTCGTCATCGTCGCATTGCCCTGCGGATGCCCTTCTGGTCTCTTCGCCGCGATGATTGTGCCTGGCGCGGTTCCCTTCTCAACCCAGTTCTCCAGGGCGAGCACGACGTTCCTCTGGGGATCATTGGACAATGAGCCGACGAATGCGCCGAAGCTGTTGGTACCGGGACCACTGCCGCAGTGCTGCATGCCGGGGATCATGTAGAGGCGTGCGAAAGAATCGACATCGGCACGGCCCATCTTGGCAATCACGCTCTGGTAGTAGTTCACCGTATTGAGAGCGGGAATCGCTGGATCGTTCCACCCGTGATAAAGGATCAGCTTGCCGCCATGGTTGCGAAAGGCGCTCAGGTCGGGATTCACGGCATCAAGTGCCGCGGCCGTTTTCTCCTTTGCCGCCTGCATGCCGCTATCCAGTGTGAATGACTTGTAGGTCCAGTCCGATTTTTCGTAGACCATGTTGGAGTAGTAGCCGATTCCGAAGAAGGCCATCGCACTTCTTGCGGGAGCCGGACCGGTGATCCAAAGGCCCCAGCCAGATCGTCCCTCCTCAGCGCCGGGCAGATATCCGGGAAAGATGGTGCGACCGCTGCCATCATGAAGTCCGGCATAAATCTGCTTGAGTGCGGAAACTTGCGCAGTGGTCAGACACTTGTCCGAGTTATCTCCGGCCTTGCACTCGATCGAAGCAGGATCGAAATGGCACTGGCGCGGATCGTTGAGAATGCCGTCGGCCACTCCGTCCAGTTTGTCGCAGGCGGCGAGCACAGCCGTGGCGATGACGGGGATCTTTGCCGGCGGAATAAAGCTCTCCGGAGTCGCTGTCAGGGCCTGCGTGTCGACGACCGCGAGGGACAGGAGTCCGGTCCAGTAGTTGGCAGGCGCGCCGGCAATGATGCCGTCGTAGTCCTCCGGATAACGCTGCGCTTCCATCAGCGCTTCTCGGCCGCCATCCGAGCACCCATCGAAGTAGGAGCGCTTCTGCGCCGACCCATAGAACTGCGGAACGATGAGCTTTGCGATCCGGGTCATCTCGTGGATGCCGCGATGGCCGAAGTCGACGACCTTCTCGGGATGTCCGAGCGCCCAGGAGGCGTCAGCGGGCGAGCCGGAGTGGCCGGTATCGGTGGCTGTGGCCGCATAGCCGCGGATGATCGCGGCGCCGAGGCCGTCGTAGCCGATCGCGCCGGCAAATCCTCCGTTGCCAAGTCCCTCGAGCTTGCCGTTCCATCCAGCAAGGGGCATCCAGACTTCAATGGGAATGTCGGAGTCCGCAGTAGGCGTAGCATGTGCCACGACACGGCAGAACCCCGGCAGCATTTTGTAAAACGCGGACAAGTCCGCGCCCGTGAACTGCTCACGCGGACCGACAAAGGTCCCCGCGGGCACCGCCTCAGCCATGGCGATTTTCGCGTTCGGAAGTTCGAGCTTGGCAAGCCGCTCACAACTATCGCTGGAAGCCTGCGCAGCATTCTGAGCCGAAGAGATGCCGGCCTGCGCTGCAACCGCAAGTGAACCGCCCACAAGCAAAGAGCCCCAAACAAAAACGAACGAGCGAATCCGCATCGTGCTTTTCCTCTATTGAAAGAGTCCTGAATCGGCGACGCGATCATTCTATTCCTGGCGGCTCGGCGGGTTTCGCTTCCATCACTCAGCTTTCGGCAATGAACACCGGCGAGGTTGTATACTCGGCGAGTCATGCAGGTTTTTGCGATCCTTCCCGCGGCAGGCCTCGGTACACGTATGGCCGGACCGCAACCCAAGCTTCCCAACGACAAGGACCCATCGCCGGGAATTCCGCCCAAGCAGTTTCTCTCGCTGGGCGGGATTCCGATTCTGATTCACTCGCTGCGTGCGTTTGCCGCGGTCAAACGAGTCACTGCGATTTACGTTGCCGTGCGCAAGACAGAAATGGAGCGCGTGCAAGCGCAGATCGCGGAGTACGGGCTCGCCTGTCGCGCCCATGTAGTCGAAGGCGGCGATACGCGCCAGGAGTCCGTGATGCATGCGTTGAATGCCATTGAGGCCGACACAGACGATGTAATCCTGGTACACGACGCAGTGCGGCCCCTCATCGACGCGGCGACGATCGATCGAACCATTGAGGCAGTCGTGGAACATGGCGCGGCCATTGTCGGCCTGCCGGCAATTGACACCATCAAGCAAGTGGAACGCACCGCGCATGGTGCAATCATCACTTCGACCATTCCGCGTGAGTTCATTGTGCAGGCACAGACGCCCCAGGGTTTCCGCTTTGGACTGCTGCAGAAGGCGATGACTGACGCCATGGCGGATGGATTTCTGGGGACGGATGAAGCGTCGGTAATCGAACGCGCGGGAGTTCGAGTGGCCGTGGTTCACGGTTCTCAGGTTAATCTGAAGATTACACAGCCGGGCGATCTGGAGTTGGCAGAGTTCTACCTGCACCAACGCGCTCGCTGAGCGCTGCGAAACCACAACTGGGCACGGAGACAATGGAGACACGAATCGGATTTGGCTGGGACTCGCACGCGTTCAAGGCAGGCATCCCACTGCGCATCGGTGGAATGACGCTGGAGCACCCAGAGGGCCTTGTTGGACACTCCGACGGTGACGTGCTGCTGCATGCCGTAACCGACGCGTTGCTGGGGTCAGTCGCAGCCGGCGATATCGGAAGCTTCTTTCCGCCGGGTGATCCGCGCTGGAAGGATGCGAACTCGGCCATCTTTCTGAAGCTGGCGATGGAAGAACTGCAACATGCCGGATTCCGCATCGTCAATGTCGATACCACCCTGATCATGAACGCGCCGAAGATCGCGCCTGTCGCTGGAGACATGCGCTCTTCGGTCGCAGACCTGCTGGGAATTGAAATGGACCAGGTCAGCATCAAGGCCAAGACCCCTGAGGGCCTGGGGCTGGATCACGTGGCGCAATGCCATGCGGTGGTGCTGGTGGAGCGCACAGCCGAATCGGACGAGTTGAAGAGCATGAGTGCCGTCATCGAAAGCCAGCGACAGCTGGAGGATGTAGTAGACGATCTGCTTGCATCCGTGCACGGTCTGCCGAAAAAGCGGACCATCGATCCCGTCTACGATACTGAGGACATCACCTAGACACGGCTTTGCACTTGTATCGCGGCAAATTATTGTTGGCAATAATTTGAACCAGTCAATTTGTGTTGCCGTAGAGCGGCTGTGACGCGTATTCTCGCGGCATACCTTGGGCCAAAGACATGAACGACCTCGGTGGGGCGAGGCCACTTCCCAGATGCGCGTGTTGCGGTTATCAGAAACAAGCAAGAAGATATCCATGCTCGTCGCGGCTCTTTGCCTCGGCACGATGTCATTTCCCGTGTCCGCAGCCGGCGCTCCCGCGACTGAAACCAGCATATCGAGCACCAGCACGTCACCAGCTTCCGCGTCGCATTGGGCAGAACAGGTAGTGCTTGGATCGTCGACCGTGGAGTTGAACGGGCCGTGGAAATTTCACCGGGGCGACGATATGCAATGGGCTCAACCGGACTTTAATGACGCCGGCTGGGCCGCAATGGATCTGACACCACCTTCGGCTTCCTATGACCCGTTCCTCGGTACAAGCGGGTTCATGCCAGGATGGACGGAACTGGGCGATGCGGGCTACGCGGGGTACGCGTGGTACCGGCTCAAGGCCAATGTTCAATACGACCCTGGACTATCGGAGGGCGGGCTTGCAATCAAGATGCCCGACGATGTCGACGATGCCTACCAGGTCTACGTGAATGGGCAGTTCATCGGCGAGCTTGGTCATTTTTCTCAGAATGGCGTGAGGACCTATCTCACTGTGCCTCGGACCTTCGCTCTGCCCAAAGGGATCAAGAGCGGGGAGATCACTTTCGCCATCCGTGTGTGGATGGACCCCGCGACACCGCTGATCAACCCGGATACAGGCGGCCTGCACGGGCCCCCGGTGTTAGGGCAGGCTGGGCCGATTGATCGCATGCTCCGCATGGATTGGGATGCCGTCACTCATTCCCAGGTGAGCAGCTTCCTCGAGCTTGCCGTCGTTTTGCTGGCGATCACGGTTACGATCATCCTCTTCTGGCTCGATCGTAAGGAGAAAGCGTACTTGTGGCTGGGACTGGCATGCTTTGGAGTAGCATTGCAGGCCATAGTAAGCTTGCTGGGCAATTACACGACCCTGCTCCCGTCGTCCCTCGATCTGTTGCTGGCACATGCCGTTCTGATTCCGATCGTGATCGGGCTCTGGATTATTTTCTGGGCCTACTGGTTCCGGATGGGCCGCATGGAGCGGATGCACAAGATGGTTTGGTCCTTCGCCTTTCTGTTGGCGGTCACCGTTGCCATGATGCGTGCGCCATTGTACGGAAAGCTTATTCCGGTTCATGCGGTGATTTACCTGGCCCCGCTTGCGATCCTCATGAAACTTCTGCTCGGCGGATTGCTGCTTTGGGTGGCGTGGGAAGGCATGCGCAAAGACCACGCCGGAGCGTGGCTGGCAATGCCAGCTGTGGGCCTGGTGATCGTCTCCCTCTACCAGCAGGAACTACTGGTGCTGCATGTGCCGTTGACCTTCTTCCCGTTTGGCATGGCATTACACATTAGCCAGATCGCGGTGGTTGTCTCGCTGAACATGATCACAATCCTGCTGATGCGGCGTTTCCTCCAGTCGCTGCGCCTGCGGCAGCAGTGGGAAGCGGAGATCGACCAGGCACGCCAGATTCAGCAATTGCTGATTCCAGAAGCCATCCCAACCATTCCCGGATATGTGCTGGAGACCGAGTACAAGCCGGCGCAGCAGGTGGGAGGCGACTTCTTTCAGATCCTGCTCGATGGACGTGGCGGCGTGCTGATCCTTCTGGGCGATGTGACCGGTAAAGGTCTGCAGGCCGGCATGCAGGTGGCACTGATTGTCGGAGCCATTCGCACCATTGTGGAAACAAGCTACGAGCCGCACGTAGTGCTCGAGGCGCTCAACCGCAGGCTATGCGGTCGCGGGCAATCCTACGCAACATGCGTAGCGATGCATATCACCGCCGATGGCAAAACGACCATCGCCAACGCGGGGCACCTGGCCCCTTACCTGAACGGCAAGGAGGTCACGATGACTGGCAACCTGCCGCTCGGACTGAACAACTCCGTCACCTTCGACCAGGTAACCATGCAGTTGAAGCAGAAAGATCGCCTGTTGGTAATCACCGACGGCGTGATTGAAGCAAAGAACGCAAAGAACGAGCTGTTCGGCTTCAACCGCGCGCGCTCCATCAGCCATCTGCCCGCCGCGTTCATCGTCAAGGCAGCGGAGATCTTCGGGCAGGAAGACGACATCACGGTTGTATCGATCGCGCGGATGGCCCAGGAGAAAGAGGGCGAAATCTCAGCGACCCCGCCGATGAAATCGGAAGTGGCGTAAGGCCTTCCCCGCGATCCAAGGTCCCGGCGTCTCTACCGAAATTCGCTGGTCGCATCCCTGATTCGAAAGAATCTGATTGCGAAAATCTGTGATTCGACGTAGCTTGGCTCAGAGTTCGATTCCATCTCGGGAGTGTTTGTATGCATATGCTTGCAATGCTTTTGCAGGACAATCCGCAGCTGAATCCGGAAGAGATCAGGCACATCGTGATGGCGATGATGGCGCTGATTCCGATCATCATCGTAATCACGATTGCCATCGTAATGATTCCTTGCTGGTTCATCTTGAAGAAAGCAGGATTCTCGCCATGGCTCTCCCTCCTGTGCCTGATACCCTCACTCGGCACGCTGGTGCTGCTCTATGTACTTGCGTTTGCAGATTGGAAGGTAATACCGGCACCGCAGGCCGCTTATCTGCCGCCCTATCCGCCACCGCCGCAGCCACCGTATCCCCCGCAGGCGTGAGACAACTCACCTGATTGGGCAGGGAGTGAATGCTAGCATCGTGAATGGAAAGTAATTGACACGATGCCTGATTTGACTCCCTCAAAACCTGGAAATATCCGCGTTCGATTTGCCCCCTCGCCCACCGGTTTTCTCCACGTCGGCAGCGCGCGCACGTTTATTTTCAATTGGCTCTATGCCCGCCACAACCACGGAACCATGGTGTTGCGTCTGGACGACACCGATGTCGAGCGCAACACCGAGGCCAGCGTCCAGTCCATCTTCGAGGGCCTTCGCTGGCTGGGTCTGAGCTGGGACGAAGAGTACAGGCAGTCCGAACGCCTGGCCTTGCACCGTTCCGCGGCCCATGCCATCTTCGCCAAAGGTCTTGCCTATCGTGACTTCACGCCAGCGCACTCAGGCGACGACAACCAGTCTTCCTCTGCGCAAGGCGCCTGGCTCTGCAACCCTGGGATGCGCGAAATGTCCCGGGAAGAAAGCGACCGCCGCGCCGCCGCGGGCGAGCCATTCGCCCTCCGCTATCGAGTCCCGCGTGGCGAAGGCCGCACCCTGCACTTCACCGATAGCGTCTATGGCCATCAGACCAAGCTCGCCGACGAGGTCGAAGACTTCGCCCTGCTGCGGTCGGACGGAATGCCGACCTATCATCTCGCATCCTGCGTTGACGATGCCGATCTCCGCATCAGCCACATCATCCGCGGCCAGGATCACCTCACCAACACCTTCAAGCACCTGCTGATCTTCGAAGGGCTTGGCGTTGAGTCACCTCAGTTCGCCCATCTCCCGTTGCTGGTCGCGCCCGATGGCGCCAAGCTGTCAAAGCGCAAACACGGACCCGTGGTCAGCGTCACTACCTATCGCGACGCCGGCTTCCTCCCCGACGCTTTCATCAACTTCCTCTGCCTCCTCGGCTGGTCGCCGAAGGACGATCGCGAGTTCCTCACTCTCAACGAACTCACCACCGCCTTCACCCTCGAAAACGTCAACCGCTCCAACGCCGTGGTGAATTTTACTGAGGAAGACCCCTTCGATCCCAAGGCAGTCTGGCTCAACGCCGAGCATATCCGCGCCCTGCCCGTCGACCAGCTCAGCTCACGCCTCCAGCCCTTTTTCGATCAGGCCGGCTTGCATGCCTCGCCGGAAAAGCTTCTCGCCGTTACCCCGCTCATCCGCGAACGCATCAAGCTTCTGCACGACGCTGTCTCTGCCGCCGACTTCTTCTTCGTCGATCAGCTCCCGCCCTACGACCCCGCCGAG
The DNA here is from genome assembly GCA_963735215.1 of uncultured Acidobacteriaceae bacterium. GTDB lineage: Bacteria > Acidobacteriota > Terriglobia > Terriglobales > Acidobacteriaceae > Telmatobacter. The sequence goes on along the minus strand of CAVTKF010000020.1, from coordinate 58,588 downwards.
CTGGTCCCGCCAAAGGGAGGCGACGCCGCCATGGCCCGCCGCGTTCTTCAAACCGCGCTTGAGGTTCTGCCCAAAACGCCGTTTGATCACGATTCACTCGATCTGGCCCTTCGGGCTGCAGCATCGAGCATGGGTTTAAAGGCCGGCCCCATGTTCCAGCCGATTCGGGTCGCCGTCTGTGGCCGCAAGAATGCGCCGCCGCTTTTCGAAACCCTGATTGTGCTCGGCCGCGACGTCTGCCTCGCACGCATCCGCCAGGCCGAAGCCAGTCTCGAATCGCTCAATTGAAAACAGTTCGCCAGTTGCACAAGGAATCGCCGTCATGACCAATGCAAATACGGAAACCCAGGACATCCGCACCATATCCAATTTTCTCCGCGATCAGATCGCCGAAGATGTGCGCACCAAAAAATACGGCGACGCAGTTGTCCAGACGCGCTTTCCACCGGAGCCCAACGGCTACCTCCACATCGGCCATGCCAAGGCGATCTGCCTCGACTTCGGCCTCGCAGACGAGTTCGGCGGTAAAACAAACCTCCGCTTCGACGACACCAATCCCGAAAAGGAAGAACAGGAGTACGTCGACTCCATCCAGAAAGATGTTCGCTGGCTCGGCTTCGACTGGGAGCGCCTCTGCTACGCCTCCGACTACTTCGGCCAGCTCTACGAATGGGCTCTGAAGCTCATCAAGGAAGGCAACGCCTACGTCGATGACCTCACGGCCGATGAGATCCGCCAACATCGTGGCACCCTCACCGAGCCCGGCAAAGACAGCCCCTATCGCAACCGGACCGTCGATGAAAATCTCGATCTCTTCCAGCGCATGAAGTCCGGCGAGTTCCCCGACGGCTCGCGCGTCCTCCGCGCCAGGATCGACATGGCCTCGCCCAACCTCAACATGCGCGATCCGGTCATGTACCGCATCCTCCACGCCACGCATCACCGCACCGGCGACGAGTGGTGCATCTATCCGATGTACGACTACGCGCACGGCCAGTCGGATTCCATTGAGAACGTCACCCATTCCATGTGTACGCTCGAATTCGCCGACCACCAGCCCCTCTACCGCTGGTATATCGAGAATCTCGGGATCTTTCCTTCGCAGCAGATTGAATTTGACCGGCTCAATCTCACCTACACCCTGCTCAGCAAGCGCAAGCTCTTACAGCTCGTGCAGGAAAAGCGCGTCAGCGGTTGGGACGATCCCCGCATGCCCACGCTCTCCGGCATCCGCCGCCGCGGCTTTTCGCCCGAGGCCATCCGCACCTTCTGCGCCGCCATCGGTGCCACACGTACCAACGGGTCAACAGACATCGAAATGCTGGAACACTTCCAGCGCGACCACCTGAACCGCGGCGCCTCGCGCGCCATGGCCGTGCTGCATCCATTGAAGGTGGTCATCGACAACTACCCTGAAGGCAAGGAGGAGTTCGTCGAGGTCGCCAACAACCCTGAAGATCCGTCGGCTGGAACTCGCCAGGTGCCCTTTTCCCGCGAGCTCTACATTGAGCAGGATGACTTCCGCGAAGTTCCTCCGCCCAAGTACTACCGCCTCTCACCCGGCAAGGAAGTCCGCCTGCGCAATGCCTATTTCATAACCGCGCAGAGCGTTGTGAAAGACGCCGACGGCAACGTCCTTGAGGTCCACTGCACCTACGATCCCGCCAGTCGCGGCGGCAATTCTCCTGACGGCCGCAAGGTCAAGTCCACCATGCACTGGGTTTCGGCCGCGCACGCCATCTCCGCCGAAATCCGCATCTACGACAGGCTCTTCACCCGGGCCAATCCAAGCGACCTCGCAGAAGGCGAGAGCTTCCTCGACATTCTCAATCCCAACTCGCTCGAGATCCTCGCAGACGCCAAGCTTGAGCCCTCTCTCGCCAACGCCAAGCTTGAAGACCGTTTCCAGTTCGAGCGCGTAGGCTACTTCTGCCTCGATCCCGATTCGACTGCGGACAAGCTCGTCTTCAATCGCACGCTTCCGCTAAAAGACTCGTGGGCCAAGATCGAGAAGAAGGCGGGCAGTCAGACTTCGCCGCAATAGCGCCTTTATCGGAGGGAGCAGGGGGCTTCAGCCCCCTGAAAGAGCAAGTCTCTGTATGGCGGGCCTTTAGGCCCGGCCTTTCGTTAATGCCTGACTAAGAGCGAAGTCAAGTCCCTTTCTCTCACCCTGACGCCTAAACCTCTGATTGCAAACGCAAGATTCTCGAAGAGATTTTGCAGGTTATTTCCACCCTGTGGAGCACAATGAGATTGAATCGATCATGATCTCAAGAGAACTCAACCGCGAATCACGGTCGGGAATTTTGGTACCGATCGTCATTTGCTGTCCGTAAGTTCTTTCCTGAGAGGACTCTGCGGCTAAGCTCAATGGGGAGAGGGCTTTGCAACCAATCACTCCTCCTAACCCACTGAAAACAGAGAGCTTCTCTACAGAGTATGGGTGGGGGGTATCCTATGCACCTAATCAGTTGCATATCGCCGGAGCTGATTGATCTACCCCGCCAGCTCCAGCTTTTTACTCCCTACGCCCTATTCCCTGTTCGTCTACTTCCCCACCACATCAATCGGCACGGTGATGGTCTTCGGAGGCAGGCACGCGTTCTGATCGCAGGCCTGGTAGTGAAGCTGGGCCTCCACGAGGTGGTCGCCCGGCGTTGCGACGATGTGCGCCTGGATGGCGAACTCGCCGGAATAAACCAGCAGCTTTTGACTCGGATCGACAGGAAGCGTGAAGTCCGTTCCCGCTGGGTAGCTCGCGCTAGCCAGGCGCACACCAGAAGATTCCGGAATCGAAAACACCGTCGGAATCAGATACTGCTCGCGCGGAGTGTGCGAGTTGATATGAAGATTCTGCTGAATGCGGAAATGGAGTGTGACCGCGCTTGGCTTGCCTGCGGCAACCGTGACCTGCTCGGGGTAAAGATACTCGACAGCCTGAGCTTTCGGAGTTGATCGGTGCGGCGTCTCGGAGAGCGAATCCTGTGCTCGTATCCCGCAGCAGGCCGCACCCATCGTCATCCAGATCGCTACAGCCACAAGGCTATTTTTCGAATCGTTCAATTCCCTGCTCCTTAGCTACCCGAGCCTAGCGCTTTGTTGATGTTGGCCACCATGTCCTCTTTTGAAGTGATGCCCAGTTGCACGGCCACCACTTTGCCATCGCGATTGACATAGACCGAGGTCGGCATGGCATCGAGTCCGCCGTAGGTGCTGGCGAGGCTGTCGCCGTTGACGAGCACCGGATACTGCATGTGCTCTTCCTTGACGAATTTCGCAACGGCGGCCTTCTGGCGAGCGAGGCCATCTTTGTCACCAGGTTGAAGATCCTCGCCTTCCGTAGAGATGCCGACGATTTGGAAGCCTTTCGCCGCGTATTCATTTTGGAGTTCGATCAGCCATGGCGTCTCGATCTTGCAGGGGCCGCACCAAGTTGCCCAGAAGTTGATCAGCAAGGGCTTGCCCTTGAAGCTGGAGAGCGCAACGGTCCTGCCGCTAAGGTCTTCGAGGACAAAGTCGGGCGCGGGCTTGCCGATGAGGGACGTTTGACTTTGCGGAACATCGCCAGGAGCCACGGGAATGAGATCTGCATGAGCAGCAGAGGCAAGCGCGCGCTCGGCCGCCTGCTTGCGATACTCCCAGTTCGCCCATCCAGCCCAGGCAAACGCCGCCAGAATGAGCAATGTAACGCCGATGACGATGGTGTTGCGCTTCACGGGGGACAAAACCTCTTATGTCCCTATTGTACGAGGATGAAAGTCTCTGGTGCTTAGTCCTGAGTCCCCTAGTCCCTAATCCCTAGTCCCTATATCCCTAGTCCCTAATCCCTAATCCCTAATCCCTGATCCCTGATCCCTTGCAGTGTTACCATCAGAAACCGATGAATCGCGACAAGGAAAAGGACTGCCTGAGGCCATCGGAGCTGGTGCGCACAGAGGCTGCGGCGCTGGAGTCGCTGGCCGCGCGGCTCGATGGCGCAATGGCGGCAGACTTCGATCGCGCCGTCGAGTTGATTGTGCATTGCGGCGAGGGCAATGGGCGCGTGGTCGTCACCGGCATGGGCAAGAGCGGCATCATTGCGCAGAAAATTGCGGCAACGCTGAGTTCGACCGGAAGCGCGGCTCTGTTTCTGCATCCCGCCGAAGCGGTGCACGGCGACCTGGGCGTGTTGATGCCCGGAGACGTCGTCATTGCGTTATCCGCAAGCGGCGAGACTGAGGAGATTCTGCGGCTGCTGGCGACGCTGAAACGTAAAGGCGATGCGCTAGTCAGTTTCTGCTGCAATCTGAAGTCGACGCTGGCGGAGGCGAGCGATGTGGTGCTCGACTGCAGCGTGGAACGCGAAGCCTGCGGCCTGAACCTGGCGCCGACGGCGAGCACGACGGCAATGCTGGCGCTGGGCGATGCGCTCGCCGTTGCTGTAAGCCTGCGCAAGGGCTTCAAGGCCGAGGATTTTGCTGAACTGCATCCCGGCGGCAAGCTCGGCAAGCAACTCGCAAAAGTCCGCGATCTGATGCATGCGGGCGAAGACATGCCGGTGGTAGCGACTTCAACGCCATGACCGATGTGATCTACGAGATGTCGTCAAAGAAGCTGGGTATGACGACGGTGCAGGAGGACGGCAAGCTGCGCGGAGTGATCAGCGACGGCGATCTGCGGCGTCTGCTGGAGCGCGAGGGCGGCGCGGCGCTGAGCAAGACGGCGGGCGAAGCAATGAACGCGAAGCCGCGTACGATTGTCGCGGACGAATTGGCGGCGAAAGCGCTAGCGATTCTTGAGGAGCGGAAGATTACGTCGCTGGTCGTCGTCGATGCAGAAGACAAGGTTGAAGGCGTAGTGCATCTGCACGATCTGTGGGGCGTAGAACTGATTTAGAAACAGTTCAGATGTCTAGGTTCGCCACTCACAGTTTTCATTCCTCGGCATTCAATAGAGTGGCCATTCCGGTTCGTACGAGTATCCCTCAAAAGCGTGAACAAGACAGCCCTCATCACCGGCGCATCCAGCGGCTTCGGCCTGCTCACATCCCTCACGCTAGCGAAACGCGGTTGGCGCGTGCTCGCCACGATGCGCGATCTGAAGCGCCGTGAAAAACTGGAAACCGCAGCACGCGGTGCCGGAGTGCTGGAACGGATCGAGTTTCACGCGCTCGATGTGACGAATGCCCAGCAGATTGCCACGATGTCCGATCTGGTTGCAAAGCGCGGCGAGCCGCTGCATGCGCACGTAAACAATGCTGGCTTCGCGGTCCCGGGATTCGCCGAAGACATAACCGACGCGGAGTTACGCGAACAACTCGAGACCAACTTCTTCGGGTCGGTGGCAGTCACGCGTGCGTTGCTGCCACAGATGCGTCGACAGGGGTTCGGTCACGTGATCATGGTGTCGTCGATCTCCGGAAGGTTAGGCTTTCCCGGCGTCAGCAGTTATGTGGCTTCAAAGTTCGCGCTTGAGGGCTGGACGGAGACGTTGCGCTACGAAATGAAGCCGCTCGGCGTCCAGGTAGTTCTCGTGGAACCGGGCTCATTCGCCACCGACATCTGGACGCGCAATGCAAAATTGACAGCAGGCCTTCAGGATCCGACCTCGGCTAACGCCTCCCGCGTACCGGCGTGGCGAGACCGCATTGAACAGGGCGCAAAAGATCGCGCGAACCCGCAGCTGGTCGCCGACGTAATCGCCCGAGTACTTGAATCTCCACGCCCCAAGCTTCGCTACGTTGTAGGCAACGACGCCCGCATGGCTCTCAGATTGCGCCGAATCTTGCCCGCCGGCATTTTCGAAAAAATCATCGTCAAGATGTCGGGAGTGGGTTGAACACAGAAGCAGGTTCCTGAGGCGATCATTCACGTGTCACCGAGTCCACACCTCGTGGCTGGCCTGACACGGCCGCCGACACAGTTGCCTCGTACATCGATTGTTTTCAGCAGCCCGCACGTTGGCCCACCGCTTGCATTCACCCTAAGCGCAGGAGGCCAAAAATGCAGGCGCAGTTCAGCGGTTTGTCGTTCGCAGAGTTCGAGACAGAAGCGCAGCGCCCGGAGATGCGTCGGCTCCCCGAACATTTAGAATGGTTTCTGCTTCTTAATTGTCATGCGTCCGCAGCAGGCCTTGGTCGGAAGTGCGTGTCTCACCAAGATTTAGCGGACGGGAAAGCCCGTAACCCCATTTCTATGCATCGTTGGTCGAAGCTCTTTGTCCCTACTCTTCGCGAGGCGCCGGCGGATGCCGAAGTGGCCAGCCACAAGTTCCTGCTGCGGGCCGGATATATTCGTCAGCTCGGCGCGGGTATTTACAACTACCTTTTTCTCGGCCAGCGATCGCTGAATAAAGTCATCGGCATCGTGCGCGAGGAGATGGACAAGATTGGCCAGGAATTCTTTCTCCCAGCGATTTTGCCCAAGGAACCCTGGGAAGAGAGCGGTCGCTGGACAACCATGGGCGACAACATGTTCCGCTTGAAAGATCGCAAGGGCGCCGAGATGTGCCTGGGGATGACCCATGAGGAGATCATGACCACCATCGCCCGCGGCGAACTGCGCAGCTACAAGCAGTTGCCGCAGATCTGGTACCAGATCCAGACCAAGTTTCGCGATGAGCCGCGGCCCAAGGCTGGGCTGCTACGCGTGCGCCAGTTCATCATGAAAGATAGCTATTCCTTTGACCTGAACGCGGAAGGGCTGGACAAGAGCTACGATCTGCATGACGCGGCCTATCGCGCTATCTTCAAGCGCAGCGGGCTGAAGTTTGTCGCAGTGGAAGCAGATTCCGGCGCCATGGGCGGTTCGCGATCGCAGGAATTCATGGTGTACACCGATGCGGGCGAGGACCTGATCGCAAGCTGCCCGGTGTGCGGGTATGCGGCGAATCTCGAAAAAGCCGTCTCGCAGCTTGCCCCTTTGGACGAGATGGTTGCCACTGGAGACGGCACGCCGGAGCTAGTGTCGACGCCCGGATGCGCCGCTATCTCTGACGTTGCCGAGTTCTTCAAGATTTCGCCGGCGAGTGACATCAAATGCGTAGCCTACATGGTGCTGAAGCGCGAAGCAGGCTCGAAACACAGCGCCGCAAAAGACACGTGGCACGGCGTAGCGGCGTTTCTGCGCGGCGATCACCAGGTAAACGAAACAAAACTTCTCGGAGCCATCAAAGGAGCGGAGCTCCGCACCATGCAGGCCGAGGAGCTTCAGCAGTATTTCAAGGGTCCCGCGGGATTCCTGGGCCCGGTGGGTCTCACCGTCAATGAAAAGCCACTGGGCGACGGACTGACCGTGGTCGTGGATAAGTCGCTGGAGGGCCGGAAGAACCTGGTAGCCGGCGCCAACAAGCTCGACTATCACTTGCGCAACGTAGTGCCGGGCCGCGATTTTACCTGGACAGTTCTGGCCGACATTCGCAGTGTGAACGAGGGCGAGGCATGCCCGCAAGACAATTGCGACGGCAAGCTCGTCGTGGGCAAGGCCGTCGAAGTCGGCCACATCTTCAAACTCGGAACAAGGTATACAGAAACCATGGGCGCGCGCGTCCTGGACCCGAATGGCAAGGAAGTAACGCCGATCATGGGCAGCTACGGAATCGGTATCGAACGCATTCTGACGGCTGCGATCGAGCAGTCGAATGACGCGAATGGATTCTGGCTGCCGTCCTCGATTGCACCGTTTACCGTGGTAGTAACGGTGACAAATGTTGCGGACGCGGCACTGCGCGAGGCCGGCGAAACTCTCGCGGCGGAGCTTGAAGCGGCGGGGCTCGACGTGCTGCTTGATGACAGAGATGAGCGCGCAGGCGTCAAATTTAAAGACGCTGACCTCGTAGGGATTCCTTACCGGATCAATGTAGGCAAGAAGGTGGCGAGCGGCCAGGTGGAGTTAGTCTCGCGCGCGACGGCAAGTAGTGTGGATGTGGCAATTGGCGAAGTTGTGGCACAGGTGAAGCGGCGCGTGCTGGAAGAAAAGCTCTTGGCTGAAAGTTCCTAATTGTGGGCTCGGTGGTTTCCGTACTTGAATGTACAGATCGAGATCGTGCAGGAACAAAAGTTCGGATATTCCGTAAATGAATCGAGGGAACGGGGATGGCGTTGAAGGTCAGGCTGCAACAACCAAAAATGAAGCTATCCTGGCCCGGCCTCTCCTGGTCTTCGTGGCTGGTCCGCGGCGTTATCGCTGCCGTTCTTCTCGTTGGGATTGTCGGACTCTCGGTTTTCACCTTCTACTACAACAAATACGCGCGCATCGTCGATGACCGGCTGAAACAGCCTCTGTTTGCGAACACAGCAAAGATCTACGCTGCGCCGCGCGAAATACGTCCCGGGCAGAAGATCACCGCCCAGCTGATTGCCACCGAATTGCGAGCGGCCGGATACACAGTCGACGGGCTATCGCACCCCTCGCAGATGGGCACGTTTACCGAGGCATCTTCGTCGATCACTGTTCACCCCGGACCTGAGTCGTACCACGCGCCGGATGCTGCCACTATCCACACCCGCCAGGGCCGGGTCGATTCGATCAACGATGAACGTGGGCAGTCGCTTTCAAGCTACGAGTTGGAACCGCTGCTGATCACGGGATTGAGTGACGACGCGAACCGCACGAAGCGGCGGTTGCTGACCTACGATGCGATTCCGCCGAACCTCGTGCAGGCTGTCCTGGCAATCGAAGACCGCAAGTTCTTCGAACATGGCGGAGTGAATTACTTCAGCATGATCGGCTGGGCCTGGCATGACGTGATCGGCGACCGCAAGCATCGCGGCGGCGCATCCACGCTGACTATGCAGCTGGCAAAACTGCTTTTCCTTGCCGACACCGGCACCATCAAGTACAAGGTCACGCAGATCCTCATCACCTTTCACCTGGAGCACCGCTTCACCAAGAAACAGATTTTCGAAGCGTATGCCAACCAGATCAACCTGGGCCAGCGCGGCAGCTTCTCGATTGACGGATTCGGCGAAGCTGCAGAAGCCTATTTCGGCAAAGATGTTCAGCAGCTCGATCTGGCTGAGTGCGCGATGCTGGCAGGCATCATCCAGCGTCCGAATTACTTCAATCCTTTTCGCCATCCGGAACGCACCATTGAGCGGCGCAACGTTGTGCTCGATTCGATGGTGGAAACCGGCGCCATCAACAAGGAGCAGGCCGAACGCGCCAAGGACGAGCCACTGCATCTTACGCCCGGCAGCGTAGACGCCAGCGAGGCTCCCTACTTTGTCGATCTTGTGCGCGATCAGCTCGTGCAGAAACTTGGAGATCGCGACTTCAACCGCGAAGGTCTACATATTTACACGTCGCTCGATCCTGAGTTGCAGCGTATTGCATCGGACGCCGTGAATTCGATCATTCCCCAAATCGATGCGCAGGTGGACAAGCAGCACGCGCGGCAGAAAAAGCTCGGCGAACCTTACGTCTACCCGCAAGTGGCACTGGTGGCGCTCAATCCGCATACCGGCCAGGTACTGGCGCTGGTGGGCGGCCGGGACTATGGCAAGTCGCAGGTGGATCACGCGGTGGCGCACCGTCCGACAGGTTCGATCTTCAAGCCGTTTGTCTATGCATCCGCGTTTCAAACCGCAGTTGAAGGTACCATGCTGCCCGGGCAGAATGCATTGTTTTCGCCGGTTACCATGCTGAACGATCAGCAAGCCACCTACGGCGAAGGCACGCAATACGAGTACACGCCACGAAATTATCAAGGCGAATTTTACGGCGAGATGACTGCCCGCCTAGCTCTGATGCGATCGGACAACAACGCAACCATCGGCCTCGCTTCCATGGTCGGTTTCGATCGTGTGGCTTCACTGGCGCGCGACGCAGGCATCAAGAGCGCCCTGGGTACGCCTTCCATGGCCATCGGCTCTTATGATGCGACGCCGCTGGATATGGCGGGAGCCTATACGGTCTTCTCCAACGGCGGCGTACACATCGACCCGTGGATGCTGGCCAGTGTGCGCACGTCCACCGGCGACGTCATTACGGACTACACGCCCACTACACGGCAGGTTCTCGATCCTCGCGTCGCCTTCCTCACCACTTACTTGATGGAAGCGGTTCTTCAAGGCAACGGGCACGAGGGCTGCAAGGTTGGAGGGTTGGATTATTGCGGAACAGGCGCCGGCGTCCGCAACATGGGATTCACCGCACCGGCCGCGGGTAAAACTGGCACCAGCCACGATGCCTGGTTCGCCGGCTTCACCAGCAGCCTGCTCTGCGTTGTGTGGGTGGGCAACGACGACTATACCGATATCAAGGTTGAAGGCGCCCACGCCGCCGCGCCCATCTGGGCCGCGTTTATGAAACAGGCGATCCAGTTGCCGCAATATTCCGACACCAACGAGTTCACTCCGCCGGACGGCGTGCAGATTGTGACGCTTGATAAGGTCAGCAATCTGCTCAGCGACGATGCGTGCCCGGAAAGCTACGAGGCTGCATTTCTGATGGGCACCGCGCCTACCGATACGTGCGACCACCCGGCCGACCACCGCAACATCCTGCAGAAGATCTTCGGCCTCGGCAAACCTGGCAACTAAGCTCCCTGCGTTCAGCGCGCAATACCATCTATATCGGAACCATCGGGCATTGGCTGGCAAGTCTGGCACCAGAAAGTGACGCGCGCATCCGGACCTTGCAATCGATGGCGAATCGCGGCGCCGCAGCGGCGGCATGGCTCACCGGAGCGTCCGTAAACCCACAGGCTATCTTGTGGGCTACTGCTCCGTGTCGTGCGCCTCTGCTGGCCACGATAGGTCACGATCGTGTTGTCCGCGTCTTCGAGCACGTTGGCGGCGACGAGACGTTTCGCGGTTGCGATGAGGGCGGCGACTTGTTGACCGTTCAGCGCAGAGACAATGCAAAACGGATTCACACTCTCGACGAAGCAGATTTCTGATTTGAAGACGTTCCCCACCCCGGCCAGCACATGCTGATGAAGCAGGACGTCGCCGATCTCTTCGCCCGCACAAGCGCGAAGACGCGCGGCTGCCGCAATTGGATCGAAGTCGTCGTTGAGCACATCGGCGCCTGCGGGTGGGATACGCTTTTCGCGCGCCAGTGCCCCCGCGCTGTAGATGTGCGCGACCGGCACGGTGAAGGCAACGGCCTGGTAATCGCGATTCTCAAGCACGATGCGCATATCGCGAGCGGGTTTTTGCCAGCGCTCGCCGATGCGGTAGAGGTGCCACGATCCGTTCATCAGCATGTGAGTAACAAGTGTGGCCCCACCGGAGAGATGAATCAGCAGCCACTTGCCGCGCGATTCAACGCTCTCGACGGTCTGGCCGGTGATCGGCGTGTCGTCGTGGAAGCGCGTGAGCAGCGGGTAGTTGGAACGGAAGCCGGTGATCGGCTTGCCGATAAGTGCGCGTCCCATGGAGCGCGCGGTACGAAAGATGGTATCGCCCTCGGGCATGGTTTATTGCAATTCCTCGGTGGCTGGCCCAACGGCGTGAGTATCGTGATGAATCGGGATGGGTATGCGGCGAAGGTGCAAGCCGAGCGGTCCGGGGTGGAATCCCGCATCCATGAGGAAGCGCGCCATGGGATGCGCGGCGATCGGCTGGCCGTTGATGGTAGTGATAAGCGCTCCCTGATGGCTGCTGATACGCATGCGCTCCTGCCCGCGCGCGGAGAGGAAATGGGAAAGACCTGAGGCCACCTGTGAGCGCTCGGGCTCATCGGCGGGAAGAAAGACAAGCAGGTTAGGATTATTGCGCCGCAGCCATGCGACGAGTTGACCGTTGCGAAGGATAACTTCGGCGTAGACGGCGCGCGTCAACACACGCGGCGCGGATTCAGAGTCGTCATTCATCACCTGCAGATCGGGCCAGCGCAGGACAGAGCCATAGGGATTCGCCGGATCGGTCGCGGCGAGCTGGAGGAATTCCGGCTTCTCTGCAGGTGGTTCGGTACGGAGTTGCCGCAGCAGATCAACGGCAGCGGGCAGCGCGAATTGTGTAGCGCCCAAGCCCGCAACGAAGTATCCACGGCGAATGCGACCACTTTCTTCCAGCGCTTTCAGCACGTCGTAAACGGCACTGAACCCGCCGGGGATGTTCTCTGCACCAACGGCTTCACGCGTGAGAACGCCGTATCGATTGAGCAGTTGCAGGGCTAGGGCATGGCTCGCTTCGGTTGCAGTGAAAGAAGCATGGCCTTGAAAGGGAACGGCTTTAGCCGTGCCGCTCGATGAGCCAAATACTTCGCCGGGCTTTAGCCCCTGAGGGAAGCTCTCAGGGATTCGCTCAGCGTCTAAAGCCACATCTTTTGGGATTCCCTTGGCGGCACGATTGAAGTCGCGCCCTTTCAAAGCATCGAATGCGAAATGAAGAGGCAGCATTGACCAGCGGCCTTGGGCGTTCGGCGGAGTGGTGCGCCTGGAGCGAAAGACCATTCCCGTTTGCAGGCGGCGCGGAACACGAGCACTCTCCGGTCGCGTGATGTAGGCCCGTAATGCGTGAAGCGAGTCATTGGTGACGAGGCCGCGCCACACGAGACTCCATAACGCGTCGATCGATTCGCCGGGATATCCGCCTCCGACCGCCTGATGAAGCGGATCAAAAAAATTGGCGCCGGTGAACTCAAGCACAGCAAGCAGCTTCTCTTCGCGTTCCGTGAGCGGCTCCGAAACCGGCCGTTGCTGGGCGAGCAGCGGCAGCTTGTCCGCGAGAAAAAGAGCGATGCGCCCATCGCGCTCGCCGATGGGATCGATGCCGGCCCACGTGACCTCGCCAGCAGCGATCAACGTGTCGAGTCCAGCAGGTTCGTATCCGGGAACGCGCGCGGGGAGGATGGAGGTTTCAAGCAGCGATGCCGGAATCGGCGCGCCCTGCAGGCTTTCGATAGCGTCGAGCAATGCATCGAGATGCGCATGCGAGCTCCGCCTCGGCAAAAGCAGCCCCTGCCAGTGGGAAAGAAACCGGGCCAGCGTGTGCTGCTCAACGGGTTCGACCTCGCGGCGAAGTTTGGCCAGGGACTTGCGCCGGATCTGGCGCAGGATCTCCGTATCGCACCATTCGCGATGGAGCCCGGGGCCCCCGGCGGATGACGTGTATCCGACGGGGTGTTGGAGCCCGCCCGGACGGAATCCGCCTTCAAGAACGCGACCCTCCAAAGTAAGCTGGCGAAGCGTGTTCTCAATCACCGCAGAATCGAGCGCAAAACGATCGGCGACTTCGCGCAGCGTGAACGGCCCATGGGTGCGGGCGTAGCGACGGACAAGTTCGAGCACCGGTTGCGCCACGGAATCGATGAGCGAGGCGGGCAAGCCGGGCGGTAACGGAATACCCAGTGCATCGCGATAACGCGCAGCGTCTTCGACCGCGATCAGGCGACGCTCCCCGGCGATGCGCAGTTCGAGGAGGCGGCGCGCGCGCAGCAGACGATCGAGTGATTCAAGCAGGGCGTGGTCGGCTACACGTCGAGCCAGTTCATCGCGTGTCAGATCGCCCAGCCGCAGAAGCAGGTCGTGGATACCGTCGGCAGAGTGGGCTCGGTACGACTCGACCAGGCACTGCGCCGTTTCTTCAACCTCGGCGATGGCATCTGCATCGAGCAGTTCGCGCAGATCGGCCTCGCCAAGCAATTCGCGCAGTTGGTCCTGGTCGATCGTCAGCGCTTGCGCGCGGCGCTCGGCCAGTGGCGCGTCGCCATCGTAGACGAAGTTAGCCACGTAGCTGAAAAGCAGCGACGAGGCAAACGGCGAAGGCTTGTGCGTTTCGACAACGTGAACGCGAAGCTGGCGCTGCTCGATGGCGCGAAGAGTTTCGATGAGCGCCGGCATATCGAAGACATCACGCAGACACTCGCGGTAAGCCTCAAGCAGTAATGGAAACGACGGATAGCGCGAGGCAACACTCAGCAAGTCGTAGGACCGCTTGCGCAGTTGCCACAGGGGCGAGCGCTGATCGGCACGGCGTCGAGGCAGAAGCAATGCGCGCCCAGCAGCCTCGCGAAAGCGGCCCGCGAACAGTGCGGTCGAGCCAAGCTGACGCAGAACCATCTGCATCGCTTCGGCGGATTCAATGAGAATCCAATCGGGATCGGGCGGTTCGTCGGTATCGGGAAAACGAAGAACGAAGCCATCGTCGCCCCAAAGCGTTTCAACCTCTGGCCCCCCGGCAGCGCGGATGCGCGCGCTGATGGCCATCGCCCACGGGATATGAATACGGCTACCAAAAGGCGTCAGCACACAGACGCGCCAATCGCCGAGTTCATCGCGGGTCCGTTCAATCACAATCGTCCGGTCGTCGGGAACCTGCCCGGTTGAGGCTTCCTGGTCGGCCAGAAATTGCAGAAGGTTTTCGGCAGCGCCAGGGTCCAAATCGTGTTCGGTGACGAGGCGTGTGAGCGCGGCGGCCTTGGGCAGGGCGCGAAGTTCGCGGATCAATGCACCGATGCGTCGGCCAAATTCCAGCGGACGACCCGGACCATCGCCCTTCCAGAATGGCATCTTGCCCGGTTCGCCAGGAGCAGGAACCACAAGAACCCGGTCGTGGGTGATGTCTTCAATGCGCCACGTCGAGGCCCCGAGAATGAATGTCTCGTTGGGATGTGATTCGAAAACCATCTCCTCGTCGAGTTCGCCAACGCGGATGGATTTGCCCTCGGTGTGGGCGAGAAAGACGCCGTAGAGGCCGCGATCGGGGATGGTCCCGGCGTTGAGAATCGCGAGGCGGCCCGCACCTTCGCGGGCGGTGACGACATTGCGAATTCGATCCCACGTGAGACGGGGACGCAGTTCAGCGAACTCGTCGGAGGGATAGCGGCCGCTGAGCAGATCGAGAACTCCGTCGAAGGCCGAGCGAGTGAGAGCGCCGAAGGGAGCCGCTCGACGGACCAGATCATAGAGGGCGTCGACATGGACTTCCGGCTTCGGCTCTTGTTCGACAGACTCGTATTCGGAAACTGGACGGGGTTCTTGCTCTCCCACCCTCGAGGCTGAAAAGCGTTGTGGGGATGGGGCACCCAGGTTGTGGGAACGAGAAGCTCCAATTCGGCGCTTGAGTGATTTGGGGCGGGTCGGAGGTTTGTAACCCGGCGGGTGGGCGACAATGGCGACCAGTTGCTGGCATAGCACGTCCAGCGGATTTCGCGGAAAGCGGGTCGACTCGATGTGTCCTTCATGCATGGCTCGGGTGACGGCGGCACAGGCCACGAGGTCGGCCCGGTATTTCGGAAACAGCACGCCCTCGCTAACGGCATCGACAGAGTGCCCGGCGCGGCCAATGCGCTGCATGCCACTGGCCACGGAAGGCGGTGCCTCGATCTGGATTACGAGGTCGACTGCACCCATGTCGATACCGAGTTCAAGGGTAGATGTGGCGCAAAGAGCCTTGATCTGGCCAGCCTTCAACTGCTCCTCGATCACAGAGCGCTGATAGGCGGCCAGAGAGCCGTGGTGGGCGCGGGCGATCGCTTCACCGGCGAGATCATTCAACGAACCGGCCAGGCGTTCGGCCACCTGGCGGCTGTTAACGAAAAGAATCGTCGAGTGACGCTCGCGAATGAGTTCAAGAAGACGGGGATGGATCGCGTTCCAGATGGAAACGCGACGAGGCGTTTGCGAAGCAGGCCCGGTGGGGATTTCCTCCATGGTTTGGAGTCTCGCCATATCCTCAACTGGAACTTCAATTCGCAGCTTTAACTGCTTGGGAGCAGAGGCATTGACGATGGTGACCGGGACGAAAGCGAATCGGAGTTTCGGTTTCGCCTGCTAGTCAGCGAAAAGTTATCGGCGAGCAGTTCGATTTGATTCGACGTGACTGGCGCAGTCGGCTGTGCAAGCGCCTGTGAATCCACTCTCGCCTGTCCAACTTCTCCCCCATCGTCATCTTGATCTTTCTCTTTCGCATCAATAGTTTGCAATCCTAAACTTAAAGTTTCATTTTGTATCTGTTCGCTCTGGTTTTTGACGAGGATCGGCGTTGTAGAGGCAACCTCAATCCCGCCAAGGAACCGCGCCACCTCTTCCAGCGGCCGTTGCGTAGCGGAGAGGCCGATCCGCTGCAACCGCCGCCCCGCGAGCGCCTCAAGCCGCTCCAGAGTCAGAGCAAGATGGGCTCCTCTCTTGGTGGGAACCAGGGCATGAATTTCGTCGATGATGACGGTGTCAACCGTGCGCAGAGCTTCAGCAGACTGCGAAGTCAGCAAGAGATAGAGCGACTCCGGCGTGGTGATCAGAATCTCTGCGGGATCGCGGCGGAAGCGGGCGCGCTCCTGCTGTGGCGTGTCGCCGGTTCGAACGCTGATGACCGGATCGTGAAAAGGAACGCCCTTACGACGGGCCATGTTCGCGATGCCGGCCAGCGGAGATCTCAGATTGCGCTCGACATCGACGGCCAGGGCTTTCAGCGGCGAGACATAGACGATCTTGCAGCCCTTCTTCTCGTCGCTCACGTCATGCAGCATGAGCCGGTCGAGGCACCAGAGGAAGGCGGTCAGAGTCTTTCCGGTCCCGGTCGGGGCAAGGATCAGCGCGCTCTCGCCGCGAGCGATTACGGGCCAGCCTAACCGCTGAGGCGCAGTTGGCTCGTCAAAGACAGCCTGAAACCACTCGGCAGTCACTGGGTGAAAGCAGGCAAAAGCATCGGTCTCAGTGCTCGATTTGGAAGGATGGGGAGACATCTTTTCCTTGACGTCCTTAGAGAATAACGCGATCCGACGGGAAAGAAAAGGCGAAGACTGAGTGAATCCAGCTTAACGTCGTCCGGCTGCGGACACGGAATTCGTAGGGTCCGCACCGGTCCAGCTGACGTCGGCGGTGGGGCCGTAGGTCGCAGGGACGTCGCGCCCGAGCAACCGCAGGAAGAGGGTGAGTTGGGTGCGGTGATGCGCGGTGTGAAGCACGCGGCGCCAGAATACCCAGATACGCTGGCGTTGGACATCGAAGAATGGGACTATTTCCATCCACCAGCTTTCCTGCTGTCGGGCAAAGAAGCCGAGACGCGCGACCACCAATTCGACGAACCGGTTTGTTGCGCTTTCAATGGCGAAGGCCGCGGGCAACACCTCGTCTGGAGCGGGCTCAGGGGTGCCAAGGAATTCGCCGAAGAACCTGCGCTCGGAGAGGAGCTGGTGGCGGAGAATCTGGCCGACACTGCTCGAACGAATGTGCGGTTTGTACTCGAGGTCGGTGTCAGTGAACTGCTTCCAGGTTGATCCGACCTTGTTGGATTCGCTGACGTAGGTGTCGATCAGGTGCTGGAAGACCGGGTTCACAGCGTGGGGTATGGATGAATCGGGGATAGCGACCCAAGGGTAATTCATGCAGCTCTCCTTGGAACCACGCGAGTTCGTCTTTCATCGAGATGAGCGTCGAGCGACTTGCGATTCCTGGATCATTGAGGAATCGGCCAAGCGCAAATTGTGACACTGCGAGAAGTCCCACACCGGCGCGGGCGTCAGGGCGTGCGGCGCTGCTAGGATTCGATGCAGGAGCAAGTTACGTGCGCGAGCATCTGGCTACGCTGCTGAACGACTTCAGAAAATCTAAACACGAGATCGCGATCGTGCGCTACCAGGGCGTCCGCCGGAGGGTCACAACCTATGGCGAGCTGGCGACGTTGGCCGGCAGGTTCGCGGCACTGCTCGAGGATCGCGGCATCGGCATGGGTGATCGCGCCTTGCTATGGGGAGAGAACAGCGCGGAATGGGTGGCGGCGTTCTATGGCTGCATGCTGCGCGGGGTGATAGCGGTTCCACTGGACTCATTCGGAAGTGTGGAATTTGCAGCGCGCGTTGCGGCCGACGTGAAGCCGAAGTTGGCGGTAGGGGATGCCAGTTTGCTGCGTAGATTGCAGGGATCAGAGATCAAGGTTCCGGGATCGGAAGCATCTTCGGCAGCCTTTGAGGACTGGCCTGCTTCCCTTCCCACCCGCGAGGCCTCAGCGATAACCGGACTCTCGTCCGAGACGCCGTTGCAGATTCTGTTTACGTCGGGAACGACCGGAGATCCCAAGGGTATCGTACACACGCACGGCAACGTGCTCGCGAGCGTTGGGCCGATTGAGGACGCCGCGCAGAAATATCTGCCATACGAAAAGTTCTTTCATCCGCTACGGATCCTCCACACGTTGCCGCTGAGCCACGTCTTCGGGCAAACGATGGGTCTCTGGATTCCGCCGATCTTTGCCGCCGAGGTGCACTTTGAAACCCGACTGGTGGCGCCGCGCCTGACAGAAACGATCAAGCGGGAACGAATTTCGGTGTTGGCTGCGGTGCCACGCGTCATGGCTCTGCTGATGACGCACCTTGAGAACATAACGCCGGGGCTGGCCGAGCGTGTGGCGACTTCAAAAGGGATGAAGGCGTGGAAGCGCTGGTGGGTTTTCCGAAACGTCCATCGGACGCTGGGCCTCAAGTTCTGGGCGCTGATCTCGGGCGGAGGTGCTCTTGCCGGACCGCTGGAGCAGTTCTGGAACGCGCTCGGACTTGTTGTGGTGCAGGGCTACGGCATGACGGAGACGACGGCGTTGATCACGCTGAATCATCCCTTCCACGTGGCCAGCGGAACAATCGGTAAACCGTTGCCAGGACGCGAAGTGAAGATCGGCCCGGACGGCGAGGTGCTGGTAAAGGGTCCGATGATTTCGACCGCAACCTGGAGTGGTGGGCAGCTGCGTCACCGCGAAGACGAATGGCTGGCAACCGGCGACCTGGCTCAGGAACAGGCAACCGGGGAGTTGCGCTTTATGGGACGCAAAAGCGAGACCATCGTTACCGCTGCCGGCGTGAACGTGCATCCCGAGGACCTTGAAGCTGTACTCGAAGAACAGCCTGAGATTGCGGCCAGCGCGGTGGTGGCCATGGAGACTGCGTCGGGACCTGAACCTTGCGCAGTGCTGGTGGTCCGCAGCAACGAGAAGCACGCCGCGGAAGTGGTAGATCGAGCCAATGCGCGGCTGCCGGAATTTCAGCGTGTGCGGCGATGGATGGTCTGGCCCGAGCCGGATCTGCCGAGGACATCCACGGGGAAGGTCAGGAGAAAAGCAGTTGCCGCTTGGGTCGCAGGACGTTCGACTGAAATTGCGGCTTCCACAAACGGAGCAAGCCCAAGGTCAAATGCACCTGAGGCGGATTGGCTACATGCGCTGGTGGCGGAAATTGCAGGCGAGCGGCCGACCGGTGGAGACGAGCTGCGACTGAGCGAGGACTTTCACCTCGATAGCCTGGGCCGCGTTCAGCTCGCAGCAGCGTTGGAAGAGCGGCTGACGGACGCTCCGAACGAAGGCGCGGTGGATGCAGCGAAGACGTTGGGAGACCTGCGGCAATTCGTCGGAGCGGGTCGCGCGTCTGAGTTCACAGTTCAGACCGCACCGGGTCGCGCCGTCGGAGTTGAGTCTGCCAATTCGGGTGGTTCTCTACCCGCGCAACCCTTCGCATCACCTTCCAAAATTGGAACCTCCGCCAGGACTGTGAACTCGACAATTGCGACGATCCCCGCGCCTCACATGCATCTTCCAGCCACAGAGGTCAAAAAAGCTGAATTTCGTTATCCGCGCTGGCCGTGGTCGAAGCCAATGCAGTGGCTCCGCTCGGCGTTTGTCGAACTGGTTGCGCAGCCGCTTGTCTGGTTCCTGGGAAATCCTCGTGTGTCGGCGCCGCACGACCTGCAATCCCACGAGCCCATGTTGATCATCTGCAACCACGTGACCGCATACGACGGTGCGTTGGTGCAGTACGCTCTGCCGGGCCGCATACGGCGTTGGACAGCAGCGGCTATGCAGGGCGAGATGCTGGAGGACTTCCGGCATTTCCGCAATCCCGACACAGGGCGCTTCATGCTTTTCGGTCCGGCGGCGTATTGGCTCGTGACTGCGCTATACAACGTCTTCCCGCTGCCGCGACGAAGGGATTTCCAGCGGAGCTTTGCGCACGCAGGTGAGGCGCTGGACCGTGGGTATAACGTGCTTGTGTTTCCTGAAGGTACCCGATCGGCCGCAGGTCAGCTCGCGCCGTTCAGGCCGGGAATCGGGCTGCTGGTCAAACAGGCCCATGCGCCCGTGCTTCCAGTGGCAATTCTAGGATTGGGCGGATTGAAGGCCAAGGGAACTGGATGGTTCCGCTCAGGAAAGATCGAAGTGAGGGTTGGAGAACCGGTACGCTTCAGCCCGCTGGATAGCGAAGCGACGATCACACAAGCTCTGCAGGCAAAGGTAGAAGGTTTGATGGAGGCCTCAGCTCTGCGTGGCTGATTCTTCCTTTGAAACCGATGTGCTTTCTTGAGTCTGCGTTACGTAATATTCGTGCGGCGCACCGCGATGGCCTTGGCAGCGAGCAAACAATTCGAGCCCAAGCGCAGTAGGCGTGAGATTCGCGTCTTGTTCGAAATTGAAGTATTTCGACTTGATCCTTGGCTCCAGCAACCCGAGGTTAGCGAGTTGAAAGATGTTGCGATCGATCTTCATCAGGTCGTGTGCCCCGGCGATGTGAGCCAGCTCCTGCGCCGAGCAAATAAGCGGCTGGGCAGAAACTGCGCCAGAGGTTGCGAAGAGCTTTTGGGACTTGCTGCACGCCGTGGTGAAAAGGCGACCATCGATAGTAGCGAGTTCGCAGAGCAGATCGATGTAAGGAAGATTCGACTCGTCATCGCCCATCATCGTGCAGGCGGTGGCGAGGATGCCGGCCCAAAGCTGTTGTGTCGTGCCGTCTTCAGCCCATGAGCCGTCCTTGACGACGCGCATCACAACGCTTTGCGGCGCGCGGAGCCGGTCAAAATCACGCTCAGCGGCGAGCATCGCCTCGGCGCGATGGGTAATGCCAATCGCACTTGCGATGCGCAAATTGCTCAGTCCCTCGCGAAACAGAAGCTTCAACTCCTGCGTTGCCGAGGGGCAGATGCGGCGGAGAAAGGCAAGCGAGCGGGCAAGACGAAATTCGCTGAGAATGTCTTCGGGTTCAATGAGTCCGTCGTTCTTCCATAGCCACAGGTCCATGCATTCAGGAAGGACGAACGTCAGGCCCATGCCATCCTCATCCCAGCGCACTGCCTTGGTCTCGAGAGTCACCTGGTTCTCAGCGGAATCATCGGCCAGCTCTGGATAAACAAGGCGGACTGGATTGATCTCGCCTTCCGCCCAACGTTCGCGCGTAACCAAATACATACCGGTCGAGCTGATGTTTTTCACAATGTCCAGGCCCGGCGAGGACCCGGTCCAATGAATGGCTTCAAGACCAGGCACAGTCCGCCTCTCGGCGCGAGGCTGCTGAGAGTGTTCCTGTGGGAAGGTCTTTTCGAACCAGCTCTTTAGAGACCTCATGCTGCCCTCCTTGCTCTGCGGCGCCTCTCGCGAGATAGAGCTGACGGAGCCTCCACCCCCGCGAACTCAATCCCAGTAATGAATTGTTCCTGACTGCATCCTACTCCGGCAATTCCCACTTCGTAATGGGGAGGTAATTACTTAGGCAGCAGGCACAGCCGCGAATTTTGGGCGAGCAAATACCGGAATCCTGAGGAGTCCACCGTCTTGGTGTCTCAGTGGGCGGCAACCAGACCCGCGTTCGAACCGGTGGTATAGAAAGCTTCCGTGGACCGGCGATGACCGTGGCAGCGAGCATAGAGTTCGAGAGCCAATTCCGTTGGAGTAATGTCGGCATGGTCGAGAAGCGTGAAAGACTTCAATTTCACACTTCTCTCTATCAAGCCGAGTTCGACAAGATGCTGGATATCGCGCTCGATGTGTACACGGTCGTGAGTGTCGGCAATCCGAACCAGTTCCTCCGACGAGCATGTGAGCGAATGGGCCGATACACGGCCGTTCTGGTCGACAGACCTGGTAGCAAGTCTGCAAGAGCCGGCAAAGATGCGGGCCTGAATGGTTGTCATCTGGCTGAGCAAGGACACAAACTTCAGATCACGCTGCTGGACTTCATCTGGGCCGCAGGAGGTAGCCAGGACAGCAGCCCAGTAGTGCTGAATCCACTCGGTCTCGGCCCAGGATCCATCCTCAAGGATACGGAGGATAACTGTGGGCTCAGCGTGAAACTGTTCGGCGTCACTCTCAAGTGCGAGCAGGTCCTCTGCGTGCAGCGCGATTTCGATAGCACTTTCAAGACGAAAATTGCTGAGCTCCTTGCGCATCAGGAGCCTGGCTCGATTGATTGAATCCGGTGCAATGCGATTGATGAATGCAGTGGCCTCCGCAAGCCGGAATTCGCGCACCACGTCTTCAGGTTCAGTCTGGGGCATGTCTGCCCTGATGTCGCTCTGCCAGAGCCGCAGGTCTGCACCACGCGGCATAAGAAAGACAACACCGACGCCTTTGCGATCGCGGCGAATCACTTTGGCTTGCACGGTAAAACGGCGATGACTCGCCGTTTCAAGAGCACCCGATCTCTGGAGCGTTAAAGAGAGGATATCGCCCACGTTCCAGAGTTCACTGGTATAGAGATAGGCGCCGCTGGCGCTGATATTCGCAACAAAGCTTTGCCGCGGGTTCGAGCCTTCCCAGTAGACTGCGGCCAGCGCCGGCGATTCGCGGCGCTCTGCACGACGACGATAAACGAAGGGCAGACGAAACCAGTTCCTGGGTGAACTCAACAGATCCCTCCCGGCGCTGTCGGCATCACCACTGCGGCGCGCCAAGTCAACCATCGCATTGAGATCGACGGACCAAACGATGCCAAGCAGCCAAGTATCTCGATCGAGTGAGATTGTACGAAGCACGCCAGATTGCGACTTGTGACTCGTGTCACGATTGGTTGTGAGAAATAGCGCCGGAAGACGGGTCGCTGAGGGAAAAGGCTACTTGGGCGAGGAGCTAGGCGCGCACACACAGATCACGCTTGTAAGTGATTAGCTTAGGGCCGATTATTGCTCGAGGGCGAGAGCGCCGGCGAGAGTAAGCGGAACTCCGTAGAAGACCTGCGCCGCACCGCGGTGGCCATTGCAGCGCGCGTAGAGTTCCAGCCCGAGGCCGGTCGGTGCGACAGTCGTGTCGGTCATCTGCTGGAAAAATCCGGGCTTCTCCCGCGGTGCAATCACTCCGACATCGGCCATGTAGTTCAGTTCTCGATCAAGCTTGATCAGATCATGCGAACCGGAGAACTTCATGAGATCAGCGGCTTTCCAATTCAGAGGACGTGTGGAGATACTGCCGGGCCCCGTAATGAGCTTGGTTGCTTTGGTGCAAGCTGCGGAAAGAATTCGCAAGTGAAGTACTTTGAATTGGCTCAGCAAGTCAACAAAGGCAAGGCTCGACTCGTCCCCACCGGTGGTGGTGCAGGATGCGGCTAGAAGGCCGGCCCAGAACTGCAGCATCCACTTGTCGTCGGAGGACCAGGATCCGCCGTCGAGGACCCGCATCGCAACATGGGGAAGCGCACGCAGGTTGTCGCCTTCGACTGCTGCGCCGAGCATCTTCTCTGCTTTGAGAGCAATCTCGACCGCATTTTCGAGGCGGTAATTGCTCAGTTCTTCGTGCAGCAGTGTGCTGACCGATTTCGCGGTTTCGGGAGATATGCGCGAAAGAAATGAGATAGCCTGGGCCACGCGAAATTCGCGCAGGATGTCCTCGGGTTCATTCTGCTCGGCCGCGCTCTTGAGCGGGCTCTGCCATAGGCGGAGATCGGCGCCCGGCGGCAAGACAAACGAGATTGCCACACCCTGATCGTCCCAGCGTACGGCCTTCGCCTGGATGGAGAAGCTGTTGTCCTTTTCAGGTGGTCCGCTGCGCTGCAAAGTGAGGGCGATGATTGCACCGGGTTCCCAACGCTCTTGTGTCACCAGGAAAGCACCGGTTGCACTGATGTCGCGGACACTGTTTTGACGCGGACTAAGCCCCTTCCAGTGATAAGCGGAAAGTGAAGGTGAATTCCGACGTTCGGCTCGGCGGCGTTCTTCCACGACGGCGTTTTCGGAGTGGGATGTCATTAAATTCATGCAACCCTCGGAGACACTGTTCTGCACATGTTTGGATCAGGAACAGGGAGTCATAGGCCGACTGCGAGGCTTGGCTCTCGATAGCGCCCAAACCCGGTACAAATGACAATCTTACTCCGCAATCTGCCACTTTTGTGGTATTGGCAGACGTTACTTTGGGCACCAAAGCCGGGTTTTCGGTCTAGATTTTCTAGGTACGTTGGATAATAAGATTCATCCCGGCCGTGGAATCTGATCGCTAGACCAAACGCCGAATCGCTGCGAGGACGCTGTGTCGATTCTGCTGCTGACGGATTTCTTTGCCGGAGCAAGCCTGGTGAGCGCCGCCTGCTGCTGCCTGCTTGAAGTCGCAATGGTGCTGGAGATTAAACGCGGTCTTGAGGGTTGGCAGCTCGTCCGCTTCCAGAGGGACATAGCGGTCACGTTTCGCAGCCACCGCAGATTCTATCCCGCCAGCCGGTTGCGGGCGGCGTTCGTGGCATCTTCGTTTCTTCTGGGATGCTGCATCGCGGCCTTAATCGCGATTCATCGCGTGAAGCACGGGTTGTGAGGACTCTCTCCAATTAATTGCGGACGCCATATTGCGGCGCCCCGAGTGCGAAATCAACCCGGCTTACAACCTTCTCCGCCATCAGGCCAGCGCGGACGGTAGTGGCACGTGCCACCCGAAAGAACCGTTGTCCAAAGGGAACGGTCAGGAGGCTGTTCGGCAGCACCGAGAAAAAGGTAGCCGTCCAACGCGATGAGGCGGTGCACCGCCGTGAGCAGAGTGCGCCGCGTCTCCAGCGAAAGATAGAGCATCACGTTTCGCAGGAAAATGACGTCGAAGCGCTCCTTGTACGGCAATGGGGCACATAGATTTGCCTGGCGAAAGGTGCAGAGTTCGGCAATCTCAGGTTTGACGATCCAGTCCTCGCCGGCACGGTCGAAATAACGCACCAGCAACCGGGCCGGAAGTCCCCGGTTCATTTCGATGCGGTGATACTGTCCCCGGCGTGCGCGCTCCACGACTTCCGCGCAGATGTCGGCGCCCTCGACGCGGGTATTCCACCCAGTTAAACGCGGAATGTACTCGCGCAAGAGCATGGCCAGCGAATACGCTTCCTGGCCAGTGGAACTGGCAGCACTCAACAAGAACAATTTCCGGCTTGTGCTGCGAGCTTCGACGAGTTTTGGCAGCACCTCGGTTCGCAACAACTCAAAGGACCGGCTGTCGCGAAAGAAACTGGTTTCGTTAATGGTCATCGCCTCAGCAACCGCTCGCTCCAGTTCTGGGCTCTTGGTCAGCCGCAGAAGTTGGACCAGTTCATCCAGCCGCGACATCCCTTGCCGGTGAAGTACACCCACCAGGCGCGATTGGAAGAGATGGTCGTGCGAGGCCTCCAGCACATTCCGCGAATGGCGGAAGACGAGTTCCCGGAGATAAGGGTAATCAGGACCAGAAAGTGAGCTCATCGTTGAACCGCCTGCTCGCGAAAGCCGCGGAGATCTCCCCCGATTCGGCCCGCAAGGCGAAGAATTTCAGGAGCGATGGCAGGCAGAGGTAAGACACGCTGCGCGAGACCGGCCCGGGCGATCATGCCCGGCATGCCCCAGACAACGCTCGTGGCTTCATCCTGCGCGAGCACCGTGCCACCTCGGGCGCGAATGATGCGACAGGCGGCGAGACCGTCGGAACCCATGCCCGTCAACACCACCGCCAGTGTGGCTGGACCAAAGATCGTTGCAGCGGAGCGGAAGAGAACGTCAACTGCCGGGCGACAATGATTTTCAAGCGGGCCCTGATGCAGATGCAGCGTCGCAGGCGACCCGGACTGGGGAGACGCGAGTACTTCCATATGCCAGTTTCCGCGCGCCAGATAGATGTTGCCGGCGATTACCGGTGCACCATCCGTTGCTTCCCGAACAGAGACGCGGCATCGCTGGCTGAGACGCTCGGCAAGCGGTCCGGTAAACAACTCGGGCATGTGCTGAACAATCAGCACCGGAAGGGGAAAGCGCAGCGGAAAGGCAGAGAGGAGAACTTCAAGAGCCGCTGGGCCGCCGGTTGAGACGCCGATGAGCACCACCGATGGCGGGGTTGAAGAAGGCCTGGCAGGTCCCGGCAGGTCTGCAGCCACCTCACGCGGCGCTCCTCCAACCGCAGTAACCGTCAGGGCCTGGATCTTGGGAAGTAGATCCTGTGCAAGAGCGCAGATTGCGTGTTCGCGATCAGAATGGCCGGCAGGCTTGGCCACGTAGTCCGATGCCCCGCAACTGAGGGCCTCGATGGTGACACGGGCGCCACGCTGCGTGACCGCACTCACCATCACCACGGGCACGCGGTAGGCACGAGCGCGCATCGCGCGAAGAGTCTCAAGGCCATCCATGTTTGGCATCTCGACGTCCAGCAGTACCAGGTCGGGACGCATGGTTTCGATCGCCTGGAGCGCGGAGGCGCCATCAACCGCGGTCCCCGCAACCTCCAGGGAAGGATCGGTGGAGATCACGGTGCGCAGCAGTCCGCGGATCACTGCGGAGTCGTCAACGATAAGAATGCGGGTTCGGCGGCCGTGCGCCATCGGTCATTCCTCCGCAAGTCCGAGCATGGTCAGTTTTTCGCTGAGAGCTTCTTCGTCAAACGGCTTCATCAGATATTCATCGGCGCCGGAGTCAAGTGCCCGAATGATGAATTCGTTTTCCCCTTCGGTCGTCACCATCATGACTTTGATATCGCTGAATCCTTCCGCCCGCAAAGCTGTGAGCATTTCAAGTCCGTTCATGACGGGCATATTCCAGTCGATGAGGGCAAGGTCAAAATCCGCGCCTGATTTCAGTTGAGCCATGCCGGCTTGGCCGTCGCCTGCCTCTTCGCAGGCGATTCCCTTCTCCTCAAGGAGGCCGCGAAGGAAGTTTCGTACAAAACGGGAATCATCGACAATCAGAGCGCGCATACAATCTTCTCCAGGTCACGCTGCCAGCGTCTCAACCAGGTGCAGGGGGTCAAGACGGGCAGGATCGAGAATCACCAGCAACCGGTTTTGCAACTTGTATGCACCGGCGAACAGCTTTTTTCTGCACTCATCAAGAGTCGAGGGATTGGGTTCATAATCCTCAGGCGAAACGGTCAGCACTTCGCCCACAGCATCCACCAGGACTCCGAAACTCGCGCCCGGCCCTTCGAGCACGAGAATGGGCTGAGCGCGATCGAGCGGCGCCAGGCCAAGCAGGTGGCGGAGGCTGACGGTTGTGAGAACATCGCCGCGATAGTGAACCAGGCCGCCGACAAACCCCGGTGCAAGGGGAACAGCCTGCGGACGGGCTGAGCCCACGATTTCTAAAATGTGGCTGATGGGCAAGCCGAACAGTGAGTCACCCACCCACGCCGTACACATTTCAACTGGTGCAGTGACGGAATTCCGCACGCGGCGTGATGCCTTGTGTAATGCGATCATGAAGACACCTCGGCAAATCGGCTGGAGTGTGCGGCGGTGGCAGAAACAGGGAGTGCAGGAACGTCCCCGAGGTCGAGGAGCCCGGTCACACGATCTTTGAGCAGCGTCACCTTTTCGGTGCGGCGGCCACTGCCTGCTTCGAAGAGGTCGGCACCGGCCGTCACGTCAAGCACATGCGAGACCACAAAGCCTACGTGGCGATCGCCGTCGCGGCAGACCACGGCCACAATCTGGGCCTCGGAGCCAGGCTCCGCCATGGACAGCAAGCCGGCGGAGTCTTCGACCGGAAGGATCTGCCCCTGAAAGTTGAGCACCGGACGAGAGCCGATGTACTCGATCCGCGAGACAGGGAGTTGTTCAATGCGGAGAACGTCGTTCAACGAAACAGCAGCACGCCGTCCGGAAATGTCGACGAGGAGATAATCGGTTTTGTCGATGACTGATGTGGCCTCGGCGTCAATGACTACATCGGATTCTGCTTCTTCGAGGGCAATGCCTGCGCGCGTGGCCATGGCTGTTGGGTCAAGGATGAGCGCCAGATTGCCGCTGCCAAGCACCGTGGCCCCGGAGAACAGGCCGATTCCTTTGAGGGCGGCGCTCAGCGCCTTGACGACAATCTCTTCGGGTTCGGCAAGTCCGTCCACCACCAGTCCGAAACGGCGGCCGTCGGCATCAAGCACCGCGATGAAGCTCTCGCTCGGATTGACGCGGTCATGCGCCAGTCCCGGAACCAGGAGGCGATCGAGATAGACCAAAGGAAGCAGGCTGCCGCGAAGACGATAAAGCGGCGCGTCTTCAATCCATTCAATCGCGGATGCAGCCTTGTCTTTCGAGAGGTGAACCAGCTCAGAAAGCGCTGCCTGGGGAAGAGCGAAACTCTGGCCAACGCTGCGGACGATCAGCGCGGGAATGATGGCAAGTGTCAGCGGAATGCGCAAACGCAGAGTCGTGCCTTTGCCGGGACGCGAATCCAGCTCGACCTTGCCGCCGATTCTTTCAACATTGGTGCGAACTACATCCATCCCCACCCCGCGGCCGCTGACATTGGTGACAGCCGCAGCCGTGGAGAACCCCGGCAGGAAGACAAGCTGGAGAAGTTCCCACTCGGATTGCTGCCCGGCACGTTCGGCGGAGATCAGGTTGCGTTCGATCGCCTTTTGGCGGACCCGGTCTACGGAGATCCCAGCG
Organism: uncultured Acidobacteriaceae bacterium; assembly: GCA_963735215.1. Lineage (GTDB taxonomy): Bacteria > Acidobacteriota > Terriglobia > Terriglobales > Acidobacteriaceae > Telmatobacter. The sequence continues at coordinate 30,101 of CAVTKF010000020.1, read as the reverse complement.
CCGTCATCCGCAACTTCGATGATGACGTGGCTGCCTTCCTGGACCGCGCGAAGCCGCAGCGTACCTTCAGGATCTTTGCCCGCTGCAATGCGTTCTTCTGGCGGTTCAATACCGTGATCGAGCGCGTTGCGCACGGCGTGTACCAGCGGGTCTTTGATCGCTTCGAGCAGGCTCTTGTCCAGTTCCGTTTCCTGGCCCTCCATCTCCAGGCGCACACGGCGGTTCAACGAATTAGACAAGTCGCGGACCATGCGAGGAATCTTCGAGAAAACGTTTGAAACCGGCTGCATGCGCGCCTTCATCACGGACTCGCGCAGATCGGCGGTCACCATGTCGAGCCGGCGAGAGAGCTGCGTGAGGCTGGGAACCGCGGCGCAGGCCTGCAGAACCTGGTTCCGGGTCAGCACCAGTTCGCCAACAAGATTCATCATGCGATTCAGCAGGTTTACATCGACCCGCAGCGTGCTTTCGGCAGCAGCCACCTGCACAGCTTTTGCCGGCTTCGATTCCTCTGGCTCTTTCAAAGAAGCCAGGGATACCGGCGGCTTCGGAGGGGTCTCGTGCACGGAAGGAATTACCGGTGCTTCCGCCTTGAGAAGTTGTTGTGGCTCGGGATCCGGCACGCTGTTGGTGTTGCGTGAAGCCGAGTCGCGCACGGAACGAGTGCCGGCAATCTTTTTTCGCGGTTGATGTGAGCGGGGGACCTCTGCAATTCTCACCGATTGCACGGCAGGTGCGCCCTGGAGTTCTGCGAGGCACTGGATGAGTTCAGCGTCGTCTCCGGCGCCTTCGGTGCCATCGGCCTCGATGCCGCGTAGGATGAAACGAAGCGCATCCAGCAGTTGCAAAAGTGCGGTGACGATGGGGGTCGTTGCTGAGAGTTTTCCGTCGCGCAACAAACCAAGCAGGTTCTCACCCGCGTGAGCCAGCTTCTCGAGGCGTTTGTAGCCGAGGAATCCGGTAGCGCCTTTAATGGTGTGAACCGAGCGGAATATCTCCGCGAGGAACTCGGCGTCATCCGGTTGCTTCTCGAGATCGGTGAGGCAGCGTTCCATCCGGTCGAGCCCTTCCTGGCTCTCGATCAGGAACTCTCGTGTCAACTCGTCCATCGCGCGCTTTTCCTAGCTGCCCCGATTGGAGATCGGGTGCGAGCCACACAAGAGATTTATCGGATGAGCGCGTGAAGACTTGAGACGAACGGAGCGGGGCCTCAATTCTCCGTTGGCGGGTCAATGTGGTCAATTACGAGGACATCAACATAGCCTTTGCCGGACTTGAGTTCCAGGCCTAACTGCTCTTTGAGTGCGGTGAACACAGAGGGCCCGGTGTCGGGCGCGGAGGATGTTTCTGTATTGGGGACAGCGGAACGGGCATCGTCAGGCGCGAATTTGAGATTGATGGTGTAGTTCCCTTGCAGCCCAGTTTTATCGACGACGATGCGGCCCGTGTAGCGAAAGAGAATCTCTGCGAGATCGGCCATGGCGTGCGAACTGCTTTTGATTGTGATCGTCGAGATGCCGGAACGTGTTGCCGAATCAATTGTCGTGCCCTCGTCTTTGACTTTTGTAAATTTCGCACCTCCTTTGCCAACCACAAGATCATAAACCGGAAGTTCGCGACTCCCGGTATGTGCAGCCAGATGAAAACGGTCCGCCAAAAGCGATTGCACCATCTTCAAAAGCTGAACCTTGGCCTCGGCGTAAGGAAGAATTGCCAGCCTGTCAGCCAGCGCCGGATCGGACTTGCCTTCGATGTCGTACTTCAAAGATCTGGTCCAGGCTGGAGCGCCCAGTATGCGGGAGTCGGGCAGACCGTAAGCATATTGAAGCAACTGCATGGGAGTCGCGTTAATGGCGACGAAGTGACCATGGTCCGCGTAGGAGTAGATATGCGTGCGCGCTGTGTGGTCAGAGTTATTGGGATGGATGGAGGCAATATCGAAGACAGAAGTTGAAGGCAGTGCTGTGGACTTCGCGGCAGATCGCTGCGCCGTCGCGGATTGAGAAGCAGTGGATGCCGCGGGACTCGGACTCTGCGCCGAGGTGGAAATGAGGCTGCCAGCGGCCACAACCGCAAAAAGCGCGATGCTTGCCATCGGGCGTCCTGTATGTACACCGGGAACGGTCATGCATTAGCCTCAAGATTCACTCTGAATACAAATGAGGACTGCAATGATGATGACGAGCTTACCTCAGACAGCGCTCGACAATCTCCTCGTGGAAGCAAAAAAAACAGCCACGAATTCCTACTCGCCCTACTCGGGATTCAAAGTCGGCGCGGCGCTGCGTCTTGCGAACGGCGCGGTCGTGACCGGCACGAACGTCGAAAACGTCAGTTACGGACTGACCATCTGCGCAGAGCGCACTGCGCTGGTGCGGGCGGTGAGCGAGTTCGGTCCGGAGATTCGCATCGAGGCTGTGGCCGTGGCAAATCTGAACAACGCGGCAAGTCCCCCCTGCGGAGCGTGCCGCCAGATGCTGGCGGAGTTCGCGGCGCCTGATACTGTGGTCATCTTTCCAGCAGCCGACGGAATGACGACGATGCCGTTCAATCAGGTCCTGCCCCTCGGCTTCGACATGAACCTGAAGAAGACCGGCAAGACTGAATAGTCGCGGAGAAAGCGGACGTCAAACGCCCCAAGGAACTCGCGCAGGCAGATTGACCTTCCTCAGAGTGGCACCTGCTTGTGATGACCGCGGCTGCACATACTCTCGCGGGCCTTCCTTGCGATAATTTCAACTGTTCGGTGAATTGAAGGTGATCTCGTATGTCTGAAAAAGCGGGTGCTGCGCTGCACATGATCGATCTGATCAGAAAGAAGCGCGACGGCGGAGTCCTTGATGCGCGCGAGCTCAGGTTCATCGTAACCGGTACCGCCAGTGAATCGATTCCCTTGGAGCAGTTGTCGGCATGGTTGATGGCCACATGGCTCAATGGCCTCACAATTCAGGAGACACGTGCGCTGGCCCTGGCGATGCGCGACTCCGGCGAAAAGTTCGATCCGTCGCGGCTCGGTAAGCAGGCCGTGGATAAGCACTCAACCGGCGGTGTAGGCGATAAGACCAGCTTTTTGGTTGCTCCCCTGGCCGCTGCATGCGGAGTGGCTGTACCCATGATCAGCGGACGCGCTCTTGGCCACACCGGCGGAACACTGGATAAGCTCGATTCCATTCCCGGATTCCGCTCGGCGCTGACGCTCGCGGAGTTCGAAGCGATTTTGCAACAGTGCGGCGCGGCTATTGTGAGCCAGACCCCCAGGCTGGTTCCTGCAGACCGCGTGCTGTACGCACTGCGCGATCGCACCGGCACCGTGGAGAACCCCGGCTTGATCTGCGCTTCGATTCTGAGCAAGAAACTGGCCGCCGGGTTGAACGCGCTGGTGCTCGATGTAAAGACTGGCTCAGGCGCCTTTCTGCGCAAACGGGCCGATGCGGAGTTTCTTGCTGCGCTGATGGTCGCAACAGCCGAGGGTGCCGGAACGCGTACCGTGGCCCTGATGACCGACATGGGCCAGCCGCTGGGTCGCACCGCAGGAAATTGGATTGAGGTTGCCGAGTGCGTCGAGCTTCTGCGCGGAATGGTGCCCGCCGGCAGCGAGGACTTGCGCGAGCTTTCGTTACGGCTCGCTGGATGGATGATTCACCTGGGCGGAAGAACTGAAACTGCGGAGCAGGGATACTGGGCCGCGGCCGGAGCGCTGGCCGATGGAACGGCCTTGAAGCTGTTCCTCGAAATGGTGAAGGCTCAGGGCGGCGATCTCACCGTGTTCGATGACTTGAAAGCATCGCACAAACCGGGTGCGACGCTGGTTCTAGAAGCCTGGAAGACCGGCTACGTCTCCCAGATGGACACCATGGAACTGGGCTGGGCGGTGCAACGCCTCGGCGCAGGCCGCGAGAAGGCCGGCGAACCCGTCGATCCGCACGCGGGCATCGAGTTTCACGCCAGGCGCGGTGAGCACGTGGAGAAAGGCCAGCCGTTCGCTACGCTCTACGCCACGAACGAAACCATGCTGGCGGAGCCCGTTGATCGCATCAAGCGAGCTATCACGTTTTCTGACGAACCACCGGAGGAAGTGCCGCTCGTCAGTCACGTCTTCGCCCGCGAAAATGCAGAGAGATATCTGCAAGATACCGCAGGTTGATGAAAATCCCTCAGCTTTGAAAGGGCACGGATTTATCCGTGCCAGAAGCCCAGTAAGAACAGGTTAGGCTTTAGCCACCGCGGGATGGTTTCGATCTTTGTCAACTGTCTGAGCTATCTGCAAGATCAAGATACTGTTTCCAATTCGCAGATCAGAACAGCTCTCTTTCAAAGCTCAATCTGGCTTACTGCTGTTAGCCTGTTGGTATCGAAAAGCAACAGCGTGTTTAGGCGGCTAGCTGCGGCCTCGCGAATCAGACGAGGCGAAGAACTGTAAGCGGGTGGCAAGAAGCTATCTTTGGGGAGTGTTCGAATTGGCGCGATTTACTGGGGTGCTGGGGATCTTGGCCGTTCTGCTGGCGGCATGGCTTGGCTCAACCGATAGACGGCATATCCGCTGGCGGACGGTGGGCTGGGGACTCAGTCTGCAAGTCATATTCGCGTTCCTTGTCCTGCGCTTCGATTTCGGTCAGCGCGCTATGTTCTGGGCTGGCGGCGTGGTCACCAAGATGCTAAGCGCTACCTCGGCCGGAACGTCGGTCCTGTTCGGCAAGCTTGGCACACCCGACACTTCGCTGGGATCGATTTTCGCCTTCCAGGTTCTGCCCACCATCATCTTTATCTCGGCCTTCTTCGCCGTCCTCTACCATATTGGCCTGATGCAGATCATCATTCGCGCGCTGGCGTGGGTGATGCTGAAGACCATGCGCATCTCTGGCGCCGAGAGCATGAACGTGGCGGCATCGATCTTCATGGGACAGACCGAAGCTCCACTGACGATCAGGCCATTTCTTTCCAAGGCAACTCGCAGCGAATTGATGACCATCATGACCAGCGGCATGGCGCACGTGTCGGGCGGCATCATGGCCATGTACATCTCGCAGGGCATCGAAGCACGGCATCTACTGTCGGCAGTCATCATGACTTCGCCGGGAACGATTCTGATATCGAAGATGCTGGTGCCGGAAACAGAAGTGCCTGCCACCGAGGGCAAAGTCGTCATTCCCAAAGATGAGCTGCACAAAGACGAGAACCTGATTGGCTCCATCGCACGCGGCACCATCGACGGCGGCAAGTTGGCGCTGAATGTGGCCATCATGCTCATCAGCTTTCTCGCCCTCGTTGCCCTGCTCGACATGATGCTCAGCTGGGTGCACATCCACGCTGGCTTTCACTGGATACCCGGAAGCCTGGGCGAGATTCTCGGTTATGTCTTCTGGCCCGTCGCATGGCTCATCGGAATTCCGGCACAGGATTGCAGCGTGATCGGCAACCTCCTTGGTACGCGCATGGCGCTCAATGAAGTGATCGCCTACATCGCACTCGGCGCACACAAGGCGATGATCATGCCAAGGTCCTTCACCATCGCGACCTTCGCGTTGTGCGGCTTTGCGAACCTTGGATCCATCGGAATGCAGATAGGCGGAATCGGAGCGCTGGTTCCGGAGCGCCGCAACGATCTCGCGCGGTTAGGCGTGCGAGCCATGCTGGCCGGGACGATGGCCAACCTGATTTCGGCGTCAATTGCCGGAATCTTCCTCTGGTGATCGGCAAGTAGAAACTCGACTCAGCCTTGGGCAACGCTCAAGTGCGAACTGCACTCCAAAAGGCAGGCTCTGCGGGCTCGCAGGCTTCAACGCAAGAAACAATGCTCTGGCCCGACTTGCGCCCTCTTATATTAGGAAATTCGTATCGCTGGATATCTCGCCGAAACCACATTGCACGGATTCTCGATTACTGCGGAATGCATAGATTATGGCTAATCCCTCGATAGCGCCGCCGGCGCCTCCGAAGCCCCGCTGCCTCGTCAAGGGAAAATTCCGACGCGAGGTGCGCAGCATCTGGCATGAGGCGCCGCTCTGGGTTCACGTCATCATAGTCGCAGCCGGCGCGTTACTGGCGGCAGCTGTTGTCTTCATCAGCGCCAACTGGCCTTATCGCCATCGCAAGATTGCTCCCCTGCTCGAAGACGTTCTGGCGAGCCACGTAACTTTCACCGGCTATCACCGGACGTACTTCCCCAAACCCGGCTTCGTGGCCACCGGCATCACCATGCGCAGGAATTCCGCGCCCAACCTCTCCCCGCTGGGCCACGTAGACACGATGGTTGTGCAGGGGACGTGGTCTGATCTGATCATGTTGAGGCAGCGCGTGGAGTTGGTCGACATCACCGGCCTTCACATCGTGGTGCCGCCCATCGGCAGCAAGGAAAATCATGAAGACTTCCCGCCCGGCAGCGGCAAAGACTTCAGCGGTCCCGACACCATGATCGAACGATTCGTGGTCCACAAAAGCCTTCTCGAGATCATGCGCAAGGAAGGAAAGCCCCTGTCTTTCCCGATCAAGCAACTGGAGATCAGAAATCTCCACAAGGGCGAGGCGCTGACATACGCAGTCGATATGCAGAACGCAATCCCGACCGGCCACATTCTCGCGCGCGGAAACATGGGACCGATCAACGGCGATGACTTCGCCGCGACGCCGGTGAGCGGCAACTTCGCGTTCACCCAGGTGAATCTGCGCGACGTCGGCAACATCAGCGGAACCCTCGATGCGCGCGGGGTTTTCAAGGGCGCTCTGCAAGCCATGGAAGTGGAAACGACCGCGGAGACGAAGAATTTCGCCGTTGATGACGGCAAGCCCACGCCCGTAAGTGGTGCCATGCAGTGCACGCTATTCGGCTCGAACGGAGACATGGATATCCACTCCATCGATCTGAAGATCCGCGAAACGACAATCCACGCAACCGGAAGCATCAAGGGAGCTCCGAAGATCACAAATCTCGATATCCGTGTGGATCGCGGCCGCGCAGAAGATGTCATGCAACCCTTCATCCATAATCAGGTTCCGATTTCCGGCCCGGTGTGGCTCAACAGCCATGCTTACGTGGGACCGCCCGGCGACGGCTTCATGCAGCGGCTCCGGGTGACCGGAATCTTCAACGTGCCCGCAGAGAAAGTCTCTGATCGAGAGACGGAGAAGAGCCTTTCGGCATTCAGCGAGCGCGCTCGCGGAGATCGCAAACCGAACACCGGCGTTGTTTCCGCCGGCACACCGAGCGACGAAACCACGGATGTGCTGTCCTCGGTAGAGGGTCCCGCAACAATTGAAAACAGCGTGGCTTCGACACCGCGCCTTACTTTCAAAGTCGAAGGGGCGACCGCAACGTTGTGTGGTACTTTTCGCTTTCACGACGAAGCTGTGCACATGACAGGCGATCTCAAAATGGACACAGATATCTCGCATGCCACCACTGGGTTCAAATCGTTTTTGCTGAAGCCGCTCGCACCCTTTTTCAAAAAGAAGGACGCGGGCGCAGTGGTGCCAATTGCCATTACCGGAACCCCCGGTCACTACCATGTCTCGCAAGATCTAACCCACAACAAATAGCCGCACACGCGACTGAATCCAAAGGTCTTGTGCAACCAATCCGCCTGCGACAAACCGCAAATCATCGAATCTGCATCTCACCAAGCTGGAGATTTCCACAGGTGAAGGTGCCCCAAACGTCGCGAATCGCAGTTTGCCTGCTTGGCGCCGGAGTGAGCGTGGGCCTCGTCGCGCTTCGCGGTGTGCGGGAGCCGGCGACCGCTTCAGCAGCAACTTCGTCGACCGCAGCAGCCACAACTTCGTCGATCGCCGCTCCCACTCCGATGCTGAAACCGGCGCCTTCCACCCCAATCGCGGAACAGAAAGCCGAACTGGGCGACGACGAGACCTGGCGCCCGGAGTGGGACGCCCTAATTGAAAAGGCCCTGCCCGATCATCTGCTCGCACCGCAGATGGCGAAGAACGTCAGGGAGTTTTGTCCGCGCTTCAGTTCCATGGACGACGTAGACCGGCGCGTGTTCTGGGCGTATTTCTTCCAGGCGCTTTCTGGAGCCGAGGCAGGATTGAATGCGACCTCAACTGTGCAGCACAGTGAGCCGGAAGTCGCTGTTGTCGATGGAGTCAGTCACCGCATGGTGCGCAGCGAAGGACTCCTTCAGTTGACCTACGAAGATGCCAGGCGCTATGGCTGCAATTTCGATTGGAATACGGACAAGCAACTTTCCGAACACGACCCGAACAAGACAATTCTGCAGCCGGAAAACAACCTGCTCTGCGGCCTCAATATCCTCGAGAAACAACTGGTCACGCAGCAGCGGCCGCTACTGACAAAGTCGAGCTACTGGTCGCCTCTGCGGCCAGGGTGGCCCGGTTTTCGGGTATTCGTCCAGCAGATGGTGAATGTGCCCTCACAATGCGGGCGCAGACGCAATATAGCGCCCGCGGGCGACGACAACGCGGCAACCGCGGAGACTGCTTCGCATTAATGTCTTCCTCTCAAAGCGGCAGACTCCGTCATCGCCTTGAAAAACGATTTGCATCAGCGCGATTGATGCGAAGCCTGATCCTGCACTGGAGCAGGACTCTGATGGAGCAATTCGTCCTGAGCCTGCTGCAGAGACGTCGTTGCTTCGATTTGCTGAAAGTGGGTTTTCACGTCATCCTCTTCTTCCGAGATCGTTTTGAAAATGAGAACGTGGCCCTGGATATGGACGTGGGTCTCTGTGATCTCCCAGACATGAGGGGAAAGCTCGCGGCGCTCCACATCGAAAGTGCCGCCGGCCTTGAGCGCACCGAGCAGCCCATAGCCAATTTTCACGTCACGGATGAGTTGCCCTTTCAGGCTGACGATGCGATGCTGTTCGCGGTCGATCGCCATATCGCCTTCCATCCCGGCAAACACGCGAGCTTCGAGATCCGGTGGATGGAATTGCGGATCAGGCTTGAAATGGAGAAGGAGGTTGCTTCCCTTTTCCCCCGCCGTGGTCCATATGAATGCATCGGGAAGGATCTTGAGAAGTTCGGCGGCCTGCTCGTCATCATGCTGACCGCTTTTGCGCTGGCTGGCTTGCGCATGCGTATCACTCATGAAGGCGCTCATCTCCTGGCGCTGTTGATCTTCTGGAAGCGTCTGTCCATTGCGCTCGACGACGCGGTCCAGACTCACCAGCCGCGCCTGGGCAACCCACTGTTTCACAGTCTTGCTGGGTTGCCTGTCGATTTCGAAATACAGCCAATGGGAGTGGTCGTCACGGCTGGCATCTAGTTCCGTCTGTACAGCTTGTTTGACAATGTCGCGCGGTGCTTGCGCTCGAAGAAATCCTGTCGAAGCACAGAGAATTACCAGCGTAATGGGCCGAGTCCAGAGCACGAGAACCTCCGGCAAGAGTGCCAGGCGGACAATTACTTAGATGCAATCTGTGGAAAACAGAGATATAGAGCGACGATCACAGACGTCAAGCCCATTGGATCGAAGTGCTCAAAAGCCGAGGCTCATTCCTTAGGCAGGCTTCGCAGTCCTCATGCGTCGCAGACGATAAAAAAATGTAAGCGCCGTAACCGTTCCGCAACTCAAAAAGCTCGCTGCCATGCCCAGGATCAGCGACAGATCCCGCTGATACACCCCATGCACGACCCCGATCACCTGCAGCACGCTGAATCCGCCAAACGTAATCAGCGAGATTCCCTCGTCCGTCTTCTTGCGCCACACGGCGAGAACCTGCGGCACAAAGAGCAATGCATTACACACCAAGCCGAGTCCGAAGATGACGGCGACGATCTCTTTCATGGAGTCACTTTCTCGGGAAACCTCTGCGCATTGCGGAGACGTGCTTTTGCAGCTTCTTCTTCCCGGGTACGAGCCGGAGAGTTAGTCTCCAGCGAAGCCAGCAGGCGCGCTGAAACTTGTGTGACTTCATCGACCGCCGTGAGGAATGCGGCTTCGTTCGCCTTCGATGGTTTCGCAAACCCGCTGATCTTCCGCACAAACTGCAGCGATGCAGCCCGAATCTCCTCCGGCGTCACCGGCGGATCAAAGTTGAAAAGCGTTTTGATATTGCGGCACATGGGATGCCTCCGGCAGGAACTTCGGCTGCACTTCAACCGGATACGCACATCGGACCTGGCGAAGCGCAGTTGTAGAATCGCAGGAACGGACTAATCCGTACAAGTTATGAGCTACTTTGACGACGTTTCAGAGGCTGCCCAATTTCTGCGCGCGAAGTTGGGCAGGCTGCGGCCCCGTCTGGGCATTGTATTGGGTTCCGGATTGGGCGCTGCAGCGAACGCGGTTCACGATCCGGTCATCGTGCCTTACGAATCGATTCCCCACTTCCCCAAATCCACGGTCGAGGGACACTCTGGCCGCCTGGTTGCAGGCACGCTTGGCGGAACGCCGGTTGTCGTCATGCAGGGCCGCGTGCACTTCTACGAGGGCTACTCGCCCAACGACGTCACCTTTCCCATGCGTGTGATGGGTGCGCTCGGCATCCGCGCCGTAATTCTCACCAATGCGGCGGGGGGCATCGTCGAAGGATACAAAATCGGGCAGCTCATTCTCATCGCCGACCACATCAACTTGATGGGGTGGAATCCGCTCGTTGGTCCTAATGAACCCCGATTCTCCTTCAATCGCCCCAACGGCGGACTTCGCTTCTTTGACATGTCCGATGCGTATTCGAAGCGCCTCCGCCAGGTGGCCATTCAAGCTACAGAGATGGAAGGCCAGACGCTGGAAGAGGGCATCTACCTCGCCGTCAGCGGACCCAGCTTCGAGACGCCGGCGGAGATTCGCGCCTTTCGCACTATGGGAGCAACGCTGGTCGGCATGTCTACTGTGCCGGAGACGATCGTCGCACGTCATATGGGCATCGAGGTGCTCGGCATCTCCTGCGTTACAAACCTTGCCGCCGGGCTCAGCCCAACGCCCCTCAGCCACACGGAGGTCTTCGAAGCCGGCAAACAGGTGGAGCGAAAGCTGGCCGAATTGCTGGAGCGGCTGGCTATGTGGATCTCAGCGCTGGTGGACGCAGAGCCGTGAGCGACGCCCCACACACAGCTGAGGCAGCCATCCTGCGGCTCCCGTTTCCACCGCAGGTCATCGGAATTGCGGGGGCCTCCGGATCGGGCAAAACCACCCTGGCCGCCGAACTGGCCCGCGAGCTCGACGGCATCCACTTCCCTCTCGACAACTACTATCTCGACCTTTCGCACCTGCCGCCCGCGGAGCGCGCCAAGGAGAACTTTGACGATCCCGCGCTGATTGAGAGTCGCCTGCTGGCCGCGCACATCGCTGCGCTAGCGCGCGGAGAGACCATTGAGCGGCCGCTCTACGATTTTTCACACCACATCCGCATTCCCGATCGCACCGAAACCATGCAAGCGGGTGCATTCCTGCTGGTCGAGGGTTTGTTCTCGCTGTATTACCCCGAGTTGCTCCCTCTCTATCAGATTCGTGTTTATCTCGACACCCCGGATGATGTCTGCTTCGATCGGCGCATGAGGCGGGACACAATTGAACGCGGGCGCACGCCGGAGTCGGTGCGCCGGCAATATGAAGCTACGGTCCGGCCGTCGAGCATTGCATTCGTGCGGCCTTCCGCGGTCCATGCCGACCTCGTCATCGACGGAACAGCAGCCTTGGACTGGAAGGTTGAACAGGTGTTGTCGGCGATGCGCGAACGGGGGCTTCTCCGGTTACCTGGATAACCAAAACAGCTACAAAAGAACCCAAATCGCTCAAACTTGCCACTTTCGAGCGGCGAAATGCGTCGAAAGTGGAGGCGCGTCTGGATATGAACCGCGCCTATGCTGGTTGATGGAGGTCACTGCAGACTCCCCGGATACCGTACCAGAATGTGAGTGATGTGGAAATTGGTTCGGTTCACAGAACATTTACGCAACATCTAAAGCGGAAGAGGTTTCGTACCGATAACGTAGGAATTGAAATGAGCAGATCACTCAGAGCGATACGACAGAAAGCGGAGAAGTGGTTGCGGCAGGGCATCTCGCCGCAACGGCTCGCGCTGACCCTCGCCCTGGGATTTGCCATCGGATGCATCCCGGTCATCGGAGTTCCAACGGCCCTCTGCCTTTTGGTCGCTCTCGGTCTGCGGCTGAATGTACCCGCGATCCAGGCAGCCAATTATGCCGCGATGCCGCTTCAAGTGGCGCTCATCTTCCCCTTTGTACGTCTTGGCGGTTGGCTATTTGCTTCCAGCGCACACCCTACTCTGAATACCGCAATGCTGGCTCACCAGTCTCCGATGAAGCTTATGTGGGCTTCCGGAAGCCTCGCCGGTGAAGCCCTTGCAGCGTGGCTCCTGATCGCAGTCCCAATGGTTCTCGTGCTGACGTTAGTGCTGACGATGCTGCTGCGCCGCGTACCCGTCCTGGCCTCTGCCGAAGCCGGTGACTAACCTCCATTCACTGCTAAACAAACTGACACCGCTTCATCAGAACCGATAGCGTAGTGCCAGCTGCATCAGGCGCGGCTGCACAGCGCTCACTGCCTGGCCGAAACTCCCGCTTGAAATATTCCCCTCCACGGCCGAAGCACCGAAGAACTGACCATGATTCAACAGGTTGAAAGCTTCGGCGCGAAATTCGAGTGAACGATCGTCTCTGACGAGGAAACTGCGCGAAACCGTTGCGTCCAAATTCTCCATGCCCGGACCCGAGAAAAACCGGCGGCGCGCGTTGCCCATGGTGCCCAGCGCGGGAAGGGTTAATTGCGAAGCATCGAACACTGCCTGACCACCCCGAGGATTCGTGTTTATCCGCAGCGACTGTCCGCTCCACTCCGGAGTATCGACGCCATTGTTGTTGATGCCATTGGGAATCGTGCCGAGCAGCGATGTGTCGTTGTTGTTGAGCAACGTTACCGGCAACCCCGACGTCACGCGCGCAATCCCCGCCACTGCCCAGCCAGACGTCGCTGCATGAAGGGTTCCCCTCGCGGCGAGTGATGGAATCTGATAATGGAAACTGCCAACCAGGTTGTGTCGCATATCGAATGAAGAGAGTCCTCGACTGAGCGATGGATCCACAGGATTAACCGGCTCCGGCAGTCCGGCGGACTGATCGATGGATTTCGACCAGGTGTAACTGGCCAGTAGTTCCAGGCCATGCGAGCGATGATTGATCGAGGCCTCCAGAGCGTTGTAACTCGCATTGGCGATAGTGCGCTGCAGTTCCACACTGCCGAAGGCCGGACCGAATTGAGTGCGCGCTGCCTGCTCGTTGAAAGGTCCGCAGGCTGACCCAAGACTCAGGCACAAACCCGGATCGGCGGGGTTCGCCTCTTCAAGGACCAGCAGGTGATGAGACGAGGCGCCGACGTAGCTTAGGTTAACCAGCGATTCCGTTCCAAATTGCCGCTCCACGCTTGCCATCCAATGTTCGGCATACGGCGTCACATCCTTCGGATCGACGGCGGGGATTCCGACAAGCGGCTCGAACTGACTCCAGTCCACACTCGCATTCGGATTTGCGCGGCTGGCTCCATACGCCACCTTCTGCAGCGGGAACCGCTGTCCAGCGTCCACCCCTGTTGCGGCCACGGTAAACGGCGATTCAAATAGCGGCGGAGCCGCGGACGTGTACGTGTACCCGTAAGGCGGATTGGCGCTCATGATGCCGGCGGAAAGTCCTTCGTACGCGGTGTAGAACACGCCATATCCAAGCCGGATGCTCGTCTGACCCACAGGCCCCGCAAGCCGGTGCAGCCACGGCGCAGCAAACGATGGCGTCCACGCGACACCAATCCGCGGTGCAAAATTGTTCCGAGCAGGAGCGAGCGAATCGGGCACCCCGGGATCGCCGGGGAAAACCAGTCCCTGCGGAGCGTCCGGAAAGACTTGAGACTGCTCACCCTTCACGAGTGTCTGCAACTGGTTGAATTTCTCCTGCCAGGGACGGATACGGTCCCAGCGCACGCCGTAGTTGACCGTCAGCTCGCTCGTGGCCTTCCAACTGTCCTGGACAAACGCCGCGATGTAGAGATTGCGGTTGTAGAAATCGCGTGCCTGCCCCTGCGTATAGCTCGACGGTACGCCAAGCAGAAAGTCCGCGAAGTCGAGGCCCGTTTCCGATCCGCTGAAACCAAAGCTGCCGTTGAACACCACGTCAGGATGCGTGTTGATCTGGTTCGCGTGGAATTCACCGCCAACCTTCAGCCCATGTTTTCCCATGATGCGCGAAAACGCGTCGCTGATTTCATAGATGTTTTCAGCCTGCACCAGCGCAGTTGTGTCTACACCCATTGTGAAATCGTTGAAGGCGACATTCTCGACGCCTTCCGTCGAAGGCTTCAGCGCTACGATTCCTGAAAATCCTTGCGACGCAAGCGACGGCCCAACGCCGCCTCGCGGCTGCCCCGCGGCATTCGCGTTGCGCATAAAGCTCAGGTGGGCTTCATTCAATGTTGACGCACCGAATGTCGCCGTGTGAGTCACGCTGGCCAACTGCGCCCTTCCCTTGGAGGTAGCGTCAAATCCTGGCACGCTTGCTCCGCCAGTTCCTGTCGGATAAGGATTGTCCAGTGAGTAGTCGTCAAGAAAGTAGTAAGCCGTCAGCGTGCCCTTGCCGTGCGTCCAGTCGGCGCGCAACGCGCCTTTGTTGTCGGTCAGCGTTTCGGCTTCAGCAGCAGTAGCAAAGACTGCCGTCCCGGCGTTCGGCTGCGGCACATACGGCAGCAGATTCATTGCGGGCGCAGACCAGGCCGATTGCGGAATTTTGCCGTCGGGAAAGACTTCGGCGTACGGTTCGCCGGCTGTAACCGTCCTGCCTAGCCGTGCGCTCAGCACGCTCGCCCAGTTGCTGCCATTCACGCTGCCCGCCAACGGGTTCTGGCTGAAGTCGCCGCCGCGTTCGGCCGACGATGGAACCGCGATGTTTCCTGTATCGATGCCTTCCGTCAGCCGGGTTCCCTGGTAATCGCCAAAAAGTGTCCATGCCTTCGAGCGAAAAGGCGCGCCGCCGAGCGTTCCGCCAAATTGGTTCTGCCGGTAGGCTGCACGGTCTTGCGAAAAGTAGTTACGCGCATCGAATGCTGTGTTGCGCAGAAACTCGAATGCTGAACCGTGCGCATGCGCCGTCCCGGCCTTCGTGGTGACGAGCACCTGGCCACCGCTGGAGTTGCCGTACTCCGCGTCGAAGTTTGATGTGAGCACGCGAAAGCTGTCGATCGCGTCCAGGTTCGGCAGAATCGATGTGCCCATGTTGACGTCTTCTTCCACGTCGCTGCCGTTCACCCGGAATCCATTGGAAGACTCGCGTTGACCGCTGATCGAAAGATTGCCGGGGTTTGCGTCGCCGGATGGAGGCGTAGAAGCTACCCCGGTCATGATGACCGCACCCGGCTGCGCCGTGTTCTGCGGAACGATCCCCGGCTGCACCGCCATCAGGTCGGTGAAGCTGCGCCCGTTCAGCGGCACTGCCTCGATCTTCTTCGTGTCCAGCGACTCGCCAAGCTGCGTGCTCGTAGTCTCGGCCGCCAGAGAGTTGGCCGTCACTTCAACGGTCTGCGAGTTGCCCTCAATCGCGAGTGCGATATCCAGATTGGACGAAGGTGCGTCGGCACTCAGGATGACCTGCGCTCGATAGATCGCAAAGCCGCTCGCGCTGATTTCAAGCTGATAGGTCCCGGCAGCTGGCAAACTGATCTGAAATGTACCCTGATCGTCCGTCTGGGACGACCGTCTGAGGTCGCTTCCAGCCTGGCGCATGGCTACGGAGGCACCAGGAATGATTGCGCCGGTTGCATCGTGCACTGCACCGGTGGACTTATACGACTGGGCCACGCCAAATAATGGAAAAGACAAAAGATAAGCGATAAGGATGATCGAGCTTTTCACGGCTGTTCCTGACATTGAATAAGAAAATTCTGAATTCCGACTAATTTGGTCTTCATTAAATATACGACACAATAAGTCCGCGTTCTGCGCAGTGATTTGGATCACGCCAAATGACGAGACGACGGGATCCTCTCCGTCTTGGAGGTCCGGAAGCGCCGCTCCCTCAACCGCAGATCGGGGCGCTGGGCGATGGGTTTTGGACGCAGTTTTGCTTGAATTCTTCTCGGAAAGAGTCCGATTACTGAAGCAGAGTGGCCGTCAGGACAGCGAAATCATTTTCCCGATGCGTAAGGGTCCGGAACCGGGATTCCGCTCTGCAGCCACGCCGAATAAATCATGTCGCGGAGCATGCTCGCGCCCGCCGCGAGTCGATCGGCAGTAAAATCGCGCGATTCCTGCGTTCCCTGCCCCTCAAATCCGCCAATTTTCTCCAATTGATACACCTTTTCGACGTATTTTGAGGTCTGGCGAAGATAGGCCACATAATCCGCAAACTCATCCCCTTCAATGACATGCACGGGAGTCATGCGTGGCTGAACATCTGCCGCGTGCAGATTGGCCCCCACAAACACCCCTTCGAACTTCCAATGAATCGTGTGGGAAGTGTTGTAACCATTGGGGTTAGGCCCTGTCCATCCGTTGTACTGAACCGTAGTGTGCAGCGGCTGCGAAGCATCGCCCACGTAGTGCCCAAGCCACCCCGCATAGAAGACCGCCGCCTGCTCAACAGCATGTGTGTCTTGATGCGCCGCAGAGAGCTGCCGATATTCACGCAAAGCCGCCTTGAGCCTCTCCCAGACCTCGGTGGCCTCCCAGGGTTGAAGGCCAATCTTTTCAGGCCGTTGTCCGGAGGCAAAGACAGCAGCCTCGAAGTCGAGCCGGCGGCGAGGCAGGGGCCCGAGGGCATCGGCAGGCTCCAGATCAATGAAGTGCTCAGGGGCCTGGGCCGCATTCAGTTCAGGCTCGCCGGCAGAACGCCATCGATCCGGCTCAGGGCCGAGATATTCGATCTCGTTGATTGCGGCTTCGGAGCGAAGGAACGCAGGAACATCGACAGGCAGATTAGAGGCGGCCAAACGGTTGATAATACGATGACCTTCGTTACCCCAGGCATAGGCGAACGGTGTATGGAGGAAGGCA
The DNA here is from genome assembly GCA_963735215.1 of uncultured Acidobacteriaceae bacterium. Classification (GTDB taxonomy): domain Bacteria; phylum Acidobacteriota; class Terriglobia; order Terriglobales; family Acidobacteriaceae; genus Telmatobacter. Next base: position 13,134 of record CAVTKF010000020.1, on the reverse strand, counting down.
CTTACAAGGACAATGAATATGGGTGCAGTTAGTATGTTACGGGCAGACGTCCGGGGCATGAAAGCCAGTATATAGGGCGAACTGAGTCGGGCTGTGAACGCGGGCGGGTCTGAAGGTGCGAACCGCAAGGGGACAGGTAACACTGGTGCCGTTTCGTGTACAACGGTACGCTGGTTCAGTAACATACGCTTGAAAACCAGCTCATTTTGTGGGAGCGTGCAAGATAAGTCTTATTGCGTTCGTGCCTGCCTTCTACGAAAACGGCCCTTGCACCTTGGGACGGCCGAGGCAATGGGGATGTATGCTCGCTTAAACAGTGCGAGACAAAAAGGGGCCAGGGTGGCGTTCCATCTGCCCCACGTTCGCAGGTGGCAAGAGTGGCTTGCCGTGCAACGAAGAAGTTACACCAGGTGTCTGAGCGGCTCGCGCAAGGGAACCGCGAAGGGTACGGGGTGAAGATGCAGGAGCGCGGCAACCCGATGAACTTAGGTGAAGCCAGACAGCCGAACCCTGAAGGAGAGAATCCCTCCCCGCCAATATGGTCCTCGCTGTCCGTGCTCGCCGTGGCGATGGCTGCGGCTTTCATCCTCGCCCGTCTGGAGGCCGGTCCAAAATTCGACTATCTTCTGCTGATGACCGCGATGGGCCTCACGGCTGCGGTCCTCATGCGTGTGTTGGCTGATATCTCTGCCGAGCGCGAAGCGGCGGCACGGTACGCCGGCGACCCACTGAAGGACATTCTGGATTCCGCGGGTACGATGGTGATCTCCATCGGCATGGACGGCAAGCTCACCTACATGAATCCGACTGCAGAGCGGCTACTTGGCTACCACGCCGCTGAACTGGTGAACCTGGAAAGCACAGAAAAGCTGCTGGCGCCCGGCGAGGAGGATCGGCTGGTTTCCGAGGTCCGGAGGCTATACGGCATCAACAAAATGGTGGAGGGGGGCCAGGAAGGAAGCCTCGTAACCTATGCGGAGGTAGTTACTTCCCTCGCGCCGAGTCAGGTTCCGAGCTTCGAGACGCATTTGCGGCGCAGAGATGGATCGCTCTTCCCCGTGCGGTTGCACATCAACACTCTACGCAATCGAGATGGATTACCCATCGGACTGGTGGGAGTAGCGCTGGACCAGTCGGTCAACGCCACACCGGGCGAGGGCCCGCGTGTTCCGCGCGATCGATATCGCGACTTGTTCGAAAACTCGAGCGAAATGATTGCGACGCTCGACATGACGGGAAAGTTCCTGTACGCCAATCCGGCGTGGAGACAAACCTTCCGGCTGGACCGGAACGCACCCCTGGAACACGATTCCTTTGCAGACGTTCTTGGGCTAGGCTGTCGCGATGAAGTTGCGGCTTTGTTGAAGAAGGCTTTGGATGGCGTGACCGTGGATCGGGCCCCGCTGCGCACCGAAACTGCCGACGGTCGCGTGCTGGAGCTGGAGATGAGTCTGCATCAGCGGCGGCGCGCCGGCAAGCCGCTGGCGGTGCAATGTCTTTTGCATGATGTGACGCAGCAGAAACAGCGCGAGCATCGCCTGGCTCTCCAACTGGTAGTGAGCCAGATCGTAGGCGAGAACATCTCGGCCGAGATTGCTACCAAGAGGGTGCTCGAGGCGCTGTGCATCTCGCAGGGCTGGGACGTCGCGGTGAAGTGGGATGTTAACGCGGAAGAGAATCGCCTTGAGTTCAATACGGCATGGGGCATTCCGGGTAAAGACGCCGAAGGGCTGATCCAGGAGAGCATGGGGATTACGCTGGCTTCCGGAGGCAGCCTGCCGGGACGCGCGTGGAAAGAAGGCCGGCTGGTGTGGGCATCGGATTTGTCGGCGTTGACAACCAGTCCGCGCGTACAGGCGGCAATTCGCAGCAAGATGGTGTCGGGCTGGGCTGCCCCGGTACAGGTTGGCAATCATGTCCTGGCGGTGCTGGAGTTTTATTGCCACGCCCGGATACGCGAAGATCGAGAGACCACGGCAGCCATGGAAACGGTAGCCGGATCGCTGGCGCAGATGCTGGCGCGGACGAGTGAACGGGAGCGAGCGGAAGAACTAAGCCGGCAGCAGGAAATCCTACTGGGATCGGTGGCCGATGGTATCTGCGGGGTTGATCGAAACGGCCTGGTGCGGTTCGCCAATCCTGCAGCTGCCCGACTGCTTGGAGCGCGCCCACAAAACCTGATCGGCAAACCTGTTCACCAACTGGTGCACGGTTCGGCTCCTGCCGACAAGAAATGCAGTGAGGACTGCCCTCTCCGGCGCGCTTCGGGGCAGCGCAAGTCAGTGACTGGCGAAGGCACAATTTTCCGCAGCAATGGCACCGGATTCCCGGCTGAGTTCTTCCTGAACCCGATTCTGGACCAGGGAAGATTCTCGGGATCGGTGCTAAGTTTCAGAGACATCAGCCAGCGCTATGCGCTCGACCGCATGAAGGACGAGTTCGTTTCGACGGTGAGCCACGAGCTGCGCACGCCGCTGACCTCGATTCGCGGAGCATTGGGGTTGCTTTCCTCGGGCATGCTCGGCGTGATCAACGAAAAGGCAGCCAATCTGTTGCGCATCGCGCTCAGCAACTCCGAGCGCCTGGTTCGGTTGATCAACGACATTCTCGATCTGGAGCGCACGCAGAGCGGCCGCGAACCGCTTAGTTTCCGGCCAGCGCAGTTGGGGGAGATTGTGCGCCAGGCAATCGACGGCGTGCAGCCAATGGCCGACGAGGCCGGGGTGCTCCTGATCCACGACAAGACGCTGGTCGAAGTCACCGCGGACTCTGATCGACTGCTGCAGGTGGTGACGAACCTGCTGTCGAATGCGATCAAGTTCTCACCGCCAAATTCCGCGATCTCCGTGATGCTGCGCTCGGGCGCCAGCGGCGTGACGCTATCGGTGATCGACCAGGGCCGCGGAATCCCCGCAGACAAGCTGGAAGCGATCTTTGGGCGATTCCAGCAGGTCGATGCTTCGGACTCGCGCCAGAAGGGTGGCAGCGGCCTTGGACTGGCAATCTGCCGTGCGATTGTTTTGCAGCATAGCGGACGTATCTGGGCGGAACGCAACCCGGTGCGCGGTTCGACGTTCCGGGTCTTCCTGCCCTATCAGCCGGTGGCTGCCAAGGCCGAGGAAGGTGAGTCAAGCCCGGCTATGCACGGAGCGGTGCTGGTGGCCGATACCAGTGGGGGAACTCGGCCGTTGATTCAAGATCAACTGGCGCGGTATGGCTATCGCGTGGTGGAAGCATCGACCGTGGACCAGGCAGTTGCCGTGGCACACGACGGAGTCTCGGCGATTGTGCTGGACACCACGATCGACGGAATCAATGGATGGGAGATTCTGCCGCTGCTACGCCGCGAGGACCCGGAGGCGCATACGCCCGTAGTGCTGTTGGGCGTGGCAAATCCGCAGCAGGCAGCTGAGCAAGGTAACAAAGCGGACCGTCTCTTTCCGCGACCAAGCGACGACGTGCTGCTGGGGGAGTTGGTCAAGGTGCTTTGCGCTCCCGGCGAACAGGCGCGCATCCTGGTAGTGGAAGACGACGCCGATCTGGGCCAGGTGGTCGCCGAGATCTTCAGGCGCGAAGGCATCCTGGTGAGCGTGGCTCACACACGACAGCGCGCGCTGGATGAGTGCCTGACGCTGCAACCGCATATGATTGTGCTGGACATTGGAATGCCGAATGGCGACGGATTCAACGTAGTGGATTGGCTGCGCCAGCACGAAGATTTGAACCGGGCACCGCTGGTGGCCTATTCTGCACATGGTTTGACGCAGGCCGAGCGTATGCAACTGGTGCTCGGTTTGAGTCACTTCCTCGCAAAAGCCAGCGTTGAGCCGGAACAACTGGAAGGCCTGGTACTGACAATGCTGCGCAGTTCACAGGAAGCTGAAGAATCTGTACCCGAGGTATCCGCCGGCCAGGGTTCCTGAGGCCAGTTCTGGAGAAGTATTTCATGCATCGCATTCTTATCATTGACGACGAAGACGACATTCGCGAAGTAGCAGCATTGAGCCTGGAGACGGTTGCGGGTTGGGAAGTGATGGTCGCCAGTTCAGGCGCGCAGGGGCTCGCTCGTGCGGCAACCTATCAGCCGGACGCGATCCTGCTGGACGTGATGATGCCAGGAATGGACGGCCCCGCGACGTTTCGGGAATTGCAGAAGAACCCGGCGACCGCGCATATTCCGGTCATGTTGCTGACGGCAAAGGTGCAGGCTACCGATCGTTCTCGTTTTGCCGATCTGGGAGTGAAAGCCGTGCTGGTAAAGCCTTTTGATCCACTGACGCTTTCGCAACAGGTTGCCGGCGTCCTGGGCTGGGATTGAGGCATCCGTGAGTGGGACCGCGGAATCTCCGCTGGCTGAAGCCATGAACCGGTTGTGGGTGAAATACCTGCCGCAGATGGAAGAACGGGTTGGCACCCTGCGCAAGGCCGCCCAGAACGCGGCCAACGGAAATCTCACAGCAATTGAACTGCAGCAGGCAGGCAGCGACGCCCACAAGCTGGCGGGCGTTCTGGGAACCTTCGGCATAAATGAAGGTACGGAACTGGCACGTGAAGCGGAGAGTTTGTGCGGTGGTTCGTTTGAAGGGGATCCAGTGGTAACCACGCGCCTGGCAGCGATTGCAGAACACTTGCGCGACATGATCGCAAATCGCAGATAGCCTTCATTGCCTCGGGCGCCTTGCGGTCACCCCAGCCAATTACACTCGTATTGGTGATTCGACAGGTCCCATCTGTCCGGCAACTTGACCTCAGTTTTGAGGAACCGCAGAGAGCGCGCCGCATCTGGCCCGTGCGCGAACTCGTCCAGAACGTCTGCGAACAGGTTGAGCAGGAGTACGCCGACATCTGGGTGGAGGGTGAGATTTCGAATTGCCGCCCGGCGCCATCGGGACACCTGTATTTCACGCTGAAGGATGCGGACGCTCAGCTACCCGTAGTCTTATTTCGCAGGCAAGCGCAACTACTGCGCTTCAAACCAGAGGATGGGCAGCACGTGCTGGTGCGCGGACGCGTAAGTGTCTACGCGCAGCGAGGACAGTTGCAACTGGTCGGCGAAACGATCGAACCCGTGGGCGCCGGTTCACTGCAGTTGGCTTTTGAACAGCTGAAGGAGCGACTAAAAACCGAAGGGCTGTTTGATACCGCGCGAAAGCGGCCGCTGCCGACTTTCCCTCGAACCGTGGGTATCGTAACGTCGCCGACGGGTGCGGTGATCCGTGACTTCCTCAATATCGTGGGGCGACGGCATGCCGGCCTGAACGTGATGGTGTGCCCTGCCGCAGTGCAAGGAGAGCAGGCCCCAGGCGACCTTGAGTCGGCGCTGGCCGGGCTGAATGCAAGCGGGTTGGTTGACTTGATTGTCATAGCGCGCGGCGGCGGTTCGCTTGAAGACTTGAGCGCCTTTAACAGCGAGCGGGTGGCGCGGGCCATTGTCGCGTCGGCGCTTCCGGTTGTCTCCGCGGTCGGGCATGAGACGGATTTTACAATTGCGGATTTTGTGGCTGACTTGAGGGCGCCGACACCCTCAGCCGCCGCCGAGTTGATTACAGAGGCACAGCATCGCGTTGCGGAACGAGTTGAAGCGCAGGCGAATCGGCTCGAACGCGCGACCCGATTCCAAGTAATGCATGCACGCCAGATGCTGGACAATGTGCTGCTGGATCGCGCAGAACGGCGACTTACTGGTACATTGCACCAAATTAGCCAGCGGCTTGACGATCTTGGCTTTCGCGCGGAGGCAAGCATGAGCGGTCTGGTACGCGCTCGACAACGCGAGGTCGCGGGATTAGCCGCCGATGTGCTGCATCACGAGCCTCGGCAAATGCTTGCGCGGATGCGGGAGAGGCTTGGAGTTGGAGCAACGCGGCTGGAACGCTCGCTGGAACGAACTCTGCAAAGATGGGCGGCCCGGCTGGACGCCCTGGATGCCCGCTTGCGGTCGCTGTCACCCTTGGCGGTGCTGGACCGCGGCTACGCTCTCGTGCTGAGCGGGGACGGCACGGTAATCCGGTCAGCAAATCGGGTTGCCCAAGGCGATCGCATCAGGACCAGACTGTCGGACGGCGAGTTCAGCAGCACGGTTAATGAAGTAAGCGGAAAGAAAACCAAGAAGTGAGGCTATGAGCACAGGAACTGCACGAAAGCTGTTTGGGACCGACGGGATTCGGGGTATTGCAGGTGAGCCACCGCTGGATCAGAGAACGATCTATGCAACGGGGTTGGCACTGGGACATTCGCTACGCTCTCATGCGCAGCCCAGAGTGATCCTCGGCCGCGATACACGCGAGTCGAGTACGTGGATTGCTGCAACGATAACCGCTGCGCTTCGAGAGACAGGCGTGCTTGTGGAAAGTGCTGGAGTGGTTCCCACTCCAGCGGTGGCGTTTCTGGCGCGAAACCGCGGCTTTGACGCAGGAATGGTGATTTCTGCCTCTCATAATCCATGGTGCGATAACGGAATCAAACTGTTTGGCGCAGACGGATTCAAGCTTCCGGATGCGGTAGAAGCCTCGATCGAGGATGACATTTTGCGGCATGCAGAAAACCTCATCGTGCCTGAACTATCAAAACTACCGCGCATGGAAGATAATGCAGCTCTTCCCGAGCAATACATTCAATTCCTCATCGAATCTGTGCCTGGGCTGACGCTGGATGGCTTGCGCATCGTTGCCGATTGTGCGAATGGCGCTGCCGCAGCGGTGGCCCCGGATTTGTTTATGCGACTGGGTGCTCGGATTCCTGAACAATTCGCACTGCTCAATATCGCGCCAGACGGCCGCAACATCAACGACGGGTGTGGAGCGCTCCATCCGCAATGGGTTGCGTCGGAAGTCCAGAAGCGGGGAGCGGCGATCGGGTTGACATTCGACGGTGATGCGGACCGGTGCATGTTGGCGGGCGCGCACGGCAACGTCATCAATGGCGATGCAATTCTACTGATTGCCGCACGCGATCTGAAAGCACGTGGACTCCTGACAGGCGATTTGGTGGTTGCCACGACGATGTCGAACATGGGGCTCGAAGCCGCGCTGAAGCGCTCGGGTATTCGCATGTTGCGCGCTCCCGTAGGCGACCGTTACGTACTGGAACAGATGCAGCAGCATGATGCGTCTTTAGGCGGCGAACAATCGGGCCATATTCTGTTGCCTCACCTTGCGACGACAGGCGACGGGTTGCTGACGGCTTTGGTGGTGCTGGATCTGGTGGCGCGCACCGGCAACAGTGTGGATGAGCTGACGCAAGATCTGAAGGTATTCCCGCAGGTGATTGTGAACGTGAAGGTGCGGGAGAAAAAGCCGCTCGAGGGGATACCGGCGGTGGCAGAGCGAATCCGCGAAGCCGAGGAGGAACTGAAGGATTCGGGTCGTGTGGTGATACGCTACTCCGGCACGGAATCGCTGGCGCGCGTGATGATCGAAGCCGAAAGCGAAGAAGCAATGCGTCGGCACGCCGATGCGATTGCGGCGGCGATCCGGGTTGAGCTGGGTGTCTAATCTTGCTTGAACTTTTCGGTAAAGTTCAGACGCAGTCAGCGCAACGATGATCGAAGTAAGTTTTCGCTCAGGAAGGAGACCTCCCATTACCGTATCTGCATCCAGGGAGCGCAATCCAAAGCAGTGGTCAACTGTTCAGCTTTGGAGCGCAATGATCAGGCCGGGATTCCACGTTCAGATGACGTACACTGCCGTTGCGCTCCTCATTGTTTCGTTAGTCGGTTGCAGGTTTACAGCAATCAAGGTTCCGTATGCGGGGCCAATTGCGCTTGCTGTCTTGGTGACGATGGCCGCCGTGCAGGTTCTTCCGACCTATTGGCATTCGAAGGGGAAGACAGATTTACGTGATGCCTCCTTCACGATTCCCTGGGCACTTTTCTTCTGGGCAATCCTTCCATTTCCAGCCGATATCGCAGCACGTTTGAGCGCACACGTGAGTCTGCAAGATGCACACTTTGCCAGGCTGGATGAAACGCTCGGAGTTAGCGTGCCTGCGATCATGAGGTGGAGTGGACATCATTGGATAGGAGGAGTGGTCAATAGCACCTACACGATACTCGCACCTTTGATTGCGTTCGCATTTCTACTACCGAGTTTGACGGGAAAAGTTAAACCCGCTCGACAGTTTCTGACCGGAAATCTCGTCGCGTTCATCGTGGGACTTCCCGTGTTTGCTCTCCTTCCGGCAGTCGGGCCCTGGAGTGGCTATCATCTTGCTCCAACACCGCTGCAGATTCAGTGTCAGTCGGACCTCTTTGAGCTTCGGAACGTCGGCATATATGTACACCACGCAAACGGAGTCATTTGTTTCCCGTCATTTCACGTGATGTGGGCGATTCTCTGCGCGCGGGCGCTCTGGGAATTCCGGCTTCTGCGCATCCCGGTGTCGCTACTTTCCGGGCTAATCGTTATTTCCACGATGACCACCGGATGGCACTACTTCAGCGATGTGCTCGGCGGAATCTTGCTGGCAGCAGTGGCCATGCTCGTATCGGAGTGGCTTTATCGAGCTGAGGAGAATCCGCCTGCGTTGAATGACAGGGTGGGTGATTCCGACAGGAAACTTAGTCATGTTCGGAACTGAACCTGGAATGGATATCTGGAATGGATATATAGTCCCGCAACAGCGCGGGTGGTCAGTGACTTTGATTGACCTAATGATCTTTTAAAGGTCGCGCCAGTTTGGGCCGAAGCCCAGATCGGCAACCAGAGGAACATTTAGCTTGATCACGCCTTCCATTTCGGCGCGCACCAAATCTTCCACGATCTTTGTTTCAGCCGTGGGAACCTCGAAGAGCAGTTCGTCGTGAACCTGCAGGACCATACGGGTTTTCAGCTTGTTCTCGGTCAGCTTGCGGTCGAGAGCGATCATGGCCAGTTTGATCAGGTCGGCGGCTGTCCCCTGCAGCGGGGTGTTCACGGCTGTGCGTTCGGCGAATCCGCGGGCATTCGAATTGCGGCTGCTGATGTCCGGGATGGGCCGTACACGGCCGAAGAGCGTGCGCACGGCACCATCGCGGCGCGTATCCTCAAGGGTCTTCTCTATGAAGGCCTTCACGCCCTGGTAGCGCGCGAAGTAACGATCGATGTAGGCACGCGCCTCACCCTGCGGTATGCCCAGTTGCACGGCTAGCCCGAAGGGCGAGATGCCATAGACAATGCCGAAATTGACGGCCTTGGCGCGGTTGCGCGTTTCCTTGTCCATGGTTTCCGCGGGAACACCAAAAACCTCGCTGGCCGTGAGGGTGTGGATGTCTTCGTTCTGCTGATAGGCACGCACAAGAAGCGGGTCGCCGCTGAAGTGTGCGAGCAGCCGCAGTTCGATCTGCGAGTAATCGGCAGAGAGGAGTTGCGCGCCAGGCGCAGCGACAAAGGCAGCACGGATTTCGCGGCCTAACTCAGTGCGGATGGGGATGTTCTGGAGATTCGGATTCACGGACGAAAGGCGGCCGGTCGCGGTGGCAGCGGCCTGGAACGTTGTGTGGACGCGCGATTCCGAGTCGGCGAGCAGCGGCAGCGAGTCAATGTAATTCGACTTTAGCTTGGAGAGATGCCGGAATTCGAGAACAAGGCGCGGAACCTCGTTGGTTTCGGCAAGGCCTTCGAGAACATCCACCGCGGTGGAAATGGCTTTGCCTTTGCCGTACTTCACAGGCACCGGCAGACCCATGTCTTTGAAGAGCACTTCGCCAAGCTGTTTGGGCGAATTGATATTGAAACGGCGGCCGGCCAGCGAATAGATGCGTTCGCCGACGCGTTCGAGTTCCTGACCGAATCGTGTTGAAAGGCCGTCGAGAACGGCCGTGTCGATGCGCACTCCGTTCCTTTCCATGCGGTAGAGAACAGGCGCCAGAGGCAGGTCTATCTCTTCATATACCCGCGTCACGTTGCTGCGTTCGGCTTCCGCACGGAGATCGGTCACCAGAGCTTGAATTGCAGCCGCAGAACCCGGCAGGGATTCCGGCGCTTGTTGGTTGTGCCGTGCTGCAACATCAGCAAGAGTCTGAGTCGTGTGTGTGGGGTTGAGCGCATAGGAGAGCAGCATCGAGTCATCGACGCTACCTTGCAGGGCAATATCAAGTCCGCAGAGAACATGCAGCGCGAGTTTAAGATCGTGCACACGCTTGGGCACGGTTGCATCTTCGAAGAGCGCTTTCAACTCGGGCGTGAGCGGCAGACACAAACCCTTGCCGGGCTCGGCGCTGAGGCCAATGCTGGATTGCGTCTTCTTTTCGGCTTCTTCAACCACCTCAAGAAGCGACATGGTTTGAGGAAATGCAGGCTCGTCGGATTCTGCTTCAGCCTCGGTAGGTTCGGCAGCCGCAAGGGCAAAAGCAAAGCCGCTTTTCCGTGCGGCAGCGTAGAACTCGGTAGCTTGCTCGTCGGTGGCCTCGTCGATGAGTTCAAGCACCGGCGCTGACGCCGAAGGTGCCAGCTCGCGAAGCATTGACGTGAACTCGAGTTCGCTGAAGAGTGCGCGGCATGCTTCGAGGTCCGGTTCCTGTGTCTCCATCGCCGTAAGATCGAGCGGAAGCGGGACATGGCAATCGATGGTGACGAGTTCCTTTGAAAGCAGGACAGCATCGCGGTTCTGCTCGAGTGACTCGCGATAGCTCTTGCGCTTGACTTCGGGGGAACGGTCAAGAACGGCTTCAACGCTTCCGAATTCGACAATCAGGTCCACACTTCCCTTGTCGCCGATGCCGGGGGCACCGGGGATGTTATCGACCGTGTCACCGCGAAGAGCCATGACATCGACGACCTTTTCAGGCGGAACGCCAAGTACCTCAGTCACCTTGGCTGCATCGAGGACGAGATTGTCCTTCTGTGGATTCAGGACCTTCACGTGTGACGTCACGAGCTGCATCATGTCCTTGTCGCCGGACACGATGAAGACTTCGTGGCCGACTTCGGCTGCTTCCCGGGCAAGTGTGCCGATGACGTCATCGGCCTCGAAACCCTGGACTTCAAGTATAGGAATGCGCAACGCTTCGAGCGAACGGCGAATGTAGGGGACCTGGCGGCGAAGGTCCTCGGGCATGGTTTCGCGTTTGGCCTTGTAACCCTCATAGTTGACATCTTCAAAGCTCTGCGATTTCGAGTTCCACTTGCGGAGTGTACCGATCGCCTGTGCTCGCTCGTCGCGGAAAACCGCGCCACTGGGATCGAAGACCGCGGCGAAGTAGCGCGGAGAGAAGTCCTGGCGCAACTTCTTGATCATGTTCACGAAGACATATGTAGCCGCCGTGGGCAGTCCGGATCGGGTAGACATGGGCCGGCTGCGCTGCATCGCATGGTAGGCGCGGAAGATAAACGACATCGCATCGAGTAGAAAGACGGGCGGCTTTTCCTGGTCGGGCACGGTAACGAGTTTATCAGCGTGGCTCCGACTGGGTTTTGAGGGGAGGCTGGCTGACCGGGCCGAACCACGCCGGAGTCGAATTGCAAGGGGTTCCAAGTTGCCTCGTTGGCTGCAACCTGATGGACAATGAACGGAAAGGCGTCGACTACAAGGGCCATGTACGCTATACCTTCACTCGGAGGATGTTCCCCTCTTCTTGCTGGCTTTCGCGCGTTGCGGTGCATCGGGAAGTATAATTTGCGAAGCAAAATGAGTGGACCATCTTCTGGTGTTGAAGAAGCGAACATTTAGCTTCGCGGCCGTGCACCTCTTTGACCCTGCGGTTTTTCCTCTTATCCGGGCCTGTGAGAGAGCTCATATCGGTGGCCTAAGGCTTCCTGACACAGTTTCTAACGCGCCTCAGTAGGCTTGCTCAGTAGATAAAACGTAACGGTCGGAGAGTATATATGGCCGGGACAATGAAGGTGCACAACTCGGATCCTCAACCAAGAGCCTCGTCTGCGCTTTCTCGATGGTCGCGTGACATCGTTATTCATTTCTCGGAAATATTTTTTGTTGGTCTAGTTTTCCTCGTTCTTGCTATCAGGTTCTTCACGCTTATATCCACGTATGCTGTGAATGTTTTTTTTGTCGATCAGTGGGATTTCAACGATGGCACTCTCTTTCAACATCACACCTTGTGGCAGATGTTTGACTGGCAGCACGGGCCGCCTCGCCTGGGAGTTGGGGCTTTGTTCGAACGACTGGTGGATCCTCTCTTTCGTTGGAACAGCCGGACGGAGTCGTTCATTGTAGGGGTGGTAATTGTCATTGCCACAGTTTGCGCGCTGTGGTTGAAAAGGAGGCTATACGGGCGACTTTCTTATTCAGATGCAATCATCCCGCTCATTTTCTTCAGTCCGCTGCAGTATGAGACGCTGTTCGTCGCAGCCGATTTCGCTCACGGCCCAATGCCTTTGGTCTTAATTCTGCTGTATTGCCTGGCGTGGACCTGCTGCAATCCCTCGCTTCGTTACGGACTGGTGCTGACGCTCAACTTCCTGACGATTTATACCGGGTTTGGCTTACTCTTGGGCCTGTTGACGCCACTTCTCCTTGCCACCGATTATTGGGTCAACCTACGAAAGACAGGCAAAAGGCTCGTCTATTTTGTAGTGCCGTTGCTTGTCTCACTGGCATCTTTTGGCTCATTTTTTATCGGATTCAAATCACAACCCTCTGCGGATTGTTTCACCTATCAGTTGCAACCGATTGCGGGTTACGTCAGGTTCTCGGTTTTGATGTTTGCTCCATTCTTCGGCGCTCAGGGAACCGATGCCCTTCCAACGCTGGTAGGAATATTGGCAGCTTGTGCCCTGGTTGCTGTGTCAGCTTTTAGTGGTGTTGGCCTTTTACGCGAACGGGGCGCGCAATGGACCAGGCGTGGGGTGACTGCGGCTTTGAGCGCTTACTGCCTCTTGTTTTGCATGGCCACAGCGTATGGCAGGATGTGCCGGGGTTTACAGTTTGCCCAAGATTCACGCTACGTTATTTATCTGAATCTGGGAGTACTAGCCCTATATTTTTCCCTTCTCACGATTTCCGATGGGGTTATACGCAATATGCTTGTCGTGTTCCTTGGCATTTCCCTGCTGGGCACAATCGTTTCCGGGGAACGATCACGCAAAGATATGATTTACTGGCATGACACGAAGGCGACGTGGAAAAACTGCTATCTTGCCACTGGCAATCTCAAGGAATGTAACAAGGTTTCGTTTATTTATCCGCTCGCGCCCGAGG
>CAVTKF010000019.1:0-910251 GCA_963735215.1 uncultured Acidobacteriaceae bacterium | reverse complement strand
AGGGAATTGTGGCGTTGTCACAAAGAGCAGATGAAGGAGAACCGATGGCCGGGGCCACTCACAATCAAGATGCTCTCCTCGCTCTCGGTTGGGCTGCTCTGCCTGCGAGCTATCGCATCCCCGAGAAGCCGCCGTCACTCCATGAAGCGCGCGCCTGGTGCAAGCATCTCGCCGAAACGCACTACGAAAACTTCCACGTCGCCACGTGGTTTCTTCCCGAGCGCCTCCGCCCCCATTTCCACGCTATCTACGCCTATTGCCGCGTCTCCGACGATTTAGGAGACGAAGTCGGCAACACCGCGCAATCGCTTACGCTTCTCAATCTTTGGGGTCGCGAACTCGACGCCTGCTACGAAGGTCACGCGCGCCATCCCGTTTTCGTCGCACTCGCTGAGACCATTCGCGCCTGCTCGATCCCGAAGGAACCCTTCGCCGATCTGCTCACCGCTTTCCGCCAGGACCAGGTTGTTACCCGCTACGCGGCTATGCACGATGTACTCGGCTACTGTCGCTACTCGGCGAATCCCGTCGGCCGTCTCGTCCTCAACACCTGCGGCTATACAGACGAAGAGCGCTTCCGCCTTTCTGACGCAACATGCTCCGCTCTGCAACTGGCAAATTTCTGGCAGGACGTTCGCATCGACTTCGCTAAAGACCGCGTCTATCTCCCGCAAGACGATATGCAGCGCTACGGCGTCAACGACGCGACGATTGAGAAGGGAATTGCCACCCCGGAGTTTCGCGCTCTTCTCAAACACGAAGTCGATTTCGCGCGCGGCCTATTTCTGCAGGGTCTTCCACTCATCAACATGGTCGACCGCGATCTGGCCGTTGATCTTGATCTCTTCAGCCGTGGCGGTCTCGAGATCCTCAATGCCATTGAGCGCGAGGATTATGATGTGTTGAGTGCGCGCCCGGCAATCTCAAAACGCACCAAGCTAAGCCTCGCACTGCGCGCGGTGAGCGGAAAGTTTCTACCGTTCCTGCGTCTGGGAACGGGACCCAAAGGGAAGGCCGCTTGAAGCGAGAGATACCGCAAGTGATCCCACTGGACACCGCGTACGCAACTTGCAGGGCCATCGCCAAACGGGAAGCCAAAAATTTCTATTACGCCTTCGTCGCCCTTCCTGAGCCGCGCCGCAACGCCATCTGCGCCATCTACGCATTCATGCGCAAGGCCGACGACCTTTCCGATGACGAGAGCATCCCGCGCGAGCAACGCCTCCGCAATCTCGAGCAATGGCAGGCCTCATGGCACGTCGCTGCGAAAGGCGGCAGCCACCGACGATCCAGTATTCATTGCCGTCCGCGACGCAACGCAGCGCTTCAACATCCCTCTCAGCCTGCTCGACGAGCTGATTGCCGGCACCACATCCGATCTGAAGGCAAACCCTGGCGATGCGCCCGACACCTACGCCACCTTCGCCGATCTTTACCGCTACTGCTATCTCGTCGCGTCTGTTGTCGGGCTCGTCTGCATTCGCATCTTCGGCTACAGCGATCCCGCCGCCGAAAAACTCGCCGAAGAAACTGGCGTAGCCTTCCAACTCACCAACATCCTGCGCGATGTTGCGGAAGACGCCGAACGCGGCCGTGTCTACCTGCCGCTCGAAGACCTTGCCGCCCACAACGTGAGTCTCGAATCCATCCTGCATCGCGCGAAAGCCTCGCCGCCGACCACGAACGAACGCGCCCTGCTTGCCGACATTGGCAAACGAGCGGAATCCTACTACGCATCCGCCGCCAGGCTGCTTCCGCTTATCGACCGCGAAAGCCGCCCCGCGATGTGGGTTTTGGTAAGGATTTACTACGGCTTGTTGAAACGGATTCGCCGCGCAGACTACGACGTTTTTTCGCGTCGCATCAGTGTCCCGACATTCCAGAAACTCGAAATCCTGGCAGTCGGAATGGCCCGCCTTGCCATCGCACGCTTTTCCCCATGAATTGAAACTCTCAAAACTGATCTCTGATAAACGTGTCATCCTGAGCGGAGCATGCTTGGGGCCCCGCAGACGATAATCTCGTGGGGTAAGCGGAGCGAAGGATCTGCTTTTGTCCCTCTCCGATCGAAACGAAGCCCTGAGGAACACTTGCACGCGACACCGCAACAAAACGAACCACGCACCGTCACCGTCATCGGCGGCGGCGTAGCCGGCATGAGCGCTGCCTGCGCCCTCGCCGAAGCCGGCTATCGCGTGCAGTTAGTCGAGCGCCGCGGCTACCTCGGCGGCCGCGCCTCATCCTACCTGCATCCCGGCGTCAACGAAGTCATCGACAACTGCCAGCATGTCCTCTTTGGCTGCTGCACCAACCTCATCGGCTTCTACAAGCGCATCGGCGTCGAGAAGAAGATCCACTGGACCAACGAGATGACCATGATCGAGCCCGGCGGCCGGTGCTCCGCACTTGGACCCTCTGGAATAGGTCCGTTTTCGCTACCAGCTCCGCTCCACGGCCTGCCAAAGCTTCTCTCAGCGCACGCATTCACCCGCGCCGACAAGCTTGCTCTTGCCCGCGCCTTTTCGCGCCATGCTGCAGCCCGATCCCCGATCCGACTCGACGGAATCGCTGTCCGCCTGGCTCATCCGCAACAACCAGACCCCCGGCGCCATCGAGCGCTTCTGGCGTCTCGTCATCGCTAGCGCTCTCAACGCTGACCTAGACGCCATAGCCGTTCCCTACGCCGCCAAGGTCATTCGCGAACTCTTCATGAACTCCGCCGAAGCCGGCAAGATGGGCATGAGTTCCGTCCCCCTTAGCGAACTGTATGCCGGTGCTGCGCAGTTCCTGGAGGATAAAGGAGCGGAGCTTCATCTCAACACCAATGTTGAATCTGCCGAGTGGGACGAGGAAGTTTCTCAGTGGACCGTCAACACCCGCGCCGGCACGCTCGTTTCGGAGTTTCTTGTCATCGCGCTTCCTTTCGAAGCCATGCAGAAGCTGCTGCCGCACATGCCTCCCGCACCGCACGCTGAAGAACTCGCGCGCAAAGTCGATCGATTCGAGCACTGGCCCATCTGCAGCGTGCACCTCTGGTTCGATCGCGAAATCACCGAGCGGCCCCACGCCGTCCTTCTCGACCGCGAGATTCATTGGATGTACAACAAGAGCGTCCTGCAACCGTGGCGCACGAACAAAGGCAGCTACCTCGAACTCGTCCAGTCGGCGTCGCGAAAATTCGCGGCCCTCGAACGTCAGCAGGCCATCGACCAGGCGCTCTCTGAACTCACCGAATTCTTTCCAACGATCAAGGAAGCGAAGCTCGAAAAGGCCGCGCTCATCAAGGAAGTCCGCGCCACCTTCGGCGTGCCTCCCGGCATTGACAGCGTACGGCCGTCTTCGGCGTCGCCATGGCCTAACTGCTTACTCGCCGGCGACTGGGTCGCGACCGGCTGGCCCTCAACCATGGAAAGCGCCGCCCGCTCCGGCCACCTCGCCGCCGACGCCCTCTGCGCCAGCAGAATCGAGGACTTCAGATTCCTCGAACCCGATCTAAAGCCGCAAGGCTTGATGAGATGGTTGAATATGAAGGCGTGAACCTTTAGCACACTCACGCAGCGCGAGATCACAGCGATATGGCCTTCGAACAGCTCAATCCGAGAGAGCAAGATATCGTGCTTCGCTCCATGAAAGCGGTTGATAGATTTATCGGCGATCATGAGAAGCATGCCAGACTCGGTCTGGAGCCACCCGAACTGCGCGCCATAATTGCGAGATGGCCCCTGATTGACGATAGCGACGATTGTAAAGATGGCTTCCTCGCAATCAACAATTGCCTCAACGAGGTTTGCCACGGATTTCGCATCGCCCCGGATGAGTGGAGCAGTTGGTTCAATACACCCACGAGCGAGGTCCGGACTACCTATCGCACGTGGCTTAAACTCAAGGGGATTTCAGGCGGGATCCCGTAAACAACAATCGCCAGCGCGGTTGCCAAAGGCCAGAAGCTTAGTAGTTTTCTTTCAGTGCGCCAGCAAATACACACCCACGCAAACCAGCGCCGCCGAAGCCCATCGCCGTCCGTCCACATTCTCATGCAGAAAGAACTTTCCTGCAATGGCATTCGTTACCAGCGTCAGCGAAGCCGATGCAGGCGCCACCAGGCTCAGATTCAGATGATTCAGCGCAAACAGCAGCGCAAAGAACGCCAGCGCCAGAAAGAACACCCCGGCAAAAAACAGCGGACACGTCACCACAGCCCGGATCGCGCCCTTCATTCCCGACTTCGCTCGAATGTCGTCGAGATCGCCAATCGACTTCATCGCCGCTGCCGTCAGCACCTCGCCGGTAGTCGAAGTCAGTACGATTGCCGCGATCATGCCGGCCGCAGCCCAAGCCCCTGAAACCGAAGCAGCGATCATCGCACCTGCTCCTCTGCGATCTCACGGGTGGGCTCAGCATTCGCCGCCGGCCGCTCCGTCAACGAAGGCCCGTGCGCCACAAACCCCACGCCCACCGTGATCAGCACAATGCCTGCCCACCGTTGCCATGAAATCGATTCATGCAGCCAGAACTTCGACAGCAGTGCCACAATCACATTCCCGAATGCAGTTGCCGGTAGCACATACGTCAGATCCGCCCACGATAGCGCCGTCAGGTAGCTGGCAAAGAATCCGATCAGCAGCGCAATCCCCGCCGCAATCCACGGCGTAAACACCGCACTGATCAGCGACACCGGATGCGCCAGCGAAATCGGCGGCAGGGAAGTCATGCCTCGCGAAAGGCAGGTATCTCCCAGCGGCGCGCACAGCGCCACCAGCCCCAGGATCATGTATTGCCGCGGCGTTGGCCGGATATATGCCATGAATCTTTAGAAAACCTTGATGTGAAGCCTAAATGAAGAGGGGCGGAAATCCGCTGCGGCGGACCCGCCCCTCAGTTAACTCATGTGAGCGAATCTACGCGCCCGCGTTCACAGGTGCGGTCGGCTTTGCGGGCTGACTGCGTTTCTGCTTGACGGCCCTGTTGCGCTCTGCGCGAAGCTTCATGAACGCCTTCGCCTCAACGTACAGTCGCGGCACATCGCGGTTGACAATCGCCTTCCACACCACGCGGAAAGCGGCCTTCGGACGGAAGTAGTACTCGTCGTAGAAGCGGTGCACCATCTCCATCACGTAGTCGACCGGCAGCCCCGGATACTCGATGTGCGCCATCTGGTGCCCGCCGCCGTCTTCCATCTTCTCGTTGGTGATGAAGCCGTTGGCCTTGGCGTAATCGTAGAACTCCGTGCCCGGATAGGCGTGCGCAATCGAAACCTGGATCGTCTCGCAGTCCAGCGTCTTGGCAAAGTTGATCGTGTTGCGGATCGACTCCTTCGTCTCACCCGGAAGGCCGAGAATGAAGTCGCCGTGAACCACGAGGCCGAGATCGTTGCAGTCTTTTGCAAAAGCGCGCGCGCGTTCAACCGTTGCGCCCTTCTTGATGTTCTTCAGGATCTGCGGATCTCCCGATTCAAATCCCACGATCAGCAAACGGCATCCCGCATCCTTCATGGCCTTCAGCGTGTCGCGGTCTGTGGTCACGCGCGAAGTACAACTCCACGTGATCCGGAGAGGCTTCAGCTTTTCGCAAAGCTCAATCGTGCGGCCCTTCTGAATGTTGAACGTGTCATCGTCAAAGAAGAATTCCTTCACATGCGGGAAGTTCTCATGCGCCCACTTCAACTCTGCAGCCACGTCGTCCGTCGACCGCTTGCGCCATGCATGTCCGCTCAGCGTCTGCGGCCACAGGCAGAAGGTGCACTGCGCGGGGCATCCGCGCGTCGAGTAAAGCGCGATGTACGGGTGCAGCAGAAACGGCACGTTGTACTTCGTCACATCCATGTCGCGCTTGTAGATCTTCGTCGCCCACGGCATCGCGTCCAGGTCTTCCACTTGCGGGCGATCGGGATTGTGGAGGATCTTTCCATCCTTCTTGTAGCTAATCCCGAGAATCTCGTTCAGCGGTTTGCCCTGGGCAAACTCCACCACGGAATAATCGAATTCGCGGCGGCAGATAAAGTCCAGCACTTCGCACTCGTTCAGCGCCTTCTCCGGCGAAGTTGTTACCGGCGGCCCGACAAAGGCAATGCGAATCGAAGGGTTCGCCTTCTTGATCGCTTCGGCCAGGCGTTGATCGCCTTCCCATCCCACCGTCGAGGTGAACAGGACGAGGAACTCATAGTCCTTGCAAATCTTGATCGTCTCATCGGCCGACACGTGGTGAGGCGGCGCATCCACCAGGCGCGAGCCTTCCAGCAAACCTGCAGGGTAGGTGAGCCACACGGGGTACCAGTAGGACTCGATTTCGCGCGTAGCAGGCCAACGTGAACTTGCGCCACCGTCAAAATTCTCAAACGAAGGCGGGTTGAGGAAGAGTGTTTTCAGAGGCATGGGCATCCCTTCAATTCTAACATTTAGCGTAGTTTTTACACGGGTTTGGATGTGTATTCCGGTGGTTACTTGTGCAGTTCGTGTAGCCAGTCGTCCATATGGCCCAATGCGCGCAATAAGTTAAGACGCGCCTTCGCCAGTTCAAAACCTGCATCCAGTGCATCTTCAGTCTTTTGGCCCGCATCGATCCGTGCCAGTTGCTCGGCCTTGGGGGGCGTCTGCGGCTGAGAGCCGGGCCCCGATCCTCCTCCGTTGCCTAACTCCAACTGTGTCAATACGGCCTTCAGCTGTTCATTCGCGATTTGTTGTTTTAGACTCGCAATCTCCGCCTGCGTATCCAGCTCACGAATGCTCCCGCTAAGATCCGATATAGCTAGGTCATTCTGCTTCTCTGCCTGCTCCGCCTCCACCTTGGACCGCAGTGCTTCCGCTGCGGACTCCTTGGCCCTCGCGCGTCGGCCCATGTCGAGGAGCGGAAGATTTACTGATATCCCGGATGCAAAGTTGTTGGCTGGCAGATCAGTTTTGAAGTACTGGTTCACACTGTTTAGAAGGGTCGTGACGCGTAAGTATTCTATCGAGAATCGCAATTCGGGTAAGTAGTTCGTCTCCCAATCGCCCTTGGCCTGCAGGGCCTTGGACGTCGCAAGCAAGTGTGACGCCTTGACTCCGTCGATCTCGCGGGCAGCCAGGTCGCCGTGCACCTGCGGAATCTCCGGAATGCTCGCATGATCGACTTTGATCGACCCCGGCGGCAGACCGGTAAGCGTCTCGAGCTGTGTCTCCAGGTTTGCAGCACGCGTCTCAAGATGCAGACGTTTCAGCTGGATCTGTGCGGCTGTGAGTCGGGCCTGCAACTGCTCGCTGATCGGATCGACCCCCGCCTCGGTCCTTTGCAGTTCGACCTCGACAAGCCGGGCAGAGAACTGTTCCTGCTGTTGCACACCTGCAAGTTCCTGATTGACGGTGTCAAGCTCGATGTAAGCCGTTGAAGCATCCAGCGCCACCTGCTGGCGCGCATCCTGCAACCTCGCCTTTGCCGCCCGAAGCCCATATCCTGCGGCATCGAAGTAGCGCTTCTGGGGAATGCTGTAGACAAGCGACTGCACGGTCGCACCCCAGATCGTGGGTGGAGAACCGGTGTAACCTACTTCCGGGAAGACCGGCAATCCGGTCTCGATGTTGATGGTGGGAATGACGGTGTCCTTGGTCTCCGACAGTTGCGCGTTCGACTTGTCCACGTCGGCCATCGCCGCACGCACTCCGGTGCTGTTCCGTTGCGCCAGATCAATAACCGTGGCCAATGAAACCTGCGCCTGCGCCGCGGTGGGCAGGCAAATGAGCCCGGCCGCAATCACAACCGCAACCTTCCCGATGACCGTCGCAATTCGCGGTCTCTCGCCATTCGTCAGTGGTCGCAATTGAATCAAAATGTCAGCTCCAGCGCCGGCTTGTAGTCGTGCGCGAGTTTCAGGGCCGCCGTCCGTGCCTGCCACGCAGCGTTCTTGTCGCCCAACTGACCTTTAAGCCGGGCAAGCCGCGTGTAGGCTTCGAATGCCGGGCCTTCCTCTGTCCTGGGAAAATCTGCGAGATATTCTTCCAGCATCTTCGCGGCAAAACTCAGGTTTCGATTGCCGTGCGCCAACACCGAGGCTCCGTTAAAGAGCGCAACGCCCGCGTGCCGATCATGCTGTGCGGCTCTGTAGCCGTTTTCTACAGCAGCTTCCATATCGTCCCAGCGTTCGCGCTTGCGATAGAAACTGCTCAGGGTGATCCAGCCAAATGCAGGATGGTCGCCAGTGGAAGTCGCAAGCTTGTATTCGCGCTCTGCGGTCACATAATCCTTGTGGCTCTCGGCAATGCGCGCAAGCAGAACGTGCGCTCGCGCTGGGTCGATCTTCTCCAATGACGGTAACAGCGCCCGTGCCTTGTCAAGGCCTCCGCCTACCACGGCCGGCGCAGACGTGTAGAACTCACCGAGATCGGTCAGAGCCTCACCGTAATGCGGTTCGAGGCTCACAGCCTGCTCGAATTCAGCGCGCGTACGCTTCGCAAGGTTGAACGCAGTAATAAACGACGAGTTGTCGGCTTTCTCACCGAGAGCCCGCCCCAGCCACAGATGATTGGTCGCGCTCTGGCCATTGAGTCTGACCGCCTGGTCGCATTCGTCTGCGGCAGCATCCCAACGTTCCAGCGTGAAATAAACCCGGCAGCGCAAATTATGTGTCTCTGCAGAAGATGGCAACGAACCCAGCAACGTGAGCGCGTTGTCCGCCTCGCCCGATTGCAGTGCTGCATCGGCGGGTGCGAGACCATCCTTCGGGACCTCGGCCGGCGCAGACAAGACAACGGCGGCCAGCACGACCATCTGAAGCGCCTTCTTCACGGCACTCTCTTGATCGGGACGCCCTCTTGCAGAGGCTGTCCGGTTGTGGTTCCCGTCGCAACCCAGTCACCGTTTCTCAGTCCTGAAAGAATGGCAACCTGCGTAAGGTTGAGCGCACCGGTCACAACACCGGTCTTTTTCAGCTCGTCGCCTGTGATCTTGTAGACATAAGTTTTGCCGTTCTCTGATCGCAGCGCCTCGCGGGGAATGCTCAGCGCATTCGCTTCACTCGCGGTCGTCACAGTCACGGTGACGTTCGTGTCCGGCAACAGTTGTTCGTCGACATCGTCAATATGAATCAGAACCTCGCCCACATTGCGCGTTCCGTAGGTGGTCACCGTGATCGGCGTGCGCTCGATGTGCCCGTGCCAGAATTTCCCGGGCTTCGCATCCCACTTGATCAGGATCGGCTGGCCCACCGCGAGTTTTCCGATCTCCGGTTCATCGAAGTAGGCTCGAACGCGCTCCTGCTTTAGGTCCGCCATCTGCAGCAGCAACTTGCCCTGTTCCGCAAACTCCGTCGCATTCACGTTCAGGCTGTAGACGGTGCCCGCTGAAGGAGCGCGCACTGAAGTCTGCGACAGCACTTGCTGCGCTGCCTGTCGATTGGCCTCCGCATCCCGCACCGCGGCCTGCGCACGGGCAACTTCGGCGGGAGAATAGCGGCTGTGTTCGTTCTGCTCCGCTGCATGCAGATTTCCCTCGGCTGTTGCCAGCCTTTCGCGGGCAGCTGTCACTTCGCTCGGAGACGCCGCGCCTGTGGCGCTCAGTTTTACCAGGGCATCCAGATCGTGCTGTGCCTGGTCCCTATCGAGTTTGTCGCGCGCAATCTCCGCAGTCACGCCCTGCCGCTGCTCCAGGGTGCCGTTTTGCGTAGCAGCCTCAAGAGATGCCTGGGCCGACTTCACCGCGCTGTCTGCGCCTGCCAGCTTTGCCTTTGCGTCGATGTCATCCAGTTGCATTAGCAACTTGCCCGCCGGAACCGTGTCCCCGGCCTGCACATACACTGCCTTCACAGTGGCGGGGATGGGTGCATGGATTTCAATATTGTTAACCGGCTCTACCTTGCCATTGGTGCTCGTAGTGCTTGCCAGAGGCTCCTGAGAAACTTCGGCTGCGCGCACAGGCAGGCGATCCCGCGTGAGAGATCGAGCGGCAAAATAAACCACGACGAGAACTGCGACCGCACCGAACCAAAGCCATTTGCGGTCCAATTGCTTTCTTTCTGTAACCATGCAGGCGACCAACGCCAGTATATAAGACTCATTGCCAAGCCCTTAAGAAGCAGAAATTTGCATGAATCAGGAGTAGAAACTTGCATGACGAGGTGTTCATCTTGATCCCTCGTACAATTGGGATATGTCTCACCAACCCCGCTATACCGACGATCACGCCAAAGCCGGGCTCGACTTCGCTTTTCCCGCCATCGAGACCTGGCAAAACCAATTTCCCGGTTACGAAATTGTCATTGACGATCCCGAACTGACCTCCGTTTGCCCCAAGACAGGCCTGCCCGACTTCGGTTCGCTCTCCATCCGCTACATGCCCCGGGCCCGCTGTCTCGAACTCAAATCGCTCAAGGAATATCTCTTCAGCTACCGCAACCTCGGCATCTTCCAGGAAAACATCGTCAACCAGGTCCTTGAAGACGTAGTGAAGGCCTGCGACCCCGTCTGGGCAATTGTCCACGGCGAGTTCCGCCCCCGCGGCGGCATCGCGACAACCGTGGAAGCCCGCTGGCCAAGACCCGAAAAGTGACGTGGCCGCACATGCTCTCCTTGTGAAGAAAGCTCGGGGCGGACGCTTTATGGCTTTATGTAGGATAGGGCGATGCCTGACAAGACCTTCTTCACGACGCTTCTGATTGGATGCTGCCTGGGTTTCTCGATGTATGGACAAACTGAGACTCCATCAGCAGAAACCGAACTTCGGCCACGATGGCGGCGCGAGTTAAAACCAGTCTGAGCGGCGACGATGAATCGATTGCCCGATCCATGGCGGACGAGTACCGTCAGACCGACATATCTGGATACGAGCAAAACAAAAGTGCCTGGCTCAAGGAATATTTCTATCCGCTTGCTGTGCTAATCAAGTCGGGATAGTTTCGTTGGGAAACTTACGAACAACGAGTTAGCCATATACAGGTCCTGGGCGACTTTGCCGTGGTAACTGGGGAATTGAAACTAAAGGGATCCGGTGCAAAGTGGGGCCAGATGCACACATGGACTGCTAACCCCAATGCCAGCTTCGAGGGCACAATCAGATTCACTCACGTGTACGTTCGCAGAAATGGTGCATGGTTTCTAGTAGCGCTTCACAATGCAATTCCCATACACTCCGGTCCAAAATAATTCAAGGCGCATTGCTGGAGGCGACCGCCGCTTCTAGCCAACCGGCTCACGCACGACCCCGACCTGACGTGAAATCGGTTTGCGCTTCCGACTGATACCATTGTGGAACTTCCTCGCCAGAAATCCTCGGAGCATGAGAATAACGTGACAGAAAAGCGCATCGCCAGCCATTTGAACGACGCATGGATTGAGGTGGACAAGACCGAAGATCCCAGTTTTTTCATTCGATTTCTCGATGCTTCAAGAGTTCGCGCACTGGAATTCGCTCGCGCAAACTCCAGCGTGGCATTCGCTCATCTCGCTTTGCAGCCCGGTCTATCCATCCTTGACTGCGGGTGCGGAACTGGCGACATGCTGGCCATCATGGCAAAACTGACCGAACCGGGCAAAGCGTATGGGGGTGACCTGAGCGAAGCGATGATCCGGGAAGCACGGAAACGCGCAGAGACGGCGAGTACTGCAAACCTCACCTTCGACATAATGGACGTTCAGTCGCTTCCATTTCCGGATCAAAGCATCGATCGCGTGATGGCTACGCAGTTGCTGATTCATGTTCCAGATCCGCGAAAAGCAATCCGTGAAATGTGCCGGGTAACTGCCCCGATGGGCCGCGTCGCAATTTCAGATATGGACTGGGATGGACTGGCCGTAGGATGCAGCAACAATCAGCTCGCACGCCAATTCACCCAGCTGTTCAGCGACGGCGTTCGAAATCGAGTTGTTGTACGTGAATACGCCGGATGGCTTCGAGCCGAAGAATTTGTGAATATTCAGACGATCCCCATTCCTGTCCTCTTCGATGACTGGTCGTTCTTCAAGGATTGGGTGATCGCGCCCTCCATTTCAGAATTCGTCTCGCGTGGTTCGATGATTAGGGAAGATGCAGACGAATTCCTCGAAGATCTCGAGCAACGAAATGCTGCGGGACGTTTTTTCGCTGCATCCACTCTTTATACCGTCACAGGAAAGCGCCCTTGAAGGCAATCGAGCTATCTAAATAACCCTCGCATCCCGCCGTGGGATACTCAAAACCGAGGACCCTCCAGATTGGCGACAGCAACTTCATCTGCGACTTCCCGCATCAGCCCTGCCCTCGCCACGCTGATCCTGCTGATTGCCCTCAACCTGCTCAACTACATCGACCGCTACATCCTCCCCGGCGAACTCTCCCTCATCCAGAATGAATTCCACGCAACCCGCGAGCAGATGGGCGCGCTCACCACGGCCATGTTCTTCGTCTACATGTTTGCCGCGCCGCTCACCGGCTGGCTGGGTGATCGATATCGCCGCAAGCCGCTCATCATCGGCGGCGCCATTCTGTGGAGCCTCGCCACACTCAGCACTGCATGGGTGCACAGCTATTGGACGCTCTACCTCCGCCACGCCATCGTCGGCATCGGCGAAGCTTCCTTCGGCATCTTCGCCCCCGCAGTAATAGCCGACTTTTATCCGGAAAGAGATCGCAACCGCATCCTCTCCATCTTCTACGTCGCCATTCCCGTTGGCGCTGCCCTCGGCTACATGGCCGGCGGTCAAATGGGATCGGCATGGGGTTGGCGACAGCCTTTCTTCATTTGCGCAATTCCCGGCCTCATCGTCGCGGTGCTTTACGGATTCTTCGGCCACGAGCCCGTTCGCGGCGCACAGGACCACATCCAAGCGACAAGCGACCGCACAACCTTCGTCGGACTCTTTCGCAATCCTGCCTTCCTCACCGCAACGTTTGGACTGGCAACGCTGACGTTTGCCATGGGCGGCATCTCCAATTGGGTCCCCGAATTTCTTCACGACCCCATCGGCCTCTCCGTCGCCAAGGCCAGCCAGGTCGCCGGTGCAAGCACGGTAATCAATGGCATCCTCGGCACCGCCATCGGCGGTTGGATCGCGCAACGCTGGCTCCGGACCAACCACCGAGCCTTATACCTGCTCAGTTTCTGGAGCGTCGCATTGACGCTTCCATTCGGCATCCTGCTCTTCTTCGGCCCAGCGCGCTGGACCATCCCCGCACTCTTCCTCGCTGAGTTCTTTCTCTTCCTCAACACAGGCCCGCTCAACACCGCGATCGTGAACTCCGTCTCCGCACCCGTGCGCGCAACGGCCGTCTCGGTGAATCTCTTCTGCATCCACTTCTTCGGCGACACCTTCTCGCCCCAGATCATCGGCAGAATTGCCGATCATTCGAATCTACGCATCGGCCTCGGAGCCACTTTGGTCTTCCTCGTCCTCTCCTGCATCATCCTGCTCGTCGGCTCGCGATTCGCGCCGCAACTGGAAGATAGTCCTCTCTAGTGTCCTGAATCTGAAATTCTTTCCCTAAATGGCGGTGTCATTCTGAACGAAAGGGGCCCCAAAGTTCTCTCAGTTTGGGGGTGGCGAGCGAAGAATCTGCTTCTGGGCTTTCCTCGTTTCTATTAAGGAATTCAGACTCACCACACTAGGTTGCATCCCGTCGTGCTTGATACTGGCAACATGATTTCCAACGAGCCGCTGCGGCTCACGCTTACTGCACTGGCCTGGCTGATGGCTTTGAGCTGGCTGTATCGTTCAGCAACGGCGCTGCGTGGGATGGCGTCAGTCCTTGACCTGACTGAGATTGATAAAGGCCAGTTGCCGGCACTGCCCGAAACCAGCGGGCCCGATCTAACAGTTGTTGTTCCGGCGCGCGACGAGGAGGATTCGATTGAGGCGAGCCTCGAATCGCTGCTTTGCTCCAAAGGAGTTCGAGCGCAGATCGTTGCCATAGACGACCGTTCGGAAGACCGTACCGGCGAACTTATCGATGCAGTGGGATCGAGGCCTCACAATGGCTCCAACACTCTCGAAGTCATCCACAATCGAGAATTGCCCCAGGGCTGGCTTGGCAAGCCGCACGCTCTCGCCCTGGGTGTAGCACGCGCCCGAGCCCCGTGGGTTCTCTTCACCGATGGAGACGTAACGTTCGCGCCGGACGCCTTGGAACTCGCGTTGCGAACAGCAGTAAGGGAAGCAGCCGATCACGTCGTTCTGGTGCCCACATTGGCGCATGAAGGCGTATTGGCGGCGGGTGTGCAAGGGTCAATCCAGGCGCTTGGTCAATGGGCCGCACGTATGTGGAAGGTGCAGGATCCTGAAGCAAAAGACTTCTTTGGAGTGGGCGGTTTCAACCTGCTCCGCGCGGACGCGCTCAAAGCTTTCGGTGGAATGGAACGCCTGCGGATGGAGATTGTGGAAGATGTTTCGCTGGGCTGGCTTGTGAAAAAGGAATTGCGTCGCAAATCGATGATGGTGCTGGGGCCCGGTCTCGTAAGAATTGCTTGGATACAGGGACCTCTGGGAATTGTCCGTCTGCTCGAAAAGAATGCCTTCGCCGGACATCGCTATAGCATCGGGACCACGGTGCTTGCCTCTGCGCTGCTCAGCCTGCAGGCCGTGGTGCCGCTGTTGGCGCTTGCAGCAGGCCCCTGGGGAGTAGCCGCGTGCGTCACGCTCTATTGCAGCGTTGCAATGAGTTTCCATGCAAACCGGAAACTGAATAACATTTCGCCGCTGCTTGCAATTCTGTACGCGCCGAGTGTGGTGATCCTGGCCTGGTCATTTCTGCGCTCGATGATTCTGACCATCAAGCGCGGTGGCGTAACCTGGCGGGGCACTCTCTATCCGCTGGCAGAACTCAAGCGGGCCATGATTCCGTGGCGAATTCGATAAGATCGCAAATCTACTTGCCCGGCAAACTTTCCTGATCCCGCGAACTCATAAACGCCCGGTGTCCGCCATGCGGCCGCAAATTCGGATCGGCAATCGGTGGTTTCGCCTGATCCCCCGAAAACCCGCGCAGCAGTTTTGGATTCGGCTTAAACTTTGGCGACCCACCGTAGAACTGCCGCGCATGACTCAGCACCATGCCATTGCGTCCATGCATCGCCTGAACAATCCCGCGCACATGCACATCGGCATCGCGAAACCTCCGCAGTTCGCCAACTTCCTCGCGATCCTCCCTGAGGCTGACAATCGTGAAATGGCATTGCTCATCCGGCGTGTCCGGCGAACACACATCCATGAACCGCGTGCCATCCGGCAGTTCGACCACATCGTAGACGTGCACATTGATGCACACATCCTTGTTGAGCAGCTTTGAAGCTTCGTCCAGATTCACACACGGTTTTGGGTGCGCAGCGAAAGCCGCCACAGGACACAACAATAGAACCAGCACCAAGCGCCGCATCACAACTCACATTCCGGGGAAAAACTAGCTTACGCCGAAGCAGCCGGGAAGGGAACTATTCACCCACACGCCGGAATGCTGCTTCCCTTCGATGTCTTCACCGCGTCCCGACCAGTTCTTCGCTCTTCGCCCCTTGCCCGTAATGGCTCTGCACATAGTTATCGAGGATCTGCTTAAACTCCGCCACAATTGTGTCTCCGCGCAGCGTCGTGTACAGCTTCCCGTCGACATACACTGGCGCCTTCGGCTCTTCAAACGTCCCCGGTAGGCTGATACCGAGATTCGCGTGCTTCGACTCGCCAGGCCCATTCACAACGCAGCCCATCACAGCCAGCTTCAGCTCTTCCACGCCCGGATATTTCTTCCGCCATTCCGGCATCGACGTGCGCAGGTAGCTCTGAATCTGCTCTGCCAGTTCCTGGAAATATGTGCTCGTCGTCCGCCCGCATCCCGGGCAACTCGTTACCTGCGGCATAAAGCTGCGAATCGAGAGCGACTGCAGAATCTGCTGCGCCGCCTGCACCTCTTCCGTGCGATCGCCGCCCGGCTTCGGCGTCAGGCTTACGCGAATGGTGTCGCCAATTCCCGCCAGCAGCAGAGGAGCTAGCCCGGCAGTCGAAGCAATCAGCCCTTTCGCGCCCATGCCCGCCTCTGTCAAACCAAGATGCAGCGCGTAATTGCAACGCGACGCAAGATTCGTATACACGTCGATCAGATCGCGAACGCCGCTCACCTTCGCCGACAGAATGATCTGATCCGGCCGCAGCCCGAAGTGTTCGGCCGCCTTGGCCGACTCCAGTGCGCTCACCACCATCGCTTCCATCATCACGTCGCGCGCGGGAAGGGGATTGGCCTTCTTGCTGTTCTCGTCCATCATCCTGGTGAGAAGAGACTGGTCCAGCGATCCCCAGTTCACGCCGATGCGTACCGGCTTCTGGTTTTCAACTGCGCACTCCACCATCACCTGAAAGTTGTCGTTGTCCTTCTTCCCAATCGACGCGTTGCCCGGATTGATTCTGTATTTCGCCAGCGCCCTCGCCGTCTCCGGAAACTTCTTCAGCAGCAGGTGTCCGTTGTAGTGAAAGTCCCCCACGATCGGCACTCGGATCCCGCGCTTGTCGAGTCCCTCCACAATCGCGGGAACTGCAGCGGCGGCATCCTCGTTGTTCACCGTAACGCGCACAATCTCCGACCCGGCCATGGCCAATGCGGCCACCTGCTCAATGGTGCCCGCGACATCGGCGGTGTCGGTATTGGTCATCGACTGCACGACAACCGGCACCTCCCAGCCCACGCGAACGTGGCCGATTTTGACCGTAGGCGTCTTCCTGCGCTGAATCTCTGGCATAGCGACCTCTTTCTCTTCAGTTTACCCGGATTGCTGACTTCGCCTTGCGTCGCCAATGCAGGGAGAAACAGGTTTGTAACAGGAAGCGCCCTCCGTCAAGCCGCAACTCCCGAAAATCATTGGACTTCACTGCTCGTCACCGGAAGGAGCAGGGATCTTCGGACCCCTTAGCCTCGGGACTTTTTCCCTCTTGGAGAGAGATCGAGAACCGTCCAGAAAGGGTGACATTCCCGCACAGAATCACGTCATCCATCCAAGGTTCGCACCATCCTCATCCGACGATCCAACCCTCGCTTAGAGTGCACGCCAGCAGATACAATACTGGTATGTTGTCTCGCATTTCCTTCCGCTCTCTCGCCATCACCTTTGCAGTCGTTTCTGCAATCAGTCTCTCTGCGCAGGATTCAGCCCGTCGTGGCCGCAAATACAAGCCACCACCGCCTACCTCGCGCATAGAGGTTACCGTGGTCCGCGATACCGATTCCAAGCCCGTTGAGAATGCCTCGGTGATCTTTCACCTCGATGGCGACAAGGGCAACATGGAACTGAAGACTAATGAAGACGGAAAATCGATAATTGACGTCCTCCCCATGGGGTCTACGATGCGTATGCAGATCATCGCCAAGGGCTATCAAACCTACGGTCAGGATTACAAGATCGACAAATCCGACCTGGCCTTCGGCATTCGTCTCAAGCGGCCCGGCGAGCAATACTCGATCTACAAGAACCACGATCAGGATGCGGACGCGCAGAAGAGTCCCAAGAGTGGCGATTCCGGCACACCAAAGGACGCGCCGGCCGTCGACGCGGTACCGCCCGCAACTACGGATAAGCCCAGCGATTCTCCCGCCCAGCCTACGAATCCTCCATCCAAACCGCAGTAGCCAGGCTACTCTGAACTGCGGCGAACCCAACACATGAGCACGCCATGACCAGCCAAACCCTCGTCGGAAAAGCGGTGCTGGTCACTGGCGGTGCACGCCGCATCGGCCGCGAAATCGCGTTGGAACTCGCCTCGGGCGGTGCCGATGTCACCATCACCTATCGCAACTCAAAAGACGAAGCCGAACAAACCGTGCAACTCATCAAGCAGTTGGGTAGGCTCGCGATTGCGCTTGAATGCGACGTGCGCTCTGAGCAATCCGTGCGCTCCGCCATCTCCGCCTCGGTCAGCTTCCATGGTCATCTGGATGTGCTGGTAAACAACGCAGCCATTTACGAATCTGTTCCGCTCGACGCGATCAGCCTCGATCAGTGGGACGCAGTCTTCGAGACCAATGCGCGTGGACCTTTTCTCGTCGCCCGCGAGGCTCTGCCGCATCTGCGCGCGTCTCATGGCCGCATCATCAACATCGGCTCACTCGGCGGATTGCGCGCTTGGGCCGGCCATGCCCACTACTGCGCATCGAAGGCCGCCCTCCACATGCTTACCGAGGCCATGGCCAAATCCTTCGCACCTGAGGTAACAGTCAACTGCGTAGCCCCGGGCTGGATCGAATTCGATGAAGACAAGGGGCAGCCGGCCACCCAGCGATTCGCGGCCAAAACCCCCATGCAGCGCAACGGCACCGCAAAAGACGTGGCACAAGCCGTGGCTTTCTTTGCAGGAACCAGCGATTTCATCACCGGCCAGGTCTTCACCGTTGACGGCGGGCTGGGTTTATAGGGAATTATCTCGGCGCCCAGATTTGGGTGCCCATGTCTCGCTTCTGGGGCGACAATCATCGCGAAAACAAGCGACTCCAGAATCCTCTTCTGACCGATCGCGCCCCGTTTGTGCGCCGACCCTTGCCGTTGGCTTGGGCATCGAAGTCCAGAGGAACACCCTCCCAAAGCCCGACAGTTTCCGGCTGCACCGGCCACTTCGCACCTTCCACGGCCGCCCTCGGATTGCTGACATACAACCGATGCGCCGTCTCCTCACCCATTTTGGCGGCTACATAGTCGTATCCCTTTTTCAGGTGCAGCGGACGCCACTCCGGATGATGTGCATCGCTCGCCAGAAAATGGATCCAGTCGCGTTCCAGCAGAGCATCGGCGAATGCCTTCGCAAGTTTTCCGAATCGCCCGTAGAGCGATGCCGATGTCACCTGCACCAGGCATCCCTCGCGCATCCACTCCGCCAGCGTCTCAGGATCCTGCTGCAGAACCGGGTTCCGCTCCGGATGAGTAATGATCAGCGTGTACCCCGCGTTCCGCAGTCGGCTCAGCGCAATCGTCAGTTGCTGCGGGATGAGCATGTCAGGAAATTCGACGAGAAGATAGCCCTTGCCTTCAATCGAAAAGCGCAGCGGATTCTCAAGGGCATCCGCGATGTTCTGCGCGTTCATGTGGAAGTCGCAGCCAAGACTCAATTTGACTTTGTCGCCAACCCGCTCCCGGAGTTCGGCCAGTCGACTCTCGTTTACCTCAGGCTGAAAGGGATAAATCTCGCTTGCATGAGGAGTGCAAACGATGTGGGTGACGCCTTCGCGGATCGCTGTTTCGGCAAGTTCGACAGAAGTTTCCAGATCCGGCGAACCGTCGTCTACGCCGTAAATCAGGTGAGTATGGATGTCGATCATGAATTCCCGGCTTCCCAGTTCGCACGCACAGGTCAGTGCGTTGCCAACGCCTCAATCATGGACGCGAAAATCTTCCAGCCGTCAGCCGACCCCAGCAGCCTTTCGCTGGAGCGATCCGGATGCGGCATCATTCCCAGCACATTCCTGCCCTCATTTAGAATTCCAGCAATACTGCTCAGAGAACCATTCGGGTTTGCGCTGCTTGTGACTACACCCGCTGGTGTTGCATAGCGAAATGCAATCCGATCTTCTGCTTCCAGCCGCGCCAGTTCCTCCGGGGTGCAGAAGTAATTTCCCTCCATGTGGCCAATAGGAATCTGCAGCACCTCGCCTTGTTTCAGCTGATTTGTAAACGGGCTGTTCGTCGTCTCCACCCGTAGATGAACCTGCTTGCAGATATATTTCAGCCCGGCATTGCGCATCAGCGCCCCCGGCAGCAAACCCGACTCGGCCAGTATCTGGAATCCGTTGCAAATACCCAGCACCAGTCCGCCACCTGCGGCAAACTTCTGAACCGCCTGCATCACCGGTGAAAAGCGCGCAATCGCCCCCGTCCGCAAGTAGTCCCCATATGCGAATCCGCCCGGAACCATAACAGCATCCACACCCTGCAGGTCCTCCGAATCATGCCAGAGGAACGTGACTGGCTGGTTCGCGATTTCCGCAATCACGTTGTAGGTGTCGTGGTCGCAATTGGACCCCGGAAAGACCAGAACGCCGAATTTCATGCCTCTAGGGTATCAGCTTGTAAACGGCACGTTGCCGCCCATTTCTGAAAAGGAATCTGCACGGCATAAGCCCGTAAATCATTCCAGTCCTTATCGCTCGCCCAGACCCTTTGTTTACCCGCCGACGAGACTTTCGCGCGATCTACGTTGAAACACGCATCTGAAAGGTAAGAGCGTAGTCACCAAAACTTATCGCTTTTTCTTCGCCCTTTGACAGGAAACCGGTGTATGCTGGCTTTCGCAACGTGGAGGTTGCAACATGGACTTTCAAAAGGAACTTATTGCTGAGTATGACCGCGAGACCGCGAGCACCCGGAAAACCCTCGAAGCTATCCCTGACGATGCCGATTTTGCTTGGAAACCCCATGCCAAGTCGATGCCCCTCGGCCGGCTGGCCGCTCACGTCAGCGACACCAACGGAGACTGGGCCATGCACACGCTGACTAAGGATCGCCTCGACTGGACTCCGGATATGAACCCGAAGGATCCGACCAACAAGAAAGACCTGCTGGCGCGCTTTGACAAACAGGTGGCCGAGGCTAAACCAGAATTGGCAAAGATGACACCGGCGAAGTGGGATTCGAACTGGAAGTTTGTTGCGGGCGACCAGACCTGGATTGACGACTCCAAGTACAACGTGTGGCGGACCTGGGTGGTCAATCACCTGATCCATCACCGCGCTCAACTCGGCGTGTATTTGCGGCTGCTCGACAAGAAGGTTCCAGGCATGTACGGCCCGTCAGCCGACGAGATGTGAGGACAACCACAGGGAAGCCGCGGGTCGAGCCGAAGTCGATCGACAGATCTGGCCTGTTTCAAGGGGCCGGGTCTGTCGCCTCGCAGCTTCGACGGAGTTATCTGCGCTATGCTGGTGGGTGCTTTCTTGAGGGCTAATCCCGGGCGATGGTTTTCAGGTACCCCAGAGTCTATCCGATCCTCGATGCATCGATCCTACCCCTCACGGGTCGCCCCCAGTTTCTCAGCAAACTGGGAAATGCGCTGACGAAAGCGGGCGTGCGCCTGCTCGAATTCCGGAACAAGATCAGTTCAACACGTGATCTTGTGAAAGAAGCCGTGGCTTTGCGTGAGGCGATGCCCCGGGACAAGGTGAAGTTGATTCTCGATGATCGGGAGGATCTCGTTCTTGACGTTGGTTTTGACGGCGTCCACCTCGATAGCGGAGACGTGACGGCAAGCGATGCGCGGTGGCTTCTGGGGCCGGAGAGAATTATCGGCGCATTCGGCGGCAGCGAATCTATCTTGCCGGAGGTCTTTACCGAGCCGGCGAATTACTTCGCCATTGGTCCGGTATTCGAGACCAGAACCAAGCAGACCTCCAAGAAGCCAATTGGAGTTGAAGGTGTGCAGAAGCTGCGCATGGAAGCAGGCCACGGGCTTGTTTTGAGTGCAGCCGGGGGAATCACGTTTGAGACGGCGCAGGCGGTTCTGGACGCTGGAGTGAACATGGTTGCTGTCTCCGAAGCGATTTTTCACACTGCCGACCCCGCGGCGGAATTCAGGCGCTGGAAAGATCAATTCGGCTAACCCAAAGAATTCAGCCGACTCTGCGCTGGAGGCGAAATTACGCAAGACAATTGTTTTAAATTCAGATAAAACAAGCGCAGTGCAAACTCCCGAACTCACCGCAATCGAAAGCTCCGCCGCGACTACCCACGAAGCGCCAAAGATGGTGCAGACGCTCGGGTTGTTCAGTTCCACCGCACTCGTAGCCGGGTCCATGATCGGGTCCGGCATTTTTCTTGTAGATGCCGACATCGCGCGGACTGCCAATTCGCCGGCTCTCGTACTTGGAGCGTGGGTCGTCACCGGCATCCTGACAGTGATTGGCGCCCTGAGCTACGGCGAACTAGCCGCCATGATGCCGAAAGCTGGCGGCCAATACGTCTATTTGCGCGAATCACTGGGGCCGCTGTGGGGCTTCCTTTACGGTTGGACGCTCTTCCTGGTCATCCAGACCGGCACAATCGCCGCCGTCTGCGTAGCCTTCGGCAAGTTCCTCGGCGTCCTTTTCCCCTCGATCTCAACGACGCACTGGCTCTGGCACATTGCTCACGTTCCGCCCGTTAAGGTTGGACCCATGGTGCTGGGCAACATGGATATCGGCGTCAACACTGCCAACCTCACCGGCATCGTGATCGTCTTCTTCCTGGCCTTCGTGAACATGTTTGGCGTCCGGCTCGGAGCCATGATCCAGAACATCTTCACTTCGGCCAAGGCGCTCTCACTGGCTGCGCTGGTTCTGCTCACTCTCACCATCGGCCGCAATGCAACCGCGATGGCAGCCAATTTCGGCTCAGGCTGGAAGCGAGTTCTGGAAGAACGCAGGATGGAGCGCCATGCATCCTGTGCAGGTGGGAATCGTCGGACCAACTGTCTTCGTGAACCTGCTGGTGATTCTTGCCGTGGTGCAAGTGGGTTCGCTATTCTCCGCCGATGCCTGGAACAACATCACTTTTACAGCAGGGGAAGTGAAGAATCCGCGCCGGAATATTCCGCTCTCGCTAATCATGGGAACCGGCTTTGTTGTAACAGTTTATTTTCTGGCCACGCTCGGATACCTGATGGTGTTGCCGATGCACGGCGATCCGCACGGTGCGACAGCGATGGCGCGCGGCATTCAATATGCTGCGGAAGATCGAGTAGGAACAGCAGCGCTAGAAGCGGTGTTCCACTCCGGCGGCGCCTACCTGATGGCGGCGGCAATTCTGATCTCGACATTTGGTTGCGCCAACGGAATGTCTCTTGCTGGTGCGCGCGTTTACTACGCCATGAGCCAGGACGGTCTGTTTTTCAAGTCCGTGGGCAAGTTGAACGAGAAGTACAAGACGCCCGCAGCAGGGCTACTCGTTCAAGCCTGCTGGACAGCGCTCCTCTGCGTTTCGGGTTCCTACAGCCAGTTACTCGACTACATCATCTTCGCGGTGCTCGTCTTCTACATCTTGACGATTCTTGGACTCTTCGTTTTGCGCGTAAAGCAACCGCATGCCAGCCGCCCTTATAAAGCGCTTGGCTACCCGGTCCTTCCCGCGCTGTATATCGTCATGGCTTCGTGGATATGTGTCGTATTATTGCGATACAAGCCCCAATACACTTGGCCGGGCCTGGTTCTTGTCCTGCTCGGAATACCTGTATATCTCTTCTGGTCGCGGCAATCAACCACGAACGCAGAAATGACCAATCGTACCTAAAGCCCTTTCGGAGGATGTCCCTCACTCATGTACAAGCTGCTACGAACCAAACCGATGTCGATGCTGCAACGAGAGGCAAGTGAAACGGGCGAGCACACGCTCAAACGGTCGCTGGGAGCGATGAACCTGATCACGCTCGGCATCGGGGCTATCATCGGTGCCGGTATTTTTGTGTTGACTGGAACAGCTGCGGCTACTGCTGCGGGACCGGCTGTGTCGCTCAGTTTTGTGCTGGCGGGCATTACTTGTGCGTTTGCTGGGCTCTGTTACGCCGAGTTTGCCTCAATCATTCCCATCGCGGGATCCGCATACACCTATGGATACGCGACGCTCGGCGAACTTGTGGCCTGGATTATTGGCTGGGACCTTGGGCTGGAGTACGGATTTGGCGCGGCGACGGTTGCATCGGGGTGGTCAGGCTATTTCACCAGCCTCTTGGCGCAAATGCACATCCATATTCCGCCGCAACTGACAGCTACGCCAGGAACGCCGTTGGTCTTTTATCAGGACCAATGGATGCCGGCGATGTCGCTCCCGATGGATGTATCCGAGGTCGGCCTGCCGCACGCTACAGGACTCTTCAACCTGGTGGCAATCCTGGTGGTCGTGCTGATTACAACAGTGCTTGTAATCGGAATCAAGGAATCGGCAAATCTGAACAGCTTGATTGTATTCGTGAAGTTGACCGTGGTCGGGGTCTTCATCGTTCTGGGCGGCTATTACCTGATCTTGCATCCTTCACTGGCCTTTCATAACTGGCATCCATTCATCCCGCCCTCCGATGGCCACGGAAATTTCGGCATGAACGGGATTGCGCTTGGTGCGGCCTCTGTGTTTTTTGCCTACATCGGTTTCGACGCGGTTTCAACGGCTGCGCAGGAGGCTAAGAATCCCCAAAAGGACATGCCGATCGGCATTCTAGGTTCACTGGTCATCTGCACCATCCTGTATATCATCGTTTCCACGATCCTCACTGGGCTGGTGAACTATAAGGCGTTGAATGTCGCTGCGCCGGTGGCGCTTGGCATTAAGGTGACAGGCATCGGGTGGGGCGAGTTGCTGGTTAATGTTGGTGCCGTTTTTGGGTTGGGCACGGTGATGCTGGTAATGCTACTGGGCCAGTCGCGGGTGTTCTTCTCGATGTCAAAGGATGGACTTTTGCCGAAGTGGGCTTCAGACATTCACCCCAAATTTCGAACCCCTTGGATTTCAACGATCGCGGTAGGCGCCATTGTGGCGATCATGCCGGGATTCCTGCCCATTGATCAGCTTTCAAAGCTGGTGAATATCGGTACGCTGCTGGCATTCACGATCGTCTGTGCAGGGGTATGGGTGTTGCGTGCGCGACATCCCGATATGCATCGCCCCTTCAAAACGCCGTTTGTTCCCGTGGTTCCAATCTTGGGCATCATCTCTGCGGTGTTTCTGATGACGCGCCTTCCGCTGATTACATGGGAAGTGATGATTGGCTGGCTCCTGTTCGGCCTGATCATCTATTTCGGCTATTCGCGGAAACACAGCAAGGTTCAGCAATTGCCGGAGCCACAGGCGGTGCAAGGGGATTGAGCCTAAATCGTTCGCAAACAACAACGGCCTCCTTCGCGGGAGGCCGTTTCGTTTTGAGAAGAGAAGGGAAATCGTTCGCTATGCGGGGGTCTTAGCGCAGAATTCGTCAAAGGCGCGAATCAGTTCGCCAGCGATCTGCTGTGCCGTCGCCTGTTCGATCACGAAACGCTGCATCAGGTAGACGAGCTTTCCGTCGCGCAGAATCGCAATGGCAGGCGAGGTGGGCGGGTGGCCTTCGAAATAGCTGCGTGCCTTCTCGGTGGCTTCGCGATCCTGCCCGGCAAAGACGGTGATCTTGTGATCGGGCGCGTTCGCGGTGTTGCTGAGCGCGAGTCGAACACCGGGACGCATCTTGCCCGCTGCACATCCGCAGATCGAGTTCACGACAAGCAATGTTGTCCCGGGTTGCGCAAGGGCGGCATCAACGTCCTCGGCGGTGCGGGTTTCCTCGATCCCGGCGCGGACCAGTTCCTCGCGCATGGGAATGACCATCAGTTCTGGGTACATGTAGCCTCCGGCAAAGGGTGTTGCCTCACATCATTCTACCGAAAACAAGTGGTGTAGCCTTGGAAGAGTGATCGTCGAAGAAAACAAGGTACTTGCGTCGTACACAACCCTGGGCATCGGCGGTCCGGCGCGCTGGTTTATCACCGCGCAGTCAGAGGAGGATATCGCCGAGGCTACAACCTGGGCACGCGCGAAGGGCGTACCTCTCTTTGTGCTCGGAGGCGGAAGTAACTTGCTTGTTGCGGATGCGGGATTCAAGGGGCTGGTTCTGCATATCGCCCTCAAAGGGATTCAAGTTCGAGAAGAGGTTGCGGGTTCGAATGAGCGCTTTTATCAGGTCGGCGCAGGGGGAGACTGGGACCAATTCGTGCAGCGAACCGTTGAGGATGAATGCGCCGGGCTGGAGTGCCTCGCGGGCATTCCCGGCACGGTTGGCGGGACTCCGGTGCAGAACGTGGGTGCTTACGGGCAGGAAGTCTCCTCCGTGGTCGATCGTGTACGGGCCTTCGATTTGCGCGAATGCATTTCCGTGGAGTTGAGCGCCGCCGAATGTGCATTTGCCTATCGACACAGCCGCTTCAATACGACGGATCGCGGGCGGTTCGTCGTGACGCGTGTGGACTATAGGCTCAAACTGCAAGGTGCTCCGACGCTGAAATATGCTGACCTGCAAAGAGCATTTGCAGCGGATGTGATGCCTGGGCTGCGCGATGTCGCAGCGACAGTCCGCCGCATCCGGCGATCGAAAGGCATGCTGCTCGTCGAAGGCGATCCAGATTGCCACAGCGCGGGCAGCTTTTTCAAAAATCCGATTGTGAGTGCGGAGCAGGTGGCCGCTGTGGCGGCGGTCGCTGGTGTGGATCCGCCACAATTTCCCGCTGGTCCCGGCAATGAAGGCTGCGTGAAGCTGGCCGCTGCATGGCTGATCGAGAAAGCCGGGTTCAACAAAGGCTATGCGCTTGGCCGCGCGGGAATCTCATCCAAACACACGCTGGCGCTGGTAAATCGCGGAGACGCAACGGCTGCGGAGATCATGGTGCTGGCCGACAAGATCAGAAACGAAGTTGCCCGGCGATTTGGAATTCATCTGCAGATGGAACCCGTGATCCTGGGGTTTGAGAATTCCTGATTTGGTGATCTATGCCGCATTGGATGCTGCGATGAACAGCAGTTCCCTGCGTGATCGGGAGCTGGCAGATCCTCTGTTACGCTAAAACCAAGGCATGAACGACAATCTGCATACTTTACGGTGTTTTGGATGCGGCACGCGCATCGCCGGCCCTGAGGCTCGGCCGGACTTTCGATGTGCGCAGTGCGGCGATCTTTTTGAAGTTGAGTACGCTGGCTGGGGACAGCGACAAGGACTCAACAGGCCCAATCCCAGTGCTCTCAAGTGGCTGTGGCGAGAGCGGCGCTGCTCCGGTGAGGCGTTGGATCAGAGCGGAGTCTGGCGATTTCGCGAACTGCTGCCCATCCTCGACAACTTCGGCAATGCGGTGAGCCTGCACGAAGGCAATACGCCGCTCTACAAATTGAAGCGCGTAGCCAAGGCGCTCGGCATCGACCAGCTCTTCGCCAAGCACCAGGGAATGAATCCCACCGGATCATTCAAGGACACGGGCATGACGGCGGCCCTGAGCGTGGCGCGCGAGCGCGGATTCGAGTGGGTTGCATGCGCGTCGACCGGAAACACCTCGGCTGCCATGGCCGCCTATGCTGCGCGCTCGGGTCTGCGCAGCCTGGTGTTGATTCCCGAGGGCAAGATTGCATGGGGCAAGCTTTCGCAGGCCATGGATTACGGTGCCATCACTTGCCAGCTCAAGTCGGATTTTGACGGTTGCGTGCGTGTGCTAACGCAGATCGTGAATGAAGCACCGATCTACCTTCTGAATTCTGTGAATCCCTATCGGCTGGAAGGACAGAAAACACCAGCGTTCGAGATTGCCGAAGCGTTTGACTGGACTGTTCCCGATCACCTGATCGTTCCGGGCGGAAACCTGGCGAACAGCTCGGCTCTTGGCAAAGGCTTCAGGGAACTGCACGAGCTCGGACTCGTGGCGCGGATGCCGCGCATCTCGGTGATTCAAGCCGAAGGCGCGAATCCTCTGGCGCGAAGTTTTGCTAACAACAACGGCGAACAGATGGAGCCGGTGGAGGCACACACGCGCGCGACTGCGATACGCATCGGAAATCCGGCCTCGTGGCGCAAGGCTGCGCGCGTCGTCAAAGACACAGGCGGATGGTGCCTCGATGTCACTGAAGCAGAGATCGCGATTGCGAAGGCTGAGCTTGGCATCGAAGGCCTCGGTTGTGAACCCGCTTCTGCCGTGACCCTTGCGGGCCTCAAGAAACTGCGCGATCAGGGAAAGGTGGCCGCCAGCGAGACTGTCGTGCTGCTGCTTACCGGCCATACGCTGAAGGACGCCGACTACACCATCAACTTCCATCGCGGAACGCTGCTCGGAGACGCTGAAGTTGCCGGGCATCAGCAGGAGATCGCAGCCTTGCAGCGCAATGCCGTTGCTGTCGATGCAACGCCGTCTGCGGTATTAGCAACCTTGAAGGGATTGACTGGATGAGCGGCAGTGCGAAAACCTTCAAAATGCGGTTGCCTGCGACCTCCGCCAACCTGGGTTCTGGATTCGATGCAGCAGCGGTTGCCCTGAATTTCTTTCTTGAGATTGAGGCGGAAGCGGCGGAGGAATTCTCCATCATCGCAACCGGGCAGGACAGCAAATTGTGCTCCCTGCTCAAGAACAACCTGATTTTGGAAGCTTACGGCCGCATTCTCGCTGAGAATGAAAGACACGTCAGGCCTCTTGCGATCCGCATGCGGAATGACATTCCGCTTGGAATGGGGTGTGGCTCCTCGGCCGCCGGCCGGCTTGCTGCAATCGCATTGGCCGTCCATTTTGGCGAACTGGGCTGGTGCTCCGAGCGCATTCTGGAAGAAGCCTGCGCACTGGAGGGCCACCCGGATAACGTCGCCGCGTGTTGGCTGGGCGGATTTGTCGCAGCTTCAAACGAAGGTCGCAGGGTGCATGCGGCACGGGTTGCCCCCCCCAAGGCCTGGCGCGCGATCGTGGTGCTGCCGCCCGATTCACTGGCGACCAGCAAGGCGCGAGCGATACTCCCGGGAAGCTATACGAGCGCCGACGTGGTTGCGAATATTCAGGCTGTTTGCTTGCTCGGCCTCGCGTTTTCCCAGGGCCGCGGAGACCTGCTGCGAGTGGCAATGCAAGATCGAATTCACCAGCCTTATCGCGCCGAGATGTGCCCGATGTTGCCGAAACTCCTCCCTTTGGCAGGAATAGGCGGAATTTTGGGAGTCAGTTTGAGCGGCGCAGGGTCGGCAATCCTGGTGATTGTGGACGGTGACGCGGAGATTAAGCCGGCTTCGGATGCGATCGCCAGCGCGCTGGACGGCCTGCCTGAGCCGAGACTGCTTGGTTGCCGATTTGAGGAATCAGGGGCGAAAAAGTCACTGGGATTAGAACGATGATCCGTTTTTTGAGTGCCTGGCCCCTGTTCACTGAGGAGTTAATAGCTGACGCAGAGGTTAACTGTGAGGTAAATCACCTATTGCGAATTACTGATTCGATTACCTAAGTTTCCTTGATATTAAACGGCGGACAACCTAAATTCGCATCCGTGGGCAGTTCTGGGGGAGGGCTGCTCTAGCGCCCGTGATCCGATACCGGATCCGGGCGCTTCTATTTTTGCTTGAGATAAAGCGATTGCCTTGCCGATGGTGCTGAAAGCGGCCTGAAAACTGTAAGCGCTTACAACCACAAGGGAAGAGTTGGCTTTCGTGGGGCAGATTGCGACCTGATAGCCTCATAGAGCATCCTATAGAGGCACGGTTTCAGCTAATCTTAAGAAGCGGCGCGAGAAGGAGATCCATGGAAAGTTTGGGTGTTTTGGAAGTAAGCGATGCAACATTTGAGCAGGAGGTGCTCCGCAGCGAGCAGCCGGTGCTGGTTGATTTCTGGGCTGCCTGGTGCGGTCCCTGCAAAGCAATTGCGCCCATCGTCGACGGAGTCGCGCAGACTTATGCGGGCAAGCTGAAAGTGGCGAAGGTAGATGTGGATCGCAACGCGGCCACTCCTTCACGCTATGGGATTCGGGGAATTCCGGCACTTCTCTTCTTCAAAGGGGGCAAGGTTACAGACCAGGTGGTGGGGTACGCACCACAAGACGTGATCGAAGAGAAGGTCCAACGGCTGTTAGCGTAACTGCCGCATTTACGCACAAAAGCCCGGCGATCGCCGGGCTTTTTAGTGGATTCATTCAGATTTTCAGCGATATTTGCGTAGAACTCCCAGGACACGGCCCTGGATTGCAACCTGCGCTGCAGGCACGTAGATCGGGTCCATTTCAATATTGGCCGGTTGCAGCCGTACGACCTGCCCCTCTGCGTAGAAGCGCTTGAGGGTCGTTTCGCTGCCGTGAACAAGAGCGACGACGATCTCGCCTTGCCGTGCTGTACGTGTGCGTTCCACCAAAACATAGTCGCCATTGATGATGTGCTCGTC
Source organism: uncultured Acidobacteriaceae bacterium (assembly GCA_963735215.1). Taxonomy (GTDB): domain Bacteria; phylum Acidobacteriota; class Terriglobia; order Terriglobales; family Acidobacteriaceae; genus Telmatobacter. Next base: position 880,485 of record CAVTKF010000019.1, on the reverse strand, counting down.
GCGCATCGAATCGCCGCGCACCTCGAGTGCAAAGACATCGCGATTGCCGACCACGTCGTGGAGGGAAATCGTCTCGGGATTCTCTGATGTCTCCACCGGCAGTCCTGCTGCGATGCGGCCTGCGAGAGGGAGCCGATCGCTGGTTCGATTGCGGGCCCCCGGAGGCAGTACATCGATGGACCGACTGCGGTTGTGAACCCGGTCCAGAAGCCCCTTCTTCTCCAGGTTGGTGATGTGTTTATGCACCGTCGCCAGGCTTTTCAGGTTCATTCCACGGGCAATCTCTTCAAAGGAAGGGGAATAGCCATTGCGCGAGACGAACGTTTCCAGGAAGTCGATGATCTCTTTTTGCCTTCGTGTGACAGCCATGGGCGGATTATAGCGAAGAAAAAGCGAATTGCAAGCGATGTTTCTTGCCTTCCATGCGTGAAAGTGCCGTTTCCGGTACGAGAGCACGCAGATTTCAAGGGAAATCAGCCACATTTCAGCTGACAATTCTGTGCAGACTCCCAGGAATGTTGAAGAAAATCGAAGATTCTACCGATAAGACTCTCGAAGCAGTCTCTCACCGAATTGTGAAGTGACAACGGCGCAGGGAGTTCGAACCGATGATTTCGCTGAAGCGATACCTCGATGCCGACACAAGCCGGATCGACAATCCTGAAAAGAATTGTTCACCGGAGGCGTGTTCCGCACTCCTGTCAGCGTATCGCTCGGGGTTGGCCGAGATGGGTGAATGCGGCGCAAATGCTTGTTCGGATCTCGCGATGGAACTCAAGAGGGGACTCACGCGAATCGATGAAGGGCTCGGAGAACACCCTGGAATTCCCGTGATCACGATGACGAACGATGCGCTACGTGAACTTCTGCAGGATTGGGGCAAGAAGACCGCGCAGTACTCCACGCAGAAAGCGGCAGAAGTGAAAGACCTGCTTCTCGTGATGGCGCGAACCGCCGAGTCCCTCGGACTCAGGGACGGCCGATATGCGCAGCAACTGGGCTCGGTCACGGCGCAGTTGGAGACGATCGCGAAGCTTGAGGATGTGACAAGAATCCGCTCATCCGTCGAAGAGAGCGCACGTCAATTGAAGAGTTCTGTTGCGCGAATGACTTCGGAGAGCAAAGCCGTGATCGACCATCTGCGCGCCGAGGTCTCTACTTACCAGGCAAAACTGGAAAGATCGGAGCACAAGGCATCGTGCGACGCGCTGACAGGCTTGGGAACCCGGCTTTGGGCCGAAGAACAAATCCAGCGACGAATTGACTCCGCGTCTCCCTTTTGTTTTCTGATGATCGATGTCGAAGGGTTCCGGCGCGTGAACCATGAGTATGGCAACCTGGTAGGGGATCTGGTTCTGAAGGCATTTGCGACGGAATTGCGCTCGTCCTGCCGGTTCTCGGACCTCGTGGCTCGCTGGGGCGGCGATGTGTTTATCGTGGTTCTGGACTGCCCCGGCGCCGACGCAAAGCGGCAAATCCCACGTTTGGCCTCGTGGATTTCCGGGCCGTATCAGGTGCCCGGAAGATCTGGCCACGTAAGCATTCGCCTTGCTGTTTCGATAGGTGTCGCTGAATATCGGGAAGGCGACAACCTGCAGGAAATTCTCGAGCGCGCGGATGCCGCGCTGTGTGCGGAGCAGGAGTTGACGCGAAAGAGAATGAGCGCCTGAGGTCAATTCCGAACACGGGAGAGGCAATCCCTATCGATGCCCTCATAAGGGCATCGAGAACTTTCTGTATTCGTCATCACACCTCAGCATTCGCAGGTCCATTTGTGGGACCGCGCCCATCGTTCTGTCCATTCTGAAAAACCTCATCGATTTCTCGCCCTCTCAACCTTGAGTTTTCTCTCAACTCGCGTGAATCTAGAGAAGCGTCGCGGGTTAGCCCTCCTTGTTCGGAGTTTCCATCCGCGAAAGGGAACAGGGCACGCATCGCAGTCGAGCGAGCAGGAGAAGCGGGATGAGATTGTTGATCGCCGAAGACGATGAGGCGCTGAGCCTGTTTCTGGGCAGAGGGCTCGAGAACGATGGTCATCGCGTACATATCGTTCGCGATGGCGCGCAGGCCGTTGCGGCGTATCGGGACGAATCGCCCGATCTGACGATTCTCGATCTCAATCTACCAGTCAAAGATGGCGAGGCTGCGCTCAGAGAGATGCGCCAACTGAATGCCGAACTGCCGGTGCTCGTACTCACGGCGCGGCAGGAAGTGGACACGCGGGTACGCTGCCTCGACAACGGCGCCAATGACCTGATGACGAAGCCATTCAGCCTGTTTGAATTGCGAGCGCGCTGCCGGGCGCTGTTGCGCCGGAGGAGGGAAGGACAGCTGCTGTTGCGTGCGGGCGACCTGGAACTGAGCCGCCTGGATCATTCGGTGCGCCGCGGTGGAAGATCGCTGAATCTCACCAACAAGGAGTTCGCACTGCTTGAACAAATGATGCTCAATCGCGGCCAATGTTCCTCGCGTGCCGAGCTTCTGGAAACAGTTTGGAATCTGGAATCCGCGCAGAGCACGAACATCGTGGACGTATACGTGAATTATCTGCGCCGCAAACTCGCCGATCTACCGCCCGGCGTTTTGATCAGGACGGTGCGTGGCAAGGGCTACATGATTCCTCTGGAATCAGAGCTGGTTGCGAGCGGTACGGTGAGCAGCGATGCAACGATTGCGCCGCAGTTCGCGGCAGCGCAGGGATAAACGAGAGATCCTCGACTTTCATTCCCAGGAGATTCAGAATGGCAGCTACAGCGGCTTGGGAGGGGGGGAGGGGGGAGGGGGGGGAGGAAGGAGGTCTGCCCAGAGATATCGCGACACCTGGTCGGATATCTGCGCGAATTTCTGCGCGAATTCCGCACCGCATTTCCGTTCACTGCGGTCCGCGCCTGCTCTTCCAGAGGGCCCACTCTGCCAACAGCGTCGGTCAGCAGATCGCTGATAGGAGATTCCGTCCATGCTTGGCAGGCGCATTCGCTGCTCCGCGCACCACGGGCTTGATCGAAGCCCGACTGGATCCGGCAAGGATTAGTTGCGGAAGCCTTGCACAGCTCTCCACGCGCAGTCGGAAACCGTTTGTCGCCCTCAACTGTGCCGCCATTCCGGAGGCGCTTCTGGAGGCGGAACTCTTTGGCCATACGCGCGGCGCATTTACGGGAGCGGTTCAGGGTCGCGTAGGGAGAATTGAAGCCGCCGATGGCGGAACCGTGTTTCTGGATGAGATTGGCGAGATGCCGTTGGCCTTGCAGTCCAAGCTGCTGCGTTTCGTCGAATGCGGAGAACTGCAACGCGTTGGTGAGAATGCAACCGTCAAGGTGGATGTGCGGATCATTGCCGCTACGCATCAGCCTCTGGCTCAACACGCGCAGGCCGGGGGCTTCCGGGCAGACCTCTATTACCGCCTGGCTGTCTTCCTAGTTCGCACGCCTGCGCTTGTGGAACACCTGGAAGACCTCACGCTGCTGGTTGATCATTTTCTCGCGCGCCTGGGCCGTGCAAGGCCAGTCAAGCGCATCGATGAGTCCGCGATTGCAAAACTCAAGTCCCACGCATGGCCCGGAAATGTGCGAGAGCTTGAACATGTGCTGGAGCGCGCCGCCATACTTGCCGGCGATGAACCGATACTTACCGCGGATGATATTGATTTTGGAATGCCGATGATTTCGGCGGACGGCGAGAAGCGAGCGAGTTGAAGATTGCTCCATGAGAGGAACCCTCGATGCAGATCGAAACGCGGTTGAGCGATGCGCTGTCGCGGTATCTGGATCTTGCAGTCAACGAGACGAAGTTGACGGCCGGCAACATGGCCAACATCGATACGCCGGGGTATCGGACGCAAGGATTCGACTTTGACACGGAGATGCAGAAGGCGTTGGCGACTCTCGATGGACAGAGAACGGAATCGGTTCATGTCCGGGATGTGGACGGCCTTGTCTCGCGTCCGGATGGCAACAATGTCTCCATGGACCGGGAAGGACTGCAACTGGCCGAGGCACAGCTCAAATTCAGAACCGGAGTTGCGTTGATGCGGCTGGAAAACCAGCGCGTGATGGACGCCATTCATGCGCGACAAGTAGACGAGCAGACAGCACGCTGAGGCAGGCGAATGAATCTTTTTGGATTGATGGACACTTCCGGATCGGCGATGCAGGCAGAACGGCTTCGCGCCGAAGTGGTAGCCGCCAACATGGCGAACGCGGAGACGACGCGTGCTGAATCGGGTGGACCGTACAAAAGGCAGCATGTGGTATTCGCAGCGAATCCGACCAATCAGGAATTCTTTAGCTCCTTGAGCAAGGCATCGCAGCCTGCATTGCGGCCCACGAACGATACGGAGCCCCCGGGCGGGGTTCATGTAGCGCAGGTATTCGAAGACGGCGCCCCGCCGCTGAAACGCTATGACCCGGGTCACCCGGACGCCGGGGCCGATGGATACGTAGCCTATCCGGACATTAATCCACTCACAGAGATGGTGGACCTGATGGGAGCTACCCGTGCATATGGGCTGAACAGCTCGGCTGTGCAGGCAGAAAAAGGCATGATCACCTCTGCTCTTGACATTGCCAAATCGTAGAGGTTGGAGAAGAACATGATCGCGGCGATTCAAACGACCAACGTTGCAGGCGCAGGCTTGCAGAATGCAATTCCATCGATCACGCCACTCTCGGGCAGTCCAGCGAAGTCGGCGAGGTTGGAAGGTTCGCCTTTCAGCGATCTGCTGACCGACGCTGTTGGCAGAGTGGGCCAACTGGAAGATCAGGCGCGGACCGCAGTGAACGGATTAATGACAGGCTCGGGCGTAGATGTGCACCAGGCGATGATCGCCGGCGAAAAGGCGAGCATGGCATTCGAGATGGCGCTGGCGGTACGTAACAAGGCCATCCAGAGCTATCAGAGTGTGATGAATATGCAGTTCTAAGACTCACGCCAAGGAACGGCAGCGGCAGAGAGGCGCCCAGGCAATTTCACGCCGGGTCGCTAAGGAAAACGGCAGGATAAAAAGATGGCCGCTCCAGGGACACAGTTGGAGAAAAGAGCGCCGGCTGGCGAATCCGGGCAGTCGCAGGCAGGAGTTGCAGCCCTGTGGACCCGTGCACGGCTTGACTGGGCGAGTATGCTGCCGCAACAGCGCAGCTGGGCCATCGCCGCAGCAGGCATGCTGGTCATACTGTGCGGAGGAATGATCTGGTACGGGCTGCGTACCGACTGGCGAACGCTATATGCAGGGCTTGACCCGGACGATGCACGCCAGGTCGGCCTGACCCTGACCCAGGCTCAGATTTCCTACGATGTGGCCGACAACGGCACGACGCTGCGCGTTCCGGCAGCGCAGCTGGACAAAGCGCGACTGGCAACCGCCGCAAAGGGCGTCAAGAGCGGCCGGATGGGCTTCGAACTCTTCGATAAACCAAATTGGGTAGGGTCGGAGTTTGATGAGCAGGTGAATTATCAGCGTGCGCTAGAAGGGGAGCTTGAGCACACGGTAGGATCGCTGGCCGATGTTGAATCGGCGCGTGTCCACCTGGTGTTGGCGCACGACTCCCTCTTTCGCGATCAGGATCGGCCGGCCAAGGCCTCCGTGGTTCTGAAGCTGCGTCGCGGAGCGCTGGCGGATGGCGAGGCCGACGCAATTCGCAACCTGGTCGGATCTGCGGTCGATGGGCTTGCCGCGGATCATGTGGTTCTCGTGGATGCGTCCGGGCACCTGCCGCTGGGCCCCAAGACACCTGAGGCACTGCAGCTGGGAGCTGAACAGGCGCTTGAAGAGAAGCTGATCTCCACGCTCGAACCGGTTACCGGAGTGGGGAACGTGCGCGCTTCAGTCACTCTGGAATACGACCACGATGCGCTGGAGGAGACAAGGGAAAGCTACGACCCCACTCAATCCGCGACGCTCTCGATGGAGCGCACGGAACAAACCAGCGGCGGGCAGCCGATTGCAGCTGGAGTTCCGGGGACAGCGTCCAACGCGCCTAATTCCCCGGCGCTTCCCGTATATCCCAGGCAGAGTACACAACCTCAGTCGTCGAAAAGCGAATCGGGAACCTATGGTGTATCGAAGACCGTTCGCCACCTCGTTGAAAACCCCGGGAAGGTGCGCCGGCTCACGGCCGCGATTGTGGTCAATGACCGTCTCATTCAGGCCGCGAGCAAAGGAACCGCCGCAAAGTGGCAACCGCGCTCGGCGGAGGAGTTGAAGAATCTTTCCGCATTGGCCCAGGCCGCAGTCGGGTTCGATGCGTCCCGGGGAGACGCGGTGACGGTGCAGGATATGTCCTTTGAAGAGAATCGCGCGCAGCCTTCGCCGCCCTCCGCGCCGGCGCAGATGCTTTCAAAATTGGAGAGCTCGCCGGTACTCGCTAAGTATTTGAGCCTGCTCTTGGGGTTGATGGTGGTGCTTGCATTCGGTGTGCGGCCGGCGTTGCGAAGAGCAGCCGGCGACTTGAAGGGCGCTTCTCGCCACCTCCCGTCAAGTGTGACCGCTGCGAATCAGTCAGCTCTGCCCCCGCCCGAGCCGGCAGTGCCAGACCCGGGACGAATCCGCGCGCAAGAGATTTTTGAACAGGTAGCCACGCATATGAAGCACGAGCCTGCGCAGAGTTCAAGACTTCTGCAAAGCTGGATTCACTCAGAATAGGGTGAAGCAGTCGATGGATCGTATCGCACCACAGGACCTCATGGGATCAAAGGCCGGGGTCTAAGTAGCACAGGAAAGGGAAACAAATCTTGGCCGGGAATGGCGTCGATCTCGGAAATGCACTGCCACGCGGAGCCGCGAATTTATCCGGCGCGCGCAAGGCCGCCGTTCTTCTGATGGCAGTCGGAGAGGAGCTGGCAAAGGAAATCCTGCGGACGCTCCCGGAAACTGACGTTGAACGATTGACCGAGGAGTTTGCAGACCTTCGCGGGATTACGCCGGAGATCTCCGCCGCTGTTCTCGAGGAGTTCTGGGAACTGCTGGAGTCCCAAGGCTTCGTCGTCCATGGAGGCCTCGATTATGCCAGCCGCCTGCTCGCCGAGACTTTCGGCAAGCAACGCGCGGAGGATCTGATGACGCAGCTGCGCCGGGCGCAGGAGGCCGAACAAGGTAACCTGGCGAAACTGCAGCGCACCGATCCCCAGCAACTCGGCAAACTGCTGGATGCCGAACATCCACAGACTATTGCCTTGGTGCTAGCACACCTCGACCCCAAGCGGGCCTCGATGGTGTTAAGCAATCTGAGCGAAGAGCACAAAGTAATTTCAATTCAACGCCTGGCCGAGATGCGGCAGTTCTCTCCTGAAATGGCGCAAAAAGTCGCGCATATTCTGCACCGGCGCCTCGAAACTGTAGGAGACACCGGCAGGAAAAGCTATTCGGGATTCAAGGCGGTAGCCGATCTGATGAATCGACTGAATGCTGAGGAGTCGAAGCGCATCCTGGAGGTAATCGAGGAAGGGCAGCCTGAACTGGCCCTCGGCATCCGCAACCTGATGTTTACTTTTGAAGACCTTGTCGCGGTCCCAGCGGCATCCATTCGCGAGATTGTCTCCGGTGTGGATAAGAAACAGCTGGCCATGGCCCTTCGCGGAGCCAACGAAGAGCTGCGTGCCGCTATCTTCAAGTCGATGAGTGCGCGCGCGGTCGAGATGCTGAAGGAAGATATGGAGATTCTCGGTCCGGTGCGCTCGCGCGAAGTGGCGCAGGCACAGCAGGAGATCCTGAATCTAGCTCGGCGTCTTGAGGCGGAGGGCAAGGTGATTCTCAAACTGGAAACAGGCGACGAGATGCTTGCCTGAGCCGTACATGATCCAACGATTGGAGAGCTTGCGAAATCGAACAACAACTCAAGTGGAAGTCTTCCAGTATCCGGCCAGCACCAGGCCGTTTCCGATGCTGTGGGAAGAAATCCCCGAAGTCGGTGAAGCATCGTCGCGCGCGCGTGCTGCGGAGGGCTGTGAGGGCTGCGGTGCGGAGTCAGATAGCGCGAGAGCCCCTTTGGACTTATCGGCTATTGAAGAAGCGCGGCAAAATTTCGAGGCTGGCCGTGAGCAGGGGATCCGGGAGGGACGCGAATCAGAAAGAAATGACCAGACTGCGCGGTTACAGGAGATCGACAGGAATCGAATTGAGCAGGTTGCGCAGTTAGGGGACCAGTTGGCCCGGGAGCGGGATCAGTTTCTGCAGACCGTGGAGCAGGAGGTGGTTGGGATTGCGCTGGCCATCGCCGCGCGCATTCTCAGACGCGAAGCGCAGACGGACCCGCTGTTCCTGACGGGAGCAGTGCGTGTGGCACTGGGGCAACTTGCGGCGACGATGCAGATTCGGCTGCGCGTTCCAGCCGAAGAATCCGGTCTTTGGATCGAGACGCTGGCGCATATCCCGAATCTCAAAGTCAGGCCGACGGTCGTTCCGGATGAGTGCATGGGACCCGGAGATTGCTCGATCGAAACCGAGATGGGCTCGGTGGATCTCGGCCTGCGAGCGCAACTTCATCAAGTGGAAAACGCTCTGTTCGACCGAGCGCCAGGAACAAGATCAGGGGCCGATACAGAAACACACCTGCAAGAAGAGGGCAATGTGTGACCAGAATTCTTGATCGTTATCTATTGAACGTCCAGACCCTTCAGCCCTGGCGATGGCGCGGACAGGTTGTGGAATCGATCGGCCACACCATCGAGTCGGCGGGGCCCATTTGCTCAGTCGGTGAATGCTGCGAGATTGAAGATCGCGATGGGGCGAAACATCTTGCCGAGGTTATCGGATTTCGCGGTTCGCGTGTCATCTCGATGCCCCTGATGACCACGGACGGCGTTCGCTTCGGAGACGCAGTTACGGCACTCGGCCGCGGTCCCGAGGTCATCGTCGGCGAAGGCGCAATAGGGCGAATTCTCGACGGCATGGGGGTCCCTCTCGAAGGGCCAAAGATCGTCGGCGAGATTACGAGACTGCCACTCGAGGGCAACCTGCATACGCCCCTCGATCGGGTACCGATTCAGGCTCCCCTCGGCACGGGAATCAAAGCAGTGGATGGATTGCTCACCGTGGGTCGAGGACAGCGCGTAGGCATCTTTGGTGGATCTGGCGTGGGCAAGAGCACGCTGATCGGGATCATGACGCGCAACACTGAAGCGGATGTCACCGTGGTAGGCCTGGTGGGCGAACGCGGCCGCGAGGTGCGCGAGTTTGTGGAGACGGCACTCGGCAAAGAGGGACTTGCGCGCTCCGTGGTGGTTGTTTCCACTTCCGACGAGTCGCCCCTGATGCGCATGCGCGCGGCCATGACCGCCACCACGATTGCCGAGTACTTTACCCGGAAAGGAAAGGCTGTCCTGCTGGTCCTGGACTCTCTCACCCGATTCGCCATGGCCGCAAGGGAGATCGGGTTGGCCGCAGGCGAGCCTCCGACAGCGAAGGGCTACACGCCATCTGTCTTCAGCCGGCTCGCGAAGCTCGTGGAACGAGCGGGCAACTTTCGCTCGGGGTCGATCACCGCCTTCTATACGGTGCTGATGGAAGGCGACGATCAGCAGGATCCGATTGTGGATGCCGTTCGTTCGCTTCTCGATGGTCACGTGGTCCTTTCGCGGAAGCTTGCCGCAGAGGGTTGGTATCCACCAATTGATTTGCTCGACTCAATCAGCCGGTTAATGCCAGCCGTCACTCAGAAAAATCATCGTGAACATGCGGCCCTCTTCCGGCGAATGATGGCGACCTACGCGCGCTCAGAAGACCTGGTGCGGATTGGCGCGTACAAGGCGGGCGCCGATCCGGACCTGGACAGGGCACTCAATGCCCGAAGCGCGATGCGGGGTTTCATGATGCAAACGGCCGCGGAGCGACTGGGCTATCAGGATTGTCTGCGCCGGCTCTCGGAGATGGCTGAGGAGATCTAGCATATGCCTGTCTCTAAAAGCATGCGCCGATTACTCTCCATTCGAGAGGCCGAAGAGGAGCGGAGCCAGACCGGGATGGCTTCGGCACTTGCGGAGTTGCATCGCCTCGAGGCTGCGATCATGTCGACGCGCGGACGCGCGAGGCTTGCCCGGGCGCTGGTCGCGTCGAGCGTAAAGACTGGAGAAGTCGTGGACAGAATCGCGGGGTTGGAAGAGTGTGCGATAGCCGATCGACTGGCGAAGATCCTGGCAGACAGGATCGATGCGGCGCGAAAGGAAGTGGAAAGAAAGCGGCAGGAATTCCTCGCAAAACGGATAGAGCGTCGACAGGTTGAAACATTGTGCGACGCGATGAAGACTCAGGACGCGGTAGAGGCGAAGCGAAAAATTCAGATGGCTCTGGATGAATGGCATCGTGCGCGGAAGAGCGGTGAGATTACGAAAGGCAGCGCATCGCACAGTAATTCTGACAGGCCTCTAACCCGATGACAACCCCTTTGGCACTCCATCTGCAATACCATTCGCATGAATGGGACCTGCGGAGCCGGCATTCAGAATCTCGGATTGATTTCCGATCAGCCGATGGTCAAGTTTTCGCTGGCAGCAGGCGCTGTGCCGCTGAGCATCGATTCGACTTCCGCTTTGCTCGAAAACGCTGAGAGGTTCAGTCAACGGTGGCAGGCAATTCTTGGCAGCATGCAGGAAAACCTCGGCGGGGAGCACGGAGGGGCAACAAGAACAGGCCAACGGGACGTGATTGTCCCTTCCACCACCTCCGGCGCTTTACTTGAAAACGAATTACCTGGCAGGAAAGATCAGGGCCGGAGCGTGGGGAACAGACTTGCGCCGGAAGAAGTGCATGCATCAGCGGGACCAGGTTCGCCTCAGAGAGCTACTCCGCCCAAATCTCTCAGAAGCTATTTTCCTTCTGGCCCAACGTCGATTCGACAGGCAGAGCAAGTGAGTGCCGATGAGTCCGGGCTGCATCTGCAAAAGTTCCGCGAGAGCAATAAGTCCGCGAAGGTACAAAAAACAGCGGATTCAAATCCACCAGACTCCGCGAATCCGAAACTCATGTTGTCTCTCGCAGGCGCGGTCTACCCAGTTGCGGCGCCTACCAATCCATTACAGCATGTGCTGTCTCCACCAGATGTTTCGATTCGGACAGAGAGGCCGACGGGCACGTTAGGCAGAAACACAGGTGCACCGGCATTCAACGTGTTGGCAAGCAAAACCGTTGGCGAAAAACCCAGCGTGGCGGCCGGCTCAGATATGGAACTCGAACTGCAAGCATCGCCGGTGGCTTCGCCGACTGATCACCCATGGCTTGCAGGCGCTGGAACAGCCGAGGACAGCCAACTCGTCTCCCTTCGTCCGGAGAAGACAATAGCTGCGGAATTCGTGCCATCGCCAGAGAGTGAGCGGCCGGTCCACAGCAGTTCCAATGATCGACAAGTATTCTCATCCGCAATCAAGAGCTCCAGCATCGCAAGCCCGACTGTGGATAACGTCGCCGACCGAAAAACGAGGACTGCGGCACTCAAAGGCGCGCCATTGAAACCCGAATCGTTCCAGCGCGATGGTTTCCGCATCGGAGAAACGGCAATGCCATTGCGCGCAGATAAAACTTCAGGATCACCCGCGACGTATCTGAACAATTCCGCAGCCGGAACACAAACTTTGTTTCATGCCGAACAAAGCTCATCTGCTCCAGCCGCCGCCGGTGTTGTGTCAGGAACTGGTGGCAGCTCTGCGGCGTCGACGGAACAACATCGTGCATCGGCGCGTGAAACAATTGCAACCTTCGATGCGGGAACAGACGACATTGCCTCAAAGTGGGTTATTGCCGGGGGACATCGCGCTGAAGCCGGCTTCCAGGACCCTGCATTGGGCTGGGTAAGCGTACGCGCTCAGGCAAGCGCAGGTGGCATCCACGCGGCTGTTGTTCCTGCATCGGACCTCGCTGCGCAGGCGCTCGGCGGTCATCTAGCAGGATTGAATGCGCACATGGCCACCCAGTATGAACACCTGAATCCTGTCACCCTTTCAGCTCCCGACACGGGATGGAACAACCAGGGCACAGGACGAGAAACCTCCCACGGGGATGGAGGAAACACCCATCACGATGAACAGCAGCAGGCATCCGAGAATCCAGAATCAACTCGAGCCGGACCTGCCACGCGGTCTTCGCGGGTCTTGACGGAAGCACAGATGCCAGGCGCGGAGATGCCGGTATACACCCCAGGTCAGAGTCAAGGGGAGCAACATGTGTCGATCGTTGTGTGACGTGGAGTTTCGAAGAGATTCGGACCGACGGATTCATGCAATAGGGAATTGAGGAGGAAGAAATGGCTGCACAAATCACAGGGATATGGAACCAGCTGTCGGCGGCGCACGACTTGAACAAAACGCAGCCTTTGGCAAGCCCGGCGACCGGGACAGGCAGCAGTTCGGATAGCGATTCTGCAACCATCTCGGCGAATGATTTTCTCACTCTGCTGGTGACAGAAATGAAGAATCAGGATCCGACCGCCAATACCGATCCAAACGAATACATCAATCAGCTGGTTCAGGTGAATAGTCTCGAGCAGCTCATCTCAATCAACCAGACGCTCACGACAGATTCTGCCCCGACTCCCAGCACCGGCGTCAAACCCGCGAGCGTACAGCAGGCATCCTCGAGTCCTGCGCTGAACCAACTCGTCGAAGGCAATCTCAGCGTTCCAAAGAACCATCCGGCGGCACAACGCGTGGCTGAGTCTTTGACAACCCAATCCAAGAGACTGTGAGACGTCCACAAATCTTCATCGGATTCCATTCACCATTGACCCCCGGTAACTTGAGTCATCGCAGAGGAGAGGTAACATGGCAAGCTTCTATATTCCGCTGACAGGATTGAACGCAGATTCGACTGCATTGAATACGATTGCGAACAATCTGTCCAACATGAATACTACGGGCTACAAGTCGCAGTCGGTAAATTTTTCAGACTTGTTCTATCAGCAAGTTGGAGAAGCCGGCTCCGGGGACCCCATTCAGCGAGGCTCGGGGACGCAGGTGTGCTCGATCGAGACAGATTTTTCGAATGGCTCGCCCAACACAACCAATGTGGACACCAACGTCGCCTTGCAGGGCAGCGGCTTCTTTGTGGTCGGCAGTGGCAATAACACTCTTCTTACCAGGGATGGCGATTTTTCATTGGATCTGAACGGCAACCTGGTCACTTCAAACGGGCTGAGCGTCATGGGCTTCCCGGCGGCGAACGGGATCGTGAATACCAACGCCCCGCTCGCTCCGGTACATATCCCCGTGGGAGAAGTCGAACCTCCGAGCGCGACAACTACGTTCGGCATGACGGCAACTCTCAATTCGGCAGCCAACGTTGGCGATCAGCTCTCCGGCAAGATTCAGGTCTTCGACTCGCTGGGGAATGCATATCAAGCCGAGGTCACGTATACCAAGACCGCCACCAACACATGGTCGTATAACGTCACGCTCCCCGATACACTCGCTGCGAACAGCACGAGCGTCGGTGTCGTAAACACGCAGGTCTACAACTTCGGCACGAGCGGCGCAACGCTGGCCGGCGTCGACCCGTCGACGAACCTGACGATTACCGGCCCCAATGCGGGAGGCGTTTCAACGACGATCAACGCGCCTACTGTAACGACCGGCGAACCTCTGAGCACCTATGCCACGGATCTGCAGAATGCCCTGAACGCAGCAGGGATTACCGCTACAGCGACTGCAACGCCAGCAGGAAAGTTGACCATCAGCGGAGCCAATATCACTACTTCAGGAAGCGTAATTCAGGATCCGGTTGCTTCCGCGAGCGGTACGGGATCATTGACCTTTGACTCGAACGGAAATCTTGTAAGTCCCTCCACAAACGTAACCGGAATTAGCTTTTCCGGTCTCTCTGACGGGGCTTCAAACATGACGATGACTTGGAATCTGTTCGGGGCGGATGGCTCATCCACGCTAAGCCAGGTGGTGGAACAAGAATCATCCGTTTCTTCTTCAATTCAAAATGGCTTCACCAGCGGAAACTATAACGGTTTCACGATCGGCTCGGACGGTACCGTAACCGCAACGTTTAATAATGGGCAGAAACTCAATGTCGGCCAGTTGGCTCTTGGCAATGTCGTCAATCTCCAGGGTCTGAGCACGGCGGCAATGGAGATTATGCAACAACGCTCGCCAGCGGTACCGCGACGATCGGAGTTTCGGGAACGTCAGGCCTCGGAAGCATGCAAGGCGGAGCGCTGGAAGCCTCAAACGTGAACATCTCGGCTGAGTTCTCTGACCTCATCATTGCCCAGCGAGCCTTCGAAGCAAATTCAAAGGCCGTGACAACGTTTGACACCATCACGCAGGAAACCATCAACATGATTCACTAGGGCTTTTCCCGTGTTGGATTGAAGACGATTGTTGTGAAGATGCCTCGTTGCAGAGTGCTTAGTTTGTGGCGAGGCGTCTTCATTTTTATTCGCCGCGCGTTTTCATCCGGAGTGTGGAATGTACACTATCGATACTTCGAACCGCTTCCCGATTCTTTTCCAGGTGGTCAGACGCGCTTCACGTATTTGCGATCCCTGACCGTCAGCACGGACTTGGAGGGAAGAATTGAGAGGATTTTCGAATGCGCGCTCTTTATTTCGCGACGGCAGTTCTTCTAACGTTTTCGGCTGCGGTTAATGCCCAGACCGCCCCATCTGCAATCTATACCGATCCGCCCGCAGATCCGGCGCACCCGGCCGGCATGGTTGTCCTGCACATTCCCAGTCACGGGGTTCTGATCAATGGCATCGTGTACACGCCGTCGGGTGCAGGCCCTCATCCGACAATCGTCATCTGCCATGGCCTGCCGGGAAATGAAAAGAATCTCGACCTCGCCCAGGCATTACGGCGTGCTGGCTGGAACGCTGTGACCTTTAACTACCGCGGCGCGTGGGGAAGCCCGGGAACATACAGGTTTGCGCAGAACCTCGAAGACGCGGACGCCGTGCTTGCCTATCTGCGTGAACCATCGAACGCGGCCAAACTGCAGATCGATACGAAGCGAATCGTCCTCGCCGGGCACAGCATGGGCGGATGGGTGACGGTAATGACCGCGGCGCACGATCACGCTCTGGCAGGAGCCATCCTGATCAGCGCGGCCGATATGGGCGTCCTGGGAAAGATGCAGCACGACAAACTGGTCGCGGAAATGGCTGACAACATGGAGGGTCTTGCCGGTGTCACCGCGGAGTCCATGGCAAACGAGGATGCTCAGAATTCCAAGGCATTTGGGTTTGCCAATGCTATTCCCGGCCTGAAAGATGTGCGCATGCTTGTCCTCTCCGCGAATGATGGACTCGCGCCGCAGACCGATGCGCTCATCCAGGCTATCCAGGCGGAGGGTGGGCACAACATCAAGTCAGTCCACGCTGCAACGGATCACGGCTGGTCCGATCGGCGAATCTTTCTCGAGAGCACAATCATCGACTGGCTTTCCACACTAAAGTAAAAGACCGCGCCATCCACCGAATCAAGCGGACTTCGCCGGGCGCACCTCGATGAACAGCCCCTTGCCGTTGGCGAGGGCATGCCCATCGTCGCCGAAGATTGTGGCCTCGACCCAGTGTTTGCGGCCCTCATCTCTGACGATCCTTCCCTCCATGCGAATCTGCACGCGCGATGGGACGGGGCGCTTGTAATCGACTTCCATGTGACGCGTCATCGCCGTGAGGCCGCGAGCGCGAACCGCCTTGCTCATGGTTTCATCGAGAAGCGTCGCGATGATCCCGCCATGAAGAAAGCCCGGATGGCCCTCGAAAGAATCGGGAATGATAGCGGGACAAACCACTGTGCCATCTTCCGCAAGCAGGAACTCCAGCCGAAGCCCCTGGGGATTGGCCTCACCACAACCGAAGCAGCGGTTCTGGGCCGCATGAGCAAGCGGGGTAAGGTTATCGAAGTGCGGCTTCATCATTGTGGCGTCTCCCCAGAGAGCACGCGCGCGAAAACATTGGCATCGACATTTCCACCCGTCAGGACAACCCCTATGCGCTTGCCGCGATTTGCTTCCTTTTCCTGGATTGCACCCGCCAACGCTGCTGCGGCGGCGCCCTCTGCAACGTTATGCGTGTCCTGAAATATTGCTCGCATGGCTACCGCAATGTCGGCATCTGAAACTTCCACGATCCGCGTCACGTTCTTCCAGATGATGTCCATAGCATTTGCATTTGGAATCCGACAGGCCAGCCCATCGGCAAGAGCAGTGCGCGACGGAGCTTCGACAATCTTGCGCTGCGAGAAGCTCAGCGCGTAGGACGGCGAACCGGATGCGACTACCCCGATAATCTCCGTCGTTAGCCCCAGTGCATTTCTGGCGGCAGAGATGCCCGAGATCGACGAGCCTAGCCCGATCGGCACATACACCCGGTCGAGCATCGGCGCAGACTGAAGGAACTCCAGCGCGTAGGTCGCCGTGCCCATCACCAGCCGTTCGTGAAACGAGTCAATCATGAGGAGACCGCGCTCAGCCCCAAGCACTCGCGCATATTCGAGCGACTCCTGAAAATCCTGTCCATGCTCCACAAGTTCGGCGCCTTGTGCGATCATCGCGCGATTCTTCTCGACGCTGTTGCCGTACGGCACCACAATGATGCACTCGATGCCATGCAGGCGCGCCGCCATGGCGACACCCTGGCCGTGATTACCGCGAGTGGCAGCGATCACGCCTTTCAGCGCATGTTGCGTCTTCCGGAGCCAATCGGTATAGATCAATGCGCCGCGAATCTTGAATGCACCCACTGGCGTGTGGTTTTCGTGCTTGATCCAGACTTCCGCTCCCAGACGCTGGTTGATCAGCGGCCAGCTGTATTGGGGAGTCGGCGGCATGTAGCGGTAAAGAACATCCTGGGCCTCGCGAATCTCGGCCAGAGAGGGAAGCGTCATGGCTCCAGCATACCGAACCGGCCGTGCCTCTAAAATGAAGAGGGATGATCCTTCAGCGCTCTTTCTTGATTCTCTGCATCTCTGTTTGCGTTGCCACAATGATCGCTGGGTGTCACGCGGTCACGCCTCTTACGGCGCAGGAAGCGGAAGGGAAGCACCTGTACGAAGTCCGTTGCGCGCACTGCCACGAGGAGAACGATCTCGCCCTGAAGAAAGTTCCTCCCGACCTCCACAGCGTTTTCAAGACTGCCGCACTGCCCAGCGGCGCTCCGGCAACGGATGCAGAAGTGCGGCACGTAGTTCTCGCGGGCAAGGAAATGATGCCCTCATTCAACGGCCGATTCGACGATATACAGATGGCCGCTCTACTTGCGTATCTGCACACCGGCCTGCGTTAGGTACGCGCGCGTCAACCGTTGCGAGAAGCCGCATCATTCATACCGAATTGCCTTCATCGGATCAACGCCCGCCGCGCGCCAGGCTGGAACCAAGCAGGCAATCGTTGCGACCAGCGAGAGAACGCCGGTTGCCCCGAGCAGCAGCAGGGGATCTCGTGAGCTCTCGGCGGCCCAGCTGGCCATCACCTTGTTGAGCGCCAAGGTCAGCACAACTCCTGCCACCATCCCCACTCCAACGCTGGCTACTGTCGAGCGGAACACGATTCCCAGGACGTGCCCCTTCTTCGCCCCCAGCGCGATGCGTATTCCAAATTCATTTGTACGCTGCACTACGGTGTAAGCCACCACGCTATATAAACCAACCGAGGCCAACGCAAGAGCCAACGCCGCGAACGCTCCAAAGAGCCAAGCGACCAGCTTTCCGCGCGCCCATTCAGGCGTTTCCGAAATCCAATGTTCAAGGTCGCGCACATTGCCGTTAGTCTGCTGGTCAGGATCGATGGAATTGACTGCCGCTCGCACGGAGTGCAACAGCGTGAGCGGCGGCACGTCAGAACGAACGAGCATCTGCGTATACATTCCCATCGCCACGGTGTAAGGAACGAACGCTTCGGGCAAAATCGGCTTGGAGAGCCCCTGGTCCAGTTTGTCGGCGACCACGCCCACAATAAGGAAACCATCCTCGGCGCCGGGAGCAATCAGGAAATACGGCGGATCCGGTTTCAGATCCGGAACCTTGAAGGTGTGTCCAACGGCATCGCCGGCAGGGAAGTAGCGCCGCACAAAGGTCTGATTGACCACGGCTAAACCTGCACCGCGACGGGTTTCAGCTTCGTCCCAGATTCTTCCCTGCATCAGCGGAACCTTCAATGCGGGAAAATACTCCTTGCTGACCACGTTGATCCGGAAGGTTTGATCAGCGGAGGAAGGCTTTCCGACAATATCAAACTTTATGTTGAATCCGTTGTCCGGTGGTGTCGCGTTGCTTGAGACCGCAGCCAGCTTTACACCCGGGACCCCCGACACCTTTGCGTAGATCTGCTCGAGGTAGGCGGCCCGCTCCGGCCACGTCTTGTACGTGCCGTCGTGAATTGGAATCCCGACCGACATGATATTGTGCGGATCGTAACCCAATTTCATATTTGCAACGTGCAAGAAGCCCTCAATGGCCGCGCCCGCTCCCGCCATCATCAGCAGGGTTAGCGCGATCTGGCCTCCAATCAATGCCGCGTGTATTCTGCGCCCCTTCACATCGCCGGTCGTCTTGCGGGTACTGGACTGCATGATCTGACTGACTTCCGGCTTGGAAAGCTGCAGGGCCGGCCAGAGGCCGAAGAGGATTCCCGTGCTCACTGCAACAACGACACAGAAGACGAGGACAGGCAAGTTGATCTGAATTGCCGCTTCATGAGGGAAGGAGAACTGCGGAAGGTTAGCAACAATTACGGCGATCGTTTTATACGCGAGCAAGAGCCCAAGGCCAGCACCCGTGAGTGACAGCAGCAAGGACTCGGTAAGCAACTGGCGGACAATTCTGCGTTGGCTTGCGCCGATCGCAGAGCGCACGGCGAACTCGTGCTGGCGGGCCGTGGCGCGCGCGAGCAGCAGAATGGAGACGTTGCCGCAGCCGATCATCAGCAATAACGCGACCGCACCAAACAATAGATAGAGCGTGCCGCCCAGTTGCTTGACGAAATCCTCGTTCAGGCCAACGACATGAAGGTGCAGCTTGTCTGGCGGGAAATGCTTTGGCGTCTCCTTTGCAAATTGAAAGATAAGTGGTTCCAGTGCGGCGTCGGCCTGCGCGTGACTGATGCTTGGCCTCAGGCGAATGCCCGCATAGAAAGATTTCACCGGATCGCCGGTGATCTTCAGTGGAAGGTACACATCGGCATCTCCCCAGGTAAATCGCGATCCGGCTACCCCGACGACGGTGTAGTTCTTGCGCACCAACTGCAGAGTCTTACCGAGAACCGAGGGGTCGCCGTTGAAGTGTCTCTGCCAGAACTTGTAGCCCAGCACCACAACCGGTTGCGGATCTTGGCCGTCGATCGCGTCTGAGGGTTGCAAGCCGCGTCCCAGCGTGGCGGGCACTCCGAGAAAGTTGAAGCTATTCGAACTGAGATAAGCACCCTGGACGTCCTCCGGCAGATCGGCGCCCGTGACTGTGAGGTTCCAGTCATCTTCGAGGAATGTATCTTCTACCACCGGCGACTTACGTAGCTCCTGCCATTGCGAACCCGTGACGCCGAAGCCGTTCAGGTCACCCGAGGGTACCGTGAGGCGCATATGGACCATACGATCCGGAGCCTTGTAAGGGTACGGATCCATCAAAATTGCATAGACCACGCTGAAGACCGCGGTGGTGGCTCCAATGCCCAGCGCCAGCGAGACGATCGCCGTAAGTGTGAACCCGGGCATCTTGATGAGTTGCCGAATGGCGAAACGAATATCCTGAAACACGGTCTTCATGGGCGCTCCTTCAACGTGAGATCGTCAAGCGGGCCACTGAAAGCAAATGCCGAATCCGTCGGGGTCTTTGAGGTAGAGCTGTTTCATGCCGTACCACGCCATCCTGGGCGGATCGGCCTTGAATCCTCGCGAAACGACATGCTGGTAGGCGCCATCTACATCGGGACATCCGAAGTAGAGGCAAGTGTCCTGGTGCCCTGACCAGCGCCCCTCATCCGGAGCCGCCGGCACATCGTCCGGGTCGTAGGCCGTATTCAGCATGATCGTCGCGTTCGAAAGCTGCAGCATCGCCCAGCCAACGTCATCGGGATCAGCTGTCTTCGCCTCGGACTTCCCGGTGATCGTGAATCCAAGCAGGTCGCGATAAAATCCGATCGATCGCGGCATGTCGAATACCTGCACCATGGGCGCGACACCCTGAACTTCAATAGCCATTGCGAAGGACCTCCCGGAAACACTGCGCCGACGCGCAGCCTGGGCCTGGCTCTTTGCACAGCACGCGGAAGCCCAATGAAGACGCTACGCAAGTTGTTGATTCGACGTTCCGAAGTCCCAGAGTCACAAATACCGGTTGTGCGATTCCGGTGTGCGGTGTCCAGAATTGGACGTGTTTTCTCACTTCGCCCGTCCAGGCGAGCCCTCCAGCACTCGGGATTTGCGTAGAAGAAATGCACTATACTCAGACTTACTATGGCGTCCGAAAAAACCTTCTACCTTGAGACTTTCGGGTGCCAGATGAATGCCCATGACTCCGAAAAGGTTATTGGCACATTGCTGCATGAGGGTTACCGGCAAGTCGAGACCGAAGAAGATGCGGGTCTGATCCTTTACAACACCTGCTCCATCCGCGACAAAGCCGAACAAAAGGTCTTCAATCGCCTCAACGACTACAAGAAGCTGCACAAGGCAGGTAAACGCTTCGGCGTGCTTGGCTGTGTGGCGCAGCAAGAGGGCGAGAAGATCTTCGAGCGCGCGCCGTACGTCTCGCTTGTATCCGGTTCGGCCTCTTACCGCAAGCTGCCAGAGATGCTCAATCGGCTCGAAGCCGGCGAGAACCGCATTACCGGCCTCGACGACCGCCAGACCGACGAGACATTTGAAACCGAGTTCACTTCGCGCCAAAACCCCTACCGCGGATACATCACCATCATCGAGGGCTGCGACAAATTCTGCGCATACTGTGTGGTTCCATACACGCGCGGCAAAGAACGCAGCCGCGGATCTTTATCTGTACTAGCCGAAGCAAGGCGCATCGCCGATCAGGGCTACACCGAGATTCAGCTCCTCGGCCAGAACGTCAACAGCTATCGCGATCCGGAAGGGAAGTTGAGCTTCGCCGAGCTACTTGCGGCTGTCGGCCAGGTCTCCGGCATTCGGCGCGTCAGATTTACTACCAGCCATCCCCGCGACTTCACCCGTGATATCGTCGAGGCCATCGATGCCTTTCCAACGCTGTGCGATCACGTCCATCTCCCGGTGCAGTCCGGCTCTTCGCGGGTGCTTAAAATGATGGCCCGCGAATACACATCCGACTGGTACCTTGAACGCATCAGTTGGATTAAGGCGGCGAAACGGAAGATCTCGCTGTCGACGGATATCATCGTAGGATTTCCAGGCGAGACACCCGACGATTTCATCCAGACTATGGACTTGCTACAGGAGGTCCAGTACGATTGCGTCTTCGGTTTCAAGTACTCCGGCAGGCCAAACACACCGGCACTCACCATGATCGATTCTGTTTCAGAAGGCGAGAAAGTGAAACGCCTTCAGGTAGTGTTGGATCGTCAACGAGAGATTCAGAGATTCAATTATGCCAAGCATTTAGGGGAAGAGATGGAAGTGATGGTCGAGGGTATGAATCCCGCTCGCGGTCAGGTTGCCGGTAGAAGCACGCAAAACAAGCCGGTGAACTTTACGACACCTTTGCCCATCGCACCGGCCCCGGGTTCGTACATGAAGGTGAAAATCACAAACACTTTTCCCAACAGCCTTGTCGGTGAGGCCGTCTAAACAAAGTAGCGAAGGGGAAACCATGGACATCGAAGTTCGAATCCGCGGTTTAATGATGGATCCATCCACCAATATGCCGATCGTCGTACTTAAGGACGTCGGCTCCGACACCGTCATGCCCATCTGGGTTGGCATCTTTGAAGCCAATGCCATCGCCATTGAAATCGAAAAAGTGTCCGCCCCGCGGCCGATGACGCATGACCTGACTCGGAATCTTATGCGTCACATGAATGCTCAGCTGGAAAAGATTGTAATTACAGAGCTTAAGGATGACACGTTCTTCGCTCTTCTGTGGATTCGCCAGGACGGTGAGCTCATGACATTGGATGCGCGGCCCTCGGATGCAATCGCCCTTGCGCTCCGCGCCGACTGTCCGATCTTTGTATCAGAGCAGGTAATGCAATCCGCGAAGTTGAACACGGCAGGCCCACCCGAGGGCCCCACCGCCGAGGAGTTGCGTGGCTGGCTCGAAGGTCTGAATGACGAAGACCTTGGCCGCTACAAGATGTAGGGAAGAGCTTCGCGCGCCTGATTGATTCATATCCCTCAACTCAACAGATAGATAAAAGCGAAAGTAAATTGCTTGCTTGCACTATACAGAATATCTGTTATCGGACATGATGGATAAGGCTACTTTCCCTTGCTTTGCCGCGAATACGCCAGGAAATCCTCGACTCTCTGCGTTGCCACCTCCCCGTGCTTGTTTTGTTCGATGGACCACAGCAGGCGTTGACCGACCTTCAGCGTCATCGCATCGGCTGCTTCAGCGCTTTGCGCGCCGGCCATTGCCACGTTTTGTGTTTCGAGAAATCGGCTGAATCCCACCAACGCCGTCTGATTAGGATTCAGGCCTTCCATGTCGGGATTCGGGAGTGTCGTTGGTTCTGGAATGTTTTGCGGCGTCCCCTGCCGTATTGCAGGTGCAATCTTCCAGGAGGACGCGAAGGACTTCGCCGCCGCCGTCCGCTTCCCCAGCGGGCCCAGGCTCCAGAGGTCACTTAGATAACGTAAGAGGCTGCTGTGATCGAAGACCTCCGAAATTACCTGGCTTTCGAGCCAAGGTGATACCAGCACCGCCGGCACCCGAACTCCGTACTGTGCAAAGCTGAAGTTGCTCACATTGGTGTCAGGGGGAACGCAGGCCGGCGGATTCACGTGGTCGTAGAAGCCTCCGTGTTCGTCGTAGAGAATCACGAGCAAGGTCTTTTCCCACAGGGCCTCGTTTCCGCGAATGGCGTTATACACCTGGGCCAGCAATACCTCTCCTCGCAGCACATCACTCGGAGGATGCTGATCGTTCTGGTCCGCGCCGAAGTAAGACGGCTCCAGGAAGACATAGTTCGGGAAAGACGGCTCCGGTCCACTCGCATCCTGAAAGAACTGCGACATCTTGTGAAAGTGCCACGGATGTTCCCAGAGATGCGTCATGGTTAGCGACTGCGGAAAGTCGCCGTAATAGATTGCCCAGCTTTTCGAAGCGGCATCGAGCCGGTCGTAAATCGTGTCCTGGTTGTAGAGGTGGAGGTTGGGATGGAAGATCCCGTCAGGCATATCCACATGCCCTAGCGAAGTTCCGCTGTGCACGAACAATCGGTTCGGCCACGTTGGGCCGGGAAGCGAGCTAAACCATTGGTCGCAGATCGCGAAAGATCGAGCGAGTTGATGCAGCACCGGCAGCGAGCCCGGCCCGTAATACTTCATGACTTCGGCCCAGGCATCTGTTTTGCATTGTGAGAAGTTTCTCGCAAAGTTACGGGCGAACCCGAGATTCGGGCCCTCAATCTGCTCCAGCACATCTGGCAGGTTGTGCTCGGGATCGACTTTTTTCGAAGCCGGATCGGCGGGATCGCACAACATCACCCGCATCGTCGTCGGCGTCTGCGATACGGAATTGCCAGTCGGGTCAGGATTCGACCTCGGATTCGCTGAATCGACTCCATTGACGCCGGGCAAGCTACCGAGCATGCGATCAAAGGAGTTGTTTTCGAGCATGAGGACAACGATGTGCTCTATAGTCACAGGCTCAGTTCCTCCCGCAGCGCAACACGGAT
Source organism: uncultured Acidobacteriaceae bacterium (assembly GCA_963735215.1). Classification (GTDB taxonomy): domain Bacteria; phylum Acidobacteriota; class Terriglobia; order Terriglobales; family Acidobacteriaceae; genus Telmatobacter. The sequence goes on along the minus strand of CAVTKF010000019.1, from coordinate 856,736 downwards.
CTGGATTCTCCAAACACTGATCAGGGATTTCGGGGGACGGCGGTTCCCTTCTGATTTATCTCATACTACTAATGCACCAGCAGGCAACGGCCAACGTAGCCTAGGGATTAGTTTCGAATCTCTGCGAGGAGGCTCTCGACTTCAGCCTTCTGCTCCACCGTCAGCGGCAGCAGCGGCTGGCGCGGATATCCGCCGTAGTAGCCGTTGAAGTCGCAGGCATACTTCACGGCAGCGATTCCAAGCTCGGCAGTAATTCGTTGGTTGGGCTTGGCGATGCGCTCCTGCCGCTCCGCAGCCAGTTTTGGATCGCGATCCTTCCAGGCGAAGTACACCTCGTAGCAGGCTTCGGGGGCACACGCACCGAATCCAAGGATCGCGCCCGATGCTCCGGCCTCAAGCGACGGAAGAATAATCGACGCCGATCCGGTGAGCACCTGGAATCCTACTTCTTTGGTGCGCGTCTTCAGAGGAGCGGATGGAGGAGCCACCGCGAAAGCCGGACCTCCTGCAAGGTCACCGGCAGACACAAACGTAGCGGGCAGAGTGACGACAGAGTTCATCATCCTGGTGGTGACTGCCTCAAACACCGGCGTCACCGCCACCGTGCGTTTCGCCACTCCGCGCGTAGCCTCTACAATCCCCTTGATCCGCTCAAGGCTTCCGCTCGAGTCCTTGATGGCGATGATGTTCGGGTGATGTGCGAGTTCCGCGACCATTTCCACCGGGATCTGGTAGGGCACGCAACGCGGAATGTTGTAGAGCACCACAGGCAATGGTGAACGGTCGGCCACAGCCCGAAAGTAGTTGGCCACCACCGACGGAGTCATTTGGGTTGAGTAGTAAGTTGGCGTTCGCACCAAAACTGCATCGTATTGGAACTTCGCAGCGGTCTCTGCAAGCTCGATGACTGCTCGAAGGCTCTCGCGGTTCATACCGGCGATAAGAACCTTCTCCGCAGTTGCAGCCTCTGCCGCGGTTCGCAGCACGTCTCGCGTTTCCGCGTCATCGAGCGCCGGCGCCTCGCCGGTCGAGCCAAGCACCACCATCCCAGCCAGTTGGCTTCGCGAATAACGAGCTACGTTGGCCTCGAGCTTGCGGTAATAGACTCGCTCGTCCGGATAGAAAGGCGTGGTAACGGCGGAAAAGACACCCTCGATCAGCATGACTCTATCTTATTCGGTGAGACCGCTCAGTTCCCTTCCAGCTTTGCGCTCGGATTCAGTCGACCTTCGATGCGTGCAGATTCTGCAGCGCATACACTGTGATGCTGCGCTGCTGCATCGCCGCGATGCCCTCCACGGCAGCCTGTGCAGCTGCAATCGTCGTAATCGTCGGAATCCGCGCAAGGACCGCGGCCCTACGAATGGCCTTCTCGTCGAAGAAGGTATCCTGCCCCCGCGGCGTGTTGATGATGAGCTGAATGCGATCACCTTTGATGAGGTCGACGACGTTCGGCCGGCCTTCCTTCACTTTGAACACACGCTCAACCGCCAGTCCCGCGCGCTCGAACACGTTCGCGGTCCCCTCGGTGGCCACCAGGTGAAAGCCCAGATGCGCACACCGGCGCGCCAGATCGACCGCCACGGCCTTATCGTGATCGTTCACCGTGAAGAAGATCGTTCCGCGCGCCGGCAGAACTTGCCCAGCTGAAAGCTGCGCCTTCGCAAACGCTTCTCCGAAGGTTGCCGCCACACCCATCACTTCACCCGTCGATTTCATCTCGGGGCCGAGAACGGTATCGACGCCCGCAAACTTGGACCACGGAAACACCGGCGACTTCACGTAATAATGCGTGCCGGTTTCAAGATCCTTGCCTGAAGCAAGCTGCTCCGGCAACAACTCCCGCAATTTGCGCCCGGTCATCAACCGCGCACCAATCTTTGCCAGCGGGATACCTGTTGCCTTCGAAACGTACGGCACCGTGCGCGAAGCTCGTGGATTCACCTCGATAACGTAGACGTGGTCGTTTCCATGCGCATCGCGCTGAATGGCGAACTGCAGATTTACCAGCCCCACAACCTTCAGCGCAAGTGCCAGCTTGCGTGTGTGCTGGCGAATTGTCTCCAGCGTTTTCTCACGAATGCTGACTGCGGGGAGCACGCATGAGGAATCACCAGAGTGGATCCCCGCTTCTTCAATGTGCTGCATGATCCCGGCGATGATCACGTCTTCTGAATCGCAGAGCGCGTCGACATCCACCTCGACCGCATCCTCGAGAAAGTGGTCGACCAGAACCGGCCGCTCCTGCGAGTACTCCACCGCCTGCTTCATGTATTCAGCCACGGCCTGGGCGTCATAGGCGATCACCATTGCGCGCCCGCCCAGCACGTAGCTCGGCCGCACCAGCACCGGGTAGCCGATCCGCTCAGCGACGGCGAGTGCCTGATCGACGCTGGTCGCCGTTCCACCGGCCGGCTGCGGGATATCCAAATCCTCCAGTAGCCTTCCAAATTGCTTGCGATCTTCGGCAAGATCGATCGACTCGGGCGACGTGCCGATGATGGGCACGCCAGCAGCGCGCAACCGCTGTGCCAGGTTCAGCGGAGTCTGACCGCCATACTGCACAATCACGCCGATCTTTGCGCCTGACTGCGCCTCATGTTTGTAGACCGCAAGCACGTCTTCCAGTACCAGCGGCTCAAAATAAAGCCGGTCGCTGGTGTCGTAATCTGTCGAGACCGTCTCCGGATTGCAGTTCACCATGATGGTCTCGTACCCATCGTCCTTCAGTGCAAACGCCGCGTGGCAGCAGCAATAATCAAACTCGATACCCTGCCCGATACGGTTTGGTCCTGACCCTAAAATGATGATCTTCGGCTTGTCTGTAGGCGGCGCTTCGTCTTCCTCGTCGTAAGTCGAGTAGAGATACGGCGTCATTGATTCGAACTCTGCCGCACAGGTGTCCACGAGCTTGAAGACCGGGCGAATGCCCTTCTCTTCGCGCAGTTCCCTCACCTGCTTTACGCCGTCGTGTCCTTCGAGGTTCCACTCAGTCGCGATGCGTTCGTCGCTCAGACCGTATCGCTTCAATTTCAGGAGTTGCTCGGCGCTGATGTTCTCCGGCGTCACCTCCTGCAGCGAACCTTGCGCGAGCGTCACCTCACGAATCTGGTGCAGGAACCACGGGTCCATCCCGGTGAGCCGCGCAACTTCGCGGACGCTCATACCGCGCTCAAATGCAAAGCGGATGTAACCCAGGCGCTCGGGTCGTGGCGTTACAAGCATCTGCGTAAGGCGGCGTGGCTCCAAAACCTCAGTCCCGGTCTTTTTGCCGGTTTCGAGGGCGCGCCAGGCCTTCATCAGCGCTTCCTTGAAGGTCCGGCCCATGGCCATCACTTCGCCTACGGATTTCATCTGCGGCCCTAGTGTGTCGTCGGCGCCGGGAAATTTTTCGAACTGCCACTTCGGAATCTTCACGACCACATAATCAATGGTCGGCTCAAAGCAAGCCGGTGTTTTGCGCGTAATGTCGTTGGGAATCTCGTCGAGCGTATAGCCGACGGCAAGCTTTGCCGCGATCTTCGCAATCGGGAATCCGGTAGCCTTCGATGCCAGCGCCGATGAACGCGAAACGCGCGGATTCATCTCGATCACCGTCATCCGTCCGTTCGCCGGATTTACCGCGAACTGCACATTCGATCCACCGGTCTCCACGCCGATCTCGCGCATGACAGCGATGGCCGCGTCGCGCATCTTCTGATACTCACGGTCAGTGAGCGTTTGCGCCGGCGCTACGGTAATGGAGTCGCCGGTATGCACGCCCATGGGATCGAAGTTCTCGATGGAGCAGATGATGATGACGTTGTCCGCGAGGTCACGCATCACCTCAAGCTCGTACTCTTTCCAGCCGAGCACGCTCTCCTCAATCAAACATTCATGTACGGGAGAGAGATCAAGTCCGCGCGCCAGAATCTCCATCAGCTCTTCGCGGTTGTAGCCGATACCGCCGCCCGATCCGCCGAGCGTGAAGCTGGGACGAATGAGAACTGGAAAACCAATCTTGCTCGCAAAATCGAGCCCATCACGAAGGTTATTGACAAGCGCCGACTTTGAAACGTCGAGCCCGATGCGCAGCATTGCATCCTTGAACAAGAGGCGATCTTCGGCCTTCTTGATTGCTTCAAGCTTGGCGCCAATCAGCTCAACGTTGTACCGATCGAGAATGCCGGCATCGGCCAGGTCGACGGCTAGATTCAGCGCCGTCTGCCCGCCCACCGTCGGCAGCAGCGCGAACTTTCCCGCGCCCTCGCCGAGCATCGCCGTCTCAATGCGGATGATCTCTTCAACATACTCGCGCGTCAGCGGCTCGATATACGTGCGATCGGCGAGTTCCGGATCGGTCATGATGGTGGCCGGGTTCGAATTCACCAGCACCACCTCGTAGCCCTCTTGCTTGAGAGCTTTGCAAGCCTGGGTGCCGGAGTAATCAAACTCGGCGGATTGGCCGATCACGATCGGCCCCGAGCCAATTACGAGAATCTTCTGAATGTCATTTCTGCGTGGCATTGTTTCCTGAATCTTCCTCGAGAGATTTCTTGTTGGCGTCGATCATTAGATGAAATCTATTGGCATTGGTCCAGATCATCGGGCAAAGCGATCCAGGAAGCCCCAGCACTGTGTACAACCCGCTCTTGCTGAATGCATTACTCATACCTTTGCCAACGACAAGGTCGACGTTGATGCCGGCGAAATGGGGATGCGTCACTTTGAAGCTATAAGTGCCCGCTGATGCGTTCAAATTAAACTTGCCGTCGAAGTCCGTTTTTGATTGCCGCGCCCTCTCGCCATTGGCTTCCAGAACGACGAGAGCATCTTGAACAGGAATTCCGGTCGGATCAACGACGACGCCTTGAACGGAGGGCGTCCGAACCCTGCCCTGAATAACGCAATCGACAATGCCCTGTGCATGGCAGTCGATTGTGTGAACGAAATAGACACCGGCGAATACAAACAGCGCAACACTCTTGAGAAAGGGGCCAAAATGGGAGCTCATCGACACCTTCCCTCAGGGGCTAAAGCCCTTGTCATCCGTGCATCTTCGACGGCACGACTGAAGTCTTGCCCTTTCAAAGCTGTTGACTCTTGCTGTGCCAGGTCTTGAAAGGGCACGGCTTCAGCCGTGCCGCCAAATACTTCCGCCAGTCCCGAGGGCTTTAGCCCCTGAGGGATGGGGTCCAATTTCCAACCCGGAAATGCTGAAGAGTATCGGTACGCAAAGGGCCCATCACACAGGTGCTTCTTGACCGGGTTCAGATGAATGTAATGGACATGCTTCTCGTAATCTTCCGCATCTCGAATCCGATGATCCGCAAACCCCCGTTGCCAGATCTCTGCGTTGGTTCCCAATTCCTTTTTTGCCCTGTATGAGAACCCGCCCTTGACGAGCTGAACCGCACGTTCCCACGCTATCGAAGGGGTGATCAGGAGATGAAAATGATCAGGCATCAGAACGAACTCGTGCAGAAGGTAAGCTTCTCCTCGATGGGACAACAAGGTCTTGAGAAACAATCTCGCCCAAGGCTCTGCGTTAAACAATGCGCGACTCTCCCACGTCTTGGACGTGACAAAGTACGTCTGCGCGTTGTTGGTCGCGTGCTCGCGATCGAGTTTCAAAACCGTCCCTCAGCGGCTAAAGCCGCCTCCGATCTGCCTGGTTGCGGCACGACTTAAGTCGTGCCCTTTCAAAACGTCGACCTGAACCTGCACATTCAAAAGTCTTGCTTTCAAGCCAAGTCGTTAACTTCTCTCCTTAATGTTTCGTTCTTTCACGAATAGCCCGATCAAAATCTCGCTTGCTCGTCATTACCGAAGAGCAAGCATCCTTGCAGGCACCGGGCCCCAAAATCAAGTAAAGCCTCTTCCGCTCGAGGGCTGTAACCACCTCATCCGTAACTACAATCTCCCGGCTCGCGGGAGCATACTCCGTTCGCGCTACCCGAAATGTGAACTGACCCTTTACATGGTCGAACCGGAACTCGCCCGACTTGTCGGTTCTTGTCTGATACGCAACTTTGTCATCCCGAACTAGGGTGACTTCCACGTCCACCACTGGACGCCCAACAGGATTCACGACGTAGCCGTCAACATGGCTCAGACGCTCCGGTCCAGGAACATCGATTTGCGCACTTAAAGAAGTCGCGCCGCCCGAGCACAACATCCAAATCGCCAAGCCCAAAAAACAGCGGAGCCAAAGCCCCGCTGCTCTCTCCAAATCTGCATTCGCGCACACCCTTCGCTTCATCCCTTCCACTCCTCCATCATCTTTCTGAAGTCGCGGAACAAATAATGCGAATCATGCGGCCCCGGCGCGGCCTCCGGGTGATACTGCACGCTGAACAGCGGCAGAGTCTTGTGCCGCAGTCCTTCCAGCGTCTGGTCGTTCAAATCCACATGCGTCAACTCAACCTCATTGGCGTTAATCGAATCGGGATCGACCGCAAAGTTATGGTTGTGTGCCGTAATCTCCACCTTGCCCGTCGTGTTGTTGCGCACCGGGTGATTGCCGCCGTGATGCCCGAATTTGAGCTTGTAAGTCCGTCCGCCGAGCGCCAGCCCGCAAAGTTGATGCCCCAGGCAAATTCCGAAAACCGGCACGCGCCCCATCATGTCTCGAATGGCCTTCACGGCGTAATCCACTGGCTCCGGATCACCTGGTCCATTCGACAGAAACACTCCATCCGGCTTCAGCGCCATCACGTCGGTCCCGGTGGTTTCGGCGGGGACGACCGTGACTCGGCATCCCTCACGCGCCAGCATTCGCAGAATGTTCTGCTTGATCCCGAAGTCATACGCGACTACATGGAGCTTCCGCTCCTCTACCCCTTGGACGAGGGCGCTCGGCAAGAGAGGGTCTTCTCCCTGGTATCGCGGGTCCGACGCATCAAAGCTGTACGCTTCCTTCGTCGAAACAACCTTCGCCAGATCCGTCCCGTCCATCTTGCGAATTGTTCTGGCCTTTTGGACCAGAGCATCGGCGTCGGAGGTCTCTGTAGAAATCACTCCGCGCATTACACCATGCGTGCGCAGATGCCGCACCAGCGCGCGCGTATCGATCTCGGCAAGCACGGGCACAGCATAGCGTTCCATGTACTCATCTGTAACCTGTTCGGAGCGCCAGTTCGAGCTGATCGCCGAAAACTCGCGCACGATCAGGCCCTCGATATAGGGCTTGGCCGATTCGTTGTCTGCCTGGTTGGTGCCGTAGTTGCCGATCTGGGGATTGGTAAGAACGACGATTTGACCAGCATAGGAAGGATCGGTTGCGATTTCCTGATAGCCGGTTAGGGAAGTATTGAAAACCACTTCGCCCTGGCATTCGCCTGGGTGTCCATAGCCTTCACCGCGGAAGATGCGCCCGTCTTCGAGCGCGAGGATCGCCTGCATCGCCTCTCCGAGGAGTGGATTCAATAGATTTTAGCAGGTTTCGCCGTGCCGCGTCGGGCGTGGAAAACGTGATTCTACTTAACTTGGCCCACATCGCGAGCAGGCCAGTACACAAATACGGCTTTGCCGTAGATCAAGTCGCGCTCCACAACGCCAAACTCCCGGCTATCCGAGGAGATGGAGCGGTGGTCTCCCATCACGAAATAGCTGTCGTCGGGGATGATGGTCTCGGAGTAGGAGCGCATATCGCGATACATTTCGGGAACGTAGTTTTCGGCGAGAGCCTTGCCGTTCACCCATACCTGGCCGTGATCGATGCGCAAGCGATCGCCCGGCAGCGCAATTACCCGCTTGATGTAGCTTTTCTCAGGATCGCGCGGATAGTGAAACACCACAACATCGCCGCGGTCGATCGACGTGATGTGATAGACGAACTTATTGATGAATAGCCGATCATGATCTTCGAGCCGTGGAAGCATGCTAGTGCCTTCGACGCGCACCGGCTGGTAGAGAAACAGGATGATCAGGATTGAAACGCCGGCCGAAATCAGTAGATCGCGCAGCCACACGCCCAAGGCCCGCGCTTACTGTCTGTTGGGCTTGTTGGCCCAAAGCCGGTTCAGCCGCCACCGAAGGGGTTGACGTCGGGGAAGAAAGTTCAGTTACAACTGGTTCTTGAATCGTTGCCATCTCTATCTCGAATTATTGAACGCAATGAAGATTAACTGCAACCTAAACTTCCCGGTGGGCACACAAGATCCGGATGACCCGGCTTTTGCATTGGCTTCGGTTGTGCGGACGAAGGCACCATCGCGGGAGACGCTCCTGGAGCCGTTCCCTCCGCGAAGTTGTCCTGTTCCAGGATCAGCGGCCGCTGCAGGACCATCTCCACCTGCGTTCCGGCCTCAATGTTCACATCAGCGCCGCGCGTAAATAGCGACACAATCCCCACCGTGGCGAGTCCAGCACCGAGTCCTCCCAAGCCACCGGCCAAAGAGTGTCCCGACGATATGCCGGCAATCGAACCAACGGTCGCGCCGGTCGGCAAGGCGATCTCCGCAGTCTTGCCCGCGTTCCTGCCTTTGTCTTTATCCTGCTCGATGGTTCCTTCGCCGTTTTTCACGTCCTGCTTGCTGGCGCCGGGCAGGCCACTGACTACACCTGGAATCTCAGCTACGCTGCCGTTGGGAAAGATGATGGAAGTAAAGTGCATGTCGAGCTGGGACTTGCCGGTCATGCGCCCGGCGCGAACCACCCGGTCAACCACGCCCTGCACAAACACGCCCGAGGGGATCATCACCCGGTTCCCCACCACCACCGGAAATGCCGAAGCGAGATACACGCCGTCGCCGGCTCTGGCGCTCTTCGTATTCAGGGAACTACGCAACTGCAACAAAACCTTGGTTCCGGCCGGCACGGTATATGTCTTTTTCGGGACTATCGCCGCATTCGCATTTGCTGGAGTCGAAGTTGTGGAGTCGGTAGCCGCGACGGCCGTCGCCGGCTGGGAAGTCGCTGTCGGTGTGCCGTTCGAGGACGGCGTCTGTGCCAGCAGTGTTCCCGATGCACCCAGCTGAAAGGCCGCAGCCGATAAAAGCGTCAAAGCCAATGTCTTGCATTTCAGACGCATTTATTCCTCCCCTGTGCTCCTAAGCAGATAGACGGGCAGCCTGGTTGCAAAGATAGCTGTCCAATCTTTTTTCCGCAGGCTCGATTTCAGAGTACGCTAAATTCGTAACCCTGGGAGATATGTGTCATGGATGCAATCGGGGACGAACTCCGCTCGAGCGTTGCTGATATGCCTGATCAAACCGACCGATTCGCTACTGTTTACAAGGTGCTCGGGAATGCCATTGCTTCTCGCGCATTTCCTGGTTGTGCGTTCGGCGTGCTAGCCGGGGGAGAGGTTGTTCTCGCCGACGCGCTGGGCCGCTTTACCTACGAAGAAAGCTCTTTTTTCGTCGAGCCGCACACTGTTTTTGACGTTGCCAGCATCACCAAAGTGGTGTCCACGACGGCCGTCGCCATGTTGCTTCACCAGCGCGGTCTGCTCGATCTGGATACTCCATTAGGCGAGCTTCTGCCGGGCTTTGTGGTCGGCCGGGAGAGCGGCAGGCTCGCGCGCAAGGTCACAATCCGGCACCTGCTTGCCCACAACTCCGGCCTTCCCGGGTACGTCGAGTTCTTCCGCACCGTCAGCACTCCGGCGGAACTCTATCGCGCCTGCCTGGAACTGCCCATCGAGGCCGCGCCGGGCGAGCGCAGCGAGTATTCCGATCCCGGATTCATCCTCCTTGGCAAGGCGCTCGAGGTCCTTACACACGAGGACCTGGCGACGTGGGCGCGAAAGCAAGTCTTTGAGCCTCTTGGACTGACGGCAACGGGCTTCTTGCCTGCCTTAGAACAGCGGCCGCTGATCCCGCCGACAGAAGTCGACAACGAACTCAGGCATCGGCTTATCCAGGGCGAAGTGCAGGATGAGAACGCTTTTGTACTGAATGGCATCGCCGGCCACGCCGGCCTGTTTTCAAACGTCTCCGACCTGCTGCGATTTGCTGACGAGATTCTTAGCGGCTTCAATGGTGGTGAACCCGAGCGCGGTGCGGCGCTGTTCGCTCGCGACACCATCGAGAGCTTTGCTGAACGGCAAGGGCCGGAGGGTAGTTCCCGGGCGCTTGGTTGGGACACTCCGTCGAAGGAGTCTTCGGCCGGACAGTACTTCTCCGCCCATTCCATTGGGCATCTGGGCTATAGCGGCTGTTCGCTCTGGATCGACCTCGACGCCTCCGTCGCGGCTGTCTTGCTCACCAACCGCACTTGGCCCGATCGCCAGTGCCAGTTGATCAAGGAGGTTCGTCCTTCGTTCCATGACGCCGTCAGATTGGCGTTGTCTGGTCAGCAAGCCCTCTGATTCGTGCAGTGAAATGACATTGAAGTGACACTCCGCCTCACCACAATTCTGGCGACTTGCCCGGATTGAAGATACAATAGATAGTGGGGACAGACTTTGATGTTAACAAGTACGACGACGCACGAAGGCGCCGGCGCTCACGGGAAAGAGGAAACCAAGACGGACCCGGCTTCCCTACTCCAGCACCTGACCACCGAAAGCCAAAACGAAGCATCCCAAGGCTTTGATACAAAATCGGCGCTGGAGATAGCCCGCATTATCAATCACGAAGACGCCAAGATTGCTGGTGCTGTCAAGAAAGCTCTCCCCGAAATCGCCGAAGTTATCGACCATGTAGCCCGCAGCCTCCGGGATGGCGGCAGGCTCATTTATATCGGTGCGGGTTCCAGCGGCCGTATTGCCGCTCTCGATGCCTCCGAGTGTCCCCCCACCTACTCCACCGCCCCGGGACAAGTTCAATACATCATGGCAGGCGGCCCCAAAGCCCTGGCCTCCGCGGTCGAAGTCAACGAGGACTCCGAAGAGCTGGGCCAGCGCGACATCGCCCGCCGCCGTCCTACACGCAAAGACGTCGTAATTGGCCTTTCCGCCTCGGGACGTACCCCCTATGTCGTCGCCGCGACGGCTTACGCACGGGCCCGCGGAGCCTACACTGCCGCCGTCACCTGCAACCAGGGCACTCCCTTGGCCGAGGTCGCCGATATTGGCATCATTGCCGAGGTCGGAGCGGAAGTCATCTCCGGCTCAACCCGCATGAAGGCCGCCAGCGCGCAGAAGATGATCCTCAACATGATCACCACTGGCGCCATGACGCGGCTTGGCTATGTGTACGAAAACCTCATGGTCAACGTGCACATGCAGAACTCGAAGCTCGTCGAGCGCGGCATCCGCATCCTGATGAATGCCTGCAAAATCGATCGCGAAACCGCCGTCCAGACCATCAAGAGCGCAGGACGCAGTGTTCCTGTCGCGCTTGTGATGCTGAAAGCCAAAGTCGACAAGCCCGAAGCCGTCCGCCGCCTCGCCAAATCCGACGGCAACGTCCGCCTCGCTATCGAAGACAACGTCCTCGAACTTTAGCAGTGCTCAAGCGGCACGATTCACCTGCGTCTGAAGCGGCATAGATCGGGTACGCTGGTCGCATGCTGCCGAAGAGCCAGCTTTCCTTTAGAAGTGTCATCCGGTTCAGCCGTGGTATGCCCGGCGCATTCATCGCGAGGGTTAGCGGACGAGGGATCGTTCTTTCAGGCGCATGTCTCGCGGCACGCTCTTGATCGTTTCTTCTGCAAGCGGCTCCGCAGTCGCGTTGAATATCCTGATAAACGGATGTGTCAACGGGAACAAAATGAATATCAGCTTTTCCGGCAACGTAGTACTCGTAGCGGGCGGTACCGGAGGTTTAGGGCGTTCTGTGAGCCTTGCGTTCCTCGCAGAAGGCTCCAAAGTAGTCGTTACCTATCGCAATCAGGACGAATTCGTTGCATTGCAGAAGGCCGCTGGCCCAAATGGCGATTCCCTTGAAGGGCACAGCGTGGACGTCACCGATGAAGCGGCCGTTGGCCAACTTGTCGCTCAGGTCCTGTCGAAACATGGCCGCCTCGACGCGATGGTGAATACCGTCGGTGGCTACGCGGGCGGTGTGAAGCTATGGGAACTCGATACCGCCATCTTCGATCGAATGTTATCGCTGAATTTGCGCTCTGGCTACGCTCTATCGCGCGCGGTCGTCCCGGCAATGCTCAAGCAAAAGCACGGAGCGATCGTGAATGTCGCCGCGAAGGCCGCGTTTGATCACGCAGCGGGCGCGTCAGCGTATGCCGCATCAAAAGCGGCCGCATTGGCGATGATCGATTGTCTGGCCGCAGATCTCACTGGCACAGGTGTGCGCGCAAATTCAATCCTGCCCAGCATCATCGATACAGAAGCAAACCGGAAAGCAATGCCCGGAGCCGATTACGCAACCTGGCCGAAGCCGGAGGACATTGCTCGCGTCATTTGTTTTTGTGCAGCGACGATGCCAGGGTGATTCATGGAGCTGCGATCCCCGTCTACGGAAACGGCTGAGGGATTCCGCTTCGTTTTGGCATCGCCTGATCAGAAGGTCGTTAACCGCACCTTCAGCAACACGTCTTCATCGGCCTTCAGATTCAATCCATAGTCCGTCTGATCGCCATTCCAGATTCGCGCCGTCTTCCAGTTCCCTGCAGCGTCATAGTTTCCCTCTTCCACCTTCAGCCAGAGACGCTTCTTTCCCGGCGCGAAGGTCGGCGTGAAGTCCACGCGCACATGGTGTCCGGCAACGAGATACTCATCCGGCCCCAGTTCCACAACCACTGCGCCGCCATCGGGTGGTGTGTTCCCTTTCGGCTGCATCCAGTTTCCAAACGACGGCATGCCATAGCTGACCACAACGTCCCAACGGCCGAATGGAATTCGTTGCGCGTGATTCTCCGGATCCTCGCTCACTCCCACAACTTTGCCTTCCAGGTTTGCTTTCGCAATCCTCCCGGCAATTGACGCAAGCAGCGCATACTGCCGTGCAACCGGCTTCAACGCACTTGATTCCATCGCTTCCGGTCCCGTCGGCTCATTGGCGTATCGTGTGAGATCCAGCCCGAATGGAGACCACCCGATCGCCCCCTGTCCAATTGCCGTAAACACGTACCGCGCATACGCCGGCGAATTGCCCGTCTCCGGAATCAGCAGCGGATTGTCGGGACGTCCATAGAACCCAATCACCTTCATGTATTTCGCGTACTCAGGCATGTAGATGTCTGGAGCGACGAGATCGATCGAAGGCGCTGCAATCTTCCACAGCCCGATATTGTTGTCTGTCGGCGCCCCCGACTCATAGCTTGGCGCTTTACCGGGATGGATCGGATCTCGCAGTGCGGCATTCACATACAACGGCAAGGGATACTCGGCCTTGCCCGCGGCCGCTACCTGCTCAATGTATGCCGCCGTGTACCATGCTTCGAAAGTCTCATCCGCATCCTCGCCGAAGACTTCCTTCCACGTTCCGGGCTGTTTGCCCAGTCCCTTCACCAGCTTTTCCGGAACTGCACCCGCGAACGCCTTTTGCGCCTCCGCGCCATAGTCCCGCACTCCACCCCAGACTCCCGCCTCGTTCTCAACCTGCACCAGCAGCACCGTCCGTTGCGGATCCGTCTCTTTTAAGTGCCGCATGAGGGCACGAAACGCGCTCCTATCCGCATCTAGAAACGCCTCTGAAAACGGCGACGGAGAATCCACCGTCTCGCCTTTTTCATTCTTCAGAAACGGATACTTCTCCTGGTTCAGCTTGATCCACTCCGGTGTGTAGTGCGAACTGCCGTTCTTCCACGTACCAAACCAAAGCAGCACGAGACGCATATCGTGTTCGCGAGCCTGTTTCAGCATCAGATCCACAACACTGAAGTCGAACTTCCCCTGCGTCGCCTCCAACTGCTCCCAATAGACAGGCAACTCGACCGTGTTGGCGTGCAGCGTCTCTGCCGCAGGCCACACCTTGTCGAGATACGCCGGCCATGCGCTCGAATTATTCGCTTGCATCCCCAGCATCAGGTATGGCGCACCATCGACCATCAGCGCATAATGTCCGTTCTTCTGAACGATCGCGGGAATCGGCTTTGCGGCGGCCGAAGGTTGCATTGCCTGCTGTCCGATCAATAATGGCGCGCATGCAAACGTTTCCATAAATACCGCAACAATTGCCAGACTTATAGTCGCCCAACCTGCATTCGTACGAGTCATCTTCGATCCCTCAAATTTCCAACATTGAAACCACGGCAAGTATATCCTTCGCCAACCACGCGTTCGCCTCGCGGAATTACACTTAAAGACACGGAGAGACCCAGGACTTCATGGATAAATTTGTCATTCGCGGTGGTAATCCGCTGGTGGGAACTGTACGCATATCCGGCGCAAAAAACTCCGCTCTCCCCTGCATGGCCGCTGCCATCCTCACTGAAGAAGAAGTCACCCTCGAAAACCTTCCCCAGGTGCGCGACATCGAGACAGAGCGCAAGCTCCTTGTAGCGATGGGTGCAGAAGTCGAACTGGGTACAGGAACCGCCGATCACCGCACCCGCATCAACTTCCGCACGCTCTCAAACCCGGAAGCAAAGTACGAGATCGTCAAAACCATGCGCGCCACTTCTCTTGTCCTCGGCCCGCTCGTAGCCCGTGCCGGAATCGCACGTGTCGCCATGCCGGGCGGATGCGCCATCGGCGGCCGGCCCATCGATCTCCACATCAAGGGTCTCGAAAAGATGGGAGCCACCATCGCGCAGGAGCATGGCTATCTCGAAGCCAGGGCCGACAAACTCAGAGGCGCCCACATCGTCTTCGACAAGATCACCGTTACCGGCACCGAAGACCTCCTAATGGCCGCGGTTCTTGCCGAAGGCGAAACGCTGATGGAGAACTGCGCCCGCGAGCCCGAGGTCACCGACCTTGCCGCGTTGCTCACAGCCATGGGCGCAAAGATCGAAGGCGCCGGCACGTCTACAATCCGCGTGCACGGAGTCACGAGCCTAAAGGGCGCACAATACCGCATCAATCCCGACCGCATCGAAGCTGGAACTTTCCTCGTCGCAGGTGCCATCACAGCGGGCGATCTCACCGTCGCCGATTGCAACCCCGATCACCTTGGCGCTGTGATTGCCAAACTCACCGAGGCTGGTGCTCTCGTCGAAGTCCTCAATCCAAGCTCCGTTCGCGTCCGCAGCGATGGCAAGTTGAAGGCTGCCGACATCTCCACGGAGGAGTATCCCGGCTTCCCTACCGATATGCAGGCGCAATACATGGCGCTGGCTACGCAAGCCGAGGGCGTCAGCATCGTGAAGGAAAACATCTTCGAAAATCGCTTCATGCACGTGCAGGAGCTCGTGCGCATGGGCGCGAACATCAAGGTCGACGGCCGCACCGCAACAGTCCGCGGTCCTTCTCCGCTCTCGGCCGCAGCCGTAATGTGCTCCGACCTCCGCGCCTCTGCGTCGCTCGTTCTTGCCGCCCTTGTAGCCGACGGCGAGTCGATCCTTGACCGTGTCTACCACATGGACCGAGGCTACGAGCGGATTGAACAAAAGCTGGAATCCGTGGGCGCCCAGATCCGTCGCATGGGGAACATCTTCGGTTAGGGTTGCGCGAGTCGTGCTGCGATTAGCACATCGCCGGATAACACGCGACGTTGTTAGCGCCAGCTCACAGCCAGGTGCCAGCGAAGCTTGTATTTGCGCGCCTTCTCAAGGACGCGTTCATATTCGCGGAGTTCGCCGAGGACCGGCAGCGTTTCAGAACCGAACGAGACGGGTGTCTCGACAAGAAAGTGAATGAGCGCGCGAACTGTAACCAGACCATCTGTGGGATCAAACCATTGAGGCTCCGGCAAGTTGATTGCCCACTCCGGATCGCCGGCGCCCTGGTCGAGCAGCAGGCACATCGAATTCTCGTCTGCGGAAAAAAACTGAAGAAGCGGGGATATCCGAAGCGATTCTGCCAGTCGTTCCAGCGCATCTTCGTTACGGGCCAGCGCATGGCCGTTGACGAAGATGTCGAATCCAGGATCTTCCCCTTCTACGACGATGTAGAGACTGGCAGCCATCGCTCTGAGCATAGTAGAGGAAAAGCGCAGCAAACACGCTAATTCCCTTCTGGTAATCCAAAGCATCAATGGTCTGCGCGCGATTGCTCGATTACGCAAGTACGGTTCCAGGTGAAGTCGGAACCGTTGACGGAGTTTCGCAACGAAGAGAATGAGGCCTTCAAGAGGGCTTCAACGCGCCAAGAATTTAAACGCATGCAGTTTGCACAAAAATGCCCGAGCCGAAGCTCGGGCATTTCATTTTGTCCGCATTTCTAACGGAACTTTTAGCGGCCGCCGCCCTGTCCACCACGTCCGCCACGACGACGGCGACGACGGCGATTGTTATCCTTCGCTGCTCCGGCAGCACCAGCGGGCCTGGGAGCTCCACCGGCAGTTTGACCCACCGGAACCGGCGTACCCTCGGCGCGGTTGAAGTTAGGCTCGTTCTCCTCGTCGATCTCCTCGCCATCTTCGTCGTCATCATCGAAATCTTCCCCGCCCTCAATCAGGATGGTGCTCTGATTGGAGCGTGGCTGACGATCATCGAACTCGTGGCGTGGACGCGCCGCAGGAGGCGGTGCCGCTGCTTCAGTCTCAACACCATCAGCGACGGGCTCAGCAGCTTCTGCGGCTGGGGCCGACTGAGCCAGCTTTGCCTTTTGCTCGCGAATGAGCGCCTTGCGGCTGAGCTTGATGCGATTGCCTTCGATGGCCAGAACTTTGACCATTACCTGATCGCCCTCGCGCAATTCGTCCTTAACTTCCTTGACGCGATGCTCAGCAATCTCGGAGATGTGCAGGAGTCCGTCGGTGCCGGGGAAGAGTTCCACAAACGCACCGAACTCCGCCAGACGAACCACCTTCCCGAGGTAGACCTTGCCAATTTCAGGAACCGCAGTGATGTTCCCGATGATCTCGAGCGCCTTCTTGAGTCCGTCGGCGTCGCTGGAGGCTACGCTGACCTTGCCTGTATCGTCGACGTCAATCTTGGCGCCGGTCTGCTCGATGATGCCGCGGATAGTCGCGCCACCCTTGCCGATCAGATCGCGGATTTTGTCGGTCGGGATCATGACCGTCTCGATGCGCGGCGCATAAGCCGAGCGCTCCGTCCTGGGACCGTCGAGCACTGCATCCATCTTGTCCAAAAGGAACAAGCGGCCGCGCTTCGCCTGGGCCATTGCTTGTTCAAGGATCTCGCGGGTCAGGCCACCGATCTTGATGTCCATCTGAAGGGCGGTAATTCCCTTCCGAGTGCCGGCAACCTTGAAGTCCATATCGCCGTAGTGATCTTCGGCTCCAGCGATGTCCGTGAGGATGGCATAGTCATCGCCCTCCTTCACAAGGCCCATGGCCACGCCGGCCACTGCACCCTTGAGGGCGATTCCCGAGTCATACAGTGCAAGGCTCGCGCCGCAGACCGAAGCCATGGACGAAGATCCATTGGACTCGAGAATGTCAGACACGATGCGAATGCTGTATGGAGATTCATCCGCAGTCGGCAGAACCGCGGTGATTGCGCGCTCCGCCAATGCTCCGTGACCGATTTCCCGGCGACCGGTCCCCGTCATACGTCCCGTTTCACCAACAGAAAACGGCGGGAAGTTGTAGTGGAGCATGAAGTTTTTCTTCTTCTCCCCTTCATAGCTCTCCAGGCGCTGTCCGTCATCGGCGGTGCCCAGTGTTGCCGTCACCAGGGCCTGCGTTTCACCACGCGTGAACAGTGCAGAACCATGAGTGCGGGGAAGAACGCTGGTCTCGATCGTGATCTCGCGAATCTCATCGAAGGCGCGACGGTCGGGACGAATCCTGTCCTTAGTTACCTGCTCGCGGAAAGTCCGTTCGCGGAGTAGCTCGTAATAGGTGGCCAGCTTCTTCTTCGCGGTCGGGTCGTCCGCAGGAAGTTCGGCAGCCAACTCATCCTTGAGCTTCTTCACCAGTGCGTAGCTATCTGTCTTGGCGTACTTCTTGGTGTCGAGAGCGTCCTTGAGGCGATCGCCGATCTTGGTCTTCAGTTCGTCGTAATAGCCTTCATCTGTCGTAGGCGCAACGAATGCCCGCTTTGGCTTGCCGGCCTTTGAGACCAATTCGTCGATCGCAGCCACGATCTTCTTGATCTCGGTATGAGCGAATTCGATTGCCGCAAGAATGACTTCTTCTGTCTCTTCTTTGGCGCCTGATTCAATCATCACGATGCCGTCCTTGTGACCGACAACCATGATGTTCACCGTCGTTTCTGCGCGCTCCGAGTAGGTGGGGTTGATGACGAACTCCCCATTCACGCGGCCGACGCGAACTGCGCCAACAGTGGCGCTGAACGGAATGTCACTGAGAGCCAACGCACAAGCTGCTGCATTGATACCGACAACATCGGGGTCATTTTCCTTGTCGGCGGAGAAGACTAGAGCAATAACCTGCGTCTCGTTGCGGAAGCCATCAGGAAAGAGCGGGCGGATGGGGCGATCAATCTGACGGCAAGTCAGAACTTCTTTTTCGCTGGGACGGCCTTCACGCTTGATGAATCCACCGGGGATACGTCCGCCGGCATAGGTGTACTCGCGGTAATCGACCGTGAGGGGGAAAAAGTCGATGCCTTCCCGTGGGTCAGGAGACGCGACCGCGGTGGCCAGGACCACGGTTTCGCCCGTGGTGACCAGTGCAGCTCCGGAGGCCTGCTTGGCCATGCGACCGGTCTCAAAGACCAGACGCTTGCCACCAGCAAGCTCGACTGTCACTTCTTGTTTAGACATAGAGTCCTCTTTTCGTTTGTTCGCTTGGGAAACTTGTAGGGTGGGTATGACCGGAAATGCGGAAGGTGAACGAATGCGCGGGAGTCGCGGGATGCGACTGCTCGGTTGCCCGATGCCGAGGCCGCGCAGATCTGACGTCTCGCATAGAGCCGACAGTCCTGCGCAGGCCCTGGCGGCATCTGCGATTAGCCAGGTACACCATGGCCCCAGGTTCTGGATAAAAGGGGGCCGTGACCAAAATCCGGTCTGGGCGCTTCCGGGTCAACGTTTGCTTTCTGATTACTTGCGGATACCGAGCTTGCCGATGACGTCGCGGTAGCGATCGCCATCATGCGTCTTCAGGTAGTCCAGTAGGCGGCGGCGCTTGCTGACGAGCATCAGGAGTCCACGCCGCGAAGCGTGATCCTTTTTGTGGGTCTTGAAATGCTCGGTCAGTTCACCGATCCGCTCACTCAGAATCGCGATCTGGACTTCGGGAGATCCGGTGTCCTTTTCGTGGGTGCGGAAGCGTTCGATCAGGGTAGTTTTCTTAGCAGTCGCCAGCACGGCGTGTATTACTCCTCTTGTCTTCTCAGTCCACTCTCAAGTGTCTAGATAGAGATTACCATGAATGACTTGCACGAGAAAGCCCGGGACCTCCGTCGCCCGCCCGATAAACACTAACCCTTGTGCAATCGCGGCAATCCCTGAAAATACAGTGAAACGGGTTCGTGGAGTTCGAACAAGTGCAATCAAAGACAACCCTATATATCGACATCGACGACACCATTATCGCGCAGGTCCTGCCCGGCTCCGGCTTCGATCTCCGCCCCTGCGTCATCACGCAACTCGCTGTCCTCGGCCGCATGTACGACTGCTGCTGGTTGACCTCCTGGCCATACGCCGAGTCAGACGCTCCCAATTCGAGCGTTCCCGGCGCGGGCATGTCCGTCGTAACCATGTCAGTCGTAACTCTGATGCGCTGCCTCTACGGCACCCGCATCAACGAGACTTTTCGCTACGCCGACTGGGACCGCGACCATCCCGACGGCAAAGCCGGTTTTGTCCTTGGTGAGGGAGCTCCCGAAGACTGGTACTGGCTCGAAGATCCGATTCCCAGAGGAGAACAAACCGTATTAGTGGAAGCCGGAAAACTCGATCGCTACATTCCCGTCGAACCAACCGGCCCCTGGGGATTCCTCGATGCTGTCAATGAACTATTCGTCCTCACCGGGAGGACGGCTGTCGACATAATGCATGCCGGCGGCCGACCAGAATGGTTCGACCGCACTGCTCTCTCTTCCGGAGAATGATTCGGATTTGGCGACCAATTCGAAACAACACTTTGACCAGCGACTCGCGCTGTCAATATTGCCAGTTGTTCCTAATTCGAACCCGTTCAGCATTGACCACACTGGCTAGCGGCACTCAAACCCTGGAAGCCACGGAGTTACTCAGAGCTGCAACACCTCGCAAATCCTCCCCTGCAACGCAGGCCATGCCGTTGATGGCAAGCCAGCAGTCTTCACCTTGGAAAGCGCATCAGCTTTTTGGAGGTTAAATGAACAACAAATCCGATATGACCCCTCAGCGCTTGAAAACGCCGCGCGCCGCAGCCATCGCTGGTATTGTCTTTTCGTTATTAGTCATTACCAGCTTCGTCCTTATCCGGATTTCCATTCCCGCCACTCCAACCGGGCCAGCGGCTGATTTCATCACTCATCTGAAAGAACTCTCTTTCGCATTGAATCTGCTACCGTTCGCCGGCATCGCCTTTTTGTGGTTCATCGCCGTCCTGCGCGACCGTTTAGGAGAGCTTGAAGACCGCTTCTTTGCCACAGTATTTCTTGGTAGCGGGTTGTTGTACATCGCCACGATCTTCGAGCTGGCGGTAGTTGCGGGAGGGCTGGTCTCGATCTTGCGTAGCCCTGAAAGCCTGTCACAAAGTGGTGCTTACGCCCTTGGTCGCGCGGAAATCTATGAGGCGATGTACACCTTCGCAACGAAGATGGCCGGGGCTTTCATGATCACCACTTCCACAATCTCGCTACGAACCCGAATCTACCCTCGCTGGATGGCGATGCTAGGCTACGCATTGGCGGTTATGCTCCTGCTCAGCGCCAAAGCGATTGTTTGGATTTCACTGGTGTTCCCGCTGTGGGTTCTGCTGATTAGCGTATATATCCTGGCTGAAACTCTTTGGGGGCGTCCAGCGCTACAAGGTAAGTAGAAAGGGAGGCGGCAAGCGAACCCTTGGCGGTTCGCGCCCCTTGTTGTCTCGATTCGAGCGGCGTCGAGAATATGTCCACGATCAGCCCACCTTTTGCGTGATCCAGACTTGCATCGTGAGTTCAATATGCCTCAATGTCGGAACGGCACGCATTATCTAAATATAGGGTGATCGGGGGTGTTGGCTTTCCCCACATCACAGGCGCCCACAGAACCGTTCATAATTCTCATAATGCCTTTTACTCTCTCCCACGCGGCCGCAGCTCTACCGTTCCGACGCACCCGTCTCGTCATGTCGGCCCTGGTCATCGGCTGCTTCGCTCCCGATTTCGAGTACTTCATTCCCTTTGCGCATCACGGCAGCTTCGGCCACAGCCTTCCTGGCGTCTTTGTCCTCGACCTGCCTCTCAGCCTGATCGTGCTCTGGCTCTTTCACCGCTATGCCAAGGAGCCCCTCGCCGCATGCCTGCCCGCAAGCGCGCGAGCGCGACTCCAACTCGGCCCCAGAACCCTGTCCATCGACTCTCTTTCCCGATTTGCCTTGATCGTCTTCTCCATTCTCGTGGGCATTGCCACCCATATCCTCTGGGATTCGTTTACCCACTCCGGAAATTGGATCAGCCATCACCTTCGCTTTCTCAGCGTTGACGTTTCGCTTCCGCTCTTCGGTCCTCGCCCCTGGTACGGGATCCTTCAATACGTCAGTTCCGCCTTGGGGATCGTCATCCTTTTGCTTTGGGGCATTCACTGGTATCGCGACGCCGTTCCCGTCCAATCCAAACCCGATCGGAAGCTCGTGAAGGGCGACAGAATTGCTCTCGCCTGCTTGTTTCTGATTGCGCTCTTCGCGGCTCTAGTCCGGGCGATCGCGTTGGGCGTCCCCAATGGAGTACATGGTGCTCAGCGCTTCATGACCATCGCAGCGATTACGGGGATCGCCGTGTTCTGTTCTGAAATCGTAATCTACGGCGTCGTGCGAAATCGCATCCGCAACACCGTCAATACTGCTTGAATTATCCCGGCGCGCAGAGCCGGATGCCCGATTCATGCGGCCGCCTTTTGCCGCATGAGATTCCACAACTCACTGCCGTCGTGTTCGGCTGCAGAAGCTCAAATCTCGAGCTTTCAATCAGTCCTTCAGCAGCGCCTTTCTGATCAATCCGGGCAGCTGCCTCTCCGCAGCTTCGATCGTCCCGAGCGACTCCACCAGCGCATCAAAAAACTCGAAGGATGTGAGGGCGACAAGGCATCCAATCTGCTCGGATTTCGGCCCCGGCACAGCGTCGCCGAGACGTTCGATCACGCGCGTAGCGCCCATCTGGCGTCGCTGATTTCTTGCCCGGATTGTCTCGCCGAATTCAGGATCAACTGCCGCGATCCCGTGAATCCGCTTTAGCAGCAACCGGTTCTTCGCCCAGAAATTCGAGAACACCGCGATGAAGCCGTCGAGCATTGTCCCTGCGTCGCTCGCCATCATCACGTCGCGCATCCGCTCCATGCCCGCATCCCGGGCAATCTGATCGAACAGCGTCTCCAGCACCGCTGACCGAGTACCGAAGAGATTGTGGATGGTTTGCCGCGTGACGCCGCTCGCCTTGGCCAGCGACTCCATTGAAAACTCCCGCATTCCCCCCGCCTCAAGCTGCGCCCGCGCCGCGGACAGCACAGCGGCTTTGGTGCGCCCCATCTGCTCCAGTCGCTTACCCAGCTCATAAGGCCGCTTGCATGAAGGATTTCCGTTGGTTCCCACAGAAAACCATCTTACCCGCCTCAATTACATTTGACAATATGTAAAACTAATACTAAGCTCTGATCCTGTCGATGGGAGGTCGCTGATGCCCGAGCAATCCATACCCGCTGCACCCCACCAATCAAGATCAAAACCTCCTCTCTGGCTAGGCGCAGGCTTCTGGATCTGCATCGTCATCTCCGTCGCTGTCGTGCTACGCCGTGTCGTAGCCCTCGCTACTCCGGCACATAACGGCCCGCCCCAGTTGGCGGCGCTCGATGACGTTTTCGCGTCGCACGCCACCCTCACGCTCGCCCACATCCTGCCCGCCTTGCTCTTTGTGCTCATTGCGCCCCTCATCGTTTTCCGTCCCGGCAAGCATCTTGGCTTGATATACCGCATTTCTTATCCGCTGGGCGCAGTTGTCGGTGTGACCGCCTATGCCATGAGCCTCTATTCCATCGGTGGATGGACCGAGCGGTCTGCCGTGCTGCTCTTTAATACGTTGTTCCTGATCTCGGTCGGCCGCGCCTGGGTCTATCGCTCACAATCCGACTCCACGCACGAGCGCCGCTGGCAACTCCGCGCTATAGCCATCCTGCTTGGCATCGCCACCACGCGGCCGGTGATGGGCGTCTTCTTCGCCACCGCCCGTCTCACCCACCTGCTGCCGCAACAATTCTTCGGAATCGCCTTCTGGATCGGCTTCTCCCTCAACGTCCTGGTATTCGAGCTCTGGATTCGCTCCGTCGATCGTCAACGCTCACGCGCATCCGGTACGCAAATTCATACTTCCCCTTTGAGGAGTGGCATATGACCTCGACAGCTCCGCACATGCCGCCAAAGCGTCCGGCGCCTCAGACCCTGAGGGACGTTTCACCGTTTCTTGCGCAGCCTCTCCAGTCGTGCCGTCGCCAATCCAGCGCGAAAGGTGTCATCCTGAGTTCCGCACGCTTGGGGCGCCATCACGCGTCAATGAGATGGGGTAAGCGGAACGAAGGATCTGCTTTTGCTCATTCCACGCTGGGCTTCGGTGCCCCATTCATGCGGCGCCTTTTGCCGCATGAGTGGGATCTCACAAGCCTGACGCGCGCGACATCGCCGCCTTGATTCCGCAAGCTCACTGCTCTGGCTGCAGCCAATAATTCGCCCGCGCGATGATCTTCGCCCCATAGTCTTCGACGGTGTGCACGCGAATCGTATGCAAT
This sequence comes from uncultured Acidobacteriaceae bacterium, assembly GCA_963735215.1. Lineage (GTDB taxonomy): Bacteria > Acidobacteriota > Terriglobia > Terriglobales > Acidobacteriaceae > Telmatobacter. The sequence goes on along the minus strand of CAVTKF010000019.1, from coordinate 832,963 downwards.
CCCGGCTTAGGATCAGAAGGACTGAACGTAATCAAATATCGATTGCGCACATCCTTCGCCGCCTCCATCACGCGTGCTTCAAAACGGTGGTCCCCAGTAAACGTCGTGTACTCTCCGCCGCTCATGATTGCGATCTGCTTGGCGACATTTTTCTTGAACGCCTGCACCGCCATCACCAGAGTCGACACCATATTCAGCGTTCGATCCTCGCCATTGTCCTTGATGTCATGCGCCAGCTCCGCCTTCGACGGCGAATACGAGATACTCAGCACCAGCACATCCGACCGCCCGATCTTGCTCACCAGTTGCGCCGCCTTCGTTTGCTTGCTTCCGTGATCGCGCTCCTCGCTGATCAGCAGCAACACCCGCCGATACTCCTTCGGCTGATCTTCGAGCAGGTCCACGCCATAGCTGATCGTGTCCAGAATTGCCGCGCCGCCATCGCCCGGCTCCAGCTCCTGTAGACTCTCAGCCAATTCCTCCTCGGAGTGCGTGTAGTCATGCATTAACCGCGGCTTCGATCCAAACCCCACCAGCGCCGCCTGGCTCCGCGGATCAGCTAGAAACACATCAAGTAACGGCCCCAGCTTCGCCAGCTTCTGAAATTCCAGCGCCCCCGCGCGTCCCTCTTCCATCGCAACAACCAGGGCCACGGGAGCCGTATCCAGCTCTTCCTGCACATGAATCTTCTGCCGCACCCCGTTATCCTCCACCACAAACTCCGACGGCTTCAGACCATAAACAATGCCGCCGCCGTGTGGCCTCTCCACCAGCGTCGGCACAAGCACCTCATTCGTTGTTATGCGAATCGTTGGCCCATTGCTCTGGCTTCCAGGCATCGGCTTCGGCGGCTCAACAGGCGGCAATTGCTGGGCCTGCACAAGCGCCGCGAACAACAAACCAGCCGGAACAACCAACCTCACAAAACGAATCAACCCGAATCTCATCGTTTGCACGAACTCCCAGACTCGATCATAAGTGGCCACTCGCACACACGTCTGGATCGCGTATCGAAATCCTGCGAAGCGAAGAAGTGTGTCTCAGTAGTTGGACGTGCCTTCACCGCGAACCGTTTCGGGCATTCACGTCATCGGCGTCATCTCAGCCCTTTCGCGCCGGAGCTCCATCGATAGCCGATCGCAGCGCCGCGAATGCCGGAGTCGGCTTCAGGTCGTCGTCAAACGGCAGCGGCCTCTGCAGCGCACCATCGGGCCGCTTCGCCCACGGCTCTTCCGAATGGCTCAGCCATGAGTGTTTGCTGGTGATTCCCCACGTGAGGAGAATAGGCACATTCGGCTCGGCGAGCACCCTGTGCGGATAACGACCAAACACCTTCGCAACCGCCTTGTCCTGCGCAGTAGGGCCGCCCTCAACCGCGCGCGTATTCACGTCCATCTCCGTGATGTAAACCTCAAGCCCCATCTTCCGCAGTGTGCGGATAAACTTCACCAGGCCTCCGCCCGGCAGGGGCGCGTCCGCCTTCAGATGGCTCTGCACTCCGACCGCGTGAATCGGTACACCGTTCGTCTTGAATCTCCGCACCAGCGCCAGCACCTGGTCCCGCTTCGTCGCCTGGTCCGGCGTGTCGAGTTCGATGTCGTAGTCGTTGTAGGTCAGCTTTGCTGTTGGATCGGCCGCAGCCGCCGTCCGAAACGCCAACTCGAGATAATCCGGTCCGATCAAGTCCAGCCAGAGCGTCTTGCGTAGTCCATCGTGGAGTCTGTCACTGGGATTGATCGCTTCATTCACCACATCCCAGCTGTGCAATTGTCCGCGAAAATGGCCCGCCACCGTCTGGATGTGTTCCGTCAGAAGTTGACGTGCGTTCTCCTTGGTCGCCGTGCCGTTCAGCCACCCAGGATTCCCCTCATGCCAGCAGAGATTGTGCCCGCGCACGCGCTGGCCGGTCAGTTTCGCGAAGCGCATCAGCTTGTCAGCCTGCGCGAAATCAAAGCTAGTCGGCGACGGCCTCAGCGCGTGCCACTTCATCGCGTTTTCAGCCACCAGGATATTCGCCTGTTCCTGGATCAGCTGTGTATAGACGTCCGTTGTCGCACCCGCTGCCACCCCATCCACATCCAGCAGATCTGGAATCACCGCTGTTCCATACATCAGCCCGCGCGTCTCGGCATGCGCCCGCAGAGAATTCGCTCCTGTCACACTGCCAGCCGCGCCGGAAGTTTGCTCGCCCTCGAGCCACCTCGGAATCGCCCCCGCGGCGCCCATGGCAAGTGCAGCCTTTCCAAACTGCCGTCTCGTCCACTGCGCGCTGCTCTTAGACTCAGTCATGTCTTCCTCATCTCCACGTAGAATTCGAAATTCATGGTGCCTCGAACGAACTACCTGCCTTTAAAAACGCGGCTCGGGGAACCCACGGAGTGGGTTGCGAGCCGTATCCAACCATCCTAAGTGCGGTGTCATCCGGAGCGACACAAGCTTGGGGCCCCATCACGCCTAGCGCAGGGGAAAGCGGCGCGAAGAATCTGTTTTTGCGTTTCCAAAGCCGCCTGGGTGCGCCGCCAAAGTGCCCCATTCATACGGCGTCTTTTGCCGCATGAGTGGGAGATCACAAACCCACATCACTGCACCGCCGACCGGGTCCCCATCACGGTTTCCGCCGCGCCTCCCGCTGCAACTGCCCAGTCCAGAAGAGAAAACTCAGCAACTCCCATCGCGAGTCCCACATAAAGCCGAACACATCGCGAGCCCGGAGAGTCTCGGCCGGCTTACCGGAATATGTCTCCACCCGCCAGCGAAGAAACTCGCTGCGCCATGGCGCCAGGCGATGACCGCGTGTCGCATTCCACAGAAACTTCAGCGCCGCAAACAATTTCGGAATCCTCTCAATGAGGATAGCAGTGGATCCTGGGACAAAGAATCTCAGCCCATCACTGCAGCTTGTCAAACAGACTGCCCGACCCAAGCTGCGAAATCACCGACTCGAGCGCAGTCTCTTGCGTCTTCGAGAGCGAGAGCTGGGTAGCCACTGTGGCAAGATCGGCCTGCATCAGGTTTGTCTGCGCTGCGGTTAGCTGCGTCTGCTCCGTCGTGATCGCACCGGAGGCTGCCGTGAGCTGCGTCATCGAATTGTCAATCGTCACACGCTGTTGCGAAACCGTGTTGAGAGCCGCCGACAGCGCCAGCGTATCCTGCGTCGCCTGTGTCGAATTCACGACGCCGCTCGCATAATCCGCCACCAGACTGTGGAGCACGCCGAACACACTTGTCGCACCAAGAAAGATCTGGTTGCCGGGAACGTTCAACTGGATCTTCTGTCCATTCGGCGTCTGCATGTAATTCACGTCGCTGTCGCCGCTGTAGGTCGTCGTTGCCGGTGAGGTTGCATTCGAGGTGGCGAATGGCACCGTCATGGTTTGTCCGCCGGCAAAGATGTACTGTCCCTGGTAACTGCTGTTCGCCAGCGATTCGACCTCGCTCAGAATGCCGGAAATCTGCGCGCCGATCGATTGCACATCGCTCGCGTTCATGGTGCCATTATTCGCGCTGGTAGCGAGCGAAATCGCCTGCGTCAATTGCGAAACCACGCTGCCCAGCGCAGAATCTGCCACTTGCAACTGGCCCGTCACCAGGCTTGAACTCTGGGTGAAGGAGTCATCCCGCTGGATCTGATTCAGCAGCAGAACATTGCGCCCGGCAGACACCGGATCATCGCCAAGCGCGTTGAAACGTATGCCGCTTGAAAGCTCATTCGTCAACTGCTGCTCTCTGCCCTGCGTCTGGTCAAGAGCACTGACGAGATTGGTCACATAAGAAGGATCGACACGCATTACGAATCTCCCTCTCCGGTCACAAGAGTTAGGCTTTGTAACAGGGCATGACGTCAGTCATGCCGTAAACGACCGAAAACATAATGAGCTTTATAGCCCGCGGGAAATCTGGTTGCTTTGAAGGGGCACGGCTTCAGCCCGTGCATTAGCCCTTGAATAATGAACGGGGCCTGAGCCCCTGAGGAAAGAATCGAATTCAATCCAGTCACTCCTTCTGCCGGGCATTTAAGAGACCGCAGTCTCCACGCCCAAATTCAAAGCTGACGTCATGACTGTGTTGAGAAGGGTGAATACCTGCGAAGCCGCCTGGTAGCTGCGTTCGAACTGCTGCATGAATGAGGCTTCGTCGTTCAGATTCACACTTGAGAGCGAATCCCGCGCGGTTTGTAGTTGCGTAACCGAAGCGCTCTGCCCCGCATTTTCCGTCTGGACCTGCGAAACCGTGGAACCAAGCGTGGTTACGAAATCGGAATAGAAGTCGGTTGGCGTGAGCCCGTTTGCAATCGGCTGATTCGCCAAATCCGCGATCGCGCCGGCGTTAGAGTTGTCGCCGCTTCCCTGCCCCAGCCCTGCTGCCGCAATCTGGGTAGGATTGGTCATCACCACGCTCATACTGGCCGCGCTGCCTGCAACCGCTGCGGGTTGATTAAAGATGTAAAGTGGGTTGGCAACTGTCCCGGTGGCGCCGGCAAGATCGGACCCGGTGTTGTTGAGCGCGTTCACTTGCCTGGAGATGCCGTATGCCAGCTGGTCGAGAGCAGAGAGAACCTGCGGAATGTCCTGATCGCGCGCTGTCAGATATCCGCTCAGTTCCCCGCCGCCCATGGTTAACGACGAAGTGACGTCTTTGGTCCCGATGAAAAAGCGGTTCACTCCATTGAGCGTTCCGGTCGTGAGCGGATAGCTTGTACCTTCTGAGACAAGTGTGTCGCCGGAGGTCGTCGCAAGGGAGATTCCATTGTTTTCAGTTGTGATCTGATTAACACCGACGAGTTGCGAGAGTTTGCTCAAGTCCTGCTGACGCTGATCCTCAAGGGCGCCTGCATCGGCGTTGGGCGATGCGGATTGTATCTGCAGATTCAGCTGTGAGATCGCAGACGTAAGGGAGTTCACCTGGCTGGTTAGCGTTGCGGCCTCCTGGTCGATCGATGTCCGCTGCGCATTCAGGCTGGCGGCTGCATTCGACACGTCGCCTGCCAGCGTTCGGGCCGTCGACAGCACCTGCTCGCGCAGAGAATCGTCCGTGGGATTCGCCTCTAGCGAGGAAAACGAACTGAAAAAGCTGGTGAGGTCGCTGCCGATGTCGCCCGCTGTGGAACTCTGCGAGCCGGAGTCCGGCGCGAAGAGCGCCTGAACAGAATCTAGGGCGGAAAGGCGCGTCGTGGAAGCCGAGGCTGCCGCTTGTTGCTGCTGGAGCCGCTCCTCCAGCACCCGGTCGCGCACCGAGGTGGCTCCAGTCTCGGTCACGCCTGTACCGTAGTTGACGCCGTTGATCTGGGCCGGGATATTCTCCTGCCAGTTCGGGACCTGTTGCGTATACCCCGGTGTATTCGCATTGGCTACATTGTTGGCAACAATGTTCAGAGCGGACTGATCGGCCTCAAGCGCGCCCGAAATCAGATTGAACGCCGAGTCAATGGTCGCCATCGATCTCCCCCGAAGGGCCGTGGTTGGTCAGAGCCGGACCATACTCAAGCCTTGCCGCGCGCCTCGCGCGAAGCCGTCGCATTACGTCCAGGTTGGACCGAGTCGCCTCAAGAACACGCGCAAAGATTGCCATCTTTTCCATCGCTTCACTAGATCCAGATTCAACTGAAGCCTGGGTGTCGTATCGAGTCCGATCCATGTCGCGAATCAGCGCCGTGCACGAAAGCGTCATCTCTTCCAACCGGTCGGTATCGAGATGCGCAAGGGCATGCGATGCTTCGGCAAGCATGTTCTTCAACTCGGGCTGCGGAACGGACTGCATCATCGTGGTCTCTACCGGTTTCGTCGCAGCGAACAAATCAATTACTCGAGCCAAGGCTATCCCCGAGCATGGCGTCAATCACCTTCCCCGCCACCGCGGAAGCTGGAACGTTGTAGGTGCCTGCCGCCAGCGCTTGTTGAATCGCGGCAACCTTGTCGGACCTCACTCCAGTCTGGGCCGCAGACTGCGAGACCTCAGTGCCGGCATGACTCAGCGTCGCCTCGTCGCCGGCAAATGCTGCCTGGGCCGGTGTGCTTTCGTTGCCGCGAATCTGGTGTTCCTGAGTCGATGACAGCGAGGACACTCCGAGAAAAGCTTTCAGTGCTTCAGCGTTGTTTCGGATTTCCATGCGCAATCCTCCTTAGCGAGCTTATCGGCAACCTTGAACTTCACTTGAGCCCTGCCGCACCGGACTTTGAAAAAAGTCGAGTCTCCATTCCTGACCTGGAAGAAGGTTGGGAATCCTTATCAATCCGGGAAAGGCTATGAAGAATGTTGGTGGCAATCCCTAAACCGCCATGCTTGCTAAGCGCCTGGCCCAGGGCGCTGGCTGCGAAATCCGCGATCGCACCGCCTGAGCCGCAGTCCGCATCCTCTCCATCGACACTTGCGCCGTTCGTCATAGGCTTCAGCAGTTCCTTCATCAACTGCGCCTCAAACTCATGAGCGGCTTGAACGAGACGCGGCTGCGGAACGGCTGCGGATGCAATCGGCGCTGAAGTTGCCCCAGGGACATTCATCTACAGCACCTCCAGGTCGGCCTCGAGGGCACCGGCCTCCTTCATCGCCTGCAGAATCGAGATAACATCGCGGGCACCTGCACCGATCCGCTGCAATTCCTGCACCAGGTCCTCGACCGTCGCACCTTCCTTCAGATCGATGCGATTGACAGGCTTGTCCTGCGCCTGGACCGAGGTCTGCTGCACCACCTGCGTGGTTCCCGCGGAGAGCGGTCCCGGCTGCGAGACCTGAGTCTGCGACGTCACGTTGACCGAGAGGCCGCCATGCAGGATTGAAACTGGTTGCAGGCGCACCATGCCGCCGATAACTACCGTTCCGGTGCGTTCATTTACCACGACGCGGGCGCGCGGATACACTTCGACTTCCACGGCTTCGACCTTGTCGAGCAGGGCCGGAATATCCTCGTTCGGCTGAGGTACGACCTCGACGCGCCTGCTGTCGACGGCGTGTGCGCGCGTGGAGCCAAGTGATTGATTGAGAGCCGCGGCCATGCGCTCCGCGGTATGGAAGTCGGCATCGTTCAGGATGACGCTGACCGTCTGCATCTGCTTGAGTTCGAACGGCACGGGCCGCTCGACAAGCGCGCCTCCGGGAATCCTGGCGGTGGTGGGGTGGTTGAGCTGCCGCGTATTGCCCCCGGAGGTACTCATATACCCACCCAGAACCAGCGCGCCTTGAGCCTGAGCGTATATCTGTCCATCTGGGCCATAAAGCGGAGTCATCAGCAGGATTCCACCTTCGAGCGAGCGCGCATCACCCGCAGATGACGCCGTGATGTCGACGCGATATCCTGGCCGGCTGAATGGGGGCAACGTGGCTACCACGAAAACGGCCGCCATGTTCTTGACCTGCATGTTGCTGGCGCTATTCGAGCCGGTTTGCGGAACCGTGACGCCCATGCGCTCAAGCGCGGAGATCAGTGTTTGCGCCGGAAAGACGGTCTGGGAACTGTCGCCCGTGCCCCGCAGCCCGACAACCAGGCCGTACCCTACGAGCTGGTTGTCGCGAATGCCCTCAATGGTGGCAACATCTTTGATGCGCGCGCGCTGGCCGGGCGTTTCGCTGCGAGCGAGAGGGGCGGCGACTGCGATCGCGGCGGCAAGCAGGACCCAGCCAAAGAACAGGATCCACTTCACGCCTTCCGGCGTTTTCGAGAAACCAATGATCGGAAGCGGGGGATCAGCAGTCCCGATGTGTTCGACCGAATTGATTCCGACTTTCATATTGATCTTCGCTTTCGCTCCCCTGTTGATGCGCTAGAAAACGAGCAGCCTCTCCAACCACCGCACCAGCGGATTCTGGCGGTATGTTGTGTCACTTACGATTCCTTTGCCCGTAACTTCAAGCTCAAGATCGGTCATGGCGGTGGACAGAACCTGGTTCTGCGCACTCACATCCTCCGGGCGCACCAACCCGCGCAACTTGATGATCTGCGTCTGTTGCGAGAAGGTAAGCTGCCGCGTGGCCTGCACCACGAGCATGCCATTGGGCAAAACGTCGACTACTTCCCCGCCGAAGGTTGTGGAGAGACTGGAGTTTGTGGTGCTTTGCCCTTGTGCGGTCAGTCCGGACGCGGAGTTCTGGCCCACAAGATTCTGTAGACTGTTCGAAGGCTTGAGCGCGCCGAAGAGTGCAGAGATGCTGGAACTAGCGTTGGATGCGCGCACGTTCTTGACCTGGCCATCCGTCGAGGCGGCAAGACTCTCAATGACCACAATGGAAACGACATCGTGGATGCGAGCGGCCTTGGCATCGGTGCCCAGGCGTACCAGGCGACCCTCTGGACTCCAGATCGATCCTGTGGTGCTGACCTCTGCCGCATGCTGTGCGCGAACGCGGTCAATATATGCATGCAGAGCCACCTCGGGCGGTGTCTTTACAGGGTCCGAGGCCTTCTGCTTTTTGACCGCATCAAGCCGCAGCGCGACCAGTGACAAGGCGGCAAGTACCAGAATCTCGCGAAGACCCTTCATCGCATTCTCTCCCTTGCCTCGACTGCTAGAGTTGCGCGACCGGGCCCGCTGGCAACGGCGTGAACAATGCGACCGCCGAACTTCACACGAACCGGAAGCGGCTCTCCGGCTGCGGCACCTTTGAGAGCAGTGGCTTCGAGTTCGGCGTCCAGGATTCGGGTGTGTTCGGAGAGGATGATGGAATCGCCGGCGTGGATGACAGGGAAGGAAATATCCAGTAATGGAGGTGTGAAGCGAGCATCGGTTTCCGTCGTCCGAGGCGAAGCGCAGGAGAGATCGCCAGGCGCTCGACGGAGCAGCGCGGGAGCGGTGGGACGACTCAAATCCTCGATCAGCAACCAGCGCAGCCGGGTTCCGCGATCTTCGATGATGCGAACTGCCCGATACCGTGCGGCAACGTTGAAATGCGGAAGCGGATTGGTGAAGTTCAAACATTCAGCGTTCTGGATGCGCGCTGTTGGGCTGTTCTGCTGGCCCCATCCGCAAAAAGCCGAGACAAGCGTCAGGGCCGTGCTCGTCAAACGTATTGCGCGGAATCCCTTTGCATGATTCATCTGATGCTCTTGCCTCTACCGGGTCATATTGTTGATCTGCGAGTACATGTCGTCGGCCGCCTTGATCACTTTTGAATTCGACTCATAGGCGCGCTGCGCCAGAACCATCTGCACGAATTCGGTGACCACATCAACGTTCGAATTTTCCAGGTACCCCTGCTGCAAAGTTCCCAGCCCTTCGGCACCACCGGGATTGCCAAGCACGGGGTCTCCTGAGCTGAGGGTGGCCTGGAGGAGATTCGAGCCAAGGCTTTCCAGTCCACCGGGATTCGGGAATGTCGCCAACTGAAGTTGACCCAGCTGAGACGGATTCTGCTGGCCGGAGAGTGTGGCATTCACGACGCCATACTGCGTGATCGTGACCGCCGTTGCATTCGATGGAATGGTGATGTTCGGAAGGATTGGATCGCCGTCAGTGGTAACGATGGTTCCCTGGTTGTTGAGATGAAACTGGCCGGCGCGCGTGTAGGCGATCGTGCCGTCGGGGCGCTGTACCTGAAAAAAGCCGGGGCCTTCGATCGCAACATCCAGCGGGTTCGAGGTCTGATTCAGGGCCCCCTGCGTCATGATGACCTCGGTCGCCGCAGACTTCGTTCCCAGTCCGATCTGCAGTCCTGCTGAGACGGTGGACTGGCTCTGCGCCGCTCCCGGGGTGATGAGATTCTGGTAGATCATGTCCTGAAACTGAAGCCGCAACTGACGAAAGCCGGTGGTCGAGGAGTTCGCCAGGTTGTTGGCGATGGTGTCAAGGTTCATCTGCTGAGCGGTCATTCCACTGGCCGCGGTGTATAGCGCTCGAATCATCTCTTCTCCTCCTCTTCGGCAGGGATCGACCCTAAACCCTGGGCAGATCCTCGGTGGCAGTCTTGTTGAATTCGGTATGGAAGACGGTCAGCGCCTTCTGCATCATTTCAGCCTGGCGCTGCATCATGATCAGGTCGAGCGTCCCCTGCACAACATCCTGGTTGGCACCTTCGAGAGCTCCCTGGTAAATAACGCCGTCTCCGGATAGTGAATCTCTGATCCCATTCGGAGCTGCGTAACGATTTGCGCCCTCCGGCCGGAGTTCCGTCGTGTCAGGAAAACGAAAGATGCCGACAGTTGCGACCGCGCCCCCGCTCACCGAAATCGTTCCGCTCGCTCCGATGGCGACTTCTCCCGGCGGAATGGAAATCTGCTGCCTGGTTGAAGAAAGTACCGGCTCGTTCGCGGCAGTAACGAGACTGCCGGTCTGCGAGCGATGAAAGCTGCCATCGCGTGTGTAGCGGATCCCATTGGACGTCTGGATCGCGAAGAATCCTGCGCCCTCGATTGCAAGATCAAGGGGATTGCCGGTCTGCTGCAATGGGCCTTGCGCCATGCTGATCCGGTCGCCGCCGAGCAAGCCAAAGCGATTCACGGCCTGGCCCATCTGCGAGTCTTCGCCTTCGGGTCCAACGAGCACTGAACGGAAGTACTCTCGCTCAGCGCGATAGCCGGCGGTCTGTGCATTGGCCAGGTTGCCGGCAGCCGTATCAAGCGCCTGTGTCCTGGCGACAAGACCGGTCATCGCTGCATAGTAGCCGCTGTCCATCCTTGAGTCCCTTTCGTACGTGAAGTGTGCAAAAGAGGGACCAATGCAACGGCCAGCGGATTAGAAAGCTTTGAAGAATTCCGACGAGCTTGTTGAGATGGCGGGTCAGACGAACCCGAAGAGGGATCTCTGCGCGCATAAGCGCAGGGATCCTACCTATTGCAAGCCGTCGCAGACGATCGTCATTTCAAAACGAGTCGTGTCGAAACTGAACTCCTGACGAATCTTGAACTCCGGTGCCTGCACGTGCAGGTCGTAATCGGTTCCGGTGATCACCGCAGGTACAGATAGACCGCAGTTTGCGGAAAGCTCGGGCACCCTGCTTTTCCATGTTCCGGCGAGCATGTTGCAGATCTCGCCAATCGCATCCTTCACGATGTCATCGACGGTGTCAAAATCCATTCCCGCCATTCGCGCCGCAATCTGACGCGCTGCCAGATCGTCACAACGAAAAACGCAAGCACCGCTGAGAATGCCGCCGAATCCGACAACCGCCGTGACCGACGCTTCGCCTTCATGGTGCCGAAGCGTGCCGACACTGGCTTCGCGCCTGCACTGCACTCCCAGCATGGTCCCAAACACTTCGCGCACACTTTCGTCAAGATGGTCGGGATTGGCAACCAGGTGCATCGATTCGCGTAATGTCAGCGTCATTCTCTTCTCCCTGTTGGTTGTGGCGCAATCAGAACGATGTCCCTGCACCGATGTTCTGACGCCGTTCAGCATCGTGTCACACTCCGCCATTTACTGATACTGACAGTAGCGACAACACACGCTGCTTCACCTGGTCCGCAGTGAAAGGCTTGCGAATATAGCCCTTGGCGCCGGCAAGGATGGCTTGCTTAACATGCTCCTCGCTCGATTCCGTGGTGATCATCACAACGGGAACCCCGGGAGCGAGCTGCTGAAGCCTGATTTGCCGCATGAATTCAAGTCCGTCCATCGAGGGCATATTGATATCGGAAAGGATCAGGTCGACGCTCTTCGACTTCAGCACCTCCAAGCCCTCCACTCCCGAACCTGCCTCGAAGACAACCAGCGATTCCACGCCTGCCTGGCGCAGCGATCTCTCCACGATCTTGCGCATCACTGAGGAATCGTCAACGATCAAAGCCCGAACTTCGCCCATGCGCTTCTCCCTTTGCCTGTTTCATAAATCGGCCCAGTTTCGGATTCCTTGAAAAGACTGAAACTCGCTTAGAACCCTCCAATGGTGCAGACGACGTCATAGACCGCCGAATGAAGAGGAACAGGATCGGCCTCGCGGGCAAGCCACATGCGCAGCCAGACGCAGTCATGCACCCGCACCAGCCGCGAATGAGCCGGCTGTAATCGCTCGATGGATCGCGCGAGCAAATGGGCCGCAGCCGATTCCGAGACGGCTTCGGCAAGCTGGACGGCGGGAAACCTTTCCTTGAGCAGGCGGTCGAGTGCCTGGCGAAAGAGCGAAGAGCAAAGGACCCCGCTCTCGACCCGCAGTCCGGTCATTCTCCCTATCGAAAATGCAAGCACGGGATCGAGGGATTGCTCGAAGCCGAGGTACAGAAGCTTCCCTGCCGCGATCCTCAGAGGCACTGCGCCAAAAGCATCGAGGAAGAGCCGCGGCATCACGGATGTCAGCGCAGCCGATCCGTGCGACTCGAGGGCGAGAACCGGACAACTCCATTGCAGAGCCAATGCGCGGGTGACGGTCGCTTCATCGGTTGCATGTTGCTGGATCAGCCAGTCCCCTACCCGGCCGGATCCGGTCGCTTTCTGTGCGTCAAGGGCATCGCGTAACTGCAGCTGGGTGATCCACCCCTGTTCGAGCATCAGCAATCCAAGCGGAATGCGATGGCGATGCACCTCGTGCCCCTGGGCGCGCCCATCGAGTTCGCGGCTAAGAGCCCATCGCACACGGGCTTCGGTGCATTCTGGTGAACAACTCCAACCACCTTCAAATACAGGAGACGAGCGTCGGCGAAAGAGATGCAGCCATCCTGAACGGCAAGTGGGATTGGCGCACTGACCGATTATGCCGGGTCGAAGGATGCTTCCCGGCGCGGAATCGGATTCGGATCCCTGAGCAGAAGCGGATTCAGGTTCCTTCTCCCGGGCGAAGGGTTGATTGACTCGTCGACTCAGAAGAGACATCGTATGCTCTCCAGACGTTTTTGCGGCGCGGCTACCTCTGTCACTCGCAGTCCGAAGTTACCATTGACCAGGACTACTTCGCCTCGAGCAACTATCTTGTCGCCAACAACCAGATCTACAGGATCATCGATGTGGCGATCCAGTTCCACGACGTCGCCTGGACCGAGTTCAAGAATTTCTCCCAGAGGCATCTCGCAGCAGCCGAAACGAAGCGCAGCCTCGAGTTCAACGTCAAGCAGCAGTTCTACGCCTGGGCTAAGCCTCCCCGTCTGGCTGACATCGCTTGCGCCCTCCGGAACCTCCGTCGGCTGCGTATCCTTCGAAGTGCTTCGCAATCCGTCGTAGACCAGAACAGTCCAGGAACCACCCGGCGAACTGAGTCGAAAACTGCGCGAGCAGCCGGCCGTTCTCTCCGCATGACGAAACGTCTCGACGCGGCAGCTTATTCCTGAAGCTGTCAGCAACTCGCCTGCTGCGGCTTCCGCTATTTCGCGCAGGAAGTCCTTCCAGCCCGCCTCCTGATCGACACCGTCGCCGAGCAGCGGTGCCTTGAGGATCTCCGGATCAAGCACAACGGTGAATTGCCCCGTGATTTCACCGCTTAATTCTGCGATAAATGCGGGACCGGAAACGTCCGACGCGTGCGACTCAATCCCGGTCAATTGCGGCTCCCCTGCCAACGCCTGCGAGAACAGCGTAGTGGCTGCCGAGATCCAGCAATCCAGATAAGTCTTCACGCGTTCCCCTCCTTGACAGATCCCTGAAGGCACGCGGCACGATGCGCACCTTGCCGCACGGCCTGCGCAGTGACCACACGTTGTCCTGCGACGCGCCATTCAGCCGGCAGAGACGTCGAGAGGCCGAGGCGCAAAATGCTTCCCGGTTGGAGGTCCTCGATTTCCCGCGCGGCGATTCGTACGGTCGGTAGTTGCAGGCAGGCGCCAAAGCGAATCTGCCGGGCGGCAGTTTCTAGCCGGACCCGCGTCTCCGGGGCGTGCCTGCGATGGCGTCCCCAATCCGAGGTCAAGCGTCGAAGTATGGTGTTGGCCACGACAGCTGGAAACGCAAGATTGAGAAGACCGGAGCCCTGCGGCATACGGATTTCGAAGCTCAAACAGAGCGTCCTCTCATTGACCGACATGATGCGCGCAACCTGGGTCTGCATCTGGCGGTGTTCAAAGTTGAAGCTCAGGCCGACCGACTGCCATGCGGATGTCAACTCGCGGCAGATGATCTCAACCACGCTGACCAGGATGGCCTCTTCAATGTCGGTGAGTTCGCGCAGAGGACCCTCTTTCCCATCGCCGCCGAGCAGGAGGTCGATGATGGGAGGAGCAAGCGCGAGATCGAGTTGCAGCACCGACAGTGCCCCCAGCGGTTCCAGGCGCACCGAAGCGACGTAGCTGATCTCGGGGATGCGCATGATGAATTCATTGAACGAGATCTGTTCCGCCGAAACCAGGTTGACATGAAACCTGGAGCGCAGCCATGCGGCCAGATTGTGCGTGAGATTGCGCGCAAACAAATCGTTCAACATGCTGATGGCGCGCATTTGCTCATTGGAGATCTGGCCGGCTCGTCCAAAGTTGTAGGGCACCACATCCGATTTCGCGTCAGGCGTCCGCGGTAGCTCCGGTGAGGTTACCTCGGCCGCCCGGAACAACGCATCAATCTCGTCCTGCTTTAGTATCTTTTCCATCGGATTCAATTTCTCATTGCGGCGATAAAGCAAAAGTTATTCAAACGGCAGATGATGAGATCTGCACACGCACACTCGGACGGCTTCTGCCCTCAGCAGCCAGGTCCTGCAATGCGGCCCTCAGGTGCACGACGGCAGAGGCATGAATCTGCGATACCCGCGACTCGACGACGCCTAAGGCCAGACCAATTTCGCGCATAGTCAGTTCCTCGAAGTAGTAGAGCGTCATCACCAGGCGTTCGCGCTCAGGAAGATGCTCAATGGCCTCGCCGAGCTTCTCCTGCAATTCACCGCGGAGACAGCAGAACAGCGGATCTTCATCTGGCCGGCCGGGAATATACGCCAGCTCCTCCTCTCCAGAATCCTCGTTGTGCTCAACATGCAGTGTTCCGATCTCAAGGCCTTTGAGTTCGCCAAGCAACCGTTGATACTCTTCAAGGCCTAGCCCCATCTCTGCAGCAATCTCTGCCTCTCCCGGAGAACGCCCCAGGCGCGATGTGAGCATGCGAACAGCTTCTTCGGCAGCTCTTCCCTTGCGGCGCAGCTCGCGCGGGCTCCAGTCGAGCGTGCGTAGGCTGTCAAGAATGGCGCCCCGGATGCGGAATTGCGCATAGCTCCGGAACTGCACCTTCTTCTGTGGATCAAACTTGGTGAACGCATCCATCAGTCCCACGACGCCCGCAGATACAAGATCTTCAATATCCACGTGCTGCGGAAGACGCTCGTGAATACGACGGGCAAGGAACCGGACAATGGGAAGATGTTCAAGCAGCAATCGTTCCTGTTCGCCGTTCAGCACCCCTGCGCGAAACTCCGGCGGATAACCGCCGGGAACAACAGCGTCCCGGCGTGTGGTGCGATTTGCTCCCGTGTCCATGCCCATGCGGTCCGCTCCTTTACCTGCACGTGTTCTTTCACCCATCCCGCACATCCCTGCTTCAACGGATTGTGCCCGCCGGCTTCAGACGAATCTCAGGCGGGATCTCCGCAGCAGCCACTACCGATAGCCTTGGCAACACCGGCTCCAGCCACCGCTTGACGTGATAGCGGGCCGGACTTGGACAAAGGAGCACGGGAAGGGCCGAGGAGGTGGATGTGCCGATAAGATGTTTCAAAGAATCGGCAAGACGGCGAACAATAGGGACCGCAGGCGCAGAGGTCGCCGAGAGGAGTCGCTGGTTGCCTTCCGGCGACAGAGAGGCGAGGATCTCCTCCTCGATTGCAGGGTCGAGCAGTAACACGGGCAGCTGCCCATCGGCGTCAAGCAGCGGTGCAACGAGCCTGCGACCCAGAGCCTGGCGCACGGTTTCCACCAGAACAACCAGATTCTTGTTCAGCGAAGACACCTCGAGCAGCGCCTCCAGAATCGCGCCAAGATCGCGAATGGAAACGCGCTCGCGCAGCAGTTGCTCGAGGACGCGCTGCACCTCGCCGAGTGTGAGCAGCTTGGGAACCAGTTCTTCGAGCAGCTTGGGGTGGCTCTCATTCAGCGAGTCCATAAGGCGCTTGGATTCTGCACGGCCTAGAAGTTCGTAGGCATGACGGCGAATCAACTCGCCCAGATGCGTCGTGATCACGGTAACGGCATCGACAACGGAGTACCCGGCGGCAATGGCCTGTTCCTCGACTGCGGCAGCAATCCAGACAGCTGGTACGCCGAAAGCGGGTTCGCGGGTCTCCTTCCCGGAAAGCGGACGGCGATGTGGATCGCCTGAAACCGCAAGCATCTGCGTGCCTTCGAGATTCCACCGGCCAATCTCGATCCCGCGCAGAGAGATCAGATATTCACGCGGGCGGAGACGAAGATTATCGGAGATGTGCACGGGAGGCACCAGAAAGCCCATCTCCGCAGAGAGATGGCGGCGCAGCGCGCGCACCCGGTTGAGAAGAGTGCCGCTCTGTTTCTCATCGACCAGCGGGATCAGTTGGAATCCAATCTCAAGCGAAAGCTCTTCGAGTCTGAGGAGGCCTGCGAGATCGGCGGATGGTGCTTGCCCGGTCTTCTTCTTCTCGGCGGAGATCTCAACACCGGATGCAGATGGCGGGGTGGCTGCAATCCGGCGCCCGACGAAGAAAAGCGTGACGGCGATGAGCAGAAACGTCGGCGCCGGCAGTCCGGGGATCAGGCACATCGCTCCGCACACTATGCTTGCGAGATAAAGGGTGGCAGGACGCGCAAAAAGTTGTTGGCGAATCTCCGTTCCCAGCATTCCAGCCGAATTTGCTCGCGTAAGTGTGATGCCTCCGGCCACTGAGACCAGGAGCGAGGGGATCAGGGTGACCAATCCGTCTCCAACTGTCAGCACGGTATAGGTACGCGCCGCTTCACCCAGCTCAACGCCCTGCTGCAGCGTGCCAATCAGCAGGCCGGCAATGATGTTGATAGCAGTGATAAGAATCGTCGCCATCGAATCGCGCTGGTTGAATCGCGCTGCTCCGTCCATGGCTCCGTAGAATTCAGCCTCGCGGGCGATCGCCTGGCGGCGACGGCGGGCTTCGGCCTCGTCGATGAGGCCGGCATTCATGTCCGCGTCGATGGCCATCTGCTTACCGGGCAGCGCATCGAGAGTGAAGCGCGCCGTAACTTCGGCGGTGCGCACCGCTCCGTGCGAGACAACCAGGAACTGGATCGCAACCAGCGCGAGAAAGAGCACGAAGCCCACGATGTAGTTCCCGCCCACAACGAACTGGCCAAAAGCTTCGATCACCCTCCCGGCCGCGGCGGTTCCTTCAGAGCCGTGAAGGAGAATGCGGCGGCTGGAAGCAATATTCAGGGCGAGGCGGAAGAGCGTGAGCAACAAAAGTAGAGTGGGAAATACCGACAATTCGACGGCGCGGCGAATCTGCACCGAGGAGAGAAAAACGATGATAGAGGCCGCCATCGATAGCGCAAGGAGAAAGTCCAGCGCCGCTGCTGGAAGCGGGATCATCATGACAAAGATCACGCTGATGGCTCCGCAGGGCAAAACATAATCCCGCAGGCGTCGAAGAATGCGGATGGGAGCGAAGGGTTCGGGGTTCAAGACCGCAGTGCTCATCGTGTGCCTCCAGCGGGATCCCGATCGGAATCCGTCGCGCTATTTTGGGAGCGCGGATCAATGCCAGGAATCGCAGCAGGCCGGGCTTGCGGCTGGTTCACCGGCGGGGTTTCCCCTTGTGCAGCCCTCTGGCGCGCACGGCGTTCGCGCATCTCTGCTTCGACCCGCTGGCGATACAGATAGGCGAGGATCGAGGCAACAGCGGCATACAGGTCCACGGGAATGGCATGACCCACCGCAACCGAGCGATAGAGGGACCGCGCCAGGGGCGGATTCTCGATGATCGGAACACCGGCCCAGCGCGCTTCGGCCTTGATCTCCTCGGCGAGAAGATTTTGTCCCTTGGCCAGAACCTTGGGAGCATCCATGGCAATGAAGTCAAAACCCAGAGCAACGGCGTAGTGTGTGGGATTCGTCAGGATGACCGCGGCCCTCGAAACATCCGCCTTCACCTTGCTGCGGCGCATCTGGCGCTGTAGTCCACGAATGCGGCCGCGGGTCTGCGGACTGCCCTCGGTCTCCTTGAACTCCTCCTTCATCTCTTCCCGGCTCATCATGAGGCGCGATTCGCGGCTGCGCCATTCGACCACGTAGTCGACCAGCGCCCAGCCAAGGAGCAGCCATGAAGCAGCAACGAGAAGTCCGTAGATATCCGATGCGAGAGCGTCAAGGCGCGAAGTCGAGAAAGGAGGGATAGTCAGTTCGCGCGCAATGCGCTGCACTGCAAACACCGCAAGGAGGCCGGCCGGCAAGAGTGATTTGCCAAGGCGCGCGGCAGCACGGAGAGAGAACAGATTCTTAAGATTCGAGGCCGGACTGATCCGATCCATACGAAAGCCTACGGAGCCCGCGTTAATCTGCAGTCCGCCTGTCTGAAGAATGCCAGCGAGCGAGGACCCTGCAACCATGGCCGCAATGGCAATTCCGACCGGAATCATCGAATCCATGGCGATGTGCCGCATGGCCAGCAGCGTCGGTTGGAGCGTGGAGACATCCCATCGATCCGTCGAGCCGAGATCGAGCGACGCGGAAAACGATGAGCGAAAGGAGTCGAGGATCTTCCGGCTGAGAAACCCCATGCAGAGGACACCGGCAAGCGTTCCGGCAGCCGAGGAAAGCTCGCGGCTGTGCTGGATGTCGCCATCCTTGCGCGCCTTCTCGCGACGATGCGGGGATGCCTGTTCGGTGCGGTCTCCGGGCATTCGCTATCTCCCGATTCCTGCCGCAGAGGCACTTGTGGGAATCTGAAGCAACCGCTCTGCCATGTCGAGGAGCCCGGCAAAGCGCGCCTCAATAAAGCGCGGCCAGAGTGCCAGCGAGCCTGTCAAAACAGCAAACCCCACCAGCGTCTTCAGCGGAACGGTCAGCGACATGACCGGAAGCTGCGGGCTCAGTTTGCTGAGCAGAGCGACGGCGATCTCGATGAGCATGGTGGCAGCGAGAACCGGCGCGGCCAGTTCAACCGCGGCCAGAAAGATCCCGCCGGCGGCCTGGACAATCGCGCGCGCGGTTAGCGGCGCAAGCGTGTAGCCACCTAACGGAACAACACGAAAGCTGCGCACCAGAGAAGCCAGCAGAATGCGGTCGAGCCCGGCAGTAATCAGAACCAGCGTCCCCATCAGTTGAAAGAGATCGCCCATGAGCGGTGTCTGGATCGACGAGGTCGGGTCGAGCAGGTTGACGACGGAGAAGCTGAATTGCACGCCGGCAATCTGCCCGGCAAAGAGGAGCATCTCGTTCAGAAGCGAGAGCGCGAGACCGTAGACGAGACCGACACCAATCTCGCCAAGCAAAGTCGTAAGGCTGATCTCAGCATGCGCGTTAGGCAAGGTGGCAACCAGCGGCGCAAGCAGAAATGCCACGGCACCGACGAAAACTGCCTTGGTCCGCGCCGGAAGCGCTGTGGAAGAGAAGAAGGGCGCGAATACGACAATCCCGCTCACGCGCACCAGCGTAAGGAGCATCGCACTAAAAAAGCTTGTCCAGGCGCCCATCAAAATCCCTCTTCGCTGCGCGGTTTAGCCGAGGTACCGGTGAAGGTCAGACATCAGCAGCAGCGTGTAAGCCGCAAGGCGGCCGAGAAACCACGGCATGCCGACAAGCAGGATGAGCGCCACCGCAGCGAGGCGTGGAACCGAGGTCAGCGACTGCTCCTGCAGACTGGTGATTGTCTGGAGAAGAGTGAGCACAAATCCGAGCACGACGGCTGCCACCAGCACCGGCGCACTGAGGATCATGGCCTCCTTCATCAACTGGCGAAGCAACTCGGCAACAAGATCGGGAGTCATAAGCATTCCCCTAGAAACTCTTCAAAAGGGAGTGGGCGAGCAGGTTCCAGCCGTCAACCATGACAAACAGCAGAATCTTGAGAGGCGTGGAAACGACGACCGGCGGCAGTTGGAACATGCCAATGGAGGTGGTAATGGCTGCCGTGACCATATCGACCAGCAGAAACGGCAGAAAGAGAACGGCTCCGATAGCGAATCCGGCTTTCAGTTCGGAAAGAATGTAGGCCGGCACGACAACGCGCATGGGCAGATCGTCGGGCGCATTGGGGCGCGGGAGTTGTCCAGCTGCGGCGAAGAGCGCGAGATCTTTCTCTCGTGCGTAGCGAACCAGGAAGTGTTTGACCGGCTGCGAGCCTCGATCGATCGCGTCCCAGCCGGTAATCTGCCCTGCGCGATAGGGCTGAACAGCTTGCTGATCAACCTGGCTCAGCACAGGGGTCATCAGAAACCACGTCATCATCAGGCCCAGTCCCAGAAGCGTGGGATTGGACGGAGCCGTCTGCGTGCCGAGCGCCTGGCGAAGGAAGTGAAAGACCACCATCAGCCGCACCAGCGGCGTCATGCACATCAGGATTGCTGGCAGAAGAGTAATCAGCGTCAGCGCGAAAAGGATCGTCCACGGCGTTGAATCCGAGGGATGGAGGCGCGTACCCAAATCTGGTAAGAGAGGCGTTGCCTGTGGAGCAGCGAAGAAGAGGACGATCATATGCGCTTTCCCTCTGCGCCTGTCTTTCGATCGCGAGTCACAGTGCCCGTGGTCGCCTTCAGGGGGAAGAAGCTGGAAGTGCCCTCCGGCGTTGTTGCTACGAGTAGCCTCTGCCCGTCGGCTTCAATAAGCGCCAGCGTCTGGCGAGGTGCGAGGCTGATTCTTTCCAGGACCGCCAGTCGAGCTTGCTTCGGGGCGCGACGATGAAGCCGCTGGAGCAGCCATGCGGCCAGCCCCCCACGCTCCCGCGAGGTTCCACTCGAAGCCGGACTGCTTTGTTCGGTTGCGACACCGAATGCATTTGCGAAGACTCCCAAGATAATTTCTCCTCAAACAAGACGAGTAATGCGAATCGCCAGGCGCTGATTGACGACTTCAAATTCGGTCCAGGCCAGTTGGGCGCCCCGCGCCGCCAGCGGCATGTCCTCCCCTTCCTTCCACTGCGACGCAAGGACCGTGCCCTCCGCGAGAGTGAGCAGGTTGCGAACCCGGAATTTCCTGATCGGTACGGCCACATCAATCTCGACTGAGAGCTTTGAGATGAGCGCATTACCGCTGAGAACGCCTTCGCCCTCCAAAGACGGAGACATCTGAACAAGGGCCGCTTCGGCCGCCATCTGGGGAACTCCAGGAGCAGCCGTATCGGTCTGGGGAGCAAGTTGTTGCTGAGTAGCCATCCAGCGGAAGCTGGAGCAATACCCAAGCCAGAAGGAACAAGTGATTCTTGGGATGGGCTCATAACTGGCCGCCGACACATACGTCGGCCTGCGCCTTGTGAAAGAGGATTCACATCGCTGCTACACTAGAAGGCAGAGATTGCCTGAGAGATTTGCACAGCGAAGGCTAAGATTTGAGGTCTATAACATGCCCCAACAGAATGAAAACAAGAGTATTGCTGGAACTGGTCTGCGCCTGAAGGTTGGCCTTGCCGAAATGCTGAAGGGCGGGGTCATCATGGACGTGATGAATGTGGAGCAAGCCCGCATCGCGGAAGAAGCGGGGGCTGTATCGGTGATGGCGCTGGAGCGTGTCCCGGCCATGATTCGCGCCGAAGGCGGCGTTGCGCGCATGGCGAAACCCGGCCTGATCAAGCAGATTATCCAGGCGGTCTCGATTCCGGTCATGGCGAAGGCCCGCATCGGGCATTTTGCCGAAGCGCAGATTCTGCAGGCGATCGGTGTGGACTTCATCGACGAGAGCGAGGTCCTTACGCCAGCCGACGAAGCTCACCATATTGATAAGCACGCGTTCACGACTCCCTTCGTCTGCGGCGCTCGGAATCTCGGCGAGGCACTGCGCCGGATCGCCGAGGGCGCGGCCATGATTCGCACAAAAGGCGAAGCGGGCACCGGCGATGTGGTGCACGCGGTACAGCATATGCGCCAGATTGTGAAGGAGATGAAGGCCCTGACGGTTCTGAGCGAGCAGGAACTCTACGCGGCTGCCAAGGAGCACCAGGCTCCCTACGAGTTGATCCGGATGGTGGCGCAGGCAGGCAAGCTGCCGGTGCCTAATTTCTCGGCCGGCGGCATCGCGACTCCGGCGGATGCAGCACTCATGATGCAGCTTGGCGCTGAGGCGATCTTTGTGGGTTCGGGAATCTTTATGAAGGAGCGGGCCACACCGCTCGATGTTGAGAACGATCCGGCGGAACGTGAAGAGGCGGTTTCGCGGGCTAAGGCGATCGTGATTGCCACGACCCACTACAACGATCCAAAGATCCTTGCTGAAGTCAGCGAGCAAGTCACCGGCACCATGAAGGGCCTCGCAGCTGCGGCGATCGAGGAGTCACAGTTGTTGCAAACGCGCGGCTGGTAGGCTGCGCAAGCTGAAAGATTATCCAGGCATGAGAGCCGGAGGCGGCAGCCGCTTCCGGCTCTCATGCATTGATTCGAAGACGTTTCTCGCGGTAAAAGTGGCTCAAAGAGCGATAATTGACCTCTTTTGGGATGACAAAACGCAGGAGATCGAAGAGTGAACGCGGAAGTTAAGCGGCCGCGCATAGGTATTTTGGCTATACAAGGCGACTATGCAGCCCATGCCGAAGCGCTGGCGGAGTCGGGGGCAACCCCTGTAGAAGTGCGCAAACGCGAGGAGTTAGCCGGGCTGGATGGACTGATTCTGCCTGGTGGAGAATCGACGACGATTCTGAAATTCCTTGAACGAGGCCATCTCTTCGACGATTTGAAGCACTTCTGTTCGACACATCCGGTATTTGGAACATGCGCCGGCGCGATTCTGCTGGCGCGCGAGGTGCGCAACCCGTCCCAGCGCAGCCTGGGAGTGCTGGATATCGTGGTGGAGCGCAACGCATACGGTCGACAGGTCGATTCTTCCATCCTTTTCTCCGACTCGAAGATTCCAGGCGAAAAACTGGAGATGGTGTTCATCCGTGCACCGCGCATCGTCGAAACAGGACCTGAAGTTGAGGTGCTAGCGCGTCGGGAGGGAATGGCAACGCTGGTTCGGCAAGGCAACTTGATGGCCGCAACGTTCCATCCGGAGCTTACGTCGGATCGGCGCGTTCACAAAGCCTTTGTTGATCTTGTGAATTCTTCGCTTCACCTCTAAGAACGCTTTGCACAACGGTGTGAGGAATTTAATGAAAAGGCCATCCTGTTTCGGGGTGGCTGCGTCCAAGGATTAGAGCGGTCCCGCAGCTAAATCAACCGTTCCTGGTTTCTGCGCGTGCTGGTTTCTTGTCCGGGAATCTGCCAGCCCGTTAGCGGTCCCCTCGAAACACTGAAACTGCGAAAGCGCTTTGTGGTGTACTCTGAACTGCACAGAGGCGTCTGAATGCCCGCTACCTTTACGCATTCCCCTGCGGAAACGGAACGGAAAGAGCCAGGAATTGGCGGCAAACCTCCTGTTGACCGACGGCCCACTGGCGGCGGAGGAGGCGGAGGCGATGATGATCGGCAGCATGAGCGCAGAGGTCCGCGCGAGCTCCTTCACAAGATTCGCTTTTCGGTCTTTTCCATTCTCGCGGCAGACATGATGTTCTTCGCCATCCTGGTGGCGCTGTTCTTCGCGCGCCAGGCGGGCACCCACATGGATCCTCGTACCCATGAGCAGATCGGTGACTGGCATCCCGTGCTGCTCCCCCCGATTCTCTATCTCAATACCGCGCTTCTGCTGCTGAGCAGCCTGACCGTGGAGATTGCGCGGCGAAATATCTTCAGAGAAATCGACGTGCTGGAGGAGTGGCTGGGCCTCGGCCATCCCGCGCTTCAGCGCACTCTGCCCTGGATTGCCGGAACCCTGGCGCTTGGATCCCTGTTCCTGACTGGACAGTGGGTCGCATGGCGACAACTTACCGCTCAGGGGTTTGCATTCAATCACTGGTCAACCCCGGCCAGCTACTTCTTCTACATCATCACCGGTCTGCACGCGGCACACTTGATTGTGGGCGTTATCGCGCTTGCAGTCTGCCTCGCCATGATTCGCGTGCTAAAGCGGGTGGAGTTGCGGCAGATCGCCGTGGACGCTGCCGCGTGGTACTGGCATGCGATGGGCCTCGCCTGGTTGGTTCTCTTCGCCGTGCTGGTAGTGGGGCAATAGATCTCATCAACAAGAGACGCGGCACCAGTCGTCGACAGCGGGCAAATTGGCATCTTCGCGGCTTCTATGGGATGAATATGCCAGTCTTGTTCGGTTCGGCGATCAGCGTGAATTCGTCCTTTCTTTCGACGCTAAGTGTATCGGCGTCAGGATCTTTTACCTTCCACATCACCGCATGCAACGTACCGTTCCGATAATCCAGCGTGAGGTAGTGGTAAACCGGAAAAGCGGTGTCCCGGTAGAGATCCGCCGATCCGCGGAAGAGCAGCGGGTAGGGCTCGGCACCCCCTCCACCTGAAGTTACGTATTCCACTCCGTTGCGCTCGAAGCGCTCGTAATTGTGAATATGGCCGGTGAACACGATCACCTTCGCGTGCATTTTGTGCAAGTGAATCTCAAGAAGGTGACGCAGCGTAAGTGCTTCTTTCGAAGGCAGGTTCGTGAAGAGTTTTGACTGTTCATCGACCACCCAGGGCGTGTGGTAGAGGATGAACAGGAAATCGACCTGCTTCGGAAGGTGATCGAGTTGAGCTGCGAACCAGGTGGCCTGGGTGCTCGTGCCACCGGAGGGCGAGGTCATATCGAGCGAGATGACTTCCACACTGCCCATGAGCACCGAATAATAGCGATGGCCACCAATCTCCGGAAAATTCTGTAGATAGTTGGTGATCCCTTTCTGTCCACCGCGAACCTCGTGATTCCCTATCGTGGGAAACTGCAAGATCTGGTTCTTGCGCCAGAGTGCGGTCTCATCCCGAAAGACCTGCCAATCGGCATCGCTCGCGCCCGTATAGGGCATATCGCCGGTAAGCAGCAGGACCTCGGGGTTTTCTTCAGCCACCCGTTGCGCCAGCCATTTGCGCACTCGCGGATTTGTACCAATCTTCACCGAAGGATCGGTAAAGCGCATGTCTCCGTAGCCCACCATATGAATCGGAGAACCATGCTGATATCTGGAGATCGTGAAGGTGGGGTTTACATCGATCGTCTCTGGCGGTTCGGCGGTTGCGGAGAGCAAAAACGCGCACGCGAAACCGAGGAAGATCAATGTCAGCGAACGCTGCCTGAGGATTTCTGGGAATGGTAAACGCACGGCTTCAGGCTACCACCGAGCGCGGACGGACCCGAAGTTCTCCGGAAGCACGAACGCTTGCCCAATTTCCTGTGACACACCTCACTGCTGCATAATCCAGCCGACACGTATACAGATCCAAGCGGGAAAAGTGATGTCGCTCACGAGCAATCGTGCCTGACGGCGCGGTCAAGCGGAAGAGAAACCGCGTCCCGACCTTGGCCGATTGCACCTCTGCAGCAATTTTGATCGCCACCTGATCGCCTTGACGGGATGAGGTTGGGAACCTAAGCTCAAACCAGCGGCCTGTCGCAGTAGGCGCAGTTCGGCCTGGCGGGAAATGCCGCACATTTTACGAACCTTTGCGGACAGGGTGTACATGATTCCCTACCACTGGCAATATCTTCCACTTTTGATGCAAGTGCTTTTTGCCGTTGGGCTTGCTGCGGTCATGGTGCTGGCGTCGTGGTTTGTCGGCCGGCATCGCAATTTGCCTGTGAAGCTGGCTCCCTATGAGTGCGGCATCGAGTCAGTGGGCGATGCGCGGGCACGATTCAGCGTGCGCTTTTACATGGTCGCAATGCTCTTCATCCTGTTCGATGTGGAAGCGGTATTCATGATGCCGTGGGCGGTGATCTACCGCCAGCTTCCGCACATCACTGGTCAAAGGCTTTTTGGCTTCTGGGAGATGGTCGTATACCTCGGCTTTATCGCGGTTGGCCTGTACTACATCGTGCGCAAGGGTATTCTGAACTGGAGCATGGACAAGGCGGATCTCTAAGAATGGCAGACGCTCCAAACGAAACTCTGGCCGGAAGGCAAGCTGTGCTCGAAGCACTCCCGGATCACCCGGCTGTGAAGGCGATGCTTGCCTGGAATGCCGATGCGCTGACCGATGCTCTCTACGATCGCGGCGAACTCACGCTTACTGTGAAATCCGAAACCATCTGCGAGGCCGTCGCAGCAGCCAAGAGCGCAGGCTACAACGCTTTCGAGGACATGACCGCCGTCGACTGGCTGCCCTCTGAACCGCGCTTCCAACTCAGCTACCACATTCTGTCGCACCAATATAAGGAACGCATCCGTTTGAAGACCTGGCTTGACAGCTCCGATCCGGCAATCGAATCGATCACCTCGGTCTGGCCCGGTGCGAACTATTACGAGCGCGAAGTGTTCGATTTGTTCGGAATTCGATTTGAGGGCCATCCAAATCTGCGTCGCATCCTGATGCCGGACGATTGGGTGGGACATCCATTGCGCAAAGACTATCCGGTGGAGGGCTATCGCTGATGGTGGATGTAGGCACTCCTATCCTGCAGGCTCCCCCTGCCGAAGGCGCACGCGACCAGACCATGGTCCTGAACATGGGACCACAGCACCCGTCCACGCACGGCGTATTGCGACTTGTGCTGGAGATCGACGGCGAAATTGTTGTCCGCCTGTATCCCGAGATTGGCTATTTGCACACCGGCATCGAGAAGACCTGCGAGGCAAAGTTCTATCAGCAAGTTGTCCCGCTGACCGATCGCGTCGATTACCTCGGCCCGATGGCCAACAATCTCTGCTACTGCCTTGCTGTCGAAAAGCTCCTGCAACTGGAGATTCCTGAGCGGGCCGTGTGGATTCGCGTGCTACTGACCGAACTCACACGCCTGAATTCGCACCTGATCTGGCTGGGCACGCACGCCATGGACATCGGCGCGCTGACGGTATTCCTCTACACATTCAGGGAACGCGAAGAGATTCTGCGCATCTTTGAGGCAGTGTCCGGTCAGCGGATGATGACCAGCTACTTCCGCATCGGCGGATTGTCGATGGAACCACCGCTGGACTTGTTTGACCGCATCCAGGCATTCATCAAGACGTTCCCGGAAAAGATCGACGAATACTCGAACCTGCTGACCGGAAACCCAATCTTCCGCAATCGGCTAATGGGCGTAGGTCACCTGTCGGCAGAGGACGCGATTGCGCTTGCGGTGACGGGTCCGACAATGCGCGCTTCCGGCGTCGACTTCGATCTGCGACGCGACATGCCGTACTCGAGTTACGAGAAGTTCCAGTTCAAGGTGCCGGTCTCGAACCGCTGCGATTGCTGGGGAAGATACGAAGTGCGTTTGCTCGAGATGCGCGAGAGCATCGGCATTATTCAGCAGGCTCTGGACGGAATGCCGGGAGGGCCAGTCAAAGCCGATGCGCCGAAGATTGTGCTTCCGGATCGCGAGAAGATGAAGACGCAGATGGAAGCGCTGATCCATCACTTCAAGATCGTCACCGAAGGCTTCAACGTGCCTGCCGGCGAAGTTTATCAAGGCATTGAATCCGGCCACGGGCAGATGGGCTATTACGTGGTTTCAGACGGCACCGCAAAGCCGTATCGCGTGCACATGCGGTATCCAGGATTTGCGAGCCTGCAGGCTCTTGAAACCATGTGCAAGGGACGCATGCTGGCGGACGTGGTTGCAGTAATCGGGTCGATCGACATTGTGCTGGGGGAGATCGATCGTTGATGCCGGAAACGGCACAGTTGTACATGGAACTTTGGGTATCGCTTGCTTCCCTGCTCCGGAGCTACACCGCGGCGCACGGGTTGAATGGGAATCGGCAGGCGACAGTTGAGCTGGGGGAAGAACAAATTACTGTGCGTCACGCGGATGCGTGGCTCGATTTAAAACGGAACGGCGCGCAAGTGACATGGACGCGCGACGACGGACGGAGCGGAATGCTGGAACTGACAGAGGCTGGACGGTTGCGCAGCTCGACCAGCGAGGAAGAAATGGATATGGCGGCTGAAGCATGGGCGCGGGAGTTGATGCGATGAGTCCCCAAAACACGAGTCCGGAGACGATGAGCATTTTTTCGCCCAAGGTGGCAGCCCGCTTCGATGCTCTGGTCGAGAAATATCCTGTGCGGCGCTCGGCCCTGGTACCGATGCTGCTCTACGCGCAGGATGAGATCGGATATCTTTCTGACGCTGTGATCGCAGAGGTCGCCCATCGCATCGGCATCACCGAACTCGATGTCCGCAACGTAGCGACATACTACTCGATGCTTCGCTTCAAGCCAGCGGGCAAATTCAATGTCCAGGTCTGCACCAATATCAGTTGCATGCTGCGCGGCGCCTACGACGTCTACGAGCGCTTCCAGGAGGAACTCGGTGTCGGGCACAAGGGTGTAACTGCGGACGGTTTGTTCTCGTTGGAAGAAGTTGAATGTATCGGTGCATGCTGCTGGGCGCCGGCGATCCAGGTAAACTACGACTTTCTCGATGATCTGACGCCGGAGAGCGTACCCGAAATTCTGGACCGGTACCGGAACCAAGTCCAAGACAAGGAAAAAAATGCCTAGGCTGGTTTCGCATCCCGATGAAGTGAAGATCGTCTCAAAGCGCTTCGGTCAGGGCGCAGCGAATATTGATAAGTACATCGAACTTGGCGGCTACGAAGCGGTTAGGAAGTGCCTCGCCCAGGGGCCCGAGTGGACCATCGAGGAGATGAAGGCTTCGAACCTGCGCGGCCGCGGCGGTGCAGGCTTCCCGACCGGCATGAAGTGGTCGTTCGTGCCCAAGCAGTCTGCGAAGCCCAAGTACGTGCTGATCAATGGCGACGAGAGCGAGCCAGGAACCTGCAAGGACCACCTGATTTTTCTCCACGATCCCCATGCGGTCATCGAGGGAACCATTATTGCCGGTCTGGCGATCGGCTCAAAGATGGGCTTCATCTATCTCCGCGGCGAGTATCGGTATCTGCTCGAGATCATGGAGAAGGCCGTTGCCGACGCCTACGCAAAGGGCTTTCTCGGCAAGAACATCTTTGGATCCGACATCGAGTTTCAGGTAATTACTCAGAGCGGCGCTGGCGCATATGAAGTCGGCGAAGAGTCGGCGCTGATGGAGTCACTTGAAGGCAAGCGCGGCGTTCCCCGCATCAAGCCTCCCTTCCCTGCAGTCGTTGGTCTCTACGGCGGCCCAACCGTCATCAACAACGCCGAAACCATCGCCACCGTCCCACCTGTGATTAACATGGGCGGCGCCGCGTTTGCAGCAGCCGGTTCTGCGCGCAATGGCGGAACGCGCCTCTTTTGCATCAGCGGCCACGTGGAGCGTCCCGGCGTATACGAGCTGCCCATGGGTTACAACCTGAAGAAAATGATCTACGAGGTCGCCGGCGGGATCCGCGGCGGCCGCAAATTGAAGGCTGTCGTTCCCGGCGGATCTTCGACACCGGTATTGCTGCCCGAAGAGATCGAAAACCTTGGCATGGACTACGACCAGGTGGGTAAAGCCGGTTCGATGCTGGGGTCCGGTGGCGTGGTCGTGATCAACGACCAGACATGCATTGTCGAGTTCGCGCTGCGCACCATCAGTTTCTATCAGCACGAGAGCTGCGGCTGGTGCATTCCGTGCCGTGAAGGAACGGACTGGCTGAAGAAGTCCCTCACGCGTTTCCATGCTGGATTCGGAACGGCCAAGGACATCGACAATATCCGCTACCTGGCCGAGAACATGATGGGCCGCACCTTCTGCCCGCTTGGTGACGCAGCCGCAATGCCCACCCTGGGATTTGTGAAGAAGTTTCGCAAGGAATTTGAAGATCACCTGGACGGGAAGCCCTGCCCGTTCGCCAAACACACCGAAATGGCTGTGGTCTAGAAGGGGCGCTGGAGACGAATGCCTGACGTAACATTTACGGTCGATGGAAAGAAGCTGACGGCTCCCGCGGGAACGCTGCTGATCGAGGCGTGCCGCAAGGCGGGCATCGAGATTCCTGCGTTCTGCTATTACCCCGGGCTTAGCCTGCAGGCAGCGTGTCGCATGTGCGTTGTGCGCCAGGAAAAGGTGCCGAAGCTGCAGACAGCCTGCACCACAACAGTCGCTGAAGGCCAGGTCTTCACGACGGATTCGCCGGAGATTGCGCAGGCCCGCAAAGCCACCATCGAACTGCTGCTTGGCAATCACCCGCTCGACTGCCCGGTGTGCGATGCCGGCGGCGAGTGCGAATTGCAGGACATGACCTTCAAGTACGGTGCCGGCGAAAGCCTGATGGTCGACGCCAAGCGCCACCGCGACGAGCAGCAGTGGTCGCCCGCAGTGTTCTATGATCGGCCGCGCTGCATCCTGTGCTATCGCTGCACCCGCATGTGCGGCGAAGGCATGGATGTCTGGGCCCTTGGGATTCAGAATCGTGGCGTCAGCTCAGTAATTGCACCCAACCAGGAAGAGCGGCTCGATTGCGAGCAGTGCGGCATGTGCATCGACGTTTGTCCGGTAGGAGCGCTCACAAGCGGAAGCTATCGATACAAGACACGGCCGTGGGAGATGAACCATGTCTCGACCGTCTGCACGCATTGCGGCGACGGGTGCAAGGTGACGCTGGGTGTAAGGCAGTCAAATGACGGTTCGGAGATCGTTCGCGCCGACAATCGCGACAAGAGCGGCATCAATGGCGATTTCCTCTGTGCGAAAGGGCGATTCGGTTTCGATTTTGTGGAGAGTGCGAAGCGCTTAACGACCCCGTTGGTGCGCAATGCGCAGGGCAAGCTTGAGCCGGCGAACTGGGAGCAGGCGTTTCGCGTCGCCGCTGCGAAACTCAAGGAGATCCGTGACAGCCGCGGCGGCGAGGCAATTGGCGTCATCGGCTCGAACCACACAACCAACGAAGAGAATTACCTGCTGCAGAAGTTCGCGCGCACCGTCCTCAATACAAATAATATCGACCACGAACGTACAACAGATTACGTGGCATTTGCGCGCGCGATGGCTGGACATGAGGGAAAAGCAGCGAGCTTGCGCGATATTTCAAGCGCTCCTGCGATCCTGCTGATCGGTGGCGATCCGACTAATGAGCATCCACTGTTGGCATGGGCTCTGCGGACCAACGTGCGCTTGAACCGGGCGCGGCTATACGTCGCAAACGAGAAGCAGATCAAGCTGGAGCGGCAGGCGAAAGCCACATTGCGACTCCCGGCGGGCGGATATTCCGCATTGGCCCAGTACCTGGGTGGAAGTGGTGCCACCATCAACAACTCAGCATTCCGCGATGCCGTGCTCGGCGAAGAGAAACTGATCGTGATCTTCGGCGAAGAATATCGCGGTGCGGCAGTTGCCGATCTGGTCCAATGGGGACTTGGTCGCGGAAACGTGCGCTTTGCCTACTTGGGTGACTACGCCAATTCACGTGGAGCCGCCGACATGGGTCTGCTGCCCGACATGCTGCCTGGCTATGTGCCGGTCGACGCCGCTGGGGCGTTCGCGCAGGAATATGGCGGCATGCCAAACGCGCCGGGAAAGACTCAGCCGGAGATGTTCTCCGCTGCAGCCAGTGGAGGCCTGGGCGCATTGCTCGTCGTCGGCGCGAATCCGCTGGGCGACGGCGACGTTAACGCAACTGCTCTAAAGAACACGTTCGTCGTGGTGCAGGACATCTTCCTGACGGAAACAGCTTCGATCGCTGATGTGGTCTTCCCTGCTGCCAGCCTCTACGAGAAAACCGGCACGGTGACCAACACATTCGGCGATTTGCAACTGGCTCGCAAAGCAGCGGACCGCGCCGGCGTCAAGCCGGATTTCGAAATCCTGGTCCGGCTGGCGGACAGCATGGGTGCTGATGTAAAGAAGCTGGTGCCTTTCGGCAAAGGCGGTGTCACAGCCGATCTCGGGCAGTCGCGCGGCGCGCAGGCGGGCGAGGCGGACCGGCATGCGGTGTGGCTGGCAGCGAACAATTTAGAACCGAAACTCAGCCCATTTGATCCGCTGGCTCTACTGGATGAAATCGAGCGCCTGGTGCCAACGTACAAACTGGATCGCCTGAATCTCTTCGGCGGCAACAATGTGCACACGGAACCCGGATTCGTGCCGGTTTCAACTCTCACGTCACCGAGCCCTGACCTGGTGAAGCCGGCGCACAATGGGTTGTTCACATCGGGCACGCTCGGGCGGTACAGCAGCGGACTGAAAGATCTGGAGCAGCACCAGGCGGCGGAAGTGGCAACAGCGGCAGCAGACTGAACGTTTTATGGAATTGTGGGCGAATAGCAGGTCTTTCGGTTTTACTGCGCTTCGCTCAGGAGATGGCACGTGACGATTTGGCAGTTTTTGTTCTGGAGCTTGCTGAAGATCGTGGTGGTGACGGTTGTGCTGTTGATGGGCGTCGCCTACACGGTTCTGTTAGAGCGCAAGCTCGTTGGCCGCATCCAGAATCGCTGGGGACCCAGCCGCGTTGGACCGTTCGGGTTACTGCAGCCACTGGTCGATGGCGCAAAATCCTTTCTCAAAGAAGACATCATTCCGTCCGGCGTGTATCGGCCTCTCTATCTCCTTGCGCCGATCATTGGCCTCAGTTGCGCTCTGATTTCAATCGCGGTAGTGCCGTTCGGAGATCCGGGCATCGTCGGCCCCGGGAACTTCCGCTTCTTCCAGATCGCCGACGTAAACATCGGCCTGCTTGTGATCCTTGGCATCACGTCGATCGGCGTTTATGGCATCGCCCTCGCGGGTTGGTCGTCGAACAACAAATATTCCCTGCTAGGCTCTCTGCGATCGTCTGCACAGCTTGTTAGCTACGAACTAGCGCTGGGTCTGTCGCTTGTTGGCGTTGTCTTGCGCGCGGGATCGCTCAATCTGGACGTGATCGTTCGCAGCCAGGCGAACCACGGCATGCTCAGCTGGAATCTTTTCGGCGGATTTCAATTCGTCGCGTTCTTTATCTACTTGATGGCAGCCTACGCGGAGACGAATCGCTCGCCGTTCGATCTGCCTGAAGCCGAGAGCGAACTCACTGCCGGCTATCACACCGAGTACAGTTCAATGAAGTTCGCCATGTTCTTCATGGCTGAATACGGCAACATGATCATGGTGGGTTGCGTGGCTACGCTGCTATTCCTGGGCGGGTGGACAAGCCCATTCGGCAATCTGCTGCCGACGCCCAACAATTTCATCTTTCGCGCTTTCCTTCCCATCTTCTGGTTTGTCCTGAAAGTTTTCAGTTTTCTGTTTCTGTATGTCTGGGTGCGCGGCACACTGCCCCGCTTCCGCTATGACCAGCTTATGAACTATGGATGGCGGTGGCTGATGCCCCTGGCTATCCTCAACATCGTGGTAACGAGCCTGTGGCTCGCGTATCGCTAAGCCTGATCCAAATGACCGCGACCCAGGATCTGTTTACCGGTCACCGTTTTCAGGGATGCGCTCAGTTAGAATCGGAAGGGATTCCACGAGCAGGAATGGCTGCTCTCATACCCTTCCCTCAACCTGCCGGAGCAGATTGACCGGCCCTCGCCGTAAGTGACGGAACGATGCACCTGATTCTGTTTATCGTGTTTGCCGCCCTCTGCCTCACAGGAGCTGTAAACCTGCTGCTGCAGACGCACCCCATCAACAGCTCCCTTTCGCTGATTGTGGTGATGACGTCGCTGGCAGTGCTCTACCTGTTGCTCGGCGCTGAGTTCCTGGCAGCGGCGCAGGTGATCGTCTACGCCGGTGCAATTATGGTTCTGTTCACGTTTGTCGTGATGCTTCTGAACGCCGGCCGCGAAGAGCGCACCCTTGGCAGCCGCGCGGCGCGGACCGTGGGATTCCCGGCGGTTGTCGCAATCCTGGCGCTGATCGCGACCTTGATTCTGAAGATCCAGGGCCTGGGAAATGCGGGGATTGAGGACCGCATCACCAGCACCGCTGATCTGAGTGCTGTGCTCTTCACCAAACTCCTGTTGCCGTTCGAAGTTACATCCGTCTTGATTCTTGTGGCCATCCTGGGCTCCGTCGCACTCGCCCGCCCGGGTGACGGGGAAAGGGATAGCAAGTGAATTCATTGCACATGGTTCCACAGGAAGTCCCTCTCGCGTGGTATTTGCTGCTGAGTGCCGTTCTGTTTTGTCTCGGCGTCGTTGGATTCCTGATCAAGCGCAACCTGATCACGGTCTTCATGTCCATCGAACTGATGCTCAATGCGGTGAATCTTTCGTTCGTGACCTTCGCCCACCAGTGGCACCAGGTGAAGGGGCAGATCTTCGTCTTCTTTGTGATGGTGGTGGCCGCGGCTGAGGCGGCCGTGGGTCTCGCCATCATTATTGCTGTATTCCGCGCACGCGCGACGCTGGCGGTCGACCGGATCGACCTGATGAAACTATGAACGAAAATCTCCATCTCTGGTTGATCCCGCTGCTGCCGCTCGCTGGTTTTCTGCTGAACGGGCTTCTCGGAAGACGATTGCCTCGGCCTGTCGTCACCGCGATTGCGTTGCTGGCGCCTTTGGGATCCTTGCTCGTCGTGCTTGCTGCCACTGGATTCTCATTGCAGCCGAATGTCCTGCCGCATGTCGAGACCTACGGGAATTGGATTGCCGCGGGCACTCTCCACATCGATTTCAGTTTTGTGCTCGATCAGCTTTCGCTGGTCATGCTTCTAATCGTCACCGGCGTTGGTTTCCTCATCCACATCTACTCCGTCGGCTACATGCACGAGGAAGAGGGCTACTGGCGATTCTTCTCCTATATGAACCTGTTCATGTTCTTCATGACGGTTCTCGTACTCGCCGGAAACGCCCTGTTGCTCTTTGTCGGCTGGGAGGGCGTTGGTCTCGCTTCTTATCTCCTTATTGGTTTCTACTTTCAACGAACGTCAGCGGCAGTTGCCGGCAATAAAGCATTCATCGTTAATCGTATCGGCGACTTTGGCTTCCTCATCGGCCTGTTTCTCTTGCTGGCGAATTTCGGAACACTGACATTCAGCGAGATCGCCGCGAAGCTGGCCGTAAATCCATCGTGGACCGGCGGTGTTCTGACCGCCATTGCGCTATGTATATTTGTTGGCGCAACAGGAAAAAGCGCGCAGCTACCGCTCTATGTCTGGCTTCCGGATGCCATGGAAGGTCCGACGCCGGTGTCTGCTCTCATTCATGCGGCTACGATGGTCACTGCGGGCGTTTACATCGTCGTCCGCATGCACTTCCTCTTCGACCGCTCACCGTTCGCTCTCAGCGTGGTTGCAATTGTCGGCGCTGCCACTGCCGTCTTCGCTGCGCTGATCGCGCTGGTTCAGAACGACATCAAGCGCGTCCTCGCCTACTCCACCATTTCCCAGCTTGGCTACATGTTCCTTGGGTGTGGAGTTGCGGCCTACTCCACCGCGATCTTCCACCTGATGACGCATGCGTTCTTCAAGGCGCTCCTCTTCCTTGCCGCGGGATCCGTGATTCACGCGCTTGGCGGAGAACAGGACCTTCGCAAAATGGGCGGTCTGCGCAAGAAGATCCCGATCACCTTCTGGACCATGACCGCCCCTATCCTCGCAATTGCGGGATTACCTCCATTCTCGGGTTTCTTTTCAAAGGACGCGATCCTCTACGAAGACTTCCTTCAAAGCACGGGAGGAAAGGCGCTTTGGTTTGTAGGGCTCGTCGCAGCATCGCTCACCGCTTTCTATATGTTTCGCCTGTGGTATCTGACCTTCATGGGTGAATCGCGTAACCCCGAGGCCCATCCTCACGAGAGCCCATGGACAATGCTTGGCCCCCTCGTCATTTTGGCTTTCCTAACGCTCGTTGGCGGATGGTCCGGAATCCAACGTTTCGCCGCATATCTCCGTCCGTCCGACGGTCCGCTTCCCGAGGGAGGCACCACGGGGCTTGAAATCTTGTTGAGCGCGCTTGCAGTCGCGGTGGCTCTGCTCGGTTGGTTTATTGCCGATCTCCTTTACCGTCGCCGGCCCGATCTTCCCAAACAGCTTGCGGCCTCATTCCCGACGGTCTACAAACTTCTAATAAACAAGTTTTATGTGGATGAGATTTATCGCTCCTTGATCGTCAAGCCGCTGCTGGCGCTCTCGAAGTACCTGCTTGAGTGGGTCGTCGATGTCGCGATTTTAGGCGGACTCGCATGGCTGCTGGCCGGCATAGCCTCGTTGGGCGGCGCAATTCTGCAGCGCTGGCAATCGGGCAACCTCCGATCGTACGCGGCGTGGCTAGCCTTGGGAGCGGCAGTCTTGCTTGTGTTTGTGCTGGCGCCCTATGTCTTCGGCACATCTGGATTCGGCATGTTCTGGGCGGGCACTAGGAGATGACAGCGATGGATAGTTCGATACTCACGTTGATTCTCCTCGTGCCGCTGGCCGGCGCAGTGTTGGTCGCGCTGCTGCCCGACCGCGGAAAACTCCCTGCGTGGCTAACTCTGATCACGACGCTAATCACCTTTGGGCTGACGCTCCATCTGCCCGCGCACTTCGACGTGCACCAGTCCGGCTTCCAGTTTGCGGTCAATAACCCATGGATCGAAAACCCCGCCATCTTCTATCACGTCGGCGTTGATGGCCTGAGCCTCTGGCTCGTTGTCCTTGTCGGTCTGCTCGGCCCGGTTGGCGTGCTTGCCAGTTGGAACGCGATCAATCGGCGACAGAAGGTCTTCTACTCGCTCTTCCTCCTGCAGCAAACGGCGATGTATGGCGTCTTCATCTCGCTCGACCTGATGCTCTACTACGGCTTCTGGGAGTTGTCGTTGGTTCCCATGGCCATCCTGATCGCGATGTACGGTCGCAAAGAGGGCTCCCGAGCGGCAATCAAGTTCTTCCTCTTCACCTTTATTCCGTCGGCGCCCCTGCTCGTCGCAATTCTTTACTTGTACGCACGGACCGGCACTTTCAACTTTAGCGAATTGCAAGTCAACATCGCTGCCGGCGTCGTACCGGCAGGCGCGCTCTTCTGGGTTGCACTCGCATTCCTGTTCGCCTTCGCAGTGAAAGTGCCGATATTTCCCCTCCATGGCTGGCTCGCCGACACTTTCAGCGAAGCGCCTGTGGCAATGGCGATGGTCGTCGCCGGAAAATTGGGCCTCTATTCGATGCTGCGCTTTCACGTCGGCCTCTTCCCCGCCCAATCAAAGGCCATCGCGCCTCTTCTGATCACGCTGGCAATTATCGGCATTCTTTATGGCGGATGTCTTGCGCTTGTACAGCGCGACTTCTGGCGCTTCCTTGCTTTCGCCGCGCTCAGCCACCTTAGCTTGATCACTCTTGGCATTTACGGATTCACCTTTACCGGGTGGAGCGGCGCCACTTTCCAGATCCTCAACAACGAGTTGATCGACGCAGCGCTGTTCGTGCTGTTCGGCGCGCTTGAGTTGCGTTATGCAACCAGCCAGATCGCGGCTTACGGCGGACTGGCAAACAGGATTCCGCGGCTAGCGACCATTTTTGTGATCGTGTCGCTTGCCATGATCGGCCTGCCTCTAATGAATGGCTTTATTGGTGAGTTCCTTATCTTGTCGAGTACCTTCACAGGCGTCAGCCATCGGGGGGCCGTTATCGCGACCCTCGGTGTGATCCTCAGCGCCGCATATATGCTCTGGCTGATACAGCGTGTTTTCTACGGGCCAGAAAGCAACACAGCAACATCAGGGGCGGCGGACCTGCGCTTCGGCGAGCAATTGGTCCTTTGGCCCCTAGCCGTGCTGATGCTCGTGATGGGCGTTTCGCCGAACTTCTGGCTCCGCGCCATTGAAATGGCTCCCAAGCCGATCATGCTTGAGCAGTCGCGATCAATTGAGATGCTCGGACGGCCCGCCGTCATCCCGGACACAAACAGCGGGGAGGTTCAGCGGTGAATCCAGTGCCTGACATATACCGCATCCTTCCCGAAGTAGTCCTCACCGTTACTGGCGTGCTCGTCATGCTGGTGGATGCGTCGATGGCTCCCGGACGCGCACGCCGCGGCCTGGGCTGGGTAGCTGCGATTGGAACGACGGTGGCATTGTGGGCAAGCCTATGGCAGCTTTCGCTCCCAGCAGGAACTGGCTTCTCTGAAACCGTAGAGACCAGTGCGTTCACCGTGTTCTTCCACGTGCTGATCTGCGGCATCGTCCTCGTCACACTGCTGCTCTCTCTCGACACGCTGCCCGAGGACAGCCACCACCAGGGCGAATATTATGCCTTGATCACCTTCGGTGCCGTGGGCATGTGCCTGATGACCGGCGCCGTGGAACTTCTTGTCGTCTTCATTGGCTTGGAGATTTCTTCCATCGCTACCTACATCCTTGTCGGATATCGCAAACAGACCGGCAAGGGACCCGAAGCCGCAATCAAGTACTTCCTGCTCGGATCGTTTGCAACCGCTTTCCTGCTCTACGGCATTGCGATGGTCTTCGGGGCAACGGGGACGACCTCTGTCTACGAAATAGCGCGCAACGCATCGACGGCCCAGAATCAGTCGCTCGTACATGCAGCGCTGGCATTGATGCTGGTTGGAATTCTGTTCAAGGTGTCCGCGGTTCCATTCCATATCTGGACACCCGATGTGTATGAAGGCGCTCCGTCCCCGGTTGTCGCGCTCATGTCCACAGCGCCCAAGGCAGCCGCCTTCGCATTCCTGCTCCG
This sequence comes from uncultured Acidobacteriaceae bacterium, assembly GCA_963735215.1. Lineage (GTDB taxonomy): Bacteria > Acidobacteriota > Terriglobia > Terriglobales > Acidobacteriaceae > Telmatobacter. The sequence goes on along the minus strand of CAVTKF010000019.1, from coordinate 794,511 downwards.
CATCGTGTACGAAATGTTTCCGACGCTCCGAGAGGTCTGGTCGCCCGTGCTCTGGGTCGTCGCAGTTCTCTCGATGACCGTCGGCAACCTGGCAGCGCTGCGTCAGCAGAACGTGAAACGCATGCTGGCGTACTCGTCCATCGCTCACGCCGGCTATCTGCTCGCAGCGTTCGCTGCCTTCGGAACCAGCGGAATTGCCGCGGCCAGTTTTTATACCGCAGCGTATGCTGCAATGAACGTGGGCATCTTTGCCGTAGTCACGCTGGCAGGTGGTTACGACGACGAACGACCGTTGATCGCCGACTATAGAGGATTGCTCTACCGGTCACCGCTTCTCGGCAGCCTCCTGATCTTCTTTCTAGTGTCACTCGTAGGAATCCCTTTCACCGGCGGATTCTTCGGCAAGTTCTATTCCTTCTCGGCAGCGGTTGGTGGAGGAGCAGTTGTACTGGCCATTATCGGATTGCTGAATTCGGGACTGGCGGCGGCCTATTATCTGCGGTTGGCATTTGCCGCTGCCCAGCGTCCCGATGAAGATACCGGAGGGCGCCCGTTGCCGTTGATGCAGATCGGGATCGCCGTAGGGGCTGCGCTCTTGTTTGCTGTCGGCGCTACGCTGGTGCTTGGAATTGCTCCCGGAAATATCCTGCATGCCACCGAGGCCGGTGCGCACACCCTGCAGGCCCCTCCCGCCAGTGTTCCCGCTGACGTTACGGCGACACAGACAAACCAGTAGCCGTCTTGGCCACCTTCCGAGGAGCGTCTTCCAGTCTTCCTGGTCCGGTGCCTTTCAGAAGGCTTTTATAAAACGCAACTGCCATTCCGAGAACCAGACGGTCATCGTAGTTCTCAATCGCCCATCGACGCGCAGCGGCTGACATGCGCCCGCGACGATCAGGATCGCGCAGCAGGCTCATCACCGCTTCGCAAATCGCGTCGGGATAGCCCGGTGGAACGAGCAACCCTGTCACCTCCGGAATCACCGCATCCCGCGACCCCGTGCAAATCGTCGCAACGACGGGTACGCCGCTAGCAGCAGCCTCAAGGATTGCGTTCGGAAATCCCTCTCGCCAGGAAGGTAGGACCATCAGGTCCATTGCACGGTAGTACGGTGCGGCATCGGGCACAAAGCCCGTGCAAATAATCCGCGGATGGCCTTCGACGCGCTCTCTGACTGCAACAACCAGCTCGTCCTCGGCTGCGTCGAACCAACCCACCAGCAGCAGATATGCATTAGGCTCCTGGCGAAGAATCGCAGCGAAAGCTTCGAGCAATTCCGGAAGACCCTTATCGGCCGTCAATCGACCGGCAAACCCGATCACTGGTGCGCCATGAGGTATTCCGAACTGTTCGCGAATGGTGGAGGAGCCAGGCGAGAATCGCGTCGAATCCACACCGTTACTGCTTCCCTCACCCAGCAAGACCAGCTTCGAAGCTGGAGCGATGCCCAATGCCAACGCTCGCTGGCGCAAGCTCCGGCTATTGCACACCACCACATGGGCACTTTGAGAGGTAATGCGCTCGACCCACAGCAACAAATACCGCTTCAATCCCCGCGAAGTCTCAAGTTTCAGCCCGCGAAGCAGGTAAATCCGGACAGAAATTCGGCAAAAACGGGCCGCGAGAGTCCCCAAAAGGCCTGCTTTTGGTGTGCTGAATTCAACAATGTTGGGTTTCAGATTGCGAAGCAGGCGCCAAATTCGAAATACAGCGACGCCATCGGAAAATGGCGAAATACCACGTTCCATTCGGATCGCATGCGCATCGACCTTTTCATTATGCGCGGTTCGTTCCAACAACTCTCCCGGCCCTGACAGCAGGGAGACACGGAAACCAGCCTCTCGCAAAGCACGCACTCTGCCCGGCAGTATAAGGCAGGTCTGCGGGCTCGTCACGCCCACAAGAATACGAGGTTCTCCTTCACCTTCCCGATCCTCCCCGCCTTGCCTTGTTGCAAATTTGGGCATTTTTGATCCAGAACGGTACTGGAGCCTCGGCCGCGGCGGCCGCGTTTCCCAAAAGTAAACAAAACAGTATCGTTCTGTCCCATTTCGGTCTGTGATGTCGGTCACGTCTGGCATCCCAGCGATTCCGCTACTCTACGGGCCGAATCATGATGGACTCGTTCACACGTGCGAAGGTTCTCCTTCTGATTCCGCATCTGGGCGGAGGTGGGGCCGAACACATCGCCGCAGCCTTGGCGCAAAACCTTAGTCCGGGGAAGTACGAAATCCACCTCGGGCTGGTGACGGAGTCAATCCTGAAGGAAAACGACCTCCCGCCGCGGGTCACCGTCCATGCACTTGGAGCCAGTAAAGTACGCAAAAGTGCCTGGAAGATTCTCCGCCTGGTATGGCGAATCCGGCCCGCAGTGATCTTGTCCGGAATGGCGCATCTCAACCTGCTCGTGCTGATGCTCCGGCCTCTCTTTCCCCCTCGAACACGCGTCCTCGTGCGTCAGAACGGCGCACTATCAGCAACGCTGTCGGCCAGAGTGCATCCGCATATCGCCCGTCGACTGTATGCCGTCGGATACGGGCACGCAGACAGGGTCATTTGCCAGACGCAGTCGATGGAAGATGAACTCCGAAGAGAGCTTGGAATCGACAGCACGAGATTGGTCGTGCTGCCCAATCCAGTAGACATCCAAGGCATTCGTGCTGCCGCGCGAGCAAACAACAACTTTCGACAATCGCCCGACCACCGACTCCTTGCCGTCGCTCGATTGGCGCCTGAGAAAGGAATCGATCTCCTGCTTGAAGCATTTACGCGCGTTCGCATCAAGTTTCCCGGGGTTGAACTTGAAATTGCGGGGTCTGGCTCCTGCGAGGTTGCACTAAAAGAGCAGTGCAAAATGCTCGCAATCGACGGTCAGGTGGAGTTTGTTGGGAACGTAAACTCCCCCGCTGAGCACTTCCGCAGCGCGTCGGTCTTTGTGCTCTCGTCACGCCATGAAGGACTGCCGAATGCCCTGCTTGAAGCAGCGGCCGCAGGACTTCCCATCGTCGCCCTCCCCGCGTCACCAGGATTGGTGGACCTCCTCAGTGGACAGCGCGGGGTCTGGCTTGCGAGCGAGATCTCCGTAGACGGTCTCGAGCAGGCTCTGTGCCGGACTCTCACCTCGATCCATCCGGGGCAGCGTTTTCACCACTCATGGATCGAGCAATTTGATTTAAGCAAAGCGATCGCCGCGTATGAAGGCGTGATTGACCAGTTTCTTCTGGAGAAGAGAACGTGAAGCACGTCGCCTATCTCATTCCGACCCTCGATCGCATCGGTGGCGCAGAGCAGCAAGTAATTCTGCTGGCAGGCGGACTAGCGAAACGAGGCTGGCGGGTAAGTGTCATTACCCTCTCTGGAACTGGCGGCAACGCGAAAGAGCGGCTTCAATCAGCGGGTATCGATTTCTTGAGTCTTCGCATGCGAAAAGGGCTTGCGGACCCGCGAGGTTGGATACATCTGAATTGCTGGATAAGGCTCAATCGCCCGGACGTCGTTCACGCACATCTGCCCCACGCATCCTTGCTGGCGCGGTGGTCACGGATCGCAGCGCCGGTGCGCGTACTTGTGGACACGATCCACTCCCCGGCGACGGGCGGATCTGTCCGCAGATTTGGCTACCGAATCACCGCTGCCCTACCTGACGCGGTCACTGCCGTGAGTCGCGCAGCATGTAAAGCATGGCTGACGTCAGGAATGGTGCATCAGGAGAAGCTTTCCATCGTTCCCAACGGAGTCGATCTCGATCACTGGAAGAGTGATCGAGAGGCGCGCGACGCCATGCGCCAGGAGCTTCGACTATCCGAAGAGTTCCTTTGGCTCGCAGTCGGCAGGCTCGACCCGGTCAAGGACCACGCTACGCTGCTGCGAGCATTTTCGAGACTCCCGTCAAATGCACGGCTCGTCATTGCCGGAGAAGGTCCGCTCAAGAGCCAGTTGAACGCTATCGTGAAGACGCTTGCTCTGGGAGACAGAGTCTTATTCCCCGGATTCCAGATCGATGTGCTCCGCTGGATGCGGGCAGCCGATGGTTTTGTTCTCTCCTCCCGGTGGGAAGGGCTCCCGATCGCGCTGCTGGAAGCATGCGCATGCGAATTGCCGGCGGTTATCACAGATATTCCAGGCGCGCGCGAAGTGCTCGCAGATGCGCAATGCACTTCGGCCGCCGCCGTAGGCAATGCGGATTCACTTGCCGCAAATTTGAACAACGTGATGAGGTTGCCGCAAACAGATCGGAGCGAACTCGGCCGCCGAATGCGCCAGTCCGTGGTCGAGAGATTCAGTCTCGGCGCAGTCTTGAACCGTTGGGAGGAACTGTACGGCATGCTTCTCGAAAGGAACTCTCAGCCTTCGAGATTCGGCAGAGCCGGTTGGGTCTTGGACAGAACTTTCCAACTCCAGTAGCCCAGAAACAGCAACGTGCTCATGGTCCAGAGCGACGTCGCCAGTGCGATGCCGGCCACACCGAGCCAGCGCATGAGAACCAGATTCAGGACAATATCCAGCCCAAGATTCAACAGCCCGCAGTAGAAGACAAGGTCGGTGCGGCGCATCGCAACCAGAAAACGATAGAAAACCCGACTGCAGACAAAGAACGGAATTTGTAGAGCGTACATGACCAGAACCGACGAAACCACAGCGGTATCCTTCGGCCCAAACGCGCCGTGCTGGAAGGTCAAACGAACGAGAATGTGCGCCCCGAGAATGAGCCCAGCTGCGACCAGGGTTGCTACACCTGCTGACGACCATGCCCAGATGCGAAGTGTCCTTCGGCATCCATTCCAATCCCCTCGTGCGGCCATCTCAGAGAGAAATGGCGTGACCGCGGAAGAGACTGCACCACCAAGAAGCGCCAAAGCGACGCTGACGAATCGGCCGGCATATGCCAGCGCCGAAATGCTTCCAGCGGGCAGCATCGCCGCCATGGATTGATCCACAAGAAGTCCGCCCGATGCGACAAGTCCACTCAGGAGCACCGGCCCGTATTGGCCAACAACTTCGCGTGTAGCTTCGCTCATGCCATACCAGCGCAGTGTGAGTCGATACTCGCTGGCATTCATCACTGATCCCATCCAGACCACATGGATCAGTGCCCCCAGAACTGTGGCCCACACCATGGCCCAGATTCCAAATCTGCTCGCAAGGAGAGGAACAAGAAGGAGAATGGCCAACGGTGTAGCGATTGGTGCCACTGCCGGGATTGCGAATTGTCCCGCTGTATTAAGAACGGCTGTGCAGATGGAGGCAATGCCAGTGAGAGCGATCACCGGCAGCAATCCGTAAAACAGGTGTACGGCAAGGTCCAGCTTATTAGGTGCGAAATGCGCGCCGATCAGGGGAAAGAAGAATCGCGCCGTGCAAGCCATGACTATGGATGCGATCACCAGAAGCACGCAGGTGGAAAGCAGACAATTCGAGAGCAGTTGTTGGGCGCGAGTGCGGCCTTCGCAACTCCTGACCCGTATCAAAGTGGGGACCAGTGCCTGATTCATCGACTCGGAGATGAGGTTGATGAGAAGTCCCGGGATTAGCGTTGCCGCGAGAAATGCTTCAATCGCGTCGGAGCGGCCGAAAATCCCGGCTACGGCAAATTCCTTCGCCGTGGCGACAAGCTTAACAATCACCGCTGCACAGGTGATCGCAGAAACAGCACCAAGAATCCGCCGGTTGACGCTTTGTGTCTCGACTGATGCGACAGATGAGCTCATTGAGATAGCTCAGCCAGCCGGAGATCAGCAGCGAGATTCAGATTCGGAAATGCATCTTCGAGTTCATTCGGCTGCTCCTCTGCGAGACGACGGCTCAACAGCAATCATGGCAAACAATAGCCACGTGATGCGACTCTCGCCAGCAGTGCCGACGAGCGACGAAATCAACCAGACCACCATCAAGGTCATCAGAGCAATGCGAAGCATCCCGCGCGTCGCTAATATCGATCGCATCGAAAAGGCGACGATCGCTGTCGCCAGAACAAGAGCGATGAGACCGCCCTCAACGAGGATCGATAGGACTGTATTGTGCGCGGTATCGATGGGAGCCAATCCCGCCGCCGTGACGAACGCCCCGGCGCCATGGCCGCAGAGCGGCGCTTTGAGAAAGGCCTGCCAACCCGCAGACCAGATGTTGACGCGCTGGTTGAGATCTCCATTTTGCAACTGATCAGTGATGGATGCGATGCGATCCAGCGTTTCGCGCGGCACCAAGAACCAGATAGCCCCGGCAACCACTGGGCACGCCATAGCTCCGACAAGGGTGCCCTTGGAATGCCGATATCGCCTAAACAGCAATACAGCACAACCCGTGAGGGCCACAACTGCGGCCAGAAATCCTCCCCGCGAAGCTGTCAGCAGAACGGATGCGAAACCAAGGGGAAGAAATCCCGCGGCCAGCAGCTTCCCGGGCCATCTTTCCGTGCCGTCAAGCAAAAGCGCGGCCAGCGGAAGGCCGAGGTCAAGAAAACGGGCGACATCGTTCGGATCCTGCCCCACGGCGGCGAAGCGAATTTGATCCGCTGACCCGAAACCAACGGACGCGAAATTGATGATGGTGAGGATGGCCAGTACCCATGATCCTGCCAGCCATGCGCGCATCAGGTTGCGCAGATCGTTCGGGCTCTCGGCAAATTCCCAGATCAGCCAGACAATCATCATCTCCTGTGCATAGCCCCGCACTTTCATCAGTGTCGTGTCCGGCACAGCTGTCCAGAAGAATGAACAGAGGAACCAAAGATAGAGGGCCAATGTCAGCCATTGCATCGGTCCAGGCCTGCGTATACGTCCCGCCTGCAAGGTTGCGGGCACAACCACAAGCAGAAGGATTACTCCGATGATGCGGGCGATATTGCCATACGGCGCGGTCAGATCGAGCGAATACTCCCACGGGATGGCAAACACGAAGAGAAGCAGGAGGGCCCATGCTATCCGTCGCACGGCGCTAGAACCTCTGCGAGTAAACCATGCCCGCATAAATGCTGACGCCCGCCGCAGACTGAATCACCGACTCCATCGTCCGGTTCCAGAGGTTCTTCGCCATCGAGTCGGGAACAAAGAGAATGTCGCGGTCACGGATGGGCACATCCGGGTCTAGGCCGCGCATCATGCGCTTCAGATTCAGCGTTGTAATTGTGCGGCTGCCTTGCTGCTCGCGAATGAGCACAGCCTTTGTCAGCGCAGCATTCTGTGCCGGGCCCCACGCCAACGAGAGGGCCTGCACAACAGTCGTAGTCTGCACAGGATCGACCGGAAAACCTCCCGGCCGGATGACATCGCCAACCACGTAAACAAGGCCGGCACGGCTTATCTGGACGGTGTCTCCGGGAAGCAATTCCGGGTTGTGATCCAAAATCGTATCTGTTCCGGCCGGGTCCAACGCCACCGGCTGAATCGTCCTGGGATCGTCACGATGCGTGATGGTGACGAGACGCCCGGCATTGGGACCCAGACCCGATGCCAACGAGATCAGAGTCAAGCAGGCGATGATGCACTGTGTAGCTGTATATCCCGGGCCGCGCTACCTCGCCAAGTACCGATACATCCTGTCCCGCATACACCGTTACCAACACCGTAACCTGCGGATGCAGCAGCATACCCCGATCGACAAGCGCGGTCTCAATGGCATGCGCTGCGGCGGTTTCATCCATACCGCCGATATGAACCTCGCCGGCAAGCCTCAGTATTACCGTACCCAATTCTGAAACGCGAACCGATGCGCGCATATCCGGCGTGTGCGCCTCGGAGACTTCAAGCTGATCACCGGGTCCGATCGGAGCGGCCATGGGCATTGCAGATGGAGCGGTCGCGCCGGATGGAACGCCGGCCCGATTAACGCCTCGTGGCGTGCTCCACGTTGCTGGTGCATCCTTGGCATTTGGCTGGCTTTTTGTCTCTCCCAATTGCGGAATATGCGCGACACCAGGCGGGAGTCCAGAGGTGCTCGGGGTGGGCGCTTGTGCGCGGCTAATGCTGATGGCTACAACAAACCCAGCCATGACGACCATCTGCGCTGCTTTCGAACCTATAGACTCACGCATAAGCACTACTGCAAGAGCCAGCCATAGAGAAATGAACAGCGTAATTGCCATGTAAATCGGCAGATCGGGTGAAACAGCCTTCACCGGCTGACGTGCGTAATCGATGACCGAAAGTTCGGAGCCATGGCTGCCCGCGGCCAGGCCCGCCTCTTCGATCTGCTGCGAGAATTTCACATAGACATCATGGTTCGCACTGGCCTCTTGACGCATCACCGCGTACTTCAACGCCGCTTCGTTCAGCCTTAGCCCAGCGCCGGTTGCCTCGCTTAGACTTTTGCGGACCAGTTGTTCGCGATCTTCCGCTGTTTGCCAGGCGCTGCGGAACCGCTCAAGCAGCTTTGTATCCTCAGCTTTGATCTGCTGGTCCAGATCCTGTATCTGGTTCCGAATTTCTACGACGCGCGGAAAGTTAGGTCCGTGCTCGATTCGAAGTTGCGTCTGCTCCTGCTCAAGGTCGCTGCGGTGCGCGCGCAGTTGCTGCAATAGCGCCGATGGAGAGTTGTCTGATGCCTGCAGTTTTGGATCGGAAGCCAGCACCAGTTCCGGATCACCCGATGCGGCAGCGCGATATTCCGTCTCAAGCACGATTCGATCGGTAGTAGCATTCACCAGTTCCCTGCTCAGCGCATCCACTTCGCTCAGTTCTGCAGTGTGCTGCACATCGCCGGGTTGCCCGCTCCCCAGCATCTCCGGAGTACTCAGGATCCCATGTTGCTTTTGAAATTCCGCCAGCTTCTGATCGTCCCGGTCTAGCCGCGCCTTTAGCTCATCCAGTTGCGCATTCAGCCGTGTGCTTGCGTCCCTCGTGGCTTCAACCCGTACGTCGGTGTCTTGTCGGTGATAGGTATTAATGAGTGCATTGGCGACCGCCGCTGAAAGCGCCGCGTCGCGTGAGCGAAACCGGATTTGCAAAACCAGCGTGCGCGGAATTGTCTGGACTGTCAGGTCGCGCTGAAACTCGTCGAGGAGCCATTCTCTGGCATCGGGGCTGGGTTGAGTCGAATTGAAATTGGGGAATCTCCGGGCAAAAGAACCTGTAAAGCCCGGCGCACTGTAAAGCTTCAGATCGGTGATGACGCCCCACGCAAGCTGGTCACTGCGAAACACGTTGGCCAGCGTTTCAAGCTGCACCTGGCCTGAGGCGAAGGATCCTGACGGCGCGCCGTCGAGGCGATCCTGCCCGAAGGCGGAAACCGAGGTGCCCCGCAAAGCTACCCGAGCAGTGGCTTCGTATACATTGGGCGCAAGAAGACAATAGAGCAGGCAGACGCCCAGCGGCGCACCCACGGCTAACAGGAATAGCCGCCTATTGCGGCGAATCGCACTCCAAAGCTGGTGAAAGGACACGGACGAAGTTTGCCGCCAAGGTTCGCTCCGCAATCGATCGCGACCTATCGTTGGCGCTTCCTGGACTGCGATTGTCTCGGGCAAAGGTCGGCGTCCTCAGTTCCCGTCATCTTCCGAAGGGCAATCGTCGGAGTACACCGCGAGCGGCCGCAGCGGATTGTGCACTTATCAGTGTCACCAATCCGCGAGGACTTGTTAGTGAGGCGTGTCACATCTGAAAGCAACTAGAAACTATCCGAAATTATGAGCCCGAAGATAACAGCCTAAGCCTCCGTCCGATACCACTCCACCGTCCGGCGCAGTCCCTCCCGAAAATCCACAACGGGGCTATATCCCAGCAGTTCTCCGGCGCGGCGGATATCGGCCAGCGAGTCGCGGATGTCGCCCGAGCGCGACGCATGATATGTCGGTTTTCCTTTGTAACCTGTAAGTTCACGCAGAATATTAAAGGTTTCATTGAGGGTGCATCGCGAGCCTGTTGCCACGTTCATCATCTGGCCGGCAACCTTCTCCGCCGGGGCTTCGGCAGCGAGAAGATTGGCGTGAACCACGTTGTCAATATATGTAAAATCGCGGCTTTGTTCGCCGTCTCCGTAGATAGTGGGTTGTTCCCCGACGAGCATTCGTCTGCAAAAAATGGCAAGTACGCCGGAGTAGTGCGAAGTCGGATCCTGGAATGGACCAAACACATTGAAGTAGCGTAAGACCACCGTCTCCAGCCCATAGACGCGTGCGAACGCCCGCATGTACTGCTCACCGGCGAGCTTGGCTACGGCATATGGCGAGATCGGATTGGGCAGCATGTCCTCCTGCTTCGGCAGGGTGGGCGTATCGCCATAAGCCGATGACGAACCGGCGTAGACGACGCGGCGAACGCGCGCGGCGCGAGCAGCGACCAGCAAGTTGAGAGTGGCTGTAACGCAATGCAGGTTTGTGGCTGCCGGGTCGGCGACTGAACGGGGGACCGACGCCAGCGCGGCCTCGTGGAACACAATTTCGATGCCTTCGCAGGCACGCGCGCATTGCTGTGGATCCGTCAGGTCGCCTTCCACGAACTCCATCGCCTCGAGGCCGCCCAGGTTGCCGCGCTTTCCGGTGATGAAGTTGTCAATGCCGCGAACTTCCTCTCCGCGTTTCAGCAATGCAGCGGCAATCGAACGACCGATGAATCCGGCAGCCCCCGTCACAAGGTATTTCGCCAACCCACGCCTCCCAGATTGCGTCGTTTCGCAAGAGCAAGAATACTATCCGCTGCTGGCCGCACGCAGATCGTCATCCCAACGACGGTTTTACAATGAGAAACATGACGACAACAGCAACAACAACCCTCTCGGAACTCAAAAAGAAGGTAGAGAGCAGGCAGGCTCAAATCGGCATCGTTGGAATGGGATATGTCGGTTTGCCCCTCGCGTTGCTGTTCAGTGGCGAACGCTTCGCCGTCACCGGCTTCGATATCGAGGAAAGAAAAGTCAGCACGCTCAATGCGGGCGGCTCCTACATTGTGCGGATTCTTCCCAATGCCATCCAGCAGGCGCAAAAATCCGGTTTCCGCGCCACATCGGATTATTCAGAGATCGCGCGAATGGACGCCATCATCATCTGCGTTCCGACGCCGCTGAATGAATACCACGAGCCCGACCTGAGCTATGTCACCGGCACTGTCGAGTCCATTGCGCCTCATCTGCACGAAGGACAACTTGTTGTCCTCGAAAGCACAACTTACCCCGGAACGACCGAGGAGATCGTAGTCCCCCTTATCGAAAAGGGAAATCGCCATGGGTTGAAAGTCGCCCGAGATCGCGATGAAACTGGGATTCACGTCGCTTTTTCGCCGGAGCGAGAGGACCCCGGCAACGAGACCGTTGCCCGTCACGATATTCCCAAGGTCGTTGGTGGCTGCGGTTCAGCTGCTGCCGAGCTTGCTGCCGCTTACTATGGCGCCATCTTCCGCCGCGTCATCCCGGTCAGCAGCCCTTCCGTTGCGGAGATGACCAAGTTGCTCGAGAACATCTACCGCTGCGTCAACATCGCGCTGGTAAACGAATTGAAGCAGCTGTGCATGCGCATGGGCATCGACATTCATGAGGTAATTGACGCAGCCAAGACGAAGCCATTCGGATTTCAGGCCTTTTATCCGGGCCCCGGCCTAGGCGGTCACTGCATTCCGATTGATCCCTTTTACCTTTCGTGGAAGGCAAGGCAGTTCGACTTCCGGACGCGTTTTATCGAACTCGCCGGCGAAGTGAATATCAACATGCCGTACTTCGTGATCGACCAACTCGCCGACGGCCTCAACCGGCAACGCAAGGCTATCAACGGTTCGAAGATTCTTGTGCTGGGCCTTGCCTACAAGCGCGATATCGACGACCTGCGCGAGTCGCCTTCGCTTACCATCATCGAGCTGCTCCGCGAAAAAGGCGCGACCGTCTCCTACAACGATCCCTACTTCCCCACCGTCGGCCAGGGCCGACATTACGCGCTCAATATGACCAACACGCCGCTCGAGAATCTGGATCAGTATGACGCCGTAATGATCGTGACTGACCATTCCTCATACGACTACCAGGCGATCGTGGAACAGGCGCAGCTGGTTGTCGACACCCGGAACGCCACCAAGGGCATCGACTCACCCAAGATTGTTCGGTGCTAGTATCTGTCCCTGAAGTTCACAACAGAAGTCGGCGGTGTCATTCTGAGCGAACGGGGCCCCAAACGTCTTTCAGTTTGGGGGTGGTAAGCGAAGAATCTGCTTTCTTGCCTTCCATCAGCCGTTGTCAAGAAGCATCCCAGACAAACCGCCTTTTTAGAAATCCAAGACCCAGGCAAATCGAATTCCCTGTCCATTCGAGTGGCCAATCCGCTAAACTCGGCGCTCAAGCCACACAATTTCCCTTGAGGTCAGCCCAGTGAACGAATGGAAGCTTGTTCAGAAGGACCCCTCCGAAGCGCTAGCCCGTCTGCATTTCTTTTCCGTCAAAAAGAAGCACGCGGAGGGCGAGATTGAAGTCCGCATCACGGTCAAGGAATTTGCCACCGCAAGAACCAGCGACATGCAGTTCTATGCGACTGCCGATCTTGAGCTGAATCAGAAGACCCTGCGATTTCAGCCATGCGGTTGGAGCGAGACGCTTGCCGGGGCTCTGGGTGAGTGCATGCGGAACATGCGCAAATTCGACTACGAGACGGCGGACGACCCCGCCGCGCTACCATCAGACTGCGGCCGGTAATCACTGGGCCACACATCCTCATTTGTAATTGGAGCGCGCCGCAGTGTTTACACCGACAGCCATAGGCTTCGTCCGTAGTCCTTACACCGACACCAAGGCGATCCCCAAAGGCTTGGGCGCCAGGCACGACGCGGAAGGTGTGCTTGAGATTCTTCCGGAGTTCGAACCGGGACTCACCGATGTTGAAGGCTTCTCCCACCTGTTTGTCCTCTGGACATTTGATCGGTCAGAAGGCTTCGAATTAATCGGCTGCCCGCCCATTGACGAGCGCCCGCACGGCGTCTTCGCGACACGTTCTCCCCGCCGCCCAAATCCGATTGCTCTGACCGTCGTTGAACTGCTTGGCCGTGACGGGCGACTCCTCCGCGTCCGGGGAGTCGATATGCTCGATGGAACCCCAATCCTCGACATCAAGCCCTACTTGTCGAGCGTTCCTGCAGAGAAACTGCGACGAGGCTGGATTGCCGAGGCCGAGGAACGCGGCAGAAGCTAAACTGTATGCGGTCTGCCCCAACGCGCACGCTGTTAGAATTCCCCCGAGATTTCCAAGTGGTTTCGGGGGGCAGGAATGGCTTTATTGAACGATTTTTCCCGGCGAGGTTTTCTCGCCGCTACTGGAGCGCTGGCTGCGGGCTCCCTGATGCCGGCGTGGGCCGCCGACAATACACCCAGCCTGGGAGAGTGGGTCGACGATGATCTCGGCCTGCCCGCATACCACTACACGGGCCCGCTTCGTTTTCCCGATAGTCCGAAAGAAAACGATGCCGTAATGCTGCCGGACGATCCGATCTTCCTCCTTGGAAACTACCGCCTCACCCTTTTCACGCAGGCTAGCGGAATTTACCAGATAATGACCGGCGAACGCGCATGGGGCCGCGTTAACCAGGGCAACGCCCGGTACAGCGGTGCAAATCGCGCGACCGTTGAAATTGCCGGACAAAAGCACGAGTTAATTGGACCCGACGAAACGGCTGCCCGATCTGCGGAGAAGCACTTTGGCGTCGGCTTCGCGAGTTTTGACTATTCTCTCGACTCTGGCGTGCGGATCACCCGCCTGATCTCCGTAGCTCCGTCGCCATCCATCACAGGCGGCGCGTCGGCATTCATCGTACAAGTTCGAATCACAAACAACGGGACGGTCCCCCTCGAACTGCGCTATTCCGAATCGACGCGAGCCCGTTATCAGCAGGCCTTCGCCCCATGGGACTCAGGATGGCATGAAATCAGCTTTCCCGCTGACGAGCCAATCCTCAGAAATGGCAAAACCGCCTTGGTGAGCTTCCAGCCAAAGCCGAAACGCAAAATGGCCTTTCCGCCAAAGGGCCAGGCATCTCTGCTTGAGCAATTTCCTCCGGCGCTTTTTGTGCATTCAATCGATCAAGGCTCTGAAGCATTTCTCGATAAAGACGGCGAGAGTAACAATCTGATTGGAGCCCGATGGAGTGGGACCATCGCACCGGCAGGATCGCATGACTTCTCCTTTGTGGTCGGCTATACGCGAGATCTGTCTCAGGAATCGATCGATGTGCTCGTCTCGCAGCTACGGCCATCAACTGCAAAACGTCGCGTACCAACATCCGCCTTTGCTGAAGCCTGGCGGCGCGTCATCCCGGGCTTTGAAAAGGAGCCGGAGCCGACCCTGCGGCGAGAGATGCAGTGGAATGTTTCCATGCTCGAAGCGATGGCCACCTGGCGCGAGTACTACAACGAGACAGTAGTTCCTCAAGGCACGGTGTACGACTATACGTGGGGCAACATGGCGTCCAGTCGCGACCTGGCGCAACATGCGCTGCCGCTGTGTCACACTAATCCCGCGATCGCGAAATCGGTACTTCGTTTCCTGATGAAGCGCACCGTACCTGACGGCGAAATCAAGCTCAATGATGAAGGCTTCGGCTGGTCTCCCAGCGGCGCGCAGCAGACGAGCGATCAGCAGCTCTTCTTCTTCATGTTGCTGGCGGAATATCTTCGCATCACCGGCGACACTTCGGTGCTCACCGAAGACATCGGCTACTACCCGCTCAATTGTTCCGGCCACGACACGGGGCTGGCGCATGTCCGGCAGGCGTTTCTATTCTTACGGGACCGCATTGGCACCGGATCTCACGGTATCGTGCGCCGCTGGAACTCCGACTGGAACGATATGTTTTTCTTCTGGCCGACCACCATGCCCTACAACCGGATGTTCGAAGAGGGCGAGAGCCATATGAACTCCGCCATGGCGATCGCGATCCTGGGCGACCTCACGACAGTTCTCGGAAAACATGAACCCCAAGCGGCCGAACTCGTCGATGCCATGCGCGAATATCGCAAGGCACTGCTCGACGCCTGGATGAAGGACCTCGGCACTCGCGCCTTCCCGCGCCGAGCGTGGACTTCGTATAACGAGGCTCTGGGCGAAAAGGAGATGTGGCTTGAGCCACAGGGGTTTGCCCTTCTCATCCCCGAATTCCCCGCGGACCGCAAACAACTCCTCTTCGAAGAGTTGAAAACTCGCTTGCTTGCCGGAGAAACCATGGGTGCCCGCCAGATCGAAAAACCTGTGCAACAGCCGGGCACACCGAGCGGAACGCGCGAGAACGGCGGCTTCTGGTATGCGCTCAACGGGCCGCTGATTCTGGGAGTGATGACATTCAATCGAGAAGCCGCGCGAGGTCTGCTGCGCAAGATGACCTTCGACAACTTCGCCCGATCCTTTCCGGAGTATTGGACCGGCCGATGGAGCGCCTCGGATTCGCTCGACTCTTCGCTCGTAAAGACGAATGGTCTCTCGGAGAATATGACAATCTGCGCGCATGCACATGCATGGCCACTCTACTGCTGGCTCAGACTCCAAAATGGTTAATAGAGGCAGCCGAAGATCGGTGCCCGTCATTGTGCGCGTCTGATTTCTTCGACAACTCCACTGCGAGAAACCGCCTCTAACGAATCACGGGAGAGAAATCTTCCAGAAGGAGAGAGTCGTCTATGGCCTTCAAGAGAATCGGCAACGAAACTCACGAATGGCAGCATGATCACTCGTGCATCAAGGGTTGTACGGGACAAGGGAGGGAAACTCGCGCAGAGAGTTAACGTTCCACCTATCTCTAACACTCGAGTTGTGATCCGGGCACCGAACCGGGTCGTCCAAAAATATGGAGAGCATTGGGGCGAGATCTCGCGAGGGATCCCGCCCTTTTGCTGTGGAGACTCAAAGACAATGCTTTCCCTTACCGCCCGATCAAGAACGGCCCTTACCCGTTTGAAACCAGTCCCCCGGCGACCTGCCGACCAGGGGCCTAATCGTGTATTGTGAGTGAGTTCGGATATGAACCTCCTCTCTGCCACGCTGGCTGAACCGCAAAGCTCCTCGCCGTGGGAGAAGCTAATTCTGGTCGCATTGATCATCGCCTCCGGAGTGCTGTTTTGGCGGCGATTCGGACCGATTCTCAAACGCATCCTCAGATCCAAAAAGGACCCGAATTTCAGCCTTTCGCCCATCGGCAAGCGGGTGTGGGACTTCTTCTGGGAAGTGCTCTGCCAGGCTAAAGTCATCCGAGAGCGCCCTTTGCCCGGACTGGCCCACGCCTTTGTCTTCTGGGGATTCTGCGCCTTCGCCCTGGTCACGCTGAATCACCTTGCGGTTGGCCTCGGCTTCGGATTCCTCGACCCACAGGGTTTGATCGGGCGATTCTATTTCTATATAGCAGCAGCCTTTGCCATCGCCTGTGCCGCTGGGATCTTCGGCCTTTTCGTTCGTAGATTTTTGGTGCGCCCGCGATGGCTCGGCACGAAGGTCTCCTATGAATCCGGCGTGATCGCGCTGCTGATCTTTCTCCTGATGGTGACCTATCTTGCGTCCTTTGCGGTCACCGATTCCAGCCCGGCGGCGCGAGTTCTCTGGTGGGTCCACACGCTCTCCCTCCTCATTTTTCTGCCCATCATCCCGCATACAAAGCACCTGCACCTGGTGCTCAGCCCGGCCACCATATTTCTCTCCCGTGGCGGCTTCAGCAAGATTCCGCCTCTAGTTGGGGATGAAGACTTCGGCCTCGTCGCCGGAACCGATCTCACGCAACTCGCCAGCCTGCAAGCTTATTCCTGCGTGGAGTGCGGTCGCTGCAGTGAACATTGCCCTGCAACAAACACCGGCAAAGAGCTCAACCCGAAAGAGATCATCCTCGGTCTGCGCGGCTACCTGAACGAATTCGGTCCCACCTCGCCGGAGTCCCTGATCGGCAAGTTCAACTCCATGACCGCCGACTTCCAATGCACTACCTGCGGCGCGTGCGAATACCAATGCCCTGTCGGCATCGAACATCTCCCCATCATCATCGGGCTGCGTCGGGGCGCGGTGAATACCGGCGTGTGGGAAGACGATCACGGCGCGAAGCTATTCCTTGCGCTCGAACGCGGATCGAACGCGCTCGGCATGAGCGCACTCGAACGCGACAAGTTCATTCAGAAGCAGGAATTCCCTATCTTCGACGGCACGCAGGAATATTGCCTATGGCTTGGATGCATGGGCGGTTACGACCCCAAGGGCCGCGAGATTGTTGCCGACTTCGCCCGCATCATGAACTACCTCGGCACCAGCTACGGCGTTCTGCGTAAGGAGAAATGCACTGGCGATCCGGTCCGCCGTCTCGGCAATGACCTACTCTTCCAGCAACTCGCCGAAGCGAATCTCGAAGCTCTCGCACAAAACAAGGTAAAGAAGATCGTGTCCATCTGCCCGCATTGCGTGCGCACCATCCAGGAAGACTGGAAAGAATTCGGCACGCCGCCAGAGATCGAACACCACAGCGAGTTTCTCGCCCGCTTCGCCGACAAGCTTCCCAAATCCAACGAAAATGGTCGGGTGCCCGCGGTCCCGAATCTGGGACCGGGGAACGACAAAATCGTCTACCACGATCCCTGTTATCTCGGCCGCTACCGCAACGTCTACGAAGAGCCGCGTATCGTCGTCGGCTTAGCTGGTGAAGTCATCGAAGCCCCGCGCTCGCACGAACGCAGCTTCTGTTGCGGCGCTGGCGGCGGCCTCGCCTTCCTCGGCGAAGAAACCGGCGATCGCGTCAGCCACACGCGCGCCAAGGAGCTTGTCGCCACTGGCGCATCCACCATCGGAACAGCATGCCCCTTCTGCAACACCATGTTCCGCGACGCCCTCTCCGCAACCGGCGAAGCCGCACCGCAACTCCTCGACATTGCCCAACTCACCGCAAGGCGCCTGCCGCAGATCAATCCCGTGAAAGCAGAACAACCCTAATCCGGAGTCATTCCGCATGAAAATCATCGTTGCCATCAAACAAGTCCCCGAGCGCGATGCGCAGGTGCGCATCAACAGCTCCGGCAAATGGGTCGAAGAAGGGGACCTGCAATACGCCATGAACGAGTCCGACGCCTACGCACTCGAAGAGGCATTGCAACTCAAGGAGAAGCATGGCGGCGAAGTCATCGTGCTAAGTGCAGGACCCGAGCGCGCCGGTACCACAATCCGCGAAGCCCTCGCGAAAGGCGCGGACCGAGCAATTCACATTGAAGCCGACGACCTGAACCAGCGTGACGCCCTCGGAGTAGCACAACTCCTTGCCGCAGCGGTGAAGCAGGAAAGCCCTGATCTCGTACTCACCGGCCTGCAGTCCGATGACCTTGGCTACGGTCAGACGGGCGTCATCATGGCGGAGGTGCTTGGACTGCCCCACGCATCGCTCATTCTTCATGTCGAGAAGACTGACTCGGGCCTCACCGTGAAGCGCGAACTCGAGGAGGGATGGTTTCAGAACATAGAATTGCCACTCCCCGCCGTCCTCATGATCCAGTCAGGCGGCACCAAGCTGCGCTACGCCACGCTCATGGGCATCAAGAAAGCAAAGACGAAGGAGTTCCGCAAAATCGCGGCTGCTGACCTTGGGCAGGCAAGCTCGCCCACAGCCATTCTTGAAAAGATCACGCTTCCTCAAAAACAGAAATCTACACAGATCATTTCCGGCTCTGCAAAGGAAGCGGCGGCTACTCTCGTTGAAAAACTGAAGTTCGAGGTGCGAGTTATATGAGCGGCGTCTACGTGGTTCTTGAAGATCGTGGCGGCCGCGTCAGCCGCATCAGCTGGGAGGCCCTGGCCGCCGCAAACATACTGGCTGCGCAATCGGGCTCAAAAGCCAATGCCATCGTCATCGGCGCACAGACCGAGTCCCTTGCGAAGGAAGCCGCTACAAAGGGCGTGGCCAAAGTCGCCCGAATCGAACATCCGCTGCTGGCACAGTACACTTCCGACGGATTTCGAGCCGCTCTCGAACAGCTCATCCGCGCCGAGTCGCCGGATTACCTCGTCTTCCCTCACTCCTACCAAGTTCGCGACTACGCACCCGCTCTCGCTGCACGCCTCGGCCGTGTCCTCATTGGCGACGTCACGGCGATCGGCGATGGCCCCGTGTTCGTCCGCTCGCTGATGCAAGGCCGTCTCAGTGGCACTTATCGTTCATCAGGCTCGGGCCCGTGCCTTGTCTCCGTTCAGTCCGGAGCATTCCGCGCAGACGCCGCAGAAACCAGCCCGGCCGAAATCGTCACCTTCACACCGACAATCGATACAGCGCAGATTCGCACCAAGCCAGGCGACCCGTTCCGAGGCACCGCGCAGACCGTGGACCTTGGTTCGGCCCAGTTGATCGTAGCCGTCGGCCGCGGCATCAAGGAGGCAGACAACCTGCCACTGGTGCAGGATCTCGCTTCCGCGCTTGGGGCTGAAATCGCCGCATCCCGCCCCATCTGCGACAACGGCTGGCTGCCCATCGAACGCCAGGTCGGCAGCTCCGGTCAGACCGTGACGCCCAAGCTATACCTCGCCGTGGGCATTTCTGGAGCGATCCAGCATCTGGTCGGCATGAAAGGTTCGCAGTGCATCGTCGCCATCAACAAGGACGCCGAAGCCCCCATCTTCGAAGTCGCCGACTACGGTATCGTCGGCGACTTATTCGAGGTGGTCCCGGCGCTCACTGAAGCCATCAAATCCGGCCGCCAATGACGCTCCATCGAATAGCGATTCGTTTGCGTGGGAAAGCGGGGAGCCAAACAAATTCCGGTGCCCCATCCATTCGACCGCACTTCGTCGAATGGGTGGGAACGCACGAACCACAAATCTGCGAATGTACGTAATTTGCATCTCCACACCCCCTCCGCGTATCGTTCCGAGTTGCACCAAACACAACTGAACAGGGGCAACGAATGTTTCTGCCTGAAACATATCAAGTCACGCTCGCGCTCATGATCCTGAGCATGCTGTGCTGGGGATCGTGGGCCAACACGCTCAAGCTCTGCCCAAAGTTCCGCTTTCAACTCTTCTATTGGGATTACGCACTCGGCCTTTTCGCTGGAGCCGTCGCACTGGGGCTTACGGCTGGGTCTGTTGGTCACGCAGGTTCGTCGTTCCTTTCAGCCGTGGTCGAAACCACACCGTCGCGCATGCTCTGGGCCATCTGCGGTGGAGTCATCTTCAATGTTGCGAACCTGCTCCTCGTCGCGGCCATCGACGTCGCCGGACTCGCCGTGGCATTTCCTGTCGGGATTGGCCTTGCCCTGGTCGTTGGTGCAGTTTCCAGTTACCTCGTCAGCCCTGCCGCCAATCCCCTGCTCCTGTTTGGCGGAGTCGCGCTCGTTGCGCTGGCCATCATTGTCGATGCCGCCGCTTATCGCAAACGCGAGGCTACAGCGAAGGCGACAACGACCCGCGGAATTGTCCTCAGTCTCGTTGCCGGCGTGCTGATGGGAAGCTTCTATCCGCTCGTTGCTCATGCCATGCGCGGTTCCGATTCCCCCGGTCCCTATGCCATTGCCTTCTTCTTCGCAATCGGCGTCCTGATCTCTACGATTCCCGCCAACCTCTTTCTCATGTTCAAGCCCCTTGACGGCAAACCGCCGGTCAACGGAGCGGACTACTGGCAGGCACCTATCGGCTGGCATGCGGCGGGTGTTCTCGGAGGAGCCATCTGGTGCGTCGGAGCCGTTGCCAACTTTGTCGCGTCCGGCGCGCATCTGGTCGGTCCAGCCGTCTCCTACTCCATTGGCCAGGGAGCCACAATGGTCTCGGCCTGCTGGGGCATTTTTGTCTGGCGTGAATTTGCCGGTGCACCACGCGCCGCACACATGCTCCTCGTACTGATGTTCGTCTTTTTCATCTTGGGACTTGGCGCCATTGCGCTGGCTCCTCTTTATTGAGGTCTAATGAGCGAGACTCGCAAACCGATCGTCGTCGTCGGCAGCGTCACCATGGACATGGTGACATGCACTCCGCAAATCCCCCGCATCGGACAGACCGTTATTGGCACCAGCTTTTCGACTACGCCCGGCGGCAAAGGCGCCAACCAGGCCGTCGCTGCAGCTCGACTTGGCTATCCAGTGCAATTCGTCGGCATGGTGGGTGACGACGTTTACGGCCCACAGTTGCTCGAGAATCTCTCCCACGCCGGCGTTGACACGTCCGCGATGGTCGCCACATCCGGGTCCTCGGGCCTCGCACCTATCTTCCTTGCCGAAAACGGCCAGAACGCCATCGTTGTCGTTCCCGGCGCCAACGGCAAGGTCGCCACAGCCTACGTCGACAAGCATCTCGATGTCATCCGCAACGCCGGAATGGTTCTGTGTCAGCTTGAGCTACCCATGGCAACCATCGATCACACGCTTGCCCTCTGCGCGCAATTCGACGTTCCAGTGATGCTCGACCCCGCTCCAGCCGCCGCGCTCAGCGATCCAGTATGGAAGCAGGTCGCATGGTTCACTCCAAACGAGACTGAAGCTGCTTTCTACCTCGACGATGGATCCGATCCCGAGCCCATTGCCAGAGAATTACTAGCCCGCGGCCTCCGCGGAGTCGTCCTGAAGCGCGGTGCAGAAGGCGCCTATGTTGCTGTCGCAGGTGGCAGAGCTGGCTGGGTAAAGCACTTCGCTGTCGATGCCATTGACACCGTAGCCGCCGGCGACTGCTTCAATGGTGCATTTGCCGTTGCGTTGCTCGAAGGCAAAGATCCATGGGCCGCAGCGCGATTCGCCTGCGCAGCGTCCGCTATTTCCGTTACCCGTCGCGGAGCCCAGGCATCCATGCCCACGCGTGCAGACCTCAAATCATTCCTGGCTAATCGCGGAGAGAATCTCTGACGAGAGCCTCATCTCATTGCGTTGCCGTTGGGAGAAGATCTGAATGATCCGAACTTCCTTGCTCGGGGCCTTGCTTGCAATTGCCCTCGGTCTTTCGGCCCAGGACACGATGTTCGCTCCGCGCGAACAGCAGATCCCTCCACCGGGATGCATGAATCTTCATAACGCATGGGATGGCCCGCCCAATCCCTGCTCTCCGCTCACCCACGAGCGCTGGCTCGCCGACCTCAATCATTGGCGGACCGAGCGCCGCATCCGCATCGCTTACGATCCTTCCCGCTACAACCTGCCCGCATTCAAGTGGACGCAATCCAGCTTCATACAGCCGCAGATGATGGTCCACGATCGCTTCTTTTACGATCCCGCTGCCGGGCGCTACACAGTTGATCGATACGTCGACGACCTCGAGAAACGATATGGAGGCATCGACGCCGTCCTCATCTGGTCGACCTATCCCAACATGGGTATCGACGACCGCAACCAGACTCGAGATGGTCAAATCCATGCCGGGAGGCGTCGAAGGCGTGCGGCAGATGGTTGCCGACTTCCATCGCCGCGGCGTGCGCGTCCTCTTCCCCATGATGATGTGGGACGAAGGCACGCACCAGCCATCGCAGCCCTGGCCGCAGGCTATCGCAGAGTTGATGAAACAGATTGATGCCGACGGCATCAACGGCGACACGCAGGATGGCGTCCCACTCGGCTTCTCGCTTGCCGCCGATCAGATCGGCCATCCTCTGGCGTTCGAGCCGGAAGGCGGTCCCAGCGACGAAGCTCTCGCGTGGAATGTGATGACATGGGGCCAGTACTCATTCCCTTTTATCCCCATGGTCGATCGCTACAAGTGGCTTGAGACACGGCACATGGTGAACATCAGCGATCGCTGGGCCGTCGATCACACCAACGACCTGCAATTCGCCTTCTTCAACGGCGTCGGATGGGAGAGCTGGGAAAACATCTGGGGCATCTGGAACGGCATCAATCCCCGCGATGCCGAAGCCACACGCCGCATCGCCACCATCGAGCGCGGTGTCGCACCCTTTCTCACCAGCGCTGACTGGGAGCCGCTCTACCCCATGCACAACTTCGGCGTCTACGCCAGCCGCTGGCCACTCGGGCGATCAGACCGTCTGGACCATTGTGAATCGCACTGACTATGACATCGACGGCCGCCAGATGGATCTCAAAACCACTCCAGGAATGCGCTACTTCGATCTCTATCATGGAGTGGAGTTGAAGCCCGAAACAGATGGTCCGCTTTCGGTTCTCAGCTTCAACGTTGAAGCCAACGGCTACGGCGCAATCCTTGCCACTCCCGGCGCCCCGTCCGACACGATCAAGAACCTGATGCAGCGCATGGCCTCGGTGACTGCAAAGCCGCTCGCATCTTTCTCACATGAACCAGTCGTGCTGCAACAGCACCTCGTTGAAACCGCCGCGACAAAGCCTGCCGCCGAAGCACCGGAAGGAATGGTAAAAATCCCCGGTGGCTCATTCGTCTTTCGCGTGCGTGGCACAGAGATCGAAGGCGGCTCCATGAACGGTGTGGATCTGCAGTATCCATGGGAGAACTCGCCCCGGCGATTCCACGAGCATGCGATGACCATCAAGCCGTTCTTCATCGACAAATTTCCCGTCACGAACGCGCAGTTTAAACAATTTCTTGATGCCACGCACTATGCCCCACGCGATGCGGGCAACTTTCTGCGCGACTGGAAGAATGGCGCCTATCCGCAGGCATGGGACAACCGTCCGGTGACATGGGTCTCTTTGGAAGATGCTCGCGCCTATGCCGCTTGGGCCGGCAAGCGCCTACCCCACGAATGGGAGTGGCAATTTGCCGCGGAGGGCACCGACGGACGCATCTATCCATGGGGCGACGACTGGAACCCCGCAAACGTCCCCACTCCCGATGGCGGCCGCTCCATGCGCGGCCCCGACCCCGTCGGCGCACATCCCCAGGGAGCCAGCCCCTACGGCGTGCAGGATCTTGTCGGAAACGTCTGGCAATGGACCGATGAATTCGAGGATGATCACACTCGAGCTGCCATCGTGCGCGGGGGCAGCTACTATCAGCCGCAAGGCTCCATCTGGTACTTTCCGCAAGCCTATCGCAACGACGAGCACAGCAAGGTCCTGCTCATGGCGCCATCCTACGACCGTTCCGGTGGCGTGGGATTCCGTTGCGTCCGCGACACACAATAAGGCGTCCAACCAAATGCACGGGAATTTTCCGTATCGGGCGAGGTGAGGAATCCATGAGCGAAGTTGTGAAACTGAAGGCCGCTGATGGCCATGAACTAGATGCCTACGTAGCGCGTCCTGCGGGCGAACCGATCGCCGGCCTGGTTGTCATTCAGGAAATCTTCGGCGTCAACCGCCATATCCGTTCCATCGCCGACAGCTACGCAAAGGACGGCTTTCTCGCCGTGGCCCCGGCTCTCTTTGATCGCGTTGAACGCGGCGTCGAACTTGTATACGATGGCCCCGATGCCCAGAAAGGCATTGCCATCCTGCAGAAGCTTGATAACGCCAAGGCTCTGGAGGATGTCGATGCTGCTCTCCAGTATGCTCGGCGTCAGACCGGCAAAAAATCCGGCGTGATCGGTTACTGCTACGGCGGTCTGCTTGCATGGCTCAGTGCGTCACGCCTCCATCCCGATGCAGCAGTTGGCTACTATGCCGGACGCATCGGAAACTTCGCCAGCGAAACCCCAAAAGCCCCCGTTCAACTCCACTTTGGCAAACTTGACACTCACATCCCTGCCGAGCAAGTGGAGCAAGTGCACAAAGCTCATCCCGAGGTAGAAATTCATTGGTATGAGAACGCCGGTCACGGTTTCAATTGCGATATGCGCGCCAGCTACAACCCCGAAGCCTCAGCACTCGCCCGTACCCGCGCCCTCGCTTTCCTCAAGAAACATCTGACCTAAGGCAGCTTCGCTGGGCTAAGTCAAGTCACGCGACTTCATTCACCAGCGTGCCGATCGGCTCGATGGTGATGCGGATCAGGTCGCCACTCGCCAGCGTGAACGTATTGGGAGGCACAATCCCGGTTCCGGTCATGAGGAACACGCCCGAGGGAAAGCTGTTGTCGCGCAGCAGATACTCGACCAACGCTTTAGGATCGCGTTTGAGCTCTGTCAGCTCCACCGACCCCTCAAACTCAATGCGATCGTGGCGCAGAATCTCGAGCACGATCTCCGTCGAGTGCGCCAGCGGGCTCGCGGTCACCAGAATGCCTGGCCCAAGCGCGCAACTACCGCTGTAAACCTTCGCCTGCGGCAGGTAAAGCGGATTCTCGCCCTCGATATCGCGGGAACTCATGTCGTTGCCGATGGTGTAGCCGACGATTCGTCCTGCCGGGCTCACCGCCAGCGTCAACTCCGGTTCGGGTACAGACCAATGTGCATCCCCGCGAATCCTCACTTCGCCGCCCGTTCCGACGGTTCGGCTTGCGGTCGACTTGAAGAAAAGCTCCGGACGCTCGGCGGAATACACGCGATCATAAAAATTGCCGCCACCCGCGTCCTTTGATTCCTCCATGCGCGCACCGCGACTGCGGTAGTAGGTGACACCGGCTGCCCACACCTCCTGCCCGCTGATCGGCGCCAGGACCTCTCCCTCGTGGAAGCCGCCGAACGGTTTCGCACGTTCCACGTAGGCGGAGAGAAACTCCGGAAGATCCTCCCTGGAAAGCAGCGCATCCCAGCCGTGATTCGCTATCAGAAAATGTTGTTCGTCCTCTTCAACAAAGATGCCACCGGTAGTCCGAAACAGCTTCACGCAGCCTCCCCTGGTCCCGTTACAACACTAGAGGTGTCATCCTGAGCGTAGCAGCCTTGGGGCCCCGCGAACGCGAGCGTTTGCGGGGTCTGCGAGCGAAGGATCTGCTTTTCCCTTTTGCATACGCACGGTGCCCCAAGCAAATCCGCAGGAAATGACTACTCCCGCCAGCCATCCAGCTTCCCTGCCCTGATCGCGCGCGCTAGTGTCTCGATGTCCGGAGCCAGCACGCGGTCCCGCTCCAGCCGAGGCACAACCTTGCGCACCTCGTCGTATGCCTGCTCGATCCTTACACTCGACTTCAGCGGCCGCCGAAACTCAAGCGCCTGCGCAGCGCACATCAACTCAATGGCGAGGATCCGTTCAGTATGCTCCACGATCTGGCGCAACTTGATCGCACCGGTCATACCCATCGACACATGATCCTCTTTGCCACCGTCTGTCGGAATGCTGCCCGTGGACGATGGATGAGAAAGCACCTGGCACTCGTTGATCAGTGCGGCTGCCACAATCTGCGCAATCATGAATCCCGATGAGAGCCCCGGATCGGTAGAAAGAAACGCCGGCAGTCCCTCGTTGATATCAGGATTCAAGAGCCGGTCGACACGCCGCTCCGTGATGCCCGCCAAATCGGTCATTGCCAATGCAGCGTAATCAAACGCGTACGACAGTGGAGCGCCGTGGAAATTCCCACCAGAAATCACCGCTCCGCTGCCGTCAGACGCGCCCGGGAACACCAGCGGGTTGTCGGTCGCCGAGCCAGCTTCAGTTTCCAGCACGCCCGCAACGTGCTCCAGGACGCCCCGCACAGCCCCGTGCACTTGCGGCATGCAGCGCAGGCAATACGCGTCCTGCACCCGTGTATCGTGCTCGCGATGCGACTCGCGAATCTCCGACCCCTCCATCAGGCGAATCAAATGCGCGGCCGATGCAATCTGCCCCGGATGCGGCCGCGCCAGATGAATCCGTTCATCAAAAGCTGCCGGAGTCCCCTTCAGCGCTTCGAGAGACATCGCGCCCGAGAGATCGCAAAGCTCGACAACCCGCCGTGCGCGCGCCGCGGCCAACCCTCCCACAGCCGTCATGGCCTGCGTCCCATTCAGCAGCGCGAGTCCCTCTTTCGCAGTAAGCCGCAATGGTTTGAGACCAGCACGGCGCAGGGCCTCTCCGCCCGCAATCCGCTCTCCGCGATAGAATGCTTCCCCTTCGCCAACGACTACCAAGGCCAGATGCGCCAGCGGAGCGAGATCGCCGCTCGCGCCCACCGAGCCTTTCTCCGGAATCACCGGGTGCACGCCGGCATTCAGTAAGTCCACAAGCAAGTGCAGCAACTCGGGCCGCACGCCGCTGAACCCCTTTGCCAGCACATTGGCGCGCAGCAACAGCATGGCGCGCGCCTCAGCCTCGGCCAACGGATCGCCAACACCGCCGGCATGGCTGCGCACCAGGTTGATCTGCAACTCCGCAAGTTTGTCGCCGGGAATCCGCACGTCTGCGAGCTTGCCAAATCCCGTATTCACGCCGTACACCGTCTCGCCTGCCGCGAGAATCTTCTCAATCAGCCCCCGGCTTTCGGCTACCCTTCGCAAGGCATCTGGCGCCACTTCAACCCGACATCCAGCCAGCGAAACTGCTCCGATCTCGCTCAAGGTCAGTGCTTGCCCGTTCAGAATCAACTTGTCCATAGCTGCGATGTTAGGCCGGTCGACCGACCTTATGAAGGCGATTTCGCCTGCGTAATGCGCCTTGTATTCGCAATTTCGACTATGATCGAGGATTATGGCAATGGATTCCACGGCTCTACTCGACGTTCACGGGCGAAAGCTTCTGCATGAATTGCAATCCAACGCGCGTCTGAGTCTCGCGGAACTCGGCCGCCGCATCGGCCTGTCGCCCACAGCAACCAGCGAACGCCTCAAACAAATGGAAGAGACAGGCATCCTGCGCGGCTATACCCTCGAGATTGACCGCGAAGCCCTCGGTCTCGAAGTGCTGGCCTTCATCCGCATGAGTTGCGGAGGACAGAATTACTACCGGCTTCTCGAATACATCCAGACACTCGAAGAGGTCCGCGAGTGCCACCACCTCACCGGAGGCGATGACTTCCTGCTCAAAGTGACCACCACGAATCTGGCCGATCTTGAAGCATTGATCGAAGCCCTGCTGCCTTACGGCAATCCGGTTACAAGCCTCGTCCTCTCGTCTCCCGTTGAGCACCGCAAATACGCAGTCCTCGGCAAGCTCACCACGGTAAGCAAGAAGCGCACGCGCCGCCGCTAGAGTGCACTTGAATGCACCAGTACACCTGTAACAGACGCGCATTTACAGTCGTGCCTGAAACTGTATATGGAAAGTGTCATCCTGAGCACCGCACGCTTGGGGCCCCGGGGACAACGTCCACGGGGTAAGTGGGGCGAAGGATCTGCTTTCTTCCCGCGAAAAAGCCGAAGTTAGCTCAACCCCAGGATTTTGCGATTCTTGTCTTCGTCCGCATCCGCACCGGCGAAATCGTCAAAGGCCTTGTCGGTCACGCGAATCATCCACTGCTTGATCAGCGTCGCGCCCTCTGCTGCTCCGGCCTTCGGATGCTTGATGCAGCACTCCCACTCGAGCACCGCCCAACCCGGAAAATCGTATTGCGCCATCTTGCTGAAGATCGCCTTGAAATCAATCTGTCCATCCCCAAGCGAGCGGAACCGTCCTGCGCGATTGATCCAATCCTGATAGCCCCCGTAGACACCCGACCGCCCATTCGGTCTGAACTCCGCATCCTTCACATGAAACGCGCGCACCCGATCGTGATAGAAGTCAAGAAACTCCAGGTAGTCCAGCTGCTGCAGAATCATGTGGCTCGGATCGTAGAGAATATTCGCGCGCCTGTGATCCTTGACCACCTTCAAAAACCGCTCGAATGTCACGCCGTCATGCAAGTCCTCGCCAGGATGCAACTCAAAGCAGACATCGACGCCGGCTTCATCGAATTGATTCAGAATTGGCGTCCAGCGGCGTCCTAATTCCTCAAACGCCTCATCGATCAATCCCGCGGGCCTCTGCGGCCAGGGATAAAAGTACGGCCATGCCAGCGCACCGGAGAACGTTGCATGCGCAGTAAGCCCAAGCCTGTTGCTTGCCGTTGCTGCCCACTCAAGTTGCCGCACCGCCCACGCCTGCTGCTCCTTGGGCTTGCCAGCCAGGTTCGACGGAGCGAAGCCGTCGAGCATCACATTGTAAGCAGGATTCGAGGCGACCAACTGGCCTTGCAGATGCGTTGAAAGCTCGGTGAGTTTCAGACCTGCACCATCCAGAATCCCAAGAATCTCTTCGCAATAGTCGCGGCTTTCTGCCGCAAGCTTCAAATCAAAAAGCCGTCTGTCCCACGAGGGAATCTGCACCCCGACAAACCCCAGTTGCGCTGCCCAGTGAGCCATTCCCTCCAGCGTGTTGAAGGGCGCTTGATTGTCTGCGAATTGTGCCAGAAAAATGCCGGGTCCTTTGATCGTCTTCATCGCCTGCTCCCAAAATCAATTCTCGTCCTTCAAAACTCGACCCAGCTCTCGCGCTTGCTGCTCTCGATAGCCCGATCGATAAATCGCATGCCGCGCACGCCGGCTTCTATCCCCGGCAGCGTCGGCGGAATCTCACTCTTTCGACTCTGTTGCCACTCAATAAGCACGTCGGCGAACTCTCTATAGAGCACAGCAAACGCCTCCAGATAACCCTCCGGATGACCGCCAGGCAATCTCGTAACGGCGCGCGCATCCTCGCTGAGGTATCCACCCGCCGCGTGGCGAATCTCTTCAGGCCCCTCGAGCCATTTCACGAGCAGCCGATTTGGGTCCTCTTGCCGCCAATCCAGCGATCCCTTTTCGGCGTACACTCGCAACCGAAGCCCGTTTCCCTCGCCCGCAGCAATTTGCGAGGTCATCAGTATCCCCTGCGCGTCGTTATCCATGCGCAATAACGCCGTGCAATCGTCATCAAGCTTGCGCTCCTTCACCACCGAAAGCAGCGAAGCATTCAAACCCACAACCTTCAGCCCCGTCACATATTCGGTCAGATGAAATGCGTGCACCCCAATATCGCCAATGCATCCGCCCAATCCACTCTGCGCCGGATCGGATCGCCACGCGGCCTGCTTCTGCCCCGATGCCTCAATCGGGTTTGTCAGCCACCCCTGCAGATACTCCACAGCGATCTTGCGAATCTTGCCAAGCTGGCCGTTGGCGCACATCGCCCGCGCCTCACGAACCAGCGCGTAGCCGGCATACGTATGCGTCAGCCCATAGGGCAGGCCGCTCTTTGCGACCGCCTTTTCTAATTCCACTGACTCTTGGTACGTAGCCGTTGCCGGTTTGTCGCTCATCACCGGAAATCCAGCGGCCAGCGACGCCAGCGCAACCGGCAAATGCAGATGATTCGGCGTAACAATAGCCACAAAGTCGATGGGATCCGGCCGCCTTCGCTCCGCTACCAGCATCGACTTGAAATCCGCATAAGCGCGATCAGGATCGATCTTGTACAACTCGCCTGCCAAACGCGATCGCTCCGCCGACTGCGAAAACGCCCCCGCAACCAGTTCGATCTTGCCGTCAAGTTCGGCGGCCATGCGGTGCACCGGCCCGATAAACGCGCCCGGTCCCCCGCCGACAATCCCCATGCGCAGTTTTCGCTGCCCGGCCATTTCAGTTCCTCTTGTTTCGTATCATGCTATTTTCAAAAGTCTCTGCCCGTCCGGGTAAGTGCGTCAATATGCGCGCGTCTCTATCTTGTATAGACGACAAACTGCTCATCCATTGGTGAATCCCGGCGACGTTCGCCATCGAATCATGACTATGGTCACGAATTGTTCTGGAAAGCTTTCGAATTCCGAGCGATTTTGGACATTCAGCTGCTCGCCAGCTCCGCTGGTTTCAACCCCGGCGCCAGCGTTCTTAGCAGCACAAGTGCAACGAGGTAAGCGGAACCCGAATACATAAATAACAGCGCATAACTCCCCGTGAACTGCAAGACGTGTCCAGCCACCTGCGCGAAGATCGCTCCGCCGAGCGCGCCGCCCACCTGGCCGAAGCTGACCACCGTGCCGACATACTCCCGCGGAAACATATCCGACGCTGTCGTAAAGATGTTGGCTGACCAGCCCTGGTGCGCGCTGGTTGCCATACATAACAGCGCAACCGCAGTCCATATCGAGTGCAGTCCGCCTGCAAATGCGATAGGCACGACCAGGCAAGCGCACGTCAGCATTGCCGCAAGGCGCGCAGCTTTCAGGGACATTCCCAGGCGTGCATATCCCTTCGGTAGCCAGCCACCAAATACACTGCCAATCGTCGAGCAGACATACACCACGATCAAGGGCAACCCGATGTGCGAAAGGTCCAGCTTGAACTCCTTGCTGAAGTACCCCGGCAACCAGAACAGGTAGAACCACCAGACCGGATCGGTCAGAAATTTACCCAGAATGAAGGCCCAGGCCTGGCGGTATTTCAACAGCCGCCACCACGGAATCGCAGGGGCCGCGGCTGCCGCAACAGCTTCGCCTCGATTCAAGTCCGGAAGGTTCTGCGGACTGCGATAGCGGACAGACCACCAGACAATCCAGATCGCGCTGAATACCCCGGTGACGAGGAATGCGGCGCGCCACCCAAAATGCAGTGCCACCCACGGCACGATGAAGGGGGCCAGAATGGCGCCCACACCCGCTCCCGAGTTGAAAATGCCTGTTGCCAGCGCCCGCTCCTTGGGCGGAAACCATTCTGCCGTCGCTTTGATCGCAGCTGGAAAATTCCCGCTCTCGCCCAGGCCCAGGAAAAACCGCGCCACGCCGAACCCAAAAACCGACGTCACCAGCGCATGCCCCATCGCGGATAGACTCCACACGGCGGTCACGATTGGATAGCCTCGCCTGCAACCAAGCCGGTCCACCAGTCGCCCGGCAAAAATCACTCCGAGCGCATACGCGATCTGGAAACACCACACGATGTTTCCGTACTGGATCTCGTTCATGTTGATGGAGCGCTCTACCGTCGGCCATCCGTGGAAGAACGGCTGCAAATGCAGCACGGAGCCCGAGAGCACTGGCTTGAGAATCGACAGAACCTGTCGGTCCATGTAGTTGATGGTCGTGGCCACGAACAACATGGCGCAAATCGTCCAGCGTCCCGGTAGAGCCCGCTCATCCTCGGCTTGCTCCATCGGTCCAGCCCGCTGGTCCAGCCGCTTAGCTTCCGTCTTGGGCTCTGTCGAATTCGCCATCGTCCTACCAGTCCGTCAACGTGCCGTCGAGTTTGCGATTCACAGGCAGATATGCGCGCTGGTATGGGTACTTCGCCGCAAGCTTCTCATCCAGATCCACACCCAGTCCAGGTCCATCGCCCAGATACATCATGCCGTCCTTGAACGCGTAGCTATGGGGAAACACTGCGTCCGTTTCATCCGTGTGCGGCATGTGTTCCTGGATGCCGAAGTTGTGAATGGCAGTATCGAAGTGCAACGCAGCCGCCATCGTCACCGGAGACAAATCCGTGGCCCCGTGGAACCCCGTTCGCACGTGATACATCGCCGCGAAGTCAGCCGTCTTCTTCAGATGAGTGATCCCGCCGCCATGCACCAGCGTCATGCGCAGGTAGTCAATCCACTGATTGCGAATCAGATCATGCGCATCCCATACCGAATTGAACACCTCACCCACCGCGATCGGCGTCGTCGTATGCTGCCGGATAACCTTAAAGCCTTCCTGTAGCTCTGCCGGTGTAGGATCCTCCATCCAAAAGAGATGAAATGGTTCCAATTCCTTGCCGAGACGCCCGGCTTCAATCGGTGTGAGCCGGTGATGGCAGTCGTGCAGCAAGTGTAGTTCCTCGCCAAACTCCTCCCGCACCCGCGCAAAAAGATTTGGCACATGCCGTAGGTAAAGTTCGCTCGACCACTCGTACTCATGCGGCAAACCGCGCTCCGCCGGTTCATACCGGCCCGGTCCTTTCGCAACGCCGTACGTGCTTGCCAGCCCCGGAATCCCACTCTGCACGCGAATGGCTTTGTACCCGAGTTCCTTGTGCTTCGCGACATCCTCAAGCGCGGCATCAACATCTGTGCCGTTCGCGTGCGCATACACCATCACGCCCTCACGGCTCTTGCCTCCGAGCAGGTTGTACACAGGAGTGTTGAGTGCTTTGCCTTTGATATCCCACAGCGCCACATCCACGGCCGCAATCGCCGTCATCGTCACCGGTCCGCGCCGCCAATACGCCCCGCGGTACAGGTACTGCCAGATGTCCTCGGTCTGAAACGGGTCGCGCCCGATAATACACGGAATCACGTGGTCGGTCAGGTAGCTCGCGACCGCCATCTCGCGGCCGTTCAGCGTGCCATCGCCCAGCCCGTAAATCCCTTCGTCCGTCTCAATCTTCAACGTGACAAAGTTCCGCCCCGGCGAAGTGACGTTGACGTAAGCATTCGTAATCTTCAATGTCTCAGCTTTCCGACGTCCGGAATAAAGCACTGCCCCCATCGAGGCTTGTATTCCATACTCCCTATTCCCTGTCTCTATTGGTTAACTCCGCTCGCCAGGAACCCGCCATCCACCGCGACAATCTCGCCTGTCACGTACGAAGCCGCCTCGGACGCCAAAAATATCGCTGCACCTGCCAGTTCGTTAGCCTTCCCAAACCGCCCCATCGGCACGCGCATGTGCAACTCCTCGCCGCGTGGGGTTCCTGTGATCAGCTTGGCATTCAAATCCGTCGGGAACATGCCCGGTGCGATCGCATTCACATTCACTCCCGTCTTGGCCAGTTCCACCGC
The DNA here is from genome assembly GCA_963735215.1 of uncultured Acidobacteriaceae bacterium. GTDB lineage: Bacteria > Acidobacteriota > Terriglobia > Terriglobales > Acidobacteriaceae > Telmatobacter. The sequence goes on along the minus strand of CAVTKF010000019.1, from coordinate 761,193 downwards.
CAACACCTTCGTCAGCGATCCAACGGCCGCCTTTGACGCAGAATATGCCGCCACCTGGTAGAACCCGACAAACGTCGTCAGCGATGCGATGTTGACGATTCGACCATACCCCGCCTTCACCATCGTCTTCCCGAAGATCTGGCAGGCGCGCAGCGTTCCCGTAAGGTTCGTCTCAATTACGCGCGACCAGTCCGCCTCTGACGTTTCCAGAGTCGAAGCCTTGTACGTGACTCCCGCAGCATTAACCAGGATGTCCACCTTGCCGAATTCCTTGATCACGGCAGCATGCAGAGCTTCGAGCGAACGTCGGTCCAGCACATCGCTTGCAACGCGCAACGAGCGACGGCCGAGAGCTTCAACCTCCGCTGCCACTTTCTCCACCTGCTCTGTGCGGCGCGAACTCGGCACAACGTCTGCGCCTGCCTCCGCCAACCCCAACGCAATCGCATGGCCGATGCCGGTAGTCCCACCCGTCACCACAGCAACTCTTCCATTCAAATCAAAGAGACCCTGACTCACCCAATTCCTCACATCGCTTCAAAATTTGCAGGCATTCGCGTTTTCCCGCACTGATTTCTGCGATTTCCCCGACCCCAAAAATCTATCACGCGCGATCCGTCGCCATCTTAGCCACGGTAAAGCTGCGTCTCCTTCAGCGGTACAGCGCGTCTTCTGCCTGCCCGGAATGCGTTACAGTTTCATTGGACCGAATATGGAACCTATTCTGCTTCCAGATGAAAATCGACGCTGGGATTGTCTCAGCCTTGGTGAAGTCATGCTCCGTCTCGACCCCGGCGAGGGGCGAGTCCACACAACGCGACAATTCGCCGTTTGGGAAGGCGGCGGCGAGTATAACGTCGCCCGCGGCCTTCGGCGCTGCTTCGGTCTACGCACCGCCATCGCAACCGCACTCGCAGACAACGCCGTCGGACGTCTCGTCGAAGACTGCATCCTGCAGGGAGGCGTAGACACCTCGCTCCTCCGCTGGGTTCCGTTTGATGGCGTCGGCCGCACCGTTCGCAACGGCCTCAACTTCACTGAGCGCGGATTCGGCATGCGTGCCGCTGCCGGATGCAACGATCGCGGCCACACCGCCATCAGCCAGGTCAAGCCCGGCGATTTCGACTGGGAATCCATCTTCGGCCCAAACAATGGCTCGCGTTGGCTTCATACAGGCGGCATCTTCGCCGCGCTCTCAGCCTCCACAGCCGACGTTGCCGCAGAAGCCATGGACGCGGCTCGCCGCCACGGAACACCTGTCTCCTACGATCTGAATTACCGCGACTCCCTCTGGCGCTCCATCGGCGGCAAAGCGAAGGCACAGGAGGTAAACCGTGCGCTGGTCCGCAAAGTCGACTTGCTCCTCGGCAACGAAGAAGATTTCTCCGCCATGCTCGGCGTCGAGATCAAGGGTGTGAGCGAAGACTTTGCCGAACTGCCCATTGCCGCCTACGAAGACATGCTGCGCGAAGTTGCCGAGGCGTGCCCGAACTTGAAGCTCATCGCCAGCACCCTGCGCACCGCTCGCACGGCCAGCCGCAATGCATGGGGAGCCATCGCCCTCTGCCAGGACCAGATCGTCCACGTGCCTCAGCAGGAGATCGATATTCTGGATCGCGTCGGCGGCGGCGACAGTTTTGCATCGGGTCTCATTTATGGCGTACTCACTGGAAAGCCCATCGAGTGGGCTGTCCGCTGCGGCGTAGCCCACGGCGCGCTCGCCATGACCACCGCCGGCGACACCAGCATGGCCACGCTTGCCGAAGTTGAACGCGCCATGAAAGGCGGCAGCGCAAGAATAGCTCGCTAACACAAAAATGGGTGCCCCAGGTCTCGCCTTTGAGACCTGGGAGCGGAACTCAACATATAAAGGACCAAGAGATGCACGAAACCACTGCAGAAGTCATCGAACGCGTCGGCCTCATCCCCGTCCTCCGCGCAAAGAATTCTAAGCAAGCCCACGCCGTGGTTCAGGCTATGATTGCCGGCGGCGTCACAGTTGTTGAAGTCACCATGACCGTCCCAGGCGCCATCGACCTTTTGAAAGAGCTGAAGCAGGAATACGGATCGAAACTTCTCCTGGGCTCCGGCACCGTGACAACTGCCGCCGAGGCCCAGGCCACCATCAACGCCGGCGCCGAGTTCGTCGTAAGTCCCAGCCTTCATCCCGAAGTCATCAACGTGACAAGAACCAACGGCAAGCTCTCGATCCCCGGCGCGCTTACGCCCACTGAAGTCATCACCGCCTGGCGCGCAGGTGCGGATTACGTAAAGATCTTTCCATGCTCTGCGATGGGCGGGGCAAGCTATTTGAAGTCGGTGCTCGCGCCATTTCCTTTTCTCAAGCTGATCCCCACCGGTGGCGTGACCCTTGAGACCGCCGCAAGTTTCATCCAGGCCGGAGCACGCGCTCTAGGGGTGGGCAGTGACCTCGTCAACCTCACGGCTATCGATGCCGGCCACCCCGAGACCATCACCGACACTGCTCGCGCTTATCTCAAGGTGCTGGCGGATCTGCGTGAAAAATCAAATTCGAGGTAGTAGCCTTGATCGGCTTCTCCGCGAACCTCGCTGCTTCGCGTAAGTCCGCAACAAGCAATTGCATTTGGCTGTGCCGATCTTCATCCGTCTGCGCCCGCAGTACCGCCGACGGGTGCAGTGTGGCAATGATCGGCGGCATCCCCCGCACCTCCTGCACCTTTCCGTGGGCCTCTGTAAGCTTGAAACTCGATCCGAGCAACGCCTGCGCCGCCGTTGCACCCAGCGCAACGACAAGTGTGGGATGAAGCGTCTCCAACTCCGCGTCAAGCCACGGACGGCACGCATGGATCTCTTTCATAGTCGGCTTCTTGTGGATGCGAAGCTTGCCGCGTGGTTCCCACTTGAAGTGCTTCACCACGTTCGTCACATAGACCTTGCTGCGATCGATCTCCGCCTCATCCAGCGCCTTGTCCAGCAGTTTGCCCGCGGGGCCCACGAACGGCCTCCCGAGTTTGTCTTCCTGGTCTCCAGGTTGTTCGCCAATCATCATGATGGCAATCTTCGACGGCGCAGTTCCGTCGCGTGCTTCGATCTCACCAAATACCGCCTGAGTCGAATTGCGATAGAGATCGCACGCCTTGCATTTCTGTACCGCCTCTGCAAGGACAGCTAACTTGCGTTCTCTCGGCACAAACTGTGCTGCATTATCCTTCGTTTTCACGGCTAACTCCCGCCTGCTTCCCTTGGATGCAGGCAGAAGTTAATTCAGCTAGCCGCCGCGTTTGTTAGTCCCTAATCCCTAATCCCTGATCCAGGTCCCTGGTCCCTGGTCCCTGGTCCCTTCAAAGTCTGTACGCCTTCCTCACGAGCCCCACGGTCAGATCTTGCGCGAGTTCCGCCGCTTCGTCTTCATCCAGCAAATGCTCCGCCACCATCCGCGCCAGAAACGCCGCATCCGACCGCCGTGCTACATCATGCCGCGCCGGAATCGACAGAAACGCCCGGGTGTCATCGTTAAATCCCACAGTGTTGTAGAACCCCGCCGTCTCAGTCGCCAGTTCGCGGAACCGCCGCATCCCCTCGGGGCTGTCGAAGAACCACCAGGGCGGCCCGAGCCGCAGGCATGGATAATGCCCCGCCAGGGGCGCCAGTTCCCTGCTGAACGTCGTCTCATCCAGCGTGAACAAAATGATCGTCAGCTTTGACTCATTCCCAAACCGATCCAGCAGCGGCTTCAATGCATGCACATAGTCCGTCGGTCCCGGAATGTCCGCACCCATGTCGCGTCCATAGCGCGTGTACAGCTGGGCATTGTGGTTACGCACCGACCCCGGATGAATTTGCATTACCAGCCCATCCTCCAGGCTCATCCAGGCCATCTCCGTCAGCATCTGTGCGCGAAACAGTTCCTGGTGCTCCTCGTCGGCCTCGCCTTCAAGAATCTTGCCGAACAACCACTCCGCCTTCGACTTGCTCAAGTCCGCCGTTTTCGCCGTAGGATGTCCATGATCCGTGGCTGTGGCACCCAGGGATTTGAAGTACTGTCGCCGCGATTCGAGAGCACGCAGATACCCGCGCCATGACGCTGTATCTTCACCCGCCAGTTTGCCCAGCGCCGCCACGTTTTCGCGGAATCCGGAAAACGCCGGGTCCACCACGGGATCAGGCCGGAAGGTTGGCACAATCCGTCCCTTCCAGCCTGATTCCCGAATTGCCTTGTGATCGGCCAACGTATCCAGCGGCGAATCCGTCGTGGCCAGAACCTCGATTTTGAATCGTTCAAACAGTGCCCGCGGAAGAAACTCTTTCTCGCGCAGCTTCGCCTCGATGGTGTCGTAGTAATGATCCGCCGTCTTCGCCGACAGCCTTTCCGTCAACCCAAACAAATTCTGAAAAACATAATCCAGCCAAAGTCGCGAAGGAGTTCCGCGAAAGAGGTGATAGTTGTTCGCGAAAATGCCCCATACTTTCCGGGGCTCCTGCACAGGTGTCTTGCCAATCTCCAGCTCCTCCAGCGAAATCCCCTGGCTATAGAGCATTCGAAAAATGTAGTGGTCCGGCTGCACAAGCAGCGTCACAGGATCGGGAAACGGTTCGTTGCGCGCAAACCATCCTGCCTGCGTGTGTCCGTGCGGACTCACAATCGGCAAATCCTTGATCCCGTCATACAGCCGGCGTGCGATTATCCTCGTCGTCTCCTCAGCCGGAAACAACCTGTCCTCGTGCAGCAGCACCACCCCGTTCTCCTTTCGCATTGCCTCTCCAGTATCGTTCATCGTGGCAACGAGCGGTATACTGCGGCTGCCGCTGCAACTGATCAAGCTCTCGTCATGGACGTGTCTCCTACGAATCCCCTCGAATCTTCAATCCCTCTGCCGGAGGCAGCATGAGCACCCTGCGTATCGTTCTCCGCAACTATGTGGACTTTGAAAACGCACTTACCGAGGAAGCGCGGCTCTTTGAAAAGCGTCATCCCGGAACGACGATCGAGCTGATCTCTGTCGGTATTCACGAGCTCTACAAATCCGCCGTCGCCGAAGGCGGCCTTCACGACGGCCGCTTCGATCTTGCCCTGCTCGTAACCGACTGGCTCGCTGAAGCCCACGCCGCCGGGGCGCTTGAAGACCTCCATCATTGGCAGCAACTCATCCCCATCCAGGACTGGCCCAACGGATGGCCGCACTCCCTCGTTCGGCCCTTGCTCTTCGGCGAACATCTCAGCTCCATCCCATGGCACGACGGCCCCGAATGCCTCGTCTACCGCACCGATCTATTTGAGGATCCTGCCATACGCGCCGCTTTTCGATCCCAGTTCTTCCGCGACCTCGCGCCGCCAACCACGTGGGAGGAATTCGAACAGACCGCCCGCTTCTTCACTGACCAGTCCGCCGGTCGTTACGGCACGGTTTTCGCTGCCTTCCCCGATGGCCACAATACCCTCTACGACTTCGCCCTGCAGCTATGGAGCCGCGGAGCAGAACTGACCGATGCCGACGGCCGCCCTTTCCTCACCACACCGAAAGCGCTTTCAGCTCTCGAATTCTATCGCCGCATCGTTCGCGATCCGGCCATCTGCCATCCCCGCTCTCCGCAGTTGGACTCCACCCAATCCGGAGACCTTTTTCTCGCCGGTGAAGTCGCCATGATGGCCAACTGGTTTGGATTTGCCGCGCGCGCCGGGCGCGAAGGCTCGCCTCTTGCCGGAAAGGTCGCCATCGCGCCTATCCCCAGCGCGTGTTTCGCAGCACCCGCTTCGCTCTCTGTCTTCTGGGCGCTCGCCATGGGCCGAGGCTCCCGCCAAAAGGAACTCGCCTGGCAATTCCTTCGCTTCGCCGCCTCGCCCGAACGCGATCTCGGCATCACCAACCATGGAGCCGTTGGCGTACGGCTCTCGACGTGGCGGAATCCGGCATTGCAGGCTCGCATTCCTGTCTACCGCGAGGTCGAAGCCATCTCGCTAGGCGCGCGGCAGCTGCCCTCCGGACCCGCGATGGCATCCTTCGCCGTCATCATCGACAACGTCATCACCCGCGCGCTCACCACCAACGAACCCTCCGCCGCTATTCTTGAATCAGCACAACGCGAGATCGACAGCAAAGGAATCCGTCTTTCATGAGCAGTTCGCGAGACCCGAAATCATCCGCAGCCTTTTGTCTAGAGGGCCGCCACGCTCTCGTCACCGGCGGAGCCAGCGGCATCGGAGAAGCCACTGTAAAGGAACTCGTCCGAGCCGGCGCCTTCGTCTGGATCGCCGACATCAATCTCGCCGCTGCCCAAGGCCTCGCGAAATCTACTGGGTCCTCGCAGGCCCTGCACCTCGATGTGACGAGTCCCGAGTCCATCGCCTCCGCGGTCTCACAACTCAGCCGCCTCGACATTCTCGTCAACAACGCCGGCATCGGCCACGTCGGCTCCATTGAGCAAACTGAACCCGAAGACTTCGACCGCCTGCTCAACGTCAATGTCCGCGCCGTCTACCTCGTCACCCGCGCCTTCCTTCCGCTGCTACTCGCCGCCCGCGAAACAAACAGCCTTGTTGGCAACATCGTGAACATCGCCTCCGTGGCGGGCCTGGTCGGCATCAAGCAGCGCTTCGCCTACTGCACCACCAAGGGCGCTGTCGTCGCCATGACGCGCCAGATCGCCGTCGAGTATCCCAAGACCCTCCGCGTCAATGCCATCTGCCCAGGCACCGTGGAGACGCCGTTCGTCGAGGGCTACCTCGAGAAATTCCATAAGGACAATAAGGAAGAAGTCCGCGCCGAACTCCGCGCCCGCCAGCCCATCGGCCGGCTCGGCCGCCCCGAAGAAGTTGCGTCCATGGTCCGCTATCTCGCCTCCGACGAAGCCGCCTTCATCACCGGCTCACTCTTCAACATCGACGGCGGCTGGACCGCCGCATGATCCTCAGTGGGAGCGCACTGCGAGAGTCGACAGTGTGTGCAACGACCTGCTGACCTGCTAACTCGCTTGCCGCGAAGCGGCGCTGACCTGCTGAATTTGTTCAAAACAATCCTCGGAGTACTGCCACAATGAAGCTCATCTCCTTTTCAACTTCTGATATCCCCGTCCACCCCGGCATCCTCTTCGAAGACACAAAGACCATCCTCGACCTCACCCCCAGCGGCTTCAAGGACACACTCGACGTCATCTCCCGCGAGTTCGCCGCAACCGTGGCCGCTGAGAAGATACCCCTCGATCAAGTCCGCCTGCACGCACCCCTCTCCAACCCACCCCGCATCTTCGCCATCGGTCTCAACTACCGCGACCACGCCAGAGAATCCGGCATGGAAATCCCCACCACGCCAGTCGTCTTCTTCAAGCTGCCCACCGCAATCGTCGGCCCCGGCGAGCCTATCGTCCTGCCAAAGAACTCCACCCAGCCCGACTACGAAGCCGAGTTCGCCTTCGTCATCGGCAAGGGCGGCTATCGCATCCCCGCATCCGCTTGGCGCGATCACGTCTACGGCTACACCATCGTCAACGACGTCAGCGCCCGCGACGTGCAGTTTTCCAGCACGCAGTGGTCAATGAGCAAGAGCTTTCCCACCTTCTGCCCGCTCGGTCCGACCATTGTTACCGCAGATGAAATTGCCGACCCCCACGCGCTCGACGTCAGCCTCTCCATCGACGGCGAAACCCTCCAGCACTCCAACACCCGCGAACTCGTCTTCAAGATTCCGGAGCTGATCGAGTATCTCTCGTCCATCACGCCACTGTTGCCGGGCGACATTGTCTCCACCGGGACGCCCCCCGGCGTAGGCCTCGGTCGAAATCCCAAGCGCTGGCTCAAACCCGGCGAAACCGTCACCGTCACCATCGAAGGCCTCGGTTCTCTCACCAATCCTGTGGTTGCCGAACAATAAGCCGCCTCCATTTCCATTTCATTTTCTCTCCCCGCACAAACGAGGGTGCCCCATCCAAGCCCGGCTTCATGGGCTTGGGTGGGAAAGCAATAACCCCTTCCACACCCGCTCTAGATCCGTGCGGCATACACTTGAGAGGTCATGGAACTCACTGGACTCTCATTCATAGGCTCGCAGCGCGGCTCGCGCGATGGTGACAGTTTTCAAGCCTTCGCCCCTCAGACCGGCGAACCGCTCCAGCCGGTCTTTCGCTCAGCCACGCCGCAGGAACTCGAGCGCGCGGCCACGCTCGCGACCGAAGCTTTTGCCAGCTACTCGCAGACCAGCGGCAAAACCCGCGCCGCATTCCTCCGCCGCATCGCCGACGGATTCGAATCCCATCGCGAAGAACTCGCCCAGCGCGCCCACCTTGAAACCGCGCTCCCCATTCCCCGGCTCACCGGAGAAGTCACTCGCACCGCCAACCAGCTCCGCATGTTCGCTGGTGTCGTAGAAGAAGGTTCATGGGTCCAGGCTCGCATCGATCCCGCACTGCCAGATCGCCAACCCCTCCCGCGTCCCGACATTCGCTCCATGCTGCGCGCCCTTGGTCCTGTTGCAGTCTTCGGCGCCAGCAACTTCCCTCTCGCCTTCTCTGTCGCCGGTGGAGACACGGCCTCGGCACTCGCAGCAGGATGCCCCGTCATCGTCAAAGCTCACCCAGCGCATCCGGGAACTTCCGAACTTGCCGCAGCCATCATCAGCGAGTCGGTGAAGGCACTGGATCTGCATCCCGGCGTCTTCTCCATGCTCTTCGACTCCGGCGTCGCTATCGGCGCCGCACTCGTCAAGCATCCGCGCATCAAGGCTGTGGCGTTTACCGGCTCACTCCGCGCCGGTCGCGCCCTCATGGATCTCGCCGCCGCCCGTCCCGATCCCATCCCCTGCTTCACTGAGATGTCCAGCGGCAACCCGGTCTTCATCCTTCCCGGCGCACTCCGCAAAGGCCCCGCCGCACTCGCTCAAAGCCTCTTCGGGTCTTTCACGCTGGGAGCAGGCCAGTTCTGCACCAAGCCCGGCATGGTCTTCGTTCCCGATGCTCCGGAAAGCACCGCGTTCTTCGACGAACTCAAGTCCCTCGTGGAACAGGCGCAACCATTCACGCTTCTCACCGAAGGCATCGCGCGCGAATACGACCGCGCTGCTCAAGCTCGCGCCGGACAGATTCCCCTTGCCGCACATTCGCAAAACGATTCCAGAACACAAGAGCGCGGAACGCCATTCCACGCACAGGCCAAGCTCTTCACTGTCTGCCTTGATCAACTCATCGGCCAACCTGAGTTGGCCGACGAGATCTTCGGTCCCGACACCCTGCTTGTACGCTGCGATGCAACACATGACTATCTTCGCGCCGCGCATGCACTCTCAGGCCACCTCACGGCGACCATCCTCGGTGACGAAGCCGACCTCGCCGCCAATCGCGAACTCATTCATATCCTCGAGCAGAAAGCCGGCCGCCTCATTTTCAACGGATTCCCCACCGGCGTTGAAGTCACCCATGCCATGGTTCACGGCGGACCGTATCCATCCACGTCCGACCCGCGCTTCACCTCGGTCGGCAGCCTCGCCATCTACCGCTTCGCCCGCCCCGTCTGCTTCCAGAACTTCCCGCAAGCCATGCTCCCGCCCGAACTGCAAGACGGCAATCCCCTCGGGATTTCGCGCCTCCGCGACGGCAAGCCAGAGTAGAAGTGTCAAAGCAGTTTTGTGCCGGCTTGTCCTGGCTATGAGAGGCTGTCAATATGAGGTTTTTCGCACGTCTCGCCCACGTCGCACCCCTCATTACGTCTACTATAAGAGGCGAATAATGGCATCTTCCACGCTGCTCGCGCCCAGTTCCGGGCGTTCACGATTCAATACCGCTCTCTGGAGCCTCCTTGGTCTCACTGCGCTCTTTGTCTTCATCACTTCAGAAGTTCTTCTGGTCGCCGATTACCCCATGTACCACGCCTACCGCCTGCAGGTCATCGCAGACCGGCACCTCCTCATCCCCCATACACTCTGCGGCGTCACCGCTCTCCTGGCCGGCCCTGTGCAGTTCTCGTCGCGCCTTCGCCAGCGTCACCTGAAATTCCATCGCGTTCTCGGCCGCATCTACGTTATCTCCGTCTTTATCGGCGCCTTCACCGGGATCGCCCTCGCCGCCGGCCGCCCCGGCTTGCCAGGAACCTCCATGCAGGCCGCCGCCTGGATCGTCTGCACCACCGCCGCCTTCATCACCGCGCGCAACCGTCAAATCGTCCAGCATCGCCAGTGGATGGCCCGTTCCTACGCGGTCACGTTTACCTTTGTATCCAGCCGCGTGCTCAATCTCTGGCCCCGCTACTGGAGCCATCTTGGCGACACCTTCGCCGCCGTCGGCGTCATCGCATTCACCCTGGCTTCACTCCTTCTCGTCGACCTCGGCCTCAACTGGCGCGAACTCACCACTCGCCGCGCCTGATAACGGAAAATCAGTTAGGACGTCCAATTTGAATAGGGTTACTTTGCAAGACAAAGTTCTCATCCTCGGTGGTGGAGTTGCAGGCTGTGCCGCTTCGATCGCGCTCGCCCGCAAGGGACGAAGCGTTACGCTGATCGAACGCGAGCCCACTCCGCGCCATAAGGTCTGTGGAGAGTTCCTAAGTGGCGAAGCGCTTGAGGACCTGCACGCGCTCGGCATCGACGTGGCCTCGCTTGGCGCTGTGCCGATCAATTACGTGCGTCTCGCCGCCGCAAGGCGCGCCGCGGAGGCTCCCTTGCCATTTCCCGCGGCCTCACTCACGCGCAAGGCGCTTGATACAGCGCTGATCGCCGAAGCCGTCTCCGCAGGAGTTCACCTGGAGCGGGGCCGCAGTGTGCAAGTGCTGGAACGCACGACAAGCAGCGTCTGGCAAGCAACGCTCGATGATGGCACTATCTTTGAAGCTCCAACGGTCTTTCTGGCCACAGGCAAGCACGATCTCCGCGGGCACGCGCGTCCCATGGACCCGCAGCGATGGATCGCATTCAAGATGTATTTTCGACTGGCGCCCGCGCAGGCCGCTGAACTGGCGCGGGCCTCTGAGCTGATGCTCTATCCCGGAGGCTATGGCGGTATCCAGCCCGTTCAAGACGGTATTGCTAACCTCTGCTGCGTGGTGCAGCAAAAGTATCTCGCCCTCGCGGGTAATCGCTGGGAGAACTTCCTCGCGAAAATGCAGCAGGACTGTCCGCACCTCGCGATGAGGCTTGCCGGCGCGGAGCCGTTGCTCGATAAGCCGATCGCCGTAACCCACATCCCGTATGGTTTCATTCGACGCACATCAGAGGATGGGCTCTACTGCATTGGCGATCAGGCAGCCGTCATCCCCTCATTCACGGGCGATGGCATCTCCATCGCGCTGCATACGGCACGCTGTGCTGTTGCCGCCTATCTCGCTGCCGAGCCGGCGCCATTGTTCCAAGCCAAACTGCGATCCGCCCTCCTGCCTCAGATGCGCCTTGCCGAGTTGGCCGCCGATGGCTTGAACAACACACTGGCGCGCGCTGTATTGCCTTTTTGCCTCAGGATCTGGCCGGGTGTGATGCGGGTGACGGCGAAGCTGACGCGTGTCACTCAACCCGCCACTGCCGCGCATGCAGTCGCCGGCTAAACTCTGGCCGTATCAAAGGCCACAACTCAACGCCCTGGGCGACGACTCTGCTGCGGGCGAATATCCTCCAGGTAACGAAACTGCCTCCATCGCTTTCTGGCTGCACAGAACCGCGGATTTGTCCGAACCACTCTCGGTTGTCATCCATCAGGAGAGAGCAATGAAATTCTCCGTAGTCTTCGCCGTGATACTCGCGCCGGCAGCGCTCGCCCAGCATCAGACTTTCGTCGTCAATCCCGATGCCAGCAAAGTGAAAATGACACTCAAAACAACCCACGAGATCGTCAACGGCACCTTTCATATCCAATCCGGATTAATTGAGTATGACCGCGCCACTCCTAAGATGACAGGTACGGTAGTCGTCCTCGCAGGCAGCGGCAAGACAGGCAATGACAGTCGCGACAAGAAGATGTACAACGACATCCTGCTGGTCAGAGAGCACGCAACTGTTTTATTTACGCCGAAGACCTACACCGGTGTCATCGCTGCTTCCGGCGACTCAACAATCCAGGTAACCGGAATCTTCACGCTGCTGGACATGCCTCACGAAATCACCGTCCCCATGCTGGTACATCTCGATGGCACCAGCACGACTGCCAAGGCTCACTTTGTGGTGCCTTACGTTCAGTGGGGACTAAAGAATCCAAGCTTCATGTTTTGGAAAGCGGACAATGATGTCGTGATCGACCTCAGTCTTGTTGGCACAATTTCAAAGTAGCCTGCCATGAAACTTCCAACAGTCAGCGTCGATTAGAAGTTGCGAATACGGAGAGAGCAGCAGCCTTCAGGCAGCTGAAGTCATCCGCATTGGGTCACTGGCTTTTAGACTCGGACGCTCCAGGCCATTCTAAGTTTTCATGCTTTTCGGGTGACGCATCGCGCCAGGAACAAATGTGGCGCGATCAGAAGAGGTAAGGCACCAGGGCAGCGGTCTCACGAGCATAAGTGGCATACGCCTCGCCGAACTGGGAACGCATCCACTCTTCCTCCATACGGAGCTTGATCCAGAACGCGATGAAGAAGAGAGCGAAAGCGATGATCCCACGCACCTGGGAGAGGGCGATCGCGGTGCCAAGCAACCCTGTCAGAATGCCGGTGTAAATAGGGTGACGGACCACGGCATAGGGACCGGTGTTGATCAGCTCGTGGTCCTGCTTAATGGTGACGGAGCGGCTCCAGTTCCTGCCGAGATGCACGCGCGCCCAGACGGCGAACAGAAGGCCGGCGATGGTGACAGCAGCTCCCAGCCAGAAAGGCAAAAGGCCAACCGGCCAGAGCTGCAGATAAAGCCAGGGCAGCGGGATGCGATGTATCGAGAGTAGAACGATCGCGATCAGCTGAATGAAGACGCGCAGGATGCGAGAGGCAGCCGGCTCGAGGCGCTGGGTGGTTTTGGTATTGGCGGCTTTGATCTGCCAGTAGATAAAAAAGGCAATCCAGACCACCGGAAAGAACGATTCGTAGAACCAGAGCATTCAGGACCTCCGAAGCTGTTTACGCAGGTGAGCGAGGGGAGGTTCAAAGGCACGCGACATCTGTGAGAGGCTTTGTCGCTGTCCTTTTCGCTTTGATTGTCAGATCCCAGACCAGCTTCGTCAATATTTCCGGGTTGAACGGCCGCGAGAACAGTACCGATCGCTTCCAGCCACTGCGCATTTCGCCAGTTCCCAGAGCTCCGCTCGCACGGCTAGATTTGTCGTCATGCGCAGCTTTTCAAATCTCGCACTCCTCGCTGCCATTCCTCTCATCGCCGCCGGAATTGCAGCGCCACAATCACAATCCAAATACGAGCAGCGTACGTTGGAAATCAACGGGCACACCGGCCAGGCAATGGTCTATGAGATTGACGGCAAATCTTACGTTGATCTCGAATCGCTGGCACGCATCGCAAACGGCTCGCTTGGCTTTCGCGGAGGCAGCATCATCCTCCATCTCCCTGCCGCAGGCGCTGCATCAAGTCAGGCGCACGAGCATCCCTCATCCCCCGATATGACCAACGATTTCATGAAGGCTTCGCTGCAGGTTCTAGCAACCCTGAAAGAATGGACCCACACACTCGCTGACGAAATTCAGCGCGGCGTCCCCGGCAGTGGCAGCCACCTGGCGGACTTCCACAAAAGAGCCGCCGATCAACTGAGAGTCGCTACAGTGGATGTAAAGAACACATCGGACGAAGACGCACTTCGTCTCGTGACGAGTCACTTCCACCAGGTCGACAACTGGAACAACAAGCTTGCGGAAGAGAGAAAAAGAATGGATATGGCAAAGTACTCCATGCATCCAAACTCCCTTGACAGGGACCCAAGCTATCAAAGCATCACCAGTTGCGCGAACTTCCTCGCGAAAATGCTACCCAGTGGGCAATTCGAGGAAACCCACGCCTGCCGCTAGTACCGCATGTCACCTGAAAGCGCTACAGCATCCGCTCCCGCCGGGAAACGAAGCTTGCCACTAGCGTCGTTCACGGCCAGCCATACGGCCTCGGCCACATCGCTTTCCTTCGTGGTCAGAGCCGGTCTTGCGAACTCCGCGAAGATCGGAGCGGCGAAGTCGGCGTAGGCTTTCGGAATTAGGTCTTCGGCGCGAACCTTGGTATTCTGCGTAAAGCTCGTTGTCGGACCGTATCCGGGTTCCACCAGCTTCGCATGAATGTTGAAATGCCCAAGCTCGTGAGCCAGCGAATCGGTGAAGCCCTCGATGGCCTGCTTGCTCGCGGTATAAGCTGCCGCCAAAGGGAAAGGCGCCAAGGTTGTGCTTGAAGTGACGTTGACAATCACACCGGAGCGCCGCTCGCGCATCTGCGGGATCACGGCCTGCGTCATCGCCATAACGCCGAAGGTATTGGTCTCGAAGACCTTGCGAATGTGCGACAGGGGCGTCGCTTCAAAAGCACCGACGACGCCGATGCCCGCATTGTTGACGAGGACATCGATCGGACCAGCCACATCGATGGCCGCCGCGATGCTCTTTTCATCCGTCACGTCCAACGGCAGGATGTGCAGTGCCGGCGATCGTGGCAGGATGTCCTCACGGGGGGTCCGCATGGTTGCGATGACATTCCAGTTTCGAGCCCGTTTCTTCGAGAGGAAATAGCGGGCCGTTTCAAGGCCGTAGCCGGAAGAAGATCCGGTGATCATGATGGTCTTCATGGTCGATCTCCTTGCCGAATCCCAATCTACGCGGATTCTTCAGGATGCCGGGGCGTCCGCTACGCGGATCTGGCCACCCAAGCAGTATCGTGTGAAGGGTCGTACAGTCTGCCTCCGGACGGACAAAAAGAATAGTGGCATCCCGTGGCGCTAGTCAGCTCCGTCGTCGAACTAGGCTGTGGCGCGTGCTTCTACGCGTTGCGTAAGACCGCGAACAGCGGAATTTATCCCCTGTCCCGCGCAGGCGATTAAACTACTTTGCTAATGCATGTGAAACTTGTCAACCGCTCTCCGCGCCAGATTCCTCGCATCCCATTGAATTGAATCGCAAAATAATCAGCTTCAGTTTTGCAGATAATTTTCTCTCTCCGGCGCATACTTGAACTAAATCCAATCTCTCGCGATGAATCGCAGCTACTCGGAAAGAGCTTATGGCCGTCGGTTCGGGGAAAAGACGCACTGAGAAACACAGGGCTTTAGCCTCGGGGTTCCTCTTGGGGCTTGGGAACGCCCCGTAACTTCTTTCCCGAGAGGACTCTGCGGCTAAGTTCTTTTGCTGGAGGACTTTGTGGCGCTATACCACCTCTAAGCCCATGAAAACAATCATCTTCTTTACAGAGTATGAGTGGGGTACCCCGTGATTCAAACTTACAACACCTTCGCCAGCCACTCCCCCGTATGCGAATGCAAACTCCCCGCGATCTCCTCCGGAGTTCCTTCGGCCACAATGAGCCCGCCGCCTTCGCCGCCCTCCGGGCCCAGATCGATGACCCAGTCCGCGCTCTTGATCACGTCGAGATTGTGTTCGATCACAATCAGCGAGCCACCGCCGTCAATCAGCTTGCGAAACGCCGTGAGCAGCTTCGACACATCGTCGAAGTGCAATCCCGTTGTTGGCTCATCCAGAATGTAGAGCACACGACTCGCCTGCGAAGGCCTGGCACTCGCATTTGCGGCCCGCACCTGCGCCAGGTGCGCCGCCAGTTTTACGCGTTGGGCCTCGCCGCCAGAGAGCGTCGTCGCCGATTGCCCCAGCCGCAGATAGCCCAGGCCGATTTCATCCAGCACGGCGAGTTTTTCAAGCAGCCGCGTCTGTCCCGCAAAGAACCGCAGCGCCTCCTTCACCGTCATCTGCAACACTTCGTGAATGTTCTTGCCCTTGTACTGCACCTCGAGCACCTTGGCCTGGTAGCGCGTTCCGTTGCAGTCTTCACACGGCAGTTCCACATCCGCAAGGAACTGCATCTCCACCGTCACGGTGCCGTCGCCCTCGCAGGTATTGCAGCGCCCACCCGGCACGTTAAACGAAAAATGTCCCGGTGTCAGCGAAAGCTTCTTCGCATCCGGCTGCGCTGCAAACAATTCGCGAACCAGATCGAATCCCTTGATGTACGTGATGGGATTCGACCGCGGCGTCCGTCCGATCGGCGTCTGATCCACCAGCACCACATCGTTCAATCGTTCAACGCCGGTCAAAGAGCGGAAAACCCCTGATGGATCGCTTCCATCCGATTGGCCGAGCGCCCGCGCCACAGCGCGATACAGCACCTGGTGAACCAGCGTCGACTTTCCCGACCCTGAAACGCCCGTGATCGCCACCAGCATGCCCAGCGGAATCTCCACATCGAGCCCGTGCAGATTGTTCGCCACTGCACCCTTCAGCACCAGCTTCTCGCGCCCCGGAACGCGCCGCCGCGTCGGCACCGGAATCGCGATCTTTCCCGAGAGATATTTGCCAGTCAGTGAATTGGGGTTCGCCTCAATCTCTGCGACCACACCCTCGGCAAGCAGTTTCCCGCCAAACTCACCCGCTCCCGGACCCAAATCCAGGAGATGGTCCGCGGAACGCAGTACGTCCGCATCGTGCTCCACAACCACAATCGTGTTCCCGAGGTCCCGCAGCTTCTTGAGGATTCGAATCAGCCGCGCCGTATCCCGTGTATGAAGCCCGATTGAAGGTTCATCCAGCACATATAGCGTACCCACGAGCTGCGACCCCAGCGAAGTCGCAAGCTGGATGCGCTGCGCCTCACCGCCCGAGAGCGTTGAAGCCAGCCGGTCCAGCGTCAGGTATTCCAACCCCACCGCATCAAGAAAACTCAGCCGCTGCCGCACTTCTTCCAGAATTGGTCCGGCAATCTCCTCCTGCATCGGCGAAAGTTTCAACCCAGCAAAAAACTCCTTCGCCTTTGCAATCGTCAGTGCCGCAGCCTGGCAGATGTTCAGCTCCCCGAATTCTTGAGTTGTGAGCCGCACCGCCCGCGCCTCAGCCCGCAATCTCTGCCCGCGGCACTCCGGACACTCCGCGTAGCCGCGATACTTGCTCAGCATCACGCGCACGTGGAGCTTGTACTTCTTCTTCTCCATCTGCGCAAAGAATCCGTGAACTCCCTCGAAGACGCCCTTGCCACGTAGAACGATCTCGCGTGCAGCTTCACTCATCTCGCGCCACGGCACATCCATGGGGATTCCCAGCGCCGTCGCCTGCTTCTTCAAATCCGTAAACCACGACCGATACTTCGGCCGATTCCACGGATCGATCGCTCCATCGTTCAGGCTCAAGCCCTTGTCTGGAATCACCAGGTTCAGGTCGTAGTCGACGGTGTTCCCGAACCCCTGGCAGCGCGGACAAGCGCCAAACGGATTGTTGAAGCTGAACAGTCGCGGCTCCGGCTCCTTGCCGGGACGATGGCAGTTCGTACACTCATACTCGCCCGAAAACCGATGCCGTTTCCGTTCCGCATCTTCGTCGCGGGGCACCTCTTCGAAGATCACGTCGCCGGATTCGCGATAAGCAATCTCTGCCGCGTCCACAATGCGAGCGCGATTGTCTGCGCTGACAACGTTCCTATCTAACAGCACGAACACCGGAGCCGTGAAATCGAGATCCAGAAGCGACTCCGGCGTCGAGAACTCGTAGATCTGCCCGCGCTGGTAAAGACGGTTGAATCCCGAACCGCGCAACTCCACCAACCGCGCCTTTAGCCCCTCGCTCATCGGCTCAGGGGCTGCTGTCTTCGCGGCGGTCTTTCCGCTGGCTTTTGCCGCAGACTTGCCACTACGCTTTGCCGTCTTCGGCTGTTCCGTGACCGGCGTCTCGTGCCGCACCGGAAACAGCGCGTTCAGGCGAGTTCCCTCGCCGAGCGCCAGTACGGACTCTGCAACCTCGTCGATCGAGTCGCGCTTCACCAGCCCGTCGCAGTAGATGCAATGAACCTCGCCGCAGCGCGCGTAAAGCAGCCGCAGATAGTCATAGATCTCCGTTGCCGTAGCCACGGTCGACCGGGGATTACGCGTGGTGTTCTTTTGCTTAATGGCAATCGCCGGAGCCAGTCCGTCGATCTCATCTACGTCCGGCTTCTCGATGCGTTCCAGAAATTGCCGCGCATATGCCGACAGAGACTCGACATAGCGCCGCTGCCCCTCGGCATAGATGGTGTCAAAGGCAAGCGAACTCTTGCCCGATCCCGACACGCCGCTGACCACCGTCAGCTTGCCATGCGGAATCTCGCAGGAGATGTTCTTCAAGTTGTGGGTCCGCGCGCCGCGGATGACGATCGCGTCGTTCGATGAAGTCAATGAGAAGACACCGGGAAGATAAAAGTTCCGGAGGCGTCACAGTCGCCTCAGAGAGGCTCAGGGCGCAACCAGCCATTCTTTATTATAAGGCGCAGGGTGGAGCGCTCATCGCAATCCAGCGTCGTTGCGGACGATCCCACCGTCTTCCGAGTGGCCATGAAAGAAGAGAAGAAGGAAAATGGTTCGCGCGCCTCACGCCGAATTGTCGGCAACCCCGGCCCTTACTCAGTCCCTGGGGGCGGGCGCGCAACACAAGAGAAGCAGAATTCCTAGGCAGCCAAAGCCGATTCCGTGCGGACTGAGACAGCCGCAAGAGCCGGCAAAGAGGAGTATTGAGCTGAATCCATGCTGTGATCCCGGTTAAGTACCGCCGAGAGATTCATAAGAACCTCCGACGCACATGCCGGACACTGGTTTGCATTGTTGCCAATCGAACTGCAATCCTGGCAAAGATAGGCGCTACTCAACGGAAAGTGTTGAAGCATCAGGTACGACGCAACTTCGCCAGATCGTCTTGAAGCGGAGGGGAGCATATTGTCACCTGGTGTTCTGGGGATTTGCGGGGTCTTACGGCACCCAGCATGCACTGTTAGAAGGATGCTCCAGTTTCAGACAAAGTTGTTTTTAACTGAATGATTTGCGCCTGACCAAAGTGAAGGGGGCACGGTTACCCGACCGCCTCTTGCGAGTTACCGGAGTGGGAGGAACCGCGGTTGCCAAAGGGCCAGAGGCTGGCCCGAACAAGCTAGTCCTTCCGCCAACTCCAACAAGCCAGCGAGTTTACAAATCAACTAATTGTCAAGCGTTTTGGACCAATGAGAGACGGCGCACGCCGTGAGGTAACCTATGGCGACCCGATGCTTTGCTCACGGGTTTTGCTATATGGTGAACGGCTTTTGCAAGTCATCAAAATCTTGCTCGCTTTCGATGCCTTTGTGCGCAAGTTTATCTGCCTCACGCTCCACTCTTTCTTTTTCGTTCTCGTTGGATGCAGGTTTCACTCGTTCGTCCGCTGGGGTCGGTTCCGGGCGGTCGGGAATATTCATATTCGCTTCATTGGCCATCGCTTCACGCTCCAGCCGACTTCGATGCGCAGGCCATTCTCTGAGGATGCACGCCGTGGCAAATGCCTTACGCCCTAAATCAGTCGATTTGATGCAGCCACTCGCCCGTACCACAAACCCGAATCCTTCACCGTCCGTTTCTGATCACGGTAATCGACGTATGTCAGCCCATAGCGCTGGCTATATCCATCCGTCCACTCAAAGTTGTCGATCAGGCTCCATGCGTGAAACGCCCTCACCTTCGCACCGTCTTTGATCGCCCGCGCCAGTTCCGCCAGCACGCCGCGGAAAAACTGCGTCCGCCGATCATCCGGCACGCGACCACCCTCCTTTTCGTACGGAGTATCCATGTAGCAGCAGCCACACTCCGTGATCTCGATGGTCGGGAAATCGTATTCCCGTGAGATCTGCATCACCACGTCGTACATCCCCCGCGGCCAGACCTCTAACCCAGCGTGCGTCAGTGGTCCTTCCGTTGGCATCACCGCGTGAAAACGGGTGTAGGGATCCCTTCCATTCGTGTCTCCCGTGTCCGCCTCAATCTCGGTTCCGTAATGCAGAGCTCCGCCCTTCGCGCCCCCTGCGTCGGAGACAATCCGGCGCGTGTAGTAGTGGAATCCGACCCAATCCAGCGGCGCACGCATAATCTTTTCGTCCTCGGCTTTCATCCCCATCAACTCATATGGAGGATCTCCCACAAAAGCCTTTGGATACTCCCCTTTCAGCGCTGCATTCAGTTGAAACACGTTGTTCATCGCGTGATATCGAGCCGTCGCAGCCTTATCGGCCTCGCTGTCTGTCTTCGGATATCCGGGCGCCACTCCATACGCGCTGCCCACCTGCGCTTTGGGTGATGCCGCTTTGATCGCGCGAAATGCCTCGCCCTGCGCGAGGGTGGTTGTGTGCAAGGCTTTTAGAAAATCGCCGAACTTCGCTCGTCCCGGCGCGTGAATTCCAATCCCATACCCGTAATACGTAAATGCCCAAGCCATGTTGAACGGCGCCCATACGGTGATGCGATCGCCAAGTTCCTTCGCCAGAATTCCCGCATAATCGGCGAAGTATCCCGCCAGATCTCGATTTGGCCACCCCCCGCGTTCCTCCAGTCCTTGAGGCAGATCCCAGTGATATAACGTGCAGAATGGACGAATCCCAGCCTCCTGCACCACATCCATCACGCGCTTGTAGTGATCGAGTCCCTTCTGATTCGGAGCCCCCGTGCCCGACGGCTGTATCCGCGACCACGATATCGAGAATCGATAGCTCTTCTGGTTCAGCCGTTTCAGAATCGCGATGTCTTGCTTGTAGAGGTGGTAGTGATCGCACGCCACGTCGCCCGTGTCGCTGCCCTTGATGTGGCCGGACGCATGCGCATAACGATCCCATATCGACTCGCCCTTGCGATCCTCGTTCCACGCGCCCTCCACCTGGTACGAAGCCGTCGCCATTCCCCACAGAAATCCATCGGGAAACCGCGCTCCCTCAATCTCCGCCTGTGTCACCGCACCCGGAACCTGTGCAACATCGCGAGTCGACGCGCTGATCGGCAAAGCAGCTTCACCTGCGAGTTCACGCCCGACCAGCACCACCCCACCCGCGGCAGCCAGAGAGCTGCCCAGAAATCGACGACGATTCATGCGGTTGATTCCTCCAGGCCGCCCACGGTATCACTCGCTAATATTGCTAGTCAAACGTTTGACTAAAGATTGGTTCTGGAATCAGTACGGAAGTATAAGGGGGGTGTCATTCCGAGCATAGTCGCGGAAATCTGCGGTCGTCTTTGAATATCCCCAATCGGCGAATTTCCTTGTCCGCGCGTGCCGCATTCCTATCGGACGCCCATTCGTCCAAGCAGAAGCCACCCGGTAAACTGTTTATGAGGTAATGCGTGCGTCGTTTCGTTATTCTTCTCGCTCTTTTCTGCTTGCTGCTCGCCGTGACTCAATCCTCAGCGCAGGAGCCACCGCAGAATGCGTCCAATCCCTCGCATGCGAACGCCGAGAATTCACAAGTCGCTCCCGAACTCAATGACGCCGAAACTGCGATCGTCAAATCCGACTGGAAAACTGCTGCAGCCAAGCTCGACGCCTACCTCGCCACGCATACCACCGATGCTCGCGCCCTCTTCGACGCCGGCTATGTTGCCGATCATCAGGATCACCTCGACGCTGCTGCTAGCTTCTACCGGCGCACCATCGAGGCCAATCCCAATTCATTCGAAGCCCATCTCTCGCTGGGCTTGCTGCTGGCGCGCCAGGGGAAAAAAGACGAAGCCCACACGGAGTTGCTCGCCGCGACCACACTTGATCCTGGAGAGTCTGGGCCGGCCATGAAAGCCCGCGCATGGCGGGCACTCGCTCGCCTTGACAATCCGGGTCCCGACGGCGAAGGCAATGCCACCGAAGCTTCAAAGGAACTGCTCGAAGCTCTCAAGCTTACTCCAGAAACAACCGACGACACCCTGCTCGCCGCCGATCTCGCTGAAGCCTCAGATCAGCACGATGCAGCTGAAGCCGCGTATCGCCGCGTACTGGCAGAAGATCCAAAATCAGTCCCCGCCAGCTCCGGTCTCGCCCATGTGCTTATCGAGCGCAAGCAATTTCCTGAAGCTGAAAAACTCATTCGCGCGGCGCTTCAGCAGCAACCCGACGACCCGGCCCTGAACGCGCAGCTTGCCACCGTACTTGCCGCGCAAGACGATGCCGATGCACTGCCGCTTGTTCAAAAGCTCCACACCGAGCACCCTGCGGATCCCGCCATCACACGCATGCTTGCCAGCGTCCTGGCTCAGTCCGGAGACACTGCCGGCTCCGACAAGCTCTATCTCGCGCTCCTGGCAAAGTCCCCCGATGACGTTGATCTCCTTGTCGCGCATGGCCAGAACCTGATCCGTCAACAGCGTTTCCCGGATGCGATGGCTGCCTTCGACAAAGCCACCAAACTCGACTCAGCCGACGCTGATGCATGGAGTGGAATCGCTTTCGCCGCGTCAAAACTCAATCAGCCTTCGCTGGTGATCCACGCGCTCACCGTGCGCTCGAAATATCTTCCAGAGGGGCCTGCAACCTACTTTCTTTGGGCCACATCCTACGACACATTGAAGGATAAACCGGCGGCCATCACGTACTATCACCACTTCTTGGATTCATCCGGCGGCAAATTTCCAGACCAGGAATGGCAGGCTCGGCAGCGGCTCCTGGTATTAGAGAAAAGTAGATAAACCGGAGATCAGTGAGCCGAGTTGCAGCTTTCCAGCGTGCAGGTGGTTTCGATGGTACTTAAAGCGGGTTGATTTCCCCTTGCGCATTCTCCCAGGATGCTCCTATAGTCGCCTAACTGTTGTGGGAGTCCTGGTCTTCCCGTTCTTGGTTGGGCTGAACAAGACTCCGAGGCTCCCTTTCTGCACTGGAGATGTAAGTAGTGTGTTTTTGAACACGGCAAAGGAACTGGAGTCCTGCTCTAATCCCGCTTCAGCGGAGGTTCCTCATGCGGTCTCAAGCTCGGACGACCATCCTCCTCGCTATCGCAGCGCTAGTGATCCCTGCGTACGCGTCTTCCCCAGACGATAAGCCGATCGATCAGGACAGCATCGCCGCCCTCCAGGCCCGGATTTCCCAGTCTCAGCCCCGTGAGCAATGCTTCCTCTATGCCGAACTCATCCATCAGATGACTGAGTTCAGCCTGAAGCAATATGCTGCGGGCGACGTGGACAAAGCGACAGATCTGCTCAAACAGATTCAGGCGGTGACCCACAAAATGCATCTCAGCGTCGGCGAAAACGACAAGCGCCTCAAAAACGCTGAGATCCTGATGCGCCACACCGCTTTCCGGCTCACGCAGATGCTCCACAACAGCAGCTATGAAGACCGGCCTCTTGTCCAGGAGACGCTGGCGCAGGTGAACCGGGCCCAGAGCGAAACCATGCTTGAAGTGTTTCGCAAGTAGGCGATCGCACCTTCAGTAAATGTGATATCGAGTGACGGAATCTCGTCCGTAGAGGCTTTCTATCGCCATCTTCGTGTCTTGTGATTCAATGAGATGCAAGGTTCATCCCATGCGTTCTCGGTTCCCCTTTTCCGTCGCCCTTGTAACACTCCTCGGACTTACAGCATTCAACACCTCATTTGCCATCGCGCAAAAAGACCATCACGATCCACTCACCGACGCACAAGTTGAGAAGATTCGCGAAGCCGGCATCTACCCCAACGACCGCATCAAGCTTTACACGGAATATGTCAACGACCACGTCAATGCCGTCAAGAGCCTGAGCAATCGCGGCAAGTCTGACGCTCGCTCCAAGCACCTCGACAACGAATTGCAGGACGTCGCAACACTGATGGACGAGCTCGGCTCAAACCTCGATGAGTATTCCGACCGACACGCCGATATTCGCGTCGCACTAAGGCCCCTCGCTGACGAATCGCAACACTGGCTCAGTACGCTCAAGGCGCTCGCCGGCGAAGGCCAGTTCGACCTCTCCCGAAAAGAAGCTATCGAAGCGGGCGAAGATCTCGCCGACCAAGCTGAGCGTCTTCTGCGCGAACAGAATGAATACTTCGCCGCGCACAAAGACGAAAAGGGCCAGGAACGTTCTGAACCCAAACCTCAATGAGAACGTCTGTAGTTTCGAGTTCTAGGTGCAGAGGTACCTGTTCTCTCTTCTCTAGCCTTGGCGCTTCCGTCGATTGATCCTACTTCCCTGTCCCATATACCGATTTCCAGCGTTTCAATAGCCTCGCCGTTGCCCCTCGTATGCTAATTTCAAAACTGGTGGCTGCTGATCTTATCCCTATCTTTCAGGAGGAATATCGTGCCTTGCGCCCGCGAGCGCCGATGCCTCCCTTCGCGGTTCGCTTCCGGCGGTTTACATCGCTGAACACCACCATTCGTCTGCGCGAAGGCAAGATCTTCGTCAGCCTATCCGATCTCATTGAAGGCGCTCCGGAAAGCGTCGTCCGCGCCATCGCGCACATTCTGCTCGCTAAACTCTACAAAAAGCCCATCGATCCGTCGCAAAACCTGCGGTTCAAGCGCTTCACCACCAGTGCCGCCGTTACCCGCCAGACTGAAGTCATCCGCCATGCGCGCGGCAGCAAGCGCTACTCAGGTCCCCAGGGCCACTTTTACAATCTCGAAGAAGTCTTCGACGCACTTAATACACAGTTCTTCGGCGGACTGCTCGGCCGCCCCGAACTGACGTGGAGTGAAGGGATGGCCAAGCGCTCACTCGGCCACTACGACGCCGCACACAACACCATCGTCGTCAGCCGCGTCTTCGATCGCCCTTCAAGTCCGCGCTACGCTATCGAGTACCTGCTCTACCACGAAATGCTTCATCTCAAGCATCCAGTGAGGATGCGCGGCCTCCGCCGTTGCGTCCACTCTCGCGAATTCAAAGCCGACGAAGCGCTTTTCCCCGAATTACGCCAGGCTCTCGCCTTCATCAAGCGCCTCTAGCCTCCTCGCTGAATCCCGACAAACTCGCTCCCGCGCGTTATCATTCTCAGCGGTAATCTCGAAGCATTTTCTGGGAGTCCAAATGAACGCGCCCTCGTCCTCTCTTGCTCAGTTCTCCGCAATCAGCCGCCGCCGATTCATCCAATCCGCCGCAGCCGCCGCTGCTGTTACTGCCAGTCCGTTCGCGCGCGCACGCCGTGTACCTGCATCCAATCGCATCACCATCGGCGTGATCGGCTGGGGGATGATGGGGCCAGCTAACACCAAGTCCTTCCTCGGCTTTGACGACTGCCAGGTAGTCGCCGCTTGCGACATCGAAAAGAATCACCTGCAGACCGCCGTCGACACCATCAACACCCACTACGGCAACAAGGATTGCGCCGCACTCCACGACTACCGCGAGATGCTCGCACGCAACGATATCGACGCGATCATGATCGCGATCCCCGATCACTGGCACGCCATCGTCGCCACCGAAGCTGCTGCGCGCAAGAAGGACATTTACGGCGAAAAGCCTCTCGCCCGCACCATCGCCGAACAGCAAGCCATCGTTCGCGCAGTGCACCAGAACAACATCATCTGGCAAACGGGTTCCTGGCAGCGCTCTCTTCCTCAATTTCACAAGGCAGCCGAGATCGTCCGCAACGGACTCATTGGCAATGTCACGCATGTCGAAGTCGGCCTGCCCGGTGCTCCGCACGACTTCCCCAATACCGTGCCCGGCCTGCTCACGCGACTGTCTACGATCCCCGACAAAATCAAAGATCCTTCGCAGATTCTGCCGGGCACCCCCGCGTGGGATCTCTCCGTCACTGCGCCTCCACCTGATCTCGACTACGACACCTGGATCGGCCCCTCACAGATGGAGCCCTACATTGACGCCCGTGTCTATCAAAATTGGCGATGGAACTACAACACCGGCGGCGGCCAACTGCTCGACTGGATCGGCCACCACGGCGACATCGCTCATTGGGGTCTGGGGTTCGACCTCAGCGGGCCTTCTGAGGTTCAAGGCTTCGGCGAATTCCCGCCCGCCAACGCTGTATGGAATGTCGCACTCAAATACACCGTGGAGTGCACCTATCGTAAGGAAGTGACTGGCTACCCCAATGACGTGTCTCTGACCATCGGCGGCGGATCTCCGGCCATCAGCATGGGAACCAAATGGATCGGGACCGACGGTTGGGTCTGGGTCGATCGCAGCGGCTTCGATGCCTCCAACCCGGAATGGGTGAAGATGGATTCCCTGCCCGACAATCAACGCAAGATCCCGCTCTACGAATCGTCAGAACATCGTCGCAACTTCCTGGATAGCGTCAAGTCGCGCAAGCCTACGATCGCGCCGGTCGATGTGGCGCACCACTCGCTAATTCCGGGCCATCTCGGTCTGATCTCGATGCTCGTCGGACGCAAGCTTCACTGGGATGTGAAGCAGGAGAAGATCCTCAACGACCCAGAAGCTACGGCGCTGATGTCGCGCCAATACCGCGCGCCCTACAAGCTCGCCTGACAGGTTCGTGCTCGCATAATCCGCCTGGAACTCCGACGTGTCGGGAAGAATCCGATCGAGGCGTCTCCAGGCCAGAAGCAACCTGCAATTGTTGCCTGCTCCACAACTGCGACAGGTGTATGCTGCGTAGAGTAATTCGGGGAGTCTTCATGACTGAGAGCGCCAACAAGGACTGCGTCAAGCGCCACTTCGAGGAACTTTGGAATCACGGAGAGGTCGAAAAGATAGACGAATTCTTTTCTCCGGAGTTCTCCAATTTTGGTGTCGGTTATTCCGACGTTCGGGGAATCATTCAGCACATTATTCGTACATGACGCGGCGCTTTCCCGGACTTGCATTTTCAAATAGACTTGCTCGTCGAGGACGCTGACATGGTCATGTGCGAGGTGACTCTGTCGGGAACGCACCTTGGCGATTTCGCCCAAATCCCCCCTCTGCATGGGCCAACCCTGGCTCCGAATGGCAGGAAATTCACGGTCAAGCATATCCATCGCTTCCGCTTGAAAGAAGCGAAGATTATCGAGCACTTTGCAGTACGCGACGACCTCGGTATGTTCCAGCAACTTGGACATCTCAATGCCGTCGGCGAATAGCTTTCTTTCGACATGGACGATGAGCGGCCATTCCGGCAATTAAGTTTGCCGTCACCGCTGCACCCAGAGATCATGCATCGAGGGTCCTCAGCCTTGATCAATTCCCCTTCGGCGCCGTTGTTGAACTCGTCAGCACAATCTGCTGCTGATCCGCCGCATTCACCTTCTGGTAGAAGTCCCGCATCGAGCCGTAATCGTCCGGCTGCAGCAATGTGAATGCACGCGCCAGCGTGCGCGTAATCGTCAGGTCGTTCCCGCTGGGGGTCGATTTGAGTTGAAACACGGCATAGCCCGTCCATGGCACCGCGGTCGCAGGCGGCGCCGACTCGATTGCGAGCCCTGCGGGCAGATGTAGCAGCACCCCGTCCTTGTACACCGATGCGTAATGCATATCCACCGGCAACTGACGATCAGGCTGCGCAATAAATCCCTGGTCCTCGGAATGCGCAAAAAACGATGCCGGCAGCATCAGCCTCTTCGATGTCGCTACTCCCGGAACGCCTGATACGGTCGCATAGGCTGCCAGGTCCGAAGTCGGGTCATCTAGCTTGGCAAAGTGCGTCACGTGCGCTTCCACGCCGGAAGGAATCTGCGTCCTGAGCCACTCGTCGAAACGCTTCTTCAACGCGTCTTCATCCTCGCGCAAGGATTCCTGCCGCCATAGCAAAGCTTCCTGGCCACTCATGCTGAATTGCAGCTTGCCATTCACTGAGCCATCCGGGGTCACAGTTAATTCCGCGCGCCGCACCACAACGTTCGTTGAATACGGCAGCAGCGGTGTCGCCCACGGCCCTACTCCGCCCGAAGTTTCGCGAATCCCTCCCGCACCCGAGTGCTTCCAACTCACGATCTGGAACGGACACATTTTCTCCGCGGGATCGAGCACAATCTCTTTGCCGTCAGATGTGCTCAGGACAATAACAACATCGTCGAACTGATCGAAGTACAGATAGTCAGAATTAAAGACTCCGCGGTCGCGGTCCACGACCGTCATCGGGTAGGCCTTCAATCCAGCCGCTCTCAACATCGCGAGATAAAGCAGCGCGATTTCCTCTCCGTCACCGCTCTTTTGATTCCACACGTCCTCGGCGTGCTTCGTCGACTTCAATCCCTCCCGCTTCCGCTCGGCCTCGGTCTTCTTGCGCGAAAAGTCTGTGTTGTCCAATGCCTGCACTGCCGCGTATAACCTCTTAGCGCGGTCCAGTTCGGCGTCACCCGGCGCGACGATTCCTGCAACGGCTTGCTTGATGGCCGCATTTGGCTCGGCAAAACGGTTCACGTCCTTTAGCCAGGCCTTCGCCGCCGTATCCCAGTATTGCTGCCCCGACATTGCACCTGAAAAATAGAAGATGACGCGGTATCGCGTGCTCGAGATCGGCGGGGCCCACTTCTCGTCGGTGAGCGGTGGCAAATCTCGCAAGGTCAACTCGAACCTGCCTGCTGCGTCGGGCTTCATCTTCAGTCCGCCCGGGAGATTTGTGTACCACAAAAGCGAGTTGCCCAAATTCTCGCGGGCCGGTTGAAAGCTGAAATGCTCCTTGTAGATGGGAAAGCGGCGCTGTACCTCCCATTGAGGAGGCATCATCCAGTGCTCTCCCGTGAATCCCTGTTCTTCCTTGAGCCGCAGTTGGTAGTAGTACTCAATAATGCTGCCGACTTCCACGCTGGGCAGATTAAACACCATGCGACGGATTTCCAAGTCGGCGGTCTTCTGCTCCGTGAGATCCTGCGGCTTCATATTCAGCGGAACAATGGTTCCGTCCGGATGAATTGTTCGACCCTGAATCGCCGCGATGCCTGCGAAGCCTTCGCTCTTCGGGTATTCGAGCGTTACCGTCGCCAGTTCCTTCGCGGACTCTTTCAGAATTTTGATCCGCGCGTAGACGCTCTCGTATCCCAACGATGTTTTCGGTCTTCTTTTCGTAATTCAGATAAACCGCCGCGGCATCCGGGTACTTCGGATCCGCCGTCATCTTCAGTTCGTCCTGCGTAGGCGCCTGGAACTGCGCAAATCCCTCAGTTGCGAAACAGAGGATAAAAGCAACCAAACCAACCGCATAAGACTGACGCACGAAGTTTCCCCTCATTTGCCGACTCCTGCCTCCATTTTTTTGGGAAACGCAATTGTGGCATATCAGACGGCTGTTTGCACAACCCCTGTTTGGGGCATGACTCCGGCGCAGGATTGGTTTGCTTCATTTTGGCCGCGGAAGATCGTTGTAACCCTATGACAACACTCGTCTTCCTCCTCCTCGCGCACAACAAATTGTGCACTCGAAACTCATGCATCGTTTGACAGTATCCCCTCAAGCCTCATTTGGCGCATAAACATGAGCAGGACCATGTTGGCGCATAAACGAAAGAAGGACCATGACGATGAATACGGTTCAAACGGCACGGCGCGTCCTCGTTCTGGACGATGAGCAGGTAATTGCTAATTCACTGGCGCTGATTCTCAACCGCAGCGGTTATGAAGCGCGAGCTGTCTACGATGGAGAGACAGCCATCAAATCGGCAGGCGAACTCTGCCCCGACATCTTGATCAGCGACGTGTTTATGAACGGCATGACCGGCGTAGACGCGGCAATTCGCATCTCTGAAATCGCTCCCCACTGTCACATCATTCTTTTTTCCGGCCAGGCAGCCACCCCCGACCTGCTCGAACGCGCCGCGGCCGACGGCCATCGCTTCGAATTAATCGTGAAGCCCGTACATCCGCGAGCGCTCCTCGATCGTCTCCGTCGAATTCACTAGACCACGGGGCGATGCCACGCTGACAAATTGCCACCGAATTCAGGCGACCGCTTCAATTCTTTCGGAGTCTACGGGAAGGAATATTGAGAACACGGTCCAGCTCTTTCCGGGTACCACACTGCTGCGAAGTCTGATGTTTCCATCGTGCTTGCGCAGAATATTCAAGGTGACCCACAGCCCTAATCCCGTGCCCGCGTCCCGCTTGGTTGTGAAGAACGGCTCGAACAGTTTCTTTCTTATCTCTGGAGCGATGCCCGGCCCGTCGTCCCAAACCGTCAGGCGCACGCCCGGTCGATTTCCTTCCCCGTACTGGTGTGCGGCAGACACGCGAATGAAAATGCGGCCCCGATCGCTCACCGCATCGATGCTGTTGTTCAGAAGGTTGGCAAATAACTGCCGAATTTCGCCGGGAATACCCACGAGTGTAGGGTTCGCCCGAATGTCCGTCTCGATTGAAATCTGTTTACTATGCGCTCGCGCCGAGAAAACCACTACCAGCGGCCTGATCAACTCCGCAAGTGTCAGCGGGCGTACACCCTTGTTTTCACGGTAGAAACCGAGCGTCTGCTTCGTCAGAAGCGCCATTCGCGCCAGTTCCTGCTGAGCCTGCTCCAGAAACATCTTTCCTTCCGCGTGACTCATGCATCCCTGCGCCAGAAACACCAGATTAGTGACAGCCTCAAGCGGGTTGTTGATCTCGTGCGCAATGGTTGCGGCCAGTCTGCCAACTGTGGCCAATCTCTCCGATGTGTGCAACGCTTTTTCGATCTTCTTCTGCTGCGAGATATCCCGCGAAATACTGGCCACTCCCACGATTTTCCCGCGCTCATCAAACACGGGCGACAAGGTCAGCGAAACCTCAATGCGTTCGCCGTTGCTTCTGAGGCGCACCGTCTCGAAGTGTTCCGTCCGTTCGCCCCGCGCAACCGCCGACATAATCCGATCTTCGTCTGGAAATACCTCCGGCGGAATGATCATCCGAATCGATTTTCCGATCATTTCGTCGGGTTTATAGCCGAACACACGCTCAGCGCACGGATTCCAACTCGTGACAACTCCGCTCAAATCCTTG
Organism: uncultured Acidobacteriaceae bacterium; assembly: GCA_963735215.1. Taxonomy (GTDB): domain Bacteria; phylum Acidobacteriota; class Terriglobia; order Terriglobales; family Acidobacteriaceae; genus Telmatobacter. Next base: position 730,515 of record CAVTKF010000019.1, on the reverse strand, counting down.
CCGATAATTGCGTCGTCCGACGATTCCACAATCGCAGCAAGCCGCCGTGCCGCATCGACTGCTGTCTGCTGTTTTGCCTTGGCTTCCTTGGTTTGGCGGACTTCAAGTTCGCGGTCGATATCTGTGTTCCCGCCAAACCATCGGGTAACCGGGCCATTCGCACTGCGTAGCCGCTCTTCCTGCAGATGCACTCCCCTGGAATCGTGAGTGACGTCTCGTGGGTGCTTCGATCTCTTATCGTGAGTAGTCGTCATTGGGCCCGCGCTCCAGACTCAGTCTCCTCGCGCGGCATCTTTTTCCCACGCAAATACAATGGACTGTTTGAATTCGTTCCGCTCCTTGCGATCAGCCTGACCCCAACCGCCCGGGGAGGCGGCAATCCAGACTGCGAGAAGCTCAGGAGGGGGGTAGTTCCCTGCCTGGCAACTGAGGTTCTACAAACCCCATGAGTTTTAGAGGAGAGAATTGATTTTGTGGTTGTCCGCTGATGCCATCAGGCGCGTCACAAGCCGGGGCTTCTGCTCAAGCAGCCTTTGACAAACCCGCCCGAGCCGCATCGGGGTCGCTCAATTGCCGGTGCGCGGCCCACCACATCAGGCCGGCTCCTACCAGAACAGATCCCGCACTTGCCAACTGAGCATTTGAGAGGCCCCAAATCACCCTGGGATTGCGGCGGATGAACTCAACCAGGAAGCGGGCAATTCCGCTCAGCACCAGATACTCCCCCACAATCGCGCCGGTCCCGTGCCGCTTGCCGCCTCGCCACCACAGGTACCATCCGATCAGCAGCCCCATTCCGAACTCATACAACGGGGTGGGATGAACACGAACACCTGGCGGTGTCGGTTCGATCCCATTGGGAAAGCTCATGCCCCAGGGCAGGTTGGTCTCAATCCCGTAGCACCCATCGCCGGAGAGAAAGCACCCGATTCGGCCTATTCCATACCCGATGGCTGCCGCCGGCGCTGCCAGATCCAGCGTTCGAAGGCTGCCGATTTTAGCCCACCAGCCCTGGAAAACCAATGCCGAAATTCCGAACACGAGTCCGCCAAACCAGGCGAATCCAGCCGTATCCCACAATACGCGCCACCCGATGTCACGAAATTCACTTGGCGTATCAATCACATGCCATAACTTGGCGCCCACAATACCCGCCAGAACGGCAATGGCCACCATCCCCACAGCATCGGCATCCACTTTGGACCGCTTAAAGCTCCGATCCATTACGAAGGCCGCTGCCACTGCGGCCAGCCACAACATCAGGCCGAAGGTGGGAATTTCGGGGTGCCAGAAAAACAGATTCAGGTGGAGATACGGAATCATTCTCTTCCAGTATAGACGGCTGCCGGGTCAGACCGGCCCTCGAACTTCCGGTTGAGTCCCCTGCCGAATTCACTTGGATTTTTCACAGGTTATCGTCCGGGTGCCCGACTTCTCGCGCGATACTATCTCCATGGCCGCCATCACTTACCAGGGACTTGAGGTTCTCTATACGCGTCAACAAATCGCCAGCCGCGTTGCGGAAATGGGTGCGCAGATTACTCGCGATATGAACGAGGAGAAACTGGTGATGGTAGGCGTATTGAAGGGCGCCGCTATCTTTCTCGCCGACCTCGCACGGTCCGTCCAGGTCGACACTACTTTCGACTTCGTCGCCGTCTCCAGCTACGGGAAAGGCCAGCGCTCGTCCGGCGCCGTCAAGCTCATCAAGGACCTCGACGAACCCATCGAAGGGAAGAACGTCCTCATCGTCGAAGACATTCTCGACACAGGGCTCACCCTCGCCTATCTTCGCAAGATATTTCTGCAGCACAAACCGAAATCTCTGCGCATAGCCGCGCTTCTTGACAAGCCCTCGCGCCGCATCGAAAAGATAGATGCGGATTACGTTGGATTCTCTATACCAAACTTATTCGTCATCGGATATGGAATGGATTATGCCGAGCGTTATCGCAATTTGCCCGACATCTGCCTCATGGCGCCCGATCATCCCGAATAGCATTGCCCAACTGCGCCAGCGTATAGGCAATGCCGATCACCAAAGGAATTTGCTGCATGACTGACGAGCGTGAAATCCTTCGCTGCGCCTACCGCGATTTCAATTCCCGTAACATCGATGCGGTAGTCTCCCTCATGGACCCAAAGGTGGAATGGGCGAACGGTCTTGAAGGCGGTCACGTCCATGGGAAAGATGAGGTTCTCGCTTACTGGACACGTCAATTCATCACCCTCAATCCCCATGTCGAGCCCGTTCGCATCGAGCCGGGCACAGACGGGAGATGGGTGGTCGAAGTGCACCAGGTTGTCCACGATCAAAAGGGCAACCTCCTGCTCGACACCACCGTCTACCATTCGTACCAATTCCGCGACGGCCTCATCGCCCGCATGGACATCACCCGTCAGGAAGCACAAACCGGCGAACACCAATGAGACAACCCACAGTTTCTTTCGTTTCCGCGGTGTGTCGGTTGACAGTGGCTCAATGGAAGGCAAAGGGCTATACTCGACAGCCGGAATAGAAGAACCAAGCCGCCAATGCTGAGAGCGGTGAAAGAAGGAGCAAGAAAATGCCAGCCATTACCCCGATCCGTGATGAAGACATCGAGTTCGACCACGGGACGTTCGATTCAGCCGGTTTCACCAAAGAGACCCTGGCATCCTGGCAATCTCTTGCGCGAGTCATCGACCACACCCTTCTGAAACCCGAGGCCTCGCGCGACCAGGTCGAAAGCCTCTGCGACGAAGCTGTTCGCTACCGTTTTGCCTGCGCCATGGTGAACCCCATTTGGGTCCCAACCGCCGTAGAGATTCTCTCCGGCACCGGTATCCCTGTTGGCGTTGTCATCGGATTTCCCTTTGGCGCTTCGCTTGTCTCGACGCTGCGCCAGGAAGCGGCAGCTCTTGCACGCCTTGGCGCCAAAGAACTCGACATGGTGATCCCGATCGGGCAGCTCAAGAGCGGCAACCACCACGCGGTGCAGCACACGATTCATGCCGCCGCTACGGTCGCGCATCACAATGGCGCGCTTCTCAAGGTAATTCTTGAAACCGCTTTGCTTACAGTTGAAGAAAAGCTCCGCGGCGCTGAGCTCGCTATCCAGGCTGGCGCCGATTTCATCAAGACTTCGACGGGATTCGCAGGCGGCGGAGCCACCGCGGCCGACGTAGCGCTCATGCGCGGTGTCGCAGGCGGACGTTGCGGCGTCAAAGCCTCCGGCGGCATTCGCACCCTGGCCGACGTGAAAACGATGCTGGAAGCAGGCGCGAATCGAATCGGCGCTTCGGCATCGGTTTCCATCGTTCGCGAACTCGGCGCAGAATAATCCAGCCATCAGCTCCTGGCAGTTAGCCGACCGCGGGGCATTTCGAGCGAAGCACGCCTGGAGTCTCTCGAACGTTTTTCGTTCGTGGGATGAGCGTTATAGCTAACCATCCGCTTCGGCTCCCTAGTCCCTACATCCCTGTTCGCTATTCCCTGTTCTTGTATCATCGACTTCAGCTCCCCATGTCTTCCACCCCTCCCATTGCGCGTCCGGAGCCTGAGTACGAGGGCGACTATCGCCCCGCCGATTCGGAGAACCCGCACGCCCATATCGATCCGCAGAATGCCCGCGTCGAAACCACCGACCTCGCATTCCTCACCCACATGGCCGACGTGCTCAACACCACGCTCGACCTGCAAACCCTTCTCAATCGCACCTCGGAGCTCGTCCGCTCCATCATCCCTTACCGGATCTTCGCCATCTTCCTCCTCAACGACCGCACCAACGACCTCCGCATGCGCTTCCAGATCGGCCACACGCCCGAAGCCGCCCGCATGCGCTTTCCGCTCGGCAAAGGCGTCATTGGACAGGTGGCGCTCACACGCCAGCCGGTGCTCATCAACGACGTCACCAAAGTCGAAGATTACATTTCCGCCAACCCCAACGTCTGTTCCGAGCTCGCCGTTCCGCTCATCGCCAAAAACCGCCTCATCGGCGTCCTGGATCTTGAAAGCGAGCAGCCCGACTTCTTCAAGCCTGAGCATCTTCACCTGCTCACGCTGACCGCATCACGCATCGCGCAGGCTATCGAAAACGCGCGACTCTACACGCGCGTCTCCCGCCAGGCGGAAACCCTGACCGTCCTTAACGAGATCTCCACCGAACTGACTTCGATTCTCGATCTCGATCCGCTGCTCGCGAAGGTGGGCCAGCTGCTGCGACGCCTCATCGACTACCAGATGTTCTCCATCATGCTGCTCGATGAGAAGGGCGACACACTCATCACGCGCTACGCCTGGCGGTTCGGATATGCGCAAGCGCCCATGCGCCGCATCTCCGTCACCAGCGGCCTGGTCGGCGCGGCCGTGCGCGAGTGGCGTCCTATCAACGTTCCCGACGTGCGCAAGGACCAGCGCTATCTCCCCATGAATGCGGAGACGCGTTCCGAGCTCGTCGTTCCGCTCTTCTACAAGGAGCGCGTGATCGGCGTTCTCGATCTGGAGCACACCCGAGTCGCATTCTTCAACGATGACCACGTGCGCACTCTCACGACGATGGCCGCGCAGGTCGCCATCGCCATCGAAAACGCACGCCTCTACCAGGCCGTCAAGCGCCAGGAACAGCAGCTTGAACGCGACATCGCCATGGCACGCGAAGTTCAACTTCGCCTGCTGCCTACCACGCCTCCCGTCCACAAGCACGCGGAATTCGCCGTCAGCTTCCTGCCCGCTCGCACCATCGGCGGCGACCTTTACGACTTTCTCGAATACACGCCGGAGCAGACTGCCATCGTTCTGGGCGACGTCAGCGGCAAAGCAGCGCCCGCGGCGCTTTTCGCTGCGCTGGTCAGCGGAATCATGCGCTCGGCCGCGCAGCAGAAGCTAGCTCCCGCCGCAATGCTTGCCGTGCTCAATGATGCACTGCAAGAACGCCGCCTCGACTCGCAATACGTTGTGATGCTCTTTGCCGTATGGAACGATGAGAATCGGACGCTGCAAGTCGCCAACTCCGGCGCCGTGCAGCCAATCTTCTGCCGCAGCGGCGAGTCCATCACGGTCAAAGCTGAAGGATTCCCGCTTGGCATGTTCCCCAACGCTACTTACGAAGAATTCAACGTGGCCACGCAGCCCGGCGACGCCGTCGTCTTCGTTTCCGACGGAATTCTCGATGCGGAAAACGAGAAGGGCGAGATGTACGGCGAAGAACGGCTCGCCAGTCTCCTGTGCGGCAGCCGTGGTCTTCCCGCCCAGCACATCGCCGCCGCCATCCTCTCGGACGTCACGCAGTTTCAGGGTGCCCAGGACCGCTTCGACGACGAAACCATCATCGTGCTGAGGGTGATGTAGTCGCCACCTACATGGGTGTCATCCTGAGCGGAGCAGCCTGGGGCCCCGCCCTGCGCGAGCAGGATGGGGTAAGCGGAGCGAAGGACCTGCTGTCGCTTTTGCCGATCCTCGCGCGTGGTCTAACGGATCACTGTCCACTGATCTCTTCCATTAAACTGAGATAGACGCCAAACCCCGGAGCTTCTTTGTCAACGACCACGCAAGAACGCATCATCCGCCCCGCACGCAACGTCCTCGGCACACTACGCCTGCCCGGCGATAAATCCATCAGCCATCGCTATGCCTTACTGGGCGCATTTGCGGAAGGCACTTCGCGCTTCTCCAACTTCTCCACCGGCGCCGACTGCGCCTCTACCCTCGCCTGCATGCAGGCACTCGGCGCCAAGGTCCGAAAGCTGGACGACGGACGGGTTGAAATCGATGGCGTCGGCGGCTACGTCACGCCCGCGAATCATCCGCTCGATTGCGGCAACTCCGGCTCGACGATGCGCATGATCTCCGGCCTGCTCGCTCCGCAAAAGGGCAGCTTCACTCTTGTCGGCGACGCATCCCTCACGCGCCGCCCCATGGAGCGCATCCGCAAGCCCCTCGCAGAAATGGGTGCGCACCTCTCGCTCACCGAAGGCCATGCGCCCGTAATGATCCAGAACGCTCCGCTTCACGCGATCGACTACACCACGCCGGTGCCGAGTGCGCAGGTCAAAACCTGCGTCCTGCTCGCCGGACTGCAAACCGAAGGCACTACCGTCGTCCGCGAAGCACTGCGCACCCGCGATCACAGCGAACTCGCTCTCCGAGCCTTTGGAGCCACACTGACACGCTCCATCGACTCCATCACCATCACCGGCCCGCAGACGCTGCAGGCCATCGAAGCCACAGTCCCCGGCGACATCTCTTCCGCTGCGTTCTTTCTCTGCGCAGCTGCTCTCTTTCCCAACTCTGGTCTCATTCTCGATGGCATTGGTCTGAATCCAACTCGCGCAGCGCTCCTCGACGTCCTCACGACACTCGGCGCGCGCATTGCCGTTCTTCAGCTTCAGGAAGCCCACTCCGAACTCGTCGGCACCGTGCAGATCACTGCGGACGATGATGGCCTGCGTTCCACCGAAGTCAGCGGGGCACTCGCCGCGCAGCTTATCGACGAACTTCCCGTCCTCGCTGCCATCGGTCCTTACACCAGCGGCGGCATCCGCATTCGCGATGCAAGGGAACTCCGCGTCAAGGAGTCGGACCGCATTGCGCTTGTCGCTCGCAATCTCCGCGCAATGGGCGCTGAAGTGGAAGAGTTCGAAGACGGACTCGATGTTCCCGGCGGCCAGCAACTTCACGGAGCGGTTATCGATTCCGGGGGCGACCACCGCATCGCGATGGCATTCAGCGTCGCTGCGCTCCGCGCCGAAGGCGAAACCCTGATCCAGGGCGCGGAGTCTGCTGCTATCAGCTTCCCTGAATTCTTCGACCTGCTGGACCTCGTTGCCGAGCGCTAGCTTCGTGATTCCGGGATTCCCACATTTCGTCTGCATTGGGCCACCAGCGATCTGATCCTGCTAGGATTGAGTTGATTTCAATGAGCACGCGAGGTGTTTCCGTTGGCTGAGTTTCCTCCTGTTCCGCTTACGCTTGAAGGGTCAGCTGTACTGCACCAGTTCTTTCGCTTCGACTGGAAGGCGTGGCGGTCCTGCGTGGACGGCGAACGTAATAAGACTGTTGCCGAGTTTACGTCGGCACTGAAGAAGGTGGAGCAAGGTGCAGGCAGCGGTGTGCAGACGGGGCTGTTTTCGCAGCTTGGGCACAAGGGCGATTTGATCCTCATGCACTTTCGCGAATCTCTCGCGGCGCTGAACCAGGTGGAACTGGACCTGGCGCAGACAGCGTTTTACGACTTTCTGACTCCGACGCACTCGTATGTCTCCGTTGTTGAGCTAGGGCTCTATGAGTCAAGCCGCAAGACATATGAGGCGGCTTCGGCAAAGGGATTTGAGGCACACTCGGCGGAGTGGAATGCAGAGATTACAGCATCGCTCCAACGCGGAGCCGAAGCGATGAAGCCACGGTTGTTCCCTTCTGTTCCGGACACGAAGTACCTGTGCTTTTATCCCATGGACCGCAAGCGCGGGGAGCAGGTGAACTGGTACACCGTTCCGTTTGCAGAGCGGCAGCGGATGATGCACGAGCACGGCATGATTGGGCGGCGCTACGGCGACGTGGTGAAGCAGATCATTTCGGGATCGATCGGGATGGATGACTGGGAGTGGGGCGTCGATCTGTTTGCCGATGATCCGGTCGTCTTCAAGAAGCTGATCTACGAGATGCGGTTCGATGAAGTAAGCGCGGTGTACGCGCTGTTTGGGCAGTTCTTTATCGGGGTGCGGCTGCCACTGGAGAAGCTTGGCGGCTGGCTGAACGGACATCTTTGAGACGATTCGCACGAGCCGAATGGGGTCTTCAATCGAACGCCGGCCTCGTTGCACTCTCGACGATCACCACATCTACGGAGCCTTTCTCTGATTGAAGCTTCAAGCCGAGTTGCTCCTGCAATGCGGTAAACAAGCCGGTGAGGGCTGGATCGGCAGCGGTACTGTCGCCATTATCTTCTGCCCAGTCGAGCTTGAAATCGTACTCTCCGGTGAGCCCGGTGCGATTGAGAACCATTCTGCCGCCAGTCTCCGATTGATACGCCAAATCTTCGGCGAATGAATCCATCGAAATCGCGCTTGCTGTCATGCGCCCGTTATTCGTGCTGATGCTGTGTCCCTTCGCCGCCGTTGCCGGTGAAGTGGGCGTGAGCCTGGCGCCGGACTTGGCTACCACCAACGCATAAACGGGCATGGTTCGGTGGTCGAGACGCGCCTTGAGAGCGAATCTTTCGATGAGGAGCGACTGGAGCATCTCATTTCGCTCGCGTTGCCTCGTGACACGATCCATCTTCGCCATCTTCGCAATCTCAGCATCATCGATTTTTGCGTTGATGTCGAACGACTGCTTATCAATCCAATCCGGGCCGCCCAGGATTTGTGCCTCAGTTTTGAGGCCGTAGGCGGACCTGATCAGTAGTCGAAGGGTGTAATTCTCGATCAGAATTCGGTCCGTTGAACCGCTCCAATTGTGGTTCTGGTTTTCAGGGTTACTTGGCTTGATCGCCGCTACTTCAAAGTGCGGGAGTTGCTCCGTCGTTTCTTTCGAAGATTGGGCCTGAGCGCTCAGCCGAGGCAGAAACAGGCTTACAAGTAAGAGTGAACCTGCGGCCACCTCAATGAGGAACGCCCGACAACGAAGGGCGTGATGCGCCGGCGTCTGGCGAATGGATTCGGCTGTGCGCGTGTCTTGTAACATGGTTCAGCAGGACTTCAGACGATTATGCCCACCAGGAAGACAGTGAAATTGGCCCCCGGCAAGAAAACTCCCACATCACGTAGTTCGGAGCGGAAGGCGCCAGGCTCCGCGATAAAGACGTTATCACAGCGCGAGGCGCTCGCGCCGGAGCGCATTGCGGCGATTTTGAAGGCGCTGGATGAAGCTTACCCGGATGCTGTTTGTGCGCTGACGCATCGGTCACCGTGGGAACTGCTGGTGGCGACGATTCTTTCGGCGCAGTGTACCGATGTGCGGGTGAACATGGTGACGCCGGAGCTGTTCAAGCGTTTCCCTACTCCGGCGGCGATGGCGAAGGCAGACCTTGCCGGAGCTTGAGGAGTTGATTCGCACGACGGGATTCTTTCGCAACAAGGCGAAGTCGATCAAGGGCGCGGCGAAGAAGATTACGGAGCAATTTGGCGGCAAGGTTCCGGAGACGCTGGCGGAATTGATCACGGTTCCCGGTGCGGCGCGCAAGACAGCGAACGTGGTGCTGGGTGTTAGCTTCGGCAAAGCAGAAGGCGTGGTAGTGGACACGCATGTGTTTCGCATTGCGCATCGGCTGGATCTGACGAAGAGCGACACTGCTGAAAAAGTTGAGCAGGACCTGATGCGGATTCTGCCGCAAGGATCGCTGGATCAGCTTTTCGCACCAGTTGATTCATCACGGGCGGCAGGTGTGCATTGCGCGCAATCCGAAGTGTGACAAGTGCAACCTGGAGACGCTATGCAAGTCGAAGGATAAGACGTGGTGGAGTTGAAGAGTTGCTTCCGATCCAATCTCATTGGCTGAAAAGAACACACTCTTCGTTCTGCTGACCTCACTCCTCATTGCAGTGTCAGGAATGCACCGGGTCCAAAATGTCAGGGTTGTGCCCGGTCCATACCCACCTACCGACGGGTACCCCACCCATACTCTGTAAAGAAGTTCCCTGCTTTCATGAAGTTACGGGATGGGTTCCGCTGCAAAGTCCTCTACATATTGGACTTATCCGCAGAGTCTTCTCAGATAAGGACTTACGGCCTCTTTCGGATGAGAGTGGTCGAATATGGTGTCCGAGAAATTATTGGGAGAAGTTTGGAAGTGCAAAAAGCGGATTCTTCGCTCACCACCCCCGAACTGAGAAACGTTCGGGGCCTCGTTCGCTCAGAATGACACCGCCGTTTTTATCGTGAACTTTAGGGAAAGGATACTAGGGCTGGTTGCACAATCATCCTTTCCTCGCCTGACAAGTCCCTGATGGCGGAAGCCCCGACTCGTAAAGCGCCTCTGGCGGTACGCGAGGCACTACGTGGGTTTCCCTGAGCCGTGCCCTTTCACCCCCTTTATGCAACAGGATTATTCTGCGCGGTTAGCCAATAATTATCTGCAAAAGTTCGCGTAGATTCTTCGCTTTGTTTGGATTGGTTTAGCCCGCCACATGAAGATTGCGCTCTTGACGAGTTGAAGCGAAGTAACGCGCGGGCTGCTAGGCGCTGAGAACCTGGATGGTGGCGGCGATCAGTGCTGGGATGTCGTGAGGTTGGGCTTCGGCGGCCGGTTCCCAGTGAAGTTCGCGGAGAGTGGCGGTGGTGACGGGGCCGATGGAGATGGCTTTGACGCCGGCAAGGGGGAATGCGAGCTTTGCTGCACGGGCCACTTCTGCGAGGTGGGTGACACTGGAGGAGCTGGTGAAGGTAGCCGCATCGATGCGAGAGGCCAGTGCAGCGCGCAGGTGTTCGGGTGCGCTGGCCGGGATCATGTTCTGGTAGGCATCGACGACATTGACTGTCGCTCCGGTTTTGCGCAAGGCGTCTGGAATTACGTCGCGAGCGATGGCGGCCCTGGCCAGCAGAACGTGCTTGCCCTGGATGCGAGTGGCAAGCGCGGCGACTAGGCTTTCGGCGACATAGCTTTCCGGAGTGAGGGTGACGTGAAGTCCAGCGAGGCGGGCTGCTTCTGCCGTGGCCTGACCGATGGCCGCGATGTGCGGACCTGGATTGCGCAGGGATAGATTGAGGGCTGTGGCGCGCTGTGCTACGGCGCGAATGGTGTTGGCGCTCGTGAGAATGAGCCAGTCGTAGCTATAGAGGTGCTGAAGCGCATGATCGAGCGGATCGTAGCTGGCGGGCGGATGAATCTCAAGGACTGGGACTTCGACGGGATCGGCACCGGCGGCACGAAGGCCTTCGCTGAGCTTGCCGGCCTGATGTGCGGCGCGAGTAACAAGGACGCGCTTGTTGGCGAGAGGATTGAGGATCATGAAGCCGGCTTTCGTTTTTGAGTGCGAAGGTCCAAAGGCAGATCCTTCGCTTCGCTTGCCCCACAGCCGATGAATCGTCTGCAGGGTCCCAGGATCACCCCACGAACCAAGACCTGTTCGTGGGGACCCCGACGGTGTGCTCCGCTCAGGATGACACAACAGAACTGGATGAAACTCTAGTCAGATCTGATTCTAAGCGGAGGCGCCGGCGGGAGGCGGTGCGGTAGCTTCAAGGAGCGGGGAGGCTCCGGCTTCGATGAGTTTTTTTGCGGCAAGTTTGCCGAGAGCTTGCGGGCCGATTTCGCTGCGTCGCGCTTCGTGATGGATGCGGATGGCCTTGCCCGTGGCGGGGTCGGCGACGACGGCGAAGATCTCCTGCCACTCCCCGGCTTCATTCTGGGGGGCGACGCGACAATGAATGCCGATGGGAACCTGGCAGCCTCCGCCAAGCGCAGCAAGGGCGGCGCGTTCGGCGGTGACAGCGAAGCGAGTCGCATAGTCGTCGAGGAACGCGATGGCCGAGATGGTTTTCGAATCGTCTTTGCGGGTTTCGATGCCGAGAGAGCCCTGGCCGGCGGCGGGACAAAAATCCTTGGGCTCGAGGCGTTCGCGGATCCACTCGGTCTTTTCGAGGCGGTCAAGGCCGGCGGCGGCGAGGAGGATTGCGTCGACCTGTCCCTCGGCGAGTTTGCGGAGGCGGGTATCGACGTTGCCGCGAAATTCAACGGCCTGGATGTCGGGGCGGAGGGCGAGAAGCTGTGCTCGGCGACGCTGGCTGCTTGTGCCTACGACGGCTCCGAGCGGGAGCGCGGCCAGGCTGTGATACTTGACCGACACGAGCACATCGCGGGGATCGACACGCGGCGGCGTGGCGGCAAGGGTGAAGGGCCCGGGGAGTTCCGTGGGCAGGTCTTTGAGGGAATGCACGGCGAGATCGACGCGGCCATCGGCGAGCGCCTCTTCAATTTCCTTGGTGAACATGCCCTTGGAGCCGACCTGTGCGAAGGTCACTTCCTGCAGGCGGTCGCCAGTGGTTTTGATGATTTCGATTTCGACGCTGTGTCCTTGCTCGCGCAAGAGCGCGGCGATGTGGTTGGCCTGCCAGAGTGCGAGCTGCGAGCCGCGACTGCCGATGCGCAGATTCATTTGCCTCCTACGGCGCTGGTTTCGCTGCGCTCCGCGCTTTTACTCTCTTCAGCGCGGAAGGCAGAAGGAGAAGATTCCGATTCAGCTTCAACCGGTTTGGGAACTGTTTCGGCTACCGAGGGCAGAGACCATGCTTCGCAGAGCGCATCGACGCGAGTGGAGTCGTTCTCGCGCGCGGCCTGCTTGAGGGCCTGCATCGGGGGATGGAGAAACTTGTTGACGAGTCCGCGGGTAAGGGCCTCGACTGCGGCGAGCTGTTCTTCGCTGAGGATACCGAGCTTGGCATGCATGCGCTTGAGTTCGTTCTGGCGAATCTCTTCTGCCTGGTGCTGCAGCGAGACGATGGCCGGGGCGACGTTGACGGCGCGGCGGCGTTGATGGAAACGCTCGACCTCCGCGTTGATGAGGTCCTCGGCGTCGCCGGCCTGTGTCTGGCGCTCGGCGATGTGCGAGGCGGCAACGGCCTGCAGATCGTCGATGTCGTAGACGAAGATGCCTTCCACCTTGTTCATCGCCGGATCGACGTCGCGAGGGACGGCGATATCGATGAAGAACATGGGGCGGTTGCGGCGGCGATGCATGAACTGCTGGCCGTGCTCACGGCGGAAGATGGGGTGCGGCGCGCCGGTGGAGCTGATGACGATGTCGGCTTCGGTGGCGGTTTCGTAAAGCTTTTCAAACGGGATGACGCGGCCATTGAAGGGCTCGGCAAGTTGGCGGGCGCGTTCGAGGGTGCGGTTGGTGACGAGAATAGCTCCGGCACCTTGCTGGACGAGGTGACGGGCGGCGAGTTCGCTCATTTTGCCGGCGCCAACGAGGAAGACGGTGCGGCCCTGCAGCGATCCAAAGATCTTGCGGGCAAGTTCAACAGCAACCGATGCGATGGAGACGGAGTTGGAGCCGATGGCCGTTTCAGTCCGGACGCGCTTGGCTGCGGCGAAGGCGGATTGTAGAAGATGTTCGAGCTGGCCTGAGATTGTTCCGGCGGCCCGCGCGGTGGCGAAGGCTTCCTTGACCTGGCCAAGTATCTGCGGCTCGCCGACGACCATGGAGTCGAGGCTGGCGGCGACGCGGAAAAGATGGCGGACGGCCTGCTGATCGCAATGCTCGTAGATGTGTGGCGCGAGAAGTGCCTGGTCCAAACCAAAGTGGTTGTGCAGAAATTGGGTCAGGTCGGTTTCAGGCGACTCGACGGTGGCCAGCATTTCCACCCGGTTGCAGGTGGAGACGATCATGCACTCGCTAACGCCGGGTTGCGCGGCAAGGGCGCGGGTGGCGTCGGGCAGATCGTCGCGCGAGATGGCGATGCGTTCGCGCAGTTCGATGGGCGCAGTCTTGTGGTTGATGCCGATGAGAACGAGCTTGCTCATGGGGCACCGAACCTGTGAACGTGGCTGACGGTGTTGGCTGCCCAGACACCGAGCATGACGATGAGGACGGCGCCGGAGAGATAGGCGGCTTTGCGGCCGCGCAGGCCAGCAGACTGGCGCAGGAAAATGAGGAGGACATAGAGTCCCCACATTGCGTAGGAGGCGATCACTTTGGGATCGACAAAGTAGGCTGCGCCGAGCGAGGTTTCCTGGACGAGGACGGCTCCGAGGATGAGGCCGACCGTCATGCACGGGAAGCCAAAGAGCAGCATTGCGTGGGCGATGCGCTCAAGGGTGTCGAGTGGGGGAAGCCAGTCGAGCGGGATCCACCAGGAATCGTCGCTGGACTTCATTTTGGCCTTGAGCCGGCGTTCCTGGACCAGGTAGAGGAGCGAGGCCAGAAGACTGAATCCGAGGGCGGCGTAGGCAGCCAGAAGGGCCGTGATATGGGCGATGAGCCAGCTTGTCCTGACGCCTTCAGATGGGAAGCTGTAACCCCGAAGGCCGAGCGCGGGGACGAAGACAAGGAAGAACGTGATGGGGAGGGCGAAGACGCCGAGGGAGATGGCGTCGTAGAGCCACCAGGCCAGGAAGAACAGGCCAGCGACGGCAAATCCTAGCAGCGATTCGGCTTCGCGGGCTCCGACGGGCATCCAGCGATGTGCCTGGACAAGCATTTCGACGACCGAAACAAAATGGAAGAAGAAGGCCATGCCGCCGAGATGTACGCACCATGCGCGCGCTCGCACGGAGGAGTAGAGCACGGCGGGGAAAATTGCGTAGCTTGCCGCGAAGTAAAGAACGGTCGCGACTCGGAGCCAGAGAAGATGCATGCCGAACTCAAATCTAAAGCCTTAGGTCTCAGTATACTGTGATCCAAATCACCGTAACGGATCGAGCGGGCCGACATGCGGTGATGCCTATCCGCAAAGGACAGAAGGTCATGCGAACCGAAGGACTTGGGATGGGCCTGGCGGTGGGGATGGCCTGTTTGCGCCGGCGGTTGAGGGAGTTCTGGAACAGCCTGCGGCGGATTCGAATTCCGTGATCAGAGCATTTTTAATCCGACCAGCAGCATCCAGACAGCGGCGACGATAAAAACCGTTTTCTTGGCGCGGCGGAAGTCGGGATCGTCTGTTTGGATGCGCAGGAAACGGAAGCACCAGAGGATGATCCAGATTGGTGTAGCAAGTTCGAGGAAGATCAGTCCTAGTTCGCCGAGCAAAGTCATGAACGGAATGAAAAAGATGAGAAGGAATGCAGGGGCGCAAAGCGCGGCGATTTTGAGGTAGCTGGCATCACTGCAGGCGCGGTTGATGCGGGCCATTTTTGCAGCGGCTGCTTCGGCGGCCTGGGGATCAATGGGCTTAGAGCAGAAGCGGCACTCTGGCGATGCGGTGTCGATGGTCTGCTTGCAGTTGGGACATTCGAAGATCTTTGGCTTATCGAGATCGGAGGTAATGCCTAGGTTGGCGGACATGGCGGATTTGCTTTCGCTGGGCTCTCTGGATTCTTTGATTGGTGAGGAAATCATACAAGCTGAGAGCACAGCATGGGACCCGGATGCCGAGCCGGGAATCGGTGGGTTTGCCCCTTGTTCTGCACACCTCGAGGGTGCCTCGTCACGATAATCTGTAGGCAATCGTGCAACCCGCAGACCTCCAATCCGCGGCGGCGCCGCCGTCTTCCCCTGACCCTGAAGAACTCGAATTAGCTCCTGCTGAGCCGCCAGTGGGCAAGACGGGCGGGAAGTCGCTGGAGCCTACTCCTTTCATGCGGCAGTGGACCGCGGCGAAGCGGGAGAATCCCGATGCCCTGCTGTTCTTTCGCATGGGGGATTTCTACGAGCTCTTCTATGACGACGCGGTAACGGCGAGCCGGGAGCTGCAATTGACGCTGACGGCACGGGATCGGGAGCGGCAGTTGCCGATGTGCGGGGTGCCCTACCATTCCGTCGAGGGATACCTGACAAAATTGCTGAGGAAGGGATATCGGATCGCGATCTGCGACCAGATGGAGGATCCGAAGCTTACCAAGAAGATTGTGAAGCGGGAGGTGACCCGGGTTCTGTCGCCTGGGACAGCGCTGGATGCGGCGCTCGGGCAGGAACGGAACAATTTTCTGGCGGCGTATTTTGAGGTGGGCGGAGTTCCCTCCCACCCTGCCGCAAAAGACGGCGGCAGGATGGGGCACCCAAATCTGGTGTGCGCGGTCGCGCTGCTGGATGTTTCTACGGGGGAGTTTCGGACGGCGGAGTTTCAGGGCGCGAAGGCGCGGCAGCAGGCGTTGGAAGAGTTGCTGCTTGCGGGGCCAAGCGAGGTGCTGCTGGCGACGAGTGCAGAGATCCCAGGCGCTCTCGAAAAGATTCCGGCGAAGACCCGCGTGGAGGACTGGATGTGGACGCGCGACTTCGCGGTGCCGCTGGTGGAGCGGCAACTGCAGGTTCGATCGCTTGAGGGATTCGGGCTGGTGGGACATGAGGCGGCGGCGATTGCTGCCGGAGTAGTTCTGCACTACGTGCGGACGACGCAGAAGAACGAGGCGCTGCACATTGATTCGCTGAAGTTTCAGGAGCACTCGACGGCGCTGGAACTTGACCAGGTGACGGTGCGGAATCTGGAACTCGTCGAGCCGTTGTTCGCGGGACAGGACGACCGGGCGACGCTCTTCCGCACGCTCGATGCGTGCCAGACGCCGATGGGAAAGCGGCTGCTGCGGGCAACGATTCTGAGGCCGCTGATTGATGCCGACATGTTGAACGCGCGCTATGAAGCGGTGGCTGAGGGGCATGGAGACCTCCTGAAGCGCGAAGAAGTGCGGCGGGCGTTTGAGGCGATTCTTGATCTGGAACGGCTGTTGGCGCGGCTGAGCCTGGATTCGGCGGGGCCACGCGATGTGCGCGGGCTGGCGGCGAGCCTGGCGCGATTGCCTGGTTTGAAAGCGGCGATGGAGGCGATGCAGGCTCCTCTGTGGCGCGAACTGATTGGGCGGCTAGACACGCTTGAAGATGTAACGGCGCGGATTGCGACGACGCTGGTGGCAGAGCCTCCGCTGACCATGGCAGATGGCGGAGCAGTTGCGGCGGGCGTGGATGCGGAACTGGATGAGCTGCGCGCAATTTCATCTACCGGCCGCCAGTCGATTGCGGCGATCGAGGAGCGGGAGCGAGCGCGGACGGGAATTGGTTCCCTGAAGGTGCGCTACAACTCGGTCTTCGGCTACTACATCGAGATTACGAAGTCGAATCTGGCGATGGCTCCGGCGGACTATGAACGCAAGCAGACATTAGTGAATGCGGAACGGTTTACGACGCCGGAGTTGAAGGAGTACGAAGTCAAGATTCTCACGGCGCACGATCGCTGCATCGAAATTGAGAAGCGGATCTTTCTGGAGCTTCGGGCGAAGGTGTTGCAGGCGGCGGGAAGAATTCGACGGACGTCGGCGGCGGTTGCAGAGGCGGACTTGCTGACGAATTTTGCGCATCTGGCGGCGCTTCGGCGGTATGTGCGGCCTGTGCTCGCTGAAGAGCAAGTGCTGGAGGCGGTGGCGGCGCGGCATCCCGTGATTGAGCAGTGGATGGAAGAGACGCGCGAGGGACGATTTATCGCGAACGATCTATATCTCAGCGCGAGCGAGGATGGGCCGAGCCTGCTGCTGATTACGGGACCGAATATGGGTGGCAAGAGCACGTATCTGCGGCAGGCGGCGATGCTGGTCCTGATGGCGCAGATGGGGTGCTTTGTTCCGGCGCAGAGTCTGCGGCTAGGTTTGGTGGACCGCATCTACACCCGCATTGGGGCAAGCGACAACGTGGCGCGAGGCCGCTCCACCTTTATGGTGGAGATGACGGAGACGGCGACGATTCTGAACACCGCTACGAAGCGATCGCTGATTCTGCTGGATGAGATGGGACGCGGGACGGCGACGTTTGATGGTCTGTCGCTGGCCTGGGCGACGGTTGAGTATCTTCATGCGGAGACGGGGGCGCGAACGCTGTTTGCGACGCATTATCACGAGTTGACGATGCTGGCGGAGAAGCTGCCGCGCGTGCGCAATCTGCGCGTGGGCGTGAAAGAAGGCGCGGGCGGGATTGTTTTTCTGCACACGATTCAGCCGGGAGCAGCGAGTAAGAGTTACGGTATTGAGGTAGCAAAGCTGGCTGGGTTGCCGACGGTGGTGATCGATCGCGCGAAGCATGTGCTGAGGCAGCATGAGAAGCAGGAGCGGCAGAGCGTGCAGGTAGAGACTGCTCCGGAGCCGATGCAGATGACGATCTTTACACCGCTGTCACAACGGATTGTGGATCGGATTGAGGCGGTAGATGTGAATGCGCTGACGCCGCTGCAGGCATTGAATCTGCTGGAAGAGTTGCAGCAGGAGCTCAAGGAGAAGGGATGACAGTGACACCATCGCGTACTCCCTACGACGCCTATAGAGGAACGGAGGTCTGGAAGGTAGTCGACAAAGCTATCTGTGATCTCGTGTACAACCACGATCTCATCGAAAGTACACGGAGGGACTACATCGTCGGGTACATTTGCCAGAAGCTCCAGGAGCTCAAGGAGAAATCATGAGCGCGACGATTCGGCAAGCGGCGGGAAGTCTGCTGGTGGTGGGACTGGGCGGAACGGAACTGACTGCACTGGAACGGGCGTGGCTCCGGCTGGTGCGCCCAGGCGGTGTCATTCTGTTCAAGCGCAACGTCACGGATGCGCAACAGACACGCGCACTGCTTCTTGAGGCAACCGGGTTCTGCTCCACGAAAGCCGTGCGCTGCGTGGACGTGGAAGGCGGGACGGTGAACCGGCTGCGCGATGCGCTGGCGCCAATTGCGTCGGCGCAGGCGGTGGCTGCGGCGATGCGCACTCCCACCCTTTCGCGAAAAGCGCGAAAGGATGGGGCACCCGGGTCCACGCTGACACGGAAGGATGGAGCACACAGATCTGCGGCGTTGGCGCGAATCCATGGGGATCTGATTGCGCGGGCGGTAAAGGCGTTCGGATTCAATACGACGCTGGCACCCGTGGTGGATCTTGCATTGCCTGAGGCAGCCGAAGTATTGGGGTCGCGGACCGCCGGTGCAAATGCTGCGGAAGTAATTGAATATGCGCATGAGTTTCTGACCGGGATTGCGGCGCAGGGAGTGGTGGGGTGCGGAAAGCACTTCCCGGGGCTGGGCGGAGCGGCTGGCGATACGCACTTTGTAACACCGGAGATTCCGCGCACGTGGCGGAAGATTTGGAATGAGGACGTGGTTCCTTATCGTGAACTGCATCGGGAAATGCCGATGATCATGATGAATCATGCGGCCTATCCGCGCACACCGGGAAAGAAGGAGCCGGCGAGCGCTTCGAAATTCTGGATTGCAGAGACGCTGCGCAAACGGATCGGGTACAAGGGGATCATTCTCTCCGACGATCTGGAGATGGGCGGCATTCTGAAGTTTCTGCCGGTGGAAGAAGCAGCGGTGGCGGCGATTCGAGCGGGGTCGGATCTGCTGGAGATCTGCCACAGCGCGGAGTTGATTTTGCGTACGTATGAGGCGCTGGTTTCAGAAGGCGAGCGGTCTGCGGCGTTTCGGAAGATTCTGATGGCGACTGCGCGCAACACCGAAAGGAAACGAGCCCTCTTGTATGCGCTCGGCGTGTCGACGGCGCTGAGTCCTCAAAAGCTCGAAGCATTGCGGAAGAGCATTCTGGAATTCAACGAAACGGTAGCGGCGATTCTGAATGCTTCGGCCGTTGCCGCACCGCGGGCCGCGTCTCCGGCGGAGGCTTCGTGAAGTTGAAGCCGTTGATTGTGGCCGGAGTGATGAGCGGAACGTCGGCTGACGGGATCGATGTTGCGGTGGTGCGGATCGCAGCTTCTAGAGGCCGGCCGAAGCTAACGCTGCTGGCGCATGAGGGATTTCGCTACCCCGCGGTTCTGCGCCGTGCAGTTCTTGCCGCAATGAATGCGAAAGCGACCTCGACGGCGGAACTCGCGCGGTTGAATTGGCGGCTAGGTATAGCGTATGCGGATGCGGTGAAGGCGACGGTGGCTCGGCATAATGTTCAGATCGAGCTGATCGGATGTCATGGGCAGACGCTGTATCACCAGGCCCGGGCGACGTCCTATGCGGGCAAGACATTTGCATGCACCTGGCAGGCGGGCGAGGCTGCGCTGATCGCGGCGGAACTGGGTGTGCCGGTGGTTTCGAATTTTCGGCCTGCGGATATGGCGGCGGGCGGACAGGGTGCGCCTCTGGTGCCGCTGCTGGATCATGTTCTGTTTGCCGATCGAAAGCGCGGGCGGGTGTTGCAGAATATCGGCGGCATCGCAAATTTAACAGCGATTCCAGCGGGAGCAAGTATCGATGAGGAGTTCGCTTTCGACACTGGCCCCGGCAACATGGTGATGGATGCGCTCGCGCAGAAGCTGTTTGAGAAGTCATACGATCGCAATGGCGCGATCGCGGCGAAGGGTCGAGTGCTCGATTCTGTGGTTGTGCAGATGCTGCGCAATCGGTATTTTGCGTTGCGGCCGCCGAAGACAGCCGGACGCGAGGAGTTCGGACGCGAGTATGCGGCCAAGTTTCTTGCGACTTGCCGGCGCGTGAGCCGAAAACCTGAGGATGCGCTGGCAACGGCGACAGCGCTGACGGCGGAGAGTATTGCCTGGAGCTTCGAGCGATTTGTGTTCGATAAGATGCAGGGCGCGCCAGTTGATTACATTGTCTCTGGCGGAGGCGCGCGGAACGCGACGTTGATGTCGATGCTAAAGGCGAGGCTTGAACCGCTGGGATGCAAGGTGACAACGATCGAGACGTTCGGACTTCCGGCGGAGGCGAAGGAGGCTGCGGCGTTTGCGCTGATGGCCTGGATGACGTGGCATCGGCTTCCTGGAAATGTGCCTGCCGCGACGGGGGCGAAGCGGCTGGCGGTTCTGGGGCAGATCGCGTATGCGTAGGCCAAAGTGGCTGATGCACATCGCTTCCCAGGTCTCAGGATCAAGACCCTTCGACATGTTCAGTGATCTTACAAGAGGTTGTCCATTCGATCAGGACTGGAAACCGCGAAGCTCAGACCATAATGGGGAGGCGCTCGCGGCCAGTGTATTGCCGAAACGTATATGGCAATTCAGTTCAAGACGTCGCGGAGCTTAAGATTTCCTTAAGAAAATCGTTTCAGTTAAGTGCTATGTCTACTTCTATATAAGACTCATCGAAGCGATCTCAAAAATGGGTTCATAGTTTGACACTGTTTCTCAACCTTTTGAGTGGCTGGTTCGTCTACCGAAACAGATAACGATTACAGCGCAGCGTCTTGACTGTGGATGCGCGGAGAGAAAGATGAAGAGCAGGAACTGCAATCTATTTGTGGTTGTGATGGCGCGGTTGTTTGTTTTGATCGCTTTGGCCACGGCGTGCACGGGACTCAGAGCACAGGCCCCGGCGCGATTCGTCGGGACGATCACTTCGATCAATGGCAGCACGATCACGGTGAAGACGGATGCGGGCGAATCGAAGCAGGTGGAAGTGCCTGCGTCTGCGGTGATCAAGCGGCTGGCGCCTGGACAGAAGGATCTGAGCGCGGCGGAGACAATTCAGCTAACCGATCTCGCTGCTGGCGACCGGGTGCTGGTGAAGCTCGACCCAAATGCGACGGGAGCGACTCCGCAAGCGCTGCAACTGGTGGCGATGAAGCAGACCGACATTGCGCAGAAGCAGCAGCAGGAGCGCGATGAGTGGCAGCGCAGCGGCGTCGGCGGACTGGTGAAGAGCGTTGACGCGGCTTCGGGCATCGTTGTAGTCACGACTGGCGCAGGGCCAACGGCGAAGATAGTCACGGTTCACGTCAGCAAGACGACGATACTGAAACGCTATGCACCGAACTCGATCCGCTTTGCGGATACGCAGCCGGCGCCCCTCGGTGCGATTCAGGCCGGTGATCAATTCCAGGTACTGGGGCAGAAGAATGCGGATGGTAGTGAGATTGCAGCGACCGAGGTGGTTTCAGGGAGCTTCAGAAACATTTCAGGAGTGGTGTCCTCGATCGACACGGGGGCTTCGACGTTGACGGTGAAAGATCTGGCAACGAAGAAGAACGTAACCGTGCATATTACGGCGGACGCAGAGATGCGGCGCCTGCCCGACATGATGGCAAGGATGATCGCTGCCCGGTTAAAGGGTAGTGCGACCGCGGGCACCGGCGGGACAACGATGCCCGCTCGTCAGGGCGGCGAAACGCCTGGATCTACGTCGTCCGAAGGCGGACAAAGCAACGCAAGCAACGCGGCGGGAACAGGCCAGGCACGCCGAAGCAGTGGCGGACTGGGGCAGATTCTTGACCGCGCGCCGGCGGTGAAGCTCGACGACATAAAGAAAGGCGAAGCGGTCATGCTGGTATCGACCGAGGGCGCCACCGACGTAACCGCGATCAAACTGCTGGCCGGGGTTGAGCCTCTCTTGGAGAGCCCCGATGCTTCGCGCAACCTGCTTGCCAATTGGAGCATGGGCTCGGGCGGAGCCGAAGCAGGAGCGCAGTAATCAGACTCAATTCAGATTTGGCACTCATAGAAATTAAGCGAGGAATCAGTGCATTTACGACACCACTGCATCATGCATTTTCTTATTGCGTTAGCTCTTGGTTTGGCGAGTCTGGCGGCGCATGCACAAGCGAGCCCGGGTAGCGCCGGAACGGCGACGATTCACGGCCACATTGCGGACCAGACGGGCGCTTTGATCCCCGGCGCCAAGGTTACGGTGGCTACGGCCGACGGCAAGACTGCGGGAACGGCGGCGGCAGACGCGAGCGGAGCTTACTCGGTGTCAGGACTGGCGGCGGGCAACTATATCGTGCAGGCCGAATATGCGGGATTCGCTCCCTTCCAATCGCAGGCTATTCCGGTCGCGGCGGGACAAATCAAACGCGTCGACATCGCCATGGCGATTGAGGTGGAGCAGCAAAGCGTGGTGGTTTCCGACGAGTCGCCAACGGTGAACGTGGAAGCCGGTGGCAACGCCAATGCGCTTGTGTTGAAGGACAAGGATCTGGACGCGCTCTCGGATGACCCGGATGAATTATCGAATGAGCTTGCGGCGCTAGCCGGCCCATCGGCAGGGCCCAATGGCGGGCAGATTTATATCGACGGATTCAGCGGCGGACAGCTTCCGCCAAAGTCGGCGATCCGCGAGATTCGCATCAATCAGAATCCTTTTTCGGCGGAGTTTGACCGGCTGGGATATGGGCGCATCGAGATACTTACCAAGCCGGGCATGGACAAGCTGCACGGACAGTTCTTTATCCAGGGAAATGACAGTCACTTCAACACCGGTAATCCATTCACGAGTTCGATTCCCGATTACTACAGCTACCAGTTCAACGGGACGGTGAGTGGCGCCATTTCAAAGACGGCATCGTTCTTTGCAAGCGCGGAACAGCGCAACACAAATAATGTGAATGCATGGAAGATATTCAACGCGGTTCTTTATGATCCTGCGGAAAACACTTACAACAATAATGTGAACTATCCCGTGGCCGTCGTTAACCAGCGTATCCGCGATAATGCATCGGCGCGCGTCGATTGGCAGCTTGGCGCGAAGAACACGTTGACGGCGCGATTCGGTTTCTGGTCAGAATCGGAACACGCGGACCTGAATAATCTGTATCTCCCGTCGGCTTCAACGCACGAGTCAAACACGGATTACACGCTGCAAATGAGCGATGCCTTCGTGATCAACGATCATGCGGTGAATGAAACGCGCTTTCAATATGAGCGGCAGAACGAAAACCACTATCCCGATTCAACAGAGAACACGGTTAACGTGCAAGGCGATTTCACCGGCGGCGGCTATCCAGGCCAGGTATACCGCGATCATGCCACGCGGCTGGAGTTCTGGAACATCACGACTCTGAGCCACGGCCCTCACGCCATCAAGTTTGGCACGCGCATTCGTGACAGTCTGGACGCTAATTATACGAACTCCAATTTCAATGGGAACTTCGTATTCTCGCAATACCAGTTTTATCAGAACGTGGCCAACGGGCTTCTCGCCGGAACGCCGTTTAACCAGTTGGTAAGCGAAGGCGATGGTCCCAGTTCGGCAACTTACACGACAGGGTTGCCGTCGTCGCTTGCGAATGTATTTGACATCGCGCTGTTTGCACAGGACGACTGGAAGGTGAATCGGCGATTGACGTTTTCAGCAGGTGTGCGCTGGGAGGCGCAGACGCAGGTCTCGGACCACAATGATTGGGCTCCGCGCGTGTCGATGGCCTACGCGCTGGACGGCGGCGGCAACAGCAAGAAGACGAAAACTGTGCTTCGCGCGGGGTACGGTACGTTTTACGACCGGTTTGACGTTCGCAACCTGATTACGGTGAACCGCTCCAACGTTCAGAACCAGTTGGTGCTTATCAACCCAGTCTGCAGCTCGACGACAAGCGGCGGCGGGCAGGCGACTTCACTGGATCAGATTGATTTCAGCACCTGTTCAAGCTCAGGCGCGGGGGGCTCTTCTGTGCCGGTGAAATATGAGGTTGCATCGAACTACCATTCTCCTTACACGGGGCAGGCCGGCGTGAGCCTCGAGCGACAGATCACAGCAGGGACGAGCGCGACGCTGACCTACTTACACTCTTTCGGAGTGCATCAACTGGTGACGCGCAATGCCAACCAGGCAGTGGGTGGAACTCCGCAAACCGACTCGGGTGGATACCTTTACCAGTACTATCCAGAAGCTGTCTTCAAGGAGAATCAGCTGATCGCGAGTGTCAATGCCAGAGTGACCAAAAATCTGAGCCTGACCAGCTTTTACACGTATGCGATTGCAAACAGTAACAGCGCCGGCACAGGCGGCACGGCATCGAACGCCTACGATCTTACCGAGGATTACGGGCGAGCAGCGTTCGTGTCGCCCAACATGCTTTTCGCCATGGGCAACTACAACGGGCCTTGGGCAATCCGCTTCAGTCCTTTCATGCTTGCGCAGTCGGGTAAACCGTATAACATCACGCTTCCGACCGATCCCCTGAATAACTTCTTCAATCAGCGGCCTTCGTATGCTACAGATTCGACTCCCGCGGCTGACCGGGTAGTGACCTCGTTTGGTGTGCTGAACGTTGCGCCACAACCCGGCGAGAAATTGATTCCTGTCAATCTTGGAAACGGTCCAGCGGCATTCTCATTCAACCTGAGGGTCAGCCGGTCATTTGGTCTGGGACCGAAGATCGAAGCGAACGGGCCGAATCCGACTGGAATGGGTGGCGGACCTCCAGACGGTGGCGGCGGCGGACGACGCGGCGGACCTCCGGGAGGCGGCCTCGGCCCGGGAGGATTGAGCGGTGGTGGACGAGGTGGACCGGGCGGAATGTTCGGGCCGACCAGCACGGGCCGCAAATACTCGCTGAACTTTAGCGTGCAAGCGCTGAACCTGTTCAACAATATCGACTATGGTCAACCGACGGGGACGATCATTCCCACGCCTAATACCGCCACAGGGCTGAACGATCCCGGCCCCCAATTTGGGCATTCGACGAGCCTGGCCGGAGGAATGTTCAGTTCCGGCGGCGCTGCCCGGCGCATATTTGTGCAGGCTGTGTTCTCGTTTTAATTGACTGGGGTGTCGAGGAAGGCCGGGGCGAAATGCTCCGGCCTTTTTCCTTTTGTCTAGTGCGCGGCGGAAATGGTCGCGGGCTGGGACCGCGCCGCAAACGCATCGGTAAGCGAGACGACCTTGAGCTGCGCCTTGAGTTCGGCAAGTGTGGCGTTGGTGGTGGCGTTGATTTCTGCGGTCTCGCCGGGAAGGATGTCGAAGTAGTTGTCGGTGAGCTTGGCGTCAATGGCTCCAAGAGAGATGTAAACGTCGCGGGCAAGGACGGGCGAAGTTACACGGATTTTGTAGATGCCGTTTGTGCCGATGGTGGTGATCGAAAGCTTCGCGGGCTTGAGCTGAATCTCCTTAGTTGGTGCGATGTACAACAGGTTGCGCGAGAGCTGTGATCCAGCGGCGGATACTTCGGCAACGACGAATACGCGCGAGGTGTCAGCGGCACCGGCCTGCGTGAGCTTTGCGAGCGGCCAGTCGAGATAGACCTTGCTGGCGAGCGGATCGATGCTGAAGTCGTGATTTTCTTCGAGCAATACTTTGCCATCGAAGTCCATCAGGCGGACGCGAAGAGAAGCCGGCGTAGGTAGGGTCTTGTCGGATACAACGTAGACCTTTACGGATCCGTCTTCGACATGCGGCGAAACGAGGACCGGTGCGTAGAAGCGACGCGCATACCATTGCAATGCCTTCCAGCGTCCGTAGTAATCAATGCTGGACCACGAAGCGACAGGCCAGCAGTCATTGAGTTGCCAGAAAATCGAGCCCATGGTTTCAGGACGACTGCGACGGAAATGCTCTGCGCCGATCTTGATGCCTTCGGCTTGCAGCACCTGGCTGACGTAGAGGAAGCTGGCGAAGTCTTTCGGTTCGGGATAGTCCTTGAGCAGGTAGTCGTGGATGATGGAGTTGCCTTCGTTGTTCTTCTGATGCGCGAGCATCACGGGCGTGAAGATGCTGGCGCGATCGGCAGGCTCGGTGAAGGCTTCGATGGTCTTCATTTCCGGAAATGACTGAAAGCCGTACTCCGTAACAAAGCGCGCGTTGTGTGTTTCGTAGGTTGAGAAGGGCACTCGACCGTGCCACACGTCCCAAATGTGCGCATCTCCGCTCTGGTAGTGACTGGAAAGTGCCTCGTAATCGGCGCTCGGCGAACTTGGCCAATACGGGACTTCGGGTTCGAGGCGCGCAACCACGCGCGGAAGGATGCCACTGAATTCTGTGAGGTAATCCTGCCACATCTGGTAGCGGACATCGGCAGGAAGCGTGGGGCGCGGCATCCATCCCATGGCACCCTCGGTTTCGTTGTTGCCGCACCACAGCACGATGCTGGGATGATTGCGGAGGCGGCGGACTTGGTCTTCGGCCTCGGCTTCAATGTTGAGTTTGAAACTGTAGGTGCCGGGCTGCCAGTCGTTACCAAACATGAAGTCCTGCCAGACCAGGATGCCCAGTTCGTCGCAGATCTGGTAGAACTCGTCGGTCTCGTAGTAGCCTCCGCCCCAATGGCGGATCATGTTCATGTTGGCGTCGCGGGCGGATTCGAGGATGCGGCGATAGTCGGCTGTCGTGACGCGATTGGGGAAGCTGTCAAACGGGATAACGTCGGCGCCTTTGGCGAAGACAGGAATGCCGTTGACGACGAGTTGGAAGGATCGGCCCCATTTGTCGGGATGACGATCGAGGACGATGGAGCGGAGGCCGGTCATCACGTTCGTGCTGTCCATCTCCGCTGTTCGCAGTCGTCGCGATGCTGCGCTGCCGTGAAATTATAGCGGCATTGATCGCCATAGCCGACGGGCCACCACAGCTTTGGTTGCCGAATCTCGATGGGAAGGTCGATAAGGTTCCGGCCCACATGAAGGTTGGCCGTAACGGTGGTGGAGGGCGCGACGCCAGCAATCGGGGCTCCGTGTGCCCAATAACTCACTGCGATCCGTAGCGGACCAGCTTTGCGCGTGCTTCCACTTCTACTTCCGCATCCACGTGCGCTACTTCCCTGCTTACGTCGCGCTGGCGGATGGCGAAGTCGGCGATGCGGACCTTGTCCCACGCCTCGATGCGGACGGGACGCCAGATGCCGCTGGTGACGAAGGTCGGGCCCCAGTCCCATCCGTATTCGTAGGCAGCTTTGCGCACGTAGGTCTTGGGAGCGGTCTTTGTTTTGGGTTGCCAGGGATCGAGCGCCGCGACCTCGGCCGCCGCCTTGATGGGCGACGGAAAGACGACCCGGAGTTGATTAGCGCCGACATGCAGGTTCGGTTTCGCTGCGACGCGCCACGCGCGGAACATGTTGTCAGCGAAGAGCACCTGTGCACCATTCAGGTAGACATTGGCAGTGGCGTCAAGGCCATCAAAGATAAGGTCCACGTGCGAACGCGCGAGTTGGGCGGCGGTAACGTTGAAACTGACGCGGTATTCAAAGCTTTCGTCCTGAATACTCTGCAGCTTCGATTCGTTGTCACGATAGAACGGGTCGGGAATCTTCTTGTTCGCGAGTAGATCGAGATGCACATCACCCGGGACGGTGGCGGGCATCCAGCCGGCGTTGGGGTCGGATGGAGTAGTTGTTACCAGGCGGAATTGCCAGCCGCGATCGAGCACGATAGTGGCGTTCGGAGTCGCGCCTGCTTGCGCTGCTGCGGACAGAGTGAGAAATAGAAACAGTGCAGCTTCGATCGCAAAGAGCGCGATACACGATCTATGAATTCGCATTAATTTCCCTTCGGCCCGTTGCCGCGATAAAGAACGACCAAGGCTAGCCCACAAAATCCGCTGATAAGGGTATCACGCGCTGATTCGCTGATTTCTTATCGGCGATCACGCAATAAACGGGAATAGATTGCCTCCCATTCATCGGCCTTTGCGTCCATGTCAAAGTACTGGCGGATTCGCTGGCGCGCGTCTTTGCCCATGGTGTCGCGCTGTTGTTGAGACATTCGCATGACGCGAAGCATTGCCTCAGCGAGCGCATCGGAATTCTTCGGTGGAACGATCACGCCGGCATCGGCGACGAGTTGGCGGACACCGCCAACGTCGGTAGCGACAACGGGCTTCTGCATCGCCATGGCTTCACCGACGACGAGAGGCATGCCTTCCCAGGCAGAGCTGAGGACGAAAGCGTCGCAGGCGGCCAAAGTCTCCGCCATGTTGTCGCAATGGCCGAGCCAGCGGACCTGGTCTGAGCCTGGTGATTCTGCTGAAGGGCAGTCGCCCTTGTTGCGCATGGACCGCCCTTCGCTGACGTCGCCGGCGATCCATAGCTGGGTCTGCGGGATCTCCGGCTGTACACGTTTGAAGGCGGACAGCAGATTATCGAAGTCTTTCGCCGGAACCATGCGGCCGGCGGCGAGCCAGATGAAATCGCCCGTAGCATCACTGTGCTGCCGCGATAAACCCTCGTGCATTCTCTCGGGGTCGAATTCATGCAGATCGATGCCATTGGTGACGACAGAACATTTCTTTTGCGGAACTGCGCCAATTTCAATGTAGCGATTTGCTACCGCTTCACTCACTGCCGTGGTGTGAATGCTGAGGCCGTCTGTGAGTCCGTAAAGAACCGTCCGTCGCCATCCGCCTTCGTAGACGTTATGAATGGTGGAGAGCACGGCCGGAGCGCTGCCGAGAATGTGAAGCGCTCGCGCCGCCAGGTTGGCGGGGAAGGTGTGGCTGTGGACGAGATCGGGCCGGAAATCGCCTAGGAAGCGATGAGCTCGCATAAGCGCCGAGCAAAGGTCGCCGAAGGACTTGTTCGCGTTGAGCCGGACTACTTCAACAGCAGTGGGCCATTCATGCTTTTCTGGAGGCTTGAGTACGATGAGAACAACCTGGTGCCCGCGTGCGGCCATGCGTTCAGCCAGTGCGATCACTTGCCGTTCTGCACCACCGATGCCGAGCGACGTAAGCATGTAGGCGATGCGCATAGTCTCTTGAGTCCGCTGGTGGATTGGTCAAGAGATGATAGCGCAGTGTCTTCACGCCGCTGTGTGCGCGCGCTCACCCTGTGTGGCAAATCTGCTGCGAATCAATGTATCCACGGCGAACAGTCCCGGCCCCAGGATAAGGATGAGGAGCGCGGCGAACCAATAGGTGTACGGGGTTGCGCCGTAGAAATCTTCGGGCTTGGAAAAGATGTGAGAGAAGTTGACGCGGTCGTCGGGAACGCTGAGGTAGGCCACCGTCATGTTGACGAAGAGTACGAGCGAGGTGAGACGCGATGCGATACCCAATGTAAACAGAAATCCGCCGCAGAGTTCGACGAGCGCAACCATCAGGGCCGTCATGTGCGGGGCAGGAAGGTTGAGGCTGGCGAAGAAGCCAGTCACCTTGTCGAGGTGCGTAAGTTTGCCCCAGCCGTCCTGCATGAACTGCCAGCCCCAGTAGAGGCGGATCGCGAGCAGCAGCGGGTCTTGCAGCTTATTCAGGATCGAAGCGAAGCCGTCGTAGGTTTTCCGCGCGGTGTGCAGGATGCTCATAATTCCCTTTCCAAGTTGCCGGGGGCAAAGCCTTGTTGTTCTTTTTCTGAGGAACGCGAGGAGTGATATCCATCAAGGCGCGGAATCAATCACCGAACCCTTGAAAACCGTGACTGCCGATCCTTCGGCGAGGAACGCGGAATCGGGCGGCTCAGCCAAAGCGTTCGCAAATTCAGGCCCGTAGTACCTTTCTGAATTACCTGTGAAACGCGCAGACCCTGCATCCATGACCTTCCACTTCGGGTGCTGCACTTCGTACTCCATCGTGCCACCGTGCCGCTGTGATGCATAGCCCCAGTAGTGCTCGGTGATGAACTGACTCAGCGAGCCCTCATCCGGGATGTAGCCCTCTCCCGAAGACCGTGCAGAGATCATGCAGAGACTCGTTCCTGATCCCCACGAGAATTCCGCGGTCGTGTTTCCGGCGGTGCTCTGAATGCGATGCGACATGGGCACACATGCGTAGTTCTCTCCGTAAACGATGCGTGCCACGGCGGTGACGGCATACTTCGGGACGAGTTCGCGAATGAAAGCGACGCCTCTCTTTTCCGAACGCCGAACGTAAAAACGCAGGTTCACTTCTTCGAACGCCTGATGGAACGGAATCGACTGGCCGAACACCCGGGTCTTGTTGAATTCGAAACCAATAAGGCTGATGTAGGTTCTGCCGTCGAACTGGTCGAGCACCGTACCTGCCGGAACGAACGGCTGAAGATGAGCCGGATCCACGGAGTAGTTCAGCATCAGCAGGTTCTTCCATTCGGCGGTAAGGAATGTGCGTTGCTGAGCGATTGTCATTCCTCTCTAAGACAATCTTTGATGCCATGGAGTTACAAAGAATTTCGAGCGATACCGCGCTGGGAATGCAACGAATCGAGGTCGGGCGCACAAATCCAGCCGAGTTCCGACCAATTGGTGAACCATTGTCGGACCAATTGTGGCCGCTTTGCACTGGGCAAGCGGGAGCTGGTGATTCCGATCTCGATCGCCTGGGCTAGCGGCTTGCCCTCGCGAATAGCGGCGAGCGTACGGAATTCCTCGCGCTTCAAGCGGAGATAGTAGACCGAAAGATCGACGCGGTGGGCTGCGAGCCAGGTGGGCTTGCGTCGCATCGACGGAAGCTTTGCGGGAGCTTGCTCATCGTCCTCGTGTTCAACTCCGGCCTCGCTTGTTTGTCGTCTTTCGTTCTTGTGCAGTTTCAGCACGAGGTCGTCCACGGGAAAATCGAGCGCTATCAGTCGCAGATGCGGCTGCAGTGCGAGGCGCGAGTTGCCGTCAAGTGTAGAGATCTGTTCGAGGGTAAGCGGGTCACGTTCTGCGCCATCAAAAGCCTCGACAAAAGCCCATTCCATGCGGGCAACATTCTGAGCCAGACGAGCGCGGCGGCCGGCGAAGTGAGGATTATTTGCCAGCCATTCGGCGAGGTGCGAACCGAGATTACGAAGCGAGAACGATCGGCTGGGGTGCGCAGTAAGGTAGGCGACAGACATGGCATCAAAGGCGCGAGCCCCGATCACCGAGCGAAGCGCAGGAAAGTCCTCGGCAAGTGCGCCCAGCACGCGAAACCAATATTGTCGGTTGTAGATTTCCAGGCGCTCGAATGCAGAGAGGCGGCTGTTGGGCGCGATGAACGACGCGGCCACCTCCTCCATCGGACGGCCATCGGGCGATTCGCGGCGCATCTCCTCATCAGGAGTGAGGGGCGTCATGACGGCGGGGGCCATTTCGCGCTGGAGTTGAGCCAAGGTCGTGGTGCTCATTTTGAAGCCTCCAGGACCTTGTTATCCCAGGTCTCAGAAGCGAGAGCCGGGGAATCCACCGCATCTGGCACGTTCGCGAATTTGTGAATGCAGCGGTTTGCCTTCATGGCCTCGGCATGCACTTCATCGAAGCTGGGGATGTGGTCGTCCCATTCGAGAAGCGTGGGAGTGGGGCCGCAACGCTCGATGGCGCGCGCGTAGAGCTCCCATACCGGATCGATGACCGGATGATCGTGCGTGTCGAGGATGTATTTCTCGTATCGCGAGTGGCCGGCGATGTGAATCTGCGCCACGCGATGCGCAGGCACGGCGTTGACGTACTCCATTGGATCGAACTCGTGATTCACCGACGAGACGTAGATGTTGTTGACGTCGAGCAGAATGCCGCAGTCGGCGCGCTCTACGACTTCGGTAAGGAACTCCCACTCCGTCATCTCCGATGCGGTGAATGCGGCGTAGGAGCTGACGTTTTCGACGGCGACCGGAATTTCGAGGTAGTCCTGCACCTGGCGGACGCGCTCAGCGGTGCGCGCCACGGCTTCCCACGTGTAGGGCAGCGGGAGCAGGTCGTGGGTGTAGGTGCCGTCGACCGAGCCCCAGCAGAGGTGATCGCTGAGCCAGGGGGTGCCGGTGCGGCGAACCAATGTCTTAAGCCGCTTCAGGTGCTCCGGGTCGGGCTCGGTCGCGGAACCGAAGTACATGGAGACGCCGTGCTGCACGACGCGATATTGCTCGAGAATCTGATCGAGCATGGCCAGCGGACGGCCGGCGTCGATCATGAAATTCTCGGAGATGATTTCGAACCAGTCGACCACCGGCTTGCGCGAAAAAATGTGCTGGTAATGCGGAATGCGCAGACCGATTCCGACGCCGTGGTCCTGAAACGCATTGAAGCGATTACCGGGCATGAAGACAGTCTCTGGATCAGCTTCGTCAGCTCTTCAGTTGCAGATCGCCGATCAGATCGAGTTGACGACGTGAACTGCAGATGACCAGCGGCAGTGACGCTCCAGCAAGATGAGAGGATCGCGCGAAGATGTATGCGAGCAGAATCGCTGCCGCTATCCGCCGAGTCCTGATGGCAGAAGTTAGACGAACTTCGGCATCTTGGAGCCGTCGGTTGCGCAGCCGCCCTTGCCCTTGCAGCTGTTCTTGCCTTTGCAGCCGTTGTCGCTGGACTTGCAGCCGCCCTGGCCCTTGCAGTCATTCTTGCCTTTACAGGAGTGCTTCGCGGCTGGTCTTGTCGCTGGTGTAGCGCAGACCGGCCTTGGCGGCCTTCACCGTGTGTTCTTTGCGTTTGTACCCGGGGTCGCCGCGTGAGCCGCGACGGTTCCGCCGATCAGACCGGTGAGAGCAGCGGTGAGCAGCATTGCATTGATTGGTTCTTCATGTGAGATTGACCTCGCTGGGGGTTGGGGCGGGGAAGCCGCCGTTGTTGTCACTACGCGACACCGTGGAGCACGGATGTCGCACAATCCGTGGCACGCACACTAGGAGTGCCAGCATGCGCGAAAGGTTACAAGGAAAGGGGGCAAGCTGAAAATGAATTTCTTTGCACCGGTCTCCTTGTCCTATGAACGGGCCGGGCAGGAGTTTGGATTGGCGCATGGGCCGGCTTGCTTTACCCTGGGTTCGGCGGACGTCGACAGGTGCCCAGATTCCCCGGAAGACAGAGGTAGTCCATTGCAAATCCAAGAACCGAAGCAGGATCCGCAAAGTGTCGACAACCCTACAGGCTCTTTGATCAGCTTCAGGCAAATGCGGTCGATTGGCTGGACAAGTGCGATGTTTGCGCTGCTGCAGAGCCTGTGCACGGCGGTTCTGACGATCAGCGGCATTCGCGTGGCGATCGGCCTTTCGGCGCTGGCAGCGGCCAGCGGTATCTATGCGCCGGCAAGGGTTTGCATCAGGACGCTATCCGCATCCCCATGCTGATTGTTGCGACGGTCGGGGCGGTGTTGAATCTGGCAGTGCTTGCCTGGATTCGCCATCTGCGCAACCGGCCTTCGGCACAGTGGCGCCGGCGCGAACTGAGCGCCAAGCAGAAGCGCTCCGAGCGGCTGCAGATGATTCTGGCTATCGTTACGCTGATCCTGGTTGGGCTGGAAACGTGGACTCATCCCATGGTTCATAGCACCGGACCACCGCCGCCGTGCAGAATTGCCGGAAACTGCCTCTGAGTCGAGCTGACTCAGCCGCTGGGCTGCTTCCAGTTCCCTGTCGATCCGCGCATGCAGCCGCTCGCTGAAGCCCGCCGGCAGCTCGAATACGCGTCGTCGGCCATGAGCACGACCACGTTGCGGGTGGAGTCGAGCACCGCCGAGCAGATCTCGCAGGTTTCGAGATGGCGGTCGATTTCGGCGCGCAGATCCGCGTCCACCTCGCCGTCGATGTAGGCGGAGATGTGCTCCCAGACGTGTTTGCAGTCGATCCTCATGCGCGCCCCCCGAAAGCCCTTGCCGTTTGGGGGCAAACCCCTTCAATTGCGGAGCCAGATCCCGCTGCAACAGCGCGCGCGCCCGGTGCAGACGAACCTTGACTGCCCCCTCGCTGATGCCGAGCGCGGCCGCCGTCTCGCGGATATCCATCTCTTCGATGTCCCTGAGCAGCACGACGTTACGGTAAATCTCCGGCAGTCCCTCGATGGCCTTGCGCAGAATGGCGCCCAACTCCTTTTGTTCCAGGCCTCGGTCGGGACTTCGCGCCAACTGGTCAGGATGGCGGGCGTGTAGTCGCCGCGTCTGCTCATCGGTCTCGGCATCGAGCGAGTCTTCGCGGCGGCTTCCGATCTTGCGCAGGCGGCCCAGGCCTTCGTTGCGGGCGATCGAGAGCACCCAGGTGCGGAACTGCGAGTCGCCACGGAACTTGTCGCAGGTTCTGGTAGACCTTGATGACGGTTTCCTGCGCCGCGTCTTCGGCGTCGGTTTCGTTCTTCAGCAAGGAGAGAAGCAGAAAATAGATGGAGCGCTCGCAAGGACGGATGAGGTCATGAAACAGCTGCTTTTCGCCGGCAAGGATGCGGCGGATGCACTCGGCTTCGAACTCCGGATCGGGCAATGTCATCCGCTTGTCGCTGATTGGCGGCGAGCCCGTGGCGGCCGCGGTCTGACTGAGCCAACTATATCGTGCCGCAGCACGGTGGCGCGAACCCGCTAAATCGATTAAATGTGAACGATAAGTTTTTGCCGTTCAAGAAGATTCTTATATAAAAATTACCAACTCGTCTGTACAATCGCCACGAGGAAACTCCAGAGGACCCATGGCCGGAGATATTCAACTTACGTGCAGTGATTGTGGGCAGGACTTCACCTTCACCGCTGCTGATCAGGCGTTCTTTCAGGAACGCGGTTATTCGACCCCGAAGCGCTGCAAGCCTTGCCGTCATGGCAAAGAAGAACGAACAAGGGGGGGAGGCTCCGGCTATCGTTCGGCTCCAGCCCAGGGAACACCTGTCATCTGCTCCGGCTGCGGCCAGCCAACGACTGTGCCATTTGAACCGCGCGGCGATCGTCCGGTGTTTTGCCGGGACTGCTACCAGGCACGCAAAGGCAGCAGCAGCGGCGCACGCTCGGGCCGCTATTAGGGTGCATCGGCTCGGATGCCTCGCATGAGGCTTCGAGCCGGACTTCCTCTGACGCAAAACAACCGGATTGAGACACACTGCAAACAACCGAATCGGCCCCAACCGTTTCAGCTGTTTCGTTGAGGCTCTTTTTCTGCCTGCCGCCTGCGCTTCGCGTCTAAACCCCTGTGATACAAATTTCGCGATTTCTGATCCTCGCTGCGGTGATTACTGGAGCTCGCATGGACGTGTCAGGCGGAGCTGATTTGGCTTCGTTACCCGGCATGCAGTCTGATCAGCGTGCGGCAGGCTGCACGTTGCGGATTCATGTGGACGGGCTGCGCAATTCAAAAGGCGTCGTGGGCGCTGCCATTTTCAAATCGGCTGATGGATGGCCGGAGAACGCGAGTAAGTCGTTTCGTCGATGGCCCACTCCCATCGCTAGCGGAGCTCACGAAGCAACTGCCGTTATGGAGAAGCTGCTTCCGGGCGACTACGGTGTAGTCGCTATTCACGACGAGAACAAAAACCAGAAGCTGGACCGCAATTTTGCCGGCATTCCCAAAGAGGGTTTCGGTTTCGCGAACAATCCGCGCGTGCGATTCAGCGCACCACCCTTCTCCGCAGCAATCGTTCACGTCACCTGCCCGGTGACAGAGACGAACATCCGCATCATTTACAAATAGATTTCGCGCGTTCCTATGGCTTTTCACCTGCGTTGAACGTTGTCCACGGGCCAGCCTTCATGTCTTTGAGGATTGGCTTCAGATAGTTGAACTCAGGAT
This sequence comes from uncultured Acidobacteriaceae bacterium, assembly GCA_963735215.1. Lineage (GTDB taxonomy): Bacteria > Acidobacteriota > Terriglobia > Terriglobales > Acidobacteriaceae > Telmatobacter. The sequence continues at coordinate 694,904 of CAVTKF010000019.1, read as the reverse complement.
GCGCCGCGAAGAACGGCGCCGCCAGGAAGTCTTCGCCGCAAGGATGCCCAGCGCGCGCAACAAGAGAGAGATTTGCGGCGAGATCCGAGTCGGTGACTTTGCCGGTTACGGCACCATCGGGATAATAAGGCGGATCCCCCCACTCAGGGACACCGCGCGGATCGGCATCGATGTGACCGCAGAGAGTACGCGCATCCGGATTGGCCTTCCCGGTGAAGCTGTCGTCGTGGCTGGAAAGGAATCCCTCGGCGCTTTTTACGTCAATCTGTCCCTTGTTTTCTGCAATCTTGCGTTCCCATGTGATGTGGCGGGCATTCATCGACGACGACCTGTCGGAAGGGTCGAATCCGTCGGTTTCGTTCTTGATTAACGCGGGATCGCGCGGGAAGTTCGAACTAATGAAGTAGCCGTCTTTTGTGCGCCATAGCGGCGTATTCTTCAAGCCAAGCTCGAGGTATGCAATTTCGCCTGTTTTGCGATCGCCCACCAGCCAGTCGTTGGCATAGCCGCCGTTGTTGCCTTCCTTGATGATGGAGACGTACTCATCGATGGAGCTCGCGTACTGCATCGCCTTGCGGGAACGCACGAACTCCGGCTTGCCATCGGGATCCCATCCGATGAACTGAGTGATTGTGGTTTCGGTGATGATGAGGCCGGCATCGTTGACACCGAAGTCGTCCTGGCTGGTTATGACGCCTGGTTCTCCATCCAAGATCATGCGATGTCCGTGCTCTGGCACGATGTCGAACATTACCGTCCAGCGTTCACCGTCCGCGTAGCTTGACCAGTTGTTGTGAGCGATGACGATTTTACCGCCCTTGGTGTAACTGCCTGTGGCAATGAATGCGGAACAGTGCCCATCCGGGCGAATGACGGGCGCATTCATGGCGTGTTCGCTCTTGTTGAGCCAGGGAACGTAGTAGGAAGGCAGCTCAATACTGCCGTTGAGCGCGACGATGTCCCACACGTCGAGTTTCACACCCTTCGACTGCGCACCTTTAGCGATGCCCGAGATTTCCTGCTGATACTCGGTATCAATGCGCGGCCAGAGCATCTTGCGGCCGGCTTCGCGGTAGAAATTCCAGTCGCGTTTGGTGTCGTGCTGCGTTTCGATCTTGGTGACGTTGACCAGGTCTGCGATCTCGGCCGCAAGCAACTGGCCGTGCTGAAATCCGATCTGCTCGGGCGTGCCTTCAAGATGGACATACTTCCAGCCACCGCGATCGAATCGATAGCCTGCTCCACTGGTTTCAGCGGAAGGGACAGCTGGTGTGATCCGCTTGGCGAAAGCATTCGCCGCAGACAAGAGGAGGACGCAGAGCAGACAGAGATAAAAGGCACGGGGAAGCAGACGGACCATTTGGGATCTCCGGATGTCTTGATTGTGAGTCGAGGATAGCAGGTGGAAACGCGCGGGCTAGGAGTTTTCTCATGCCCGCGCTCACCAGGTTCAGCGCTTCTTGCCGGCCTTGGATGCCGACTTTTTGGCAACCGGCTTTGCGTGCTTCCCCGCTGCATGTGGCTTGGCCTTGGCGACGGGAGCAGGCTTCTTTGCCGGAATCGCTTTATGGGCCGGTTTGGTGTGCGCTTTCACCTGTGCGGCCTTCGTGGCGGGCTTTGCATGAGCCTTCGCCGCGGGTTTCGCGACGGCTGACTTTGCAGCATGCACTGGTTTGGCAGGCGCAAGCGAAGGCTTCTTCGCTGGATGCGCATGCGCAGCAGCTTTGGCCTTTTCCGGCTTCGGCGGAGCGGGCTTCTCTTTCACAGCGTGCGCGGCCTTTGCGGCGGGTGTCGGCTTTGGCGGCGCTACAGCTTTTCCAGCGGAAGTCTTGCCTGCCGGCGCTCCAGGTTTGTGTGCGGCGGCCTTGCCGGGTTTGGGAGGCGCAGCCTGCTTGCCGCGGCCTTTGCGTGGTTCTTCGTCTTCCTCGTCTTCGACAGATTCACTCTCGTCGGATTCCGCTTCTTCCTCGTCTCCGAGTTCCTCGTCCAGCACGTCCCCCTTGGGAAGATTCAGGCCGAGATCGATTTCTTCTTCGTCGCCGCCGCCAATGTCGTCGAGGTCCTCATCCTCGGCTCCATCCTCGGCTTCCTCGTCGTCGTCAAAGGACTTTTCCTTGATCTTCTCCACGTTGCGCTTCGCGCGGGTCCGCTTGATGGTGATCTGCGGAGGCGGAGCGGGCGGCGAATGCGGCTCAAGAAATGCACGCGTCTCTTCCGGCGTGTTCAAGCCGCCATCGATCAACTGCAAGAAAACCTGGTGCACGATGTCTTTGTATGTCGGAAGGTCCGGCGTAATGCGCATCTCCTGCATCTGCGCGTACGGAATCCGCTGGCGCGCTTCGGGCCACGTCTTCAGGAAGAGCTCGTACTTGGCTTTGACAGCGTTATCTTTGCTGGTGAAACCAAGCCAGAGCACCGCTTCGGGGTCATAGGTCGTGAATAGTTTGTAGGCCAAAGAGGGTGTTGCGTTGGCCTTATTCAACAGCACCTTTGCGAATCCGCTGGCGAGTGCGTCGAGGCTGTTCCATTCTTCAACAAATCCAGGACGTAGCAACTGCTTCTTGAGAAGAGATAAGTCCTTCGGCGCCATTTTCGCGGTGATCAGTTGCATTTGTGCCGCCGACATGTCGGGATGCACACCCTGCATCTGCAACTGGACGCGCAGATCGTGCAATGCCGTGAGCTTCTCTTCGTCAGCCTTTGCCGAGATCCATGTCGGGCACAGGATCTTCATCCAGCCTTCGGCTTCGAGTGCCCTGAGAACTTTCAGGCCTTCGTCCTCATGGCCGATCTGCTCAAGTTCCTGGCTATGGTCGTGCGCGGAAAGAGAATCGATGACATTCTCTGCTTTGGCATTCTCATAGCGCTGCTGGGTACGCGGATCAAGGTCCCAGCCGAGACGGGCAATGTACCGGGTGGCGCGAATCAGGAACGCGGGCTCTTCGAGGAACCCGTAATTCGAAACCAGGCGCAGGGTCCGTGCCTCTATGTCTGCCGCTCCATTGAGCGGGTCCATCAGCAGGCCGAACGAGCCCTCGTTCAGTGAGATGGCCATGGCGTTGACGGTGAAGTCGCGCCGGCGGAGATCCTCCTGGATGGAGGCAAAATGGAAGGTGGGCTTGCCTGGCTTGGTGTACTCGCGACGGTGGGAGCTGACCACGTCGACCCTGACGGTTCCGGGAAAACACAGGTAGAGGGCATGGGATGCTTCGTCCTCGCCCCAGGTCGTGGCCCCGTGCTTCTCGATGCCCTTTTTCAGCTTGAGCGCATTGCCCTGCACGGCGACTTCGATGTCGCGGACGGCGTGGCCGCTGGTGAGGTCCCGGACTGCGTCTCCGATAAGAAACAGGAGGGTGCCGGCCTCGCGGGCCACTTCGCGCAACTGCCGCAACGCATTCTGCTGATCGGCTGAAAGCCGGTTCTCAAGAAGGTAAATATAGTCAGGCATTTCGTTCCTGCTTCCGTAAGCAAAACACTGCCAAGTCTCTGATGCTGTTGCGCTTACGGCGCGAGACTACAGAGGTGGCAAATGAGTACCTTATCACAGTCTAACCCCTTTGACCAGAGCGATTAGCACCGTTTCTGCGACTTTCTAGAGCCGGGATCGCCCTGTGCGTGCGACAATCCAAGCCATGGGCTCCGCTCGTAAGCCGGTGATTGTGCGCAAGTTCTCCCGCGAGTGGTATGCCGGCTATGCAGGCGCAGCCTTCGGTCAGGACTCGCCGGCCCTGGAGGTACTGGACCTATCCGGGAAAGTGCTTACCGTGGGCTGGGATGCCGTTAAATGGGTTTGTTATGTGCGGGATTTTTCCTCCAGCTCCGACATGGCCAACCCGGAACGACTGTTGCAGAAAAAGTTCACGGTCCGGCCTCGCGCTGCCGGGCTATGGCTTCGAATGACCCTGAACGATGGGGACGAGCTGGAAGGAATTGCCTCCAATGACCGGTCGCTGGTAACCGGAGCGGGGCTGCTGGTGACGCCGCCGGACACACGGTCAAATACCCAGCGCATCTATGTACCCCGCCAGGCGATCCAGACACTTGAGGTTGTGAGCCTGATTGGCGCCGCTGGACGCAAACGCAGGCCGGAAGCCGCAAGCGGCGAGGGCCAGCCCGAACTCTTCCCTGCCGAGCCGGATTTCGAATAGCGTTCAGGCCGCCACAGCGATGTCAAAAGTGATAGCTCCCCACGCGGAGCTGTGAGACCATGTCTTTTTTATGTCCAGAGAGATCATCCGAACCCCTGACGCCCCGCCTTCTCCGCCAACCTACAGTCAGGCTGTGCGGGCAGCGGGTCTCGTGTTCGTCTCCGGCACGGGACCCCAAGACCCCATATCTGGAAAGATTGTCGGGGATACGATCCAGGAGCAAACCAGGCAGTGTCTGCAGAATGTATCTGCCATCCTCAAAGCCGCAGACACCTCTCTCGATCGGGTCGTGAGTGCCACCGTGATCATTCTGGAAGAAGGCGACTTCGCTGGAATGAATGAAGAATGGATCAAGTGGTTTCCGTCGAACCCACCTGCAAGGCAAGGAGCGAAGTTGCCCGTTCGAATCCCTGGTATGAGAGTGTCCATCGCAGTCATAGCCGAGGCCTGAATCTTCGATCAAGAGCAGATGTCTTCGCTTGCAGCCCCTTCCGTTACAATCTCCTCGATGAAACTTGGCGAACTGGCAAGTCGGCTGGGTGCGGAACTGCGGGGCAACGCGGATCTGGAAATTACTGGGGTGAAAGGGATTGAGGACGCTGGTGCAACCGAAATCACTTTTGTTGCTAATCCCAAATACGCAGGCCTCGCCCGCAAAACGAGTGCCGCAGCAGTGCTGGTAGAGCCGGAATTTCCGGAAATTGCGGCGGCAACCCTTCGGATCAGGAACCCCTACCATGCTTTTTCCCGTGCGCTGGCCCTGTTTTATCAGCCACCGGCCTACCCTCCCGGGGTTCATGACACCGCCGTGATTGATCCGACCGCCCAGATTGGTAAGGGGGCGCATATCGGGGCTTATGTGGTGATCGGGCCGAATGTGAAGCTCGGTCCGCAAGCGACCCTATTGCCGCACGTGGTGCTCTATCCCGGGGTGAAGACGGGGAGTCGTTTCTTTGCGCACGCCCATGCAGTCGTTCGCGAAAACTGCGAACTTGGCGACAATGTCACGCTGGAAAACGGGGCAATCGTCGGCGCCGATGGGTTCGGGTTCTCGAAGAATGAGCGCGGACAGTGGGAGAAGATTCCGCAATCGGGGCCGGTGCGCATCGGCGACCGGGTGGATATCCAGGCCAATGCGTGTGTGGATCGCGCAACGGTTGGTGCAACAGAGATCGGCGACGGCAGCAAGATCGACAATCTCGTGCAGATCGGGCACGGGTCGCGCGTGGGCAACGACACACTCGTCTGCGCGCAGACGGGACTGGCCGGATCATCGGTCATCGGCAACAACGTGATCCTTGCTGGACAGACCGGCATCGCCGGACATTGCACGGTTGGAGATGGCGTGATTCTGACGGCGCAGTCGGCTGTAAGCCATGATGTGCCGCCGGGCAAGATGATTTCGGGATCGCCAGGATTCGACAATCGTGTCTGGCTCCGCGCTGTGACAATCTTTCAGCGGCTGCCCGAGCTGCTGAAGCGTCTCGATCGGCTTGAAAAGCGAGTGACTGCTATGGGTGCGAACGATGGCACATCCGGCGAGCATGGAGATAAAGCATGAGGCCGACCGATCGCGTCTGGCAGAAATTGATAACGAGGCCAACCCTGCTGGCGATTCTGATTGCGGTTGCCGGATGCCATTCGCACCACATCGAAGCAACGATCGAGAATCACACCGGGGCCGCCCTCACGTTGCTCGAGGTGGACTACCCAAGTGCGAGTTTTGGCGCAGACATATTGGCGCCGGAGGGGACCTTTCATCATCGGATTCAGACGCGCGGCAACGGCCCCATCAGCGTTCAATACACAGCCACGGGGAGTCGTACTGTTCAGATCAGCGGGCCGACGCTTCAGGAAGGACAGGAAGGCAGCATCGATATCGTTTTGCTGCCGGATGGAAAAGCGGAATTTCATCCTTCTCTCAGTCCCCAGCCTTGATTGAGAAGACGCCTCCCTTCAGCGATGCTGCGGTAAGAGCGCCGGTCGCCACTTCGTTTGCGACAGAATCGCGGACAAAGAGAAACGGGAGCCGAAGCTCCCGTTTTGATGATTACTTTTCCAACCATCGCGCGAGGATCAGTGGACCATGCTCTGGAACAGAGATGACTTCAGAAGGCTGTTGAAGTCGTTGTCCGACGTGGCGAAGTGCACGTTGAGCAGACCTGAATTCGCGCTGATCTCAGTGGCTGCGAGCGCGGCTTTCTCCGTTTCGTCGCCGCTCATCTTCTTGTAGATCACTGCAGCGGAAAGCAACGAAGAAACTGTAGCGGCAGCGAAGGAGTCGCCGGTAGAGATGGTCAGGTCGAATTTCACGCCGTGCTGGAAGTTCATGCCGTACCAGGAAGACTCAAGGCGCTTGCGCACCGATTCGTAGTCCGCCACGGAACCAGCTTCTCCGAGCACCTGTTTCATCATGGTCTGGGTGCCGGTCTTGTCGAGGACGCTCCACAGCGGCTCGGAATCCACAGATTGCATGGCTTCCATGATCGGCCCATTGGTCAGCATTCCCGGAGCATATCCGTCGCGAGTGTCAAGTGCGGCTCTTACGGCTTCCTGGCTGCCAAAGACCATCGTCGACTGATCGATGAAGCACAGGACCATGCCGGTGTGGGCGAGAGGATAGACGCGATTGGTGCGGATCAGCTTGGGCGCAGTCTTCTGCTTGCGAAAGTTGGCCATGATGTCCTGCACATCAAACTGCCCCTGGGCGATGCCCACGGTCTCCAGGCTGTCGGCCGACGTTCCGGTGCGAAACAGCGCGAACGCGAGCTGATCGACGTCGTGATTGTCGTTCAGGCCGGATTTGCGGATAGCTTCGTCAAATTGCTTTAAATCAGGCGGCATCACCCGGTCGCGCAGTTCCATGGCGGTACTCGAGTTCTGCATGGCCCGGTAGTCAATGACCACCAACTGTTGCACTTCGTGTGGAATAGCCGCGCGGGCGTCGCCGGAGAGCTGTGCCGCCGGCGCCGTGATGGCTGTCGCCACAAGAAGAACGGGAATCGATATTTTATTAAAGATCTTGAACACTTTTATCCTCCGGGAAGCCGCCTGGCTCACCGTATTGCAAGCTGCGGAAGCAGGAAAACATTCATTCACCTGCATCCCTATTTTACCTCTGTCCTGTTTTAGACGTTTACCAATCAGGTATTGGTACTGTTACCTTCGCCAGGCCACAATAAAGGCGCGTCAAGCCGCCGCTCCAGGATCTTGGTCTGGTCATCGAATTCACTTAACTGACGCATCCACTCGCTTTCCCGCTCGCAGGCAGCTTCGGGAATGAGCCCGATGACTTCGCCTTCAACGGGCGCAGTCTTGTGCTTCAGAGCCAGCCTGGACACCGTACTGTACACCTGGGAAACCGGCGTCGCGTTGAAATCCGTGATGTTCATGGAGAGCTGAGTGCGTCCATGCGCCAGCAACCCCAGCGCTTTCACCCCGTGCAAGCCCCCGAAGGCTGCACGGACTTCGCGCGCGATCGCCCTGACAACGGCAATATCTGCTGAATCGAAATATACGTTGTAGGCGACGAGAAACTTGCGTGCTCCCACCGCACATGCGCCCGCCGTGGGGTGCAGACCGGGGCCGCCCAGATCGGGCCGACGCGCAGCTTCTTTTCTCACGGCATCACGCAGACCTTCAAACTGACCGCGACGCACGTCGTCGAGGTTGGCGCGATCGGGACGTGACGCGGCGGCTTCATAGAAGTAAACGGGCAGGCCGAAGCGCCGCCAGATCTCGAGGCCGGCCTGCCTCGCCAGCATGACGCATTGTTCGAGCTTGATACCGGACACGGGGACAAAGGGAACGACGTCCGCGGCTCCGATGCGCGGATGCAAGCCTTCCTGAATGGTCAGATCGATAAGCTCGACCGCTTTGCCAACGCCGCGGAGAGCTGACTCAATCACCGCACCTGGCTCCCCGGCAATGGTGACGACAGAGCGGTTGTGGTCCGCGTCCATCGACAGGTCCAGCAGCCGCACGCCTTCGATACGCATCGCTGTCACAATCGCTTCGACACGCCGGGCGTCCCTGCCCTCAGAGAAGTTCGGAACGCACTCGATTACAGCCTCTTTCATCTTTATCTTTCAACGCGCGGACCAATCCGCATTGAATGCGGGCTTCAGGTCTATTGCCAAAACGTGTAGCCGATCTGTATCTGAATGCTGGCATTGACGCCTGGATTGCGATCGCCCAACGAGGCAGAAGAAATGTGCACGGCGTTCACACCCAGGTCTATCGACTGCCTGGCGCGCGTGAAGTAGTGAACCCCGACGCCGCCCTGGGGCGAGAAGTTCCACACGCTGGTTCCGCCGTTGATTCCGTCGAAGCTGAGCAGATTTGGCGGAAACTTGTGGGTGGTATAGATGAGGCCGCCCGCACCTTGAAACCAGGGCTGAACCCTCGGCGATCGGGTGAGGAAATTCCAGCGAAGAATAACCGGGGTCAGGCTGACGCCACGGAAAGTGCCGCCGCCAACGGGCAGAAGACAACTTACCGGTTGCCCGTTCGGACCCGCGCAGACGTATTCCTGTTGATGGGGGGCGGGGGTGTAGGCCTGCCACAGCGGCATGATGTTGCCGCCAAGTTCGAACTGGCCAGAGAGAATGCCCGCGTGCACGACCGGCGAAAGGGGCTTGCCCAGCTGGAAACCCGCCCAGAAGAACTTGTAATCCGAGCGGTCGCCAACGCCAGTACCCCAATTGACGAAGGGGCCGTATTCCCAGCTTTTATTCTGCCGCACCGTTTCTACCGGAGAGAGAGGATGACTATCGATGTTGGCGGCAGCATCAGAGTCGAGCGGCAGCGCTCGAGCGGCTGTCGTGACCGTGATCAAGACGGCCAGTGTGAACAGAATAGATTTTGCAGTCGGGGTCAACGGTCTTTCCTTCTCGTGATTTCAGTTTCTAATTCCATGAAAAAGGCCGCCATTCTCAGGCGGCCTTCGGATTGCCAGCCAGCCTGCGTTATCCGGCCATCTGAGCCATTTGTTCGGCGTCCATGTCGAAGTTCGAGTACACATTCTGCGTGTCGTCGAAATCTTCGAGCACCTCAAGCAATCGCAGCATCTGGTTTGCCGCTGGTCCTTCCAGCTTGGTGTAGGTCGAAGCCAGCATTGTGACCTCGCTCGAAGCCACCGCAATGTTTGCAGCCTTCACGGCATTCAACACACCGTCAAAGCCATGCGGATCGGTCACGATCTCCCATACTTCGCCTTCGTCGCGCAGATCCTCGCCGCCATGTTCCAGCACGATGTCCATCAGCTGTTCTTCGGTGGCATTGGCCTTCTCGATGTCGATCACGCCCTTCTTCGAGAACATGTGCAGAACCGAACCTGTCGAGCCAAGATTGCCGCCATTCTTTGAGAAGGCATGGCGAATTTCGCTGACGGTACGGTTGCGATTGTCGGTCAGCGTTTCCACTACGATTGCCACGCCGCCGGGCCCGTAGCCCTCGAAGGTGATCTCTTCGTAGCTCACGCCTTCCAACTCGCCGGTACCGCGCTGGATTGCCCGCTTGATGTTGTCCTGCGGCATGTTCTCGGCCTTGGCCGCGGCAATGGCCGTGCGGAGCCGAGCGTTGCTGTCAGGGTTGCCGCCACCTTTGGCAGCCATGGCGATTTCCCTTAGCAGACGGGTGAATATCTTGCCGCGCTTGGCATCGAGCGCGCCCTTTTTGTGCTTGATTGTGGCCCACTTGGAATGGCCGGACATGGAAACCTCAATAGACGTGAAGATGCCGGCACAAGAACCGCGCCGCCCCTGTGAGTATATCACTGCGAAGGTATGGCAAATATGGGGCATAGGCGCTCCTGCGGTAGGGGTGATTCGGGTTTCCCTTGGCCCTGCGCTTTTGAGCTTTTTCGCCCACGTCGAGGCTCCTCAGAGGATTGAATCTGGATTTCGAGGTGTGACCGCTTACAATTTTGCGAGAGCCAGAAACTGCAACCGAAATCTCCGCACGCGTCGATCCTTCAAAAAAGAACTGCCAGTCTCAGGAGCATTCTTGAAGAGCTTTCTTTTTGTCCTTTTCACTTTGATAGTCGGCGCAGGACTGGCGAATGCGCAAGGAAATTACGAGATCCAGGTCTACGGTTCCGAGACCCAGGCGCCGCGCACCACGATGGTCGAGTTGCACTCGAATTTCACAGCGGACGGACAGCGCCAGTTCGTTGACGGAGTCGATCCCACCTACCACGCCGTGCACGAAACAATTGAAATCACGCAAGGATTGAAAAACTGGGCAGAAGTGGGCTTTTACGTCTTTACCAGCGAGCAGAATGGGACCGGCATGCAATGGGTGGGCGACCACATCCGTCCCCGCGTGCGCGCACCGGAGGCGTGGCATTGGCCCGTCGGCGTGAGTCTCTCAATGGAGGTTGGTTATCAACGCGCTTTCTTTGATCGCGACACATGGACGTGGGAGATCCGGCCTATCGTTGATAAGCAGCAAGGGCGCTTCTACTGGGCGGCGAATCCGGCCTTTGAGCGCACGTGGCATGGGCCGGACGTGAACCTTGGCCTCGACTTTTCTCCCGCCGTAAAGCTGAGTTGGAACTTCACGAAGGTGGTCGCGGGCGGAGTTGAATACTACGCCGACTACGGCAGGATCACCGACATCGCCAGCCTGCACGACCAGCAGCAGCAGATCTTCCCCGTCATCGATCTGAACGTCTCGCCGAAATGGGAGATCAACTTCGGAGTGGGCGTAGGAGCCACAGCGGCAACAGATCATTGGATCGTCAAGGGAATCCTCGGCCGCAGGTTCGACTGGGGCCGGCACGACCGAGGCCCGATCAACGCCCAACAGTTCTAGCGCCAGCGTGATTGAACTAGAAGCCACCACCACCGTCGTCGAAGCCGCCGCCGTCGTCGAGACCACCAGAGTCGAAGCCAGAGCCATCGTCAACATTCTGGTCGTCCAAGCTGGATTGATCGTTGAGATTCGACGCGTCGGCAAAGGCGCTGGTGTCCTGATCGCCTGCTGAACCAGCGTTCTGATCGAAGCCGCGGAGGTTGTCGCTGGAGTCGTTGTCGCGCGGGTTGTAGCCGGAGTCATTCGACTGCGTTCCTTGATCCTGCAGGTGGTGTTCGCCACGCTCGGCACCGCGACCCGGATCATCGTAATAGTTGTTGATGACCGTCTCTCCGACAGGGCGTTCACCCATGCCGAAGCCGCCCATCCCGTAGCCGGGACCGCCAAAGCCGTATCCGCCCTGGCCAAACCCGTGCCCGAACCCATTGAGGATCGACTCCACGCCTTCAAACGCGAGCGCGCCGGCTGCGACTCCCGCGGCTGTCTGCATTGCGCCGCGTAAAAAGCTTGGCTGGCCGCCGACCGGAACGTACTGCGTTTGCTGATACTGCGGCTGGGCGTATTGCGGATAGGACTGTGCAGGAGAAGCATACTGCGGAACCGGCTGATAGGCCGGCGCGGACGCTTGCTGCGGCGCAGGATCGTGTTCGCCGAGAAGGCGTCCAAGAAAACTGGTGGTGTGGGCCGGTTGTGGGTGTTGCTGGAGTTGTTGGACCTGTTGCTGCAACTGGCTGACTTGCGCTTTGGCCTGATCGAGAGCGATGTTCTGCACCAGCACAGTTTGCGCCAGCATGTAAAGCGCATCGGGATTCGGGCCGAGCTTTTGATTGAGCAGCGCTTCGGCGTCGGGATCTTTTTCCTGGAGTTGCGTGTGATTGACACGCTCGATGAGCGAGTTGAGAAGCTGTTCTTCCTGGGGAGTCAACGGAATAACCTCCGGCGACCGGCAACCGCGAGGTTTGGCCGCCTCTCGCTATTGAGACGCGATCCCGCCCGCAAAGTTGCTTCGCCGGTTGTGTGTACGCAGTGGGCGCTCATCCGGTTCCGGAGATCCGCAAACTACAAGCGATACCTGCACTTGCGGAGTTTACCGCCGTACTTGCGGATGCCGCATTCTTCCGGGACATCGACAATCTCTACGAATTCCGCACCGGCGATTTCGAGGGTACGACGGGAAGCTGCGTTTTCCGGATCGCACGTAATCCACAGCGGATCGATGCCGAAACTCCGCGCAAACGGGAGCAGCAACATCAGGGAACGCGCCGCATAGTGGTGGCCGCGAAATGCCGCGTGAACGCCGTAGCCGACGTGGCCCGCGTAGTACTCAATATGTGGCGTAGAACCGATGCGCAGATTGATTGTGCCGAGCTCTTGGCATCGGTTAACGCTCATCATGCGGAAGAAATACGTTGGAACCCGGTGAAATGCGTGCAATGAGTAATCGGCCAGACGCAGCTCGAGGTCGCCGTGCCGCAAATCCAGCGACCGTACGACCTCGATTGCTTCGTTCATGATCACATTAAGATTGGATCTAGTTCTGACCTACGAGTTCGAAGGCGCGAATTTCTTCCTTGCGCACGGTGAGCTGTTCAATGAGGTCGGTGCGGACTTCGTAGCCGCGACCGGGTGCATCGGAGACGAGGATTTCGCCTTCTGGTGTAACCGTGACCTCGGGCTCGATGATGTCTTCGGTCCAGTAGCGGGCAGAGGCCGATACGTCGCCGGGCAGGCGGAAGTTCTCAAGCGTCGAAAGCGCAATGTTATGCGCACGGCCTACGCCCGATTCCAGCATGCCACCGCACCACACCGGGATTCCCCGCTCCAGCGCCGCGTTGTGCACGGCAATAGCTTCGGAGAATCCACCCACGCGGCCCAACTTGATGTTGATGATCTTGCAGGACTCCATCTCGATGGCGGCCAGTGCATCGCGCCGGTTGCGAATCGACTCATCGAGGCAGATCGGCGTGTTCATTCTTTTCTGCAGCATGGAGTGGTAGTAAAAGTCGTCGTGCCACAAAGGCTGCTCGACCATGAGCAGGTCGAAGGCGTCGAAGGTGACAAGATGGTCGGCATCGCGCAGCTTGTAAGCGGAGTTGGCATCGCAGCTGAGCATGATATCTGGCCACTGGTTGCGAACTTTCTCGAAGACTTCGACATCCCAACCTGGTTTGCATTTCAGCTTGATGCGCTGATAGCCAGCGGCCAGTTCGCGTTCGATGATGTCCATCAGTTCAGGGATCGACTTTTGAATTCCCAAGGACACGCCGCAGGGTATCCGGTCGCGCACCCCGCCGATTAGTTGAGACAACGACACGCCCTCGCGCTGTGCTTCGAGGTCCCAGATGGCGTTTTCGAGCGCGGCCTTGGCCATCGGATTGCCGCGCACGACGTTGAAGATTCTCGGGCAATCGCCGCCATGCTCAGGCATGCCGCTGGCCAGCATCGGGCCGAGTTCATTTACGATCACCTGCCAGGCGGTGTCGGTCGACTCGCCGGAAAAGTGGGGCCGCTCGCCGGCCGTACACTCGCCCCAGCCAACCAGTCCTTCTGAGCGGACCTCGGCAAGTAGAATCCTGCGATTGCGCGTTACGCCAAAACTTGTTTCAAACGGTCGCACCAGCGGGAGGTGCAGCTCGCGGAGAACGATTCCGTCGATTCTCATAAAATGTGGCTTCCTTCGGATAACAGCTTATGAAGATGTTGGTACTTCAATGTGCCGGCTCTGAAAGCCATTTCAGACTTACACCGGTTGGGCCCAACGGCCCAGTTCGAAGACTCCGTTACCTTCCGCGTCCCTGGTAAAGGAGACGACGGCTAATCCTTTGGAAAATGCTTCTTGAAACCTCTCACGATTGTGCAACTGGACTGCAAGTGCCTGCTCCCGGCCAGCTGGGGAAGCCTTCCACTCGTAGATAGCGGCTGGGACCAGAATGCGTTCTTCGATCTCATACTCGGCTGTTGGATGGCCATCCAGAGTCCTGCACACTCGCTCAGAGTCGAGATACCACTCTGCAACGAGACGGTCGGTTGGAAGTCCACCTTGGAGTCGAGAAGAGGATACACCATAAAAATTCACAAAATAGCTACGTACGATCGCTCCGAGCTTGTGTATGTTTAGATGCGCGTTTTTAATCTCCAGCGGATCGAAGGTCCACTCCATGCGGCGGATGCCTCGCGAAAGTGCCTCACGCCGTTGCTCCAGCTTGAGTTGCGCGCCAAGACCGCGGTCGCGATAACGGTCGCGGACTGCCAGCATGTGCGAGTGCAGATAGGGCTGTGGATTTCCGTCGGTAGAATTCTTTCCGGTCTTCACTCCCGGCAAAGACATGGCGAAACCAACCATCGACTCCGGCGTTCCATTAGGTGCCGCGCCGGGAAGATCCGTGTCGAAGGCCCCGATGACCTGGCCACCGATTTTTTGACCGACGAGGAAGGCTTTTCGAGGAATGATGTCGCTATCGTCATAGCCCCATGTCTCAATCTGCATCTGGACACAGGCCTCAAGTTCGTCGTGGCCGGAGCATGCGCGGATGAGGATCATGGGCGAGGCTCCGATGCATGGTGGGAGCTTTGACCCTGCGCCTGATTCAGTTTCTGTTTTGCCTTCTGCCCAGAGGGATTCGAGTTCTTCCGGTTTCAAATCTTCCAATGGCCTTTCTGAATTCAATTCCATCTCTCTGAATCGCTGGCGAAAGCGGAGATTGCAACCACGCAGCGCCATTTCGGCGTCGACACCGAGGTGTCGGCCGAGATTGACGACCGTAAAGAGCAGATCGCCGAGCTCGGCTTCAACGGCTGCGTCGAGTGCAGGGTCTGCGGATTTTTCAGCAGCCGCAGCTTCGGCTTCGAGTTCCGCGGTTTCTTCGGTGAGCTTGGGCAGAAGGTCGCGCCAGTGAGGCCAGTCGAAGCCAGACTTCGCCGCCTTCGATCCCAGCTTCGCGGCCTCGGCCAGGGCGGGCATAGCGCGCTGAACGGAATCAAGGCGCGATGGCTGTTGATTCCCTTCCCGCGGCGCACCGGGCTTCGGCGTTTTTTCAGCAGCCTTGATCTCTTCCCAGTTGCGGAGCACTTTTGCGGCCGATCCTTCGACCGACGCGTCAACTTGAGCTTCATTGCCGGCGGCACGCGAAGCCTCTTCTCCGAAGACGTGCGGATGACGGCGAATCAATTTTCGATTCAGGTGATCGAGCACGTCGGCGATAGTGAAGTGGCCCTCGTTGGCCGCCATCTCGGCATAAAACAGGACCTGGAGCATCAGGTCGCCGAGTTCTTCAGCAAGGTGCGGAAAGTCCCGGCGCTCAATGGCGTCGAATACTTCATAGGCTTCTTCGAGTGTGTATTTGCGAATGGTGTCGAAAGACTGCTCGCGGTCCCAGGGACATCCGTCCGGGGCACGAAGACGCGCCATGATGGCAACCGATTGCTGAAATAGCTCTGCCGCCCGCCTGGGATCCGTCAGAGCCGCGCGATCCGAAGCAGGCGTCGAAGATTGAGGACTATCTGCGTCTCTCGCCCCGTCCATCGAGACTAGTGTACCGCTGAGATCTCAGGTGCGGTCCGCATGTTGCGATGACGCTGCGAGCGATGCGTTCGGGCGCATCGTCCTGTGAGCCGTATACTCAACCTTCGATGATTCGCGTTCTGGGAACAGCGATTGCGGGGCTGCTGGGGCTGGCCTTTGGCAGCTTTCTGAACGTATGCCTCAGCCGCTGGCCCGAGGGCGAAAGCGTCGTCAAGCCGCGCTCACATTGTCGTAACTGCGGCCGAACGTTGGCGTGGTGGGAAAACATCCCGCTCCTGAGCTGGCTCGCTCTGCGCGGTCGTTGTCGGACATGCCGCACAAAGATCAGTTGGCGCTATCCGCTTGTGGAGCTGGCAGTGGGGGTGCTGTGGGCGATTCCTGCCTGGAAGTTTATGCCAGAGTTTCTTAGTTCTTGGATGCCAGCTACTATCCTCAGCTGGGATTTCGTGGCCGTTATCGGGATGTTTACTTTCTGTTGGCTGCTGGTAGGGCTTGCAGTACTCGATGCTGAGAACCTTTGGCTTCCAGATCGGATCACATTGCCGGGAATCGCCCTTGGATTCCTGTTTGCAACTGCGAAAGCAACGCTAGATGCGCTCTCACCATTGCACGACACAGTCAACAGGTCTGAAGTGATTCGATACGAGGTCGGAAAGGCTGCGCTTAGCTCGTTTGAAGGTATTCTCCTCGCTGCGGCTCTCATCCTTCTAATCCGCTGGACCTATTGGCTCATTCGACGACGCGAAGGCATTGGGCTAGGCGATGCGAAGCTGATGGCAATGCTGGGCGCATGGCTGGGGCTCTCGGGTGCGTTGCTTTCATTTGCCATCGGCATCCTGCTGGGGGCCGTGTTCGCGCTGGTAATCCTCGCAGTGCCGGCTTCGCGACGAGAATCGGAAACCTGGCATTTATCGAAGCTGCCGCTTGGTACGTTCCTTTGTATTGGGGGAATTATCAGCGCACTTTGGGGACAGCCGATCATCGCTGCTTACGTGCGCTGGCTGGGGTTGTAGGTCAGATTGAGCCTGGCATCGCCAGGTAAACAGCAAAAGCAGATCCTTCGTTTCGCTTACCCCATCGCGCAAGACGCGCGACGGGGCCCCAAGCGTGCTCAACTCAGGATGACAAGCTGTGAGGAGGCTGGCGAAAGGTCATGTCAGCTTGTGCCAAGCTCCCTAATGCGGCGGGGTTTGCGCGGCTGGGTGGTTTGCGGAGACAGCCGGCGCGTTCGCCAGCTGCGGGTCTTTCAGCAGCCGCTTGGATTCCTTGCCATGTTTGCTGTCGGGGTCGTACTCCATCACCTTCTGGTAATTCGCCTTGGCACCGGCGAAATCGCCCAATGCGCGTTGCGCCTCGGCCATCCCCCAATACACCTCGGGGTTTTCGGGATCGGTGACAAGCGCCGACTGGAAGCGCGATAACGCGGCCTTCCAGTTCTTCCGGCTTAGTTCGAACGCACCTACGTCTTCGTCTTCCTTCGCTGTCTCCTGGTGGACCGTATCGGGCGCGTTGAGTTTGCGGTGCCCGGTGGGCTTCGCTTCATCGGGGATGTTTACGTCGTTGGACCCGGACAGGCTCGAGCTGAATCCGCTGTCGGACCCGGAAGCATCAGGCGGCGGGTCGTCGGGACTGTGCACCGGGTCGCTATCTTCCTTGAGAAGGCTTGTCGTTTCCGTGCTCTCGCTGTTGGCAGCTGCAGGAGGGGCTGGGGCTGGTTCTCCGCTGGTCGGCACCACCGGCACATTATTCGTGTCTTCGGGAAACGGATTCGCACTCCCGGGCGGCTTTTGGGAGGGCTGCTGCTGCGTGCTCGCGGGAGGTTTCTGCTGCGGTGGGGTCGATTGCCCCTGCACGCCAATTGCCGCAATCAAGCCGCACCCGAATCCCAGCACAATATAGAATTTCAACTTCATCCCAATTCTTTTCAACTCGCGCCGTTCGTTCCTCTCACTTCAATGTTACGATGCGGTGCATAGAGCACGTTTCAAATTCGAGGTTTGTCGACTTGCGAACATCATGAACGCTGGCTTGTTGCCAGATTTCAAACGGTGCAAATCGAAGACCGATGTCTGAGACACTCTCTACAAGCACTTCATCTCACCCCGGGGAATATCCGCAAAACTCATGGCGCTCATCATTCGCTCATCCGCCATCCACGCCGCCGGCTGCTACACCACCGCTGCAGTTCGCAAGGGCACGCGCGTTGCCGAATACACCGGGCCACGCCTCAGCAAAAATGAAGCCGACGCGGCCAACGAGGAGTCGCCAATCACCTATCTCTTTGGACTCGGCGACGGCTCGGTGGTCATCGACGGCCATTGCATGGCCATGTTCATCAATCACAGCTGCAACCCGAATTGTGAGACCGAAGAGATCAAGGGCCGCGTGTGGATCAGGGCCATCCGCAAAATCGAACCGGGTGAAGAAATTACCTACGATTACTGCCTCTACGACGGGGGCGACGACGAGGCGACCTGCAACTGCGGGGCCGTGCTATGCCGTGGCACCATGTACTCGCCGCAGGAGATACGCCGACGTAAAGCCGTAGCGAAGAAAGTCAAAAAGAAGAAGACCGCAACACGTCGCACCCGCACCAAGACTCTCCCCGCACCTCGCACGAAGGATGTCATCGAAGAAGAAAACGCGGCTTAGGGCGGAATGCCTTCCTCGGCCAGGCGGGCTGACGAGTAGCGGCCGGTGTAGATTAGGTGCAATGGCCATTGACCGGACTCCGCGAAGCCCCTCGAAATCGCTGAACGGCTTCGTGGCCTTGAACCGGCATCGATCACGATGATGCAAGAACCCGAACAACCTCCGCTGACCGATAAGCAGCTTGAAGTGCTTCGCCGCTTCGCGCTCTTTGAGGTGGGTCGCGACGAAATGTTGGGCGCGCTTACCGGGGCATTCGACATCAACTTTGACCCGAAGGAGGAAACCGCCAAGGGCATCACCCTGCGACGCTCCGCCAACAACAAATTCCCCATACCCGAGCCCGGCATCGTCATCACGCGCGAGCATATCTCAAACGCGCTGGAGCACAAGCGCTTTGGACTGGTCTCAGAGCGCGACCTTGTCTACTGGGCTACGATCCTTCTGCTTAATGATGCATATGTCTTTGATCCCGGCGATGAGGATTTGATCGCAGAATGGCTCAACGACATCAGCTTCAATCTCGACGGGAGCTAAAGCATTTGCCTGTGGTAAGTTCTATGCGGTACTCGTCGTTCTGCGCTTGATCATGCGGTAGATCCACAGGATCAACACCGCGCCAAGAATCGACATAATGAAACCGGCAGACTGACCTTGCTTGTACCAGCCGACCAACTGCCCCAGGAATGTCGCTCCGATCGAGCCCGCGATACCGATGATGATGGTAACGAAGATCCCGCCAGGGTCTTTGCCTGGCATAACCAGCTTGGCTATAGCTCCGACCACTAATCCGATGAGTATTTCCCATAGAAGCGCAAACATAGACTCTCCTCCTCTCGCCTCGCCGAGGCGCACCAGCATCGTGCGAGTTTCCTGATGGCAGGCTCCGAAGCGTCAGGCAGCTCTTTGCCGCTCGGCCACCTTGCTCAACGCGACCGTCAGAGCCGCCCCTCCCAGGGTCTTTACCAGTCCCGGGTGTTGTGCGTAGAAGGCACTTGCCTTATCGATGATCGAAGGATCTGCCTTCTCCGCGTGAGCAGCAATCTGTTGCACGACTTCAGGGGAGACATTTTGGGCCTGTTCGGGTGTAACCGCCCTGGCTCCCCCTCCCAGTAGACTCGTCAGCATTCCGCCGCCAGCTAATTGCGCCACCGTGCCTGGGCCGATCGAGGAGATCAATTGATTCACCATGCCGGCTTTCTGCTCGCCGTTAGAGCCGCTGAACAAGCTGCTGACCAGATTGCCGAAGGCAGGTGTCTGGTTCGACCGGAACATCGCCGATAATCCCTCTGCCATCACATTCGACGGAGCGGCCTGTGCGACTTGATCGAAGTGCTCGGTCGCGTTCGCCGCGTTTGGCGTCGAGCCGCTGCTGTACTGTTTGAGAACATTGCTGACTTGATCGAGTAGGCCCATTGAGCGCTCTCCTTTGGCAGGTTCCCTGCCGGTTAGTTGGCTTGCGCTATCGAAACCCTGGTATTACCCAGCCCCGTCTAGGCTGCGGGAATTACGAGTTGTTGTCCCACCTTGATCTTGTCTGGATCATCGAGATGGTTTGCCTGGGCGATCACGGGATACTTATTCGCGTCTCCGTAGTACCGCTTGCTGATCTTGGAGAGGTTATCGCCGGGTTGCACCGTGTAGGTTTGATTGCCTTGACGAAATTCAATGTCATGTTTCAGGTCTTTATAGTTGGGATCGACGGCCTTGATCGAATCCCAGATGCGGTTCTTGCTGGCTTCTGAGACCGCCATGGCTTTCAGAAAAAGCTGGTTGCCAGCAAGACTGACGTTTTGAAGTTCGGCGCCCTCTCTCTGAATTGTGTCCAGAACCGGCTGATATTTCTGCTTGAGTTGATCGAGTAGGTCAGGCATATGCCCTCCTTGGTTGCATGCTGAGATGCAACCCATTGAGCTGAAGGAAGAGTGGAACAGATTGTTAATTTTGCCGTGCCTCTCTGTTCCCTTCAGGAAAGTCAGCGAGAAGTCTCAAACGGCGACCCAGAGCGCACGCCGATTGCTCTCGTCGTTCTAGTCTTGATGGGAGAAGTTCGGCCTTGATCGATTTCAACAGCTTCACTTGCGAAGCTTGGGGCCGACTTGCGCAATCCATCCCGGTGACCGGGCGATCACTTAACTCTGAGATTCTGTTCCTCAGCCATGCAATCGTCAAGCCGATCGTGGGGACACTGAAAGTTTTGACAGCTACTGGCTATTGGTGAGTTTCCGGGCTTCTCAGACCACCGCTTGAAGTCAGCATTATCCGCAAATCATTTGCTATAACCGGTGTACCCCGTGACGATACAATCCAACGTAGCGCTTGAACGAAATCGCCGCGCAAATGGGAGAAGTTGATCGCATGGGTTACCAGGTTCTGGCTCGCAAGTATCGTCCGCAACGGTTTGCCGACGTCGCCGGCCAGGATCACGTGACGCGCACATTATTGAATGCGCTGACGCAGAATCGCATCGCCCACGGCTATATCTTTTCGGGCCATCGCGGGATCGGCAAAACCACGATTGCACGCATCCTCGCCCAGGCGCTGAATTGCCGGACTGAGATCGGCTCCGCGCAGCGGCCAACGCCGGAGCCATGCGGCGTGTGCGACTCCTGCGTGGAAATTCGCCAGGGCAACGCGGTCGACGTGATCGAGATCGACGCGGCTACCAACCGTGGCATCGACGAGATTCGCGAGCTGCGCGATGCGGCCCGCTATGCACCGGCCCGCGACCGCTACAAGATCTACATCCTCGATGAGGCGCACCAGATTACGGAAGCCGCCTTCAACGCCCTGCTGAAGACGCTGGAAGAGCCGCCGTCGCACGTCATCTTCATGATGGCGACTACCGAACCCGAAAACATTCCGCAGACCATCCGGTCGCGCTGCCAGCACTTCAGTTTTCATGCAGTCAAATTCGACGACATTCTGGCGCAGCTCAGGATGATTGCGGGGCAGGAGAATGTTGAGGCTGAAGATGCAGCGCTGGCGCTGCTGGCCGAGGCCGGCGATGGATCGATGCGCGATGCCTTGAGCATCATGGACCAGGCGATTGCCTCTGCACCGAGCGATGCGAATAACCGGCCTATGCTCGCGACGGCACAGATTCGTGAACTGATGGGCTCGGTTCCGAACACCGTCTTCGAGCATTTGCTGGAGTCCGTCGCCACCGGCGAGAGCGCACCGCTGATGATGCAGTTGAATGAGTTGCTCAACGCCGGGCACAGTGCGCAGTCGCTGGCGCGCCAGTTGGTTCGCTACCTGCGCAACACGTTGATGGCGAAACTGGGCGGCGAACAGACCGAACTGCTGCAGATCTCGGCTGATGAGCGGGCTCGCGTGGCGCGCACGGCGATGCTCTTTACCGAGGAAGAGATCACGCGCAACCTGCAGATCATGCTGCGCACCTTCGACGATTTGAATTACCGACAGGAGCAGCGGTTCCATCTTGAGTTGGGCCTGATGAAGCTGGTTCACGCGCAAAGGCTGCTGCCGCTGGAACAGCTGCTCAGCGGAGTAGCGAGTGGAGCACCGGTTCACAGGGGCGGATCGCCTGCCCCACGCGCCCCGTCTGCGCCGTCGCGGCCAGCAACGTCAAGCTCACACGTATCAACCGCGACGCCGCCCAATGCACCACCGCCGCCCCGCTCTCCGTTCGGATCGGGTCCGGTAATGCAGTCCACTCAGTCCGCGCCGATCGCTGAAAGCCATGCCGTGAGCGGGTCGGTGGCATTGGCAGCATCGCGAGGCGAAACCGCGCCGGCAAGGGCCGTCATTCTGTTCCCCACTGGTCAGGCACAGCCCAGCGAGCTTGTATCTCCCGAGACGGAAAGCAATCCCGCCGAAATGCCTATTCCCAAATCGGCGATCCCGCCACCTCCTGCACCACCGGCGGGCGCCGATAGACCTACGCACGAAGCCGTCCAGCAAGCCATCGTTTCGAACCTTGCTCAGAACGGTCATGCGTCCGCGTCGCAGTTGATCTCGACGGCTCGCTTTACGCTTGAGGCGACCAGCCTCCGCATCGAAGTTCCGGGCATCGGCAAAAAGATGCTGGCGCTAACCGTCAACGCCGCTGCAGAGAAAATCATCAAGCAGGAACTGCAGCGGTTGGGAGGGCCAGCGCGATTCATGGTGATCCCCGGTGAGGGCGTAGCATCAACATCGGCAGTGGCGGCGCCCGTGGCCGGAAGCATTCAGCAGGCTGCGCTGGAACATCCGATGGTGCAGCGGGCTAAAGAAATCTTTAACGCCGAAGTGCGCAGCGTGGTTGATCTGCGCAGCAAATAGAACCCAGGAGGCTGCAATGATAAATCCCCTCAAAATGGCCGAGATGCTCTCCCAGGCCAACAAGATGCAGGAGGAGATGCAGAGTAGACTTGCGCAGACGGTGGTCGAGGGCTCAAGTGGCGGCGGCGCCGTGACGGCGACAATGAACGGCAAGAAGGAATTGATCAAGATCAAGATCGATCCCTCGGCCGTTGCCAGCCTCAGCGGCCCCAATCCCGACGTGGAAATGCTGGAGGCCCTTATTGTTGGCGCTGTCAACGACGCCGGCCACAAGGCAGACGAGGCGATTCAATCCAGCGTCAAGGGCGCGCTTGGCGGGCTGAACCTGAACATTCCCGGTCTCGGCTGAACACGCCCCTTCCCGTTCCCAAGTTGAGTTGCAGCTGAGTTGTTGTGAAGTGCAAAGGGCGTAATCGTGTATCGCACCGAAAGGAGGAATTGCTGTGGCACGCTATGCCGAGCCCATGGCCCGGCTCATCGATGAGTTGAAGAAGCTTCCCGGGGTGGGAACCAAGACTGCCCAGCGCTTCGCCTTTCACATTCTGCGCTCAGGTGACGAAGATGCCTCGGCACTGGCCGATGCCGTGCGCGGACTGAAGGCCAGCCTGCGGCTATGCTCGATATGCAACAACATCACGGACGTCGACCCATGCGCCTATTGCAGCAGTGCCACGCGCAATCAACGCCTTGTCTGTGTGGTCGAGGAGCCCACCAACATCGATGCGGTGGAACGCAGTCGATACCAGGGTGTCTATCACGTTTTGCATGGAACACTATCGCCACTGCACGGTGTCGGACCTGATCAGTTGCGTGGGCGCTCGCTGGTTCAGCGTGTGGAACGCGGCGAAATCGATGAAGTCATTCTTGCGACCAGTCCGACCCTGGAAGGCGAGGCCACCGCAAGCTGGCTTGCGAGCGCCTTGCGGGAATTCAAGGTGCGCATCACGCGGATCGCCACGGGCGTTCCAGCTGGCAGTGACATTGAGTATGCAGACGAAGTCACGATGGCGCACGCCATGGAAGGCCGCCACGAGATGACGCCTTGATGACTGATGAGATTAGCTGCGTAGCCGCGTCAGCAGGTCCTGAGGATGTACCGGCTTGGCAAGGATCTCGAATTCGTAGCCCTGGGCCCGCGCCTTCTCGAGCAGGTCGGCAGTTGCGGCCTGGCCCGAGAACAGCAAAATCTTGATCTTCGGCAGCAATGCGCGAATCTGGATTGCTGCATCGATGCCGTTCAGATCGGCCATGATCACATCGGCGATGAGCATGTCCGGTTGGTAGGTTGAAGCCATTTCGAGCGCGGCTTCTCCGGAGTACACAGCCTTCGCCTGAAAGCCACTTTGGTTCAAAATCATGGCTAGCGTATCGGCGATGACGCGCTCGTCGTCTACTACAAGAACTTTGGGCTTAACGTGATTATCGGGCATACACTCCTGAACGCCAAAGGGAATGGCGCAAAAGCCTTTCAGTCGAAGGCACCGCGCAGCGAAGCCGAACAGCACCGCTTACGGTACGATCAGCTCGGTAAACACCTTGTCAGGATAACATCCTGAGATAAACAAAACGAGCCAGCCCCCGGGGCCTTGGGTTCTCAGTCTACGGGCGCTTGCGGCATTGCGCAAGCCCGCTATGCGCTCTCTGCAATCGTTCGAACCTTTTGACCGGCAAGTGGCGGAAAGCGCGGCGAACTCGCGGGATTGTCCCGCTGGGTTCGTTTCCTCGGGTTAACTCCGGCCACCTACTGACTGCGGTACTCTAAACGCGCGGGTTGTTCTCGAGGCGACGCCGATTCATCCGGGAGCAACGCAACCCTCATAAGCTTCTGAAATACCAGACCCCCTGCCGGATCATTTGGCAGATCCCCAGGCGGAGAGGCACGCATGCACTCAGCAGGTATCCCGAACGCAGACCTGAACCCCGCCCCGGAGACGGCTAATCGCGTCCAGGGTGACGCGATCATTCGCGCCGAAAAGATCGAGAAGTACTACGCTCAGCCCAGCCAGAACCGCATCCAGGTCATTTCGCCTACGGATCTGACCATCGTCCCAGGCGAGATTGTCGCCCTGCTCGGCCCTTCCGGGTCGGGCAAATCGACCATGCTGCGCATGCTTTCGGGGCTGTCACGCCCGTCCGCCGGCCAGGTCTATTGGCATGAGAAGCCCATCGCCGAGACCGAAATCAATGTCTCCATCGTCTTCCAGAGTTTTGCATTGTTTCCGTGGCTTACGGTGCTTGAAAACGTCGAGGCTCCGCTCCAGGCCCGCGGCGTCGACCCGGAAGAACGCCGCACCCGCAGCATGGGCATGATCGACACCGTCGGTCTGGACGGATTCGAATCTGCCTACCCCAAAGAGCTCTCCGGTGGCATGAAGCAGCGCGTCGGCTTTGCTCGCGCCCTCGTCGTTGAGCCGGAAGTTCTGTTCATGGA
Source organism: uncultured Acidobacteriaceae bacterium (assembly GCA_963735215.1). GTDB lineage: Bacteria > Acidobacteriota > Terriglobia > Terriglobales > Acidobacteriaceae > Telmatobacter. Next base: position 670,051 of record CAVTKF010000019.1, on the reverse strand, counting down.
CGAACCTTTCTCCGCGCTTGATGTCCTCACGGCCGAAAACCTGCGCAGCGAACTTCTGGAACTGTGGGCCAAGAAGACCATGCCTACGCGCTGCGTTTTTATCGTGACCCACAACATTGAAGAAGCTGTCCTGCTGGCGGACCGCATCATCGTCCTGGGTCGCAATCCAGGGCACATTCGCACGGACTTCCGGGTACAGATTCCGCAGCCGCGCGACCGCAAATCCGATTCTTTTACGCAACTGGTGGACTACATCTACAAGGTGCTCACGCGGCCGGACGTCGCCCCGACCGAGGCACCCGAACATCAACATCCCAGCCCGCGCGTTCGTGACCAGCGCCAGATGAAGTACCAGATGCTGCCGCATGCGCGACCGGGCGGGGTGGCCGGATTGCTGGAACTGCTGCTCGACAAAGGCGGACGTGACGATATCTATCGGCTGGCCGATGATCTTGCTTTCGAAATTGACGACCTGCTGCCGATCGTCGATGCTGCGCAATTGCTCGGTTTTCTCAAGGTCGAGGAAGGCGATGCATCGATCACGGAAACCGGCGCCGAGTTTGCCAACTCCGAGATCTTGCGCCAGAAGGAACTCTTCCGCGACGCCGCGCTCGGAAACGTCCTCCTGCTGCGCCAGATTCGCCGTGCCCTTGAAGCCAAGAGCGACCACACCGTGCCCGAAGATTTCTTCCTCGACATGCTGGATGAGCAGTTCAGTGATGAGGAATCGCGGCGCCAGATTGAGACCGCGGTGAACTGGGGCCGCTACGCCGAACTGTTCGACTTCGACGCCGCGCGACGCCGCTTCGTAATGCCCGACGCGCTTGAGGAAGCCGCTGCTGAGGGAGGCGATGAGTGACCGTCCAGCGCACCTTTGCACGTTCGCTTGTCACCGTTCGCACCTGGCCGTTTTTTATCGACATGGGCGTGGCCGTCTGCGCGCTCGCCATCTTCTTCGCCATCGTCGGCACCGGCTGCGTACTGGCTTAGCAAAGCCAGCTCCCACCGCCCCAATCTCGGATTCCATCGCGCTCGCTGCCGCTCTACGCTTTGTACTCCGTGTCGCGCATCGGCATCGCATACTTGCTCAGCCTGATCTTCGCCGTTGGCTACGGCTATATCGCGGCCTACAATACACGCATTGAGGCATGGATGGTCGCGGTTCTCGACATTCTGCAGTCCATTCCCGTCCTCAGCTTCCTGCCGCCTGTGTTGCTGGCGATGGTCGCTCTGGTTCCCGGACATCAGCTTGGGCATCGAGATGGGCGTCATCCTCCTCATCTTCACCGGCCAAGTATGGAATCTCGCCTTTAGCTTTTACTCCTCGGTGAAAAGCATACCGCGCGAAATGATCGAGGCCTCGCGCATTTATCGCTATTCCGCATGGCAACGCTTCTGGCAGCTTGAAATGCCCTACGCGGCCATCGGCCTGGTGTGGAACTCCATCGTCTCCGTCGCCGGCGGATGGTTTGCTCTTATCGCCTGCGAAATGTTCGCCGCTTCGCCAATTGCACCAACTTTCAGCTTCCCGGCCTCGGGCAGCTATCTCCAGACGGCGACCAACACCGGCGACGTGCGCGCGCTGATCTGTCGGCATCGCCACCGTCATCCTCATCGTCGTCGCCACCGATCAGCTTGTCTGGCGGCCGCTCATCGCCTGGAGCGACAAGTTCAAATTCGAGCAGGTCGAGTCCGCCGATCGTGTCCACTCGCCGATCCTCGACGCTGCTGCGCGGTCCAGCCTCGTAAATCGCTCCCAAGCCGCGTCTGGACGAGCATCGAAGAGCCCATCTATCGCCGCCTGGCACGCACGCAGAGAGTGCCAGCGTCGTCCAGCCCATCGACCCGGAGCGGATCGCACGCCGCGACCTCCTCTGGCTTCTGTCTGCCTGGCGGTTGCCGTCGCGGTTGCCGTCGGCTGGGGAGCATTGCAGGCGTCGTCATGCTCAGCCACGGTCAGCTGGCCCGACCTGAACTGCTGCTTCGAAGGCGCCGCGCGCAACCTTTCTGCCGCGTCAATGCGGCTCTGCTCATCTCCGCCGCTGTGGACGGTCCCTGTGGGCGTCGCCATCGGCTTCAATCCGCGGCTCTGCGCGCATCGTTCAGCCGATCGCACAGGTGCTGGCGTCCGTCCCCGCCACGGCCTTCTTTCCCATTCTGCTCATTGGACTGGTCAAAATCGGCGGCGGGCTCGGCATCGGCTCCGTCGCACTGATGCTTCTGGGCACGCAGTGGTACATCCTGTTCAACGTGATTGCCGGTGCCATGTCCATTCCCTCTGACCTGCGCGAGGTCGCGTCGCTCTATCACTTCACCCGCTGGCAGCGCTGGACCAACGCTGATCTTGCCCGGGATCTTCCCCTATCTCATCACCGGCATGGTGACGGCTTCGGGCGGTGCGTGGAATGCGTCGGTGTTTGCGCGAATATGCGCACGCTCAAAGACCGCACGCTGCAGACCATCGGCCTCGGCGCTCAGATCGATCCGCAACCGACAGACGGACGCTTCCCCATTTTGCTGCTCGCCACCATCATGATTTCGCTCATGGTGGTTACCATGAATCGACTTGTTTGGCGACGGCTGTACCGGCTCGCCGAAACCCGGTATAAACTTGAGGGCTAAATAGCACTTCAGCAGGCAGTTGCGATCGGGGGAAGAATGATTCGCGTTGGGCTCATTGGTTTCGGCATGGCGGGCCGTGTGTTCCATGCGCCGCTCATTTCATCCGTCGAGGGTCTCGAACTCGCTGCGGTCGTTGAGCGCACTGCAAACCACGCGGCCGATTGTTACCCCGGAATCACGACTTATCGCTCAGTTGAAGAGCTACTGGCTGACGCCACCATCAAGCTGATTGTCGTGGCGACGCCGAACACCACTCATTTTCCCATTGCCATGCAGGCGCTTGAAGCGGCAAAAAATGTTGTCGTCGATAAGCCGGTAGCTCTGAGCGCCGATGAGGTCGGCCAACTCGCAGAACTGGCCGGCGGCATTGGGCTCCGCCTGTTTCCCTTCCATAACCGACGCTTTGACAGTGACTTTCTGACAATTCGGAAACTGATGGATGAACGTTCGCTGGGGCGTCTTGTTCACTTCGAGTCGAACTTTGACCGGTGGCGTCCAGGGCTCTCGAGCAGGGCATGGAAGGAAGAGACAGACCAAGGCGGCATTCTGCACGACATCGGTACGCACCTGGTCGACCAGGCGCTGGTTCTCTTCGGGCAGCCTTCGGCCGTTGGGGCGGATATCAGGCGCGAACGCGACGGCGAGGGCGCGAACGACGCAATCACCATCCGGCTGCGTTACTTAACGGGGTTCTCTGTCACACTCGGGGCCAACTGCCTGTCGTCTCTCGCCCGTCCACGTTTCCACCTGCGCGGCACGCGCGGAAACTTCTGGAAGTGGGGATTGGATCCGCAGGAAGATGCGCTTGGCAAGATCACGAAGATTACAGAAGCCAACTGGGGCCAGGAGGCAGCCGATCATTGGGGCACGCTCAGCATCGACACCGACGGCAATCTCGTGACGCGCCCGGAACCCTCAGCGACCGGGGACTACCGTCTCTTCTATGCCGGCGTCCGCGATGTTCTGCTCGGCACCGCAAATGTACCGCCCGTCGCTCCCACCGAAGCCTGGCGCGTGGCCCGCGTTCTCGAAATGGCAAGGCAAAGCTCCGCCGAATCCCGTGACATTGAATGCGACTGGAGCGGCGAGCCAGTCTGATTCTTTCTGTGTTGGAGGTGTCCGCTGGTTGATGACGCCATTGTTGTTGAGACAGATGCCTTCGAACATCGCGAGGTCAAACCGCATCTCATCAATCCGTGTTGTTTTGGCGAGGATTTTGCCGCATGGCTGAAACTTGAGTTGTCCCCGCATTTTTCGGGCGGATACGAAGTTTCGGACATTATCCAGGAAGACTATGGCTGGGGATTCTGGATTCGCAGCAAACATCCCTATTGGATTCCGCTGTCTTACATCGGCGATGGACCGCAGGAAGAACCTGCGCAGTGGGCGATCTCTTGTACCTGCGACTACGGCCTCAATGTGTTTAAGCGCATCTTTGCGAAACCAGATCCAGCCGAGCTTACGGAAATTCGTGCGAAGATCCGGAACATCCTGGAACTAAATCGCGCACTCAGGATTGTCGAAGGCTACTCTCGGGCGAACCCTTGTCCTCCAGCGGCACCCAAAACCGAAAGACGCTCCCATGCTCCGGATTGCTCTCCACCGCGATCCCACCGCCGTGCGCCAGCGTGATGGCCCGCGCGATGGCCAGCCCCATGCCCGTTCCCTTGCCGAGCTTCGCACCTTTCTTGCCGCGATAGAACTTCTCGAAGATATGCGGCAAATCGCCCTTGTCGATGCCGGGGCCGCTATCCTCCACCTCAAATTCCAGCCGGCCTTCGACGCGCCTGCTCCGCAACACAATCCGGCTTTCCGGCGGCGAATACTGCGCCGCATTCTCGATAAGATGTCGAAATACGCGGCCCAGAAGTTTCGCATCGAACCACACCGGTCTGTCTGGCTCCTGCACCATGAATATGACCTGGTGGCGCCCCAGCACTGTGTGTGATTCCTCCAATGCATGCTCGAGCAGCGTTCGCGTATGCTGCGGTGCAGCCTGCACCTTTATCACGTTGGCATCGAGTTCCGCCATCTCCACGGCCTCGCCGATCAGGGCATCGAGGCGCGCGGATTCTTCATCAACCACGGTAGCCAATTCCCTGCGCAAAGCATCGTCGAGCCCTTGATCCTGCGTCAGCGTCGTTGCCGCTGCGCGAATCGAGGTGAGAGGCGTGCGCAATTCGTGGGTCAGCGAATCGATGAGTGCAGCCCGCAGCCTCTCGCCTTCGCGGGATGCCTCCATGCGTGCACTTGCCTCGATCGCGATGGCCCGCGTCAGGGCAATCCCTACCTGCGCGCACACCGCCGTGGCGACCTCGCGCGACAGCTTCGCAGGCCGCCATGCCATTGCACCCACGACACGCACTCCCACCATCAGAGCATGAGCCTCAAATCCGTCCAGCCCAGCACTTGCCGCGTGCAAGCCGCCAGTTACCTCGCGCAGGTTCGCTTTGAACAACTGCGGCAACTCTACGAGCGTTGACACGTATTGATCCCGATCCTGGACGTACAAGACAACGCTTTTGAGCGCGAATATCTTCGCCACCAGCGACGGCAAATCGCGAATGAGCCCAGCCGCGTCTTCGTGCAGAATCATCTCCTGGCTAAGCAGGTAGAGGCGTTCGACATCCTCGCGACGTTGCTCGGCCTGCTCTTTTTGCTTGCGGGCCCGTTCTGCTACGCGCCCAGCGACGAGAGAGCTCACGGCAAATGTGAACATCGACACCCATTCCTGCGGGCCGGCGAGGATAAAGGTGTGAATGGGCGGCAAAAAGAAATAATCGAATGAGAACGCGCACAGTAGCGCGCTGTACAGGGAGATCACCGGTCCCGCCTGTGTTGCCGTCACCACTACGACGACCAGGAACACCATGCCTGCAGTGGTCGCCCGCGAATTCGTCATCGCAAGGCCGATCGTCGTCAGCACGGCGGCCAGCGTGGCGCCCAGCCACTGCAGATAGTGTTGCGGCTTGGGTTTGATTTGCATGGTCGTCTCATCCGGAATGATACGCGGGCCGCCGCCCGATGATGTAAGCTTCCGGTGGAAGAAGAACGAAAATGCCCGGCAGAATTCTAGTTATCGACGACGAACCGCAAATCACGCGTGTACTGCGTGCCGCCTTGTCCGCACAGGCGTTTGACGTCCGCACCGCAAACGATCCTGAAGAGGGCCTGCGTATCTTTGCGGAGTGGCCGCCCGACCTGGTGATCACCGACCTGATGATGCCCGGACTCAGCGGCGTTGAAGTCTGCCGCGCCATTCGCACAACGTCCTCCACCCCAATCCTCGTGCTCTCAGTGCGCGATCACGAGCGCTCCAAGATTGAGGCCCTTGACTCAGGCGCCGACGACTACGTCACCAAACCCTTCAGCATTCAGGAACTCCAGGCGCGTGTGCGGGCTCACATGCGGAGGGCCCCGGAGCGCACCGAATCTGCCATCGTCACAGGCGATTTTGTCATCGATGCCGCGGCGCACAGTATCGAGGTCGCCGGCAAACACATCCACCTGACGCCGAAGGAATTTGAGCTTCTTCTTCACCTGGCGCGACATGCGGGCAAAGTGATAACTCATCGCGCCCTGCTTACCGCCGTCTGGGGAGCGCAATCAGCCCACCAGCCCGAGTATCTCCGCGTCTTTGTCGGCCAGCTTCGTAAAAAACTCGAAGCCGAAACCGGCAAGCAGTATATCCAGACCGAGCCGTGGGTTGGCTACCGCTTTGTCCCCGAGGGCTTCAACGACAAAGGGGAGTAGCGGACCTACTTCTGTTGCGCTGGATCCAGATGGCCTACCTTGATCCATCTTTATGTTTCCTTTAGATTTCCCTTCCGCGAATACAACACAATTACTTGCAAAATCGATTTTGGAATCACACGAGCTTTAGTCGGCTTCGTCGCGTTCTGAAACGAGGATCCTCGCATGCAAGATCTCACGATGCTTTTCTTCACAGCCGTTTTCTTTGCCGTGGCCTTTCTGTACGTCAAGGCCTGTCAGAAGTTGAGGTAAACCATGGACCTCGTCACTATAGTGGCTCTTCTGCTCTCGGTCCTCATGCTTGTTTACCTCGCAGCCTCTCTGCTTTTTCCGGAGAAATTCTGACATGTCTGCCAATGGCTGGTTTCAATTCCTATTCTTCTCAGTGGTCCTGCTCCTGACGGTGCGCCCGGTCGGCATGTACCTTGTGCGCGTGCTTGAAGGACAACGGACATGGCTCGATCCCATTCTCCGCCCCATCGAGCGCCTTATCTACAGGATCTGCGGAGTGAACGCTGATCACGAGATGAACTGGCGGCAATACGCGTTTGCGATGCTCGGCTTCTCGGCCGTGACCATGGTGCTGACGTACATTATTCAGCGCGCGCAGGCAGTGCTGCCCTGGAACCCGCAACATCTCCCTGGCGTTGGTGCCGATCTGGCGTGGAATACGGCTGCCAGCTTTACGACCAACACCAACTGGCAGTTCTACACACCGGAATCGACCATGAGCTACCTCACGGAGATGGCCGGCCTCGCAACGCACAACTTCTTCTCCGCTGCCGTGGGTATCGTGGTTGCCATCGCCCTGGTACGCGCCATCAAGCGCACTTCCTCGGCAACCATCGGCAACTTCTGGGTAGATACCACCCGAACCCTGCTCTACATCCTGCTGCCCGGATCGCTGATCTACGCGCTACTGCTTGTCGCGCAAGGCGTCCCGCAGAATCTGCATGCATACACTGTTGCCCACACGCTTGAGGGACAGACGCAGACCATCGCACAGGGACCCGTCGCTTCGCAGGAAGCCATCAAGATGCTGGGCACCAATGGTGGTGGATTCTTCAACGCCAACAGTTCTCATCCGTTCGAGAATCCGACACCCTTTTCAAACTTCCTGCAGATCCTCTCCATCTTCATCATTCCTGCCGGCCTCACTTATGCGCTTGGACGCATGACCGGTTCGCCGGGCCACGGATGGGCTGTATTCGCAGCCATGTATGTGTTGTTTGCCGCAGGATTCGTGACGCTCTACTGGGCGGAAGCGCATCCGCATCCGCTGATCCACGGAGCGGCACAAACAGCCACTGCGACAGCGCCCGGCGGCAACATGGAGGGCAAGGAAGTCCGTAACGGCATCGCCGAAACTGCACTCTTCGCCACCATCACGACCGATGCGAGTTGCGGCGCAGTCAATGGCATGCACGACAGCTTCACGCCTCTCGGCGGCCTTGTTCCGCTGACCAACATCATGCTCGGCGAAGTGATCTTCGGCGGCGTTGGCTCCGGACTTTACGGCATGCTGATCTTCGTCGTCCAGGCTGTGTTCATCGCTGGCCTGATGGTGGGACGCACGCCAGAATACCTGGGCAAGAAGATCGAGGCATACGACGTGAAGATGTCGATGCTTTATGTCCTCATCTTCCCGCTGGTGATTCTCTCGCTCACCGCGATTTTTGTGCTGATGCCCAATGTTGGCCTTGGCACAACTACGAACGCCGGCCCGCATGGCCTTAGTGAAGTTCTCTACGCCTTCACCTCCGGCGCGGGAAACAACGGTTCGGCATTCGCAGGACTTGGTCCGAACTGGTGGTACAACGTCACGATCGGCTGGGACATGCTCATCGGGCGCTTCCTGATGATGCTGCCCGTGCTCGCGCTTGCCGGAAACCTGGCGCAGAAGAAAAGTGTTCCGCCATCCCCGGGCACTTTCCCCGTCAACACTCCGTTGTTCACCGTGCTGCTCGTCGGCGTCGTGCTGATTCTGGGCGCGCTTACATTCTTCCCTGCGCTGAGCCTGGGACCGATTCTTGAACACCTTCAACTGAAATCCGGACAGCTTTTCTGAGGAGACCTGACATGAGTTTTTACGGCAAATTGAATTCTCCTGCGCAAGCTGAAGCTCATTCGGATTCGGCTTCGATGACACCTTCATCGTCCGCGCTGCCCCCGGAGCACCACGAGCATCGCAGAAAGAAATCTACTGCCGGCGTCCTGGAACAAAAGAGCCTTTGGAACACGGAGATCATTGGGCAGGCTCTTATTGATGCGTTTCGCAAGCTCGATCCGCGCTGGATGGTCAAGAACCCGGTTATGTTTGTCGTCGAAGTCGGCAGTGTGCTGACATCGGCCCTGCTGATCGACAACACAATCAACCATCGCGTTGGATTCGGGTTTAATCTCCAGATCACGCTCTGGCTCTGGTTCACGGTGCTGTTTGCCAACTTCGCAGAGGCGATGGCTGAAGGTCGTGGTAAGGCACAAGCCGACACGCTCCGCAAAGCCAAGGGCGAAACCATCGCTCAGCGCTATAACGCTTCTGGCGCGCTGGAGCAGGTTGCCAGTGGTCTGCTTCGCGCTGGAGACGTCATCTACGTGCCGGCCGGAAACTACATCGCAGGCGACGGCGAAGTCATCGAAGGCGTCGCCTCGGTGGATGAATCCGCCATCACCGGCGAATCCGCTCCCGTGATCCGCGAGGCCGGTGGCGATCGCTCTGCCGTGACAGGCGGAACCAAGGTGCTGTCGGACTGGGTGAAGATCCGCATCACTTCGAATCCCGGCGAGACGTTCCTTGACCGCATGATCGCCTTGGTAGAGGGTGCCACACGGCAGAAGACGCCAAATGAGATTGCACTCTCGATTCTTCTTTCGGGCCTCACCATCGTCTTCCTGCTCGCGGTGGTGACACTGCAGCCGTTTGCCATCTATTCCAAGGCTCCGCAGACAGTGTTTGTGCTGGTCTCGCTGCTGGTTTGCCTGATTCCGACGACTATCGGCGGGCTGCTCTCAGCCATCGGGATCGCAGGCATGGACCGCCTGGTGCAGTACAACGTGCTCGCCATGAGCGGCCGCGCCGTTGAAGCCGCAGGCGACGTAAACACCCTGTTGCTCGACAAAACCGGCACCATCACGCTGGGCAACCGCCAAGCTACGGAATTCATCCCGGCGCCCGACGTCACACCAGAGCGATTGGCGGATGCGGCGCAGCTCGCATCCCTGTCAGACGAGACGCCGGAGGGCCGGTCGATTGTCGTACTGGCAAAGGAGAAGTACAACCTGCGCGGCCGCGATCTGGGCGGCATTCATGCGGAGTTCGTTCCCTTCTCTGCGCAGTCGCGCATGAGCGGCGTCAACCTGCCCGGCGTTCGGATTCGCAAAGGCTCTGCGGATGCTATCGCGCGCTTTCTTGAAGACCAGGGATCGTCGTTGCCGAAGAAGGTCCGCGATGCCGTGGAAGAGATTGCACGCGCTGGCGGCACGCCGCTGGTCGTAGCAGAGAATTCGTCGGCTCTCGGCGTCATCTATCTGAAGGACATCGTGAAGGGCGGACTCAAGGAGCGTCTTGCGCGCCTGCGTGCCATGGGTATTCGCACCATCATGATCACGGGTGACAATCCGCTCACCGCGGCTGTGATTGCCCGCGAGGCTGGCGTCGACGACTTCCTGGCCGAAGCCAAGCCGAAAGACAAGATGGACCTGATCAAGCGCGAACAAGCGAAAGGCAAACTTGTCGCCATGACCGGGGACGGCACCAACGATGCGCCCGCACTGGCACAAGCGGATGTGGGAGTTGCCATGAACTCCGGCACGCAGGCAGCGAAAGAAGCAGGCAACATGGTCGATCTCGACTCGAACCCGACGAAGCTCATCGAAATCGTCGAGATCGGCAAACAGTTGCTAATGACGCGCGGCGCACTCACAACGTTCTCCATTGCCAACGATGTGGCCAAGTACTTCGCGATTATTCCAGCGATGTTTTCGGTCGCCTTCCCGGTGCTGAATGCGTTGAACATCATGCACCTGCATTCGCCTCAGTCGGCGATCTTGTCGGCCGTAGTCTTTAACGCCATCATCATCGTGGCGCTCATCCCGCTGGCCCTGCGCGGCGTGAAATACGAACCCAAAGCCGCCGAAGCCCTGCTACGTCGCAACCTGCTCATCTACGGTGTCGGCGGCGTCATTATTCCATTTATCGGCATCAAGGCCATCGACATGCTGCTCGTGGCCATGCACCTGGCCTAAGGAGATCTGAACATGCACGCAACCGCCACAATGACCGCATCTGCACCGAGTCATACAGCACCTGTGACGCACTCGGTCTTGAGTACTTCCATCCGTTTCACGCTGCTCACGACGCTCCTGTTCGGCATCGGATATCCGCTTGTTGTCACGGGAATCGCCGGCACAATCTTTCCGCACCAGGCTGCGGGCAGTCTCATTCTGAAGGACGGCCAGGTCATAGGCTCTGAATTGCTCGCGCAGAGCTTTACCTCTGATCGCTACTTCCACCCGCGCCCATCAGCAGCCGGCAACGGATATGACCCAACGTCTTCAGGAGGGTCAAATCTCGCACAATCGAATGCCAAGCTCGTGCAGAGGATACAGGGTGATATCGACAAACTCGCTGCGCAGAACCCCGGCCACCCAGTCCCTATTGATGCTGTCACAACTTCCGGCTCAGGATTGGACCCGGATATCACGCCAGACAACGCGGACTTCCAGGCCGCTCGTATCGCCAAGGCACGCGGGCTCAACGAGGCCCAGGTCAACCAGCTGATCCAGCAGCACACCACGAGCCGCACCCTGGGCCTTCTCGGCGAGCCGCGCGTCAACGTGCTTGAACTCAACCTGGCTCTCGACAATCTCTCCAAATAGATTTCCATCGGCTTCCCCTGGAAAATTGGGGGAGGATCACAGCCTCCCCCGCCTTTTTCCGGCCTTAATTTGCTCTGGCCTGATTCCGTTGCTACGCGATCGCCCGCGCGCCAAGGTGCCGGCAGAATTCGAGGACCGTGGGGTCTTCCCGCACCTCGTCGAACAAGGGCATAGGCAACTCCGTTACGCGCATCACACGCTCTGACATAGCTCTCTTGATGAAACTGATTGCAGTGTCGTTTTCGCGCAATCCCAAGTGTGCCGTTGCTATGTCGAGAGGAGAAATATAGCGAGAGGCTGATGCCTCCGCCAGCTCAGCGACAATCTCCCTGGCCTCTGATTGCTGGCTACTGCGCGCCTTCGCGAATGCCAGCAACCCAAGGTGCATTCCAGACCTTCCTGTCGCTTCGACCGTTGCTGACAGGCATCGGTCCGCCTCCGCTGCGTCTCCCTTTTGAATCAGTGTGTGCGCCATAAACCATGAGGCAATCGGAGACGCCTTGTGGAGATTCATCGTCCTCCGGCACTCGCGCATGGCTTCGTCGTATTCGCGCGCGCGATACAGAGTGTATCCCAGGAACGCAGCCGGTCCGACTGACAACGGGTCGTAGCGCTGGGCCTCAGCAGCATGGTGAATGGCTTCTTCGTGGCGGCCAACGATCGACAACAGGTTGGCATACCACTGGTGACTCACAGCGTATTCCGGATTCAGTTGCAGCGCTCGTCCATATTGCTCCTCTGCCAGACGCCAGTCCCAGTCAAATCCCTTCGTGATATCGGCCAATGCAGTGATCGCCTCGGGAAGAAACGCGTTGATCTCAAGCGCCGCGTTAGCAGCCGCTCGCGCCAAGGGGTAAACGTCGGTCGCAGCCTTCAATCCGTGGATACCCTGCAGCACGTAGCAGTACGCCAGCCCGACAAATGGAGGCGCAAAGGCTGCGTCGCAATCAATCGCCTGTTGGAAGAGTTCGATAGCCGTCTCGTAACTCTTGGCGGTCTTCTTGTTCCAATGGTGTCGACCGCGCAGGAAGTATCGGACGGCTTCAGGTTCGGGCGCGTGAGATTTAGTCCTGGCGGCTTCCGGAGCAGTTGCGGCTGTGAATCTGTAGCCCTTGCCTTGGACCGTTTCAATGAGACGCGGATTCGCGACATCATCTCTCAGCGCCTTCCGAAGCTTCCTTATCGCAGTATTGATCGCGCTTTCACTTTCTAGGTAGTGATTCACTCCCCATATTTGAGCGAAGATCTCATCGCGCGTCACGAGCCGGAGGCGGTTGCGCACAAGGAGGATCAATAACTCCATGGGAATCCGCTCAAGGCGAACAGGCTTGCCATGCTCGCGCAGTTGGAAACCCTTCTCATCCAGTTCGAAGTCTTCGAATCGCATGGGACCTCAGACAGAATCTTCAGCCTTTCTTCAGACGCTGTCCATTGGAATCCGAGCGGACCGGTCCTAGCATTGTCCTCGTACGCGGCTCTTGAACGCGTCCAGGAGGTTCAGAATGACTTTTGCAAAAACATCGCTCGCGGCGGTTGCAATCCTGTTTGCCACCGCAATCGTTTCAGCCCAAGGGCGGGAGCATCCCCCTTGCTCTAACGCAACCCTTCGTGGTGACTACGCCTTCACGATCACAGGTCAAATTCTTGCTCCCGCACCGGCAGCCGGGGCTGTTTCCGGTGTGGCCCTGACTCACTTCGACGGCGATGGGAACATGGCGCAGGTTGATCATGTGGTCCACAACGGTGTCACTCCAGTGGAGGCATGGCGGCCCGGAAGCGGTCCGTACCATATTAATGACGATTGCACTGGCTGGATGACGATCACTGCCCATCCTACTGATGCATCGGATGGCGGGCCCGATCTTCAGGTCTACTTCGTGGTCGGCGACAATGGGAATGACATTAAGACCGTTGTCAGTGGCTCTCCAAGTTCGCCGCTGTTCAGTGCGGTCATCACCAGTACAGCGACAAAACTCTACCAGTTCCCGAGTGAGTTGCCATGGTAATCCGTGCCACCTTACGATCATCGGGCCCCGAAATCGATTACATCTTGCCCGAACCGGGCTGGACTGCAGCGAGATGGGGCCTCTAGGGTCCACAAAATAGACGTGCGACCGCGCCATCGAATATCCTTGCCTTTCACGCTAATCCCCACGTTCGATTGGCCCAAACGATGCGCGCATCTCTCTTCATCACCTGCTACAACGACACGCTCTTTCCCGAAACCGGTCGTGCCGTGGTGCGGTTACTTGAGCGGCTCGGTGTCGAACTCGATTTCCTGCCTGCGCAAACCTGCTGTGGACAGATGCATGCCAACACGGGTTTCCGCGCCGAAGCTTTTTCGCAGGCCAAGCGGTTTGTCCGCATGTATAGCGATACGGATTGCGTGGTGATTCCCTCCTCCTCCTGCGTCGCGATGATTCGCGACCAGTATCACGGCCTGTTTGAAGAATTGGGGAATGAGGAACTGCGCAAACAGTTCTCCGCGCTCTTGCCGCACGTTTTTGAACTCAGCGAATTTCTCATCGACAAGCTTGGCATCGAAGACGTGGGCGCGTACTTTCCGCACCGAGTCACCTATCACGCCAGTTGCCACGGCTTGCGCGGCCTGCACGTGGGCGACCGTCCATTCCGCTTGCTCAATAAGGTTCGCGGACTCGAATTGATTCCCCTCGCCAATCTTGAACGCTGCTGCGGATTCGGCGGGACGTTTTCCGTGAAGAATGCCGAGGTTTCGACGGCGATGCTGGACGCCAAGCTCACCGACGTGCTCGCTACGGGCGCCGAGTATTGCACGGCTCTCGATAACAGCTGCCTGATGCATCTCGGCGGAGCGCTGCATCGCCAGAACAAAACTCTCCAGACTATCCATATTGCCGGCATTCTTGCCAGCACCCCTGAGAATCCGCACGAGGCGACGGCGTGAGAACGCACGTCCACCAGACCGCTCCCGTAATGGACCCGCGCATCGCGCCTCCTTTCCCGACCGCCGCGTTCACGATTCTGAAGAACACGCAACTGCGTAAAAACGTCGCCCACGCCACCGATGTGATCCAGGCAAAGCGGAATAACCTGGTCGCAGAAAAGCGGGACTGGCAGGAATTGCGCACCTCGGCCGCAGCCATTCGCGCGCATGCACTTGCAAACCTTTCTAGCTATCTTGAGCAATTCGAAACCAACTGCACCGCCGCTGGTGGGACCGTCCACTGGGCACGCGATGCCGCTGAAGCACGCGCGATCATTCTTGGAATCCTCCGTGAAGAGAATGCCAGCGAGGTCATCAAGATCAAAACCATGACCTCCGCCGAGATTCAGCTCAACCCTGCGCTCGAAGCGGCAGGCATCGCCGCCATCGAAACAGATCTCGCCGAACTCATCCTGCAACTTGGCGATGACGAACCCTCGCACATTGTGGTTCCTGCGTTACACGTCAATCGCCGTCAGGTGCGCGAAATCTTTGCGCGAAGCATGGGCTTGCCTGAGCTATCCGACGATCCGCAAGCCCTCACGGCCGCTGCCCGCTCCCACCTTCGCAGGAAATTCCTCAGCGTACCGACGGCGATCAGCGGCGCGAATTTTCTCATCGCAGAAACCGGATCGGTGGCCATCATCGAATCCGAAGGCAACGGCCGCATGTGCCTCACGTTGCCCCTCACTCTCATTACGCTGGCAGGCATTGAAAAGGTTATTCCGCGATTCGCTGATCTCGAGGTGCTACTGCAGGTTCTTGCGCGCTCTGCAACTGGCGAGCGGATGAACCCCTATACTTCGCTCTGGTCCGGCGTCACGCCAGGCGACGGGCCGCAACGCTTCCATGTTGTGCTGCTGGACAATGGCCGTTCTGAGATTCTTGCGCGCAAGGTGGAGCGGCAGACGCTTCAATGCATCCGCTGCGCCGCCTGCCTAAACACGTGCCCCGTCTATCGGCAAACCGGCGGACACGCCTATGGCTCGCCGTATGCGGGTCCTATCGGCGCGATCCTGACCCCACAGCTCGAGCATATGCGGCACGCACAGTCGCTGCCCTATGCATCATCGCTCTGTGGCGGCTGCTACGAGGTCTGCCCGGTCAAAATCAACATTCCCGAAGTGCTCATTGAACTCCGCGCGCAGGTCGTGAACCAGGAACGCTCGCAGTCAACTCGATGGTTCGATCCGATGTATATCGGGATGAAGGCAGCCGATTTTGCTTTCGCCAGCGCATCGCGTTTTCGACTCGCGCAACGAATGGGCCGCATCGGTCTTCGTTTCTTTACGGGCAAAGATGGATGGATTTCACACCTGCCGAGCCTCGGTGCCCGGTGGACGATGTCGAGGGATCTTCGGGCGCTTCCTGACCAGACCTTCCGCGATTGGTGGGCGGCGCGCGACGCAAGCCCCGGCAAGGAGGCACGATGACAACATCCTCTTCGCGCCAGGCCATACTTGACCGCATCCGTGCTGCTACGCTGACTGATTCCAACAGCTACGCCGACATGCCGCACAACTATATTCATCGTGGTGCACTCGATGCTGCGGGACGCCTGCAGCTCGTGACCGAGCGCCTGCGCGAGTACGGCGCGGAGGTCGTAGAATCCTCAACCGGTGACCTGCCTGCAATCATCGTGCACCAGCTTCAATCGAGCGGCCGACACCGTTTCGTAGCACCGCCGGGTCTGCCGGCAGAATGGCTCGGGGCCGGCCTTGACTGGAAGATCGACAACAATTTAAGTAATGAGGAGATTGAACTTTGCGACGGAGTTGTAACCGCAGCCTCCGCCGGCGTTGCCGACTCGGGAACCATCGTCCTGCATCACGGGGCCAGCGAGGGACGGCGCGTTATAACGCTCCTTCCTGATTTTCATCTTTGTATTCTGCGCGCCTCGCAAATTGTCGAGACATTGCCAGAATACTTTGCGCGCTGCCAGCAACCGCCTCGCCTCGCCACCTACATCTCCGGCCCCAGTGCAACCGCGGACATTGAAATGACCCGCATTAAAGGCGTCCACGGACCACGTTTTCTGAGCGTGATCATCGTGCACGATGAAATTTAGTGGATTCACGATCGTATCGGACGCTCGGCCGTTTCAGCGTAGAGATACAATCGTCAACGGACGAGGCAGCCGACATGAGCCAATCTGAATCCGCACTTTTCGATCAGGCAGCGCACATTCTCAACCAATTCCAGATTGAAATCCCTTCGTGGGGATTTGCCAACACTGGCACACGCTTCGGCAAATTTGTTCAGGCCGCTGCCGCATCCACTTTGGAGGAGAAGTTCGCAGACGCTGCGGAAGTTCGCCGCCTAACTGGCGCTACGCCAACGCTGGCGCTGCACGTCTTGTGGGATCTGCCGCGCGGACTCGCCGACATTACAGAAGTGCAGGAGTTGGAGCGTCGCACCGGAATCCGGGCAGGTTCGATCAATCCCAATCTCTTTCAGGATCAGCAATACAAATTTGGCTCCCTTTGCAATCCATCACCGGAGATCCGACAAGTCGCGCTCAAGCACGTTATCGATTCCATCGAAATCGCCAGGTGTCTCAGTTCGCGTGATATCTCCTTGTGGCTCGCCGACGGCTCCAACTATCCCGGCACGCAGTCCATTCGTAAGCGGATAGAGTGGCTGCAGGCCGCCCTCTGTTCCGCACACCAGCACCTGGCCCCCGATCAGCGCCTGCTGGTCGAATACAAGCCATTTGAACCCGCCTTCTACCATACCGATATTGCCGACTGGGGCATGTCAGCACATCTTTGCCGCGCGGCTGGCCCACAGGCCTTCGTTCTGGTCGACACCGGCCACCACTATCTTTCGCAGAACATCGAGCAGATTGTTGCGTGGCTTCTCCACCTTGATCTGCTTGGCGGATTTCACTTCAACGATCGCCGCTATGCCGATGATGACCTTACGCTTGGATCCATCGACCCTTACCAGGTGTTCCGTATTTTTCACGAAATTTGCGAGGATCAGCAATCCGCCCGGTCCAAAGGTCTGCTGCACGCAGTGCCGTTCATGATTGACCAGAGCCACAACCTCAAGGGCAAGATCGAGGCCATGGTGCAGACGGTGGTGACCGCACAGGAACTCTGGCTGAAAGCTGCACTCATTGATCGCGATCGGCTTGCCGCGCTCCAGCAATCCTGTGATCTGGTGGCCGCCGAAGAGCTTTTCCGCGGCGCATTCTGGCGGGATGTTCGCCCCCTGGTTGCAGCCTGGCGCGAGTCCCGCGGCCTGGCTGCCGACCCGTTGGCCGCGCTGCGCGAGGGCGGATACGTCGAACGCATCACCCGCGAGCGCGCCAGTCGGCTTTCGACCGTAAGCAGTTACGCCTAAGCGGTTCCCCGGAATTCCCGTTGGCGACTTCGGCAGTAGAATCGAAGTCTGGGTTTTGATCATTCCCTGATCGGTGGTGCACCATGACGCAGGCAACTCTCGCAACCGCAACTCTCCGCTTCCTCGAGGACCGCTGGGATCCGGCAGTCGCCGCCACGCTCGACGAGCCCGAACTTCTCCGCTATCGCTCCAACCTGCTCGGGTCAGACCTGCGCATCACCAACTTCGCAGGCGGAAACACCAGTTCGAAGGTCATTGAGACAGATCCGCTCACCGGTGCAGAAGTTGAAGTGCTCTGGGTAAAAGGCTCCGGCGGCGACCTTGGCAGCATCAAGCGCACAGGCTTTGCCACGCTCTACCAGGAGAAGCTGCTCGCGCTCGAGCGCAGCTACAAGGGAGTCGACACCGAAGACGACATGGTGGCGATGTACCCGCTCTGCACCATCCGCAATAACCCTGTTGCCGCGTCTATCGATACGCCTCTGCATGGCTTTCTGCCATTTCCGCATGTCGACCATCTTCATCCCGACTGGGGCATCGCACTGGCCGCCTCTGCCAATGGCAAAACAAAAATGGAAGAGTTCAATCGAGAATTCAACCATTCGCTTATCTGGATTCCATGGCAACGTCCCGGATTCGAACTGGGCCTGATGATGCGGAAGGCGCGTGCGCGACAATCCCGGCTGCGACGGCATTGCCCTGGGCGGCCATGGTCTCTTCACCTGGGGACAAACGCAGCGTGAGTGCTACCTGAAAACGCTGACCATCATCGACCAGATCGGGCAGTTCATCGCGCGAAACGGAGAGGCAAAGGGAACCGCGCGTTTTGGCGGAGAAGCGGTGCCTTCGCGCTCGGATCGGAGAGAGCTAGCGCTGGAGCTTGCGCCCCACCTCCGCGGCCGCGTGAGTTCGCAGAATCGCTGGATAGCCAGCTTCAGCGATGCGCCGGATGTGTTGCAATTCGTCAATTCCGTGAATGCTGAAGAACTGGCCTATCTCGGCACCAGTTGTCCAGACCACTTCATCCGCACCAAGATCCGTCCGATGTTCGTGCCATGGCCGAAGAACGACAGTGTCGCCGATCTCAAAGCGCACATCGATCGATCGCTGACCGAGTATCGGGAGCAGTACTACGCCTACTATCACTATTTCGCCACGCCAGATTCACCAAAGCTCCGCGATCCCAGCCCGACCGTTGTTCTTATCCCCGGCCTCGGCATGTTCAGCTTCGGGAAAAACAAGACAGAGGCACGCATCGTCGGGGAGTTCTATACCAACGCGATTCATGTGATCGAAGGGGCAACCTTCTTGTCTGAAGGCGAGGTTTCGGGCCCGCTTCCCCAGTGCGGCGGCTCGATGGATCCTGCAAGCTTCAAGACCTTCAGCAACTACGTCGCGCTTCCGCCGATCGAGGCGTTCCGCATCGAATACTGGGCGATGGAAGAGGCCAAGCTCCGCCGTCAGCCGCCCGAGAAAGAACTCAGCCGCCGCATCGCACTCGTCGTCGGGGGAGGCAGCGGCATTGGCCGCGAGGTAGCGCACCTGGCCGCGACACGCGGGGCCCACGTGATGATCGCCGATTACGATGCAACCGCTGCGTCCCACGTCGCGGATGAGCTCGCGCACCTCACACAGAAGGAATTCGTCGCATCGACCACCGTCGATATCCGCAGCCGGGACGCGGTCCGCGAAGCCATCCGCGCAACTATCGCCGCATTCGGTGGGATCGACATTGTCATCAACACCGCCGCTCTTTTTCCGTCGGCCCCGGACGGCCATATCAGCGACGACCTCTGGTCAGCGACTCTGAATATCAACGTCACGGCGAACTACATCCTTGCCGATGAGGCTGCGAAACTCTTCGCCGAGCAAGGTCTCGATGGCTCTATCGTGCTGACAAGCTCTGCAAATGCGGTAGTGCCCAAACGAGGCAGCGAGGCTTACGACGTGAGCAAGGCGGCACTGTCGCATCTGGTGCGCGAACTGGCTGTATCGCTCGCGCCCAAGGTCCGCGTCAACGCGGTCAGTCCCGCAACCGTCGTCAAGGGAAGCACGATGTTTCCCCGCGATCGCGTGCGCGCATCACTGGCCAAATACAACATCGCTTTCGACGAAGCCAAATCGGACGACGAGTTGCGCGCGCTGCTGGCTGCTCACTACGCCAAGCGCACGCTTACGCATCGGCCCATCGATCCCGCTGATTGCGCGGAGGCGATTCTGTTTCTCGCCAGTCCGAAAACGCATTGCACCACCGGCCATATCTTTCCAGTCGACGGCGGCCTCACCGAGGCCTTCCTGCGGTGACTTCTGGCGAACTGCCAATGGTGAACGATCTTCGCGCCCGGATCGCCATCGATCTGGGCGCCGAAAGCTGCCGCGTCTCGCTGCTTCGCTGGCACGATGAAGAGCCGCGGATCACAGAAGTGCACCGCATTCCAAACGGCCCAATCGAAAAGGATGCATCTCTTCACTGGCCGCTCGGCAGAATTCTTTCCGGAGTTGAAGAAGGACTGCACAAAGCGGCAGCGGAGGCGCCGGAAGGAATCGCCTCCATCGCAGTTGATGGCTGGGCTGTGGATTATGTGCGGCTCGATCAGAATGGACTGCCGCTTCATGATCCTTTCTGTTATCGCGATGAACGCACCGTTGCAGCCAAACAAAAAGCCGACAAATTGCTGCCTCCGGAGGAAGCATTTCAACGCACCGGTGCGCAACCCCTTCGCATCAATACCGTCTACCAGCTTCTCGCCGATCCGGATGACGAAAAAGAATCTCCCTGGGTTTGCCTGCCCGAATACGTTTTGCATTGGCTGGGAGCACCGCGTGTTGCTGAGTACACCAACGCAACGCACACAGGCCTGGTGGATATCGCCACTGGCGACTGGGCTCACGATATCTTCGGGCGGCTCGAGATTCCTATCGAGGCTGCACCGTGCATTGTCGCGCCGGGTACACGGCTGGGGCAGCTTCAAGGCCCGCTTGCGGCTCTTCCCGCATTTCACGACACAGAACTGATTGCGCCGGCATGTCACGATACGGCTTCCGCCATTGCTGGAATCCCCGCGGATCTGGACTCGAGCGGCGTACATCTGCTCGGGAACATGGTCGCTGGCAGGCACACTTGCATCGGAGCCTATCGCAACAGCAGAAGCCCTCGCCGCGTCGCTACACCAACCAGGGCGCAGCGACTGGCGGATTCTGCTTCCACACAAACGTCAACGGCATGTGGCTCCTGAAGCAATGCATCGACACATGGATCTCAGCCGGCCGCGCAGTTAACATTCCCGAGCTGATTCAACGGGCTAGTGCATGTGTTCTGGCCGGAATCATCAACGTGGACGCCGAGCCGCTGCTCCTCTCCGGCGACATGCCCGCGCGCATCAATCATGAGCTCACTATTGGCCGCCGTCTGCCCATCGTGGATAAACCCGGCAATGAGGCGCAGTTTGCACGAGTCATCTTTGAAAGTCTTGCCGCACGCTATGCCACCGCACTGGCCGATCTTGAGCAAATGATTCATCGGAAGCTCGCGCGCATCCATATTATCGGCGGCGGCAGCCGCAACCAGCTTCTCGCCGATCTAACGGCGCAGCGAACTGGCCTCGCTGTGGAGTGCGGACATCCTGAAAGCTCGACGATTGGCAACTTCGCCCTGCAACTCGCCGCGAGCGAAGAAGCGATCGGCGGAGTCACGCGCGACGGAGTCCGGCGCTGGGCGAGCATGCTCTCAAACCCCACTCCGCACTAACAGTGTAGTCACTAACTTCTGCTATAACTGGCAGTTAGTGAGTTAAGCTGTCTCTTCAAACTTTAGTGCTATAGGCGTTTTTCAGATTCCGTAATAGATTGTCTAGCAAATCCTTTCTTGCGAACCAGCGCAGCCTCAAGCTGCCGGGCCAGATTCGGGAGGGAGCCCCTTGCTCCTTCGGTCGCGCTCATCCTAGAGGCTGAACCGTTCCCTTCCCTGTCAATTCCTCAATGCGCTCTACCCAGCATCGATCAGCTGCTACGCTCATCTTCTCCGGTTCAAGGATCACCTGGAATTCATCCTTCTTTTCGAGGAAGATCATGACTTTGCCGGGTCCAGGTGCAGCATCCGCGGCACTCTTCAGGCTGGACAGCAACTCCTCAGTTGCGCGATCAAGGCTGATTCGGATTCGCACGCCCGTGGGCAACTTGACCTGGACCGATTCGAGCGGCTGAATCTGACTGACGGAGATTTTCGGCGCCGACTCTTCGTCGCCCGAGAGCATGCCGCGCACCAGTACCGGTGCCTCAATCTTCAGTTGCTCCGACAGGCGTTCGTAGTCGCGCGGAAATGCGATCAGGTCGATCTTGCCGGTGGCATCTTCGAGCGTGGCTTGCGCGTAAAGCTTCCCTTCGCGCTTGGTCTTCTGCACGCGAAGACCGAGCATCATACCAGCGACCAGGATTTCGTCGGCGGGGTCAGCATCCTTGCCCCAGCGGCGCTCGGGGGGCTTGCGCTCCAGCGCTTCGGCAGTCGAGATCACGCCACTCAGGTTCTTGATCTTGTCCGCATACTTGTCCAGCGGATGCCCGGATACGAAGAAGCCGAGCACTTCCTTTTCGTTGGTAAGCCGCTCGCCCTCTTCCCAGTCCGGAACCTTGGGCAGATCGTCGCCATTCCTGCCGTGCGCGGGTTCATCATTGAACAGTCCGAACAACCCGGCCTGACCTTGCGCGGCATCCTTCTGTGCCTTCTGCGCGCGCTCCATCGCTTTGTCGACAGCAGCATACAGCGGACCGCGCTTTCCGAACGAATCCAGCGCACCCGCCTTGATCAGCGATTCGATCACGCGCTTGTTCATCACGCGCAGGTCAACCTTCTCGCAGAACTCCCAGAGATTCTTGAATCGTCCGCCAACTTCTTCGCGCGCCTTGGTAATTGAATCGATCGCGTTGCCGCCGACGTTCTTCACCGCGGCAAGTCCGAACCGAATCGCATCACCGTGTGGTGTGAATTGCGCGCCGCTGACCTGCACATCCGGCGGTTCGACCTTGATACTCATTTCCCTGCACTCGGCGATGTATTTCACGACGTTTTCCGGCTTCGACGTTTCCGACGTCAGCAGCGCCGCCATGAATTCGACAGGATAGTGGGTCTTCAAATATGCCGTCTGATACGCCACCAGCGCATAGGCAGCGGAGTGCGACTTATTGAATCCGTACCCTGAGAACTTCGCCATCTGCTCGAAGATCTCTTCCACTGCGGCCTTCGGATGCCCCAATTTGGCCGCGCCATTCATAAAGCGATCACGCTGCTGCGCCATCGCCGCAGGATCCTTCTTTCCCATCGCGCGCCGCAGCAGATCCGCCTCGCCCAGGCTGTAGCTCGCCAGCACGTTGGCGATCCGCATCACCTGCTCCTGGTAGACGATCACGCCGAGCGAGTCCTTCAATATTCCCTCAAGCTCGGGCAGCAGAAACTCCACCTTGCGGCGTCCCCATTTGCGCTCGACGAAGTCGTCGATCATGTCCATCGGGCCCGGCCGATACAGCGCATTCAGTGCGGTCAATTCCTCCACCGTGTCCGGCTTGTATCGCCGCAAAATGTCCCGCATCCCGCTCGACTCAAATTGGAAAATCCCCGACGTCAGCGCCGTGTGGAACACCCGCTTGAATGTCTCCGGATCGTCCAGCGGAACCATCTCGATATCGATCTTCTCGCCGCGACTCTGCTCGATGAGCTTCACGCAATCGGTGATCACCGTGAGCGTTGCCAGCCCCAGGAAGTCCATCTTCAGCAGGCCCATCTTCTCGACGGACTTCATGTCGTACGCCGTCACGATTTCATCGTTCTTCGTTCGGTTCAGCGGCACCAGTTCCGTCAGCGGACGCGGCGCAATCACCACCGCCGATGCATGGACTCCGGCTCCGCGCACGAGCCCCTCCAGCTTTTTCGCCGTATCGATGAGTTCGCGCACCTGCTTGTCTGAGTCATATGCCTTACGCAGATCCGGCGATTCCTCCAGTGCCCGGTCCAGCGTCATTCCCACCGTTGGCGGAACGAGCTTTGCAATTCGATCCACGTCGCCGTAGGGCATATCCATCGCGCGCCCGCAGTCCTTGATGGATGCCTTGGCGGCCATGGTGTTGAACGTGATGATCTGCGCCACCTGCTCGCGGCCATACTTCCGCGTCACGTACTCGATCACCTCGCCGCGGCGATTCTGGCAAAAGTCCACGTCGATATCCGGCATGGTGACGCGCTCGGGATTCAGAAACCGCTCGAACAGCAGCACGTTCTGCATGGGATCGATGTTCGTGATCTCCATCGCATACGCCACCAGCGAACCGGTCGCCGAACCGCGCCCCGGGCCGACGGGGATGCCGTTGTCCCGCGCGTACTTGATGAAGTCCCACACGATGAGGAAGTACCCCGAGTACTTCATCTGCTTGATGATGCCGATCTCAAAATTCAGGCGCGACTCATATTCGTGCGTCGGCGAACGCCGCACGCCGCGCAACTCCAGTTGCCGCACCGCCGTCTCCAGCCGCTTCTTCAACCCCTCGCGGCACACCTCTTCGAAGTAGCTGTCGATGGTGTGCCCCGGCGGAACCGCGAACTCGGGAAACGGATTGTCAACCGCATGCAGCTTGAAGTTGCATCGCTCGGCAATCTCCATCGTCGTCTGCGTTACGCCCGGCGAATCGGGAAAAATCCGCGCCATCTCGTCTGCGGACTTGACGAAGAATTGATCTGAGTCGAAGCGGAAGCGATCGGCGTCGTGAATCTTCGCCCCGGTCTGCACGCACAGCATGACATCGTGCGCGTGCGAGTCTTCGCCGCAGAGGTAGTGCGAATCATTGGTCAGGACAAGCGGAATGTTGAGTTCCTTCTCGAGGCGAAAGAGATCCGTCTGGATCTTGTGCTCATCCTCAAGGCCCTGGTTCTGAATTTCCAGGTAGAAGTTGCCACGGCCGAAGATGTCCTGGTACTGCATGGCCGCGCCTTTGGCCTTCTCGTAATTCCCCGCCATCAGTTCCTCGCACAATTCTCCAGAGAGGCAGCCAGAGAATCCGATCAGTCCCTTGGCATTGTCGGCGAGGAATTTCTTGCTCACACGAGGCTTGCGATAGAAGCCGTGCAGACTGGCCTCGCTGGTCAGGCGGATCAGGTTGCGATAGCCTTCTTCATTTTCCGCCAACACCAGCAGGTGGTTGTACTGGTCGTTGGGCGTGTCGGCGCGATGATCCTCCGCCTTGCACACGTACAGCTCGCACCCCAGGATCGGCTTGATCCCCTTGGCCTTGGCCGCGTTGAAGAAGTGCACCGCCCCATAGATGTTTCCGTGGTCCGTCATGGCCACGGATTTCTGGCCGAGCGCCGCGACACGATCGATGAGCTTATGAATGTCGCAAGCGCCGTCGAGGAGGGAGTATTCAGTATGAAGATGAAGGTGAGTGAATTCCGACATGGGTTACCACTATTTTACCGGGGCAGCACCTGAACGATATCCGGTTGAAAACACGGTCGAAAATCCATTGCGGCAGATCATCGCAAAACGGTCGAAAACCCGTTGCGCAGATCATCGCAAAGAGGTCGAAAATCCAGATCAACGCAAAACCCTGTCATCCTGAGTTCCGCATGCTTGGGGCCCCATGCAATGGGGTAAGCGGAACGAGGGATCCGCTTCTCGCATAGTCCCCGTATAGGTGGGTGGCCACCCATCCCACTCTTCAACCGGAGCTTGGGTGCCCCATCCATCACACAGTTTCATCGTGTCATGGGTGGGAAAGCACGAACCCAAATTGACACGTGGTCACCTCACCTCGCGCTGCCATGTGCCCCTCGATAAGAACGAAGTCTTTGTCAAGGCATTCATCTGTGCCGTGGCGGGTGCTTCCGGTCCCTGGCTTTTTGAGGGACCGGGGATAGCAAAAATTCCTGGCCTCCGAATCTCGCATCCACTCGGGCAGTTGCCTGCCTCGAGCCGTCAAGCTCCCCGCAAAACATCCCGCTAACCCCCTCATTCCACTCGCCAAAAACTTCCCGCCGTTTTGCAGGCAATTTCCACCTCTCGGGGCACAATGAAATCGTGATTCAAACCACTAACTCCGCAAATCACAGTCAATTCCAATCAGAAGAATAATCTAGGGCTAACCCCAATCCGCAGAAGTATTTAGCGCCACCTCCTCCCGGTAACCCGATGATTGCAGGATATTTACCCAAAGAGACCGGGTAATAGGGTGCGGAGGAGTCATATCGATCTCAATGAGTGTCGCCACAATCCTGACCAATGGCTACAAGTGCAAGGCCGCCGCCGTCTGAGGACCCGCGTTAGCTCTCCTGACTATTTGTAAACGTTCTTCTCGGGAACTCCGAAGTGGGACGCCAATGGCACGCAGTCGTCGATCGACTTCAGAACGATGTTGTTCTCATCTCCCACATTCTGCCCTGAGAGGATGTAGGGACGATATTTCTCCGTGGGCGTGTGGTTGTCTACATATCCCTTGATCCAGCGGGGGCAGCCCAGGAATCCGCCTTTTTGGTCCGTCCACCACACCACGTGAATGCGGAAGGCGCGCCCGCTCTCGACGACACCGGAGATCACGGAATAGGAGCCGTCGTTGCTGTTCGTGATCGATTTGAACTCGTCCACTTTGAAAACCAGCCAGCTGCCCTTCTTGCTGTTGTCGAAAAGTCGGCAAGCCTCGGCTTCGCAGGTCCGCTCCAACCGGTACACATCGATCGTGACCGGCTGCTGCGAAACGTTCTTGTATTCCACCACGACTTTTCCGTCATAGGGCGTATAGTTCCCCCGCGCCTCACGTGCCGCAGAGAACGGTGGAGCATGCGTGGCGCCAATCAGAGTCATTTGGACGCAGTCCATGGTGCAGGGTGTCGCTTGAACAGCTATCCAGCCGATTTCCACGGGCTTGGCGCTTTCAACCTGAGCGGTGTAGGTTTCGCCCGGCTTCAACACCACACCCGATCGGATCGGGACGCGCTTCACGGCACCAAAGGCAGTGCCGGTGCAGAGGATCGTCAAACACAAAACTGAGCGGATCACGCTGGCAATTATAGCTTCGGGTTCAGTGCGCGATGCGATCGAGTGGAAAAAGGGGGCGGTCTGAATTCCGGCATTATGAAGTGGCCCACTTCGGCAGTTTGTTCTGGCCCCCCCTTGGACAGAGCGAACTCCTAGTCTTGACTGAGCGCGCGCCTAGGACGTCATGCGTCTCAGCGCTCGCTCCGTCCATGCTCACAGCTAACCTCGGGCGACCGCTAAAGTTTTTCGTCTTGCTCAGCCTCACTTCATGGCCCACAAAGTCAACTTGGTCCCACGTTAGTTCAAACTGCTCTGACAGCCGCATCCCCGTTCCAAGAGCGATGTCCAGCTCTGGCAAGTGTGCCGGGTCGATTACGGCGCGTAGGGCTTTCTCTTCCACATCCGTGAAAAGCACTTCACTGCACCACATCGCACAGTACGGAATAAGAGATTCATAATGAATCAGATGGACGTATTATTCACATCGCACGCTGTCGCACGAAAAAGCACAAAATCTCGGTACAAAGTGGCACCAAAAGCGGCACCAGATTCCGCTTTTCGAGCTGCGGGCCAAGAAATCTTCGACGGCAAATCATGGACTCCATTTTGGAGAAGCATGAAGGCCGCGCAAATGCTGCGACGCTCGCGGCATACAAAAGACCTGCAGCAAGCGATGCGCTTTGAGCGAATCTGAAGCTCATAACTCGAAAACCTCTCACCATCAGCGTGCGGGGTCCTGGCATTGGAAGTTGCGGGCGTCCTGGCTTTCGCCGGTTCCGGTGTACTGCGCGTGCTTTGGATAGGCGCACAGCGGTCGGCTTCGACCTGGGAATGCCTGACCTGTAGCGATCACTGCGTCGGGCGCAGTGCCTTTTTCGACCCAGCTGACGACTGCGGTGAGCATGTCGAAGTGATCGAGCGAGGGACCGCCACCGCAGTGGGCCATGCCGGGAACGAGGAAGATGCGGCTCCATTCAGAAACCTTCTCGGCACCGCCGTTGGTTGCGGCAAGTGATTGGTAGTAGCCAAGAGTGTCGAGTGGCGAGAACCACGGATCGCTGTCGCCGTGAAAGAAGATAAGCTTGCCGCCGCTGAGTGAGAACGTGGAGAGATTGGTGGACGCAGGTTCGACGAGCGGATCGGAGGCATGCAGCGCTGCTCTGTCGACGTCAAGTTTAGTCGCGGTGGTGTAGAGGCCGAAGAGGCCACCTGGTCCCAAGGCGAGTAAACCTGATGCGAAGCCTTTCGAAGTAATGCCCGCGTCATAAAGGAAGCCGGGATAGACCTGCGTGCCATAGGCATTCTTCGGTCCGGCAAAGGCTTTCTTGATTGCGGCTGTTTTTTCAGGAGCGATGCAAGCGTCGGACTGGCCGGGTTTGCAGGCAAGCACTGCAGGATCAAAGTCGCAGCCAAGCGGATCGGAGATCATGCCGTCGGCTACGCCGTCTTTTGCGTCACATTGTTTCATCAGCGCATCCATAAAGAGCTTGCGATCGTCGTCGGTGAGGAACTTTTCGATCTGCGGCTTTCCGGAGGCGTCTTTCGGAGCGGCTTGGTTGTAAGCCACCGGGATCCATTGCGCGATGGCAAGGTTAGACAGGCCGGTGCGCATGGCCGGGTCACCGGAGACGATCCCGTTGAACACGGTCGGATAGCGCTGCGAAAGGATCATGCCTTCACGCCCTCCTGTGGAGCAGCCGACAAAGTAGGAATACGCCGCAGGTTTTGCGTAGTACTGCCTGATGATCTGCTTGGCGACCTCGGCGACTTCAGCATTCGCGAGGAAGGCGAAATCGAGATAGGCCTGCTGGTCGCGCATGAAAGTGAAATCGAAGGCGCCCGTTTTTGCCTTGTGCCCTGTATCGGTGCTGGCCACGGCGAATCCGCGGGAGAGCGCCGGCTTGTCGCCTGCGTAGTTCGCGCCGGCGGGATACGCGATGATGCCATTGCCTCCGCCGCCGCCCTGCATCATGAAGTCACCGTTCCATGCCGCATGTTCGGGCAGTGCAAGAGCAAAGCCGATGCCGAACTCCTGACCGTCGACGCCCTTGCGGCGATTGATAACGCCGTCGACGCGGCAATGCGCTGGAAGCGGGCCAATGGAGGGAGCGCCGGGATACGGTGGCGGGACAGTTGTGCCGGCAGGAACGAGCGCGGCCTTTGAGATTTCCACGGCGTCGATTTTGAGGCCTGCAAGAGCAGCGCAGTTTTCAGTCGATCGCGACTGGGCGGCCAAAGGCGCACACAGCGCAGCCGCCAACAAAAGCGAGAGTTTGCATTTCGTCATAGCCAACCTTCTTTTCCGTGAACAGATGTAAGCGCTGCGTGGACTATTTTGTTTTACGAAGCCCGGCGCAGCGGCGAATCACTTGATGGTTGCGTGAACTTCGTTGCCTTCGTAACTGATCTCGGTGTTTGCCGTGCTCGTTACATCTACGCCTGTTCCATGTCCGCCTGCGACCAGGACGACGCGGAATTTGCGGTGTTCGATTATTCCGGGGAATGAGCCTTGCCTTGCGCCGATGGTGAGTGACGAGTTGTGATCGTTCCATTGGATTGGGATGACGGAATGCTGACCCTTCTCGTACTCGTATCCATCGCCTGCGTCTTCATAAAGATCAAATTTCCCATCGGCGCCGCGATAAATGCGAAGCTCGATCGGCCCTGCGGGATCCTGCGTGGCGTACTCGATCTGCGGTCCCATCGGAAGAATTGAACCGGCGCGCACGAAGAGCGGAATACGATCGAGCGGCGCATCGGCTTCGATCTCCTGGCCGCCTGTTGAGCGATTTACCAGTCCAGAAGTCGTACCATGCAGCGGCTTCGGGCAAGTAGACACTTGCGTTTGGCCGCGTCGGCTTTGAGCACCGGGTTGACCAGGATTGCTGGGCCGTACATGAACTCGTCGCCAAGATTCCAGGTCTTCGGGTCCGTGCGCCAATCCATCACGAGGGGGCGCTGAATGGTGTAATCCTCGCTCGTTACCTTCCAGGCCAACGAATAGATATACGGCATCAGCCGGTAGCGGAGCTTGTCATAGTTCACAAGGATCGGCTCGACTCTGTTGAAGCTCCACAGCTCGTTGTGAGGCCGGTGACCGTGGGTGCGGAAGATGGGGCAGAACGTGCCGTACTCGAACCAGCGTGCGTAGAGTTCCTGAAACGCGGGGTCGGCGATTGGGTCTTCGTGCGGAGGCCAATAGCCGCCGATGTCGGTAGTCCAGTATGGAGCCCCAGACAGCGCGAAATTGAGACCGGCTGGAACCTGGTGGGTCAAGCCCCAGTAGGTGCCGTAGACATCTCCTGACCAGACGGTGGCACCAACGCGTTGCTGGCCCAGGAATGCGGAACGCGTGAGCAGAAACACGCGCTTGCCCGGATTCTGCGCCTTCCAGTGATCCTGCACACCGAGGGTGTGCGCAAGTGGAAAGACGTTGGTAAATTCGGCGCCGTTGCCGATGGCGATCTGGCGGCTGCTCAGGATGGCGTCGCCCATATGCGGCCAGTATTCTTCAGGCTCGGCGCTGTCGAGCCAGAACGCGTCCCATCCCTGCGCCAGCAGTTTGCCGGGCAAGTGCTCCCAGTAGAGGTCGCGCGCCTCGGGGTTGGTGGCGTCGTATACGTGCGCGTCGGACACAAGCTCATGCTTTGCGTCGAGGATATTGTAGGTTTCGGAGTTGGGATCGAGCAGGCCCCAGACAGAGATCATGGCGTGCACGTTTTCTTCGTGGAGGGCCTCTAGATCCTGTGCGACGTCGTGATAGTTGGAATTGAAGACTGGATCGCCCTCGGCCTTCCACCAGAACCAATCCTGCACCATGGCGTCAAGCGGAATATGTTCCCTGCGATAGCGCTCTGCGATCCCGCGAATCTCGTCGAGTGATACGTAGCGGTCCTTCGATTGAAAAAAGCCATAGGCCCACTTCGGCAGCATGGGCGTGTGGCCGGTCATGGTGCGGTACTCGTGAAGAACGGCGTCGATCTCCGGACCGTAGAGGAAGTAGTAGTCGATTGACTTGCCCGCGATTGACGTCAGCTTCATATCGAGCGGAAATCGATTGTCAAAATAGGTGAGCGCTGCCGTGTTCCACATCAGCCCGTAGCCCTTGCTCGAAATCAGCAGGGGTATCGCAACATCGGTGTTGTTTTGTCCCAGCTCGACGGTGGCGCCGCGATAGTTAAACATGCCGTTCTGGTGCTGGCCGAGCCCATAGACCGCTTCGGTGATCGAGGGAGAAAAGCGGTCCGTGACGCGGTAGGTGTGTTCCCCATTGAGCTCGACTGGCTCATAGGTGCGCGGGATGCTGTTGCCCTCGTTCAGCAGCGATTCTCCATTGATAGTGCGAAATGAGAGATTGCCGCGTTCGATGTTGACGATCACCTCAAGCTGAGCAGTCTTCAAACTGGCCGTTTTCGCGTCTTGTGTGAAGGTGAATAGCGCTCCCGGACAGGATTGCTGTGCATCGAGCATCCAGGGGCGTGGCGAGGCGGGTGCAGAAGGTACAGGAGTAGCAACGACGTGAATCACCGAATCAGAACACACGGTGACCTCGAGGACTTCCCTGCCCGCGGTGGCGCGGATGCCGTGGCTTGTCTGCTCGATTTGAGCGGGCGGAGGACCTGGCGCCTTTTGACCGGGCATTTGTGCGTTTGCCATCGACGAGGTAGCAAAGAAGAGAAACAGGACGGGCATGAGTTCCCATCCATCACGACAGGCGCGGAGAATTCCTGCTTTCCAAAGCATCTTCGATCTCAACTTTCTTTTCGCCGACATTCTGCCATCTAATGGCAATCGGCTGTGAAGCACAGGTTTTTGCTGAAGAACGGAAGCACATGGTTTTGGAATCGATCGGCGACTCCACTGACATGGGTGCCGGAATAGATTTCAAAGCTGTTCGCGATCCCATAGTTATCGAGGATGGTGTGCAGCTTGGTAGCATCGAATCGCAATCCGTCCTGATCGCCAACGTCCATAGAGATGGCGCGGTATTGCTTGAGATTGCCGACGTACTGATCGACGAATGCGAGCGGGGAGTTGGCCGCGTACTTCGCTACGATCTCTGGTTGCGGAACTCCGTCTTTGGTCGGCAGATCGAAGAAAAGCGGAGCGTTCTTGGGATTGGGCGCCCACGCCGCTGCCGTTGCATATTGTGCGGAGGCGAAACCCGGCGACTGTGCTGCCAGGTCGGTTGGAGACTTGGCTGCGGCAACCTTCTTCTCGCTGGCGATCGCCCGCTCCTTGATCTGATCGGCGGTGCCCTGTCCGCCCCCGACCATCGAAGACATGCAGCAGGGACTCATGATGTAGAGAGCACCGAAGACTTCAGGATGTTTCATACCGATGCGCGACGCGCCATAGCCGCCCATGGAGTGACCAACAAGACCGCGGCTGGTGCGATCGGGGATGGTGCGGTAGTGAGCGTCTATGTAAGAGACGACGTCGTGCGAGATGAACTTCTCGAAGTCGCCGGTGGTGGCGGAACTTGAGTACATCGATCCGTTGTAGATGGTTTTGGAATCGGGCAGGGCGACGATCAACTCGTGCGAGCCTAGCGCGAACGCACCTTCGACGGTCTGCGGAACGTGGATCTCATGCGTCCATTGCTCGGCGCCGATGGAGTAGCCGTGCAACGCGTAGACCACGGGATAGCGACGCTTCTTGTCTTTCTGGTAGCTCGGCGGCAGAAAAACGATGACATCGCGATCGACGGCGTCGCCTTCAAGATTGCCTTCAAGTGCCGTGCCGTGGATCTTGATGTGCTCCACTGCTACAGGCTTTGCGCCAGAGACAACTTCGGGAACGCTTGTCTGCACCTGCGCCGCGAGCCATGAACCGGATGCAACTGCCAATGTAATTGCGCACTCAATGAACAACTTCGTTGATTTCATCTAGACCCTCTCGAAAGACCTGGCTGCTGCACCGGGTAGGAATAAATGTTCACGCTGAAGGGGCGCACCGTGATGGTGGCAGGGAGCGCACCGAGGGTCTGTTCTTCGATTTGAACTTCGGGTTTCTTGTCCACTTGAACAGTTGCATCGATGGAGTCGGGAGCCATGCGCCACACTTTCCCTGCGCTTGCAAGCTTCGTTCCGCTGATCGCAATCCTGATGCTCTGCTCGGAGTCAGAAGGATTGAGTACGGCAATGGCGAGAGTCTTGCGATCTTCACTTAACGCTGCACTCACATCCAGCGGATACGTGTCGCTGCCGGGGTTGACGGCGGATTGATCGCCGCCAGCCGGAAACGTTGGCTTCGGCTGCGGAGAGTCTCCGATCACCTCGACGGGAATAGTGCCGAAGTGATCGCGGTACATCTTGAACAGCATTCCAGTGGGATTGAGGATGGCTTCAGTTCGGTTCTGGCTCATCATCGCGGTTGCGAAGGTGAATGCGCCCATCTGAAAGATATCGGAGTGGCGAAACATTTCGTGGAAGGCCCAAGCATATGCCGGAACGACCTTATATCCGTCGCGATTACCACCGAAATAAGCCCATTCGTCGATCGCAATCGGGACGGGCTTGGCACGTAGCGCTGGGATACGCTTCAGGTACTCTTGATAGTGCTCATATTTCGCGCGAACCTGGACGGCGGGTGCGCGTTCCCATTCGAGCAGCGACAGAGGAGGCTCAATGGGCACCTTCTTTTGCAGCTTGATGTCTGTATGTTGCGTGCCCGATGCGTAGTAATGCTCGCTGACCATGTCAATGTTGTCGAGGCAGTTCAGCAGCATCTGGCCGGTCCAGTCGGCTGGCGAAAGATAATCGGGGACATACTGGCCGTTAATACGCCTCGCCTGGTCGGCTCCTTCCATCACGTCGGGCATGGCTCCGCCAGCGATGAGCTTGATGGACGGATCTACCTTCTTCATCTCTTTCGCGAAGAGGTTGTGCTTCAACTCAAATTGCGGAAGCGACATCGAGCCCATCTGGTAGTCGCCCCAGGGTTCGTTACCAACTCCCCACCACTGCACGTGATAAGGAGCAGGATGGCCATTTGCGGCTCGCCATTTTCCCATTGGCGTTGTTGCGGCACCGTTGGTGTATTCGACTAGCTCGCGCGCCGACCACGCGTCGCCGAAGCCCGCGTTGACAGTGATGTAGGGATCGACCCCGAGGAGACGGCAGAGCGTGAGGAACTCATCCGTGCCGACATCGTTCGGCTGCACGGCGTGCCAGACGGGATCGAAGATGGGCGGCCGCTTGTCGATGTCACCTACGCCGTAGCGCCACTCGTACGCGGAGACAAAGTTGCCACCGGGAAAACGCAGAACGCCGAAGCGCAGTTGCTTGAGCGCTGCTATGACCTCCGGACGGAAGCCTTCAATACTGTCCGCAGGCATGAGCGAGACTGCGCCGACATGAAAGGAGCCCAAGCCTGTGCCCGTGATCTCAAGTGTGGCTTCGTCAGTGTCGGCTTTGGCGGTATAGCGCAGTGGAAACTTGCGGTACCCGGCACCGAGCGAGCCGATGGTGACTGTCTGACGATCGGTGGGCTCCTTACCCCACATGAGCGTGACCTTCACCACCGCGCTGGGAGAGCCTGCGAGAACGATCCGCCCTGTGTAGGCCATGCCTTTACGAACGGCGATCCCGGATTGGCCCAAGCCGTGCGTCTCTTTTGCATCTAGCTTGACCAACGGCGAATGATCACCAGTGTAGGCACCCGTGGTGTCCATGGTGACCACGTCACCACCGCCAATGGGAGACCACCAGCGTGTAGGAACGCGGCGAAAGCGGGGATTGCCGGCAGCATTGCCCATCATGGGCGGTGGCGTCGGCGCGCTGATGGCGACCGGGTAGAAGAACTTGCGATCGACCAGCATCTCAGACCAAATGCCAGTGTTGACGATATCGCCGCCGTGCTCAAGAAACTGGCCGTAGATATTTTTCGAGATGGGAGCGCCGGTCTTCGAGGTATCGATCGTGGCGTTGACAATGCGAGTCTGGGATGAAAGGGCGAAGGGCAGCGAAAGTAGTAGCAAGAGACTCACTGCCAAGTTTTGGGTAAGCGTTTTCGCGACGATCTTCAGGTGCAGAGGCATGTCCGTTTCTCCCAATACCGGATGGAGCAAAATATGCGTACAACCGGCCCGTCGTTAAATTTCGAATCGACTGCCCAGCAGCGTCCCCAGCTCTCGATCGAGCGCTGTTCGCGATTACGGCTCAATCGAGATGACGGTCACTGATCGAGACGCTACCGTGAGCGAAAGCTTGCCGTACTGAACCTTCACTGCGATCGGCTTCGGCACAACTGCACTCGGTGAGTCAAAGGTGTTGATACTGTCTACCGCAACTCCCGTTAACGTCTCCGCCTTGACGGATTTTGCGGTGAAGCCAGTCAGGTCGGCGTCGATTGCCGCGGGATTTTCCGCATCGAGGTTAGTGATCTCAATCAACAGCTTCCCGTCCGCCCCCATTGCCGCAATCGCGTCGACATGCGGCAGGATCACGCTTCCATGGGTGTAGGTTCCCGCGTCGAAGGCCACAGGAATGAACGTGGCATCTTGAAACGGAACGTACATTTTGAAGACGTAATAGGTGGGTGTCAGGACCATTTTCTCTTTGTCGGTCAGGATCATCGCCTGAAGCACGTTGATCATCTGGGCGATGTTGGCCATGCGGACGCGATCGGCGTGACGAGCAAAGATGTTCAGGTTGAGCGACGCGAGAATGGCATCGCGAACACTGTTCTGCTGGACGAGGAAAGCCGGATTGGAACCGGGCAGCGGTGTATGCCAGGCCCCCCACTCATCCACAGACAAGGTCACTTTCTGCTCCGGGTCGTACTTGTCCATCACCGCTTCCTGTTTGCGCAGGAATTCATCCATGAACAATGTCGATTTCAGCGTCTTGGTGTAATCGTCAATTCCGAACTTCTCCGACGCGGTCGACGGCGGCCACCCGTTCGGAACCGTGTACCAGTGCAGGGAGACGCCGTTGATATCCCAGGCCCAGGTGTGCTTCTTCCAAGCTTGCATCACAGCCTCAGTCCACGTGGTGTCCGGCGTGCCAGGGCCCACCGCGATCTTCAGCATCTGGTCCTTGCCCCGTTGCGCGGGATTCATGTTGAGCACAAATCGGCTGTACACCTTCATTAGGCTCACGTAGTAGTCGGGAGTCATCGCCCCGCCACAATCCCAACTTTCGTTGCCGATGCCGAGAAAGCCGACCTTGTAAGCATCAGGATGGCCGTTGGCGGCTCGCTCTTTGGCAAGAGCCGTAGGCGCAGCGGCCGTCATATACTCCAGCCACTCGGCCGCTTCCTGCGTCGTGCCGGAGCCGACATTGACAGACACGTACGGCGTGCTGCCAATCTGCTGGATGAAATCCATGAGCTCATCGGTCCCGAAAGCATTCGTATCGATCACATCGCCCCAGGCCGAGTTCACCGTGGCCGGTCGCTTGTCGCGCGGTCCCACTCCCTTGCGCCAGTGGTACTGATCGGCAAAGCAGCCGCCCGGCCAGCGGACGTTGGGCACCTTCAGTTCCTTCAGAGCGGCCACTACGTCATTGCGGATTCCGCGAGTGTTCGGAATGGAAGAGTCAGGGCCGACCCAGATGCCTTCGTAGAGGCCATGGCCGAGATTCTCAGCGAACTGGCCGAAGAGATTGCGATCGATTTTCGGTCCAGGCTTCGACGTGTCAACGGAAAGATGAATGTTGTCAGCAGCCATCAAGGGCGCGGACGAAGAGAGGGCCAGCAAGCAAAAAACCGCAAGGACGCGACGTGCCACACAAGCCTCCGCTCGACCGGAACGCGATGGAGCGCTGGGGCCGGCGCCGCGTTGGATCGCGCGCAATTTTCGGCCATCGTTCTCGCATGCCGTTCCGGAACCCTCGAATATACACAGAGCGAGCCAATTCGAACAAGTTCAATAAATCGCTTT
This sequence comes from uncultured Acidobacteriaceae bacterium, assembly GCA_963735215.1. Taxonomy (GTDB): domain Bacteria; phylum Acidobacteriota; class Terriglobia; order Terriglobales; family Acidobacteriaceae; genus Telmatobacter. Next base: position 633,585 of record CAVTKF010000019.1, on the reverse strand, counting down.
ATTCCTGAACGGTAATCGTTTACTATGCGCATGGCTCGAGAGAGCTGATCTGTCCCGCGCCAAGCCGGCTCTCGCTCTCAAACCTGCTCCCGCGGAGGTGCGCAATGAAAATCGGAATTGTGATGCTATTGGCAGCGAGCTTGAGTTTTGCGCAGGACCAGGGCGATTTCAAACCCGCTACATCGAACGTTTTGGATGCGCAGTTTCCGAAGGTCGACGGCAACTCGCGCGTGCAGATCAGGTTTAAGGCGCCTGATGCCACGAAGGTGAAGCTCAATTTTTGGAGCGGGCCGAAGGTGGACATGGAAAAGCAGGCGGACGGGTTCTGGACTTTCACAACCTCGCCGATGGCTCCCGGGCTTCATTACTACACGATCATCGTGGATAGCGCTGAGGTGAGTGATCCCGGCAGTACCGCCTATTTCGGAGGTAGCAAATGGGCCAGCGCGGTCGAATTGCCGGAAGCCGGTGTGGATTATTACCTGCCCAGGGATGTTCCGCACGGGCAGGTGCGCGAGGTTTGGTATCACTCCAGCGTGACGGGCACATGGCGGCACGCGCTCGTATACCTGCCGCCGGACTATGACACCGCGAAGACTCGCTACCCGGTGCTTTATCTGCAGCACGGCGGCGGTGAGGACGAATCAGGATGGATTCGGCAAGGCAAAGCCAATTTCATTCTCGACAACCTAATCGCCAGTGGAAGCACTAAACCAACGATCATCGTAATGTCGAATGGCTATGCCAGCCGTGCCGGCTATGTCATCCCCGACCTGACCGGAAAGCCGTTCGGCTCGCCTGAGTTTATGAAGGTGATGCAGGAGCGGATGGGCGCATTCGAAGACGATATGACGCAGGTGCTGATTCCCTTCATCGACAAGACATTTCGCACCCTCCCCGATCGCGATCACCGCGCCATGGCCGGGCTTTCAATGGGCGGCATGCAGACGTTCCAGGTGACATTCGATCATCTTGACCTGTTTTCATACATCGGCGGGTTCAGCGGCGCAGCCAACGTGTTTCTGACCGGAAACGGGAAAATGGATACGAAGACTGCATTCAACGGAGCCATGGCCGATCCGGCAGCGTTTGCCAGGCGAGTGCATCTGTTGTGGATCGGCGTGGGAACCAACGAGCCCGAGCGTATGAAAACGGGACTGGAGAATCTGAACGCGTCTCTTGACGAAGGAAAAATTCAGCACGTCTTTTACGAGTCGCCCGGCACTGATCACGAATGGCAGACCTGGCGCCGCGACTTGAAAGATTTCGCACCGCGCCTCTTCCAACCTGTCGTTGATCAACCGCTAGCCACGCAGCGGAAGTAAAGTACATTGGCTCCCTGTGCGCTTAGCCTATGTCGCAGGACCGAGTATGGGGAGTCCACGGAAGCCAGCGCTATGATCAGCTCAACCACTCGAAACCTGTTCTCCGGGATATACAACACTATGTGTAATTCCTTCATGCAGCGGCTTTTGATTGTCGCCTTCATTGCCCTACCGGCCTCCTCGATCCCATATGTTTCCGCTCAGGTAAGTCCCAGCTCCTCGCGCGAGATCGTCGTCAACGTGAAAGATGCGCGCGGTCCCGTTGATCGCTTTTTTGACCTTTCCGTTGGCTCCGATTATCCCGGAACGTTGATTCGCGATGACAGCCAGGCGCAGCTCAAACTCGTAACCGACGAGCTTGGTTTTCGCTACATACGATTCCACGCCATCTTCCATGATGTCCTGGGAACAGTGGGCATCGAAAACGGCAAGACCGTGTATGACTGGACGAAGATCGACCAGCTCTACGACGATCTGCTGGCCCGAAATATCAAGCCATTTGTCGAGCTCGGCTTTACTCCGAAAGCGCTGGCGACCTCGCAGAACAGCATCTTCTATTGGCACGGGAACACATCGCACCCGGAGCCGAATGGCTGGCGCGACCTGGTAGATGCCTTCGTCCGGCACCTTGAAGAGCTCTACGGAAAGGACGAAGTCCGCAGTTGGTACTTCGAAGTGTGGAACGAGCCAAACCTGTCCGGCTTCTGGGAGGGCGGCGACCAGAAGGCATATTTCGAACTCTACGATTTGACCGCTAAGACAATTAAAAACGTTGATCCCAAGTTGCGCGTTGGCGGACCCAGCACGGCCGGAGCGGCGTGGGTGCCGGAATTCCTTGCGCACGTGAAGCAGAGCGGCGCTCCAGTCGATTTCGTGACCACTCATACTTACGGCGTTCAAGGCGGATTTCTGGATGAGAACGGGAAGAGCGACACCAAGCTCGATCCTTCTCCAGACGCAATCGTCGGTGACGTACGGCATGTGCGCGAGCAGATATCTGCATCAGATTTCCCTACACTACCGCTCTATTTCACCGAGTGGAGCACCAGCTACACGCCGCGCGATTCCGTACACGACTCTTACATCAGCGCGCCCTACATTCTCGCCAAGCTCAAAGCAAGCCAGGGATTGCTGCAGGGAATGAGCTACTGGACCTACACCGACCTGTTTGAGGAGCCGGGGCCGCCGACAGCTCCCTTTCAAGGTGGGTTCGGACTGTTGAACCCTCAGGGAATTCGCAAGCCGGCGTACTTCGCTTACAAGTACTTGCACGGGCTTCAGGGAGACAGCCTTGCAACCAACGATCCGCAGGCAATGTTGTCCACAAAGGATGGAAACGTGGCTGCCGTGATCTGGAACTTCGAACAGCCCGACCAGAAGGTCAGCAATCGCTCGTTCTATACGAAGGTGATTCCATCGCATCCGGTCGCGCCAGTGAATCTGCATCTGACGCACCTTCCCGCTAATGCCTCTTATCACCTGGAAGTGCATCGCACAGGGTTTCATTCCAATGATGCCTACACCGCGTACATCGAACTGGGTTCTCCCAAAGTTCTGACTGAAGCGCAGATCGCGCATCTGAACGAACTCACGCAGGATCTTCCGGAGACGGATAAAGTCGTGTGGAGCGATACCGGCGGCAATGTTGAAGTCACATTTCCGATGAACAGTAACGACATCGCTCTTGTGAAGCTGGTGCGCAGCGAGAAAGGCGAATGATTGATGTTCTGCATGTCACTTCCTAGAGACAAAGGAACCCGCAAGGCAAGCAACTTCGAAAGGCCCGTCCAGTTTCTCGCTCTTCTGTTTCTCAGTCTCGGGCTATCAAGCCTCCCAACACGAGCACAGAACACTTCGGCTCATCCGACCTGGCCTGGTCCGGGGCAGCTTTTCGTGGGCACGTGTTATCAACCCATTGACCGGTCTCCGGATCAAATCGACCAGGATATCGCCATCATGAAGCACGCCGGCTTCAACGTCGTGCGGATGGGCGACCTGTCGTGGGATTCCTTCGAGCCATCGCAGGGCACATTCACCTTTGAGTGGTTCGACAGCATCATGGACAAGATGCATGCGGCCGGAATTCGCGTAATTCTGGACATTCCCGGTCTGCCCGCGCCCATCTGGCTGCATCGCGCATACCCGGGCGTTGATATCGTTGCGCAAGACGGCACACGTCTTCCTCCAGCCGAGCGTTACATGGACAACATCAGCGACCCCAACTACATTCGCGAGGTTGGCGCCATGGCTGATGCGTTGATGAAGCGCTATGCGCATCATCCCGCGGTGATCGCCGTCGGCTATGACAACGAAATCGGAAACGGCTTCATGTCGTATTCGGAGGCTGACCGGCAACGCTTCATCACCTGGCTCAAGCAGAAGTACAAAACCATTGACGCACTGAACAAGGCGTGGGCAACCCAGAGATGGTCGCGCCGGCTGAACAACTTTGAAGATGTCGATCTCCCGCTCGCAAACGGTCCCGGCCCGTCGGAACGATACCTTGACCTGCATCGCTATTGGTCGGATGCAACCTTGGCTCGCCTGAAAGAACTCGACGCGATTCGTCAGAGGGATATGCCGGAGACTCCATCGATTTCGAATCTCTGGGATACAGCATCGCGGCGCGGCTTTGACTACCTCTCTAGGTACAAGGCTTACGTCTCATACGGAGCTGAAGGATTCTACCCCAGTGATCCCATCAGCGGTTCATTCGGCGCACTGATGACGAAAGGAGCACTACCGACTCCGATATGGTTCAACGAGTTCACTGCGGGTGGCGGCGGATTCTACGGAACACCGGGCCGGAGCCGCATGTACGCCTACCTCGGGCTCATGATGGGGGCTCAAGGAATCCTTGCCTGGACCTTGAACAGCCATCAGGGAGGCGAGGAACAGGCGCTTTTCGGGCTGGTGGACCACGATGGAACCCCTTCCTGGAAAGTGGATGAGTTCGCCCGCATTGCTTCGGAGTTCAAGCAGCTCGCCAAATACGGGTTCCCCCGCTACACGCATCCTGAAGTGGCCATCGCCTATTCATTCGATTCCTTCATCGACTCCCATCCCAATGGTCCTTCCAATACAACGCTGCAATACTTCAAGCCTCCTTACACCGAGCAAGTTCAGGGCGCTTTTGAACCGTTCTTTCGCGCCAATCTCGACACCGCCATCATCAACATCGGGCACGAGAGCCTTTCACCATACAAACTGGTCGTAGTGCCGGCCGACTACGTGATGGATGAGGCGAGCGCCTCAGCGCTCCGGGAATACGTGAGCAACGGAGGCACAGTGTTGATGACGGCGCTCTCAGCAAAAGTGGATGAGCACGGGCAATGGTTTGACACTCCGCTGCCGGGCCGGCTGAGCGATGTCTTCGGACTCAAGACCAACGCGTTCTATGATTCGCCGGCGTTGAAATTCGAACTGGATGGCAAAGCGATCGACACCAATGTGCATCGCTTCGAAGTACTCGAGCCTTCAACCGCAACTGTGCTTGCTCGATTCACGAACACCCCGGATCATTCGCCCGCACTTACGATCAACAAATACGGTAAAGGCAATGCCCTCTACCTGGCGACAGAGTCCAACCGTTCGACAATCGGTCCAATCCTCGAACGCGTGCTTCAGCTTGCCGGCATTCAAGCGGGCCCTTCCACTCCGGAGGGCGTTTACGCTCGCGTAGTTGAGGGTCGCACTCTGTATGTAAACACGACCGGAGAAAGGAAGACCGTAGCGCTAGAGGGCAGCAGACGAGGCATATTGACCAATCACTTTTATGAAGGGTCGGTGGTTTTGGGTTCCTTCGAGGCGGATTTAGTCCAGTGAAGAGTGCGGACCGAAGGCTTTGCGTGCAGCCGGTTCAGCATCGATAACACTTAAGACAGTTGCACACTCGATTACGACGGTGGAGCGAACGGAATCGTTGAACAACATTGACCCCGCGACAGGTAAACGACGTGAAATGAATCCTTTGGTAAACCCAGTGGCGAAGCTTAATTTCTCCGCGGAATAGAAGCTTAATTATGGGCTGTTTTTCCCGTCGAGTTTATGTTTGCAGAATTGGCAGTGAGGCCCTGCGCGCCTTATGAGCGCGCAAATTCGAGAAGCGGCTTAATTCCATTTCTGTCGGCGGCTCGAAGAGCGTCGACATATCTGCGGCGAAAATCTCCGTGCACCGCAATGTCTGCCCCTCCCCAGGTAAACACAGGCATGTTCTGCTTTTTTGCGAGTACGTCGGCCATGAGCCTTCCATGGCGACCGTTGCCGTTGGCGAAGGGATGTATGAAGACCAGACGATGATGGAATCGGATAGCGATCTCATCAGGCGGAAAGGTCCGGTGTTCGAGGCAATAACGCACATCACCCAGCAAAGCGGCGAGTGACTCGCGAATCTGGTAATGCGGAATGCCGATATTCTTCTCGGTTGATCGGTAGAGGCCTGCCCATTTCCACGTTTGATCGAACATCCGATAGTGGAGGTTCCGAATGTAGGATTCCGTCGTCGGGTCGCTTCGACGAAGGATTCGTGGATCAAGGGCCCAATCGTAGGCAACAAGAATGTTGGTACGTTCCCACTCGTTCAGTTCATCCCTCGTCGAGAGATTCGGGATAAGATCGGCCTGTTCGTCGGGAGACAGCGGTGTATTGCCGTCTCTGGTCGTGAAGAGTGTCATCGACCGTCCCGCTTTCGAGCAAGGCGTCGAGTCTCCGTTTCGATCGCTTCATCCAGTTTTCCGACCGCCTGATCTTCAAGCGCCATGCTGTGTTCCACGCCGAGCACGTTTTTCTTTGCCTGAGCACGTGCGCGGTCATGCGTCAGATCGTCGAGTGAGCCTACTCTTGGAACCAGAGCGTAGACCAAGTCGCAATCGAGCGCGTCAGCTAAACCGCGCAGACTTTTGAGAGTGATCCGATCCTCAGCCTCAGCCTTCTCCTGTTGAAGGGACAGTTGACGACTTGTTCCCATCCTTCTGGCCAGTTCTGCGGACGAAACGCCGATCGCCTCCCGGATCGCTCGGACCCATCCTTTTACTGGGCGAGCGACGGAAACGATTGGGCGAAAAGGGGCTAGCGCGCGGTCAAGTTGTTTTAATCTAAGAGTCCTGAAATCCTCTCTCATTTCGTTCACTCCTTCTATCAATGACAATCTAAAAATAGGCGATATCATGCATAATGTCAATATATACATTGACATTATGCAGCACTAAGCAATGTATAGATTGGCAGACGCACAGTAGAGCGCCGCGAAAAGCACCTGTTGTTCGGGTCCTGCGACTGTCAGTTGTTGCGAACCCGAAGCAGCACGGGGACGGGTTTACGCTATTCCAAATAAGACATTAGGAATGTTAGGCGGGGACGACGGGCTCGAACCTGCGACTTCTGCCGTGACAGGGCAGCACTCAAATCTAATCCCAGGAGAAATGATGACTGTCGATCATTACACCTGAACCGCTTTGGATCAATGAGCCCGATTGGCTTTGCGCGGTGGAATTTCTAAACGACGCTGACCCCGAGTGTAGGGATTTGGCTGCGGATGCGATCGGTTATCTACTTGGCTATTCACAGCTGACGAACACTCGTTCGTTAGCGCTCATCGGCGATCCAGAGTTGATGGCATACGAGATTTTGTTTTCATTTTCTTCTCCGGCAGAGAAGGCGAGATTCCTAGACTTCATTCGGTCAAATGACCAATTGGGAAAAGAATATATCGTCAATGATCTAATTGAGCCTGTGAAGGAAGAGATTCGAGATGCGCAGCCTCTCGCCGCAGTACTACCTCAATCGGCACTAGCGCGGGCGTTAATGGTTGCAACTTTTGTCACTGGTCCCATTCAGCATTCGACCATTCAATGACGGCAAGGGTTGTCGTTAATCTTCCCGAAAACCTGTAATGAATACAGCGTCACAAGTTGCATCTTTGAAATGTGCTTCTCTCGATTAACTCGTTACTCCCTTCAGTCTCTGCGAGTATCCAGAAGTGCCCCGTTGATGCCCATCGAGCATCAGTCTTGACGAAAAAGGTCTTGGACACCGAATCGAATTTGATTCACTCTCTGAACAGCGGGCCGGCCCTGTCACCGAAGCTTGAGCGCGCTACTCGCTGAGTCGAGGCTTGAAAAGGAGACTGTGCATGGATCGATCTGTAGAAAAATTGCTCTATTCCCGGCGTGACACCGCCGAAGCACTGAGTTTAAGCATTCGATCGATTGATTACCTCATTACCACCGGACGACTCACCGCGCGACGGGTTGGTGGAAAGATCCTTATTCCGGCCAGTGCTGTCCGACGTTTCGCCCGGGAAGACCACCCAGACTCAGTCCGATCCAGCATCCCAAGCACTTCCCTTCACCCAGGAAATGGGCCGCATTCTTCCGACGATTCACAGAGCCGCTTCCTGCCGCAAAGTGAGAGCTTCGAAAGCATGGCAACGATTGGAGCAAAAAGGTCCCGCTGATGTTCCAACTGCTGGTTACAATCTAATGCCCCCCACCGAATACAACGTTATGCCGCCATCCTCCGAGGTCTGAATACGCACAAATGCCGCTACCTAATTCAGCTTTAGGCGCCGGTGGCTACTTCCATCACCATGAAGTACATCCGGCATTTCAACAAGGTCCCCAAGCCGATTCGGTGGACCTACGCGAACCCGACGCAGCGCATTGCCCACCTTGATGTTCACCGACCTGCTGCCACTACCGGATCCCCGGCCCCACTATGCCTGGTACGTGCTTGGGATTGTTACACTGGTGTACCTGTTCTCGTTTCTCAATCGCCGGGTTGAATTCCCGATCAGAGAAGCGGTCCATAGGAGAATGTCGGATGCCTGGGAGCGCTCTGGTGTCAGGAGCCGGGGTGGCAGGCTCTTGTCTGGCCTGGTGGCTAGATCGATACGGATATGCAGTGACCCTGGTGGAACAGGCGCCCGAACCGCGCACCGGCGGCTACGTCATCGACTTTTGGGGCCTCGGCTATGACGTGGCCGAAAAGATGGGCGTGCTGGACGAACTCCGCCGGCATGACCTCAAGGTTCAGGAATTCCGGATCGTCAATCGCGTGGGCCGGCGGATCAGCGGCTTCAATCAGGGCGCGGTCCAAAAACTCATCAAGGGCCGAGGCATGAGCCTTCCGCGTTCGGCGCTGGCTTCTGCGCTCTACGAGGCGGTCAAGGACCGAGTCGACGTGCGGTTCGGGAACAGCATCGTCAGCCTCGAAGACAGCCCACGCGGCGTGGAGGTGACGCTTCGCGAAGGTGAGGTTCAGACGTTCGATCTGGTCATCGGTGCCGACGGCCTCCACTCCGCCGTGCGACGACTCTGCTTTGGTGAAGAAACGCGATTCGAACACTTTCTCGGATACTACGTTGCCGCGTTCACCGCCCAAGGCTACCGGTTCCGTGATCCCGACGCATACGTGACTTACGGCGAACCTGGCCGGCAGATTTGGCGAATCACTGTCGACGAAGACACGACGGTGTTCATGCTGGTGTTCGCCGACTCCGATTCCCACGCAGCTCCCGTCCACGATGCCTCGCGTCAGAAAGAGGTCCTGACCCGCCTCTACGCTGGCGGTGGCTGGGAAACTGACGAGATGCTCCACGCGGTTCAGGCAAGCACCGATCTCTATTTCGACCGGGTCAGTCAGATCGTCATGCCGAGTTGGACCAAGGGCCGCGTCGCCTTGATCGGTGACGCGTGCGCGTGTCCGAGCCTGCTCGCCGGCGAAGGATCAGCGATGGCGATGGCCGAAGCCTACACGCTCGCTGGGGAATTGGTTGTCGCGCAGGGAGGCCACGCGTCCGCATTCGAAATCTATGAACAGCGCCTGCGGCCCTATGTGGAGCGCAAGCAGAAGGGGGCGCGCGATTTCGCGGCGAGCTTCGTCCCCAGGAGTGTTTACGGGCTGTGGCTGCGAAACGCGACCATCAACGCCGCGAACCGCCTTGGGCTCATTCAGATGCTGTTCAGAGCCCAAATGCGCACTGGCATCGAACTGCAGGACTATCGGTAAGACTTCACCGGGCCTACCCATCCCTGGTCTTTGCTCCACGCGTTACTCACTCGCCCCCGCGCGTGTGTCTCGGACCGCATTCTCCTACGGTAGTGACAGGATCAGCATCATCGCAAGGATGACACCCACGACGAGGAGTTCGAGGGCGGCGTCCTGGGTCGGGCGGCCAATTTGATCCTCAGGCGTTCGCCCCTTCGGCGCGGATGACATCGAATACAATCCCCTCTCCTTACCGGTGGCATAACGTTGTAAACCATGGGGCATAACTCTGTACAGAGTGGGGGCATTTCGTTGTATTCGGTGGGAAGATCGACTGTAAGCAGCACCAACCGCTTAAGCTGCCGTCGAATCGAGCTTTTCAATGGCGGCCTGATTGTGCTCCGGAGCTAAATGGGCGTAGCGAGTCGTCATTGAGATTGTCTTATGACCTGCAAGTTCCTGCACAGTTCGTAGGTTTACGTCCTTCATCACCAACCGGCTGATGAAGGTATGGCGTATGTCGTGCCAGCGAAAGTTCTTTACCTTGGCTCTTCAAGGGCTAGTTCAAACCAAGCCCTAGGGTTGTTGAGATCTCGTCCGTACTTTGAAAGAAACACGCGGCCATTGTGCGGCCGGGTGGCATGTAATGCTTCGAGAACGCTGAGGCAGGTTTTGTTCAGCGGAATCTCTCGATCACTTCCTGATTGCTGCACGCAATCTCGCTTCCTCGTCTGCTGACAGGAACCGAATACGGGCATTGTTCTCCGCCCGTTGCTCAACCAGCCGCGCAGGATTGCTCGTGACCTTGCCGTCTGCCAGCGCAATCTTGAACGTCTTTCCAAACACATTTTTATAACGATTCTTCGTCGCGGCTGACCATTTGTGTGAACTGATCTAGGTATCAATGTCAGAAGGTTTAATCTCTTTAGCGGCCCGGTCGGCGAAGGCCTCCAGAATGAGTTTCATCCTGCCTTTGAAATTTCGAACATCTCTGCGGTCGTGGTTGACGTACCAGTCGATGGCTTCCTGGGCAAGCGCGGAGAATTTGATGCCCTTGTCCTTCATGTTCGCTGGCATCTTTACGCCACGAAGAATGTCCGCCTTGCGAATCTTATAGAGCTTGATTGCGTCGCCGCGGCGTCCCACTTTTTCGCGATGCTCGACTCCCGCGTCCTTGAAACGTATCCACCAGATGTCTGAGCCTCGCACCTTTTCGAAGACTCCGCGTTCCTTGCGAGCCACCTTCCTCGGCATAGGAATCTGCCTCCTGAATGCGATCCTAGCAAAGTCGGAACAAAGTGGCACCAAGAGTGGCACCAGCGTTATATTCAGGATTGCCATCTTCCGAAATGATCTATGTAAGTTATTGATTCAATTGGTGCCCGGAGGGGGACTTGAACCCCCACGGCCTTGCGGCCTGCGGATTTTAAGTCCGCTGCGTCTGCCAATTTCGCCATCCGGGCTGAGGGATGGAGTACCAGGTCAATGGTAAATCGAAAAAGGGGCTCTGGCGCAGTAGAGCTCACTAGGGGGCTGCTGAAGCTCTCGATCTTTCGTTTCTTTCGGCACAAATCGAGTCCCGCGCCGACACGATAACGGGCCGCAACCATCCGTGAAAACAGCTGCGCTGCTCTTCGTGACGGCGGACGAAACGGAGTCCCCTCCCTCGAGTCTGGGTTCGCAGCTCTGTCCGTCTGAGCGTTATTGCGGATGTCGAAAGCGAATGCTTTCGCTGTCGAGCCGGTATTCCGCCGAGCAAATATCGCCGCCACAGATCATCGCCTCTTTTTCGCAGAGCTGGCGACGCGTGATCAATCCCATCGTTCCGCAGCGCGGACACGACATGACCGCAACGTAGGGGTTCTGGGCGTGACCGAGCTTGGCCTGGTTTTCGAGGAGGAAAACCGTTCCCGGGTCCATTTTTTCGGGGATCCACTCTTCAAGAAATTGCAGGTCGGTTGACATGCTGCCCTCCAGAGTTGTGACGTGGCAAAGCAAGTTCCGATGGTGCGGGTGGTCCGCCGTTCAAGAGCTGGATGAGAACGGCTCGCCGGACGCTGCAGGCTCCAGTTGTTGTGTAGTGTTTATGGATTGTTGGGTTCGCGTCAACGACAATCGGCTGACGTTAGTTGCAAATCGGATTCCTGGTCGCAGAATTTCATCTGCCGCTCGATGCCTTCGCAGTTGTCTCCGCTCTCGTGGAGTCGATTTCACGATATATCTCGATATTGCGCAGAATGCCTTGCACGTAGTCTCGCGTCTGGGTAAATGGGATCGACTCAACGAACTCGTCGATGCCGCTGTAGGGACCCGCGGCCTGCCAGTCTTCAACCCGGCTGTCACCGGCGTTGTAGGCGGCCAGGGCGTACTCTGGGACTCCGCCAAAGTGATCGAGCATCTGCTTGAGGTAGCGGGTGCCGAGGCGGATGTTGGTCTCGGGATCCAGCAACTGGAAGGTCTGGAAGTGAGTCATGCCTTCTTCGCGGGCGAGAGTGCGTCCGACCGAAGGAAGAAGCTGCATGAGCCCCCAGGCGTTGGCATAGGAGATCGCCGAAGGATTGAATTCGGATTCCTGCCGGATCAGGGATGCGACGAGATAGGGATCAAGATTATTCTTCGCCGACTCGGCTTTAATGGTTGTCCAGATAAGGCTCCGGAAAAAGGATCTGCCAGTACGGAAGCGGAATCGACTGGAAGGACGCGCTGGCGGCGCCGGGCAATGCCCGCTTGAGCGCACGCATGGCGCGGTACGACTCGCCGAAGGATGCGTAGATCTGCGCTTCTGCCAGTGCGCTCCACGAACCTGAGTCGGGATCGGCTGCGATCTCGCGCGGGATATAGTCGTTCAAACCGGCATTGGCGAGCAGTTTTGCCTTGGCAAGATGCGGGCTATCCTCGGGGAAGCTCTCGGCGAGCATTGGCAATTCGGGAGTCTTGATCTGGTCGAGGTCCGGAGCAGAAGCTGCCTCCGATGCTGCCGAGAGCGGCCAGCCGTTCCCGCGCCATTTGCGCATAGAAGAAGTGCTGGTATACGCGGACGATCGTGCGGTAATTGGCGGCGGCCTGCGCCGTGTTGTGATCCTGCGATTCGTAGAGCCGACCACGCCAGTAGAGGGCGGAAGCCGTCTCAGGTGTGCCGGGGAAGTTATGAATCTGCTCGTCGAAGATGCGCTCGGCATCTTTAAAGTTCCCCAGCCGGTAATTCAACCAGCCGGCGCGCCAGTGCGCGGCAGAAGCATTCTTGTTCGACGGAAAGTGCTCGGCTAGGTAGGAGTAGTATTCGGCAGCCCGCGGATAGTCCTTGCGCAGCAGGTACATGTTGCCGCTGGAAAAGACGGCCTCGGCCAGCCACTGGCTTTGCGGGAAATCCGTTTCCATGCGGGTAACAATCCGAGTCTGCTCGTCGAGATCGTTGCGGTTGCGGGCCAGTTCCATCAGCAGATAGAGGCGGCGCGCGCCGTTTTCGTCCGGAGTATCGGCCAGGGCTTGGGCCTCGCTATCCGTGAGACGCTTCAGCTTCAGATCGCATGCAGCCGCAGCGACCGCAAAACCATTACGAGCTTGCGCATCGAGGTTGAACTTGAGGGCGAGTGCGCGATACTGCTCGGCGGCTTCCTCGTAGTGACCGGCCCTGTAATACGCGTCGCCGAGGCTGCGCAACTCATCGCTCGTCAGGGAATCTTCTGCACCAAGAGAGGTAAGCTTCGCGCGCGCGATTGCAGCTTCAGTCGAGAGCGGAAAGCCCAGCAGAAGCGCCTTGAAGACGCGAATTGCATCCTGCTTCCGATCCTGGGCCTCGGCAACTAGACCCGCTGCCAGCTGATAGCCTGCCCGACCGGCAGCGGGGTCGCTGGCTGCAGCATCCAGAACGCGCTTGGCTCCGGCCGGATCGTGCAGGTCGAGCAAAACATTTGCTTCGAGCTCGGGCACCTCATCGACGAAGACGCTGTCGGGATACTTCTCCTTGAAGCCTTTCAGCAACGCCTCAGCCTGCACTTCCTGGTTTGCTTCGTGGTTTGCCTTGGCGGCAAGGAAGTCGGCGTAATCATTCAATTCTTCGCCCGCTGCGCTCGCCTGATGGAGGCTGGCAACGGCGTCTGTATAGCGCTTATCGAGAAAATAGGCGTGGCCCAGGGCAAGATAGGCGGCAGCCGCAGCCTCACCGGAGTGGGAGTGAGCGTAGGACGTTACGCCCACGTACGCGGCAGGAGTGCGCAGGGTGGCCAGTTGCTGGGCCATCGGGCGCAGCTCGGTCGAGGCAACAAAGGCGAGCTTGATTTTGTGGGCACGGGCAGTGCGGCGGCGGCGCTCGGCGGGGCTTACGTATTTCTTCTTGCCGCGGGGAGCGGTGGCAGAGCGATGCGTCGTTGTTGATGTTTTTCGAGCCGGGGGCGAGCCGCGCTTCTTTGCCGCAGTCGTGGCGTGGCCGGCAGCGGCAGGCTTTTTGGCGGACGAACTGGCGGCAGGCTTCTTTGCTTTGTGAGCGGACGAAGTAGTCGTATCCGAGGAGCCGGCAGTCTGCGGGTCGGATCGTTTCCCCTCGAGCGGAGAAACCACCAGCAAGGCGCAAAGGATCGCAGTGAGCACCCGGGCCGGTAGATGCGCCAGTAGAGGGAAAGAAACTGAGTTCATAGATTCACTGTAAGCCGGAAATGGCCGCGCTGAACAGCGAAGTACCAGCACCGTAACGTTCCAGTTGAAATCGCTGGTTTACTGTCCCTCCTGGCGAAATTCCCTCATTGGCCGCGGCGGGGCCGTCCTTTACACTTAGACGTATGGATTCGGCGGGTTCTTCCCTGCCCCAAGAATTCCCGCAACCAACCCCCATGGCGACCATCCAATCGATAGTACGCGAAAACGAGCCGCACCCCGATGTAGCCCTTGTAGCGAGGGTTCGCAGCGGTGATATCTCGGCGTACGATGAACTCGTTCGCAAATACGATCGCCAGGTCTTCAGAATTGCGCAGCACATTACGCAAAATCGTGAAGATGCTGAAGACGTTATGCAGGACGCGTTTCTGAAAGCGTACGAGAAGCTCGATCAATTCCAAGGAAACTCGAAGTTCTACACATGGCTGGTCCGAATCGCAGTAAACGAAAGTCTGATGCGTCTGCGCAAGCGGCGCACGGGCAAAATGGTTTCGATCGACGAGGACATCGATACGGAAGAGGGCAGCGTTCCGCGCGACCTCGCCGACTGGGCTCCCGATCCGGAGCAGAACTATACCCAGTCCGAGTTGGCGGAGATTCTTCGCAAAACCATCCAGGGCCTGCCCCCGGGATTCCGGGTGGTTTTTGTGCTGCGCGATGTGGACGGTCTTTCTACGGAAGAAACGGCGGAGACGCTGGGACTGAGCGTGCCGGCAGTGAAATCTCGGTTGCTGCGCGCCCGGCTACAGTTGCGCGAACGTCTCAGCCGCTATTTCAAGCGGAAAAAGGTTCGCAAGGAAAAGGGAGTCAAAAGTGACGTGCACTGAGTTTCTGGCGATGCTCGACGATCTGATCGACGATTCGGTGACAACCGAAATGCGCGCCGATCTGCAGGAGCACCTGCGCGGTTGCGAGCATTGCGAAGTCACGTTGAGCACTACTCGAAAGACGATCCAGATTTATCGATCGCATGAGATTTACGAGATGCCGGCCGGGCTGCGCGATCGGCTGCACAAGGCGATCATGGAGCGGTGCAAAAAGGGCTGCTGAAGAGCACCATTGAAGTTCCCCACAACACCTTGTCACCCTGCGCGACCCCAGTCCGCGTAGCGGACGAAGGGAGTCGAAGGATCTGCGGTTGCCTTTTCCTCCTTGCAAACTTGAATGTCCCGATCCTAGGTGCCACAATCCCCTGCTCGGAGTCCGCAACCACAATCGATGACGCTGGTTACAACTACCGACCCCTGGTTCCCACCACAAAAACGCCTGAGAATTCCCTTTGGAATCAGATAGAGCGATCCCCTTGCCAGAGTCGGCCTGCACCCCGTGGGGCCAACGGCATTGGAACTGATTACTGATGAGCAATTCCTCTCCCGCGACCGCAACTTCCCTGCCAAAATGGAGTCATGCTAATCAGGTAGCCCCATGCGGCGATGAGGTCGCGAACATTCCCTGAGGTGAGACGTAGATGCAGTTTTTCCATGGACCGCTGACCGCAGTTCTGTGCCTCAGTCTTGCCGGTCCGACTCTGCCGGCGCAATCGCTGGCTTCGGATTTGGCACCAAATGCCGCAAAACACTCGCCTGGCCGAACGGCGTATCGCTCCACTGAGCTGCAGGGCGATGCGCGGATACTGCATGCACTGAGCCGCTTTACCTTTGGGCCGAGACCGGGCGATGTCGATGCCGTGCGCACAATGGGGCTGGAAAAATGGTTCGATCAGCAACTGCATCCAGCGGCCATCGGTGAAACAGACCTGAAGGCGCGACTGGCTGAATTCCCGGCCATGGAGTGGAATCCCGAGGAGTTGCTCTTCCGCGTGCCTAGCAACGCAATCATCCGTCAGGCGCTGGACGGCAAGCTGCCGGTTCCTGAGCGCGGCGCTCTGCACGCCGTATACGAGAACCAGATGTTTCGCGTAACAGCGAAGAGGCAGGAGAAAGCACAGAAGAAAGCCGATGACCAGGCGAAACCGCAGATGGCGGCAAACGCGGCTTCACAGATGACGGGTGCCAGCGGCGGAAATGGCGATGTCGCTGAAGCACTGATGCAAGCTGCCGCACCGCCTCAAGTCGCGATGGATGCCAATCAGATGACCGCGGCAAAGGCTGCGCCAGCAACACCTGTCGATGACGGAGAGTTTCGCCGCGTGCTCGATCTTGCTCCGCAGCAGCGGGTTCTGCACCTGGTCGCGATGGAGCCCGAATCGTTCGATGCGTTTTTCAAGTCGCTCAGAGGGCAACAACGCAACGCACTGGTGAATGACCTTTCGCCCGACCTGAAAGAAGTGGTCGCAGATCTTGAGAATCCACAGCGACTGGTGAACGAGGAGATCATCGCGCAACGGCTGACCCGCGATATCTACTCGAATGCGCAGCTGCAGGAAGTGATGACGGATTTCTGGCTGAATCACTTCAATGTATTTCTGCACAAGAACGAAGCAACGCCGTACTACATGGTCAGCTTTGAGCGCGATGTGATTCGACCGCGGGCACTGGGAAAGTTTGAGGATCTGCTAGAGGCGACGGCTCACAGTCCGGCGATGATGCTGTACCTCGACAACGCCAGCAGCATCGGGCCCGATTCGATGGCAGCGGAACGAGCTGAACGGCGGCCAAACAACAACAAGAAGAAGCACGAAGGCCTGAACGAGAACTATGCACGCGAGTTGATGGAACTGCACACTCTGGGCGTCAATGGCGGCTACTCGCAAGCGGATGTAACGCAGGTGGCGCGCATCCTGACGGGTTGGACTGTCGAGCGGCCGGAGCGCGGCGGTGGGTTCCAGTTTGAGCCAAACAGGCACGAGCCGGGGACGAAGGTCGTCATGGGCCAGAAGTTCAAGGATCGCGGCGAGCAGGAAGGGCGTGACCTGCTGCATATGCTGGCGACACGACCGGCAACAGCTCAGTTCATCTCGCGCAAGCTCGCGGTGAGATTCGTGAGCGACGATCCTCCGCAGGCGCTGGTAGATCGAATGGCGAAGACGTTCCTGAGCACGAATGGAGACATCGCCGCGGTGATGAGTACCCTGTTTCATTCGCAGGAGTTCTGGGATACGAATGTGTATCGCGCAAAGGTGAAGACGCCGATTGAATTTGTCGTTTCCGCGGCGCGTGCAGGCAATGCCGATATCGAGAACATGCAGCCTCTGGCGAACGCAGTGCGCGAAATGGGCATGCCGCTCTATGGCTGCGTGACGCCGAATGGGTATAGCTGGAAGTCGGACACGTGGGTGAGCACCAACGCGCTTGTAAATCGCATGAATTTTGCGTTGTCGCTGGCAGCGAACAGGTTGCCGGGAATTTCGATCGCGTGGGATCCTACGGAGACCGTGAACAACGACACAGCGATGATTGAAGCCAACCCAACCGCGCCCGATCCCCAAGTCGAAGAGTCGCGGCTTGAAGCGCTGCTGGTCTCAGGTGGGGTGAGCGATTCGACGCGAGCGGCAGTATTGCAACAGTTTGAGCAGCAAAGAAATCAGAATCAGAACGGCGCAGCGGCTCTGCCGGTGGCGACAACCGAGCGCCAGAAGTATCGCGCGCGGGCAGTGACGGAAGCAGAACGACAGGATCAGGTGCTGGCCGGATTGCTGCTCGGTTCTCCGGAATTTCAGCGGCGTTAGCGAGGAGGCAGGTCAATGCAGATGAATCCAATCAGCCGGCGATTCTTTCTTCACCGTGGTGCGCTTGCGGTCGCCGGTACGACGGCTCTTCCTGGTTTTCTTGTGCGCTCTGTGCTGGCGGAGACGGCCGGCGCGCCCAATCGCCGGATGGTCGTGATCTTCCAGCGAGGCGCGGCGGATGGGCTGAACGTCGTAGTTCCCTATCGCGAGAAAAACTACTACGCCATGCGGCCGAGCATTGCGATTCCGCAGAACCAGGTCATCGATCTCGATGGGTTCTTCGGGCTGCATCCTTCGCTGACATCGTTCAAGCCGCTCTATGACACGGGCCATCTTGCGATTGTGCATGCGGCGGGGTCGCCTGATATGTCGCGCTCGCACTTTGACGCGCAGGACTTCATGGAGTCGGGCACGCCCGGAATCAAGAGCACCGAAGATGGCTGGTTGAATCGCGCGCTGCAAGCTGAAGATGAGAATCGTCGTCGCCAGGAGACGGCGTTTCGTGCGCTTGCTCTAGGACCGGAAGTGCCGCGAACGCTTGCAGGCAAGGTTCCGGCCATTGCGCTCAACAACCTGAACAACTTTGCTGTCGCTGGACGAGGGCCAGCGCCGTCACCGGCAGCGAGTGCGTTCGAAGCGATGTACGGCACGAGCGGCGACCGCATCTTCCATGCGGCCGGCGAAGAGACATTTGAAGCAGTGAAGATGCTGCGCGCTGCGAATCCCGCGCAATACCAGCCCGCGGCGGGAGCGGACTATCCGAACTCGGAGTTCGGCAATCGGATGAAGCAGATTGCGCAGCTACTGAAGTCGAACCTCGGCGTTGAAGCTGCATTTACCGACATCGGCGGATGGGACACGCATCAGAACCAGGGCAGCGTCGACGGGCAACTCTCCGCTCGCCTGCGCGACTTCTCCGACAGCATTGCCGCTTTCTGGCGTGACATGGGCGACGATGCAGAAAACGTCACCCTGGTCACGATGTCTGAGTTTGGGCGAACGGCACGCGAAAACGGCACGGGCGGCACGGACCACGGGCACGCCAATGCGATGTTCGTTCTGGGCGGAAACGTGAAGGGCGGCAAGGTATACGGGAAGTGGCCGGGGCTCAATAACGATCAGCTGAACGAGGGACGGGACCTGGCACTGACCACGGATTACCGGCAGGTGCTGGGAGAGGTTGTGAGCAAGACGATCGGGGCGAGCAATCTTGATCTGGTCTTCCCCGGTGCTCGAATCTCAACCGAAGGCTTTCTGCGGCTGGTGTAGTGCTGCTGGCGTTCCGTGACACGCCGCTTGAAACGAGCGATCATCTAACCAGATCGATGGCCTCCTCCTTCACAACAGATTCCGCGACCGCTATCACACGCGACAACCTCGAGTCGTGCATTGCCGCTGCAGAGCGCCGCGTAACAAATCCGATCGAAGGCATCTTCGGCCCCGACTCAATCACCTGGCGCATCAATCGCGAGTCGGCGCTTTTCCTCGCCGCTGGTCGCGCCGCGCTCCTGCAACTCGCGCATCCATGGGTAGCCGCGGCACTCGATCAACATTCCTCACTGTTAGCTAAGCCAATCGCGCGCTTTCACGGAACCTTTCGCGTCGTCTTCACCATGATCTTCGGCACAGCGCCACAGGCTTTTCGTGCTGCTCGCTCGCTCTATCAAATGCACACCAGGATCACCGGCGAGCTTCCGTCGGCGGTCGCCGGATACGCCCAAAACTCCCGCTACGAAGCGTTGCAGGTCCCGGCACTTCTCTGGGTCTACGCCACGTTGATTGAGAGCGCCGTCGTCGCCTACCAGTGTGTTCTACCCCCGCTCAACCCAAATGAACTTGCCGCGTACTACGCAGAGTCAAAGATCCTGGCCGGGCTCTTCGGACTTCCCCTGGAGGCGCTTCCGTTGGACTGGACTTCCTTCGAGACGTATGTTGCGGACATGTACGCATCCTCGGCGCTCGGCGTAAGCGATCGGTCTCGCTTCATGGCGCAACACATCATGACAGGATCCGGCTCGTGGATCTCGATTCCCCGCTGGTACCAGGCGCTCACTACGGCGTGGCTCCCTCCTCGCTTTCGCAAAGAGTTCAATCTCACATTCGGACCTGCGGAGCGCGCCTACGCGCTACGAGCGCATCGCAACCTACCGCACCTCTACGGGAAGCTCCCCGCCTTCCTGCGCTACGTCGGCCCCTGGCAGGAAGCGCAGGCGCGCCAGGTAAACCGCAATCCCGGCCTGCTCGTGCGCCGCAGTAACCAGTTCTGGATCGGCCAACCAATCATGCCATTCGGAGGCTGAGCTTGCAGTTGCTTCGCAACAAGCAGGAGGTCGCGTACCTGCATCTCAATTCAACACGACTACAGACCCTTCAGCAGTTTCACGAGACGAGCAAATCCCTGCTCGCGCGCAGTCTTGTTAGCCGGATTAGTGTCGGTTGGATCCTCTCCGGCACGCATAAAACCGTGACCGGCTCCGTCGTATGTAACCGGCTCAAACTGTTTGCCCGCCGCCTTCATTGCCGCAACGGTATCCGGAATCGTGGCGCCGATCCGAGCATCGTTTCCGCCGTAGAACCCGTACACGGGAGCGGTGATCGATGTAACATCCGCCGGGCCAGGCCCGTAGAAAACGAAGGCCGCGGAAAGATCCTTGCGGTGCGTGGCGAAAGCGAACGATTTACCCCCACCCCAGCAGAACCCAACCGATACGATCTTGCCGTTTCCCGCTGGGAGATGCTTCGCATAATCAGCGGCCGCATCCAGGTCGGCGTTAACGACATCCGGATCGAGTCCTGACACGGCTTTGACCGCTGCATCCCGATTGGGAAATTCACTCGAACCGCCACCGCTCGGTCCAAGGCCCGAAATCAAGTCAGGCGCGACAACGATAAACCCCTGCCCGGCCAGCTCATCAGCCATCTCCTTGGCCCAGTCGGTAAGACCAAATATCTCGTGAATCAGAATGACGACAGTCGCCTTGTCCTTGACCTCGGGATAGACAACGAAGGCCTGGATAGTGCGGTTATCGTGTTTGAGCGCAACGTACTCGTGGTGGCGGGGAGAAGCATCAAGGCGCGCCTTCGCCCAATCCTGGGCCTGGCTGGCGATGGCAGCAAACGCAAGCAGCAGAGCACTTGCAAATTTCACGATCGGGGAAATTCTCATGCGAAGGAGTCTAGCCGCACTCACCGCTGTCCGCAAGACTCTTTACGTTGGCAGAAAACCTGTAACCAGCGCGTCCCACTCGTCTTGGAGTTCCGAACGGTGAAAGCTGCGGCCGGCACGCTCATACCAGTAATCCGCATTTGTCGCCGAACCCTCTTTGCGATGCAGGTAGGCATGGACCGCCATCCCCTCCTTCGATTCGAGCTCGTCCACAAGTCCGTGCGCCTGCGTCCAGTCACCCTTCGCATCCCACCACAATGCCGCCAGCGGCGCCGTCAGGCCCTCCGGCGGAAACTGCTCCCTGGTGCTTTCGCGGAACTCGCTTGCATTCATGCCGTTTCCATCCTCCCGCGTCCCATCAATCCCTTGAATCGGCCTAATCTAGTGACCTAAATCACATCTTCGAACCTGCCTCACGAATAAGAATAATCACAATTCAGCAAGCAGATGAAGCAGGTTCTAAAAGGGGTCGATAAGGCAGAGAAAGGCAAGATGCCCAAGCCTGCTTTGTGGGAGGTCAAGCCATGGTATTCCCTGGAAAAGCTTCAATCCCGAGTATCATTTGCGATTCCGACCAAATCGGTCGTATACTTAACTCAGACCATTCTGGTCGTAGTTTCAGGGTGCTGCCCTTTCGGCAAGCCACGGGGGTTCGACAAGTGAGTGTGCTGACGGATTTGCGCATCGGGGAGACGGCAACCCTGGTCGCCCTTGATCTTCCTGATTCCGTACAGAACTACCTCATGCACATGGGCTTCGTGCCCGATGCGCTCATCACCGCCTTGCGCCACGCCCCCGCCGGCGATCCTACCGTGTACGGAATCGACGGCATGGAGATCGCGCTTCGCCGCGAAACCGCAGATGCCATTCGCGTTCGCAGCACAGCCGACACAGCCCAAAGCGAAATTGATGCTGAACTGGCAAAGATTGAAGAATCCTCTGAGCCAGAGATCACGCCGGAAATTAACGAATTTGCCGGGGCCACCAGATGAATGCCTGCTGCGAGACTCCGGCATTTGAAACTCCCCTTCCACCTGCTTCTGGCAGTCTCAGCACCGTCGTCCTCATTGGGCCACCCAACTCCGGCAAATCCACACTCTTCAATCGCCTGACCGGCTCTGCGCCAGAAAGTCGCCAACTACCCCGGCGTCACCGTCGAACAGCGCATGGGACTGATGTCCGGTGTAGGCCGCGACGACCTGACGCTGATCGATTTGCCCGGCGTCTATTCGCTCACGCCTTACTCTGAAGACGCACGCGTTTCGGTCGATGTGCTCAAGGGCCGCATGCCCGGGACGCCCAAGCCTGATGCCGTGCTGCTGGTACTCGATTCCCTGCATCTCACGCGCCAGTTGATGCTCGCCGCTCCAGTGCTTGCGCTGGGATTGCCCACTCTCGTTCTGCTCAATATGAGCGATCTGATGGAATCCCGCGGCGGCGAGATCGATCCGCTGAAACTCGCCAAGGAACTCGGCGCGCCGGTTGCACTGATCAGTGCCGTGCATGGCACTGGACTCGAAGCAGTGCCGCTGTTCCTGAATCAGCACGCCTCGAACGATGCGCCGCAGCGACCTCTCGCGCTTCCTGTGCTCGGCAATGCCGCCAGCACCCACACGTGGGCCGCGCAGGTAAGCCGCCGAACCGGCTATCGCGCTCCGCTTTCCGCAGAGAACAGCCGCAAGCTGGACAATGTTCTGTTGCATCGCATCTGGGGTCCCCTGCTCTTTCTCGTCGTGGTCATTGGTGTCTTCGAAGTCGTCTTCTCCATCGGCCAGCCACTCAGCGACGGCTTCGGCGACGTGCTCGCAAAAATGGGTTCGCTTGCTCGCCCGCTACTTCCGACAGGATGGATGCAATCGCTTCTGCTCGACGGCGCATGGAAGGGCATCTCGTCAGTTCTCGTTTTCCTCCCCCAGATTCTGCTTCTCTTTCTTTTCATCGGAGTGCTCGAAGACTCCGGCTACCTTGCCCGCGCTGCGCTCATTGCCGATCGCGTCATGCGCACCATCGGTCTCAACGGCAAGGCATTCATCCCGCTGCTCTCCGCCTACGCTTGCGCCGTTCCGGCGATCATGGCTACGCGCACCATTGAGAACAAGCGTGATCGCCTCGCGACTATCCTCGTCACGCCTTTCATGACGTGTTCAGCGCGCCTGCCGGTCTACATGTTGCTGATCGCGGCGTTCATTCCGAACATCGTCTTCCTTCACGGATTCCTCGGCCTGCGCACCATCGTGATGCTCGGCCTTTATCTCGCTGGATTCGTTGCAGCGATGACGACAGCGCGTTTGCTCAAGAGCTCGATCCTCAAGTCCAGCGAAGCGCCCTTCATTCTCGAGTTGCCGCAGTACCGAATGCCAACAATCCGCTCGCTGGCCATGCGCCTCGTCGATCGCGCGCGCGTCTTTCTGCGCCAGGCCGGCACCGTCATTCTCTGCGTAACGCTCGCTCTCTGGCTGCTCGCGCATATTCCGCCAGTGCCCTTGCACAACGGTCACTACACGGCGCCCGAACTCGCCGACAGCGTCATCGGCAAGCTGGGACATTTCATCGAGCCCGCAATCGCTCCGCTCGGCTTTAACTGGAAGGTCGGCATCGGACTCATCTCCAGCGTGCTCGCGCGCGAAGTCATGGTCTCCACCATGGGCACCCTTTACGGCGCCGATCCTGAAACGCAGGCGATGCATTTGCAAACCGCCCTTCACCACGACATGAAGCTCGGCGGCGCAGTGGCGCTGATGATCTTCTTCGCCTTCGCCATGCAGTGCACCTCCACCATGGCCGTGGTTCGCCGCGAGACCAACAGTTGGAAGTGGCCGGCCATCCAGTTCGGCTACATGCTGGTCCTCGCCTACGGAGCTGCCTTCGCCGTGAACCACATCATCACAGCCCTCTTCGGATAAAGCCAGTTCGCAGTTCATCGTTCACAACATTCCCCGGCACAATCTGACATTCCGCAGTCGAGGCCGACCACACGCACAACGCAGAAAATGAAGTTGCGTTCTTCGCAGCCCTTCGAATCAAGATGCTATCGAAATCCGTTTCAGTATATGGATATCCGAAATTGGGCTAGGATTGAGATATGCCCAGTTCTGAGACCACCGCTATCCCTGCCGAGGTCGCCAAAGCTGTGAAAGCCGACCCCATAGAACTTGCCCGCCAACACCTGATTGTTGCGCTCGATGTTCCGGACTCCAAATCGGCGCTGCGTCTGGTTGCCGAACTCGAGGGCACCTGTCAATGGTTCAAGGTTGGCCTAGAGTTGTTCGTCGCTGCCGGGCCTGCGGTGCTTGAGCCGATCATTGCGCGCGGGCATAGTGTTTTCCTCGATTTGAAGTTGCACGACATTCCCAACACGGTTGCCGGCGCCGTTCGCTCAGCTGCGGGGTTGGGAGTGCGGATGCTGACGGTTCACGCGGGGGGCGGACCGGCGATGTTGGCCGCTGCAAAGCAGACACTCGAGGGAGTTGCCAATCCGCCGGAGCTGCTTGCTGTCACCGTGCTAACGAGTATGGACTCCCCGCAACTGCATTCTGTCGGGGTGGATCGCGCACCCGCGACACAGGTGGAACTGCTGGCCAGGATGGGGCTTGGCGCCGGGATCCGGGGGTTTGTTTGCTCGCCGCAAGAGGTTGCAGCGATCCGGGTGCTGACCGGGCCCGAGGGAGTGCTGGTCATCCCGGGGATTCGACCGGCTGGAGCTGCGATCGGAGACCAAAAGCGGATTGCAGGACCTGCAGAGACGCTTCGTCAGGGAGCCAGCTACCTAGTTGTCGGACGGCCGGTCACGCAAGCGCCGAATCCAGTGGAAGCCGCGAAGGCGATTCTGGAAGAGATGGCTGAGGCGCTTTGACGCGTCGCGCCTGAATGCATATCAGGTTCGTGCTTTCCCACCCATGTCGCGATGGAACTGCGTCATGGATGGGCACCCACCATTTCCGGAAGAATAACGGAAGACATTTGAAGCGTGAAAAGCCCGGCGATTTGCCGGGCTTTTCAAAAGCTGAGACTCGATTTAAAACTTAAAGTTTTTCGTAGAAATCGCACGCTGAGCAGGAGATATAGACTCCTCCCGGCACGCCGCGTTCGCGGTCCTTCACGCGTTTGACGATACGCGTGGGTTTGTGGCACTTGGGACAGTCGGTGGACTTCGTCGTGTCCATTTCTTTCTTGCGGTCACCTGTTTTGGCAATCTTGGCCATGGGTCGGGTGTTTCTCCTTTGGAAACTGTCTCTGCACACACGCGCAGATGTGCACGCGGCTTCAACGGCGCGGTCGATCAACTCACCCCTGCTCGAAGTTATTTGCGGGAGGCAGCCAGACTCGCTGCCTCCAGTTTACATCAGTGGCTACTGCGGCGGCGCTCCGGGTGGGGGAGTAGCGGGAGCAGTTGCAGGCGCAGAGGATGAAGGCTGCGGCGATGAACCGGTTGCGGGTTGAGAGGAGTCGGCAGGCTTTGTCGAACCGGATTGGGCATTTCCGTTGGGTTGGGTATTTGTGTTCTGGTCCTTCGACTTATCGGCCTGATCGGCTGCCTGCTGCGCTGCCTTCGCCTGATCAGCGCGTCTGGCAGCTTCCACATCTGGGTAGTCGTCCGGCTTTTGTTTCGGGAACTCGACCGGCCTCATGCCACCTGGCTGGTTCTGCCCCGCCGTATCGGGCAGTTTCTCACCGGGAGCGGTGAGCGTGGGAGGAGCATCCGGCGCTTCCTTGTCAGGATCGCGCTGAACGTCGCCCACCTTCACCGTGCGCGTGTGGGGTTGGTCAGCAGCTACCAGCGGAGTACCGTCGGTGCGCATCATGCCTTCAACTTCATCTTTCGTGAAGATCTCAGGCGGTTCACCTACCTTGGCGATCTCAACGCGAATCACACGATTCCCGTTGATCCTGACAAACTCCACCGGCTTGGGAGGTGCGCCGTAGATCCACTCTTCGAAGGGCGTCTGTCCGTCAACTTCACGCACCTTGCGCTGGGGTTGGCCCAGGGCGAACATCACCATGTCGGTGGTCATCCCAACCATCACATCGTGGTTCATAATGGCGTCTTTCAGCTTTGGCGGAAGAGTGTCTGTAAATGCCTGGATCGGTGTCTTGACGTCGAAAGAGATGAGCGGCGCGAGAAGCGCTTTGAGCTGCGTACCGGTCAATTCAGGAACGCGGCCCTTGAATTCCAGTGTGAGCCGGGCGCCAGTAGCCTGCTGGCCGTCGTCCTGCACAACGGGATTCATGCTGCCGCCACCGCCGAGTTGAACGTGGCGCAGAAAGCGATGTTTCAGATCAGGGCCGCCGTTCAGCTCAAAGATGATCTTGTTGTGGTCGAATTTAACGTCGGTGAGCACCACGCGATCGCCGGGTTTGGCGCAAATTCCGTACTCCGTGACCATGTCGAGGTAGGGTTCTCCGGCGGGGGTTAGCTTGCCGTTTGCCTCGAGAGTCAGCCCTTTGTGGCCCATGGGAAAGGGACGCATGGCGAACCCCTGCTCCGACTGCATGACCCGGATCAGCTCGAGACGAGTCTTTGTATCCAAGTCGGTTTTGTCGAGAGTAACGTTTGTGGGCTGAACCTGGGCATAACGCCGATCGACGATTCCGGTTCCCTTGTTCGCGCCTGTATGTGTATCGATCGTAATGGCTTGCGCGGATGCCAATTCGCTGCCGACGGCTAACGACAATGCGCAGAGACCCGCGAGAAGGCAGGCGCGATGACAAGAAAGCGAAAGAACGTGGAATGAAGAAGATGGAGATATGGGAAATAGCCTGATCATGGGCGTCCTCCCATGGCCGCACGTTGCGATGTGCCAACAGTAGTTCCAATCCACCTAAAAGGTCAAATCGGAGATACGAACCGGAGCGGGAAGCCAACGAGCCGGGCGAGTTCAGCGTAGATCGTCGGACCCGCTTGCAGACTGTGATGCGGGCTGGGAGGGCGCGGGTGGCGCTGCGGCGGGAAGAATCTGAACCAGTGAAGGCGCGGGCGGATCTGCTGCGGGACCCATCGCTGCCTCGTGCTGTTGCCGCGCGGCGGCGTCGAGGTCGACGGGGATTCCACCGGGTACGACGACGGGCGCGTTGTAACGGAAATTCAGATCGCGAGTTACGCGATAAACCACCGGGAACGCTGCGAGAAGCGCGAGGCAGGCAAACCAGCTGGCATCGAGACCAAACCCGCCGCCCGTAAGCCAGAATGGCCCCATCGGATTGCCTTCAACGATCGGCGAATGACTGCTGACACCTCTGACAGCCAGACCAAAGATGAGAGCCTGCGATGCTTTCCATGCAAAGTTGATGCCCCAGCTCAACCAGAGCGCACGCGTGCGCAGATACGCGGTGGTGAGCAGGAAGCTGAAGACGACTGAGATGGCGATGCTGGCGTTCGTCGCACCAGGCAGAAGCGCATAGACGATCGCGTAGAACAACGCGAAGCCAAACGCCGCGCCCGAAGATCCGACCACGGCGGCGAATCGCTGAAATCCGTATCCACGAAACGCAACCTCCTCGCCAAGTGAGAGAAGTGCGAAATAGGCGGCATCGGCAAGCACCCAAGGCCACGCCGACGACTGCGTGGTGATAACCATGGCGATGCCGCCGATGATGACCATGGGAATGACGCACGCCACGACCGCACCCCAGCCAACGGCCGTGCCAGTCGCAAATTCGCGGGTCCAGCCGGAGCGGAGAGGCAGGCCTTGCGCAGCGATGGAGCCTGGCTGCCTGTCGAATAGCGAGCCAAATGCGGCGTATCCAAGGATGAGAAGCCCAGCGACCAGTAACTGTTCCACAAACGGCGCCCATAGATCCCGATGGATGCCGATTGCCACGCGGTGCGCAAAAGATCGCACAGCAAAAAAGTAGAGAACCGCGGCGATGAATTCGAGGTAGGCGCGGACTCTGTTGGTGCGTGTGGGCACACTCATCGCAAGCTCCGATGCGACGAATGTGCGTGGCTGGCCGACATAGAAAATCGGCGATTCGCGTGCGAGCTGTCGTGTTCGATTCGCATCTGATGCAGCACGCGCACTAACTTTCTGTGTAGCACTGGGCGATGTTGCGAAACTTCTGCTGGCGCGCTGCGACGAGAGCGTCAACGGACATGGTTTTCAGTTCCGCCAGATGCTTCTGGATCGCAGAGCCCACAAGTCCCGCTCCGACAGGATGATCGGTATGCGCACCGCCCGGAGGCTCCGCAATGATCTCGTCGACGCATCCAAGAGCTGCCACCTCGGGCGCAGAGATACGCATTGCCTCCGCCGCTTGCTGTTTGTGCGAGGCGTCGCGCCACATAATCGCTGCGCAGGATTCCGGCGTAATTACGAAGTAGAGTGCGTTTTCAAGGATGAGAACGCGGTCACTGACGGCGAGCGCCAAGGCGCCGCCCGATCCACCTTCGCCGCTGATGAGGGAGATGGTGGGAACGCGCAGTCGGGCCATTTCGCGGATATTGCGCGCGATGGCTTCGGCCTGGCCGCGTTCTTCCGCACCGAGCCCCGGATACGCACCGGGGAGATCGATGAAGCTGATGACGGGGCGGTTGAACTTCTCCGCAATTTTCATGCAGCGTAGAGCCTTGCGATAACCCTCAGGATGGGGCATACCAAAGTTGCGCTTCACACGCTCCTTGGTGCTGCCGCCCTTGCGATTGGCGATCACCAGCACTTCGTCGTCGCCGAGACGCGCCATACCACAAGCTACTGCAGCGTCGTCGCCAAAGGCACGATCCCCGTGAATTTCGCTGAAATCGGTGAAGATCCGCTCGATAAAGTCCATCGGATAAGGCCGCTGCGGGTGGCGCGCCGTCTCAATTCTTTTCCATGCCGGCGAATCCGGCTGCGGTGAGTTGGGTGAAACTGATGCGTGTTCGGTCATCTGTTGTCGGCAACGCCTGGGGCATGAACGATCCTCCTGCCCCGCATGCTGCTCCTAGTGATTCTACGGGTCGAGGCCGGTTGGGACAAATCCCGGCTGGATTCAGGAGTTTAGATCGAGATCCGAGCACTCGCGCCAGCCGGTTCGTAATCGCAGAGTATATTGCTTCTAGCCTCGCCGTACAGCCTAATCCAACCATGTTCCAAAAAGGGAAAAAATGACTCAGACACGGAGAGATTTTCTCGCTTCCAGCGCGCTTGGAGCGCTTGCGGCAGCGCTTCCTCTTGATGCCCAGACGCCGGCCACGCCTACCAACCAGCAGACGCCCGGAGCGCCGCCTGCGTTCGGGACTTCGCAACCGGTCGGGCCAGAGGTGACTCCGGCAACGTTCGCAGAGGCAGAAAAGCTGGTTCAGATCCAGATGTCGCCGGCGGATCGTGCACAGGCCGCAGGCAACTGGCGCGAGGCGATGGCGCCGCTGTATGAACGACGGACCGGCCCGCGCAAGATGGAGTTGGGAGCCGGACTGGCACCGGCAACGGTTTGGAATCCGATGCTGCCCGGGCTGATGCCGGGCAAGTCGGGCCGCGGCGACAACTACTACATTCGCAGCGCCGATCCACGCACACCGCTGCCTGCTAATGACGCCGACATTGCGTACGCCTCGGTAGCGCAGCTTTCGCACTGGATTCAATCGCGGCAGATCAGTTCAGAGCGGCTGACACAGATTTACCTCGACCGGCTGCAACGGTTCGATCCGAAACTGCATTGCGTGATCACGTTGACGCGCGATCATGCGCTGGAGCAGGCCCGGCGCGCGGATGCGGAGATTGCGGTCGGAAAATACCGCGGGCCATTGCACGGGATTCCGTGGGGCGCCAAGGATCTGCTGGACACAGCCGGGATTCCAACGACGTATGGCGCGGAACCATACCGCAATCGCATTCCGAAGAAGGACAGCGCGGTCGTGGAGCGGCTGAATGCAGCGGGAACCGTGCTGGTGGCGAAGCTGAGCCTGGGAGCGCTCGCGCTGAACGATATCTGGTTTGGCGGGCAGACGATGAATCCGTGGCTGCTGGAGGAAGGCGCCTCGGGCTCGAGTGCCGGGCCGGGCGCGTCGACAGCAGCAGGGCTGGTGGGATTTGCAATCGGCAGCGAAACTGGCGGAAGCATCGTGAGCCCTTCGATGCGTTGCGGCGTTACAGGCCTCCGGCCGACGTACGGGCGTGTGGCGCGCACTGGCGCGATGACGCTGTGCTGGTCGCTCGACAAACTGGGGCCGATGGCGAGGTACGTCGAAGACACGATCCTCGTGCTCGCCGCGATCTCCGGTCCCGATCCCGGCGACCTGGCCAGCGTTCCCAGTGCGCTCGCGTTCGACGCAAATGCCAAAGTGGCGGGTTTGCGCGTCGGCTACTTCCCTGCCTGGATGAAGGAAGCTCCAGCAACGGATGTAGATCGCGCGGCATTGGATGTCGTGAAGAAACTCGGCATGGAACTTGTTGAAGTTTCCATTCCCGATTGGCCATACGACTCGCTCAACCTGATTCTGTTTGCGGAGGGCGCCGCGGCGTTTGAGGAACTGACGCTCGCCCACAAAGAAGCTGAACTGAAGGCCCAGGTTCGCTGACGCATGGCCGAATACTTTCCGTCAGTCGCGATTTCTGTCGGCGGTAGATTTTGTGCAGGCGGACCGAATGCGGCGCAAGGTTGCGCTAGAGATGGCGCGCGTGTTTTCGCAAGTGGACTTGCTGCTGGTGCCGTCGCTGCGCGATGAGATCCTCGTCATCACCAACAACACCGGGCATCCCTCACTCACCCTGCGCGCGGGATTTGTTGAAGTCTCTGAAGCGCGCAGCGACTGGGCACCCGATCCGCAGCATCCTCTGCCTAAGTTCGCGCCACCGCGGCGCGTGCCCCATGGAGTCACACTGATCGGCAGGCTCTTCGATGAAGGAACGCTGTGCGAGGCCGGCATTGCGCTGGAGCGGGCGTTTGCAGTTGCGTCGGAACGGCCGGCAGGATTTTGAAAAGCGGCTGGTGGCAAACAGACTGTAGCCCGTAGCTTCTGTCTTTCGGTTACTGGACCGAGGCATGGTGTCCCAGAAGTTATTGGCATAAGTCTGGAAGTGCAAAGCAGATTCTTCGCATCACCACCCCCGAACTGAAAAACGTTCTGGGCCCCGTTCGCTCAGAATGACACCACCAACTTTTATCGTGAACTTCAGGGACACGGTACTAGCTCTTACCTGTCTTGTCTTTTGCCGCGGAAGCTGACTTGGTAATGCCCGCCTTTTCGATGTGCTGCTTGCGCGCTTGGCTGTGCGCCCGCCAGAAGGCCTGGGCGGTGATGGGACCAAGGTCGGGCGCATTCGGATGCTGCTCTTTGTGGAAGACGTGCGCGTAGAGCATGGGACCGAGCAGCAGCGCCATGGCGGCTTCGAGATCCAGATCATGGGGCAGCACGCCGCGCGAGATGCCACGACGCAGAACGCGCTTGAGACACTGACGCGGCGGCTCCATCACGCGATGCCGCCATGCCTTGCCAAACTCAGGATGCACGGCGGAGTACGCGATAAGCGACGGCATCATGCGATTGCGTGCGGCATCAAACTTGTCCGGCGGTTTGCGCGTGAGGACCGTGGTCAGGTCACGCTGCAGGTCTCCCGAATCGATGTCCTCGGGTTCGCGGTCAAGACCGTTCACCATCAACATCACTTCCAGTAGCAGAGCCTCCTTGTCGGCCCAGTGGTTATAGATGGTGGCCTTGCTCACGCCGGAAACTTGCGCGATCGCATCCATGCTGGTCGCCTCAATGCCGCGCTCGGCAAACAGGCCAAGCGCGGCGGTCAGGACCTTTTCGTGGGCTTCGGCACTACGCGATCGAGCCATGGTCAAATTTCGATCTTGGAGAATCGGTAAGCCCCAAAGACCAGCAGAATGGCGCCCACGACAGCCAGCACGATGAAGTCCAGGCGCGGATCGAATGCTGCGTTGGGCGCGCCGAGCACATTCCGCATTCCGTCAATGCCGTACGAGAGCGGATCGGCGCGCGTAATGTACTTCAAGACATTCTTTGTATCGCTGAGCGGAAACATCGCTCCTGAGAGGAAGTAGATGGGCAGAACAAGAAAGTTCATGATGAGTTGAAAACCTTGCATGTCCTGCAGGCCCGAACCAATGGCCATGCCCAGTGCAGCAAAGAGCAGCGCGATCATTACCATGAATCCAAGAGCGAGGGGAATGGCGGAGAGATGCGCGGGCCGAAAACCCGCTATCAAACAGATCACCATAACCAACAAGCCCTGGACGCATGCCACCGTAGCTCCGCCTAAGGTACGGCCGATCATGATCTGGAGGCGCGGCACGGGGGCAACCAGTGTCTCCTTGAGAAAGCCAAACTGGCGATCCCAGAGAAGACCAAGGCCCGAAAAGATCGATGAGAACAAGACGGTCATGCCGATCACACCGGGCGCAATAAACTGAAAATAGTCGCCATTGCCGGCGCGTTTAAATACGGGCCCAAGGCCGAAGCCCAGCACCAGCAGATACAGCATTGGCTGACCGAGAGAAGCAATGATCTGCGCACGCGAACGCGTATAGCGTTTCAGCTCCCGTAGCCAGAGAATATAGATTGCGCTCATCGTCTGCCTCCGCTCCACATCTTTGCGAACTGCCGCATCTGGTCCGTGGAATTCGCGCTTTCGTCGCGGATCGTCGATCCGGTCAGCTTGAGGAACGCGTCTTCCAAAGTCTCGCTGCCTGTCTGCTGTTTGATCTCTCTCGGCGTGCCCTGCGTTATGAGCTTGCCGTGGTCGATGACACCGATGCGATGGGCCACGCGGTCCGCCTCATCCATGTAGTGCGTGGTGAGGAAGACGGTGACGTTCTCAGCCTCGTTGACCATTTTCACGTGGTTCCAGAGCTGATTGCGGCTCTGCGGATCGAGACCCAGCGTCGGCTCGTCGAGGAAAAGAATCTTTGGAGTGTGCAGGAAGCCGCGCGCAATCTCAAGGCGCCGCTTCATGCCGCCGGAGAACTTCTTCACCTGGTCCTTGCGGCGCTCCCAGAGTTCGAAGAGCTTGAGCAATTCCTCGGTGCGCTGGCGGCGAACCTTGTGCGGCACATGATAGAGCACTCCATGGATCTCCATGTTCTCCATCGCGGTCAAATCGCCGTCGAGGCTTGGATCCTGAAAGACGATACCGAATCTCTGGCGTACCGCGTTCTGATGCGTCTGCGGATTCAGCCCGTCGAGTTCAATGGCGCCGCTGGTGGGGTGCAGCAGCGTGGTGAGCATTTTGATGGTGGTGGTCTTCCCTGCTCCATTGGGACCTAGGAAGGCGAAGATCTCGCCCGCCGCCACGTCAAAAGAGACATCGTCGACGGCGGTAAACGAGCCGAATGTCTTTACAAGGTTTTGCACCCTGATCATGTGAACGGCCTCCGAGGGGCGAAATTC
The DNA here is from genome assembly GCA_963735215.1 of uncultured Acidobacteriaceae bacterium. GTDB lineage: Bacteria > Acidobacteriota > Terriglobia > Terriglobales > Acidobacteriaceae > Telmatobacter. The sequence goes on along the minus strand of CAVTKF010000019.1, from coordinate 600,505 downwards.
AATACTGAACGGTTTAGTTCAGTATGTCAATGGGAGAACCATTCCGAGGGATCGATCAGACGACGACGATCACCGGCCGCAGCTTCGCTATTTACTTCTTCGACGGGGTGGGAGCCACTTCAGTGGTATTTGATTCGCCGGTGCCATCCCGGTCCGTGCTGGGGAGATTCTCGGCCGCCTCATGTGGCAGAAGAGCTTCCTTTGAATCGCTTTGTTCTTCCGGTGTGACCGGCTTGCGCACATCGGTGCCGAGCATCGATTGCAGACGGTATCCGGCTTTCTTTGCCGCCACCAGCGATTCTTGTACCTTGCGACTCAACGCCTGGACATCGGCCTTGTTCGGCGACGGCTGGCCTGCTACGCGCAAGAGCGCGGGCATCTGCAACCACCAGAGCAACTCCTCGTAGGGTTCTTCAACAAGGTAGGTGTCGCCGCCAGCATCGTGCACACCGGTCAACCAGCGGACATCAGGATCGGACCAAAGATCGCGCGGAAGCCCGGTTACATTTTGATTCTGAGTTGGAGGTGGCCCGGACTTAGTTTCTGTCTCGGCTTGCTGCGTCAGCGGGGTTACCCGTGACTGCTTCGATTCACTTTCCGGCGTGCTCGCGGCTGTGGCAGTTCCCTGCTCGGGAACTGAAGTGTCGGTCTTTGTCTGAGCCAGCAAGACCACTTTGATCCGCGCGGCGGCACGCCATCCGGCTTCGCCTTCAAATCCGAGATGCTTAAAGGACTCGGCCAGGGGTTTACGCAGTCGCAGGCGGTCGAATGCATCGAGCGCAACCTGGTCTGGCTGATCTGCGTCGATGGATTCGGCAAGCGTCTCGAGCGCGCACCACGCGATAATCGGCGCCCACATGGCAGTTGCGGTCATTTGCGGGCTGGGACTGGGAAGCACGCGCCGGGCAGCCGCCGTCCACGGCTCGGAAAAGAGCCACTCAACCACCGGGATGCGCATGGCTGCGGCAAGGCGCTCGCGGAACGCAGGCCCCAGCAGTCCGGGCATGGTTATCGCCCTCTGCTCCCCGCTACGCGACAAATATGCCGGCTGCGCGATGCGCAGGAATGCCTCGCAGCGCGTCCATGCGACGTTGAACAGCTCACTACGCTTGCGGTTCAGCTTGCGATCAAGGGCTACACTCACGGTGCGGTTGCCGGCGGTGGCACGCGGATGCTCGGCCAAGTCCGTCAGCAGGCGGATCATGTCCTGGTCCAGGAGCGAACGCACCGACTGGTACATGGGCTGCAACTCCATGTCGACCAACTCATCTTCCAGGCTAGGCACGCCGCGGCCATTGAGTTGATCGCAGAGGCGGTCCCATGGCTTTTCGGCTGTGGCCCACCTTTCGTGCCAGTCCATGAAGACGTGGCACTGGTAGGCGTTCATATGGAATGTGAGGCCGCGGTCGGCAAATTCGTTTGCGCGGCGCAGGTATTCAAGGCCGGTGAGCGCGTCGCGATAAGCGAGGATCGCGCCAGAGTCTTCCGCAAAGCCGAGACCGTCGCCGATTCGGCGCTGCCGCAGTTGCGAAGTCGCCTTGTCGGCGTAAGCGGCCGAGTTGTGAATGGTGCCGTGCGCTTCGCCGTAGTGGTTGTTATAAACGACCAGCGCACGTTCATTGCCGGTGCGATTTGAATAAGCAAAGACGTTCTCGTCCACTGAACCGGAGGGTTCAAAGAAATCGTAGAGCAGGAAGTTGTGGCTCTCGGCGAATACCCACCGTCTCTTGAGCAATGGAGCGATCTCGCGCTCGTGGCGCTCTATCAACCAGTGGTCCGGCGTCTCGTCGTAACGCGGACGCTGATACTCCATTCCATACTTCTCAGTGAACCCTTCAATTTGCCCGTGGCCGAACATCGGCAGACCCGGCAGCGTTGCCATCAGGGCTGTCACCCCGAAGCATTTATCGCCCTTGCCAAACTGGTCAATTGCTGTCCTTTCATCAGGATTGCTCATGAAGTTCACGTAGCGCTTCATGATGTCCGGATCGAATTCCAGCGTGTTCTTGATGACCGATCGGTACTCCGCATTCTTCTCGTCGCGCATCATGTTCATGAAGGCGCTGTTGTACACGCGATGCATGCCCAGGGTGCGAACGAAGTAACCCTCCATGAGCCAGAACGCCTCGGCCAGCAGAAGAGTGCCGGGGACTTCGGCGGCGACGCGATCGACCACCTCGCGCCAGAATTCGTGCGGCATATGCTTGTTGAACTCTGCCTGGCTCATGCTGTACTCGGCGCGCGACGGAATCGCGCCGCTTGATCCCGGCCCGGGAAACCATAACCGATGAAAATGCCGCTTGGCCAAAGTCATCGCTGCATCGAAGCGAATCACCGGAAACAGACGCGCTACATGAAGGATGGTCTGGATGACCTGTTCGCGGACAGTGGGGTTCAGATAATCAAGCTGCGCAGTGTCGTTCCACGGAAAGCTCGTGCCGTCGTTACCGTGATAGATGAAGCGCGTGTCGCCGGTCCACTTGTCGCGGCGCTGAAAGACCACGGCAGCGTCGCTTTGCTCGAAATAGTGATCTTCAATTTTGATTTCGACGCGGCTGTCGTTCGAAAGATCAGGCCCATTGAAGCTGTAAGCCGGGTACGGTGATTCCGGGCGCGAGATGAACCACTCAGGATGCTCGATGACCCAGGGCGAATCGATGCCCATGTGGTTGGGCACCATGTCGCTGGCGAGCCGCATCCCGTGGTGATAGCAGCGGTCGCGTAGCGTGATGTACGCCGCTTCCCCGCCCAGGTCTTCGGCAATCTTGTAGTCGAATAGCGAGTAGGCCGAGGCCACGGCGTCCTGGTTGCCACAGAGTTGCTTGATGGTCTTAGATGCACGGCTGCGCTCCCACACGCCGATCAACCAGAGTGAGTTGATGCCACGATGCGCCAACGTTGCGAGTTCCTCGTCGGGAATCTGGTCGAGGCGGTGAATGTGCCGGCCATGTTGCTTGCTCAACTGCGCGAGCCACACGTAAGTGCTCTTGGCGATCAAGACGGTGTTGGGCATCCACGCTGTATCGGGACTGAATTTCTCATACTCATGCGCGGGATCGCCAAATACCGGCACCTGCGACTCGCTCACGATGGATGGCCACTGCTGCGTGCCGGTTTCGCGCCTTCGCCTTGCAGCCTCCTCGGCAGCAGTCCGAACGCGGGATGCATCGGGATTGAACTGCATCCAGATAGCGAGTTCCTCTTCGCGAAGAACTTCGCCACCCATCATCAGCAGTCGGTCCATGCTGTCGCCGAGCAGCGGCCGCCACAGCCTGCGAATCAGCGCCAGTTGTTCGCTCAGCGAGGCCGGCGCCCCGCTCACCGGAGCCCGCAGCAGATCAAAGAGGCTGATGGCCTTTGCTCCTTCGACCGGAATCAAAGGCCGGGTGGCGAAATATTGTGGCAACTCCTGCGTCACCTGCCGGTAGACGGTCTTTTCCGCCAGCGGCTTGTCTTCAAACAACTCTTCGAATTTCTTGAATGCCTCATTGCGATTGGCCGACCACAGCAGCAGCAACTCCTCAAGCGCTGCGGCCCGGTGAGACATATTACCGGTTTTGCCGTTGAGCCATTGCCGCGGAGTTTCTTCGCCGCGCATTACGCTTTGTCCGGGAAAATGCTCCACGAAGGTCAGCAGCATCGTATCCAGTTCTCGCGACCCCACGCGGCCAGCGAACCAGTCCAGAGCAGAGGTCATCACCTCGGGATCGAACTGATCGCGATAGTGGGCCATCAGCACATGGCTCGCCTCATCGATCAATCCCATCGCAAACAGCGCGCCTGCATGGACGGCCAGATCGGGATTCTTATCCACCTGGCGGACCTGATTCATCTGGTGCGCAAAAGCGCGGCAGGCCGGGAGACTGGCAAACACTACGTTGCCGTTGTAGGAAAAGAGCGACTCCGAGAACCTGTAACGTTCACGGGCATTCCGCGAGATGTGGAACTCCATCATGAGAAATTCAGCTCCGGTACAAACGCCGTGCAAGACGTGCAATTTATTTCCCGCGGGCTACTTTTTCCGTGGTCTTCGAGCGATCCCGCCTGGACAAACGTGGCCAGAGAGTAAAGTAACACTTCGGCGCGACGGATGGCTCCCAACAACGGCGTAAACCTATCATCCTCAATGCGGCGATGGACTGCCTGTTCTACCTCCTTCACGATGCCAGAACGATCCTGGGGATTGGCCATCGAATATGCCATGAAACGAAATCAATGCGAGGGCGGAATTGCCACCGCGGCGTCGACACCGGTAGACTTAGGATGCGCATTCGCATCGTACCCACGACCGCAGTTTTGGGGAGTGTCCCAGGCAGCGAAACGAGGGCACGTGATTCCATGAATGCCGCCGCTTCTCGCCATGGATCGCGGCCTTCGGGCCCCAGCGTCTCCTTCGAGAGGTGACCAACAAGTTGCGGAGAGGTGGCAGAGTGGTCGATTGCGCTCGCCTCGAAAGCGAGTGAGCCTTTACGGGCTCCGGGAGTTCGAATCCCCCCCTCTCCGCCATAAACTTCCTCCAGCATCGCGTCCCCTCGCCTAACCCAGTGGTTTCAACTCTTCGAGAACCGTCGGTATCAATTCAGCCAATGTGGGATGAATGTGCATGGAGTGCGTCAGTAACGACGCGGGCTGCCGCGCATACATATTGGTTAGTATGCAGTGAATAGCTTCGTCCCCTCCGGTCCCAAATATCGTCGCCCCGAGAATATGCTCCGTTTCGCGATCAACCAACACCTTCATGAAGCCGGCTGTCTCGCTTTTCTCGATCGCTCGACCCACACGCGACATCGGACGATTCCCGATCATCGCAGGCTTCCCGCTCTTGCGAACTTCAGTCTCCGTCATACCAACTCGGGCGAGTGGCGGATCGATGTAGACCGCGTATGCCAGAATTCGATCGCTCACTTTGCGCGAGCCTCCGTTCAGCAGGTTGTCCGCGACAATCTCATAGTCGTTGTACGAAGTGTGCGTAAAGGCGCCAAGCCCATTGCAATCCCCTAGCGCGAATATGCTCGACACACGCGTTCGCAATTCATCGTCAACCGGGATAAATCCTCTCTCATTCGTTTCCAGGCCAGCAGCGGTGAGATTCAGATCCGAAGTATTGGGCACTCTTCCGACCGCCAGCAGCACATGAGACCCGTCAACATGCGGCGCTCCTTCGTCGCATTCAACGCCCACTCGCACGCCCTCGCCATTCTTTTCCAGATGAATGCAATTGGCGTTGACGCGGACGTTGATCCCCTCCGCCGCAAATATCTCGCGAACGACCGCCGATGCATCCTCGTCTTCCCTGCTCGCGAGCCTGGATTGCTTTTCGACTACGGTGACCTCGCTGCCAAAGCGTCTGAAACATTGGGCAAACTCCAGGCCCACATATCCTCCGCCGACTATGACCAGGTGACTTGGTAGCTGCTCCAGCTCAAGGATGGTGGTACTCGTTAGAAAGGGTACAGTGCCGACACCCGGCATTTCCGGAATCCGTGGACGCGCGCCGACGTTGAGAAATATCTTTTCCGCTTCCAGGGTCTCGTCGCCGACGCGTATTGCCTGCGGTCCAACAAACTGAGCTTGGCCGCGGACGACAGTGCAGTTGGGCGTGCTCTGCAGCCACTTCTCGAGCCCGGTTCGCGATTTTGTCACGATCGCATCCATTCGAGCCTTGACGGCACGCATGTCAACCGTGACCTGACCTGCGTTGACGCCAAAATCGGCGCCACGCCTCGCGAGATGGGCGGCATGAGCGCTGGCCACCAGGGCCTTGGTGGGAGTACAGCCCACATTGACGCAGGTTCCGCCCAGCAAATGCCTTTCAATCAGTGCAGTTTTCCGTCCTGCACCGGCAAGTCGAACGGCAAGCGACGGCCCAGCCTGACCACCGCCGACAACTATCGCGTCAAACCGCTGTGTCATTCGATTCCTCCTGGATAGCCGTGGACCGTCGAGTTGCGTCGTTTAACTTCTGATTCATCGTTGCGCCTTCTGTAAGATGCACGATTCTCCGAGGTTGCTTTATTCAGTTCTGAAACCTCAACCTTCCCTCTCTCATCACACTCCCAGAAGGAGAATTCAGATGCCGTCACGAACCGAAGTTTTGGAGCGCCAGAAGGCGCCCTTGGCCACCCCTTCCGACATTGAACCGAAGGCCGTTGTGGAAATTACCGGCGCCCTGAATGCACTGCTGGCTGACGTGTTCAGTCTTTATCTCAAAACCAAGAACTTTCATTGGCACATGAGTGGTCCGCACTTCCGCGACTATCATCTGTTGCTCGATGAGCACGGAGACCAGTTGTTTGCCATGACCGACGACATCGCGGAGCGAGTTCGAAAAATCGGCGGAACGACAATTCGCTCCATCGGTCACATTGCGCGGTTGCAGCGAATTCCGGACAATGACGCCGACTTCGTAACCGCTCAGGACATGCTTTCCGAGTTGCACGAGGACGAAAAAGCTTTAGTCCTCAGCATGCGCGCCGCTCACTCGCTTTGCGACGACGCGGAAGATGTAGCGACAGCAAGCCTTCTTGAAAACTGGATCGACGAGGGACAGCGCCGCAGCTGGTTCCTGTTTGAGAGCACACGGCATTCACGCGTGTAAAACCGAAAACAAAACCCGCGTGATGACAACCCCAGGGGCCGAATCCCTGCTTTATGCCCTCTGGAGGTACGCGAACCATTACGCGGGTTCTCCGGGCTGATCCTTTTAAAACCTGTGCAACCGGATCTGTAGCGGATCACGATCTCCCGGCCCCAACCGCCCGATCCCACTTGAATCACGAATTACTCCGCCCTCAGCGCCTCAACCGCGTTGACATTCGCGGCGCGCGCCGCCGGCACGGCCGCAGCGATCACTGCAGCGGCCAGTATTGTGAGCGCAGAAGCGATAAATGCAAGCGCGCCCGGCTGCCGAATCTCCGCAACATATTTCGCCGCCACTTCAGCAAGCCCGAAGCCAAGCACCACGCCCACGCCCACGCCAATCATGGCCATCACCAGTCCTTCTACCAGAACATTGGCGAGAATGTTGCGCCGCTGAGCGCCCAAAGCCATGCGGATTCCGAATTCGCGCGTGCGGCTGCTGACTGAGAACGCAAGCACGCCCGCAACGCCAACAACGGAAATCAGCAATGCCACCGCTGCGAATCCGCCAAAGACAATCGCATTCAGTTTGTCCGGCGTCAGTACCTCGGCACGAACGTCGCCCAGCGTGCTTGCCTTCTCCACCGGCTGGTCTGCCGACATCTCGTGGATGGTTCGGCTGATTGCAGGGACAAGCGAGTATACGTCCTGGTGCGCACGCACAAAGAGGCGTCCGTTCCAGCCTTCCTGCTGGATAGGCTGATACACCGTCATGGCAGGCGTCGGGATGATGTTCTCATCGTCGAAGTCGGGCACCACGGCGATGATCCTCCGCGGCTCCGTGCTGATGCCGATGAACTTCATTACACCGTCTGTCCACCACAGCTTGCGGTTCAGTGGATTCTGCCCGGGATAAAGCAGATTGGCGAGGCTCTGGCTGATGATCACAACGCGCTCTGAGCCTTCCTTGTCGCCATCGTTGAAGTCTCTGCCGTTGGCAATTGGAACGCCGAAGGTATCAAAGAATCCTGGCGAAACCGAGCGGAACTTTGCGCGGAAATCCTGGCCATCATTGCGCCTCGCGCCTTGCGCTGCAAAGGTGAAAGCGATATTCAGGCCCTGGTCATCGCGCCACGGCGCGACGAAGCCCGAAGATACATGCTCTACGCCCGGTAATGCTGCTACGCGGCGCTCCACATCGCGATAGAACTCAGTAACCTGCTCCGGCGTCTTGCCGTAGGACATCACCGGAAGGTTCACCGCCAGAACATTGGCTGAATCAAATGGCGGCCGGGTCTGCTCGAGGACGAACAGTGTCTTCATCAGCACGCACGCCCCGGCCAGCAGCAGAAACGAAGCGGTGATTTGGGTAACGGCGAAGATCGCGCAATCTCCGACTGCTGCTTCCACCCACCGCGCGGACGCTACGTGCCGAAAGGCCGCCTTGCGTCCCGTTCGGAGAAGGCAGACGCGGAATATACGCCAGAAAGACCGCGGCCACGAGGGCCAGCGCAATTCCGAACCAGACCAGGCTGAAGTCGAGCGTCAGGTCGTTTGCGCGCACTGAAAACCGCGACGCGTACCGGCCGAGCACGTTCACCATTGGGATGGCCAGCAGGATGGCAGCCACCGCACCGCTTCCGCACAGGACCAGCCCCTCGGCCAGCAGCGATCGGCGAATCGTCTGCGTGCTCGCACCCAGCGCCATGCGCACTGCAAGCTCCGATTCGCGACGCACCGTACGCGCGAGCACCAGGTTAGCTACGTTCGAACTGGCGATCACAAATAGCAAGCCGGAAGCCGCAAACAGCACCCAGAGAATCGTGTTCGCGCGCGAGTTAATCTGGTCGTGCATCCGCGTGACGTCGATTTGATAGTGATCTTCTGGTTTGTAAACCTCAGGATGTGCAGCCATCATCGCGCCATATACAGTGCGCAATTCCGCTTTTGCGGCGTCCACGGTCGCTCCCGGAGCAAGCCGAGCGAAGACCTCCGTCATGCGATGCTCGCGGCCCGTCACCATCGTTGCGGAAAGATGGTGTGGGCTTGTAACCACGTTGGCGATAATTTCTGTCGCCACGGGATAAGGAACCGATGGCTCCAGCACCCCTACCACGGTCGCAGAGCGCGCGCCGATAGCGCTTTCGAGCCGCACCTGCTTGCCGAGCACGCTTGGGTCAGACTTCAGCGAAGTTCTCCAGAAGTGATACGTCAGCACAATCGCGCCCGGGGCGTTCGGCCCATCGTCAGCGGGACCGAGCAGCCGCCCCAGTATCGGACGCAGCCCCATCACCTCGAAGTAGTGGCCATCGACCACACCGGCGGGAATCTCCCGTGGCGTGCCCAGGCCTATCACTGTGAAGTCGATCTCGGAGAATGTGCCCAGTTCCTGGATCGTCTTCAGACTGCTGCCGATGTCCCGGATCTCGGGCACGGAGAACGTCGCATTCGTCTCTCCGATGCCTGGCGCGCTCTGGCGAACGTAGAGGAGCCGGTCCTCATCCCGATTCGCCAGCGGCCGCAATAACACCGCGCGCACGACGCTGAAGATCGCAGCGTTTGCGCCGATTCCCAGCGCCAGCGTAAGCGCCACGGTGAACCACAGGGCACGAACCCGGCTGAGGGAACGAGCAGCAATTTTAAGATCATGCAGGAATGACATTGGGGGAAGACCTCCGAGGGGAATCGGACTTGACCAAATCGCTACTACTTGACGAATACGTTGATATCAACTATTCTTGCGCCGTGTCAAGTGCAAAAACGCTCCCGTTTGAAACAACCTTGATGGTTCGGGATCGTTGTCTCTGTCTCCATGTGCAGCGCGCGGCTCGGGCGCTTGCCCGTCGCTTCGATGAGGAGCTGCGCCCCTTCGAGCTTACCAATGGGCAGTTTTCGCTGCTCATGTCGCTCAATCGGCCTGAGCCTCCGCCGATGGGGCCGGTCGCTTCCCTGCTGGCCATGGACCGAACCACTCTGACTGCAGCATTGAAACCTCTGCAGCGCCGCGGCCTGGTCGAAATTGAGTCCGATCCGTCGGACCGCCGCAGCCGCGTCCTCATCCTTACTGATAAAGGACGCACCCTGCTGGCCCGCGCCGTTCCCGTGTGGCAACGCACGCACGAAGAGATTGAAAAGCTGGTTCCCGCCTATCGATTGGAATGCGCTGCGCGAAAACCTGCGTGCCATCTCCTGAACGACTCGGAAGGCGCTTCTCGTCTCTTGTAGAAGCAGAGCCCGCGTTCCCATCCAAAATGCTGGAAAGAGCGCCTCGGCGCACAATCACAATGATTCGGTCCGGTCCAGAGACAGTCCGAATCGGTTCGGAGATCAGTGCGCCTTTTTCAGAAGAAAGTCTGCACCACATCCACTATGTTGTAGTGCTCGTCCAGAATTGGCAGCGTCCGCCACTTGTCGAAGGTGAGGCACGGATGCGAAATGTTGAAACCGACCATATCGCCTACGCGCACATCATCCCCCTCGGCAATCTTCAAATAAGCGTGCTGATCCATCATCTTTGTCGTCTCCCAATGCGGCGGAGTCGGCGTGCGGCGCCTCGCTTCCCGGCCTGAAATGCAGTGCCGGCGTCGGCAGTCCGGAGTCAAATGCCGCATCGCGCCTGCCCATCCGCACAATCGCCAGATCGCTCTCAGGAATCGATTGCACATACGCCCACACATGCAGTGCCGGCATCAACCCAGACCGCATCTCCCGCGCAATCGGATTCGACGCAAGAATCCGCTTCTGCTGCGTCTCATAGTTGCCCACGTCATGCGTCAGATAGCAGCCAGGCCGCAGCACAATCTCCACGGCATCGCCGAACCCGGCTGCAGAAAATTCCTCCGCCACCACGTCGTACCACGCTGATCCCGCGCCCGAAAGCAACGCCGGCTTGCGCGCAAATCGATTCTGCTCCAGCAGCGCCCGCGTCACTTCGCAAGCTCGCCGCATCAACGCCCGAATCTCCGGCTCATCTTTCAGTACACCCTCGTAAAGTTCGACGCCACATAATTGAACTGTCGTTCCACGCCAGTCGAGAGCGTCCAGTACTGCCCGTAATTGCACATCATCGCGAACTCCGCACCGTCCGCCCATCACGCCGAGTTCGAGCAACACGTTCAGCCGCAACCCTCGCGCTGAGAAGAATTCGCCAAGCAGATCCACGCCCGCCGCCGAATCCACCAGGCAATAGAACTCGAACTCCGGATCGCCAAGAAGATCCGCAATGATCTGCATGTTCTGCTTGCCCACAAGCTGGTTGGCCATCAGCACCCGGTGCACTCCGTGCGCATGCGCCACCGTCGTCTGGTGTGCGCTCGCCAGCGTGATGCCCCAGGCGCCGCTCTTCAGTTGCATCTCGAAGAGGCGCGGCGCCATGGTTGTCTTGCCATGCGGAGCCAGCCGGATCTTGTACGCATCCATGAAGCGCTGCATCCAAGCGAGGTTGTGCTCGAGCCGATCGCGATACAAGCACGGCCGACGGCAAGCTCAGGTCCTCGCGCAGAAGATTCCACCCGAGACGCACAATATCCTCGGCGGACAGTCGGCTCGTCCATCTCTCCGAGCCCCTTGTTCAACCAGCCGATCTGCCGCTCTGGCTGCATTCCTATGCTGTTTTCGCGAATGATTCTCACCTCGTCGTGCACACGGCGTCTTCACCGCGCACCCGCGACCATAGTCTATATTCTGAATCAGTCCAGATGCTGAATTGCGACACGCTCATACGCAATGCGACGGTGCTCGACGGCAGCGGCAACGACGCCGCAGATACTCGATGTCGCCTGCACGATGGCCGCATCGCCGAGATCGGCGCATCGCTCCGTTGCAACGCCGCCGAAATCATCGAAGCTGAGGGCCTCTGCCTCGCGCCGGGTTTCATCGACGTGCACACTCACGACGACACCAGTGTTATCGAAACGCCGACGATGCTGCCCAAGATCTCTCAGGGCGTCACCACTGTCATCGTGGGCAACTGCGGCATCAGCGCTTCGCCGGTACGTCTCAAGGCCGATCCGCCCGACCCGATGAACCTGCTCGGCAAGCGCGAGTACTTTCGCTATCCGACCTTCGCCCACTACATCTCCGCACTCGCCGCAGGCACGCCCCTCCGTAAATGTTGCGGCGCTGATTGGCCACACTGCTCTCCGCAATAACCACATGGACCGCCTCGATCGCACCGCAAACGACGAAGAGATTCAGTCCATGCATGCGCGAGCTTGCCGAAGCACTGTCAGCCGGTGCCCTTGGTCTGAGTTCCGGACTGGCATATGCTTCGGCAAACGCGGCAAGCACAGACGAAGTGGTCGCACTTGCCGATGCTCTCATCGGCGGAAATGCCGTCTATGTCACGCACATGCGCACTGAGACTGATGCCATCCTCGATGCCATGGACGAGGCCTTCCGCATCGGCCGCTCCAGCGAGTCGCCTGTCATCATCTCCCACCTCAAATGCGCCGGGATCGCAAACTGGGGCCGCAGCGGCGAAGTGCTGCACGCGCTCGAGCATGCGCGCACCACCCAGCACATCGGCTGTGATTGCTATCCCTACGCCGCCGGCTCGAGCACACTCGATCTCAAGCAGGTCGACCCTCGCGTCAAAATTGAAATCACCTGGAGCGCCGCCCATCCCGAGGTCGCAGGCCGCACTCTCGCGGACGTCGCCGCCGACTGGAACCTCTCGCACCTCGAAGCTGCGAAGCGCCTCCAGCCCGCCGGCGCGATCTACCACAGCATCGATGAGCAGGACATGCGCCGCATCCTCGCGCATCCGGCCACCATGATTGGCTCGGATGGCCTACCGTGGGACCAACATCCCCATCCGCGCCTCTGGGGCGCTTTCCCACGCGTGCTCGGCCGCTATTGCCGCGATGAAAAGCTGTTCTCGCTTCCGCAGGCGATTCACAAAATGACCGCCATGCCGGCCAGGCGCTTCGGTCTCGCCCAGCGCGGAGCTATCGCCGAAAACTACTGGGCCGACCTCGTGCTCTTCGACCCCGACACCATCCGAGACACCGCCACCTTTGCCGACCCCATCCGTCCAGCCCAAGGCATCGAGCGCGTCTGGGTCAACGGCGCGCTGTCGTACACTGCTCAAGGACTCACCGGAAACCGCGCAGGCCGCTTCCTTCCTCGCAGCGCAACCGTGTGGCTCCAATGATTCGCGCAGTCATCTCTTGGGAACTGGCCAGCCGATGATCGATCCTCACAGCATTTTCCTTTTGCTCAGCGCGCTGGGCGCCGTCATCGGAATCATCCTGCTTGTCACCGTCGTCAAGCTGAATCCATTTCTCAGCCTGCTTCTGGCATCTCTCGCGCTCGCCATTGTTGCTGGAATGCCCATGGCCGGCGTCATCCACTCCTTCGAAACCGGCGTAGGCAACACCCTCGGCCATATCGCCATCGTGGTCGCTCTCGGCACGATGCTCGGCAAGATGATGGCCGAATCCGGCGGCGCCGACGCCATCGCGCTCACGCTGATCCGCGTCTTCGGCGAGAAACGTCTCCCGTGGGCCATGATGGTAATCGGCCTCATCGTCGGCCTGCCCGCATTCTTCGAAGTCGGCTTCGTTCTGCTCATCCCCATCGCTTTCACCGTCTCGCGTCGTACCGGCACCCCTCTGATCCGCGTCGCTCTGCCGCTGGTCGCCGCTCTCTCGGTCGATCACGGACTGGTCCCGCCGCATCCCGCCGCTCTGCTCGCGGTCAATACCTACCATGCTGATGTAGGCCGCACCATTCTCTACGCGCCTGATCATCGCTATCCCCACCGCTGCGCTCGCCGGTCCGCTTTTTGCGAAAGTAATCGCGCCCTGGATCAAGATGCCCGCTGAGAACCCCATGGCCGATGACTTTGCCGATCACAACCCGAACCGCAGCCTGCCCGGATTCTGGCTAACCATGGGCAGCATTCTTCTTCCCGTCGCGCTCATGCTCATCGGCAGCTGGGCCGATGTCTTCGCGACAAAAGGCACTCTCGCCAACGAAAGCCTTCATTTCGTCGGCAACGACGACATTGCCCTGCTGATCGGCGTGCTCATCAGCTTCATCACGCTCGGCGTCATGCGCGGTGTGACTAAGGAGACGATCCTCCGCTTCAGCAATGAGTGCCTCGCCCCCACCGCCACCATCACGCTCCTGGTCGGCGCTGGCGGCGGTTTCGGCCGCGTGCTCCAGGATAGCGGCGTCTCCCACGCCATGATCCAGATCGCGATGCAGAGGCATCTGCCACTGCTTTTCCTTGCATGGACACTCGCCGCTCTCATGCGGTTGCCACAGGATCTGCCACCGTCGCCATGACCACCGCCGCCGGCATTGTCGCTCCCATTGCGCTGCAAACCCCCGGCGTCTCCCCGAACTGCTGGCTATCGCCACCGGAGCGGGTTCGCTCATCTTTTCGCACGTCAACGATGGCGGCTTCTGGCTGGTCAAGGAGTACCTGAACCTCAGCGTCACCGAAACCATGAAGTCGTGGTCGATCTGCGAAACGATCATCTCGTTTTCGGGCTTAGGCTTCGCTCTTGCGGCTTCTCTCGTTGTTTGAGCTCAATGAAATGCCCGATTAGATCGCAATTAGATGGGTTTGCTATCAAATCTTCACGATAAACAAGGCCTACTTGAGCCCAATCTGAGTGTGTTTCACTCAGATTTAACCTGTCCCTCTTGACAAACGCCTCCCCCGCTCCTATCTTTAGCAATTGGAAGCAGCGAGTGCTAGCACCTGCTTCTATTCAAGTGCTTGGCTCGCCGTTTGGCCTCACTCGGAGGCCCTGTTTTCCAGAAGCTTTTACCCAAACCAAACCAAGTCCGCGGCCGGCACAATGCCGTCCGCGTGTGAAGGAGAAGCGAAGCAATGGCAGCAACATCCGTTACCACGACCTTCACCCCGCTCCACGATCGTATCCTCGTCCGCCGTGTTGGAAGAGGGCGAAACGGTTCGCGGGGGCATCATCATCCCCGACAGCGCAAAAGAGAAGCCCCAGGAAGGCGAAGTCATCTCCGTCGGCAAGGGCAAGTCGAACGACGAGGGCAAGGTATTCCCTCTCGACGTCAAGGCTGGCGACAAGATTCTCTTTGGCAAGTACTCCGGCACCGAGATCAAGATCGACGGTGAGGAGTTCCTGATCATGCGTGAGGAAGAAGTCCTCGGCATCATCAAGAAGTAGTCGCTTGCCGAATGGGCAGTGACAGCGCTTGCGCGCGCCAGAGAGTGTCCGGTGGTCGTCAGCTTTCGATACTCAGACACTCTGATCTCTGAACCCTAGAAGACACTGTCAACTGATTTAGGAGAGTAAGAAATGGCAAAGCAGATTCTGCACGGTGAAGATTCCCGTCAGGCGATCTTGCGCGGCGTCAACACGCTGGCAGACGCCGTGAAGGCGACGCTCGGTCCCAAGGGCCGCAACGTCGTAATCGAGAAGAAGTTTGGTTCGCCCACCATCACCAAGGACGGCGTGACCGTAGCCAAGGAAATCGATCTCAAGGATCCCCTTGAGAATGTTGGCGCACAGCTTGTTCGCGAAGTCGCCTCGAAGACCTCGGATGTTGCCGGCGACGGCACCACCACCGCAACCGTTCTGGCCCAGGCCATCTTCCGCGAAGGCGTGAAGACTGTTGCCGCCGGCGCCAACCCCACCGCCCTGAAGCGCGGAATCGATAAGGCAGTCACCGCCATCATCGGCACCCGCGACAAGGACGGCAAGTGGACCGAGGGCGGCGCTCTCGGCAAGCTGTCGAAGCCGGTTGACGAAGGCTCCGTTGCCCAGGTCGGCGCAATCTCCGCCAATGGCGACCAGGAAATCGGCGACATCATTGCTCATGCCGTGAAGGTTGTCGGCAAGGATGGCGTCATCACCATCGAAGAGTCGAAGACGATGCACACCGGTCTCGAGACCGTCGACGGCATGCAGTTTGACCGCGGCTATCTCAGCCCGTACTTTGTCACGGACGCCGAGCGCCTCGAAGTTGCACTGGATGATCCCTACATCCTGATCTACGAAAAGAAGATCAGCGCGATGAAGGATCTGCTTCCCTTGCTCGAGCAGGTTGCTCGTGGCGGCAAGCCGCTGTTGATCATCGCTGAGGATGTTGAGGGCGAAGCTCTCGCCACCCTCGTGGTCAACAAGCTGCGTGGCACGCTGAACGTGGCAGCCGTCAAGGCTCCCGGCTTCGGCGATCGCCGCAAGGCCATCCTGGGCGACATCGCGATCCTGACCGGTGGCAAGGCCATCACCGAGGATCTCGGCATCAAGCTCGAGGGCGTCAAGCTCGAGGATCTGGGCAAGGCAAAGCGCATCACCATCGACAAGGACAACACCACCATCGTGGACGGCGCCGGCAAGGCATCGGACATCGAAGGCCGCGTGAAGGAGATCCGGTCGCAGATCGAGAAGACCACCTCCGACTACGACAAGGAGAAGCTGCAGGAGCGGCTGGCCAAGCTGGTTGGTGGCGTTGCCATCATCAAGGTTGGCGCAGCAACCGAGACCGAGCTGAAGGAGAAGAAGGCTCGCGTTGAGGATGCTCTGCACGCAACCCGTGCGGCAGTTGAGGAAGGCATTGTCCCGGGCGGCGGCGTGGCCCTGGTTCGTGCCATTCCCGCGGTGAGGCGCTCATCAAGACGCTTGGAAGGCGACGAGAAGATCGGTGCGCAGATTGTGCGCCGCTCGCTCGAAGAGCCGCTCCGCCAGATCGTTGCCAATGCCGGCGAAGAGGGTGCGGTGGTGGTTGCCAAGGTGCTCGAGTCCAAGGACCAGCACTATCGGCTACAACGCTGCAACCGGCAAGTTCGAGGACCTGGTGAAGGCCGGCGTCATCGACCCGACCAAGGTTACCCGCACTGCCCTGCAGAACGCAGCTTCGATCGCTGGTTTGCTTCTGACCACCGAAGCCCTGGTTGTCGAGATTCCGGAGCCCAAGTCTGCCCCGGCAGGCGGCGGCCACGGCGGCGGCATGGACGGCATGTACTGAAACAGGGATCAGGGATTAGGGAACAGGGAGTAAAAAAGCCTGTTCCGGGCCTGCTCAAGTGCAAAAAACCAAAGGCCTCCAGCTTCGGCTGGGGGCCTTTTTGTTCTACGTTCGGGCTCAAAGGAGATTTCTGGCAGCCGGGGCTGCCATTCAGCGTCCCGAATCCTCAGGCGATATGGCGGCGGACCTCAGTTATCGGCGTCGGGACGCCTACCTGGGCATCTTCGCCTTCTGCGGTTGAAGCCATCCAGCGGAGAGCCATTTCGCGGGGACAAGGAACTCCGAGAATCCGCAATCCAGGCAAATCTGGACGTCGGGCTGAGGGGACATGGGCGGATGGCTCATCGTACGGGGAGCGTTGCGATAGAGCCGAATTTCAGCAGGAACCGTGGACAGGGTCCCCGACTTGCACTTGGGACAAACCATTTGACACCCCAGAAATTAGTTGACCTGTGGAAAAACCAACTGTAACTCGGGGTTCAGCTTAAAGAGCAACAGAAAATCTGTTGTCAGATAAAACTTTTGGTCACTTTCTTATCGGTGCTTCAAACAGTACCCTCTCGATCCGGCTACGGCTAACACTCTCATCGGCTCAAACGCCGCGCCCTTTAGCCCGATTAGAGGCTTGCCAGGACCAAACGCAGAAGCATACAAAGCAGATCGGGAGCCCGCAGGCTCCCGATCTGCATCTTGTAGGGGCATCCGCTAGAACATGATGTGGAAGCCCATGGTGAAGGCCCGCGACCCGCCGATTGTGCCCGTCACCGAACCCCAATTGGCAGCGTTGTTGGGGCAGGCGCTCGTACCTGTTATTGTCAGGTTCGCCGTGCACGTGCCCTGACCGATCTGAAGCTTCTGGCGAAAGCTGTCGTTCGCTTTGCCGGTACCCGTCGAGATAGGGCACTTGATCCAGATTGGTCAAAGCACGTCTGTTGATCCGTTCGCATTGTTTGCCGTCACAACCTGGCCGAAACCGAGGAAGCCACGGAATTTGTTGCAATTGTTGAAACCATCATCAGCAGCAATCGCACTCGCTGAGCACCCATTGTTCTGGCGAATCTGGGCCTGGTTCTGCGGAACATCAAGGCTGGTTGTGTTGGTCAGGTTGAAGACGTTGAGTTCATACTGCGCCTTGATCTTTTCCCTAATCTTGAAGCCCTTGCGGTAGGAAAGATCAAGGCGCTTCTGCGGTGCCTGGCGGAAGATATTGCGTTGCCCCACGTTAAAAGCCGTCTGGTAGATATCCGAGGGATCGTCGCCCGTTGAAGTCGGAATGCCATTCGTGCCCGGTGCAAGGTAGCTGATGGCAACCTGCGAGGGGTCGAGTGTTGGAATGTAGGTGCCACCTGAGCCGCGGAAGGAGCCCTTGTTACCGGTGAACGCGGTCTTCGGATGCTTGGGGTCCTTGATGCCGAGAACCGGGTTCATCAGCGTTGGGAAGTTTCCGAAGTTGATGCTGCCAACCGCGCCATAGAACTCATAGAGCGAATACGGCTCGCCGCTCTGCAAGGTCCCGATTCCGGTAAAGTGCCAGTCGTTGAAGATGTAAGACGCAAAGTTGCTGCTCTTCACCATGTTGGGCACATCCACCTGGAAGTTGGCGACAAACACATTCGTACGGTCGAAGTCCGACGAGGCCCAGGAGTCGCGCAGGCGTTTCGGGTTATCGCCGGTGAAGAACAGACCGATGTCGCTCTGTTCATCGAGGGCGTGGCTCCACGTATAGCTGGCGCCAATCTGGAAGTGGTGCGACAGCCTCTTCTCTACGTGCGTTTCCAGAGCGTCATAAGCCGAAATGCCGACGGTCTTGAAGTCCGCGGCGTTGGGACTAAACCCGACATACGGCGTTCTGAAGTCGGTATTGCCCGCGTCGAACGTGTTCCATGGCTCAACAGCAATGGGAGCATAGTCAAAATTAATCCCCACCTGATTGTTCTGGTTCATGGTTTCCATGCCATATGAGGAAGTCTCGCCCCAGATCGGATTCGTGGGTGTTGCAATGCCTGGCTCGTTGATCGGAATCGGAATCACCGAGTGGCGACCACGGTTGCCCGTGTAGCCAACCGAGGCTACCACCGTATTCGTTGGCTGCCATTGCACATTCAGTGTGTAGTTGATTGTGTAAGGCAGAACGTTGTTCTTGTCGTAAATCCCAAAATTCAGAGGTGAGGTGCAGAGGAAGAATCCTTCCTGACTTTGCAAGCCCTGCAGTTCTTTCCAAACTGGTTGAAGTCACTCGAAAGGGGTGGCGTTCCCGTCATCTGATTCAACTGGGCCTGCAAGGCCTGCCCTACAACGCCTGGGTCTGAACTCGGCGGCGTGTAAAAGCCACCCTGTGCCGGAGTGACTGAAGGCCAGATCTCCCATCGGGTTTCCCAAAGTCAGACCACGAGCTTGGTATCGCGAATTTCCGGTCGCGACGCTGACCAGCGGAGAGGATTCAGTTACACCAAAGGGACCACCGATGGAACTGCCTGCGGGCTGGGAGAGATAGGTGAAGAGTTCGCCGCGGTCATAATACAAACCCCCTCCGGCGCTGACGACAACCTTGTTGTGAAAGGTCTTCGGAGTCCAAGCCAGGCCCAGACGAGGCGAAACACCCCACTGGCGCCCCTCCAGCGTTGAGGCTGAAACACCCTTGGTTGGGTTCTGCTTGTTGTTTCCGGCAATGACGAATCCCGAATTGACAACGTTGAATCCGGTTGTCGAGCTGCCGGTTACGTTGTACAACGCCGGATCGAAGTTGAAGAAGTTGCCGTACTTTTCCGTCATGCCACCGTGGTAGTCATAGCGAACACCGGCAGTGATGCTGAGGTTGCTGAGAGCCTGCCATTTGTCCTGAACATAGCCGCTGAACTCATTGGTGCGATAGTAACGATCTGCATTGTTGCGATGCGTGGTGGGATCGATACTTTGAAGAACGCTTGAGCTTTTTACAGTGCCCTGAAGGAAATTGTCAAAACCGCTGGCAACGAGCTGAGCATGACCTGTGCGGTTATTGGTGATATTCAGTTGCGTGTAGCTGTAACCACCGCCGACGACAATTGTGTGCTTGCCCGCCGTAAAGATGACATTCGTTGAAGGGTTCACGCGATTCTGATAGTAGCCCATATCCACGAATGCGCCGGGCACTCCTGCCGGGCCGACGTAGAGACTCGGCGAATACTGGTCAAAGTTGCCGAAGTTGTTGATCTGCAAACCAGGCAAAACATCCGGGGTGAGGTTGGTCTGTCTGCTCGCCCGAGACGCCGAGATTGCCGCCAGGGACCGTCTGCTGATAGTTGCTGAAGGAACCCATGCGGACAAATCCAAGGCGCTGCTCCCAGTTCAACCTTGGGCCGATGGAGATCGTGTTGCCAAGCGAAAAGACCTGCGCACCGTTGTGCTGCGTAACGGGGAAGCCGGCCGTTTCCGAGAAGCCGAAGGGGCGGGTAACCGGTGCGTTCTGGTAGAAGTACTTCGCCGACACGCGATCATTCTGGGTGGCGTTGTAGTCGAGCGAGATGGTGGCCTGGTCGGAGTTCAAGCGGGCGGTTCCAATCAGGAACACATTCGGCACGCCATATTCATAGGGCGCACTGGACTGAGCCGAAGGAATCATGATACTGGCCATTCGGCAGTTTGGCATTCAACAGCGTCGGCTGCAACCGGATCGATCGTGACGGCCGGCCGCTGCCTCCCCATGAGAGTATCGGCAGCTTCAAGGCCCGCATTGCTGCGGTCATCGGTCAGACCGCTGGGAACGGTCATCTCCGACAATCCCGTCGCATTGTCTTCATTCACGCGGTGCTGATAGCCGACGAAAAAGAAGAGCTTGTCCTTGATGAGAGGCCCGCCCGCCGTGATGCCCGAGCTCCAGCGACGAAGCCAGGGGTTGACCATCGACTGCGGGAAGACTCCGATTCCCTGCTGGGTCAGTTGATAGGCCTGGTTGAAGAAGAACGGCGAGGCGTTCATCAGATTGTTGGCGTAGGTACCATATAGCTGGCCGTGCCAGTTGTTGGTGCCTGTGCTGGTGTTGACGTCAATCTGTGCACCGCTCGTGGCGCCCTGCTGCGCATCGTACATCGAGGCATTCACGCGCAACTCCTGCGTGAACTCCGGCGGAGGAGAAGGCAGGCTGTTGCCGTTTGAGCCATACACCGAGGTGCCGACAGAGAACGATCCGCCGACCGTGGGAGCACTGCCGATATTGAAGTTGTAACGCTGCGAGTTGGCGCCTGAGGAACTCTTGCCGTTGAACAGGTTGGTGGAGTCGACGCCATTCACCTGGAAAGTATTCGACGTATCGCGCTGGCCGTTCGCCCAGATTGGCTGATTCCCGAGGCCGGAATTGGAGTCGAGGTTCGAAAGCAGTTCCGCATTGACGCCCGGCGAAAGCACCGCTACCTGCGTGAAGCTGCCCGTAGCCAGCGGTGTCATGTCGATCTGCGCGCTATCGAGCGTATAGCCGTTGGTCGCGTCCGTTGCATTCAGTAGTGGAGTTGCTGTGACCTCAATGGACTCGGAGACCTGCCCAACCTTCAACGTCGCATTGACGGTAGTCGCGCGCGCTTCCTGAACAGCAATTCCCTTGAAGTCTGTTGTCTCGAACCCTGCATGGCCGACTTTTACCGAATAGGTGCCGATGGGCAG
Source organism: uncultured Acidobacteriaceae bacterium (assembly GCA_963735215.1). Classification (GTDB taxonomy): domain Bacteria; phylum Acidobacteriota; class Terriglobia; order Terriglobales; family Acidobacteriaceae; genus Telmatobacter. Next base: position 579,328 of record CAVTKF010000019.1, on the reverse strand, counting down.
GTTGAACACCTGGTAGAAGCCGGTGCTCTGCGTGGTGGTTGTCGTCGAGTAATTGATGGCCGAATCGCTGACGGTAACAGTTGCTCCCGGCACCGCGGCACCTGAGGTGTCAACGACGGTTCCGTTCAACGATCCTAATGTCTGTTGACCCGATCCATGCAATGAACAGATAAGCACGGCCAGGCACAGCAGAACGTAACGAGCGGCACTCCTCCAAAAAGGTCGGTTCATATGCTCCTCACGACTAAGGTTTGTGTTCGGTACCATCGTTGGGGAAAGCGGCGCTATCGATGCCGCTACGGCACGATATTGAGATCGTCTTACTGACAGAATTATGAGGTGGAAAGACCAGATTAGGGATAGTTTGTGACATGCGGGCCGGTTTTCCCAAGAGAAATTCCTGTGACAACCGTTCATTCCGGATTGTTCCTGTGGAAAATCTACTGCGAAATTGTCAATCCGGAGTCCACGTATATTGTTACGAAACTGTAACACTCCAGATTTCTTGCCTGCCACCGGACCTACTTGCTCCCAGTGGCAGGTGCTAACGGAGCGCCGCTTTATCGTTGCGCTGAAGGCGTCACGTTTGGCTTTTCCTTGCCCCACTGGAGCTTTAATCCAACCCGGATACTGGTCGGCAGGCTCACGTAGCCGATGGGCGCGATGTGCTGGTTATTGGTCAGATTTTCTGCCTGCGCATACACGCCGAGCCAGTCGCGCAGTCGGAAGCTCCCGCCGAGATCGATCTTTGCGTACCCGTGGTCGAGGTTGCGATTTGGCAGCAGCAGACTGTTGCCACCGTTGATGTCGTATCCGCCCAGAAAGTCCGAGTCGTCGGATCGGCTGACAAATGCCGAACTGAAAATCGCGGTGATTCTCCCCTGCGAATAACTCGCCGTGAAGAATCCCGTGTGCGGAGGCCGCCGGAAAGGCCGCGCCCCCACCAGCGGTGAGTAGGGACCAATCGGAATGCCGTTATAGGTCGGAACCGGCCCAAGTAAGTCCACATCGTCGTTGGTATAGGAGCGCTGAATCACAGAATCGAGGTAGGTGTATCCGCCGCGCAGAAAGATATACCGCCCGATCCCGCTCTCCATTGTGGCCTCCACGCCCATCGCGCGATACGCTTCTGTGTTCAGCGTCAGTTCGTATGCGCCGTCCGCCTGCAATTGCTGCTCCAGTTGGTTCTGTTGTGCCGGCGTCAGGTTTGGCAGGAGCGCTGGAATCAGATCCAGCCCCACATACTCGATCTGTTTCCCAAATTCGTTGTGGAAGAAGCTCGTCCGGAAGATCAGCCGTTGGCTGAAGAAGGCTTGCTCCACTCCGCCTTCATAGGTTCGCGCGGTCGGCGCAGCAATCGGTGAGATGTGCATCTGCTGAATGGTCGCCTGCCCCCCATTCTCCTCGAGAAAGGTATAGAGCGAATAGAGCTGATCGGGCCCCGAAGGTTCCCGCACCGCATCGCCGAAGTTGAACAGCAAGCGGGTCCCGCTCAGCACGCCCTTCCGTGGCCTGAAAGCATAGAATGAAACGCCCGCACGCGGCGTCGTCTGCACACCGAAGAGCGAGTAGTGTTCGAGGTCGCCGCCCAGTGTGTAGAAGAGCCGGTTTTTGAAGTCGCCGTGCACCGCCGCCCGATAGTCGTAATTCGTGCGTTCGATCTCTCCGGTGTAGCGCTCGTCCTCAAATCCGAATCCGATTTGCGCGGTCAGATGTGGCGTTACTGTGTAGTCGCCCTGATACACCAGCGCATCGCGATTTGAAAAGAGCTGGTACCCCTGCGGATAGGTCCCCGCAAAATCCATCAAAGCGCGTCCGGTCACGGAGTAGCCGTTCGCGCCGGTGATTGTCACGAGATCGCCGAAGCTGTCGCCGTATGCATCGAAAATTCCCGCGCCGGTCTGTTCCCACAGGTTGTACTGCTCGCGCTTCCGCGTGGCTCCGTACCGCACCATGTTGTGGAAGTCCGCTGTGGTCTGGTTATCGATCGACGCGCTGATATAGAGGTCCTGATCCTTTTCGGTCGCGTTGTCCGCCAGGTGATGAAACTCCCACGTGCCCGGAACACCCGTGCCGTCCACGCCGTAATGCAGCGTGCCGCGAATCTGCGTCGACCCGGTCGGTTGAAATCCTACATTCGCCTTCGCCGTGCCCAGGTGATACTCATCGTTCGGCAAGTCGTTTGCCGTCTGCAGCCAGCTATAGGCGCCCAGGTAATCGAGCTTGCCGAAGGTTCCGGCCGCCTCCAGCTCTTCATGCGAGCTCTGGAAATTTCCCCAGTCGCCGTGAAAGATAAGTGACGGAAAGTTGGTGGTGCCATGCTGCGACGTCACATTCACAACGCTGCTCTCGGCATCCGCTCCGTAAAGGCTCGAGTTCGGCCCGCGATAGACCTCGGTCCGCTCTAAACCCGTCGTCGAAAGTGTCCCGAAGTCGAAACGCCCGCCGAGGTCTCCGGCGTTCACGCCATCGATCAGCACGAGGTTGTCGTCGGAGTCGCCACCGCGCACAAACAGCGAACTCTGCGCGCCGCGCTGCCCCGACTGCGTCACAAACGTTCCCGGCATCAGTCGGAGCGAACTCACTATATCCAGGTTCAGTTCCAGTTCGTTCGGCCCGATCACGCTGGTCGCTGCGCCAGTCTGCGGCTGCGGGGTCGGAGTGCCGGTCGCTGTGACCACGATCGACTCGTGCACCCACTCCGGCTCCAGTACGATGTTGCGCTCGATATTGTCGAGCTGGCCCGCGTAGAATCCGGGCGTCTCGAGCTGGCGAAACTTTGTAGCCGAAACCACGAGAAAGAATCGGCCGCGCAACCCGGTCAGGATCTGAAAGCTTCCGTCGGCCCCGGAAACCGCTGATCCCACAACTTGCCCATTGGAAATCAGATCGACGGTGGCCCCAGTGACGCGAGCGCCGGATGCATCGGCGACTACACCGCGAATCGAAGCGGCATGTCCCGCGATCGCGAAAGCGCAGATCAAAAGGCCTGCACAGAGGCGAAGTACGGAAATCTGGGTGGAAAAAATGCGATGAAGCGTGCGAAATGGCATGATGGCTCCTCCGTTCCCCTCGGAACGCAAGCTGGTTGAGCGCACAGGACCGGTCTCCTGACTTGCGCCTCATCCAGCCACCTTCCCGGAGCGCGGGCTCCAGTGGTGTCTTGAGAACCTTTGCCGATTCGGCAGAGGACTCTGGCTGGTCTCCTTGTTCGACGCTAGCCGAACCAGGGGCGCTCACAGTTGCGGGGCAGTGGCGGAATTTCACCGCCTTCCCGAGCATCCTGACGATTGCAGTTGTAACCTCATCGCCCGATATTGAGCGAGCAGGCCGTCATGAAATGATTTTCGATGACATGGACTTTTATAGACGGGACGGCGTGCGAAGTCAAAACCGTCTCATCAATTTCGTCCCAATGAGTTGCGGCTGCGTCGTTCAAAATGAGTCTTATCCGGTTGCGGAATGCGGGCTGGCTGCTTGGGCCAGAAACTTCGCACTGCTTGTGATTTGACCGGAGTTCGCCATAGTGACGCTTGCGGGGCTTGGGGCTGCACAGTGCGAGTCGAAAGACTGGCAGCTGCCGGTGCTGACCAGTGAAGCTAGCGGGTCACACAGAATGGTGACCCCGGGCTGATTCGAACAGCCGACAAGCAGTTTAGGAAACTGCTGCTCTATCCATCTGAGCTACGGGGCCACTGATAAACACTGACGATTTCGTACTTTGTGGAGTTCCCTCCCCGCCTGAAATGAGGCCGTTCGTGGATCGGAAAGGCGGCACGCGAGTGAGGAAAACGAAAGCACGATATCAACAGGGTAGCATCAAGCGGGTGAAGGAGTGCCCGTGGGAGGTCATCCTCTCCGAAGGGTCACCAGCAAGGGTAGCGACGCTGCGAGACCTTCGATGGTGCTCAATACCGCACCGAGAAGAGCGTTCGCGAAGCCAGTGAATTGACCGTCTCGAGAATCAACTCAGGGGCCGGTGGTGAAAAGGCCGACGCCGGTTCAGCGCGATCGCTCGGCGTGCTCTATCGCGGCAGAGTTGAGGTCCCATCGACTGCTCCCTCCATGGCTCTACCGAGGAAGCGCTATTTCCTGGGTTTTTCACCCGGAATATTGTTGGTGGGCTCGGGTAGAACTTCGATTGCATTAATCAGCGGATAGTTGATATTGGGCGAGAAATTTAGCTGTATCTTCCCCTGTGCAGTGGCCTGAACATTGTCAAAGGTCTTCACGATGGGGCTTGTACCGGCTTCATTGAGAATATCGAAATCCTTGAGGAGAGCAACGCCGTTGCACCAAACGTCAAAGACCCGGCTGCCAGAACCGCCGATGCCGACGTTTTGATTGCCAAACCATGGCTCCTGAAAATATAGCCGTACACGATACTTTTCAAGGGGAACCACCGGAAGGATATATCTGAAGTTCCCAACTCGATGGGAACTGTAGAGACCTGTCTGCTGGATCTTCTCCCCCTTTGCGCCCTGTCCGGGGCGACCACCGATGACATAGCGGTCGGGCAGCCAGACATTCCCTTCCGGATCTGTGTAGGGCTTCGATCCAGCGACAATTCTGATCGGCAACAACGCTTCGGAAGGAGTGGGAAGAATCTCTACAGCTTTCATTGCGGAGATTTCGCCGACGAAGTCGATGTGAATGGAGCCATCGTTTTCGGGGCGAACGCCTCGGAAAACCTTGGTATCCGCGATGTAATCGCCGCCAGCGTCGTCCACAACGTCCAGGGAGATGTTTTCGCCCCCATTCAGCGAAAATACCGATCGGTTGGTAGCCTCGGGCAGGTCGGAATCTTCTGCAAAAAGCAGATGCACCTCATAGATTCCGGGATCGACGGGAAACACGCAATGAGCGTGGCCGCGCAGCCCGCTAAGAAACAAGGCTGGATCCTCCGTGCCCGCGATCCGCTGGCTTGGTTCGGAAAGGTTGTCGCCCCCTGTGCAGTAATTCCCGGGCATCCACGTATTTCCAGCGTGATCGACATAGGGCTCGCGGCCCTTACCCAATAAGGCTCGTACAGGGTGGCCCTTCACCACGCTAATCGTCTTGAATTCAGGAGTGGACACTGAGTTCGAAGGCGCTCGCCTATGCATCACCCCAAGCAGGACTCCTCCGAAGAGAACAATGAGCCCCAATGAGACTCCGAACATCAGCCATTTCCGGTGAGGAGCGAGAGGTACACCTGCGGTTCCTTCCGGGGTTGGAGCGACTTGAATCGCGCTTTCTGCGCCGGGGGTGGAAAGGCTTGCCGACTCCTCCTTGTAAACGAAGGAGGGTGCATACTGCCCGGCTGGAATATGGATTTGAACGGGGCGAGAGGCTCCGGGACCTCCATAGACTTCCTGGAGCCGTTTTCGCAATTGATGAACGGTCACCCGGACAATGGTGTCGACCTGGGGATTGAAATCGCTCCTGCGTCCCAGAGCCTCAACGGCAAGCACATGCTCGGTGATCTGACTATCCTGACCCTCGAAATGCTTCTCGCAGATCAACTTCAACATTTGGGCGAGGTTATGGGATCGACCTAACACTCCGGAAGTCAACAACCAATCGAGCTCGTTTTGCTCGCTCTCACTCGCATTGAGATCAGTTGCCATTGGTCAGACGATTCCGTGTGAATATCACCGTGATTTTACATGAATGCCGCCACGCACGCCCCGCTTCAGATCACCCTCACGTCGCCGTTCACCTCCTTAACCCCTTTCAGGACTTCCTTAACAGTCAAATTAACAACGTGAACGTTGAGCAGCCCAAGGTTCCCTAAACGTTTTACTCCTTGTTTCCTCATTCAGGTCAAGCCTCTGGCTTTATTCACATCTTCAATCACGTAGATTTCACTTCAAAATCACAAGACACCGAACAAAGGAAATCGCTAGGCTTGCACGCATCAATCTGACCGATTTCCTCACCTCGTCGCGAATCTCCGGCCAACGTAGTCGATTGGTGCCGGCTCTATGACTTGGGTGAGAGGACTGACCTTCAGATGAATGCCCACATGAGCGCATTTAGGTTCCCTTTGGCGTTCATTCTGACTGCGAAGCAAGAGCTGAGAAAACACAGTGGCCGCCTCGTTTCACGGTTTTCAGCGGGGAGCCCTCAAGAGTTGAAATGCGGACCACGTTGAGCATGGCCGCAAAGGAAGCAAGGAGCGATACATGAAGTCAATTTTTCGGAGGCTGTCACTCATGGAATCCGCGGGCCAAGGACCGAATCTGTTCCTTCACCTGGCAGGATTCGTACTTCTCGGGCTGGCATTCCTGCCTGCCGCGGCGCAGCAAACGACGGGATCAATTGTTGGTACGGTGACCGATCAACAGGGCGCGGTGATCAACACGGCCGAAGTCAAAGCAGTCAACGTAGACACGGGGTTCACGCGCACGGCACCGGTAAACGGATATGGCCAGTTCCGTATCGATTACCTTCCCGTCGGCAAGTACACCGTCCAGGCCGAAGCTGCCGGCTTTGAGCGCTATATGCAAAAGAACCTGGCCCTCAACGTTGACCAGACAATGTCGCTTGACATCAAGCTGATGGTGGGCGCGCAGACTGTTACCGTCACCGTCACCGAGGCCCCCCCGCAAGTCAATACGACCGATGCAGTATTGGGCCGGACCCTTGAACCTGACGAGATCATCGGCCTGCCGCTGGTCAATCGCAACGCCTACGCCGAACTCTCGCTGACGCCCGGTGTAATGGCGAACAGCATGAGTCCTACCTCGAACCCCAGCGGCACCCCAAATATGACGGTGGGACTGCCGTCCGCGGCCGTCCAGGTCAACGGCTCGCTCGACTCCGGCAACGGAACCGTCGCATTCTATCTGGATGGTGGCAACAACATTACCGGCATGCGCAACTACGGCAACCCTGCCCCCAACCCGGACGCACTGGACGAGTTCCGCGTAGAGACCAGCGCATTCGAGGCGCAATACGGCCAATTCTCCGGCGCCGTGGTCACGGTGATCACCAAATCTGGAACAAATAAATTTCACGGCGGATTGTTCGAGTTCAACCGCAATACCGATTTCAACGCTTTCAGTTGGACCCCCACCAAAAATCCTTTTACCGGGGCACTGATGAAGAGCCCCTACCACCGCAACAACTTTGGCGGAACCTTCGGCGGCCCCATCAAGCACGACAAGGCCTTCGTCTTCTTCAGCTATGCCGGTCTGCGCCAGGTGCAAGCGGGCGGGGTTACAGGCGGTGTGACGCCAACGGCTGCCGAGCGCCTGGGCGACTTCACTTCCGACGGAACGCTGTCGCAAGCCTCCCTTATCTACATGCCGGGCACCAAAAAGACGGTTCTTGCCAATGGAACTAATGCTGGCCCAGGTTGCCAAACTATATCCGCTGCGACTGCGGGGTACTGCGTCCCTACCGCTCTCCTGGACACAACCGCTGCAAATTTCTTGAACATAAACAACAAAATCGGTGTTTCCATCCCGTTGCCCACCGGCGCCCAGGTTGCGAAAACGGGCGGCGGAACTTACATCGGCATGTACACCACTCCGACAGACTCAGACGAATACCTTGGAAAGTTTGACGAGAACATCGGCAACAGGGACCATCTGACGGCGACCTACTTCTTTGTCAAGACCGCGTCGACTCCGAGCGGAGGCGGCAACATCAATTGGACCGGAAATCAGTCCGCTGCCAATCAGACGAATCTCAACCTCGCCGATGTTCACACCTTCAGCGGAACCACCGCCAATCAAGCCTGGCTAACCTTCACGCGGGCCATGGGCGGACGCGCTCTCATCCCGGTAACGGGCCCAGCCAACCAAACCCTCGCCAGTTTCGGCTCGAATTTCCTCATCCAGGGACCAGCCGGACTGCCCTATCTAAACGGTGCAGGCTTTAGCACGGGTAACCCGAACGCCGGCCCGATCACCGGTTCCGACAACTATGAGTTGCGCGACGTAGTCAGCATGACCAAGGGCAAACACAACCTTTCCCTTGGCGGTGAGTTCTCTCTCGACAAGACCATGTTCGCTGCCAATCTGAATAATTATGGCGACCTGGGCTTCTCGACCTCCGCGCCCACGACCACTGGAAATGCGATTGCTGACTTTATCACCGGTCAAGTCAACTCATTTGAGCAAGACTCGACTTACATCACGCATCTGAGCACGTGGCACCTCGCGGGGTTTGCGCAGGATAACTACCGCATCACGCCTCGCTTCACGGCCAACATCGGAATCCGGTGGGACATCGATACGCCGCCCGTCGATGCTCATGACCGGACGGCGTCGTTTAATCCCGGCGAGCAATCCACGATTACTCCGGCCGCGCCATTGGGACAGCTGTTCGTTGGAGACAAGGGCATCGGTCGCGGCATCATCAGCACGCAGTTCAACCACATCTCTCCGCGTATCGGTTTCGCATGGGACCCGTTTGGGGACAGCAAGACCTCGGTTCGCGCCGCTGCGGGCATCTTCTACGGTTCTGTCAGTGGCAATGAGTGGAACCAGCCCGGCAACGCCATGCCGTTCTCCATTCGCAATGGCTTTGGCTCCGAAACATCGATCACCAGTATTTACAATGTGGGTTTCCCCAGCACCGCTCCCGGCGGCGGTATCTTCCCGTACACCTTTAAGCCTTCGGCTCCAAAGTTCTACCCGAGCCAGAGCATTGAAGCCATTCCAACGAATTTTAAAGATTCGTCGGTCTACCAGTTCAACCTTAGCGTGCAGCGGCAGTTGCCTTACAGGGTGAGCATGACGGCAGCCTATGTAGGTACCCTGGGCCGTCACCTTTCATCCTTCGTCGACGCCAACTATGCACCTTACTCGACTGTAAATTCTTCCGGCGGTGTATTAGTCGGCGGTCTCTCCACTTCAGCGGCAAGCACCGAGCAACGTCGCCAATACGATGCCGGCATCAACCTAACGCCTGGTACCCTGGGCGGGATTACCTACCTGATCTCAGACCAGACCTCCAACTATAACGGGCTTCAAGTCTCGGCGAGCAAGTCGATGTCAAAGGGCTTCTCAGTCAGCGGATTCTTTGTCTGGAGCCGCGCGCTGGAAAGTTCAAACCCGGTGGAAAATGGAGCGATGAACGCCCAGGATTTCGGCGTGTTTGGGAAGCCCTTCACCGCAAGCAACAACTCCATGGGCGCCAGCGGCGGCGGCCTTGGGGAAGAATATGGCCCCATGGATCAAAACCACGACACCAATGCGGCCATCTCCGGCATGTGGACCATCGACTACTTCCACGGATCGAACAGGATCCTCAAAGGAGTGGTCAACGGCTGGCAGATTTCGCCGGTTGTCTATTTGATCAGCGGCGCGCCGTTTACGGTCAACACGGGTTCCAATAAGAACTTTGACAGTGCGGGCCAGAGCCGCCCCAACTACAACGCTGTTAAGCCGGTTAGCCCCAAGCTCGATCCACACCGCTGCCGTGTATGCGCTGGCGACAGCGTATTGAAGGCATGGTTCAACAACGCAGCTTTCACAGCCAACGGGCCAGTTGGCACCAACCCGAACGCACCTCTCGGGGGCATTGGCCCTGGCGGCGCAGACGGCAATGTGGGACGCGACAGCCTGGTCGGACCTGGCCTCAAGGATATGGATGCGGGCCTGTTCCGCAACATTAACTTCGAGCGGGGACTAGTGTTCCAGTTCCGAGCCGAAGTGACCAACGTCATGAACTGGGTCAGCCTCAACAATCCGTCCTCCGGGAACATCACTTCGGGTTCTCAGGCCACCATCACCTCAGCCGCCGGCACCCAGCGCGTTATTCAGTTGGGCGGACGCTTGACGTTCTAACGACACTCGAAACGAGTGACACACAGGCGTGCTCTTCTGTCCGCAATCAGGGCGGAGGAGCGCGTCGGGGCTCAACACTGCGAGGCGCTCTGAGGCCTAACTGACAAAGTGGTCGGCCAGCGATCTGACTTGACATCCTTTGTTTGGACAGCCACGATCCCTCTTTTGTTTTTTGCATTGCTCAGTCCACTAAGGACATTCGATGAAAGTCAAGCTCAGCATCATTCTTGCGTTTTTCTTTATCGGTCAAATGTTTCTATGCTCCCAATCAGCATCAACTGTTTTGGTCGATGTTGATCATCGCGACAGCGTGAGTCTCAACGGCGACTGGCACTACATCGTCGACCCATACGCAACTGGTCTCTATACTTTCCACCATGAATTGCGCAAGGACGGATTCTATCTGAATGGCGCTGCCGAGCCCGGAAGCGATCATCTGGTCGAATACGATTTCGCTAAGTCTCCCACGTTGAAGGTTCCTGGAGACTGGAATACGCAAAGCGCGCAACTTTTCTACTACGAAGGATTGGTTTGGTATCAGCGAGACTTCGAATTCCAGCCTCGGACCAATCACAGAACTTTTTTGCATATTGGCGCGGCAAACTACAAAGCACTGATCTGGATCAACGGCCAACATGTCTGCGATCACGAAGGGGGATTTACCGCCTTCGACTGTGAAGCCACTCAGCAGTTACATGCCGGTAAAAACTTTATCGTGGTTGCGGTCGATGACACTAGGCAGGCCGACGGAGTGCCCACGGCAACAACTGATTGGTTCAACTACGGAGGCATCACTCGCGATGTAGCCCTCGTCGAGTTGACCAACAGCTTCATTGACGACTACGACCTTCACCTTGATCATGAACGCACTGAAGTTGTGGGCTGGGTACACGTGCAAGACGCGAACCCAGGAGCAACAATCACTGTTGCGATCCCTGAAGCCAATTCGTCGGTTACTTCGAAATTGGATTCCAGTGGCAAAGGATTGATCCGGATTCCCGCGGCCGGCTTGCAACTCTGGTCCACCGAACAACCCAAGCTCTACCGCATCCTGCTCACTGCGGGAGACGACAAACTCGAAGATGAAGTCGGCTTTCGAACTATCGAAACCGACGGACAGAATATTCTGCTCAACGGAAGGCCGGTCTTTCTGCGCGGTGTCTCCATTCACGCCGAGGCTCCAATTCGTGGAGGCCGCGCCAATGACGACAAGGACGTCAAAACACTGCTTGGATGGGCACACGAACTGGGTTGCAACTATGTGCGACTCGCCCACTATCCTCATGATGAGCGGATGACTCGCGCTGCTGACCGTCTCGGTATCATGGTCTGGTCTGAGATCCCGGTTTATTGGGCTGAGCATTTTGACGACCCTGCGGTACTAAAGAAGGCGCAGCAACAGTTGCGTGAGGAAATTCGCCGCGATCGTAACAAGGCATCGATTGTTCTCTGGTCCATCGCCAACGAAACACCAAACACCCCGGATCGAACTCAATTCCTCAAGACCCTCGCAAGCAATGTGCGTGCTCTCGATTCTTCTCGTTTGGTGACAGCGGCCTTATTGGTTCGCACAGAAGGACACGATAAATATGTGGACGACTCGTTAGGAGAGGCTCTTGATGTGATCGGTGTCAACGAGTACATCGGATGGTATGAAAATAGGCCTGAGGACAGCGATACCACCGTGTGGCATGTCGCCTATAACAAGCCAATGATCATCAGCGAATTCGGCGCCGACGCAAAGGCTGGATTGCACGGAGCAGAGACTGAGCGCTGGACAGAAGAATACCAGGCCAATGTTTTTCGGCATCAACTGGGCATGTTAAGCCGAATTCCTCAACTGCGCGGAATGAGTCCGTGGATACTGGTGGATTTTCGTTCCCCAAGACGGTTGCTGCCGGGAGTGCAGGACGGTTATAACCTCAAGGGGCTGATCTCCGATCAAGGTCAAAAGAAGCAGGCTTTCTTCGTGCTCCAGAAAGCCTATCAGGACAAGGAATTCTTCAAATGAAATAGTGGTGCTAAATAAGAAAGGGTGCGCCGTGCGACGCACCCTGGAATTGAATTAGAAGCTGAACCGCGCCTGGAAATCGATCATTCTCGATCCCAGTGCGCTCGATGCCTGACCTAGGTTGGAATTCACGATGTTGGTCGATATGCTGCTGGGGTTGATGTTCAACACGTTGAATGCGTTGAGAAAGTTGGCCCTGATTTCGATTCTAGCGTTTTCTCCAAGCACACGCATGTCAGGCAGACCGAATGATTTGGCCAGATTCAGGTCGATATCACGATACCCAGGGCCGGGAAAAGAGTTTCGACCGCTTCCCGGCGGAGGGATGAAGGCGGCTGCAATCTGCCCGGAGTTGTCCGCGATTGCATTCGCGTAATTCGGAACCTCGAAGTAGTTATTACTGAATTGATCGTTGTTCGTCCCGATATTGGCTGCGCCGGGGTTCGGGAAGTTGCTTCCCGTTTTGAAGGCGCTGTTGCTGGTGCTGCGAAGGGCTCTGCCGTTGTAACTCGGACGCAGATTCTGGAATCCGTAGTTGCACTCGTTGCAGTAGATCTGGTGCGGGGCCGTATAGACCGGGGTCCACCCGTAGCCGGAGTGAAGAGTCAGGATTCCGCTAATCGACCATCCGCCGATAACCTTCTCCCTCCAGTCATGGCCGCCACGAAAGATGGTCGGCTGCCAGATGCCAAAGAGCTTGAAGTTATTCCTGATGTCGAAATCGGACTGACCGTAGGAGAAACGAGTGTTGTAAAGATAGGGGCTCCGGAAATACGGACCCGAATTAGTGTCGAAACTATGGGCCCAGGTGTATTGCGCATCCAGAGAGAAAGTTTGTGAGAACTGGTGCTTGAGACTGGCCAGCATCATGTTGTTGTTGGAACTACCCTGGCTGCCGAAGGTGTTGATGCTGCTTACAAGGGGGTTCAGGGGCGCCCCGACGATCGTTCCGAGAGCATTTGAGTCGTAATTGAAATTGAGGTGTTTACCTGTACTGCCGATATAGCCGAGGTTCGCAACCCACGCATGCCCCAGATCTATGTCCGTTTCGAGGGAATAGTGCTGAACATATTGAGTAGGCAAATTCGTGGGTAATGCGCCGATGTTCGCGCCGCCCGCCGTTGGCAGGCCAGCTGAGTTGAACGTGACAATTGTGTTCGGGTTCGGTGGGAAGCCGTTTATATTTTTGGGATCGCTTGAGACTGCATAGAAAATATTGGGGTTAATCTGGGTCGGGCTCTGGCTGGTTCCCGGGACAGAACTCGTTCCTGGCGGATTGCCGTTATAAGCGTTCGCCGTTGCGATCTGTTGCTGGTTGTAATTCAGGCCGTAGCCCCCGCGCCAGACTACTTTCGCGTTCGGACTCCAGTTGAAGCCGATTTGCGGACCGAAGTTGAGCTTCTGCGCATTCCACGCGTCGATTCCCGTGTGTAATGCGATTCCGGTCAATAGATCAGCTCCGCTGCCGAACCTGACAACACCCATGTGATTATCCTTATCGGTCAACGGCCCGAAGTAGGAGTAGCGGAGTCCAGCGCTCAGGGTCAAGTTCGGACGAACCTTCCAATCGTCCTGAAAGAAAACTCCCAGCAGGTTCTGGCGGTTATCGTTGCGGAAACCGCCGGGAAGGCCGGTGGTCGCCTGAAACGGTCCGCCCTCAGCCTGAGGAGCGTCATTGAGGAAATCCCAGAGGTTGTAAAACGTATAGTTCGGCGCGCCGATGGGATCGTTCAGATAGTAGAGCTTGGTGAAATCGGCGCCGAACTTCATCGTCTGCGCGCCCAGGACCTTGGTAGCGACGTCCTTATAGCCGTAGGTCCACTGATTCAAGACTGACGGAGCCGGAACGCCGAGGGAGCCAATGCTGATGCTTCCAATCTGCGGACTGCCAAATAAGGAGCTCTGCGGCAGACCAAAAGGGGCCTGAGGATTGCTGTCAAGCTCATTCCAGCGCCAGCCCGCCGCATTAGCACGGGCTTCGTTCAGGAAGCTTGGCGAAAAAGTGTGATTCCAAATAACCGAAAACGCATTGTTGACCTGGTCGTGATTAAAGAGCTGGTAACCCAGGCCGCCATTCAACCGCGTCAGACTTGAAGGCACCCAATAGATCGCAAAGGCAGCGTGATCTTTCTGAGTTACGTTCGCGTCGAGGCGCCCGTTGTATTGTTTGAAGTCGCTGGTTGTGGGATTGCTTATCGTGTACTGCGTGATGTCGGGCACGTTCGAGAGTCCGCTGCCAACACCCGGGTTGCTGGCGCTTATGTAAGTGAGATCCTGCGTGCCAAGGCCGGTGGTAAGTGGCGAACCGATGTTCAGGCCCTGACCAGGAATCGTAACGCAATCTACGCCCTCCGAGAGCCCGGCATTTGCGCACGTCACGGAGCCGATCACGGTTCCGGCAACAGCCGCTCCTGGGAAGTTGAGATACGTGGAGGCGATGCTATTTGCGGGTGCCAACTGCGTGAGCGCGGTGGTCGGAAACCACTGTGTGCTGCTGGCAGGGATTGTCTGGGATTGCCCTTCATAGGCGAAAAAGGCAAAGACTCGGTTTTTCCAGATCGGACCGCCGATGCTGCCGCCAAGTTGGTTGTATCGGTCTTCATCGCGGAGTAGTCCGCGCTCCGCAGGTGTTAGCTTGACTCCGGTTACGGGGTCGAATGCCTGCACGGACTGTGGACCATTCCAGGACTGATACGCATTCAGCCCTGGACGGGTGACTTGAATAAAAAAACTGCCGTGAAGATTGTTGGTTCCGCTCTTCGAAGTGATTTCTGTCAGCGCTCCGGTGAAGCGGCCATTTTCAGCGTCGTAGCTATTCGTGAGGACCTGAATGTTGCCGATTGAGTCCTGGCTTGGGGTAATGACCGTTGCTCCACCCCAGACAGCGCTTTCCGTACTGATGCCGTCGACGCTATATCCGTTCGCATCGAACTGGCCGCCGTTGGCGTTGGCAGAAGCTCCATTTTCCGTGGCAAAGATACTGCTCGAATGCCCTAGATTGCCGCCGCCTCCAGATGAGGCTCCGGTCTGGGTACCCGGAGACTGAAATCCACCGCCGCCACCTTGTTGCGCTCCGTCTGCGAGGACACCAGGTACCAGCCGAATGAGGCTGGTTGCGTCGCGTTCATAGACTGGCATGTGCTGAATTTGGTTGTCGGAAATCGTCGCGGCAGTATTAGCAGTCTCGGTATCAAGGGCTGGTTGCGTGGCGGCATTTACGGTGACGGTCGACGATATCTCACCTAGCTCCAACTGGACGTTTATCCCGTTGGGCTGCTCGGGAATCAACTGCAATTGATCGAGAACCTTTTTCTTGAAGCCGTTCCTCTCGACTGTAAGTTGAAAGCGGTCGGCCGGTAGCGCATTGAAGTTGTAGACACCGGCGGCGTCGCTGGTCCGCGTAATTGTCTCGTTGGTGGAAAGATTCTTGAGAGTTAGGGTTGCTCCCGGAATGACTGCCCCGGTCGGGTCAGTCACAACTCCCTGGATTGAAGTACGGAACTGCGCAACTGCGCTCGACGTGAAGCACAGCCAAACAACCGCCATCCCGCAAGTTGCGAGAAAGCTGAATGTTCTATTTTTCATGATCCTGCCTCCAGAAATCGCTTCGCTTTCGCTTGGAACTCTCGCGTGCTATGGGGCGTGCTGTGAGTTTGATGCTGGCGACGGGGCGAGGCGATTCGGACGACCTGGTGATGCCTGGGAGCAAGCGGAGGGCGAGCCGCCTCGGAGACGGCCAAGATGAGGCATTCGATGAGGAGATCCTTGGAGGATGAACTCAGGCGCAGCGAACCGGGCTCCGCGAATGTGGCGACTCAGAAGGGGGTAAAGAGTCATGGGAGTTGGGAAAGGACTCTCCTAGAAAGCGAAAGCCCGCCGATTAGCGGGCTATCGAAAGACAACATTAAGGCCTAAGACTTCAAAACTTACAGGTGACGCCCGAAGACGCCACTCAGGACCCTGCAACACACTTGCTCTATCCATAGGCTAGGTCTTATCCACGGAAAACCAATACATCCTTGGACCTATACCGATTGCACGCTTGGGGCAGCGCAGTGATCCGATAGGGTGTCTCCGATTGGGTACCAAAAGCCATTGGCCTGAGCAATAAGAGCTTAGATGCGCGTGGTTTACGGGGTAGCCTTAATCCGCTTCCTGAACCCGCATTGCCCATAAAGGCATCTCAAATTGTGTATCCGCGCTCCGCGCCGCCTTCGCTACCTGCTACGATAGTCCTTCGTGGTGCAAAACTTTTCGCGCGCCGGAACTGAATTCTGCGGAGTCCAGACGGCGATGTTTTTGCGCCAGATTCGTCTTAAATCACAGAATTTGTCCGATAATCCAGGCAGAAAGTGGCAATCTCCGTCTTCCCCAACGCGGCCGCCCGTGGCCTATTATTCCTTGCCCTGATTCTCACGCTTCCCTTCACGCGTGCGCTCGCCGCTGCGCGGGAGACACCGACGGGGCAACAAGCACCCGCAGCTTCACCTGCTCCCGCACAATTCGACGACCTGGCAGCACGCGCCGCCGCAGCCCGCGACCAGCAAAACCTGCCCCTCGCCATCCAGCTATACTCACAGGCCGAGCAGCTGAAGCCCGACTGGCAGGAGGGCTGGTGGTATCTCGGCGTTCTCCAGTACAGCGCGAATCAATACTCCGGCGCCATCGACGCCTTCAGCCACCTGCTGCAGCTGGCGCCCACCGCTGTCCCCGCGATGGCGTTGCGCGGTCTTTGCGAATTTGAAACCGGCGCATACGACGACTCGCTCCGCGATCTCGAGCAGGCCGTTGCGCATGGAGCTCTGAACCAGCCGCACAACGAACAGATTATTCGCTACCATCTTGCACAACTGCTGGCGCGGGCCAGCCGTTTCCAGTCAGCGCTCGATCAATACCACTTCTTCGCCGAGAATCACGCCGACGCGCCTGACTTGATGCTCGGCATCGGCCTCGCCGGCATGCGCGTTCCTTCGTTACCAAAGGACGTTGCGCCTCAGGACCGCGAATTCTACCAAGCAGCGGGCAAGGCAGGATACGTCTTTCTTTCCGGTGATAGCGAAACGGCCGACGACCTGTTCGCACAGCTTTTTGTGCGCTATCCTTCCACGCCAAATCTTCACTACTTTTACGGATTCCTTTTGTTTCCGCACGATCCTGGGCTTGCCATCGATCAATTTCATAATGAGCTTGCCGCGAATCCAACCAACGAAACCGCCAATGCCATGCTCGCACTTACGCTCGTAATTGCAGGCCGCTTCAGCGAAGCGCTTCAACCGGCGCAGCGTGCTTATGCGAATGCTCCCGACATGGAAATGGCTCAACTCGCCCTGGGACGCTCGCTGGCTGAGACTGGCGACATGAAGCGTGGCGCGGAATTGCTGAACCAGGTTCTTGCGCATGATCCCAACAACCTCGAAGCACACTTGGGGCTCGTCTCAATCTACTCCCGCACCGGAAATCGGGAAGAAGCAGCACGCGAACGAAAGGTCTGCCGTGATCTGGACAAGTAGTGCACGTGCAGTGATCGTCGCTGGTGCCGCAGCTGCCGCAGGACTGTTGGTGTGTGCAGCTCCCGCGCCGCGACCGGTGATTGCGGAGCACACGAATACGAAGAATGCTCAGGTCACCTGCGCAACTTGTCACAACGGCGTCGCTACCTCGTACGCAACAGCACCGATGCGCCACGCGATGGAGCCACAAGGCGCAAATCCCACATTGAACGCGCATACTGACCTGAGTCTCCAGATTGGCTCGTACACCTACCGGGTACAGACCAAAGACGGCCAAAGTACCTACTCGGTCACCGACGGAACTGACACACTGACGCTTCCCGTCCACTGGATATTCGGCCAGCACGCCCAAACCTGGGTGCTCGAAAAAGACGGGCATTACTACGAAAGCCTCGTCAGCTACTTCCCCCGCGCCAACGGTCTCGCAATCACTCCTGGCGACCAGAAGATCACGCCGCGCAACCTGACGGAAGCGATGGGACGCCAGCTACCCATTTGGGAAACGCGCACCTGCTTCAACTGTCATGGCAGCGGCGTCACCCCAAACGAAAAGCTTGCTCCAGCAAAGGTCACTCCCGGCCTCGAGTGTGAGCACTGCCATGCGGGTGCGCAGCAGCATATGGCCGATGCCGCACTGGACAACTTCAAGACGCTCCCTGCATCACTCAAAAAGCTTGATGCCGAGCAGATTTCTGACTTTTGCGGCCAGTGTCATCGGACGTGGGATACCGTTATGCAGAACAAGTGGCATGGTCCCGCGTTCGTGCGATTCCAGCCGTATCGTCTCGAAATCAGCAAGTGCTTCATCGGCACTGATCCACGCATCAGTTGTCTCGCCTGCCATAATCCGCATCAGCCGGTAAATCACAACGTTGCTTCCTACGATGCGAAATGCCTGGCCTGCCATGCCGAGAACAAATCCGTGTCGGCTGCGTCAGTGCCGAAAACTTGCCCTGTGGCCAAATCCAACTGCACGAGCTGTCACATGCCCAAAGTTGACTTGCCCGGCGGGCATTCGCAATTCACTGATCACTACATTCGCGTGGTGCATGCCGGCGAAGCCTATCCCGAATAATCAGGCAAACGAAATTTTTAGCCTCTGGGGCCCGCCAAATTCCGTATCAGCGGACATGAAGCAAGCTGGAACGAGATATCAAGCAGGCCAACATCGCGGCTAAAAATAAAAGGGGCGCGGCAGGCAACGCCTGCCGCGCCCTCTTGGTTGAGCGTTTGGTTAGAACACGAACTTGCCGCCAAGCTCGAAGGTTCTCGGGTCTTGAGCGCTGTTGACGAAACCAAAGTCCTGATTCTGCGGATTGGTATCCGACAAGCCGTTGAACTGCGTGTGGTTGAAGGTGTTGAAACTGTCGGCGCGGAACTCGAAATGAGCAGCTTCGCCGAAGGAGAACGACTTGTAAAGAGCGGTGGTGAAGCTCGTGCGGCCCAGGCCAACCACGGCATCCTTACCCATGTTGCCGAAACCCAGGTTCGGGCCACCCAACCAGCCAGCGACCGGCTTCGAGAAGCCCGCATTGCTGACATATTGGTAGCCTGAAACCGAGCCCACCGTGGCCTTGGCCTTGGTGTATTGCGGTTTGCCAGTCAGGTTGGGACGAATCGAATAGTCGCCGCCCAAACCAACCGTATCCCCGTAGCTGTTCGAAGGAGCAACATTTCCAAACCAGGGCAAGCCCGTTTCGGAAATGACCGTACCGGAGATCTCCCAGCCACCAAGAATGGTCCTCGTCATGCCGGCGGCGTGATTGAAGAACGGGAGCCTGTATTCATAGTTGCCGCTGAAGACCTGACGACGATCGAGAATACCGGAGCCCTTATCGTACTTCAGGTTCCAGGGATTTCGGGTGGGATTGTTGTTGTCAACGTCCACGCTTTGCGGTGTGGAATCGATCTCGTGCGCATACGTGTAGTCCAGTTCAAAGCTGAGGCCGTGTCTATTCTGCTGGCGAAGGCCTGCCTGGAAGCTGTTGTATGAGCCGGTTTGCGTGGTCGATTGCAGCCGGATGTTGCCAAAGCCCTGATAAGTTTTGTCCATCAGCTTTGGAATGGTTCCGAGCGAGCCGTTTGCAAACGCCTGGCGATCTGCCATCGGAGTGCTCAGTGGGAAGTTATTGATTGGAAGCCAAACGTTCTGGTGCCAATCGAGGTTGCCGACATACTGCGTGATCATGACCAGCGCGGGAGCGATTTCATGCTGAACGCCCAGGCTGAACTGCGCCACGGCAGGATCGGGGTAATAGGTGTTGAGCGAGTTGAAACCTTGTGTGAAGGTCGGCGTGGAAGCGGCTGAACCAGCCTGCCAGTTGAAGCTGGGATTGGTGAATTCGACGTTCCCGGCGGCCGGTGTGCTGATGAATGGAGGTGATCCGGCAGCGTCGTAAATGTCGTTACCCTGGATGCGCTCGTAGAAGGTGCCAAAGCCGCCGCGCACGACGGTCTTGCCGTTGCCCGAGATGTCATAAGAGAAGCCAAGCCTGGGCATGAACGTCTTGTAGTCGTTCTTGACCAGCGCGGCTGAAGTGCCTCCCTGACCGGCAATATCGACACCGTTCATATAGAAGGTACCGATCGAGTTGGTTTGCAGGCCGGGAGCGCCAGCCGCAAACGATCCGTCAGCGTTGAAACTCGCTGCCGTCGTGAGTCCAGGCTGGTAGTGTGCTGGATTGAAATTGGAAACCTGATTGTTACGTTCCCATGTATGCGGCATCAGGTCGTAGCGGAAGCCGTACTGAATGCTTAACCGGGAGTTCACGTGCCAGTTGTCTTCTGCATAGGCCGATAGCGTCTGGTTAACGTAGTGGTTGATTGGGTTGGCGTTCGCCTGGCTGAAGTTGGTGCTCAGACCGAGCAGGAAGTCCAGATAGGAATCGCCTGTGAGTTGGCCTGTTGGACCTGCTGGGGTTGTCGAGGTCGCTGCGTTCCAGCCATCGCCGAAGGTGTAGTCTCCTTCGGAATCCTTGCCGATGACCTGATTCTTGGTATAGCGGTTGTAGCCGCCGCCGAACTTCATTTGATGTTTACCCTTGGTCCACGAAAGGCCGAAAACCTCAGCCAAGTCCTCGGCACCGTTGGTCCAGGGATCGTTTCCAGGTCCCCAGGTCGTGCCGACCGTGCTCCAACTGATGTCGGGCAAGCGATTGCCCACATCGTTGGCGAGCGGGAAGTAAGTCCCAGTGCTCCAACCCGAAGGCTTGACGAAGCTGGCTCCGCCCGCCGCGACTGGAATAATGGCGATCTTGTTGCCGTTGTAGTTGAATGCAGCTTCAACCAGCACGTTGGGTGTGAGTGTGCCGGTCAGCTTGATGACCGCAGCGTACGCCGGGTTGCTGAAGTTGCTGCCGACGGTGGGATAGTTATCACCCTGCCATTCGGGAGTGGCTTCGACCGTGTCCATCGCATCATGGATGTAGTGACCGAAGAGCTGCCATTTGTCATTGAAGTTGTGATCGATGCGGAAGAGATCTTCACGCACGTGTGATAGGCAGATGCCCGCCGGTCGGGGTATAGGTCGCCATCCGCGTTCGTCGATGCCGGAAGATTCTTGGTGGTGTTGAAGAGCAGGGCGTTGGAATCCAACAGGTTTCCCGGAATCGTGTTGTTCGGGAAGGGTTGGCCCATCGTCAGTCCATCGGCGGCTGATTTTCGCCGCCAACAGCTGGATCCGCAACTGTGGGCACAATGACCTGCCGTTGCGCGGGTTATACGCAGGAATCACGAAGTTGAATGGAGATGCCGATGTAACTTCAGTCCGCTGCGGGAAGAGTCTTGATCGAATTGGTCGAGACTCCCGTGACTTCTTTGCGCCACTCTTCGTTATAGAAGAAGAAGGTCTTCTTCTTGTCCGAGTTGTACACATGAGGGATGAACACCGGGCCGCCAACATTGCCGCCGTAGACGTTATAGCGCAGTTCCGACTTCTTGGCGTTTTGTCCTTTGTTGTTGTCGAAGTAGTTGTGCGCATCCAGAGCGTCGTTACGGTCGAACTCCCAAGCCCCACCGTGAAACTTGCGATGTGCCGCTCTTGATGGACATGGTGATCGTGCCGCCCGAGGCGATGCCGTAATCGGGAGGATAGTTACTGGCCAGCACCTGGAATTCGCCAAGCGAATCCTGGGAAGGCATGACGGACATCTTGCCGCCGGAACCGCGGTCGTACGCCTCAGCGCCGTCAATCATCCAGACATTGTGTGCCTGGTTGAGGCCGTTGAAGCTGATGGAGTAGTTGGCGGTCACGGAGAATGGGCTCTCCATGTCGGGCAGGTTGCCGCTGACGCCGAGACCCAATGCGGCCAAACCGATTACGTTGCGGCCGTTGGTGGGCAATTCGGTAATTTGCTGTTCGTTGATCAGGGTGCTAACCACGTTCGAGTCGGACTGCACCGTCAATGCATCCGCACTTACCGTAATAGTTGTTGACTCCGAACCAACCGTCAGTTTTACGTCGACACGAAACGAGCGCGAAATATCAACAACAATTCCGGTCTGCTCGTATGTCTGGAATCCCTTGATTGTGACTTTCATGTTGTAGTTTGCGGCGTTCAAGCCGGAAATGTCGTACAGTCCGGTTCCGCTGCTGATGGTTGACTTCGTGATTCCAGTCGCCGGATCCGTAAGCGTAATATTCGCCCCGGCCACGACTGCTCCCGATTGGTCCGTCACGATGCCGGTTACGTTCGAGTTGGCCTGCGCAAATGCTCCCACGCAAGTCAACACAAACAGCAACGGCAACAGAAGGAACCGGTAGCTGATTGAACTAAATTTCACTTCCATCTGACTCTCCTATTCCGAAGTGATACTGCCTGGTTATTGCAGCCTGGGAATGTGCACACTTACTCTCACTGATTCGGAAAGCTCGGCTGGATGCCGATGTGTTTTTGGAGACTCGTTGCTCTTGCACTTACCCCAGCCCACAAGGCCTGTCCTGAATTTGGCTTCGGCTCGAACTTCTGAGTGAATGCCTACTACGTTCGGCTACTCGCACACCATGACGGTCGTAATCGGACCACTGCAAAAAACCCACCAATGACATCGTTCTATTCGCAAGGTTTCCAAGTCCGTATTCGCCGCGCTAAATCGTTTCAGTAGACCGCCAACAACGCTATCTCAACGGACCGGGAGGAGGTGTGTGATGGTCATCACTGATCCATCAAAGGGTGCATCATGTATGCCTGTCGAAATCCGGATAGGCTTATTTGCCGTCATCGTTTTTATAGATAGCGTTTACTTTTGGGAGTTAATCGCAATAGAGGGACCCGCTCGGAGCTTTGTGGACTCTGGGTTGCAGCGTTTTTGGCCTAACGCGTGACCGACGGGAATCACGCAACGATCTGGAAACCGGCCACCCGCGAATGTCCGACCTAGCGGTGATTCGCCGGGGTTGCGCAGTCGCGTCGGCTCAACGCCGAAATCGTGAGATGAGATAGAAGATTACGGAGAGAACAACGCTGATCAGGATCGACGTCCCAAGGGGAAAGAAGAACGAAGCGTTCTTGCCTCTATAAGCTATATCGCCAGGCAATCGCCCAAGCGGCAACCCGAATCGGGCCGCAATCAGCAGCAGTGCTCCAATCAGAACGAGGAGGAGCCCGAGACCGAGAAGCGCTTTTCCTAGGTCAGCCATAAGACTTGGTCAGGCCTTACTCAGCTAGGATACGGTAATCGGGCACTGCAAACCAGTCGTCGCGGATTGCGCTGCCAAAGGGGGTCAATGCAAGTCGTCACCATGCTGCTGGGCATCGTCTGCTTATTGGTTGTCCTACTGGATGCCTTCCAAACCATCATCTTGCCGCGCCGTGCTGCGGGCCGCCTCCGGCTCACGCGGATCTTCTATATCCTCACCTGGATGCCGTGGCGATTCGTTGCGCTCAGGATCCGCCATCCGCGTAAACGCGAGACTGCCCTTAGTTTCTACGGGCCGCTATCGCTCATCTTTCTTCTCGTGGTTTGGGCCAGCGGTATGGTATTTGGTTTCTCTCTTATCTATTACTCCCTCGGCAGTCCGTTCAGTGACACGTCGCAGACCATCGGATACCTTTCCGACCTTTATGTCAGCGGCACCAATTTCTTTACGCTCGGTCTCGGCGACGTAACTCCCCGTTCGGAGATTGCACGTGTTCTCTCGATATTTGAAGCCGGCACGGGCTTCGGCTTTCTCGCCATCGTCATGGGCTACTTCCCGGTGCTGTACGCAGCATTTTCGCGCCGCGAGGTGAGTATCTCGCTCCTCGACGCGCGCGCCGGCTCGCCACCCACAGCTGCTGAGCTCTTGCATCGTCATTCCTTTGAAGGATCGGAAGATGTCCTTGCCGCCTTGCTTTCTGAGTGGGAGCGCTGGTCTGCTGAACTGCTCGAGAGCCACATCTCCTACACCCTTCTTTGCTATTTCCGATCGCAACACACCAATCAGAGCTGGATCAGCGCGCTCACCGCGATGCTCGACACTTCGGCACTGCTCATCGCCGGAGTTCGCGGACACGAAGCTCGCCAGGCGCAGTTGACCTTTGCCATGGCTCGTCACGCCATGGTCGATCTGGCGCAGGTCTTCTCCATCCGTCCCAGGCAGAACATGCCTGACCGATTGCCGCGCGAGCGCTACGAGCAGCTTTACCAATTGCTATGCCAGAGCGGTGTGAGCGTATGCCGTGACAGCCAGTCCTACGAGAGGCTTCGCGATCTTCGCGCGTTGTATGAGGGCTATGCTGCAGCTCTCAGCGAGCATCTATGTATGCCGCTTCCGCCCTGGATGGCAGAGCAGCCGCACAAAGACAATTGGCTGGCCGTTGCAAAAGTGCGCAACCAGGCCGAAGCTGCCAATCCCGAGCCGAATACCATCGCCGAGGTCATCGACCGGCATCATGAGTTCTAGATCACAAACCTCCAGCCGCGCACTGCGATAGACTGTTGCGTCCAATGCAAGTTGGATTTCTTCCACTTTCACTGCTAAGACAGTTTCTGTAGCCTGTAAGAGACAGGCAACGCAGGAGAACTATAGAAATATGAAGCAATCCGTTCTCAACCACGAGCCCGCCGCCGTTCAGACTCCGCCCACCACTAACAAACATCTGATTCGATGGGTCGAAAAGATGGCCGAACTCTGCCGGCCAGACTCTATCCATTGGGTCGACGGGTCTGTAGCGGAATACGAATTTCTCTGCGATCGCCTTATCACTGCGGGCACCTTTACACGCCTCGATCAGAAGAAATGGCCCGGATGCTTCTACGCACGGTCTGCTCCGAACGACGTTGCGCGGGTTGAAGACCGCACCTTCATCTGCTCCCTTTCACGCGACGGCGCAGGCCCGACCAACAACTGGGAAGACCCCTATGTGATGCGTCGCCGTTTGAAGCAGCTCTTCAAAGGCTGCATGCAGGGACGCACCATGTATGTGCTTCCGTTCAGCATGGGTCCCGTCGGATCACCTATGTCCGGCATTGGCGTGCAGCTCACCGATTCGCCTTATGTCGTCGTCAACATGCGGACCATGGCACGGATCGGTGCACGCGTCTTCGCTGAGATCGACAAGGACGAAAAACGCGTTGTTCCCTGCATGCATACCGTGGGTGCGCCGCTCAAGCCAGGCCAGCAGGATGTGCCCTGGCCCTGCAACGACACCAAATACATCGTCCACTTCCCTGAGACGCGCGAGATCTGGTCTTACGGTTCGGGCTATGGCGGCAACGCACTGCTCAGCAAGAAGTGCTTCGCCCTGCGCATCGCATCAAACATCGCGCGCGACGAGGGCTGGATGGCCGAACACATGCTCATCCTCGGCGTCGAGAATCCCGAAGGTGAGAAGACCTATGTCGCCGCAGCCTTCCCCTCGGCCTGCGGCAAGACGAACTTCGCGATGCTCATTCCGCCAAAGTCCATGCACGGCTGGAAGGTGTGGACCGTCGGCGACGACATCGCGTGGATCAGACCTGATTCCCAGGGCAGATTGAGAGCCATCAATCCTGAATATGGATTCTTTGGAGTCGCTCCAGGAACAAGCGTGAAAACAAATCCGTCAGCAATGACGGCACTTTCGCGTAACACCATCTTTACGAATGTTGCACTGACACCCGACGGCGGCGTCTGGTGGGAAGGCATGACAGACAAACCGCCCGCGGAATGTCTCGACTGGCGCGGTCAGCATTGGACTCCAGCGATTGGCAAGAAGAACGGCACCACCGCTGCGCATCCCAACGGACGCTTCACCGCGCCTGCATCGCAGTGTCCGACGATGGACCCGGACTGGGAATCTCCCGAAGGCGTGCCAATCAGCGCAATCATCTTCGGTGGCCGCCGTTCGCACACGCTACCTCTTGTCTACCAGGCATTCAACTGGTCCAGCGGCGTCTACATCGGGGCCACCATGGGCTCTGAAACCACCGCTGCGGCAGCCGGCGCGGTCGGCAAAGTGCGTCGCGATCCGATGGCCATGCTGCCCTTCTGCGGCTATCACATGGGCGACTACTTCCGTCACTGGATCAAGATGCAGCGCGGCCTCGACGTCACGCCACGCATCTTCAACGTCAACTGGTTCCGCAAGGACGAGAACGGAAAATTCCTCTGGCCCGGCTTCAGCGAAAACATGCGCGTGCTGCGCTGGATCGTCGAGCGCGTGCAAGGCCACGGTCGCGGACGCGAAACCTCCATCGGCTGGGTTCCGCGCTACGAAGATATTGACTGGACAGGCCTCGACTTTTCACAGGAGGCCTTCGACGCGCTGATGGCAGTCGATCGCGCGGCATGGCGAAAAGAAGTGATTGCGCACGAAGAACTGTTCATCGAACTTCACGACCATCTGCCGCCCGAGATGATCTATGAGCGGGAGTTGCTCATCTGCAAACTCTGATCATTTGAATCAGCTCGAAGGTTTTACGCATGTTTCAGGTGCGCCGGGTTCTCTTGGAACCAAAGAACTTCGGCGCGCGTAATGAGACATTGCGGCCGTGGGAAACGGGGCAATCGGGGGTTTCAGATGCAGAATCCTTGGTGGATGCATGCCTTTCTGGCAGTTCACGTCACTGCCGGCAGCGGAGCCTTTGTCCTAGCTCCGCTCGCTCTGGTCACTGCAAAGGGCGGCAGAGCACATCGCTTGTGGGGGAAAATCTACTTCTGGTGTATGACTGTCGTCGCTTTTACGGCGCTGGTCATGGCCGTCTACCTGCCGGTCTTATTTCTTGCGCTGGTGGCAATCTTCAGTTTTTACGCGGCATTCGCAGCCTACCGCGTGCTTGGTCAGAAGGCCGCCTGGAAGGGAGCTCCGGTCGCCCGCGGACTGGACTGGGTCGCCGCCATCCTATGCTTCGCAGCCAGTCTGACC
This sequence comes from uncultured Acidobacteriaceae bacterium, assembly GCA_963735215.1. Lineage (GTDB taxonomy): Bacteria > Acidobacteriota > Terriglobia > Terriglobales > Acidobacteriaceae > Telmatobacter. The sequence goes on along the minus strand of CAVTKF010000019.1, from coordinate 552,699 downwards.
CTCGCTGTGTTGGGAGCTATCCGGCCAGAATTCGTGCAGAATCTTCGCATCCCGGCGATTGTGTTCGGAGTGGTTGGGATGCGCATTTCCGGCAGATCGATGTGGCGATTCACGCATCCGCCGGCAGAGAAAATGTTCTGGTGGTACGCTCATCTGCAGGGAATGATCGGTAGCTACATCGCTGCCTGGACAGCTTTCTCGCTCGTCACCATCGGCCCCCTGCTGCATGGAGCCTGGTGGCTGTGGATTGTTCCCATCTCGGTCGGCATTCCAGCCATCGTTGCCACGACGGCTTACTATCAGCGGAAGTTTGCTCCTGGACCAAAGGCCGCTCTTACATAAGCTGCCATCGGAGCAACCAGCGCGTGTCATCTTGAGCGACTCTGAAGAGGGTGAAGGGGAGTCGAAGCCGAATGGAAATCCCGCCATTCCGCATTTAGGGAATCTCCGAATCGAAATTCAGATATAGTAAAGAGTTCAGCACTATCCCCGTGTGCGGGGCCTGCCACGACAGGTCCACTCAGAATTGACCCGGCGTTTCCCGATAGGTGAACGCCACGCTCAATGTGTCTTTGCCGTCATGACAACTGAAATCGCAAACCGATCTTATTCATAAGAAGGTAGCCATGCAGATATCGGATCAACGTTTTCGCTTTCCGGACCCCCAGGGTCTCTACCACCCGCGCAATGAGCACGATGCGTGCGGAATGGGACTGGTGGCAAGCATTAAGGGCGAAAAGAGCCACGACATCATCCGCAAGGGTCTCGAGGTCCTCATCAACCTCACCCATCGCGGAGCGGCAGGCTGTGATCCGGAGACGGGCGATGGCGCCGGCATTCTGATTCAGATCCCTCATGTCTTCTTCGCGCGCGAGTGTGGCGAACTCGGCATTCAACTACCCGAGCCGGGCGCATACGGCGTGGCTATGGTCTTCCTTCCCGTTGACAAGCACAGCCGTCTGCAATGCGAAGGCATCTTCGAGCGCATCGCAGCCGAAGAGGGCCTCAAGGTACTCGGCTGGCGGGACACCCCCGTGAACGGCGATGCCATTGGCCGCGAAGCCCGCGCCTCACAACCTTACATTGAGCAGTTCTTCGTCGGCCGCCCCGATGGCCTGGATGAAGAGAGTTTCGAGCGCATGCTTTATCTCGTCCGGCGTCGCACTGAAAACGAGATGACTGCATCCGACATCGAAGGCAAGGACGACTTTTATGTCCCGTCCTTCTCCTGCCGCACCATCATCTACAAGGGTCTGATGCTGGCGCCGCAGATCGAGAAGTTCTATTTCGAACTGGCCAATCCGCTCGTTACCAGCGCTCTCTGCCTGGTGCACCAGCGCTTCTCCACCAACACCTTTCCAAGCTGGAAGCTCGCTCATCCCTATCGGTACGTCGCGCATAACGGCGAAATCAATACCATCCGCGGCAACATCAGTTGGATGAACGCTCGCCAATCCATCCTCGAAAACTCGCTGCATGGCGAGAAGATCAGCAAGCTCTTTCCGGTCATCATGCCCGAAGGAAGCGACTCCGCTTCGCTCGACAACGCCGTTGAATTCCTTTTCCAGTCCGGGCGTTCTCTTCCGCACGTGATGGCGATGCTCATCCCCGAAGCCTGGGCAGGAAATCCCGATATGGACGAGGACAAGCGCGCCTTCTACGAGTACCACGCGTCGCTGATGGAACCGTGGGATGGCCCGGCGGCGATCGCCTTCACGGATGGCCGCGTCGTCGGCGCGACGCTCGACCGCAACGGCCTGCGCCCGGGCCGGTACATCGTCACCAAGGACGATCTCGTCGTGCTTGCCTCCGAAGCCGGTGTTCTCGATGTCCCCGCCGAGGACATACGCAAAAAAGGCCGCCTGCAGCCGGGCCGCATGTTCCTCGTCGACACCGTGCAGAAGCGAATTATCTCCGACGCCGAAATCAAGAAGAGCCTCGCCGCCCGCCAGCCTTACGCGGATTGGCTCAAAGAGCAGCAGGTCTCACTCGATTCCCTGCCCGAGCCATCACGCGTGATCGCGTCAAACCCTGAAACATTGCTGCGCCGCCAGCGCGCCTACGGCTACAGCGAAGAAGACCTCCGCATCGTGCTCGGCCCCATGGGCGCACGCGGTGAAGAGCCGGTCGGATCGATGGGGACCGACACACCGCTGGCTTGTCTTTCCGATCGCCCGCAGCCACTCTTCAACTATTTCAAGCAACTCTTCGCACAGGTCACGAATCCACCGATCGATCCGATCCGCGAAGAACTTGTCATGTCGCTCATCAGCTATATCGGCACGGAGCGCAACATCCTCGACGAGACTCCGGAGAACTGTCACACACTCAAGCTGCCGCACCCGATCCTCTCCAATCGAGATCTGGAAAAGCTGCGGCGCGTTTCCTCGGGAGAACTGCTCGCCACCACGCTGCCCGCACTCTTCCGCGCAGAAGATGGCGAAGTCGGCCTGCGTCAATCACTCGATGAATTGAGCGCTCGGGCCACACACGCCGTCGCATCTGGATACACGTTGCTTATCATCTCCGACCGGGGAGTCGACCCCACTTACGCGCCGATCCCCAGCCTGCTCGCCATGGCTGCAGTGCACAATCGTCTCGTCAAAGAGAAGTTGCGCACGCAGGTTGCGCTCATCATTGAGAGCGGCGAGCCGCGCGAGGTTATGCACTTCGCCCTGCTCATCGGATACGGCGCCAGCGCTATCAATCCCTACCTCGCCATCGAAACTCTGCACGATCTCAAACGCCGCGGTCTGCTGCCGCACAGCGTCTCCGCAAACCACGCCGAGAAGAACTTCATCAAGGCCATCAATAAGGGATTGCTAAAGACCTTCTCCAAGATGGGCATCAGTACGCTGCAAAGCTATCGCGGCGCACAGGTGTTCGAAGCAGTCGGTCTCAATGAACACCTCATCCAGACCTACTTCCCCGGCACCGCATCGCGCATCGAAGGTGTCGGCCTCGAGGTGCTGGCGCGTGAGGCGCAAATGAAGCACGCCTACGCCTTCCAGCCGCTGACGGATTCCGAAACCGAACTCGTTGTTGGCGGACACTACCAGTACCGCGAAGGCGGCGAATATCACCTGCTCAATCCGCTAACCATCAGCAAACTGCAGCACGCAGTTCGCGCCAACAGCGCGACCACGTTCCAGGAATATACCGATCTGCTTGACCAGCAGAACCGTACGCTCTGCACGCTGCGCGGTCTTCTTAAACTCAAATACGCAGAGCATCCAATTCCGATCGAGGAAGTCGAACCTGCGAAGGAAATCGTCAAACGCTTCACCACCGGCGCCATGAGCTTCGGCTCCATCAGCAAAGAAGCGCATGAAACCCTCGCCATTGCCATGAACCGCCTCGGCGGCATGTCGAACACCGGCGAAGGCGGCGAGGACGAGGCGCGCTTCACACCCGACGCAAACGGCGACTCCCGCCGCAGTGCCGTCAAGCAGGTTGCCAGCGGGCGTTTTGGCGTCACCACCAACTACCTCGTCAACGCCGACGAACTGCAGATCAAGATGGCGCAGGGCGCAAAGCCCGGCGAAGGCGGCCAGCTACCCGGTCACAAGGTAGATGACGTCATCGCCAGGACGCGTCATTCCATTCCCGGCGTTGGACTCATCTCTCCGCCGCCTCACCATGACATCTACTCCATCGAAGATCTTTCGCAACTGATCTACGACCTCAAGAACGTCAACCCCAAGGCGCGCATCGCGGTCAAGCTCGTCTCTGAGGTCGGTGTCGGCACCGTCGCCGCCGGCGTCGCCAAGGCACACGCCGATGTCGTGCTCATCTCCGGCGACAACGGCGGAACCGGCGCATCTCCACTCAGTTCCATCAAGCACGCGGGCTTGCCGTGGGAACTCGGCCTCGCCGAAACACAACAGGTTCTGCTGCTCAACGACCTGCGCAGCCGCATTAAAGTCCAGACTGACGGCAAGCTCCAGACCGGCCGCGACGTCGTCATCGCCGCGCTGCTCGGTGCCGAGGAGTTTGGCTTTGCGACCACACCGCTCATCACCATGGGCTGCATCATGATGCGTAAATGCCACCTCAACACCTGTTCCGTCGGCATCGCTACGCAGGATCCGGTCCTGCGCGCACGCTTCACGGGCCAGCCTGAGCACGTCGTCAATTTCTTCTTCTTCATCGCCGAACAAATCCGTGAACACATGGCCAAGCTCGGCTTCCGCACTGTCGACGAAATGGTTGGCCGCGTAGACAAGATCGATGCCGCCGTCGCCGACGCTCACTGGAAGGCGAAGGGCATCGACCTCTCATCGATCCTCTACGCACCCACAGTGCCCTCACGCGTCGCGCGCCGCAAGATGCAATCGCAGGATCACGGCCTCGACCAGGCCCTCGATCACGCCCTGATCGCGAAGGCCGCGCCCGCACTCGAATCCAAAACTCCCGTCACTGGCAGCTTTGCCATCCGCAACGTGCATCGCACCGTCGGCGGCATGTTGGGCGGCGAAATCGCCCGCCGATACGGGTCTGCTGGACTGCCCGACAACACCATCCACTTCAAGTTCGAAGGCTCTGCCGGCCAAAGCTTTGGCGCATTCGTTCCCTCCGGCGTAACGCTTGAACTCGAAGGCGACAGCAACGATTACCTCGGCAAGGGCCTCTCCGGCGGACGCATCATCGCCTATCCGCCCAAGACGTCTTTCTTCCTGCCTGAAGAAAGCATCCTTGTGGGCAACGTCGTCCTCTATGGCGCAACCAGCGGCGAAGTCTTCCTCAATGGCATCGCCGGCGAGCGGTTCGCCGTTCGCAACTCCGGCGCGATCGCTGTAGTCGAAGGCGTTGGTGATCACGGCTGCGAGTACATGACCAACGGCACCGTCGTCGTGCTCGGTACCACTGGCCGCAACTTCGCTGCCGGCATGAGCGGTGGTCGTGCCTTTGTCTTCGACGATCAGGGCGACTTCTCGACGCGCCGCTGCAACAAAGCCAGCGTCGATATCGAGTCGCTTGTCAGCGACGAGGACGTGGCCGAAGTACGTGCCCTGCTGGAGCGCCATCGCGACTACACGGGAAGCCCGCGTGCCGCTTGGATCCTCGAGCACTGGACTGATGCGCAGCCGAAATTCATCAAGATATTCCCGCATGAGTACAAGCGTGTGCTCGGGATCGAGCGCGTGGACACTATTTACTGTCCGCCAACAACTACCGCAGCGCCTCAGGTTGAGGCAGCAGCAGCCGAGGTGCAGCATGGGTAAGGTCACTGGGTTTCTGGAAATCGAACGCGAACAGGCGACACGCCGAAGCGTTGAAGAACGCCTGCAGGACTGGTTTGAAATCTATCAGCCGTTCCCCGAAGAAAAGCAGCGCGAGCAAAGCGCCCGCTGCATGGACTGCGGCGTTCCCTTCTGCCACACCGGCTGCCCGGTTAACAACCTCATCCCCGACTGGAACGACCTCGCCTACAACGGCCGCTGGCAGAGCGCGATCCGCCGGCTCCACGCCACCAATAACTTCCCTGAGTTCACAGGCCGCATCTGTCCCGCTCCCTGCGAAGCGTCCTGCGTGCTCGGCATCAATCAACCTGCCGTCTCCATCAAGCTCATCGAGCGCAGTATCGTCGAGCGAGCTTGGGATGAAGGCTGGATCCAGCCCGAACCACCAGAGCACAATACAGGCAAGCGCGTCGCTGTCGTCGGAAGTGGCCCCGCCGGCCTCGCTGCTGCACAACAACTCCGGCGTGCCGGCCACTCCGTCACCGTGTATGAGAAGAATGACCGCGTCGGCGGTCTTCTCCGCTACGGTATCCCCAACTTCAAGCTCGAGAAAACTATCCTGGATCGCCGCCTGCAGCAGATGCGCGCCGAAGGCGTCACGTTCCTGACCAATGCGCATGTGGGCGGCAATGTTCCTGTTGAAGCGCTCACTGGCCACTACGATGCTATCCTTCTTGCCGGCGGCGCCGAGCATCCACGCGACCTCAAGATTCCCGGCCGGGAACTCAAAGGAATTCACTACGCCATGGAGTTCCTGCCGCAACAAAACCGTCGCTGCGAAGGCGATACGGTCGATCCTAAAATCGCCATCAGCGCAGAAGGCAAGCGCGTGCTCATCATAGGTGGTGGCGATACCGGCGCCGACTGCCTTGGCACCAGCCATCGCCAGGGCGCAAAGAGCGTGCATCAGATTGAGATCATGCCCAAGCCTCCGGAGACACGCGCAGCGTCAACCCCGTGGCCCCTTTGGCCGCTGCAACTGCGGACGGAAAGCGCCCACGAAGAAGGCGGTATCCGCGATTGGGCAATCAACAGTGTGCAGTTCACAGGCGATGACAATGGCAATGTGAAGCAGGTTCACGCGGTCCGCGTTGGACCGCCGCCAAAGTTCGAACCCATCGCCGGCTCCGAGTTTACCCTCGACGTCGATCTCGTACTTCTCGCCATGGGCTTCCTTGGCCCCGTGAAAGGTGGCATGATCGAGCAACTCGGTGTCGCTCTCGACCAGCGCGGTAACATCGCAACCAATGCGGATTACATGAGCTCCGTTGACGGCATCTTTGCGGCTGGCGATATGCGCCGCGGACAATCGCTTGTCGTCTGGGCCATCTCAGAAGGCCGCAAAGCCGCCGCCGCTGTTGACAACTACCTTGCAACCAAGCAGCCCACAGCGCCGATGCTCAGGCACGCACGCGCGTAGTTGCAGCGCCGCAAATGCAAAGGGAATGGCCAACCGGCATTCCCTTTCAGCGCTGCGAACTACTTTGCCTTGCGGCCTTCTTTGCGGTACTTCCACACTCCGTAGAGCGCACCCAGCACCAGCAGCGAGATGTAAACGCTGAGCACCGGCGTTGTCCATCCTTTCAGATCTCTTTGCCAGAAATTCAGCACTGCTCGCCCATACTTGTAGCCCAGCCAGGCCACCATGCCATAGCGCGTCGCGCGCCCCGAACAGTATGAGATCAGAAAACGTCCACGCGAAAGGCCCAGCGCACCGGCCGCCAGCAGAAACGGCATCAGCGGCACTGGCGGCGGCAGAAGAGAGGCCAGGGCCACAGAGAGCAATCCATTGCGCTTTACCCAGCCCTCAATACGGCGCACAAAGCGCCCCTTCCCAAGTCGATCGAGCGCGGCCTCGCCACCCTTTTTCCCCGTAGCCCAAGTGGTATAACCGCCAAGCACCGATCCCGCGAATGCACAGGACGCAAATATGATCGGCGACGCAATCGACTGCGATCGAAAGGCGGTCAGCAGCAACAGCACAAGATCGGTGCTTCCCGGCAACGGTATCGGAATCACTGACGAGTCAATTACCGCCAACGCAAACAGGCCCACTCCGCCGAGTTGCATTAGCCAGCCGAGCGCATGAGCGCTGGAGCCCTTCACGCCGGGCGGATCCGGCGCCGGACCCAGCACGGAAGCCGCAAAAGCCGGCATCTTGGCCGGAACGGAGGTCCACGCGAGCCTCAATGCCGTCCCTGCCGGCGAGCACGATGGCGCACTCCCTTTCCGTCCTCCAAATCGAATGCAGCGTTCACCAGAGCGATATGCGAAAACGCCTGCGGAAAATTCCCCACCAGCCGCTTCCCTTTCGTGTCGTATTCCTCCGAAAGCAATCCGAGGTCATTGGTCAAGGTCAGCAGATGCTCGAACAATTTCCTCGCCTCTTCTTCTCGACCAACAGCCTTCAAACTGCTTACCATCCAGAAACTGCAGGCTAGAAAGACACCCTCGCACGGTGGAAGACCGTCGTTCACCTTCGAGGTGTTGTAGCGAAGCACAAGCCCATCGGGCATCAGTTCGCGCCGGATCGCTTCAACAGTGCTCTGAACTCGCGGATCTGTTCCCGGCAAAAAACCAACCAGCGGCATCAGCAGCAGCGAGGCATCCAGCTCATCCGATCCGTATGCCTGCACAAAGCAGTTCTTCTTCGTATTGAACCCCTTCTCGCAGATCTGCACATGAATCGCATCCCGGATCCCCTTCCACTTTTCGATGTCTGCCGCATACTGCATCTGCTCCGCAATCAGAACCGCGCGGTCGAATGCCACCCACGCCATCATCTTCGAATACGTGAACTGTTGCGGTTCCCCGCGCACTTCCCAGATACCTTCGTCCGGTTCCTGCCAAATGGTTTCGAGGTGCTTCAGCAGCAGCGCCAGCACCCGGAAATCGTCCTCCGTGTGGCGGCCCATCTTGTGTTGAGCGTGAAAGAAGCAGTCGAGCATCTCCCCGTAGATATCAAGTTGCATCTGAACCGCTGCCGCATTCCCGATGCGCACCGGCCTGGAGTTTTCGTAGCCTGGCAACCAGTCCACGACCCACTCCGGTAGTTGCCGTTCGCCCCGCAGTCCATACAGAATCTGCACCTGCTCAGGACTTCCTGCCAGCGCCCGCAGCAACCAGTCCTGCCATGCCACTGCCTCGTCGTGGTATCCCGCATTCGCAAGCGCTAGTAAGGTGAACGTCGTGTCACGGAGCCAGCAGTAGCGATAATCCCAGTTCCGCACGCCGCCAATAGACTCAGGTAGCGACGTCGTAACGGCTGCCACCACCCCGCCAGTAGGCAGGTATGTCAACGCCTTCAGCGTGATCAAAGATCGCTCGACAATCTCTCGATACTTTCCCGCATATTGGAGCCGCCCGCTCCACTCTTGCCAGAACTTCTCGGTATCTTTGAACGCCTTGTCAATATCGATCGGTTCGGGATCGGCTTCGTGCGAGAGTCCGTGGGTCAACGTGAAACACACCCGATCGCGTTCCACTACAGGAAATTCTGCAAGCGTCTTCAGATTCTCGCCATGCGTCGGCACTGTTCCTCGCAGAATCGCAAGATTCGGTCCGGCGATTGCGCGAACTCCGTTCTCAATTCGCCGCACCCACGGCACCGTTCGTCCGTAATCGAATCGAAGGCACAGCTCCATGCGCATCCGCGCCGTTCCGCGAATGCCCTCCACAATCCGGACGACATCGGAGTTCCTGCCGCGCACCGGCATGAAATCGGTGAGTCGTACTGCCCCTTCGCCGCAATCAAACACCGTCTCCACAATCAGCGTGTGTTCGCGATATTTCCTGGTCGTCTTCCATTCACCTTCGCACGGCGCAATCTTCCAGTAGCCGTTTTCATCGGTGCCCAGGATCCGGGCGAAGCACGCCTCCGATGAAAAAGTCGGCCAGCACAACCAGTCAATCGACCCCCTCTTATCCACCAGAGCGGCCGTCTGGCAGTCGCCAATTAACGCGTAATCTTCAATCCTAGCGGCCATACCAGTGGGTTACTGTTCCTTGTAATTGCGCATGAGCCCGCCGTCGACAACGAACGTCGAGCCCGTCACATAAGAAGCGTCCTCTGAAGCGAGGAATGCTACCAGCCCGGCCACATCGTCTGGAGTGCCAAGCCGTCCCAGGGGAATATTCTTGAGCAGCGCATCCAGCTTTGGCTTGTCCTCGAGTAGCGCCTTGTTGATGGGCGTCGCAATGGCACCCGGCGCGACATTGTTCACCGTGATTCCGAAGGGCCCCAATTCCACTGCAAGGTCGCGCATCAGCATGCGCAATCCGCCCTTGCTGGTGCAATAAGACGCGAATCCAGGAAAGGCCATGTCCTCATGAACCGAACTGATGTTGATAATCCGTCCTGTTTTCTTCGCATCACGCAGACGGCGAACAAACACCTGCGTCAGAAAGAATGGTCCGCGCAGGTTGACCGCCATCACCTGGTCGTAATCGGCTTCCGGCGTATCCCAGAAGTCCGACTTCTTCTCCATCCCCGCATTGTTCACCAGGATCTCTGCCGAACCAAACAGGCTCCACGCCGTATCGACCAGGCAATTCACGTCATCCATGCGCGTGACATCGGCCTGAATAATCTCGCCTTCGCTCCCGGCCTTCTCAATTGCTGCCAGGGTTTCTCTCGCTCCGTCAGAATCGCCGATGTAGTCCACAATCACCTTGGCGCCTTCGCAACCAAGACGTTTGGCGATCCCTTGCCCAATACCCGATCCTGCACCCGTTACAATCGCAACTTTTCCCTTGAATCGCTGCATGGCTCTCCCCGTCAAGTCTGCAATGCGCCTGTGCTCCTATCGTTTGATGCACGATGAGCATAGGTCGCAGTGTGAATTGAAGTTTCAGGTCGTACGGTGCCTTCCCGGTATCCATCCGGAGAACGCGCGAGCGAATCCTGCGGGTTTACTGGGAACGAAAGAATCCGAACAGAAGGACTGCCAAAACCAGCGCGCTAACCCCGATATAGAGCTTGTCTCGTTCAATCCCGAAGGCAATCAGCGCGAATATCACCCGCGCTACCGGCGTCGCAATCAGTAGAAGCACGGCGAACTGAATGATCGCCGCTGGATCTCCGGCAGCGACTCCGCCCATCACCCCGCCGATATGCCGCAGCGCTTGCGGTCCGCTCTTGAATACGCGGTAATCGGGAACTGCCTCGTGATGAGCCTTGACGTACAACAAGCCGCCCACCAGCATCACAAATGAGGCCAGCAGCACTCCGATCTGGAGCAGACGTCCCATGATCGTTTCCATGCGGCGGTCGTCGAAGTGGTCTTCGGGTCGCTGTTCTGTCGGCTTCTCTCTCAGAACCATTTCGTCACTCCGTTAACGATCATCTCCACTCCGAGAGCCAGGATGACGATGGTAAACACGACGCGTAAAACCGCTACATGCGCGCGCACCAGGTACCGTGCGCCAATGAGTGAACCGCTCAGAACACCCAGCATCACGGGAAACGCCAGGCCCGGCGTGATCAATCCGCGATGCAGATAAATTCCCGCGCTGGCCGCCGCGGTTACGCCGATCATGAAGTTGCTCGTAGTGGTCGAAACCTTGAAAGGAACCTTCATGATGCGGTCCATTGCCAGCACCTTCACTGCGCCGGAGCCGATCCCCAGCAACCCCGAAAGCGTTCCGGCAACAAACATCATGCCGAACCCGCCAGGAATGTTTTCCACCTCGTACTTGCACCGGGTTCCGTCAGGCCCCGGGTAATCGCCCGACAGTCTCAGCCGGCCCGACCAGGGGCTTCCGTGTTTCAGCTCAGGCACCGGATTCCGCGCCTGTTGCCATGAGAGGAATGCAGAATAGAGCAGCACCGCACCGAAGATGATTGCCAGCGCCTGGGTATGCACCACCGTCGCGAGATAGGCTCCGAGAATCGCGCCGATGGTCGTCGCTACTTCGAGAAACATGCCGATCCGAACGTTCGAGAATCCTTCGCGAACATATGCTGCCGCAGCTCCCGATGACGTCGCAATTACCGAGATGAGCGAGACCCCAATCGCATAGCGAATATCCACATGAAACCCGAGCGTCAGCAGCGGCACAAGCACCACGCCGCCGCCTAGCCCTGTGAGTGCTCCCAGCAGGCCGGCGAGAAGTGCACCAAAAAAAAGAAGGGCGGTAAAAATCAACAGGCTCATAGTGAGAAATCGTTCGGCAAAAAAAGGCGGCTCGTATTTGTTCCTACATGGGTTTCCCGCGAAACAGGTAGTACAGCTCGATCAGAAGGATCAGCACCACGGTAATTTCCAGAAAAAACGCCCGGCTCTGGTTGAACTGATCGACCATATAGTTGTACAGATCTTCGGCGGTTTTCACTTTGCGCGATACCAGTTCCTTGTAATCCGGCACGCCAACCTTGGCCGCCGCCAGCCTGTACAACCGAGCCGCAAACATATCGCTGAGAAATTTGATCGCATTATCAGCGTGCTCCGTCAGTTCCGCGACGTCCAGCAGCGTTGTATGCAGGTTCCTGGCCGATTTTGCCAGCCGCCATCGCGCAAAGACCCCTGTTTTCTGCTCCAGCAATGCATAGGCGCGATCAAGAATCTCGGTCAGCAACTCGTCATAGTGGCGAAATTCCAGCAACTGCGAATTCGCATACTCGAGCAGCTGAATTGCGGTCTCGGCACCCGCCCGGCTGTCGTAAAGAAAGGCTGCGTTCCAGCCGATTACCGTCACATCATTTGCATAGTAGGAAATCTGCGAGTGCAAAACCTCGTTGCACTCTCCTGCCGAAAGGCGCAGCCGATCCCCGCGTACTACCTGCGCAATCTCGAATCCATGATCGCGAATTACGTCGGCGGCTGAGGGATTGCCAGACGCTTCGCTCACATGAAAGATAAAATAATCCTCGCTCAACCAGCGTGAATACGGCCGGATCATCGCGTCGGTGCATTGATTCAGCCTGGCTTTCACCAGCGGCTCCGCACGCGATGCGAAATCGATATCCCAGACCCAGCGGCTTGCCAGGTGCACCAGATTGTCCCAATCACCTGAAAACGGAAGCTGAAACACCACGCTCACGACACCGTAATCGTAGTACTTGATCTCGCCTTCGAGCCGTTCTCCACTGTCGAGGAGCAGAGCCTCCAGAGGTTCGATCACTGGCGGCCGTTCATAACGCACATACGCCGGCGTCGCAGGTTTCATCCGTGGTTGCTGTTGAACCCTGCCCTCCCTCATGTTCCTAAGGCGATCCAGACGCAATTCTTCGCACACGTCAAACTGGATCAGCACCAGCACAGTGCCGTTCAAGACAGTCGTTGCGCCAGATGGAGTTGTGTTCGTCACGTACAAGCGCATGGTAAAGCATTGCGCCCGCATCCCGCTTCGATTAGCCGTCCAGGAAGCAGTTCACCGTCCGTGCTGTGGCTTCGCGTCTCGGTTCTAGCCCAGGTGTTCCGAAGCCAACTGTCCGCACCTAACTTGAAGTCGCCTTGGCTTTCTCTCTCGCTGTCTTCACGCGTTTTGAAAGAAGCCTCTTTGCCTTTTCCAGTTCCGCTCTGCGCGAGGCGCTCAGCCCCTTGCCTGCCCGATTGATGAAGTACGTGAGCATCCTCATCCCCGATCCCGGACCCTTCGGCGACACCTTTTTGGACGCCAGCCGGCGCGCAATTGTCTCCGCATCCTTCGTAAACAAACCTTCCGGCGGATATGTCGAGACCGTTTTAACCTTGCTTACCCATTTTTTGGCTGTCCCAGTCATGTGAAACCTCTAACTACGCTTCGTATTTCGATGGAATTCCGCGACAAATTCTACGCCGGGAGCTCTTTCGTCGTGGGAAACTCATGCTGTTGACGCCCGATGTCGCCGTCGTACTTCATCGTGCTCTTGAAAAGTTCATATCTTCCGTCGTTAAACTGCCGGCAATGCGTGCGTAAATCTGCCATCTGCTTCTCATTCAGGGGCTGAAATCCGCTCAGAATGCGCAGATTCTGATCCAGTACCGCCGTCGAATCCATACCCGAAATCGTTGTGGACACCCCCGGCACGCTCATCGCGTATGACAGGGCCTCGGTCGGCGTCAGCGCTCCATGCACAATGGATTCGCCTGACCCGCCCATGCTCTTCATCGAGAACACTGCCATCCCCTTCTGGACTGCAACCGGCAGCACTTCCTTCTCAAATGATCGAAAGCTCGGATCAAATGGGTTGATGGAAAACTGGATGGTGTCAAACGCGAATCCGCGGTTCAGCATATCCAGGTGAATCGATGGATTCTTGTGCCCCGTGAATCCCACGAACCGCACCTTGCCCTGCTGCTTCGCGGCCGCCAGCGCCTCCAGCACACCATCGGATGCGTACGCCTTCTCTGGGTCGTTGTAGTAGATGACCTCGTGCACCTGCCACACATCCAGGTGATCGGTCTGCAACCGTGTCAGCGACTCCTCCAGCATGCGCATCGCTACGTCCTTCTTGCGCCCGTGCGTGCACACCTTCGTCATTACAATCGCTCGGTCGCGTTTGCCCTTCAGTGCCGCTCCCAAAAGCTCTTCACTCAAACCCTCGTGATATTCCCAGGCGTTATCGAAGAAATTGATGCCATGGTCCAGCGCCTTCGCCACCAGATCAGAAGCTTCGCTCTGGTCCGCAATCGTCCCCAGGTGATAACCACCCACGCCAAGGATCGACACCTGCAGACCGGTCTTTCCCATCGGCCGCTTCGGCGCCTGAAATTCCGGCACATCACCTTTGCCATAGCGCCCTTTGAAGTTCGTGATCACCGGGTTCGGCGTCTTATCCGCCGACAAGTTCTGGGTGGCAGCCTCCCGTGCAGGGTCCGATTGTGCCAGCGCGGGCACCACTGCGGGCGGATACGACGCCACGGTTGCTGCTCCTGCCATTGCCGCTCCCTGCAGAAACCGGCGACGGGATGAATCTCTAGGCTTGGTATTCCCAATTGCTACCCGCGGCTGCAAATCAACCTCGACCATCGCCGGCTCATTTTCTCGTTGAATTGACTTCTTATCCGAACTCGACATCTGCCATCCCACTCTTTTTGAATCATGTTTCTAAACCTGAACGGAGGTCTCAAGCCTTAAACCTTTGGATAGGGTTGACCGGAATTCTCAGTCTCAGCCACCATCTGCTTGACCTCGATCTGTTGCATGTCCAGTGGAAAATCGTGCGCCAGACGCGCCTCGGGGTTATCGAACTTCAATGAAGTCTTGTACAACTCGAAGTGCCCATCGCCCGCATAGGGCTTGGCGCGCGTCCGCAGAGCCTGCATCTCGCCTTCGCTCAAAGGAGTGAATCCCTGCGCAACTTTCAGGTTCTGTTCCAGAATCGAAATCTCCGAAACGCCCGAAATCGTCGTCGCCACCGGCAGCGACATGGCATAGCGCAGCAGTTCCTGCGCGGAGAACACACCCTTCTGCACTGGCTCCCCATGTCCCCCAATCGGCTTCATTCCGAGCGGCGCAATCCCCTTCTGGTTCAGCACCGGCAGCACCTTCTGCTCGAAACTATGAAAGTTTGCGTCGAAGGGATTCAGCGGCATCTGCACCGAATCGAAGGGAAAACCCGTATTCAGCATCGCCAGATGCACATCCGGATCCTTGTGCCCCGTGAATCCCACGAACCGCACTTTGCCGTCTTTCTTTGCCCGGGCCAGCGCCGCGGCAGCACCGTTCGGCCGAATAAAAAGTTCCGGATCATTCGCAAAGCCCACGCCGTGGACCTGCCAAATATCAAGATGATCGGTCTGCAAGCGCCGCAGGCTCTGCTCCAGCATCTGCATCGCCAGCGCGGCATCCCGCCCGTGCGTGCATACCTTCGTCATCAGAAAGGTCCTATCGCGCAAGCCTTTCAATCCTTTGCCAAGCCAGTCCTCCGACTTGCCGCGGTTGTACTCCCAGCAGCAATCAAAGAACGTAATGCCGCCCTCGACAGCCCGATGGATAATCTCTACGGCGGCGTCTTCATCCCTGGCCTCGCCTAGATGATGACCACCCATGCCGAGCGCAGAAATCTTCACACCGCTCTTGCCGAAATCTCGAAGGGGAATCGACCCTTGGTCCGCCATGACTCGGGTAGGATGCCGCCCTGATTGAGCCGGTTGCTGATTTCCTCGCGCTATCGCCGTTCTCGACCCTAATGTCTCTTGAAGTACTGGACCGCGCGCTCGTGTTGTTTAGCCTTCTCCATGGTTGAAAACGTGCCAAGGTTGCGGCGCTTGCCCGTGGAGGCATCCTTCTTGCGGGAATACAAACGGAATTCACCGGATTTGAGTTTGCGAATCATCTGTCCTCAGATGCCGCAAAAGGCAACGCCCGCTGCTTCGGGCTCGCTGTTTTTGCCACCATACCCGCGCCTGTTGTGCGCCGGACAACTTGCCTCTCCGCCATCACATCGAACGACCGAGGGCGCGCAACAACCAAAGACTCCCGTTGGTTACCGGCTTGCGCACTCGGGGAGAAGGGTATGGCTGGTCGTCCATTCTGGTCTGGGCAATTGCGGATTTCATTGGTCTCTTTTGGTATTCAGTTATTCCCCGCTACAAATTCCACCTCCGAAATCGCGTTCCATCAGATCGACCGCAAAACCCGCCAGCGCATCCATCACCTGAACGTCATCAATGGCGATCAGCCCGTCGACAACGCCGAAATCGTCAAGGGCTACGAGTACAGCAAAGGCAAATATGTAATCGTCGAGCCCGATGAGGTAAAGAAACTACGCCTCGAGACGCAGAACTCAATCGATGTGGCGCAGTTCGTCGATCTGAAGGAACTCCCCCCGTACCTCTTTGAGAAGCCGTACTTCATGGTTCCCGATCCGAAGGGATCGGTCGAAGCCTACACCGTCATTCGCGAGGCGATGTTGCAGGCCGGCAAGGTTGCCATAGGCGAAGTCGCGTTCGGCGGCCGCGAGCACCTCGTGGCGATCGCTCCCTATCCCGACAAGAATGCCCGCGGGCTCATGGCTTACACATTGCGCTACGCCGAAGAACTCCGCGACGCCAAGACCTACTTCGGCGACATCGACGAGCACACCATCGACAAGAAGCAGCTGGCTCTGGCCAACGAACTTATACGCGCGCAATCTGCGCCCTTCCGCCTCGAAGACTTCAAGGACGACTACGAAGCGGCACTGCGTGAACTCATCGAAGCCAAGCGCACTGAGAAGCCACTCCCCGTCGCAGAGGGCAAACCACGCGCCAAGGTCATCAATCTGATGGATGCCCTGAAGCGCAGCGTGAGCGAGTCGAACCGGAAAGAGGATCGGCCACGCGCGCACTCTTCGCGGCGATCCTCAAAGAAAGGGCCTACACTGGTGAAATCCGGTAAACGCTCGCATAAGGCCGCATAAGCATGGCAAAACCCGCCACTCGAAGAAACGATCCGGCAAAGACACTGGAAGACCAGCTGGCACGCTATCGGGAGATGCGGGATTTCAATGTCACCGCCGAGCCCCGCGGCAGCAAAGGCGCTGTTCGCGCCACTACACAAAAACACGGCCCTCTGCCCTTCGTCGTTCAGAAACACGCGGCCACGCGCCTCCACTACGATTTCCGACTCGCGTGGAACGGCGTGCTCAAAAGCTGGGCCGTCGCCAAGGGACCCAGCGATCTTCCCGCCGACAAACGTCTCGCTGTTCAGGTCGAAGACCACCCGATCGAATACGGCAACTTCGAAGGAACCATTCCCAAAGGCCAATACGGCGGTGGATCCGTGATGTTGTGGGACTTCGGCGAATGGGAACCGGTGGAGGACTATCAGGACGTCGATCGCGCTCTCGCTGAGGGCCATCTCAAAATGAACCTGCACGGCCAAAAGATGAAGGGACGCTGGGCTCTGGTTCGCATGAAAACCCGCGACGAACGCCCCGGCAAGCCTAACTGGCTCCTCATCAAGGATCGCGACGAGTACGCGCGGACGGAAGACCAACCCAACATCACCGAGCGTTTTCACCGACAGCGCCATAACCAAACGCACCATCGACGAGATCGGCAAGGACAGTGACCGCGTCTGGCATAGCAATCGCGCGCCTGACCAGCAACCCGAATCGACGAAGCCTGCCGCTCATCGAAAGAAGACGAAGTCCAAGCCCTCTTTCGCATCCGCGCTCAAATCCGTCCCAAAGGAGAAATTCCCCGCATTCATCTCTCCACAGTTGGCCAAGGCATCCACTGGTCCTCCCGGCAGCGAAGGATGGGTGCACGAACTCAAGCTCGACGGTTACCGCATTCAAGTCCAGATCCACCCCGGCCACGGCTCTCACAAGAAGCGTGTATCGCTCCTCACGCGCAAGGGCCTCGATTGGACCCACCGCATGCCCGATCTTGCGCGCGCAGCCGAACAGATCCCCTGCGATAGCGCAGTCATCGATGGCGAAGTCGTCGTGCTCGACGATAAAGGCGCTACCAGCTTTGCCGATTTGCAGGCAGCATTCCAGGAGGGCGCAAAGGTCCATCTGAACTACTTCGCCTTCGATCTGCTACACCTCGACGGGCACAACCTGCGCGACCTTCCTCTTTCCGAACGCAAAAAACTCCTTGAAAGGCTCCTCGCTTCGCTCGATGACGAATCGCCGATCCGCTACAGCGAGCACTTTGACGGAAACGGCAAAGAGATCTTCGCCAAGGCTTGCGCGCTTGGAGCCGAAGGCATCGTCTCCAAGCTTGCTTCAGCGCAGTACGTCTCCACTCGCGATAGTTCATGGATCAAATCGAAGTGTTTCCAGGAGCAGGAATTTGTCATTGGCGGCTTCACCGAGCCATCCAACGGCAGCGCGGGCATCGGCGCCTTGCTCATTGGCTACTACGACAAGGGCAAGCTACGCTACGCCGGCCGATCCGGCACCGGATTCACGCAAAAGACGCAAGAGAGCCTTCGCGCGCAACTCAACAAGCTCGTCCAACCCAAAACGCCCTTCACCGACATGCCCAAGGGAGTATCGCGCGGGGTGCACTGGGTCAAACCTGAACTGGTCGCACAGGTCTCGTTTTCGAACTGGACCCGCGACAATCTTATTCGCCAGGCCGCGTTCAAAGGACTCCGCGAAGACAAGCCGGCAAAGGAAGTCGTCCGCGAGAAACCGGAGCGGCTTGAATCATCTGCTTCAGCCAAAACACAGTCGGCAATGTCTCAGCCGGAATCAAAACAGGGTCGCACCGCCGGAAAGGGTGTGAGCAAGCCTGCGAGCGCGACGAAAACCAACCTCCCCATCACGCATCCCGACAAGATTCTCGACCCGGAATCGGGGATGACCAAGCTCATGCTTGCCAACTACTACCTCGCCGTTGCCGATCGCATGTTGCCACACGTCGCCGACCGCCCGCTCAGCATCGTCCGCTGTCCCGAAGGAATCGGCAAACCGTGCTTCTTCCAGAAACACATCGGAATGGGTCTTCCGCCCGGCATCAGGAGCGTTCCCGTTCCCGATAAAAAGGGCGGACCGACGGAACAATACCTGACCCTCAACACGCCGGAAGGGCTCGTCGGCCTGGCGCAAATGGGCGTGCTCGAGATCCATCCATGGGGTTCGAAGAACGAATCCCTCGAAAAACCCGATCGCATCATCTTCGACCTCGACCCCGACGAGGCAATCGACTGGAAAACGCTGGCCGCTACCGCGACGGAACTCCGATCCCACCTCGAAGATCTCGGCCTCAAGTCCTTTCTCAAAACCACCGGCGGCAAAGGCCTTCACGTTGTCGTTCCGATCCGCGCCGAAAATGAATGGCCGGCCGTGAAGGAATTCGCCCACAATGTAGTGCTCGGAATCGAAAAGAAGAATCCAGGCCTCTACGTCACGAAGATGACCAAGGCGATCAGAAGGAATCGCATCTACCTCGATTACTTGCGCAACGATCGCGGATCAACTGCCGTCGCCCCTTACTCGCCCCGCGCCCGCTCCGGCGCTCCCGTCGCGTTGCCGCTCGACTGGAAAGACCTGAACGCAAAAAACAGGCCTGCGTTTCACGTGACGGATTTCGATTCCTGGAAAAGACGTCTTAATACCGATCCATGGGCCGCGATGGACAAAATCAAGCAGCGTCTGCTCGCCACAAGCATACGCAATGCAAAAGGCTGAGTTTGCCGCTTTTGTTCACAAGGGAAAGCAAACCGCTCTGGGCGATTCGATTTCGTCCCAGTTCCGCGACGCGCGTCGCATTCATCCAGGCAATGCCGATCAAACCCCTTCAACCAGCAGATCTCAAATCAGTCATAAACCGGTTCATCCGGTGCGGTGAGGAGACAAGAAGCGCGCTCCAGCATCAGAGTCGGATGCACCGGTTTGGCCAGCACTTCGAATTGATACCCCTTCCGGCCGGCCTCTTCCAGCAGCATCGCCGTGTTGGCATGCCCCGAGAAAAGAAGCACATGGCAGCAGGGGTAGTTGGCCTTGATCACGATAGCGAGATCAATCCCGTTCATCTCCGGCAACATCACGTCCAGAATCGCCAGGTCGGGGCGCCACTCGGCAATCACCTCGATGGCCTGCTCGGCTGAGTATGCGACACGCATTTCGTAATGCTGCAGCTGAAAGATGAGCGCGAGCGTGTCGGCGATCGCCACTTCGTCGTCAACAATCAGAATCCTTCGCCTGCTCTTTCGGCCCGTCATTCCCGGCGCATTTTTCCGGTCAGATGCGTCGAATCCCGGATCCTTGTTGGACGGAACTGAACCAAATGAATCAAAATTGTGGTGCGAGGGTCCCCTTAGTCGACCCGGACCGACCAGGCCGCCGTTCTTCTTACCCGCCACCTCTTCCCTCTCTCTTGCCGCGGTCGGTTGTGTAACCCCAGTCACCATACTGGCTTACGATGCGCAGGAAAGCCTGCCGGTATACTTCGGTCGACGATAAATCGTTGATTTCATTGAAGCATTGCAATCATTAAATGAGTTTTATGCTACTCATAAACCCAGTAGATAGTGCAACATAAGCTCTCATCCGAGGAATGGCCAGACTGCAGTCGGCTATTGAAAGAACCTCAACCGTAAAGCAATGCCACGAGCGGAAGATCTTCGACGAAGCTCTTTGGTGCGTGCCAAAGGAAGCAAAGCAGGATTACGGGATCGGCGCAGAACATTGGCTTGGTTCGACCCGCGTTATTCGGCGCGCAAAGCGTCAGTCGGATTGACGGAGGCTGCTCGGTGCGCCGGCAGGAAGCTTGCTGCAAGTGACGCAGAACCAAGAACAAGGGCTACACTGCTTAGTGTCGCAACATCCCATGCCTGTACGCCAAACAGCAGCTTACCCATCGCCATCGATGCGCCGACTGCGCACACTAGGCCTATGCTGATCCCCGCCAAAGTGAGCCAACCTGCCTGACGCATCACCATCTTGTAGACGGCGCCGCGTTGCGCGCCCAACGCCATGCGCACGCCGATCTCGCGGGTTCGCTGACTGACGGAGTACGCAATGACTCCGTACAAGCCGACCACTCCCAGCACCAGCGCAATCACCGCGAAACCACCAACCAGCCAGGTGGAGAAGCGATGGAGGATTGCCGACTGGGTAGTGTGAATCTGGTCATTCATGGTGATCTCGCCGTAAGTTCCGAGATTCGGATCGATGTCGTGAACTGTCTTGATCAGAACGGGAAGAATGGCTTTTTCGTCACCAGCGGTTCGTACCGCGATGGCGACGAAATTGTCAGGACCGTAGTACATCGCCTGATATTCAGCCGGCCAGTTGTCCTCGTCGAGGCCGACTTCGCGCACGTTGCCAACAATGCCAATGATCTGGCGGACAGACTTCGGATCGAGATCACCGTTGGCGACCTTTTGTCCGATGGGATCTTCACCGGGAAAGTATTTTTTCGCAAGCGCTTCATTGATGACAATTTTCTGAGACTTCGAAGCATCGTCGTCTTCGGTGAAAAGCCTGCCGCGAATCAACTGCGCTTTAAGCGTTGGAAGATAGGCGGGCGTCACATCCCGCTCATCCACTTCATTGTGTTCACCGTGAAAAGGCTTGCCAACAATCCGAATCCAGTCAGTATTGCAGTTGCACTGCACGGGCAGGTCGCTGGTGATACCTACTGACTCGACACCCGGCAGAGCCGCGAGGCGACGGTTTATCTCGCGAAATAGGGCAACTTTCTGCTCGGGTCTTGGATAGGTCTTTTCCGGCGCTGCCATTTGCAGTGTTGCGAGATGCGAAGCGTCGAAGCCTAGATCGACGTGGAGTAGATGATAGAAGCTCTTGCCAAGAAGTCCTGCGCCAACCAGGAGCACGACGGCGATGGAGAGTTCGACAACAACGAGATTCGCGCCCATGCGTTGCCAGAAGCGTCCAGCGGCAGAACGGCCACCATCGCCAAGGCCATCACGAATGTCCTGGAACGAGAGCCGCAGAATTGGAGTCAATGCCATGATTCCGGCGGCAAGCAGAGCAACGGCACCGGCAAAGAGTGCAACGCGCGAATTGAAGCCGACGTGAGCAAGAAAAGGGACGTTGACGGCGACGGATTTCGGAATCAGGCTTCTAAGAATCGTCATTGTCCATCCCGATACGAGAAGTCCGGCCAAGCATCCGGCGGAGGCCAGCAGCAGGCCTTCTGTAATGAACTGGCGGCTGAGGCGAGCGGACGTGGCTCCAAGGGCTCCGCGCACGGCGATTTCGCGGCGGCGAGATTCTGACCTGACGAGAAGCAGGCTGGCAACATTGACCGAAGCAATAAGAAGGAGAAGTCCCGATGCGGCGAGCAAGGTAAGAAGAACCGGCCTAATCTGGCCAACAATCACTTGGGAGAGCGGTTGCACCGCGGCGCCCTGCCCTTTGTTGGAACCCGGATACTGAATGGCCAACTGGGCTGCGATAGCATTCATTTCTTCGAGCGCCGCTTTAGCGGTGACTCCGTCGCGGAGCCGGGCGACCCCGAAAAGGTTATGACAACTGCGGCGTGATTCGCATCCATTCTTGTCGAGAAGCGGAACATAGAACTCTGCATTGGCGCGTGGCGCGAAGGAAAAGTCACGTGGCAGAACTCCGACGATCGTGTAGGTCTCGCCATCGAGCGTCATCGACTGACCAACAACATCCGCGCTGCTGCCGAATCTTCTCTGCCATGTTCCATAGGTAAGGATCACGATCTTCGCCCCTCCCGGTCGGTCTTCGCCAGCACGAAAATCGCGACCGAGCATCGGCTTAACACCGAGCGTGCGAAAAAATCCATCGGTTACGCGCGCGGCGGGGACAGGCTCGGAACCGGACGGCGTACGCAGCAGATAGCCATTCCCTGAATAGACATCGAGTGAACTGAAGGAGTGATTGAGACGATTCCAGTCTTCGTAGTCCGCGCGAGAGAGGTTGGTGCGGGGAGCTATCGCGGCGCTCTCGGCTACGTCCATCAGCCGATTTGGAGCGAAATACGGCAACGGCTCGATCAGGGCAGCGTCAACGAAGCCGAAGATCGCAACGCTGACTCCCATGCCGAGGGCAAGGGTGAAGATGGCGGTAAGGGCAAATCCGGCATTCTGGCGCAATTGACGGAACGCGAAGCGGAGGTCCTGCGCAACGCTTTCCCAGCGAAAGGCAACGAGGGAGTGACTCTGTTCACGCAAATAGATTGCGTTGCCAAATTGGCGCGCAGCCGTGACGCGTGCAGCCTGCGGAGACATTCCGGAGGCAATGAAATCTATCTCAGCTTGTTCGCGATGAAACGACATCTCTTCTTCGAGTTCGCTACTGAAGCGATTCCGGTGGAAGAGAATGGAGAGCTTGGCTGCGAAAAGCGTGAACGCGTTCATCTTGACCTCCGTGGCTTCCGGCGAACAACGATTCATACGAGAGCGGGAAGATTGCAGCGCAGGATACTAGGCCGGCTCGCTCAAAACCCTGCCAATCGCTGCGATCATTTGTTCGAACTGCGAGACTTCGAGACCTAATTGCTTGCGGCCGGTTGGGGTGAGTGTGTAGAAGCGTGCACGGCGGTTGGTGTCTGTCATCTTCCACTCGGCCTTGACCCAGCTCTGGAGAAGGAGTCGCTGCAGAGCCGGATAGAGCGAACCTTCTTCCACGGTGAGCACGTCATCGGACATTCGCTTGATGGATTGGGCGATGCCGTAGCCATGCAGGGGAGCACGGGTCAGGGTCTTGAGGATGAGCATGTCGAGAGTGCCGGGAAGCAAATCCGGTTTCTTCATGCGTCTATGTATAGGTTATCTATGGATAGAAAGTCAATGGCGCGAAACATTAGTGACGAATAGGCACGGAAGAGGGATGAAAGAATGGCTCCGTTGGTCAAACGGAGTCCATTCCCTATTCCCTATTCCCTGCCTCTAGTGTTTGGCGTACATCTCCATCACGTCTTTGCGAAGGGCGAGGCGACTGTCATTGCGGGTGTAGAACATGTGGCCGCCGGGGAATTCATGAACTGAAACCCGGGTTGGATCGCCCATCACAGGCATTTGATCAACGGTAAGTACGGACCCCATGAAGGGGCAGGAAAGATCATTCCAGCCGTGGACGATCATGATGCGCAGCTTGGGATCGGCAGCGACGGCTTCGCGCAGATCGGGCACGGAACCGCGGCGGAGTTCGGCGTCGCGATCCCACAGACGATTGACTTCGAAGGAAAGCGCGTTGTAGCGGGCATCGACCTTCCAGCCAACGGTGCGCGTAACGAAATCGACCATGGCGGTGGTAAGCGGAGCAACGATGCTGGCGAGGATGGGATCGTTGGCACGCTGCTCGGGTGCGAACGGGAAAGGATCGAAGGAAGTCACGTTGGAGTCGTAAACGGAGCCGAGCTTGCCTTCTTCGCGATGCACCTCGCGGAGATACGCACCGGTTTCGATGCGGCCACCGGAGAACTTTACGAATGCAGGGTCGAGGCCGGTGAGTTCGGTAACGTGCGCGATCATCTTCTGTGTGGCGGCTTCGTCGGCACGGCCTTTGAGCAGTGTGGTGGCGTATTCGCCGCGGGTGTAGGCAATGACATCGGTCATGGCTTCAGGCGTGAGCTTCTTTTCGCGTTCGAAGTGGGCTGCGGTAATGGAAGGCAGCGTCATCATCCAGGGCAGTGGGGAGAGGTCGCCGTCATTTTCAATGGTGGGGTTCAGATAAGGCGAGACAAGAACGACGCCATTCATCGCCACGCCGAGTTGCGACTGCAGGTAGTGGGTGATGCGGGGTCCGCGGAATCCGCCATAGCTTTCGCCGACGAGGTATTTTCGCGAACTGAGGCGATCGTTCTTGACCAGCCAGTCGTAGACGATGCGCGACAGGTATTGGATGTCGGGTTCGGTGCTGTAAAACAGCTTTTTGCTCTCAGCTTCCGACACCTTTGATCGGCTGAAGCCTGTGCCGATCGGATCGATGAAGACGAGGTCAGTGAAGTCGAGCCATGTGCCCGGATTATCGACGAGATTGATGGGATCGGATGGACTATCACCCTCGTTTCCGGCATCGAGGTGCTTGGGACCGATGGCTCCAAGGTTCAGATAGACAGAGGCTGCACCAGGACCGCCGTTGAAAGCGAACGTGACAGGTCGGTTCGGGCCTTCCATGGTGTAAGCGGTGACGACGACCTCTCCGGCGACTTTGCCGTCACTGCCGCGAACAGGAAGCGCACCAATGGTGACGGTATAGTGCAGAGTTTTACCTTCGAGTTGAATGGTCTGCTGAGCGTGCGCCTCAGGGGGCAGAGGCGGAAGTGCGGATTTGTCGTCGGCAGGCTTTTGGGCGTTCTTATCCTTGTCCTTGTCGGTTGCGGCTGGCGCCTGGTCGGCCTGCGCCATAGCGCGCACAGGTGCGATCCCAAGGCACAGAAGAGCGCACGCTAAAACGACGAGGCGCCCAGGGAAGTTTTTCAGATGTGAAGAGCTCATTGCATAAACATACATGGTCGGTTGTGGGCGCTGGCAACCATTGCATGGCATGATTTACCCTCGAACCTGGCATGAAACTCAAGCACACCATCTTTGCTCAAGCCGTGGCCGTCGCATTTGCAGCGATGGCATTCGCACAGGACAATCCAAAACCCGTGGAGCCCGCTCTACCAGACGCACCCCAGGCCACCGCCGCGGCGATGATTCGCCCCAATGGTCCCACCGTGGTAATGGACACCTCGATGGGGCGGATCACATGTCAGTTCTTTCAGAAGGAGGCACCGAAGACGGTAGCCAACTTCATTGCGCTCGCTCAGGGAACCAAGGATTGGACCGATCCTCAGACCCAGAAAAAAATGCACAACAAGCCGCTGTATGACGGGACGATCTTCCATCGCGTGATTCCGGAATTCATGATCCAGGGCGGCGATCCGGCCGGCACTGGTGCGGGTGATCCCGGATACACGTTTGAAGATGAGTTCAATCCGGACTTGAATTTCGATGTACCAGGGCGGCTGGCGATGGCGAATTCCGGACCCGGAACGAATGGAAGCCAGTTCTTCATCACCGAGGTGCCCACAGAGCACTTGAACCAGCACCATACGATCTTCGGCCAATGCGATGAGCCGAGCATCAACGTGGTTAAGACAGTTGCTCGCGTCGAGCGTGATCCGAATGACAAGCCGGTTACGCCGGTGGTACTGAAAAGGGTGACGATCATTCCGGAAGGACAGGCTGTTCCACCGGCGCCGGGAGCAACTGCACCGCCTCCGGCAGCACCTCAACAATAAGATGGGCGGGCCGCAATCAGACCGGCACCTTCCGACGTTCACTTCACTTTGAATTCCAACAATAGTTAGGAGTTTCACATGGCACTCGCATCAGGAACCTACGCAACCCTCAACACGAGCGAAGGCAAGATTCTCGTCCGTCTCTTTGAATCGGAAGCGCCGATCACCGTGAAGAACTTCACTGAATTGGCGGAAGGCAAGAGGGAGTGGACACATCCTTCAACGCGCGCCAAATCGACGGACAAGCTTTTTGACGGAACGATCTTTCATCGCGTCATTCCCGACTTCATGATCCAGGGCGGCGATCCGACGGGCACGGGAATGGGCGGCCCGGGATATCGTTTTGAGGATGAGACGAAGGGATCGAAGCACAAGTTCGACAAGGCGGGCAAGCTGGCGATGGCGAATTCAGGACCCGGAACTAATGGGTGCCAATTCTTCATTACTGTCGCGCCGACGCCGTGGCTGACTGGCAACCACACAATCTTCGGTGAGGTTGTTGAGGGGCAGGATATCGCGGACAAAATTTCGAAGGTTCCGCGGGGCGGCCAGGATAAGCCAAAGACGCCGGTGGTGCTGGAGTCGGTGACGATTGAGCGCGTGGCTTGAGGTAGTTGTCAGAGATCAGTGTTCAGTGATCAGTTTGGCTCTGCAGATCTCGATGATCGCGGGGCCAAATTTTTCTGCCTTCGTTGGGCCGATGCCGTCGATCTCGAGAAGCTGACGCGGATTGCTGGGACGAGCGAGGGCTACGGCGGTGAGTGTTCGGTCGTGCAGGACGCAGTAGGGTGGGACGCGCAGGCGCTTTGCTTCACCGGTGCGCCACTCTTTGAGTCGTGTGGCGAGTGCTGCTCCGTCGGCGGATAAAGATGGTGTGTCGGATTCGCTATTAGCAAAGCGCGGAGCCTGAACAGAAGAGCGATCGGCTTTTGTGCTGGGATGAGTCGCATCGCGTTTTGAAATTTTTCGGATACGCTTCTGGTTTGCCGGTTCGGCAAACTCTTCCGCGATGCCGTCGCTGATGAGCAAGTCGACATGCGCGGTGGAGCGAGTGGCAAGACTGGCTTCGGTGAGGCGGACTTTACGGTAGCGGCGGACTTCACCGTCTTTTTCGTACTCGGCGTCTTCGATGACAATGAGACGTGCGCGGGTCATGGCATCGAGCACAGAGTCGAATTCGTCACGCGTAATTTTGCCGGAGTGATCCACGGATTTTTGCAACGTGCCGGCTGCTTTGTAATCGACGGGGCGAAGTTCATTGAGGATCGAGTCGACGAGTGAGCGCTCGGTTGGAGTGGCGCGGCGAAACAGCCGCAGGACGGCTCCTGCAGGATCGCAGATATCGCAGATACCGCAGGATTGTGCTGCGTCCTCTTCATCGCCGAAGTGACGCACCAGGGATGACATGCGGCATTCACTCGATTCCGTGAAGCGCAGGACTTTTTCGAATTGCTCGGCGCGATGCTGAGCCTGAATGGAGTAGGTCTTTTTCCAGCCGGTGGCGCCGAGAGTGACGTTGCCGGCGAAGTCAACGCGCGCGCCGCCGTGGATTTCGAGTTTCTCGAGAGCCTTGTCGAATTCCTCTTCGGTCAGTTTCAAAGCGGCGCGCAGATCGTCGATGGTTGCAGCATCTTCGCCAAGCATGCGAAAGATCTGGTGGAGATGGTCTGTCGGCGGGTAGTCGCGGTTGAGAAAGAAGCCGTGGGTACGCTGATCGGCGTAGGAGTGCATGAGGAACGTGCGGCTCGGAGCACCATCGCGGCCGGCGCGGCCGATTTCCTGGTAGTAGCCCTCGAGGGTGCCCGGAAGACCAGCGTGAATGATGGTGCGAATGTCGGATTTGTCGATGCCCATGCCGAAGGCGATGGTGGCGACGACGACTTCAAGTTGGCCGCACTGGAAGGCACTCTGCACGCGTTCGCGGGTTTCGGCATCGAGACCGGCGTGATACGCGGCGGCGGGCATCAGTTGAGACAACTCCTCGGCGAGGCTTTCGGCCTGCTTGCGAGAGGTGGCGTAAACAATGGCGGGGCGGCGATCGCGCTGCGCGAGGAGTCCGCAGATGGCACGGGGGCGCTGCGGGACAGGCAACTCGACGACCTCGATGGCTAGGTTGTGGCGACGGAAGCCGTGGATGAAGCGCGACGGATTGACCATTCCGAGTTGCGCGAGGATGTCCGCTTGAACGGTCGGCGTTGCAGTGGCAGTGAGGGCGAGAACGGGCACGGATCCAGAACCATTGCGCAGCGCAGGGATGTACTGACCGATCATGCGGTAGTCGGGGCGGAAATCGTGGCCCCATTGCGAGATACAGTGGGCCTCGTCGATGGCGATAAGTGCGGGCGGGCGCTTGGCGAGCATCTCTGGAAAGCCGGGAACCCGCAGACGCTCCGGCGCGATGAAAAGGAAGTCGAGTGCGCCTGCAAGATAATCGACGCATGCCTGGCGAGAGACCGAGCGATCGAGGCCGGAATGGATGCGTGCAACACGGAGGCCGAGTGCGGCGAGCTTGGCGACCTGGTCTTCCATGAGTGCGATAAGCGGCGAAATGACGAGCGCTGTTCCGCCGAGCGCGATGGCTGGAAGCTGATAGCAGAGCGACTTCCCTGCCCCGGTGGGCATGACGAGCAGCAGGTCGCGACCGTCGATGGCGGCACGGCAGACAGCTTCCTGGTTGGCGCGGAAGCTTGCGAAGCCAAAGGCCGATTGAAGAAGCTGGGTAAGGTTTTCCGGATTGGAGGATGTGGTCAAAACGCAGCGGACCTGGGCAGATGACGTTCTGCTTCAACTTTACAGAAACGCGGAGGAGCGCGTCTCAGCGAAGGCCGTAAGATCAAGTGACAACTCTGGTACAACGATTCCAGACGCTTTACAATCACATTCCTCAGCAGTTTCCCCGGCCCCAAGGATTTTGCAAATGACGAACAGTCCCGCAGACGTCCCGCATAGGGCCAGCCTGACCGATTATCTTGCCGCTGAGCGCACGCTGCTGGCGTGGATACGCACGGGGCTGGCGATGATGGGATTCGGTTTCGTGGTGGCGCGGTTCGGTTTGTTTCTACAGCAGCTCCATGTTGCCGAGAATCCCGCAGACACCGAGCATTATGGCTTGGGTTTGTCGTTGTGGTTCGGCACTGCGCTGATCGCGCTCGGAGTTCTAGTGAATGTGGTTGCCGGATGGCATCACTTGCGCCTGATCCGGCAACTCGACCGTGGCGAGACCAACCATCCTCATGCCGCGGCGCAGGCTGTCGCGGCAGCGTTCCTGCTGGCGCTGATTGGGGTAGCAATGGCCATCTATCTCATCTCCGTTCGATACACGACGTCCAGTTCTGGAAGCACGAAGGAGGTTTCCATTGTCCAACGGTAGCGGCATTGTTCAGATTGCCAGCAAGCACTCTGTGGATGAGACGGTACAGAAGCTCAAGGACATATTGCAGGCCAAGGGCGTGATGCTGTTCGCGGTTGTGGATCACAGCGGTGAAGCGGCGAAGACCGGTCTGCAAATGCCGAATACGAAGCTGCTGATCTTCGGGAGCCCAAAGGCAGGGACGCCGGTGATGCTGATAGCGCCGAGTATCGCGATCGATCTGCCCCTGAAGATGCTGGTAGCGGAAGATGGAGCTGGCAAAGTTTGGATCTCGTATAACAGTCCGCAGTTTCTTGCGGAGCGACATGGCGTGCCATCGGAGTTGATGAAGAACCTCGCAGTAATTGAAGCGCTGGCGAATGCCGCGGCGGACTGACAGGCTGCGAATCGAGATAAAAGGCTCTGCGCAAGCGATCAAGGGTGACTGCGGGGGAACCGATGAGGGAGGGTGTATACCCGTACTCTGTGAGTAAAGTCCCTTCTTTCAATCGTTTACGACATAATCTGGCTGCAAAGTTTTCTGCCGATTAGACTTAGCCGCAGAGTCCTCTCAGGAAATGACTTAGCGGTCAAAGTCTGAGCTTGAAATTGGGATTCGCCAGCACAACCCTAGATTTAAGTCTGGTTCCAACCTCACCGAGAATTTGAATTCAGTTTTATTGTGCGCCGAAGGGTTGAAATTATCGGCAAAGTTGCGGCTGTTTCTATTTGCCGTTCTTTGTGGGGATTACAACTGTTGGCGACAGTTGAGTACTTGACTTTTTCGTCGTTGGTCCAGAGGGGGATCGATTGGGCGGGGTAAGCGGGCGATGGACGAAGCCAAGGCTTGAGCCGCCGTGAGCTTTTGATCGACAAGTAAGTGACGAGTCGGCCACCCGCTCTCAACTCGATAGATAGCTCTCGGTCACGCGCGAGATCGTTCGCAAATCTTCATATGTTTGACAGTTGCAACAGGTAGTGTGCTACATAGGGGTATGTCTGTTTCTCTCGAACTGCGCAAAGTCTCAAAACAATATTCCGGCATTTTCGCTGTCGAGGAAGCAAGCTTCACCGCTTGTGCTGGCAGGTAACCGGATACCTGCGCTAATGGGTCTGGAAAATCCACGACCATGAAGATGATTACGGGTTTGATCGAGATGAACTCGGGAGACATTCTTTTCAATGGAACTCCGATCCGCAAGGATTTGATCGCATGGCGAAAACGAATCGGATACGTACCGGAGGAGCCGCATCTTTACACGCACCTCAGCGGCCTCGAGTATCTAATCATGGTGTCTCAGTTGCGATGCATGCCACGGCAAGAGGCTTCGAAAACCATCGACGGGCTTCTACATCTTCTGAATTTATACAGCGACCGGCATGTGGCAATCTCCGCATATTCCAAAGGTATGCGCCAGAAAGTATTACTCGCGGCGGCTTTGCTCCATAATCCCGATCTAATCCTGTTGGATGAGCCCTTCTCAGGGCTCGATGTCGCGTCATCGCTTGTGCTGCGGAGCCTGATCGAGGAGTTGGCCGGGAGAG
Source organism: uncultured Acidobacteriaceae bacterium (assembly GCA_963735215.1). Lineage (GTDB taxonomy): Bacteria > Acidobacteriota > Terriglobia > Terriglobales > Acidobacteriaceae > Telmatobacter. Next base: position 521,971 of record CAVTKF010000019.1, on the reverse strand, counting down.
GAAAAGTGATCTTATTCAGCTCGCACGAATTGGAGACGGTTGAGAAAATCTGTTCGCACGTGGTCATCCTCCACCGCGGACGCATAGTTGCTGATGATTCGATCGAGAATCTTCGAGCGCTGATGTCACTCTCCAGCCTCGAAGCAATCTTCTCCCAGTTGGCCGTCGAACAGGACACGGCAGCAATCTCGACGCAGATCGCGGATCTTATACATGCGTGAATCGCCCCGCGTCCCGTCCCAATTCCAAATACTTTGTCGCGTCTTCTGGCTTCGCGTTGTAGACCTCGAGGTTCTTTCTCCCGACAATGATGCGCAGACATTGCTCGGCCATCTCGCCGCTCTCCTGGCAGGCGTCAGCGTGCTGTTCACTGCGCCTATTATCCTCATTGGCGGCCCGATGGCTGAACCAGATCTCTGGACCTTCGAGCACCTGTTCTTCACTACGACATTGACGGTCGTCGGAGTTCTCTCCGTGCTTAGTTGGGATTCGTCTCTTCCTGACCGGCGCGATCTGCTTGTCCTGGGGCCGTTGCCGATTCGAACGCGTACCGTTTTCGCAGCAAAACTGTCTTCGCTTGCAGGAGTGCTGAGCTTCTCCGTGGTGGCTCTGAATTTTTCATCGGGCTGATTTGGCCAATGCTCTTCAGGGCATCCGGCTCTGGGTTTCTCGGCGCCGCAAGGTCTCTTATCGCGTATTGGGCTGTGACCGGGGCAGCAGCAATCTTCATTTTCAGCTGCGTGCTTTGTCTCCAGGGCATAGCTGCTCTGTTTCTTTCCAGGCAACTGTTTCTTCGTCTGTCGTCCCTGCTGCAAGTTTTAGCGTTCACCACTCTATTCGGCGTATATCTGCTTGAGCCGCCGCTGGAAAGTGTCTCAGCGCTCTCCGCGCCGGCTAACCAGCGGTATCTGCATTTTCTGCCCTCGTATTGGTTTTTGGGGCTATTTCAGCAGCTCAATGGAACCATGAGACCTGCATTCAATCCGCTCGCGGACCGAGCCTGGTACGCTCTCGCCTGCGCCCCCATTCTTGCAGTTGTGCTCCTCATGCTTTCCTGGTTAATGAAACTCCGGCGCGCTATAGAGCAGCCCGATGTCACTCCTGATCGTCGCCAAAGCTGGATGGCCGAATTCAGGCTGTTATTCCTGAGGCCATCGTCCAATTCATTCGCGCATCTGCTTCGCAGCCCTCAGCACCGTTGCTATATGCGTTCTATCTGAGCGTGGGGTTTGCAACCGTCATTCTCTGCACCGCCTTCCCGAGATGCACGGCTATAATGCAGAGGGTTCGGCAGCCTATGTTGGGGCGAGCCTGATGCTGCTCTCCATCGCGGTTCTGGGACTGCGAATGATTATCTCTGTCCCCATTATCCTCAGAGCAAATTGGATTTTCCAACTTACCCAGATTCATGCAGCTGGCGTGTACTTCAGTGCGTCGCGTAAGGTCATCCTTGTTCTCGCCGTCGTTCCCATCTGGATTGTGGTTGCCGCAGTCATGTTCTGCGCTGCGCCCTCCTGGAGGACAACAACTCACCTGACTGCCCTAGCCGGTATCGGAGCGATCCTCGCCGATTTTGCGATTGTGAGTCTGCGTAACCTCCCGTTTACCTGCTCTTATCTGCCAGGGAAAGCAAAACTCCATTTCGTCTTTTGGGGTGGCATGCTCCTGGGATTGCCGCTGATCAGCGAGGCAGCTTCACTTGAATGGCGGTTGCTGGCCAGTCGATTAGGGTCCATTTCTCTGGTCGTCTGCGTCTCGTTGGCTGCAATTCTCATTCGATGGGGGACGAACAGCCTTATTCGGAAGGCAGACAGTATCATCTTCCAGGAAGAAGCGACGCCCGACTTACTAAGCTTAAAGCTCGGTTCCTGAACTAACAGATCAAAAGTCGGGTACTCATCGAGCCATGCAGCGCGTTACGCGTTCCGCGCAAGTTCCCATCGATCCGGAAATGACTACCCGCTTGTTGCCGAGTTGCTCGGGCAAGCCGCTTGCTTTGAGTTCTCAGCGCGATCAATGGCCTACGCTTCGCCGGAGGGAAATTAGATGACTGCGCGGAGGGCAACAGTCACGCTCTCGCGCGCCGCCTGGATAGCAACGGCGACCGTCTCGCCTGCGGCTATCGTATGCGCGAGTGCCGATCTCTTCCGCGTTCGGGGGTGCTCGAAAGGGACGGACTCGATCTCACCACCGAAAAGTGTGTGCCGTTCTTCCAGTTGATCGAGCGATGCATTCAACCCGGCGACAACTGCGTCGGCCTCATCAGCGACCACAACGAGCTCGAGATTGATTCTTTTGTATAGCATCTGAATCCCCTGGCCTCCAATCGTGATGGACAACCGCAGTAGTTCATGGCGCGTCGCTCCACGTGAAGAACATGAGAGTGTCGGATGGCCGGGGCTGTCCGGGCCTAAAGGCCTGCAACTCCTGCGCGTGATTTCAGCAGCCTTAAGGCTGCTTCTCCCTCCGTATTCCATATCTGCAGCGAGCGAGATAGATTTTCGATCACTTTCGGATTCGAGCGCGCGCGGTTAGTATTCGTGTGATTCGCATAATCCTCTGGAAAGAACGGTGAATTTAGTGATGCGTCGTATGGTTTATCGGTATTGGTTGACGGCTTCTGTAGTGGCGCTGATGGCTGCGGGCACAGTTGGGGCGCAGAAGACGGATTTTCTGAAGAGCTACAAAGGGATTCCGTTCCATGACAGCAAGTACAACGGCGGGGCGCAGAAGATTCCGGGCACGGTGATGTGCGCGTACTACGATCTGGGCGGCGAGGGCGTGGCATATCACGATGCGGATGCGAAGAATAACGGAAGCGGCGCGCTGAATCCGGCGAATGGGACTTATCTCAATGAGTTTCGGATGAACGAGGGCGTGGATACTTCGTATACGAAGTTTGGGCTCGATCCGAAGATTGACGATAACCCTTATGACAAGGTGACGCCGCCGGCGGGACTGCTTTACGTGGGATGGACGGAGCCGGGCGAGTGGTTCAATGTGACAGTGGATGTGGCTGAGACGGGCGAATACACGGCCGATCTGCTGTATACATCAAATCGGGGCGGAACGATTTCACTGGATGTGAATGGCGTGCCGGCGACGGGCCCACTGGCGATTGTGTCGACGTACGATGCGACCGATCCATTGGGGTGGCGGCAGTGGCATCACTGGAATGTGGCGAAGGACCTCGCGACGGTTCATCTGGACAAGGGAAGGAATGTGCTAACGGTGCATACGATCGCGCAGGGACAGATGAACTATGCGACGCTGACGTTTAAGAAAGTTCGTAGTTCTTAGTTCACGACTGTAGTTCGTGGTTCACAACTATTGAATCACAAAACGATTCAAGGGTCGGGTACCCAACGTGTGGAGTGCCAAGAAACAAAAGCAGATCCTTCGATTCGCTTACCCCACGAACGATGAATCGTTCGCGGGGCCCCAAACCCGCTCCCCTCAGGATGACAATTCTAAGATCTGAATTCAGTGGGAAGTCCGTCATAAATGGGAGACCTCCAGAGCTCTTCCGTTGAGCACCCAGGTCTCAGAATCGAGACCTGGGTGCACCCAATTCGTGGCGATGCAGAACAAGAACAACCGCAGATACTGCCTCTTACCACCCCAGCGACAAAGACCTGTCGCTGGGGAACCCGATTCGCTCGCGATGACACTACCTGTTGGTCAGTCGCCGGCTACGGTTTCGGCTACGGGGTGGGTTGACGGAGGAACATCTTCGATATGTCCTTCTCTCAGGAGATCGAAACGATCCGAGTTCATCACTTTGTTCCAGACAGCCACGAAGTCCTGCACGAAGGCTTGCTTGGCGTCGCTGCTGGCGTAGACTTCGGCGATGGCGCGGAGTTGGGCGTTCGATCCGAAGACGAGGTCGACGATAGTGGCCGTCCACTTGAGCTCGCCGGTGTGGCGATCGCGTCCTTCCAACACGTCCGGTGACTTCTCTGACTTCGCCCACTTTGTGCCCATGTCGAGCAGGTTCACGAAGAAATCATTCGTCAGAGTCTCAGGCCGTTTTGTAAAGACGCCGTGCGGCGAGTGCGCGACATTCGCGCCCAACGCACGCATGCCGCCGATAAGGACCGTCATCTCCGGACCGGTCAGGCCGAGGAGCTGCGCCTTGTCGAGCAGCATGGCGGCGGCGTGTTCTTCGGCGCCTTTGCGGGCGTAATTGCGGAAGCCGTCGGCAATTGGCTCCAGGACCGCGAAGGAAGCAGTATCGGTCTGTGCCTGCGAAGCGTCAGTGCGACCTGGCGCGAAGGGGACCTTTACGTTGTGGCCGGCTTTCTTTGCTGCGGACTCGACGGCTGCGCAACCGGCGAGAACGATGAGGTCGGCGAGTGAGACTTTCTTGCCGCCTTTCTGCGAAGCGTTGAAATCCTTCTGAATGGCTTCGAGCTTCGAAAGCACTGTGGCCAACTCGGCGGGTTGGTTGACTTCCCAGTTCTTCTGGGGCTCGAGGCGAATGCGAGCGCCGTTGGCGCCGCCGCGCTTGTCACTACCACGGAAGGTTGCAGCCGAAGCCCACGCGGTGGTGACGAGCTGGGAAATCGCCAGTCCAGAAGCCAGCACCTTGGCCTTCAGCGCCTCGATGTCCTTGTCATTGATCAGCTCATGATCGACGGCGGGGACGGGGTCCTGCCAAATGAGCTCTTCCTTGGGAACGAGGGGGCCGAGATAGCGTGAGATGGGACCCATATCGCGGTGGGTGAGCTTGAACCAGGCACGAGAGAAGGCGTCGGCGAGCTTGTCGGGATTGTTAAGGAAATCGCGCGAGATCTTTTCGTAGACCGGATCAAATCGAAGGGCGAGGTCCGTGGTGAGCATAGAAGGCGCGTGATGCTTGGAGGGGTCGTGCGCATCCGGCACTGTACCGGCAGCGGCATCCCCCTTGGGCTTCCACTGGTGCGCACCGGCGGGGCTCTTGGTCAGCTCCCATTCGTAGCCGAAGAGATTCTTGAGGAAATTGTTGCTCCACTTTGTCGGTGTCTGGGACCAGATGACTTCAAGCCCGCTGGTGATAGCGTCACCACCGACGCCGGTACCGAAGCTGTTCTTCCAGCCGAGTCCCATCTCCTCAAAGCTTGTGCCTTCGGGCTCCGCACCAACGTGACTCGCGGGGGCGGCACCATGTGTCTTGCCAAAGGTGTGTCCGCCGACGATGAGGGCCACAGTTTCTTCGTCGTTCATCGCCATGCGGGCAAAGGTTTCGCGGATATCGCGCGCCGAGGCGACGGGATCAGGATTGCCGTTTGGACCTTCGGGGTTCACGTAGATGAGGCCCATCTGCACGGCAGCAAGTGGGTTCGCCAGCTCGCGATCACCGCTGTAGCGTTGGTCACCGCCGAGCCAAGTCGTTTCAGGACCCCAATCGGTGTCGGTTTCCGGCTCCCAGATGTCTGCGCGACCGCCGCCGAATCCGAAGGTCTTGAGGCCCATCGAATCCAGAGCCACGTTGCCGGCCAGGATCATCAAGTCGGCCCAGGAGATTTTGCGGCCGTACTTCTGCTTGATCGGCCAGAGCAGGCGGCGTGCCTTGTCGAGGTTGACGTTGTCAGGCCAGCTGTTGAGAGGCGCAAAACGCTGCGCTCCTCGGCCAGCGCCGCCGCGACCGTCGTGAATTCTATACGTGCCTGCGGAGTGCCAGGCCATGCGGATAAAAAGCGGGCCGTAGTTGCCGAAGTCAGCGGGCCACCAATCCTGCGAATCCGTCATGAGGACATGGAGGTCTTTAATCACGGCATCCAGGTCGAGGCTCTTGAACTCCTGGGCGTAGTCGAACTCCTTCTCCATCGGATTGGAGAGCGAGGAGTTCTGATGCAGGATGCCGAGGTTCAACTGATTGGGCCACCAATCCCGGTTACCCTTTGCGCCTGCCGATGTGTGCTTGATTGCGCCGTTTGAGAACGGGCATTGTGCTTCGCTAGACATGATGTCTCCTGAAAGTCGTGTGCAAAATTGCTGGTTAAGGAGGAGGTTCCCGGGAGAACCCCGGTAGATATACACCGCATTCAAGGGTAAGGTATCGCCGCGGGGTTCGATATGGCAAATCAATTGTTTCTACGATGATGATTGGCGGAGCCTATGATGGGGAGAAAGCGGGGTTAGGCGCGCTGCGCGCGGTTAGCGGGGTTAGCGGAGTTAGGACAAAGGCAGCGAGTTAGCTTCCGCTTCCGGAAGGAGCGAGTTAGCAAGTTAGCGGAATCCGGCGTTGCGGAGGTTATGTGAATTTGCAGGAATTGCGGTACCTGGTGGCGATCGCGGAGCACCGGCACTTTGGGCGTGCGGCGGAGGCTTGCAACGTGAGCCAGCCGACGCTGAGCAGCCAGATCAAGAAGCTCGAAGACGAGTTGGGAGTAACGCTTCTGGAACGGACCAACAAGCGCGTGGACATGACGCCGGTGGGGAGCCAGATTCTGACCCATGCACGGAGAGCGCTGGCCGAAGCCGGACAGATGGAGGCGGTAGCGCGGGCAGCGCGAGATCCGCTGGTAGGGCCGCTGAAGCTGGGTGTCATTCCGACGGTTGCGCCGTATCTGATGCCGTTGATTTTGAAGCCGCTGAAGCAGGAGTATCCGGGCCTGACAATCGAGCTTTGGGAAGACCAGACGCGGGCGCTGGTCGAGGGGTTGCGGAATCACAAGCTGGATGCAGCGCTGCTGGCGACCGAGACGGATGCGCCGGAGATTACGGAGATTGCGTTGTTTGACGAGCCGCTGCTGGCGGCGCTGCCGCGGAATCACAAACTTGCGGGCGCAAAGAAGGTTGACGAAGAGGCTCTGACGGACGAACTGCTCGTACTGGCGGATGGGCATTGCCTGACGACACAGGCGCTGGCGGCTTGCGGAGCCAAACATGGTGCGCATGGGATGGGACATTCCCGGGGTGTGCTGCAGGGGACGATGCAGGCGGCGACATTGGAGACGCTGGTAAACCTGGTGGCGGCGGGATACGGGGTCACCCTGATCCCGGCACTCGCGGCCGGGTCGCTGGGGCAGAGAGGGATTGTGCTGCTTCCGCTGGCGGGAAAGTCGCGGAGGACGATCCGGCTGGCGAGCCGGCCGGGGTTTCCCAGAGCGCAGGCCTTGAGAGCGATCGAGAAAGTGATCCGGAAGGCTGTGAGTTTTTCGTCGGATCTGGCATGAATTCTGGGTGCAATTGGGCTTGTGGAAAACTCGGCATAAACTCAATAAAAATAGGACAAATTCCGAAAAAAGCCTAAAATAATCGAAGAAGAAAGGTTCGGGACCCCCTTATCCACAAAAGAACCTCTCCCCATGATTGACCCTGTCTTTTGGGCTCCTTAGAGTCTGTAATCGGAGAGGGTCATTTCCCCTCTGGCACGTCGCCAGCGCTGGCTGCCAAGGTTGAACCTGTTCGTATCCCGCTGACCCGGAGAGTACATGCTGAAACTGAAAAAAATCCACATTCTCGGCTTCAAGAGCTTTTGCGACCGCACGGAATTGACCGTGCCGGGAACAGGCATCGCGGTTGTTGTGGGGCCGAACGGATGCGGGAAGTCGAACATCCTGGATGGGGTGAGCTGGGTGCTGGGCGAGCAGAGCGCCAAGAGCCTGCGTGGCGGAAGCATGCAGGACGTGATCTTTGCAGGAACACGGGAGCGGAAGCCGCTGGGGATGGCCGAGGTGACCATCACGATGGTGGACCCGGAGGCGTACGAGGGGCCGATTCCGGTCGAGCCGGATGTCGTGGTGGATCACGACGGCCCGGCGGACTGGGACGAGAACGAACTTCGCAAGCAAAAGGCGGCGGAGGCGGAAGAGATTATTGCCAATGAGCAGCCGGGGCAGTCCCTGGACGACGAAGAAGGCGCCGCAGAGGTTGGTGCCCAAACGCAACACGCCGCTGCTGACGGAACGGCTGAGGCGGCTGCCGGCGGGCCGCAACCCGTGGTGCTGAAGATTCGCCGCAGGAAGTTCAACCGGACTCCGCAAAAGGGCGAAATTGTTGTCACGCGGCGGCTCTTCCGGACTGGTGAGAGCGAGTACCTGCTGAATGGGAAGCTGTGCCGGCTGCGCGATATCCAGGACATCTTCATGGGTACGGGCCTGGGGCCGGAGAGCTACGCGATTATCGGGCAGGAGCGGATCGGGCAGTTGCTGAGTTCGAAGCCGCACGACCGGCGCGCAATTATTGAAGAGGCCGCGGGGATTACGCGCTTCAAGACGAAGAAGCGGCTGGCGGAGTTGCGGCTGGAGAGCGCGAAGCAGAACCTGGCGCGCGTGGACGACATCTTCGAAGAAGTCACGCGGCAGATGAACAGCCTGAAGCGGCAGGCGTCGAAAGCTGAGCGGTTTGCGCAGGTTCGCGATGAGCTTCGCGGACGGTTGCGTGTCGTGCTGGCTAGCCGCATGGCGCTGATGGATGCGGAGCAGGCGCGGCTGGAGAAGGAGATCGCCGCATTCGCGGAGAAGATTACCAGCGGCGCCGCTGAGATTGGAACGATGGAAGCGACCCAGCACTCTCTTACAGAGCGCGGGTATGAGCTCGATCGGGATGGGCAGGACGCACAGAACCGTGCGAACGGCGCCGCTGTGGAACTGGAACGGGCGGCAGCACGGGAACGCGGCAATGCGGAGCGCGTGACGGATCTCGAGGCCCGGCTGGCAGCGGCGGCGGGCGAGTTGGAACAGACGAAGACGCAGTTGGGCACGATCGCCGAAGAGCGCCAGCAGCAGAAGGCGTTTCTGGAGACGGCGGCAGGCGAGGCTCGTGCGTTTCACGAAAAGGTGGAGGCGCGGCAACACGAGGCGCGCGCGGCTGCGGATGAGGTATTCAACGCTGAGCGCAAGCTTGAGGGCGATCGACGCCATACGATGCACCTTCTGTCGCTGGCGGGCAATGCGCGGAACAGCACGGCGCAGGCAGAAGAGAGCCTGGCGGCGCTGGAGCGCGAGGCAGAGCGGCTGAATGCGGAGATGAACCAGGCGCGCAATGAGCAGGAGAGCCTGGGCGTGCAGAGCGGGCAGGCACGGCTGCGCTTTGAGTCGGCCGGGGAGACGCTGAAGCAGCTTGAGGTGGAGATTACGGAGGTGCGTGGGCAACTGCAGTCGCGACGCGCGGATGAGGGCGCAGTGCGCGCGAAGGCAAACCTGTTGCGCAGCGAACGGGCGACGGCAGTGGGGCGCAGGGACTCGCTGGAGTCACTGATTCGGGATCACAGCTACTCAACGGAAACAGTCCGGCGACTGCTGAAGCCGGGAGCACTGCAGAACGGATCGACGCCGGTCGGCACGCTGGCGGACTTTATCGAAGTGAGCGGGCAGCACGAAGGCGTGGTCGACGAGTTTCTGCGTGAAGAGCTCAACTATGTCGTCGTCAAGAGCTGGGATGCGGCCGAAGAAGGCGTGCGCGTGCTGAAGTCGGGCGTGGACGGACGGGCAACGTTCCTGATTCACGATTCGGCTCAAGCAGCTCTGTTTAGCGATGCGGCGGAAACAATCTCCGGGCCTGGCGTGACTCCGCTGAAAGATGCAGTGCGCGTGCTGAACGGGTTTGGCCGGTCGCTGGAGACGATTCTGCCGAAGCTGCGCGATGGATATCTCGTGGAGACCGCGGAACTGGCGCAGGCCATGGCGAATGAGCATACGCATGCCTATTTCCTGACGCCGGGAGGCGAGTGCTTCCATAACGCGACAGTGACCGGCGGCAAACCGGCGAGTGCTGGTCCGCTGGTGCTGAAGCGCGAACTGCGTGAGACGGAGATGCGGCTTTCGACGCTGGAGCGCGACCTGGGACAAGCAGAACTGGAAGCGACAGCACTGACGCGGCAGATCGAGGAGCTGACGACGCTGCTGGAGGCACGCAGCGAGGAGCGGAGACAGGCAGAGCGCGATGCGGCGAACCAGGGCGCGGCGCTGAAGCAGATGGAGAACGAGGCGCAACGCATCGAGCGCCGTCTGCAGGAGTGGATGACGCAGGCTACCCGGAACAAGGAAGCACGCGAGGCCAAGCATGCAGTGATCGAACAGAAGCGCGAAGAGGCGGTGCGTCTGGAAGCAGAGCGTGCGACTGCCGAGACCGCGCTGGACGAGCAGCAGAACAAGCTGGCGACGATGCGGCAAACGCGCGAGACGATGCAGCATGAGGCGGCGAAGCTGACGGCAGAACTTGCCGGGTTGGAGGAACGGCGGCGCGGTGCGGAGGCAGCTTTCCAGCGCATCGACCGGTTGCACAGCGATCTTGAGCGGCGCGTGCTGGCGATTGATCAGCAGCGTGCAGCAGCAGAAGCGGAGCGAGAGCAGCGCATCAAGGAAAGCGCGGAGCTGGCGCGTCGCGAGCAGGAGTTGACGACGCAGAAGGCCGAAGCGTTGGCGCAGGCTGAGGCAATTGCGGTGCAGGCGCAGGAACTACGGCATCAGCTGGCGACGATGGAAACGGAGTTGAAGACCGCGCGTGCGACGCTGGACCAGTTGCGCGAAGATCGCGGCAGCCGCGCGAGCCAGGCCGCGAAGCTGCGGTCGGATCTGGAGCACCTGGAAGGAAGCTGCCTGACGGAAGTGAACGTGGAGGCGGCTGAGCTTCGCGCCGATGCGGAGATTGCGCGCATTGCCGATGAGCCGCTGGCAGTTGAGGAAGAGACTTGCCGGACGCTTCGGCAGAAGATCGAGCAGATGGGCCCGGTGAACATGATGGCGCTGGAAGAGTACAAGGAGACGGCGGAACGGCACAGCTTCCTTGAGACACAGCGCAGAGATCTGGTCGAGTCGATCGAGAACACGCAGGAGACAATCAAGGAGATCGATCAGATTTCGCGAGAGAAGTTTGACGAGGCGTTTGCGCGCATCAATGAGAACTTCGGGCAGGTGTTTACGCGGCTGTTCCACGGCGGGCAGGCGTTCCTGCGGCTGACGGACGCAGAGAATCAAGCCGAGAGTGGGTTGGAGATTGTGGCTTCACCGCCGGGCAAGAAATTGCAGAATGTGCTGCTGCTCTCCGGTGGCGAGAAGGCGTTGACGGCGATTTCTCTGCTGGTTGGTATCTTCCAGTTCCAGCCGAGCCCGTTCTGCGTGCTGGACGAAGTGGATGCGGCGCTGGATGAAACGAACGTGGGCCGGTTGGCCGACCTGCTGCACACGCTGAGCAGAGAGACGCAGTTCCTACTGGTGACGCACTCGAAGCGCATGATGCACTCCGCGGACATGATCTACGGCGTGACGATGCAGGAGCCGGGCGTGTCGAAGGTAATCAGCGTAAAACTGGGTGGGCAGGAGCAGCAGCGGGCTACGGCGTAGGGACTGCTCCTTATTCCTCATTCCTCCGTGAGTTGAATTTCAGCATCTCCCATATCTCACCTCTGGGGCAGGCGGCTCCGGTGAATCGGACAAGGTTTGTGCTCTCCCACCCTTGCGACAAAAACAACAACGTCGCATGGATGGGGCACCCGGGTATCTCGACTAACGCACGGTCGGCGTGAGCACAGTCCCCTCCTCAAATCTCTGCGAATACGGTTACACTGTTTTCCAAACCTTTTGAGGAGCGGAACAGTGAGCCCAAGAACATCCTCCTTCGATACCCGAGTCGACGCCTACATTGCCAAGTCCAGACCTTTTGCGCAGCCGATTCTCTTCGAGATTCGCGAACTGGTTCACAAGGCATGCCCTGCCGTGGTGGAAACCATGAAGTGGAGCCGCCCTTTCTTCGAGTACAAGGGCGCGATTCTTGGCAACATGTCGGCCTTCAACGAACATTGCAGCTTTGGCTTCTGGGGTGAAGAGATCTCGGCGGTCCTGCGCGACAAGAAAGCGCTGAAGACGGGTGCTATGGGTTCGCTTGGACGGCTGACGCGCGTGGAAGACCTGCCTAGCAAAAAAGACATCCTGAGTATCCTTCGGCAGGCAGTTGCCTTCATTGACAAAGGTGAATACACGAGCCCGATCGCTGCCCGGCACAAGGTGGTGAAGGCTCCCGCGCCTCCGCTGGAAGCGCCGCTGGAGTTTACCAAGGCTCTCAAAGCCAATAAGAAGGCTGCAGCTGTCTTCGCTGCTTTCAGTCCCAGTTGCAAGAAGGAATACGTGGAGTGGATCGCAGACGCCAAGCGCGCAGAGACGCGCGACAAACGAATTGCGACGGCTGTGGAATGGATCAGCGAGGGAAAGCAGCGCAACTGGAAATACCAGAATTGCTAACGGCACGGATCTCGTGGGATTCAACTCTGAATGAAGATTCGCAATCAGAATTCTTGAATTGAGCTGAATGGCTTACGACGTCATTGTTCTTGGGCTTGGCGCGATGGGGAGCGCGGCAGCGCAGCATCTTGCTGAACGCGGCAAACGCGTGCTGGGGCTCGAGCAGTTTACCTCTCCTCACGACAAGGGCTCTTCGCACGGCGGGTCGCGGATGATTCGCCAGGCATATTTTGAAAGCGCGGATTACATTCCGCTGGTGTTGCGCGCTTATGAATTGTGGCGCAAGGTCGAGAGAGATACCGGCACTCGCCTGCTGCACATCACTGGCGGCATGAACATCGGCTCGCGAGACGGCGAACTGGTGAAACGCACAATTGCAGCTTCAGAGCGGCACTCAATTCCTTTCGAGGTGCTGGAAGGGCAGGCGATCAGTGCGCGCTTCCCTGTCGTGGTTCCGCAAGCCGGCGACGTTGCGGTTCACGAGACGAACGCTGGGTATCTTTTCCCCGAGGAGTGCATTCGTGCTCAGCTGAAACTTGCGGCGCGTGCAGGTGCGGAACTCCAGTTCGAGGAGAGCGTTCTTTCGTGGACCGCGGACAGCGATCGCGTTGAGGTTCGGACGAGCAAAGGCGCATACAGCGCTGGACACCTGGTGATTACGGCAGGGCCATGGGCCAACGATGCACTGCGGGGGATTTTTCAGCTGCGTGTGACGCGGCAGGTGATGGCGTGGATCGAACCAACAACGGGCGTGACGCCATTCTTGCCGCAGAGATTTCCGGTTTTCTTATGCGAGGATCTTCAGGGCGGGCATCCGGGATATGGATTTCCTGCAATCGACGGACCAGGAGGCGGGATCAAGGCGGCGATTCACGGCAGCGATGTGGTGTGCACGCCGGAGACGGTTGACCGTGCGATTCACGCGTCGGATGTGCAGAGGATTATTGAGAAGTTGAAGGTGAGGATGCCGGCACTGGATGGCAAGGTGGTGCGGGCGGAGACCTGCCTTTACACAATGTCCCCGGATGAGCACTTTGTGATCGGGGCGCATCCGCAGGTCCCTTCGTGCACGATCGCGTGCGGATTCTCGGGGCATGGGTTCAAGTTTGCCGGTGTGGTGGGGGAGATTCTGGCGGACCTTGCGACGACCGGGTTCGACCGCGCATCCAATCGGGCTGTTTTCGCCGCGGCGGTTTTTGGGTTGAAGGGATAGGGAAGGTTTGTGCATTCCCACCCTTTCGACAAAGTGCTGTCGAAAGGATGGGGCACCCGGCAAGGATTCTTGATCAGTGGATCAGCAATCGTCAGTTTGTTAGAAGCAACAACCGCAGATGTATCGACTGCGGTCGCTGAGGCGACCTCCGCTCAACATGACAATCTTTCCAAGTGATTGCAGCGATCAATTGCCGCCTCCGGATTGTGGCTGTTGGTAGGCGCCTGCTTTTTTAAAGTCGCCGCCTTTGACGATGGTGAAGGTGGCGGGGTCGACGTGATGTTTGAATGCATCGTTGACTTGTTGCGGAGTTAGCACGGCGACGGCAGCTTCTAGTTTCGAATCCCACTGCATGGTGCGGCCCCAGTATTCGCGGGTGATGAGTAGTGATGCGATGGAGCCTTCTTCAGAGCGCTGCACGGTGCGTTCATCAAGCCAGGTCTTCTTGGCTTTCTCGACTTCGTCTGCCGTGAAGCCATCTTTGAGCGCGAGAGCAAGCTCCTCGTTGAAGTCGGATTCAACTTTGGGCATGTTCTGCGGAGCGGCGATGGCGAATCCTGAGAGGACTGCAGAATCATCTTCGGTAGGAATCTGGAACTGTGCGCCGGCGCCATAGCTTAGACCGTCTTTGACGCGGATGCGACGGAAGATGCGCGAATTGGGCGTACCGCCGAAGACCATTCCGGCAATGGTTAGCGCCGGGTAGTCGGGGTCGGTGTCCTTCATTTTCAAAGGCATGCCTGCGAGAAAGAGGCCGTTCTGCTTGTCGGGCGTTTCGATCTTGTGGTTGACGGCATCGACCTTTGCATATGAGTCGGGGACGCGCTGGTAGCGGCTTGCGCTCTTCCAGTCGCCGAAGAGTTCGGTGACGAGCTTGCGCATCTGTTCGGGATCGAACTGGCCGCTGAGGACAATTTCTCCATCGCCGGGGCCATAGAACTGCTGGTAGAACGAGCGCACTTCGTTGAGCGTGACTTTCTTGTCGTCTTCAATTTCTTCGTCGAGCGTGGCAACGTAGTGGACGTGGCCGCGCGGATATTCGGCGTTGAGATGACGGTACAGATCGATCTGGACGAGGTTGTTGGGTTCGGTTTTGCCGGCTTCTGCGCCGGCGATACGCTGCTGGCGGACCTGTTCGAATTCAGTCTCGGGGAACGAGGGCTCGCGAAGGAGTTCGCGGACTAGACGCAGGGAGTCGGCGAGATTGGCATCGAGGGTGCGTACGCTGGCGCTGGCCTGGCTGACGCTGCCGGTGACACTGATCTGCGCTTTCAGGCGGTCAGTTTCGTCCTGAATCTGCTGACGGTTTTTGTTTTTCGTTCCACGCATCAGGAGCGCGCCGGCAATCTGGGCTTGCGTGCCTTTGCCAAAGAGAGATTTCTCGTCACCGAAGTGGATGTTGATGCGGGCCACGACGGTGCCGCCGCGTGTCTTCTTGGGGAACATGACAAGCTTCATGCCATTGGGCAACTTGGCACGGATGACACGGGCCTCGATGTTCTGCGGCGTAGGATCGAAGGCTTCGCCCTGCTGGATGGTTGCGCCGCCTTTGTAGTCCTTGAAGATCACGGCGGGATCAGGGGTTGCGGGGATTTCTGCGCGGTCGGGTGTGGCGGTGGGGATGAATTCACCAACGGTGCGGTTGGAGGACTTGAGGTAGGCCTTCGCGACGCGGACTACATCGTCTGGGGTCACCTTGGCGACCTCGTCGCGACTGAGGAACATGGCTCGCCAATCACCATCGCCGATGTAACCGCCGAGCATGATGGAAACGTTTTGCGAGTTGGTGAAGGAGAGTTCGATGTTTTTCAGGATGCGGCCCTTGGCACGATCGACTTCCTCCTGCGTAGGAGGGTTGGTGGCAAGACCCTCGACAACTTTGAGAAGTGTTTGCTGGGCGTCGTCGATGGACTGGTCGGGCTTGAGTTGTGCAAAAGCCTCGGCGACGCCGGGATCGTGCATGCCGTCGGCGCTCATGTTGGTGGAGACGGCTTTCTTGCTGTCGACGAGCGCCTTGTAAAGACGCCCGGTTTGCGGAGCGCCGAGAATCTGGGCGGCAACCTCAAGGGCCGCCGCATCGGGGTGAAGGCCCGCGGGGATGTGGTATACAGCCAACACGGCCTGGATGTTGCCAACGCGGCGAAGGATGACGGAGCGCTCGCCTTCCTGGGTAGGTTCAGATGTATACGGCTGCTTGAGTACGCGCTCGGGCTTAGGCAGAGCGCCGATGGTGGCAGCTACCATGGCGAGGGCCTTGGACTCATCGAATTGGCCGGCAATGATGAGGTCGGCATCGTCCGGTTGGTAATACTTTTTGTAGAAGACGGCCAGATTTTCCACGGGAACTCGCTCAACATCGGTGCGATTGCCGATGACGGTTTTGCCGTAGTTGTGGAAGTTGTACGCTGAGGCGAGCACGCGTTCCTCGAGAACCTCCGTTGGGTTGTTTTCACCGGATTCCATTTCGTTGCGCACAACGGTCATCTCGGTGTCGAGATCTTTCTTGAGCATCGTCATGCGGACCATGCGATCGGCTTCGAGCTCCAGTGCCCAGTGAAGGTTCTCATCGCTGGCATTGAAGGTCTCGAAGTACATCGTCTGGTCGTAATTGGTGGTGCCGTTGAAGAATCCGCCTGCCCTGTCGGTGAGTTCCTTGAAGATCTCGCGGCCGCCGGTGGACGTCTTGAAGGTCATATGCTCGAGCAGATGGGCCATGCCTGTCTCGCCGTAGCCCTCGTTCCGTGAACCGACTTTATAGACGACGTTGACCGTGATCTTGGGCTTGGAGTTGTCGGGGAACAAGAGGACGTGGAGGCCGTTCGGGAAGGAGTACTCCGTGACGCCCTCGATGGAAGTAACCTTTTGAACGCCCGACGGCAAGGACTGCGCGAGGGATGTAGCGGTTAGAGCGACTACGCAGAAAACTACGGCGAGGAATCTCTTCAAGCCCATGTGACCAACCTCTCAGTGGATTGCAGAATTATAACGACCGGGCCCGAAGGATGAGATCAATCCGAAGGATGGCCAAACAGACGAGTGTGATGAATGGGGCAAAAGACAAAAAAATCGCCCCCAAAGGATATCTTCGCTTCGGAGGCGCTTGCATGGAATAACACAAGATCAAGACGGGGACCAGTAGCTGGCACTGGAGGTCGGTAGTACACAGCTACTGGCGATCCCAATAAAACGAAGCTAGCCGCGGCTTCCCCTTTCCACTGCTGCCTCGTGCCACCGGCTCAAAGGAACCTTCTAACGAGCTCCCGAACCTTGGTGACAAATGAAGTTTCGCCCAACTTGATCTGGCGCTCCGTGACGGCTGTCACAGGCCTTTGTGGGAAACGCAGGCAGATATCGACTTGGATTTCGTGGAAGTCAATTTGCTCGATTCGAACGCGTTTGACAAAGGCGGCCGGCGGCAAGAAAATCGGAGATTCACGACGCCGAGGAAAGACTCTCCCATGACAACACTTTTGAAGACAGATTTAGGCTCGATTCCGTTAATCGGCAGGGGCAAGGTTCGCGATTTGTATGCGGTAGGCGATGCACTGCTCCTGGTGGCGACGGATCGCATCTCGGCGTTCGATCACGTACTCGGCACGGGGATTCCGGGCAAGGGCAAGATCCTGACGCAGATTTCGCTGTTCTGGTTCGAGCTGGTTCGGGATATTGTGCCGAACCACCTGATTGCCACGAAAGTTGCAGACTTTCCGGCGGAGCTGCACAAGTATGGGGACCAGCTTGAGGGAAGGTCGATGCTGGTGAGGCGCGCACAAATGTTTCCGGTTGAGTGCGTGGCGCGGGGGTATATTGCGGGATCGGGATGGAAGGAGTACAAAGCCAGCGGAACCGTGTGCGGGATCAAGTTGCCGGCGGGTTTGCAGGATGGGTCGCGGCTGCCAGAGCCGCTGTTTACCCCTTCGACCAAGAGCCAGGACGGAACGCACGATGAAAACATCTCATTCGCGGCAGTGGAGAAATCGGTAGGCGCGGATACGGCACAGGAGCTGCGGCGGCTGACGCTGGCGATCTATGAGAAGGCTGGGAAGCATGCCGAGTCGCGCGGGCTGATCCTGGCGGACACGAAGTTTGAGTTTGGCAGGACGCAGGATGGCATTGTGCTGGCAGACGAAGTGCTGACGCCCGACTCTTCGCGTTTCTGGGAGGCGTCGCTGTGGAAGCCAGGGGGCGCGCAGCCGAGTTTCGACAAGCAGTTTGTACGCGACTACCTTGAGAGCATTCATTGGAACAAACAGGAACCAGCGCCCAGTCTCCCCGATGACGTAGTTCAGCGTACACTGCAGAAATACCTCGAGGCATTTCGCCGCTTGACCGGACGGGATCTCGATGTGTCTGCGCAGACGGTGAAGGGATGACGCTCGTCGATTGGATCATCGTGGTGGTGCTGGCAGCGGCCGTGCTCGGAGGCATTGCGCGAGGGTTCTTCCGGTCGGCATTCTCGCTGGCGGGGCTAATCCTGGGACTGGCACTGGCAGCGTGGAACTACTGGCGGCTCGCAGCTTTGATGAAGCCGCTGATTCATTCCGTCGAAGTGGCGAATGCGATCGCGTTCCTGATGATTGCGCTTGCGGTGATGGCGGTAGCAAGTATTCTTGGGTCGCTGCTGGCCAAGATGTTTGAGAAAGTGGGACTGGGTTGCCTTGACCGGCTGGCGGGAGGGGCTTTCGGTTTTGTGGAGGGTATGGTCTTCGTAATGGTGTGCATCCTCGTTACGGTGGCGTTCTTTCCGCAAACTGTGTGGTTGACGGACGCGAGGTTACCAAGGTATTTCTTCGGTGCACTCCACGTGAGCGTTCGCGTCGCCCCGTCGCGGCTTTCGGACCGCGTGCGTCAGGAATTGTATACGCTGGAATCGGAATCACAGAAGTTGATTCACGAAGAGAAGAGCAGATAATTTTTCGCGCGCCCAAGCCCGCGGGTTGTGGCAATCTAGTAGAGCACGAGGTTGACGTGAGACGAGACCTGGACAGCCTGGTTACACAGATGCATTCCACCGGCATTCGCTACGAGGATGCCGTAAAAGAATTCAAGAGACAGTATCTGCGCGAAGTGCTGGCGGCAAACAAGGGGAACCAGTGCAAAGCCGCGGAGGAGCTGGGTATTCACAGAAACACACTCAGCCGCACGATGGCTGAACTGGGCATCAGCCTGGCGGAAGTTCGCGCCGGGCTCAAGCGTCCGCCACGCAGCGAACGTCCTATATTCGGAGCCGCACGCCAGGGCATACGCCAGGGCTGAAGTCGAGCTTCGCATCGGCATGCAGACAACTCATCAGAACAACGAAGCGCGGACTGCAATCGAAGGCGGTTTTGCCTGGGATGGGCAGGACGCATACCTGTTCGATATTGACGGCACGCTTTTGCGGAGCCGCGACCGCGTGCACATGGACAGCCTTCCTGCGAGTGTACGCGAGGTGATGGGAATCGAAGTCTCGCTGGAAGGTGTTTCGCTGGCAGGGAATACTGACACTTCGATACTGCGCGAGGCTTGCGCACGGGCGGGGATTCCGGCGGACGTGCTGGAGCCGCAGGTGGCGGCGATTCTCGAGGGCATGTGCCAGAATGTGGCGGACAGACGCCACGAGTTGCAACCGATCCTGATGCCGGGCGTTAAAGAGACGCTGAAGCACCTGGCAGACCACGGAGCGACGCTCGGTGTGGCAACGGGAAATCTGGAAATGATTGGCTGGATCAAGATGGAGCGCGCGGGATTGCGCGAGTGGTTTCGCTTCGGCGGATTCAGCGATCACTTCCCTGTTCGTTCGGAGCTAGTGGCGCACGCCGCGAAGAAGGCGCGCGAACTAGCTGGCGCGCAAGCGAGCGTTTGCGTGGTGGGTGATACGCCGCGGGACATCGAAGCGGCACATGCGAACGGGCTGGCAGTGATTGCGGTCGCTACCGGACATTTCTCGTTCGACGAATTGCTGGAACACAAGCCAGAGGTCTGCACGACGACTCTGGCTGATCTGCTGGCAGCAACGCGGGGCGCGGCGTGAGGAAAGTGAGCGCGGGATTCGCGGCGACTCTGTTGATGCTGCTGATGACAGCAGCGGCGGGCTCTCAGCAGCCTGCGCAGGCGCCAGCGAATACGGCGCAGGGTGCGGCGAGCAGCGCTCCAAACGAACAGGCTAAAGATAAATCTCCCGCCAAGACGATTACGGGCAAAGACCGCAGGCGCGCAACGAAGCTGTTCCTGCGGGCGACGAAGCTCTTCGAGAAACAAGAGTATGACGCGGCGCTGCGCGATTACAAGGAAGCGGCGACGCTGGATCCGGAGAATCCCAACTACGCCGCGGCTACCGAGGTGGCACGCAGTCATGAGGTCACGAATCTGATCCAGACAGCGGCCAGGGCGCGGATTCGCGGAGACAAAACGGCAGAGCAGGCCGCGTTACAAAAAGCTGCGGAACTCGACCCCAAAAACATCCAGGTTGCGGAACACCTGGACGAGATGGCAGCGGATGCGGCTGCAACGCAAACGAAGCCGTTGTACGAGCAAGGGACGGATACGCTCGCGCCCGCGCCCACGCTGGAACCAACTACGGTTACGCATAGTTTTCATCTGAAGAGTGACCGTCGCACAGTGATCCAGACGGTGTTTCGGACATTCGGGATTGAAGCGTCGGTCGACCAAAGCGTGACCGGGCCGCCAGTGCGATTTGATATCGACGACGCCACCTTTGGACAGGCCATGCAAGCGGCGAACATGGTGACCGATTCATTCACCGTTCCGCTGGATGCGCATCGGGCGCTCGTGGCGAAGGACACGCGCGAGAATCGGCAGCAGTTTATGCGGCAGGAGTACGAGACGATCTACCTGGGTGGGTTGACGACGACCGAGATGACGGATATCGGAAACCTCGCCAAAAACGTTTTCCTGGCCCAGCAAGCGGTGGTTGAGCAAGGTGCGGGAACGCTGACCATTCGCGCGACGACGGACAAGCTGAACGCATTCAATGAAACGCTGCGCCCGCTGCTGGACGGACGAAGCCAGGTGCTGCTGGATGTAAGGCTGATCCAGGTAATGCACACTAACCAGCGCAATACAGGCGTTCAGCCTCCTCAGCAGATCACGGCGTTCAACGTATACACCGAAGAACAGGCGATTCTGAACCAGAACCAGGCGCTAGTGCAGGAGATTATCGCATCAGGTCTGGCTTCGCCCGGCGACACGCTGGCGATTCTGGGAATTCTGCTGGCGTCGGGACAGGTGTCGAGTTCGATTTTTCAGAACGGTATCGCGCTGTTTGGCGGGGGGTTGACGTTGACGGGGGTGTCGGCGGGACCGGTGACATTCAACCTGAATCTCAATTCTTCCGAGTCGCGCGAACTGGATCAAGTGCAAATGCATTTGGGCGATGGAGAAGAGGGGACCATCAAGAGCGGGTCGCGATACCCGATCACGACGTCGCAATACTCGAATCTGGGCACGGGCGGGATCAGCATTCCCGGGCTCACGACGGCGGGGCTCTCAGGAAGCTTGAGTTCCCTGCTCACGCAGCAGGCGGCAACGCAAACGATTCCGCAAGTGGAATACCAGGACCTGGGACTTACGTTCAAGGCTACGCCGCGGGTGATTCGCAGCGGCGAGGTGGCGCTGACGATGGACTTGAAGATCACGGCGCTGGGCGGAGCATCATTGAACGGAGTGCCGATTCTGAACAACCGGAGCTACTCCGGCGTTGTCACGCTGAAGGACGACTCGGGCGTGGTGATTGTGAGCGAGGTGGATAAGGAAGAAAGCCGCGCGCTGAGCGGATGGCCCGGGCTGACAGAGATTCCGGGATTGAACGCCGTAACCGCCGCCACGGATGCGCAGCGGAATTACGCCAGTCTTCTGATCATTGTTACGCCGCACGTGATACGCGGAACGCAGGCGCCTGGGCACTCGCCTATGGTGCGGATTGAGCGGGGGCAGAGTACGCAGTAGGCGCGCTCAATTGGCGCCTTTGGATGGCTGAAAGGCATGTCTCCGAGAGATTTGCGCTAGCAGATTCTGAGCGCCGCTTACCCTTCGAATGATGAATCATCCGAAGGGTTCCCAGACACGATGCGCTCAAAATGGCAAAGAGATCAAGCGATGCGGCATGGAAAGTCGTGCTCTATTATTGCGCGACGCCGTCCATCTTGGCCTGAAACTGGATGAGCTGTTTCAGGGTCTCGTAGGGGGCGTTGGCGGGAACCTCGCGGCCGTTGATGACGAGCGTGGGCACCGAAGCGATGTCGAGATCTTTGCTGAGCTGGACGGAGGATTCTACGGCGGCCTTGGTTTCGGGCGTCGCTGCGCACGCAGCGATCTTTGCGGGATCGAGGCCGGCCTTGGTGACAGCACTGTTCAGGGTGAGGCTTGCGCCATCAGCGGTGGCGAGGCCCTCCTGCCCGTCAAATACGGCGGAGGCGAATTGGAAGAAGGCTGTGCTGCCGGCCTGCTTTGCAACGCAGATACCGTAGGCCGCTGCGATTGAGGATTGAGGGTGAACGGCGGCCAGGGGATAGTTCTGGAAAACGATGCGAGCCTTTGGAAAATCCGTGACGAGCTTGTCCATGTTGGCCTGGGCGGCTTTGCAGTGGGGGCACTGGAAGTCAGCGAATTCGACGATTTCGAGATCCTTCGCGGCTGATCCGCGATATGGGCCGTCGGCGCGTTGCTGGAGCACGGCGCGGTTCTCGGCGAAGGGATGCTCGCCGAAGGGAACGATTCTTTCGCCGACAATGATGTGCTTCTCATCAGGCATGGTGAAAAAAGCGAAGCGATAGGGCTGCTGCTTGCCGGTCTTGTCTCCAACAAACACGACGACCTTGCTGATGCCTGGAATCTGGGTTTTTTGGATCGCCTGCACCTGCCACATGGAGTTGGCATCGAAGCCCAGGTTGGCCTGCATGAAGGCGTTGACAACATCCTTCGTGGGAGCGGTGGCAGTGAAGTCTGCCGGATCTGGTGCGGGAAAAACGGGAGCGGCCGCAGGTGCTGCCGGCGCAGCAGCTTCGGGCGTCGGGGTGGCGGGAGCCTGGTCCTGCGCAAAGGCGTGATTGACGGGAGAGAACAGAAGGGCCAGAGCTGTTGCTGTGGCAAGTCGAGCGGAGTTACGGATCAAGCGAATATCTCCTTCATTGGCGGGATGACTCCCGAACTTTAGCTTATACCTGCACCTTGACGGCAATGGGAAAGCGGCGGCCCATGCCAAAGGATTTCGAAGTGACCTTCAAAACCGGTGCAGCCTGCTGGCGTTTATATTCCGAGCGCTCCACCAGGCGTACCACCTGTTGGACGAGCTCGAGAGGAAAACTGTTTTTCTGCGCAATGCATTCGGGGGTCTCATAACGCTCGACGTAGGCCTCGAGGATAGGATCGAGTACCTCGTAGGGCGGCAAGGAGTCGGTATCCTTCTGATCCGGGCGCAGTTCGGCAGATGGAGGTTTCTCGAGGATCGGCAGGGGGATGATATCGCGCTCGCGATTGAGCCAACGGCAGATGGCATAGACGCGCGTCTTGATAAGATCGCCGATGACCGCGAGCGCGCCGACCATGTCTCCGTAAAGCGTGCAATAGCCGACGGCCATCTCAGACTTGTTGCCGGTGGTCAGCACCAGAGAGCCGAATTTATTTGAGAGTGCCATGAGCAGGCTACCGCGGATGCGCGCCTGGAGGTTCTCTTCGGCGAGTCCGGACTGCGTGCCTTTGAACAGCGGCTCAAGAGCCTGCGTGTACTGATGAACCAGATCGCTGATCCCAATGAGTTCGAAGCGTATTCCGAGATTGGCAGCAAGAGCACGGCTGTCATCGATGGAGCCCTGCGAGGAATAGGGGCTGGGCATGCCGATGCAAAGCACATTCTCCTTGCCGAGAGCATCCGCTGCGATGGCTGCGACGAGCGCAGAATCGATACCGCCGCTGAGGGCGATGAGGGCTTTACGGAAGCCGCATTTGCGGACGTAGTCGCGGGTGCCCAGGACCAGAGCATGATAGGCGGCTTCAGTGTCGTCGTCGGGTGGATCGGGGATTGCGGGCGCACAGAAAGGATCGACGACAACGAGGTCTTCTTCAAAAGATTTTGCCTGCGCGATGAGGTCACCGTGGGCGTTTATGGCGACGGAGGAGCCATCGAAGATGAGGCTGTCGTTGCCGCCGACCTGATTGCACATGAGGACGGGGATGCCGTCGCGACGGGCAATGGCGGCGAGCATCTGGCGTCGGATTTTGCGCTTCGAGTGCCAGAAAGGGGACGAGGACAGGTTGATGTGGATCGCGGGGTTCAGGCGCATCAGATCTTCGAGCGGATCGAAGGAGTAGAGACGACGCGGCCAGAAGTTTTTGTCGTTCCATGCGTCTTCGCAGATGGAGACAGCAAGGCGCACGTTATCGAGTTCGACAACTTGCTGCGGACCGGAGGGCAGGAAGTAGCGTTGCTCGTCGAATACGTCATAGAAGGGCAGCAGTCGCTTGTGCTGCTCGAGGAGCACATGGCCGCCATCGATCAAAACTGCGGCGTTTACGGCGGGTTTCCCGGCATTCGGAGGCGCAGGCAAGGCTACGCCGGCGATGATCGCAGTGGGCAGGTCACGAGTGGCTGCGGCAAGTTCTTCGACCGCTTTGCGGCAACGCGCGAGAAAGCTCGGTTTCTCAAGGAAGTCGGCCGGTGGGTATCCGCAGATCGCCAGCTCTGAAAACACAGCGAGACGAGCGCCCTGTTCGGCTGCTTGCCGGGTCACATCAACAATTTTTTCCAGATTGCCGGTGAAATCCCCGACCGTGGGGTTGATCTGGGCCAGTGCGATCTTCACAACTCCAGTTTAATGCAGGAACGGGCTTGCTCAGGGATCAGGGACGAGGGATTAGAGATCGGTCAGGAGTCACAAATCTAGGTGCCGGTGCCGGAGAAGACTACGCCGACGGTGCGAACGATGATCTTGATGTCGAGCCAGAGGTTCCATTTCTCAATGTAAGTCACGTCGAGGGAGACGTAGCTGTCAAACGAGGGATCCTGACGGCCCTGCACCTGCCAGAGCCCGGTGATGCCCGGGGTCACGTCAAGACGGCGGAGGTGGCTCGGCTTGTATTCCATGACTTCGCTGGCGATGGGGGGACGCGGTCCGACGACGCTCATGTCGCCGCGAAGGACGTTGATGAATTGCGGCAACTCATCGAGCGAGTACTTGCGCAGAATGCGGCCGAGTCGGGTGATGCGTGGGTCGTTGGTGATCTTGAAGAGCACGCCGTCACGTTCGTTCATGTGCATGATTTCGGCCCGGCGAATTTCCGCATCGCGCACCATGGTGCGGAACTTGTAGCAGCGGAAGACACGGCCTTTCTTGCCGATGCGCTCGGAGGTGTAGAAGACGGGCCCCCGCGACTCAAGCTTGATGACAACGGCGATGAGGATAAAGAAGGGCAGGAGCAAGAGGAGCAACAGGCCGGAAAACAGGACATCGATCACGCGCTTGAGCATGAAGCCGAGTTCGGGAACGTGGCCTCGGTGCAGCGGAATGGTTGGGAACTGGCCGATGTATTCAATGGGGCTGTTCCATGCGAGGCCTTCGTAGAGATCGGGAACGACGCGGAGATCGACGCCGTGCATGCGGGCTTTCTCGAGGACATCCTGAACAATGCCTCGCTCGCAGGGGGTGGTAAAGAAGATCTCGTCGACAAACTGCTTGCGCGCGTGCTGGAAGAGCGTGTCGAGCGTGCCGACAACGTCGCCGCTGGAGGACATGATGTGAGAAGAGACACCGGGAAACTCGATGAAGCCCTTGAACGTGTAGCCAAGGTGACGGATGCTCTCCAGGTGGTGACGGAGAGCGTATGCTTCGGGGCCGGTGCCGACGATAAGTACGTTGCGGG
Source organism: uncultured Acidobacteriaceae bacterium (assembly GCA_963735215.1). Lineage (GTDB taxonomy): Bacteria > Acidobacteriota > Terriglobia > Terriglobales > Acidobacteriaceae > Telmatobacter. Next base: position 496,738 of record CAVTKF010000019.1, on the reverse strand, counting down.
TGTCTTTGCCGCGCTCAAATCTGCGGTACATCAGGGTGCGGTAGATGAGGCGGCGCAGGCACAGGGAGACCGTGACGAGAAGCAGCGTGACAATGACGACGCGCCGCGGAATGTCTTCAGCGCGAACAAGATAGAGAGTTCCAGTGAGCAACAGGCCTGAGGTGAAGCAGACCTGAACTGTCAATCGCTGCTCATGCAGGAAGGAACTCAGGCGGGTAGGCGAGTAGAGATGTAGCCGTCGGCTGGTAACAACCAGCCCAGTCGCGAATGCTGAAACCAATGCGAGCAGGATCCACATGGAGCGGCCATTAAAGAGTGTTCCATTGTAGAAAGCGCGCGCGCCGACGACTGGACCTGTGTGGCGCTCGTAAGCGGTGGCAATGATTGCGGAGACAAGGACCGTGAGGACATCAAGAGACATCCAAAGCTTAACTTTGGCCTGTGATCTGCGCGATGACCTTGCGGCTGTGTCGGTCACCCACTCAGAGGGCGAGGAGACCGTGGCGGAAATTCTCTGCCAGAAATCCGATGTTGCCATATTCTTTCCGCAAACCTCAGGAGTTCAAAGCTAGATCTGGAAGTCGGGGAGCCTTCCCGGTTGAACTGAGCAAGAAGCAGGATGCCAGTGCTGCTAGAGCTATTGTTTTGAGGCAGTCACCTCGGGGATGGTTGCCTCGAAGACGCTGGGGCTCTGCCATTACCTTCGTAATTACACGCTTCCATCATTTCGCGACTCCTGCATTGTTTTGTGCTTCATGTATCTCCATCGCCATCCTGCCGAATGACGCCCTCCAATCGTTTCAAGCGATGGGTCATCACGCAGCTCTATTCGACAAAAACTGGATGTCGGCTTCGTCAGCTGCATTCGCCGCAGACGCCGCTCCTGAATCTGTTTGACGGGCAATTCGATTGACAAGGCAAAGAGTCGAGGCAGTGGTACAAGGAACCAATAAATCTGGCTTACCGAGATGAAGACCGGGGAATCTTCTCGTTTGGGGTGAAACCCTCGTTTGCTCGACGTGCGGGGAACTCGCTTGCTTTCTAAATTATCAGGGAAGCCCAGTTATAAAGATGTTAATTCCTTAAGCCGAAGGTACCACATAGGCATCGAGGGTTAGAAACTGCTGGATGTGCGGATCGGGTGACGCCATGAAGTCTTTGAGAGGCCCGAAGAAGGCTGCGCGTCCCTCGTCAAGAAACAGGACTGTATCTGCGAGTCTCTCGGCAAAACGCATGTCGTGAGTGACGACAATGCTTGTAAATCCAAGCTGTTGCTTGAGGCGCTGGATGAGACCTCCGAGCCTGCGAGCAATGATGGGATCGACCATTGTGGTGGGTTCGTCGTACAGAACCACTTCCGGTTGCGAGGCTAGAGCACGAGCGATGGCGACGGCGCGACGCCGTCCGGTGGACAGGCTGGAGGGTAACGCATTTGGTACATCATCTGCGCCGACGAGACCGAGAAGACGGTCGACGACCTGCTGGACCTGGTCTTCTTCCTGGCCGCCACGTTCGCGCAGCGGGAAGGCGACATTTTCGCGGACGGTTAGCGAGTCGAACAGAGCGCCGTTCTGAAAGACCATCGTGATACGCCTTCGAACAGCCTGCATTTCTTCTTCTGTGTAGGCATTGATCTCCTGGCCATCGACACGGATGGAGCCAACCTGCGGTTTCAGGAAACCCATGAGAATGCGGAGGGAGACGGATTTGCCGACGCCGCTACGGCCCAGGATGCAGAGAGTTTCGCCACGGTTGACGGTGAAGCTTACGTTGTCGAGGACCCTGCTTTCGCCGAACCACATGGAGACGTGGCTGAAAGAGATGAGCGGCCAGCTTGCCTGTTCATCTTCGGCGGGGATGGGCTTGTCGCCGACGATGTCTGCGAGCACATCTTCGCTGATTTCGGGTACCTCAGGCATGGACGGATCCGGAGAGGGATCGGTGCCGGGTTTGAGAGTGGGATCGGGTGTGTCCACGAACTCAGCTTACTTGAAGTTTGCGGGCGAGCCGCGTTGTAGACGAAGACCTGTAGATGGGGATCTTGAAAAGAGGGTTTCGGCGTGGGCAAGGTCATCGGGAGAGTTGATGTTGAGGAACCAGAGCGCAGCAGGAAAGCCCTGGGGATGAGAGACCTGGCCTGACTGAAGCAGGAGCTCGATCGGCACCACGGAAAGAGGCTTTGCGAGAGCGCTGGCGGCTTCGCGGAAGGCACGAAGGCAGTTGCGGTCGTTGGAATCAAGGCCGGATTGGAGAACCGGGAGCGCTGCGCGGTCAATGACTACGGGAAAGGTTTGAGTGAAGCCGGCAATGGAGACGACTGTTATCGCGGATTGGGTGATTGCAGCGTGATGGAGAAGATAGGTGACAAGGCTGGAGGGCAGGAACGGGAGGTCGGTGGGAAGGAAGACAGCGTGTCGAGCGAAACCGGCGGCGAGCGCCGAGCAGATGCCGGAAAGCGGCCCGAGGCCGGATCGGGTGGGATCGTCGGGCAAAGTGGGCGCAAAGGAGGAGAGATCGCTGCGAGCGCCGGCGATGCGGGGATCCAGACCGGCGGCGCGGAGGATTCCCAATGCGTGATGGATGAGCGGTGAACCGGCGAGGGGGATGAGGGCTTTATCGCGTCCCATGCGACTCGAGTGACCGCCAGCGAGGATGAATGCGTCGGCGGTCACGGGGTCGGGGTGAGGCAGGCTCAACGGCCAGCCTCCTCCAGGAATCGGATCAGGGAGCGGATGCCGAGTTCGAAGTTCTTGAGATTGAATTTTTCGTTCGGGGCGTGAATGTTGTCGTCAGGAAGACCAAAGCCCATCATGACGCTGGGCAGGCCGAGGTGGCGGTCGAAGTCGCCGACGATGGGAATGGAGCCGCCGGAGCGGATGAATACGGTGTCTTTGCCCCAGACCTCGTGAAGAGCACGCGTGGCAGCCTGGATGTACTGATTGTTGACGGGAATCAGGCACGGGTCGCCAGAGTGGATAAGACGGACTTCGACGTCAACGCCGGCCGGGGCAATCTTCTCGACATAGGCCTTGTACTGGGCGAACGCCTTGGTTGGCGTCATGCCAGGGACAAGGCGCATCGAAACCTTGGCAAGGGCTTTGGCGGGAATCACAGTTTTGGCGCCGGCACCGGTGAATCCGCCGGGGATACCGTGAACATCGAGCGTGGGGCGAGCCCAGGTGCGCTCAAGGACACTGTAGCCGTTTTCGCCGACGAGTTGACGGGAGCCGACTTCAGCGACGCGGTAGTGCTCTTCGTCGAAGGGCAGGCTCTTCCAGGCGGCGAGTTCCTCGGGGCTGGGCAGGATGATGTCGTCGTAAAAGCCGGGGATACAGATGTGGCCGTTTTCGTCTTTAAGTCGGGCGATGATTTGCGCGATGGCAGTAAACGGATTGGGGGCAGCGCCGCCGTACATGCCGGAGTGGAGGTCGGTTTTGGCGCCGCGGACTTCGAGTTCGGTATAGATCATGCCGCGCAGGCCGACGCAGAGGGTGGGCAGGCCGGGGGCGAAAAGTTCGGTGTCGGAGACGAGGGCAAAGTCCGCCTTGAGATTGGCGGGCTTGGAGGCGACGTAGTCGGCGATTCCCTCCCCTCCAACCTCCTCTTCGCCTTCGAAGAGGACGCGGACATTGAGTGGAAGAGATTTGTTGGAGGCGAGGAGGGCTTCGAGAGCTTTCACCTGCATCCAGACCTGGCCTTTGTCGTCGACGGCGCCGCGGGCGTAGATATTCCCGTTACGTTCCGCGGGCTCGAAGGGCGGCGAGGTCCATTCGTCGATGGGATCGGTGGGCTGGACGTCATAGTGGCCGTAGATGAGAACGGTCGGTTTGCTGGAGGCATGAAGCCAATCAGCATAGACAAGCGGGTGGCCCTGTGTATCGATGAGGCGGACGTTTTCCATGCCGATACGCTTGAGTTCGGAGACGAGGAATTCGGCGGCGCGGCGGCAGTCGCCTTTGTGCTCGGGCAGCGTCGAGATAGATGGGATACGCAGGAGGTCTTTGAGTTCACCGAGAAAACGTGCGTGATTTTTTGTTGCGAAACTTACAGCAGGCGAAGACATGAATATCGCTCCTCAAATGCGGGGTGTTGCAGTCAAAGAAGAGTATAGGCGTTATGCTGACTCCAATCGAATGAAGGGGCTTTTCTCTTGCCAAAACGCGACGGTGTCTGCCTGGTCGGTCTTTTTCGCAACCTGAGTCTTGCAGTTTCGGTCGTGGTTTTGGGATGCACGGGGTCTGCATTGGCGCAGACGGAACCGCAAGCGCCGATCTATTCGCGAGTGAATACATTCGGGGTGTTTGGGGCGTACTCCGGGGATTCCAGCCATATGGTGCTGGGGTACGCACAGAATCGAAAGCTTCTCGGCTTTGGAGTTGTCTATGGCCGGAGACTGAAACAGGGATCGATTGTGAACTTACAGTACAACGCAGAGTTTTTACCCGTGGCATTGGAAAGCGATCCCGTAACTCATACAGTCGTCAACCAACAGACTCCGACGCCAGAGGTGTTTGTGTCGGATTTCCGGCAGTCGGCGGCGTGTGTGGCGAGCAGCGAGAGCTATTCAGACACGCTTCCCAATGGCGTGACGTACAGCGGGACCGTGGCTACCACGTGCAAGCGCATGTGGACGGTCGGAGAGGCATTCTCTCCCCTCGGCCTTCAGTGGAACTTTCGGCCACGGCATCGACTGCAACCCGTGGTGATCGCACATGGTGGATACATTTACAGCTCGCAGACCATTCCGATCGATTTCGCGGGATCATTCAACTTCACGTTCGACCTGGGAGCGGGTGTGGAGTTCTATCGCTGGAGCAGCCGCTCAATTCGCGCCGACTATCGCTATCACCATATTTCGAATCATGAAACGGCCAATGCCAATCCCGGTATCGACAACGGAGTATTCCAGGTGACGTACGCGTTCGGGCGCTAGTAGCGCGGGACTTTCGGATCAACTTCTGCGGACCAGGCGTCGATGCCGCCACGGAGGGACTGCACGTTTTCGAAACCCTGGTTGCGGAGCCACGCCGTCACGTTGAGGGAGCGCTGTCCGTGGTGGCAGAGGACGGTGAGGTGCTCTTCCGGGTCAAGTTCCTGGTGAGCACGGGCGGGGACATCGCCCATGGGCATCAGAGTGCTGGGTTCGATGTGGGCGGTGGAGTATTCCCATGGCTCCCGGACATCGATGAGGCGGGTCTTGTTTTTGCGGATAAGGGCTACAGCTTCGGTCGGGGATATTTCGAATTCGAGCATGAATTCAGTTTAGTGGGACCGGCGACTCGCTTGAAATGGCCCGAGGAAATTAGTCTAGAAGAGATGCCACCGATTCTGAATGCACAGTCGATTACGAAACAATTTGGGGCCAAGCCTCTTTTCAAGGACATTTCTTTCACGGTGGAGGATGGGTCGCGCATCGGGCTGATTGGTCCGAATGGCGCGGGAAAATCGACGCTGCTGGCGATTCTGGCGGGAGCAGTTGAACCGGATGTGGGCGAACTGGCAGTGCGAAAGCGGGCACGGGCCGCGTATGTGCCGCAGGACTCGCGGTTTGCAGTTGGGTTGACGGTGCGGGAGGTGGTGGAGACGGCACTGGGCGCAGCGCATGTGAATGAAAACGAGCGCGAGGGGCGGCTGCGTGAGTTGACTGGCCGGGCTGGGTTTGAGGATCTTGCAGCGGAGGCGGCTTCGCTTTCGGGTGGATGGCGGAAGCGGCTTGCTATTGTCGAGGCGCTGGTTGGGCATCCGGATGTACTGCTACTGGATGAGCCTACGAATCATCTGGATCTGGCGGGAATTGAGTGGCTGGAGGAGTTGCTGGCAGCGGCTTCGTTTGCGGTAGTGACGGTGAGCCACGATCGCTATTTTCTTGAAGCGACGTCGAGCGAAATCATCGAGCTGAACCGCGTGTATGCGGAAGGACTCTTTCGCGTGAAGGGAAATTTCAGCCGGTTTCTCGAAGAGCGCGAGGTGTATCTGGAATCGCAGAGCAAGCAGCAGGAAAGTTTGCGCAACCGGGTGCGTACGGAGATTGAGTGGCTGCGACGCGGACCGAAGGCGCGCACTACAAAATCGAAGGCGCGGATCGGTACTGCCAATGAGATGATCGGGCAGCTGGCTGCGATGGATGCGCGGACAGTCGTGAGTTCAGCCGGCATTGATTTTTCGGCGACGCAACGGAAGACGAAACGACTGGTCGAGTTCAACGACGTGGCCTGCGACATTGGCGAGCGCAGGCTGTTCAGCGGTTTGAAATTTGTTCTTACGGCGGGCTCGAAGGTGGGATTGGTGGGGCCGAATGGGAGCGGGAAGACTACGTTTCTGCGATTGCTTCGTGGCGAACTTGAGCCGGCAGAGGGGAGCATTCGGAGAGCAGATGCGCTGCGGCTGGTGTATTTCAGCCAGATGCGCGAACTGGACGAGGATCTGACGCTCCGGCGAGCGTTGGCTCCGGAGGGAGACGGGCTTGTCTACCAAGGCCGGAACCTGCACGTGGCGAGTTGGGCAGCGCGGTTTTTGTTTACAGGAGAGCAACTGAATCAACCGGTGCGGAATTTGAGCGGCGGAGAGCGGGCACGCGTCCTGATTGCGAAGTTGATGCTGGAGCCGGCGGACGTGCTGTTACTGGATGAGCCTACAAACGATCTGGATATTCCGACGCTGGAGATTCTAGAGGAGAACCTGCTTGAGTTCGAAGGCGCACTAGTGCTGGTGACGCACGATCGGTACCTGCTGAATAGAGTGGCTTCGACGGTGCTTGGGTTGGACGGCAATGGACGCGTCGGGCAGTTTGCGGATTTTGCGCAGTGGGAAGCGTGGATAGATCAGGGATCAGGGACTAGGGAGCAGGGACTAGGGAATAGTAAGACTGCCGAAGAGACCCCGGCTCGCGAGGCAGCGCCGAAAAAGAAGCTCTCGTATCTAGAGGCGCGGGAGTTTGCGGCGATTGAGCAGCGTGTGGAGAAGAGTGAGGCGCGTTTGGCTTCGGCGCGTGCCCGGGTGGAAGACCCGGCGATTGCCTTGGATGCGGCGGCCCTGGAGGCTGCTCTGGGGGAACTGTCGGCGGCGCAGCAGGAAAACGAGGCTCTCTATGCCCGTTGGGCCGAATTGACCGATAGGGCAGTCTAAACTGAGTGTGGGATCCTAAACCAAGTCGGAGTGAAAGAGGGACTTCGACGACACACGGCGAAACATCTGCATCGAAAGACGATATGCATAACCCGGTGAAGGTTTTAATTGTCGAAGATGAACCCCATGCCTTGATGGGGCTCGCGGAGTTGATCTCCGGATGGGGATACCAGACCGAGACGGCACGCGATGGCGTCGAGGGATGGGAGAAGGCGCTCGCCTGGGATCCGTCGATTGTGGTGACGGACTTGAAGATGCCGCGCATGGACGGCATTGGATTGCTGACGAAGCTTGCCGAGGGCTCCAATTCCAATGCAGCGGTTGTGCTGCTGACGGCGCAAGGCTCAATTCAGCTGGCGGTGGATGCCATGAAGTTGGGAGCTTATGACTTTCTGCAGAAGCCGGTAGATGCGACGCGACTGCGTACCATTCTGGCGAATGCGACGCGGCAGCGAACGACCGAGATTGAGCTCGAGGTTACGCGCAGACAGTTGCGGAACACCGGCATCCTCGGTTCGATGGTCGGAAGTTCAAAGTCGATGCGCGAGATCTTCGCACTCATCGAACAGATTGCGCCATCGAATGTTTCGGTGCTGATTACGGGCGAGAGCGGTACCGGCAAAGAGATGGTGGCGCGGACGCTGCATGACTTGAGTCCGCGCAAAGGACGGCCGTTTCTTGCGGTAAACTGTGCGGCGATTCCCGAAACGCTGATCGAGAGCGAAATCTTCGGGCACGAGAAGGGCGCGTTTACCGGGGCGGTGGAGCGGCGGGCTGGGTGCTTTGAACTGGCAACAGGGGGCACGCTGCTACTGGATGAGCTGGGCGAAATGCCTATCGGCACGCAAGCCAAACTGTTGCGTGTCCTGGAAGAGAGAAAACTGCGCAGGCTCGGAGGCCGCACCGAACAGGATGTGGACGTGAGAGTACTGGCGGCGACGAACCGCGATCCGCAGGATGCAGTAACGCATGGCCATTTGCGCGCCGATTTATTTTATCGCCTGAATGTGTTTCACATTCACATGCCTCCTCTGCGCGAGCACCTGGAGGATTTGCAGGTGATGGCCGACGCCATGGTGCTGGAGATGAATCAGAAGCACACGCGGCATGTTGCGGGATTGTCGGATCAGATTCTTGACCGGATGCTTGCGTATGACTGGCCCGGAAACGCGCGTGAACTGCGCAATACGATTGAACGCGCCGTAATTTTGTGCCCGGACGGGGCTCCGCTGGATGCCTCGCATTTGCCAAGGACCTTCGGTACGCCGCAGCTGCCTATGCCAGCGCGCGTGAATGACGCAAGCGTTGTGCCGGTGCGCGTGGGGAACACGGTGGATGAGGCGGAACGAATGCTGATTCTGCGCACGCTGGAGTCTACGGGACAGAACAAGACGCGCGCGGCCGAGATCCTGGGTGTGAGCCTGAAGACGCTGCACAACAAGCTAAAGGAATACAACAACTCGAGGGAAGATCCGGCAGCGTGAGGCGACTCAGGTTGGTTGATCTAATGACGCTTTGATTTGATCGCCGAAATTTCCTGCGGCAGGGATAAGCCGCTCCTTTTTAAAGCCGGGGCTGATCGATGCTCTCCGATTCTGCGTTGAGATCAGGTTTCGGCAAGTATTTGTGAACGATGCGACTGAAAACAAAACTCGTTCTGGCAATCACGGGAATGGTGTTTCTGATTGCGGGATTGCTGTCGCTGGTGTACGTGAGTCACCTGGTGGATGCGGCAATTCAACAGTCATACGATTCGAATCGCATGATTGCGAACCAGGTTCGTTTTGCCTTGCAGAATGCGCTTGAGACGGGGCTGGAGGGTCAGACCGTCGATCCGAATAATACGGCCCAGCTAAGGGAGTTGGTTGCGACGGCGATTCACGACAGTGAATCTCTGCGTGCGACCCTGGACTCGGCGAACATGTATTCCGCGACGGAGTACGACGTGAACATCGTGGATACGCAATCGCGCATCCTGTTGAGCACGTTTCCAGACAATGAAGGCAAGTTGTTGCCGTGGCGGCCGAGCTATGGCGCGTTACTGGCAGCCGATCCGATCACCAAGATGCGCGAGATCTACGGGCCGGCAAAAGTCTTCGACATTGTGGCGCCGCAGGATCGCAATGGCCAACCTTTCCTAAGTGTTCATGTGGGCGTGCGGACAACGCTGCTTCAGGCGGTTTATGAACCGTCGTTAAAGGAGGCCACTACGCTGATGGCCTTTGCGGCGGGCACGGCGCTGATTGCGGCATTCCTGCTGAGCAACCTTGCGCTACGGCCCCTGGAAGAGATCAGCATGCAGCTCGATTACTGGAATCCTACGCCGGTGGAGAGTGCTCCCGAGGGAGGCGAGTTGCCCAGGCTCGATACTGCCGAAAGAGTCTCGACGAAAATCGAACAAATCGGGCAGCGCATGCGGAATGTGGAGGAGGTTTTTTCGGCCCTCAAAGAGAACCTCGATCAGATTCTCGGGAACCTGCAGGACGGCATCCTGTTGTTCACAGGAGATGGACGGGCGGTGCTGGTTTCTGAGGCTGCGCATCGCTTTCTGAACATTGAGGGAGACAACATCCTGGGCTTGCAGGCAAGGGAGATCTTCGACCGATCAACGTTGCTGGGCCGGACACTTCGCGAATCCTTTGATGCCGGCGTCAACCTGGTGCAGGAAGAGATCCTGACGGAAACGGGGCGTCGCATCCAGGCGTCAGTGGATTTCATTTACGACGATCGTACGAGAACGGGACTGGGTGCGCTGGTGACGCTGCACGATCTTGAATCGGTGGAAGAGATCGAGTCGGAGTTGGAGCTTTCACGGCGCATGGCTGCGATTGGCCGACTGACCGCGGGTGTAGGACATGAAGTCAAGAATCCGATCAATGCCATCGTGGTGCATCTTGAGTTGCTGAAAAACAAGCTGGGTCCAGAGCAAGCACCGGCAACACGTCACCTGGATGTTATCGATGTGGAGATTCACCGGCTGGATCGCGTGGTGCAGACGCTGGTTGATTTCTCGCGGCCCGTGGAGCTGCGGCTGCAGGAACAGGATCTGCGCACCGTGATCGGGGATGTGCTGGCCCTGGCTGACGAAGAGTTGTCGACGCGAAATGTGAAGCTGGAGGGACGGATGCCCGCGAATCCCCTCATTGTGAATGTAGACGCGGACTTGCTGAAGCAGGCTGCGATCAACGTGATTCAAAACGGCGCGCAAGCCATGCCCAATGGCGGCCTGCTGCGGGTCACGCTGGAGGAAGATCGCAAGATGGCGGTGCTGCGAATCGCCGATGAAGGATCGGGCATTCCGCCGGAGATTCGAGAGAAGATCTTCGATCTGTATTTCACGACGAAGAGCGGCGGCAGCGGCATAGGGCTGGCGATGACGTACCGTATTTTGCAATTGCACCACGGAAGCGTGGACGTACAATCGAAGGTAGGCCGTGGCACGGAATTCTCTCTGCGCATTCCACTCGCCGCCACGGAGTGGGGCCGCCGGCATCTTCAGCCGGCCAATGTGGAAGAAACAAAGGGGTTGGAGACATGAAGTTGAGCGCCAGGAGCGCTGCATGGCTTTTTCCATTGCTGCTGACGGGGTGCTTTCACAAGACCCAGATCGCGCAGAATCAGCCACTGGCGCCACCGATCGAGGACACGCCTAAGCCCGAGCCTGCTCCAACTAATCTTCCTCCGCCGGAGGTGTCGATTCCGGTGCAGACTCCGACCCAGCAGATTACGCCGCCGCCCGAGCCGGTGAAGAAACCGGCGAAGCACAGGAAGCCCCCGACTACGCAGGTGGCTTCGAATGGTACGCCCGCTGTGCCGGCGATTGGAAACCTTACAACGCCTGATCCGCCGAACGTGCGGCAGGAGACAGATGACTCGATTGCGTCGACAGAGAAGACCTTGAACGGGATCACGCGGAAGCTGAATGACCAGGAGCAGAAGACGGCTGCGCAGATTCGCGAGTACCTGAAGCAGGCGCGCGAGGCGCTTACGGCGGGGAATGTGGATGGCGCAAACAACTTTGCGTTCAAGGCGAAGGTGCTGCTCGAGGAACTGCGTCCGTAGGCGGACTTCCCTTACCTGACTCATAACTCTTCTGTTGATCTGCGTTAGCGCTCGCCCCAGCTGAGCTTGTTGCGCAATGCGTCGAAGAAGCCACTCTCACTGAGACGGACAAGGTTAACGGTGTAATCGGAGCGGTTGCAGCGGACCTCGTCGCCGAGGTGCAACTCAAATCCAGTCTGGCCGTCGACGGTGAGCAGGCACTCGGTGGGGACGCCTTCGACGCGAACCGCGAGACATGCATCTCCGCGAACCACGATGGGACGCAGGGTGAGCAGATGCGGGCAGATGGGTGTGACGATGAGAGCGTCGACGTCGGGCGTTAGGATAGGGCCGTTGGCTGCCAGGGTATAGGCAGTGGAACCGGTCGGCGTGGAGATGATGACGCCGTCGGCGCGAAAGCGGGCGACGCTCTTTCCGTCGAGTTCCACTGCGAATTCACCCATGCGTGCGATGTCTCCCTTGGAGACGACAACTTCGTTTAAAGCTTCGAAAACTTTGACGGTCGAGCCATCGCGAATCACCTCGGAATGGAGCATGGCGCGCGCGTCAAGGGTGTGGCAGTTGTCGCACCAGCTTTCGAGCGTTGTATAGAGATCGCCGAGACGCACTTCAGTGAGGAAGCCAAGAGATCCGAGGTTGACGCTGAGAATGGGCGTTCCGGTCGCGGCGAAAATGCGCGCCACGGAGAGCAACGTGCCATCACCGCCGAGCACGATCACCAATTGAGGTCTGTGCGCGGGCATGTTGGAGCGATCGACGGCCGGGGCAGCATCGGTATAGCAGGCGCCTTCGCGATCGAGGAGCGGATTGTAGTTGTGTTTGCGGAGCCAGTCGATCAGTTCGGGCAGCAACTGGGCGAGCTCCTGCTTTCGCGGCTTACTAACGATTGCGACGCAAGTCATGCGGTCTCAGTGTAACGGATGGGATTAAAGCAGGGATTAGGGAATAGGGATCAGGGACTAACAAACGATGCTTGGACTCGGCGGGCATAAAGGAGGAATTCGACGTTGCCTTCGGCGCCGGTGATGGGAGAGGGGATGACTTCTGCGACTTGCCAGCCTAGTTCAGTGATGGCGCTCGAGACTCTTCCGATGGTGAATTTGTGGACTTCGGGATCGCGGACGATGCCACCTTTGCCGACGTTGCCGCGACCCGCTTCGAATTGCGGCTTGACGAGGATGATGGCTTCAGTCAGTTGCGGTGCTGCTGCGAAGACCGGGGCGAGCAAGAGCGTTGCGGAGATGAAGGAGACGTCCATGACCAGCAGAGTAAGTGTGGGCTGGCCGGGTTCGGCAAGTGCCTCGGGTGCGAGGAATCGGGCGTTGGTGCGCTCGACGAGGTGAACGCGGGAATCATTGCGGAGCTTCATGGCGATCTGTCCGAAGCCAGTGTCGACGGCGGTGACGTGTGCGGCGCCACGCTGCAGAAGACAGTCAGTGAATCCACCGGTGGAAGCGCCGATGTCGAGGCAGGATCGGCCGGCGACTTCGATCTTCCAGTGATCAAGGGCGGCCTGGAGTTTGAGGCCACCGCGACTGACGAAAGGCATGTCTTCGCCGAGAAGGCGGATGGCGGAGTCGGCGGAGACGGCGGCGCCGGGTTTGTCGATTTTCTGCTCGTTGACGAGGACGCGGCCGGCAAGGATGAGGGCGCGGGCGCGTTCTCGGCTCTGGACAAGGCCTCGTTCGACGAGGAGGAGATCGATGCGGGTTTTGACGTTGGCGGCAGACAAGGCGTTCGAGTCGTTCTCAGGATAATCGCGATGCGCAGCGGATTGCGCCCGGCTCTGTTCCGGATCGTCTTCTTGCGTATGCAACCGAATGGTTGCAGGTTATCCCCCTATTATCCGGTCTCTGTAAGGAAGTTTCCTATTTTCAGTGGATTACGGATAGGGGGTGCCGGCAAATACTTCATGCAATTAGAGTTAGCTGCAGATTCCTCTGCTGAAAAGACTTAGCGGCAGGTCAGGACATCGAACGGCTGCTGGATCCAAGCTCCTTTGTCTGTTGCCTGCTCAAGGATAGCAAATTCGATGAAATAGCCTGCAAAAGGAGCGCATGATTTATGTCGCGTGGAATCAGGTGGTTCGGTGCGGCAGGTGGGGTTCAAGAGGTTGACAATTTGTGGGGCGAATCGAAAGCTACGCGGCGACGCTCGAAGCAGAAGCGCGAAGCTGAACCGGAGGCAACCCCAAAAAACCGGGTTATGTCCGAATTGATCACGACTCGACCCTAGCTCGCGTTGGGTGAGCAACAGGTGCATTTAGCGATTGGAGATGCCTCCGTTACGGTGTTTTCTCAGCAATACTCGGTAGAGCGCGACGGTCATGAGGAAACAAAGAATACCAGCGCCGATGGTCGAGTTCATTTTGATGAGCGACGAATCCGCGCCGTGAATCTGATCAGGCTTTTTGGCGCTCTTCGCAATTTGAATCAAGGAGCGCATGCCAGTTTTGGTGTGCATACGCATTTGCATGCATCCGCAAAAGGCTACGGCGATCCAAGTTCACACGATCAATTTGGGCAGAACGAGCGCGAGAGCCGCGCTAACGGCAAAGCGCGACAATCATCGTCCATTGTCTTGATTAAGTGTCCGCTTGGATATTCAGGTTTTGGTTGCGCCTTCCCGGATGAGTCAAATAAGCTTTCGTCGCCGACAGAGTGACGAACCTTTTCACCTCACGATTGAGGAGAAAACGGCGTAGCGGTCGGTCGAGTAGCCCCGGGGAATTTCACCCCGAGGCTCTCACAGAACCGTGCGTGAACCTCTCGATTCACACGGCTCTTCATAGCCGTAGCTTGCTCTCGGTCGAGAGCAAACCGTCTCGGGAGGAAAGGGCTCATCCTGGAAATCCAGTTGGCCGAACCCTCCGTTGAGCTATGTCATCCTCTTCGCTCCACGTCCATTACAGACGCTTCAACGCTACTACAGGATGATCCGCCATCTTCAAGTGCATCGATATTTCCCTTTCGTGGTGCTCACTTATAGGTTTTCTCTTGGCATCACTTGAAGACTTCCCATGTTCCGCCTAACCGCCTCATTGGCAAGCTCAGGCCACCTCTATGCCGGATGCCGCTACGCCCGTAATCAGGTACCGTCGCAGCTTGTCCCGCAGCAGTGACCACACCGCGGTTTTGACATCGTCTAATAGGTTTCGACACTTCATCAGTGGTTCCTTTGCAGTCCTCTTCTTGCCTGACACCTGACCTGGTACTCGCCAGGCCTTTTCCTTCTGCGCACACGACCATGGCACTTAACCACAGCCGCCGAAGGTGGTTTGAAGCCCGCTCCTGCAAGCCGGCTCCGAGGGGCCCGCCCTCATCGGTTAAACAGTTACGCACGTTCCGCTCTCACGAGCTTCGCGTGCTCATGGCACACAATCACCGCCAACTCGGAAGTATGCATTTTGGGGCCGACGCGCATTAAGGACAACCGCAGATCTTTCGGCTCCGCTGCACTTCGCTCAAGATGACAAGACTTGAGAGTTGAGGTTGGATCAGCATATTCAAGATGACGAGGCTTGAGAGTTGAGATTGGATCATCGCCAACTCGGAGGTGAGCATTTCTGAGGTTGGCAGGCTGCAAAAGACAACCGCGGATGTTTCGAGTCCGGTCGTTCCCTATGGCGAACGAGCTGCGCTCAACATGGCAGGCCTGCTTTTCGAGTGGTTGGTGAGAGATTCGAAAAGACGACTTATCTTCTGTCCTACTCAGACGGCAGGTGGCTCGATCAACATTTACTCCCGCTCATCGCCATAAGACCGCGATGAACGGGGCACAAACCTCTTATGGGGCACAAACTTCCTATTTTGTGGTGGAGTTTCCTGCTCTACTCGGAGCCCGCTGAGGGAGTGGCGGGGGAGTGCGCTCAAGGACAAGGAGATCGATGCGGGATTTGCCGAGACCCAAGCGCTCAACTGGCTCAATGAAATCAGAGTTGCGTTAAAGGCAAAAGCAGATCCTTCGCCCCGCTTACCCCACGAACAATTGTTCGCGGGGCCCCAAGCTTGCGGGGCTCAGGATGACACACCTCAATGCCGAAGCCTCGCGAAGAACAACCGCAGATGCTTCGCTCCGCTCAGCATGACAGCGCTCGGGTGATTCGAGGCGAGAATGTTACCGCAACTCTGATGCGATGGCCGGAGTGCCGGCGGGGAGCGCGGCACGTTGGACGACGGTCTTTGGTTTGGGAATGCCGTGCTGGTGGCAGTCGGTGCAGCGGACCCAGTGAATGTTGTGCGCGCTTTTGGCGCTGGCGAAGGTCGTGTCCATCTTTTCGACGTCGACGCCGCAATGGGACATCTGTGGATGGCAGGTCTTGCAGGAGGCTGTGGCGCTCTCGTTGTGGCCAGCGTGACAGGCGAGACAGCTGATGCCTTCGTGGACACCGACGGGCGTGCGGTCGTCGCCGGAGCCGAATTGCGGACCGTAGTGATTGGTTGCGACGATTGTCGCAGCTTCGGGCTGGCGGGGTGCGTGGCACTGGTAGCAGAGGGCTTGACGCTGATCGGGGCTAATCGTTATGGAGCGCGGCCCGTCCCAGAGCTGCGGAATTGTAAGCAGGGTTGCAGCGAAGTGCAGTTGCTCGCGACGGTCGTAGAAGGCGACGGTGTCGCGGACAGGCGGAGCAGCAACGGAGATGCGCGTTGATGGCTTGAGTTGCGTTGGGCCTTCGCGGTGCAACTGGTGGCAGGCCATGCAGGGGATGGTTGGCTCGTTCGTAAGTGAAGCGCGCTTCAGATCCCATGGACCGGTGGTGTTCTGAGGCTGGACGAGATCGCGGACCGCGCCGTTGAAGTGCATGCCGTGGCAGCGGAGGCAGTCGTCGGCGAGGCGGCGCTCGGAATTATGTGTGGGGTCGGTGAAGATCTGCGCGTAGGTGACACTGTGTGGGCCGGCGATCCATGATGCGTATTCGTGCTGATGGCAGGCCTGGCACTTCGCGGTCATCGCTAGCACGTCGACGTCGCGGAGGCGGATGGATTCTGGAGGCTGTCCGAAGAGATGAACGCGGATGTGGCGCAGCTTGGTGGCGAGGCCGGCGTCGTGGCAGTCGAGGCATGTTGCGTTGCGATGCGCAGAGGTGTGCACCGCCGTCGTGTATGCGGCCATCTCGTGACAACTGGCGCATCCCTGGCCGTGCTGCGAGGTGTAGTAGTACGACGCACCGTAAACGAAGGCGACACACAGTGCGGCGCCGGACGCGAGAATGAGGCCAGCGAGTTTGACGTAGCGCATCATGAGCGGAAGGCTGTGCCTTTCCAGTTGCGGACGAGCGATGCCGATGCGTAGTAGGCGACGGCCATGATGGTGAGAACCGGGTTGAATCCGCCGTTGGTGACGTGAACGCTGCCATCGATGACGAAGACGTTGTCGACATCGTGGAGCTGGCAGTTGGGATTGACGACGGAACTGTGCGGATCGTTGCCCATGCGGCAGGTTCCGGCCTGATGTTGGCCTGCGGAGACGCTCTCAGGGTGCCAGGCCATTTGCGAGGTGCTGATGGCGCCGGCTTCTTTGAGCCAGGCTTCGGCGCGTTTGGCCTGGACGTCGCCAATGTCGAATGTGTGCGGGTGGACATTGCCTTCGAAGCGGGCGACGGGAAGGCCCCACTGGTCGCGGACGGTGTGTTCGACGATGACGCGGCCGGTTGCGGTGGGAATCTGCTGTGTCGGGCCCATGATCACGATGGAACGCTTGTGCCAGTGACGCATGGCCTGCTTGTGCGCCGCGCCCCAACGCGGAGTGTTGCTGGGAAGACGGTCAACCATGTGGATGGGGAGACGGATGAACTCGTTGGCGAGCATGCCGCCGCCGCAGAGGCCGGGCGTGCCGTGGTTGTAATCGGTGACGGCGATGCTGGCGCCGGGGCCGATGTCGTCGTAGGTTTCGAAGTCGAAGTAGCCGACGGCGCCGGTGTAATGATGACCCTGCAGGTTGCGTCCGACCTGGTCGTAGCGATTGCCGAGGCCATTGGGAAAGAGATGACTGCGCGAGTTGAGGAGCAGGCGCGCTGACTCGATAGCGGCAGACGAGACGATGACGATGTCGGCGAGTTGTTCCTGGAGATGGCCACGCTCGTCAAAGTAGGCGACGCCGCGTGCGTGTCCACGATCGTCGATGAGGATTTCTTTTGCCATGCACTCGGTGCGGAGTTCGCAGTTGCCGGTGTTGAGGGCAACGGGGATTACGGTGTTTTGCGAGCCGTTCTTGGCGTCCACCTCGCAGGCGAATCCGCAGCACCAGCGGCAGCGCATGCATGGACCGCGGCCGTTGTAAGGCACACTGTTGCGCAACATGGGTAGGTGAAACGGATGCAGGCCGAGTCGTTTGGCGGCGGGCTCGAGGATGCTGAATTCGCGATTAGGCGGCAACGGCGGCATGGGGAGATCGCGGCGGCGCGGACCATGGAACGGAGTGCCGGAGTAATCGCCGGAGACGCCGATTTCGTATTCGGCTTGGTCGTAAAAGGGCTCGAGGTCGTCGTAGGTGATGGGCCAGTCTTCAAGTGAACTGCCGGTGGGCGCGCCGTAGGTGGAACGCATCTTGAAGTCCTGGGGTAGGTAGCGCCAAGCTTGGGCGCCGTAGCTTAGCGTGCCGCCGCCGACGCAGGCTGCATTGTTCTGGTAGGCGCCTTCGCTGGGGAGCACTGTATGCGCCACGCCGTTCTTGTCGACCCAGACGCGGGGATTGCCTTCATCTTCGGGGCCGAAGGCATTGCCGAGGAAGGTGGTGCGCTGGTTGCGGAGGTCGTCTTTGCGGCAGTCGGCGGGGGTGTACCACTTGCCACGCTCGAGGAGGACAACGCTCAGGCCGGCGGTGGAGAGTTCCTTGGCGACGATGCCGCCCGCTGCGCCAGCGCCGATGACGACTGCGTTGACGCGCTTCATGAACGGCCGCCTTTGCGCAGGTCGTATTGTGCGCGGCCGCGCAATGGTGGCTCGGCGAGGCCAAGCATGCGCCAGCTGACGGCGTCACGGTTACCGCCATGACGCGGAGAGCCGTAGTAGCCCTCCATGGTGTGCTGGCGGAGCAGCTCGAAGAAGGTGCGATTCTCTTTCTCGATCGCGGTGGCAATCTGGAGTTGTTGCGCCGGGGTCGCGTCGGCGAGAGAGTGGCCAAAGCGGTTGCGGCTCATTTTGTCTGCTTGCTCAAGGCCTTCGCGATAGACAAACTCGTGCCGACGATAGTGACGCGCCAACTGGCGGTCGATGTAGGTGACGACTCCGGCCTGCGAGGCGCTGGGAAAATCGTCGGCGGGAATGATCTGATCGCACAGCACCCCGAGGATACGGGCGTGGCTGTCGCTCAGGAATTCCCAACCGCCGTTGGCGGTGCCGTGACAGCCGATGACCGCTGCTGCGCCGCCGAGGGCACTCGCCAAGGCAAACTGCCGACGCGTGAGAGCGCCTTTTGATGGGGGCCGTCGCACTAGCCAACCTCGATCATGAGAATGGGGCGGAATGCGCCGACAGATCCAAAGCGCGTTCCACATTAACAGATCATGCTGAGGGGCGGGCGCTACGACGGTCTGTGTTTCGAGTCACAGTGAGCCACGGCGTCAAAACTGAGAGGGCCATCCCTCTAACGGGACGGCCCTCGCTTTTGCTTCATCCCGCACGGTAGATCAGGGATGGAGATTCTGGCAGGCGGCCAGGGAGGCCGTGACTCCGGGCTGGTAACACGGCTGGCCTCCGCCAGGGACACGGCTGGAGATGTTGGTATTACCCCTGGTACCGTTTTGTGAGGTCACGCGCACATCGACGATGTTTCCTTCAATCAGCACGGTGGTATCGACGATGTCCTGGTCGGTGCGGATGATGGTGAGGAGGGTGGCGTCCGGCGAGGCGACGTAGACCTTGCCGTAGAGTGAATTTGACGTGGAGACGACGGTTCGCGGATGGCCGGTGACGTTCAGTGTCTTCACGACCGTGTGGCTGATCAGGTTCACGATGTGCACCGTGCCATCGGCCTGGTCGGCTGTGTAGGCACGGCTGCCGTCGGCCAGCGCGGTGACGCTGGCGGGATTGTGTCCGACCGGGATGGTAAACGTGGTCCCGAATGTCTGGCTATCGTTGCCGAATTCATCGAGGCTGACGTCGATCAAGCTGATGGTACCGCCATCGTAATCTGCAACGACGAGTTGCTGGGTGGCTGGAATGTATTCGCCGTAAACAGGTCCGGCAACTGCGGGCACATTCGTGCCTGTCAAGCCGGCCGTGGTGGAAAGAGGCAGGCTGGGATGGCAGGTGACGAGCTGGCCGTTCTGGTTGTTAAAGGGCGTGCACTGGTCGAGCGTGTTGTTCTGGCTGTTGATCACCGTGATGGTATCGTCGCCGCGATTGAGCACGAAGACACGCCTGCCGTCGGGGCTGGAAATGCCATAAACCGGACACTTGCCGACAGGGAGGCGCACGGAGACGGTGAAGGTGGAGACTTCAAGCGCGTCGGCCTCGCCATTTTGCGAAACGGATGTGGGTGCATTGTTGCAGGTTACGTCGTAGGGCACGTTCTGGCTGATGGAGTACAGGCGCTCTCCGAGTGAGCCCAGACCGGTGACGGCAATGGGAGTAGTGGCAACTGGAATGGCGAGCTTGAAAGCTTCAGCCGAGCCATTGATGGCCAGCACATCGATGACGTTTCCGAATAAGTCGGGAGCCCACAGACCCGCGGTGGGCGAAAACAATCCTACGGTCTGAGACGTCGCGGGCAACGTGGAGTAGTGAATATTCTTTTCCTGAGGCTGGGAAGCAGAAACCTGGAAATTGGTCAGGGTATGGTCGCTGTTGACGGTGAATCCGTTGGCGCCGTTCGAATCGAGCGTGAAGGCAGAGGGGTTCGGCCCGATGGGGGCCTGGGTCAGGATGCTGTCGCCCGAGTAATCGATGACCGTTGCAACGCCGGGGGCGGTTGCCGATGGCGATGAAACGACGACCGCGTAGGAAGTCGGCTGCGCCGCGGGTCCGGTGGGGTTAATCGGCGTAATGACTGGCCGGTAAGAGTTACCACAACCGGCAAAGAGGGCAGCAACCGTAAGAGCGGCGCTCGCCTGGACCAACCGCACGCGCGCCTGGCTTAAAACGTTGGGAAAAAGACTCATTCAGTTCGTTCCTGCTTACTTACCGATTGTAAATCAGAGGACGGCGGAACCCGGCATTGGCCGTCCAGCAACTATCGCCTGGAACTGGACATAGCTGCCCATTTCTTTGCGATAGCACGGGGCCGCAATTCGGGCGTTACTGGACTTTAGACGCGGTCTGGCTGCGATTCGGTATCGAAATCGTTCTTTTGCCGGCCCGGTGCGCGCGGAGCACGCATGTTTCAATGACCGACGACTTCGATGATGGAGCTATCGGGACCGGTCCACGCTGCGGGGCCTTCATGTGTGAGGTGCCGACTGGCGTCATTCCAGTGCAGATGCGTAACTGAGCCGGCACCTTTTTCGTAGGCGTAGGTGGTGCCATCGTCGGAGAACAAGGTGAAGTTGGTGTCGGCTCCCGGATAGACGCGGAGTTTGGCGATGGATTGCTTCTCATGCGTGCTTTCGACTTCTGAGCCGATGGGGAGGATGGAGCCGGCGCGGACGAAGAGCGGAATGGTGTCGATGGGCGCGGAGACAGTGATGGTCTGGCCGCCCGTGACGCGCTCATTGGTCCAGTAGTTGTACCAGTCCGCGCCCGCGGGCAGGTAGACCTCTGCGGCTGGTAGCGCCCTGCTCCGTGACCGGAGCGACGAGGAAGGCGGGGCCAAACATGTATTCATCGCGCAGATCGGCGACGTTGGGGTCGTTGGGAAAATCGAGCGGAAGCGCGCGCATGAAGGGAGCGCCGGTGAGCCATGTCTGGTAACCGAGCGAGTAGATGTAGGGCATGAGCTGGTAGCGCAGGCGGAGGTATTTTTCGAGGATGGGCTCGGCCTGCTTGCCGTAAGACCAGACCTCGTTGGTGCGGCGGCTGCCGTGGGCGCGCATGATGGGCAGGAAGGTGGCGTACTGGAACCAGCGAGTGTAGAGTTCGGGATAGTCGTCGTAGCCGCCGACGTTGTCGCGGGCATCGCTGGGATCGAGCAGGGGCGTATGCGCGGGATGATGCTCGGGCGGGAGATACTGCCAGCCGCCGGTGTCGTTGGACCAATACGTAATCCCCGAAGCCGTGAAGTCGAGGCCGGTGGGAATCTGGCGACGGAAAGTGTCCCACGTGGGATAGATGTCGGACGACCAGACGATGGCGCCGTTGCGCTGCACGCCGAGATAGGCGTCGCGGGAGAGGATGAGGGCGCGCTTCTGTGGAAGATCGCGACGGAAGCCGTCGGAGAGTGCGCCCGTATGGAACAGCGCGTAGACATTGTAGAACTGCGTGCCGGGACCGATCTTGTAATACGAGCCATTCGGCGGCAGGTCGGGCTCGGTTTCGTCGGCCCAGAGGGAGTCGAAGCCCTTGCTGAGGATGTTGTCGCGAATTGTTTTCCAATACCATGCAGCGGCATCGGGATTGGTGGTGTCGATGTCGGAGCCGGCGCGGTCGTAGGGCAGGCCGTTGATGGGCTTGCCGTCGGCGGTGTGGATGAGCCAGCCATTTTTCGCGAGTTCATCGTAGAAGCGATCGTCGGGAACGAAGCGCGGCCAGACGCTGATCATGGTTTCGAAGCCCATGTCGTGGAGCTGCTTGTTCATCGCGGCGGGATCGGGCCAGAACTTCGGATCCATGTCCATCTGGCCCATCTTGGTGTAGTAGAACCAGTCGACGACCATGACGTCAGCGGGAAGATGGCGGTCGCGATAGCCCTTGGCAACGGAGAGAACTTCATCCTGGCTGGCGTAGCGCTGCTTGCACTGGATGTAGCCGTAGGCCGCTTTGGGCAGCAGCGGCGTTGGGCCGGTGAGGAGGCGGTAGCCTGCGTAGATTTCGTCGGCGGTGCTGCCGGCGATGACGAAGAAAGAGACGCGGTCGCCGACTTGCGACGTCCATTTGGTCTGCTCGTTGAAGCCGGGCTCGATGGTGGTCTTGGAGGGATTGTCCCAGATGAGGCCGTAGCCCTTGTTGGTGATGAGAAACGGAACGCAGGTGGTGGGCGCGGCGGGCGAGAGGTAGTCGTTCCAGCAGCGGACGGGATGGCCGCGGTGATCGAGGAATCCCTCGTGATTGTCGCCGAGGCCGTAGTAGTGCTCATCGTCCGGTGAGGCGAAGGTGGCGCCGACGGTGAAGAACTCGGGGTCCGTGGGACGGCGATCGTTGTTCACGCTGGCTGTGCCGTCTTTGTGGTTGGGAACGGCCTGTTGCCAGCCGGTCATCTCTAGAAGCTTCTTGCCTTCGGGCGTAGTGATGGTGATGTGGGAGCCGGGAGTCGAGCCGTTGAAGTATTTCTTGATGTCGAGTTCGGTTTGCAGTGGTGGGTGCAGCGGAGGATGGTCGCGCTCGACGGTGGCGATGATGCGGAAGGATTGGTAGACGTCGTTGAGGTCGGTCTGAGTTTTGGACCAGCCTTCAGCGTTGGGAGTGCCGACGAAGCCGTAGCCGGGCTTGGCGAGGGCGTTGTCGCGCTGGAGGCTGAGGGTGACGCGGAGGATGTTGGGGGCGTAGGGCTCGAGGATGATGGTTTCGCCTTTGCGGTCGAGTTCGAGACGCTGGTCAGAGCTTTGGCCCAGGCCGATCGATGGAATGAGAAGCATTCCGGTAAAAGACAGCACTAGCAATGAATACCTTTTCATCCTGAACTCCAAAGACCATGAAAATGCGCAGATTGGTATGCGGGATGAGTGTAAATGAACAGGTCGGTAGTACGAATGTGAGGGTTTCTCCGAAGACCCGCTCATCGCGATGCGATGAACGGGGCACAGATTTGGAGTCGATGCGTGGGCCACGCGCCGCACGCCTGCGCATTGGGGTCAGGGCCACCTAAAGGTCTTCTTCTCGCAGCACCGAACGCGCGGGGTCGCGCGGGTCTACGTGGACCTTGACGGTTTCGCCTTTGTAGGAATTCGCCCAGGCCTTGGCATCGTCTTCATTGGCAAACCTACGGCTGTAATCGCCCATCTGCAGTTCGGGATTGCGATAGACGTAGGTGAGCGTGGCAAGGTAGCCGGAGTTGTCTGTAGGGACTGACGGGGACGGAATACTATCATCCGGGATAAATGCGACACTTACAATGTCAATGACAGCAGAGATTCTCGGCCAGTTGCGACCGCGAGTGCGTTTAATCCACGTGTCTAATAACTGCCTGCAGATGCCCACGAGCATGACAGCCCCGACGAAAAGCGAAATCAGAATGATCTCGTTGCGAGTGAGTGGGCCGCCGCCGCGCATCAGGATACAGGCTATTAAAGGGGTCATCGTCAGGCTCGTTTCCTTTTGAAAGATCGGTGTCGGTCCATTGCGACTCTATCTTCACTTGTTCCTTCTACTCCGGTCGCATAATGCCCGGCATGCTGGAGACGAACTTATGCCACGCGACATTTGCTGCAAGGATATATCGGGGGAGCGGCGTGGTCTCACAGGTCTCAAAAAGCGAGAGGCCTGGGGCACCCAAGATTGTTTGGCGGAAGAGTCCGGACTGTACGATTGATTCGTGGCCCGAGCGAAGCTGCAGTGGCAATCGAAGACAGTGTTGTTGCTGGTGTTCCCGTTTGTGGGGGCCGATGTGGTGCTGGAGGCGCACTGGTGGGCGACGCAGATGCCGTCGGTCGCGATCTGGACGTTGAGCCTGAGTGTGCTGCTGGGGCTGGTTGCGTTCCAGGTTCGTTCGGCTACGGCGGGAGCTGCCCTGGCGGGCGCGGCAATCACGGCGAGCCTGATGTTTGCGACGGTGACGTTTCCCTACGTGCCATGGAGAACGGGGCTGGTGCCGGTGCTGGTGCTGCTGGTGATCACTTCGCTGGCGACGCGGCTGGGACGAAAACGCAAAGAGACGCTGGGGACAGCGGAGAGCAAGCGCGGGCGCGAAGCTTCGCAGGTGGCGGCGAACCTGGGAGTCGCAGCGCTGGTTTCAAACGGGCTGGTGCTGTCGTGGATGGTGAAGCAGAGCTGGCTTCCAGTGGCAAAGGTATTCCCTGCCGCGGCTTTCTGCGTGGGATTGGCGGCGCTGGCCGAGGCGGCGGCGGATACGGTTTCTTCGGAGCTGGGGCAGGTGCTGAGCGGGAATCCGCGGATGATCACGACTTTTCGCAGAGCTGAACCGGGCGTGGATGGTGCGATTAGCGTGGGCGGAACGGTGGCAGGAATCGTCGCGGGCGGGTTGGTTGCTGCGTCGGGCGCGTGGGTTCTGGATCTGGGATGGAGAATGTTCGCATTGAGCTGGATTGCGGGCGTGTTCGGGTTGTTCTTCGACAGCGTGCTGGGTGCAACGCTGGAACAGCGAGGATGGATCAACAATGACGCGGTGAATTTTCTGTCGACGGCGAGTGCGGCGGGGTTTGCGCTAGGGATGCTGGCGATGGTGCCGATGCGGGCGATGTGAGGGGAGTCAGCGGAGTTGGCCACGTTGCGCACGTGCTAGCGGGGTTAGCGAGTTAGCGGCGCTTGCGCGCCGTAGCGAGTTGGCAAGTTAGCGCATAGCTGGCCGTGGAAACTCTACGACTCCTTCAATCAACTCTGCTTGCCTTCTCCCACTCTCAATTCCCTTTTCCCCTAATCCCCGTTTTATTCGCTATTCCTTAGTTCACTTAGTCGAGGTGTAGGCGCCAGAGGGTGTAGCTGAGGATTTCGTGCTCGATGCGCTCGGTTTCGCCGGTGTTGCCTTCGATTTGCACGCGGGGGCGGGGCGAGGTGAGCACGTCGAGGCCGTTGGCGGCGCAGATCTGGTGGATGCGGAAGAGGTGCGTAGGGTCGCTGACGACAACGATGCGATGGAGGCTGTTGGTACGCGCGATGACGGCGAGGCGCTTGACGGATTCGTTGGTGCTGGTGCTTTCGGTTTCGGCGATGATGTCGGACTCGGGGACACCGGCGCCTTCGAGGTACTGCTGTCCCACGGCGCCTTCGGAGTACTGATCGCCGCCATCGCCGCCGAGAGTGATGATGAGCGGGGCGATGCCGTGGCTGTAGAGGGATTCAGCATGATCGAGCCGGGCACGAAAGACGGGCGAAGGATGGCCAGTCGTATTCTGCCGCGCCGAAGACGGCGATGGCATCGGAGGGTGCGGCCTGGTCCTGGCTGGCGAAGTGCTCGATCTGGACGTAGACCCAGCTGCACCAGCCCAGGATCGCGAGCACAAGGACGCCGAGAAGCACAAGAATCCAGCGAAAAATCGGCCTTTTCGGTTTATTCTCGTCCGAAACTGGCTTCGACTGCGGGTTCATTTCGGCTCTTAGCGCTGCAGAACCATGACGATTTCGTGCGTAGGAATGGCGCCTTCGCGGAGAATCTCCCAGCGCCCTTCACCGAGCGACAAATCGACGATGGTGGTGGGCAGTGCACGGCCGGTGGGTCCGCCGTCGACGATAAGGGGAATGCGGTCGCCGATCTGGTCACGCACACAGGCAGCGTGAGTACACTCCGATGCGCCTTGCAGATTCGCAGCTGTAGCGGTGATGGGCAGACCGAAACGCTCGACGACAGCGCGCGGGATGGCGGCGTCGGGAATGCGAAGGGCGACATTGCCGGTGTTCGCCGTGGAGCGCAGGGGCAGTTTGGTGCCGGCGCGCACGATGATGGTGAGAGGGCCGGGCCAGAAGCGATCGGCGAGTTTGTCGAGCATGGGATCGCTGTCGCGAGCCAACTGATAAGCCTGGGCAAGGGAGGAGATCAGCAGCGAAAGCGGCTTCTGCTTCTGACGACACTTGATGCGGTAGATATTTTCGACGGCGTGGAGATTTAC
The DNA here is from genome assembly GCA_963735215.1 of uncultured Acidobacteriaceae bacterium. GTDB lineage: Bacteria > Acidobacteriota > Terriglobia > Terriglobales > Acidobacteriaceae > Telmatobacter. The sequence goes on along the minus strand of CAVTKF010000019.1, from coordinate 470,739 downwards.
GGGATCAACGGCAAGGCCATAGAAGGTGTCAGTGGGCATTGCGACAACATCACCCTGCCGCAGACAAGAGACAATGTAATCAATCCGGTCTGGTTGGGGCTCGTCGGGATGGACGCGCAAGATTTCCGCGGACAAGAAGGTCTACCTCGGTTCCCTCAGGCAATTACCTACATGGAGCAATTGCGGACGCCACAATGACGGAAGCTATCACAGCACGAGCAACGGTGCAACTTGAGTACTGCCATCAATACAGCGACATCCCGCAAAACGGCTTAGAATCGGCTAAGCAGAAGACGGTTCGCAGGAATGTCTATACGCATTGTACAGAGTAAGCAGAACGCGCGGCTGAAGGAATTGCGGCGGGCGCTGGCGAGTCCGGGGCGAAACGAAAACGGACTTGCGGGCATTGAAGGGCCGAATCTTCTGGCGGAGGCGGTGCGCGCGGGTCTGCACATCGCATGCGTTTTCGTGGCGCAGGGATCGGAGCGCCTGGTGGAAGCGCTGAGGCTGCCGGAGCGGATGGAAGTGCTGGCGATGCCACGCGAACTGCTGGACGCCGCGCTGACTACGGAAGCACCACAACCGCTCGCTGCGCTGGTGGAGCCGCCGGATTGGACCTGGGCACATGTGGTTGGCGATCGAAAAGAATCAGCGGCGCTGATAGTGGTTTTGGCAGGGCTGCAAGACCCGGGAAACCTGGGAACGATATTGCGGTCGGCGGAGGCTTTTGGCGCCGATGGGGTGGTGTGTCTGCCGGGAACCGTGAGCGCTTGGAATCCCAAGGCCGTGCGGGCGTCGGCGGGAAGCGTGTTTCGGATGCCGCTGGTCTGCGCGAACGAGAAAGATGCTCTGGATTGGCTGCGCGAGGCGGGTGTGAGGATTCTGGCGACGACGGTGCAGGGGGCGCAACCGGCCGAACTTGTCGCTTTGGCGGAGCCGGTGGCGCTGGTGATCGGGAACGAGGGGAATGGAGTCCCGGTGGATTTAGCGACGAAGGCGGACGGTGCGGTGACAATTCCCTGCCCCGGGCCGGTGGAGAGCCTGAATGCTGCGGTGGCTGCGAGCGTGCTGCTGTATGAAGCGGCGCGGCAGCGGGCGGCGAAGAGTGGCGGTCCCCTTGAACGGCGCGGAGGATCTCGATGAGCTTGTTTGATGGCGTGCCGGAACTGGCAACACCCTCGTCCAAAGGGCTGCTCCATGCAATGGCGCCGCTGGCGGAGAGGATGCGGCCGCGGACGCTGGAGGAATACGTCGGGCAGGAGCATCTGCTGGGGCCTGGGAAACCGCTGCGCGTGCAAATCGAGCGCGATGCACAAGACTCGCAAAGTTTGGGATCGATGATCTTGTGGGGTCCGCCGGGAGTGGGCAAGACGACGCTGGCGAAGATTATTGCTGAGACGACGAAGGCGAATTTCGTCGAGTTTTCTGCGGTGATGAGCGGCATCAAGGAGATCAAGCAGGTGATGGTGGCGGCGGCGCAGGCGGCGGAGATGCATTCGCGAACAATCCTGTTTGTCGACGAGATTCACCGCTTCAATAAGGCTCAGCAGGATGCGTTTCTTCCTTACGTGGAGCGCGGGACGATACGGCTGATTGGGGCGACGACGGAGAATCCTTCGTTTGAGATTATTTCGGCGCTGCTTTCGCGCTGCCGTGTTTATGTGCTGCAACCATTGAGCGAAGAGCGGATTGTTTCGCTGTTGCGAAAGGCTGTCGAAGACAAAGAGCGCGGGCTGGGCGCGATGGAACTGACCGCGGATGACGATGCGCTGGAGTTGATTGCGGCGTACTCGAGCGGCGATTGCAGGAGCGCCTACAACACGCTGGAAGTAGCGGCGCAGTTGGCGCAAGAACCGAACCGGGCGAAACGAATCGATAAGGGGCTGGCGACTGAAGCCGTGCAGCAACGTGTGCTGATGTACGACAAGACCGGCGAGGAGCACTACAACCTGATCTCGGCGCTGCACAAGAGCGTGCGCAATAGCGATCCGGATGCGGCGTTGTACTGGCTTGCACGGATGTTTGCGGCAGGCGAAGATCCGCTCTACCTGGCGCGGCGGGTGGTGCGGATGGCGGTCGAGGATATTGGGCTGGCGGCGCCAGAGGCGTTGAACCTGTGCCTGTCGGCGAAGGAGACGATTGATTTTCTGGGATCGCCGGAGGGGGACCTGGCGCTGGCTGAGGCGGTGGTGTATCTGTGCCTGGCGCCGAAGTCGAACGCAGTGTATACGGCGTATGGCGCAGTACAGCAGGAGATCGAGCATACGCGGCAGGAGCCGGTGCCGCTGCATCTGCGCAATGCTCCGACACGGCTGATGAAAGAACTGGAGTACGGCAAGGGATACCGCTACGCGCACGACGAGGACGGCAAGGTCGCGGATATGGATTGCCTGCCCGACTCGCTGAAAGGCCGCAGCTATTACAAGCCGACGCAGGAAGGACGCGAGAAAGCGCTGGCGCAGCGGATGGAAGAGATACGAAAGATCAGGTCGGGAAAACACGGCAGGGAGTGAGTCCTCATCACACAGGAAACGCGCCTTGATCGCTCACGACGCCCCGGCCTTCCAATTGGTTTTACGCGGATGTGAAACTTCCACTGGGAGGCTTTTATGCTCTTCCGATTCCTGCTGATCGCGCCCTGCCTGGGCCTTCTCACATCAGCCCCGCAGGCGACAAAGGACGCGCCTATGAAGAACATTCACGAAGACTCGTTTTATGTTGCCGGCTACGAGATTCGGACAAACAACGCCAGAGAGATGACCGGGCAAGGCGAGATCGGCAAGCTCTGGCAGAAGGTGATGCAGGGGAATCTCGCCGCGCAGATTCCCAACCGCACGGACCCCGCGCTGATTGTTGTCTACTCCGATTACGCGAGCGATGAGAAAGGGGATTTCAACTACCTTCTCGGAGCGCGCGTTTCTTCGGTCGACCACCTGCCCGTCGGCATGACGTACAGAAAACTTGCGCCCGGCCCCTATACGGTATTTGTCACGGATCAGGGTCCGCTGGTCGATGTGCTGCAGGCAGAGTGGAAGAAGATTTGGGCGATGCCGCCGGAACAGATGGGTGGGAAACGCGCCTTCCTCACCGACTACGAGATCTACGACCAGCGTAGCGCCGATCAAAAGCACGCGCAGATTGAGATCCACATCGGCCTCAAGCCCTCCAGCCAGTAGTGCTCTCGGAACAACTCTAACGGCGTCCTCATGAAATTGACGAAATCTCGGCATCCGCGACGAGATTTCGTCACTGGATTTTCGTCACTTGCGACTTCGTCACATCCCCATCGGTCAACGATGAATTCATAAATCGTCTCCTTTCATACGTCAGACGCCGTTTACCTGTTATTCGCAACTTTGGCACTTGAGTTGCTGTTTATATGGGCAAGCGCGGATGGTTTGATCCAATCGCGTCGCGATGCGGAACGCAAGAACAGGGCGCTGCGTAGTAAGTGGAAGCGCGATTGGAACAGACGAGAAGATGCCGAGACAGGCCGAACCTGGTGTGGCCGGTATCCGCGGGACTGGATTTGGGATTGAGGAGGAAGTTATGGCGGCGAATTGGAATGAATATACCTACGAAAAGCAGTTTGAAGGTAATCTTCGCGGCACTTCTGATCCGGTCCCCGCACGTGTGCATACAAGCCTGCGGATGATGTCCCGGGAGACGGTGCAGGAACTTCTGAAGTTGGACCATCGTTCAAGCGGCGCACCCCAATACGTTTTCCTGCGGCGGGATGGTCTGCCGCTCCATCCGAGTCTGCAGGCCACTGGACTTCACTATTTTGAATGGTGATCTGGCAGGCTGACTGCGGCGGGCAATCTATTAACCCGCGGGTTAATCGCGCGAGTTAATCGCGGTATTTCACCGAGCATCCGTAAGCTCGCGTATATGGCATAGCTACGGACTTGCCGGACATTGCAGCACTCAGGGCGTCGGAAACGTAGTTATCGGCGCCCTGAATATCTCCGACGTCGGGAGTGGGTCTGTTATCGATGGCTCCGGCGTAGATGAGCTTGCCCTGGGGATCAATGATGAACATGTCAGGCGTTGTCTTTGCGTCATAGAGGCGCCCGAGTTTGCCATCGGGATCAAGAAGAGCGGCCGTGGGCGCAGCGTGCATCTTTGCCAGATAGTCGTTCTCCTGAGCCGCAGTCACGTATCCCTGTGCACCCGGCGCTGAAGAGATGACGGTCAACCAGACGACTCCCTTCCCTGTCCACTGCTTCTGCAGAGCCTGCATATTTCCGGAGACGTAATGTTTGCGCGTGAAGGGACAGCCCTGGTTGTGCCACTCGAGGACCACGTATTTGCCGCGGTACTGATCGAGGGAGTGAGACTGGCCATGCGAGTCGGTCGAAGTGAAATCGGGAGCCGGAGCGTTGACCTTCGCGGTCTGCGCCTGGCTTGCAGTTGCTAGAAGAAGGAATGTAATCGCGGCGGCGACGAAGGTTTTTGAGCGGAAACGCATCGTGGTCCTCCTGAGGGGATTTCAGAAGGTGAGGTCGGAGAAGATCCGGGATCTCACTGCTAATTGGACGCAGACGCCGCCGTTCGAGTTGAGCTATTGGGCAACTGAGAGAGGGCGTTCGTCACAATTCCAGGCGTGAGGACCTCAGGGAGGAGGCGCGGACTCTTTTCTCCCGGGACATAGAGCGCATAGGTGGGAACGCCGCTGCGGCCCAGCGAAGTCAGGGTCTGGGTGATGGAGTCGTCGTAGCGGGTCCAGTCGGCGCGGAGAAGGACGACGTTGTTGTCGGCGAAGGCTTTCTTGACTTCGGGTGCTCCGAAAGCTACGCGCTCGTTAACCTGGCAACTGAGGCACCAACTGGCGGTAAAGTCTACGAAAACGGGGCGACCCGCGGTCAGGTTCTTTTGGACTGTATCCTCCGACCACGGCTGCCACACCGCAATTTTTCTCAGATTCACCACAAGCAGATGATCGGGAACTCTTACATCTGCGAAGTTATTTGCTCCGTAGATGCTCAGCCATACTGTGCCGAGCCCTATGAGCGATGCCAATGCTGTGGACCATCGCTTTGCGGGCCAGCGGCCCAAGAACCATCCAGCGATGGCGAGAAGCAGGAAACTGACCAGAAGAGCAGTCAGCATGAGGGCTCCGTAAGCCGAGGCCACGACCCACGCGAGCCAGATCACAGTTCCGAAGATAGGCACGGAGACGGCCTGCTTGAGGACTTCCATCCATGCGCCGGGGCGCGGGAGAATGCGTGTCCATGCGGGTTGCAGGGTGAGCGCGACGTAGGGTGCGGCGAGGCCGAGGGCAAGCGCGGTGAAGATGGCGAAGGTGACGAGGGCAGTTTGCGAAAGCGCGTAGCCGAGGGCCACTCCCATGAAGGGCGCGGTGCATGGAGTGGCGACGATGACGGCGAGGACTCCGGTGAAGAAGCTGCCGGTATAGCCCTGCTTGGCGGCGAGCGAGCCACCAGCGCTGGTGAGGGTAAGGCCGATGTCGAATTGGCCCGCGAGCGAGAGACCGAGGAAGAAGAGCAGCGCGGCCATCAGCGATAGGAAGATCGGCGATTGGAACTGGAATCCCCAGCCGAGGTGGGAGCCGGCGGAACGAAGACCAAGCAACAGAGCGACCAGCGCCCAGAAGGAAACTAGAATTCCCGCAGCGTAGACGAAGCCGTGCGTTCGGAGCTTGTGGCGTTCCTCATTGCCCGATTGCACAAGGGACAATCCCTTGATGAACAGGACCGGGAAGACGCAGGGCATGAGGTTGAGCAGCAGGCCGCCAAGAAAGGCCAGAGCGACGGCCCTGATGAGGCCGGGGCCTTCAGCCGTCGCGGGATTTGCATGCGGAGGTTCAATCGCGGCGTTCGGCGCGGTTGAGGATGGCGAGGTCGCAGGCTGAATCGATGCGCTTTGTGCGGGTGCGGGTCCGGGCGCCATCGGCTTAGGAGCGGCTGGCGGGCCTGCCGATGCAATCAGTTCGAAGGCACGGCCACCAGAAAGTTGAAGGAGGCCGCGCAATTGTTTTGGATTGGCTGCGAGGTTCTCGTCCTTCTTGATGTCGAGGGTGATGCCGTTGGTGGTGGGCGTCGCGGTCTGAGATGCCGGGTTCGAGAGGATATCGGGATCGGCGGGAAAAAATGATGCCTCCGTCTCGCGATGGCCGGTAATTGCGGTAAGACGGAAGCCGGCGGGTGTGGGTACAAATCCGATCTTGAGATTAGCGGGGATTGCCTGCGGGAGTTTGCTGGCGAGACGAGTCCATATCTCGCTATCGGGCTGGACGGGCTGGGTACCTGCGCTTGCTGCGGCAATTGGACGTGTGAGTTCGAGTTCTGTTTTCTCAGGGATGCAGCTGCCGCGGCACACGAGCCAATCGACCTTGGCGTGCAGCGTTGCCGGGCCGGATGGTGCTCCGCCGGCAACATTCAGTTGAATTGGAAAGAGCACTTCGTCTTCGTAGCCGAAATCCATCAGCGGGCCGAGCGGAAGTCGCTTGGGAACGGGAAACTGGAGCGGACCAGCGGTGATGCCTGCGGGCAGAGTCCACTTGATGTGGGGCGGTTCGCCGGCGTCGCCGGGATTCTTCCAGTAGACGTGCCAGCCGGGTTCAAGCTTGAAGTAGAGTCCGCCGCGGTTGGCAGTGCCGGGGTGAACTTGCGCGTCGGGGCTGATGAGCTGGACGTGGACGTGAGGCAGATCGGCGGAACTCGCGGCAAGTGCGGGCAGTGCCGCGGCGAGCGGAGCGATGAGCGCGACGATTGTTCGAAAGAATCTCATTGAGAGCACGAGAGCGTCTTTGCATTGGACGCTTGCAGAGAATCATTGGTCGCGGAATCCGGTCGCGAAGTATTGAGGTTTCTCACCCTTGCGGCAACAACTCCACAAGGATGGGGCACCCAGGGTTTCAGGATTCCGGAAAGAGAAAGCAACTGCGGGTTCCTCCACTCTCCACGCAATGACATGCCGAAGGGAGACCGATTTCCCACGTTTGAGGCACGGAGCGTCGCAAGGATGGGGCACCCGAGGATTGTGCTGGTAAGAGTGGTCACGGAATTAGCCAACTCTCTGGGCATGTTCGCGGAAAATGCAAACGTTCTGGACGCACTTCACGCCGGCGGCTCGCGCGCGAGCGATGGCCTTGTCGTTGATCACGTCCTCCTGGAGCCAGAGATACGGAATGCCAAGACGGATCACATCTTCGACGATGGGCGGAACATTTTCGGAAGAACGAAAGACGTCAACGAGATCGATGCCCTTGGGATATTCGTTTTTCGCTGCGGCTTGCGCGGATTCGATGTCGGGATAGCACTTGAGGCCAAGCACTTCAGTAAGCGCCGGGTTCACGGGAAAGACATGATAGCCCTGCATAACGAGGTAACGGCCGATGTTATGGCTCGCGCGCCACGATTTGTCGCTCATACCAACAACGGCGATGGCCTGCGCGGTGCGGAGCATTTCGTTGATGATGGTTGGATCGTTCATTCTCAGCTTCTGGCCTCTAGCTCCTAGCTTCTAGCCCTACTCTTGAGATCGATGCGCTGTTGTTCTCCATCCATTGCTACACATCCAACTCGTCATCGGGGCTGGCGGAAACGGCGGTGCCGCGACGTTTGGCTAACAGATAACCGCGAAGGAATGGCTCGAGGTAACCGTCTAACACTTTGTCGACGTCGCCTACTTCTACCTTGGTGCGATGATCCTTGGCGATGCGATAGGGCTGAAGAACGTAAGAGCGGATCTGCGAGCCGAAGTTGATCTCGAGTTTAGAATCCTCAACCTTCTTGCTTACGGCGCGTTTCTTTTCGAGCTCGTATTCATACAGGCGCGAGCGGAGCATCTTCATCGCCTTCTCGCGGTTCTTGTGCTGCGAACGTTCGTTCTGGCATTGCACCACGATGCCGGTGGGGAGATGGGTCATGCGCACAGCGGAGTCGGTGGTGTTGACGTGCTGTCCGCCCTTGCCGCCGGAGCGATAAGTGTCGATGCGCAGATCTTCTGTCTTGATGTCGACCTGGATGGTCTCGTCGATTTCGGGCGAGACGTAGACGGACGCAAACGAGGTGTGGCGGCGTTTCGCTGAATCGAAAGGCGAAATGCGCACGAGGCGATGGACACCGCTCTCGCCGGCGAGCAGGCCGAACGCGTATTCGCCGGTGATGGTGAAGGTGGCGGATTTGATGCCGGCTTCTTCGCCGTCCTGGTAGTCGTTCATTTCAGTCTTGAAGCCTTGCTGCTCGGCCCAGCGGAGATACATACGGAGCAGCATCTCGGCCCAGTCCTGGCTTTCGGTGCCGCCGGCGCCGGGATGCACGGTGACGATGGCGTTAAGTGCATCGGTCTCGCCAGAGAGCATGGTGCGGGCTTCGAGTTCCTCGGTAAACGTGGCGAGGCTCTTCATGTCGCGCTCGAGATCTGCGAGGACGTCTTCGCCTTCACGGGCGAGTTCGAAGTAGGCTTCTATGTCGCCGGTACGGCGAACGAGCTCTTCATCGTCGGCGATGAGGGATTCAAGGCGTTTGCGGTCGCGCATCAAAGGTTTGCCAGCTGCAGAATTCGACCACATTGCGGGGTCGGCAAGCTTGGTTTCGATTGCGGCTAATTCGCTGCGGAGGCGGGCAGGGTCAAAGATACTCCCGCAGGTCGCGGACTTGATCGCGTACCGGAGCGTAGGCGTATTCGAGATCGGTGATTGCCATACGTTGCTCTTAGGACCTGACTTGATAGCGAGTTGGCGAGTCGAGCTGGTCGGGAACAGACCGTCGACTGCACTGAGGCAAGTATAGCGGAGTTAGCGGGGTTAGCGGCGCTCGTTTGAGGTACCGGCCCTGCTTGCGATTTGCCTGATTTCGATCTTCAGCGACCAGGCGAGAACGACAATCGAAAGCAACACGCACAACCAGGCGAAGATGTCGCCGTGGGAGGTGTAGAAGGTGACATCGTCGCGGAAGCCATATTGGGCGGGAAGTGCGTCGGTTTGGTGGCGCGGAATGCTCTGGCGTACGCGGCCGTAGGGATCGATGACAGCAGTGACGCCGTTGTTGGTGCAGCGGAGAAGCCAGCGGCGGTTCTCAATGGCGCGCATGCGGGCGATGTTGAGGTGCTGCCAGGGGGCGCTGGTGTCGCCATACCAGCCGTCGTCGCTGATGTTGACGAGGACCTCGGCGCCGAGCTGAGCGAAGTGGCGAACCTCGTCGGCGAAGACGGCTTCGTAGCAGATGAAGACGCCGTAGCGGTGGCCGTTGAGGCGGAAGACCTTGCGGTCGGTCCCCGCGCGTAAAACGTCGAAACTCTGCCGGTGAGCTTGTGGGCAAAGGTAAGGTATTGGGCGAACGGAATGTATTCGCCGAAGGGAACGAGATGAATCTTGTCGTATCGGCCGACGAGACCACCCATCGTTGCGATCACCAGGGCCGAGTTGTAGTAGGCCGTTACCTGACCGTCGTCGTTGTAATCCTCGCCGATACTGCCTACTGACCAGTGGAGCGCCTGACCGATTGAGCAATACCGGCCATTGACTTCCGAAAGCGCGGATCGTGTTCGAAGTAAACGGTGCCGGCGATTCTGGCCAGACGACGAGATCGGGATGCGTGGGATAGGGCGGACAGATGATTTCGCCTCGGGGCGCACCGGTTTGCGGGATTCCGGCGATGTAGGTTTTGCATTGTTCGCCGGCGAGGTGCTGGAACTGGGCAATGTGGCTGTCCCACTCGCCGGGGCCGGACCAGTCGTTGTCGCCGCCTACGTCGAGGTTGGGCTGGATGAGGACGGCGGTGGCGGAATGCGGTCGGCTGTGCGGCGGGCAGACACAGAGTGGCCATTGGCGAGGAAAAGGATCAGCCAAGTACACCGCAAAGCCCCAACCTTGGATGCGGATACGCGCGACACGATCCTTCATTTGCTCGGCCGCCAGACTGAGTCCAGCGCGATAGCGCATTTACGGCAACGAGCAGGAATGTGATGCCATAGACGCCGGTCCACGGCGCGAGCTGATTCACAATCCCGTTATCGACTTGCGAATAGCCAAGTTGATCCCATGGAACGCTGGTGATGCGGGCGGCGGCGAGGTCGAGCGCAACCCAGAGAAAGGGCGCGGCGGCAAGGGCAAGGCGTGTGTTGCCGGTCGCCCGGCGGACCAACATCACTCCCAGTCCGAAGAGACCGAAGTAGAGGCCGAGAACGAGGCTGAAGGCGATAAGGAGAAGGGTGGGAGCCCCAGTGGGCATGTCGCCGTAGTGGAGCATGGTGTCGCGGACCCAGTAGCAGTTGCCCATGTACCAGAGCACGCCGCAGAGGTAGGAAATCAAAAATGCGCGGCGAAGTGGGCGGGGATGATCCACTGTGGCGGGGCTGAGGATTGCCCAGAGAAGCGGGACAAGGCCAAACCACGCGAAGATGCTGCGCCAGGGGGGCATGGGGCCAGCGAGCGGGAAGGGCAACTCCAGCAACGCCGCGGACAACACGGCAGCTGCCCACATCTTCATTGAATGCCAGCGCATACAGGGTGGAGTTTAAAGCATCGGGCCGCTTAGGAGGGTGAATCCCGATTCCATGAGAAGCAATGTGCAGAGAGAACAAGCGCAGCGTTCTCAATTCTCAAGGCAACCAATGATATTCAGCAATTTCAACCGTGTTTGCGGCTGGAAAGCGATTACAATCCTCTTCATGGCCTTCGCCACTTTTGGAATTCGGCTCCTGGAATTGATGTTTTTTGTCGGTCTGGTGGGATCAGCCGTGGTGGTTCTGATCAGCTTTGTCGAAGATTTCAAGGAATTATTCGGCGAAGAGTGAAAATGCCCGCGACCCGTCGCGTTTCCATTGTGTTTACAGGCATTTCCGTTTAGTTGTTGACCTCCGCATCGTCCAGCACTAAACTCAGCCAAGGGCGGACGGGACAGTAGCCCTTTGGACTCTGAGCGGCAGAAACATATAGCCGCACATTCGTGATGGCATCCACTCGAACGACCGTAGCCCCACCATCAGACCGCGTCCGGCTCATCGTGGCATCCTCCGTGATGCTCACGTTCATCTCCTTCTGGCGTGCGGCCGCCATCGTCCTCAATGACTTAGGTTCATCGGCTTTCTACGCAGGCGGCATCGCGGAGCACGCCGTTGGTGCGGCCGCGCCGTGGTTCATTCTCGGCATCATGCTGTTCAGCTTCGCGGTGCGCGCAGTGTACGTGGAGAGCTGCTCGATGTTCACGCGCGGCGGCGTTTACCGCGTGGTGAAAGAGGCTCTTGGCGGCACGTTTGCGAAGCTCAGCGTCTCAGCGCTGATGTTCGACTACATTCTGACGGGGCCGATCTCGGGCGTATCCGCGGGCCAGTACATCACGGGCCTGATGAACGAATTGATGAACGTGGCGAACACCAGCCACTGGCTCCCGCCGGCGCTGATGGATGCACACGGGCAACCCTTTCCAGTTCGATTTGAATTACACCTCCGCGGTGTTCGCGGCGGCGGTCACCATCTACTACTGGTGGCAGAACATCAAGGGCATCGAGGAGTCCAGCGACAAGGCACTGCGGGTAATGCAGATCACCACGGTCATGGTGATTGTTCTTTTCATTTGGGGCGCTTACTCGGTGATGGTGCGAGGCGTGCATCTGCCGCCGCTGCCGACCCCGTCCAACCTGAAATTCAGTTCGGATTCTCTCGGTTTCCTCAAGAACACCGGGCTGCCGATCTTCGGCTTGTTCGGGATCATCATGGCCTTCGGGCACTCCATCCTGGCCATGAGCGGCGAGGAGAGCCTCGCCCAGGTCAACCGCGAGATCCAGCATCCGAAGCTCAAGAACCTGAAGCGCGCTGCAATTGTCATCGCGATCTACAGCCTGATCTTCACAGGCGGCGCGACGCTGCTGGCGTCCATGCTGATTCCGGATGTTCCCCGGACGCAGATCTACCAGGACAACCTGATTGCCGGCCTTGCCATGTACATGGCCGGTCCGATGTTCTGGCGCGTAGTGTTTCGCATCTTCGTTGTATTTGTCGGATTTTTGATTCTTTCGGGTGCGATCAACACCTCGATGATCGGATCGACCGGCGTGCTGATGCGCGTGGCGGAAGACGGAGTTCTTACCGACTGGTTCCGCAAACCGCACCCGAAGTTCGGCACCAGCCATCGCATCGTGAACCTCGTCTTCGGGCTGCAGATGTTCACGATCATCGTGTCGCGCGGCAACGTAATCACCCTGGGCGAGGCATATGCGTTCGGCGTGATCTGGTCATTTACCTTCAACAGTCTCGCCATGCTGGTGCTGCGCTGGAAGTACCACGGCGAACGTGGCTGGAAGGTTCCGCCGAATATCAAGATCGGCAAGACCGAGCTTCCGATTGGACTGTTCTGCGTCTTTCTCGTGCTGCTTTCCACGGCCATCACGAATCTGTTTACCAAGTCGATCGCGACAGTCAGCGGCATCATTTTTGCTGCGGCGTTTTTTGTGATTTTCACTGTCTCGGAGCGTCAGAATCTGCGGAAGCATGCTCTGACCGCGCGACAGATGAGGGATCACTTCCAGCTTGAACACCAGGACACCATTAGCCGCGAGTCTGTTGCCCTTCGCCCAGGCGGGATCATGGTCACGATGCGCGATTCGACCAACCCGGTTGCGTTGAAATGGGTCCTGGCCCGAACCAAGACGGAAGACCGAGACGTTGTAGTGATGAGCGTGCGCATGATGGGCGCCGGCGGACCGGAATATCTAAGCGCCGAGGAGCAGAGTTTCAGCGAGCACGAGCAGATGCTGTTTACCAAGGCTGTGTCCGTCGCCGAAAGCTTCGGAAAGAAGGTCTCCCTTCTGGTTGTTCCAGCTGGCGACGTATTTGCGGCGCTGGTGCAGGGCGCCAACTCTCTCGAAGTGGATTCCGTGGTTTCGGGGCAGTCAACCTCGATGACGGCAGAGGACCAGGCGTTCCACATGGGGCAGGCATGGGAAGCTTTGCCGGAGCCGAAGCGGCAATTCAACTTCTATGTGGTCGGTGCGAATGGCGAGACGAAGGTGTTCTATATCGGGCCGCACGCACCTACGCTCGGACCGGATGATGTGCAGCTTGTGCATCGGCTTTGGCTGAATATGCGGCGCGATCCGTCGGTACAGGATCTGCATCATAGCGACATCATTACCTACGCCCTGACGCGGCTTGCCGGTCAATACGCGCGCGAAAAGGTGGAGATCCTTCGCGATCTTCGGAACTATCGTGCGTCGGAATCGCCAACGCTTCGGATCGGTGGCCAGGATCTTACCGGCATTGCTTCTCCATCTTCCGCGCACGATCAGACGCAGCCGGTCAACAAGGCTCCCCGCGGCGTTTAGATGGATGTCCCTCGGTCGCGGTATCTCCTGTCGACTAAGATCGGGAAGTAACCGAAAGTAACTTAATCAAAAGGCGCGATAGTCTGTCTTTTTCGTGTATCAATAATCGCCGACATGTTACTTTAGGACAATGGCAACGGTGGGAAATTGTTTTATTGAGAGCCATTAGTCACGTTTGGCATGCAAGTTAGGCCCTTATCTCAAGTCATCCGTTGATTTGAAATATCTATCTAGAAAAGTTAGTTCACTAAAGTCAGAGCTTGTTACTCTTTTTCGTTTGTCATTGCCCTGACTATTCGGTATTGTCTCTCTCAGAAACTCATTCCTGATTTTTTGATGAGGCTTACGCGCATCCGCAGCGTCGGTGCGCCGGATCATCTGAGGAGGCATGGTGGGGGTTGCGGAGATACTGCAGCATATCGATAGTGACATTGCTCAACTGCAACGGGCACGCGCGCTGCTCACAGCCAGCAACGGTAGGGGTTCGCACGCATCGAGTAACGGCGTGGCAAACACTGGCCAGAAAAAGCGGAAGCTCAGCCGCGAAGGCCGAAGGCGGATAGTTGAAGCCGTGAGGCGCCGCTGGGAGAAGCACAGGAAAGCAGCTGCCGGAAAATAGCTCTCTCGTGGAGACGGCTGGAAGAAGCTTCCAGCCGTTTGTGTCTTTATCGCGTCTAGATCGATTGTCCGGGCGCGATTTTGATGACTTCGATTGAGCCCTTCAGGAAACCCTCAAGTTGTTCCGGCGTTCCGGTCAGCGGCGGGAAGGTCCCGAAGTGGATCGGAAGGATCGCTTTGGGTTCCAGAAACTGCGCCGCTATAGCCGCTTCCCTTGGTCCCATGGTGTAGAAACCGCCGATGGGAAGCATCGCAATCTCTGGATGGTAGAGTTCCTTGATCAGCTTCATGTCGCTGAAGACGGTGGTATCACCCGAGTGATAAAGGACCGGGCCGTCGGTGATGGTAAGAACAAAGCCAGCGGCCACCCCGGCGTATTGTGTTCCGTCTTTGCCGTCAACACCGGAAGAGTGTTTCGCCTCCACCATCGTGACGGCCACATCTTCCAACTGGATGGTTCCACCGATATTCATTCCGGTTGTGCTCTCGGCTCCCTGCTGGCCAATGAATGCGGCCAGTTCATAAATCGCAACCACATTGGATTTGTGCTTCTTCGCGACCGGAACGGCATCGGAGATATGGTCGCCGTGACCGTGCGTGAGCAGGATGAAATGAATTTTCTCGGGTAGAGCAAATCCCTTGGGGTATTTGGGATTGTGCTGAATGAAGGGATCGATGAGGATGTTGGTGCCTTTTGCAGTCTGGACTAGCACCGTGGCATGTCCGAGCCACGTAATGCGCGTGCCTTTCAAGGAAGTCATAGTCGCTCCAATAAGGGTAATTTCAGGGCAAGAGCAGATGGTTGGATGCGAGCGGAATTCAGAATGCTGTCAGCGCGTGATGATCACTTCTGAAATGCTGTCCTTGGCCAGGAATTGACGGAATCCCGACCACTCGCTAAACAAGTCCTGGATAATGCGATTGGTAAAGGCCCGCTGAAGGGGAAACGGCTGGGCAAGCTGCATTTCTACCGTATCGCTCTCGGTGATGTGGAAGCGGCAGTGTGCAGATTCTTCGGGCTGCTTTCGCGTATGGAAGAAGGCCAGGACCTGGCCACCCGGATTCAGCGCGGCATGCAGACGGCTGACGACGGCCGGCACAAAAGGCTCAGGCAGGTAATCGAGAGCAGTCCAGAGCAGCACGACGTCGTACATCTTTCCACCGAAGTTGAGAGTCTGTTTCAAATAACCCTCTGTGTCGTAGATCGGCTTGTCGTCTTCGTCAACTCCCTTTTGCCACGTGCCGGTACAGGCTTCAGTCGCCAAATCGGTCATAAAGACACTGTGACCGAGGCTGGTGAGGTAGTTGATATTCGTGGGTGAAGTAGCGCCGGAGTCGATGATGCGAAGGCCTGGCTCGGCCTGAAGCCGTTTGCGCAGCGCGGCCCATCCTCCCGAATGGCGAGGGATGCGGGGACCGGTGGCACCGGAGCCTGCAGCCTGGGTGCCCTCTTTTTTATCGAACCAACCGCGAATCACTTTGAAATCCCTTTGTGCCGGGGCGCTCGCAGCGATCGAACGCCCACCAGCACGCCGATACTAAGCATTGGTCGCCGGAACTGGCTCAGCGGTTTTGGCACCCTGGGTAAGATCGACCTTGCCGCGAAATATGGCATTGTCTTCGACGGCGAGGCGCAGAGCGCGCACGTCCCCTTCCACCACGCAGCCGGCCCGCAGTTCTACTCGACCGGTAGCTACGATGTTGCCCAGCACCTGTCCCTGGATGAGCACGTCGCGCGCCGCAAGATCTGCGGCAATGTTTGCGCTTGGGCCGATAGTGAGACGGCTCTCAGTCAGGGTTACGGTTCCTTCGACGCGCCCGTCGATGATCAAGTCTTCCCCGCCCTTCACTTCGCCACGGATCACGACGGACTTGCCAATCCGAGCAGCACCATTTTCGGTTGCCATGGATCAATTCCCTTCCAAATTATTTGAATTCAACCAACGCCAAAATGGCGCCTTCCCCATTGCTGAAAACATTCGCAACCAGCGTTAAGCGGCGGCTCAGAAATCCGCCATCAGGCCACCTTTTGCGGACCCCAAAAGTTCCCTTCTCGAACTATAGCATCGGGGTGGAGCACTTCAATTTAAGAAACCGTAGTTGGTCGTCTGCGTCCAAACCTTAGGAACCTCCGGCAGCAACCGAAACGAGAGACGATAAACTGATGAGAGTGAACCGCCTCCTGTTGATTATTTTGATCTTGCCGCTGGTCGGAACCGGCCAGCGTGGCGGTGCGCGTACGGACGAGGCACTGGTGAAGAGAGCCCTTGCGAATGAGGCTCGGGCGGCGGGCGATGTGCAGCACCCAATGCGGTATCGCCTCGACAAATCCAGCCCCCGATTCGCTTCGACAAAGGAAATTCTCGAGACAAAAGACGGAGCGGTGGCACGGCTTATCGCTGTTAACGGCTCGCCTTTGAGCGCGGCTGATGAACAAAAGGAACAGGCGCGGCTCGACGGCCTTCTTGGCGATCCGAGCAAACAGCGCCATCGGAAGCAAGCGGAAGATGACGACTCCGCACGAGCGATGAAGGTGCTGCGGGCTCTTCCGAAGGCGTTCTTATACCGCTATGCGGGCTCCGTTGCGGGGCCAACGGGTGAAATGGCGAAGTTCACCTTTACGCCCAACCCGGAGTTTAATCCGCCAGACCTGGAAACGCAGGTTCTGACGGAGATGACCGGTGAAATATGGGTCGATACTGCCCAAGAGCGTGTGGCAAGGCTCGAAGGCCATCTTCAGCAGGATGTAGATTTTGGCTGGGGAATTCTGGGGCGGCTCAACAAGGGTGGATGGATCGTGATTGAGCAGGCGGACGTCGGCCAGCATCAGTGGCGCATCGTGCACTTCAAGATGTCGATGAGCGGGCGGGTGGTATTCAAGACCAAGGTCTTCGATACCACCGAAGACGAGAGCCGAGTTTGCGCCGCTGCCGGTGGGCTTGAGTTATCAGCAGGCGATCCAGATGGTGCGTGCTGAAGGCGCGAGTACCAGCCAGGGAGCGAATGCCCTGGCCAACCGATAATCCTGCGGCAAACGAAAAGCGGGCCAGTCGCAATCGACGGGCCCGCTTTGTTGTCTGGGTACGCCCGGGTCTACTTCACCTTGAGCAGGATGATGACCAGGGTGAACAGGGTGAGCGACTCGATGAGGGCGAGGCCGAGGATCAGGAAGATCATCAAGCCGCCGCGTGCGCCGGGGTTGCGGGCGAGCGCTTCGCAAGCCGAAGCTGTTGCCTTGCCCTGGCCGAGGCCGCAGAGGCCGGCCGCGAGGGCCATGCCGATGCCGGCGCCGATCGGCACCAGGTTGATTGCAGCTGAACCGCCGTCAGCAAACGCCGGAATGGCGAAGCAGAGCACGGCCAGTGCCATGAACACATATTGAAACTTCTGCATAGTTCTCCTGCTTCCCTTGGATTTGGCCGCCAGTGGGTGGTTGAGACTCACCGAGCTGGTCCCCTCACGCTTGCAGCCGACCGTTTGTCCGGAATGGAAGCGCTCTCCGGCGGGATTTTTTCCTCGTCATGGACGAGTTTGGGGCACAACGCGCCTTAGTGCGCGTCGTGCGAGACTGCCAGCGACAGGTAGATCATCGACAGCAGCATGAAGATGAATGCCTGGATGCACGAAACGAAGACGTGCAGTCCAAGAAAGACCGATGGAACGCCGATCGGAATCAGCGAGAAGAATCCCAGAGTGAGCATGTCGCTCGCGTACATGTTGGCGTAGAGACGAATCGTCAACGACATGATGCGGGCGAAGTGGGATACGAGCTCGATCGGAATCAGCAGCCAGGCCATCCACCAGATGGGGCCGGCGAAGCTCTTCAGGTATCCGATGCCATTTGCGCGAAAGCCCTGGTAGTTGTAGTAGAGAAACGTCGGCAACGCCAGCCCGAGCGGCACACTGGGCGATGTGGTGGGCGCTGGAACGCCGGGGATCAAGTCCGACGAGGTTATTGATCAGCACGAAGAGAAAGATGCAGGTGACATAGGCCTGGTACTTTTCGTATCCATGGCCGATGACCTGCTCGCCCATATTGCCGGTGAACTCCGAAATCAAGCTCGGCGACGTGCTGTGCGGGGCCGGGCTTGTCTGGCGAGAGCGTGAGCCGCACGATGACGAAAAATGCAATCAGCGCCGCGACGACGATCAGTTCCACCGTGAAGGTGTTGTTGAAGGGCGCACCGGGGTTCGCCGGATGAATGCCCATCATCTGCATGATGGAGGTAACGAGTCCGCCGAATAGCTGATTGAGCAGGCGGGTCAAAGCATAAGGTTCAGGCATGAAGACTTGGTCTTTCCGTTTCCTTTGTTTTAGTAGAGCGATGAGGCTCAAAAACCCTCAATCCAGGAGGAGTCGGAGAGCCTGCCACATGATGGTGAGAGCCGCCAATCCCAAGCCACAGAGCAGCGCAACTGCCGATCCCTGGAAACACTTTAGGCTAACATAGATGGCCCCTGCGTAGAGGATGAGGCGCAGCACAAAGAAAACAACGACAGCGGGTGCGCTGCGGGGCGTCTTTTGATCCTCCAGTTTGGCGCGAATGACGCGTGCCAGCCGTTGCCACTCGAAGATGCTGCCGGCCGAAATCAGGGCACCGGTCATCAGCATGGCGGCATTGCGCCAGCCGGAAGCGACCAGAAGGATGATGGATGCAACTATCCCTATTATTAGCGAGTTGCGCATTGCCTTCTGAAGCATCACTTCAGCCGCGTCGTTGGAAAGTTCGAGCAAGGGGTGGGTATCCTGATTCATTCCTGAGTCATTTCTTGGAGTCCGTCGCTTCTTCGCCGGACCCGTTCTGGGCGACTTTCTCATTTCGGGTTTCTCGCTCGGCCGCGAGTGCCATGCGAATGACGAAAACGAGTCCCGAGATGGCTCCGAAGACGATGCCGACGATGGCGATCCACGTCTGGTGGAAGTGTTTGTCTGCCCATGCACCAATGAGCCAGCCGACCACGGCGGCGCAGGGGAGCATCAGCGCAACCTGGAGGAGTTTTTCGGCCTGCACGACGGCTTCGACGCCGCTGGACATCTTTGAGCGCGAATCGGAGTTCTTGAGTGGGCGGTGGAACGGCATCCTTCGTGGTTATACAGGATACCGCTGCTGAAGTGCGAAGTTGCGAACGCTATACTTACGATTGGACCTTAACGATTCAGTTAGAAGGAAATACCGTGTTTGATTCGGAATTTGAGCGCAATCTTTTCGAGTTGCGCAGGGGAAAACTTACCGAGATTGAGAAGCTGGGACAGGCCGCGTATCCCAACCAGTTCCCTGCCTCGCACACGATTCCGCAGATTCGCGCGAAGTGGGGTGAAACGACGGCCGAGACGCTGGATGCCGAGCGTGTAACGGTGGCCATCGCCGGCCGCATCATGGCGATTCGCGTGATGGGCAAGGCGGGGTTTGCCACGCTGCAGCAGGGCGGCGAGCGGCTGCAGATTTATGTGCGACTTGACGCGGTTGGCGAACAGGGCTGGGCTCTCTACAAGCTGCTGGACTCTGGGCGATCACGTCGGCGTCGAGCGGGTATTTGTTCCGGACGCGGACGGGAGAGCTGAGCGTTCACGTGGAGCGGCTGACGTTTCTGGCGAAGGCGATGCTGGCGCTGCCGGAGAAATTTCACGGGCTGGCTGACGTGGAACTCCGCTACCGGCAGCGGTATGTCGACCTGTTTGCGAATCTTGAAGCGCGGGAAGTGTTTGTGAAGCGGGCCAAAGTGCTGCGGGCGATACGGCGCTTCTTTGATGAGCGCGAATATCTGGAAGTCGAGACGCCGATGATGCAGCCGATCGCCGGCGGAGCGAATGCGCGGCCGTTCAAGACGCATCACAACGCGCTGGATATGGACCTTTTTCTGCGGATCGCGCCGGAGTTGTATCTGAAGCGGCTGGTCGTGGGCGGGCTCGATCGCGTGTACGAGATCAATCGCAACTTCCGCAATGAAGGCGTGAGCACGCAGCACAATCCCGAGTTCACGATGCTGGAGTTCTATCAGGCGTATGCGAACTATCACGACATGATGCAGCTGACGGAAGAGCTGATGGAGTTTGTGGCGCGTGAGGTGAACGGGACCACGATTACGGAATTCGATGGAAACAAGATCGACCTGGGCAAGTGGACGCGACTGACGATGCGCGAGGCGATCCGGCGAGTATTGGCCGGAAGAGGCGGGCGCGAAGCCGGCGTTTACTGCGTTTGAATCGGCTGAAGTGCTGCAGACGCGGATACATGCGGCGATCAGTTCTCTGGAATCGGTGGAAGGACATACGGTACATCAGACGACGACAGAACGCCTGTCGGATTTGAAGACGATCCGGTCGGCGATGAGTGCAGTCTATTACGACTCGGTCAAGGGCGCGCCGCTGGGCAAGTCGATCTACAACCTCTTTGAGGCGGTGGTTGAGCCGTTCCTGATTCAGCCGACGATTATCTACGACTACCCGACGGTGGTGTCGCCGCTTTCGAAGGCGAAGCCGGACGATCCGGAGCACGTGGAGCGATTTGAATTCTTCGCGGGCGGGTTTGAGTTGGGGAATGCATTCAGTGAGTTGAACGATCCGGTGGAGCAGCACAAGCGGTTCGAGGAGCAGCTTGCCGAACGTGATCGCGGCGACGACGAGGCGCACCAGATGGACGAAGACTACGTGCGCGCGCTTGCGTACGGCCTTCCGCCAACTGGCGGTGAAGGCATAGGCGTGGATCGCCTGACCATGCTGCTGACGGGATCGAAGTCGATTCGCGATGTGATCCTGTTCCCGCTGATGAGAGACAGGGATCAGGGGTCAGAGAACAGGGATCAGGAGAAGCAGCCGCCGGCTTCGAGCTAGGGGCTAGTAGCTCAGGAGCTGTTTTGAAGATTCTTTTTGTCGGCGATATCTTTGGCAGCGCGGGGCGCAGGATCGTGCGCGAGCACATTGGCCATGTGCGCGAGGCGCATGATGTCGAGCTTGTCGTAATCAATGCGGAGAATGCTGCGGGCGGTTTCGGAGTGACGCCGCAGATTGCCGAAGAGCTGTTTGATCTGGGCGCCGATGTGCTCACCACAGGCAATCACGTATGGGACAAGCGCGAACTGCTGGATTATTTGAGCTCTGCTGCCTGCCGAGAGCCAGGAGCGGCCGCGGCGCGTGCTGCGGCCGGCGAACATGCAGCCGGGCCTGCCGGGATATGGCGTCTTTGAAGGCGTGACTCAAAGCGGAGTGGAATACGCGGTAATCGACCTGATGGGAAAGGTTTTCATGAGCGGCACGAACGATCCCTTCAACGCTGCCAACGGGCTGCTGGCAGGAATCAAAGCGAAGGTGATCGTAGTCGATTTTCACGGTGAAGCGACGAGCGAGAAAGTTGCGATGGGCTGGCATCTCGACGGACGCGTAACAGCGGTGCTGGGCACGCACACGCATATTCCCACAGCCGATGAGCGCATCCTGCCGGGCGGCACCGCGTACCAGACCGATGTGGGCATGAGCGGCCCGTACGACAGCGTGATTGGCGTGGAGAAGGAACTGGTGCTGCACCGGTTTCTGACGGGGATGCCGGGCAAATTCGAAGCCGCCAAGGGAAATCCGAAGATGTGCGCAGCGCTCATTACGTGTGATGCCACAACGGGGCGCGCATCGGCGATTCAGCGGATCATGCTTGGAGAGTAAGGCTGAGCGCAAGAGAGTGGCCTAACAAGAGCAGATTCTTCGCTCACCACCCCCAAACTGAAGTGCGTTTGGGGCCCCGTTCGCTCAGAATGACACGGCAATTAGAAGATCGAGGAATCAACTTCTCAGAGCGCTAGTTCTGGCCGGACTGAGGCACTGGCCAGGTTCGAGAGACGGCCGACTTCTGCGAGGCGGGGCTCGCTGTCATCATGGATGCCGGTCTGTGTGTAGCCTTGATGAGTTTTCCCTGACGCGTGAAGGTCATGGACCACTCCATCGGATGCGGACGAGCAGCGGCATCGTCAAAGCGCAGCACTTGCATCCCGTGCGCTTGCATCTCGACATCCATGGACGCGGTGAGTGCGGGGATGGGCTTGGGTACGGCGGGCTCCGCATCCGGTGGCCGGATCTGGGGCTGGGAACCAGCGAGTGCGGCGTAGCAGAGCGCGTTTCCGAGCCAGTCAGAATTTGCGGTTTCGCCCTCCTCGGCGCGAATGTGATTGAAGGCCGAGATGGTAAGCGCGTTGATGGGAGCGGGCGAAAAGAGCGAGTAGCCGCGCTTGAGGATGGGGACGATGCGAACCCGGCCTTCGCCATTGCGGGGAATCGAGGCGGAAAAGACGCTCACGTCGCCCGTACCATTGTTTCGCGTGTATCGCAGGAAGAGATGATTGGGGAAGGTGGGGCAGACGATCTGGCGGTAATTCCAATTGCTTTGCTGATATTCCAGACCGGCGAATCCCGCATGTTCAGCGATGGAGGATTCCGCGTCGGCAAGCACGAGACGATCCTGCTGTGTCAGCTGGTCTGCTGATCGAAACTCAACGGTGTACATGGGCGTCTGGCGAGTAGCGACCGTCGAGAATGGTTTGGGCTGAACCGGATCGGGAACGATCTTCTCGTGCTTTGATACCTGCGCGTCCTGGCTTTGTCCATGCAAGGCCGTTGGAAGGACGCAAAGCGCCATCAATAGCGTCGCCGCGAGCCAGGTGGGAGGAGTACGGAAAAGCACCATCCTCTCTCAAGATTACCATCGCAGCTGGATAGGGTTTATACGAAAACGAGAAGGGCAGCCTGTGGCAGGCTGCCCTTCGATTCACCAGGAGCGTAGTTGAATTATTGCTTGTTGTGCGTCGCCGCTGGGTGGTGGCCCGGCGCCGGCTTGTGAGCCGCAGGCTTCTTCGCGGATTGCAGGATTCCATCCTTCAGCACGATCTGCGCACTTGCAGCAGCAGTTGCCGAAGCCGGAATCTGCGTGTAGGTGTCGTAGGTTCCGTCCAACTCGGGACCGCCGTCCTTGAGCAGTTTGAGTTCCGAACCGACAGCCGGGATTTCCTTCTCCGGAATCGGTTCCTTCATGTTGACGATGAAGTCAGCCGTCTTGGCGTCCTTGGCGTCCTGCGTGACTGCAACCTTGATCTGGCTGGCACTCGACTCGATCACGGTGCCCGGGACAGGTGTTTCCTTCCCCTGCAGGAGAGCCCAAAGCTTGTCGGCGTCTTCCTTGCTGCCAACGGAGAGCACGGTTTCCTTGTCAGCGAGCGCCAGGGTATTCAGGTCAGGCGTGGTCGCAATCAGGTCGTGGATCTGCTCTTCAGGTGTCTTGGCCTGAGCAACATTCAGGGTTCCCGGCGGGAAGAGAGTGGCTGCGGCCTGGGTCTTCAGCGCATCCAAGCCCGTCAGATCTCCGTGGTACTTCTTGTAGTAGTACTCGAGCTGTGGCTCGATCTGGCTCTTGAAATTGGCGGGAGCGAAGTTCCATGCGCGCGCAAAGAACCAGCTGGCCAATAAATAGTCCTGTGCAGCCTTGTCTTTTGCCGCCTTGGCAGCCGCAGCCAGAGCTGCATCGCCAGGAGCTGCCTTTGCCTTGTCGGCAGCTTCTCTCGCTGCTTGAGCGTCCAGCAGCTGTAATTTCACGTAGGCAAGAGCAAGCTGCAGGGTATCGCCCAGACCTGGTCCGATCTTGGTCGCTTCTGGAGGATATAGCATGAGTTCCTTGCGATATTCCTCGACCGCGGCAGCCGGGTCTTTCTTGCCCACCGAGTAATCCACAGCAATGGCCGAATGGAAGAACGGGGCCGTGGCATCAGTCTGCTTTTTCCAGTCGTCGTCGGACATGCCGGCAGGCTTAGTCGCCGACAATCCCTTTTGAGCCAGAGCTGCCGCATCATCGCAGGTCTGCTGATCCGAGGTCTTTGCGCACTGGCTCTTCTTGATGAATACCGAGATGTAGATTGCCTTCAGATTACTCGGGTCAACCTGCAGCATGCGGGTGGCCGCGCTCAGCGTCTTGTCCGGGTCGCCGAGCTGCTGATAAGTGTCGATCAGTGTGTCGAGCATGGTCTTCTTGACGACGCTCTGCGGGTACTTGGTCAGGAAGTCCTCAATGGCTGCGGCCTTGGCCTTGGGATCAGTTTGTGTTGTGGCCATTTGATAGGCGTTGTATTCGGCGGGATCCTTGATTTGAATGGTGGATTGATCCTGCGCGCGCAGCGTGTGTGCGGGAACGAGGCTTAAGCTCGCCAGCGCCATCACAGATGCAAAGACAAACTTCTTCATTCAGTGCTCCTGGGAGATGCGGAAGTGTAATCGTTACTCAAGCACTCGCTCGCGGTTTCGTCGATCCGTTCTGATAGGCGATTAAGCAAAAGAGGGCGGAAAGACATTCCCACGATGTCCAATGCGGTATTGGGAGGATTATAGAAAGCCCTGCCCAATGTGACAAGGTAATCCATTCGACAAAAAAGTCAGACGCCTCGAAAACCGGCACACATTGGGGGTAATTGGCTCAACCGGAGACTGATGGGAAAGGAAAGACTTCAACTTATTCGCGGTTGGAGTCTTGCGGAATCGATGGCCGCCCCCTGGCCATCGCATAAACGTTTAGACACCAAATCCTTGAAAAGTGTTTCCTGCATGTTTCAGGGCGGTGTTTTGGCCGGCGAAACGGTTATTGCAGGAGTCGAACCAACTCGGCTTGTTCAGCAAGAAAGGCATCGTGGCCGTGGGAACTGGTCATTTCGCGATACTCGGCGGGCACGCCAGTGGAGTGAATCAGCCCGGCAAAGCTTCGGACTGACTTTGGTGGAAACAGCCAGTCGGAGCTGATCCCGATGAAGGTAAGGCGGGCGCGAATCCTGCCGAATACGTCCTTTGCTGATGAGTGCCCATTGAGTGGATCCCAGGTATCCATGGTGCGCAGAATGGCGAGGTAGGAATTGGCGTCGAATCGCTGGATGAACCGCTCTCCCTGGTGATCGAGGTAGCCGGCGATGTCGAACCTGCCGCCAACGAGGCCGCCGCCCTGGTTATCGAGACTCCAGGGGTTCTCGCCATTTCGATTGGGATTGCGGGAGAAGCGCTCGTCAAATAGCCCGGCAGACTTGTAGCTGAGCATCCCGATCTGGCGGGCCAGGGATAGACCGAGGTGTGGCCGGCGCTGCGGCAGATAGTAACCGCTGTCCCAGTCCGGGTCATTCTGGATGGCCTGCCGCTGGAGGTGATTCAGGGCCAGCCCCATGGCAGACAGAGGAGCGACGGCGATGATGGCGGCACGTTCGACGCGTGCAGGATCGTGGATGGTCCATTCGAGGGCCTGCATGCCGCCGATGGAACCACCCAGGATAAGGCGAAGCCGGCGGATACCCAGAGAGTCGAGAAGCTGGGATTGGGCGCGGACGTTGTCGCGGATGGAGACGAGGGGGAAATCGGGGCCGTATACCAGGCCCGTTTGCGGATCGACCGAACCGGGTCCCGTGGAGCCATAGCACGAGCCGAGCAGGTTGATGCAGATAACGAAGTCATGCTCGAGCGACAGGACTGCGCCGGGGGCGAAGATCTCTGGCCACCAATCGCCGACACGCGCCGAACCGGACAGGGCATGGCAGATGAGCACGGCGTTGTCGCGAGCCGCGTTCAGACGGCCGTACACGGCATAGTGCAGCGTGGGCTGCGCGAGCGTACGCCCGCTCTCCAGCGTCAGATGCTGGTCCAGCACGAAGTCGCCTTCATACGTGGGCTCAAGAGCAGGCGTCCGGGCCGGTGCTGGGCCCGACCCGGTAAGGGCTTCGGTCATAACACTCATTGTGCCGTATGAGCCTCGGTGGTGGCAGCACCGGTGAAGGCGTGGCCGTTGGCTGCCACGATAGCCTGGTCGAGATCGGCGACAATGTCGCGGATGTCTTCGATACCGACTGAAAGGCGCACCAGTTCGGGAGTAACTCCGGTTGCAGCCTGCTCTTCAACGGACAGCTGTTGATGGGTGGTCGACGCCGGATGGATGACGAGGGATTTAGCGTCGCCGATGTTGGCCACGAGCGAAAAAAGCTCCAGCGAATCGATCAATTTTTTGCCGGCTTCGTAGCCGCCCTTGATGCCGAAGGTGATGAGCGCACTCTGGCCGTTGGGTAGGTATTTCTTTGCCCGCGCGTAGTAGGGGCTGGACTCAAGACCGGGATAATTCACCCAATCCACGCCGGGGTGATTCTGGAGATGACGCGCGACAGCCAGCGCATTTTCTGAATGACGTTCGAGGCGCAGATGGAGCGTCTCAATGCCCTGCAGCAGCAGGAAGGCGCTATGTGGCGAGAGAGCGGCGCCGGTATCGCGCAAGCCCTGGATGCGGGCCTTGAGAATGAACGCGAGCGGACCGAATGCTTCAGTGTACGAGAGGCCGTGATAGGAGGGATCGGGATCGGTGAATTCCTTGAAGCGGCCAGACGCTACCCAATCGAACTTGCCGGCATCGACGATGACACCTCCGATGGTGGTGCCGTGGCCGCCGAGAAACTTGGTCGCGGAGTTGACGACGATGTCAGCGCCCCACTCGATGGGACGGACCAGGGCCGGGGAGACTGAGGTGTTGTCGATGACTAGCGGCAGGCCATTTTCGTGGGCGATGGCGGCAAGCTTTTCAATGTCGGCGATGTCGAGCTTGGGGTTGCCGAGCGTCTCGGTGTAGACGGCGCGGGTCTTCGGGTTGATGGCGGCGCGCAAGCCATCGAAGTCGTCGGCGTCGACGAATCGCACGTTGATGCCCAAGCGCGGCAGCGTGTAGTGGAACAGGTTGTAGGTGCCGCCATAGAGTGATGTAGTCGAGACGATCTCATCGCCTGCAGCCGCCAGGGTGGTGATGGTGAGGGTCTCCGCGGCCTGCCCGGAGGCCGTTGCCAAACCGGCAGCGCCGCCTTCGAGAGCCGCTACGCGCTTTTCAAACACATCCGTTGTTGGGTTCATGATGCGCGTGTAGATGTTGCCGAATTCCTTGAGCGCAAAGAGGCGGCCGGCGTGATCGGCATCCTGAAACAGGTACGACGTGGTCTGGTAGATGGGGACGGCGCGGGAGCCGGTGGCAGGATCGGGCGACTGGCCCGCATGAACGGCGAGGGTGGCGAGGTGTTGTTTCTTCTCTTCGGACATCGTGGTCTCCTTCGGATTTCGTGTCGGGTTAAGGTGCGGCGGGGACGGACGATGAAGAACCGCACCCAAGAGCGGAATCAGAGTATCCGTGTTCATGTTTAGGGTCCAGGAAGTGACCTTTTCTTGAGGAAAAGGCCACATGGCGGACTTGCATTCTGAATACATCTACTCTGCTTCCGCTGTTGCCGGAAATGCAAAAGCCCGAATCCTTTTCTGGATCCGGGCCGCCTGGTTCTTGAATCGGTTGCGACTAGCGCATTCGCCGCTCAGAAGCCACACGGATGGATCCGCATGCGCAACACATGCACATGGCCATGACCTCAATCCGGTGGTGAGCTGAGTTCAGCATTGAAGGCAGTATCGCGGATGCTGAGTTGGCTGTCAAACGTGAAGTTCAGCGCTTGAACGCCGCCCCTCGGTCTGATCGCTACTCATCCGCCTTCCAGACATAAGCTCCGGGCTGCGGTAATCCAATGTGTGCGAGCACGCGGAAGGCGAACTGGCGCGCCATTTCCGTTGAGTCGACGGGCTTGTTGTAGAACGCGGGGATGACGGGGAAGATGACTGCGCCGGCTTCGGCGGCGAGCGACATATTGCGCAGGTGAATGCGGTTGAAAGGGGTCTCGCGCACGCAGAGCAGGAGCGGGCGGCGTTCCTTCAGCGTTACATCGGCGGCGCGGGTGATCAGGGAGTTCGCAAGGCCGTTGGCAATGGTGGCAAGCGTGCCCATGGAGCACGGCAGGATAATCATGCCGTGCGAGGGATAGCTGCCGCTGGCGATGGAGGCGCCGATGTCGGAGTCGGAATGCTGGGTGATCTTGGCAGGTGTGGTGCCCAGCAGTTTTTCGAGTAGGTTGGTGCGGCCGGAGATGCCGAGTTCTTCCGCCATCACGCGCAGCGAATTCTCTGATGCGACGAAATGTATCCGAGCCACACGCGCATCGGTTTCAAGAGCGCGAAGTGCTTCGCGGCAGAGAATGGCGCCTGAAGCACCAGTGATGGCTACGGTGAGAGTTACGGCTTCCACGTGCGAGTTCCCTTCCCGAGATTCCGCATCGCATCACTTCTGCGCTGCGATGGCTGTCTTTGTGTACGTCGTGAGAAAGAGCTTGGTCCAGTTGTCGCCTTGTTTCATCTCCAGGAGAAATGTCAGGGTGTTTTCCGACGGGCTCTCGTACGTGGCACGCAACACGGGTCCAGGACCAGATGGGCTGCTGAGCAGGATGAGCTTGTTTCCTGATAGATCGCCGGTGAGTTCGCTGGGGTGGGTGGAGGTATCGTTGAACCACCATGCGGTGTATTTTCCCGTTTGCCTGTCGTAGGAGATGAAGTGGCGCGTGTCGGTCGGCTTGCGACCGGGCATCGTAGTGGAAAGCATCTCGCAGAGGTATTTGCCGGCAATTCCGATCTCGATGCGGTCGGTTGCATCGCCCACTATTGCAGGCCCGCCGCCTGTCTCGAAATTCTGCTTGCCTGACCAGTCGCCTTTCATGAATGACAAGTTGTCGAGCGGGTTGGCTGGGGTTTGGGCCTGCTGCTGGCCATATGCCAACACACCCGAGCATGCGAAGAGCAAACACACAAGAAGTTTCATCGACCTCTCCTGTGGAAGAGACGATATCAGAGTCCAGGGCAGCTTCGGTTCGTCACTCTTGCTCGGCGAGGTCATCGTCGGGCTTCCCCTCGTTCCACTCCTGCATCAGAAGCGCGTACCCATCGGAGACCCCATAATTCTCCAACCGCTTCTTCTCATCAAACGCCTGCTGATGCTCGCCGGCGTTCCATAGCACGCGAAACAGCATGACAGACGAGATCTCAGACTCCGGCGAAAGCTTCACAGCCACCCGGCCGTGATCGATCGCCTCGCGATGCTTCCCTGCCCGCGACAGGACCCAGGCGTAATAGCAATGCACAATCGATGCTTCGGGAAACTCCTCCACCAGCGCCTTCATCCACTGCTCGGCTTCCTCGAGCTCCTCATCGGCCGAGTTGACGACTTCCTCAATCGTGTTCAACACCCGCTCTGCCGCGTGATCAGGAATCTGGCTCATGACGACTACTCCCCGAGCACCCGCTTGAAGATGGCGTCAACATTGCCGAGCTGGCGCGTGTAGTCGAAGGTGCGAGCGAGTTGGTCTTCGCTCAGAAGCGCCGTGATCGCCGCGTCCTTGGCGACTTCATCGCGGAAGACGAGGTCGTCTTTCCAGGCGCGCATGGCGTGGCCCTGCACGAGGCGGTAGGCGTCTTCGCGAAGCATTCCTGCTTCGGCGAGATCGAGCAGTAGCTGTCCCGAAAAGATGAGGCCGCCGGTGGACTCGAGATTCTTCCTCATGCGATTCGGAAAAACGAGGAGGCGCTCGATGAGGTCTGTCGTCTTGAAGAGCAGGTAGTCCGCAAGGATGGTTGAATCGGGAAAAATGATGCGCTCGACGGAAGAGTGGGAGATGTCGCGCTCGTGCCAGAGGGCGATGTCTTCGAGCGCCGCCTGCGAGTTGCTGCGCAGGACTCGGGCAAGGCCGCTGATCTGTTCCGAGGTGATGGGGTTCTTCTTGTGCGGCATTGCCGAAGAGCCCTTCTGCTTCTCGCTGAAGTACTCCTGCGCCTCGCGAACTTCTGTGCGCTGCAGGTGGCGGACTTCGACGGCAATCTTGTCGAGGGTGCTGCCGAGGATGGCCAGTGTGCCGATGTAGGCGGCGTGTCGGTCGCGCTGAATGACCTGCGTGGCTACGGGGGCAGGCTTGAGGCCGAGGCGGGCGCAGATGCGCTCTTCGTGCTCGGGCTTGAGGTGGCCGAAGGTGCCGACGGCGCCAGAGAGTTTGCCGACGCGCATGTCTTCGGCGGCAGCTTCGAAGCGGGCGAGGTTTCGCTGCATCTCGGCATACCAGTTCAGCAGCTTCAGACCGAAGGTTGTCGGCTCGGCGTGGATCCCATGGGTGCGGCCGATCGTGGGCGTGTGCTTGAACTCGATGGCGCGATGCTTGAGCACGTCAAGCAGAGACCCGATGCCCTGTTGAATGAGCTGCGATGCCTCTTTTACCTGCAGTGCCTGGGCTGTATCGACTACGTCGTTCGACGTCAAGCCGTAGTGCAGCCAGCGGGAGGACTTGCTATCCAGGCCTTGTTTTTGGAGAGACTCAGCTACTGCTGTCGTGAAGGCGATGACGTCGTGCTTGACTTCGGCCTCAATTTCAGTGACGCGGGCTGCATCAACAGTGGCTCTTGTCGCGATGTCTTCGGCAGCGCTGGCCGGGATCACGCCAAACTCGGCAAGAACGGTGCTCGCAGCCGCCTCCACCTGGAGCCAGCAGCGGTACTTGTTTTCTTCAGTCCAGATGCGGCCCATCGCGGGACGGGTGTAGCGCTTGATCAAGGACGACACTCCTCTAATGGCCATGTTTACGGCCGATGCCAACCTTTGATTGTACGAGGTTAAACGGCTTAAGTGCGTTGAATCCCGAAGCGCTTGTGGAGCTCGTCGTAAAGCAGGCCGCGTCCCGGTTTGTAGGGCTGAAACCACTCGCCGTCAATTACGAGTTGCGGGATGGCCCGCTTGCCGACGTGGCGAATAACTTCAGCCGAGGCTGCCGGATCGGTATCGACATTGATTTCGGTGTATTCGATCCCATGGGTCTCAAGAAATTGTTTAGCCGCGCGGCAATCTCTGCACCATGCCGCAGTGTAGACCTGCACCTTCATGTCTCCATTTTACTTTGCCCGGCTGGTACCATTTTTTGGTGAACGCAGAGGAAATCAAAACGGCTACTGAATCTTCATCCGCATCCGGTGGAAGGCGGGTATTTCCGGCGTACTTTCACATCGGCGGCCAACGTGGATTTGCCTCGCGGAACACGCCCGCAGGGCACAGCAATCTACTACTTGCTTGAAGCAGGGATCTTTTCAGAGATGCATCTGCTCGACTCGGACGAGATGTTCCACTTCTATCTCGGCGATCCGGTGGAGATGCTGCAGCTCTACCCTGACGGCGGCTCCGCCGTTTTCACCCTTGGACATGGTTTAGAGGCTGGACAACATGTGCAGTTGCTGGTTCCCGCAGGAGTGTGGCAGGGTATGCGGCTGATCGGGAGTGGCCAGATGGCGCTGCTGGGTTGCACGGTGGTGCCGGGATTCAATTACGCCGATTATCACAACGCAAGTTTCGCAGAGCTGGCGGCGAAGTGGCCGGAGCAGGCGGAGCGGATCAGGGCGCTGACGCGGAGTTAGCGAAGCCACACCTCTTGGAGAGAAACAACTAACGCCGGTCGCGGAAGAAGCTGCGAAGCAACTCCGCTGATTGGTCGGCGAGCATTCCCTGCTCTACTTTCATCTGGTGGTTGAGCTGCGGATGGTTGATGACGGAGAGCACCGACCCACATGCGCCCGCTTTCGGATCGGCGGTGGCGTAGACGAGCCGGTCGAGGCGCGCGTGAACCATCGCTCCGGCGCACATGGCACAGGGCTCCAGTGTGACAAAAAGGGTGCAGCCGTTGAGGCGGTAGTTGCCGAAGGTGCGCGCGGCCTGGCGCAGGGCGATGATTTCGGCGTGCGCTGTTGGGTCGGTCGTGCGGATGACGGAGTTTTGCCCGCGCGCGATCATTTCGCCGTCGGCAAACGATGACAGCCCCGATAGGCACTTCGCCGGCTGCCGCGGCTTTGCGAGCCTCTGCGAGTGCCCCCTGCATCGCCTCGAGATCGGAGGTCATGCGGCTCATTCGATGTGTAGCGCCGCTTGGCTGCTGTTGCGTCATGCAATGCAGGGTGCCGAGTCCCCAGACGAGATCGACGGCATGGATGCCGATGACGTCGCGATCGGGAAAAAGCTCAGCCAGAATGCCGAGGGCGATGCGGTCGTTCGGATCGTGGAAGGTCGGCACGAGGACAAGGCCGTTGGCGATGTAGAAGTTGGCGTAGCTGGCGGGAAGGCGCTGATTGCGGAAGACAACCGGACGCGGCAGGGGCAGTTCGACGATGGTGAACTGCTTGCCGTCAGCGGTGCGTGCGGCTTTGAGGCGGGCGAGATTCTCGGCGAGCGGTTCGTGGTTGGCATCCTTCGTATTCGGCTCGACAGCGGTGACAATTGTCGTCGGGCCGACGAAACGGGTGATGTCGTCGACGTGGCCGTGGGTGTCGTCGCCGGCGATTCCGCGGCCAAGCCAGATGACCTGCTCAATGCCGAGATAGTCGTGGAAGACGCGCTCAAGTTGCTCGCGGCTGACGCCGGGGTTGCGCTGCTGGACTTCGCTGAGCAGGCATTCTTCAGTTGTCAGCAGGATCCCCTGGCCGTTGGTGTCGATGGAGCCGCCTTCGAGGACCAGCCTGCGCTGCTCGCCGGCAAGTTCAATGGTTGGCTGCCACTGCGGCAGACCTAACAATTCAGCCGCGCGGCCCGGAACCTGGTCGTCGAGGTGCCAGTCGGGATACTTGGCCCAGGCGTTGAAGCGCCAGTCGGTGATGGCGACCTTGCCTTGCGGAGTTGCGGACGAAAATCGGACCGGAGTCGCGGGTCCAGACGCGGTCGGTGGGCCACTGGTGGAAGCTGACGTTGTCGAGGTTGGCGTGAGCGCGTTTGAGGATGCCGGTGGCGCGACGCTGCTCTTTCTCGTCCTGCACGAGAAGGTGAACACGCTCGTGAGCGGCTAGCAGGCGGACGATTTCGGCGTAGAGCCATGGGATGGCCTGGAACTTGCCCGGCCAGTCCTCGGGGTTATGCGGCCAGGCGAGCCACGTGGCCTCGTGAGGCTCCCATTCGGCAGGCATGCGGTAGCCGAGTTGATCAGGCGTTTCTTTCATTTTTTCCGCTATATAGCGCGTTGGTAAGAGTTTATGCTATTCCCATTCTTCGCAATCTTGGCGCCGAGGATGGGAGGATTACTTGCTGTCTCCGTCAATCCCCGGGTCGAGAAAGCGGCTGGTGATAGGCGCGTAGGCGTCGATGCGGCGGTCGCGGAGGAAAGGCCAGTTGCGGCGCGTGTCTTCGAGGAGCGCAAGATCGATTTCGCCGATGAGGATTTCCTCTTCTGTGTGCGAGGCCTTGGCGATGATTCGGCCGAAGGGATCGGCGAGAAAGCTGCCGCCCCAGAACTCGAGACCGGGGCCGTTGGCGCGATTGCCGCGGATGTCACCGTTCTCATGGCCGACGCGATTTACGCCGGCAACGTAGACGCCGTTGGCGATGGCGTGCGCGCGCTGGATGGTCTGCCAGGCATCGTATTGCGCCGCGCCGAATTCCTCCTTTTCTGCAGGGTGCCAGCCGATGGCCGTGGGGTAAAAAAGGACTTCGGCTCCCTGCAGCGCGGTCAGACGGGCGCCTTCTGGGTACCACTGGTCCCAGCAGACGAGCGTGCCGACGCGGCCAAATGCGGTATCGACAGCCTTGAAGCCGAGGTCGCCCGGGGTGAAGTAGAACTTCTCGTAGTAGAGCGGATCGTCGGGGATGTGCATCTTGCGATAGACGCTGATGATGCTGCCGTCCTGGCCCAACGTGACCGCGGTGTTGTGGTAGAGGCCGGGAGCGCGCCGTTCGAAGAGCGAGGCTACAATCACGACGCGGGTTTCACGTGCAACCTCAGCCAGCCGCGTGGTCGACGGGCCAGGAATCGGCTCGGCCAGGTCGAACAACCTGATGTCTTCGCGCTGGCAGAAATACTGGGCGCGAAAAAGCTCGGGCAAGCACACGATATTGGCCCCGCGTTTCGCCGCCTCGCGGATATGAACGATGGCCGACTCGAGGTTGGCATCCGGGTCGGGACCCATCCGCATCTGCACCAGGCTGATTTTGTATTTACGGGCGGTTTCCATGCTTAAAAGATCCTCTACGGCATTTCCTTTTGGTGCTTCACGCATCAAGGCCAACCCCGGTGGGCGGGATTGGCCTCAATCCTGAGAAAAAACCTCGACGCTACATCTTCCGATGAGTCTCCAAAAGCTTGCTGCACGGGAGTGCCTACTCTTCGAGGATCAGGACTGCAGCGGCAATGGTCGTTGTCCACAGGCCGCGCTTGTCACCTACGGCCGACTGGGTCACGTTGCTGGTGCGCACAATCTTGTTGGAGATGCGGTAGATCTCCTTCTTCTCGTCCCAGCTCTTGTCGGGGTCGAAGTCCACGTCAAGGGTCGTGGCCAGCATCTCGGCGGCAAGCTCCTCGGCGTATTCGCCTGCCTGCTCTTCCGTTTCGCCAAAGCTGTGATGTTCGCTCAGGTAGCCATAGGTGTCCCGATCGGCGGGAATGGCAACGCCTATGCTCGACACCAGCAGGCGGTGCGGCTCGCGGGTGGAGTTTTCTGCGATAACTGCGAAGACGACCTCGCCGTGATCGAGATACTTGAGTCCCTCTTTGCGCGAAACGACCTTGCAGCGGGGCGGAAAGATGGAGCTGACGCGCACCAGGTTTTGCGAGGCGATGCCGGCATCCCGAAGGGCTAGCTCAAACGAAGTCAAACGCTCCTTGTGTTTGCCTACGCCCTTGGTAAAAAAAAGCTTCTTCGGGACCATGTTTTTTCCCAATTTCTATGTACCCTCCGTGAGGTTGGCGATTGGTTGATTTGCTGCAACGTACCCGCACGAGTTTATCGCATATTGAAGGCCCAGCGTAGGCGTAGCCGCGATTTAATCCGGAGTTCACATGCTGGGAGTCAAAGGGGTTACGACCGAGTGAGTAGGATTGGCTGTCACCGCGTTGAAGATTTGAGCAGTTTTTTGGCCTAGCGGCGGAACTTTTGCGCTGCGCCAGAGTTTGAAAAGTTATGAAGTTGTCTATCATTCTCGGCATTTCTGTGCTCAGCGCCACATTGGGCTGCGTGTTTGCAGCGGCTCAAGAGCACGCTGCTCCATCTGGACCGCCCCCGGCGATGGCGAATCACGATGCAGATCCCGTGCCGTTGGAGTGGGTTCCACCGGCATTGACGCAGCTCAGTTCGGAAGCACCCGTGAAGTCAAACTTTACTCTTGATCGAACCATGCTTGGAGTGGCGGCCGGGCTGGTTCCGGACTCGGATGCACCGACTCGGCAGGCGATCAACAAGATCGACGGCGTCAGTGTCCACACCATGCGCTTCAACGACGCCGGAATTCCGGATGAGGGCGCGGTCGAGGCGATCCGGGCGGCGTACCACCTGCGCGGATGGAAGCACCTGGTGACGACTTCGGACCACGGTAGCCCGGTACACAACGGAACGACCGACGTCTGGGTTGTGCTCGATGGCGTAAATGTCCGCGGTGCGGTGGTTTTGGCTGAAACTCCACGAAGCCTGACACTGGTGACGGTAGCGGGAAATCTCAGCCCGGTAGATCTGATGCATTTGCGCGGGCATTTCGGCATTCCACGACTCGATGCTGACGATTTCAAGAACGCACCGGTGCAATAGATTCACTGGCAACGAAGGACAAGTTCAGCGAAACGTCGTCGAGGCGTTCCCGATCGATATCTGCACTCAGCCATCTCAATCAATCGACTCCTACCAGGCATTTCGCCGGCTTGCGGTTTGCACCGGAATCAATCGATAAACGCGTTCCTTAACTTTCGCTTTTTGTCGGCGGTTCAGAGGCCCTTAAAACGCCGGGAATTGACCTAATTTATTAATTGCGCGCAGAATTCCCTTGATAGCGAGGAGGATTCCGTGCGATCAACCTGTGACCTGCATTTGAAGTCGACGGCTCTGCTCGTCGGTTTGGCCTTAACGCTAAGCAGTTGCGGTGGCTCTAGAAGTGGCTCGGGTGGCAATACGCCCCCGCCGCAAGCATCGGAGTTTCTATACGCACAGGGTAGTTTGGACATCCGTTCGTTCACGATTGATTTAAATTCAGGAAAGTTGACGCAACTTCAAACGATTACGTCAACGAGTAAAACTGCGACGAACGTGGCCGGAATTGTTGCGACATCCCCAGCAAACCATCTATATGCCATCGACCCTCCCGACAACGGGGTTGAAGCTTATTCTGTTGCAACCGACGGGATGCTCTCTGTGATCACCGGCTCTCCATTTCAGCTTCCATCGAATATTCTTCCGGGGTCGCTTTCGATTTCAGGGCTGGCCGTCATTCCAAGTGGAACCAATTTGTACGCAATGAACGGAATCGACAAATCTATAACCGGATATCAGGGAATTTCAGGCACCGGAGCTTTGACGCTCATGCCGAGTCCGTTCAACACGGGCACACTGACCTCGCCTCAGCAAGGGATCGTCGATCCAAGCGGGCAATATCTATATGTAAGCAGCAACGTCATCAACGTCCTGGGCTCATCTTCTGGCTCTTTGTCGGGAGTGCTGGGGTATTCGATTGATTCTTCTACGGGAAATCTCGCGCCCTTAGCGAATTCGCCGTTTGGAATGCCGAGCAGCGGCCAGCCGACACAACTGGCTTTCGATCCAACTGGCCATTTTTTGTATGTGGTCCTTACCAACAAGAATTCCGTCGCCGGATTTGTCAAAGATCCGACGACTGGAGAATTAACGGCGATCGTAGGCTCGCCCTTTTTAAGTGAACAGGGTCTCGATTCGCAAACGGCTGCGATTGCAGTCCATCCATCGGGAATGTTTCTCTACGCGCTCAATGTGAACGCTCGGAACCTTTCCGCGTTCGCGATCAATTCGACCACGGGTGTTTTGAGACCGATCGCTGGATCACCTTTTGCGTCTCCCAACGCCGGGGGGTCTGCTATTGGCATCGACCCGTCGGGGAAGTATCTATACGTCACCGCACATGGCACCGGGCCAACAAGTACAGGAATCGATTCGATGCTCATTTATAGCGTGAACGCCACAACGGGCGCACTTTCGCAGATCAGTGGTTCACCGGTGTCAATGCCGGAAACCATATTCAGCTTCATTATCGTGCAGGCCCCATAGACGATTTCACCCAAGGACGCTCGAAGCGTCGAGTGCCCAAATTCGGGGGTTCAAGGTCTCAATGCAGAGACGGAGATCGCTTCCGTTGCCACCCATAATTTCAAGGTGATAGCCTTCCTTACAGCGTATCGACGGAAGGAACTCCAGAAAGCACATGCAAAAGACCTATAACGGGCTGGAATTGCCGCATGACGGCCAGCCTATCGAGTACAGCCACGGCCAATATCAGGTTCCCGACAATCCCATCATCCCCTTTATTGAAGGCGACGGCACCGGACGCGACATCTGGAAGGCCTCGCAGCGGGTCTTCGACGCCGCAGTCGAAAAAGCTTACGGCGGCAAGCGTCACATCAAGTGGTTCGAGATATTTGCCGGCGAGAAGGCGTTCCGGCAATTCGATAACTGGCTTCCGGACGACTCTGTCAGTGCCGCGCGCGACCTGCGGATCTCCATCAAGGGACCTCTGACCACGCCCGTCGGCGGCGGAATTCGCTCGCTCAACGTGGCGCTCCGTCAGCTACTCGACCTCTACTCCTGTGTTCGCCCAGTGAAGTACTACCAGGG
Source organism: uncultured Acidobacteriaceae bacterium (assembly GCA_963735215.1). GTDB lineage: Bacteria > Acidobacteriota > Terriglobia > Terriglobales > Acidobacteriaceae > Telmatobacter. The sequence continues at coordinate 433,352 of CAVTKF010000019.1, read as the reverse complement.
CGTGCCCAGCCCGGTGAAGCGCCCGGAACAGGTCAACATCGTTATCTTTCGCGAGAACACCGAGGACGTGTACTCGGGCATCGAGTTCAAGCAGGGCAGCCCGGATGTCGCGAAGCTGATTGAATTCATCAACGAAGATTTGCTCAAGGGCGGCAAAAAGAAGATTCGTTCTGACTCGGGTGTCGGCATCAAGCCAATCTCGATTTTCGGAACCAAGCGCCTGGTGCGGTATGCGATTCGCCACGCTCTCGAGTCGGGTCGCAAGACCGTCACGCTGGTGCACAAGGGCAATATCCAGAAGTTCACCGAAGGCGCCTTCCGCGAGTGGGGATACGAAGTGGCCGTCGAAGAATTTCGCGAACATACGGTGACGGAGCGCGAGAGCTGGATTCTGGGCAATGTCGATGCCAACCCCAACATCACCGTCGAAGAGAATGCGGCTCTCATTGAGCCCGGCCTCCAATTCGGCAACCAGGCATTTCGCGATTCTTTGTATGCCGAGATCAAGGGCGTGCTGGACTCCATCGGAAAGACGCACGGCAATGGCGCATGGAAGAAGAAGATCCTGATCAACGACCGAATCGCGGACTCCATCTTCCAGCAGATCATCATCCGTCCGTCGGACTACAGCATTCTCGCGACTACTAACCTTAATGGCGACTACATCTCCGATGCGGCTGCCGCGCAGGTGGGCGGACTCGGCATTGCCCCGGGCGCCAACATCGGCGATGGTTATGCAGTCTTTGAAGCGACACACGGCACGGCTCCGAAGTATGCCGACAAGGATGTCATCAATCCCGGTTCGGTGATTCTCTCGGGCGTGATGATGCTCGACTTCATGGGCTGGAAGGAAGCGGCCAAGATGATCGAGAATGCGATGGAGAAGACCATTCAGCAGAAGTTTGTCACCTACGACTTTGAACGTCAGACCGCCGGTGCAACCAAGGTGGGCACCAGCGAGTTTGCTACGCGGATTATTGGAAACATGTAGAAGCAGTTCACAGTTGTCAGTCTTCAGTGGTCAGTTTTGAAAGGGCACGACTTTAGTTGTGCCAAGGATATCCAATATGGCAGCGGGGCTTTAGCCCCTGAGGGACAGAGAGACTGTCCGAGTGGAGAAGAAAATGCGGAAAAAGGTGAGTATTGTCGGCGCCGGTAACGTGGGCGCCACGGCAGCACACTGGATTGCGGCCAAGGAACTGGCCGACGTGGTGCTGATTGATGTTGTTGAAGGCGTGCCCCAGGGCAAGGCGTTGGACCTGCTTGAGGCGTTGCCGATTGAGAAACGCGATGTGCACGTGATTGGATCGAATGATTACGCGGCGACGGCCAATTCCGACATCGTTGTCATTACCGCCGGCATTCCGCGTAAGCCGGGCATGAGCCGCGATGATCTGCTGCATACGAATTTCAAGATCATGTCGGACGTGGTTGCGAAGGTGGTTGCGCAGTCGCCGGAGTGCATTCTGATCATCGTCTCCAATCCGCTGGATGCGATGGCGCAGACGGCGTTTCGCCAGGCGGGCTTCAATCGCGAGCGTGTGATCGGCATGGCTGGGGTGCTCGATTCGGCGCGCTTCCGCACCTTCATCGCTGAGGAACTCAACGTCAGCGTGGAGAACGTGACGGCGTTCGTGCTGGGCGGACACGGCGATACGATGGTGCCGCTTCCCCGCTACTCGACCGTCGCCGGGATCCCGATCACCGAACTCATCGCGCCCGAACGGCTGGAACAACTAGTCCAGCGCACGCGTGACGGTGGCGCCGAAATCGTGAAACACCTGAAGACCGGAAGCGCGTACTATGCGCCGTCGGCTGCCGCGGTCGAGATGGTCGAAGCAATCCTCAAGGACAAGAAAAAGATCCTGCCCTGCGCCGCTTATCTCACTGGAGAGTATGGCATCGAGGGTTACTTCATCGGCGTTCCCTGCAAACTGGGTGCGGCTGGACTCGAGAAAATTATCGAGATCAAACTCACGCCCGAAGAGGATACCGCGCTGAAGAAGAGTGCAGCCGCAGTGAAAGAACTCTGCGCCGTTATCGGCGTCTAGTTCGTTCAAGCTGGTTTGGTTGTAAATCTGCGAATGCCACCCGGAACCGGGTGGCATTTGTTTATGGCGTCAACCGAAAGGTGGAGAGTCCTGCCCATCGATTCTCCGATGCTTGTTGCACCTTTGAAGCCTGATCCTCGATGTAGCCTAAGCGCCTCCTTCCCTGACGCTTGCAATTGATCAGGAAAACAGAAGGCGCATAACCCGTGCACCAGAGGTCCGGCGTGTTCGCGGTCCCCGATCCCGCACGGACAAGTTCGATCATTCTAGGAGAGTCAAGTTGCGCAGATTACTGTTCGCTCCATTCTGCCTCGTCGTAGCCCTTGCAACAGCCCATGCACAAAGCAACTACGCGACCGTGCGGGGTTCCGTTTTCGATCCCCAGCATCACACGATTGTTGGCGCCCACATTCATGCAAATGAAGCAAGCACGGGAGCTCAGCGCGAGGTTGTTTCGAATGCAACAGGACTCTACGAGATTGCCGGACTTCAGCCCGGCAGCTATACGCTGACCGTCGACAGCCAGGGCTTCGCACAGACCAGCCAAAACATCGTCCTCGAAGTCGGACAGCAGGCCACCCTCGATATCTCTTTGCGTGTCAACAAGGACGCTCAAACGGTTACGGTGGCCGCTTCGGGCGAACTGCTGAAAACGCAGGATGCCAGCATTGGCGAAGTCGTCGATCAGCGTTCCGTCGATTCCCTCCCCCTGAACGGCCGCATGCTGATCGATCTTGTGCTCACCGTTCCGGGCGCGCACATCAGCCATGGTGCGGCGACGGGCGACATGAATCCGCTTTATTGGCGCCCAGGCCAGCGGTCAGCGGTCAGCATTGGCGGCAGCCGTCCCAACGGAAACTACTTCCTTCTCGATGGTGCGACGAATACAGATCCAACGTTCAGCACGCAGAATCTGAGCGCGTCGCCCGATGCGGTGCAGGAATTCCAAGTGCAAACCGGCAGCTATTCAGCCGAAATGGGCGGCGCAGGCGGGGGCCAGATCAACATCGTTACACGCTCTGGGTCAGCGAAATTTCACGGCACCGCGTACGAGTTTCTGCGCAACGGCGCGATGGATGCCCATTCGTTCAACGACATGGGCATGTCGAACTTTCTGGTTCAGAATAACTTTGGCGCATCGATCGGTGGGCCTGTCTGGCATATCGGAAAGACGTTCTTCTTCACAAACTACGAAGGGCTGCGCAATGTAGAGACGATGGCGATGGTCGACACCGTCCCCACCGCTGCGGAAGACTCGGGTGACTTCAGCCAGAGCGGCATCAACATCTATGATCCAACGACTACGCAGGCCAATCCCAACTTCAACCCAAGTTTGCCCATCAGCAAATCGAATCCGCAATACCTCCGTCAGCAGTTTGAATACAACGGCGTAAAGAACGTAATCCCGCCGAACCGCATCTCGACGCCGGCGTCAATCATGCTGAACAAGTACACACCTCAGCCCAACACCATGGACATGGGCACGATGACGATGATGGGGCAGCCCACGGTGATCGGCGCAGGCAACGACGCGAACAACTACCTGGACCTGCGCAAACAGCGGATGAACAACGATCAGGGAACTGTTCGCATCGATCACAACTTTGGCAGCGGCGATCTGGCCTACTTCCGCTACTCCGGCGCAGGCGAGTTTGGCTTCATGCCGGAAGGTCTGCCGGGATTCGGCTTTTACCACGATGATCTGGCGCAGAACGGAATCCTGGCGTGGAATCACGTGTTCTCGTCGCAACTTGTGAATTCGGTTTCCGGTGCAATCTCGCGTTTGACGATGATGCATACCACCGAGAGCGCCAACAAGAATGACATTGTCTCTGAACTTGGCCTCATTGGTACCGGCTTCGGCGGAGCGGCCGCCTGGGGCGCGCCGTACTTCAACGTGCAGGGCTACTCGCCTATCGGCGATAACTACATTGCCACTCCGATGCACGCGTGGGACACGGTTGTGGAGGGTCGCGATACGCTCAATTGGCAGATCGGCCGCCACAGCACCAAGTTTGGCGGTGCGTACCAGAAGTTCATCTGGCCGATGTGGGGATTCTTCCAGAATCGCGGCTATTACCAGTTCACCAATGGCTTCACCACGCAAGACGCTCTGAACGATGGAACGGGATCAGCGCTGGCCAGTTTTGAACTTGGGATGCCGGCAGCACGGCAGGGGCAAGCCGGCGTTCCGCAGATGGATCTGCGCCAATGGTATGCGGACGCTTATGCCCAGGATGCATGGCGGCTGACGACGACAACCACCTTGACCTACGGAGTTCGCTATGAATTCATGAGCCCACTTGTCGATATTCGCTACACCAACAGCAACCTCGATCTGAGCAGTGGAACACCGCAGGCCTTCATCGGCGGGCAGAACGGATACCCGAAGGGCCTGATGTATGCCAACCACACCAACTTTGCGCCTCGACTTGGGCTGGCGCAGAGCCTGCCTCGCCTGGGAGTTGTCGCACATCTTGCGTACGGCGTCTTCTACACGCCAGTGGATATGAACACCTGGTGCAACCAACGGCACAACGTGCCCTACGTCTTCCCTGAGACGTCGCAAAGCGATCCTTACACTCCAAGTAACCCCGCTCTGGGGTTGAATTTCCCCGCGCAGCCCGTGCTGGGAACGACGGCTGTCAGCTTCACAGCCCTGCAACTTCACGCACCGGCCCAATACATCCAGCAGTGGAGCACCTCGCTTGAAAAACAAGTGGGCAAGGCCATGACCGTTGAACTTGGCTATCTGGGGGCAGGAGGATTCCACCTGCAACGCTCGCACCTCATCAACAATGCTCAGCCTGGCGCCGGGCTGATTCAGCCGCGACGCCCCCATCCGAAGATCAGCTTCGTCGCCAATACGGTCTTCCCGTCGACCGTGACCGTTTCAAGCTCGACATTTCCGGTAAGCACAATCAACCTGCTCGAGAACACGTCGCAGAGCTGGTATGACGCGGGGTATGTGAACGTGCGGCAGCGGTATTCCAACGGACTCAGCTTCCTCGCGAACTACACGTTTGCCAAGTCGCTCGAAAACGCACCGGACTTTCGCTCGCCGATGTTTGAGGCTGCCACGGCCCAGAACAACGACGACCTGAATGCGGAAAAAGGGCCTGGTTGTGACGTGCGCCATCGCTTTGCTCTCAGCACGGTGTATAGCTCGCACGCGGTGGGCGCGAACCACTTGCTGCAGGCGCTGAGCCGCGATTGGCGCGGGTCACTGGAATACCAGGTGCAAACCGGTTTCCCGTTGACCATCTCCGTTTTCGGCGACACTGCGAATGCCGGAACCGTCGTCGGCGAGAACCCGATTCGCGCGAACGCTACTGGCCAGAAAGTATTTGCTTCTGGAACACGTAATTCGACAACGTGGTTCAATCCGCAGGCTTTTGCCGCTCCGCCTGCCTACACCTACGGCAATGTGGGTCGCAATTCCGTGTACGGCCCGGGGATGCAGACAATGGATGTCGGTGTCGTGCGTGAGTTCAGCGTGGCGGAGAAGGCTCGCTTTGAAGCACGTGCCGAGTTCTTCAACGCACTGAACCATACGAACCTCGGCACGCCGAATCGCTTTGTGAACACATCGAATTTCGGCAGCATCACAGAGGTTTCGTCTCCAGGACGCGAAATTCAGTTGAGCGCACGGGTCAGCTTCTAGAACATCCGGGGTTCTGCCAGGGCGAGGCTATAAGCCTCGTCCTTTTTCTTTCGGCCTGAAACTCAATACGATCCAGCCTCTCGGATTCTGTTGCCCTAATTCTTCAGGAAACTGACCATCAACGGACCGATCTGGCTTGCACATTCGTTTGGGGCGAGATGCCCGCAACCCGGCACCACGTCCAGCTGCGATCGCGGAATGAGCTGGTGCATTTTTTCGCCTTCGGCCAAGGGTGTAATGCGATCGACCTCGCCCCACACGATCATCACCGGCATCTTCAGGCCAGGCAGCAGATGGTCCGTCGTGTCGCGTCCGGTGAGCATCGCGTCCATTGCGCGGCGGATAATCCATGCATGCTCGTGCGAGGTGCGGAGAATATCCTTCGCCACAAATCCCGGCAACACGGGTGGGTGAGGCATCAGCAGGGCGTCGAACTTGTCGAGTTCTGCATTCGAAGCCGGTGTAAACAGCCTTGTGTCCCAGTCGGGCTTCACGTAGAGCCCTGCACTGTCGAACAACATCAGGCGGCGCACGCGGTCCGGGTGCTCAGCGGCGACAAGTTGCACAATCCAGCCGCCCATTGACCAGCCGCCAAGGTCAACCTGCTTCAACCCGAGGGCGTCGAAAAAGCCAACAACAATCTTTGCCTGATCCGCGACGGAGTAGGAGAAATTCGCCGGTTTCACACTCTGGCCGAAACCGGGAAGATCGGGCAGATATACGCGATAACCCGCCTTTGCGAGGTAGGGCGCGAGTTTCTCCCAATCCTCAGAGCGACCGCCAAGCCCATGCACAAACACCGCAACCGGTCCGTTGGCCGGTCCAAGCGCGTAGTAGTGGATGCGATAGCCATCAACCTCGACGAAGCTGCTCTGCGCGCCATTCAAAAACATCTGCGCTTCGCTGATTACGCCGAACACGTTGAGTGGACGCATCCAGAAGGCCAGGCCCAGCGACGCAGTCAAGGCGAGGATGGTGCCTGCAACCCATTTCCATTTTGCGGTCATCTTCAACTTCGCTCCTGCCCGGTGCGATGCAGCACTTTTGCCCGCTGCCATCCGGCCTCGATCACGCGCACCGTCATCGGATCAAGCACCAATGCGCTGTGGCTGTTCCATTCGGCTCGTTCCACCCAGCGCACGGCGTCTGCGTCTGAAGCGGCCCGCAGGGAGCCACCAACGACCCGGCATAGATAATCAGCAATTACATAGTGGTACCGGATTCGCTTCCCCTCGGGACCATCCTCTTTTTGAACCCGATCGATGAGCTCGATCAGCTCGATCGATTCCACGATCAGGCCGGTTTCTTCCTGAACTTCGCGTACAACACCATCGGCCAGCGACTCGCCCAATTCCAGCATCCCGCCTGGCAGAGACCACTTCCCTTTCGACGGCTCGTGGCCACGCTGCACCAGCAAAACGCGGCCCCGATCGACCACGACCGCCCCGACGCCTACAATCGGCGCCTCGGGGAACTCACGTTGTAAAGCTTTCGCCACCTGGTCTCCAGCATAAACGCGCTCCGACACTTGGGTAACCGGAGCGCAACGTTTGCCGCAACTTCCGGGGGTTCTGCATCGGGTGAACGCGAGTATCATCAAATCAACCAGGAGTACATCATGGCAGAGTTCATACTGCACATCGATGGGATGCACTGCGGCTCATGCATTCGCCGCGTAACTCAAGCCCTGAATTCGACTGGGGGCGTTGAGGTAGAGGAGGTTCGCATCGGAGCGGCCCGGCTGAAGGCGCCCGATGAGAACTCTCCAGTGGATGCCGCGATTGCTGCTCTTGCGAAAGCCGGGTACAGCGCACGATTGGAGCAATAGACCGCAAGATGTCTTCGTCCGGGACAGAGTCTCTAACACTGCCGATCATCGGAATGACGTGTGCTTCCTGTCAGCATCATGTGGAGAGCGCTCTCAAGGAGACTACCGGAGTCAAATCAGCGCACGTTGACCTGATGGCCAATCGTGCGAGCGTCGTTTTCGATCCGGCCGAAGCATCAGCCGAGAGATTGATCGCTGCGATCCGCGGAGCTGGATACGATGCCGTAATTCCGCATCCCGGAGCAGCCCTCCCCAAGATATCGGAGTCGTCGTACGGGCAAGCCGAAGTCAAGGCTACGGTAACCCTGATCGCCGGGGCGATCGCGATGCTGCTGTCCATGCCTTTGGGTTCCCAGATGGGCTCAGTCGATCAGTTGCTGATGCGGCTGGTGCCGTGGCTCTACGAGGCGCCGCCAGACATTGTGCGCTGGACGCTGCTTATTGTGACCGGGGTCCTGATGGCTTGGGCCGGCCGTGATATCTATGTTGCCGCCGCCCGCGGTCTGCGGCACGGCAGCACGAACATGAATACCCTCGTGAGCCTGGGGACAGGCGCGGCGTTCTTCTACTCTGCATATGCCACGGTTGCTCCCGGTCCGGACCGCCAGGTTTACTTCGACGCAGTTCTGCTGATCCTGGGCTTTCTGCTGCTCGGCAAAGTACTTGAAGCACGGGCCAAGCGTCGCGCTTTGGCTGCACTGGACGCACTGAGCCGGCTACGGCCTGCGACCGCTCGCCGCATCGTGAATGGTGTGGAGACCCTTGTGCCGCTTGAAGACGTTCGTATCGGCGACAAGGTCCTGGTTCTTCCCGGCGAACGATTTCCAGTTGACGCGAAGATCATTGAAGGTCGCACCAGCGTGGACGAGTCCATGCTCACAGGAGAAGCGACACCGCTAGCCCGAGAAGCCGGAGGAAGGGTGCTCGCCGGTTCCCTGAACTACGATGGCGCCGTGGTGTGCGTGGCCGAGTCGCTCGGCGAAGACACCGTGCTCGCACAGATAACGCGCATGGTGGAACAGGCCCAGTCGTCGCGAGCGCCTACAGAGCGGCTTGCCGATCGCGCAAGTGCAATCTTTGTGCCGGTTGTGCTCGTGCTCTCGGTTATCACATTTATTGTGTGGATGACCACAACGCATTCCGTCTCGATGGCCCTGGCCAGTACTGTCTCTGTGCTCGTTATCGCATGCCCCTGTGCCATGGGACTGGCGGTTCCGGCAGCGCTTACGGTCGCCGTCGGAAGGGGAGCGCAGTTCGGAGTGTTATACAAGGGCGGCGAGGCGCTGGAGCGGCTGGCCAATCTCAATGTCATTGTTCTCGACAAGACCGGAACGCTCACGGTGGGCCGGCCGGTGCTGCAGGCCGTGCGTCCCGTGAAGGGATACAGCGAGGATGACCTTTTGCGCATGGCGGCCGCGGCCGAGGAGCGTTCAAATCATCCACTGGCCCACGCGGTAGTGGACTATGCAAAAGCACGCTCCATCAAGTGGGAGCCCGCCGAAGAGGTGGTGGTCATTCCCGGCCGAGGAGTTGCCGCGCGAGTCGAGGATTACAACTGTCTTCTAGGGAACGAAGCGCTATTTCTGGAATCGGCGATTCGTTTTCCCGACAGCATTCCACCGGTAAAGCCAGGAGTGACCCGCCTCTGGATGGCGCTCGACTATCAATCCATCGGCTGTTTTGATGCGAAGGACTCATTGCGGCCCGATGCAGCAGAGGCCATTGCGGCACTTCGACAGAGCGGTCTGCGGGTTCTGATGCTCACCGGGGACTCAGCGGCAGCGTCGGCACCGATTGCCAACCAGGCTGGCATTGCCGAGGTAGAAGCAGGACTGGACCCGGCGGGGAAGCTCGCGCGCATCCGCGCCTTGCAGCAAGAAGGTCTGCGCGTGGCGATGGTGGGTGACGGCATTAACGATGCAGCAGCACTGGCACAGGCTGACGCAGGCATCTCCATGGGGAGTGGCGCCGATCTCGCGCAGGAAGCCGGCGACGTGCTATTGCTGCGTACCCAGCCAACGGCAATGATCGCCGCAATTGACCTGGCGAAATCGACTGTTGGCATCATGCGGCAAAATCTGATGTGGGCCGCCTGCTATAACCTGCTCGGCATACCGCTCGCCGCAGGTCTGTTGTATCCCGCCTTCCACGTTTTGCTGAGTCCATGGATCGCAGCAGCGGCAATGGCGCTGAGTTCGGTCAGCGTACTGGCGAACAGCCTGCGCCTGCGGTCATGGCAACCACATTCGCTGCCCGCCGCACAGGCAAGTTAGACTAAGGGCAGAGCCCCGACCGTGCGCATCCTCACCCGGTACATCCTCGGCGAAATTCTCTCCTACGCGCTGATCGGCTGCGCAATTTTTACCTTCATTCTGTTCATGCGAGACCTGAACCAGATCCTTGAAGCCGTGGTTCGGAACAGCTCTACATTTGTTAGTGTCGCTGAAGTTTTTGTCTACAACCTGCCAAATACCTTTAAAGTCACCATCCCCATGGCCGTGCTTGTCGGTATCCTGCTCGGCCTCAGCCGGCTCGCAGCCGACAGCGAGATCATCGCAATGCGGGCATCAGGATTGGGAATCGGCTACTTCGTGCGTGTCGCTTCGGTTGTGGCGATCGGCGGCACTCTGCTGGGACTGGTGAATTCAATCTATATCGCGCCCCGAGCCAACCAGGCCATCCTCGACATGCAGCAGGAGTTGGCGACTTCGCAGGCATCGTACCAAATCCAGCCACGCGTTTTTTATGAGGATTTCCGCAATGCAGTGCTTTACGTCCAGAACGTACGCGGTGGAACCGGTGCCTCCAACTGGGACCAGGTCTTCATGGCCGACGTTACAGATCCCGGCAACCCGATCATAACCACCGCAACATCTGCGACGGTGGTGAACGATTCCCCACAGGAGCTCCTGATGAGACTCCGCGATGGTTCCCGGCACGAGACAGTGGCCGGCCAACCAGAGCAGTACAACATTTCCACCTTCGAGAAGACGGATCTGCCACTGTCGTTCAGTCCTCAGAGCGAGATGCATTTGGGACGCATGGATACTGCCATCTACGCCATGCCATGGAACACATTGGTAGAACGCACACACGGACCTGACGGCAGAAGATTTCTCCTCGAACTGCACACTCGTCTCTCCTATCCAGTGGCCTGCCTCGTTCTTATGCTTGTGGGAGTACCGCTCGGAGTCATCTCCCGAAGGGGTGGGAAGAGTTCTGGCCTGGTCTTCACGGTTCTTCTGGTTTTGCTGTACTACATCCTTTCGTATACCGGCATCGCGCTCAGCCGCCAGGGAAAGCTCTCGCCGTTCCTGGGAGTGTGGATGGCCAACCTGCTCTTTGCAGCGGTGGGCAGCTTTCTGCTCTGGGAGATGGCGAGTGGCGGTCGCGTTCTAAACGCCATCGGAAGCCTTTTATCGCGTACACCTCAGCCGCGGCTCCCGGTCAAAGCTAATGGAACTCATCTCGCGGAACTGTTCGAGAAGTTTCAGCCTCGCTCGGTTCGCCTTGTTTCGCGCGGTCTGTTCCCACGCCTGCTCGACGCTTACGTCGTGCGCGAGTTCTTCGGAATGTTCCTGCTGGTGTTGGCAAGCTTCGTCATGCTCATGCTTGTCTTCACATTTTTCGAGCTTGTCGGGGATATTGTCCGAAATCACATTGCCCTGGCCACCGTCGGGGACTACTTGTTCAACCTCGCCCCGAGCATGGTCTACGCCATCACACCGCTCGCAGTCCTGATTGCGGCGCTGGTAACGTTTGGCGTGCTCAATCGCAACAGCGAGATCGTTGCCATGAAGGCAACGGGGATCAGTCTCTATCGTCTTGTCATCCCGATCGTTGCAATCTCGGCAATCCTGGCAATCGCCCTTTTCCTGTTCGACGACTACTATCTGCCGGCCGCAAATCGCCGACAGGAGGCCTTGCGAAGCACCATCAAGGGCCGTCCGCCGCAGACCTTTCTGCACCCTGAAGAGAAGTGGATCTTCGGTCAGTCCCGTCCCGGCGAGCAAGGGCGCATTTTCTACTACCAGTTTTTTGACGCGGACGATAACGCTTTCGCCAATCTCTCGATCTTTGAGTTCAACCCTTCCACCTTTGCCCTGTCGCGCAGAATCTTCGCATCTCGCGCGGTGTGGGACGAACGAACGGAAACATGGCGGTTCAACAACGGCTGGGTAAGAAACATCGACGGAAACAACTCCGAATACAGCGAGTTCAAGAGCACGAGTTTCGCAGAGATTCATGAAGACCCTGGCTACTTCAAAAAAGAGAATCTGCAGTCGCAGGAGATGAACTTCCGCCAACTCGACAGCTATATTCGCGACCTGCGCCAGAGCGGGTTTGACACGATGCGCTTGCGCGTCGCGCTTTGGCACAAGCTTGCGTATCCGCTGATTGCGATCGTGATGGCGGTTCTTGCGATCCCATTTGCTCTTTCCATGGGGCGGCGCGGTTCACTCACTGGAATTGCTGTCGCGATAAGCGTCGCACTCGCGTATTGGGTCGTGGACGGCCTCTTCGGCGCGATGGGCAATGTGAACTATTTGCCGGCCGCCCTGGCCGCTTGGTCTCCCGACGTGCTCTTTGCTCTCACGGGCGGCTATCTGCTCCTGAGAACACCGACCTGAGGCTGGGAATTGGCAACGCGCGCCGCGGCGAATCGACCGCCTTCCGTATCGCCCGTACAATAGAGATATGCTTCGCGAACTGGGCCCGTTGCTCAGCTACATGCGCCGTTATCGATGGGGGTACCTGTGGGGTACGCTCGCGTGCATTGCTACCAATGTGGCTGCCGTTCAGGGTCCGCAGATCCTGAGGAAAGCGGTCGATGAGCTGGAGCGCGGAGTCTCGCGTGAACGCATCGTATTTCTTGCCTGCATTTTCGTCGCGATCTACCTCATCAAAGGGCGTTTTCCTCTACGCCCAGCGCTGGATCCTGATCGGCATCTCCCGCGAAATCGAGTTCGATCTTCGCAACGATCTCTTCCGGCAGCTTGAACGTCAGGACGCCAACTTCTATCAGAAATACCGCACCGGCGACGTAATGGCCCGCATGACCAACGACCTGAATGCGGTCCGCATGCTGCTGGGCCCGGCTTTGATGTACAGCGCCAACACCATCTTCTTTACGGTTGGCGCTCTCTATTTTCTGCTTCGCATAAGCCCGTGGCTCACTCTCGTCGCATGGGCACCTATGCCGCTGGCCAGCATCCTCGTCCAATATTTCGGCAGAAAGATTCATGACCGTTTCGAAAAGATTCAGGAGAGCTTTTCAGAGATCTCCTCGCAAGCACAGGAGAACTACTCCGGCGCTCGCCTGGTACGCGCTTTCGGCCGCGAACAATCCCAGATGAGCCTGTTCGAAAAGTTGAATCGGCAATACATCACGCGCGCTCAGGGCCTGGTTCAGCTGATGGGCATGCTGTGGCCGACGCTTGAGTTCATCCTGGGTATCGCGATGATCATCACGTTGCTCGTTGGAGGACATGAGGTTATTGCTCATCGCATTAGCCCCGGCGACTTTGTGGCCTTCAACACCTATATGATTCTGCTGATCTGGCCGATCATCGCGGTGGGTTGGGTCGTCAATCTTTTTCAACGCGGAACTGCTTCGATCGCGCGCATTGACGAACTATTGCGCGCCAAGCCTGGAATTGACGACAGCGCAGCGGACCCGGCGATTCCAGCCGACGCCGCACTTCGCGGCGAGATCGAGTTCTGCCATCTCAACTTCAGTTACGGCGACACTCCGGTGCTGCGCAATATCTCGCTCAAGATTCCCGCGGGATCGAGTCTAGCCATTGTTGGCCCCACAGGTTCCGGTAAAACCACGCTGGTCAACCTGATTTCGCGCCTGTATGAAGCGCCAGAGGACTCGTTGTTGATCGATGGCCGCCCGATTCGCAAATATCCGCTGGAAGTGTTGCGTCGAAACATGGGCATCGTGCCGCAGGAAACATTTCTCTTCAGCGAGACCATTCGAGAGAATCTGGCTTTTGGCGTGCCGTCCGTTTCCGCTGACGAACTGCTCGAAGCCGCTGAGGCTGCGCATATCCGGCGCGAATTCGAGGAGTTTCCGCAGGGATTTGAGACTACAGTCGGCGAGCGTGGCATGACGCTGTCGGGCGGCCAAAAACAACGCCTGGCCATTGCACGAGCACTGCTTCGCCGACCCGCAATTCTGATTTTGGATGATGCGCTGGCAAGCGTTGACACCTACACCGAAGAGCGAATTTTGGGCGGCCTGCGCAATTACTCTGCCACGGCCACCACGATTCTTATCTCGCATCGTGTCTCTACCGTGCGCAACGCCGACCAGATTGCCGTGCTTGATCATGGCAGGATTGTCGAAGTCGGCCGTCATGATGAACTGCTCGCCCTGGATGGCTACTACGCCAGCCTTTATCAGAAACAGCAGTTGGAAGAAGAACTCACGGTCGCGGGTTGACCTAAGCCGTCCAGCTGGTTGGGGCGTGTCCCTCGTCGCGCAAAGCCGATGCGCCGTCAGCTGGTAAACCGAACCGATGTAGATCCGCGTGCGGCCGCGCATTTTCCGCGAACTGACTCGCGCTTGCATCTGAAGCTACCTGCTTCCAAGCGTCCCGCACGTTGCGGACGTTGGCGATCACCTGTTCGAACTTCTTTCTGGAATTTGCCTGCGATCCCTGCAGCATCAGTGCAAACATGGCAACGTAGAAGTCTGAAAGCGACTCCGCCGGCTTGCCGCCGACATCCTTGTTCAGCGTCGCCTGCAGGTGGATCACGATGTTCATCGCTCGCTTCACCGCCGCTCGGCGCTGGTCAACATCCCTCCGCTCCACGGCTTCAATGGCCTTATGCATGAAGCGGACAATGCCGTCGTAGAGGGCGATGGTAAGTTCAACCCCCGAGGCGCCGTCGAGCGCATGTTCCTGGTACGTGTCCATTCCAGCGCTCCTATCCATTTTGATTCGTGTTGTATCCGGTGATAGCGCCATACATCTCGCTGACTTCCTGAATCTGTTCCGGAATCGCTTGCAAAATCTCATTGGCCGTATTCAATTCGGTCGTCAGGCTGGTCTTCTGTGTCGCTATCAACGCCTCCTGTTTCGAGACGTTGTCATTCAAAGTGGTTTCTTCGTTGCTATTCTCGCTGAGCGCGAGGCTAATCGCGCCTCCCTCAGCGCTGCTGTTGCCAAGCCCATTTAACGTATTTGTAAAGGTCGAACCAAAGCTGCCCGTATCTTGGAACAGAGAGACAACCTGGTTGAAGTTGCTGTTCAATGCGCTGCTCAGTGTGTCGGCATCCAGGCTGATCGTGCCATCTGCACTCGCATTCGCAGTAATGCCAAGAGAGATCAGCGAGTTAACGGGGTTGGTGCCGAAAGATGAGCTCACCGCCGACAGCAGGCCTTCCTGTAGCTGCGCGAGAACAGACGTGCCGTAAAGCGGCTCGGGCTTGCCCGATGCGTCCTTCCCCTCCTGGGCATTGATAGCCTTCATCGTGGTGTTGTAGTCCGTGACGAACGTGTTGATTGCGGTCTCAATGCTCGAGGTATCATTGTCGATCACCACCTGCACCGTCTCGGGCGTTCCATCGGAGCTTGCAGTGCCCGTCGAAAGCAATTGAAACGTCACGCCCGGAATGGCATCTGTGACAGTATTCGAAGCGCTTGTGATTCCGGCGACTCCGTCGACCGTCATCGAGGCGTCGATTCCCTTTTGAATCGTGGCGAGCCCGAGGCCGGTGTTTTTATCCGGTGTCGTTGAGTCAGCCAGTGTTGTGGGACTGGTCGGGTCGCTGGTCGCGTCGGCGATCGTGATCTGACCGGCTGAGCCACTGGTTTGGCTCACCAGAGAAAGTCTTTGCGTTCCATCCGCATTGGTGAGCACACTTGCCGTTACGCCAAGGTTCCCACTATTGATGGCAGCAGACAGACCGGAAAGCGTGGTAGCGGTAGAACTGTCACCTACATTGACCGTTTGCCAATCTCCGTTTCCTACCTTGAAGGTGATGCCGCCGGTCAGCGTGTCCTTAGCGCCCACCGCGTCAGTCGCCGCGCTCGACGTCTGCGCCAGGTTCTGCACCGAGATGGTGTGCGTGCCTGCGACAGCAATCGCGCTGGCCGAGGATAAAGTGAGCACGTTCGTATCCGAACTAGAGCCGGTTTTGTAGGCCATGGTGCCGCTGAAATCGGTGAGGTTCTGCAGGTCGGTGGACAGCGTCGCGATCTGCGTGCCCAGGCTCGAGAGGGTGGTGTCCTTGCTCGTCAGTGCCGTCAACTGGGTTTTCCAGGGGGTCTCCACGGCTTGCAGATTGGTCACAATCTGATTCACCGTGCTGGTCACATCAAAGCCCTGGCCGCTGGTAGCAGAGCCAAAATTCAAACCGACAGCACCCATGAAGATTCTCCGACGTCATTCAACATCAGGTGGAGGACCACGCTCGGCAAACAGAAGATTAGAAAACATAAACACGGCCGGCATTCACGCCAAAGCAAAACGGAGAAAGCTCTCTGACCTGCCTTCCCCGTCTTGCTTCGCCGTTCAACGTTGACGCTCCGGGACTACTGGAGCAACTTGGTGATCAACTGCTGTGACTGGTTAGCCTGCGACAGAGCGGCGATGCCGGTCTGGCTCAGGATCTGGTATTTAGACATGTCTGAAGTTGCCTGGCCGTAGTCGGTTGCCGTGACGTCATTTTCAGCGGCCAGGGTATTGGTCGACTGCGTGGTCATGACATTCTCGACTGCCGTCAGCGTGTTGATATTGGCGCCGATAGTGCCGCGGTCAGCTGCCACCGACATGATGGCCGCGTTGATCGCCGTCAAGGCCGCTTCTGCGCCTGATGTGCTTGTCAGGTTGGTTCCGGCGAGCGAAAGGGCGCTGGAACTGGCCTGCACCATATCGGAAGCCGAGTTGTTGTAAGACTGGGAGATGGTGCCGTCCGACGTGAAGATCGACAACCTTTGATTTCTCTCCGTGTTGGCCGTCTCTGTCTCTGTTTAGTCGCCCGCCGGCACCTACGGAGATGCGCTCCGCCTGTCAGGTTCATCGTGTTCCCGGAAATCGTGGCATTTACTCCGGCCGATCCAAACTGTGCGTTGATTGAGCTGCCAGCGAGACGGACAGATTGCCACTTTTCCCTTGCGGCGAAGGCGCCGCCTGTGAGAGTACAGCTGCGGTCCGCCCGTGGCTGTGATCTGCAGGAGCTCCGCGGTCCGGAGTTATCGTTGTCATTCGCATTCCCGACGGTCAGGTGCTTGTGCTGCCAACGCCGGAACAGGAAGTCGAACTTGTCACCGAGAGACGTGCCACGCCGGTTCCGTCATATCGGCCGCAGTCTGACACCAGTGATGGTTCCGGTCGTCAGTGTCAAGCGCGTTGCCGGTACATGGTCTGCGCTGCCGTTGGCCGACCATTGCCGTTAGATCGCCGCGAGGTTGCCGCCTGATCCACCGGCTGCGAAATTGCCGCCAAGTGCCGCTTTGCTCCGTCATCGCCCGGCGCCAGTTAAACCCAGAGGCCGACGCGCCCGGCTTGATGATGTCGCTGGCATTGGATACGGTCAGCATCCGTATTGCCTGAGTTAGGCTCGGAAGTCTGGATCGTGTGTTTGCCAATTTTTGCTCCGCCGGACAGCACTAACTGATTTCCCTGGACGGTTGCCACGCTGGCGCTCCGAACTGACTGTTGATCTTGCTGGCCACTGTGGCGATGCTATCGTGGCGTCGCCAGTTGTATCTGCCTGTGCCGCCGCTGGCGATGACGCCGGAGGTGGAACCGTTACCGGCCTACCGCTATTCTCAATGTTGCAGCGTCTGGGTGCCGTAGGTAATCGGTTGAAATTCCCGTGGTGCTGGTGCCGATGTTGACAATATCGGAGGCATTCGCCACGGTGTAACGCCGAATTCTTGGCGAAGGTCGCGATGCCGTTATATTCGGTATTGTTATTGATCGTGTCGGTCTCAGTCAGGATCTTCTGATACTCAGAATCTGCCGCCGCTACTTGGGAACTGTTCAGCGTGCCGTTGGAAGCTTCAGTCGCCAGAGTAACTGCACGATTGAGAAGGCTTGTCACCTGCGAAAGCGCGCCGTCGGCGACCTGCAGGAAGTCAACGCCTTCCGCTGCATTTTATGCCGACTGCGTAAGAGCGGTTGAAGATGCGTGAAGACCATTGGCCAAGGAAAGGCCGGCCGCATCGTCCGCGCCGGAATTGATGCGAGATCCGGAAGACAACTGTTGGAGGGTTTTGGACAGAGAAGCCTGCGTATTCGTGAGGTTGTTCTGTGCGTAGATTGACGAAATGTTATTCAGGACACCCAAAGCCATTGAAGTTCTCCTTTTGAGCTAACTGCTTCGGGTTCCCTGCTTCGGGTGTCTCACCGAGAACCTGCGGTTTTTTGACCCCACGGCTCGGTCACCTTGTAGTAGGAACCACGTTGCTCATTGGCTTCATCGGCGACAGTCGAGCGAACTTTACGATTTTTTTCAAGAGGCCTAGCAATTGTTCTTCCAATCATCCTTTCAACATCTCGTGCCGATAAGAACAATCAGAGCCACGACAGGAAGAGCTGGCGATGATCGAAGTCACGCGTCTGAATCGCAATTCGATGCTGTTAAACAGCGATCTGATTAAGACCGCGGAAGCCTCACCGGACACCATGCTTACCCTGATCAATGGGGAAAAACTGATCGTGCGCGAGACGTTGAGCGAAGTCCTGGAGCGAGTACTCGCCTACCGAGCGACGCTGCTTGCCACGGTTGCGCGCAGACTTGCTCCGAACGACGCGATCCGGCTGGCTGCCTCGTTGGCGAGCTTTGAATTCGCAGGGTTGATTTCCGAAGATCCATGCACAAGACAGTCGGACGAGGATGAGAACCCGTGAGCATCGACCAGAACTACAGACTCGCGATCCCCGAGGTGTAATCCATGGACAAGGGAAGCATCGGCGGAGTCATCCTGGCCGTCGTCGGCATCGTCGCTGGACTACTGATTGAGGGCGGCAAAATCAGCCAGATCCTGCAGCCAACCGCGGCGCTGATTGTTTTTGGGGGAACTATGGGAGCTGTCCTCATGCAGTTCCCCATTAGTACCGTCACGACCGCTTTTCGCAGCATGGCACACGTGTTTGTTGCTCCGCAAAAGCAGAATGAAGAGCTCATCCAGCTTCTGATCTCCTATGCAAATAAGGCTCGCCGTAACGGGGTGGTCTCACTGGATGCCGATCTTGCTGGAATCTCGGATCCATTTCTCAAGCAGTCGCTGATGCTCGCCGTGGACGGCACCGAACCCGCCGAATTGCGCAAGATCATGCGGGTCGCGCTCGATTGCGCATCGGAGCGCGAAGAGCGCCTTCCGCTGGTCTTTGAATCCGCGGGCGGATTTTCGCCGACAATCGGAATCCTTGGCGCTGTTCTCGGGCTCATCCAGGTGATGCAGCATCTCGACAACATTCAGGAGGTCGGCCGCGGCATCGCCGTCGCGTTTGTCGCTACCATCTACGGTGTCGGGCTAGCCAACCTGTTTTTCCTGCCCTTCGCCGGCAAGATCCGGATTCACCTGCGCGAAGATCAGCAGAGACGCGAAATGATGCTTGAGGGGGTTATCTCGATACTCGAAGGGATGAATCCCCGCATACTCACTCTCAAGCTTGGCGGATTTCTGAAGGACGCAAAACTCGAGAGGAAAAAGCAGGTCGCATGAATCATGGAGGCTCACGCCCGAAAGTCAGCCATGAGCGCTGGCTGGTCTCTTACGCAGACTTCATCACGCTGCTCTTCGCCTTTTTCGTCGTGCTCTATGCGTTCGCCAAAGCAGATCAAAAGAAACAGATTCAGGTTTCCGCAGCAATCGATTCCGCATTCCAGTCGCTCAGTATTGCGCCTGCCCGCGTGAAGAATCGAGCAAACCAGCCAGGGATGCAGTCTGCGGCATTCGCGGCGCCCGCATCTCTTGCGACTACCGTGGTTTCGACCATGAAGGTGCAGGCAGATCTTGAGCAGATACGGCACGATCTTCTGCACCGGCTGGCAACGCAGATTGCGCACCACACTGTCTCTGTCGGGCTCAGCCGCGACGGCCTTGTGATCAGTTTGCGGGAAGCTGGGTTCTTCGACTCAGGCACCGCGATCCCACGGCCAGAAACTGAGGCTACGCTGAAGCAGATCGCGGAGTCGCTGGCCGACACTCCCTATGACGTGCGGGTCGAGGGACACACCGACACCATCCCCATCCATAACTCTGAATTTGACTCGAACTGGGAGTTATCGTCGGCTCGCGCCACGCGCATTGCGCGTCTTCTACTCCAGTTGCATACTATTCCTCCGGAACAACTCTCTGCCGCTGGCTATGCCGAGTTCCACCCGGTAGCTAGTAACGACACGGCGGAGAATCGTGCGCAGAATCGAAGGGTTGATCTCGTGGTGATGCCGCGCGCAGTTCTCGATATCTCTGACGCTCCAGAAGACAAGTCCGGCTGGCGCAAGATCGCCGACCAGTAACTCGACACCCAAATCTATGTAACTCCCAGTACCTTAACGATGACGCGCTTGCGGCGTTGCCCATCGAACTCCGCATAAAAGACTCGCTGCCAGGTACCAAGATCGAGCCGACTGTCCGTCACAGGCATTGTCGTTTCATGGTGCAGCAGTAGTGACTTGAGATGAGCGTCTCCGTTATCTTCGCCCGTTTGGTGATGTTTGTAGTCGGGTCCTGCGGGCGCCAGCTCTTCCAGCCACCTCCCAATATCCTCAATCAACCCACTCTCCAGGTCATTAACATAGATCGCGGCCGTAATGTGCATGGGAGAAACGAAGCACAGTCCGTCTTTCACGCCGCTGCGTTTCACGATCTGTTCCACCTGGTCTGTGATGTGCACCATTTCACGGCGCTTTCTGGTTTCAAACGTCAGATACTCTGTATAGCTTTTCATTCTCGGCTCCTGGCAATGGCGCGCACTATGGCGGCGCTGCCGCTCAACCCTTATCCTAATGAATGTGGTGCCCGGGATAAATCCAAACCAAGCCGAGGCTCTCTCGCAGCGCGGGCTCGACCAACTCGCAGCGGGGTCGCCCGCCGAAGCTGTTCAGAGCTTCCGTGAGTCAATTGCTGCCGACCCCAACCACTTTGAAGCGCACCACGGGCTCATTCGCGCACTGCGCGATGCGGGCCGTCTTGAACAATCCATCGCTGCGGCACTGGCTCTGACTGCGCTGACTCCAAGCGATCCCCTGGCCCATACTGCCCTGTCTATCTCGCTGCAGCGCGCCGGTCATGTTCCTGAGGCCGAAGCTGCTGCGGCGCGAGCGCGCATTCTGGAGTGGAAAGCCGAATTGCAATCGTCGCCTGGTGGTGATATCTCGCTGTGAAGAAGCGTCCCCCAGCCGATTCTGCTCAGCGATTGCGCCTGATGAATGACCAGCTTGTGCACGCCTATGGGCCGCAGCATTGGTGGCCCGGTGAATCACCTTTTGAAATGATCCTAGGCGCTTATCTCACGCAGAATACGTCGTGGAAAGCAGTCGAGGTCTCTCTTGCAAATCTTCGCGGCGCTGGAGCGCTCTCCCCTGAAGGACTCCATCGCCTCTCAGTCGATCAACTGCAGGAATTGATTCGTCCATCGGGCTTTTACACGCGCAAGGCGCCCGCGCTCAAAGCGTTTATCGCAATGCTCGATGCAGAGTTTGGCGGGTTGCTCGACCGGTTGGCCAAGGCGCCTACCGCCGCCGTGCGGAGTCGGCTACTTGCGCTGCCGGGAGTCGGCCCTGAAACAGCCGATGCGATTTTGCTTTACGCCCTCGACCATCCGGTTCCGGTTGCGGACGAGTACCTGCGTCGCATCGCTGAACGCCATCGGCTGCTGACACCTGCGCCCGGGCGAAACGCCAAAGGATACGAGGCCCTCGTTCAGCTCACGAGACAGACTTTCGCCGCTGATCCAGTTCGCAAACACGCGCGACTCTTCAATGAGTTTCACGCGCTCACGGTGGCGGTAGGAAAAGCGCATTGCGGAAGGACGGCGCAGTGCGCTGGCTGCCCGCTCGCCGATGATCTCGCAAATGTGAGCGGTTAGGACTATTTGCGCCAAGCCATGATCTGCACTAAACTTCCGGCTGCCAGATGGCCGTGTTTTGCCGATGTGATCCTGGGCGCTAACTCGACTTTTGAATGCGATCAGGGAGGCTCCCCCATGCCGACCGCTATTAGCCGCATCACCGTTTTTCTTGTTATCGCCACTCTTCTCTTCGTCCAGATGTCACCGGACTTGCTCGCCCAGGCACCACCCACTCCGACGCCTCAGCAACTCGATCAATTGCTGGCTCCGATAGCGCTCTATCCCGACTCGCTTCTTGCTCAGATCACGACGGCATCGACCAATCCGCAGGAGATCCTCGACGTTGACAACTGGCTCGCAAACAATCCAGGCCTGAGCGACACGGCTCTTAGCGATGCGGCACAGCAGCAGGGCTTCGACCCCGCTTTCGTGGCTCTCACACACTTCCCCATGGTTCTGCAGATGATGGCAGAGCACATCGACGATTACGCGGCCATCGGGCAGGCAGTTTCGACGGACCACAATAATGGCTCGAACAATGGCCGCCCTGGACAGCCTAATCAGCCCGGAGTGAATCGCCCGCAGCAGCCGCGTCCACCCACTTCATCGCGCCCTCAACAGCCACCTGCCGCGCAGCGTCCCCACTCAAACGCAGCAGAGTCCACCGAACTCTCGACCTTCGCAACCGTCGCAACCCTCGCGCCAAGCCCCGCAGACAAGGCCCCCTGTGCAGCAGCGTCCGACGCCACCCAGCAACCAGCCACGTCCACCCTCTGGTCCGAGTCCACAGGCGAAACCACCCACGAATTATTCCAACCCGCCCGCAAAGCCAGCGCCGCTTCCCAAGCCACCAGCGCAACAACATAAGCCGCCCGCCAACAACCAGGGGCAACCTGCGCCGCGCTGATCCCAAACGTCAGAAAGGGCTCACTCCCGTTTGGGTGAGCCCTTTCTAAGTAATATCCCGGTGAGATTCAGACGCCTACAAAGCAGAGGCGGTGAATCCGGTTTCAGCGACGTTGTTAGGCAGCAAGCGCGGGAATGTCAAATCCCAAACAATCGCCGAGAAGATTGCGCTCAGACTATTCTTTTTTCCGTTCATCGTGACGCTTGTAGCGCCGGGGCAACTTACGCTCGACGTGTCGACAAAGAAGTTCTGAGGCGAGCTGGCAATCTGCGCGAGCGTTGAGCAGGCGGTAAGACCGTCCTGCACTAGTTGCCCCCTCCTGTTATATGTGCCGTCCACTTCGCACCCACCGCCGGCAACACCGTAGCCGACTACATAAATCTCTGTACCGGCGGCCTTGGCTGCTGTCGCAATGTCGATCGCCTGCTGGCATTGATCAATGGCGGACGGATACGAGCCGTCAGAGTTCAGGTCTGACGATCCCATAGTGCCGCCATTAGCGTCGCCATCGCTAAGGAGGATGATTACGTTTTGCGCGTTCGGTCTTGAATTGGCTGCAAGATACTGTTGCGCCGTAAAGAGGGCGCCTGCAAAGAAGGTGTTCTCGCCACCTAAGGCCATCATGCCGGTTTCCTTCGTCCCCCCAAAATAGCCGTTCCCGCCGACCGCATTCACGATCGAGGGGGAAGTGGAACTAACGGTGGAACTTGTCGTCAACGGGGTAGTCCCTGTGGCGGCAGTATCGGAGGAACGATAATTGCTTGACAAAGGCACAACCTGATACTCGGACAGCAGGGTGTTTAGATTAGCCGTAGAGAGAGGCAAAGTTGAGGTAAGGGCGATGGTATCCGGGTACGGAATAACACTGGGACAGCCGGGGTTGGGATTTCTTCCCGAGCAATTCGTAGATGTATTAGTGTTATAACTTTCGTCATTGGTCACCTGGGTGCCAGCGGTCTGCGCGGGAAATGTAAAAAGGGAGACCTCATCGACCGGGTAGGTCACGTTCCCGTTGGTAGCCGAACCACAAGCGGCCCCCGGCAAGCATGGTGAGAACTCGGAGAGCAATATCTGAGCCCCTTGCTCTGCGCATTGAATCTTCGAGCCGGTGCAATTGCTGCCTCCATCGCTCGATGCCATCGAGGCGGTCGTATCAACGACAAGTGCGACGTTGTAGGGGCCTCGCTGCGAGCCCCTCATTTGTGCAGTCGAAGTTGCCGAAAGGCTGATGGACTTGGCAGATTGAATTCCGAGGACGCTCAGCATCTTAATGAAATACGTCGGAATGGTCACGGTTTGCGTCACCTGGACCGCGTTCGCTAACACTCCGCCTTGACATTGCGGCGCGCTGCTCACCGTCACGCAACCGGGAGTGACTGTGATCGCGGCGCCGGTCATGGCGATAGGGGTATTCAGATTGGCAAAAGCGTTGTAGTTGCCCGATACCGAGCTGTAGTTTGTCGCCGCCAAACTCACCGCATTGCTTGACTCATTACTCGTCGAGATGGGCAACTGCGCGGCTGCGGCCAAAGCCGCAGCGTCGGTGGTCGCCTGGAGCTCGCGGTAGCTGATATAAGCACGTCCGAGGTCCACCACCAATCCGCCCATTCCGAGAAGCAATGCGAACAGGAGGACGACCCATACCAGAGTCTGTCCACTTTCGTCGTCAAGGGCCCGACGCAGAATCGACCTGCTCTTTTCGCTCATTGGACAACCTCCGTAATTGACTGAGAGATTTGACAGCCGTTTGGCATAAGGTTGTTTCCGTAGAACTTTAGACTGCAATTTGAATACGTCGCCGTCACCGTGACAGACCCTTTAGAAACCAGATTCCCTGCCGCTCCAGTAGTGGTGCTCGTACTTGAACAGGTCGCTCCGGAATACGAATGGTTAGTGGAGGTGCCTAAGCTTGGGGTTGGGTTCAGCACGATCTGATACGAGAGATTGCTCGTGTTGAGCAGCGGCGCGGCACTCTGGATTGCTGAAGCTGCCGTACTGCACGGGTCTAATGTGAGTCCCTGGCTGACCGCGAGAACTCGCCCTGCGCTGTTTACGCCTTCCGTCAGAGCCATGATCTGCATTTCAAAAATGCCAAAGATCAATATGCCGGTAATCGCCACAAGCATTATGGACGCCACCAGTGAAAACTCCACAAGCGCTTGCCCCTCTTCGCAGAAGGCGGACCAGAAAATACGTTTGATTGTGGGTCGTTTCCCGCCTTGAAACTTCATAACAGCCTCCGCTTATTCGTGCCTATCCAAGATTCCCCGAGGCCCACGAAGTACTAGAGCGACCTGACCGGGCCCAGACGAGGAAGTTTCTGACAGTTATCCCTGAGGACTTGACTATAGCAATGTCATCTTCTATCGCGCGAAAATTGTTGTAACTACCAGAAAGAACAGTAGTAATTAAGCAAGGAGCAACAGTAATCATCATCGATCACTGTAGTAACTATGCAGACGTGACTACCCTATTTCTGCCCCCGCAGGAGTCACATCGACGGACGATGTTGAGGATCGGAAGGGCTGGATGCGCAGAGAGGTTGTCAGAAATGCCGAGCGCGGAGTCCTTCTGTGCATCTATCGGCTGTGAGACATATGGATCTCCGACTCTTTCTGCGCCACTTCCGACATCTGGAGGGTCATCACGCAGCGGAAGCCGAGGTGGTTGGTTCCGGTGTCGACGTCGCCTTTGCCGCGCGTGCCCACCATATAGCGGGAACAGTATTGATCCGTACAGAGGAACGAGCCGCCGCGTTGCGCTTTTTTCTGGTGGCCTGGTTCCGTTGGGTCGTCGGCCGAGTCCGGGCCCTGAGGATTCCGCGCTACACCCAGCGCTACAAGCTGCTGATAATAGTCCGGACGATACCAGTCGCTGGTCCACTGCCAGACGTTACCAGCCATGTCATAAAGACCGTACCCATTCGGAGGAAACTTTGCGACGGGCGCGATTCCTGCATAGCCGTCCTCGCCGGTATCTTTGTCCGGGAAGTGGCCTTCGTGAGTGTTGGCCATCCACCTGCCGTTGGGACGGAAGTCATCGCCCCACACGTACGGTTTGCCTGCGAGACCGCCGCGCGCGGCAAACTCCCATTCCGCCTCGGTCGGAAGCCGCTTCCCTGTCCATTGCGCATAGGCCAGGGCATCCTCGTACGCGATGTGGACCACCGGGTAATCGCCCTTGCCGACGATGTTGCTTTTCGGTCCCAATGGATGTCGCCAATTTGCGCCCGGAACATAGGTCCACCACTGGAAGTGGTTGTCGAGAGAAACCGGACGATCCGGAGGAACAAAGACCACCGAACCCGCGACTAGATTTTCAGGCGGTGCGTCGGGGTAATCCTCCGCGCGCGGTTTTCGCTCAGCGACGGTTACATATTTGGTAGCCTTTACAAACTTTTCGAAGTCGGCGTTCGTGACATCGGTCTTGTCCATGAAGAATCCGTCGACGTAGACGCGATGCACAGGGCGCGAATCCAGCGTGGCTTTCATGCCAACGTCATCCATAGCCGGAGGATTCTGTGCGCCCATAGAGAATTCTCCTCCCGGAATCCAGACCATGCCTTGCTGTGCGCGCGGGGGATGGGTGGCATTTGGAATCGTTGGTCCAAAAGAAATCTCCTTCACCCTTGTCGCAGAGGCGTCTGGGTTTGTCGGAGCAGTCTCCAGACCTGGCTCGGACGCAGAATTTGGTCCGGGGTCAGCGACGGCGGGTACAGTCGCGTGGACGATGCTCGAGTGCCTGTAAATGGCAATGCACACTGCGGCAGCGATCACGATTACCAGAGCTACAGCCCAGCGGCTCTTTCGAGTCTCAGTGTCTGGCTTCACCGGCTTCTTCTGCGCCGTTTGTTTCTTCATCCTTGATCTTTGCCCCTCTACTGCCGATTGCCCGTCACCCACTCGTAGTAGGGATTTTTCGCGTCGGCAGCCAGAACCCGGCGCATCATTTCGCTCCAGCGTCCCTTATCGCCTTCGTATGCAGCAATGCCCGCGGCGTAGAAGTCGAGCAAGGTCGCTCGCTCGCGTGACACTTGCGTACGCAGTGCGTCATCTCCGCCAGTCATCGGCACATCGATGCGCAGGCTCAGCAGATTCGGCAGAGTACGCGTGATCTCTTTTGGCCGCACCCATGCCGCATACTCAATGCGTGGATAATTGTCCGTCACCGGATGCGCGTTACTGGCATAGCGTTCAAGTCCGTCTCGACCGGTCACAAATGTGGAGAGTAACGCCGCGGGCGTAGCGATGCCGACAGCCCGCATGGCAGTGCTCACACTGGTCTGACTGAAACGAGCTGCAATCCTATTCGCATTCAGCTCGATCGGCGAATAGGAGCCGATCAACAGCATCTCGTGAAGCTCCGTTGTCCAGAGAGTCGCGTACGGAAAAACATCGACAAAACTGCGGACCAGCGAGCGCGTGTCCTCGTCGTTTTGCGTCGCGATCGGCAACCATTGCGCAAAGAGGCCCTGGGGCTCGAGCCGTTTTGCAACGAGCCGGTAGAAATCGGTCGAGTAGAGATTGACGACGCCCTGCGCCGATGGTGGAGGCGGCTCCAGAGTAATGAGATCGTAGCGCTCGGGGCTGCGCAGCAACTGCTGACGACCATCGGCAATGCGAATCTGCAGGCGCGGATCAGAGTTCGCGCTATAGTTTTCGGGAAAGAGCACTCCAGCCCGTACGACCGCCGGCAGCAACTCCACGCACACTCTTCTCCGTAACTGCGGATAGTGCAACACAGTTCCAGCCGTAATCCCTGTGCCGAATCCGATGACCAGTGCGGATTTTGGCTCGCCGCGGTGAATGATTAACGGCAGCATCGCCTGCAGGCGCATATAGCGCAGTGACGGCATCGCGTCTCCTGAGTTGGATACGCCCTGGATGTAGAGACGCCGAAATACGTTGTCTCCCGACTGCTGTTGTGCGACAGCAACAGTCGATCCGCGGCTTTCTTCGTAAAAGGCCAGGTCGCCTCCACCCCGCGTCGTGAGCAGCAATCGTGACAAACGGTCGGGCGGCGTGAGGATGCCTACTGCGACAGCAATCAGAGCGCATGCCATCACTGACCACTGCATCTTCCTGCTGACTCCGGAGCCGAGCAAAACGGTTAGAACGCCAATCGTCGCCGCAGCGACCGCCAGCATGGCAAGCGTGCGCACCACACCGAGAACAGGCACGAGCACGAACCCGGTCAGCAGCGTTCCGGCAATTCCTCCGGCGGTGTTGAGCGCGAGTACTGCGCCGACATCGCGTCCGGAATGACGCGCCCCCGCGCATAGTCGCAACGCCGCCGGAAAGGCAGCCCCCAGCAGAACAGTCGGCAGGAAGACAATGCCGATTGCCGCTACAAAGAATTGTGCGAGCATGCGGACCAACTCGCTCCCGGTGGCCGAGAAGGCCAGAATTCCGGCACTGATTTGGATTCGCAATTGCCAGAGATTCAATCCTGCGATCTCCAGCAGCGCGATCACTCCGGCTGCAGAGATAAGCAGACCGAAGATGCCCCAATGGTCGCGTATTCGTGAGTTGAAGCGAGAATAGATTGCGCTCCCAATCGCTAGCCCAGCGAGGTAAGTGGCGAGCACGACCGAGAAGGCGAAAACCCTGGCACTGACAAACTGTGTCAGGGCCTGCGACCATACAACCTCATAGCCGAGCTCTATGCCGCCCGCGACGGCATAGAGCGTCATCGCTGTGCGCGAGCGAACGATTGAAGCGTTAAGCAAAATCAGGGAAGGTTGCGCACGAGGCACAACACAGTGCCAGGCCAGAGCAAGCGCGATGGCCGCCGACGCGAGATTGAACGACGCAGCTGCGAATGCCGTGCCGCGCACCCCCAGCCATGGCAATAGCAGAAAACTGCTCAGGAGCGCACCGGCAGTGGCACCCGCGGTATTGGCTGCGTAGATCCATCCGCCGGCGGTTGCGATCGACGTCAGATTTTGCCCTTTCCACCATCGGATAGCCACCGGAAGCGTACCCCCCATCAGAAATGCGGGCACTCCTACGAGCAGAAACGGCAAAGCCCAGGCAAGAACGCCGGCATAGGATCCGAGAACCACGTAAGGTATGGCGGCATGGGAAAGCGCGATCGTGGCTGCGACTCCGGCGATTGCAACACAGATCTCCAAGAGGAAGTACAGCAGCAGTGGTCGCCGCCATTGATCGGCAATGCGCCCAAGCAGTGCGCCTCCCGCCGCAAGTCCCGCGAAGAATGCACTCACCGCAATGGTGATGGAATAGACCTCCATCCCGACCACCAGCGAGAGTTGCCTGATCCAAAGGACCTGATAGATGAGAGCGGCGGTACCAGAGAAGAAAAGGAGCAGCGAGAGCAGCACGGATTCTACAGGGCTAATCCGACGAATCTCCGATGCGCGCGGCTTCTCGCGCACACGCGGGTCTTGTGTTCTCTTCTTAGGAGCCGAGATTGGCTTTACAGTTGGCACTCGAGTTCCCTATAAAAATCAGCGACAGAAACAGAGCCAATTCAAAACTGCAACCACGCCAGCACTTGCCGCCATCACGGGCTGCTCGCACTTCGCTCCAAGAACTGACTGGTGAACAAGCTGGTCTTGAGGCCATGGGAGACACTCATTGGTTCGCACTCTCGGAGTGTGCATATCCGCCGGAATTCAACGTGTTCGAGGTTCTGTCTCGTCTATGTCACAGCCGGAGATAACAATGTTCGGCGTTGCTATTTCTCCAAAAGCGACCGACGACGAAAATAAAGACAATGAGTCTGATTAAGAGATCCGCGATAATCACGAAGCGGTAGATTGCAAGCGCGCCGACAGACGTGCCCCTAGTTCTTCTAATGAGATACAGGTTCACATCCAATAGGACACTGTAAGAAGTAGCAGGCTGTCCGAAGCTGTCCGGCTATCCAGCCGAATCGATGGACTGGCCTTTGGAGTTCCCTAAAAGGGGGGTCGATCTCTATCCGCTCTAGATGACGATGGTCTTCGCTGGTGAGGCCGCGACTGAAAGCATTTTTCTTATTGGCCGGACGACCTCATGAAGCGTCATATCAAGCCAGTTGCGAAGGCAAGTGGCATTCACAAGAAAATCGGCTGGCATACTTTCCGTCACTCCTTCGGCACCTTGCTGAAGGCGAATGGAGAAGACGTCAAGACGGTTCAGGAGCTCCTGCGGCACGCGAACAGCAGAATAACGCTCGACGTTTACACGCAAGCGGTGAACTCGAACAAGCGAGCCGCACAGAGCAAAGTTGTAAAGATGATGGTCTCGAGTGAAGGCACTAAAGCTGCGATTGTGGGCACAACTGATTCAAAAAAACAGGCTCAAAATGCAGGCTAAGAAGCTTATTGTGCCCTTTAAGAAGCTTATTGTGCCCTTATTGTGCCCAGATTTCGTTGTCACTTTAGGTCCATACGCTCCGTAAGTCATTTGGAATGTATGGCGGGGACGACGGGGCTCGAACCCGCGACCTCTGCCGTGACAGGGCAGCGCTCTAACCAACTGAGCTACGTCCCCAGATTGAATCTGGAAAACTGTTGCAAGCTGCGGATGGTTTGGAATTCGCCACACGCTTCACCGCACAGCAAGCCGCGTTCCGGGCGGAAAGCATGCTGCACCGATGCCTCTGCAACATCATTGAGTGTATCAGAAAGCATCCCTTTCAGGCCGTCCGCCGGGGCGCATTTCTCCACAACACGGGACATCCGATCCTGTTCAATTCAAAAAGCCTGCTCGGCATTCCTACTATGCTTGAAGACGATTCGATGTGCGATTCCCAGTCACATTGCTGAAATGCACTTCGTCCGCATGCCAGGGCAATCTACAAGACTCACAGCCAATGTCCCTTAGCACGAGTTCACGGCCCATCGCGTTCAGATCAGCGAAGGCTGCGTAGTCAAACGATTCTCCGGCGCGCATGCTACATGGCTGCGTAGTACTCGTCACACCGGAGAACTTCGTGCCCTCGCCGGTCCGAATTGGATTTTCCTAGGCTGTCCAGGCCGCAGCAGCGCGATTGCCACGAGCAGCAGCCGTGAAGCCCATATCCGTTGATATGCCGCGCACGCACTGCAGGAGGTGATTGGCAATCGAAGGCAGCTTCTGCGCAGTCACGCGGAACGACGGACCGGAAACGCTGACCGCCGCTACCGGTTGGCGTTGCGCATCCAGCAAGGGAACCGCGATGCACCGAAGGCCTTCTTCCAACTCCTCGTCGTCCACGGCATAACCGCGGCGCCGCGTCTTTTCGATCTCCGCCCGCAGCGCTTCAGCCGTCGCGATTGTCCGATGCGTGAATTTATCAAAGCGCGTGCGCCGAATGATCTCGTTGATCCGATCTTCAGGAAGAAACGCCAGCATGGCCTTTCCCACTGAGGTGCAGTGCACGGGATTGCTCGAGCCCACACGCGTAATCATGCGCACCGAGCGCGCCGGTTCAATCTTGTCGATATAAATCACTCGCGCCTGTTCCAGAATGCACAGATGCGCCGTCTCCTCAGTCTCGGCCACAAGACGCCGCAAATGCGGCTGCGCCCGCTCGCGCAGATCGTATTGCTCAATTGCGCGATTTCCAAAGTCGAAGAGACGCAGACCGAGGCGGAACTTCCCGTTCGTTGTCCGCTCCACCATGCGGTGCCGCTCCAGCACCATTAGAAAGCGGTGTGCGGTGCTCTTGTGCAGTTGCAGCGACGAGGCTACTTGCGCCAGTCCCAGTGGAACCTCGCTTTCGCCAAGCAAATCAAGTACGGCAAAGGCGCGATCCAGGGCCTGAACCTTGTATGTCCCCTGCGGGGCAGAGTCTCGCATTTTGGTCCTCTATTCCGTCTAGAAGTACAGCTTCAGTTTCTCAGAATATGGGACTGTGCGTCAAGATAATGGGACGAACCGCTGAGAGATGAAAGAGATGCAAGCGCGATTCATGGAATGTCGCGTGAGGACCCGTGGAGAAAAAGGCTACGCCGGAACCTCGTCTCCCTCGCCCGGAGCCAGAAACAGATTCTCCTCAAGCCCATGCTGCCGCGTGTAGAGGTCGTAGTAGCGGCCGCCCAACGCGAAGAGTTCTGCGTGATTTCCGCGCTCCACAATTCTTCCCTGCTCCACCACAAGAATCTGATCCGCACGCCGGATCGTCGACAGCCGGTGCGCGATAACGAACGTTGTCCGTCCGACCATCAGCTGATTCAATCCCGCCTGGATCATTGCTTCGGACTCCGAATCCAGCGAACTGGTCGCTTCATCCAGAATCAGAATTCTCGGCTGCGCCAGCAGCGCGCGCGCAATCGAAAGTCGCTGCCGCTGGCCGCCCGAAAGCTTCACACCCCGTTCGCCGACAATCGTGTCGTACGCCTCCGGAAAGCGCTCGGCGAATTCATCTACACGCGCCGTTCGGCACGCAAACAGGAACTGCTCTTCGGTAGCGTCGGGGCGCGAAAACATCACGTTCTCGCGAATTGTCCCATCAAACAAAAAGGAATCCTGCAGAACCACGCCCAGTTGCGACCGATAGGTGTTAAGGTCCATGTTGGCCAGGTCGATTCCATCCACCAGTATCCTTCCGCTCGTCGGTGTGTGGAACGCGCAAATCAAACTGATAACGGTCGATTTGCCTGAACCTGACGAACCCACCAGGGCCGTCACCGTGCCGTGCTCCGCCTCAAAGCTAACGCCGTGCAACACCGGCTTGTCCGGCTCATAAGCAAACTCGACATCCTCGAAGCGCACGTTGCCTTCGATGGGCGGCATCTTCAGCGTGCGGTTTGGATCCTTGTTCTCTTCGAGCTCGGCCATAATCTCGCGCGTTCGGTCCAGTCCCGCAAAGGCTTCGGTGAGCTGCGTGCCGATGTTCACGATCTGAAAAATCGGCATCACCATGATGGCCAGGAACATGTTGTAGCTGAAGTAGTCGCCGATCGTCCATGTGTGATTCAGCACAGCGTGGCCGCCCAGCCACATCACGAGTGCTGAAACCAGCCCCAGTACCGTAGTGGATGCGGACCCGAGTACGCTTGTCAGGGTCAGCGACTTCATCACGTTGGTCAGGAGTCGGTCCACGCCAACGCCAAAGACGCTGGCTTCGCGCTCTTCGGCATGGTAGCCCTTGATCACACGAACTCCGCCGAGCGATTCGGTCAGCCGTCCCGTAACTTCCGCGTTGATCTTCGCTCTTTCGCGGAAAATGGGCCGGATCTTCTTGAACGCATATTGGAGGATGAAGACGAAAGAGCCCACGACGGAGAATACAGTCAGCGTTACAAGAGCGCTGCGATGCAGCAGATAAACAAAGGCCAAAACCGCAGTCAGCAGGCCGCCTACGAATTCCACGAGCCCGGTGCCGACAAGATTGCGCACACCCTCCACGTCCGACATAATGCGCGCAACCAGCGTGCCAGTGCGGTTCTCGTCGTAGTACGCAACCGACAACAGTCCCACGTGCTTTTGCACCTGGCGTCGCATTTCGGCAATCAGCCGCTGGCCCGCCTTGGACAGGAGTTGTGTCAGCGAGAACGAAGTAATCGCCTGCACAATCATGGCCGAAAAAACAAGAGCGATGATCCTGGGCAGCAACTCAGGGTGGGGATTGGTCTGCGAAAGCACCTTGTCCAGCAAGGTCTTTGAGGTATAAGGAAGCACGAGTCCGGCAACGCGGTTAACGGCCATCAATGCCATCCCGGCGACCAACAGGCCCTTGCGCGGCGCCACCAGCGCCTTGATCTCCGGCCATAGCTTTTTGAGATCCGGCTTGCGCTTCGGCAACTCGGCCGCCCGCGCTCGCGCACTGCCGCCCCGCGACGACCGCTCCGCGCCTGCGCTGAGTCCCATTCCGCCGCCACGCATCGAACTCATGCGTCAGACCTTTCCCGTTCGCCGTGCTGCGATGAACGACCTGACACACATAATCACGTAGACGAGGAGTAGGCCGGTCATTGTCAGCTTCGACGCCAGCGCGATAGCGAAATTCGGGCTGGACGATACAGGAAATGCAGCACCTGCAACCCCCGCCGCTTGGACATCGGCGACTGCGCGCTTAGTGCTGAGCACGCTGCGCACGATCTCTGATGCGCCGCCAAGGAATCCCAACAGCCCGATCGTTACGTTGATGTGCATGAAGAGTTTGCGGCGCGACTCGCTCGGACTCATGGCCAGCAAGCCAAACAGAGCCAATGCCACCCCAAACCAGGTTGGAATCAGCGCAGTTACATGCTGACTGCCTGTGCCCACGTAGCCAATCAAACCAAGAGCAACCAATAGAACCGCAAAAACCAGTGTCACTTTCGCCAAGCGGACCCTCCCTTGAGGCAGACCTCAAGGATACCAGTCCAATGGATGCCTGGCGCTGCTCGATCGATGCGAAGAATCGGCTGCGGTTAGCGCTGAATCCGCGCCGACCCGCCCGTTGCAAACGCCTTCACCTGGTCCAGCGTTGCCATGGTCGTGTCTCCCAGGAAGGTCGTCAGCAATGCGCCATGTGCCCAACCCAGCTTCAGCGCAGTCTCCGGCGCCTCACCGGTCAGCAGCCCGTAGATAAACCCCGCCGCAAATCCGTCGCCACCGCCAACGCGATCCAGCACGTCCAGTTCCGCCGTCGGCGCCGTGTATGTCTTGCCGTCAACCCATGCCACCGCGCTCCAGCTATGACGATTGGTCGAGTGAACCTCGCGCAATGTCGTCGCCACGATCTTGACGTGCGGCTGCTTCTTCACGACCTGGTCCATCATGCCGAAGAACACGCTCGGATCCAGCTTCGACTTCGCCGCAACCTCAGGCCCCGGAATTCCCAATCCTCTCTGCAAATCCTCTTCGTTCCCCACCAGAACATCCACGTTCTCGACGATTTTCGCAATCGTCTCCACCGCCCGGGTGTCGCCGCCATGAATCTTCCACAGCTTCTCCCGAAAATTCAAGTCAAATGAAGTGACCGCGCCTGCAGCCTTGGCTTCGCGCATCATTTCTGCAGCCAGCTCTGCGGTCGTGGGAGACAGTGCCGCGAAAATCCCGCCGCAGTGCACCCATCGCACGCCTCCGGTAAAAATTGCCTTCCAGTCGAAATCGCCGGTCTTCAATTGCGCTGCTGCTTCGTTGGCCCTGTTATAGAAAACCACCGGTCCGCGCACACCAAAGCCGCGATCGCTGTAGACGGTCGCCATATTCGGCCCGGAGACACCGTCGTGCTTGAAGTGCTTGTAGATCGGCTTTACTCCCATGGCCAGGACGCGCTCGGCGATCAAGTCGCCAATCGGGTAATCCGACATCGCCGAAACGATCGCGGTCTTAAGACCAAAGCAATTCGACAGGTTTGCCGCCACGTTGAATTCGCCGCCGCTCACGTGAATCTGGCATTCCGTCGCCTTGCGAAACGGAATGATCCCCGGATCGAGCCGGTGCACCAGCGCTCCCAGTGACAGAAAATCGATCTCGCCATCTTTGCGAATCTTCAAACCATCAACCATGCTTTCTCAGCTCCTTCGCGTGTTACCACAACTGCGCTTACGCCCCAAGCGACTGCTTCAGATCTGTGACAACCTGCTCCGGCGTCCACTCATTTCCCGGATAGAACTTCAACACCTTGCCATCCGGCCCGATTAACGTCGTCGAGAGCGTGTGCGTAATCGTTCCATCGGCCGCATCGGTCATTCCCACATTGAAGAACTTCGCCATCTCCTTCAATTCGGGCTTCTCCGGCACCGCAAAATCCCAATGCGAGAAAGCCGTCTTCGCGTCGCTACCGATGTACTGTTCACCGTATGCTTTCAGACGATCCGGCGTGTCATGCTCCGGATCGAAGCTCACGCACAGAAGGTGCGCCTTTCCCTTGAGTGCTGGATCGGCCGCCAGTTGCTGGTTAATCACCGCAAAATTGTGCGTCACCAGCGGGCAGAAGTTGGGCAGTGGGCATCGCGTATAAATGAACGTGATCAGCAGATCCTTGCCTCGAAATTGATCGAGCTGAATGATCCGTCCACCCTGGTTGCGCAGTCTGAAATTCGGAACCGCGTCGCCCTTCGCCGGCACATGATAGATCACCACCGGCCGATAATCCGGCTTGCCCTGCGCCACTATCACGATGTGATCCAGCAGAACGCTGGCATCCGCGCCCTGTGAAACCAGCAGATCCGCGGTAATCACATCCCCCGGATGTAACTCGCTCAGAATGCTGGGATCCTTGAGCTTATAGGGCATCGTCATCGCATCCATAAAGCCCGGGATCGCCTCATGGTTCAGCGTGACCTCTCCGGTCGCCGAGTTGCTGGCGACAACTTTCCCACGCAGTTTGTAGATCTTGTCGGAAGAGGTCGCCGAGGAGGCTCCCGTCCCGTCTTGCTGGCGATGACACCCCTCCAGCGCCGCCATCCCGATGACCACACAAACAAACAGTTTCCGTATCACTCCCCAGTTTACAACCCACCCTGTTTCCCACAGCGTGAGCGCGTTCCGCTCCACGGTCCAACGGCGTATAACGCAGATATGGGCACTCAATCAGGGGCCGAGCTCGACGCATGGTTGCGCGATGGCGGACTTGTGGTCGCCTCCAGCGATCGCGCGGCCCGCGCCATCCAGGCCGAGTTCCATCGCCGGCGTCGCGCCGAAGGCCTGTCAGCGTGGCCCGCGCCGAACATCGTTGACTGGAAGACCTTCGCCCGCACCGCGTGGGATGAACGCAACCTCGACGGACGTCTCGTGCTCAATCCTGCGCAGGAGCAGGCCCTGTGGTCTGAGATCATCCACAGCGAACAACATCTCCCGACAGCCCTGCCGCCCTCCGTACGCCGCCTCGCTTCCATGGCGATGGAGGCCCACGATCTTCTTTGCTCGTACGCACCGAAATACCTTCGCGCATCTTCGCGCGGCGGCTGGGATCAGGACGCTGGCGCTTTCAGCAAGTGGCTCGGTGACTTCGACGAACAGTGCGGCAAGAACGACCTCATCAGCCAAAGCCGTTTGCCGCTCGATCTGGTCTCGATTCTTGAGGGCGACTCCACCGCACGGGTGCCCCTTTGCACAGCCGGCTTTGACCGACTGTTCCGAACGCAGCGCCAACTTTTCGACGCGTGGGGTTCATGGCAGCAACTTCACCCTGATGCTTCGAACGCTCACGCCTGCTTCCACTCCGCACGCGACAGCCAGACCGAACTTGAGTCCTGCGCATACTGGTGCCAACAGCAACTCGCCTTGAGCCCCGACCGCCGACTCCTCGTCATCACCCAGGACCTGTCGCAGCGACGCGGTGAAATCGAACGCGCCTTCCTTCGCTTCCGCAAGCCCGGGGCCTCACCGCTCTTCGAATTTTCGTTGGGTGTCGCGCTCAGTCAGATTCCGCCCGCGCGGTCGGCATTGCTGCTTCTACGCTGGCTCAGCAACAGTCTCGACGAGAATGCACTTGACTGGCTTTTCTCTAGCGGCCTCTCCGCATCTCCGGTAGAAGGTGCATCCTTGCAGGCCTGCATGCGCAAGTTGCGAGATCGTGACCTGCAGCGGATGCAATGGGACCTTGAATCCTTTCTGAATCAAACGTCGATTTCGGTGTCGCTGCCGCCTCAATGGAAACGCCGCATGATCGCAGCCCAGCGCAGCCTGAAAGAAGCCGTCTCATTTCAAAATCCGATCGACTGGGCGGACAAGGCCCCGCAGTTGCTCGAAACGATGGGCTGGCCCGGCGATCAGTCGCAGGCGAGCGTGGATTTTCAGGCGATGCGCCGCTGGCAGCAGGCTTTGGACACGGCCGGTTCTCTTGGCTTCGATGGCCACCGTATCTCCTGGCAGGACTTCCTCGCCGAACTCGAGTACGCAGCCGACGACATCCTTTTCGCGCCGCAATCCACCGACGCTCCCATCCAGATTGCCGGCCCCGCCGAATCCGCCGGCCTTACTGCAGACGCCATCTGGTTCCTCGGCTCCGATGAAGATTCATGGCCCGCAGTCGCATCCATGCACCCCTTCCTTCCTCCTCACCTGCAGCACGAATCCGGCATGCCGCACGCTTCACATCAACTGGACTGGCAGTTCTCCTTGGCAATTTCTGAGCGACTGCTTGCTTCTGCGCCCGAAGTCCATTTCAGCGTTGCGCTGCAAAAGGATGATGTGGAATCTCGGCCATCGCGTCTCGTCGCCCAACTCGCCGGATCTCCGCTCCCGATGCAGGCTGATCTACTTCTGCCAACTGACGAACCCTCCATCACGATTCCATTCGCCGACTCCAGTACGACTCCATTCGCTGCAGCACATCTTCGCGGCGGAGCAGCCGCTCTTTCCTCGCAGTCTAAATGTCCCTTCAAAGCATTTGCGACGGTGCGACTAGCCGCAAAAGGCTGGGACGCAGCAGAATCTGGTCTCAGCGCGAAACAGCGTGGCCAACTTTTGCACGCGGTGCTTCATTCCGTCTGGGCGGGCCGGCGTCCTGGAATCAAGAGCCATGATGATCTCCTCGCGATCGAAGATTTCGCCGCCTTCGTGCGCAAGCATGTCAAATCCGCACTGCAATCTGAACTACCGCCCGGAATCGCCGATCAGATGCCGCCGATGTACCTCGAACTCGAAGAGACACGGCTCGTGCGCCTTGTTTCTGAGTGGCTCGAGTACGAAAGGACACGCCTTCCATTTACCGTCGAGCAAACAGAGGCCCAGCGCAGCGTGACGATCTCCGGCCTCAGCATGAATCTTCGCCTCGATCGAGTCGATCGCCTTATCGACGGCTCCTCGCTCGTTATCGATTACAAGACTGGCACGGTTGATCCCAAGTCCTGGGATCTCCCGCGGCCCGACGATTTGCAATTGCCGCTCTACAAGGTGATTGGACTCGATCCCGTGCAACCGTCGCTCTTTGATAGTTACGGAGGTCCGGCCAGCGGAGGCCTGGTTTTTGCGAAGGTCCGCGCGGGTGACACATGCTTTGCGGGCCGCGTTGCCGATGCGAAGAAAACAATCGATCCAGATCTTCCGGGAAACAGCGCCCTTGTCCGCCGCCGGCTCACGGGTCTGGATGAATCGCAGTGGAAGAAATACATCGAGCGGCTGGCTGAAGACTTCATCCGTGGTCGCGCCGACGTCGATCCGCGCGACTACCCAAAAACCTGCGAGCGCTGCGGTCTTCAATCCATCTGCCGCATACAGGATCCAGAAAACCGTGCGCGAATCGAAGAGGAAGAATATGCGGAGGATCACGATGCAGCCGAAGAATAGCGCCGTGCTTTCCGCTCCTCCGGATCAGGATCAGCGCATCTCCGCGCTTGACCCTCATCGCTCGATTCTCGTTCAGGCGCCTGCCGGTTCCGGCAAGACCAATCTCCTCACCCGGAGATTCCTGCGCCTGCTCGCTGAAGTCGACGATCCCGGCCAGGTCGTTGCTATCACCTTCACCAGGGCGGCGGCAGCCGAGATGCGTCACCGCATCCTTGCCGAGCTTGAAAAGGCCAGCGCTCGCAACGCTACTGAGATAGATGCGGATGAATTCTCCATGGAAGCGCTTGCAGCCCGCGCCCTCGCGCGCTCCCGACAGCTAGACTGGCGTCTCCTCGAACTGGCTTCACAACTGCGCATCTCGACGATTGACTCTTTCTGTCGCGACCTTGCCATCCAGCAGCCCATCTACTCCGGCATCGGCAGCAATCTGCAGATTAGTGAAAGACCGACCGAACTTTATCGCCGGGCTGCGCGCGCCACGCTGGAGAAGCTTGGCGATCTGAAACGTCCCGTCTTGAGCGACGCGATCAAAGATCTTCTGCTGTGGCGCGACAACAACTGGAAGGAGCTTGATGAGCTGCTAGTCAAGATGCTCAGCCAGCGCGATCGCTGGATGCACACGTTTGTTCTGAGCCAGGAGCCGGATTGGAATGCAATTCGCGAGTGGCTCGAACGACCGTTCGCCAACACCGTGCGCGGCGCACTAGACAGTCTGACTCCAGTTCTTCAATCAGGCTCCCGGTGCCTGCGATGAAGCACTCGAACTCGCGCAATTTGCGTGTACTCATAGCGCCAACGATCTTCATCGCAATCTCGCTGAACGCGCCAACTTCCCCTATGGTCCGCATGACGACATCGCCGCTCTTGAAGATGCCAGGAACGCGTATCTCTGCCTGGCAACTCTTCTGCTGACCGAGGAAGATCGTTTCCGCCGGCGATTTAACACACGTCTCGGCTTTCCCAAAGAGAATGCCCAAGAAAAGCTGCGAATGCAGGAACTGATTGAGCAGCTCTCATCTGTGCCCGGCCTGGAAGAAGCACTTGCCAGTGTCCGAGACCTTCCTCCCGCTCGCTATACAGACGAAGACTGGCAAATCGTTCGGTCCAGCTTCACCCTTCTGCGCCATGCTGCTGGCGAGTTGAAAGCCGTCTTCGCGGAAGCAGGTACCGTCGACTTCGTTGAAGTCGCCCAGATTGCCAGGAAAGTCCTCCGCGGCGAAGATCAATTTCCCTCCGACGCGGCGCTCGTCGTCGCTGACGACATCCGCCACCTGCTCGTTGATGAATTTCAGGACACCAGTCGCCGCCAGCACGAATTCATCACCGGGCTCATCTCTGCATGGTCAGATCGTCCCGGCCGCACGATCTTTGTCGTCGGCGACCCTATGCAGTCCATCTACTTTTTCCGCGATGCCGAGGCCGAACTTTTCCGCCGCGTGAAAGAGAGAGGATTTGAATTCACCGAGGAAGAATCCTTCCCACTCTACCCCGTACAGTTGACTGCAAACTTCCGCACCGATCCCCAACTTATCGCCAGCCTGAACAATGCCTTCGAAACAATCTTTGCCATTCCTGATGGCAGCGCAATCGAGTTCGCCAAGGCAGAGCCCGCACGAAATACATCCGCAGGCCCCGAAAAGCGATTCGAACTCCATCTCGAGTTCACACCGCAAACGATCCACAGGAACTCGAGCAATCCTGACTCTGTGCACGACCGGCAGGAAATCGCGACTGAGCTCGAGGCCGCAGGTGAAAAGCAGACCGGCGAAATCATCGCACTCATTCGCAGCCATCTCGATCGCATGGAAGTTGCCCGCAGCGCCGGCAACAATTACCGGATCGCCGTCCTCGGACGCGCGCGAACAGCACTGGCTCCGATCGCAGCCGATCTGCGCGAAGCCGGGATTCCCTTCCGAGCCGTCGAGCTTGAGAGCCTGAAGGATCGTCCCGAAATTCTGGACGCCGCTTCCCTGGCTCGTGCGCTCGTCAACCCTGAAGACCGTGTCGCGTGGCTAGGTGTGCTCCGTGCGCCGTGGTGCGGATTGAGGCTCGCTGAACTTCACGCCATCGCAGGCGCTGACGATGCCTCGCAGCCGGCCCGTCCGATTCCCCAACTGCTTCGCGACAGGCTCGATCTTCTCTCGGCCGATTCCCGCAACGCTGTCGAACGTGTACTGGCTGCCTTCGCATCTGTGCCGCATCTTCGCTCCAAGCTCCCCACGGCCTCTGCCGGCACAATGCTGCAGCAACTTTGGCGCAGTCTCGGCGGTGACCGTTGCGTCGACGCGGCCAGTCGCGCAAATCTCGATTTGTTCTGGAAACTTCTCGATCGATTGCCAGGAGGCGAACAGGATCTGGCTGGTCCTGTCCTCGACGCTGCTCTCGAAGACCTATTCGCTCTGCCCGATCCAAGCACCAGCAGCGAGTGTGGAATCCAGCTGATGACGATTCACAAATCAAAGGGCCTCGAGTTCGAAGTCGTCATCGTTCCCGATCTTCACGCTCGCAACGGCAGTAACAAATCTGACCTCCTCTCATGGCTGGAACGCGGCATTGCTGACCCAGACGAGTCAGGCGATCTCACCGAGTTTCTCGTCGCTCCGCTTCAGTTCAAGGGATCCGATCGCGGCAAGGCAAAGCAGTGGGTCGACACGATTCGCCGCCAGCGGGAATCGCAGGAAACGCGCCGCATTCTCTACGTTGCTGCCACGCGCGCTCGCGAAGAACTGCATCTCTTTGCGCAACTCGCATACAAGACCGAAGGTGATGGATCGCGTTTCTTGCAGGAACCTAACAATAGCCTACTCGCCACTGCGTGGCCCGCACTGGCCGACGACATTCGCGCCCGCTTCGACGAGTGGAATGCCGCTCGCCAGGAGACGCACGCTGGCGCAGAATTTTCGATCGCACAGCTTGCAGCGTCCGGCGAAAATGTGATCGTCATGCCATCACCGCCGCAGGCAACAATCCTGCGCCGCCTGCCACCAGACTTCGAAGCCGCCACCGCGATCGATCCCGATCTTGTTGCTCCAAAATCTGTCGTCGGCCTCGGAGACGCAAACCCCTATCAACGCCACGAAGGCGGCCAGCTTTCGCGCTCTCTCGGAAATGCGGTTCACAAACTGCTCGAAGAACTGGCTCGCCTGCGCACGACGCTTGACTGGGACCCCGCTCTGGAAGCGCTCGAAAAGATCCGCCCGCGCGTCATAGCATCGGTTCGCTCCACCGGAATATCCCTCGCGCAAGCCGAGAGCATTGCCTCGCAGGCCTTCGAATGCGTTCGTATTGCCTCACGCGATGCTCATGGCCAGTGGATTCTCTCGCCGCATCCCGAAGCTGTCAGCGAATCGGCTTGGGCCGGCGTAGTCAGTGGCAATCTGCGCCTTGTACGCGTTGACCGCCTCTTCAAAGCAGGCCTCGAACCGTTGCTGCCCGGCAATGACGCGCTCTGGATCATCGACTACAAGACAGCCCATGCCGACAACCTCGACGTCTCATCGACGCTGCCCACATTCCGCGCCGCTTTCGCGCCGCAATTAAAAATGTATGCCGACGTCCTGCGCAGTCTCCACGGACCAGCCATGCAACTTCGCGCCGGCCTCTACTATCCGCGCATGTCGCTATTCGATTGGTGGGAAATCTAGCCGCGGTCGCTCGCAGCGCCGAGTCCGATTGAGCGCATCAGTTCCAACGCATTGCTCGTCTTCACTACGCCCGGCTTGAGTTTGTAATCGAAGTTCAACTTGCGGTCCAGGAGCTCATCTTCAAAGTGGCAGTTCACTGCGCGACCATTCATCGTTGCCGGAATCTCTGCCAACGCCAAGTCGTGCGTGCTCACAATTCCAATCGCGCCGCGATCCATCAGACTGCGAACGATCAGCTTTGTCCCCTCCAGCCGATCATGCGAGTTCGTCCCCGACAAGAGTTCATCCATCAGGAACAGCACCGGAACCGGTCCGGCCGAAAGATCCTCAGCGACCTTCAATCTGCGAATCTCCGCGTAGAATCGCGACGTGCCCCCCGACAGAGAATCGAGCACGCAAATCGACGCCGCCACAGCCAGCGGCGACATCTTCAATGCGCGAGCCCGCACCGGCGCGCCGCACTGCGCCAACACGGCATTTACTCCCACGCTACGTATGAACGTGCTCTTCCCCGCCATATTCGGCCCGCTAAGCACGATCAATTGCAGTCCATCGCCCAGCTTTACGTCGTTGCGAACAGCCTTTTTCGCCGATAGCAGCGGATGCGTTAGACCCTCCGCCTCAAACAGCGGACCTCGTTCTACGAACGTCGGCAGAACATCACCGGGATGTTCGAACGTGTAGCCAGCCAGCGCCGTCAGCGCTTCAAATTCCCCCACCGCATCGAGCCAGCCGCGTATATGCGGACCAAACTCCTGCTGCCATCCCTCCGCGAGGAAGACGCATTGCGCACTCCAGAAAGTCACGGCATCAAGCAACCGCATTGCCGGATTCCGTCGCGATTCGAGATAACCCACAATGCGATCGAGCTTCCGAATCGCATCTGAGGGGACGAAATCCGCATGCCTCAGCCGACACTGAATATCGTGCAGCTTCGCGGCCGAGAATTCGCCGTGATCAATGAGTCTCAGGACACCGGCAAGAACATCCAGATCGTGCGTGGCCTCTTCAATCGCCTCCGCGGCCTCATCCCACCGCGCATGCATACGATGCGCCCACGCAAGGTTTAAAGCCGAGATCGCCAACGCAATTGCGCCCAAACCCCACAAGCCCCACGCCACCATGCCCGCGATCCACAATACGCACAAAACGGTTGTCGTAATTCGAAGCGCGCTACTCTTCAGGATCGGTTTTCGCTCTCCCCATTTCGCCAGTGCGTCAGGCTTCACTCCAGCTCGCACCGTCTCGCCCAGGCAGAACAGTTTTTCTCGCAATTTTACGCGTACGCTTAAATCGCCGACGGCGCCGTGTCGAGCCACGATCTCCTCCACCGGCCCAGCCGCCAGCAACCAAGCCGCCAGCTTCTCTTCCCCGGCACGGGTACGTGCGGTGCACAGCAATTCGAACAAGGATGCCTGC
Organism: uncultured Acidobacteriaceae bacterium; assembly: GCA_963735215.1. GTDB lineage: Bacteria > Acidobacteriota > Terriglobia > Terriglobales > Acidobacteriaceae > Telmatobacter. The sequence goes on along the minus strand of CAVTKF010000019.1, from coordinate 389,642 downwards.
CCGAACAGATCCAGATCGCGCGCGTAAGGATGCGCCGGATCGAGGAACCTGTCGCCCGTCTCTCCCGTTCCAGGCCAGCGATCTTCAACGCGAGCGATTCCGCGATCATAGAACTCGATCGCCCGCTGCCGAGAACGAATCTGTTGCAGCCGCCGTTCATGCAGTACCGCCAGGAGGACAAATGCCCCCGCCGGGAGGAGCAGCAGTGAGAGGAACCTGACGTAGTAGAGCAGAATCAATGCGGCAGCAATCGTGGTGAACGCGACCGCGACCTTTGCGTATCCGAGAAGCCTCTCTTGTCTTTGGTCCGCGGACTGCGAGCGCTGCAGCGCGTTTAGCTGTTCTGAGTACAACGCAGCCGGATCACCCGCACCTCGCGTTGTCTCTTCCGCACTCATCGCAAACTCCGCCGCTTCAAGACTAACGCAGTGGAGTGGGATTGAGACCTGACCTGTGTTCTTAAGATCGCAGATTAGCCCGCAGCTTCGGCGGCCTTCTTCTGCGCAATCACGCTCTTGTGGTGACGCACATCTGAGCCTTCGATCCAGAAGATCACGTCCTCGGCGATATTGGTCGCGTGATCCGCCACTCGCTCCAGCGCGCGACAGATCATCAAGGCGTTCAACGCTTGCGGAGCAATGTGGCTCTGCTCTTCCATTACCTTCGTCAGCAATTTGTAGGCCGAGCGGTTCATCGTGTCCACCGCGTCATCCATCATCAGCACGGCACGCGCCAGTCCAGGATCGGCCTCGATGAATGCCTGAAGGCTCTTCCGCACCATTTCAGCCGAAAGCGTTGCCATTCGCGGAATGTCGACTGGCAGTTCGGGCACCGCCGCCATCTGTTCCATATTGCGCACGCGCTCGCTGATGCTCTTCGCCGAATCGCCCACGCGTTCCAAATCGGCATTGATCTTGATCACGCTGAGGATGAAGCGCAGATCGATGGCCATCGGCTGCTCCATCGCCAGCAGATCGAGCGCCGCCTGGTCGATGTCGCGCTCCAGCCGATTGATCGCAACCTCGCTCCGGCTCACCAGGTCGCAGATCGAAAGATCGCGAACGCGATAAGCCTCTATGGCGCGCTGGATCGCCTGCTCGGCCAGCCCTGCCATCACCAGCAGATTTTCCTTCAGTTGGTCGAGACTCTGTTGAAAGCGAATTCGTGTCATCCGAACCTGCCCGTGATGTAATCCTCGGTGCGCTTGTCGCTGGGGTTCGTAAAGATCTTGTGCGTCGAGTCGAACTCCACCATGCGCCCATTCAGGAAGAAGCCCGTCTTTTCGGCAACGCGTGCGGCTTGCTGCATGTTGTGGGTCACAATCACGATAGTGTACTGCGATTTCAACTGAAAGATCAGGTCTTCTATTTTCGAAGTCGATACCGGATCCAGTGCGGAGGCCGGCTCGTCCATCAGCAGCACCTCAGGATCAACCGCCAGCGCGCGCGCAATGCACAAACGCTGCTGCTGTCCACCCGAGAGGCTCGCCCCCGACTTCGACTTCAGGTCGTCCTTGACTTCATCCCAGAGCGCCGAATTCTTGAGTGACCGCTCGACAATCTCATCGAGTGAGCGCCGGTTTGTATAGCCATTCAGCTTCAGTCCCGATGCCACATTGTCGTATATCGACATTGTCGGAAACGGATTTGGCCGCTGAAACACCATCCCCACGCGCCGCCGGATCTCGACCGGCTTTGCATCGCTATAAATGTCGATCTCGCCAATGCGTACCTTTCCGGACACGCGCGCGATCGGATTTGTCTCATGCATCCGGTTTAGGCAGCGCACAAACGTGCTCTTTCCGCAACCCGATGGGCCAATCAACGCAGTCGCATGATTGGCTGGAATATTCAGGTTGATATCTTGCAATGTGTGGTTGGTTCCGTACCACGCATTCAGGTTCGTCACCTCGATACCGACGCCCACCTAGCTTGCCCCTTTCAAAACTCCACGGCTGGCCACATAGCGCACCAGCGAAACAGCAATCACAATCAATGCAATCAGCACCAGCGCTCCCGCCCAGGCAAGGCGGTGCTGATCTTCGTATGGGCCCGTTGCGTAAACCCAGATTTGCAATGGCAGAGCCTCAATCGGGCGATTCGGATCCGTGCTCCAGAATGAATTGCCTAGCGCAGTAAAAATCAGCGGCGCGGTCTCTCCCGCAACGCGTGCAAACGCCAGCATGCAACCGGTGATGATCCCGGGCGATGCCGTCTTTACGGTAATCGAAAGCACAGAGCGCCAGTTCGGCAGCCCCAGTCCCAGCGCCGCTTCGCGAATGGTATTCGGCACCATCAGCAACATCTCTTCCGAGGTTCGTGCCACCGTGGGAATCATCATGATTCCCAGCGCGACACCGCCCGCGAACGCCGAAAAATGTCCCTGCGGAACCACAATGAGCGAGTACGCGGCCAGCCCCATCACGATCGACGGAACGCCGTTCAGCACGTCCGCGGTAAACCGGATTGAATTGGCCAGCTTTGTACCGCGCCCGAACTCCGCAAGATAAATTCCTGCACCGATGCCGATGGGCACACCGATCGCGCTCGCAATACCCAGCAACACACCCGACCCGACGATCGCGTTTGCCATGCCGCCACCGGACTCTCCTTCGGGAACGGGGTTCTGCGTGAAGAAGGCAAGGTTCAGCGAGTTCGCACCTTTTATCAGGAGATAGACAAAGATCGCGACGAGGGGCGCGATCACCAGCACCGTGGCAAGTATCGCGAGCCCAGTAACCGCACGATCGGTCGCCGCCCTAAATCCCGACCGAAAATCAGATCTTCCTGTCGCCAAGCCCATGTCTCCCGATTGCAACTGCACCGCTCGTTACCCAATCCACCGTCAACTGTCCCTTGCTCTTAATGTGCACTCGCCGGCGTACCACGCGTCACGGCCCACACCAGGATACGGGCCACCGCATTCACAATGATCGTCACAATGAACAGTGCCAGACCAATTTCAATGAGCGCGCTGCGATGCAAGTCTCCGGTTGCTTCGGCAAATTCGTTGGCAATCACCGACGCCATCGAACTTCCGTTCGCCAGGAGCGACTTGCTGATCTCCGGCGTATTGCCAATCACCATCGTGACCGCCATGGTCTCGCCGAGTGCACGGCCCAGGCCAAGAATCACCGCACCCACAATGCCGATCCGTGCGTTGCGCAGGACGCCCATGCGAATCATCTCCCAGCGCGTCGCCCCGAGCGCCAGTACCGCTTCACGCTGCGAGTGCGGTACTGCCGTCATCACCTCGCGCGTCAGCGACGAGATAATCGGCAGAATCATGATGGCCAGAATCACCGCCGCCGCCACATAGCCGAGACCTGTCGGATTGTCGTCGACAAATAGCCCGGTCCACCCCAGGTACTTCACCAGCAACGGATTCACGTGTTCCCGGAGCAGCGGCACCAGGACGAAGACCGCCCATAGACCGTAGATGATGCTGGGAATGGCCGCCAGCAACTCCGTAATAAACGCCAGGGGGCCTCGCAGGAATCGCGGGCACATCTCGGTGAGGAAGATCGCCAGTCCGATGGCGAGCGGAACCGCAATCACGAGAGATAACAGCGACGACACCAGCGTGCCATACACAAAGGGCAATGCGCTGAAGTGCCCGTTCACCGGGTCCCAGTAGCTGGGCTGTCCCGAATACGGATCGTGTACTGGCGACATGAAGAAGAAATGGAAGCCAAATTTGTGCCACGCCATGTCTGAGCGCAGCATCAATTCCGACAAAATCAGCAGAACGATACCAAAGATGCTCAATGCACAAATCACCATCAGGACATGAAAAGCGCGATCGGCAACCGCTGAGTTTCCCCGCGACATCAGGAACTTGCGGACGGCGGAAACCTCGCTCCGAGGCGCCTCTGCCAACCGTTCCGGGACCGAAACTTTTGGAGGGACTGGAGTTGGAGGTTGAGAGGCGCGGATCTCAGGCACTGGAAGGCTCACCGTTCGTAGGCTACCGGGCAAAGATGAATAGAAGGTTACAGCGCTGCTAAATCAAACGCGTATAACCCACTTCTGACAGAAGAAAATCCACGATCTCTCACGGTCTCTTCTTTGACTTCCTATAAGCTGATCTCCTGGAATCCATTAGGCCAACCCATGCGCCCAATCGCAACCGTTCTTGCACTCACTCTCTCGCCTGTTGCCGTTTTCGCTCAAGCCAACCCTACGGCGGACGCGCCGCACCGCGACTGGAAAGCTGCCTGGATTACCCACCCGACGGCCCCTTTGCGCGAGCCTCTAGTCCTCCATTTCCGCCGTACCGTCAATCTGCCGTCGATCCCCGCCAGATACGTCGTCCGCGTAAGCGCCGACAACCGCTTTATCCTCTACGCCAACGGTCATCGCATCGGTGACGGCCCCGCTCGCGGCGACCTCGCCCACTGGCGCTACGAGCGCTTTGATCTTGCCCCCTACCTCCAGAAAGGCCACAACCTCATCACCGCGACTGTCTGGAACTTCGGCGTCTACGCACCCGTCGCCCAGATGAGCGACCGAACCGCCTTCCTGCTCGAAAGCGAAGCCGCCGGCCCAAGCGGCATCAGCACCCCCAATAGCTGGCTGGTTGAAGAAGAACCCGGCCACCGCCCCCTGGACCGTTCGACAGTGACCATCAAGACCTACTTCGCCTCCGGCCCGGGCGAAGAGATCGACGCCGCCAAATACGACTGGAACTGGAACTCCGCAACTCCCGGCCCAAACTGGGTTCCCGCGGCCTCACCCATGCGCGACAGCATATTCGTCGGCACCCAACTCGCCCACTCCGCCGACACCACCGGCGACAACCCCTGGGGACTGATCCCGGACGAACTGCCGCAGATGGAGTACTCGCAGAAACTAGCGTGCGGGGCGGCGGTCGTATTCCCGGATTTACCGGATCACACCGCGGCAGATGAGCTCAAGAACCTTGACGGTTACGAGTGGACCCTCAGAACTCCGAATTCTGCCAGATTCTGTTCCATGCAAACCGACACGTTCATCTCCTCCTTGACCGCAAAACCCTCACCACCGCCTACCCCGAACTCATCGTCTCCGGCGGCAAAGGCTCCCACATCGTCCTCACCTACTCCGAAGCCCTCTACGACAAAAACGAGCACAAGGCCGACCGCGACGCCATCGACTACGCCGATGCCAACGGCACGAAGCACCCGCGCACTGCCCTCGGCCTCACCGACAGCTTCCTCCCTGACGGAGGCTCACACCGCACCTTCATGCCCCTCTGGTGGCGCACCTGGCGCTATCTTGATCTCGACATCACCACTGGCTCCGAACCTCTCACCCTCGAATCCCTGAAAGCCTGGTTCACCGCCTACCCCTTCGAGGAGCGCGCTAAATTCGAGTCCGGCGACCCTGACCTCGCCAAAATCTGGGAGACGAGCTGGCGCACAGCCCGCCTTGATGCCCATGAAACCTACATGGATACGCCCTATTACGAGCAGCTCCAGTACATCGGCGACACCCGGATCCAGGCGCTGATCTCCTACACTGTTGCCGGCGACGACCGCCTCGCTCGCCAAGCCATTTCTGCGTTCAACGACTCCCGCATCCCCGACGGCATCACCCGCAGCCGGTATCCAAGCAATCTTCCGCAAAACATTCCCACCTTCTCCCTGCTCTGGATTGGCATGCTGCACGACTTCTGGATGTATCGTCCTGATCCCCAGTTCGTCCGCGACCAACTCCCCGGCACGCGCAATGTTCTTGCCTGGTTCGCAAAATACGAGACCTCCGACGGCCTCCTTGGACAGCTTCCCTGGTGGAGCTTCATCGACTGGGTTCCCTCCGGCGATATCCCCACCTACGACGCACATGGCCAGTCCTGCGTCACTACGCTGCAATATCTCGGGGCGCTGATCGATGCCGCCGACCTCGAACAACACCTCGGCGACTCCGTCCAGGCTTCGCGCTACCGGTCACGTCTCGACCACGTCCGTGCCGGCCTCACGTCAAAATGCTGGGTCGCATCGCGCGGCCTCCTCGCTGACAACCCGGGCCAGAGGGTCTTCAGTCAACAGGCAAACATCCTGGGAGTCCTCTATGACGTCATTCCACGCGACCGCCAGCAGGACGTCCTCCGCCGCATGCTCGCCATCGAACCCGGCACGGTTCCTGAGGGTGTGCTTTCGGCCTCCTACTACTTCCGCTTCTACCTCGCCCGCGCACTCAATCATGCTGGCTTGGCCGACGACTATCTCCAATCGCTCGATCCCTGGCGCAAACTCCTCCCGCTTCACTTCAGCACCTGGCCCGAAATTCCTGGAGATACCCGCTCCGACTCGCATGCTTGGTCCGCGCACCCCATCTACGACATGCTGACGCTCGTGGCCGGTATTGAACCTTCCAGCTCCGGCTTCTCCACCGTCCGCATCGCTCCCCACCTCGGCAAACTCAACCGCCTCGTCGCCACCTACCCCCACCCCCTAGGTGACATCCATGTCGAGTACCACCGCGATGGTTCCCGCATCGCCGCAACCATCACCCTCCCAGGCAGCCTTACCGGCAGTTTTGTTTACAACGGCAAGACCCAACCGCTCAAGCCGGGTACCAATAAAGTGGACACAAGGTGGCCATGAGACTTTCGATAGTTACTCCTAAAGAAAATCGATATATTTAACGCCCAATCTCTGTTTCTTGTTTCTTGTAAACGTGCTACAACAACCAACATGGCAAGAAGTAAAGAAACAACGCCATCAGGGCATGTCAATTTAAGAACACTTGCTGAACACTTGGAGCTGTCGCAGACCACCGTTTCACTGGTTCTCAACAATTCACCTTCAGCGAAGTCCATTCCCCAAGAGACGCGCAACCGCGTTCTAGAGGCGGCGACGCGCCTCAATTACCGGCCGAACTACTTCGCCCGGTCCCTGCGCCAAAGCCGTTCCATGTCCGTCGGTGTTCTCGCGCCAGATTTGAGCGAAGGCTACTTCACGCGTGTGATGAGCGGCGTCGTGCAGGAACTGACCAACGCCCACTATTTCTACTTCACCGCCTGTCACGACTGGAAGCGCGAATTGATTGAGCAGTATCCGCGCATGCTCGTGGAGCGCGCCGTCGACGGCTTCCTGCTTTTGAATACTCCTGCCGACGAAATCGAGGTTCCCGTCCCCGTGGTCGCGATCTCGGCTCATAGTGAAGTCCAGAACGTAACCAACATCGTTCTCGATCACCACAAGGCAGTCGAAATCGCTCTGATCCATCTTTATGAACTCGGCCACCGTCGCATCGCCTTCATGCGCGGCCCAAAGGCCATCCCCGATTCCGATTACCGCTGGCAGAGCATCCAGCAAGTCGCCGGCGAGATCGGTCTTCACATCGACCCTGCGCTTGTCATCCGCATCGATTCCGCGGGATGGTCGATGAAAACCGGTCAGCACCCCATGGCGCCCGAAATTGGCTACAAGCCGATGCAGGGCCTGCTTGAAAAATCTCGAGACTTCACCGCCATATTCTGCTTTAACGACATTGCCGCCATCGGCGCCATCCGCGCCCTCAAAGACGCGGGTCTGCGCGTCCCCGAAGACGTCTCTGTGGTCGGATTCGATGACATCCAGTCTGCGGCGTACTCCACCCCGTCGCTCACAACGGTGCGCCAGCCCCTCTTCGAAATGGGCCAGCGCGGAGCACAGATTCTGCTCGAGCGCATCGCTAGCCGCGAAGCACCCTATCCCGCAGAAATTGTTATGGCGCCGGAGTTAGTTGTCCGTGAATCGACAGGCCCGGCGAACGGCAAGCACTCTTCGTGAGTTTAGAGCTTATCCGCAAAAGGACTGGAACCACCGGCTGATATACACCTGCGCATGAGCTTCGCCGCAGTAGTGCCGCGCGTGAGGCTCGTCCGCTGCTTCCTTCGTCCATTTAAAAACCGTTAGCTGCGTGTCATTGCAGTGGATCACGATCCATCGGACAGGCCTGTCGCTCTCCTCCCCGCAAATCTCACACCGATAAATCGCCTCAATCACCCGTGACCTCCGCCCTGTTGTCCACTGTTCGCTGCTCACCTGCCCACTGCTACTCGAGCATCTGCAGATCTAGCGGCGCTTCCAGCAGGCAATCCATCTTGCCGATCTCCGACAGCGCCCGCTTTATAGCCGACGACTTGCATGGTTCCACCGTCACCACAAACGGCAGCGCATCCGCCGGATAGCCGGGCTTCTGCACAATCGCCCGAATATTGATCCGTTCTCGCGCCAGCGCCCCTGTGATCTCAGAAACGATTCCCGGCCGATCTTCGACCAGGAAGCGAATGTAGTGAGGCACCTCAAACTCAGCGCCGATCTTTGCTGGAACTGAAGGAATCGCCACCCGCCGCGATCCATGCGCCAATGCCAGCAGATCGCTTACGACCGCGACCGCCGTCGGATGCCCACCGGCGCCATGACCCGAGAACACCACGTCGCCGCCGTAATGTCCGGTCAGAATCACCATGTTCTCGGTGCCGCGCGACCATGCCAGTGGCGAGTTCCGGTCCACCAGCATCGGCCCAACCGTGGCCGCCACCGAACCATTGCGCTCCTCCGCCCGCGCCACCTGGCGAATCGTGCAGTTCAAATCGCGCGCATAGCTGAAGTCCACCGCGGTCACACTCGTAATCGGCTGCGGCACAATCTCGTCCGGATCCACCACCACGCGCAACGCCAGCCGCATCAGGATCGCCAGCTTCGAACGCGCGTCGAAACCGCCCACATCCTCCGTAGGATCGGCCTCGGCATACCCCTTCGCCTGCGCCTCGGCAAGCACCGCCGCATACTCCGCGCCTGCCTCCATCTTGCTCAGAATGAAGTTGCACGTGCCGTTCAGAATCCCTTCCATCCGCGCGATGCGGTCACCCGCCAGCCCCTGCTCGAGCCCCGGAATCACGGGTATTCCACCGGCCACGGCCGCGCCGTACTTCAGATGTCCGCCGCTCGCAGCCGCCAGCCGCTCAAGTTCCACTCCGTGATACGCGATCAACTTCTTGTTTGCGGTAACAACGCTTTTCCCCGCTTCAATTGCGCGCCGCGCCCAGGTGCCCGCAGGATCCAGTCCGCCGACGAGTTCCACCACCACGTCCACATCTGAAGCCAGAACCGACTCCCAGTCCTCGCTCCACACCACGCTTTTGGGAACCCAGTCGACCTTCTTCCGCGCCACGTTGCGGTTGTAGATGTGCGTCAGTTCGAGCCCTTCAGGCTTCGATTCCAGAAGTATCCGTGCCACTGAACTGCCCACGGTACCGAACCCAAAAAGCGCGATCCGCAGGGGCATCCGCCTACCGGATTCATTGGCAGAAGATTCTCTTTCCGAGACAGAAGTTTTCACTTGAGAAGGCATTCAACCTTTCGACCAGGTATCGGGAAATCGAGATGAATCGATGATACCTGAAGGCCACATCCTTTCCCGAATCGCATTCAATTCAAAGTTGATGTACGATGATTCCCAGATGCGGCGCGTCTGCTCCATCCTGTTCGTTCTGCTCTTCGGCCTGGGACCGCTTGCGGTCGCCGTCGATGGAGACGACGCATCCCTGCCCGCCTGCTGTCGCCGCCACGGCGCCCACCATTGCGCCATGTCGTCCGCAGTAAACCGCGCCGATTCGCAAACACCTGCTCTTGCAGCGCCCTCGCACTGCCCATTCTTCCCCCAGGGCAACGCGAGCCCATCGCCAACTGCGATTCTCGTCAGGCCCGCATTCTCCTCGATTCTTAACGGACGGCAAACCTTCACTCCCCGGCATCGTGTCTCTCCCCGGGTCGCATCCAGTTCTGCACGCTCACCCTCCGCGGGCCTCCCGCCCTCCTCTCGCCTAGCTCCCAGCAACATCTTCCCCGGCATGCCGTGCCAGCACATTGAATGCGCACAGCTGCTATTTCCATCGAGAGGTCGCCCGCATGCGTTCTTCGCGAAGCATGGCAGTTTTTCTCCTCATCGCTGCGCCCATCCTCGCGCATGCAACCGTCTTCGCCACCATCCGTGGCGTTATCCATGATCCCCAGCATCGCCCCATCGCCAACGCCCAGGTCAGCTTGCAGGCGGCGGAATCCACATTCTCGCGGCGCACCGTCACGGCTTCAAACGGTACGATTCGAAATCGCACAAATCCCCATCGGCGTCTACCGCCTCGGGGTATCTGCGTCGGGGTTTGCCGACCTTACGCAGCCCCTCACCATTACTTCCTCCACCAACCCAGTCCTGCACATCCCGCTTGCCGTTGCCAGTTCCAACGAGAGTGTCGTCGTCCATGCACCTGACGGAGCATCCGCAGCCACCGGCTCCATGACTCCAGACACTCTCATCACGCGCAGCGACATCGAACAGACTCCCGGCGCCAGTCGCACCACTGGGCATGGAGATGATCACCGACTACGTCCCCGGCTCCTACATGACCCACGACATGCTCCACATGCGCGGCGGCCACCAGACCAGCTGGCTCATCGACGGCGTCGCCATTCCCAACACCAAGATCGACTCCAACGTCGGCCCGCAAATCGACCCAAAGGACATCGACTCGCTCGAAACCCAGCGCGGCAGCTACTCCGCCGACGTGGGCGACCGCACCTATGGCGTCTTCAATGTCCTGCCCCGCAACGGATTTGAACGCAACCGCGAAGCCGAACTTCTGCTCTACCGCCGGCAATCTCTATTCGGGCGAATCCCAACTCTCCCTTGGCGACCACACCTCAAAGACCGCCTGGTACGCCAGCGCCACCGGCTCTCGCGCCAACTATGGCCTCGAAACCCCGATTTCCGCGATTCACCACGACGCCACCAACTCCGAAAGCGCCTTTGCATCCCTGCTTCGCAACCAGACCTCGCACGACCAGCTCCGCCTCGACGCCCAGTTTCGCAATGACTTCTTTCAGATTCCCTACGATCCCGACGCCAACGACTGGGAGCAGGCCTCGAATTACTACAACTCCAGCGGCCTGCGGGACACGCAGACGCGAGCGCGACTCGTTCGCAATTCTCAACTGGGTTCACACTCTCTCCTCCAGGTCTCAATTCGAAGTCGCCCCCTTCTATCACTTCAACCAGGCCAGCTACGATTCACCTGCCTCCGACTTTCCCGTCGCGACCACCTGGCATCAATCGTCCAACTACACCGGCGGGCAAGCTGACGCTTCACGCCGACATTGGCCGCCAACAACTTCTCCGCCGGACTCTACTCCTTCTTCCAGCACGAGAACGATCTCTTCGGCTTGCTCATCAACGACCAGAGCTCCTCGGGATCGACCGTGCCCCCACACCACCGCAACGCCAAAATGCAGGGCTCGTTGAGTTCCATTTCTCCGATCAGCTCAAGCTCACCCGCTACGTTTCTCTCTATGGCGGAATGCGCATCTCCAGCTATCACGCCGGGCTCAATGAATCCGCCGCTTATCCGCGAATCGGCGCGACGGTCGGAGATCCCGCATCTGCACTGGGTCTTCCGCGGCTACTACGGACACTTCTTTCAACCCGCACCCGTCCAGACCGTCTCCCCGGGCTGCTCAACTACGTGAACAGCCAGAGTGGGCAGAACGCCTTCGTCCCGCTGCCCTCCGAGCGCGATGAAGAACACCAATTCGGCGTCACGATTCCGTGGCGCGGGTGGTCCGTCGACGTCACTAATTTCAAGAACCGCGTCAACAACTTCCTCGACCACGCCAATGTCGGCGAGTCGAATATCTACTTCCCCATCGCCGTTGACGGAGCGCTCATCCGCGCATGGGAGCTGGCAGTCCGCTCACCCCAACTTGCCCACTTCGGCCAGTTCCATCTCGCCTACTCCAACCAGATCGCCGAGCAACGCGGCAACGTCATCGGCGGATTCACCTGCACCAACCCCGACGATCCTGCCTGCAATCTTGGTCCCGACTACATTCCTGTCGACCACGACCAGCGCAATACGCTCAATTCCGGCTTCACGGCCAATCTGCCGCTGCGTTCTTGGTTCGCCAGCAACGTCTACTACGGATCCGGCTTCACCAACGGCCTAGCCGGCACCAACATCGGCCCCTACAACGGCCCCTACTTGCCTGCCCACACCACGTTCGACGTCTCCGCCGGGCACAGCATCGGCGAGCGCCTGTCCTTGTCCGTGAATGCCATCAACGTCACCAACCATCGCATCCTGCAGGACAACTCCATCACCATCGGCGGCTTCCACTTCAACGACCCGCGAATGTTCACCGCCCAACTCCGCTACCGCTTCCACTTCTGACCGCACCGCCAGAACAAATGTCGCCCGAGCAGGCCGGCTTCGCGGATCGTCGAGGCGCACGATTCTTAGCACTTCGTGCCTCGGTGACACCGTGGAGGTAACCTAAGTCACACGGTACTTGTGGGGGATATCACGCACGATACTGGGCGTGTATAAACAAATCGATTTCACTTCAGAGATCGAAACCAACTGGTTCGTCGGGCATTCGCTCGTTAATTGCACCGAGGGCTCGTTATGTCCCGCTGGTATCTCACTTCGAGCAAGGTTGCCGACCGCAAAGCGCGCTCCGCTTGCTTTCAGAGTCGCCTGCATCCTTCCAGTCCAATCTCTGGTTCCGGTATTTACGGACAAGCTTATTTCAAGCGAGTCTTTGCCACTCCAAACGCGATTTCATTTGGAGATGAGAATTGGGTGTGCGCGGCTGGAACCATCATTTACGACGGCCAGCTTGGCGAAACCGCGCTTCTTAAAGCCTATTCCGATTTCATTTCCGGAGGCGTCGGCGCCGTGCAGATGAACGCCATCGGGCATTATGCTCTGGCGGTCAGGCGTGGAAGCAAAGTTACCATCCTCACCGATCCGCAGGGTTCGCTCAACCTTTACTACCTTCATGATGAGGAATTTTGGTTCGTCTCAAACAGCCTCAGTGTCTGCGCAAGTGTCCTGTCTGATCACAAAATCGACTCGACAAAGTTGCTCATGGCGGCGATTCAAACCGTTCTTCCGGGAGAAGACACCTTTTACCGGGGAGTGAAGAGGCTTTTCGGAACTCAGCAAATCCGCATCGATCTTCGCGATGGATCGTTTGAGGTGAAAACAGTGCCTCAATCCGGTTCTTCGGTGCAATGGAACTTGCCATCGATCGAGGAGGCCGTCGATCAATACAAAGCTGAGGTGCGGGAGGTGTTCCGTCAGCTCGCACCCGTCGGCACCATCGGACTCTTCGGAACTGGTGGCCTGGACTCCCGGACGATTCTCGCCGCGTTGCTGGATCAGAAAGCCGCTGTCCAGCTTATGTATGGCTTCGGAAACACTAAATTGAGCGATTATGACCGGGGCGATCTCAATGTGGTTCAGCAGTTGGCAGACAAATACGATCTTCCGTTCCAGCAGCTTGACTGGTCGGGAACTCAGCCCTACGAAGAGAACAGGCTGCGGGAATTGTTTAACATTTACGGGTTCAAATATGAGATTTACGGCTCACCGGACTCGTTTCTGAGAACGTTCAACGGCGAAATTCAGTCATATCCTCAACTGTTTCTCGGTGGTTATTCTCCTGCATTCACAAACTCGAAGCCGTGGGAGTTGCCGCGTCGACCCTATACCTTCGAAGACCTGATCGCCACCGCTATGCAGTACCATGGGGGACCAATCGAGCGTTGCAGTTGCATAGCAGATAAGGATGCATATAGAGCTGCCTTCTCTGCCGAAGTGAAAGTGGCTTTGGATCGCGCTGGAATTGTCATTCCTGAATCTGGAGTCCCCCTGGAGACCTTCGTAAAGGCAAAGTTGTTCCTGTATATTCGCGCAGAATCGAGGTTCTTGAACTTCGCCAATGAGTTTGGCCATTATATAGCCCCTTTTCTCATGAAACGGCTGTATGACCCACTGGTGAGCGTCCCGTTTGAATACAGGGCGAAGGACGAATTCCAGCTCCGCCTGATGCATGCGCTGGCGCCGGGATTGGTCGACGTTCCGCTTTTCTCGGGATGGGGTCCGGCACATATCGATCGCGATACGTTTCGCCTGATTCGGGACAATGGAGTGGTTAGTCCCTCTCTTTTGCGGCGTGCAGGGAGGTTGACCGTTCCTTCCAGCGTAAGGGTTGGGGCAAGAAAGCTGTATGCGCAAATAACGCGAAATGGCCCTGGGAAGAATGGCAGAGTCGCCTCTCGAGATGCCTCTATCGTGGATGTGTACGGGCGAGCGGTCATGAACGACCCGCTGGGCAGCGCTTGGTTCCAATCAGTTTCAGAGTTTTCACCCAAAGAGCTCGCTCGAATTCATCATTACATCGTAGCGGTAAATCAAATCGGATACTCGCAGCAACTGGAAGCTGGGCTACGCTCCCCGACGGATCCGCCGAAGCGGTCTGATGAAGTTCCAGTCTCCGGGTGAGTCTATCCGGGAAAGCTGGAGTCCTTCTGGATCTACCGGGTGATTAGGTGAAAACACGTCTCAACTCGGATGCCCAGAGAGCGAAGCAATCAACTCCGATCTGCGGATTCGGACTCTACTGAGCAGCGGTTGCCGAGATAGTTCGCGACAATCCACGCCGATCCAACGATGCCAAGAGTCTCGATACTTTCCGACCAGTTCACAAAGTGATGAGGATCAGCCAAGAGCCTCGGCAGCCATACCAGCAACCCGAAACCCAAAATCATTGCCGTCGTCAATCGCGACGCAAGCCGGGCCATCAACCCTGTGAGTAGCGCAACACTGGCAAGAGCAAACGCGACAGTGGTTGCCCACGCCCAGAACATCTGTCCAGGTGGAATCCATCTCGGAACCAGGCTCGCTGTTGCCGAAAGATAGAAAAGCTGTTCCAGTGCGAACGAGACAACACAAATAGCGAATGAATAGTAGCCGAAGCGGGCCAATCCTGCCGTCCGAACCGAGGCGATTGAACTGGAACATGCATAAAGGATCACGGCTCCCGAGACAAATGAGAATTGTTCGAAAAAGTTGCCAAAGCCGTTGTAGACCAGCGGATTCGCAATGATCGACGGTACCGCCATCAAAGCAAACGCGAGGTAGACCGCACCCACTGCGACAGCACCAACTTTGGCTGTTCTCGGCCATTGAACAGCTACGCCTCCGAGGATTGCGATGGTGGCCAGGATGTAAATGAAAATCTCGCGGTGAGGAACGCTTCCAAGCGCGTCGAAGTTACGCCACACCAAGGCACAGATGCCGGAACCGATAGCCGCCAGGCCATAGACGTACCGCCCAAACGAAGATTTCATCGCAGCGCCTTAGCCCTGATTTGTGCAGATAACTTCGAATAATCCCGGTAGGACTTCACCGGCCTTGCCTTCCACCACATTCGTAAATGCTTGCGCATTCAGTGGAGGCTCCGGTCCGATATACACCGTCCGCGCGCCACCCTGCCGCGCCCAGTGCACGAAATTTGCCGCCGGGTATACCGACCCCGACGTCCCGACAACCACCATCAGCGTCGCCCGTGCAATCTCTCGCTGAATCCTGTCCATCTCCAGCGGAATCTCGCCGAAGAACACGATGTGCGGCCGCAGCCGTGCACCACACGCACAGCGCCCAACCTCATCCAGACCTCTGTATACAGTGCGATCCTCAACCGGCGGCCGTCCGCATTCATCTCCACAGCGCGACTTGGCCAGTTCTCCATGCATGTGCACCAATCGCTTCGACCCGGCGCGCTCATGCAGATCGTCCACGTTCTGCGTGCAGAGAAAGAACCGGTCACCCAGCTTCGCCTCAAGCTCTGCCAGCGCAACATGCGCCGGGTTCGCGTCAGCCTTCGAGCCCTGTTCTCTGCGTTCGGAGTAGAACTGCCACACCAGCGCCGGATTGAGTTCCAGAGCCTCAGGTGTGCACACATCTTCCACACGATGTCCGGCCCACAGCCCATCCGAGGCGCGAAACGTCGGCAACCCGCTCTCCGCGCTGATCCCCGCGCCCGTCAACACAAACACGCGATCGGATGACGCAATGCGTATAGTCGACATATCGTATCGGTCCTCAGCTTTCGGCCTTCAGCTCTTAGCTCTATTAACCTGATGCAGATTGACTCGCGTCGAGCCGCACAAATGAGCTGACAACTGAGAGCTGAAAGCTGATCGCTGCATTCATGGTTCCAGCAGAATCTTCCCGGTCGTCTTCCGGTTTTCCATGTCCGTCTGCGCGCGTCCCGCCTCGGCCAGCGGAAACATATATTCCATGCGCAGCTTCAACTCGCCCTTCACCACCCAGCCCAGCACCTCGTTCGCGCGACATTCCAGTTCCTGGCGTGTCGCCACGTAATGCCATAACGTCGGCCGCGTCACAAACAGCGACCCCTTCCCGCTGAGCTGAATCAGATCAAACGCAGGAACCGGCCCGCTCGAACCGCCAAACAGCGCCAGAAGCCCCCGCGGGCGCAGGCAATTCAAGCTGCCGTCAAACGTGGTCTTGCCCACCGAGTCATATACGACATCCACACCTTTGCCGCTCGTGAGTCGCTTTGTCTCTTCGACAAAATCTTGTTCGCTGTACAGAATCACTTCCGACGCACCGGCTTCGCGCGACAACTCCGCCTTCTCCTTCGTCGAGACTGTCGTGATCACTCGCACACCGATCTTTGATGCAATCTGCGTTAGCAGCAACCCAACGCCGCCTGCGCCCGCATGCACCAGCGCAGTGTCTCCTGCCTTCAGTGGATACGTTGACGTCGCGAGGTAATGTGCCGTCATCCCCTGCAGCATCGCTGACGCAGCCTGCTCCGGAGTCAACCCATCTGGCACCTTCACCAGTTGCGACGCCGGTACCAGCGCGTACTCCGCATAGCTACCCAAGACGCCGACAGAGGCAACTGCGTCTCCAGGCTTGAATCCCGTCACGCCCGAACCCAATTCCTCAACGGTGCCCGCGGCCTCGCTGCCCGGCACCAGCGGCAGCGTCGCCTTATAGGTTCCCTTGCGGAAATAGATTTCAATGAAGTTCACGCCGATTGCTTCAACGCGGATCAACACCTGCCCCGGTCCGGGAACAGGAATCGGCAACTCGGCGAGCTGAAGAACTTCAGGCCCACCCGTACTCTGGATCTGTATAGCGTTCATACAAGCGCAAGAATGCACCCTAACACCCGCCCACTGCAAGTTGTGTGTATCAGGGCATTCACAGAGACTTCTGCAAACCCGAGGCAGGTTCAGAGATTCGCTTCAGTCTTACCGTATCAATGGCGCTTCTTGGTTCGTTCCACAAATCGGATTGTTCCGTCGGTATTCACAACATAGATCGCCGTCTGCGAACCGACATACTCCGGCATTAACGGCTTCCGGGAAAGGACACAAAACACATCGCTGTCTTCAGGAATTTCGCTGAGGATATGGGTATGATAGCCCGCGGTGAGCTTTGCACCTTCGGGAATGTCAGCCTTACGGATGATGCTCTTGTGCATCTGCCTCGTCTCCACAATGTTCACCCCATCGGCCGAAACCGTGTAGCGCACATCGGCGCCGAGCGGAAAGTACTCACCATCTGCATCGGTCTGGGCCGGCTCCAGGTACACATACAGCCGGCCATCCGTGGCGGGAAGCACCGAAGCGTTATAGGATCGGCCCGGCGCAATCCCGTGATATGCAGAAATCGCAAGATCGATGGCATGAGCCGCAGCCAGAAAAAAACCGGAGTCCGCCTGCGGCTCCTCCATCTGCTTCACTGCGAACTGCTGCAAAGTGGCACCCTGTGTTGCCATCGCAGCAATCAGAAACACATCTTTGCTCTCGTTCAGGCGTCCGAACGCCACCACCCAACCAGCGTCGGTCTTCTTCGCGACGTATCGCCCCAGCAGTTCCTTCGGAGGATTCGCCGCCCGGACGGCATCGGTCGCATGCCATGCTGCCTGGTCATATTCGTACAGTAGTCGTCCCCGGGACGTAATCCCCGCCAGTTCGCTGTCGGATGCAACCTGGGCCGACGCTAACACAGCGGAAAGACAGAAGAGTGCAGTGGCAATTCCACCCCGTGCAACTTTCATCGGATCCCCTGAATACCGGATTGAAAATTACGCCAAGTATAGCCCCTCGCGCGAACTGCCAACACAACCAGCATCCGCCACCTCGCACCCAAACAAAAAACCCGCGCGGATCTCTCCGCGCGGGGTCTGGTTTTGCTGTTCTGATCTCTGAAACCTGCTCTCAGAACCTGTCATCCCGCCGGTCCGACAAGATGCTCGGCTCTTCCGGAGTCCGCAGCCGCACGATGCGATCGATCGTATACGGCGCCCGTTGTTGCGAAGTATGAAAGTGCCTTACCTGTAACTCGCCCAGCAGCCCGATCGCCAGCAGTTGAATTCCCGCAAGGATCAGCACGCCTGCAATCACGAACAGTGGCGCGTGCACATCCATCACGTTCTGGTGCGGATTAACAATCTTCATCCCCAGCAGCACCGCCGAAATGAAACTGCCGGCCAGAATGCCGAGCGAGCCAAAGCTGCCAAAAAAGTGCAGGGGCCGGCTCATGTACTTCAGGAGGAAGCGAATTGTCAGCAGATCGAAGAACACGCGGAACGTACGACCGATCCCGTAGTGGCTCTTGCCGCGTTCGCGGTGCACGTTCTTGATCGGAATTTCGCAGATCGAAGCGCCATACCAGCTCGCCAGAGCCGGAATAAACCGGTGCATTTCTCCATAGAGCGGAATGTTCTGGATCACTTCGTGCCGGTATGCCTTGAACGTGGTGCCAAAGTCGTGGATATCCACTCCTGAAAGCTTCGCCATCAGCCAGTTCGCGCAGCGTGATGGAATCCGCCGCATCACGAAGTTGTCGATGCGCTCCTTGCGCCAGCCCGACACAACGTCGTAGCCCTCTTCGAGCTTTTCAAGGAAGTTCGGGATCTCGTTTGGATCATGCTGTAGATCGCCATCCATCGCCAGGATGAATTCGCCCGACGCATGATCGAATCCCGCCGCCAGCGCCGATGTCTGCCCGAAGTTGCGACGCAGTTTCACCACCAGCACCCGGCTGTCCACTGCGGCAATCTCTTCCAGCAGCTTGTAAGTCTTATCGCTGGAGCCGTCATCCACCAGCACCAGCTCAAAGCTCTCGCCCACCTGTTCCATCACCTGCTTCAGGCGCGCGTACAAAACAGTGACATTGTCCTCTTCATTGTGGAAAGGGACGACAATTGAATACTTCGGCATATCTATAGTATAGACGCGGCTTTATTGCGATCGGCGCACAGGTTCGTTACTTATCTTGGACGCGAAATTACCTTTGCGCTTTCGCATCGCGTTCGATCAAAACGGCTACCGGTCCAGCTCATCCAGCATGCCCTGCATCTCGCTGAGGGCATGGCGGTTGCCCGTCCTCGCGGCGCACGCGATCCCTGCCTTGAGCTTCTCCGCGGCTTCGGGATTCCGTCCTGCCTTGGCCAGCGTCTGCGCTGACATGAAATACGCTGCCGTATAGTCCGGGCTGTGCGCGATCAGGACATCAAATTCCTTCAGCGCCCCATCCACCTCACCGCGATTTGCCATCTCCATCGCGATGCCGTAGCGCGCGAAGCTGTTTTTTGGGTCCAGGGCGAGAATCTCTTTCAGTCCTGCAATCTTGTCAGTTGAACTCATAATGGGGGATTTCTGCACCAAGGCGATTTGCGTAAATGACGTGGATTGCCGAAACTGGAACTGGTGCTTCGGCGCGAAGGTTCACTCGTCTCATTGTAGCTGGAAGTGAACTCCCTCTGAAGCTCTTGCAACGGAAAGATGGAGCAACTCAGAAAATGAGCACGACTGAAGCCAATCCGCCTGTGCGTACCGTAGCCAGCACGCAGTCCGAGATGACCGAGGTCATCCTCCCCAACGACGCCAACACCCTCGGCAATCTCCTCGGCGGCCGCCTTATGCACTTCATCGATCTCACCGGTGCCATCGCTGCCTATCGCCACTCGCGCACTCATGTCGTCACCGCGGCCATGGACCACATCGATTTCATCCAGCCGGTGCACGTTGGCGATCTGCTCATTCTCAAATCCAGCGTCAATCGTGCCTTCAATACTTCACTTGAAGTGGGCGTCAAAGTCTGGGTTGAGGATCCGCAGACCGGCACCCATCTCCATGTGGCCAGCGCATATCTTGTTTTCGTTGCCGTTGATGAACACGGCCGCCGGCAAAAACTGCCTCGGGTGCAGCCCGAGACACCAGACGAGACACGCCGTTACAACGACGCAATGCGCCGTCGCGAGCATCGCGAATCCGAATCAGCCCGCCGCAAGCAGGAGCGGCATACCACAGGCCTTACCAGGGTCTGAATCAAGAAAGAACCTGCTCAAGGAGTAATTCCACTTATGGCTCATGGACACGCCACACCTCAGCCCGTAGCTCTCCCGGGCGTATCGAAAATTGTCGCCATCGGATCCGGAAAAGGCGGAGTCGGCAAGACCACAGTCGCGGTCAACCTCGCCATCGCGCTCTCCAAGCTCGGCCAGCGCGTCGGCCTCATCGACGCCGACATTTACGGCCCCAATGTCCCGCTGATGATGGGCTCCACGCAGTCGCCACGCGTGGGCGCCGACAATCAGATCCAGCCCAACGACACCCACGGCATCAAGACCATCTCCATCGGCTACATCTCGCCTGGAGACAAGCCGCTGGTCATGCGCGGACCCATGCTCCATCAGATCATCCGCCAGTTTCTGCAGCAGGTTGAATGGGGCCAGCTCGATTACCTTATCGTCGATCTGCCTCCCGGCACGGGCGATGTCGTCATCTCGCTCGTCCAGACCGTCCCGCTCACAGGCGCCGTCGTTGTCTCCACTCCCAGCGACGTCAGCCTGCAGGACGCACGCAAGGCCCTCGAAATGTTCGGCCAAGTCAATGTTGAAGTCCTCGGCATCGTCGAAAACATGAGCCACTTCACCTGCCCGCACTGCCACGAGGTAATCGACATCTTCTCGAAAGGCGGCGCCGAACGCACCGCAGCGCAATTCAAGGTTCCCTTCCTCGGCTCCATCGAACTCATCCCCGCCATTCGCGAAGGCGGAGACCGCGGACTGCCTGTCGCGCTGGCAGGGCCCAAAAGCCCACAAGCCGCCGAGTTCTACGGTATAGCCCACAAGCTCATGGAGCGCGCCGAAGCCGCCGCAGCCGCCAGCAGCGACGTCATCGAAATCAGCTAGTTTAGCTGCTGGCTCGTGTACTATCTCGGTGCCCCATCCATGCGCCATTTTTCCGGCGAATGGGTGGGAACCCACCAATCAACACCGAAAGCGCTGGGTCCCCGAATGAAACGAGTTCTCATCTCTTGGAGCAGCGGCAAAGACTGTGCCTGGGCACTCCACTTGCTAAGGCAGCAGCCCGATATTGAGATTGTCGGCCTGCTCACCACCATTAATGCCGAATTCGACCGTGTCGCCATGCACGGAACTCGTCGCACAATCCTGGAAGCGCAAGCAGCAGCAGCCGGCCTTCCCCTGTGGAAAGTCCCGCTGCCCTGGCCATGCTCGAACGACGACTATGAACAAAGAATGGCCGAAGTCTGCACCCGCGCAATCCGCGAACGAATCGATGCCATCGCGTTTGGCGACCTGTTTCTGCGAGATGTGCGAGCCTACCGCGAGAAGCAACTCCAGAACACTGGCATCGAACCGCTCTTCCCTCTATGGGACATCCCAACACCCGAACTCGCGCGCTCCATGATCGCTGGCGGCCTTCGCGCAACGCTCGTCTGTGTTGATTCGAAACAGCTCGACCCTACCTTTGCCGGCCGCGAATTTGAGTTCGATCTGCTCGAAGAGCTTCCTCCAAATATCGATCCGTGCGGCGAACGCGGCGAGTTTCACTCCTGCGTGTACGACGGACCCATGTTCTCGCATCCCATCCCGCTCGAACCCGGGGAAATCGTCGATCGCGATGGGTTCATCTACGCCGATTTCAAGCTCGCAGAAACTCCGATGGCCGAATCCCGTGATGTCGCAATCGCCTGAGTCGAGCTGGTCCCTGTGTAGAGCTGCTTGACTCGACCTACCGCGCCCGCGGATGCGTTCGGTCGTACACCGCTTCCAGCTGCGACGTCGTCAACTGCGTATACCGCTGCGTCGTCGACAATCGCTCATGCCCCAAGAGCTCCTGGATCGCGCGCAAATCCGCGCCTTCTTCCAGCAGATGCGTTCCGAACGCATGACGCAGCGTATGGGGATGCACGTCGGCCGAGAGTCCGCGCAAAATCGCCACGCGCTTCACGATCCGCCCAACGCTTCGCGTTGTCAGCCGCCCTTCGCCACCCGGCTTGCCGAGCCCACGCAGTTGCAGGCTCAGAAACAATGCCGGAGTCGCCGGCGTCCTCCCCAACAGGTCTTTGTCGCTGGGGTCGTTCGCGCGGTCCTTCGTCCCGAACTTCGCCGTCAATCGCGCCGCCCGCTCGCCCAGGTAAGCCCGCAGCGCCTGCGCGGCCGCGTCGCCCAGCGGCACGAGCCTTTGCTTCTGCCCCTTGCCGCGAACCAGGATCGCTTCGTTGGCCCAATGAATGTCGTTCAGGTTCAGTCCTGTTAGCTCGGCATTGCGGATGCCGCATCCATACAGCAATTCAAGAATCGCTTTGTCGCGAGCCGGCCAGCTCGCCGCATCTTCTTCTACGCTGTCCACCACGCGATTCATCTGCTCAATCGACGGCACACGTGGCAGATGCTTCGGCAATCGCGGAGTCGCCACCAGCGACGCCACGTTCTGCTCGACGTGCCCCGTGCGCGCCAGCCATTTGAACCAGCTCCGAATCGCCGCCAGCGCCCGCGCCGTCGAGGCCTTCGAAAGTCCGCGCTCCAGCAAAACCCCAAGGTAGGCGCGAATTTGCAGATGTTCGATCCGATCGACCGTCTCGAGCGCCGCGTGCCGCTCAGCAATGTACGCAGCAAATCCCATCAGCTCCCGCCGATATGCCCGCAGCGTATGCTCGGAAGATCCGCGCTCATTCGTGAGCACGCGCAGATACTCATCCACCAGTCCCCCTAGCGGTGGCGGCCCAGCCTGCACCGTTGTCTCTTGCTCATCCTCGGGGATAATCACTCTTGCTCCCCGTCGCGCTTCGCGGAGTCATTCGCCGGTTCCACGCTACGCTTCTTCGCCTTGCCACCCTGAAGAATCTCGAAAGTTCGCCCACCCTGTGTCTCTTCCGGTGTCAGCTCTTCCTGCGGTCTCACCTTCCCCCGAGGATGATGCTCGCGATGCACGGCCTTCAGCCGTCCCAATGCTAGATGCGTATACACCTGTGTCGTCGAAATATCCGCATGCCCCAGCAATATCTGCACGCTTCGCAGGTCCGCACCATGTTCCACCATGTGGGTTGCGCAACTGTGTCTCAGCCTGTGCGGACTCGCATCCTTGTTCCCCATCTTCACCAGGTGCCACACCCATTGCCGTGTCAGCGGCATCCCGCGCAGCGACAGAAACAGCCGCGTCGCATCCTGTCGCACCGGAGCTGTCTTCCGCTTGGTACTGATCCGTGCCAGGTGCGGCCTTCCCTCGCGAAGGTAAGTCTCCAGAGCCTTCACCGCCGTGCGTCCCAGCGGCACAATGCGTTCCTTGTCGCCCTTGCCGCGTACATGCACCCGTCCCGCATCGAGTGCCAGGTCGCTCGTTCCCAGGCCGGTAATCTCTGAGACCCTTAGCCCGCCCGCATACAGCAATTCCAGGATCGCGCGATCGCGCAACGCCGTGGCCTGCGCCTGCGGATGTTCCGCTATCATCGCCGCGCGCTCCAGCATCTCTGTCACTTCCGGCTCCGCCAGCGACTTCGGCAGCACCTTCCAGGACTTGGGCGATTCGATATTCACTGTGGGATCATGATGGATTCGGCGATCCAGCAGCAGCCACTTGTAGAATCCCCGCAGGCAGCTCAACTTCCGCGCCGCGCTCCGCGAGTCAATCGAGTGGGTGCGCAGGTGCTCCAGAAACGCAGCCACATCCTGCTGCGTCGCCGTCACCAGCACACCCTGCCGGCCCTCCAGAAACTCGGCAAACGTCTTCAGGTCGCCGTCATAGGCCTCGCAGGTCAGTGGACGCAACCCTTTTTCCACGGAAAGATACGCCTGGTAGTCCTTCAGAAGCCCGAGGTTGTTTTCAACGCCCACAGATTCGATTATCCGCGTGGGAAGAGGTAACTTGAGTTTTCTTGCGGAGTTACCGAACCTCGTTCATCAAGGCATCAAGTTCGTTAACGCATTTTCCACGCTGTACGACGCTCATCGCTTGCGAAGAGCCAGCTCGATCTCGCCTTCCATTGCGCTCAAATCCGTTTCGCCCTTGAATTGTTTGGCGATCTTGCCGTCGCGATCGATAAGAAAGGTCACGGGCAGTCCCAGGATTCCGCCATACTTTTCCCCAAGCTTCGCATCGCCCATCAAGACTGGAAATTCGAGACGCAGCCTGCGCGCTGTTCTGCGCACCGGCTCCGGGCCATCATCCATCGAGACGGCCAGAATCTGCAATCCCTGCGCGCCATACTTCTTCTGCCACTCCAAAAACTTCGGCAATTCCACCTGGCACGACGCGCACCATGTGGCCCAGAAATTCAGCAGGACTACGTTGCCCCGATACGTCTTCAAATCGATCCTCCGACCCGACAAATCGTCGCGCACAAAAGCCGGAGCTTGCTTGTGCACCATGTCGACAGGCTTCTGAGCGCACAAAAAAACTGCACACAAAAGCACCGCACACGTTGTCAGTCGAAGCAATCGAAGAATACCCATTTCCATCCCACAGCGCAGTGCCCCGGCCTTATTCGCCCTTATCGACCGCGTAGCCCTTCGCCACCCAGTTGTCGCCAAAGTTGTTTGCGATATAAAGCGCCTTCACATTCGTGAATCCCAGGTCCTTCAACCGTTTATACGCCGGTCCTATATTCGGGCAATGATTCCACGGGCAGCACCCGCAATAGATCACAATCAGCTTGTTCTTCGGCGTCGATGCAACGGTCTTCTCCAGCAATTGCAGCCCCGCTGCCTGCGATCCCGGCCCTGCAAACACCGATCCCGGAATGTGCGCCTGCGCGAACATTACATGCGAACCCACTTGCAACACTGAAGGCCTGTTAACCCCACTCGCCTTCTGCAACTGGACTAGCTCTGCAGGTTGCATCAGCTGCGCCTGGGGCACGGTCATTGCACTGAGCGGCTGCGCGCCTGGATTCGGAAACTGTGCATACAACTGCGGCGCCAATATCAGCATTACTCCAAAGACTACTGTCATCGTCTTCGTGCTTCGCATGTTAACTCCAATGATCACAGTCATTCTATCGTCACGTGCATTGGCAAGGTGTGATGGACGAAAATAGGGTTGGACATTTTTCAGCAAAGGATCAATTCGTTTGTCTTCAACGCAGCTCGAAATCACCCGCTGGTCCGCCAAAGAACTTGAACGCCTCGTCTCCGAGGCTGCTCCCAAAATAGCCGTCTTCGATTGCGACGGCACCCTTTGGAGCGGCGACTCCGGCTACGGCTTCATGGTCTGGTCGCTCGAACAGGGCATCGTCTCGCGCTCAACCTCTGATTGGATGGACACCCGCTATCGCGCCTACATCGCCGGCAGTGTCGGCGAATCGCAGATCTGTGGCGAGATGGTTCAGATCTACTCCGGCCTGCGCGAGCAGGAACTCCGCTCCGCCGCATCTCGCTACTTCGACGAGCATGTGCGCGCCCACATTTTTTCCGAGGTGGCCTCGCTCGTCTCCGCTCTGCAAGCGGCCAACGTTGAGCTCTGGGCCGTAAGCTCCACCAACAAGTGGGTCGTCTCTGAAGGTGTGCGCAACTTCGGCATCCCCGAAGAACGCGTCCTCGCTGCTGAAGTCAAAGTTGCTGATGGCATCATCACCAGCGATCTCGTTGGTGTCCCCACGGGTCCAGCAAAAGCTGATGCACTCCGGCGAGCCGGCGTTCCGCATCCTGACGCTGTTTTCGGCAACTCGCTCCACGACCTCGCCATGCTTGAAATCGCCGCGCATCCATTCCCCGTAAACCCCTCGCCTGCGCTCCTCGAGGAGTGCGCGAAACGCGGCTGGGGATACTTCCGTCCGCGCGAAGCCGCCGATTCTCCGGCTCCCATTGCCGGCGAGTGAAATTCTTCGTAAGTGCAACCAATAAAAGTGCGTCCTCCATTTCAGAGAATGAAACGTCGAATCGCACGCGTCGCACCGCCTCTTGCTGCAAAGCGTTTACACTAAAGGGGTGGAAGAGCCGCAATCCATTCCCAACCCGCGCCCCCCGGGTCCCGCCCTTCGCTTCGTTGTGGCAGCTTTGCTCGTTCGCAACGGCTTGGTACTGATCTGCCAGCGGCGCCCCGACCAGCCGATGGCGCTGCAATGGGAGTTTCCCGGCGGCAAAATCGAGCACGGCGAAAGTCCCGAACAGGCTCTCGCCCGTGAACTTCAAGAGGAACTGGGTATCAGCGCAAAGATAGGTTCGCGCGTCACCCACATCCGTCACAACTACCGCCACGGCGGCGCCGTCGACCTGCAATTCTTCGCTGTTCCCTCATTTGATGGCGAACTCGAAAACAAAATCTTCCACCAGTTCAAGTGGGTCAAGCTCGAAGAACTCCCCGACTACGAGTTCCTCGCAGCCGACCGCGGCCTCATCCGCGACCTCGCCGCCGGCAAGCTGCTGTAATTTCTGCTACCTTCGGTCACATCTGATCCGAGCAGGCTCAGCTATCATTCCGTGGTCCAGTAGTCATTATGGTGTGACCGGCTCGATGCGCTAGTCGTGGGTTAGGCTGAGTTTGTTAAGAACGCCAGTCCAGAGCCACAAGCGGAGGGAACCGGTCATGAGAGAGAAGTTACGATTTTTGGGCATGGATGTCCATGCCGAAACGATAGCTGTAGCCGTAGCCGAACCGGATGGCGAGGTTCGCAGCCTGGGAACGATCGCTAACCGGGAAGAGTCGATTCGCAAGTTCATCCGTAAGCTTGGTTCGCCTGAGCATGTTCGGGCCTGCTATGAAGCCGGCCCGACGGGCTTCGTACTTTACTGGCAGTTGACGCAGCTGGGAGTACAGTGCGATGTGATTGCGCCGTCGCTGGTTCCGAAGAAGCCAGGAGATCGTGTCAAGACGGATCGACGGGATGCGTTGAAGCTTGCGCGCAGTCACCGTTCCGGTGATCTGACTGCGGTATGGATACCGGATGAAGCTTCAGAAGCATTACGCGATCTTGTCCGTGCGCGAGAGGCGGCCAAGCGCGATCAGTTGCGGGCGCAACACCGGCTGACCAAGTTCCTGCTGCGTACCGGTCGCCGTCCTCCACTGGGAGTGAAGGCGTGGACGGAACGTCATGCGGAGTGGCTCCAGCAGGTTCGCTACACACATCCTGCGCAGGAAGCAACGTTGCTCGATTGTCTGCACGAAGTTCAGCACATGGCCGAACGAGTCAAGCGGTTGGAGAAGTCGATTGTGGAAGTGATTCAGCTGGCTCCCGCGTCGATGCAGGAAGTAATTCGTGGCTTACAGGCATTGCGCGGCATCGCGCACCTTTCGGCAGTCACGATTGCTGTGGAGCTGGGCAACATCACCTCCCGCTTCGAGCACGCTCGGGATCTGATGGGGTACAGCGGAGCATTTCCGGACGAAAACTCCAGCGGCAAGCGTATTCGAAGAGGAGGCATTACCAAGTCAGGCAACGCGCACCTCAGACGAATCGTTGTCGAATCGGCCTGGAGCTATCGACACCGGCCAGCGATCGGAGCCAGGTTGCGCAGGCGCCAGGAAGGACTTCCGGCAGAGATCACCGAGATTGCATGGAAAGCGCAAAACCGTCTGCACAAGCGCTACATGGCGCTGATGGCTCGAGGCAAGGAGCAGAGAAAGACCATGACGGCGATCGCGCGCGAACTGTTGGGCTTTATCTGGGCCATTGGGATCAAGGCCGAAGCGTCGGTCTGCAAGCAACAAATGGCGGCATGACGAGAACTGAAAGAACAAAAGCAAGAGCTTTCCAAATAAGGAAAAAGCAAAAACACATCAACCCATGAACAACGTCATCCAATTCGAGGACAGGGTCAGCCGCAGCCGGAGCAAGCACGAAGGAGAATCCTCGGCGGAAATTTGCGACAGGCTCAGCCGGACTCGCGTTAGTAGTCAGAGGCAGCTCCCGACGGATCATGATTATGCGGTTCCGACCCGCGAATATCAGCTTGATCAATCGTCGCCATTACCTGCCACGGCTGCTGCTGACCTTGTCCTCGAAGTACAACAACAAAAACAACCCCAGCGATTTGCAGATATTGACAGGTCACACCATATCATTTCCGTTTTGTTGATCGAGGCTGCGCATGCTGAATCATGGGTTTTTCCGGGCCTTTCTGCTGTCAGTGAGTTCGATCTCAATTCTCGCCAGTGCTGCATCAGCACAAACACTCAACTGTCTCGGTACAAGCGCATCGAATAACCCGGCAGCCCGCGAAGAGATCAATCAGGGTGTTGAAGCATACAAAAGTGCCCGATACGATGAGGCGATTCTCCACTTCGAAAAGGCCACGAACTTGGCACCTTGCCTGACTGTTGCACGTCTATATCTGGCCACAGCGCAGGCCCAGAACGTCGTTCCGGGTCTCGTCACTCCTGATAATTTGAAGATATCGGAACAAGCCATCGCTAATTTTCAGATTATCCTCACTCAAGATCCACACAATGTGAACAACCTCAAGCAGGTTGCGAGTATCTATTTCGCCATTAAGAGGTTCGACGAAGCACGCGCTTGGCAGATGAGGGTATTGGCCGAAGATCCCAAGGACAGCGAGGCTGCGTACACCATAGGCGTCATCGATTGGACTCAGGCTCACACGCGCGCACTAGCTTCACTCACCGAGGCTGGTTTGCAGGATGATGGTGAGGGCAACCGCACAGCGCCGCCAGAGGTGCTCGAATCGATAGGCCAGCAGAACGGCGCTTTGGTGGAAGAAGGCCTCCAGTACCTCACCCGGGCGGTCGAGGAACAGCCCAACTACGATGATGCGATGGCGTATCTGAATCTCGTCTATCGGCGCAAGGCCGACGTGGACTACCAGAACCCCGCCCTGCGCGATCAAGATGTTGCTAAGGCAAAAGAGTGGGCGCACAAATCCGTGCAGACTCGCAAAGAGAACGAAGAGAAAAAGCTCGCATCGCCCGACTCATCCCAACCCTGACGATCAGCCTGAGATCTGTGGTCGCTGTCTCACGTTCGCTACTTCTTCACCAGCCCCTGCCGAATCATGCTCTCCGCCGTCGCCACTGCGCTGTCTTCGCGCGAACGTGGCGACCACCCCAGCACTCTCTGCGCCTTTTCGCTCGAAGCATTCTTCCACTTGCCGAGCTCCGGAAGAATCTGCTTCACCGCCGGATCCCGCAGCGCCGCCAGCTTTACCAGCCAGTTGGGTAACTGCCGCGTTGGCACCCGTTTCGCCGCATCTCCGAGTCGAGCCTTGAGCACCTTCGCAATCTCCAAGATCCACATGAAGTCCCCGGCCACAGCCAGGAACCGCTCGCCTTTGGCCGCGGGATTCGTCATCGCCCGAAGATGTAAGTCCGCAACATCGCGCACGTCCACCACGCCGAAACACATCCGTGGCAATCCCGGCAGCGCGCCATCCAGCATCCTCTGCACCAGCAGAATTGACGTCGCATAATCCGGCCCCAGCACAGGCCCGAAGACACCCACCGGATTCACCACGGCCAACTCAAGCCCCGCGCCCTCACGCGCAATAAAGTCCCACGCCGCACGCTCCGCCAGCGTCTTCGACTTCGTATACGGCATCACGTCCGCGCCGTTCGGATTCGTCCAATCCTCCTCCGTGAACGCTTTCTCCTGTTGCGCGTGTCCGTACCCCACCGCCGCAAACGAAGACGTCATCACCACGCGTTTCACGCCCGCGTCCCGCGCCGCTCGCAGCACCCGCAGCGCCCCTTCGCGCGCCGGTACAATCAGTTCGTTCTCGTCCTTAGGCACCGACGCCGGAAACGGCGACGCAATGTGCAACACATATTCGCAACCCGCGACTGCAGCAGGCCATGCCCCATCGCTCGTCAAATCCGCCGCCACAAACGTCAACCGCTCGCCCGGCTCAGATCCTCCAACCTTCAGCATCGCGCGCACATCGCCCGCGCGCAAAAGACTTCGCACGGTCGTCCGCACCTGATAGCCGGCGCCCAATAGTTGCAGAATCGTATGACTCGCAATGAATCCCGAACCACCCGTAACCAGAATTGCACTCATCGAAAACCCCAATCCATCCGACATCCTGACTGGCTATCAGCTGTCAGCTTTCAGCCCACTCTGCCAAATGCCGATCCATCTTCGGAAGAGTCCATCCCGCACAAATCACCTTGATAAAACTGAAGGCTGAGAGCTGACGGCTGACAACTGCTTCTCAATGCCCCGGAATCATCCCCCACAGCATCACCCCGGTCATCCCGATCACGATGATGCTCGTGCCCCAGGCCACCACGTTCCACACGTGGGAGTTTTTGTGCTTGCCCATTAAATCCGTGCGATTGATCAGCAACAGCATGAGAATGATCACCACCGGCAGTAGCACGCCATTTAGTACCTGCGACAGAATCGCAAAGTTGATCAGTTGCGCATCCGGCAGCATCAACACCGTCAGTGCACCGCCCACGATCAGCAACGTATAGAGCCAGTAAAAAGTCGGCGCCTCTTTAAAGTTCTTGTCCACGCCCGACTCGAATCCCAGCCCCTCGCATACGGTGTACGCCGTCGACAGCGGCAGAATCGAAGCCGCAAACAGCGAAGCGTTGAACAATCCAAATGCGAACAGGATAAACGCATAGTCGCCCGCCAAGGGACGCATCGCCTCCGCCGCGTCCGCCGCCACTTCGATCGCGCCCATCCCGTGTACAAACAGCGTGGCAGCGCAGGCCACAATGATGAACCAGGCCACAATATCGGTGAAGAAACTGCCGACGATCACATCCAGCCGCGACGCTGCGTAATCCTTCACGCGAATTCCCTTCTCCACCACCGACGACTGAAGATAGAACTGCATCCAGGGCGCAATTGTGGTGCCCACGATCCCAATCGCCATGTAGAGATACGCCTTATCCCGCCACATCGACCTTTCCGGCAACCGGATGGTTGCATGAAGCGCCTGGCTCCAACTCGGCTGCGACAGCACACCGGCAAAAATATAGGCGATGTAGACCACCGAAGCGACAAGAAATATCTTTTCCGTGCTTTTGTAACTCCCCTTCACCACCATGAACCAGACCAGAGCAGCGCAAAGCGGCACCGAGATGAATTTCGTCACATGGAACAGGTGCAGCGAACCTGCGATGCCAATGAATTCCGTCACAACGTTGGTGTAGTTCACAAACACCAGCAGCAACATCAGCACAAACGTTAGGCGCAGTCCAAACTCTTCGCGGATCAGATCGCTCAGGCCCTTGCCCGTGATCACGCCCATGCGGGCGCACATCTCCTGGACCACAATCAGCGCGATGGTAATGGGAATGATGGTCCACAGCAGGCTGTAGCCGTATTGCGCGCCTGCCTGGGAATAGGTAAGGATGCCGCCCGAATCGTTATCGACATTGGCTGTAATGAATCCGGGGCCGAGAACGGCCAGAAATAGCAATATCCGGATTCGCCAGCGCTTCCACATGCCGTCGGGTTCCTATGGTGGGGTCATTTTTTTCTGCCTTCACGACCATAACAGGCATACCGCAGATTGGCGAGTGACGACCCTGCGTCCATTGCATGTCCCGAGACAAGGGGTGTCATCCTGAGCGAACGGGGCCCCGAACGCTTTTCCGTTCGGGGGTGGTAAGCGATGGATCTGCTTCTGTTCTTCGTGACCTTCGAAGTCGTCTTACCCAGAATTCAAGAACGCAGGTCGTACAAACAGAAACTTGCGTATATCTATGTACTTTGGTACATTGGTACACATGACACAGGAGAAGCAAGACCATCCTCTCGTCGAAGTCGAACGCGTCCAGACCGGCGTCCGACTCGAAAAACGCATGCTCAAGGTCCTCAAAGCCATCGCCGAGCAAAAAGACATGACCCTTGGCGATCTGCTCGAGGGCATCGTCCTCCACGCATTCGAAGGCAAGGCGCCCTTCTCACCGCAGACCCTCAAGGAGATCGAGCAGTTCAAATCCCTCTACGGCATGGCGCTCAAAGCCTCCGACAGCCACCACCTCAAGGAGCGCAAACGATGAAACGCACACTCGCCATTCCCGCCGCGGCCGTTCTCGCCGCTTCTGCATTCGGGCAATCTGCTGCGCCCGCGCCGCAACTGCTTCACACGCAGACAGCATTTGACATCGTCGTCCACCTCCCCTACGCCGAAGCCGCGCCGCTCTTCGGACCCGAAGGCGAACGTCCCTGGGCGGGCAAGCACTGGAACCCGCAATTCCTCTACCCCCAGCCAGCGCATGACGAACAAGGCGCTGTCTTCACCGTCCACCACGGCCCCGTCACCGCCGTCTGGGTCAACACGCTCTTCGACCTTGAAGCGCGCCACTTCCAGTACGCCTACTTCATCCCTGACATCATGGTCACCACCATCGACCTCCGCTTCACCGCCACCGACGCCAACGGCACGGGCGTCCACGTCGTCTATACCCGCACTGCCCTCACTCCCGAAGGCAACGACCACGTGACCGCCTTCACCGCCGCCGACAAAACCGCCGTCCACGACTGGCAACAAGCCATCGCCGCCTACCTCGCCAGCCGCAAATCCTAACGCAAATCCCAAATCAAATCGCGATGTCATCCCGAGCGAGTGAAGCGAGCCGAGGAATCTGCAGTTGCTTTTCGCCTTCGTCACCACAATCCTGAGTGTCCCGTCCTTGCGACATATTTTTTCCCGTCGCAAGGGTGGGAGACCACGAGCCCCGTCCTGCCTCTATTTTGAACAGACTCTGCCTGCGAACCAATGACGCCACCGCCCTGCTATATTGAAGAGTCTTTGCCGAGCACTCCAATTTCCTCCTGCAATCAAGGAGCAGCGCAATGTCCAACGAAATTCCCTCCGACAATCTCATCAATACCGAATCCACCGCGGCTCCCACCCGTCGCAAAATGCTCGGCACCATCGCCGCCGCCGGCGCCCTGCTCGGCCTCAACGCCACCAGTTCCGCAACGCCTCCACAACCAAGAAAGCACCCGAGCCACCGGCACCACCGCCCGCACCCGATGCCCTCGTCTCCATGGCCCGCCTGCGCGACTACAAATGCCGCCGCTCTTCCAGTTGGGATCGCACCGGCGGCAACGCCGACTTCATCCCCCTCGATGCCGGCGCCACAGCCACGCTGCTCGACGTCAAAGGCCCCGGCGTCATCACCCACATCTGGTTCACCATCAACTCGCCTGACCACATGCATCTCAAGAACCTCGTCCTCCGCGCCTGGTGGGACGGCGAATCCTCGCCCTCCATTGAAGCTCCCATCGGCGATTTCTACGGCCTCATGCTCGGCGACTACTTTGTCTACCAGTCCGCGCTGCTCGTCGTCGCTCCCATGAAGGCTCTCAACGCCTACTTCCAGATGCCCTTCGACACCGCCGCCAAAATCACCCTCACCAACGAAGGCAAGGTCCGCACCAACAATCTCTACTTCGCCATCGACTACACCACAGTTCCCGCGCTTGCCTGCCAACCTCGGCCGCTTTCACGCCCAATATCGTCAGGCCGCGCCTTGCAAAAAATCCACTGACAGCAGCGGAAAAAATCTAAACGGCGCAGACAACTACGTCTTCCTCGAAGCAACCGGCCGCGGACACTTCGTCGGCGTCACCCAAGGCGTTCTGCAAAACGCCGACGGCTGGTTCGGCGAAGGCGACGACATGTTCTTCATCGATGGCGACACGCAGCCCACCATCAACGGCACCGGCACCGAGGACTACTACAACGGCGCGTGGGATTTCTAC
Organism: uncultured Acidobacteriaceae bacterium; assembly: GCA_963735215.1. GTDB lineage: Bacteria > Acidobacteriota > Terriglobia > Terriglobales > Acidobacteriaceae > Telmatobacter. The sequence continues at coordinate 355,859 of CAVTKF010000019.1, read as the reverse complement.
GGCAACGCCTTCGCCAACCTTCGCCAGGGCGCGCCGTACATCGTTGACCCCGAACGCACCGGAGGCCGCTATTGCCTCTACCGCTGGCACACCGAGAGCTTCATCACCTTCGAGAAATCCATCAAGGCCACCATCGAACACGGCCACGCCAACGACCGCGCCGACGACTTCTACTCCGTCGCCTACTGGTACCAGACCGAACCTCACGCCGAGTTCCCGCCGCTCCCACCGCCCGAATCTCGCGTGCCTAAAGTGATCATGTCGAGCTAACGCGATCTCCTGGGCGCGTTCCGTCTCCGATTCTCAGAGTCTCCTGAGCCCCGCGCGCACGGGCCCCGCGGACGACGAGTGGTCAGTGGGGTAAGCGGAGCAAGATCCGCTTTGATGTGCACCGGTTTCAGATCCTGCTTCAACGCGCAGCGGTTGCTAGTGCAAACGAATCCGCCGCCCCAAATCTCACCAACCCGGGCCGCCCCCGTCCAATCAGCATCCAAGCTGCGAGGAAGCTTGAGGTCACATGTCACCAAAGCCAATCACTCGTCGTGAATTACTGAAGATCGCGGCCGCCACAGGAGCAGCAGGCCTTACCGGCTCCTTGCTCAACGGATGCGCCGGCCACATGGGACTCTCCAATCCCACCGGGACCTCCGCCTGCGCCAAGATCACCGACGTCGATCACGTCGTCATCTTCATCCAGGAGAATCGCTCCTTCGATCACTACTTCGGCAGCTACAGAGGCGTCCGCGGATTCTCCGATCCGAGCGCCGCCTTCAATCAGCCCTATCCCGGCAACACCATCCAGTTCCCCCGCCGGCGTACTGCTGCCCTTCCACCTAGACACCACGCAGACCAATGCCGCCTGCACCCACGACATCACCCACGACTGGATCCCGCAGCATCAAAGCTGGAACAACGGCGCGATGGATGGCTTCGTCACCTCGCGTCTTCCCATCAATGCGAGTGACGCCGTCCTCTCGATGGGCTACTACACGCGCGCCGATCTGCCCTACTACTACGCCGTCGCCGACGCCTTCACGCTCTGCGATAACTACTGCTGCTCCGTCATCGGACCCACCGATCCCAATCGTCTCTACACCATGGCCGCATCTATCGATCCCGATGGCAAAAACGGCGGCCCAATCCTGCAGACGCTCGTCTCCAATCGCGCCTCCATGTTCGGCAAGCTCACCTACACCACCATGCCTGAGCAACTCCAGGCGCGCAGCATCTCCTGGAAGATCTACTCAACTCCCGACTCCAGCGCATTCGGCTCCCTCGAAACCGACAACGTCCTTCCCTATTTCAAGAATTTTCAGGACCCCACCACTACGCTTTACAAGAATGCATTCGGCCCGCAGTTTCCAACTGACTTCGTCGCCGACGCGCTCTCGGGCAACCTTCCGCAGGTCTCCTGGATCGTCGGATCCATCATCACCTCCGACCATCCCCCGTCTCCATCTCTCTTTGGTGAAAACACGCTCTCCGCCATCATCACCGCCCTCACAGCCAACCCGGTCGCATGGGCGAAGACAGTTCTCTTCGCCACCTACGATGAAAACGGCGGCTTCTTCGATCACGTTCCGCCCGTCACCGCGCCTCCCGGAACCGCCGGCGAATACATAACCGCCTCCCCGGTCCCCGACGCCACTGTGGAAGGCTCCATCAACGGCCCCATAGGGCTGGGCTTCCGCGTGCCCATGCTCATCATTTCGCCTTTCAGCCGCGGCGGCTTCATCTCCTCCGATCTCTTCGATCACACTTCGGTCCTGCGCTTCCTCGAGACGCGCTTCGGCGCCGAAGTTCCCAATCTCTCCGCGTGGCGCCGCGCCACCGTCGGCGACATGACCAGCGCCTTCAACTTCTCCATGCCCGACACCTCCATCCCTTCACTGCCTTCCACCGTTGCCGCCATCCCAACCACCCTCGCCGAGTGCGCCAATAACCTCGCCGGTTTCGCGGGCTTTACACTCCCCTCCACGCAAACCATGCCCACGCAGGAACCCGGCTCGCCCATGCGCCCCAGTGGCAAATGCTGAGCAGCGCCGATCTGGCTCGGGCTGAGCGAAGGTCGGGCGCGTCCACCCCAGCCCGCGCAACTCGCCTCACGCCAGCGACCATACGTCACATTTACACCGAAAGCAGGATGCCTCAATTAACGTAAGAAACGTCAGTGTCCTATGGGAGAACCGATGCAAAGCCTGCTGCGTGATCTTCGCTATGCCACCCGCCAACTGAGCAAATCTCCGGGTTTCACAGTCACTGTCATCCTCACTCTCGCACTCGGCATCGGTGCCACTACCGCCATTTTCAGTTGCGTCTACGGCCTGCTCCTCAAATCCCTTCCCTTCCAGGATGAGCGCAGCATCATCAGCATCGCCGAAACCAACTCGCAGGTGAAGGGCGGCATCGAAGCCACCTATCTCGATTACCTCGATTGGCGCAGACAGCAGACCGGCTTCAGCCAGGTTGCCGCCTACACCACCATCAATCCAAGCACTGTATCGCTGGTGCTCGATGGAAAACCCGCGCAACTGCATCGCGTGCTCGCCTCCGGCAATTTCTTCTCGCTCCTCGGCGTCTCTCCCCTCGCCGGACGTCTCTTCGACGATCAGGACGACATTACCGGCAAAGATCATGTTGCAGTCCTCAGCGCGTCAGCCTGGCAAACCTACTTTGGGCGTGATCCCCGCGCCATCGGCCGGTCGCTCTCGTTGAACGGAACCAACTACACCCTCATTGGTGTGCTGCCTTCAAATGCTTCGTTCCCGGCAGATGGTGAGGTGTGGCTTCCCCTCTCGCTTCTCGATCAGCCCACCCAGGCATCGCGCGTCTGGCACTCCGTCAAAGTGCTTGGCCGTCTGCGTCCCGGCGTTTCCCTGTCCGCCGCGCGCGCTGACATGCTAACCATCGCGAAGCGCCTCTCCGCTGCCTATCCCGCCACAAACCGCAATGAAGGTGTCGCCCTCACCCCTCTGCACGACGATTTGGTCAGCACGCTCCGCCCAGCCATGCTTTGTCTCATGGGTGCAGTCGTTCTCGTGCTCCTCGTCGCATGCGCCAATGTCGCCAATCTTCTCCTCGTGCGCGCCACCGAGAGCCGCCGCGAAGTGGCAGTTCGTCAGGCCCTCGGTGCCGACCGCCAGCATCTCTTCCGCCAGTTCATTGTTCAGACACTCATGCTCTCTCTGCTTGGCGGAGTGCTCGGCATTCTGCTGGCATCGGTAGCCCTCCCCCTTCTGCGCGTAGCCCTCGCGCATACTGACGGCTTCGACGTATCGCTCCTCCAGTCCATCAGCCTTAGCATCCCGGTGCTTCTCTTCACGCTTGCCATCTGCACGCTCACAGCGTTCCTGTTCGGACTTCTCCCCGCCGCCCGCATATCCGCACCATTGGTTGATGTCCTTCGCTCCAGCGATCGCTCCAGCAGCCAGCACAATCGCGGCCGCGCGATGCTCGTAACCACCGAAATTGCCATCGCCGTTGTCGTCGTTTTTCTGAGCACCCTCGTCGTGCGCAGCTTTCAAAAGTTGATTGCCGTCGATCCGGGATTCCGTACCGATCACGTACTCACTGCCGAAATCACCCTGCCCACTCCTCGCTACGGCGACAGCAGCCCCCTTACGAATCGCTTTTACGAACAAGTCCTCGAAGCAATCTCGCAGTCCCGCGGAGTCCTCTCCGCCGCCACAACCACGCAAGTACCCCTCCGGCCTTCACAGGTCATGACGCGCTTTCTCATCGAAGGCGCTCCCGCCCTCGGTCCTGGCACTTATCCCTATGCCCAGATCCGCTTCGTCAGCCCCGACTATTTCCGCACCATGGGCATCGGCCTTCTAAAAGGCAGAACCTTCACCCGCAGCGATATCGACAGCACCACCGGCTTTTTCGTGGTCAACGAATCATTCGCAAGCCACTACCTCTCCGGTAGAGATCCCATCGGTGCCAACATCCTCATCGGCGTCATGAGTCCCACTCCCAGCAAAATCCCCGTCGTTGGCGTCGTTTCCAATGCCCGCGATCTCGGTATCGACACCGAGCCCGAACCCGAGATTTACCTCCCCGGATTCGGCCTTCACGCCGTCCTGCTTGTTCGCTCCTCGCTCGCTCCCGACGCCGCTGCAACGCTCGTCCGCAACGCTGTCCTCGCCGCCGATCCGACTCAGCCCGTCTATCACATCGAATCCATCGCCACCGTTCTTTCTGACTCTGTGGCTCGCCAGCGCATGACGGCCACCCTTCTTGGATCCTTTGCGCTCATCACGCTTGTGCTCGCCGCCATTGGATCGTTCGGCGTGCTCTCTTACTCCGTGGCTCAGCGCACCCGCGAAATCGGCGTCCGTATGGCCATCGGTGCCGATCACAGCGACATCCTGCAGCTCATCCTGCGCCAGGCGGCGAGTTCCACCGCAATCGGAATCTGCGCCGGCCTTCTCGCCGGCTTCCTCGGAGCCTGCCTCATCAACAGCCTGCTCTTCCAGATCAGCGCCACCGATCCCGTTTCGCTCGCAATTTCCATCGCCGCACTCATCCTTGTCACGCTGCTCGCGGTCAGCATTCCCGCCGTTCGCGCCGCTTCCGTCGATCCCGTCCAAGCCCTGCGCTCCGAATAAGCGGACTCGACACCTGTCATTTTGATGCTCTACCGATTCCACCACCTCCATCGGTGTCATCCTGAGTGCACGGGGCCCCAAGCGTTTTCTTCAGCTTGGGGGTGGTAAGCGAAGGATCTGCTTCAAGCTTTCTCCGATCCACATAAGTCTTCTATCAGACTGTTGTCTCAGACCGACGAAACAATACTGAAGTCCCCACTTGACAATTCTCCGGACCTGCACAATACTGAAGCAGTTGCTTAACTATTTGGAAGCTATTGGAGGAACCCAATGTCCGAATCCACCGTCATTCACAGCACATTCGTTATCGAACACACCTATCCCCAGCCTCCCGATCGCGTCTTCGCCGCCTTTGCCCAGCCCGCACGCAAACGGCGCTGGTACGCCGAGGGCGACCACGAGATCCAGGAATTCGAGATGGAGTTCCGCGTTGGAGGCAGTGAGCGCTTCCGCTATCGCTTCAAAGAAGGCCATCCCATTGCTGGGTCCGAGATTGCAAACGAAAGCAACTTTCAGGACATCACGCCGGAGAACCGAATCGTCACCACCACTAGGATGTCCCTGAATGGAAAGCCCATTTTGGTGGCCGTCCTCACCCTCGAGTTCGTCCCCTCGGCGACGGGAACCGACTTGGTCTTCACAAACCAGGGAACGTACATAGACTGGCCCGACGGGCCTGGAATGCTCGAACAAGGCTGGCGCGCGCTCCTCGACCGTCTCGAAAAAGACTTGGCCAGCTAGCCAGGAATCGAGCCAGCCATGCCCACGCCAGATCCGAAAATCGATCGCCTGTTCCACGCCCTGGGAGACCCTACGCGCCGCGCCATCCTCGACCATCTCACCAGCGGTCCCATGTCTGTTTCGCGACTGGCAGATCCTCTCGGTGTCACCCTCACAGCAGTCGCGCAGCACTTGCAAATCCTCGAAGAGGTCGGCCTCGTGCACACAGAAAAGCTCGGCCGCGTCAGAACCTGCCGCATTGAGGCTGCCGGATTTCGCCCTCTCGAGCAATGGATTCGCGATCATCGCACCGCCTGGGAACGAAAACTCGATCGCCTCAGCGAACTGCTCGCCGAAGAGGACCAAAGCGGCTAGCAAACAGTCGCGTGCGGCCGGGTGCCCCATCCTTGCACAGCAAGGGTGGGAAAGCACGGACCCACCGCCGCCTGCGTCGCCCTTGAGCGAAACGGATTCGAAGGACCTGCTCCTTACGAAGGCGGCGGGGGCCGACCCAGTTTCAAGATTGTCTTCGGAGAACTATGCCCAAATCCGCCAGCCTCTCGCGCCGTCAATTCGTCGCCATCGCCGCTCCAGCCGCAATCATCGCCACCTCAGCCACGTTTTCAAAAGTCTGCGCCGAAACGCCGGCCGCAAAAGGAGATCAAGTGACAACCCTGACACCCTATCTGCTCTTCGACGGCTCATGCCACGATGCGATGGAGTTCTACAAGTCCGTCTTCGGGGGAGAACTCACGTCCACAAAAGTAAAAGACTCCCCAGCCAAGGACCACATGCCCGCATTGCAGCAGGACAAGACAATCAATGCGCGACTTCGCGGCGGCCCGATAGACATTTCAGCCTCGGACTGGCTGATGCCCAACCGGAGCCGGATTCGCGGCAACACAGTTTGTCTCTATTTGAGTGGCGGAACGTTCGAGGAGCTTAAGACCCTTTTCGCAAAACTTTCCGAAGCCGCCGATGTCAACCGATCCTTTAAAGGAGACGTTCTTCGGAGTCTACGGCGCCCTGAACGATAAATTCGGCGTCCGCTGGATCTTCCAATCCAACAAGCCGCAGTGACAGTCACCACTGGGTGCTCTGTCCCCCGTGTCATCCTGAGCGCCGCACGCTTGGGGCCCACAAAGTGGGGTAAGCGGCGCGAAGGACCTGCTGTTGTCTTTGGTTGTGTAAGGCACGACTTCAGTCTGCCAGGTGCCCCATGCGAATCACGCCGTAGCGCTGGCGAGTTCCGGCTGTGGCTCAGGTTGCAGCACCTTACTCAACAGTTCTTTCACCACATCCGCAGCCGTATAGGTCTCCCGCTCCGCTGTCAAAAATTGGGCAGCCGTATTCAGATCGTCCCCAATCGTCACCAGGGGCGGCTCAGCCGATCCATCCTTCCGCGTCTGCGCATGCCCGATATTCGCCATCAGCGCATTGCACAGGCATTTCCTTCCAACCGTGTCCTCAACCTTGCCGCCCTTGGCCACGTAATTCGCCACCGGCTCAGCCGAACACCGATAGCCAATCTTCTCCTCGTCGATCGCATAAGGCTCGCGAAGATAGCCAAGATCGCAGACCCGTGTTCTGGCGTTAGCCACGCCCTCATCAGAATAGGAACCCGCAAGCTGCGCAACTTTGAAAGGAAAGCCCGTTGGCGATGCCAGCGGATCGGTAAACACCTTCCCCGTTCCGGTCGTTGCCTGGGCCAGCAGCGTTCTTTTCAGGTCCGTCCGCATCCCCGACTCTTCACTGAACGCGAACGCCGTGCCCACCTGAACGCCCGCCGCACCCGAATCCATCGCTTCCTTTACCTTGTCGGCATTGCCGTAACCGCCCGCCAGCCAGAACGGAACTCCCAGCTCGCGCAGCTCCGCAATGTTCACCTTGTCACGTTCGCCGTAGATCGGTTCGCCCGCTTCATTCAGCTGCAGCTTCCCTCTCGGCGGAGCATTGTGCCCACCCGCGGTCGGGCTCTCAATCACCAGCCCATCCACCCTCCCGGTCGCACGCCGAAGCATCGTTGTCGCCAGCGTATTCGACGAAACAATCGCTAGAAATCGCGGACGCTCCAGAACCGGAAGCGGACCTTCCGCATACTCCGCGGGATCGAACAGCATCATCGTGTCCTGTGAAGGAGCAGCTCCCGCCACCGCCAGCCTGTACTCCGCCGGCTTTCCCGCAGCCAGGTTATCGATCACTCCGGGAATGTGAAGCGGAATTCCCGCCCCCATCAGCACGTAGCCCACCCCCGCCAGCATCGCCCCATATAAGGAGGCGAGATGAGGCAGTTGCACCTTTTCCAGAAAATTCACACCTACCTTGTTCAGATGCCCCTGGCGCGCAAGAAATACTTCAACAAAGTTGCTCACCATCAGCAGTTCAATCAAGCTGCGGGAGTCGCGCCGCTGGTGCATCTGTGTTGTCGGATAGGGAGTTCCACTCGGCTTCCCGCCGGGAACGAAGTACTCGCTCCAGATCCGTTTCGCCATCTCCGGAAACGGAAACGCGTCCAATCCCCGGCGCATGTAGCCGCCTTTGTCTCCATCAGCCAGCCGGCGCACCAGCACCTGATCAATCGCTGTTCCCGATACCACACCGAGCTGACCAAGCTTCGAGACCGCTTGCGCAAGGCGCCAATTGGAAACACCTACACCCATTCCGCCTTGAATAATCCGTGGAAATTGGACCATCCTTGAATTGTTTCACATATTCTGTTCGATACCCGTCTTTAATTTAGAGTGGTCATTCCAAGACGGTTACCTAAGCAACCTATATCGGGAGCAGCAGCGGGTCAAAACATCCCACACATTGTGGGAATACTCGATGCTTTGGAAAGGGCACCGCTTCCGGCGTGCCCTAAGTACAGCAAATTGACTTTCGCGCCTTGAGGTCCAGAGTAATGTCTTTGGGATTTTCGCTTAGAAACAGTTCCTTTAGTCCCACGGCGTCTCTTTGAACGCCTCGGCCATCCCCGGATAAAACGCAAGGTATCCGCAGATCAGCAGATTCGTACCCACGCTCATAATCAACGGCAACTGCTGTCCCTGTGTCATCGGCGTCGGCGTTCCTGCCACACGGTCTGCAGCAAAATTCACCAGCATCTTCAGCGCCGTCGCCCCTGACATGAACATCACAACCCACCGCGCTTTCCAGTCCCGGCTGGCCCATCGCCACGCCGTCAGGCCGTAGAGCAACGCGCTCACGTAAAACACGCCTTCCGCAGGCATCTGCTTTGGCCAGGCGTCGAAGTTCGTCGCAATGAACGTCGAGATATCGGAATCCGGAGCCAACCCAATTGTCAGCGCGAATACCACGTTCATCGCCGACCGCAGGATCAGCAGCCAGATAAACCAGCGGATCAGCGTCGGAATCCGATGTCGCTCCACATGATCGCCGCGTTCCGTCGTCGGCCCTGTCCTCTGCTGTTGCGGCACATACGTCTTGATCCCTTCACGCGGCGGCATAGTCCTCCTTCACAACATTCGTTCAGTGTGAATTCGAATGCGATGGAGCGCATCCGTACCAATCGTTTTGAGGCAGACTTTGTTTCTGGGAACTGTACCCGCAGAGTAGCAGGAATCGATTCGCCGCTTCTATAACTTTTCGCGAAGAAAACTGATCACGTGATCTGCCGTCACCACGCCCACCATGCGCCCCTGCGCGTCCACCACCGGCAGGGCGTGCAGGTTGTACTTGTCGAACATCTCCGCCAGGTCAATCTGCTTCATATCCGCCGGGCACGACAGCACCCGCGCCTCCGCCAGAACGGAAAGACGCGCATCCGGTTGCGCCACCACCAGCCGCGCCAGCGGAACCGCACCCGCGCAGCACGCGCTTGTCATCCAGCAGATAAATCTCCGTCACCGTCTCGATATCCCCGTCGAAGCTGCGCAGCGCCGGCCCCACCTGCGACACCGTCGCATCCATGCCCAGATACACAAAGTCCGTCGTCATGGCGCCTGCCGCCGAGTGCTCATCGAATTCGAGCAACTCTTCGACTTCCTGCCGCTCCTCCGGCTCCATCTCCTCCAGAATCGCGTCCGACCGGTAGTCCGGCAATTCCGCCAGCAAGTCCGCCGCCGCTCCCGGATCCATCTCCTCCACAATGTCGGCGATCTTCTCTTCGTCCAGCTTCTCCAGCAGCGAAAGTTGCAGCTTCGGATCCACCTCTTCCAGCGTCTCCGCAGCCACTTCCTCATCCAGCGACGTAAACACAGCATCGCGCTCCGCCGGCGCCAGGTCCTCCAGGATCTCCGCTAGGTCCGACGGATGCATCTCCGCCAACCGCTCGTACTCAATGCGCAGCTTCACGCGCCGCGCCGGATCCACCTCGATCACATCGACAAACTGCCACGGAATCCCGCGCTCCTTGAACTTGCGCGACAACGACTTCGAGCGACGCCCTCGGCAACAGCCCCTTGAACACCCGCCGGAACGCGCCGCGCAGCCCAACCTCCACTTCGGCCACGCGCAAAAGGCTTTTCGCGCCGTCCCCCATCCACTCCAGGTCCACGTCGTTTACGCGAACCACCTTGCGCCCGTGAATGTCGATAATCTGCCGGTCCACCAGGTCCTGTTGCAGGTAGAGATAGTTGCCCTGGTCCTGCAAAGGAATCAGCATCTCCGGCGATTTCAGTTCCAGCGTCCCAGCCGGCGTCTCGCGCACATCCTGCGAAGGCACAATCCACAGTCCATCGCGCGTCTTCAGAACAAGTCCTGCCACTTGCCCAGCATCAGCGCCCGTCGCGACCGCAACGTCCTTCAGCTTGCCGCGCACATTCCCCTGCGCATCCGTCACCGCCGTCCCCAGCAGTGCCGTCAAACTCACGCGGGTTGTGGTGCGGTGATTCATAAGTTGAGTGTACTGCGCTCCCTCGCCAAGAACGCGACTTCACCTCCCAATCCGACCGCGCGAACCACTTTTGTGAAAGAGCCCCTCCGTTCGTGCCGCTCTGGTTTGCCTTTCACGGAGCTGACATCCTGAGCCTCCGCATGCTTGGGCCCCACGCACAAGGCAGTTGTGCGTGGGGTAAGCGGAGCGAAGAACCTGCTGTCGTATTTCTCAGTCGTATTTCACGCAATAAGGATTCTCGTTTTCCAAAACTGAACTCTGACTGGGAGAAACAAATCGATCTCGTCATCGAGCCTCGCCCGCCAAATATTGACCTTATGCAAAAACCTGTCCTCATCGCCCCTCCGTTATCAACGTTAGACAATGGACCTGCCCCAACAGCCTCTAACTCAAACCAGTTCTTGACACAACGCCCCTCAGCTATGAAACTGCCGTCTATAGCGTTTTCCCGTCTTCCTTGGAAAACTACACACATTCCTCTCGCGGTAAGGCGGCGCTTTGCCATTCCCGGTAGAGGCGGAGACGAAGCCTTTGATCGATTCCAAACCAGGTAAGCGGAGCTTCTCGCTACCCTCTACGATGGAGAGCGTCGGCGAAATTGAAGCAGCCGCAGACAAGCTGGCCGAGGAGGCTGGCGTAGACGAAGAAGAACGTTTCCGCATCACCATGGCCGTCCGCGAGGCCGCCGTTAACGCCGTCCTCCACGGCAACGACTACGATCCTGCCAAACAGGTTACAGCGAGCTTCGAGAACAACGGCAAATCACTCGTCTTCACCATCGCCGATCAAGGCAAAGGCGTCGACTGGGAACACCTCCCCGACCCGCTCGCTCCTGAAAATCTTCTGCGCGGCACTGGCCGCGGCATCTTCCTCATCCGATCATTTATGGATGAGGTCCACTTCCGTCAACTGGAGCCCGGTACAGAATTGACACTGATCAAGCATCTGACCGCAGCCCAAGAAACAGCCTGAAGCCTCAGCGCATCGCTCTCTTTGTGGATCTCGCAGGAACCGCTCCACATCGGGGGGTCAGATGCTATAACTTGTATGACTCACAAAGGAGGAATTTCCGTGGCACTCACAATCGCTTCCCGTGAATTGGACGGCGTTACTGTCCTGGACCTCAGCGGGCGGATCACTCTGGGCGAGGGCAGTGTGCAACTGCGCGAAGCCATTCGCGACCTGATCAGCAAGGGTTCCAAAAATATCCTGCTGAATCTGGGCGACGTGAACTATATCGATAGCTCGGGCTTGGGCGAACTCGTTGGCGCCTATACCACAGCCAAGAATCAGGGTGCCGCGCTCAAGCTGCTCAACCTGACCCGCAAGGTCAAGGATGTTCTGCAGCTCACCAAGCTTTACACCGTCTTCGACATCTACGACGACGAAGCCAGCGCCATCGCCTCCTACAAGTAGCCGACACGCCAGCCCGTCCCGAACTGCGCAGCCGCGCAGTGTGAGTCGCAAGTCGCCATATCGGCGTCACGAATCGCACGATTTTAATCAGGCAGACACGCGCCGGTCTTCATTCCAAAACTTCAGGGCCATCCATCATCGGATGGCCCTTTGCTTTCCCAGACCTTACGCTGGACGACTACGTAGTCTGCGCAACCAACCTGCTTGTCATCTCTGTGACGGCGTTGTCTGTTGTCAAGGCATTGAAATGCCGCGCATCGGGAAGCGCCGCGAAGAATCTGCGCCGCAAGCCCAATGGCCTGGTGGGCATTTAGTTCGAAGACGATTTACCATGGCCTTCATCCCATGTCCGACCAAATCTCAGGCACCGAACCGATCCTCTGCGCTCCACTTCTTCGTCGCGTCGACGCAATGCTCATTGATCTCCTGCGCGATCTCCGGCATGAGGAATGGGACTTGCAAACCATAGCGTCCGCTTGGAAGGTCCGCGATGTCGCAGCGCACCTGCTCGACACCGTGCTCCGCAAGCTCTCCATGGTCCGTGATCGTTGCTTCGTCGAGAGTCCCATTATTCAGTCGCCACAAGACGTCGTCGACCTCGTCAATCGCCTCAATCGCGAAGGCGTCACAGTTTATCGCCGCCTCAGCCCGCTGATTCTCACGGACATGATGGAATCAGCCTGCCGCCAGAGCGCCGACTTCCTCGAGTCCCTCGATCCCTTCGCGCCAGCCGTGTTCAACGTGAGCTGGGCCGGCGAATCCAGTTCTCTCAACTGGTTCGACACTGCCCGCGAACTCACCGAGCGCTGGCATCACCAGCAGCAGATTCGCATCGCCACCAAGCGCCCCGGGATCATGACGCCGAAACTCTACCACCCGGTTCTCGACTGCTTTGTGCGTGGTTTGCCGTACGCCTTTCACAATGTTGATGCGCCGCTGGGCACGATAATGCAGCTTGAAATCTCCGGCGACTGCGGCGGCACGTGGCATCTTAGAAAGAAGAGCGAAGGTTGGGACTTCGCAGCACCCTCTGACGCAAACCTCGTGACCCGCGTCGTTATCCCCCAGGAACTGGCTTGGCGAGTCTTTACCAAGGGTATCGATCGCAAAAAAGCGCTTTCTCATTCTTCCATTGAAGGCGATCGCGCTTTGGGTGAATGCGTCTTCCGACTCACCGCAATCGTTGCCTGATCGTCACTTGTGTCCGATATAGCTAACAAAAAGCAGGTCCAGACTACGCGAAGAAATTGACCTTCCCGTCTGGCTCGCCTGAGGTCGATGAAGCGTCCGTCGAGCCGGCCGTCTCTTCCGCCGGCTCGGAGTCTTCCTCTTCCAGTCCTCGTTGCGCCCTATGACCGGTCCCGCTGTACGCATCATCCTCCATGCGGCTGGACGCATCGAGCGCAAAGGGCGGCTCGACTTCGCGCTCGATTCTCGACGTGCTTACCTGGGCCAGCCCGCGAATGCCTCGTACCGGTCTGAGTTCCATCGCGCCCTCCGAAGAACCCCATTCGAATCTCATCGGCAGAATATCGCCAGAGCTTTAGCTCAGAAGGCCAGTATCCCACTCGACCTACTCATGCCCGCCATGCCGGCGGAGAACCTGGGCAACATCTTCATGCTTGAAGAACAGCGCTGCGTGCAGGGGAGTCACATTTAACGTGTCCTTCGCGTTGATGTCGGCATGATTCGCCAGCAGCATCTCTGCCAGCGGAACCGATCCCGCCTGCGCTGCCAGATGCAAAGGCGTATCTCCGTCGTCATCAACAGCGGCAATCTGAGCGTGCCGCGCAATCAGCAATTTCACCATTTCTGTCTGCTTATAGAACACTGCTGCGTGCAGCGGCGTTGCACCATGAGAATCCTTCGCGTTGACGTCAGCATGATTCGCCAAAAGCAGCAACACAAGCTCCCGCCATCCCTTTGCCGCTGCCAGATGAAGCGGTGTATCGCCATTTTCATCCTGGGCAGCCACGTCGGCGTGAAACTCAATCAGAATGCTCGCAACTTCCCGCCGTCCGTAAAGAGCCGCCAGGTGCAGTGGCGTCGTCCCGTCGCCTTCTTTTGCCAAAGCCAGCGCCGGATTTGCTTCGAGCAGAGCCTTCAGGGTCACCACGTCTCCGGCTGCAGCAGCATCGTCAATCGTCGTGCAATGTGCGAGTGTACTCGAAGACAGGGCGAAGACAAGCACAATCAGTGCCGATACTGGCCCAAGGTGGATTGCGCGTTTGAGCAGCATGAGCGTACGCAGAGCCCCTTCGAGTTCCTCCGCAACAAGCTCGGAACGAACTGGGAAAATTGATTGCTATTTGAAAGACGAGGACAATCGCGTCAAAGTTTACAAACGGTGACTTAACATCGGGTAAAGAGTGCGATCAGGATCATTCCTTGCATTCTTGAACCGATGCGCCAGGTGTCGTCTCACTTATTTCGACACAGGTCCGGATCCAGAAGGCGCGGCCCCGGCCCCTCGGCAGCCAGACGGTCCCATGGGTTTCGAAGCGGACAAATCTCCAGCGACAGGCATCCGCACCCAATGCAGCCATCCAACTGGTCGCGTAGCCGCGTCAATCGCTCGATCCGATCGTTGAGTTGCGACCTCCATCGAGCCGAGAGCTCTTTCCAATCTGCCGACGTCGGAGTTCGCTTTTCCGGCAGCGTCGCGAGAGCTTTCCGGATCTCCGCAAGCGGAATCCCGGTTCTCTGCGCCACCTTGATCACGGCCACCCTTCGCAGAACCTCCCGCGCATAGCGCCGCTGGTTCCCGTTGTTCCGCCAACTGCTGATCAAGCCCTCAGCCTCGTAGAAGTGCAGCGTCGAAACGGCCACGCCGCTCCGCACCGCCACCTCGCCCACCGTCAACGCCCGACGAATCTCCGGTCGATCTGGCTTGCCGTTGAGCAACTTTTGCTTCATACATCTTCCCTCTTGACCTCAAGTTTACTTGAGGTTCTAATCTTGATCCAGTGGAGGAGAATTCATGACGGAAACACCTATCAAAGTAGGCCTAGTTTACGGATCGACGCGACCCGGCCGCTTCTGCGACACGGTTGCGCGGTGGGCCACCGACCAGATCGCCACCCGTGAAGGATTTGCGATGGAGATTATCGACCCGGCAGCAGCCGCATCTGCCGGTACGGCATCACTAAACGAGCGCATGGCATCTTGCGATGCATTCATCGTCGTTACGCCTGAGTACAACCATGGCTACCCGGCGCCCCTCAAGGCGCTCATCGACTCGTTCGGGCCGGAGTGGCATGCCAAACCAGTCGCCTTCGTCTCTTACGGCGGCATCTCTGGCGGTCTGCGCGCCGTTGAGCAACTCCGCCTCGTTTTCGCAGAACTTCACGCGATCACCATTCGCGAAAGCGTCAGCTTCGCCGGCGCCTGGGAACAATTCGATGCAGAGGGTCGTCTGCGCAGTCCCGATCGCGCCGAGCGCTCCATGGACGCGATGCTTCGCCGTCTCCACTGGTGGGCCGTCAGTCTTGCGCACGCCCGCAACATCTGGCCCTATGCGAAAACGGCCTAGGCAATCGAGTTTGGCCCGCAGTCCCGCGGGGCTGGGTACGATTTCGCCATTTCGATTTTCGGATTACGGATGCGTTACAAGGAAAGCCGGAACCGCAAGTTCGCCACGGGTTGCCCCCGGATTCCGAGAACAGAGTATGTCAACTCCGTCCTTCAGATCCATTGCCCGGGGCACCGTCGAGAAATTACCACGAGTCTCACTTGTCTCTCGGGCGATGGTCTTGAAAAGCATGGCGCGACCGCTCATATGAATCTCAAGCCGCCTGGTTTTCCAGTCGGTGGCGCTGACTTGTTCTCGCTCCAGTCGGAACCATCCACCCTTGTAGAGCCGGCCTAGGATGCCAAAACCGAAATCGACATTCGACTGAAGCCGTCCATCGAGGCGAACCAGGTGTTTAGTCCGTACATCGATCCACAACTCTCCCGTCAAGGCGTGAAATATACGGGACTCGATGGTCTTCGCGGGATATTGCGGATCGGGATAGAAGCGCAGATGCCAGCAGCTGTTCTCTACATTCACGAAATCGTAGAGAAACGCATCGGGGAGCAGAGCCAGTATGTGACCAATCCGCCTTTCGTCGTCAATGTGCTCCTGCCGCAGGCGCGTCTGGTCGACTTGGGAAGCGAGCAGATGGTTGAGGCGCTCGCCTTCAGACTCTGATGCGGCCCAGCCAGGAGGCTGACCATTGCTCAGCACCAGTCTCGTCACTGTTCCGTCCACGGTCTCGATTTGGTCTTCTACCCGGGTTCCCTGCTCTGTATGCTTCTCCACCAGGTACCGCCAATAACCGTGCCGCTCATGGTCGTGGAGCTCGTTGTAGACAACCTCTCGAATAAGTTGATCAGGTTGAATCTGTAACGTCGTCTGGGCACGAAAGTCTGTTGGCAGGAGCAGGAACACCGCGATGATCAAGACTTTCAACGGCGTTGCTGGCACACGCATGCTGTTCCCCCTGGGATGGAGTTTCCGCAGATGCAGAATGGCCAGCTAGAATATGCACCAAAATAGGTGAAAACCCTGCGAGCATCGGGTGAATTCTTAGAGAAACCCTGCCCTAGCCAATCCCATTGTCGGGTTTGATGATGCAATCACGGCTTGGGTCTACAACGCATTGCTACACTTGAATCATGCAGGACGAAATAGAGTTTCGCCGCGTCGCGGAGAGCGCTCTCGATGCGCTGAAGAAGCATCTGATTGCCCGTGAAGAAGAAGACGAAGCCGGCTTCGAGGTCGAGGAGCAGGGCGGCGTGCTGAATGTTGTCTTCGAAGAGCCCGCAGTGAAATTCGTCATCACGCCGAATGCACCGGCCAGGCAGATCTGGATCTCCGCCCTCTCCACCAGTTTCAAGCTCGACTGGGACGCCACTGCAGGGGCATTCGTCCTTCCCCGAACCGGCGAAAAACTGGTCCCGCTCGTCGATCGCCTCATCAACGAAAACAAGCAGGACTAGTCACCAATCTATCGAAATGCCGGCGGCCGATCCTCCGGCGCCGACCCACGCTTCGTGTTCGGCTGCGTACCCATTTTGAATTGCAACTGGTTCGTCCCCGGGTGGATCCTGCTGATCGGCAGCCATGAATTTTGATATGGCACCCCGTTCAACATCACCTGCTGTACGTAAATCCCCTGCCCCTCGCGCGTGACAACCACCGTGCGCCCGCCCGCCATCTGCAAAGTCGCCCGGTCAAACATCGGCGTGCCCAGTACAACTCCGCCTACTCCCGGAACTGCCGGATAGAATCCCAGCGCGTTCCAGACATACACGCCCGATGTCGCACCCAAGTCGTCATTCCCTGGAATTCCGTCGGGCGCAGCTTTGAATGTCTCTTTTCCGATCCGCGTCACCACTTCCTGCGTCTTCCACGGCTTACCCAGAAACGCATAAGCGTAAGGAGTTACAAAATCCGGCTCATTTTCGATGTTGAAACACGGTTTTCCCCAGCAGCGCAACGCCGTAAAGAAGTGATCGAGGCGCGGCTCAACAACCTGCTCGCCGCCCATAGCCGCAAACAGTGCTGGATAGTCGAATGGAATCATGAATGAATACTGGTATGTGTTCCCTTCCTCGAATCCCATCTGATCGCCGCCCTCGCCGGCTCCTTGATAGCGCTTCGGCGTTGACCGCTCCGGATCAAATCCCGCCATCCACGAACCATCCGCATTGCGCGGCCTGATCCAGTGCGTTTCCGGATCGACGAGTGTCTTCCAGTTTTCTGACCGCTTCAGGAATTGCTGATACGTGTCGTCGCGGCCGATCGCCTTCGCAAACTGCGCGATCGCAAAATCATCGCTGGCATACTCCAGCGTCCGCGAAGCCGCAATATGATCTTTTTCCACCGGCGTATACCCGGCTTTCAGGTACTCCGCGAGGAACGGCCGCTCGGAATTATGGTGCGGACCATCACCTGGTTGCGTACCTGCCTTCACCATCTGTTCAAGCGCTTTCTCAGTATCGAAATTCTGCGCGCCAAACGCGTACGACGACGACAGCAAAGCAGCAGGCGAATCGCCGCCCATCACGTAGGTCACGTCGTTCGCCGCCGGCCAGCGCGGCAGCCATCCACTCTGTTCCGCATCATTCACCAGCGACTGCATCATGTCGCTCTCGCGCTCCGGCTCAAACAGCGCCTGCCACTGCACCGTGTTCCGATAGATATCCCAATCGGAGAAGTTAGCGTATTGTGCCTTCTGTTTCGTACCGGCTACCGAGTGCACCTTATCGTCAAATCCGATGTACTGCCCATCTTCATCGCTGAACAACGTCGGCGACAAAAATGAGTGGTAAACACCTGTATAGAAGATCTTCCGCTGGTCAGGCGTACCACCTTCAACCGCAACACGATTCAATAATGCGCTCCAATTGCTCCGCGCCTTCTCATGAATCCGCTCGAAATCCCACCCAGAAATCTCCTTCTCCATGTTTGCCCGCGCGCCCGCCTCGCTCACAAACGAAATGCCCATCTTGAGCTCAACATCAGAGCGCGCAGAGTCGCTTTTCCATCGAACTCTACCCAAGCGCCCGTGTGCTTCCCTTCAGCCGTTTTGCGCGTTATTCAGAATGGCATCGTCCTGCCATAACGCGATCGACTTGAACGGCCTGCTGAATTTTCCAACCACATATAGTTTGTAATGCGAGTCCGCTCCGCAGAAGCGCCCCGCGCTCGTCCACCCTGAAAAACTCCCGTCTGGCTTGATCTCGATATGATTGCCAAATGCTTCGAGGTCGCGCGGGTTCTCATTTGGCGAGGGAATCGAATTCGCGCTGCTTCCGGCATTGATCAACATCCGCATATTGCTGCCCTGCGGAAAAGTAAACCTCGCAATCCCGGCTCGCTCTGCGACAGTTAGCTGCACGCGCACCCCGTTGTTCAGCGTCACAGCATAATAGCCCGGATGCGCCTGTTCATCGCGCCGGTCAAATGCCATCGGTGTGAACTTTATTCCCGGGCTCGAAGTCAGCGCATCCAGCGTCGGCAACACTGCAAAATCACCGTACAACGGGCATCCCGCTCCACTTACATGCGTCAGGCTGAACCCGTACAGCTGCTTCTCGTCGTACTTGTACCACGCATCTGTGCTTGTGTCGGGACTCCATTGCACCATCCCGAACGGCAACGTTGCTCCGGGAAACGTATTGCCGCCTCCCGCGGTACCAATCAGCGGATCGACCAAGTCATACGGGGTTGTCGAAGATTGTGCGAGAACGGGCGATGCAAACAGAAAAGGCAGAGACAATAGAACGCAGAAAGAGGAGTGCACGCGCATCAGCAAGGTCCCTTGATTCGAGAATTTTCTCAGCCTCGAATTCTACTCTTCTGATCATGGGAGCGCGCGCTCAAGAACTTTCTGCAGGCACAGACAAAAAGCGGAGCCGCGCTCCATGCGCGGCCCCGCCTTTCCTGACTAGGATCAGATCTACTGCAGCGAGTAGACCGTCTTCAGTTCTTTCTCGACCAGAGCATCTGGCAGCGGAGCATACGACAGAGCCGAAACCTGCCCTTCACCCGACTTCAGAATCCAGCTCAACAGATCCTTCAGCACCGTGCGATTCGTCTGGTTCGTTCCCTTCACCGGAACCAGCAGATAGGTGAAGCTCGAGATCGGATAGGCGTTCGCACCCGGAGCGTTGGTGATCGAAACACGATAATCCGCCGGCATCTGCTTGACGCTTGCCGCGGCTTCCGTCACGCCCTCGATCGATGCGGTAATGAAGTTCCCTGCCGCGTTCTTCACTGCGCCGAAGGTCATATGGTTTTGCAGTGCGTAGATCAGCTCAACGTAGCCGATCGCACCGGGCAGCTGCCGCACCAATCCGGCTACGCCTTCATTGCCCTTGCCGCCCACGCCTACCGGCCAGCTCGGCGACGAGCCTTTGCCTGGCCCGCCGGCCCAGTCCTTGCTCACCTTGCTCAGATAGTCGGTCCAGATAAAACTGGTACCCGATCCATCCGAACGATGTACCACGATGATCTTCTGATCCGGCATTTTCGCGCCAGGGTTGTCCTTTGCGATCCGGCCGTCATTCCAGTTCGAAATCTTGCCGAGGTAAATATCGGCAAGTACATCCGGACTGAAGCGCAGATCCTTTACGCCCGGCACGTTGAACACCGGAACAACCGCGCCCAGCACCGTGGGAATATGAATCAGCTTCACCGGCGATGACGACAGCATGTCATCGGTCATCGGCATGTCTGACGCGCCAAAATCAACCAGCCCCTTCGTCACCTGGGCGATACCGCCACCAGAACCAATCGAGGCATAGTTGACCTCCACGCCGGGGTGGGCGCTGCTGTACTCGCTGAACCACTTTCGAGTAAATCGGATAGGGGAATGTTGCACCGGCTGCGGTTAACTTCTGCGCCTGGGCACGCACTCATCGCCAAAACCAACAAACCCGCTGTAAGCAAAGTCTTTTTCACGTAATCGCTCCCGTGCAGGATCACTGCCGTACTCTATTGTCGCTAGGCAATGTTACGGGGATTTGAAAAGATGGCAGCTTTCTGATTTTTCTCGACTTAGGCGTCGTCTCGCGCCACCATCGGGCAGGTCGGAATGCTCGTCCTGTCGAGGTTTTGAGGGAACCACCGGCAAGGTAAACAGGAATGTGGTCCCTGATCCGAGTTCGCTCTCTGCACGGATATGTCCCCCGTGGGCCTGCACAATGTGCTTCACAATTGCCAGCCCGAGCCCGGTTCCGCCGGCTTCCCGCGATCGAGCCTTGTCCACGCGATAGAACCGCTCGAAGATCCGTCCAAGATGTTCCGATGAAATGCCCGGCCCAAAATCCTGCACAAAGAACTCAATCTCGCCTTGCAGCGCCCGCGCACCCACCAGAATCCGCTTGCCCGACTTGCCGTATTTGACTGCATTCTCAATCAGGTTTCCGAACACCTGGTTCATCGCATCCGGATCCACCATCACAAGAGCATCCGGCGCGCCCGACGACTCAAGCTCCACGCCCGAATCCACCACCAGCCCACCAAGCGAATCGATGGCGTCATTCACCATTTCGCTCGCCCGCGTCGGCTGCATGGCCAGCTTGTAATCGGGGCTCTCGATCGTGGCCAACGCCAGCAGATCCTCCGTCAACCGATTCATGCGCGTCGCGTTCTTGAGAATCACATGCAGAAACTCATTGGTCGTCGCCGGATTCGGGTGCGGATCCTCGACCAGCGTCTCCACGTACCCCTGAATCGACGTCAACGGCGTGCGCAGCTCATGGCTTACATTGGCAATAAAATCGCGACGCGACCGCTCCGCAGCCTCAATCCGTGTCACGTCGTGCAGAACAGCAATCACGCCGCCTGTCGGCAGCGGCGCCGCGCTAATCTCAAATGTCCGCCCCGCCGCAAGCGAACTCGATCGCCCATACCGAACTTCCCGCGCATCCTGAGCGCCCTTCACGCAGTCCAGCAGTTCTGGATCGCGCACCGAGTGCACCAGTGGCCTGCCCACGCGAATCTCCGTCCCAGCAATACGCTTCATCACTGCGTTTGACCAGCGGACAACGCCCTCCGCAGTGACCGCAACAACGGCCTCCTGCATCGAGTCCAGCATCGTCGCCAGTTCGTGCCGGCTGCTCTCGATCTCGGCAAAGCTCTGACCCAGCCGCTCTGCTGTCTGGTTCAACGCAGTTTCCATCGCGGCCATTTCGTCCCCGCGCCCGTTCTCGAGGCGAGCGCTCAAATCACCCTGCGCGATGCGGCGCGCAAACACCATCACCCGCTGCAGGCGCGTAGCGATGCGGCTCGCCGCCCAAGCCGCAATCGGAAGTGCAACCAGCAATGCAATCAGTCCGGACCACAGTGCTTCGCGCCCCAGCCGGTGCAGAGTCTCTCCGGCCGAGTGCTCCATCATCCGGCGCAGAATCACCTCCATTGCCGCTGTCTCAAACAGCAGCAGGAGCACAAAAAGCGCCATCAGTTTTGCGAAAACTTTGCGCGTCAATTCAGGGCCTGCTCACGCTATGACTCTGGGCCAGCGGTTTCATTCCCCCTTGGGAATCTCAAACCGATACCCTGCCCCGCGCACCGTCTTCAGATAGCGGGGATTCTCCGGGTCGACCTCGATTTTCTCACGGATGCGGCGCACATATACGTCCACCGACCGCGGCGTAACAAAGCGCGCATCGCCCCAAACGGAGTCCAGCAGGTGATCCCGGCTGAACACTCGCCCCGGATGCCGGGCAAGATAGTCAAGCAGGCGGAATTCCGTGGCCGTCGTCGTCGTCAGTTCGCCGCGAACCCTCAACTGCATGGCATTAGCGTCGATCACCACTTCTTCAAAGCTGATGACCGAAGGGGTAGTCGGCCGCTCAAACCTGCGCAGCACCGCCTTGACCCGGGCGACCAGTTCCCGCGTGGCAAACGGCTTGGTAATGTAGTCATCGGCGCCCAGTTCGAGCCCAAGGACGCGATCGTTCTCACCCGCCCGTGCCGTCAGAAAAATGATGGGAATGGTCGAAAGTGCCGGATGTGACCTCAACCGCCGGCAAACATCCAGTCCATCGCCTCCCGGAACCATGATATCCAGCAGAAATAGTGCCGGGGGCTGCCGCTCGGCGTCAGAAATCACATTGTTGGGAGTATGGAAAATCCGGGGTGCAAACCCAGCGGCCTCAAGATGATGCTGTACCAGCCGCGCGATGTCGGTGTCGTCTTCCAGTACAAATACGGTTTGGCTCAACCGGAATGCCTTTCGCCGGCGGCCGGTGGATTTCTCCAAAATCCCCGGCGATAAGCGCGGGTGGGAGAATGCGAGGCCGCTCGGAATCGTTAACAGAGTAATTCAGCCAGGCAAACAAATTGCAAACGTTTGATGAATTTGAATCCTCGGGCACTGCCCCACGGCGTCGTTCTTGACTCTGATTGGGCACCTCTGCGACACTCGCTCCGCATCAAACAATGGGCTTGTGTCCATTTTCTCCTTCTCTCAGCGGTGAAGTTTTCGATGTCCGGCAACGCTTGAAAGCGAGCGGCTGCAGTTCTCAGCTTTCAAACCAAACTGGAGGAACTCATGAAAAAGTACTTTGCTGAATTGGTGGGCACATTCATCCTCGTGCTCTTCGGCTGCGGCACCGCCGTGGTCGCCGGGGACAAGGTTGGTATCCTCGGCATTGCCTTCGCCTTCGGATTAGCACTCATCGGAGCTGCTTACGGAATCGGCCCCATCTCCGGCTGCCATATCAATCCCGCAGTCAGCCTCGGCGTTTGGTCAGCCGGCCGGATGAGAATCGGGGAGATGATCGGTTACTGGATCGGGCAGTTCTGCGGCGCAATTCTCGCGGCAGGCGTACTGTCGCTGATCGTCCGCGGCATGGGTACGGGCTACGACATCGCAACTAGCGGCCTTGGCCAGAACGGTTGGGGTCCTGGCTACCAGGGCGGATACAACGTTACCTCCGCCATCGTGTTCGAGTTCGTGGCTACGCTGATCTTCGTAATCGTCATCCTCGGAGCAACGCAGAAAGCCGCTCCCGCAGGCTTCGCCGGCCTCGGCATCGGCCTGACCCTCGTCGTCATTCATATCTTCGGCATTCACATCACCGGCGTGAGCGTGAACCCGGCACGCAGCCTCGGCCCGGCGCTCTTCGTCGGCGGCACAGCACTCACGCAGGTCTGGCTCTTTCTCCTCGTTCCCAGCGTCGCCGGCCTTGTCGCAGGGTTGCTGTTCCGCTTGAAATTGCTGGAAGCTGATGAGCCTATGCCGGAAATCAAGAATCGGCGCGGAGTCGAGAACGAACTAGCGATTTAGCTGATTTGTCTAACTTCAGCAAGACAAACGGGAGATCTCCTTCCACAGATCTCCCGTTTGATTTGTTGGAGGCGAAGAAGCGAACCCTCGCTTCCCGCTTGTTGGTTCAGGCAGGAGAACCATTTGAAGAGCGCGAGTCAGGCAATAGCAGCAAACCGCAGCCGCACGTAATCGGCAATCCAGTTTCCCTCTTCATCCTGAAGCGCCGGTGCGAGCAGTTCCACTGTCTCTCTCACCACGGTTTCGCGCACATTTTCCGGCAATCCATCCAGAACTCCGCGGCGGAACGTCCATAGCCATCCCTCCATTCCGCTCTCCGCCAACTTCGTCGGACGCGGAATCACCGCCATCTGCTCCACCTTGAATCCATGCCGTCTCAGCCGCTCCGCGTAGTTCTCTGCCGTCGGGTAGTAATTCACGCCATCTTCTCGGTCGCCATATCCATGGCGCTCCAGCACCGCCATCAGCGCAACACGAATCGCAGCGATATTGCCATGACCACCCATCTCCGCAACAAAGCGTCCTCCCGGCTTCAGCACGCGATGCACCTGCGCCAGCATCGCATCCTGGTCGCGCACCCAGTGCAATGCGGCATTCGAGAAAACCGCATCAAATGTCGCATCGTGAAACGGCAGCGACTCGGCGTTCGCCTGTTCCGCTTCGATGCCACGCTCACGTGCTGCTACAACCATTTCCTGCGAAGCATCCACGCCAAGTACGTGAGCACCCGTCGCGGCGATCCGCTGCGTCAGCTGCCCATCGCCGCATCCCAGATCGAGAATGAATTCTCCCATTTGTGCGTTCAGCCACTCCAGCACTCCGCCAGCAAGCCCGTGCACAAATGCACCATTCCGCTCGTAAGCCTGCGGATCCCAAGTCTGCGTCATCAGCAACAACCTCCACTCACAGTTTCGGCGAGCTATTGGCTATAAGGCAAAGTTATTCTGTTTTGAATATTGATAAGCAAATTTTATGGACGGCTATAGGCCGCCTGGGCTGGGTGCCCCTGTCAGATCGATTGCACCGGCAGAAGCGTCAGATCATCCACCAGTCCGACTTCCTTCTGCACAAACGGCTCGCCGTACTTCACGCCCGCCAGCAAGCCATAATGCCGCGCTTCGGCAAACGTGCGTTCGCGAATCTCCTCTTCCGGTACGAAGAGCGCGCTCCCCGTATCCTGGTTTGCGTATTGCGATTTATAAGCCATCAGCGCCGCGTGCCGCTGCTCAATGAACGGCGTGATATCGACAATAAAACTTGGCCGCACATCCGCATACAAACTGGCGTAGACAATTTTGTATGGCCGATGCGGCGCGCTCCCTGTCTCCACCTTCGCCAACCCTGAAAGAAAACACGCCTCGTATCCAAGGGTAGCCACAATCGCGTGGTCTGGGTGACGCGCCTGCCAATAGGGCAGAATCACGACCCGCGGGCGTACCCCGCGCAGCACACGAACGATCTTGGTCCGATTCTCCAGGGTGTTTTCAATCGCCCCGTCCGGCAGATCCAGGGCTTCGCGACAGCTCACGCCCAACAATTGTGCCGCTTCCGCAGCCTCGCGCGCCCGATCCTCCGCAGTTCCGCGCGTTCCAGCCTCGCCCCGCGTCAGGTCCAGGATTGCCGTTCGCAACCCGCGCGCGGCCATGCGCAGCAGCGTTCCTCCGCAGGTCTGCTCCACGTCGTCGCGATGCGCAGCAATCGCCAGCACATCGGCGCTGGGACGCTCGGCTTCCTGAGGTGCTTGCATCGAAGTTAGTAGACGGTGTTGTCGCCGTCGGTGTGCCCATCCATAAACGCCACGTCCGAAGCGGTTCCTGTCACGGTCACATATTGATTGTTGATCGACGAACCGTCCGTCGTATGGAAGATGTAGACCTGGCCGCCCTGTGCAACATACACCTTATGCAGCCCGATGACTCCCGCAATCCCATTCAGATCGCCGAGGTACGGTTCCAGCAATGTTACCGAGTTGGTGCTGGTGTTGAACATCGTCAGGCACCCGTACGGCTTGCCTAGTTTGAAACGCTCGCCGTTGTTGCACTTCGTCATGCCGATCCACAGCGTGTTGTCATCCGCCATCAGCATCCGGCTGGGTGCACCTGGTGCACCGTCGCTGATTGGAGCCGGCCCCGATGCCGAGATCGTGCTCGACGCCGTACCGGCCAGGCTTACTACCGTAAGATTGCCGGTAAACAATCGATCCGGTTGCAGCTGCTGGCCCACAACATACATCGTGGTAGACGATACAAGTGCATTGCTCGATCCGCCAGGAATCGCCAGCGTGCACGAACTTACGTTCGGCGTGGCAGAGCAGTCCGCATGCAGCGCGTTATTGGTCGGAAGGCTTCCGGAGTGCTGTCCGGACAGAAATATCAGCGGAGACACCGGCACAGCCGTGATCGAGGACGTCGATCCGCCGCATTCGGCCCCGCAATTCAGCACGTACGCGGTGTTGCCGTCTGCTGAGAAAACCGCCTTCACCGGGCGATCGAAGATCAGTGGCGCCCCGTAGGCATTGCCGGTCGAGTCCACATTATCTGGGCTCTGCATCTGAAACAGGCACCATCCCGGCGAATTCTGCGGCTCGCAATCCATAGCAGCCTTCGGCCAGGTGCTCGACCCGCCCGAATAAGAAAGCGTCTCGCTGGCGGTCAGCTTGCGCGTGTAGTAGGCGTAGTTTGAGTTCTGCACGAAGGCCATCGCCGCCGAACCACCCGGATTGACGCTTACACGATACACGCCCGGCAAACTCAACGCGTAGGAGCCGCCGTTGGTGTTGTCCACCACGGTGAGCACGGTCGCCTGCTGATTCGCCGCAAAAATGTAGTTCTGACTGCGCGTAATAAAGATGCTCGACGAAAGGCCGTTCAACCCCTTCTGAGCGCCGTTGTCGGTCTCCTTTTGATAGTTCACCACGTGCAGCGACCCGTCACCAGAGCCGTAAACCGCTCCGAGTTGCTCCTCGGGCATATTCTGGATCGTAACCGGCAATTGCCCGGAGTATCCGGAGATGCTGAAACCCGCAACCTTCTGGTTATAGCTGTAGCGAATATCGTAAAAGGCGTCCACGAAAATCAGCGCACCAGATGCGGCGACACTCGGATTCTGGACGGCAATCAGAACGCGGTTGGTCAGTCCGCTGGGGGGCAGCGTTCTTCCCGCAAAGTATGTCGTGGTACCACATCCCGCCAGCACAATTGCCGCTGCCAGGGCCCCGGCGGCGCTAAACCAAAGACTTCTCTTCTTCAAAATCGCTTCCCTCAAACACCGGCGCGGACAAGCCGCGAAACGTTGCGCGGCGGTTGCCGCAACTTGGACAAAATGAATGGCGATTGCCGCAAACCCAGCCCAATAAAACTGCCTCATCCTGGACTGGTTCTGCATAGCTTTTGACTCTCGAAGTATAACAAAGCAACCCGCTCGTTCGACTGAATGCCTTGCTCGCGCATTCGAGGCCGCACCGGGCGCCGTTCGCCGCACAATTGGGTACATGTCGGGAAGGTATGCGATAGCATGACAAGAGGATGGCTCAGTTCGCCGATATCTTCTCCAATCGCCCTGTGCTCGCCGATGGCGCCATGGGCACGGTCCTTTACGCGCGCGGTGTCTTCATCAACCGCTGTTATGACGAGTTGAACCTGTCAGATCCCAACCTGATCCTCTCCATTCACGAGGACTACCTTCAGGCCGGCGCTGAGATTCTTGAGACCAACACCTTTGGCGCCAACAGGTTTCGCCTCGCGCGCCATGGACTCGCCTCAAAGGTTGCCGAAATCAATGCCGCCGGCGTCAAATTGGCCCGCCAGGCTGTGGATCATATCAAGGAGAAGCAAGCCGGCACTGCATATGTCGCCGGCTCCGTCGGTCCACTTGGCGTCCGTCTCGAACCGCTGGGTAAAACCGGACTCGATGAAGCGCGTGCCGCCTTCGCGGAACAAATTCGGGCCCTGGCTGACGCCGGCGTCGACCTGCTCATCATCGAGACTATGCCCGCTCTGAACGAGGCACGCGAGGCTCTGCTGGCCGCCGAACAGACCGCGCCGCAACTTCCTGTTCTTGTCATGGTCACCGTCGACGACGAGAGCAATTGCCTCGACGGCTCTTCCCCGCAACAGGCGGCCGCCCTACTGACCGAGTGGGGCGCGGGAGCCATTGGGGTCAACTGCTCCACCGGCCCGTCCACCGTCCTCACCGCGATCGAAGCCATGCGCAGCGCCACGACGCTGCCATTGGCCGCCATGCCCAATGCGGGTATGCCCCGCGCCATCGAGGGCCGCAATATTTATCTCTGCTCGCCTGAATACATGGCCAGCTTCGCCCGCAAAGCCATTGCGGCCGGCGCACAAATTGTCGGCGGCTGCTGCGGCACCACGCCGAACCACATCCGCGCCATGCGTTCGGCCATGCGCGCCATCGACGCCCAGGCCCGCGTAACCGATGGCGGCAAGCAAGCGGAGATATCCACGGAGACGCCGCCAGCGCCCCTCGGCCAGCGTTCGCGGATCGGCTCGCTCATCGAGCAGGGCGGCTTCGTCACGCTTGTCGAGATCGTTCCGCCCAAAGGCATCGACTGCAGCAAGGAGATTGAAGGCGCGCGCCTGCTCGCCCAGCTCGGCGTCCACGCCATCAATGTGCCGGATTCGCCCCGCGCTTCGGCACGCATGAGCGCCCAAAGCCTCTGCATTCAGATCCAGCAGCACACCGGCATCGAGACGATCCTGCACTACACCTGCCGCGATCGCAATGTGCTCAGCATTCAGTCCGATCTGCTCGGCGCCTCTTCGATCGGCCTGCGCAATATCCTTTGCCTCACCGGCGATCCGCCCAAGCTCGGCAACTACCCCGACGCGACCGCCGTCTTCGATGTTGATGCCATCGGCCTGGTCAACATCGTTCGCCGGCTCAATCACGGACTCGACATCGGCTCCAACTCCATCAGCGCCTCGACCAACTTCACCATCGGCGTCGCCGCCAATCCCGGAGTACCCGACATCGAGCACGAACTTCGCCGCTTCGCCTACAAGGTCGAGGCCGGGGCCGAATACTCCATCACCCAACCCGTATTCGACCTGCGCCTGCTCGAGGAATTTCTCAACCGCATCGAGTCGTTACCGGATTCCGGTCATCGCCGGCATCTGGCCGCTCACCAGCCTGCGCAACGCCGAATTCATGAAGAACGACCTGCGCGTCTCCATGCCTGAAGAAATCATGCTGCGCATGGCCCAGGCCGACACACCCGATGCCGCCCGCAAAGAAGGCATCCTCATCGCGCAGGAGATGCTCGAAGCCGTACGGCCTATGGTCCAGGGCGTACAGGTCAGCGCACCGTTCGGCCGCTACAGCGCCGCCGCCGAAGTCATCGCCAGCGTGTCTGCCGCAGGCAGCCTCGATTATACGGAGTAATCGCCATGCCATCCTTTGAAGAATCGCTCAAGAAGCTCGAAACCATCGTCGATCAAGCTCGAAAAGGGCGACCTGAGCCTTGAAGACTCGATCAAGCTCTTCGAAGAGGGCGTCGGCCTCTCCGCCGCCTGCAAAAAAGAACTCGATACCGCCGAGGGCAAAGTGCAGATCCTCATCAAGCAGCGCGATGGCTCGCTGAAAACAGAGCCCTTCCCTACTGACAAATAAATCAGGCTGTCGAAGCAGGCAGAGCCGTACGATCCATACGCGACCGCAGCCACTTCGTCATCTCCGTCGAGAGCCGATCCAGCGATTCCAATTCAAAACGCGGAATGTCCGCTGGCAGTTCCGCGGATTCGATCTCGATCCGACCGATACTTACCAGCGCATCCGCTTTGCGCAGCAGACTGAGGAAACTCGGCTTCAACTCTGTCTGCGAACTTCCCGCAAGAGCAAGGCAAACGTCGGGCCTCATGCAGTCGATGATTCGGTTTGACTCGAAGATGATGTTGCGATCGTTGCCGAGAGCTTGGCGCATCCCCTCGATGGGGACTTGCTCGTCATGCCGTGTGACCAGCAATGCCCGTCGCGCGCCGGCGGCGAGATAGCGGGCTGTGTCCGTCTCCTGCCCAGCAACCGTTTCTTCCCAGATCGTCGAGCTCGGGAGTGCCGAGTTGGTTGAAGCAGCGTGGGCGCCTCATAGCTGTGACCTGTGATCTTGACTGCCGTCCAGTTGAAGTCACTAAGAGCAGAGATTACCGCACAGACCAGTGCGGTCTTGCCGATATCTTTTGTACTGCCGCCCACAACTACGATGGCCACGAACTAATCCCTATTCCCTTATCCCTGTCGGGGTCCCCGGCGACGAGTCTTCAGTCGCTGGGGTAACTGTTCCCTGCTTTCTACGCGATGAATCGCAGACAGTTTCTGTCTGCGTCCTTCACGTACATCTCGCGGTTTCCCCAGGTCTGGTCCACGGGCGGCGTGTCGATAGGCACCTGCCTGGAGGTGAACTCCGCGTAAAACTTGTCGACGTCATCCACAATCATGTTCGCCACTGCACCCGGCACACCGTCGCCGCTGAACGACGAAAGATGCAACCAGACGCCGTCGCGCGAGATGCCCATGTAGCACGGATCGGTCGATACGCCATCAGGACGATGCTCAAATTCGAGTTGAAACCCAAGGCCGTGACAATAAAACTCGACAGCCGCAGCCGCATTCGAAACGTGAAGCAGGGGAATCGCGCGACGGATCATCGAACCCTCCTTCGCAGAGGCTTCATGCAGTTCCTTCGCTTAGCCTCGGGCGCACCCTGCTTTCTGGCCCGGTCTCGCCTCTCTTCGTCAGCTTCGCAAGCATTGCCTGCTCGCGCA
Source organism: uncultured Acidobacteriaceae bacterium (assembly GCA_963735215.1). Taxonomy (GTDB): domain Bacteria; phylum Acidobacteriota; class Terriglobia; order Terriglobales; family Acidobacteriaceae; genus Telmatobacter. Next base: position 325,693 of record CAVTKF010000019.1, on the reverse strand, counting down.
GCACCTGCTTCAACGGCCGCGCCGGCGTGCCGAACATCACTGTTCCGGGTCTCTGTCCTTCATTTGAGATGGTTTTACCATTAAACACGCCCGACTGCCCGCCCAAAATCACGCCGGGACCAACGTGCACATGATCGCCGATGCCGACCTGCCCGGCCAGCACCGCTCCTTTGCCTACCGTGCTCGACCCGGAAATTCCTGTCAGCGCCACCAGGATGACATTCTCGCCGATATCGCAGTTGTGGCCCACGTGCACCAGGTTGTCGATCTTGGCGCCGCGGCGAATGCGCGTCTCCTCCAGCGCTCCGCGGTCGATGGTGGAGTTGGCGCCGATCTCCACGTCGTCTTCAATGGTGAGCGTGCCCTGCTGCGGAAATTGCGTGTACTCTCCCGTGACGGAATCGCGGACATATCCAAACCCGTCTGCGCCGAGCACCGCGCCCGCGTGCACCACTACACGATCGCCGAGAGTCGTTCCCGGATAGATCACGGCGCGCGGGTAGATGTGGCAATGCATCCCGATCGTCACGTTCTCGCCGATCACCGCACCCGCGCCGATGATGGTTCCGTCGCCGATTCGCGCATGCGTACCGATCACCGCGCAGGGTCCCACCAGCACTCCCTGATCCACTTTTGCGTCCGGCGCCACTATCGCCGAGTGCGCGATCCCTACGCGACGTGCGTGGACTTCTTCACGAGGTGCGCTGCTTTGGCAAACCAGAGTCTTGGCTGATCCGATTCGACGATGCACTTGCCGTGGGGATACTCCGTGGCCGCGCCCGGCTTCAGCACGACTACGCCGGCATTGCTTTTGAGCGCCGCTGTCACGGCCGCATCGGAGTCGGCAAATGCAAGGTCGAATGCGCCCGCCTTCTCGCACGAATTCACGCCGTCGACCATCCACTCCTTGTCGCCCTGTACCAGGTTCCCGCCAAGTTCGTCGATCAGGTCTTGCAAGGTCATCAGATTGCTCCATTGGAAGGGTAACGCCGGCGGTCGCCCGCGCCATCCCCTATTTCGTTATGTAACCACGACGGTTTGCCGTTGTCCAAGGTGCACGATAGGACACCCAGGAATCGGGTGCCCCATCCATGCGGAGCTATTGCCGCATGGGTGGGAAAGCGCGACCTCACCATCGAAGCGGTTGCTCCGCGCCACTCATGGCTGACACTGATTCTCATGCGGACAGCTCTGACGCTTCTCGCGATTCTCGCGGCAACCTCCTTGGCGGCACCGCGCAGTGGACGCTCGAAACCTCGAACACTACCGCCGACCTGCGCGGCATCCACTCGATTGGCGGCGGCGTGGCTGGGCTTCAGGGACCAACGGCACCGTGTTGCGGACCGAAGACGGCGGATATCTGTGGCAATCGTGCTCTGTTCCGCCGGGCGCGGAGAAGCTGGATTTTCGCGGGATTCAGGCGTTTGATGCGAACACTGCGATCGTGATGTCGAGCGGCACAGGGCGACTTGTCGCGGCTGTACAAGACGACGGATGGTTGCCATTCGTGGAAGCTCCTGATCTTCACCAACCCACACTAAAGATGGCTTTTGGGACGCCGTTCAGTTCTCCGATCGCGACACACGGATTCGTTTTCGAGCGACCCCAGTCCGGTGAGCGGAAGTGCGCAAAGGCGTTTCGAACTGGATTTCAGACCTACGACGGCGGGAACACTTGGAGGCTTTAGGAGGGGGACCGTCAGCAAACTGAATCGCCGCATCCGGAAGCGGCTTGCCGCGGCAAGCGAAGGGTTCGCGCGGCATCTTCGGTTGCCGACCGCTACATGGGCGATTTTGGTTCGGAACCGGCGATGTCAGGGTGGTGCGCGGATCTATTACGGCCGATAAGCAACATCAATTTTTTCTGCCATTGTTATCGCGACGGCACTCCGAGGAAAACCTTCACGAGAACAATGAGATCACCATGGATAGAGTTTCGCAGCTCGACCGCCACTTTCGACCAGTCGCAGAAGCTACCGGCATTTTCTCGATCGTTACAGACCGCGAGATTGGCCGCATATGTCGTCGGTGGCGACTACAAAAGACCCGACGACGCAACTCGGAACGTGCCGCAGCTTACACAAATGACGGAGGCGACTACCTGGCCGCCCGCCAACGCCGCCTCACGGCTACCGCTCCGCCGTAGCCTACGACCCCGCCACCAAAACCTGGATCACCGTCGGCCCCAACGGCACCGACATCTCCACCGACGACGGCAAAAACTGGCGCGCGCTGCGGCCGGATGCATTGCATGAGGCGGCAGACGCGGACCGTAACTGGAATGCGCTTTCGCTGCCGTTTGTCGTCGGGCCGCATGGCCGGATCGGCAAGCTCGACGAGGCGGCATTGAAGCATTGACGGGTCGCTCACCCTTGGCTGGAGTCGTGTTATAGCTGGAATTGGGGCGACTTGAAAACTTAGGGAGGGCGGGTGTGCCTCAGTTTTGGGCATGTTTACATCGGGAAGGACCGGGGCGCGGGCGCTGCTTCCCAGGTCTCGACGCGAGCAACTTCGGCTCGCTCAAGGAGGCTCTGGGGACCCCGGGTTGCGTGGCGGATCTGATTGTGACTGGCGCCAGAAGCTTACACACGCCGGTATCTCTGAAGATCCGCGCCGGTTCCAGAATCAATGCGGTTCGGCTCTACGATGCCCTGGCCCTTGCGGCGGCGGCCTTCACACTTTGTACGTCGGCTTTTGCCTTTGCTTGAACAACCGCTGCGTCACGCCGCAGCCTGGCCTTTTCCAATTGGGCCTGGATCCTGGAGTCGAGAGCATTGATCTTTTCCTGAAGCTTAGCTTTCTGATCTGCCCTGGCCTGAGCATGCTCCGCCTTCATCTGAGCGAGGTCGGCTTTCATGGCAGCGACGTGCTCGTCATGAACCTTGTCTTGCACGTCAGCAACAGAACGCCTAAATACGGTCCCGCCGATTGCTTCCATGCGGGTGTCCACCGGGGTGACCCAGTCTTCGTCGATTTCGGCGACCAATGCCAATTTATTCGGCTTCAGTATCTTTGTGACGTCGTCGAGAAAGTCTGCTCCTAACGATGCATTTGAGAGGTCCGCAAACGCCCCGGCACTCATGCCCGCGGCCGCGCCAGCGACCACACCCACGGGCCCTCCCAATAGACCGATCAGGCTTCCAAAAGTTGTTCCCACCAAGGTACCGATCGGCCCCGAGTCATCCCCTTGCTTTATGGTTGCTGTCCCATCCGCCTTCTTCGCAAGAACGGCATAGGCGTACACACCGATGTTGCCTTCGCTCGCAAGTTCCTGAAGAGCTTTCTTCCCTTGATAGGCGCTGGTTTCGTTGTCAAAAACGACCACGAGCATCCGGTCCATAAGTCATCTCCTTTGTTCCCGGGTGAAGGGCTTGGGCAAACGTAGGTGGGTGAACGTCCCCGACTTTTGCAGAGGAATTCAACGTCGAGCTAAGACGCGTCTCAGTCGAAACGTATCTTTCTTCCTCGGTCGGTTTGGGAGCGATCTGTCTAACTTGATAAGTCGTAGTGTGGGCGATGCACTATTCGCGTGTCATAAACTCTTACTGCCCGCAAATAACTGTGCCGGCGCCGATTGTTTCAGTATCCGGGTCGTGCCCGTTTGAACCCGAAAAAGTCCAGGAAGGCGGGGACTCGAGAAGCACCTGCAAGTCACGCAAACAAGCCCGCCAGACTCCAGATTATAGGCACCGGATCGAGTCCCTTGCAATCTCCAATGGCGCAGGCCTGACGATGACAATTAATTCTTAGTGCATCGCTTCCGGCCAGCCTTGTTATTCCACGCGCAGGGCTTTTACGGGGTCGATGGAGGCGGCGCGGCGGGCGGGGATCATGCCGGCGACGCAGGCCGCGACGATCAGGACGCACGATGGCGCCGGCCATCACGGCTGGGTTGACGCTGGTGATTTCGTAGAGCTGGGATTTGACGAAGCGGACGCAGAGCAGGGCGATGGGGACTCCGATGGCGAGGCCGATGAGCGGTCTGCATCATGGCGCCGCGCATCACCATGCCGATGACGCCGATGCGCTCCGGCGCCGAGGGCCATGCGGATGCCGATCTCCGGCGTGCGGCGCACGACGGTGTAAGCGGTGACGCCGTAGAGGCCGATGGTGGCCAGCAGCAGCGCGAGGGCGCCGAAGAGCATGGTGAGCCGCGCGATCATGCGCTCCTCGGTGAAGCGGTCGGCGATCTGCTGGTCGAAGGTCTGGAACTTCACGACGGTGAGGTTGGGATTGATGCCGGAGAGCGTGCGCTGCGGCGAGCTTCTCCATGTCGTTCATGGGGCGGTCGGTCTGGATGACGATGGCGCCGGCGTAGAGCGACATGTCCTCGTCGATGGGATCCTTGTCGCTGGCGGGGCGCTGCATGATGGGAACGAAGTACATGGCGTGGTCTTTCCACTGCACCGCTGTGTAGGTCGTGTCTTCGACCACGCCGACGATCTCGTAATCGCCGGAGCTTTGGGCCGGGTGAGCCGATGCGATGGCCGATGGGATTCTCGCCCGGCTTGAAGAACTTCTTGACGAATGCCTGGTTGACCACGGCGACGGCGGAGCGGTGCGAGTATCCTGCGGCGTGAATCCGCGGCCCATCACCACGCGCGTTCCGACGGAGTCGAAGTACTCCGCGTTGCCTTTGACGAAGGAGGCGCCCTTGTTGAGATCGGGCTTGCCCTGGACCTGAACGCCGTTGCCCCAGTTGTTGTCTTCCATGGGCGTGTAGGTGGCGATGCCGACTTTCACGACGCCGGGCAATGGCGTGGAACCGCTCTTCGATGGTGCGGTAGAGCGATTCAACCTGGGTCTGCGAGTATCCGGCGGCCTGCGGATTGATGTGAATGATGTAGCGGTTCTTCGAGTCGAGGTTCATGTCGGTGCTTTGCAGTTTGTTCAGGCTCTGCGAGAAGAGGCCGGCGCCGACCAGCAGCACGAGCGACAGAGCGCGCCTGCAGGACGACGAGCGACGCGCTGCAGCAGCGAGGCGCCGCCGGCGGTGGTGCGCGTGCCGGTGCGCAGAGCTTCGGCGGGCTGTGCCTGCGCGGCGATCCAGGCGGGGGCGACGCCGAAAAGGATGCCGGTAAGCAGCGAAAGTGCGAAAGCAAAGCCGATGACCAGGGGCGAAGGAGCTGCATCGATGGGAACATTCTGCGCGCCGGGAAACGCCAGCGCCAGCAGCATGCGCGCTCCCGCGATAGGCCACGCCCAGCCCGGCGATGCCGCCGAGGCCGGCGAGCAGAATGCTTTCGGTGAGCAGCTGGCGGATGATGCGGCTGCGCTGCGCGCCGAGGGCGGTGCGGACGGACATCTCCGCGCGGCGGCTCATGCCGCGGACGAGCAGCAGGTTGGCGATGTTGGCGCAGGCGATGAGAAGGACCAGTGCCGGCGATCCACATCAGGAGATGAAGCTGAGACTTGTACTGTCCTGCAGCTGCTGGATGCCCGCGCCGCCCGGCGTGAGAACGACGTGGCGTTCGGCCAGAAACGCCTTACCGCGCTCGGTGGAGAACATCTTGAAGGTGGAGAACTGCTGGCGGAGCATGCGCACTGATTTTCTGCTGCAGTGGCGGCAGCGAGACGCCCGGCTTGACGCGGCCGACCATGTAGAGCCATTGCGACTTCGGGATCGTGCACGTAGGGAACATTGGCAGATGACGGCCATGGACTCGATGGGCAGATAGAAATTCGGGCGGCGTGCTGGTCAGGCGATCGCCGAAGTAGCCCTTGGGCGCGATGCCGACGATGGTGACGGGCTTGGTATTGACCCGGAAAGTGCTGCCGACGACGGCGGGATCGCCGGCGTATTCGTGCTGCCCAGGCGTCGTAGCTCATCACGGCGGTGAAGGGCGGCGCCCTTGGTGTCGTCAGCATCGGTGAAGAAGCGGCCCGCGGCGGGCTGCAGGCCGAAGGTGCGGAAGTAGTTGCCGGAGACGAATTCGCCCATGACGGATTTTGCGACGGCTCTGCGGGTCTTCGCGGCGCGCGGTGAGGGGCCGGTAGGCGAAGCCGGATTCCATGGCCGCCAGTTCTTCAAACTCCGGCAGGTTCTTTTTGAACAGGAGATAGGTTTCGGTGGAGAAAAGCGAGTAGTCGCCCTTCTCGTGAACCGGAGTTGACGCAGCAATCGTTGGTGTCGCCGATGCGGACGAGGGTCTTTGGATCGGCGACGGGGAGGTTGCGCAGCAGGACGGCGTTGACCAGGGTAAAGATGGCCGCGTTGGCGCCGATGCCCAGGGCCAGGGTGAGGATGACGGTGATGGTGAAGCCGGGGTCTTCCGCAACTGACGAAATGCATAGGCAAGATCCTGAAGCAAAACGCTCATCGCAACCCTCCACGCACACTATAGCGTGCAATTGGAAGAGCACGTTGAATGCCAGCAAAGGCACGGAAAGACTTGGGTTTATTGACGGAGGGGTGACGGGGAGCGTTCGAAAGCGGGATGATGTGTTCGATTTTGAACGGTGAGGGGTAAACCGGCTGACCATCCGCGGGTTGGGATCGGCTCTCGGGTTTGGGTTCTCGCTTTCCCACCCATGCCGCGATGAAGCTGCGTCATGGATGGGGCACCCATGATTGTGCGGATTGAAGCAGCGGAAAAAGCGTTGCAGATTCCTCGGCTCCGCTCGGATTGACAGCCTGACTGAAGCGTAAGTCGGCGCCTAGTCGCGGCTCTTCTGGGGGTCGGCGTAGTAGCCGGTTTTGTGGCGGATGTTGAATGCTTCGGCGGTGGCGCGGGGGATGCTCACATCGATGCGATGAAATGTCCTTCCCGGCTCCTGGTTGTGAGGGTAGTAGCCGATCATGTATTGGGTGCGCAGGTCGTCGCTTACCTGGGCGAAGGCCTTGTCGAGTCCGCCGGCGTCGACGTAGAAGTACTTGCCGCCGGTCTGCTCTGAAAGCGTAATGAGGGCGTGTTCGCCGCCGATGTCGCGGCCGGCGCTGGCCTCGATGGGCACGTCGATGATGGAGTAGATCATGACTTCATTGCGCAGCGCCTGCTCCAGCGCCTCAGGGTAGGTGGTGCCTTTCACCGTGTCGCCGCCATCGGAGACAAGCACCAGCACCTTGCGGCCATCCTTTTTGCCGAGGGCCTGCGATCCGAGATAGATGGCGTCGTACAGCGCCGTGCCGCCCGCACCACGCAAACCTCGAGCCGTGGTCGATCTTCGAAACGTTGTTGGTGAAACCGGTCAGCTCCGTCACGTAGGTTGCGAATTGCAGGACATTCATCTGGTCCTGCGAACGAATCAGTGCGCCAACGAATTTCTTCGCAGCCTGCTGCTCGATGTAGCGGTCCTTGTAGGTGCTGGAGCTGGTGTCGATGGCAAGCGTAAGGTTGAGCGGCATTTCGGACTGGCGCTCGAAGACTGCGATGGTTTGCAGACGGCCGTCTTCGGTGATCTTGAAGTCGTCCTTCGTCAGGCCGCCGATGATGGCGCCTTTCTGATCGGTGACGTTGACGAAGAGGCTCACCAGCTTCACGTCGAGGCGGAGGGGCTTGTCTTCTTGCGCGGTGACGCGAGGGGCAAGGCCGAGGATAAGAGAAAGGCCCGCGAAGAACGCAGCCAAAGCCAGACGATTAGGACGAAGGGCCATCGGCGCCCTCCACGGCGTATTCCGGCGGAAACGGCTCACCGTCTGCCCAGATCGCGCCGTCGGCAAATGTCTCTTTCTTCCAGATCGGCACAGTTTTCTTGAGTGTGTCGATCAGCCAGCGGCTTGCCTCGTAGGCTTTTCCGCGATGCGCCGAGGAAACGATGATCAGCACGCTGGTCTCGCCGACCTGCAGGCGGCCAAGCCGATGGATCATGGCGACGTTGCGCACCTCGAAGCGGGTAATTGCCTCGCGCGCCAACTCGTTCATCTGTCTCCGAGCCATTTCTTCGTATGCCTCGTAGTCGAGAAAGATCGTTTTCCGGCCGCGGGAGTTATTGCGGACGATCCCATCAAAGACGATGACGGCGCCGTCTTCGCCATGCTTTGCGGCGGCGACGAGAGCCTCCGCCTGGATGGGATCGCGGGTGAGACGAACGAATACGGACTCCTCGGTTTTCAGAGGACCGCTGGATGGTGCGCCTCCTGAGACTGGCGGGAGCAGGCCGATGTCATCATTTTCGCGGAGAATCTTTTCCCGGTCGGCATATTCGGCGTTGACGCTGACGGCTATGCCAAGGGATTCGACGGCGGGCGCGCGCGCGACGAGACGGGCCAGCAGCTCTGCGACGGTAGCGCCCGCGAGGCAGTTCGAGCGGGAAGGGGTCCGAGCCAAGGGACTCCTTCAGAATGCCGAATGGGAGAATGCGTACGTGCATGATGGAGAAAGAATACCGCCTTGGAGTTAGACGCAGAAGGATTCGAGGGTAGTGTGGAGTTACGTGGGGAACGCGTCGTGTGTCGGGTTCGTGGCATTCCCCTCCGGTTCGTGCCTTCCATCCATCACGCGATGGGACTACGTCTCGGATGAGGCAACCCGAAGGTTTGTACGGGCTGAAACCCAAAAAAGGCCGGCGGGTTTGAGGCTGTTACGAAACTCTTGAAGTGGATTTGATGATTTGAGAAGATGCCCTCGCGGGAGCGAGGGCATTTCCCTTTATGGGCTATATCCAGGCGGAGAAGGACGGAGTCAGGGGACACTATTTCCGGTGGTTCTTGACGATCTGATTCCGGCTGATCACGTGTGCCGGGTAATTGATGCGTTCGTGGAAGGTCTGGCGATGTGTGAGCTAGGCTTCGAACGTGCGGAAGCAGCTGAAACTGGTCGACCGGGTTATGATCCGCGCGATCTGCTGAAGCTGTATCTGTACGGTTATCTGCACCAGATCCGTTCGTCGCGGCGGCTGGAAGCAGAGTGCCGCCGCAACGTGGAGTTGATGTGGCTGCTGGGCCGGTTGTATCCGGACCACAAGTCCATCGCTGAGTTCCGGCGGATGCACCGCGAGGCGGTGACCGCGGCTGGAGCACAACTGGTGCGGTTCGCGCGAGTCGGTCGGCCTGATCCGGGGCGAGTGGATCGCCATGGACGGCATCGAAGTTCCGCGCCGTCGCCAGTGCCGGCAGTGTGCGGGAGCGCCAGTCGCTGGAGAAGTATCTGGACAGCTGCGAGAAGGCCGACGAGGAGCAGCAGGCGACCATCGATCCGGCTGCGGTGCAGGCAGCGCTCGAGAAGCTGAAGCGGCATCCGGAACCGGAGGCGCGGCTTATGCGCATCGCCGGCTCGTTCGCTCCGGCCTATAACGTGCAAACCGCCGTGGATACCGAACACGCGCTGATCGTAATGCAAGCCGTTACGCTCGATGCAGCCGACAACCGCTCGCTGGAACCGATGGCCGAAGCCGCGCAACAAGCACTCGACCGTCCGGCAGTTTCAACATCGTCGCCGATGCCGGTTACTCCAACGGCGAACAGGCGAGCCGCTGCGAACAAGCGGGGTTGATTCCGCACGTGCCCGCTGCACGCTCGGCTCAACACCGCGGGCGGAACCTGCTGGATCGCAGTGCCTTCATCTATCAACCCGAGAGCGACTGCTTCCACTGTCCGGAGGGCAAGACGCTGGTCCGCAAGCAACTGCAAGGCAAGGATCGCGCTGTCCTCTACCAGGCCAGGGCCAGCGACTGCGGAAGCTGTTCACGAAAGGCTCAGTGCACCTCCGCCGCAGCGCATGGTTAAGCCGCCATCTCCATGACGAGGCGCTGAACCGCATGCACCAACGCGCTACACCCGCGCTGATGAAACTGCGAAGATCTACAGTCGAGCATCCCTTCGGCACCCTCAAGTATCGGATCTCCGGACATCCCCGCTTGCTGCTCAGGGGTCTACAAGGCGCTCAAACCGAGATCTCGCTTGCCGTCACCGCTTACAACATCAAGCGCATGATCAATCTACTCGGCGGTTCGCAACTCACTCAACTACTCGCAACCGCCTAGATCCCCAACCAATTTATATCTCCGCCCAAAACAGAAGGCGCCCCATTCTCAGGAGCGCCTTCGCCGTTCTAACTAACTGCAAGGTCCGAGTTTCGTAACAGCCTCGGTTTCGCCGGCCTCCTTGCTTCAAATGCTCGCTCGTTATGCGGCTGCTGAGGTGCCGCGTTCGGTGGTGAAGGGGGTGACTCCGGACTTTGCGTTGAGCAAAGGCAGAGCCACGGCCAGCACGTCTTCAATGCGGCTTGCGTAGTGGATTGAGACTCCTTCAGTCATATCGGGCGTGAGGTCTTCTTCGACGTCCTGCTGATTTTCAGCGGGCAGGATAATGGTCTGCACTCCGGCGCGCCGCGCTGCCAGGAATTTCTCCTTGATGCCGCCTACGGGGAGTACATTGCCGCTGAGCGTGATCTCGCCGGTCATCGCGGTAAGCGGACGAACCGGAATATCAGTCAACAGCGACGCCAACACCGTGGCCATGGTGACGCCAGCCGAAGGACCATCCTTCGGGATCGCGCCTGCAGGCACGTGAATGTGCAGGTCGAGGTCCTTGTTGAAGTCCTCGGAGAGCCCGAGCAAGCCCGAGTTGGAGCGTACCCATGTCAGTGCGGCCTGCATCGACTCCTGCATCACCTCACCGATCTGGCCGGTCATGGTGAAGCCGCCTTTGCCCTTCATCTTGTTGGCCTCGATGAAGAGGATGTCGCCACCCGCGGGGGTCCATGCGAGCCCGACGGCCACGCCAGGACGCTTGACGCGCTCCGCAATCTCCGTCTCGACGCGCACCTGGATGTTGCCAAGGAACTCCTTCAGCACATCCTTGTCGACGACGAGTTTGTCCGTGTTGCCTTCGACCACGCGACGGGCTTCCTTGCGGCAGACCGTTCCGATCACCTGCTCGAGTTTGCGGACGCCAGCCTCGCGCGTGTAGTGGCGGATCATGTGGCGTACAGAATCCTCGGGGAACTCAATCTGTTCCGGCGTGATTCCGTTCTCCTTGATCTGGCGCGGAATCAGGTAGCGATTGGCGATGTGCACCTTCTCTTCTTCGCTATAGCCCTGGAGCGGAATGAGCTCCATGCGGTCGAGCAGCGGAGGCGGAACCGGGTCGAGCATATTCGCCGTGCAGATGAAGAGCACCTTCGACAGATCAAAGGGCACGTCGAGGTAGTTGTCTCGGAACGTATTGTTCTGGGCCGGATCGAGCGTTTCGAGCAGCGCCGATGCGGGGTCGCCCCGGAAGTCGCGCCCAAGCTTATCGACCTCGTCAAGCATGATCACCGGGTCGTTGGTTTCGGCGCGGCGGATACTCTGAATGATCTGGCCAGGCAACGCACCAATGTAGGTACGGCGGTGGCCGCGAATCTCGGCCTCGTCGTGCATACCTCCCAGGGAAACGCGCTGGAACTTGCGGCCGAGCGCGCGAGCGATGGACTTCCCGAGGCTGGTCTTGCCCACGCCCGGGGGTCCGACGAAGCAGAGGATCGGCCCCTTCATGTCGGGCTTGAGTTCCAGAACCGACAGGTAGTCGAGGATGCGGTCCTTTACTTTTCGCAGGCCATAGTGATCTTCGTCGAGAATGTCGCGAGCCTTGCCGATATCGACCTTTGTTCCGGAGCTTTTTGCCCATGGCAATACCGCAAGCCATTCGATGTAGTTGCGCGTAAGCGAGTAGTCGGCGGCCATGGGAGACATGCGTCCGAGGCGCGACAGTTCCTTCATCGCCTCTTTCTTCACGTCCTCCGGCATTCCGGCTTCTTCAATCTTCTTGCGCAGGTCTTCGACCTCGCGCTGGCCCTCGTCCTGCTCGCCGAGCTCTTTCTGGATGGCCTTCATCTGCTCGCGCAGATAGTAGTCGCGCTGCGACTGCTGCACCTGGTCCTGCACTTCGTTCTGAATCTTGGAGCGGAGCTGCTGGACCTCGAGTTCCTTGGCGAGGTGCTTTGTAAGCTGCTCGAGCCGAGCTGGGACGCTGGCGGTTTCAAGCAGCAACTGCTTGTCGTCGGTGGTGAGGAACGGCAGCGACGAGGCGACAAAATCGACCAGGCGGCTGGGGTCCTCGATGTTTCCGGCGATGGTGCGCAGCTCGTCTGAGAGAGTCGCCGATTCGGATACAATCTGCTGGAATTGCCCCACAACATTGCGGACCAGCGCCTCGATCGAAGACGACGAGTCCGCCTCGAGATCGGCGATGGTCTCGACCTCGGCGATCATAAAGGGCTCAGTCTGGATGTAGCGGATCAGGCGCACGCGTTCCACGCCTTCGGTAAAGACAAAGCGGCTCTGGTTGGGCATGCGCACAACCTTGTGCACAGTGGCCAGGGTGCCGACTTCGTGCAGATCAGCCGGCTTGGGCGCGTCGAGGCGGGGATCGAGCTGGGCGGTAACGACGATGGATCGTTCCTCGCCAAGCGATTCGATCAGCTGGATGGAGCTTTCACGTCCAACTGTAAGCGGCAGAACGGCATGGGGAAATAAGACAGTGTCGCGAACGGGCAGAATTGGGATACGCTTTGTCCCCGAAACGGTCCGTTTTTCGGGATTTTCCGGCGGCAATATGGAAGGCTGACTTGGCATTGAGTGTCCTCTTATCAACTTTCCTTATTAGACAACGCAGAGCATCAAAAGTTTCAAGGAATAACCCCTCTCCCGATCCCTATGCCTGCATTGTCGGCTGATGTTGTTTACGTTGTTCTCCTGGTTTGGGTTCCGGTCAAACGTGAGGAGCCGGACCACATTTCAGGCAGATGCGGTCCACCTGCTTTATCGGCAGAGGCGCACAAAGGCTGAACCCTGAATGGCCGAGGATTTCGGGCGATTGGAATTCATGGCTGCCTCGACTTAACTTATTCGACGCCGGCGATCCCGTCTTCTTCTTTGATCGCAGTTTCGATGCGTTCCCAGAGATTGTCTTTCGGTTGCTGATCCGGGAACAATTGCCTTGCCGCGTCGGCAATGGTCTGCAGTTCCTGGTACAACTGCCGACAAATGTCGCAATCCCTGATGTGCGGGTGCCTTTCGACATCCGCCCCGGAACCGACGAGGTCAGACAGTTGAGCCTGGAACTGTTCGCAGCTCATCGATTTGGGGTCGATAGTCATCACCGGTCTCCCTTCCGGAGCGAGAGACGAAGGGCGTCGCGCAGTTTGAGGCGGGCCTTGTGGAGTTGAGACTTACTGTTTCCAACGGAGCAGTCGAGCATAGCCGCTATCTCATTATGCTCAAAGCCCTCCACATCGTGAAGAACAAAGATCAGGCGGTAGCCAGCTGGTAAAACGGCGACGGCCCGCTCGAGCGCCAGGCGGTCAATGGAACCGGTGAGGGAAAGATCCGGCGCACCGAAGCTGCGGCCTGGACCCTCATCGTATGTCGGCTCCATGGCCTCATCAAGGGACATCAGAGGCAGCCCTTTCTTGCGGAGGTGCATGAGTACCACGTTAATTGAGAGGCGATGGAGCCACGTGGAGAAGGCTGAATCCCCGCGAAAGGTTCCGATCTTGCGATGGAGTTGGAGAAAGGCCTCCTGCGTGAGATCTTCCGCTTCGGCGACATTGCCCACCATGCGCAGGCAGAGCGAGTAGATACGCCGTTTATGGAGCGCGTAAAGTTGGGCGAAGGCGTGATGGTCGCCAGCCTGGGCCCGGGCCAGAATCTCTGCATCGGGCGAGAGCTGCGGGGTGGGGGTGACCGCGGGTGCAGGCTCGCGAAGCTGGACCGCGCTGTTTTTTTCCACGGCGGAACTGGGCGCTGGAGCTTCGGGCGTCTGCTTTGGAAACCTGGTACGTGGCATGCGCTTCCTTTGGGGAGGGGGATCGGTAGCTGTAAGAATCGAGAGATGCTGCGCCAAGCTTCTTTCCTCGTTAGTATAGGGTGCAGCAGGGGAAATTCTTGAGCTGCGGCATGAAGGAACCGGATAGGCTCTCAAGTTATTTGGTTAGATGCAACCAAATGGCCTGACGTGGGTCCATACGGTTAATTTCTGGGAGACATAGTGCGTAAGGCATTACCGGCATGGCGGCTCGGCCCAAGAATGAGGCGGAGGGTATTGCCGGTTTGTCTCTTTCTTCTCATCGCGCCGGGAAGTCAAAGCTGGCCTCAGGCGCCCGCATGGGCACCAGACAGTAGATCGGGCGGGCGTTTTGCGATGACAGCCGTTGACTCTTATGGTTCCACCTCCCAGGGAGCCGCCGATGACGAAGTCCAGTTTGCCCAGTGGAGCGAGTGGGAGGGACTTCCGGTCAGGGAAATAGCCTTCGAAGGGGTTCCGGCGGATCGGTTGCAGCCCTTATCCGGGCATCTTCCCCAGGCAATGGATGTGCCCCTCAACCGGGAAAACGTCGCCAGCAGCTTGCGGAAGCTCTACGCGACCGGCCTCTACGACACCGTCGAGGCGCACACGACCCGGCAAAACGATGGGGTGAAGCTCGTGTTCCGGGGAACGCCGCGGGAATTTATCGGAACTGTCAGTGTAGACGGAGCAAAAGGCGCCACGATCAATGCGCAGCTGCAAGCCGCCAGCCGGCTGACGGCGGGAACGCGATTTACCCAAAATCGACTTGAAGCAGCCACGGAACGCATGCGCCAGGCGCTGGCCGATAACGGCTTCAATGAGCCGGTGATTGCGTATAAGCTCACCAGGCACGCGGGCGAGCAACTGGTGGATATTGCGTTTGAGGTGACTTCGGGGGTCCAGGCGAGGGTAGGCGAAGTGGCCGTTTCCGGAGACTCGGGGATGACGCTGGATCAGTTCCGTCGCCATGCACGTCTGCGGACCGGAACCAGGGTTGACCACGAGACGAGCAGTCGCGCGCTGAGCGGCGTCTTGAAGCGTTATCAGAAAGAGGATCGCCTGGAAGCAGACGTCAAGCTTGTGTCGGAGGTCTACAGTCGCGAGACAAAGAAATCAAGTTTCACATTTTCGGCTAATCGCGGGCCGGTGGTGAGGGTGAATGTGGAAGGGGCGAAGGTTGGCGGAGAACGCCTGAAGCATCTGGTGCCGGTATTCGAAGAGGGCACGGTCGATGAAGATCTGCTCAAGGAGGGCGACCGCCGGCTGCGCGACTACTTCCAGCGGATCGGGTACTTTGACGTAAAAGTGGAGCACAAGCAGCAGAGTCCCGAAAGCGGCACGGTCACCATCACCTATACGGTGACACTCGGAGAGCGCCGCAGGGTGGAAAGAGTTTCGGTCGATGGCAATCACTACTTCAATGCGAAGACGCTCGAAGAGCTTTTGAGCGTACATGCCGCCGATCATCTTGACCGGCATGGAACCTACAGCCAGGCTCTTGTTTCCGCGGACATAAATGCGTTGCAGGCCGTCTACCAGAACAACGGGTTCTCGAAGGTCAAAGTCACGCCGGAGACGCTGATTGCCGGTGCGACGGT
The DNA here is from genome assembly GCA_963735215.1 of uncultured Acidobacteriaceae bacterium. Taxonomy (GTDB): domain Bacteria; phylum Acidobacteriota; class Terriglobia; order Terriglobales; family Acidobacteriaceae; genus Telmatobacter. The sequence continues at coordinate 310,388 of CAVTKF010000019.1, read as the reverse complement.
GAGCCCTGCGGGACTGGGCACGGTTCGCGATCCGACGGAACCCATCACCGTGATCTACCACATCGAGGAAGGAGAACAGCAGCGCGTCGGTGATTTGAAACTGGATGGAGCGTCAGAGTCAGACCAGACCAGGTTGCAGGGGCTGATGAACACCTCGCCGGGACAGTTGTTTTCGCCGCAGAATCTGGCTGGCGACAGGGACGCCCTGCTAACCGACTACCTGAGCCGCGGGTTCGACGAGGTGCAGATTGAACTGGAAGATCAGACGGAGGCAGCTGACCCGGCCAAGGTCGATGTGGTGTTCCATATCCGCGAGGGACGGCAGATCTTTGTACGCAGAGTCCTGATTTCGGGCCTGCACTATACGCGGCCCGACACGGTGGCAAAGGCAATTACGCTGCATCCGGGCGATCCGCTGAACCAGACCGCACTTGCGGAGACACAGCGGAACCTCTACGAATTCGCGTTGTTTAATGAAGTGAACACAGCGATCCAGAATGCAGCCGGCGAAGAGCCGAACAAGACGGTGCTGGTGCAGACAACCGAGGCGCGGCGCTGGACGCTGACTTACGGTCTAGGATTCGAGACGCAGACGGGGGCACCCCAGAACAACTGTGCCGGCATTGCGACAACAGGAGCGCCTTGCAGTCCCAACGGAAAGACTGGCATCAGCCCGCGCGTGCTGGGAGCCTTGACGCGAAACAATCTATTTGGCAGGGAACAATCCGCTTCGATTCAGGGGACGTACGGCCTGCTGGAACAAAACATCAACCTGCTTTTCCAAAATCCCCATTTCCTTGGCAATCGCGATCTTGGATTTACCTCCTCCGGCGGCTACGCTAGCAGCCAGAACGTAACGACATACGTTGCTTCAAAGCTGGAGATCGGTGCGCGTTTGACCGAGCATTTCACGCAGCCCGGTTCCTGGCTTTCCAAGGCGAATACGTTTGTGTATGAATTCGACTTCAGGCGCGTGAAGGTGGCGGCGGAGAGTTTGCAGGTGGGGCCGAGCGAGATTCAGGCGTTGTCGACCGCCGTTCGCGTGGCGGGCCCGAGCATCACCTGGATTCGCGACACGCGCGACTCCCCGATCGATTCGCACCGCGGAACCTATACGAGCTTTCAGAACTTCCTTTCCAATCAGAGCTTCGGCGCGCAGGCGGAGTTTAACCGTCTCGATCTTTCCAATTCGAGCTATTACGGATTCAGCAAGAGCCGTTTTGTGTTGGCGCGCAACACGCGTTATGGTCAGGAACGCGCATATGGATCTCCCTCTGCCCGTTTGCTTCCTTTGCCCGAACGTCTATATTCAGGCGGTCCGATCTCGCATCGCGGATTCTCCATCAACGCAGCGGGGCCGCGCGACCCGGAGACGGGATTTCCGATTGGTGGTGCAGGCGCCCTGGTGAACAACACAGAATTGCGGATGCCGCCACCGGTGCTGCCGTTCTTCGGCGACTCGCTAAGTTTTGTGCTCTTTCACGACATGGGCAATGTGTTTACGAATGCCGGGGACGCGTGGGCCAGCGCACTGCGGATTCACCAGCCGGATCGGGATGCGTGCAAGGTGCTTACGCCTGCAGATTACAGCACGAATCCACCCACCCCACCGAGTCCAACGGGGCCAATCACGTCGACGGGCCAACAGGGACAATGCAGTTTTAACTACTTCTCCCACGCGGCGGGACTGGGCGCGCGCTACCATACGCCGGTTGGGCCAATCAGGCTTGATTTCAGCTACAACCTGAATCCTCCCATCTACCCGATCAATGTCAACTATTCGCAGTCAAACATTTACGCGAACCAGCATGTGGGCGAGGCGCAACATTTCAACTTCTTCTTCAGCCTGGGGCAGACATTCTAATGAGGACGCGGCGAACAACTCGACGTGCCATGGCGCTTGCGACTATGCAGGGGGTCTACATGGCTGCGATGCTGATCGGGCTGCTGCCAGCCTCTGCTGAGAGCACTCCACACAGCAATCAAAGTCCGGCGCCGGAAAGCAGCGTCACGCTCGATCGCGTGGTTGCGGTCGTCAACCGCCAGGCAATTCTCGAGAGCGATCTCGAAGACGAGATGCAGCTGTCGGTTCTCGATCCGAGCACCAATGCGCAGGAAAAGATGACCGAGCAACAGGCGCTGGAGCGACTCATCAGCCGCTCATTGATTCAGCAGCAGATTGAGCAGGACTATTTACAGGCCACCGAGCCGAAGCCGGAGGAGATTGCGTCGCGGCTCCACGAGATGCGCACCGAGCTGCCGGCATGCGTCCGCGCGGATTGTAAATCGGACGCCGGATGGAAGGCATTCCTGGCGAAACACGATCTGACACCACCGCAGGTCGAGAACTACTTGCGCATGCGCCTCGAAGTCCTGAGCTTTATCGAGCTTCGCTTTCGCCAGGGCATTCGCATTACGCCGGAGGAGATTGAGGCGTACTACAAGGACACGCTGTTGCCGCAGTATCCGGCGGGAGAGACGCCTCCGCCGTTGCAGCAGGTATCCTCGCGGATTGAGGAGATCCTGCTGCAACAGCGGGTGAATGCGCTGTTCGACACGTGGCTCGAAAACCTCCGCAAACAGGGCCAGATTGAAGTGCTCGACCCGGCGCTGGAGACGGCAACCGCAAACGGAAATCCGGGAGCAACGAAGGAATGAGCGAGACCCGTGCAGTGCCGCCCGCGCCCCCCGGTTCCGACGACGGGAGCCAGCAGCGGTCGCGCGCGCGCCGGCGTTATCTGCGACACATGCTGTGGGGCAGCACGGGGGTGGGCCTGCTGCTCATCGCGGGCGTGGTCGGGTTGTACTTTTGGGCCAGTTCTTCGGCATTTGAGAACATCATCCGCAAGCGCTTTATCGCGAGGATTGACGCGGCTACTGGGGGCCGCACCGAGATTGCCTCGTTCCACTGGAATCTGCTGAAGCTCGAAGGCGAGGCGGACGGCCTGGTTCTGCACGGGCGCGAAGCTGCGGGCGAGAAACCGTATGCACAACTGGCTTCGCTGCGCATCTCGATCAGCGTGCTTGGCTTGTTCAGTCCGCGGGTTTTGTTGCGCGATCTGGAGCTGACCCAGCCGCAGATTCACGTTATTGTGTATCCCGACGGGTCGACGAACCAGCCGCAGCCGCGCAAGAAGACAGAGACACATCCGTTGGACACGCTTTTCGATCTCCAGGCGAGCCATGTCGAGGTTGAGCACGGCGTTTTCGATTATGACAATCGGGCCGTTGCAAACGATTTTCAGGATCGCCATATTCCGCTGGACTTCAGGGCGAACGATGTTTCACTGCTGCTGAAGTACATCGCGAGTAACGGCTTTACTCAGGAGAGTTATCACCTTCAAGCGGGCATCCACGATCTGCAATTAGTCCGAGGACCAGCTGCTCATCCCGATGCGCCGCCGGTGCAGGGATATGCCGACGCGAGCATTGACTTCACGCGCAATGCCGCGTATCTGCGATCGCTGAGCATCACTGCGCACAGCAAGGGATCGAAAGACCGCGTGTTGAACGTCACGGGCGAATTGACTGACTTCAGCCGCCCGCATTGGAAGGCGACGGCGCAGGGTGAAGTGGACTTGAAGCTGATGGAGCCAACCCTGGGTTACCCCTTCACGCCAGAGGGAATCGCAAAGCTCAACCTCAGCGTGGCAGGGCAAGATGGAGAGTTCCGCATCGACGGAACTGTGCACGCGGACAATGCGTCGTACATTGGGACCGGAGTGGTGGCGCGAGGCGTTGGGTTGGACGCGCGTGTGCACGCCGATCCACTGCATCTGCAGATAACGAACGTGACGGCTCGCCTGAAGCAGGGCGGACAGCTTGAAGGCGAGGTCCTGCTGGAACACTGGATTCCGCCGCTTTCGGGTGCGCCCGTAATTCAGGCCGTTATCGAACCAGCAAAGCGCGAGAAAAAGGGCAAGAGCCATGAGAAGCCGGCGCCCCCGGTCGTCGTGACAAAGGTCGACACCGATCTACACACCAATGGGAAGGTGAATGCCAGCTTCCGCGACGTCGCGCTCGACACGCTGCTTGACATGGTGAGTCTGCCGCCCTTCAAGCGGCTGGGATTGGATGCGCGCCTGAACGGACTGTCGACTGCCGCGTGGGGCAACGGAGATGTAAATACGCTGGCGGTATCGACGAACCTCAACCTCAGCCCTTCGTCGAAGGGCGTAGCGGGAGAGGCGCCGGCCAGTGGCGTGATCGATGCGACCTATGTTCAACGCAACGGCGGTGTCGACCTGCGAAATCTGCAGGTGACTTTGCCAAACAGCCAGGTGACCGCGCATGGACAGCTTGGAGCGTATCCGATGACGAGCCCCACGGGAATCGCCGTCGAGTTTCACTCGCACAACCTGGATGATTTCGACACGCTATTTCGCGATCTCGGAATGACGCGCGAGGGGAAGAGCGGGACCTCGGCGCTGCCGATTGATCTCGACGGGCAAGCGGACTTCAAGGGAAACTGGACGGGATCGCTCGTCGATCCGCACCTGGCTGGAGAACTGCAGGCGACCGATCTCTCTGTTGAACTTCCGTCGGCAAATAACCCAAACGAGACGCAGCGGGTGCACTGGGATTCGCTGCGCGCCACGGGAAGCTACTCGGCGACGCGCATCACGATCGATCACAGCCAGCTACAGCATGACGATGCGTCCATCAGCGTTGACGGAACGCTGACCGCAACGACTGCGCCGTCGAAGAAAGCACCGGGCGTACCGGCCTTCGATGCAAATTCCCTGCTCCACGCAAACCTGTCTGCGAGCGGCGTGAATGTCGAGGATCTGGCGCCTTTGTTGGGCGAGAAGCTTCCGGTGAAGGGTCTTTTGAGCGCGCAAATGTCAGCCGACGGGTCGATCCGCACGCTGAATGGCAGTGGCTGGGTTCAGCTTGACAACGGCACGGTATATGGCGAGCCGCTCTCGCGGGTTCACGTGCAGGGGAAAGTCGCGGGGCAGGTGGTGCAGCTCGGCTCGGTCACGATGACCAACGCTGCCGGAACGGCGATTGCCTCCGGCACCTACGACCTGCACTCGCGGCAGTTCCAAGTGAACGCGCACGGAAACGGCATCGATATTTCAAAGATTGAAAAACTGCGCAATGCCGGCACGGATGTTGCCGGAAACCTCGCCTTTTCGCTCTCGGGCTCCGGAACCTTCGACGATCCGCACCTCAACGGTCATGCTTCTCTGGCTAACCTGACGGTGGCTGGCGAGCGGTTTGGCGAGTTTGACGCTGTCGCGCACACTGCAAATCAGAATCTGATCTACGACATCACCTCGCGCTTTGAGGCCGCCGAACTCACCGCACACGGACAGACCGCATTGCGCGGCGACAACGAGACGCAGGGCACGCTGAACTTCTCGAAATTCAACATTGGCAGGCTCCTCCAGATGGCGCACATCAACGGATTGACAGGCGAGTCAAACCTTGAAGGCACCATCAACGTCGCAGGACCGCTGGCCCAGCCGGAACAGATGCGCGGCGAAGCCCGGATTCAGCAACTGGCTGTCACCATCGCAGGCGTGCATCTGAAAAGTGAAGGCGGCTTGCACGCCAGCATGGACAACTCGAAAATCAGTCTCGACCCGCTGCATGTCACGGGCGAAGAGACGGATTTGTACGTCCGAGGCAGTCTGAGTCTGGCGGGCAAGCGCCAACTCGATATAGCGGCAAATGGATCGATTAATCTTAAGCTGGCCGAGACGGTCGATCCTGACCTGACAGCGCGCGGAACCACCACATTCCGCGTTGAAGCCCATGGTCCGCTGGACAATCCGGAACTTTCCGGACGCATCGATTTCCAGGATGCATCGCTGGCGCTTGAGGACCTGCCCAACGGCCTGAGCCAATTGCACGGGACTCTCGAATTTAATCAAAATCGTCTCGAAGTGAAATCGCTGACGGCCATGAGCGGCGGCGGGCTGCTCAGCGTTTCCGGTTACCTCTCGTATCAAAACGGCATCTATGCCGACCTTGCGCTGAAGGGGAAATCGATCCGCATCCGCTATCCGCAGGGTGTGAGTTCCGCGGCCGATATCAACCTGCAATTGCAAGGGCCGCAGAGCAACCTGCTGCTAAGCGGCAATGTGATGATCACCCGATTCACGGTGAGCCCGGAGATGGACTTTGTCGCGCTAACCGCGCAGGCCGGCAAGGCTCAGCCAATCGCCCCGGCCAACGCGCCGTCGAATCACGTCCGGCTCGACGTGCACATTCAATCGTCGCCGCAGTTGAACTTCCAGAATGCCTACGCCAAACTGGCCGGGGATGTCGACCTGACGCTTCGTGGCACCATTGCCTCGCCATCGCTGCTGGGACGGGTAGCAATCACCGAAGGCAGCGCGACCATCGCGGGCACGCGCTACGAACTGCAGCGCGGCGAGATTACCTTCACCAACCCGGTGCGCATCCAGCCGTTGATCGACTTGAACGCAACCGCTCGCGTCGAGGATTACGACATTACGCTGGGACTGCACGGCTCTGTGGATCAATTGGCGGTGACTTACCGAAGCGATCCGCCATTGCCCGAGGCCGACGTGGTGGCGCTGCTGGCGCTGGGTCGGACGCAGGATCAGCAACGCATCTATACGCAGCAGCAGAAGCAGCTCGCAACCAATCCCGCGACAGACGCCCTGTTGGGCGGGGCCCTCAATGCGACGGTCAGCAGCCGCGTGCAGAAGCTTTTCGGCGCCGGCTCTGTAAAGGTCGATCCAAATTATCTCGGCGTGCTGGGAAACTCCACCACCCGCATCACCGTCGAAGAGCAGCTCGGCAAGAACTTGACCCTGACCTACGCCACCGATGTGGACACTACGGCCCAGCAACTGATTCAAGCCGAGATCGCCATCAACCGGCACGTCTCCCTGCTGGTGGCACGGGATGAGTCGGGGGTCTTTTCGATGGTGGTCAAGGCTACGCGGCGCTTCAAGTAAGCGGAATCTGCGGGCTAGGAATATCGCGGACCTCTTCCGCACATTTTGGCAATTTATTGCCAAAAAGGACGAAATCTGCGACCAAATGCGCCTTACAAGTGGGCATCCCGATCAAACTTTCGGGAAATACTGCTGTAGATACACGACGTCTAACTTTCTCTCTGCATCTGTGTCATAAGCAGTTGTGAACGCTCGCGCCGAGCGTATCGGTGCGAGATCGACAAGCAACCGTGAAGGTGCATCAAGGAGTTCGAATATGGCAACCAAATCCACTTTTTCCGCCGCGATAGTTGCGGCTGCGCTCACCCTCAGCGTTGTTGGGCTTCCCCGGACCGCATTTGCTGCGGAGGGATCGGGTGTCGGGATCGGCTGGCAGGATACTTCCAGCGACGCAGAGGCAAAACTGAAGAAGTCGCAATTCAAGGACGTAAAGGTCGCGGTCGACAATGGAATCGCGACCTTGACCGGCACCGTCAGCCTTTACGAATACAAGAAAGACGCGGCCAATCGCGTCCGCAAGGCAAAGGGCGTGAACGCGGTGCGTAATGACATTGAGGTCGCCGGCCCCAACGTGCCGGACAGCGAATTGAAGGCGAAGTTGCTGGAGAAGCTGACCTACGATCGCGTTGGCTACGGAAACGCGTTCAATGCCATCTCACTCGACGTCCAGAATGGCGCAGTGACGCTGGGCGGACACGCGCGCACCGACGTCGACAAGGATTCGGCCCTCGCGCTGGTGTCAACTTACCCCGGCGTAAAGGACGTTATGGACGAGATCGAGGTCGATCCCACGTCGATCATGGATGACCAGACACGGTTGGCCGTGGCGCGCGCCGTCTATGGCTATCCCTCGCTGAACAAGTACGCCATCGACCCGGCCAAACCCATCCGCATCTCCGTTCAGAATGGAAACGTCGCATTGTATGGCGTTGTCGATTCGAAGGCCGACAAGGATACGGCGAACATCCGCGCCAACGGCGTGCCGGGCGTCTTTAGCGTGAAGAACTACCTGCAAGTTGCCGGCCAGCCAACCGAGGGCGGACAGGCCCAGTAGCAACCGCCAGCCATATGAACTTGGTTTCTTTCGGGGGGTGGAATTGGGGCACGGTTCAGCCGTGCCCTTCTCCATTTTTCAAATCGCTTCCAATCCTTGAAAGCTCTTCCGCGACAGCTTTCCGCATTTTTGCTGGACGACCGCTTGCCCTGCGTGCGACATTTACAGAACTGTAATCATTCAGCACGTTTCATTCCTTACACTTGTCTCTCTATGTTGAACGACGGCCCACTGACGATTGACCGCAAAGAAGGCAAGAACCCCGGGACCCGGGTGTTCTGCCTGAATGGCCCTCTCACGTTGCGCAACCTTTTCGAGTTACAGACGGAGCTGCGCGGCTCTGCGCCACCAGCTCTGACGGTGATTGACCTGACCGCCGTGCCGTACATGGACTCAGCCGGTATGGGCCTTGTGATGAACCACTACGTGCGCTGCCAGACCAATGGTGCCAAACTCATCGTCGCGGGTGCGAACAACCGCGTGATGGATTTGTTCAAAGTGACGAAGGTCGACACCGTGCTGCCGCTGGTGGGGACCATCGACGACGCCGAAGCATAAGTCTCGACAGGATTGCCGATCAAACAACACGGCCCATAGGGACTGAAGAGAGAATGTCCCTCAGCGGCTAAAGCAACGTTGAAATTGTGCAGCTTACGGCGCGACTGAAGTCGTGCCCTGAGAGTCCTTCGTGTCGGAATTCATTCGCGCATTGATTGAGCGAAAACGTCCACTACAATTGAACCGCTGGTTCAGGACCAAACTCGGTCATCTGTCCATCCCCATCCGCGGGTTGGCGCCTGCTACACCCGGCACCAATGATGTTGGTCCTATGAGGGGGTTGGAACCCCCGCCTCCCTCCGAATCGGTGTTTCCTGCAGCCTAGAAGCGCTGCTCTCATGCAAACCAGGTTTGCTCTCGGCATCATGGAGTGGCGCCCTGTTGCTGTCGTCAAGTGGAGGAGAACGCCGAAGGCGTACAACCCGTCTTCTCTAACTTCACTTGCTCGAGCGGCGGCTCCGTTACACTGGAAAATGGAGCTGCATGCGATGGGTCTGGTTGCGAAAACCCGCACGACGCTGGAGATGATCAAGTGGGAACACTCGATCTTTGCGCTGCCGTTTGCTCTGACCTCCGTGTTGCTAGCGAGTCACGGGGCACCCGGCTGGCGTACGCTGGGCTGGATCCTGGTGGCGATGGTGACAGCTCGCTCCTGCGCGATGGCCTTTAATCGCTGGGCTGACGCCGATCTTGATGCCGCCAATCCTCGGACACGTTCACGCGCTATCCCGGCAGGCCAGCTTTCGCGCCAGTTTGTGCTGGGCTTCACCATCGTCATGGCCCTCGGCTTTGTGATTGCCGCGGCAGAGCTGAACCGGCTCACGCTGTATCTCGCCCCCGTTGTCCTGGCGGTGCTGCTGGGCTACAGCTATATGAAGCGCGTAACGCGCTGGTCGCACCTGGTGCTTGGACTGGCGCTCGGCCTGGCTCCGTCTGCAGCGTGGATTGCAGTCCGCGGCAGCCTCGATCCGCGCATCGTGGTGCTGACCGCTGCCGTGATGCTGTGGGTGGGTGGATTCGACGTGCTCTACGCATGCCAGGATTTCGAGCATGACCGCGAAGCCGGCCTTCACAGTGTTCCCCAGGCACTCGGGGTGCCGGCGGCGTTCTGGGTCGCGAGGATCATGCATCTTGTAATGCTTGGAATGCTGATCTGGTTGGGCTACTTGTTCAGCTTCGGCATCGCCGGCTGGCTGGGCATTGCAGCTGCGGGACTACTGCTGGCGTACGAGCACTCGATCGTTTCGCCACGCGACATGCGGCGCCTGAACGCAGCATTCTTCACCATGAACGGCGTCATTGCCATGGTCTTCCTGATTTTCGTGGCCGCCGACGTATGGCTTCGGAGATAGAGGCAGATGACGGAAGAGGCAATCTCGCAAAAAGCAGCAGTTGAGCTATGGTATGGTGCGAGGAAGCAGTCTGCGCAGTCGCCGGTTGCGACTCGCGCCTCAGACTCCAACGCAAGACAAGCTGGGACCGGAATGAAGATTGCCATCCAGGGAGAACCTGGCTCTTTCAGTCACGAAGCGACGCTCGCAATGCTGTCGGACGCCGTGATTGTGCCCTGCACGGTCTCAGCCGATGTCTTCAACGCGCTGAGCGATGGATCGGTGGATGGCGCGGTCATTCCCATCGAGAACAGTCTTGCCGGCTCGGTACTGGAGCACTTCGACCTTTTACTGCATCACGACGTAAAGGTGGTGCGGGAATCGCAGCTTCGCATCCGCCACAACCTGATCGGGATCTCGTCAACGCTGGACGACATCGATCGCGTCTTTTCGCACCCCGTGGCGCTGGCGCAGTGTCGGCGCTTCCTCGCTGAGCATCCGAAGATGGAGTCGTTCGCTTTTTACGATACGGCCGGAAGCGTGAAGCAGCTGGTCGAATTGCGTGACCGGCACGCTGCGGCCATTGCCAGCGAAGCGGCAGCTCACTACTACGGCGCGCAGATTCTGTGGGCAGGCATTGAGGACAATCCGGAGAACTACACACGTTTCTTTCTGGTTCGTCGTACCAAGGATGCCCGTTTCGACATGGATGCCAACAAAACAAGCCTCGCATTTTCAGTGGAGAACCGCCCGGGATCCCTGGTAGCGGCATTGAACGAGCTTTCGGCGATGGGAACGAACCTGACCAAGATTGAGTCGCGGCCCGTTCAGGGCAAACCATGGGAATATGTTTTCTACGTGGACTGCCAGTTGCACGCAGCCGACGAGGGATCGCGCGCCATCGCGATACTGAAACCCCACTGCGCCATGGTGAAGGAACTCGGCAGGTATGTTGAAGCGGGGAGAAGGCAGGGATCAGGGATTAGGGATTAGGGGCTAGGAAACAGCCGCTAGAGATCAGGGAGTATAAAGTGACTGCGGATTTCTGACTTCCTTTGCCAGCTCGGAAATGACATCGAATCGACGTGTTTAGAGTGGAAAGAAATGAAATGGGGATGGCTTCGGCCATCCCCATTCTTCCGGTCTGCAAGTTACGCAGCCGGGTTTGCTATTCCCTAGTCCCTGATCCCTATTCCCTGCTTCTTAAAAGTGGTAGGCGACGCCGAGGACGGGGTTGTAGATGTTGTACCACTTGTTCGTGGAGAACTGCGAAAGGCCGAACGTAGGCACCTTGGTGACAAAGCCGCGGTACTCTGCACGGATGTCGAAGCTGGGGCTGATCTCATAGGCAATGCCGCCACCGTAGAGTCCGCCCACCGAGGTTTCCTGCTTGACGTCGATGTTGGTGGTGCCGGAGTTGCGAATGGGCAAGAAAATGAGTGCGCCCGGGCCAGCCTCGACAAACGGGTTGAACTTTTTGAAGGTGAAGCTGCGCACGTAAGCGGCTGAAATCTCCTGTGTACGGGTATTCACCTGGTAGTGGTTCGGATTCACGTAGTAGTTGATCTTGTTCTCGTAAGTGATTCCATAATTGGCTTCAAGCGCACTGTTCGGAGTAAGCATGAACCGATAGCTGGCCAACACGCCATAGGCGGTATTGGAATGCACCTGAACATCGGTGGAAGAGGCAACAAAGGGCTCGATAAGGGCCGATCCGCTGAGGCTGATATCCTGCCGGCTCTCTTGAGCGCGACCCGCTGCTACGCACACGGCCAGCAGAAAGGCAATAAGGGCGATTTTCTTCATTCGGTCTTGAACCTCACGACTGCTCAACCGTCCGGCTGGCAACCAGGTTGTTGATTACGGCGCGCCAGTTTTTCCCCACGCACCGCTCTCAGCATTGTAAATGCCCAGAACGGGATGCAGACGGAAGCGGCTGACTCAGAATGATCTAAGTCAATAGACGCACCACTGCACGAATGGGAATCCCTTAGAAACAGGGATTAGGGATTAGGGAATAGCAGACCCACCAGCCAAGAGTCATATCTTCCCTACAAAAGTAGAAACGGGGATCGTCACCGGATTTATTCCCCTATTCCCTAATCCCTATTCCCTATTCCCTGCTTTTCCCTATTCCCTGCTTTTCTCACCCTGCCCGCTCCACGTGGTAATAGTAGGGCGGTCCATGCTTCTGCGCCATGGCGCGGACAGTCCGCAAAAAGGCGAGGCCGGCATAGGAGAGGGTGGCCTGCCGTCGGTGCACAAGCCTCAGGACGCGTTTGAATTCCAGTTCATCCACGGTGATGCGCACCAGTTCGCCGGCATCGAGTTCATGGGCGATGGTCAGATGCGGGACCAGGGCAACGCCGTTGCCCATGGCGACAAACCGCTTGATGGCTTCGATGGTGGGCAAATCGATGGCCATGTTCAGCGGCGTGCGGTAGCGCTGAAATGCTTCGATGACCTTGCGCCGCAGGGGCGAGGTAACGTTGTGGGCAATGAAATTCTCCTTTCCCAGATCGTTGATGGAAACGCGCGCCGCCTTGGCGAGCCGGTGCTTCGGACTCACGATAAAGGCCAGGCTGTCGTTATAGACAGCAATGGTGCGGAATTTGTCCGGATCGAGACGGAACGACGTGACTCCGATCTCGAAGGTGCGCAGGCTCAGTTCCTCGGCGATTCGGCTGGCCAGCATGCGGTGAACCGAGATGCCGATCTCAGGGTGTTGCTTGCGGAACTGGTCGACGGCCGCAAGCAGATACATGCACGTGTATTCATTGGCAGCCAGTTGCAGACGGCCACGCTCCAGGCTCTTCAGTTCGTCAAGTGCACTCGAAGCCTCGCGCCGTAGCGCCAGCAGACGTTGCGCATAGTCGCGGAGCAGCTCACCTGATGCGGTGAGGGAGCCGTCGCGGGCGGCGCGGTCAAATAGCGTCTCGCCCAGCGACGCCTCCAGCTTGCGAATGACCTGGCTGATTGCCGGTTGCGTGCGGTGCATTCGAACCGCCGCGCGGGAGAAGCTCCGCTCTTCGGCAACGGCGAGAAAGGTTTCCAATTGAGTGAGTTCCATGTAAGTTGGCAGTCCTCAGTTATCAGTTTTCAGTTGGCGGTTGTCAGCGTGTCTCTGGCGCCGGTCCTCAGTCAACGAAATCGAGTTGCAGGAGCAAGTCGTGAGAAGTGCATCTGCTGACCACTGAGAACTGAACACTGACAGCTCGAATCATAAGCAATTGTAATAGGTTCCCCAAAAAGAATAACTTTGCCTTATAGCTGTTCGATGCGAGAAACTAAATGGGTTAGCTAACGTCTTCCCCTGGCAGGCGTGAACACGATGAAAAATCCAAATCACGTTGCATTCTTCGACACCACTCTTCGCGACGGCGAGCAGTCCCCCGGCTGCAGCATGACCACGCAGGAAAAACTGACCATGGCGCACGCCCTTGAGGACCTGGGCGTCGACATTATCGAGGCCGGTTTCGCAATGGCTTCAGAAGGCGATTTCGCCGCAATCGCGACGATTACGCAGGCCGTTCGCAAGCCCCGCATCGCGTCCCTCGCCCGCGCCAAAACCGAGGACATCGAGATGGCGGCCCGTGCCCTGCAGTTTGCCGAGCGCTCGCGTATCCATGTCTTCCTCGCCTCGAGCGATCTGCATCTCGAATACAAGCTCAAGATGAGCCGCCAGCAGGCGCTCGACCAGGCCGCGGAGTCGGTACGCCTGGCTCGCTCGTTCGTTGAGGACGTCGAGTTTTCGCCGGAGGATGCAACGCGTTCGGATCGGGATTTTCTCGTTGAGATTGTGCGCGTGGCGATCGAGGCCGGCGCCACCACGATCAACATGCCCGACACCGTGGGCTACACGACACCGGAGGAATATGGCCAGATGTTCCGCGAAGTGCGTGAGCGCATTCCCGCGGTCGATGCTGAAGGCATCATCCTCTCCTCGCACTGCCACGACGACCTGGGCCTTGCAGCGGCAAATTCGCTCGCGGCCATTACCGCAGGCGCACGGCAGGTGGAGTGCACGATCAACGGCATTGGCGAGCGCGCGGGCAATGCTTCGCTTGAAGAACTTGCTGCCGCGTTGCATGTGCGAAGCGAGCGCTACGGCGTCACCACCAACATCAAACTCGACCAGCTTTATCCGACGAGCCAGGTGCTGGGCCAGATCATCACCTTCAAGCCGTCGCCAAACAAAGCCATCGTTGGCGCGAATGCTTTTGCGCACGAATCGGGGATCCATCAGCATGGAATGCTGGCGAATCCGCTGTGCTACGAAATCATGACGCCAACGCTGGTAGGAGTGTCGCGCACGAGCTTGGTGCTAGGTAAGCATTCAGGTCGCGCGGCGCTGAGGCATCGCTTGGAGCAGCTTGGCTACACGCTCTCGCGCGAGGAATTGCAGCAGACCTACTACCGCTTTGTCGCGCTGGCCGATCGCAAGAAGAACATTTATGACCAGGACCTGGTTGGGATTTTGCCTGATCAGATTCGCGACCGGAAGCAGGAACCCGTGGCGGAGTTGGATTGATTCCTCGCGGTCGCCTGAAAACTGAATACTGAATACTGACTACTGGAAAACGAATGAATCTGAAGATTCTAGTCACCGCCGGCGACGGCATCGGGCCCGAAGTCACCAACGAAGCAGTCGCAGTGTTGCGCGAAGTAGCGGAGCTGGGCGGCCACACTATCAGTATTGATGAGAAGCGCATCGGCGGCGTGGCAATTGTGAATGACCGGGCGCCGCTGCCCGAGGACACGCTGGATGCGGCGCTCGCAAGCGATGCAGTGCTGCTGGGCGCGGTCGGTGGCAACGAATTCAATTCCCTTCCCCCGGACAAGCGCCCCGAGGCCGGCCTGCTGCAGTTGCGCGCGGCACTCGGTGGATTTGCAAATCTGCGGCCAGCATTTGCGTTCAAGGAACTCGCAGTCAACAGCCCCCTGCGGCCAGAGATCATCGACGGCGCGGACATCCTGTTTGTGCGCGAGCTGCTTGGCGGACTCTACTTCGGCCAGCCACGCGAATGGGACAAGACAACCGGCGAGGCCTGGAACACGATGCGCTACACCCGCGACGAAGTAGTTCGCGTAGCGCGGATCGCGTTCGAACTGGCATCGAAGCGCCGCAACAAACTGACCAGCGTAGACAAGGCCAACGTTCTTGAGGTTTCGCAACTGTGGCGTGCAACCGTGAATGAAGTTGCGGCTGAGTTTCCCGGAGTGACAGTCGAGCACCAATATGTCGACGCGATGTCGATGCACCTGATGAATCAGCCGCGCAACTACGATGTCGTTCTGACCGAGAATCTTTTCGGCGACATTCTCAGCGACGAGTCTGCGGTGATTACGGGATCACTCGGCATGCTGCCTTCGGCGACGATCGGCGGCAAAGTCAATTTATATGAGCCGGTGCACGGATCGGCGCCCGACATTGCGGGCAAGGGACTGGCGAATCCGCTGGGCGCAATCCTGACCGGTGCTCTGATTCTGCGACACTCGGGCGGACTTGAGGCCGAAGCTTCGGCAATCGAAAGCTCGGTTCGCAAGGTGCTGGAGCAGGGATTCCGCACGCCGGATCTCGCGCGAACGAATCCGCAGGGATTCCCGGTGCTGTCGACGAAGGAGATGGGCGCGAAGGTGAGGGAGACGGTGAAGAGCCAGCTATTAGCTGTCAGCCCTTAGCTCTCAGCTTCTTCGTTGCGAAAGCGGGCAGAAGTCGAATTGCTTAATCCGGTGATTCTTCGTCGATCACCAAAACAGTGCTGAAAGCTGACGGCTGAGAGCTGAAAGCTTATTCCGAGGAACTGATGAGTAGCACAGCAAAAACACTATTCGAGAAGGTCTGGGACCAGCACGTCGTGGTTGAGCCGAAGGGCGAGCCAACACTGCTCTACATCGATCTGCAGCTGCTGCACGAGGTCACTTCCCCGCAGGCGTTCGAAGGCCTTCGCCTCGCCGGCCGGAAAGTACGGCGCCCAGACCGCTGCATTGCCACCGTGGATCACAACGTGCCGACCACGATTGAAGGCCGTCTGCACATCGTCGATCAGATCGCAGCCACGCAGATTGATGCGCTTCGCAAAAACTGCGCAGACTTCGGCGTCGAGCTCTACGACGTAGACAGCCGCGAGCAAGGCATCGTCCACGTGATCGGGCCGGAACTGGGCATCACCAAGCCGGGAATGACCATCGTCTGCGGCGATTCGCACACCTCGACGCACGGCGCTTTCGGAGCGCTGGCATTCGGCATCGGCACCAGCGAGGTGGAGCATGTGCTGGCGACGCAGACGCTGCCGCAATCGAAGCCGAAGACCTTTCGCATCGCCGTCGAAGGCGAGCTACCGCACGGCGTGACGGCGAAGGACATCATTCTCGCCATCATCGGCAAGATCGGCACCGATGGCGCAACAGGTTGCGTGATCGAATACGCAGGGTCGGCGATCCGCGCGCTCTCAATGGAAGGCCGCATGACGATCTGCAATATGAGCATCGAAGCCGGCGCGCGTGCCGGCATAATCGCTCCAGATGAGACGACGTTTGCGTATCTCGAAGGTCGCAGGTTTAGTCCCAAGGGTGAAGCATGGAAGGCTGCGGTCCGCGAGTGGAGCAAACTGCCCAGCGATCCCGGTGCCAAGTTCGATCGCGAATTGGTGATCGACGCGGCGAGACTCGTCCCTTACGTAAGCTGGGGAACGAGCCCCGGCATGGTCGCCCCAATTACGGCTTCGGTTCCAGACCCGGCTGCGACAAAAGATGAACAGGAGCGGAAGGGACTGGAACGGGCGCTTGAGTACATGGCGCTGAAGCCGGGAACGCCGCTAGCGGATGTTGAAATCGATCGCGTGTTTATCGGTTCGTGTACCAATTCGCGCATTGAAGATTTGCGCGCGGCAGCAAAGATCGCGTTCGGACATAAGGTGTCCACGCATGTCAGCGCGATGGTCGTTCCGGGATCGCAGCAAGTAAAAGCACAGGCGGAGAAGGAAGGCCTGGACCAGATCTTCAAAGATGCCGGATTCGACTGGCGCGAGCCGGGCTGCTCGATGTGCCTGGGTATGAATCCTGACATTCTGTCGCCGGGAGAGCGCTGCGCTTCCACAAGCAACCGCAACTTTGAAGGCCGCCAGGGACGCGGCGGACGCACGCACCTTGTCTCTCCGGAGATGGCAGCCGCGGCCGCGATCGCGGGCCACTTCGTTGACATCCGCAACTGGCCAGTTCATGAATCTGCTCACGAGGAGGTAAAGGCCTGATGGAACCGTTCAAGACTTTGACCGCATTGGCCGCGCCTCTCGATCGCTCCAACGTCGATACCGACCAGATCATTCCCAAGCAATTCCTGAAGCGCATTGAGCGCACGGGCTATGGCGACTTTCTTTTCTTCGATTGGCGGCGCACTGCATCGGGCGATCCCCATCCGAGCTTTCCGCTGAATGATCCGCGCTACAAGGGCGCGCAGATTCTAATCGCCGGAAAGAACTTTGCCTGCGGGTCGAGCCGCGAGCATGCCGCATGGGCGTTGAGCGACTTCGGATTCCGCGTGGTTATCGCGCCGACGTTCGCGGACATCTTCTTCTCGAACGCAGGAAAGAACGGGATCGTCCTGGCGCGCTTGACGGAAGAAGAAGTTGCAATGCTGCTCAAGAATGCGCAGACCATTCCGAATTACAAGCTCACAGTTTCGCTCGAAGAGCAGACTGTGACGGACGATCGCGGATTCAAGGCGACGTTTGATGTTGACCCGTTCCGCAAATTCTGTTTGGTGGAGGGCCTGGACGATATCGGCCTAACCCTGCGGCACGCGGCGGAACTAGACAAATTCGAAGCACAACACGACAACGCAACCTGGCTCAAAGCAAAGTGACGTGGATGCCCGATCCATTCTGAGTTTCCTGGCGGAATGGGTGGGAGACCACAAAGCAGAATATGCAAACGACAGACATGAGTCGCAGCACAAACGAATTGAAAGCTGACAGCTGAGAGCTTAAAGCTGGCGAGCAAAGCGAGAAAATGACCATCGAAGGCAAGCGACAAAGCATTCCGTTGACTGAGGGCCCGAGCCGCGCGGCTGCGCGATCTTATTTACGCGGGTCTGGATTTGCAAAAGATGATTTGCACAAGCCGATCATCGGCATCGCGAATACGTGGACCGAGATCGGCACCTGCAACGTGCATCTGCGCGAAGTGGCCGAGGCGTTGAAAGAAGGCATTCGCGAAGCTGGTGGCACACCGATGGAATTCAACACCATCACAATCTCCGACGGCATCACCATGGGCACGCAGGGTATGAAGGCATCGCTCGTCTCGCGTGAAGTCATCGCCGACTCCATCGAGCTGGTCGCGCGCGGCAATCTCTTTGACGGCCTGGTCGGCATCGGCGGATGCGACAAGAATATGCCGGGCATCATCATGGCGCTGTGCCGGCTCGATATTCCCGGGATGATGCTTTACGGTGGGTCCATCGCTCCTGGAAAACTAAACGGCATCGACATCACTATCCAGAATGTCTTCGAGGGCATCGGCGCCTACGCGGCGGGCAAGATCGACGACGCAGGACTGGAAGCGCTCGAGGCGAATGCCTGTCCCGGTGCAGGCGCATGCGGCGGCCAGTTCACTGCAAACACCATGGCCATGAGCGGCGAGTTGCTGGGCATTTCGCCGATGCAGCTATCCGGCGTTCCCGCCACTGATAAAGACAAGTACGCGGCAACACGCGAGGCGGGACGCATGCTGATGGAAGCGGTACGCGCGAACCGGCGCCCTTCGCAGATCATCACGAAGAAATCAATTGCAAACACGATTGCCAGCGTAGCGGCGAGCGGCGGATCTACCAACGCCGTGCTGCACCTGTTGGCGATTGCGCGCGAGATGGGCATTGAGCTCTCGATCGACGACTTCGACGCCATATCGAAGAAGACTCCATTTATCTGCGATCTCGTTCCGGCGGGCAAGTACATGGCCTCGCATTTTCAGGCGGCGGGCGGTTCGCGATTGCTTGCAAAGCGCCTCATCGACGCAGGCCATGCCGACGGGTCCACGTTGACGATCAGCGGACGCACACTGGCCGAAGAAGCGGCGCTGGCTGTGGAGACTCCCGGGCAGGTCGTCATCAAGACTTTCGAACAACCGATCAAGCCGACGGGCGGACTTGTGATTCTGAAAGGCAATCTTGCGCCCGAGGGCTGCGTAATGAAGATTGCAGCCGCCGATCGGTATGAGCATCGCGGGCCGGCGCGGGTGTTTGATTCCGAGGAAGAGTGCTTTGCTGCGGTTCAGGGCGACAAGGTGAAACCGGGCGACGTGCTGGTGATCCGCTACGAAGGGCCAAAAGGGGGCCCGGGAATGCGCGAAATGCTGCAGGTAACGGCTGCAGTGAGCGGTCATCCTGAATTGAGCCACACCGTCGCGCTGCTAACGGATGGACGCTTCAGCGGTGCGACACGCGGATTCACGGCAGGCCACGTTGCGCCGGAAGCCTTTGTTGGCGGCCCGATCGCAGCGGTACGCGAAGGCGACATCATTGCATTCGACATCAAGAACCGCACGCTGAATGTGGAGATCAGCGAAGAGGAGATGGCGAAGCGACTGAAGGGTTTTAAAGCGCCGGCGCTGCGGTGGCCTGCCGGTGTGTTTCGCAAGTACGTCGATCGCGTGACGAGCGCATCGCAAGGGGCGACGACTTAGAAGCAGGGATTAGGGATTAACTAGTCGGAATGAACTCGCAGGGTTAAGGAGAACCACATGGGACACGACGCAAAGACACAATCCGCAGAGAGCCACCTCAACACACCGACGCGCCTGACAGGCGCAGAAATCGTGTGGGCAACACTGGTCGGCGAGGGCGTGTCGACAGTTTTTGGGTACCCGGGCGGGGCGATTCTGCCGGTGTATGACGCGCTGCGGAAGTTTCCCATTCATCACGTTCTCGTCCGGCATGAGCAGGGCGCCGCGCACATGGCCGACGGCTATTCGCGCGCTTCAGGCAAAGTCGGCGTGGCGATCGCCACCAGCGGACCAGGCGCGACGAACCTTGTCACCGGCATTGCCACGGCCATGCTCGATTCGATTCCGATGGTGTGCATCACCGGCAACGTTTCGAGCAAAGTGCTGGGCACCGACGCGTTTCAGGAAGTCGACATCACAGGCATCACGCTGCCTGTGACCAAGCACAACTTCCTTGTGAATAAGGCTGAAGACATCGCGCACGCGATTCGCTACGCGTTCCAAATAGCAGTGAGCGGGCGCCCCGGACCGGTGCTCGTTGACATCACCAAGGATGCGCAGCAGGCCACGGCTGTCTTCGACTTTGAAGCCGCCAAGCCGCGGCCGTATCGTCCACACCCCATGCTTCGCGTGGAAGAGACTGGGCTTAAGCAGGCGGCGGAACTGATCCGCAATGCCAAGCGGCCGGTGATCCTTGCCGGGCACGGCGTGTCAGAATCGGGCGCGATGGAGCAGGTGCAGACGCTGGCCGAGCGCGCGCAGATTCCTGTGGCGCTCACGTTGCTCGGACTCGGCAACTTCCCTGCTTCGCATCCGCTGAATCTGGGCATGATGGGCATGCACGGAGAGTCGTGGGTGAATACTGCAATTCAGGAAGCAGATCTTTTGATTGCCTGCGGCATGCGCTTCGACGATCGAGTCACAGGCACGCCCAGCACCTATGCGCTGAAGGCTAAGAAGATTCACATCGAGGTCGATCCGTCCGAGGTAAACAAGAACGTCAAGGTCGATGTTGCTTTGGTCGGCGATCTGCGCGCAGTGCTTGAAGATCTGCTGCCGCGTGTCGCAGGGCGCGACGGATCGGCATGGCTCAAGACGATTGAATCGAGCAAGGGTGCCGTGTCCGTCCGCGACATCAAGAACCTCCCCGACTCCGGTCATCTCTACGCCGCCCACGTGATGCACGACCTGTGGCGCATTACTGGCGGCGACGCAATTGTGTCCACCGATGTGGGCCAACACCAGATGTGGGAGGCGCAATATTTCCATCACGAAACGCCTCGCTCGCTGGTGACATCGGGCGGACTTGGCACCATGGGATTTGCGCTGCCCGCTGCGATCGGCGCGAAGATGGCGTGCCCCGACAAGGAAGTGTGGGTGATCGCCGGCGATGGCGGGTTCCAGATGACGGCGGCGGAGCTCTCCACCATCGTGCAAGAAAAGCTCAAGATCAACATTGCCGTTATCAACAATGGTTACCTGGGCATGGTGCGGCAGTGGCAGGAGTTCTTCTACGAGAGCAACTATGAATCGACGCCCCTGGTCAGCCCGGACTTCGTGAAGCTGGCCGATGCGCACGGCATTGGCGGACGCGCGGTGACCACGCGGGCCGAGGTGGCTGACGCGGTGAACGAAGCACGCAACGCAACCGGCGCGTTCCTCCTGAATTTCTTGGTAGAGAAAGAAGATTCGGTATACCCGATGATTCCCGCAGGCAGCGCACTGCACGAGATGATCCGCCGTCCCGGCAAGAACCCGCTGGTCGAGTCGGCGGACGACGAGTAAAAGCAGTTCTCAGTGATCAGTCGTCAGTTTTCAGTTGCCTGGTGAATGACGACGATTAAAGCAGCTCCTGAAGACTGAGAACCGACAACTGAGAACTTGAGGCTTATCATGTTGCACACATTTGTCGCATACGTTGAAGATCTGCCGGGCGTGCTGACGCGCGTGGCTTCGCTTTTCCGGCGGTTGAACATCAATATCAGCTCTCTGACCGTCGGGCGCAGCGAACGCGTCGGCCTTTCGCGGCTGACGCTGGTCTGCGAGGCCTCCGAGGAAGCCGGGCATCGCATTCGCGCCAGCCTTTTCAAGCTCGAAAATGTCGTCGATGTGGACGACATTGCCAAGGCGCCCAACGTGACGCGCGAGCTTGCGCTGATCAAGGTCGCCGCTTCCCCGCGCAACCGCGCCCAGATTTTCGACCTGGTCGAAGTATTCCGCGCACGCATCGTCGATCTGACTTCAGAATCGCTGATGATCGAGATGACGGGCGTCGAAAGCAAGATCGAGGGCCTCATCGAAGTGCTTCGCGAGGACGATGGCCGGATTCTTGAGATATGCCGCAGTGGAAAGATGACGATGCGGCGCGGGCACCACACATCCAGCGTACTGAAAGCGATGGGCAAAGCGGTCGATGAGACCGCCATTCTCGAGGACGAGACGGAAGACGCGGCGGAAGAAAGCGCGGACATCGAGCCCGCGTAGAAAGCATTTCTGCCGACTTCGACTCCCTTGCCTTAGCATTGTTACTGTGACGCGAAAGGAGCGCACCATGGACGAAGGTACGAAACCGTGCCCGGTTTGCGGCGAGACCATCAAAGCCGTCGCGCTCAAATGCCGCTTCTGTAACACCGACCTCGCTGCGTACGCGGCTACCAAAGAACTGGAAGCCGAGAAAACCATCTTCTCCGGAAGTCCCGCGATGATCTACAGCGTCGGGCAGGTTGTGCCGTTCGTTGTCGTCGTCCTCCTCGCCGGCACCGCTGTTTATCTACTGGAAAGCGAAAATCAGACAGCCTACATCGTCTACCTGGTCTTAGCCGCACTGGTCGCATGCGGAATGATCCTCATCCGCTATTACGTGCGCAGCCGCGCCATTCACTACACCATCACGACACAGCGCATCAAGCTCGACCGTGGCTGGCTTTCCAAAGTGCAGGAGTCGCTTGAACTGTTCCGGGTTGATCACTTCGAGCTTCGCCAGCCGCTCGGCAGCCGCCTGCTCGGACAGTCTTTTCTGCATCTGTATTCGTCGGATGCCGAACTCGAAAATTTCTCCATTTACGGCATCCCCAATCTTCCTGCTCTCGCCGATCAGCTACGCGAATGCCAGCTTCGCGAACGTACACGGCGCGGGGCTACGACGTTTGTGAGGGCCTGATGATGCGAAAAGGAAGTTGATTTCTGTTTCCAGATCTTTGGTCTCCGATCCCTGATCTCAGATCCCTAATCCCTGACTCTCGAAAGCAAAGGATAATTCCGATACACATGGCTAAGACTTATTACGATCACGACGCCGACCTTTCCCTCATTCAAGCCAAGAAAGTAGCCATCATCGGCTACGGCTCGCAGGGGCATGCGCACTCACTCAACCTCAAGGACTCAGGCGTACAGGTGAAGGTGGGCCTCGCCGCAAACTCCAAGTCCATAGCCAAAGCGCAGAAGGCCGGCCTTGAAGTTGGCACCGTGCCTGAAGTGACCAAGTGGGCCGACGTGGTGATGGTTCTGGTTCCCGATCAGACTGCGGCAAAGTTGTATGCCGAGGAGATTGGACCGAATCTGAAACCCGGCACACTGCTCCTCTTCGCCCATGGTTTCAATATTCATTTCAAGACCATTACTCCCGCTGCCGGCATCGATGTGGGGATGGCTGCGCCGAAGGGACCTGGCCACCGTGTGCGGGAGGTCTTCACCGAGGGCGGCGGCATTCCCGGACTGATCGCAGTGCATCAGGACGCGACTGGTAACGCCCATGCGCTCAATCTCAGCTACCTCAAAGGCATCGGCTGCACGCGCGCCGGGGTGCTTGAGACCACGTTCAAGGAAGAGACCGAGACCGACCTCTTCGGCGAGCAGGCAGTGCTGTGCGGCGGCGTCAGCGCGCTCATCAAGGCCGGGTACGAAACGCTGGTCGAGGCCGGCTATCAGCCGGAGAGTGCTTACTTCGAAGTGCTGCACGAGCTCAAGCTCATCGTCGACCTAATCTATCGGGGCGGCCTGGCGTACATGCGCTATTCCATCTCAGATACGGCTGAGTGGGGCGATTACGTCAGCGGTCCACGCGTGATCAACGAAGAGAGCCGCAAGGCGATGAAGGCCATCCTCACCGAGATCCAGAACGGCGAATTCGCCAAGCGCTTCCTCGCCGATCAGAACTCTGGCCGCAAGGAGTTCATTGCCTTCCGCGAAGCCGAGGCCAAACACCCCGTTGAGATCGTCGGCAAGAAACTGCGTGCGAGCATGCCCTTCCTCGATCCGGTGACGGTGGAGGAAGTGGCGAAGACACGCTAGCTGTTACCTTCCAGCTGCAGCCTTCGGATGCGTGACCTCGCGGATAGAGGGCCGCATCCGATGCCGCGCGCCCTGGGATTGGGAGTGCTGCCCAATAGATGATCGCCACGTCTGCAGCTACGGCTTCATCAGATGGTCGTAAATGAGCTGGTAGGCATCCGATCCTACCGCAAGATCGCCCATGAAGGGACGGTCCAGCGCAAAGGTCATGAAAATGACCATCCCTATGAACATCGCGAGTAGCGTCACCAGAATTCCGTGGACGCGCACATCCTCGACCTTGAAAAAGAAGGCGGCGCCCAGGCTGATGAGCGCGCCCAGAATGATCACAATCCACATGACCCCAGGCAAGTGTGTAAGCACAGCGTCGAGGCGCATGCGGCGAGCCTGGATCATGTTGTTATAGGCCCGTAGTGTTTCGGCGTGGAGCAGTTTCTGGCTCTCAGTCACCGGCTCAAACCTGACCAGCATGCCCTGGAATCGGTCCATCCGCTCGACTCCTCCCTCCGGCACCTGCCCGCGCGCCTCCATAGGCCAATCCTCGTGGATCACCGAGAAAACATAATCGCGCAACTCCTTTTGCAGTTGCGTGCGTATCGGCTCAGGATAATCACTGACATCCCGGTAGAGTTGCGCCAGGGATGTCGCTTCTTGTGAAACGATCTTCGATACGTCGGAATAAGTCTCGAAAACGTTCACCGCAATCAATGCGAGAGCCAGCCCGTAGAAAACCATCACGCTGTGCACCATGGCTCCGCTAAAGTGCCCGTCCTCGTCCTTGATATGGAGACGCGGCAACGCGAAACGGCGAACGAACAGCAGGCCGCCAATCGCAAACACGCACAACGACCCGATGATGACCAATCCGGAAATTATCAACGGAAGACTGAAGAAGAAGTCAATCATTGCGCGTTTCTCTCAGTACATTCAGGTCTTCATCCCGACCGGTTGCGCGATCTACCTGGGCCGAGGTCGTCTTCAGGTCGAGCGGGGTCCCTACGAGCGTAACCCCTTCAGCACCTTGGCTGTCGTCACCACTTGCCCGACGTGCCGCTGCGTGTGGTCGGCCACGTGCACGAGCGCTCCGCCAATCGACGTCGGCAACTGCTTGCGGCCCACGCCGCGAAACGTGTTGAAGTCTGCTGTCGCCAGCACGCGGACCCGGTCGGCTGCATTGCCGAAGGCAGCTTCGAGTTCTGCCAGCAGGTCGGCCAGCGTCTCGCACCCCGTATGCTCCCCCTTCAGCAGCGCGAGTTGCTCTGAGGAAATCTGCCCGCCCTCGGCGTAGGTCAGCAGCCGATCTGTGGAGCGAGCAATGTGCCTGAGGTGAAACGACACTGCGGACAATCCCATCGGCTGCGCATGCACCTCGAGATCGCTCAGCCCCGCGGTCCACTTCGTGATGTCGTCAAGCGCGAGGTCAAACGCATGCAGAACGGCGCGGCCCACTGCGGACACGTCGGCATGCGTCCCACGTAGCCAGGGCTCGACGTAAGGAACAGGGGGAGTATGAGTGCTCATGGGGGAGTCTCCAGTCTAACTACGGGCAACAAATTCCAGGTCTTCGTAGTTCTTGAGTTGATCGACCGGTATGAACGTATGACCTGAAACTGCGGGGTCGTTTACCATCACCCCGCCGCCATAGAGCCGGACAAAGCAGCTATGTTCAGGATCGCTCATTTCGGCAGCGGCAAACTCGATCTGTGCCGCATGCCCGTGGAAACGCACGCGATCTCCCTTGCAGATCTCTTCGCCGGAAACGTATCGCAACGTGTCAGGCATTTGTCACCCAATCGGGGCTTTAGCTCGCGCTCTTCACCCGCACTACCGTGATCTTCGCGAATCCCTCTTCAAACGCCGGCGCCTTTAGCTTCTCTGCCATCTTGCGCATCACGTCTTCGCTCACCGACCGGTCGCGCTGGCGATTGCGATCCAGGCACACCTCCAGCGGCACATCGAAGAACACTGCCTGCGTCTCGTAGCCAAAGCTCTTGGCCATCTTGATCCACTGACGCCGCTCGTGCACCGAAAGGTTGGTCGCGTCCACATAATTCCACGGCATCTTTGCAATCAGCCGCGCGCGAAGCAGCGAACGCAGCGTCGAAAACACCAATCCCTGAAACTTCTGCTCCTCCACATCGTCGAAGAGGATATTGCGCAGCAGATCACTCGATAGCGGAGTCACGCCGCGACGCCGAAACCAAGTCGTCTTGCCGGAACCGGGCAGCCCGATTGCCAACACCACGAAGCCCTTGGGGGCCTGCGGCGAGCGCTCCGCCGGCTGCGCTTCGGGCGGGGGCACCGAGGGCATATCCGGTTGTGTTTCCATCTCCAGGCGCCCAGAACCGGCAGGCTCATTCCACTCCGGGCGCGGGGGACGCTTTGCTTGTGTTTGCTGCCTCGGCGCGCGAGGCTCAGCCGGAGCCGCCTGCGACCTCGGAGCACGAGCCTCTGTTGGCGCTGCCGGAGGTCGCGAAGCGCGAGTCTCGGTCGGCGCTGCTGCAGGTCGCGAAGCACGAGCCTCGGGCGTCGCAGTTGTCTGCCGTGCCCCCCGGGTCTCCCCGGGCAGAGCCTCGTCCGGATACAACGGCACCAGCGGGCGTGGTTGATTCTGTGGGAGTTCCTGGCCTATTTTGCCTGTGGATTCTGAATTATTTGCTGTGCGTCGGGAACGTCTTCTCATTCCGCTTTCTACACCTTCACTACCGGGATACCACACTCACCGGAGCCACTGCAAATGATGTGAAACCCGTCACATACAGTCCCGTATCTGAACATACAAACTAGCGTAGAGCGCATTTTGGTACGGGGTCGCAATTCTCGGAGCGTTCATTTGGTTCTTGTTGACAACAGTGTTAGCCTGATGAGTTTGGTGGAATTGCCTGGTGCACGTCTTGCTCCCGCCGCATGCCATCACTCACAACTTTAAGAAGATCCACCCATAACGAAGGAGAATACACATGGCAGTTAAGGTTGGCATCAACGGCTTCGGCCGAATTGGCCGCAACGTTTTGCGCGCCGCCCTCGGCAATCCAGAGATCGATTTTGTTGCCGTTAACGACTTGACCAGCCCGGCGACTCTTGCCCATCTGCTCAAGTACGACTCGGTTCTCGGAAATCTGAAGAACGAAGTCACCTCCGGCGACGACTTCATTTCCGTCGATGGCAAAAAGATCAAGGTCTGGGCCGAGCGCGACCCCGCCAAGCTGCCTTGGGCTGAGGTAGGCGCACAGGTCGTTATTGAATCCACCGGCCACTTCACCGACGGCGCAAAGGCCAAGGCTCACCTGGGCTCGACCGTCAAAAAAGTTATCATCTCCGCTCCCGCCACCAACGAAGACGTCACCCTGGTTCTGGGCGTCAATGATGACAAGTACGATGCGTCGAAGCACAACATCATCTCCAACGCCAGTTGCACCACCAACTGCCTGGCACCGGTCGTCAAAGTTCTGCTTGCTCACTGCGGCATGGTCAGCGGCATCATGACCACCATTCACAGCTACACCAACGACCAGGTCATTCTCGACTTCCCGCACAAGGACCTGCGCCGCGCGCGCGCCGCTGCTCTCAACATGATTCCCAGTTCCACCGGCGCCGCCAAGGCCCTCAAGCTGGTCATTCCTGAGACCGCCGGCAAGCTCGACGGCTTCGCCATCCGTGTCCCAACACCGAACGTCTCGATCGTCGATCTCACCTTCATCAGTGAGAAGGCCACCGACGCCAAGGCCGTGAACGCCGCTCTCAAGGCTGCCAGCGAAGGCGAGCTCAAGGGCATCCTTGGCTACGAGGCGGGCGAGTTGGTCAGCTCCGACTTCAAGGGCAACAAGCTCTCCTCAATCGTCGACGCGCCTCTCACCAAGGTCGTCGGAAACAGCGTCAAGGTGCTGAGCTGGTACGACAACGAGTGGGGCTATTCCAACCGCGTAGTCGACCTCATCGGCTTCCTGGCCAAGAAGGGCCTCTAGTCCACCATTTTTCCTGGGTGCCCCATCCATGTCGCAGTTTCATCGCGGCATGGGTGGGATCGCACGGACCACAAGCTCATGCGAAAAAATATCACTGGCGGATCCCCCTTCGAGCCCATCATCGGCTTCTCCCGCGCCGTTCGCGTTGGAAACTATGTTCACCTTTCCGGCACCGGCCCCGTCGGCGCTGATAACGAAGACGCAGCCGGGCAAACCCGCCGCATCTTCGCCATCGCCGAAAAAGCTCTCGCCGAAGCCGGCGCATCTTTCCAGGACGTAGTCCGCACCCGCATGTACCTCACCCACGTTGAAGACTGGGAAGCCGTAGGCCGTGTTCATGGCGAGTTCTTCGGCCAGATTCGTCCTGCCGCCACCATGCTCGTCGTCGCCGCCCTGCTGAATCCCGCATGGCGCGTCGAAATCGAGATGGACGCCGTAATTCCGAAATCTCCAACTGACAGCTGAATACCGATAACTGACTGCTGATCACTGACAACTGACCTCTGACAACTGTTTTCAAGGAAAACACAATGTCCAAGCTCTCCATTCGCGACATCGAACTCAAGAACAAGCGCGTGTTTATCCGCGTCGACTTCAACGTGCCGCTCTCTGAAGACGGCTCGACCATCACCGACGACACCCGCATCGTCGCCACGCTGCCCACCATTGAATATGCCCTGCGCCGTCACGCCAAGGTCATCCTCGCGTCGCACCTCGGCCGTCCCAAGGGCAAACCGAATCCAAAGTATTCTCTGCGCCCCGTCGTCGACCGCCTGCGCGAGCTCCTCGACAAGCAACTCGGCGAATCCGTCAACGTAGCCTTCGCGCCCGACTGCGTCGGCGAAATCGCCGAAGAGATGGCCCGCCAGCTCGAGTCGCGCCAGGTACTGCTGCTTGAGAACCTGCGCTACCACCCCGAAGAAGAAGCCAACGATCCCGCCTTCTCCAAGGCCCTCGCCTCACTTGCCGAGATCTACGTCAACGACGCCTTCGGCTCCGCGCACCGTGCCCACGCCTCGACAGAAGGCATCACTCATTTCCTCAAGCCTGCCGTTGCCGGCCTGCTGATGGAGAAGGAAATCACCTACCTCGGCAAGGCGCTCGAATCGCCCGAGAAGCCCTTCGTCGCCATCATCGGCGGCTCCAAGATCTCCGGCAAGATCGACGTCATTGACAATCTGCTCGACAAAGTCGACACCCTCGTCATCGTCGGCGGCATGGCTTACACCTTCCAGCGCGCGCTCGGTGTCACCACCGGCAAGTCGCTCGTCGAAGAAGACAAGATCGACATGGCCAAGGCCGCGCTTGAAAAGGCGAAGGCCAAGGGTGTCAACCTCCTGCTCCCGGTCGACAACATTCTCGCCGACAGCTTCTCGCCCGACGCCAAAACCCAACCCTGGGACTGCTCGAAAGACTTCCCCGCCGACTGGCAGGGCCTCGACATCGGCCCTAAATCCGTCGCGGCCATTGAAGAAGTCGTGTCCACCGCCCGCACCATCGTGTGGAACGGACCGGCAGGAGTCTTCGAGTTTCCGCGCTTTGCCGTGGGCACCAACGCCATCGCCAAGGCAGTCGCGATGAACAAGGCCGCTATCTCCATCATCGGCGGCGGAGACTCCGTCAGCGCCATCAACAAGGCCGGCTATGCCGACCAGGTCACCCACATCTCCACCGGCGGCGGCGCCAGCCTCGAATTCCTTGAAGGCAAAAAGCTCCCCGGCGTGGAAGCCCTCACCAACAAGTAGCCGGCCAGCACAAAACCGGGTGCCCCATCCTAAACGCGCATTTGGCGTTTAGGGTGGGAAAGCACGAACACCAGCCCGCCGTCACCCAGCTGACCGATGTCAATCCCGTATCCCCGATCACTTGCTCCCCCTTCCAAACCGGCCCATAATCTTTACCGGAACAGAGGTGTCGATGCGAGATGTGCCGCAAGCGGCATCTCTCTATCGCAATTCCAGAGTGAATGTACCTCGAAGCCACTGAATTCAAATCGACGCGACCAGCAGGGAGCGGCGATCCTGCACAAAAGTAGATGAGGCGCGGACTCTGGAATTGACAGGGGGTAACCCGATGACGCGTCATCTTCTGGTTGCTATCGGCGCAGCGCTGCTCACCATCGGCGGTTCGGGCATCATCGTCGTGCTGGTATGGCTCACGGCAAACAAGGTTCGAGAGACTCTCCCGTACATCTTCGACACGCATGCAGAAGGCTTGCTCTTTCTGCTGCCGGCGCTACTGCTGACGATCGCGATTGTGGGTGCCGTCTTCGTGTCCAGCGGGCTCGCCGCTCCGCACAAAGACACGCGGACGGTGCGCAACCTGCATCCGCATACACACTTCCACGCGTAACAGTGCGGCTCCAGATGTCGGCTCGGACACTGAATACCTGCCCATTCTCTGAGCCAGGGCTGAGCCGGCTCAAATCCTCCCGGAAGGAGGATCGAAAATCAGCCCAGGCCGGAGCGCAGCGGAGTCCTGGGAATCCGTCCACCAGCAAAACTCCATCCGTCCCGGAGGGCCGGAACGAACCGTGCTAGGCACCCGCGGAATCCGCTGAACAAGCAGCAGAGTATTAAACTCAAAGACCGGAACATCCCCATGTTCCCCCGGGAGAGAATTGTGCCCTACTACACGCGAGTCCTGTCCAAAGATTCAGAGTTTCCCCCCTTCGACGAGCTCGCGGACTTCATTCGCTCCAATCACCCTGACCATAAGCTCTCGGTCGAAGAAGGCACCGAAGAAGAGTGGGAAAGCCTCTTGCTCTCGAGCAACGATGAGGTCGAGGTTGCCGTGCTGGAACGGAATCCCGTCGCGAATGGTTCCGTCGGCCAGGATGAGGTCGCGGATTTCATTGAAGAAACGCAGGACTGCAAACCGGAAACCGGCGTTGCATGGCTCCATGAATTCCTGGCCGAAGTGAAAACTGTCTACGCGTTCCAGCACTTGCAGGGGTCAGAAACCGAGGACGGCGGCAACGCCCTTCACGCCCTGCGCGCGCATCTGTGGGAGCGCGGCGATTCGATCCTCCAGGCCGACAACGAAGGATTTACGAACGAGGAGGGCTTCCACGTTGTCTGGCAGTTTTCCGATTCCGTCTCGGGCCCCTGGAACATGGGCATCCTGCAGGACGGCACCTGGTACCACTTCAAGATGGACCTCGGCGACCCCGACCACCGCGAAGCCTTCCTGAACGGCGAAATGCCATCGGACCTCTCCGCCATCCGTCAGTCCGAGCCGCAACGTTAACCCGGGTACCCCCTCCTTGAGCAGCCATGGGTTGGATCGCAGAGTCCCAATGACCCATGTAATGGTTTGGAGCGAGTAGGGTCTTCAACTTCTGAATTACCAGTCTATCTATAGACAAGATAGTGTCATCCTGAGCGAAGCGGCTTGGGGCCCCGTGAACGACGCCAGTCGTGCATGGGGTAAGGGGCGCGAAGGACCTGCCTCATTTTTTTACGAAGACAGATTCAGCCGACATCCACCACGGGCGAGCCTGCTGTCAAAATGCAATCTGTCTCAACCGAGGGGTTCACCTCACGCATCTGTCAAGCATCCAGTTCCAACAAAATCCGCATCCTCCTCATTTCGTTGCTCAAAAACTCTCTGCCAATTTGCAGGCAATTATCCTGCCATGGCGCACAATGGAGAGTGAGTCGGAATCCTCCATCGTTCCACTCAATCGATAACCACCTCTAAGTCTTTTTGAGAGAGGACTCTGCAGATAAGTTCAATTACAAGAGGACTTTGGCGACACACCTCGCCCGCAACCTCCAGAAAACACGGAGCTTCCGTACAGAGTATGGGGCGGGGGGGATACAGGCAACCAAACGGTTGCATATCGTTCAAGCGAAACATTCACTGTCCGCACATCTGCTTCGCGTGTGCGCCATATCACCCGTGCACTCAGTTTCCGTCCGATAAAATCACCCTGAGGACTCTATACAAAATGTCACGCAAGAAACTGATTGCTGCCAATTGGAAGATGTACAAGACACCCGCCGAAGCCAAGGCATTTGTCGATGCGTTTCTACCGCTCGTTGCCGGCCACACCCGCGACGAAATCGCCCTGTTTCCGTCGCCTGTTCTGTTGCCCACGGTCGTTGCCGCGGCCAAGGGATCTAACGTAGCTGTCGGCTGCCAGAACATGCACTTCGCCGAGGAAGGCGCCTATACCGGCGAAACCTCCGTCGGGCAGGTCATCGCGGTAGGCGGGACACACACGCTCATCGGCCACTCCGAGCGCCGCCAGTACTTTGCGGAGACCGACGAAATTGTCAACAAGAAGCTGCACACCGCGCTCAGGCACGGCATCGTTCCCATTGTCTGCGTCGGTGAGGTTCTGGCCGAGCGCGAAGCTGGCAAAACCGAGCAGGTGCTCAAGACGCAGGTCACTG
The DNA here is from genome assembly GCA_963735215.1 of uncultured Acidobacteriaceae bacterium. Lineage (GTDB taxonomy): Bacteria > Acidobacteriota > Terriglobia > Terriglobales > Acidobacteriaceae > Telmatobacter. Next base: position 278,129 of record CAVTKF010000019.1, on the reverse strand, counting down.
GAGCCTTCGCCGGCATAACGCCCGAAGCTGCCGCGCCTATCGTCGTTGCCTACGAGCCCGTGTGGGCCATCGGCACCGGCAAAACCGCGACGCCCGAGATGGCCGTCGATGCGCACAAGATGATTCGCGCTGAAGTGGCGAAACTTCTTGGAGCCGACGTGGCTGCAAAGATGCGCATTCTCTACGGCGGAAGCGTCAAGGCAGAAAACGCCAGCGCCCTCTGCGGCCAGGAAGAGATCGACGGCGCATTGGTTGGCGGCGCGAGCCTGAAGCCCGACTCCTTCACCGCCATCGTGAAGTACTAATCAGTCCTCGTCCACGCTTGTGAAGGTATCATCCTGAGCAAGCACGCATGGGGCCCCGCAGACGACGCAAGTCGTCGGCGGGGTAAGCGGAGCGAAGGACCTGCTTTTCCTCTGCTACCGTGTGTGCCCAGGTCTAGCTTCTGAGTCCTGGAATCTCGCTGAACCAGACACAGATGTGGGGTGCCCCATCCATGGCACGGCGTCATCGCGGCATGGGTGGGAAAGCACGAACACAAATTTAACTGACTGAAATCATCCGCACTCCGTATCATGGCTCCATGCTTGGAAGCGCGGATGCCATACCCGTCCAAGAAGCTGAACCGGCAAGCGGCGTAACACGCGTAGCTCCGCAGCGCGACCTTTACATCGATCGCCTGCGCAGCGTCATGACGGCCCTGGTCCTGCTGCACCACACCGCTATCACCTACGGCGCAGCGGGCGGCTGGTTCTACAACGAGCTGTATCCCTCGCCAAGACCTTCCAGCATTCTGCTCACCCTCTTCTGTGCAACCAACCAGTCTTACTTCATGGGCTTTTTCTTTCTGCTCGCCGGCTACTTCACGCCCGCCTCGCTAGAACGCAAAGGCTACGCACGTTTTCTCGGCGACCGTTTTCTGCGCCTCGGCTTGCCACTTCTCGCCTTCATTTTTGTCCTGGGACCTGTGACCGCCGCCATGGTCGCAGCGCACGAGGGCAAAGGCTTCTGGCATGTCTTCCCTTATCTTTGGAATCACACGATCATCATCAACGGTCCACTTTGGTTCCCTCAGGCATTACTGATGTTTTGCCTCGGCTATTGCGCATGGCGAGCAACGTTGGGCGCTCCGCTTTCGCAGTCCGCGCGAACGTCGTCCGCAGTTCCCTCTTATTGGCGCTGGCTTCTGAGTGCCATCATTGTCGGCGCAGTCAGCCTCACCGTCCGGCAATTCGTTCCAACGGGCAAAAACATCATCGGCCTGCAGTTGGGATACTTTGCGCCCTATATCTTCCTCTTCGCCGTTGGCATCGCTGCGTGGCGCCACGATTGGATCCGCCAGCTTACCTGGAAGAACGCGCGTCCGTGGGTCATCACCCTGATTATCGCGTGGCTACTGTTGCCGGCCAGCATCGTTATCGCCATGCGCGTCTTTGGTCCCGGCAAGGCCAACTTCTCCGGCGGACATACGTGGCCCGCCATCTTCTACGCCTTCTGGGATCCCTTCGTAGCCTGGGGCCTCATCGCCGCATGGCTATTGTTCGCACGCGCGTACATGAACAAGCCCTCGCAATTCTGGTCGTGGCTCAATCGCCGTGCCTACGCGGTCTACATCATCCACCCGCTGGTGCTGGTAGGCATCAGCCTCCTGCTTCATCCGTGGATCGCTCCTGCACTTCTCAAGTTCGTTGTCACCGGCGCGCTTACGTGCGGTGCGAGTTGGCTCATCGCTGATCCGCTGGTACGCATACCCGGAGTGCGCCGCGTCGTATAGAGAAGAATCTCGACGGATCACGATGAGAACAGCGCATCCATTCCATACAACTTGCCCAAAGCCGCTCGCCATCTGACCTCCGAGGAGGATAGCTATGGCAACGAAGAAGGCAACCAAAAAGAAATCCAGCAGCAAATCAGCAAGCCCCCGGGCAAAGAAGACCACGCGCAGCACCGCGGCGAAGAAATCCAGCGCCAAGAAATCATCTCGCCGGAAATACGCTCCATCCGCCGGAAAGAACGTTGAAAGAGAAATGCGCGAGATGAAGCAGGGCAAGCTGAAATCTGGGCGAAGTGGTAAGAAGGTTACCAATCGCAAACAAGCCATCGCTATCGGACTCTCGGAGGCGCGCAAGGAAGGCAAGAAGGTCCCGGCCAAAAAGTCTTAAACCGTTGTCGCATCATCGTAGATCGATGCCTCAAGAATTCGCGCGAGTCCCTTCGCCTCTATTCCCGTAGCCCGCGCATCACAACTTCGCACGTAACTCGCCAGCCTCGACCTTCGCCTCCAGCACCGTGGCATTCACTTCGGGATCTTCCTCGTTGGCGCCGGTGTGAGGATCGAATGCGTATGCGTGCCACGGGCACACGATCTTTCCGCCTTCAATGGACCCCTCGCCCAACGGCCCGCCTTCGTGAGGACATGTCCCATCGAGCACGCAGATTGCGCTGTCCACGTTGGCCACGCAAATCGCCCGGCCTTCAACCAGGAACTCCTTCACCATTCCCACTGCCGGCAGTTCCCCCTGAGAACATATCCGCACAAATTCTGACATGATGACTCTCCGATTGCAGTTGATGGCCTCGCCGTGATCGCGGCGGCCCAATTAGCATAAATGCGTAGCGCTACTTGTTGGCAAGTAAAGATGAGCAAAGCAAGGTCATCCGGAAAAGTCCGTACATCGGCTTCAACTCGATCAATTTCCACGCATGGTTCCCGTGGCTCGTCGCCTCAGCCGACTGTGTCGGGAAAGTGGCTGCTGACCGCTGGAGCCATTGCCATCGCCGGCGCACTGCTTTGCGCATGGGCTACGTTGTGCATTCTTTTCTGGCAGGGTAGCTGGCAGTTGCTCTATCACCCAACCTCCACCGTGACGCGCACGCCAGCCAGCGTAAATCTCCCGTTCGACTCCGTCGGATTCGCCACAAACGCATCTGGCGAGCCACAACTGCGCGGCTGGTGGATTCCAGCGACGGCTCCGGCGCGCTTTACCGCCGTTTATCTGCACGGCGCTGACGGCAATCTCGGCGACACTGTCAATGTCCTTGCCCTGCTCAACAGAGCAGGGCTGAATGTCTTTGCCTTCGACTATCGGGGATACGGCCAGAGTCATTTCGCGCATCCCAGCGAAGCACGATGGCGCGAGGACGCCGGCTCTGTGATCGAGTATCTGACTCAGACCCGGCACATTCCCGCCAACACAATCATCCTTGTCGGCAAGGGTCTCGGCGCAAATCTTGCGCTCGGAGTAGCAGCCACCCGTGCAGATCTTGCCGGCGTCGTACTCGAAGAGCCGCTCGAATCTCCTACTATGGCCATCTTCAGCGATGCGCGCGCGCATCTCGTTCCTGCACACCTGCTGGTAAGCGATCGCTGGCAGACCACCAGCGCTGCAGGCAACCTGCTGATTCCTTCGCTGTGGCTTTACTGGACGACCCAGCACGATGCCGAATCAGAGCAGGACAAGCCGGAAACCTACGAGAAAGTTCCGGCACGCAAGATGCTGGTGTGGCTCACCGACTCACCCGATGAGGCTCAGAAGTTTGAGTCAGCTTTAAGAAGCTGGATCGATCAGCTACCGGCAGTCGCCCGCTAACTCAGCGGGGCATATCCCGATGCACAGGCTTCACCTGGTAGTCCGCCTTCGATAGCCGCCTGGCCATTTCTTCCGCCATCATCACACTGCGATGCTGCCCACCTGTGCAGCCAAAGGCTACAGTCAGGTAGCTCTTCCCTTCCTTCACGTAATGCGGCATCAGGTAGAGCATCAGGTCGGTGACCTTGGCAAGGAACTCTTCGGTTTGCGGAAAGCCTCTGACGTAATCCGCCACTTTCGGGTCGAGGCCTGTCTTGTCATGAAACTCCGGCACGAAGTGCGGATTGGGCAGAAAGCGCACATCAAACACCAGATCCGCATCCAGCGGCACGCCGTTCTTGAATCCGAAGCTCAGGCACGAAACGAGCAGGTTTTGGCTCTGATCCTCGTGCCCGAATCGTTTCTGAATCTCGGCGCGCAGTTCGTGCACGTTGAAGCGCGAGGTATCGATCAACGTATCGGCGACATTGCGAATGGAATCGAGCATCTGGCGTTCTTCCACAATCGAACGCGAAACAGTCTCTGAGCGCTTGAGTGGATGAGGTCTGCGGGTCTCGGAATATCGCCGCACCAGGATAGAATCCTGCGCGTCAAGAAACACAACACGCGTGGGCAGCACCAACTTGACCTGCTTTATGATCTCGGGCAATCGATCGAATGCCTGACCCTCGCGGATATCCACCACGATCGCCGCGCGCTCTATGTCTTTTGATTTCTGCACCAGGCCGGCAAACTCCGGCATAAGTTCCAGCGGCAGGTTGTCTACTGCCTGGTAGCCGAGGTCTTCAAAGGTTTTGAGCGCGGATGCTTTGCCAGCACCGGAGATCCCGGTGAGTATAACCAATTCCTTGTTTGCGTTTGTCGTCGCTCTTCCTTGTTCCGTCGATCGACGGCAGAGTCCACCGGAGGTCGGTTGAGGAGGAGGAACCATGCGCTCATCGTACACCTTTTTCCGCGCGCGCCGACCCCCGTTTTTTAGAGTGTTGCACCCAGGTTACATTTCGATGGTCATGGAACTTCGACCAGTTCCATCTGTCCATCGCGCCGGCGATGCAGCACATACAGGTGGCCGAGCCGGTTGCGAAAGATCAGCAAGTCGCGATCGCGGAACTCGGCATCCTTCACTGCTTCCTCGATGGTCATCGGTGCCACCGCAATAGCTTCTCCGCTTGACAGGATGTGCGGTTCCACCAAAGTCGTGCTGACCGGAAACGAATGCACGGCGATGGAGGTCTTCACCTTCGCGCGAGTCAGCTTACCGTTTTCCGCCAGCCCTGCAGGTTGCGCACCGCGTTTGGGATGGGCTACCGGCGGAGCGGTGAGCACCTTGTCCAGTTTGGGTAGGCGCTTTCGCTCAAACTGCCGATCGCGATAGCGCAGCGCCTGGTTCTCGGCGTGCTGGATGGCTATCCGCAGCGCCGCCTCCAGGGTGTCGGCCTTGCCGGCGGCTTCAATCGTCTGCACTCTCGCCTTGATAGATAGTTCGGCAATCTGCAGATGTCTCTGCGCGCGAAAGGTGATGCTGGCGCGCGCTGTCCTGCCGAGAATTCGGCCTACCCGTTCCAACCCTTCTTCGGCTTGAGTACGCACGGACTTGGGAACGCTAACTTGCCTTGCGGTGAACTCCACTTCCATGGTCAGCCTCCGCTATTCTTTCTCCGGCTCCGCTAGCCAGCCTCAGAGAATGGGATTGTATAGCATTTCGCCTGTGCATGAAACGCCCGGCAACTCATCCGTTGAGGAATTCTACGATTCCGGGCGCCTTTTCGGCGAGGCCTCCATAGTGGGAACGGAAAACGCTAGCCGGAACTCGGAGACCAATCGGCACGCCGAAAAGCGTCATTGATTAGCGAGTGGAAGCCTGCACCTTTATGGAGGATCCAGCCGTCTCACACGCCTCGAAAGAATTGCGTCCACATCAAAGCGTCATGCCTGTTCGGAGCAAACACAGCCTATCTTCCTGCATCTAAAACCAGATGGTATCTTCAGCCAGGAGTGCTCGGGGGACAGCCCCAGGCCGTGAGGGAATCGCTCCATGGCTTTCGCTTTTGCTATGCATTTCGCTGTTTGCTTATCCCTGCGCGAGACTTGAATCTCAAACTCCGCAAGACTCCAATAATCCCGCCAGCCAGATACTGACCTCCTACGAGGGGCAGACTGTCACCTCGATCGACATCGCGGGACGCCCCGACCTGAAATCCTCCCAATTCACTTCGGATTTTGCACAACAAGCCGGCCAGCCCTTTGACAAACAGAAAATCGAAAGCACGATCGCGGCGCTCAAGAGCTCGGGCAATTTTCAAAACGTGACCGTCAAGGTGGAACCGGAAGCGTCAGGACTTCGCGTCCTGTTCGTAATCGAGCCCGCTGTCTATTACGGCATTTTTCAGTTTCCTGGAGCTGAACGCTTCGCCTATTCCCGGCTCGTGCAGGCTGCAAACTATGTCAGACAGGCTCCGTACGACGCGACCGGATTGGAGCATGATCGCCAGTTACTCATCAGTTTCTTCGAGCAGAACGGGTATTTCCAGGTGCAGGTCTCTACCGAGCTCAACATCGAAGCGAAACATGGAATTGTTAATGTTATGTTCCATTCAGCTCTCGGTCCTAAAGCGAAGTTTGGCGCCATCGACATCGCCGGTCTTCCGCCTGCTGAATCCGCAGAAATGCAGCGGCGCCTCACCACACTGCTTGCACGGATTCGCGGAGCGGCAATTCGCGAGGGCAAGACCTACAAGAATTCCACGCTGAATACGGCGACCAAATTCATTCAATCCCGCTTGCAGGGGGATGGTTTTCTTGCAGCGCAGGCAAGGTTGGAAGGCGCCGAATACCACGCCGATACCAATCGCGCCGACATCCATTTCAGCGTGAAGCCTGGCCCCAAGACCACCGTGCAGATTGTGGGCGCACGCCTCTGGCCGTGGACAAGGAGGAGCCTGCTGCCCGAATACCAGGGCATCGGCGTGGACGAAGAAACAGTGCAGGAGGGCCAGCAGGCGCTCATCTCCCACTTCCAGGCGCGGGGTTACTTTGACGTGAAAGTCGCGACAGACATGACCGGAGACGAGAAGAGGCGGACCGTGGCCTATCGCGTCACCAAAGGGCGAAAACACAAAGTCACCGACGTTCATCTTAATGGTCAATCGCAAGTGAGGGGCTCGGACCTCATGCCGCAGGTCGCCGTTAAAGAGAAGCGCTTGTTCTCTCGCGGCCAATTTAGCGAACAACTCGTACGTACCAGCGTCAACAACCTCAAAGCTGTTTACCGGTCGCAAGGTTTCAGTGGCGTCCAGGTCACATCATCTGTCACCAGAAACGGCGGCGACATTCAGGCTCAGTTTCACATCACCGAGGGCCCGCGCGACATCGTGAATACGCTCTCGATCGAAGGCGCTAACACCTTCCCTGAATCGGAGTTTGCACCCAAGGGTCTGAAGTTGGCCGCGGGCCAGCCGTATTCGCAAACAAGTGTGCAAACTGACCGCGCCTCCATCATAGCCAACTACCTGAGAGCCGGCTATCTCATTTCAAGCTTTCACGAGACTGCGGCCCGGGTCTCCAAAGATGATCCGCACCACATCAACGTCGTCTACCACATTTACGAAGGTCCGCGTGTATTCACCGGCAAAATTCTGACGCTGGGACGCGTCCGAACGCAGCAGCGGCTGATCAACGACGACATCGCAGTTATCAAGCCGGATCAACCCCTCAGCGAGACGAAGTTGCTGACTGCCGACAGCAATCTCTACAACCATAGCGGCGTGTTCGACTGGTCCGAGGTCGATCTCAAAAGGCAGATCACGTCTCAAACCTCCGAGGACGTCCTTGTAAAGGTCCACGAGGCAAAACGCAACGAATTCACATACAGCTTTGGCTTTGAGTTGATCAGACGCGGCGGGAGCGTTCCTGGCGGAACCGTCGCGATCCCCACCCTACCGCCCGTCGGTCTCCCCTCCAACTTCGCCACTAGCGAGGTCACGTTTTATGGACCGCGTGGATCGGTGCAGTACACGCGAAACAACCTTCGCGGAAAGGGTGAATCGTTTTCAATCACGGCCTTCGCCGGACGCCTCGATCAACGCGCCGCTTTCTACTATATCGATCCACGTTTTCGCTGGTCATCGTGGAGGTCCACCGTCTCACTCTTCGCTGAACGCAACGAAGAGAATCCGATCTTTTCGTCACAGCAGGAGAGCGCCAGCTACCAGGTTCAACGCTTCATCGATCGCGCGAAAAAAGATCTCTTCTTCGTGCGCTACAGTTTCAGCAAGACTGACCTTACTCGCATCGAGATCCCCGAACTCGTCCCTACTGAAGATCAGCATGTCCGACTCTCCGGCTTTGGGGCAAATCTCACACGCGACACTCGCGACAACGTCCTCGATGCACACAAGGGCTTCCTCGGGTCGCTCGAGATCGATATCAACTCCACTAAACTAGGCGCCAATGTGGATTTTGCGAAGCTCACTTCGCAGGCTGCGTTTTACAAGGAGAAGTATCATCACATCGTGTGGGCCAACAGCATCCGCATCGGTTTGGCGCAGCCCTTCGCCAATAGCTTCGTTCCTTTGAGCGAGGCCTTCTTTACCGGTGGCAGCGACACGCTACGCGGGTACCCGCTTGACGGAGCCGGACCGCAGCGCAACGTCTATGCCTGCAGCACGGGAGAGACACCGCCAGACTGCCCGCAGATCACCGTGCCCGAAGGCGGCAACGAATTACTTGTCATCAACTCCGAAGCGCGCATACCAATTCCGATCAAGAAGGGCCTCAGCATCGTTTCTTTCTACGACGGAGGCAATGTCTTTCCGCTCATCGGCTTTCATGATTTCACATCGCTCTATTCGAATAATGTCGGCATCGGCCTTCGCTATTCCACGCCCGTTGGCCCCATCCGCTTTGACGTTGGACACAATCTCAACCCTGTCCCCGGCATCGGTTCAACGCAATACTTCTTCAGCATCGGTCAGGCTTTCTGAGGAGTTTTCCTGTGGCAGTCTTCCATCATTCGAACCACGACCCCGATCCCCGTGAACCTCAGCCAAATCGATCCTTGAGGCATTCGTTGTTCGTGGTCGCCAAGTGGGTCGCGGCGATGATTGTCTTCCCGATTCTGTTCGGCGCTCTGGTACTCGTAATTGTCGTCAACAGTACGCGCGGGAAGGTTTTTCTCATCCATCTGATCCAGCGGCAAGCAGGAGAGAGCCTCGGCGTTCCGGTGCGACTGCAGAATCTGGACGTGCATCTCTCGACTCTCAGCGTCGACCTCTACGGCCTTACCGTAGATGGAGCCGGATCGCACTCATCCCCACCGCTACTCCAGGTGCAACACGTCCAGGCCGGGGTGCGCATCATCTCAGCGTTTGGACGCGAATGGTATTTCGAAAACGTTCGCATCGACAACCCCGTCGCACAGATCCTCGTCGATAAGAACGGTATCTCCAACCTTCCTCCGTTCAAGCGCACCAGCAGCAGTAGCAATACGACTGTGTTCGACCTCGGCATTCGCCATGCCGTGATCGCCGACGGCGCGGTTCTCTACAACAATCGGCCCAGTTCTCTCACCCTCGATCTTCGCGATGTCCAGTTCAACGCCACTTTCAACAGCCTCCTGCAGAAGTATTCCGGTACCCTCGCCTACTCTGACGGGCGCATCGCGTATTCCGGCAATCAGGCGCCGCCGCACGCACTCACGGTCCAATTCGACGCAACGCCAACCGCGCTGCACCTATCGCCAGCCAGGATCCAATCCGGCAATACCGACGTCGTCCTCCGCGCAACGGTCAACAATTACGACGCACCCGATGTGGATGCTCAATACGACGCAACGATTGACGGACGAGAGTTGGCCGGGATTCTGCACAATCCATCCATTCCGGCCGGCCTAGTCGCCGTCTCTGGCAGAGCGCAATATCAGTCGAACGCCAGCCGCTCGCTCCTGCAGAATCTCGTCGTCAATGGCGAACTCAGCAGCCGCCAACTCGTCACAAAGACACCGACCCTCCGCGCCGACGTTTCGAATATCGCCGCTCACTACTCCCTCGCAAACGGCGACGCAACCCTACACGACTTCAGGGCCATTCTTCTCGGCGGAGAAATAACGGCCCAAGGTACGATTAAGAACATCGGAGGCGATTCGCATTCAAAATTCAATGCGACCGTGCGCGGCATCTCGCTTGCAAAAGCGGAACAGATGGTGGGCCCTGCCGCATCCACGGGCCCTGTCGCGATCGCCGGCACGCTCGATGCGACTGCCTCGGCCAGTTGGGGAAAAACGTTTGACGACTTCGTTGCCCATACAGACGCGGCGATCCACGCCGGCGTCGCCAACGCCGAACACACCACATCCGCGGCGAAAGCTACTGCCCCGACTGCAAGTGCGGGCGCTTCTCCGACGACTCCCGTTCCTGTTGAGGGCGATCTTCATGGAACCTACACATACAGGACCCAGGAACTTGCAGTCGAACGCAGTTATTTGCGCACGCCGCAAACCAATCTCAACCTGAATGGAACCATTGGTAAAAGCTCCAGCATCGCATTCCAATTCCAGGCCAATGATCTGCGAGAAGTCGAAGCTATGGCCGATCTTTTCCGCACCCCTGCCCCTGGTCTGGCCCTGCAACCTCTCGGGCTGGCAGGCACCGCTTCCTTCAACGGGATCGTGCGCGGCTCAACCTCAGCACCGCATCTCACCGGGGAGCTCATTGCGCAGAATCTGCAGCTACAGGGTTCATCGTGGAAACTGGTCCGCGCCAATGTCGACGCGAGCCCGTCCAGTGTTAGTCTGCTTCACGCAGAACTCGACCCTGGAACGCAAGGTCATCTCGCGCTCAACGCCCGTGCTCAACTGAATAACTGGTCATTCTCCAAAGCCAGCCCCACCCAGCTACAGCTCAGTGCGTCGGGACTCGACATCAACGAGTTCGCAAAACTCGCCGGAAAGCAGATTCCCGCTACAGGGAAGATCGCGGCCGACATCAACATGCACGGCAGTGTGCTCAACCCTGAAGGCAACGGCACAATAACTCTGTCGCAAGCGAAAGCTTACGGCGAACCAATCTCGTCTGCAAAAGTCACCTTTACCGGTAACGGCGACCAGGCTTACGCCAACTTATCGATTTCCGCGCCAGCCGGGGTGATTCAAGCTCAGGTGAATGCCAGCATGGACCACAGGACTTACTCCGCCGAGCTAACTTCCTCCGGGGTCCATCTTGACAAGCTACAAAGACTCAAACATAGCAACTTGAGTTCCACGGGTGTAGTCAGCATCAGTGCAAAGGGTCAAGGCACTTTTGACAATCCGCAATTGGATGCGAACATACAAGTCCCCAGCCTTGTCGTGCAGCAGCATACGATCTCTGCTATTCGTCTGCATGCCAACATTGCTGATCACGAGGCAACCGCCCAGCTAACATCCTCTGCGGTCAACACAGTCATTAACGGCAATGCAAAAGTGGCGCTCAGCGGCGACTACCTGGCCGACGCCACCCTGGACACCCAAGGCATTCCTCTGGGTCCGCTCCTCGCGGTCTATGCGCCCGTTGAGGCCGCGAACATCAGTGGAGAGACCGAACTCCACGCCACGCTTCACGGCCCACTCAAGAACAAGCAGCAACTCGAAGCCCATGTGACCGTGCCTGTGCTTAAGTTGGCGTATGGCAACACCGTGCAACTCGCTGCCGCCGAGCCCATTCACGCAGATTACAAAAACGGGGTCATTGAAATACAACGCTCTTCGATCCGCGGCACCGACACCGATGTGCAGTTCCAGGGAACTATTCCCACGGCGGGCAGCGCGCCAATCTCTCTTTTACTTCTCGGCACTGTCGATCTGCACCTCGCGCAGTTGTTCAACCCCGATCTTCGGAGTTCCGGTCAGCTAAACTTCAACATCAACTCCTACGGCGCGGTGCACGGTCCAAACATTGCCGGCACTGTCGAGATTGTCGATGCCTCGATGAGTTCGCCAGACCTGCCAGTCGGCTTGCAGCACTGCAACGGGACACTGGCTCTCGCAAAGGATCGCATCAACATCACCCAATTCAAAGGGAATATCGGCGGCGGCACGCTTACGGCCCAGGGGGGTATAGCCCTTCGTCCGTCTATTCAGTTTGATATGGGTGCTGCTGCTCACGATGTCCGCTTGCTTTATCCGCAAGGCGTGCGCACGTCCATCAATGCCAATCTCCGCCTCTCGGGATCGCCAAGAGCCGCAGTCCTCGGCGGAACCGTCAACGTTGCCGATCTTTCCTTCACCAACGCCTTTGACTTGAACAACTTCGTCAATCAGCTCACGGGCGGGGTCGAAGCTCCTCCTTCGCAGGGTCTCGCGCAGAACATCGCCCTTGATTTAGCCCTGCACTCCTCGAATAACCTAAACCTTGTCAGCCGCACGCTGAGTATTGGCGGTTCAGCCAACCTGCAAGTGCGTGGAACGGTTGCAGAGCCCGTCATCCTTGGTCGCGCGAATATCACCGATGGCGACATCATTCTGAATGGAAATCGGTACATCCTGACGGGCGGCACCGTTCAGTTCGTGAATCCCTCCGTGACCGAGCCTGTCGTCAATCTCACCCTCACAACATCGATTCAGCAATACAACATCAGCCTCCGCTTCAACGGCCCAATGGATCAGTTGCGCACGCAGTTCACCTCTGACCCGGCATTGCCTTCGGCGGACATCATCCACTTGCTCGCATTCGGCCGAACCAACGAGGCAAGCGCCGCAAACGCGACGCCCGCCAACCAGGCCGCCCAGACCCTGGTGGCCAACCAGGTTTCGAGCCAGGTCACTAGCCGCATCTCCAAAGCCGCCGGCATCTCGCAGCTCTCTATCAATCCGGTGTTGGCGAATAGCAACTCCCAGAGTCCGGCCGGCGCGAACGTCACGGTTCAGCAGCGAGTCACCGCCAATCTCTTCGTAACTTTCTCCAGCAACGTCAGCACGACCCAGGGCCAGACCATTCAGGGTCAGTACCAGGTTTCACCGCGTGTCGCCATCAGCGGGACGAGTGACCCGAACGGAGGCTTTGCCATCGACGCGCTAATCAAGAAAAGCTGGTAAGAACCACGGAATCCGGATTGGTCTGCCGCCTTCAGAGCGCATCCTACTGGCCGCATACGGCTGACGCGGCCTCGTTGTCGTCGTTACGGTCGATCAAGCGATGCAATCTCTATTCTTTTGATCGCATGCAAATTTTCGCTTCGCGCTTTGCAGCGTGAGCAGAATAGAATGTGCTCGATGGCCCCTGCGAATAAATTGCCCACCCTGAAGTACACCGACCTTGACGGTGAGCACTTTTTCACGCTTGCGGCCGAGAGCACCTGCATCGGCCGGTCTCCCGGCCAGGACCTGGTGCTCAAGGAAGCATACGTTTCCCGTCGTCACGCGGTCATCGCCTGGCAAAATGGTCATTTCGAGCTCATCGACCAGAACAGCTCGCACGGCACATTTCTAAATGGCCAGCGCGTCGAGCGCGCCACGCTGAGGCCCGGCGACGCTCTTCAGTTCGGATCTCTCAACGCGGCGACCTTTCGATTTCTGCCGCCTGTAGGTTCTTCTGACAGCAGCTCCAGCATGGCAACCGATCTGCTCTCCGCTCTGTCGGTCTTCGCGCCCACCGACAAAAGCATCCCTCAACCAGCGCGCGATCTCGAGAAGCTGAGTTTTCTGCTTAACGCTGCACGTCAGCTCAACGCAGGCGGCGCCATCACCGATATTTTTTACGCGTTGCTTCAACTCTCGTTGCAACTTACGGGCGTCGAGCGCGGTTTCGTATTTCTGCTCGAAGGCGAAGAGATGCGCCTTGCCCTCGGACTCCGGTCCGACGGAAGCACTGTCGAAGAAGACCCCTCGGTCTCGCGCCGGGCCATGCAGAAAGCAGTTGAAAGCGACTCGAAGTTCTTCCTCAGTGACACGCTGGCCGACGACAGCGCTTCGGGCTGGGCCAGTGTCCTGGCCAACTCGATTCGCAGCATTTACTGCCTTCCCCTGCGCAAACACATCTCGCCAGCCGAGCCCAATCGGCTTCTGGGCATGCTTTATCTCGACAGCCAGATCGGCGCTGGCCGGCTCAGCGAGATCGACCATCAGGTGCTCGACACGCTCGCCAGTGAAGCTTCCACGCTCCTCCACAACGCGCTGCTGGCCAAGACGGAGCTGAAGGCGCGACAGGCGGCTGATGAGCTGGCGGTCGCCGCCTCGATCCACTCCGGGTTGATGTCGATTACCATGCCGCGGCTCGATTATGCGGAACTCCGCGCCCGCAGTCTTCCATGTCATGCCATTGGCGGTGATTTCTATGACGCCATCGTGCTCGATGATTGCATCTGCATTGTTATCGCCGATGTCTCCGGGAAGGGCGTCCCGGCATCGATTGTTGCCGCAACGCTGCAAGGCATTATTCACGCGCTCATGCTCACCGGCCAGTCCTTGCCGGAGATTGCGGACCTAGTGAATCGCTTCCTCTGCACGCGCCAGGTTGGCAAGTACGCCACCATGATCGTGCTCAAAGTGTTCCCCAACGGTTGTGTCGAGTACATGAACTGCGGTCACATACCGCCAGTGCTCGTCACTTCAAATGGAACTCAGTACCTGGAGGAAGCAAACCTGATTGTCGGCATCATTGCCGAGGCAACCTACACCTCGTCACAGATCACCCTCCACCCCGGTGATCGCATTCTGCTGACGACGGATGGCATTACGGAAACCGAGGACAAGGCGGGACAGCAGATCGGCATTGAAGGCCTTGCGGGTCTGGCTTACCTGCCCAGTCTTGATGCCGTCATCGAACACCTCGCCACGATCCAGGCTTCCGCTGAAGCCCAGGACGATTGGACCCTTCTCGATATTCGCTATACAGGGAAGTAGCCCCGATCGGGGAAATCGGGGCGGGTTGACTCCCCCCCCCGGCACTCTGATACGGTTCTGCAATCCCCGCAGTATGTCTGAAGAAAGGAGGTCGGCCAATGGCTACTCTCGTCGTCATTACTTTGGCGCTGGCAGCAGCGCTTACCCCGCCCGGCACGATCAAGATCGGTTCCGGCTAACTTCGGGAGGGCAGCAAGACGACTCCCGCAAAGCGGAGCCGTCCTGTTGCCTAGGTGCGATTGCAGCACGCTTACGATCACTTGAAAGCTGGCACCGATCGCGGAAATCGGGGACCCCTTTTGCTCATCCTGAGACCGTAATGGTATGGCCGGTTTCGGTAATTCCCTGCGGATTACATGGGCCGCTCGTCACAGCATTGAAATATACCGTCCCGGTCTTGACCGGAGTGTAAGGCCCATATGTCGTGGGCGGACTCGTCTTGGTATACGATCCGGCTGGAAGTAAGGTCGATGGATTGCCGAAGACACCATCCGGATCAGAAAAGCACCAGGTGCAGTCCTGATTCACTGTAATATCAAGAGTTTCCTGGTTTTTATTCAGGGACTGGTTGCCACAATCATTCGGAATGTGTAGATGTTTGGTTGACATGACTATTGACCCCCTTGGTGTTTTTGCACAACGTGAGCCTGTCCCCACGAATCGCAGGCCTGGGTTTGGCATTTGCTATTTAGCCGCAGGTTTAAACCGTGGATCGGCAATCAATGCCTGCAGGCCCGGAGTGTTGCGAATATCTTCAAGCGCATAGCCCTTTGCGATTGACTTCTCGATATACTCCAAAGCGTGCGCTCGATCCCCCATGAATTCGTAAGCCTCTCCCACGTTTGACAACACATTCGGATCGTCAGGTGCCAGCGCCAGAGAAGTACGAATGCGCGTCATTGCCTTGTCGGCCAGTTTGTCTGAAGCGTAGAGATTCGCCAAGGTTGACTGCGCCAGCGCATCGCGAGGTTTCAATTGCACAATCTTGTCTGCCAGCTCTTCTGCTTTTCGCCGCGCGGCCACCGCCTTGTCAGGCACCCCGGCGCTTTCGTCGGCAATCATCAGATTGTTCCAAACCATGTAGTCGTTGCCATTGATCTTCAGCGCCTGTTCCGTAGCCGCTGCGGCTTCAGCATAGCGTCTCTCCTGCATGTAAAGCATGCCAAGGTTCGCATACGCCGGGTAGCCGGGGCTTAGTGCAATTGACTTCTTCAAGCTCTGCTCGGCCAGAGGCAATGATTTCTGATCTCCTTGATCGATATATGCGCTCGCCAGATTGGAGTAGATCTCTGCATTGTCCGGCGTGATTTGCAACGCCTGTTTATAAGCTGCAATCGCCTGCGGATACTTTCCCTGCCGGTCGTAAAATGCTCCCTCTTCGTTGTAACCGAACCAGTCGTCGGGGCGAAGATCAGCCGACTCTAGAAAGGTCCTTTCAGCATCGACGGTCCGTCCCGAGTTCTCGTAGGAGCGTGCCAGCCCACTCATCGCCGCCCCGTCTTTCGGATCCAGTTGCAGCGCATGCTGGAACTCCTGCAGTGCAAGGTCGTGTTTGCCAAGCGCGTCGTGAATCCGAGCGAGCGTTACAAATACCGCGGGGACGTGATTATCCAGCTCTGCGGCCTTCTGGCAATACGCCAGCGCTTCATCCAGCCAGTGTGTATTCTGCTCCACAACGTATTTCAGCCGGTACGCCTCTCCCAACTGCGCGTATCCGAGCGCAAACCCCGGGTCGGTCTGGATTGCCTTCTGAAGCGATGCGATCGCAAGATCGAGGTTTCCCGGCTTGTCGAACCGCTGTGTATACCCCAGCGCTGTGAGGTAACCTTCATACGCGGCTGGGTTAAACGACCCACCCGTCTTGCTCAGCATGTCGGCGGTCACAGAGATGTCCATCAGCTTCGCAAGCCGCGACACCGCCTCGTCTTCCAGCGTCGACAAATCACCCGCAGGATCCTCCAGCATCGCCGAACCAACCTGCCGCAGATCTTTTGTGTCGATCAGGTTTACTGTCAGGCGAATATCCTTGCCATCGCGCTCCACCGATCCCTTCACCACCAGGTTTGCGCCTAACTCCTTCAGCGCGTCGGCTGGATCGTTTACATTCCGCCGCCGTACCTCGCTGTTGGGCACCACCCACAACGACTGGTTGCCCACATTGAGGTTCGATAACCGCCCCGCCAACGAATCCATCAGGCCATCAGTCAGCGCCGCATTTTCAGGATTGCTGCCGATGTTATCGAACGGCAAAACCGCAACATGCTTTTCTGATGGCGCACCAGTCACCAGTGCAGCCACCCGCTGGCGGAGAGGCGTAATGAAGCCCAGCGTTATCCCCACAACCAGCAGCACCACCAGCGAGCCCAGCAACCAGTTCGTCACTGATGAACTTTGTTTGGCGGCCGGTCCCCACGACGTGCGCGAGGCATCCGCGATCAAACGCCGTGTCTGTGCACTGGCGCGTCCGGTGCGAGCAGCCGAATGCAACTTCTGCGTCACGTCCGCTCCAAGTGCATCGGCCGGGATCTGCTTGTCCGCCGCATCCAGATCTGCTAGGAACTCTGCGCACGATCCGTATCGCCGCTCCGGGTCCTTGGCCAGTACACGGTACAGAATCGGCTGCAGTGCCGCGTGCACAGTGTCCAGCCCCTTTGGTGGCTCGTTGAGAATCGAGAACAGCATGGCTGTAAGACTCTCTGCGTGGAACGGCGTGTTGCCCGTCAACATCTCCGCAAACACCACACCCAGCGCCCAGATATCGCATCGCTGATCGAGCGCGCGGTCCATCGCCTGTTCGGGAGACATGTAGCGGACTGTTCCTGTGACGCCGGTCTGCGAGGCCGTCTGCTCCGTCATCGCGCGCGCCAGGCCGAAATCGACCATCTTCACGAGTCCCGTAGTAGTGAGCATCACGTTCGAAGGCTTCACATCGCGATGCACGATACCGTGGGCATGCGCGTCGGCGAGTCCCATAGCCATCTGGCGAGCAATCCCGATAGCTTCGTGGACCTTGAGCGGACGATCATGAATCCGCTGCGCCAGCGACGATCCCTCGTAGAATGCCATCACGATGAACGTGTGCCCGTCCTCGGTCTCTTCGATTCCGTGAATGACGCCGATGTTGGGATGGTCGAGCGACGATGCGGTGCGTGCTTCACGCAGGAAGCGTTCCTTGTCGCGCTCGCTCGCGTTCAACTCGGCGGGCAGGAACTTCAGGGCCACGACGCGGTCCAGCCGCAGATCGCGCGCCCTGTACACCACACCCATTCCCCCTGATCCCGCGATGGAAAGGACCCGGTAGTTGCCGGAAATGATCTCGCCTTCCGAATAACTTGTCTTCAATACAGGCACAGGCCGACCTCAACACGCCCTTTAAGTGTTCTGGGACAGATACAAACAAAGACGACCGGGAAACCCCGCGGGAAGTGATGCATGGGTTGTGAAGTGATGGTACGACCCTAGAGAAGGCTATTGCAACGGCAACTGCCATTTAAGCTAGGCGTCGCGTTTCCTTCGCTGGTGCGTGGAAGGGATATTCATGTCTTCGCGATATTTCGCCACCGTTCTCCGGGTCAACTGGATTCCCTGGTCCTGCAACCTGGCAGCAAGATGGTCGTCGGTCAGGGGGTGGCGGGGGTCTTCTTCGTCAATCAGCTTGCGCACTTTGCGCTTCAACAGCAGCAAGGGGGTATCGGCGCCTTCGGGGCCGTTTGATCCTTCCGAGAAGAAGAAGCGCAGCTCGATTACGCCCTGGGGGGTGTGGGCATACTTGTTGGCTACGGCACGGCTCACCGTCGATGGATGAACGCCGATCTCTTCGGCCACTTCCTTGATCATCATCGGCCGCAACGCCTCAATGCCCTGGTCCAGAAAATCCTGCTGCCGCCGCACAATAACTTCACACGTACGCAGGATCGTGCTCTTTCTCTGCGCAATATTGCGCATTAGCTGCATCGCCGAGCGGAAGCGCTCCTTTACGTACTCCTTGACTTCCTTCTCGGTGCCTTCAGCCGCTAGCATGCGCCGGTACCGCGAGCTCAACCGCAGGCTGGGCAGGTCCTCTTCGTTCATCGAGACAACCCACTCGCCGCCGCGCTTGGTGAAGACCACATCGGGTTCGATCAACCGCGTCTGCTCGCGGTTGTACAGCCTTCCCGGACGCGGATCGAGAGTACGAATAAACTCCACGCCAGCATGCGCCTCTTCGGGTGTTACGTGCAGCGACCTAGCCAGATCCTTCACGTCACGCTTCTGCAACAACTGCAGGTGACTCTGGACAATCTGCGTAGCCACCTCCATCGATCGACGTCGCTCTTCCAGCGTTGCCTCTGCCTCTTCCTTGAAGCTGCGGTGCAGATCCTCATGGCCATTCTCTTCGTGGTGGTGCGCATACACCTTGCTCAACTCTGCCTGTTGCGCCGAGATCTGGATCAGCAGGCATTCCCGCAAATCCGCTGTCGCAACGCCAGCCGGATCAAGATGTTGTACCAGGTCAATGCCGCGCTGGACTTGCTCAATTAACTCCTCTTTGTTCCTTCCCTGGTTCTCTGGGAATTGCGCAAAAGCTTCGGTCAGCTCTTCGTGATTGACCGTGAGGTATCCATCTTCATCCAAGTTGCCGATAATGAACTCAGCGGCGATGGCCAGCTCGGGTGACAGCGTCAAAGCTCCCAGTTGCCACGCCAGGTGATCGGAAAGAGTTGTAGGCTGCGAAAGGAAGTTCTCGAATGAGGGCTTCTCGCTGTCTTCATACTCCGGCTGGGTGCGGTAGCCCGGGTCAAGGTAGTCCTGAAAGTACGACCCGAAATCAATTTCGTTGAAAGGATCCTTGGGTTCGGTCGCGGGCTCCGTCGTCCCAACATCCAGCCGCTCCGGGGGCTGCAGATCGTGCTCCTGCTTGCTCGCCACTTCATCCAGCATCGGAACCGTTTCGTCAATCTCCTCCAGGACGGGGTTTTCCACCATCTCGGCATCGATCATCTCCTTCAGTTCGAGCTTGTTGAGCGCAAGAACGCTCACCATCTGCATCAGGCCCGGCGTAAGGACCTGGCGTTGCGCTACCTTGAGACTCAGTTTGGGTTGCAACAGCGCCATACAAGGGACTCGATTCCCATTAAGACTTGCCCTAAGTGTAATCGGGTAGCAAGCCGGATGCACGTCAACCGGCCCCTGCGCGTTCCGAAACGGATTATCTCCGATCCGGAAATCTTCAGGCCTGGTTCACCCTGTCTCGAAGCTTACTGGCATAACCGCTCTCTAAAAAGCGGAATTCGTTCAATTGAGCGAGAATCCCTCGCCCAGATAGATACGCCGGACCTCGACATCGTTGCCCAGTTCCTGCGGCGTACCGGCGCGGAAGATCCGCCCTTCCGCAATGATATAGGCGCGGTCCGTTACGCTCAATGTCTCCCGCACATTATGGTCGGTAATCAGAATCCCGATCCCGCTGGCCTTCAGGTCGAAGATGATCTTCTGCAATTCCAGCACGGCAATAGGATCGATCCCGCTGAATGGCTCATCCAGCAATATGAAATTCGGTTGAATACACAGCGAACGCGCAATCTCTACCCGCCGCCGTTCACCGCCTGACAACGCATACCCTCGCGTGCCGCGAATATGCCCCAGGTTTAACTGCGCAATGAGACGCTCGGCGCGGGTCTTGCGCTCGCGAGTATCCATCGCCTGCGCTTCAAGCACCGCCAGGATGTTCTCCTCGACCGTGAGCTTGCGAAAGACTGATGGCTCCTGTGGCAGATAGCTGATGCCGAAATTGCGTGCCCGCAGGTACATCGGAACCCGCGTAATATCGCTGTCGTCCACCAGGATGCGCCCGGTCTCTGGCACCACCAGCCCGACAATCATGTAAAAGCTTGTCGTCTTGCCGGCGCCATTGGGACCCAGCAACCCGACTACCTCGCCGCGCGAGATCTTCAGGTTCACTCCGCGGACAACCTGGCGGCCCTTGTATGTCTTGCCTATTCCTTCAGCGATCAGTGTTTCCATCAAACTTTCGGGTATTCCCTACCCATCTACCTTGGCGCCGTCGTTACAGTCGTGGTTTTGCGTCCGTCACCTTCGATACTGACGCTATCATCGCGACTATTGAAAATCAAAGCCTGCCCGGATACCGTTCCGTGCGTCGGGTCTGTCAATCGCGGCGGCACGGCAGCAGTCCCGGTCAGTACATAGTTACCGGTGTCGCTTGTATAGACGAGTTGTTCGCCGATTCCACGACGCCCTTCTGAAGAAATCTCCACATGGCCTGTTGAGGTCATCCGGTCTACTTGCGCCGCTGCTCCGTCTTTTCCCGCGTGATTCCCGGGCGGCAGCAGACTTAGTTCCACCTCGTTCGAGGTCGTAGTCGCATCAGCGGTGCTCGAAACCACGCTTCCCACAGCGCCCGAGCGCATCATCGCCTTGCGCTCGGCACCCGAATACTTCAGATTTCCGCCGCGCACGCGGATCACCGACGGCGTGCTCTGCTTCTTTGCCCCTTGCTTACCCGGAACTGCGGCCGTGGCACTCACCAGTACAACCAGCACCGGATTCTTTCCGTCCGCCGTCTCCGCTGTCAGCGTCTGTTTCGTCCGATCCAGCGCAATCACAGGCGCAGCCACCGAGTTCCCCTGCTGCCAAAGCCTCGCATTCCCCTTGAACGTTGCCGCTCCCGTCGAACGCCGCATCTCCGCGGTTTCGGCGATAACATGCGTCGGCCCCTGTGCGCCAAAGTTCGCATTCACGTTTCCATCGCCACCATTCTTTGCAGGGTTCGCTCCCGACGCAACGCCGAACCACGTTGCCTTTACATTGCCCTCCGCAAACGCATCACCCGATTCCTGTGACACGTTCAACTTGTTCGCCGTCAGTTCGAGCCCTCCATCGGTGACCCGCGGACTTCGCGTCAGATGCAACAACTGTCCCGCACTGTCATAATCGGCGTGTCCCGCCGTCGCGCGCATCGTTGGCTGCATAACGCCAGCCTTCGGTGGAGGCTGCTGCGTCAGCACCACGTTTCCATCCACTGTGGCCGACTCGATCTGCGTTTGCCCACCGCTCGCGTTGCGGTTATTCTCTTTTCCGCTCGCCGCCAGATGCGCCTCAAGTACGTCACCGCTCATCGTCTGTTGGGCTCCGATAACGGATGTCTCCGCAATGGACGTGTGGCCGCGCCCAATCATTTTTGTCAGGGCTCCATTCGCCCCGAATTCTCCCGTGACATCGTCCGCCGTCATCTTCTCAGGAGTCGCAGGCCCGTTCCCGCGCTGACTCGTCCCCAACACCACTACGCCGCCGGTTCCATGGATCGACGCGGGCTCCAGCTTGCTCTGGCCCGCATTTCTAAAGGAAATATCCGCCACCGGCGATATCCACGTCCGATGGGCATGCAGCGGTCCGGTCGCCGAAGTACTCTCTTCGTCGCTCGCGATCTGGACTCCGCGTTCCAGGTGCGCACTGCGTAATACTCCGTTCTCAGCGAACGCCAACTCCATCGTCGGCGACGTTCCGTGAATCTTGCGACCCTTGCTATCCGAGTCAATCGTCACACCGCCCTGCAGATGGCCGTGCAGCGGCTGATTGCTCTCGTCAAAATCGAGTGTGCCCGTTGGCGCAGCCAGGCGTCCGCCTGTCGCCGTTGTCAGCAGAAATCCTTTCCCTGCTTCCAGGCGCTCCGCCGATCCATCATCTCTGAAGTAGACCTTTGCCTCCACGGCGCTCGACACATCGCCGCGATAGTGCGTCGCCGCTGCCTGCAGCTCGCACACCTGTTCGTCCCGTTCGAAAACCGCATGCTGCGCAGTCAACTGCACGGGCTCGGCACCACGCTGAACACTCAGCTCCACTGCGCGGTCCAGCACTAGCAGCCCCTCGTGCGAGTCATACTTTGCGCCCATCGCGCTTCCGGTCCCTTGTGCCAGTGTGAATTCAACCTTCTCGACCGTCGAAGCCACACCTGAGTCGCGATCGAAGGTGAGCCCGCTGGTCTTGACATGAATCTCGCCACTTGCCGCGGTTTGTGCCGCCGAACCCAGCGAAGTGTTCTTCTGGTTCGCGTTCAGAGCCTGTTTTGCCGTGGCTTTTGGCGCAATTGCCGGAGCCACTTTCGGCTTCATCAGCGTGATCTCGACCGGACCAACCGCTTTGGCAATTCCACTGTTCGGGTCGTAATCAAACTCGTCGCCCGCGATCCGGTCCACGCGGCTTCCATCTTCGGCGTAGAGCTCGATATTCACATTGTGCAGTTGCAAAAATACCTTTCCATCCCTCTTCAACTGCACCTGCTTCGAGGCGTGGAGCTTGTAAAGCATATGCCCCCGCACCTCGTGCGACCACACCAACCCGTTTGCTTCCTCCTGAATATTCAGCCCCAGTTTTTGCGGAAGATCCTTACGGATGAATCGGCTCTTGAACCTACCCACGCCCAGAAACACGCCTAGCGCGATCACAAGCAGTACTCCAGCCAGCAACACCAATGTACGCAGCCGCTCTATTGTGAAACGCATCTTAATTTTTCATGCCCAGTCGCGCGGCCAGACGTTGCGCCAGGCTCTCACCCAGTTCGCTCCACAACAGCCGCGCGGTCGCGCCGGACTCTTTCTCCACCGCCGTGGTCACATCCACAAGTTGGCGCACATTCTCTTCCACGTGCTGTGCAGCCGTCGTGTCGAGCTCGATCTCTTCATCCAGAAACGCAGCGTCGCTTCCGAAATCGATCCGGATATGCCCATCCTGTTCATACGCGCCCTCGTCGAAAAGAGGCCCATATCCCGTCACGCGCAACAGTCGCGATTCGCGCGCCCACCGCGTCTCCGTTTCAGACACGTCCGGTTCCCACAAGCTCCACCCGATCTGAAACTCGTAGGCGTAGTCCTCATGCAGCAACTCCAGAGCATCTTCGACCGCCTGCCGAGGCTCAAGCCCGCGATCCCCGTGCCCATACACCTTCTGGAACACCGGCGACTCGCTCCAGTTCACTGGCCACACGGTCGCCGAGTACACACGCGCCTCGCCGCCATGTTTCGCAAACGCCCCCAGCACGGCGGTCAGCTTCTCTGTCAGCGCAGCCAGCCGCAGATTCGGATACCACAGACTCAGATAAAGCGTGTCGGCCATCTCTATTGATTGTAGACGCGCGCCATCCCCAATCGATTCGCCCCGAATCTGCCGGCCAGCTCTTGCGACTACAGCTCCCGAACAGACATCCTAAGGAGTGAAGGAGTATTCATTTATGCCTATGACTTCTCAGGTCATCTCCGCCGCTGCCGCTGGAACAGTTGCCCTCGGCGATCTCAAAGTCAATCGCCTGGGCTACGGAGCCATGCGGATCACCGGCAAAGGCGTCTGGGGACCGCCCACCGATCATGCTGCCGCCATCGCCACCCTGCGTCGCGCCGTTGAACTTGGAGTCAACTTCATCGACACCGCTGACTCTTACGGCCCGTATGTCTCTGAAGAACTGATCGCCGAAGCCCTCGCGCCCTACCCGAGCGGACTGGTCATCGCCACCAAGGGCGGGTGGCAGCGCGTCGGTCCCGGCCAGTGGATTCACGACGCCAGCCCGAAGCATCTGCAGGAAGCCGTAGAAGGCAGCCTCAAGCGGCTACGACTCGACCGAATCGCCGTCTATCAGCTCCATATTCCCGACCCGGCCGTCTCTTTTGACGCATCCATGGAGACCCTCGCCCGCCTCCGCGAAGGCGGCAAGATTCGGAACGTCGCGCTCTCCAACGTCACCCTTGAACACCTGGAGCGCGCCCGCAAAATTGTTCCCATTGTCTCGGTTCAGAACCGGTACAGCTTCGCCGACCGCGAGTGGGATTTCCTGCTCAACCACTGCGAGAAGAACGGCATCGCCTTCATCCCCTGGGCGCCTCTGGGCCAAAATCGACAAGCCCACGACCTCCTGGACCGAATCGCCAAAGAACTCAACGCTACACCATTGCAAGTCGCCCTCGCTTGGCTCCTCGCGCGATCCAGGGTGATCCTGCCCATCCCCGGCACTTCGTCGGTCGCGCACGTCGAGGAGAACATAGCCGCCGCCGGACTCAAGCTGCCTGAGCGTGCTTTCCAGGAACTTTCCGCGTTCACGGCACCGCCTGCTGTCCTGCGCTAAACAGAAAAGCCGGCCGCAATCTCATCGCGACCGGCTTCAACCTCACCTGCTATCCTGCGCTGCATGAAGCACGCGCACGTTACTTGCGCTTTCGCGGCTACGCTTCTCGGGCTTCTCCTGTTCAGCGCCTGCAAGACCAGCCCCAACTCCGAGTCTCCCGCTCCGTCCGCTTCAACGGACCGCGCAACGCCTCGCGTGGCGCAAGGCTCTGGTTTCGACTACTACCTGCTCAACCTTTCCTGGTCGCCCGAGTTCTGCTATTCGCATCCCGACGCCACGGAGTGCGCATCGCACTCGACCTTTGTCCTGCACGGTCTCTGGCCGCAAAACAACAACGGCGGCTATCCAGAGAACTGCTCGAATGCCCCTGGACCCAGCGACCCATCATCCTTCAGCGACATCTACCCCGACCTGGGCCTGCTGCAACACGAATGGCGCACCCACGGCACCTGCTCCGGCCTCAACGCCAGCGACTTCTTCACCACCGCGCGTGCAGCCGTCCGCTCCATCACCATTCCGCCCCAGCTCAGTAATCTCTCGTCGCAAACTTCGATGCCGCCCGATGAAATCATCTCGCTCTTCACACGCGCGAATCCGGCGCTTACATCCGATAGCGTCGCAATCAGCTGCGGGCACAACTTCCTCACCGCCGTTGAAGTCTGCCTCGACAAATCCCTTCACCCCATCGCCTGCGGACCCATCCGCTCCTGCCGCGCCAACACCGTCCGCATTCCGCCGCCGCGCTAGATGAGCGTGTCTCGCGTCCCACCTCTGTACGGGAGGAGCACCAGCCTGGTGATTTGTCATCCTGGCGAAGTCGAAGGATCCGCGGTCGTTCTTGCGTCAATCGCCACAACCACGGGTGCCCCATCCACGAC
Source organism: uncultured Acidobacteriaceae bacterium (assembly GCA_963735215.1). Lineage (GTDB taxonomy): Bacteria > Acidobacteriota > Terriglobia > Terriglobales > Acidobacteriaceae > Telmatobacter. Next base: position 252,677 of record CAVTKF010000019.1, on the reverse strand, counting down.
TTCATCGCGGGATGGGTGGGAAAGCTAGAAGCGGAATGCACCACATCTAGCTTTGACACATGGAAAGCTAAAAGCTCGCAACTGAAAATTATGCGGTCACAATCTCGCTGAAATCCGCGATCCCCGAGAAGCCCTTCAGGACGCCATCAATCAGCCCCAGATGCGCACCACGTACCGTCGAGTCGGGATCGAGCACCATCACTTTGTCGAAGAACGCATCCACCACTGGCCGCAGAGTTGCAATCTTTGCCAGGGCCTCGCCGTACGCGCGCTCGTGACGCAGCTTCGCAACCTCAGGAGCCAGCGCCGTCGCCGCATCGTGCAGCTTCGTGGCCTCCGGAGCCATTGTCACGCCATCCGCCGAACCCACTGTGAATCCCTTCTCCGCCGCCTGCTTCAGAATGTTGTTGATCCGCTTGAACGCTGCCGACACCGCCTGAAAGTCTGCCGAAGCCCGCGCCGCCGTCAGCGCCTCGGCTCGCGCTATCGCATCGCGCACGTCATCGGCATCAGCCGCCAGCACCGCATTCACCACGTCGTATGAGAATCCCTTGTGGTCCTTCAAATAGAAGTTCAACCGCTCGAGCAGAAACGCTGAGACCGCTGTCATTGTTTGGTCAGAATCAATGTCTCTCGTTAGAGACATAATGACACCACTCTGATCGATCCGCACTTCGCTGGTATACGACTCCAACACATCTCTTAGCGTCAGTGGGAGATGCGATTCTGCAAGTATCTTTACAATCGCATTCGCGGAACGGCGAAGCGCAAATGGGTCCTTTGATCCTGTAGGCGCCTGCCCGATGCCAAACATTGCCACGATTGTCTGAATGCGATCCGCGATGCCAAGCAACTGGCCTTCCACGGTAGCAGGAATCGCATCCTCAATCGAAGCTGGAATGTACTGAGAATAGATTGCGTCGGCAATGGCGGCATTGTGTTCCGTGTATCCTTCCTGCTGCCACTGTGCGCGTATATATAATCCGCCGATGATGCCCTGAAGTTCCGTGAACTCCTTTACTAACTCCGTCGTCAGATCGGTCTTAGCATACTTCGCGGCTATTTCCGCAAGTCCTCTCTTGACACTTCCGCCCTTCAGGAAGACTTCATCGTCAAGCCGCCGGGCTACTACCATGTTCTGCTCAGTCTTCCAGTAGTAGCTCCACTGTCCGGACGGTGAATTGAAGAACGTCACCGCCTTCAGGCTCTCCACGCGCTCGACCATCGGAAGCTTCTGGTCGAAATCCCAGAAGAACCGTGCATCCTTGAATCGCGCCCGCAACACCCGCGCATTTCCGTGGCGGATAATCGCCTGCCCCTCGTCATCGGCCTTTGTGTTCAGCACTGCGAGAAAGTGCGGTGCCAGTTTCCCGTTCGCATCCTCCACGGCAAAATACTTCTGGTGATCGCGCATCACCGTTACCAGCACCTCTTCGGGCAGGGCAAGGTATTCTGGCTCAAAATCTCCAAGAATGACCGACGGCCACTCCGTCAGGTGAGTCACGGTCTCCACGAGCCCCTCATCCTCACGCCACCGCGCACCCGCAACCGTTCGCGTAGCCTTGTCCAGCGCCTTGCGAATCACCTGCCTCCGCTCGGCCACATCGACAACAACGCTCGCACCACGCAACGCCTCGGCATATTCTTTGGCCGATCCGATCACTACCGGCGCATCGCCATGAAGAATCCGATGCCCGCGGCTCGCATTTGCAGCCTTGATTCCCGCAAGCTCCAACGGCACGACTGTTGCATCGAGCATCCCCACAACCCAGCGGACCGGCCGCACAAACCGCTCGGGCTTCCCTGCGCGCCAGTACATATTCTTCGCCCAGTAGACTGCCAGCACTTCCTTCGGCAAATCGGCAACAAGGATCTCTGCCGCACCCTTCCCAGCGCGCTTCACCGTCGCTCCGACGTACTCGCCCTTCGCCGTCGTCACTTTTTCGAGAGCGCCCACTTCCACGCCCGCCTTCTTCGCGAAGGCCTCCGCCGCTTTAGTCGGAGCTCCGTCTTTGAAAGCTACGTTCCACGACGGACCGGTGAGCTTCTCTTCCACATCGGCCTGCGCCGGGCGCACGCCCTCCACCAGCACAGCCAACCGGCGAGGCGTCGAGTAGGTTTTTACCGTCGCGCCGTCTTCAAGCAGCCGCTCGCGCAACAGCAGATCGTGCACCCGCCGCCCCAGCTCTGCCTCAGCCCCTGCAATCATCCGGGCCGGAACTTCCTCCAGCCCAATTTCCAGTAAAAAGTCAGTCATGAATTCGATTCTTTCTCGCTAACTCCGCAAACGCGCGCAAAGCGCGACTAACTCCGCTACCCCGCCCAGACCCGGGTGCCCCATCCATGACGCAGTTTCATCGCGGCATGGGTGGGAAAGCACGAAATTCACGCAGCCTGCTGCACCGCATAGGCCTTAGCCACGCCCACCGCCAGAGCGCGAATCCTGCCAATCACACCCACCCGCTCCGTCACGCTGATGGCCCCGCGCGCATCCAGAATGTTGAACAGGTTCGAGCACTTCAGCGCCAGCTCATACGTCGGCAGCAGCGGGAACCGCTTCTTCTCCACCGCAGTCGCCGTCTCGTTTGCCATCAATTCATTCGCGCGCTTCAGCAGATCATGTGCCTCGGCTTCATACAGCCTGAAGTGTTCCCACAGCTTCGGCACCTCGGCATCTTCGAAGTTGTAGACCGAAAACTGCAACTCCTCCGCCAGCCGGACTTCGCCGTACGTCATCTCCGCACCAGTCTGCGGATCGCGAGCCCAGACGATGTCGTAGATCGAGTCCACATCCTGCAAGAACTGCGTAATGCGCTCGAGACCATACGTCAGTTCCGCGCAGATCGGGTCCAGGTCCATCCCGCCGCACTGCTGAAAATAAGTAAACTGCGTAATCTCCAGGCCATCGAGCATCACCTGCCAGCCCACGCCCCACGCGCCGCCGGCCGGCCACTCCCAATTATCCTCTTCAAACTTGATGTCATGCTTTGAGAGATCAATCCCAATCGACTCAAGTGATTGAAGATACATCTCCTGTACATTCACTGGCGGCGGCTTCAGAATCAACTGAAACTGGGTATGTTTGAACAGCCGGTTGGGGTTCTCGCCATAGCGCCCATCCGCCGGACGCCGCGAAGGTTGCGCGTAGCCGACGCGGTACGGCTTGGGCCCCAGCACCCGCAAAAACGTCTCTGGCGCCATCGTGCCCGCGCCCACTTCAACGTCATACGGCTGCTGCAGCACACATCCGCGCTCCGCCCAAAACCCCTGAAGGCGAAACAACAATTCCTGAAACGTCAGCGCTGATTTTCGTTGAGAGGATGCTACCGATGTCGAAGCCACAATACCTTCATCTCTTTCAAAGGAACTAAAGCCGATTCTACCAGCCACAACGATTTTCCCTGCTGCGGGCCAAGCAGCCTCTTTCCCCGGCCTGCAACTCTTGGGATTGGACTTCCTCAGGAAATCTCGAGGGCTGTAAGTAACTGATTGATCTTGCGTCATGTGCAATAAATTGCACATGACGGCCTGCTAACACTAAATAAGGTTCATTTACTTGAAACTCTTCAGCAAGTCTGCTCTCGATATTACGCGCCTTTGCATCATACTAAGCATCATAGTAGGTAGGCATTAGGCGCTGTATCTGTATCGAGTCTTTCCCCGGCCCTTGGTCATCTTGTGCGATGTTGATTCTGCTTGCGTGCGTGATTCGACTTCACGCCATTCAAACCAAGTCAGGTCTCGTTGCAAGACCAACCTGAAATCAGGAGATATGAAATGGGCGAAATCAGGAGATATGAAATAGGCGCGAAGCTCCTTCTCTCCCTGGCTGTCAGCTTTGTTTCGCTTTCGTGCGCTGCCCAGGTGGTGCCTGCGGTGGTCCGGCCTCCGCTAGCCCCCACGGTCGGCGCAGGAATGAACTATTGGTCGGGCGACTGGGGAACCGGAGACATCAACAGGTGGGGGCCTTCAGCCTGGGCCACCCTATCGGTCTGGCATGACCTCGGTGTGATCGCAGAAGGTCACTCCATGATCTTGGGTGGAAACGGGCTGGCGTCCAATTACAAATACTTCGCGGGTGGGGGTGGCCTGATCTACACATCCGGTTATTGGGGCAGGTTTCAGCCCTTCGCCAAAGGCGAAGCCGGTTATGCAAGCCTGACCCACCCCTCGAACTCTACCGGCCATTTGCACGATACGAGCAACATCTGGACACTCGGCGGTGGCGTGGAATACCACACATTTGGGCAGGTGTGGACGCGAGTGGAGTATTCCTATGATTTCTTTCCGGACTTTCACAGCAGCATCACCAACCAGAACCACTCTCTAAATCCTCGAGGCTTCACTTTTGGAGCGACGTATCGTTTTGGCCCATCGGGTTCACGTTTCTAACCGGCGCTGTACGTCGCAGACCATTCACAGAATCAGCACAGAATCCAGCGGGCATAAGAAAACCCCGCACAAACAGCGGGGCTTTCTTATCGGTAAACTGTTGGGATTGGACTAAGGCGATCGCTACCGCGACTGCCCGAGGCCCGGCGGTTGAATACTGCCGCAGGGACTTACGTTGGGGCGAGGGGCGCGATGCCCTAGGCCTCAGTCACCTCACGTAAGAAACTACTGGAACAATCATTTTGCATAGGCTGGATCAACCTCCTTTCCCGTGTAGCCTGAAACTAACGCGGGATGCGGCCGGAGTCAAGTGCCACGCTAGGCCAATGCCAGATTCATATTGTCGATGGCTTCGTCGATCTCCTGAGTGCTCTTGAAGCCCACTGTCGCGCAATCGATGCCCGCGTGCTGAAACGCGAAGCGCATCGCTGCCTGGCGATCTTCATGCTTCGTGAAGGTCCCATCGCCACAGAGCTTCATGCTGATCACGCCCATGCCTTCGCTCTTCACCTGCTTTACATGCGCTACCACTTCAGGAACAATTCCGGGATTGTCGTCATCGGGAACCGGCCCGTCCATGCGGGTTCCGTTGTGGTTCATGCGGATCATCGCCACTTCGAGGAACTTGTTTCCGGGCACCTGTCGCAGTGCCGGCAAACCGTGGACCGAAGCGCCTCGCGTTTTGATGATTTGCTTTGACTGGGCTTCGAGCATCCCGTCCTGCCAGTGCTTCGTATCCGAGACCCAGTCACCCGTGTGCTGCCAATGGAGCAACATGATGTCGAAGTACTCCGTTTGCGAAACGCGAAGCATCTCGTCAAATCGCTTCCGGGGATCAACTCCCTGGTCAGTCGTCACCTTGTTCATCAACTGGTAGCTGTCACGCGGATACGGCTTCAACGCTTCGCCCAGCATCGCTGGTGTCATATACGACTCCGCAGTCTCGAAGAAACGAATGCCGTGATCGTAAGCGTAAGCAATCAGTCGCGAAAACTCCTTCTGCCCCAGCGCCGCCTGCACATGGCCGTTATTGCTGCCAGTGCCGAAAGCGAGCCGCGTCACTTTCATCCCTGAGTTTCCCAGTGTCACAATGTCAGTCGCGGTGCGACGGGCGGCATGCAGCGGTAGCGTGCCTACGCTGGCGGCAGCGCCAGCGACGATGGTGGTTTTCAGAAAATCGCGTCGATTCAATGGGCTCATCGGGACCTCCGTGTGGGGGAAGCTGCGCGCGCAGCCGTTAGCCGAGATGTTAGCACGACGCAGTAAAGATCGCAGACAAAGCGAAATCTACTTTCTTCTCAAAGGCGAAGCAAATTCCGATCCGCCGAAAAATCCCCGAAAATCTTTCTTGACAATACAACGGTTCGTGCTAACTTACCGTTAGTGGACGCTTACCTACAGGCCGGGCTTGATGCACTCGCAGACTCAACACGCATGGCGATCTTTCAGAAGCTTTCTGGCGGCCCTATCGCCGTCAACGAGCTAGCGCGCATGCTCCCCGTAACGCGTCCTGCCGTTTCGCAGCACTTGAAGGTGCTGAAGGATGTGGGCCTCGTGAGCGATACCAAGACGGGAACGCGCAGGCTCTACCAGCTCGACCCCGAAGGCGTGGCTCGTTTGCGGGCACACTTCGATCAGATGTGGACGCGGGCGCTCGGCGCTTTTCAGGAAACCGTAGAAAAACCCACCGGAGGAGGTAGTCATGGCAAACCAGGCAGAAGCACTCGATCTAAGAGTGTTTAAGAGCATTCGTGTGAAAGCACCTATCGAGCGCGCCTTCTCGATCTTCGTCGAGCAGATGGAAACCTGGTGGCCAGCCACGCATCACATAGGCAAAACTCCTTTTGAGGCGATATTCGTCGAGCCCCGTGTCGGCGGCCGCTGGTACGAGCGCAACGTGGAGGGCGCGCAGTGCGATTGGGGTACGGTCCTCAAGTGGAATCCGCCACACGCCGTCTGCTTCTCCTGGCACGTCGGGCCCGGCCACGACTCGCCCGACTGGACCTTCGACGGCGACATGACGAAGGCAAGCGAAGTCGAGATTCGCTTCATCTCCGAAGGCCCCAACAGCACCCTCGTCGAACTCGAACACCGCAAGATTGAACGCCACGGCGAAGGAGCTGAACAACTCCGCACTCTCTTCGACGGACCCGGCGCCTGGTCCGGAATCCTGGACTGCTTCACCAAGCGGATCGAGGCACTTTAGTCCGTATATTCGGCTGGGTTCGCTACTCAGACGAACCCAGCCGAGCGCGTTTCATTTGAAAATGGAGACAGTATGAAACCCGTCATCTACCTGCGCGTCGCATCCATCCTCACGATGATCCACTCCATCCTGCACACCGTTGGTGGCGTCTTCGGCAAGCCTCCGGCGGGCCAGGCCGCTATCGTCGCCGCATCGATGCGATACCGTTTCGAGGTCTTTGGCGTGATGCGCAGCTACTCTGACTTCTATCGCGGCATGGGCCTCGGCATCACCATCGCCCTGACCATGGATGCCGCCATCCTGTGGCTGCTCGCCACCCTGGCAAAGTCGGATGCTGCACGTCTCCGGCCTATCCTGGCCGTCTTCCTCACGGGCTATCTTGCGCTGGCGCTGAACTCCTACACGTTCTTCTTCTCTGGACCCGTCATAGCGGAGCTTTTCATCGTCCTGTGTATCGGAGCTGCCATTTTCACAGCGAAACGCGCGGATGAACGCGAGGAGTCTGGCACACAATCCGAGATGAAGACCGCGCAGTTTTAAGCGACTTCCTCGAACCAAGCGATTTCGAAGCGTGTCTCAATGGTTCATGTAAACTGGCCTTCCGTCACTCTCTCGGGTGCGGCAGGCCATTTGTTTTCTTGGAGGTGATCAGCCCCATGAGCCGACCCGAAGTTCTCCCCACCAACCGCTTCACCACACGCAGAACGTTCGTTGGTGCAGGCGCTGCCGCGCTTGCCGTCGGATTTTGCGAAGTTCTTCCCGATACCGCGTTCGCCGATACGAGCAGTCCCAACATGCTCGGCCCTCTGCCGGGCTACTCGTCGCAGATCGGCACATTCGTCTCACAACTCACCTGGATGCGTGAAGCCAACGGCGTGCTTAGCGCTACCAAGGGTTTGACGCAGGCTGATCTGGACTACCTTTTCGATAAGAACGCCAACTCCATCGGCGCGCTGATGCTCCACCTTGCCGCAACCGAGACCTACTACCAGATGAACACTTTCGACGGCATGAAGTGGGACTCATGGTCCGACGACGTCAAGAAGAAGTGGGATGCTGCGATGAACCTCGGCGACGCCGGCCGCGCCACCGTCAAGGGTCACGACCGCGAGTACTACGTCAACATCCTCCACGAGGTTCGCGAGAAGACACTTGCGGAGTTCCGCAAGAAGGATGACGCGTGGTTCCTGGCCGCGGACAAGGGCTGGCCGTGGGGGCCGACCAACAATCTCTGCAAGTGGTTCCACGTGTGCGAGCACGAGGCTCACCACACCGGCCAGATCACGCTGCTTCGCAAGCGTCTCCCTGGTGCGAAGCCGGATTCAGGGTCCAACGGCGCCTGATGCGCTGAGTCCTCTGATATCTGACCACTGATCCCTGATCTCTGTCTTTTCACCAGCTGTGGAGCCACTCTTCGTCGCGGCCAATTCGGACCGGAGTGTTGAACAGTTCGCTCAACTTTGGCGCTGTCAGCAGTTCTTTGCGCGGGCCGTCGCCCACAATGCGCCCGCCACGCATCAGGATCACACGTTCGATCTCCGGCAAAATGTCGTCGAGGTGATGCGTAACCAGCACCAGCCCCGTTCCTTCCTGCGCCAGTCGTCGCAACGTCTCGCGTAGTTCGCGTTGCGCAGCGAGGTCGAGAGCATTCGACGGCTCATCAAGCAAGAGCTGGCGCGGACGATGCACCAGCGCCCTCGCAATCAGGATGCGCCGCTTTTCTCCAGCCGACATCTCTCCTACAAGCTGATTCGCGAGGTGCGCGGCTTCAATCCGTTCGAGCGCTTCGGCGGCGCGCTCGCGCATCTCGCCGGTCACATGCAAGTTCGGCCAGAGCGTGGATGCCGAAAAGAAGCCTGCAATCACCGCATCCAGTCCCGTCGTCACGGCTGTGCGCTCGCCGGGCAGCTCCGTTCCCATCAACCCCGACGCCACAATGCCGAAGTGCTTCCGCAGTTGCGTCAAATCCCAGCGCTCGCGTCCAAAGATACGGACCCGCATCCCCGGCTGCACGATGGGATAAATCTGGCAGGTGATAGTAAAAATCAGCGTCGACTTGCCACATCCATTTGGCCCCAGAATCGCAACATGCTCGCCCACGCGTATCGACAAATTGATGTCGTGCAACACCACGCGGTCTCCACGCGCCACATTCACATGGGCGAGTTCCAGAAACTGCTCATCCTGATTGGCCGCTTCTTCCGTCCGACTCTCCGTCATCCAACCTCCGTTTGTTAGATTAAATGGATTGACTCCTTTGCCCGGGGAACGGTCCAACATTCAGGATTTTTCGAATTCATAAGATGATGAGCGACCTCTCTCAATTTGTCATTCCGCGCGGCTTCCGCTTTGGAGCCGCCAAAGCCGGCCTGAAGCAGAGCGGCCGCACCGACTTCGCTCTGATCGTTGTCGATGCTCCCGCGTCTGCCGCGGCGGCGTTCACAGGCAATCGCGTCAAAGCAGCACCTCTCCTCATCGACGCGGAGCATCTCCGCGCCACCGGCGGCAAGGTCCGCGTTGTCGCCATCAATGCCGGCAACGCCAACTGCGCAGTGGGCCAGCCCGGCATCGATGCTGCCCTCGCCACCTGCAAAGCCGCTGCGGAAACCTTCGCCTGCAAGCCCGAAGAGGTCTTCCCTTCTTCAACTGGCGTGATCGGCGTTCCCCTGCCTGCCGAAAAACTTATCGCCGCTTTACCGGATCTTGCCAAGTCCATCGGCTCGCAGACCGACCACTTTCAGCAGGTCGCCGAGGCCATCATCACCACCGATACGGTTGAGAAGACCGCATTCGCGCGCATCATCGTCACTACCCCAGAGATCGACGGAGCCGGAGAGATTCGCCAGGAAGTACGTATCGCCGCTGTTTGCAAGGGTTCCGGCATGATTCACCCGCAACTCGTGCCGCACGCGACGATGCTCGTCTACATCCTCACCGACGCTGCTATCGCGCCCGCTGCACTCGACGAGTATCTGCGCGACGCGATCGAGGTCAGCTTCAACCGCATTTCTGTCGATGGCGACACCTCCACCAACGACACCGTTCTATTGCTTGCCTCCGGCGCGAGCGGTGCCGCAATTGGCTCCAACAACCTGGAGTTTGCCTCCGCTCTCACGCATGTGTGCATATCGCTGTCACGCCAAATCGTGGCCGATGGCGAGGGAGTTTCCCACGTTGTCGAACTGCAGATCAGTGGCGCCGCCACCAATGCTGATGCTCTTCGCGTCGCCAAGGCCATCGCTCATTCGCCGCTTGTCAAAACTGCCTGGGCAGGCTGCGATCCAAACTGGGGCCGACTCATGGCCGCCATTGGCTACTCGGGCGCGCAGATCGATCCCGAAACCATCGATATTTCATTCGGCGAGCTTCCCATCTGCCGCAACGGGGGCCGCGCCGCGGAATTCGATGAAGCCGCCGCACACGCCTACATCCAGCAGCCCGAGTTCTCGATCTCGATCCATCTCCACCAGGGCGAAGGCTTCTGCAAATTCTGGACCACTGACCTGACCCACGAGTACATTCGCATCAACGCCGACTACACGACGTAGCATCTAACGCAGTTGAACCAACACAGCTGCCCGTTAGACTATTCACGACAGCCGCACTCAATCAATCAAAATGCCAAAGACCCTCAAGTCAACACCGGAACGCAAAGTAAAGTCCACGCCGGCACCGGAAGTTTTCTCTCTCATCTCGAATGAGAAGTTGGTCGCTATCTACGCCGCGATGGTCAAGTGCCGCATGCTCCAGCAGCGGGCCAGCTTGCTTTTCCAGCAGGGCAAGCTCGCCTCCGACCTCCACGCCTCCTACGGCCGGGAGGCCGTTGCCGCAGCGGTCACGGTCGATCTCCAGACCAACGACACACTCAGCCTCGTGCCGGGCGATTTGCTTCCTGCATTTGTCAAAGGCCTTTCGCTCGAGACTCTCTTTCGCTTGCTCGCTCCTACGACCACTCAGTTCAACGGCCCGAAGACGCACTCCCCTTCTGATCTGGAGCAAAAGAACATTCTCGCCGTCGATGAATCCCGTCGGCCTGAAACTGTCCGCGAGCATGCCGCAGCAGCACAAGCCGCCAGGGAAGGCGCGATCGTCACCGCTGTTCTTCCCTCTGGTGACGAGTCGCTTAGTCCATGGCATAGGATCATGACCACCGCGGCATCCAAAAGGCTGCCCATCGTTTTCGTGCATCACGTGGATCATGGAAACAAGGCGAGCAAACCATCTTCCAATCGCAACGCAAGAAACCCGGATGCGCTCATCCACGGCGTGCCTGCCATCGCCGTCGATGCCCTCGACGCCGTTGCTGTTTATCGTGTGGCGTACGAAGCCACTATCCGCGCACGCCAGGAACGCGGTGCAACCTTGCTCCAGTGCGCAGTCCATCCGGGGATGTCGGAAAAGATGACCCAAGGAATCTCCAAGCCAGTCGTCAATCACGCGCTCGTCGCCGATCCCGTTACCTCCATGGAAAACTATCTCAGGCGAAAAGGCATCAAATCAGAAAAGCATAACCCCGAAATTGTCGCGGCCTTCAATCACGATCTGGAACTGGCTATCCGATTCCTCGATCGTTAGTCAAAACAACATTACTTAGCAACACCATTTTGTCTATCTTCCGGATACGAGAGGACTTTGCGGCCGAATCCGGAGCAACCCGAATGGTAAAGTGAGGAAATGATCGTCAGTAAACGCGCAGGCATTGCTTGTGTCATCACAAGTGCGATCTTTTTGGCAGGATTCTTCAGCTTCTATCCAGCCCCACTTGCAGCCGAGACGCCCGGAGCAGGCGAAAGCTCGGCTCAAATCCCCGATAGCGGACGTCCCGTTCCTGTCTGCGAGCCATCAACACTCGGTTCGCCCTACATCCCCGTAGATAGCTGGATCTATCCCGCTGTCCTTCGCCTCTACGGCCTCGGATACGTCGACACCGTCTTTCTCGGCATGCGTCCCTGGACGCGATCCAGCGTCGCTCACATGCTCGAGCAGGCCGGCGCACGCATTGAAGACGCACAGGACTCTCCAGACGCTGCTTTGGATCAAGCGCAGGAAATCTACGACGCGCTCGATCGCGAGCTTCACCCTGACATGCAGGGCCCCTGCCGCGCATTCAAGGGCAACGCGCGCATCGAGTCGATTTACTCGGCTTCCCTCGCCATCACGGGCACATCGCTCGACGACAGCTTTCATCTCGGCCAGACAGTCATCAACGACTACGGCCGTCCGTACGAAAATGGATTCAATAACTTCACCGGCGTAAGCGGATACGCCATTGCTGGCCGATTCACGCTCTATCTCCGCGGCGAACTCCAGTTCGCGCCATCTGCCAGCGGTTACTCTGCACCGCTCGCCCAGGTTCTCTCCCAGATCGATCGGATTCCGTTCATCAATCCCGCCACCGGGCTCCCCTACAATCAGGCCACCATTCCCCTGGGGCCCATCGATTCCATCGTCCGCGCTCGCTGGGTTGAGGCCTATGTTTCAGCCAACGTTCTTAATCACGAAATCTCTTTTGGCAAGCAGGACGACTGGCTCGGTCCGGGGCTCGGCGGCGGCTTTGCCTACTCAAACAATGCGGAAAATATCTACACGTTCCGCATTAATCGGGTCGAGCCGCTGCATGTTCCGGGCCTCTCGTATATCACCGGACCATTTCGCTACGAGTTCCTCATCGGCGGTCTCCATGGCCACACTTATGTGCCCAACCCCGGGAATCCCGGTCCAAATCAGTTCAATGTGATCAACCCAGGCGACCCCTGGATGCACCTTGAAAAGATCAGCTTCCGTCCCACCGAGAATCTCGAATTCGGCTTTGAGCGCACCGTGATCTGGGGCGGCCAGGGCCACGGACCGATTACTCTGCATACCTTTCTCAAAAGCTTCTTCAGCTTTTCTTCTCCAAGCGCTGAGGTCAAGGATGGCCGCGACGACCCCGGTGCTCGTTTCGGCGCTTTCGACTTCTCGTATCGCCTCCCTTACTTCCGCCACTGGCTCACGCTCTACACCGATGGCGAAGTGCACGACGACGTCTCGCCCATCGACGCGCCGCGACGCGCCGCCTGGCGCCCCGGCCTCTACCTTTCGCATGTTCCCGGAGCACCTAGACTCGACGTGCGCGCCGAGGCCGTCTGGACCGATCCTCCCATCGCAACTAGCTCCGGCGGACAATTCATGTATCGCGAAGCAATCCAGAAACAGGGCTACACCAACAACGGGCAGATCTTCGGCGACTGGATCGGCCGCGAAGCGAAAGGCGGCCAGGGCTGGATCACCTGGCACCTCAGCGGCAATGAGTGGCTCCAGGCCGGCGTGAGAAATCAAAAAGTCGCAAAGGACTTCATCCCCGGCTCAACCACACAGATTGATCCCGCTACCGGCCGGCTCATCGAGGGCGGGACCACGCTCAACGACATCAACTTCCAGGCCGTCAAGCGCATCGGCAAGGACTTCGAGATCAACGGCAACTTCGCTCTCGAACACTGGAAGGCCCCCATCTATCTCCCCGGCCAGCAAACCGTCACAACCACCACGATCAAGCTGACCTGGTATCCGGAGCGCAAGTTGAGCTTCTGATCTCACCAAGCGTTCAGCAAAGGCAATCGGCCTCACTCCTCCCGCATCAGCTTCACCGGATTGACCGCCAGCGCCTTCTGAGCAGGAATCCAAGCTGCCACAAGCCCGAGCAACAGCATCGTGAAAACTACGCCGCCTAACACCACCGGATCGTTCGGCGAAGCCTGGTACACGATGAACGACAACACCTTGGTCGCCAGAAGTCCCAGCACCAGTCCAGCCACCGAGCCCACCGAAAGCAGAATGAACGCGCGCCCCAGTGCCGTGCGTAACACCTGCTTGCGGCGCGCGCCGAGGGCCATGCGAATCCCCAGTTCGCGCAGCCGTTTGCTCACGGTATAGGAGGCCATGCCGAATATCCCGGTCACCGCGAGCATTGCGCCCAGCAGTCCCAGCACTCCGAGAGCCACCGACGCCACCCGTGCGGCAAATAACGCTGAACCCATCGCCTGGCTCCACGGCCTCACGACGATTGGCATTGCCGAATCAAGCCCGTGCATTGCCTTCTCCAGCGCCACCGAAATCTCCTGCGGATCGCGGTTTGACCGCACCAGTAGCCAGGTGTTGCTTGACCTCTCCTGCAGAAACGAGAAGAACATCGCCGGCTGTTGATCCTCGGTGAGCGTCCGGTACTTTCCGTCTTCCACCACGCCCACCACTTCCGCGCGCGTGCCGTTGTAATACTTGAAATGCCCGCCAACTGCCTTGTTCACCGATCCGAAAACCTTGACGGCAAATTGCCGGTTGATCAGGGCCACCTTCGGCGCTTTGGCGTCGTCCTGCATGGTCAGGTCTCTGCCCGCCAGAAGGGTAGTGCCTGCGGCCCCCATGTAGCCCGGCGAGACGTGGTAATTCATGGCGTCTGCAGCAACGTTGGTGGGCCGGTAATCCGTTGTGCTGTCGCTGTAAACATACGAGTCGCCGCCCTCCAAGCCCAGCGGCAAGTGGTCCACATAGCCCACAGCCGTTGCGCCCGGAATGCCCGCTGCTGCTTCCAGCAAGCGCCGCTGCATCTGCAGCTCCCGATCGTCTGTATAGCCCGACATATGGAGCTCAGTCCCGGCGAGCATCACGTTCTGCGGCACGAATCCGAAATTGCTATGCATCGATCGCGCCAGCCCGCGCACCGCTACCAGCGACGAAGTCACCAGCACCGCGCAAATTGCAATCTGCACCGCGAGGAGAACATCCCGCAGCGTAAACCGCCGCAGCCCGCGAACACTTGCAGCACCGGTCCGAATCACCTGCCATGGATCCGCACGCAACACCTGCCGCACCGGCACCATCCCGAACAGCAGACCGCTCGCAAGCGCAAGCACCAGCGCCACAATGTACGTGCCCGCATCCGGATTCACCGGCACGTTAATAGGAGTATCCGGAATCGGCTGCCATGTACTCAGAAAGCGAAGGATTACGACGCCACCCGCCAGGCCAACTGCTCCGCCGGCCAGTGAAACCAGCACCGCCTCCGTAAGCAACTGCCGAAGGATCATCCCGCGTCGCGATCCTAGCGCCAGCCGCAGCGCTGTTTCCTTCGCCCCATCCGCCGCTCGCGCTGCAAACAGACTCCCCAGGTTCGCGCATGCGGCCAGCAGAATTAGCCCCGCCAGCAGCATCAGGCCCGCCATGAACGCCCGCGCCGGACCACCCAGCATATCCCCGATCAGCCCGGGCCGCGCCAGCGTGAACTTTACGCCATCGTCCTCTCCCGGATAGGTCTTCGCGAGCCACACTCCCAGAAGATTCAAGTCTTCCGTCGCCTGTTTCGGCGTCACTCCCGGTTTAAGCCTCCCCACCACGAACCCGTTGTGATTGCCGCGCTCCTTCAGTCCGTCGTAGCCCCCAATTGTCGGCTGCTCCACCATCGGAATCCACATTGCCGGCGCAAAGAACAGCTCCGTACCCCGGAACTCTGGAGGCGCCACACCAATGATCGTGAGCTGGTGCTTGTTGATCTGCACCGTCCGCCCCACCACGCCCGAATCGCCATGAAAATGGCCATGCCAGTACGCGTAGCTCAGCACCACGTACGGAGCGCTGCCGGTTCCCTTCTCATCGTTGGCGTGATAGAAACGGCCTAGGTAGGGCTGAATTCCCAATGCGTCGAAATAGTTCCCGCTTGCCAGGTAAGGCCAGGCAGTCGACGGGCTGCCCCCGGTATCAACTCCCACCGGGCCCATAATCTGGGCCATCACCATGCTCTCGAACGTCCGATTTCGATCCCGCATATCCAGGTAGTCGGGATAGGAATGCGATGGAAACTGGAACCGCTGAACCTCGTAGAGATTCTGCGCATTCGGCAACTTCACCGGCCGCAGCACCACCGCGTTCATCACGCTGAACACCACCGCGTTCGCGCCAATCCCCAGCGCCAGTGTCACAATCGCCGTCAGCGTGAATCCTGGAGACTTCCACAACTTCCGAAACGCAATTCTCAGATCCGTCTTCATGATGGCCGCCTCATCTTAACTACGGCTTCGCTGCGAATACAGTTCCCTAAATTGCCATGGCTCTGCTTTCTTGTCGACTTTTCCCGTTTTGGGAACTCTATTGCTCTCCCTTGCGATCTATCCTGATGCGCCTCATGCAGGATCCGGCGTGCGGGAAGCGCAGATGGCTCACTTCACAGGAAAGCACTCGAGGTCGTTGGCGAATGCGATAGGACCGGAAAAGTGACGCTTTATTTCAGCCTGCGTCTCGTTCTCCTTCCCCAAGGTCCGCAGCATTCGATGCGACAACACCAGTCGCTTGACATGAGCATTCGCAGCAATCGTTCCGATTACCGAAGGCGGCATGTGGAGGCGTCTTTCCACTCCGGTAGCGCCTTCCGGTACGGCATTATGAGCGACAAACAAATCTGCGTCCGATGCGAGCTCCGTCAGTCCGTCTCCTTCGCCATTTGTATCTCCACTGAAAACGATCCGCTTGCCCTCGATTTCCACCCGCCATGCCAGCGCCGGAAACCCGCCATGAATCACGCGTACTGCGTACACTGCCATGTCGGAGTTGCGAAATACGAGCACCGGTTTTGAACCGGCTATGACATCATGCGGTTCGAGTGTGTAGCTTCCCTTCGCGCCCGGCTCCGTCAGGTCGCTCAGGTAGCGCCATGCTCCGTGAGGCTCACCGAAAAGATCACGCACAAACTCAGTCGTGGAGGGCATGAAGTCGTTTCCGGGAGGACCGTACACCGGTAGGGGACGCTTGCGGTCTTCAAACCATGAAGAAAAGACCAATGCCGGAAAATCGCCGCTGTGATCGATATGAAAATGGCTGAACAGAACAACATCCACCTGGGACATCTGCGCTCCGCTTTCCCCAAAGCGCAGAGCACTGCCTCCTCCGGCATCGACGATCACGCGTGCGGTGCCGTGGTCCCATATGAGATAGCTGGTAGACGCGCGCTTATCCTGCATCTCCGGGCCGCCGGAGCCGAGTACCTGAACTGCCAGTCCTGTAGAGCCGCAGGATTGCGCTCTCAAGGGCAAAACTTCATGTATTGAAAACAGGACCGCAAAAACAAGGAGCGCTTTTCGCGCCAGTCTTTGCGAAGCTGCAAGGCCAAAGTTGTTTTCCATTTCGCACCACCAAGTCGCCAGATTGCTTCAAAGATAGCGGAATTGGGAAGGGAAAGTCTCCTTCTCGTCATCTATGTCGGCGGCAACATTCGGAACGGATTGAACGAGACCTGGGGTCGATTTCCCACCAGGCGGGCGCGCGCCATTGGGATCGCTAATTCGCGCCTTGCGTTCCGGTGCCCTTTTCGCGCGTCAGTACATACGACTTGCGGCGGTCCTTCGACGCGTGATCAATCTGCTTCCAGAACGCTACGAAGTAGTCGATTGCGGAGATGGTCGACACCAGCACCGTGAAGTAGATGGCCGCGATCGCAATCCATTGCACCGGGATCACGAGCAAGCCAAATTTCCATTCGTACCAGCGGTGCGCCAGCACTGCTGAAACCACGCAGACAATCTGCACCACGGTTTTCAACTTGCCCAGTTCGCTGGCCTGGATCGTAAACCCCTCGGACGATGCGATAGAGCGCAGGCCGGAAATGAGGAACTCTCGAGCGATGATCACCACAACGATCCAGACCTTGACCACTTGTGGGTTGTACGCCACCAGCGCAATCAGCGCGCCCGTCACCATGATCTTGTCGGCGATCGGGTCAAGCAGCATACCCATCGTCGTGATCTGCGCCCGTCTGCGCGCCAGGTATCCGTCCAGCCCATCGGTAATCGAAGCCAGCACGAACAGGACTGAAGCCAGAATCTCCTGCTCGCCATTCGGTCCCTGCAAGGGAAAGTGCGGCGACAGAATCCACAACAGAAGCGGGATCATCGCAATCCTGCTCAACGTGATGGAATTTGGGAGATTCACGTTCTTCTCAACAATCTTGTAGAGTCTTTCTTAAATCGAGCCGCTGCGGAACCCGTTTATTCTCAATCCCGAAACTTTTGTACCAGTGCCCGCGCTGATTGAGGTGCCACTACAACTATAGACCGCGGCGCTCGAGCCTCTCAAACGACCCAATGCTGCCCGGACTGAAGGCGAAGCATTTCCGATAAATCGAGGACGAATTAGGGCACTAGCAGCTTGGTCACGAGGGCATCTAGAAACGGCTGTTGGCTCTTCAAGATGGCTAATTTCGCGGCAGAAAGCGGGTACCATGCGCCGCGATCCACCTCCGGAATCTCGACCTTGCGTCCCGAACGCGGCGGCCATTCCACCTCGCAAAAGTTGCTGGTCAGCTTTTGCGGATCGCAATCGCCTTCAAAGGCCCATGCATGCACCAGCTTGCCGCCGGCCTGCCTGACCGTACCCAAATCGATGAAGTTCCCTTTCGCTTCAAATCCGGTTTCTTCGTGGAATTCGCGCCGGGCAGCATCCAGCGGAAGCTCGCCATCAACATATTCCCCCTTGGGAATCATCCACGCTCCGGCATCCTTGTTGGCCCAGAACGGACCGCCCGCATGCACGAGGAACACTTCCAGTTCTTCGCTTGGGCGTCGAAACATCAACAATCCTGCGCTGCGCTTTTCCATCGGGATCAGTATATGTTCAATCATCGGTTACCATGAGGGTCGATGCTCGCGCTCGATACACAACTCACCGCAAGCGAAGTGCTACGCGCATTCCATCGCGACGAGCCGTTCCTATTCCTCGGAGCTGCGTTTAATACAGTCACGATCATTCTTATCGGACTGATCATCATCCGCCGCCGATGGGATGGGCTGCTACTGTCGCTCGCCTGGTTCGCTCATCTCTACGGGCTACGGCTTTGGATGAACTCGAATATTTTGCAATTGACGATCCCACCGAGTGAGTTCTTCCATCGCTTCGCTTCGGCAGTGAATTACCTGGTTCCGATCCCCGCATTCATCTTCTTCCACTTCGCAGGATTTCTTGGAAAACTCGGCCGTATCATCACCCCAGTCTTCATCGTGTTGTTTTCCGGTCTCGTCGCGGCCACCTTGATCTGGGGATCTCTACCGATATTCGGCACCATCAATAACCTGGTGATTGTCGCGGCTTTGATCGCTGTTCTGGTGCGTTCCTTTCGCAGGGGAGCGGGTGATCGAGATTCCCTGGTCGTCCGCGGAGGACTGATATGCTTTGTGGTTCCGGCGGTCTTTGACAATCTCTCCCCGATTCCGCGAATCGAGCCTTACGGCTTCGCAATACTGCTCGCCTGCCTCGGTTACGTGGCCGCGCGGCGCACCCTGCAACGTGACAAGGAACTGGGTGAGATTCAGCAGGAACTCGATCTTGCGCGGCGCATTCAGCTCTCCATCCTTCCCGATTCCTTCCCCGTATCTCAATCATTTCGCGTCGCGGCAAAGTATGTGCCGATGACTTCGGTAGCCGGAGATCTCTACGATTTCCTTCTCGCCGACGACCAGCACGCGGGACTGTTGATTGCCGACGTTTCGGGGCACGGAGTTCCGGCCGCGCTTATCGCCTCAATGGTGAAGATGGCTGCAATTTCGCAGAAAGCGCAGGCGGCCCATCCAGCCGCTTTGCTGGCCGGAATGAACTCTGCTCTTTGCGGCAATACCCAGGGGCAATACGTAACCGCCGCATATGTGTATCTCGATGCTCACGCAAGAGAGTTGCACTACTCGGCCGCAGGCCATCCGGCGATGCTCCTCTTGCGCAGCGGCACGATAACCGAGATCGAAGAAAACGGGATGCTGCTGGCCGCGGTCGACGGTGCAAGCTATGAAAGCAAATCATTGCCCCTGCAGTCCGGCGATAGGCTACTGCTTTACACCGACGGCCTGGTCGAAGCGCGCAACGCCAACGGCAAGCTCTTTGGAGAACAATCCCTCGCCGCAGAACTGAAAACCAGCGCACGCATGACGCCCGCCGAAGCTGTCGATCACCTTATCGCCGCTGTGCAGCGCTGGGCCAAGTCGCAGGACGACGATCTGACCGTGCTCGTTTGCGACTTTGTCGGCGAGCATGCGCCCACTGTGGCGGATTAGCCCCACAAACAGAACGGGCCGCCGAAGCGACCCATTCCAATCCAGGAAACATCGGTTGCTACGCGTAAATCCCGCGCTGCTTGATCGTAAATGCCACGCGATCGATGGCCAGCATGTAGGCCGCGATCCGGTTATTCACGTTGTGAGCCTCCGCGTATCGAACCACATCGTCGAAGCTGTCGCGCAGAATCTGCTCCAACTGCTCGTTGACGATGGCTTCCTTCCAGAAGTATCCCTGCCGGTCCTGCACCCACTCGAAGTAGCTCGCCGTAACGCCGCCGGAATTGGCCAGAATATCGGGCACGATGAAGATGCGCTTGTCGGCCAGGATCTCGTCGGCAACGGCGGTAGTCGGACCATTTGCGCCTTCCACGATGATGCGCGCCTTGATCTTTTCGGCATTGCGGCTGGTGATCACGTTCTCGGTCGCCGCCGGAATCAGCACATCGCAATCGGAGACGATCAATTCTTCGCTGGGCATGGCCTCGGCGCCACGGAAGCCCAACAGAGTTCCGTTGCGGTACTTGTACTCGACCAATTGGTGAATGTCGATGCCGTTAGGGTTAGATAGGCCACCATCCTTCTCTGCGATACCGACAATTTTGTAGCCGTGCTCCATCATGAGCCGCGCGGCGTTTGAGCCCACGTTGCCAAAGCCCTGGATAATGACACGGCAGCCATCGATCGGCAGGTTCAAATAGCGGAGGCTCTCGTCGCACACCACCATCACGCCGCGGCCGGTGGCTTCCACGCGTCCGCGCGAACCACCGATGTTGAGCGGCTTGCCGGTTACAACGCTGGTCACGGTGTGGCCGACGTGCATGGAGTAGGTGTCCATGATCCAGGCCATCGTCTGTTCGTTGGTGTTTACATCGGGTGCGGGCACATCTTTTTCCGGTCCGATGAAGTCGATGATCTCTGAGGTGTACCGGCGCGTCATGCGCTCCAGTTCACCCTGGCTCATCTTCTTGGGGTCGCAGATCACTCCGCCTTTGGCTCCGCCGAAGGGAATGTTGACGACGGCGCACTTCCACGTCATCCAACTCGCCAGCGCACGCACTTCGTCGAGCGTGACTTCTGGCGCGTAGCGAATGCCGCCCTTTCCGGGACCGCGTGCAATCGAGTGCTGAACCCGGAATCCGGTAAATATCTCAATGCGACCATCGTCCATGGTCACAGGAAAGTGGACGATAATTTCGCGCGCGGGCGTTCGCAGCAGCTTCCAGAGCCCTTCATCCAGATTGAGCTTGCGTGCTGCAAAATCGAACCGCGCGCTTTGCGCTTCCCAGGGATTAATTTCCTGGTCCAAAGTCATTGTTGCCGGAACCATACCATCTCCAATTCTTTAACCTGCCACGGAAAGGCCTGAGGCCCTTTCACGAGCCAACTGATAGACGCAGCAAGATTTTCCCCGTTTCGGGGTAATGCACTCAAATTAATTCGCTCCAGGTTTCCCCTGAGGCTTTCGTTCGGGCCCCCGAATCCCCAGCATCCGCCCAAACCCATGTGAGTCTAGGCCTCCAGCACAGCCCCGTCAAGCCAGTGAGAACCAGCCTGGGAACCCCTTGGTACTGCACAAATTCTGTGCCAGGAAAGACCGCTTAGGTCCCGATTCAGTTGGGTTGGGGAGAGCCCTACGCCAAGATGGGATCATTCTTCTTAATTCTCTGGGTACGAATTGAATATCTGTCTCGCATATAGACACTTGGACGTGTACTAGTAAAGATAAGATAGCTATACCCTACAACGTTGGTAATGGAGTTCTCGATTGAGGGAGTCATCAACCGTAACTGACTGAGCTAGACTCGGTTCAAGTTCCCATGACTTGCTTCAACCCAAACTTTCCGGTGGCTTGCACACCGGAGGCCCTTTTCGCCGCAACGCCTGGAGAGCAGATGTCGTCTTCTGACAGGATAGTACTCATTGACGACGATCGCGTCGTCGGCGAAATCGTCTCCGCTCTGGCAAAGGCTATGGGGTTGCAATGCGACGTAACCCGGACACCGGAGGAGTTTTTCAAGCGAGTTGGCCCGGACACCACCCTCATCCTGCTTGATCTTGTCATGCCGGAGATGGATGGGATCGAGATCCTGCGCCTACTGGGCGAGCGAAACTGCAAGGCGCGGATTGTCTTGATGAGCGGCATCAACATCCGCGTCATCGAAACGGCCAAGAAACTAGCTCAATCTCTCGGTCTCTCCGTCGTCGGTCATCTCCAAAAACCCTTTCCGATCGGACAATTACAGGATCTTCTGGGCGCCAATATCGGCCCCGAGAAGCCCGCCGATCTTGAAGAGGAGCAACAAATCGCGATTGCCGACGAGGATCTGCGGCGGGCCTTCGACCGCAATGAGTTCGTGATCTACTATCAGCCGCAGATCAACATCACAACCGGCATAGTCACCGGCGTTGAAGCGCTGTCGCGATGGAATCATCCCGAGCTTGGGCTCGTTTTCCCTGATAATTTCATCCACAGAATTGAAGCTCTCGGCCTCATGGATCGGTTCTGCTGGATCACCGCCGAGCGCGCACTGAACGAGGTAAAGCAGTTTTCAGGTTCTAACGGCCATCTGCCCCGCTTGGCCATCAATATTTCCGTCAGCTCCCTGCGCGACCTGAAGTTTCCCGATATCTTCATGAGCCTCGCGCACAAATACGACTTCCCTGCCGAGCGCATCGTTCTTGAGATTACCGAGTCGGGATTGATGGAGTTTTCGCTCGCGCTCGATGTGCTCACCCGGCTTCGCATGCGCAACTTCAAACTGTCCATCGACGACTTCGGCACTGGCTACTCCATGATGAAGCAGTTGCAGAATGTTCCCGCTATCGAGTTGAAGATTGACAAGATGTTTGTGCAGCATATGCACGCCAATCACGCGGACCTGGTGATGGTGGAAAAGATTATCGAAATGGGACACGAGCTCGACATGGAAGTCATTGCCGAGGGAGTCGAGACAGAGGAACAATTCAATCTCCTGCGCGAAAGAGGCTGCGACGGCGTTCAGGGATTTTTCTTTAGTCGCGCGCTTCCCCCCTCCGATATCCCGCGTTGGCTTGAAACCCATCGCGCCCAGCAAGTACAGTAATTCCGTCGCCATTCAAAGGGATTCGCAAAGCTTCAGGGAAATCCCTGCCCAAGTCACACCAATCCGGTGGGGCGCTGCAAGCGCATCACCGGAGAATGCCGTGGCGACTGGAGAGGCTTATGTGCCGATTCTCAGGCGTGGCGCTTGTCGCCACTCCTCTGCTCACCTTGTTGACCGCTTTCGCCCAGGTTCCGACCCTGAAAGCTCCGACTCCGGCTAACCAGGAGACACAGCCGCAAGTCATCAAGCCGGGCACCAGCACTCCCACGCCGTCCCACTCGCTCGACCAGGCAGACCTCTCGGCGTTCTTCGACGGCATTCTTCCTCTGCAACTCGAGCGCAGCGATGTCGCCGGCGCTTCTGTCCTGGTGATGAAGGATGGCAATGTCCTGCTGCAGAAGGGCTACGGTTACGCCGACGTCAAATCGAAGAAGCCCGTCGATCCCGCGTCGACCATTTTTCGCCTCGCCTCCATCTCCAAGCTGTTTACCTGGATCTCAGTCATGCAACTGGAAGAGCAAGGCAAGCTCAACCTCGACACCGACGTCAACCAATACCTCGACTTCCAGATTCGCCCAGCCTTTAACAAGCCGATCACGCTGCGCAACCTGATGACCCATACCGCCGGATTTGAAGAATCCCTCAACGACATCATCATCACCGATACTAAGCAGGCAGTTTCGCTGCGCGACTACCTGATCGCCAATCAGCCGATGCGCATCTATCCCCCGGGAGAAATTCCCGCCTACTCCAACTACGGCGTAGGACTCGCCAGTTACATCGTTCAGCGCGCCAGCGGCGAGCCGTTCGAGCAATACGTCCAGGAGCACATCTTCGGACCGCTCGGCATGACGCACTCCTCGTTCTACCAGCCTCTGCAGAAGTCTCTGGCCGATCTGCCGTCTGAGGGCTACCGCTCCAATACAACCAAGTCTCCCGTCGGCTTTGAGATCTTTAACCCAGTGGGCGCCGGCGGCGTTTCATCGAGCGCGGCAGACATGGGCCGTCTCGGACAGGCACTTCTCAACGGCGGCGAACTTGACGGTAAGCGCATCCTCAAGCCTGAGACACTGGTCCTCATGTGGACGCCGCAATTCCGCGCCAGCGATCAACTGCCACCGATCTGCATGGGCTTTTACGAGGTTTGGCGCAATCATCTCCGCTGGATCGGCCATGAGGGCGATCTGATCGCCTTTCACAGCCTCTTCTTTGTTGAACCGACGCAGAAGATCGTGCTCTTTGTCTCGTACAACTCCGCAGGCGGCGGTTCAGAGCCAAGGCCGGAGATCATCAACTTCTTTTCTGATCGTTATTTTCCCGGCACGCCCGATGTTCAGTATCTGAAAACTCCAGCGAGTGCGCTGAAGGCGATTTCAGGAACGTACGAATCCACGCGCCGCGACGACACGACAAAGTTCAAGCTCTCAACGCTCTTCGGCCAGCGCAGCGCGTCCGTGGACAAGGACGGCGTGCTCTCGGTCGATGGGGTGAGAGACCTTAGGGGCCATCCGATCAAATGGAAAGCGATCGGCAAAGACCTCTGGCAAGCCGATGGCGATCAGCAGAGAATCTTTGCCATCCGTGACGGGAAGGATAAGGTTGCGCGTCTCGCTGTCGACTTCCCCGGCGTGCAACTTCAACGCGTTCCCTGGTACGAAAACCAGTCTTGGGTGATGGTCGCGCTGGGAGCGAGCCTCGGGGTCCTGCTGCTCGTCGTGATTGCAAGCTTCATTCGCACCTGGCGACGCCTGTTTCAACGCAAACGCCCGCGTCCAGAACCACAGCCCGGAACCATCTGGCTAACGGTAGCTCCTCGACTGGCAGCTTTCATCTGGGTCCTCTTTCTTGGCACGCTGCTTGGATATTTCGCAGCAAAGGGTGACGATCTTTTGCCGCCAACTCCGCAGTGGTTCAAATGGTTTGTGCTGGAAAACTTCGTTGCGATGCTCGCCATCGTCGTCAGCACGATCGCTGCGATCGCAGGATTCGATGCATGGAGCAGGAAGATCCGGATGATTACCAAGTTCAAGTTCACCTTCGTCGCGCTCGCGTGCGCCTTCCTGAGCTGGTTTGCAATTCACTGGCACATCATCGGGCCGACGCATCGCATCTAGTGCGCCAGAGAGCACAAGTCGTTAGCGTCATACCTGCTACGGATGCAGGCACGCAGGTCACATCTGAACCTTCGATGAGATCGCAGGGCTGAGGGCAAATCAACCTTTTAACAGGAGAACAAATGAGTCGGACTCGAAAGGACTCAAGACAAGGGACTGTCATCGAAGTGATAAAGAGAGAAGACGGCACCTTTGATCTCTTCTTGAATCGCAGACTCGACCATGATCGTATCCTTGAGGACGGGCTAGAGGATGTTCTTTGTGTGCGATTTGGTTACTGTGCAGATGAGTTCAATGCAATCCTTTTCGAATTGAATCAGAACGGAAGAGCTGAAAGAAATCCAAACTGAGACACGACCGCCCGGCTTGAAGAGCGCGTTGGCGCAATTACACTGGATGCTGTGAAGCCTTCCTCGAACCTCATCCATCCCAGCCGCAAAGAGTTCCTGGCGCTCGCCAAAAAGCACACGCTTGTTCCGGTTTATCGCACGCTGACAGCCGATCTCGAGACACCGGTCTCGGCTTTCCTGCGCGCAGCGTGGCCTGAGCGCGAATGCTTTCTGCTGGAGTCGGTAGAGGGCGGCGAACAGATTGGCCGCTACACGTTCATCGGACTCAGCCCTTACAAGCGCATCGTCGCCCGCGGCCAGCAAATCGATATCACAGAAGCCGGGCGCACCACACGCATCGAGGGCGATATCTTCCGGGTGCTCCGCGATGCGCTTGGCGGCCACAAACCGGCCCGCATCGCCGGACTGCCCCCCTTCACTGCCGGCGCCGTTGGCTTCTTTGCTTACGATGCGGTGCGCCAGATCGAGCGCCTTCCCAACCAGGCAAAGGACGAACTCGGCGTGCCCGACGCGTGCCTGCTCTTTTTCGATGAAGTGCTGGCCTTCGATCACGTACGCAAGCAGATCTGGATGGTGGCCACGGCCGACGTTACGCTGGCCAAGCCTGACGAAGCTTACGCCCAGGCGGTGAAGCGATTGGCGAAGATCGAAAAACGTCTCTCAAACCCGCTGCCGAAACTACCACAGGCGCGCGCGGCCAAGCCGGTCCAGGTGAAGCGCCGCACCAGCAAGAAGAATTTCCTTGCGGCCGTCGAACGCACCAAGGAGTACATCGCTGCGGGGGACATTTTTCAGGCCGTTCTCTCGCAGCGGCTGGACGTATCCACGGGAATGGATACCTTTCAGGTTTATCGCTCGCTGCGCACGGTGAACCCAAGCCCGTATATGTACTTCCTGCGCTTCACGCCGGACGGACCGCTGGGTTCCGCGAAGAAGTCGAAGTCATCCGACAGCATAGAGCTTGCCGGCTCATCGCCGGAGTTGCTTGTTCGGGTGCACGACCGCAAGGTCGAGTACCGCCCGATCGCCGGCACACGGCCGCGGGGCGCAAGCGAGGCCGAAGACCAACGCCTCGAATCAGAGATGATGCATGACGACAAGGAGCGCGCGGAGCACGTGATGCTTGTCGATCTCGGCCGTAACGATGTGGGCCGCGTCAGCGACTTCGGCAGCGTCAAAGTTGATCGCCTCATGTTCGTCGAGCGTTACAGCCATGTTATGCACATTGTGAGCGCCATCGAGGGCAAGCTGAAACCAGAGCTGACCGCCGTCGATGCGCTTCGCGCCTGCTTCCCCGCTGGCACGCTCTCAGGAGCACCCAAGGTCCGAGCCATGGAGATCATCGAAGAGCTTGAGCCAGCGCGCCGCGGCACCTACGGTGGTGCTGTACTGTACGCCGATTTCTCAGGCAATCTCGATTCCTGCATCGCCATCCGCTCGCTGCTCCAAACCGGCGGCAGGGGATACGTGCAGGCCGGCGCCGGCATCGTCGCCGACTCTGTGCCCGAGCTTGAGCACCAGGAGTCGCTCAACAAGGCGCAGGCCGTGATCCGAGCTATCGAAGCGCGCCCGCGAACTGTAGTTACTACTTATTCCGCGCCGAACAGCCGGCGGAAGAAATGGCCCATGCGCGCCACAAAGCTTGGTTTCCTGTCGCTTTTGATTTTCGGCGGCTTCTTTGCGGCCACTTGCACATGGGCGACCTGCATCCGGCTCGTCGTCGTGATGGTGTCGGTCTCGGGCGGCGGGATACCGCTCTTGTGAACAAATGTGTCGGTCGCTTCGACCGGTGCGCCAGCGGGGGCAACTCCCGGAGGGCCGGGCGGAGGCAGAGGCGCGAGACCCGCGCTCTGTGCCTCGGGGAACTCATTGCTGTTCGGGTGCACGGGCGCTGGGCAACCGCAGGTTTCCTTCTCCTGGTCCACCACGGCGAAGACGCTGCCATGCTGGAACATGACGCGCTGCCCCGGCTGCACGCGATAGATGCCGCCGTCGAAGACGCTCGTCACCAGCACGTATGGCGCGTTTACACCGGCATTGTCCACGCAGGTATCGCCATGCTGGCCAAGCCGCACCTTCACATCCGCGGCTCCGGGAGCGCCGATCAGGATACGAAAGTCGGGTGTGAGCAGAACGTCGGAGTTGCGGCCGGTCGCGAAACTTGCTTCTAGAGCGCCGTGATCGATCACCATCATCAAACCGGGCATCTCGCCCTGCGGCACGCTGGCATCAGAAGCGAGTTTCACCGTGGTTGAAGCACAAACACGCAGGACGCCCCGCTTCGGCAAGGTCACTTCCGTCGTGCTCGCGCCCGAGGTGATGGCTCCGTTGGTGGCGATCATCGCCCTTCCATTCGCCACTTGCAGAGCGCCCGTCACCATGGCCGCGCTGCCGGGATCTTTGGTATCGAGCGAAACAATCGCAATGGGACCCGATTGCGTTGGCCCGTACTGTGTCGTGTTTTCAGGGGCGGAGACGGGTGAAGTCTGCGGTGCTTCAGCAGGAGGAGTCGGCGGCGCCTTTGGCGACTGCGCCCATGCACATGACGTGGCGCAACCTATCCCTATCACCAGGATCCACTGCAATGCGGGTTTCGCGGACCTCAGGGAAGCTTGCATCGCGCCTACATTTCCAGAAAATTGCGGATCATCTGGTGACCGCCTTCGGTCAGTACGGACTCCGGGTGAAACTGTACGCCCTCAATCGGCAAAGTGCGATGGCGCAGTCCCATGATGACAGAGACGCCCTTCGTGCCCGCGCCGTTCGCCTCAGGTGTGCGAGCTGTGACTTCGAGCTCTTTCGGAAGCGATTTTTCGGCCACGATCAAGGAGTGATAACGGGTGCACGTCAGGGGCGTCGGCAGTCCGGCGAAGACCCCTTTGCCGTCGTGGTCGACCTTGCTGGTTTTGCCGTGCATCAGGCTCTGCGCGCGCACTACCTGCCCGCCGAAGGCCTCTCCAATAGCCTGGTGTCCCAGGCAGACGCCGAGAATCGGCGTTTTCCCCGCCATGTGCCGGATCAGCGGAACCAGGATGCCGGCTTCTCCCGGGGTACACGGTCCCGGGGACAGGAGAATGCGGTCGGGCTTCAATGCTTCCACTTCCTCCACCGTGAGCTCGTCGTTGCGGCGGACCTCAACTTCGGCCCCAAGCTCGCCCAGGTACTGAACAAGGTTGTAGGTGAAGGAATCGTAGTTATCGAGGACAAAAACCATGGGTGAAACCAGTGTAGCGCGAGCGGCAATTATCCCCGCATTTTCACCACGCGCCTTCGATACGGAAGGCGTCAAGGTCCTTGGCTTCACCATCTTCGAGGTAGTGCTCGATGAGGCGATCGACCCGGCTGCCGCGCGGACCACGACGCAGACTTTCGCGCAACTCGGCGAGATCTTCGGCGCTGCCTGAGGCCACTACCTCGACGTCGCCATCTTCGGTATTGCGCACCCAGCCGCGCAAATCCAGTTCGCTGGCTTCGCGATGAACGAACCAGCGGAAACCAACGCCCTGCACGCGTCCTTGGATCAAAAAGTGTAGAACCATCATTGCGAACCAAGGCCAGTCTTTCAAAACTGGCGCTGGTGCGCAACAACCGACAGTTGATGGCGGCGCAATCCATCATGGTCCGCAAATCCACGTCGACCGGTCTTTTATAATCTATAGGGAAGCAAACCTGACAACTCAACCGGTTCCTTTCCGCATTTTCTTCAAGCTGCGGCTTGAACATGACTCGAGGAGCGAGCGAACGCATGCCCGAAACAATCAAGCCCATTGATGTGGAAGACCTGAAGGCGCTGGTGCGCACAGTACCTGATTTCCCCAAGCCGGGGATTCTGTTTTACGACATCACGACGCTGCTGAAGGACAAGACCGGCTTCGCCAAGCTGATCGACTTGCTTGCGGCCCACTACATCGAACACAATATCGACCTTGTACTGGGCATCGAGGCTCGCGGATTCATCTTTGGCCCCGCGCTCGCTTATCGCCTGAACGCAGGCTTTGTGCCCGTACGCAAGCCCCGCAAGCTGCCTGCGCCGGTAGCACGCGTCACCTACGACCTGGAATACGGCTCGGACACGCTGGAGATTCACATGGACGCGATCGAGCCTGGCCAACGCGTTGTGCTGGTCGACGACCTGCTGGCCACCGGCGGCACCATGGAGGCCACCGTAAAGCTGGTAAAGCAGCTCGGCGGCGAGATTGCCGGACTGGCGTTTGCGGTGGAGCTGGACTTTCTGAAGGGCCGCGACCGGTTCAAGGAGTACGACGTCTTCAGCCTGCTGCACTATGACGAGTAGGTGACGAGTAGACCGGCCCGCGCGGGTTGGTCCGGGGGTACCCCTATACTCTGCAGACAAAGTCTCTTGTTTCAATGAGATAGGGAGAGGCTTTCACTGCAAGATACTCTTGTGATTAAACTTACCCGCAGAGTCCTCTCCGCAAAGGACTTAGCAGGCCCGTTTCGCCTGCGGGTTGCGAGCCGATTTCAGGTTTAGGGTTGAGGTGGCGAGGTGAGGCGGACCGGACTCGGGAAGGGTCCCTGGCCCGATCCTTGAATCTATTGTGCGCCAGAAGCGGGAAATTATCTGCAAAATGCCGACAGGCATTTTGCTTGCCGAATGAATGAGTTGGGGATCGCAGGATCGCTCCGTGACTTGACAGGAAACTAAACAGTCGAAAGCGTCAGTCAGGCGCGGCTCACTGTCCGGCAGGAAGATAGAGCTTCAGGTTTCTCGCGCGGTTGAGCTTGAGGGTTGCCGGGTGGTCGATCGCGCTCATTGAAATGAGCAGGTGCCTCTCGTCGGGGTCGACATTGCCATTGCTGACAAAAGTGGCCAGAGTTCCCGGGGCCGATTTGTCTGTAACTTCGGTGAGAAACTGCGAATTTTTGGATGGGGTGAAGGTACCGATTCAACTTCCGAATTGGTAGTGACGAAACAATAACCTCGAAGATCTCGCCCAAATTTTCTGCGCTTTGCTCAGGCATCCGTAGTTCTTCGTCAACTGCATCCTACTCATCAATATGGTTCTACCCGCAACAATCGCGAGCAGCCAGAATCTTGCCAGACGGGCAGAAGCGAATAGCCTCGAGTCCTGGGTGGTAAGAAACGCGGGTTGGTTCGCTTTGGCGATCACAGTTGTTGCCTTCGCTCTGCGAGTCTATTACGCCATTTCCTGCTACCTGAACCCGCAGGAAGCGCATCACTTTCTGGCCGCCAGAACACCACAGACACTGCATGGCGCCTATGAGGCGGTGCGCTCACTCGATATTCCGTCTTTGTCCGTCCTTGCTCTTCATTGGGTGACCCTCTTCGGGCGAACGGAACTTGTCCTGCGAATGCCGGGTCTGCTCAGCGCCAGCTTGGCTCTCTGGTTTGCATTTGCATGGATGCGTCGCATCCTGGGAGAGCTACCGGCACTCGGCGGTCTCCTCTTCCTGGCAGTGTCTCAGTCGGCAATCACCGCGGCTGCGCAGATCGAGCAGTTCGGCCTCCTGGTTCTTTTTGTCTGCGCTGCGCTCTATGCGACGGAACGCGCGTTCGACCAAGCTTCATCCCGCTGGGCAATCGTACAGGGGTTGCTATTGGCTTGCGCTCTCCTGACCCATTATGTCGCCATCCTCGTTGTCGTGGCACTCGGCCTCTATGTGTTGATTCGCTGCCGTGTCGATCGCGCTCCACGAGGAGTGCGGATAACGTTTGTGGCAATTCAGGCCGGACTGGCACTGGAAGCAGCCTTCCTGTACTTCCATTTTGTCCGGCACTCCAGAACACTTGTGAATATGAGCAGTTCCTTCTATCACAGAGGAGCGGAATCGCTATTCGACTACTGGTGGATGTCGATGTGCAGGACATTCACCTTCCTCATTGGTTTCGGGAACACTTGGAGTCACAAAATCGCGATTCTCATGTTCTGCATCTTTGCAGCGGGAGTCGCGGCGTTGTTGGTCGGACGGGTGAAGGACGGACGCATCAATGCTCTCCTGATCGTCTCTCCGTTTGTGATTGGATTTGCCGGCGCATTGCTGCATCTTGCACCATTTGCCGGCACTCGGCTCCAGGCCTACCTGCTGCCCTTCTTCGCGGCGGGTCTGGGAGCCGCTCTGAAGTGGGTGCCGCGCGGCAGGCCTGTAATGGTGTTGCTGCTGGCTGCTGTCTGCGCGACCGTGTGGGCTACGACGAATAAGGTGGATCACGCTTCCCACGCAAGCGATATCGACCCGCGTGTCTTCCCGATCAGCGATATGAGCGCCGCGCTCGATTACATTGGTCAGACCGTCCCAGCGGGAGCACCGTTGTTCGTCGACGAAGAGACGCGCGATGAACTGTCGTACTATCTCGGACGGAACGATAGGAGCCTGAGCGGCTTTGACCGCAAGATCGGCAACGATGAAGTTTTGAAGGGGCACCGCATCATCTCATCTTCAGGGGGCTCCTGGTCGTTCGACCTCGATCACTCGCTGGCGCAGGCAAGCAAAGCCGCAGAAGAGCTGGGCCTACCGGCAGGTACTCCCATATGGATTGTGTCGGTGCTTTGGCCGTATCAGGAACCACTCTCCGCGCATATCCCGGCGGAAAGCATTCGCAACGGTCGAACGTTCGGGGCGATCAGCGTGATACAGATCGAATTCGAATAGGCCGGGTCAGGTACTAGGACGCGCTTTCCGGAACTTCCTCACGAGCGTCTCCCGAAGTTGCAGTATCAACGGATTCACCTTGCAGCATCTGCTGGTCGGCGAAGCGATAGCCAACGTAGACGTCAGTCAGAAGGTAGATGGGATTGGATGGGTCTTCTTCAATTTTCTTGCGCAGCTGGCGGATGAAAGTGCGCAGGTACTCGACTTCTTCGCGGCAATCAGCGCCCCAGACGGCGGTGAGCAGCTTGGCGTAGGAGACGACGCGGCCGGCGCGGCTCATCAGGCAGTAGAGAATGTCGAATTCCTTGCGGGTGAGATGCACTGCCAGGCTGCGCTTGGTGACGCTGCGCTTGGTGGGATTCAGGCGAATCTCCCCGATCTCGATGGGCGCGTCCTCCGCGCGTGCGGGAGCGTGCACGCGGCGAACTGCGGTGCGAATGCGTGCGATGAGTTCGCGCATGCTGAAGGGCTTGGTGATGTAGTCATCGGCGCCAAGCTCTAACGCTTCGACCTTTTCGCTTTCGCCATCGCGAACGGTCAACATCAAGACGGGAAGGCGGGGCGCGAAGGCGCGAATACGACGCAGGGTCTCGATTCCGCCAATGCCGGGCATATTGATGTCGAGGAGCACCACATCGTATTGGCTCGAATGGAGCAGCTGCAGCGCCTCTTCTCCACGAGAGGCCTCGCTGAACTGGAATCCAAGCTCAGCGAGCGGCGGCCGTAGCGCGCGGCGGATCGCGGGTTCATCATCGACGATCAAAATGCGAATGGTGGACTGGTTCATTAGGATTCCCTCTTTCGTGCCTGGGATGGGATGGCCGCATAAAACGTATTGCCTTCGTCCTGGTCGCTGGTGACCCAGACGGATCCATCGTGGATGGTGGCTGCGCGCTTGGCCACCGACAAGCCGATTCCGGTACCCGAGGCGCGATTGGATGAAGTGGAGGAGCGATAGTAGCGGTCGAAGATGCGCTCGCGGTCGGCGACAGGAATGACCGGGCCGAAGCTGTGGACCGAGAAGATGACCTCGGCCTTCGACTGCACGGCGCGAATGGTGATGGTGGTGCCGTAGATCGCGTATTTGCAGGCGTTGTCGATGTACTGGGATAACAGCATCGTCATGAGGC
Organism: uncultured Acidobacteriaceae bacterium; assembly: GCA_963735215.1. Lineage (GTDB taxonomy): Bacteria > Acidobacteriota > Terriglobia > Terriglobales > Acidobacteriaceae > Telmatobacter. The sequence continues at coordinate 219,705 of CAVTKF010000019.1, read as the reverse complement.
GGCGATCGCAGCACAGCACCAGGCTGTCGTCGGGCATATCGATCGCGACCTTCATCGAGGCCAACCGCTCGTTGAGACTCGCAACCACCTCGTCAATCAGCGAGGCAACGCCGACCGGTATGGCGTGGACGGTCACTTCGCCGGCATCGAGACGGGCCGTTGTCAGCAGACGCGTGGTGAGATCGTTCAGCAGATCTGCCTGTTCATTGATCAGGGAAACAAGCTCGCTTTGTCCAGCGGAGAGCCTACCCATCTCTGAAAGGCCAGTGGAGGCGGCGCGAATAGCCGTGAGCGGAGTCTTGTACTCGTGTGCCAGTGAGTCGAGCACCGTGGAGCGTAGCTGCTCAGTCTGGCGCTCTGTTTCGATGCGGCTTTCATTTGCGAAGGCGCGATAGCGGTCGAAGGTAACCGCAATTAACGAGGCGATGGCGTTGTTTGTCAGCGGGCTTGTTTCGCCGCGAAGCACGATGGACCCAATTGGCACTGTGCCAAGCCGGACGACGCGGCGCGCGATGCCGCTCTCTGGTTCGTCGTCCGAGGTCTCAAAGTAGTAGACGTTCTGCGCGAGTTCCTGCGGATCGACGTTCCAATAGCCGGCTTGGTAGATCTCGTGGAGGTCCGCATCGAAGATGACCACCGCCTCAAGAGCGAAGATTTCGTGCACCAATTCGGCAAGCTGGGCGCCGGGCTCCACGTGCAGATTCATCTGCAGCGTGCGACGAGTGAACTCGTAGAGATCCTGCATCTGGCCGCCCCACGAGTCGGTTGCGCGCGCGTGTTCGGTGACGCGTGCCGACAATCGGCTGATGACCAGTGCAGTGAGAATGAAGGCCACAAGGGTGATGGAGTTGGCCGGGTCCGCAGCCGGATTCAAGCGGCCCTGGCGCGCAGCGAAGTAGCTCTGGACGGCAACCGCGGAGAGCGATACGATCACGGCCTGCCAGAATCCGCACCAAAGCGCTGTGGGCACGATGATCAACAGGTAAAGCAGGACGGCGACGGGAAGCAGCCATTGCAGCCAGTGCGCAAAAACTCCCACCAAGGCAACAGAGACGATGCCGAGAGCGCACTCCGTTGAGAACAGAAGCGCACGCAAGCCAGAGCCGCGGGAACGTCGTCCTGCAAACGCGGCGCGGAGAGGGATGTAGGTTCCAGACAACCAGTCACCAGCCTTTCCGTCGAATGCCATCAGGTGGAGCACGCGGGCAGTTAGTGTGCGCGAGCCTCTGAATTGCGCAGCCCGAGTAACGTGGAGAGTTCTGCGGCTCGAAGTACTCTCTCGTGAGTCTGCGTCGATCTCAAAGATTGCGCAGGACTTCAGAGAAAACTCCCCGCGGGCACCTTCTTTTCTTCCCAGGTGGGCTGGCATCGTGCACAGGGAGGTTGTTTCTAGATATTAACAGTTCCTCATTTAATTCTTATACGAAGGAGCGTAAAAGCGCACTGCTCGCAGGGGTCGGCTATGCGCTCAAAGCCGCGTCAATTCAGGTTATTCGGCCGGCGATGCTATGGCTGGAAATAATGATTTTCTTTCTTTAATCCTCATCTCTTCTTTATGCAATGTTTGCATTACTAATGTTAGGCCGCAAGCGATTCAAACACTAGACGGAGCAGCGCATTTCGCGCATGACTTCTTCATCTTTGCCTCGGCAAGGACACACTCCCCGTGTGCCTTTCCGTGGCCCGACTGCAAGGTAGTCAGCACCAATGAGATTGAGTCAACCACCTCACTTCTCACATAGAGGCGTCACATTTCACCCGGGCCTCACTTCTCACATAGCGCCTCTCAAGTCTCATACCCAATTTCTTGTTCAGGAGGGAATCGTGTCGATATCTTTCAAGTTGAATCGCATCATCCTGCAGTCCCTGAGCGCGGCGGCACTCGCCACGGCGATTGCGGCCGGAGCCCAGGCTCCGGCAACAGCGCCGGCCGCAGCTCCAGCTTCTGCGCCAGCAGCAGCCGATCAGACGCCTGCTGCCGCCCCAGCCCCGCTTTCCACGTTCGTTCTTACGGGCCCGCTGCAATGGCTGCCGGCGGCGACCTTCGATGCCGGACCGCTGGGCAAGCTGTACGTCAACGGCATTGTGACCGGTTTCTCGCAGTTCCAGACCAATGCCGTGCCGGCAGACGACAGTGCGCAGGCCACTCTGAGCAACGGACAGATTTTCATTCAAAAAGCGGACGGCAAGGTTCAGTACTTCATCCAGGCCGGCGTCTACACGATGCAGGCACTTTCAGTGCCGTTTACTGACGCCCAAACTACGGTGAAGAATTTCTACGGGCCCGTTCCGGTTGCCTTCCTGAAGTTGCAGGCGGCCAAGAATACGCAGCTCCTTATCGGCTCTCTTCCCACGCTGATGGGCGCTGAATCCACGTTTACGTACCAGAACTTCAACATCGAGCGCGGCATCGTCTGGAACCAGGAAAACGCCATCAATCGCGGCATCCAGGTAAATCAGACCCTGAATAAGTACCTGAGCGCCTCGGTGAGTTGGAACGACGGTTACTATTCCAACCGCTACTCGTGGCTCTCAGGCTCGGTGACGCTTACGAAGGGGCCGCACACGCTGGTGTACGACGGGATGGGGAACCTCGGACAGACCGCCTATCAGACGGCGGCCACACCGGTGCAGAACAACGGCTACATGCACGCCGTGATCTATACGTACTCCAAGGGTCCGTGGATTGTTTCGCCGTACTTCCAGTACGGCAACCTGCCGACCAACTTGAAGGTAGGCGTCGCGAAGGCCACATCCGCAACCGGCGGCGCGCTCAACGTCAGCTACGCCTTCAAGAACGGCTTCTCACTTCCGGCGCGCGTGGAGTACCTCACGAGTTCTGGCAATGCAACCGATGGATCGGTCAATATGCTGGGCTTCGGAGCCGGCAGCGCAGGCACCACCTTCACCGCAACGCCAACCTACCAAAAGGGAGGCGTTTACATTCGCAGCGATATCGCGTGGGTGCATGCAATGGACTACACGCCGGGAGATGTCTTTGGCGCAACAGGAACAGGCGCCGGCCAATTCCGAGCCGTACTTGAATTCGGCTTCATCTTTGGCAAGAACATGACAGAAAAATAGCCAATTGTTGAGGATTATCTCGTCCTTGCGGTGACAACCAATGCTCCGCAAGGGCGTGCCTCCCGCCGCGGGTTTATGCACGCAGAAGGCTCGGTTTCTTCATTTCATCTTCATCGTTGGGTACTTAGCATTCACGTAACCCGGAAATCCGAACACCCCAGCCCGGATCGCATCCGGTGAAATTTCACAACAACCCGCAGATCAAGCAGCGGGAACAGACATAAGAACTTCAATTTCCAGGAGAATCTACATGGCTGAACAGAAAGCACCACAGATGCAGGCAACTCTGGGCCTTACCGGGTTGACCAGCAATGCAATGGCGCTGATTGCTCCCGGCGCCTTCCTCTGGCTCACGTTCTTCATCCAGGCCACAACCGGCACCGCGGGCCAGCCTTCCACCGCTCCGGCAATGTGGTGGGGCATTCTGCTTGCGCTGGGCCTCTGCCTGGCAACGGCCGTGGCTTACGCGGAGATCTCCAAGCTCTATCCAGGTACGGGCTCGAGCTACTACTACGCAGAGCAGGCCCTGCTCTCCAAAGACAAGGCTTTCAAGTACGCCCGAATCGCAAAGTTCATCGTCGGCTGGGGTTCTCACCTTTACTACTGGGTTTATCCCGGGGTGATGGTGGCGACCACCGGCATCTTCGTCGGCTATGTCGTGGGATTCTTCTATCCAAACTTCATCAGCGGATCAAACCCCGGCCCGGTGTTCATGGGCCTCGTCGCCATCGCGTTCTCGTTCTTCGTAGCGTGGATCGCGCAAAAGGGCGCGGGCGCGTCAACCGCAGTAAACCTGGCCATCAACGTCATCCAGATTTCGGCATTGCTGGTCTTCAGCGTCCTCGCGCTGGGCTATCGCGCCAACCATCCGACAGGATCACCGGCATTCAATTACGATGGCCAGTCGCTTGCAACCTACACTTACCAGTTCGCCACTGCCAAGGACGGATCTATCGTTCGTGACGCAAGCGGCGTTCCACAGCCGCAGCTCGACACGGCCGGCAAGCCTGTTCCGTTCACAATTGATTATCCCGAAAAAGACGCGACCGGAAATATGCTGACGCACCCGACCGCGAAGTCCGTAGTTTCTCCGCACAATTTCAGCTGGGTATTCATTCAGGCAACTGTCGCAATTCTGATCCTGGTTGGATTTGAATCGGTGACCGCGATGGGTGGTGAAGCTAAAAATCCAACCAAGCACATCCCAATCGCCGTAATCGCTTCGCTGCTGATTCAAGGGTTGGTCTGTTACCTGATCGAGTATTTTGCTGCAAACTACTTCCTGAATTCGGGATACACGATGCAGAGCGCTGCAGGGTCGGCGGCGCCGATCGGCGACATGATGATCATTGTCGGCGATGGGCTGCTGGGACAGGGGCATGGCAAATACTTCATGATGGCAGAAGCGGTCACCGTGTTCCTCGCCCTTATCGGCACCACGCTAAGCTGCATGAACACCGGGGCCCGCGTAACCTACGCGATGGGCAAGGATGACGAAGCGCCCGAGCACTTCGGCATTCTTCACGCGGAATCGCTTTCCCCACGCCGCGCAATCTGGACCTTGGCTGCAATCTCCGCCTTCCTTGGCTGCATCGCCGTAACGCTCGTCTTTGCCGACGCCAGTGCGCCGACCGACGCGACCATCGCGGCTCTTCCGCACGGAATATTCTCTAGCTTCGGCTACTCCACGCACGACAAGATGGCAGCATTGCCCAACTCACTGCTGACCATCACGCTTACATCCAACTTCGGCACTTTCATTCTGTATGCGTTGAGCTGCTTCCTTTGCATGGTGGCGTTCCACAAGCGGCCCGACCATAGCTTTGTGAAACACACGCTGATTCCGGGCTTGGGATTGCTGGCTAACCTGGCTTGCATGGCTGTCTACGTACTCGGACCGTTCTTCAACCTCGGCACCAAGATGGAGCCGCTCACCGCGCTTGGCATCTCGGCGGTGTGGGGCCTCTACGGCGGGGTTTACTTCCTCCGCTCGTCTAAAGCGAAAGGCAAATCCGTACTGCTCGAAGCCAAGAAGGTCGCTGGCTAGGCGTGCGGTCGTTACTCGTCAACTAATGTGCAACCCTGGGTGGCATTCCTTCTCGGCTCGATTCAGAAGGCCGCGGATGGATACCACCCAGTGGTTTTTGTGAAACCTGAAGATCTGAACGTCGAGAGCAGTCATCCATTGTGAAGAGCAAGGGGTGCTGCAGAATTACACCGCGAACAGAAGATATGCTCGTGGGGACCCCGAGTGAGGCGGGCCGGTCCATGTTGGATGTCGTGTTTAGCCAGGCCAGTGATCCAGGCAAAGTTCGCAAGAATAACGAAGATGCGATGGGATCCTTCATTCCCAATTCGCGCCACCAGGCACGTTCACACGGGTATCTCTTTGTTGTCGCCGATGGTGTTGGGGGCCTGGACCTTGGTGAGGTCGCCTCTTCCACGGCGGTATCGGTTTTGATCGAAGAATTCGAAAAAGCGCAGGGCGGCGCCATGCTCATCAGCCTGCTGCCACGTCTTGTGCAGCACGCCAATGCCGCGGTGCACGACTGCACGCTGGCTCCGGAGTTTCGGGGGAAAAAGATGGCAACCACCGCCGTCGCATGCGCCCTTCGACACGATCAGGCGATTGTCTCGCACGTCGGTGACTCGCGATGCTACCTGGTGCGCAAGGGCATCGCGCGGCAAATCACGCAGGACCACACCTGGGTAAACGAGCAAAGAAAGATGGGAGTGATCTCAGCAAGCGATGTCGCAACCTCCGATTCACGCCACGTGCTGATCCGCTCACTGGGGCCCGAGATGTTTGTCTCGCCCGACACTACGGCCGTCACCATCCAGCCGGGTGATGTAATGGTGCTCTGCTCAGACGGGTTGCACGACGAGATGCCCGAATCGACTATCGCCGCCATCGTCTCGCAAAACAAACCCATCGATGAGATTGCGCAGGAACTGGTGGCGCGCGGGGTCGAGATTGACGGCAATGACAACACCACCGCGCAGGTGATTCGCATTCGCTCGGTGGAGCAGGTGGGCATGTATCGCGGCCGACCCTACAGTCTTCACTCCTGAATGTGGCATGAAACCTTACGAATTCCTTAGAGTTACGCCACCGAATCTCGATACAGTAGATAAAGCGCAAGCACTGGAGAATTCTGCCCAATGGGCATCCTCGACACTATTGAAGCCGGCTCGCAAATCGACTCCTACCGCATTGAAGCACCCATAGCTCGCAGTGGCATGGCGTCGATTTTTCGAGCCGTGGACACGCGCGACAACCGCGTTGTTGCCTTGAAGATTCCACACCCGGATATGGAAGCCGACCCCATCCTGTTCGATCGCTTCAAGCGCGAATCGGAAATCGGCGAGAAGCTGAATCACCCCATGGTGATGCGGGTTTATGGAGGCGAAAAACGCTCGCGTATTTACATGGTGATGGAGTGGTGTGAAGGCAGATTGCTCCGCGAGATTCTCAGTGAAGGCCGCATGCCGCGAGACCGCGCCATCCGCATCGCCATCGAGGTGCTCGAAGCACTTGAGTACATTCATGAACAAGGTGTCGTACACCGCGACCTGAAGCCCGAGAACATCATGGTCGACGCCGACGACAACATCAAGCTCATCGATTTCGGAATTGCTGGGGACTCAGGTGCGCGGCGGCTTACCTACGCCAATTTCACCGCGACGCTGGGCACGGCCGACTATATTTCGCCGGAGCAGGTGAAAGGCAAGCGTGGAGACGGCCGCACGGATGTTTATTCCCTGGGCATCGTCCTCTACGAGATGCTCACGGGGCGACTGCCCTTTTCGGGTTCCTCGCCAATGGAGATCATGAACGACCGGCTGCTGAATTATCCTCTTCCACCTACGATCGCCGAGCCTTCGATCTCACCGCAACTGCAGGAAGTTCTTTACCGCGCGCTCGAACGCGACCCGCAGAATCGCTATGCGAAGGCGCGGGAATTTGCACATGATCTGCAGCATTTGGACGAGGTTGGCGTCGAAGATCGAATCGAATCGAGAGATTGGAACAAGCGAAAATCCCACACATCCCGCCAGGTGCTCTACTACGGAGCGCTTGCCCTGATTCCAGTTGTTATCCTGTTGTTGATGATGCTGGTAGCGCGGCACCGATAGCCAATTTCCAAGAGGCAATCTTCACGGGTTCTTTATACGAGAAACCCTAGACTATCCATTGAATGCCCAACAACTTTATTCCCAGCCGGAAGGAGAGCCATGTCATCTGATTACCGGAATTTTCTTGCCCTCTCGTATGAGGAGCTTGAAGAACTGAACCTGCAAGCCAAGGCAGACCGTATGAGCCGGATGCCGATTGAGGAGGTTCGCGACAAGCGGATCAAGTATTTGACGGATCAGAAGCACATCAAGGCAGTGACGGTGTTGTTTTCTGACCTTGAGGGGCGGCTGCACCTGCTGGATTACGACAAGAAGTTCCTGTTGGGCTCGCACGAGAATCTGACCTTCGACGGCTCCTCGATTCGCGGCTTTACCGCACAGAAGGAAAGCGACCTGCGCCTGGGCATTGACTGGAGCGCCTTCTACTGGGTGCCGGCAGACGTGTTCGGCAACGGAAAGGTGCTGGTATTTGGTACGGTCATCGACAAGGACGGAACCCCTTACTCCGGCGATCTCCGCGGAGTGCTCAAGGCTTACTCCGACAAGCTGTACAAGGACAAGGGCTACACCCTCAATGCCGCCAACGAGATCGAAGGTTTTCTTTTCGCTGGGAAAGACGCGGAACGGAAATACCACGAAACGCTGAAATTCGATTTCATCAACACTGGCGGCTACTATCACGTGCTGCCACTCGATCCGCTTCGCCAGTTCATCGATACGGCCGCCGAAGTGCAGCGCTCGATGGGCTTCCAGAACGAGAAGGATCACCCGGAGGTTGCGCCCAGCCAGTTTGAAATCAACTACGGCTACGGCGAAGTGGTTGCCGCCGCGGATCAGATTCAGCTTTACAAGCTGCTGTGCCGTCAGATCGCCAACAACATGGGCTATACGGCGAGCTTCCTGCCCAAGCCAGTGGTTGGCGTGAACGGCAGCGGTATGCATACGAACGTCTCCGTCTCCAAGGAGAAGGTGAACCTGATGTGGGACCCCAAGGGCCAGGAGATGCTCTCCGGGTTCGGCTGGGAATTCATTGACCGCATTCTGACGCACGCGTTGGACATCTGCCTGATGCTGAATCCCAGCGTGAATGCGTATCGCCGACTCGACCCGCACTTCGAAGCTCCAAACCAGATCAAGGCGTCGGCCACTGATCGCGGTTCGATGGTGCGCGTGCCGATCGGCAACTCACGTTCGATGCGCGTGGAAGTACGTTCGGTCGCGCCGGATGCGAACCCCTACCTGGCTCTCTACTCGATCTTCAAGACGGGCATTGATGGCACCACCGCGAAGATCGACAACCTGCGCCAGGCCGAGCGCTATCTGCCGGATCACATTCAGGCGGCGATCGACGACTTCAAGTCGTCGAAGTGGATCGCCGACATCCTGGGTTCGGATGTGCAGGGACGCTTTGCGGATCTGAAGCAGGCTGCGGCCAATCGCTGCGCTCGCGATCTTGGCACCTTCGTCAAGGCACCTGAAGTGCAGTTCCACCACGAGGTTTACAACCAGTCGCTCTGGAACCTCTTCTAGAGCGAACTTCTCTCAATCTCTTCGGGCGGGGAAACAAAGCGGCGCGGCCAGCAAATGGTCGCGCTGCTTTTTTATTTGAAAGGGTCGGGGTTTTTAGTGGGCCTCAGATTCAGAGCCGCCGGCGTGTCTCGCATTCACGATCCGTAAAACCGCTTCGGCCTCTGCTTTCTTACCCGATTGGGTAAGAACATCGGCGAGTTGGGTGGCAAGCGGAACTTCATCAGGATAGGTATTGAGGGCGTCGCGAAGAATGCGTTCGGCATCCTGGAGCTTCCCTTCCAGCGCATACGCCTTTCCCAGATTCATCGCCTGGTGCACATTCCACTCCGGGGCAAGCCGCGGCTTGTCGAGCAGCCCGATTACGCCTACGTTGTTATGATCCGCAAGCTGATCGTCTGAGAGGTTGTCTAGCGCATAGGTATACTCGGGATCGATATCGAGGGCGGCACGCCACTCTCCTTCCGCGTCGGGCGTAGCATGAGTGTCATCCAGCGCCCGCGCAAGTATCAGGTGAAGCTTGAGCTCCCTGTAGCCAAATTTCTCGGCTTCCTTTAACGCAGCGATGGCCTCCTTGATGTCCCCAGCGTAGTACAGGGTGGCTCCAAACATGAAAGCAACGTGCGGCATGTCCTTTTGCCTTGGGTCCATTTGCAGCGACGTTGCAAAAACCTGGGCTGCGCAGGTGTAGTTCTTTTGCTCGCCAAACCAGGCGCCGAGGTCATTCAACGCTGAGACATCGGGAGTTCCTGCAAATTTCGCTTTCATCGACTCCGGCGGGGCGCAATCCGACTGCGCAACAGCAGCGACAGACGGCAAGACCGAAAGCAAGAGCACACAACCTAATCTGAATTGAAATGAAATATGCATCTCGTCGGGTGGCCGCTTTTGTCCTCGCTCTTGAATTTTACTTGCCACCGCTCGCAACACCGGTTCCGTCGGCCACGTGCACTTCGATCTGGTCGATACCGTCGGGATTGATGTTGACGAACTCCGGAATGTTGACCGCACGATTCGAGGCCGTCGCGTTATCGATCAGAATTGCCGGACTCGATTGGCCCTGCTCGTCGATATGCGTCAGGTACATCTGCGTGTAGGGCGAGCGGGCCTTCGACGAGAAGACCAGCCATCGTCCGTTGGGCGACCAGCTATGCCACGAATTCATCAGCCGCGTGTTAGCGCGCAGCCGACGCGCGGTGCCGCCCGCCACGGGAATGATGTAGAGCTGGCTGTCAGGCCGCATCAACTGCCCGTTCCTGCACTGCACGAAGACAATCCACTTGCCATCCGGCGAGATCTTGGGGAAGTTGTTGCTCATCCCGTTTTCTGAAGCCCCGACGATCCGCTCGGGGGTTCCGCCCTTTCCCCCGTTGAAGGGAATGCGGTAGAGGTCATACTTGATCTGCGCTTCGTTGGCATCATTGGCATGGGTTGCCGGACCCTGCCCCGGCGGGCGCGGATCGCGCGCCTCGGCTCGAGCGAACACGATGTACTTTCCGTCTGGGCTCCAAACGCCGTCTGTCTGCACGTATTTCGGATCGTCGGCACCCGGGAGCGGCTCACGAAGCCCCGTGGCACGGTTGTAATATTCTAGAATTCCACGCGTTGGGAAAAACACCTGAAGGAAGCGATAGTCCGTGAAATTGGTGACGTAGTAGCTGTCGATCAGGCTGCCCACCGCAGGTCCTGCAAAGGTACTCAACACGTATTGGCTGTTGGGCGAAACCTGCGACATGAATCCCACGCGCACCGTGCCTACTTTGCCGTCGGTGTTCCAGTGCACCATGTCCTTGCTCTGGATCACGATGTGCTTCTGCACGGGAACCACTGCGTACAGGCCCTTGTCATTCGCCGGCCCGTCAATATCCATGCCAAACGTCTTGCCGTCAGCCGAGAACGAATGGCAGTTGGCGCAGGTCGGCATGTCTTTCAACACGGTGTGGCTCTCCGGTTTCCGAATGTCGCGAATGCGCCAGTGAATCAAGTGAATATTTGATTGTGCAAGTGGCGCCACTGCTCCACCATTGCTCGAAGCCGGCATCAGCGGAACATCGCGATAGAAGATCGGCGCGCGCACCTCGTCTCTTGAAGTGGTCAAGGTGATGTGCGACCGCGAGTAGGTTATCTGGCCGTCGCGGAAACCGGTGATGGTGACGGTGGCAGGCTTCTCGACTGAATGGGCCTGGATCGCAGCCCATGTCGCGGGGTCCGGTTTCCAGGTCCACGACGCGGCCTGCTGCGGATTCAACTTCGGCGGAGAATTGGAATCCGCCACGCAATCGGGATCAATTGGCCCGAGCTGCATGCGTTCGCCTTTGGAAGTCGCATGAATCGGCGACGCATTGTCAGCGAAAGAGATGTCAATGCTCCACGATGTGCCGGCTGCATCGCGCCATAGAAAAGTTGGCGGCGTAATACCGGGCGGAAAGATCGAGCCGTCCTCGGGATAATCGATGGAAATCGGAGTTAAAACCTGCGGAGCCGCTTGAGCGGCATAAGCTGGCGTAGAAAAATGCGCTTCAATCCGCCCTCGCGAACCTGATGGAAAGAGCGAAACCAACCAAACAAAGACGCCTATTGTGAGGACCGAAAATAGCCCTCTCCTAAGCAGTCGCGACAACTCGCTCTTTTGATGCACTGTGCCTCCGGAGAAACCCACGCCTGTCATCGAGGAACAATGAAGCAAACTGGCTGCCTGCGCGTGCAATTCGCTCAATGCTGTTGATAAACCAGAATTTATCTCCTGGTCAGGGGTGATTCAATTGTTCCCCATCCCAGATTTCACGTTAACGGGGAAAACGCGAACGGAATTTGATGACTTAAAGGATGTTCGCAGGCTCTGAAATAGCCTGTCAAGACGCCCCCTTGAATTGCACCCGTCGCGCCGGCTCGAATCCTCCGCTACCAGAAGACCTTATTCGGGCCGGCATTTTTCGCGTGCCCGCAATTCATTGGGCTTTACTAGTCTGGGACGCACTCAGCACAAGGGGCTGCTGATCCGCCGTCGCAACTTTCTGATAGAAGGCGCGCAACTGGTCGTAGTCCTTGGCACTCAGTAGCGTGAATCCTCGCGCCAGAATGCGTGCATCCGTAATGGAGTTGCCTTCGACCTTGGTGTGCAACTGATAGGCGGCGTTCTCTTCCCACTTCAGGTTTGCATCCTGAAGAGTTCCCGCCAGTGCGAATCCCGTCGGCAGCATGTAGGTAATCTGCTCCTGCTCCTGCGCCGGATAGCGCATGTCGACGGGAAGCTCGCGAGAACTCTCTGCCGGAAATGGATTCTGTTCCTGCGCCTCGAAGAATGTGCGAGGCAACACGAGGTGTCCATCGGCATTCCGGGAGAAAGAACCCGATACCGGAATGACAGCCAGCAACTGCTTGTTGGGATCATCGAGATTGACGACATGATCAACTGTCGCCTGGATACCAGCCGGCACCTGCTGAGCGACCATTGCGTTGATCTCCGCTTTCACGGCTTCGACGCCCGATTGGATGCCAAGCTGCCGCAACTCAATTGCGCGCTGCCCAATGAACGCCATCTTCAGCGAACCGGAGACGGCGCCCTGGGGGGATACCTCAAGGCTTCCGACATGAAGGATGCTGTTGTCTGTGTTCTTCTGCAAGGGCGTCACAATGATCTCAGCCTTGTTGCCGGCGTCCATGGCCACACCACCCGCTCCGGCATGCGCCCAGTGCAGCGTTTCAAATGGAGCCATCTTGGTGCCCGGATCGACAAGGACCTCTTTCCCGTCAGCCCTCACACCAACAAGAACGGTGTCGAGCTGAATGTTATCCATGAATTGCGCGGAGAAGATGCGAAGACTGCGGCTTGCAATCCGCTCAGGCCGTGCGCTGACTCCCGCAGTCCGCAAAAGGGCGAGATACAGAAACGCGATCTCATTGCTCGAACCTTTTTTATTTAGAAGGACAGACTCCACCTTGCCCCGCGGAATCCACTCACTGCCGGTCAGCGGTGCGCCATCCGGGCTTGAATCGGTGTTCTCGATCTTCTGCACCACGTCATAGAGCTTCTTCGCCTTGTCGAGGGGCGGATCTGTTGGAGAAATGATTTCCGCGACCGCATTTTGAAGGGCCTGCGTGGGCGTCGTATAGGCGTTCAGTGCCTTTATCCAGAAGCCCATCTGCTTCTGCCAGTACTCCTTGACGTCGGGCGTATAGGTGTAAAAGAAGTCCACGCCATAAGCCGCATCGGTCAGTGGCGGCGCATAGCTTTCGAGCGGAATCGGGGGAACATCCGTCAGGTCGACAACATAATCTCCCATCGCGTCCGCCACGAGGGTTTTCCCGGGCGGAAGAACGGGTTTGAACCGGATGTCAGTCAGAATATTGTCGTGCGGATCTTTCAGTTGGCTGTCTCCTGCCCCTACCCCTTTCGATTCCTGGGGGAGAAATTGCTTGGAAGGCCTGAAGACAAAGTGCTCCTTGTGGACGAAGTACTCCTTCTGCAGCTTCCAGTCGGGAGCAGTGAGATAGCGGTCGTATCGCACCTGGTAGCGGTACTCGATGATGCTGCCCACTTCGACGCCCGGCATGGTGAAGGTAGTTTCGGTGCCGCGCGAACCCTTGGCCGCCTTCAGCAATTCAGACGGCTTTCCCGTCAACGGGACGATTGTCCCATCCGGATGGATCACGCGGCCTTCCAGCGCTCCAATCTCCACCTTGCCGGCGTAGCTGTCCGTGTCCCATGGCTGGTCCTCGCCCAGGTGATTGAGCGTTGGCGCATCCCAGCTGTTTGCTGTTCCCGAGGACATTCTGCTGGAGTTGTTGCCGACAGCGTTAAAAACAAATGTCTTCGGATAGCTGATATGGACGACGGCGGCGCTCTTTCCAGACTCGGTCAGAACCTTGATGCGCGCATAGATTGTGCGGAACGCGTGGGGATCATCCTCGGTTTCCTCGCGGTAGAGATAGACGGCAGCGGCACCTGGAGCCTTGGGATCCGACCTCATGGTCAGCTCCTCCTTGGAAACCGTCGGAAACTGTGCATCAGCCACTGAAGGAATTGTTCCAACTGCAAGCAGAAAAACAAGCGGCAAGGCATCGTGAAAGCGCATTCAAGTCTCCAAAAATTCTTTTGTGTATCTATTTTTAGGACGGTTTCACTCCCAAAAAGGTTCAACAGACGGCAAATTAGCAGCGTTTTAACGGATTCTTCGTTGCCGCCTTCCCATTGCGAAAACTCGCCCGCACAAAGAATACCCGCTATCGGACTGGATGAATGTGATCTTCTCGGAAAGAAGAGCTTGAGAGATTGCCGATCTCGTCACATCGATGTGAGCGAGATCACCGAAGCAATTGCTCCATACCTTCATTCTCATGATAAGGCTCCTTGAAACGTGGCCGTTGGCGGAGGTTCATGAGGATTCGTTTTTCCCATTTCATGATTACGGCGGTTCTCGCTGGCGGCTCGGCGGCGCTGGTCTGCGGCGCTGCATTTTTGCCATCCGACGGCGCGCCGGTGAAGGACTCCACAACACCGAAGGCCTCGACGATCAAAATTGACTATCCGCTCGATGGTTCAGTGTTCCCTCCCGAGATCACGCCGCCGACCTTCCTCTGGCACGACGCGAATGAAAGCGCTCGTCACTGGGTAATTGAATTCTCGTTCGCCGGTGAGTCAACCACCCTCCGAATCGATTCGCCCGGCGAGTTGCTGCAGAGCGGAGAAGTCGATCCCGGCGCCGGTCCCGATCTTCCTCTCACGCCCGAGCAAGTACTAACACACACATGGAAACCCGACACAGCGACATGGGAGAAGATTAAGCATCGGTCCGTCAATTCCCCGGCTCACATTGCCATCCTGGGCATGGCATCGGGTTCGCCTGGACCCGTCTCGGTCGGCCGGGTCACGATCTCAACCTCAATCGATCCGGTGGGCGCTCCAATCTTCTATCGCGACGTTCCCTTGCGTCTTCCTGCGCCGGAAGAAAATGGCCCCATTTCCCCGCTGCCGCGTTCCGCGATTCCGCTCATCAAATGGCAGATTCGCGACATCGCGCAGGCGAAGAGTCATCTTCTCATGACCAATCTGCCCACCTGCGCCAACTGTCATTCCTTTTCGCGCGACGGCAAGACCCTTGGTCTCGACCTCGACGGCCCCAGCAACGACAAGGGGCTCTATGCGCTCGTCCCCGTGTCGAAGGAAATGACCATCCGCAATTCCAATGTCATCCATTGGAGTTCATTTGGACTAAACGAAGAGACGCGCGCTGCCGATCCCGCCGTCAAGCGCTTCGGATTTATGTCGCAAGTCTCGCCAGACGGCCGCCACGTGGTCACTTCGATCGGGCCGCCTAACAACACCAACAAGCACCAGAATGAGGAACCCAGCTTCGCTTCCGGCATCCTCGACCGGCTCTACAGCACGAACTACCGCAGCATCCAGTTCAGCCAGGTTTTCTATCCCACGCGCGGAATCCTAGCCTGGTACGACCGCAAAGGCGAGAAGATGCGTCCGCTGCCCGGCGCTGACGACCCGCGGTTCGTCCATACCAGCGCATTCTGGTCGCCTGACGGCAAGTACCTCATCTTCAGCCACGCCCTCGCGCGCGATCCCTACCCCACCGGGGCGCCGAAGCCGCAGTTTGCAAACGACCCGAACGAGACGCAAATTCAGTACGACCTTTACAAGATTCCGTTCAACGAAGGCCTGGGAGGCAAAGCCGTCCCTGTCGAAGGCGCTTCAGGCAACGGAATGAGCAACAACTTCCCCAAGGTATCGCCCGACGGCAAGTGGATCGTGTTTGTGCAGAACAAGAACGGCCTGCTGATGCGGCCCGACAGCAAGCTCTACATCGTACCGTTCGCAGGAGGTAAAGCGCGTCTGATGCGCTGCAATCTTGCGCCAATGAACTCCTGGCATACGTGGTCGCCCAATGGACACTGGCTCGCGTTCTCGTCGAAGGCCCGCGGCCCTTACACCCGGCTCATGCTGACCCACATTGACGCCGACGGAAACGACACGCCCGCCATCATCGTCGACGACACCACTGCGGCGAACCGAGCCGTCAACATTCCCGAGTTTGTGAATGTTCCGCCCGGCACAAGCATCGACAAAATCAAACCCGAGGCAACGGACGCCTACCGGCTCTTTGATGAGGCTTACGCACAGATTCAAAACAGCCAATTTCCTGAAGCCATCGCAACTCTGCGCCAGGCGATCGAAAGCGAACCGAACGACTCGCTCACCCACTACGTTCTCGCCACGGCCCTTAGCGCCAACGACCAGGAGAGAGATGCGCTTGCTGAATACCGCAGAGCTGCCGTCCTGACTCCCACCAATCCCAAATTCCTGGATCACCTCGCTGTCTCGCTGGCACTTAACGGCGATTCCGAGGGTGCAATCGAACAGTTGCAGAAAGCGATCGTCGTCGATCCCGGCTCGGTGGAGTATCGATTCAACCTTGCCTTCGTTCTTGAATCGCGGGGTAACTTTACCGACGCTATCCCTCCGCTGGAGAAGGCGGTGGCTTTCAGCCGGAGGAAAGACTGGCGTTGTCTCGCGGAGTTGGCTAAGGTGTATGACAAGACCGGCCGCACCGCCGATGCCATCCAGGCAGCCCGCGAGGCGCTGGATCTGGCGGTGAAGCAAAAAGACAATCAACAGGTTGCAAAATCCCTGCAGGACGCTCTGGATCATTACGAGCGCGACGGCTCGGCGAAATCAAATTAGCCCGACCGTCGCCGGAACCAATTCTCTCTATGCGGGATGGAATCTAGCTCCCGCCGCGGTACTTGCCGCAGCTACAGCTCCCCAAGCCGAACATCCCACGGTTGATACAGGCATCCAAACATTCGGCAGATGAAAGCAAGCTGAGTTCCCTTGCGCCGGAATCCGGTGCAAACGCGTCTACTATACACAGATCCGGTTCGGTCGGGCCGGGACAGGAGCTATTCGATGCCAGCAGCTCACCCTCTTCCCCAGACCCTGGGGGAACTGCGTAGCAGCACTCAGTTTTCCGAAGCTCGCCTCAAGAACCGCAGTGTCAAAGATGAGCTGCGCGCCAACCTCATTACCCGCCTCCAGACCCGCGAGACGCTGTTTCCCGGGATCGTTGGCTTTGAAGATACCGTCGTCCCGCAGATTGTGAACGCCGTTCTTTCCAAGCAGAACTTCATCCTTCTCGGTCTGCGCGGACAGGCGAAGAGCCGCATCCTTCGCGCGCTGACAGCCCTGCTCGACGAGCACATGCCTTATATCGCAGGCTGCGAGATTCGCGACAATCCCTACCGGCCGCTGTGCAAGCGCTGCCGCGAACTGATTGCCAAGTGCGGCGACGCCACGAAGATCGCGTATATGGGGCGCGACGCGCGATACGTCGAAAAGCTGGCTACGCCAGACGTTACGGTCGCCGATCTTGTCGGTGATCTCGACCCGATCAAGGCGGCTCGCGGGGGCGAGGACCTGTCGAGCGAACTGACCATGCACTATGGCCTGCTGCCTCGCGCCAATCGCGGCATCTTCGCCATCAATGAGCTGCCCGATCTTGCCGGCAAAATCCAGGTCGCGCTCTTCAACATCATGCAGGAAGGCGACGTGCAGATTAAGGGTTACCCCGTGCGGCTGGCGCTCGATGTGGCTCTCGTTTTCAGCGCCAACCCCGAGGACTACACTGCGCGCGGCAAGATCGTGACGCCGCTGAAGGATCGCATCGGCTCGGAGATTCGTACGCACTACCCCGAAACGCTGGAAGAAGGCATCGCCATTACTGCGCAGGAGGCATGGGCGGAACGCGGGACAGCGCCAATCGAGATTCCAGCGTACGTACGCGCGGTTGTCGAGCAGGTCGCTTTCTCCGCACGCGAGGACAAGAGGGTCGACAAGCGCAGCGGTGTGAGCCAGCGGCTGCCGATCTCCACGATAGAGCTGGTGGTGTCGAATGCGGAGCGGCGCGCGCTGGCCAACGGTGAGACACTCGCCGTTCCACGCGTCAGCGATATCTACGCAGCGCTGCCGGGCATCACTGGAAAGCTCGAGCTGGAGTACGAAGGCGAGATGCGCGGGGCCGACGTCGTGGTCCGCGAGTTAATCCGCACGGCAGTGGGCAGAATCTACGATCGCTACTTCGCTGACACCAACACGCAGCAGATCGAGCAGTGGTTCAACCTTGGTGGCACGGTCAAACTTGATGACAACCAGTCGAGTTCTGCGGCGCTGGCAGATCTCAAAAAGATCCAGGGACTGTTCGAGAAATTGTCGCCGCTTGGCGTGAAGGCTTCGGATGATCCGCCGAAGGCGGTTGCGGCAGCGGAGTTTCTGCTTGAGGGGCTTGTGGCGCATCGCAAGCTCAGCCGCAGCGAAGAGCGCGGATTTGCGGCGCCCGAAAAAGCACAGCGCAAGCAGGAGCACGATATCGAAGTCGAATTTGACGACTGGCAGCGCGCCCGCCGGTCTGGACGCAGCGGCGGCTTGAACTAATGCTTAACGCGGCGGTCAGTTTACGCTGCGCGTTTAGTCAGAACTGTCATCCTGAGCGGGCCCCGAAAACAATTCATGTTTTTCGGGGTAAGCGGTGCGAAGGATTTGCTTTTGCCCCACTCTCCGCGCCGATAGGAATCTGCAATAACTCGAGGGCAACTCCATGAAGCGCGTTCGCTACACCAAATTTACCGGCGACCTGGCCTCTGAGATGGATATCGAGGACCTGCTGAAGGCTCTTTCCGATTACCTGCTCGACTCCGGCTTCCGCGATCCGTATCTGCGTTTCCAGGATATGGATCACACTCTCGACGACCTGCGCGAAGCTCTCCGCCAGCTGCTCGAGTCTGGCGATACGTTCGACGATCGCATTCGCGAACAGCTTGAGCAGGCGATGCAACAGGGCAAGATGGACGAGCTGATCGACAAGCTGATCCAGCGCATGGAACAGGAGAACTACATCTCCTACTCGCAGAACATGAGCCCTACGCAGATGTCGCAAATGATGGGCCAGGCCGGCAACGTGCAGGGCGAGGTCAGGTTTGAAGTCACCGACAAGAGCCTCGATTTCCTGGGGTACAAGACGTTGCGCGATCTGCTTGGTTCGCTGGGCAAATCAAACTTTGGCCGCCACGACACGCGGCATTGGGCAACGGGCGTCGAGACGCATGGAGCGTCGCAGCGCTACGAGTTTGGCGACACGCTGAACCTCGACACTACCACCACGCTCAAGTCGGCAATATCTCGCGAAGGCATCGGCCTTCCGCTCAACCTTGAGTACGACGACCTGCATGTTCATCAATGCGAGTACCAGAGTTCCTGCGCCACAGTGGTGATGCTCGACTGCTCGCACTCGATGATCCTTTATGGTGAAGATCGCTTTACGCCTGCGAAGAAGGTTGCGATGGCGCTCTCGCATCTGATCCGCACGCAGTATCCGGGCGACTCGCTTTCACTGGTGCTGTTCCACGATTCGGCTGAAGAGTTGCCGGTTTCGCAGTTGGCGCGTGTGAAGGTCGGCCCCTACTACACCAACACCTGCGAAGGTCTGCGGCTGGCGCAGCGCATTCTGGCGCGGCAGCGCAAGGACATGAAGCAGATCGTGATGATCACCGACGGCAAGCCGTCAGCGCTGACGTTGCCCGATGGCCGCATCTACAAGAATGCCTATGGCCTCGATCCTCTCGTCGTGAGCGAGACGCTCGAAGAGGTTGCGCGCTGCAAACGCTCGAGTGTCATGATTAACACCTTCATGCTCGCGTCGGACCTGGGGCTGGTGCAGTTCGTACACAAGGTTTCAGAAATGTGCCGCGGCAAAGCCTACTTCACTACGCCCGATACGCTGGGCGAATACCTGCTGATGGATTACATGAATCGCAAGTCGAAAACGATTCACTGAAAAGCAGGGTCCGGGATCAGGGGTCAACAGATGTGGGTTTGCGAGCGTTGACATGGGACATGCCGGCCGGTCTGGTTCAGAAGAAAGGACTGTTCGAGGTTCATACTTTCTCAGGTGCCAGAAGGGCACCTGGGCACCCGACATTCCACTTCATTCCGCCCCCGGAGTCCCCGTAGTGGACGCCCTACCCCCTGCCCCCGTCTAGAGCCAGATTTCGCGCGTGTGGGCGCGAGCGAATTCTGACCGAGGAACGAAGAATCTGGGCCAAGTCCCCTAATCGCCACGATTTCTCCCGTCTGCAAATCGCCGCTTCGTCGAACCATTCGACCGCGCCCTCGCGTAGCTCCGCGAGCACTTCCGCCTGCTTCTCGGCAAATCAAAGACAAAGAGGGCGCGCTAGATCAGCACCGCGCCTCTCTTCGGGAATGCTGCTCGTATTCCTTCAGTACCCGTATGAATACGCCGTGCGATACCCCATTGAGTTCGGGTACACCATCGTTCTCGGTGGCGACCACATAGCGACTACCGACGGACCATACATATATACGGGCACGGGTGGTGGAGGCGGAGCGGCGTACACGTACATGATCGGCATTGGTGTTATGTAGACAGGCATCACTTGCACGTAGGCTTGAACCGGCGCCGGTGGAACATAGGACTGTTGCGGCGGCTGATATTGCTGCGGCGGAGGTTGATATTGCTGGGGTGGAGGTTGATACGCAGGCGGTTGCTGGTAGGCTGGCGGATCGTACTGCGCGACCTGCGGCCGCGGCTGCTCCTGCGGAGGATCGTTGTAGGCGCTCGGCTCGCGACGGTAGAGGCCCGAGGGATCGCGATCCGGTTCGTCCGTCTCGGGCACTTCCATGTCGTCCATCACCTTCAACGTGAGCCGCGTCTCCGTCTTTAGCGTCGGACGCGGTCCGCGCCGCGGCAGATTCAGCAGATCAATCGGCCACAGGATCGGGATCGACCACTCCACGATATCGCGCGTGCGATGCCCCTTCCCCAGGATTCTTCCCTGCGGATCCACGGCGTACCCCGGTACATCGACCACTTTTGCCGTCACGGGGATCACGGTGCGTGGCTCGATCACCATGAGATCGAACTTCAGCTCCATCCATCCCTTGCCGACAAAATGGCCCGGATCTTTGTAATCCTCAAATCGACCCTCCAGGTAGGTGTTGAAAGGCAGGCGCGCAGAGCCATTGCGCGTCCTCATGCTGGCCTGGCAAAGCACCGGATCGCCAATGGCCGTGGTCTTCGAAGACAACTTCGTTTCGGAGACGGTGCAGCTTATAAGAGAGCCGGCAGGCAAAATCTGTCTGCTGGCATGTCCTGCAAGCGCTGGAGTGAGCAAGAATGTACAGAGAGCGAGGTGAACGCTCTTCATCGAAGGCCTCCTGGTTCGACAGGCTCTCCGCAGAGAGCCGGCTGATGCTACTGTTCAGGAAGAGATCACCGGAAGACCGGGCAGTCGTGCCCTGTGCTGCATCGAGAAGTGCTGCAAGCCTCGCTTAAATTGAACAGCTGCCCAAGTGGTGAGTGCCGATTGTGGATCGGAATTTGCCGCAGAAGCTTCCGGCGCGGAGATTTGGGGGAAGTCCGTCGCGCTCCGAACAACTGTGGCTGTGCAGGATTCTGATGCAAACCGAGCAGAATCCGTTGCCAAGCGATGACACCAGCTGTTTTCAAAAGTTGCGGAGTAGAAAAAATATTATTCCAGGCGCCTTCAGCGGAATCCGCGAACCGCAGGACTCATCGGCTCTCCATGGCCTTGGAAGGGTACGCGGTGGCCCCATTCATCGCAGCATCATCGCGATGAGTGGGTCTTGAGAAGAGAACCAGCTCTGACTGACATCTGATCCCTGACCACTGACGACTATCCGCTATTCGTACCGCAGCGCTTCAATCGGATCCAGGTTCGCCGCGCGAATCGCCGGAATCATCCCGCTGACCAGCCCCGTCACAATCAGGATCGTCGTAGCCACAACCACCGAAGTCGGCGAAATCAGCAACTGGATATCCGCATTTTCGGCATGCTGCGCGAGCTCGCTATAGAACGGAATGCGTCCGATCATCAGCGATACCACGTACGCAAGCCCGATTCCACCGATTCCGCCAATTCCCGTAATCACCATTGCCTCGGCAAGAAATTGCGTAAGGATGTGCCTCTTCTGCGCGCCGAGCGCCTTCTCTACGCCGATCTCACGCGTACGCTGCTGCACCGCGACCAGCATGATATTCATCAGCCCGATGCCCGCGATACCCAGCGTGAGCGCCCCCACCAGCGATAGCAGCACTTGAAGCGCCAGCGACAGAATGCTGAATTGATGCAGCTCCGTCATCAGGTTGGCTACGTAGATTGCATTGTGGTCTGAAGGCCTGAAGTGGTGCGCCGCCCCGAGCACATTGCGCATGTTCTGCTCAGTGAGTTCGTAGTTGCCCTCGTAGTTGTACCAGATTCCGCCCAGGTACTTCGTATCGGCCAGGTCGCTCATGGTGCTGAATGGCACATAGATCTGCCGGTTGCGATCGTTGTCTTCGCCCTCCTGCATCTTCGGGCTGAGCACTCCGATAATCGTGAACAGAACGCCATTCAACCGGATCGTCTGCCCCACCGCCCATCCGCCCGAAAACAGCTTGGTTTTGGATTCTGACCCGATCACGCAGACGTGCGCCCTCTGCTGCTCCTCCTGCCCGTTGAAAAACCGGCCCGCATCCGTGTCGAGTTTCCAGATGTCCTGAAACACCGGCTTCACGCCGTTCACCGTCCACGTATAGGAGTGCAGATCGTTCTGCACCGTCACATCTTTATAGGCAGCCGGTGAAATGTGATTGATCCCAGGAACGCTGGCGATGATGCGGTCTACGTCGTCCTGCGTAAACTGCACTTTCACGCCCGACTTCTCCCCGCCCGCCTGTTCGCTGGTCCGCCCCGGAAAAACCCCGATGACGTTCGTGCCCCATTCCGCGAAGATTGCCTCGATCGCCCGGCTGAACCCCGCTCCATAGGCCAGCAGCAGCACCACCGTCGCAATCCCCCACGCCATCCCAATCATGGTGATGGCGGTGCGGCGGCGGTTGTAGATCATCGCCTCCCAAGCCTGACCTAGAATGTCCTTCAGCATCTCTTCTCCAAGCTTTCAGCTATCAGCCTTCAGCTATTAGCTCTTTTCTGACACCACGCGCCGTATCGACTTGCGCCTGCCTGCCGTTTGAGTCTGCCGCAAAAGCAAAACCTACATCGAACCCCGCAGACAAGCTGAAGGCTGATAGCTGACTGCTGAAAGCTGGCTTCTCAATCCTTCCTCAACGCCTCCACCGGATCCATCTGCGCAGCCTTGCTTGCCGGATAAAGTCCCGCAGCGATCCCGCTCAGCACCAGGGTCCCCATGGCCAGCGCCGCAGACCACGGAACCAGCCGTGGCGGATCCCAGCCCGGCATCTTGCCGGTCAGCAACGCCTGCAGCACCGCCATCAGGCCCGCAGAGCCCGCGATCCCAATCGCACCACTCACCGCTGTTAGCAGCAGACCCTCCCAGAAGAATTGGCCCATGATTGTTTTTTTGGTTGCGCCCAGCGCCTTGCGCAACCCAATCTCGCTGGTCCGCTCCGACACCGAAACCAGCATGATGTTGATAATGCCCACCGCACCCAGACCCAGCGTTACGATTCCCACGCCGCCCAGAAAAATATCCATCGCGTTGAAGATTGCGCCGACCATCTTCATCTCCTTGATGGTGTCCCACTCCTGATAAGCGTCCTTCAACGAGGGATCGAATCCATGGCGCGCGCCGATTAGGCGATGCATGGCCGCCACCGCTGCCGTCGCATCTCCCGCCTTCGCCGGCTGGTATTGGATCGAGGTCAGCGCATCCTTGGCGATGTTGTCGCCCTTCAGCGGATAGAGCTCCAGCATCGTCGTGACGGGAATGTAAACCTTCTGATCGTCGTAGTCCTGGTTGCCGCGGCTGATCTTTTCGACTGCACCCACGATCTGGAACTCGGTGCCATTGATGGTGATCGCCTCACCCACCATCGGCCGCCCCGGGAACAGCAGCATCGCAGCCTTCGAGCCCAGGACGGCTACGCGACGCCGGTCGCTGACGTCCGCATCATTGATAAAGCGCCCCTGCGCCATGGGAATGTAGCGCACCGACGTGTAGTTGGGCCACACACCCATCACATGGCTTGAAGTGTTGCTGAACTGGCTCACTTCATAAAGGTCCGAGCGCGACAGCTCAACCGTAACGGCGCGCAGTTCCGGCAACTGCCTTGCGGCCTCGGCATCGGCCAGCGACAGCTGATAAGGACGCATCCCCGTGTGCTGGTTGGCGACAGCGGGGATGGTCCCGTTCCACATCATCACCAGGTCGTTGCCCAGCTTCGCCAGGTTGCGATGCTGCCCCGACCGGAATCCCTCACCCAGACCCACAAGCACCAGCAGCGAGCCCACGCCCCACGCAATCCCGAACATGGTCAGAAAGCTGCGCAGCTTGTTCGCTGCGATGGCCCTGAAAACCTCGCTGAGCGTGTCTGTAAACCTCTGCATAATCCTTCGACGCTGTCCAATGATTTCCGGGTAATGGAATGTGACGAATTGCCGCCTTCCAAGGCCCGGTTTGAACACCTGTATCAAAGTACGCTCTCGTGAGCCTTTCAGTTCCCGAACCCGCCAACGGTGGCTCCGGTCCCGAAGATCTTTTCAACCACGCCGAGGGTGCCCGAGCCTGCATAGCGCCTCGACATCGGGGCCACCCGCCGCATTGAATACTGAAGGTCCCAAAAACCAAAATCCCCGCCCATTCGCGCAAACGGCGCGCGATAAGGACGGGGTACCTGGTCTCTTGAGGTTTACTTCTTGGGCCGCGACTCCGGCGGCACAAGACCTGCGAGGCGGTAGTACACAACGAGTTGGCCGTAGTGTTCTCCGCTATGTTCGATGATGCCGTAGGCTATGTCGAGAACCCGCGATTTCTGCCCAGGAAAATAAACAACCTCCGTCATCAGGCCTTTTTCGCCTTTCGACTGGATGGCGGCTGCGCCATCGGCGAAGGACTTCTTGACGAACGCAACGACGTCGGCCTTGGTCTTGTATTGCTCTCGCTTCGGATCTTCTGCCGCGGGAGGCTTCAGCCCCATCGCAGGATTCGTGAAGTAGTAGCATGAACCCGCCGCGTGCAGCAGCTGCTCGGCGAAGCTGCGCTGCGCGGGTGTCGGCTTGAAGTCATATTTGTCCTCAGGAAAATCTTCGGCCAGCGCCGTCAGCTTGCGGCCAATCTCATTCCAGGAATCGAGCACGACCTTCGATTCCGGATCTGCAGGTTTGACGGCTGCATCTTTCTTCATCGCGTCCTGGGCATGCGCGGGAAATGCGCATGCCAGCAGGACGATAGCGAGAAACGGTATTCTTTTCATTTCTTTCTCCATGATTGAGTTTCGCGAATCAAAACTTCAACTTCTTATTTCGCCTGCGCCAGCTCCGCAACAACTGCGGCAACTTTCTCGAGTATCTCGTTCCAGCCCTCGAATTGACCGCTGTTCTTTGCGCTCTCCATGGATTCATTTCCGATGTGTGTGAGTTTCGTCTGGCCGTTTCCGAGGTCCTCAAAGAGAGTCACATCGTACGCACCCTCGATGGCCTGTTCTACTCCTAATTCCTCAGGCTCAATCTTGTTTCCCTCCGAGTCGGAAAAGTACATCAACGAAACGATCTTTTCGTGCAGAACAATCTCGTGGTATTCAACCGCATTCCAGCCCTCATACCCATCCGGCGTTCTCATGCAGAAGAGGGATTTTCCGCCCACGCGAAAATCCATCTTGCAAACGGGCGCAGTAAAACCCTTCGGCCCCCACCACTGCATCACGTACTTCGGGTCTGTCCACGCCTTCCAAACCAACTCGCGTGGGGCATCAAAAACTCGTGTTACAACCATCCGCTCTGTCTCGTTAACCGTGTTATTTGTCATCTCTGACCTCCGCCTTTTTCATTTGATTCACAACGACTTCCAGTTTGTCGAAGCTCTCTTCCCAGAATCGGCGATAAGAAACCGCCCAATCGCTCACTGTCTTTATCGCCGCTGGCCTGAGCGTGCACACACTCTCTCGTCCACGCTTTGTCTTGATCACAATCCGCGCCCGCACCAGGTAGGCGATATGTTTTGAAATCATCTGCTGCGAGAGGGCAAACGGTTCCGTCAACCCATGCACAGAGGCTGGCCCATGGGAGAGTCGCTCGATCATCGCCCGTCGGGTTGGATCAGACAAAGCCGCAAATGTTGTACCCAGCTTATCCACAACCGTATGGTAGTGGATTATGCGCCAATGTCAAGTGTGAATTTTCAATTCCTGATTGCTGTTCCCGGATCTCCGAACCCTGACAGGTGCGCGGAAAGGTCACGAAGAATAACCGCAGATCCTTCCGCTGCGCGTCAGAATGATGGCGCCTGGCTGATGCGAAAGGCCAATCACCGCCCAACCAGAACTACCTCCTAGTAAACAGAGCAAAAGAGTCTGCGAGGCCGATGCCACGAGGCCAATGTTTTCACCTACGTTTGGTTGTTTTCGCACCGACCTTCGTTTGGCTCGCTTTAGAATGACCTTCCAGAGGGCATCATGGAATCGACAGGCCATACTGCAGAAACCATTGCGCAGGCATTCGTTCGCGCCATCAACCGGCAGGATGCGGACCGGCTCGCTGCGCTTATGTCGCCCGCTCATCGCTTCATTGACTCGCTGGGCAAAGTTATCGAAGGGCGCGAAAAAATGCGCGAAGGATGGGCCGCCTATTTCCGCATGGTCCCCGACTACGCCGTCGCGATCGAGGAGTTCTATCCCAGCGAACCTGTAGTCGTGATGCTTGGCATGGCCTCCGGCACCTACTCCCGCGATGGCAAACTCCATCCCGAAAACCGCTGGCAGACGCCCGTGGCGATTCGCGCCCTCATTGAAGATGGCCTGGTCGCCGAGTGGCGCGTCTACGCCGACAATGAGCCGATTCGCAAGGTGATGGCGAGCGGCAAATAGAAACAATGCAAGAATTCCTTACCGAACTGCCATCTTGAGCGAGGGCCGCATCGAGCCCAGCCATCTGCCGAAACCGGCCCTCCAGGATTATCATGGGTTCGCAACCCAGATATGGTTTTTGCCGGAGGGAAGTACCATGAATCGCCCGTTCGTTGCCATGTTTCTCTCGCTTGCGTGTGCGGTTCCGATGATGGGACAAGCAGATGAATCTGCGACCACCCTGCGCGTCAATAGCAGAGCTGTCCTCGTGGATGTGATTGTCAGCGATTCCTCAGGCAGGCCGGTCACTGGACTTTCCAGGGACGCCTTCAGCGTGACAGAACAGGGCAAGCCACAGACGATTTCTTTCTTTGAGGAGAACGGCAACACGCCCTCGCCGCCGCCGGTAGCAATGCCCACCATGCCGCCGGACATCTTCACAAATTTCTCTCCCTTTCCGCAGCCGCCGGCAGTGAATGTGCTGCTGCTGGACTCGCTGAACACGCACATGGAGAACCAAAGCTATGTCCACAAGCAGGCCCTGCAGTTCCTCAAGAGCGCGAAGCCGGGCACGCGCATGGCCATCTTTACCATGGGACTCGGCCTGCATTTCATTCAGGGCTTCAACGACGATCCGGCCGTGCTGATGGCGGCTCTCAACAACAAGAAGAACAACGAAGTCGAAACCTCCGTGATGTTGAAGGGGCAGGATGAGACGAATGCCCAGCAGAATGTGCTTGGCATGATGAGTTCTCCGGAGGGCAATGGTGCGTCCGCAGCCTCGCCCGAGATGATCGCAGCACTGCAGAACTTTATTAATGAGAACGACACCTCGCGCTCGTTCGATCGCATGTACGTGACGCTGGCGAATCTGCAGCGCCTTGCAGCATTTCTGCAGGGTTTCCCGGGACGCAAGAACATCATCTGGTTCGCGGAAAAAGTCCCGGCGCTGTACGTCACGGGGTCCGATGCCGCCGGCGGCGTAGCTACGGGAACCCCTGCCATCGATGACGAAATCAAGAAGACGCTCGCCATGCTCGCCGCGGCGCGCGCGGCCATCTATCCAGTCGATGCACGCGGAACCTCCAATTACAGCCTCTATACCGCGGAAAACAACCTGTCTCAGGCGAACACGCAAGCCTCTCAAATGGTGGGCGCCAGCGGAACATTTTCGAATTCGATCAGAAGCGAGAGCCAGGATCGCAACTCCGACCAGGCGAATGCACAGATCCTTGCCGAGCAGTCGGGTGGGAAGGCCTTCGCGAACACCAACGGGCTTTCAGACGTAATCAACAAGATTACTTCGACCAGCAGCCATTTCTATACTCTTTCGTACTCGCCGACGAATGCGAAAATGGACGGAACTCTCCGCAACATTCAGGTAAAGGTCGCGGGCGGGCAATATAAGCTCGCGTACCGGCGAGGATACTTCGCCGTTGAAGAAGCGCTTCCCGGCAGCTCGCTGACCGTGCGGAGTCAGGAGTTCCAGAAACTTGCTGCCAAAAACCCCGGAGCCGTCGATCCACTGCTGCCGTTCATGGACCTGGGAATGCCGCAGAGTCAACAGATTCTCTACAAGGTCCTCATTGTGCCGGCTACTGTGGCAGAGAACGAGCCTGCCGGCAAGAAAAACAACGATCACTACAAGGTTGACTTCGCCATCGATCTGAAAGACCTGTACTTGAATCTCGACAAGGACGGGCTCCACAAGGGCGAACTGAATATCTCGCTGGTCGTTTACGACCGCTACGGCAACATCGTCAGCCGCGAAGATCACCTAGTCCAGCTGAACATCAAACCCGACGCGTATGCGATGTTCCAGAACACCGGTGTGCAACTCCACGCCCAACTGGCCGTGCCGAAGGGCAATTTCTGGCTGCGCACCGGCATTTACGACCGAGCCTCGCGCAAAGTGGGAACCATGGAGATTCCGCTCGCAGCAGTCAAGCCGCTGGAGACCGCCGCGAAGTAGCGCGAGCGGGGACTACAGCTGTTTCAGGTTAGTCTGTCATCCCGCGCGCAAGCACAGCAGAGTCGGGCAACCCGGCTTTAGCACAGCAGACTCGAGCAATCCCGGCTTTCCAAAAGCACGTGTCATCCTGAGCGCCGCACGCTTGGGGTCCCTTCGCGTCAGCGCGAAGAGGTAAGCGGCGCGAAGGATCTGCTTTTGTGTTTTCAACCTGCGTCGAAGGCCGCCTACTCGTCGCTGACCAGCGTCTCGACGATGTGGCCCATCTTTTCCTGCTTGGTGCGCACGTAGGCAGCAAATGTCTCCTGCGGCGCAACCTCGGCTGAGATGCGCTCGACTACGGTGATGCCCGCCGACTCCAGTGCTGCCACCTTGTCGGGATTGTTGGTCATCAACTTCACCTGCGACACGCCCAGCATCTTCAGCACACGCGCCGGCAATTCGTATTCGCGATAATCGGCCTCGAATCCCAGCTCGACATTGGCTTCGACGGTGTCGCGTCCAGCGTCCTGCAGCTCGTAGGCCTTCAGCTTGGCCATCAGGCCAATGCCGCGACCCTCCTGCTGCTCGTAAAGCAGAATGCCCGCGCCCTCGGCAGCAATCCTCTTGAGAGCCAATTCGAGTTGCAGCCGGCAATCGCAGCGCAGCGATCCAAATACATCCCCGGTCAGGCACTGCGAGTGGATCCGCACCAGCGGCGGTGCCGCGTGAATGTCGCCCATGACCAGCGCAACCAGCCCTTCCACTTTGCCGGGCTGAGCAGGCGACCCGGCCTGGTTCCGCGATCCGGAAGGGCCCGGCAGCGTCCCCTCAAACCCGAGAATGCGGAAAGCTCCCCAGCGGGTGGGAAAATCGGCCTCCGCCACCTTCTTCACGCTCTCAAATGCCATGGATCCATTCTACTTGGCGCGCAGTAATCAACCAGCGACAAGCATCACAAGGGTGAGATTCAAGCGCACGCCAGCTCGCAAGCTGCTGAACTGCCGTCGGTTTGCGTTTGGGCGGTGCCTCCGCAGCGCGATACAGTGATGATGTGACCGACAGGCTCATTCTCATCACGCTTCTTGTAAAGCTGGGGGTAGTAGCGTCCGTAGCCAGCGTGCTTGCGCGCGCCAGCACCTTTCGCCGCCTGTTCTTCGCCGAGCAACGCCGCCCGCGGCAAACCCTGGCGCTGCTGGCCTTCTTCCTTGTTCCTCTGACCCTGGGCGTCTGGATCCGAACCTCGGTTCCAAACTTTCTCGCCGCCGACATTTCCTTCGAGACCATCATTCTCCTCGGTCTGCTCGTCGGGCCGCGCTGGGCAATGCTCGGCGGATCTGTGCTCTCTCTGCCGGCCATGCTTCACGGCGAATACCTCACGCTGCCTTTCAATGCCGCCGTGGGTTTGCTGGGCGGCATCCTCGGTGCATTCGTTGAGCCCGACGAAGTCTGGTCGTTCACGCCTTTTGTCGACCTCAGCCTCTATCGCTGGGTCCGCCGCATCCTCCGCCGCCCGCGCATCGACCGCCAGTTCCTCATGCTCTTCCTCATCGTCGCCGCCGAGGCCTGCCGTGATTGGATTGCGCGCGAGTTTCCCCACAAGCTGTTTGCCCTCGTCGCAACGCAGCCCTGGGTGCAGGTGCTCGTGTGGATCAGCGCGCCCATCGTCGTCGGCATCGCATTGAAGGTGTGGAACGCCCTCCGCATCGAGATGAAGCTCGAAGAGCAAAAGCATCTTCTTCTCGAAGCGCGCCTCGACGCATTGCAGCGCCAGATCAATCCTCACTTCCTCTTCAACACGCTCAACTCCATCGCATCCCTGGTGCGCGTCAAGCCCGAACTGGCTCGCGAGATGACAGTGAAACTCGCCAACATCCTGCGCGCACTGCTCAAAGATCACGACACCTACGTCCCGCTGCGAAACGAACTCAGCTTCACCGACGACTATCTCGACATCGAGGTGGTGCGATTCGGCGCCGACAAACTGCATGTCGAAAAAGAAATCGATCCGCAGACGCTGGATGTCCTGGTGCCCAGCATTCTGCTTCAGCCACTCATCGAAAACAGCATCAAGCACGGTCTGGAACCGCGCATCCACGGCGGCACCGTGACACTGCGCAGTAAACTCGACGGCGATCGTGTCCTCATTGAGGTTGCCGACGACGGCGTTGGCATGGGCGATCGGCCCCGCACAGGCGTGAGCAGCGACGGCAACGGCATCGGTATGAAGAACGTGCAGGAGCGGCTTGAAGTTCTCTACGGCACGCAAGCCAGCTTTAAAGTGGTCAGCAACCCAGGCCGTGGAACTCTCGTTTCCATCGAAATCCCCGCCGATCTCTCCGACACCCACTAGCTTTCGACCATCGCATACATACGCCGTGTCGTCCCGACCGAAACGGAGGGATCTGCCCTGAAAATTCAAAACCAGCACGAAACGAGGGTGCCCCATCCAAGCAAAGCTTGGGTGGGAAAGCACGCACCCGGATGCAAGCGCGAAGATTTGGTGCCGCGGTGCCTGCCGTGAGAAGGTCGAAGAGCCGCTTTTGAGATATATCGTTAGCTGGGCTAACTAATTGGAGGAACCTTTATGAGCCATCCCGACGTTTCCCCCGCGATCGTCAATTTCGACAAGATCGGCCAGATCGCAATTACCGTCGATGACCTTCCGCGTGCCCGGGCCTTCTACCAGGACACGCTGGGCATGAAGTTCCTTTTCGATGCCGGTCAGCTTGCGTTCTTCAAATGCGGGGACATCCGTCTCATGCTGAGCACTCCCGAAAAATCCGAGCCTCGTGGTGGAACAATCCTCTACTACAAAGTAGACGACATCCACGCGACACACGCCGCTCTCAGGCAGCGGGGCGTTGTGTTCTTCCACGATCCGCACCTGATCGCAAAAATGCCCGATCACGATTTGTGGATGGCGTTTCTGAAAGACACCGAAGGCAACACCATCGGAATCATGTGCGAAGTTCGAAGTTAGAAATGATGCAAAACTCGGTTTGAAAGGGCACGACTCTAGTCGTGCCGCTAAAGATCAATAAAACCGCGGGCTTTAGCCCCTGAGGGTGTCCTCTGTGTGCGGACGAGATTGATACGCTCGCCCATGGCTATGCGTACGCGGGGTTGTCAGGGTTAACTCTAAGCCCCGGAAAACCTCTAATAATGGTTCGCCTTTGAAGGATGCAGGCTTCAGCCCGTACATAAATCTTTTGCATCTTGGAAAGGCCTTTAGCCCCCGAAGGACTATCGTCTCTGATCTTCAAGAGCCAGCACCGCGTAGCTCGTAGCTGCGTCACTCATGAACTTGCCCACGTCCGAATTCGGATCTCGATTCTTGTTCAGCGACCATGCGGGCCACGCGCCCGTGGTCTTATCCTGGTTCGCTTCAAGCCACGCAAGGCCGCGCGCAATATGTGGTTTTTTCTCTGAGGTCACAGGGCTCCCTTCGAGCGCAAGCACGACAAGTCCAGTGGCATAGCCGTCCGATCGGGTTTCGAGCGGTGTGTTGTCCCGCCGTTTCCACGTGCCCAGCTCGGCGAGGCTCCAGCCGCCGTCG
Source organism: uncultured Acidobacteriaceae bacterium (assembly GCA_963735215.1). Lineage (GTDB taxonomy): Bacteria > Acidobacteriota > Terriglobia > Terriglobales > Acidobacteriaceae > Telmatobacter. Next base: position 187,607 of record CAVTKF010000019.1, on the reverse strand, counting down.
TCGTGCTGCAGGCGATTGACTTGCTCGACAAGGGTTCGTATCTGGTCGTTGGTAAGGATGCCAGGGAAATATTTCCCGGCCCACATTGCGACAATCTTGTTCACCAGCGGCTGCGCGTCGTAATGACTCTGCAGGTAGCCGCGCAAAGCAGCGAGGTTCGCTGCGATCTTCGGATCGTCCCTGTAGCGGTCGGGCGTGCTTCCGACAGCCAGCGCCATCAGCGCCGCCCAGTGGTACTGCGATTCCTTTGACTCCCACGGCGTGTAGTCGAAGTTCTGCCAAACCCATGCGCCCGCATCCGGACCTGATTTCGATTGCAACTCCCATGCATGGTCGAATGCCATCCGCGTGCGTTCGCTCAAGTGCCCCTGCGGAACGTCGTAGCTGCCAAGGATGAACGCATTCAGCACTGACTCTGCATTGCGCGACTCAGTCTCTTTGCCCGCGCCGTAGACAGCGTCACTGTAAAAAGGCTGCATGTCCTTCCACTCGCGAACGCGCTTCTCAACGCTCGCCAGCATCACCTGCTCCTGCGCAGAAGGTGCACGCTCACCGGCAGGGCCGCGCAAAACCGGGCGGGCAAGTGCGTAGCTCGCTTGCGTGTGGCAGCTGACGCAGAGGGTGCCGTGATCTTTATGCGCGCGATCCCAGCCCTGCCACCAAGTCTCGCGGCTATCGAGATAGTTTGCAGCTGCCGTCGGACTCCAGGTTGGCACAGCGGCTGCGGGCTTGTCCGCCGCCAGGACAGCCACGCCCGGCATGCGAGCAATGCAAAACAGCCCTCCGCAGGCCAGCGAAGCAAGCATCATCGCACCAAAGAATAGCTGTCTTGTCATCCGTTCGACCTCTGCAACGACTGGGGCGGCGTCGTCGGTTATGCCACTACAGTCAGAATACTTCGCCGAATTCCAAACCCGGCAGAATTTCGTCGCTCCGGCACCCGCCGGGAACAAGTTCCTTCCTCGTCACCCCTTGTCCTCGTCTTGCACAGCCCATCGCGGTATCCTCACATCTATGGTTCGGTTCACGGTGCTGGCGTCGGGATCCAAAGGCAACTGCTCGGTTGTCACCGGCGGCAACACTCGAATCCTTGTCGATGCCGGCCTCAGCTGTCGCGAACTCTTCAGACGCATGCGCCTGGTCGATGAAGATCCAGCCACACTCGACGCCATCATCATCACCCACGAGCACTCTGACCACGTCGCCGGCCTTGCAGTTACCGCGCGCAAACTTGGCATTCCCGTCTACTTCACGGACGGCACACACCGCGCGTGGGTGCGTTGGCTTTCGCCGCGCAAGCAGATGACCTACACCCAGTGGCTGGAGCAGTGCCGCGAGCAAGCGGCTGCACGCATGGCGGAAGCCGATGCCACCCCGGCCGAAGAGTGCGATCCCGAAGAAGCGGAGATATCCGCCGAATCAGCCCCAGTTGAAAAAGCTGAGCCGGCTACTGCGAAACCTGCCCCCGAAAAAGACCCCACATGGCTGCCCTCCGTGCAGTTCTTCGAGGCTGGCAAACCCCTTCAGATCGGCGACATTTCCGTCAGCCCGTTCACGATTCCCCACGATGCCGCCGACCCCGTTGGATTCGTCTTCCAGGCTGAAGGCGTTCGCATGGCAGTAGCCACAGACCTTGGCTACATCCCGCCCAACGTAAAAGCCCAGCTCAAATGCCTTGATCTTCTCTTGCTTGAGTCCAATCACGACCTCGAGATGCTCCGCGACGGCCCCTATCCCTGGTCAGTAAAGCAGAGAGTCCTTTCCCGAGTGGGCCATCTTTCAAACGAGGCGGCATCCACCTACCTCGAAACCGAGTATGACGGCCAGGCCACGTACGTCATTCTCGGGCATCTCTCTGAAAGCAATAATCTTCCCGAGCTTGCCCGACTAGCTGCCGAACGCGCGCTCAACGGACGTGCCAGCCTCCTGACAAACCGGCTGTTACTCGCAGCGCAACAGGAGCCAATGTCAACGATTTGCTTTTGATGAAACTCGATTACAATGGTAAGTGGGGGTAATGTGCGTGTGCAGCCTCTGCACCCGGCATTACCGGGATGTAAGTTTACTCATATCAATAGGTTTCGAGTAATACTGAATCATCCAGTACCCCCATGGCATCCAAGGAGTCGAACTTCTACTGTCGTGCTTTTACTGTACGAAGCATGACAATTGATCAGATTCTATAGGTGAGTCAAACTTTTATGGCGAAAACTCAATGTACCGACCGCGTTGTGGGCGCGATTCTTGCAAGCTGGCGGTATGACATCTCAGGAATTTCCCCCGAGATGCGTAGAGATTATGAACAGCATTTCGCCGATTGCATCCGCTGCCGAGCCCGACTGAAATTCCACCGCAGTCTCGACGTATCTCTGGTAGTTCTTACGTCGCTTTCTGTGTTCTTTTCCCTGTTCGCACTTGCGGTTCTGCGCCACATCAAGCCGCTCGAACATGTTGCGTTCAACGTCCTCGGCCTGGACATCTCCGATACCTATCACATGCTCGTGTCGGCAGCCATCGCAGGAGTTTGCTTCTCTGTGATTGCCTTTGTGCTGGTGCTGACGGCAACACCTCTGCCGTCGTATCTCGGCGGAATTGCGGCCGAACGCGCGCGCATCCTCGAAGAACGCATGCCAGAAGCCTTCGAGCGCCTGCCTGACGCTATCAAGTCTCTGCGCCCCCGATAAGCGCTGCTTCAGTCAAACATCAAGGCCTCCCTCATGGGGGCTTTTGCTTGCGGTCGGTCGTTCACTCCCTGCTCGAGCGACCGCACTGGATTTCCATCTTCAATTTGATAGAATTGTGCCGCCTTCAACTCAAATTCAAATAGGACTTCCCCATGCTCTTGCGACTCGCTGATTGTGTCACGGCATCTTTCGTCCTCGCATGTTGTGTCTCCTTGCCGTCTCAAACTCCGGTGGCCACCCTTCCCACAGATCCGGCAGCCACGATAGTCAAGTTCGCCCATGAGAAGAACGGACCTTTGTTGCACCTGACATTCTTCCATGGCATCTCCACGGCACCTACCGCACATATGACCTGGAAAGGAAATCGACGGCCGTAGTCGGATTCCCCAGAAAGCATGACGGCAGCTTGTTCCCACCAAAGCAAATCCAGCGTCTTGAGGACGTCTTTATAGGCCGAATGTCTATGTATTTCGTAATGGTGGATTCAGTCCAACGAAATTACAAGCGAAGCTTCTCGAGCCGTCCTGTGATTCTTCGAGCAGACCGATTTTGCCAACGGAACTGGCCTTTTCCGCAAGGGCGCGCAAGAATGGCCCTCCGGAGTATGAACTGTCCCTCCGCGAAGGCCTGATCGTTCCGATGCCATCGCCTCAGGCTCTACAAGGGATTCGATCTCAAAGAACATTCTGATGCAGGCCGGCGCATCCAAAATTGAATGCGTGTCAATGCGTCCACACGCTCCAACCCAATCTCACCGTTCGGAGCGTCTACTTCCCCATGTAGACCACTGAATCCACGAGCAACGGTGTAAGAAAGCCCGTCAAAACCAAAAAAACAATCGAAACCAAGCGCACACCGTTGGGCCCAAATCCATTCAGAGGAGTAGCACCAAGTACCGGAATCAATACCGAAACAGCGAGTAAGTTCCACGTCGTGCGCTTTCATCGGAATGGTGAGAGCGAGCCCTGTTTCTGTAATCCCCTGTCCCGATCTTGCGACTGCATTCGGGGGAAGATCATCACGAACGATCTACGAATATTCAACCAGGGGTATTACCTGGCGAAGGAAAAAAACCTCGTGTTCTTCGCTGGAAAACTGTCTAAGCGGATATGAGCGCCGTCGCTTTGGGCATGTAATTCGAGACACTGAAAAATCCGGGAGATGAGATCGTGTCTCCTTCCGCTCGGACGCCAAAGCCGTCGAACTGACAACAATCTCATTCAAGCCAGCCGCAACATATAACGTCCCCTGGAAACCCAGAAGTTCAATCAATATAAAGGCTGATAGCAAAGTGCCGAGAGGCGCCAATAAGTTAGCACCTACTCTTTTGAAAACGACCAGACGCCGCCTCAGTGTAATCACCGCCAAAGGAAGCCAGATCCAACAGCGCATCCAGGGGACAGTGATGAAATTCAAATATCGCCACTATTATAGCGCGAACTCTGCCGCCCCAACGCTAGTGAAGAGATGCAGGTGATCGAGGGACTCCCGACTGCGGCAGACTTCGACAGGCTTCATTGGACGCGGTAAGCCAGTGGATTTACCGGCCTCTCAAAGTGTTGGGACAGGAAAGACCATTTGAATTGGAAGTGACTGTGATTTTCACTTTGGGCTGAGAAGTCGAAAGGCGAGGCCTCGAGGCATTGCCTTTCCACAATTCCAGATGATCATTACTTCGCAATCGGAATCCGCAAATCGCCACCAGTCATTTCTTTGGGCAATCCGAGCTTCAGCAGGTTCAGTAGCGTTGGAGAAATATCTCGCAGCGAGCCATCGGGACGTAGGCGATAATTGGGTCCATCTTCAGCGACGTAAACCATCGGCACCGGATTGGTGGTGTGCGCCGTGTGCGGCCCGCCGGTCACAGGATCAACCATCAGCTCAGCATTGCCGTGGTCCGCGGTGATCAGCCAGCTTCCATTCTTTTCCTTGATGGCCTTGTAAATACGGCCGAGCTGCGCATCGACGGCTTCGCATGCACGGATGGTCGGCTCCAGTTTTCCTGAGTGGCCTACCATATCGGCGTTTGCGAAATTCGCGACCACGAGATCGAACGCCGTATCGTTGATCGCCTTCACAATCGTGTCGCCAATTGCCTCCGCCTTCATCTCGGGTGCTAGATCATAGGTAGCCACCTTCAGCGAGGGAATCAGCGTACGATCTTCGCCGGGAAATGGCGTTTCAATACCGCCATTGAAGAAGTACGTCACGTGCGCGAACTTTTCCGTCTCGGCCACGCGCAGGTTTCGGAGATTGTGCCCAGAAAGGACATTGGCAAGGATGTTGTCCATCGACTCCGGCAGAATGATCATCGGCAGCGCGTAGAGCTTGTCGTACTGCGTCATGCACAGGTAGTGCAGGTTCTTCGGAATCTCGCTGCGCGGAATGGTCTCGTCAAGCGATTCCCAGCCTTCGAGATTGCGTCCGCCATCCTTGTTCAACCCGCTTTCGCGCGCCAGCACGCGCGTAATCTGCCGTGCGCGGTCGGCGCGGAAATTGAAGTTGATACAAACATCCTCGTCGCGAATCTGACCAACCGGCTTCCCAACTGCATCCACCACAACAAATGGAATGACGAATTCATCGGTAACGCCGTTGTTGTAGCTTTCTTTGAGGCGCGCAACCGGATCGGCATATGCTCCACCCTCGGCCTTGCCGCTCACCAGCGCATCGAATGCCTTGCGCTCGCGCTCCCAGCGCTTGTCGCGATCCATCGCATAGTAGCGCCCATTGATCGACGCCACTTTGCCCACGCCGTACTCGCGCATCCTCTGCTCGAGCTTGGCGATATACCCTGCGCCTGAATCGGGCGCCGTGTCGCGGCCATCCATGAACGCGTGAACGAAGACATTCTGCAATCCGTACTCGCGCGCAATGCGCAGCAGCGCGTAGAGATGCTCCTGGTGCGAATGCACGCCTCCATCCGACACCAGCCCGAAGAGATGCAGCGCATGACGGCCGTCTCGTGCCTTCTGCATCGCTTCCACGATTCTGGGCTCCTTTGAAAACTGCCCCGAAGCGATCAGCGCGTCGATGCGCGTGATGTCCATCTGCACAATGCGCCCCGCGCCGATGTTCAGGTGGCCGACTTCGCTGTTGCCCATCTGCCCGTCCGGCAGTCCCACAAAATGATCGGAGGCCTGGATCAGCGTGTTGGGAAACTCGCGCAGCAGCTTGTCATAAGTGGGCTTGCGGGCAAGCGCGATTGCGTTGTTAGCTGTTTCGGCGCGAAATCCCCATCCGTCAAGGATGGTGAGAACAAGAGGATGTTTTGTCGAGGGCACGGGCAATTTCCTTGATCAGCGGAGTTAGCGGGTGAGGCGCAGTGCGCGCAATGGGCCGTGTGAAGGACAACGCAAAGTTAATTGCCTGCGATCGGTGCAGGTTTTCCCAGGTCTCAGAAGCAAGACCTGGGTCACACCGTTGTGAACGATCCGCAGCGAAGCCGTCTGCCCCACCGCAGGTAGTTAGTCGTTATAGTTCAGCGATTCAAGACCCAGATAAACTGCGCCCGCGCCAAGCTCTTCCTCGATGCGAAGCAACTGGTTGTACTTCGCGATGCGATCAGTGCGGCTCACGGAACCGGTCTTGATCTGGCCAACACCTGTCGCCACGGCGAGGTCGGCGATAAACGTATCTTCGCTCTCGCCCGAGCGGTGCGACATCACCGAGGTATACCCGTAGCGGCGACCCAGCTCAATCGCTTCCAGGGTCTCCGTCACGGTCCCGATTTGGTTCACCTTGATGAGAATGGAATTGCCGACGCCCTCTTCGATGCCGCGCTGCAGGCGCTTCACGTTGGTCACAAAGATGTCGTCCCCGACGAGTTGAATGCGGCTTCCCAGCTTGTCGGTCAGAATCTTCCAGCCCTCCCAGTCATCTTCTGCGAGGCCGTCCTCGAGCGAGACGATCGGATACTGGCGAACCCAGTTGTCATAGAAATTGACCATCTCTTCGCTGGTCAGTTCGCGCTTGTCGCTCTTCTTGAAGACGTACTTGTTCTTTTCCTTGTCATAAAACTCAGAGGACGCCGGATCCAGTGCGATGGCGATCTGCTCGCCCGGCTTGTAGCCCGCCTGCGTAATGGCTTCGAGAATCAATTCGATGGGCTCGCTATTTGACTTCAGAGATGGCGCAAAACCACCCTCATCCCCAACCGCCGTGTTGTAACCCTTCTTTTTGAGAACGCTCTTCAGCGTGTGGAAAGTCTCCGCAGCCCAGCGCAGTGCATCCGAAAAGCGCTCTGCACCGACAGGCATGATCATGAATTCCTGAAAGTCCACGTTCGAGTCGGCATGTGCGCCGCCGTTCAGCACATTCAGCATGGGCGTCGGCAGTATGCTGGCGTTGATCCCGCCCAGATAGCGGTATAGCGGAATCTCGAGCGTCTGCGCTGTGGCACGGGCTGCCGCCATCGAAACCGCCAGGATGGCATTCGCGCCCAGTTTGCCTTTGTTCGGAGTCCCGTCGAGCGCGATCATGGTTTGATCAATCAGCCGCTGGTTCGAGGCATCCATGCCTTCCAGCTCCGGAGCGATGACGGTCTCAACATTTTCCACCGCCTGCAACACGCCCTTGCCGAGGTAATGGCTCTTGTCGCCGTCGCGCAGCTCAACGGCTTCATGCTCGCCGGTGGAAGCGCCCGAAGGCACGATGGCGCGGCCGAGCGCACCGCTTTCCAGAATCACATCGGCTTCCACAGTGGGATTTCCACGCGAATCAAGAACTTCGCGCGCGCGAATTGCAACAATCTCTGTCATATCGGTCCTCGCTATACGGTGCTGCAGCCGGTCGTTCAGTTTGGGACGGCGATCCACGGCAACGGCCTCTCCGGCAGCGCTCTGAATTGTTTCCAGAAGCCTGTGCACGTGATTAAATCCCTCTCCGTCCACACACAATGTGTGAAGAAAAATATTGTTGTTCCGTTCGGATTCTAGCAAACTGAGCTGTGTCATACCCTGTGGCAGCGGTCACACGGGCAATCGATTGCAGCCATACAAGATGCCGCGCCGTGTTATCTGAGTTGATTCGTGCCCCGCAAGACACCCACAGCCGCGCGTTGTGCCGCGCCGGTAAAGGCCGCAGGCTAGCATTAGTTTGGGTGAAGTACGCGCCGAAACAATTTCTCCGCGTCGCGCCCCGGAACATTTTCAGGCAGGCTGTGTCTAAATCCGTAAGGGAAGCACGCCTGATTCAAAAAACAGGGAGAATTTGGATGAACCGGCCGATTCTTGCATGTGCATTCTTCGCGTTGGCAACCACGGCTCTCGTGGCCCAGGACCAAAGCCAGTCCAACCCTTACCAGGGAACATCCAATCCTCCTCCAGACGACACCATCATCACCAGTGAGCAACAGCCGCCCGTCCCCAAGCCACCTGCCGGTCATCCCATGCTGCAGGCTCCTGCGGCTCGACCTACCCCAACGCAGTCTGCTCCGCAAACCATGAACGCGCGGCAGAATTCGGACCCGGTACCTCAAACTTACGGCGACGGCACAGATGAAGGCATCGTCGGCGTCGCGCTTTCGGCTCCCGGACTCACTACACGAGCCGCATCTGTCGATCCCGACAGCGACATTGTGCACCCTGCTCCACTTCCCCCGGGAACTTTGGGCGAAGGCACGCTGATCCGGATTCGTCTGCTGAATGAAGTCTCAAGCTCCTTTGCAGAGCAAGGCGAGCCCTTCCGCAGCCGGGTGGTCAGCGACGTCCTGCAGGACGGCCAGGTCGTCATCCCCGCCGGCGCAGAGATCGATGGTCGAGTCGCCGAAGTTTCGACCGGCCGCTTCGCCGGACACGGCTCCATCCTGCTTCAGCCCGAGACCGTCACCCTGGAGAACGGCAGCAGGTTCCAACTCCATGCGGTCGTCGCTTCTACTCCCGGATCAAACCTGCGCGTCGGGTCTGAGGGGGTTATCACACCCGGCTCACGGCTCAAGAAGGACGGCTATGAATATGCTGGCATCGGCGGTGGTGGAATGGTCATCGGCGCGGTGCTCGGCGGCCCGGCTGGGATGCTCGCAGGCGGTATCATCGGTGCCGGAGTTGTGACCACACACCTGCTGGTCAGCCATCCGCAGGCCAATCTCGCGTCGGGATCGTACCTGATGCTCACGCTCACTGAGCAGGTCCAGCTCGTACCTGCAAGCTCGCAAGGAAACTAACTCTTCCGGGGGTAAATGAGGGGTGAACTTGCGGCGCGACTTTAGTCGCGCCGCTTTTGTTTTGTAAGCGAAAGCTATCGCACCCGGCGGCGGTGTCAGGCACGAATTCAGCGTTTGCGGAATAACTCGATCCTTTGTTGTCTGGAGGGAGCAGGGTCTTCAGCCCCTGAGTCATTCTTTGAAGACGTACTCGGCCTGCTACACTCCTCTTGCTCAGGAGGTTTGCGTATGGCGGAAATCCAGAATGTCGCCGTAATCGGCGCAGGAACAATGGGATCCGGCATCGCCCATGTATTCGCCCGTTCCGGCTTCCCCGTCACGCTCTGCGATGTCGAGCAGCGCTTTCTTGACCGCGCCATCGACTCTATCCGCAAAAATCTCAGTCGCGAAGCCGCCAAGGGCAAACTCGCCGAGGCCGATGTCGAATCAGCCCTCGACCGCATCACCACCACCGTGGACATAGAATCGCTCGCCGGCATCGAGCTTGCCGTCGAAGCTGCCCCCGAGCGCCTCGAACTGAAGGCCCAAGTTTTCACGGCCCTCGATCGGATCCTTCCGCCATCAGCGATCCTCGCCACAAACACTTCTTCCATCTCGATCACAAAGATGGCTGCGCTCACCAAACGCCCCGCGCAAGTGGTCGGTATGCACTTCTTCAACCCCGTGCCCGTCATGGCGCTCGTCGAAGTCGTCCGCGGCATGGCGACCAGTGATTCGACCTTTGCAACGGTCTACGAGGCCGCCGTGCTGCTGGGCAAGACGCCTGTCGAGGTGAACGATGCGCCCGGTTTCGTCTCCAACCGCGTCCTGATGCCGCTCATCAACGAAGCGGCCTTCGCCGTGATGGAGGGCGTCGCCACCCCCGAAGCCGTCGACCAGGTTTTCAAGCTCGGCATGGCGCACCCCATGGGTCCGCTCACGCTGGCCGACTTCATCGGCATCGATGTCTGCGTCGACATTCTTCGCGTGCTGCAGGAAGGGTTTGGCGACCCGAAGTACCGCCCCTGTCCGCTCCTGGTCCGCATGGTCGACGCCGGCTGGCTCGGCCGCAAATCCGGCCACGGCTTCTACACCTACGAGAAGTGAGATATTCCTCACCTGGGCATGGTGTTTTTGTAGATTGTTCCGTCCTTCATGATGACCAGAAAGTTTTTGTCCGGGTCTTCGATGAGCTTGATGTTTTCAAGGGGATTGCCGTCGACTAAGAGCAGATCGGCAAGGGCTCCTTGCTCCACCACACCCAGCTTGCCGGGATAGGGATTGATGAATCCGCTAAGCGCCATCAACTCGCCGTTGTCTGCGGTGGCCATCTTGAGCAGTTCGGCTGGGGTGTACCAGCGAACCAGCTTTGCAAGAATAGCTCCCTGTCGTGTGGTGAGCTTGGCATCGAAGAGAATGTCGGTGCCAAAGGCTGTCTTGATCTTGTACTTCTTTGCGAGCTTATAGGCTGTGTCAGTGCCGGCGAAGACTTCGAGCGCCTTTTTCTGAGACACCGGGTTGGCGAGTGGAGGTGCGTCTTCATCATCAAGAAAGGGCTGCAGGCTCCACCAGATTCCCTTTTCCGCCATGAGCTGAGCGGTGGGCTCATCGATAAGTTGTCCGTGGTCGATGCACTTGACTCCCGCGGCTATCGCCTGCCGGACCGCGCGCGGGGTGTAGGCGTGCACAGTGACATAAGTCCCCCAGTTTTCAGCGGCTTCGACTGCCGCGCGAATCTCCGGTTCGGTGTATTGCGTGGACTCGATTGGATTGTAAGGAGAGGCGACGCCACCTCCAGCCATGAGCTTGATCTGGCTCGCGCCCGCACGCAGTTGCTCTCTTGCACGTAACCGGACCTCGTCAGGGCTGTCGGCAATGGCTGCAACTCCTATGACCTCGGTGTAGCTGAGTGGACCACCAGGTTGCCTCGGAACTTCGAACGAGAAGCGAAAGTCTCCATGTCCTGAGGTTTGTGAAATGAAGGCTCCGGAGGGATAGATCCGCGGACCGATGACGACGCCCTCATCGATAGCGCGTTTGAGCCCGAAGACGGGGCCTCCGAGATCGCGCACGGTTGTGAAGCCTCGCATCAGCGTCAATGCAGCCTGTCGCGCAGCCACGAGTTGCAGGTAGTTTGGGTCAGCCGTCATCAGCACGGGCTGTGGAACCGACGCCATGATGGCATGCCAATGCGCGTCGATGAGACCTGGCATGAGCGTACGGCCGTCGCCCGCGATGACGGTGACAGTCGCGTCGACGGGAATGGGATCTGATGAGATGCGCTCGATGATGTTGCCTTTGACCAGCACATTGGATGGAGCAGAGAGCGCGGCACTTCGGCCATCGAAGATACGAACGCTTTGAAACAGTGTCGAACCGGCCGGGGCCTTGGAAACGGGCGCGAGGCCTGGGGCCGATAGATCTGCATCGCCTTGTGCGAGAGCCACCCGGCAAAATACCGCGAAGAAGAGTGCTGCCGACGCGAGCCCGAACTTTGCGCGAAAAGTTCCTGAGGCCATATTCCGCTCCTTCTGCTTTAGACAAGAACTGCTGAATCGGGAAGCTACTGCTATGTGGATAGGATGGAGAGTCGATAGCCTCAGTTGGCCCACGCTACGCAAAAGCGCGTGATCAGAAGAGATTGTGTCTCGTGGAGAACCCGCGAACTGGGCCATTTTCTACAACGCAAGCCCGGAGCGTGTTGTCGCCAAGTCGGAACTTTCCCGAATCTTCGCCCCGGCTATGGCTTACTTCCGTGTAGACGGTGACACTACCGGAACCTCAATTTGTCCGGCAGGGCGAGGTGACGCTCTTCACTGTGCCGCCGTTCTGTGCGTAGGTTCGCCAGTCGACTGCCCCAACAGATGGAAACACAATGCGTTTAGAAGTCGCCCGGCCTCGCCACGGCGGATATTTGGCATTTCTAGTCAGGCCCGTCCATTGCCATTCATGAATTCCCTTTTCTCCGTCCACCAACGCCCGGAGGCTGTAAAAGTGATTCCCTGCAGTCACGGTTCCGACAAGGGCTTGATCTCCTGCCAGAGTGGTATCGTCCAAATGCACGTCATAGGTGTAGCACTCACCCGGCGCGAGATCAGCAATTACAAGGTGGAGGTTACCACCGCAAGGGCGTCCAAGCTCTTCGAAGTGAATCGTCACCAGGTATTCGTTAATCAACTCGTAGCTGACTGAAGTGATATCGTGATTCCTTGCGCCACTCGATGCGCACCCACCTCCCAAAACTAGGCTGAGACCGCGCAAGCCGACATTTTTCAGCGAAACCGGAAAAACGTTGGGGTCTTTAGTTGGCGCTACAAAAATCTCTATCTCGGGGCCGGCGTGCGCTGGCTTCTGAGGCGACCCGCTACGGTTGAACGAACAAAACAACGCCAGCGCGACGAGCAGAAATCGGGACACACGACGGAATCGATTATTCTCGGGCATTGCAACTTGGACGGTGAAAACGGCCCATCGTGGGCATTTCCGGCTGGATTGTGATCCACTCGGCAGTGTCGTTAGCAAGTAGAAATGTCCGCTTTTCGTAGCAAGTGAAATGTCCGGTTTCATAAATTAGTAGCCGTAGAGGCGGTGGGAAAGTGCGAATCCCGCGTATTGTGCGGGATTTGCAAGTTGGGAGGGAAAGTCTGCTTTTGGACTTTTCCTCTCAACGTCTTTTCCACGGCCTTGATTTGTTTTTTGCTCAGCGGCGTCAGGAGCTTTCCTTCCGCGCTGTAGTGTCCGATGCGATGTCCTGCGATCATCAGGGTCAGAGTCATGTCCATGTGCTGATGGATGATCGCCTTGCATCCGGCCAGGGTATGACGCCAGTGGGCGAGTTCGAGCTGCATCACCAGGTTATGAAAGCGCACGGTGTTGTCCCGATCGACGGTGCGCTCGTAGCGTTGTGTAAAAACCATTTCCAGGTTCCTGTTCCGGCAGGACATGAATGCCGTGCCGCGCTCGGCTGCGGGAACCGTGAAGCGGCGGTTGAACTCGGCGATGTAATGATCGTTCAGAAACTTGTTGGCGCCTTCCAGGGTTCGGATACCGCGCAATCGCAGCTCCTGCGGCAGCCGTCCCTGCCAGGTGGAGAAGCTGCGTTCCGATCGTCCCCGCGCCTGCGGAGAGTAGGACGGAATCATCTGCACTCCCAACTCCTTCATGGCACGGCCCACCTGTGTAGGACGGTCATAATCGACCTTGCCGCCGCTCTTCGGCGTCAGCCAGAAATGGGCTCCGCGGTCGGAATAGAGCGAACAGAACAACCCCTTCTGTTCAATCACTGCCCGTAGCCCGGCCATCACCGTGAAGGTCGATTCCTCCGGCGCCAGCTGCGCATAATAGATATCGCTGGTGGCGTCGTCCAGGATCACGATCAGGTCGTGCTTACGCTCATCCTGAAACCAATGGTGTTCGCTGCCATCGATGTGCAGCATCATCCCCGGAAGAGGACGCCGCTCACGCCGCTTGCGATGAACCCCGCGTCTGGACTTGCGCTTCACCAGGCCGGCTGCCTGCAAGGCCTGCTTCACCCACGTGTAGCTCAACCCGATCTGATGTTCCTCGCCGAGCTTCTCATGAAAGTGACGCACGTTCAGATCGAAGTACCTGTCCCGGTAGAGACCAAGAACCTCATCGGCCTGCTTCTTCGCCACTCGTCTGCTGCTTGGCTTCCGACGTCGCCGGTCCAGCAAGCCCTGGTAGCCTTCTTCCTCATAGCGCTTCCGCCTTCGTCGCAGCTGCCGCTCGCTGATGCCGATTAACTCCGCTGCCTGCCACCACTTGATCTTCCCCGATGTGGCCCGTAACAACACTTCCTGTAACTTCATCGCCCGCTCCATCGCGGTGATCGGATAGATCGCCATGCTCTCGCGCATGGCTCCATCCTCACCGCCCGAAAAGCGGACATATCACTTGCTATAAACACCGGACATATTATTAGCTAACGACAGTGATCCACTCGGCAGTAACGGAAATATAACGTCCGGGTTGATGGTTCCCCGGGATCTAATCGCGAATTGCTAGCGATGATTGCCCTCATCAAGATTTAGGTTGGGTCTTCTTTGCCTTTTGATGTGGCAAGCGGATCTCGACAGCGAACCGCATCCATTCGATGTTGCCGAGCTTATTGTCGGGTGTATCGTCTGCATGACTAATCCGTGAATCAATGATCCAGAGACGACCCGTGCCTAGCAGCGAACTCCCAAGTTCCGCGAATGCCTTTTTCTGTTCTTCCTGCGTCATGCCATTTGGCCAAAGCACGATCTCTGTTTTACGGGATTCTCTGTCGCAGTCTTTGCCATTCGTCACAAAACCGAATTCACGCGGCGACGCAGAAACTACCTCCTCAGCCGTCAATCCGGAATATGTGTAGATATCGGATTCGGTTGGGCCATGGGTGCGCGTGTTCACGACCAATGCAAATTGCATACAGTCGGCGGTCGGTTGCCTTGGGGATACTTCAATCGTCCAATTACCCGCGGAGAATGATTGAGAGCCAGGCTTCCCTCGAAAGTCGGGCTCCGCCCGAAGGTCGAATGCCAGGTCGTCGTTCAAATCCTTGTGAAACTCTTCGCCCGCAGACACCTCGCCCGAAAAACAAATCGCGCCAGCCGAGCAGACTGGCTTGTTGGCGTTTACCGGTTTGTGGGGCGCTGCCGGAGGGGTCTGTGAGTAGATTGCCATCGCCAAACAACCGACAACAACAATTGTCCAAATGACCCGTTGAAACTGGCGAAGAGTATTCGTGATTAAATGCATTTTCACGGTTTGATCTCGATTCGGGCGCACTGATTTTGAGCTTTTAGGGGCCGTCATTAATCTGGCTGTCTGGCAAGACTTTTCCAGTCTTCACGTCATATAGCCGAACGTCGCCAGTTTCCCCGTGGATGGGGCCAAAGCCGATCTCTACCCGCTTGCCGCCTCGGACAAATTTCCAGTTCCACACCATTGGCTGCCCTCCTTCACCCGGGCTGAACGTGTGGAGAACGTGCCTGTGCCGGAAGACGACCACGGTTATGGGTATTGAATAGGACGTGCAACAACCCTCTATATTGATCTCCCATCCAAGCGTCTGTCGATCTTCCGCCAGCTTAACGCCTGAGAATCCAACAGCGTTGAAGATATCTTTGGGCTTCAATGGTGGCAGGGTCTGCACAACTTCGCTGCCGTCGCTGTAAATGATGTGTAACGGTCCGGTCTCATATCCGGATTCTTCTTGCGGCTTTTCGATGAAGAATCTTGTGATCTCGACACGCGACGCGCTCTTGGCGGGTGTCTGGTGAGATTGTGCCGATGCCCCAATCATCAAGCAAGCACCGACCAGCAGGATAGGGATCAGCCATCTCAGGAAAGCGCGATTTTCAATTCCGACCTTCATCGACGTGGTTGGAGACATTCTCGCAGCTTCTTGGAATATGAGCGATCAAAATTGAGTTCTGAGTGTATTGTGGGCAATCCGGAAACTGATATGGTGTGACCTGTCAATATCTGCAAATCGCTGGGGTTGTTTTTGTTGTTGTACTTCGAGGACAAGGTCAGCAGCAGCCGTGGCAGGTAATGGCGACGATTGATCAAGCTGATATTCGCGGGTCGGAACCGCATAATCATGATCCGTCGGGAGCTGCCTCTGACTACATACGCGAGTCCGGCTGAGCCTGTCGCAAATTTCCGCCGAGGATTCTCCTTCGTGCTTGCTCCGGCTGCAGCTGACCCTGTCCTCGAGTTGGATAACGTTGTTCATGGATTGATTTGCTTTTGCTTTTTCCTTATTTGGAAAGTCTTTGCTTTTGTTCTTTCGCTTCTGGTCATGCCGCCATTTGTTGTTTGTAGGCCGTCGCTTCGGCCTTGATCCCGATGGCCCAGATAAAGCCCAGCAGTTCGCGTGCGACCGCTGTCATGGTTTTTCTCTGATCCTTACCTCGAGCCATCAGCGTCATGTAGCGCTTGTGCAGACGGTTTTGCGCCTTCCATGCAATCTCGGTGATCTCTGCCGGAAGTCCTTCCTGGCGCCTGCGCAATCGGGCTCCGATCGCTGGGCGGTGTCGATAGCTCCAGGCCGATTCGACCACGATTCGTCTGAGGTGCGCGTTTCCTGACTTGGTAATGCCTCCTCTTCGAATACGCTTGCCGCTGGAGTCTTCGCTCGGAAATGCTCCGCTATACCCCATCAGGTCCCGAGCGCGCTCGAAGCGCGAGGTGATGTTGCCCAGCTCCACAGCAATCGTGACTGCTGAGATATGCGCGATGCCGCGCAATGCCTGCAAACCGCGAACCACTTCCTGCATCGACGCGGGAGCCAGCTGAATCACTTCCAGAATCGACTTCTCCAACCGCTTGATTCGTTCGTCCATGTGCTGAACTTCGTTCCGACAATCAAGCAGCGTGGCTTCCTGCGCAGGATGCGCGTAGCGAACCTGCTGGAGCCACTCCGCGTGACGTTCCGTCCACGCCTTCACTCCCAGAGGAGGACGCCGGCCCGTACGCAGCAGCAACTTGGTCAGCCGGTGCCGTGCGCGTAACTGATCCTGCTTGGCCGCCTCCCGCGCCCGGACAAGGTCGCGTAATGCTTCTGAAGCTTCATCCGGTATCCATACCGCGGTCAGATCACCGGAGCGGTGACTGCGAGCAAGCTTCAACGCATCCCGCCGGTCGGTCTTGACCTTGTCCCCAGGCTTCTTCGGAACCAGCGACGGCGCTATCACATCGCACTTGACTCCCAGCTGCGTCAGCTGCCAGTAGAGTACGAAGCCCGTCGGGCCGGCTTCATAGCAGGCTCGCAGATGTTCGGGCGAACCAAGCTTCCTGATCAACTTGCGAATCGACTCTTCGCGGTTGGCGATCGTTCCCAGGCTGCGAACCTCGCCATCCGGTTCGGCTACTGCTACAGCGATCGTTTCGGCATGGACATCCAAACCCAAAAATCGTAACTTCTCATTCATGACCGGTTCCCTCCGCTTGTGGCTCTGGACTAAAGTTCTTAACAAACTCAGCCTAACCCACGACTAGCGCATCGAGCCGGTCACACCATAATGACTACACTTTGTTAACTTCCATCAGACTCAGGAACTATGAAAATCGGCCACGCTTTGATTAGTATTTCTGCACCTTCGTTTCTTCTGTCGAACAACCGCAAGTGGGTCGGCAATTAGCAACCCTCAAGTCCCCGTCCTCGCGTTGTCAAGAGTCCCTCCCCCTCCTTTAGCCCTAACCAACTCATTCCACTCGCAGAATTCCTGTTCGCAGTTTTGCAGGCAATTAACCGCATATTTGCCACAATGGAAAGTGTGATCTCGCGCCTCCGCCATGTCGGCTAGTCACCCCCTGTTCCCGGGGCCTCTTTCCTGGTTCTAAGTCCAATGCCTGGAATAATCTGCAGGTAAGTCCAGTGCTGGGAATAATTTGACGCTACCTGCTGTCTTGAAGATGTTGAAAACAGGATATTTACTTCCAGATTGGGGAGTATACCCCCCCCAAAAAAACCCTTCCGCCACAGCTAAGGCTGAACCACGAAAAGATACGTCCGGAGCCGATGCGCCCAAGGCGACGCGATCAGCAGAGAGCGACGACCTTCCTCGGAATTAGTCAGGACGCAACAACCGTGGCTGCTCTCTCGCCGCATACACTGGAGAACACCAGTTCCCAAGTGCTCTGCGTCGTCGGAGCCGAAGAAAGAACCCTTGATGAGACATATCGTTCTCGCATCCGCATTCGCGCTTGTTGCCGCAGCTCCGCAGATCCCCATCGCCTTTGCGCAAACTTCGGCTGCGTCTCCAGCGCCTCCGCAAACAACACGCCCCGCGCCGCCTGCACGAGATCCACACTCGCCCGGCTACGTTTCCGCCATTCAGTTGCCCGACGGAGCCGTTCCCTCTCCCGCCGCGGATGGCAACTTCATCATCGGACAACCCACGAGCCCGCGTAAATACTGCGACCGATCTAACCAACAGCATCTCTAGTTCACATGAGACATATCGTTCTCGCATCCGCATTCGCGCTTGTTGCCGCAGCTCCGCAGATCCCCATCGCCTTTGCGCAAACTTCGGCTGCGTCTCCAGCGCCTCCGCAAACAACACGCCCCGCGCCGCCTGCACGAGATCCACACTCGCCCGGCTACGTTTCCGCCATTCAGTTGCCCGACGGAGCGGTTCCCTCTCCCGCCGCGGATGGCAACTTCATCATCGGGCCAACCCACGAGCCCGCGTCCGAAATGACCGCGACCGATCTAACCAACGGCACAGTCGTCGAGTTCACCATGAACTCTGCCGACAGCAAATACTATCCCGGAATCGCCCGCGACAAGGGCACCTTCGGCACATCCGACCCCGCTGACCCTGCCAAACTCATCATCACCACCAGCCATCCCGCGCCATACACGCGAAAAGTCGCCGTCTACATACCCAAGGCGTATGTGCTGGGCAGCGAAGCCCCGTTCATCGTGGGCACCGACGGCACAGACCGCATGCTGTTCGCGGCGCTCGATGCTCTGATCGCAGAGCACAAGTTGCCGGTGATGAGCGCCATCTCTATCGGCAACGGCAGCGGCGACGCGCAGGGCAGCGAGCGCGGCCTCGAGTACGACACCATGTCTGGCCGCTATGCCGAGTTCGTCGAAAACGAGGTTCTCCCGCGCGTCGAGAGCGAGGCGCACGTCAAGCTGACACACGATCCCGACGGACGCGCGACCATGGGCGGCAGTTCTGGCGGCTCATGCGCATTGATCATGGCCTGGTACCACCCGGAGCTGTACCACCGTGTGCTCACCTACTCCGGAACCTACGTAAACCAGCAATGGCCATACGACGCACAGACTCCGCATGGCGCGTGGGAATTTCACGAGCACCTGATTCCCGAAAGCAAGCAAAAGCCGATACGCCTCTGGATGGAAGTCGGCGATCGCGATCTCTTCAACCCCAACGTGATGCACGATGGCATGCACGATTGGGTTGAAGCCAACGAGCGTATGGCAAAAGTGTTGGCGGAAAAGAAATATCACTACCAGTTCGTCTTTGCAGCGAACGCCGGGCACGTCGATCGCGAAGTAAAAGCACAAACACTGCCCGAAGCACTCGAGTACGTGTGGCTAGGGTACAAGGCGAAAGGCGAGCAGTAACGCGGCATGCGTGTCGTGCCTACCACTGAATTTGATCGAATAATCGGCGCAGCCGTGCGCCCCTGTTCGGATTGATCATCTCCACGAACGAAACACGCCCGGCCAAGCTGGCGCGAAAGTCAGCATGAGCCTCGCGGTTTTGCGACGCCGGACCCTGCCGGATACAGTTCGTCAAAATCGCCTTCAGCCGATCATAGTCAGGGCGCGGAACATTCAGCCGCCGGTTTGCAACTACGCCAGCAAGATACTGCCGCACGCCCTGCCGCATTATGCGCGTTTTGCGGTGATGAACGGCGAAGCCCTCTTCCAGCAGGATCGCAGCCGCATGGATGGCAAATCTCTCGACGCCGTGCTCGAAGTTCTCGCCTCCTGAGAACGCGAGATCGTCGGCGTAGCGCGTAAAGACTGCGCCGCACCCCTCAGCAAGACCGGTCAGTCGGCAATCGATGCGATAGCCGCAAATGTTCGCGAGCGCGGGTGACGAGGGCGCTCCCTGCGGCAGGTGTGGCCACGCGTAGAGCTGGCGGGCATCGGCCATGCGCAGTGGGTCGAGACTCCATCCCTTTTCCTGCCAGAGCGCGCGCGGCGCGGCGTTGGTGCACAGCCCGCCAAGAAGATTGGCGACAGACTCCGGGTATCCGGCGGTACGGAACATCGCCTGCACGCGCGGAGTGGAGATCGACGGAAAGAAATCGCGCAGGTCCATGCGCAATACGACCTGCTGACCGACGTGCGGCGCGGCAAATGTCCTGACCGAGCGACCACGCCGAAATCCATGCACCGCCGGATGCACTGGAATCTTCTCGAGAATCTCAGTGAGTATCTGCTTCTGAATGCGCTTCATCCGCTCCTTTGGAGCTTCGATCAGCCGAATCGACCCGCCCTCCTTCGCCAGAATCCGATAGTGATAGTGACTGAGCGGTCCAGCGTAGCCCCCCGGTCCGAGGCGAGCCAGGTTGCGCTTGAGATCTGCGAACCACTCCAATTCGCCAAGCGTAACAGGCAGCCATTCGGCCAGCGCGCCGACAGATTCAATAGCAGGAACGGACCAGCCGCGCGCCGCTTGCGCTGGCTGCATTCGGTGAGGTTCGCTAACCCACTGAGCGATTCGGATCTGATTCCCGTGAAGATGGAAAGCGCGTGCAAGTCCCTCGTCGCGCTTAAGAAACAGAACGACAGCCTTGCGACGCGGACGCGTATCGGCATCGAACACCGTGCAGTACCGACGGACAAGAGGCTTGATCCAGCGCCAGTTGTGCCCCAGCGTGTGAGTGAGGCGCGCAACGATCGCCTCGGGCACCACTTCGCCCACAAGGATCGAGTTCGCCAAAGCTTGGTAAAATGCGGGGCAGCGCATGATGACCTGCGGCAAAGTGCTCCAACGAGTCTGGCCTTGCGTGACCAGATCTGCGCAGCCGCGCAGGGACGGTCACCTGACGAATTTCCAGTTATTCACGTTTCCCCGGGGTATCCCCGGAGAGGACAGCACCGAACCGCGAAGCCCGATGCACGCCCGGCTTGGAGCACTCCGCCGCACGAGCATGATACCAGCGGAGCAGCGATAAAACTCGGGTGTCCGGATTACTTCTTATCCAGTCGGAACGCCGCAGCCTGAAAATCTCCTCTGAAGCCCTCGCTCATTTCGAGCCCGTGGTTCATCCACCACGCGCCGCTGGCGGTCGCTGGGGTTCCCCTCTGTGCAGCGCCTTCGATTGGCGTCAGCGCGTAATTCGCTTTCGCATCGAGCCCCATAAGCTTCAGCAGCGGAAACTCACGTCCCTCCTGCGTGGAGTGGATAAAGGCGAAGACGACGGACTGGCTTTGGTCGCGGTTCACCGATTGCGTAGCCGAGAACTCGCTCCCATTCCGCGGCGAGATCAAGCGGTAGAGATCTCCCTGCACGATCGTCGGCTGCGCCTGGTGATACGCCGCAATGAGGCGCTTGGCAGTCCCCATCTCCTCATCGTTCCATTTGCTGATGTTGGCGCCAATGCCGAGCGAGCCCTGCATGGAGCTGAGCATTCGATAGGTGAGCGAGGTTGTCCGCTTGTTCAGCCAGTGTGGCGAGTCCGTAACCCACGCCATCATGATCTGCGGCGTGTATGCGTAGGTGAAGCCGTCCTGCTGCGTGAGCCTGTCAAACGGATCCGTGTTATCCGACGGCCAGACCTCGTCGGCGAATTGCAGAATTCCGAGGTCGACGCGACCACCTCCACCCGAGCACGACTCCAACTCAACCTTGGGGTGACGCTTTTTGAGTTCGGCAAGAATCGCGTAGAGGTTGCGCGTGAACTCCACGTAAACCTTCTTCTGTTCGGCTGGCGGAAGCTGATCCCAGCCGGGCTCGCTCCAGTTGCGGTTGTAATCCCACTTGAGGAAGGCAATGTCATTTTCGCTAAGCAGCTTGTCGAGGAATCCGAGAACATATTCGCGGACATCGGATTGCGCGAGGTTGAGCACCAACTGGTTGCGCTGTTCCGAACGTGGCCGCCCGGGAAAGTTCAGCACCCAGTCCGGGTGCTTGCGGTAAAGATCCGAGTCAGGATTCACCATCTCCGGCTCGACCCACAGCCCGAAGTCCATCCCGAGCGCGTGAACTTTGTCGATCAGCGGCTTAAGCCCATGCGGAAACTTCTGCGGATTTACATACCAGTCGCCGAGGCCGGCGTGGTCGTCTTTGCGCTGACCGAACCATCCGTCATCCATCACAAAGCGATCGACACCGAGTGCCGCAGCTTTTTCCGCCAGCGCCATCTGGCCCTCTTCGCTGACGTTGAACTCCGTCGCCTCCCACGAGTTGTAGATAACTGGACGCGGCTTCGGCGCAGCAGCGTCTCCCTCGCCAATCCGATGCGGAAGCACATGAGCGATCTCATAGCGGTGCAAAAGCCGTGACGCCCCGCCAAGTCCGTGAGCGCTATACCCGCCGTAAAAGACCGGTGACTCGACCGACTCACCCGGATGCAGCACATATCCAAAATCGAATGGATTGAACCCGCCCGTCACCCGAACCGCATCGAGTTGGTCCTGCTCCACGGTAATCCTCCACGATCCGCTCCACGCCAGCGCGCCGAACCATACCTCGCCCGCGTTCTCGTCTGGTGTATCGCCCGCCTCAATGGCAAACCACGGATTGGCTTGATGGCCGGTAGAGCCACGGCGGCTCTCAATGATTCGCTCTCCGGGATGAAGCGGTTCCTGAGTAAGCGTCCACTCACTCGCCCAACGCCCGGTCAGATAGTTCAGCGTGTAGTGCGCCGCCGGCAGCGCCCATGCCGCCGCCGCTGCTTGCTCAATCGTGATCGGCTGAGTTTCCCGATTCTCAATTGTGGCCGACCGGGCGATAATGCCCGAACTTCGGTCGATCGCGTAGTGCAGCGTTACGAAAACCTGTCGTTTGATGTCTTTAAGAACAATCTTGAAACCATCAGATGTGACCTCGTGACTCGCGTAGTGCAGCACCAGGTCGCGATTTCCATCCGAAAACGTTACCTTCAGCGCCGGCTCAACAAACAGACCCGCACCCCATCCCGCGTATTCCTGGGGCGTGTTGCTGTAAGAGGAGTCAAACGAAGCCCACTCGCGCGCCGGAATCGCTTGCGGAATTTGATCCATCCCTCCCAGCCGGCCACCCCAGTAGAGTTGCTGCAGCTCTCCATGCGCATTCACTCCGAACGCATAGGTCACATTCCCGCCATCGAGGCGAAATACCTTGGTGCTCCCATCGAATGTGGCTTCAGGAGACTGTGCAGCGGCAACAAGTGAAACCGCCAGAAGCAGTACAGCGCAAAAGATATTGCGAAACATGAGGGATTCCCCAATGTTAGATTTCAGACCGGCAATCATAGCATCGGAATGTGCAGAGTGGCGCAATCGAGGCTGCGTGACTCGCCGTTCACCAGCCTGCCATACCGCTTCGCAACAGTTCTTAACAGGGTCCCACCGGGGTATGGGCTATTCTGAACTTGCATAAGCCGGAGGTTCTGGATGCTTTCCCCTACCTTAACCGCGCCAGCCTGTCCGACACCTGCCGAAACCATCGCAGCTGCACTCGATCGTGTAGGTCCATTACAGGGACTCCCATTTGAAGATCGCTTCTGGCTCGCGCAGCATGGCGAAGAGGTGATCGCGCAGCCGGGCGACATCCTGTTTGAAGAGGGTCAGCCCGCCGACCGGATGATCCTTATCCTCAAAGGTGAGATTCACGTGCGCCGCCAGCGCGGCGGTCCGATGGAGCTCTTCATTGGCCGCGCAGGACAGATGACGGGCCTGCTTCCCTTCTCGCGCATGAAGATGTCGGGTGGTCAGGGTTTCGCCGTCACGCCAGTCTGGGCACTCCTGGTAATGAAAGAGAAGTTTCCAGAGATGCTCGCGGCCATTCCGTCGATGACCCAGCGCGTCGTCTCCACACTGCTTGACCGCGTGCGCGAGGTGACCCGCATCGAGCAGCAGGCGGAGAAGCTGAGTGCTCTTGGCAAGCTCGCCGGGAACCTCGCGCATGAGCTGAACAACCCCGCGTCCGCAGCACAGCGCGCAGCTTCGAGCCTCGTCATGGAGCTCCGCTCGAACCGTGAAAACCGCTTCAAGCTCGTGAACCTCTGCTTGAGCGAACAACAGATCCTCGGGGTTGAGGACTGGGAACAAAAGGTCATGAGCCGCTCCCCGCGCCACGAACCGCGCGATGCCGGCGAACAGATTCAGCTCGAAGAAGATTTGCGCAACTGGCTCACCGACCTCCCGTGCGACGGCGCGTGGGAGGTGGCGGCGCAGCTTGCAGAGCAGCGGGCCACAGTTGGCGATCTCGAGGAACTGCGGGACCTGATCGGCTCCAGCGAATCTTGTGTTTCGTTGCAATACTTCGCGCGCTACTTGAGGTCTACCCGGTCCGTCGATACCCTGCTGAATTCGACCGCTCGGATCTTCGACCTGATCAGCGCGGTTAAGGCCTACTCCTACATGGACCGCGCGCCGATTCTCGAAGTCGATGTGCCCACCGGCCTCGATGCAACGATCCAGATGCTCCAGTCGCGCATGAAGAACGTGGAGATCGAGCGTAATTACGAGCCTGATCTGCCCCGCATCAGCGCCTATGGCAGCGAACTGAACCAGGTGTGGACAGCGCTCATCGAAAACGCTCTGGACGCGCTCGAAGAGACCGGCCACAGCGGAAGACTAAAGCTCACCTGCCGCCTTGAAGGCGAGATGATGCTGGTGGAGATATGGGACACGGGGCCGGGAATCCCGCCGGAATTGCAGGACCGCATCTTCGAACCTTTCTTCACCACCAAGGCGCCAGGCCAGGGGCTCGGTCTGGGCCTCGACAATGCAATGCGTATCGTGCGGAAGCATCGCGGACATCTAAGCGTGCGATCCGATCCGGGTTCCACTTGCTTCCGCGTGCGCCTGCCGCTCGACCAGTTGCAGGCGTACTGACGGCAGCCTTTTTTCCATCCCCATTCTGCTCGGCAAAAGACCATAGGAGGACTCATGGCAGCTTCCGTGTCTACCGAAAAGAAGCAGGAAACAGCGATCACAACTTTGCTGAACGTGCGCCGCGGCGCCGCGGCAATCGACTTCTACACTCGCGCATTCGGAGCGACGACCTTATCGCGAATGGATAGCGACGACGGAAGCGTCATAGCCCATCTCCTCGTCGGCAAGGGCGATTTCTGGCTGGCAGACGAATCCCTTCCGCACCAGAACTTCAGTCCCGAGTCGCTCGGCGGCAGCAGCATGCGCATGGTACTGCTGGTAGACGATCCGCACGCCGCCTTCGATCAGGCAATTGCCGCCGGAGCGTCTTCGATCTGTCCGGTAAGGGATGAATCCTACGGCTGGCGCATCGGTCGCGTGGTCGATCCCTTTGGGCATCACTGGGAGATCGGCAAACCGTTGTTGGAGGGATGATGGAACTCGAAGGCAAAGCCCTGAAGGCCTCAGAGGCTATTGAGACGGAACGACTGCTCTTGCGCAGGCCGAAGCCCAGCGACGCTCAAGCAGTATTTCATCGCTACGCCTCCGATCGCGAAGTAACGCAATATCTCAGCTGGCCCACCCACCGCAGCGTCGCCGACACACTGGCGTTCCTTGCGATGAGCGACGACGAATGGCGACGCTGGCCAGCCGGACCCTACCTCGTCCTGACGCGTAACAACGGCAAAAGCGGATCACTGGTGGGAAGCACCGGCCTCTTCTACAAGGGCCCCAACCGCGCCGTCACTGGCTATGCCTTCGCAAAAGACGCCTGGGGCCAGGGCTATGCCACCGAAGCTCTGCAGGCGATGGTGGATGTGGCTCGGCAGACTGGCGTCGAGCGCCTCGAAGCAATCTGCCATGCAGAGCACTCGCCCTCAGCCAGTGTGCTTGAGAAGTGCGGCTTTACCCGCGAAGAGGTACACCGCGAGCATTTCGTCTTCCCCAACCTCAAGCCGCAGAAGAAGAGCGACGTCTTCAGCTACGTGCTCCCGCTTTTGAAGTGCACGGCATAAGCACCAGATTGACGATCTTCTCAGCGGCTGCGTAGAAGCACGGCGGTTGCATCGTCCATGTGTTCGCATCCCCCGGCAAAGAACTTCACCTCTGCAATGAGCCCTTCGACGCACGCACCCGGCCTGCCAAAGTGCTCGACCATACGTGCCGAGCCATACTCCTCAAACGCAGCATTCTCAGCCTCGGTAATGCCATCGGAGTAAATCAGCACGTGGGTATCCGCGGACAGAGTTACGGTGCGCTCAGGATAGGAAGACGGCCCGAGGCCGAGGGGCAAGCCAGTATCCAATTCCAGAAAAGCGGTCTCATGATTAATGATCAGCGGCTGAAGATGGCCGGCGCTCGCCAGCGTGAATTGGCGCGAGCGAGCATCAAGCACGCCGTAGATCATGGTGACAAACTTCCCTGACGGAAAATCCTCGAGCAGGGCGCGATTGAGCTGTTCGAGCGTCTGCGATGGCGAAGAATGGAGAGGCGCAATCGATCGCAGCAGGGCCCGGGTTGCAGACATCAGCAGCGCCGCGGGCATTCCTTTCCCCGAGACATCGGCCAGCGCAATCCCATAGCGATCCTCACCAAGATCGATGAAATCGAACCAGTCGCCCGCAACCGATCCGGCTGGATGCCACGCAGTCTCGATGGCAAACCCCGGTATCAACGGCACCGGCTTGAGAAAGAGAGCTTCCTGAATTGCGCGGGCGTCAGCCGACTCCCGCTGCAGGCGTTGCCGCTCCGCCCGCTCTCCCCGTAGAACGCGAGCGTTCTCGATAGCGATGGCAATATGACCAGCGATCGCTTCAAGTACCTTCTGTTGATCGCTTGAAAAAGCGTCGATCTCCTCGTGATCGATCAAGAGCACGCCCATCACATTGCCCGCTGTCTTGAGCGGAATGGTCATCGAGGAGCGGGTGCCCTCTTCGCACGGAATGTAATAGGGATCGAGACGGACATCGGGCGCATAACGCATTTCACCGCTGGCAGCGACGTGCCCCACCATGCCCTGCTTGCCGATCTCCAGGCGATTGCCTTTGCAGAACTTGGTGCAGCCTCGTATCCCTTGCAAAACCATCTCGTTCTTGTCGTCAGAACGAAGCCAGACCGCAACTTCCACGTTTCCTATGGAAGAGGCAATTTCGTTGACCACGCGATCGAGGAGTTCTTCAAAGTCCAGCGTGGATGCAATGAGATTCGTAGCCCTTTGCAGTTTCATGAGCGTCTGCGTGAAGTCGGCAGACGAGTGTATCCGCGTAGGAAAGAAACCAGTTGCGGGACGGTCTGGGGACACGGTCGCCATAGACTCCTCTTTCAAAACCCTGTGGGCGATTGGAGCACACTCAAGGGATGTCCAAACGGGCAGGTTGATGCAATTTATTGAGTGGATTTTAGTGATCTCCGGAAGTACGTTTGCCGGCAAAAAAGGAACTGCCGGATGGCTCACGTACGGGCAGTTTGTAAAAAACGCGACCTTCGCTTGCCAAAGGCAACTGTCATCCTGAGCGCAGCGAAGGATCTGCGTTTGCTTTTAGTCTCTATTCGATCCAGCGCTGGTTCGCATTCGTACCAGTCAGGGCTCAAATCCGTCCCCTCGATGAGCGCGATCTTTCTTGCACGCCTCCAGTGCTATTGTGATTGTTTGCATGTGCATGTGTTGGGGTCTGCGTGGTTAAGGAGTTTGCCTGTCGACGACCGGGGCCTCTAGCATGCGAGATCGGCGGAAGCGAGCGGGACTGCAAAGAGGGTTGGCTCGATTTTGGCTATCAGTGTGATGTCTGGCATCCTAGTCGGCGCAGCGTATGCGCTCGTCTTGCCGCGCTACCCGCCCGGTTGGGGAGCATATCTGCTGGGTATTCTCATCTCTGCACTGACGGGCGGATTCATCGGACAACGAGTACCCCAGACTGAGAAGGCGTGGGAAAGGACTTGTGCAGGCGTTGGGTTTGCGTTCTTTTCAGGAGTTCTCACTGCCTTTTTGGCGCTGTTCATAATACTCAACACTCGGGGCTCTTGAAGGCCGCTCGACTCTTCGCCAAGCTCCCGTTAAATCGGATCTATGCGCGCGAAACTACTAATTCAGAATGATACGTCCGCCGGTTCCGTCACCCGCATCACCGACTGATCTCCGGTCTTCTGCTTCCATGCCGCGCGGATCGCTTCGATTTTGGCACGGTTCTCAGCCGTATCCGGGTAGTCGATGATCAGCATCTTCGAGCGCAGCCGTTCCGGCGTGGTCTGGTTCTTCCCTTGCCACTGTCCGTAAACGTCCAGCACGCTTAAGCCGTCTGGGAAACGCGACGTTACCTCCCGGTCGAGGAAGCTGCGCCACTCCGTTTCGCTCACGCCCTGCTCAGGATGGTCAACCGGGCCCAGCCCGAAATACAACTTCGTGTCAACCCAGCCCTTCGTCTCCCCCGGGTGCGCCGAATCGCCCCGCAAAGTCGGCGCGGCTGCCACTGAAGGCGTGATCGGCTTATGCGCACACGAGGCGAGCGCAAGCGCCAGCAGCGGCGCAAAATGGACTGGACGAATATGCACTCGGCTCCTGAAAATCTAGGTCCGGAAAGCCTACTTTTCTACTTCAACTCCACGCCAAAACGCTACGAATCCTTTGATCTTACGGGCGGCAGGCTTGGGATCGGGGTAATACCACGCCGCATCGGGATTATCCTGCCCGTCAATATAGAGACTCATATAGCGCGCCTGGCCCTTCCAAGGGCAGGTGGAGGTGGTGCTGCTGGGGCGGAAGTACTCCCGCTTCAAGCTGTTTTCCGGGAAGTAGACGTTTCCTTCGACGGTTTCAGTAGTATCGCTTTCGGCAACGACCTTGCCGTTCCATAGTGCTTTAGCCATGATCTTTCACACCAGCGTACGCCGCGGCAAGATGCGCACCGGCGAACGTCAATCGTTAGAACAGTAACAGAGTTTAGACGCGGTGGCGAATTCAGCGGATGCGAATATCGCCATCATGCGCCCGCGCCGTTAAGTCATTTGGGAAAAATTTGCTTATAAGTTCTTTTACAGGAAATATTTACGACGCGGCGTCGCATGTAAGTTGTTTAGAATGATTATTTTCCCCGAAAACAATTGGAGCATCGCTGACCATTTCACCAGTGGGAAGGGAGATCGAGCATGGAATATTGCCCATGCTCGCTCCGGTTTTGCACTCTGCCGCGTTCGCCTACTTCGCCGCTTCGATCGAATCGATGTGGACAGACTTCTTGTCGGAGTCGGCGGTCGCCTTGACGGTCACATGGTCCCCGTAGAACTTCTTCACCGCATCGGGATTATCGATCGTCCAAACCTGCTTCTTGGCTTCGTCGACAAACACCGGCGTCATGCCGCCTTCGATGCACTTCTTCACGCACTCCGAGCCCGAGCCCGCGTGCTTGGCACCGCACATGGAATCAGAGATCCAGCCGTTGATGGACTTGGAGTCAGCCGCATTCGCCGCAATGGCGGCAAAGGAGACGGCAGCTACGAGCATTGCTATCATGCGTTTCACTTTGAAACCTCCAGGGAATTGATCGTTTATTCCGGCTTCCATCATCCGCCAGCGGGCGCAAGTTTTACAAGGAGCAGACGGAATGCGGTTTGGCAGGATGAACTACCGGACACGCCATTCTTGGGTTGGCTGGAATCTTTGGCGGCGGGCTTCGACGTTCTTGAGAGCTCCCTCATACCGGGCAGCAGCAGCTGTAAAGCGGTTGATTAGCTCGGAAGTCTTGTTCATGAACGTCGGCATCTTCTCGCGAATCGGCTCGAGAATGTGGGCGAACTTGGCGAGGAGGAAGAAGCCCTCACCATTGCAGTCGACAAAGAGCTCCGCTGAAACAGCTCCGTGCAGCACCATGGCTGCCCCCATCTCCCAGTACGTCAGCACCTGGCGAAAGAAGGCGTTGTGCGGGTCGCCGGGATTTAGCGCGACAGCGAAAAACTCCTCTGGAGTATCGGGCCAGAACTCCCCAGTCATCCAGGCGCGCGCCTGGCGCATCAGCGACTCGGTACGAAGTTCATACAGTTTGAGAATGATTTCAGCGTCAGCCGGGGTTGCGAGCATGCGTTCCATGAGTTTTCTCCGAAAGCCCATGGTAACGGATTCAGGTGAGGACTGGCTCGGACATTAGTCGCGCATGCTGCGATGCGGAGCCAAATGGCTCCGCATCAATCATTTCGGCAGAACTGCTACCGCCCGTCAGGCCGGCTGCAGTTCCTTCTTCGCATCAGATTTTTCGATCACTGGCCCATGCGTCTCAGCGGTTGGCGGAGGCGGAGCGTCGCCAGTGCGCTTTGAGTAGTGGCAGACAATCGCTGCACCCGGTGCTGGTTCGGCAGCCTTCTTGCCTTTTTTCGGCCTGGCTTCCTCTTCGGGGCTCTTCTTCTTGTTGGGGCACTCAAGAAAAACTCCGCTCTTGAGCGTCTTCTCAACGAGATATGGATTCCCGCACTCGGGACACTTCTGCGCAACCGGCTTGTAATTCGACGTGAAGTCGCACTTGGGATAGTTGGTGCAGCCCCAGAAGATGTTGCCGCGGCGCGCCTTGCGCTCGGCGATATCGCCCTGGCCGCACTTGGGACACTTCATACCCTCAATCAGGTTCTGCTTGACGTACTTGCAGCCAGGATAGCCGGAGCAGGAGACAAACTCGCCATAAGCTCCCTGGCGCAGCACCAGTGGCTTACCGCAGGCTGGACAGGCCTCGCCGGTCGGCTCGGGTGGCTTCTGCTGTTGCTTCTGGCTCAGCTTGCGGATCGTCTTGCAGGGCGGATCTTCGTTGTAACCCGGGCAGCTCATGAACGGTCCGAACTGGCCGCGGCGCAAAACCATGACGCGGCCGCAGTTTTCGCAGTACTCCTCGGTGTCGCCGGCTTCCTGCGCTTCGGGCGTATTCATGTCCGGCTTGGCTGCGATGTTTTCCTTTGTGAAGTCGCAACTCACCTGCTCGACAAAAACCTTCTTGCCCTTCTCTGCGGAACCATTCACCGCCTCCGCGATTGCGGAAACCAACTCCTTCGCGTTTGCAACTTCCTTCGAATACACTTTCGCGTCATCGACGACTGCGTGAACAGTCATTGGGAAATGCAGCGCATTCGTGATCTTTTGCGTAACGGCCTTCGGATCCTTTTTCCACGGACCCATTGCAACCGTTACCGGCTTCTTTTTTGTGAAGTTTGAGCACGCGTAGAAGCTGCCGAACTTGCCCCATTTGAGAACCAGTGGACTTCCGCACTTCTCACACTTGTCGCCGGTCTCCTGTTCCATGCGTTTGATGTTGCGCATGGTCTTGTCAGCGTCTTTGAGCTCGTCTTCGAAGTGGTCATAAAATCCATTCAGCAGATCGGTCCACTTCTCCTTGCCCTCTTCAATATCGTCGAGCTCTTCTTCGAGCTTCGCCGTGTACTTGGTATCGAAGATGTATGGAAAGCTCTCGACCAGCAGGTCGCAGACCACCATGCCGATTTCGGTTGGATAGAAACGTCCTCGCGAGCCGCCATGCTTCACCACGTATTCGCGATCCTGAATGGTGTTGATGATCGACGCATACGTTGACGGACGCCCGATTCCACGCTCTTCCAGTTCCTTCACCAGAGATGCTTCGTTGTACCGCGGAGGCGGTTCGGTGTAGTGCTCTTCCGGCAGAAGCTGCTCGAGTTCGAGGTTCTTCACTCCGTCAAGATTGGGCAGTTTGTTGGCGAGCGAGTCTTCCTCGTCGTCGGCTTTCTTGTCTTCCGTAACTTCGTAGACCTTGAGGAAGCCATCGAAGCGCAGCACCGATCCGCTCAAGCGGAAGTCATATGTTTTGCGATCGACCGCTGACTTTGCCTCGATCTTCGCGGTGGTTATGTCGTAGACCGCAGGCACCATCTGCGACGCGATAAAGCGTTTCCAGATCAACGTGTAGAGCTTGAGTTGCTCGTCACTCAGGTAGCGGGCAATCGACTCCGGCGTGCGCGAGGCATCCGTCGGACGAATGGCTTCGTGCGCATCCTGCGCGTCCTTCTTGCCCTTGTAGACGTTGGGCGACCCGGGCAGGTATTGCTTCCCAAGTTGCTTGCCGATCCAGGCACGTGCGCCATCAACAGCATCCGGCGACACACGCGGCGAATCCGTGCGCATATAGGTGATGAGGCCGGTTGTGCCCTCGTCGCCAATTTCCATGCCTTCATACAGGCGCTGCGCCACGCCCATCGTGCGGCGCACATTGAACCCCAGTTTGCTGGCAGCGTCGCGCTGCAGTTGGCTGGTAATAAAAGGAGCAAGCGGACGGCGCTGCCGCTCTTGTCGATCCACCGATGCAAGCGTCCACGCTGCGTTCTCAAGAGCAGCCTGTGCCGCATCCATCGACTTCTTGTCGGGCAGCGCGCTCCCGATGAATTGGTCCTTGCCGTCCTTGTCCGTGCCGTTCGGCACGCGGGCAGATTCACCGTCGATGCCGACAAACTTGGCTTTGAAGCTCTTGTCGGACTGCCGCTCGGGATGAAGCAACGCCTCGAGAGTCCAATACTCAACTGGCCTGAACCCGGCAATCTCGCGTTCGCGCTCCACAATGAGGCGCACAGCTACGGTCTGCACGCGGCCAGCCGAGAGTCCCCGGCGAACCTTGTCCCACAGCAGTGGAGAGATCTGATAGCCGACAAGCCGGTCAAGCACACGGCGCGTCTGCTGCGCGTCCACGAGATTCTCGTCGATGTCGCGAGCGTGCTGGAACGCATCCTGCACGGCCTTCTTGGTGATCTCATTAAAGGTTACGCGGCGGATCTTTTTGCGTTCTTTGGCATTCGTGCCAAGTTGCAGCGCGAGGTGTGCCGCAATCGCTTCGCCTTCGCGGTCCGGGTCAGGCGCAAGGAAGATTTCGTCAGCGGCCAGGCCGGCTCTCTTTAATTGATCGACAATCTTTTCCTTGCCGGGCGAAACAACCAGTTCGGGTATAAACGTGCGATTCTTCAGCTCCACGCCAATGTCGTTCTTGGGCAGATCCATGATGTGCCCGATCGACGCGCGGACCTCGAAACCCTTGCCTAGATATTTTTCGATCGTCTTCGCCTTTGCGGGAGATTCGACGATCACCAGTGATCTGCTCATTGCCATCCTTGATTCCGTATTACTGTACTCCATCCGGCCTGTTGGACTCGGACAGAGGCGTTCTGTTGCTTTTTTAAATCCGAAGGAAAATGTTCTCCTGAGAGGCACCGCGAAGCTGCTCGCCCGACCTGTTCATCGAAATTGGGCCGCAAGATTTGCAAGCTAACACGGAAGGCATCCTCGTTTCCACTCCTAATCGACCTTTCCCGCCCGCAGATCACTTGCATAGTAACGCGCAAAGTTTCTGAAATGTGCGGTTCATCGCTTCTGGTGCTGCATCGAAAATTTTGCGTGAACTTGCCGCAACTAAAGTGTGCGAACGTAGTTCTTTCCTGGCAGGCAGCGTATACGTCCGCTCATCTCCAACTCGAACAGCGCTGTAAAAACCTCGGATGAAGTCAGTTGAGTTTCCACCTTTTCGAGAAGTTCGTCAATTTGCAGGGACTCGTCGGCGCGCAATGTCTGCAGCACGATTGACTCTTCTGGCCTCAGCACCGGGTCAGTCAACAAAGATGCGATAGACTCCGATTTGGATTCAGTCCCAGCCTCGCGCTCCAGTTCCAGCCGCACTTGCGAAGGCAGGTCTTCCCACACATCCTCCCACGATCCAACGAGTTTAGCGCCTTGTTTAATCAAGGTGTTAGGGGTCCACGAGTTCTTGGCCGTAACGTTGCCCGGCACTGCGTAGAGATCGCGGTTCTGCTCCGCAGCGCAGCGCGCCGTCACACGGGTGCCGGAGTTTTCACTCGCCTCCACCACGAGCACGCCGATGCTGAGGCCGCTGATGATGCGATTGCGCCTGGGAAAATTCTGTGGCGCGGGGAAAGTTCCCATAGGAACTTCACTGACGATGGCGCCTCCCGTGGCGAGAATGTCGTCGGCCAGTTTTCTGTTTTCCTTGGGATAGACCACATCGATGCCGGTGCCCCACACAGCGATGGTGGGTGAACGCGCCGCAAGCGCGCCCTTGTGCGCACAGGTGTCGATACCACGAGCCATGCCGCTCACGATGATCAGGCGGCGAGCAGCGAGATCGCGAGACAGCATCTCCGCAACTCCTGTGCCATAAGGAGAAGGATGACGCGTGCCTACGACAGCGATTGACGGCCGAGAGAGCAGTTGCACCGCACCGCGAAGCCACAACACCGGTGGTGGATCGTAGATCTCTTTGAGCTGTTCGGGATACTCCGGGCATGCGAGGGTGATGATCGTCGCGCCGTGCTGCAAGATCTTTCCCCACTCTTCATCGGCAGCGCGACGGGCTTTGCCGTCGAAGATAAACTGCGCGGCATCCGCCGGAAAGCGAAGGCCCTCAAGCTCTGTGAGAGTCAGCGCAAAAAGCTGGGCGGCGCATTCCAACTGGGCGATCGCATCCGAAATGCGCTTGGGGCCAAGGTTGGGAGTCAGCGTGAGGGCCAGCATCGCCAGCCGGTTCTCATCGATCTGCGTGTTGGAATGGCCTGGAGTAGAGCTTAAACTTGCGTCTTTCGATATCGACATCCGCATCTACGCTCGTGCTACGCACACGCGCGCCTTCCCTTAAATCAATCTGTAGAGCCTTCTTTAGTGATTGAGGCTCACCTTAAGCTGATGAGAAATGGAAGTCAAGGCGAAGGGTGTGACGGCTGGCACGCATGTGGAGAACCCTAAAGCCTGTTATTAACTTTCGCGTGGGCGGCGCTGGGAGACAATTTTTTCGAGATCAAGGAGTGAGGAGCGACGCAGACCGAGTGTCTGCTAGCGACGAGGGACGCAGAAATCGGGAAAATTGTCCCCAGCCCTCCGGGTTGCGGCGCAAATCGGGCCATACTGCGTTGTCGTCCTCGTCTTGGAATAGCCAAAGTCTTCGTCCTCCGCCTTGTCTGGCCGGATTCTCGTCCGCAACGCCGCCCGCGGGAAAGTTAATAACAGGCTCTAGCGCCCGGGTTGATAGTCTATCGAATAGAGTGAATTCGACTTCACACCGCCGGCTTCGCGTTGCCGCCATTCGTTTTCTGAACCCCGCGCCTCTGATGTGGGACTTCGAGCATCCGCCTCTGAATGCGGATCTCGCGCAGCGCTACGAGGTCGACTGGATGCTTCCCTCGGAGTGCGCAGACCAACTAGCCTGCGGCGATGCGGACATCGGTCTCGTGCCCATCGCGTCGCTGGCGACAACGCCGGGGCTACGCATTCTGCCAGGATGCACTATTGCCTCCAAGGGCAGAGTGCGCTCACTGCTGCTGGTACGGCGCGCAAATCAGCCGCTCGAGACTCTGCATAGCGTCGCTGCGGACACGGCAAGCCGCACGACGCTGGCTTACGCGCGCATTCTCTTTCACAAGTGGGGCAACGCCGAAGTGCCCTTCATTCCAATGGCAGCCGATCTCGATGCGATGCTCGACCGCGTCGATGCTGCAATCCTTATCGGCGATCCCGCCCTGATGGCGCTCGAAGAGCGTGCCAATCGCTTTGAGCGCACTGGCGAAGAGCTCGTCTATCACGACCTTGCCGAAGAATGGAAAGCGCTCACCGGTCTCCCCTTCGTCTCCGCTGTCTGGGGCCTTGCAGGCGGCAGACTTTTGGATGAGGGTATCTATCGCGATTTCATCCAATCTCGCGATCACGGCTTGCAGAACATCGACGCACTTGTCGAGCACTGGTCGCGCCGGCTGCCGCTGTCCGAAGGCACGATCCGCTCCTACCTCACAACAAATATTCATTACGTCCTGGATGAGGAGTGCGTAGAAGGTATGCGCGGATTCTTCAGAATGGCCGCCGAAACCGGCGTGCTGCCAAAGTACGATCTTCCATTGGCGCTGAACGCTTAAGAAACTGCCATGAAGGAAGATTGGAAGGAACAAGATGAGGTGCCCCATCCATGACGCGGTCCTTTCGCGGCATGGGTGGGAAACCAAGAAACTCAACATTCATTTTTTTCTGGCGCTATTTAACCCTATGAATGACAGCAGTTTTCCGAAGCGCGGAATTTCATCTGGCCCCAAAGCTAGAAACTAGATTTCCCAACGCAACAAAGCGGTGCCCACGGTAAATCCGGCTCCCACCGCCGCGATCAGAACCAGGTCGCCCTTCTTCAGTTTCCCTTCCTCGACTGCCGTTTCCATCGCAAGCGGAATGGTTCCCGCCGAGGTATTCCCGTACTTCTCAATATTGATAATCACGCGATCTTTCGGCATCCCCAGGCGGTCCGCGGTCGACGTGATGATGCGCTTGTTGGCCTGGTGCGGAATGAAGCAGCCGAGATCAGAGCCCGTCACACCGTTGCGCTCCAGCAGCCTTGTTGTGGCTTCAGCCATTTTGCGCACAGCAAACTTGTAGACAGCCTGCCCATCCTGATGGATGAAGTGCATCTTCTTGTCGATGGTCTCGTGTGTCGGAGGATTGAGGCTGCCACCCGCGGGCAGGTTCAGCGAAACGCCCCCCGATCCGTCAATTTCGTGCACAAAGTCGATCATGCCGATTTCACCCTCTTCAGCGGGTTCGATCAGCACAGCACCGCCGCCGTCGCCGAACAAAACGCACGTGGCGCGATCGGTGTAGTCGGTCATCCTGGTATTGGCATCGGCTCCACAAACCAGAACCTTGGATTGGGCTCCGCTTTCAACGAGCTTCACGCCGGCCTGTAGCGCGAACACAAAGCCCGAGCACCCCGCGGAAACGTCGAATCCCCAAGCACCCTTCGCCCCGATCTTGTCCTGCACAAGACAAGCGGTCGATGGAAACATCATGTCGGGCGTAACGGTGCCGACGATGATGACTTCAACTTCGCTGGGCGCGATGCCACGCGCTGCCAGGCACTTCTTCGCCGCTTCAACGCAGATGTCGCTCACGCCCTTGCCCTGGGCGAGCACGTGGCGCTCGCGAATGCCGGTGCGCTCCACGATCCATTGATCGTTGGTGTCTACCATTTTTTCGAGGTCTTGATTGGTAAGAACTTTCGGGGGTACGTAAGTTCCGAGGGCGCTGATCTTGGCGCGCCTGCCCACCACGGGACGCACGGCGAGGCTCAATTCATTTCTCCTTGCGGCACGAGATCCGGAGACCACGGCTCGCGCTCAATACTTGTACGCAATCTTTGATTCGGCTGCACCGCGGCGCGATACGACCGCGGCAAAGAGTGAAGGTGCCCACGGCACCGCAAAAAGTACCGGGTGACCTACTGCGCCCGTACTAGCCCGTTACCGTTGCTTCCTTCCGGACCTGGCGGGATTGGCGGGATTACGTCGCGTAGGACCCGGCACTGATTGATTTTATCACTTGCAATGGGGTCGCGGATTTGAATGCATATCGCGTGCGGGATCTTTGCTTTGCCCCGCGAAAATCACATTCCCGGTACAATGGAACTGTGAGCAAATCTTCCCAACCCACGGCTCCTACCGTGGGCTTTATTTCGTTAGGCTGCCCCAAAAACCTGGTCGATTCCGAGGTGATGATGGGGCTCCTGGACCGCGGAGGAGCGCGGTTAACCTCTCGCCCCGAAGAGGCGGAGATCCTTGTTGTTAACACCTGCAGTTTCATCGACACCGCCAAGCAGGAGTCGGTCGACACCATCCTGGAAATGGCGCGCTTCAAGACAATCCGGCTCGGCGAAGAAACTGATCGTTGCCGGATGCCTGGTAGAGCGCTACCGCGACGAGATTCGCAAAAGCATTCCTGAAGTCGATGCTGTTGTTGGCACCGGCGAGCTTGAATCCATTTTGGAAGCGGCTGGCATTGCCCCGTTTCAGCCCGCTACTCCATCGCCGTTCAACATCCTCACCGGAAATGGACATGCCGAAGTACGCGCAGGGCGCGAAGCCGGCGCAGGCACGCACAAGACCGAGTTTCGCCCCGAGGGCGATCTGCGCGAAAAACAGGGCCGCTTCAGCCGCGAGGAATGGCAGGGCGCAGCGCACATGCTGCCTACTTATCTTTACGACGAAGCCACACCCCGCCTCATCTCCACCGGAAAGACATCGGCCTACATCAAGATTGCCGAAGGCTGCGATCACCCTTGCACCTTCTGCGTTATTCCGAACCTGCGCGGCAAGTTCCGCTCGCGGCGCTTTGAATCCGTGGTCGCCGAAGCGCAACAACTGGTCGCCAGCGGTGTGCGGGAAATCACGCTCATTGGCCAGGACACCACCTGCTATGGCGAAGACCTTGGCCTGAAAGACGGCCTCGCTTTGCTGCTCGAAGCGCTCGCAAAGATCGAAGGCCTGCGCTGGCTGCGCTTCCTGTATGCATATCCCAACCGCATCACCGGCAAGCTCCTCGAAACCATCGCG
Source organism: uncultured Acidobacteriaceae bacterium (assembly GCA_963735215.1). Taxonomy (GTDB): domain Bacteria; phylum Acidobacteriota; class Terriglobia; order Terriglobales; family Acidobacteriaceae; genus Telmatobacter. The sequence continues at coordinate 149,836 of CAVTKF010000019.1, read as the reverse complement.
AAGCACGACAACATCTGTAAATACCTCGATGTGCCCCTGCAACACGCATCGCCCGATGTGCTCAAGCGGATGAAGCGCGGCGCCGGCGCTGACATCTTCCTCAAGACGTTGGAAAAGGTGCGCGCCGCCGTTCCGGGCATTGCCCTGCGCACATCCTTCATCGTCGGTTTCCCAGGCGAGTCGCTCCGCGACTTTGAACTCCTGGAGGAGTTCATAAGCCAGGGGAGATTCGACTGGCTAGGCGTATTCAATTACTCCGACGAGGAAGGTTCGAAAGCCCACGCCCTCGACGCCAAGCTACCCAAGCGCACCATCGAAGCCCGCAAGCGACGCCTCATGAAGCTGCAACAAAAGATCTCGAAGCAGGCCAAGCAGCAATGGGTCGGTCGCGAGCTGGTTCTGCTGGCCGAAGGCGAAAGCGAAGAAACTTCCATGCTCTGGGAGGGCCGCTCTGAATTCCACGCGCCGGAAATTGACGGCAAAGTCTACATCAATGATTTCGGCGAGCTGCAGGCCCTCGAATCCGGCCGCTTCTATCGCGCCGAGATCACTGAAGCGCACGACTATGACCTCGTCGCCCGCGTAGTCGCCGGCCCGCTGTAGACTGGTGGCATCAGCACCAAGAGGCAAAAGAGTGAGTATTCTTGCGGGTACGGACGCCATCATCAACCGCTGCCTGTTCGCAAACGCGGCCAACCAATACCAGCAAATCAGTGCACTTCGCATCCTCTGCGGGAAGAACTCCCTCTGCCCCAATGCGGCTGCCCTGGTGCGTGAATTGTATGAATGCATGGAAGAGACGTGGCTGAGATCTACCCGCCGTCTTTCCACGCAGCCATCCAAAAAGAACTGGCGCTTCACTCAAGAAGCCAAAATGAACGAGAGCAACCTGAGCCGTGAAAAGCAGGTTGAAAAGCGCATTGCGCAACTTGCACAAGCGGGCAGTCTCGATGCAGACCGATGGGCCAATCAGGTTCCGGTCGCGTCGGGACTCCTTGGGGCCCACACCGACAAGAAAGCGTGCGTCGATCTTGCGTTTCGAGAAAGCCCGCACAGCTTTGATCTGTTCGAGCTGAAGATAAGTTCCGCCTCGGGCCATGCACTCTACGCCGTGATGGAAGTGCTGCGTTACGGTCTTGTGTACCTGTTCTCCCGGCGGCACGCACGCGAGTTGGGCTATGTTATCGGAGGTTTGGGACTGCTGGGTGCTGAACAAATTCGGCTGGTGGTGCTCGCGCCAGCGGCTTACTTCAGCGAAGTTCCCTCTCCATGGCTGCGCGCGCTTTGCTGCGAGATGACGGCCGGACTCGCGTCGGAGATACGTCGCGAAGGACCGAAAGGGCTATCGATGGGGATCGATGCGGAGCAGTTCCCTGAGTCGTTCGCATGGCCTTGCAGCGACGAAGACCTGGTGGGTGCTGTGCTCGGAAGGCAGCGGGTTTGCGCCTGACTGCGATTCAGACTTCGCGATCGTAGCGAAGCCGAAGCAGGGCCAGATGCGGCGGCGGTTCCGAGCAGTTCCACTCCGCCCACAGGTCGTGATAGCTCATGGGCACCAGACGAATGTTGGACCTCGCGACACGGCTGGCAAGATCCACCGCTTCTTCGCGATGCATCCGGCACTCGGGCCAGTCGGCGCGGTTGCGCGGCTCCCAATACAGATAGATCAACTGCACGGTGCGCTCACCAAAGCAGGCGAGCAGGCCCAGCGCATGCTTCACCAGTTGCGCGGCGTCGACGTACCGATAGCAAGTTGGATTGAGTCGCAGACGTTCAATTTGGGTGAACCAGAGCGAGTGACCGTGCGAGGCCCGCAGACGGTCATACGACGCGGAAAACTGTGCGGGCCTCGGTTCCATCCATTCGGTACATTTGGATTCGATGGCAACCGGCAAATCTCCATCGGCCAGCAGGTCGAGGTGCGGCGGCGTTCCGCCCAAGCCGGTCGGACAAGTGGCCTCGAAGCGCATCGACTCAAACCCCGTAACTCCCCCGATTCGCAATGCGCGGGGATCGCCACGCCATGGTCCGAACGTGTTGACCGCGAGTGCAGCCGACGAATGGGCGGCACACAGCTTGCCGTGAAGCTCCTTGCCGGCTCCGGCTGCGAAATCGAAAACGATGCTTTCGAGGGGCAGCCCGTCGATCAGGTTCTGGTCATAGCGGGAGAGATAACCGAGTTGATCGAACGGCGCGACGCAGGCTTGTCGCGCGCCCGCGAGCAAAGCCGCGTATGAACACTGCCTTAGGTCATTGCTCATGGTTGGAATACTCGTATGCTCACCTTGTAACATAAGAGTCGAGCCTGTCCGAAGGCAGGCTGATATTGGTTTCCCATGGCACAAAAGAAAAAATCCGCAAAGCTCTTGCATTGCCCCACTTGCGGCATGCTGGTCACCGCCAAAGACGAGGACTTCCCTTTCTGCAGCGACCGGTGCCGCAAAATCGACCTCGGCAAGTGGGCGATGGGAGTCTACAAAATCAGTTCGCCAATTCTGGATCCTGAAGTTCTGGAAGATCTTGGCGAAGTCGGTCACCAGCGCAGGAGACAGGATGACGAGTAGTCCACAGGCTGCTTCGGGCTCTCGTGTAGCAGCGCGCAAGACAGAGTGGGCTTGGACAGTAGCCACATTTTTTGGCGCCGGCCTCGGCAAGCCGGGACCCGGAACCTGGGGATCGGTGGCAGCCGTGCTTTTATGGGGTGCCGTCGCTTATCTCTTCCATCCCACGCCTAACGGCCTTTTGCTTGTTGTATTTATCGGAATTGTGCTGTCGATCGCTTCTGGCGTCCCCGCAGCGAGCATCGCTGCGCGCGAAAGCGGCAGGCACGATCCGGGCTTCGTTGTTGTCGACGAAGTCGCCGGACAGTGGATTGCCCTGCTCGGCAGCCCCGCTGATTGGCGCCACGGATTGATCGCGCTCGTCCTCTTTCGCTTGTTCGACATCACCAAGCCATTCCCCGTCCGGCAGTTGGAGAGGTTACCAGAAGGTTGGGGGATCGTCTTCGATGACGTGGCAGCGGGGCTGTATGCTTTGGGAGTGGCGTCGCTGCTCCGCCTGTGGATTCACTGAGAATGCAAATGCCGCGCACTCGCATCCAATCCGCACGTGAAGAAATGACGCCTGAGCCGCGCATTGACGAAGTCGTACCGGCGGCAGCGCTGCCGCTGGGTGAGGTAGAACTCGTTGGCGCCAATCTTGGACCAAACGCCTACGGTCCGCCCGTGGTTGTCGTGGGCACACACCCCGCACAGGTTCTCATGAGCCGTCCCGGACGCGTCGCATTCCGAGTCCCGGAGAACGCGGTCACAGGCCTCGTTGAGGTCCGAACACCTGCGGGAGTGAGCAATGCGGCCCAGTTGCACATCGCCCGGGAGCTTTCGAGCGGGTTGCACCCCGTGACGAGTCCCGCCGTGAGCCGCTCTGGGATGATCTACGCCACTATCTCGGGCCAGCGCGGCAAACAAACGCCCGTTTCGGTGGTACGCGTTAGCCCGGACGGACGCGGCACACCCTTCGCGACCGGAATCCTCAACGCCACGGGTCTCGCCTTCAGCCCCGATGGCGACCTGTTTGTAACATCCCGGGCGGAAGGTAACGTCTACCGCATCGATGGAGCCGGAGAATCGACACTCTACTCCGAAGGCATGGGTGTTGCGACTGGCGCAGCATTCGATAGTGACGGGAATCTCTTCGTGGGCGATCGTAGCGGAACGATCTTCAAAATCGATCCACAACGAAAAATCTTCGTCTATGCCACGCTTGAACCCAGCGTCTCGGCCTATCACCTTGCGGTCGACACCGAGGGAACGCTCTTCGTCGCCGGGCCGACGCTTTCGTCGAATGACGCCATCTGGGCAATCAACACGCACGGCGAGTCACGCGTGTGGTATCGCGGACTGGGCAGGCCCCAGGGGTTGGCGATTGCGTCCAACGGAGATATCTACGTAACCGCAAGCCTGCACGGTCGTCGCGGCCTCGTCCACATCACTCCAGGCGGCGATGCCAACATCGTTGTGGCCGGGGTCAACCTCGCTGGCGTGGCATTCTCACCTCTCGGTACCACAGTTTTGGCCGACAACGACGCAGTTTATGATCTGGAGTTGGGAGTAGAAGGGATGAGTGTCTTCTAGCTCCGAATCAACCCTTCGCGAAGGTCCAAAACTAGAAGCCAGGAACTGGAAGCCGCTTTCATGAAATCCGAAATCATTGCAGTCGGCTCCGAAATGCTTACGCCGAACCGCCAGGACACCAACTCTCTCTATCTGACCGAAAAGCTCAATGAGATCGGCGTTACGGTGGCCTTCAAGACGATTGTTGGCGACCGCCTGAAGGACCTCGTCGGCGTGATTCGCAATGCGCTGGCACGGACCGACATCATTATCCTGATGGGCGGCCTCGGGCCTACTGAGGACGACCTGACACGTGAAGCCGTCGCAGAGACTCTATCGCTGAAGCTCAAGCGGGATGCGCCACAGGTGGCTGCGCTACACGCACGCGCCGCAACATGGCGCATCACAATGCCCGAGAACAATCTCAAGCAGGCTGACCTGATCGAAGGCGCCTCATTTCTTACCAATCCCAACGGCAGCGCGCCCGGCCAGTGGCTTGAGACCACTCACTCCGGCTATCGCAAGCTGATTATGCTCATCCCCGGGCCTCCGCACGAGTGCAGACCTTTATTTGATGAAGAGTGTCTGCCGCGACTGCGGGAGATCGTGCCCGAGCGCCATCTCGCCAGGCGCACTCTCAAGGCTGCCATGATTCCGGAGTCCCAGGCCGACAAGCTTCTCGCGCCGATCTACACCACCTACACCGATGTGGAGACAACGATCCTGGCGCACGCAGGCGATATTCAACTCACCCTGCTCTGCCCCAAGGCGAACAAGGAGCTTGCTGAGCAGCGCGTCGAAGAACTCGCCACAAAGCTCGAAGAAGCGCTCGACGACTGGATGTACTCCGCGGAGGGCGAGTCGCTCGAGCAGATTGTCCTCTATTATCTTGGACTGCGCCAGGCAACGCTGGCCGTGGCGGAAAGCTGTACAGGTGGCATGATTGCCCAGCGAATCACTTCTGTACCCGGCAGTTCGCGCTCGTTCCTGGGCAGCGTCGTGGTCTATTCGAACGAGATGAAGACCGCCTTTGCTGACGTACCGGCGAAATTGATCGAGCAGCACGGCGCGGTTTCCTCAGAGGTGGCGTCGGCCCTGGCTGAAGGCATCCGAAAAAAGACCGGCGCAACCCTCGGCCTCGGAATTACCGGAATCGCCGGGCCCGGCGGAGCCACCGAAACCAAGCCGGTGGGTCGTGTCTACATCGCCGTCAGCGACGACCAGAAAACCGACGCCTTCGAACGCAACTTCCGCGGAGATCGCAACCGCGTCCGCGAGTGGGCCAGCCAACAGGCGCTCGACCTCGTGCGCCGCAAACTGATGTAACCCAGTTCGAAATTCGTAACAAATCTCCGTCGGTCCCGAAAGATGTGGATTATCCTCTCTGTTACCGGGTGGATGCCCGCTTGGTCGATCGAGGTTCCCCGTGAAGAATCAAACCTGCAAATTGCCCGTTGCCCTCACCGCTTCGGCCCTGATTGTTTTCGCATTCACGGCCATGGCGCAAGCCCCCAGTGCTGGCGGGAAGAAAAAGATTGCAACCGCCGATGATCTGCCGCGCTTCAGCTACCCCATGGACCAGGCCCCCAGCTCATTTCTGCTCGCAGACGACGCCACATACAAAGCCTTCGTTGCTCATGTTCTCCACGATGTCGATTCCGTATTGAACGACTATGACATTGAAGACAAGGCGACCCTGCGCGCCCTCTACGGATTCAAGGTCGATGCCGAAGTGCTAACCGGCGAAAACGAGGCCGCGCTCAAATCCCTGCAGAAGCTGAAGGATCTTCAGGAGAAACCCGAGGCGAAGACGACCTCCGGGATGTTGACCGGTCCCGTCCTGAAAGCGCGAATTTCATCGAACGCGGCGGGCGGTCCAGCCTTCGACGCAGCCTTCAAAAATGGCTTCCAGGCGAACGTCGACGCTCTCGATTGGCGGCTCGCGCAAGACAGCGTGAAAGGGCTAAAAGGCAGTTTCGAACTGGCAACACCGAGCATGATTGCCGGAAGCGAAAAAGAGAGCCTTGACCCTGCAGCGGCAAAATCGAACACCGTCGATCTCAATGCCGCGGAATCGATGATTGGGGACCGTGCCTTCATCAAGGTGTTCTACCCACTGAAAGAGCAGGCTCTCCCGATCCTGACCGCCTATGTGGCGGCACACAATGTACAGAAGCCCGACATCTGGGACGGGCGAGAGGTCACCCTCACTGCGGACGACAAGCTGACGCCAGTGCGCATCGGCATCTGGGACTCGGGCGTGGACACTGCCCTCTATCCCAATCAGCTCTTCACGGATCCCGCTCCCGCATCCCATAGCCCGCACGGCCTCGCCTTCGACATGCGCGGTGAGATCTACAACGGAGATTTGCAGCCGCTGACCCCGGACTTGAAAGACGCGTATCCCAAGGCAGTGGGACTGGAGCAAGGCCTGAGCGACCTCTTCAATAGCATCGATTCTCCTGCTGCAACCGAAGCGAAAAAGACCCTCGGAACCATGCCTCCCGACCAGCTCGCCCCGTTTATGAAGCAACTCGGCTTTCTCGGACAATGGATGCATGGAACCCACGTGGCCGGAATCGCGGTGCGCGGAAATCCTGCCGCTCGCCTGGTGGTCGCGCAGTTCAACGACGGTTTGCCAGACTTGCCCTTTGCGCCAACTGTCGAGTGGGCCGAAAAGTTCAAGGCTTCGTTCCAGCAGGTTGGTGACTACTTCAGAACCAACAATGTCCGCGTCGTAAACATGAGCTGGGACGACGACGTAGCCGAATTTGAGCAGTGGCTCACCAAGACCAGCAGCGAGAAGGACCCGGCCGCCCGCAAGCAGGCTGCGCAAGCCGTTTACAAGGTCTGGCGTGAAGCCGTGGAAAACGCGATTCGCAGCGCCCCCAACACCCTGTTTGTATGTGCTGCTGGAAACTCGGACAGCGATGCAGGATTCACAGAGGAAGTCCCGGCGGGATTGCATCTGCCCAATCTGATCGCGGTCGGCGCCGTGGACCAGGCAGGCGAAGAGACCTCATTCACCAGCTACGGAGAAACGGTGGTCGTCGATGCCGACGGGTACCAGGTCGAGAGCTACGTACCGGGCGGAACGAAGCTCAAGATGTCGGGCACCTCGATGGCCTCTCCGAACGTGGTGAACCTTGCGGCAAAACTAATCGCGCTCGATCCTTCTCTCACCCCGCAGGAAACCATTGCGCTTATCAGGAAAGGTGCCGACAAGAGCGCCGACGGCCGCAGAAACCTCATCAATCCCAAAGCAACGGTTGGGTTGTTAAGACAAGGAAAATTGGAGAGCGGGTCCCGATAATTCGAATCTCGTTGCTTCGATCAGAACCAAACTTCCAGCCGTCGATTTCAACGACCCCCATGCCTCTACCCGGCATGCTTGGTTGACGTCATCGCGTGCCATTTGAAAAACTCGCGCTATATGCAATACAGCGGCAGGGTTGAATATGCGGACGCCCGCAAAATGCGCACCCGCAACAAGCGATACTACCGGGTGCTCCATTGGCCCATATGGATCTGGGTCTTCTTTCTGGCCCCCGGCCCCCTCGTCTTCAGCCTCTTTGCGCATGGCTTCAGCACGGCTAACGCCGCGTGGCTCGCGCTCGTGCTCCTCGGGACCGGAATCGCCGGTCTCTTCGGCCAGTTGCCGGGAGTCGAGCCCGCGCCTTACATCCTGCGCTTCGACGAGGACCGCCCGAATCCCCTCTATCGCAAAGTCTGCTACACCTTCGCGTGGAACGCAGTCCTGAACTTTGCCTTGCTGAACCTCGCCGGCCTCGTCATCGCCGTGATCACCGGCGTCTGGACCATGAAACAGCTTTACCAGTACGTTTACTTCCCTCTCTGCATTCTGATCCTGCTGCTCGGCGCGCTGGGAAAATTGCCCCGCGTAGGCAAATCAACCAAAAATGAAGGCACTGAGCGGCGCTACTTCTACGGATCGGTGTGGGCAGTCACCATTTCGCAGACCCTGCTACTCGTGCTTTGGAAAACGCTACCGCTCACCCGAACCGGAAGCCTCGTCAAGCTCGTCATCTATGCCGGCACACTCTTCGCGATAGGCGCAGCAGCCTACAACGGCGCTCTTCCGCGCACTCGGCCAATACTCCCCGGCGAAGTGATGGTGGATTAAGCCTCAAAGCAATTCCAATGAAAATGGCCTGCGGATAAAAAACCGTGAGCCATTCTCACTGCATTCGGAAAAGCTACTTCGTCGCGACTGCTTTAGCCTGAACCACTCGCCTTCTTCATCGCCGTGATCCCGTCTTCCACTGAGACCAAAGGAGTCGTCTTGACGGCACTGCACGAACCGCCAGCACTGATGGCCATGGCAAAAGCTGCTGCGCTTACGTCATCAGGCATCTCAACCAGCACCACGGTGTCATAATCACCAAAAGTCAGCCACGCCGACTTCAACGAACCGCCAAGTTTGGCCACTGTTGACTTCAGGCCATAAGCGCTCATTGAGCTGTTCAAGTGATCTGTGTTCTCGGCAAGTGGCTGTATAACCGGCTACCGGGACAACTGGCTTTTCAGTATTCCGGGATGGAATCCGCAGGAGGACAGGTGGACGTTTCTCGGTACGGATCTTGTTCTCTTTGGCCTTGACCACGGGCACAGCCTCAACGGTGATATGCTGCCACCAGATTCTCCTTAGCTCGATTAGAAGAACAGACAGGTCCAGAGCTTTCCATGTCGCAACGATCACGCCCACAGAATTTGGCCGATTCCGTCTATAGCAAACTTAAGGCGGAACTTTTTGAATTTCGGCTTTTGCCCGGTGACAGATTTACCGAGGCGGAAATCGCCGACCGAACCGGTGCGAGCAGGACGCCCGTGCGTCAGGCACTCTACAAACTCCAGCGCGAGGGGTTCCTGGATGTGAATTTCCGGAACGGTTGGGAGGTGCGGCCTCTGGACTTCGCCCAGATTGATGCGCTCTATGATTTGAGGATACTTCTTGAACAAGCCTCAGTGCACCGCATGAGTGATCTCGATGCACATCAGTTGAGCGACTTTCTTCTGCCGCTTGAATTTAGGTGGTGTGTCCGTCCGAAAGAGCGCAGCACAGATGCGGGTGAAGTCGCGATGTGGGATGAGGAGTTTCACTGTGGCCTGGTTGCTGCTTCAAGAAATAAGGAGTTTGCGCGTGTTCATCTTGAATTGACCGAGAAGATTCGGATTGTGCGTCGGCTGGGCTTCACTGGAAATTCACGCATCACAGCAACGTACGAGGAACACAGTGCCATCTTGGCATCGATACGTGCGCGCAAGTTTAGTGCTGCTGAAAAGCAACTCGCCCTCCATATTGACGTGTCACGCAACGGAGCTAGAAAGATAACCCTTTTGAGGCTACAGAACGCGCGGATTAGCCCGCCGAGTGCCGCCACTGGCACTCAGTAAGGGCGCAATACCCAACGCTCGAAGAGTGGATCCCAAAAGAATTCAGGTTCTTAATACGATCCTTATGGCATCGTGTATACCGTCTTGTATACAGCGATAGAGATTCTCCAAACCAACATTCCTTCATGCGGCTAGTGAGTGCCTCAGTCATCTGGGGCGCAAGCTCCAGCTGTATGCGCTGAGCAGACAAATCTTCAAGGGGGTTGCATTTATGAATCGACCTTATGCAGGTCATCCAAGACTTTCCTTCCTCTTCGGCAATCGCTCGATTGTCATCAAGAATTCGCGCGGTCTGCCCGGTGTCTCTCTGTTCTGCAGGCTGGCTTGGCTGGCTTCGTTGACTGTATTTCTGTGTCTCGCTGTTGCAGCCGCGTTCAGCCAGGAGTCCGCGACTCTATCGGGAACCGTCAAAGATTCAACCGGTTCGAGCATCCCAAATGCGGCCGTTGCGTTGAAAAATAATAAGACAGCCGAGATCAAGAAGGCGGTAACAGGCCCGACGGGTGGCTATTCGTTCACAAACCTCACTGCGGGAGACTATACGATCCAGGTAAGCGCTAAAGGCTTTGCGACTCAGCAGAAGCCGATTCCTCTTGCCGTTGGACAGGCAGCGAATCTCGATCTGTCGATGTTCATCGCTGAAGAAGTGGAATCCGTTTCCGTAACCGGGGAGACGGACCCCTACAGTGTGATTCCGGAACAGCCGACAAGTTCGGTTTTTGGTCTTCCCCAAAAGGTGGAAGAGATTCCACGCTCGGTCTCGAATGCGGATTCTGCACTGCTGAATTTGTACTCCGCCAGAACGGTGAACGATCTGGTCACCGTCGTACCAGGTTCTTACACTGGCGGTTACTTCGGCATTCCTGGAAGCGTCTTCCTGCGCGGAGACATTGCGGACAATTACTTCCGCGGATTTCGGCGCGTCGAGAACCGTGGAAATTACCAGACCCCCCTTTCCGCATCCGACCACATCGAGATTGTTGCAGGGCCTCCCTCGCCGATCTACGGGCCTGGAAGAATGGGCGGGTTCATGAACTTCTATCCCAAGACAGTGCTCAGCGAAGGCGCGAAATGGATGGACAAGGGCCATGGCGCTGTTGTTGGGCGATTTGGCGAATACAACGATAAAGTCGGGAGCGCGGAGTATGGATTGCCATTCAAGATTGGTTCCCATCGCTCCGGTGCCTACGCCATGTATGAACAGAAGGGGTCTGACAGCTTCTACAAGGGAGTGTTTGATCGCTACAAGCTTGGCCAGATTGCATTCGATATGGAACTCTCCCCGAAGTGGAGATTGTCATACGGCTTTCAGGGATATAACGACCAGGGAATCCAGGCGCTCGGTTGGAATCGAGTCACACAGGATCTTATCGACCATCAGACGTATCTGGCCGGAAGCCCGGCTGTCAATCTTTCCTCTAACGGAGTCAATATCGGTCCGAACGATATCTCGCCCGGACAGTTGAACACCTTTGCTTTCCAGCAGGACATGGGTGCGGTCTTTCCTTACTACGGCAACTATTCTGACTATGCGCTGGATCCTTCCACGGTGCATAGCGTCAAGCTACCCCTGAATCAAATCATGGTCGACGATACTGGCGACTTCCTCAGCGCCACAACCTACACCGCATATTTCGACGTCGTTGGTGAAATCAAGCCTGGAATCACGGTCAAAAACCAGTCTTTCTATGATCGTCTGAATTCGCAGAAATTTAGCAGCTATGGCTTCGGCGCCGATTACAGGCCATGGACGATCGAAAACAAATCAACGGTGAGTTTCAGTTGGCATCCGGAATCTGTGGTTTCGATGAATGCGTTCGCCGGCTACGATTTCACCAGAGTTGCGGTCTCAGCCGGAGAAGAGCGCGACGATTACCAGGTGGTTGACCGGCGCGATCTCTCGGCTGGTGCGACTCCCAACGATCGGATGCAGGGACCGTGGGATAGCAATCCGGCAATCCCGTTCCAATATCTGAACAAAGGCACATACACGGACAACGGTCTCTTCTTCCTCGCGGATATCGACTTCTGGAACAGGCTGGTGTTCACGATCGGCGCGCGCATGGATCGGTATTCGCCTGACTTTTGGGGTCGAGACTCTGGGAATGGATCACTGGCGCATGAGAAGGCCACAAATAATGGCGGCCTTTTCAATGGCAGCGTGAGCTACAGAACTCCGTTTCACCTTACGCCATATTTCACGGCGGCAACATCACGGTTCCTCGACCTCGGCCAGGGAAACGAGATTGATGCTTCAGAGATTCCCGGTGGGACCTATGTCCAGCCCTCCACGCTTTACGAGGGCGGTGTGAAGACTAGCGTCGCGCAGACGTTCTTCGCTTCACTTGCGTTCTACCGGCAAAAGCGCTCCGCATGGGATAGCCAGACGCAGGCGCTCGATTACTTCAAGAGCAAAGGTGCTGAGTTGGAGGCTCGTGCGTTCCTTCTGAAGCGCCTTACCCTTACGGGCGCCGTTACGTGGCAGGAACCGCAACAACTCAATGCACCGTTTCTGCTCGCCATCCCCGGCAGCTTGCTGGGCCTGACCCCGGAACAATCGTATGGCGGAAAATTTGAAGGTCTCGCCTATATCTTTCCGCATCAAGGGGCGTATCCGGTGGCTGGGCAGCCGCATTGGGTTGCAAGCCCGTTTGGGACATTGAACGTCACCAAGAACATCGGGTTTCTGATCGGAACGACGTGGGTGGCATCGGTCAAGGCCGGATACGTCAGCAATGTAGTGCTTCCTTCCTACTCGCTTTCGCGCGGATCGCTCTTCTACCGCAGGAAGAACTATGAAGTGAACTTTGGGATCAACAACATGTTCGATGCCAAGTACTTCCAGAGCCAGTATCTATTCGAGGATTCCCTCGTTAAACCCGGTGAGCTGCGAACGGTTGGCGGGACTGTCAAATATACATTTTAAGTACCGGAGGAGTTTGAGTTGGTGATCAATGACCCTGAGGTGACGGCGGAGATCCTCGCGCTTCACGAGGAATACGAAGAGGCTCTCGTCGGCAATAACGTGGAAAAGCTGACAGCATTCTTTTGGGATTCATCCTACGCACTGCGGTTTGGTGTGGTAGAGAGTTTGTACGGTTCAGCGGAGATTGAGGCATTTCGCAAGGCACGCTCTGCCGTCAATCTTGAACGGGAAATATTCAATCTGCGCATCGTCACGTTTGGTGATGCGCAGGCGATCGTCACATTGGAGTTCAAGCGAGTTGCAAACGGAATTCCGCGGCATGGGCGTCAAACCCAGGTCTGGGTGAAATTTCCCGACGGTTGGAAGATTGTGAATGCCCATGTTTCGTTTACTGCAATGTCGTACATGGAATCTGCAGCCGCTCTAATCGGTTTGCAGATTCCTCCGGAACTTGCTGATGGAGTGCAGCAGAACATCGCGCGCTCCGCGCAGATAGCGGCTCCGCTTCTTGGAATTGCGCTTTCAGAACAAACAGAATCGGCGGGGGTATTTCAACCATGAACACCCCGTGCGATCTGTCTGCCGATGCGATAAGCATTGCCCAGGCTATTCGAACTCGAAAGCATTCTGCTCGCGAAGTTATGCAGGCGACGCTCGAATCCATTCAAGAACATGACGGCCAGCTGAACTGTTTCACCAAGGTCCTGGAAGCGGATGCGCTTGCCCAGGCTGACGCAACCGACCGCCGCATCGCTGCTGGGGAAGACCCGGGATTGTTTGCGGGGGTTCCTTTCGCAGTTAAGAATTTGTTCGACATTGCCGGTACGACCACAATCGCGGGATCGAAGATTCACGCAGGCAACCTTCCTGCAGAGAGGGATGCCGCGGTTGTGGAGCGCTTGAAAGCGGCAGGGGCCAACCTGGTCGGGGCGTTGAATATGGATGAATACGCCTACGGCTTCACCACAGAGAATACGCACTATGGTCCAACGCGCAACCCGTACGATATGGAGCGGGTCGCAGGAGGTTCTTCGGGAGGGTCTGCTGCTGCGGTCGCTTCCGGCATGTTGCCCTTGACCATTGGATCGGACACGAACGGATCAATTCGAGTTCCGGCTGCATTTTGCGGGATCTATGGATTGAAACCGACCTATGGTCGAATCTCCCGCGCTGGAGCGGTTCTCTTTGCAGAGAGCTTTGATCACGTCGGTCCCTTCGCACGTTCGGTGCGCGATATCGCCGTTGCCTTCGATGTCCTTCACGGGCCCGATCCAAGAGATCCGGTTGCGAGCACACGACCCTCCGAATCTGTATCTCCGCAACTGGAACTCGGAACGAAAGAATTGCGGATCGCCGTAGCCGATGGTTATTTCAGTCATGGAGGCGTCCCCGGGGCGTTCGAGGCAGTGAGGAAGGTTGCCAAGGCGCTTGATGTGCGGGAGACCATCACGATCCCTGACGTGGAAAAGGCTCGGGCCGCAGCGTACATTATCACAGCGTGTGAAGGCGGAAATCTCCACCTCCCGGATCTTCGCACCCGGCCCGGCGACTTCGATCCCATGGTGATCGAGCGTTTCCTCGCAGGTGCTCTGCTGCCGGCCTCCTGGTACTCGCATGCGCAGCGTTTCCGCAGAGTGTTTCGCGATCAGCTTCGCGAGATCTTCAGCAAGGTTGATGTGATCCTTGCGCCTACCACTCCATGCCCCGCAATCCGGATCGGGCAGTCAACAATCGTGATCGACGGAAAGGAAGTACCTTCCCGGCCTAACCTGGGCCTCTTTACACAACCGCTCTCGTTTATTGGACTGCCGGTTCTTTCTGTGCCGGTTTTCCTTCCCGGGTCGCTGCCGCTCGGAGTGCAAATCATCGGTGCGCCGTATCGAGAAGCGTCGATCCTAAGAGTGGCCAGGCAACTGGAGCAAATGGGAATCGTATCAGCTCCGATTCAAGCACCCGTTCCAACCACCGTGCGGGCATGAGTCTGATGGACGAGAAGGACAGCAGGATTACTCGCAGGCGATTCCTCAGCCACATGGCGGCCGCGACCACCGTGGCCCTTGCGAGACCAGGTTTGCTCATTGCAGCCCAGGCGCCCTTGATCCTGGGCTTCCTTTACGGAGGCCCCAAGAACGATCTCGGTTACAACCAGGCTCACTTCGAAGGGAAGCAGTCTCTAAAAGCGCTGCCCTTTGTGAAGGTGATTGATGAAGCGAATGTGACCGAGACGATCGACGCGGAAGAGGCCATGCGCGACATGATTCATCAGGATGGCGCGCGGGCCATCTTCGCCACTTCGTACGGCTATCTTGACCCTTATGTGTATCGAATCGCACGAGAGAGACCCGATGTGCAGTTCTTTCACTGCGGCGGTTCTTTCCGCGACGGAATTGATCCGTCGAACATCGGCGTTTACTTCGGATATATCGATGAGGTCGAGTACCTGGCAGGTATGGCCGCCGGCTTGATGACGCGAACAGGTCGCCTTGGCTTTATTGCTGCCAAGCCGATTCCTCAAGTGCTTCGAAATATCAACAGCTACATGCTGGGCGCACGAAGCGTAAAACCATCTGTATCGATGCAGGTTGTCTTGACGGGCGATTGGGTCTTGCCGGTTCGTGAGGCAGAAGCCGCCAGCAGCCTCGCGGATCAGGGTGCCGACGTACTCACTGGTCACACAGGCTCCCCGCGCGTCATCGTACAGGTTGCGGAGCGGCGGGGCATATGGGCCACGGGATATCAGTTTGATCAGTCGGCTGTGGCTCCGCATGCCTTCCTGACTGGAGCGGAGTGGTCCTGGGGAGTCGTCTACCAGCAGTACGCGGAAATGCTGAATGAAGGAAGATCCGTCATCAATCGCACGATCCCGCGGCGCATGAGCGGCACACTCAAGGATCACTTTTGCAAGTTGTCTCCATTCGGCCCCGCTGTGACGTCGTCGATGCGCAACCGGATTCTCAGCGCGCAGAAGGAACTTGTCGATGGCTCGAGGGCAATCTATCAAGGCCCGCTGCGCAACAACAGGGGAAATATCGTGATTCCCGCGGGAAAGACGATTTCCATTCAGGATCCCGCGCTTGATGGGATGGACTGGCTGCTGGAAGGAATCCAGGGAGACATAAGAAGCCTGTGACAACCAGCATTCTCGTTCCCTCCCGTAAATCGCTCGAATCCATCGTCATCCCCGCATTCGCCTTTCTGATTTCAATGGCGCTCTTCGGAGGGTTTTGTGCCTTTTGGGGTGCGCCTTTCTGGGCTGTCTTCGCTTCAATCTACAGGGCCGGATTTGGAAGCTGGTATTCGTGGCAGAACAGCCTGGTCCGTGCGGCCCCTCTGATGCTCTGCGGTCTCTGCACAGCTATTCCGGCTCGCGCTGGTCTGATCACAGTGGGGAATGAAGGCGCGTTTGTACTCGGCGGACTAGCAGCGGCTGCTGCTGGCCTGGCCACGCAATCGGCGTCTGCGTTTTTGAGTCTCTGCTGTATGGCGGCGGCCGGCGCGGCGGTGGGCGGTCTTTGGATCATGGCAGCCGGCGCGCTGCAACACTATCGAGGCGTCAACGCGGTGATCAGCAGCTTGCTGCTCAACTACATCGCCCTGGCTTGCCTGTTGCAGCTCGTCGAGGGCCCGCTGCGCGACCCACACAGTCTGAATTTTCCAGCCACCTATGCGATCGCGGAATCGCACCAGCTTGGAACGATCTTCAATTCCCGAATTCACATAGGTCTGGTCTTTGGTGTTGTCGCGTCGATCCTTAGTTGGTTTTTTCTGGAGCATACAGTTTGGGGCATGAAGGTGAAGATCATAGGTGGCAATTCCAAAGCTGCGGCTCTTATCGGTCTGCCGCTGGGAGCGCTGATCTTGGGAGCGAGTTTTCTGGGCGGAGCATGCGCCGGCCTGGCGGGCATGGTCGAGGTAGCGGCGGTGCAAGGCCGCGCGAGTCATGCTATCGCAGCGGGGTATGGCTACGTTGGCATCTTGGTGGCGTTTCTTGCTCGCCAATCTCCGCTTCGCATCATCGTTGTATCCGTCATTCTCGGCGCGGTCGTTGCAAGCGGCGGAGCACTTCAGCGCGATCTCGATCTTCCGGATGCCACCATTGCGGTGTTTGAAGGAATTACATTTCTGATGATTCTGGCGTCCGAAACACTCTATGGACGCTTGAATTGGTTGAAGGACAGAAGCGATGCCGCATCTTGAACTCGCCGGAGCATCCGTACTCGTCGCGGCGCTCGTGGGTGCCGCCATTCGCGGCAGCATCCCCTACATGTTCGTAAGTCTGGGAGAATGCCTCACCGAAACGAGCGGGCGCATTAACCTCGGCATGGAAGGCATTCTGTTGATGGCTGCGATGACCGCGTTTGCCGTTTCTCAGAGTACAGGCTCGCCTTGGCTTGGAGCTTTTGCGGCTGCTGCCGTTGGCGGATTGCTCGGCCTCCTCCACGCTGCCATTACGGAGTTGCCAGGGGTCAATGACATTGCGGCGGGCATCGCCATGATCGTCTTCGGCAGCGGACTGGCGTTCTTCTTCGGGAAACAATTCGTTGCTCCAATGGCTCCTCAGCTTCCTGTCCTGGATTTGGGCAGCTGGGCATCCGCGCCAGCCACACGAGCCGCTCTTCGCGTCAGCCCCTTGTTTTTTCTGGGTATACTCACGGCTCTTGCCCTGCATTACGTCCTGCGGAACACCCGCTGGGGACTTCACATTCGCGCCGTTGGCGATGCGCCTGAAGCGGCGCGCTCGATGGGGATATCCGCTCGCAAGCATCGCATCGTTGCCACAACGATCGGCGCCGCGTTGGCGGGTATTGGCGGTTCGCATTTGACGCTCTATTTTCCCGGCATCTGGTCCGAGGGCATATCGGGCGGACAAGGCCTCATGGCCGTGGCGCTCGTGATCTTCGCGCGTTGGAGCCCACTGCGTTGCCTCGGTGCTTCTCTCTTCTTTGGAGCGGCGCAAGCCCTCGGCCCATCGTTGCAATCGTTAGGATTCAACGGAGTCTACCATCTCCTGAATGCCTCACCATATCTGCTCACTTTACTGCTCATGGTCGCTTCCTGCTCTCCTGAACGTAAGCTCGCCGGAATGCCTGGTGCTTTGGGAGGGAGAGGATGAACGTCAAGTCGCCGGCATTGCTGGAAGTGAAAAATGTGAGCAAACATTTTGGCCAGCTTCGTGCCTTGAATTCCGTGAGCCTGACCGTTCGTCCGGGAACCTTCCACGCAATCATTGGAGAAAACGGAGCTGGGAAAAGCACGCTTGCAAAATGCATGCTCGGAATCTACCCCCTCCATTCCGGTGAGGTGAGGGCGGATGGAAGAGCGATTACCAGTCCGGTTGAAGCTCGACATGCGGGCATCGGGATGGTGTTTCAGCAATTCAATCTGGTTCCGTCGATGACAGTTGCCGAGAATCTATTGCTCGCCAGAGAAGACCTGCCTGCGCTTCTCGATTTGCGCGAGCTTCGTTCAGAGTTAACAAGTTTCCTCGACACGGCGCCGTTTTCTATCGACCTCGACCGCCGTATTGCGCACCTGGCGGCAGGGCAAAAGCAAAAGGTCGAGATTCTAAAGCAGCTCTACCTGAAGACGAGGGTACTGATCCTCGACGAACCTACCTCGGTGCTGACTCCAGCCGAATCAGACGAGGTGATGACAGTCCTCTCCGCAATGGTCAAGAGAGGTTCCCTGAGCGTAGTTCTGATCAGCCACCGCTTTGGCGAGGTGATGGACTTTGCAGACGAAGTAACTGTGATGCGCTCCGGCAGAATCGTCACGTCTGTGCCTGTAATCAGCACAAATCCCACTCAACTGGCTGAATGGATGATGGGAGAATCGCGCGCCCCGCAGCCGCTTGAAAAAAGCGGCGGTAAATCCACCGTGCCTGGCCTGGAAGTGAACAATCTTCTCGTGCGTGGGGACAGCGGTCTTGTTGCGGTCAATAAGATCAGTTTGCGTGTTGGCTGCGGCGAGATTCTCGGGATTGCTGGCGTTTCCGGTAATGGACAGCGTGAATTGGTACAGGCCATCGGGGGTCAGCGAAGGATCGAGAGTGGTGAGATTCGCGCTTTTGGTTCCCCCTTTTCTCCTACACGGGATGGGATTCGAAACGCAGGTCTGTTCACGCTTCCAGAAGAGCCATTGGAAAATGCGACGGTTCCCTCGATGAGTATCGCTGAGAATCTGGTATTGCGCAGATTCGATCGGCCTCCGTTCTCGAGGTTTAGATTCTTTCTCAGCCACTCGGCGATTTTGCAGTACGCGCGTGCGGTGATCAAGTCCTTTTCAATACGCCCATCGTCGCCGGATATTCCTGTTCGAAATCTCTCCGGCGGAAATCTGCGAAAGACCGTGATGGGGCGCGATCTGATGGACGGAGAAGCCAGAATTCTGGTGGTTGCAAATCCCTGCGTAGGTCTCGACTTCGCTGCGACTGCATCGCTGCATAACCGCTTGATTGAGATGAGAAATCGAGGGGGAGCGATCCTGCTGGTCAGCGAAGACCTTGACGAATTGATTCAATTGGCGGATCGGATCGTCGTGATGAGTGGTGGTGTCATTGCGCATGAAACACGCCCCGAGGAACTGAACCGCGGCCTCATTGGCAGCCACTTCGGAGGTAGACCAGAGGCAAGCGATGTGCAGTAAAGGAGTTGAATGGGAACACGTGTCTCTATATTCATAGTTGCTCTTCTGTGGTGTGCAACGTCGGCATTTGCTTCGGTTGGCTTTCAGAAAATCGCCATCCCTGATCCCCATGGGAAACAAATTGCCGTAGGCATCTGGTATCCAAGTTGCGCAAAGCCTTCACCGCGTCCTCTTGGACTGCTGAGCCAGGACGTGGCGGTCGATGGCAACGTAGCGGGAAAGAAGCTTCCCTTTATTCTCATTTCTCACGGCGCTTACGGTTCTCTGGCCAGCCATTATGACACCGCAATTGCATTGGCACAGGCTGGATTCGTCGTTGCCGCCCTGACGCACACCGGAGATAACAGTGACGACCAGAGCTATCTGGGAAATCGGATCGACTTAATCGATAGGCCCCGTCAGGCAAAACTTGTCCTCGACTGGATGCTTGACTCCTGGCCCCAACACAATCAGCTCGACCAAGGACGCGTTGGCATCTTCGGGTTTTCACTCGGCGGGTTTACCAGTCTCGTAGAAATTGGAGGCACTCCTGAGCTGCAGCGGATGGCGCTCCTTTGTTCCACTCATCCTGATGCTCCTGAATGCGCATTTATCAAGAGAATGCATGGAAACCAGTTGGACCCCGATCCAACCAAGCCAGAATGGGCCCACGATGCGCGGATTCGAGCGGCCGTCATTGCGGCGCCGGCGGTGAGTTTCTTATTTGGCCCGGGAGACCTGAAACGAGTCAGCATTCCAATTCAATTGTGGCGAGCCGAAGATGACACGCAGGCTCCCGATGCAACCAACAGTGGGGTTGTTCGGAAAGAGTTGCCCGTGCATCCGGAAGAACATATTGTTCCGGGTCAAGACCATTACGTCTTCCTTGCACCCTGCAGCGCTGCCCTTGCCAGTGCAGTGCCCGAGATATGTCACGACACAGGCGATTTTGATCGTGCAGCATTTCACAAGAATTTCAATGATGCCGTCGTGTCCTTCTTCAGAAAAGAATTAGGAGCGCGGTGAGAATGGATATCGTCTCGCTTGAATGCGGGTATCGCGATGGCACGATGACTCCCAGCGCGGTGGTCGAGCGGATCTATGCAGAAATTGCGCGAGCAGGCGAGCGCCCTGTCTGGATTACGCTGGTTCCAAAGGACGAAAATCTCACTCGTGCGCAGATGCTTGAGGCGGACCAAACCGCCCATGCCTTGCCGCTCTATGGCATCCCCTTCGCAGTCAAAGACAACTTCGATGTTGCCGGATTGCCTACCACCGCGGCTTGTCCCGCGTTTTCGCATGTAGCAACGGAGACTGCGACCGTTGTGCAGAAGCTGCTTGACGCAGGTGCGATCTTGATCGGTAAAACCAATATGGATCAATTCGCGACGGGTCTGGTGGGAACGCGCACGCCCTATGGCATTTGCTCCAGTGTCTTCCATCCGGAGTACATTGCAGGCGGATCGAGCTCGGGCTCGGCGGTCGCGGTGGCACTTGGATGGGCAAGTTTCTCTCTTGGTACTGATACGGCGGGTTCGGGTCGCGTACCGGCCGCTTTTAATCAGCTGGTAGGCCTCAAGCCTACGCGGGGCCGGGTGAGTACAAGTGGCTTGCTGCCTGCTTGTCGCACGTTGGACTGCGTCTCGGTCTTTGCCGGAACCTGCGCAGATGCGGCTCGCGTGTTTACCGTTGCGCGCGGCTTCGACGCTGCCGACCCTTATGCTCGCCAGCAATCGCCGGGCGAAGGCGCGGCGCCCTGGAGTGCCGGGTCCACATTCCAGTTTGGCGTGCCCACGCAGGAGAGTCTGGAGTTTTTTGGAGACGAGGCAGCCGCAGCAAGCTATCGAGCGGCGGTGGAGTCACTGATCGAACTGGGCGGCGAAGCCATCGAATTCAACTACGCGCCATTTCACGAGGCAGCCAGCTTGCTCTACAAGGGACCATGGGTGGCAGAGCGTTTCGCGGCGATCGAAGACTTCCTTGCCAACAATCCGGAGACAGTCGATCCCACAGTTGATGCAATCATTCGCGGCGCAGATGAATATGACGCCGTCGATGCCTTCAAGGGTGCTTACGCTCTTGCGGAGCTGCGGCGCACCATAGCCGCGGTGTGGGAGACGGTCGACTTTCTCCTGCTGCCAACGACGCCCACGCACTACACCATTGAACAAGTCATGGCCTCGCCAGTAGAGCTGAATACTAACCTCGGTTTCTATACCAACTTCGTCAATCTGCTCGATCTTGCGGCAGTAGCCGTGCCCGCAGGATTCAAGCCCAATGGCTTGCCATTTGGTGTCACGCTGGTTGGAACGGCCTTTACCGACGATGGGCTGCTGCGAGTGGCCGACCGGCTTCATCGCCGGTTGGCAAAGACAATCGGCGGAAGCACGCAGGAACTCGCAGCAACTCCGCCATTAACCAGTTCCAGTCTTTTGGAGGGATGCGTCTTGATGGCCGTGGTTGGTGCCCATTTGAGCGGGCAGCCGCTCAACTGGCAACTAACCGAGCGCAACGCCAGGCTTGTGGCCTCGACGCGGACCAACGGCGATTACAGGCTCTACGCACTCGCCAACACCACGCCACCCAAGCCGGGTCTGGTCTACACACCGGGCTTCGGCGGTGAAGGGATTGAAATAGAGGTTTGGGCGATGCCTGAAGATACGATCGGAAGTTTTCTGAACCTTGTTCCACCGCCGCTCGCGCTGGGCACGATCCGGCTAGCTGATGGATCAACGGTGAAGGGTTTCCTTTGCGAGCCGGCCGGAATTGAGGGCGCGCAAGAGATTACGCATCTTGGCGGGTGGAGAAGATTTTTGTCTCGAAATGCCCAGGCATCGTGGGATGAGTCGTCGGATCGGTTTTGCTAGACTCAGCTCCCCACGAAGCGACTCGCTCAACGGATTGGTAGCGCATTATTGCCAGTCACTCATTGAGATCTGGGAGCTGCAGTGTGCCTGAAGCTATACGTTTAATAACACGACCGCCTCTCGATTAAGGATCCTTTGGTTCATTACTTCATCGTCGGATCGATCAGCGTTAGATCTTTCTCGGGGTCAAGCCGTTTATGCATAGCTATCGGGTCGACCGTGACCATCACCTCCAAAGTTGGTGATACGTGCGCGTCCAGAACGTGCCCTCCCTTCGTTGATCCATCGGGCAGCCCCACCACCATATGCGTATGCACGGTTGGCTTTCCCTGATAGAGGCGGCCGAACGCAGTTACGCACCTTTGATCATCAGTCCGTGAGAATTTGCGGTGTGCACATGAACAGAGTGCTTGGGCTATTGGCGATCTCGGTTTTGAGCGGCTGCCTATCCGCCCAGGTAAGTCCAACGACTCCAAAAGCAGCGCGTGTGCGGATCATCCGGGGGCCAAAAATCGAGTTGGCGAAGGAGCATTTGGCGATTATCAACTGGACAACGAACAATCCCAATCGACGATTTTTCGCGTACGCCTTGATGACCTTAAGCCGGAGACGACCTACTACTACACAGTTGGTTCGATGCAGGCCACCGGTGAGAGCGATGGGGCGAACAGCTCAGTCAACCACTTCACTACCCCCTAGAGGCAACCACGATTTTCAGTTGTTTATGACAGGCAACCCGCCGACGTTGAATGAGCGGGCGGTCTGGAGATTGTGCGGTCAGTTGCCCGAAGGCGGGACAGCACAAATCTCTGTCTAGACGTTGGCCCCCTGGTAGGCGCCCACAGTCCAACTCACTCATTGAAGTCTTGAAGCAACTGGGGTGTTTCAGGGCAAATGCACTCGTTGCGCTATTCAAGTCGATCATTGTTCTCGGCAAGTGGCCGAAAAATCGGCTTCTCGTAGACTTGTCTGCCATCCGGCGCGAGGTATCCAACCCAAGCTCAAGTTGAAGCGGAAAAGCTCCTGCGACGAACCCCATCCTTAGACTGCGGAAATTTAAGTCTTGTAGTTAGACTTGAGCGGTACCACCGTCAACGAAGAGTTCGACGCCGTTGACGAAGCTGGAATCGCTGGAGGCGAGAAAAAGAGCGACCGCCGCGATCTCTTCCGGGCGTCCCATCTCGCCGCGTGGAATCTGGGATTTAAAGAACTTCTTGGCGTCGTCTCCCAGGGGATCGAGGATCGGCGTGTCGATGGTGCCGGGACTAAGGACGTTTACGCGGATTCCGCGATCCTTGAGCTCCAGCAGCCAGGTACGGGCGAAAGAGCGAACCGCAGCCTTACTGGCGCTGTAGACGCCAAACGTTGGAAAACCCTTGATGCTGGCAATGGAGCCGTTGAGAAAGATAGAGCCGTTGTCATTGAAGAGCGGAAGCGCTTTCTGCACGGTGAAGAGCGTGCCGCGAACGTTGAGATCGAAGGTCTTGTCGAAGTGCTCCTCGGTGACCTCTTCAAGCTTTGCGAACTCACCTAATCCGGCGCTGGCAAACAGGATGTCGATCTTACCTTTCTCGCGCTTAACCGTGTCATAGAGACGATCGAGGTCGGCAAGGTTTGCGGCGTCGCCTTGCACCCCCGTGACGTTTTTGCCGATGAGATTCACGGCCTCATCGAGCTTGTCCTGGCGGCGTCCAGTGATGAAGACGTATGCTCCCTCTTCGACGAAGAGTTTGGCTGTGGCGAGCGCCATGCCGGAGGTGGCGGCGGTGATGACTGCCACTTTGCCATTGAGCTTGCCCATATTGTTGCCCCTTTTCTGTTTCAACCTTTGAAGGAATTGTTGGGGCTGTCGTTTGTGCCGCCCCTCGCCTCGTGCTGATCTGTAGATGGGGTCGAGATCGGACACGATTCAATAGTTCTGAATTTGTGAACTACTGAACCTTTTACGCGAAATGGCTACATCTTATGGATGTGCGTCCTTTATTTCATCCATCGCCTGACGTCATCACGGTAGAGGGGATTCTCCATGCTCTGTCCGACCCGGTGCGGGTCGCGATCTTCGCAGATATCGTAGCTCAGGAGTGTTCGCATAACTGCTCGATGTTTCTGAGCGTTAACAATAAGGCAATTCCGAAGTCCACGCTCTCGCAACACTTTAGAGTACTGAGAGAGGCGGGGCTGATCCGTGGCGAACGGCGCGGTGTGGAGATGTACAACATTTCACGTTGCGCGGAGATCGAGAAACGCTTCCCGGGGCTACTCCGGGCAATCGTCAACGCGCATACCATCCAATCTAAAGATGAAACTCAAGCAAAAGACCCTGCTGCGAAAAGGTCGTCCAGGCGGTCAGTGAAGAATAAGTGAGAGGCTGCGGCCATCTGCTGGCCGAAAGACCGCTTCGCTGCAAGTAGAGCCCGGGCCCGTTTCCGCGAAACCAACTGGACGCAAAGACGACTATTTGGCAACTTGTCTTGATCTGATTTGTGAATGAGTGCCTTGGCGATCTTGCGCCGACTGAGAAGATCGGCGATTTTTGTTAGGCTGCAATCTGTTCTGCAAATACTGAGACAGACCTATTGTCGAGGACGGATTGGATCCTGGTAAGGTGATACTCCCAAAGCGCCCGGGCATTCGATGTCGACCTTCATCCATACGAGGCATTTACCACACGTGACGGGAAGGCAACGATGGTCATGGAAGCAAATACTCCTCCTGATGTTGCGCAGAAGACGGATACGGACGACCTCGTTCTTCCTGCCGAGCAAGTCGTGGTGGCTTACCACGAGAGAACGAAGCACCACTACCACCGCTATGCCGCCGCGCTTGGATACATGGATTGGGCTAAGCAGCCAGATCCGTTCCGCCGTTACGACGGAGCGCCGCTGGTTCGCCTTCCTCTCCCCGAGGAGGGGCGGGCGCTTCCGTTCTGGCAGCTCTATGTCGCGGACAACGTGGTGGCGGCTCCGCTTTCGGTGGACTCCATCTCACTCTTCTTGCGATACGCACTCTCGCTCACAGCCTGGAAACAGTTCGAGGGAACCACATGGCCTCTGCGTGCCAATCCGTCTAGCGGGAACCTCCACCCGACGGAGGGATACGTGCTCTTGCCGTCTTTGGACACTATCCACAACCGTCCCGGTGTATACCACTATGCATCGAAGGCGCACGGTCTCGAGCTTCGAGCGGACTTTGATCCCTCGGTCTGGGCGGCCTTGACGGCATCGTTTCCGGAAGGTTCATTCTTCGTGGGGCTGTCGTCCGTTTTTTGGCGGGAGGCCTGGAAGTATGGCGAGCGTGCGTTCCGGTACTGCCAACACGATGTCGGCCATGCGCTGGGGACGATTCGATTCGCGGCGGCCGTCCTCGGGTGGAAAATCCGCCTCCTCGACCGCGTTGGTAGCGCCGCCGTGGCCCAACTTCTCGGACTCGACCGCGAAGCCGACTACGCCGCCGCGGAGCGGGAGCATCCCGAACTCGTGGCGCTTGTGGTCAGGGGGAAATGGGCCAGCGACCGGGGCCTCTGCCTGTCCAAAGAGTTGGTCACACAGGTGGCCAATTCTCAGTGGTACGGCACAGCTAACGTGCTGAGTCCCGAGCACGGCGTCGATTGGCCCGTGATTGACCAAGTGGCTGCCGCCACTACGAATTCGAGGATTGCGGCGGACGAAGAGTTCTCCAGGTTCCCTTCGGAGGAACAGCTCTTCGGGGCGCCGGTTCGGTCCGGGGCCTTCACTGCGGAAAGAGTCATCCTGGGGCGCAGGAGCGCGGTGAGCATGGATGGGGCCACAGCGATTCCAGCGGCGACCTTCTTTCGGATGATGGCTCGTCTTGTACCCACCCAAGACGGCCGATCTATGCCGTGGGACGCCCTACCCTGGCGCCCACGCATCCACCTGGGCCTCTTCGTGCACCGCGTGAACGGCGTGCCTCCCGGTCTCTACGTGCTCGCTCGGGACCCGGAGAAGGTCGAGACACTCCGGCAAGCGATGCGGCCTGAGTTCCTGTGGCAACGCCCTCCGTCGTGTCCGCATGGCCTTCCGCTATACCTGCTGAAAGAGGGGGACTGCCGTACTCTGGCCGAGAATGTCTCCTGCGGTCAAGACATTGCGGGGGACGGGGCCTTCAGCCTTGGGATGATCGCCGAATACATGGACAGTTTGGTTGTCTATGGCGCCAGCTTCTACCGAAATCTCTTCTGGGAGGCCGGCCTCGTGGGCCAGGTGCTTTACCTCGAGGCGGAAGAGGCGGGCATTCGTTCGACCGGGATCGGCTGCTACTTTGATGATCCGGTTCACGAGGTGTTCGGCATCTCTTTGCGCGATTGGCAGAGCTTCTACCATTTCACTGTGGGTGGCCCAGTCGAGGACGGACGTCTGACAACGTTGCCTGCGTACAGCTTGGGGGAATCAGGATGAACACTCTGACACTTGAATTGGATCGGCCGTCTGCGGCGTTCATCGCGAGTTTGGAGGTGGATAGCGCGATGATGCGGGCACCGGAACGGCGATGGCTTTGGTCTTGTCTCCGCCGTCGGCGAGCGCATTGGCGATATTGCATCAGCTGGCCCGCTTTCGGCTTGCCGCTCTAAATCACGAGCTTTGTCTTCAGTCTGCTGGAGCGCCGGAAATTGTCAGCGGTTGCAGCCGATGTTCGTGTTTGCGACCGATTCTCGAGGGGACCGAATCGAAACGGATGCTAGTCTTTGCCGAAAAAGTGATTTGCCTGCGCGAGTTCCAGAAGATCTGAATCGGCGTGCGTGCAATTAGTGAGCAGCCTACGGTAATGCAACTCCGCGGCAGGTCGCAGTCCTGCCTGCTGAGCGGAAACGGCGGCGCCGTATTCTGCTCTAAGGCGTCCCGGAGTGGATTTCAGAGCCGATTCATAGGCCGCCAACGCGAGCTTCGGCTGCATTGCCAAAAGCAACATGTCGCCTAGCATCTCCATCGCCGGAGCGATGGACCCCGGACTGACGGGCGATTTTTCGGTTGCATTCTCCATTGCTGCGGCAGTTCTCATCTCTTGCAACGCCGCACTGTGATCACCTTTTGCCCACTCGATCCATGAGGTCACAATCTTCAATTGAATATTCACCTGATCCACATCCTCAGAGCCGCTCTTCGCGAGCGCGTCGCGCAAGGAGAGCAGCGGGCGCATTGCAGCCTGCGCCGCCCTGATGTCCCCGAACCTGGCTGCGCCAAGTGCACGAGCGAAATAAAGAGTCGCCTCAGTCGACGCATATGCATCCCCTGGAGAGGTCAGCGAAAGCAAAGGAAGGGCCGCTGCAGCGCCCCACTGCTTACGCTCAATCCAATACCGGGCTGGTATAGCATATGTCGCGTAGAGCCCGGCATATCTAGCCGCATCGCCCGGTTCGACAACAGGAAGTTGTTGGGTTAGTTTGCGGGCTTCCGTTACGCGTCCGCTTTGCAGATACGCATACAGGAGGTAATCCAGAGCGTGCAGCTCGTCGCCAGCTAGACTTTGTTTTTGCGCGCTAGCAGCCGACGCAAGGTTTGAGGCAATGGATTCGTTCCATAAACCAAGCCTAGTAAAAATATGAGAGGGCATATGAAGGGCGTGCGGCGAGTCCGGTGCAATCTGGGAATAGCGCTGCGCCGCATTCAAAGCCTGCTGAGCCAGCACCGGATTATCGTCGGCGTGGATGATGTAGTGCGCGAGACCGGGATGTCCCGGCTGCTGCAGGAAGATAGGTTCGAGAATCTGGGTCGCCTTCTTTTGATTCGCGTAAGTCTTGTCATTGAGGGGAGCATTAGCAATCAAAGAAAGGGCGTAAAAGATGGCCGCTTCGCTGTCCTGCGGATACCGAGTGTGAAGCGACTCCATCGCAATCTCATACCGTTTGGCGCGGTCGATGTGACTTTCTGAGCCTGCATTTTGATAGAAAGCCTGAATTGCGCTCAAATAGTCGCGTTCCCTTTGCGTCTTCGGTCTCATCGAGAGACCATTTTGAGCGGCTTCCAGGCCGATCCTCAGATCGTCCTCTGTCGGCGGATCCCACAATTCGCGGTAGTGGCTCATCGCAATGCCCCACTCTGCCATGCTGCACTTGGGATCCTTGCTTAGGACGTCTGCAAATAAGTTCGCTGCCTTCTGGTAACCAAAGGAATGTAAAGTTGCCACCGCCAGATCGAATTCGGCGTGCACCTCAGGGCTGCATGACGTGTCGAATTGGACTTTTCCCATCCGTTCCGACTCATGATCGTGCTGTAGTGCACATTCCCCACGGACAGGTGCAAATAACAAAACGGTCAGGAACAATGCAAAAACAAAGCGCAGCATAAGTGATCATAGTAGCGGGTCTCGCGGGTTTCGCACTGGATCAGACGCAGTAACGGTTCGAGCGTTTCGCGCACTTCGTGCGGAACCTGCTCTGCCGCTTTCACGGAGGAAGCTTACGCTGGAACAGCACCTGACGCCTCGTCTGAAACTGGCCCTCGCGAAGGGTCTCCCCGCCTAAACCCAATATGCAGTAGTTGCTCCACTGATCTCCAAGATCCACGCCCACGGTCAGACGATCCAGGTTCGGACGCACCGCATCGTGCTCCTCTTTTGCTGGTTCAACAGCCGGAACACTCTTGATTTCCAACTGCTGGCGCAGTTGGGAAACCAGCTCCGCCATCACTTCGCTTGAATCCCGCCGCTGTCCCGCTCGCGGGTTCCAGCGCTTCATCAGGGGTTCACTCTTCTTCACAGAATTGCTATGCTTCTTCACGAGTCGGCCTCCATCCTTCGGGATTGCACCTTTGAGTGCGTTGATCTACGTCAGCTTAACGCTGGCTACGATCGGGGTCGACCTTCTCATCCCATCTGCTCGGACAAGTGATCGATGCCGATTGGCTGGCATGAGCTAATTCAAATTCTTACTGGAGCGACGCGACTACATACCTGCGCGCTGCCTCCGCATAGCAGCAACCTTCTTTCGGATTGGTGCCAGATGATCAATCTCAACCGAGGCTCCCCTTCAGCTCTGCGCGATAGCGCTTGATCTGACCCAAGATTTCCTTCTCTAGGTTCTCTCTGCTCTCGCCTTAGAAGGCCGCGACGGGTTGCAAGTCTGCCGTCAGGACAAATTAACGCGTGGGCGGCTTGAGGGCCTCCCCTGCAACCCATTCGGTAAATCATTGAGGCAAGGGGCCATCAGATGACTCTGAGACGCGCTCCACATTGCTCCAAGCGAACGTAACATCTTCCAATAAATAGAGATGGTCAGAACTGCACGGAACTGCAGCTGGCTCACATCGGGCTAGAATCTGACAGACTTCCAATGGAACTGCAATCGTGATGGGCACAAAAATGGGCACAATCGGCTAAAGGGATTTGAAGATTATTGTTGTAAATTATTGATTCTATGGCTCCTCAGGTAGGACTCGAACCTACAACCCTTCGGTTAACAGCCGAATGCTCTGCCATTGAGCTACTGAGGAGTGTCTGGCGCTGAATTGTCCTCTATAAAGTTAGCAGACTGAGCGGGTCGCGTCAAAATGTCGCGGCGCGCCTGCCGGGACGCTGCGAGCGACCATTGAGACGGCCGTCAGCTACCATGGAAATAACCACCGAGGAGGTCCGATGTCCCGCATATCCAGACTCGATCGCAGCGAAGTAACCCCCGATCTGGCGGCTCTCTATGACAAGGCTTTCGCCCAGCGCGGCAACGTGCCCAACATGTTTCGCGTGATGGCGCACCGGCCGGAGATCTTCGCCACCATGCAGGCGCATTTTGGCGCGGTGCTCAATACGGGCACAGTTTCGACCAGGCTGAAAGAGCTGATAATCGTCCGCACCAGCCAGGTGAACGAGACGCCTTATTGCCTGGCTAGCCACACCATTTTGGCCAAGGGGCTGGGGTGGTCCGACGACCAGCTTGCGCACTTGGCTGAGTGGCAGAAACGCGAGGACTTTACCCCGGCAGAAAAAGCGGCGCTTCGTCTGGCAGAAACGGTCACGCGCGATGCCCATGGCGTAAGCGACGGGCAGTTCGCGGAGTTGCGCAGCTTCTACTCGGAAGGCGAGATTGTTGAGTTACTTTGCGCGATTGGGCTCTTCAACTATTTCAACCGCTTCAATAACGCTCTGAAGATGGAGCCGACCCAGCCTGGCGAGGGCGGAAGCGCCGCGCCTACGGATCACGCAACAGCAGCATTTCGATAGCTCACGTTCGCGGATCGACCGAGTCTCGCTGCGCATTCAAATAAATACACCTGATCTGGAGACCCCTTTTTCGATGAATCTAAAACTGCCCGCGGGCGATTTCCGCGCTTATCTGTTCGACTGCGATGGCACCATTGCCGACTCGATGCCGCTGCACTACAAAGCGTGGACCAAAGCGCTCGTTGAGTTCGGAGCCACATACGACGAAAAGCTTTTCTATGCGTGGGGCGGCAAGCCGGTGCGCAAAATCATCGCCGATCTGAACGAAATGCAAGGCCTCAGCATGCCGGTGGATATTCTGGCCGCGCGAAAGGAAATCCTCTATCACGCACAACTGCCTGAGCTCAAGGGGATCCCCGACGTGCTGGAGGTGATCGAGGAAACATACGGGCAGGTCCCATTTGCGGTCGTCTCCGGTAGCCGTCGCGCGTCGGTCGTTGGTTCGCTCACGGCGCTCAATTTGCTCGACAAGTTTCAGGTGCTGGTTTGCGCCGAAGACTACAAGCACGGCAAGCCTTCGCCGGAAGGCTTTTTGTTGGCAGCGTCGAAGCTCGGCGTTGCGCCGGAGCTCTGCCTGGTCTTCGAAGATACGGATCTCGGGATCCAGGCAGCCACCGCGGCTGGAATGCAATCCGTGCTGGTGGCGGAGCCCGTACGCGAAAATTGCGGAACCGGAGCGGGAGCGGGAACGTAAGCTGAGATCAGGAGGCGACCTTGGCAGAGTTAAGTGTGCCTGCAGGCCCCAGCAATCACACCTTGAATAACGTCAGTACGCGGACCACGAGCCTTCTTCCTGTCTTCTGCATTGCCGCTGCAGCCGCGTTGGTGCATATCCTCACCAATGGCCGATACGGTTTTCATCGCGACGAACTGCAGTTCCTCAGCGACGCGCGGCATCTGAACTGGGGCTATGTCTCCTACCCCCCTCTGACGCCATTCATCGAGCGCATCGGGCTTAGCCTCTTCGGCTTGTCGCTGATCGGGCTGCGGATGTTTTCCGTGATCGGTCAAGCGGCTGTGATCGTGGTCAGCGGACTAATGGCCCGAGACCTTGGCGGCGGCCGCCTTGCCCAGTTCGCCACGGCGCTGGCTGTCGCGCTCTCGCCTCTCCCCATCTTCGAAGCCACAGAATTCCAGTACACCTCGTACGCGTTTTTGTGGTGGGTGCTCGTCGCGTGGTTCACGATCCGCATGCTCAAAACCGAGAACCCGCGATATTGGCTGGCAATCGGTGCTGCTTTGGGCCTGGGACTGCTGACAAAATACTCCATCGTCTTTTTCATCGCTGGAATCCTCGTCGGCATGGCGCTTTCGCCTGCTCGCCGCTACTTCACATCGAAGTGGTTTTGGGCGGGCGTCGCGCTTGCGCTGCTGATCTTTTTACCCAATCTCATCTGGCTTGTCCGACACGATTTCATCTCGTACAAATTTCTCCAACACATTCACGCACGCGACGTGGATGAGGGCCGCGCAGAAGGATTCCTGCGCTACCAGTTTCTGGTGTGCGCCAATCTCTTCGCCGCGCCAGTATGGCTCATCGGACTCTACTCATTCCTGCGCGACCGCCGTTATCGCATGATCGCGTGGATGTATTTAGTTCCGCTGGTGGTGTTCTGGGTCGATAAGGGCCGCTTCTACTACGTTGCCGAAGCCTACCCAGTGCTGATCGCGATGGGCGCCGTCACCTGCGAACGCTGGCTGACGCGCATCCCCCGATGGACGCAACGCACAGTCGAAGCCGTCTTCTTCGCTGGCCTGCTCTTTGCTGGTGGCTACTTTTTTGCCGGCTGGGTTCCGTTCGCCACGAGCGGCCCGCTGCGCGACTTCGCGCTCAAACACAGCGAGGATCTGCGCGAGGAAATTGGCTGGGACGAGATGGTCAAGGCCATTGCCGCGGTTCGCGATTCCCTTCCCGCAGATCAGCAGGCGAACCTCGGCATCCTGGCTGGCAATTACGGCGAGCAGGGCGCGATCGAAATGTTTGGCTCGGCGTATCACCTGCCGCCGCCCATCAGCATGACCAACTCGGCTTGGCTGCGGGGCTATCCATCGCCACAGCCTACGACGCTCATTGTCATTGGGTCTTCGCTGGAGTGGGCCAACCGCAACTTCACGGCCTGCCGCGTTGCCGGCCACGTTGCCAACCCTTCCGGCGTCAGGAACGAAGAGAGTGAGTATCACTCGGACATTTATGTCTGCGGTCCGCCGCGCCAGCCCTGGCCGGTGTTCTGGAAAGACCACGAACGATTCGGCTGAGAGTCCCGACCGGGGCAGGACCCCATCATCAGGCATATACTGATCACCTTCACGATTGTACGGAGCACGGATGAAAATGCTGCGTTGCTCGGCGACGTTCCTGTGTGCATTGCTGCTGGCGATTCCTGCGTTGGCCAAAGATAAGATCACGAAGCTCTCCTTCGATTTTTCAGGGCGCTCGAGAGTGCTCTATCTGGTCGTTCCCGAAAGGCCGGAGCCGATGCCGGTCGTGGTGCTGCTGCATGGTTCCGGCCGCAACGGCGAAATCATGGCACAGGCGTGGAAGGACCTGGCGGGACGAGAGGGGTTCATCGTCGCTGCTCCCGATGCGTTCAATACCGCGGGATGGGGATCATTAGTGGATCCGCCCGAATTCTTCAACGCGGTTATGGACCAGGTAAAGGCCATCCATCCGATCGACGAGAGCCGCATCTATCTCTTCGGCCACTCCGCTGGGGCGGCATACGTGTTGTTTCTGGCTGTCATGGATTCTGATTTGTTCGCTGCCGCGGCCATCCACGCGGGGGCGTTGCAGGCCAATCCCGACGGGCTTTTCGAGCAAGCCGATCGCAAAATGCCCATCGCAATCTGGGTGGGCGACCGCGATCCCAACTTCCCTGTCGATGTGGTTGAAGCCACTAAGCGACTTTACGCGGCGAACGGATATCAGATCGAGTTGAACCTGATACCCAATCACGATCACAACTACTACGTGATCTCCGATGAGATCAACGGAAAAGCCTGGAACTTCCTCAAGAAGGTTCGGCTTGAAGCTTCACGCAATGCGCCCCAGCCTTGATTTGGCATCGACTGCAGATCTACGCGCCAAGCGTCACCCCACGTTTGCCATTGGTCACAATCTGCACGCAAGTCGTGGCGGATGTCTGTATCGTCTCGGGAACTGCAGTAAGTGAAACCGAGGATCTTGATGAAATTGCTTCGCGATATCGTACTCATTTCAGCGCTTCTTCCCTTCGCAGGATGGTCCCAGTCGCCTGCTCCCGCTGATCCCGCGATTTCCGCAGCCGACAAGGCATACGCCGCGCAAAACTGGAGCGATGCTGAGCACCAGTACTCCACCCTGACGCGACAAGACCCTAAGAATGCACACTTTTGGTATCGGCTTGCCGTTTCTGCCCGACACGACAAACACTATGACGTAGCGCTCGACGCGATGCAAAAAGCCAAGACCCTGGGTGCAAGGAAAGGCCTCCCGGCTTACCTAGCCGACTATGAACTCGCGGCTACCTATGCCGCGATGGGCGATTCAGACCGCGCGCTCGCATCCCTCAAGTCCTCGGCCGACGGCGGATTCTCTCAATCCGCCCGTCTTGCAAATGATGGCGAGTGGAATTCCCTGCGCGAGAACCCTCAATTCGTATCGCTTTCAAAGCGGGTTCAGCACAATGCTGCGCCGTGCGAAAATGTCGAGTTTCGGCAGTTCGATTTCTGGGTCGGCGATTGGGACGTTGTATCTGCCGCCGATGGAGTGCACCAGGGCTCAAGTCATATAGCGAAAGAGATGGGAGGTTGCGTCATCTGGGAGAACTGGACCTCGGCGGGAGGTCCCTACTTCGGCAAGAGTTACAACACCTGGAATGTAAATCTTAAGCGCTGGGAACAATACTGGGTCGACAACTCAGCCGGGGTCATCTTCTTCCACGGCGGAATCAAGGATGGTGTGATGGACTACTGGACAGATGAAGTACCGCAGGCCTCGGGTGGAACGCTCTTGCGGCATCTGCAATTCTTCAACCTTGGTTCGGACAAGGTCCGTCAGTTCTCTCAGGGGTCAACAGATAACGGCAAGACGTGGCACGTGGAGTACGACCTGATCTACACAAGGCGCCCAAGCCCGCCTTCACCATCTCCTGGCTCCTGATCAATACAGCAATACAGTGACGCGGTAAGAGGTAAACGTACCCTGATCACCGTGCGCATCGCAACTGCCGACTGCTGCTTCCCGGTAGCGACCTGATTTGAGTTGACCGACCAGATTCTGAGGCAAGCGTGTCAAATCTGAACCCTCCCAGCGCATGACGAATCCTGGCGGCGTATCAGCAGTTGATCGGGGAATGCCATTGTTCATCAGGCAAGCGGCGCGGGCGAGTGAATGATCGGCCCGGACCTTCATTCCGGCGCTCTGGATCTGTCCGGAAACGAGTGATTCAACCTGTTCCCGCGTGAGCGCCTGCACGCCGCGGGAGTAATCGGCGGTGGCGTATAGGACGCCGCGACTTGCCACGATGGCAATTCCAACGCTGTCGATCTGGGGATTGAGCAGGTTTTCCCGATGTCCTTTCGACTGCATCCACCCATCGTGAATCGCTGTCAGCGTGGAGGCAACGGCGACGTTCTCTTCGATCAAGTCGAAGTGGGCGCCGGCTAAACCGGCGCGCTCAGAAACATCCAGCTCTCCCGAATATTGATGCGCGATTGGCCCTTCGGCAACCATGCGCAGAGTGTGCTTGCGTGCTGCCTCGGCCAGTCCACGATCCCAATGCAGCAGCGGAGCGCCCACAGCCGCGCGGGCTTGATTCGCCAGCGCCATCAACTGTTCCGCCTCGGGCTGAAGAGCCGGGCCATTCTGTCCATGCGCTGGGATCTGCGCCGCGAGAATGAGCAGAGCCGCAGCCACGAGGACACAGCGATGCTTACTTAGAATATTCACGTCTTCTAATACCCCAGAATTCCTTTCATGTCGTGCTCAATCCCGGAAGTTGCAACCCCGACGCTTCACTTTTGCCTTCACCATGGAGTATTTGAAGATCACAGAAGAGTTCAAGCCGGAGATTGTGACGTTCGTTTGGAACTGCTAAGCAGTGGTCAGGTCTTCTGACCCGCCATCGGTGCCGTCAATGGCTGGTTCACGGTGCTTTTTTTGAAATCGTCGCGTGGTCCGATCCACATGATCAAAAGGATAGCCGGCAATCCGACGACGCTGGTGAGCAGGAAGAACCGTACCCAGCCGATCTTCTCCGACAACGCTCCCCCTGAGGAGGCCACCACGGTGCGGCCAAGCGATGCAAGCGAGGAAAGCAGCGCGAACTGAGTCGCCGTAAAAGCGGGCGAGCACAGACTCGAAAGATAGGTTATCAACGCGGTCCCGGCCATTGCACCCGTGATATTTTCGGCAGTGACACATAAAGCAAGGTAGCCGATCCGATGTCCGCCCACGGCCTGCAGAACAAAGAACAGGTTCCCGACCGACTGCAAAATGCCACAAAGAATCAGCGAGCGGCGAATTCCGAATCTGGTCGTCACTACACCGCCGATTAAGAGCCCCTGCCACAATCGAGAAAAATCCGAACATTTTCGATGCGGTCGGCGATCTCGGGGAGCGAAAATCCCAGCGATATATAGAGTGGCGTCGACATCACTCCCGCCATTGCCTCGCCCAGCTTGTATCCGAAGATGGCGATCAGGATCACGGGCCAAAGCGGCCGATGCATGAAATCGCGAAAGGGACCGATCACGGCGGTCGAAAATCGCGTGGCGAATCGCATGCCATCCCGATCCCGCAGCATGCGAAGTTTCCGCCGCGACCTTCGGTTCGGGACCCAGCAAAAACACCAGCAGTCCCACGCCGAGCAGCGCAGCCATTGTGGCATAGGCCGCGAACCACCCTGCGTACGCTGCGATGAACAGGCCGCCTGCCCCGGCAACCAGCATGCCGATCCGGTAGCCGGACTGAATCATGGCTGCTCCGGGAGCCTGCTGATCGCTCTTCAGGCTCTCCACTCGCCACGCATCGATCACGATATCCTGGCTCGCAGATAGAAATGCGACAACCACCGCGAGGGCGGCCATCAGGGGCAGGTTATGCTTTGGATTGCACGATCCCAGAGCGAGAATTGCGCCGATGAGAAGGATCTGGATGGTGATTCCCCAACCGCGCCGCCGTCCCAAGGGCAGTGGTGGTGGCACGCGATCCATCAGCGGCGACCACAGAAACTTGAATGCGTAGGGCGTGCCAACCAGTGCGAAGGTGCCGATCGCTGCGCGCCGAACGCCGGCTGTCGCAAGCCATGCCGAAAGAGTTGAGTAGGTCAGCAGGAGCGGCAAGCCACTCGAGAATCCGAGTGCAAGCACCTGCAGCACACGCGGTTCAGTATAGGCTGCGACCGCGTGCCGCCAGTTTGTTCGAGCGTGTCCTTCGTCGGTTCGGGGTAATTCCTTCATCTTAGTTTTTCAGGTATCCTGATTCAGCCTCTTGCACTACCTTGGTTCTTTAATAAATGATCGCAAGAAGCAATCTTAGAGTAGCGTCGGCCAGGTACAAGTGAAAGTGCCAACTGAGTCAACGTAACACGAATGGCTTCACCTGCTCCCGGCCGCGCCACGCGAGATTAGATCTCGTTGATTCTCTGCATCTGGTTCTTTTTCCGGCAATAGCAGTCGCAGGTGCGGTGCTTGGCTTCAACTTCCTGGGAGACGCGCTGCGCGATCAACTCGATCCGCGCACACGCCTGGAAATGGGGTTGTGAGAGGGCTATGGTTATTCTGAAAAAAGGTGATTGTGAGCATTGCGGGCGGGTTTATCGCTACTCGCTCTGGCACTCGGGCTTCGGCGACAACTCATATGCGTACTGCGATGAGTGTGGAATGCTTGCCATTTTGAATCACTCCAATCCGCTGGTTGTGGGATTCCCGAAGCCTTCCTTGCAGTACGGGGAGATCGAGGAGTCGTGGGAACCGTTTCTGCAGCCATGCGTATGCGGCGGACATTTCCGCAATGGCGCATCGCCGCGCTGTCTCCACTGCAACCATGAGCTCTCGTCCACCCATGCGGCAGCGCACCTGGAACAGCAGGCCGTGGGGACGTTCAGGGGTTGGAAGTGGCAGAACAACTGGACCGGCGTCTATTGCATTGCGATGGATGATCCGGAGGCTCCCGGCAATCCACGGCAGATGGTCGATCCTGTGACGAAACCCGAAGCGGCCAAGGTGAAGAGCCGCTGGTCACTCCTCTTCAGTTCCGGCCGATGAAGATCGGCGTGATCAGCGATACGCACGGACTGCTCCGTCCCGAAGTGATGCCCGCCCTAGCCGGAGTCAAGCGCATCCTGCATCTCGGCGATGTCGGAGACGCTGCCATTCTCAAGTCCCTCGAAACGATCGCGCCGGTTACAGCGATCCGCGGCAATGTCGATCGAAGCGGTCCGTGCAGCCACCTCCCGGAAACGGACGTGCTGCTGCTCGATGGTCATTACATCTACATGCTTCACGACGTGCACGCGCTGCATCTCAATCCGGCAGCGGGCAAATTCGCGGCGGTGCTTCACGGCCACTCTCACCAGCCCGGCATCCGGCGACACAAAGGCGTGCTGTATTTCAATCCAGGCTCGTGCGGACCTCGGCGATTCGAATTGCCCGTAACCGTGGGAATGCTGACGCTCGAGGAGGGTGCAGATCCGACGGCGCAGATCGTCCATCTCATCGTGTCCTAGCAGAAGTCGCAGGGCGTCCGTTGGGCCGCTCGGACTCATAGCATCGGTTATTTATCGCAGTAATTGCGGAAATTCCAGGGGAGATTACATCGTACGCAGCTGACGCCAGAGCGAGATCGAGAGACTGCCAACGCCCAGCGGATCGGAAACACACTCCAGTCTGTCCAGTTTGCTCCGAATCGCCGAAGCACTAAAACTGCCGGCTGTATTTCCTCACGTCGCGAATGCCCGCACCGATTCCCAGCACGTGGTCGATGCGGCGCTGAAATGGATCAGCCACGAATGCTTCCTGTCCGCCCGGCTCGGATTTGGCCTCAGTAGCCGGTTTTGTTTCTTCGCGCGGCCCCGCCTCTGCCGCAACATGACCGACGACCCGTTCCCCTTTGGCGACAATCGGCTTGAGAACGCCGACAAGCTTTTCGATGTGTTCTCTCCGGATACGCAGCCGTTCAACCTCTGCGCTGATCTCGGTCAGTTCAGAATTCGCAGCGTCAAACGCTACGCGATAGATTTCTACGTACCCTTCCGGTTTCATGCCCTCTCCAGGCGCGTAGTCTAGCACGCACGCGGCGATGGAGAGTAAGAGTCAATAGTAAGAGTTACCGCGCTCCGCGGGAGCGGAGGACGCTCCGGTGTGATTTGCCATGGAGAGCATGGCATTGCCAGATGAGACGGTCTGGCATTGAGTGACAGGAGATCGAGGAACGGCTGCAGGGAGACCCCGCGCCAATGAGCGGTGTTCCGCCATGCAACCGAGCGTGACTTGCAGCCGGCTTTAGAACTGCCGGTTGAACTTCCGTCCTGCACCATGACCGAGGGCGCTGTCGAGACGACGGGCGAACGGATCAGCTGATGATGCGCCGTTACCGTTACCATTCGTTGCCTGGTATTGGTACGCAGGAACCTCTTCAGCCGGTTGGCTCGCTTCGTTTGCTGCATCCGACGCACTTTGCACGGCAGCTGCAGCGGCGGCGGCTTCCTCAGCTCCCAGCAGCGGCTTGAGGGCCATTACAACTTTTTCAATGCGTTCTTTGCGCGCTCTGAGATCCTCGTAGGCTGCGAGGATGTCGTTCAGTTCCAAGTTAGCTGAGTCAAACGCTACGCGATAAGCTTCTCCCATGTTGGGTTTCATATCTCGATCTCCAATGGCGAATTTAGCATGATTTCAGATGCCTGAAATTTATTCCTTCTGCAACTATTAGGTTAGTCCCATCCCCAACATGGAGCAGCACATAGACGCGATCAGGCGCTCCCTGCCTGGGGGCGAGGAGCGCCTGCTGGGTTGACCATCTGAGAAAAACTTGAATGCGGAATTTCCGCATTTTACGGCCCTGTTACGGATCTACTTCCTCGAGGCCTGTGCGACGCCGTCAGATCGGCGACAGAAGGCCCTCCGGCCTCTGCTGCCATCCCCAAAGGGCATCGTCGATGCGCCGCTGGAACGGGTCAGCGGAGGGTTGGCGAAAATAGGCAACTTGCTCCGTCGTGGCCTCGGCCATGGCGTGCACCGGTTCGGGAACCTGCTCGACCGCAACCTCAACTGGAGCCGGTTCGGATTTGGTGACCTCCATGCCCGGTCCGGAAATCTGCATGAAGGTGAATTCAACGGGTTCAGGAGTTGGCTGTTCGAACGCGGGCGCGCTGTGAGCAACGCTCGTTTCGATGGTTGGGGTTTCGGCCTGGAGACCAATGAAGGGCTTCAGCGCCTCGACTGCTTTCTCGATCTGTTCCTTCTTTGCCTTAAGCGCTTCGAACTGCGTGACGATGTCTCGGAGCTCTGCGGCAGCTTCGTCCAGTGCGAATCGGTAGGTTTCTTGTCTCATAGTCAACCCTTGGTGGCATTGTGTAACACCTAGGTGTTACCAAACAAGCGATAAGTAACTCAAGTCCGGATTACCCATGTAACGCAAGTAACATGGATCCCATGTCCCTTTGGGTTCTTTATACGGATTCCATTGAATTGCTTTCCTGGAAGTGCTCACTCCCTGCTTTGCCGGCGGAAGGATAAGATTTCACACGTCAGGAGCATCCGGTGAAGCTAAGCCACTGAAAACACGACTTAATCTCGTCGCTTTCTTTGCCCGTCCTGAGCTCAGGTGCGGTCTTTGCGAACGAGATCGATCTGCGATGTAGTTTTACGAGATCTGCGCGGTGGGCTCGGGCTTCGCGATAGGATCAACGCGGATTTTGGCGATGCGGCGGCCTTCCATCTCGACGATGGTGAGGCGGCGTCCTTCGTAATCCACCCATTCGCCGCTTCTGGGGATGTGGCCGAGACGAGTGAGTACGAAGCCGGCAAGAGTTTCGACCCCGCCGTCGCGTGGCAGGCTCCACTGCATCTGCGTTTCGAGGTCCCGCAGGTTGGCGCTGCCCTCGAGAACCAGCGTGCCTTGGGCATTGGCGAGTACGGGGCGCGCGGGATCGTCGAACTCGTCCTCGACCTCGCCGGTTAGCTGTTCGATGGCGTCTTCGGCGGTGACGAGGCCGACGGTCGACCCGTACTCGTCGACAACAATAGCCATCTGGCGACGACGCTTCTGAAATTCGCGCAGGAGAGCGAGTGCAGATTTGGTTTCAGGGACTACGAGTACTTCGCGCATGACCTGGCGCAGCCGGAGGTCCATGAACGGAAGGCCAAGTTGCGGGTTAGCAGAATGCGATGTGGGTGAGTCGGCGAACGCCTGCTGGGCGGCGGGGCGCGACTGCGATTTGGGACGGAAGAACATGAGACGCGCGATGTCCTTGGAGTAGACGACGCCGATGATGTGCTCAGGGCCCCGGGTCTCGTCGTAGACCGGAACGCGGGAGTTCATGTGCTCGATAACCTGGGCACTGGCCTCTTCGATCGGCATGTTGGAAGGCAGAGAGAAGATCCGCTGGCGCGGCGTCATGATTTCGCGTACGGGAACATCATCGAGCTCGATGGCGCGGTGGATCAGCGTCTCCTGAAAGCGCGGGAGCAGGCCGAGCCGGCGCGCGGCGGTAGTAATGAGCTTGAGTTCCTCGGGCGAGTGGACGGCCGCTCGCTCGGTCATTTGGATGTCGAATCCCCGCAGGATAATGGCGGCCGATCCCTTGAGTAGGCGGACCGCAGGCCGCGCCATCCGCATAAAGATGAGCATGGGCGGCGCAACGGCAACG
This sequence comes from uncultured Acidobacteriaceae bacterium, assembly GCA_963735215.1. Lineage (GTDB taxonomy): Bacteria > Acidobacteriota > Terriglobia > Terriglobales > Acidobacteriaceae > Telmatobacter. Next base: position 108,876 of record CAVTKF010000019.1, on the reverse strand, counting down.
GCAAGGGCTTCTGCACGCCGCAGAGCGAGCGATTTGGGGACGAGTTCGCCGATGGTGACGTGAAAGTACGTGATGAAAGCAAAGCCGATGGCGACGGCGGCGATGGAGGCCGCGTGTGCGTACGCCTGTGCATGAGCAGGTGGCTGCGGGAGCATATCGATCCAGCCGAGAACGATATTGGCGGCCAACGGTTCGCCGATCCAGCCGATCGCCAACGAGCAGAGAGTGACGCCGAGTTGGACGGCGGGGAGGAAATATTCAAGCTCGTGCTGCAGGCGGCGGACGGCTCGCGCGCCGGGGACCTTGGCGGCGAGGAGCTGCTCGATGCGGGTGTCGCGGGTACTGACCATGGCAAATTCGGCGGCCACAAAGAAAGCGTTGGCCAGAATCAGCATGGCGACGGAGACAACCTGGAGAAGCGGCAGACCGTGCATCTCGGTTGTGAGGATAGCATTCTGAGGGCCTGTGCCAGATTTGGTGCTCACAAAAGAGGATGTGGACAGTCACAGCCATGTCCGGAACTAACCTCTCCCAGTGTGCGTATCAGGTTCCAGCAGGCAAGGGATCTGAGCATTTCTTGGCTTGTCCTGCGATCTGACCAATTGGAACTGAAATTGCTGTCAAAAGCTGCAGGGTTTCGATTCTCTATCCGCGAATAAGCGGTTAATTCATTCGGCTTTCATATTCTGGGGAGCGAGAGCTCTGTTGGCGTTGGGGGTGCTCCATGGCTACGCGTAAAAGAAAGAAGATCTGGATCTGGATTGGTTCAGTTGTGCTGTTGGTGATTGTGGTGATCGGGGTGGGTGCGGCACGGCTGGTGCGGACGACAAATATAGACCCGAATCGAATCGCCAAGGTGCAGCGTGGCGACGTAACGCGGTCGGTAGTGGCCACGGGAAAAATTCAGCCCATCACCAAGGTCGAGGTGAAAAGCAAGGCGTCGGGCATCGTGACACAGCTGTATGCGGACATCAATAACAAGGTTCACAAAGGACAGCGGCTGGCGCAGCTCGATCAGCAGGAAATACAGGCGCAGGTTGAGGCACAGCGGGCGCAACTCGCGGCGGCCGAGGCGAACGTTGCTACCTATGTGGCAAACATCGAGCAGGACAAGGTGAATGCAGCGGCGCCGGATCTGCCGATGTACAAGGCTACGCTCGATCGCAACCAGCAGCTCTCAAAGGAAGGCATCGTAAGCCGGCAAGCGCTGGATGATGCAAACAAAGATTACCTGGCCGCGCTGACGCGGCGGGACGCATCCAAGGCGCAAATCGGGGTCGATAACGCGAAGCTGAAACAGGCAAAAGCGCAAGTGGCACAAAGCCAGGCAAGCCTGAAGCAACTTGAAGAGCAGTTGAGTTACACCACGATTGTGGCGCCAATGGATGGCGAAATCCTATCGCGTGACGTGGAAATGGGCGATGCGGTGAGTTCGATCCTGGTGCTCGGCTCGACGGCTACGCTGGTGATGACCGAAGGCGATGTGAACCAGGTTTACGTGCAGGGCAAGGTAGATGAAGCGGACATCGCACACGTGTATATGGGTCAGCCTGCACGCATCAAGGTGGAAAGCTTTCGCGATCGCATCTTTAACGGGAAAGTCACGAAAATCGCTCCGCTGGGTGTGGAGAAAGACAACGTCACAACCTTCGAAGTGCGTGTGAGCATCGACAATCCCGGCGGCGAATTGAAAGCCAACATGACAGCCAATGCGGAGATCATGCTGGACGAGCACAAGGGTGTACTGATGGTCCCGGAGAACGCGGTGAGCTACGACGCGCAGAAGAACGCATTTGTGCAGGTCCCTGATAAGAACCAGAAAGACGGCACGCGCAAGGTCGCGGTCGCCGTGGGTCTGTCGAACGGTTCGCAGACCGAGATTGTGAAGGGACTGAAAGAGGGCGACCAAGTGGTTTTGCAGCAGTAAGAACAGCTGCCAGTTCTTAGTTATGAATTCTGAGGAACAGATTCTTCGTTAACCGATGTGGGTTGCAAAACGTCATCCATGCAGCAGGCGGCAAATGGAGGAACCGGTGCGCAAGTTCAGTCTCATTCGACTCGCCTACGTGGCCGGGCCGGAATGTTCGGGTACGCACGAGTGTGTCCGTAAACGGACAACCGTGGCCGGCAATCTGAGGCGATTTGCAGCCGGTGAACCGAAGAATCCAATGAAGTTGCAGTGGAAAGCGCCTTTGGCAATGCGCATGCTCATTCCTTAGGCGTGGAAATATCGAGTAGCCCTCCCCCATTTCAAAGTGAAATTGAGCCGTACCAACGAGGTCAGAGAGAACAAATCGGGAACCGATGAGCCTGAGCTGAATTCCGAACTCTGACCGCTGAACCTGAAGTGAATCGAGGAACATGATGAAGCGTTTTGCGTTAGCAGCAGCAATTCTGGCCCTCGCGGCAGTTCCGGCGCTGGCCAACGAAGCGACATTTGAACGCAACCTGACGGTCAACGGACATGTGGAACTGGCAGTTTCAACCGGCTCTGGGCACATCCATATTACGCATGGATCGGGCAACACCGTGCATATCGTCGGCCGCGTGAAGTCGAACTGGGGAAGCAACGAGCAGCGCGTGCAGGAGATTGCAAACAATCCGCCGGTGGAGCAAACCGGGAACATTATCCGCATCGGACAGCGGCACGAGAACTACCACAACATCAGCATCGATTACGAGATTGAGGCTCCGGCGAATTCGTTCCTCGAAGCCAACTCGGGCTCGGGCGACATCAAGGATGATGGCGTAGGCGAGAATGCGAAGCTGGGAACCGGATCGGGAAGCATCAATGCCACCGGGCTGCAGGGCGGCTTCGTCGTCAACACCGGATCGGGCAACATCTACGCCGATCAGGTCGGCCAGGGCGATGTGAAGGCGCAGACCGGCTCAGGCAATGTCGAGCTGAAGAATCTGAAGGGCAGTCTGCACGCAGGCACAGGCTCGGGCAACATCAAGGTTACGGGTACACCGACTTCAGATTGGAAGCTGGAGACGGGATCAGGCGGCGTTGAATTCTGGGCAGGCAGTGCCGCGTTCACGCTGGATGCGTCGACAGGTTCAGGCAGCGTTCACACCGACCAGGAAATGGCGGTGCAGGGATCGTTTGACAAGCACCACATGGTTGGCAAGGTGCATGGCGGCGGACCGACGGTGCGGATCGAAACAGGCTCTGGCGACATTCGCGTGCATTGAGTTTTCGCAGTGCCGTGACGGCTGGGTCTAGGTGGCCAGGCCGTGGTTAAAGCGTTTGTAACACTTCGTTCCTCAGGCGAGGCCTAACGAGTTCTGCCATCGAGACCGCGATGACATAGCTCAACCTCCTGGGAGGCCTCGCCTGTCTTTTTCCCTCCCCCGCATATTTCCTAATTCCCCGCAGCGACCCCCTCTCCCATCACTTGATGAAGTAGAAAGGGTCGGGATACTTGACGGAGTATTCGGCCTCGGGATTGCCGCGTAGGTCGCTCCACTGATCGCCAACGTTGAGGACGATGCGGTAGCCCGCAGCGACTATCTTTGCCCGCTCGGCCGATTTGTACGCGAGGGCGGTGAGTCCTTTCTGCTCGAGGCTGCGCATGATGAGTTTCTGCCAGGTATTGAATCCTCGGACGCGCAGGTTTGTTTCGGTTGACGCGCGCTGCGAGTCGGAGCGGCCGGTGAGGAAGAAGACACTTACGCCGAGACGCTGTGCTTCATCGTAGACGCGCACCGTGCCGGGTATAGCGGGAGCCTGCGCGGACTCGACCCAAGCGTTGAAATCCTTGCTGTTGTATTCGAAGTTGGCGGTCGACATCTGGTCCCAATTCGAGAGTGTTGTTTCGTCAATGTCGAGAACAAGAGCCAGCTTCTCGTTGGGCCGCCGATGCGCGGCACGGGTACGCAGGAAGGCGATGGCACGGTCGGCCTGGAGATCGAGATCCTTAGCGTAGCATCCGCACTTGCACGTGCACGCGTGGTATTCGCGCAGTTCCGATTTCAGTGCATTGACGCGATCGAGGAGTGGGCCGAGGTTTTGGATGCTTTCGCCGGGAGCAACAGGGGTGGTGCTGTGTGATTGTTGTGCCGGACACGGGGCTGTTGGGAAGACCAGCAACAGCGACAAACAAAGAAATGATTGGCGGAGGTTCATGCAATTCCTCTCTTCAAATTTGTGCGAAGAGGTATTCTCGCATGATCGAGAACATTTCTCCGGTGCGCGGTGTCTTAGAAAATGAGGGATTTTGAATGACGGCGGACACAAACGACGCGCAACTTGCGAGGAGCTTGCAGAAGATGTGGCCGCATCGCGAACATGAATGAATCAGGAGCGCTGCGGGCGATGATGTGCTGGATGGAGATGCATTTATGGCTGCAACCTGATTGCAGCGGGATTGCACCGCGGCGGGCGGTGAGATTTTGCCTGTGGTGCTCGTGCGTGGAGATCGATGGGCGGCGATATTCGTAAGCCAGAATTGAAGAACAGGTCACCGAAGCGCGTTCCGACTGCCGTTACACTGGAATCATGATTCGGGTTCTTCGTCCTGTGCCTGTGGAGCGGTTGAAGTTACTGGTGTTTGACCTGGATGGCACGCTCATCGACTCAGCGCAGGACCTGTGCAACAGTGTGAATGCCACGCTGGAGAAGTTTGGCCGGCCGCATCTTTCCGACGAGATTATTGCCGGCTACATCGGCAACGGCGCGCTAATGCTGGTGCGACGGGCGTTTGCCACCGATGACGGCAAGGAGCCTGGCGAGGAATTTCTCGCCGAAGCGTATAAGTTCTTTCTCGATTATTATCGCGAGCACAAGCTGGACTACACCTATGCCTATGACGGCGTTCTTGAGGCCCTGGACGCGTTGCATAAGCTGCACGATCAGGTGGACGTTCCAGCCCGAGCGATGGCCGTACTGACCAACAAGCCTGTGCGTCCGGCGCAGGCCATCTGCGAGGCGCTGGGGCTGGCTCCCTACTTTCAAAATATCTATGGCGGCAACAGTTTCAGCACCAAGAAGCCCGATCCGGAGGGGTTGTTGGCGCTGATGAAAGACGCGGGCGCCACTCCGGAGCAAACAATGATGATCGGTGACAGCCAGGTGGACGTTCTCACGGCGCGAAACGCCGGCGCATGGTGCATTGGTTGCACCTTCGGACTGGCACCAGGCAGCCTTGAAGCGATTCCACCCGATGTGCTGGTGGACTCGCCTGCAGACTGGACAGCCGCTTTGAGTCCTGCGAAAATCAATTCATCAGGGTGCCCCTAAAAACAGGACTGCAAGTGCGTAAGCAGCATGGAGTTAGAGCGCAGTCCAAGATCGTCGCGCAGCGAGGAACGCGCGAGACGAGGATTGTCTCCCCAGGCATTCGCCGGCCAAAGAATGTTCCTCTCAAGAAGAGCCGACGCCTGATGTCCGTGCAGTGACGGGTTGATTCCCCTGGCCCGATGTTGAGTATTGCTGGAGATTCGCATGCTGCGCCTTTCTGCCTTGATTGCTTTGCTACTTTCGCCTGCCGCCGTTCTCGCCGCGGACTCATCGAATTCCGCTCCAAAGCCCGCACCCGCAACGACCGTGCAGGGCGTAGTTGCTGATCCCACGGGCGCGATTGTGCCCAATGCCGAAGTCGATCTTCTGAATGCCGATGGCTCGATTGCCGGGACGACCAAGTCGGATGGCGTCGGGAACTTCCTGATGGCCGCACCGCATGCAGGCAGCTTTACGCTGGTCATTTCGGAACCGGGATTCGAAACCGTGCACCTTCCGGTTACGGTTCGGCCAAATGTGGTTTCGGTAGCGGCTCAGGCAGCGCACGTGATGGCCGCGCCGTTGCACATCACCTTGCCGATTGCCGCCGTGGCGACGAACGTGCGTGTAAACGGCGACACGGATGAGGATTTAACCGCGTCGGAGGAGAATCGCGACTCCTCGGTTTTAACCTCGTCCGACCTGAAAGCGTTACCAATTTTCGACAACGACTACGTCACGGCGATGAGCTCGTTCCTCGACGACAGCGCGTCCGGAACGGGCGGGTCGGGGTTGATGGTGGATGGTGTGGAAGCGAATCGTGCAACCGTTTCGGCCTCCGCCGTGCAGGAAGTGCGGATCAACCAGGACCCGTATTCGGCGCAGTACTACTGGCCCGGGCGTGGGCAAATGGAAATCATCACCAAGTCCGCCGCGGACAAGTATCACGGACAATTCAATTTTCTCTTTCGCGATTCTGCGCTGAATGCGCAGAATGCACTGGCGCCGTCGAAGCCGTTCGAGCAGCGGCGCGTGTATGAGGGAAGCGCAACGGGGCCGATTTTCTTTGCGAAGAAGAGCAGCTTTCTCGCCAGCTTCAACCGTGCAGAGGAAGATCTGGATTCGGTAGTCGATGCGACGATTGTTCCGACAACAGCCGATCCTACTGGGCTGTTCCAGGCTAATGTACCTTCACCGACACGCGATACGGAATTCAGCGTCCGCACCGCTCACCAGTTCGGCGACAAATATTCAGCCTATGCGCAGTACAGCTACGAGGAGTGGACCGGGCAAAACCAGGGTGTAGGCGGACAGGCACTGGCAAGCAATGGCTACAACAGCGAGTACCACGAAGACGACATGGTCGTGCACGTGGATTCGACTCTCTCGGCGGTGCTGCTGAACCAGTTTTCAGTTGTGGGGGAACACGATTTCAATACTCACGCGAATGTGTTCGAGGCGCCGCGGGTCGGCGTAAGTGGTGATTTCACGGGCGGGTCCGCACAGGGCGACTACCTGAGCACCGAATACAATTTCCGCATCAACGACATGGTGACGTGGACGCACGGGCGTCACACGGTGAAGTTTGGCGCGGGGATTCCCCACATCAACCGGCGCGCGTTTAACGACAACACGAATGCGCTGGGCACTTATACCTTTGGGCCCACACTGGCCGCGGACGGCATAAGCGTGCTGCAGACAGCGCTTCAGAACTACGCAAACAACCTGCCTTCCGAGTTCTCGCAGAATACAGGCGACGTCCACTTCATCTATCACCAGCAGGAGATGGGCGCGTTCATCCAGGACCAGTTCAAGGTGAATGCCCGGTTCTCGATTACGCCCGGCGTTCGCTACGACTGGCAGAATTTCCTGGCGGAGAAGCGGCTTGGATTCTCGCCGCGCGTTTCGTTTGCGTGGGTCGTGGACGAAGACTCGAAGACGGTTGTTCGGGGTGGTGGCGGCATCTATTACGACCGGTTTGGATCCGGGCCGCTGCTGGACCTGGCGCGTTATGAGAATGCGCGTCGTCGGTCGGTGCAGATTTCATTAAATCCAGCGACAGAGCCCGCAACGGGATGCGTGCCAGTAAGCGCATGCACGACAGTGACGGATCAGCCTGCCAACCTGGCTGAGCTTGCACCGAACGCAGCGATCCCCTACCAGATGCAGTACGGGCTCTCGATCGAGCGTCAACTGGGCGAGAAAGCGACGGGCGCGATCAGTGCGTACTCCACGCGCGGCATTCACGAATTCCGCTCAGTCGATATCAATGCGCCAACGCCGGAGTCGGGATACACTGAACGGCCCGATTCCAACTACGGAATGATCCGGCAGATGCAGCCTTATGGATTCTTCGAAGGCAGCGGGCTTGATGTTTCTTATCGCGGACGGCTGAACAAATACTTCACCGGGTTCGGTCGGTACACATGGTCGCACTACGAATCGAACACCGGCGGCATCGGGTGGTTCCCGCAGAACCAGTACGCGCCGAACGATGAGTGGTCAAACGCGAGCTTTGACCGGCGCAATCGGCTGGGGATGTACGCGATGTTCAATCCGAAGAGCGTGTACAACCTTGCCGCGGGAGTCTTTGCAAATACGGGACGGCCATGGACGATTACGACAGGCACGGACTTGTACGGCGATTCGCTGTTCAACACGCGCCCGGATGGGGTAGGGCGAAACACTGAGACCGCTCCGTCATACGTTGACCTCGACCTGCGGTGGGGGCATGACTTTGCCTTTACGCCGAATAAGGACGAGGATGCGCCGCGGCTGGGCTTTTCGGCAGGGGCGTTTAACCTGCTCAACCACCAGAACCCCTCCAGCATCGATACCGTTGAGACTTCGCCTACCTTTGGCGACGTGACGGCTGACGGGCCGCCGCGCCGGATCCAGGTGGGGATGCGGGTGGAATTCTAATCTGCAAAATGGGTGCATCTCAGGGAACTTTTCACGGCGGTTACGCGTAGAATTCCGGTGTGAGGGTCATCATGACTCAACGTCTGTTCTCTGCTCTGCTGCTCTTCTCCGCACTTCTGCTGGCGTCGACCCCGGCATACGCCAATAAGGATGCTGTGCAGTTCGCCAGCAACATCGTTGTGCCGGAAGGACAATCGGTGCATGATGCGGTGTGCTTCTTCTGCAGTGTGAACGCCAAGGGAACAATCGATCACGACGTGGTGGTGTTCTTCGGAAATGTGCACATCGCTCAGGAATCCAAGCACGATGTTGTCGTGTTTTTTGGCTCGGTGCGCGCAGCAGACAACGCCGCCATCGGTCATGATGTCGTGAATTTCTTCGGATCTGTGCACCTGGGTGAGAATGTTACTGTCGGCAACGACCTGGTGGTGATGTTCGGCGGACTGCATGCGGCCGATACTGCAAACATCGTCGGGAACCGCGTGGCTCAGCCGATATGGGTGTTTTGGACTCCATTGCTCGTCTTGTCGCTGATTATCGTTCTCGTCGTGCGCGAGATTCGGGCCTCGCGGCGTCGGCGCTATTACGCGATGTATGGATATCCGCCGATGCCGCCAATGCCACCGGCGCCTCCCACACAATAGCCCTTCGGATAAACTCCTCTTTGATGACCACGAGTCGTTTTGCGGCTGTGCATCCGCTGCGCATCGTCATACCGGGCGGAAGCGGGCAGGTGGGGCGCGTGCTCGCGCAGCATTTTCATCGGCGCGGAGACCACGTCGTCGTTCTGACGCGCGGACCGCATACGGCCGAGTGGCAGACCGTGCACTGGGACGCACAGACGCCGGGACTCTGGACGCAGTATCTCGAAGGCGCGGATGTCTGCATTAACCTGACCGGCCGCAGCGTGAACTGCCGCTATACCCCTGAAAATCGCGTAGATATCTATAATTCGCGAATAATTTCGACGCGGCTGTTGGGCGAGGTGATTGCATCTCTCCAGCATCCGCCGCATGTGTGGCTGAATGCTTCGACCGCGACAATCTACCGGCACGCGCTGGACCGGCCGATGGATGAGACGACCGGTGAATTGGGTGGCGGCGAGTTGGGAGCACCGGACACATGGAATTTTTCCATTCGTGTGGCGAAGGACTGGGAGACGACTTTCTTCAAGGCGGACACTCCGCGTACACGCAAGGTAGCGATGCGGTCGGCGATCACGTTCAGCCCTGTGCCGGGGAATGCATTTGCAGTGCTGTCAAACCTGGTGCGCGTGGGACTCGGCGGAAAACAAGGCAACGGGCGGCAGTGGGTTTCGTGGATCCACGAAGATGATTTTGCGCGGGCGGTGGAGTTCCTGATCGCGCGCGAAGATCTGGACGGTGCAGTGAATATCGCGTCCCCTTACCCGGAGCAGAATCGCGAGTTCATGGCCACACTGCGCGAGGCCTGGAACATGCCGAATGGGATTCCGGCGCCGGCCCCACTGCTGGAACTTGCGGCATTCTTCATGCGAACGGAAACGGAGCTTGTGTTGAAGAGCCGTCGAGTCGTTCCGGCGCGGCTATTGAAGGCCGGATTCGAGTTTCAGATTCCCAACTGGGCACACGCGGCCGAGGATTTGGTCGAGCGATGGCGAAGAGGCTGAAAATAGAGAATGAGGAGCAGGATCACCGCCGCGTCTTGCGGATGGGTGTCCAATTCCCTAATCCCTAATCCCTATTCCCTATTCCCTATTCCTAGTCCCTATTCCCTGCTCTTTTCACTTCGGCGTGATGTCGGTGACGGGCAGATCCCAGTGGGCAGCGAGAATTTCAAAGCGGCGCTGCTCTTCCTTTTTGTAGGCGTCCTGGTCGGGCCAGAGCTGCTTGACAAAGGCTTCTTCGTCGGGATTCGCAGTAGTGGCGACCGTGGAGTTCTTGAAGGTGATGGTGACGCGGTAATCCCACCGGCCGTCTTCCGTGGTGTGATACGCAGGCGCTTCAATCTTGATGGAGAGCATGCGACCTGTGGCTTGAATTTTCTTCAGGAGTGGGTAGTGATTCTTGAGGAACAGGTCGTGAAACTCCTGCTGATGGCCCCATTGCACCTTGTAGTAGTACTCGACGGTGTAAGGCTTGTCGGCGCCACCTTGCGGTGGAGCACCTTGCGCCATCGCAGGTGCGGCAACCGAAAGAGCGATGAGAAGAGAGAGAAGTACGGGAAGGACCCTGCGCATGGAAGCCTCCTGGAGGTGAATGGCAGCTAGTTGGCTGCCATTGTAACGCGAAGGCTTCCGTACGCACTTGCTCGGGAATTTGTATGAGTGCATCGCCGCGAACCCGGGCCCAACTACCAATCGCGGAGTATTAAAGTACAGACAGCAAATAGAGTGCTTTTAATAAACTGCTTTTACGCGGAATAATATATGCAGTTAAACGCCTGCGAGATGTTCGAGAGCCACTCTGCTGGGAATCTCGAGGATCGAACCGTGAAACGCTACGAGCCGGCGGCTCTTGAAGGTTGAGAGTGTGCGGGTGACGGTTTCGCGCGAGGCGCCGATGAATTCGCCGATCTCCTCGTGGGTGAGCGAGAAGCGGAAGCGCATCCCGGCTTCGGTCTTCTGCCCGTTCTGGCTCCACTCGAGCAAGAGGCGGGCAAGCTTCTCAGGTGCAGAACCGGAAAGCGCGACGGTGCGGAGCTGCTCGCAGGCGACCTTGTACTGCTGGCTGAGTTCCTGCGTGACGACCTGGTAGACCTCAGGGTGACGGCCCATAAAGGCGAGGAACTGATTGCGCTCGATGATCGCGATGCGGGAGGGATAGAGGACTTCGGCCGTCATCTCGCTGGGCAGAGCCGAGAGCACTGACGAGAGCCCGAGGACTTCACCAGCCTTGGCGATGCTGAGGATGAGGCGCTTGCCGTCGCTCGAGTTGATGGACAGTTTAACTTCGCCGGAGACCACGATGAAGATGCCGGCCGGGGTTGACTTCTCAGAGAACAGCAGCATGCCCGGTTGATACAGCGTGGGGAATTCCATCGACTCGAGGTCGCTCAGGGCTGACGGTGAAAGCTTCTTGAAAAATTCGCCGGGCCGTTGAGCCTGCACTCTGGAAGTTGTCGTTGTTTCGCGCATCGTCTGCATCTTTCAGTCTCCCTCATTGACGTTCACTGCTGCTGTAGCTGTTGCACTGACTTCTTCTGCGAGGAATTGGGCCCACGGGGTATTGGTGATGAATTCAGCGTGTGTCTGAGCGTAGATCTTTCTCAGCACGTCCTTGCCGGCGGCGTCTGCGTACGTGACGTTGTGCAGATCAATGATGAGTTTTCTGGAAACCAGTCGCGAAGCCGTGTCCACCCAGACGCGGTCGAGTTCACTCGCCCACGGCCCCGCCACTCGCCCTTCAAGCCTCATCTCTACTGCTTCATCCGTATCTTGAAATGTGATTCGCAACGTATTCAGGCCCTCATCAGCCTTGCCCACTACTAAAGCAACTGGTGCGCCAAACTCGTGTGACCAATGACCAATGTCTGGGAGTGATTGAATATGAAGGATTTATTTGTTTAGAAAGTTTTTGGGCACATGCGGTGACGACGCCCTGGTGACGAGGTGACGATGACGGAATATCGTCACGAGACGAGATCTCGTCACGGGAGCACGTCGTCGCCTGTCAGATTGTCTTTGGAAATCAGTGCGGAAACCCTAAGCACAACCTTACATATAGTCGCTGCGCTCGATGCCAAGTTTTTTGAGCTTGGAATTCAGGGTCGTGCGCTTGAGCCCCAGACGCTCAGCCGCACCGTCCGCTCCGCCGATCTGGCCCCTGGATTCGCGCAGGACACGAAGGATGTGTTCGCGCTCGGCGGCATGCAAGGTTGGGTTCCGTTCTTCCAGTTCCGCCTCTTCCTCGGCCACTTTCGTCTCGAGTTCTGCGAGCGGAACGTACAGGACAGTGCCGCGCGTCAAAATCACGGCGCGCTCAAGAAAGTTTTCCAACTCGCGGATGTTGCCTGGCCATGGCCAGCAGCAAAGGGCGTGCATGGTCTCGTCGGGGATGGTCTCGATGTTTTTTCCCATGCGGCGGCTGTGTGTGCTGACAAAGTGACGGACGAGCACGGGGATGTCGCTCACACGGTCGCGGAGTGGCGGGGCAAAGATGGGGAAGACCCTGAGGCGATAGAAAAGGTCACTCCGAAACTCCTTCTCGGCGACCATCTGAGCCAGGTCGCGATTGGTGGCGGCGACGAGGCGAATATTGATGGGAATGGGGCGATTGCCACCGAGACGCTCGATTTCCCTTTCCTGTATTGCGCGGAGCAGCTTGGGCTGCAGGTCGAGCGGGAGCTCGCCGACTTCGTCGAGGAACAGTGTGCCCTCGTGAGCGAGCTCGAGGCGGCCCATTTTGCGCGCTATGGCGCCGGTAAAGGCGCCTTTCTCGTGGCCAAATAATTCGCTTTCAAGCAAACCGGCGGGGATGGCAGCACAGTTGACCTTGATAAAGGTCCGCTCCCTGCGCGGACTTAGCCGGTGGATGGCGCGAGCCAGCAGTTCCTTGCCTGTACCGGTCTCGCCTTGAATAAGAACTGTCGCGTCCGTCGGAGCGACAGTTTCGATCTGCTTGAGCACCTGGCGCAGACCACCGCTTTCACCGATGATGTCTTCAAAGCGGTTCTCAAGGTTGATTTCCTCCTCCAGATACTGCTTTTCCTGTCGAAAGCGGTCGCGAAGCTCTGCAATTTGGCGGAAGACCATGGCATTGCTGACCGCCATCGCCACCGGTTCGGCGATCTGGACCAGCATATCGATTTCGCGCTGGGTAAATGCTCCTTCGATCCTGCTGGCTGCGGCGAGCGCGCCGATAGCCTGGCCGCGATGGACAAGTGGTATCCAGCATCCAGACTGCATACCGAGGCTTGTCAAATGGCGAATGCCTTCCTCAGAAAATCCGCCGTCTTGTATGCGACCCAGACAAACAGGTTCCCGCGTTCGGAACGCCTGCCCCGCGGGTGATCCGTGGATAGGAATGCGAACATCTCCACGGCCGGGCTGCTTTTCACTCACGCTGAGGAATTGCACAAAAATCGAATCCGAGCCTTCTTCAACGAGTCCAAGGGTGGCGCAGTCGAGCGGTACCACCTCCAGCAAGCTTGCAGCGATCGCCGACAGGAGTTTGCGCACATCCATGTTGGCCAACAGCGCCTGACTGAGCTGAAGCATCACCGCCTCTTCAGCACGCTTGCGGTCGGTGAAGTCGCGTGTGACCTTGGCGAAGCCAGTGACCTGGCCGCTGGTGTCACGAATTGCGGTGAGAACGATATTCGCCCAAAAGCGCGAGCCGTCTTTGCGCACACGCCAGCCTTCGTCTTCAACTCGCCCTCGCTCTGCCGCTCGCTTCAGCAACTCAGCGGGGCGGCCACGATCAATGTCTTCATGGGTGAAGAAGCGCGAGAAGTGTTTACCAATAATCTCGTCGGCTGTGTATTGTTTGGCGCGCTCCGCGCCGGGATTCCATGTCGTAATGTGGCCCGCGTTGTCGAGAAGGTAAATGGCGTAGTCGCGCACACCATCGAGCAGTGAGCGCAGTTGCAGGTCTTTGTGCCGCGCAAGTTCCTGGGCCTCGTGTTGCTCAGTAACGTCACGGACGATGCTGAGCACCGCTGTGCCTGCCGGTGTCTCCAGCGGCTTCAGCATGATGTCAACCGGGAATTCCGTGCCGTCTTTGCGGAGTCCGAAAAGATTCATTGCAGCGCCCATTTGGCGGGCGCGGGGATGCGCGTTGTAGTTTTCGCGATGGGAAGGATGCCGTGAACGAAAGCGTTTCGGCACCAGGTTTTCGATGGGTTGATCGATCAGCTCGGTCTGGGTGTGACCAAATAATTCAGCTGCTCGCGGATTCGCACCACGAATGATGCCTTCGGCATCCGTGACAAGAATTGCGTCTGGAGAGATATCAAACAAGTTCTCCAACGCAAATTGAGCGAACTCGGCCCGTCTGACTTCTGTCGCAGCAGCCGCGTCCTGTTCCGGGGAATCAGAAGGGCGCATCTGGGTTAAGACCTATAAGACCTATAACTCGAACGATACCCCCTCCCCCACCCGGATGCAAACGAATTGACGCGGGTGGGTTCCTTCCCCGCGCGAAACGCGAATGCCTTCGTAATCGGCGAAGTGGATAACCCTTTTCCCAAGCCAATTTAGAGCTTCAGATCAACTCTTTTTCTTTCGCCCTTGTGCGGCCTGTTTTGCATGCGCCGAAAGCGCGTTGTGCGACGTCGAGCTTTTTGATTCGTGCCTCATGGTTTCGAGGCGCGAGCGGCCACGGGCAGTCGAGCCTTCCGGTCCGGTCTTCGGCTCGGTGCGGCCTTCTTCGTAGTCGTGCTCCGCCTTGTGGCGAGTCTCTTCGCTGACTTTGCCCGCCGCCGGTGGCTTGAGGGGAATTCCGGCGCGCCGCGCCTTGCTAAGTCCAATGGCAATCGCCTGCTGCGGTGAACGCGCCCCGTGCTTCCCTTCCCGCACGTGGTCGATCTCTTCGCGGACAAATTCACCGGCGGCGGTTGACGGCGACTTGCCTTCGCGCAGATCTTCTTCGGCCCGCTGCATGGTGGCTTTTTCTGGCATGAGAACCCTCCCAGCAGGCTTCGATGCCGGTCAGGTTTTTCGAGGCTGCATGGTTGGCACTCGAACTTCAAATTGATGAACCTTCGATGGAGATCAGAGAATCAAACCACCACAGGAGATACTTCCCCAATGGCACAAAAGATCGCATTTATTACTGGCGGGAATCGCGGGCTTGGCTTCCAGACCGCGCTTGACCTCGGACAGAACAAGGCAGAGAACATCAAGGTTGTGATCGGTTCCCGTGACAAGGCGCAGGGCGATCAAGCTGTGGCCAAACTGCGCGCAGCAGGCGTGGACGCCGATGCGATCCAGTTCGACATTACGAAGCAGACCGATTACCAGGCGGCTTACGACTACTTCAACTCGAAGTACGGGCGGCTCGACATCCTGGTAAACAACGCCGGAATCGCAGGCGGGACATTTCCTGGTGAAGGCCCCGAACATCGCGCCGCGGATGTGCCGATGGATTTGCTTCGGAAGGTGTTTGAGACGAACTTCTTTGCCCAGGTTGAGCTGACAGAGATGCTTCTGCCTCTGATCAAGAAGAGTTCAGCTGGCAGGATCGTGAATCTGTCGAGCATTCTCGGGTCACTCAAGCTGCAGGCGGATCCAGATTCTCCGATTTACGATGCCAAGTCGTTTGCATACGACGCGTCGAAGACTGCCCTGAATGCCTTTACCGTCCATCTCGCGTATGAACTGAGAAATACGAAGATCAAGGTGAACTCCGCACATCCCGGGTGGGTGAAGACAGATATGGGCGGCCAGAGCGCACCGATGGAACTAAACGAAGGAGGCAAAACGAGCGCCGCGCTGGCGACTCTGCCGGACGACGGGCCAACCGGCGGGTACTTCCACATGGGCAAATCGCTTCCCTGGTAGCCCAGCGTTGGTAGTAGCCCAGAGTTGGAATTGGATCTGCAGTTCCACCGAAGTGGTGAAGCGCGCGCACTTCATCTGCTGGAGGACTCTGTAGCCCGGAGGATACAATCGTGGCAGTTTGAATCGGGGAAAAGATACTCATGCTCAAGCAGTGGGTCCTGGTTGTCGCTGCGGTCGGATTCCTCGTCCTATTCGTCCTTTCTCTCGTCCCCTTTTTTGTCAATGCCGAGGCGCTTAGACCAACGGTCGAGAACCAGTTGTCGAGCGCCCTCGGCCGTGAGGTCACACTCGGACACCTGACCTTCTCGATCATGGCAGGAACCCTGGTTGCTGACGACATCTCCATTGCCGACGATCCGGCATTCAGTGCTGTACCGTTTGTCCAGGCGAAGAGACTCGATGTAGGCGTGAAGGTTCTGCCCCTGTTGTTTCACCATGACGTGCGCATCACCGGGCTGAATATCGACTCGCCATCCATCCAGCTCATCCAGAATGCGAGCGGAAAGTGGAACTTCTCGAGCATCGGCGGAGCCTCCGCGCAACCGACGCAACAGTCCAGTTCCACACCCGATTTGACCGTGGATGAGTTGAAGATCAGCCATGGAAGCGCAACCATGTCGTCTATCCCCTTCACGGGCAAGCCGTTCGAATATACAGAATTGAACCTGACGGTGAAGAAGTTTTCGTTTCTCACATCATTTCCGTTCGATCTTTCTGCGAAGTTACCAGGTGAAGGCACGCTGAAGCTCACAGGCGACGCGGGTCCCATTTCCCAGAGAAACACGATGCAGACTCCTTTCCAGACGACGCTGCAGCTGAGAGACTTCGATCCGGTCGCGTCGGGAGTGATCGACAGGACTAGCGGCATATCGATGCACGATGATGTCGATGCCCAGCTCGAATCGGACGGGGCAAATGTATCCAGCACAGGAAAGATCAATGCTTCGCAACTGCAGTTAGTGCCTAGGGGATCGCAGGCGCAAGAGCCGGTAGACATTGACTACACGATTTCCCACAATCTTGAAACGCGGAAAGGGACGGTGTCGGACATCGCCGTTCACGCAGGATCTGTTGCAGTCCACGTCAGCGGAAACTTCCAGTTGATGCCGCAAGCTGTGATGCTTGACCTTCATCTCGCTGCACCGAATCTGCCAATCGACCAGTTGGAGCGGCTGCTGCCCGTGGTCGGAATTCATCTGCCGAGTGGGTCTTCGTTGCAGGGTGGAACACTGACAGCAAACATCGCGGTCAACGGTCCTGCCACCACGGCGACGTTCGCGGGGCCGATCGAGATCGATAATACAAAGCTTGAGGGCTTTGATCTGGGATCGAAGATCCAAGGCCTGAATCCGTTTGGCGGTACTTCGGGAGGAACTGAGATCCAGGTTCTGAAGGCAAACGTGAACTCATCGCCGGCAGGCGCGCGGATAACAGACATCTATGGCAATCTGCCCCAGATCGGCTCGGCGACAGGTGAAGGTACGGTTGCGGAAACTGGGGCGATCAACTTCAACCTGAACGCAAAGCTGAATTCGTCAAATGCCGTCGGCGCCGTGACCAACACAGCCTTAAACGCGGTGGGCGGGATCGTGGGGAGTTTTCTACATCCCACTGCGAAGCCGGCGTCTCTGTCGAACCGCGGAATTCCTTTGACGATTACAGGAACGGCCACCAATCCCTCGATCAAGGCGAACATTGGGGCGATGCTGAAGCCAGAATTGCGTTAAAGTCACCCACGTCAAGAGGGAAGGACGCCGGTTAGCGTCTGGGAAGTATTTTGCGCGTGTTACCTCCCGAAAGAGGAAACGAGCTGCGCTTAGTGAACGTACAGGTTGCGTCCTAGTGATAGAGAATTTTTAAAGCTGGGCAGTGCTCAAAATCATGTCCTAAGGCTGAACTGTGACAACTGAAATCTGCATCAGGTTGCGAACCCAGCGCGCCGGTCGCCGCTCATCGGTAGACACCAGTTTGAATGCCCCGTCTTTCTCGAGCGGATGACCATCGATGCTGTCGGCCACGAGGACGTCGCCCGTGTGGATGGTGGGATCGATTTCCGCGAGCGAATACAAGACGCTGTAATGATCGGTGCCCTCGGCCACCACGCCGATCATGAAGAGCTTGCCCTTGACGCTCTCTCCGAACGGCGTGCCTACTCTCTTCAATAAGTCGATCAGAGCCACGCCCGAATACTTTTCATTTGCCTTCGTGTGCTCGTTGTAGACCGCGGCCGTCTTGTGCGGAAGAGCAGCCAGGTCGGCAGGGGTAAGCGCGATGGCCTTTCCATCGAGTCCGCGAATCGTCAGTTGAGTTGAAGGCACTGAGGGCTTGGCATGATCCATGTGCCCCATCTGGTCGGTTTCCTGCGCGCGACTGAAACCGATTCCACTCGAAAGCATCATGACCAGGCAAGCATGAACTGCGCTCGAAACTGTTAAACGCCCGAAATGTCTCACTCATGTTCTCCGGTGGAGCGAGTTCGCTCCGCGCCCCCATCTTGCACTGTTCATGTTCGATGCGATCCGCCTAAAACGGCATCCTCATCGTGAAGATCAGGTTGTGGTTGGTGCTATGGAAGTGGGTGACGGCAATCTGCTCGCCGGCACCAAAAGTAAGACCCAGGCGACCGGGCTTGCCTTCGGCAGTGTGATCGAGCGGAATGCGGCCGATCACGATGCCAGGCGTTAGAAAGGTTGTGGCTTTGCCGTCGTTGGCACCGCCAACAAAAAAGCTGGAGTTCGATTCGATCTCGGGCCAGAAGAAACGGGCCACGCCGGTTCGCGCGATACGATATTGCGCCACACTATTCCATGTGATTGTATGCCCAAGTTTCTTCCGATTGCTTGCCGGCAGCGAACCGCCCGCGGTAGACGTGAGCGCCAACAAACCGAAGCCCTTGCCGACGGCGAGCGTGGGGGTGGCCGTGGCGCAGCAGCTTCCATTGCCGTTTTTCCCGGTGGGAACGGTCCCGGCGAGAAAAGCCGTGATGATTGCGTTGCCGTTCTCTTCGTTGCGAGCAAAGAAACGGAACTTTGAATTGAACGAGACGTCGCCGAAGCCGTCGTTGCCGGCGTCATCCTGGTGCACGAAAAATGGGGGCGCGTTGAACAAGAGTTCGATGCGACGCGCCGGGATGATCTCAAGCCCCTTGCTGTTGCCGAAATTCCACGTGTCTTGCAACTTCGTATTGGTCTGGCGAACGAAGTCGGACCGTATCTCCTGCTCCAGGCGTGGCGTTACGGTGACCAGCGGCGTGATCCAATGGGGCTGCTCGGCCTGCGTTGCGGAGACGCGTGCCTGGTAGCGTGCGATGAACGAGTCGCCGGTCGCATTTGGCATTTGCGCATTGGCGCAGACGGCTAAGATGGTCGCAAACCCCAGAGAGAAAGCGACGAGATTGTGCAAGCAAAGACGGTGAGCCGGGGAAGGGCTAAACCGTCTCAAAGCAGTCAGAGGGGAAGACTTTTGCATGGTATTCGATTCGGTACGACTCGGAACGATTATAGCCCATCATTTCAATGCCTTCGAGTCGATTTCTGAGAGATTGTCAGCGGGATATGGAAAACTCTGATTCCCGCCAGGTGCCTAGGATCCAGGGGAATGTCTGCTGCCGAATGAGGTTTCACGGATATAAAATTCGAAGAAGTAAACACCTTCTCCGATCTACAGCCAGCAAGAACTCAATGGCCGCGAGAACGTGTGCCTTCAGCGGAGGATTCCAGATAAATGATTGCAATGAGACGTGCAAGAACGACTGCGGGCCCCTTGGCGGCTCTTTCCCTGGTTTGCGTTGCAGCGCTGGCTCAGCAGCCGCGCCAGTACACCGATCAAGATTATGCAAACGCCGAGAAATTCATGGCCTACAACGTCAATCCTCTCGCCTACAGGGGCCAGGTGAATGCGCAATGGCTCGACGACGATCGCTTCTGGTATCGCGAGGTCGACGACAGTGGAACCAGCTACGTGATGGTCGATCCGGCAAAGGGATCGCGCGGACCGCTGTTTGACCAGGAGAAACTGGCAGCCGCGCTAAAGGCGGTCGTAAAGGGTGGTCTGGACGCACGGCATCTGCAGCTTTCGGATATCTCGCTGAGCGACGACGACCACACGCTGACCTTCACAATGCACGGCGCGACCTACCAATGCACCCTGAACACGGAATCTGATGCGTGCAAGGTGATTTCTGGCGGGATGCCGGCACCAGGAAAGTCGCCGCAACCGCCGATGACGCTTTCGCCGAATCAGAAGCTGGGCGCGTTCATTCGCGACTGGAATCTGTGGGTGCGCGACCTAGCCACGGGTGCGGAGACGCAATTGACAACCGATGGTGTGAAGGATTTCGGTTACGCCACGGACAACGCGGGATGGAAACACACGGATTCCGCGATCCTGCTATGGTCGCCGGACTCGAAGAAGATTGCGACCTTCCAGCAGGATCAGCGCAAGGACGGCGAGATGTACCTCGTGCCGGTCACCAACACGCATCCGGAGTTGAAGGCGTGGAAGTATCCGCTGGTCGGCGACAAGGATGTGACGATGATTGAGCGCGTGGTCATCGACGTAGACGCGCGCAAGGTGATTCGACTGAAGATGCCGTCCGATCAGCATCGCTCGACCCTCTGCGATGACATCGCCTGCGACGGCGACACGTTTGCCGATGTTGAGTGGAGTCCCGATGGAAAGCACCTCGCGTTCGTGTCCACCTCTCGTGACCACAAGCAGGAGTGGGTGCGCGTGGCCGATGCCGAGACCGGCGATGTGCGCGAGGTCATGACTGATACGGCGCCGAAGTTCTACGAGAGCGGGAATGGCAAGATCAACTGGCACTATCTGCCAGATTCGAACGAAATCCTATGGTTCAGCGAACGCGATAACTGGGGCAATCTGTACCTCTACGATTTGACGACCGGCAAGCTGAAGAACCAGATCACGCAGGGACCAGGAAATGTGACGCAGGTCCTACATGTCGCCGACAAGGCGCGAGTGATCTACTTCGTCGGTGTTGGCAAGGAGAAAGATCGCGATCCCTACTTCGAGCACTTCTACAGCGTGAAGTTTGATGGCACCGGCCTGAAGCTGCTGACGCCGGAGAACGCCGATCACCGCATCAAGGTATCGCATGACGGGCGTTACTTCACTGACACCTACTCGACGCCGACTCAGCCACAGGTGACGGTGGTGCGCGACGACGCGGGCAAGACCGTGATGGAAGTGGCGAAGCAGGATATTTCGAAGCTGACGGCCGCGGGATGGCAGCCGCTGACGCCCATTACCGTGAAGGGCCGCGACGGCACGACGGATCTTTACGGTTTTATGTTCAAGCCGACCCACTTCGACGCCTCGAAAAAGTACCCCATCATCAACTACGTCTATCCCGGACCGCAGATCGGGTCGTGTGGACCTCGCGACTTCCGCGCTGCACATGGAGACATGCAGGCGCTCGCCGAACTTGGGTTCGTCGTGGTCTGCATTGACGGCATGGGAACACCGTTCCGATCCAAGTCGTTTCACGAGGCCTACTACGCTGACCTCGGCGACAACACGATCCCCGACCAGATCGGAGGCATGAGGGAGTTAGCGCAAAAGTATCCGTTCATCGATCTCGATCGCGTTGGAATCTGGGGTCACTCGGGCGGTGGCAATGCAACCGGTGCCGCTCTGCTGCACTATCCCGACTTCTTCAAGGTGGGCATTGCGGAGAGCGGCAATCACGATCAGCGCGACTACGAAGACGACTGGGCGGAGAAGTGGGCCGGTATCGAGGTCAAGAATCCAGATGGCACGAGCAACTACGATTCCCAGGCCAACCAGAACTTCGCGAAGAATCTGAAAGGCCACCTGCTGCTGGCGCACGGTACGATGGATGACAATGTGCCACCCAACAACACCCTGCTGCTGGTGGATGCGCTGATCAAGGCGAACAAAGACTTCGATCTGGTTCTGCTTCCCAATATCCCGCACGGCTATGGACCGGATTCGCAGTATATGATGCGGCGGCGGTGGGATTACTTCGTGCGCTATCTCGCCGGCAATACGCCGCCAAAGGAATACCAGATGAAGCCATACGGCGCCGCGATATCGGTAGTCCGCGGCGGCCCTGACTCGGATGATGACGAATAGCAGAGAGATTGGATCTCGGTGTTAGGCTTGCAGGGAGATTCGAGGGTCATTTCATGCGGATGAGATTCCTTGCGGTATTTGTCGTGGGTGCGAGTGCGCTTTCGGCGCAGGGCGGGTTATTGGCACCGCCCACGAACGCGAAGTTTGCAAAGCTCAGCGAGGAGTTCATTCACGAGACGCTGGCGCTTTCGCCTTCGAGTGCATCGCAGGCGGGCTATCACAAGCACGTTGATCCGAAAACCGGTAAGACGGTGGCGCTCGATTCCCTGCTCGATGACGTGAGCCCGGCGGGAATGGCAACGCAGCGCCACGTATATGCGCAGTGGCGCGAGCGATTCCACACCGAGACGCCAGAGGCGTCGCTTGGAGCCCAGGATGCGGCGGACTGGCGCTTGATTGATGATCAGATTGCGCTGAATCTGCTGGATCTCGACCGCATCCAGAATTACAAGCACAACCCGACCGTCTACGTCGAGCTCTTGGGCAGCGCACTGTTTCAGCCGCTGACGGATGAGTATGCCGCAGAGGATGTGCGGCTGGACGATGTGCTTTCACGCGTTGCTGCGACTCCGAAGTTCCTTGAGCAGGCGCGAGGCGAACTGGTCGATGCCGATCCGATCTTCATCCGGGTCGCAGTCGAAGAAAACGCTGGCAATGTCGATTTGATCCAGGACACCATTTCTGCTGCTGTTGCGAAGCATACGGAACTGAAGGCGCGCTTTGACAAGGTGGCGCGGCCGGCGGTCAAGGCGCTGAAAGATTTCTCCCAATGGCTTCAGGATGATCTCGCAAAACAGAAGACGGATCGAACCTGGCGCCTGGGCAAGGATCTTTACGCCGAGAAATTCCGCCTGGTGATGGAGACGGACGTCACGCCTGACCAGGTGCTTCAAGATGCCGAGCGCGAGTTTAAGAAGACGCGCGCTGAGATGCTCGAACTGGCACTGCCGCTGCACAAGCAGTACTACCCGGATCATGATGACCACACCGGCCTGGGTCAGCAAGAACGCGAAAACACAATCATCGGCGAAGTTCTGCATAAAATCGCCGACGACCATCCGAAACGCGATGACCTGATGCAGACCGCGAAAGATGATCTCGTTGGAATCCGCCAGTTCATCATCGACAAAAAGATCGTCTCGCTAAAGTCACGCGACAACCTCAAGGTGATTGCGACGCCGGAGTTCGAGCGCGGTATCTACTCGGTTGGCGGATTCCATTCTGCTCCGCCGCTCGATCCGAATGCTGAAGCTGAGTTCTGGGTGACGCCGATTAGCTCAGGTACGTCCGAGGCCAGCGCCGAATCCCGACTGCGCGAGTACAACAACTGGGTGCTGAAGTGGCTTTGCATCCACGAAGCGCTTCCCGGCCACTATGTCCAGGCCGAACATGCCAATGACATGCAGCCTGTCTCGCGGCGCCTGGTGCGCAGTTTGTACGGCAACGGCGCATACGTTGAAGGCTGGGCGGAGTACATCGCGCAGGTAATGATGCAGCAGGGATTTGCGAACAGCGATCCGCGCTATCGCATCAGCTATTTGAAGGTGTGGCTGCGCGCCGTGGGCAACAGCATCCTCGACATCCGCATGCAGACCATGGGCATGACGGACGAAGAGGCGATGCACTTCATGATGGACGACGCCTTCCAGACACGCGCCGAGGCCGAAGGGAAACTGCAGCGAGCCAAGCTGAGCTCGACACAACTGCCTACCTATTACGTGGGCACAAGCGAATGGTGGCGGCTGCGCAAGGCGTACGAGGCAGCGAAGGGCAAGGACTTTACGCTCGCTGAGTTCCACGATCGCGCATCTGGATGCGGGCGCGCTCCCGGTGCCGTGGCTGAAGGACATCCTGCTACCGAAATAGCGTGCCTGACGGCAAAATCGCCGATGCTGCTTCACACCTCTGCTATCGCCGATCGGGGGCAACGCGCAGAGCGGAAGGCGATTCAAATCAGATCATTCTCAATTCGCGGGGAACAAACGAATGAAGAAGCAACGGCCCGCAGAATCAGCAGAAAAGCCAAGTATCCAAAAGCTGCCCATCGGCACGCAGACTACCGGCTCTCGCAAAGAGAGCGACTCGATGGGCGCGGTGGATGTTCCGGCCGAACACTACTGGGGTGCCCAGACGCAGCGTTCTCTTGTGCACTTCGCGATTGGCGAGGATCGCATGCCGATCGAGGTGTATCGCGCTTATGGATATGTAAAAAAGACGGCGGCACTGGTGAATGGCGAGATCGGCGCAATGCCTGCATGGAAAGCCGATCTGATTGCGACCGTTGCCGATGAGGTAGTTTCCGGCGCGCTCGACAGCGAGTTCCCTCTCAGCGTTTGGCAAACCGGGTCAGGCACGCAGACGAACATGAATGTGAACGAGGTCATCAGCAACCGAGCCAACCAGCTCGCGGGTGGAGACCTTGGCAGCAAGAATCCGGTTCATCCCAACGACGACGTCAATATGGGGCAGTCGTCGAACGATACATTCCCGACGGTAATGCACATCGCCACGGTGCTTGCGTTCGACAGGCATCTGATTCCGGCAGTCTCCGAACTCAGAGACGCAGTCTGGGCGAAGGCCCGCGACTGGGTGGACGTGGTCAAGATCGGCCGGACCCACCTGCAGGATGCGACGCCGCTGACCGTCGGGCAGGAGTGGTCGGGATATGCGACACAGCTCGATGACGCACTGCTGCTGATCACAACATCGATGCAAGGCTTGTATCGGCTCGCGATTGGTGGAACTGCCGTCGGTACAGGTTTGAATGCGCCCGAGGGCTTCGGCGACAAGGTCGCTGCGAAGCTTGCAGAGTTCCTGCATCACCCATTTGTTTCGGCGCCCAACAAGTTCGCTGCGTTGGCGTCGCTGGATGCAATGGTCGCGGCGAGTGCGGCGCTTCGTTCGCTGGCCATTGTGCTGATGAAGATTGCGAACGACATGCGCTGGCTGGCTTCGGGACCACGCGCCGGTCTGAATGAACTCGTGCTGCCCTCAAACGAGCCGGGAAGTTCGATCATGCCCGGCAAGGTGAATCCTACGCAGCAGGAAGCGATGCTGATGGTGTGCACGCAGGTGATCGGCGAGGACACTGCCGTCGCGTTCGCCGGCTCGCAGGGAAACTTTGAATTGAATACGATGCGGCCGATCGTGATCCGGAATGTGCTCCACTGCGCGCGAATCCTCGGCGATGCCTGCGTGCAGTTCAGGAAGCTCAGTGTGGAAGAAGTCACGCTCGACCGCGAGCAGATCGCAGAAGAATGTCGAAAACTCCTTGATGCTGGTGACCGCCCTCAGTCCCCTCGTCGGTTATGACAATGCCGCAAAGATCGCGCACCGGGCTCATGAGCAGAAAATCAGCCTACGCGAGGCGGCGGTAGGCGGCGGGTTCATCACGGCGGAAGAGTTCGACCGCGCCGTTGACCCAAAGAAGATGGTTGGCAATCCTCGGCGGGACCTTGGCATGAAATGATCGCCGTTCTTTCACGGCCACGCTTTGACGCCCACTCATCGCGATAATGCCGCGATAAATGGGGCACAGATTTTCATTACGCCCAGCATCGGCGGTAATTCGGGCGGAATGACAAACAGGAAGGCGGTCGCCTACTGACGCGGGGTTCTCTCTGCGTTATGCCAAGCTTCAAATCGGCCATTATGAACGGCATTTCTCAAAGCCGCAATATCGTGAACTGAATTGTCATCTATCCTAGCGCCCCACGCGCCGCCATTTCCTCCGTGCGAGAAGACTGCAGCGTTTGTTGTATCCCACAATCCTCCTCGTTTGAAGACGAGCACCGCACTGCTACCAGCTATGCCGACGAGCACAAGCTCTTTGTTTGGGACGCCGGAAATGATCGCATCCGTGCTCCTCGTCTGCCCAGGATTCACCATCTCGAACGGCTCATTTGCAAGTACCGTGTAGTCAGCTTGCACCGGGACCGGGATCTGCTGGACCCTTCGAATCAGGTTGAAGTCAGCGGTGAGTATCTCCTCGACCTCGGCAGTCGTCAACACATGTGCGCGTTCCGGTAACGGTGCAACTTTGAACGGCGGCGCGACGTAATTTGATCGGTAAAAAACCGCGAAGATGAGGAGCAAAACGACCGCAGACAGAGCGGCAGTGGTGATTCGTTTGCGTGAAGTCGTCACACGCAAAACTTTACACTGTGCAGAGAGGCCGCTCCACTCGAAAAGGGCTGCGAAATTCGGCGAGAAAGAAGGGATGCTCCCGAATTGCGGGCTATTCGGGAATCTATGGAACTTCGCCGAGTGAAGGGGCGGCAACTCACAAACTTGACTTGGATTATGATGCGCTTGAATCTTCGCCTAATTTTCGCTCTTCAGCTATAATCTTTCAATGGATTTTCAGTTGGTGACCAGCTATAAGCCTCGTGGCGATCAGCCCCGCGCCATCGAGGAGCTGATGCAAGGTCTCAGCGCCGGCGAGAAGCACCAGGTGCTGCTGGGCGTGACCGGCTCGGGCAAGACCTTCACCATGGCCAAGGTGATTGAGCAGTCGAACCGGCCTGCGCTGATCCTGGCGCACAACAAGACGCTGGCCGCGCAGCTCTATCACGAGTTCAAGCAGTTCTTCCCCGGCAATGCGGTTGAATACTTCGTCAGCTACTACGACTACTACCAGCCGGAGGCGTACATTCCCGGCGGGCGACCTCTATATCGAAAAAGAAGCGACGATCAACGAGGAGCTGGACAAGCTGCGGCTATCGGCGACGCGGTCGCTGTTTGAGCGGCGCGACGCCATCATCGTGAGTTCGGTGAGTTGCATCTACGGCCTTGGTTCGCCGGAGGCCTACTACGGCATGTTGCTGCTGCTCGAAAAAGGCCAGCGCATCAGCCGCAAAGACATTACGCGGCGGCTGGTTGAGATTCTCTACGAACGCAACGATGTGGACTTTCGGCGCGGAACTTTCCGCGTGCGCGGCGACATCATCGAGGTATATCCCGACCTACGACGAGATCGGCGTATCGCATCGAGCTTTTCGGCGATGAGATTGAGTCGCTGGCGCAGATCGATCCGCTCTTCGGCACGGTCAAGCAGAAGTATTCGCGGCTGCCCATTTATCCCAAGAGCCACTACGTTGTACAGCCGGAGCGCAAAGCACAGGCAATCGACTCGATTGTTGCGGAACTCAATGAGTGGGTCACCTATCTCGAGGCTGAAGGCCGGATGGTTGAGGCGCAGCGTGTGCACCAGCGCACTCGGTTCGATCTCGAGATGATCAAATCAATGGGCTACTGCCACGGCATTGAGAACTACTCGCGGCACTTCTCAGGGCGCTTGCCGGGAGAGCCTCCGCCAACCCTGCTCGATTATTTTCCACGCGATTTTCTGCTGTTTGTGGATGAGAGCCACGCGACCATTCCGCAGGTACACGGCATGTGGCACGGCGACCGAAGCCGCAAGCAGAATCTGGTCGACTATGGTTTCCGCCTGCCCTCGGCGATGGACAATCGGCCATTAAAATTTGACGAGTTTGAGAATCGCATTCATCAGACGATCTATGTCTCCGCAACGCCGGGGCCTTATGAATTGACGCGGTCGGCGGGAGTCGTGGTCGAACAGGTGATTCGACCGACAGGACTGGTTGATCCGGAGGTGGAGATTCGTCCAGTTAAAGGTCAGATCGACGACCTGCTCGCTGAGATTCGCGATCGCGCCAAACGCGGCGAGCGCGTGCTGGTGACGACGCTGACCAAGCGCATGGCCGAGGACCTCGCCGGCTACTACACCGAGGTGGGCGTGCGCTGCCGCTACATGCACTCGGAGATTGAAACGCTGGAACGCGTGAAGCTGCTGGCCGGGCTGCGCAAGGGCGAATTTGATGTGCTGATCGGCATCAACCTTCTGCGCGAAGGCCTGGATCTTCCTGAGGTTTCGCTCGTGGCGATTCTTGACGCGGATAAAGAAGGATTCCTGCGATCGACAGGGTCGCTGATCCAGACGATGGGCCGTGCGGCACGCCATCTCGAAGGCCGTGCGGTTCTCTATGCCGACCGGATGACTGACTCGATGAAACAGGCCATCGGCGAGACCGATCGCCGGCGCGCGATCCAACGCGCATACAACGAGGAACACGGAATCACGCCGCAGTCGATCATCAACAAGATGGACATGGGGCTAGCGCAGATCCTCAAAACTGAATACGGCGAGATCGAAGTGGAAGAGGCGGTTGGGCTGCCGGAGTTCACTTCACAGGCCGACGTCGATGTGTTTCTCACCAAGCTCGAAACGGAGATGCGCGAGGCAGCGCGCAAGTTCGAATTCGAAAAGGCAGCCAAGCTGCGCGACTCAATCAAGGAACTGCGGGAAAAGGAATTCCTTTTCGGGTGAGGCTGGTGGAGTTCACACCCCAGTATTTGCCAAACGCCCTCCGTGTGCAGTCCTTGATGGCTCTCAGTGTGATCTACCTCCACCTGTGGTGTGAGGCAAATCACATGTCAGAAGCCTAGAATGATTGAGAATAGCCTCGTTAGATTCCCCGAGGGCATTAGTCCTGAGTGCGAGAATCAGAGATGGAGCTCTGATGGCAACGTTTGGAAGTCTCTCTCTTCTCATCGCTTTAGCGCTGGCGGCATATAACCTCTTTGCCGGTGCGGTGGCGCTGAGGCTGCTGGCAACCGGCCAGCCCGCCCCGATTGCGCCGGAACGGCTAGCCGATACGGCCCGTCGGGCCGGAATTGCCGCGTTTGTGGCGGTGACGGCGGCGGCATTTGCGCTGGTGTGGTCGGTTTTCACCAACGATTTTTCGATCACCTACATCATGGAGCACTCCAACCGGGCGCTCCCGGCGGCCTACAAGTTCGCGGCGCTGTGGAGCGGGCAGGAAGGTTCGCTGCTGCTGTGGTGCTGGCTGCTGGCAATCTACGGGTTTGTGCTGCGGCTGCGGCACCAGACCGACGTCAAGCTCTACGCCTACGCCGGAACAATCCTGGCGGGCATACAGGTCTTCTTTCTGGCCGTAGTGAACTTTGCGGCGCCACCATTTGCGCTGCTCAAAGGCTCACTTCCCGCGGATGGCAATGGACTTAATCCCCTGCTCCAGTACCCGGAGATGGTCATTCACCCGCCGATGCTCTACCTCGGCTACGTCGGATTCTCGGTGCCGTTTGCGTTCGCTCTCGGCGCGCTGATGATGCGGTATCCCGGCGAGAGATGGATCAAGATCACGCGCACCTGGACGATGGTGACGTGGCTGTTTTTGACAGGCGGCATCTTCCTCGGCATGCACTGGGCATATGCGGTTCTGGGCTGGGGTGGCTACTGGGGCTGGGACCCGGTTGAGAACGCCAGCTTCATGCCGTGGCTCACGGGTACGGCGTTTCTGCACTCCGTGATGATGCAGGAGAAGCGCGGAATGATGAAGAGCTGGAATGTCTGGCTCATCTTCTCCACCTTCCTGCTGACGCTGCTGGGCACGCTGCTGACGCGCGCAGGACTGGTGAGTTCGGTGCATGCATTTGCGCAGTCATCGATCGGCACCTGGTTCATGGTCTTCATGGGAATCGTGCTTGCGGTGTGCATCTTTACCTACATCCTCCAGCGCAATCACCTCCAGGCCGAACACCACCTCGAGTCGCTGGTGAGCCGCGAGTCGAGCTTTCTGTTCAACAACCTTGTGCTGCTGACCGCGTGCTTTGTGATCCTCTGGGGCACGTTGTTCCCCATCCTCAGCGAATATGTCGAGGGCAGCAAGGTTACGGTGGGTGCCCCGTTTTATAACCGGGTTGCGATTCCGATCGGGCTGTTTCTGCTCTTTCTCACCGGTGTGGGACCGCTTCTGCCCTGGCGCGCGACCTCGCTACGGGCTGTTCGTCGCAACTTTGTGGTGCCCATCATAGCTCTGTGGGCAATGGTGATCGTCTGCTTCGCTGCGGGCGTTCGGCCTTGGAAAGATGGCGCCTTCGATCCGGGCAATTTCTACGCCATGATTGCGTTTGCGCTTTCAGCCAGCGTGATGGCAGCGATCCTGTCTGAATTCTTCCGCGGAGCGGGCGTGATCGCCCGACAGACGGGCAAGAACCTGGCTGCCTCGATGTACCTTCTGACCCGGCGCAACACGCGGCGCTACGGTGGATACATCATTCATATCGGTGTCGTGATTGTGGTCATCGGCTTGGCTGGTGCGGCTTTCAACCGAAATACGGAACAGGAACTGGCACTGCACGACAAGATGAGTGTCGGCCCTTACACACTGGAGTGCGTCGGGTTCACGCAGGACTCGAATGCCAACTACAACTCCGACTACGCGCTGCTCGATGTCTATAGAAATGGCAAGAAGCAGTTCCAGATGGCGCCCGAGAAGCGCGTCTACCTGGCCAGCCAGCAACCGCAGACAATGGTTGCTGTGCACTCGGTGCCGAGCTGGGATTTGTACGTGGTCTACGAAGGAACGAATCCGGATACCGGGCAGCCGATCATCAAGGCGTTCCTGAATCCTCTTGTCAGCTGGATCTGGGCAGGTGTGGTGCTGATGGTGCTGGGAACGTTTGTGGCGCTGGTTCCAAGCCTTACGCCGGCGACTGCCGCGCTCCGCGTACCGGCCGCGCAACCGGCGCATGTGGAACCAGTTTTGAAGGGTGGCGACTGAGATGCCAACTCCGTTGGGTTTGAAGTATTGGAAGAAGGTCGTCCAGGCCGGAGCGCTTGCTGTCGCGGTTTGCTTCTCACTGGGCGCCAGCGATGCGGGTGCGCGCTACGACAAGCTGAACCACCAGATGATGTGCAGTTGCGGGTGCGGCCAGGTTCTGGGCGAGTGCAACCACGTGGGCTGCCCTACCTCGCCGGTGCAGTTGGCGGAGTTGCGCACTGCAATCAATGGGGGTATGACCGACCAGCAGATCTTCGACAGCTTCGTGGCAAAGTATGGCGCCACTGTGCTGGCTGCACCAACGACGCATGGTTTTGACCTGGTGGCGTGGATCGCGCCGTTTGCAGTGTTTGCCGCTGCGCTGCTGGGGACGATTCTGCTGGTGCGGCACTGGTCAGTAGGCAAAAAGGACGCTGCGCAGACGCCCAGCACGCCGGAGATGGATGCAATCCACGAACGGATTCGTCGCGAAACCGGCAGCGAAGGAGGGTATTGAACAATGAGCGAGACACTGGGTTTGGCCCTTGGCTGCCTGATGGCGATGGTGCTGTTTCTCTACACCTTCTGGCCTGAGAACGCGTTTGCGAGCCAGCGGCAGAAGACGCGGCTCGATTATCTCGAGGAGCGCAAGGAACAGCTTTACGAGAACCTGCGCGATCTGAACTTTGAGTATCGCGCCGGGAAATATCCTGAAGAGGATTTTCTTGCGCAGCGCGCACAACTTGAAAATGAGACGGCGCAGTTGCTGTCCGAGATGGAATACCTGCAGCAGCACACTTAGGAATTAGGATAAGGACTCCGACAAGACCATGAAATCGATGAAGACTTTTTTGCATGCGGCCGTTTTGAGCTTTCTTTTTGGCGGCGCACTGGCGCAGGCCGCGCAGTTGACGGGAACGGTAACAAACAAGACCACAGGCAAGCCGGCCAGCGGTGATCCCGTGGTGCTGGTTGAGCCCATGACCGGCATGACCGAGGTGGCGCATACCACCGTCGACGCAAGCGGTCACTACACGCTCAACCGGCCCACCAACGCACCTGCACTCGTAAAGGTGACGCACCAGGGCGCCGAGTTCTTCGCGGATGCACCGCAAAGCGGAGCCATACCCGATATCGCGGTGTACGACGTGGCGACCAAGGTAGATGGCGTCTTTATTGAAGCAGACGTGCTCGAACTTGAAGTCGCCAATGGCCAGTTGCATGTGATCGAGCGCTATTTCGTCCACAACACCAGCATGCCGCCGCGCACGCAGTGGAGCCCGAAGAGCTTTGAGGTCGCGCTGCCGGCGGAGGCGATCGTAGAGTCGGCGCAAGGTCAGCGGCCCAGCACGGGCAGCTTGCCCACCACGCTGAAACTTCAGCCCAATGGGCCGAAGGGGCATTACGCATTCAACTTTCCCATCCAGCCGGACGAAGGCGATAAGGACACGCAGTTCAACATCAGCTACACGATTCCCTACAGCGGATCATTCACATTTCGTCCCCAGGTGACGCTGAGCACTCAAAGCGTGGGCGTGTTGCTACCGAAGAGCATGACATTTACGCCGGGAGCTGGCACGGTTTTCGCGCCGATCAACCAGGACCCGAACATCCAGACGTTTGTAGCGAAGAATGCGACGCCGGGCAAAGCATTGGAGTTTACGGTTTCCGGCACGGGCTCAATGCCGCGTGAAGATCAGGGCGCAGCAGGTCCTGGCGGTCCAGAAGCTGCTGCTCCTGGTGGCGGCCAACCCGGTGGCGGCATCGGCGAGCCCATCAACACACCCGATCCGCTCAGCAAATACAAGTGGTGGATTCTCGGTGGACTGGCGCTGGTGTTCGTCGCGGCTGCAGCTTTCTTGCTGCGCAAGCCTGCCGGGAGCGCCGAATGTGCCCGTCGCACAAGTGCCCAACCCGAATGTGGCGACGACGCCGGTATACTCTGCTTCGCACGCGGCATCTCCCGCATCGAAGAACGGCGCCCTCTTGAATGTGCTGAAGGATGAACTTTTCGCGCTGGAGAGTGAGAAGCTGACCGGCGTAGTATCCCCGGCCGAATACGCAGAAACCAAGGCGGCGCTTGAGATCGTCTTGAAGCGCGCGCTGAAGCACAACTAGACCCACACGATTTCAAATCTGGCGCTCGCTCATTATCGATGGGCGAGCGCTATTTATTTCCCACTTCATATTGCCTATTCTCTGTTCCCTGTTTCTCTGCCGCCTTGTATGCTTCGGAGATGAAGACCGTTCTTCGCACGCTGCTTTATCTCGCGCTCATTGTCTGGATTGGCGCTGAGATATTTTTCCCGGTGGTTGCCGCCGTTACGTTCGGATCTCTTCCCGGCGCTACCCACACTGCCGGTTCGATCGTCGGGGAACTGCTGCGAATACTGCACGGGATGGGAATTGTTTGCGGACTCGTGTTGCTGGCTTTGATGGCTCTGGCTCCGGCCTGGAGCATCTACAAGCCGCATTCGGTGCTTGCGCCCATGGTGCTGGTTGTCTTGATGCTGGCCTGCACGGCATTCTCGCAATACATAATCATCCCAGCGATGGAACGCGACCGCGCCACAGCCGGCGGAGCTATCGACACTGGCGACAGCGCCAACCCGACGACGGTGCACTTCAATATGTTGCACAATCGCAGCGAACACGTCGAAGAGGCAATCTTGCTGCTGGGCATTGTGACGGTGGTGCTGGTGGCGCGGGCAGAGTCAACGCGCGCGTAGGAGTTTGAATAGGGCGTGAAGCGATTTGTGCATGCCTATGGAACGGGGCGAAGACCGCTGTGAAGGCGCTCATCGAGCCGCCAGAGTTAGTACTGCGCGGAGAGATGCGGCGCAAACTTCCCTTCGCAAGAATGAAACAGGTGAGAGCTGACGGAGAGTGGCTTCGATTTACGTTTGAGGACGAGTCTGTCGCTCTCCAACTCGGCGGTGAGATGGCGGCGAAATGGGCTAAGACGCTTTTGAAGCCTCCACCATCGCTTGCGAAGAAGCTCGGCATCACACCGGAGACGACAGTTCGCATGATCGGGACAGTGGATGACTCGGCGCTGAAAGGCGCACTCGCCGAAGCCAAAGATATTTCGGATCGAAAAGGCGATCTGATTCTGGCCCGTGTGAATACGCCTGCCGATCTAAGTGCAGCGTTGAGGAAGTCCGCAAATCAGCTCAAGTCCGGGACACCAATCTGGTTTATCTACCGCAAGGGCCCCGGACACCCGCTGAATGAGAACGAGGTGCGAAAGACGGCATTAGCTACGGGCATTGTCGACACGAAGATCGCAGCGGTTTCGGCAGAGTTCTCAGCTCTTCGCTTTGTGAAGCGGCGCAGCTGAATACTTTATCTTCCTCCAGCATGACAGATACGTTTGACGACGACTCTCTGATCGCTGATTCCTGTTCACTGGCCCCTGCCCCCCCCCGTCCCAAATCCCTGCTTTCCGCTCTTGTATCATCGTAGAGGCCCTGAAGCGCGCAAAGTATCGTGCAGGGGTGCCATCGGAATCACATGAAAACTGGCATTATCGGCCTGCCGCAGGTGGGCAAGACATCGCTGTTCAAGATTCTTACCAAGGCCAAGCTCGAAGATCGCGGCTATTCGAATCCGCGTGAAGCGCACATCGGCGTCGCGAAGGTTCCCGACGACCGACTGGACAAGCTTTCAGCGCTCTACTCCCCGAAAAAGACAACCCACGCCTCGGTTGAGTTTGTCGACGTCGCGGCCATCGGCCAGGAGGCATTGAAAGAGACGGCCTTCCTGACCAGCCTGCGCAATGTTGACGCGCTGATTCATGTGCTACGCGCTTTCGAAGATGATTCAATTCCGCACGTCGGCCCCATCGATCCCCTTCGCGACGTGAAAAACGTCGAATTCGACCTGATGATCAGCGATCTGACGCAAGTGGAGAAGCGCCTTGAGCGCCTCGAAAAAGACTTGAAGAAAGGCCGCACCAGCGAACTCGAGCGAGAGCAAGCTCTGCTTTTGCGCTCAAAAGAAGCGCTCGAGAAAGAGCAGCCGATTCGCGAACTTGAAATGACGCCAGAGGAAAAGAAGCTCATCAAGGGATTCATGTTCCTCTCGCAAAAGCCTGTTTTATATGCAGTTAATATTGGAGAGAGCGGCA
Organism: uncultured Acidobacteriaceae bacterium; assembly: GCA_963735215.1. Taxonomy (GTDB): domain Bacteria; phylum Acidobacteriota; class Terriglobia; order Terriglobales; family Acidobacteriaceae; genus Telmatobacter. The sequence continues at coordinate 74,422 of CAVTKF010000019.1, read as the reverse complement.
CGCTTGGCGATGATCTCAACGCAGCGGTGGAGCGCCATAAGCTGACCGAAGTCGCGCATCGGCCGAATGCGGGAGCAACGGCAATCTGCGGCAAAGTCGAAGCGGAACTGGCTGAGATGGATGAGGCCGAGGCGGCGGACTTCTTGTCGAGCTACGGGCTGCACGAAAGCGGCCTGGTGCGGTTGATACGCAAGAGCTATGAACTGCTGGGGCTCATCAGCTTCTTTACAGCCGGCGAAGATGAGTGCCGTGCATGGACAATTCCGGCTGGGTCGAAGGCTCCGCAGGGGGCTGGTGCGATTCACTCCGATCTCGAACACCACTTCATTCGCGCCGAGACGATCCGATGGGACAACCTGCTCGCGGCCGGCAGCGAAGCCAATGCCCGCGCGCTGGGTACGCTGCGTCTTGAGGGCAAAGAGTACGTGGTGCAAGATGGCGATGTCATGCACATCCGGCACAGCGGGTAGCGCAATTCCTGAGCCGCCTTAATCTCGAAGCCGTACACTCAAGTCGACGCGACCATCAGGGAGCGGCGACCTTCAATACCACCAGACTCGACTGCAACTCAGGAATTGCCCTAAGGTAAGCAAGAATGCTCAAACTCTCGGTGGCCCTGGGCGTACTGGCCGCGCTTGCGGATGTCGCCGGCGGCCTGGTACTGGTGCGGGCTCGCGGCGTAGAACGCTACCTACGTTATTTTGTCGCGCTGGGCGCGGGCTTCCTGATGGCGGTTGCCCTGCTCGAGATGACTCCGGAGAGCCTCAAGCTCAATCCGGTGATGGGCCCGGTGCTGATCATGATCGGCTACTGCGCGGTGCACCTGCTCGAGCACACCATCAATTCGCATTTCCACTACGGCGAAGAGACGCATCACGACGAATTTGTCTCCGCGCGGACGGGATACTCGGTGCTGGGCGGATTGAGCGTGCATGCGCTGTTCGACGGCGTGGCGATTGGCTCGGGATTTGTGGTGAACAGTGCCCTCGGCTGGCTCATCTTTCTGGCGGTGTTTCTACACAAGGCGCCTGAAGGGTTCACCATGGCCTCGGTAATGCTGGCCAGCGGACGTAGCCGGACTGCGGCATTTTACTCGGCAGTGATGCTTGCGGCCGCAACAATCCTGGGCGTTCTCGTGATTGAATTGGTGCCGAAGTGGATGCCCTACGGCCTGCCGGTCTCAGCCGGAGTTGCACTGTATGTAGGTGCGAGCGACCTGGTGCCGGAGGTCAATCGCGAGCCCGGCATACGCATGGCGCTGGTGTTCTTTCTCGGTGTCGTGGGATTCCTGGTGATGCGCCTGGCACTGCCCGCACTGTGAGTCGCCGCAGAACGGGATCGCGTCAATCGAAGGAAGTGACCGGAACGGCTCGGCGGAGGCCGAATCTGGTCCGATAGAGCCGGGCAAGCAGGCGGCCATAATCGATGGCGACCTTCATATTGGCCTTGCTGGCTCCTCGATAGCGCTGTCCAAACTCGAAAGGAATCTCGCGCACCGATGAGATGCGAGCGCGAACCAGGATCTCGAGCAGCAGTTTGAAACCGGACTGCTGGAACGGGATGTCAACAAGGCAATCGCGGCGGACAAAGAAGAAGCCCGACATGGGGTCCTTGGCGCGCAATCCAACCCGCTGAATCGGCCACGTCGCCCAAACCGCGGCCGCAGAAAGAAGCTTGCGTAAGGGGTTCCACTGCCCCAGGCCACCGCCTGGCGCGTAGCGGCTGCCGATCACGAGATCGCACCCTGAGAACATCGCGGCGGTAAGCTCCCGCAGCAACTCCGGTGGATGCTGCAAGTCAGCGTCCATGACGCCGACGATCGATGCATCGGTATTTTCCCAGCCGTGAAGGACCGCGCCTGAGAGACCTCGCTGACCCTTGCGCACCAGAAGGCGTACGCGGGGATCCTGCTGTGCGATGGCGGAGACGATTTCGGCAGTGCCGTCACAACTATCGTCGTCCACGATCAGGATCTCATAGTCAAAGTTAAGCGGATCGAGGACGGAGCGAACACGCTCGAGCAGCGGAGGAATGTTGGCAGCCTCGCACAAAGTAGGAATCGCGAGTGCCAGCTTTCCGCTGAAAGCAGGGCGCAATCTGCCAGTTGTTCAGCGATGGATGAGCAGCGGTCGCCGGCAATCCGGATTAGATCATCGATCTGAACCATCTTTCGTATATCTAATGAGTATAGACGGAAGAAGCGCGATCCGTGGTACGAATTCAGAACATAAAATGTTGAGATCGCTTGATGCCTGAGGATAGGCCTTTCGAGTCTAACACGTCAAGTAATGATCGAGTATAGTCCAGCTGATCGTTCGACTGGCCTTTCCGGATAACGAACGCTGCGGATTTGCTACGGTTGAGAGATCGACGAATGCAAGAATCGCGCCGCCAGGTGTAATTGAATCGGAGTGAACGACTGAAGTATTTGGCGAATCTTCGCAATCGCAATTTCCTGCTGATCCTCGTCTTCTTCACGTACTGGCGATGGTCGTGATGGGTTATCACCCGGGAATCGAAGATGACGGTGTATACCTGACCGCCGTAAAAAGCTGATCTTAACCCAGCGCTCTATCCTCACGATTCGGCTTTCTTCCGTGTCCAATTGCAAGCGACACTCTTCGACAAGTGGGTTGCGGCGTTTGTCCGCTTCACTCATATGCCCGTATCGGGGACAGAACTGCTGTTTCAGTTTGTCTCGATTCTGCTCATCATTCTGGGGTGCTGGAGCATCGCGCGGGTCCTGTTCGACGACGAACGCGTCCAGTGGGCCGGTGTTGCGCTTACCGCAGCAATGATGACTCTGCCAGTGGCGGGCACGGCCCTTTACCTTGCGGATCAACACTTGCACCCGCGCAACGTCGCCACGGCGCTTGTGCTCTTGGCGGTTTCCCGAATCCTGGTAGGCAAACGCTGGCAGGCTGTTCCGCTTCTCCTGCTCTCCTTTGTGCTGCACCCCATCATGGCGACGTTGGGCATCTCATTCTGCTTCTTCCTGTCCATGGCGATGCTGGAACCGGTTCACGTCTGGCTGCGCTCCCTGCGCGACTCTCTGGCCGCAGCCGTTCCGCTTGGCTGGATATTTGAGTCTCCAACCCCCATCTGGCACCGAGCCCTGCAAACGCGCAGCTACTACTTCCTTTACAGCTGGACCTGGTACGAGTGGCTGGGGGCGCTCGGGCCGCTGTTCCTGTTCTGGCTGCTGTGGCGCGTTGCGCTCAAGCGCGGCGAGACCATGCTGGCGCGCTTTGCGCTCGCGATCCTCTCCTATGGCGTCTTCCAGCAGGCTCGTGGCCATGATCGTTCTGAAGTCACCGGCGCTGGTGCGGCTCACGCCCATGCAGCCGATGCGCTTTCTGCATCTCATTTATTTCTTCCTCACGCTCGTGGGCGGATGTCTGCTCGGCAAGTATCTGCTGAAGACCAGTACCTGGCGCTGGGCAGTCTTTCTGGTCGTCATCAACGCCGGCATGTTCGCCTCGCAGCGCGCCCTTTTCAGCAGCAGCGAGCACCTGGAAATGCCTGGATGACAGTCGCGCAATCCGTGGCTGCAGTCGTTCGCTTGGATTCGAGAGAACACCCCGACAAACGCTTATTTTGCCATGGACCCAAATTATCTAGCGGCACCAGGCGAGGATTATCACAGCTTTCGCGCGCTGGCTGAGCGCAGCCAACTGGCCGACATGGTCAAGGACCCGTCCGTCGTGACCCAGGTACCCGAACTCGGGCCGGCCTGGGAGCGGCAGGTAGATGCCACGGCTGGCTGGCAGAATTTCAAGCTTGCAGATTTTGAGCGGCTGAAGAGAGATTTGGGGGTTGGCTGGGTTATCGTCAAATATCCGCAGCCGGCTGGGTTGGACTGTAAATGGCATAACCAGAGTTTGTCAGTGTGCCAAATTCCCTAAGAACGGCTCACAACATGCCCTGCCGGCCGTCGTAATATAGATGGAAAGCCCTCTAAAAGCCCATGTAAGGTTGTGCAGCAGGAATGATGAGCGACGATTCAGCGGCTTGCTGTTGCAGTCTTAACTTATACGAAACTTTGATGCTTGATTTCGCTTGTTCTTCTCGGCCAGTTGCCCTTCTCTTCAGGACAAAAAACCCTCAAAAGTGGCCGAACCGGCTTGCTGGTCAGGAGATTGAATGAGCGACACACCTAGCGTACGCCTGCCGGCCCTTCGGATTCTGGGCCTCACGGCGGCGGCGCTGCTGATTGGCGGATACCATTGCGGGGTTGAAGATGCCGAGATATACGTCCCGGCGGCCAGAAAACTGCTGCAACCGGACCTCTACCCTTTTGCGCCGGAGTTCTTCTTATCCCACGGGCACCTTTCGCTCTTTGGGTCGATCCTGGCATGGACTGCGCAACTTACTCACATGTCGCTCGATTGGACGCTCTTCGCATGGTACGTTATAAGCCTTTTTGCAACGCTTGCCTCCAGTTGGCTTCTCGTCACGGCGTGCTTCGACTCTCCGCGTGCTCATTGGACCGCAATGCTGGTGATGACTTCGGTATTGACGATGCCGGCGACGAATACAGGACTGCTGCTGATCGATCCTTACCTTACGGCACGCTCCTTTTCCACTCCATTAACGCTTTTCGCGCTTGCCGGCGCGCTCGAACGCCGCTTCTCCCACGTCATTGTCGCTGCGCTTCTCACGGCGCTGATCCATCCACAGATGCTCGTCTACCTTCTGTTCTTGATTGGGGTCATGTGGGTGGCGGACCGAAGCAAGCGGGCTGTGCTCGAGCCTGTACCCGCGCTGCCCTCGGTTGTAGGGGTGCTCCCTTCCGGATTTCATCTCGCCCACGCAAGCGGTGCCTATCGCGAAGCGCTCTACTCGCGCGACTACTTCTTCCTCTACAACTGGACTTGGTATCACTGGCTGGGCATGCTGGCGCCGCTGGCAATTCTCGCGTGGTTCTGGCGAGGCAATGTGCGTGGCACACGCTCAGGATTTCAACGGATCAGTCTTGCGCTCATTCCGTTCGGATTGCTCTCAATTGCGGCCGCCGTTGTGCTGAGTTCGTCTCCTGAATTTGAGATGTTCGTTCGCCTGCAGCCGCTTCGTTCGTTCCACCTCATCACGTTTATTTTTGTCCTTCTTCTTGCCGGTGTTGCGGGAGAATACCTGGTCGGGTCGCGCAAATGGGTGCCGGTTGCGTTTTTTGTTCCGCTTGCGGCGGGCATGTTCCTGGTAGCCAGACAAACCTATCCCAATAGCCCCCAAATCGAATTGCCCGCAAAAACCAGCAGCAATTCCTGGGTCAACACCCTGCTCTGGATCCGTCAGAACACACCGACGGATGCGGTTTTCGCCGTGGATTCACACTACTTCAAAGAGAGCATGAGCGATGTACATGGTTTCCGGGCGATTTCAGAACGCTCATCGCTGGCGGACTACTACAAAGACGGCGGCGTGGTCTCGCTTTTTCCGGCCTTGGCGGACGAATGGAAGCAGATGAGTAGCGCCACTTACGGGTTGAATCACTTTTCTATTGCGCAATTTCGCGGACTTCAGCGAGAGTATCCCGAGGTTTCGTGGACTGTAATTCACGGAGATGCTCCGGCAGGAATGGATTGCCCATACGAGGAGCGAACCTACTCGGTCTGCCGAATGCCGATCGCTGAACACTCAAATCCGGCACAGGTAGCCGTCGGCGATTGAAGAAACTGGGTCCGCCGCATTCCCTGAAGTTCCTGGTAATCAACAGCGAATCTTCACCGTGGTTTTGCGCCTTGAGGGTTAGTGCGCCAGAATGAAAGTGTGGTTCTCTCTGGCGCGGGTCCTGAAAGATGCTGAATCTTACGCAGAGGTTGATTGTCGGCTGTTTCGTGATCGCCGCCCTCGGCGCGTGGCTGGTAGCTGCCACCCATCGTGCTTTGGCTGCCGCCGGACAACTGCATCTTGCCATCGCGCTGCTCATCTCCCTCGTCCTGGTTGAAGTGGCGACCGTCATGCTGGTGCTGCATCCCATTCGGATGCTGGCCAACGACGCCCGCAAGATCGCGCAAGGCAATCTTGAACATCGCGTGGAGTGGGGCGGGCACGACAGCCTCGGTGTGATCGCAGCCGAGCTGAATCGGATCGCCGTGCGGCTTCGCGAGCTTCGCGACAGTGAGGCCGGCCGCCGGCAAATGGAGTTCCAGCTCTCCGACGCGGTATTGCAATCCATCTTCGAGCCCATTATTGTCACCGATGCGAAGGGCCACATCCTCAAGCTGAACCAGGCCGCGGCGGATGTGCTGGGTGAAGCAGCGAGCGATCGTCTGGCTCTTACGAACACACCGGGCGGCGACAAGATCCTGAGCGCGATCCGCGACGCCATCTCCATGCAGAAAGCCGTTGCCGCAGAGGGTGAGGCCTCCATGCTGCCCATGCGGATTGGCAAGCAGTCGCGCAGCTATCGTCTGCGCACTACCCCGATGCGCGATTCCGATGGTCGCCTTCTGGGTACAGTGACAACGCTTGAAGACGTGACCACCCTGCAGGACACCGATCGTTTCAAGACGCAATTCATCTCGGTGGCCAGCAAGAAACTGCGCGATCCACTCTTGCAGCTGCGGCGTGGCCTGTATGCACTGAGAAACGGATACGGAGGCGAGTTGCTACCGCTGCAAACCGAGTTGATCGTGGAGGCCAGCAATGAAGCGGAAAAACTAAGCGACCTGATGGCCGACCTGATCGAGGTATCCGAACTCGACACAGGCAAGCGCGAGTTGCAACTGGAGCGTCTGCGACCTCTGCCGCTGCTGGATGAGGCGCGCAATCGCTACATCGATGAAGCCGCAGCCAGGCAGGTGCGCATCGAAGTCAGCGCCTTCGCAGATTTGTCGTTCGTCATGGCCGATCGCCGCGCGGTTCGCTCAATCCTCGACAACCTGGTTGCAAACGCCTTGCGTTATACGCCACCTGAGGGTGAGATTCTGCTGACAGCCGAAGAAATCAAGAACTACGTGCAATTCACGGTGCGCGACAGCGGACGCGGCATTGAGGCGGATCGCCTGAGCACCATCTTCGATCGCTTTAATCCATTCTCAGAGAGCGGTACTGGTATGGGCCTCGCGCTGGTGCGGCGTCTGGTCGAGTCCCTCGGCGGCCAGATCGCGGTTGAGAGCCGGATCGGACACGGCACAACCTTCCGTTTCACGCTGCCGGTCGCAGTGGCTGAAGCAATCCCACACCCGGTTGAGGTGGGCTGATGCCAGAAATTCAGCTCGAACGGCAGCAGGAACCAGCCCGTCTGCGCATCTATCTCGGCGCCGCACCAGGCGTCGGCAAGACCTACCACATGCTGAATGATGCCGTGCTGAAGCGTAAGCAGGGGGTCGACGTCGTGATCGGGCTGGTGGAAACACATGGCCGCCAGGAGACCGCAGACCAGGTTCGCGATCTTGAAATCGTTCCACTACGCGTGATTCCCTATCGCGGAGTTGACCTGAAAGAGATGGACGTCGACGCGATTCTCGCGCGTCATCCGCAGGTCGTGGTCGTAGACGAGTTGGCGCACACCAACGTCCCCGGCAGCAAAAACCGCAAGCGCTACGAAGATGTGTTTGAACTGCTCGATGCCGGCATCGACGTGTGGACGGCGGTCAACATTCAACACCTCGAAACGCTGAACGACGCCGTCAATCGCTCGGCGAACACCGTCATTCGCGAAACCGTTCCCGACAGCTTCTTCAAGCGCGCTGACGAAGTCATCAACGTCGACATCACGGTCGAGGAGCTGCGTTCCCGCCTGCGCGAGGGAAAGATCTATGCCGCGGAGAAGGTGGAGCAGTCGCTGGCCAACTTCTTCCGCAAAGGCAATCTAAACCTGCTGCGCGAGCTGGCGTTGCGCGCCACAGCTGAGCAGGTGAGCACGCGCGCCTCGGATTACCGTCGCACCCAGGGTCTCGAACAGGCGCCCATACCCGATAAGGTGATGGTCTGCCTGAGCACGCGGCCCGGAACGGAAAGGCTGATTCGCGTGGGCGCGCGTGTGGCCGGTCGCCTGGCAACGAACTGGTACGCCGTCTACGTGAACCGGCCCGACGAGGACAAGGGCCACGGAGACCCCGAGGCATTTCAGCGGATCGAGGAGTATCGCCGCATGGCCCGCGACCTGGGTGCGCAGGTGATCACGCTGAATGAGAAGAACGTCGCGGACGCGTTGATCCGGTTTGCGCAACAGGAAAGCATCTCGCACGTCATCTTTGGACAGCCGATCCGCTCGCGCTTCGACATTCTTCTGCGCGGCTCGGTTCTGAATCGCTTCCTCGCCGAAGTGCGCGATGTCACCGTGCAGGTGGTCCCAATGCAGAAGCCCCTGCGCCGGGGATAGCCGGAAACGCATTACATGCCGAGTTGCGTCGCTGCCATCGCTGTTCCTTCAACGCGCGCGCTGATTTTCGCAAAAGCTACGTCGCGTGCCGTCGAAACATCGTCGGCAAACGGGGAAAAGCCGCAATCATCAGTGGTTCCCAGTCGATCGAGTGGCAAGAAGGACGCGGCTTCCATCACGCGCTCCCGCACTTGCTCCGGCGTTTCGACCTCTGGCGAGATTGGATCAATTACACCTACGAACACGCGCTGACTATCGCCAATCAATTCTGCGATTCGGCACAGCACCCGCCGGCGATCCGCTTCGCTGGCGAGTTGCAGGTAGAACCGCCCCGCATTCATCGCGAAAAGGGCCGGCAGTAAACCCGCATAATCCACGTCGGCGGAGTGGGTCGAGTCGTGATCCCCTCCCGGGCAGACATGGACCCCGATCCGTGCTCTCTCGGAGTCGGAGAAGCGATCGAGCACCTGGTTGTTCAAATTGACAAAGCTCTTGAGGAGCCCTCCGCTGGTGTCGAGCTTCAACGAAAGACGCGCCTCCGTGAAGTCGATCTGCACGCATTCCGCTCCCGCTTCCAGAGCCGAGGTTATGTCGGCAACTGCTTCCGCGATCAGGTCCTGGATAAATTGTTCGCGCGGATAGGCCGGAATCCCCTCGGCGGGATAAAGCAGGCTCAGCGCCGAGGCCGAGATGACCGCCTGCTTCAGTGGCCGGTGAGCGACTGGCTGGGCTCGTCCTACGTACTCCCCGGCATATTTGCTGTAGCGAAATGGTCCTCGGATCAAGCGGGGGAGCTGACGCGTATGCCCGTCCTTGAAGGGGATGACGACTCCATCGGAAGCAAGGTTGGTCAGCCCCTCCAGAGGATAGGTAGCAAAGCTTGACTTGCGCTGTTCTCCATCCGTAATGACCGGGGAGCCTGTTGCCTCAAAGCGCTGCACGGTGTCACGCACGGCGGCGTCGTAGGCCTTTTCAAGTGCTTCATTTGAAGCGTGGCCCGCCGCGTTTGCTTCAATTGCGCGGAGTAGCTCTGTAGGCCTTGGAATGCTGCCGATCGGTTCGGTCGGAATTGCCATGGAAGGCAGTCTATCCGCCCAACTGCGCGGAAACCATCCATCGAACGATGGAGGCTGAAGACCGGCAGGTCACTCGCTGAACACGCGCACCCTGGTCTTATTGCCATCTTTCCCATCCACATCGACGGTCAGATCTTCGAGGTGATCGATCAGTTCCTCGAGATTCTCCGGTTTGATCTGTGACAGGGTTAACGGCACGCCGTGGCTGCTGAGCGCCTGATCCAACTGATTGTGAGCCTGCTGCGGAATGAGCGCCGCCAGCCGCACCCCGGCGCGTAGCAACTGCAGCGGCACGCGGACGTTGACCGTGGTCGGTCCCTTTAGACCAGTCATCTCTTCATCCGCCTCCACCAACACCCGCAGGTATTTGGCGCGCGCACCGGTTGTCGCGGGCTGCGAACCGCCGCCGCCGGCATAGCGCGCAGATCCCCCAGCGGGTTTGGCCGTGTCGGTATCGAGAGCGGCGAGCAGCCGCTCCGCCTCATCGGCAGTGATTTTTCCGGCGGCCAGCATCTCCAGAATCTGACGTCTGTTTTCGTTCATAGCAATCCTCCCAGGAGGTCCGTGATCGGCGAGAGCGCGTGATGTACCGCCTCGGCCAGCGCCAGAACCGGCGCGTTGAAAAAGTGCATGAGCATCGGCAGAAGCTCACGCAAATGAAGTTGAGCCAGGCAGGCGAATGCCAGGCCGAAAGCGAGAATCCATGCTGTCTCGCGGCTGTCGTTCCAGGCTGCGAGCAGGCGTTCCGCCTCTATGGCCGTGATGCGACCCGTAGCGACGAGCGAAAGAATGGCGCGGCGATCGGTGTTCATAGAAACCTCTACAAAATCCGAACGAGGACGTGATTGCCCTCGGTTGAAACCCGTACGTCCGTTCCCGGCAGGCTGCACAGGAGCGACCAAAATGTGGCGATCGACCGCCAGAACGGCACTCCTGCCACGAGACAGGCGATTAGCAGAGCCAAAAGAACAAACGGGGCCAGCAGAATTGCCGGAATCCACAGCAAAAAAAGCGGCAGCCAGAGCCTGAAATTCGGTCCGTGCGGGTAATGCACATGCACGATAGCGAGGTTTGGCGTCACTTCAGGGCCTCCAATTCGGTGATGGCCTCAGCGGCAGTAATCTCGCCGTTCTTGAGCCGGTCGAGCACATCGGAGCGCGACGGCGAAGGGTTGGTGTCAATGAATTGCAGCTGGCCGGAGATGCGATTCAGACGCGCCTTGATGGTGGGGTAACTCACCCCGAAAATCTGCTCCATCTCCTTGATTGAGCCGTGGGAGCGCAGAAAAGCGGTTACGAATACCTGGTCTTCGAGGCCCAAACGGGCCAGTTCCGGCAGAGTAAAGGCGCCTTCGATGACGATTCCCTTGTCGGGGACTCTGATGCGCTCGATCACCAGCGCAGCCCCCTGGGCGATGCGAAGAAGGTCTTGCCAGTCAGAAGCGGCTTGGGGATCAGAGGTCATCCAGCGAATCCTCATTTCTCAATACAAGAGATAGTATTATTCAGTTTATTTATTTTTTCAATAGTATTTATTGATTTTATTTATTAATAGCTTTAGTCGTTCCGATTATCCGTGCAGAATTCCGAACTAGGATGGCGTGCGCCGCTCCGACTGCGCCGAGTACCCTCCCTGTGTTAGTTTTGAATGAGCGGGTTGCCGGAAAGCAGGGATGATTTGCCCTCCCCGATGGCGCCGGCAAAGAGCCCGTAGCTCAGTTGGTAGAGCAACGCCCTTTTAAGGCGTGGGTCCTGGGTTCGAGTCCCAGCGGGCTCACCATTCCTCTGAATGGATTCATCCCTCTCTTCCCCATTTCAGCCGACCAATTCGATTGCCACGTGGATCGCCCATCTGGCGATCATGCGTGTCTGGCCGCTCTTCGTTTCAGCTTGTTACCAAGGGCAGTCTGGCAACGCTCGCATTGGAGCGCTTGTCGCATCTAAGCCTTTATAGAGTGCACGGGATTTCTGTGGCCTTGAAGTGCGGATCGCTTTTCAGCGTTAATACCTGTGGTCAAAAGAGGCGGCCGGCCGAGAAGTAGACAGTGCGAATCCCCTATTTTATCGATTGCAAACCGAGGGCTCATGACCGACGTGGACAGCAGTGTCAGCACCGATCCGTTCATCTTGATGGAAATCATCCGGCTGCAAACGGAGATCGCCAAACTCGGCCTTGACCTTTCCGGCGTTGTGAATGCCGTGGTCGAGCGAATCCCCACGATCACGAACGCAGAAGGCGCGATAGTGGAATACGCCGAGGGCGACGAAATGGTGTTTCGCGGAGCCAGCGGCATAACCCGGCCGCTGCTCGGCACGCGCGTCAAGCGCGACGCCAGCATATCTGGCCGGTGCGTGCGAGAGGGGCAAATCCTGCGCTCAGATGACATCCTGACTGACCCGCGCATCGATGGTGGACCGTGCGAACAGGCCGGTATCCGATCCATCGTGGTGGCGCCGTTGAAGCATGACGGGTCTACCGTGGGTGCTGTGAAGATAGTCTCGACCGCAACCTACGCCTTTACGGCTCGCGACGTCAGGGTGCTGGAACTGATGAGCGACTTGATCGCCGCGGCGATGTATTACGCTGCCCGCAATGAGACCAATGCGCTTTACCTGCAGGCAACGCACGATTCGCTAACGGGCCTCGCCAATCGGAGCTTGTTTTTTGACCGATTGCGTCATCGCGTATCGCCGGGGCGCCGGCAGCTTGAACACCTGGGAATTCTCATCATTGATATGGATGGCCTGAAGCACATCAATGACAACTATGGTCATCGGGCGGGCGATGCGGCGATTCGAGAAATGGCGCTGCGCATCAGCCGGATTCCACGAAAAACAGACGTAGTGGCCCGGCTTGGCGGCGATGAGTTCGGCGTCATTTTTGGCGAAATCTCCGATCAGGTCGATTTGCTCGCAATTGTCGAGCGCATTTCCCGGGAGACCGATCAGCCTTTCCGCTTCGAAGATCGTACCCTGCATCTTACGGCAAGCATCGGCCACGCGCGATTTCCGGATGACGGGAACGATGTGGATGCACTGCTTGAGGCCGCCGATCGCTCGATGTACGAGGTGAAGCGGACACGGACTTTTCGTTCCGTGCAATCGGAACTGGGTCACAAGCACGTGTTCTGAGTAACGAGCCCGCACTATTCCCGCGGCCAATAGTGCTGCTCCGAACAGGCGCGCAGTCGCTCTGCCGCGTTCTCCGGCGTAATGTCACGCTGTGGCATGCCCAGCATTTCAAAGCCAACCATGAACTTGCGCACCGTAGCCGACCGCAGCAGCGGCGGATAGAAATGCGCGTGAAAATGCCAGTCGGGATGTTCCTGCGAATCCGTTGGCGCCTGGTGAAATCCCATGGTGTAGGGAAAGCTCGTTTCAAACAGATTGTCATAGCGCGTCGTCAGCCGCTTCAGCGCGTCGGCCAATGCATCGCGCTCATCGCTGCTCAACTCCGGCATCGCTTCAAGGTGCCGCTTGCTCACCAGCAGCACTTCGAAGGGCCACACGGCCCACCACGGCACCAGCGCGGCAAAATGATCGTTCTCAAATACCACGCGCTCCCGTGCAGCTCGCTCGGCTGCAACGTAATCGCACAGCAGGCAGCCGCCGGTCTTCGCCCGATGATCCCGCTGGGCCACCGTCTCGGCTGCAGGCTCATCGGGTACAAATCCGGTCGACCAGACCTGTCCGTGCGGGTGCGGATTGCTCGCGCCCATCATTGCGCCGCGATTCTCGAAGATCTGTACGTACTGGATCCAGTCGATCGCGCCGAGCTCTTCGTATTCGCGCGTCCATGCATCCACGACGCGGCGAATCTCGGGCTGCGTCATGCGCGCCAGAGTCAGGCTGTGATCCGGATGAAAACACAGCACCCGGCAGAGCCCGCGTGCGGGTTCGGCTACCAACAGTGGTGAATCGGATTCATCATTTCGCTCTTGCGCATCAGGCAGCAGCGCCGCGTAATCGTTTACAAAAGTGAAAGTAGAATCATACTGCGGATTCACCGCTCCCCCGGCACGCTTGTTGCCGGGGCAAAGATAGCACGCTGGATCATGGTGAATAGCGGAGGGCGCAGCCTTCTGCGCAACCTCTCCCTGCCAGGGTCGCTCCGTACGATGGGGCGAAACCATCACCCACGACTGGCGCAACGGATTCCAACGGCGATGGGGATACTGCCACTTCCCTTCCATGCTTGCTCCCGCAGCCATTGTAAAGGGCTAACGCGGATCCGCTTAGCCGGCGCACTTGCCACCGCAACTCATCCGCGAAATGATTTGCCGCTCTGCCTGAGAGCGTCGCGCAAAATGTCGAGTGCTTTGGGACCCATCCCGTGCAGCGTGGCCAGATCAGCTTCGCGCGCATGCGTCAGCTGATCGACGCTTGTGTATCCGGCCGCAACGAGCGCACGCTGCGCCGGTTTTGCGACACCCTTCGGGCAGGACTCACCGACCGACGATGTTGCTTTCTTCTTCGCCATCTTCGTCTCCTCGCTCGACGCTACGGCTTCAAATCAAAGGCTGGCCGGAGACTTCCGTCCATGTAAAACGGCACCGAGGTGTGCTCGTGGACGATACGCCATGTCCCAGCCTGGCGTTCGAAGCACAGTGTCTCGCGCATCCAGAAGTCCACTTTGCCTTCAGGCCCCTTCTTGGTCCCGGTCAACCGAAGAAACCCGTGCCAGATTGCGAGGTCGCCGCTGATCCTGATCTGCGCATCGCGAGCCTCCAGTTCAATCGGCGTAGACCAGCTATCGAGCCAGTGCTGCTTCTCCTCTACATTCACGCCTACGTGCATGAGCGGCGGAGCCAGATTGAAGACGGCGGCATTCGGCTGATAAGGAGCGGCGATTGCGGCCCCATTCTTGTCGTGATGTGCCTTGTGGATGCGGTCGACAATGGCGCGAATTTCCAATTCATCGTGGGTGGTCTGGCCTGTTGCAGACTTCTCGCGCAGCGTGGAACTCGTCATGGCTTACCTCCTCAGGGATGGTCGTCGAACGTTCAATTGGACTCAAAGAGTGATCGCAGAATCAGCGCCGCACCGGGAACACCGCGCGCACTTTGCAGTCGCGCAGATAAACGCCGGCCCAGGCGACAACTCCGAGGAAAACCGGGAATACCGTCTCAAACGTTGAACTTCCAGCACGCATCTGGATTGCCACAGCCCCGCCGAGATATCCAGTAAGCAACACGGCACCCAGCACCGCTGTACGCGGAATGGCATAGATGATCGTGCCTGCCAGAAGCAGAATGCCGATGCCCGCTCCGAGCGACACCGGAAAGCCGAGTCGGGCGAACGCTGCAACGACCTGTGGCGGCATCATGAACTTGCCGACTGCGTCGAAGAGCATGAAAAGAACGGTGAGCCCCGAGAGCGTGCGCCCGGTCCACTGCAGTCCCTTTGACGCATTTTTGACACCTGCCGACGGCTGTTCCATCACCGCCGGTTGATTGCTCGTTATCGCATTCGACATGTGATGCCCCCGTTTTCTCTTTACTGCTGGCTTGATGCTCAGACGCGCATCCGCCGGCAAGATCGCCTTCAGACCGTCGGGATCATGATGTGCGTGATCAGTTGCTCTGGCGGCGTCGTCCGCGGATCATTCACGTAATTCTCGATGGCGAAATCGTCGCGCACCTCGATCTTCTTTTCGGCGACAATAGCCCACGCGCGACCGGATGCCTGGGGAAGGTTGTCGTACGGCCCGGTCAGCTCGAAGCGGACGTATTTGCCGCCGTGGATTTTTTCATACCTCAGGCCGTCGGGTAGTTTGACCGGTGGGCCAGCGAGTGAAAACCCTGCCCGGTAGATCTTCGGACCCTTATAGAGGGCCATGTAGCCGGTGATCTTGTTGTTCTCAAGCAGCGCGGGCACCAGCGGATGCGCCTGCTGCCACGCGGCTCCGGCGTTCTCCATAAATGGTCCGATCCGCTCGACGAAAACGTAATGCATCTCGGGCCAGGTCACGAGTTCGGGATCTTCGGTCAGCTTCATGTTTTCAGCAACTTTCATAGCGTCTCGTTTACTGGGTTCGGATACTTGAAAAGCAGTTCAATATATCGATGCAAGTGATCAACCGCGTCGATGGCTGGTCCGATTTCGTTTTTTGCTTTGGCCAGAATGAATGCTCCCTGCATAGCAGCCTGGATGAACAGCGCGAGGCTCTCCGCGGTCCAGTCTCCCCGCACGCCATACTTTTGCATCGCCGCATCGATATCCGGCACCAGCGTCGAAGCGTGCCCACTGATCGACGCATTGCAGGCCTCGCGGATAGCCGGGTATGTCTCGTAGATCTCCTGCGTCATGGTCCCGACCAGGCAGGTAAATTCCGGCAGATCCCCGCGCAGCATCGCCTTGCGGAAGTCAACGTAGGCCAGCACGCGCTCCAGCGGATCGGCAGGTGCATGGTAGGGCGCAGCGGCAAAAAGCGCCGAAGTGATTTCGCTCCAATAATCCGCCGCCGCGATTGCCAGTTCTTCCTTTGTGCTGAAGTGATGAAAGAAGCTCCCCTTCGTAAGCTCGGCCGCTTCACAAACATCTTCGATACGCGTGGCGCTGTATCCCTTGCTGCGAATTACCTTTAGAGCTGCCTGCAGGATCCGCGTCTTCGATTCGTGCCGTGATTCGGCTCTGATCTCTGTCGTTTTCATGGCTAGACTTGCCTACACAATAACATACCTACTAGTTGGTACGTTTTCAAAAAGAAACGTCCAATGTCTCGATCCCGGAGACTGGAACGCTAGTTGGCAAAACAGGCGGAAAGTGGTCCACAACATGCATAAGCGGGGCCAAAACAGGCATTAGTTTGGACCAAACGGGCATAAGTTGGGCCAAACGGGCATCGGAATGTGCGATCCGGTTAACTATTGAACTTTATATCTTAAAGATGTATCTTTTAGATATGTTCAGTCTCAATCCTACTTCGTACGCGATCCTGGGCGGGCTCTCTGTTCAGCCCAACCTCTCCGGGTATGACATGCGTAAGGGCATTCAGAGCAGCATCGGGTATTTCTGGGCGGAGAGCTACGGCCAGATTTATCCAGCGCTCAAGCGACTGGCAAGCGAAGGACTGATCGCGCCGTCCAGTTCCTCATCGAATGGGCGCAAGCGCCGCCAGACCTACGTGATCACCGACGCGGGTCGCACGGCACTCCGCCAGTGGCTTGCTCTGCCTTTTTACAACGAGCCTCCGCGCAATGAATTTCTACTCAAACTTTTCTTCGGCCATGAGGCAGCGCCCGGCGTGGCCGCTGCGCACGTGCGCGACCTTAACGAGCGCAATCGGCGAATGCTTGATGTGCTGACGAAGATTGAGGCCTCTGTGCCTCCGCAGGAGTTGGCCAACCCCCACTTGCCCTACTGGATGCTGACACTGGGCCTGGGGAAGGCTCTGACCTGCGCCGCTATCGAGTGGGGCGAGAATGCCCTGACTGCGCTCACAGCCCAGGAGTCACCTGTCGCTGGATCGCGGCAACCGCCCGCATCGCGTCCACAACCACCGGTAACGCGCACCAGAAAAACATCCACCTCTTCCCACAAGCCAGTCCGCGGTAAGCGCGGCACCACGAGGTCAGAAAGAAAAGTCTCAAAATGAAAGCGATCTCGAGTACCCTCCGGCGCCGGCAGATTGTCGCTTGGGGAATTGTCTCAATCTTCGTTCTCGGTTTTTTCACGCCCGTGGGCGTCTGGACCGGTCCGGTGCTGAGTGCCTGGCTTGCGGGGACGCAACGCGTGTGGCGGGGTTTCGTGCTGATGGTTGGGTTCGCGCTATTGTTCGGCTTGCCGCACTTGGTGCATGGCCTTCTGCACGCTGGCAGTTCCCTACCCGCGTACTTGGGTTGGACGTTGGCGGCCATTGTGCTGAGCACTCTTCCGTTTACTTTTCATCGTATGGTGAGTCCACGGTTGCCGGGATGGCTTTCGACTCTTCCATTGCCGATTTTTGGCGTCCTATTCGCGACGATTGTGGGCGCATGGCTGCCGGCCGGTTTCGCGACCGCTCAAGACGAGATACTGCGTCTGCAGTTCCGACATCTTGGCTCCGTGTTTGGAAGCAGCGCACCGGTGTTCCTCACTTACTGGTTTGCGGCAACGCTGCTGTGGGTGTGGTATCAGGAGTCTGGCGCCGCAAGAATCCTGCAGGGGGTGAGCCTTCTTGGGGCGGTATGCGTGCTGGTCGCAGGTTTCGCGGTGCTTCGAACGAAAAACGGCGCGATGCTAGCTTCGATTCTGCCAGAGACGAGTTTCACCTGGTTCTGCTTTGCAGCGGCAATTGTATTAAGCGGCTGGGCGCTCTTGGTTGCTTTGAAGGATCGAGGCTGGAAATGCAGCTCTCAAACGCTGCGCAGCCTGCAGAGCCCGGCTACCGGCCAGGTGTTGCAGCTCGTCCGCAAGGGAGGTAGGCAGGCGCTGGTCACGTCCGCCGGTGAACGGTTTCCGATTCGCAACAGTATCCCCGACCTGCGCCTTCCCAGCGATATGACTGGGGACAATCAAAAATACAATCATCTCTACGAGACCATCGGCGGCTTTTACGACGATATACAACGCATAGTGTGCGCGTGCAGTGCCATGGATGGGGACGCGTACGTAAGGAGCTACATGGGCCCGCTCGAAGTCAAAGCGGGAGATTCGGTTCTGGAAACCTCGGTCGGCACGGGTCTCAACTTCAAATACCTGCCGGCGGGCGTGTCGCTCACGGGCATCGATCTCTCACCGGAGATGCTGTTGAATTGCCAGGCAAAGATGCTCCGGTGGGGGATCCATGGCGATCTCTTTCTGGGCAATGCCGAGTGTTTGCCGTTTGCTGACGAGAGCTTCGATGTGGTCTTTCACGTGGGCGGCATCAACTTTTTCAACGACCGCGCCAAAGCAATTCGCGAGATGATTCGCGTTGCCAAACCGGGCAGCAAAATTCTGATCGCCGACGAGACCGAAGAGCATGTGAAAGACCTGTATGAGCGCGGTCCCATCACCAGCGGATTCTACAAAAACCGCAAGGAACCGGTGACTGCTCCGGTCGACCTCGTCCCGCCGGAGATGTTAGAGACCCATCTGGAGCTTCTAAAACCGATGGGGAAGAACAGATTCTACGCACTCACGTTTCGGAAGCCATGTGTGAATGGCGAGCGGGTGAAGTCGGAAATGATGGCGATTGAGACGGGTCGCTAGTCAGCCCCAACTCGCTGCAGTTCTCCGAGCTATGGTTGTCACTGGTCGCACGGCTTTCAAACCGCCCGCCTCACGCCGTCGGCTTATCGGGCGGAGGCAGGGCTGCCAGAAAGCGCTGCGCGAACTCAGCGCTGTATCGGTCGAGTAGTTCCCTCACTCTCCCGGCATTCTCCGAGCAGACAATAAGCCCTGCGTGATGATGCTTCTTCATGCGCACGACGATTTCCGGTGCATCGAAAGCGCTGGTGTCAGGCTCGGCGGTTTTCGCCAGGCATAGCACGCTTCCGGCATATTTCTCGGTGAAGCTCGGCAGCTCGTACGGCACACCGCGCATATTGTCCACTTCGATCCGGGCCCATTCCCGCCACAGATTGATCCCCGTTGCGGTTTCGATGAGTTCGGATATGAACGCCCCGCCGACACGTGCCGCGATTTCGAGAAAGTAGAATCGTCCATCCTCCTGGGCGCGAATGTACTCCGCATGGGTGACGCCGCGCGCCATCCCCAGGTCTGGCGCCAGACGCGCGTTGAGTGCTGTCAGCTCCCTCCATTCCCGGCTGTTGCGGTCCACGGTTCGGGTCGTAAATACACCGCCCTCGTGCATCACCTGCATGGGCGGCTTTCCATATTGGTGCACTACGGAAAAGACCACCTTGTGCTCACTGATGATGGAGTCGACGTGAAAGATGTCGCCAGGCACGAACTGTTCGAGCAGGTAATTTGTCTGCAGATCGCGGAGTTCTTCGAGTGTCCGCCAGAGCTGTTCCGGCTCGTAGATCTTGCGAATCCCCAGCGCCGAAGCCTCCGCGCGCGGTTTCAACAGCCATGGCCCGTGGATGGCTTTCATATAGGCGCGCAGCTCGTCGTAGTTCAGTACGCGGCAGAACTCCGGGACTAGGAAGCCGGATTCGCTGGCGCCGGTACGCATGGCCAGCTTGTCGCGGTAGTAGGCCGTGGATGTGACGCCCATCCCAGGAATGCGCGTGTGCTCGCGTATCTTTGCCGCCGCGTCGAGATCGAATTCATCCAGCGCGATCACGCGATCAAAATGGCGGCCACGGCACATCCAGCAAACGGTCTTAATGAGTTCGTCGACCGTATAGCTGTCCGGCATGAAAGCGACGTCTTCGAGGATTTCGTGCGGCCACGACCCATCGCGCAGCTTCTCCACCGTCAGCAGCGTCGGCTTCACACCCATCTCGGCGCACTGCCGCATGAAGTCCTGCCCTTTTTCGTAGCTGGCAATGCAGAGAAATCTGTGGATCGGGTCGGGCATTTTTCCTCCGGCACTTGGGGCCCGGGTGAGGATAGTTCTACCATAGATGCGGCAAGCAATTACGCGTACCACCAGGAGCCCGATGCTTTCGGCAGACGCAATCGTCAAGCTGCATGATGAAACGACCATCGCATGGCACGCGCTCCCCGAAAGCGCGGAAGATTCCGTTCCTTCCGATTCATGGCTGGCGCGCGTCGCCCGTCAGCACCACGCGAACTTCGACCTCTGGCATATTGAAGACGAAGCTCGCACGCCCGGAGCGACCGACGCCCAGCTAGCCGATGTAAAGCGCCGCATCGACCGCACCAACCAGCTACGCAACGACCTCGCCGAAGATCTCGACCGCACCCTGCTCGATTGGCTGGCACCGCAGCGGTTGCCTGCAGAAGATTCGCCGCTGCACTCCGAGTCACCCGGGCTGATCATCGACCGGCTTTCCATACTCGCGTTGAAGCTTTACCACACGCGCGAAGAGGCCGAACGCAGCGATTGTGCGCCAGGTCACGCGGATCGCAACCTGGGGCGCCTCGCCATCCTTACCGAGCAGCGCGCCGATCTTGCCCGCTGCCTCGATCTCATGTGGCGGGAGACGCTGGCCGGCACGCGGCGCTTCAAGATTTACCGGCAACTTAAGATGTACAACGACCCCACGCTCAACCCCGCAATCTATCGCAATTTACAATCGGAGCCGGGTCGCTGATCGTCTTTAGGCCACGCCCATTGACGAGAAACGGGGTTATCGGTATAAAGAGGGCCTAAGTAGTAGGAATCTCAAACTTGATGATCCTGCCGGAATCATCCGGTTCAACCTTGGCACTTAAGAACGGACGCCCCCCATTAAATCCATGACGCAAGAGGCAAAATCCGCGGCGGGAAGCCGCAAGAAATCTCCCCCACCGGCTGCCAAGCCCGGCAGTCACTCGAGCACGGCAACGGGACCTGTCTTTACGCAGTACCAGGCAGCCGTACAACTCGTGCAGCAGGGTAAATATGAGAAGGCCATCGTTGCCTTTGAAAAGGTGCTGCCCGCCGCGCCACCGGAGATCGTTGAGCGCTGCAGGATGTACATCAGCACGTGTCGCCGTCAGATTGATAAGCAGGGCCTGGCGTTTCTCACGCACGGCGAGCGCTACGACTATGCGGTATCGCAGATCAATGCCGGCGACTTTGAGGAGGCAGCCAATCAGCTGAAAGGCATCCTGGCCGACGATCCCCGGGCGGACTTCGCCTTTTACGGGCTGGCGTTGCTTTACTCGATCACCGGCAAGACGCAGGACTGCCTGGACAGCCTTGCGCAGGCCATCGAGTTGAATCCCAAAAATCGTCTCCAGGCGCGTTCCGACAACGACTTCCAAAGCATGGTTGACGACCCTCGCTTCACGGAGTTGCTGTATCCTGAACTTCCGTAGGGCAAGCAGCTTGCCCTCAGGCTTTCTGTGACCCCAGGCTCGTCCGCGAAGTTCGCTTCACCCCAACGGGGCGCCTCTGAGCCAAACGCTCAGGCGCCAGAAGTCTCTCCCTCCTCCGCGCCCCTCCGCGTTGTTGCGATTGGAGGCGGCACTGGTCTCTCGACTCTGCTGCGCGGATTGCGGCGCCATGTTGCGTTTCCCGATTGGCCGACCGCGGAGCCCTGCCACATCTCAGACCTCGCCGCCATCGTCACCGTAACCGACGATGGCGGGTCGTCAGGCCGCTTGCGCCAGGACTTCAACATGCTGCCGCCCGGTGACCTGCGCAACTGCATGGTCGCCCTCAGCGCCGAAGAAGACCTGCTCTCAAAACTCTTCGCTTACCGGTTCAAGGGGGGCAAGGGACTCGGCGGACACAACTTCGGCAATCTCTTCGTTGCGGCCTTGACGGACATCACCGGCGATTTCGCTCACGCCATCAAGCTGGCCTCGAAGATTCTGGCGACTCGCGGGCACATCTACCCGGCAACCACAACAAACGCGACCCTCATCGCTCACATGGAAGATGGCTCGATTGTTCGCGGCGAAACCAACATTACTGCCAGCAAGCAGCGCATCGCCGAGCTCATGATCGATCCGCCGGACGCGGCGGCCATGCCCGAAACTCTGGAGGCCATCGAACGCGCCGACTTGATCACGGTGGGACCGGGCTCGCTTTACACCTCCCTCATCACCAATCTGCTGGTGCAGGGTATCCCCACCGCTCTGGCGGAAGCCAAAGGCGTGCGGGTCTACGTCTGCAACCTGATGACCCAGGCCAACGAGAGCCTGGGGCTCAAGGCGTCGGAGCATATCGAGCGCATCTACGAGCACACGCGTGCACCCGTCTTCGACTACGCCATCCTGAATACCGCGCCCTTCTCGCCGGAGACGCTGGCACGATACGCGGCCGAACATGCATCGCCGATCGAGGTGGATGTCGAGCGCATCGAAAAGCTCGGTGTCCGCTGCATCACGGGCGATTTCGCCAGCGAAGAGAACGTAGTACGCCACGCTGCCAATCGCGTTACCGGCGCACTACTGGCGCTGGGGCACAGCGGATCGCTAAATCAGGAGTGACTGCACAATTCCCCCGTCTGCGCGCAAATCCACGTTCCATGGGCCGCCAGAGGTTCGCAATGCAAGTGCCACGCCCGCCCTCCTGAGCTTTGGCCCCAGTTAAATGCTTTGTTGATTAGACCTCCGCTAGTGTCTGCTGCACGAAGTGGACCGAGATTGAGCCTTCACCCACGGCAGATGCAACGCGCTTCACGTTGCCAGAGCGAATGTCGCCAACGGCGAAAACCGCAGGCAAACTCGTTTCCAGCATCTGCGGAGGCCGGCTCAGCGGCCATTTCAGTGGAGCGCTGTCCAGAATTGCATCCAAATCCCGTCCCGTAGGGATGAACCCTTGCTCATCGAGGGCGACACATCCACTCAACCAATCTGTACGCGGCGAAGCACCTGCCATCACGAACACATGGCGGATGTTATGCGCTGACTCTTCGTCCGTCGCCCGGTTCAGCCAGGTGACCCGCTCCAAATGCTCATTTCCGGCCAACGCAACAAGCTCCGTTTGGAAATGCAGTTCAATGCCCGGATTCTCAGTGATCCGCTCAATGAGATAGCGCGACATCGTCTCAGACAGAGTCTTACCACGCACCAGCATATGGACTTTATGAGCGGTCTCCCCCAGAAAGGCTGCTGCCTGACCGGCGGAGTTGCCGCCGCCGATTACGATGATCTCCTCGCCTGCGCAAAGTTGGGCTTCCATGTAGGTGGCAGCGTAATAAACACCCTCACCCTCGAAATGCTTCAAGTTCGCAATGTTCGGTTTGTTGTACTCGGCTCCGGCCGCGATGATGATGCTGCGCGTCTCGAGGGTTGCGCCATTTCCCAAAGTAAGTTGGTATGGCCGCTGGACACATCGGATCTTCACAACTCTCTCGCCGACCATCATCTGCGCACCGAATTTTTCTGCCTGCACAACCGCGCGGCCTGCGAGGTCCTGGCCTGAAATACCCATTGGGAAACCGAGATAGTTTTCAATCTTTGAACTCGCGCCTGCCTGTCCCCCGGGGAACTCAGCTTCGATCACGACGGCGTCTAACCCTTCAGAAGCCGCATACACCGCTGCGGCCAAACCTGCCGGACCTGCACCCACAATCACGACATCGTGAATCCGTGACTGATCTACACGTCCCGTGAACCCGAGACACGCCGCCAGTTGCTGATTCGTAGGATTACGCAGCGCACTCGTTCCACTGCAGATCACAACGGGAATGTCCTCAAGCTTTATGTCAAACCGATCCAGAAGTTCTTGCGACCCTTTGTCGTTATCGAGATCAACATAGGTATACGGATGGCCATTGCGGGTAAGGAATTCGCGCAAGCGCAGCGTATTCGATGAATGTCGTGATCCCAGTACGATCACGTTACCCAAGCCTTGCGAAATCATCGCTACGCGGCGCAGAAGGAAGGCGCGCATAAAGATTTCGCTCAGCTCAGCATCTTTTGCAATCAACGCGCGCAACGCGTCTGCACTGACCTCGAGAAACTCTCCCGGCTCGGCCACCCGCCCACGAGACATGGCGCGGGCCCCCGAGATCAAAACAACTTCACCGGAGAATTGGCCAGGCCCGTGGGTCACAATGACCTGCTCACCGGAAAGTCCGGGGACGGCGATGTCGAGCTTTCCTGAGAGCACCACGAAACAAGACATGCCCGATTTGCCGGGTTCGAAAAGAACCTCTCCGGCCTGGACTGGTCGTACAGTGCCATAGGGTCGGATGCGGGCGATCTGCATAGGCGTAAGAACAGGAAAAGCCTGCGCCTGCCGGTCAGGTGCGACCATTGGTGGCAACATTTTCTAATTCCCCCATGACTGCCTTGAAATTCCACGCGGCCTTCATCGGCATTACCTCACCCACTTTCAGCGAGGAAATCCTTCCTCATCCGAACGATCATCTCATGATTTCCGAGAAGGCCGCCCTCGCGCTGAGGGGCATCACGGGCGACTTCGCCGGGAAGGAAAACGTGGCGCGCCACGCCGCCAATCGCGTTACCGGGGCGCATCCGCGGCTACGCCAAAGAATCCAAGCGCGTCTGAGGCAGCAAGGCTAGTTGCCCGTTAGAGAGCACGCCTCTGTTACTTGTTGCAGTTCTCCTAACAGCTGGTCTTTGCTTCAATCACACAGACGAACGCACCTCACATGGTCCGGAGAGAAGGCGTCTATGAATGAGTCAAATAAAGGATTATCGAGGCGCCAGTTACTGCAACTGGGGATGGCCGCCGCAGCGGCCACTCTGCTGCCAGATGGCGTTGAGTCTCGCCATCGCTCCGCAGGCATTGCTCAAGGGCAGGAGCCTTTGTCTTCCTGGAATAACAGTGCAGCGAAGAAGGCGATCGTGGATTTCGTTCACTCTACAACCGCCAGCTCAAGTCCCAGATTTGTCCCGCCTGAACAACGCATCGCTACGTTCGATCAGGATGGGACTCTCTGGGTCGAGCAGCCGATGTACAGCCAGGTCGTCTATTGCTTCGATCGCGTGCCTGCACTTGTCAAAGCCAAACCGGAGCTGGCCAACGTCGAGCCTTTCAAGACCGTGATGACCGGCGACCGCGCAGCGATCGCGAAGCTGCCGACTCCGCAGCTGATGAAAATTCTGGCTGCCACTCTCACGGGCATGAGTGTTGATGATTTCGAGGAGCAAGTGAAACATTGGCTTGAAACTGCCCGCGATCCGCGCTGGAAGAAACCATACACCCAACTCACCTATGAACCCATGATCGAGCTGCTGCAATACTTCCGCAACAACGGATATAAGACCTACATTGTTACCGGAGGCGGCCAGGATTTCGTGCGTGTGTACTCCGAGCGCGTATACGGCATTCCACCTGAGCAAGTCGTTGGAAGCGTTGGTGGCACCACCTTTGGCTACGACACCAGGGGCAGACCGTTCCTTACCAAAGATCCCAAGCTCCTTCTCAATGACGACAAAGCCGGGAAGCCGGAGGGTATCCATTTGATGATCGGACGCCGGCCGTTTGCTGCGATCGGCAACTCGGTGGGCGACAAACAGATGCTCGAATATACAAAAGCCGGTGAAGGCGAACGGCTCGCGATGCTCGTATTGCACGACGACAGCCAACGTGAGTATGCGTACGGTCCCGCGCGCGGCCTGCCCGACAGCAGGATCGGGACATTCACGCAGGCACTCTACGACGAAGCGAAATCAAAGGGCTGGATCGTAATCAGCATGAAGAACGACTGGAACCGCATCTTCGCATTCAACACCTAGGTCATTCCGATTCATCTGAGCCATATTCAGGACTGATTTTTGTCTTCAAAAGGGCCATAGTTATACTCTGAGAACTGCAAACGAGAATGAGACCCGCGAGATTCCCACACTCCCTGATCGCCCTTCTGTTCGTCCTGTCCTTCACGACTGCTTTCGGGCAGGACCATCCCCCGGCAGCGCTCCCCGACATCCAGGCCGTGAACAACCTCGGCACAGATCTCTTCCTGCAGTCCGGCTCCACGGGAATGGTTCTCGTTGTCGTGCGCGACAACCAGGTCTTCTTTCGCGGATTCGGCGAAACCGCGCCCAACTCCCACCAGATTCCCACCCAGGACTCTCTGCTGCGGCTCTGCTCACTCACAAAGATCTTCACCACTGACGTCCTGACCAAGCTCGTGGCGAGCAACACCGTGCACCTCGACGACACTCTCCAGCGCTACGCCCCGCCGGGCAAGCTTGTGCCCAAACGCATTCGTCCCATCACGCTCGCAGAATTGGCGACGCATACCTCCGGCCTGCCACGCGAATTGGGCAACGCCCCGCGCGACACGGCGCACTTCACCTTTCCCGACTACCGCACCCGCTGGCGCTGGCTGCCCAATCAACGTCTCCGCAGCACTCCCGGCACCTCCGCGCTCTACTCAAACGTAGCCTTCGATTTACTCGGCGATGCTCTCCAGTCCGCGACACGCAAGCAGTACGCCGCACTGCTTGCCGAGCGCACTCTCAACCCGCTCCACATGCAGCAGACAACATTCTTCCCCAACGCTGAGCAATGCAGACATTTGCTGATCGGCGCACACGACGACGGCCCCTGCACAACAACTGAGGCCACCGCCGGAAGCTCCGGCCTCTATTCCACCGCAGGCGATATGGCGATCTGGCTCAAATATCTCCTCCGCGCCGATGTTCCAGACAGTTCTGTGCAGGGCACTTCCGCTCAGTCCATCTACATCCTTCCCGCCGATCTGGTCCGCCAGAAAGGACTCGACCATGCCGGCGAGCCCACTGGCGTCGGCCTTGGCTGGATTCACATTCTGCCGGCTGACTCCCCCTCGCACATCATCGAAAAAACTGGCGGTGGAGCCGGTTTCGAAACGTATATCGCCATCAACCACTCCCGCAACACTGCCATCTTTGTGGCCGCCACCGACGGTCCTGTCTATACGCACCTGAACCTCTTCAACGCCGCCAATGAGTTTCTGCTCGCCGTAGCCGGCCTGCCGCCGCTTCCTCCGCCGCCACCCAAACCGGTACCCAGGCGCACCCGCCCTCGTCGCCGTGGCTAGCGGGAGGAGCGCTCGCATCCCCTGTGGTTGAGCAGCCGAACTGAAGGCTCGTCGGAAACAATCGCCAGTGCAGTCGCTGGGGGCGAAATCTGCTGAGAAGAGACCTGGTCCTGCCCATGCACAGTTGTCATGTTGAGCGAAGCAAAGCGGAGTCGAAAGATCTGCGGCTGTCTTTGTCACATCGGCAAAACCGCTATTCCCGGTACCATGCCAATGATGCCGGATCGAACCTATTTTGCGTACATCGTCGCGAGCCGAAGCCACACACTCTATGTTGGCGTTACGGGCAACCTGCGCAAACGCATAGTCGAACACAAGTGGAAAGAGCACGACGGATTTACTGAGAAGTACAATTGCGATCGGCTCGTCTGGTTCGAGATTTTTCAGGATGTCCAAAAGGCCATTGCTCGTGAAAAGCAACTCAAGCGATGGCGAAGAGAAAAGAAGATCGCCTTGATCGAGAAATCAAATCCGGTGTGGATTGATCTTAGCCGCGAATAGTATGAAGTCGAGCCAGCCGACTTGAAACGTGCAACAGATCGCATGTATTCCTAGAGGCAACCGCAGATCTTTCTGCTCCGCTTTGCTTCGCTCAAGATGACAAGGGTTGAGATTGGAAAACGGCATCACCGGAATCTACACTGCAAACCAAATCGGCTGTAATCGCAGCTCACCGCCTCCACCGTCCGCTAACTGTCCGCACGCCGCATAGATATCGTGCCCGCGCGCTCGCATAGATACACCGGCGCTCCCTGATCACCCCTCCCTGTAACTCTTGAGAGTACCCTCTTGCATCGAACTAGAGCAGCATGATCACGCCGCCAACTCCGGCGATTCTTTTCAATGATTTGGAGGCACCGGTATGCGATTGTGTCGTCCATCCCTCCTCCTCGCGCTGCTCCTCCTGGCTTCGTGCCCAGTCTTAGCGCAGGATCAGGCACCAACGGCCGCTCCCAACAGACGGCCCACGCTCGGCCTGGTCCTTGAAGGCGGAGGCGCGCTCGGCCTGGCCCACGTCGGCGTCATCACATGGCTTGAAGAGCACCATATCCCCGTGAACTACGTCGCTGGCACCAGCATGGGCGGCCTCGTCGGCGGCGCATACGCCACAGGCATCGGCGCATCCGGCCTCCGTCAGCTCGTCGCCGG
Source organism: uncultured Acidobacteriaceae bacterium (assembly GCA_963735215.1). Taxonomy (GTDB): domain Bacteria; phylum Acidobacteriota; class Terriglobia; order Terriglobales; family Acidobacteriaceae; genus Telmatobacter. Next base: position 46,380 of record CAVTKF010000019.1, on the reverse strand, counting down.
CATCAACTGGGATGAAGTCATGTCCGGCAGGATTCCCTATCCAGACCTCTCCTTCCGCCGCAAGGAAGACGCGCGCGACTACCCCAACAACCTCGAGTTCGGCCTCCGGAATGGGGTTCAATTCCCTGCAGGATTCAATGCCGGCCAGCACGTGTCTCTCATCATCGACCGCTTCACCCTGCCCTACTCCGAAATCGGCAGCTTCAACGACCTTCCCATCCCCTTCGCTTGTGTCGCCACAAATCTCGTCACCGGCAAGGCTGAAGTTTTCCGCAGCGGTTCACTCTCCTCCGCACTGCGCGCCACCATGTCGATCCCCGGAGTCTTCACGCCCGTCACCGGTAAAGACGGCACATTCGCCGACGGGGGCCTGCTCAATAACATCCCAATCGACATTGCAAAAAAAATGGGCGCTGACATTGTCCTCGGCGTCCATCTCGAAACTGCACAGCTCAGTCCCAATGCCAAGCTCAATACCTTCGCGGTCCTCGGCCGTTCTGTCGAAGTCATGATCAGCGCCAATGAGCTCCGCAGCATGGAAGACGCCGACCTCATGATCACCGTTCCCCTCTCGAAGTACGACTCCATGGACTTCAAGCACGCAAAAGAAATCATCCAGGCCGGATACGAAGCCGCTGCGGCAAAAGAGAAAGTTCTCGCATCCTTCTCCGTCGACCAGGCCACCTGGGATCAGTACCTCGCAGCGCGGGAAGCCAGGCGCAAATCCATTCCAGTCCCCCAATTTGTCGCCGTCTCCGGCGCCAACGGCAATCTCTCCCAGCAGGTTCAGACTCACATGTCTTCCATCGCAGGCAAACCCATCGACTTCGAGGAACTCAATCAGCGCATCCTCGAGTTGAATGGCCTCGGTCGATTCTCCAGCATCAACTACTCGCTCACCGAGAAAAACGGCCAGCAGGGCCTCACCATGGATACAAATGAAAAGTCGTACGCGCCACCCCTGGTGCAGCCGCTCATCCTCATCGACGGCTCCAACTTCGAGAACGCGCAATTCAATCTCGGCGCGCGCATTACATTTCTCGACGTCGGCGGTTTTCGTTCCGAATGGCGCAATGACTTCATCCTGTTCTCGGAGTACGGCCTGCGCTCGGAGTACTATCATCCATTCACGCCGAAGAGTCGCTGGTTCATCGCTCCCAGAGGCTCCATCGACGACGTCCCGCTATATATCTACGAAGAGAACACTCAGATCGCAACGTACCGCGCGAAAAGCGGAGCAGGCGGCGTCGACTTGGGCCGAATTTACGGAAGAAGCGGCGAGTTCCGGATGGGGTATGAAGGAGGATGGCAGAAATACTCGCGCCAATCCGGCGATCCCACGCTCCCCACATTTTCTGGCGCATTCGGCGACATACGCTTTCAATACAAACTCGATCTCCTCGACGAAGCCGTCCTGCCCCGCCAGGGACACTACGTTCTGGGCGGTTTTCGCTGGACCAACACCAGCCCCATCGCGACCAATCAATACCCCGTCCTCGAAGGGTCTTCGATCAATTACTTCAAAGTCAGCGAACCATCATCGATTTTCATAAATGGATTTGGCGGGACCACCTTCAACTACGCAACCGGTCTCCCGCAATTCTCACTCGGCGGCTCGGTGCGCCTGGTCGCTTACGGCCAGAACGAATTGCTCGTCGACAAATACTACCTGGGCCAGGCCGGCTACCTGCGCCGATTTGCCAAGCTGCCCCCACTTATCGGCAGTGGCATCTACGCCCTTGGCCTGCTCGAGGGAGGTCAGATCTACGGCACTCCGCTCATTGGCCTCGGCAATCTCTCCAACGCGCCAGGCGACATCGCAGCCGCGGTCGTCGTCAAATCCATCTTTGGCCCCGTCCAAATCGGCTATGCCTACGGCGAAAGCGGCCACCACAAATTCTTCTTTCGCATCGGCCGCCTCTTCTGAATCGACTGGCGTTTTGCTCAAACCCGCTCGGCCATCAAGAATTTCAAACGAAGGCGACGAGGCTCTACAAATAGAATCCTGTCCGCTTCAACTGCCCGCACGCCGCGTAGATATCGCACCCCCGCGGCCGCCGCAGATCGCGTCGAGGTCTGTGGCTGTTAGACTTCGGATGAGCTATCACTTGAAGGAGATTTCATCGTGTTGGGGGCGAAAAAGCTCTTGTTGAGGCTGTTTCTGGTTGGACTTGGGCATATCGGCCTCTTATTCATCGTGTATGGGATTAAATTACGATTCTTTTTTATTGCCGACTCTTGGAAGGATTATGCCTTCCAAACTTTCTTGGTGTGCTCCCCTGTAATTTCGTTCGCCCTCAATTACTTCTTCATATCTCGGTCGAATCTCTTGCCCGAAAACATGCACCGAACGAAGGCAACACTCATCTCGATCGCTGCAACTTCCTTTTCACTCTATTGGGGAATGTTTTTGTGCCTGAATACGTTTGGTTCGTGAGAATACTTCCCAATTGCAGTCGAGTCATCGCCGCACCAGAGATTCCCAGCTAACAGAATTCGCCGGTGTTCCCAGCTCACCCCTCGACCGTCCGCTTCAACTGCCCGCACGCCGCGTAGATATCGCGCCCACGCGGTCGCCGTAGGTACACCGGCACTCCCTCATTCGCCAGCGCTCGCCGAAACGTCTCGACCGCCGCAGCCTTCGGCGTCTCATAAGCAATGCCTGGCCCGGGATTCCACGCAATCAGGTTTACCTTCGCCGGCAGCCCCGTACGCCGTACCAGCCGCGCTACCTCCGCCGCATGTTGCGGCTGATCCGTTACCCCACCCAGCAGCACGTACTCAAACGTGATGCGCTCGCGTGTCCGCAGCCGGATGCCGCGCACCGCATCGACCACGGCTTCGATTGGCCACTTGCGATTGATCGGCATCACCTCGCTGCGGATCTCATCATTCGGCGCGTTCAGGCTGATAGCAAGCTTCGGGCGCAGCTCTGGTGGTTCCTCTGCGAATCGCTGGATCCCCGGTACGATCCCCGAAGTGGACACCGTCATCCGTTGCGGACTCAATCCAACTTCTTCCATCAGCAGCCGAACCGCCGCCATGAAGTTGTCGTAATTCAGGAACGGTTCGCCCATTCCCATGAAGACGAGGTTCACGCGATCTTTGCCCACCTCGACCTTTTGCCGATCGAGCACCGCGACCACCTGCCCGGCAATCTCGCCCGCCGTGAGATTCCGCTGCAATCCAAGCTTCGCCGTGAGGCAGAACTGGCAATTCACCGCGCATCCCACCTGGCTGGAAACACAAATCGTCGCCCGATCCCACCCTTTGCCTGACCTGTTGAGGCTAGCCGGAACCGGTCCAGAATCATCAGAGCCATCCCCGGCCTCGCCGTCGTCCCCCTCCGGCATCCAGACTGTTTCCACGGTCAGCCCGTCGGGCGCCTGTCCTTGCACCAGGTAGCGTTCCGTGCCGTCAACAGACGTGAACACCTGTGCGATACGCGGCCGCCCTATCCGCCATCCCTCTTCAGCAATTTTCTGCCGCAGCGCCTTGGGCAAAGTGGTGATGGCTTCAACATCAACAATCCTTTGGCGATAGATGGCCTCCGCCAACTGGCGTCCGCGCCATTTCGGCTCCCCCAGGCTGATCATGCACTCGGTCAACTCCGCCGCGTTCATGCCAAAAAAACTTCGCAGGCTTCCGCCCAGCCTGTTCTTAGCGTCTAATGGGAGGAGTTGTGAGTTCGCGGTCACGGCTGGGCTCAGCATAGAGCATTTTTACCTCCCTTGCAGGCTTCCCGCGATCTCTCCGGCAAATTGTTGTTAACCTCCACGCTCCCACACAGGCGGTGAACGGGCGGTGGTCCTCACCCGCTTCGCCTACAATCGAAATCGACCGAGTGACAATGACAAACCAGCGCAACCTTCGCCGTACTGTATTGCCCAACGGCCTGATCGTTCTGACCGAGCGCATGGACCACCTGCGCTCCGTGGCTATGGGCGTCTGGGTCAAGTCCGGCTCGCGCTGCGAATCCGCGGAGATGAACGGCATCTCCCACTTCGTGGAGCACATGCTCTTCAAAGGGACGCGTTCCCGCTCGGCCCTGAACATCGCGCGCGAAATGGACTCCATCGGCGGAAACCTCGACGCCTTCACCGGAAAAGAAACCATCTGCTTCAACGTCAAATCTTTAGCCGACCATGTGCCCATCGCTCTCGACGTGTTGGCTGACCTCGTCCTGAATCCCGTCTTCGCCTCCAGCGAAATCGAGCGCGAGCGCGGCGTCATCCTCGAAGAGATCAAGATCGATGAAGACAATCCCGACGTCCTGGTCCACGAGCTCTTCACCCAGAATTTCTGGAAGGACCATCCGCTCGGCAAGCCAATCCTTGGCACTACAAAAACCGTAGGCGGTCTCGATCAGCAGAAGCTGATTGACTACCACACCGGGCGCTTTCGCGGAGGAAACATGGTCTTCTCCGCAGCCGGAAACCTCGAACACGACCAGTTTGTCCAGGCCGTTACAGACAAGTTCAACGCCTTGCCGCCGGGCGAAGCCATGCATGAGTTTCAAACGCCGCAAGCAAGCGCACGCATCCTGCTGCAAAACAAGAAAGCGCTCGAGCAGGTTCAACTTTGCATGGGCGTGCCCGCTCCACCGATCACTGACGACAACCGCTACGCCACGTTGATCCTGAACACAGTGCTGGGCAGCGGCATGAGTTCGCGCCTCTTCCAGACCATCCGCGAAGAGCGCGGCATGGCCTACGCCATCTACTCTGACCTCAGCCCCTATAGCGATACCGGATCGCTCTGCGTTTACGCGGGTACCTCAGCCGGCAAGGCGCTCGAGGTCATCGACCTGGTGCTTGCGGAATTCCGCAACCTCAAAGAAGTGCCCCTCGGCGACGAAGAACTGACGCGCGCCAAGGATCAGCTCAAGGGCAACATCCTGATGGGCCTCGAAAGCTCGAATTCGCGCATGGCCAACCTTGCCCGGCAGGAGATGTACTTCCACCAGTTCTTCACCGCAGAGGAAGTAATTGCCCGCATTGAAGCCGTGGATGCCGCGCAGATCCAGGCCATGGCCCAGCGCCTGTTCGTCCCCGACCGCATCGCCGTCACCCTGCTCGGCCGCCTGAGTGGCATCAAGCTCAACCGCGAGAGGCTGGTGTGTTGAAAAGCAGCTCTCCGCTGTCAGTGATCAGTTGTCAGCCTTTCCGCTATTCAAAGTGGACTCTGCCAATTCAGTTTGCCTGGGCGATCCGCCGGCTTTGGAACGCTGACCACTGAGAACCGCTAACTGAGAACTGTTCTGAGCGTTCCATTTCCCTTCTGCGTCTGTAAGTTGTAGGATTTTGTCGTGTGGAGCAGTGCGCTTTGTCTGCTCCCAGAGGCTTGGGGTTCACATGAATTGCACGTTTTCAATCTTTTCCAAACGGCGCTGCGCTGCTGGCCGGGCAGACAGATCTTCGTCTGCAGGTTTCACCTTGATGGAACTGCTGATCGTTATCTCCATCATTGTCATCCTGATGCTAATCGCGATTCCCACCGCGAACACCATCCGGAAGCACACCAACGAAGTGTCTGCGCAAAAATCGCTGCAAACCATCGAACAGGCCCAATCGATGTATGAGCAGAACTATCCGGTCACCGGTTATGCATGCACCTTGCAGGCGCTGAGCGGCGAAGGGAGTGCAGGCCCTCCGAGCGTAAGCTCGGCACAGTTGCTCAGCGGACAGCTGACCACCGGCGTCAAGGACGGCTACATCTTCAACATCACCAACTGCGTAAAGTCGACTGCGAACAACAGCGAGCGCGTCACGAGCTACACCCTAACCGCGGTACCGGCGACGGTTGGCAGATCGGGCGATCGAGGGTTCTGCATTGAAGCGGGCGGTCCCATCAAGATGGATCCCGCCGGCGGCACCAACTGCACCCAGATGGTGCAATGACACTCGTCAACGGCAGAAATGGTGATGGCGTCATCCTGAGCGAGGGTCGCGAAGCGAACGAGCCGAAGGATCTGCGGTTGTCCTTCGAGACATCTGAAATGCCAGGAAATGGGTTTCCCGTCCAAGATTATCTTGCGGCCTGGGTGGGAAACCACGGACTCATCAAGCTCCTGTTTCTTGCTTGCTCTCTCATAGGATTCTCGTCAATCGCAGCCCAGCAACCCCAGCCCACCGCCCACAACATCGCCCAGCGCGTCGACCGCCATTACAATCAGCTCCGCTCCCTTAAAGCCGAATTCACCGAGAGCTACGAGGGACTCGGCCGCGCCCGCAGCGAAAACGGCACGCTTCTGCTTCTGAAACCCGGCCGCATGCGCTGGGATTATTCCCAGCCTGCCGGCAAAGTCTTCCTTCTCGACGGCAAATACGGCTGGTTCTACTCCAAGGGTGACCCGCAGGTACAGCGCATCGGCGCCAAGGATCTCGACGACCTGCGCTCGCCTCTGCGCTTTCTGCTCGGCCACACCCAGCTCGAAAAAGAAATCGATCACCTGGCCGTGACACCCACCGTAAACGGCAGCTTCATCATCGCCGGTGTTCCTCACGGACAGGAAAAGCGCGTGCAGCGCCTAGCCCTCACCGTCACCGCCGATGGAGTCATAACGGCGATTGAGATTCAGGAAACCGACGGCGCAGAGACCCGCTTCATCTTCACCGGCGAGCAGCCCAATGTTCCGATCGCGCCAGCGACGTTCCACTTCACTCCGCCTCCCGGAGTCCCCGTAGTAGACGCCCTGCCGCCTGTCTAATCAAGAATTCGGATACGGCGCTTTTGTCATTGTTGGCGGATCCTTTCACGGCGCGAGCTTTCCGTCGAAGGTCGCGCAACTGCTCACTTCCCCGCCGTCGAGGCCGCGCTTGAACCACTCGATGCGCTGTGCGCTCGATCCGTGCGTCCAGGACTCGGGACTCACGGCGCGACCGCTCATGCGCTGCAGGTGATCGTCGCCAACGGCTGCGGCCGCTTTGAGGGCGCCGGCAACGTCATCGGGATGCACGATGTTTCGCTGCTGGGTGCTGTGGCCCCACACGCCGGCAAAGCAGTCGGCCTGTAATTCCAGGTCCACAGAAAGCGGATTCTGTGCGCCCTCATCCTGCTGCGACAATCGCTGCATACGCTGCTCGATGCCCAGCAGCTTCTGCACGTGATGACCTAGCTCATGTGCAACCACATACGCCTGCGCAAAGTCGCCGGTGTCGCCACCGAAGCTCTTCAGCTCGCGCCAGAACGAGAGGTCGATGTACACCTTCTCATCCTCGGGGCAATAGAACGGACCGGTGGACGCCTCCGCCGTTCCGCAACTGGAGAACGTGGCATCCCGATACAGCACGAGCTTGGCGCGGCGATATTGACGGCCGTGCGCCTCGAAGATCTGCTGCCACGTGTTCTGGACATCATCCAGCACAAAGCTGATGAGGTGCACATCGCGATCTTCGGTGGGAGATTGCTGAACAGGCTGGTCAGCCGCGGAGCCCGGTTGCACATTCGCACTTCCACCGCCTGCAAAGAAGTTGCGCCCGGTAACCACGCTGATGATCAGCAGCAGGATGAATCCGCCGATCCCCATGCCGCCGCCAAAACCGAAACCGCCGCCGCTACTGCCTCGGCGATCTTCTAAGTCCGAGCTGATTCCCTGGTCCTGCCACTCCATACTGGAGGCCCCCGGCTGCCTCAAATCAAGTTTGGCATAAAGCGCAAATTGCCGTCGGCTGAAACACCCGGGGGGACCAGAACCATGTAGTCTTTCCACGGCTTACAGGGGCGTGTACGTCACAACAATATCGGTCACATCAACCGGGCCGCCCTCCTCCGGGGCAAATGTGATCGCGTTGAACGATACCGGAGGCTTAGTCAACGGGTAATTCCCCACCGTGCCCGCGACCCCGATCTGCGCAGTGGTCGACGTCGTTGTCACTTTAATGGTGATCTGCACGGGAAATGGCTGATCGCGAGGGAATGTACAGCCCGTGGGTTGGAGGTCGATATCGGAGACCAGGTTGTCATTCCCGAAATTCAGAGTTATGAACTCACTGAGAGGATCGCCCGTTTTAAAACTCATGTAGGACTCACCGCTTTTGGAGCCCATGAACATCATCGCGGAAACGTTGTAAATGCCTGGGATAGCGGGGGTTTCGGTGAACTCTCCATAGAAGGCTCCCCCGTCCTGTCCAAGCGGGCCGATCTGCAACCAATTGCCGGTGTGCGCAAATGTCGGAGAGAAGACTTTGTTCGGCCCGTTGAACTGCGCCGTTCCCACAGCCTGTGTCGTGGATGGCGGTTGCCCCGCAGCGGTACTTTCGAAATTCGATTGAAACAGGATGACCGGAGTTTTAGTGAAAACAATCCGTCCTCGCAACGTGATGTTGTAGCCAACACTTAAAATCCAGGCGTCCGTGTCTCGGACCCCTACATCCACATTGACGCCGGTGAAAATGTTTCCGATCGGAGCGTCGCTCAAGGCATCGATTCCGGTCGCAAAGTGATTGGGGCGCCACACATTCACCGCGTAACCGGCGTCGATCGATTGATTCTGATCGAAGATTGCGCTGAGGGAAACGAACGGCGCCCATTCGTCGAGCGCGAAAGCGATTGTGTAGTCCTGACCTGAGGGCTTGGGGATTCCATATTGGGCGATCGCCCAGTTCAATGGCCCGGAGTTGCTGGGCCCGGCCATGTCGGGGAGGAAGGACAAGTTAGTGTTAAGCCATTGCGATGTACTGTTTCCCTCCAGGTTTGCAGTTACGACGCCCGTTAGCACCAGCAGCCACTTCTGATCGTGGATGCTCGCCGGTGGTTGTTCCCCGAATGCAAGAGCTGCCGGGGTGATAAGCCAGTTCTGGCCTGCAAAATTTGTGAGATTCATTCATGTCCTCCTTCGCCGTCAGCGAGTAGTGAATGGAACCCGGCGAACGTTTCAACTCGGTTCTGTCGTCACGCCAGCAGGAGACCAATTCATCTGTTCGGCAACAATGGCTTGCATATCGCCGTCGGACCAGAGACGATTCACTCGATAAATTGATATCCTGACTGGCAGGAGATCTCTTCAGTGGTTAAGCAGTTGGGTGCGGGGTTTGCGGGATTTGTGCTGGCCGTTTCATGCTTTGCCCCAATGGCCCACGCCGCGTGCAATGGTCCGGCTGAATTGGTCGCCAAGGTCAAGGCCCATCCCACTACAGACAATGCGGTTCTGCTGGGCAGCTGGTACGCCAGCCACAAGCAGTTCGAATGCGCGGTTACGACGTTTCGGGCGGCAATGAAAGGCGACCCGAAATCCGCGCAGCTCCATTACCTGACCGGTCTTGCCTATGTAGATGACAACCGAAGCGCCGACGCGCTTCCCGAACTACAGAAGGCTGTGCAACTCGATTCCCAGGTCATAAAACCGCACCTTCTGCTGGCCTATATTCTCGATGACGCGGGCAAGCGCCGGGAAGCCGAAGAACAGTGGCAGCAGGCGCTCGTTATCGATCCAAAATCGACGACCGCTCTCGAAGGACTCAGCCAGGATCTGCTCGATCGCAAAGCCTTCATCGACGTTGTGCTTTTGCTGCGCTCGGCGCCGCGAACTGAAAAACTCTCAATCAACCTCGCCCGGGCACTGGGAAATCTGAACATGCTCGACGAAGCTTCAGCTGCATTGACCGAGGCGTTGAGCGCGCATCCTTCTTCGTTGCCGATTTCGAGCGCCTTGATCGTTGTCCTGGTGAAGCAGGTTCGTTATCAGGACGCAATCAACCTGGCCCAGCACATTGTCGATGCGAATCCCGGTAACCAGGATGCCGAGGTGCAGCTGTTTCGGATTCTTGTTCTTACCAACCATATCAATGCTGCACGTCCCATCGGCCCGAAGTTGCTGGCACAGCGTCCGCACGATCCTGAGGTGCTTTACCTGAATGGAATCGTTCTGCGCGCTGTCGGGGATTATCCGGGAGCCAAGGCGCTGCTCGAGCAGTCGGTTGCGGGCGACCCGAGTTCTCCCAACTCGCATTACGAACTGGGCATGGTGCTGGTTTTCCTTAAGGATTGGGCTCCGGCGCGGCAGGAACTCGAAAAGGCAATTGCCATGGGCGCCAAGGAGCCGCAGGCGCACTACCAGCTAGCGCTGGCTCTGCGGGGACTTGGCGAGTCGCAGCTTGCGCAGCAGGAGTTGCGCACTTATCAGGATCAGAAAGCCGGCGATGAGGCCAATCTGGAAGCGACGATGAAAGCGTCGCAGGCCGACGATGAAGTGAAAAACGACAAGGTTCAGGACGCGATCGGGCACTACAAGGAAGCCGTAACAGCCAAACCTGATAATGCTAATTTCAAGTACAAGCTTGCGATGGCGCTTCGTCGGACGGGCGATCTTGACGGGGAACGCGCGCAACTGGAGCAGGCTATTCAGTTGAATCCCGACCTGGCCGGGGCCCAGAACGAGCTCGGCTATCTGCTGTCGCGCGGCGGAGACTCCAGCGGCGCGATTGAGCACTTCCGATCGGCCGTGCGTGCAGCGCCCGGGTACGTGGAAGCATGGATCAATCTCGCTGCGGAACTCGCAATGGGTGGACAGTTCCCGGAGGCGCGCGAGGCGATCGCCATGGCGCTGCGATTGGATCCGGAAAATGAGCGGGCCCAGAAACTGAATGATCGCCTGGCCCACGATCCATCTGCGCAGCAAGCCCATCCGTGACGAAGCCGATCCCAATCTCGAGCCAGTTTGCCGGTTCTGCCGCCGCAGTGGGAGAATGAAGATTCTCAAAGGATGAAGAAGTCTTTCCCCACTTCCGGCTGGAGCCGGCGAGAACTGCTGCGAACTGTTCCCGCTCTTTGCGCATCCGCACTTCTGCCTCGCGGTCTTCTTGCCACTCAGCCTGAACATCCGGCAGCAGCGGCCAAGCCATTTTCCACGTTTACAGACGTCGCATCAAGCGCCGGCCTGACTGCCACGATGTACTACGGCGTTCCGGAAGCCGTGACCTACATCATCGAAGAGATGGGTGGCGGTTGCGCCTTTTTTGACTACGACAATGACGGATGGATGGATATTTTCATCCTCGGCGGACGAACGCTCGAAAGCGTGCCGCCCAATGCGTCAAACCGCCTCTACAAAAACAATCGCGACGGCACGTTCAAAGACGTAACCAGGGAAGCGGGGCTATGGGACGCCGGCTGGGCGGTGGGCGTTTGTGTCGGCGACTACAACAACGACGGCTTCGAAGATCTGTTCGTCACCTACTACGGGCAGAACAAGCTCTACCGCAACAACGGCAACGGCACGTTTACCGATGTGACGGAAAAGGCTCACCTCACGCACGACGGCATCCGGTTCGGAGCGGGCTGCACCTTTATCGACTACAACCGCGACGGGCTTCTTGATCTGTTTGTCTCCAACTACGTCGACATCGACATGGCTAACGCCCTCAAGCCATCTCTGAGCGTTCCCAACTGCAATTACGAGGGTGTGCCGGTTGCATGCGGCCCGAAAGGGCTGAAAGCGCCACAGCACTATCTCTACAAGAACAACGGAGACGGGACATTCACCGATGTCTCGAAAGAATCAGGAATCGCAGCCATCAAGAGCTCCTACGGACTCACGGCTGTTTCCTTCGACGTTGACGAAGACGGCTGGCCCGATCTCTTCGTGGCTTGCGACACCACGCAGAGTCTTCTGCTGCTGAACAACCACGACGGCACATTTCGCGAAGAAGGCCTGATGCGCGGCGTCGCCATCAGCCCGGATGGCCAAGAGATGGCCGGCATGGGTATCGGCGTTGGAGATTACGACCTCGACGGGCACCTCGATATCGTCAAGACCCACTTCCAGCTTCAGGCGGCCGGCCTCTACAGAAACGATGGCAAGGGGAACTTCGATGACGTGGCACAACAGGCGGGGCTTGCGGGCGAGCGAACCTACGTGAGCTGGGGTACGTGTCTATTTGACCTCGACAATGACGGTTATCCCGACATCTTCTGGGTAACCGGAAACGTTTACGCTGAAATTGAAAAAATCAACCCGAAGTTCCCATATACGGGGCCTCGCGTGCTATTCCGCAATCAAGGCAATGGCAGATTCACAAGAATGGGCGGCGAAGCAGGTCCGGCGATCAATGCTCGACATGTAAGCAGGGGCTGCGCATTCGGTGATTTCGACAACGATGGCGACCTCGATATTGTGATCATGAATCAGCACGAGCCCCCGTCGCTTCTCCGCAATGATGCGCCCAAGGAGAACCGTTGGATCAAGGTCCGCCTGGAAGGGACAAAGAGCAATCGAAGCGCGATTGGCGCTCGTGTGATTGTGCGCTACGGGGGAAAAGCACAGGCCCAGGCTGTGATGAGCCAGGCGAGCTACATGTCCTCCAACGACCCACGGCTTCACTTTGGACTGGGATCGGAAACAACAGCCGATATCGAAGTGATCTGGCCGACAGGCGTAGTGGAGAAATATCCGGCTCAGCCCGCGAACCGCCTGATCACCATCCTTGAGGGTCATGGAATCGTGCCAGGAAGGCCCTTCCATTCAATATGAAGAATTCAGTGATTCGGGTCACATCTGATAGCCGTGTAATGCCGTAAAAAAGTCATGGGGTACTCTCTCCCCTACCTGGGAGACTTCGAGCCGAGAACGGCAAAAAACAAGTCCGGTGACAATTCATTGACATTTGGTCCCAAAGAGACCTGACCGGGTAAATCTTGAAAAATCTGAGTGATATGGGAAACCGTTTTACTTGAGGGTTATAGCCCTAAAAACCGCTTGCCCATGGTATATCGACTGTGTTATCGATATTCGATTCACTTAAATGGTTTTCTGGCTATGGCTAACTCCGGCGCGTCGGGGTCTAGTTGTGTGCCAGGGATTAAAAAAACAAGAACAACAAACGCTTCAGGAGGCTTGGTAAATGTTTACAAACCACACAAAGACATCGGGCGGTTCAACGATGTCGAAATGGTTTAGGGGAATTCCATGGCTGATCATTCCAGTCATGCTTTTGTCCTTCTCCATCGCACATGCACAGCAACTGACCGCGACGTTGAGCGGCATCGCCGCCGACCAAACGGACGCCCGCGTTCCAGGGGCGAAGGTTGTTGTATCGAATGAGGCGACGGGCGACACTCGTGAAACCAAGGCCGACGGTCAGGGGTTCTTTTCGGTCACAGCCCTGATCCCCGGCACGTACAGGGTCACGATCACCGCAAAAAGCTTCGCCACATGGGAAGAGACTGGGATCCTGCTCAACCAGGGTGACAGCCGTACCATCCCGAACATTCACCTCAAGATTGGTTCCGAAGCGACGGCCGTAACGGTCATCTCCGGTGCCGATGCTGAAATCCCGGTCGATAGCGCTGAAATCAGCGCCACCTTGAACAACGAACTCGTTGACTCCGCCACTCTGACGGGACGCAACGCAGCCGAACTGATCAAGATGATGCCGGGAATCACCTTCAACAATGCAGGCAACGCAGGCTCCGGCTACAACAGCCAGGTCACCGGCACCAACAACGGTCCTGCCGGCAGCTTCTCGGCCAACGGCACACAGCCCTACGGCTCAACTGACGTTTACCTTGACGGCGCCAACCTCATCGATCCGGGCAATGCCGGAACGCAGGTTGCCAACATCAACCAGGACATGACGGACAGCGTCAAGTACCTGTCAGCCTCTTATGGCGCCGAATATGCGAAGGGCCCGGCTGTTCTGCAGGCCTTCTCAAAGAGCGGCGGCCAGAAGTTCCACGGCGAAGCTTATCTCTATGCCCGCAATACCGGCATCGGATATGCCAACGACTGGTACAACAAGGCCAATCGAAGCAACCCGACTCTTACGCCGCAGAGCTTCTACTATATCGGCGGCAACGTGGGCGGGCCGATCTTCTTCCCGCACTTCAACCACAACCGCGACAAGCTGTTCTTCTGGGCTGGCTATGAGATACATGATCCAGCACCCCTACAACGCGCCCGTCGAAATGAACGTTCCGACGGCAGCACAGCGCGGCGGCGACTTCACCAACACCGGCGTAGCATCAAAACGTGTTGAACACGTATTCCCAGGCGTACACTCTGCCCTGCAGCACCGACCGCCGGCTGGCATGCGGATGCGGCGCGTCAACTCCCTGGTCGCGGAACGGACTACACGGGCCTTCAGCACTACTTCGATCCGAATGGCGTGATCCTCAGCAACCTTAATCCGGCTGCCAACCAGACGCCCGGCGCGACCAACGGCTGGAACAACTACGGATTCTCGCCCAGCACTCCGCAGAACCGCTGGGAAGTTACGGGCAAGGTCACCTACTCCTTCAACGACAACAACAAGCTGTGGGGCTCCTACACGCTCCAGACGAAACCGACTCCCATCCGCTGTCGATCTGGTGGGCGCCGGAGTGGACCATTCCTTATCCTGCTGATCCGGTCGGCAAGGAAACCGCTCACGTCTACCTGGCCAACTTCACTCACGTGTTCAGCGCCACGACGACGAACGAGTTTGTCTTCGCTTACTGCGGAGTTCGTCAACAACAACAGCCTCACCAATCCAAGTGCCATGAGCCGCAGCAAGCTCGGATTCCCTGCTGAAAGCCTGTTCGGCATCTACAAAGAACGACCAGATGCCGAACTCGACTGGCGGCTGGAATTCCGGCCTGACGGAAATCAACGAGTTCGATTTCAACAGCGGCATCTATGGCAAGAACACCTTCGGCAAGACGTCGAAGGCTCCCGCGATCAGCCGATACCTTCACCAAGATCGTTGGCACCCACTCGCTGAAGGCCGGCTTCTACTGGGATACCCAGGAGAACCTGCAGGCCAACGGCAGCGACATCAACGGCAACTACGACTTCGAAACCTGGGGCGCCAGCTCAACCTACAACCTGACTCTCGATCGACTGATGGGTCGTCCGCTGGACTTACGATCAGCAAAACACCGACGTGGTTCCGGATATCACGTGGCATCAGTGGTCGATCTGGGCTCAGGATTCGTGGAAGGCCACCCGCAAGCTGACCGTCAACTATCGGTCTCCGCGCGGATCATGATGGGTCAGTGGTATGACAAGATCGGTGGAACCCAGGTATGGGATCCTGCGACGTATGTCAATACGCCGACCCCGCCTGCCAACACCGGCTTGGCGTGGCACAAGATCAACTCAAGCGTTCCGAACTCGGGCTGGAAGAGCCAGCTGTTCTTCTACGACCCGCGTCTCGGCGCCGCCTATGACGTCTTCGGCACCGGCAGAACCGTGGTTCGTGCAGGCTTCGGCACCTACCGCTACCAGGTATCGTCAAACGACGCCAGCGGCGCCATGGACGGGCCGCTGGGTTCGTTTGACTACAACACCAGTCAACCGGCGGTATCAATGGCTTCTACGGCTATGGCGTCAGCAATGGCGCAACGTGCACTGGCAACATCGCGGGCGGCATAAGCGCGAACTGCGCTCCCGGCGGCCATGAATCAGCTCACGATTCCGACGGGCCTGAACCAGGTCGGCGCAAGCGGTATCAAGGCCGACGTAATGGGCGACAACAAGGTGCCGTATGCGAATACCTACAGCTTCGGCGTGGCGCAGGCTTTGCCTGGCCACACCGTTGCCGAAGTTTCGTATGTCGGCAGCATGAGCCGCAACCAGCTCGAGAACGGCGGAAACGGCCATATTGAGGACGCCAACCCGATCGCCTTCGGCTCGTTCTTCACGCCGGATCCAAAGAACGGGCTTGTACGAGAACCTGGCTCCGATCACGCCTGCCGAACTCCCGCGGTTATACCTCTGCACGGCGGCCAACACCAACGACTGGCGTCCGCTGAGTAACTACGGCGACATCTGGCTCCAGACGCACGGCGGATACGCCAACTACAACTCGCTGCAGGTTTCCGCACAGAAGCAGTCCGGCAACCTGTACGTGTTCACCAACTTCACCTTCGGCAAGGTGCTCGGTACCCGCGACGGTTCCACTTCAAACGGAAACGGCAACGGCCCGGTGGTCAATCCGTTCAACCTCGACGCCAACTATGGACCGCTGGAGTATGACCACACCAAGGTCTTCAACCTCTCGCTCAGCTACAAGCTGCCCAAGCCCATTCACAACAACTGGGCACTGGGCGAGTTGATCAACGGCTGGCAGCTCTCCAACTACACGACCTATCAGGACGGAGCGCCCTACCAGACCATTTCGCCGAACATGAACATGAACTACCAGCAGTATCACAGCGACAATCGACGCGGCGACAGACTGCACGAATCGACACGCTGATCACCATGCCGATGCCGGCTAACACCTGGGCGACGACTCGACCACGGCAACTCACGGTCGTCGTTGGAAACCAGACCACGCCATCGGCACCAACACGTGGTTCGGGTACCAGCCAATATGAGAACGGCCTCCAGCCAGTACTGGTCTGCGATCCTCGCAAGGGATTGCTGAAGAACCAGTACTTCAACCCCAACTGCTTTGCAGCGCCGCTGCCGCCGACGGCAACGTCGATCGGACAAATGGGTCAGATCATCTGGCCTTACATCCGCACGCCGCACTACTTCGGCAGCGATCTGGCGGTCTTCAAGGCCTTCAGGGTTACCGATGCCCAGCGCGTCGAGGTTCGCATCTCGGCGACCAACTGGCTTAACCACCCGAACGCGCAGTTCGGACTGGCCGGAAACGCTGACAACAGCTTGCTTTCAACGGGCTCAGCACCGCTTCAGCGCTGACCTACAACTCGAACTCGTCAACCACCGGTATCCCGCAGAACAAGGTCGGATATCGCTGGATGCAGTTCGCAGCCAAGTACTACTTCTGATTCAGTTCAGGAATAGTACCAACCAGAAGGGGTGGCTCAATGCCACCCCTTCTCTTTTTATCGAATTCAATTCAGCAATTTGCAGTTCGCAGACATCGCAAGGCACGAGATTGCCCTTCGGTTCTCGAGTGCTCCTGAGCGCATCGATCTGCGCATCGCTCTCGCGTTTGGCCATCCTTCGGGACGGTCTGCATCTTCGTGAATAGACTTGCGCGAGCACCCAATGAGGATCTAGCCAGTCGGGATCAGTCTTGATGAGGCCCTCAAGAATTACCATCGCCTTCTGGTATTCCCCTACTTGATCCTCCAGCTTTGCCATCTCCATCCGGGTTAGAGGATCGGTTTGGGTGCATCTGCAGCGCGAGTTCCAGCAACGGTCTTGCATTCACTGTGTCGCCCTGCTCCAGCTTGATCGCGCCTAGATCCCGATTGGCCACAAAATCCATGGGGTCAGCCCGCAGAGCTGCCTCAAATGCCTGTGCCGCGTCCGCTTTGTCCGTCACGGCATAGCGAGCCTGCCCAGCCATGGTTTGCGCGCCGGGCAGTTTTGGATCCAACTGAATCGCCGCATCGAGATCGTTATGAGCTTCCTCCATCTCGCCGCGAGAGAATCGCGCAGTACCGGCCAGCAGCCAGGCCTCGGCGGAGTTCTTCGCCTTGGCCAGCTTCTCCATCCGCGGCAAGCCTTGCTCCTGCTTCCCTGAGGCAATCAGCGCATAGGCGTAAACATACTGGAACTGAAAGTTGTCTTCGTGCCCCGGTTCCAACGGAGCCAGTATCGCCGCTGCATCGGCTTCGCGCTTGAGCTTGTTGTAGGTGTAGGCGAGCAGAATCGCGGTGTTCAGATCGGTGGGATGGGCGGCATGAATTCTTTCGAACTCAGCACGAGCCTGGTTGAAGTTGCCGGTCCGAAAGTAGGCCATCGCCAGATTTAACCGGACTGCCTCGTTCTGCGGAGCCACCTCAAGCACGCGAGCGTCTTCCTCAATGGCGGCTTCCGGTTGCCCCGCACCGGCGAGCGCAGCACCGAGGCGGGCTCGCGCCTCAATCAGATTCGGCTCCAGCGCCAGTGCCCTCTTGAAATCGGCGATCGCCGTCTTCAAGTCGCCATGCTCCTGGGCGAGCGTCCCTTCGCGCAGGGCCGACCTGGCATCTCTCGCGGAAGATTGGTTCGCCGTCTGCCCCGTGGCTGCCGGAACCAGAAGACCCGCGCACAGAATCGGAATAATACGCATCATTATCAGGATAGAACATCCATAAGTTGCTCTATTCGCGAACCTGCGCGGAGATAGTAGAATCCAAGTGGGGTTGCATTACCGCAGCCCCTTCTTTTTGCATGCGCAGGTCAGCAACCGTCCCCATCTATTTCGCGGCGCTAACGCCTCTGTTCTGGGCATTCCTTCAGCCCCTGCAAGGCCAGCAAACGACCGCCGCGACGCAGTCCCCTGCTCCGATCCGCTTTGAGCTCAAGAAGCTGCCCTTTCGCCTCGACAGCAGTCAGAGCCCCGCCAAAAACGTCCCTGAAACCATGGCCGGCGGCGTCGCGGTCTTCGACTACAACGGCGATGGCCGCCCCGATATCTTCTTCACCAACGGCGCCGACATCGCAACGCTGCAGAAATCCTCGCCGAAGTACTTCAACCGCCTCTTCCGCAACGACGGCGACGGCACGTTCACGGACGTGACAGAACAAGCCGGGCTGGAAGGGACAGGATTCGATGTCGGCGTTGCCATCGGCGACTACGACAACGATGGACATCCGGACATCTTCGTCGCCGGCGTTCACGGCAACACGCTTTATCACAACAATGGCGACGGCACCTTCACCGATGTGACGAAGAAAGCCGGCCTCGACAAGTGGAATGATCCCGAGTACGGCCCGCTGTGGGCGGTTGCCGCCGTCTGGGTCGACGTGAATAACGACGGACTGCTCGATCTGTTCGTCGTCAACTATCTGCAGTGGACCTATTCGAATATTCCCAAGTGCGTCATTGAGGGAGTTGCGGAGTACTGCCATCCGCGCTATTACAAGGGCCTGCCCAACCAGCTCTTTCTCAACCAGGGCGACGGCACATTCAAGGATGTTTCGAAAGAGTGGGGTATTCGGGATCATGTCGGCAAAGGCATGGGCGTGGGGATGGCGGACTACGATCTCGACGGCAAGCCCGATCTCTTCGTCACCAATGACGCCGAGTACGCTTTCCTCTTTCACAATCTCGGAAACAAGTTCGAAGAGGTTGCTTTCCAGACCAACGTCGCTCTCGCTGAGGATGCCGCGTTCATCTCGGGCATGGGCACGGACTTTCGCGACGTCAATAACGACGGCTATCCCGACATCGTCTATGTCGCGCTGAAGAGCCAGACCTTCCCCATCTATCTCAACACCGGCAAAGGGCGACTTCACGGAAGCGACCGCGCCCAGCGGCATGCGCGCGCTCAGCATGGGCATGTCCGGCTTCGGGCCAGCCTTCTACGACTTCGACAACGATGGCTGGAAGGATCTCTTCGTCACGCGTGGGCATGTCACCTCGGTCTGGCCGCCGGGCTTCAAGTTCGCGGAACCAAACGTCGTCTTTCGCAACCTCGGCGCCAGCGGCAAATGGCAGTCACTCACTGCGGAAGCAGGCTTCACCGATGCCACCGCCGCGCGTCATCGCGGCTGTGCCTTCGGCGACTTCGATGGGGATGGCCGCATCGACATCGTCGCCACCAGTCTGGATCAAAACGCGGAGTTGTGGATGAATCGCAGCGCCAATGCCGGTCACTGGCTCGACATCGCTCTGCGCGGTGTCAAATCGAATCGCGATGGCATCGGCGCGCGGATCAAGGTTGTGACGAATGCCGGCACACAGTACAACCACCAGACATCCAGCGTCTGTTACGCGTCCTCGAGCCTCGGGCCGGTGCACTTCGGTCTGGGCGCGGAAACAAAGGCCAACACCGTTGAGATCCACTGGCCCAGCGGAATCGTCCAGACGCTCGAGAACGTACCCGGCCGACCAGATTCTCAAAGTCACCGAACCCGCGGAAACCGCCGCACCCAAAAAATAGAGATCACTGTTTCGGCGGGCCCGCCTTTTGTTGGCTGGCCTCCAGCTGCTGCACAATATCGCGCTCTCTCTGGCCATCATCGGGACGATGCAGCTTGTAGTAGATCGCGGCGAGTTCGATGTGCGGATCGAGCCACTTGGGATCCGCCTTCTCCAGCTCTTCCAACGTCGAGGCGGCCTCGGCATACTTCCCTGTCATGCCATTCAGCTTGGCCATTTCCAGCCGCGCCATCGGTGAGTTCGGTTGCAGTTGCAGAGCAAGTTCCAGCATGGGCCTTGCAGCATCCAGGTCTCGCTGCTTCAACCGCATCGTCCCGAG
Source organism: uncultured Acidobacteriaceae bacterium (assembly GCA_963735215.1). GTDB lineage: Bacteria > Acidobacteriota > Terriglobia > Terriglobales > Acidobacteriaceae > Telmatobacter. The sequence continues at coordinate 26,295 of CAVTKF010000019.1, read as the reverse complement.
GTAGAGGTTTGCGGTAGAGTCCCGGGGATCCGCCTTCAACGCCGCTTCAAATGCAGGCTGCGCGGCTTCTGTGTCTCCGAGCGCGTCGCGAGCCTGCCCGGCCATTGTGTACAGACCCGGAAAATTCCCATGCAGATCGATCGCTGCATCCAGATTGGCGCGCGCTTCGTGGAACTCCCGCCGACGCAATCGCGCTGTTCCCGCAATGAAGTAAGCGTCCGCGGACTGCGTCGCCTTCGCCACCTTTTCCATACGCGGTAAGCCCGCCGTCTCTTCTCCGGAATCGATCAACGCATAGGCCAGCACGTATTCGAGGTCCATGTTGTTCTCGTGCCCAGTCTCGAGCGGAGTCAACATGGCTGCAGCTTCGCTCGATTTGTCCAGCTTGATGTCTGTGTATCCCAGCAGGACGGCGGCTGCAACATCCTGCGGCCGGGCGGCGTGCACCGCGGCAAATGCGGTGTGCGCGCTTTCCATGTCGCCTTTTTTGTAATAGGCCAGGCCAAGGTTCATCCGCACAGCCGTATTGTCCGGTGCCGACACCAGATACTTTGTGTCCTCTGCAATGGCCGCATCAAACTGCCCAGCCGCCGACAATGCCGCTCCGAGGTTCGCGCGTGCCTCAGCCAGCTTCGGATCGATGGCCAGGGCTTTTCGGTAGTTGTCTATCGCGGCGTTTAGATCGTTTCGCTGTTGCGCTGCAACGCCCTTGCGCAGGTAGTCGTCCGCTTCAGTCAAGGGGGCGGGTTTGTTCGTCTGGGCCCACGTTGCATTCAGAGCCAGCCCAAGCAAGAAAAGTACAACCGATCGCATGCCTATTAGGATAAAGCAACTCGGCAACGCCGCGATTCGACCAGGAATTCCGTAGCGCTGCCGCTTTCCGCTACTTTGCCCGGCCAACTACTTCTCCTGATTCTCGACAGGCTTGTAATCCAGGATCTTCATCGCAGACCCATATTTCTTGTAGTCCCGGAACTCGATGGTATTCAAGACAGCCTGATGATGACTTTGGCGCACGCGCACTTCCGCGCTGATGGGCATCAGGTAGTCGTGTCCGTTGATGACGACGTAATCGTAATCCACGCCCATCACTGACGATTGTGTCGGAAAGTCTTTCGGCAAGTTGTCAGCCTCAAGGCTGATGCGCCGCACGTTACGCGTAGCACTGTCGATGAAGACCTGACCATGGAATGCGACCATCAACTGGCGATCGTTCGATCCAACAACGGAGAACATCGAGTTGCTTTTCTCCACGCTGTAATCAAACACCTGCACCGTACCCGAGCCCAGGGCATCCGTCTCTTTCCATTTGAAATCCGCTTTGGCCGACGGAGCGAAGACGGCCTTGAGGACGCCACCCAGTTCCCCGCCCGAGAGCGTGCTGCCTTTCTGTTTCAGCAGTTGTTCTCGATCGGTAGTGCTGGGCTCGCCATTAATCTCCAGCATGGTGTGGGTTTCTGCCTTGTCGCGATACCGCAACAACTCGGCTATGGTGTCGCGGTGCTTCCAGTTGCCGGTACCGCTTGCATCGGACGACCGATTCGTTACCTCGACGCACATGAAGTTGGGCAGTGATTCCGCATAACCGACGGCCTGTTTCTGAGCATCGGCAATCAGTTTTGCGATCTCCTCGTCGGCGGGGGGCTGCACAGGGTTGGTAACCGGAGTGATCGCGAGCGGGCCGCCGCTGTACGTATCGTTTGCCTCGCTGGTCGCCGTCAGATCTCCGCCAGCACCTCCACCTTGCCCCGGTGCTCCCGCCCCCCCGGCTACTGTTCCGTCGCCTTGCACCGTGAAAGCAACTTGCTGAACCGAGGTCTTTCCACCCTGACTCACCATTGCTTTGACGTCATAAGTACCCGGCGTCATCGAAGTGGTTTTGAAGCTTGCCAGATATGGGATTGCCTCCCCGGCGTTGTTCACCTTCAAAGGCAGAGGCGTCCTTCTTCCGGGATGCCCATTTCTGCTCGCCTCGATTTCCAGCGTCGGTGGCTCTTTTGAGTTGGCGTCCGCGTGCAGGATGAAAAACAGCGAAACGCCTTTGGCATTTCCGGAAATGACTCCCGTCAAATTCGGCGTGATCTTGCCCTTTTCATATCGCAGCGGTTCAAGCGGATCGTCGTTGTCATCGTTGATGGAGTCCACTTGCTTTACCAGCACAATGGGACTGAGCGATGGCGACCCCTGTGCCTGCGGAATCTCAAACACCGTCCGCTGGGCGCCATACTTTAGTCCGTCCTGGTCGTAGACGGCGGCTTCTAGCATATATTGTCCGGGAATCGCGAGGAAATGTCGCTGCAGGATGATGCTCGCGGAAGGATCCGATGATAGCGTTTCGACCGCCCCACGTTTGGCGATGTTCTCTCCGAAGTGTTCTACCACAGTTCCGTTTTTGTCCTTGATCTCCGCCACAATCGACACATGCGCCGAGAAAAGATTGGTGCGCGTGTCCTTGTTCGCTTGCAGCGTCGAGATCGGCACCTCGATAGCTACCGTGCTCGTATTCCCATCGGGCAACTCACCAAACTGCAGAACCGCTGCTTTAAACTTCACGTCCTGCGGCAGATTTGACTGGTTGAAAAGCTTCAGCAGCGGCACTTCAAACGGCCGAATTCCCGCCTCCGCACCTGGGGCCAGTGCAAAGTATCCAGACTTCGTCTTGATATTCAGCCCGACCCGCACCGGCTTGGCGACAATCGCTCGGAATGATCCGTCGTACTCCTCAATCGGTGGCTTGTAGGTCGCCTGGTAGTACGTCGTCATATTTTCCTGCATCTGCTGCAACTGATGTTTCACATTGTCTTGCGCGTCGATGTAGACACCGCCGGTCTCCCGCGCCAGATCCGCCATCGGGCTCTTTGCCGGAGCAAAGGGATTGCCATTATCGCTCCGCATCATGAAATCCGCGCTCGATCCTAATGGGTTGGAGTTAAACGTCGTGCCTGAAGCCTGCTGCATGGGTGTCGTCATCTGCAGGCCTCCGCTTCCCGGCACCGGCTGGGGAACTGGATTGAACGGCACACCGCCATTCATCATCGCGTTGTCAAGCTGATGCTGCGTTCCCACGTCCAGCGCGTCCATATCCACCGTGTAAAACGTAACTCCCGCCCGCGCAGCCGCCCCGCTGATGGTCTTCACCATGTCTTTAGCGTTTGAATCCATCTGGAAGCCGCTCGTGAAGTAGATGATGGACTTCCTCTCACTCAATCGCTGCTGGGAACGTACCAGCGCGAGAAGCCCTGCCAGCGCGAGCCGCGTGTGCTGATCCTGCATCACCTTTTGCGTGTCCTGCAGAGCCGTCAACAGTGTTTGGCATTGCGCACGTGTCTTCGCTTCCACGTGTCTGCCAGTAGTGTCCGCACCTGTCCGCACAATCGCAATCAGATCCTTCTCCGCCTGCGCTCCCGCTTTGGTCCTCTCGGCGTCTGCCTTATCCTGCGCGATGTTGATTGCTGTTGTAGCGGTCGATGAAAGCCGGACAACGTGGTTGGCCGTGGCCAAACTCACCGCCTGCTCCATTGCCTGGTGGTCGCTCGTATAGCTTTGCAGCAATTGCATACGATTTCCAAAATCAAACAAGGCAAATGAGAAGCGCCTTGACGAAAGCACCTTGAGGATCTTGCCCGCAACACTCTGGGCTGTCTTCGCTCCGGCCCCCTCAAAGTGGTCGAAGACCATCGTTACCAGTTGGTCCGCCTGCGCGTCGCCTTGGACAAGCTGAAAGGTACTCAGCTTCACGGGAACATCGTTATCGGTGATCACGATGTCGTCAGGCTTCAAATCGAGCACCTTGTGGTGTTTCTTGTCCTGCACCGCGAGATCGAGTGTCACCTCATCCACGGTCTGGCTTACCCCGGGAACCTGCGTCTCTGGAACCGGCTGTGCAGGCGCCGCTTGACCATAACCTGCCAGCGCCATCAGGAAGAGAGAGATAACTCCGAAACACCAATAGAAATTGCTCTTCGATCGCATTTGGCCCCTGCGAAACCCTTGAAGTGAACTCATTGGGATGCCCGATTTCTCGCTACCGTGCTGCATTCATCTCCGTTGTCGGTCGGCCTGAAAAAGCCTTTTAGTTCTTATTTCAGAGACGGGAAATCGCGCACTTTTGACTCGTGCAATTCTACTCGTGCCGAGGCTGCTCGCGCTGCAGGAGAAATGACTCATCCGGCCACGGATCGGCATATTTCACCATAGGATCCGGCGCGTCCGCGATTCAATTGCTTGGACGAGAAAACGCTGTCCCGTTGGCATTTCGGAAGAGTACAATTCCCTCGAATCTCTGCACACCCATGATGCGCAGTTTGCTCGATCCTTTGTGTCTCTCCTGCGCAGTCTGCCTCGGCGGCATCCTCCTAGTTGCCTCGTCTACCGGACAGCAGCAGCCGCCAACTGCGCCAATTTCCTTTGAGCTCAAACAACTGCAATTTCGGCTCGAAAGTGACGAAAGTCCAGCCCGCAACGCCCCTGAAACCATGGCAGGAGGCGTCGCTGTCTTTGACTACAACGGCGATGGCCGGCCCGATATCTTCTTCGCCAATGGCGCTCCCCTGGCCACCGGAAAGAAGTCCGACCCAAAGTACTGGGATCGCCTCTACCGGAACGACGGCAACGGCGTGTTTACCGATGTGACCGAAAAGGCTGGTGTGAAAGGCACCGGGTTTGACGTTGGAGTTGCCGTCGGGGATTACGACAACGACGGCTTTCCCGACATTTTTGTGACCGGCGTCCACGGAAACACCCTCTATCACAGCAATGGTGACGGCACCTTCACCGATGTTACAAAAAAGGCCGGCCTGGACAAGTGGAATGACCCCGAATACGGCCCGCTCTGGTCGGTTGCCGCCGCATGGGTTGATGTCAACAACGATGGCCTTCTCGACCTTTTCGTCGTCAATTACATGCAGTGGAGCTACTCCGACATGCCACTCTGCGTGATTGAGAGTATTCCGGAATACTGCCACCCGCGCCTCTACAAGGGCACTCCCGACCAGCTTTTTCTCAACCAGGGCAACGGCACCTTCAAGGATGTTTCCAAGGAATGGGGCATTCGCGACCATATCGGTAAGGGAATGGGCGTCGGCGTCGCTGACTATGACCTTGATGGCAAGCCCGACCTCTTCGTAACCAACGATTCGGAGTACAACTTCCTATTCCACAATCTCGGCGACAAGTTCGAGGAAGTTGCTTTTCAGGCCAACGCAGCGTTGCCTGAAGAAGGCGCCTTCATCTCCGGCATGGGCCTCGATTTCCGAGACTTCGACAACCACGGCTATCCGGGGATCGCTTACGTCGCTCTCAACAAGCAGACCTTCCCACTTCTTCAAAACTCAGGCAAGGGCGACTTCATCGAAGTCACGGCAAGCAGCGGTCTGGGAGCGGAGAGCCTGGGCATGGCAGGATTCGGCCCCGCGCTTTACGACTTCGACAACGACGGCTGGAAGGACCTGTTCGTCTCCCGTGGACACGTCTCCGCGACACACCCGCCGGGAGCCAAACCCAAGCAGCCCAACACCGTCTTCCGCAACCTCGGCACCCATGGAAAATGGCAAGCCCTGACAGAAGAGGCGGGATTCGCCAACGCCACCGCGGCTCGGCATCGCGGCTGTGCCTTTGGCGACTTTGATGGAGACGGGCGGATCGACGTGGTCGTCACTTCAATGGACGACAATGCGGAGCTTTGGATGAATCGCAGTCCCGGCCGCAACCACTGGCTCGACATCGCTCTTCAGGGCGTCAAAAGCAATCGCGACGGCATCGGCGCCCGCGTCAAAGTCGTCACCCAAGCCGGCCCGCAATACAACCATCAGACTTCCAGCGTCTGCTATGCTTCGTCGTCGCTCGGACCGGTCCATTTCGGGCTTGGTGGCGAATCCATTGCCCAAACTGTTGAGATTACCTGGCCCAGCGGCATCGTCCAGACTCTCCAGAACGTCCCGGCAGACCAGACGCTCAGAGTCGTTGAGAGCACAGCCAGCGCCTCTCCCAAGTAGCCTGATCTCTTCTTCGCCCGCTGACTCCATCGCTGCGACACAGATGTGAGCTATCTCACAGCATCCGCCCGGTCCGATCCTCAAGAATCGACTGGGAGACTACATGCAACGGGTATTGATTGGGACAGCCGCAATCCTGCTGGCCGCCGGTTCGGGATTTGCCGTCAAAGTGGCTGCCAGGGGAGCCAATTCGACCTCAGTCGAGCCGTTGCCCGCATATCTCAAACCTGTCCCCATGGACGTCACCGGCCCCGATGCCGCGCAGCCTATCACCATTGATATCCCCGTTGACGGCACTGTTTATCCGCCGGACCTGGTTGCTCCGCAATTTGCATGGCGTGACAGCAACCCCGCTGCCGCAGTCTGGCGCATTGAAATTCTTTTTGGCGCGAAGGCACGACCCATCCAGGTCTGGTCTACCGGCGAAAAGATGCAAATCGGCCCGCTCGACGAAACCCTTACCGGCTATGTCCCACCCACGCTCACACCCGAACAAGCCGCGGACCACACCTGGCGTCCCGACCCCAAGACCTGGGAAGAGATCAAGAAGCATTCTGTCGCCCAGCCTGCGAAAGTCGTCATAACCGGCTTCGCTAGCCGGCAAGCCCACGAACCTCTGTCGCGTGCGGAAGCCAACGTTTCCACATCCCGGGAGCCGGTCGGCGCCCCATCTTCTACCGCGATGTGCCGCTGATCCCGCCGAACCCCGACACCGAGCAGCGTGGCGTCATCAAACCCCTTCCCGACTCGGTGCTGCCGAAGATCAAGTGGCAACTGCGCTACGTCAATCAGACCGAAAGCAAGGTGATGATGACCAACCTGCCCACCTGCGGCAATTGCCACTCGTTCTCACGAGACGGCAAGACTATGGGCATCGACGTAGACGGACCCGCTAACGACAAGGGTTTGTTTGCTCTCGTTCCGATCAAGAAGATCAGCACCATCTCCAACGACTATCTCCTTCGCTGGAGTTCCTTCTCTGAAGAACATTCGCAGAAACGCTTCGGCTTCATGAGTCAGGTTTCGCCCGACGGCAAATACGTCGTCAACTCCATCGACGTGCCACACGCGCATGGCACCCGTGTACTCGATCGCCTCTACAACGGCTTCTACGAGAGCTATGGATTCGGCCAGGTCTTCTATCCCACTCGAGGCGTGCTTGCCTGGTATAGCAAGGAGACGGGCAAGCTGCAACCGCTGCCTGGCGCAGACGACCCCAACTACGTGCAGACTTCTGCTTTCTGGAGTCCGGACGGCAAATACCTCATCTATTCACGCGCCGACGCCCGCGATCCATACCCGCCGGGATACAAGCGTTCTATGTATGCCAACGATCCCAACGAGACGCAGGTTCACTACGACCTTTACAAGATTCCCTTCAACGACGGCAAAGGCGGACCCGCGGAGCGCATCATTGGCGCGTCAGAAAACGGGATGAGCAATAACTTCCCCAAGGTTTCGCCCGATGGCAAGTGGATCATCTTCGTTCAATGCAAGAACGGCCTGCTCATGCGGCCCGACAGCAAGCTATACATCGTGCCATTCGAAGGCGGCGAGGCGCGTCCCCTCGAGTCGAACCTGCCTCGGATGAATTCCTGGCACACCTTCAATCCCAACGGACACTGGCTCGCCTTCTCCTCAAAGAGTCCATCGCTCTATACGCATCTTTACCTGACGCACATCGACGACCAGGGACACGCGAGCCCGCCGGTGGTGGTTGAAAACGCAACCGCGGCGAACCGCGCCGTTAACATTCCGGAGTTCGTCAACCTCGGACCAGAGGGGCTGGACCACATCGATACGCCCGCGATCGACTTCTATCGCGAATTCGACGTTGCCCAGCAGTTGCAGGACACGCACAAATATGCCGACGCTGTGCCCGCATGGAAAGTCGCCGCTGACAAGGATCCCACCGACGCGCGCCCCTGGAACAACATGGGCGTGGCTCTCGCGGCCAGCGGAAAGACCAGCGACGCCATCGCCGCCTACGATAAGTCGCTTGCGATGAACAACGACAGCTCCCAGACCCACAACAACCTGGGTAGCGCGTTAGCAGAGGCTGGCCGTTTTGACGAAGCCAGGACGCACATCCAGAGGGCCATCGAGCTTGATCCGGACAACGGCACCGCCCACATCAACCTCGGCCATTTGCTCGAAGTCACCGGACATCGCCAGGAAGCGATCGAACAGCTCACGCAAGGAATGCAGATCGCACCCAAGAACGCCGACGGCCACGACATCTACGGCGCAATCCTAGCGCGCGAAGGCAAGATGGACGAGGCGATCGCCGAACTCCAGCAGGCCGTCACGCTTTCGCCGGGCTCCGCTGAATGTCGCTACAACCTCGGCCGCGCATTCGCAGCCGTCAGCCGCTTCTCTGAAGCTCTTCCGCAGTTCGAAGCCGCAGCAAAAATCACCGGCGGCCGCGAGCCCTTGATTCTGCAGATGCTCGCCGCCATGTATTCCGAGACTGGCAACTACCAGCAAGCCGTCACCGTCGCGCAGCAGGCCCTCGACCTCGCTGAGAAGCAGCAAAACCCGAACCTCGCCGCCGACCTCCGCGGCAACCTTGCACGCTACCAGCACCAGGCCGAAGCTGCCCCGGCGTCACAAAGCTCTCCTAACCGCTAGAACGGTCCCATTCAGTTCCTCGCTCGCACACTCCCGTTGGAGGCCTTGAGAGGAAGCAGGTCTACCTGTTGGCGGAAATAGCTGGAAAGGCTTGGCGCGGCCAACTTCCGGAATTCCGCCTCGTTCTGCACGTTTCGGCACATCCAAGAGGTGAGGCTTGATCAGTGAATGATGATGCCCATCAAATCTCCGTGTGAAGGCTCAGTTCCCGGAGGCACTGCGGGCGCGGTACAGCCATGCAGAGGCCCTTGGGTCCTGATTGCGACCATTCTCGCTTCCAGCATGGCATTTATCGACGGGACGGTCGTCAACGTCGCATTGCCCGCCTTGCAAGCCAGTCTTCATGCATCGGCGACGGACATTCAATGGGTCGTGGAGTCCTACGCCCTTCTGCTTGCATCGCTGCTGCTGTTGGGCGGTTCTCTTGGCGATCTCTACGGGCGTCGCAGAATTTTCCTCTGCGGCGTTTTGCTGTTCGCCATTGGATCGTCCTGGTGCGGACTCGCCACCTCAATCTCTTCTCTCATCCTGGCCCGCGGACTTCAAGGGATTGGGGCGGCGTTCCTGGTGCCGGGAAGCCTGGCCATTATCAGCGCCTCTTATGAGGAGAGCGAGCGTGGGCGGGCCATCGGCACCTGGTCCGGCTTCACTGCGATCACTGCGGCCGTCGGGCCGGTCTTAGGGGGATGGTTGGTAGAACATGCGTCGTGGCGTTGGGTCTTCTTCATCAATCTTCCGATCGCGCTCATCGTAATCCTGCTTTCACTGTGGCGGGTCCCAGAGAGCAGAAACGAGGACGCGAGCAAGAGTCTCGACTGGCTGGGGGCTGCACTCGCTACATTTGGCCTGGGAGCAATCACGTACTCACTCATCGAGGCTTCGACCACGAAATCAGGACGCGAAGAAACACTTTGGGTCTTGGGCCTTGCGGGTGTGGGCGCGCTGCTTTCCTTCCTTGTCGTAGAATCTCGCTCGTCCGCTCCGATGGTCTCTTTGCATCTCTTTCGGTCCAGGGACTTCTCCGCAGCCAACTTGCTCACGTTTCTGCTCTACGCGCCTCTCAGTGGTATCTTGTTTTTCTTTCCTCTCGATCTCATTCAGGTGCAGCATTACTCGGCAACACAGGCAGGAGCCGCTCTGCTTCCGTTTATCTTGCTGATTTTCGTACTCTCCCGTTGGTCCGGAGGGCTGGTGGCACGATACGGCGCGAGACGGCCACTTACGGTCGGAACACTCGTTGCAGCGTTAGGCTTCGCACTCTTTTTGAGACCGGGGATCGGAGGCTCGTACTGGAACACCTTCTTCCCGGCGGTGGTTGTTCTGGGCATCGGAATGGCGATCAGTGTCGCTCCGCTTACGACGGCGGTGATGGAATCGGTTCCTACGCGAGAGGCGGGTGTCGCCTCCGGAGTCAATAACGCTATTTCGCGAATCGCCGGACTACTGGCCGTCGCAGTCTTTGGTCTCATCCTCTCTGCCGGATTCAACCGCACCCTCAGCCGCAGCCTTGCGCAGATGCAACTATCTTCCTCTGTTCGCCAGAGTGCCGAAATGCAGCGATCGAAACTGGCGGGCGCCCAAATCAGCGAGCCGACCGTAAGACACGCCTTCGATGAAGCTTTCGTTTCCGGATACCGCGATGTGACCTGGATCTCTGTCGGATTGGCTCTTCTCAGCGCACTCAGTGCTCAGGCCATCGAATCGAAATGGCGCCCAGTGAGCGACGGAGATTGACAGCGCGTCCAACGTAGCCGGCACTCGCCCGGTTCGACCTCCTGTTACGGCAATTCACAAAACAAATTTGCGCCGGATACCGATTCATGCCACTATGTAACGCATCGGACATAGGCGTTCAGCTCAAGTCCGATCTGCCCACACTGCGTGCGGAGTTTGCACGTAATGAACTCGCCGCAGAAGACCAAATCCCCCAGTTCTTGAACTTCGAGCACTTCTGCTCGGGTGCATAGCAATGATCGATCCGCGCCCCGCGATGCACCCTCGCACCCGTCACTCTGAAGTCCGAGCCGAAAGGCCGTGACAAATGATGGATCATCGAACAGCCCTACCTGCGTCCCTCATCGTCCCCCTGCGTGATGCAGTGCTGCGCATGGAGCAATCCGAGAACCCTCAGAGCCTTTTACTCATGAAGCGCTTTCTTCTCGATCGCATCGCAGTACTCGAAGAAGAAGCGGAACTGGAGGAACTCGCCGATTCCTAGGACCTTTAAACTTGTCCGCCGCACAGTAAGTTCCAATGCGGCTTCCTTCTCCAGCGCATCGCACAAGTCGACAACCACAGGTACAACCCCGCCTCAGAGAATGAAGAAAGCCCACCTCTGCCGGTGGGCTCTTGCAGTAGAAAAGGGGAATGTGTAACTCTACCGCAAATCGACGAGCGCAGCGATGTTCACGCCTCGCTCACGAACTACTAGTTTCACGTCGTCAACAGATCGCTGGATTGCGAGCACCACGAGCAGTTAAGTCTCGGTGGGTTTGAGAAAGGAATCGCACTCGCTAAGTTATTGATTTGATGGTGGACGCGGAAGGAATCGAACCTTCAACCTGTCGGTTAAGAGCCGTGCGATTTGTCCTCGCTCCTGCTACTACCGGTTGCTATAAGATCCTATCGATTGTTCGGTTTACCTCCTCCCTCCTCCGCAGCTCTTACTATCTGCGCACCCCAGATTATGACCGATTTTCAAAGAGCATGGGTACAAAAATGGGTACAGTCTTTTGGGGGTGACCCCTCTGTTGAGACAAATTGAAATTTGCACAATCGCCGCCATCTGCCAGCGACTTGGCTAGTTCGCTCCCCGCGCTACCAAAGTCCACACTTGTCAAGAGACTTGCTTCTAGCCGCCGGATAGTCCGCACTTCTTCACTCCGGTCTCAATTCTCCGCGTGCATAACGGGCACCTGTCCGAGAAGGCGACAGTCACCTGCCGACCCCTGCCACACCACCGTGCGAACGGGTCCGTACACGGCGGTTCGAGAAGTTGGGCTAGTAGTTCTCGAACAGTGAATTCAAATTGCAACTTCCTGCATGCGTGCTGGCTTGAATCTGGCAAGGAACTTCCCATTGGGAGACAAACTCCAGTTTGACTTCGGAGTGCCAGGAATCGAGTTGTGCCTGCCAGGGGTTATTTGGAGCTTCGTCCCAACGCGAGTAAACCGGCACGTTGTTTTGCACTGTCCTGCCTACTATGGAATTCAGCAGGTCTTCATCAGTTCATTTCGTCGTTGCGCTGGTTTCCACACTTTTCAGAACACTCGCTCGGATGTTTCACGACTCGGTTTTCTGCCTTACGATTCGCTTGTCCTAAGCACTTTCGGGATTATTTGCAACTGGATCTCAAGTCTTTCGTTGTTCCCAAAAGGGCTGTGGCATCTGATTCTTGCCGATCCATTCGGGGCACATGTGAACGCGTTTCCTCGATGAGATTTGACGATTTGGTATAAATCAAGAATCTTGAATCGACCCGATAATGGGAATAGATCTTCGTCGGCCTCCCCTAATCGCGCTCCGGAGTACACGACTTGTCCAGTCAACAGTGGAAGCGCGATGAGCCTCACGCCAAGCGGCGCTTGGCAGTAGGCTCTCCCATATGCGAAAGGCGCGATCGTACGAGTTCTCACCTATCGAGGAATTCCAAAGAGACGACATTTCACCGCGATCAAACATTAGAGCATCTTTGAATTCATGATTAGTGCGACCGCGCTGCGAAGTCGCGCTTTGTTTCCTTCGATGGCGGGGCGAAGTTTTGGCGCCCGAACCAATGGAAAGCTCTGCATCTGGGTCTCAATCACGGCGCCGGCTAGTTCCCACAGATTCGTGATGTCACCAACAACAACGATTTCACCTGGCGCCAATGCGAGCGCGATCATGTGCATCCCGCGCCCCAGTGCATTGCACATTTTCGTTAATGCTCGCTTTGCCGCGGAATCATCCGCTTTGGCCAACTGGATCAGATCATCGAACGAAGAAACCGGCTTCTTCGCGATCTCCGCATAGTAGCGCATACCCGCGCGATTGGAAGCGATGGTTTCCCAGCATCCCGTGCCGCCGCATCCGCATTTAGCCCCCTTTGGATCAAGCTGAATATGACCAAATTCACCAGCGGCGCCAGCCTCGCCACGCAGCAGATGACCATTTGCGAAAATCCCAGTTCCAATTCCCTCAGAAACATTCACCACGACAAGGTCATGCATCCTATCGCTGTGTCCGAACCACACTTCAGACAAAGCACATGCATTGGCGACGTTGTCTACGACCACGGGAAGCCCGGTGGATCTTTCAACGCGCGACTTCAGTTCCCCGATGGGCCACGCTACGTTTGGCGCAAAGATCGATTTCTCTTCACTCGAATCGAAACGTCCGGGAACATTGATACCGATGCCCTCAAACGTGCGGTTAGGGTGATCTCGAAGCATTTTCTGCACCGGGCTCAGAATCGCTCTTATCACTTTTCGCGGGTCTGCCGGAAGCTTCACGGAGTTCACTGAAACGATCTCGCCGCCAAGGTCAGTCACGGCCAGCATGGCGTGTGATGGATGTATATCGAGCGCTAATACTCCGCGCTGGCTGTTGACGTTTAGGAACGTCGGCTTTCTTCCGCGCGGAATCTCCCCGGTTGAACCCTCGACAACCCAGCGATCAGTGAGCAACTCTTCAACGATCAGGGAGACCGTACTTCGCTGGAGACCCGACGTGCGTGACAGTTCCGCGCGAGAGATCGGCTGCTTTGCGCGAATCTGGTTGAAGATGAGATTCCGGTTTATCTTCCGGGCAATTCTATTCGACGCGCTCAAATTTCCATTGAGGACGAGGCGCGAGGTCGGCATGCTGTTTCTCGATTCTCCATTTCGAGGATGGGGTACGAATTCCGTACAAAATATGACGCCGTAGCGGTTTCGGCTCACGGAAGGATCGCTTTCCTGCGTTTCCTCCGAAGATCCCGATTCATTTCCTAGACGCGTGGCTCCCACCCCTTCTCATATTCTCGTCCCCATAGCTTCAAGGCGTCCGGATCACTCCTTGGCTGACCGGAGCTTGCATCTAGCTTCAGCTCACGCCCTAGCTCCCAGGCAACGTTCGACAGTTGAAGCATGGTGACGGCAACATTCCCGGCAGAGATAGGGGCATTCAGCTTCTCTCCCTTGCGCACTCCAGCGATGAAGTTCGCGAAATGAGCGTCCGTCATAGAATCGCGGCCGGTAAGATCGGATGACGAAGTCACACTGCCAACCTTGAATTCATTCGTCGTGTTCCCTTTGAGGTCATAGATTTCGTATCCGTCGCGATCTACCAGCACCGATCCGGTCGTCCCGATAATGACTGACCCTCGATCACGCCCGTAGAGTTTCATTCCCTCGCAGCACTTGCACTCCCACGAGATCATCTTGTCTTCGTAGTTGAAATTGGTCACGAGCGTGTCGTAAAACTGCCAGTCATCTTTGAAGTGATATCGACCGCCCGATGATGAGATTGAGCGTGGATAATCGACGTCGAGCGCCCAGCGGCAGACGTCAATTTCATGCGTGCCGTTGTTCAACGTTTCGCCGGTGCCCCAGGTTTTAAACCAGTGCCAGTTATAGGGTTGAACGTTGTCTCGGTAAGCAACACGCGGCGCGGGGCCTTGCCATAGATCCCAGTCGAGCTGTGCAGGCACAGGCGCTTCTTTACCTACGCCGATGGATTTGCGGATGTTGCTGTACCAGGCCTTGGCGTAATAGGCCCGGCCGATCAGGCCATTATGAATCTTGTCGACGATCTCGATGGTGTGCGTGGATGAGCGCTGTTGAGTGCCCATCTGGACGAGCTTCCCGTACTTCTGCTGCGCCTTGACGAGCAGTGCCCCCTCGGAGGGATTGTGACTGCATGGCTTCTCGACGTAGACGTGCTTGCCTGCTTGAAGCCCGAGAATAGCCATGGGCGCATGCCAGTGATCGGGCGTAGCAATCGTAATGGCATCGATGTCCTTCCGTTGGAGAATGTGCCGGAAATCCTGATCCGTGGCCGGAGCGTAACCCAACTCGCGTTCGGAATCACTGGCAAATTTCTTCATCGTGTTCGTGTCGACGTCGCACACATAAGCGACCCGCGCTGATTCCTTGTTGGCTTTCAATGAGGAAAGATGAGCATAGGCGCGCGAATGCAAGCCGATGACTGCAAAATTCAGTTTTTCGTTTGCCCCAAGAATCTGAGCGTAACTTTTAGCGCTCGAATTAATTGCCAGGCCTGCGCCGCCCAGAGCAAGTGTGTCGAGAAATTCTCGTCGCGTGATCATGTCATCTCCTTCTCTGCGGCTGAAGGCGAGTCTTCGCGCCCGTTGCCATCGAATCTTCCAACCTAAATCGCCTTTGCGCTTTCGAGGGCTGACTTCATTCCTGCCCAACTAATGCGGGTGGATTGTTCCGGCGTACCGCCGCCATGCCAGTGAGTCTCAAGGCTGACGGCATCGTGATAGCCGATCTGCTTGAGCGCGCGAAACTGCCCAGCCCAATCGATGTAGCCCTTATCAACAGGAGCCCATTCGATCTTGTCTTCTGCGCCTTTGATTGCGTTTTTGCAGTGGCAGTGGTGAATCCTATCTTTAGGAATCAACTCCCATGCAACCGGGAACGCATCGAGTTCGTTGCGCATCACAGCGTTTCCGGGATCCCAGTTCAACGCCAGATGCGGCGTTTGTATCGCATTCATGGTGCGTGCTGCTTCGCGGCCGGTTGCGGTATTGCAGGCGAACTCATTCTCAAGTACGAGCAGGACGCCCTGCTTGCCACAAGTCTCCGCAGACGTGCGGAGCTTCTCGTCGATTGCCTGACGGTAAGGCTTGACGTCTTCCAGCCTCCAGAAATCGAAGCAGCGGACCTTGTTGGTATCAAACTGCTTTGCTAACGAGATGGCGCGCTCCAGGATCTCTTCCTGCTGCTTGAAGGTGACTTCAGGGGCGCCATGCATATCTTCTTTCGAGCCGTATTGAGACTTGGGCGCTCCGGGCCAGTCGGTTTTGAAAAGCGGACTGGCAATGTCTGTCACCTTGAGCCCGTACTTGCTCAGAATCTTGCGGGAGTCAATGATCTGCGCCTCATCCAGGTCCATGACGTTCTTGCCCCACATGCCACGCAGCTCTATCCAGCTCATCCCGAAATCGTGGGCGGCAACGTAGCAGGCGTGGTCAAAATCCTGCGAGATCTCATCGTTGATTACCGCAACTCGAAAGGGACTTTTCAGTGATTGAGCCATGCTGAAAGTTGGCAACGCGGAGCAGCCTGCGACTGCTCCTCCTGCCATTGCGATAAATTCTCGTCGTGAAAAGATGTTCATGTTGCTCCAATGTTCGGAAAGAGCCACTTATGAAAGCGCACCTAGCTAAGGGTGGAACGGCCGATAACCGTTCCCCGATTACCGGCCGTCTCATTGCGTTTGTGCATCGGCTTCTAGAAGCTGAACCTGAAGGAACCCTGCAAACTGCGCCCACCTCCGACACCGTTCACGCTGCCTTGGCCGCTGCCCAGGGTGCTCGTGATCTGACCGAAGTTCGCGGCTGTAAATATTGATCCGCTGCCAGAATTGGGGAGACCGAACTGAGGCGTATTCGTCAACTGCACCGCGTCGATACGAATTTCACTTGCAAATTCGTGATACATCGTGAATTTTTTTGCAAGCGAGAGGTTGTTCTGCCAATAACCGGGACCCCGGAACTGGTTTCTTCCGGTGTTGCCGAGGACGGGAGCGCAAGATGACGACTGACCGGTGCAGCCCGCTGGTTGGGAAAAATTGGATTTATCCAGCCACTGTTTGCCGGATCCGATGTGGTGGAGCACTCTGGGGCCGCCCGTGATGTTTGCCAGCAGCGCGGTTCCTGGTGTGTTGAGAGCGCCTTGATTTGCATACACGCTGAATGGCAAACCCGAAAGAATGGAAATCACCCCGGAGAGTCTCCAGCCGCCAAACACTGCGCCGCCAACGCCGGAGTTGAAGTATTTCTGACCGCGGCCGGCTGGCAGCTCGTAGACAAAGCTCTGCTCGAAGTTCTTTGAACGGTCAAAGTCGGCCAGTGCATAGTTTTTGCGTCGGTTGATGAAGAAGACCATGCTTCCGTTGTCATCTCCGCCGGTGGCGTAATCAAGTGCTTTACCCCAGGTAAACGCGGAGGTGAACGACAGGCCGGCGGAGTACCGCTTTGTAAGTTGGACCTGTAGGGCGTTGTAGTTCGAGGAGGCCCCGAGGAAGTACTCGTTTGTGGCTGCGGTACGCCCTGTGGGGCCACCCGTGAATGCGGTGGAGTTTTCCGGCAGTGAAGCATTGCCACCGCCATACACGCTTGGCAGGTTAATGTTCTGTGACAGATTCATACGCGAGCCATGATTGCCTACGTATGCAATTTGCAAAGTGTAGTTGGGGCCGAAGCCCTGCTGAAGGGCCAGGTTCCAGGCTTCCGCGTAGGAATTCCTGAAATTCAGCGGAATGTAGGTATAGACCTGGCTGATCAGTGACGGCGTGTTGGCAGCGATGATTCCGTTGCTGGGAATCGCCACAGGAACCGGCGCCGGGAAACCAGCCTGGAACGTCGCAACTGTCACGCCATCGGAGAGGACTGCGGGGGTGAATGTCGAGCCCGCCGGCTGATAGCTGTTGTTGGCGCGGATTGGGTAGTTATACGCATACGTGTTATCCGTGAATGGGATATAGCTCATGCCAAAGCCCATACGGATCACCGTAGCGTCATGCGCGCGGTAGGAGAGTCCAGTACGCGGAGCAAAGTATTTGTACTGGGTCTCTATTCCGAGGTTTGAAGGATTGTTGCTGAGACCGGCCAGAACCAGTGTGTTGTTTGCCGGGTTGTAGTTTGAAAACCCGCCGGCGACTTTGGGCGTTGCTGGCGGATAGAAGTCCCAGCGAAGGCCATAGTCAACGGTAAGCTTGGGTGTTGCCTGCCACTTGTCTCCTGCAAAGGCGAAGAACCACCACTGCCGGTAAGCCGGGAAAAACGTGTTCAGGTCGCGGCCCGTCTGGCTGGGCTGGTCGAGGAGGAAGCTGCCCATGAAGTTTGCAATATTTGTCTTCGCGCCCGTCGTGGAGGTCTGCAGGTCATTGAAGGTGAATGCGCCCCGCGGGCTGAAGGTTTGATCCTGCAAGAGATCGTCGCGGACCCGGCGAATGTCGGCACCCCACTTGATGGTGTGGTTGCCAGTGACCCTCGTCCAGGTGTTCACTGCATCTATGTTTGATTCTGCGCGGATCCACGGCACGGAGGCTGAATATCCAATGAGCGGGTTTGAAAAGCCTCCGTTGATGGTGACGCCGACCTGTCCGGAGGTAAAAGGCTGGTTGGAAATATTGACTCCGGGCACACCGATGGTTGTCGCATCGTTCGCGCCGTAGTCATTTGGATTTGCCGCGTTGCGGAGGTGGGCTACGCCGACGCGAACCTCGGTTAACAGCCTGGGCGAGAAAACATGATTGTAGATGCCGCCGGTGCTATAGGCCGTCTGATTACCAGTGGCCTCGAAGCCGCCGCCCTGCGGACCGCCGAGGAAGTTGCCAAAGGCCGACGCCTGGTAGGTGTGGGTTTGCTGCCAACTATAGCGGGCATTCAGGTGGTCTTTTTCTGTGGCGTTCCAATCAAGTTTGACGTCGAAGCTATTCGCAGCCTTGGTAAATGGAAGATTCGTGGTGTAGTTGTTTGACGGATTCGATAGCGGCAAGGTCGAGTTCAGCTTTCCATACTTGGGATAAGCCGCGTTGAGTGCTTGGAGCATGTTCAGCGAAACAGAGTTGATCCGGCTGAAGGGAATCTGATTGTTTGTGAACGGAGTGCGCGGATGCGCGGCTGTGCCGTCGCCCGTGTTCGGGTCATAGATTTGCCCGGTCGTGCCCGAAAGCGCGCCGCTCAAATCGACGCAACCGGCCGGATCGGTGCAGCCCGGAGTGGCGCCTGCGTTGGTATACCAGCGAGCATCAGGGACGGTAAACGTGCTGCTAACCTTTTCACTGTCGGTCGTGCGGAGGTAGTCGCCGAAGAAAAACAACTTATCTTTCTTAATGGGACCGCCGATGGCGCCGCCAAAATAGTTGTATGACAGGTGGCCAAGCGGGCCACTGAAATAGGAGCGAGCGTTGACAGCGTTGTTCTGGATATACTCAAACGCCGAACCATGAAAGGCATTGGTGCCGGACTTGAGCGTTACATTTGTGATGGCGCCGACCGAGCGGCCAAGTTCCGGCTCATAGTTATTCGTTGAGACATCAACGGTCTGGATGGCTTCGGCCGGAGGAATCAGAATCTGCAGCAGCCCGGTGCGCTCGTCATCGTCGATGCCCTCGATCTGATAAAGATTACTGACGCGCGGCATGCCGTTGGCCTGGGTCTGCAAAGAATTCTGCGCATTGAAGAACTGCGAGTGCTGGAAGGTCGCGGGGCTGGCCCCAGGGACCAGGTTGAGAAGCGATTGGAAGTTGCGTCCAGTAGTGAGGGGCAATTCCGCCATGTTGGCCGCGTCAATCTTGGTGCTGATGTCGGCGCGGTCGGTCTGTAGCAAAGGCGGCGCGGTGGTCACAGTCACGGTCTCTGACACATTTCCCGGCGTGAGCGTTAGATCAACACGGACTGATGAGTTGCTCAGCAGCCCGATATTCTGCTGGGTCACCCGTTTGAATCCAGTTGCCTCAGCACTTACCGCATAGGTTCCCGATTGGAGGTCGGGGAACGAATAATTGCCGCTTTCGTTGGTTACTGAATTGTGTAAAGCCCCTGTTGCGGCTGCTGTTGCCGACACTCTCGCACCCGTCACGGCTGCCCCGGACGTATCGGTAACGGTTCCCAGCAGCGTGCCCGTTCACCGCTTGGCCCAGCACAGAAGAGGAGCAGCAGGAAACGACTAGCGCAATTACGGCTCCCCAGAGAGGAACCACCCTCTTGTTTGATCTCACCATCATCAGCCTCCAATGATCCGATTTCAGTTTCAGAGCCAAAAGGATATATTGTTCGAATTCCGAACAAGCTAGCTCTGCGCCTGCGAATTGTCAAGGAGAATTCGTGTCGCTTGAGCTTTATCGATTTATAGTTTTACGAACCGGGTGTAACACCAGGACCGTTGTTCCTTCTTCGGACAATGCGATCGTGGAACTCAAGAACCGGCGAGATCATCACTGCACACACCAACAGGGAGGGTTCTATTGCACCATTTTCTTTGCTTCCTGTCTTGGCTATTGAGATCAGCCTTTGCTGGTTATCGAACGTCAGGCTGCAACAGGGTTCTTAGTCACGTTCCGTGTAGGCGACTCTTCGTCCTAGTGGAAAGTCACCCACTGGAAATCAGTGAACACTGCGTCGTTTTCCGGGACTGCATTTGGAGGAATTCCAGAGATCTTACTGCCGGATCGGCAAAACCTAACTAAGATTGGCCAACCAACGAGATGCAGATCGCTGGGGGAAGGCGGCGCAGGCTCGTTCCGCTGAGTAGTTGCCCTAGCGAATTGTAAGAGGGCCCAAGTGCGACGCTATTGCACCTCTATCGCGGAAACAATCGCGTCCCCTTTGATCGGTCTGAACTCAAGAACTAACATGCCATCCCTGCCGTTGACTTCGAAACGCCGTTGATACGCGGTCAGCGCACCTCCCGCGGCGGCTGCCACATCCAGATTGGCCAGAACTCTCTGCCCGTTCGCGAAGACATCGAAAACTCGCTCGCCAGGATGGAGTGATGGTTCAACAAACGTCAGGACTATGCTATGCGGACCGTCACTCACCGGAACGCGATAGGTGAAAGAACCGGCACGGTAAGTGGCCGCCACCAATGGACTCGTTGTCCCAGCAATGGATGCCGGGGCTGGAGCCCTGAATCCAGATCCCGGACCGGAGATCGCCTGCGCTGTTCCACCCTCGAAGAACGTATCCGATCCGAAGCGCTTGTCGGGGCTTGCGCCAGCAACCAGCGCGCCACAATCGATATAGGTGTTTTTGGCGGCTGCGTCGGAAAGATGCCACTGCACTTTATCGTCTACATCACCGCTGAGGAAGGAGCCAGTTGCAACAATGTTGTTGGCGCCGGGGCTCAGGACGATGCCGCTCCAGATACAGATGCGATCCGGGCAGTCCGCAAGCGCTCCGATGAGCTTTCCGTTCACTTTGAGTGAAGTCCTGGGCGCATTGCTGTATACCCGCACATCGGCTATCCGGTAGGCTCGCTCGGTATAGAGGCTGGAGTTGATGTGGACCGTTGGCGTCGACGTCCAGTTGGCTTCGTAAAAGAAGTAAGGGTCCTTTCGATGCTTGTGGTCAAAGGTAACGATGCCCTTGGTGTTGATGTCCTGGGCATTGCCTTCGCTGCGACTCGTGCTTCCGAAGTCGAAGGAATTCCAGATAAACGTACCCCATAGGTACGCTTTTCCGCGCATCGTGGACCAGTTCTGTTCGTGAATGTAGGACTCGTATTCTTCCGCCTGGGGCCGGTTCCGAGACTCCGGGCCACCCAGCGCATTGTCAGAGTGCAGCGAGTTAGCGCCTCCCGCTCCGTACTCGGTGACCGCCATGGGTTGTTCCGGCCGAGCGTGGTGCAGGGCGTCAAGATGGGGGCCTAAGTCGGACGGCTTGTCGTAGTACCAGCCGAAGTAGCGGTTCGCACCCGACAGGTCGGTGACTGAGGCTGTGATTGGCACAGTATCAGGCGCGTAGCGTCCCTCACAGCAAGTTGCCAGTGTTGTGGGCCTGCTAGGGTCTAGTTCGTGCGCCAACTGATTCAGCTCTTTAAGTAACGGCAGAGGGTCAGGAGCTATTCCCCGCTTGTTCCCCACAAAGGCCGGGATGCTGTTTCCGAAATCGACCTCATTGGCGATGGACCATGTGATGACCGAGGGATGATTGAAGTCCTGCGCGATGAGCTCGCGCAGTTGTTGCTGAGCGTTCTCACGAAGTGCTTCCGTCGGTTGCAAGCTTTCGCCCAATGTCCATTGGCTTACGAGGGGTATCTCGTCCCATAGCACAAGTCCGTCGCGGTCTGCGAGGTCGTGAATCGGCTGGCCGTGCTGGTAGTGGGTGAGGCGTATGCCGGTCACCCCCATTTCGCGCATCATCGCTTCGTCCGCGGCAACGTCTTCCGGTTCCGAAGCCCAGCCCTTGCCTTCACGATCCTGGTGATAGCCGACGCCTTGCACGGTCACGTGTTTTCCGTTGAGGAAGAGCCCATTGTCTGGATCGAACCGAACCTGCCGAATCCCAAAGGTTAGAGAGACACGATCCACCAGTTGGGATGACTTGTTCGAAAGTTCCACTACCAGGCGGTACAGATAAGGATCCTCCACGCCTTGCCAGAGATGAGGATGCGGCACAGCCAGGTTCGCGGTGCGCTCTGACCCGCTCGCTGGTCCAACGGCGACGGACTGCGCTTGGTGTGCCGCGACTTTGCCTTGCGCGTCAATGAGAAGAGTTCGAAGCAGAACGGAGCTATTTTGGTCACTGTCGTTGCGTACTCGCGCGCGCACTTGTACCTGCGCCCCGTCGGACGCGACGGACGTCGTCGTCGCATAGACGCCGGAGGAGCCATAGTCCATCAAATCAAGGTGCGTCTTCCTGGTGAAGACAAGGCTTACGGGACGATACAGACCGCCGTACACAAAAAAGTCTCCGGTAAGCGGCAACACGTCTGCAGTGGAGCCTCCCTGCACGGGTTTCGAGTTGTCCACCTTCACCGTAAGCGTGTTCTTCTGGCCGGGCTTCAGTGCGGCCGTGCTGTCTAGGCGAAAACGCGAGAAACCTCCCCGGTGCGTGCCCAGCAAGGTTCCGTTCAACCAGACGGTTGCGATGCGGCTTACTGCGTCAAACTGCAAGAAACTCTCCATGCCTTCCACGTTCGCTGGCGGCGTGAAAACGAGCTTGTACCAGCCGACACCTTGCGTCGTTACGACGTTCTGCGCGGCATTAATGTGGGACGTGGGTGCGTCCTTGTAGTAGCCCACACGGTTCCAGGTGTGTGGCACGCTGACGGTTGTCCATGTCGCATCCGGTTCAGGCTGGAGCTCTGTCGCAGATTCTGGACCTAGCTTGAAGCGCCATCCGGCGCGAAGTGACATCTCGATGCGAGGGTTTACAGCCGTGAAGCGGTGCGTTCTGCTCGTCTGCGTCTCCTGTGCCTGAATATGCATAGCCAGGGACGAAAGACACAGAACAAGAAAGCCTAGAGAGCGGGTCATGGGCAAACTCCTGCACGCTCAAACTGCGTGGGTGGCGTAAGAAATGGCAATTATAGAGATGGCACAAATCGTTGTCACCACGGCTGCGCGGAAGCGACATTAAGCCAGTCCAGGTGGCGTGCATACAGTCCCTACAGTCGGTCAGTGTCTGCAACCCCAGTCCACCTGGCCGTAAACCGGCTTCGCGGAGAAGTGATCCTTTTGACTCGTACAACTTTCTCGACGAGTGGTAAATCTCTAGTGCCGTATCGACAGCGCTCCGCACGCAGAGTCTCCTCGCCGGCCTGGAGGCTTGAGGCGGAGCGGTGTTGGTACGGCACTAGAGATTTACCACTCACGAAGATTAAGGACCACTTTAACTTCCGAGTCGCCAACAGATCGGGAGTATCGAGAGGACAAGAAGGGCGTTTACGAAGGATCCACAGATGTAAAAGTAAGCGTCATTTCGCCATTTGCCAAGTGATCGGGGTATGATTCTGTTTCAGATTTGGGCGCAAAGGCCAAAGATATCGACTAAACTCGAGGCGAAAGCGACAGGAGGATCTTATGGTCCCCGAAGCGTCACTCAACATTTCACGCCGTCAGTTTCTCGCTGCGGGAGGTCTGACGGTCGCCGCAGCTTGTTTTGCTCCACGTTACCTGAGGGCCCAGACAGGCGGCATCGTTGTAGGAGCGTTCAAGGAAGCCGCCACAGCGAAGGTCACGGTTCAAAACCTTCGCCGCAACATCAGCGTCCTTTTGGGTGCTGGTGGAAATATCGCCGTCCTCACTGGTCCTGACGGAAAGCTGCTGGTTGATGCGGAGATCATTACCGCAGGTCCGCACGTCTCTGAAGCCCTCGCGAGCATCAACGCGGATCCCATCAAACAATTGATCAACACCCACTGGCATTTCGACCACACCGGCGGCAACGAGTGGGTCCATAAAGCTGGCGCCAGTATCCTGGCGCACGAGAATACGCGCAAACACCTTTCCCAGCCCACGCGCGTCGAAGGCAACTGGCAGTATACTTTCCCAGTCGCGCCGGGGGGTGCGATTCCCTCCACGGTCTTTAGAGACGAACACACCCTACGCTTCAACAACGCGACTCTGATGCTTAAGCACTACTCGCCTGCTCACACGGACTCCGATATCTCCGTGTATTTTCCCGAGGCAGACATCCTTCATACCGGAGACACTTTTTGGAACCGCGATTACCCCTTTATCGATTACGGGACGGGAGGCAGCATCGACGGTCACATACGCGCGGCAGAAGCAAACATCGCAAAGGTGACCGACAAGACGATCGTCATTCCCGGGCACGGAGCTGTAGGCGGCAAATCCGATTTGATTCTATTCCGAGATGTATTGGTTGAGATCCGCGAGAAGGTTGCAGCCCTGAAAAAACAGGGTAAGTCCTTGCCTGAAGTTGTCGCGGCTAAACCTGGAGCGCGCTATGACCCTGTATGGGGCAACCTGTTCCAGAACCCGAGTGACTTTGTTGCGCTGGTGTACCAGGGCGTTTGAGACCATCTAGAAGCTGCATCTTTAGCTCTTCAGGAATGCCAGCAGGTCGCCGTTGATCTTCTCCGCCTGCGTAGTAGGCATGCCATGCGGAAAATCCTTATAGGTAATCAGCGTCCCATTCTTCAGCAGCTTTGCCGACTTCGGCCCCGCCGCCACATACGGAACAATCTGGTCGTCCTCGCTATGCATTACCAGCACCGGAATCGTGATCTTCTTCAGGTCCTCCGTAAAGTCCGTCTGTGAAAACGCCACAATCCCGTCATAGTGTGCCTTGGCGCCCCCCATCATCCCCTGCCGCCACCAATTTGCAATGGTGGCCTCCGACGACTTCACCCCCGGCCGATTAAATCCATAGAAAGGCCCCTCCGGCAGATCACGATAGAACTTCGACCGGTTCGCCGCAAGCTGCGCCTGCAGATCGTCAAACACTGACTTCGGCAGGCCCCTCTGGATTGGCCGCCGTCTTCACCATCAACGGAGGCACCGCGCTGATAATCGCAGCTTTGTATACGTCCTGTTGCCCACGCCGAGAAAGATAGTGCACCACCTCACCGCCGCCCGTCGAGTGCCCCACATGGATCGCGTCCTTCAAGCCGAGATGTGCCGTAAGCGCCGCCAAATCATCCGCATAATGGTCCATGTCATGTCCATCGGCCACCTGCGTCGAGCGTCCATGCCCACGCCGGTCATGCGCTATCACGCGATAGCCCTTCCCCAGGAAGAACAGCATTTGGTTGTCCCAGTCATCGGCCGAAAGCGGCCACCCATGGCTGAACACAATCGGCTGCCCCGAACCCCAGTCCTTGTAAAAGATCTCAACGCCGTCTTTGGTTGTGATGGTGGGCATATGGGCTCCTTTCAAATGGGAGACGAACGCCACAATTAAACCACACTCCGGTAAACGTATATTGAACGGAGTGCAGGCTAGTCGGAAACGACTGCGTTCGATCCGTAGAGCCGGCGATACGGGAGCAGCTCGAGGCAACTCCATCCGAATACGAAGTGCGGTGACTAAATATCGAAAGCCAGCACCAGCGCGAGTCCGGAATACAGGAGGGCCCACCCAGCGGGACAGAAGACTTCCTCGCCATCTCGACTTCAGCCTGAAGTCGGAACCCTCTCTAGCCGCTCGCGGAAGTACTCCTTCCAACTTTCAGGCAATACTGCAACGCGGAGAGCCCGCTGCACCCAGGCCACTTCAGCGCTGCCATATCTTTTCTCGGCATACAGGCGAGTGATCTCCGAAACCGGGACGCCGTTTGGCTCGCGATGGATCACCCTCATGTCATCGCCGGTGCCGACCTCTCCTTCGCGAGTAACGGCAAGGTAGAAACCCGTACGGCCGCTTACGAAGAAGCGCCTGACCATATCGTCGGATTCAAAGCGTATGCCAAGTTTGTAGCAAGGAAGCCGAGGCTGGGTCACCACTACTTCCGCCGAACCGACGGAAAACTGATCGCCGAGATGGACCGACTCTTCCGACGAACCATCGAGCGTGAAGTTCTCCCCAAAGATGCCCATGGGCAGCTCTCGGTTCGGCAATTCTCTTTTCCAAAAGTCGTAGTGTGCGAGTGGGTAGCAGTAAACGGCCTTATAGGCCCCGCCGTGAACACTGAGATCCGCTTGGCCGTCGCCGTCCAAATTGAGCTTGCGCAAAGAGATGCGGCGATGCACGGGTTCCTTGAAGATTCCCGTAGTCACACTTCTCCCGTGCCACGTCACGTTCCGGGGAAGCCCAGTGTTCACGGAAATAACTTTCATCTTGCCCTTTTCCTCGTCTGTCGCCGCGCAACGACCTGACCCATTCGGCAGTATGGCGGGTTACTCGGGAAAGTAAAATCTTGATCATGCCACAGAAATCAGGTTGTGGCGAACCGGGAGCGGGGGCGCTTGCCTCCCGAACACGGATGGATGATGTGAATCCGGAAGTTGGAACTCAGTTTGCGATAACAGCCAATGCGCGTTTCTATAATTG
>CAVTKF010000018.1:0-187740 GCA_963735215.1 uncultured Acidobacteriaceae bacterium | reverse complement strand
AGTGATATGGACGTAAAAACGGCGATCCGGAATGGCGATGCCGAAGCGTTGCGTAGCCTCCTCACAGAGGATGCGTCGCGAGCCAACGCGCTCATTCGCTGGGGAGAGAACGATCGTAATCTCACGCATCCACTCCACTACGTCTCGGACATGTTGTTCAAAGAGACCTTAGAAAGCCCCATGGCATTGCCGCTGGTTGACGCACTGATTTGCGCCGGAGCGGACCTCAATTTTCAAAATGACGGAAAGGGCGACACTCCGCTCATCGGAGCCGCGAGCCTTTTGGCGGAAGAAGTGGGTTTGCGACTGCTAGACGCCGGAGCAAACGCCCGGTTGCGCGGACTCTTCGGAGAAACAGCCCTTCACTGGGCCGCGATGCTTGGTGAGGATCGGCTTGCCGACAAGCTTATCGAAGTCTCCGACCTGAATCTCAAAGACGAGAAATACAACTCCCCGCCGTTGGGATGGGCAATTCACGGCCACTTCGACGCTCATGCCAGGGACAAGGGGAGACAGCTCGAAGTGGTTAAGTTGCTCGTTGCTGCTGGGGCAAGAGTGGAGTCTGAGTGGCTGGAATCCCCGCAAGTACAGGGTGATCCAGCAATGCTTGCCGCACTGCGAACCAGTACGCGTTAAAATCGGGCATCGCGAAAACTCAAACGGCCCGGGAAACATCTCCTGAAAATATCCTGCAACGCCGACACGACTTCAGCCGTTTTGAACTTTCGTCGCCCGATCATTCACAAACGTCACCGTCCACTTCTTTCCATCCGCATCGTAGGTGACGGTACGGTTCCCTTCCGTCTGCGGATTGTCCGTCTGGATTTTCTGGCCAAGTGCCAGCCGCGTCTGCAACTCGTTCATCCCGGGCTTCGCCTGGTGCGCATCTATGGCCGCCCAAACATCCTTGGGCCAGTTCGCATAGATCGTGCGCGGATCGTCGTAGAAAAACAGCAAGTCGCTGTAATATTGCTCCTCGCTCCCATCCATCGCACCCACCGGCGTCGCATACTCCTGCTTATCATTGGCCAGAGTGAACACATACATCGCCTGCCGGCTTCCGTGGCTGATGCCGTCATCCACATCCGCAGGAACCGCAACCTTAATGGCCTTCTTGATCTCAAGTTTCTCGAGCGGCGGAATCACGCCCACGCGCTTCTTGAAATCCACCTTTCCGTCCGCGTGCACAAAGTAAGGAATGGAGTAGCCGTTCTTCATCCATACCGTCTTGCCTTCCTCGTCTTTCAAATCATCGAAGTGCGCCGGAAACTCCATCCGCACCACGGCCACATCGTCGGCGGTGAGCTTCTGCTCCTGCCCCTGGTTCACGACGCCCGGATTTTGTCGATTCTTATAAACCGAGAACATGTAAATGCCGGCAATCACCAGCGTAATGGCTGTCGGAATCACCACAATCTTCCAGGGCCTCACGCATCCTCCTTCTAATTAATGAATGACTTCGAAATTCAACTTGCCGCCGGCGTCTGCACGTTTGCTGCGTCGGATCTCCGCGGCCTCAGCGCCTCCGCGCTCAACTCATCGGCGTGTCGCAGACGCGGAAACAGCACCGCCCAAACTCCCGCAACAGCCAGCGAGGCCAGTCCGCCGAAGATGGTCGCACGCACCGCTCCCCACCACTGCGCCGTGAGCCCGCTTTCAAACTCGCCCAACTCATTGGATGCACCGATAAAGAGCGAATTCACCGCGCTCACCCGGCCGCGCATCTCCGGCGGAGTCGCCAGTTGCAGCAGCGATCCGCGAATGATCACGCTGATCATATCCGCAGCGCCGCTCACAGCCAGCGCCGCCAGCGAGAGCCACAGGCTCCTCGACATGCCAAAGATCACCGTCGCCACGCCAAAGATCGCCACGCACACAAACATCCGCGCGCCCGCTTTGCGACTGATGGGAAACCGCGCCATCACCAGCGACATCGTCAGCGCCCCGATCGCTGGAGCCGCGCGCAGCGCACCCAGCCCGCGCGGCCCCGTGTGCAACACTTCGTTGGCGAAGATCGGCATCAGCGCCACCGCGCCGCCGAGCAGCACCACAAACAGGTCCAGCGACATTGACCCCAGCAGCAGCGGCGAGGTGCGTACATACTGGAACCCCGCCAGTACCACCTTCAGCGATGCAGCGCGATGCTCCATCCGCCCGGGCCGCACGTGCAAACTCACGATCAGCGCCAGGAACCAGACCAGCGTCACGAGCGTGAAGATGTAGACGATGCCCGCTCCCTCAAGCCCCAGGCTGCGCAGCGCGAATGCAAGAGGCAGCGTGAAGAGCAGCCCGCCCAGCGCAGGTCCGGTCACATTGGCAAGCTGGAAGATCGCGCCACCCCACGTCACCGCATTCACAAAGTGCTTCTCAGGAACCAGGTGAGGCATCAGCGCCGAGCTGGCAGGCGACGAAAACGCGCGACCAGTGCCGATCACGAACAGCACCGCGTAGATGTAAGCGACTCGATGTGTGCCCGTAATCGCCTGCACCAGCAGCGCCACGGTGCTGAATACCTGCAGCGTGTAGCAGCAGAGAATGACGTGACGTCGATCGAAGCGGTCGGCAACGTGTCCTGCAGGCAACAGAAAAAGCAAACCCGGCAGAAAAAGCGCCAGCCCGGTGTATCCAAGGTCGAGCGCCCGATGCGTAATCGAATAGACTTGCCACGCCACCGCAACGGCCTGCGCCTCGGCACCCAGAATCACCGCAACGCGCGCCATTTGATATCGACGGAAATCGCGAGAGGCAAATGCCTCCATCCCTCGTCGCGGAGGCCTCGTGGAAGGGGAATCCATCTCCTGCCTAGGTTAACCGCTCGCGGTGACCCCGCGAAAGGGACACGATCCACCGCTGGCTGCGCCGTCCCGCAATTGCTTCGAGCGCACTCCTGCCTGCCCTGTATCCTGATTCCTCACCCTGTATCCTGATCCTTGGAACTACCAAGCCAGCCTGAACGCCACCCGGAGCCCAGCAAGATGGCCGCCGCGGCCGTGGCCTTGTGCGGTGTCTGCGCCTTTCTTGAGCTTTACTGCACGCAGCCGCTTCTGCCTCTGCTGGCTCATCTCTTCCATGCATCCAAGACCGGCGTCGGCATGACCGTCTCCGCTGCCACTCTCGGCGTTGCCATCTCCGCACCCATCTTCGGTGCAGTCACGGAACGACTCGCTCGCAAGCGCGTCATTGTAATTTCAATCCTCGGCGTCTCGATTCCCACGCTTCTCGCCGCAACTTCAACCTCGCTCGCGCAACTCATCTTCTGGCGTTTCCTGCAAGGCATCATGGTGCCCGGCATCATCGCCGTTGTGGTCACCTACATCGGCGAGGAGTGGCCGCCCGATCGCGTCGCCCTCATCATGAGCTTTTACGTCAGCGGAACGGCTCTCGGCGGCTTTATCGGCCGCATCTCCGCCGGCATCCTCGCCGACTACTTCAGCTGGCGCGTCAGCTTCATCGCACTCGGTGCCGCTTCGCTCGTAGGAGCCGCCGCGGTCGCAGCATGGCTCCCCCACGGTCACCGCCGTAGTTTGCCGCATCCCAAGACCAATCCGCTTCCCGCATTTCCCTATCAGGTGCAGGAAATGTTCCGCAGTCGGCGTCTCGTCGCCACGTTTGCTGTCGGATTCAATGTCCTCTTCTCCCTGGTCGGCGTCTTCACCTGGATCACGTTCTACCTCAGCGCCGCGCCATTCTTTCTCTCCATCACCGCGCTCAGCTCGCTCTTCTTCGTCTACCTCATCGGCCTCATCGTCACTC
The DNA here is from genome assembly GCA_963735215.1 of uncultured Acidobacteriaceae bacterium. Classification (GTDB taxonomy): domain Bacteria; phylum Acidobacteriota; class Terriglobia; order Terriglobales; family Acidobacteriaceae; genus Telmatobacter. The sequence continues at coordinate 183,987 of CAVTKF010000018.1, read as the reverse complement.
CCGGCGCCGGATACCTCATCACCCGTGTCGGCCTCCGCGCCGGCATCGGCGGAGCTATCTGCTGTTCCATCGTCGGTGTGTTGCTTACGCTCGTTCATTCGCTCCCCATCGTCGTTCTCGGCCTCACCATGCTTTCCAGCGGCGTCTTCATCGCGCAAACCGCATCGCAAAGCCATCTGCGTGTCGCGGCGCCGTCCGGCGCACGCGTCACCGCTGCCGGCATCTACATCACCTGCTACTACCTCGGCGGAACCGCTGCCGGTGTTGTTCCTGGAGCTTTCTGGGCTCTCGGCAGATGGCCGGCCTGTGTCGCCTTCATAGTTGCCATGCAATTAATTGCGCTGGCCATCGCTCTCATTGGCTGGCGCACACCGGTAATCCGGCAAAGTGGCGAGCGGACGCCAAGTGTCGCATTGTGAAGCACTCACAACAATCCGTGAACCGCGGCGACTGCATCGTACATCTATAGGTGAGTGGCAAACCGGTAGCATTCTGAGCTGGTTCCTGCCGCTAAGATTTCTCGTTCCCCGCAACTTAAAAGCGCAGCAAATCGCCCCAGGAGAGAGTTTTGCCCGAGTTGCAGACAGAACCGCCGGTGCCCACTGGAGCAGCGCAGGCCAGGACGGTGGTCAATCCCAACGCCGCCGATCATGCGCAGTGGAAGCCACGCGTCAATCCCTGGATCATCGCCGCCACCGTCGCGCTGGCCGCCTTCATGGAAGTGCTCGACACCTCCATCGCCAACGTCGCGCTCCCGCACATTGCGGGTAGCCTGGGCGCCAGCACCGATCAAAGCACATGGGTGCTCACCAGCTATCTCGTCTCCAACGCAATCGTCCTGCCGCTCGGCGGATGGGCATCGAGCCTGATGGGCCGCCGCAACTTCTTCGTCTTCTGCATCACCATCTTCACCATTGCGAGTTTCCTCTGCGGCGCTGCACCCTCGCTTCCCATGCTGCTGATCTTCCGCGTCATTCAGGGAGCAGGCGGCGGCGGCATGCAGCCAATGGCGCAGGCCATCATGGCCGACTCCTTCGAGCCGCAGAAGCGCGGGCAGGCCTTCGCACTCTACGGACTCGTCGCTGTGCTTGCTCCATCCATCGGCCCCACCCTCGGCGGCTGGATCACCGACAACTACACCTGGCGCTGGATCTTCTTCATCAACATTCCCGTCGGCATCCTCGCCTTCATCCTTGTCACGCGCCTTGTTGAAGATCCGCCGTGGATCAAGGCCGATCCTTCGAAGCTCCGCAACATGGACTACGTGGGCCTCGCATTTCTCATCGTCGCCATGGGCGGCATGCAGATCATGCTCGACAAAGGCGAAGAGAACGACTGGTTCGCCTCCGGCTTCATTCGCTTTTTCGCCGTCCTCTTTGTCGGCGGCATGATCGGACTCGTGGTCTGGGAGTGGCGACACAAGGATCCGCTCATCAACCTGAAGCTCTTCCGCTTCAAGAATTTCGCAATCTGTTGTTTCCTCATGATGCTGGTCGGAGGCGTGCTGAACGCGAACACCGTTCTGCAGCCGCAATTCATGCAGCAGTTGCTGGGCTATAACGCCACTACCGCGGGCCTTGCGCTCACCGCCGGCGGAATCGCGCTCGTGATCGTCATGCCCATGGCCGGGTTCGCCACCGGCAAGATCTCCGCGCGCACGTTGGCCGTGGCCGGGTTCATCATGTTCATCGTCACCTTCCGCTACGCCGCCTATGTCACCAATCTGCAGATGAGTTTTGCCCAGGCTTCCTGGCTCCGCGTCGTTCAGATGCTTCCGCTTCCCTTCTGCTTCATCTCCATCACCAACGCGGCCTATGTGGGCATGCCCAAAGAGGAGAGCAACCAGGTTGCGGGACTCATCAACTTCGTGCGCAATCTCGGCGGCAGCATCATGATTGCCATCACCAATGCGCAGGTCACTTCCCGCTCGCTCTGGCATCAGCAACATCTTCAGGCCGCGATGCAGTCGGGCTCCGATGCATTTACGCAGCACAGCCAGGCGCTCACGGGATTCCTGAGCGGTACATTCGGCGGCCCCAACAGCGCCGGCATGGCCCTCGCATCCATCTACAACCAGCTCAACCAGCAAGCGCAGATGCAGGGCTACCAGGACGTCTACATGGAACTTTCGTGGCTGTCGTTCTTCCTCGTCTTCATGGCCTTCATGCTGAATGCCAACCGCCCCGGACAAGGGCCTGGAGCATCCGCGATGCACTAATACAATTAACGAAGGTTCAACCGATGGCCAACCCAGTGCTCGATCTGAAACGAACAGCACTCCTCAGCATGGACCTGCAAAATACGGTCGTATCGACCTACACCAAGGACGATTCCGAATTCCTTCCCCGTGTCGCAACTGTGCTCAAGGCCGCAAGAGAGCGTGGCCTCCGCGTAATCCACGTGATGGTAGGCTTCCGCCCCGGTCTCCCCGAGGTCAGCCCGCGCAACCAGCTCTTCGGCGCAATCAAGAACTCGCCCCAATGGCAGCAGGTCTTTCAGGGACCCGCCGGCGCAATTCATTCCGACGTCGCGCCCCAGGCCGATGAAGTTGTCATCACCAAGCACCGGGTCAGCGCTTTCGCCGGAACAGACCTGGACATGATTCTGCGCGCGAACGAGATCGACACCCTCATCCTTCTCGGGATTGCGACTAGCGGAGTCGTGCTCTCAACGCTGCTGCACGCAAGCGACACCGACTACCGGATCTTCGTTGTTAAGGATTGCTGCGCCGACCAGGATCCGGAGGTGCACGTCGTGTCTGACTGAGAAGGTCTTTCCCCGCCGCGCCACGGTTCTTACCGCAAGCGACCTTGCTCAGATTCTGCAACCCGCAGCGGGTTGATCCCGATCTACGCCCAAAATCGAAAACGCCAGAGACCTTGCGGCCTCTGGCGCTTTCCGGATGATCTTATAGCTCATCGGATCATGCATCGTCTCTGTTCTGCCTGTCGATGAAAGTTGCGAGTCGCCCCGCATCCTGCATCTTCCCACCCAGCCCGGGTTGCGTTTCCGGGTTGCCCCGTACCTCGCTCCCTTTCTGCTGAACCGGCATCCGAATCCTCAGGTTGCCCCTTGGCCTCGGATCTTCGGCTGTGCCGGCGATGGTCCGCTCAGGTTGCCCCGCGCTTCGCATGCTTTCGGCGTTGCTGGTTTCGGCAAGGTGCTGGGTTTCCCCAGTGGCTCTCGCCTCCTCCTGCAGCGCCCGCGATGTAGGACTTGGGTTGCCCCTTGTCCTGCATCTCCGGCTTTACCGGCAATGGATTGTCGAGTTGCCTCGACTCTCGCATTTTTCGGCGTTGCCGACATGCCAATCCTCGAGTTTCCCCGGGGCCTGGCCTTTCGGTATCGCCGACGATTCGTCGCCCAGGTCTCCCCGAACTCCGAATCCTCCGGCACCGGCTGATAGATATCCGAGTTACCTCGGATCACGCACCATCCGGTTTGCCTTGGTTGCATCTCCGGGTTGCCCCGGACATCCTCCCTTGGCTACGGCAATCGACCAATTTCCAGGTTGCCCTAAATCTCAGGTCTCTCGCCGTTCGCCGATTCCCCGCGCTTCGAGTCGCCCCGAACCTTGGTTCCTCGGCTGATCCGTATCGGCTTCCGCGAGTCGCCCCGCTTCTGCATCTACGGCTGAGTCGATGATGTCTCCCTGGCTGAATCGAACTTTGCATCCTCAGCGCGCGCTGCGGATGAATCTTCGGAGTCCAATCAAGTCACAACAGTCGTGATCTGGCTTCCGGCGCACTCTCAATCTCAATCTTTGTATCCACTATCGACATTGCTGCCGACCATGAACCTTTAAATCGAAACAGTTACTTGCACCTTCTGCCGGGCCGGAGCTGTTGTTCCAATCAGCTACAGAGTCACCAGCTAGTTAGAGACAGTAGGCCCGATCGATCTGTGGATGCAAGTGCAAAACCCTATTGTTTTCTGTGGATATCACCATTCATGGTGCATTCGCTTTCGAATATTGCCCCAAATTACGCATTTCACACACAAATCGACAATTCTTCTGCGATAAGTTGCTTGCTTGCATCCCGAATAGTGCTCCAACTAAGTACTAAATAGCCAACTGGTCCCCACTTAGCCGGCCTAGATCTCACCAATAAGTAAGGTCCTCTCGACCGGTTGCCAGCAACCCCCTGCACAAATAAGCCTCCCATAGGAACCATTCCCCCCTGAGCGCCTCAGTCTTCCACGCGTCCTCTGCCCGATTTGCATTCCTCCCGCCTACAGTGTTTCAATCGTGTTTACTGAAACAGGGGTGCTCCACTGTGTGGGGCTGAGAAGATACCCTCGAACCCGATCCGGATAATACCGGCGTGGGAAGCTTTCGAAGCCAGGTTGGCCAACTTCCTCGAATCCCAGCGCAGTCGCCCTTGTTTCATGAAAGTGGGAACAAGGCATGCGTGCGCATCTATTTCGTCCTCGACAACTCGATTCCAGCTCTCCACAGCGAGGATCTGACCGGAACTCCACCGCTGGCCTCATGCACGGCACAAATCTCCGCCTGCATCTGGCCTCGCAGTGCTCCATCGCCTGCATCTTCGTCCTCGCTGCATCCTGCGCATGGGCGCAGACCGCAACACCCCCAAACCCGCCGGGGCCCAAGAACCCACCCGCAAGCCCAGCGCAGCAAAAGCCAGACCGCGTCACCACCACCGTCGTCGTTCATGGCGAGGTCAAAGACGACTACCTCTCCGACTCCGGGATCGCATCCGGCCTCGACAGCACGCCGCTCAGCGAGACGCCGCTCTCCGTCACGGCTGTGACAAGCGCCCTGATGAGCGATCAGATTTCGCGCGTGCTCTCAGACGTCATCAAGAACGACGCATCCGTCGGCGAAGACTATGCGCCCGTCGGCTACTACGGTGACTATCAAATTCGCGGATTCCCCATCGATCTTGCCACCGGCATGCAGATCAACGGCATGACCATCGCCGGCGAGCAGGATGTTCCCCTCGAGAACAAGCAGCGCGTCGAATTCGTCAAGGGCATCGCAGGACTCGAAAGCGGCGTTGCCTCCGCAGGCGGCGTAATCAACTATGCGACCAAAGAACCAAACCCGGGCGAGCGTCCCACCCTCGACGTCGCCACCGACCATCGCGGCTCTTCCTATGGATCGACGGAGTTCCTGGTGCCCGGATTCCATGGCGATTCCGGCCTGCTGATCACCGCCGCCGGTGAAGACATCCACACCTATGTCGAGGGCGCGAACGGCTGGCGCGCGATGGGTGCCGCCAACGGCCGATGGCAGCTCGGAGACGCTACCGAGTTGATGACCGACTTCGAATATCAACACAAGGTCGAGCGTTCCGAAGCCGGCTATCAGTTGCTCGGCGGCACCATAGTGCCCGCTCCCGTTTACCCCTCGGTGATGCTCGGCTTCCAGCCCTGGTCAAAACCCAACACCTTTGACACCTTTAACGCCGGCGCCCGCCTTCAGCACAAACTCGCTGCGAACTGGAGCCTCCGCTTCGGTGGCTCTTACAGCCATTCGCTCATCGACGACAATGTCATCTGGCCTTACGGTCCGGCCCTCGACGCCGACGGCAACTCCCTCTGCCCGGACTCGCCTTACTACTTCTTCTGCCCCGACGGCAGTTACGAAATCTACGACTACCGCAGCCCCGGTGAACTGCGCATCGATGCCCTCGGAGAAGCGCTCGTTCTGGGCCACTTCACCACCGGCAAAATCAGCCACGACGTAGTTGGCGGAGGCTCGCTCTTCCATCGCTCCGTCGATCTCTCTTCCTCCATCGTCTACACACCGCTCGGCGTCGAAAACGTCTACCAGCCAAATATCCCCTACACGCCAGAACGCCCCTACCAGCAGGCGGGCACCTCCGCGCTGGCCGACTTCAACCACCAGGGCTCCGCCATCGTGCAGGAGCGCGCCCATCTCCCCGGCAATGTCGTCCTGCAGGCAGGCGGCCGATTTGTCCGGGTCACCGACTTCAACTACAGTGCGCCTCGAACCCTCTGGCTGCCGCAGTACGGAGCCACCTACTCGCCCGCGCACGACTTCATGCTCTATGGCAACTACAGTGCCCTGCTTTCGCTTGGTCCTCAGGCCTCGTGGTGGGTCGATAACGCAAATCTCTTCCTGACGCCCTTCATGACGCGCCAATCCGAGATCGGCGCAAAATATGAGCGCACAATTCTGCTGACCGCCGCACTCTTCCGCATGCGCCAACCCTTCTTCTATCCCAAGGTCATACAAGCCGCCGATAGTTTTTGCCCGACCAATCTTATGACTGGTGGCGCCGTCATGCCCGGCGACCTCTGCTTTGAATCCGAGGGCCACGAAACCCACGACGGCGTCGAACTGAACGCACAAGGTAAGGCTGCAAACTGGATTCAGCTCAGCGCGTCGGCGACGGCCCTGCGCGCGGTTTCCAGCGACACCGGCACACCCGCATTCGACAACAAGCAGGTCATCAACGTTCCGCGCTTTCACACCGCGCTCTTCGCCGATGTCCTGGTTGCCCATGCCCGCGGCCTGCACATCATGCCCGGCTGGGGTTACACCAGCCGCAAAGAAGCCACGCGCGACGACCTCGTCAGCGTGGGCGGCTACAACGTCTTCAACCTCGGCGCCCGCTATACTCCCGGCGGCGAAAGCGGCCGCATGACGTTCCGCTTGTACGCCGACAACATTCTCGACAAGCGCTACTGGAAAGACACCGGCGCCAGCTACGGCGACACCTTCATCCATCAGGGCGCGCCAACGACAGTCAGGCTCTCGGCGCATTACACGTTTTAGCGATTTGTGATCAGTAAGGAACTGCATTGAACCAAGCCACGAAAGCGCACGGATTGGACGGCACCCTGGTCGAGCCCGACTGGCCTCCGTTGAAGCTCGACGAAGTCCGCACTCTGCTGCAGAGCTTTCCTGCTGCCGGCGACCCGATCGAAATCCTATCCTCCAGCCCGCGCCCCTTCTCGGCTGCAGGCGTCATCAAGACTCGCCAGGGAAATATCTTCATCAAGCGCCACGCCCGCGCGGTCCGCGACGCCGAAGGCCTTAGAGAAGAACACCGCTTCATGCACCATCTTCGTGCGAATGGCGTTGAAGTACCATGCGTCCTCGCCACCGCCGCGGGCGAAACTGCAATTGAGATCAACGACTGCACCTACGAAGTACACGAGATCCCCACCGGCCTCGATGTTTATGAAAACGCGGTCTCGTGGACTCCTTTCCGGTCAGTGGACCACGCTCGCTCGGCGGGCGAGATGCTGGCCCGCCTTCACCTCGCCGCCCAGCTTTACGATGCCGCGCCGAGAAAGCCGCGCCCTCTCGTCGCAAGCTTCACCATATTCGCATCGCAAAACGCGCGAGAAGCACTCAAGCAATATCTCGAAGCGCGCCCGGTGCTTGATCACCACTTGCCGACTCGTCGCGATTGCGAAGAGGCGCTCCATCTGCTGAGCCCTTCCATGACGAACTCAAGCCGCTCCTGCCCTCGCTGCATCCGCTCTGGACACACAACGACCTGCACGCCTCCAACCTATTCTGGAGCGAAAACAGCCCGCACGCTCGTGCCACCGCCGTCATCGACTTCGGCCTCGCCGACCGCACCAACGCTGCCTACGATATCGCCCAGGTCATCGAACGCAACATCGTGGAATGGCTCGTCCTCATGCGCGACCCGCAGCTCTGCGAAGGCGTCCCGGTACACCTCGACCACCTGGATGCCATGCTCGACGGCTATGAGCAAGTCCGGCCTCTCAGCCAAGCAGAAGCCGCCACACTCGCGCCAATGCTCGCTCTGTGCCACGCGGAATTCGCGCTCACTGAGGCCCATTACTTCCTCGGCGTTCTCCACTCGCCAGAGAAAGCTCGCGTCGCCACCAATGATTACCTCGTGAAACACGCTCAGTGGTTTTGCGGCCCAGGCAAAAAAGCTCTCCTCGACCCTTTGCGCCGCTGGGCGGAAACTCGCCAACTCCGGGCGGTGCGCGCATGATCTTCTCCGCCATCGCCCACTATCTCGTCGCAAACTGGGTCGAACTCGCCGGCTTCGTCACCACCGCTGTCGGCATCTGGCTCACTACTCGGCGGCTGCTCATCTGCTGGCCCGTCGTCCTCGCCGCCGACATCCTCTATCTGATCGTTTTCTATCGGGCCCGGCTTCTCTCCGACGCGCTACTCCAGATCTTCTTCATTGCCTTCACCCTCTACGGCTGGTGGCACTGGTGGCGCGGCATGCGCGAAGAAGGCGAGGTGCGCGTAGTCCCCCTGCCGCTCTCCAGCTTGCTTTGTGCGGTCGCGGCAGGTATCGCAGGCACTTTTGTCGTAGGCGCAATAACAACGCGGCTCAACGCAGCTCTGCCCTATCTCGATTCTGCGCTCATGAGTTTCAGCCTCGTCGGCAGTTGGTGGCAGGCACGCAAGCACATCGCCAACTGGTGGCTTTGGATCATCGTGGACACACTGTACATAGGCGAGTACATCTATAAATACCTGTGGGTAACGGCAGTTCTTTACGCCATTCTGGTTTTTCTCGCTGTCCTCGGCCTGCGCGACTGGCAGCGCGCCGCGCGCGCCGCTCAAACCGCGGCTTGCACCACGTTGCGCAGCGGCTCTCCAGCCATATAGCGCCGCAGTTCGTCAGCCGCAATTTTCAGCGAACGTCGCGCAAACTCGGGACTCGACCCGCCCACATGCGGTGTTATCAGCAGGTTCGGACACTTCCACAAAGGATGTCCAACCGGTAACGGCTCCGGATCCGTCACATCCAGAGCCGCACGAATTTTCCCGCTTTGCAAAGCCTGAACCAGCGCGTCGGTATTCACGATCGGCCCCCGCGCCGCATTCACCAGCAGCGCCCCTTGCTGCATCAACGAAAGCTGCCGCGCGCCGATCAGCCAACGCGTCTCCGCCGTCGACGGCAAGATCAGCACGACGACGTGGGCCTTCGGCAGCAGAGCATCCAGTTCCTCCACCGCATGCACCTTGGGATTCTCCCGTGCCGTCCGCGCGACTCGGATGAGTTCCACATCGAACGGCTGCAGCATCCGCTCGATCTCCTTGCCAATCGAGCCGTACCCCACCAGCATCACCGTCTTACCGGTCAGCTCCTCCAGCATCACCGGCGGATAATGCGTGCGCGCGTCGCCAGTGATCGCGGCATATTCCGCGCTCGCCTCAAACCGCCGCTTCCACTCCCCCGACCGCTGAATATCGAGAAACAGCGGGAAATGCTTCAGCATCGTAAGAATCGCGGAAAGCGTCCACTCCGCTGTCGAAATATTGTGAGCCCCACGCGCATTGCAGATCGTCACATGCGGTCCCATCGCCGCTGGAATCCATTCCGTCCCCGCCATCAGCGACAACACCAGCTTCACGCCACGCAGATGCGGAACGATCTGCGTATTCCTCGTCGGATATGGATCGGGAATCCACACTTCGATCTCGACATCGTGGTCAAGATCGCGCGGCAGGCGAATCAATTCGATTCCCGCCGGGAAATCGGCGAGCAGTTCCGCCGCTATATTTGCTGAGTATCCAACACGAAGCATAGACAAAGAAAAATACGCAGAGATTCGTGGTCCTGCTTCTATGCTACATGCTGTGTGCTCCAGACTGCGGCACGAATGCCTCCCCAAATGCGTCATGCTATGACAGAGGAGTTTCTCCTTCAGACTTCATGCGACTGATCAAAGACAGAACGTGGTCGCAACAGCAGCTCGCCGTTAAACTGCGCGTTGACGACGCCACTCGCCAAGGCCTGCTCAACTGGGAGCGCAGGCGGCTCCTGATCGACTCAGCCAAAACCGCCGTCGCTGCCGCCCTCTGCTGGTGGATCGCACTGCGATTCGGCCTGCACGACGGCTACTGGGGCGCCATCAGCGCCATCATCGTACTCCAGTCCAACTTCGGCGCCACCATCTCCGCCTCGCGCGACCGCATCCTCGGCACAATCATTGGCGCCGCCTTCGGCTTCGCGTTTTCGCTCTTCGGAGTACTCCCGTGGAACTTCATCCTTGCAGCATTGTGCGCCTTTATCCTCTGCGGACTTCTTGGCCTGCGCAACAGTTCGCGGCTTGCCGGAGTCACCATCGCGATTGTGATGCTTGTGCCAGGCAACCGGCTCCCACTGGTTGCTTGCCTTGCATCGCGTCGGCGAAGTTTTCCTTGGAATCATCGTCGCAATCGCCGTCTCAACCCTGGTCTTCCCCGATCGCGCGCGCCTTCGATTGCGCGATGGCCTCGCCCAGGAGTTCCTCGTGCTCAATGCATTCTTCGAAGGCATTCTGCAAGGCTTTCGCGGACGTCCAGCAGCAAACCTCGCTGAACTGCGCGAAGACGTCCTCGCCATGCTGCGCAGTAATAACACGCTCCTGGAAGCGTCGCGCAACGAGCCCTCCGGCGGTCCCGGTTGGCGCGAGGGCCTCGGAATGCTGGCACAGTTTGGCCGCACCATCTTCGACGTGCTTGTTGCCCTCGAACTCGCTGTCCGCGAAAGCCACGAAGACCGCTACGCCCAGCAACTCGAACCCGAACTGGGCCACCTCGTTGCCGATATCCAGTCAGGATTTCAATACCTCGCGAAATGCATTCACGGCTGGCGATTCCACATCCCGCCGCCCAATCTCAATCTTGAGGAAGACATCGCACAGCTCGAAGAGCGCATGGCCAAAGTGCGCCACACAAGCTCGAACTTCTCGCAAGCCGAAATTCTGCGCGCCTACGCTCTCCAGTTGCACCTCAAGCAGATCGCCCGGCTCCTGCGCTCATCGCGCGTAGAAACGAGCCGTGCCATCGGCGAAGCGCAGCTCAACGAAAGCTAGCCGAGAAATTTGCGCAATGCTTCGGCGCAATCCTCGATCTCTTTCGTCGTAATCGCATACCCGAACCGCAGATGCCCTTCGCCCTGCGCTCCAAACACTGACCCCGGAATCGTGGCAATGTGCGCCTTCTCAAGAAGTATCTGGGCAGCCGTGCGACTGTTCTTGTGAATCTTCTCAACATTCGGAAACGCATAAAATGCGCCCGCGGGCGCCTCGCAATTCAGCCCTACCTCATTCAGCACTCCCACCAGCAGATCGCGCCGTTTCCGATATTCCTCACGATGTGCGGCAATCTCCGCCTCCGGCGTCTTCAGCGCATGAATCATCGCCTGTTGCACAAAGGTCGTCACGCCATTCGTCGAGTAAAGAACGATCTTCCGCAGCGCCGTCATGAAGGGTTCCTTGGCAACCGCGTATCCCGCGCGCCATCCCGTCATCGCATACGTCTTTGAAAACGTGAAGCACGTGATGGTGCGTTCCGCCATCCCCGGCAAGGAGGCAATGGAGAAATGTTCGCCCTCATACACCAAATCCTCATACGCTTCGTCGGCGATCACAATCAAGTCACGCGCGCGCGCGAAAGCCGCCACCTCCTCCGCCTCTGCCCGCGTGAACACCAACCCGCTCGGATTCTGCGGCGTGTTGTAGTAGATGGCCCGCGTCTTCGGCGTCGAAAATTGCTCCAGCGTCTTGCGAATCCCATTCCGCCGCGCCGTCGCGGTCGGCACCGACAATGGACGCGCCTGCGTTCCCGTCACAAGATCGGCAATCGGCGTCCAATAAGGCGAGAAGATGAGCGCGTCATCGCCCGGATCAAGCACACTTTGAAACGCTCCGTACAATGCCTGCGAGCCGCCAACCGTCGCAATCACCTCGTCGGTCGTAACGTTGATGCCATTCTTCGCTGCAAGCTTTTCCATCAGCGCCTTGCGCAATGGCAACACTCCCGATGACGGCGCATAGTGCGTGTAGTTCTCCACCAGGGCCTTCATCGTCGCATACTTGATGGCCTCCGGGGTTTCAAAATAAGGCTCGCCGCCGTGCAGCGAATGCACCTGCAGCCCCTCTGCCCGCATCTCCATGACCTTGTTGCGAATCTGCACGATATCAGAGAATCCAACCTCATCCAGGCGTTTTGCCAGGCGGATCCCACTTGGTTTCGTCATGGCCTACGTTCTCTCTTTCGCATACATTTTTAGCTACGGGTGTTTCCAGAATATCCGATGACCTAACGTGCGGGGCAGAATGTGAGATTCAGAGATGATGCTTTTCAGATTTAAACCGGAAGCAGATTTGTATAGACTGCCATCCCCACCACGGCATCCACTCTCATTGCGTCCAACCGATCGATCTCCTGCTGGCTTCGGATCCCCCCCGCCACAATCAGTTGGCGCGCCGTCAATCCGCGCAACCGCGCAGCGGCGTCGATTGGAAATCCCTGCATCAAACCCTCGCCATCGACGTGCGTGTATAAATATCCAGCCACATGCGGATCGAGCTGCGGAATCGCCTCGTCCGGTGTCAGCGCCACCTGCGCCTTCCAACCCTTCACCGCAATGCGCCCATCCTTCGTGTCGATTCCCGCCACTATCCGCTCCACCCCAACAGCAGCAGCGAACTCTGCAGCAACATCTACCCTCACTCTTCCATCTTCCGAGAACAACGCCGATCCGATGATGACTCGTTGCGCGCCTGCATCCAGCACCTCTCGTGCGCGCCTGACCGAACGAATTCCCCCACCCACCTGGCAAGGAAGCCGCCGCGCGATCTGCGCGACCAGTGCGGAGTTGTCTCCCTGCATCATCGCTGCGTCCAAGTCGATCAACTGCACAAGCGGAAAACGCGAAAATTTTTCGATCCAGTATTCAAAATCGTCAAACGAAAGTCGCAGCTTCTCGCCCTGCACCAGCTGCACGATCCGCCCACCCATCAAATCAATCGAAGGAATCAGCATGGCAGCCTCACCGGAACGCCGGCGGCAACCAGTTCCTCTTTAAGCGATCGCGCACTCGACACGCCGAAGTGGAAGATACTCGCCGCAAGCGCTGCATCCGCTCTCCCTCGAGAAAATACATCCGCAAAGTGGGCCACCGTCCCCGCGCCTCCCGATGCGATCACCGGAATATTCACCGATTCGCTGACCGCCGCCGTAAGCTCGCAATCAAATCCCGCCCGCGTTCCGTCAGCGTCCATCGACGTAAGCAGAATCTCCCCGGCTCCGCGTGCCTCCGCTTCAAGCGCCCATTCCACCACGCGCCGCCCCGCTGGCTTGCGTCCGCCCTGCACAAACACCTGCGCATCGCGCACCGGATCCTCGGCATCTGGATCGCGCCGCGCATCGATCGCCACCACCACGGCCTGCGCTCCAAAACTCCGCCCAATCGCGCTGATCAGCATGGGATCGGCCAGAGCCGCCGAGTTGATACTGATCTTGTCAGCACCCGCCTCGAACACCTGCTCCGCCTCCTCGGCGCTGCGAATGCCGCCTCCCACCGTGAACGGCACAAACAACTCCCGCGCCGTGCGCCGCACCGTCTCCAGCAGCGTCTGTCGCCCTTCATGCGTGGCCGTAATATCCAGCAGCACAATCTCGTCCGCGCCTTCCCGTGCATGCCGCGCCGCCAGCGCCGCCGGATCACCGGCGTCAACGATGTCCACAAACTGAACGCCCTTCACCACCCGCCCCGCATGGACATCGAGACACGCAATGATCCGCTTGGTCAGCATGGCCACTCCAGAAAATTGCGCAAGATCTTCAACCCCGTCTCTCCCGACTTCTCCGGATGAAACTGCACGCCCATCACATTGCCGCTCTCCACCGCAGCAGCGAAGGGTTCAATGTATTCCGCAACCGCGGCGGTGTCCGCAGTGACGGGAGCTTTATAGGAATGCGTAAAATAAACGAACTCGCCCGCCCCAACCCCGGCAAAAAGACGCGAACCGGAATTCGTCTCCAGCGAATTCCATCCCACATGCGGAACCTTTTGGTTGCATTCCGGAAATCGCGTGCACGACTCTTTGAAATGCCCGAGCCCCCGCTGGTCCGCCGCTTCGCTCGAGCCCGCATACAACCACTGCATCCCCACGCAAATGCCAAGAAATGGCACCCCCCGTGCAATCGCAGCGCGTATCGCACCCGTCATGCCAGTCGAATCCAACCGCTCGGTTGCCGCGAAATGTCCCACTCCGGGCAGCAAAATCCGCTCCGCCGACTCGATAAGCGACAAATCCGAATCCGTCACCGCGACGTCCGCACCCAGGTGCCGCAGCGCCTTCAGCACCGACGTTAGATTCCCAGCCTTGTAGTCGATGACTGCGATCATTTCATCACCGCTGACAAGGCGATATCCCAGAACCATGCGGTTAACACAATCATGGATCCGAGAAGCACAGGGGTTTTTAACTTTTTATCTGAGCTGATGAGACCGAGAATCACTCCTATGACGCCGAGCAGAAACCCGATTTCTGCCCATGTCGCCATCGCGCCAGAATGACTTGCAACGAAATTCCGACTCACAACTAACTTGCCGGCATAAGCCAAAAAGCCTGCGCCAACGACAACGACCCCCACCAGACCACACTTTTGCCGCCACGTACGTTCCGTCATCAGAGTAGTCCCTTCGTGCTCGGAAGCATTCCACCCAGTTGCTTGTCGCGCGAACAAGCAACGCGCAGTGCCCGCGCAAAAGCCTTGAAGATCGCCTCAATCTTATGATGGTTAGACCGGCCGTACATTGTCTTCACGTGTACGTTGGCCCGCGCACCACGCGCAAATCCCTCGAAGAAGTCCGTCACCAACTCGGTCTGCAGATCGCCCACAAGCCGCGTCCGCACCTTGCTAGCCACCGCATACGCCGCACGCCCGCTCAAATCCACCGCGGCAATCGCCAGCGTCTCGTCCATCGGCATCAAGAAATAACCAGCGCGCAGAATCCCGCGTTTATCTCCCAGCGCTCTATCGAACGCCTCGCCCAGCGCGATCCCCACATCCTCCACCGTGTGGTGCTGATCCACATCGAGATCGCCCTTGCATGTGAGTTCCAGGTCAAAGGCTCCGTGGCGCGTAAACAGCTCAAGCATATGATCGAAAAACCGAATGCCGGTGGACACCTTGTACTGGCCCTTGCCTTCGATCTTGAGATCGATGGCGATACGAGTTTCATTCGTATCGCGCACAACGACGCCCCTGCGAACCGCCTTCCCAGCCGATTTCTTCCGCACCGTAACCGCCATCATCGCCCATCCTTCTTGCCGCGCAATGTCTCCATCGTCTTGTTCAGAACGCCAACGGCCTCGCGCATCTGCTCCCGCGTGCCAATCGTGATGCGAACGCAACCGTCACAGCCCGGATCATTCGAACGGTCGCGCACCAGCACGCCGCCGGCAGACATCAGGTGCACAAATTCAGCATGTTTCGACACCGATATCCACCAGGATAAAATTCGCATGACTTGGCCAGCGCCGCACACCCGCGGCGTCCAGCGCAGCCCCAAACTCCGCACGCGCTGTATTCACTTCTCCGACATACCAGTCCAGGTACGCCGAGTCTTCCAATGCCGGCGGGAGGCAAGCCAGCGCAAGCGAGTTGACGCTATATGGCGAGAGCACCCGACGAACCCACTGCATCGACTCGACCGGCCCAGCCAGCACTCCAATCCGCAACCCCGCCAGTCCATATGCTTTCGAAAACGTGCGCGCCACTACTACATTCGGCAAAGTGTCGATCAGGTCGATCACGGTTTCGCCGTAGAAATGAAAATACGCCTCATCCACCAGCACCACGGCCTGCGGAGCCCGTTGAGCGATTTCAATAATCTGCTCTCTCGTCGCAATTGAACCCGAAGGGCTGTTGGGATTCGCAATTGCGATGATCTTTGTCCGCGGTGTAATTGCGCTCAGCAGCCGCTCATATGGAAACTGCAAATCGTCGGCAGCCTGCACCGTTACCGCTCGAGCATCCGTCGCCGACGCGTAGACCTCGTACATCGTGTACGTCGGAACCGGCAGCAAAAGCTCGTCGCCTGATTCAAGAAACGTCTCGAACAAGACGTGAATCGCCTCATCCACGCCATTCGTCAGAACAACTTGTTCCGGAGCGACACCCAGATGTTCCGCCACGATCCGTTCCACCGGGGCACGTTCGGGATAGCGCGTGAGATCGCCAGCGGAGATGCGCCCGAGAACTTCCCTCACCTTGGGCGAGCACGCAATTGTGTTCTCGTTGAAGTCAAGCCGCATAGCATCGCGATTCCCCAGCGGCGGATGATACTCCTTCATCGCCTGAACGCGCGCCCGCGGAGCGGGTTGAACCGCCGAAGCCGACTTATGCACGGGCCCTCCTTCCGCGAACCCCGACTGGCTTTCGCGTCCGTGAGGCCTTGCGTAACCGCACACGTATCGCTTCAGCGTGTGCGGTCAATCCTTCCGCCTCCGCGAGCAACGCCGCCTGCGGGCCGAGCCCGCGCATTCCCTGCGCAGTGTACTCCTGCACGGTAATCAGCTTTACAAAATCATTCACGCTGAGTCCTCCGCGCACCCGCGCCATTCCGCCCGTGGGCAGAGTGTGATTCGGCCCCGAGATGTAGTCGCCCATTGGCTGCGCTGACCAGCCTCCCACAAACACCGAACCCGCATTCGAAACCCAATTCAGATCTTCAACCGAATCCACTGTCAAATGCTCCGGCGCAAGACGATTCGTGATCGCTCGCGCCTCCTCTGTGCTTTCCGCAACGATTACAATTCCATTCTGATCGAGCGCAGCACGTGCCACAGGATTCTTGCGGCTTTGCGCCCTCACTTCAGTAACCACCCGCTGCGCGAGTCCATTTTGTGTCGTCACAAAGATCGCAACCGCCTCCGGATCATGCTCCGCCTGAGCCACAAGGTCTGCAGCAATCTCCGCCGCATCTCCGCGCTCACTCGTCACCACAATTTCCGTCGGTCCCGCTAGCATATCAATCGCGCAATCAAACGCCACCAGCCGCTTAGCCGCGGTCACGTACAGACTTCCCGGCCCCACAATCTTGTCCACGCGCGCAATCGTCGCCGTCCCATATGCGAGCGCTGCAATCGCATGTGCCCCGCCAACTCGATAGAACTCCGTGATGCCAAGCAGATGTGCCGCCGCCAGCGTCTCAGACGCCGGCTTCGGCGAGACCACCACGATCCGTCTCACCCCCGCCACCTGCGCAGGAATCGCCGTCATCAGCAGCGTCGAAGGGAGCGGATGCCGTCCGCTTGGCACATAACAACCCACCGACCCAAGCGGCCGAACAAGCTGCCCAACGGTAAGCCCCGCCGTTGAAGACCTGCTCCATGACTTGGGAAGCTGCCGCCTGGCAAATGCCCGAATCTGCCTCGCCGCCGTCTTCAGAGCCTCGCGAAGCGCCGGATCAATCGCCTTCCACGCCTCAGCCATCTCCTGCGGCGTTATCCTCAACTTAGCCGCATCCCCGAGCCCGTCAAACTGCGCCGCATAGCGAAGCAACGCGCGATCGCCGCCGCGCCGGACAGTTGCAACGATGCGCTGCACCGCCGGCAGAACCGAATCCAGCGCCGCACCGCCACGACTTTCCAGCGCGGCCAGAACTGCAGCGGCTTCGCGTGCCCCTCGCCCTCGCGTTCGAATCACCCTCATCGTTCTCGTCCACTCTCTTCCTACAGCACCACTTTATTCAGCGGATATTCGACGATCCCGGTTGCCCGCGCGGCCTTCAGCTTGGGAATCACGTCCCGCGCCACGCGCTCTTCCACAATCGTGTTCACAGCCACCCACTCCGAATTGCTGAGCTGCGAAATCGTCGGCGAATTCAGCGCCGGCAGCACTGCCAGCACTGCATCCAGATCGGCGCGTTGTACGTTCAGCATCAGCCCGACCTGCGACTGCGCATCAATCGCTCCCCGCAGCATCAGAGCAATCTGATCGATCTTCTCCCGCTTCCATGGGTCCGCCAGCGTCGCTTTCCCCGCGATCAGGTGCGTCTCGCTCTCCATCACTGTGTCGATAATTTTCAGATGGTTGGCCTTCAGCGAGCTACCCGTCTCCGTTACCTCGACAATGGCATCGGCAAGTGTCGGCGGCTTCACTTCGGTAGCGCCCCAGCTGAATTCCACCTTCACATTCACGCCTTTATCAGCGAAATATCTCTTAGTAACTTCGACCAACTCGGTTGCGATTATCTTTCCTTCAAGATCCTCCGCGCGCTGAAATCCGCTTGATTCCGGAACCGCAAGCACCCACCGCACCTTGCGCCGGCTCTGCTTGGCATAGGTCAAAGTGGTCACGCTGGTTACGTCCAACCCGCTTTCCACCACCCAATCGATCCCGGTCAGGCCCGCGTCCAGCACGCCATGCTCGACATACCGCGCCATCTCCTGCGCGCGAATCAGCATGCATTCAATCTCTGCATCATCAATCGAAGGAAAATACGATCGCCCATCCGCGTAGATATTCCAGCCTGCCCGCCTGAAAAGCGCAATTGTCGAATCCTGCAGGCTGCCCTTGGGCAATCCAAGCCGTAGTTTGTTAGCCACGAGCCACCTCCGCCAGACCTTGAAACGCTAGCGGCTTCGTGAAACAACTCACCGTGCCCTCGTGGCAAACCAGTCCGTCGCCTTCCACCACAACGCGAAACAACAACGCGTCGTTGTCGCAATCGGTCGCGGCAGAGACAACGCGCAGCCGATTGCCGCTTGTCTCACCCTTCATCCACAGCTTCTGTCGCGTGCGGCTCCAGAAGGTTACGAACCCCGTCTCCAAGGTCTTGGCGTAGCTGGTCTCATTCAGAAAACCCAGCATCAGGACCTCGCCGGTTTGCGCATCCTGCACAATGCCGGCCACAAGGCCATCCATCTTTTCAAAATCAATCGTCGGTGGTGTGCTCATCGTCTTTCCTGTCTTCGGTAAATTCTGCTGCAAAATCAAAAGCCCGCCGGCTTCTGCGCCGGCGGGCTTTTTGTTCTTCGATCTCTCTGGCCGTCTAATTCAGGTTCAGGCCATGGCAGTCCGCCGGCATGGATGTTCCATGATGGTGGTGATGACCGTGATGGCGGCTGCTGAGCATCTGTTTCAAAACTAAGGCAAACCCCATGCCGTGTCAACCTCAAGTGCCTGGAATCACGAAAGTTTCAGCCCAGCCTAACCATTCTTCGTGGTAGCCACGGCTTCCGGCTCAGGCTGCTTTCCGGGATCGCGCAACAGCTCAAGCAGCTTCTGATACAGCCGATTCCGCAGCTCAAACCGCTCTGTCGCGCGTGTAACGTAGCGAACCAGAACCTCGACCCCTGAAGCCGACGGACGAAGATTCTCGACCGCACTCGCGCTGAACCGGCTCAGGCTGCTCCCGTGCGCGCCGCGCTTCCACTCCTGCTCGGCGAGTTCCGCATTCTTCTCGGTCTCCGCTACCACCACTTTCTGAATGCGCTCGAGCAAAGCGTGGACGTTCCCGGTCGCCGGAAGACTAAGCGAAATCTCGTCCCACATCCACTGCCCGCTCGTCGAAAAATTGAAGTACTGGCCGCGGATGGCAAACCCGTTCATGAAGGTAATGCGCCGCCCGGTCGGCAGCCCCCTGTCCGCAAGCGTCCCGGTCTCCAGCAGCGTCGTATTGAACAACCGCACGTCGATCACTTCGCCACCCACTCCGTTAATCTCCACCCAATCGCCCACGTGGATTCCGTTCCTGCCGATCAGCACAAACCAGCCGAGGAACGCGATGATGAAATCCTGCAATGCAATCGTGAGCGCTGCCGTTGTCAGGCCAAGGATCGTTGGCGTCTCGCGCGGCCAACCGAAAATCACCAGCAGGATGAGCAGGCCTCCGATCACCTGGATCGCAAGTTCCAGAATGCTGCGAAGCGTCTGCGAACGCCGGCGGTCAAGCGCAGGATCGTCCATCAGCCGGTGCACCAGAGCATCGCAAAGAACCATGCAGATTCCTATAAACACAATCAGTGCCAGCGACTCCAGAATCAGGTGCAACACGATCCGGTGCTGCAACTGCACCTGCGCCGCCCATTTGCTGTAGACCGTGACAAGTTGCTGCTTGGTCTGGATGCGGTCGTCATAGATGCCGAGTATCTGGCGCACTGCGGCTCTGTCTTTGATCTGGGCAAGCCTGGTTGAGTGGTCAGGCGTGGAAGCCGCAGGCGACCCCCGCATTAGCTTTCGCCTCAAGAGCATTATGCGCAACCGTGAGCGTCTGGATATCGGCCTGCGTTTGCTGAAGAGCCTGCTGGAGCAGTTGATTGCGATCGCGCTGATTGAACCAGGCCTTCACACGGCTGCCCATGGTTCCGGTTCGCGTTGCTGAGACGACTGCAACCTCGCCGCCCGATTGAACCTGCTTATCGTAACTGCGCATTGAAGCTTCGTGCGCGGTCAGCTCTGCCTGGATCTGGGCTGTCCGATCCCCGGTCATGCGATCGAGGTCCTGTTGCGCATCGGCAAGCTGATCCTTGTCCAGTCCCAGTTGAGCCTTAGCCACATCCAGATCTCCGCTGTCCACGGGAGGCGGCGCATCCTTTCTTGGCCTGGTTCGAGGGCGAATTCAATTGCTTTGTCAATGCTTTCGACCTGCGCCTGGTCCTGCTTGATGAGGTCCTGAAGCTGCGCGACTCTTTTGCGAAAGCGCCAGGGCATCCCCCGTCAGCGTAATGTGCTGTGCCTGCAGTGTGGCCTCGCGCAGCGCAGAAGCGAATGCCTGGTCTACGTCGTGATCAGCCAGCCGCTGGGCATCGCGCGCAAATTCCTTCTCCTCAGCGGTCACGGCCAGAGGCGCAAGAGCCGCAGCAGTTTGCCACGGGCTCAAATCCACGATCGTCTTCTTGCCGGCTCTCAGCCCTGCTTTGCCGTTTTGGCTATTCAGGAAAGAGAAATTTGCCATCGCGTCGCGCGTCAGCCACGCAAATATCAGGCACACCGCAAAAAGCGCCAACAGAACAAGAAGGAAGACTATCCTCGTGCTGCCGAAAATCTTGCTGCGCAGCGCGCGCCGGGAGGTGGAGCAATCGGGGGAATTGCCATGTCCCATTTTTGCAGGAAACCGGCGCTCCAGTCTTCAAATTTTCAACTTGATTGCGCCTGCTGGATTACGGCTCGTTCACCCATGGCAGACAATAGGGGAGTGAGAATATCTACCCTCTTCCGGCATTCTGGCGGCCGTGCTGGCCTGCGCGCTCTTGTCCGGCATTGCAAGTTCCGCATATCAATCGCCGACAATCCAGCGCTCCTCCCCTACCGCGCCCGGCCCGGAAGATCGCGTAGACCTCAACACAGCCAGTCTCGATCAGCTCATGAAAGTGCCCGGCATGACCCGCACCTGGGCTGCACGCATCGTTCGCTACCGCCCCTACCGCACCAAGAACGATCTAATCGATCGAGGCATCGTCACAAACCAGGTGTACGACCGAATCAAGGATTACGTCATCGCGCATCGCGCCAAACCGTAATCCCTCAAACAGCCGCCGCTTGTTCCGCAACCTGGTGATCGTCTCCGCGGCGCAGCAACCGGCTCAGCAGAACATACAGCACCGGGATGAACACCAGGTTCAGCACCGTCGAAAACAGCATGCCGCCCACGATCGTCGTGCCCACTGAACGCCTGCCCAGCGCGCCCGCGCCCGTTGCAAATACCAGCGGCAGAACGCCCAGGATGAACGCAAACGACGTCATCAGAATCGGCCGCAGTCGCAACTCCGCCGCTTCAATTGCAGCCTCCGCAATCGTCCGCCCCTTCCGCCGCAGCTGCTCCGCGAACTCGACAATCAGAATTGCGTTCTTGGCCGATAGACCAATCAGCATCACCAGTCCGATCTGGCAGTACACATCGTTCGACATGCCACGCAGCGACACCAACCCCAGCGCGCCCAGCACCGCCATCGGCACCGCCAGCAAAATGATGAACGGCAGCGCGAAGCTCTCATACTGCGCCGACAACGTAAGATACACAACCAGGATTCCGAGCCCGAAGATCAATCAGCGCGCGTCCGCTCGACTCGATTTCATCCAGCGTCAGTCCTGTCCACTCGTAGCGCATACCTGGCATCATGTTCTGTTTTGCCAGGTCTTCCATTCCGGTGATCCCCTGCCCCGAGCTGAATCCCGGCGCTGGCGAACCATCGATCTCAACCGCGCGAAACAAGTTGTAGTGCGTAATCACCGGCGGACCCGAGCTCTCAGTGACTGCTGCGATGTTGTCCAGAGGAATCATCTGCCCCGGATCTGAACGAACATAAAAATTATGCAGGTCTTTGGCCGTCATGCGATAAGGCTGATCAGCCTGTGCGAACACGCGGTAGGTCCGGTTATTGAAATCAAAATCGTTCACGTACTGCGAACCCATGAAAACACCGAGGGTGGTTGTAATCTGCGAGAGCGGCACATTCATCGCCTTCGCCTTTTCGCGATCGATGGTCACGAGCATCTGCGGATCATTCGCCGAAAACGTAGTGAGGAGGCCGGTGATGTCTTTGCGCGCGCGACCTGCTCCGACAATCTGATGGGCCACGCGATCGAGATCGGTGATCGTGTTGACGCCTGTATCCTGCAGCATGAACTGGAAACCACCGTAACTGCCGACGCCCTGCACCGCCGGCGGCTGAATCACGGCAACCAGACCACCGTTGGGTTGAAACAGAAATGCCGCAAGCTTCGGACTAAGATCCGCAACAATATCGGCGGCAGAATGACCCTTGCCTCGGCGATCCTTCGCCGGCTTCGTGCTGATAAACATCAATCCCGCATTTGAAGCGTTCCCCGTAAAGCTGAAGCCCATGATCGAGAACGCGCCGGAGATATCTTTGTTCGAATAGATAACCGCCTGCGCACGATCCGCGAGGGCCGTGGTGTACGCCAGCGAAGAACCCGGCGGCGCCTGCACGATTCCGATCAGATACCCTTGATCCTCCTGCGGAATAAAGCCCGTCGGCACCTTGTTATAAATCCAGACCGTTGCGCCAAGACCCGCAAAGAAGAGCACCAGCAGCACATACCGCAATTGCAAGGCGACGTGAATGATTTTCGCGTACGTCTTGCCAAGCCATGTAACAAATGCATCTGCGCCATGAATGAATGCGGCAAACGCGCGCGAAAGCGGACGGATATGCAGGAAGTCAAGCTGCTGCGGCCGCGCCTCTTCCCCACGCAGGAACATCGCCGACAGCGCCGGTGACAGCGTCAGCGCATTGAACGCTGAAATCGCAATCGAGAATGCGATCGTCAGCGAAAATTGACGATAGAGAATACCCGTCGTGCCCGGAAAGAACGAAACCGGCACGAACACCGCAATCAGCACCAGCGACGTTGCGATTACCGCGCTCGTCACTTCGCTCATGGCGCGCGATGTGGCCTCGTGCGGATCCGAGTGCTCCATCGCGATGTGACGCTGAACGTTCTCGATGACAACGATCGCGTCGTCGACCACAAGTCCCGTCGCCAGCGTAATTCCAAACAAGGTCAGCGAATTGATCGAGAAGTTGAAGACCCGAATGAACGCAAAGGTCCCGATCAGCGAAACTGGAATCGTCACCGCCGGGATGATGGTCGCGCGCCAGTCCAGCAGGAAAAGGAAGATCACGAGAATCACGATCCCGATGGCCTCGCCAAGGGTCACCAGCACTTCGCGGATCGAGTCACCTACAACCGTCGTCGAATCGAATGCGATGGCGTATTGCAGGCCCGGAGGAAAGCTCTTCGAGAGATCCTGCAACACAGCTTTCGCTTTGGAGTCTACATCGAGCGCATTTGCGTTTGAGAGCTGAATCACGCCGACGCCCTGCGCAGAGTGGCCGTTGTATTCAAGCGAAGAACTGTAGTCCTCCGCCCCGATCTCAGCGTGACCCACGCTCTTCAGCAGAATCAGTCCATTTGCCGTGCTTTTCAGGATGATGTTGTCGAATTGTTCGGGACTCGAAAGCCGTCCCACCACGCGCACCGGAATCTGAAACGCCTGCTGGTCGTTTGAAGGTGGTTGTCCCAGCTGGCCGGCGGGAATCTCCACGTTCTGCTCCAGCAGCGCGTTGATCACATCGGTTGCGGTAAGACCATTCACTGCGAGCTTCAGCGGATCGAGCCACACGCGCATGGCGTACTTGCGTTCGCCAAAGATGTTCACGTCGCCTACGCCGGGCACGCGCTTCAGCGCGTCCTTGACGTAGACATCGAGATAATTCGAGATAAACTCGTGAGAATAGCGACCATCGAGCGTAAAGAATCCTGCACCAAATACGAAATTAGTATTCGCCTTGCTGATGCTGATTCCGGTTGCGTTCACCGCGGCAGGCAAGCGTCCCGTTACGCTGGCTACACGGTTCTGCACGTCTACGGCCGCAATATCCAGGCTGTAGCCGGTCTGAAAAGTCGTTGTGATCTGGCTGGTTCCGCTGTTGGTGCTAGAGGAGCGAATGTAGCGCATGCCCTCGACACCATTGATCGCCTCTTCCAGCGGAATAGTGACCGCCTTCTCTACGGTGTCCGCATTCGCGCCCACGTAGTTGCACGCCACATTCACCTGCGGCGGCGAGAGTGTCGGATACATCGCAATCGGGAGATTGGGAATGCAAACCGCGCCGGCCAGAATAATCAGCAGCGCGCAAACCGTGGCAAACACCGGTCGATGAATAAAAAAATCAACAAACAAGATGAGCCCTCTTTCGTTGTGTACCCGGCGGCGCCGTCAGGCGCAACGCTCGCAATCGGCGATCGCGCTCATCCGGGAATGGGAGACACAGGCATTCCGTTCACCAGGAACTGTGTGCTCGAAACAACCACCTGGTCCCCGGCGTTCAAACCCGAGGTTATGGCGTACGTATTCCCCACGGTGTCTCCCAAAGTGACGGGGGACTGCGCGGCGATGAACTGCCCGTTTGCCTGCTTCCGCGCTACGAACACGAACGTCTGGCCCGCCTGCCGCGTCACCGCCAGCACCGGAACCACCACCATCGGCTTCGTACTCCAGATCACCCGCGCCTTGATCAACTGCGCATTGCGCATAATCTCCGGCGTCGCGTGCACCGGCGCCTTCGCCAGGATGCCCTGCAAGGTCGGCTCAACCTGCGGCGAAAGGAAGTCGATCTTCGACTTCTCCAGCAACTTGCCGCTCGTGTCGTAGAGTTCCACATCGAGCCCCATGCGCGCCTGGCTGGACCGCTCTGTTGGGATATAGATATACGCTTCTAGATCCCCCGGTTGGTCCACCGTCGTCAGAACCGCAGTTGGCGACATCAACGGGGAAACAAAGTCGCCCACCCGAACGGGAATATCGCCAACCACACCGTCAAACGGCGCGCGCACGGTGTAGTACCGGAGTTGCTCTTCCTGCATGTTGCGCGTCTGCAGAGCGGCCTCGTAGTCGGCCTTGGAGTTGTCGTAGGCCTGCTGCGCCTGGTCCAGTGCATCCCGGCTCGTCACTCCCGCCTCAAACAGCTTCTTCTGGCGATTGAGTTCGATGGTGTTGTAGTCAAACAAAGCCTTCTTCTGCCGCTCCGTCGCTCCCTGCGATGCCACCATCGCCTGCTGCTGCCGCGGATCGATCTCCATCAACACCTGGCCAGCCTTCACGCGGTCGCCGCTGCGCACCAAAATCTTGGTAACAAGTCCACTGACCTGCGGCAGCATCGTCGCCGAACGCCGCGACTTGATGGTCGCCATGTATTCGTTGCTCTGCGCCACCGGCTGCAGCGAAACAGCCACCGTCTTCACCGGCATGGCCTGCATCCCTGCTCCGGCTTGCGGAGCCTTCTGTGCTGCCTGCTGGCACCCGATAGCAGCCAGACCTATCAGCAACGCGCTGCTTGCACTAAAAATGCGTCTCAAAATAAAACCCCTAACTAGTCTCCATGGCCTTTTTTAGGGCCTATGGAATACGAAATGCAGCATTTATGGTACAACCCGACCGCAGTCGGCTCCTGTGATATCGCGCCGAAAACGCGCATTCTTTTGAATGGAAGCTGCCTGGCTGTCTCAGGTTTAGAAGATGCATCAAATCAGGCGATTGTCGCAAAAAATCGCCTCACCGGCATCAGTCTTGTTGCCGCCCGGCTTTTTGTGACGCTCAGGCGCTTTTACCCCGCTATGCGAACGGATAGAAGTTGGTCTGCCGATCAAATGCATCCGCACTCGCGTCGCGACCCCTGGTTGCCCTATGTCTCGCTTCTCAGACATAGGCTGAATCTTCCAAAGGCTGTCGCTGCCCGGACCCCTAGAACACAATCCGCCCCGTCAGTTCCAGGCTCCTCGGCCCCGCACCCTCCGCGGTCTGCAGCGCCGTAACCGAGCCAAATCCCGACGAATCCACCTGCATGTTCGGCGGCTCATAGTTCCGATGGTTGAACACATTCGCCACCTCCGCGCTCAGCTGCAGTTTCGACTTCTCGCGCAGCGCCACGCTCTTCAGCAGCGACAACGAGAAATTTGCCGTCCCCGGTCCGACCACGCCGCCCACGGGCGCATCGCCAAACCGCCCAATCCCCGTACCGTCAGGATTCTGCAGATTCATATATGGAAACGCCGTCGGGTTCAACCACTGCGTCGTCGTCCGCCGCGGCGCATACACCGACACGCCCGCAAGCTGATCCGGCCGCGCCTGTCCGACGGTAGTCAGAATATTCGTATTCGCCGGATCGACCGACTGCTGATACGGCGTCAGAAACGGCCCCGATTGCAACACCGTCACCCCCGCCAGTTCCCAGCCTCCCACAAATCCGTTCACCGCACCGCCCAACGACATCCACCGCTGTCCACGCCCAAACGGCAAGTCGTACAGCCACGTCGTCAGAAACCGATGCTTCCGGTCGTAGATCACGTTCCCGTAATCGAGCCCCGGATGAAACCGCGTCGTCAGATATGTGCCGCCCGCCACCGCAAAAGCATTTGGCGCAGCTCCACCAGCATCCGAAAGATCGCGCGTCCACGTGTAGCTCGAATCAAACGTGATTCCCTTGCCGCTGTGCCGCGATAGCTCTATCGTTCCGCTGTTGTAATTGCTCTCCGCCAAATTTGTCACGCTCTGGATAATGCTCCAGTCCGGATACGGAAGATTTGCCGCGGCATTCGCATAGCCCACCGTATTCGGCTGCACCTGGTTCAGATCCACCATCGCCTCCAGATTCGAACCGTGGCTGCCGCTGTATGAAAATCGCACGCCGATGCTGTGTCCCAGGTCCTGCTCCAGCGTCAAGTTCCACTGCTGCACTGTCGGATCCTTGTAGTGAATCGGAAACGCATAGTAGAAGCCGGCCGTCCCTGTCGAGCTGCCGGCCGCCGTATCAAACGGATCGGAAAAACTCAGCACCGGCGTCACGCCGTCTTCCTGGTAGTCCTGGTTGTAGGTCCCCACATAGCTCGACGCAACCGCCCAACCCGACACCAGCGAGAATCCCAGCGGCGTCTCGATAAAGCGTCCCCATCCCCCGCGCAATACCGTCTTATCCTTGCCAAACGGCCGCCACGCAAAACCAATCCGCGGTCCCAGGTCGGTGTGATCCGCGTAGCGCAGAGTCGAAGGAATTCCAGCCTGCGATGCAGTCAAAATCGGCGTCGGCGCAATTGCCGCTTCCAGGCTCTGCGACGCATTGGCCAGCGCGCTCGCATTCGAAACCACCACCGCGCCGCTCACCTGCGTCATCCCGTCCGTGCCAAGGCCTGACCAATCCGGCATGAATGCCGCGGTATTCGCGTGCGTCTCCTTCAGCGGCGGATGCAGTTCGTAACGCAATCCAAGATTCAGCGTCAGGTTCGACGTCACGTGCCAGTCGTCCTGCCCGTAAAACGAATACGAGTAGCCCAGCCCGTTCATCGTGTCGTTATTCGTCGTGCTCACCGACGTGTAGTCGGGATACCCCAGCAGAAACGCCGTGTACGGATCGCCGATCGCCGTGCCCACACTCGATGACCCGTCAAACACGTACCACCCCGACCGGTAATTTCCGAACACGTTATCGTCGTGGTCTGCCAGCCGCTTGAAGTCCGCGCCGAATTTCAACGTGTGCTTTCCCTTCGTCCACGTCAGGTTGTCCAGCGCCTGGATAATCTGTCCCCGTTGCGTCCCCGGATTGCCCGCGCCCGTCGACATGAATCCGTTGATCAGCACCTGAGGCGCCTCTGACCATTGCGTATCCGGCTGCGGAACCGCCGTGATCCCCGTCTGCGCCAGCAAATCCGTCGTCGAGTACGACTGCGTCTCCGAAGTGTGCTGCTCGTTGAACCCGGCGCGAAACTCGTTCAGCAACGCAGGCGTGAACACGTAGTTGTGCGCAAACGTCAGTCCCTCGTCGATCTCCGGCGTGTTGTACCCGCCCTGCAGCGGGCTTCCCGCCTCGGCGCAATACGTAAACGTGCACGACGCAGACGGTGCAGTAGTCACCTGCCGATTCTTGTACGAGAAGCGCGCAAACATCGACTGCTTGTCTGAAACATTCTTGTCCAGCCGTACATCGCCCTGGTTCGACGAGATCGGCGAAGGAAAATTGATCTGGTAGTTGTTCGCGTAGGTGCCCGCAGGCCCGTAATTCGGCATCGGCATCAGCGTTGACAGCAGATTCGCGGAAATCGGACTCAACCGGCACATTCGATGTGTCGACAATCGGAGCCATCCGGATCGTTGATGGCATACGCACCGCTCGGGCAGTTCGCCATCGGCACTCCCGGTGTTTCCATCGGAGCTCCTTGCACTCTGCCGAGGTAATCTGTCAGGTTGCCGTTGCGCATATCCGTCGACGGCACGCTCAGCAGAATCGGCGTCTCGCGCGGCAGCCGCAGCCCCTCATAGCTGATAAAGAAAAATCCCGGGCTCTGCTTCGAGAACAGCGGCTTGAAGCGCAACGGCCCACCCAGCGTCCCGCCAAAATCATTCATGATGATCTTCGGCTTCGCCAGCGCAAACGGGTTGTTGGCGTTGAACACCGTGTTCTCGTGATTCTCGAAAACTCCGCCATGATAGTGCAGCGTGCCCGCCTTCGACACCGTAGTGATATCCGCTACGCCCGAAAACTCTGCGTTGTTGTTCGCCTCGCTCACCCGGATCTCTTCGATCGAGTTAAACGACGGAAACATCTCGTTCACCGGCCCCGAATACTCAACGCCCACCGACGAAATGCCGTCCACCGTCACGCTCATCAGCGCCGCCGTCGTGCCCAGCACCGCCAGGTTCCCCGTATCGTCCGTCTGCACGCCTGCTTCGGTGGTCAGCGTTGAAATCGGGCTCGTCGATCCTGTCGATCGCGAATAGATCGCCACCGGCAGTTCCACCAATTCGTCGCCCACCTTGGTTTCAGCCAGGTTCGACACGTCCGTCGTGATCACCGGAACCGCCGCGCTGTCGTCCACCACGACCGTCTGCACCTCGCCGCCCACTCTCAGCGTCGCATCGGCAAGCGCCGTGTCTCCCGCGCAGTCAGCGAAATCGCCGACATCGTCTGCGGCTGAAAACCCTGCGCGCTGATCGCAACCTTGTACACGCCCACGTCGATATTCCGGAACGCGTAGTTGCCGCCCGCGTCCGTTGATTCCATCCGCATCGCCGCCGTACCTTCGTTGGTCAGCGTCACCTGCGCTCCCTCAATCGCCGCGCCACTTGCGTCATGCACTGTGCCCAGAATCGAGCCATACGTGGATTGGGCAAAGGCCGCCGCCGATCCCGGCGCGACCAAACAAACGATAAGAAACATTTGCAGTGCAACGGCGCGCCACGCAGGCGCGAGAGAGAATTTGGCCATCAAAATTCCTTTCGACACAACTCCCGCAAGCTTTTTGTGCTTTCTCGCTTGTCAGGGTTTCCTATTTAAATGTATCGCCTGTGCCTCGTCCCGGCTGGCGTTTTTTCGGGAAATCCGCAGGACGCGAAACGTTCGCCACAGCTTCGGATCTCGTCGATCCAAATAGCGATTTTTTCGGCCCTATTTCGCTTTGATTTCCTCGCTCAGATGGAGAACAGCGCCGTGCTCGTGCAACTTCTCTTGCAGCGCCGCTATCGGCACGTCCTGCACCGCGGCGTGCCTCTTCACCGCCAGCCACGCCGCAACTCCCGCTGCCTGCCCGATGATCATGTACTGCGGTTCCATTCGAACCGACGAATATGCTGCATGTGTCGCAGAAAGGCACACCGGCACCAGCAGATTTCTCACTTCCTCTCGCTTTGGCGTAATGCTGCGGTATGCGATCTCGTAGGGCTGCACCGGCACCTCGACATTGCCTTCGTTCCGCACAGAGCCATCCGGCATCGCCACGCGTTGAATATTGTGCGAATCGCTGTTGTACGATCCCATGCCGATGGAATCGTTCTTCGTCCGCTCCGTCTGCAAGTCCGATTGCCGCATCACGTATGCACCCACCATCCGCCTGCCTTCGCGAATATAAAGCTGCCGCGGCCAGTGGTCCGTATCCGCGAACTCGTCCTTGGGCAATCCCCATTCGTTCATCTCCGCTCTCAACGCCTCCGGCACGCTCGCATCCTGCGAAAGGAAATAGATCAGCGATTGCGTATACAGCAAATGCTCGCGCCAGATCTCCGCCTTCTCCGCATAGCTCGCTTCGGGATACTTCCAGCTATGCCCGATGTAGTCCGTCGAGATCGGCCCGTTGTTGTTGAAGTCCGCTTTATGATTCGGAATCAGAACCGGGTTAAACAGGTCACGTACCCGCGGCGATCTTCCCGCATGCTCTTCAAACTCGTCCAGATATCGTTCGAGCAACGCAAAGCGGCTTCGGTCGTATCCTTTCGGCTTTGCAAACGGCAATCGGTTCGCCGGATCGTTGGTTAGAATCAGCCGGAAATTGTATGCCTGCACTTTCTTGTCGCCTGATCCCGGCGCGGCCAGCGGGCCCGCATCGACCTCGGGCAATAAGTGATGGTTTGCGTCATACGGCGACATCGCCCAGCCAAACTGGTGCCCCGGCGTATGCTCCCTCACCCCCGCGAGGTCCTCGCCATACTGCTGCGAACTCTCGCGACCCCAGGTGTAACTGACGTTGGCCTGCGCCATCAGATCGCCTTCGTAGGTGCAGTCTGCGAACACCGCAGCCTGCCATCGCTTCCCGTCTTCGGTTGCGATCGAGACGATCCGCCCGCTCCGGATCTCGACCCCGTTCTTCTCGCGCAACCGCTCGTGGAACACGACCTCGACTCTCGAATCCCGCAGCATCTCGCTGAAGATCTCCTCATCCACGTGCGGTTCTGAAAGCCAGTTCTCCGCGCGATTGAGATCATGTATGCCGTAGTGCGCGGCGGCCTTCCTATAAAAATCGCGCGCGTACCCGCCGATGATTGCGAAGTGTCCAAGGTCCGTGGCCGACAATCCGCCCGTTACCATGCCGCCCAGGTGCACTCCTGGCTCCAGCAGCACCACTTGCAGCCCCTCGCGCGAGGCGGAATACGCGGTCATCACCCCTGAAGCCGTTCCACCATAAACAATCAGTTCCGTCTGCTTTACAGGTTCCGTCCCTTGCAGAAGAGTGGCGCTCACCAGGCATCCAAGCAACGCACAGACAAAATGTCGACCCAATTTCATCGCTCCAGTCTCGCTGCCGGCTCCGGCCTGGCGCAAATCCGCGCTAGATCCGCAGGCGCCAACCCCACTTGGGGTCTCTTCTAACTCCCTCATTCACTCCGCAATAAACAAAGGATGAAACGAAAGCCTCTCTGCCCGCACGATGATGGAGGACCGATTTGAGTGTGTGCTATGATCCCCGGCATGTCTCAGCCGACGCGAGGGGCACGCCCTGAAGGCAAGGAGATTCGCTATGAGCAAATTTGGCAGTTGGCTGGCAGGAATCATCGGAAGCATTATTGTCGGCGTAGCCATCTATTACTTCACCAAAACTACCCCTCCTCCTCCCCCTCCACCACCACCGGCCGTTACCGTCTTCGAAGGAATGGTCTACTCCGGCAGCGCGCCCGTATCGCGGGCGATGGTGGCCCTTGAACTCAAAGGGAGTGGCATCACGACTGGACCGAGCCACGATTTCACCGACACAAACGGCGCTTACCGCTTCGACTTCACAGGATTGCCATCGGATGCCGGCGCGACGCTCAGTGTTACAGCCGCCGGCTACCGGGATTCCGCCCTCCAGTCGCTTTCCAGCCCGTTGCAGCCGGATATCCACCTTGATTTCCCCCTGTCGCCGGTCGCCGTACCTCCTCCTACTGGCCTGGGCGTCGGCCCGGGGGCGCATCCCGTGCAACCGGGGAATTTGCACATCCCCAGATATGTCCGCAAAGGCGCGATGGAGGCCGTGCAAATCAAGATTCCGCCCAAGGTGTGAAGTCCACGTGAGGGAATGATTGCAGCCCTCGAACCACGAGCGCCCGCCGTGTAGCCGACCCATGCGCCGCATCGACTGAGCCCAACTCGCCCCCAATCGTATCGAATGCCTAGCTGCACATTCCAGCAGCGCCGGCATGTGTAGCTCGATCCCTGATCTCTGTCATCCTGAGTGCCGCACTTTCGGGGCCCCATGAACGATTCATCGTTCATGGGGTAAGCGGCGCGAAGGACCTGCTTTTCGATTCGGCATGGAGTCTTGAGTCCAGAATGGCCCCGGCGTCACAAGCTCTACCCCAGTTCCATCCCGCGCGTCTCCGGCAGCAGCAGCGCCATGCACGCTGCCATCGCAAACGCCAGCGCGCTCGCCCCGAACGCCCAGGCCAGCCCGTGCTGTTCGCTCAGCGCTCCAATGGTCACTGGACCCAGCGCGCTCAACCCACGCGCCACGTTGTAAGAAATCCCCAACGCCGTCGCCCGTCTCTCCGTCGGAAAGATCTCGCTCCCGATAATCCCCGACCCCGTAAAGAATCCGGTCCCGAAGAACGCCGCCAGGCATGCAAACGCCAGGATCCATCCTGGTTGTCGCGCCCCCGCCAACAGCGGAACCGCCGCCGCCGCTGCCGCGAGATAAACAGCAAACGTCCGCTTCCGTCCGAACCGGTCCGCAAACACCCCAAACAGCAAATATCCCGGCAGCATGCCCAGCAGATTCACCGTCACCAGAAACCCCGTCAGGCTCAGCGTCGCAAACCCGCGCCCGCCTTGCGAAACCGGCAGCACCAGGTACGCCGGGATCCACGTAAACAGCCCCCACCACCCAAACATCCCAAACGTATTGGTCGCCGTCAGCACCACCAGCGCCTTCACCGACCCTCGCACCGCACCTCGCGCCTCACCCTTCGCGCGCGCTGCCCGCACTCGCTCCCAAACTTCCGGCTCCGGCACATGGCTCTGAATCCAGAAGACCAGCCCCGCGGGCAAAATCCCTGCAAAGAAGACCCAACGCCAGCTGGCATGTGCCAGGACCAGTCCCGCGACCACCGCCGAGATCGCGTACCCCACAGCCCAGCTGCTCTGTACAATCCCCAAAGCTCGTCCGCGCAACGCAGAGGGCCACGACTCCGCCACCAGTGCCGCGCCCGTATTCCACTCGCCACCCATCCCCAGCCCGAGCAGGAATCGGCACACCGCGAGCATTGTGATCGTCGTCGAAAGGCCGCACGCAAACGTGAACACCGAATAGACAAGGATGCTCGCGCTCAGCATCCGTCGCCGCCCATACCTGTCCGCCAGCACTCCAAACAACAGCCCGCCCAGCGCCGAAGCAATCAGGGTCAGCGCGTTCAGCAGCCCCGCTGTAGTCCGGCTCATGGCAAACACCTGCATCAGCGTCGCCAGCACAATCGAGTAGAGCATTACATCGAACGCATCCAGCATCCACCCCAGCGCCGCCGCAATCACCACGCGTCGCTGCGCAGCCGTAGCGCCGCGCCAGCTGAAGGCTGTTGAGTTCGAATCCATAGGACTCATCGAGATCGCGGAAGCTTCATCTGTCGTCGGCGGCATGAATTATGGAAGAGCAAAAGCTGAGGTTCTCAATCCGCAAGACAAGATCACAGGTGCCCCATCCATTCGACAGCTTTCCGTCGAATGGGTGGGAGAGCACGATCCTTTCCCGCTTGCCGGGTGCGGTACGACCCACGCCTGCTGTAGTTAAATCAGCCTCTCATCTTGCATTGCTGCCGGTCTATAGTCAATGCACCCACGCCTGATATGTTTTGTGCTGTGGCCCCGCACCTTACCATCGCCATCGACACAGGCGGCACCTTCACTGACTGCGTCTACCGCATCGGTAACCGGATCGATGTGCTGAAACTTCCCTCCACGCCCGACGACCCCAGTCGCGCCATCCTTGAAGCCGTCAGCCGCATCTGCAAACTCGTTCCCGCCGCCACCGTCGAAGTTCGCCACGGCACCACCGTCGCCACCAACGCTCTTCTGGAACGCAAAGGAGCGCGCGTTGCCTTTGTCACCACAGCAGGATTCGAAGACACACTCGCCATTGCCCGCCAGACCCGGCCCGACCTTTACGACTGGAATCACCACCGCCCCGCGCCAATCACCGACCTCTGTTTCGGCGTCCCCGAGCGCATCGGCCCCAACGGCGAAATCCTTCTCGTCCCAACGCCCGCCGCACTCGATCAACTGCGGAGCAACATCCGCAAATCCAAGGCCGAAGCGATCGCCATCTCGCTCCTCTTCTCTTTCGCCAACCCTGCGCACGAGCAAGCCGTCGCGCAGGCTCTCGCATCTCTTCGTCTACCCATTTCGCTCTCCCATCAGATCCTCCCCGAGTTCCGCGAATACGAACGAGGATCCACCGTCACGCTTAATGCCTATCTCGCTCCGCGCCTGCAGAATTACATTGAGTCTCTTGAGCGCGGTCTCGCGCGTCGCAGCGCCACCCTGAGCATCATGCAATCCTCCGGTGGAATCCTCTCAGCCGCATCCGCCGCGCGCGAACCAGTCCGCACCATCCTCTCCGGACCAGCCGGCGGCGTCATCGGCGCGCTCAGCGTTGCGCGTGCTGCCGGAGTTGATCGCATCCTCACCTTCGACATGGGCGGAACCTCCACCGACGTCGCACTGCTTGATGCCACCCGCGAGCCACCGACCAGCACCGAGGGCCAGGTGGCCGGTCTCCCTGTCGGCGTGCCCATGCTCGACATCCACACCGCCGGCGCCGGTGGCGGCTCGCTCGCATGGATGGATACTGCCGGCGCGCTCCGGGTCGGTCCGCAATCCGCTGGAGCCGTTCCCGGCCCTGCCTGCTATGGTCGCGGCGACCGCGCCACCGTTACCGACGCCAACCTCGCCCTTGGCCGCTTGCACCCCGACCACTTCCTCGCTGGCGCCATACGTCTCGACGAATCTCGCGCAAATAAAGCGCTCTCCGCAGTCTCAACAAGATCCTTCGCCAGCCTCGAACATCTCGCTGAAGGCATCCTCCGCGTCGCCAACGCCCGCATGGAATCAGCCCTTCGCCGCGTGTCCGTCGAGCGCGGTCACGATCCGCGCTCCTTCACGCTGCTCGCATTCGGCGGAGCTGGGCCGCTCCATGCGTGCGCCCTCGCGTCGGCCCTGGGCATCCGCCGCGTTCTCGTTCCCGCCGCTCCCGGCGCGCTCTCCGCACTGGGCATCCTCGATGCTGACTTTCGCCGCGAATTCTCGCGCACCGTCATGCTCGCGCCCGGCTCACCGCAAATCGCACAGGTATTTCGCGATCTCGAAGCCGAGAGCCGCGCCACTTTCTCCTCCGAGGGCGTGCGTCCAATACTGACCCGCTCTGCCGATCTCCGCTATCACGGCCAGGGTTTCGAACTCCGCGTCGACTGGTCCCCCAACGCCATCTCGCGTTTTCATCGCCTCCACGCGCAGTCCTACGGTTACGCCGACCCCACGCGCGCCGTCGAAATCGTCACCCTCCGCGTGCAAGCCATCGCCCATTCACGCAAGCCGCGCCTCAAACGCGCAGCCCTCGGCAAACCCGACGCCCGCCACGCCCGGCTATCCTTGCACCGCATCTTCGAAGACGGGCGCTGGCGTACCGCCGCCCTTTACGATCGCGGACTTCTGCGACCAGGCAATCGCATCACCGGTCCCGCCGTCATTACCGAACTCAGCGCCACCACGTATCTCCCCACTAGTTGGACTGCCGCTGTCGACGCGCTTTCGAATCTCGTGCTCACTCCACAATGCAGGAGCCCGCCGATGACCGCCCGCCGCTCACTCGACCCCGCTGAAATCGCCGTCATCGGCCACGCGCTTCACTCCGTCGCCGTCGAGATGGGCGCCGCCCTGCGCCGCACTGCCTTCTCGCCCAACATCAAAGAGCGCCGCGACTACTCCTCCGCTGTCTTCTCCGCCGAGGGCGACCTCATCGCCATGGGCGACGACATGCCCGTCCACCTTGGCTCCATGCCCATGTCTGTCGCAGCAGTCCTCGCCGACCTACGCCTCGCCCCCGGCGATGTCGCGCTTCTCAACGATCCCTACCGCGGCGGCACGCATCTGCCCGACATCACCATGGTCGCGCCGGTCTTTCTTCCGGATCGCACACGCGCCGCGTTCTACGTTGCGAACCGCGCTCATCACGCCGATGTTGGCGGCATGTATCCCGGCTCCATGGGTCCTTGCCGCGAGATCGCACAGGAGGGTATCCGCATCCCTCCCGTCAAGCTGATGCACGCCGGCGAAATGGACAAGCAGCTTCTGTCGATCATCCTCGCCAACGTCCGCACGCCGAAGGAACGCGAAGGCGACCTCACCGCGCAACTCGGCGCCTGTCGCATCGGCGCCACGCGTATGCTCGAACTCGTCGAACGTTTCGGCTACATGCGACTGCTATCCGGTGTCCGCGCCATGCTCTCGGGCTCAGAACGCCTCATGCGCAACGTGCTCGCATCGCTGCCCGCAGGCCAGTGGCAAGCCGAAGACTTCCTCGACGACGACGGCATCATCCCCGGCCCCATCGGCATCCGCGTCAAGATCAGCACCGATCCCAAACGCCGCCACGCCATCGTCGACTTTGCCGGTACCGACCCGCAGGTCCCCGGCAGCATCAACGCTGTCTACGCGATCACCTGGTCGGCAGTCTTCTACGTCTTCCGCTGCCTGCTTCCACCCGGCGCCATCGCTACCGCCGGCCTCATGCGTCCCGTGCAAGTCGTCGCTCCTGTCGGCTCCATCGTCAATGCGCGTCCCCCCGCTGCCGTCGCCGGGGGCAACGTCGAAACCTCCCAGCGCATTGTCGATACGCTCATGCGCGCGCTCGCGCCTGCTCTCCCCCATCGCATTCCCGCCGCCAGTTCCGGAACCATGAACAACCTCACCATCGGTGGACTCGACCCGCGCACCGGCCAGCCCTACACCTACTACGAAACCATCGCTGGAGGCCATGGCGCATCGCCGCAGTCATTCGGAGCAAGCGGCCATCATGCCCACATGACCAACTCCCTCAACACCCCCGTCGAGGCGCTCGAATACGCCTACCCCTTCCGCATGATCCGCTACGCTCTCCGCCGCAACTCCGGCGGAGAAGGAAAGCATCGGGGCGGCGACGGGATCATTCGCGAACTTGAATTGTTAGGCGACGCACAGGTCACGCTCCTGGCCGATCGTCGCAAGACTCAGCCGTGGGGACTCGCCGGCGGCAATCCCAGCGTCCCCGGTCAAACCACAATCATGCGCGACAACAAAAAAGAGCATCTGCCAGGCAAATGCACGCGCGAACTCAAAGCCGGAACGCGCATTCGCATAGAATCTCCCGGCGGCGGCGCCTGGGGCGAACCGAAAAAAGTGAACGTGTAATCACCGGTGTCATCCTGAGCTCCGCACGTTTGGGGCCCCACGCAGTGGGGTAAGCGGAACGAAGGATCTGCTTTTGTTTCTCTCGGGCCTTATTTCGGTGCCCAGATTCGAAACTCTCCGCCCGCGTGCATCAGGCTCATCATGTAAAGCATCCCGTCGTAGTATCGATACTGCCCTGACGGAATCGGCGCATTCCACAGCGCTTCAGTGAATTTCTTCTCAGTCACGCGATCCGTAGCCGCCAAGCCCGCCACCGCGTTCGTCCCTACCAGTCCGGTCGGGTGATCCTTATGCTGTTGCCCCGGCTTCGCCCCCAGATCTTTCCCGTCGAGCGTAAACAGCGGCCCATACGTATCGATCCCTTGCGACACGAAAAACTTCTGTACACGATCGCTCAGTTCCTGCTCTGTCGGATCCTTGTGCCACCACGACCAGTCGACTGACCAGTTGCTCGCCGTCCGCCATGCGTCATAACCGAACTCTCCCGATTGCGAAAACTGATTCACGTGCGGCGTACCGTCGAAATTTGCATAGTCCGGAGCCAGGCCCGTTTCCCGGTTCGTCGTCTTCACGAAGAATGCGCGGCTGGTCTCTGCAGCCTTCCTCCAGAATGCCCGATCCTCCTCCGGCCCCCAACGCGACCACAATTCGTAGAACGCTGGAAGATGATACGAAGGATCCGTGAACATCTGCGGAGAAACATCGGGCACAAACAGAATCATCGGCGGATCAGGATTCATCATCGGCCCAACCGTATGCGGTCCATACTTGCCCGGCGCCGTAATCACCGGCCGATGCACCATCGCGGTCAGCAAATTCTCTGCCTCTGCACGATAGTCGTAAATCCCCTTCCCGTCTCCCCAGCGATTCGACGCGAATAGAAGCGCCATGGCAATGTACGACTCCCCATCGGGAGCTGCTCCCTCTGAGTTATGCGTCCCATCCGTCTTGCACGACCACGCGAAGAACTGGTAGCTCGGCGCCTTGGGGTCTGAGATGTACATATAGGTCTTGGCCCAGTTCCAGATCGCGTCAAACTCCGCCTTTTTGCCCAGCTCCACCGTGATCATCATTCCGTACGACATGCCTTCGGTCCGCACATCGTGATTCGCCCAGTCCGTCACATATATCAGCGGCCCGTTTGCATTGCTGCCCGCATAAAAGACAATGGCCTGCGTTTGTTTGTCGCCGTGAAAGAGTTGCTGATACGCACTCTCAATCTTCTTC
This sequence comes from uncultured Acidobacteriaceae bacterium, assembly GCA_963735215.1. GTDB lineage: Bacteria > Acidobacteriota > Terriglobia > Terriglobales > Acidobacteriaceae > Telmatobacter. The sequence continues at coordinate 145,332 of CAVTKF010000018.1, read as the reverse complement.
CGTATCTTCCTCTTCGAGTGCCCATCTTCCGCAAACATGTTGCGATACTTGCCCATCGCATATGCGCCGCTCCCGTCCTCCGGCGCTGTCTTCGCCATCGCCAAAGCGCCGCAGGCAACCCACAGCACTCCCACTCCAACCGTCGTCAACAAACCAAGCCGCATGCGCACCGTCTGCCTTCCATCCACCCTAGTGAACCGATTTACTCGCATCCGAAGTATATCGGGGCGTCCTCTTGCACCGCTATCATTTCTCATGCAAAACAAAAGGCCCGGGCAATCCGCCCAGGCCTCTAGAAGCTTCTCAATTCCTATTCCTTGGTTTCTATTCCCTGCGATTCCCTGCCTCTCACGGATTTCTGTGAAGCACATGTGTTGCAATATCCGGCCAGAATTCGCGAAACGTGTTGGTCAACGCATCGCGCATGATGGCATACCCGTACTTCTCAGCTACCGACCCAGCTGAGATGTCGGAACTCGGATAGTAGGTAGTTGAAATCCCCTGCGCAATCCCGCGTCCCAGTAGCTCCGACGCGTTGAACGTATTGTGTCCGTGGTAATCCGGCGTGATCAGTACACGCGTCGAAGAGTACGCCGCTCGCTTCCAGACACTTCCCGTACCCTTCGCGTAATAGCGCTCATCCTCGTGAAATACCGTGGGCAGCGCGAAAATCACCCAATAATTTCCATCCGTTTTGTCCACGAACCCGCGCCACGTATACGCCCAATAGCCAGGCACGCCCTTGCCCAGCGATGGATGCGCGTCTTCACCTTTGGCAATCAGCGATGTTAGTCCCACAAACACAAACGATGAATAGTCAAAACTGTTTTGCGTGGCAATCTTGAACGCCTGTTTTGCAGTCGGCGGTGGCGGAATCTCTCCTGCGCTCACTGCGCGATAGTTCGGCATGATTCCCAGGATCCGCTTCGGCTGCTGCTTCGACGGTGTCACTCCTTCGTTGGACAGAGCCAGCTTCGAATTCGAATCCTGCGAATCAGGCGCGTCTGGCAATGCATTCGTTGCATTGATGTCATCGCGCGAAACATTCTGGCCTGCGCCGCTATCGTCTTGTGCCATCACGCACGAATTCGCCGCCAACACCAAAATGCAACAGAAAAAAGACTTGATAAAAACAGGGGGAGTAGAACTCATCAGTCACGATTCTCCAAAATGTTCAGCAAGACCCCGATTGAAAGCACGACAGCATATAACCGCGCTTCACAACGATCTTCCTCACAGCCTCAGTACACAGGGGTTAGCCAAAAGGGCATCTATCTTGCTTTGTCTCTATCTGAATTAGACGCGCAACTATCAGCCGCGATGCAGGAACCCCTCAAACGCGACGATTCCGCCGAAGTGAACGTCGATTACCTCGTCTGCGTCCGCAACTGCTGGTCCAACCCATGCGTCGGATCCCTGTGGAACAGCTTGCGCGAGATATCCGGCCAGAACTCCTGGAATACGCCGCCGATCGCTCCCTCTGCCGTAACAATCATCCCGCTGCTGAGCGTCTGCTCCCAGCCGGATCGGTCCGAATCTGGATAGTAGAAGTTCGAAATATAGCCCGCGATGAGGTTGCCGCCGACATTCGAATAATTCGGCTCCCATCGCCGTGTGCTGTCGTGCTTGCATATAACCGTCGTAGCCGCGGCATACAAGAACCGGTGCGTAGTGGTCCCGTGCCCCAGTCTGAAGTAGCGCGGATCCTGGTGAAGAATCGAGGGCAGGATGCCATTGCCGATCATTGTGCCGTTGAACGAGTCCAGATAAGCCGCTCCCCACCGCTTTCCGTATCCGGCAGGGCCCCACCCGAATCCATTGTTGTTGTCGTTGCCACCGCTCAATTCTCCGAATCCCGCCACTATCCCGGTGCCCGCAAACGTAACTGGATCGGTTGCCGATCGGAAAGCCAGCTTCATCTTCTGGCGGGCGGTCAGCGATACGGCATCGTTGACATACGACGTGTTGAACATGGGCAAGATGCCCAGCACCCGCTGGCTCTCCTGTTGCTTGATCTGCTCCTCCGCCTTTTTGCGGCGTTCCTCTTCGCTCGGCTGGGCATCCGGGCCCTGCGAAGTGGACGATCCGGTGGCCAAAGTTTGTGGTTGCGGATTCTGGCCAGGCGTGGACTGCAGCACTGCGCCCTCGCTGCCCCCTTGCGGCTGTGGCGCCCCCGGCAAGTCGAGGATAACCACAGCAGCCGCGTCTCGATCGCTTTCCTGTGCAATCGAAGAGAACGGAAACGCCAGCAGAAAAACTGAGGCAGCCATTAAGTAACGAACAGTGCGCGCGCCGATGAGTAAACCCTTTCTTTTCCTGGTTGGTGCATGGACTCCCAATGCGTCGATCAGGAGCGCCTCTGTGGGACTGAGGTCGCCACATCGGGTCAGAGGTCGCAGAAGATCCTTATGGCGGCATCGCGCATGATCGCGTAAGCCCATTTGCTCGAACCTCCGCCGCCAGCGAATCTGTGCTTTTCCAATAGATTACTGGAATCTCATGCGCGCTGCCACAGGGGTGCGATCCTGCCCGTGCCGAACCGAACAGCGCCATGTCCAACCAGAATCCAGAGATTATCAAGTACTAGTGTTTAGACGGCCGTTGACCATCGTTGGGTACAGAAAAGTGAACCGGAGAAAACTGATCGGGGTAATAGCGATTCACTATCACTTTTGGCAGTGTCGTAGCCTTGGAATTCCCTGAATAATGAGATCGAGAGGGGTTAGCGGAAGAACAACGGCCTGAGAGTGAGGCGAAAATCAACAGCGAGCCGTCTGAGTCCCAATTGAAATACCGACACACGCGGCAAGGCCGTATGCGACGAGTGGGGACGCATGGATTTGCTCAGAGTCTCCGGCACTGGCTGATCCCTTTTTCAGGGTGAGCGTCTCTCCGGCGAGTGGTGAATGGATGTGGTGGTGCCCCGCTTCGGTTCTGCCGTGCTTCTCATATCCGCCGTCTTGCTCCTTCCAATCCTGCGACTTCCTGCGCAGCCTGGCCAGCCCGCCCCACCGGCAACCGGCCCGGAAACTCTCCCAGATGCGCCTCAACCCGAACCTGTACCAAGCTCCACGGAGTCTTTCGGCGATCAGCTCATTGCTTCACAGATCGGGGTTGATACGGGGGGCGTCGCGGGCGTCAAGGAATGGATACAGGAAAGTGCTCAGCAGCCGCTTTCTGCGCCCGATCCGTCTGCAGCTTCCATCAGCGGCACGGTCACGGATGTGAACGGGACCGTCATCGGAGGCGCCGCCATCGCGCTTGCGGGCACGAGCCCCGGAGACCGGCAGGCCGCCGTCGCCAACGAACGCGGAGCCTTTGAATTCCACAACCTCAAATCGGGAATCCAATATCGCGTCTCGATAACAGCCAAGGGTATGGCGCCCTGGAAGTCGCCGCCGATTGTCCTCACTCCGGGTCAGTTCTTTTTTCTGACAGACATTAAGCTGAAGCTCCCCGCCTCCTCGGTTTCGGTGACGGTCTACGCATCCCAGGAACAGATCGCAACCCAGCAGGTCATCGTCGCGGAGAAGCAGCGAGTCTTCGGCATCATCCCCAATTTCTACGTGACCTATGATTCCCACCCGGTGCCGCTGACAACCAAGCTGAAATACAGGCTGGCATTCAAATCCGCCACTGACCCTATGACCTTCGTCGGGGTTGCTTTCATTGCGGCCATCTACCAGGCAGGAGACATCCCGGACTACCAACAGGGTTGGAAAGGTTACGGTCAGCGCTTCGGAGCAGGCCTCGCCGATACAACAACCGACATATTCTTCGGCGGCGCCATCCTGCCATCACTTCTGCATCAGGATCCACGCTACTTCTATCAGGGCACGGGAACAACCAAGTCTCGTGCCCTCCACGCACTCTCCTCTCCATACGTCTGCATGGGAGACAACGGAAAACTGCAACCGAACTACTCCAGCATGGGTGGCGATCTGATCTCGGGCGCGATCTCCAACATCTACTATCCCGATACGAACCGCGGCTCACGGCTGCTCTTCCAGGGCTTCCTCATTACTACCGGCGTCCGCACAGTGAACGCACTTATCCAGGAGTTCGTTCTGCGCAACTTGACTCCCAGCGCAAGGCAGAAGAAGTAACGCCAATTCCTCAGCCTTGCTTCAAGGCAAGCCGAGTCTTCATCTCGCTCAAAAGCAATTCAACCTTGTCCTCGCTCTCCAACGCCCTGAACTTGTCTTCAAGCGACTCCGGATTCAACACTTCAACGGCTGCCGCGTTTTCCGCCGCAGTCACGTGTACCTTGCTCTTCATCCGGCCGATCGTGTTTTCCTGATCGTTGCCCACTATGTGCTGGGCCTTGGCCGCGCGACCCACCACCTTCGCCCTGCGATGCTCCGCAATCAGCATCTCGCAATGCGCGCGCGTCTCCGTCAGCTTCTGCTCCAGCTTGTGCAGCGCCTGACGAAGGCTGTCCGCTTCGTGCTTCTGATCCTCGGCCTGTGTCGTAAAGCCGATTGCCAACTGATCCTGACTCAGCGCACGCTCCAGTGCGGCACGAGCCAAATCATCCTGCCCCTTCTGCACTGCGAGTTCCGCCTTGCGCCGCCACTCCGCAGCCTGCTGCTCGTGCTCCACCTTCTTCTTGTCCAGCAGATGCTGATCGGCAATCGCGATCGCCACCTGTGTCTTTACCTGCATTAGCTGGTTCTCCATATCCAGGACAACCTGTTTCAACATCCGCTCCGGATCTTCGGCTTTCTCCACCAGATCGTTCAGGTTCGCCCTCAGCAACGTGCTTACTCTATCCAGTAACGACATACAATCTCCCTCCTCGCCTCTGAACTTCGGTCCTTCAAATCACTTCACAAAAATTTCGCCGCCTACTTTGCCGGCGCCTTCGCAGCCGGTTTCACCGTCGCCTGCTTGGCTGGCACAAACTCCGACATCTCTTTCATCATTTCCTTCATCATTACCTGACTTCTTTCCGCCACTTTGCCCATCACCAGAGGCATGTACTCCTGCGCAATCACCGGTTGCGCATCCAGCAGATGCTGTCCGGCAGCCGAACTGTAAAACGCAATCATCCCATCCACGTCATCGCGGCTTAGATGCCGTTGATAAATCCCGATCATGTCTGACTGCATTTCGTCCGCGGGATAGAGATCCATCGCCTTCCCGACGTACTTGCGCATCACCTTTTCCATGCCTTCGCGCTGCTCGGGAGTGAGCTTGCTCCCTGCTGGCAAATTCGACTCCGTCTGCTGCATCGCCGATTTGATCTGCTGCTGCACCATCGACGGCACAATCTGCCGCATCGATTGCATCTGTGCCCGTAGCCGCATCACTTCGAATAGCTTCGCCAGCTGCTCCGCAGTGGGCTGTTGATCCGCGGTCACTGTCGTTTGTGTCGCCGGAATTGCTGTTTGCTCCGCCGGCTTCGCACTCTGCGCGAACAGCATGGTCGAAGAGATAGCCGCCGCCACACCCAATACCACTGCCCTGCGAATTCTGCGAATCATGCCTTCCTCATCATTTCTTCCGGCTTGCGTGGCAAGAGTTGTTTGCCTCTTGCCACGCGCCTCGTTCAGATCACCGGACACGTAAGCGCACGCCCTTAGTGCTTCGCCGCTTCGCCGTTCTGCGACTTATCGTCTCCCGGCTTGGTCTTGATCGCCTGCACATTCGACATCAACTGCTTGATGTCCATGCCGCTCAGCGCCTCAAACAATGCAGGCACCTGCGCCGCGATCTTCGTCATGTCGCCCGTGATCTTGTTCACGCCGGCGGCTCCGTCGTTGCCGGTCGACACGATCGTGATCTTGTCCACCTTGCTCAGCGGCTCTGCCATGGCGCGGACCACATCGGCCATGTTGGTCAGCAGCTTGTCGACCACCGCGGCCTGGTTCCATCCCTGGTAAGCCTCGGCCTTCACCGTCATCGCCTTGGCTTCTGCCTCGCCCTTCTGGAAGATGATGCTGGCTTCCGCTTCGCCCTGCGAACGGATCGCAGCCGCGCGGCCTTCCGCCTCGGTCGTCAAGCGAGACTTCTCAGCGTTGGCAAGATTCTCGATCCTCTGCCGTTCGATCTCTGCTCCCTTTAGTACGGTCGCAATCAACTCCTTCTCATGACGAGTGATCTCGGCTTCCTGCACCTTGATCTGGCCTTCTTTTTCGACCTGCTGCACCTTCACCTGCTCAGCCGTAACCTGCTGCAGCATGACGTTGGTCTGCAATTCGTACGCCTTGTCAGCCGTGGCCTGTTGCCTGCGGCTCTGCTCGGCGTACTCGGCCTTCTTGATCTCAAGATCGCGCTGCGCCTCTGCCTGCCGCGTCGCCGAAGCGGTCTCCGCAATCACCCGCTCCTGGTCCGCCTGCGCCTTGGCAACTGCAGATTCGCGAAGCGCCGTGGCCCGCTTGATCGCCGTATCCCTCTCCGCATCAGCGGTCGCCATCTCCGCATCGCGGCGAATACGCGCGATATCCGGCCGGCCCATGTTCGAGATGTATTCATTCTTGTCGCGCACTTCCTTGATCGTGAACGAAATGACCTCGAGCCCCATCTTGCTCATGTCTTCCGCACAGGTCGCACGCATGCGCTCGCCCACCATCTCGGGCTCTTTCACAATTTGCTCAACCGTCAACTGCCCGATAATTCCGCGCAAGTGGCCTTCCATCACCAGCCTGATCAGCCCTTCCCGCTGTGGCGGAGTCTTCGTCAAAAACTGTTCGGCCGCCGTCAAGATTGAAGCCTGGTCGCTCCGCACCTTGATCTGCGCGACAGCTTCCACCGTCACGGCAACACCCTGCTTGGTGTAGAGGTCCTGCTGCGGAGCCACATCGAAGCTCATTAGCTCCAGGCTCAGCTCGCGGCAGTTCTCCACCATCGGGAAGATCACCGTTCCGTGTCCCTTGATCACGCGAGGCCCGCGAAAACCATAGACAATCAGTGCTTCATTAGGCCCTGCCTTGCGATACATCCTGGCCAAAATGCCCATCAGGAAGATCAGCGCCAATACTCCCAGTCCGACAAACAGAATCATTTCATTCGTCATTCGATCCCTGTCCTTTCAACAGGGGTTGAATTCGGTTGATGGTTTCTTACTCAGTCGTCAGTGATCAGTTTTCAGTGATCGGTTGTTCTGCGTTGCGAGCCGGTCTTGAAAGGGCATGGCTTTGGCCGTGCCGCAGACAGTTCCGAAACGAGTCGGGCTTTAGCCCCTGAGGGACCGTTTCCCCGACTGATCACTGCTCGCTGACCCCTGATCCCTGACCTCTGTTCCCTGTCTTTCTCGGAAACAACTTCGCCAGCAATCCCAGCAGAAAGATCCCCACAAGGATGCCCATATCCGCAATCAGCACGGTTGAGTTCGTCATTGCGATCCCGGTCCTTCAGCCGGGCCACAGCTTGTTGCGCCGCTCACGTCTGGCCTAGCGGCTCGTAGCCTGTTTCTGATCACTCGTCACTGATGACTGACCACTGACGTCCAAGTCCTCCCACCGCTTCACATACGCAATCCCTTTCTCATAGCGAATCACGTATACCTCCTCCTCTTTCCTGAGCGCCTCGTCGTCTTCCGAGCGTGCGATCGCCGATCGTGTAGCTCCCATCTGTTGGTAGACAATTGCTCCAGTCCCGCCGGCGCGAATCGGCGACGACACGCGCCCCACTACGCCCACAACGTCCGTCTCGTCCGCGGTCAGCTCGCGATCGTGCGGCATCAGCACCCTGGTCAGGAACACGAAGATGATCGCCCCGCCCGCAACGCCGCAAATCACCGCCAGCACCACCACCACACCGGCGACAAAGCTCCCATACTTCGTCAGCAGATATCCCGCCGCTCCAAACCAGCAGAGGAAGATCATGATGGAGAATGCATTCCACCAAGGAACCTCCGCGCCGCCGCCCTGCGTCGCTGAACCTCCGCTGCCTGCAGCATGAGAAGCACCAACGGTGCCATGAGGCACATGCGGAAAATGTCCCGCATGCGGAACGTGAACATGGGGAACATGCACATGTCCGCCAAAATGCCCCATCCCGCCAAGCAGCGAGATAAAACTCAGCATCAGCCCCGCAAGAAAACAGACCAGATAAAACGTCTCCCAGTTCATAGCCGCGCCCCCGTGCACTTTCGAAATCCAGTTACCTGCCGCGTGTCTTCACTGTCTTCTGTTCTTTGTTGTCTGATCCCTGTTCCCTAATCCCTGTTCCCTGTTTCCTAAGCACTTCCGTGAGCCGCGGCATCAGCCCCGGCGTCTCCAGAATCGACTCCAACAGCAGCAAACAATCCCGCGACCGCTCATGTTGCGCCACCGTCAGCAACGCGCTCTTCAACTCGGGATCGCGCCGAAACCGCTCTGCCCCCGACACCAGCCACAGGTCGAGCTTGTCCTCCAGGCCCCGCACCTCGCTCAACAGCTCCGGGTGATAGCCCTCGGGATCATCCACCAGGTATCCCGGATGCACCTTGAAAAAACTTGCCAGGATCTGCCGCGTCGTGTTCGTCAGGTGAGGCCGCGCCCCGCTCTCGATCTGCGAGAGATAACTCTGGCTCAGCTTCGAACCCGTCTCTGCCTCGATCGCCCGCGTCAGCTCCTGCTGGCTCATCGCACGATTCATACCCCGGAGGCTGCCCTCCACCTCGCGCAGATACCTGATTTTTTCTCCGAGTTTCATTCGTCCGTCCACGATCAGCATTCAAAACATTTGACAAGCCAATCGCAAATTGCAATAACAATATCGCAATCCGCGATATCCGTCAACAAAAATCGGGAACCAAACGGCGGCCCAGTTCAAGTGTCAAGCGCACTTTTCCGCATATCTTCCCAAAACCAAGAATCCAAAGGAGAAATTTGCCATTGCAGATTTGCAGGTAATTTCCCATGCTGAGCGCATACTCAGACGAGGGTTAGGAAGAAATGCTGGTCGGGCTCACCCAAGAGCGGCTGCAATCAGCCGTTATACCGGTCTAAGTCCTTTGCGGAGAATAATCTGCGGCTAACTTCAATTACAGGAGGACTTTGCAACGATAGCTCTCATGTAAGCCGATGAAACTAAGGAACTTGTTTGCAGAGTATGGGTGGGGGTACCACCCTCCGGGGGATCCATATTCGGACGTGCAAACTCGGACATGCGAAGGCCCTCCGGCCAATGGCCGGAGGGCCTTCAAGGGTACTGCCCCAACCCGCTTACGCTGTCACTGTCCGCGTAGGCTTTGATCCCCAAAGCCCGTAGTAGGCGATGTAGAGATAGCAAATCAGCGGAATCACGAACGCAATTCTGAATGCCGAACTTGTCCGCCGCTGCGCCCAATGCAGAGCGGCACAATCGCGCCCCCCACAACCGCAGTCATAATCAGTCCTGACCCCTTGCTCGTCATCGGTCCCAGCCCTGTGATGCCAAGCGCGAAGATGTTCGGGAACATGATCGAGTTGAAGAATCCGCAAAGCACCGATTGCCCAGATTGCCACCTGGCCGCTTGTAAACATCGAGATAACCACGAAGAGGGCGGCGGCGAATCCGAACACGCCCAGCAGCTTGCCGGACTGAATCTTGGTCAGTATCCACGACCCAAGCAAGCGACCCACCAGCGCGCCGCCCCAATAGAGCGAAACCAGGAACGATGCCGTCTTGGCGCTGTCCACGCCCTGCGTCTTGAAGTAGTTCACCGCGATCGATGCCAGACCTACCTCGACGCCAACATAAAGAAAGATTCCGACTGCACCCAGAACGGTGTGCCTGTAGCTCCAGATGCTGCGACCAAGGATCGGATCGCCTTCCTTCGCCGGTCGGAACTCCTGTGTCTGCGAAACATGAGGCAGATGCATGAACGCAACCGCGAACCCGAGAATCAGCAACCCGGCCGCAATCGCAATGTACGGACCGCGCACCGTATTGGCGACGGCCGCCTTGGTGGCCGTGCTGGCCGGGTCCGTCAAAATGTAAGCGCCGGCCACCAGCGGAGCAATCGTGCCACCCATTGAGTTCAATGCCTGCGCCAGAGTCAAGCGCACCGGTGCGCTGTGTTCCGGCCCCAGAATCGCTACATATGGATTTGCCGCCGTCTGCAGCGCCGTTACGCCGGCACCAACAATAAACACGGCAGTCAAGAACAGCGGAAAGCTGACCATCTTGGCTGCCGGCACAAACAGCAGGCATCCAACTACCTGGATGAACAGCGAAACCACCATCGTCCGCTTGTATCCAATCGTCTCAATCAGCTTTGAAGTCGGCGACGAGAAGACAAAGTAGGCGAGGAAGAACGCCGACTCCGCCAGCATCGCCCATGCATAAGGCAGATCGAAAATCGACCTTAGATGCGGCACCAGCGCCATGTTCAGGTTGGTGATAAACCCGAAGATAAAAAACAGCACAGCTACCGTAATGAAGGGTCCGGTGTAATTCGGCGTTGTTGAAGCCGTTGCCGGTGTGGATCGTGTTGCCATAGGTTGTTTGCTCCCCGCTTCCTTGAAAAATGATGCCCGGTAAGGGCATATCGCGCGACTTTCGTGTCGGTCGCGTTTGCGTCTCGCCAGCTGGTTTTCGCTGGGATGTCTGTTAGCCGCCAAATCTCCGGCCAAATTGCTGCACACAACACTATACGGAAAACCCCAGATTGGGGAAGTGATGCTGCAAACTGATGCAGAATCTCGCTTCTGGACCGCCAATTCGCCGTACGACTCCCATCCTCATGCCATCTTTTCCGCCGCCTTCATCACTGCGGTTTCCCCTCAAAATGCCTTATCCTCTAGAGAACGCAAGGAGACACACACCGTGGCCACCACTACCCTGAGCAGCGCCAAGTTGAAGAAAGTGCTTGCCGCCCTCGAAGCCAATTGGCAGGCCGAAATGGAGGGCTACCACACCTACAACACCCTCGCCGACCGCGACAGCGATCCCATGCGTGCCCAGGTTCTGCGCCACCTCGCCGGCGCCGAGTGGGAGCACGCTGCCCTCTGGCACGGCCGCATCATCGAACTGGGTGGTCCTGAACCCGTTTACAACGGCAACCCCGGCGGCGAGGCCAACTCCCTCGCCAATCGCGCCGGCGGCGTCCGCATGGCCCTGCGCCGGCTTGAGATCGAAGAGAGCCGGCACATCGCCAACTACGGCAAGCAGCTCAAGGATCTCGGCGACGAGGGCTCCGTCGCTATCCTCGACCACGTGATCGAGGACGAGAAAGATCACCATCGCGAACTCGGCTCGCTCCTCCGCGGCCACTATCAGGCCCCAGCCGGAGCTCCCAAGGTCGACGCCAAGGCCGTCCTCGACGAGCTGCTTGCCAAGCGCGCACAAGGCCGCAAGCAGCCCGGCGCCTGGATCGGCGACGCCATCTATGGCGTCAACGACGGACTCGGCGCAATCTTCGGCATCGTCTCCGGCGTATCCGGCGCAACCGCCGGCGACAGCAAATACGTTCTCCTCGCCGGCCTCTCAGGCATGGTCGCCTCCGCGCTCTCCATGGGATCCGGCGCTTACCTCGCCGCCAAGAGCGAACGCGAAATCTATCACGCCGAAATCGCCCGTGAACGCGAAGCCATCCGCATGAACGGCCCAGAAGCCCGCGAGCTTCTCTCGCTCTATTACCAGGTAAAAGGTCTTCCCGAGGCCGACGCCGACCACATGGTCAACCACATCGGCAGCGATCCTGAACAGATGCTGCGCGCCCTGGCGAGCGAACGTCTTGGCACTTCGGAAGAGGCGTTGTCCAACCCCATGGTCTCCGCCACCTCGGGCGCGCTCTCCACCGCCATAGGCGCTATCATCCCCATCATTCCGTTCTTCTTCATGAGCGGAGTTCCCGCCGTCATTGCTGCGGCCGTCGTCTCGCTCGCCGCACACTTCGCCGTCGGCGCCGCCAAAAGCCTCATCACCATCCGCTCCTGGTGGTCCTCCGGTCTCGAGATGACCGTAGTCGGCGCAGTTGAAGGTGCCGTCACCTACGGCATCGGAATTCTTCTCGGCAAGGGCGTAATGTAGTGGGCGGCTTGATCCCGCTCGGCGATGCATCGCGTCCGCCGACGCGTTTCGCCGTCGTCACCATCCTCATCATTGTCCTCAACTCCTGGATGTTTCTGCAGGAGCTGACCCACGGCGACCGATTCGTCTGGGTCTGGTCCGCCGTCCCCAACCGCATCGTGCACGGCCATGCATGGATCACGGTTCTGACCTCCATGTTCATGCACGCCAGCTGGATGCACATCATCGGCAACATGATTTACCTGTGGGCCTTCGGTCGCGAAATCGAAAACGCCATGGGGAGCTTTCGCTTCGCTGTCTTCTACCTCATCGGCGGCATTGTGGCCATGACGGCGCAGATTCTTGGCGATCCTTTCTCCCGCGTCCCGACCCTCGGCGCCAGCGGGGCCATTGCCGCCGTCATGGGCGCATTCCTCATCACCTTTCCCCGCGACCGCATTCGCACCTTCGTCTTCTTCATCATCTTTTTCCGGATCACGCTGATTCCCGCCGCGCTCCTGATCGGCTTCTGGTTTCTCATGCAGATCCTTAACGTTGGCGTCGTCGCACAGGCGCGCACAGGCGGCGTCGCCTACCTCGCCCACATTGGAGGCTTCCTCTTCGGCGTGATCACCGCGCGTCTTTTCGTGGACCCGCGCCGCATCGCCTACCGCTGGGGCTGATATTTCCGCAGACGCGCCCCATCAGCGGGAGCGCCGCGGACCCGCGTCGCATGCGCCACCTGAGACCTCTCTAACTGCGCTCTCTGCGCGTGACTTCTTGTTTTTGGCTGTCGCGTGATGACGGATGACTATTCTTCTTGGTCTGTTTCGCGACATACATGGCGGCGTCGGCGCTACTCAGCAAGCTATCTCTCGTTGCGCCGTGCTCGGGATAAAGAGCAATACCCAGACTCGCTGACCCATTGAGAACGTATCCTTCGAACGTAAACGGGGCATCAAAACTGCGCTCCAGCCGGAGCGCGATTTCCTCGACCTCTGCCTGGTTGTGGACCGCCGGAAGCACCACGGCAAACTCATCGCCACCAAGCCGCGCCAACATGTCGACCCCGCGGAGCTGCCGCTTCATACGCTTCGCTGCTTCCTGCAGGTACAGGTCGCCAACCTGGTGCCCATACACATCGTTCACCTGTTTAAAGTCATTCAGGTCGATGTAAATCAACCCGAATACGCTCGCATTCTCACGTGCGTTTTCGATCTGTCGATCAACATAGGTGTCCAGCGAGAATCTGTTGTGAACATCGGTAAGCAAATCGAAGTCGGAGCGATGCCGTAGATCGGAGTAGAGTCGCCGCGTCTCAATGGCCAGAGTGACCAACCCAGCCGTCCTGGAAAGCGTCTCGGACTCCGCGGCTCGAGGTTGCGTAAGCGGATCAAATGCAGCGCGTATCGTTCCAAGCGGCGGTCCGGAGTGAGCAGGAATCGTTTCGCCGACAACCCTGAAAGAGGAAAGTTCTGCGGGGCGGTTCCCAAGCTGCGCTCCGTCAAAAATCTCGCACCAGCTTGGAGCACCATCAAGCTTGAATGAGACTAGTTCGGTGATCTCCTCAATGATCTCTGCGAGAGGGCGGGCGCCGTTGATCTCCTCGAGAATGCGGCTGCGTTTGCGCTCGATATAAGCCGCGGCGGCATTCTGGCGGCGCACCCCGCGTTCGATCACCCAGCCTCTGGCTCCGACCACCAGGAGCATCAGAAGAAGTAATCCAGTCAGAATCATGAGATTCCGAACGTTCAGCGGTGAGGGACGCGCCAGCAGTGAAATGTCATCGACAGAGCGCAGCAGGATATTGAACGGTACCTCCTGCCCGGGAATGACGGTATTCGTATCCGCCGTGCAGATGCCCGTTATCTTCACTTTCGAACCGACGGGCACTTGTCGCATCGGTGGAACAACGCCTTCGCTGGGATGGCGATAAATCGCGGTAAACAGGCGGCCGTCAGAGACCACAACGTAAACGTCTTGCGTAGCCTCTCGAACGTCCGTTACAACCTCGCCATCAATCGAAATCAGATCGTTCTGGTGCCCGTCCGGTCGGCTGTTATTCCAGAAAGCCAGTTGTTCCCATGAAGCCTGCTTTGGCGGTTGTGGAGCAAATATTCCTGTGCCCTGAATCTCCCCGTCTGCAAGATTCAAGGTGCGATCATGTGCTTCTGGAAAACCAATTGCGTCCACAACTTCGCCGATACGGAATGGCTTGCGGATATGAGTCGTGATCCACAGGCTTCTTGAACCGTCCTGAAGGACTGCTGCCGCACCGGGTTGATAGTAGGTAATGGTTCCACGGACTCTAACTCTTTGCGTAAGATCCTGCACGTTGTAACCGAAGAGAACCTGATCCATCGAAGTGAGCGGCAGAGACCACGGGTGCGTGTTGACGTTCTTGAGGATCTTTACATTCGCAATTGACGAGACGTAGAGGACAACGCCGGTCTGTTGCATCTTGTCGTCAAACTTGCCGGCTGCCACACCGGTGATTTCCACATCGTCGTCGAGCAAGTCGATGAGGTCCCACTCGTCTTCGCTGTCCACGTTTGCTTCAGCGTGACCGCCCGCCATCACCAACTGCAAACGGGAGCTGCGTTGGGCGCCGTTCACCAGGTCAGCCGCGCGAACTTTGGCGCGAACAGTGACCAGGCGGCAATCGTACTGCGCGCGAATTAAGTCGGCGAAAGTAGCTGGTACGGGTTCGGGCAAATCACCGTGATGGAGAATCGTAATGTCGCTCGCAACCACCAGTGGGCGAAAGCTTTGCTGAGTGTCTCCCTTGATGAGGACGCGGTCACCGGGGAGAAACTCTGCAGTGGTTGGAGGGGACACAAAGAATGCTTCGTTGTAATCCTGCACATACAGCAGTCTCTCGTACCCACGCGAATAGACCACCGTGGCCTCGAAGATCGCGTGAATTCGATGGGCTGCCTGGGCATTGTCGAGCGCGTAGACCGCGTGGAGTGACGTAAGCGTCGTGGGCTCCGAGGACAATGCCCGGGACGGCACGGCGAAAACCATCGCCACGGCGAGTGTGAGCGTACTGAGGAGCACACTCTTAGAGCCTCCTGCGCGCCCTGGACTAGCCTTCCCGACACCACAGCTATTCTGGCCCGAACTCGCCATCCGTTGATCTTTCATCTCATGCAAAGCCTTCTAGGTTCATCGGCATCGAAATGCGATCGCAATACCCGTCAATTCGCGATGAACCACTCTTCGTCCCTGACGGGGGCAATCAGACGAGCTTGGCTCGGCAAGCGTCTTCGCGCAGTGATTCGCGTCACATCCACACTGCAACTTTGGCGGAGGTCGATCGTTCAGAGCGGCTTTTCGATCCGACTTATTGAAGGGATAGCCAAGGTCGCAACGCGATCAATCAGCCAAAGAGCGTCGGTGCCTCGGACTCGCTCCTGAGACCCAGAGTATCGATAGTGAAGAGGCGTGCTTCGGAATCGGCACGCGTTATGGGCGCGAAAGCACGGTCTCTCTGGATCCCGCTACAATGTCCTCGTCCCAAGCCACATGAGAGATCCCATGTTCAAACACATCCTGATCGCCCTTTGCCTCGCCCCCATCGCCCTCGCGCAAACCGCTCCAGACGTCACCGTAGAACACGGCGTCCCCATGAAGACCCGCGACGGCGTCACCCTGCGCGCCGACATCTACCATCCCGCCGGCGATGGCAAATATCCCGTCCTCCTCCAGCGCACGCCCTACGACAAGAACAACGCCGCCGCATTCGGCCTTACCGCCGCCGCCCGCGGATACCTCGTCGTCGTGCAGGACGTTCGCGGCCGCTACACCTCCGAGGGCGAGTGGTACCCCTTCAAGCACGAGACCGACGACGGCTACGACACCATCGAATGGGCAGCCGCGCTTCCCAACTCCAACGGCAAAGTTGGCATGTTTGGCGGTTCCTACGTCGGAGCCACCCAGATGCTCGCCGCCATCGGCCACCCGCCCCATCTAGCCGGCATCTGCCCCGTCGTCACGGCGTCGAACTACCACGAAAACTGGACCTACCAGGGCGGCGCATTTGAGCAGTGGTTCAACGAGTCATGGACCGCCGGCCTCGCGCAGGATACGCTCAACCGGGCCATCCGCCACGACACCAACGCCCTCGCCGCGGTTAACGTTCTGCCTCTGACGCAGTTTCCCGTCTTCAACATTGCCAAGCCGCGTACGGGTGAGGAACTGACCCAAGCTCTCGCCCCATATTTCCTCGATTGGGCCGCCCACACTGAATACGACAGCTACTGGAAGCAGTGGTCCATTGAAGAAAACTTCCAGAGCATCCAGGTCCCCGCGCTCACCGTCGCTGCATGGTATGACATCTTTCAGGGTGGCTCTCTGCGCAACTACCTCGGCCTCAAGGCGCACGCCGGAAACGACGCTGCCCGCGCCGGCCAACATCTTCTCGTCACCATCGGCGGCCACGCCGGCGGCGGCAGTCACATCGGCACCGTCGACTTCGGCCCCGCGGCCGCCGAATACGACGAGAACAAGGTCATCCTCGAGTGGTATGACTACCTGTTCCAAGGCAAGCAGAACGACTTCGCTACCCATCCGGTCAAGCTGTTCGTGATGGGTGAAAACAAGTGGCGCTTCGAGGATGCATGGCCTCTAGAGCGTGCCAGGAACACGACGTACTATCTGCACTCTTCCGGCAATGCCAACGGCCCATCAGGACATGGCCTTCTTTACACCGAGCGAGGAACATTATTCCGCTCACAGGGCCCCGATACCTTCATCTACGACCCCGCCAACCCCGTTCCCACAACTGGCGGCCCGCTCTGCTGCGATCCGCAGCATCTCCCCGCCGGCCCGCGCGACCAGAAAGATGTGGAAGCCCGTCCCGACGTCCTCGTCTACTCCACGCCGCCGCTCGACAGCGACGTCGAAGTCACCGGCCCTGTCACTCTCGACCTCTACGCGGCATCTTCTGCCGTCGACACTGACTTCACCGCCAAACTCGTCGACGTCTGGCCCAATGGCTACGTGCAGAACCTGACCGAAGGAATCTTGCGCGCCCGCTATCGCGAATCCACGACCGGTCCAGCAAAACTTCTCGAGCCCGGCAAGATATACGAATACAAAATCGATCTCTGGTCCACCAGCAACTTATTCCTCAAAGGCCACACCATCCGCCTCGAAGTTTCAAGCAGCAACTTCCCGCGCTTCGATCGCAACCTGAACACCGGCAAACCCGCATCGACCGACTCCACCTTCGTCCAAGCCACCAACACCGTCTACCACGACGCCGCACATCCCAGCGCCCTGATCCTCCCCATCGTGCAGCGATAAGAGGTAGGTCGCATCGCGCCGCCACACTACAGGCCGAGGCTTTAGCAGATTGCAGATGAGCCGCAAAACCAACTCGCGTGGAAAGCCGGAAAAATACTCCCGTCACTTCCGGCAGTTCGCAGGGCCGATTGTGATCTTGGTGGCTGCGGCTCTGCCGGTGTGGCCTCTGGCAATGATCGGCCCTTCGTGCGGGCCCGATTACTCCTTTCATCTTGTTTCATGGATAGAGGCGCAAAGAAGCTTCCTTCACGGCATCCTGTATCCGCACTGGGCCAGTGGACCGAACTTCGGTGCGGGCGAGCCACGGTTTGTGTTTTACCCGCCACTGACTTGGATCGCCGGTGCGCTTCTGGGCCTGATCGTCCCATGGCCCTTGGCTTCGACAGTAATGGCATATCTGTTGTTGGCGGCAAC
The DNA here is from genome assembly GCA_963735215.1 of uncultured Acidobacteriaceae bacterium. Classification (GTDB taxonomy): domain Bacteria; phylum Acidobacteriota; class Terriglobia; order Terriglobales; family Acidobacteriaceae; genus Telmatobacter. The sequence continues at coordinate 127,686 of CAVTKF010000018.1, read as the reverse complement.
CGGGCTGGCCAACCGGGCGCTCGCCCGGCAGATGATGGCCGACGGCCCTGCCACTCTGGCGGGGTGCGCCTCCATCTTTCTCGGCAACATGCTGGTTGGTGTGTACATGCGCAGCGACTTCGCAGAGCTCGCCGGCGGTTTCTGGATTCCGCTACTGTTGCTGTTTGTACTGAGCAGGAACACGAAGAGCACGGCTTCCGAAACCCTGTTGCAAAGGTTGCTCTGGGGCGTCGTGCCCTTGAGCCTCGTGGTGGCCGGCATTTGGATGACGAATGGACCGCTGGGTATCATGGCGAGCTACCTGCTCGCCGCAACGGCTCTTGTCTCGGCAGCGATCAGAAAATCATGGGAACCGCTGGTGCGCGCGGTCCTGTCCTTCGCAATTGGCGGCGCGCTTGCCGCCGTGTATCTTGTGCCCGCAATTTGGCAGCGAAACTGGGCGAGCATTGGATCTGCGATAAGAGAGCGTGAGTATGTAGTGGAGAATGGATGGCTCTTTAGCCACAGGGACGATCCAGGCTGGTCGCGTTATTACACGATGGTGGATATTCACTCGTGGCTCGCGCTCGCGATGTTCGCCCTCTGCGCAGCGTCCGTCTGGATAGCGTGGAAGCGGGGCAAGCTGTCAACGGAGCGCGCGTGGTGGATTCCGCTGGCTCTTATCGCTCCTGCGGTTTTGCTCATGCACCTTCCGATCTCAGAGCCGCTATGGAACTGGCTTCCAGCTCTGCGCTATCTCCAGTTCCCGTGGCGATGGCTGGTGGTGTTAAATGCTCCGCTCGCGTTCTTTTTCGCGATGGCGGCCTGGATCAATCCACTGCGCGGCAGGGTCGCACTGAGCGCTGCTTGTACGCTGGTGTTCTTCGTAATCACGGGCGCCGCCTGGGGCATCTGCTTTCAGAATTGCCACAATGTGGATACCGCAATTCCACTGGTGGAGCGCACCCAGGGAATACGCGGCAAACCCGAGTACTCTCCGCCGGGAATCCGACACCCGCTTATCGAGCCCGACGTGGCCGGCAATTGCGAAGTGAACAGCATCGACGATTTCTCCGGTGCGCCGGAACGCGATCGCCAGGTATCTCAAAGCGGCAGCGTGCAGGGATGCAGTGGAAGCTTCTTGCAAGTGGCAGACCTCCCCGAGCACAAGGTGTTCGTGGGAATTGCGGACCATGCAGGCTATCTGATTCTTCATCTGCGGAGTTATCCTGCGTGGCGCGTCACCGTGAACGGCCGGGCCAGCAGTGCAGTGCGCGAAGAGGGATACGGGCTCATAGCCGTGCCGATTTCGCAGGGACAAACCATGGTCGCAGTCGACTGGACGACGACGCCCGACGTTTGGCTGGGCCGGGTCCTCAGCGCGCTCGCTCTCGCGCTGCTCACAGCTATCTGGCTCGTGGAACGTAAGCTCTTCCGGCCTCGATCATGAGATGGCGAGGATAATCTAACGGCTCGAGACGAGTATCTGCTTCGCCGCCATCAGCTCTTTCGCCGCGTTCCGCCCTGTCCGAATGCAATCGGGAATTCCGATCCCGTCATACGCATTCCCCGCCAGCCGCAGTCCCGGCAAGTTCGCCACGCGTTCTTTTACCCGGTTCATCCGATCCTGGTGGCCGACTGCGTACTGCGCCATCGCTCGACGCCACCGTGAAACCTGTGTTGCCTCCGCCGGAATATGCGGTCCCACTACGCGTGCACCGAGAATCTCGCTCAGTTCGCGCCGTACCGTCGCCACCAGCACCTCGTCGCTCTGGTCAAGCAGCGCTTCGTTTTTCGCGCCGCCCAGAAATGCCCGCAAGACCGCTTTGCCTGTCGGCGTCCGCCCTGCAAACTTGCGATGAACAAACGTGCATGCCAGCATCGCGCGCCCTTCCACCGCTGGTACCAGGAAGCCAAATCCATCCGGCAGCGGTCCCAGTTGTGCCTCGTCGAACACCAAATTCACCGTGATCGAAGAAGAGTACGGAATGGCACTCAGATCGTCGCCCAGACCCGCATCCGTCGCAGCCACCAGCCCGCCTGCAACCCAGGCTGGAGAGGCCACAATCACTGCATCGTAATTCTCAACCGCATCAGCACACCGAATCTGCCAGCCGTCGCCGACGCGTTCCATCGAGCTCACCGCGGTCGATTTCCGTACCCATTTCGGATTCAGCCGCGCTTCCAGCGCATCCACCAACTGTTGCAGCCCGCCCTTCAGCGTTGTGAAGATCGATCTCGGACCTGCATTCGGCCTCTGCGCGCTTTGGCCCTGAGTTCCGCCGGTTCCATTGCCGCTTGCCGCCAGCGCCGCCACCATCTTCGCGCGCATCTGTCTGTGCGCCGCGAGCATTCCGCGCGTCAGCGATCCATACTGCGTCTCCATCTCAACGAGCTTGGGCAGCACGGTTCGCGCGCTCAACTGCGTCGCATCGCCTCCATAGATCCCCGACAGCAGCGGATCCGCCAGGCGATCCACCGCTTCCTGGCCGAAGTGGCGCTCCACCAACGCCGCCACGGACTCGTCATGCCCGCTCGGCCGCGGCGGATGCAGTAGCTCCAGCGCCATTCGGATCTTCGTCGCAGGACTGAACAGCCCCGAAAGCGCCGTCGGCACCAGCTTCGTCGGAATCAGAAACATCAGTCCGTCCGGCAATGGGACCAGCCGGTTCTTCACCACAATGTACGTCTTGCGATTTGCGTCATTTGACGGCGTCAGTTGGTCCGCCAGTCCCAGCTCGCGGCAAAGCTCGGCACCGGCCGGCTTCTCGCTCAGAAACGAGTCGGGACCCCGTTCCAGGACAACCCCATTCACGATCTCAGATGCAAGCGATCCACCCAGCCGTTCCCGCGACTCAAACAGCGTGTACTCGACCTCCGCACCCGCGCCGCGCGCCCTCTCCAGCTCATAGGCGGCTGCCAGCCCCGCGATTCCGCCTCCAATGATCGCAACCCGCATCCGTGACCTCAGTCCCTTGATACCACACCAGGCCGCGCAAACAGGAATGCGAACTCCACCGCGACCCCCATTTCCAGCATCCCTCCGGAGACTCATCCGGCAAGTGATTTAAATCACATCAACTAGCCGCTCGGGAAAAAAATCAGGCCGGAACTCTACGTTCCGGCCTGACCGCACCCTACCCATAATTGTAAATAGTTATAACGACACCAGAGGTCCCGCAAACTCCGGCTGGCATTTCGCCGGTGTATCTGTCGGAACCCAATTCTTCGGCTGATAGATACAGCATGGCTCCTGCGCCAGGGGATCACCTGTCACCGCGTACGCCCGTGCCCGCGACCCACCGCAGATCTCCTTGTACTCGCACGCGCCGCACTTGCCTTCCAGCCGGCCCGTATCGCGGAGCGCCTTGAATATCGGCGAATTCTGATAAATCTCGGCCAGGGGAGTCTCGCGAATATTCCCCGCATGAATCGGTAAGAATCCACTCGGATACACATTCCCCATATGCGATACGAACAGGAACCCCTTGCCGTCATTCACGCGGCGCGTCATCCAGTTCGATGTTCGAGTCTTCGCGTCGGCTTCTGGCGCGCCCGGTTCATATTCACGCGCCACTCCCTGCGGATGACCAGCCCCATGCCCCATCTTCCGTTCCTGCAGGTTGTGCTGCAGCAGGTACCGCCGATAGTGCATCGCCTCCGTCGTCTTGATCTGGAAACTCACCCGGTTCGACAACTCGTAAATCTTTCCGAACACCTGTTCAAACTCTTCGCCGCTGAGCAGGTCACCCAACTGCCCACGTCCCACCGGAACCAGGAAGAATACGTTCCACATCACGATGGCCAGCTTTTCAAACAGCGCGCACAGATTATCGAGATCATCCGCGTTGTGCCGGCTGATCGTTGTGTGCACCTGGATCGGCAGCCCGGCCTCTCCGGCCCACTCGACCGCTTGGATCGTCCGCGCCCACGCTCCCGGCAATCCCCGGAATTTGTCGTGAATCTCCGGCGACGAGCCGTCCAGCGAGATACCCAGCCGAACCACCCCGGCTTCCTTCATCTTGAAGATCGCTTCGCGCGTCAGCAGCGGAGTGGCGCTCGGCGTCACAGCCACCTTCACACCCTTCTCCGCCGAATACCGAATCAGTTCATACAGATCCGGCCGCTTCAGCGGATCGCCGCCCGTAAAAACAAAAATCGGTATATGCATGTTCGCAATCTGGTCGATCAGTGCCTTGCCCTCGGCAGTGCTCAGTTGATCGGGATGCGCAATCGGTTGTGCAGCCGCGCGGCAATGTTTACACGCCAGATCGCAGGACTGGGTGACCTCCCAGATCGCCAGGAATGGCGCCTCGTCGTAGTTCAACCCGCCACGAGCGGGTATGTGATGCATGGGTTGTTGTTGCATACGGCCTCCAACCTCCTCGGCGCGGAAGAACGCCTTATCTCGCATACAGAAGAGCACCCCTTCTATGGATCGATCAGTGATTCAGATCACCAAATAGATCGAGATAGATCGGGAATTTAATCTTGGGAAGCCTTTTCCCGGTGGACAAATTATTGCGTTGGGTCCAGAATCCAACTCAACAGGGTGATCCTCCCACGCTGTACGCTCGTTTTGCCGGGTTGAGGATCTAGCAACCGAGCCGTAGCAGTTCCAGATTCAACCTGTGATGTAACTCACTCTTCGGTGTGGCCTGCGGCACTGAGCGCACTTTGGAAGCAGCCTAATATCTTTAAGCACTCGAAGGAGGTTCCCCATGGCCGTCAAGCCGGGTTGGAGCAAACCCTCCACTATTCTCTTTGCTTCCGAGATTCCCTCGAACGAGCGCGCCTTCAACTTCGCACTCGCACAAGCTCAGGAATTCGCCGCCGATCTTGTTTTGTTTCATGCGTATGACACGCTGGTTGTGGCCGCGTCTGAAACCTCCGGCATTCGCTATTATGACTACGCCGCGGCGGCCCGCGCCGAGGTCAAGCATCTCGATCCGCTGGCCCAGCGAGCTCGCCAGTCGGGCATCAAGTGCGAAGTTGTAGTTCGCCCCGGCCTTGCCGCCGACCAGATCCTCGCATTTCTTCGGGAGCGTCACGTCGACCGCATCGTGATGGGCACACATTCTCCCGGCCCCATCGGCAAGATTCTCGTTGGTTCTGTGGCCGAAGCGGTTCTGCGCACCGCCAGCGTCCCGGTCTTCGTAATCGGCCCCGAGGTCGTCGACGGCGCCTATCGCAATTTCGCCACCCGCACCATTCTCTCGGCCGTCAGCTTGATCGAGAGCAGCTTCGTTGTCGCGACCTTCGCCGCCGAATTAGCCGCCCAGCACAATGCGCGACTGATCCTGCAGCACGTCATCCGCCCGCAGGACCGCGCCGAGGTGCTCGCCGGACACAGCATCGAAGAGATCGAATCCGATCTCCTCTGCCTCATTCCCACACAGCTACGGGAGCGTATCTCAATCCAGTCCATCGTCGTACCCGGCGACCCGACCGAGGAGTTGCTCTACCAGAGCCGCGCCCAGCAAGCTGATCTCATCGTCCTCGGCGCTCATGGCGCATCGGCCTTCGCCGCTATCGCTCGTCATGGCGTGGTGTACAAGGTGCTGGCCCATTCCCACTGCCCGGTCATCACGCTGTCGCCTGCCGTGCTCGCCGAGAGCGGCGTCAAATACGTCAGGGAGCATCACGCAGAGAGCTTCCTGGCAGGAGTCTTTTAGATCGGAATCTCCGGCTGCCGGATTCTCCGGCAATACCAACCGGACGCGCGCCGGGTGGATTCAAAGCAAGCGGCGGAATCCACCCGGCGATGCCGTTTCTGGGGCTAGCTTCCAAATCCGCATCGATCCGCTCGACATTGTGTACTTATCCTCGCGACATTTGTTTTGTCGTAACCAAAAGCCCGCAGGGCGCGGGTGGGCTTCCCATGGTGAGCAAGCGGCGCTCAAGGTCATGAGAGATGTGGTTGCGACTGAAGCTCTGCGGAATTGGGTGGCGCCCTGCAGCGATGAACTTACGGCGCTCAGCCTTGATGGCGGACCTCGCCACCAAGGCATTCCGATTAACCGGGTATGGGGTTACAAAGCAGAATCGAACTTGACCCATACCTGAGAAACAGCATTTACACAAACTAACGGACACGCCCACCGATTCGTAGACGTGTCCGGGTCCTGCAGACTTGCCCTGCTTCAGTCGATTAACGCTTCGACTGGCCGCGTACCAATTTCTTGAGCTTCTTCTTGTTTGAACCGCGCGGAGTAGTGCGCTTCGCCTTGGGTGCGGCCTTCTTGCGGGCTACACGTTTCACTTTCTTGCGCTCTACCTTGTCTTCAATCTTCTTGGTATTTGCCAATGCCAACCCTCTCTTGCTGAATCTCTTCAATGTGTCCCGAGTTAACGGGCGATGCGAACTTTATGGTAACAGGGATTCCATCGAGCGGAAAAGCCGCCGACGAGCGCCGCAGTTGCAGAGAACAGCCGCCAAGGCGCCATTCATGGAGGCACGGCGGCGACCGAATTCACACGGTTTTTGCGATTCTGAGCGTAGAATGAAGGTAGACGCAATCTGGACCCTTCCCAGCCTGCTCGGCTTTGGCCCCCTCACAGCTTTGACGAGCTCCGTAGCACACGCAGCAATCACATGTCGCCGGTTCAGCTGTCGGCATTCTCCCCGTGATCGGAGTTTTCATGCGTTCTGACCAGATCCACCGTGCGCTTGCGCAAGGTATGAACCGATTCGAGATGTGCCAGCTCGTCTCAAAAGGCGTGCGTGCCACCCATAAGCTTGGCTCGCGGTTTGAAGACACCATTAACGATGCGCTGGATTTCCTGGGCAAACACAAGTCAGACGCGAAGTCGATGCACCCCGCCTCGAACAAACCTGGTGACAAATCCCTTAAATCGGCCGCATAGGCTGGCATCGATACGCAAATATACGTACAAAAATGAGAAGGACGGCAGTTATGCCGTCCTTTTTGATCTCACATCGAACTTTCGTCCCGATTTAGACAGGCTGTACGTTCTCTGCCTGCCAGCCCTTGGGGCCCTTGGTCACGTTGAACTGGACCTTCTGGCCTTCCTGAAGCGAACGGAAGCCGTTTGCCTGGATGGCGGTGTGATGGACGAAGACGTCCTCGCCGTTCTCACGGCTCAAAAATCCAAATCCCTTGGCGTCATTAAACCACTTGACTGTGCCTGTTTCCATTGTGTGATGTTCCTTTGATACAAATTACCGACGAACGCAATTAGGAAGTTTGCGAGTGAGCGGGTAAGCGGAACAGGCAATGACTTCTAGATCGAATTCTACGATTGAAATAAGTATAGCACAGGTCAGGAATCTGGACCTATCAATTTGATCTCCGGCAATTGGAAGCAAACCACTTGCGCGATTCTGCGGTCGCCGAAAACGCCCACTTAAAGAACCCTTAAACCGTCCTGAATTGCGAAGCGGCCCGGTGGCGACATAAGCGTGGATTTGCCGACTCGATCGGCCTACGTTGCAGCTTATGATTTATCACTCCGGAGGAGACCAATCCGGCAAGTGGATGTCGAGTTTTTACCTCTGCTGCGCGGCAATTCTCTTCGCTCTCGGGCTATGGCTCCTGCTTGAGCCGGCCACCGCACATGGCCAATCGGTGCGAGATAATGTGATCGCCGGGAGTGCCGATGTCCGCAGTGCTTGATCGCAAGCCAGGCGGCCCGGCGATGCTGCGGCATGTGAGGCCGAACGTGGCTGCTTTGAAAACCCAATCCGGCGAATGGATCGACCCAGCGGAAGAGCGGCATGCGAGCTTTTGGGGCCGCGTTGCGACGAGCTGGTGGGGGCTCGCGATCTTCGGGGCCCTGATATCCACAGCCGCGGGAGTCCTCTTCGCCCTGCCTGCCCTCGGAACCGCACACTGGCACGACGACCTGCGCATCTATCTTGCCCAATTCTGGAGCTGGGCCCTGCTGACCCCGGCCATCGCGCTATTCGACCACCGGCTCCCCTTCTCCGCCAGGGAGTTGGGGCGACGCATTGCCGTGCATATCCTGGCCAGCCTGGTCTTCACGGAGATCTACTTTTATATCTTCACCACGATCCGCGCCCTTTTCGGGGTCACTCCGTGGAGCTCTCTTCGCTTCTCGCAGATCTTCAGCCCTGCGGTCGTGGGATGGCAGCTATGGTGCTGGCTCATCTACTGGGTGATTCTCGGCGGTGTGCAAGCCTACGAGTACTACAGCCGCTATGTGAACAGCGAACTGCGGCTGGAGCGGCTGGAGCACAGCTTCAGTGAGGCGCGGCTGAATGCCTTGCGGATGCAACTCGATCCGCATTTCCTGTTCAACGCGCTGAACACCATCTCCTCACACGTCGAGCGCGACCCGAAGCTGACGCGGCGCATGATCGAGCATCTCGGCGACCTGCTGCGAATGTCTTTGGAGTCCAAAGACCGGCAGGAGGTCCCGCTCTCCGAAGAACTCGCGTTTCTCGAGCATTACCTCGAGATCCAGAAGATCCGCTTTGGCGATCAGCTCCGCGTGGTGATGGATGTTGCGCCTGAGGTGAAGTATGCCCAGGTGCCCTCGATGTTCATTCAGCCGCTGGTGGAGAATGCGATCCGCCACGGCATTTCGCGCCGCGCTTCGGGGGGAACTCTGGTGGTGCGCGCCAATGCGCTGGGCGACAGGCTGGAAGTTCGGGTGATGGATGACGGCGTTGGATTGCCTCTGGGGTGGACGCTCGAGAGTTCAGAGGGCCTGGGTCTTTCGATCACAAGGCAACGCATCGCCGGGCTTCACCCGAACGGGACCAGTCGCTTTGTAGTCCGCAATCGTAGCGTGGGCGGCACCGTGGTGGAAGTATCGCTGCCGTTGCGCCTGGGAGATGAGACGAATGAACGCGCATATGCTTGAGCCGATAGCTGTGCTGGTTGCCGACGATGAGCTTCCCGCGCGGCAGCGGCTGATGGATCTGCTGCGACGGGACGACCAGGTGGCGTCGGTGAGCGAAGCCGCGGACGGCGAAACCGCTGTGGAGATGATCCAGCGGGAAGATCCGGACCTGCTCTTTCTCGACGTGCAGATGCCGGAACTGGACGGCCTTGCGGTGATTGATGCGATCGGCGCGGCGCAGATGCCGCTGACGGTCTTTGTGACTGCGTACGATCAACACGCCATTCGAGCCTTCGAGGCCAACGCGCTCGACTACCTTCTGAAACCATTCAGCGATGAGCGATTTGAGGCGACCATGTCGCGTGCGAAGGCGCGGCTCGACGAGCGCAGCATGCGGGAATTCGGTCAGCGTGTAGTGAAGATGGTAAGCACCGCTCCCGTTCCGCAAGAACGCAGGCTCGATCGCCTGGTGGTGAAAGCCGGTGGCACCACACGCTTTATTCGCGTGATTGATATCGACTGGATTGAGGCAGCCGGCGTCTACGTGACGCTTCATGTTGGCGGCAAGGAACTGCTGTATCGCGCAGCGCTGAATGATCTGGCTGAGAAGCTCGATCCGAGGCGCTTTGTGCGCGTACATCGTTCGGCGCTCATCAATATCGAAAGCGTTCTGCAACTGGAGCCGATTTCGCACGGGGAATTTGAAGCGGTGCTCAAAAACGGTTCGCGGACACGCGTCAGCAGAACGTATCGCGTGCAACTGGAGAAGCGGCTCGGTCAGCCGCTCTAGAACCGAGCGAGCGAACCAAATCGAGTCGTCCTTCTCTCTCCAGATCAAAAACGCCTCGGAGCTATCACCAAGCTTGAAGAAGTCGAGAACCCTACAGTTGTCTTGTCGTTGTGCAATTAGACTGGTATCGTTCCGCAATGCGTAAGTTTATCGTTTTACCTATCTGTGGTTTTGCGTGGCTTGCCATGTGTCATGCGCAACAGCCTGCCGCGTCGGCTTCCGATCCGAAAGCCCTGATGCTCGCCGCATCCAAGCTCAACAACCTCGCCACTCCCGAGGCCAAACCGTGGCATATCAAGGCCGCCTTTCAGCTCTTCGATGGGCAGGGCGCTCTCACCGACGAAGGCACATACGAGGAATTCTGGGCCAGCTCATTTCAGTTCAAGCGCACATTCACCGGAAGAAATTTTTCACAAACCGCATACGGTAGCAAGAACGGAGTTCTGCTTGCAGGTGCGCAAGAAGAACCCGACATCCTGCTGGTTGCTCGAAACAATCTGGTCCATCCTTTGCCCGACGACGTAATCATCGAACACACGACATACACAACCAAACCGCTTGATTCAGGAAGCATCAAGCTTCTTTGCGTTATTCCTTCGGCATTTTCTCCTGGCGCGCCTGCGGATAATTCCGCATACTGCTTGGACACAGGCGACCCGATGCTGCGCGTTGCGGCCCGGCCATCAACTTCTGATCAGACTTTCCATAACCGGCTTCTCCGGGTCGAAGACCGCGCCATTGCCGGGGAGATGAAGATCATGCATAACGGCAAAGTAACCATTGCGCTTCATGTCGAAGCAGCTACAGTTCTTGACCCGTCCGACGAAGCCGTCTTCACTCCACCTGCAGATGCAGTCCCGGCGGCACTACGAATCACAGTTTCTGGCGCCGTCTCTGAAGGAATGTTGGAGTACAAGGTCACTCCAGAGTATCCCAGCGCAGCAAGAAACGCTCATGTGGCAGGGGTAGTCACATTGCAGGGCATCATCGGCAAGAACGGCGCAATACGATCCCTCAAAGCCCTTGCCGGCCCGAAAATACTTCAAGGAGCAGCAATTCAGGCGGTTCAGCAGTGGCGCTATCGTCCCTACCTGCTGAACGGACAGCCGGTTGAAGTGCAGACAACCATCAGCGTCGTTTTCAACCTTCCTCACTAAGGTTGCGCCCCCAACAGTTCAGAGGATCACTCCAAAACTCGTCTCCGGGGCGACAAGTGCGCAAAACAAGAGGGACGGCTGTTTGGCCGTCCCTCTGCTGTTTCAGAAATCTTGTAGCTCTGGATTAGAGAGCCTGGACGTTCTCAGCCTGCCAGCCCTTGGGTCCCTTGACCACGTTGAACTGAACCTGCTGGCCTTCCTGAAGCGAGCGGAAGCCCTGCGACTGAATGGCGGTGTGATGGACGAATACGTCCTCGCCATTCTGGCGGGTGATAAAGCCAAAACCTTTTGCGTCGTTGAACCACTTGACTGTGCCTTGTTCCATTGAGAATGCTCCTTTGAAGCTATTACCGCGAACGCAATGTGGAAGTGTTGCGTGTGGAGCGGTAACTCGGAACAGGCAAGAACTTCTACTCGAATTCTAGGATTCCAAAGAGTGTAGCATGGCTGGGGAGAAGTCCGTGCCAAACCTGGGTAACCGCGTCCTTGTCATCAATCCCGGATCCACCTCTACTAAGTTCGGTGTTTTCAGTGCCGAGGGGGCGGAATGGGTAAGCTCGGTACATCATGGCGACGAGGAAATTGACCAGTTTCGTGGCCGCTCCATGCTGGCGCGGACCGGCTATCGGGCGGCGTTGATCGAGAAGGCACTGGCGGCTGCCGGATACGAAACAAAGGACTTCGCTGCCGTGGGCGGACGCGGCGGGTTGTTACCTCCCATGGCCTGCGGGACATACCTGGTTGACGAAGCCATGGTTGAGGAGCTTCGTCTTGCGCGTCGGGGCGAACATGCGAGCAATTTGGGAGCCGTTCTGGCGCTTCGCTTTGCGCAGGCTGCCGGGGTGAATGCCTACATTGTCGATCCCGTGACGGTGGATGAGTGGCAGGACTGTGCGCGGGTCTCGGGTTCGCCGCTGATCGAGAGATCGTGTGTAGGGCATGCGCTGAACATCAAGGCCGTGGCGCGGCGATTTGCACGCGAGACCCGACGCCCGTACCCCGGTCTGCGCATGATCATCGTGCATCTGGGCAGCGGCATCACGGTCTCCGCTCATCGCGACGGACGAATGATCGACAACAATACTCCCGAGGAAGGCCCGCTTGGGCCAGACCGGACGGGTTGGCTGCCTGTGCGCGAACTCATCAAGCTCTGCTTCAGCGGGAAGTATTCAGAGACGCAACTCGATCGCATGGTGTTTGGCGAGGGCGGTCTCTTTGCCTATCTGGGGACACGCGATCTCGAGGAAGTGGAACGGCGCATCGATGCCGGCGATGCCAAGTCTGCGGCGGTGTACGAGGCGATGATCTACCAGGTCGCGAAAGAGGCGGGCGCGATGGCTGCGGTTTTGGAGGGAGGCGTGGATGCGGTGCTGCTGACCGGCGGCATGGCGCACTCCGAGCGCATGATAAGCCGGCTGCGCAAATACATCGAGTGGATTGCGCCCATTACTGTCTATCCCGGCGAGGACGAGTTGCAGGCGCTGGCTGAGGGCGTCTTCCGCGTGCTCAACGGCGAGGAGCAAGCAAAACGGCTGGAGACGCATGAACAGATAGTCGAAGGACGCGAAGCGCTGGTGATCGGGCTGGAGTGATTTGAAAGAACAACCAAAGCTTGGCTGCGTTTAACGGGCGCGCTGGTGTTGGCAAAAAGGTAATTTGAAGGGTGGGCCACTACCCGCCCAAGGCCACGTCCGACACTCTAGACCGCTTCAATTTATGCGAAGATGCAGTAAAGTTGTGATGACTTGGAAAACGAAGCACAGATAGCAAATCCTGACAGGCGTCCCCTATCGCTTCGGTGGATTCTACTCATCGCGGCTCTCGGTGGACTGGCGATCTGCGTTTGGTGGTCGCATGGAGTAAGTGTGCGCACCTGCAATTTGGTGTGGATGGGAAGCATGACGTATTGCTTCTGCTCATGGTTTGGAAAGCGATCAACTCTACAAGTGGGAGCGACGGCATCACGAATCTGGGCTGTCATACTTTCTCTTTGTCTCGGCGTCATGGTAACGAGCTTCTTTTGGAACCTGATTTTCCTCGGCGGCAAGTGAGAATCCCCACCGCAACCGAGCCACAACTCGGCCCCATCTGGAGTACTGAGAGTATGACCGCCAACTCGGAACCTGAGAAATTTGTGGCGAACTAAAAGCGGATTCTTCGCTTACCACCCCCAAGCTGAAGAAAGCGCTTGGGGCCCAGTGCACTCAGAATGACAGCCTAGTGGCGAGCTTGCCTCTGCCTTCGCGTAGATCTGACTCAAATGGCGGATCACCGGCTAACCGTCAATTACTCCTTGAGTAGCACTCTGACGACGGATCGCCAACTGTGAAACCCCAACATCTTCTGGAACCAGGGAAATCGCGATCGGTGGCCAATATTTGGATGTTTTCGCATAATCGGTCGGCGCGCAATGGAAGACGATGCGATCGAATGCGTCAGCGAATCAATCAGACAGCGTTCGCAGGCTGATGGAAATCGGCAGGCCGATCAGAACCATGTGTGCGAGCAGGCCTTGAACCAGGCCGCGGTATTGGTACGGACCCATAGCGTGGTAAGCGCTGAGCGGCAGCACAACCAGTTGCATCACAAGGAACACCGCGATCCCGTAGAACAGGCCGCAGACAATGAAGTGGTCGTGCAGGAACTTCAGCTTTTTGCTCGCGAGACAATACACGGCGGCAGCGGAGAAAGCGATGAAGTAGTGAATCGTGAGGCCGAGGATGTACTGGCCGACTGACACATGACGTCCGGCTGCGCCGACGATGCCCCCGGCAATTCCTATCGGCATGTAGCGGCCGAAGGTGATGTAGGCGGAGGTCATGTCGAGCAAGCCTGCGACTCCGCCTCCCACCAGGATCGGAAGCGCGAGGCTGGTCTTTTGAGTTGCAGCGGAGATTGAAACAGTGGACATGGGGACCTCGGGGAGGGCGGTACATTCTCTGTGAAAACATCGTCGGCGATCTTGATCAATGCGGCAATCTGTTTGCAATGGGACGGATGCGCGGGCGGACAGGGCGGATCAATTCACCTGCAATACGGACGGGAATCCTGGCTTTCTATTTCTATTTCAGGTGGCGGGAAAAGAAATCGAGGGTTCGCTTCACGGCATCATCGTAGTCAGGTGGCAGAAATCCGTGACCCTGGCTCGGGTAGATGTGACTCTCGCAGGTGAAGCGCTTCATACTGCAAAGTTGCATGACCTGCTGCGCATTCGAGACGGGAATGTTGTCGTCGTGCTGGCCGTGCAGGATCAGCAACGGTGGCATGCCTTTCAGTTGATAGAAGAACTCATCCGGCAGGCTGCCGTACCACTCAGCCACGGCATCGACAGGGATGGCCTGGGAACCGGCGGCCAACGCAACGGACGCTCCCAGCGAGAAGCCCAGAAGCGCGATCTTGCGGCTGGCCCACTTCGGGTTCATCCGGCATTCGTTGACAAGATCACTCACCGCTTTTTCCCATGCGACATAGTTCTGATCGGATGCGCGATAGGTGTCGGCTGCATCGAAGTAGTGCAGGAAGAGCACGGTGTCGTTCTTTGTCGCGAGATATTGCGCCAGTCCGCGGTAGAGCGGGACTTCGGGGCCACCGACGCCGTGCAGCATAATGATGAGCGGTCCGGTCGATTCTGCGCCGAAGAGCTCGTAGGAGACTTGCCGTTCTCCGCTGGTGAAACGGACAAGTTGAGGGGACTGCGCAAATGCGCGAACGGAGAAAACAGTGATTGCAATCAGCACCAACAGCCTTGAAGAGAATTTCATTTTAGCCCCGGCAACTTCAGCATGCAGCTTCGCATGGATTGTACCGTCCGCCGTCCGTGTGTAGAGGCGGATTTCGATTGGGCACAATTGGCTGGTGCTGCTTGCATTTCCAGGCCCCTTGATGAAATCCCTTAGGGGCTGAAGCCCCGGCTTTTTAGCGCCCCTAGCGGCACGGCTGAAGCCGTGCCCTTTCAAATCCAGGTTGCTGCACCCAGTTCTAGAGCTTTTCGAGGTTGGCGAATTTTTCCATCAGCTTCTTCATGCCGTGCCGCGAAAAAAGCACGGTGAGCTTGGCTTCATCGCCGTCGCCTTCGCGCATTACGATCTGCCCTTCACCATATTTGCTGTGGCGGACGCGCTGTCCTTTTCTCAGGCCGGCGGCACCAGTTGGTTCGGGTATATCCATCTTCGGGCGCGATGTTGGCCGGGCGAAAGAGCCGGGCTTCACTCCCTGTCCACCAAAGAAGCGTGCAATGTTGTCGATCGAATTGCCGCCACCGCCCTCCGGGCTCTTACTCTTTGGAGGCGAGCTGTGCCCGCTTGGGACTCTTGTCACTTCCTGGCTCTCGTCCTCGTAGTTGTAGTGCCGACTGTCGTATTCGTTCGATTGATTGTGCCGACGGCCAGCGCCATAGCTGCTTCCACGGCCGCTTCCATAGGCAGGCACGGACCATGCCGGAGCGCGGCCACCAAGATTTTCGACAAGCTGGTTCGGCACCTCTTCGAGGAAGCGCGATGGGACGCTTTGTTCCGGTGAGTCGTTGCCGTAGCGGCGGCGATAGTGCGCCCGCGTGAGGATCAGCGTATTCATGGCGCGCGTCATGCCGACGTAGCAGAGGCGGCGCTCCTCTTCCAGTTCTTCGGGATTCATCAGAGTGCGGGAGTGCGGGAAGAGACCCTCTTCGAGTCCGGCCAGAAAGACCAGCGGGAATTCGAGGCCCTTTGCGGCATGCAGTGTCATCAGCGTTACGCGCGCGTTGGGATCGAATTGGTCGGTGTCGGATGCGAGCGCGGCGTGATCGAGAAATTCAGCAAGCGTCTCGCCGCGCACTTCGGCATCGTGCGCCGCGTTGGCCAGTTCCTTCAGGTTTTCAACCCGGCTCAGGGCCTCGGGTGAAGCCTCGGCCTCGAGCGCTTTGATGTAACCGGTGCGGTCGATGAGGAAGCGAATGAGCTCGGGAAGTGTGGCAGGATCGCCGGGCTTTCTAAAAGCTTCCTGATTCTCGTCCGACGATGGTCGGCCGCCGCTCGCGGCAGCGGTCCCAGATCTCAAAGGCGAAACCTGGGGCACCCGGGTAGTTGCCTGCTCTGGCCAGGTGGCTTGTTTCGGCATTTGCAGAAATGGCCGAACCTTCTTTGCGGCGGAGGGCTTTTCGGCGAAGGGCGAGAAGTGGCTCGGATCAAGCAGCGGAATCTGATTTTCGTTATCACCGAAGCTGAACTCGGTCGCTGCTTCCAGAGCGTCAGTGGCTTCCTGTTTTTCCTCGGCGCCTGGTTCAGCCGCGCCAAAGGTAAAGTCGGTGTCCGCGTCTTCCGCGCCCACATCTGCCGAAAGCTTGCCCGCAAAATCCGGGTCCATCATGGCTTGTGCATCGAGAATGAGCTGGCGAAAGGACTCCAGCGCCATCTGCGCGCGGGTGGGGATAAGCCGCTGCGCAATCGCCTTGCTGAGCGCTTCCCACGTGGACTGGTTCGTCTCCAGCGCGAGCCGTTCCAGTGTCTCCAGTGTCGTCTTGCCGATGCCGCGCGCAGGCGTGTTGATCACGCGGTTTAGAGCCATCGAATCGTGCGGATTGCGTATCAACCGGAGATAACTCATCAGGTCTTTGATCTCGGCGCGTTCGTAAAAACTGAAGCCGCCGACCATGGTGTACTTGATGCCGTAACGGCGCAGCGCTTCTTCCACCAGGCGCGATTGCGAGTTGGTGCGATACAAGACGGCGGCCCTTGCCGCCTCTTGTGTTTCGGAGGAACTTGCCTGGCGGAGGAAGGCCTGTATGCGGTCGGCGATGAAGAGCGCTTCGTTTTCGCCGTCCGGCGCCTCGTAGTAGCCAATCAGCGAACCGCCCTGGCGATCGGTCCACAGCTTTTTGCCCTTGCGGCGAAGGTTATTGGCGACCACCGCACCGGCGGCTTCCAAAATGACTTGCGTAGACCGGTAGTTCTGCTCGAGCCTGACAATGCGAGCATTCGGGAAATCCTTCTCGAACTCGAGGATGTTGCGGATATCGGCCCCGCGCCACGAGTAGATGCTCTGGTCCTCATCGCCTACGGCGCAGACGTTTTTGTGCTCGCCAGCCAGCAGCTTCATCAGTTCGTACTGCGGGCGGTTCGTGTCCTGGTATTCGTCGACCAGGATGTAGCGATAGCGGCGCTGGTAGTACTCGCGCGTCGGAGCGGAAACCTTCAGCAGGCGCACTGCCTCCAGCAGAAGGTCGTCGAAATCGAGCGCGTTGTTCTTGCGCAGTTCGTCCTTGTAGCCCTTGTAGATGTGGGCGATGCGCTCGCTGTCAGGGTCTTTCGAGCCGAGGTAATAGTCCTGCGGATCGACCATGTGGTTCTTGGCCCATGAGATCCGGCTCAGCACGGTGCGCGGGGTCAACTGCTTGGTGTCGAGGCCCATGCGACGCATGATCTGCTTCACGATACCTTGCTGGTCGTTCTCGTCGTAGATGGCGAAGGAGCGCGTGAGGCCTTCGTTGCCGACCTTGAGAGCTTCGATATCGCGGCGGAGCATGCGGACGCAAAGCGAGTGAAATGTGGCGATCAGGGGCTTGGTCAGCGAGCCGTGACCCAGCAGGCGCTCCACGCGCTCGGCCATCTCCGCCGATGCCTTGTTGGTAAACGTAACTGCCAGAATGGAATCCGGCGCAACGCCTTTCTCCTGAATGAGCCACGCGATGCGGCTGGTGATGACACGCGTTTTGCCTGAGCCGGCGCCGGCGAGAATCAGCAACGGCCCATCCGTGGTCTCAACGGCGGCGCGCTGTTCTGGGTTCAGGTTTTCGATGAGCGACTGCGACAAAGGCGGCGTCCGGCGGGAAGGATCCTTGCTCTAGTTTACCTTCCTGACGATGATCGCGCCGATGGACAGGAGATGCACGCGGATCAGCTCGGAGTGGATCCACTTTATTTCCAATCGGAAGCGCAGAGTTGCACCTCTTCAAGTTGATTGTTGCGGTCAAACTGTCGAAGCCTGACTCCGGTTGGATTTGCGTGTCCTTCGTACAAACTCTGTTGGGTGGCTGTGTGTGATGCAGGGCATAGCATCCAGGGAAAAGGCGAAGTACGCTCGTAATTCGTATTGAATCTCTATTTCGATTTTGCACCTGGTGCGGGCGCTCATGCCCACGGATTTAGGAACGGGCCGCAGGCAAGTTCGAGACCACCAGGGCACAAAGGGGCAGGCCATGAGCCCTTCTATTTATTACAAGCTCGTATGGATGCTGGCTTCGACAGCGGTCTTCGTTAATCCCGTTTTCGCATCGCCGCTGAATAGCAAATTACTCTCGCTTGTTCCTCCCGGTGCCGAACTTGTCGCTGGGTTCGATAACCACGTAAATGGGCATTCGCATGGCCGTCTGGTTTTGTCGACGCGCAACGACGGGCTCGACCTGGATGATTGGAGAGCCCTCGCGGGAGTCGACAGCAACAGAAGCATCGATGAAGTGATTGAGGTGGCCGCTACGGCCCCGACGGGTGCACTCACCGAACACCTGCTCCTGGTAGCTGGACGTTTCGACAAAGAACGAATTTTCAATTCCGCAGAACTGAACGGGGCTGAGAGAAGCGAATGCGAGGGGGAAACGGTAATCCTCATCAAACCGTTCGCGCGAGAGCAGGGGGAGATGCTGGACATGCGCTGGCTCGTCATTCTGAACGGCCGGATCGGGATGTTCGGAACGCAGTCGATGGTCCAGCGTGCGCTGCATCGCTATACGACCCACGCCGATATCGACATGCCTCTGATGGAACGGTTGGCCCAATTGCGCACCGACGTCACTTCGTGGAACGTGATTATCGCATCCCCGAAAGCCGAAGGAAGTCTCAATCACTCGCAGCCGAACAGCGCGTTGACGCAGTTGATAGAAGGCGCGGAAGTCTTGATGGTAGGGACAAGCTTTGGTTCCAAGGTCCGTGTGGATTTCTCGCTCCACGCCGGAAGCGATCACGAGGCCACATTCTTCTCTCAGAAAGCTGCATCCTTCGCCGACGTGTTTGCAAATGAACCGCGTCACGAGTCCGGTTCACTGCAGTCAGCGCCGCGACGGTTGGGCAATTTCTCCGTTGAGCAGAATCGAGTCCAGGGCTCGGTCGAATTGTCCGCGAAGGAGTTTCAAGCGTGGAGCCAGCAGGGGGGATTTACGCGGCCATCACAGGAACTGGCTCTGCGAACTCCGGGGCGTGGAGAATAGACGGGTTGCGGATCGACGGAGCGGCGGGCGCTATTCTGAGTGCGCGATGAAATTGAAACGGGTGGCCGTGTATTGCGGATCGGCAAACGGCGCTGATCCTGTGTATCTGGCAGAGGCACGGGCGTTGGGGACTGCCATCGCTGGCGCGGGATTGGGGCTGGTGTACGGCGGCGCGAGCGTGGGACTGATGGGCGCTGTGGCCGATGCGGCGCTGGCCGGAGGCGCCGAGGTGATTGGCGTGCTGCCGGAGATCCTGTCAGGCAGCGAGATCGCGCATCGGGGACTGACGCGTCTTGAAATGGTGCCGACCATGCACGAGCGCAAGGCGCGCATGGTGAAACTGTCGGATGCCTTCCTGATGCTGCCCGGCGGTTATGGAACGCTGGACGAGATGATGGAGATCGTCACCTGGAAGCAACTACGCCTGCATGCCAAGCCATGCGTGCTGATCAATACCGTGGGATATTGGGATCCCCTGCTTGCGTTTCTGGATCGAGCGGTGGAAGCCGGATTTCTGAAAGCTGAGAACCGGTGGTTGCTTGAGGTAGCGGCGACGCCAGAAGAAGCGGTAAAGCGAGTCCTTCAGAGTCCATAGATCCCAGGATTGACGTGGGAGTGTGGGTCTGGTTTGAACTTCGCAGCCCTTAAGGACAAGTCGTAGTCGCGCCTCGCTGGCATCTCGATCGAAGCGCGGCCATGTCGACACAGAAGAAGGGTGAGGACGCCTCGTCGAAGGGTCTTCAGAGGGCGCTACGTCGTCCGCTAATCAGGTTGAAGACCAGGATTACCAGGGCTACGACGAGCAGGATGTGGATCAGGCCGCCGGCGAGATGGAAACTGAAGCCGAGAAGCCACAAGATGAGAACGACTACGAAGATAGTCCAGAGCATGGTTACCTTTCTTAATGCTGCGGGCGTCTCCGCCGTTCAGGTGCAGAGACGCCCGCGATCTTCAAAGATCGCATTGTTAGTTCGAAGCGACTGCCTGCGCCTTCGCGCCTCTGACTGCATCGAGGAAGGAATTCGCCGAGGAAGGAGCGGTTACCTCGCCGTTGAGGATGCGAGCATTTGAGATGTTGTGGCCATAGATGGCCCGGGTGGAATCCTCGTCGTGACGAATCGAAGCGCCGTTGAGAGTAATTCCGGCAAACGCACCCTTGGCTCGCGAGTAGGTGAGAATCTCGGCATCCATTTTCCAATCGGTATCAGCCGAGGCATGACGGCCAACCGGTCCGGCTGCCGCAGACGCGTCTGCGCCGAGCTCAAACTTGCTGGAGAGCAACTGGCGCATTCCGCGCTCGTGCTGGATGATCATGACCAGGTCCACGCCCTCGACGCCGATCTGCAATCCCCAGCTGCCGCCGGTTATAGCGAAGAAGATTGGCGCGCTCCAGCCGCTTGCGGTCCTGCAGGTAGCCACGCCGCGACCATTTTCCGCGCCGAATACGAAGCCGCCTTTGAGAAGATGGGGAACAACGGCAACACATTTAGCGTGCTCAAGAACTTCTTCGGGAATGCCCTTATCCGGCGCGTCCATGATCTCGTGAAGGACTCTGCCGGCATGATCGAGTCGGTCGTTGGTTGCTTCACGATTGGTTCCCGCCCAGCCGATGCTGGTCATGCTGAGAAGTGCGACGAATGTAATGACTTTCTTCATGCGATACACCATTTTTCTACCGTGCGGGGCGTTTCTTTCTTCACGCGTGTAGTGAGCGCTTCCGGTGATTTCGATACTATTTCGAGTCTCAATGGTGAGTCTGAGCATTAAAGCTCACTTACTAAGAGATACTTGTAATAGCTCATTAGCCCGATTTGTGGAGTGCGGCTGCGTCGCCTCATTGGTTGGAGGAAGCCTCTGGATGGTTGAATTCGAAAAGACCGCATTTGATGCCGCCGAGTTCCTCGCGCAGGCTGGGCTGGGACGCAGGATCGTCACATTCGCGCCGAAGCAGCCGTTCTTCTCGCAGGGAGATCCGGCGGATTCAGTGTTCTACCTGCAAAAGGGCAGAGCAAAGGTGACGGTTGTTTCGAGCGCCGGGAAAGAAGCTACGATCTTGATGCTGGCCGCCGGCGAGTTTGTCGGCGAGGGGGCGCTGGCGGCGGTACCCGGGCTGCGTTTGTCCACGGCAACTGCGATCACGGCCTGCAGTGCGATGAAGATCAGCCGAAAGGAGATGATTCGGGTGCTGCATGAAGAGCACGGCTTCTCCGACCTGTTTGTGAAATTCCTGCTGGCTCACAGTATTCGCATTCAAGCGGACCTGGTAGATCATCTCTTCAATTCCAGTGAGAAGCGACTGGCGAGGATTCTGCTGCTGATGGCGGAGTTCGGGAAGCCTGGTGAGCAGGAGACGCTGATTCCCCCTATATCGCAGGAGACATTGGCAGATATGATTGGCACCACGCGCTCGCGGGTGAGCTTTTTCATGAACCGCTTTCGCAAAATGGGGTTCATCGACTATAAGAGCCGCATCCGAGTGCACAAGTCGTTATTGAATGTGATTTTGCTCGATCCGATATCGGATGACTAAGCAGCGAGACGACCAGGCCAGGTTCGATCGTTCGTAAATCCAATTTTGGGGCCGGGGCGAAGCCTAGCGATGGCGGGCGCGTTCGCGCTGGAGCTCGCGGTAGAGTTCGCTCTTCGACTGGCCCAGTTCGCGGGCGAGACGCTTGAGGGCTTCTTTTTCGTCGAGGTTTGATTCGGCCTGAAGGCGAGCGACCCGGGCGGAGATGGTCTCCCTGGTCTGAGAATCCGGACTTGGGGCACCTGGTTTTTTGGCAGGAGCTTCGATGAGGAGCACGAATTCGCCGCGGATGCGGTCGCGTGTGGCGAGCTGCTGCCGAACTTCGGCGACTGTGCCGCGGAGGAATTCTTCGTGGAGCTTGGTGAGTTCTCGGGCGGCGACTACGCTCAACGTGGGCCCGAAGACGGCTTCCAGATCGGCAAGCGTGTCGGCGATTCGATGGGGGGCTTCGTAGAAGATGAGCGTCTGCGCGGAGTCGCGCGCCTGCGAGGCTATTTCTTCGAGGCGTGTGCGGCGGGCGCCGGCTTTTTCCGGCAGGAATCCGAGGAATTGAAATTGTTCTGTGGATAGGCCAGAGGCAACGAGGGCGCTGAGGGCGGCGTTGGCGCCGGGAATGGGGATGACGGGAACCCCCGCGCCGATCGCTGCTTCCACCAACCAGGAGCCGGGATCGCTGATGCCGGGCATGCCGGCGTCGGACACGACAGCAATGCGGGCGCCAGCTTTAAGTGACTCGACCAGTTCTGTCGCGCGATGGCGCTCGTTGTGCTGGTGATAACTGACAGTGGGCGTGGCGATGACGAAGTGGTTGAGGAGTTTTTGCGTCTGGCGGGTGTCTTCGCAGGCGATGCGGTCGGCGCGCTTGAGGATATCGAGAGCGCGCAGAGTGATGTCGCCGAGATTGCCGATGGGTGTGGCGACGAGGTAGAGGCCGGGAGCGAGTTCTTCTGACATTGCTTAGAACATGGTAGTCGAGGGTTGCGGTCTCCCACCCATGCCGCGATAACGCTGCGTCATGGATGGGGCACCCGGCAACCCAGATGCGATTAACTCCGTCGATGGGGCACCAGGTCAGGTGCTGAGGTCTCTATTCGGAGGCGTCGTCGGCTTCGATGCGGCGTTGCTCAGCCAGCAGAGACATGGAACTCATGAGGTTTTGCACGCTGACGATGCCGACTACTTTGCCGCTTTCGGTGACGGGAATCAGCGAAAGGCCATGGCCGCCGGAGATGCGACGGATTGTGGTGCCGAGGGTGTCCTCGGGTCGGGCTACCTGGAAGGCGCGGGACATGATGGACTGGATGTAGCCGTTGCCATCGTTGCGGAGTGCGTCGACAATGCGCTGGCGTGAGACGATCCCCACCAGTTGCGGACCGCGCACCACCGGGAAGTCCTCCTGCAACGAGTGAACGCACCGGTAGAGCGCGTCGGCGAGCGTGTCGGACGGCGAGAGCGTGGCGAAGTCAGTGAGCATCACTTCGCGCATGCGGACGGTGTCGACGACGGACTGGAAGAAAACGCCCTGGTCCTCAATTTGCGCGCCGATCATGATGAAGAAGCCGGCGATGATGAGCCAGTATCCGTGCAACGCCATGCCGCCGATCATGACTGCGAGGGCGATGAACTGGCCGATGCCGGAGGCGGCGCGGCCGGCGGGCGAGAGTCCGTGGGCGCGGGCGAAGTTGCCGCGCAGCAGGCGGCCGAAATCGAGCGGATAGGCGGGTAGCAGGTGCAGCACACCGAGGCCGGCCTGCATCCAGACCATGCTGCGCACCAGGTGATCGCCGGTGATGAAGGGACGCGCAAGCAGGTGCACATCGCCGCCCGCGCCGATAAAGGCAGCAGCGAACATGAGCGCGGTTAGGCAGTTGACGACGGGGCCGATAAGGGCCATGGCGAACTGGCCGAAACCCTCGTTGGAGGCTTCCTGGCTTTCGGGATTGGCGTAGGCGAAGAGTCCGCCAATGGGGAGCAGAAGCACGGCGCGCAGCTTGAGGTTGAGATAGGCGGCCATCATGAGGCGCGCGGTCTCGCGCACGACGATGGCGGCGACGCAGATGAAAAAGAGCGCGAGGCCCCGCAGGATTCCCGAGGTAGCGCTGAGGCCCAGGCAGACCAGCGCGAGAGCCGGGAAAAAGACGTGCATGCGCATTTCCACGCCCATCCATCGGCCCAGCGGTATGGTCCAGCCACGCATGTCTAAATTGTAGTGGCTGAGGGGGGCCGAGCGTTTCTTATATCCTGATTCGCGATGCGTGTGATTGCGGGAACGCTGCGGCGAAGGATATTGGAGGCTCCGGCGGGGCTCAAGACCCGGCCGACAAGCGATCGGCTGCGGGAGACTCTATTTAACGTGCTTGCGCCGCGGATGGAAGGGGCACAGTTCCTCGATTTGTATGCGGGATCGGGCGCGGTGGGAATCGAAGCGGCAAGCCGGGGAGCCGCGAGCGTGGCGCTGGTGGAGCGGGCCGTGCCGGCGCTGAAAGTGCTGCGAACAAATCTGGAGAAGCTGGGGCTTCGCAGCGGGGTGCGTGTGGAGGCCGTGAGCGTCGGGGCGTTTCTAAGGCGGGTGCGGCCGAAGAGCGCGGAGATGCAGTTCGACGTTGTTTTTCTCGATCCGCCGTATGAGGCCGCCGAGGAGTATGCGACAACGTTGGGGTTATTGGGTGGAGATGCCCGGGAATTGCTCGCGGAGGGTGCGGTAGTGATCGCGGAGCATCGTCGGAGGGACAAGTTGTCGGATGAGTATGGTGTGCTGCGCAGGACGCGGGTGCTGGAGCAAGGGGATGCGGGGCTGAGTTTTTATGAACCATCTGGTTTGTGAGGGAAGAAACTGGTGTCTCTGCAAGGTTCGTGGTGTTGCTACATAAACCTCTCCTCCGCAACAACCACGCACCGTCCCGTCCCATCTCGATTTGAATCAATCTTCATCATGTAAACTTCCGCATAAGGCTTCCCACTGCAAGCTGGAACCATCTGCGCCCAGCACTGGATGCCGGACCGGACGAGGAGAACTGCCCTGCCAAGCCAACTGCTTGCCTGCAAATCCATCGATAAGCTGATCCGCGAATCAGAAGAACCCGAACATGCACTGAAAAAGACCCTCGGCCCCTGGTCGCTCACCGCTCTCGGCATCGGCGCCGTCATCGGCTCCGGCATCTTTACCGTCATCGGCACCGCCATGGCGGGACAAAAGTTCGACACCCCTGAAGTCAGCAACACGCCGCTGATCCACTACCTGCTGACGCATACCGCCATGGCCGGACGTCCCGGCGCCGGTCCCGCGCTCGCACTCTCTCTCGTCCTCGTCGCGATCGTCTGTGTCTTCACCGGCCTCTGCTACGCCGAACTGGCCTCGATGATTCCCATCGCCGGCTCTGCCTATACCTACACCTACGCCACACTCGGCGAGTTGGTCGCCTGGATTATCGGCTGGGATTTGATTCTGGAATACGCCTTCTCCAACATGAGCGTCAGCGTTGGATTTGCCGCACATATTGAGGCGCTGCTCGAGTGGTTCGGCGTCCATCCCGCCCTCAAATGGATATCGCCTGCCTATCTGCCCACCGGGCTGCAGGACCTCGCCGGCAAAGATCTCTACGCGCCCGGCTGGCACTTCGGCTTCAATATTCCCGCCTTCCTCGTCGTCATGGTTCTCACCGTGGTGCTGGTGCGCGGCATCCGCGAGTCGGCGCGCACCAATAACATCCTGGTGCTGGTTAAGATCGTCGCCATCCTGACGTTCATCGGAGCGGCGGCCAGCTTCATCAAGCCCGTCTACTGGCATCCCTTCATGCCCAATGGCTGGACGGGCATGCTCTCCGGCGGCTCCATCATCTTCTTCACCTACATCGGATTCGACTCGGTCTCCACCGCCGCCGAAGAGTGCAAACATCCGCAGCGCGACCTGCCCTTCGGCATCCTTGCCACCCTCGTAGCCTGTACCCTGCTCTACGGTGGAGTCGCCCTTTGCCTCAGCGGCATCGTTCCATGGCAATCCATCATGGGCGACGGAGCGCCGGTGGTGAACGCCCTCAAGCGTCTCTCGCTCGAACCGGGCGGCCACAACCTGCGCTGGGTGGAGCTGGTCGTGTTGATCGGCGCCATGCTGGGCATGATCTCGTCGATTCTCGTGTTTCAACTGGGCCAGGCGCGTGTGTGGTTTGCCATGTCGCGCGACGGACTGCTGCCCAAGGTCTTCGGCAAGATTCACTCGCGCTACCGCACGCCCGCCGTCGCCACCTGGGTCGCCGGATTCGTCGTGGGCGTCCCCGCCGGACTGCTCGACATCGGCACCGTGTCGAATCTCTCCAACATCGGCACGCTCTTCGCGTTTGTGCTGGTCTCGATCGCCGTGCTCATCCTGCGCTACCGCGAACCCGAGCGCCCCCGCTCCTTCCGCGCACCGTGGGGGCCAGTCTTTCCCGTGCTCAGCATCATCTTCTGCATCATGCTGATGATGGGACTCGAAGTTCTGACGTGGGAAGCCTTCTTCATCTGGCTGATCGTAGGCCTGATGATCTACTTCCTCTACAGCCGCCACCGGTCGGAGTTCGCGGGAATGCGGTAATGTCAGGTAGAGAAATCAAAACGATTGATGACGTTGATGTGAATGAGTGACTCAGACAGAACTCGATAGTTGAAATCTCGAGCCGCTGAATCCTTGGATTCTGGCCGACTTATTATCATTTTTCTTAAAAAGGCGCTTGACCCTGCCCTTACGTCAGGGTCAAAGATGTTTATGGTAAGACCCATGAGCACCTTCCGCATCCAGGAGTTCGCAAAGATTGCTGGCGTTACTGTGCGGGCATTGCATCACTACGACCGGCTCAAGCTGCTATCGCCGGCGCATCGTTCAGAGCGGGGCTACCGGCTCTACTGCCACGAGGATCTCGGCCACCTTGAGCGGATTCTCGCGCTGCGGTATCTGGGACTTTCGTTGCGCGACATCGGCGCGCTGCTGAACAACCCAATCGGCCGTGGCGCAGAGCCGCTGACGGTCACGCTTGCGCGGCAGCATGCAGCGCTTGTTGAGCGGCGCGACGGCCTCGATCGCGTCCTGCGGGCCATTGAACATGCACGGAATCGCGCACAGGACCTTGCGGAACCCGAGTGGCTCCTCTACCAGACCATCTTGAAGGAGATACAAATGCAAGAAGCCACAGATTGGAGGGCGAAATACTACAGCCCGGAGGCCTTTGAGGCGCTTCGGTCGCAGCGGGCAGCCATGACGCCTGTACAAAAGGTAAACGCCGGTGCGCGATGGCTGGCTGTGTTATCCGATGTTCAGAGCGCGCTCGATCGCGAGGTGCCGCCAGACAGCGCCGAAGGCCGGGCCCTGGTTGCGCGCTGGATACGACTGGGCGACGAGTTCACGCTCGGAAACCCGGAGATTCTCAAGGGCTACCAACGGATGAATGACGACGAGAGTCATTGGCCCGATGATGAGACGGCTGCCCAGCTCAGGGCGATCAGGCCCAAATCTGAGCACCGGTCCTTTTTTGATCAGGCAGTTCAAGCCTGCCTGCGACACGGCTGATCACGGCTGGCCGCTCGATCACATCGAGCGGCCCCTCGCATTCCACTTAGAGCAAGGCGAGGACGATGGTCGCAGCTTCTTCACTCCATGCCGCCTGAGAATCACCTCGTAAACTTGTCAGATGGACGATATCCAGTCCTTCATTCGCCGGCTCCCCAAAGCCGAACTGCATCTCCACCTCGAAGGCACCATCACCCCCGCCACGCTCGTGGAGTTGAGCCAGCGACACGACGCCACACCGATCTCGATCCCCGAAGCCGATGCCCTTTACCAGTTCACTGACTTCACCGGCTTCATCGAAGCCTTCAAGGCCGTCACCCGTCAACTGATGCACGCTGAGGACTACGAACTCGCCGCTTGGCGCATGATGCAGCATCTCGCCGAACAGGGAGTCGTCCACGCCGAGGTCTTCATCTCCGTCGGCGTCATCTACATGTGGCGCAACCACGATCCGGCCTGCTTCGAGCCCATCTTCGAAGGATTGGAACGTGCACGTCTGCGGGCTGAACGCGAACTCGGCCTCTCGGTCTACTGGATCTTCGACGCCGTCCGCCACTTCACCGTGCCGGAAGCCGAGCGCGTCTTCGAGAAAGCTGCCGCGATGCGAGCCCAGTTTCCGTCGATCATCGGCATCGGCCTCGGCGGAGACGAACGGCGATGCGGTTCCGAGCCGTTCCGCGCGGTATATGCTCAAGCGCGTGCTGCCGGTCTTCGCCTCACCAACCACGCCGGCGAAACCACTGGACCTGAAGCGATATGGGAAGCGCTCTCCATCGGCTCCGAACGCCTCGGCCATGTGCTCTCGGCCATCGATGACCCAAACCTGATCCAAGAGTTGAAAGTGCGGAGCACCGGGTTGGAGCTGAATCCAAGTTCGAATGTCCGCACCGGCGTCTGCCCATCGTTCGCCGCTCATCCGCTGCGCCGCTACTTCGACGCCGGCCTGCTGGTCACCATCAACTCCGACGACCCGGCCTTCTTCGGCTCCGACATCGCCAACGAATACCTGCTGGCTCACACCGAGCAGGGATTCACTCGCGACGAACTCCGCCAGCTTGCCGCGAATTCGATGCGCGCCAGCTTTCTTCCCGCGGCGACGCAGGATTCATGGCTCCTCAAAATTGCTCAGCCATATTAATCAGTTTGGGACGCATCCAACCAAAGTTGTAGTCTCACCTCTTGACGGAGAAGTGCGTCCAAAGAGAGTTGAGCTATGATTGATATAGGAGACCAGTCCAATTTATGTCTGCAGAATGCCACAATCTGACACTCCTCGACGATGAGGAAGACGGCAAAACCCTCAAGGTCATTGGATGGATCTCCGCTGCGATGGCCGTTGCAGCTCTCGGCGTCTACGTAGGCCGCGAGCTTCGCCTGCGTTACAAGTTCAACCGGCGCACCCCTTACGATTTCTACTCGAGCGCCGGCAACCACCAGTCCACTGAATTCGGCGTCGGAATCTAACCGCGCCTCAGATACTGATACGGAATCAAAAATGCCGCCTCGTGCGGCATTTTTCGTTTCAGTCTGCAGTTCTGCGCGTGCAGGGTTAGCAACAGCTGTCGGCCAGCATCCGGTTGCGCTTGTTCCGTCTCCTGAATCCTCTCCGACACTCGCAGACGCTGTTCTGCGGACTCTGCATTGAAAGTGAATTTTTCAGGTGCAATCAAATTGCTCCAATGACATGGCGGCCGCTGAGTAATCCAGTTCCCCAAAGCGTAACCAATCCGCATGGTTACTCGCTCTTTTCCACTGATCAATCCGTCGCAACTGATCCGTCTGTACATCCCGCGATACAGCAGGAACATCAGATGAGAGTGAAGGAGTTGGGACATGAATTATCTGCTGACACATTGGCTCATCTCCCTCGCTGGAACTCTGTTTCTTGGTCTGTCTGCGATGGTGCTGCATGAGTTCGGGCACATCGTGACTTCGCTGATGGTCGGCATCAGGGTAAAGAGCATTGGATTGTGCATGAAAGGCATGTACATCGTGCGGGAAGCCGGTTCGCCGGCGAAGAATATGCTGGTCTCGCTTGCAGGCCCGATGACAAACGTTGCGCTGATTTTCCTTTTCTGGAACACCTCGTCTACCTTTGCGCTTGCGAATCTCTGCCTCGCCATTTGCAACCTCGCCCCGGTCAAAGGTTCGGACGGTGAGCGCGCTTTGCTTTGCTAC
The DNA here is from genome assembly GCA_963735215.1 of uncultured Acidobacteriaceae bacterium. Classification (GTDB taxonomy): domain Bacteria; phylum Acidobacteriota; class Terriglobia; order Terriglobales; family Acidobacteriaceae; genus Telmatobacter. Next base: position 98,511 of record CAVTKF010000018.1, on the reverse strand, counting down.
GAGCAGATGCAAAGAGAATCCTCGCTGGAAACGCAAGCACACTGAAGCTCGTAGCTGCCGGACCTCATTCCCCGGTCGCTATTCCCTCCTCCCTAATCACTGATACGCTTTCCTCATGGGGCGCATAAGAGTTCTTTCAGACCAGGTGGCAAATCAGATTGCTGCCGGCGAGGTGGTCGATCGTCCCGCCTCGGTGGTGAAGGAACTGCTGGAGAACGCGCTCGACGCCGGCGCCAAGCGCATTCGCGTTGAAGTGGAAGCAGGCGGACGCAAGCTGATCCGCATCGCCGACGACGGACAGGGCATGAATCGCGATGATGCGCTGCTGGCCTTCGAACGGCATGCAACCTCAAAGCTGCGCACTGCGGATGAACTCCTCTCAATTGCAACACTCGGCTTTCGCGGCGAGGCTCTGCCGTCCATCGCCTCCGTGGCGCGCGTCACACTCGAAACTTCGACCGGCGAAGACGGACCGGGCACTCACCTCGAAATTGCCGGCGGCAAAATTCTGCATGTCGAGGACGCCGCCATCCCGCGCGGGACAACAGTCTCAGTGTCGGATCTCTTCTTCAACACCCCGGCGCGAAGAAAATTCCTCCGCGCCGAATCGACTGAACTGTCGCACGTGACGGCGCTGGTGACGCACTATGCGCTGGCACATCCCGAGAAGCACTTCGAGCTGATGTCCGCATCGCACACGCTGGTTTCCGCTCCGCCAGTGAGCCGTTCGGCCGAGCGCATCTACCAGATCTTCGGCAAGGAGACGCTGGCGCAATTGCTGCCCGTTGCCGCCGAAACGCAACTCGATCGAGGCGGACTTCCCGAACCTCCGCCGTGGAAACGCGATCCTGATGAACCGGCAAGAAAGCCCGGTGCAGTGCGGCTGACAGGTTTTTATTCCAAGCCGGAACTGCAGAAACTTAATCGCAACTCGATCTATATCTTCGTAAACAAGCGGCTCATTCGCGATCGGCTACTATTGCACGCGATTGCCGAGGCTTATCGGAACATCATTCCGCCGACGAGCTCGCCGGTGGTGCTGCTGTTTCTAGAGATGCCACCAGAAGAAGTGGACGTGAATGTCCATCCGGCCAAAACAGAAGTGCGCTTCCGCCAGCAGTCTCTGATTCACGACTTCGTCCGCGATAGCATTCGTAATGCACTGATTGCCGCTCGTCCGGCCGCCGGATTCACCGCAGCGCTCGGCTCCTCGCCTGCTGCGACACCTTCGTTGATTCCCGCGCCGATTTCGAGGATCCCCGGTTTGCCTGAAGATCTCCCTGCCGAGAGCGAGGAGGCGACAATCCAGGCAAACGAGGCTGAATCATTTCGGCTGACATCTCGCCCGCTCACACCTGTCCCCGGCAGACTGCCGTTCGGCGAGCGCGAGATCGCAGCCGGGTTCGAACAGGAAGCGCTTCTGCAAGCGGTCGCTGGGCTTATAGACGCTCCAGAAGCGATCGCCCGCGAAAACTGCTCGCCCGACTATTCCGATGGTGCAGCCAGCCGACGGGCCACACAGGAAGCGACGACCCAGGTAGAGGCTGAGCAGGCTGCCGCCAACCTCAATCAGCTCGGCTCATTGCGACCGCTGGGGCAGTTGCGGGAGTCGTTCATCCTGGCGGTTGGAGACGATGGTCTCTGGATCATCGACCAGCATGTTGCACATGAACGAGTGCTTTTCGAAAAAATTTTACGGGATCGTCAGGTAGAGCACGTGCAGCGCCAACGCCTGCTCATGCCCCTCCTTGTGGAGCTAAAACCGTGGCAGATGGTGGTATTCGCACAAATTGCTGATGAACTAGAGCGAAATGGCTTCGAAGTAGAACCCTTTGGCCCTCATACACTTGCGGTGAAGGCCGCTCCGGTGGGCCTGGAGGGACCAGCGCTCGAGCGCATGCTCAATCAAGTGATTGAGCAATCCGAGACTCCAGGCGAAGCCGCGTTGAATGAGGATCTTAGGTCTCTTCGGATGCGCATTGCCGCGTCTATTGCCTGCCACTCCGCGATCAAGATCAACACCCCCCTTGACCCGAAGCGAATGGAGTGGCTATTGTTGGAACTTGCAAAGACCGAGCACCCAACAAGTTGCCCGCACGGCCGTCCGATAGCGCTGCTGTACTCCTGGAAGGACATTCAGCGGGCCTTCCATCGAATTTAAAAGGCATTTAAGATAAAACATGGGTGGTGATTCTCCGCGCTGCGTGAGGGTTGCCTGGGCGTTAGCGCCGACCCGGAAGTGAGGTTTTTCTTTGACATCGGAGCAATTACTACAAGCGCGCGCCGAAAGAATGCGCCAAAACGGCCTTGGGACCCTTACGTTGGAAGATGCGCGAACGTGGATTGAGGAGACCGGACTGTGTCTCTTTTTGCCAAGGCGGCAATTTTCTTCTTCCGTCGCTCCCTCTTTTGTTGAAGCCGTCGCTGGACGGCCTGAGGCGGCACCGGATCCAAAAACCATTGCACATGCTGAAGATCTGCTTGTGCGGCTTGAAAATGATGGAGTTGCAGTAAGGCTGAACCTGCTGGGCCAACCGGGTGAACAGCCCGATTTTGTGGTCGCTGGCTGGGTCTTGCCATACGTTTACGCTCTCCGCGGCGATCGCGACTGGCGGCGTAGCCCGCAGCTGACGGGATCGCGGCAGGTTTCCCAGCTTGCGGTGCACGTCTACAAACAGTTGGAGGGTGGCGATGCCACCGTGGCCCAGCTGAAGCAGGCTCTGGGACGGGAAGTTTCCGAATCGGCAGTCATCCGCGCGATCACTGAGCTCTGGCAGCAGTTGCGCATCATTCCGGTGATTGCAGCCCGCGGACAGGCGGCCAAGTGGCAACTACTCCGCACGCGCTTCCAGAGAGCCATTGCCGAAGGTGCTTCGACTTCACAAGTCACGGCGATCTCGGTCCTTGCCTCCATCTACCTGCAGGCAGCAATTGCCGCCAGCATGGAGGACGTGGAGCTGTTCCTGGCCCCCCTGACCGCCCGCAGCAAGATACGCGAAGTCATTCGCGGGCTGGTTGCGACGCGCCAGGTGCACACGATCTCTCTAGGGCACGCGCCGCACTTTTACGTGGCTGGGACGTTGCCGGAGTTCGAACCGGTCTCCACCATGTATGCAAGCTCGTCTATGCCGGCATCCGCCTACTTCCTCCGATCATTCGAGCGGGACGAGGAAACACCGAGCCCGGCAGTTTCGTTGCCGTTCGCGCAGAAGCAGCAGCCTGTCGTTCCGCTGCAGGTGTCCGCTCCGGTTCACGTTGAGAACCGCGTCCAGCCAGAGAATCATGTTGCGCGGACGCCGGTTCGCAGACCTTCGACCAATGGAACCTCCGATTCTGCGCGGCCGCATTTCAGCCGTCCAGCTTCAAATGGCCATGATCACAAGCCGGCCAGCGCGAGCAGACCTTCGCAGTCCGCATCCAGTGGACGACCTGCCCGCAGAACTTCTGATGCCCGGCCCGGTTCGACCCGAACGCAGAGCGGGACCCGGTCAGCTGCAGGCACCCGCTGGAGTGCCTCAAAGAACGGAAAGCACAAAAGCGCACACGCGTCGCCGCACACCAGCAACGGAGCCCGGTCGAATGGATCCTCCTCGCGCACTTCAACGAATGGATCTTCTTCGCGCGTTTCAAATGGCAACGGCGCACACCACAACGCCAAGCCAACAAGCCCATCGTGGAGCAAGCGCACTGCTGCCGGCACCAAGGCAGTCAAAGCGGTCGGAAAGACGGTGTCGGCACGCAAGGATGCACGCCCGGCACGCAAGAGCCGTCCTACGCTGACCGCTGCCGGACGGCCTGCAGCGAACGGCAAGCGGTTCTTCAACAACCGCAGCAAGCAGGGGACGAAGAAGCGCGGATGAGGGCTGACAAGACTTCCGAGCAGAAGTCCAGGTTAAACATCGTGGTAGCCATCGACGGGCCGGCAGGTGCGGGAAAAAGCACAATCGCTCGGCATCTGGCCCGTCATTTTGGCCTGCTGAACCTCGAGACGGGCGCAATGTACCGCGCCTTCGCCTTGAAAGCACTGCGTCTCGATGTTTCCCTGGACGACGCTGCGGCCCTTGAGCGCCTCGCCTCCGAAACCGACATCCAACTGGAACCGGGCAACGACGAAAACCGCGTGCTGCTCGATGGCGAAGACGTCACCGGGCAGATCCGCAACCAGACCGTCACAGACGCAGCGTCCCGCGTAAGCGTTTTTCCTCCAATACGCGCGGCGATGGTAAAGCGACAGCAAGAGATGGGCTCCCGAGGCGGCGTGGTGATGGAAGGCCGCGACATTGGAACCGTGGTGTTTCCCAACGCGGAAGTAAAGATCTTCCTGGATGCGGCGCCAGAGGTGCGGGGGATGCGCCGCTATGACCAGATTGGCCAAGTTGGTCAGACTGGTCAGCGTGGTCACGCGGATGCCAAGCCAGTACCCCCGCCCGAAGAAGTGATCCGCGACTTGCGAGCGCGCGATGAACGTGACCGCAATCGAGCCGATTCCCCCCTGCGGCCCGCACCCGATGCTTTCCTGCTGGACTCAACAAACCTTACGCTCGATGAGGCCGTCAAAGCAGCAGAATCGACGGTAAACGCTTGGCTGGCCAAGCGGGAAATGGCCGACTCTCAACGATGATGCCCCTGGGCGAATTTCGTTCGGCAGTTCTCGATTTGCTGAGTTTCTGATGTGCCGCACCCTATGGGTCACCATCCCCAACCGCTTTGTTGAAGCAGGAGAGCGGGATGTCTCTTTACTGCCGCGAATGTGGGTCAAAGCATGTGCGCCAGGCTCATGTACACCTCTCAGACGCTCTCCATCTGCTTGCGTTTCAGTTCCCGGTGCGGTGCCGAAGCTGTAGAAAGCGGTCGTTTGTGCCCCTGCGCAACGCACGCCAACTGCCGGAGGCCCCGGATTATCGGAGCAGAGCGAAGAGGATTGCCTGACCCCGGAGCGGACTGATTTCGCCGACCTCATGCGCACGGTATGCTTCCCGATGCTATAGGCTTGTCTCAGCATGGAGATTACCTGCAATCGCTGCCATCAATCTGTTCTGGCGGAAAGCTGTTATTGCCCGTCATGCGGATTGCCTCAGCTTGTTTACAGTACTGAAGGCGAGGGGACCGTTCCCCCAGCTTCGGAGCGCTGGCCTGAACCCGTGCGCGATGCCAGTTCGATTGACTGGAAGCCGGGAATGCGTGCGGCGCTGATGGTTGCCGTACCGGCAGGCCTGCTCTCGTCAGGAATTACACCTCTCAGCGTGCTGGGCATCTTCTGGATGGCTGGCGCTGCCACCTGGGCCGTAGCGCTGTATATGCGCAGCCAGCGGCCGGCGTGGATCACGATTGGCGCTGGTGCGCGAATCGGACTCGTCACCGGTTTGATCGCCGGTTGGCTCGCGTTTGGCGCCAGTGGAGTGGGGCTGTTTGTTTTGCGCGTGGTTTCACACCAGGGCAATCAAATTGACACAACCTGGCGCGACAGCGTCGAAAAGAGCCAGGAAAAGACACAGCAGCTGCTGGCGCAGATGAACCTCCCCAACGACGCGGCCCAGGCCAGTTCCCAGCGAAACTGGATGTTGTCACCCGAAGGGCACGCCGGGTTTGAAACCATGGGCCTGATGTGGAACTGTTCTCTGCTCGTCTTGTTCGCAGTAGCGGGAGGCGCGCTGGGCGCACGCATACAGTCCCGGAAACGGCGGACCGAAGTCTAGGATTGCGGCAGCAAAAGCACTTCGACCCGGTGCAATCGATAAGGTCAGAAGAACGTGTCCCGTTTCTCCACAACTTGCCCCCTGAGCGTCAACCCTTCTATCATCCGGCGAGAGACAATGACGAGACCACAGACAGCGTGTCCTGGCTGCTCCCGGCATAGGTCGCCGCTCCATGACGATCGCGTCGACTTGAGCGCTCGGGCTTCGGGCTAAGCATTCGGTGGTTCCGCAATAGCGGCACGAGAGAACCTATGAGCGAAAAAACTACTGTTCCTGCCCTGCGCGTGAAGGGCAGGCTGATGTCCGCCTCGGAGGTTGAGCGCACGCTGGTGCGCCTGGCCCACGAAATTGTCGAGAAGAGCAACGGCAGCGAAGACCTGACCCTCATCGGCATCAAGCGCCGCGGAGTTCCGCTCGCCGAGCGGCTGGGCAAACTGATCGCCGGAATCGAAAAACGTCCCGTCGATACCGGCACACTCGACATCCAGTTTTATCGCGACGATCTGTCCACGGCAGGTGTCCGCCCCGTCGTAACGCCCGGCGCACTTGGATGCGAAGTGGAAGGCCGCGACGTGGTGCTATGCGACGACGTGCTCTACACTGGCCGCACCATCCGCGCTGCTCTCGATGCGCTCTTCGATCATGGGCGTCCCCGGCGGGTTCAACTCGCCGTTCTCATCGATCGTGGCCATCGCGAACTGCCCATCGAAGCAACCTACGTCGGCCGACATGTCCCCACCAGCAGCCGCGAGATTATTGAAGTCAAATTCCATGAGGTCGACAACGACGAGCAGGTGCTGCTGGTCGAACGGGTGGACTGAAATCAAGGGCCTTCAGCTTTCAGCCTTCAGCTCTCAGCTACATCGCTGGAAGCCTTCGACTAAGAACTGAAAGCTGAGAGCTGAAAGCTGAAAGCTAGAAGATGAATGCAATCGCACCAACGCCGCCCGTACGTCGACACTTCCAAACACCTCAGCCCCCCGCATCGCCGTTTCCATACAATCAGGGTTCGCTGCTTTCGGTGCAGGATCTCAGTATTGGAGATATAAGCCACCTGTTGTTCCGCGCCACCGTGCTCGAGAACCTCGACCCGCTGATCCGCGACCGTATTCTGCTGAAGCGCCGGGTGGCCCTGCTCTTCTATGAGTCCTCGACGCGCACTCGCACCAGTTTCGAACTCGCCGCAAAGAGCCTCGGTGCCGATACAACGCTGGTATCGAGCCTCTCTTCAAGCATCGAAAAGGGCGAGACCCTGAAAGACACCGGCCTCACCCTCCGAGCGCTGGGTGCGGAAGCCATTATCCTGCGCCACAACTCGTCGGGCGCACCCTGGCTCCTGGAAGAGGTGACGCGCCTGCCCGTATTGAACGCCGGCGACGGCATGCACGAGCATCCCACACAGGCACTCCTCGATCTGCGCACGATCCTCGTGCATCAGCGTTATGGGGTGGAAACACTTACGCCCGACACGCTGAGCGGCGTGACCGTCACGATCGTCGGCGACATCCTGCACAGCCGCGTAGCGCGATCCAACATGCTGCTGCTGCCTCGGCTGGGTGCGCGCGTAGTCCTTTGCGGACCGCCACAACTGCTGCCCGATTCAGCCGCTAATGCTGGTCCTGGCATCTCAGTTGAACGCGACTTCGAAACCGCGCTACGCCAATCGCAGGTGGTGATGATGCTGCGCATCCAGGCCGAGCGGCTGGCAGGATTGCAACTCGATCTCGCGCAATACAAGGATGCCTACCAACTCACCGGCCAGCGGCTGGCTGCGCAGGCACCAACAGCCGTCGTCATGCATCCCGGCCCCATCATTCGCGGCCTCGAACTCACCGCAGGCGTAGCCGACGGGAGCCAATCCGCGATCCTCGAACAGGTGCGGCACGGTGTAGCGATCCGCATGGCCGTCGTGGAGCGGGCGCTCGCGGCAGCAGGAAAGGAAGTCCGCGCATGACAACTCTCCTGATTCGCAACGGCCACCTCATCGATCCCGGCGCAGGCATCGACGCACCCAAAGACATCCTGCTCAAAGACGGCCGTGTCGCCGAAATCGCCGGCCCCGGCAAGCTGAAGCCGGCCAACGGCTCTGCAGGAACAGACGTCCAGGTGCTCGACGCATCCGGCCTCACCATCGCTCCCGGATTGATCGACATCCACGTGCATCTACGCGAACCCGGCCAGGCCTACAAAGAGACCATCGCAACCGGCACTGCCGCAGCGGCTGCAGGCGGATTCACTGCAGTGGCCGCAATGCCCAACACCACCCCTGTCAATGACTCTCCCGAGGTCACCCGCTGGATGCTCGCGCCGGAACGCGGCGCATGTGTGCGCGTCTATCCCATCGGCGCCGCAACCCGCGGTTCAAAGGGCGAAGCCCTGAATGATTTCGCCGCGATGAAGTCCGCGGGTGTTGTTGCCGTCACCGATGACGGCCATCCCATCCTGAAAGACAGCGTGATGCGCGAGACGCTGGCAGCGGCGGCACGCGTGGGTCTGAGCGTCATCCAGCACGCCGAAGACACGCGCATGACCCAGGGCGCCAGCATGAACGCCGGCCCTACGGCATTCAAGCTTGGCCTTCGCGGCATGCCCCCTGAAGCTGAAAGCGGTCTCGTTGAGCGCGACATTCGCCTGGTCACCGAGCTGCGCGACGCACGCGTACATCTGCATGTCGCCCACACATCCACTGCAGCAGCGGTCGCTGCCGTCCGCAAAGCGCGCCGCAACGGGCTCCGCGTCACCTGCGAAGTCGCGCCGCATCACTTCCTGCTGACCGAAGAGTACGTTGGCCAATACAACACCAACGCGAAGATGAATCCGCCGCTCCGTTCGGCGGCCGACCGCGACGCCATGATCGAAGCCATCCTCGACGGCGTCGTCGACGCCATCGCCACCGATCACGCGCCGCATGCGACGCATGAGAAGGAAGTGGAGTTTGAAAACGCCCCCAACGGCATCACCGGGCTCGAAACAGCTCTCGGCCTCTGCCTGCGCTGGCTGCACAAGGAGTGGAAGCTGCCATTAGGCCGCGTGCTCAGTCTGCTGAGCGCGCAGCCCGCGGCGCTGCTCGGCCTCAAAGGCCGTGGCACCCTGACAGTCGGCAGCTTTGCCGATGTGGTTGTCTTCGACCCCAAGGCCGAGTGGACGTATCACGCCAAGGACACTCGCTCCAAGGCGCACAACACTCCCTTTGACGGCTGGGCGATGCAAGGCAAAGTTCGCTGGACAATCAGCGAGGGCCGGATAGCGTACGCAAGCCCAGAACCCCAATAACAGATCTTCGTCATTGGGGTGGGAACCAGTAAAAAGAAAAATTGCCCTTAAGATGCCTTGCCGCGGAGTTCCTGCTCTGCGCGAAGCCAGTCTTCCGCGTCGTGACCGTGCTGTTCGCCGCGCTCGGCCCAGAACTTATGTGCAAGCCGTGCGATCTCTTCATGAGAAATGCCGATTGTTGTCACCTTGGAGGCGGCGGCCTTGCGTTTTGGCGCAACTGCTTTTGGTGCCGATGCAGACGCGCTGGTTTTCTTGCGGGTGGTCGGTTTCTTCGGGATCTCTGCCATCAGAATCTTCTCCTTCTTTGGCTTTGGGCCGACGAACTAGCCATCTCCCATAGGGTACTAAATAGTCAAATCCCGATAAAGCTCGAAGCCGCGAAGCGTACCATTTTTGTCAGATCCCGGTATTGCCTGCTATTTATGGTTGACCGACCGGTTACTCTGACCCCATGATTCATCACACCATCGTCGATCATCTGTTCTTTTCCATGCTGCTTGCAATTCCGCTGGTGGAGTGGAAGTGGAGCTGGCCCCGCTATCTCGCCAGGCTGGCGAGTGGCGCAGCCAATGTGCGGCTCCGTTACTTCAGAAATCTGATCATCGGCGAATGGGTTCCGACCCTGGCCCTGCTCACATTCTGGGCAATGCGCAAACGGCCGTGGTCCGCGTTGCGCCTCAGCACCGATGCTCCTTTTAGCTTGGGCCTCGGCCTCGCCTATGTGCTGGCGCTCATCGGCTTGCTCGTCTGGCAGCGCCGCGCACTGCTCGCACGCCCCGACCGCCGTGCGCGCATACGCAAGGCATTCAAGCACGCAGAACCACTGCTGCCACATTCAGAACACGAGCGCCACATCTTCTGGATCGTCTCCGCGACGGCGGGATTTTGCGAAGAAGTCTTCTACCGCGGATTTCTGACCTGGTATTTGTCGGCCTGGATCGGACCCATAGCGGCGGTGCTGCTCGCCTCCGCGATCTTCGGCGCCGGCCACGTCTATCTCGGTGTTGCGCAGGTGCCCAAAACCGCCCTGATCGGACTGATCCTGGCCGTGGTCGTCGGCATTACTGGCTCCCTCTGGCCCGCCATGCTCCTCCACGCCGCAATCGATTGGAACTCCGGCGATTTGGGATTCAAGCTGCTGAGCCTGGACTCGACCAGCGAGCTTTCCCCGGCTTAGGGCTGCTCAGATATCGGATATTTTAAAGAGACACGGCTTTGCAGATTTAACCTTCACAGCGGCGTGCCGACCATCTCACTTGCGCTGAGCGAGCTCGGCCCGGGACCAGAAAATGTCAGTGGAGCCATCTTCTCCGGCGTCAGCACCTGCGGATGCTTGATACCGAGGGGATAACGGCCCCACACAAGATAGTCGACGATCACTACCCCGGCGATGTACGGGCTAATGAAGGCAAGTGGGACCACATAGCCCGATGTGATCAGCGACTGGACAATGCTTTTGTTTACCCTGCTCCGGTTGCGATTGCCGGGAACCTGCGGAATATCGAACACGGCCAGTTGCGTCTCGGGGTGCTTGCGCGCATAGCGCAGCAATTTGTAGGTAACCTGCCTGGGAGTGGTAACTCCCCGCGTCCGGAAGGATGCTGCGCTCGAACACGCGAGGAAAATAGAAGTTCAGAATGCCGCGGTTAAAATCTGCGCAATTCCTGTAGAGCAGGTTGAAGCGGGAGCGATTTTCGCCGGCATTCATTTGGGCGATCAATGCGTCGTCCTGCTCTTCGGTGGTCGCAAACCGAAAAGCATAGATGCGCCGGTCATACGCCACGCCAACAAACTGACTCCACCCTCGTTTTACATTGCCGCCCCGGGGCACGCCTTTGCCCAGGCTTGCCAAATGAGCCTCATGATACTTGTCGCGCAGATCGGTTACAGCTTTCCGATCCGCGCGCGCGGGAACCTCGGAAGCGCTCTCGACGGCATAAAGGTAAGGGAGCAGGGGCATCGCTATCCAGTCGTAATGTGCGATCCCCTGATAGCGAGTGATCACAGCGCCATCCTCGCCCGGTGCGCACCGGCGCAACTTGACCGGAGTCTCGGCACAGATGCGCTGAAAATAGACGGCATCGTGACCAGTGGGATTCAAGAAGCCAAAGAAGCCGAAGGGTTCTTCCATCAACAGCGCGGCCTGCGCATGGCTGCTCCGGCAAATCAGCAATACGAGCGCCAGGGCCATGAGAGATGGAATCGCGCGTAGAGCGCGCATCAACGGCATGGATCTCCTCCGCCCGCTTTCTCATCTGCCGCTTTCAGTATGCAGGAGAACCATCGACTTCTGCCTTGCCAGTCCCTCTTCGCCTGTGGAACAATCCGCCTCATGAAAGGCAACCCAAAAGTCCTCGAACAACTGAACCTCGCACTCCGCGAGGAGCTGACTGCAATCAACCAATACTTCCTCCACGCCGAGATGTGCGAGAACTGGGGTTACGACAAGCTCTCGAAGTACATCAAGAAGCAGTCAATCGGCGAAATGAAGCATGCTGAGGCGCTCATGGAACGCATTCTCTTCCTCGACGGCACACCCAGCATGGATCCGCTGGCTCTGACGATCGGCGGCAATGTCAAAGACATGATCGAGTCCGACTTGAAACTGGAGATCGGTGCCGTGGCGATGTACAACGAAGCCGTGCGCATCGCCGTCGAAAACAAGGACAATGGTTCCCGCGACCTCTTCGTCGAACTGCTCAAAGACGAAGAAGAACACGTGGACTGGCTCGAAGCCCAATCGCACCAGATTAAAGAGCTGGGCTATGAGCGGTATCTGTCTACGCAGACCAGCGAAGACGAATAGCTATTTTCCTCCAGACGCGCACGTCAGGATTCGCTCTTTCAACCAGTTCTGGGCCTCAAACTTCAATCCGGATCTAACGCAATTCGGGGTAATGTCCGGATAGGCCACGACACGCTCAGAACCAGAAACGATAAGGTGCGTTCAGGAAACGGCCCCCTCAACGAATGCCGATTAGACGGGAAGTAAGCTCGTTTGATGAGTGTTTGGAACCGTCAATGCTTGAAATCTACTTGGACGACCATTCGCACCGAGACAGGTTTGTCATTCATCTTAGCGGGATGGAAGCGATACGTTTCGACGGCACGAGCCGCTTGTCCGTCCAAGCCGTATCCAGCGGATCGAATCAGACAGAGGTCCTTTGTTTTGCCTTCGGCGTCGACGGTAATCATCATGAGGCTCACTGCTTCAAAGTGGCTCAGATGCTGTTCTTTCATCATGTTTAGGGCTTCGTCGGAGAATTTGGCTTCGGGAGTTTTGATTGGTTTCGGCGACGATACTCCATGGCCAATGCGGTAGACCCCGTCAGGTAGCGGGTGAATCCTATCATCTACCGGCGCACATTTTGGCAGCCCATCGACATACGGCGGAAGCTCCGCTGAATAGTAAGGAAGCACTATTGTTGGTCTATTCGGCTCTGAAACTGATTGAGCTGGTTGAGAAATCTGTTGAGCCGAAATCGCGGATGCCATTGGAATGAGCAGGACATATCCGAACAAAGCTTTGTGCATGGTCTTCTCGGGAATCCAAGCTTACAACGGAAGCACATAGTGAGTTGTGACATTGAGCACAACGTCCTTTACTCGATTCTAGCGATCTCATGGTGAAGACCTGTGAAAAGCCCGCGTTTTGCATGGTTCGGCGACCCACCTATATGGATGAAACTCATCTGGAGTCGATGAGTTTTCGACGGAGTTGGCCACTTCTCGCCCAGAAATCGCACAACAGACCCAGCAGCCTCTCGCCGCACTCTCACATGACATGGTGTTCAGGGTCACGGAGTTGCATTGCCATGTCAGCGTAGGATTGGCTGCCGATTGCGCAGATGCTTTGGCTTGGGGTGCAAAGATGCGTTCATGCCGCATGGAAGTTGGCCTTCTCTCGTTCCTGTTGATTGGCACATTCGCTCAGACACAACAGCCGGGATCGGAAATCGAACCATCGAATCCGAGTCTGGCAATCACTTCCCGGGCCGTGCTGGTGGATGTGATTGTGACCGATTCCTCAGGCAAGCCCGTCACTGGACTTCCCAAGGATGCCTTTACCGTGACGGAACAGGGCAAGCCGCAGACGATCTCGTTTTTTGAGGAGAATGGCGCCGCCCGGCCCGCTCAGCCTATGGAGATGCCCAAGCTGCCGCCCAACGTCTTCTCGAATTTTTCTCCGTTTCCCCAGCCACCAGCGGTCAATGTGCTGCTGCTCGACTCGCTGAACACGCGCATGGAGGATCAGAGCGTCGTGCACAGCGAGGCCATGAAGTTCCTGAAGGGCGCGAAGCCGGGAACGCGAACGGCCATCTTTACGATGGGATTAGCACTGCACTTTATTCAAGGGTTCAACGACGATCCGGCGGTGCTAGCGGCGACGCTCAGCAACAAGAAGAACATTGAGGTCGAGACCCCGGTGATGCTGGAGTCGCAGGCCGAGACGAATGCCGAGAGCAAAATTCCCTCTTTGGCGAGCTTCTTCGCGGAGCAGAAAACATCGCTCACCATCGATCGCGAGTTTCGCACGCTTGCCGACCTGCAAAAACTGGCGGCTTTTCTCCAGGGATTTCCGGGGAGGAAGAACATCATCTGGTTCACCGAGAAGGCGCCAGGCGTTTGGTTGACCGGAGGTGGAACTGGCAATCCGGCTCTCGATGATGAAATCAAGAAGACGAACGCGACGCTTGGTTCAGTGCGAGCGGCACTTTATCCTGTGGATGCGAGCGGAACTTCGGTAAACGCCCAATATACGGCTGAGAACAACCCGGCTGTTGTAAGCACCGCTGGTGAAGCGATCAGAGGCGAGGACGAGGACCGCAACCATGATCAACTCAATGCGCAGATTCTTGCGGAGCAAACGGGTGGACGGGCATTCGCGAATATGAACGGGCTCTCCGATGTGATCGATAAGGTCACATCAGAGAGCGCTCATTTTTATACTCTTTCCTACGTGCCGACCAACGCAAAGATGGACGGAGTTTTCAGGAATATCGGCATCAAGGTTGCGGGAGGAAACTACCATCTTTCGTACCGTCGCGGTTACTTTGCCGTGGATACAGACCTCCCCAGGAGCGCAACGAACGTCCCGAACCAGAAACTGCAGAAGCTTGCCGCCCAGAGCCCTGGACCGGTCGATCCGCTGTTGCCCTTTATGGACCTGGGAATGCCGCAGAGTGAGCAGATTCTCTACAAGGTCCGCATTGTTCCATCCGCGGCACGGGAGAACGAGCCTGCCGAGAAGGAGAACAAGAACCACTACAAGATTGACTTCGCCATCGACCTGAAGGACCTGAAATTGGATCTCGACGCGGGCGGCCTTCACAAGGGCACACTCAACATCTCGCTGATTGTTTACGACCGCTATGGAAACATCATCAGCCGTGAAGATCATGTGGCTGAACTGAACATCAAGCCGGACGCGTATGCAGTTTTTCAGAGCACCGGCGTGCAACTCCATTCTGAACTGGCTGTGCCCAGGGGCAATTTCTGGCTGCGCACCGGCGTGTATGACGAGGGCTCACGCAAAGTTGGGACGATGGAGATTGCGCTGAGTTCCGTGGTTCCATTGCAGGTTTCGACGATAACAAAAGGAACGGTGGAGAGTGGGGACGCGAAGATTCTCGCTCCAGTTCCTCCTGCTGCTGCCGTCCTACCCGTGCGTGCTGGCAAGCAGATTTCGGTCGAGCAGCTAGAGCACATGATGGCGGACGCACACGAGAATCGGGATCAGGACCTGGCAAAGCAACTGGGCGGCATGGAATTGAGCGAGCGGCTCAGCTCATCAAGGCTTGCCAAAATCCAGGCGGGACTACCTGGAGGCAAATCCCGCCTTGCGCTGCTGGCTTTGGCGGACGCATCGGTCTTTCTCCAACTCCCTGCGGCGGAGATTCTCGCAACTGATCCGCCCGTACCGGACACCCAGAAGCTGATCCTCTCCAAGACTGCCGCGTATCTGGTGGCCTCCATCCATAAGCTGCCGGACTTTTTTGCCGAGAAGACGACCACTCGCTTTCACGATCTGAAGGTCGTTCAGCTTTCTGAGGCGGCTGCGCCCATTGTCCGCGAACATCAGCCATTTCAGCTCCTCGACAATTTCAGCAATGGCGTCTCATACCAGAACGGTCAGGAAGTGGACGAAGCAAACGGAAAGCAGCAAAAAAACATGTCCACGCCTGTGAGCGGGATGGTGAATTGGGGCGTCTTTGGCCCGTTGTTGGGCATCGCGGTGAGGGATATTTCTAAAGGAAAGGTGGAGTGGGGCCATTGGGAACAGGGCGAGACTGGTCCTGTGGCAGTGTTTAAGTATGCGATTTCGAAGGAAGAATCCACCTACACCGTAAAGTACTGTTGTTTCGGAACGCCGAAAACCGGACTGCGTCCGTTTGAAACCATACCGCCCTTTCACGGTGAGATCGCCATCGATCCTGCAACCGGGGCTGTCTATCGCCTGGTGCTCATTACAGACCTCGCTCCCTCGAATCCCATCTTTGTGGCTGAGACGATGGTGGAATACGAACCGGTTGAGATTGGCGGAAAGACATACGTTTGTCCCCGTAAGAGCGTTACCGTCACCACGGCAATAACCCAGATCATGCATCAGGGATGTTGGGGCAAGGTAGGTGTGACCAGCGACTGTTCGCCGATTGAGGTGGCCAGGCCAAAGGATACTGCGATCAATGATACGGAGTATGACTCCTATCACGTCTTCGGCTCTGAGTCGAGGATACTGCCGGAGTGAATCGGTAGACGCAACTCTGATCGAAAAGTCGCGCGCAAGAAATGAGCTTGTCTCATGTCAAGATTTCGGTCTGAAGTTTTCATCATCCTCGCTGCACTTGCCCTGATGTCAACCATCTCCCTCCCGCATTCGCCACCTAAATCCAACAAAAACAAGCAAATAAAAACTGCGCCCGATTTGCAGGTAATTTCCGCCCCCCGGCGCACAATGAAGTTGGGTCAGATCAAGGTCAGGCAAAATCCGGTGGGCAAACCTCACCGCCGCCGCGAGTTCCCGGCAATTGTCGAATGCCGGTGGCCATGCTAGCAAAACAGCGGCAAATTTGGCCAAAGTGCGTCAAGAATGCAGCGATATTCCATCGTTAACTCTATGATAATAAACAAATTGGCACCATCGCGAAGAACCACAGACTGCGAAAAAACGATGAACCCGGCTGTTTCCGCCCGTAACTCCTTTGCTGAGAGGACTCTGCGGCTAACTTCAATTCTGAGAGGACTTTGGAGCTGACGACTCCGCGCAAACCATTGAAAGAAGCAGGTTTATCGCCAGAGTATAGGTGGGGGTACCCCGGCTGCTCATTTCGTCCGCGGGCTTATTGCAACCTACTCGGTACGCAAAGCGCGTGCGGGATCGATGGTTGCCGCGCGCCTTGCGGGGATGAAGCCGGCCAGAACCGCGACCACACAAATGATCAGGATTCCGGCTGCGTAGACTTCGGGATCGGCGACGGACACACCGAAGAGCTGGCTTCGCACGGTCCGTGTCGCCAGCATAGCCAGCGGAATGGTCACGGCGATCGCGCCTCCGGCCAGCAAGAGCACTTCGCGCAGAATCAGGCCAACGACGGTCACACGCCGCGCACCCAGCGCCATGCGGATTCCAATCTCGCGCGTCCGCTGCGCCGTGGAATACGCGAGGATTCCATATAGCCCGATCCCAGCAAGGAGCGTTGCGAGAACACCGAACGCGGTGGCCAGCATTGCGATAGCCCTCTCGGCAAGCAGGCTTGCGTCAATCTGCTGGGTCATCGTGCGCAGGTTTCCCACGATCAGCTTGGTATCGAGATCGGCAATCGCCGAGCGCACGCTCGCCGAGGCTGCATCGGGTGGCTGCCATGTCCGCAGGTAAAACGTAAGCCCCGTCTGCCGAAACGCCTGCGAGAAAAGTGTGTAGCAGGTTGCAATCGCTGGATCGCGGACGCTCGAGTGCTTCACATCGGCCACGACTCCGACAATCGTCGCGTCTGTACCGGGCTTATTGGGCCGAGATACGCTGCGTCCAAGCGCCTGCTGTGCGCTTCCGAAGTAGTGCTTTGCGAAGCTCTCGTTCACGATGGCCACACGCAAAGAGGTCGCGGTGTCGCCCTGATTGAAGTAACGCCCCACCCGCAGCGGCACGCCCAGCGTCTGTAGATATCCGTTGCTCACCCAGGGAAGCTCCACGTCGAATTCTTCGTCGGGCTTCGAAGCATATCCAACTGGCAGCATGTCTCCCCCGATATCGTCACCCGCCAAATCGTCATCGTTGGTGGCTCCCGCTACGCGCACTCCCGGCAGCGCAGCGACCGCGTCGAGCACTCGCTGCTCGACCGGCACAACCTCTTTCCCCGTATATCCAGCCAGCATTGGATTGAGATCGAATGCCAGCAAATGATCCGTCGGGAATCCCGTCTCTGCGCGACGCAGATTATGGATCGTCCTTACGAACATCCCCGCAGCCACCATCAGCAAAAGGCTGAATCCGATTTGGAGCGCTACGCAGGTTCGGCGGAACTTGAGGGAGCCGCCGGCGCTGGTGCCCGTCCGCTGCTGCATGACTTCCGCCAGCCGGGGATTCCGGAACTGCAGCGCAGGCGCCAGGCTGAAAAGCAAACTTGCCAGCATCGTGATCGCCAATGAAAAGCCCAGAACGTGCCAGTTAAGCGACGTCGAGAATGGCGGCCCACCCTGTGCATTGGCAGACGTCCAGCGAATGAGCATCCGCATCGCTCCAGGCGCAAGCGCCAGTCCCAGCGCAGCTCCTGCGAGACCCAGCAATATTCCTTCAGCCAGCAGTTGGCGCAAGACCTGCCGGCTCGTTGCGCCGAGAGCATAGCGGACCGATATCTCCTGCGCGCGAGCAGCCGCACGCACCAGCAACAGGCTAGCCACATTCACGACCGCCATGCCAATGACGAGCAGCGCCATGGCCATGATGATGGTAAGCGGCGTATGCAAATCGCCGCGCATTGGACTAAAGCCCTTTGCTCCTGCGTCCACATTCAAATGCGCAGCCGCAAGGAAATCCTGCCGCGCTTTTGCGGACTGATCATGCAGTTGCTTGAACTCCTCGCTCCTTAGCGCGAGAAAGAGCGCGTTGAGCGAGGCCTGTGCCTGCGCGCGCGTCACGTCTGGTTTCAGACGGCCTGCAATGTCGATCCAGTAGGACTGGCGATCGTTGAGATACGGCCACTCCGGCGTGAGCACCTGCTCCATCGAGAGCGGGACAAACACGTCGGGCATATGGCCCCAAACCATGCTGTGAAACCCAGGGGCAGAGACACCCGTAATCGTAAAGGGGGCTCCGTTCACAAGCAAAGTCTTGCCGACAACCGGCGCTTCGGCGAGATGCGATTTCCAGTAATCGAAGCTCAACACGGCTACGGGATTCGCACCCGGCGCAGTCTCATCACCGGAGCCAAACAGCCGCCCCACGGCCGGCGGCACGCCGAGGGTTTCAAAGTAATTTCCGCTCACCAATTCTGCCTGGACAGATTCTGCATGGTTGTTCCACGTCACGCCCAACGTCAGCGGCGACTCGGCAATCAACCCGCTCAGCGCCGTGTTGCGATCGCGCAGGTCGCGATACATTGGGTACGAGAACTCATGCATATGGCCGGCCGTGTCTCCGCCCTCAGAATGCATATGGCCGGGGTGTGCACCGGTAAAATTCAGCACGGCCAATTGTCCCGGATCGCGCACAGGAAGCGCCTGCATCAGCGCCTGGTCAATCAGGCTGAAGATTGTCGCATTCGCACCAATGGCCAGTCCCAGCGTCAGCACCGCCATCGTTGTGAAGCCAGGATTCCGCCACAATCCGCGCAACCCGAACCGGATGTCGCGCCATAATGATTCGAGAAGAAATGAAGGCCGCTGCTCGCGGCACTCTTCGCGCGCACGCTCTCTGCTTCCGAAGGCAATCGCTGCGCGTCGTTTCGCCTCTGCAGGGGATATGCCTGCGGCGAGATTGGCTTCCAGTTCGCGTTCGAGGTGAAACTGAAGTTCTTCGTCAACTTCGACGCGCTTCTTGCCTGTCACGAAGAAGCGGAATCTGGACCAGCACTCGCTCAGCATTCATTCTCCTGCATGTTCATCGCGCTAGGCTTTCTGGAGAACCAAATTCACGGCTCCTGTGAGCCGGTCCCAGTTCTCGAGTTCTGCATCAAGCTGCCTTCGGCCAGCGGCGGTAAGCGCATAGAAGCGTGCACGACGATTGTTCTCCGATGCGCCCCACGATGCGCGAATCCAGCCCTTGTATTCCAAACGATGAAGGGCGGGATAAAGCGAGCCCTGCCCGATCTGAAGCACGTCGTTCGACACTTGCTGGATGCGCTGGGCGATTGCCCATCCGTGTTCCTGGCCGGGAGCAAGGGTTTTCAAAATCAGCATGTCCAGCGTTCCCTGGAGCAGATCAGTGGATGGCGGCATCTTCCCCTCGACATTCGACAACAGGATTGCGCAGCTTCTTGTCGAGTGTCAAGGGGGGGTTTCTTCTTTTTGCCGGAGCCGGAGAAGTTGCCTATTTCTTGCGGGAGTAGTCGCCGGATTTGCCGCCGGATTTTTGTTCCAGCTGGATCGTGCGGATGACGATGGATTTGTCGAGGGCTTTTGTCATGTCGTAGACGGTGAGGGCGGCTATGGAGGCAGCAGTGAGGGCTTCCATCTCAACTCCTGTTTGCCCAGTCGTCGTCACGGTTGCGCGGATGCGGACACCGCCTTCGACGACGTCGGCTTCAACATCGACATGCGAGAGAGGGAGCGGGTGGCACATGGGAATGAGTTCCGATGTGCGCTTGGCGGCTTGGATGCCGGCGAAACGGGCAACCTCAAGCGGATTGCCTTTGGGGTTTGCAGGGAGCCCAGCAAGGACGGCGGCGGAGAGCTCGACGAATGCTGAAGCGGTGGCAGAGCGCTTTGTGGCTTGCTTGGCGCTGACGTCGACCATTCGGGCGTTGCCGCTGGCGTCGTAGTGGGAAAGTTGCGGCTTGGCTTTCTTCGGCATTCTGGATTCCTAATGTAGCAGTATGCGGACGATAGTGCCGGCCATGAGGAAGCTTGCGTCTTCAGGGACAACGAGCAAGCAGTTGGATCGTGCGAAAGCGGTGAGGTCTCCGGAGCCATGCCAGGGGACGAGGGCGACCTGAGGAAATTCGCATACCGAAGAGTTGAATTGGCAGAGCGCAGGCAAAAAGCGGGTGAGGCCGGGTTTGCCCTTTCTATCCGTGTCGCGGGAGAGATGGGCGAGGACGAAACGGGGGCTGGTTTCGCGGCTGCCTGCGAGGGCGGCGAGGATGGGCGTGGCGAAGAGGTGGAAGGTGGCAGCGGAGGAAATGGGGTTGCCGGGAAGGCCGAAAAAGGGGACGGCCTCAGGGGCTGAAGCCCCTTCATCATTTTTTGTCGCTAGGTTTTTGTACGGGCTGAAGCCCGTACCCTTCGAGACTGGAATTTCTCCGAAGACCAAGGGTTTGCCGGGTTGGATTCTCACGCCAGTGAAATGGAACTTTGCACCAAGGCGTGCGAGGGCGGGTTCGACGAGGTCGAATTTGCCGGCAGAGACGCCTCCGGAGATGAGGAGCATGTCGGCGTCAAAGGCTTGCGCAAGCGCGGCATCGAGAGCTTCGGCGGTATCGGCTGCTGTGGGCAGGACGATGGGTTCGCCGCCGGCGTTCGCGACGAGCGTGGCGAGCATGGGGGCGTTGGAGTTGCGGATTTTGCCGGGCCCGGGAGTGGCGTCGACAGAAACGAGTTCATCCCCCGTGGTGAGGATGGCGACACGGGGACGCACATAGACCTCGAGGTGAGCATATCCGCAGGATGCGGCGAGGGCGATCTGAGCGGGGGCGAGCCTAGTGCCTGCGGGGATTTGCTCATCGCCGCGGCGAGCTTGCGCTCCCTGGGCAACGACGTTGTCTCCGGGGTGGATTGTGCGCGGGGGGATGAGGCGGATGCTGCCACCCAAGCGACCAAGACCTGTCGCTGGGGACCCCGGGGTGTCAGCAGATTTTTCGACATGCTCAAGCATGACGACGCAATCAGCACCGGACGGTACGGGGGCTCCCGTCATGATCTCCCAAGCGGAAGCGAAGGGCAGCGGGCCAGCAGGAGCCTCACCGGCGTGCGTCGCACCGGCGACGGGAAGTTCGATGTGCGCCGAGGCTTCAGAAGCGCGGCAGGCGTATCCATCGCGTGTGGAGCGTGAGAAGGATGGTTGATCGTCGTCAGCTTGAATGGGTGCAGCGAGGATGCGGCCTGCGGCATTCGAGAGATTGATGCTCTCAGTGCGGAGCTGGTGTTGCGCGATCTTTCGAGCGTGAGCGGCTACGATGGTGGCTGCTTGTTCATAGCTCGGGAGGTCGGAGCTCATGAAGTGAATTGTAGTGGTTGCCGCCCACACATGAGAGCGGTGCACGTGTATCGAGCCGGTCGTCGGAGTGAGTGCTCCAATGTTGCAATCGCCCTTCCGTGGTCGCTTTTCTGAGGAGGAGAAACAAAGGGCGCACCCGATCGTGAGTGCGCCCTTCTTGTGAAGCTTGGTTGAGACCCGGTTACTTTTTTGTGGCCTTGTAGCTGGAGCTGATCTTCTGACCGGCTGACTGAAGGATGCCCTTCACGTCCGCGGAGTACGGGCCGTTGGGATCGAGGTCCAGATACTTTTGATAGGCTTCGCCGCAACCCTCAGGCAGAACGATGCGCTGCGTTTTCGGGTCGACGGTTGCCTTGGTGATAAGAGCCTGGCCCTTCAGGTAGTAGGGCAGCGGGTCATTGGGATTGGCGGCGATGGCTTTCTCAGCGGACGCGGCCTGGGCATCGGTGTTCCCCACCTGCGAGTAGATGACCGCTTCGTTCTTGTAATAGAAGCTGGCCTTCGTGGGGTCAGCCTTGACGGCGGCATCGTAGGCGGCTGCGGCTTCAGGAACCTTGCCATTGCGGGCGTAGATTTCGCCTAGACCGGAGTTTGCGAGGCCTTGAATTTCAGGGCGAGGCTTCTTCGATGCCGTATCAAGGTCGATGGCCTTCTTGAAGGAGACTTCGGCGTCGTCGTATTTCTTGAGGCCCAACTGTCCCTGGCCGAGATAGGCCCACAGCACCGACTCCGTTGGCCGTGCCTGGGTGTCTCTATCCATCAGGGTCACGACGTCGGTGTATTTCGCGGTCTTTATCTCGTTCTCTTTAGCGGCGAGATCGGTCTTGGACGCGGACGCTCCCAGTTGCTGGGCGGCCGCGGTGCGTGCCGTGTCGGCGTCGTGAATGTCGGCCATCGCGGCCTTGAGATCCGCATTCAGCGTCTTGATGACCGCGTTGGCCTTGAGGGCCTCTGCATTGTGCGTCTTCAGGTCAGCCAGTTGCTTGCGGGTTTCTTCAGGGAGTGTGTCAACGTATTCCTTGCGGGACATGTCGTCATCGGCAACGGTGTCCTGCCCGACAACAATCTTGATGTTTTCGAACTTGTCGGCGTCCTTGTCGGGCCGCATGCCGGGGGTGCGGTAGATAAGGGTGTAGGTTGCCCGGAGGTGCGGAGCCTGTGTAGTCGCCATTAGTGTCAACCGGGAAGGAAACCACTTCCTTGGTTCCGTTGTTAAGGCTCACGGTGCCGCCGCTCTGGGGGGCGCCGGTGGGGTTGATCACATGGCCGTGGATCTTTCCGGTCGGTGCAACATTGGCGGGCGCGGGAGTCTGCGCGGGAGTCTGGGCAAGCGCGGGCAGCACGGCAATTGCCAGCAAACCGATCCAGAGCGAAATCGTGCGTTTCATGTTCTTCTCCTTGGGAGCTTGGGCGAGCATGAGAGCCCGCATGCTCGATCGAAAAAACGTTTCGTAGTCTTCACACATTATGACGAACCTGCTCATCCGGTCAGATGCGCTGGTGGCGATTTGTCCGACGGCATAAGGAACTTCGCCTTTGCAAGAATAGCCGGACGCATCGGTAACCGGTAAAACGCTGGGGCGAGCAATTGCTGCGACGAGTTAAAGCTGCGGCAAACGATGCTCTCCTCGGCACGACCAAAGGTAAATCCAACGGATGCTTGAGCACAAGGCCGGAAGACGCGGCTAACGGAATGCCGGCCATTCCATGCATCGAGGCCACCCGTCTTTTCCGATGGTAGTTCGCTGGCTCCGGAGCGCGCCTGTGGCCTGCATCACACCCTAGAATAAGAACATGACGACCACGATTCGACCGGCAGTGGCTGAGGATGTGCCGCAGATTCTTGAGTTTATTCGCGCGCTGGCCAGATATGAGCGCGAACCGGACGCGGTGACAGCGACGGAAGCGGATCTGTTACGCGATGGGTTTGGGCCGACCCCGTACTACTGGTGCCTGATCGCCGAGCAGGATGGGGCGCCGGCGGGTTTTGCGCTTTGTTTTTTCAGCTATTCGACCTGGCTGGGCCGCGCGGGCGTCTACCTGGAGGACTTGTTTGTGCTGCCGGAGTTCCGGGGGCTGGGAATCGGAAAGGCGCTCCTGAAACGGGTGGCGTCGATTGCGGTGGAGAAGGATTGCCCGAGGCTGGGCTGGGAGGTCCTGGACTGGAATACGCCTGCAATCGATTTTTATCGCGCCGTGGGAGCGGAGTTTCTGGATTCGTGGCGGAACGTGCGCGTAACCGGCGAGGCGCTGATGCGGCTGGCCGGTGTTGAGGAGCCGGCACTGTGAGGATACGCGTGATTGGCGGAGGACTGGCGGGGCCCGAGGCGGCGCTGACGGCGGCGCGGCTGGGTTGCGAGGTGGATCTCTACGAGCTGCGCGCGATGGTGGATGGGCAGCCACGCTTGACTCCGGCGCACCAGACAGTTGAATTTGGCGAACTGGTGTGCTCAAACTCGCTGAAGAGCGAATCGCCGAATACAGCGCCCTGGCTGTTAAAGCAGGAGATGCGACGTTTTGGTTCGGCGCTGCTCCGGATCGCGGACGAGACAGCAGTACCTGCGGGACATGCGCTGGCGGTGGATCGCGTGGAGTTTTCGCGGAGGATTGCGGAGGCGATTCGGAACGAGCCTGCAATTCGAGTGATTCGCGAAGAGGTGACAACGCTGGAGCCGGGCGAGTATGCGGCGACAATCGTCGCGACAGGACCATTGACGTCGGATGCGCTGAGCGAGGAAATTCAGCGGATCACGGGGTCGGGGCACCTGGCATTTTACGATTCGATTTCGCCGATTGTGGATGCGGAGTCGATTGACATGGAGCGGGTGTACTTTGCGGCGCGCTACGACAAGGGCACAGCGGACTACATCAACTGCCCGATGAATCGCGAGGAGTACGACAGGTTCTACGATGCGCTGGTGGAGGCGGAGAAGGCGGAGAGCAAGGAGTGGGAGAAGCTCCAATATTTTGAGAGCTGCCTGCCCATTGAGGTGCTGGCGACGCGCGGCCGCGACACGCTGCGATTTGGGCCGATGAAGCCGAAGGGGTTGAATGATCCGCGAACCGGCAGGATGCCGTGGGCCGTGGTGCAACTGCGCAAGGAGAATGTGCGCGCGGACAGCTACAACCTGGTGGGATTTCAAAATCACCTGAAATGGGGCGAGCAGGCGCGGGTTCTGCGGATGATTCCGGGGCTGGAGAATGCGAAGTTTCTGCGCTATGGACAGATTCATCGCAACACCTACATCTGCGCGCCTGTTCTGCTGGATGAATTTCTGCGATTGAAGAGCGAGCCGCGGATTCTCTTTGCGGGACAGATTTCGGGGGTTGAGGGATATACGGAGTCGATTGCGACGGGAATGCTGGCTGGACTGTATGCCGCGAAACTCGCGCAGGGAGAACTGCCCACGGCAGTGCCGCGGGGGACGGCGCTGGGATCGCTGGTGCACTACATTACGCATGCGGACGCGAAGGACTTCCAACCGGCGAATATCACCTTTGACTTGCTGGAGCCGCTGGAAGAGGAAGTGCGGAA
The DNA here is from genome assembly GCA_963735215.1 of uncultured Acidobacteriaceae bacterium. GTDB lineage: Bacteria > Acidobacteriota > Terriglobia > Terriglobales > Acidobacteriaceae > Telmatobacter. The sequence goes on along the minus strand of CAVTKF010000018.1, from coordinate 73,637 downwards.
GAAGGTGCGCGACAAGAAAGAGCGTCATCGGATGGTGTGTGAGTGGGCGCTGGAAAAGTTTGAGGAGTGGCGAGCGGCGCAGCAGATTGGGGCTTCCGCCCTGTAGGGTAAGAGGGCTGGCATAGTGCTTCCGGTTGGGTACAATTCTCCCGGACGTGGTCCGACGACGAAGAGCTTCAACTCTGGATCGGTGTCAGCTGCAGTCAGGCGTGGTCGTCGATGTATCTGAGCGACCTTGCTCGTAGGCTTTCAACGCCTTTTCTTGCGCCGCTAAGGATATAGACGCACCCTGGCTCCTCAGAGCGTCAGATATTGCGGTGCGATGAATATAGCTCCATCGTCCATCGACCGGCAGCCATCTTGAATTGTGTGCCGAGATATCTGGCCGACCGATGGATTGAGGTATCGATCCATCGCTGCCGCCGCCATCCATTTGGCATGCAGGAATCGCTTTGCATCGCAGCACTGGCAGCGAGAACATGCGCCAACGTCAACTCCTTTGGATCAAACGAATGCTGAAAGAGTAGCGCGATGAAGAAATACTCCGACCGGTTTCAACCTTGCCTTGAGCGAGCAGTTCTTTAGCCTTCGCATGGCGCGCCGTATCGTGGTCAGCAATAGTCGGCTTGATCGAACATGAATCAACCTGATGACTCGCTCCGAACATGTCATTACATCGGTCCCACTGGTCTTGCAGGACAAGATCAAGAATCTCAGGTTTGACATCCGACAACTTCGGTATGGTGGGAGCCTGCTCGGGCCCGTCCTGCTGCACCCGCCCCTTGAGCATACGAACCGAGTGCCAGGAAAGAGGAGAGGGCCAGCACCGCTGTGCGGGTTGCGTTGAAATTGGAAGCCATAATGCCCGAATCATAACAACGGCGTCTGGCAGCTCGCTCGCACGCCCTTTCGCCTTCTTGGCCGATTCGACAAACATTCCGCAACCCGGAATTTGGCAATTCCAAGTTTGCTGAGCGGGCGTTTCGCGGAGGCTTGGACACATTACGCAGCGGCCAGCATTTCATAGGCTATGAGCTTGATTGGCCACATGGAAGCTGGGGAAAGACGCGTCGTGCCGTGAATGGAACTGTGCGGGTAGGATTTGCGTAGTTTCCGTGGTAGGCTGGGTTCCCTAGAAAGGTCATCATTATGCGCGCCGTCTCTGCCGCAGATGCTATCTCTCTCGCGGTCCAACGCACGAGGGAATTTCTGTTCAGACCATTTAGCTGGGGTACGTTTCTGAAGCTTGGGCTTGTCGCCCTGGTTACCGAAGGCCTGGGAAGCAACTTCCGGTCATCGTCGACATCGCACGGTGGAGGCGGCTCATCGTCGGGCAACGGGCCCGTGATCAAATCGCTAAGCGACATTCCGCCGGAGCGGATTGCAGAGGGCGTGGCGGCTCATTCTGCTGGTCATTGTGATCGCTGCGGCGGTGTTCTACCTGGTCACGCGGCTGCGGTTTGCGTTCTTCCATTGCCTCGTGCACAACATCGAAGGAGATTAAGCCCGGTTGGCAGCTTTATAAAGAGCAGGCTTCCCGCTTCTTCTGGCTCAACATTGTGATCGGATTCTGCTTTCTGCTGGCGATGGGGCTGATTGCGATTCCGTTTTTGGCGGGGTTCTGGCGCGTGTTTCATGACATGCAGCCCGGAGGCTCTCCCAATATCGGGATGATTCTGGCGCTCGTGCTTCCCTTGCTGCCGATAATTTTTCTGCTGATCGTGATTGGATTCGCGCTCGACATCATCCTGCGCGATTGGATGTTGCCTCATTTTGCGCTGGAGGATGCCTCGGCGGGCGAGGCGTGGAGCTCAGTGTGGGCGCGCATCACGGCGGAAAAGGGGCAGTTCTTTGCTTACGCGATTCTGCGCCTGATCCTGCCGCTCATCGCATCGATTGCCGTGTTTATGATCCTGCTGATTCCGGGGATCGTGCTTTTGGGAGCCATCGCAGGCATGGAACTTGGCATTCATTCGGCCTTCGCAAATTCGACGGGATCGGCATCTGTGGCCGGCATTATGCTGCAGGTCTTCTTCGGGGTGGTAGCATTCGGGTTCTTCCTGTTGGCGAGCATATGCCTGGGCGGGCCGCTGAGTACGGGAATGCGGGAGTACGCTATCCTGTTCTACGGCGGGCGCTACCAGGTACTGGGAAATCTGCTGTATCCACCGGCTCTGCCGGAGGGGTCGATGCCCGCGGGCCTGCCGGCGGTGTGAGCAATGGAAGTCGGCCCTGCGATGCGGGTGCTCAACACGTTGGATTAAACCTCGCGCATCAGGCTCGGGTATGGTGATCGGACCAGGCGTGCTGCAGCTTGGCTGCTGCCTTGTGAACAGGCATCGGTATCATCCTCTGCTCTTTTTGGTAGATGGCCCAAGCGGCGACAAACGCCGAAACTCCGAGAACATATAGAGACAGACGGAACATGAGAAGTCGTCCTCCGTTTATCGTTCGTTATTTCGGGTTCGATGCGAGGACATCGGAGTGAGATGCAGCGAACATTTCGATGGTTCGCGGTGTCAAAGAAGAGATGGGCGTGCTCCGAGAGAGCAGAACCGGAAGCCTCTGCGCGCAAGCGATCGGGTGGTAGCCTGAGACAGGGAGTATCCGGGATGCGGTGGATGTCAATGGTTGTGGGTGCGGCGGCTTTGGTGGGTGCAGCGCTGTGCCTCGAAGCGCAGCAGGCTCCGCCTGCAAAGACGTCCCCGATGATGGTGACGACGGGTTCGCCCACCGCGCAGAAAGAGAAGCCGCTGCTTCCGGATGCGTTTGCTGGATGGGTGGCGGCGGAGAAACCAAGGCCCGACAGCGATCCCGCGGAACTGGATAGTGCGAATGCGGCCGCGCTGAGGGAGTATGGCTTCGCGGGCGGAATGACAGCCAGCTACAAACGCAGCGATGAAACGCTGAGCGTGAAGGCGCTGAGATTTCAGGATGTGAGCGGTGCGTACGGCGCGTACTCGTTCTACCGGCAGAACGGGTGGCCGAAGGCGGAGATCGGCACTGGAGCAACATCGGACAAGAACCGCGTGCTCTTCTGGAAGGGCGATACGGTGGTGGATGCGACGTTCTCGCATGTAGGCCCAATGTCGGCCGGGGAGATGCGCGAACTGGCAAAGGACCTGCCGACGCCGCAGGGAAATCGCGCGTTACCGCCGCCGATTCTGGCAAACCTGCCGCAGGGATCGCTGGATAAGCAGACGACGCACTTTGCGCAGGGCCCGGCGGGATATGGGGGAGGGGGTGGCGTGTTGCCACCGGAGCTGGTGGGATTCGACCGCGATGCAGAGGCGGTGACAGCGAATTATTCTCTCAATTCGGGACCGGCGACGCTGACTCTGATCGACTATCCAACACCGCAACTGGCCGAGGCGCAGGAAAAAAGGATTCGCGAGTACATCAAGGCGGGCAAAGGAGCCCAGCCGGGGTTTCCGAAGCCGCTCCAGGACTCGGACCAGGCGTCACTCGAAGTGAGTCGCAGCGGCCCGATCGTGGCGTTGGTGAGTGGGGATGCCATTCCCGATGAGAGCCACAAACTGCTGGCGCAGGTGCACTATTCGGCCGAACTGACGCGAATGCCGCAGGACAAGGAGAACGAGATCGTAAGGACGAGCCAGTTCCTGATGGGCGTGGCAATGCTGGTGATCGTCGGATGCAGTGCGGCTGTCCTGCTGGGATTCTTTTTGGGCGGTGGCAGGGCGCTTTACCGGATCGCTCAGGGCAAGCCGGCCTCATCCGTGTATGAGGTCGAGTTCATCCGGCTGCATCTCGAAGATTGAAACCCAGGTGTGAGAAGAATCACGGCCCGCATCCGATCGGTAAATGGGCGCATTTTTGCTGTGGAAAAACGGCCGTAAACCCTAGAAAACACCCACAAAACGCGGCAGAATAAGGAGTTAAAAAGGCGAATGCCTAGCGAAGATGGCGTCGTTGCCACAAGAATTGACTTCGCTGTAACTTACTGTAAATAATGCCGGTTATATTGTTCCGGATTTATTCTTGACACTCTGTTCCCCGAAACCTACTATGCAGCCAGAAAGTTCTGATGGTTTTGCCTCCGTTGGAACTATTCTCCCTGAGGAAGGAGCTGCCCTGTTGCCGGGCGGCTCTTTCCGTTTTTGGCGTTAAGTTGCGGGTTATGGCGCATTTGAATCGGGGACGGGATCGGACCAGGTTTGACCGCAGGATTCGCAGAGCCAGTTGTTGGAGAGTTCCACCGATTCGAGGGTGGGATCGGCCGCACCACATTTAGGGCAAACGGGAATTTCGTAGGCCGGGGTTGATTCTTCTTCTTTCACCTGGTCGATGATGTCCTGTGGGATAGGCTGGGAGACGACGGCGCGGGCTTGGTCAAGTTGGTCAGCCGCTACGTTGATCTGAATGTCACCCACACCAATTTCCAACCAGGGAACGACGAAGCGCGAGCCAGGTCGCTGAACCCAGCACTCTATTCCGGCGCGACGCAACATCTCGCCTCGTTGCGCTGCTTCGTCGATCGAATCGCAGCGGCAGAGTCCTGTCTTCCACGTATATTCTGGGGCTCCGGTTTCAGATGCGTCGCCATTCGGATCGAGATCGCTATCTTCTCTGCCATCCCAGTGAACCGCTGCAGAGTCATCGTCTCGCTTGCCTTGTGCAGGCCCTGATGAGTGCTTTTCGGAGACACCGCGCTTTTTCAATTCATCGCGAAGGATTTGTTGCGCGTTGGGCGTGAGGTCATTGATCTGGTCGGCGAGATCGCGGATCTCGATGTCGCCCATCTCGCCGTAGAGGGCGGTGAGGCGGCGCCATTCTTCCATGAGGTCTTGTTGCATGGGGAGCAGTATAGCGGGTTGGTGGTCGAGAGAATGAAGACTCGATTCGCTGTTGTTCGGACCGAGAGGAAAAGCAGGTCCTTCGCGCCGCTTACCCCGCGAACGATCGTTCGCGGGGCCCCAAGCTTGCGGAGGCTCAGGATGACACCCACTTTGAGATGAGTCGTGTTTTAGCGGAAGGTGTTCCAGCCGATGTCAGCGAGCATGGCGCGGCCTACCACAAGGCCGGTGACGATGAGGGCAGCGAGGACGCAGGTCCAGAAGCCCATCCGGCTGAAGGGAATGAAGAGGACGCTTTGCCTGCCGGCAATATTGAAGCCTGCCTGATCGGGCAAGAGAGCTTGAACCGCCACTGCAATCAAAAAACCTCCGGCCCAGACAAGTGCGATTCTGAAAGAGAGCTGCAGGGTAATGTTCATCATCAATTCGATTGGCTCCTCTCCAATTGATACTGAAGGGACGCCGCGGGCAGTGCTTTGGCTGCCTCGGGGCCCAGCTTTACCGAATACCTGCGCAACGATACAATCGTGAAGGAGACGCGAACCGCGGCACCGTCAGTGTGCCTGTTCGCAATCGGCCGACGTAGCTCAGTTGGTAGAGCAGCTGATTCGTAATCAGCAGGTCATCGGTTCAAGTCCGATCGTCGGCTCCATCTGTTTCCAACTGCAGCGGATTCCCTCTAACTGCTTAGACACCGAACAGTGCGCCGGCGGGCAATTTACACAGCGGACGCGCTGCATTTGGCCCAGGCGGGGTTTGTCTTTTTCTGCCCCAGCGACGGGAAACAAAACATCGCAAGGATGGTCTTTCAGTAGATTCTTTGATCCCAATCTTTACCCTATCGAAGATCTGAAAGGGCCGGCCCTTGCGAGCCGGCCTTCGTGTGATCGCATTCTTATGGTTCAGGCCTTTGGCACGATCAGCACGGTGATCGATTGCGCGGGGAACGTCGCGCCAAGGGTGCTGGTGGTGCTGCCACTTGCGGGCGCAGTGACAGTGATGTTGGCCTGGGCCACGATGGCGTTCAGGTTGGCGCTGCTGTAGAGGAATACCTGCGCCGGTCCACTGGCGGTGAAGTTGGCGAGGCTTCAGAGTGGTGGTGAAGTCGCCGTAGGTTTTGTTGATGACGACGACGGTAAGCATGTTGTCCTTGGTGCGGATCGCTCCGTAGACGGAGAGCTTGCCCTGGTCGGCGCTGGTGGAAGTGATGGCCTCGTCGCCGAAGGTGGCTCCTGCGCCGTCGTAGTTGCGGAAGACTTCGAAAGCCATGAGGCCGGGGACTTGCTTGACGGGATCGGGTGGTCCCCAGAGCGTGCCGATGTCGAGGCCTTCGCGGCCGAAGATGCCGAGAATGTCGGCCTGTGCGAGCGCGCCGTTGATGTGTTCCTGCCCGCCCCAGTTGTATTCCGTGATGGCGAGCTTGGTGCCGGGGTAGTCGTCGGCGACCCACTGCTTCATCATAGGAATCACTTGAGGCGCCTGGAGCGGCGTATTGCAGTTCGCGGTGTAGTTGGCGTCAGTGGTGTAGTTTGGCTGCGGGAAGTCTGGATCGGTGTAGGTGGGGTCCCAAAAGACGCGCGTTGAGTTCAAGCGAATCTCCTGGGTTTGCGTATCGCCTCCGGTGCTGAAGGCGAGGTTGTCGGGGGCGAAGTAGGTGTGAAGGTCGACGTAGTCGAGAAGGCGCACGCCGTTGGCTTTTTGATACGCAGCGAATTGTCGCAGGTAGTACTCGATGAGCGGGACACCGCCGTGAGCGTTGCGATCGATGGGATTGCTCCACGGTTCCCAGCAGGGACTGCCATTGGCCCAACCATTCTCGATGTCTTTCTTCGAATAGAAATAGGCCCACCAGTAGTCCATTACGGGGCCGCTGACTTCAGCGCTAGGGTCGGCGGCCTTGATTGCTGCTGCGTGAGCGATGCCATTGTTGGTGACTTCGTCGTACGTGAATGGAAGCGGATGTACGTCACGGTGCACCGCATCCCACCAGCTTGGCTCGTTGTCGAGGTCGTAGACAGCGACGCCGCCATTGGCTGCGGTGCCGAATTTGCTGACGAGGAAACTGACCCAGGCGCCTGTCCACGTGGCATTGACCGCGTTGCTGGTGTCTGTGGCCTTGTTGCCGGTAATATCGCAGCCGCTGGAATTGGTGCAGCTATTCACGCCGTCGGCGTAGACGCCATTGCCACAGCCGCGGCCCGAATCGACCTGCGCCTGGTTGGGATAGGTAGCAACGGGGAAACTGCAGGACGTGCCGTCTTTGGCGACCCATCCATTAACTGGGACAGTGCCGATGGTTCTCGCGCCGACCGAAGCATCAGCGGTGACCTGCGCGTTGAACGAGCTGTTGCTCTCACTGCCTCCGGCGAGGCCGTTCTGGTTTTCGAAATACCAATCGCTGGCGGAGCTGGTGACGTCGAGCTGGTAGTTGTAGCGGGAAGTGGCGTCGCCGCCCCATCGATCGATGCTGAGCGCTGAAGCCTTGGCCGCCGCGGTGTTCAACGTATAGGCATTCATGCCGTAGATGTAGGGATTGATGGCGTGCGTCACGGTCCCGGCGTCTACGGTGAGCGAGGGACCAGAGGTTTTAGTTGGCTGGGAGAGTGCGATTGTCGCGTTGCCGACGACGGTCGTGTCGGATGTGCTCGTCGCGGTGACCGTAACCGTGGCGGGTGCGGGATAGGGCGTGTTGTAGAGGCCGGATGTGCTGATGGTACCGGGGCTCAGCGAACTACCCGACGGCGCAGCGATAGACCAGGTGACACCGCCGCTCACGCCGGTGGGAAGCGCTGCGTTGAATTGCACCTGCGAACCGATAACGGCAGAGTTCGGCGTGATGGTGATAGTGGGTGAGATGTAAGTAGCGGTGATGGCGGCATTCGCGGTCAACGTTACGCTGCAGGTTTCGGTTTTTGCCGAGGTGCAGCCAGACCATGCGCTGAAGCTGTGTGAGCCGGCGCTTGCGGGCGCAGTGACGGTAACGGCCGTGCCGGAGTTATAGGTGCGCGTGAAGCTCGCGTTGCCGTTGGCCGCGCCGCTGTTATCAGCAGGCGCAACGGTCATGCCTACTCCGGTGGTTGGATCCGCCGTATTGACGGTCAGCGTGTAGGTTGTCGGCGGTGGAGGATTGTTGCTCATGCTATTGCCGCCGCTGCCGCCTCCGCATGCGGTCAATCCTGTTGCGAGACTTACTGCCACCCAAAGCGCTGCATTGTTTTTCAATCTCTTCATCGCAATTCTCCCGGTCAATCGACCAGAGTTCTTCTCGACTCTTCTTACCCAAGTGACCGTCCCTTTCCGGCCGTCGCGAGGGATGACGCTTCAGACAGTTTCCGCTACGGCTTGATGACGACTACGTTCATGCTCCATGGAGCCAGGGTGAGAGTGAGAGGCAGATTCTGCGTACCCATATCAGTGGTGGTAGGGTCAGCCCACACGCCGCTCTGCGACTGGTCGTAGATGGCCTTGCTGTAGGTCTCGACGCTGACGTCGGAACTGGTATTTTGCGCGGAGAGCGAAACCGTTACCGCCTCGCTCACGGATTGGCTGACGTTGAACAACACGAGCACGGTACCGCCACTATGCGTTGCGGCATAAGCCCGAACGTTCGTTGTGTCGCCGTTGACGTTTGCGGTGAGTACGCTTTCGCCGTTGACCGCGACCTGGCTGAATAGTTGGAAGGCACGTGCCGTGGGTGACATGGTTCCGATGGGACCGGAGCCAACGCCGCAAGGACCGTCAGTGGGTCCATCGGAGAAGACATTGTAGGCGCCAAACGTCTGCCAGCCGTACAAAGAAGAGCTCATGTTGCCTGCCGCCGACCCATTAGCTCCTTCGTCACAATTGCCGAAACCGATCCACCAGGTAGCGCGCGAAATTCCATCGTTCATCATTTCGCCGAGGACCTGCCCTGCGAATAAACCCTGCGTGATCGACCAGCTCTGCTTGCCCGGAGTGGTATAGACGGAGCCCATCTCGCCAACGTAGATGGGCGTGTTCGGCTTGCCGGCGGTCGCAAGTTCTGCCTTGATGGTTTTGATTTCAGTGGTGAGGCCCTGCGCCGCCTGCTGCACCAGATACGTATCGCTCTCGCTCCCCGGAGCCTGCGGATAGTAGTGATATTCGACAAAGTCGTACTTCGCATTTGCGAGCACGGTCGGGTCCCACGCGGGAGAGTTGCCCGGGTTGACGTCAACGCCGACCAGAACACTGGAATCGGCCGCCTTGATCTGCGCATAGTAGCCGCCACTGGTGGAGGCCGTGCCTACGGCGGCAGCGTAAGTTGTGGCGTCATTTTTCGCGGTGTGCTGATCGTCTTCCCAACTGCCGTATTCCTCATTACCCACGGTCATGTGGCTTACGTGCGCGTTGATAGCCTTCGCCTGGGTGATCCAGGCCGCAGCCTCTGACGGCTGGCCGGGACCATTGCAGGTCGAATTGGTTCCGTAGTTCGCTGTGAGTGCTACATCGAAGTTGCCCGGAAGGACAAGGTCATTCACGAAATTTGCAAAGGTGGCATTGCTGTTGGGAGTGTTGCCGCACATCGTGTTGGTTGCCCAGTGGTAATCGTCAGACCAGGAACCACCAGGCCAGCGTACGGCCTGGATGCCTGCCAACTGGAATGCGGGCACAATCGCGGAGGTGGTGGGATCGTACCAGGCGGCCATGTTCATGCCGAGCAACTGGTCCGTAATGGCTGGGCCGACGCTGGACTGGTCCACCGAGACAGAAGTTGCGATTGCAGTGACTGTGACTGCGGATGATGTTCCGGTGGCCGCGTTGTAGGCAGAGGAACTTGCTGAATCGGGCGCGTAGGAAGCTGTTAGCGTATCTGAACCCACGGCCAGCGAACCCGCGGGCACGTTCACCGTAGCAGCACCGCTGGCGAGCGCGGTTGCGGCGGAACTGTAGGAACCGCTGCTCAGAGTGACAGAGCCGGCTGGTACGGGATTGCCAGTACCGCCGCTGACGGTAATCGAGACAGACAACGACTGCGCCGTGGTGATCGCGAACGAAGCCGGTGTGACGGAAACGGTGGGCTTGGTCTTCGGCGACGCATAGGTCGCGGTCACTGCGGTGTTCGCACTCATTGCGACTTGGCAGGTTACCGTGGATACAGAGCTGCAACCCGCCCATGAAGTGAAAGTGTTGTTCCCCGCCGTGGCGGGCGCCGTCACCGTCACGGCGGTGCCTGAGTTATAGGTACGTGTGAAGCTCGTTGTGCCATTAGTCGCAGCATTGTTGTCGGCTGGAGAAACGGTCATCGCAACGCCCGTAGTCGGATTCACCGAATTTACGGTAAGGGTGTAGGTCGTCGGCGGCGGAGGCTGCGTGGAACTGCTGCCTCCCGCGCCACCACATCCTGTCAATACTGCTGCGAGACTCACTGCCACCCAAAGTACTGCATTGTCTTTCAAGCTCTTCATCGCCCACTCTCTCCCGTTGAACTGATCCGACTACTCGGTGTTGCTTTTTGCGCAATGCACATGAAACGCTTTCATTCTGCAAATCTAGGAAGGGACTACACCGGGTGCACGGTTTAGCCCCTTCAAAAGCGATTTACGACGTTTCAGACTGCGTGGAATTTTCGAGCAATGATACCCCAGCCGAGGCATGGCGGGCAGGAGATCCGACGTGGTGGGGTGACTTTAGGGCATGGTATGAAGAAGACTGGTGAGGCTCAGATCCTGGTGGGACTATTCATGCTTGAGGAGCTGTTTGACTTCGACGAGGAGAGCGTCGCGGAGAGTGTGAAGGCGCGAGAGCGCCTCGGCAGCTTCGGCGGTGCGACATTCCGCATTGAGGGTGAGAATCTCTGTTCCGCAGGTGTGTAGATCCCGGTGCAGCGACTCGATCTGACGGAAGCTGGAAGGTCTGTTTTCCAAGGAGAGATCTTTCGACGAGATCCAAGCCCCCAGGCGGCACTGTGTGGGATCGAGCGACGGGGGCACGCGGCGCTTGCCGTGCAAAAAGGCTTCAATGGCTCCGACCCACGCCCTGTGTTCTGCGCCGGCATAGAGGAGCGCCCGGTCACCGGGATCGAGTGCGGAAACGTTGGACCACCGCGGATCAGGAGTCCACGAGGCGAGCCATGCGGGCAGATCCTCTGCGGGCATGGGACGCGCAATGCAGAATCCCTGCGCAACCTGGCAACCGAGGCGCAGCAGGAGAATGCCCTGTTCCACGGTTTCGACCCCTTCGGCGATTGCCCGACGGCGAAAAGCAGAGGCGAGGCCGAGCATGCCTTCGACGATGGTGAGATCCTCGGGGTCATCGAGCATGTCGCGCACGAAGGTCTGATCGATCTTGAGTACGTCGACGGGAAGCTGCTTGAGGAAGGCCAGCGAGGAGTAGCCGGTGCCGAAGTCATCGAGAGCGAAGGAGACGCCGAGTTTGCCGCAGTTGTGAATAACCTGCGAAACCTGGGACATGTCGGGTAGTGCGCTGCTCTCGAGGACTTCAATTTCAAGTCGAGCAGGATCGATGGAGGGGTGGGCGACGAGCAGATCGGCGAGGCGTTGGGCAAAGTCGGCTTGCTGGAGTTGCTGAGCGGAGATGTTGACGCTGACAGGAATATTCAGGCTGCCGCCCTGCCATATTTCCATCTGCCTGAGGGCGCTTTCGATGACCCATTCGCCGATCTCAAGGGCGGCAGGATGCCCGTCTACAGCGGGCAGGAATTGGCCGGGGGGCAAAATTCCGCGCTCAGGATGTTGCCAGCGAATGAGGGCCTCAGCCCCTTCGATGGCTCCGGTAGCCATGTTCATCTTGGGCTGGTAGTGAAGGAGGAACTCCTTTCGCGCAAGTGCGATGCGAATGCGCTCGAGGTCTTCGTGGTGGCCGCGCGTCGAGAGTGCGAGGCGGGTGTCGAAGATATGGTAACGATTCTTACCGCTGATTTTGGATTGGTAGAGAGCCTGTGTGGCCTGGCGCAGAAGCTGATCGGCATCGACATCTTCGGCCTGGGGAAAGCAGGCGATGCCGGCGCTGGCTGAGAGCTGAAGTGAATGAACTCCGATGAAGACCGGTTGCGAGGCAGCTTGGAGAAGATTCTTAACCAGCGGGATGCTCTGATCGGGGTTGTCGCAGTCGGAAAGAACGGCGATGAACTCGTCTCCGCCGAGGCGCGCGAGCGTATCTTCTTTGCGCATCGCAGACTTCATCCGATGGGCAACTGTGGTCAGGAGTTCGTCGCCGACGGCGTGTCCGTAGCGGTCGTTGATGGCCTTGAAGTCGTCGAAGTCGAGACAGACAACGGCGAGGACGCTGCCACGGCGCACGGCCTGCACCATGGCGTGATGAAGGCGGTCGCGAAGGAGCACGCGATTGGGCAGTCCGGTGAGCAGGTCGTACCGGGCAATTCTCTCCAGTGCCTGCTCATGCTCCTTCTCCGCAGTGATGTCAGAGAAGAGGGCGACATATTGCTGCGTTTTTCCGGTATGGTCACAGACCGCCGTAATGGTGAGTGTCTCCGCGAAGATGCGGCCGTCCTTGGCGCGATTCCAGATTTCGCCAGACCAGTGACCGCATTCGATGAGATCGCGCCACAGATTGGCGTAGAACTCCTTGCCCTGGCGACCAGATTTCAACAGGCTGGTGCTGCACCCCACGGCTTCGTCGCGACTGTAGCCGGTGATCTGTGTGAACGCCTCGTTGACATCGAGAATGATGCCGGCGGGATCGGAAATCACGATGCCTTCGGAAGCGTGGGTAAAGACGCTGGCGGCGAGCTGCAGGCGCGACTCTGAGCGCTTGCGGGCGGTGATCTCCTCAGCAAAGACAATGATGCCGCCGATCACGCCCGTACCTGTGAGCCATGGACGCACCTCCCAGCGCAACCATTGCACCGAACCGTCGGAACGCTCGAAGCAGTCTTCATCGTTCTTAATGGTTTCACCGCCAAGGCCACGGCGGTGAATTGTGACCCAGCGCGCGGGAATATCGGGAAAAACATCGTAGTGGGAGCGCCCGACGATGCCTTCGCGCCGAAGGCCGAAGTCGTCACACCAGCGCCGGCTGACAGCGATGTAGCGCATATCCCGGTCAAACATGGCCAGAGCTGCGGGCGCGTGTTGAGTGAAGAGCTGAAGTAGCTCCTGGCTCTGTCGGAGGTCGGCTTCAACGCGCTTTCTCTCCGTAATGTCCTGGATGGTTCCGCGCATTGCGAGGGGCTTGCCTGCCTCGTCGCTTTCGATGCGGCCCCGGCCATGAACCCAGCGCCCTGCACGATCGTTGCGACGGATGACGCGGTATTCGTGATCGAAAAGCTCGCCCCGACCGAGGACATCTTCGGCAAAATAGGCGGCCATCATGTCACGATCATCGGGGTGAATGAGAGCGGTCCAGCCATCGACAGAGCGCTGGTATGCCGGGTCAATGCCGAAGATCTCATCAAGGATTTCGGAGGAAGACCAGAGCATGGTCTTCAAGTCGAGTGTGTAGCTTCCGAGGCCGGCGATTCGTTGGGACTCCTGAAGTGAGCGCGCCAGCGCACGCAGCGTACCTTCAGCATCCGAGCTGGGATTCGAATCGTGCATGGACCCCGTACCGCCGGCTATGGCTCAAAAGCGAAAAGACGTAGCTACAGGTAGAGGCAAAAAATAACATATCCAATGCATTAATAGATAGAAGCTTTTATTGACTGAAATCAAACATTTGTGGGAGAGGAAGGGGAGAATATCCGGCCGGAAGTGGAAAACGCGCCCGAGGACTGTGAGGCTTTCCTGCCATCGGGACCATCGCACACACACAGCCACAGAGCAAAGATGGTAGGGGTCTTGGAACCAAATGAGGTACCGGTTATCCACGCACTTTTTCACGCAAACTTGTTTCGTCCCAGCTTATCCACGCATATTCTTGGCATAATCCAAGCTGTACCGTGACTTCATGCAAGGCTAGAGTCAGTCAGGCCGCAGGGCAAAGGTGTAAACACCGGAGCATTGAAGAGTGAACAGCTTTAGCCGCCAGGATGTGTTGAGGATTCTGCAGATCAGTTCCCGCCAGCTTCAGGGGTGGGAAAGAGCTGGGCTCATCGCCCAGCGCGAAACCTACACTTTCCAGGACCTTGGTCAACTGAGAACGCTGCGATCGTTGCGTGAGGAAGATGTGCCAGCAGCGTCGATCCGGCATTCCATCGCTGCCATGCAGGCGGTTGCAGGGATGTCGAATCCGCTGCAGGAGGCATCGCTGGTACGAACCGGCACACGGCTGGCGTTTCGATGCGATGGAGCGATGGTCGATCCGATCCGACGTCAGTTGCTGTTTGATTTCGAGCGCGTGGAAACGCAGACGATGACGGCAGCAGTATGCGCTCCGCGCCGGATACAAGGCGATCTCCGCGGGGTGCAGGACCTGTTTGTAGCTGCAGTGCAAGCAGAAGAGGCCGGCGAAAAGCAAACCGCTATCGCACTTTACGAAGAGCTGCTACAAGTGGATCCGGACTACGCTCCGGGCTACATCAATCTCGGAACCATTCACTTTCATCTTCGGCAGTTCCCGCGCGCCGAGGAGTTGTATCGGCAGGCGACAGAGAAGGATCCGGGATATGTTCTGGCATTCTTCGACCTGGGCAACGTGCTGGATGAACTGGAACGGCCGGACGAGTCGATTGCAGCCTATCAGCGGGCGGTAGAGTTGGCTCCGCGGTATGCCGATGCGCATTACAACCTGGCCCTGGCCTTCGAACGCAAGGGCGAATCCCGCTCGGCGCTCCGACACTGGGAGGCCTACGTGAAGCTCGACAAGTCGGGACCATGGAGTGAGCATGCGCGGATGCAAATTCGCAGGCTGCTCGATAATGAGAAGCTCTCGATCTCGTGGCGGGCCTCTGGGTACGTGGCTCCCGGTAAAGCTATGGCCGACTTGCAAGTGCTTGCGAGGCCGAACTAATTCACAATAGGACGAAGCTCGGATTTTGCCGGTTTGGGCGCTGACTGAAGAGCCGAATCCGTTTCTGCACGCCGAGCCATGACACCCCCTCCACAACTTTGTAGCCAGATTCGAGTCTAAAAAGACGGGGTCGAATACTGGACGTCGGTCCAGGAGGTTGGCCCCGCACTCGTTGCGCCTGGACGGCCGCTCGACTTTCTCCCTGAATAGGACGCTTTCCAGGCGGATTGACATTGGCTTGACTCGAGCATGAGCCGGTGCGGCTCACGTCTAGTCTCGAACCTTTCCGTTTCCAAGGATGGCTATGATTACGAAGCTGCTTCAAGGTCCACAGGGACTTCGGGTATGCGGGTGGATTGCTGCGTTTGCACTGGCTGCAACCGCCTCAGCCGCGCAGACGCCGGCTCCCCGCATCCGAAGCGAAATCAGTAACGCCGCGGTTTCGCAGCTGAAGTCGTCTCAGCAGCCGCTTGGTTCGCCTCAATTCGACGCGGGGCGGATGCCTTCCGATGCCAGGCTCAATGGCATGAGCATCGTGTTTAACCGTTCGGCGGCGCAGGAAGCGGATCTGCAGGCATTACTTACGGCGCAACAGGATCCGAGCTCGCCGCAGTATCACCAATGGCTGAGCCCTGAACAGTTCGCCTCGCGGTTTGGCATGGCGCAGTCGGACATCGACGCGGTGCAGACGTGGCTTCAGCAGCAGGGCTTCTCGATTGACTCGGTGGCGCGCGGCAGAACCATGATCCGGTTCTCTGGAACAGTGGGCCAGGTAGAGCAGGCCTTCCAGACCGAGATGCATTACTTCACGACCGGCGGGCAGAAGCACTATGCACCGTCGACGCTGCTTTCGGTGCCGGCGGCCATTGCGCCAACAGTCGCGGCAGTGCGCAACCTCAGCGACTTCAGGCCGAGGCCCATGCATATCGCCCCGCGCCGGGCGTTTACCTCGGGCCAGACGGGCAACGTGTTCTTTGCGCCGGGCGATATCGCGACGACGTACGACATCAATCCGCTCTACAGTGCAGGAGTCAACGGCACGGGACAGTCGATTGCAATCGTCGGTCAGTCGGCGGTGCTGGCGAGCGACATTGAGGCCTTTCAAACTGCGGCCGGCATTCCAGTGAAGGACCCGGTGATGGTGATCGTGCCGGGATCGGGAAGCTCAACGGTGGCTTCGGGCGGCGATGAAGGCGAGTCGGATCTCGACATCCAGTGGTCCGGCGCGATTGCGCAAGGGGCAACGATCGACTTTGTGTATACCGGCAGCAGCAGCAACTTAAACGCGTTCGACGCGATCGCTTACGCGATTGACGAAAAGATCGCGCCGATTATCAGCAGCAGTTATGGAGCATGCGAGACAGCGCTGAATGGATTCTCCATTGAAACCCAACTTGCACAGGCTGCGACCCAGGGACAGACCGTGCTGTCCGCTTCGGGCGACCAGGGATCGACGGCATGTTCGGGTGACACAACTAACAACCTGACCGCCGCACAGCAGTTTGCGTTGGCAGTGAATTATCCGGCGAGCAGCCAGTACGTGACGGGCGTCGGCGGCACGGAGATCTCCGCG
Source organism: uncultured Acidobacteriaceae bacterium (assembly GCA_963735215.1). GTDB lineage: Bacteria > Acidobacteriota > Terriglobia > Terriglobales > Acidobacteriaceae > Telmatobacter. The sequence goes on along the minus strand of CAVTKF010000018.1, from coordinate 57,362 downwards.
GCAGATAGTGTCTCAACCAATTCGACGTATTGGATCGCGCAGAGCACGAGTGATGTGTTGACCTCCGCAAAAACCTATATTCCGGAGATTGTGTGGAACGATAATTCGACACAGAACGGATTGAGTGCGAGCGGCGGCGGCGCAAGTACGCTTTACACCTCCAAGCCAAGTTGGCAAACTGGCGTCCCCGGCATACCCAATGACAACAAGCGCGACGTGCCCGACGTAGCACTCTATTCCTCGCCAGGATTCCCGGGCTACTTGTACTGCACCAGCGACCAATCGAGCTGGCAACAAGGGCAAACGGCGAGTTGCAGCAACGGTACATTCCGGGATTTGGTATCCGGTGGAAATTACCTGACGGTTGCGGGCGGCACTAGCTTTGCGACGCCCATCTTCGCGGGCATGATCGCCTTAATCAACCAGAAGCAGGAGTGGACGGCGGGACAGGGTCTGGCCAATCCCACGCTCTACAAGTTGGCAGCAAACTCGACCACCTACGCATCGGCATTCCACGATGTAACAAGTGGCAATAATAACTGCAATGCCGGAGCGGCCTTCTGCGGCACCACGACGACCGGCTTTTCGGCAGGAGCAGGCTACGACCAGGTGACTGGTCTTGGGTCCGTTGATGTAACGAATCTGGCCGGAGCCTGGCCGGCAAATCCGACACCGCTGATGGCCACGACCACAACGGTCACTGCCGCGAGCGGAGCACCCAACGTGAGTACAAATGACGTCATCACGATCACCGTGTCTCAAGCGGGTGGCACCGGCACGCCAACGGGGACGGTGAACCTGTCAATCGACGGCAGCGGAACAGCCTATGGGGCAGCCGGCAGCACAGTAACGCCCGTGACACTGACTTCCAATGGCACTGCCACCTACACGGCTAACTTCACCTCCGTCGGCATACACACGATTGTGGCGCAGTACGCGGGTGATACGGCGAATGCGCCTTCGACGGGAAGCGTGTATGTGACGATCGGTGGAACGAGTTCAGGAAAAGGCACATTTGTGATGGCCTTCAGTCCCACAACACTGACCGTGAGCCGGGGGTCGCAAGGGAGTGTAGGTCTGACGATCACGCCCTCGGGCGGATATACGGGAACGGTGAGTCTGAACTTCGACACTTCGAATGATACGGCGCTCACCAACTTGTGCGTGTTCGCAGGCACGGGTACCAATACCGACGGATCCATCACCGTGCCGAGCTCGGCAGCGGTCTCAGGACAAATCACCATCGATACGAATGCTTCGGATTGCGCAAGTACGACAGGAGGGGCCCTGAAAGGACGCGGGCTGCACCTGATTCCCCGCGCGAAAGGATCGCTGAAGGCAGGCAACAACACTCCGAAAGGAGGCAACTCGATTCCGGCCGGGATCGCCTTTGCAGGGCTCCTGCTGGCGGGCTTTCTGGGACGCTCGTCGCGGAAGCTGCGGCAGCTGGCTTGCGTGATTGCGCTGGCTTCGCTGGGGCTGGTGCTCTCGGCCTGTGGTGGCGTTAGCGGCAGTACGGTTTCGAATCCGCCGAAGGGGACGTATACGATCACGTTTCAAGGAAACGATTCGGTCACTTCCACAATTACAGCAAAGTCGTCGTTTACGCTGGTGATCGACTAAGCAGCGGAGGTTCGTTTGAAGGACGATCGGGGCAGACTTCGCAACGAGTCTGCCCTTTTTGTGTACCCGAACGCCCGAACCGGAAACGCGAACTTGGTGAGAATGTATTCCGTTCCTGCAACGGGAGAGCGGTTGAGGTTAGCTGTGAGGCCATTCGACGCTGCGTTCTGATACACTCCGATGCCGGAGGCACTGATTTCCTTGTCAGACAAGAGCCACTTCCCTTCCCCGTTGACGCAGCTGACTGAAGAAGAGCGGATGTTCTACGCAACCGTGCGGCAGTTCGCGCAGGAGACGATTGCGCCGGCAGTGCGCACGATGGATGACGAGCAGCAGTTTGCGTCAGGTCTCGTGAACAAGCTGTTTGAACTGGGATTGATGGGGATCGAGATTCCCGAAGCGCTGGGCGGCGCGGGCGGCAGCTTCTTTGATGCAGTGCTGGCGATCGAAGCGATTGCGACGGTGGATCCGGCGGTTGCCGTGCTTGTCGACGTCCACAATACGCTGGTGGTGAACGCGGTTCGGTGCTGGGCGAATGATGAGCAGAAGCAGAAGTGGCTTCCGAAGCTGGCTTCCGATACCGCGAGTGCCTATGCGCTGAGCGAGGCTGGTTCAGGTTCGGACGCGTTTGCCCTTCAGACGCGCGCTCAGAAGGTAGACTGCGGCTATCGGCTTAACGGGCGCAAGCTGTGGATCTCGAATGCACGCGAGGCCGGGCTGTTCCTGGTGTTTGCGACGCTGGACCCGGCGGCGGGATATCGCGGGATCACAGCGTTCCTCGTCGAGAAAGGCGCGCCCGGGTTTTCAGTCGGGCGCAAGGAAGACAAGTTAGGGATCCGCGCCAGCAGCACTTGCGAATTGTTGTTCGATAACTGCGTTGTGCCCACGACAAACCTTCTGGGAGAAGAGGGCAAGGGCTACAAGATTGCAATTGAAAGCCTGAACGAAGGGCGCATCGGCATTGGCGCGCAGATGCTGGGTCTAGCCGAAGGCGCGTGGGGACATGCTGCGAAGTATGCGAAGGAACGGCGGCAATTCGGTAAGTCTATTGCAGAATTTCAGGCGGTGCAGTTTGCGCTGGCAGAGATGGCAACCGAGATTGAGGCGGCGAAACTGATGGTCTACAACGCGGCTCGACTGAAGGACGCAGGACAGCCGTATGTGCGTGAAGCAGCGATGACGAAGTACTTTACGTCGCACGTGGCCGAGCGTGTGGCCAGCCAGTGCGTGGAGGTCTTCGGCGGAAATGGCTTCGTGCGGGATTATCCGGCGGAGAAATATTATCGCGACGCCAAGGTGGGCAAGATCTACGAAGGCACGTCGAACATGCAGTTGATGACGATTGGGAAGATGGTGCTTTGACAGTCGTCAGTTCTTAGTTCTCAGTTGTCAGTTCTCAGAGAAACGTGACGCAGCATCGGCAACTTCGCGGATATGCGCCGGGCGGGTGCGGCAGCAGCCACCAATGATCTGCGCGCCGGCCGCCAGCCATTCTGCGGCTTTGATCCCGTAAGCAGCTGGATCACTTCTTCCGGTCCAGCTGCGGCTCTGTGCGTCCCAGCCTTCGCCCGAGTTGGGATAGACGACGATTGGCTTGTCCGAAGCCGACCGGAGCTCGGCAATCAATGCGGTTATCAGCGAAGGGTGGGTGCAGTTGACACCGATGGCGATGGTCTGCGGGAAGGCGGCGACAGCAGCCGCACACTGACTGAGAAGTTCGCCATGGGCGACGTGCTGCTCATTGCGGCAGGTGAACGCAAACCAGGCGGCGAGCTCCGGATGAGGAGCAAGAGCCTGGCCGATGGCCTCGGTTTCCACGAGCGAAGGCAGCGTCTCGAAGGCGAAAATATCAGGGGCTTCTCGCCCTCTTGCGTTCGCCAGAATCTTAATTCGATCAGCATGGAACTCGACGAGATCGGTGAAGGTGCAGGTGTAGTTGCCGTGGTATTCGGCACCATTGTGGAGGGCCGCTCCGTACGGGCCCAGCGATGCGGCCATGACGATCCGGCGATTGGGAAATGCATTTGCGGCGTCGCGGGCGAGGGTGACGGAACGGAGCAGTGCTGCATCGGCGCGGGCGGGATTGAGACCAACCTCCGCGTAGCCCATGCGGGAGACCTGGTAGCTTGCCGTTTCAATGATGTCGGCGCCGGCTTCGATGTAGGCGCGATGCGCGGCAATGATTTTTTCAGGTGCGTCTTCGAGAACGTGGGCAGACCAGAGCGGGCCATTTATGTCGGCGCCGAGATATTCAAGTTCAGACGCCATGCCGCCGTCGAGGACGTGGATGTTGTGAAGAATTGAACCGCGGCTTCTGAGGGGATCGCTCATGAGTTCATAGTGTTGGCTGTTTTCAGCTGAATACTATCCAGAATGTGAGGTAGACGGCGATGGAGCAGAAGAGCTGATTACGGAATTTGCTCCCAGCTTCTATTTGGGAAACAATTCCTGAGCTGCCACGAAGCAGGAGCAAACGCCAGGAACAAGACCAGAATTCCAGCGCAAGAGTTCGATCATTCCTCTGCACAACAACGGTACCACTCGTCCCATCCCGGGAAAGCCTGCCCCGAGGCGCTCTCTGCTATCCTGATTGGTTTACTTCAAGCTACTCGAGGAGATACAGACTATGCCGGAACACAGAGGGCGCAAGCATCATCAGGACCGGGTGGCGGAGACTCTTCGGGAAGAGATTGGCGCGATGATCGAAGGCGAGCTTTCGGATCCGCGCATTGCCTTTTGCTACGTGACCGAGGTGGTGCTGAATCCGGGTGCGAAATCGGCGCGGGTGTATGTGGCCGTCGATAACGCGGTGCCGGACATCACCAAGGCCGAGGTGGACACGGTTGCCGGGCTGGAGGCGGCCAAGGGCTATATCCGTTTCGAACTCAAGGAGCGTATGGGCGTGCGACACGTGCCCGAACTGACGTTTCTTGCAGATCGCTCGGGCCGCTTCCAGGCGCGGATAGAGGAACTGATGGACCGCTCGCGAAAACGCAAGAAGACTCCGGTGGAGTAACAGGCTCGTGCGCAGATCCCGGGCGAATTACGCTACGCTCGGCGCTGGCGGGGATGGCGACGGAACCGGCCTCGGCCTACGAACCGGTGCGCATCTGTTAGCCTAGCTTTTGTCTGAAACGCAGTGTGGTTTCTGCGTTTTGCCTTGATATTGCACGCGTGCATCAATCTGCCCTGGCTCGTGGGATCTGCCAAGTCCCGGAGGTGGGCCGGAAGGCTGTTTCAGAGGGGTTCCGGGACTCAGCAAGCGAGGAGCCGCAGCAGCATCAGCCTGGAGAATCGCAGGACGTGGAGACTCAACTGGAACCAGCGGTACCGGATTCACCCGAAAGCCGACGAATTCGCCTGCCGAGCTGGGCCACGTTTTGCGAGGCCGCGGTTTTCGTGGTTTTCAGCGCATTCTTCATCCTCTATGGGGTTGTGCCGCTGCTGGGAGGAGATGGTCTTGGCCTGGTGGGGGCGGATGAGCCGCGCTATGCGCAAATTGCGCACGAGATGCTGGTGCGCTTTGACGCGGCGCACACGATTCAAGACCGGCTGAGCGCCTGCGTTACGCCTTACCTCTACGGACATCCCTGGCTTGAAAAGCCGGCGCTCTACTACTGGCGGGCGATGTTCGTGTTTCAGGAATTCGGAGTGCATGACTGGAGTGCGCGGCTGCCGTCGGCGAGCTTTGCCTTCATCATGGTGGCTCTGATTTACCTTCACATGCGACGATTTCGGCCGGGCGGCCATTTGGATGCGGCGCTGATCACAGTGGCCTGCGCCGGGATTATCGGCTTTTCGCGGGGCGCCTCGACCGACATGCAGATGGCTGCTCCGCTTTCGATCGGACTGCTCGGCTGGTATGCCTGGTATGAAACGGATTCGAAGTTCTGGCTCTTCGATATATATTTCTTTACCGGCGTCGCTACGCTGGCCAAAGGGCCTGTAGCGCCGCTGCTGGCTATCATCATCGTCGCGGCATTCGCTTTTCTGCGCAAAGAGTGGTCGATCGTGCAGCGCTCGGTCTGGTGGCCGGGGATTGCGCTCTACTTTGCAATCACGCTGCCGTGGTTTATTGCTGTTCAGCATCAGAACCCGACTTTTTTCCGCGAGTTCTTTCTGGAACACAACCTGGAGCGTTTCGCCACCAACCGGTATCAGCACTCGCAGCCCTTCTGGTACTACCTCGTCGTGGTGCTGCTGGCGTTGATGCCATGGACGGTGATCGCCATGCGGGCGCTGATCGACGGCGTGCAGACGTCGGTGGCAGAATGGCGGCTGCGACGGCTCAACCCCAAGAAACGTGTTCCGAATCGCCCGGGGGATGCATTTCCGGAGTTTCTGGTTCTTTGGGCAATTATCCCAATCGTGTTCTTCTCGTTTTCACAGTCGAAGTTGCCGGGCTACATTCTGCCTTCGATTCCTCCTCTGACGATTCTCACGGGCGACTATCTTTTCCGCCGCCGGCAGGGCTTGAACCGGTGGGAGCTGATGGGTCACGCCGCGTTGTGTGGACTGATGACGATGTTTGCCTTGCTGCTGCCGTGGTTTGTCGGGCATGGTCCGGAGCTGCCGCCGACGCGTGCTCTGGTGGTTGCCCTGCTGGCGTCAGGTGGAGCAGCGCTGCTCATCGTGGTGGTTGTGAAGGGCTACGGTGTGGCACGGTTACGGCTGGCGACAACCGGGATTCTGGTTGTGCTTATGTTCTTTCTCTACGGAGTGGGGCCCATTTTGGGAATCCCGGCGTTCGGACCGACCAAGCGAGCGATTCACCTGCTGGACAAGAGCTACTCCGCGCGGCCGCTGGCAGACCGGCTCTCGCTGTTGGCGCCACCTGACGAGACTGTTGCCGTCTTCCGCGTACGGCGCGATGTGGAGTACGGCCTGGCGTTTTATCGCAACCGCGAAGTAGTTAATTATGAGGATACCGGGGTGCCGGACGAAGAGCATCTGCTGGTGGCACGCGTGACGGGACGGCGCGGCATGGATCTGCACACACCGGCAGCGTTGCAGGAGTACCTGGAGGGTCGCCACTACGAGGAGATCCTGAGCTGGCCCGAGCAGGGATTGGAAGTCTACCTGGTGGGCGCGCGGTAGATTCTGGCTTCCTAAAGCAACATTTGGGCATTGTGTAACTTGCAGGAAAGCGGTCAATCGTGGCACAGTGACCGGAAGGCCCGTTGGCGGCGTGCGCGGACGTGTGACACGTTGCCTACCTGACTTGTATTGCTGATGCCAGCCGAGAATTGGCCGCATCCAACAAGGGAAACATGTCAGCTGGCGTGACTATAGAGATCCTGGATCTTCGGCATTTTGCTGCGCCGGTGCTGCGGCCCGTGCTCGACGCTGAAGGAGATTTGTGGAGCAAGCGGCTGCACTGGGACTATCGCGCTTCCGCGCGGCTGCTGATGCAGTATCTCGATAACCATTTGCTGCCGGGCTACGCAGCACTGGAGGCTGGTCAGGTAACCGGGTACGCCTTCTGCGTGTACGAAGAGTCCAAGGCCGTGATTGGCGACGTGTTTGCTCTACCAGGGCTGAATCCCGAGGCTGCAGGATCGATCGAGGGTTCTCGGGAGCCGGCGCGGGGGATCGAAGAGACTCTGCTGCGGCATTTGTTTGAGACGTTGCTGAACTCTCCGAACGTAGATCGGATTGAGTCGCAACTGCTGCTGCATCCTTCTGGGACGCACGCGGCGATCTTCCGCGAGTCGGGTTTCGACATTTATCGCAGGCACTTCATGGTGCAGCAACTGGCGGGACACTGGAGCCGTCCGCGCGTCGATTTACCCGCCGAGCTTGAGCTGCGGCCGTGGCGCGACGAAGACCTGAACGCTGCGGCGCGGTTGATCGCGACGGCATACAGCGGCCATCCCGACAGCCTGATCAACGATCAGTACCGGTCGGTGCACGGGTCGCTACGGTTTCTGCACAACATCGTACGTTACTCCGGATGCGGGGTATTCTCCGCGCAGGTGTCGCACGTGGTGGTGGAGCGCAGCAGCCACGAACTGGTGGCGCTGGTGCTGGGTTCGCGGGTGAGCCCGCAAAGCGGACATATCACGCAGCTCTGCGTGCACCCAAGGTATCGCCGGCACGGCCTTGCGCGCATGCTTCTCTCGGTGGCGGCGGCGCACTTTGTGCGGCAGGGCGTCAGCGAGATATCGCTTACCGTGACGGAAGCGAATGCAAACGCGATCGAACTCTACAAGGGAGAGGGCTACGACTGCACGCACGTATTCGACGCGGCGGTCTGGGAGCGGCAGAACGCGCGTTAAGAGCGCATCCACTGCTGATTCACTTCTTCAATTTCAGATGTGGCAAGAGGCTCTTCGGAACTTCCCGGCAGGCACAGTCCTTCTGATGTTCTCTGTGCCATTGGATTCTTTGATCGAGGGTTGCCTTTTGTGGCATTGGATTTTTCCCGTGCCAGAGCTTGTTCATGGAGAACTCCCGGGACGTCTACCGTGCGATCAGGTACATGACCCAGCTGAGCACGATGGCGGAGCCAACGAAGAGAACCCAGCAGTAGAGGCCGTAACGAAACATCTTCTGCGGGGTTTCGCGCTGCGTGATGCCGAAGACCGTCGATGCGAACGTGGCGAAGAGCAGCACAGCCGTGAAATGGGAGGGGCTGAACATTAAAGCTTCCTCCCTGTACGGATGTTGTGCGCGTCGACCGCCGCGATGATGTTCAGAAGGCCGGCCACAACGATGAAGCGCGTTCCCCAGTCGGCGACGGTGAGCTGGACGGAATCGGCTCCGAGGCCCATGGCTCGGCCAACAAAATAGAGCAGTCCGCTGCCAAGGTCGCCCGCGAGGCCGAGCATTTCAAGAATGTCGTGCGCGTTGGCGTAAAGATGGCCCTGCATAGCGAGGCCAAGAGCGAACATGCAGACGATGGAGACGGCCAGCAACGCACCGCGTCCCCATTTGCGCAAAAGGAAATGTCCGGCGCCGGGGATGAGCCAGCCTGCGATCAGGGGGAGAAATACGAATCCGCTTTGCGCACTCTTCGGCGCGACGGCGTTCTTGTTTTCAGCTTCTGCCATTCCTTTTTGACTATAACGCATGGAAGCGAGGGGTCGGAGTGCAGGGGCCAGGGATCAGACCCAGGATCAGGGACGAGATGGATGCCTGACTACTTAGTTGCCCGTCGGGATGATGCCGGCGTTCTCGACCATGAGGATTACAGTGCGGTGTGGCGCTCGGGTGCGGTGCACTACACCTTGCGGGACCACGAATCCCTGGCCGGGCTTAAGGTCGACGGTTCTTCCCTCCAAGTCGATCAGCAGCAGGCCTTCGACGGTGTAGAAGAACTCGTCGTCGTTGTCGTGTTTGTGCCAGTGGTACTCGCCTTCGATGATGCCGACGCGGACTACCGAGTCGTTCACCTTGCAGAGGGTCTGATTGAACCACTTGTAGTTCTTTGCGTCTTCGATTGCGTTGAGGTCGATGACCTCGAGCGGTTTGTGAAGGATGTTGAGGCGAGTTTCATAGGGGAAGGCGGCTGTGTCGGCCATGGAAGGCTCCTTGCGGGGAGGATAGCAGAGTGAGAGGGAAGGCTCCGCGTCCGCTGCAGAAGAAGCCCGAATCTCCGGTGCGTTTGTATTCCTACTTCTCAGAATCGAGACGAGGGGCACTCGGCCATTCCTATAAACTGAATTCGGAAACGTAGTTTCGTAAGATGGACGCTCAATGTTCGCTTCTCTTCATTAGAGAAGACGCAAGGGAGCACGGTGGAGATATTCGGGATTCTTCTCTCGATTCCGGCAGCCTTCGTCATCAGCATGCTTTACTGCTTTTTTGTGGCAAAGGTTATATCGAGGTTCGCTCCATTGATTCCGTGGATACGGATTACTTCTCAGATCACGCTGGGGCTGCTCCTAGCCGAAGTCATATTCTTGGCATCCATTGGTTCGGTACGAAGCCGTGCTCTGTTTGGACCTGGGTTTTACGTTGTTCATCTAGCCCTGTTCTTCCTCTGTGCACCTGCACTCGCAAACCTGCTCGTCCTTCGTCATCGCGAACGGTGGTATTTCGTGCCTTTTGCGTGTGCAGGTCTCGCCTTATTTCTGGTCCTTCTTCAGTACGGCGTATCTGAATCGCTATATGGCATTAATGGAGATGACGGGCCCTATAGCGGTGCGCCAAACACCCCGGGGTCATCAACGGACCATGGCCCGTGAATTTAATGGGCAACCGTGGTGTGTCCTTTGACCGGTGTGCCCGAATGATCGGCCGTTCTAGATCCGCTTAAAAACATCCCTCGGAGGCTAAAGCCCCGGTCTTTATTCACTTCTTTCGGCACGGCTAAAGCCGTGCCCTTTCAAAACGGCGTTGTGCAGTGGTGCCGCCATTCGATCCTAGATTCTGACGAGTTCCCGCTGGATTTTGCCGGTTACCCAGGCTTTGTTGGGGGCGGTGATCATGTCGATTTCGCTGCGGACGCCGAACTCGGGGAGATAGATGCCGGGTTCGACGGAGAAGCAGGTGTTGGGCAGGATCTGGCGGACGTCGTGAGTCTCGAGGTTGTCGAGGTGCGCGCCGGGGCCGTGGATTTCGTGGGCGATGTTGTGGCCGGTGCGGTGCGTGAAATAGTCGGCGAAACCGGCAGCGCGGATGACGGCTCGTGCCGCGTCATCGGCTTCGAAGCCGCGGATCGCGCGGCCTGTAGCGAAGGCCTGCTCGACGGCGCTGATCGCGGCGTCGCGGGCGTTGCGGACGGTTTCGAAGACGAGCTGCTCGCGCTCGGTGGGCTCGCGGCCCACGACGCCGGTCCAGGTGATGTCGTAGAAGATGCTGTCGGCATCGTCGACGCGGCCCCAGATATCGATGAGGAGGAAGTCGCCCTCCTTGATCTGGGCGGTTTGCTCGGCGGTGGGCTCATAGTGAGAGTCGGAGCAGTTGGCGTTAACGCTGACGTTGGGACCGTTTTCCCAGACGAGATTCGCTCGCTTCATGCCTTCGCTCAACCACTGCACCATGTCGAATTCGGTGACTTTGCCGGGCTTGCCGTTGACGGGACGCAAGCGACGAGCAATCTCCCGCCAGCCTTCGTCGAGAATTTCGTCGATGGCAATCTGGGCGACGGAGTGGCTGATGATCTGCTTTTCCGTGAGCACGGCTTCGAACTGGCTGACGAGGTCTGCGGAGCTGAGGATTTGTTTGCCGATGCTGCGGAGGAACTCGACCGTGCCGGCGTCAACCATCGAGACGTACATTATGGCGTTGTCGGGCGAGTACTGCATGGCGATGCGTTTGGATCCGCCGAGCATGGCCCTGAGGCCGATGGCCAGTTCCTGCCAGCTTGAATAGAGTCCCTTGGACCCGGGGAGTGAGTCGAGCCTTCCCTGCTCGATGCGGTGCATCAGCTTGCGCGGTTCACCGGTGGCCGGGATGAAGTAGTACCAGCGGCGGGTAATGTGTGCCTTTGGATCGAGGCCGAGGATGCGTTCGCCGATGGGGTCGCGGTGGTGATGGTCGTAGAAAAGCCAGCCATTGTGGCCGGCGTCGCGCAGCGCCGATTGAATTGCTTCCAGGTTCATAGGGGCATTCTAGTGGACAGTCGTCAGTGGAAAGTGGTCATAAATCAGAGATATCGACTCTCCGGCGCTGGCAAAGGGGCTCTGGTTGAATACATCAACTAACTTTCCCGGGGCCATATTCGCGATGCCGGGCAGTCATCGGAAATGGGGCGTGGCTCCTTGACCCTATTACCCGGTCTCTTTGGGTAAAGATGCTGCAATCATGGGGTTACCGAGAGGGGGTGTTGCTAAACTCCTGTGTGTATTGGGGTTAGCCGTAGATTCCTCTGCGGATTGGACTTAGCGGCATGAAAAGCGGTGTTAGCGGAGTTAGGGTGCGCGGTGCGCATGTTCGCGCAGCTAGCGTTTTCAATTCACGATTCCATTGTGCGCCGGAAAGGGGAAATTGACTGCAAAATGGCGGGAAGTTTTTTGCGAATGGAATGAGGGGGTTAGCGGGAATCTTTGCTTGAGAGGAGTTGACCGCGTGCGCGGAGCCTAGTGTGGTGGAGTCTGAAGTCCTTAACCGAAACCAGGAATCCGAGAAGCAGATTCTTCGCTCACCACCCCCAAACTGAAACACGTTTGGGGCCCCGTTCTGAGCGAATGACACCGCCATTACTGGAATAATTTCAGATTCAGTTCACCAGCGCCTTAGAGGGAAAATTACCTGCAAACGAAGAGGATCTTGGCATTGATAGGAACAGCTCAACGGGCGGGTGATTGGAAGTTATGAGTTGGGGTATCGGGAAAGACAACTGCGCGGTTGGGATTCGTGGTTTCCCACCCTTGCGGTCGCAAGGATGGGGCACCCGGCTTTGAAGGCGGGGCAGAGAAAAAGCAATCGCAGATCCCTCGGCTAGGCTCGGGATGACACCTTCGACCGATGAGGAAAGACGGCTTCGATTATTGAGAAGAGTCGAACTGCGGCGCTGGGATTACAGCGCCGCGAGAGCATCGGCCTGGGACGGGAAGAGGCCTGCGTACTTGGTGATGCCGACCATGGTGAAGACTTTGGTGAAGTGCGGCGAGAGGCCGAAGGCGTAGACCTTCTGGCCGGAGTTCGCGGCTTCGATGAGCATCTGGATGACGAGGGCGATGCCGCTGGAGTTGATGTAATCCACCTTGGTGAAGTCGAGCAGCACGAGCTTGGCGGTCTCCTTGGGCAGCGACTGGTAGCTACCGAGCACCGCCTCTTTCGAGGTGCTGGCAATGTCGCCCTCAAATCGGAGGGCGGTGACGTTGTGTCCTGCCGGGGAAGTCAACTGGTCTACGCGCGCTTTGGTTTCACTCTGCACGATCTCGTGTCTCCATTGTCAATCGGTTAATCCGCTACTGCATCCAGACGAATGACGAGCCTGACATAGCTGCTCTTGCCATTCGAGCCTTTAACCCATTCGGCCTCGTCGACCAGCGCCTGGATGAGGAACATGCCCATGCCGCGGGGATCCTCTTCACCATGAATCTTTTTGTCGATGTCCGGCTTGGGGGGAACAGTTTTCAGTCCTTTGCCGTCATCTATTACTTTTACCTCAAGAGCGTTAATACCCGCTGAAAGCACTACGCCGACGGAGAGATCGTCGTTCAATTTATTGCCATGTTCGATGGCGTTGATGCAGGCCTCAGCGACGGCCGTTTTTAAATCCTCAACGCGATCTTCGCGGAAACCCATCAGCTTGGCCACGGCGGCCGCGGTGCTCATAGCCACTTTCTCATAGCCAAGCTGCGAAGGCAGCCGCACCTCCACGCTCGTGGACTTCACCTTGCTCATGACGGGGTCTCCGTACCTTCAGCGCACCGGCACAACGCCAATGCGGTCATGTCGTCGCTTTGCGGGCCACCCTCGGCAAAGTCTTCAATTGTTGCCCACAATGCATCGAGAATAACATCGGCGCGTTCGCCGGGGCACTTAGAAAATTCGTCCATAAGTCTTTCCGGGCCAAACTCTTCGTCGCCCCGGAATACCTCCGTGAGGCCGTCGGTGTAGAACAGCAGCCTCGTCCCTGGTGTAAACACGGATTCCTCGCTGGAGTAGCGCATGCCCGGCAGGAGGCCGAGAGGAGTGCCTGCAGCTTCGAACTGACGGGCGGTACCGTCGGACATCACCAGAAAGCCGGGGTTGTGACCGGCATTGACCACTTCGATCTTGCCCAGTTCAGGATGAAGGCGCAGAAAGATGGCGGTGACATAACGGCGGCGAGCCTCTTCGCCCTCGCGCCAGTGGTGCTCGTTCATGTGCGTGGCGAGCTCGTCGAGGGGTGGCCCGGTGATGGCCATGGCCCGGAACGCCGCACGGAAGCTGGTGGACATCATGGCCGAGGCCAGACCCTTACCGGCGACGTCGGCGACGGCGATCAGGAGGCTGCCGTCGGGCTGCTCGACCAGGTCGAGGTAGTCGCCGCCGACCTCGTAGCAGGTGACGGAACGGAAGGCTAATGAGTAACCGGCGATGTCGGGAAGCGATTGGGGCAAGAGCGAGCGCTGGATGTTGCGGGCGGCGTCGAGGTCCTGCTGTACGCGAGCCCACTGCAAGTTTCGCTCGTGATTGCGGGCATTTTCAAGGGCTACAGCAGCTTGCAGGACGAGCCCTTCGATGAAATCGGCTTCGTAGATGGTCAGTTCGCGGCTATCGGGCGGGGCGACGACCAGCTCGGCCATGCGTTTGCCCTCGCGATCCTGCAGCAGGTAAATGGGGAGTGCGTGGGCGTGCGCGGTGTCGGCGGAAAGATCGGGGATCTCGCCGTAGCTGAGGCCGGTGCCGGAGAAGGCGGCGCCCGCCATTTCGAGCTCGCGCACGACGATGCGCAGAACGGCGCCGAGTACGGCTTCTTCGCGGATGGTGGAGTGGACCTGGCGCGAGGCCTCGAGCAGCGCCTGCAGGCGGGCTACCTGCTGCTGCAAATCGATGGTTTCGCCGTTGCCGGGCAAATGAATGCCTGCTGCCATGGAATCTACCTTACACTTGCGGGAATCTCACTTTATCACGGGGAGCTGTGGGGGCGTCGATAGCTTTCTTCGCGGAAGAGCTGTCCAGATTCGCCTGCGCCGGAACGATATCTCAAGGAGGACAAAACAATCCGCTGAGTCCGAGTTGCCGCTGAAGTCCGAGTTGGCATCTATATAGAGGCGACCCACAGGTTGTATAGCCCGTGGTTGCTTTCTTGAACATTTTGCCCTATGCTGATCCCACTTTTTGAGGGCTGGGACCCCGAAGGCGCAATCGGAGGTCCTGACGGCACCGTCATGGTGTTGCTAGATGGCATTCATGCTGTGTAGCCAAGCCTCAGAGCACGACTTCGTTCAGAACTAGTCAGCTTCTCCATTCAGGAAAGTCAGGCCCTTACCAAGCCGAACTTTACTCCTTCCCCAAAGGATGCGAGGTGTATTTCCCCTAAGCGAAAAAACGAAAAAATCGGAGGCCAATTATGAGACGAGCGATCGTAAGGAGTCTCACTCTCGGGATCCTTCCCGCATGTTTGTTCGTCTGTTTCCCAGCGTGGACGCAGCAAATTACAGCATCCATAACAGGCTCAGTGATGGACGCTGGAGGCGCGGTCATCAACGGTGCCCTCGTCACCGCCACCGACATCGATCGCGGTACGAAATATACCGCCAAAACCGCCACCGACGGGCTGTTTACGTTCGCCCGCTTGCCCATCGGAACGTACGAGGTGAAAGCGGAGGCGGCGGGTTTTCAGACGGCGGTGCAATCCCATGTGACGCTGGTCCTGAATCAGACGGCGCGCCTCGATTTCAAAATGAGCGTTGGTGCTGTCACCAATACCATCAGTGTCACGGCGGAAGCGCCTGCGCTGCAGTCCGAGACGACGCAGGTGAGCACCCTGCTCGATTCAAGGGCGGTGACAAATATTCCGCTGGCGACGCGCAACTATGTGGAGCTGACCCTCCTGTCACCCGGGAGCGTGCATCCAGACAACTCCACATTCAACAACGGCGACAATACGGCAAGCGGCGGCCGCCCGTATATCAACGGGAACCGCGAGCAGTCGAATAACTTCATCCTGGATGGGATGGACAACAACCAGACCTCTGACAATCTGCTGGCTTTCACGCCGTCTCCCGACGCCATTCAGGAATTCAACCTGATCACGGCAAACGCGCCGGCGGAGTTCGGGAATTTCCAGGGCGGGATTGTCAATGCCTCTCTCAAATCGGGCACGAACCACTTTCATGGCGATGTGTGGGAGTTTTTCCGCAACGACGTTCTCAACGCCAATCAGTGGGAGAACAAATTTCTCGGTCCCCCCAATGAGCTGCCAAGGCCAACGCTACGCTGGAATATGTTCGGCGGAACAATCGGTGGTCCCATCCTCAGGAACAAGCTGTTCTTCTTTGCTGATTATCAGGGGCAGCGATTCGATCACCCGGCCAGCAGCAACTTCATCACGGTTTTCACCAATGCGGAGCGGGGTGGAGATTTCAGCGCGCTGCTGCCCAAGACGCAACTGATAAATCCGCTCACCGGAACACCCTATCCGAATAACCAGATCCCGCTGTCGCAGCAGAATATTGTGGCAGCGAATCTCTTTTCCTCCAGCTACTATCCGCAACCGATCAACGGCAACTCGATCAATAACGCGGTCAACGTGTATACCCAGGCGTTCAATACCGATCAGGGCGATATTAAGGTCGACTTCAACGTCACCAGCAAGGACCACTTCGAAGGGCGCTACTCGCAGGAGTACCAGAATGATCCTTCCAGCAACTCGCTTCTCATCCTGGGCGATACTTTCACGCACGCGCCGATTCACAATGTGGTTGGGACGTGGACCCACACCTTCAACCCCTCCATGCTGAACGAGCTGCGTTTTGGAACGAGCTGGATCACGCTGCTGACGGGAACTACTTTCGATCCCTCGATCGGCGATCTCGGAACAAAGCTGGGAATCGCGAATGCCAACACGGCTGGTCCGGGCCTGCTTTTGCTTGGGTTCGGCGGCGGCACGGCGCCCCAGCCGAACGTAGGCACTGTGCTCACCAACGTTGGCAGCAGCGTGGTAAATCAGGACTTTGCAGACACGGTGATCCAGTTTGACGATGGCTTGACCGTGACCCACGGCAAACACGTGCTCAAGATGGGCTACCAGATGTGGCGGTATCGGATCAATACCTTCTACAGCGGCAACAGCGGGGAGTATGGTTCGATCCTGTTCGGCGGCGCGTTCTCCGGAGATCCCGGAGCCGATTTCTTCCTTGGATTTCCGGGCGCAACGGGCAAGGGCGTGAGTTCCGGTGGGACGTGGCACCAGATGTCCTGGACCTTTGCCGGGTACGGCCAGGACGACTGGCGCGTAACGCAAAACCTGACACTGAATCTGGGTTTGCGCTATCAGGCCTATACGCCCTGGGTGGAGCTGGATAACCGCCAGGACAACCTCGATCTGGTCTCAGGACAGGTGCTGTTTGCGGGAGTCGACGGCAACAGCCGCTCGCTTTACAACAGCGTATACGGATTGCCGGCATTTGAGCCGCGCATCGGATTTGCCTACTCGCCGTCAGCCTTGCACGGCAAGACGGTGGTACGCGGCGCCTATACCATCTCGTCGTATCTTGAAGGCACCGGAACAAACTTGCGGCTGCCGCGCAATCCTCCTTTCACGCCTACAGAGGTTACCGCAACTTACGGCAGCCCCACCTACACGACCCAGCAGGGGCCGGGTGGAAGCGTCGCCGGCAATCCCTTTGCTGGCGCCGTGATGTATGTCTGGGATAAGACTGTGCAGCCGGCGATGGCCCAGCAGTGGAATCTCACCGTACAGCAGGCGTTCACTCCGGCCACGACACTGCAGGTTGGCTATGTCGGGCAGCATGGAACGCATCTGATGGTTCCGACTCCCTATGCGCAGGAAAGACTCGTGAATGGACAACCGGCACCGGGAATCTACTTCCAAGGCAATCCCACGCTTCTCGCCGAGATTTCGACGGTCTCGGGAACCGCATCCTCGGGCTACATGCACTACGACGCGCTGCAGAGCGTGCTGCAGCAGCGCCTGTCCAATGGACTGCAAGGTCAGGTGGCCTACACCTGGTCCCACTGTCTAACGAACAACAGCGGATACTACGGCACCTGGGGAAGCGCAACGCAGGCCACCCCCGCATCGCCGTATTACCAGAATCTCTACGATCCGGCGGCAGACTACGCCAGCTGTTATTACAACTCCAAACACATCCTCACCGCCTACGCGACCTATGACCTTCCTGTAGGCCGGGGCAGAGCGGTCGGCAAGGACATGAATCGGGCGGTAGATGCAGTAATCGGCGGTTGGCAGGCTTCCACGATTATCAACGTGCACAGCGGATTCCCCCTTGCTGTCTACAACGCCACCGACACTTCGGGAACTGGCTCGCGAGGCCCACGTCCGAATTGCGGACAACAGCAGGTGTTCGGGCGTCAACCGAGCATCGGGACCGATGGTTCGTTCCAGGGTTATCTGTGGATGAGTCCGAGTGGATTCTCTGAGCCGGCACCGGGGACCTTTGGCAATTGTCCAGCGCAGGGTCCGGTGAATGGGGCGGGGTTTACCGGCACGGACCTCGGCGTGATGAAGAACTTCCATTTCACCGAAGATAAGTATTTCCAATTCCGAGGTGATTTTCTGAATGCATTCAACAATGTGCAGTTAGGACATCCGAATACCAACTTCCCGAGCTCCGGAGCATTCGGATTGATC
The DNA here is from genome assembly GCA_963735215.1 of uncultured Acidobacteriaceae bacterium. Taxonomy (GTDB): domain Bacteria; phylum Acidobacteriota; class Terriglobia; order Terriglobales; family Acidobacteriaceae; genus Telmatobacter. The sequence goes on along the minus strand of CAVTKF010000018.1, from coordinate 39,520 downwards.
AATACATCACAACCTGCGAGGAATATCCAGTTCGCGCTGAAGTTCTATTATTAATCGCGCCTGCTAATCTGGGGGCAGACGCAAACCGCGCCTGCCCTTTCACTGCTATGCGCATATTCTTAGGGTCGATTTCTCTCGTCCTGCTTGTATCCGCGCTGAGCACCGCCTCCCCCGCCCAGAATTCAGGCAATGGGAATGCGAGTGACCCCAAACAAGCCGAGCAGGCTACATCGCTTGCCGAAAGCGGCCGCTGCGCCGAGGCGTTGCCTCTCCTGGCGAAGAGCACTGCGCATCTCACTGATAAGCAACTGCAAAAGCGAGCCGGTCTCGATGGCGTGCGCTGCGCCACGCTCCTCCAGCGATGGACCGAGCTGCTCGACTTCACGCGTACGTTGAATCAGCAGTTTCCTAACGATCCCGAGATACTTTACGTGTCGGTACACGCGTACTCCGACCTTTCCAATCAGGCCGCACGGGAACTTGCGCAGAAGGCTCCAAGCTCGATTCCGGCACTCGAAATGGATGCGGAAGTGAACGAGATGCAGGGCAAGTGGGATCAGGCGGAAGCGGATTATCAGAAGATCCTCAAACAGAATCCTCGCTATCCGGGTATTCATTTCCGGTTAGCGCGGCTGATTCTTTCCCGCCCCGATCCGGCACCGGACTTCAAGGACCGGGCAAAAAAAGACTTGCAGCAGGAACTTGAGATCGACCCGGCCAATGCTGGTGCAGAATATATCTCTGGCGAACTGGCGCGGCAGGCGGAGGATTTCACGGCGGCGGAGCAGCATTTCGCACGGGCGAAAACGCTCGAACCGAGTTTCGCCGATGCGTATGTCGGGCTAGGCATGTCTCTAGTAGCTCAGAAGAAATACCAGGAAGCGATTGCTCCGCTCGAAGCTGCGGTAAAACTCCAGCCGGGAAACCCTGTCGCCCATTACGGGTTGGGGACTGCCTACGCGCGCACAGGACGGAAAGAGGACGCGGAGCGGCAATTCGCGCTGCAGCAGCAGGCAACAGAACGCACAGGCGGCCAGGGGGACAAAAATCCTCAGTGAAGCGCTCCGTCGCAGGCCTACACGTTCTGTCCCGTCGAAGTTTTCTCGTGAACCTGGGCGGTGCGGCCGGGTTTGCAGGATTCAGAAGCCTTGCTGGTGCCACGGCTGCAACTCCGTCGTTTCCTTTCGAGGATGTGCCACCCGAGCGCAGCAGAATTCAGTGGGTGCACACCGCGGGAAAATCGGCCGAGAAGTATCTGCCAGAGACAACCGGAGCAGGTTGCGCCTTTCTCGATTATGACAACGACGGATGGATGGACATCTATCTCGTCAACAGCGGCAAGTGTGACTTCTACAATCCCGATCCACCCTTACGAAACGCTCTCTATCGCAACAATCGGGATGGAACGTTTACCGACATTACCGAGAAAGCGGGCGTGGCCGGGGGAGGCTACGGTCAGGGTGTTGCGGTGGGTGATTATGACGGCGACGGTTTCCCGGATCTCTACGTCACCCAGTACGGAAGAAGTATTCTCTATCACAACAATGGCGATGGCACCTTCTCCGATGTGACGGACAAGGCTGGTGTCGCAGCGCCAGGTTGGTCTTCGAGCGCCGTATGGTTTGACTACGACAACGATGGGCGGCTCGACCTGTTTGTCTGCCAGTTCGTCGAGTTCAGCAAGTCGAAGAACTTACCCTGTATCGCCTACAACAACAAGCCCGGATACTGCGTCCCGCGTTTCTATCAGCCCGCTCCGAGCTGGCTCTTTCACAACAACGGCGACGGAACCTTCACCGATGTCAGCAAGTCATCGGGCATCGGCGAGCATCTCGGGAAAGCCTGGGGCGCCGTAGCCGCGGATCTGAACAATGACGGATTCATGGATATCTTTGTCTCCAACGACACGACGGCAAACTTTCTTTTTATGAATCGTGGCCACGGAAAATTCGAAGAGATCGGCGCGATTGCAGGGGTAGCCTTCAGCGAAACGGGCCGGCCGCGTTCCGGCATGGGCGTAGACGCGGTGGATTTCGACCAGAGCGGCTGGATCGACTTGTTCGTCGCGAACATCGACCATGAGAAGTACGCGTTCTACCGAAATAATCACGACGAAACGTTTGACGATGAAGCTGGCAGCACCGGCGTTGGCGCAGCCACGCGTTTGATGAGCGGTTGGGGACTCAAGTTCTTCGACTACGACAACGACGGAAATCTCGATCTTCTCCTTGCCAATGGCAATCCTGATGATCTGATCGAAACGATTGAGAAGAATGTGACCTACCGCGAACCCATGCTGCTGTTTCACGGTGACGGAAAGACGCTGCGCAATGTGAGTGCGCAAAGCGGACCTCCGTTCTCGCGAAATCTCTCAGCCCGAGGGCTCGCTGTAGGCGACTTCGATAACGATGGTGCATTGGACGTGCTTGTTTCCGTCAATGATGCCGCACCCTTGCTACTGCGCAACACCGCAGCGAGAGGCAATCACTGGCTGGGCATCAAGTTTGTCGGGACAAAATCGAATCGTGACGCCGTCGGTATCCGCGTCGCGTACAAGGCAGGCGATCTGAAGCGCAGTCAGGTCAAAGTCGGCGGCGGCAGCTATTTGTCATCCCACGATCCGCGTATGATTCTGGGACTCGGTGAGCAGACGAAGATCGATTGGCTCGAAGTGAAATGGCCGGAACCCAGCGGCAAGACCGAGCGATTCACCGCCGTGCCCATCGACAGATACATCACGATCGTCGAGGGCGAGGGGATCAAAGCTGCTTAGAAACCCACGTGAGGATGTGGAAGTCAAAATTGAAGGCGAATTCTTGCCTTCGTGAGGGCTCCCGCGGCGGCAAGGATGAAAAACGTGAAAATGAATGTTCTTACAACCCCAGGCCAGTCAACATTAAAGTGCGCATCCAGATACGTGAAACCAACCGCACTCAAAACAAAGTACCAGAGGTCGGGCAACAGATAAGTCAAGAGAGTGTTCGATCCAGCTGGACGAACGATCACCGCCCAGCGCTGCCACTGTCTCAAGTCACATATCCAGTAGAGCAGCGTGAACAGAAGAACACTGCCCGCGATGCTGTAGAGCGCCCAGGTTGGCGTTGCGCGAATCTTCGAAATGCCGAGCGGAGCAAGAAGGCGTCCGGCGAGCAGCGTGATGATACTGAAACCAACTGCGAGGAGAATTGCCTTGTTGGGAGGACGACGGCCATCCGATTTCAGAAAGATTGAAGATGCGACCGCGCCCGCCATGATGATGCAGCACATTGCTCCATTGCCGAAAGGCCACAGATAAAGAGGAAGCCCATCGGGAAAGTTGACGATCTTGGCTGTAGAGAGTGCGCAGAGAGAGACGAGCAGGGTGAACCAGACGGCGGGCGCCCACGTCCATCGACGGGTGGGAATGAACAGAATTGCCACAGCCAGATAGCTGTATCCAATCAGACCTAGAATCTCAGGGTACGAAAAGTCCAGCCACGCAGCGTGGCCGTCAGTGGTTGTGCGACGAAAGATGACGAGCAGGAGAATTACTCCGGCGAGCCCGACCGCGCGAAAAACCCGGGAATAAGTCTTAGCCCGCTTCGAACTTCCGTAGACGTTCAAATATAGCGCAGCGGAGATGAGAGCGAGCAGTCCCCATGTGCTGCCGCTCATACCCATCCGGGCGGGATCTGCCTTATCAGCATTCGCGAGGATTTCTCCAAGCACGATCAATCCGAGAACCCGAACCGCGACATGCCCCCACAGCGACAGGAAGGATGAGTTACGCTTCAATCGCTGTGCAACTGATAGGGACAGAGACATGCCCACCGCGAACAAGAAGAAGGGAAACACCATGTCAACGTAGGTCATGACGTTAACGCTGGCGGGCGCGTGACGGGTCCACCAAGGGAGGCCGCGCACTTCAGACAGCGCGTTGACGAAGATCATCACCGCCATCGTGAGGCCGCGGAAGATGTCAATGGAAACGACGCGCGGAGCGGTTGTGCCCATCGCCTCTGGAGCGCGCGGTGCTTCTCTCGTCAGCGGTGCCTCGACTATAGGGTTCATTGGCAGATCGCACCTCTCGTCGATCGTTCATGGAGTGAGTTGCATTCCATCCAGCTACCAACTTCCGAACTAAGACTAACAAAGGTAGATGTCGGCTCTATACTGGAGCGTCATCGCAATAGAATCCTCTTATTGTAAGGAGAATTCATTCCCATTGAGAGGGGACGGTTGATGCTCCATCCTTCGAAGCTTTTGCTGGCATTTTTCCTGAGCGCCGTCTGCGGCCAGGCATGTTTTAGTCAGATGCGCGTGCTCGTGAATCAGGTCGGCTACGAGGTTCAGGAGCCAAAACAGGCGATCGTCTCGAGCTCTCCGCATGAAAGCCCTCGAGAGTTTTCGCTGGTCGATTCCGGATCCGGAAAGATCGTTCTGCAAGGTAGTCTTCGAGCATACGGGCCAGTTGATGCGTGGGGTGAAACGGCCTTTTGGGTCGCCGATTTCTCTTCGTGGAAAACGCCCGGGCAATACATTCTTCGAGTTTCATCACGCGAAGGCGAGACGAGCTCCTGTCCGTTCGCGATTGAAGATAACGTTCTTGAGCGCAACACTCTTTCGAACGTCGTCTATTACTTCAAGGGGCAGCGGGCAAGCGGACTCATCGACAAAGCCGACCGACATCTGGAAATCCCCGGCAGCCAAGGCACATACGTCGATGTGCATGGCGGTTGGTACGACGCCACGGGCGACTACGGAATTCATCTCTCCCATCAGAATCCGACCTCTTACTTCAATCCGCAACAGACGCCCCTGGTGGTGTGGAGTCTGCTGCAAAGCTACGAAATCCTTGGAGAACGACACGACGACAACTTCAGTGAATATGAGCGCCGCATGCTTGACGAAGGCCTCTATGGTGCTGACTATCTGCTTCGGATCAAGCGCCCAAACGGTTCCTTCTTTGAGACGTTATCCGCGCCCGGCAAAGAAAAGCTCGCCCAAGATCGAGCGATTGGCAACCCAAACTGGCGCACCCGGATCAAGACCAGCACCGCGGAATCCACTGAGAGCATAGCAACGGCCGTAGGGCCGCACGCCTACGAAGCGAGCTTTCGAGCCGGCGGAGGAATGTCGATTGCCGCGCTGGCTCTGGCGAGCACCATGCCCATCGATGGCGATTATCCTCGAGGTGATTATTTGAAGGCGGCCGAAGACGCTTTTCAGTTTTTGGATAAACATAACGTCGAACTTCTGAATGATGGAATTGAAAACATCCTTGACGACTATTGCGCTCTGATGGCGGCGACGGAACTCTATCGCGCAACCCACGAGGAATCGTATCGCGCCGCCGCCGACCGCCGCGCCAATCAGTTGATGGGGCGCCTCACAGAATCGGGATCGTGGAAGAACTACTGGAGAGCTGACGGCGGAACGCGCCCGTTCTTCCACCCGTCGGATGCTGGCCTTCCTGTCATTAGTTTGCTGGAGTATGCCAAAGTCGCCACTCCCGACCAACGGAGCAAGGTGCGCCGGGCGGTCGAACGCTCGCTGCGTTTTGAATTGAATGTGACCGCCGAAGTTAACAATCCTTTCGGATATGCGCGCCAACTCGTCAGGATGGGTGACGGGAAGGTGCGTACCGCGTTCTTTTTTCCGCACGACACAGAAGCGGCACCATGGTGGCAAGGAGAGAACGCGCGGCTTGCTTCGCTCGCTGCCGCAGCCAGGATGGCCATACCACTCTTCGGCGATCAGCCTGAATTCCAATCACAGTTGAGAGCTTATGCGTGGAACCAATTGCATTGGATTCTGGGCCGCAATCCGTTTGACACCAGCATGCTGATTGGGAGCGGCCACGGAGATGCAGCTTACATGTTCTTCCGCTCTTATAAGTACACAAACGCACCTGGCGCGATCGTCAATGGCATTACGGCTAGCTTGCAGAACGAAGATGGTATCGCCTTCAATCAAGGATTCGCAGTCACAGGCAAGGATGAAGACTGGAGATGGACCGAGGAGTGGCTTCCGCACGCAGCCTGGTATCTATATGCAGTCTCTCTTACCCACTAATTGCGCGGAGCTGTCCAGGCAATCAGGGAGGTTAAAATCCTCTCACGCCGTCCATCGTAACTTAAACATAATCACTTCATTACAAGGTTCTTCTCCGAAGCTATTATTTTGCAAGCTCACCGAAGCCTGAACCAGAATGCCCATAATTCCGAATGGATTCCTGAGCTGCTCCGTGGGGTGCGTTACAAGTGATATGTAGTCCTCAGGCGTATGATCCTCCATCACCCAGATTGCAATGGAGAAACCCATGCGTAAACTATTCCTTCCTGCGCTATTTATGATTGCTACGTCTTGCCATGCGCAATCGGATCTTACCGACATGAAAGTGCTGATCGGTAGAAAGGCAGTGGCTCAGCGCATGCCTTTTTACCAACCCGGCACCTACACGGCAATCCCACTTAGCTATGCGGGCCAACAGGTAACGATAATTGATGTCAAGCCCCAGTCATTAATTGCAGGCTTTCCAAAGCTCACGCCTAAGCAACTCGCATTTTTGCCTCCTCAATCGAGAGAGATGGTGGAGAATGCTCAAAGGGCTGCGACTCTTATCGTGCAGTTTCCAGATGGCACAAAAGCTGATACCGGAGCATCCCCGGTCATGCCTTCAGCATTGTCCAGCTATCTTGATCTCCTACCAGAGGAGCAATCCTCCTCTTCGTCTGTAGTAACGGCCAATCCCCTCGTCACCGCCCCTGCCAACGTTGTCTCAAATGAACCTTTAGCCACGCAAACCTGCCCCGTAGTCGTCACAAAGGCAGCTTCAACAAGCGGAGGATTCGGTCACGCGCTTCTTGAGGCCATGACCAAGAGCGAGTTTCAACGTGCGATGGAGAAGGCAGGCAATGGAGGTGCAGATCCTCATTATCTTGACGTTCGAATGCGTAATACGAGCGCCAAACCTGTGAGAGCTATTGAGGCGTTCGCTGTTTACAGTGACGCAATGGGTGATGAGGGACCAAGAAGCACCATACTGTCTCAAAATGACAAACCGATCAAATCGGGTGGCGAATACTTCGGTTATGAATACGACACGTCTACGCGCCAATCGAATGGCATTGGAGACGTCACAGTTTACGTGAACCGTGTGAGGTATGAGGACAATACTTTTTGGCTGGATAATGGAAGCCATTCCTGTTCTCTGACCACACGGATCAAATAACTTCGTGGGAGAGACGCAAGCTGATTGACATTAATTTCACCGACGGTAGACTCCTGAGGCGGATCTATGGTTTATGAACCTTCACTGTATGCGATGCCTTTATCTCGCACGGCTGGTTCGCACACATCACACTTGTGATCCCTTTTCCCTCTGTGATCGTGAAGATCCGATCCACCGCGGGCAGCCTTACAGTCTCCTTTGCCCCCGATGGCCAATGAATTTCCGCCGTCCCCGCATCCCTAGCATCTCCCAAACCGAAGTGCGGACGCTGATCGTTTGACGAGATGTAGCTTCCGCCACTCATCACGTCCTCGCGCTGCCGAATTCCGTTCGCCGTTAGATACACCGTCGCTCCCACGGCATCCCGCGGACTCTTCTCGCCGCCCACCAGCTTCAATTCAACCCAATGATGATGATCCGGATTTACGTTCTTCAACAGCACCAGCGGCCCATCGATTGGGCTGATCACCACGTCGATTTTTCCGTTGTTGAAAAGATCGCCAAACGCCGCTCCCCGTCCCGAAGTCAGTGTTGCCAGCCCCGACCCTTTCACCGCCGGAACATACTCGAACTTGCCGTTTTGCAGATTCCGAAACAGCAGAGTCCTCTGCGCGAATGTCGTTCCCCAGTCGTGCTCATCCACCTGCGGATACACGTGGCCGTTGATCATCATGATGTCTTTCCAGCCATCGTTATCGAAATCGAGGAACCCGTCACCCCAGCCCACAAACGGCACGGGAATCTGCGCGATTCCCGCCTCGCTCCCGACTTCGGTAAAGCTCGCGTCGCCGTCGTTGTGATACAGCGTCTTGTAATCGTCCGAAAAATCCGTCACCAGCAGATCGACGAGCCCGTTGTTCATATAGTCGCCAACTGCCAGGCCCATTGAAGCAATCTCGCGCCCGTCGTTGTTCAGGGCAAACCCTGAGACATAGCTGCGGTCCTCGAACGTTCCGTCACCATTGTTCAAATACAGATAATTCGGATTCGAATCGTTCGCCACCAGCAGATCCGGCTTACCGTCGTTGTTCACGTCCACAAAGATCGCAGTGAATCCGTAATAGTGCCCCGGGTCCGCAACGTCCGCCTTCACGCTCACGTCCGTAAACGTCCCGTCGCCATTGTTGTGAAACAGGTGATCCGCCTCGCCCGGCAACCCGCGCGGTCCGCACATCACCGGAAGGCCATGGAGCTGGCAATCACCGAAAGGGACATCGCCGTTGTTGGGGTCAGGCTGATGATTCAGGTCGTAGTGCACGTAGCCCGACACGAACAGATCCAGCCGCCCGTCGCCGTCGTAGTCGCCCCATGTCGCTCCGTCTGACCAGTTGCCCAGCGTGACGCCTGCCTTCTCCGCCACATCGGTAAACGTGCCGTCATGATTGTTGTGGTAGAGCCGGTTCTTTCCGAAGTTGCAGACAAAAATATCCGGCCAGCCATCGTTGTCATAATCCGCGATCGCCACGCCGAACCCCCAGCGATCATTGGTCACACCCGCCTTCGCAGCCACATCGGTAAATGTGCCGTCGTGATTGTTGTGAAATAGCGCGGCATGTGGCGGCGTTCGCCTGCCGGTCAGCGCATCGTACGTCGATCCGTTCACCATGTAGATATCGAGCCAGCCGTCGTTGTCGTAATCGATCAGACCAACGCCCGAGCCATCCGTCTCCAGGATGTATTTTTTGGTCTTCGTACCCATCACGTGCTGCCAGCCGCTCAGACCTGCGGCCTTGGTTGCGTCTTCAAACACCACCGGCCCGCTCGTGACAAAGCCGCCCGCCGTGATCGGCCTTTTCTCCGCGTCATAGACCGGCGCAAACGAACCCGCCGACGAGATGCCGCCCATCCCGCCCTGCTGCCCAGACTGTGCGGGCTTTGGCCTTTGATCCTGCTTCGTCGCTGCTGTCTGCGCGCTCGCTGTTTGCGGAAACAGGGTAACCAGCGCGACCGCAACCAGTGTCCTATCCCTGAAGTTCACGATAAAAGTTGGCAGTGTCATTCTGAGCGAACGGGGCCCCGAACGCATTTCAGTTCGGGGGTGGTGAGCGAAGAATCTGCTTCTTGCAATTCCAGATTTATGCCAATAATTTCTGGGACACCAAACTAACGCAAAGAAGCTCCGCACTTTTCGCATTAGTTACTTCTTGGCAGCATTTGCCGCTGCGTCCGGCGCCTTCGGATCAGCGCACGGCTTGCCACCGCACAGCGCGCCTGTAATCCCCTTGCCCTCTTCGATCGTGTAAATACGATCCACCGCGGGAATCTTGACCGTCTCCTTCGCGCCCGAGGGCCAGTGAATCTCTGCCGTCCCCGCATCTGTCGCATCGCCCAGCCCGAAGTGCAGCCTCCGGTCGTTTGCAGAGATGTAGCTCCCACTCGACAGCACATCCCGCCGCTGCCGCATACCGTTCGCCTGCAGATACACTGTCGCGCATGTCGCATCGCGCGGGCTTGACTTGCCGGTTGCCGGATTTGTTCCACCCACCAGCCCCATCTCCACCCAGTGATGATGATCCGGATTCACATTGCGCAACAGCACCGGCGGCCCATCTACCGGATTGATCACGATATCGATCTTGCCGTCATTGAACAGATCACCGAACGCCGCACCGCGTCCCGGCACCACCACCGCCAGCCCCGATCCCTTCACCGCGGGCACATATTCAAACTTCCGTCCCTTGCCCGTTCCGTCTGGAACGTTGTGAAACAGCAGCGGCCGCTCCGCAAACGTCGTTCCCCAGTCGTGCTGATCCACCTCGGGATATACATGCCCATTCGTTTCGAACAGGTCGAGCCATCCGTCATTATCGAAATCGAGAAACCCGTCTCCCCAGCCCACAAACGGAATCGTGGTCTGCGCCACGCCTGCCTTGTAGCTCACATCGGTGAAGCTTGCATCGCCATCGTTGTGGTAGAGCACCTTGTAGTCGTCGCCGAAGTCGGTCACGAAGAAATCGATCAGCCCATTGTTCTCGTAGTCACCCGCGGCAATCCCCATGGACGCAATCTCGCGCCCATCCTTGTTCAGTGCAAATCCCGACACATAGCTCTGATCGTCGAACGTCCCATCGCCGTTATTGATGTAGAGGAAGTTCGGCTCCGAATCGTTCCCGACCACGAGATCCGGTTTGCCATCATTATTGATGTCCACAAAAATCGCAGCGAAGCCGAAGTATTTGTCCTTATCTTCAACGCCCGCTTTCACCGTCACATCCGTGAACTTCCCATTGCCATCGTTGTGAAACAGATGGTCAGGCTCGCCGGGCAACCCGCGCGGCCCGCAGTTCACGTTTACCCCGCGGTACAGGCACGACGCGAAATTCACGGCCTTTGTACCCGAAATCGGCAGGTTATTTCGGTCGAAGTGCACATACCCTGTCACGTAGAGATCCAACTTGCCATCGCCGTCATAGTCGCCCCACGTCGAACCCGGAGACCAGTTGCCCAGCGCTACGCCAGCCTCCTTCGCCTTATCGGTGAAGGTACCGTCATGGTTGTTGTGGTACAGCCGGTTTTCTCCATAGTTGCCGACATAGAGGTCCGGCCAGCCGTCGTTGTCGTAATCCGCGACCGAGCAGCCATATCCCCACCGGTCGTTCTGCACTCCGGCTTCCTTCGACACGTCGGTGAACGTGCCGTCGTGATTGTTGCGGAACAGCGCGGCGTGCGGCGTGGGCTCTTTGCCATCCAACGCGTCAAAAGACGAGCCGTTAACCAGGTAGATATCCAGCCAGCCATCGTTGTTGTAGTCGATGAGGCAGACGCCTGAGCCGTTGGTCTCAACGATGAACTGCTTTTGCAGCACGCCCATCTTGTGGACCCAGCCAGATAAGCCCGCCGTCTTGGTGACGTCCTGAAACACCACCGTGCCCGTGTCGACAAATCCGCCCGCCGTGATCGGCCGCTTCTGCGCGTCATACTGCGGCGCAGACTGCACGCCCGAAGCGATGCCGCTGCTCATCCCAGGTTTTTCGGTCTGTTGTGGAGGACTTGAGGGTGCCTGAGAACTCGTGATGCCGTTCGCAATCAATAGAATCAATCCACAACCAACCAGAAAGCGAACGCGCAAAAGACACGACCCCCTTGACGGTTGAAGTGTACCGCATCGAGGCCATGTCTTTCGAATGGATTGACTTCGCTTCTAAACCGTGGGGCGGGCCTGGCCGCGACGCTCCACCGGTCGCGAGTCAGAACACGCGCAGCAGCAGAAGTATCAGCACGATCGTCAAAATCAGACCGATCCCGCCACCGCCATAGTAGCCCCACCCTGGGCCAACGCGATAACCGCCATAACCAAATCCAATTATCAGGATGATTAGAAGAATAATCAGCATTGTCTCTCCTTCGTTCGCTAATCTATTCAGCGCTTCAGCGCGCCGTTTCGAGTTATCGATAGTCGGTTCGGGCACCGCCTACTCTTTCGTGCACGTAATGCTCCATTCCTGTGATGCATGCCCCGCTCATCACGATGTACATGCTTGCGTACGGGTCGATGGATGATCAATGGATGCATCAATTTCCGCCTGCCGATGCGACCTCGTTCTCCGCGGTTGCATCGCGTTCTTAATTGCTCTTTCTGCAGTTCGCGAACAACCTGCCGCGTTCAGCACAGCGTCCAAGCTTGTGTCGTAAATATACGTAGAGTTTCAGGAGGTACGAAATGCTCTGGACAATATTTGTGGTTCTCCTGGTCTTGTGGTTGCTTGGTCTGGTCAGCAGCTACACTTTGGGCGGATTCATTCACATTCTGCTGGTGCTGGCTCTGGTGGTGCTGGTCATCCAACTGATATCTGGACGAAGAGCTGCACTATAGACGTGGTTTAAGGACAAATAACGATTTAGACAAAAAGGCGCGTATTTTGGTTGGCGCGCCATTTTTGAGCCCGGTACATAACATCCGCTCTCATCGATTCCCTTATGCAAGATCGCAAAGGCGTGGACCCGGCAACAATGCGGGGTCGACGAATCTTGCGAGTCGATGAGCTCTGCTTACTTTTGAACCCCACGGAGGTGGATCCTATGAATAGCGACAGCATTAAAGGCAAAATCGATGACGCGGCAGGCCGCGTCAAGCGCCAGGTTGGTGAATGGACCGGAGATACCAAGACCGAGGTCGAGGGCGCTGCCCAGCAGGTTAAGGGCAAGGCTGAGAAGGTCGTCGGCAAAGTTCGCGATGCCGTCGATAACCCAACCAGGGAGAACATCGAAACCAACCGCGATATCGACGACAACCTCGACCGCGAAAGCGTTCGCGAGCGCGAATAAGCCGAAAATCCCTGCTGCCCATTGGGCAGCTTGAATCAACGCGGCGGCAGGTCGAAAGGCTTGCCGCCCCAGACTCCTCCTTCATCGACTTGCGTTATCTCTTTCTGCAAGTTTGCGTTCGGTCCCCCTGGAATATTGAAAGCTGCGCGAAATTATCCATCTGTCTCGTGCCGAATCTGGCACCTTACTTGCTAAAGATCTGCATAAAAGCTATAGATATAGGTAACGCCGTTGTGGCGGTTCTCACCCGATCCGGCCCCGGCTCAAGTGAGGTGCGTCTTCCGCAGGAACTACGGTTCACTGACGATCGACGGTTCACTATCGGAGACATCCCGTTGGCGCGCCGTTGCGCGCGTCCTCCGAAGTCCTCTGGACGCAATCGGTTCTAACCTTCTACCCGCCCCCTGTGCTCTCTGCGGCTCCCCGCTGCCGCAACTCTCTTCCGTTCCAATTTGTGATGCCTGCTGGACTGAAATCCCCGTCCACCGAGGCACTGTTTGCGAACGTTGCGGCGACTCGCTCGACCAGCCTCCCATCGAGGGCATTTCCGTCACACAACTTTGCCGCGTCTGCCGCCTGGCGCCGCCTTCGTTTGCGCGTGCTGTCTCCTTCGGCACTTACGACGGCCGGATGCGCGCCGCCATCCATGCGCTCAAATACGACCGCATCCATTCCGCCGCCCGCCGCCTGGGAGCGATGCTCGCGGTGGCCATTGCGCAACTCGCCACCGACGCTCCAGCCGGCTTGCTCGTTGTTCCCGTACCACTGCACCGCAGCAAGCACAATCAGCGCGGATTCAACCAGGCTCGTGCCCTCGCCAGTTGCGCCATCGACGCCCTGCGCAAATCGCATCCCGACTGGCATCTGACGCTTGCGCCCACGACCCTCATGCGTCTGCGTTCCACCGAGAGCCAGGCCGGACTCACGCCGCGTCAGCGCCGACACAACGTCCGCGGCGCTTTCAAGGTCTCTGATCCATTGGCCGTCTCGGACAAAAACATCCTGCTCGTCGACGACATTCTCACCACCGGTGCCACGGCTCGCGCCGCCTCGCAGTCCCTCATAAGAGCGGGAGCGGCCTCAGTTTACGTCGCAACCCTTGCCCGTGCGCGCCGCTTTGACCACAACGCGCAGAGTCGTTCATTCGGAAGTAGCGCCCAACCCGGCATTGAGCCGGCCAACCAGTTCGCACGCATGCAATCGTCATCATCTGCTCATCAACTTTCATAAAGAGGGGACGAGGATGTCGCTGGGAAAAGCCATGATTCATGCACGCAAGCAAAAATCTGCTGCCCGCGCTGCCGCTTTTGCTGCCGAGTCAGGCACACACGCGGCAATACACGCCAACCACATCCTGCAGATGCCGGTGCTCGTGCTCAATGCGTCCTACGAGCCCATCAACATCTGCGGAGCGCGGCGCGCCCTCGTGCTTGTGCTCAAGGGCATCGCTCGCACTGAAGAGGAACACGGCCTCACCCTCCATGCGCAGCGCAGCCTCATCGCCATGCCCTCGGTCATTCGTCTTCTTGAATACCGGCGCATCCCGCACCAGACCCGCGCCCTCTCGCGCAAGAATATCCTTCTCCGCGATCGCAACCAGTGCCAATACTGCGGCGTCGTGCTACCTTCCGGCGAGCTTACCCTCGATCACGTCATCCCGCGTTCGCGCGGTGGCAACTCTACCTGGGAAAATCTTGTCGCGTGCTGCCACTCCTGCAATCGCCGCAAAGGCAATCGCATGCTCGTCGAGATCGACGACATGATCCTACTCCGCGAGCCTCGCCCCTTCTCGCTCCACACCAGCCGCCAGATCATGCGGATGCTAGGCCGCGGCGACGACCGCTGGCGCAAATACCTTTTCTATTGAGAAGTCCCAACCCCGCGTCTACTGCACTGTCACGGTAAACGTCGCCGTGCGTGTAATATTCTGCGAGGCCGCCGTTACACTCACGGTGTAGGCGCCCGCCGGAGTTCCGGGGTCGCTCGATCCGCCTCCGCTACTACTGCTGCCACCACCGCCGCCGCAGCCTACAAATGTGCCTGCGCAAATCAGCAACACCAGCGCCGCCAGGCTCCCGCGCCGTTTACCGCCGAAGGCAAATAGAAAAATCCCGCCGGCCAGCGCCAGCGCAATCCCACCAACGCGAGGCTTTTCATTTGCAGCCAGTTGATGTGCCGCCGTCGTCGTAATCGTGATGATTGAACTCGTCGTTGCAACATTCGTCAATGCGGCCGAAGCCCCCGAGCAAGTTGACTCAGTCATCGCTGCCGGAAGCTTGCAGGTTACGGTGATCTGCCCGCCAAAGTTATCCACACCCGCAAAGTTCACGGTCGCGGTTGCAGTCTGGCCCGCTTTCACGCTGATATTTGCAATCGTCCCGCTGATATTGAAAGTCGTGTCCTGCACCGTCACATTCACCGGAGACGGAGTCTGCGACCCGAGGTAGTTGGCATCGCCGAGATATGTCGCCGTGAAGTTATAGCTCCCCGGCGTGTCGATACTCGTCGCCAGGTCGCCCTCTAGGTATGCAAATCCCACGCCGGTGAATCCTCCACTATAGCTGCCATTCAGCGGATACGACGTCACAGTTCCGGAAGGCGTATTGCCATCTTGCAGAATCGAGACAGTCCCCGTCGGCGCACCCAGCACGCTCTGGGTGTATGCGACACCAATCACGTGAAATGTCTGCCCCGACATAGCAATGTAGGTCTGTGTGGTTCCATTGAACGACGGCGAGAGGTCCGAAATCTCAATGTAGTTGAGATTCGTTGGGGCCTGCGTCACTGTCGCAGTCAGCGCCCCCTGGCTCGCGTTATAACTCGCATCTCCACTGTATTGCGCCTGCAGCGAGTAACTGCCCACGCCGGTCATAGACAATGAGATTTTCTGATCCTCTGAAAACCCCAGCGAATTCAGCCTATACGTCCCTGCATCCACAGGCTTGCCGCCGCTCGCGAAACTCATATCCCCCGTTGGACACGCAGCTTCGGTCTCCTTCGGATTCGGCGCACAACTTGCGCCCGCAGCGCCCGTCACGTCGCCGCGCAAGAATGCAACCGACCCGTACGGTACTGCCGCAGTTGATGTGAAAACGCCGTTTGCGAAGTCGTACATGGCCAGGCTGGCCTTGGTCTGACTGTTCTCCTTGGTTACCGTAACCTGCAATGGTGCCGAATCACTCGCGGCAAAGATCCCGTCGCCCGCGTAATGCGCCGCAACATTGTAGGTACCGCCCGGCAGCAGCGCAGTCGTACCGCTGGCGACACCGTTGGTCAGCGCGAAGTCATCGATGCTCAGGCTCTGTCCAGCTGGAGTGGCCATCAGCGCCACCGTCCCCGTCGGGGTTCCCGTTCCGCTCTTGGCGGCAACCGTGGCACTCACATTAACGGCCTGTCCATGCGCAAGGCTCACTGGCGAAACGTTCGTCAGCGTCGTTGTAGTCTGCGCCGCGGCCACCGCACTGCTCCATGCGTTCACCAGGTTGAACGCATCCACCGTGCCCAGTCCTGTCGCCATGTCGTAACCAGCCGTCGTCGTCCAAGCGGGCGTGATGGGGTTGTTCGGATCCACCAACACACCCCATCCGCCGATCACCGTCTGTCCACAATCAGGCGTGTTCATCGCGCAGGGCACGGCATTGTTTCCTTTGGTGACATCATGAAAAATGCACGAACTCGCGCCACTCGCCGGCGTCGACGAATTGCAACTCGCACCGCTCTGCGCAGCCAGGCTGTAAAGCACGTAATTGGCATTGCCCTGTCGCGAATTCGTTTTCTGATTTACCAGTGCCATCATTCCTGCAAAAGCCGGCGAAGAAGCCGAGGTTCCGCCCAACCCCACGAAGCTGAGATTCGTCAGGCTGCACGGCAGGTTAAACCCAGGAATCGGCCCAAATGGCGTGAAATCCGCCTCGCAGATGATGTAGAAGCTGCCATTGAATCCTGAACTCGCAAACAGCGATACATCCGGCAGATCGCGGACGCCGTCCTGCGGTACGCCATTTCCCGTTTGCCATGAAGGCTTCGCGTAGCCACCCAGGCACGTGGAATTGCCGTTCATATTCGAGCAACTGCTCGGCCCGCCGCTGCCCGCAACAATATTCAGATTCGTTGCGCTTGGCCCGCATCCATTCACGCCCTGCGCTGCACAGGACTGGTTCCACGGTATCTCCGGAATGTAGGACTTTGCCGATGCTCCGGTCGTCGGATCGTTGGTCGGATTCCAGTAGCTCGCAAATGTCGCCGCCGACTGATCAAAGTCTGTTCCGCCCACCGCAACGTTGTACGGCGTTGAGGCGAAACCGCTCACCGCCAATCCGTTGTACGCAAAGCTCTGAGTGTCGAAGTTGTCGCAAACCGCCGACCCAGAGTCTCCCGCCGACACCAGCACCGTGATGCCTTCCGCCGCCGCCTGCTGCCACAGCGCGTTGTAGAAAGCATTGCCCGCGTTGCCGAGAGCCGATTCGCACTCGCCGTAGCTTTCGCTCATCACCGGTGCCAGATCGTTGTCCACTATGTACAGTGCCGACAGATCAACGCCTGACGCAGTCTCCGTACTCGCCGAAACCACCAGATCGACCGTGGCGTTCTTCGCCACCGCGCCAGACCACGAAACATCCAGCACCGCCTCCGGCTCGTCACCTACGATCCCCGGATCCGCGCCGTTCAGAATGACCTGTGGAGCCTTCGCCGGCAAGCCGAACAAACTCCGAAATGAATTAACGTCGTTCACATTGATATTCGTCTCACCCACAATTGCAATTGTTTGGCCGGTTCCATCAATCCCCGCCTTCCACAACGGCAATACATCGTAGATCGTCGCAAAATCCGTCGGCCCCAACCCGTAAAACGTGCTCTGCCCCGAGGTAAACGTGAAGTAAGGCGACGTGGATCCCTGGGCTGGCTTCACTTGCTGCCCGTGAATCACCGCATTCGAGTGACGCGGAAAATTGTGCAGCGTCAGCACGCCCTTCACTACCGCTGTCAGCGCCGATGGTATCGACACCTCGTTCGCGTTGGCCCAATGCTGCTCGCCGTTCACGTCGTAGCGATGAATCGAAGTCGCGAACGCTTCCTGCACCTGCCCGGCTGTGCCTGAAAACTCAATCGCTGTTCGGCCTTTAGCGACGTTCGCAACCTGGAATCCCCGAGCATTCAGCCATGCCGTCACCTTCGCGATGTCGCTGTCTGAAGGCCCAAATTGCCTCCCGAATTCTTCCGGTGTCACCCACTGGTGAAACTGCGCCGAGCCCTTCGCCTGCTGATCGGCAAGCAACGTCTTCAACGCCGACTCCTGCTCATCGCTGTGCTTCAGCACCAGGAGCATTCGCCGCATTGGCAAACCCGCCGGAGCCGCCCCGCGATCAAACTCAGCCCGTGCCAGCGGGTGCCGATTCCCGCTCAATACTGTTCGTTGCGCGTCGTCAATTGGCCGCTGGATCAACTCCCGTCCCGTCGTGCTTCCCGGCGCATTCTGCGCCGCAGCCCTGCCAGTTGGGACAAACAGCATCGCGGGGAACAGAATCGCCACCAGCGCTGCACGGCGACGATCGATTGAATGTTTGAATTCGAACGAGAGAACCGAGGCAAAAGAAATATCCAGTAATCCGGAAATTGAAAGCATTACAGATTTCTCCCAGGCGACCACAACACATCACAGCCTTGAAGCCAATCAGAAGACTTCGTGAATATTGAGGCGGCGGACCACGGCGCGCCAACAGTTGCTCTGAAACTGGAAGAAGAATACTCCCTCCCGGCGATCGTCTACCGTGATAATTCACTTGCTTGGCTCAAGTAATTCTTCCGGCCTCGGTCACTCCTGCAAACGATATACTGAGCACCCGGCCCCCAATTCATGCAACCGGAGCTTTGCGTTTGCTTACCCGCGCCATCGTTCGCCTCCCTGGCAGCAATTTTGCCGACGGCCTCACCACCGTCGATCTCGGAACTCCCCACTTCGATGAAGTCCTGCACCAGCACGCACATTATTGCGACGCCCTGCGCGCGTGCGGCCTCGAACTCACCATTCTCGAGCCCGATCTCCGCCACCCCGACTCCACCTTTGTCGAAGACACAGCCATCCTCACGCCGCACGCGGCCATTTTCACACGCCCCGGCGCCCCAAGCCGCGTGGGAGAGGTCACAACCATTCGTCCCGTAATTGAGCGCTTCTATTCCCGAATCTTTACGATTGATCCGCCAGGGACCGTCGATGGCGGCGACATCTGCGAAGCAGAAGACCACTTCTTCATTGGTCTTTCGTTACGCACAAATAAGGAAGGCGCGCGTCAACTCTCCGAGCATCTCAATGCACTCGGCTACACCGCCTCGACAATCGACATCCGCTCAATGTCCACGATCCTGCATCTCAAGAGCGGCATCAGCTACATCGGCGACAACACCCTCGTCCTGATGGACGAGATGGCCGCCAATCCCCAGTTCAATTCTGAGTTCGCCCGCTTCAACCTGCTCCGCGTCTCCCCCACCGAGAGCTATGCCGCCAACTGCGTGCGCGTGAATGACCGCGTCCTGATCGCAGAAGGGTTCCCACACCTCCGCGACGAACTGATCGCGCGCGGCTTCAGCCCCCTGGCGCTCAACATGTCAGAGTTTCAAAAAATGGACGGAGGGCTGAGCTGCCTTTCGCTGCGCTTTAGCTGAAAGCTGACAGCTGAAAGCTAGTTCTGCGGCTTCCCCTGCTGCGGTTTTGACTGCGCCGGCGCCGCAGGCTGCTGCTGCCCCTGTCCCTGCTGCTGCCCGTTCTTCGTAATGTCCTGCCCGTCGTAGATGATCTTGATCGTCGATCCGAACCGCTTGTAGTCGGTGTACTTGACGGTGTCCCGCATGTGTACGTCCTGGCTCATGTACCCGGTTCCGCCCTGGAAGTGCAATGTCCCTTCGCCCTTCGTATACACCGGGAACCAGTAATGTCCATCGATCTGCTGCCGCCATGTCATGAATGGCGGATGCAAATCCTCTTTCCCCTTCCGCGTGTCATCAGGAACCATCCTGCCGTTGGTCACCACGATCTGCAGGTCGGTCGAATCCACCCAGATGCGCCCCAGAAAATACCGCTTGTTCTTCTCAATCTGCTTCGGCCCCACGTCGAAGACGTAGCAGCTCACCTCGTCAACCTTCTGCCGTCCCACGTATTTCACGTTGTACTGCGCAATCTCCTCGGTCGTCAGCACGAATGGGTAGCCCTTTTGAATATCCTGCAAGTCCGACGGCGACATCATCACGCGCTGCAGCGAGCTTTCCGGTGCAAATATCGTCTTCTCCATGCGCCGACCCGTCGGGTCAAAGGTGACGTCATCTACCTGGTACCACTCGCCGTCCACTTTGTTGGTGTCGTCGTCGATCGTCTGCACCCGCGCCATGCGGCGATAGGTGTAGTGGTTCAGCGCTTCCTGAAACTCGCTCTCCTTGGCCGCAAACTTCTTGATAATCTCATCGGCCGGCGTCGCAGGGTCTGAAATGTCCAGCTTCCCGAATCCCGCATCCAGCGGCATCGGTGTAAAACTGTCTTTCTCTTGCGCGCCCGCCGTCAACCCCAGCAACACTGCGGCTGCCAGCGCTAACCACCATCGATTCTTCACCGTTGCACGTCTCCTCTGCGCATCATTCACGTCCATCAGCTGCGCTATTTCTCGCACGGCGCAGGCCCTCGCACTCTTCCCGCTACCACATTAGACGTATATACAACCGGCCCGGGTGGCTGCAAAATCGTTCATTGGTAAAGCTGTCGCTGCGCGTAATTGGCGCCACTTGCACGTATTCTTCCGAAGGTGTTCGAAGGTTCGTCCCTTCAACTCGCCATTTACCTCGCCGCATCAATGGGTTAAGCTCACTCAATAATGATCGAGACCAGCCCCCGGGGAACATTTGATTCTGACGCCGCGTCCTTGGGGTGACGCAGCCTTTTGCTACGCGGTTGTCAGTGGAGATTCTCGCACTTCCATGCCCGACAGCTACCACCTTCCCGCGCTCGTCCTCACGGTGCTCCTGCTGCCGGCATTTTTCCAGCTATATCTACGCTTCCGCGACACCCGCACCCTCCTCTGGTTTCTCGGCTTTTTCTTCGCAGCAATCCGCATGTTGCAGTTCTACAACCTGGGCTGGTGGAATTACACCGACACCGCCGCCCACCCCTGGATCGCCTCGATCGGTCAGGCCTCCATCCTCATCAGTTCCGGACTCTTCCTCGCTTCCCTCGCCCCTCTCGGCTTCCGTATCGGCCGCTTCCGCATCCTCTATGCCGTCCCTTTCATTATTCCCCTCATTGTTTACGCCTTCCTCATCTACGGCGTCTACGACGGCAAGACCCCTAACGGATACCCATTCCTGATCTTTCCCGCCCTCGGCGGACTCTCGCTATTTGCCGGATGCGCCTGGGCCACCTCTTACCGCGGCATTCCCCGTGGCATTGCCCTCGCCCTCTGCATCATCCTCGGCGCCGCCGGTCTATGGATCTGTGTCCGCGTTGGAGGCGATTGGCCCCTCGTCTACGTTGAATGCGCCATTCACGGCGTCACCGCCCTCCTCGTCTTCTACGTCTTTCGCCGCATCTCCCCCGGAACCGTCCTTGCAGGCCTTGGCTTCCTGGCCTGGTCGCTCAACATCGGCGAGACCCTCCCGTTTATCCATCATGGGGAGCCCACCCTTTGGGCTGTTCGCGCCATCGTCATGTCCAAAGTCGTCGCCGCCATCGGCATGATCCTCCTTGCCCTCGAAGACCAGCTCGCTATCAATCAGACCGGTCAGCTCCGCGAGCGCCATGCCCGCGAGGAACTGGAAGCGTACACCCGCCTCAACCTGGCCCGCCGCCGCGTCGATGACTTCGACCGCCAGGCCACGATCATCTGCCAGTCCATCGTCTCCAACAGCCGATTCAAACAGGCGGCGCTCGTCCTCCTGCAAGGCTCGGGCCATTACCACCTTGCCGGCGCCGACGGGTTCGACGACGCCACCCTCAACGCCCTTGAGGCTCTCGTCACCCGTATCCCCGTCGCCGGATTCCTCGATGTCGGCTCCGTTCCTGCGGCCGCCGAGCACAGCCCCGCCTTGAGCCTCGACCTCAGCCCATTCCTGGTTCCGGGCGACGACCTCGCCCGCCTCAAGCTCACCACCGTGCAAGCCATCCCTATGCGCGGACGTGCATCCACCGAAGGCGCCATCTTTCTTACCGGCATCGAAAACCCCGCTGAGCCTGTCAACGCCGTCGACCTGCTCCCGCTTGAGGTCCTCGCCTCCCGCCTGCAATCGGTTCGAAGCCAGACTATGATGCTCGAGAAACTCGTCGAAGCCGAGAAATTCGTCGGCCTCGGCCAGCTTGCCGGCAACGTCACGCGCCAGCTCAACAACCCACTCACCGTCATCCTCGGCTACGCTTCGCTTCTCGACGAAACCGAAGACCTCAACCCCCAGGCCCACAAAGCCATCGAGGCCATCCTCAACGAGGCGCGCCACATGCGCCTCACCCTCGAGAGTCTCGCGCGCATCTCTCGCCCCCAGGGCGACCAGGTCGCCGCCATCTCCGTCACCGAGCTCCTTAACGACCTCGAGCAGCTCCACCGCTCCGAATTCGTCCAGCGCTCCATCGATTTCCGCGTCCACATTGCACCCGCCCTGCCCCGCGTCCTCGGTAACGCGCAGCAGGTCCGTCAGGCTGTCCTCTACTGCCTCCAGTACGCCATGGACGCCGTCGAAAAGCTCGACACCACCACTGAGAAAACCGTCCGACTCGAAGCCGTCGCCGAAAACAACCAGGTACAGATCCTCGTCGCCCACTCCGGCGCAAGATTCCTCGTGCCCGCCCGCGCCTTCGATCCCTTCATCCCCGAACCCGCCGGCGACGACTCCACCACCCTCGGCCTCAGCATGTGCGCCAGCATCCTCCGCGAAAACAACGGCAAAGCCTCCGCCATGAACTTCGAACCCCGCGGCGCCGGCATCCTGTTAGAACTCCAGGCCGCATAGAGGCAGGGATCAGGGATCAGCGTGCAAACCCACCAACCCGGGTGCCCCGGGTCTCGCGTCTGAGACCAGGGAAAGCACATGGGGTAAGCGTCGCGAAGGATATGCTTCCTTTACCGCCATCCATCCGCGCTATCCTGAGCGCCCCATCCATGACGCAAGTCATGGGTGGGATCGCACGTCATTCAGCTCGCCACAACAACGCCCCAAACCTCGCCGCGAACAGCCGAAAGCCGGTCCGCGGTTGTACACTTCTCCTTCGCGCCGACATACGTTGGGTGCCCCGGGTCTCGCGTCTGAGACCTGGGAAAGCACGACCTCCGCCACCGGGAAAAACTCATGCGCCGATCCATCCTCTTCGCACTCCTCCTCGCCGCCACCCTCGCTCCAGCCCAAAACACAAAAAGGCCGATGACCTTCGAAGACATGATGCACATGAAGCGTCTCGGCTCAACCGCCGTCTCGCCCGACGGCAAATGGCTGGGCTACTCCGTGACGACGGTCGATCTGGAGAAGAACACCAAAACATCGGAGCTGTTTATCCAGCCAATTGCAGGTGGAGACGCAAAACCGCTCACAGCGGGCCAGCCCGGCGACGACGGCATCCAGTTCTCCGCCGACGGTAAGCGCATCCTCTTCATTTCCAGCCGCGCCGGCGCGCCGCAAATCTGGCTCGCAGCCTTCGACTCCGCCACCGGCGCCACCACCAACGCACGCAAGCTCACAAACCTCGACCTCGGCATCGACAATGCGAAGTGGTCGCCGGATAGCAAATTCATCGTCTTCACCGCGTCTGTCTATCCTGACTGCCCGGCAATTGTCCCCAACGACAACGGCGCCGGAGCCGAGTGCAACTATGAGCGCGATGCGGCCCTGGCAGCGAGCAAGGTCAAGGCGCAGATCTTCACCCACCTCCTCTACCGCCACTGGAACCACTTCACCGGCGACAAGAGATCCCACCTCTTTCAGGTTTCGGTAGAGAACGGTGGATGTCCGCGATCTCACCCCCAACGACCCCCACGACGTCCCGCCCTTCTCGCTCGAAGGCGGCGGCGGATTCGACATCTCTCCCGACTCGAAAGAACTGGCCTTCACCGAGAACCTCGACCCCGAGCCCGCCATCAGCACCAACGCCGACATCTTCACCCTCGACCTCACCAACCCCGCAGCCAAGCCCGTCAAGGTCAGCACATCCCAAGGCGGCGACTTCAACCCCGCCTACTCGCCCGACGGAAAATATCTAGCCTGGCGCAGCCAGCTCCGCCCCGGCTACGAAAGCGACAAGTTCCGCCTCCTCCTCTACGACCGAGCCGCGAAGACGACCAAGGACCTGCTGCCGAAGTTCGACAACTGGGTGGATGAATTCGCTTGGGGGCCATATTCAACGAACATTTATTTTGTCTCGGGCAATCACGGTGAGGCGGAGATTTATGAATTCCGCACAGACATAATGCGCCTATACAGAGAAATTCAAGACAATGAAAACCTTAAGGGAGGGGAATTTTCCGATCTTCATGTTCGCGAACGCCAAGGCGCGATCATCTCCACTCGGATGAGTGTGCAAGGGCCGTCGGAAGTTTACCAAATCGAACCGGGGGCGGCAGGAATGCTCGACTCGGATCCGGACCACCCAAGTCCTGGACTGGGGGCTGAAGTCCGCTTAACCGCAGTCACTCACCTCAACGACGCCCTCCTCGCCCAACTCGATCTGCCCACGCTCGAATCCTTCTGGTTCGAAGCCGCAGACAAAACCAATGTCCAGGGCTTCCTTATCAAGCCCCCGGCCTTCGACCCCAACGAAGAAATACCCCGTCAAATTCCTAATCCACGGCGGCCCGCAAGGCGCATGGGGCGACTCCTGGTCCTACCGCTGGAACGCCGAGCTCTTCGCCGCCAACGGCTACGTCGTCGTCATGATCAATCCCGGCGGATCAACCGGCTACGGACAGGCCTTCGTCGATCGCGTCAACGGCGACTGGGGCGGCAAGCCCTTCACCGACCTGATGCAAGGACTCGACCTACGCCGAGCAGCACTACCCCTTCATCGACAAGACCCGCGAGTGCGCCCTCGGCGCCAGCTACGGCGGCTACATGGCCAACTGGATCCTCGGCCACACCAACCGCTTCAAGTGCATCGTCTCCCACGACGGCATGTTCAACGCCGAATCCGCCTTCGCCTCCACCGAAGAAGACTGGTTCAACATCTGGGAGTTCAAAGGCCGTCCGTGGGATTACTACGGCAGGCCCGACAGCGAGAACCCCTTCCGCAAATGGTCCCCCTCGCTCTCGGCGAAGAACTTCAAGACGCCCACGCTCGTCGTCCACGGCCAGCTCGACTACCGCCTCGACGTGAGCGAAGGCTTCCAGCTCTTCAATACTCTGCGTCTTCTCAACGTCCCCAGCAAGATGCTCTACTTCCCCGACGAAGGCCACTGGGTCCTGAAGCCTCAGAACAGCCAACTCTGGTACAAGACGGTGAACGACTGGGTCGACCAATGGACGAAAGAAACAGGGAATAAAGAACAGGAATCTCAATGATCCATCGCGCTTGGCTGCCCCATCCATGATGCAGTTCATGGGTGGGAAACCACAAACGCAATTCAAGCTTGTCATTCCAAAAGATCTGCCCAACAAGCTGTCAATGCCCCAGCCTTCCCGTGTGGGGCTAACTCCCTCAAATCACAAGCCAAAGAATCTCCTCTAACTTTGCAGGTTATTTCTCGCCAATCGCTATACTCAGAATTCGAATAGGCAGGAAACGAGTTCGTTGATCGCTAACTCGCTCGATCGCGAAGCGATCCCTGACTTGCTGCACTTGTCAAAAGAATCGTCTCAGCCGCAATCAGAGATCTCACAGAGTCTGCAATCACAATGTGGGACAATCGGAAAAATTCGCCCCGAAAATTCTTGTAAATCCTTAGCCAAGAATACTCTGTGGCTAAAGTCTCTGTTAAGAGGACTTTGGCGATGCTCGTCCTCCGTAAACCATTGCAGCGCAGTAACTTGCTCACAGAGTATGGGTGTATACCCCCGGCCTCCACAGCCACTACAATTACGGCCAAATCATGAAGCCCAAGCCGCACCTCAACGAATCCGGCCTCTACGAATACGCCATCCAGGCCCTCGGCCGCCACATGCGCACCGAAGCCGAATTGCGCCGCCTGATCCTCATGCGCGTCGAGCCCGGCGAGCACGGCCACGCGATCATCGACGCCACCATCGCCCGGCTCAAGGAAAACGGCTACCTTGACGACGCCGCCTATGCCGAGATCTACGCACGCCTTCGCCAGCAAAACGAAAAACTCGGTCGACGCCGCGTCAGCCAGTCCCTCACCCAGAAAGGCGTCTCAAAGCAGATTGTTACCGACGCTGTCGAAGCCCGGTACGCCGACACCGACGAGGAAGCCCTCGCCCGGCAGCACCTGGAACGCAAGCGCATCCGCAAGCCGACGAATGAAAAAGAAACGGCCCGCGTCATGCGCCGCCTCGTAGCCGCCGGCTTCTCCACCAGCGTGATCTACAAAATCCTCCGCCAATGGGACGTCCCCGACGAATCCCTCTCCGCTCTCGATAATCTCGAAGAAGACCAATCCGGCGAATGAAACTCGAGTATACGCAAAAACAGCACGTGCCATCCTGAGCGACGCCTTTCACCCCAAGATCAGCTGTGTCATCCTGAGCGACGCACGCCCGGGGCCCCATGGCGCGCCAGTCGCGCAATGGGGTAAGCGTCGCGAAGGATCTGCTTTTCGAATATCCTAGAGCTCGAGAATTCCGTTCCCGGATTAACTATCGAGATGAATGCGCAATCGCCTCGCGCACCTTCGCAAGCGGCGCATCATCCACAAATTCAATCGCGTCGCCATTCCTTCGAATGCCAAGTTCCGCCCACAGCTTCTCCAGATCCACCATCACCGGTGCATCCTTCCACTTCGCATACTGTTCGGTCAGCACATGCGTTCCCGTCGCCTGATCGCCAATGGCTAACGCCTTATCCAGCGGCCACTCGTGGTCGATCGTTCCGCCCTGGGCGACGATGGCGCGCAGCGCGTCCTGCAGGCCTTTTTTGTTGCCGGTCTGGCGCCGGATCTCAACATCAGCGACAAGACAGAACATTGCCCCGCCCCAATACGTTCGTCCCCAGGTGTGAGTGTTATCGAGCCCGCGATCGCCTGCAGCCGGCTCGCCCTTCGGCATATCGCGCACCATGTCGCGCCAAATCTGCTCGGGTTTCAATTCTCCAGTTTGAACTCGTGCGATCGGCTCAACATAGGTTGCCAGCCCCTCTTCCATCCAGTGCTGATCGTCGGGCAGGGACGGAAACGCCATGTGGTCGAGCTCATGCGTCATCATCCAGTCATCCTTGAGATCATCCACTGTCGCATGCTGGCCGAGGCGGACCGTCGTCATCCCGGGAAAGCCGGCCATATCGCCCCACGTGGTGCCTTGCACGATGCCGCTCCGATCGGGCACTGGCACGATGAGAATACGTGCGCGTGCGACCGGGAAGCGCCCATAGTAAGTGGTGATGGCGGATGCCGCGGCCCGTACATGTTCAAAGATGACGTCCTGCGAAAGGTCAAGCGGGCCGGCGGCGAAATCGATCTGAAGCGTCGCTCCACCGATCTTCAATTCGCGAGAAGCAACAATGGTCAGCCCACGACCGGGCTGCGCAGCGGACGGCAGCGCGAGCACCATGGCGAGGCCCGCGTTCGACAAGAGGGCCAGGAGAATCAGGCCTCGCCCGTAAACATTCATGCACTGTTTGACGGACAGCGCGGGCGGCCGGTCTGACTTGGATCCCAGGTTTTCTACACGTCCGGAGACTTGGAGGCCAGAATCTCCAGCTTTTCTACCAGGGGAGGAGTCGAGAAAAGATCCTCGGCCTTGGAGAAGAGCGCCTTCGCGATCTCGCCGCTCAGGTGAGCGTTCCGGCCATTTTCGTCTTTGAAGGTATCGAAGATGCCGAACTTGCCCGGGCTCAGCTTCACGGCATACCAGGTACTGGTGCCGGATTCGCGCAGCGCCAACGGCTGCGCCGACTTCAGAAACGTCTCCACTTCCTGTTCTTTTCCGGGCCTGGCATTCAGTAATACCAACAATGAGAGCTTATCCATGCGCCACCTCCACAGCCATAGGATGCATCGATGGTCCGCGTGGCTCGCCGGTTGTTTTGACAGCTGTGACTGGGCACAGGTCTGCGCGGATTGTTCCCGTTACACTAAAGGAGTCATGCAATTCCGCACGGGAAACGAAATCCGCGAGCTGTTTCTGCGCTTCTTTGAGACCAAGGGGCACCGCCGGGTGCACTCTTCGTCGCTGGTGCCTGCCAACGATCCCACGCTGCTGTTTACCAACGCGGGAATGAACCAGTTCAAGGACCTGTTTCTTGGGGCAGAGCGCCGCGACTACTCCCGCGCCACCACATCGCAAAAGTGCGTCCGCGCCGGCGGCAAGCACAACGACCTTGAAAACGTCGGCTTCACCCGCCGCCACCATACCTTCTTCGAGATGCTGGGTAACTTCAGCTTCGGCGACTACTTCAAGCGCGACGCCATCGCCTTCGCCTGGGAGCTGGTCACAAGCGATCAATGGTTTGGAATCCCCAAGGACCGCCTCTACGTGACGATTTTTGAAGGCGCAGACGGCGTGCCGCGCGATGATGAGGCTGAGAAATTCTGGATCGAGACTGGCGTCCCGAAGGAACGCATCTTTGAGTACGGACTGAAGGACAATTTCTGGCAGATGGGCGAAACCGGCCCCTGCGGCCCTTGTTCCGAGATCTTTTACGACATGGGCATCGAAGCCGCCGAGACTCCCGGCGTCGATTTACCTTTCGGGAAAGACGAAGCCCGCTACGTTGAGATCTGGAACCTTGTTTTCATGCAATTCGAGCGTTCCACGCTTCCAGGTTCTGGAGGAGTTCCGGAGTACACACTCAGGCCATTACCCAAGCCCTCCATCGACACCGGCATGGGCCTCGAGCGCGTGGCGGCTGTGCTGCAAGGCAAGGTGAGCAACTTCGAGACAGATCTGTTTACCCCGCTGATCAAACGAGCAGGGGAGTTGACCAGGCAACAAACACGCCTGCGCGCGCGCGTAGAACCTGTCGGCTCTTACGATCAGCTTCCGACGCCTCGGACAGAAGCAGAGGAAACTGAGGGCCAAGCGCAGATTGATGCGCAGCTCGTCAACAACGCCAGCCTACGCATCATCGCCGACCATGCCCGCGCCGCCACCTTCCTCATCAACGACGGCGTGCTGCCATCGAACGAAGGCCGCGGCTACGTTCTACGCAAAATCCTCCGCCGGGGCATCCGTCACGGCCGTCTCCTCGGCCAGGAAAAGCCCTTTCTCAACCAAATGGTCTTCGCCGTCCGCGACCTCATGCAGGGAGCATATCCGGAGCTGATCGATTCAGCCTCACGTGTGTGCAAAGTCATCGAAGCCGAAGAAAAGCAGTTCGACCGCGTGCTCGCCAAGGCTCGGCCGAATGGGATCAATTGGTGAACAAAAGGAGAACGAAAGATACGCGCAGGAGCAACAATTCTTGAAGAAAGTTGCGGAGACTGCTTCGCCGGCTGTTGCCGCCAAGCTTAGATCGCAATCTCTTGGCGTTGATACATCCACAATGCTGGGAGCCGATGGTGAACCACTTCTCAAAATCGAGGATGCCATCAAACTTGGTCCGCCGTTGCTGGCGGAACCTCGGCTAGCGGAATGGCATGGAATCAGAGCGAGGCAAAAAGTTTCAGGAGCAGATGCCTTTCATCTATACGAGACGTTCGGACTTCCATTGGACTTTATGGTCGATGCTGCCCGAGACGCAGGCATCGCATTCGACCAAGAGGGCTTTGATCGTGCCAAGGAAGAAGAACAAGCCCGCGCGCGCGCCAGTTGGAAAGGCGGCAGCCAGAAATCCGCCAGCCCCGCCTTCCGCGACCTCGCCAAAACGGACTTCCTGGGCTACAAACAGCTCAATGCCAACGACGCCGAAGTCCTCGCCATCGTGAAAGACGGCGTCGGCGTGCCTTCAGCCAAAGCCGGCGATCAGGTTGAAGTCGTGCTCGACCACACCAGCTTCTACGGCGACTCCGGCGGACAGATCGGCGATACAGGCTGGTTCACGTCGAAGGACGGCAATACCACCATCGCTGAAATCATCGGCTGTGTGCTTCCGGTGCAGGGAGTCCGCGCGCACAAAGCCATCCTCAAGCAGGACCTTGGCTGTGGGTGATCACGTAAACACCGTCGTTGACGGCGCACGCCGCGACAACATCAAGCGCAATCACACCGGCACGCACCTTCTGCACGCTGCCCTGCGCCAGGTTCTGGGAACACACGTCAAGCAAGCCGGCTCTGCAGTGCACCCTGACCGCCTGCGCTTCGACTTTTCACACTTCGCCCAAGTGGCGGATGAGGAACTCGAAGAGATCGAGTCCATCGTCAACCGGGAGGTCCTCGCCAACGCCAAGGTCGAAACCCTTGAAGACGTGCCCATTGATGTCGCCGTGAACGAATACCACGCCATGGCGCTGTTCGGCGAAAAGTACGGAGACAAGGTCCGCGTAGTGAAGTTGTCCGACGGCTTCTCAACAGAACTTTGCGGTGGCACCCACACCGCCGCCACCGGCGAAATTGGGCTGCTCAAACTGACGAGCGAAAGCGCTGTTTCCTCCGGAGTTCGCCGCGTCGAAGCCATCAGCGGACTCGGTTCGCTCGACACTTTCCGCCGTGATTTTGAGGTGGCGAAGCTGGCCGGGCAGTACGTTCCATCGGTCGACAACCTGACAGAAGGCCTCCGCGCCAAGTTTGCCGCCCAGGAAGATGAATTGAAGCGTCTGCGCCGCGAGCTCGAAGAAGCTCGCATGAAGTCCGCAGCCGGAGGACTCGACGAGGCCGTTCAGCACGCGACTGAAGTCAAGGGTGTAAAGGTGCTCACGCATCGCGCCGATTCGCTCGAGCGCGGGCAGTTGCGCACGCTGGTCGACAACCTGAAGCAGAAGCTCGGCGAAGGCGTAGTGGTTCTCGCTTCAGCACAACCCGAAGGCAAGGTCGCCATCATTGCCGGCGTTACCGCGGGGCTGACGAAGCGCATCCAGGCCGGCAAACTTGTCGGCGCAGTAGCCAAATTCGTCGGCGGCTCCGGCGGAGGCAAACCCGACATCGCCGAGGCCGGCGGCAAGGATCCATCGCAGATCGACGCCGCGCTGCGTGCCGCGCGGGATGTTGTCTCGGAACTGCTGGGCTAAGCCGCGGCGCCCCGCGCTTCTACTCGTCGACATTGAAGCTGTATGCCACGCCTGTCCTGTGTACCGCTGTTGACGACAAATCGAAAACCAGATCGAGAGATCAAAAGATACAGATCAAATAATCGAGTCGCGTTGAGATGGATTCGGGCGTAAGTACTTCCGTCGCACCACCGAGAGTTAAGAGCTAGACAAGGCGCATTTGAGTTCCGCGCGATGTTACTTCTCGTTCGAAGGGCACTCAAATGCACGTCACTAGAGTTTCACGCTATTGAGCGTGATTCGCTGCGCCCGACGTGATAAGCTCGGTTCGTCGTTCCCCAATCAGCTAAATCGGGTGCTTTGCGCGGTTTGCGAGCACCTAGAGTTGTGTGCCCGCACGTGTTGGTCCGAGTAAGTAGAGTGACCGGCATCCGAGCTCAATCCCAGGGAGTAAACCGCCTTGAAGCCTTCGAATTTGTTTGTCTCTTATTCGATTCTTGAGATCTTCGTTTTCTGGGTTTCTCCCGGCTCTGCTTCGGGCTCTATCGGAGAAAGCAAAAGAAAGAATTCGATAATGCTGAAGCACGGTGCGCGTTTGCTCACTGCTGTTTGGATCGCCTCCTTGCTGAATCTCGCTTCCCTCGCGCAGCCACAGCCAGCACTTACGCATCACCTGCCTCAGGTTGTTCAGCGGGCCTCAGCGAAATCCCTCGGCCACCTTCCCGCTGACCAAAAGCTGCGTCTGATCCTGACTCTGCCACTTCGCAATCAGACGGAGTTGGAGAGTTTCATCCAGTCAGTTTCCGATCCCTCCAGCCCTTCTCTCCATCATTACCTTACGGTGGATGAATTCACGAATAGGTTCGGACCTAGACAGGAAGATTACGACTCAGTCGTTAATTTTGCAAAGACAAACGGGCTTAGCGTAATCGGCGTTTCGCGCAATCGGCTCAACGTAGACGTGGAGGGACCGGTAACGAAGATTGAAAATGCCTTCCGTCTGCGGATGAACATCTATCAGCATCCTACGGAGAGCCGTACCTTTTATGCTCCGGATCGGGAACCAACTCCAGACCTCGCGGTCAGACTCTGGCACGTGTCAGGACTGGACGACTTTTCGACTCCACAACCCTCGCTTTCGAAAAGGCCGCCCGAGCAGCCGGACGCCTCTCCCAGCGCCACAACTGGCTCCGGTCCATCGGCGTCCTTCTTGGGCAGCGACATGCGCGCTGCCTACTACGGCAGTACGGCCCTCACCGGCAGCGGCCAGTCGGTCGGCCTACTGGAGTTTCGCGGCGTCGATCTCGCAGACCTGAACACGTATTTCCAGAACACGGGGCAGACCAACGACGTCCCCATCACTTTGATTTCTACAGACGGGACCAGCACCAGCTGTCTTTACTCGAGCGGATGTGACGATACCGAGCAGATTCTGGACACCACGCAGGCGCTCGGCATAGCGCCGGGGCTGTCCAATCTGGTGATGTATGTAGGCAGCAGCGATGCCTCTCTCCTGAACGCAATGGCCACCACCGAACCCCTCAACGCGCAGCTCAGCATCTCTTGGTCTTGGACTCCCGCGGATCCCACCACGGACGACCCGTACTTTATGGAATTCGCCGCGCAGGGCCAGAGTGTGTTCGTGGCGGCCGGGGACTCAGGTGCATGGAGTTCGTCGACGACGTATGTCTTCCCGGCAGATGATCCCTACGTGACCTCGGTTGGTGGGACGGACCTGCAGACCAGTTCGGCCGCCGGTCCATGGAGTTCAGAGAGTGCCTGGGTCGACGGGGGCGGCGGGATTTCGCCAGATTTTTTTCCGATCCCGTCTTGGCAGACGACAGTGAACGCCTGTGCACTTTGTTCGACAGCCTATCGAAACGGTCCCGATGTTGCAGCAAATGCGAATTGGACGTTCTATGTCTGTGCCAACCAGACAACGTGCACCGCGAATTATTGGGGAGGGACCAGCTTCGCCGCACCTATGTGGGCCGGCTATTTGGCCCTAGCCAACCAACAGGGAGTAGCCCATGGGAATGGAACGATGGGCCTCCTCAATCCGGCTCTGTACGCACTCGCCGAGGAGTCGAGTTATCTCACCGACTTTCACGACATCACAAATGGTTCGAATGGCTATGCCGCGAGCTCTGGCTATGACTTGGCCACGGGATTGGGTAGTCCGAACGGAACAGCACTCATAAATGCACTGACACTCGTTCCCAATTTCGCCATTTTCTCCGGATCCAGCTCTCTTGCCGTGGCTCCCGGTGCCAACGGGTCTACCTCAATCACAACGTCAGTCTTCGGAAGCTTCAGTTCGGCCATTGCTCTCACTGCAAGTGGCCAGCCGGACTCGGAATCACTGTCACCTTCGGTTCCTCCTCCCTCCCTGCGCCTGGCAACGGATCCACAACAATGACGGTGGCCGTAGGTTCGACTGTTGCACCGGGCACATACTCGATCACAGTGACCGGTATTGGCGGCGGCGTTACGCAAACGGTCACGGTTTCGCTCGTTGTGCGCGCGCCTTCTTTCTCGCTCTCTGCGTCACCTGCTTCAGTTTCCGTTGGGCAGGGTACCAGTGTACCTCCACAGTCACAACGGCGGCCTTATACGGATACAGCTCGGCAGTCACGCTGTCTGCCAGCGGCCAGCCCGCCGGTGTGACCGTGAGCTTCGTTCCTACATCGATCGGCGCTCCTGGGAACGGCTCATCTCAAATGACAATAACCGTCGCATCAACTGTTGCGACGGGCACGTACCCGATTACCGTGACCGGCGTTGGCGGAGGTGTCACACAAACAACGACGGTCAAGCTGGTCGTAACTCGCCGCCTCCAGACTTCAGCATTTGGACGTTCCCCACGCAGGGGCAAATAATCGAGGGGAGTTCCGGCAGCTTCAGCGTCTCCACCAACTACAGCAACGGTTTCAACTCGGCGATTGCCTTATCCGCCAGCGGCTTGCCCGCAGGGGATACGATCACCTTCGGCCCAGCAACCATTCCCGCGCCGGGTTACGGGTCTTCCACTGTGAACGTGGTTGTCGGCCCAAACACTGCACCAGGGGTCTACCCAATCACGATAACCGGCACAGGGGACGGGATAACTCACTCCGTTACGTACACGCTAACGATACCCACGCCGGACTTCAAACTGTACGCCACGCTCGGTGGTTCAGTATATCTAGGGGGCACGGATTCCTTTTCGGTTCAGGTCGTCGGCTCCAACGGTTTCAACTCGGCGATCGGGTTGTCTGTAAGCGGCCAGCCAGCGGGCGTTACGGTCACCTACAATCCGGCATCCTTTCCCGCGCCTGGAAATGGCGAAGGATCGATCCTTCTGTCAGTTGCCTCGACAACAGTACCCGGTACATATCCGATCACATTAACTGCCACGGGTGGAGGCGTTACCCACTCTATGACGGCTAATATGAGCGTGCTTCAGCCTCCGAACTTTTCCCTCACGGTTTCGCCAGCGACCCTCGTCGTTTATCAGGGTGCAACTGCGATTTCAACGATTACAAGCACAATCTCCGGCGGATTCAACTCCCCGATCTACTTGGATGCTGGCGGCCCTGGTTGGTTCGGTATCAACATCGGGCTCTCTCCTAGTCCCCTTCCGGCGCCGGGATCCGGTACCTCCACAATAACGATCGGAGTAGCGCCCTTTGTTCAACCTGGTACATACATCATCCCCATCGGTGGCTATGGGGGAGGGATTAATCAGAATAATGCCGCGACGATTTCGCTAACTGTCTTACAGGCTCCGAGCTTTGGCTCGACGAACGTCGGGTTCTAGCGCCACCCTGATTCCTTTCACCTTTGCGTTCAATTCGCCGGTTAGGCTCGGTTCAACTTCCGTGATAACACAGGGAGCGAGTACACAAGATTTCACGGATACCGGTACCGGCTCCTGTGCAGCGAACACATCATACAGCCAAGGACAGTCCTGCACTGTCAACGTGGCTTTCTCACCGAAGGTGCCGGGGGCTCGCTACGGTGCAGCTGTTCTCAAGGACAGTAGCGGAAACGTGATCGCGACCGACTACATCCGCGGCATGGGCGTGGGCCCAGAATTGAGTTTCTCGGTCGGGACGCAAACGACGATTCCTACCAGCAGCCTTGCTGGCCCGGCAGGCGTTGCGATAGACAGCGGCGGGAACATTTATATCACGGATACCAACAATGATCGCCTGCTGAAGGAGACAGCGACAGCAGGCGGATATGTCGAGAGTACGGTTGCCAGTGATCTGCTACAGCCCGCGGGGGCAGCAGTGGATGGTGCTGGAAATATCTATGTCGCTGACACAAAAAACAATCGCATATTGAAGGAGATGCCTACGTTGACTGGGTACTCCGAAAGCGTCATCGCGAGCGGATGGGGCTACCCCCTCGCCGTTGCTGTAGACGGCGGCGGAGACGTGTACTTCGCAAACTACAACACTGTTTATGAGATTGCGAATGACGGTAGCTACGGGGAGTTCTCACCATGGGGGAACGGGTTTAACAACCCGTCAGGCCTGGCGGTGGATGGCAGTGGAGACATCTTCGTCGCCGATACGGGGAACAACGCGGTGAAGGAGGTCCTTGCGTCTGGCTCAACGGTTACCCTGTTAAGCGGGCTCTCGAGTTCAACCGGACTAGCCCTCGATGGACAGGGGAATCTTTACGTCTCCGATACTGGCAATAATCGAGTGCTCGAGATCCTCAAGGCAGGTGGTTACACGACCGTAAAGACGATGCCTGGAAATTACAGCGGACCTAATGGTCTCGCCACTAGCGGGGCAGGGAATCTGTACGTCTCGAACACCGGCAGCAATCTAGTAACCCTCGAAGACTTCGCTGATCCGCCCAGCTTGACCTTTGCAACCACGCCGCTGGGAACGACCAGCGCGGACAGTCCGCAGACGGTCACGCTGGAGAATATCGGCAATGCGGACCTGACTTTCCCCAACCCGTTGACAGGCAACAATCCAAGCATCACGACCAACTTCACGCTCGACGGTAATGCACCCGGGGCTTGCCCCGTGGTGGGCAGCGGCTCCTCCACGCCTAGTAAGTTGGCTTCAAACATATCGTGTGTGCTGTCTATCAGCTTTACGCCAACGACGGCGGGCAGCCTATCCGGTTCGCTGGTTCTGACTGATAACAATCTGAATGCGGCCGTGCCCGGATACGCAACGCAAAGTATTTCCTTGAGTGGAGCAGGCGCGCCAGTGGCGGCGGTGCTGACGTCACCGGCGCCGGGCAGCACGTTGACCGGATCGACTGTGACGTTTGGGTGGACGGCGGGCAGCGCAGTGACGGCGTACTCGCTGTGGCTGGGGACGACAGGAGTGGGCTCGAGCAATCTGTACAACTCGACTCCACCGTTGACCACGCTTTCGACCACGGTTACAGGGCTGCCGACCACCGGAGCAACAATCTATGCACGGATGTGGTCGGAGATCAACGGAGTCTGGCAGTCGACCGACTACACATATACGGCCAGCGGCTCAGCGGTGGCGGCGGTGCTGACGTCACCGGCGCCGGGCAGCACGTTGACCGGATCGACTGTGACGTTTGGGTGGACGGCGGGCAGCGCAGTGACGGCGTACTCGCTGTGGCTGGGGACGACAGGAGTGGGCTCGAGCAATCTGTACAACTCGACTCCACCGTTGACCACGCTTTCGACCACGGTTACAGGGCTGCCGACCACCGGAGCAACAATCTATGCACGGATGTGGTCGGAGATCAACGGAGTCTGGCAGTCGACCGACTACACATATACGGCCAGCGGCTCAGCGGTGGCGGCGGTGCTGACGTCACCGGCGCCGGGCAGCACGTTGACCGGATCGACTGTGACGTTTGGGTGGACGGCGGGCAGCGCAGTGACGGCGTACTCGCTGTGGCTGGGGACGACAGGAGTGGGCTCGAGCAATCTGTACAACTCGACTCCACCGTTGACCACGCTTTCGACCACGGTTACAGGGCTGCCGACCACCGGAGCAACAATCTATGCACGGATGTGGTCGGAGATCAACGGAGTCTGGCAGTCGACCGACTACACATATACGGCCAGCGGCTCAGCGGTGGCGGCGGTGCCGACGTCACCGGCGCCGGGCAGCATGTTGACCGGATCGACTGTGACGTTTGGGTGGACGGCGGGCAGCGCAGTGACGGCGTACTCGCTGTGGCTGGGGACGACAGGAGTGGGCTCGAGCAATCTGTACAACTCGACTCCACCGTTGACCACGCTTTCGACCACGGTTACAGGGCTGCCGACCACCGGAGCAACAATCTATGCACGGATGTGGTCGGAGATCAACGGAGTCTGGCAGTCGACCGACTACACATATACGGCCAGCGGCTCAGCGGTGGCGGCGGCGCCGACGTCACCGGCGCCGGGCAGCACGTTGACCGGATCGACTGTGACGTTTGGGTGGACGGCGGGCAGCGCAGTGACGGCGTACTCGCTGTGGCTGGGGACGACAGGAGTGGGCTCGAGCAATCTGTACAACTCGACTCCACCGTTGACCACGCTTTCGACCACGGTTACAGGGCTGCCGACCACCGGAGCAACAATCTATGCACGGATGTGGTCGGAGATCAACGGAGTCTGGCAGTCGACCGACTACACATATACGGCCAGCGGCTCAGCGGTGGCGGCGGTGCTGGCCACGTCACCGGCGCCGGGCAGCACGTTGACCGGATCGACTGTGACGTTTGGGTGGACGGCGGGCAGCGCAGTGACGGCGTACTCGCTGTGGCTGGGGACGACAGGAGTGGGCTCGAGCAATCTGTACAACTCGACTCCACCGTTGACCACGCTTTCGACCACGGTTACAGGACTGCCGACCACCGGAGCAACAATCTATGCACGGATGTGGTCGGAGATCAACGGAGTCTGGCAGTCGACCGACTACACATATACGGCATTCTGACGGCATGGTGAAGACGATTTGCGCCCTGAGAGCCTGGCCTCGCGGTTAGAAATCGTGCGCAATTTCGTGACTATCGTGCTGTCACAGACCGTCATCGAACCTCACGGACCCACCGCTCACATTTTTGCAAGCATCTGTAAGGTCAATGCGTTGTGCAATCTATGGGAACGAGAGAGGGGACTCATAATCTCTAAATTACGCTCAACTACGGTTGATCACGGTCCATTACCCCAAACTTCGCTCGTTTAGCATTGACAGACGGTAAGGGCGGCCTATAGCTCAATTGGTTAGGGCAGAGCACTCATAATGCTTTGGTTCCAGGTTCAAGTCTTGGTAGGCCCACCAAATCTGCCG
The DNA here is from genome assembly GCA_963735215.1 of uncultured Acidobacteriaceae bacterium. Lineage (GTDB taxonomy): Bacteria > Acidobacteriota > Terriglobia > Terriglobales > Acidobacteriaceae > Telmatobacter. The sequence goes on along the minus strand of CAVTKF010000018.1, from coordinate 1,559 downwards.
TACCTGGGTGATGGATTTCGGCTGACAGTCGCAGGAGTACTGCTCGGCCTGGCCGGGGTTGTCAGTTCAACGCGTTTCCTGCGCAGTTTACTATTCGAAATCAATCCCCTCGATCCTGCCACCCTCGTCTCGGTGATTTGCATTCTGCTGACGGTGAGTGCAGGCGCGTGCTACATTCCGGCGCTTCGAGCCACGAATGCTGATCCAGCTTCGGTACTTCGTGAGGAGTGAGGCCGACGACAACTCACATAGGGGCGATGGCAAGGCCCCATAAGACGGTACATCGCCCTCGATTCAGTCTCGGCGCTAACCGTTCCCAAAGAGCGCACAATTGCAACAAAGTTAGTCGCGCTACACTAACCATGAATCTGGTACAAAAGATCGGGCTGACCCCCGGTAGCAACTGTTACAAACGGGCAGCGGCGGGAGAATTTATATGACCCATGTCCCGAAGAACGATATCGCCAATGAAATTCAACGTAGGTACTATGCAGCTACCGCTCGCGAGTACGACGAAATGCACGTTTGTGAGGATCACGAGCACGCATTCGCGTTGAGGTTTCTGATCGCGGCTGCCGGACAATTCGGACTACGATCAGTTCTGGATGTGGGCAGCGGAACAGGTCGTGCCCTCTTAACGTTGAAGGCCAAACTCCCGGAAGTCGTTGCAATAGGGATTGAACCCTCCGCGGAAATGAGGGAAGTTGGATACTCCAAAGGGTTGAGCGAAACAGATCTGACCGATGGGGATGCAATGAACCTAAATTCCCCGATGGTTCGTTTGATGTCGTGTGCGAATTTGGCATCTTGCATCACGTCCCGGATCCAGCGCGAGCAATATCGGAGATGATGCGAGTAGCGCGCACAGCGATCTTCATTTCAGACTGCAATAATTTCGGCCAGGGAAGCCAGATAGCCCGACTCGTTAAGCAGACAATCAATTCATGTGGTCTTTGGCATATCGTCGAGCTACTCAAAACAAGAGGAAAGGGATATTACGTAAGCGAGGGGGACGGGGTAGCCTATTCATTCTCCGTTTTCAGTCACTTGAAGCTGATATCCAGACGGTGCAAGTCAATCCACATTCTGAACACGAAAGGCTCTGGACCCAATCTTTACCGATCTGCCACGCATGTAGCACTTTTGGGTGTCAAAAACACAGAATAATTTGATGCGATCCTATTTCTTAGCGAAAAACTAACTCAGTTTTTGACGAGTGAGACGGGTAATCTCAGAACGCACTTCATCTTCTGATGCCGCTTGCTTAACTGCTTGCTCGAGTTCCCGCAGCTTTGCGCCGACCAGGAAACGGTACCAAAATCCCTGAAGCACGTGGTAGACCAACCCCCGCCGGCCGTCGAGGAATCCAAGCCGAAAAACATATCTATATGCAAAAAAAAGAAACGCGGAGATTTCAAATGGCAATTGATTATAGATAGACTCTTTAAGCAATCGCTTGATCTTTGCCTGCTTTGCGGTCGCTTTATCGATAAGCGCAACTTGCGCCTAAGTGGGCGGAGCCGTTGATTCAAAACGTCGATGGCTTCCCTGCTCGCATA
>CAVTKF010000017.1:0-19159 GCA_963735215.1 uncultured Acidobacteriaceae bacterium | reverse complement strand
CGAAAACCGCCAGTCGTTCGCATATCGCGTCCTGATTCGCCAGTAGCCATCAATAGCAGCGAGCTAATACCAAAGTATCGACGATACCTTCGTCCAATTGTTCATCTCCCATGCTTCTGTTCTGATGACTACGTCGATCGAGAGCGATCACTGGGCGCGCGTACCGCTGAAGACGGAAGCGGCTGTGTCCATTGCGCGTAGTTACCCGCAGGCTGCAGGCGAGCGAAGAGGCCTCAATATTAGCAAATGGTGGGGAGTGCTGATTTCAGTTCATGAATCGTATTGAACGAGAGGGACCATCATGAGAGGCTTCCGATCCTTCCTGGTTGCACTAGCAGCAACGGCCGGCGCTTTCATCGCTATCGCGCCTGCCACGGATCATGCGGATGAGCAGCCCGCCGCACCCTTCGTTACCGAGATCCCCGATGGGTACCGCGACTGGAGGTGGATCTCGTCGGCCCATGAAGCAGGCAACCTCAACAGTATAGGGGCCGTCTTGGGCAACGATGCAGCAGTCAGGGCTTATCGTGAAGGAAAGATTCCATTCCCGGATGGCGCGGTCATTGCCGCATTGCACTACCGTATCGTCGCGTCGGAGGAAAACAACAAGGTCTTTGGCCAGGCTCAGTCTTTCGTTCCCGGAGTACCTACGAACATCCAATTCATGGTCAGGCAATCGAAAAAATACGCCGCGACCGGCGGCTGGGGGTTCGGTCACTTCCAAGACGGCAAATCTGGCGACGCGGCGTTTATGAAAAGTTGTTTCCCCTGCCACGAGAAGGCCAATGGAAGCGACCTTGTTTTTACTCGTTATGCGCCTGGATCCTGAAGACGGCAGAGAGGAATTGACGCGCTCTCGGTTGCCTCCCGAAAGGCCCGCACTTCGCGGCGTTGGAGCAGCCGGAACGGTTCACCGAAGAGCTGGCAACCATGTTTTGGGTTCGTAACCTTAAACGAAAAGGTCATATATGCCTGGCAAACAAACAGCAATCGTAACCGGAGCATCGGGGGGTCTTGGTGTTGGGTTGGTCGAGATTTCTGAGCGAAGGTTATAACCTAGTCGCAACCTCTCGTCATGCCAGTCGGAAGCTGACTGCCTCAGGCAGCCTGGTTCTCGTCGATGGCGACATCGGCGACCAGCAAACGGCTGTTCAGGTGGTCGAAGCGGCAATCAACAAATTCGGGGCCGTCGATGTCTTGGTGAATAACGCCGGCATCTTCCTGACCAGGCCTTTCACCGAATTCACTACGGAGGACTTCAACGCCCTTGTCTCCACAAATCTAATCGGATTCTTCTACATCACCCAACGCGCTGTGAAAGAGATGCTTCGACAGAAATCGGGGTGCGGCGTGAGCATCACGGCCGCGCTCGCCGATCGGCCAATCGCCGGCGAAAACGGTTCGATTTCGATGATGACTAAAGGCGGCTTGAATGCAGCAACCCGGAATATAGCAGTCGAGTTTGCAAGTGACGGAATTCGCTTCAATGCCGTAGCTCCCGGCGTTGTGGATACGCCGATGCACCGGAACGATCCCAACGACTCGACGTTGCAGCCGGCTATGAAAAAGGCGACGGTAAAGGATATTGTCGATGCCGTTCTTTACCTGGTTCGGGCCGATCACGTGAGCGGAGAGATACTCCACGTGGATGGCGCCGCTCCCGCTCGTCGTTGGTAGCCGCAAGACAATTCAGTATCGTTCCGGCCGCATTCACTAGGCGCCGTGGACCGCGAATTGTGCCACGGATCGTACAGCCCAAGTCGGCATCCGCCGACGCCCCCTGCCAATGGATATTTGAAACGAAGCGTATCTTTCACGAGCCGGGGAAACACAGTTTTTTGGGACCTTGCGCTTAAGTTCCGACTACGAACCACTCCGTTAGACGACTGCGATCATGTGCCGCTTTGCGAGAGCCTCAATTTCCGGCTCGGTCACCGCCGAGAGGTCTGCGCTTTCGGTAGCGATGACCCGTCGAGAAGTGTCAGGATGATGGTTCTTCAAGTATGCTTTTAAGAAGTCGGCGGCGTTGCTTTTTCCAGTGGCGTGACCGATGAGGACGATCTCATTCGCCGGAGTGATATCTTTCGCGATCTCCTCATAAAACGAATCCTCTTCGGGTACGCGCTCGCCACGGTAGTGAGCTTCTTTCCGATGAATCAGATGATGATGGAAATTGTTAGGATCGTAAGGTTGCACCTTGCGTTCGTCCGCCGGACGACTTCCACCGAATCCTGGTAAACATGGGCGGCGTGGTGGTCGATGACGACAATCATCCGGCTGGGCTGGGCCGGTTCTTCTACCTGCGCACCCTGTTCGGCTTCCTTCAAGAATTTACGCAGCCGAGAAACTTCCTCCAGGCCAAGATCGTGAGTGTGCGGCCGCTTGAAAAAGGCGCGTTGGCTGCCGACGCGGAACACAAATTCATCGTCTCCACGCGGTTGGACCCCACCCAGATGCTCGACCAGTTCGACGGCCTCACTCCAACTTAGGTTATGCGGTAACTTGCCGTTTAGAAGATTGTGGTACAGCGATTCGAGGTGTTTGCTCATGGTGGGTTCTCCTTCACAAACGAAGTTCTTCTGAGCCCGATCAACGTGCGTCTGGACGATTGCGATTAGGCCACAGCGAGAGGGAGTAAAACAATTAGACAATGGTATCGACGATACCTTCGCATCAAGTCTGCGGGATGAGTTTTCGGTCGCTTTGATCGACTTTCAGGACTAGCTGGATGGAGAAAAGTCGCGTGCCTCAGGCATGAAGGCACGGCGGTCGATACGAAAGTATGGGCGATACCATCGTCCAATTGCGGGACTCATCTTGTTCTGGCTGAATAGTGATAGCTTGAAGCCGCCGGATGGTATGTGTCACCCGAGGGCGACTTCGGATGGAAGTTCACGTTCTTGAGATTGTCGGTCGCAATGTTTGCATTCGCTTAGGATCTTCGAGGTGTTTGATTGCGAGGCGCCTGTTCAGCGTTGGTTAAATCTACGGTATCTTAAGGTCTGCGGTTCAAACGTGCAATGAACAGCTTATGCTTCGGCGTCAAGAGAAACGAAGTTTCGGATTCACGAGGGAAACCGCGACATCCACATAAATCCGTTACCTGTGAGGCGCAATGACGAAAACGACGAGCTTTCAAATGGACATTCGCCCGCTCTTTACGGAGCGAGACATTCAAGCCATGAGCAAGGCGTTCAACCTGGGAAGTTACGATGACGTCAAAAGGCACGCTGACGCGATCTACGATCGCATCCGTGGAATCGGCGGCGCCGTAATGCCGCCGCCACCACCAAGAGGAGAAGGCTCCTGGCCGCAATCTCGGATTGAACTGTTCGCCAAGTGGATGACGGATGGGTTCCAACCTTAGTCGGCCCCAAAGCGTCAGAGGCTGCTTCCAGGTTCACAGTTTGCGCACTTGAGCCAGCTGGGCGATCCGCGCAGCGCCCGATCAGCATTGGGCCGCGTCCGATGCCAACGAACGAACCGAGGACTTCATCTACCACGAGGACGCGGTGCTGGTGATTTGTTCGGAAAGGAGGAGAGAATATGTCAACCCCCAGTGCGTCTCCGCGCAGTGAACCGATGAGTTGCGCCAGTACCGGGACAGTAGATATGAAATTCGAGGTGGTCGTCATTCCGGTCGCCGACGTTGAACGCGCGAAGGAGTTTTATACCAAGGTCGGGTGGCGACTCGACGCCGACTTCCCCTTTGATGACGGCTTCCGCGTTGTTCAGTTCACGCCTCCTGGCTCAGGTTGCTCAGTTCAGTTTGGCACGAAGATGACATCGGCTGCGCCAGGCTCGGCCCAAGGCCTCTACCTGATCGTCTGCGATGTTGCGGCTGCGCGCAAAGATCTTGTCGCACGCGGTATTGAGGTGAGTGATGTGTTCCACCCCGGAACGCCAGGCGCTCAGTTCCGAATCGACGGCAGCGGTCGAATCGGTGGACCAGCACCCGAGCATGCCAGCTACAACTCGTTCGCTACGTTTCGAGATACCGAGGGCAACGGATGGCTGATTCAGGAAGTCACAACGCGGCTGCCTGGTCGAGGACTTGGTAATTTGGATGTCCCGACCCTGATCGAGCTCTTGCAAGAGGCAGAGAAGCACCACTCCGAATACGAACCTACCGCTCCGAAGCACCACTGGTCGAGCTGGTACGCCGCCTACATTGTCGCGCGTCGGGACGGCAAGACCCCCGAAGAAGCAGCCAAAGACGGCCAGATCCACGTAGAGGGTGCACCTTGACCACCTCGATGAAGAGCTGCCCAGTTCAATGGCATCGATTTCGCGTAAGCGCGGTCCGAGTTGACGCCGCGGTCTTGTTTTCCGTGATGATACACCGGTCTGAGGGCTTTGGCTCGCAGAACCAAATCGATGCCGGCCTGCCTGACGGCGCCTACGCAGAGGCCTGACCGGTGCAACGAATTAGAACAACGCTAACCATAGGCTTGGCTTCGTCGAGGTAGGTATGGCCCGATTGCTCTCAGTAAATGTCGGCCTTCCGCGCGACGTGACATGGAACGGAAAAACGGTCCGGACGTCCGTCTGGAAATTTCCAGTTGATGGACGGCGATTGGTGCGCAGACTCAATATTGACGGTGATGCGCAAGCCGATCTGGCCGGTCACGGCGGGGAGCACCGCGCCGTATTCGTCTACCAGATGGATTCTTACAATTACTGGGAGCGCTTTTTGGGCCGCAACGATTTTACCTTCGGCCAGTTCGGAGAAAACTTCACCGTCGAGGGACTCTCTGATACCGAGGTGTGCATCGGCGATCGATACCGCATCGGTAGTGCTGAATTTGAAGTAACGCAGCCACGCGTGACCTGCTACCGCGTCGGCATTCGCATGAATGAACCTCGGATGCCTGCCCTCCTTGTAGAAAATCACAGACCGGGATTCTACTTTCGCGTATTGCAGGAAGGAGAAGTCGGTGCAAACGATGACATAGTAAAAACTGCTGACGGTCCGGAACGAATCAGTGTCGCCGATGTTGACGCGCTCCTTTATTTGCCAGGACATTCCAGCGATCAACTGCAACGGGCGCTACGGATTCCTGCACTCAGCAAGGGCTGGCAGAGTTCGTTCCAGGCAATGCTCCAACAAGACCTGGGCTCCGATACCACGGTGGGGAATCAAGGACTCGCCAATGAGGAACAAGCGCCATCGTGGTCTGGATTTCGACGAGATGAGAGTCACGAATATTCATAAGGAAAGCGATAGCGTGACTTCCTTCATTCTGAAGCCAATCGATGGGCAACCTCTTCCTGTCTTTCACGCAGGTCAATTTGTGGTCTTGAGGTTGCTCGTCGATCCGGGCAAACCCCCGATCCTTCGCAGCTATTCGTTGTCTGATCTTCCCGGAGCCGACCATTTCCGCATCAGCGTGAAGAGCGAATTGGACGGGATTGGGAGTTCGTTTCTGTGCAACCGGACGCAGGAAGACGCTGTATTGGATGTTAGTGCGCCGCGAGGAAGCTTTACCCTGCGTCCCGGCCAGAATCCCGTGGTTCTGCTGAGCGCTGGAGTGGGCGCAACGCCCGTGATGTCGATGCTCCACGCACTCGCCGCCGAAAAGTCGCAACGAGATATCTGGTGGATCTATGGAGCGCGCAACAGCGTCGACCATCCGTTTGCAGCGGAGTCGCGTTCATTACTGAAACAGCTCTCTCGCGGACGAAGATACATCGTGCACAGCCGGCCAGCTGCAGCCGACCAGGTCGGGGCAGACTTCGATTCTCGCGGGCACATTGACACAGCTCTGCTAATGACAATTGGCGTGTCACGGGTAGTGACTTCTATCTGTGCGGCCCCCCTTCATTCCTGCAGAATATGCGCGATGGGCTGCGAAACTGGGGTGTGCTTGCAGAGAATGTGCACACGGAAATCTTCGGCACCCTCGAGGCGATTACCCCTGGTATGGCGCAGGTCGCTCACACGCCTCACCTCCCACAAGGGCCGCCCGGATCTGGCCCCCCCGTCTCATTCGCGCGTAGCGGGATTACCGCCGCCTGGGATCCGAAATTTGGAAGTTTGCTTAACTGGCGGAAGCCTGCGATGTTCCTGTCAGATGGGCGTGCCGGGCGGAGTCTGTCATACATGCATGACTGGTCTGATTGGCGGATCGATTATTTATGACCCTGAGCCGCTGGAGAGGCCGGCTCCCGGGAACGTACTCGTATGCTGCTCCCAGCCAAGCGCGGCTGTCATTCTGGATCTGTGAGAGAAACGGGAGGAATCGAATCATGCGTTCTGATGTTGTGCCTGGATGCGTCTTTCCCGATTACGAGCTGCCCGATTACACGGGCGCGATGCGCAAGCTCAGCGAGCTACAGGGCGACGATCCGCTAATCCTCACGCTCGCGCGCGGCCACTATTGCCCAAAGGAGCACCAGCAGCATTTGGAACTCGCCGCGTTCTACCCGAAGATCGCAGTGGCGTACACTCAGATCGCCACGATCGCGACCGACGATCACCATACTCTTCAGGAATTCCGTGCGTCCGTGGGACCGTGTGGACCTTCCTTTCGGACTCCGACCGGAAGATTCAGAAAGATCTCGACATCCGGGAGTACACCGACCCCGAGCATGATCCGATGATCCCGCATACGCTTGTGCTCAAGCCGGGCCTCGTGATTTACAGCATCTCTTAGGCAAGGGCCGATGCGCCCGCCCTCCAGCCAAATATTAAGGAAAGGGTGGCAAAGACATGCCGGAAGCGACTTGGAAACCTCACGAGAAACACGGGCCGCTCACGATGCAGAGCGACTTACCAGACAGCGTCTACGCGTTCCCGAAGCAGCGTAAGGAGCCCCTGACCAACGCACAACATCTGCGTAACGCGGTCGCCCGGTTCGATCAGGTCATCGACGTCTCCGATGCAGATCGAGCTTTGGCATTCGAGAACATCGAGAAGGCTGCGAAGTACTACAACATCAACCTCGCGGAAACGTCATGGTACGACTTGGGCGTGCATCCTCAAAAACACAGGAAGTAAGCCACTGCCAGGGGCGTGGCCACGGGATGACGTCGAGCGCCAGCCAAGAGATCCGATGAATTCGAGAATCGATCGACCGGGAGAGTAATTGTGAGAGTAGGTGACACATAAATAATCAAGCCACAAACTGGTGGCGGCGTTGTCGCTTTATGAGGTTCCGGTGCGGCTTTAAGTGGTTTGTCGAAGGATTGCGTCGCACGGTCGCCTGGGTTTTGGTCAGCGAGGGGAGCGCCGGCTCCTTTTTCTCCGGCGCGACGGCAGCGTATGGCCTGATCTGACAATCGTCAACCGATCTGAGATCCCACGTTTCGCATTATGACCGTAGATGGGAAAGACGGAATCGTTCCTTGCTTACTCGCCGCGGAAATATCCAATCGGGGGAATCAAAGTTGATTGCGTTTGCCAGCGATACCGACCATGACCGCCACGGTTGGCAAAGACGGCTGGTTTTGCGGCGTACGCCCTTCGGGGCACGGAGGAAATCTGTCACGAACCGGCATTTACCCGAGAGTTTCCTCGGTCAGGACCATCTGCGACAAATCCAGGAAGAAAGCCCAGGCCATTGTGTCAGAAACGCTCGCTCGCAGTGCCCAGGCGTCCTGAACCGAGAAGCTGTGACAGGAGTTTGTTTATGAGTAGCTCGCCGATCGTTGATCGCCCCCTCGAGTCAGCCATTTCAGATGCTCTCATCGACTTGGCTCTGGACCTTAGGTGGTCGTTCAATCACTCGGCGGACCAGCTTTGGCAGCAACTCGATCCTGAACTCTGGGAACTGACCCACAATCCGTGGGTCCTGCTGAACTGTATCCGGGGAAAAACTGCAAGTATTACCTCCGACCCAGGATTTCAAAGACTCCTGGCAGATCTTCACCGCGAGAAAACGCTCGCCGAAGAGTCGGAAGCGTGGTTTCAAAAGGCGCATCCCCGTTTGGGAGTGTCGACGATTGCGTATTTCTCGATGGAGTTCATGTTGAGCGAAGCGCTGCCGATTTATTCTGGCGGACTCGGCAACGTTGCCGGCGATCAGCTGAAAGCCGCAAATAACCTCGGGGTCCCGGTGACCGGAATTAGTTTGCTCTACCAGCAAGGCTATTTTGGCAGGAAATTGATGCGCAAGGCCACCAGCAAGCTTTGTACCCATTCAATGATCCCGGCCAGATTCCGATTCGACCGGTGCGCGAACCAAACGGCGAATGGCTGCGCCTGGCCATCGCTTTGCCGGGGTTTAGGTTGTGGATCAGGGCTGGCAGGTACAGGTGGGCCGGGCAAAATTGTTTTTGCTCGATATCAACGATCCCGCAAACCTTCCGTCCTTCCCCATTACACTAACTGTCGGAGGCGGCCCGGAGTTGCGTTTGAAACAGGAGTTAGTCCTCGGTATTGGAGGCTGGCGGCTCCTCCGAGCCTTGGGACTATGGCGCGAGGTCTGCCATCTCAATGAAGGTCACGCTGCATTCGCGGTGTTACTCGTCATTGCAGGTGAAGCTCATCCCCAGGATGCCGAGGGGCAAGAAATGACCACGCAGTGGTTTGAGTTTGCTCGCCGCTTTAGAGTTCGATTACGGGTGGTTTTCCTTTCGGACTACGACGTTCTCATGGCGGAGCATCTGGTTCAGGGCGTGGACGTCTTGGTCAACACTCCGCGGCGGCCATGGGAAGCAAGCGGCACAAGCGGCATGAAGGTGCTGGTGAACGGCGGGTTAAATCTTTCGGAACTCGATGGCTGGTGGGCTGAGGCATATTCCCCTGAAGTAGGCTGGGCGATCGGAGATGGGCGCGAACATGGGGATTACCCTTCCTGGGACGCAGCTGAAGCTGAAAGTCTCTATGCAGTGCTCGAAAAAGAGGTCATCCCTGAGTTCTATGCCCGCGACGAGCATGGAATTCCACGCGGCTGGGTTGCGCGCATGCGCGAAAGTATGGCCCGCTTAATCCCGCCTTTTCGGCCAATCGCGCCGTCCGCCAATATACCGAAGGACACTATCTTTCGGCGGCAGAAGCTTTCGCCAGCGCGCAACTATACTACTGTGTTATAAAATATATACCTTTATCTCGATTTCTCTGGCGCTGGTATTAGTAATGCCTTACGTTGAGGTCGATGAGCCGCCACCGGACGTATTTCTCGCGCCAGCCTGAGCGTCTGCAAGCCTATCTGGATGGTTTGACCCGGGTAGCCGGACATGCGGATCGAGTAGTCCCCATCGAGAACTACACCAAGGGCCTGATGCTTCCGATCGAGCGCAAGAGCGTCGAGCCGATGGCGGCGCGGCTGGCTCCCGGCAACGTACGCCAGATGCACCAGTCACTGCATCACATAGTGGCCGATGCACCATGGAGCGATGAGGCGCTTCTCGAGCAAGTGCGGCGTCAGGTTCTGCCGGCGATGACCAAGAAGCATAAGCTGGCAGCCTGGATCGTGGATGACACGGGATTCCCCAAGAAGGGAACTCATTCCGTTGGGGTCACGCGCCAGTATTGCGGTCAGTTGGGCAAGCAGGATAACTGCAGAGTGGCGGTGAGCGTATCGCTTGCCACTGAGCATGCCAGCATTCCCGCGACCTATCAGCTCTATCTTCCCGAGATATGGGCCAACGATCCAGAGCGGCGCAAGCAAGCGGGCGTGCCCAAAGAGATTCGATTTCAGACCAAGCCGGACATGGCGCTCGATCATATCCGTGGGCTGGTGAACCAGGATGTGCCGCGTGCCGTCGTACTGGCTGATGCTGCCTATGGCAACGACGGCGCCTTCCGCGAGGGACTCGAAGCACTGGGACTCTCCTACGCGGTCGGCATTCAGTCCTCGACTGCGCTGTGGGCGCCGGGCACCGGGCCGCTTCCGCCGCCACCCAGGGGCAAAATGGGCCGTCCACCGCGGTTGCTGCGGAGGGATAAACAGCATCAGCCGCTGCCAGCCAAAGAGATCGCCTTATGCCTGACCGCAGCCGAGCTGCGTAAAGTGACCTGGCGCGAAGGAACCCGCGGCAGTATGCGTTCCCGTTTTGCCGCCCTGCGTGTTCGCGTGGCCCATCGCGATTACTGGCGCAGTGAGCCACATCCTGAGCAATGGCTGCTGATCGAATGGCCGGCGGTAGAAAAGGAGCCAACCAAATACTGGCTGTCGAATCTGCCAGCGTCGATCAGTCTGCGCAAACTGGTTGACATTGCCAAACTACGCTGGCGCATCGAGCGCGATTACGAAGAGCTCAAGCAGGAACTCGGGCTGGGACATTTCGAAGGCCGGAACTGGCGCGGCTTTCATCACCATGCCACCCTGGCGATCGCCGCCTACGGCTTCCTGGTGCAGGAGCGGTGCCTATTTCCCCCCTCCGGCAACTCCTCGTTGCTCCAAACTGGGGACATCCGGTTTCCCTTACCCAGCTTGCCGCCAGCATTCACGCCCCGAGGCGCTACCGGTAAGAACCGAACGGCATAATCCACACTCCATCGCCACCCTGCGCCGTCTGATCGCTACCCATCTCGCTCGATCTCTGCCCCGGTGTCCTTGCTGTCTTCGCGCATTTTATAACACAGTAGTACTAGGTGACCAGGAGTAAATAGAGGGAGAGTGAAGTTTGTGTGAAGGCAGTGTAAAGAACGCGCAGGGGCTACGTACAATGCGACTGTGCCAGCTGATAAGCATTTCGGCGCGACGTTATGAGGGGCCAGCCAGGACTGTTTTCACTCATTCCCGCGGAGGCCAGTCTGTCATTGCCCGCGGGCAATTAACGAGCACGCCTTACATGTGATACTAAAGCCGCAGCCGCTATTAATCTCTCTGTGCATGGCAGCCGGGCCCAAGGCTAGAAAAGGCACCTTTCGTTGGACAACATCTTTCGCTTTGCTTGCTTTGAGGCGGATCGAGAGTGCTATCAACTGCGGCACGATAGCCGAAAGATTAAACTCGAACGCATTCCCTTAGAACTTCTGTTTCTCCTGCTCGAACGTGCCGGGAAACTCGTCCCTCGGGCACAGGCGGCTGCCAGACTGTGGGGCGACGGTGTCTATCTGGATACCGAGCGCAGCATCAACACCGCCATTCTTAAACTCCGGAAGGCTTTGGGAGATGACCCGCACCACCCGCAATTCATTGAAACAATCGTAGGCAAGGGCTACCGATTCATTGCGCCGGTCGTGCGGAAGAGCGAAATCGAGAATCCATTGCTTGAAATTGATGCGCAGTTACCGAAAGTGGGAAATGGAACAAACCAGGAGAGCACAGAAATCCGGTTGAGGGACTTTATCGTCGAAGCCACTGGTGGTGTCCCCGTCTTAACGTGCAATGTAACAGTGGGCAGCATGGCTCTGGACCGCCTGCCTTTGTTTGAGTTGGAGTTCCCAACTGATGTTACTCTGCCTTCAAAATCGGAACATAGATTTCCGCTCGAACTGCATGGAATGCGCGTGACCTTGACTGCCAAAGCGGCCGAGGTCCTGCACGCCTTTTCTATTTCCGTCCTTCAGCGCGGATCGCTGACACGCGTAACGGACTCCCTCTTTTTGAACGAAGACGAAATACCATATCCGGCAGATCGCGAGGCCATTCGGTTCTCTTCCCCGGAAACGTCCGAGTCCGTGAGCACGCAGCAGAGATCATGAAGCGCTGGTTATGATTGGCGTTATCGGTTCCACATTATCGGCGTAAAGCAATACCGAACTCCGCCTGAGAGTGACGGACCCATCTGGGGTCTCAGGATGCTGTCCCGACGGGCTCAATCACGGTTTAGGCACACTGCCCCCTGAGCATTCTCGATGGTTGAGCGATGAGTTTGTGCAGCCGGACCAGGAGGGAGCAGGGCAGCCACGAGCGAGTCAAAAGAGAGCTCGTGCATCCCACAAGCGGAAGGAGCGCCAAAAAAAATGGCCAAGAGGTTTAACGCCAAACCGGAGATTGAGGCCTCTCGTCGGCTCCGCATACGTCGTTGATTATGAGGGGGTTATTTGGTGGACCTGGTCGGGATCGAACCGACGACCTCTTCCATGCCATAGTCCCAACATTAGGAGTTTCAACAACTTACAAGACCCCGGTGGCTCCCTAAGTCCTTGTAAGCACATAGAACCCCGAGAACCAGCGTATCGCAAAGCGTATCGCGTTTTCACGATCGAAAATCGGGCAATTTTGGCGCAGAAATCTTGTCTTTCCCACGCTCTGATGCGCCATCGCAAAACCCCGTCAACTGCCGCATCAAGTGTTGCATATGCGGCGAACCCCCGAGACCCGTATGCTCAGAGTGCCCACATGCTGAATGCAGAATTGCAGTTCGAACTCAATGCCGCGAATCGCCCATCCGCGACACGGGAGATAGTGGTCGATGGTCGCCGCTTGGAAGTGACTCCCGTTTTCGATACCTATTGGCGTTTCGCTTGCCAACGCCAAGAGGCATATTTCCGTCGTTTAGATCATCAATGGCCCTACACCGTCTGACCCGATTCTTTCGGAATTCAAATTCACCAACGCGTACAGAGCTGCCGACCGGACGAGCCAATACCTGATCCGAAATGTTATATACGCCGGCGATCGGCCTTTTTCCGCGGAGGACCTCTTCTTCCGTATCCTTCTTTTCAAATTTTTCAACAAAATTGAGACGTGGGAGCTTTTGCGCTCGCGGCTGGGTGACATATCGTTCAAGTCCTATCGTTTTGATCTCTATGACTCCATCTTCAACGAGGCGCTGGAACGCAAGGATCGGATATATTCAGCGGCTTACATCATGCCGTCGGGTGGTCCTGGCGGAGAAGCGAGGAAGCATAGAACCCACTTGCGACTTCTTGAGCGCATGATGGAGGACAAACTCCCAGGCCAAATCGCCCGATGCAAGAACATGGAGCAGGCCTTTTCGCTTCTTCGCGCTTATCCTACGCTCGGCGATTTTTGGCATACCAGTTCGTAACGGATCTCAACTATAGTGAGCTCTGCGATTTCACGGAAGCTGAGTTTGTGGCTGCCGGTCCAGGAGCCCATGATGGTCTTCGGAAGTGCTTTCCGAGAGGGGATCGCGGCGAATCAGCGCCGCTGATCCGTCTTATGTACGAGATGCAAGAGGAACGCTTCGCCGAGCTCGGGTTCACGTTTCAGTCGCTTTGGGGACGCAAACTTCAGTTGATCGATTGCCAGAATTTATTCTGCGAAGTCGATAAATATTCGCGTGTCGCGCATCCCGAAATCGAGGGCATCTCCGGTCGAACGCGAATCAAACAAGTCTTCCGGCCTCGGGGAGATATGCCGATACCATTCTTTCCGCCCAAATGGGGTATCAACGACAGGATCGTTGCAAGTGGCATCGCGGCTATGCGCCGCTACTCGCCAGGGCGCCTCACAAATGCGAATGTTTTTGAAATCAGATCACACTGAATTACGCCGCCCCTATTTTCGCGTACTTGGCGCCACGCCTCATAACACTTAAGAAGCATCTGTTCCCATTCGTATAAGGTTCTTGAGCCCACTTCCAGACGTGATGTCATTTCATGGCAGGTCCGCAGCAAGGCCCAGTCGATGGTGCTCACGCCGTCAAAAAACGAATGCTGAGAGGCATAGCTAAAAACAACGGCTGAAACTCCTTCCTCTATCGCAATCGCCCTTCCTCCATCTTCCACTTCGTCGACCGAAGCATTGCTCTTTCGCTTCTTTTCAAGCAGCGCACGAAGAACCGGAGACCATCCCAGCATCGTGGCTGAAGCGAGATGGAAGATGTCATGAAACCGATACCCGTCACTCTCATAAGCGTTGTCCTTGAGTTTCGCCCCGAACGAATGACCGTCGATGATGAGATTCACGAGTCCCTGTTCGTCGTCTCGTAGCTCCGCCGTAAAGCGCCTCGGCAGGCGCTCAGAATCCGTATAGGCCTCATCAAATAGCAGCCGATCCGTCGGCTGCAGCCAGCGAGAGGCGGTCTTTTCCAAGTTGGCCGCGGCGAGTGTCGAGAGACGCAAATTCTTGCGGCGTGCGACGGCGGAGACGTACCAAAGGATGTCGCCCAACTCTTCCCCGATTCTCTCTTCAACGACCTGGTAGGAATCACCATCCCGCAGCCATTTCTTGTACAAAGTGAGGAGCGATCCCACCTCTCCAGAGAGACCCAGCAACGGAACAAGTAAATCATCTGGACCCGTGCCAAAGGTCTTATCGGTTTTCTGCGCTGCAAGCTGATACTCGTCGAATGTCATCTGCTCTCCTTCTACAGGTTGTCTTCGTGGAATAGTAACGATTGGAGGTGCGTCCAGATCGCGTCCGCACTCTGCACGAAGTTTTCATTGTCGATCGACACTATTTTGTAGTGTTCTTTTTCTCGCTCCGCGAGTTCCTTGTAGCCCGTCCTCAGGCGTAGGAAGGTATCGGCGTCATGCTCCGCTCGAACGGCTTCAGACCGATCAACCATGAAGACGAGGTCCGGTTTTACCGCTCCCCATCTGGCCAGCTCCGCTTCGATCACTGGCTGCAAATACGCAGGATCTATCCCCCGCTCGATTCCGTAGACCCACGTGGACCACCAATAGCGGTCAAGGATGATCCAAGTGCCGGCTTCGAGTTGGGGAAGGATTTTCCTCTCGATGGCGTCAAGGTGGGCCGCGACGTGGAGGGCTTGCAGACCCAGGGGCGAGACAGTGGAGAGTCCAAGCGAACCGGGATCATGATGAACCTGATAAATCAGGGACCCAAGCGTCCCCGGATCGTTCCCAGGGAACGCCAGGGAGACGAAAGCGACGTTCGAATCGGTCAGTCTCCTCGTAACTTCTTTAGATAGAGATGATTTTCCTATCCCGTCCACGCCTTCAAACACTATAAGCTTCCCGGCCATTGTGTTTTTCTCCAGCACCACATCTCAGATAATGTTTGACTTTCAAACATCTGTCAAGCATAATGATTGAAAGTCGAACGCTGGAGAGCGCGTATGACGATGAAAGCAGAACCGAATCCGAAGGTGTTCCCGAAGATAGCGGTCCAGACAATCTTGGGAGACTGGTGGAATTCGAAGACAAAATCACCTCTCAAGAAGCCCAAGCCCCAGAGCGAGGCGCGGAGTCAAGGTGGCAATGTTTTCGATATCCAACCGGAGCTATCTTCCCAGCAGGCAGTCGGTGTACTGCTCGACCTCAAAGACTGTCTCGGGTACGAACCGAAGCCCAAGAAAGTAATAAAGCGCGGCGGGTACCTCAATCGCGCGGAATTTATTGGGCAGCTCTGCGATGCGCTCGAAAAGGATTTCAACGCCCATCATGGCGTCAACGAACAAACCACCGAAACTGTAACAAAGGAGATTCATGCCCATGCCTAAGCCAGATATTGATCGCCGTCGACTAGGAGAGCTCCTCCGAGAGGCACGCGAATATCTCGAACTCTCCCAAGATGAAGTTGCAAAGCAAATGAATCTGCCCAGAACTGCGATCTCCTTCGTGGAATCAGGGCAACGTAAAGTTGAGGCTCTTGAGCTGAAGCAATTTTCCCAGCTTTACCAGCGCCCTGTTGCCTACTTCACGGGAGAAGAAGAAGCCATATCAGCGGTTCCAGAGAATGTCGCTCATCTAGCGCGTACTGCTTCCAAGCTGTCCGACAAGGATAGAGAAGAGTTAACGCGGTTCGCGGAATTTCTTGGAACGCGTGCTACTTCGAGGAGTTGAGATGCCCGATTTGCGAGAAACGATTCTAGGCGCGACATTGGAAGCCGAACGCCTCCACAAAGAACTGAAGACCGAGGCGCATCTTGATCGCCTTTCAGGTAGCGTAGATGTCTTTGGCGCAATTGTGCAATTGGGTATTGGCCTTTTGTTCAAACATCTCGACGGATTGTTGGGGGCGTATGTTCCCGTCAAGGACACGTCGGGAATCCTGGTAACGACCGAGAGGCAGCTTTCAGTTCAGCGATTTACTGCGGCACATGAACTCGGCCACGCTTACCTGAAACATGAGGCGAGCTTGGATGACGAACAAATCCTGAAGCGTTCCCCCTTTGGGAACGTTCACTATGACCTGCGTGAGGTCGCAGCCGACACCTTTGCGTCAATGTTCTTAATGCCTGAGTGGCTGATCAATTTTCATGCAGAACACCAGGGGTGGGATTGGCGCAACTTGTCCGATCCCATCAGTGTTTATCAATTATCGCTTCGTGTAGGCGTCAGCTATGACGCCCTCTGCCGCACGCTTCGTCGCTACAATCTTCTGGACCAACCGACCTTTACGGCGCTTACGGCAGTTCCCCGCAAGCAGATCAAGCAGAAAATATTAGAGAACCATCCCACGAAGAACTGGTACCCGAATGTTTGGGTGCTCACCGAGCGAGATGAGGGGTCGATCATTCACGGAGAGCCGACCGACATCTTCGTGGTGCGTCTGAAAGAGATGTCCGGCGCTGGATATCTCTGGAATCTGGACCAAGTTCAGGCCGCAGGCTTCGCGATTGTTGCCGACGAACGCCGGCTCCCCGCCGCTCAGGATGTGATCGGCGGTGACGTCGAACGGGTTCTCACTGCCCAGGCAGAGCAACCTTGCAACGGCCTAATCTCGGCGGAACAGGCACGTCCGTGGGACCCTACCGACACCGTGGCAAAATTCACTTTTGCATATGATTTTCGCGGAAAAGAGCGCGGCCTTCCCAGGGTAGCTCGTGAGGTGCAGCTCGCCGCATGAGCGTCTCAGTGCAAATCGACCTTCGCGCAAAATTTGGTCCGGCCCGCGATCAAAAGCGACGCCCAACGTGTATTGCCTTTGCCGCGAGCGACGCTCACGCGGCTCAAAGAATGAATCCGTTTCAACCGCTAAGCGTCGAATATGCTTTCTACCATGCGTCCCTGAAGCGTACTGCATTCGATCCACACTCGGGCGTTGGAATGTCCGACATTTTGGCCGCTGTCGAAAGTGATGGCCAGCCGGAAGAAAATGGATGGCCGTATCTCGACCAGCTACCGACGGACATCGCTCACTACAAACCACCCGCCGATGTTGGTCCGGTGTATCGCCGAGGATCGCAGTACCAAGCTGGTATGGCTGTGATCCTCACGATGCTAACCGATGATCGTGCTCCGCTCATCGCGATGAATATCTCTTCCGAATTCTTTCTTGCGAAAGCGCAGGAGGTTTTGCGAGCTCCAACTTCCAGTCCACCAGTCAACCGGCATGCACTCGTGGTAGTTGGAGTCGGCGAAGAACAGAATGAACAAGCTCTACTGGTTCGGAATTCCTGGGGTATGGGATGGGCCGATCAGGGATATGCTTGGATTTCCCGTGGCTACTTGGAGCCCCGCTTGATTTCCGTAGGAGTAATGAAACTATGACGACCCTGTTGATCCACCCAATAGAAGCAGCGACGCCAACACAGACCTGGCTCAAGGCAGCAAAATATCTTGCACAGCAAAAAGAGCGAATGCTCTTCAATTTGATTCTGGGAGTGCACGAGCCTACCGTCGTCGCGGCGGAAGATTTCCGCGTTCACGATATTGGTGAATGCCTTCCTGAACGATCACGGCAAGCAGCCGTTGGTCACCACCGCTGGAACGATCTTTCCAGGCAGCCTCTATCTTCAGGGCGGAGCAAAGGCAGTGTTCACAGAGTTTCCGGCTTTGTATAAGAAGTTTAAGACACAGTGGGGAACATACGCTGGCAGGATGTTTTCCCCGACGATTACCTCAAAGGGACATGGGCGGGCCCCCTTGGAGGTACTGATAGAAAAACTTAAGGCGCAGGCAGCTCACGGCCACATCAGCGGCGAGCTTCTCCTGCGAAGGTATTCGACGACAGCGAAACCTGCGAGTTGAGCACCTATGAACCTGAATCAGATTGGGATATGACAAGAGGACAACCTAGCCCTTAACGCATTTCAGCTTCAAACTCCATCAGGACAAATCTGTGTCTCTGACCGCTCTTTACCGGACGCACTTCTACATCGAAAAAACCTTGGGTAACCTGCTCGGCCTTGGACAACTATTGAGTTTTGTCGCCGAAGAAGCTGGCCTGACCGTCGGTACTCTTGTCTGTCACTCCACGATGGCCGAACTGGATACGGTTCCAACCAAGGATGGCGTCAAAGGGTGGAACCAAGCTGATATTGATGCACTCTTGTTGGATTGCGAAGCCGAGTACGCTAACCTCCAACATGAGGCACTTGTGTAGCTGCACCTTCCAGGACTACGAATGCCGATGCTAATAGCGGTGTGTGACTCATGCTTACGTGGATCTGCGTCACGCCGCTGTTTTCGGCCAAGTCTCTTGTTGACCCAGAGAGCTCGATAAATGGATGGCCCGAATCGTGATTCCTGATTTCCATTAGAAGCCAGTCCACCTTATCCGTCCAACCTGTTCCAATCGCCTTCATGAAGGCTTCTTTGGCCGCTAAACGAGCTGCTAAAAACTGATATCGATCAGACCGTGCCTTTGCCTCCGCAATCTCGTTCGGGGTAAAGATCCGTTCCACATAACGGCCTGGTTGTCCGTCAACAGACGCCATGAACTCTTCCAGTAAGACAACATCCGTACCGATTCCGACGATCATTCAAAAACCATATGTCAATCGTACCGACGAACGCCAGTGCGCTACTTTGTCGAAATCGGCAAATCAGATATTCCAGACTGGTTCCGATTTGCGGCCCAGCCTCCTAAATCTAGCGTGGAAACTCTACGGAACTGGCGGTCTGGCCTTGTTGAGAAAAACTTCCTCAAACCGCCTATTGAATTGAACAGCTTTGGTTCGTTCGGGAGTCTCTGCACGATGGCAACGAAATATGAATCCACCGCTCTTCTGAAATCGGCCACTAGCTCACGGGGCACAACACCCATGGCACGCTGTCCCGAGTGACCTTGTGGGGTCTCGAATAAGTAGGCCGCGCTCCATCCTCTCTATGGAGTAGGCCGCCCCATTCGATGCAAAAACTGTGTGCCAAACCCGACCGAAAATAACGGTAGAGTTGTTCCGCGGGGGTCACCGCTCTTGGATTTCTGATTCTAGGCTCATCAAACTGCAAGCCTGCACGGAATTCAGGCCCGAAATAGCGCTCTACAAAACGAGAGAAGCGAGCTAAACCCGTCGGATCGTTGAACTCGAACTGCGACAGTGCTTCGACTGCGGACGTTAGCAAGTTCACAACACAAAGCCACACATAGCTGTCCTGTTCCATTGCTACGACCCGATCGAATGTATCCAAAAAGAAATGATCGAACCTATAGCGAACCCATCG
>CAVTKF010000016.1:0-25791 GCA_963735215.1 uncultured Acidobacteriaceae bacterium | reverse complement strand
CCATGGCATGGAAGAGGTCATCGGTTCGATCCCGATCAGGTCCACCAATAAACCCAACAACTTAGCGGATTCGCAGAAAAAACGCGATACGCTTTCGATACGTTGGTTCTCATGCTGCATCCTCCGCAGCACTTTCTACGACATTCCTTGAACGGTCCAGAAGAACATCGACCACCCGGCTCTGCGCTTCTCGTTTGCTGAAGTCAGAGCTTTCGTGTAAATGTTCATCGTTGTGGAGATGTTTGCGTGGCGCATCAACTCCTGCACCACTTTGACATCTTCCCCGTTCGCTTTGAGCAGCGTTGAGTAGGTGTGCCGGAAGGTATGGAAGCCGACCCATTTTGTGATTCCGGCCCGCTTTGCGGCCGGCTGCAGGAAGCGATCCAGTAGCGTATCGGCCCAGGGCGGCATTTTGCCCTGGACCCGTCCACTCGCGAAGACCCAGTCCTCCGGCTGCGCGTAGCTGGTTTCCCGCTTCCAGGCCAGCAACTCGGCTGTGGTTAACTCATCGATGGGAACCGGCCTGCGGGAGTTCTCCGTTTTGCACTTCCCAACAATGCCGTCCACGACCGACCGGGTAACGTCCATCTGCAATGTCTTCCAGTCAATGTCCATCCACTTCAAGCCCAGGACTTCGCTGATACGCAGCCCTGTAGTCGCCGCCACGATGCCAATGACGCGCATCTTTTGCGGCAACTCCAACATGAGCGCACGGAACTCTGTCACTTCCAACGGTTCCGTGACCCGCTTCCGCTTGGTGCTCTGGCGGACGGCAAAGATGGGGTTCTCTCCATCTTTGAGCCAGCCATAGCGGATTGCGTGTTGAAAGACTTCGCTCATGATGCCCTTGATCTTCGCTTTGGTTCCATTCGCTAAATCGTCGATGGAGCCAAGCCACCGCTCTACTGCCACTGCTTTGATCTCCCGAAGACGGTAATGGCCCCAACGCGGAACGATTCTCGCCTTCAGATAAACAGCGTAGGTCTGCTTTGTCTGTACGACCTTCCGCTCGGATTCTTTTTCCAGATCCAATTCGATCAACCGATAGTGTTCTACCAATTGCTCGAATGTTTCCGGCAACCCTTCAGGACGGGAGGTGTGGTGGTTAACGTCGAGGCGCAGTGTCGAAACAGCCTTCCATGCAGCCGTTTCCGTTGGGTACTGCTTCACTGAACCAATTACAAGAGCACGCATTTTGGGTTTGCCTTTGGCGTCGATATCCCGCCATCGATAAACCCAGACTTCCGGCCCCTTCTTGCGCTGATGACGGCTGAAAAAGCCGTGTTGATACCGTGGTCGATTCAAGAGACATTCCTCTCATTCCGACCCCGATGGCTGGTCCAATTTTACCGCTTCACACTCCAACCATCGAGAGAGTTCCGAGAGGCGAAATCGCCACATCTGGCGCACTCCCCGACCTACGGGATGCGCCGGCAGGTCGCCTCTCCGGGCCAGTTTAAGCACAGTCTTTCGTGACAGGGCCAGGAAGTCAGCGGCACGTTCAGGAGCGACAAACGGTTCGTGCGTCGTGGGGGTATTTAGGAGTTCCATCTCACACCTCATCTGGACATTTGCAACGCGAACAACACTGCTTTCCTTGGCTTTCAATCGTTCGATCATTCCTCACGTCTGCCCTCGAACGGCGTAGGCTTGAAGAGCTTCGGTCGACTGAGCTGCGTATCCCTGGCCCGGTTCTCCTCGGCGAGTCGATCCAATCTCGCCATTTCCTCTTCTCTTCGGATTTGCCATTCGGGTTTGGTATTTTGCCCGGTACCCTGATTCGCTACGGGCGCGGCGGCGGGCTGTGATTGCCTTTCTGCGGTCGGCGCAGGGAGGTTCTTGGTCTTCGTCCTGGTCCGGGCAGGCTTACCTGTGAGCCGATTCGCCATCGCCACAAACTGCCGGTATGTTCCCTGGTAGCCCACATCCCGCAATATCCGCCAGACCGCTTTCCAGGGCAGACCGACTTCTGAGATGGCGTTCAACTCAACAGCAAATCTCTTCAGTCCCCTGGCCTTGAGCGGAAGGAGATCCTTTCTTGCTCGGAGCCGTTCGACGAGTGCGCTTCACCTCAGCCACCTCGATATTTATTGACGAGTACATTTCAATAAGAGTTTGCCATTGGATTTTCATTCATGCAAGGCGGCAGTCCATTTATCTCTTTGACTGCCCTCACCTTCCCTCACTTTGCAGCACAAGGCAGCATTCGGCAGCACTTTCCCTCATCGTCAAAAGCGGTGAGGGTGAATGAGACTTTGTCTGCCAGAGTGCGGCTTTTGTTGCGGTCGAAGACCGCGCTTTCTGAGGCTCGGAGAGCGGTGGGGAACGCTGTGGTTCGAGGTGTCTTTCAGGGAAAGAGCGGTAGTGGAACATAAAGCGCAGACGCACTTTGAGGGTTTTGCTCTTCCATCTGATTTGTTTTGTGCAAGATATCCTGCCGCACATATGTACCTTTAAAAGGCCATTGTGCGTCACATTCAAATTGCACATCTTTCAGTGCAATCTGCCTTCAAGTTTGTCTTCGCCCACGCCCACCAAACCACTCCAGTCGCTCGTGATCACGCCGATATGACGTCGGCGCTCGATTCGGTGTTTCGACGCCCGGACGGACACAGAGTGGACATGTCACAAGTGATGCGTTGCTTCAGATTTACCTCGCATTTCTTCCACGCTGTGGAATAATTGCAAGGTATGATTCATCGCTGCGACAGCTCGGCTCACTCAACTCTTGGGGCAATTCCCCGCCGTTGCTTTGCTCGGACCGCGACAAGTCGGAAAAACGACCCTGGCACTCAGCCTCACCAATGAAGCGCAGAATTCACCGCTGTACCTCGATCTGGAGCTTCCCTCAGATCGCGCAAAGCTCGCCGACCCGGAGCTCTACCTTTCCGATTATGAAGATCGGCTCGTGATCCTGGACGAGATCCACCGCCTCCCCGGAATCTTTCAAACTCTGCGTAGCTTGATCGACCGGAGAAAACGAAAAGGAAAACGCACCGGCCAGTTCCTTTTGCTCGGATCGGCCTCTATTGATCTTTTGCAGCAATCTGCGGAGACGCTTGCGGGCAGAATCGCCTATATGGAGCTGACCCCATTCCTGGAAAGCGAAGTAGTTGGTTTCTCCCCCAATGCCGGCCAGGCTCTTTGGGTGCGTGGCGGCTTCCCAGACAGCTTTCTCGCGGAAACCGAAGTTCAGAGCTTCGAATGGCGCACGGCCTTCATCCAGACCTATCTGGAACGCGACGTTCCCTCGTTAGGTCCACGCGTTCCAGCCGAGACGCTTCACCGCTTTTGGCAGATGCTCGGACACAATCAGGGCCAGATGCTGAACGGGGCGCAGCTTGCGGCGGGCTTGGGAATCAGCGGCCAGACGGTCGGCAGATATCTCGACATCATGGTTGACCTCCTGCTCGTGCGTCGTCTGCAGCCATGGGCTTCCAATGTCGGCAAGCGTCTTGTCCGCTCCCCAAAGGTCTATGTGCGGGATAGCGGACTTCTGCATACGCTGCTGGGGATACGCGATCAGGAGACCTTATTGGGGCATCCGGTGGTCGGATCGAGCTGGGAGGGAATGATCATCGAGAACATCTTGAGCGCGGTACCGGCCAACACACAGGCGTGGTTTTACCGCACCTCCGTCGGGGCCGAGATTGACCTAGTTTTGGAGACCGCGCCAAATCAGCGATGGGCAATCGAGATGAAGCGTTCGCTTAGCGACCCGAAACCCAGTAAGGGCTTTTATATTGGCTGCGCCGACGTCAAAGCCGACCATCAGATCATCGTCTACCCAGGCCAGGAAACCTATAGGTACGACCCAAAGACAGAGATAATGCCCCTGGACGCGCTACTCAAACAATTATGTTACGGCAGGCGACACGATGAACCTCGTGCCGAATCATGCCAAGTACTACGCGTACGAACTGACAAAACGCTGCTCTTCCGACAGCCTGGAAAAGCTCGCAGGGGCCGTCGCGAGCGCGCAGGTGATTTGAATTCCCACCAGGTCGATGCAGCTCTCTTTGCGTTCAGCTCCCCGCTTTCGAAGGGTGCGTTGCTGGCCGACGAAGTGGGTTTCGGAAAGACGATCGAAGCTGGCCTCGTGCTTTCCCAAAAGTGGGCGGAGCGGAAAAGGCGAATTCTCGTTATCACGCCATCGAACCTCAGAAAACAGTGGTACCAAGAGCTCTCCGAAAAGTTCTTTCTTGCCATGCGAGATTCTTGAAACAAAGTTCTACAACGCCGCCGGTCAAGCAGGGGAACTTTCGTCCATTTGAAACGAAAGACACAATCGTCATCTGCTCGTACCACTTTGCTCGTAACAAGGCCACCGATGTTCGCTCTACGGCTTGGGATCTCGTGGTGATTGACGAAGCACACAGGCTGCGCAACGTTTACAAACCATCGAACGTAATTGCCAATACTCTTAAGCAAGCCTTGACGGTCCCCGAAGCTTCTGCTTACCGCTACCCCACTACAGAACTCTCTTCTTGAGCTGTTCGGACTTGTCAGCTTCGTTGATGAGCATGCTTTCGGTGATCTGAAGAGCTTTCGAGAACAATTCGCAAATCTTGCTCAAGGAGCAAGTCTTTCGGACTCTGAAGGATCGGCTTAAGCCGATCTGCTATCGCACGCTTCGACGCCAAGTGACGGCCTACATTCCATTCACAATGAGACTCCCGCTGGTCGAAGAATTCACGCCGGAGGAAAGCGAAGACCGCCTCTACAATCTCGTTTCGGAGTATCTACGACGCGACAATCTCCAAGCTCTCCCGGCGAGCCAGCGCTCGCTGATGACCCTGGTTCTGCGTAAGCTGCTGGCGTCTTCGACCTTTGCCATTGCCGGAGCTCTGGAGTCCATCTCGAATCGGCTCAAATCGAAACTCAAAAACAGGAACCCACGTCGCTCCTGACGAACTCGATGAAGACTACGAAGCACTTGACGAGACCGCCGAGGAGTGGCCCGAGGATGACCCGGACCGGACCTCTTGTCCGACGAACGTTCTGCCCTTCGAGCAGGAAATTGCCGACCTCGACAGTTTTGCCCACTCGCCAAGTCCATCGAACAGAATGCCAAGGGCAGCGCCTTGCTCAAGGCACTTCGAAGTCGGTTCAAAAAAGCTGCCGCTCTTGGGGCCGCCAGAAAAGGCCATCATCTTCACCGAGTCTTGCAGGACGCAAAGCTATCTGCTTCGAGTGCTAGCTGACAGCCCGTTGCAACGAAGGTATCGTCCTGTTCAACGGTTCGAACACCGATGAGCGCTCGAAACAGATTTACGCCGATTGGCTTGCAGCGACATCAAGGAACGGATCGCGTCACCGGCTCCAAGTCGGCAGACATTCGCTCGGCCCTCGTCGACTATTTCCGCGAACAGGGGCCGAATCATGATCGCCACCGAGGCAGGCGCAGAGGGCATCAACCTTCAGTTCTGCTCGCTGGTGGTGAATTACGACCTGCCCTGGAATCCGCAGCGAATCGAACAACGCATCGGCCGCTGCCATCGCTACGGGCAAAAGCACGATGTGGTAGTCGTGAACTTCCTCAATCGGAAGAACGCCGCCGACCAGCGCGTCTTTGAGCTTCTTGTCGAGAAGTTCAAGCTGTTCGAGGGCGTGTTCGGGGCAAGCGACGAAGTGCTTGGTGCTATCGGTTCCGGCGTGGACTTCGAGAAGCGCATCGCCGACATCTATCAGACTCTGCCGCAAGCCGGAAGAAATCCAGGCCGCGTTCGACCAGCTCCAGCTCGAACTCAGCTTCGAGATCAACGAGGCGATGACCCGTACGCGCCAGCGCTTGCTTGGAGAACTTCGACGACGAGGTGCGGGAAAAGCTTAGAATTCGCGACGAAGCCCTCCAAGTGCGTACCTCAATCGCTACGAGCGATTGCTGATCCACCGTCACCCGCCATGAACTGAAAGGGCCATGCTGAGTTCCTCAATGACTCTTCATTCCGCGTGACCAGCTTGCCCGTTCACCGGGACATCCCTCTCGGGCCTCTACGAACTCCCACGGCGCTCCGGCGAAGCGCACCTCTACCGTCTAAACCATCCTCTGGCGGAAGCGGTTCTCGGCAACGCGCCAAGACTCGTGAGTTACCAAAAACGCAAGAAGTCCAATTCGACTACGCCGCCCACGCGGCAAAATCAGCGTCTCTGTTGGAACCGCTGGCGCGGTAAGGCTGGCTGGGCGATGCTTGTCCAAGCCTTTCGTGGTCGAGTCACTCGGACCAGGCAGAGGATCACTTGATATTTGCTGGGATGACCGATTTAGGAGTGGTACTCGATCAGCAGGTAACGGCCAGGCTCCTGAGCTTACCAGGGATCGACTCTGAATCAGAGGTCGTAACGCAACCAATAGATAGCGCCCTCTCTGCCCAGACTGAGGAACGGCAAGGTGAAATCAAACGAGAAATCTCCCAGCGCAACGCTCAATTCTTCGCGGAAGAGGCAGACAAGCTGGATGGTTGGGAACAACGATCGAACCTGTCTCAACGAGAAATCAAGGAGCTGGATCGCCAGATCAAGGAAGCGCGACGATCCGCAACGTCAGCCCTTACACTTGAGGAGAAGCTTTCCACTCAAGAGCAGATACGCAACTTGGAGTCGCAGCGAAACGACAAGCGGCGGTCTTTGTTCGATGCCCAGGATAAGGTTGACAAGCAACGTGAAGACCTGATCGCAAGTATCGAAGGCAAGCTGAAACAGACAGTTACTTTGAAACGCCTTTTCACAATCCGATGGCAACTGAGAGACCATGCCTGATAACGACGCGCTCAAAATCCAGATCAAAGAAGCCTTGAAGGCTCGCTACTTCTCGATGATCCAGGCACCTGCCACGATCACCGAGGCGGAACAGCAAGAAAAGAATCGACTCAGCAGGTCCTTAGCGGCGTTCGCGATTCAGAAACTCGCGAATGTCGCTCCAGCTCAAGCCGTATTTGCCGTGGTTGACGGTTACGACGACAACGGAATCGATGCGATCCACTTCGATCACGTTCAAAATCGGCTCTTCGTAGTGCAATCTAAAATCGGTGACGCACCGGATCAGGGAGAAAATAGAAAATTCTGCGGTGGCATAAAAGACCTGATTGAGGGTCGATACGAACGTTTCAATGCGGACTTTGCCAGGGTGCAACCCTAAGCCCGAGAAATTACTTTCCTCCATTATTCATATCGCGAGCAAGCCTGGAGATGTCGTCCTCGACTCTTTCGCTGGGTCTGGCACCACCGGCGCTGTAGCTCATAAAATGGGCCGACGCTGGATCATGATTGAATTGGGCGAGCATATCCACTCGCAGGAGATTCGACGCTTGAGGAAAGTGATAGACGGAAACGACGCCGAGGAATCACAAAAACCACGAAATGGGAGGGTGGCGGTGGCTTCCGCTATTTTCGGCTCGCACCTTCGCTTTTGAAAGAAGACAAATGGGGTAATTGGGTTATCAGTAAGGAATACAACGCTGCCATGCTGACTGAAGCTGTTTGTAAGTTGGAGGGCTTCACCTATGCGCCGAGCGACACCATCTACTGGCAGCAGGGTTACGCCCCACCGAGCGAGATTTCCTCTACGTGACCACTGCGCAGCTGACCCCGGAACAGCTTCAGCAATTGAACGATGAAGTTGTCAAGGGCGGAGTAAAAGGAAACCAGTGGGGCGGAGCAAAAGGGAACCACTAATAAGGATAGGCTGGGGTTGTTTTCGAGGAAGAAGGGGCTCTGGAGCGTAGCGGAAGAGGCCCTTCTTCCTCGAAGCCGCGTTGGGAGTGGAAGGTCTCAGTGGTCTGAGGGTGGATTTCGTTTGCGGCGGCTCTGTTTGAGCCGGTAGCTGTCGCCGTTCATCTCCAGGATGTGGACGTGATGGGTGATGCGGTCGAGCAGAGCGCCGGTGAGCCGTTCGGAGCCGAAGACCTCTGTCCATTCCTCGAATGGCAAGTTGCTGGTTACCAGCGTTGATGCGCGTTCATAGCGTTGACTGAAGGTCTCGAACAGCAGTTCAGCGCCGCTCTTGGACAGCGGGACGTATCCCAGTTCATCGACGATGAGAAGCTCATAGCTGGCCAGCAGCTTCTGGAAGCGCAGCAGGTGTTTGTCATCGCGAGCTTCGATCAACTCGCTGACCAGCGCAGCGGCGGTGGTGAAGCGCACACGATGACCGCGCTGGCAGGCGGACAGGCCGAGAGCCAGGGCGATGTGAGTCTTGCCCGTGCCACTGTTGCCTAAAAGTAAAAGATTTTCCTTGCGCGACAGGAACTCGCATCGAGCCAGCTCCAGGACCAGCGCTTTGTTAAGCGATGGAATGGCGAGGAATTCGAAACTGTCCAGGCTCTTGACCACCGGGAACTTCGCCTGGCGGATGCGGCGCTCAATGGCGCGGCGATCGCGGTCGAGCAGTTCCAGTTCGGTCAGGCGCAGCAGGTAGCGCGGATAATCGACCTGCTCGGCGGCGCACTGCCTGGCTACCTTGTCGTACTCACTCAAGATAGTGGGCAGTCGTAAGGCCTTGAGGTGATGTTCGAGCAGCACCTGCGGCGTATCGGGAGTGGGCATCTCAGGCTTGTCGTTCATCACGCCACCTCCATGTCAGAAGGCGCCGGGGATGTCGAGATGCCTGCGAGCAAGGTCATGTAATCTGCAGCCGCGGTGGTTCGTACTCTGGGCAGAGGAAGATGCGGCCAGTTCTGAAGGTCCAGTCGTGGCGGCCTGCGTTCGATGCGGCAGAGCACGATGTGGCGTACAGCATCGAAGCTGATGGTGTTCATGCGCAGAGCGTCTTCTATGGCGCCGGATACTTCTTCCAGAGCGAAGGTCTCCAGCAGCCGCAGCACCTGGATAAACTCCCGGCGTCCGTGCTTCTTCAGGCGCAGCTCCAGCAGCCTGCGCAGATGCAGGAAGCAATCGGGCAACTGCCAGCCGGCCAGCGGGGCCGCTTGTTCCAACGCCCGGCTCTTGTGCTCCAGCAGTCTGAGATAGTGCAGCGGATCGAAGACGGCCGACTCGCGTTCATAACTGCGCTCATGTCGTGCGATGACTTCGCTCCCGCAGACGATCACCACCTGATGCACATAGCCCTTCACCAGCACCTGCCGGTGTCCGTACTCGGTGGGTACGGAGTAATCGTTGGATCGATACCGCACCAGCGACAACGAAGTGACCCGGGTGGTGATCTTCTCGCAGGCTTCATAGGGCACAGCGGGCAGGGGCAGCAGCACTGCGCGGTCACGCTCGAAGCGTTCCGCGATGGTCTCCCTGTGGCCACGCAAACGACGCTGCCGTCGCTTCAAGCATGCGGCCTCCAGATGCAGGTTCAGCTCTTCCCAGCTCGATGCGCGTGGAATCGGAACCATGAAGTTGCGCCGTGCATAGCCAACCAGACCTTCGACCTTGCCCTTGTCATTACCCTTGGCCGGACGGCCGAACTTCTCCGCGAACAGGTAATGACTCTGCAACTCGGAGAAGGCTCTGGTCTTCAGCCGCTCGCCGTCGCCCAGGATCCGCGCCACCGCCAGCGTGGTGTTGTCATAGAGAATGCGCGTGGGTACGCCGCCAAAATAGGTGAAGGCATGTACATGGCCTTCGAGGAAAGCTTCGGTGGTTTCGGCGGGAAATGCCACCACGAAGCAATCGTCGGAATGGGGCAGGTCGAAAGCCAGATAGTGCGCCTCGCACTCCACGCCAGCAATCACGACCAAGGCTTCCCCGAAGTCGGCCTGTGCTTCACCTGGCGCGTGGCTCAGCGGCACGAACATCTCCCGGGCGCCGAGCTTCGACTGGCGCACGTAGTCCTTCACGATCGTGTAGCCGCCTGTGTACCCGTGCTCTTCTCGTAATCTCTCGAAGATCCGCTTCGCGGTGTGCCGCTGCCTTCGCGGCCGGTTCTTGTCCTCTTCCAGAATGGCGTCGATGGCGCCTTTCCACGGACCCAGCTTGGGGCGCCACACCGGCTTCTGTCGCTGATACCCGGGCGGCACCGGATACTCCAGCATCTTCCGCACCGTCTTACGGGCCAGCCCGAACTCCCGTGCCACTTCCCGCTGGCTCCGTCCCTCCACATGAACTGCCCGTCGCACTCTTGCATACAGTTCCACTGTGTACATACCTCCGGTGTCCCACGAAACACACGTCTCGCAATGGCGCCGAACCTTGTTCGTCACCCCTGGAAGCTTCCGTTGTCCGTGGAACTAAAATGCGGCGGCTGGTCTACTTTTACTCCGCCACGTCACGCCGCTCACGCGGCGCGATGTGGTCTATTTTTACTCCGGCGCTCATATTTGAGAGAGACTTTCCGTCACTTCTCTGCTTCGCCTTGGCGACCGGCGTGGGCAAGACCCGGCTGATGGGCGCCTTCATCAGCTATCTTCACCTCGCCCACGGCATGAACAATTTCTTCGTGCTTGCGCCGAATCTCACCATCTACAACAAGCTGATCACGGACTTCACCCCGAACACGCCGAAATATGTGTTCAAGGGCATTGCCGAATTCGCCACTGACGCCGCCCGAGATCATCACCGGCGATAACTACGAGGTCGATGGCGAGCGACGCTGTTCGACAAGCTCTTCCGCTGCAAGATCAACATCTTCAACATCTCGAAGATCAACTCCGAGGTTCGCGGCGGCAGGTCGCCACGCATCAAGCGCCTCTCCGAGTACATCGGCGAGAGCTATTTCGACTACCTGGCCGGGCTTGACGACCTGGTCCTGCTGATGGACGAATCGCACCGCTACCGGGCTTCGGCGGGCATCAAGGCCATCAACGAGCTGAAGCCGGTACTCGGGCTGGAGCTGACCGCTACGCCGTTCGTCGAGACCGCAAGAGGCCCGGTCCCGTTCAAGAACGTCATCTTCGACTACCCGCTTGGCGCAAGCCATGGACGACGGGTTCGTGAAGGAGCCCGCCGTCGTCACCCGCAAGAACTTCAATCCCGCAGGCATGTCCGCCGAGGAGATCGAGCGGCTCAAGCTGGAAGACGGCGTTCGCCTTCACGAGAGCGTCAAGGTCCAACTGGAGACCTACGCCCGCGAGAACGTGCCGCGAGATCGTCAAGCCGTTCGTCCTGGTCATCGCCCGCGATACGACGCACGCCAAGCAGCTGCTTGACCTGATCCAGTCCGACGCTTTCTTCGAGGGGCGCTACAAGGACAAGGTCATCCAGGTTGACTCCAGCAAGACCGGTGCCGAGGAAGAGGAGATGATTCAGCGGCTGCTCAAGGTGGAGCACACCGACGAGCCGACCGAGATCGTCATTCACGTCAACATGCTCAAGGAGGGCTGGGACGTGACCAACCTCTACACGATCGTTCCGCTGCGCGCCGCCAACGCGCGCACCCTGATCGAGCAATCGATCGGCCGCGGCCTGCGGCTGCCGTATGGCAAGCGCACGGCGTGACGGCGGTGGATCGCCTGAACATCGTCGCCCACGACCGCTTTCAGGAAATCGTCGACGAAGCCAACAAGGCGGACTCGCCGATCCGCCTCAAGGCCAGTTGTCCTGGATAACAGCGACCTTCAACAGAAGACGGTAACAGTCGTATCCCAGTCCCAACTCGCCACCAAACTTGGCATCACTCCCGCTCAGGCAACGAACAGTACCACGCTGGCCGGCGCCGACTTCCCGCCGACATTCACGAAACCAGAAGATCAGCGTGTCGCTCAGATCGCTTACGCGGTCATCAAGAGCCTCGAAAGTCAGCCCGAGAGAGCTCCCTCGCTGTCTGGCCTTGAGCACGCCCGACATTCAGGACGAGATCGTTAAGGCAGTGACGGAACAGTACCGCCCAGCACAGATGGAGATCGAAGGCGTCGTCGAGCAGCCTGAACATTGCGGCAGTCGTCGCCAGAGACCACGCAGCTTGTGCAGAACCAGACCATCGACATCCCTCGCATTCTGGTTGTTCCCACCGGCGTGGTGAAGTCTGGATTCAGCCCGTTCAACCTCAAGCTCGACACGCTTCGGTATCCGGCGCCGTCGGAGGAGTTGTGGAGTCAGCACCTACGCACGGGCGAGCGCGAGGTGCTGTCGGCTCGGGTACAGGTGGCATCGAGGAGAAGCGGCTGGAGAACTACGTCGTGAGCGGCCTAGTCGACTTCGACGACATCTCCTACGACGACCATGCCGACCTGCTCTACGACCTTGCCTCTCAAACCGTGAAGCACTTCCAGACCTATCTTTCCGAAGTCGATACAGGCAAAGTCCTGCGCTGCTACCAACGCGAGATCGCCCGCTTCATTCACGCCCAGATGCAGGAGCATTTCTGGGAAGAGGCGAGCGGCTACGAAACCAAGATCACCAAGGGGTTCACCGAACTGAAGCCGAGCGCTTACACGGTTGTCGCAAACGATTCAGTTCTGGACTACCGCAATCGCCACCGCAGGACAAGAGCAATATGTCGCGAGTATCTTTTTGGGGCTTTCAGCACTGCCTCTACTCGGTGGAGAAGTTCCAGTCCGACCCCGAGCGGCGGTTGGCAGTGATCTTGGAGCGAGAACAGTCAAATGGTTCAAGCCGCGCAAGGGCCAGTTCCAACTTTTCTACAAGTGGGGCGCAGACCATCCGGAGTACCAACCCGACTTCGTGGCCGAGGCACGACTGCATCTACATGCTCGAACCCAAGGCTGCCGGCGACCTTGACGACGACGAGGTAAAGCTCAAGCGTGACGTCGCCGTGAAGTGGTGCGGACTGGCCACCGACTATGCGTCAGCAACCGGCGGAAAGCCTTGGAAATATGCACTGATCCCTCATGACGTGATCACCGACAATATGACGGTCCTTGGGTTGGCGGAGCGCTATCAGCGCAGCTAATCCGGGGATTGGATGGCACCGAATCTCGAACTTGCTAGGTCTGCATTCAGACTGTCATTCCGACCGTTCGCTGTCGAATGACCGCGGCGGCACATTGTGGTCGAAACGCTCTATGTGAATCGCGGTTATCGAAATCTGTTGTATGCGTGATATTCGATGTTCTCTGTTAACGGTCTGAAGGCGATGTTATTTGGTTCGCGGATCTGTTGTCCCTCAAGTCGATAGTATTCCTTACCGTTATCAAACTCCTGACGAATACGTTTGCTGACAACCACTTTTCGGTCAGCGGGGTCTATGGTCAGGTAGCCACCGTCAAATAGCCGGTGCAGGTCGCTGCGCATCAGGATTCCATTTGAGAGCTCGTGCCGCTGGCAAACGGAGAACGGCATGATGTGCGCCGTATCGAGGACAGGCAGCGTGCGTTCGCCAGTGATCGCACAGCGCCGCTCATAGGCTTCTGTCACCAAAACGCGGAAGGTACCCTGGCCTAGTCGTGGGTGAACGATTTGAGGTTTTCCATAACCGTTCGATTCGATCGCCGAGAGTGTCGCGGTTGCGGTTTCGATTTGCGGCGGCGGCTGGACGGCAAGACGCTCGGATACCGCAGCCCATAATGCCTTGCCGGCACCCGATTCGGCATCGAAGCCTTGCCCCACTTGATTATTTCGACTGAATTCAGCAGGAGAGGGTATCCAAAGCTCCCTGGGCCAGAAGAATGGCTCAGCAAGCAGAATGCACCCCACATTCGGATTATCCGTAGACGCGAAATCTAAATGCCGATATTTCCCAATCCGCATTCGCATTTCTTCAACAGACACGACGCCGTTCGCCCTACCGAAGCTTTCCCAGGCGAGGCTCAGAGGTAGATGAAGAAATCTAGTAAAAAAGCCTCCACCGGCAATGAAATTGAGGGGAGAATGCAATTTGAAGAGCATCAACTCTCCCGGCTGGAGCGCTTTGAAATTGGCTGTAGGTGACGGTCGCCAGAAGTTTACCTCGTCAACCTGCACACTTGATGCGTGCAGGTTGAACCAATCCTGATCCGTAATGGCGACGAATATTCGCATACCCAAGGCCGCTTTCTTTTGGCCGTGGACCTAATAATAGCGGCTGGGTATTGTCCGATGGTGCATAGCGCACTCGTTGGACTGAACAGACCGTTGCACCCTGACTGAATTATTGCGCGCTACCGCACTTTTCTCCAGTGTTGGAGGAGGTCGAAAATCCGAGATAATCGTCTTCAGCGTTTCGAGAGGGCCTGGATGATGCCGTTCCAAGTAACGGGCGATCTTCTCATCACTGAACAGACGGTCGAGATAGGCGCATGTCACTGTGAGCGTGAGAACGTCGGTTCCGTAGGTCTCTTCGATTGCCTTCAGGTTCTGAATGATGCCGTCGGTATCCTCGCCCAGGAGTGTATCCGCGGCGTCGGCATTGGCCTTGTTTTGGCGTGCGGTTGAAGCCTTTGCGAGAAGCGCCGGAGGACTGATGGCGAGCCTGGTCTTTGCAAACGCGACAGAGTAGTCATTGCGGAGGACCATTAGCTCCACCGTTGCGATCTGTCCAATCGCTTTCATCTTTCGCAGTATCGGGAACAGTTCCAGGCTTAGCTTCTTGTCTCGCAACATCTCCACAACCTCGGGGCAAATTCCTTCGAGCATTTGCGCCCGCCTCCGGATTGCCGCAACATCCACGTTCAGGGTAGCGGCGATACGCTCCTCTGCAACTCCGCTCTTTAGAGCTTCCATGAGCATGAAGTGCTGGGCTACAGGTGGGATGTGGTTGACTCGTTTGTTGTACGTGTAGCTCTCATCGTCCGTGGAGAGGATGCAGTTAACTTCCTCACTCCCCAATATCTTGAGAGCCTCAAATCTGAGATGTCCATCCAGTAGCAGAAAGCCCTTCCCTTCCTGCGGATAGACGACCAGCGGCTCGATTAGGCCGATTTCGCGCACAGACGACAGAATTTGTTTGAAAATGGAGGAACGGAGCGCCTCCGCAGTTGCGCTCCTCTGTGGAACGATCGAGCTCAGCGGCAGCGTCAGGATGTTGTTCTGAAAAGCAGAACGCAGATTGGCGGATGCACGTTTCATTGTTGAAGCCTTCCTGCGAGCTCGGCAGGCACAGACTGAACGCCTTCGGCCTTCAATAAGGTGCGAAAATTCTCGTCTGCGAATAGGATTCGAACGGCGGAAGTCAGCAAAATCAGCCGATCTCTTGTGCGGTTAGCTTTCACGACCAAGGCGGTCTGCTCACGAATCTTCTGCTTATACTCCTGGACTAGGGATTCGCCGGTCAGTTTGCGCCGCGTCGGTGAGGTCTTTCCTTGAAGCCTCTGTCTTCTCTAACCTCTGGCTAATGACTCGGCGGGCGGCAGAGATGCGCGCTCCACGCAGATCACCCTTCTCGTATGCTTCGGACAGTGCC
Source organism: uncultured Acidobacteriaceae bacterium (assembly GCA_963735215.1). Classification (GTDB taxonomy): domain Bacteria; phylum Acidobacteriota; class Terriglobia; order Terriglobales; family Acidobacteriaceae; genus Telmatobacter. The sequence continues at coordinate 10,568 of CAVTKF010000016.1, read as the reverse complement.
CTGGAAATCTCATGATTGTTGCCAGTGGCGATTTCTACAGCAACGCTGAGCGGGATACGACCGGCCTCGACGGACAGAGACAAGAAATTCTTCCCCTTTATCAATGAGGTTGCAAATTCCATAAAGGTACGCCCGATCTAGGCCGAGCTTACGAGCAATCTGCTCGCTTGAGTGCCCCCTCTCACGGAGAACCCGAACCTCGAACAAAATCGCATGAGTCGATGCCGGTCTTCTGGCTATGTTTTCGACCAGGCTCATCAACTGACGATCCTGTTCAGGTGCTTCGATGATGATTGCTGGAATGAACATTTCACCAAGCTCGACAAAAGCCTCCATACGCCCCTGTCCGCATACCAGATCGTAGCGTTTGCCGTCGGAATCTGATTGAGGTCTTTGCGCTACAGTGATAGGCCGCTTCAAACCTACAGTTGCGATGCTTTGAACGACCAATTGCCACTTGATTCGATTACGCGATCGTGGGTTTATGATCCGGATTTCTGAGATTGGAATCGATTCAACTTGTTGCTCGTTCACGCTACGTCCTCCACGGGAACTCTTTTTGCGAGGTTGAGAAACAGATTGAGGGTGTCGAATCGATATAGGTCTAGTAAGACTCCATTGTCAGCCGCAAGACTGAGCCGCTTCCAGAGAAGATCAATGCTCGGAAGCAGGTAGTAGTCCTTAACGGTCTGATTCCCAGGATTCAATCGAGCGGCAATGGTAATGTCCGGAACCAGGCCGGCATCGAACCGGAGTCGCCATCGTTGGGACTGCGCTTTTGTCTCCTGACATCTTGAAAGGATGAGAGACGCCGTGTATTCGTGATTGATGGTCAGCAGGTCGGAACGGTCGTCTACCTCTACATGCGCCCCAGTAGCTCGCAGATCCGCAACAATGATCTGGACCAGATCTTGATGCCGCCGACGCAGCTCTCGATTTGCTTCAATAAAGCTGGAGTCTCGCCGGTCGCTCCAACCAATCAGCTCGTAAGCTCTATGGAGACCGCCGAACCGCGACATGTAAATTGAACTTGAAGGCATATCTTCTGCCTCATCGATGAGTATTCCCGACAGTTTTCCGCATCTCTCCAAGCAGCGATCGCAACCGCGCGAGCAAGTCCTCGTCTGACAAGTGAATATGTCGAGCATCGATAATCTGTCGAGCTTGCAAAAAGACATCCGTGGGAACGATTGCCTTGAATGCTTCGCTGCGAGAGATCCACATTTCAGGCGGATTTATCAGGCGTTTCATCTTCAGCTTGTAAGAACGGCGGTTGTATACATTGGCGCCGACGTACTTAGGATTGGTGAGAATCTGATGAATCGTCGCTCTCGTCCAAGGTTTCTCCATGTCAGACAGCACACCCTTGCTGTTGAGATAGAAGGCAAGATTCTTTTCTGATTGCGCATCTTCGATAAACCGCGAGAACAGGTCCCGCACTACGAGAACTTCGGCTTCCGGCCCAGGCACCAGGACAACACGGTCCGTCTGTAAGCTCTTCCGTTCGCCTCGCGCTAATAATCCCTTTTCTCTGCCGTCACGATCAATGAGTTGGCGTCGGAGACCGTAGCCAGCAGGGCCACCCTGCCTGAATCCGAGTTCAATGAGGCGGCATTGCCCCGCGAAAACTTTGACCGAGAGCTCCCGACTGTACTCCCCTGCCATGGTCCGCTTGAGCGTCTTCATCAGCGCAGACGCCATGCTCCCATCATTTGCGAACTGCTCGCCGCAATAGTGAACTCGGATACCGGCACGCTTCAAAACATATTCGTGATACGCGCTTTCGTCCGCGTCCTGGAACCGTCCCCAGCGGCTCACATCGTAGACCAAGAGGTCCGTGAAGTTGGTATTCCCTTGCTCAACATCCCTCAGAAGCTGACTTAGCCCATCCCGGCCCGCGAGGTTGAGGCCGCTTCGTCCGTGGTCATCGTATGTCGCGACGATGTCCATATTGTGAGTGATGGCATATTTCGTGATGGTGTCAGACTGGTTTTGTGGAGAATACTGTTGATGTTCTGTTGACATTCGGACGTACTGAGCCGCACGGCTGGTGGGTGAAGGCGAATTGTCAATTTTCGGCGGCATCGGGTGAGACGAAAGGCCATCAGCCTCTCCGACCCTATGCTTCGTTCATGAATATCAGCTACCGATTCCTGTCTGCGCGAGACAAACAATGGGAATAAGCCAGATCGGTAGCAAAAATTGACGAAGCACTCGCTCATCATGGACTCGTACCCTCCGCTCCGGTGTCCGTCAAGGCTCTCCGCTTCGCTTCGACCGCTTGCGCGGCGCTTCGCGGCCTTGACCGACACCTCCGCTCCGGGTGGTGGCTGGATATGAGAAGCATGCGCTTCTCTATTCTCAAGAGAATCGACCTTCCAGAATGTTTCGGCGGGCGGCGTGACACTGTGCAACGTCTTGGGAAGGAGGCGCAGCGGCATTTTGATAGCCTCGGGTGACGGCAAAGCTATGCTCCTTTACGCTAGAATTGTGTCGTCTTTTGAAAGTTTCATTTCAATACGACAAAACGACCGTTCGCGATGAGGTCTTGATCGGACGGTTATGTTTGCGGAGCGAGTCAACTTGGGCAGGAAGTCAGACGCCTTGGCAACACAGAAAACAGGTCGAAACGTGAACCGCGAAGGACAGCGCTGGACGGAAGACCGCGCTGGGATGACCCTGCGCCTACCCATCGATCTTCGGGAGGCGGTCACCGAAGAGGCGCGGGTGGCGGGCGATCTTTCGAGAGTGGTTCTTTTCGCCCTCCGCAATGTCGAACGGAAGGATGTGAAGATCACTCAGACCCGAAAGGCCGGGTTGCCGCTATCCAAACCTCAGCTCCTGCATGTTGGGGCCGAAGCTCGATCCGTGATCCGCGCCTGGGCGGAAGAGGAGGGCGTGAGCGTGAATGCGATTATGGTGAGCGTCCTAGAAGAGTTTTTCAAGCGACTGAGGAAGAGCAAGGCACTCCGCGAGGAGCTGCGCTTGGAACTCAGGGCACGACGCGGCTTCTTGCCGACCTGAGAGATTTTCCAGGTGTGACTGTCGGAAAAGCTTCCGACAGACTGATTCATCGATGACCGGTTGCGGGCGCCAGGATGGAATCCCTTAGTGCTTTTCCCTGGGGGGCCTTGCGGGGGCAGGCCGCCCTCGCTGGGATCAATGGCGGAAGACACCGGGTATTATCGGTGGCTGGAGACAGGAATGCGCTCCTTCCCGGTAGCTTTGTTTGTCACTCACGGTTGTTATGTGTCAGCGAGAACAGAGTGGAACTGAATAAATCTCGTGAATCAGTGAGGTGCTCTCTGTCTATTGAGATCCAGGGTATCGAATTCAGCGGCTTCCCTGGCCGCGATTTTAGCCGATTGCATGGTCTTGATTTTCAGGGCCGAATCCGATGGGTTCGCTATAGGTTCGATCATTTCTTTTTGGATACATTCGATCGGGTCGTAGCAATCGAACAGGACAGCTATGTGTGGCTTTGTGTTGTGAACTTGCTAACGTCCGCAGTCGAAGCACTGTCGCAGTTCGAGTTCAACGATCCGACGGGTTTAGCTCGCTTCTCTCGTTTTGTAGAGCGCTATTTCGGACCTGAATTCCGTGCAGGCTTGCAGTTTGATGAGCCTAGAATCAGAAATCCAAGAGCGGTGACCCCCGCGGAACAACTCTACCGTTATTTTCGGTCGGGTTTGGCACACAGTTTTTGCATCGAATGGGGCGGCCTACTCCATAGAGAGGATGGAGCGCCGGCCTACTTATTCGAGACCCCGCAAGGTCACTCGGGACAGCGTGCCATGGGTGTTGTGCCACGTGAGCTAGTGGCCGATTTCAGAAGAGCGGTGGATTCATATTTCGTTGCCATCGTGCAGAGACTCCCGAACGAACCAGAAGCTGTTCAATTCAATAGGCGGTTTGAGGAAGTTTTTCTCAACAAGGCCAGACCGCCAGTTCCGTAGAGTTTCCACGCTAGATTTAGGAGGCTGTGCCGCAAATCGGAGCCAGTCTGGAATATCTGATTTGCCAATTTCGACAGAAGAGCGCACTGGCGTTCGTCGGTACGATTGACATATTGTTTTTGAATGATCTTCGGAATCGGTACGGATGTTGTCTTACTGGAAGAGTTCATGGCGTCTGTTGACGGACAACCAGGCCGTTATGTGGAACGGATCTTTACCCCGAACGAGATTGCGGAGGCAAAGGCACGATCTGATCCATATCAGGTTTTAGCAGCCCGTTTAGCGGCCAAAGAAGCCTTCATGAAGGCGATTGGAACAGGTTGGACGGATAAGGTGGACTGGCTTCTAATGGAAATCAGGAATCACGATTCGGGCCAACCATTTATCGAGCTCTCTGGGTCAACAAAAGACCTGGCCGAAAACAGCGGCGTGACGCAGATCCACGTAAGCATGAGTCACACACCGCTATTAGCGTCGGCATTCGTAGTCCTGGAAGGTGCACCTACGCAAGTGCCTCATGTTGGAGGTTAGCGTACTCTGCTTCGCAATCCAACAAGAGTGCATCAATATCAGCTTGGTTCCACCCTTTGACGCCATCCTTGGTTGGAACCGTATCCAGTTCGGCCATCGTGGAGTGACAGACGAGAGTACCGGCGATCAGGCCAGCTTCTTCGGCGACAAAACTCAATAGTTGTCCAAGGCCGAGTAGGTTACCCAAGGTTTTTTCGATGTAGAAGTGCGTCCGGTAAAGAGCGGTCAGAGACACAGATTTGTCCTGATGGAGTTTGAAGCTCAAATGGGTTAGGCAAGGTTGTCCTCTTGTCATATCGCAATCTGATTCAGGTTCATAGGTGCTCAACTCGCAGGTTTCGCTGTCATCGAATACCTTCGCCTCATAAGCTGCCCTCATGTGGCCGTGAGCTGCCTGCGCCTTGAGTTTTTCTATCAGTACCTCCAAGGGTGCCCGCTCATGTCCCTTCGAGGTAATCGTTGGGGAAAACATCCTGCCAGCGTATGTTCCCCACTGTGTCTTAAACTTCTTATACAAAGCCGGGAACTCTGTGAACACTGCCTTTGCTCCGCCCTGAAGATAGAGGCTGCCTGGAAAGATCGTTCCAGCCGTGGTGACCAACGGCTGCTTGCCGTGATCGTTCAGGAAGGCATTCACCAGATCGTGAACGCGGAAATCTTCCGCCGCGACGACGGTGGGCTCGTGCACTCCCAGAATCAAATTGAAGAGCATTCGCTCTTTTTGCTGTGCAAGATATTTTGCTGCTTTGAGCCAGGTCTGTGTTGGCGTCGCTGCTTCTATTGGGTGGATCAACAGGGTCGTCATAGTTTCATTACTCCTACGGAAATTAAGCGGGGCTCCAAGTAGCCACGGGAAATCCAAGCGTACCCCTGATCGGCCCATCCCATACCCCAGGAATTCCGAACCAGTAAGGCTTGTTCATTCTGTTCTTCGCCGACTCCAACTACCACGAGTGCATGCCGGTTGACTGGTGGACTGGAAGTTGGAGCTCGCAAAACCTCCTGCGCTTTCGCAAGAAAGAATTCGGAAGAGATATTCATCGCGATGAGCGGAGCACGATCATCGCTTAGCATCGTGAGGATCACAGCCATACCAGCTTGGTACTGCGATCCTCGGCGATACACCGGACCAACATCGGCGGGTGGTTTGTAGTGAGCGATGTCCATCGGTAGCTGGTCAGATACGGCCATCCATTTTCTTCCGGCTGGCCATCACTTTCGACAGCGGCCAAAATGTCGGACATTCCAACGCCCGAGTGTGGATCGAATACAGTACGCTTCAGGGACGCATGGTAGAAAGCATATTCGACGCTTAGCGGTTGAAACGGATTCATTCTTTGAGCCGCATGAGCGTCGCTCGCGGCAAAGGCAATACACGTTGGGCGTCGCTTTTGATCGTGGGCCAGACTGAAATTTTCGCGGGTCGATTGGCACTGAGACGCTCATGCGGCGAGCTGCACCTCACGAGCTACCCTGGGAAGGCCGCGCTCTTTTCCGCGAAAATCATACGAAAAGTGAATTTTGCCACGGTGTCCGTAGGGTCCCACGGACGTGCCTGTTCCGCCGAGATCAGGCCGTTGCAAGGTTGCTCTGCCTGGGCAGTGAGAACCCGTTCGACGTCACCGCCGATCACGTCCTGAGCGGCGGGGAGCCGGCGTTCGTCGGCAACAATCGCGAAGCCTGCGGCCTGAACTTCGTCCAGATTCCAGAGATATCCAGCGCCGGACATCTCTTTCAGACGCACCACGAAGATGTCGGTCGGCTCTCCGTGAATGATCGACCCCTCATCTCGCTCGGCGAGCACCCAAACATTCGGGTACCAGTTCTTCGTGGGATGGTTCTCTAATATTTTCTGGTCGATCTGCTTGCGGGGAACTGCCGTAGCGCCGTAAGGTCGTTGGTCCAGAAGATTGTAGCGACGAAGCGTGCGGCGAGGGCGTCATAGCTGACGCCTACACGAAGGACAATTGATAAACACTGATGGGATCGGACAAGTTGCGCGAATCCCACCCCTGGTGTTCTGCATGAAAATTGATCAGCCACTCAGGCATTAAGAACATTGACGCAAACGTGTCGGCTGCGACCTCACGCAGGTCATCGTGAACCTTCCCAAAGGGGGGAACGCTTCAGGATTTGTTCGTCATCCAAGCTCGCCTCATCTTTCAGGTAAGCGTGGCCGAGTTCATGTGCCGCATAAATCGCTGAACTGAAAGCTGCCTCTCGGTCGTTACCAGGATTCCCGACGTGTCCTTGACGGGAACATACGCCCCCAACAATCCGTCGAGATGTTTGAACAAAAGGCCAATACCCAATTGCACAATTGCGCCAAAGACATCTACGCTACCTGAAAGGCGATCAAGATGCGCCTCGGTCTTCAGTTCTTTGTGGAGGCGTTCGGCTTCCTGTCGCGCCTAGAATCGTTTCTCGCAAATCGGGCATCTCAACTCCTCGAAGTAGCACGCGTTCCAAAGAAATTCCGCGAACCGCGTTAACTCTTCTCTATCCTTGTCGGACAGCTTGGAAGCAGTACGCGCTAGATGAGCGACATTCTCTGGAACCGCTGATATGGCTTCTTCTTCTCCCGTGAAGTAGGCAACAGGGCGCTGGTAAAGCTGGGAAAATTGCTTCAGCTCAAGAGCCTCAACTTTACGTTGCCCTGATTCCACGAAGGAGATCGCAGTTCTGGGCAGATTCATTTGCTTTGCAACTTCATCTTGGGAGAGTTCGAGAATCTCGCGTGCCTCTCGGAGGAGCTCTCCTAGTCGACGGCGATCAATATCTGGCTTAGGCATGGGCATGAATATCCTTTGTTACAGTTTCGGTGGTTTGTTTTTCGTTGACGCCATGATGGGCGTTGAAATCCTTTTCGAGCGCATCGCAGAAGCTGCCCTAAAGAATTCCGCACAATCCGAGTACCCGCCGCGCTTTATTACTTTCTTGGGCTTCGGTTCGTACCCGAGACAGTCTTTGAGGTCGAGCAGTACACCGACTGCCTGCTGGGAAGATAGCTCCGGTTGGATATCGAAAACATTGCCACCTTGACTCCGCGCCTCGCTCTGGGGCTTGGGCTTCTTGAGAGGTGATTTTGTCTTCGAATTCCACCAGTCTCCCAAGATTGTCTGGACCGCTATCTTCGGGAACACCTTCGGATTCGGTTCTGCTTTCATCGTCATACGCGCTCTCCAGCGTTCGACTTTCAATCATTATGCTTGACAGATGTTTGAAAGTCAAACATTATCTGAGATGTGGTGCTGGAGAAAAACACAATGGCCGGGAAGCTTATAGTGTTTGAAGGCGTGGACGGGATAGGAAAATCATCTCTATCTAAAGAAGTTACGAGGAGACTGACCGATTCGAACGTCGCTTTCGTCTTCCTGGCGTTCCCTGGGAACGATCCGGGGACGCTTGGGTCCCTGATTTATCAGGTTCATCATGATCCCGGTTCGCTTGGACTCTCTCACTGTCTCGCCCCTGGGTTGTGCAGCCCTCCACGTCGCGGCCCACCTTGACGCCATCGAGAGGAAAATCCTTCCCCCGACTCAAAGCCGGCGCTTGGATCATCCTTGACCGCTATTGGTGGTCCACGTGGGTCTACGGAATCGAGCGGGGGATAGATCCTGCGTATTTGCAGCCAGTGATCGAAGCGGAGCTGGCCAGATGGGGAGCGGTAAAACCGGACCTCGTCTTCATGGTTGATCGGTCTGAAGCCGTTCGAGCGGAGCATGACGCCGATACCTTCCTACGCCTGAGGACGGGCTACAAGGAACTCGCGGAGCGAGAAAAAGAACACTACAAAATAGTGTCGATCGACAATGAAAACTTCGTGCAGAGTGCGGACGCGATCTGGACGCACCTCCAATCGTTACTATTCCACGAAGACAACCTGTAGAAGGAGAGCAGATGACATTCGACGAGTATCAGCTTGCAGCGCAGAAAACCGATAAGACCTTTGGCACGGGTCCAGATGATTTACTTGTTCCGTTGCTGGGTCTCTCTGGAGAGGTGGGATCGCTCCTCACTTTGTACAAGAAATGGCTGCGGGATGGTGATTCCTACCAGGTCGTTGAAGAGAGAATCGGGGAAGAGTTGGGCGACATCCTTTGGTACGTCTCCGCCGTCGCACGCCGCAAGAATTTGCGTCTCTCGACACTCGCCGCGGCCAACTTGGAAAAGACCGCCTCTCGCTGGCTGCAGCCGACGGATCGGCTGCTATTTGATGAGGCCTATACGGATTCTGAGCGCCTGCCGAGGCGCTTTACGGCGGAGCTACGAGACGACGAACAGGGACTCGTGAATCTCATCATCGACGGTCATTCGTTCGGGGCGAAACTCAAGGACAACGCTTATGAGAGTGACGGGTATCGGTTTCATGACATCTTCCATCTCGCTGCAGCCACGATGCTGGGATGGTCTCCGGTTCTTCGTGCGCTGCTTGAGAAGAAGCGAAAGAGCAATGCTTCGGTCGACGAAGTCGAAGATGGAGGAAGGGCGATTGCGATAGAGGAAGGAGTTTCAGCCGTTGTTTTTAGCTATGCCTCTCAGCATTCGTTTTTTGACGGCGTGAGCACCATCGACTGGGCCTTGCTGCGGACCTGCCATGAAATGACATCACGTCTGGAAGTGGGCTCAAGAACCTTATACGAATGGGAACAGATGCTTCTTGAAGTGCTATGAGGCGTGGCGCCAGGTACGCGAAAATAGGGGCGGCGTAATTCAGTGTGATCTGATTTCAAAAACATTCGCATTTGTCGAGGCGCCCTGGCGAGTAGCGGCGCATAGCCGCGATGCCACTTGCAACGATCTTGTCGTTGATACCCCATTTGGGCGGAAAGAATGGTATCGGCATATCTCCCCGAGGCCGGAAGACTTGTTTGATTCGCGTTCGACCGGAGATGCCCTCGATTTCGGGATGCGCGACACGCGAATATTTATCGACTTCGCAGAATAAATTCTGGCAATCGATCAACTGAAGTTTGCGTCCCCAAAGCGACTGAAACGTGAACCCGAGCTCGGCGAAGCGTTCCTCTTGCATCTCGTACATAAGACGGATCAGCGGCGCTGATTCGCCGCGATCCGCCTCTCGGAAAGCACTTCCGAAGACCATCATGGGCTCCTGGACCGGCAGCCACAAACTCAGCTTCCGTGAAATCGCAGAGCTCACTATAGTTGAGATCCGTTACGAACTGGTATGCCAGAAAATCGCCGAGCGTAGGATAAGCGCGAAGAAGCGAAAAGGCCTGCTCCATGTTCTTGCATCGGGCGATTTGGCCTGGGAGTTTGTCCTCCATCATGCGCTCAAGAAGTCGCAAGTGGGTTCTATGCTTCCTCGCTTCTCCGCCAGGACCACCCGACGGCATGATGTAAGCCGCTGAATATATCCGATCCTTGCGTTCCAGCGCCTCGTTGAAGATGGAGTCATAGAGATCAAAACGATAGGACTTGAACGATATGTCACCCAGCCGCGAGCGCAAAAGCTCCCACGTCTCAATTTTGTTGAAAAATTTGAAAAGAAGGATACGGAAGAAGAGGTCCTCCGCGGAAAAAGGCCGATCGCCGGCGTATATAACATTTCGGATCAGGTATTGGCTCGTCCGGTCGGCAGCTCTGTACGCGTTGGTGAATTTGAATTCCGAAAGAATCGGGTCAGACGGTGTAGGGCCATTGATGATCTAAACGACGGAAATATGCCTCTTGGCGTTGGCAAGCGAAACGCCAATAGGTATCGAAAACGGGAGTCACTTCCAAGCGGCGACCATCGACCACTATCTCCCGTGTCGCGGATGGGCGATTCGCGGCATTGAGTTCGAACTGCAATTCTGCATTCAGCATGTGGGCACTCTGAGCATACGGGTCTCGGGGGTTCGCCGCATATGCAACACTTGATGCGGCAGTTGACGGGGTTTTGCGATGGCGCATCAGAGCGTGGGAAAGACAAGATTTCTGCGCCAAAATTGCCCGATTTTCGATCGTGAAAACGCGATACGCTTTGCGATACGTTGGTTCTCGGCGTTCTATGTGCTTACAAGGACTTAGGGAGCCACCGGGGTCTTGTAAGTTGTTGAAAATCCTAATGTTGGGACT
>CAVTKF010000015.1:0-755025 GCA_963735215.1 uncultured Acidobacteriaceae bacterium | reverse complement strand
GGTTCTCTAGTGGAAGTTTTGTGCCAACACGGTCCCTGGCAATTCGGGCAGATTCTATACAACTAAGTTATTGATTATAAACAACTTGACTCGATGGCGGGCGAAGAGTCATTCGAACTCTCGATAGAGGTTTTGCAAGCATTTGAATTCAAAAGATTTAGAGGCAAAGTGATTCTCTGCAGTGGAGCTTTCAGGAAGTCTCCATTCGCAGACTCTTGACCCATCGAGATCGGTCTACCCCTTGAAGTAACCCAAGGGATAGATCAAGAGTTCCACCGCTCTCTGGTGAACCAGAAGTAGCGGAGCGTCTCCCATGATTATCTGGTCCGGATTCCACTTGACTCCCTTGCAGGTGGTTGACTGCAGAGTTTTTGCTATACAATCCGATGCCATCGGGGGGAAGGGCCGCTAATCCCTCCGCCATGGAGGGACTTGTGTCAGCTCCCGATATAGTCTGGAAAGACGGCAAGTTTGGCCAAACATCTCGGCGCGACGCCTGGTGGCTTTCTCCGACTGCAGTCCTTTTGGGTTTCGGCGCGTTTCTGGCCTATGCCAACTGGGCGGCGTTTCAAAACAGCCATTACACCTATGGTCCGTATCTCTCACCGTTTTATTCCCCAGAGCTTTTCGGCAGCTCCCCGCACGCCTTGTTTGGCCCGAAACCGAGATGGTATCCGAGCTTTCTGCCCTTTTCTCCGGCGCTGTTCATTCTCTGGATTCCAGGTCTGTTCCGGGTGACTTGCTACTACTACCGCGGCGCGTATTACAAATCGTTCTGGGCCGATCCTCCGGCGTGCGCGGTGAGCGAACCCCGCAAAACTTATCTCGGAGAGCGAACCTTTCCACTCATCATGCAGAATTTTCATCGCTACTTTCTGAGGCTCTCCTACATTGTCTGGGGCTTTCTGGTCTATGACGCGTTGAGAGCATTCTTTTTTCCGGAGGGATTTGGGATCGGGATTGGAAGCCTCGTTTTAGTCGTGAATGTCTTGCTGCTGGCCGGATATATATTCGGGTGTCATGCATTCCGACACCTGATCGGAGGAACATTTGACCAGATCTCGGATCACCCCGTTCGGCACAAGATTTACAACTTCGTGAGCCGACTGAATGCGGGGCATAAGAAGTGGGCATGGGCGAGTCTTCTGTGGGTTGCTTTTTCCGATATATACGTCCGTCTCTGTTCGATGGGCATCTGGCATGACTGGAGAATTCTTTAGATGCCGGAATTCCAGCGGTTCTCCTACGACGTAGTCGTGATTGGAGCAGGCGGAGCAGGCCTGCGCGCCGCCATCGAAGCTGGCGCCGCCGGTGCAAAGGTGGGAGTGGTCTGCAAATCTCTGCTCGGCAAAGCGCATACCGTCATGGCCGAAGGAGGCATCGCGGCAGCACTAGCCAATGTCGACGATCGCGATAACTGGCGAGTCCATTTCGCTGATACGATGCGTGGCGGTCAGTACCTGAACAACTGGCGCATGGCCGAACTGCACGCGAAGGAAGCGCCGGGATGCGTACACGAACTCGAGGCATGGGGCGCGCTCTTTGATCGCACGACGGACGGCAAGATTCTGCAACGGAACTTTGGCGGACACCGATACCCCCGGCTGGCCCACGTCGGCGACCGCACCGGGCTGGAGATGATACGCACACTCCAGGATCACGGCATCCATACTGGGATGGAGGTCCACATGGAGTGCACGGTGCTCAGCCTGCTGCTCGACGGAAATCGCATTGCCGGAGCGTGCGGGTACGACCGCGAGAAGGGGCGCCTCCAGTTGTGGCAGGCGAAGGCAGTGGTGCTGGCCACTGGTGGAATCGGGCGTGCCTTCAAGGTCACCAGCAACAGTTGGGAATATACAGGCGACGGCCTTGCATTGGCGTATCGCGTCGGAGCCGAACTCCAGGACATGGAATTCGTTCAGTTTCACCCCACCGGCATGGTCTGGCCGATCAGCGTGAGCGGCATTCTCGTAACCGAAGGTGTGCGCGGAGAAGGCGGCGTCTTGCGCAACAGCGAAGGCCGCCGATTTATGTTCGACGACATTCCTGATCTGTATAAGGAGCAGACAGCGGACTCTGAAGAAGAAGGCTGGCGGTATACCCAGGGCGATAAGAATGCGCGGCGTCCGCCTGAGCTGCTCACCAGGGATCATGTTGCGCGGTGCATCAATCGCGAAGTCAAGGCAGGCCGGGGCTCGCCACACGGCGGTGTCTTCCTCGATATTTCCTGGATCAAGGAGCGCATGCCGAAATCAGATGAGCATATCAAGCGCAAGCTCCCCAGCATGTATCACCAATTCAAGCAACTCGCCGATCTTGACATCACGAAAGAGCCGATGGAAGTCGGTCCCACGACTCACTACATGATGGGCGGTATTCGTGTTGATGGCGATTCGCAGATGTCCAATGTGCCCGGGCTTTTCGCCGCGGGAGAGGCGGCTGCAGGATTGCATGGCGCGAATCGGCTGGGCGGTAATTCCCTGTCCGATCTCGTTGTTTTCGGACGGCGCGCAGGACGATTTGCTGCCGACTTCGCCAATGCTAACGGCGCCGTTACGATCGACGAGGCGGAGATTCAAGCCACGGCAACCGCCGCCCTTGCTCCCTTTGACCGCGGGCCCTCCGGCGAGAACCCATATCAGATTCAATACGATCTGCAGGAGACGATGCAAGACCTCGTCGGGATCGTGCGCGTCGAGAGTGAAATGCAACAGGCGCTCGACGCGATCGGGCAATTACGCGCGCGGGCAGAGCGAACAGGCGTAGCAGGCAATCGCGAGTACAACAACGGCTGGCACACGACGATCGATATCGGAAACATGATGATCGTGTCTGAAGCAATTACCCGTGCTGCGCTGCTGCGAAAAGAAAGCCGCGGCGCGCAGTTCCGCGAAGACTTCCCCAACAAGGACTCGGAGTGGGGAAAGTACAACATCGTCATCAGTCGCGGCGCAGACGGTGAGATGCAAGTCGAGAGGCGCGCACTTACGCCGATGCCGGATGAGTTGAAGAAAGTGATTGAAGAGATGAAGTAGCGGAGACGAAATAGATGGCCACAGCAGCGACATTTCGCATCTGGCGCGGAGACCCTGCGGGCGGCGCATTCCAGGATTACACAACACCCGTTGAGGAGGGCATGGTTGTTCTGGACGCGGTGCACCGCATCCAGGCGCAGCAAGCACCCGACCTGGCGGTGAGATGGAACTGCAAGGCCGGCAAGTGTGGATCGTGCTCTGCCGAAATCAACGGCATGCCCAGGCTCATGTGCATGACCCGGCTAAGTGCCATCGACCTGAATATGCCGGTCATCGTGGAGCCAATGCATGCGTTTCCGGTCATACGCGATTTGGTCACGGATGTTTCATGGAATTTTCGGGCAAAGAAGACGATCAAGCAATTCAAACCCCGCCCGCCCGACGCGGCTGATGGCACATGGCGCATCCAGCAGGCAGACGTCGAACGCGTGCAGGAGTTTCGCAAGTGCATCGAGTGTTTTCTCTGCCAGGACGTGTGCCATGTCTCTGCGGGAACACCACAAGCACGACGAATTTATCGGTCCGCGTCTGCTCGTCTATACCGCTGCACTCGAAATGCATCCGCTCGATACCGAAGACCGAGTCGGCGATTTGAGGCACATGCACAACATTGGTTACTGCAACATCACGACTTGTTGCCGGCAGGTGTGTCCGGAGTCGATCACGATTACCGAGAACGCGATTATTCCCCTCAAGGAGCGCGTAGTGGACCGTTACTTCGATCCCCTGAAGCGGCTGTTCCGCATCCTCTGACTGAATCTCATTACTCCCAAATACTGTGGAGATTTGCTATCTAGGCGGGGTGTCCTGGGCATCGAACGGAACCAATTCCTGTTCCACTTCACCCCATTCATAGGCTGGATTTTGAAGCAGCCGTACGCAACGATTCCAGCGAAGGATGGCATCGTCGTTTCCTGCCGGGCGGATTTTCTCAGCCTCCGCGAAAGACATGTAGAGCCTGGTCGAAAAGCGCTACCAGTGAACGAGGTAGTTGCCCAGCTTTGAGCTGCGCCTTTGCGCGTCGCTCGTGCAGAATCCCAGTGTAGTAGAGCCGCTCGTACGGGTCTTTGAGCTGTCGGAAAATCTCTTCAGCTTCCCGATAATGATCGGACCCACTGCCGGTGAACTGATCTGTAAGGGCGAGACCAAGTAAACGCAAAGCGAGCTGATGCTGTGGTTCGATGGTCAAGATATCGCGACAGATCGACTCTGCCTCTTCCGGTTCGTTGAGCGAGCGATAGAGTTCCGCCTTCGCGATGGCCGCGGCGATCCCAGCTGTCGAAATGCGCTTAACCTCATATCTCATGGCCTTTCCCTCCACGCCTGGATTTTTTGCGTCGTGAATCTGCGGAACGAGCATTCTAACGCGTCGCAATTTCACCGAACCGCAAGTTCGGAACCACGACATTATGCTTCTTTCCCTAGGCGTAGTCCAGACTCGATTGGACAACTAGGTCCAGCGGATCCGTTGCAGAGCTTCGCCAGGCATCGTGTCGCGAAGTGCAAACGCCGGTCGTCGGATCGGATCTATAAAGATTGGCTATGCTGGGGTGGATCAAAAGTTCCACTGCTCTCTGACCGACCAGAGAAAATGGCGATCCAAGGGTAGATTAAGTACTCGGAGAGAGATTCTCTGGTGGAAGATTTGTGCGGAAATAGCCCGGAAATCGGGGAGGTTTGCGTCACTTAAATTATTGATAATAAACTACTTGACTCAATGGCGGAGAGAGGGGGATTCGAACCCCCGATAGAGCTTTTGACCCTATAACGGTTTAGCAAACCGCCGCCTTCAGCCACTCGGCCATCTCTCCGTGTTCATTCCGGATTATAGCGGAATTCAACGTTCCCGAGGGTTTTGTTGGCGCGGCATTTGCTTGGATAAGGCACTTCGGCGGCTTGGATGCCGGCTCTCCGCACCCGCTCGAGTCCTGGCCGGATAATCATTTCGTGATCTTCACACGTTCGATTCTCCCCGATCCGCTCCGCGGGGAGCCGCAGGATTTGGACAACTTGCAGATCCAACTCTTCGTTGGCAGCGCCGCAACCGAGCCCACTTGGTCGCCTCGCAAAACCACCAAATGAAAGGACCGACGAAACGAAAAGGACCTGGCTTCCAGTTCCGTTGTCTTCGTTTCGCTACTCCCAAACCTCATCCCTGTGGGGTCGTTGCCCCGCCGACAAACGCCGGTGCGCCTCCCGAACAAGATTGAAGAGCGCCGCCACCAAAAGTGAAGAGCTTGCGCCAACGATTGCCGAAAGGACAATTGGATCGCTCGCCATCAGGTAACCTCCATTGATCATCATTTGGAGTCTAGGCCGAAAGCTCTAAAGAGCTGCTAAGAACCGTCTAAGGCTTTCGTAAGAACGCCTCAACATAAAAGCTGTCGATGCGTTCCCGCGAGTCTTTCATCTGCCTTCTGCGGCTTGGACTCGCAAGTCTCGTCCCAACAGATAAGCAATCCGTGGATAGCCAATCAGCTTCAATACAATCTGCATGACTGCCTCCAAACTAGAGGATTTTCCTATCGAAGGAGCCTTCTTCGGCGATTCGCATCTCGGTGCCGACAGCGCCTTCGAAACCCGACAAGTCTCCTCTCTTCTCTGCGTACGAATTCGACACCAATATTTGTGCCGACCTCACTCAACTGACCCTGGCTTTTTGTTACATTCACATCAATGCACCTGGCAATCAAACCCGCGCGGCGAAAGATGCGATTGCTGCCGCTCGTTGCCGCCACCTACTTCATGGTGTCGGGCGGGCCGTACGGGATTGAGGACATCCTCGGCGGAGCCGGGTTTGCCCGCGCCATCGTCATTCTTCTTGTCCTGCCAATTTTGTGGTCGCTGCCCACGGCGCTCATGATCGGCGAACTGGCCAGTGCAATCCCCGCCGAAGGTGGCTTCTACGTCTGGGTGCGTCGCGCCCTCGGTCCGTTCTGGGGATACCAGGAAGGCTGGCTTTCGCTCTCCGCCAGCGTCTTTGACATGGCCATCTACCCGGCCATCTTCGTTCTCTATCTCGGCAAGTTCAATCCCGGCCTGACCTCCGCCTGGCATGGATACGCGTGGTCGCTCGCCGTCGTGGTCTTCTGCTGCTCCTGGAATCTCCGCGGCGCCCCCTCTGTCGGCGAGGGATCCGTTGGCTTGTTCGCACTGCTGCTTGCGCCTTTCGCCGTTTTTCTGATGCTCGGCCTCTGGCGCGGACTCACGCTTCACCCTGCAATCCATTGGAACCACGCAGGCTCCGAGGCCGCGCTCTCGACCGCCGTGTTGGTGGCGATGTGGAACTACATGGGATGGGACAATGCTTCCACCGTTGCCCAGGAAGTGGAGAATCCGCAGCGAAACTACCCGCGAGCCATGATCGCAGCAGCCATGTTGGCCGCCGTCACTTACGTCCTGCCGCTTCTCGCCATGGCGCTCGCCGGACTCTCCGTCGACAGCTTTTCAACCGGCGACTGGATGAACGCTGCCAATGCCATCGGCGGTCCGCTGCTCGGATTGGGTGTGGTTGCTGGCGGGGCCATCTGCGGAATCGGCATGTTCAATGCGCTCATGATGAGCTACACGCGCCTGCCCATGGCCATGGCTGAAGACGGCATGCTTCCTCGCTTCGTCGCCAGGCGCAACAGCCGCGGAGTTCCCTGGGTCAGCGTACTGCTCTGCGGACTTGCCTGGGCCCTGGCGCTCAAGTTGCCCTTCGAGCGGCTCATCTCCATCGACCTCATTCTCTACGGCTCAAGCCTGCTGCTCGAGTTTGTCGCGCTCGTCGTGCTCCGCATCCGCGAGCCGAATCTCACCAGACCATTCAAAGCGGGCAATCTCGCCTTTGCTGTTTCGTTGGGAGTCGGCCCAGCCGCGCTCATCGGCTACGCGCTGTATGCATCGCGCGGAGAAGAGATCACCCTTGCGCACTACTCGATCTCCTCGCTTGTCTTCTCCGTCGTGGTCGGTTTGTTGGGCCCTGTTCTCTATTGGCTTACCGCCGTCAGGATGTCGCGCCGCCGGCTCGCTGCAGCCTCCGCCACCGACTAGTCCCGTGTCCATACAAAGCTGACAGCCGCGCAATGGATCGCGCGGCTGTCAGCTTTTGCAGGTTTGGCGAATCCTGCCTACTTTGCTACCTTCTGCTTAAGCGCGATGGGCTTCGGCTTCCCATCCACGAACTGCTTCGCCGCCCGCATCACCCGGTCACGCGCATACGCCGCATCGTGCCAGCCCTTGATCTCCACCCGCTTGCCTTCCAGATCCTTGTAGATCGAGAAGAAGTGCGTAATCTCCTTCAGCATGTGCGGATAGATATCCGTGTAGTTCCACACATTCGTGTAGCGCGGATTGTTCTTGCCCACGGCCAGCACTTTCTCGTCCAGCACGCCCTGGTCCATCATCTCCAGCAGGCCGATCGGGCGCACCTCCTGCACGCACCCCGGAAAGCTCGGCGCTCGGCACCAGCACCAGCACGTCCAGCGGATCGCCGTCATCGCTCAGCGTCGAAGGAATAAACCCGTAGTCGCCCGGGATAGTGCACCGGCGAGTGCAGGTTGCGGTCCAGCTTGAAGACGTGCAGCTGCTTGTCGTACTCAAACTTGTTGGTTCCGTCCTTGGGGATCTCGATCACCGCCCGAAACACTTCGGGGCAACGGTCGCCAATCGGCAGCTCCAGATAATTAACCATCGTTCTTCCTTCTCCTTCAGTCGTGGGGGAATGGTCCGGCACCTGAATGAAGCCCTTATCATGGGGACCGCCCGGCTCTTCATCAGAACGCGGGCTGCATGCACAAAGTATGGGGATGCCCGGCACCGTCTACAGACCCTTATATAATCACGGATAATGAAGGCGCATGTCTATGTCACGTTGAAGACATCGGTCCTCGATCCTCAGGGCCAAACCATCCACAACGCCCTGCGCAAGATCGGCTTCAGCGAAGTCTCGGCCGTCCGCCAGGGCAAATATTTCGCTTTATCTCTTGCAGATGGCCTCGATCCGCAGGCTGCGCGCACCCAGGTCGAGCGCATCGCCCGCGAAGTCCTCACCAACCCCGTCATCGAAGAATTCACGTACCGCATAGAAGAATAGATCGCTCTCGACTGCCTGTGTCGCTCTTCTCGATCGACCACTGGACGCGAGTCACATCTGCCGTCCAGACTCCCTCGCATAAAATCCAGTCATGTGCGGAATCGTCGGCTACGTCGGCCGTAAGAAAGTCGTTCCCGTCATCATTGAAGGCCTGCGCCGCCTCGAATATCGCGGCTACGACTCGGCTGGCATCGCCGTCGGCAGTCCCAATACCGCGCTGCTCGAAGTCTGCCGCGCTCCCGGCAAGCTCGCGCAATCTTGAAGAAGTCCTCCGCGAGCATCCTCTCGACGGCACCTTCGGCATCGGCCACACCCGCTGGGCCACGCACGGCCGCCCCACCGAAGAAAACGCCCATCCCCATCGCGACTGCACCGGCCGCATCGTCGTCGTCCACAACGGCATCGTCGAGAACTACCTCGACCTCAAGCGCGAACTCACCGCCCAGGGCCACAAGTTCGTCACCGAAACCGACACCGAAATCATCGCCCACCTCATCGAGCAGGTCCAGAACGACGCCGCAGCCGCCGGCACTCCCATCCCGCTTGAAGATGCCGTCCGCCGCGCCGTCAAGCGCCTCACCGGCGCCTTCGCCCTCGGCATCCTCTCCGCCGCCGAGCCCGACAAAATCGTCGCCGCCCGCTCCGGGCCGCCCGTCGTCATCGGCGTAGGCGAAGGCGAGTACTTCGTCGCCTCCGACGTTCCCGGCATCCTCCACCACACCCGCAACATCTACTTCCTCGCCGACGGCGACATGGCCATCCTCACCCTCGACGGCGTCAAGCTCACCGACTTCAACGGCAAGCCCATCGAGCGCGCGCTCCAGCGCATCCAGTGGGATCCCATCCAGGCGGAAAAGGGCGGCTACAAGCACTTCATGCTCAAGGAAATCTGGGAGCAGCCGCGCGCCATCCGCGACACCACCCTCGGCCGCGTCTCGCTCGACTCCGGCAACATCTTCCTCGGCGAAATGGAAATCGACGACGACGAACTCGCCGCGCGCATCCAGCATCAACATCGCCGCCTGCGGCACCAGCTGGCACGCCGCCCTCGCCGGCAAGTACATGATCGAGCGCCTCGCCCGCCTTCCCGTCGACGTCGACTACGCCAGCGAATACCGCTATCGCAATCCCATCCCCGATCGCAACGCCCTCGGCCTGCTCATCACCCAATCCGGCGAAACCGCCGACACCCTCGCCGCGCAGCGCGAGATGATCTCGCTCGGATCAAAGACCGTCGCCATCTGCAACGTTGTCGGAGCCATGGTCGCCCGCGAAGCGCACGGCGCCATCTACACCCACGCCGGCCCCGAAATCGGCGTCGCCTCCACCAAGGCATTCACCGCGCAACTCACCGCGCTCTTCCTGCTCGCGCTCAAGCTCGGTCAACTCCGCGGACGCCTCAACACCGAGCGTTCCGTCCAACTGATCGAAGAACTCAGCCGCATCCCCGCCAAGATTGAAGAAGTCCTCAAGTCCAGCTCCGCCCAGTGCGAGCAGCTCGCCACCAGCTTCTCCAACGCGCGCGACTTTCTCTACCTCGGCCGCGGCATCCATTTCCCCATCGCCCTCGAAGGCGCGCTCAAGCTCAAGGAAATTTCCTACATCCACGCCGAAGGCTACCCCGCCGGCGAAATGAAGCACGGCCCCAACGCCCTCATCGACGAGACACTGCCCGTCGTCGTCCTCGCCACGCGCGACGAAGCCGATCCCGCCTCAAAGCTGCGCTACGAGAAAACGCTCTCCAACATCCAGGAAGTCACCGCGCGCTCCGGCCGCGTCATCGCCGTCGCCACGGAGGGCGACACCACACTCGCCGGCCTTGTCGAGCACGTCATCTACATTCCGCCTGCCTTCGAACTGCTCTCGCCGTTAATCGAGATCGTTCCGCTGCAGTTGCTCGCCTATTACATCGCCGTCCGCCGCGGCTGCGACGTCGACCAGCCCCGCAACCTCGCCAAATCCGTCACTGTCGAATAATCGGGTCGTAGAAGCCGCCACACCACCACGCACACCACCACCGCAGCTCATCGCGAAGCTTCATTGATCCGCTTCCGCGTCACCCACGTGGTCATGCACCGGTAATCCTGCACGATCGTTGTCTTCAGCGGATCCACCAGCACCGCGTCCAGCTCATCAGTCAGGTCGAGAAGCATCTCCTCATCCACAAGGAACCACTCGGCACCGTCTCCGATTTTGAAGATGTGACCGCGTATCGGTTCGAAATCCATCCCAATGCGCGAACCCAGCCGGCAGAACAGCATTCCACCCGGCTTCAATACCCGCCACAGGCTCGCGATCATCGCCTGAAATTGATCCTCGTCTCGCGCAAAGTGGAGCACCGCACTGCAGATAACCACATCCGCAATCGCGTCTGAAAACGGCATCTCTTCAATCGAGCTCACCTGAAAATTACCCGAAGGTAAACCGGTATTCAAAGATTCAGATAGTCGGCGAACATGCTCAACGCCGTCTGCATCCACATCCACCGCGAACACCTTGCACCCTTCGCGCAGCAGGTAAACCAGATTGCGGCCGTACCCGCATCCCGCATCCACCACGCACATGTCGGCGGTGATGTTTCCGCGCAGAATCTGATCGAAGACGTAGATATCGATTTGGCCGAATTGTTCCTGGACGCTCATTTGCACGCGGACACCCCAGTCGTTTGTAGCAGGTCCGGGGGGAGTCTAGGTCTAGGGGGATGCAGATTCGACCAGCAACTTCAGGTGCCTCAGGGCCCCCTTCGCTTTACCGACGACGGCTGCGTCCGATCTGCTCAGCCCAAACGACATCGTTGTTCAGTAAACGGCAAACTGCCAAATCTAAAACTGTCTCACTCAAGGGGTTCACCTCAAAGTTTGTCAATCCCCTTCGTCCTCCGAAGATCGCTAACTTCCTAAAAACAAACGCCAAAAAAACTGCCCGGTCTTGCAGTCTATTTCGCGCACCCCGCTAAGCTGAATCTATCCAGAAAAACTCCGGAACCGGTTGCCAGATGTCTGACGGAGGCAGCGTGGGGGTTCAACCCCACGAATGATGCCCATAAAATCAATGGGCTTGAGCCCCGGGCCTTCTGCGGCGTCGAAGAATCGGACCCTTTTCCGCAAGCTGTTCAGCCGTCCCGCAAAAGACCACTCAACTGCGGACTTTACCAACACACGCCAATAGCCCGTAAGCCATTTGGTGGGAAGACTTTACAGGCAAGTACAATGATAAGAAGACTTTGCAGAGGATAATGCCCGCAAACACATGAAAATGAATAGCTTCTCTACAGAGTATAGGGGGGAGGGTACCCTTTATGTCACGCATGATTGTCCGCACTCAGCCGTCTGCTTGGCTCCCCATCCTGGAACAAAAAAAGGCCGTCGCACTTCGAGGAGATGCGACGGCCTGAATTAAGTCCTACAAATACTGGGCGCTCGATTACTCGCCGCTCTGATTGCTCTGTGCCGGATGAACCACGCGATAGCTCGCGCCTCCGTGCGACCAAACCAGCAGCAGGATGTCCTTGCCGTCCGGAACCGCATGCACGTCATCCGCAAACTCCTGCGCATTCTGCACCGGCTTCCGGTTCACTTCCTGGATCACGTCTCCAGGCGCCAGTCCAGCGTCATCGGCCGGGCTCGCAGGCCGGACACTCTCTACCGCAGCGCCTTTCACCTGCGACGGAATATTCAACTGTTGACGCGCGTCCGACGTCAGATCGCCGACACCCAACCCGAGCTTTCCGCGCTGGTGCGATCCATCGCCTTCGTTGTCTGCAACCTGCTTCTCGCCTTTGAACTCGCCAACCTTCAACGTCAGCGTCTCAGGCTTGCCGTCACGCAGGATTCCCAGCTTGATCTCGTTACCAGGAGCAGTCTGGCTCACCGCAACCTGCAGCTGGCTGCCATTGCGAATCTTGCTGCCGTTCAGTTCGCGCAGCACGTCGCCACTTTTCAGTCCCGCGCGGCTCGCTGGCGAGTCAGGCGTCACCTGGCTCACGATCGCGCCCATCGCATCCGGCAGGTTGAAGAAGCTCGAGTTGTCCGGTGTCACATCGTTCATGCTGATGCCGAGATACCCGTGATGCACCGTTCCGTCCTTGATAATCGCTTCGGCCGAAGCACGCACGATGTGCGAAGGAATCGCAAATCCCGCACCCGCAAACGAGCCGTTATTAGTGATGATGAACGTGTTGATGCCCACAAGCTCACCGTGGGCATCCACCAGTGGTCCGCCCGAGTTACCCGGATTGATCGCCGCGTCGGTCTGGATGTAATCGCCCGGCTTGCGTGGATCATCCGTGTAGGGATTTGGCCGGTCGAGCGCGCTCACGATGCCGCGCGTGACTGAGAACTGGAAGTATCCGAATGGGCTGCCGAAAGCGAGCACCGTCTGTCCCGGGTGCAGCTTCGACGAGTCGCCCCATGCCACCGTCGTCAGGTTGTTCGCGTTGATCTTGATCACGGCGAGATCGTTCAGCTTGTCCACGCCGACCACTTTCGCGTTGAATACGCGACGGTCATTCAGTGTCACGCGGACCTGCGTAGCACCATCCACCACGTGATTGTTGGTCACGATGTAACCGTCAGGAGAAATGATGATGCCGCTGCCGATTCCATGCTCGATCTGTCCCTGCGGATTCTGTCCGCGACCCATCGGCCCGAAGAATTTCCGGAACTCCGGAGGAATTGCGCCCTGCGGAATCTGGCCGCCCGAATCCTGGCTGTCATCATCGCCCGCTTCTTCCCCTGTCACACGCGACGTCACCGCCACGTTCACCACCGCCGGTGTTACCCGCGCTGCAACCGCTTCGACAGCATTGTCCAGCGCCACCAGCGACGACACACTGTTGTCATCCATCGGCGCCCCGCCGCCCAGAGACACACCGTTGCTTGCGGCGTGCGCTGTGTGTCCGATCATGAACGAACCAGCCAACAACACCGCCGCAGCGGCCCCGACCGGAGCGCCAAACTTTCTCGCCTTTGTTACTAATGAATTAGTTGTTACAGCCATGCCTGTCTCTCCGTTGAATTCTGAAGTTGAACTTACAGTTGAATCACGAACCAGCCGCCGCGAACCGATCCCGTCGTTGGCTGAGTAGAATTGGAATTTGAATTTACGGGAATCACTCTCAGAATCAGCCGCGTAATCGTGTACTGGCTGTTCGCCTGAGTTGAAGAGCCGCTTGAATCCTTGCTCGCCGTCTGCCCCGCAGCTCTGTCATTTTTTTGCTGTGCCGACGTGGCCCCGTCGCTCATAGCACCCGTCGTCGCACCGCTCGCCTCGTAATCCGAAACGGTGTTCGACGTCCGGCTCACAGTCTGCACGTCTTCCCACGCCGCCAGCACAACCCATTGCTGCTCGCCGCTCGGACTCGCGCGATCACCTGCGACCTCAGTCTTCGCGACCTGTTGCGCATCTACTTTCGCGACCGCCTTTGCCGCAACGGCTGCCTCGCTCTTCTGCGCCCGATGCTGGGATGTGTTCAGTGCTGGTCGCAACGGAGGAATCACCGCCCTCGCCTGCACAGCATGGAATCCCGTCGGCAAACTCATCTTCGTCTCGGCGTTTTCCCGCGCTAGCATCGCGGTCATCTCCCGCTGCCGCTCCGTTGTCATTGCCAGGCTCTTCTGCTCCGGCACAAACGCTACCAGCTGCGGACACCGCGCCATTTCGATCGATCCCGCCACGAGCGCGCATCCCACAGCGCCCAGCAGCGCAACCGCAGCAGCCTTGCTCATCCCGCGTTTCCGCAGCAGAATTCCATGCACGCGATGCACAAGCTCAGACCGCCGATGCCACGCACCAAGAGACAAAGCCTCAGCCCGCCGTTCGAGCCCACGCTCTGCCAGGCTTGCAAGGCATGCCGCATAGGCTCGCGGAGCCCTCGTAATCCGTACCACACCGTCGTCGCACGCCATCTCCCGCTCGCGGCAGAGTCGGTGCTCTATCCACGCCAGCGCTGGATTCAGCGGAAACGCCACCAGTGCCAGCTTCTGCGCCAGGTTTGTCCAGTCATCACGCCGGCGAAGATGCTCTGCCTCGTGTAGCACAATCTGCTCCAGCTCGCCCGGCGTCAACCGCACCATCAGCCACGCGGGAATCAGAATCCGTGGCGCCAGAAATCCAATCACGCTCGGCCGGTCTAGCATCTCCGTCGTGCAGATAGTCACGCGTCCGCCGCGCACATTCCGGAGCGCTGCAGCCAGCGTTGCACTCACTTCAACTGGCTGGGCGGTCTTCCACAACCGCCGTAGCCGCATCGAGTGCACCGCCAAACCAACTCCGCGAACCGCCAAAGCTACCACCCAGAGCCCTGCAATCGCCAACCCCCAACGCGCATCCAGCTGAAGCAATGGTCCCGTCGTACTCCCCGCTACACCTGCATCCGCTGCACCCGTTCCAGCGGTGCTCGCCCTGAAATGCAGCAGCGACAATAAAGGCAATCCCGCCAAAGGCAATCCCGCCGCGATACCAAAACCCGCAATCCAAATCACAAACCGGTGCGTCGCCGACATCCGAGGCATCACTCGCAGGCAGATTTCCAGCCCGCATATAATCACCGCACCCTGCCAGATCGACGTCACCAGCGTAGTTCCTGCCGTCCGCACAAACTCTTCCCAGCTTGACGCAAACCATGCCCACACAGCCGGAGCGGTCATCCCGAGATCGCCCATTGAGACAATCAATGTCGCCAGGTGCATCATTTATCCTTCGATCACCTCATCTGCCGCCGCGGCGCGAATGGCAGCCTTCAGCCGTTCCAATTCGTCCCGCGAAATCTCACCGTCGCCCAACAGGGACAACAAAAGCTGCTCCCGTGAGTTGCCAAAGAAGCGGCTCAACACGTGCTTCACTTCGCTGCGGCTTGCGTCATCTTCTGCCACGACCGCCCAGTAGATAAAAGCCCGCCCTTCTTGTCGATGCTCCACGTACCCCTTTTGCTCCAGAATCCGGATCGTGGTAAGCACCGAGTTATAGGCCAGCGCCTCGCCGTCCGGCATGGCCGCGACCAAGTCGTTCACCGCCGACTCGCCCCTTCGCCACAGGATCTTCATCAGCCTCAGTTCGGCTTCCGTTAACGTGCTTGATTTCTTCGGAGGCATCCTCTAACCCATTGAATCCATTTATTTCAATCGCAAATCAGGCGTCGATCTTACCCTTGATTGTTACTTTATTTGACGAGCAACTAAACGATTAGTTACCACATTGAGAGCCGAAATTGCAACTTCCGCTCAAGGTATCCAAGTTATAAATTGCGACTTCGTCCAAGTATTTCTCCTATATTCATTAGGTCTGCGGTCCTTTCGACTGGCCCACATCTCGATTTCCGAAGGAGAAGCCCCGATGCCCTCTCTCACCGACTCCGAAGTCAAGTCCCGCCTCGTCACCGTGCCCGACTGGCAGATCGAAGCCGGCGAGCTCGTGCGCACCTTTCTCTTCAAGGACTTCCGCGCCTCTCTCGCCTTCGTCAACAAAGTAGGTGACCTCGCCGAAAAAGCTGGCCACCACCCAGACATCGACATTCGATACAACAAGGTCCGTCTCGCCCTCGTCACCCATGACGCCGGCGGCATCACGCAAAAAGACTTTGACCTCGCCGCCGCCGCCGACAAACTCTGCTGAAATGCACGAGGGGAAGATTCCCGCTCTTTGTCCTCAGTGGTGGACCCATTTGCGTGGGACGTTTGCGGACGCGAACTGCTGAAAGAAGATTTCAATTTCAGGGTGACCCGCTCGCGAAGCTGACAAGTTGAATCAATCGGGCAACCTTGGGGAGCTAAACTGAGGATTGCGCCACGGTTCGGCGGTTCTGTTTCTGCATGACGATTTCTGCGCTGATTATCGACGACGAACAGCTCGCTCGCGACGAGCTTGCTTACCTGCTTGAAGCAGCGAAGGACGTGGATATTGTTGCACAGGGAGCGAACGGCATCGAGGCGGTGGAACTGATCGAGGAGCATCACCCGGACCTGGTTTTTCTGGATGTGCAGATGCCAGGGCTGGACGGTTTTGCGGTGATTCAGCGCGTGATGGATCGGCACCGCAAACAGAAAAACGGAAGCGCATGGAGTCTGCCGCAGTTTGTGTTTGCGACGGCGTATGACCAGTACGCAGTGCGTGCGTTTGATGTGAACGCGGTGGACTATCTGCTGAAGCCGTTTGATCGCGGTCGCGTGGACAAGGCGCTGGAGCGGGTGCGAGGGCGGATGACGAGTGGCGGCACGGCGCCAAGCACGGGGAGCGAGTCGCCGATTGAGTCCCAACTGGATGCGCTGCTGAGTTTGCTGAAGAGCCCTCAGGGTGGAGCGCGCGCGGCACAGCCAGCGAAGCTGATTGTGCAGGCCGGGAGCAGGCTGCTGCTGGTAGACCAGGCAGAGATTTGCTTTGCGGAGATTGAAGAAGGCGTGATTCGCGTGGTGACGCAGCAATTCGAAGGGCAGTCGAAGTGCCGGACGATTGAGGAACTGTTGGATCAGCTGGATCCGGCGTTGTTCTGGCGCGCGCATCGCAGCTTTGTGGTGAACATTGACCAGATTCGCGAAGTGGTGCCGTGGTTCAAGTCGACCTATCAGCTGCGGATGAATGACAAGAAGCAGACGGAAATTCCGGTGAGTCGGGCACAGACGAAGCGGCTGCGGGAATTGTTTAATCTGTAGGTGGTCGCATCGGTACGCCGGGATCGAGTACCAGGATTCGCGTGCCGGGGACTAAGAGCCTCGGAGTACCCGGCATACTGCCCAGCGATCCTTTGACAAGCCTGTAAGCATTTAGCTGCCATGACTCTTTGCGCAGACAGCCATTCGACGGATGGGTTTCGACCACGATGTGCCCGTTGGACGCGGTTCCTGAAACATGAAGGGTAGCGGCACACGCTGCGCCAAGTTTATTCAAGAGAAATCGGTCTGCGCCCTCTTCTCGCAGTTGGGATCCGGTAGTCATATCGAATTCTTCGGCTTCGATAAGGGGATGCTGGCCGCCTTCCGCAATGAAGACGAAGACGCGCTTGCCGTCTATCGAGTAACCATCGATACGAAAAACGAGTGAACGATACCAGTCTCCGTCGCTCGGGAAGAATCCCAAAGGTCCGGAGCTGATGTCGGGAACGGTGCGGGTGCCATCCGGACGAATGATATGAAGCATGTAATCTACCTGACATTGGTGGGTATTCTTGCTGTGATCGTCTTCGCTGTCCATTGTGAGAAACGCGCTGAAACCCGACGAGCTTCGTAGTGGCTCAGTGTGCGCGTCCCGATCGCCGCAGATATAACCGGTTTGAGGTTGCGCATGAGACTGCGAAGACAACAGAAGCATGAGCATGGTCAGCAACATGAAAACAGGTTAGCTCCAATTTTTCACGGCTGCTGTAATGATTCTGCCTCCCTTTCGAAATTGTCCCGTTTCCGCAAGCACTGCAAATGATCCCATGATGGATCCGGGAGGGACTGCACCCAGAAACAATGAAGATTGGGTTTCCTCGTTTCCGACTCATGCCGCGATGGAACTACGTCATGAATGGGGCACGCCGGCGAATCCGGCCGAGAATCCTCGAACTGCAAAAGCAGATCCTTCGCTCCGCTTACCCCATCGCGCTCCGACTCAGGATGACACGTCTTCTCTTAAGCACGCAGTATTACCGCATACCTGCAGGGTTGCCAGAAACAATACTCATGTTCAGTCGTAGCGTTCGAAGATGATTTGCTTGCGGTGCCAGCCGTAGCCAGCGAGTCTTTCGCGGACGCTGGCGACCATGTTGTTGAGGCCGCAGATGTAGGCGTAGATGTCGAATTTTAGCTCCGCGGGAAGGATGGTCGGGTCGGGCGGTGGCGCAGGGAGCGGCTGGCCGAGGCGTGCGGCGCGTTCTTCGATGATGCGAGCGACATGTTCCTGCACATATCCGCGAAGGCCCTTCCAGCTCTCGTCGGCGCGGCTGAGCGTGGGCAGGTAGTGGAAGTTGGGCTTGCGGGCGGCGAGGGCTTCGAACTCTTCGCGGTAGTACAGCTCGCTTTCGTAGCGGGTGCCATAGACCATCCAGATATCTTTGCCTTCGCTGCGGTCGATGCCGGCGTCAGGGCCGGTTTCAGGGAAGAGCCATTGCGCAAAGCCACGCATGGGAGCGATCCCGGTTCCGGTGGAGATGAAGATGGAATCGGTGACGGGCTGCTTGAGGATGAAGTGGCCGTGGGGACCGTGAATCTGGATGCGGCCGCTGGGAGGCAAATCGATGAGATCGGCGAGGTGATTCGAGAAGAACCCCTGAGGCACGCGATTGACGCAGAGCTCAAAATGGTTCAAATTGGCCGCGGAAGCGATGGAGTAGGCGCGAGTCTGCTGCTTGCCGTTGGAATCTGTGGCGACGGCGGAGATGAATTGGCCGGAGATGAAGGGAAAGGATTCGAGATCTTCAAGAACAAAATCGAAGTGGTAACACTGGGCCGATTCAGAGATTAGCGATTTGCTTAACAAACGTGCCGAATGCAGTTCACGCGCCAAGGTGGATTCTCGCTTGCAAAAGAGGATGAAGCCTGACAGCCCATAACAAAAGTCGAAGTTTCGAAAACCTATCCCTCAAGGGGCTTACGGCACGACTGAGGTCGTGCCCTTTCAAAACTGAACTTCGGCCACATGCTGCTAAGAGGCATTAATGGCAGTATATCGTCCAACGCAGGCGCTGCCGCAGCCGCATTTTGGATTGCGTCAATTCGGAAGTCTGTGGATGAAAGACACGGCAGCCTGCATCTCTGCGTGGAGACCTGGACTCACTCACACTGCTCTGGAACTGCTTTAGGCCAGCGCGTGCCAGCAGAGCTGAAGGCCCATGACAAAAAGCCAGAGCGAAAGAGCGAGGCGCATGGTGCGCACAGGGATGCGCGAGGCAAGGCCTGTCCCGACGAGGGCGCCCAGAACTCCGCCGACGATGAGATTGATAAGTAGAGACGAGTCGAGGCCGGCGTTGCTGAGGTGCAGTGTTCCACCGATGAGCGACAGGCAGAGGCCAAAGGCGAGGTCGGTGCCGACGATGCGGCGGGCATCAAGCGGGGTAAGGCCGAGAAGGGCAAGAGTGCCGAGGGCTCCTGCGCCGGAAGAGGAGAAGCCGACTTCGGCTCCGATCGGAAGCATGACGAGGGCGAGCCAGCGGGGAGAGTTGCTGCGCTGCGCGGGTTCGGCGGCGGGGCGGAAATGGCGGTAGATGTGCCAGGCGGAAGAGAGAGCGATCATGATGCCGAGCGCGAGATAGAGCCAGAGATTGTTGGCGGCATTGTGGGCGACGCGCTGGAAGAGGAGCGAGCCGAGAGCGACGCCGGGGATTCCGGTGGCAAGGATTATGGCGAGGGTGCGCCACTCGACCTGGCGGCGCCATATCTGCACAGGGACGACGACGAGTTTGACGGCGGCTGAGTAAGCAAGGGCTGTGCCGACGGCTTCGGCGACGGGAACGTGGAGAAAAAGGATCAGCAATGGCGCGATGAGCGTGCCAGCGCCGACGCCGGTGATGGCGATGAGCGTGGCGATTGCGAATCCGAGGAGAAGTTCCATTGGCGATCTCCGGGTCAGTGAATCTGCATCAGTGAGCCTGCAGGTGAATGCCGCACTCGAGTTTGCGGCCGGACCAGCGGCCGGAGCGTGGGTCGTTGGCATCGAAGGGCAGGCTGGTACATGGCGCGCAACCGATGGAGGTGTAGCCCTTTTCGTAGAGCGGGAGGAGCGGGATAGAGTGCTGCTCGGCGTATTGCCAGACATCGCGTGTTGTCCACTCGGCAAGCGGGCTGAGCTTGGCGAGGATATTGCCTGTCGGCAGTGTGAAGAACTCGTGTGGCTGGAGATCGGCTCGCGACTTGGATTGCTGGCGGCGCAGGCCGGTGACCCAGGTGGTGTAGGAACCGAGGGCGCGGAAAAGCGGTTCAACTTTGCGAAGGCCGCAGCAGCGGTCGGGCGCGGTCTGATTGAGGATACCGAATTGCGACTCCTGTTCGGCGACAGTGAGCTCGGGCTCAACGTTGACGAGATTGAGGTTCCACTCGGAGGCGATGCGATCGCGGTAGGTCAGCGTCTCGGGAAAGTGGTAGCCGGTCTCAAGGAAGAGCACGGGGATGCGCGGCTGAAGCTGGAGCACCATGTGGAGCACGACGACGTCTTCGGACTGGAAGCTGCTGGTGATACAGGCGCGCTGCGCGTGCTCAAGGTGCTCGCGGAGGAAGCTCGAGGTGGTGAGAGCGAGAGCGTCAGATGCCGAGGCCGTTGTCATTGTCGTCTTCTCCTGGGTGAAGGGATGCGAGGCGATGGATTTCGTTGAGAATCTTGCCTGTGTCGTTGGTGAATTCGAGTTCTGGAGCGATTTGCAGTGTGTTTGCACTAACGCTGTCAGCACGGGTGAATGCGATCGGACCGGGTTGATCGGACTCAAGGATCACGAAAGCACCGAGCCGGGCGAAGGTGGCTAGTTGCGCAGAGGCCGGAACGCGAGTGCGGAGAACCAAAGCGCCTTCGGCGAGAAGAGACTGCTCGATTTGAACGGCGAGATCGGCGCGGTTTCCAATATTGAGCAACCCTGTGGTTGCATGTTTGTAGTCTGTGTCGGTGGCGTCGTGAATTGCACGAATCATGCCGGCGCCAGCGGTGGTATTGTCGACCGCGTCGATCAGGATGAGGCTGCCCGTGGCGCGGCTGGCGCGGTAGAGATCGGCTAGCAAAGGGCGGCTGGTTTCGATGACCAAGTGGCCGATGTCGTTAAGGGCTAGCTGCTCTGCGGAGTTCTCGGCGAGGTGCTCGACGTCGATGCGGGAGCGGAGTTCGGTGATGGTCGCGCGGACGGTCTGGCTGGTGTGCTTGAGCAAGTAGCTTGCGCCCGGACGAAGGGGCTTTGAGTGCATCCAGACGACTGTGGCTTCGATGCGACTAGTTTTGCGGGGCGGAGCGGAGACGGAGGTGATCATGTCCCCGCGGCTGAGATCGATTTCGTCTTCGAGGGTGAGGACGACGGATTGGGGCGCACGGGCGCGGACGAGGTCGCCGTCAAAGGTAGAAATTGTCCGGACGCGCGTGTGGCGGCCGCTGGGAAGTGCGAGGACTTCGTCGCCAGGGTGTATAGCGCCGGCAGTGATCTGTCCTGCAAAGCCACGGAAATCCTGGTGGGGGCGGACGACGCGCTGAATGGGCAACCGAAAGGTTGCCTGTGTCCGCTCGATGGCGAGCGGGAGGGTTTCAAGGAGCTCGAGGATGCTGGGGCCGGTGTAGAAAGGCATGCGCTCGCTGCGATGGACGACGTTGTCGCCGTCGAGAGCGCTAACGGGAACAGGAATTAGCTGCGGGATGTCGAGTTGACGGGCTAGGCCTTGCAGGCTGGCGCTGTGGCGATTGAAGACTTCCTCAGAGAAGTCGACCAGATCCATCTTGTTGATGGCAGCGATGACGATGGGGATTCCAAGCAGGCCGGCGATGCAAGCGTGGCGGCGGGTCTGCGCGAGGATGCCCTTGCGGGCGTCAACGAGGACGATCGCGACATCAGCGGTGGAGGCGCCGGTAGCCATGTTGCGCGTGTATTGCTCGTGGCCTGGAGTGTCGGCGATGATGAATTTGCGCTTCGGGGTCGAGAAGTAGCGGTAGGCGACGTCGATGGTAATGCCCTGCTCGCGTTCGGCGCGAAGGCCGTCAGTGAGTTGGGCGAAGTCGATGGCGGCGTTGCGAGTAACGGAGCGAATGTGGTCGTCGTAGACGTTGTGCGAGTCGTAAAGCAGGCGGCCGATGAGCGTGGATTTGCCATCGTCGACGCTGCCGGCGGTGGAGAAGCGGAGCAGGTCTTTGGCGAGCTCGGCTTCGAGGCGCTGCTCGAGGGGAAGATCCGGATCGAACGCGGGTGCACCTTCTGAATGTGCAGCGAAGATTCCCTCAGGGGCTAAAGCCCCATTGATTTCGTTGGCTTTTACGGCACGGCTAAAGCCGTCCTCCTTCAAAACCCCGAGTTGTGCAGGGGTGCTCGCCGCTTGTGCAGAGCTGCCCCCGAGTTGTGCAGAGGCGCCCACCGCTTGTGCAGGAATCTCCTCAGCACGCGCAGGACTGCCCTTGGCTCGCACAGGACTGTCTTCAATTTGTGTGGAACTTCCCTCAAGTGGGTACTGCTCAACAGTGGCCATCAGAAGTAGCCCTCGCGCTTTTTCAGTTCCATGGAGCCGTCCTGGTCGTGGTCGATGATGCGGTTAGCTCGCTCGGAATTGCGGACGGCCATGAGCTCCTCGATGATCTTGGGCACGGTGTCGGCTTCGGAGCGTATCGCGCCTGTGCAGGGGCTGCAGCCGAGAGAGCGCAGGCGGCATGTGACCCACTGCTCCTCTCCGGGCAATCCCTGGATGAAGGGCTGTTCGAGAGGGATGAGCGAGTCGTTGCGGACGAGCATTTTGCGGGGCTTGGCAAAGTAAAGCGGAACGATGGGGATCTTTTCAAGGTGGATGTAGTGCCAGATATCGAGCTCGGTCCAGTTGGAGAGCGGGAAGACACGGATGCTTTCGCCGGGACCGATGCGGCCGTTAAAGAGCGACCAGAGCTCAGGGCGCTGATTTTTTGGGTCCCATTGGCCGGCGGCATCGCGGAAGGAGAAGATGCGCTCCTTGGCGCGGGATTTCTCTTCGTCGCGGCGCGCGCCACCGAAGGCTGCGTCGAATCCGTGAGCGCGGAGGCCGTCGAGGAGCGCCTGGGTTTTGAGCAGTCCGCAGCAGCGCTGAGTGCCGAGTTTGATGGGGTTGGCTCCGTCAGCTAGGGCTTCTTCGTTGCGCCATACGATGAGCTTGAGGCCGAGTTCGGCGGTGTAGCGGTCGCGGAATTCGAGCATCTCGTGGAATTTGTAGCCGGTGTCGACGTGGAGGAGCGGGAACGGGATCGGTGCGGGATGGAAGGCCTTCTGCGCGAGGCGAAGCATGACGGAGGAGTCCTTGCCGATGGAATAGAGCATCACCGGGTTCTGGAACTCGGAGGCGACCTCGCGGAAGATGTGGATGCTCTCTGCCTCGAGGAGCTGGATGTGGCTTAAACGCTCCTCACGGTTGCGCTCGGCCGATAACTGCGCGTGGCGGCTTTCAGCGGTGTTGATCGTGTTTTGCTCAGCGGCGGCGGTGGCTGTCAT
Source organism: uncultured Acidobacteriaceae bacterium (assembly GCA_963735215.1). Lineage (GTDB taxonomy): Bacteria > Acidobacteriota > Terriglobia > Terriglobales > Acidobacteriaceae > Telmatobacter. Next base: position 731,813 of record CAVTKF010000015.1, on the reverse strand, counting down.
GTTTCTCCGGATGATTTTTGGGGCAATAAAAAACCCGCGGCGGCAGAAGGGCTGCAGCGCGGGGTATGGGGAATTCCGGTGAGTCTAGTGGTGGCTTATCCCATAGTCCGGCGCGGCGCACAACAACATGCGCAACAAGCGACCGGCATGGAAGAAAGACTCATTGGGACTACTATACGGTTCCCGGGGATGTGAGGTCAATCACATGCTATCTCTGTACCAATATTGTTGTTTTGTCTTTGGTAGAAGTAGTGGCCGGCGTAAAGCTGAATATGCAGTGAAGGGAACCGATCAATCCCTTATCCCTAATCCCTAGACCCAACTCCCTGTAGTTGTCTCAGCCGTGCCGGCATCTGATCGCTCTCCAGCTCATGTCCGCACCGCGTGCAGAACTGATCCGTCGCCCGCACTGTTCTGAAGCAATTCCCGCAACTCGCCGTCAGCTGGTAGCTGCATTGCGGGCAGAAATGGAAATCGCCCTGCACATGCGTTCCGCACGCCGGACACTTCGAGACCAGCGGCGCCCTCAGCAGAAAGTACAGCACCGCGCCGATTCCGCCCGGCATCACAAAGCAGATCAGCATCCAGAACCGCGAACTCATCGCGCGCCGCGGAGCGTCCTTGCTCACGTACCCCACCATCAGAAAATAGAGTGACGCCAACAATCCCCACGAAACGTTCATGTAGATGCGGAGCCCCAGCGGGGGAACATGATGCTGCGTCTGCGGAAACACCAGCCAGAAGTAATACTCCACCAGCACAAACACCGCCGCCGCGATCACAATCGACCACACCGGCACCAGCCGCGTATCTTCGTTCGGGTTGATCAGTTCAGGTTCACGCATAAGACTTTGACCCTCGCCCCGAGGGCTCACGCAGCAATTTCAGACAGCCAATTGCTATTCAATGGACGGCCGCCCTCGCAGTGAAGTTGCGACCCAGTATAGAGGAATTCCTCACCCACAGAGAACGTTACTGGTTTGAGCGTATTACGAAAATGCAGGTTGCCACCTCAGACGTTGTTACGACTTGCGCCGCAACCACCCCGCCAGCAGCGCCGACCCAAGCAGCGCCGTCACTGAGAAGAATCCCCACACCGCCAGCTCGCTTAACAGGCTCGTCAGGTGTTCTTCTTCAATCAGCGTATCCGCCACCCACCACACCGGCGGCCCAACAACAAAGAACACCACCAATGTTGCCGCCAGCGTAATTGCGCGGATCCGTTTCCGGCCCGCCCGCTGTTCCTGCATCACGCCTGCTGAAGCCATCACCACGCGCCGTGTTCGGTCCGCCGTCGCGCGCTCGCGGTCACCGCCGTATCCAGCCATGCTTTCCGTCAGATCGACATGCGTGGATTCACTCCGGTTCCGGACCGCTTCGATGGCAGGCCCCGGTCCGGTCACACGGCCTCCCTGCGATGCGCCTGCGCCCGTTCCAGGCGCGGCTTGATCGATGCCATGCCGCGATACAGCCGCGATTTCACCGTTGATAACGGCGCACGGGTCACCTTCGCAATCTCTTCGAGCGAAAGGTCCTCATGGAACCGCAGCACCAGCACTTCCCGATACAACGTGTCCAGCTGGAGCAGCGCTGCGGCAATCTGTTCCCGGTCCTCCACGTTTGACATGCGGTCAAATGGTCCCGGCTCGTGATCGGCAACTTCAAACGCCATCGGCCGGTCATCGTCGCCGCCTGCTTCAAACAGTTCGTCCAGGCTGCTCATGGTGCGCTTGCGCCGTTGGTCAATCACCAGATTGCGGGCTATCGTAAACAGCCACGTCTCGAACCGTGCCTTTCCGTTGAACTGCCCGCCGCGTGTCAGCACCCGCATCCAGACCTCCTGAAAGAGGTCCTCGGCCATTTCGCGGTTCCCGGTCAAAAAGAGGAGATAGCGCAGAAGGCGGTGCTGAAAACGCACGATCAACTCGTCCAGCAACCCGGCGTCCTGCCGCTTAAGTCCTTCTGCAACAGCAAGATTCTCCTGCCGGACCTGTTCCTCGGCGGCAGAGACCGCTCCCGGGACAAACAACGAACGTATGGCCGAAACTGTGCTCATCTCACTCAATTAGACGATAAATGATCGTCCCAAGCCGCATAAATTCCACCATTTGCACCCAAAATACAGCGATTTGCGCGCTTGAAGTTGGTCTTTCTGCTCCAAGCTGTGTTGCCGTTTCCCGCGTTGAACCAGTTTTTGTCCCGATATCCTTAGCGATCTGCCCTTAATCCTGCATCAACCGAGTATCAGGCATGATCTAACTGGGAACTTATTTCGGAGGAGACGAAATGCCCACCATCTCAACCAAAGACGGCGTCGAGATCTTTTACAAGGATTGGGGTTCAGGCCAGCCAATCGTGTTCAGCCATGGGTGGCCGTTGTCGGCCGATGATTGGGACATACAGATGTTGTTCTTCCTGCGTCATGGCTATCGCGTCATCGCCCACGACCGCCGTGGCCACGGACGCTCCACCCAGACCGGCGACGGCCACGACATGGACCATTACGCGGATGACCTGGCCGCTCTTACCGCTCATCTCGGCCTGAAAAACGCTATCCACGTCGGCCATTCGACCGGTGGCGGCGAGGTAGTGCACTATCTGGCGCAGCATGGCGAAAGCGGAGCGGCCAAGGCAGCGTTGATCAGCGCAGTTCCGCCGCTGATGGTGAAAACTCCCGCAAACCCTCTCGGCCTTCCCAAGGCAGTCTTCGATGATCTGCAGGCACAACTCGCAGCCAGTCGGACCAAGTTCTACCGTGACCTGCCGGTTGGACCTTTCTATGGCTATAACCGGCCGGGCGCGAAGCCATCGGAGGCCGTTATCCAAAATTGGTGGCGTCAAGGCATGATGGGCGGCGCCAAGGCGCACTACGACGGTATTGTTGCTTTTTCTCAAACTGATTTCACCGAAGACCTCAAGAAGATCACCATCCCAGTGCTGGTGATGCATAGCGAAGACGACCAGATCGTCCCCTATGTTGCTTCCGGACCATTGTCTGCAAAGTTGTTGAAGAATGGAACACTGAAGACCTACAAGGATTTCCCGCACGGGATGCCGACCACCCAAGCGGAAACCATTAATGCCGATCTGCTGGCTTTCCTCAAAGGATGAGAATGATTGCTCGCTTCAGTTAGAAAAGCTACGTTTCTGCGGGCGTCTGTCTGCCACGTAAACTCTCTCCCATGATGTTTACCAAGCGTCTCCGTGACGGTGTCCGTCGCGGAGACATCACCTGCAGCGTCCGCATCTGGCAGAGCCCCCGCGTTAAAGTCGGCGGACGCTATCGCATGGAAGAAGGCCAAATCGAAGTTGACTCCATCGAGCCCATCGGTCTACCCGACATCACACCAGCACTGGCTCGCGAGTCAGGCTTCCTCGGCGTTCTCGACCTGCTGAAAGTCGCCAAACACGGCCCCGGCGACCGGATCTACCTCGTCCGCTTCCACTACATCCCACCGGCCAAGTCGAAACGCCGCCTCAGCTCAACGATCACTTAGGTTAATTCCTCGATCGAGTTCTGGAGCGTAAACGGTGCTCCGGGTAACGATCTGAGGATTCATCTGTCGTCGCCTTCAATTGAGCAGACTGATTCGGAATTCGACTCGGAGAGATTTCAGGACGGGCGTCAGAAGATTGACAACGACTAATAGGTGAGAGTCGCCGTAATCGTGTCGGTGTAGCTTCCGGGTCGGACGAATTGGCCTGCTGAAACCTGGCCATAAACGGTGAGAGATTGTGCGGCGCCGCTCCCGGTTCCCGCTACTGTATCCGTGCCAACGGTATTTCCCCAATTGGTGGTCATTGCGGAGTTTCTGAATAGCTTGTAATTCAATAATGTCGAGGCAGGTCCCGTCATGCTGCGATTGGTCACGGTCGCGCCGGTCGAAGTTCCCGCATTCAGGCCCACATTGTAGGTAGTGGATTTGCTGCATGTAACGAGAATTGTCGTGGTGGAATTGAGCACCAAGCCGGCGTAGTTGCCAAAGGCCAACGGATTCGCAGTGATCGTGCATGAAGCCGCGACGATCGCGGTTACTTGAAACGATGTGGTGGCGGTGCTGAGTGTATCTGTGTAAGTGCCAGGTGCAACTACCTGTCCCGCAGGGATCTGGCCGTAGAAAGTAACAGTCGTGGTGCCCGTCCCGCTCACCTCATCAGCCGTCGTATTACCCCAATTAATTGTCCGCGCCGCATCCTGGAATACCTGGTAACTGAGCGTCGCGCCGCCTGGGCCGGTCATCTTTCGAACGGTGTCGGTTGCCCCGGCTCCTGTTCCCGGGCCGAGAGGGATGTCCCATCCACCAGAGCAGGTAACTTTGCCGGTAGCCGTTCCGTTGAGCAATGTTGCAGAGTAAGTGCCGAAGCTCAGGCTGGTGACGGAGAGCGTGCAGGTTTGACCTTCTGCTGTCCAGACAGAGCAGAGTACAAAGAGAATAGCCAATGCAAGTCTACGCATCACGGACGGGCCTCTTTGCATTTCAACGGGCCAATTGACGGGATTCCTCCGGGTACAGGGTGGTAATCAAATGTTATCGTGCAGTGCCGTCCGTCCAAGCGTTCGACTGCGATTTCATTGTGCGCGCTGAGATCCTCAACGTACGCCTCACCGTCGTAGCCAACCGGAACGACTGTCCCAGTTGCTCGAAGGGTAGCGGTGCTTCCGAGAGGCATCGGAGCGCCCGCGTCATCAACCAGATGCAACAGCGCGCTGCGGCTGAATTTGATGGGGAACTTGACCACCACACCGGAGCGATCTTGCGGTCGCATTTCGCGCGTGGCGGTGTTGATGGTTACATCTGGCGGAATATCAGTGGGCTCGATATCGATATGGTTCAGATCGAACGAGCGCATGTCGGGCACGAGGAGCCGCCCCGAAGAGCCCGTCCGACCCACGTCCCGGTTTTCTTGATAGACATGTACGTGCGGCATCGGACTGGTGTCCACGATTGCGAAGCTGTCGTAGATCTCGTTGGAAGGGAAGAGCCCTCCATCAACCCACGAAAGAGCGCCCTGGGATTCAAGTCGCATCGTGGTTTGGCCGGCGCTCTGGTCAATTCCGGCGGTAAACAAACCGACACTGGATTTGTATTGCACCTGGCCAAATTCGTGTTGCGCATTTCCCGCTGAGACGTAAGCATCGTATCCCCACTCGCCAATGAGTGCTGCCGATCTCTGCGCCTGCACCTGAACGTTTCCATCAGACGTACCACTCACATTCACGGAGCTTCGTCTGCCGAAGGGGATGGTAATACCCGCCTGAAGACCACCGCTTTCGCCGGTAGCTGCAAAATCCTTGAAGCCGGAAGTGTAAATCGTCACGCGGTGAACCTGGAGCGAATAATTTCCTGAAGCGACGTGGGAATGCTCGGCAGATACAACGCCGAACGGGATCGGGTTTGGCGTGGGATCCTGATCGATGCCACTGTAGGCAGCGCCCAGAGAACCAAATCGTTTGAAATAGAGGCTGGCGAATCCGCTGAGCTGCTTTCGCTGAACGCCATCTCCATTCATCGACGCGACATCGCGATAGTCGCGATTGGCAATGATCGCTGCGCCACCAATGCTGAACACTCTTCCGATTCGCTGGGCTCCCAGGGAAAACTGCGCACCGGTGCGTCCTGACCCCCCGCTGACGGCTGCCGCGAAATTGACGACGCCGAGATTGGCGATTTGGGCCACGCCGCCTGCGCCCCCCATCGTGGCGCCCGGAGTGCCCTCCGCACTTCCCTCGATCGTGAATTTCCGGGTAAGACCACGGCGATAGACAACCGTGCCCGCGAGCTTCCCGTAATCGTCGCTGATAGTGCCCCAGTTGCGCCTTACCAAGCCAGATTGCACAGCGAAAGTCTGCAGACCCGGATCAAGCAGAGAAGAACTGGCATAAAACGGCTGCGTCAAGGTCACCTGCTGACCGAGCGCATTGGTCACTGTCATCGAAATCGTGCCCGCTCCTGATACGACGGGGAGTTGAGGCACTTCAAAAGGTCCGGCGCCAACCTGGCTCGCGACAATCAGGTTTCCGTCCGCAAGCACGTTTACGGAAGAAGGCACCGCAGTCGAGCCTGTAACCGTAGGCAGAGGAAACGTGACAAGGTCAGGGCGCATGCTGAAATCTGAGCGAATCTGAGCACCCTCGAGATGGACGGGGCGTGTCCAGGAGAGGCCGCCATTGATGAAGTCGCCCAGGCTATAGCGGCGAAGCGAATTGATGTCGGCAAAGGTGTAAGCGGAATCGAGGCGGACCGCAGTAGTAGCGCCCGTAGTGCTCGACGACGTGCCTGCGTATCCAAGCCATCCCGAACTCGCAACTCCCCACGGCGAGAAGGCCCTGAGATCCATCGACCCTGTGCCGCCAGCTGTGCCTCCAGCGAAGGATCCGACAGTATCGTAATTGAACGTCAAACCTGTTCCACTCTCGATCACTCGATGATCCGAGGCAAAGCCTCTTCCAATGGGTCGCAGCAAGGTCGGCAAAAGCCGATTGTCGCTCGCCGTCACATTCAGTTCGAGCTTCTTCAAATCGAGGGTGAAAGTCAGTCCTGGCAAATCAGACAATGCGATCAGGCCGGTCGACCCAATTGCAATTGATTCAGGAAGACGGAATCCGAGATCGATCAGTTCTGCCGGCCGCGTCATCAACTTGCCGCGATGCATCGTGAACTCTCCGATCTTACCTGTGGAGTGCCCGTTGATCAGAACCTCCAACAAGAGAGTCATGTCAGGGCTCGATTCCGGAGCGCCATCTGTTGGCGCTTCCTTATCGGGCTCAGTCGCGGAGTTCGGCTGAGGGAAGATCAGTAGGAGCAAGATCCCCGCAAACGCTAGCCACCTGGCTGCCCGGCTCTGTCGATCATGGCATCGAGACAACACGTACCTGCTGTTCGAGAGCGCCGGAATCCGAGTGACCTGTCAATGTCAAGGTTTCGCTTGGCAAAGGAAGGGGACCCTGGGCGGCAATGTTCCAACGCCGGCTGGCTCCGGCGAGAATGTACGGGGATGTTCCGGGAACAAGCTTCAACTTGCGGCCATCACTCGTTGAGAGCTCGATATCGCGGACCACATCATGGCGCAAGCCATTGTTGACAGCCACGAGATATATCTGCCCGGCTTTCACTTCGACGTGAAACTGAACATTCGGAACCGTGCGTTTCATCGGCTCCGCAAAGATCGGAATAGAAAGGCGCAAGACAACGTGCACGATCCCCGGCTCGGCCGGAGGCGGAATCTGGTCGACAAGAATCCGATACGTCGACTCCTGATCCCGGCCCAAAGGCGGTAGACGCAGAATAAGTCGCACAACCTGGTTGCCGCCGGGCGCAATCGAGGCAATTGGCGGACTGATCACGACTTCTTCGGATGAAGTGAGCTGGTCGTCGCCACTATGCTGGTCCCATGCGTACGCACGAATCTGTACGGCGGTCTTGCTGGTTCCCTGATTGGTCACCGTCAGAGTCGTAGCCGCTTGCCCGGGCTGGAGAAATATATTGACTGGAAGAACCGACAGCGCCTGCGCCTCGGCCGCCAGACTCGTAAAAAGAAGGCCGAGAATGGCGGCGAGTGCGAAGGCTGTTACTTTGCGGCGACGTGCAGTCATGAGACCCCTATTGCGAACGCAACTATCGTTTAATAGGTGACTGTCGCGGTAACTGTGTCCGTGTAGGTATTCGGCGCTACATACTGTCCGGCGGGAACGCTTCCGTAGACAGTAATTGGCTGCGCAGCTCCGTTACCAGCGATGCTGCCCGTGGTGACGAAATTGGTCGCATAGCCCGAATCCGAGTACAGTCCATAGTTCAGGAAGACTCCCGCAGCACCGGTCATCTTGCGCGCGGTTACTGAGGAGCCGGAGGATGTTCCTGCATTCAGCGAAACTGTGTAGGGCGTTGTGTTGGTGCATTGCACCGTGACGGTCGACGTAGCGGTGGCTACTATGCCGGTGTAGTTTCCGAATGCCATGGCCGTGGCGCCGATTGTGCATGTCGCCACAACTGTGGCCGAGACGGCGATTGGGGCTGTGGCAGTTGATGCAAACGAAGACGAGGGAGCAAGACAAAGCGTCGTGATCCCAAGAAGGGCGGCGGAGAGTGTGGACTTAACAGCTGTTACTTTCATGCAGGAATATTCCTCGTACTCAGTTGGGTTGGAGGTTGAATCTTGGCAATCCGCCCCTTGGGCCGAACAGTTCAGGCTTTCGACTGAACCAAGCAATTCTGTACCAGAGAAATGTCGTCAAAGATGCACAACTCTGAGTTCAATTGCTGCCAGGTAAGCACAGTAATCCTATGGCGCAATGCACGTGGGCAATACACCGTAATTGACTCTCAGGACGAACGTTAGCCGCACTGAGAACTTGTGAATTTGTTAGTTTTCAAACTCTAATCTAGCCCAACCCAGACCCATATAGTACTTTCGTATAAAAGATCAAATTGTATTGGTACCTTAGTGTTACATAGCGAAGGCAGCGAACCTTTCAAGGGGATGCGGGCAATTGCCTGTCATGATTTCCAGAAGCTAAAAGCGATGCGGTCGGGAACAGCCACTGCCGTACTGAAGATAGTCGATAGTTCTGGTCTGCGCCTTATAAGTCGTCAGTAAGTGATGATGACGGTGACCATGCCCGGATAGGCGCTTGATCTATCGATTGTGAAACGGGGATCGGTTTCTAGGATAGAAAGCAATTCCGATGCGTTGCCGGCTGTCGATTGCGGCTTATTGAGAGTCCTCCGAAGGTTGGATGGGCGGACAAGACGCGGCGCGGCCAAGTTCAACGCGGCCAACTGGAGCACGGGAACATCAGGCGCGGTCGTTGCATCTGTGCTGAGGCTGATGCTGTATGGCGTCGGGTGGGTGCAACTGACTGAAACTGAAGATGCCGCGTTTTCCAATGCTGCGGCGTAAGTTCGAAATATTGTGCCGGTGGGCGACGCCTGACACGAAGCCTGAACGACAGCTGAGACGCTGAATGAAGTGCTGGTGGTTGCGGGACCAGCGGATTTGGCAGCAAGGCCAAACAAAAGGAACCACAATGCAAATGCCGCAACGCTCGATCGCTTGGTCACAGCCCTCCTATGTCTTTTCGAACGATCTGCATAGTCAATCGGCCCAAAATCTCGCGAGAGTTCCAGTGTCCGACTAAGGGTCACTGGCGGGTCACTGGCTCGAGCAGATCTCTTCGGGGATTGAGGCTGTAGGGAAGGAAGCATCAGATTCCTTAGATGGGATGCATCCTGAGACCGGAGGGCGGCCCGCCGAACGAGCACTAATCGCGCCAACCGAACCACACAGGTTGAAATCGCTAGCCTCGATCCATCCACTCTCCATGTGACGTCAGCCTCGTGCCAAACTCGAACTTGAGTGTGCCTGTGAGTGGCGCAACATTATGGATACACGCGGTTTTTCGCCGAATATTTTCTGCAATAGAATTTATCGCGCTAGAAATGCGATTAAGTAATGACAACTGTTTCGCAGAGTGCTAACATCTCAAACCATCGCTGGCTAGAGGCGAGCAAGTGTCAAAGGCATCGAGTTCATGTTTGCTTTGAACGGCGAATTTACACGTATGGGCTTCTGCAAAGTAGGAGTGATTCCCACGTCATCGTCCTGCAGATTCGTCATCGCAGCACAAATGGAATTGCTCCCAAGTCCCCCATATCGATATAGGAAAGAGCTTCTTTAAGGCTTCGCCAACACGTAACGCGCACGAGCACGTAGACAACAGATAGCTCGGTTTAACGACCTCAGCCGAGGTGCGTGGCAAGTCCTGCCGGTGCCGATATCCAGCGACTCCCTGATTCCATTGACTGATCCGAGAAGATCAGCTCGCTATTGCGGTCAGAACCTGACATCAACCGCGATTGAGGACAGCAAGTAACCGTTGGAGGAGGCATATGAAATTATTACGAGAAGTTTTGTGCCTAGTTGGGTTTGCGCTATGCGCAATCGTTATGGCCAGCGCGCAAGAGAACGGGACGATCACTGGCCAGGTAACTGATCAATCCGGAGCAGCGGTACCGGGCGTCACGATCACAGTCACTCACACAAGTACGGGCGAGGTACGCACCACACAATCGAGCGCATCCGGTCTCTATGAGATTCCCGGACTCGCCGTCGGTACTTACAATCTCAAAGCTGCGAAAGCCGGATTCAAGAACTACACCAAGACAGACATCGTAATGAATGTAGCGGCGACCGTCCGCGCCGATGTCGCTTTTCAAGTGGGTTCGGCAAGCGAGTCAATTACCGTCAATGCGACCGCGCTAGCGGTTCAGACAGATACCAGCGAAGTGAGTTCGCTGATCACCGGCGAGCAGGTGCTGCAACTGGCCACAAACGGTCGCAGCATGATGTCGCTAGTCACTGCAGGCACCGGTGTTACCAACACGCTGCCCTCCTTCAACGGTGTCTCCGCCCAGGGCAGCAGCGCCGAGATCAACTTCAATGGCATGCGATGGGACCACAACAATTGGTTGATTGACGGCGGCGAAGTCTATGACCGGGGAAGCGGCGGCAGGCTGGACGTCGCAGTCAGTCCTGACGCGTTATCCGAGTTCCAGGCTCTCGCCAGCAACTACACCCCTGATTACGGGATTAACTCTGGCGGCACCGTATTGATGGCTCTCAAATCCGGAACGCAAAAATTCCACGGCGCACTGTGGGAGTTCAACCGCAACGATGCGTTCGACGCCGGATACTACTTCTTCAAGCAGCAGAACATACCCACGCCCGAGCTTCGTCTGAATATTTTTGGCGGAAATATCGGCGGCCCGATTATCAAGAACAAGACCTTCTTCTTCGTAAACGAAGAGTGGCGCAGGCTTGTCCAGGGCGCCAATCCGAGCGTTACGAATACGATTCCAGCCGCGTTCTTTCCCACGGCAGGCAGCCCGCTGAACTATGTCCCGCTCAGTGGAAAACCCTTGATCGTTCCGGCCACAGCTGACCCGGCAAAGCTCGCGACCTATAGTGCGGACGGGTTGGTCGCGGGACAGCCGTTTCCAAGCGTGGGCGGCGGCTTTGTCATTCCTGCCAACCTTCTTGATCCCAACGCAGTTCTGTTCATGGGTACAGGCGCGATTCCCAAGCCGAATACTGCCAACGGGACACAGTACATTGCCTCACCTAAGCAACCAACTAATGTTCGCGAGGACGTAGTTCGCATCGACCATAACTTTAACGACAAGTATCATCTAATGGGTCATTGGATCCACGATTCGATGGACCAGACCATTTTCCCCTCCATGTGGGACGGCGACAACTATGTCACGGTCGGCGACGTATTCAACAATCCGACATGGGGGACGGTCATCAAGCTCACCCAGACGCTTTCTCCCACGATCCTGAATGAAACATCTATCAATGTGAACGGGAACACCATCAATATCAGCCCCACCGGCATTTATCAGCAACCCTCCGGCTGGTCTGCCGTGGGCATTTTCACAGGTAATAACGCACAGAACCGTCTTCCGTCGATCACCTTCTCCGGTGCGCCAAACACAGAATGGAACATTAACTACTGGCCATGGCGGAACTCGTATCTCAACTATCAGCCGCGCGATGATGTGTCGTGGAGCAAGGGAAACCATCAGTTCAAGTTCGGAGCCGCTTACATGCGGAACGACAAGAACCAGCAGCAGCAGGCCGATACCCAGGGCGACTATACCTTCAACCAGTCGTCGTATTCTGGAGACGCCTATGCTAACTTCCTGCTGGGCTTTGTCAGCACCTACGCGCAACTCAATGAACAGTCAATCTTCCACTGGCTGAACAACACATTTTCCTTCTATGGGCAGGACAACTGGCACGTTCGACCGAGGCTTACCCTGAATCTTGGTCTTCGCTTTGATGGCCTGCCGCACGTCTATGAAAAGGACAACCGGACATCAAACTTCGTTCCGTCCGCTTTCAGCGCCCTGAACGCACAATCGCCGGATCCCATCACAGGCAGTCTGAATCCAGCCGGCCCGGGCTTTAGCCAGCCGCCTGGCGCGCCGGTTCCGTTCTATCTGAATGGTGTCAAGTTGGCAGGTGTCGACGGATTTCCGCGAGGCCTGGTGGAGAATCACTATGGAACGTGGCAGCCGCGACTCGGTTTTGCCTACAACCTCGACAAGAGCAACAGAACCGTCGTCCGCGGCGGCTACGGATTGTTCTTCGAACGCGTTCAGGGAAACGATATCTACGGCACAGATGTTAATCCGCCGAACGCATATCAGCCCAATGTCAGCGCGGTTTACTTCTCAAACCCGAGTACCAGCAACAAAACCGGGCAAACCGCTGCGCTGCCGTTCTTCCCGGCCGGCTTTCAGAGCCTGCAATATAGCTACCCATCTCCGGCCACACAGCAATACAGTCTGGGGGTGCAGCGCGAGATAGCTCCAGCCGTTGTCGCTCAGGTCCAGTACGTCGGCATGTCCGCCTGGCACCAGAACGTTCAGCGGGCGGTCAACACCCTGCCGATCAATGACATAACTGACCGGGAAGCTGTGTCCGTGAGCGGAGCAAACTCAAACCTCTACAGGATGTTTCAGGGCTTTGGCGGGATCACGCAGATAGAAAACACGACGAACAGCAACTATAACTCGTTACAGGCGGGCCTCCGCATGCAGAATCGTCATGGGTTAAGTCTCCAACTGGCGTATACCTATGGCCATGAGATCGACATCCAGAGCGGCGACCTGGGTTCCACCAACCAGCAGGGTTCCGGCGGTCTTCTATCCAACCCCTTCGACACCAGGTATGACCGCGGCTCGGGTGTCATCGACCGTCGGCATGTATTCAACGCCAACTACATCTATAATTTCGCTTCGTTCGCGGATCGGGGTACAGCCATGCGCTTATTACTTGGTGGCTGGACGTTCTCCGGCGTTACCGTAGCCACGAGTGGAAATCCCGTCAACGTTACCTACTCGCCGGACACGCTGGGATTGGGTGGTGGCACAACCAATCGTCCGAACTTCGATCGCAGCCTCAGAAGCTATCCGAAAAAGCAGCTTGCATGGTTCAACCCGGCGGCCTATACATCTCCGGCCGCTCCATGGGCTGGAGGCCCCAACCAGGGCTACGGGACTGCAGGCAAGGACTCGATTGTGGGGCCTGGCCTCTTCAACTGGAACATGAGCCTGTTCAAAGAGTTTCGGATAACGTCGGCAGAGGGCCCGCGAATCCAGCTCCGCGCCGAGTCGTACAACACCTTCAATCACACGCAATGGAATGCCATCAGCACCGGGTTCACGAACAGCAACTTCGGACAAGTGACCTCGACGAATGATCCGCGCACCTTCCAGTTTGGCGGGAAGTTCATTTTTTAAAACGCTAGCCTCAATTTTGCGCAGTGGAGTTCAACCTTCACTGCGCTTTCTCATGTTGGCTGGTTTCAGAACCTGGGGGGATTGGCGGGCAAATCAATCCAGAGGTCATCCTCGGCCAGCCTCGCGGCCATGCCGATTCGATCAAGAGCAGCCATTGCCGCCAGGAACGACAATACACAGCTCGGTTGCAGCGTTGATCCGGAACGCTTAGAAAACCGATTAAGTTCATGCGTTCAAAAGTGGGGCTAGCAATTTTGATCAACTCGAAGTCCATTGCTTATAAAATTGCTTTCGCCTCGGCAATCCGAACAACCTCGCCGTAGTCTGTGACGACCGGTGAGCAAGTTGCTCAGCGGCCTGTTGTTTATACAAAATATGACTCCTCTTTCACAACAACGGGGTATGATGAAAATCTCTCTGCGCTGACTTGAAGGGTGGTGAGCAAGTCGTCCGGTCGAGCGGAGGCAACGTTTTTCAAGCGAGCAGTTTCGGAGTCCCCCGCAATGGACAGTCGAAGCGTCGAAGACAAGTCACGCGAAGTTGAATTGGTTGAGGCTATTCATGGCTCCCATTCAAAGGAAGAACTGCAGGCCAGTCAAGAAAAACTCCGCATCCCTGAAACAGTTGAACAAGGTCTCGCGATTGGCGAAGTAATTCTGAATGGCGCAGGCGAGGGCGTCGACTACCGGATTCTGGAAACCAATGCACAGTTTGAGCGCTTGATGGGCTTGCGGCGAGAGGCGTGTCTAAGCGGCAAAACGTTCAGGGAACTCATCCCCATTGTGGATGACCGGTGGCTTCGGCTGCTCGGCCGGGTAGCGATCAGCAGCGAGCCTGCTCGGTTTGAGATGTATGCGGTGACGCAGGACCGCTGGTTTGACGTCCATGCGTTTCGCGTCGGCGATCCGTCACTCCGGCATGTTGCCTGTTTCTACAGTGACATCTCGCAGCAACAGAGGACCATCCAGGCTTCGCCGAGTAGCGAGAAAGTTCAGAAGTTCCTGCTGAAGTTGAGCGATGCGTTGCGGCCAATTGCCGATCCGATCGAGATCATGCGGGTGGGACCGGAGGTACTTGCGCGCGAGCTGGATGTGTCAGTCGCCGGCTATGTGGAGATGGGAGAAGACGGCGACAGCGCAGTAATCGGCGGCCAATATGCGGACGGGCGCATGCCGCAGTTAGTTGGCTCATGCAAGCTCTCACAGTTCGGGGATGGTTTTGGTCCGGCTCTCGGAAAAGGAGAGGACATTTTCATCTCGGACATCGGTGAAGACCCGCGCGGACCGGCAGGTGGTGCGGAAAAGACAAGGAGCTTCAACCTGCGCTCGGTCGCAGGGATCCCCCAGATCAAGGGTGGGCGACTCGTGGCCCTTTTCTACGTTGCTCATTTTGAGACCCGCGCATGGCTGGAATGGGAACGGGAGATCATTCGCCAGACAGCGGAGCGAACTTGGGCTGCAGTGGAGCGGGCACGTGCGGAAGCCGCCCTGCGCGAAAGCCTGGAGAAGTATCACTCGCTATTCGATTCGATCGATCAGGGCTACGCCGTTCTGGAGGTGATCTACGAGAACGGCATTCCCACGGATGCGCGGTTTGTTGAGGCTAACCGAATTTTCGAGAAGCAGACTGGGTTAACGAATTACGTCGGGAAGAAAAGGAGTGAACTCGTCCCGGCGGTCGAAAGGGGGAGCTGGCTCGATATCTATGCTCACGTGGCGGAAACCGGTGAATCGGCTCGTTTTGAGAGATACTCCCACGGCCTGGGCCGCTGGTTCAGTGTTTTCGCTTCACGCGTTGGTGGGGAAGACAGCCACCTGATTAATGTGGTGTTCGATGACATCACCGAGCGAAAACGGACCGAAGAGGCGCTACGCAGCAGCGAAGAGAAACAAGCATACAAACTGAAGTTGAGCGAAGCGATCCGTCCGCTTTCTGATCCGATCGAAATTCAAGGGATGGCCAGCAAGATACTCGGCGAGCACCTGCGAGCAAACCGCGTGTTCTATGGCGAGATCGATGAAGAGTCAGGCCGCATGCTGGTTGAGCGAGATTTTGTGCGCGAGGGAACGCCGAGCGCAGTCGGACAACATTCAATGGAGGTCTTCGCCTGGCTCCGATCGTCCTCTCAGAAGTTTGAGCCGACGGTGGTAAAGGATGTTCAAGGCTCGGAGATGCTTTCTGAGGCCGACCGCGCAGGACTGGCTGCGGTGCAAGCGGCGGCGTTCATCGCTGTTCCGCTGATCAAAGATGGCCATCTGGTGGCTTGTCTGTGCGCCACCGACGCGTCGCCGCGGGACTGGACGCAGGATGACGTCGAACTCGTCTGGCATACCGGCGAACGGACGTGGGCTGCCGTGGAGCGCGCCCGTGCGGAATCAGCACTGCGGGCAAGCGAAGAGAAATATCGCACGCTGTTCGATTCGATCGACAATGCGATCACGGTGCTTGAGGTGCTCTACGACGATCATGGGGTGGCGTCGAATCTTCGCTTCATTGACACCAATAAACTCTTCGAAGAACAGACTGGATTGAGAAATCATCTCGGGAAGACCTCGAGTGAGTTGCTTCCCAACCTTGAGGACTCCTGTATCCAACAGTATGCCAGCGTCGTCGAAACCGGGAGATCGGTTCGGTTTGAGAGTTTTTCGCACGATTTCAACCGTTGGATCAGCATTTTCGCTTCGCGTGTTGGCGGTGAAGGCAGCCACCTGGTGAACGTAGTCTTCTATGACATCACCGAACGGAAGCAGTCTGAAGTGGATCTCCGTGAGAGAGAAGAGCGGCAGGCGTATCTGCTGAAATTGAGCGATGCTCTGCGGCCGCTTTCAGAACCGATAGAAATTCAGGAAGTGGCCAGTCGGCTGCTTGGCGAGCATTTGCAGACAGACAGGGCATTCTATTCAGAGCCTGATGAAGCGCGTGGTGAACTTGTGGTTGAACGAGACTACGCGCGAGAGGGCGTACCAAGCCTGGCAGGACGGTATCCGCTGGATGCCTGGGCCTGGATTGAGTTGTCAACGCAAATGGGTGAACCGGCGGTGATCGAGGATGTGCGAAAGTCGCCGCTGATTCCAGATGCTGACCGTGCGGTTATTCTGAGCACCAAAGTGAGCGCTTTCGCCTGTGTTCCGCTGATGAAGGACGGGCGGAAGATGGGCGCATTGTGTGTCGCCGACATGGAGCCGCGGATCTGGAAGGCGAGCGAAGTTGAGCTCGTGAAGGAGACGGCAGAGCGCACGTGGGCAGCAGTCGAGCGTGCGCGAGTCGAGGCGGCATTGAGCGCAAGCGAGGGAAGGTATCGCACCCTGTTTGAATCGATCGACCAAGGGTACACGTTGCTGGAGGTCGTCTACGATACGAATGGAGTCGCCAGCGATATACGCTTTCTCGCGACCAACCGTGTTTTCGAACGACAGACGGGGATGACCAATTATCAAGGGAGGACGGCACGCGAGTTGAACCCAAGTCTTGAGGAACATTGGATCAAGACTTATGCGCGCGTCGTCGAGACGGGAGAATCGGTTCGTTTTGATAATTACGTCAAGGAAATCGGCCGCTGGTTCAATGTATTTGCATCGCGCGTGGGCGACGATGGAAGCCGGGTCGTCAGCGTGGTCTTCGATGACATCACGGAGCGGAAGGAGGCTGAGGTTGCGCTTCGCGAGAGCGAAGAGCAAAAGGCCTACCTGCTGAAGCTGAGCGATGCACTGCGGCCAATGTCGGATCCGATCGAGATCGAAGGGACAGCAAGCAGGTTGCTTTGCGAGTCGCTGCGGGCAGACCGAACGCTTTACGCGGAGATCGATGCAGCGTTAGGTGACATTGTGATTGCACGCGACTTTGTGCGCGATGATGCACCAAGTCTGGTGGGGCGCTATCCGATAGAAGACTTCGCTTGGATTGGTCCGAGAGCTCGGATGAGCAGGCCGACGGTTGTGGACGACGTGAGGACTGCCCCGTTCATTCCAGATTCCTTGCGCGGAACGATCCTTAACACAAGTGTAGGTGCTTTTGTTGCTGTTCCTCTGATTAAGGGCAGTCGACTGGTGGCAGCACTATGCGTATGCGAGTTGGAACCGCGGGCCTGGACGGCAGCGGAAGTGAGACTTGTGGAGGAGACCGCGGAACGGACCTGGTCCGCGGTGGTGCACGCAAGGGCAGAGGCAGCGTTGCGTGAAAGCGAGGAGCGGTTTCGGCTTTTTCTTGAGAACGTTCACGAATACGCGCTTGTCCAGTTGGATACGGAACTGAGGATCACGAGTTGGAATCCGGGAGCGGAACGGATCTTCGGGTACTCCTCCAAAGAGGTGCTGGGAAGGCCGTTTGCGTTACTGCTTTCGCCGGAGGATCGTGAATCTCAGATTCGGTGCGCGGAAATTGCGAGCTTGGAAAACGGCGGACGCAACGAAGATGTGCGCTGGCTCGTTCACAAAGATGGAACGCGGATCTGGGCCCGATGGGTGACCGAACCGATTCGCAACAAGGACGGACAGGTCATAGGGTTGGCAAAGGTGCTGCGCGACGAGACCGAACGGCTGAAGACTGAAACGAGTCTGCAACAAAGCGAGAAGCTTGCGGTAGTAGGCCGCATGGCGAGCTCGATCGCACATGAGATCAACAATCCGCTGGAGGCGGTGACGAACCTCATCTACCTGGCACGAAGGGGCGCTGTTTCGCCCGAGGTTGGCGAAATTCTGGAGCAGGCAGAGCGTGAACTGGCGCGCGTGACCCACATTACGACCGCGACTCTGCGCTTTCACCGGCAGACGACGGAGCCGCACGTCGTGGATATCGAGGAAATTCTCGAGTCCGTGCTTGTGCTCCATGAGGGACGGTTGAAGTCAATGGGCGTTGCGGCCGAGCGGAGATATAGCCGACATCCTTTGATCAGCTGCCAGGCGGTCGAGGTTCGGCAGGTGATTGCGAATCTTGTGGGCAACGCAATTGATGCGATGCTGAAGAACACGGACGTGCGGCGGCTAGTTGTGCACGTGCGGAAGGCTTCGGATCCGGTAACGGGCGAAGAAGGCGTCCGGGTGATGATTGCGGACTCCGGTACCGGAATTCAAGAGCCGGTGCGGAATCATGTGTTTGAGCCGTTCTTCACGACAAAGCCCGCTACAGGAACGGGGCTGGGGTTGTGGCTCAGCTCGGAGACAGTGAAGAAACATCAGGGGACGCTGCGGTTCCGGAGCAGAACGAACGGGAAGTATCGAGGAACCGTGTTCTCTCTGTTTTTGAAAGCGTAGCTTCCAACCAGGACTCCATTGTCCGCGCTGATGAGATTCGCGCTGTTTTGCTTCCGTCGGCCTGTATGCCGCGCCTTGCACCAACGCAGGCTGACGACAAATTAGGACAACTCAGCTGCCCGACCCGGATGCGATTCTCGATGCGAAGAATGCGAGCAGATCGCGGACTGCGCGACCGGCTGTCGTTTGCCCTGCCAGCACTTCTTGCTCGAGCATGGCCATGCGCTGCCGTACGACCGGATCTGAGCGAAACAGCTGCTTCAATCCCTGCTCGACGCTCTCATGCATCGATTGGCGCACCTGTTCCTGCCGGGCCTGCGCAAACCAGCCGCTTGCTTTTATGACAGTCATACATTCAAGGACACACGACCACAGATCCGCCACTCCGTGATCTGTTTTCGCCGAACACGCGATTGCCCGTGGCACCCAGCCCGAGGATGACGCGGCCATGAAATGCAATGCATTTTCGGCTTCCGTGCGTGCACGTTCGGCGGCCCGAAGATTGTCGCCGTCGGCCTTGTTGACCACCACGAGGTCAGCCATCTCCATAACGCCGCGCTTGATGCCTTGCAATTCATCGCCTGCGCCTGCCAGTGTGACGAGAAGGAAAAAGTCGACCATCTCGCGCACCGCCGCCTCGGACTGGCCGACGCCTACCGTTTCGACAAGGATGTTCCGGTAACCGGCAGCTTCGCACAACAGGATTGCTTCCCGCGTATTCTGCGCCACCCCACCGTGTGTGCCGCGCGAAGGGGACGGCCGAATAAATGCCATGTCGCTGGACGCAAGATACGTCATGCGTGTTTTGTCGCCGAGGATGCTACCGCCGCTGAGCTGGCTACTGGGGTCTATGGTAAGCACTGCTACTTTTTCGTTGCGTTGCGTGATGAGATATTTACCGAGTGCTTCGATGAGGCTGCTCTTGCCGGCGCCGGGAACTCCAGTCACTCCGACGCGGATCGAATTGCCACTCGCAGGCAGACATCCCTCAATGATCTGCTCGGCGAACTGGCGGTCTTCCGCGCGCGAGCTCTCCATCAGCGTGATGGCCCTGGCCAGCACGGAGCGATCGCCCCTCAGGATTCCTTCAACCAATTGCCCCGGGGAGATACCCTCTTTGCGTTTTGAGGCACGCGGCATGACTGTTGGCTGCGACGGCGTTGCGCATCCGGGCTTGACGTGCAGCGCGCTCTGGTTCGCATTGGTCAAATCGGTCAGATCGATCAATCAGCACCGCCCACCAACGCGACTGGGGCTGAGAACCCGCAGCATATGCTGCGCCGCGATGGGAATCACTGTCCCAGGACTGTAAATGCCGACGACCCCGGCGTTGTAGAGAAATTCGTAATCCTGCGGAGGAATCACGCCGCCTACGACAACTGCAATGTCCTCATGTCCGAGCCTGCGCAGTTCTTCGATCAGTTCAGGCACGAGGGTCTTGTGTCCTGCGGCCAGGGAGGACACGCCAACGACATGCACATCGCTCTCCACCGCAAAACGAGCCACCTCTCCGGGCGTCTGGAAGAGCGGACCGATATCCACGTCAAAGCCGATGTCGGCCAGAGCTGTGGCAATCACCTTGGCGCCGCGATCGTGTCCATCCTGGCCCATCTTGGCGACGAGAATGCGCGGCCTTCGTCCCTCTTCCTGTTCAAACTCGATGACCATCTCGCGCGCTTTTTTGAATTCCTCTGCGTCGGTGGCACCGGCAGAGTAGACGCCAGAGATGGTGTGTGTAACAGCAGCGTAGCGTCCCCAGATCTTTTCGAGCGCAAAGGAGATCTCGCCCAGTGTCGCTCTCGCGCGAGCCGCATCGACGGCGCGTTCCAGGAGATTGCCCTTGCCAGCGTTTGCGCACTCTTCGAGGCATGCAAGCGTTCGCTCGACTGCCTTCGGATCGCGTTCACGCTTTAATTGTTGCAGTCTCGCGATCTGCGCCGCTCGCACTGCGACTTCATCGATATCGAGAACAGGAATCTGCGGCTCTTCGGATGTGCGATACGCGTTGACTCCGACAATCACATCCTTCCCAGCGTCGATGCTCGCCTGTCTGCGGGCTGCAGCCTCTTCAATGCGCATCTTGGGAATGCCGGCTTCAATCGCCTTGGTCATTCCTCCCAGCTCTTCGACCTCTTCAATCAATTTCCATGCGGCGTGC
Organism: uncultured Acidobacteriaceae bacterium; assembly: GCA_963735215.1. Taxonomy (GTDB): domain Bacteria; phylum Acidobacteriota; class Terriglobia; order Terriglobales; family Acidobacteriaceae; genus Telmatobacter. The sequence goes on along the minus strand of CAVTKF010000015.1, from coordinate 711,099 downwards.
ATAAGTTCGTGCGTGAGCCGTTCGACATAGAATGAGCCTGCCCAGGGGTCAATGACCTGCGTGATGCCCGTCTCCTGCTGCAGGTAGATCTGCGTGTTGCGGGCAACGCGCGCGGAGAACTCCGTCGGCAGCGCGAATGCTTCGTCGAGCGCATTGGTGTGCAGCGACTGCGTATGGCCAAATGCCGCGGCAAGCGCCTCAACACATGTGCGCACCACGTTGTTGTAGGGATCCTGCGCTGCCAGGCTCCAGCCTGAAGTCTGACAATGCGCGCGAAGAGCGAGAGACTTCGGATTCTTTGGCCCGAAACGCTGCACGATCTTTGCCCACAGGACACGTGCGGCGCGGAGCTTGGCAATCTCCATGAAGTGGTTCATGCCAATGCCCCAGAAGAAGGAAATGCGCGGAGCAAAATCGTCGATGTTGAGCCCAGCACTGACTCCCGTACGCAAATATTCAAGGCCATCGGCAAGTGTGTAAGCCAGTTCGAGATCGGCAGTAGCCCCGGCCTCCTGCATGTGGTAGCCACTCACACTGATGCAGTTGAACTTCGGCATCTGGGCTGCGCAGTAGCGGAAAATATCGCCCACGATGCGCATCGACTGCGTGGGCGGATAGATATAGGTATTCCGCACCATGAATTCTTTGAGGATGTCGTTCTGAATCGTTCCGCTGAGTTTCTCCGCGGCAACTCCCTGCTCTTCGGCCGTAACAATATAGAAGGCCATAATGGGCAGCACCGCACCATTCATCGTCATCGAGACCGACATGCGATCGAGCGGAATCTGATCGAACAGAATCTTCATGTCGAGGATCGAATCAATGGCGACGCCCGCCTTGCCCACGTCGCCCTTCACTCGCTCGTGATCGGAGTCGTAGCCGCGATGTGTGGCAAGATCGAATGCAACTGAGAGGCCTTTTTGTCCCGCGGCCAGGTTGCGGCGGTAGAACGCGTTGGATTCTTCGGCGGTGGAAAAACCCGCATATTGCCGGATGGTCCACGGCTGCATGACGTACATGGTGCTGTAAGGTCCGCGGAGGTAAGGCGGAATGCCGGCGGCGTACTCAAGATGCTCGAGGCCCGTCAAATCCTCGCGAGTGTACCAGGGCTTGATCGCAATATGCTCCGGCGAGAGCCACTCGGCTTGCGTCGGAGAGCCCTGCATCACACTTGAATTGAAATCGATCTTGGAAAAATCTGGACGCATGACTAATCCCCGATTCCAATCTGTTGTTGGAGCCTTGAAAGAACCTCGACGGCGTTGCTGCGAAGGTGAATGAATTCAGTGATCCCGAGGTTCCGCAGATCTTCGGCGGTATCCGGATTTCCCGCGATGACGACTGTTGCAAGGCGGCCGCTGTCTGTCAGCAACGGCAAGAGCTCTCCGGCGATGGGAAAGTATTCCGCATCTGAGCTACACAGCACGAGCAGATCGGCATCACAGCCGGCAATTTGCCCTGCGCTTTCGAACTGCTGTTTGCGCGATGCCAGCCCTGCACATGCCAGGAAGTCTGCCGAAAACTGCGAGCGTGCGTTGCGCATCCTGGGGTCGCCGATCTCCGCGAGCAGAATGCGCGGCTGTCTTCCTGTTCGTTTCTCAAAACGCTCTGTGCGCAGCCGAAGACGCTCAAAGGCTTCTGCCACGCGCGGCACAGAGCTCATACGCGCTGCGTCAACCCGTCCGGCGCTTTCTCCGATGCATCTGCAAAGCGGTTTGTCCCCGTGAGAACATGTCGCCGGGATGCCGCAGCCTGCTCTCGCAAACTGGTTCGGCGCTCCAACACAGATGCCATCACGCCGTCTCTGATCGCTTTTCGATAACCGCCAGCTGTCTCGATTTCCTGAAATAATTTCCACGCCTTGGAAGCAATAGAGCTCGTAAGCGACTCGACAAGGTACGCGCCGCCGAGCGGATCGGCAACCCGGGAAAGAAGCGCTTCCTGCTTGAGAACGATTTGCGTGTTCCGAGCCAGCCGGCGGCTGCTCTCATCCGGTTGCCGGTAGCACTCATCGTAGGGGCGACAGAGATGGAATCCGCGCCTCCCAGGATGGCGGAGATTACTTCTGTCGTCGCGCGGAGAATATTGACATGCGCATCATAGATAGTTTCGTTCCATCGCGCCGTATTCGCATGGATCCACGCGCGCCCGGCTGCTGTGCCCGCCGAAGCTTTCCATTGCTTTTGCCCACACCATGCGGAAGGCCCGCAGCTTCGCAATCTGGATGAAGAACTCCAGCCCCATGGCAAATGAGAAGCTCATGGAGTCTGCGATGCGATCGACGTTCAGGCCTCGCTCTTGCATCTCAGCTACGAAGTCCACCGCGGCTGAGAGCGCGAATCCAACCTCTTCGATGGAGCCGGCAGCGTGTTCATGGAATGATCGGCATGAATGACAAATGGCCTGAAGCCCGGAGGCGCATCGCGAATCAACTCGGCAGAAAAATCGAGATCTGCAAGCGGATCAAGGTCCGTTGAGATGCTTGCCCCGTGCGGTCGCTTTGCTTATTCTTTCCATCACAAGGCGGACAGCTCTGGTTCTGAACCAGCGAAATACGATGGGAGTTTCGTGGAGATTGGCGAGAAGAATTGCGAGGTCCGAGGTGCTTTTAAGTCTGTGCCGCGGAATGCGATCTCCTCTGCGCCCGCGGCAACGGCGGCACAGGCAGCGCGATTTGCATCTTCCGGGTCGACAAGATCGATTTTTTCGCGAATGCGCCAGTCGCCACTCGGGCGCGCACCTCTAACAAATGGGAATTCTCCGGGAGCGGTATCGAGAAAATGCAGACCCGCAAGATCATCAGCCCGGTAGTAGGGCTTCACCGCAAGCCCTTCTTCAGGATGCCAGATCAATTTTGAAGCGTAGTCCGCGCCGGTGATCTTCTCGCGGATAGTGTGTTCCCATTGCTCCGTGCTTACGGGCGGAAACTCCGAGAGGAAAGTTTTGGTAGCCATCTCTATCTACTTTCGGGAGACTTCAACAATTTCGAAGAGGACTCCAAATGGGGAATCCTCTTTCGATTTCGGATGAACAAAAAACACCGTGGTGCCGCGAGAGCCTTTGCGGGGCGCAGGAGTCGATCAGTCTGAAGCCTTGCTCCCGCATTGCATCAAAGGCGTGTTGGGCACTCTTGACGCGAAATGCGACATGGGCCAAGCCGCCGCGTCCGCCATTCTTATCGATCATTTTCTGCACGGGAGAATCGGCATTGAGAGGCTCGAGCAGCTGAATCAGGTTGGGGCCGTCGCCAATCTGAAGCAAGGCTTCGCGCACCTGATCGGAACCCAGCACTTCTTCTCGATGAATCTCACGAAATCCGAGCATCTGGTACGACCTTACCTGGGCATCCAATTCGCCCTGACGCACGGCAATGGCGACATGATCGACAAAAAGGATTCCCGGAACTCGCCGAGAAGCTCATCCACACCCGCGGTGCCGTTTTCGTAGGTGTTCCCAATTTCGTGTATAGCGAATGCTTGCGTCATTCAAACTCCACGAGCAACTGGTTCACCTTTACTGACGTCCCTTCGGCGACTAGTACGCTCTTCACAACGGCAGGTTGTTGTGCCGTGATTTGCATTTCCATCTTCATGGACTCCAGAATCATGACCACATCATTTGGCTGAACCATCTGTCCCGGCTCAACTTCAATCTTGATCACCATTCCGGTTACGGGGCTGCGGCATTCCTTGTCGTTGTCAGCTTCCACTGTTGGTGCGGCAATCATCGGCTCAGGAGGATCGGCGGCACATACGCGGCAGGAGCCGGCGGATAGGGCGGGTACTCGGGTGCAGACTCTCGCCATCCAGAATCTCGACTTCAGCCTCATAAGCTTTGCCGTCGATGGTGATGCGAAGCTTCAATGCGCTCTCCTGTACCTTCCGATTTGCGGTTTACCTGCGCGCGCGAGCATTATGCGATCCCTGCACGAGTACGCGGCCCTGCTGCGACCACGAACTTGTCGCAGGTTTCATCGATCGAATCTGTGCATCCGGGCCGAGTGCGGCCACTGCAGCGGCTGCGATTACTGCTTGAATGTCGGGCGCGACCACCTCTGACTCTTGCTCGCCTCTGATTTCGTTCTGGTGAGTTGAGCCACGGGTGACTTGCGCTGCCTGAATCAACTCAGACGCCGTGTGATGCTCAACGAGGCGCGTTTCCAGAGCGCAGATAGCGTTGTCGAGCGCCGCGAGCTGGTCAGCGATTTGCAGGTGGCGTTCGCTCACCATCTCCCGAATCTTGTGGAGCAACAGCATGTAGCTGACGGCGCATCCCGCGCCCACAATCGTCACAATCAAAATCAGCTCAGCCCAATGCATTGTCACAACGAGGTCCTCACAGCGGAATCAATCCATGTTTCTTTTGCGGCCGCAATTCGCGTTTGCCGTGCATCGATTCGAGTGCAAGTGCAAGGTATCGGCGGGTTTCGGCAGGTTCAATGATTTCGTCGATGAGACGTCGGCCAGCGGCAACATAGGGGTTCGCAAATGTCTCGCGATACTCTTCGACTAATTGTTGACGTCGCGCGGCCTGATCGTGCGAGGCTTCGATCTCATGGCGAAATACAATTTCGGCAGCGCCTTCAGCTCCCATCACCGCTATTTCGGCAGTGGGCCAAGCCACCACGCGGTCGGCGCCCAGACCTTTGGAGCACATCGCGATATACGCTCCGCCGTAGGCCTTGCGCAGAACTACGGTGATTTTGGGGACTGTGGCGGCGGAATAGGCAAATAGAAGTTTGGCGCCGTGGCGGATGATGCCTCCGCGCTCCTGTTCCACGCCGGGAAGAAATCCCGGCACATCGACAAAGGTCAGCAAAGGAATATTGAATGCATTGCAGAAGCGCACGAAGCGCGCAGCCTTGTCTGAGGCGTTAATATCGAGCACGCCTGCCATTGCGTTTGGCTGGTTGGCAACGATACCGACGGGCCGGCCTTGCAGTCGCCCAAAGCCGATAACGATGTTGGGCGCGAATCCTGGCTGAATTTCAAGGAAGTCGTTGTAATCGAGAACGCGCGTGACAATCGCGCGTACGTCGTAAGCAATCTTGGGATCGACCGGCACGATCGAGTTCATGTCGGAGTCGGACTTGATGCGCGAATTGAACGGCATGCGCGGCGGGTCTTCAAGATTGTTCGAAGGCATGAAGCTGAGCAAGCGGCGACACAACTGCAGCGCTTCTTTGTCATCCTGCGCGATGAAGTGCACTACGCCGGACCGGTTCATCTGCGACTGCGGGCCGCCTAGTTCCTCGGCACTCACATCTTCTCCAGTGACCTGCTTGATGACCTGCGGGCCGGTGATGAACATGCGCGCCTGGCGGGTTTGAATGACAAAGTCAGTCAACGCGGGGCTGTAGGCTGCACCGCCTGCGCACGGGCCGCAGATGACCGCGATTTGAGGAACCGTTCCGGAGAGCTGCACATTTCTGTAGAACACACGCGCGTAGCCGTCGAGACTGTCGATGCCTTCCTGCACGCGCGCGCCACCGGAATCGTTGATAAAGACAAAGGGAGTTCCGGTTTTAAGCGACATGATCATCATTTCGACGATCTTGCTGCAATGCACTTCACCAGCGGCACCGCCCAAGACAGTGAAGTCCTGGCTGGCAAGGTGAATGAGACGGCCATCGACCGACCCGGCCCCGGTGACTACACCGTCAGCGGGTACTTCTTTGCCGGCCATGCCGAATAAGGAAGCGCGATGAAGGGCAAACGCACCAACCTCTTCAAAGCTGGCCTTGTCGACCAAAGATGCAATGCGCTCGCGGGCGGTGAGCTTTCCGGATGCGTGCTGCTTCTCGATCCGTTCGCGGCCGCCGCCAAGTTCAATCTCGGCGCGCCGGGCGCGCAGGTCTGCGATTTGTCCTGCATCGTTTTGGCTTTTACGCGTTCTTCCAGCCTTGCCATTAGTGCTCCACATCTGAGGTTCCGATTCAATGCCGCCAGTGTGCGTGGCCGCGTCCTGACTCATCGCGCGATCCGTTCAGAGCGGCTTTAATCGGTCCGTAACCTCCGCAATTCTAAGCGGGAGGAGAGAGGAAGATGTGATCTAGTTCACGTTCCCGAGCGATCGGATCGGAGACCTGAATCGTGCGAAAATCGGCACCGAGCATTAAAGCGGGAAAGAGTCCAAAGAGAATAGTCTGTCGATAAGTTGTTCATAATAATGTAGTTTATATAATCATATACCACAGTGATGCTCGCACGAACCGCTGCAATGTCTAGTTTCCGACCACAAGAACCTGGAAACTGCTGTCAACGGCGCTCATCTTCAACGGCGCGCCATTGATGGGCGGATTATTGAGCACGGCGCCATAGATTACGCTGGCGAGATAGACCTCGCCATTGGAGGGATTAATGGCCAGCGTGCGCGCATTCTGCCGTGTGGGCAGGATTTGAACGACGGAGTAGGTGTCTGTAACATCCTGGCGAATGATGGTGAGGCTCCCATGCTGCCTCCATTCGAGGTAAAGATCAGACCTCGATTGGGATCGTAACCGATAGCGTCAGCACCGATGCCGATAGGGAGAGCCGCCACGGTCTGGCCGGAGGCTGCGTTCAACGCAACCATCCGCATATTTGTACATGCTGCAAAGAGACGTTCATGAGCGGTGTCGATAGCGAGGGCGCGCGGACGCTGGCAATTGGAATCGAGATAGAGCGGATGGGGAAGAGCGTCGGCTGGCGGTGAGGACTTTGTGCCCGAGTCCAATCAAGTAAAAGGCCCTTTTCGGTTGCTCTCGACCGCACTTCGGGATGCGGGAGTTCGCGGCGGTTTGCCCGTTTACTTGCCCAGCCTGCGGTGTCGCGGCTTGAAGATGGTTGCGTGTCGATGATCCTGTGCACCGCGGAGCCGATCGCCTGGGCATCCAGCCTCAGTATCTGGTTTCGATCAGAAACGGTTATATAGATCCGACCATTGCCATCGCCCTGCGCAAAGCCCAGACTTCCGGAAAGCGCGATCTGCGCCAACGGAACTCTGCGCTCCGTATCGATCACCGTTACCGTGGAGATCGGTCCGCCCGCGGCGATGTGCGAGAGTTATCGCTCGCCACCCGGTGTCTGCGCTGCGAGGTACCCGGCGGCGTCCGGCTGGACTGGGTCGAGGCCGCGGTCGCCTGAGAGCCAACGACAAAGAGCAATCCGCTGGTTTGATCGAGTGCCATGGAGCGAGGGGAAGGCCCAGTGGGAATGTTCGCAACGATCTGAAAGTTGCGCCGGTCAAAGACCCGTACGAGATCTGCGGGGCCATCGCTGATATACCCATAAGATCCCTGTCGATCCAAGACGACGGAATGAGTTTCGCGCATTCCCCTGACCACTCCGGCGACTGCGCCGGTTTCGACATCCACCACCTGGACCGTGGGTCCGTGAGCGATGAACAACTGGTGGGCCGTGGGATCCATGGTGAGGTAATCCCAATCGCCGACGCCTCCGACGATCCAGGTCTTGGTGATAAAGAAAGGGTGAGACGGCGTTCCGGTGGGAGGGGGTGGGACCGGGGTCACCTGTGCGGAAGCAACGCCGCACACTACAAGCGCGAGGCTAAGGAGCATCCTCATCGTTGACCGCTCCTTTAACATTTGACGCACCAAGTTGTTCTGGAGTTCGCTTTTTCGACGGTCGAAAATCTGTGGCTGTCAATCGGAAAACAAATGCACAACCCTGGAATGTCGTGGCATCTGAATCGGTATAACTGTTCCCGATCAAGCGGGCGGGGTTTGCAAGCCGCCTAGGCCCTTTAACGATAATTCAACGGTCGGAAAGGACACTTGAAGATGGATGCTCATGAGTTGAATAAAACTGCAAAAGCACTGGTCGCCGGCGATAAGGGTCTGCTGGCCATGGACGAAAGCACGCCAACAGCCAACAAGCGCTTCGCCGCCAGCGGCATTCCCCAAAACGAGGAAATGCGGCGCGCATATCGAGACATGATCGTGACTGCTCCGGGCCTCGGCGATTGTTTGAACGGCGCCATCCTGGTGGACGAAACTATCCGCCAGACAGACCAAGGCCGGAATTCCTTTCGCCAAGGCGCTGGAAAACGTCGGGTATCATTCCCGGCATCAAGGTGGATGCCGGAGCCAAGGCAATGGCGGCGCATCCGGGCGAAAAGATCACTCGAGGGACTCGATGGCCTACGCGACCGCCTTGCCGAGTACGTGAAGACTGGGCGCGCGATTTGCGAAGTGGCGCGCCGTCATCACCATCGGCGAGGGAATCCCGAGCGAAGGATGTCTCGATGCCAACGCATTGATCCTCGCTCTGTATGCCGCACTTTGCCAGGAAGCCGGACTGGTACCGATTGTCGAGCCCGAAGTGCTGATGGACGGCGACCACACCATGGAGCGCTGCGCCGAAGTGACCGAGCGGACCCAGCATATCCTCTTCGACCAACTCGTCGCCCAGCGCGTGCTGCTCGAAGGCATGATTCTGAAACCAAACATGGTGGTGCCGGGACTGAAGTGCCCGCACCAGAACACCAATGAGGAGATTGCCGACGCCACGGTGAATTGCCTGTTGCGCACCGTACCCGCGGCGGTCCCGGCAATCGCGTTTCTCTCCGGCGGCCAATCAGGCGAACTCGCATCTGCGCGGCTCAGTGCGATGAATGCGCGCTTCAAAGGACGCATGCCGTGGGGTCTGGCATTCTCGTTCGCGCGCGCCATTCAGGAACCGGCCATGCAGATCTGGCATGGCGAAGACGCCAACGTTCCCGCCGCGCAGAAAGCTCTGGTTCATCGTGCCAGGTGCAATGTGGCCGCACGTCGCGGCGAATACACTCCTGCGATGGAGAAGCAATGAAGGGCAAACAATCCATCGAAGAGTTCCGCATTCCGCCCGGCAAACCTGTTCGCCTCGATGACTTTGACCCCGGCATTCAAAGGCAAGCACGGCAAGAGCCACGCTCTGCGCAAGACGGAGGAACTTTGCGCGAAGATGGGCGAACTGCAGCAGAAACTCTTCGCAGAGCGCAAGCGCTCATTGCTGATCTGTCTGCAGGCGCTCGATGCCGGCGGCAAAGACGGCGTGATCAAGCATGTTATCGGCTCGATGAATCCGGAAGGATGCGACGTCGCCAATTTCAAAGAGCCCACCCAGGAAGAGCTGGCGCATGATTTTCTGTGGCGCGTAGAAGCAAAGACGCCGAAACGTGGCGAAGTCGCCATCTTCAATCGCTCCCACTACGAGGACGTGCTGATCGTGCGCGTACATAACCTGGTGCCGAAGGAAGTCTGGTCGAAGCGCTACGAGCACATCAACAATTTCGAACGACTGCATGTCGAGAACGGCACACGCATTCTTAAATTCTTCCTTCATATCAGCAAGGAAGAACAGTTGAAACGCTTCGAACAGAGGCTTGACGACCCCACCAAACGCTGGAAGATCAGCGAAGTCCGATTACAGCGAACGTGAGTACTGGGACGACTATGTGCGGGCTTACGAAGATGCACTCGCCAAATGCAATACCGAGGACGCGCCATGGTTCGTGATCCCGGCGGATCATAAGTGGTTCCGCGACCTTGCGGTATCGGAAATCATCGTGGCGACCTTGGAATCGATGAATATCCAGGTGCCGAAACCGACCGTCAACATTGAAGATATCCGCCGCAAGTATCATTCAGCGGCCAGGAGGAGAAAGACGGTAAAGACCGCGCCGAACGTCGCGCCAAGGGCTGACCCACTCCGGTTCGTTGGCACGGCAACTGTTGCTCGTTTGCGCTATCCTTAAGCCCGAATCAGCCTTTCGGTGCTGATGGGAGTTTGCGATGGGCGAACTGGTTCTGAACATCAATGGCAAACCATACAAGGTGGATGCACCTGCAGAAGAGACACTGCTCTCGGTTCTGCGCAATCGGCTCAATCTGACCGGAACCAAATATGGTTGCGGCGAAGGCCAGTGCGGCGCCTGCACGGTGCTGATGGATGGCACTGCGACGCGATCCTGCTCGATTCCTGCAGCAGCCGCTGCCGGCGCGAAATCACGACCATCGAAGGCCTCGAAGTAGAACGGCAAGCTCACCCCGGTGCAACAGGCATTTCTCGACGAAGGCGCGTTTCAATGCGGCTACTGCACCTCCGGCATGATCATGAGCGCCACCGCTCTGCTGCAGCGACAATCACGCGCCCGAATGACGAACAGATTCTGGGCGCGATGAACGGCAATATCTGCCGCTGCGGAACTTATCCGCGCATCCTTGAGGCATCAAACGCGCTGCGGCCAGCCATGACGGCGGAGGTGCGCAATGAGCCTCGCGAACTGCAGATCATCGAACGCGACAGAACTCGCTCAGCGCGAATCGCGACTCACAATGCAGCATGCCCAACTCGACCGCCGCGACTTTCTCGAAGGTGCTGGGCGGCGGACTGCTGGTCTGCCTCGCGCCGCATCCCGTCGTGGGCGCAGGAGTCGGGCGGCGGCTTCGGCGGGCACGAGCTTCCCAAGGATATCAGCGCATGGCTGCACATCGATGCCGACGGCCAGCGTGACGGTTTTCACCGGCAAGGTTGAAGTGGGACAGAACATCCGCACTTCGCTGGCGCAGGCTGTTGCCGAAGAGCTGCGTGTTCCCTTCGACTCCATCACCATGGTCATGGGCGACACCGACCTGGTCCCCTGGGATATGGGGACCTTCGGCAGCCGCACCACGCCGACGATGGCTCCGCAACTGCGCAACATGGCGGTCGCAGGCCGCGAGACTGCTGTTGGAGATGGCCGCACAGCGCTGGAACACCGATGCCTCAAAACTGATCGCCGCAGCGGGAAAAGTCACAACGCCCGATGGATCGAAGTCGCTCACCTATGGCGAACTGACGCGCGGCGAGACACTGGTGAAGAGTGTCGCCGGAGATCCGCCGTTCACGCCGGCAACCGAATGGAAGATCGCTGGAACGCCGGTCCCCAAAGCCAACGGCCGCGACTTCGTTACCGGCAAACACCAGTTTCCGTCAGACATCGTGCGGCCCGGAGATGATGTTTGGCGCAGTGCTGCGCCCGGAAGGCTTCAACGCGAAGCTGCAATCTCTCGACACCAGCGCCGCGGAGAAGATGCCGGGCGTGAAAGTCGTGCGCGATGGCGATTTCACCGGAGTGGTCGCGCGCGATGCATTCACCGCGCAGCAGCGCGCTCGCGGCCATCCAGGCAAATGGAACGTTCCGACCAGCCATCGCAATCAAGGCCTCTTCGAATACCTCAAGAACAATCCGGAAGGACAAGCGGAACGGCCCGACCACGTTGTCGGCTCGGTCGCAGAAGCGCTCGCCGGCGCCGACGTCAAGCTCGAAGCGCAATACACCGTCGAGTACATTGCGCATGCGCCGCTGGAACCGCGCGCGGCAGTGGCCGAGTGGAATAACGGCAAGCTCACGGTGTGGACCGGAACGCAGCGGCCCTTCGGCGTGCGCGATGAATTGATGCAGGCCTTTCAGCTTCCCGCCGAAAAGGTGCGCGTGATCCATCCCGACATGGGCAGCGGATATGGCGGCAAGCACACCGGCGAAGCCGCGATTGAAGCTGCGCGCCTGGCCAAGGCTGCAGGCAAACCTGTGAAGGTGGTGTGGACGCGGCAGGAGGAATTCACCTGGGCCTACTTCCGGCCCGCCGGCCTGATCGAAATCAAAGCCGGCGCGCAGCACGATGGAACGCTGGTGGCGTGGGAGCACCACAACTACAACTCCGGCACCGCCGCCATCGGCACGCCCTACGACGTTGCCAATCAGCTCATCCAGTACCATCCAGTCGAAATCGCCGCTGCGGCAGGGTTCGTATCGCGGACTCGCCGCCACGGCCAATCACTTCGCGCGCGAGTCGCACATGGACGCGCTGGCGCACGCCGCGAAGATGGATCCGCTCGCATTCCGCCTGAAGAATCTCAGCAATCCGCGGCTGAAGGCCGTTCTGCAGGCCGCGGCCGACAAGTTCGGCTGGGCCAGCGCGAAGTCCACGCCGGAGCGCGGATTCGGCATCGCCTGCGGAACCGACAAAGGCGGCTTCGTCGCCACTTGTGCCGAAGTCGACATCGATCCGGCAACGAAGAAGGTGCAGATTCGCCGCGTGGTCGAGGCGTGGGAGTCGGGTGCGATCGTGAATCCCGACGGACTGCGCAACCAGATGCAGGGCGCGATCGTGCAGGCCATCGGCGGCGCGCTGTTTGAAGCGAATTCTCTTCGGCAACGGCCGGATCCAGAATCCTCTTTTCGCCAAGTACCGCGTGCCGCGCTTCAGCGACACGCCGCAAGTCGAGATCGTGCTGCTCGATCGCAAGGACCTGCCCTCGGCCGGCGCCGGCGAAACAGGACTCGTCGGCCTGGCGCCCGCCGTCGGCAACGCAATCTTCGCGGCCACCGGCGTACGCCTGCGCAGCATGCCCATGACGCCGGACAACAACGCCATTCGCATGTAGCTGTCTTCATTTGACGGGGAGCGGTTTTGCTGTCCATGTCCTGCGATTGGCCTCCGCGCTGCGTCCGGCTCGACCGATCAGCTTGGAATATGCACCGGGGTCGCTGAGTGCAAAGCTGTGCGAAACTTCGCGCCCAGCCGCACAAGCCGGGGAACCGCAATCAGCGTAATTGCGAACAGGAAGATCGATCCAGCGATGAATTCCATGTGCCCATGGCGCAGGTCTTCAAAGAGCAGCTTCGCCGCCACAAACGCCAAAGCAGCGTAAGCTAGGCGCGTCATCGCGATACGGCCCCATCGTGAACCTGCAAACGCCAGGCATAACGCCATCGCGGAAATCACAAGGGTGCGAAGAAACGCAATGTGATGCGCGTCCAGCGGCAATTCGAAGTTCGCGAACGTCACCCCACCGCGCACCAGCAGCGCACACAGCATAGACGATGCCAGCAATGCGGGAACAAGATGCAGCATCTGGCGCGACCATCCATCATCGCTTTTGTCCGTTCCCGCACTATAGGCCAAAACCGCGGCGCACGCGACGATCCACACTATCATTGAGGGTCCGGCGGCAGCGAGCCCGCAAGAGCGCCGAAGATATACTGCGCAATGCACCTGAGACGCCTGCAGCCGTGGACAGAAATGCTGCTCCGTGCAGTTCGAGGATATTCGGGTCAATTCGTGCGGCAGCAATATACGCGGCCAAAGCTGCAACCGCGAGCGCGATGCCCGACCCGGGTCGAGGCAGTGCCCACAGCACTCCGGCAACGAGCAATGCCGCACTCCACATGCTGAACACGCGAAAATTGCGCATCTCGGCACAACGACCGAGATACCGGAAACTCGCCGCGTATGCCGCCGCCGACAGAACCAGGCAGGCTATGCCGAGAATGAGCACTTCGCATTTGCGGCGCGAAGAAAAGCACGCTGGAAATCAGCGAGTCCGAACGCAATCATCACCTGAACGATTTCGAAGACAGTGATCTTGTGTTCCTGCAGAATCGCGCGTACAGCTACACTCGTTGCGTTGATTGCAAAAAGCAGACAGGCAGGAAACACGAGTGCCACGACGCCCAATTCCGGATATTCAGCTCGCGCATTCTGCGGGCCGCTGTAGATGAAGATCATTCCCCAGACCGCACCATCGGTTACAAGAGCAATCAGGGGCCACACGGGTTGCGAATAGCTCCGCACCCTTGCGTACTCAACCACCGTCAATGCAAGCAGAAGCGCAAAAACGAACGGCAACACATCATGTGTCGCGATCGCGAGGGCGACTGCGGTGATTGCGCCGACGCCCTGCGCAATCCACACAAACGGGGCAGCCCGTCTTTCAATCCGATAACCGTTGCGAGTGTCACGAAGCCCGACAAAACTCCGGCCGTCACACTGGAGTAAAGGCATGGAAGTGCAGCGTGATCTCCCACAGCATCGGCGCGAGAATCAGCGTGGAAGTTCCTGCATATATTAACGGCACAAATCCCGAAGCTTTGGATGCTCGCGCGGCCCAGACCAGCCACGCAAACGCATAGGCAATGGCCACAGCGGCAACTGCAACCTTGGGCATCACGCCTGCCTCAGCTACTGCGCGCAACACGTACGCTCCCGCAATGCCGAGCATGGCGCGACCAAGGATGGGAAAGATATTTGCAGTTTGAAGAGAGTCTAATTCGCCGCACATATGCTTCGCTTGCAACCGCGATGACCGGTTTCACCGCCGGCGATCTGTTTTCGTCTGGATGCTCCAGCGCGTGGACGCGCTTCTCCAGTTCATCCACGCGGGTTGAAAGCAATTCCAAAGTACCGGGAGATTCGTTCATATCTCACCCGATCAGTAAACAGCGCGAGATCAATCGCCAGTCACGGCTTCCGGTGCAGGCTCTTGTGGTCCACGGCGGCAGCAGCTTCACCAGCACCCACAGGAATGAACAGCGGCAGAATCGTCAACGCAACCGCCACCAGCAATCCCTCACGCGTCACCAGCGCCATCTTGTAGGTCGTGTAGCCCAGGAAGCTCTTCGAGAACAGCTGCCCGCCGATCACCACGTTCCAGCGCATCGCGAAAATGCCGATCAGCGCCAGGCAGCCCGACGTCACATACATCCGCTTGCGCACCTTCTCCGGCAGCTTGACCACCTGCGTAATGAACAGCAGGACCAGCGGCGTCACCGTGCCGAGAATGATCTGGATGACGATGTGCGAGAAGTACAGCTTGGTGTGCACCATGAAGTCCAGGCTGCGGAACGATTCGTCGGCCTCGTAGATGCGGTGGATCAGGTCGAGCATCTCCAGGCTGAAATCGATGATGAAGATGTAGAACAGATACATCGCGATCGTGTCCACGCAGCGCATGTCGATCGTCTGCCTGCGCAGCTTCGTCACAGCCATGTAGAGCAGCATCACGCCGGCGATGCCCGACACCATCGCCGAGAAGATAAACACCACCGGCATCAGCGGCGACGACCACCACGGATTCGCCTTGATCGATCCGAAGATGAAGCCGACATATCCGTGCAGCAGGAACGCCGAAGGAATGCCGATCAGCGTGACGATCCAGCCGACCCTCTCATCGATGTGCAGCGAGCGCGGGCTGATGTTGCTCGAACCCAGCGTCATCACCCTGTAGATCAGCCGCAGCAGACCCTTGCTTGACCGCGACCAGCAGCACGATGTCGCGCCGGTAGTCGAGCCAGATCTCGAAGACCAGCACGGCCATCAGGTACCACAGGTACACATAGCCGAACATCGCCATCGCCGACGTGCTGTGCGGAGTGAAGTACATCTCCGGCGAGCGCTCCGGATGCCCCAGGTGCAACTGCAGCGGCAGCGGCGCCACGAGCAGAAACGCCAGCGCCGTCAGCAGCGCCAGCCGGTAAGTCGGCTTCACCGCTTCCACGTGAAACACGCGCTCCAGCGACGCCAGAATGAACGCGCCCGCCACCAGTCCCGTGATGAACGGATACAGAACGATCAGCACGCTCCACTGCAGCCCGATCTCGTTCGGATACATGAAGCCTTCAACACCATTCATAATCTTTCACCTGCTCGCTCGAGGAACATTGCAAGATTGCACATTACCGCACCGACCCATCCAGCCCGTTGTAATAGACCTTTGCACCCGTCGCCATCTGCGGCTTCAGCACCTGCACGCTATGCGTCTTCAGGAATTCGTGAATCGGATCCTTCGGGATTCTTCAGATCCACCAGTTGCCGCGCGCCGGTCGGGCAAGTCTCGCAGCAGGCCGTCGTCAGTCCCTTGGTGATGCGGTGGTAGCAGAGCGTGCACTTGTCGGCGACCTTCTTCTCCGGATGAATGTAGCGGCATCCGTACGGGCAGGCCTGCACGCAATAGGCGCAACCGAGGCAATACTTCTGATCCACCAGCACCACGCCGTCCGGAGTCACGAATGTCGCGCCCACCGGACACACCTGCGTGCACGGCGAATCCGCGCAGTGGTTGCACATCTTCGGAACGAAGAAGTATTTGCCTGCATCTTCCTTCGCAACCGGGAAACCTTCTTTGCCGCCGTCGGGCGAAATGACCTCGGGGTTGGTCATGTTCTCGTCTGTCGACGTGGTAGCGCTCCACCCAGGTGCGGAAGTATCCATCCGGCACATCGTTCTCCGCCGCGCAGGCGCGCACGCAGTTGCCGCAGCCGATGCACTTGGGAATATCGATCAGCATGCCCCACCAGTGCTCGCGTCATCTTGTAGTTCGGCAGCCTGCTCCGGAGTTCCCGCCAGCACGGACTTCCACGCAACCGCCGCCGCCGGCATCAGGACCAGAAAATGACGCCGCGATAGATTCACTTCGCACCTCCTGCAGCTGGTGCGGCTGCCGACGCTCGATTGCCGGGCTGTGCGGGCTGTGGCAGGTCTCGCAGGGAACCCCGTTCGAGTGATCGGCCGGATCGACCTGCGGAAACCCCTTCGGCTTGGCAGCGCTCGCCGTGTGGCACCGCGCGCAAAGCACCGCCGTGTCCGGCTTCACCGGCGTCACCGACGCCGGATCGTCAGCATGCTTCGCCAGCGGCCCGTGGCACGCTTCGCAGTTCACGTGCGCATGCTTGCCCTTGCTCTTTACATCCAGCATGTCGGTGTGGCAGGTTTCGCATGTCTCGTGGCCGGCAAACTTCACCGGACGCGCCGCGATCTCACCGATCGCAGCGCCGCGATAGTGCCCGTATTGTCCGAAGCTCTTTGGGACCACGTAATGTCGCACCACCAGAAACATAAGGAAGGCGAGAACAAAGAGCCCCGCGAATCGGAAAAGATGTCCTGCATCTTTGAAGACACTCATTGCAGCCGAATCTCCTGATGCCTGCCCGCACGAGACAAACGAGAGAGAGGTCCCGTGTGATCCAGATCATGTTCGACACAGAGATTGGAGTTTTGAACAAAGAGCTGTATGTGAGTCAGATCACGAGCGACTGTGACGGCCGCCGCACAACGGTCGCATACCCTTGAAGTGCAAGGGTTTATCTTTCCTTAAATTTAGGTATGCAAGACCATGATTCCGCTGAATGTGAGGAAAATCACGATTGGACGAACGGGCGGTTGAGTCGCAGCAATGCCTCCCTGCCAAGAGACTAAGTCGCATCGGGAGATCGTCGTTGCGGCTGAGAAGATACGATTGGATGGGAGAGTTTGATGGCAAAAGTTCTCGACGGCGCGGCGATTGCCGCGGCGATCAAGCAGGAAGTCGCGGAAGAAGTCCAAGCGCTCTCGCCGCGCAGGGCATCCGGCCCGGACTTGGCCGCCGTGCTGGTCGGCCACGTGCCGGCTTCTGAGATCTACGTCCGCAGCAAGGTGCAGACCTGCGCCGAACTCGGCCTCTTCAGCGACCTGATCACGCCGCCCGACACCGTCACCACCGAGGAGATGCTCGACCTGGTCGCAGAGCTCAACGCTCGCGACGATATCGACGGCATTCTGATCCAGTTGCCGCTTGCCGAAGCAGGTCGATGCCAAGGCTCTGCTCGATGCCGTGCTCCCGGCGAAGGACGTGGACGGCTTTCACCCTGTAAATGCCGGCCGGCTGCAGGCGGGCCGTCCGGCTCTCGCGCCATGCACGCCCGCGGGCGTCATCGAGATTCTCAAGCGCAGCAACTTCCCATCAGCGGACAGCACGCGGTCGTCGTCGGCCGCAGCGACATCGTGGGCAAACCCGTCGCCATGCTGCTGCTGCACGAGAACGCCACGGTGACCATCTGCCACTCCAAAACGCGCGACCTCGGCGAGGTTACGCGCGAGGCCGACATCCTGGTCGCCGCCATCGGCCGTCCGGGGTTCATCACGCCGGAGATGGTCAAGCCCGGCGCCACCATCATCGATGTCGGCATCAATCGCATCACGACGCGGAGGAGTTCGACCGTTTCTTCGCCGGCAATGCGAAACGCGAGGCCACTTTCGCCAAGCGCGGATCGACGATCGTCGGCGACGTGCACCCGAAGGCGTTTGAACTGGCCGGCGCGTACACGCCGGTTCCCGGCGGCGTGGGTCCGCTGACCATCGCCATGCTGATGGCCAACACCGTGCGCGCCGCCAAAATGCGGCAGAGGACTCTAGCCAATGCTGCGCGTTGGACTCACCGGCGGGCTGGGCAGCGGCAAAAGCACCGTTGCCGCGATCCTGCGCGAACTCGGCGCCGAGGTCATCGAAGTCCGATGAGCTGGGCCGCGCAGCTGATGGAGCCGGGCCAGGCGGGTTCAACGAGATTGTCCGCGTGTTTGGCGACGGCGTTCTCTTGCCGGATGGCCGGCTCAACCGCGCTCGGCTTGCCGAACTCGCCTTCCGCGGCGGGCGCGTAAGGAACTGAACGCGATCGTCCATCCGGCGGTGATCGAAGCGCAGCGGCAGTGGATGAACCGAGGTCTTCGAGCGCGATCCGGCAGCCGTGGCCGTGGTCGTCTCGGCGCTGATCTTTGAGGTCGAACGCGATGCCCGCGAAAGCGGCGAGGCGAACGCCGTCTTCACCGAGTGGCGCGAGCGCATCGACCGCGTCGTCCTGGTCACCGCGCCCGACAGCGCAAAGATCGCCCGCTACGTGGAGCGCATCTCGCCTTCCGCCGCAGAACCGTGACCAGCTGCCGAGGCCGACGCCCGCTCCCGGCTGGCCCACCAGATTCCCGACAGCGAAAAGGCCCCGCGGGCCGACTATCTGCTTGAAAACACGCGGCGATATCGAAGCCCTTCGCGCCCAGGTCCGGGATCTCTGGCCGCGGCTGAAGCAGGAGAGCAACTTAAATCTGGATCGATAGTTATTAAAATAGGAAGTGGCAACAAACCAGTTGCGAGGGCCGTGTGCTTCCCTGGGAACTCCGTCCATCGGGCTTCGTAACTGTTATATAGAAAGGTCGTTAAGGTCTAAGAGAGCTATGAAACTGCGCCAGTTTGTTTTGGTCGTTCTTCTGGTTGGTGGATTCTGGTTTATCACCACCCACTTTCCAGCGAGGCTTGAACCCTTTGACACTCATCGAGCTCGCGAGCCTCCAGCTCTCCGCTGGAGCTTATCGGAGGCTCAGGCCGCGCCAGCATTCGACGCGGAAGAGCAGAACAACATCGCCGTCTACCAGTCGCGTGCTGCCCTCGGTGGTCAACATCACGTCGCGCGCTGTGATCTTCAACTTCTTCTACGGGACGGTGCCGCAGGAAGGCCAGGGCTCGGGATTCATTCTCGACAAGGCCGGCCACGTGCTTACCAATTTCCACGTGGTAGAAGGCGCCAATCGCGGCATCGAGGTGAAGCTGAGCAACAAGCGCAGCTACAAGGCAACGCGTGATCGGCAGCGACAAGGTGCATGACCTCGCACTGCTCAAGATCGACGCGCCCGATCTGCAGCCGGTACGCTGGCCGACTCGAGCCAGATTCGCCGTGGGCGAAAAGGTCTATGCCATCGGCAATCCCTTCGGCCTGAGCGGAACGATGACGCACGGGCATCATCAGCTCCATCCGCTCCATCCGCAACGGAGACGGCGCGCCCATTGAAGACGCCATCCAGACCGACGCGGCCATCAACCCCGGCAACTCCGGCGGGCCGCTGCTCAACTCCCGCGGCGAAGTCATCGGCATCAACACCATGATCGCCTTCAACGGTGCCGATCAGAGCTCCGGGCATCGGATTCGCCATCCCCATCAACACCGCCAAGGCTGTGCTTGCCGACCTGACGCGCTACGGACAGGTGCGGCGGCCGTCGCTGGGCATTGTCTCGTATGCGATTGGACCGGACCTGGCCGAGCAGATGGGCCTCGCCGCGGACTACGGCGTGCTGATCCAGAAGGTAATAGCTGGTGGCGCGGCGGACCGGGCAGGGCTGCGCGGCGGCAACGAGCAAGCCTACGTTGGCAATCAGCCGGTCATGCTGGGCGGCGATCTGATTGTGGCCATCGACGGCCAGCAGATCACCGATCCGCAGGACATCAGCGTCGTGATGGACAAGCACCAGGCCGGCGACACCGTCAGCGTGACCGTAATGCGCGGCAAACGACAGATGACGGTGAAGGTTGTGCTGGGTGAGGCGCGGTCAGTAAACACCTAGTCGCCTCAGCATTTCAGAGTGGAAAAGGCCTCTCCGATGATTGGAGCGTCCTTTTTCTAGAGCGTCTGTCTGGGTCCAGCAAAGCGACGAAGAGCTAGTGCGGCGCCCGAACCCTACGCAACAACTGACAAAACTCCCAGCAGACTACTCCCATAGATTGATCTAGCATTCGCGGGTGTCACCGCACAGCACGCTCTCGACCAGCGGAATCAACGAGCCGGGATTGCTGTTTCGCGAGAAGGATCTCAACGCGCTCAGACATGCGATTCGCGTCGGGAAGCTCGACGAGGTGCGGCGATCAAAGAAGCAGAGTGAGTCGGGCGTGGTGAAGGAAACGATGGAATGAGAGCAACCGTGATCCGCGAGCAATTGAAAACACCGCGTTCTGGCGCGATCGCAGGTCTCCTGTTCTCGATCATGATCGCGATTTGTTTGGCAGGAAAGAGCCACGCTCAGGACCTGACGCCACGAGCCTACCTGATTACGCCCGTCCATTCCAACGCTGTGGTCACGTCCTACAGTTTTCTAACCGGCAACCTGGCCTTCAACAACGCTGTGCCCATCACCGATGCCACAGCAACCGGAAATATCGCAAGCTTTACTTATGCGCACGCGATGAAAATCTTTGGCCGCTCGTCCAGCATCAATGCCACCCTGCCCTATGGTGTTGCGAACTTCAGCGGGGAGCTGTTCGCGAAGGAAACAAATGTGTACCGGTCCGGGTTGCTCGATACAACCTATCGCTTCGCGATAAATCTCTACGGCGGCCCCGCGATGGATGCGCGGGAATTCGCGAAATGGCGACAGAAGACAGTCATCGGAGCAAGCCTCCGAGTCGACGCCCCAACGGGCCAATACGATGGGACGAAGTTAGTCAATTTCGGTGCCAATCGCTGGGGCTTCAAACCGGAAGTGGGCGTCTCACGACGGTGGGGCCATTGGATCGTCGATGGATACGCTGGGGGATGGTTCTACACCATCAATCCCGAGTACTTCTCCAAAAACCAGTACAACCCCGGCGTAACCTCCCAGTCGTCTGCCCCCATCGTCGCATTCGAAGGACACCTGAGCTATAGTTTTCGGCCCCGGCTATGGGCCTCGCTCGATGGAAATTACTGGCGCGGTGGCACGACGAGTTTGAACGGAGTGGAAAACCCGAATACTCTGCAAAACAATTCTCGCGTCGGGGGAACGTTCGCCGCGCCCGTGACGAAGCATCAAACCCTCAAATGCAGCTATGCCAACGGCGCCTACATCAAGTACGGCGGAAACTACCAGGCTCTGTCAGTGGGATGGCAGTATTCATGGATCGGCCGGCCCGAGTAGTCCTGGATCGGCTAATCCGGACATTCGTTTGCGGCGCTGTTTCCGATTAGCCGGTGACTCACCGACAATCGCGAAAGCGGCTGTCATGTTGAGCGTAGCGAAGCGGAGTCGAAACATCTGCGGTTGTTCTTCTCAGACCTTCTAGCCAGAAAATTGCTTACTTCTGAGTAGTATTCACACATTCAGAACCAATCAATAAGGATCGCGATTGACCTGAAAGGGGAGTTTTGGGTTGTCCCGATTGAGTACTCGGCTCTCTGCTGGATCGCTAGGATCATAGCGAACACGAAAAACTGGGATTGCACTAAGAGCCGACCGCGCCTTCTCGATCTCCGTGTCTCCCAGATAATGGCCGACGCAAGTGCCGTACCAAGTCTCTCCGTTTACCGCATAAGAATAGGTAACAACGGGACGTTTCGAGACGCCTCCACAGCTCGATTGCGCGACCTTTGCATCGACAATTGGCCAGTTCTCTGCAGTACTAGCGCGTTTCTCTCTGCGAACATTCTTCACAATCGCACGGACTACGTTGTCGAAGAAGAAGCCGAAACCACCCATAGTGCAGAAGTATACATAGGCCGCCGTGTGCGTTCTGACTGTGTACTGGACAATCCGGCAGTTACCGTTCGTCGACTCCCCTGAAATCGGATTTTGCTTGAAAGGTTTTTCCTGTCTCAGCGCTGCTCAGAACAAATCCGGAATGCTATGAAACGCGATCCGGGTCGGCGCAGCTTTATACGCTGCGAGCATCGTGGCCGGCGCCAGCGTGCTCATCCCGTATTTCTGATTGAGCTGGTCCATCGCCTCCAGCAGCTTCGCGCGGCTCTTCGCGTTGTCGAGTGAATCAAACAGGTTCAACGAGTGCAGCCGATCGGGCACCAGCCCGTTCAGGCTCACGCCGATGAAATACGGCTCATCGTATCCTTGTCCCTTCGGCTTTTCAGCCCACAGCCGGCACAGCGCGCCAATCAGTGTCTGGTTATCCTGGCACTCGCTCAGCCGGATCTCGTGATGCCATCCGCGCGTCGGCACACCGAATCGGCTTACCGGCGCATTCTGCCCCCGCGGTACTGAGAACCCCACCGCCAGCCCGATCGAGCTGGCCCACAGCTTGTGCGTCCGCAACCGCATCGCCGCCTTGTGCAGCAGCTTGTGCGCCACCGCCCACGCCTTCTCCGCAGTCCGCATCTCCGGCGCCAGCACGTGCGAGTGGCTGATCGACTTCAGATGCTCGGTCTCCGACATCTCGAAGTCCTCGCCCTTCAGCCAATGCCAAAGCCGCTCGCCCCACACCGACCCCCACAGCTGCCCCGCCTGCTCGCAGTCCAGCTTCAGCAGGTCGTCCATCGTATGGATGCCTTTTTCGTTCAGCCGCTTCTCGGTCTTCGCACCAATCCCAGGCAGGTCCCGCAGCGTCAACCTGCGCAGCGCCTCGGGCAGCACATCCAGCGGCAGCGCCACCAGCCCGTCCGGCTTTTCCATATCGCTCGCCACCTTGGCCAAGTAACGGCTTGTCGCCAATCCCACCGAACTCCTCAGGAAAGGCCCCACCTGCTCCTGGATCCGCGCCTTTACCTTTCGCCCCAGTTCGAGAGCCGCAAGCAGGGGCCGCTCCCGCCCCATCAGCTTGCAGGCCATCTCGTCAATCGACATCACCGCCGTCACCGGCAAGCAAGTCTCGACCGCCTCCACGATTCGATGGTGGTAGTCCACGTAAATCTCATGCCTCGCTTCTACCAGCACGATGTTGGGGCACATTTTCTTCGCATCTGCGACGATTGTCCCCGTCTTTACGCCATGCGCTTTCGCCTCGTAACTCGCAGCGATGCAGCAGGTTGTGTCCGCCAGCATCGGCACCACCCCCACCGGTACCCCGCGCAACTCCGCACGATCCTGCTGCTCAACCGATGCAAAGTAGGAGTTCAGATCGACGAACAGCCAGTTCAGGCAAGGTTCTTCTCGGCGCTCATTCGCTGGCACATCCTGGGCCGACGAGGGAACCGTTCCCTCGGGCCAGTTTTCCGGTCTGCAGCCATCTTCCGGGTTCAAGTCGCCTGCATTCATTGCGATCCAATTTTCGTCTTTTATTCGCCTAACCGCAAGACCTGATTCATGGGGACTCTTTATATAAATCGGTGGTAGACTTGCGGTGCCGGAGGGTCCGTAACCTCCGAGCCTTTTACCGCTACTGGTGTTCTTTCCAAGGGGCGGAGTTGGATGCGAGCGCAGGCCGCCGTGGGATATGGGTAACTTATTGCATTGGATCGCTTCATACGCAAGCGTGTTGGCCATTCTGGTCACCTTGGGAGTGGCGGTGCTCCTCGTTTGTTGCCTCGAGTGCACTAACTGCCCCAAGCGCGAAAAGGATTCGATCTTCAATCGCCATGAGATGTAGCGCTGCAGCTCTGGCGCACTCCCGTTAGTTTGCGCGCGTCCCTTGGTGGAATCGCATTTGCCAATTTCCGCTTACCCTCGTCCAGATTGAACTCCGCAGCGTAGCCGTCCGGTCTCCCGTCGCTGCATCGATCCGCAGCGCGTGATAGGTCACCAGCGCCACGTTCCCATCGAGCATCTTGCATGCAAAAGTCTCAACCGTTGGCGGCGTGTACGTCTCGGTCGCCAGCAATTCCAGGGTCGCCTCTCGCGTCCAGATCCGCCCCGAAGATCCGAACTCCATGAAGTCGTCAGCCAGCAGTCCAGCTACTCGTTCGCGATCGCGCCGCACCGCCGGGTCCATCAGCAGCAATTCCAGCCGCTCTAGTTCCGCTCTCATCACTTCTTCCATCGCCGCGTCCGTCTTTATTCGATCATTCATTGAACCGGCGGTTTCAGATACTGCTCAAACTGAGCAAGGATGCGCGTGAACAAATGCGTGCGCACATCGGGGCCTGAGATCGAATGCGTCTTCCGCGGATAGATCTGCAGATCATACGGAATCTGCGCCTCAATCAGCTTCTGCACAAATTGCACAGTGTTTTCGATGTGCACGTTGTCATCGCCCGTCCCATGCGCCAGCAGGATGCGTCCCTTCAGGTTGCCGGCAGAATTCACGACTGAGAAATCCTTGTATCCCTCCGGGAAATCAGAGGGCCGGCTCATATAGCGCTCAGTGTAGATCGAATCGTAATTGCGCCAGTCCGTCACCGGAGCAACAGCGACGCCGGCCCGAAAGCGATCCGAGTGCGTCAGCGAATACAGTGTGAATGTGCCGCCCCAGCTCCAGCCCCACCATCCCAGTCGCTTCGGATCAAGCTGCGGGTACTTCGCGAGCACCGCATCCACCACCGCCAACTGATCTTCAAGCTGCACAGCCCCAAAGTTGTGATATGCCGCCTGCGCAAACTCGCGCCCCCGCCCGGCCATGCCGCGATTGTCCGCATGCAACACGGCAAACCCGTGCTGCGCAAGCAACTCATCAAACAGCAGCCCATCGCTCCACCGGTTCAATACCGTCTGCACCGCCGGCCCACCGTATGGATTCACGATCATGGGTACGCTTGCCGCAGCGGACATGTTTTCCGGAAGCAGCAACGTGGCGTAGAGGGTCGTCCCGTCGTGCGCCTTCACCTCAAACTGCTTCGGGCCGCGCAAACCATATGCATCGATCGAATGCGACGCCCAGAATGCCGTGCACTTAGTTGCGACGGAGCAAAGCTCCAGTACCGGCGGCTCCATGAGCGATGAATACTTATCGGTGAAGCTGCTTCCCGTCGGCGCAAAGCTGGCATCGTGATTGCCCGCGCCACTGGTCAGTTGCTTGCGCTCGCCGTCGAATGTCGCCTGCCAGACTTGCCGATCCAGCGCAGCGCCCTCGTTCGACGCGTATTCAATTTCCTTGCGCTCTGGATCGACCCGGTACACCTCGCCGACTTCGAAATCCCCCTTGGTCAACTGCTTCTCAAGCGCGGCGGTCGTTGAGTCGGTCTTACCCTCGTTGTATTTGTAGAGATAGACATGGTTGTGGCCGTCGGTCCAGTCCGTCAGGACAATGCATCCATGCGCCACATACAGATCGAAGTTTTCATTCAGGAACTTTTCGTCCGAGATTTCCAGTACGCTGTGGGCTATTCCCATGCCTGGGTCCGCAAAATAAATCCGTCTATGCTTCTGATCCCTGCTCAGCGTCTCCACCCATAGCGTCTTGCGATCCACCCATCCAAATCGCGGAATGTAGTCCTGCCCCTGCTCGATCGGCACGTGAACCCAGGAGACCTTGCCTCCTTTTGCACTCACAACACCCACCCGTACATCCGGGTTCAAATCCCCCGGCTGCGGATATCGTTGCTTGTTCACTGACGCATGCGTCGGGATCCAATCGGTGATCGGATACTCCGGAACACTCTCCTCTACCATCTGCAAAAATGCCAGGTTCTTCGAATCCGGCGACCAGAAGTAGTTGCTCTTGGTATCGAGTTCCTCCTCGTACACCCAATCCACTTCGCCGTTCAGAGTCGCTGGATTGGGCGCAGGCGCCGCCATCACCGTCGGCGTCCCCGACTCGCGCAGCGGAACCACGGCCAGCCCATGATTGCGGATAAACGAAACATACTCGCCATTGGGCGAGAATTTTGGATCATCACCCGAGCCCTCCCCGGCATAGCCAATATCCACACCCGTTCCGTTGCCCAGGTCGTAGATCCACAAACTACCGTTCGAGTCGAACATCAGGTGCTTCGAATCTGGAGCCCAGATATAGCTCGCCATCCCATAGCGTTCGCGGTGGTCGCGATCCTGCTCCGACACTTTTCCACCTGTGAGCGTGGCGAGCTTGGCGCGGCTCACCAGGATGTGGGGCTTCTTTAGCCCCGGATCAAGATCGATCAATTCGCCGCCGTCCAGATACGTCAGGTGTTGCCCATCAGGTGACCAGGCCAGCCCGCTTGGCGGCGTGCCCATTACAGCGCCATGAGCAAAGATGCCCTCGACTGTCAGCGGTTTTGCTTTCTGCTGCGCCGGCATCGCGGAAACGAGCAACAACACCGCGGCAAATCCAGCCAGGAAACGAGTATCAGGATGTTTCAAGCGGAATCCTCCGGACGGCCACTCTCGATGAGCATGAGTAAGGTGTGGATCGTGTGCCGGCAATCCAGTGTAAACGAGCGGCGCCGCCCTCTGAACTGGCCAGCACCGTCATATTCTGACGGTTGCAATCACACCGTCACCGACTATCCTCCAATAGAATGCGGAGGGAGGCATTGCGAGCATGAACTGGGCAACGCCTGATGAACGAAGGGTTTTCGGTCAATCGCGGCGAAAGCAGCTGCGCCGCCAGCAGAACAACGAACTCAACATCAAGGCGCGGAAGACGACACCGCTTTCCCTGTTGGAGCGCGTCGAGCGGGGACGCGTTCCTGCACTGCTGAAGCTCAAGCATCAGATGATGGCGCAGTCGCCATTCCTCTACTTCCGCGGCGCCGCGCCAGTCATGGCTGCTGACCTTGCCATGCTTCCCAACACCGGCATTGAAGCGGAGCTGTGCGGCGATGCCCACGTGCGCAACCTCGGCGCCTTCGCTGCACCCGACGGCCGTCTTGTCTTCGACATCAACGATTTCGATGAAACCATCCGCGGCCCCTTCGAGTGGGACCTGAAGCGTATGGCTGCTTCGCTCGTCCTGGCCGGGCGCGAGTCAGGACACAAAGAGTCATCCGCACTGCAAGCCGTGGAGCAATGCATCATCCGCTACTCCGAGATGATGCGCGCGTTCGCAAAAACGCCGCTGCTTGAAGTCGCGCACTTCCAGGTGCATCGTCTTGGCGACGTTCAACCCGTTCATCAGGCACTCCTCAAGGCAGAGCGTGCTACCCCCGTGCACACTCTGCAGCAACTCACCGAGCCCGTGCCGGGCAAGCCGGGCGCGCGCCGCTTCAAGGAAATCAGGCCCAACCTCACGCGCATCACGGGCGCGCAGGCTGAGAAGGTTCTCGATTCGCTCGGCCCCTACCGCGAAATGCTCGAGTCGCAGCGCCAGCATCTGCTCTCGCTCTACCGGCCCATCGACGTGGCCTTCAAGGTGGTCGGCACTGGTTCCGTCGGTCTACGCGACTACTGCATCTACTTTGAAGGCAACGGCCCCAACGATCCGCTCTTTCTGCAAATCAAAGAAGAAGCCCAATCGGCCTATGGGCCGTACCTTCCCAATGCGCGCCCCTGTCCGCACAACGGTCAGCGCGTCGTCATCGGACAGCGTTCCATGCAACTGCAGTCCGACCCGTTTCTCGGTTGGACGCACATCGGCGCTCGCCACTTCCTTGTCCGTCAACTCAACGACCACAAGGGATCCATCGATCTTGCGGATCTCGCAGGAACCGGCCTCACCGCTTTCGGGGAAGTCTGTGGCGAGTTGCTGGCCCGCGGTCATGCCCGCTCCGGCGATCCACTGGTGATTGCGGGTTATCTCGGAAACGGAGCAACCTTCGCTGAGGCCCTGGCTCAATTCGGCTCACTCTACGCCGATCAAACCGAAAAGGACTGGCAGTCTCTCCGTCGCTCCGGCAAAGTGGAGATAACAAGGCAATGAATCGCGGGACTAAGAGTGAACCGATGAATCAACCAATCTTCAATCGCCGCCAATTCGCCCAGGGCATCGCCTCCACCGCAATTGCCGGCTCCGTTCTGCACGCTGAACCCTTGCGCGATCTCGGGAAGGAAACCGCGCCCTTCCCGCTTTCCATCATGCTCTGGACGGTGTGGACCGACCTGCCCTTCGAGCAGCGTCTCGCCAACATATCGCAGGCCGGCTACACGAAGGTCGAGCTCGTCGGAGAATACGCCAAGTGGAGCGATGCCGACTTCGCCCGCGCCAATGCCGCTCGGAAACGTCTCGGCATCTCCTTCGACGCCACAGCCGGTCTCGAACACGCTGGCCACGCGCACGGACTTGCCGATCCGGCCCACCGTGAACCTTTTCTCTCTGAGTTGAAACAAGCGCTCATTCCAATGGAGACGCTTTCCTGCCCGGCAATCATCGTCCTCTCCGGCAACGTCGTCTCGGGGCTCTCACGCGAGCAGCAGCATCAAAGCTGTATCGACTCGCTTAAGCGCGCAGCCGAACTCATCGACGGCAAACAGATTGGCGGTCAGCCCGTTCGCCTGCTGCTCGAGTGCATCGACCCCGACGAGAATCCGCGCTATTTCCTACAATCCGCCGCAGAAGGAATCGAAATCGTTCGCGCTGTCAACCACCCGCAGGTGCAGTTTCTCTACGACATCTTCCACGAGCAGATCGCCGAGGGCAACCTCATCGAGAAACTCGACAAGCACATCGACGTCATCGGCCTGATCCATGTCGCGGATGTTCCCGGACGTCACGAGCCCGGAACAGGCGAGATCAACTACAACAACATCTATCGCAAACTCGCGGAGCTGAAATATCGCCACGTCGTCGCGATGGAGTTTCACCCCACAGGCGATCCGGTGGCGACTCTCCGCGCAGCGAGACAAATGGTGTCGCGCGCCACGGCCACGGCCTGAAGAAGGCAGGGCATGGCGCTCGAGGAGGACTACTGTTTGGTTGCGGGCGTCGCTGCCGGCGCTTCTGCTGGTTTCGGCATGGCAAATACAGCCGGATCGATCGTCTTGTTCAACTCCACTTTTTTCACCGCGATCGACAAGGCGAATTGTCCGAAATCCACATTAATGCCGTAGGGAACCACGTAGCCCAGGTCAGTCTTCCGGTAGTCGGAGAAGCTGGTGTTGATATCGACATCCTGATCCTGCATCTTGCCCTTCGACGTGACAGATGTGACGTAGAAAGACGTCGAATCGATCAGGTACATCGCCTCGACATTCTCTTTCGAAGTCAACTTGATCTTGTAGTTGTTGCCGTCCTTCCCCATGAACTCGATTTTGCTGCCCTTGGCTGCATAGTCATAGAGCGCGCCGCCAACATTGATCTGGCCCTTGCCCGCGTTGTACACATCGTCCGGCATGGGCGTGGGCTCATTCGCACCCGCCATCGGATTCACTGACCAGCCGCCCTTGTCGGTGTAGCACGTCACGATCTTCGTGCCGTTGAGGTCTGTCTCGCTCTTGTATCCGACGCCATCCACAATCGTCGTGGTACTTGGATTCTCGCTCCCCATCACCTGGAGCGAGCTTTCCGTGTAGATCGATTTCACCTGGCTGATCGCGTCTTTCCCTCCAACGGCTGCTACGTACTTGCTGACGATCTCGTCAGCGGTCAACGCAGGCTGGGCGCTCTGCGCGGTTTGTGCGATTAATGAAACCGTGCTCGCCAGCACCGAAATAACCACTACACCGCGGATAAGGTTCTTCATTTTCCTTTATTCCCTTTCGCGTGCTGTTCAAGCACGGTCATTCATGCGGCACCAGTGTACTCCGCAGATTTGAATTACGTTCGGACGGCGCCAATGGTTCCCGGTGGAGCCCCATATTGCCGGAAAGCTCTCAGCCTGCGAACGGCGATGGCCCAACAAGGTCCATCTCGTACCTGCGAAAGAACGCCGCATCCTGCACCGGCGGATTGGGTACCGCCGTGTCGCGCAGGAACTCCTCCATCTTCCCCGCCGGCGAAAATGAGATCAGCAATCGGCTCGGCTTTCCCTCCACCGCGGCAAACGTATGAGGAATACCGCGTGGCCCGAGAATCGAGTCGCCCGGACGCAACGTCAAACGCTGGTCGCCTACCGCGAACCGCACCTCTCCCGAAATCAGGTAGAAATACTCCTCCTGATGGAGATGTTTGTGCAGCGGCGGCCCTCCATTCACGAGATTTATGTGCTCGATGACAAACAATCCGTTGCTCGTCTCCCGCGGAAGCACCTTGAACAAAATTGAACTGTAGCCGCGCGAATGCGTTTCGCCGAGCCGATCTTTGCCTGCGGGAACGACGTTTGGCTGCCCGGAGAGGCTATCCACTGGAGAACTCGAAAAGACGGCGGGATCAAATCCAAAAAGTGGAAGGATTGCTGCGCTTTTGAGAAAAGAACGACGTCTCATCGTTTCTCCATTTCGGTGTGGAGGTAAGAGGAGTTTGATTGCTCAACAGGGAAGGTCGCAATCAGCGTACACAAACCGCGCAAAGCGCGGCAATTGAAATCGAAGCCAGGACTAGAGGCTAGAACCCGGCCGGAACCAGCTTGCCATCCGATGGCTGTCGCCGCGGCTCATTCAGCAACTGCACTGGGGTCGGCGACGCATCAAGGTGCAGCGTGTCTTGGCTCGAGTTCAGGCGCACCAGTTCGCTGATTTGATCAAATGTGACGACGAAATGCTGCAGAGGCGTCGAACCAATATTGACGAGTGGGAACGCCGAATTGATCTCGATAAATGGCTGCGTGAAGGTATACCGGCCGAGCTTTACATCCGACTGCAGCCGCGCCGCCTTGATCTGGAACTTGGTGGAAACCGATTCGGCGCTGGCGAATTCAACAGGCGTCTCTTCGAATTTCAGTTCTCTCAAGTCCTTCGCGGGCACGCTCATCCCGGTTCCGCCGGAATCAATCTGCGCCTCAAACTGCTGCCCGCCTATCGTGAGCGCCACAATGGGAACCCCCTCTGGCATCCTGAACGGCAGCACAGAGCCGCCTGCATCCTCTTTGATGGCGCCGGTTGTCAAAATCATCCGGCGTCCGGGAAAGTCCAGCGTCAGCAGGTAGTCCTCGAACAGTGTGAACCCAAGCACGCCGTCGCAGTTGGCATCTCCATATAGGTTGTGAACCACCGCATCGACCTCTGAGAATTCCGCGCCAGCGAGGTTCAACGATTCGATCCGGGCGATCTCGGAACGTTGTTCGCCGAGACCACTTGGGTCTGTCAAATGTGCACGCCCGACAACCGGAAGAAGTAGTTCTTCTGCCAACTCCGGCGTAATCAGCGCCTGGCCTCCCGTCCCTGTATCGATAAGGAACCGGAAAGGTCCTCGGCCGTTCACCATTAGAGAGACGTAGGGCTTGTCGTGAATGATTTCGAGCGGGGCGAAGTAGACCTCGGAGCGAACCGCGGAAGTCTGCCCTGCGGAAGAGTCCCGCGCGCTGTCCTGACCGTTTGCACTCCAGACGGCGAATGACAGGAGGAACGCACAGCCACATCTCAGCAAAGAGCCGAATGCGAACTTGCCCTGGAAAGGCATGGTGCACTCCTTGCGCGCACGTGCTCGACGCGATCTGGATCCAAAGCGCACCCTGATTCTACGAGCAATCTTCCCGCGGCGGTTCGCCTAAGTTGCGGGACTGGACCGGCGCAACGCAGGACGGCCCCGCTCTACAATGGACCGGTATGCCCACCACCGTTCGTTCGCACGCCAAGATCAACCTCGGCCTGTACATAGGCGCGCCGCGGGAGGACGGATTCCACGAGCTTGCCACTGTCTATCAAACACTTGAACTGCACGACTTTGTAACTGTATCCGCAGAGCGCGCCCCGGCGACATCCATCCGCCTCACCTCAAACGACCGCCGCGTTCCTACTGATAGCCGCAACACTGCGCATAAGATGGTCGCCCTGGAGCTGGAAGCCCACGATACCCACGCAAACGTCTCGATCCACATCGAAAAGCGCCTTCCCATTCAGGGCGGTCTCGGTGCCGGGTCCGCCAACGCCATCGCCGCTCTTGTCGGCCTTGAGACAGAACTAAGCCTCTGCCGCGAGAACGTCATTCCCGACGGACGCGGAAGGACAAGCTGGCTCGACATTAGTCAATTTGCTGAAAATATGGGAGTTCCCGAACCCGGTTCGGTTACTTTTAACGCTGAGAACTGGCCTTCGTTCGAGCTGAATCTCGCCGCTAAGGTAGGCTCCGATGTCCCACTTTTCCTCGTCGGAGGAGCGGTTCTCGGGCGGGATCGGGGCGAAAATGTCTACCCCCTTCCCGATCTCGATCCAGTCTGGTGCGTCGTCGCCCTTCCACCCGTCGGAGTCTCCACCCCACAGGCCTTCCGCGATTGGGACGTTCTGTGCGCGACGGAGGGTTTGACCGCTGATGCGTCAGAAGATAGACTGGAACAGTTGAGCCGCGCCTATGCCAGCGCCTTCGCGGGAACAATCCCGCAGGGTCAGCATGGATCAGGCTCCTCCGGTGTCTCTGCCTTGGGCAGGGACCTCGCCGGACCTCAAGAGTCCGCGCTTGTCCGCACCGGGATCAGTAGCTGGATCCAGAACGACTTTGAACGCGTCGTCTTTCCCCAGCAGCCCTCCCTTGCAGAAATCAAGCGTCTTCTTGCGGCCACCGGCACTCCGGAGGCTGCCCTTCATGCCTCGCTGTCGGGGTCCGGTTCGGCGCTCTTCGGGTTGTACCTGACCCAAAGGGATGCACAGGCAGCCCGCGAACGGCTGACTGCGGCGGGCGTCGATAGCCAGATCACACGCACCCTGCCGCGCTCGGAATATTGGGCAAACATGCTTGTGCAGCAGTAAGGTTGACAGCCCGGCTGGGCGGGAGAGAAACTCGCGGACGGCAGTCGGTCAAGGTGGCTCGGGATAACCCCGAAAGTTTTCTTGGAAGTTGGGCGATCGTCTAATGGTAGGACAGTGCCCTTTGGAGGCACTTGTCTAGGTTCGAATCCTAGTCGCCCAGCCAGTTTTTATGTACGACCCGGAATGCAGCCAAAGCAAACCAGCTTGGAGGTACCTCGGAGATGGAAGTGGAAACAGTGACGGTAGCGGTCGAAGACAAGCAACAGCCCGGTGCGGGCGACGCCAACCAGGACGGAGCCGGGAAGGGCCCAACGCCCCCCAGCGGTCCACCCGATTCGAAGTCTCCCGGCGGCAAGCCGGGCCCGGAGCGCAAGCGGACTCGTGTTCTGAGCGAGGATAAGCGCTTCCGGCTCTTCAGTGGCTCGGCCAATCGAGCTCTGGCTGAGGAAATTGGCCAGCACATCGGAGTCAAGGTGGGCGACGCCAAGCTGCAGCGCTTCGCGGATGGCGAAGTCTACTTCCAGTTGCTCGAGAATGTCCGCGGCGTCGATGTCTTCGTCGTTCAGCCCACCTGCTACCCCGTCGACCAGAACCTGATGGAACTGCTCGTAATGATCGACGCTCTCAAGCGTGCTTCGGCAGCCCGAATCACAGCGGTCGTGCCCTATTACGGCTATGCGCGCCAGGATCGCAAGGATCGCCCGCGCGTCGCCATCAGCGCCAAGCTCATCGCCGACTTGCTGACCACCGCCGGTGCCCATCGCGCCCTCTTTGTCGACCTGCACGCAGCTCAGATTCAGGGTTTCTTCAACATCCCCGTAGACCACATGTTCGCCAGCCCGGTGCTGGTCAGCCATTTCCGCTCGCTCGCGCTGCCCAACCTTATCGTGGTTTCGCCGGACGCCGGCGGCGTGGAGCGGGCACGCCACTTCGCACAGAAGATGGGCGCACCGCTGGCCATCGTCGACAAGCGCCGCACCGATATCAACGTAGCTGAAGTCATGAACGTGGTCGGCGATGTCGTAGGCAAGACCGCCCTCATCATCGACGACATTATCGATACTGCCGGAACCCTCGTGAAGACCGTGGACGCGCTCTACGCGAACGGCGCCGCAGCCGTTTATGCATGCGCCAGCCACGCCGTGCTCTCAGGACCGGCCATCGACAGAATTGCCAACTCGCGCCTGCAACAGGTGGTCGTCACCAACACCATTCCGCTGCGCGAAGCGGCACAGAAGTTGCCCAAGATTAAAGTGCTCTCCATTGCCGGCCTGCTGGGCGCGGCCATCGAGAGCATTCACATGGAGACCAGCGTCAGTACGCTGTTTTCCTAGTTGTCAGTTTTTCAGTCGTCAGTTTTCAGGACGGCGAAACCTTAACCGGAGCTAGTTAGTAAGTGTCAGGCACAAATGAACGCCTTTCAGTTTTCAACTGAGAACTGATGACTGACAACTGATGACTGGCTTCTTCACAAAGGGAGCGGCGCCGCAAAACGCCCGTGCCCGAATACAGAAATGAGATTCGAATGCCTGAAGTTGTCGTAACCAAGCCCCGTGAGGGCAAGTTCAATAAGAATGCCGCGCGCCGCGTGCGTGTCGCCGGAAAGATTCCTGCCGTCCTCTATGGTGCAGGCCACGATGCTGTCGCCGTTGAAGTCGATCCCAAGCAGATCTCGCGGATCCTCTTCTCCGAGACCGGCCACAACACCATCTTCGATGTCGAGGTCGCCGGCTCTCCCGCGGCCAAGGCCATGATCGTTGACTGGCAGCGCGAACCCATCAATGACAAGCTGATCCACATCGATATGAAGCGGATCGCGCTCGACAAGACCCTGCGCGTCAGCGTCCGCGTCAAGCTGCTCGGCGTTCCGATTGGCGTGAAAACCGAGGGCGGCATTCTCGATCAGGTTCTTCGCGAAGTTGAAATTGAGTGCCTGCCTGCCGACATCCCGAATCACATTGATGTCGACGTCAGCTCGCTCGCCATGCACGGCGTTCTCCGTGTCAGCGATCTTCCGCACTCCGACAAGATCAAGTACCTGAACAACGAAGACGCTACCGTGGCTCACGTCGTCTCGATCCGCGAAGAAGTTGTCGCGGCTCCCGCGGAAGGCGAAGTGGCTGCAGTCGGCGAAGCCGGTGCAACACCAACCGAACCCGAAGTGGCAAAGAAGGGCAAGGGCGAGCCTGCCGCCGCAGAAGGCGCAGCCAAGCCACCCGCTGCCGGAGGCAAGAAGTAAGCACCGGTGGAAGATGCAAGCGAGATCGGAATTCGGACCGGGCCCCCCAAGCCATTTTTGGTGGTGGGGCTCGGCAATCCCGGGCTCGAGTATTTGTGGACGCCGCATAACGCGGGGTTCATGGCAATTGACCGCATCGCCGAACAAGAGGGTGTTGTGGTCCAGAACCGGCGATGCCGGGCCGTTACTGCAACCTGCCGTCTGGCAGGACGCGAAACGATCCTGGCCAAGCCGGAGACATTTATGAATCTCAGCGGGCTTGCGCTGGCCGCTCTGGTTCAGGAGTTTGAGGTGGACCCGGCACGAGACCTGCTCGTGATTTACGACGAGCTGGACCTGGTGCTGGGGACATTCAAGATCAGGGAGCGCGGTTCGCCCGCGGGACACAACGGAGCCCGCAGCGTAACCAATGCCCTGGGCAGCCAGGACTGGTTGCGATTGCGAATCGGCGTAGCGCCGGATCTACCCCCTGAAGCCAAAGAGGCAATCGGGTGGAAAAGGCCGGGCAGGGATTACCTGCTCTCGCCTATGCGCAAAGCGGACCTGGCCAAACTGGACGAGGTGCTCGACAAGGTGGCAATGGCCACCCGGCGCATCATCCAGGAGGGACCGGGCCCCGCAATGAACGAATTTAACCGCCGCGAGTAAAACAACCCGGCGGAAGGAAAGAAGCAGGGAACAGGGATTAGAGAACAGGGTGAGGCGAGATCCTTCCCGGCTGCGAACTAAGAACTTTGAACTGCGAACTGCATTTGGCACAGGCTGGAGCCAGCGGGCTCCGGCGGAAAAGGAATACGGATGTCTCGTTTATATGAGGTTATGTTCATCGTTCGGCCCGACGTGGCCGAAGAAGACGTCGACAAGCTGATCGCGGGCTTTACCACCAGCGTCACCAATGGTGGCGGCGTGGTCAAAAACGTCGATAAGATGGGTCGCCGCAAGCTCGCCTACATGGTCCGCAAGTTCAACGACGGTAACTATGTCTTGATGACCGTCGAAGCCGGCGGCCCCGTGGTGCTGGAACTCGAGCGCCGTCTCCGTGTCTCCGAGCCGGTGATCAAGTTCATCACCGTGCGCGTGGACGAGGAAGAAAAGCGTCTGGCAAAGGTGAAAGCCCTTCGCGGCACGCGCCGCAAGGTCAGCGCTGAAGCGCCTGCTGCTGCCGCGCCTGCTGCTGCCGCACCTGCTGCTCACGCGCCTGAGGCCCCCGAAGCGGCGGTTCAAGCCAGCGCTTAAGGCTAACGTGGATTTGCCGCTGTCTTGCGCTCGCAAAGGGACAAGGCGCGGCAGTTCGATACTGCTTTCCTGCGCCTTTTCAAGGGAGCGGAAAGCCAACAGAGTAAAGAGGAAACGAAATGTCTGACGAAACCGTAAAAGCGCCCGAAGCGAGCGCACCAGCACCACAAAGCGAACGCCCCTCCGGTGGACCCGGCGGATCCGGATCTGGACCCGGCGGTCGTCCAGGAGGCCGTCCGGGTGGTTCCGGTGGACCCGGCGGTCGTGGCAAATTCTTTCGCCGTAAAAAGGTCTGTAAGTTCTGCACTGAGAAGATCGATGCCATTCCATACCGGGATGTCCGTCTGCTGCAAGGGTTTGTGGCCGAGCGCGGCAAGATTGTGCCCCGTCGCCTCACCGGCGTCTGCACCACGCACCAGCGCCGTCTGACGAGGGCCATCAAGCAGGCTCGGAACATCGCCCTGCTGCCCTTCGCAACCAGGCACTAATTTGCACGTCACCGGGCGCCCGTTACCTGTGGCGCTTTAGTTGTAGCGACGACATAATTTCGCAGGCGACGCCGGCGCAAGAGTCGCGATAGAATCTGGCGCGGCGCAACTCAATGTGAGCCGCCTGTGTCTAACACAACGGACGGACGGAAGGTGTTTGCCGCCCGCAAATCTGGAGAGTTTCAAATGGAAGTCATTCTGAAAGAAGACGTAGCCAACCTCGGCCACCGCGGCGATGTCGTGAAGGTGGCTGACGGCTACGGCCGCAATTTCCTGCTGCCGCGCAAGCTGGCCCTGCAGGCTACTTTGGCCAACAAGGCCGTCGTTGAACAGATGAAAGCAGCTGCCGCGCGCCGCTCCGCCACCGAGAAGGCACAGGCGCAGGAACTCGTTGCCAAACTCGAGCCCGTCAGTTTGAGCTTCACGCGCAAGTCGGGAGAGAACGGCCAGCTTTTTGGCTCCGTCACCTCCGCCGACATCGCTAGTGAACTCGCTGCCAAGGGATTTGAAGTGGATCGCCGTAAGATTCAGCTCAATGAACCGATCAAGAGCCTCGGCGACTTCACGATTTCAATCAAGCTGCACCGCGAGGTCACCGCTCACCTCCGCGTGCAGGTGGCTGCCGATGCGGCCCAGGAAGCTGAAGCCGTCGCCGCACCCGCTGTCGCCGACTAACGGAATATCAAAGGTCTACTGACCAACCCGCCTCCCAAAACAACGGGAGGCGGTGGTGTATCCAGCTGATCCATCGTTGGTCACACGACCTAGCTGCACTAAGGCTTGAAGATATCCTTCTCCGCCGATCCCCCGCTTAGCGCAATCAGCTTCTTCATGGCCTTGGTCACCTTCGACTGGACTCCCGATCCATCGGGAATCTTCTCCCATGAAAACAACAATCGCGCCCTGCTCGTCGGAATCGACGGGTCTACCTGGTTGTCCAGGTCGTAACAGATGCGCGCACTCTTGCCGGGAAGCGAAACTACCGACATCCGCGCCAGTGGCTGCCGCGATGCCATCGAGTCGCTCGCATCGTAAAAATCCCACGTCACCGTGTTGGCATCGAGCGCGCCTAGGAAGATGTCGCAGTGTCCGTCCGGCTGCTTGATCGTCAGCACAGTCGCCGTCGGATCGAGCGATACCTCTAGATTGTCATTAATCCTGTCGTCAGGACTGTAGGCCAGCAACGCCCCGCGAATGTACTCGAAGAGCTCGGCTGCCGTAACCTCTGGCTTCGCAGCAACGGCTTTCCTCTTGTGCGTCTCAGTCTGCGCCAGACTCGAAGACACAGCCATCGCCAGCAACGCCGCACAGACGCTTGCCGCCAGCAAACCGGCCCTTCTCTCGACCTGAATCATGAGGCTTCTGGCCCATCATAGGACACATCTGACGCGGTTCATCCACCTTCGCGTCAACCCCGACTCCAATCCGTAACCTTGACTTTTCTAATCTCGCGACTCTCCGAACGGTTGGTCTGGACTTCAATAGGCGGGTTCTGCCTTCAGCTGGGTGCGGAACTCCCCCCTCGCCAGCGGCTGTTCGCGATCCGTCCGCAACGTCGCCACCGCTCGTAACGAACTCCGCGTGTTCGCGTGTTCCTGCGCAATTCTATTGCATCCCTTACGTAGATCAACTGTCGTTAGCAAACGCTGCACCAGCCAGACAACCCTTTGCGGGGCAACGCCAATCGCTCGATCTTCATCCTTATTGCTTGAACCCGGAGGTTCATATCTTATGAAGAAAATAAATTGGATTACAACGTCCCTGCTCGCTCTCTGTATCGCTTCCATTGGCGGGCTCGAAGCGCGAGCGATTAAAGCTCAACCCGTCTCAGCAACCAGCATCTTTCAGGATCACGATCATGACGCTTGGAACGAGCCGCCCTCTGAATACCGCGATGCGCAGCGCCGCGGATATCAAGAGGGCATCGAAGCCGCGCGCCACGACTTCGACGAACACCGTCACGCTGACGCCGATGACCACAACATATACAAGCACCCTCCCGTCGACGAAAGCGCTCGCAAGGATTTCCGCGATGGCTTCCGAGAAGGCTACAGACGTGCCATGGATCACATGAAGTACGACCACGACGATCAGCCCCGTTTCTAACTCGCTACCACACTTGAAATGCCCGGTGATCAGCCGGGCATTTCCGTGTTCGCGTAGCACGCTGCAGACAACAACTCCCGGGGACATCGCGTGTTTACACAACCATGCAATACTTCTATCGGCAGATCGAGGCTTCCGATTTTGTTCTGAAGTCTGGGCGGTATTGCCATTCATGAAAGGAGAATTCGAACGATGAATCTCAATTGGCTTCGCATCACAGGACTGATCGGATGTGCGACCCTTTTGCTGCTCTCTGCTCCACGCATGAACGCGGCAACACCGGGCCTCCAACCAGGCTTCGGCCAGGACCGCGGTTGGGACAGACCGCCCGATGCCTGGAACGACATACAACGACGCGGCTTCCAGGATGGCATTGAAGGGGCCCGCAAGGATTTCGACAATCATCGCCGTCCCGATGTCGACAACCGCGATGAATATCGCCATCCCAACGTCCCGTCACAATTGTGGGGCGCGTATCGCGAAGGCTTTCGTCGCGGATATGACGTTGCCATGTCGCACCACGTAGGCGCGGCCGACTGGCGCATGCGTGCGCCCGAACGGCCATGGGACGCTCCGCCGGATGAATTCGATGCGCTGCGACGTCAGGGATTTCAGGACGGCATCGAAGGAGCGCGCAAGGACTTCGACAATCACCGCCGTCCCGACGTAGAAAACCGCGACGAGTATCGACACCCTCATCTCGCGCCTGATCAGCGCGAAGCATACCGCGACGGATTCCGCCACGGATATCAGGTGGCGGTAGACCACATGATGGTCGGCCGCAGGTAATCAGCGGAGAACGGTCACGCAGAATTCCAAAGGCCCGGCAGCTTCCATCGCCGGGCATTTGTTTTTTGCCACACTTGCGGGCTGATTCGCGTTCACAATGAAGTCCACTCCGCGCAAATCGCGAAGGAACACAACGCACACCCGACTTAACGATCTTTGCGATAGAGCAGA
The DNA here is from genome assembly GCA_963735215.1 of uncultured Acidobacteriaceae bacterium. Taxonomy (GTDB): domain Bacteria; phylum Acidobacteriota; class Terriglobia; order Terriglobales; family Acidobacteriaceae; genus Telmatobacter. Next base: position 671,426 of record CAVTKF010000015.1, on the reverse strand, counting down.
TCCCGAATCACTTTGCGCCTCTCCGCATTGATTTCGCTCTCGGCCTTGCGTTCCTCTGCGCTCAGCGTTGGTTTGTCTGTACCCTCGTTCGCATCCGGCGCGCTGCATTCCGGGCAGCGATTCGCAAATCCCGGCTTATCGGGCTTCAGCTCGAATTCCTCTCCGCAAACAACACAGGTTTTGACTGGAAAACTCATCACCTATATTTTATTTATCCGGGCCCTAATTCTCTGTGGAATCCAAACGTCTCTTGCTTTGCACAAATCTGAGTGATTATTTCCCGCGATTGAGCATTCTTGCCGCCAAACTGACCATCGAATGCATTTCAACCTATTTTCTTTGACCGGATTTCCATTCATGGTTATTCTGAGTGCTCACCTCGATCTAACGGAGGGTCGAATGCAAGCGAGTCATCCCAAAATCCTTATCCTCGACGATGACCCGATGCACCTGGAGATCTACGGTCTGCTCCTGAAACAGGCCGGATACGATCCTCTGCCCACGCTGGTCCGATTCGCTGCCACCAACATCCCAAGCGGAGAATGCATCGGACTGGCGCTGCTCGATTACAGGCTCAACTCCGTCAAAACCTCCCCCGAATTTGCCCGGGAAATCCGCGCCCTCTACCCATCTATCCCCATTCTCGTCCTCTCCGACCTTTGGGCCCTCCCCTCTGACATTGCCCCTTTCGTTACAGGCTTCGTACGCAAGGGCGAGCCCGCCAAGTTGCTTGAGGCTATCTCCCGATTTTTTCCTCCTTCCAACCCAATAGCCGAAAGCGAAAAAACCGTTCAACTCTCTAATAATCTATAGGTTCCGGAAGCAGTTTTCCGTCAATTGCTAGCGATTATTCAGCCGCTCTTCAAACCGCTTCAGAGCAGCCTTCTCCCGCAGCTAGAACAATAACTCATTCGTTTTCAATGCGATCGATTCCTGGCAAGTTCGTAAGCCGCCCCTGACGAATAAACACCTCGCTCGAGCTCATTTAGTCCAGATCGAGACATTCGGAGCCAATTCGCCACTGATGCGAGAATGAGATGAAATTCGAACCAGTGTCTTCTCCGCGACTGGCGAGAACCGCTTCCGAAACTCGGATTGTTGAATTGATTTTGCAGCTGAGAGTTCTTAAGCACGCCCTTTATCAACTCCCCGGAGCCGCTGATTTTTAGGTCGACTGCCAGACTATGAACCGAAGCTCTTCAACGGAACAATCTCCACAAGGATTTCAACCGCGATTCCGTGTCTATCCCGTATGCGCGGCCTTTCTTCTTCTCCTGCACCTCGCCATTCCAACCGCGGTCGCGCAGCAAGCCAGGCCCAATGAATCCGAATTGGAAGCCGCCGATCTCGTCAACTTCGGCAAATTCGTGCGCGAACCCGGCGCGCAACCGTTCCGCACCTCTTTCGACATCTGTCTTCTCGGTCATGACGCGATGGGACACACTCTCGACCAACGCGCCGCGAATCAAGCGATCGGCAATCTTCCCGTCCACGTGCGTCGCCTGCTCGACATAACCGCTGCCAAAGACTGCGCTGTCATCTTCATGAGTGCCGATGAAGGCGCCAAAATCCGCGAAGATCTCGCAATTCTTTCACCATCGGACGCCCTCACGGTGAGTGATGCATCTGACTTCCTCGAACGCGGTGGCATGATCCAGTTCCTTCTGGTCGAAAATCATCTCCGCTTCGCCGTGAATCTCGTCGCCGTGAAACGCGCACATCTCACCCTCAGTTCAGAACTGCTGCGAGTCGCATTCTCCGTAACAGGCAAACCCCTCAAGGGAGACGTGCCGTGAGGATGTGGAGCAGCCAATCCATCTCCGACAAGTTCATGCGCATGACTCTCGCAGTGAGCGGAACCGCGCTGCTGCTGGCGTATATCTCGTCGATCGTTTACGACCTCTACAGCCTCAGGCAAGAACTCCTCAGTTCGATTACGACTGAAGCAAACATGATGAGTGCCAACAGTGTCGCGGCTTTGCTCTTCGATGACAAGCAGGCCGCGGAGAACACCCTTGCCGCGTTGCACAACTCGCCCCAGGTCCGTGCCGCAGTCATTCTTCGTCCCGATGGCAGCGAGTTTGCCCGCTACCTGCGTGACCCCTCAATCCACTTTGACCTAACCAGGCATCTCGGGCCCGGCGAAACACAGCACCATTGGCTAAGCGGGCGCGAAATACTGATGGGAAGCAAGATCCAGTTCCAGGGTGGATGGGTTGGAACTGTCTATCTGGTCGCCGAAACCAGGGATGTGGCGCGCCGGGCCGGACGCTTCGGCCTCATCTCTGCCGGCATAATGCTAATCTGTTTCGCCATTGCCCTTCTGGCAACATCGACCATCCGACATCTGATCACGGATCCTCTCACCGGGCTCGCCAAAACTGCGCAAGTCGTTACCCGGGAAAAAGACTACTCTGTCCGCGCCAGGATTCCTCCCAGCAGCGATGAGCTCGCCTTCCTCGTCAAATCCTTCAACGAGATGCTTGAACAGATTCAGGCCCGCGATCGCGCTCTCGAAGCCACGCGTAGCGATCTCGAACGACGCGTCGAGGAGCGCACCGCGGAGCTCTCCGCAACCAACAAGGAACTTGAGGCATTCTCGTACTCGGTGGCACACGATCTTCGCGGTCCGCTGCAACACATCAACAACATTGGATTCTTGCTGCAGCAAAGCTCCGCCGACGGACTTAACGCAGAAGGGCGCATGCTGGTCGATCGCCTGCTTGAAGGAAGCAGGCGCATGTCCAGCCTGATTGACGATCTGCTCAATCTCTCCCGTGCATCCAGCCACCCGCTGCATCGCACGCCAATCGACCTCAGCAACATCGCCGAAACGATTTCGGCGGGCCTCCATACAGAAAGAAACGACCGCCGGGTTCGCTTCATCATCGCCAGAGGGGCGCAGGTCTTCGCAGACGACGGCCTTATGCAGGTCGTGCTCGCAAACCTGCTCGGAAACGCGTGGAAATATACTTCGAAATTGGAATCAGCGGAGATTGAATTCGGCTACACCGAAGAAGAGGCTGGAACCGTCTACTTCGTGCGCGACAACGGCGCTGGATTCAACCCGCGCTACGCCGACCGGCTCTTCCGTCCGTTCCAACGTCTCCACTCGCAAAACGAATTCACCGGTACAGGCGTAGGACTTGCAACAGCCTACCGGATCATCACCCGCCACGGCGGCAAGATCTGGGCCAAAGGGGCCGTGGATCAGGGAGCCACGTTTTTCTTCACACTGCCCTATGCGGGAGGGTGACATCGAACCTTCATCGGCTCCAGTACTGCCGATTTAATCCCAGATGACTTTTCAGCCGCGGCGCAATCCCGCTCTCCCGCCGCCCAATCTTGTATCCCATATACTTCGCCAGAGTGCGCACCACCGCTGATGGTAATTGATGTGGCGCATTCTTCACCAGGTGCCCCATCTCTGAGACGACAAACCGGCGGCCTTCGCCCGAGGCGCTCCCAAATTGTTCAACGAGCCAGCTCTCGCGTGCGTGCAGCACACCGATATCAAAGTACCGCCTGAATTCCTCGGCAATGGAGTACGCGTGAGAATGCCTCACCATTGCATCGGCCACATACGCTGTCTTCCACCCCGCGCGATGCATCCGCGCCACCACTAGCGTATCCTCGCCGAAGATCACATCCGGCGAAAACCCACCGACGCTCATCAAGGCACCGCGCCTGTACGCTCCGAATGCATTCGAAAAAAAGATGGACTTGAATCCCATCGTCCGCCGTGTCTCCCACGAGCGTACGCGCGACCTCGCCGGATAATTGAAATGCCGTGCATGGGCCTCGATCGCGCTCGCCTTCTCCCGCGGAAGTTGCCTGCCGTAGACCGCCCCAACTTCCGCATCTTCAAACGCGCGCGCCAGGGTCGCGAATGCGTCGGTTCCAAACAACACAGCGTCCTGTGTAAGGTAAATCAGGATGTCGGCTCGCTCGGCATACTCCGCGCCCATCTGGCGCGTTCCTCCGTGATTGAAATCCCTTGGCGAAATCTCGATAACCGTGAAGCTGTCGCGCCTCGCCAAATCCGCTGTGCCATCGGAAGAAGACGAGTCAATCACGATTACCTGGTCAGCCTTGAGACTTTGCGCGCGAATTCCGGCCGACAACGCAGCCCAGTGCCGCGCTGCATTGAACGTCGGAATGATGACCGCGACTCGGCCGCGCGCCGATGACATTGCTACAGTCTCGCCAGCCAAATCATTTTGTCTCATCATGTACATCCCCCCCGCATCCCGCTGAGGCTGGCGGTCTTCAGCGCCCTGATCCTGTTCCGCTTCTTTGCTTCGCGAAAATGCTGGGTTTCCCATTCATAGCGCGCCTCTGTCCTTGCGCCATGAGCGGGAAACCAGGGACCTTGCCTCGCCAAGTGATGAATCGAAGCGGGCTCAACGAAACGCATAAACCAGATGGGACAGCAGCAATTCCACCCGTGTCTGAACCTGCCGCAGAAACGATTTCGTGCGGCTCGCATTGTTGAGATGCCTGCGATAAAAAAGCAGGTCCTCATCGATGAACGCCGTCCTCCCGCCCAGCAGATCGTTCCGGGTTCCGATCCATACGTCATGCAAGAATGCCTTCTGCGCCGGTAAGGGAAGTACCCGGCCGAGCAGGGACGCACGCATCGCCATCGCCGATCCCTGGTAATGATTCATGAAGAGATTGCGCCAGAACCCCGGCAGAAATCTGCCTCGCCGGTTAATACGTGAATCCGGCATCGGTCGATCGAACTCATCGATCATGCGCACCCGGCTTATCGCAATCTCGACATCCGGGCTGCTGTCGAAGGCATTCAGGAATCTGCGCGCCTTCGCCGGCGCCCATATATCATCGTCATCGCACAAAAACAGAATGTCGCCCGAGGCAGAGCGCATTGCATCCTCAAACGTGGACACGACTCCGAGATTTCTCTCATGCTTAAGCACTCGTACACGCGCGTCGCCAATTCGCTTGATGCGTTCGAGAGTGTCGTCCGTCGAACCATCGTCGACAATCACGACCTCATCTTCCCGCTTGAGTTGTGACAGGATAGACTGCAGCTGCGCTTCAACAAACGTGCCGCCGTTGTAAGCCGCCATACACGCCGAAATCTTCGGCTCGCCTCCCGGCCGAACGGTCGCTCGCTCGCCGGCCGCGTAACCCTCTGTCGCCTGCATCCACTCCGCGATCCTTTTGCGCCGTGATGTGAAGATCCGTCGCACCAGCGCATGCCACGTAATCCGCCGCAGTTCCGCCGAATCCTTTCGCAACCATTGCTTCACAAGCCGCAACGCCAGCCGCAGCGTTCTCTCCCAGCCTGCCGCGCGGCTCATTCGCAAGTCCCAGAACGCCGTTTCCGCCAGCAACGCATTTTTGTAGCGCGCCGGACTCATCCGCCCCTGTATGTCCTTCATCGAAAACTCGTGCTGCACCTGGATGTCCCCGGCCACGTACACGCGCTTTCCATACTCACGCAACTTGCTGAAGATCATCGCGTCGCTGTCATCGAGCCAGAATCGCGGGTCGTACCCGCCGACCTGCGACAGCGCCTCGACCCTCAACATCGCGCCCGAGTTGAAGGCGAACACCGGCTCGCTCGGCACACCGACATATCCCGCTCGATACCACCGTGGAATCGCACCAAACCGGAAATAATTCGGCGAAATTTGCCTGTCTCCCGCGGCAATCTGCGGCACAATGGCAGCAATCCCCGCATACCGCGTGCTCCCCTGCGCCGCCGTCGCCAGCTTCACAAAGAAGTCCGCAGGAACCGCCGTGTCCTGGTCCAGCGTCAGCAACCAGTCTGACCCATGCTCCGATGCCAACCCGAGCGCGCGATTGTACGCTTTTGCCAGCCCCGAGTTGCTTTCATCGACGAAGTACTGCACGCCCTCCGGGAGATCGGCAAGCCCCGCTGCCTCAGGACTGTTATCCCAAAGCAAAACCCACACCTCGCCCAAATTCGCGTGTAGCCGTTCACGCGCGGCCATCAGGCTTTGAAATGCTGGCGATAGCTCCGGCTTCATGCGATACAGCACAATCACCGCGGTCACCGTCAGGCGACCCGGCGCCTCGGCAAATACCGGCTTCACGTACGCTCATTCGGGCACCATGCTTTCGACTGGCGCGCTGCCCCATTGGAAGCACTTCCGCTGCACAGCGCTCTGAATTGCAAACTGCAGAATCGTCGACAGCGGTGTAAACATGTCACTGAAAAAAATGAACGAAAGGCAAGTGAGAAAGAGAGCCGCCACTAGAATGTTTTTCGGTAGCGAACGCTCCATCAGCCACCCACACCCCATTCCCAGCAACAGGTTGGCGAGATACACGCCCAGGTAAGAGAAGTCCAATGCGTAGGCCGCGAGATACGTGCTCGCCCCGTCGATAAAGTTCAGACCCTCGTGAATCGATGCATGCGGATTGGCCGGCATGAGAAAGGAGGGCAACAGCGGGTATAGGAACGACAGCGACGGCCCGTGAAAAGTTCCCTTCGCAAACATCCAGCACAAGTTTGAAAACGGAATTGAAATATATGAAGTCAGCCACAGACACGCCATCGGCCAGTCAGAATATTTGTGCCGTATCTGCAGATATTCAAGAAACGCCCATTGCGCGGTCCGCGCATTCCCGATCACGGTGACTGCGGCGATTGCGAGCGCAAGGCAACCGACGGCGATCGTGTAGAGCCTCCGCTTGCTCATCCGCGTCTTCAACGAGAAGACAAATAGTACCTGGAGCAACGCCACCATCAGCAAACCGCGCGTGACGTACAGTGCCAGGCACGCAATGCCGAATATCGCGAACAGTGCCTTGCGCCAGCGCGACGTATCGAGCGTCGAATTCACGATCACCACCACCAGCAACGGGAACAGAACCTGCTTGAATCGGCCGTATGTCAAATACGACGCGGGATCCCCAAGCGCCGGCGGCATTCCTGAGAAGAGCCAGTTAAATCCGATAATCGAAAGCGCCGCACCGCATAGAATCAGGTTTATCTGCCACAGCCTTGTCACATCGAGCGTGTAAGATAATGCCTCTGAACGTGCGGGCCAGCGGTGTAGAAGTGTTCGCACCACAAGGTATCCGAATACAAACGATCCCAGTGAGAGGACAAACAGCAAAACCGGAATCCCCATCGCCGGATACGTAACATAGGTGATCTGAAAGCTGAGCGACAACAGCATCAGCACCCAGTTAAAAACAAAAATCACCATCGGATTGCAGAACAGCGGCAAATCCCGTTGGCCCTTCAACACACCTTGAACGAAACTGTGCTGGGCAGGTTTTTCCGTCAGGGTCGGCCACAGTGCCACTGTCCCTTGGGAAATCTCCGCGGGTTGAACCGCGTTGAAACTCGAACCTCGGGGCGGCCCGCTCATGGCGTCTCCCGGCCCAGCAGCAAATCTTTGCGCACCGATCTGAGTCCGCGCGCGTAGTGCATGTAACGCGGAAGCTGGACGATCATCTGCAGTGTGCGAACCCCGATGCTCGGGGAGAGGGTAGATTGTCTTTGGAGAAATGCGATCTTCTCGCGAATCTTTCCGATCAGCACATCGTGCTCGTTCCAGCCCTCGTCCAGCACGCGCTGTAACAGGTCCTCAAACTGGCGCGCAACACGCCGGTAAAACTGCCGGCGCGTCTCAGCCTGCGTTCTCGCTGCCGTGTCCTGCTCCTCGATAACCCCCAGTTGCTGTCCGGCATGAACGCGATAATCGATCAGCGGCTCGGCAATCAGCCCAAGACGCGAGTGCAGAGCAATCATCCACGCAAGCCATCCGTCGTGTACCCAGGATGAAGGAATTGGAGAGCAATAACGCCGAATTGACGCCCGGAACATCAGCGTCGCTCCCGTCACCACATCGTGCTTCATCAGCGTCGCGGTCGGGCAGCCGACAAAGTCGCGCTGCTTCGTCTCAGTGAACTTGTGCTTCGCAAACAGCCGCATGCCAACCGCTTGGCCGTCGCCATCGATGAGGTTCGCATCGGAGAACACTGCGCCCAGAAACGGATTCTCTTTAAGCCCGTCAGATAGCAGTTCCAGCTTCCTCGGCATCCAGCGATCGTCCTGATCGCATAGTGCAATCAGTTCGCCACGCGCAAGCCCGATCGCCTGGTCAAAATTTCGAGTGGACCCCAGCCTTTGGCGGTTCTGGATCACCTTCACCGCAAATGGCGCTTCGGCCCGAAACCGCTTCAAAATGGCGAGTGTCTCGTCCGTTGATTGATCGTCACAAACAATTAATTCATGCGGCAATCGCGATTGCAGCGCGACGCTCTCCAATTGCTCCTCAAGATAACGCGCGCCATTGAATGTGCACATCGCCACCGAGATGCGCCGGTCTTGCCCGTTGCCGACTTTCGGGTCCATCAAATCTCCGCTTCAGCCCACTGGTTTCGCTTCGTCCTGAAGATCGCGGTGGCGGAGATGATACCCGCCACGCCAAGCACCGCAAAGTACGCCAGCGAGACCCCCAGCGCCCCCGAAGTTTTCGCAAACACAATCACACTTCCCGCAGTGCAAAACGCAATCACAATCGACTGCACGAGGAACGGTTCGCACTTGTGCGCCCGCAGGTAAATAGCCTCGCTCTGCACTACGTGACTACTCAACGCCGTTAACAGGAGCAGCAGAAAAATCGGCCAGTCTTCAATACGGCTACTGATCTTCGGCAGGATGTATGGCGCTGCCAGCACGCCCATCAGCACCAGCACGGCTGCGCCCGCAAACAACGAAATCGACTGCCACAGTGATCGAAAGAACATCCGGTCCAGTTCCGGTGTCTCCCTCTTCGCGATCAGGTTTCCGAACGGCGCAGCTTTGGTTGTCATCCACGCCAGCATCAGGGCGCTCAACTGCGTCACGATATTCATCGAGAGGCCCATCCTCCCGGCTTCGACCGGTCCGCGAAAAGCAAACAGCACCGGTGTAAACAACTGGAAGATGAAGTAGTCGCAGAGCCAGCTCACGGCAATCTTCCACTGGAAAGGCCAAACCTCCTGCCGCCAGCTGATTCCCATTTGCGCAACCTGCATCCGTAACAGAGGTACCAGCAGCTTGCGTCGCGAATACAGCATGAGGCTCGCAACAAATCCTTGCCCCAGCAGGACCATCGCCGGAGAAAACAAACCGTGATGGCTCAACATCGCTGTCCACGAAGCAGCAACGCTCACGGTCGATTGAAAAAAACGCATGCGAGCCACCTGCGCCACTTGCCCGCATCCTTCCAGAAATGAAAGCACCGGACCAATGGAGAAGGTAATGACGCAGGCCAGCACTGTGATCCTCAGCGGAACAAGCCAGATCTCCGGCGCCTGCGGCTGTTGATGCAGCGAGAAAAAGCGCATCCCGCCAACCAGGAGCACAACTCCCATGACGACGGCGGCACTCGTATACCAGCGCACGGCGCGCTGAAGCAACGATGCAAGCCTGAAGTGCGCTATCTGACTGCCTGTGATGGTTCCATCCGGGTGAAACTCCAGATGTGCGCGCTCATGTGCTGCAACCTGAAGAATTACAAACGAGAATCCAAGTTCAAACACACTCTGCAGAGCCACCAGGCTCCAGAGCGCGTAATAGTAACCCTGCTCGGCTGCTGACAGAAAGTGCACGATCAGCAGCACGCTGGCCACGCTGCCCAGGCCCTGCACGACGCGCCCCAGCACCGTGAACGCAATGGCCCTGTCCAGGCCGATGGAATGCGGCAGCTTGTGGCGAATCAATTCACGCAGTTCCAACCAGAGACCTCCTGGTGGCTGCGGCGATGTTTTTGTCTCGGTCAGCATTGAGTACCGAAATGCGATTGGGGAAAAGAACGTTACCCTATCGTACGAAGGCAATTCCCATCAACCGGTTGCCTCAGGTCTTGGATGGTGCCCCGCGCTCACTTCTTCACGCTCTTTCTTCGATATCGCTCTCGCCCACAACGAGCGTTTCAGAAGGTCCAGCTTGTCTTTGGGAGCAGGATTCATTTGCATCCGCGCCAGACCGCCCTGCAGCAGGGCGAGCATGATACCGAAAGTGAAGCCCACGACGACACCCGCAGTCGTAAGAAATCCGCGCTTAGGAAATGACCTCTGCTCCGGCGGCACCGCGGGATCGACGACCTGGATGAGCGCCCCTTCTCGCGCTTCATCCAGCTTCGCGAGCTCAAGCCGCTGCGCCAGCGCGTCAAGGATTGCTTCGTAATACCTCACATCGCGAAGCCTGCGAGCGTACTCGAGCTCTTCATGCGAAACCTCGCCCTTGAGCAGAAACGCATCGTCTGCAGATCCGCCCGTCGATCCTGCGAGATCGTCGAACTTCGCGCGCAGTCCATCCAGTTCCGTGCGTGCCCTGGTCGGCGTTGGATTTTCATCACCCGTGTAGGAGCGTATCGCGCCGATCACTTCTTCGACCGCAATCTGTGCGCGCAAGCGCGCAGCAGCGTCGATAATCGCCTGCGCCTGCCCATCCATCTTCATCATTCCACTCGAAAGCTGCGTCGACTTCAAAGCCCTTTCGGCAATCTCCAGGCCCGTCTTCGTCTTCTCCAGCTGATTTTCGAAGATCACTCTGCGCTGCGATGCCTCGGTGACGGCGATGCGCTGCAAGAGATTTCTGAACTGCTCCACATATCCGTTCGCAACTTCCGCGGCCCGGTTCGGATTGCGATCCGAGAAACTGAGCCGGATCAATTCATCCTTCGTGGATCCGTCAATATCCGTGCGCTTCTCGAGCGCCTTCCGCACTTCAGCCAAGTCTGTCTTCCCATATTCCGACTGCAGCCCGTAACGCTGGATCACTGCATCCGCAACCGAACGACTCTTCAAGATTGAGACATACATGTCGCTGCGATTCTTCATTTCCGGCGTGCTACCGGGCTCGTCTCCTACCGCGCCATTCGTCCTTGTCAGCCGGCTGGCAGGCATCGATGAATTTCCTTGGGACGGCAGAATAGTCACCGTCGCCGTGTACACCTGCGGCAGCGTGAACGCGAGAATCAGCGCGATCATCGTGCATATCGCCGTTACCATCCCCACAAGCTTCTTGCGCTGCGCAATGATGAGCAGAATATCCAGAAACGTGAGGTCTTCCTGCGCACTCGGGTGAATCGACGGAGGGACAATATCACGCGGTATTTCTACTGTCATTCCACCGTTTTGCATTTTCGCCATGGTTTTATCTATCTGATGGGCCCTATCGCAACTCAGGTTCATTTGAAGCGCATAAGCGACTCAAACAATCCAGCGAAATCTGCATTCGATGAGCAACGTATAAGCCAAAACTTTTTTCGTTCAGCCAAGGCTCAGTACGCCCCGCGCATCGTGACCACAGCAGGAATGGTTCGCGTCAGAATTTTCCAGTCGAGCAGACAACTCCACTCGCTCGCATATTCGCGATCGAACAAAACGCGTCGCTCAAATCCCACATCGCTCCGCCCAGATACCTGCCAAAGACCGGTAATACCAGGCCGGAACAGGTCGTAATAGGCAAAATGATTCCCGTACAGTGGAGCCTCTGCCTCAACGATCGGCCGCGGCCCGACCAGCGACATATCTCCAAACAGCACGTTGAACAGCTGGGGAAGCTCGTCGAGGCTCAGCTTGCGGATAATCCGCCCGACAGGCGTGATTCGCGGATCCCGCGTCTCCTTGTTCAGCGGATATGCTTCTTCATTCTTGTAATCAGCTTCACACCTGCGATGACTGCCGTTGATTTCGAAAACATTATCTTTGTGTTTCCGCGAAAACATCGAGCGGAACTTGATGATGCGAAAAGGAGCGCCGAATCTCCCCAGCCGCTCCTGGTAGAAAAAAATTGGCCCCGGCGACGTCAATGCCACCGCAATCGCAACCACCAGCATAACGGGGAAGAACAGAATGATCAGGATGCTCGATAGCAGAATATCCAGCGTGCGCTTTACCACCGCATAGCGCCACGAGAATGCCCGCTGCACGGCAGCGGAAAGGTGGGGGGTTGGGCGCCGCCATGCCGACGCCGGAATTGCATCATGGTATATGCCGACGACGCTGATCGCTCCCAGTCCCGGTCCATCGGCTTCCAATATATTTATAGCAGCGCTTTTTCCTTGCATTCGCGATACCCTCGCTGTTTGTGTTTCCATGCCCTCCCGAATTCTTCAAAAACTGAATCCGCCACGGCGTGCGCATGGACGTGCGATATAGGTTTCCTCTAATCCCCTCTCAGCGCCGTACGACATCGGCATCCGCATAAGGAACCAGAGAGCAATCAGGGTGGGAATCAAGGCAATTCAATTCGTACAGCGGTCTTCGCTGCAGCTGCTCTATGTCTTTATCTGTAACTTCCAGCGTCAGCGGAGATGACGTATCCGCCAGCTCCACGTCATCACCGTCTACTTCAATCGCAATACTTTGCATCAACAGGCTGAGGGTCAATACAACCCTTAGCGCGCTTTTCTTTCGAACTACAATTCCTTCTATTCCGGCCAACGCGCCCGTTTTGATCCGCACTCGCTGACCCACTGTAAGCAATGGATGCGGTTCGGCCCTCGTTGGATCCAGACCCGCCCGTAAAGCCTCTACTTCGAACTCCGGCAGGGGAGCTGGTCGCGATGCGGTCCCGATCATCGAAACCACACCCGGTACCGCGAGCACACCGACCCGATTATGAAGATCGGTGCGTACAAACACGTATCCCGGGAAGAGCGGAAGATCCACCATCACGCGCGATCCGTCTTTCCACCTGTGCTGCGTCCTGTACGTCGGCAGAAAGTGCTCGATCTGCCTCTGCTCCATGTGCCGCGCCACCCGCTTCTCATGGCGGCAGGTTGTGTACACCGCAAACCACCGTCTCTCCGGATTCAGCGAAGGATTAACCGGCTTTTTGCGCATGGCTTCGCCATCCTCACTTGGTGCGGTGTTTTTCCACATCCGCTTCCGCGGAGCAGGAAGCACTTCCGAGATCCCATCTCCGAAACCGGTACCATCCATTCCCCAGAAACACCAGATTTGGCTTGAGGAGACACGAGTACCTTACGGGCGCTTGCTCCCCGACTTCCTTCGGTGGTCTTGCGGGCAACAAATACTGCAGATGCTTACAGTTCGGAGAGGTCTTTTTTCTTCTATTGGCTAAGGATCAGTGCTTCTGTATACAAACAACCTTATTGAGCGGCGGCGCGGACACGAAGCCAGCGACACAATTGGTTATAAATAGAGACGCAAAAAACCGTCCAGGAGTTATCTGGCTCCTGTCACTATGTCAAAAGGTCATTTGCATCCCTCGACATCCGAAGCCCACTGCTCTCCGTCAGCTTACAGTCGCACCCACTTTCCCGTCTGCTCCCAGCATCCTCTCGAAGTGATAATGAAAAGACGATGCTCTTCGACTGGACAGAAGGCCCGCTTGCAGAAGGCCTTCGCTGCTATCGCAATCAGGATTTTTTCGACGCCCACGAGCATTGGGAAGGCGTGTGGCTCAGATGCAATGAGCCGGAGAAGACATTCCTGCAGGCCCTCATCCAGATCACAGCAGCATTCCACCACCTGCAGCGCAACAACCCTGCAGGTACGGCCTCTCTGCTTCAAAGTGCCCTGCGTCGCCTCGACGGCTTCTCACCCGAGTACTGCGGCGTCGCGGTAGAAGAGCTCCGCACCAGCATCCGCGCGTGGCTTCAGACCCTCAATGCTGAAACCGGCTCGCCGAATATTCCCTACCCGCACATCCATTGAGCGCTACCCGCTACGTCATCGTCGAACCGGCACTACTCGCCACTCCCCACCGGCTGCTATCTTTGAGCCACATGCCGCTGGTCACTACAACCGAGGCCGGAGTGCCCATCCAGGGCCCCAGCGCCACCCTCATATACGACGACTGGTACCCGGCCCTGCGCACCGATACGCTTCGCAAAGGCAAGCTGGCAAAGGCCATGATTCTCAATCTTCCACTGGTGCTCGGGCGCCGCTCCGACGGGCGCGTCTTCGCCATGCGCGACAGCTGCCCTCACCGCGGCATCCCGCTCAGCGTAGGGTGGTTCGACGGCAACCGCGTCACTTGCCGCTACCATGGCTGGGAGTTCGAGCCATGCACCGGCCGCTGCGAACTCATCCCCTCGCTCTCCAGCCACGACCACCTAGAGGCCACCCGAATTTACGCCACCGCCTTTCCCTGCGAAGAACGCGACGGGCATGCCTGGGTCTATGTGCCCGGCCCCGGCTCCGGCAGAAAAGGTGAAACCGCGGAGCGGCCCGTACCGGAGCTGACCAAGTTCGGCCCGCGCTATCGAACTGCCCATCTCGCCGCCGACCTTCCTTGCAACGTCGATCACGGCATCATCGGGCTCATGGACCCCGCGCACGGCCCCTTCGTCCACCAGGCCTGGTGGTGGCGCTCCCGCGCCAGCATCCGCGAGAAAACCAAGCGCTTCGAACCCATCCCCGAAGGCTTCCGCATGAGCGCCCACGCCCCCAGCGGCAACTCCGCGCCCTACAAACTGCTCGGCGTCTACGGCCAGCCCGTCGAAACCACCATCGACTTCATCCTGCCCAACCGCCGCACTGAAATCATCCGCTGCGGCGACAAGTGGTTCTCCTCGCTCACCACAGTCACGCCCGTCACGGCATCAACCTGCCGCATCGACGTCATCGCCGCATGGAACGTCTTCTACAACGTCCCGTTCCTCACGCCGATTGCAAAGTTTTTCGGTGCAAAATTTGTCCGTCAGGACCAGGAGACGATGATCCAGCAAGCCGAAGGCCTGAAGCACAACCCCAGCCTCATGCTCATCGACGACGCCGACAAGCCCGCCAAGTGGTATTTCGCGTTGAAACAAGCACGTCTCGATGGGACTGGGAAACATCCGCTGGACGGGCCGATGGAATTGCACTGGCGCAGCTAACTGATTCCGTTGTGCCGCCACTGCTCGAAGGCTTCGACCCACATCCGCGTTCGCACGTTGACGCGGCCGGCGACAATCTGGAGTCTTCCAAGCTCGATCATGAGACGTTGGAACTTGGCTCGATTCTCCGCGCTGGAAGCAGAGGCGAAACCGGAATCAGCCACTGAGCCGGAACCGCCCCAAAGGTCATTTGAAATGAGGAAGCCGTCGATAGATTCTTCAGTTCCCTTGAGTCCAGTTCGAACCACATCCGCGAACAGATGATCGCCCCCGGAATCTAGAAGGTCAGCAATTTCAGCAAGGACCGGTTTGCACAACTCAATCGTCGACATTCGAATGAGCTCAGCCCGCCTCGGTCTCGTTGGCGTCGTTCTCTTCGCCTTCGATCGAAATCCGCAGCGACCGCAGGAAGTTCACATCGTTCTTGGTGAATGTCCCGCCCGCGGCCTCGGCTGCCGCATCCGCTTCCTCCGTCTCCTTCGAGACCTCGTTCAGCCCGATCGTAGCCTCAAGCATCAACAGCACATCGAACCCGTGCTTGCGGATATCCTGCACAACGCCGGCGATCTGCTCGCTTTCGATGACGGACTCGTGGATAGCCTCTCCGAGTTGTTGGATTAGTTCGCGCAGGCGAGATGTCACGATTTACCTCCGGCGGCGGCCAGCGCGGGAATTGGCGCAGGGAGCGGCTAGTAATTTCTATACCTTACTTCGCAAGGCGGCCATCCGGCAACTCTCTTCGCTCTCGGTGCAACGAGGTCGCCAAGGGTCCTCCGCTGCTACCATCATATCGAAGTGAAACCTGAATCCATCGGCCGGGTAATGGGCATCGGACTGCGCGTGGCAGGCCGCATGGCTGGCCACGTAATCATGGGCGAAGGCCAGCCCACCGGCGCAGCAACGCCAAACGGCCAGCCGAGCACGCTGTCTGCGGACGCCTCCACCCGAGGCCGCGTCGCCGGGCAAACCACCCGCGGCGTTGCCCGCGGACTGGGCGGCTTCTTCAGGCCCTTCCGCAGCGTAGGCGGAAAAATCTGGCTCGAAGTCACCGGCGTCTTCTTCCTCCTGCCCGTCCTCGTCTTCACCCCGGTCCTGTGGCGTACAAGGGCCAGCTGGCAGCAAGGCCCCGACCACCGAACCTTCCTCTCCGCCGCGATCATCATCGCAATTTTTCTCTACCTCGGAATCAGCAGCTTCTGGCGCGCCAGCCGGCGGCGCTAGGACCGATGTTTCCACCACATCCGCGGCGCAAACGCATAGTTCAGCTGCACCAGCATGATCGCCGCAATGCTCACATAGGTATTGATCACGCACAGCGCGGCCCCCGCGGCATACAGCGACTGCGCAATCAGGATTCGCCGGCAAATGCTCTTGCGCACCTCTTCCGGCGTGTCTTCCTTGACCAGTTCATGGTGCGTTGCGTACGCCCAACTCCAGTAGAGCATCGCGCCGGGGACAAAAATGTTGAGCCAGTAAATCACCAGCTCTCCGCGATACGTGATGAACTCCGTAAGCATTCGCGTTGAGAATGGCATGAACGTGATGGCGAACAGGAATCCGAGATGAATCCAAGTCAGGTCGCGTGAGCCTTCTTCAATATGGTTGAGCTGCGTCTGCTGCCCTGCCCAGAAGATGCCCAGCGTGATGAAGCTCATGACATACGCGATCCACTGCGGCCCGAGGGCGGCGAGCGCCGCACATAACTGGCCCTCCGAATGCACTTGGGCCACTGCGGGAAGATGCAGATCCAGCACCAGCAGCGTCATGGCCACGGCAAAGATCCCGTCGCTCAGCGCCGCCAGCCGCTGGATGTTCCGCCCCTGAATCTTGTTGTAGATCGTAGACATCGCAATCTCTGTCCCAAGATACTCGAACGGAAGCGGCGCAGGATATGCTTCTGCTTTTTACCCGCGCACAAAACAGGCTGTCATCCCGAGCGAAGCCGAGGGATCTGCAGGTGCCCTTTCTCCTGCATCCTCAAAAACAACATTGAAAGAGATGGGCTCTACAGAAACTTTCGAATCTTCTCGCTAAACCTCGCATAAAGGAACGACACTGCAGATAAAGTTGCCCCAAGGATAATCATCGTTGGATACCGCTCCGAAAGCGGCATTCTCCAAATGTCCATCAGTGAAATCTTGGCGACACAGATGAGCAGCAACCCAAGCCCCGCCAGCCGGAAGCTCCGCTGGCCAACGACCAGCGCAAACAAGAATGTGCCCAGACCAAGCAGGCTCCACGCAATCGTTATATGGCCAGAACTCAGCTTCACGGCCAGCGCGGCCACCATCATCCCGAACGGCGCGAAAAAGAACCACTGCTCCGGCCTGCTCAATGCGTTCACAAATGGTTCCGGCAGTGCTATCGAGGCGCCCTCCCAAAACGCAGGTCCGCACAGCTTGAATGCGAACGGCAGCGCCGCAATCAAAACCAGAGCCGCCACCGCGAGATGAAACAGCGTCCCGTGCCAGAAGTCTCCTTGGGTTTCGCCGATCAGGTCGAACAGCAATCCGCGCAGCACTGCCGCCAACGCCAGCGCCACCGCCTGCACCAGAAACGTCCGCCGCCGCATCAACCACGCCAGCGCCATCAGCACCGTCGCCATCGCCGCCCAGATCGCCGCGATCCACCCCTCGCCTCCCTGCACATAGAACGGGAAACGCACGCCGAACCACACCGCCAGGCAAAACGTCCCTGCAGCGTCCGCCAGCAAACCGACGACATGCTCAGCCTTGGTCGATCGTTCGACATCCCGCGTCCGCTCCAGCAGCCAATAGCCCCCTGCGATCAGAATCAGCACCTCGAGCAGATCAGAACCGGCCAGCGTGAAAATCCTTGCCATCGGCGGGCTAGTCATTCCGAAGGTCGCGTACGGAAGATCACCCGCGAGATAATTTGCGACTGCGATGCCGAGCAGCGTATAGCCCTGCCAACGCAAAAAGCCTTTCCGCGCGAAGCGCCCGATTTCAAATAGAGCCAGGCAGAGCGCCACGAGTATCGGCGCGATCCACGGCTCGCGGAAGATATCGAATGTCGAGAAACACCAGAAAGAGTGTTGCCGCCCAGGAGTACGCGGCCGGCACGTAGTTCACGACCGCCAGCAGTCGTCTTGCGCCTCATGCCGCAGTAAAGCAATGCGACCGCCACCATCAACGGGGTGCGATGATGCCAATCGGCGTGCCACAACGTCTCCAACCAAAAAGACCGAGAATCGCAGCAACCGCCAGCACATCCGCCTGCAGCGCCAGTGCGCCACTCGCAATCCAGTCCGCTGCCAGCCCAAGCACCACCACCAGGGCCAACCATCCCACTGGCACCCACTCGACCGGCAGCGCGACCCACATCGCCGATGCTGCCAGCGCCGTTCCGATGCAGCTGGCCAGCGGCAACATCACCGCCTCCCATGCCGCCGGATCCCAGATCGGCACAGGATTCAGCTTCGGCAGGAACCGCGGCAGCAACTCGGCACGCAGCCAGAAAGCAAGCGCCGCGAGACTCAACACTGCTGTGAGCGCCGGATGCCGGCCCGGGTCCGCATTCTCAAACCGGAAGAAGAGAAGCGGAAGAACGTGATGGAAAGCGAGAACGCCTGCGCTCAAAAGCGCCAGCACATCGCCCTCGAGCGGCAGCATGGTCGCGTGGAAGCGATGTCCCACGATCACCAGCAGAAGGAACAGCGCGATCCAGCCGAGAGGCAGCCATTGATCCGGCATGCACACCCACAGCGTCGCAGCGCCGGCCGCGAGCCCGAGCCAGCTTGCACAGGGAAGCATGAAGCTCTGCCAGCCCTGCAGCGTCTGCTCCGGCGATCCTTCCGGATCAAGACCCGGCAACACCCGCGGAAACACCTCGGCCCGTAACCAATACGCCAGCGCCGCAAATGCAAGCACCGTCGTCTCGACCGGGTGATGGCCCGGATCAGCGTTACCGAGCCGGAAGAAAGCCAGCGGCAACACATGATCGAAAAACAGCAGCGCCGCTGCGCCCAGCGCCAGTACATCGCCTTCAAGTAATGGATTGGTCGCGCGGAAACGATGGCCCACGAAGACGAGAATCAAGAAACAGCGTGAGCCAGCCCACCGCCAGCCAGCGTTCCGGCAGTACCACCCACAAGCACGTTGCCGCAGCGCCCAGCGCCAGCCAGCTTGAGAGCTTCAGCGCAAGGCCCTCCAGCGGATGCGAGGCAATCTCCGGCCAGCGCCGTGGATAGACCTCGGCATGCGTCCAGTAGAGAACTGCGGCCAGTGCCAGCCCCGCCGTCAACGACCAATGACGGCTGGTATCGCCCGCTATGGCCCGCTCAATCGCCAGCGGCATCACATCGTGCAGCGCCAGCACGCCTCCGGTGATTACTCCTGTCAGTAGCCCTAGCCGCCGGAAGACCGGCTCACCCAGCCGCAACCCGGCGATCGCCAGCACCTGTGCCTGTACCAGCCACAACACCGGCCAGCTCACCCCGTGAAAGCGGAATGGCACCGAAGAGACCAGCAGCACGACCGAAATCGTTGATAGCACGACGAAGGCCTGCCGCCGTTTCTCCTTCGCCCAGTAGGCCAGCGCCATCTCAAACACGCCGAGAGCAACCAGCGCCCAGAATGCCCACTCCGGGTGTGCCGACTGGAACTTCAGCAGCCCCAGAACGCCGCCCGAATTCAAAATCGCCGAAACGCTCGACAAATCTTCTTCGCGCTTGTCGAGAGGCGTACGCAACACGTAAGCCAGCCGGAAGATCAGCCAGTAAAGCAGAATGAGCGCGGTCGACGGCCAGAACTCGGCGAAATCGGCATGATTCTCGGGCAGCACTTTTGTCAGCCACACGAAGTGGCTCACATAAACCGCGACCAGTCCGCACAACTCCAGCACCGCCCAGTGCCGAATCGTCGTCACGACCACCAGCGCGATCGCCAGAATTGCACTCGCCGCAAGCGAGAAGACCACCGTCTGGTTCGGCTCCTCGACGTGGCTGGTCAGTAGCGTGGCAAACCCCAGCATGAACGCCAGCGCGGTCACGGTCTGCGACCGGTATCGCAGAGAGTGCCCCACCATCCCCGCCGCCACCAGCATCATCAGCACCAGGTCGACGGGCAGCGAATCCACAATCCGCGCCGCCTGCAGGTGGTACATGGCGAAGGTGGTGAAGTAGGCCAGCGCCCATCCACCGCCAATGCCGCCCCGAGCGAAGATACGGTAAGTGGGCTTGCGCTCAAGCCACACGCCACCGCCCAGCAGCGCGATGCTCACTGCAAATCCGCAGAGGACCTTGCCGCCAGGGCCCCAAGTCTGCAGCTTGTAGGCAAGGAAGAATGCCAGGCCGATCACCAGGATCGCAATGCCGATCTTGTTCAGCCAGTTTGCACCCAGCGTCTGTTCGAGCGAGAAAAGACGCGCCCTCGCCTGTGCCTGCTCCTCGGCTGTCGGAGCTACTTCACCTTGAAATGCCGCGGAAGCATGCACGGGAGACGCGGTTGCAGCGGGCTGTTTCGGCGCCCCGGCAGGTCTGGCCGGCGGGGTTTGCGCCTCCGCTGGTTTCGCGGCTAGGGCTTGCAAAGCAACCGGAGGCCGAACAACTGACTCAGCTGGCTTAGGTGCAGCAGCCTGCGGTGCCGCTGCCGGAGTTGGCGCCTTCGCTGCGGCTTCCGGTGCCGCCGGTGGGGTCGACGTCACTGGACCGGCCGGTTCGCTGCTCCTGGCCTTCATCAGCGCCGCAAGTTGTGAGCGCAGAAATTCGATCTCGCGTTCCAGCCGATCCACCGCATCGCGCATTCGCTCGTTCGCGTCACGGCTGCTGTTCCAGACCGAAAGGACAACAATCCCCAGAATTATGATCAGGAAATAGTCCATAAAGGTAATTGGCGGGAATTATACGAGGGTTTCAACTGTCCGGCCCGATATCTTCTGGCCCATCGTTACATGGAACGGTTGCGGCCGCCTTGAACGAAGTGCCACGCCGAGAGCGCCAGCGCCACAACGCCCAGCGCGAAAGCCATCCACGCATAGTGCCCGTGGCGAATCTGCCAGGCACGCCAGAAAGCGATCGCTGAAGCCACAATCATCAGAACTCCACGCACAGGATTCAAGGCTGACCCTCTTCCATGGGCTGAACACACCATCTTAAGCCGTGAGACCCGGCAGTTGACCCGGCAGTTGACCCGGCGTTTGACCCGCGCCGCGAGCATGCCTATCGTTGGAAGGGTAGATTTTGCTTTGTTGAAAGGATCTCTGATTCCATGTCCACCCCCGCCGCACCCGTCGCCCCCGCACTCAAGAAAACCGCCCTCAACGCCACGCACCGCGCACTGAAAGCCAAGATGGTAGACTTCGGCGGCTGGGATATGCCCGTGGAGTATCCCGGCCCCGGCGGCGGCCTGATTGCCGAGCACATGGCGGTGCGCACCGGTGTCGGACTCTTCGACGTTAGCCACATGGGCGAAATCCAGTTCCGCGGTCCCGGCTCGCTTGCCGCCGTGCAACACATCACCATGAACGACGCTTCGCGCCTCAAGGACGGCCAGGCCCATTACTCCGCGCTGCTCACACCGCTGGGTACCTTCGTCGACGACATCCTCGTCCATCGTCTCGGCGACAACGACTACCTTCTCGTCGTCAACGCCGGTACCAAAGACAAGGACTACGCCTGGATCCGCCAGCAGGTCGGCGTCTGGCCCGGCATCCACCTGAACGACTACTCCAGCTACTACTCGCAACTCGCGCTGCAGGGCCCGCGCGCCCAGGAGACGCTGCAAAAGCTCACCAAGGTCAACCTCGGCGCAATCAAAAACTACTGGTTCACCTGGGGCCAGGTCGCCGGCATCCAAAACGTCCTCATCGCCCGCACCGGCTACAGCGGCGAAGACGGATTCGAGGTGTACATCCCCTCCGACGAAGCCAGCAGCGTGAAGATGTGGAATGCGCTGATGGAGGCGGGCGAGGAGTTCGGCATTCGTCCCTGCGGCCTTGGCGCGCGCAACACCCTGCGTCTCGAAGCCGGCATGAGTCTCTACGGCCACGAAATCTCCGAAGAGATCAACGCACTCGAAGCGGGCTTGGATCGCTTTCTCAAGCTCGACAAAGAGGAGTTCATCGGCCGCGATACTTTACTCGACGTGCAGAAAAGCGGCGGCCCGAAGCGCAAGATCATTGGGCTCGAAATGATTGAGCGCGGCATCGCCCGCGATGGGTACACCGTGCACGATCTCGAAGGCAACCAGATCGGCGTAGTCACGTCCGGCTCGCCCGCTCCATTCCTCAAGACCAACATCGCCATGGCGCTCGTGCCCGCGGAGGTTGCTGCAAGCGGATCGGATGTAGTCGTCCAGTGCCGCGCCAATTCCGTTAGGGCAAAGCAGGTCCCCATCCCGTTCTACAAGCGCCCGAAGAAGTAAGGCGAGTAGAAGTGTCATGTTGAGCGAAGTGGTCCGCCTTGGCGGAACGCGCAGTCGAATCATCCCTGAAAATTCAAAACCTGCACGAAACGAGGGTGCCCCATCCAAGCGAAGCTTGGGTGGGAAAGCACAATCTCAACTGATTTTCATGGTCTTGGGTGTCGCGGTGCGACATGTATGACTGCGGTTGCCTTTCTGCCTCGCGACCAACAGACATTAACCCAAAACTGAATGCGGCTCGTACTGGCAGCTGCTTTCAGCCCCCATGCCCGTCACACTTCAACACACCAAGGAATTCGCCAAACGGCCCCACCGCCTCGCGATACTGATGCGCCATGATCCGCGATACCTGGTGCAGATGCGTCAGGTCGTGCGCGGCCCACGTGGCCAGCAGGTTTGAAAGCGTCACCGGTCCCAGCGCCGGATGGCGACCGCGCAGCTCCAGGTGCTCCGGTTTCAAATTGAGCGCCCGCAACTCGTCGAGACATCCGGTACGCACGCGTGCAAATTCGTCGAGCAGTTGAGGAAGGGTTTTGCCTCTGCAAATCTCGACATGTCCCCAGCGATCGAACGGATCAAATGGTTTTACTTCGCCGTGCTCCAGAATCATGCGCGCCCGCGGCATCCAGTCAGCCTTGTCAGCATGGATCAGGTGCCCCACCACATCCACGACCGTGAATGTGCCGTCGCCTTCATTCTGATGTGTCCATAATTCAGGAAGATCGCGCAGAAGCGCATCCAGCGCGCCCGGAGAGCGCTCCAGCAGAGCCACAGTGTCTTGCAGATTGTGCGCCATGACAACTCGATGCGAAGCCGATCCGAATCGATGCAAACGAAACGACCGTGCATCCGAGCGTTACGGTCGCCTGTCCTTTTGGGATTCCAAGGTCCGGGCCTGCGCTACTCAGACCTGCATTACTTCCACTTCCTTCTTGCGCGAAAGCTCTTCCATGCGGCGGATCTCCTCGTCGGTCATCTTCTGGACCTCTTCGAGAGCCCGCTTCTCCTCGTCCTCGCCGATCTTCTTGTCCTTGGCAAGCTTCTTCAAGGCGTCGTTGCCGTCACGGCGCACGTTGCGAATTGCGGTGCGATGCTCTTCAAGAACCTTATTCAGGTGCTTGACCACGTCGCGGCGGCGCTCTTCGGTCATGGGCGGAACGGGAACGCGGATGACCTTGCCATCGGAGATTGGATTGAAGCCGAGATCCGATGCCTGAATAGCCTTTTCGATCTCCTTGAGGATCGAAGGATCCCAAGGCTGGATGAGTATGGTCTGCGGTTCGGGGGCGCCCACCTGCGCCATCTGGTGAATGGGTGTCATGGTGCCGTAATAGTCCACCTTGATCTGGTCGAGCATGTGCGCGCTGGCGCGGCCGGTGCGGGTTGATGCAAGGCTGGCTTGGAAAGTTGCTACGGCCGCATCCATGCGCCGCTTCAAATCGCCCGAGAGTCCTTTAAGTGCGGGATTGCCATCCATAAACGATGCCATCGTTAATTCCTCACAAAGCATTTGCCAACGGCTATTCTACAACCCGTCGCGGCGGGTGGGACGCGCAGAAGCCTACGCCAGGTCGGCGAGACCCATTGCCGCGGCCTGCTCGTGCGCATGATAACTGGACCGCACCAGCGGCCCCGACTCCACATGGCGGAAGCCCATCTTGAGCGCTTCCGTCTTGAGTTCAGCGAATTCGCGCGGTGTGTACAAGCGCGCCATCGGCAGGTGATCGCGCGAGGGCCGCAGATACTGCCCAATGGTCAAAATGTCGCACCCAACTGATGCCAGATCGCGAAATACTTCGACTAGTTCGTGCGTCTCTTCTCCCAGCCCGACCATCACTCCTGACTTCGTGACCCCGCCGGGGTTTAACTCCTTGGAGTAACGCAACAGCTCAAGAGAACGCTCGTACCTCGCACCCGATCTCACCACGCGATAGAGCCGCGGCACCGTCTCGGTGTTGTGATTCATCACCTCGGGCTTTGCATCCACAACAATGCCGATCGCCTCGCGGTTTCCCTGGAAATCAGGAACCAGCACTTCGACTCTGCATCCCGGCGCCTGGCGTCGAATCTCCTCGATCACCATGGCAAAGATGCGCGCTCCGCCCACGAGATCGTCGTCGCGATTCACGCTGGTGATCACCGCATGCTCCAGGCCCAGCGTCGCCACGGCCTCGGCCACCCGGCGCGGCTCATCCAGATCAATAGGCTCGGGCCGTGCCCTTGGGCACAGCGCAGAATCCGCACCGCCGCGTGCACAGGTTGCCCAGCATCATGAACGTGGCCGTCTTGTGATGCCAGCACTCGCCGATGTTGGGGCACTGCGCGCTTTCGCATACGGTATGCAGTCCCAGCGAACGCGCCAGCCTCTTAAGGTCATGGTAGTTCTCGCCCACCGGGGCACGTGCCTTCAGCCACTCCGGCTTGGGAGCGGGCGTCCGGCGCGCGGGCTCAATCTGCACCAGTTCCATCTGTTCCATTGTAGCCGTGGCCCCGCCAGGCGATTTCAGGCTCGCCGCACCCCGGCGTACAATCCATGCGAAGAGAGGAGACTCCAGTGAAAGGCGTCTTGTTGGTTGCGGTCGCTTGCCTGGCCGCAGGCCTGTTCGTCATCTTCTATTTTTGCAACGGCACAACGGGCCTCTCGTTTGCCTGGCCGCTTTCAGGCTCTTCAATTCATATCGACATCACCACCACCGGTGCCGGAGTGCCCATCGCGGTTGCTCTGACTCTGACCGGCGCATTCCTGCTCATCGTCGCCACCATCATCGCGCTCATTGGCATGTTCCGCCGGAAAACCGAGGACACGCCAACCAAACGCCGCGAAACCGCTTTCGAAGAATAAAAATCCCGCGGGCAGATTGAAGGAGATTCCTCCACTCCGCCCGCGGGATTTTGTATCGAACTTCCCTTTACTCCGCCTGCTTGTTCGGCGCAGCAGCCGCCGGAGCGGGCGTCGCCGGCTTCAGATATTTGTCCCACCACGCCAGCCAGCGCTCATAGCGATCCTTGATGAAGCTCGGCCGCGTGAACCCGTGGAACTGCCCCGGATACACCACCAATTCCGTCGGCCGTCCCAGCGACTTCAGCGCCTCGTACATCTGCTCGCCGCCGAGCAGCGGCACATTCATGTCTGACGTGCCGCCCATAAACAGCATCGGCGTGTGTACTCGCTTGTCGATCTCGAGGAATGGATAGCTCATCTTGATGTACAGCGGAAGATTCTTCCACGGCGGGCCGAGCTCGTTGTCGTACTGCAAGATGTACTGGTCCACGCCGTAGAACGACATCGGCGCCGCCACACCTGCGCCGCTGATGCCGGCTTTGAAGCGATCCGTGCTCGCCACCGTGTAGTCGGTCAGGATTCCGCCGTAGCTCCAGCCTGTGACCGCCAGCCGGTTCGGATCAGCCACGCCCATTGCGACGGCTTTATCGACGCAAGCCAGCAGGTCTTCCACTTCATAGTGGCCCCAGTCGGCGGCAATTGCTTTTGCGTAATCCTGCCCGCGGCCTGAGCTGCCGCGATAATTGACGTTCAGCTCGGCATATCCCTTGGTTGCCAGCCATTGCCGCAAGAAATCGAAGCTGTGATCGTCCTGCCCGTTGGGTCCGCCGTGGATAAAGAGAATCATCGGCACTGGCGATCCCTCTTTGAAGTCCGCAGGCTTCGTCAGCAGGCCATGTACCTCAACTCCTTCCTTGTCCTTCGCCTCGATGTCTTCCGTGGGAACGAGATTCAACTCCGCAACCAGCGCATCGTTGTGCGTCGTCAGCTTCCGCAGCGCGCCATTCTCCAGGGCATAGATCTCTGCCGGCGAGGTGTCGTTTGTATACGAAACGGCCGTATGCCCGCCAGCCTGATCCCACGTCATCACCGTGCCCGGCTGCGACAACTCGCGCTTAACGCCGTTTCCTGCCAGCTCCACCTCTGCCGGATACTCATTGCGATCGTCGGCAACCAGGTAGCTCAAATGCCCATCCGCCGAAAAAAACGGCTGGCTCACACTGCGGTCGAACGTCGCCGCCGGGTAGCTGACCTTGCCATCCAGCGTCACCAGTGCGGGCTTCGACTGCGAATACTCCAGCAACTCCAGCTTCGCGCCCTGGGTGTATGCAATCGACTTTGAAACCGGCGACCACGCCAGCCGCCCCCCATCCGGACCCTTCCACGTCGTCAGCTTCCTCGGGGTCGAACCCGCCTTCGCCTCCACCACAAACACGTCGGAGTTGTTGCTGCGGTCCGGGTCTGGGTCCACGTTGCTCTCGAACGCAACCCAATTTCCGTCCGGCGACCACTCGGCTTCGCTTTCATTCAGGTTCTTGCTTGCGGTCAGCTTCTCTGCCTTCTTCGTCGTCAGATCCCATAGGTAAAGCGCATTGAAAGAGTCGTCGCGCAGATAGCCCTGGATGTCCTGCTTGAAGTGGTAGCGATCGATCACGATCGGCTTGGGCGGCGCCGGCGGTTTGCCCTCTTCCGGATCGGGCTCTGCCTTGGGATGCAGCGTCAGCAGCAGCTTCTTCGAGTCCGGCGACCAGCTATAGCCCTGGATGTTCTGGTCAGTAATGTTGGTCAACTGCTCGGCCTCGCCCCCACGGCGATCCATCACCCACACCTGGTCACCCTTCGCTGGTCCGGGCCGCGACGACATGAAGCTGATATACCGCCCGTCAGGGCTGAACTTCGGCGACGAAGCGCCTTCTTTCCCGTAGGTCACCTGCAGATGAACCGACCCATCCCACTTCACCATCCACAGATGCGATTGCGACTTGTCTTCCTTGGTATCGATTTGGCTGACGGAGTAGAGCACCCACTCGCCATCCGGAGAGACAACTGGCCCACCCACACGTTGTAACTTGGCGAGATCATCGAGGTTGATGTCCCGCTTCTTCGGCGCATCGGCGGCATGTGCGGCAGCAATTGAGGCAAACGTCAGGAATAGACAACCAGCAAGCTTCAGCATTTTCGGCGGCATGGGCAAGAGATTACCATCTCGCCTCACAAGGATTCCATGAGAAATGCAGTGAGGGCAGCCCAGTCATTACTTCGAAAGAACGACCATCTGTGTGGCGGGCACCACCAGCTGCGTTTACTTGTTTTCAATGCCGGTCAGGCGGAAGGTAATCGTGCCCCAGAAGAGGCGAGCCCGCATTTGAACGGGCAGGTGACGATCGTCGTCGGTGTACCAGATCCAGATGTTCCCGCGATTCTTCACCACGCCTGCGTCCGCTGTGGGCTGCACGCGGATGGTCTTGAAGGTTCCCAGCGGTGTCTTGATCACTTCGCGACCTTCAACTTTCATGGTGACCGATACGTTGTGCATCGCGTCGACGACAGGCATCGCGAAATTGTGGCCGACCTCCATCGGTTGCGAGGATGCGTAGAACACACCCGTAAGCAGATCCGTCATGCAGCCCGGTATCGCGGATTCAACGTGCTTGGCCTGCCCCGCGACCAGATTCTTCTCATCGAGGACCGACTTGGATTGTGCGTACTCCATCCTGAGCGTGGAGTTGACTTTACGGCGGCCTTCGACCGTCTGCTTGTCGAACTCGTAGGTGCAGCCCTTGGCGCGATCGAAATTCGATTGGAACTGATCGCTGGCATGGAAGAGAAGATTAATGGCGCCGATTGTGTCCGCATTGGCAGTCAGTTTCTCGCGATCACCGGCAGCCTCAAAGTGGATCACTGCCGTTCCTGCGGAAAAGACGCGCCAGTCGACGGTGTAGGTGAGTGTCTGGTTCTGAGGAAAGCTGAACCCCGGACGCGGCGCGGGAAGCGACGGGAGTGGCGACGGCGGGGTCTGCTGAGCGTGCAGCAGCGAAACGGCAGAAAGAGCGCAAAAAAATGTCCTGGAAATCGTGCGCTTTCTCACTGCTGGGTTCCGCTCCTTTGAGAATTTGACTGAATTGGCGATGATACCGGCAGCCGCGAACCCTGTTCCGAGCGGCTTAATGCCGCAGGTTTACAAAGAAACCCAAAGCCGGCCGGAGGAAGAGCAGGCTGAGATAAAGGAGAGCGGCACCTATAGTTGCATTGTACTCGCGATGTCTTAAATAGAGATCAACAGAGAACTTGCCCGACAACACTTCGGTTTGGCCGGATAGCGGAACCGCCGGGGTAACCCGGGGAATAAGACGCGGGACCCGGCGGCAATACGCGTCGAAATTCCGCGAAATTCGAGCGCAAAAACCGCTCTTCCGAGGCGATTACCGGCACATAAATGATCAAAAACATGGCCGCGAGCATGACAGCCACAGGCCAGCTGAGCAGCGCCACCGCAAAACCGGCGGCAATCAGGATGGAGCCCAGGTAAAGCGGGTTTCGTGTATAGGCATAGGGCCCAGTCTGCGTAAGTTCCCTATTCTTCTTGACATAGCCCGAAGCGTACCCGCGAAGCCACAGGCCCGGCAGGACGAGAAGCAGACTCCACGCTATTGCGGCCGGCCGGGGCTGTCGGCGCCAGAGTTCGAAGAGATAAAGCGCAGCGGTCAGGAAGCCGAGTGGCACACGGATCCGGCGCGCTACTTTCTGCCATCGCTCCATACCCTTGGGGCCTTGGGGATTCGGACCTTGTTCTTGCTGTGTCATAAGGCGGACCCAGAATAAAGCAGTTCTTTGGCTGCCTGGAGCACATCTTCAGGCGAGATGGTGAGCAGGCCGGCTTCGGGAGCTTCGTGCCGGGTATGGTTACGGCGGCTTTCGGGGCTGCGCAGCACTTTGAACCGCGTACCGTAGGGTCCGTTGCGGCTGGGGTCGGTGGGACCATAGATGCCGACAACCGGACGGCCGAGCGCACAGGCCAGATGGAGCGGCCCCGTATCACCGGCTATGGCAAGGCTCACCCTGCGCGTGATTGCGATAAGTTGTTCGACGGAACAGAGCAGCGGAGTTGCGCCGCCTCCGGTCTTCTTTACGATGGTGTCGGCGAGGCAAACTTCGCCGGGCCCGGCATTGACCAGCACCTGAAAACCGTGGTTCAGTAGCGCACGCGCGACATCGGCGTAGCGCTCGACAGGCCAGCGCTTGGCGCCCCACCCCGCGCCGGGATTGATGAGGACCGTGGGCGAACCGGAGAACACT
Organism: uncultured Acidobacteriaceae bacterium; assembly: GCA_963735215.1. Lineage (GTDB taxonomy): Bacteria > Acidobacteriota > Terriglobia > Terriglobales > Acidobacteriaceae > Telmatobacter. The sequence continues at coordinate 642,117 of CAVTKF010000015.1, read as the reverse complement.
TCGTCGGCCCAGGCCTCTGCGGCAGGATCCACGGGGAGCCACGGCTGAACCGGGGTCAGCGCATCGCCTGCTGCGGCGGAAGCCAATTCCATATCCTGCTCAATTACATGCGCCGCATGAGTATCGATGCGTTCGGTGAAGAGCCAGCGAGCGGCCCATTCCCGCGGTCTTGATTCGCCGATAAATCGCCGGCTGCCGGCCATGCGGCCAATTACCGCTGAACGCAACGCACCTTGCAGATCGACGACCGCATCGTAGTGCTGCTCCTTTGATCGTGCGGCGAAGCGCGTTGATCTCGCTGCAAGTCTTGCTAGCGAGAGGGCTTTTGCGCCATTGCTTGGAGGATGCGATGTGCAGGCGATCGACGATCGGCTGCATTGCGAGTTCGCTGCCGGTGTCACGGCCGGCACTTCCTTCCGCCGCAAGCAACGGACTCCACAAGGGTTCGACGACCCAGTCGATGATCCATTCGGAGTGGGCGATGCGCAGCGCGGTAACGGCGGGGAGAGCATGGAGAATGTCGCCCATGGCGCCCAAACGGACCACGAGCAGACGGAACTTGGATTGGGTCTGCAAAGTTCAATTTTCTCACAAAGGCTGAGACGCGGGATTTGTCCTCAGACGCGCGGCAAGCCATTCGAGCTGACCTGTGATTCGTCCTCGATAGAGATGGTGAGGCGGGCGGTTTCAAGCGGAAGCGAGGTCGGAAACTCTGCAGCAAGCTTGCCGAGACGAACCTTATCTTTCTCGGTGGTGATGAGAGCAGTGGCGTTTGCAGACCGGACTGTCGCGACAAGGCGCTCAATAGTCGGCGGCGTGTAGCAGTGATGGTCGGCGAAGACGATACGAGCGCTGATCCGCACGCCCGCGGCTTCGAGTCCAGCGAAGAACTGCTCCGGACGCGCAATGCCGCAGAAGGCGACGACAGGGCCGGATACGTTGGGGATTTCCATGCGGCGGCGGAGACGCCAAACCGGGCCGGTCCATCCCCATAAACGAAGTTCTGACTCGAAATTTGGATCGTCTGCCGGGATGGCGAAAACGCCTGCGCGGTTGGCCGCTTGTATGGGCTCGCGCAGATTGCCTGCGGGCAGCAAGTGATCGTGCCAGTCTTCGCGACTGACGAGAAGAATGTCGATATCGCGGTGGAGTTGGCGATGCTGAAACCCATCATCAAGGATGTGTACGAGCGGTCGTTCGTTCTGGCTTGCGTCCGCTTCGGCGAGTATCTCCGGCATCGTAGCGCTCGTTGGCGACGTAGACCGGCACTCCGGCCTCGCGTGCGATCAGAAGCGGCTCGTCGCCGAACTGGTCCGCCGATCCATTGAGGTCAACGCGGAGTGGAACCGCGGAGCGGCGACCATAGCCGCGCGAAAGCACGTCGACCTTGAATCCTCGATCAGAAAGCAGGCGCGCAAGCGTAATGGTTAGCGGTGTCTTGCCAGAGCCGCCGGTGGAGAGATTGCCAATGCTGATCACCGGTTCGCGCAGCCGGCGTACTTTCTCCCAACCATGCGTTAGGCGAAATTCGCGGAGCGCGAGGCCGGCTGCATAGAGCGGCACCAGGGGCAGCAGCATGAGTCGCTTCATGTGCGATCCTCGGCTCGTCGGTCGTCGTCTCTTCCCTGCCGGCTCGCGGTTGCCGGCGAGACAGATGGAAGCCGCAGAACTTCACGCAGGGCATCAATGGAGCGTGCGGTCGCGCCGGCCTGGTGCTCGAAGACATGGCGGGCTTTGGCTCCCATTACCTCAGCGTCTTTACGATCTGTAAGTAACTCGATCAACACCTCCGCCAGCTTTTCTCGCGGCGCGATGCGGATGGCGTTGTGCGTGCGCAGGTCCTCGGTAATGGTTCGGAAGTTTGCGTAATGTGGGCCCATCACGATGGGCACGCCGAACTGCGCTGGCTCGAGCGGATTGTGTCCGCCGGATGGCACGAGGCTTCCGCCGATGAAAGCAACGGCCGCCAGCGAATAGACGGAAGCCAGCTCGCCGATGGTATCGAGCAGCACGATCTTGCCCGGGGCGCAGCACTGGAATCGCGCTTGCCGGCTTCCCTTTCCACTCCGAACGTCGAACCGACGACGCACCCGACCCAGCGAGAAGAGCGGCGACGGCGGCGAAGCGCTCTGGGTGGCGCGGCGCAAGCACCATGATCAGGTTCGAATCGGCGGCACGTACGCGCGGCCAGGCCTCGAGCAATGCAGTCTCTTCGCCCTCAAGCGTGCTGCCGGCAACAAGAACCCGCATACCGGTTCCCAGAATCTTCAGAACACTTGTTGCCTCGGCCTCCTGTGCCGCCCGCACGTCGAATTTCAGATTCCCCGACACGCTCACGAACGTCGGCTCGCAGCCAAGCTCGATGAGCCGCTCTGCGTCGGTGGTCGATTGCGCCAGCACACGCCGGAGGCGCCCGAGAATCGGCCGCCAGAGACTCCGCAGCATCTGGTAGCGCGGCCACGAGCGGTCGGAGATGCGGGCGTTGACCACGGCCACCGGGATATCTCCGCCTGAAGCAACCGTTGAGGAGGTTGGGCCAGAACTCGGTCTCGGCTAAGATGAGCATGCGCGGCCGGAGTGCATTGAGATAGGCGCGAACGGCCCAGGGCAGGTCGAGCGGACAGTAGAAGACGCGGGCTGCCCCAAAGCGCGTACGTGCCAGCTCCTGGCCGGTGCGGGTGGTAGTGGAGATGCAAAGACGATATCCCGGAAAGGCGGCCTCGATCTCCTGCACCAGGCGGCTGACTGCCAGCACCTCGCCAACGGAAACGGCATGAAGCCAGATGACGGGCTTGCCGTCGGCGCTCCGTAACCAATGCGGCACCCGACCGAGCCGTTCACCTAACCCCTCGCGATACTTCTGTGTAGTGGCCATCCGCCACAGCCACCACGGAGCGCCGGCCACCAGGACCGTCAGCAGCGCGAGGTTGTAGAAAATGAGAACCATACGAGACGGAATTCGTCTTCCCCCGGTCTAACCCTCAAATGATACAGTCGAGGTCGATGAAGGTCGTTCGTGCGCTGCCGCTTCTGGTCGTTGGACTAGCAATTACGGCCGGGGCCGCCAATCACACGGCGCCACCGGTGCAGCCTGCCACCACTTTTCCCGCGGTCGAGGTTCACGACGAGGAGCACGTCGCCATCGCTATTGAGCCCTACGACACGAGGGAAAAGGAATCCATCTTTCGAGTCGACTACCTTGGCCACGGCGTCATGCCGGTGCGGCTCATTATTACGAACAATGGCGATAAGCCCATCTCGCTACGCGATGCGCGAATTCTTTTCTACACGGCCGGCGGAGACAAGATCAATGCCGCCGAGCCCGAAGATGTGGAGCGGCTGATGACGCGCAGCGAACGCGAAGGCAAGAAGATTCCCATGCCCGGGCCGCTGCCCTCCATCAAGATGAAGCCGAAGGCCAGCAACAAGGATATCGAGCAGGATTTCGACCAGTTTGAGTACCAGGCGCTGGTCGTCGAACCGCACACCACGCGCGCGGGATTTCTGTTTTACGATGTATCGCAGCTCGATCATCCCCTGGATGGCGCCAAGATGCATCTGCACGAACTGCGTGACGCTGAGGGCAAGGAGCTTTTCTTCTTCGAGATTCCGTTCGACACTTATCTGAAATCGAAATCGAAAGAGATGAAGTAGTGGCATTCTGCAATTAATCTTGATCCATGCCAGAAAAACATCGCTGCAAATGGGCTGAGAGCGATCCACTTCTGCGCGCTTACCACGATGAAGAGTGGGGCGTGCCGGAGTTTGACAGTCGTGCGCTTTGGGAACTGCTGATGCTCGAGGGATTTCAGGCGGGGCTGGCCTGGATCATTGTCCTCCGCAAACGCGAAGCATTTCGATCTGCATTCAAGCAATTCGACCCGGTGAAGGTGGCGCGCTTCAAAGAAGTCGATATTGCGCGATTAATGCAGAATCCAGGCATCATCCGCGCACGCGCGAAGATCGAGGCTACGATCCAGGGCGCCCGCATCTTCCTTGAAATGAAAGATGCCGGAATCGATTTTTCAGACTGGGTGTGGGAACTGGCCGGCGGAAAGCCGATTCAGAACACGGGACCGCTGCCCGCGGAGTCACCGCTCTCTGTGAAGATCTCGAAAGAGCTCAAGCGTCGCGGATTCAAATTCGTCGGGCCTGTGATCGTCTATGCGTGGATGCAGGCCGCCGGAATTGTGAACGACCACGCAACGGATTGCTTTCGCCGCAACGTTTGCGCGAAACACACGCGAAAATGACAACGAATTACTCTAAGAACTAGTGTAGTGTCTCAAGCAGATCGTCTTTTATTGAGTGCGGTCTGAGCGCGAGTGACCTTTTCGAGGATGTCGTTTGCCTTGGCGGTCCATATGAAGGGCTTTGGGTTCTTGTTGTGGGCGTCGATGTAGTCGCCGATGGCGGTGATGAGTTGTTCCAGATCCTGGAAGACGCCGCGCCGGATGCGGTTGTGGGTGAGGTCGCGGAAGAAACGCTCGATCATGTTGAGCCATGAGGCCGAAGTTGGCGTGAAGCGAACATGGAAGCGTTTGTGGGTTTCGCAGCCAGCGTTGAACGCGCGCATGCTTGTGGGTCGCATAGTTATCGCAGATCAGATAAATCTGCTTGTTGGCCGGGATCGTCTGATCGATCATGCGCAGAAACTTCAGCCATTCCTGATGGCGGTGCTTCTCCTGGCACAGGCCGAATACTTCGCCGTTGGCGGTGTTTAATGCGGCGAACAACGTGGTCGTGCCGTTGCGCTTGTAATCGTGGGTCATGGTGGCGCCGCGGCCCTTCTTCATCGGCAGCCCGGGCTGAGTGCGATCCAGTGCCTGTATCTGGCTCTTCTCATCCACACACAACACCAGCGCATGCTCTGGCGGATTGAGATATAACCCGACGATGGCTTCCAGTTTATCGGCGAAGTTCGGATCGTTGCTGACCTTGAAGCTTTCCACGCGATGTGGCTTCAGACCGCTGGCCCGCCAGATGCGCGACACCGAAGCTTTGGAAATGCCCATCTCCCGCGCCATGGTGCGCGTGGACCAGTGCGTCGCATTGGCTGGAGTGCTCTGGGTGGTCTTTTCGATCAACGAAGCCCTGGAGATCGACTCCGAGCGACCGGGCCGAGGCGCATCTTTCAAAAGACCTTCGATGCCATGTTCGATAAACCGCCCCCGCCAAAGTGCCGCCATGCGGGGAGCAACATCCAGCGCCGTTGCAATCTGTTTGTTCTGGAGCCCCTCGGCGGCAAGCAAAACGATGCGGCTGCGCAGCACTACGCGTGCCTGTGTGGAGCGCCCGCGCGACTGCCGCTCCAACTTCCGCCGCACCTCTTCACTCAGAACAATGGGCTCCGCTATACGCATATCCAAGTCTCCTCATGCAACTGGAATTGAATCCGTCGCCTACTCGAAATAGGTAGCCGTCGTCGTGTCCGTCTCCCAGATGGTGCAGTCCTTTACGCGCACGCGACCCTTGGTCATCTCCGCGAGTTGCTCGTTGGTCTGGTCGTAGAAAAACTTGGCGATGTTCTCAGCCGAGGGATTGAGTTCGGTAAACGGTTCCAGTTCGTTGAGCATCTGGTGGTCGATGCGATCGATGACGGGGCGCATCACCTGCTTGAGCAGTTTGAAGTCGAGCAGCAGACCGGCCTGGTCCAGTTCCTTGCCGTGGAGCGTCACGCGCACCTTGTAGTTGTGCCCGTGCGGATTCTCGCACTTGCCACGGTAGTTCCGAAGGTAATGCCCGGAGGAAAATCCGCCCTCCACGGTAACTTCAAACATCAGCGATCCGATCCTGTTGCGGGGAAATATCCCTGCATGATTCGATTTTAGTTCTTCCCGCTTCGCCGCGGTCCCGCGCCGCCTACAAAACCTTTGGTATCAGCAGTCAATCGCTGGGTGGGTGCGAGTCGCGCCGTTTACGACGGGCGGTCTGGCGTTGTTCTGCGCTGCGGCGGTCCACCTGCTCAAACAGGTTGCTCATTACCCCGATAAGGGCGCAGGCGAGTCCGGCGAGCAGCATCAGCAACGCGACGGTTCTCCAAAGAGAGCCGTTGGTCGGCAGTCCCGGTTGGAAGCTCGATGGGATCATGGTCATGCCTGCCGAAAGCAGCGCAAAGAAGCCGAGTGCGGCGGCCAGGATGTAGAAGTTTCGCGACATGCTCGTGGACAAAGGCCTGATGCGATTTTACGTCGCCGCGGTTAGCTGGAAAGATCGGCGGTGTTCACCAGCTCAACACCGGCGGAGGCGAACTCCCGCTCGATGGCCGCGACGGAGCCGTTGAGGTCGATGGCGCGGCAGGCATCGCGGAGAATCACGGCGGGCAGACCGAGGCGGCGGGCATCAAGGGCTGAGTAGCCGACGCAATAGTCGTAGGCGAGGCCGGCGAGGAAGACGCGCGTGAAGCCGCGCTCACGCAGGTAGCCCGCGAGACCGGTCTGCGTGGTGCGGTCGTTTTCGAAAAAGGCGGAATACGAGTCGATCTCGCGGCGGAAGCCTTTGCGCAAAATAAGCTCGGCTCGGCTGAGTTCGGCGTGGGTGAGTTGAAGCGCGGGGTGGAATTCCGCTCCGCTGCTCCCTTGAATGCAATGGTCAGGCCATAAGGTCTGCGGGCCATAAGGGAGTTCGATCTGCTCGAAGGGCTTTTTGCCGGGATGGGCCGAGGCGAAGGAGTTGTGGTCGGGGGTGTGCCAGTCCTGCGTGACGATGATGTGCTGGAAACGCGGCGTCAACGGAATGGATGATCGGAATGATGGCGTCACCGTCGGCCACGGCGAGGGCGCCACCAGGGCAGAAATCATTTTGTACGTCGATGACGATGAGGACGTCTTGTGGAGTGATCTTCATTTGGCCTGGATATCGGAAAAGCCACGTAGTGATACATTGTATCGAGCTTTAACGACACTCCTGACCTAGAGAGAATGCCAGATGAAGGCAGTTTGGTTTCGATGGATTTCGTTCGGCTTCTTCATCCTCCTACTTTTCGCGATGGCAATTCATTCCGACGAATCGGTGGGGATCAGCATCAATTCAAAAAATGGAGAGTATTCGTTTTCTGGCGGTGCACCACCGTGGTCTCTGGCGTTTGGAATCGCGTTTGCAGGCCTCTACATTGCCCTGAGTTTGAGTGAAGTCAGCCCCTCTTTTCGGCCGATGCCGCACTTGTTCAGGAGATGGATTGCAGGCCTGATCGATTGGGTGCTTGCGCTTGTGGGGGTCGCGCCCTTTCTAGGGCTAGTCGCCGTCCTGACGGAATATAAGCGGACAGGGGTCTTTGATTGGGTGATCGATCGGCAGCAATACGATCCGGGAGATTGGGCCCCATCGCTTGTAGGCGTTTTGGGCTTGATGTTTGTGTTCATGCCCGCCTACTTCGTCCTATGCTGGAGGCGTGGTAAGCCGACGCCGGGAGCGTGCATCTTGGGCTACCGCGTCCTTGAAGATGAAGGTGGATCGCTCACGCAGTGGCATGCATACTTGCGAGCGCTGCTTGGCGGCGTGGCTTTACTCGGCTGGCCGTGCTGGATCCTTGCATATGCCTTGAAACGCGATAAGGCCCAAGGCAAATTCTGGCTCGATCAGATTTTCAAGACACATGCCGAATTCTTAACCTAACCATTAGGGAGCAAAGAACGCTTCCACATCTGTGATCGTTGCGGTCATGCGGTAGGGCGGAAGGCTCGCGAGAAACGTCTGGCCGTAGCGCTGCCTGGTGATGCGTGGGTCGAGCAGCACCAGCACGCCGCGGTCTTCGAGGGAGCGGATGAGGCGGCCGAAGCCTTGCTTCAGCGTGAGCACGGCGGATGGGACCTGGTAGTCGAAGAATGGCTTGCCGCCGGCTTCTTCAATTGCCTTCATCCGCGCCTGGACCACGGGATCGTTGGGCACAGCGAATGGCAGGCGGTCGATGATGACGCAGCTGAGCGCTTCACCCTGCACGTCGACGCCCTGCCAGAAACTCGACGTGCCGAAGAGCACGGCGTTCGGCGTAGTTCGGAACTGCTCGAGCAGCGCTTTGCGTGGAGCGGTGCCGTGCAGCAGGATCGGGTAGTCGAGCACCGGCAGCAGGCGCTCGTAGAGGTCGCGCATCTGCGCGTAGCTGGTGAAGAGGCAGAAGGCACGGCCCTTTGACAGTTCAAGTACGCGCCGGATGCAGGTGGCGGCGGCTTCAGGGAATTCGGGATCGCGCGGGTCGGGCATGTTGGGGGGCAAATAAAGCAGCGCTTGCTCGCCGTAGCGAAAATGTGAGGGCACGACGAGTTCGCGCGCATCGGTCATGCCGAGGCGTTTGCGGATGTGTTCGAAGCCGCCCTGCACGGTGAGCGTGGCCGAGGTGAGAACCACAGTGGGGATGTTCTCGAAGACCATTTCGTGCAGCAGTTCCGACACATCAATGGGAGTGGCCTGCAGGAACGTCGCTCTTGATTGGGTCCGATGAAGGCGCGTGCGGCTTCCTGCAAAACGTTCCTCAGGGGCTAAAGCCCCACCTGATTGGGCACCTTTCTCGGCACGGCTAAAGCCATGCCCCTTCAAAACATCGGCTCCTTGGGAACCCTGAGGCGCGGCGCGGCGTTCGAGCCAATAGACCATGTTGCTGGAGTTCGATTCGAGCAGGAATTCGAGCTCTGTCCGCAATCGCGCAACGCGCTTGCGCAGTCCGGGAGCCTCGTCGATCTCGGTCAACAGTTCGATCTCCGACTCGAGCAGACGCAGCGTGTTGCGCAGCGAGAGATACATATCGCCGGAAGTCTCAAGAAATTCTTCGCGATTGTCGAAGGGCTGGCGGCCATCACCATTGCTGGGCAGGCTCGCGAAGAACATGCGGGCGCGATCGCGCAACTGCTGCGTCGTGTAAGGCAGCTTTTCGGCGCCGGGCTTGGCACGGAGGAGAACGTCGGTATCGCGCGCCAGCTCCTCAAACCGCACGTTCGACACGGACAACCCGAAGTAGCTGGAGGCGACATCCTCCAACTCATGTGCTTCGTCGAAGACCACCGCGGCAGCTTCCGGCAGAATGCCTGCATCAGGCGCACCGGCGGCTTCCTGCTTCACGGCGAGATCGGCAAAGAAGAGATGGTGGTTGACGATGATGATGTCGGACTCGAGGGCGCGGCGTCGCATCTCGGTGATGAAGCAGCGACGGTAATCCGGACAGGTTGACCCGAGGCAGGCTTCGCTGCGCGCGTCGAGCTTGTGCCAGAGGGCGCTCGACTCCGGAAGTTCGGAGAGCTCGGAGCGATCGCCCGTCTCAGTCGTCTTTTCCCACTCGGCGATCTGGCGATACTGGTCGATCTCTTCGAGGCCGGACAAAATTGGCTGATCGCGCAGGGCGACGAGCTTGTGTCGGCAGAGATAGTTGGCGCGGCCCTTCATGTAGCAAACTTGCAGGTTGCCGAGCAGCGATTCCAGGAACGGCACGTCGCGGAAAAAGAGCTGATCCTGGAGAGCCTTCGTTCCCGTCGACACGATGATGCGCTGACCGGTGCGGAGAGCTGGCAACAGATAGGCGAGAGTCTTGCCCGTACCCGTTCCGGCCTCGACGATGAGGTGGCGGCGCTCAGTGAGAGCACGCTCAACGGCCTTGGCCATTTCGAGCTGGCCGGGCCGGTATTCATAAGGCAGCGGAGAACGGGAAAGAATGCCGCCGGGCGAAAAGAATTCGTGCAGCGTGGGCAAGGCGCGGGTTGATGTTTGGGAGGAGGCCATCGGTGGCAGGTACTGCCTCCATCATAGGTCAGGCTTCGACAGCGTAGTTTTGTGCGGGCGCCGGGGACTTGCGCGGGCGGCAACCGTTTTGGAGCCGAACCGCTGTAACGAACCAAATTGGGGCGGGGGAGTCCGCCGGACGATAGACTGAAGATGCTGTCTTTTCCGAGGAGAACGCTTTGCCTACGTATCGCAGATCGGTAATTCCCACGCGGCCCGGAGCCGAAGCGCTGCCTTTGGTGGCGATTGTGGGCCGTCCAAACGTGGGCAAGTCCACGCTGTTCAACCGGTTGACGAAGAGCAGGCGCTCGATCGTAGGTGACGAGCCGGGCATTACGCGAGACCGCATCTACGGCGAATACGAGTGGATGGGGCGGCGGTTCCGGCTGGTCGACACTGGCGGCATCGTACCCGATGACCCGGAATTGATTCCCACGGAGATCTATAACCAGGCGAAGGTTGCCCTGGAAGAAGCACAGGCGCTGGTGATGGTTGTCGACGCTCGCACGGAGCTGGCCAGCCCGGATTACGACCTGGTTCGGCTGTTGGGGCGCTCAAAAAAGCCGGTATTCCTGGCGGTGAACAAGATCGAGGGCGAGGCTATGGCCTACGCCGCTGAGAATTTCCGCCAGCTGGGCATCAAGAACGTGTACGCAATCAGCGCGGAGCATGCGCTGGGCATCGGCGATCTGCTGGATGCGATATCCGAGGCTATCCCTGCTTCGGAAGCGGGGACTGCGGCAGAGACGGCTGAGGAAATCGCAGAAGAGGATGAGATTTCCGAAGGTGGCCCGCTCGAACCGGGCGAGGAAGACGAATCGCACAAGCGTTTGATTCGCACCCACGGCGAATTTGAGCAACGCGAGACGGCGGTAGCCATTATCGGGCGGCCTAATGTCGGCAAGTCGACGTTGCTGAATGCGCTGACGGGAACGTCGCGTGCGATTGTCTCGCCGATCGCAGGAACCACGCGTGACGCGGTGGATGAGGCGATCGAATTCGAAGGCAGTACTCTGCGTTTTGTGGACACCGCGGGTATTCGTCGCAAGGGCAAGACGCACCTGATGGCCGAAAAAATGAGCGTGGTCATGGCACGACGCCACCTGGAGGCTGCTGACGTCGCGCTTCTGGTTATCGACGCGACGGAAGGTGTGACGGGTGCCGACGCCACCATCGGCGGCTATGCCCACGAAAGCGGCCGCAGCGTCATCATCATCGTGAACAAGTGGGACGCGGTAACCACTGCACGAACGGACGGCAAGCCGCCAGCGGATCGCGAGATCTTCGAGCAGCAATTGCGACGTGCGCTCAAGTATCTGGATTATGCGCCGGTGATCTTTCTCTCTGCTCTCGAAGTGAAGGGAATGCCGCGTGTTCTCAATGAAGTAAAGTCTGTGGCGGCGGAGCGGCGCAAGCGTGTGACGACGGGACAGATGAACCGGTTCCTCGACAAGATCGACTTCCAGCGTGCCCCGGTACCGATGGCCAAGCGGATCAGGATCTTCTACATGACCCAGGCTGCGGTGGCCCCACCGACGTTCGTGCTCTTCACCGATCGCAACATCAAGCTGCACTTCGCTTTCGAGCGCTTCCTCGAAAACCAGATTCGCGATGCCTTCGGTTTCAAGGGCACGCCCATCTGGTTCAAGGTCAAAGCTAGAAACGCCGACAAGGACGAGTAACCGCGCCGCTCGCTGTTTCCTGAAACTTCCGCCTTCTTAGCCGATAGAATAAATAGCACATTTGCGTCTACTTCCCTTTGGGCGTCAAAGCGCGCGTCATCGTGCGCGAGATTTCCGTTCGCAGACGTAGTTGTGGGGGTCAGCCAATGGGAGGAACCATGGCGGACAAGCACGCCCACAGAAACGGCTCAGAACACTCCGAAGCCTCGATCGTCACCCTCGAACATTTGAATGGTTCGACACAAGCCCACGAATTCGACAAGATCCATAGGATGCGCCTGGGCAAGGACTGCGACTACGAAAAGGAATTGCGACGCCTGCAGGTGGAATTGGCGAAACTGCAGGAATGGATTCGCCACGAAGGGTTGCGCGTGGTGGCGATTTTTGAAGGTCGAGACGCGGCAGGCAAGGGCGGAGCCATCAAGAGAATTACGGAGACTCTGAATCCGCGCATCTGCCGCGTTGTGGCCCTGGGCACACCGACGGAGCGGGAAAAGACGCAATGGTATTTTCAGCGATACGTGCCGCACCTGCCGGCAGCGGGCGAGATGGTGCTGTTCGACCGCAGTTGGTACAACCGCGCGGGTGTAGAACATGTGATGGGCTTTTGCACGGAGGCGGAGTATCTGGAGTTCATGCGGACCTGCCCGGAGTTTGAGCGCATGCTTGTCCGTTCAGGAATTCTGGTGATCAAATACTGGTTCTCTGTGAGCGATGAGGAACAGGAACGAAGGTTCCAGGAGCGGATGAAGAATCCGACCAAGCGCTGGAAGCTTAGCCCGATGGACCTGGAGTCGCGGAAGCACTGGGCCGAGTATTCCCGCGCCAAGGACGAGATGTTTGCGGGTACCGACGTCAAGCAGGCGCCCTGGTACGTGGTAAATGCCGACAACAAGAAGAGAGCTCGCCTGAACGTGATCCGGCACCTTCTGTCGCTGATACCTTACCGCGACTTGACGAGCAGACCGCTACCCCTGCCGCCCATCAACAAGAAGAACTACACGCGACCACCGATGAACGAGCAGACATTTATCCCGGAGATCTACAAGTAAAAGCAGCCCGATTGCGCGATCGGAGTGAATCAGAGCGAGCCGACGGGTTGGCGAATCGATGGCTTGGTGTAGCCTTCTTCGGCCAGATGCTTGCCCATCTGGGCATACATGTCCGGATTTGTCGGCTGGATGGTGCCAAGTCCGTCAACGTAGCGGTTATACATCGAGAACGCTGCAGCGATGAGCACGGTGTCGTGAATTTCTAAATCGGTGGCGCCCAGCGTGCGTGCGGCCAGCACATCGGATTCGGTCACGAGCTTTCCGTCCTGCTGGACTTTGCCGGCGATCCCCAGCAATGCCTTGAGCTTTGGGCTGATGGGTGCTGAGACGAAATCAGCTTTCACCTTCTCCACAACCGAGGCGTCGCCAAGATGGTTCGCGGCTGCGGCTCCATGGCTCAACGCGCAAAACGTCGTGCAATTTCGCGACGAAACAAACGTGGCAATCAGCTCGCGCTCGCCGGGGGTGAGCGAGTTTGGCTGATGCAGGAGGATGTCAGCCAGTTCGCGCATGGGCTTGGCTGTTTCAGGGCGATATGTAAATCCCGCGCTGATGCCGGGATATCCTTCGGGAAGATTGATGTGTGGCATTCACTTCTCCTTCTGAATTATTGTGAGCCGTAAGCACGATGAGAAGCAGATTCTTCGCTCCGCCTACCCCACGAACGCGTTCTCGTTCGCGGGGCCCCAAGCTTGCTTCGCTCAGGATGACAGACTCTCAACACACTAAGAGTGCGCGGGCACGGACACCTCTGAACCGAGGTATTCCTTGCTGGTGTTGACGTAGCCGTTTCGCGCCACCATACGGCCTCGCTCGCGGTAGAGCGCTTCGTCATCAGGCTGCACGGTGCCGAGTCCATCCACGTATCGGTTGTACATGCAGAATGCCGCGGCAATCAGCACCGTGTCGTGAATCTCGAGATCAGTCGCGCCTTGCTTGCGTGCATTGTCGACGTCGGCGGAGGTGACGAGCTTGCCGTCCTGCTGCACTTTGCCGGCGATGACAAGCAGCGCCTTGAGCTTGGGAGTGATGTTAGCTTGCGTGAAGTCAGCTTTCACCTGCTTCACCAGCGCCTCATCGCCGCCCAGATGCGCTGCCGCGATGGCTCCGTGGATACTGGCGCAGAAGTGAGTGCAGTTGCGGCTTGAGACGTAGGTAGCGATCAACTCGCGCTCACCTTTGCTCAGCGTGCTGGGCCCGGCAAGCAGGATCTCGACAATCTCATTCAAGGGCTTCGCTGTTTCGGGGCGGAAGGCCATGGCGCCGCGGATGCCGATGTGTTCCGGCGGAAGTGCGATATGGGGCATGGGGTTGGTTCTCCAGATTTCTGTTGTTGTCTTTCAGTTTCAGTTGTCAGCTTTCGGAGACTCGAAGATCAAGGGAGAGGCGGAATCGGTAGCAACCGAGCGAGGGGCTTCATTGCGGCGAGTGAGGAGCCAGCGGACCGGGAGACCGCAAAGTACTACACCGGCACCCAGCAGCGCCGAAACCGGGTTGTGCATCAGCAGCATGACGGCGAGCACCCCGCTGCCGGTGATGAACACGATGGGAGCGACGGGATACCACCAGCGGCGGACAGGGGTAATGGTGCGAAAGAGCGTCGCCACAGTGAGGGCGAGAAATGCGACAGCAGAGAAAATAATAAAGGCGAGGATCCGGTCAAAGGCGCCCAGCATGAGAACGAGCAGCGCCATTCCCGTTTGCAGCAGAACCGCGTTGGCCGGTGAGCCAAAACGCGGATGCAGACGCGACAGTGCGGCAAGCGGCCCTGTGGATGTCGTGCCTGTTTCTCCCCGAGCCAATGCATACGTGACCCGCGGAACAGCCATGCTGAGCACCATGAGGCCGCCGAGAACGCAAAGCACGACGCACATCGAAAGGACCCGGGCTCCTGATGCACCGAAAAGCGCCTGTCCGAACAGCGCGACAAATGCGGTATTGGATTGAATCTGCTGCATGGGAACGACTGCAACAAACGCGAAGCTGAGCAAGAGATAGATCGCCGTCACAATCAGCACGCCGCCGGAAAAGGCAACCGCCAGGTTGCGCGATGGATTGCGGACTTCGCCGGCGATTTTTCCGGCCTCCCACCAGCCTCCAAAGCAGAAGAAGGCGCTGATTGTCGCTCCGGCAATGGCGTCGATCAATGGATCGGAGCCGGGCCGGCGCGTAGAAAGCGAGCCAATATTGGCTATTGTGGCGTGCCCTGAAAGGAAGGCCCAACCAACCAAAGCGGCGAGCACCGGGACCTTGAGCCAGTTGAGGGCCGTCATCACGCCGCTGCTTAAACGCGTGCCGAAGTAGTTGAGCGCGCCGAGACTGAGCAGGATCAGTGCGGGAAGGGCCCTGGCGATTGCAGTCGGAACTGAGAAGAGAGCCTGGATGTAAGGCACCGTGCCAACGCAAAGCGCAGCGGCCACGCCGGGATACATCACGACGGCGGCCATCCAGCCGTAGAGGAAAGCAACGCGCGAACCGAAGCCTCGGCGAAGATAAAGGTATTCGCCGCCGTCGTGCGGATTGCGGATGGCGAGTTCGGTGAAGCAAAGCGCTCCGGCCAGCGTGATGAGAGCCATGCCGCACCATACTGCTGCCAGCAGCGCAGGCGAGCCCAGCGAACGGGCCATCCCGGCTGGGGTGAGGAAGATGCCGAGGGAGATGGCTTCTCCAGTGACGACGGCCGTAGCCGCCCACACGCCCATCTGCCGGCTGGTTTGGGGATCCGCCTCCATGGTTTCGTTATCGTAACTGACTATCCGTACGACCGCGCATCAGTCTTTGGATGGAGAACTGCGCCGGTCGAGATCTCTCGCCGGCGCCAGGAGCTTCCAGCTATTGGGGTGCGGTGGCTGTCGGTTCAGATTCGGGTTGCTGGTCAAGATGCAGGATGTGCACGCTGGCCTGGGTTTCGGGAATGGTTCCGTCGTTGACTTGGACCTCGGTAGGCTTGCCCTGAACGAGGACGCGCGGTGTGACCGTGCCATGTGCTGGCACCAGCACCCGCTCGGTGGTCGAATTGGTTGCCGAGCGCACGGTGACCGGCACTTGCACAGCAGACGTATCCGGAATTGGATATGGTCACGGAGACCAGCCAGTTGCCCGATTGCACCGCGTTGGGGAAGATCCTGTCGATAGTGAGATCGGGAAGGCCGTGATCGGCATCGACCCAGTCGGCGAAGAGCCAGTTGAGGTCCTTGCCGGGTGCGGCGGTCTTCAAAGCGGCCTGAAACGACTCCGGTGTATCGGTGTTTGCGCCTGTAGTCCCCTTTTCGGCAGCGGCGTTCGACGCCCGAAAAGCTGCCCCGAGCGCATCGTCGCCAACCAGATCGCGCAGCATCCAGAGGATATAAGCGGCTTTTGTGCGGTAATAGACGGGTGAGGTGGCTCGCGCGAGAGGCTCGCCTAACCCTTCGCCGGGATTTGGTGGTTCTGCGAGCGCCAACGCCTGCCGGCCCGCTTCGAGCGTACCTAATGCCTGGTCGCGATGGTGTTGGTGGTCATCCCACAGCGTGCCCATGAAGTTGGCCGTGCCTTCGTTGAGCCAATACGGGTTGGGTGCCATCCACGCGTGGGTCAGGGCATGCGACAGGACTGACGAAAGCTGATCGGGAGGCGCGTCGCGTACTGGAATGGCAAGCAACGGACCCGATTCCCAGGGCAAATCTTCAGGGTCGGGGAGATCGAGCACCGTGAGCTGAGTGCGCGGATTGGGTCCGAGCCAGCGTTCAATCAATCCAGAGACACTGGTCGCGGCGGCCAGCCAGCTTTTCACGGCGGATTCATCATCAGGAACGGTGTAAGCAGTCAAGTGGGTTCCAGGATGGGCTGTCTGGGTGGCAACAAAGAGGCTTGGCGATTCGAAACTTAGCGTGGTCGGGCCCATATCTGAGGTTGCGACGCCGGGCACATCGGAGCTCAAGCTCTGCGGATCCATTACCTTGAACGGAATTATGTTTCCATTGACTGCGGCAACGGTGGGCGCCTGGCCGTGTGGAAACTCCACGGTGAGGCGCAGACGGAAGCTAGTGCCGGACGAGCGAAGTTTCTGCCTGCCAATTTCTTCGAAAAGACGTGCTCCATCACCAATGACAACCGGGACGCTCGTGACTGGGTACCAAACAACATTGCCAAAGCCGCGCAAGCCCGTGAACGCGGGGCTGATCTCATCCCAGTCGGAGTGGGCGGCTGAGTCTTCTGGTGTTCCCACGGAGAGAAGACGGCGAGCGGTTGCGGCGACTGTTCCGGAGTAGGTGACGTCGAGTCTGAAGCGTTGCGCCGGGGGCAAGCGGCTCAGCGAGCGGTACCACGGCTTCGTGAAGTTGGCCGGTGTGGTCGGAATCGGAGTTGATGGTTGCCACCGGGAAGGAGACGTCACGGCCGGCGATGCGGATGCGCTCCCAATTCAGTGACGAGGAGATTTGGAGCGGAATGCGCGGCAGCGGGGACTTGCCGGTGTTGTGGATCGTCACGGTCGCTCGTGCCGCAAGTTGTTGCGCCGCAGTATTGAGGTGCACGTCGAGATCGAGACCGGTTACGGCAACGGACTGACGCACGGAGTCTTCCACCGATTGGGGATCAGTTGCCTGCGCGGTCGGCTTGGCGGCGGGGCCGGTGGTGCTGATCGTGTTGCCATCGGCATCGAGGGATCGCTGAAAAATGACCTTGCCAGCCGGCTGTGAGGGCGGCGCAGGTTGCTCCTGATTCGTCTGAGACGAGTTCGGCCGAGACTGGCTCGCCTGAGGGCCACTAGGATTCGTGCTTTGAGTGGTTTGGGATTTGCCGGGAAGAACAACCAGGAGCGCGGCGATCGAAGCGATGGCCAGCGTCCGGGCGGGGGACAACTTCATGAACCTAAACCTTTCTGTTTCTTATTGGACGCACCGGCGCCCGATGCGCGAGCACTCGCGGGCTGGCGAGCGGCGCGACGTTGGCGTGCAGCCTCGTAGAGGACAACGGCACCGGCTGCAGAGACATTCAGAGAACTGACTCCGCCTGCCATGGGGATGCGAAGCAGATGGTCGCAGGTTCGGCGGACAAGGTCGTGGAGGCCGGCACCTTCCCGGCCCAGAACGAGTACACAGTCGCCGGTGAGGTCGAACTGGTCGTAGTCGGTCGTGCCGCGTTCGTCGAGACCGATGACCCAGATGTTCTGCTCCTTCAACTCTTCGAGCGCGCGGACAAGGTTGACGACGCGTGCGACGCGAAGATGTTCGGTAGCCCCGGCGCTGGCCTTGACCGCGACGGGACTCAACGGGGCCGCGCGGCGCTCGGTAAGGACAACGCCGTCTACCCCGGCGCCGTCGGCGACGCGCAGCAGTGCGCCGAGATTCTGCGGATCTTCGACGCCGTCGAGCGCGAGAAGAAGGCGCGGTAGCGAGGTGTCGGGCGCGCTGAAGAGGTCTTCAATAGCCAGCGCTTCCCGCGGACGCACAAGAGCCACAACGCCCTGATGAGCCGGTGTGCCAGCGAGGTGGGTGAGGTGCTCGCGCGGTTCCTGGCGGACGCGGACGCCTGCCTGTTTGCAATCGGCAACGAGACGCGCGAGGCGCTCGTCGTGGCGCTCGGCGGCGACGAGGACATGATCGAAGCGGCGACGACCAGCCTTGAGAGCTTCAGCGACCGGGTGCACTCCGTAGAGGACTTCCATGTCTCCAGTGTAGATTGCGCTACGGCTACGGGCGACGGCGGCGCGCCACGGCCAGACAGCTTTCAATGGCTTTGGCTGCCCGGCGTTCGCGGCCTTCGACAGTCTGCTGGTAGAAGATGCCGAGCAGCTGATTCTTGCGCTGCGTCGGAGTCATCAAGTCCCAGCCGCCCCGTGCTTCGGGTTGGAGTTGAAACGCAGCGCGCAGGATGGGCGGCGGTTCCACTTCACCCTCCATCGCGAGCATCAGGCTTTCGGCCATGGCCTCGGCACGCTTCTGACGTGTCGCCGCGGATTTGGCATCGGCGATGAAGTTGGTGAAGCCTTTGCGCATGGAGGGGCTCATGGCGTCGAACCATTTCGTCAGGGAGCGATCGCTCTTGAGGATCTTGGCGAATTCGGGTGGCAGGTCGATGACGAGTTCGCCGAGATCGGGCGCTAACTTGATCAGTGCACGTTCTCCTGCGCGAACGCGAGCGCCGGCCTGCATTTTTTTATTGACGATGAGGACGTGGCCCTGTCCCTTTGTGCCGGGGATCAGCGCGGTTTTGAAGGCGAAACCGTTGATTTCTCCGGTGACGCGACGGCTCTTCCACATGGGCCACGCTTTCTTCAGGTCGAATGGCACGCGCGCGATGACCCAGCGCAGCGATGTGCCGGTGGCTTCGAGGTTGGCACGATAGGATTTTGCGATTTTGGAGTTCACACTTTGGACTTCACTCTTTCCTGCTATATGATTCGCGGTTTTACTGCATCACAGCCTCACCCTGTAAAGGAGGCTTTTAGGATACGAAGCGAAGGTATCGAAAAGTCAATCTTTGAATTTCGACGACAAATGCCGAAGTTTGGCACGTTTTTGCGTATTTTAAGAAGCCTTTAGCGGATGTTAAGGACCTGTCGAAGAGAAAAGGCCCTTCCGATCGTGATTTTTCACACCAATCTCCACTGAGGGCCTGGGCACCCAACGACACAGATTGTTGGCAACGACGTCTGGCTGCCTGGCAGGGATTCGCGGGAGAATACGCGCTCATGTGAAGACTTGCAACCGTCAAAACTACCGTAGTAAACCAGGCAGAAAGTCGGGTATGATGCTGGGACAATTGGGGCGCAATACCTCCCCATGGGCGACCTCCGCGATCGTGAATCAAAGGTTCTGCAACAGTTGCGATTCGTCGCCAACGAGTCAACCAATGCGACCCACTGTCCTTATCGCCGATGACCAACAACTGCTTGCAGAGAGTCTGCGCTCGCTGTTGAGCCCGTCCTACACCATTGTTGACATTGCCACAAACGGCAAAGAACTCGTTGAGATGGCCATACAGTACAAGCCGACTCTGGTTCTCACCGATCTATCGATGCCGCAGATGAATGGCCTCGATGCCGTGCATACTCTCATTGGCATGGGCGTGCGCAGCAAGTTCATCTTTCTGACGATGCAAGTGGATATAAGTCTTGCAGTCCTTGTATTTCGAGCGGGAGCCTCGGCCTTTGTCTTAAAGACGGCCAGTAGCGACGACTTGAAGGAAGCCATTAATGTGGTGCTCGGCGGAGGGTGCTACTTAAGTCCTCAATTTCCCAGCGACCTGGTCAGCGTTCTCGCTGAAGCGGCCCGGCGCCCCATGGTTGACCTGGCGGCTCCTCAACTTACCCCCCGTCAACGCGAGGTGCTGCAGCTTGTTGCTGAGGGAAAAACCATGAAAGAGATTGCCTCTCAATTGAACATCTCGACCCGCACCGCAGAGTCCTATAAATACCACCTGATGACGGTGCTTGGAATCCGTACTACTGCTGAATTGGTGCAACACGCAATCAAGATTGGCTTGATCACGGTGAGGCCACTGGGCGCCGCCGTTTAGCTTGGACGGATTTTCGAGAATTGGATCGGGTAACAGAGTCTCTCAGGAATCGAGTCCGCGTTCGTCGATCTGTTCCGCGTTTGGATCCCGAGCGGGTGTTCCTTCCAGTGCCTCCAGTTCAGCATTCACCTGGGCGAGCATTTCTTCAAGCTGCGATCGAGACTCTGCCGGGGATCCAAAGCCGGCCAGCCAGCGCGTGATAACTTCTCGCTGCCATCGCAGTTCTACCAGCCTACGCACCCTCAATTCAGGACTCTTCGACTGCTCAGGGGCCATAAACTACCTACGGTTAAATGGCGTTTTGCTCACCAAACTCGAGCCGGCAGATTTGATCGGCTTCCCACTCAAGGTCTGGCGAAGTGTGGATGTGCGCAACATCGTTGTTGCTTGTCCATTCTCGAAGGATAAGTCGATGCTGAATTCAAATGTATTCGGAAAACTACTTACTAAGATCACCGTAGAACTACGGCTTGCGCCGAGCAACTTTTCGAATATCCCAACGGCCGCCGAGAGCTGCTTAAACAGGAGCGGAAGCATCGTAGAGCCACGGATCGGGGCCCGGCATAACCCGCCAGGGCAAGGGATCCGTGCCTCCACTTCATGGGAATGGAGTTCAGAGAGAATCGGGCCAAATCGGCGGCGCCGTACTCGGAGTCGAGTTCGGAAGGCTTACCGCTTGGTCACAGTCAGTTCAGTGCGACGATTGCGGGCTTTGCCCTCCTCGGTATCGTTAGAGGCCACTGGCTTGCTTTCACCGTAACCTGCAGTTGTCAGGCGGTCTGGTGCGATACCGGCCGCGACAAGCTGATTCCTGATCGCGGCGGCGCGCTGCTCCGACAGACCCTGATTGGCAGCTGCATCCCCCGTATTGTCCGTATGACCGGCAAGTTGAGCCTGCGCATTCGGACAAGCTTTCAGAATGGCGACCAGGTCATTCACAGTCTTCTGCGATGCTGGAGTCAGGTTGGTCGAGTTGGTATCGAAATTCAGGTTGTCAAAGACAAAGGTCTTCGGCACTTCGGAATCATTCCCGTTGGCGAGGAAGTTAGCCAGATTCCAGTTGAACGAATCCCTGTTCAGCGAGATGGTTTGGCCGCCGCAAAGTTTGACCTCTGCCAGGCCCGCCACCTGCGGTTCATGACGGCCTCTGAGTAAGAACGCCAACAGGGCCAGCAGTGCCAAAGCACCCAGCGCGACCGGCATCCACGGAAACGGCTTTGCCCTCTCCACGATCGGGGCGACCGTAACCGAACGCACTCCCTCAACTCCTGGAGTGTGAACAGCGCCAGTGAGAGCCGGAGGTATCGCGGACGCGAAGGATGTTTTGTTGCTGCTTAGCAAACTTGCCAGACCACTCGTACTTAGTCCTTGTGTGGACTTGATCTTTGCGATCACGCCCAAAATGAACGGTGCGGCGAGCGCCAGCAGGGACGATGCGGAACCCCTTCCAATGCCGCTGAAACCTGCGATGGATGAAGTGACCGAGCTGGTATTGTTGCCGAGCAAACTGCCCAGGATCTTCTCTCCCTGCCCGATGGCAGAGGTCGTGGAGCTGCCGCCTCCAAACACGTTTGACAGATTGCCGAGAATGCTTCCGTCATGACCACCGCTGCTCAAAAGACCCTCAAGTTGCGCGGCGCCTCCGGGCTGAGACGACATATGCGCAACACTGGAGAGCAGGGTTGGAACGATGCCACTCATCGCCTTCGACGTGTTGGCAGGATTCTCTCCGAGAAACCCGCTGGCCTTGCTGATCACGTCAGGCGTCAGATAGCTATTGACCGTTTCCAGAAGATTCGATGGCATACTTTACCTCTCCTATTTGAACTGCATCCGGCATTGGCGAATGATCCCGCCCCTTCTCAGAGTGATACTAGCGTTCACATTCCGGCTTGGGCAGTCGGAAAACTACAGAAATTGCTCACCGAATAATTACGGTAGAGCGCAATCGTTTTTGTCGATCCACTGGCATGAAAGCTAGAACCGGCTCGTCGTAAATAAGGGACGGGACATCAGTCAGCGAGGGCAGAGCTCACTTTTGGTGGTCTGCTGTTCCGGCAGTTGAAACACCGATCTCGCTGGCGGCGGGCTCTCCACCTTGTTCAAGAAAGAGCCCGTTGTCGGAAGACACGGCAAGCAAACGACCCTGGTAGCTGGTAGCCCAGAGGATGGAGTCGAGAGCATTCGGCGTCTTCTGCCATGTCTCTCCGTTGTCCTCGCTCTCAAAAACAGCAGATTCATGGAGTGCGGTCGCTAACAGCCGTCTACCACTCGCGTCATAACGGACAGCCAGAACATCTTTCTCGGGAAGACCACCGTGCCTGTGCCGCCAGGTCTTGCCGTCGTCGGTCGACTGGAGTGCGCCCGCACTTGTTCCGAGCCACAGAGAAGAATCGGGAACCAGGGTCAGGTTGTACACGTCACCGATCTGTTGGGGAACTGCAATGGAAATCCAGGTCCTACCCCAATCGCGAGAGAGATAGACCCCCTTGTAACCGACCAGCGTTAATGTTCCACCCTCATACAAATTCACTGCAATGAAGTCGCGCTCTCCCTCAACAGATCGACCGTACCAGTTCCTTCCATGATCCATGCTGATGAAGAGACCTTCGCTCGTGGCTGCATACGAAGCTTTCTCTCCGATGCCAAGAGAGCGCACGCGAGGCGCCACGATCTCAGGAATATCTGGATCAGCCGGATCGGTGGATGTGGACGTGGAGGTTCTTTTCCCAGAGCCAGCTACCTGTTGTTCTCTCGATCGCCATTGCGGCACAGTTCCCCGGATCATGCTCGCAGCCCGCCAGGAGTCGCCAAGGGATGCCAGAGAGAAGATCCCGTTGTTCGTGCCCGCGAAAAGCACTCCGTCGTAGCCCTGTTGCAAGCTCAGGATGTTGCGATCGGCGAGGCCACTGCTGGACTGCCACCATGTCTTTCCAGCATTTGCCGAGAAAAATACGCCGCCCATCTTGCTGTCATTGGCCACACCAACGAAAAGACGATCGGGATCTTCGCGGTCCACGACCATACCGCCCACGACGCGAAGGGAGAATCCGCGATTCGACGTTGTGTAATGTGCGAAGCCGTCATCGCTGGCGAGGATTCCCTGGAGATCGGTTGCCAGTAGTATCCGGTCCGGGAAGCGCGGATCAATCAGCACATCATTTACAACGACATCAGCCGATGACACCAGCGACCACTTCGCGCCGCCATCCAGAGTTTTCCAGAGTCCGCCGGTAGTGCCGGCATAAATGATCGAAGGGCGCTCATGGTCCTGCTTCAATACCCTGGTGCGCATTGCGGTGCTCGGAAGCCCTTCAACCCGGTGAAACATTTCGGCGGCGTTGTCGCTCTCGTAAATGCCTGAGCATGCGCCTGCATACACCAGCGACGGAGTCTTGGAGTCAACGATAATGCTGAATACATCGGAATCATCCTGCATTCCCTCCGCCGTATTGTGCCAGTGCAATCCTCCGTCCGTCGTCTTCCATGCCAAATGCCTGGTGCCGGCATAGACGATGTCAGGGTCTTGCGGATCTACCGCGACGGAAACAAAGTTCTTCATCGAGGAGTGGTTTTCCATCACCGGCGGGTCTTCAGGCGTCATGCGCTTCCAGGTCGTTCCGCCATCGCGCGATCGGAATACTCCATCGAGCGCGCCGATGACAAGCGTGTTGTGATCACTGGGCGCCATTGCGAGGGCACGAATCGACTTGCCGCGTACCCCCTCCAATGTTCGCCAGGTGCGGCCGCTGTCGTCCGAGCGAAAAACGTCACCTTCGGTGTCGTGGAACAGTCCCCACCCGGCTGCGTAAACGGTTGTCGGGTGAGTGGGATCGAAGACGATGTGGTCGATGACGTAGTCTTCGGCCGGGCCAAAGTGAGTCTGCAGTTCCCAGGAATCACCGCCGTCGTTGGATGTGAAGAGTTGTCCAGTGCTGGTGCCAAGCAGGATGTGCTTCGGATTGCCCGGGTCGTACGCGAGGCTCCGCGCATTCCCTCCCTCCGGCCCGATCAGTTGCCAATCGGAAGCAACGGAATCTCTTGGCAGAGAAAGCACGGCGCAAAACAGAAGCACCGCAGCACCACCAGATCGCTTGATCATCGCGAAGACGCTACCCCCTTCTTCCTTGCGCGTCAATCACATGTAAATAAGATGCAGAAAAACAGAAATTAATCTGCCAGGTTGCAGTGCACACCAACCGCTCGAACCGTTGCCGATCTGAGCAATCTCAATGAGGCGCCACGGACATCTGAGCGCTCCCGCGAAAAAACCTGTGAGAGGCGTGCCTCTCACAGGTCAGGGGGGAGGGTTTCAACTGAGGCAGTCGCCTATTGTGCCGGAGGTTTAGCACTGTGCTTCGGAGCAGCTCCTGTGCGGGATTGCGGGTGAACCGTGCTTTCGTCGATGGGGGATCCTTGTTCCGTTTGTCCAGAACACAGATTTCCTTCAGGGACAAAGAAGAAGTGAACTACCTGGCCCTCCGTAGCACCCTGGCGCGGGTGGATACGGTTTGGATCGGCCTTGGTGGGTCCCTCTGTCGTGAGATAGTTCTTGCTGTTGACCGCGCGCTGCGCACCCAAGGTAGACGTGCGCTTCGAAGCGGCTTCCTTATCGTTTGTGGAGCCGACGATGGCCAGCGTGCCGCTGGGTTGCTGCTGCAGGCGGAGCGCGAGTTTGTCCAGCGTATCACGGCAGTCGTTGTCTACGCGCCACGGTTTATGCGGGTTCTTTTCGAAGGTGCATTGGCCCCAGTCCTCGATGTTGGCGCAGGCGGGAGGGGGTGGGGGTGGGGGTGCGGCTACGTCTACGGAGGTTGTGCAGGTGCCAGACAACCCGCGTGCGTCGGTTGCCGTTACGGTTACGGTGATCGTTCCACTGGGCTGCGAACCGGTATCCAGAGCAGCTGTGGTTCCGCTGCCGCTGACAGTACCTCCTGAAGCTGTGTATGTGTAGGCGGTGATGTTTGACTTGTCCGGACTCGTCGCATTCGCGGTGATCGTGGACGATTCGCCTGGTTTGACCGACGTCGGGCTGGCGGAGCAAGTCACCTGCGGCGGGTTGTGCGGGACGTTGACATTGAAATCCGCTGCGCAGTTGGTCACGTTGTATTTCTTCGGACCTTTTGGATCGGTGATGGAGGCACTCGCCGTGTATTTCCCCTCGGACAGACCGGTCGTATCGACGGTAGCCGTCGCCGTATCTACGCTCGACAGCTTGCCGCCAGACGCCGTCCACGCATATTTCAAGGTGTGTTTCGGGTTGAAGTTGGCTCCTGCAGCAGTCACGGTGACCGGTTCGCCAACCATGACCGTTGCCGGTGTGGCGGAGCAGGTTGCCGTAACAGGAACAGGTGGCTTGCCTCCGAAATTGATTACCGCACCACCGAGATAGCGCCAGCTATTTTGATTGGTGGTCAGATAGGCGGCGCTGTCAAAGTTTGTGTACAAATAACTGAACTCAAAGGGACGCAGGGAAAATCGCCGATTCAAAGCAATGTCAAGTCCTACACCAGCATCAGCCGCAAACGCATTGTTGGAACGGGATTTGCTGATGTTCGTTAAATTGAGTGCTGTGATCGCATTGCCAAAGACGTTGCTGTACGCACCTCCAACCAGCCCAAGCGCGTACGGACGAAAATGGCCGCGTCGAATTCCGAATTGGGGACCGAACATGTAGGTGGTGAGATTGCCAGAGACACTGGCCGATCCGCCCTGTGGGAGAAATGGGTTGCCGGCCGGGATGGTCAGGGTGCGCGTATCGCTTGTGTAGCCCTGGAAATCGGCCCTGAGTCCGAACTTCGAGCCAAAGTTGTAAACCACCGCAGCGCCGCCGCCGTTTAGACCAAACCATTGCCCGTATTCAAAGGTCTGGGACTCGAAGTCGATAGCTCCATAGTGCGCGTAGCTATAGTCGACCGAGAGTTCCACCTTCGGAGCTTGCTGAGACCATGCCGCCAAGCCAAGCAGCATGACAGCCACAAAGATAAACGCGACTTTGAGCTTCATTAATTCCTCCATAACTCCACGTCGGGCAGCAATCTTGATCCCTTGATCGGACTCATTGGTGCTTCGAGAAGTTGACTCTGCTTGAAGAGGCCTTCGTGAGGGTCTCTCCTTCGAGCGTTCCTCCGCTTCAAAACACAACGAGAACCTTGCTATCGGTCGCAGTGCTTCCGTTGATATCGCCCGCGGCCTTCACCGTGGTTGATCCGGCACCCGTGCTGGTAGCGAGACCGAATCCATTGATGACAGCCACAGCTGGATCGGATGAAGTCCACGTCACCTGGTTGGTGAGGTCCTGAGTTGTCGAATCGCTGAAGGTTGCCTGGACGCTGTATTGCTGTGCGTGACCAAGAGCGATGCTTTGGGCCGTTGCCGGCGTGATCGCGATGGTACTCAAGGTGGCATTCGTCACCGTGAGTTGAACCAAAGCAGATTGGCCGTTGAACACCGCTTCAATCGCGGCATTTCCGGGAGCGACGCCTGTTGCCCATCCGGACGTACCCACGGCATCGCTGATAGTGGCGGCAGCCGGATTCGCCGATACCCAGGTGACGGAGGAAGTTACGTCCTGAGTCGAGCCGTCGGCGAGAGTGGCTACCGCGTCCAACCCCGCGGCTGTCCCGTCGGCTATGCTTGCGGCCGTCGGAGTGACGGCAATGGAAGTCAGGTTTTCGACGGTGAGAGTCGCCGTCTTCGTGACAGTACCAACCTGCGCCTTCACTGTGGCTGTTCCAGCAGCGACACCGGTCACTAGTCCTGCCGGATTCACGGTTGCGACGGAGCCATCGTTCGGGGAAACACTCCACGCTGCCGCCAGATTGATGGGCTGGGTTGTGCTGTCACTGAAGGTACCCACCGCCTGCAACTGCAGAGTCGAACCGATTGCGACTCCGGAGGAAGGCGGGGTAAGAGCGATGGATGTCAGCGTGGCTGCACTTACAGTAAGCAGGGCTGAATTCACCACGCCACCGAAACCAGCATTGATGGTGGTTGTGCCGGGGCCAACACCTGTAGCAATCCCCTTTGGAGTGGTGCTCGTGACTGTTGCCGCGGTTACGTTGTTACTGGTCCAACCCGCATCCGCGGTAATATCCTGCGTGGTGCCGTCACTGAACTCTCCAAGCGCCGTGAAGCCGAGGCTGGTAAGAGGAGCGATGGTCAGGTTTACAGGCGAGACCACAATGGCCGTTACCGTCGCACTGGTCACGTTGAGAGTGGCGCTCATTGCCAGGCTGGTGGTCGGATCAGTCGCTGTGATCGTGGCATTTCCCGGTGTAACACCAGATGCGCGTCCTGCATTGTTGATCGTCGCAACGGTAAGGGGACTTGAGCTCCAGGTAACGGAAGTCGTGATGTTGCGCTCACCGCCGTCGGTGTAGATACCGTAGGCGACGAACTGGTGGCTTGTGCCCATGGCCGTCTTGACGGTCGTAAGGGAGTTCGGACCGGGGACAATAACCGAAGCATCGGAGATGACGACGGAAACTAATGCGGGCGCTCCCACTGCAAGTGTGGCCGTTCCGGTAACCGTGCCACTGGGCTGAGTAAAACTAGCCGTAATATTCGAACTGCCTTGACTGTAAGTGGTCGCGAGTCCTCCGCCGGCAATCGAGGCCACGTATGGGGTTGACGAGCTCCACGTCACCAATCCGGTTAGATCGCGCGTCGCGGAGTTGCTGAATGTCCCCTGAGCGGTAAATTGTTGGGTGGTTCCCGCAGCGATCGACGGAGCCGACGGACTTATCTGGATGGACACGAGATAGGGAAGCTTTGCATCACTGCACCCAATGAATACGCACAGACTTGCAAGCTCGGCGAGCCATAGGAGTTTCTTCAAGGAACACCTCGCGTTTCAAGAAAGTAATGTTGTCGTACCTTCATCAAACCGACAGCTTCTAACGTCTCTTGACGATTCCTGCCGTTACCTTCAACCCTACCCGCGCGCCGATGTGCACCCCATTAGAGATCGGGGCGCGAGGCGTTGCATATTTGGTCAAAGGTGCAGAGCTCCGCGTGCGGGGGTATCTGAAGCGAAACTACGGATTCTTCAGAAGAGCATTCCTCTGGAGCTTTGATGGTTGATAGTCAGAACGTTCTTGGATGCGCTTGCAAGACCTGAGTGGCCCAGAACTTCGACACCTGCTTTTGTGCTCTTGGACCTCAGCTGCAAATGCTCTCTCGGGATAGCGAAGGCCCGCACTCTAGGTTGCAAGGTAAGCCAGGGGAGGCCGCGGGTCTATTCGGAATATTACTGGCGGGTATCCCGAAAAATTACGGTATTGCGGTCCTTTCCGGCTCGAATGGAAAGTGTCTGTGGCTGATGGCGGCCATTTAAAGACGCTTGTCTTTGGACAACGGCTGTTAACTGCGCACTATCTTTGAGTGGGCGCGCTTGTGATGCTGACGCAGACAAGCCTTCATGGCGCACATGTCAGGGCACCGGCATGGTGAGAGCAGGTTTGCAACCCTGGGTCCAAAGAGACCCGGCAGACTAGCCCATGAAGCCAAGATATGGGCTCGAGCCGAAGTTGCCCAGATTCGGCAGTATCTGCCGGATCTGACCGTCTGACAAACCAAACCACCGAGCCAGCGTCCCGGCGTACTCATCCACAGATATGGTCGGAATCAAACGGCCCGCGCCTACGTCGTTGGCTTGGTTTGCACCGACAACTGGGTATTGACCGTAGATGTCCTGCCCTTGCACCGCGCCACCCACAACGAAGTGGTGACTTCCCCAGCCATGGTCCGTACCGTTGCTATTCGACGTGAGTGTCCTGCCGAAGTCGGATGCAGTAAAGGCGGTGACCTGATCTCCAAGACCTGCGGATGTCATCAATCCGTCGAAGTATTCAAGTGCCTGGCCGAGCTGTGTAAGGAGTTG
Organism: uncultured Acidobacteriaceae bacterium; assembly: GCA_963735215.1. Lineage (GTDB taxonomy): Bacteria > Acidobacteriota > Terriglobia > Terriglobales > Acidobacteriaceae > Telmatobacter. The sequence goes on along the minus strand of CAVTKF010000015.1, from coordinate 613,294 downwards.
AGCATGCAACTGGGCCTGATTGTTGTGCGTATCGAAACTGCCGAGCTGCACGTAGAAGATCTGCCGGCTCACGCCAAGTCCCGAGCGTCCGCCGATGATGCGCGCGACCGTCTGCAACGAAATAGCGAGAGGATTATCAGTGAGCTTGTTGGTGACAGGGTCGAGGTATTGCGGGGGATTGGGGATTCCTGTCGCTCCCGCGGGCATCATTGAAGTGGAAAGCTGCTCCTGAGCCAGCTGCGACCGGTTCACCACGACCTCGTATTCCTTCGCGAACAGATTTGCTTCGTCGGCTGTCAGGATCGACGAGAGGGCGTTGGTCCCTGCTGGCTGCCCGAAGAGCGGCTGTGCTAATCCGCCGATGGGAATGGGGCCAGCCGAGGTGACGTTGAGCTGGTAAGAACTCTGGCCGGAAAGGAATAGCGCGATTCCCGAGGTGGAGATGCAGGTGAACATGGAATTGGAATTCATGCCCATGCTTTCAATCAGATCGGCGACCGATCCACCCCAGCCGATGTGCTCGGCACTGCCACCGTTGGATGCGATCGCCTGCCACGCCGCCGTTTGATCGAAATGCGAATAGAGCGAAGCGGGCAGCGGAACAGAACTGCTCATCACCTGTGCCTTGGTCGCCGGAGCGATGAGTGTACCGACATTCGCGACAACTGCGGCTCGCCCTGCGTTGAACAGGTTCTGGACGCCGCCCAAGGATGGATTCAGGGCAAAGGTGCGGCCGCTCTGTGCGGTCCTCGGCGTGATTGGAAGCAGTTGGCTGAGAGGATAGGCGAGACCTGGCGCGCCCGACCTTGCCTGCGTAAAAGCCGCATAGGAACCAGGATCGGTCGCAATAATCGTACCGTGACCATCGTTGCCGCCCTGCAGAAACACGCACACAAGTGCCCGATAGTCGGATGGCGCGGAACTCTGCGCCATGGCTGCCAACGAATTCAGTTCCAGGAGGAAAGGGCTGGCGTAAAGGCCTGCCATTGAGGCCATAGAGGCTGTCCGAAGAAACTGGCGGCGTGATCGTTCGAGTTTATTCACTGTAGTCTCCTAGAACTGCACACAGAAAGCCGGTGAAGCCATCGTTAAGTAAATTGCCGTCTGCACGCGTGCGGCAAGCGCCGCGTTGATTGCGTTTTGATCGCTGGTCGGGATAGGGATAGCGCTCACCGCGCTCAGAATCTGGCTTTGCAGCGTGCTGTCCATCTGTCCTGCCATTAGCAGCAGATTGACTCGATCCACCAGTTGATCTGGCGTGTTCGCCAGGTTCAACTCGGCGCCATAGGAGGAAAAGAGATCGGACCCATTTTTCGAATCACTTCCAATAGCAGATTGCATGTAGTTCAGATAACCGACGACGGTCGTAACGTTCGTCATCTGCATCTCAGGCGCGACGAGTCCGGCTTGCGCAATGCTGGTACCGGGCGGCACGTAGCCCGGGGCAAACCAGTTGAACACCGTTGGAGAACGCATGGGCATCTGTCCAACACCCCAGATGGGATCCTCGGTGCTGCCCAGGTAATACGACCCCGTTCGCGATTGTGCCGTGAAAGCTCGAGCCCAGTTGGTGTAGCGGATCAGCGCTTCACGGACTTTGCCATATTGCGGATTGGCGGCATCGGTCGCAGTGTCGCGTGCTTCAGGATCGAGAAGAATTGCGGTGATTACGGCCTTCATATCGCCGCGAACACCCTGGCCGTTGTCCTTGAAAACGGCGGCGACCCGGCCCACGTATGCGGGGCTTGGATTCGACGTCACCAGGTGTTCGATCAATTGCTTTGAGAAAAATGCCGGCAGATTCGGGTGATTGAAAAGCGTATCGAGCGCGATTTTGAGATCGCCATTTGGATCCGGCGCGCCCGAGGCGGGAATAGTGACACCGAGAAAATCCTTCTCCTCGGTGGAGTGATGGCTCGGGTAAGCCTGCATGGGCAGGAGATCTTCGCCAAACCCGGTCCCGACATAGATGCAGCAATTCGACCATGCCGTATCACTGGTGTTGCCGGGGACATTCCAACTGAAGCCGGTGAGGACTTTTGCCAGTCCCATTACATCGGTATTCGAGTACGTTGGAATGGGGTTGCCGGTGGAGTCGAGCTTCTGTGTGCCATCGTCGTTCAACTGATAAAGGCCGACGGTGAACAACTGCATTACTTCGCGCGCGTAGTTCTCGTCCGGATCCGTATTGGCATCGCCCTTGTCGTTCTGAAGCATCGCGAGGAACTGTCCCATCATGGGATTCAGCGTGACGTCCTGAAGCAGCTGCCGGAAATTCCCGAAGGCGTCGGCACCCAGCATGTCGTAATAGGCCGCTTCGCCGCGCGGCATGTTCTGCACCGCTGGAGTCGTCCCTGAAATCACGAATTGTTCTGAGAGAGCATACTGCACACGCTGCCGGAGTTCATCGTTTGCCGCAAGAGCTTGCTGCCAAAAGGCATTTTCGACATAGATCTCGCTCTGGTTGTTCTGTAGGAAGAGAGCCGTGTTGCACTTCAAATCGCTGGAGCTGCACGGAGGGTTGTTCACGATCAGTGCCTGCTCTACACTTGGCTCACGCAACGTCTGTGGAATGGTGAACTGCTGATTGAGCCAAGTCTGGAAGCCTATCTGCGAGACCTGATGGATGTCTCCGTCGGTGGCGCCGAATGTCGCCTGGTCAAGGAAACGCGTGGCATCCTGGGGCGTTTCCAACAGAACCGGCGCGCCCCCTGCAACGTCTTCAATCAAATCGTTGGAGGTGGCGGGGCCCGGGTTTGGGTTCAGCACCTGCAAGTCGAGAGTGCCCGGCTCGGAGATGGAGAGATTCGCGGTGAGTTGCCCGCCGCTGTTAAAGGTTGTCGGTACCGCGGCTCCGTTCATGAGCACCTGGGCACCGGATATAAAATTCTGCCCCTGAACCACTACCGATGCCGTTCCCACGTTGAACGAATTGGGAGTTGCAGAACTGAGAATCGGGATCGGATTCAAGACCGAGATATTGCGGTTGATGGAGACGGTGGGGTTGTCAACACTGACGATCGTAAGCTGTACAACGTTGGGACTCGGAACTACGGCCGGCGCAGTATAGGTGATGGAGCCGTCAGAGTTGGAAACCGCTGTGCCGATCTGCGCGTTACCCCCGGGAACTCCGTTGACGGAGAGATTAACAGCTGGATTGTCAGTGCCGGTGACCAGGAGTCCGAGATTGAGTTGATTGCTCACGCGCACATCGGTGCCGTCATAAGGCTGCAGCGTGAGCACGACTTGCCCGGGGCCGACCTTAACCGAGATTGGCTTTGTCGTCACTGAACCGGGGTTCGGATTGCTCACAGCCAAGGGAAACGTCCCGGGATTTGGCGCCGGTATAGAAGCCACCAGTTGAGTTGAAGAAATAAACGTTGTCGGAACCGCTGCACCGTTCCACTGAATCTGCGCGCCGTAAACGAACTGCGAGCCGCTCACCGTAACCGTGGTGGTGCCTTCGGAGAAGGCGGTCGGCGTCACTGAAGTCAGATTAGGAATAGGGTTCAGAACGCCGATCGCAATCGCCCCAGGGGGATCGTTGGGGAATTTGGCAGTAGTGCTGGTGATGTTCACGGTGTTTGGAACCGGAACTATCGCGGGTGCTGTGTAGAGGCCGTTGCTGTCGATGGTGCCGAATTCTGAGTTCCCGCCCTGAACTCCGTTCACGTAGAAGATCACCGGCACGCCGGTCGTCCTGGCGTTGTCTTTCAGCTGCGTCTGCTGATTCACGCGCAGAGTGCTTACCGGCGCTGAGATGCCGGCATAGAACGCGGGGTCAGTGACAGCGAAATATCCGCAGCCGCTCAGGAGCGGAATAATTGCACCGAGCGTCACGAGAGACAGTGAGAGGCTCAAGACAGAAGGGCGCGCAGCTTTTACTTGCATTTAGGCTCCTGGTTCGCGGGGAGAAGCAATTCACTCCAGAACCTCTGTGGGGAGCCGGCCGAAAAATAGCCTTGTGAGATTTCTGCGCAAGTAAGCCTGGGGTTGACCCAGTTGCTTAGGTGCACTATCCCTTCAGCGTCAGAGGATGTGGATAGCCGATGAAAATCTGTTACAGCCAGGGCTCTCCGTAGAAGGAGCTACTTCCCTCTGCATCAAGCCTTAGCGGTATTGAAAGAGGAACAGATTTCAGCGAAACGCACCAGATACCCTCCGGCTCAATGGGGCATAGTGAGTCCTGACGAAAGTAACCCTTCTGGCGGATGGAGCACGTGTTGCCCGAGTCAGAGAAGCTGGAATCAATCCCGTCGGCGCCTTTGGACTTGTCTTTCAAACTCCGACTGCCTCGGGTTTGGGTGAACGTTCATGATGCAGATCCGAGCGCCCACTACCCTCTACGACCATAAAGTGGTCCGCGCAAAAAAATGTTGCGCCTCGCGGTGAAACGCGAGGCGCAACCTGACAATCCGCAACTGGTTCATCACCGCTTGGCGATCTTCTCTAGCCTCGGGTCGGTCCAAAGCATGGCAAAATCCAGATCCTTGTACACTCTGGACATTTCGGCAAAGTTCCCCTCCTTGGCGCGTTTCAGGTATTCCAACGCACCGTCGAGATTGCCACGTCTCGCATAGGCCTTAGCGATCAGGTAGTCAACGCGCGCACGCTGTTCCGGAGTGCTCACACGGGCGGAAATGCCGGATTGGCTTTCGCTCAAGATGTCGGCATCCAATTCGATTGCCCGGGCATATTCCGTCATGGCGCGATCCACTTGATTCAGACCCATCCAGGCTTCGGCAAGATTTAAATGAGAAGGCGCACTGGATTCGTCAAGTTCGAGCGCCTGCTTCAGATATTTGACCGCGGGCTTGTATTTCTTATCCAGGTAAGCGACGGCGCCCAGGTTGTTCAGGGCGGAAATGTTCTTCGGATCGGCCTTCAACGCCTGGTTGAAATACTTGCGTGCCGGTCCCCGATCACCCAGTTTCAGTTCGGAGATCCCCAGCTTGTTCAGAAGGGTTGCATTCCGCGGATTGGCTCGTAAAGCCTGACGGTAATAGTCGACTGCCAGCAGGTAATTGTTGTGGATGCGCTCCAGATCTCCCTTCATCTCTGCGGACTTCGCAACTTCGTCAGTCTTGGGAAGGTCAAGCGAGGAAGAATCTGCCCTCAGAAAAGGCGCCGCGCACAAAACAAGGCCGGTTGCAATCAGCTTCATCGTGAAAGTTCTCATGGTCTTACCTCCTCCACGGGAGCATCTCGCTTGCTTCGACTGATGGTGTGCCTGGCGATCTGCTCAACGTCGATTCAAGTAAACGACCAGCGCTGCGGTGCAACAACGCTATACCTGCTACTTACCCGTTGCATCGCCGTTACAAGTTCTCGAGATTGCCGCAGGTACCTAATTCCCCAGCTACTTACAGCGAACCATTGCCGACCCCCGTGGTCGGGTATTCAAGGTTTGTGGGCGAGGTTCGTACCGTTACATCGGGCGACAGACCGCTACCTACACCGTTAAATCCGCCCAGCAACAATAATGTGGAACTAATATGGCTGTGCATCCGAATCTCTATAGTGGGAAGCTGCGGTTGAAAGCGTCGCAAAATGACGATAGGAAGCATGGAATCGGTTGAACGAGAACTGCAACGCGCGGAGCTTGCCGCTCTGCTCGAAGCGAAGGAGTTCGTTCGCGCCCCGAAGCTCGCCCATCTGTTGTCGTATCTCTGCGAAAAGTACTTTGCCGGGGAAGCGAATCAGATCAAGGAATATTCGATCGCTCTGGAGGTTTTTCAGCGGCGGGAATCTTTTGATCAGGATTCCGATTCCATCGTAAGAGTCGAGGCCAACCGGCTGCGCAAGCGGCTGGCCGAGTATTACGCAGGGGCGGGCGCATCGCACCATGTGCGTATCACCATACCCGTCGGACAATACGTACCGAGGTTCGAAGTCGACGAGCGCTCACCCACCGCAGATTCGCTGCCTGAGGCTCCAGATGCACATCCCGATGCCTCGGTCGAAATAGCGGCCCATCAGAAGCGGCCCTTTGTCAAACCTCAGTGGTGGGTTGCCGGCATCATTGGCCTGCTGCTTCTAAGCCTCGGAATCGCCTATCCGTGGTTACGAAGCAGAATGCAAAAACCCTCTGCCACCACGAGCGTGGCAACTGCATCCCAGGGTGGTGAGCGCGCCGATTCCCTTATCGGACCGCCTACAGGGCAGGAGGTTCGGATTCTCGCCGGCAGCAGCCGAAGCCTGGTGGACCACGCAGGCAAACTGTGGAGCGCGGATTACGCTTTCACGGGCGGGACAGCATTAAAGAGCCCCGTTTCGCGCATTGCGCGCACCCAGGATTCCGCCTTTTATCGAACGAATCGCCAGGGGCAGTTCCGCTACGATATTCCCTTGCCGAAAGGAACATACGAACTGCGCCTGCACTTCGCCGAAACAGTATTCGGTCCGGAGTCTGGAGGATCCGGCGGAGAAGGCAGCCGGATCATGACGGTTCGTGCGAATGGCAAAACGCTGCTCAACGGATTCGACGTGGTGGCAGACGCCGGCGCCAGCCTGACCGCCGATATCAAAGTCTTCCCGGAGATCACTCCCGCGGCGGATGGTGTGCTTCATCTCGAGTTCGCCGGCGAAGATGGAAAGCAAGCGACGCTTTCGGCAATTGAAATCCTGCCTGGCCTGCGAGACCGCATGCGTCCGGTGCGGATCCTCGCGCGGCAAACGCCCTACTACTCCAACGACAGCCATTGGTGGAGTCCCGACAACTATTTCGAAGGCGGCCAACTCGCTTCTTACTCAACGGAGGTTACTGGTACCGATGATCCTGAGTTATTTGAATCGGAGCGGTGGGGCAATTTTTCCTACGCAATTCCGGTGGCGCCGGGGCGGTATTTGTTGACGCTGTACTTTGCGGCGCGCCAAAGTGATCCCGCGGAGCTGTTGAATTCTGAGAGCAAAGGCGCAGAAATCCAGCACGTCTTCAACGTGTATTGCAATGGCAAGGTGTTATTGCAAGACTTCGACCTGACAAAAGAAGCGCATGCGACGGATGGCATAACCCGCAAATTCGCCGGACTTGAGCCGAATGCACAGGGAAAACTGCTCGTCAGATTTGAGCCCGTAGAAGGATACGCGACAGTCGTCGGCATCGAAGTACAGCCGCAGTAGCGCTGCAGCAGGAGGTCCTCCACGATGCATCTGCCTTTCAGCTACTGCGGCGGAGCATGTCCGATAAACTTGTCGGCCCATTCGATAAAGTACTTCACGTTTGGCGCATCTGTGTGGCCTCCATCGTGCTGTCGCCAGGCGAGCTGTCCGTCGAGGAGCCCGGTGTTTACCGGCGGCATTTGCGCCGCCCGGTAATCGCCCTCGACTGCAAGACCCTTGGCGCCGAGCAGAGCGAACACACGGCTTGCATCCACAGTGGCCATAAAGCTTCCTTCGTGATCGAGCCACTTCGCATCGCCCTTTGCCGGAATTCCGTAGCTGATGAAAGTGAGCCGCGGTGCACACAGCGCAATCAGTTCGTTCGAATCGACCGGAATATCCCCAGGTGTCATGCTTCCAAAAGCCGCCTCGGAAGCTCCATATTTCAAGAAATTTCCGGCCATCCAATGATGTTCGCCTCCGGTCAGGCTCTCCACGGCTTCACCGAAGTTGCGCCGCAACAGCGTTGCGCCACCCTTGCCCGAGGACCCGACCAGTACCATCGCGAACCGCTGATCGAACGCCATGGTCACCAACGCAGCCTTGCCATAGCGCGAAACCCCTTCGATGCCAACATGCTTTGCGTCGACGGCGGGGTCAGTCTCAAGGTAGTCCAGGCCGCGTCCCGCACCCCACGCCCACGCTCGAAGCGCGCCCCAGTCCTCGGGCTTGCGCGGCTGCCCCTTGTTAACCAGGCCGATAATTCCCCGAGTGAGCCCGGCACCGTCATCGGCCTGCACGCTCGCCGGATCGATTAAAACGAATCCCCAACCTGCTGCAATCAGTTGCCAGGTGTTGGGCAGACCTCCATCCTCATTCAACTGCGGGAACTGGAATGGCGTAGCCTTAACCATTTGCCACGCGGGATGCTGTTCGAAGACCTCCTTGAGCGAGGGGTCCTGCTGGACAAGCACGGACTCCCAGGCCTTGTTGATCTTGTCCAGATCAGCGCCGGAGGGTTCGTTGGGATTCGGAAATGCGGAGCGGCCAAACATCATCAGCACGGGAACCGGGACCTTGGCGCGAACAGGCAATACCACCATCATGTGGATGTGGACGCCGATCGCCGGATACGATGAGCTGTCTACGACGCCCTCGACGTCTTTGGCGATGACGGGCGTGAAGCCAATCATCTCGTGATCCACTGTATTGACCTTCCAACTCACCTTCGGGACGTTGCTCGGGACGCGACCGTAGACATACTTCGAGTACATCTCCACAATTTCGGGACGACGCTGGTTCCACCACATCTCCGCCGTCGTCACCTTCTGCCCGTCGTTCATAGTGAGCGGGTCAGGAACATTGGGGTAGGGATTGGCTTTCGACTCGTCGTAGTTGGCATGATTCGGCGCGTTCTCGTTGCCGCTTGGCCCCGGGCGTAGAGCCTTGATCCCCAGTTGATCCATCATGTTCTGATGATCCTGGTCGGCAGTGAAGGTGACCGGTGGTGGATCAGGAGCCTGCGCGAGTGCTACGCTACCGGTGATCCCGCAAATTATCGAAAGAAGACAAATAAGCGCAAGGTTTTGCTTGAAGACGATCACGGAAAAGCTCCAGGATGTTATGCTTTGGTCGTTTTCGCAAAGCGATTTAGTTGGGGGCCATATTAAACCTTCCGCCATGAAGCAAGCACGAGATTTCTTTGCGTTCGTCGCCCTGTTCGTCTTTCTGAATTGCGTTGTAGCCTGGTCGCAGTCTCAACCTGCGTCAACTCCTTCGGTCTGGGTGGCGAGTTGGGGAGCATCGCAGCAGATACCGGAACCACAAAACGCGTTGCCGCCAGACGATCTCACCGATGCGACGGTGCGGCAGGTTTTTCATTTATCGGTAGGCGGACCGGCGCTGCGTGTGCATCTCTCGAATGCTTTCGGAACCGAAGCGCTTCATGTAACGTCCGCGCACATCGCCCGGCCAGTTTCGCCCGCTTCGCCATCAATTGACCCCGCAAGCGATCGACCACTGGCATTTGCTGGAAGTGCCGAAGCCGTGATTCCGCCAGGCGCTGAGCTCATCTCCGATCCAGTGAATTACAACGTCGCGCCACTCTCTGACCTGGCGGTGACCTTCCATTTGCAGTCGCCACCCTCAAGGGAGACGGGCCATCCGGGCTCGCGGGCAACGTCTTATTACGTCCATGGAGACCTGGTGGCCGCGCCGACATTTGACCGAGCCGAAGCATGTGGACCACTGGTACCAGGTCTCGGAGATTGATGTGCAGGCTGCGCCCGGTTCTGCCGCCGTTGTTGCGCTTGGCGATTCCATCACCGACGGGCACGGCGCGACGACGAATGGGAACGATCGATGGACGGACATGCTTGCCGGCAGACTGCAATCCTCTCCGGCAACGCGCAACATGGGAGTATCCAACCAGGGTATCGGCGGAAATCACTTGCTCAGCGATGGCCTGGGGCCGAATGCGCTAGCGCGCTTTGATCGCGACGTGCTCGCTCCGGCAGGCGTGCGGTGGGTCATCGTTTTCGAAGGCGTGAACGATTTGGGTGGATTAGCGCGCGACGGCGAGGTGCCCGCGACGCAGCACGCGGCGCTCATTGAAAGAGTGCTAGCGGCGTATCAGCAGATCATCGACCGCGCGCATGCTCACGGGCTGCACGTAATAGGCGCCACAATCACGCCTTACGTTGGGTCCGGTTACTATCACCCCGGACCACTCAGCGAGGCCGACAGGCTGGCAGTGAACCGCTGGATTCGCACTGCCGGAAACTTCGATGCGGTCATTGATTTTGACAGCGTTGTCCGCGATCCGCAGCACCCCGACCAGCTTCTGCCGGCATTTGACAGCGGCGACCACCTGCATCCTTCACCCGCGGGATACAAGGCGATGGGCGATGCGATTCCTCTGAGCCTGTTTGACCGGGCAAACTGATAGACAGGAGGCGCAAACTTGACGCCCAAAGGACTGCTCGTTTTCCTGTTCGCCGGATGTCTTTCTGGCGCACTTATTTCGAATGCAGCTGAGCCGCCAAAGATTTTGAGATCCGGCGACAGCGGGCAACTGATCGTCGGCGGCAAGCCATACCTGATTTTAGGTGGTGAATTGGGCAATTCCTCTGCAGGCACCGCGGCGCAGGCAGACAGCATCCTCTCTCGACTCGCCTCACTCCACGTGAACACGGTGTTAATGCCGGTGGCGTGGGAACAGATCGAACCCGCCGAGGGCACTTTCGATTTCGGCGTTCTCGATCATTGGATTGACGTCGCGCGCGAGCAGCATCTGCACCTCGTGCTTCTGTGGTTCGGCAGTTGGAAGAATGGCGTTTCAAGTTACGTCCCCGCCTGGGTCAAGCAGGATCCAAGGCGCTTTCCTAGAGCTGAATCTGCGGATGGCGAACAGCTTGAAATTCTTTCCACCCTGGGGACCGAATCGCTCCATGCTGACAGCGCCGCATTTTCAGCACTGATGAAGCATCTCAAGGACAAGGACGGAAATGATCAGACCGTGCTCATGGTGCAAGTGGAGAATGAGGTCGGCTATCTTGGGCGTGGCCGCGACCGGTCCACAGCTGCGAATCGGTTATTCGAGGGAGCGGTTCCAGTGCAGCTGATCCAGGATCTTCAAAAAAATCGTGACGCTCTCTCTCCGGAACTGCGTTCGCACTTCAAGCCGGCTGGGAAGACATGGCGCGATGTCTTTGGAGATGCTTCGGACGAAGTATTCATGGCCTGGAATTACGCGCGATATATTCAGGCCGTTGCCGAGGCAGGCAAGCGCGAGTACCCGTTGCCGATGTATGTGAACTGCCAGCTTCCTGCGCCAGGCGAGCGGGCCGGCGAGTATCCGAGCGGTGGACCGCATCCATATTATCTTGAGGTCTATCGAGTTACCGCGCCCGCGATAGACTTCTACTCGCCCGATATTTACTGGCCCAATTTTGATTATTGGATTGACCGCTACCGATTCGGTGGCAATGCTATCTTCGTTCCCGAGGCGCGAATGGACAACGCTCCATACAATGCGCTCTATGCCTATGGAGAGGCTAAGGCCTTCGGTTTTTCTCCATTTGCGATTGAGGGTGTGCAGCAGTCGACAAACGCGGAGTCCACGGCACCCAACATTGCGGAAGTCTACGATGTTCTGAGCCAACTGAGCGACATCCTGCTAGCCAGTCAGGCTTCTGGAGATATTCGAGCGCTCGTGCTTCACAAGGACAGTCCAAGACCTATGCGGACCATAGCGCTCGGCGGGTATTTGTTCGAAGCCGGGCTATCTCGGTCATGGCCGGCACGGACGCTTGCGACGGATGACGGCGCGATGATCGCGATTCAATCGAGGCCGAACGAGTTCTACATCGCCGGCAGCGGCTTGACGATTTCATTCTTTCGAGACCCCGACACCGACAACAAACTGAGTGGCATTGCATCGATCGAGGAAGTTAGCCGGGGCGCGGACGGCGCCTGGACCACGCTGCGCCGTCTCAACGGAGATCAGAGCAATCAGGGCCGGCAGCTTTCGATGGATCCGCACCGGATGCGGATTTATCATGTGACCCTATATGCTACTGATCGGCCTGTTGCGGGGCACTGACCAATTGCCGCTTGCGTTCTCTAACCTATCCAGGTCGCAATAGTCAGATGGACGCTCGCAAGATCATTCACGTGGACATGGATGCGTTTTATGCATCGGTCGAGCAGCGGGATGATCCGAAGCTACGGGGCGTGCCTGTCGTCGTGGCCTGGCGCGGAAAGCGCTCCGTGGTTTGCGCTGCTTCATACGAAGCGAGAAAATTCGGCGTCCGATCCGCAATGCCCGCGATTCAGGCCGAACGTTTATGTCCGCACGCCATCTTTCTCCCACCGGATTTTCCTCGCTACCGCGCAGTCTCAAGAAATGTGCGAGAGATTTTTCTGCGCCATACCGACCTCGTCGAGCCGCTCTCACTGGACGAGGCCTATCTTGATGTCACGGAGAACAAGACCGGACTTCCCAGCGCAACGCAGGTTGCCCGCACGATTCGTGAGCAAATCCGACACGAACTGAATCTCACCGCTTCTGCCGGGGTTGCGCCGAACAAGTTCCTGGCGAAGATCGCTTCAGACTGGAAGAAGCCGGATGGCTTGTTTGTGATTAAGCCAGACAAGGTGATTGACTTTCTCACTCCGCTTGCTGTTGAGCGATTGCCCGGGGTCGGCAAGGTGACGGCGCAAAGACTTATTCAACTCGGAGCGAAGACAGTCGGAGACATTCGAAGTCTCGACGCTGCTGTTCTGCAGGAGCGATTTGGGCGCTACGGCATCCGTCTATATGAGTTGGCGCGCGGAATCGACAACAACCCTGTCGAACCGAACCGGCCAACCCAGTCGATCTCCGCTGAGGACACGTTTGAATCCGATGTCCTATTGAACGAAACCGAAGCCATGATTCGTCGCCTAGCGGAGAAGGTGTGGCAGGCCTCGCGCAAGGAATCAAGAATCGCGAGAACGATCGTGCTCAAGCTCAAAACTGCGGAGTTCAGTATCCTCACGCGAAGCCGTACGCCCGGCTCACCTGTTTCTTCGTGCGACGAACTCACCAACATCGCTCTTGCGCTTCGAGAAAAAGTACGAATGGATCCGAAGCAGAAATTCCGCCTCGTCGGCGTCGGTCTCTCGAACTTCTGCGATCCCATTGCAGAGCCGGAGGACGATCTACTCTTCCAGGTCGGTTCTTGAGCTTGATGCGAAAATGTTTTGGGTAGCACCTTGTTGCGCATCAAACCCAGAGCGCTATCCATTCTGGAGGTCTGTACTTTGCAAAACCTCAGCGAGCCCTTGCCGCCCCATCTCTGGGGAATTGAGGGCCCCCAAAAAGCGTTGCCATGTTCGAGTTTCGGAATTCACGCATGCGGGGGCAGACCGAAGCGATAATGGCGCATTTCCTCATATGGACCATTTCGATATTGACCATTGTCCTGATGCTGTTTCGGCCATTCAAAATGCCCGAGGCGGTTTGGGCCTCAGGCGGCGCTATTTTGCTTTGCATTTTACGGCTCATACCGCTAACCCTTGCGGGCAAGGCTGTTGCTGAAGGACTAGATGTGTATCTGTTCCTCACCGGCATGATGCTTCTCGCTGAGCTCGCCAAAGATCAGGGCGTGTTCGCCTGGATGGCGAATATTGCAGTCAGACTGGCGAACGGATCTTCGGCCCGCTTATTCACCTTGATTTACGCGGTCGGCACATTGGTCACAATCTTCATGTCGAATGATGCTACCGCTGTTGTGCTCACTCCGGCGGTCCTGACGGCAGTCAAGCGCGCCAAGGCTCAGCCACTGCCGTACCTTCTTTCCTGCGCGCTCATCGCAAATGCGGCCAGCTTTGTTCTTCCCATCTCCAATCCCGCAAATTTGGTTGTCTTCAATTCGGCCATGCCGCCCTTGATTCAATGGCTCGCCATGTTTAGCGCCCCCTCACTGGCAGCCATCGTGATCACCTACGTGCTGCTTCGCTGGCACAGCCGCAAAGGTCTGTCTGCGTCCTGCAATGGCTCGACGTCGGATGTATATCTTTCCGGCATGGGAAAGATCAGCCTGTTCGGAATCCTTGCGGTCGCGGCTGTATTGCTCGTCGCCTCGGCCTTGAAGATGGATCTTGGATTGCCGACGTGTTTGGCCTCCATCGCAGTTACAACAATCGTGGTGATCCGAAGCAGGTCCAATCCGATCCGCCTGGTGCGGGAGATCAGCTGGAGCGTGCTTCCGCTCGTTGCCGCTCTGTTTGTCATTGTTGAAGCAGTGAAGAACGCCGGAGCCATGCGCCTGCTTCAGAATGCATTCGAGAGACTTCTGCACCTGCCGTCTGCTCAAGCGGCATTCGCGCTTGGAATTGCGTTGGCCTTTGGCACAAACCTCGTCAACAATCTCCCTCTCGGACTAATCACAGGAGCGACCTTGCGCACGGTTCCCCTTCAGCCGATTTTCGCAAGAGTGGTCCTGATCGCAATTGATCTCGGCCCAAACCTTTCCATCACGGGCTCGATTGCCACGATTCTCTGGCTCACCGCCATCCGACGCGAGGGGCTCGAGATAAGCGGCTGGCAGTTCTTCAGAGTTGGAATGATCATCATGCCGATTTCACTATTCTTTGCGATCCTGGCCGCTCTGCTGACCTGAAGATGTGGGAAACGAATGAGAGATGCATCCTCCTGGGATGCGGTCTGCATCCAACTGCGTTACGGCTGAGTTATAGCTCCTCCCATCCCAGGCCAACTTGGTGCAACACCAGATATGCCGCGCGTTCCCACCTCGACATACCGGCTCCAGTTGCACGCGAATTTTACATTCGACGACGCAGCGAAGGTTGCTCCTTACTTGAAGGAGCTGGGTGTTTCGCACATCTATTGTTCGCCGTATCTACAAGCGGCTCCGGGTAGCATGCACGGTTACGATGTCGTCGACCATCAGCGTGTGAATGAAGAACTAGGTGGCGAGGAGGGCCATCAGCGATTTTGTGCACGTCTCGCAGAACTCGGGCTTGGCCAGGTGCTCGATATCGTACCGAATCACATGGCGACCGGCGCCGGCAACCAGAACTGGTGGGATGTTCTCGAGAATGGACCGTCGAGCCGTTTTGCCACGTGGTTCGACATCGACTGGCACTCATCGGAAGTCAAACTTCAGAACAAGGTTCTGATACCTGTCCTGGGCGACCAGTATGGCCGCGTGCTGGCTGCGGGCCAGATTCAGGTCGATCGCGATCACGGTTCCTTATGTGTCCGATACGTCGAGAATATCTACCCTCTCGCCCCACGTTCTTTGCCTGTCATTCTTAATCGAGCGGCTCGATTCGCGAACAGTCCGACCCTTAGCTTTCTCTCTGACAGCTTGTCCCGCTTGCCGGTGCCGGATCCGACGGACGTTGAGGGGATCAATTCGCGACACCGCGACAAGGTGGTCATCTACGGCCTCCTGCAACGGTTCTGTGAAGAGCAACCTGAGACGCTTCAGGCAATCGACAAAGCCGTTCGCGAGCTGAATGCGGATCATGACTCTCTGGATCAGCTGCTGAACCTGCAACACTACCGACTGGCTTACTGGCGTGTTGCCGACCAGGAACTTGGCTATCGCCGATTCTTCGATGTGAACACTCTAGTTGGCTTGCGCGTTGAGCGGCCACACGTTTTCGATGCGACACATCGGCGCATCCTCGATTGGCTTCGCGAGGGCGTTCTCGATGGAGTTCGCGTTGATCATCCTGACGGTCTGCGCGATCCACTTCAATACTTCACGCGTTTGCGGCAACGGTCTCCTGATGCCTGGATCATTGGCGAAAAGATACTCGAGCCAGGAGAGTTCCTTCGCGAAAATTGGCCCATCGACGGCACCAGCGGCTACGACTTCCTGAATGTGTGCAATGACTGGCTGATGCAACCGGATGGCTTAAAAGAGCTGACGCAGATATACAAAGAGTTCACCCAACAGCCGACCGATTTCATCCCCATTGCCCACGACAAAAAGCTCAACGTCGAACAGGAAGCGCTGGGCAGCGATGTGAACCGCCTCGCCAGTCTCTTCGTCGAAATCTGCGAAAACAACCGCGATCGCCGTGATTTCACGCGAGCAGAAATCAGGCGTGCCATCCGCGAAGTTGCCTCCTGCTTCGCTGTCTATAGAACCTACGTCGTGCCGGAACGGGATGAGATCGCGGACGAGGATCGCAGCGAAGTCGCAAGTGCCGTGGAAAGAGCCAAGAGCCAAAGACCCGACCTCGACGCCGGCCTGCTTGACTTCATCGCGGACGTGCTGCTCTTGCGTTCCCAAGGGCCGCTCGAAACCGAATTTGTCCACCGGTTCCAGCAGTTCACTTCACCCGTGATGGCAAAAGGCGTAGAAGACACAGCCTTCTATTGCTTCAACCGCATGATCGGGTTAAACGAAGTTGGCAATGCGCCGGATTGTAATGGCGTTGCCACCTCGGAATTTCTCGATTACTGCGAGAAGATGCAGGCCACTCATCCCCTCACCATGACCACGCTCTCAACCCACGACACCAAGCGGTCCGACGATGTGCGCGCACGGCTCGCGGTCATGACGGAGGAGCCGGGCCGATGGAAGGCATCTCTGAAGCGTTGGTCGCGCCTGAATGCTCCCTTCAAAACACAAAGTCAACCCGATCGCAATACGGAATACTTTCTATACCAGACAATGATCGGCGCATGGCCAATTGACTTCGACAGACTGTCCACCTACATGCTGAAGGCAGTACGCGAAGCCAAGCAGCAAACAAGCTGGACACAGCAAAACAAGGAATTTGAAGATGCTCTCAAGACCTTCATCGAGCGCCTTTATGGCAACTCGGAGTTCATGGCATCACTCGACGAATTCGTGACCCGCATCATCGCCCCCGGAAGAGTGAACAGTCTCGCACAAACCCTGCTGAAATGTACCGCTCCGGGAGTTCCGGACACCTATCAAGGGAGCGAAATGTGGGATCTTCATCTTGTGGATCCCGATAATCGCGGGCCAATCGATTATGGGGCAAGGCAATCGCTGCTGTCAGAACTGGAATCAGGTATGGCGGTCGAAGAGATTCTGAAGGGAATGGATAGCGGCATGCCGAAGCTCTGGTTGCTCTACTGCGCGCTCCATCTTCGGCGGCGTCGGCCGGAGTTGTTTGGAGCAGGTGCAGACTTCACTCCGCTTACGATTGAGGGAAGAAAGACGGATCACGCCATGGGTTATCTGCGAGCTGGAAGTCTCGCAACAATTGTTCCAAGATGGAATTTAAAGCTTGGCGGGAGATGGTCGAACACGATGGTTGACCTGCCCGGGGGGCGCTGGAAAAACTTGCTCACCGATGAGATATTGGACGGTGGGCGCGTTTCCATGCAGAATCTCCTGCGCCTCTTTCCCGTGGCACTGCTGGTCAAGGAAGAGAGCTGAGCGATGCATGAATTCAAGGTTTGGGCGCCGCTCCCGCATTCCATTTCTGTGCAAGCCGACGACAGGCCATACCCCATGTCTGGGCCAGATGATAACGCTTGGTGGAGCGTTGATGTCGATTCCGCTGGCCCTGGTACAGACTACGGTTTCCTGATCGGCGAGGATCGTAACCCCAAGCCCGACCCCAGGTCCCAGTGGCAGCCGAATGGCGTTCATGCTCTTTC
Organism: uncultured Acidobacteriaceae bacterium; assembly: GCA_963735215.1. Classification (GTDB taxonomy): domain Bacteria; phylum Acidobacteriota; class Terriglobia; order Terriglobales; family Acidobacteriaceae; genus Telmatobacter. Next base: position 596,034 of record CAVTKF010000015.1, on the reverse strand, counting down.
CCGTGTCTACGACCAGAATGCTTTTCGCTGGACTGATCAGGGCTTTCAGGCTAGACCCTTATCGAGTGCTGTTATCTACGAGCTCCATCTGGGAACATTCACGCAAGAGGGTACATTTGATTCCGCGATCGCAAAGCTTGAATATCTTCGCGATCTCGGCGTCACCCATGTAGAACTGATGCCCGTGGCGGCCTTCGATGGCAATCATGGATGGGGCTACGACGGCGTGGCTCTTTTTGCCGTACACGAACCGTATGGCGGGCCCGATGGATTGAAGCGATTCGTCAATGCTGCTCATAGCCTTGGCATCGCGGTGTTGCTCGATGTTGTCTACAACCACTTCGGTCCATCCGGGAATTACACCGGAAAGTTCGGTCCGTATCTCACGGATGCCCATAAAACACCCTGGGGAGGCGCCGTAAACCTTGAAGAGGCAGGCTCATATGAGGTGCGTCGATTCTTCTGTGACAACGCGCAAATGTGGTTGCGCGATTTCCATATTGATGGATTGCGCATCGATGCAGTGCATTCTTTCGTGGATCGCTCTGCGATCCACTTTCTCGAACAACTGGCAATGGGAGTGGAAACTCTCGGTGCAACGCTTGGCCGTAGCCTGCTCTTAATCGCGGAGAGCGATCTGAACGATCCGCGCATCGTGACCCCACGCGATTGCGGTGGTTTCGGTATCGACGCACAGTGGAGTGATGATTTTCACCATGCACTCTTTGCTGTTCTCGACCGGAAAACTCCCACCGGCTATTACCGGGATTTCGGAACACTTGCTCAACTCGCCAAAGCACTCGAGAAGACTTTCGTCTACGACGGGATTTTTTCCTGGTATCGCAAACGAATCCACGGCCGCCCAGTAGGAGGTCTCACCCAGCATCGTTTTTTAGGCTTCATCCAGAATCACGATCAGGTCGGCAACAGAGCCGTCGGTGACAGAATTGCACAAATTGCGGGAATCGATCGCGCGAAGATTGCCGCAGCGCTGGTACTGCTTGGCCCCTTCATTCCAATGCTGTTTCAAGGCGAAGAATGGGCGGCGACGTCGCCGTTCCAATACTTCGCCGATCACGCCGACAGCGAACTGGCTCGCCGGGTTTCAGAAGGGCGGAGGCGCGAGTTCGTGGCCTTCGGCTGGGATACTGCGGCCATCCCCGACCCTGAAAGTGGCGATACGTTCGAGCGCTCGAAATTGCATTGGGACGAACTTCCAAAACCGTCTCATGCCGAAATGCTCGCCTGGTACCGGAAGCTAATTCAGCTAAGGCATTCGACGCCCTCCTTGAACGACGGAGAACCTGGAAATACAAAAGTCACCTTTAGCGAAGAGCAGAAATGGCTCTGCATGACTCGCGGATCAATCGTTGTGGCTTGCAATCTGGACTCGATTCCCCGGTCGATACAGACCGGGCTTGATGCCAAACTGGTTCTTGCATCTCGATCGAACATCGCCGTCGAACGCGGCAGCATCATCCTGCCAGCTGATTCCGTCGCAGTCCTTCGAACCAACGCAGAATTCTAGAAGTGCCGAATTGTCTCGTGCCGTATAGGCTCCACCGGCGCGGGTTCAGCTTCCGTCTGTGACCCGTGCGCCCGTTCGTTCGATCGGTCCACGCGGCCCTCAAGCGATCGACTGACCAGGTCGCGCGATCCAAGACCTACCGCCAGCGCGAGCGTCAGCACGATGCCGCCAAACAAAATCCCGAATGCAAGTTCAACTACGTTCCCGCCGACCTGAAGGTGATCGAGCACCATTGCAGCGGTAAGCACCAGCACCAGCCATTTCACACCCAGTGAGAGAAACCTCGCATATTGTAGTTGGGCGTTCACCGCCCCGATAAGCACGGAACGTGCCAGGAACCGTGCGATTAAGGTGCCAGCGATGAGCAGCAGGATGGCTCCGACCATGTGCGTCAGGTAGGGCAGCATGGAAACCGGCAAGGGCGCGCCCGTTGCGTAGGATGCGTCGAATGCCGACACTCCAATGATCAATCCAAGCAGAACGCAGCCCCAGAATGCGACACGGGCGATCAGGGCTGTTGGAGAGCTCGAAGGGGCCCACTCCGAACTGGTGCGATTCAGTCGCTCGTCGAACTTGAGCAACGTGAGCCCCTTTCGTAGAAGCGTGGACAGCCCTATCCCGATTAACGTGAACAGAGTCAATGCGACGAATACCGCCAGGATGCCCGGCAGGACTGCGATGAACAGCGACAGCACGCGATACACGGACTGCTGAAGCGCGTCAGACATGTGGTGCCAAATCGTTCCGCTATCCGTCATCACGGGAGGAGGCGAAGAATTCGGGTCTTGAATCGTCTGGAGCATTGTTGCGAGGAATCGATGCATCGGACTCACTCCTTGAACTACTCAAACCGGGTCATCGCTGAATCGAACGAGTTCTCTCTCAAACTGAGCATCATGAGTTAAATCTGTCTGGCCAACGCCAGCGCGAGACGATGTACTGCTTGTCTGATTCAAATGCAGCGGCCCCTGCCTCCACGTGAACCTCGGAACTGGTGCCAGATTTCACGACATTGATATGTCCCGCAACCCACGCGAGATAGAGTGGAATCAGCGCGCCCAGCAGATGTCCACGATTCAGAGTACGAAGCCTGTAGGCCACCAGAAAATCAAACACAATGCGGGCCCAGAGATTCTCCGGCATACGAAATGCAGAGGGTTCAACCACAGAAAGCCGCTTCAACCCCAGCAGAGAATTCGGGGCCAGCACGAGAGACCAGATCTCCTGCAAGTTTGAAAATGCCAGGCGAAACGCTTCGACCATGGGCACGATATCAACATCCCCTTCGATTCCATGGATCGAAGGGAAGATGCGCTGCTCCGGTGGAAGACGGCGAGGGCGCTGCCAGAAAGCCGCCTTCGCCTCAATGTCGGCAAACAGAGATCCCGTAACCAGGGTGAGAATCGTATTGACGTTTGGTTCAGCAGGTTGCGGCAAAATGCGAGTGCCTACGTCGATCTCATCCACACTTAGGCCGGCAACCGCCGCTTCGCTCACAGGCCAGAGGATGGCGTCCGACTGGTTCAAATTGACAAAGCGCTGCGCGGTGTTCGCCAGCCGATCGGCCATGCGGGCAGAGAATGCCATGTCGATCGACAGTGGAAACCGTGTTCGTGAACCGAATAGTGCGCGGGTCAACGGGTAGAGAATGGCGGAGTTCACCAACCCGGCGTTCGGCGGAATCGAGTAGTGCGGAGCCGCCAGGTCAAATGTGGAATCGGATACGGCGCCAGCCAGGTCGCGAATTGCTGAAGTGCTCAGAGACTCCGCGCCAGGGCCTAGCATCAAAACCGCGCGTGCCTCATTTGCTTTGGCGGCATTCGCTGCATTCACAAAGTCAGATGCTGCGAGAGGCCATACCGCATCGGTAGCTTGCGTAGACACCACACGCAAGGCGGGATAAGCGGTCCCCGAGGTGTCATTCGGAGTTGCGATCACCAGGTCTTCTGGCGGAAACACCGCCGCCAGATTGGCGAAAAGATTTTCGAGCGACTCCGCAGCCATAGGCGCGACAAAGACCAGCAAATCCGCTCGGACCGGAGTGGCCGAGGTGTGGGCATCCGAAACTGAATTCGCGGTCGCCATAAGGAACGGGGGAAGGTCGTGCCAAAGCGGAATGGTAGTTTAACTGGCTGGCCGGCTCAACCAACCTGCTGCCGGTCATCTGCACAACGATAGGATACCTGCAATTGGGATGTGTAGCCACGTTGGACGGTTGTTGAGCTCATATTGCAACTCGTAAAGCGCCTTCTCCAGGACAAATGCCTCCAACAGAGTTTGGGTCTCTTGCGCCGAGGGCAGCAGGGCTGAATTTTTTGCGATGGTTTCGTGATAGGCATGCAAAAATTCGGCAGACGCACAGTTCTGCCACGCCTCGGCCCACTTGCTCAAGTTTGGAGATCCGGGTTGCCGCGCGACTTTATCGGTGGCTTCCTGGTACTGCTTCAGCCCGGCAAATGCGACGTAAGAGAAAGAACGCAGCATCCCCGCTACATCTTTCAGCGGCGACTGCTTGCGGCGGCGTTGCGAGAGTGGACGTGCAGGCTCGCCTTCAAAGTCCAGCATGACAAAATCACCACCTGTTGTGCCGTCTTTAGCACCGGTTCGGAGGGTCTGGCCCAGATGATAATCGCCATGAATGCGAATGCGTTGCCCGGCTGCAGGCAGTCTCAGAATGGCGTGGCTGCGCTCGATCAGTTCCCGGCGTTTTGACAGTAGCAGGCCCGCATCGTCTGACGCGGATTCATCCAGGATCGAGAACTTCGATTTGAGAGCTTCCAGCGCTGAACGGATCTGTGCTTCAATCAGGCCGGCATCCGTCTCCAGATCGTCATGAGAACAGGGTTCCGGCGCAAATTTGGGGTCAGTTGGGGAGCAACTCAAGGCGAGGTGCATCTCGGCTGTGCGGCGGCCAAGGAGTGCAGACGCTTCCATCGCAACCTGGGCGATTGCTGGCACCCGATCTCGCTGTGTTCTTGCGTTTCCAAATCCCGGTGAAGACACATCGGGCGCCTCTTGGGCCATTGCAACTGCCTCGTAGAAATTCGAAAGTTGATGAAGGAACCATGCCCAGCCATCGCCTTCGTTGGCCACCAGTCCTTGCAGCATGGCTGCCGTCGTCTTGTCACCCGATCGCCGCGCCACGGAGATCTCACCAAGGAATGGGGCTATCCGATCGAAATGCGCAACTTCAGTAAGGAATTTTCCAATCTCCACATCGGGATTCTCTCCCGGTTGCATCCGCCGGAACAACTTCAGTATCAGCGCTTCACCATAGAGGATAGAGCTGTTCGATTGCTCGGCCGAGCCGACGCGCGATGGCAAAGTCCTTTCGATTTTCATCTCGCGCAAGGCCGTCGAAGAATGCGCATTGAGCGTTCCTTCTACGCCACTGGCGCCGCCCGTGGCGGGCGATTCGCGCGGCTCACTCTTTTGCGAGTTGGCGGTACTCGGCTCAGGATTCGCTGTCCGCGGCTCGGATGCTGCTTGCCCAGGTTGCGCATGTAACGGCAATGGCCGCACAGGAAGGCTGCTTGTGTCATGGCCAGCTCCTGCCTCGGCTGATGACTTCTTTTCTGACGTTGAAAGAGGTCCGTCGCCATCCACTTCGAAATTCTGCGGGCCCCTCGACAATCCCGATGCAAGCATGCTCGTGAGCGGCACTGACGCGTTCCGCTCAATCAGCACCAACGCCATCTGACGAAAATCCTCGCGTGCCGTTGCATCATGCAGAACAGCTACACCGGATACGGAAGTCAGCGTTGTCAGAACACTGTTGGGGTGCTCGGAAGTCACCGTATCGGCATGGTTGCCGGTGCTGATCGAAAGGGGCAGCTGGTAGGTGTCAGGCTCACCATCAAAGTAGCTCACTTCTACGAAGAAGATGGCGGGCGGCGCCGGAACTGCCGCGGACCGGTTCCCAGGTTGGAGGTCCTTGATGCCAGACTCTACAACGGATAGATCGGCCCACTGTCGAACGCTCGCGGATTGAATTCTTCTGCTCTTCGCCCCAAACCAGCGCTGGCGCGCGAGCCACGCCGGCAAGGCGGATTCAATTTGTGCGAGACCGCTTGCGGTGAGAAGCCCCGACCATCCTGCGGTCGCGAAATCAACCGGGGGCGCTTCTGTTCCGGCCGTATCTGGTACCGGCACAAGTTGAGGTTCCGGCAGAGACTTTGCTTCGGAGCTCGGGGTCTGCAGTTCAAGCCACAGAAAAGAATACGGGGCGAGCGTCAACTGATACGGCTCGGCAGTGACGGTGGGGAAAGGCACGTACCCCAGCATTTCGACCGGCTCCCTGCCTTCATAAGCTGCCAGGTCCAGCGAAACCGGTTGTGCAAACCGGCTAAGGTTGGCAACGCATAAAACCGTTTCATGAGTGGTATCGTCCTGCTCGAGTTCCCTTAAATAGGCAAGGATCTTCCTGTTCGATGGGTTCAGAAAGCTCAGGCTTCCCCGGCCGAAAACCTGGAACAGTTTGCGCAGCGCGATCATGTTTCGCGTCCAATGCAGAAGACTCGACTGGTCGGCGAGCTGCGCTTCTACATTGACTACCTGGTATCCGTAGATGGGATCCATTACAACGGGCAAATAAAGCCGCGCCGGATCGCACTTTGAAAACCCGGCATTGCGATCCGAAGTCCACTGCATCGGCGTTCGCACGCCATTGCGGTCGCCGAGGTAGATGTTGTCGCCCATCCCAATTTCGTCGCCGTAGTAAAGAATCGGTGTGCCGGGAAAGCTCAGCAGCAGTGAATTGAGCAGCTCAATGCGCCGGCGATTATTGTCGACCAGCGGCGCGAGCCTCCGCCGAATGCCGACATTAATACGCATCCGAGGATCGGCCGAGTACGCGAAGTACATGTAGTCGCGCTCATCGTCGGTCACCATCTCCAGCGTCAGCTCATCGTGATTGCGGAGAAACAATCCCCACTGGCAGCTATCTGGAATGGGGGGTGTCTGCGCCATGATGTCCGTGATGGGCAGTCGATCTTCCTGCCTGAGAGCCATGTAGATACGCGGCATCAGTGGGAAATGAAATGCCATGTGGCACTCGTCGCCATCGCCGAAGTAAGGGCGCACATCCGCAGGCCATTGATTCGCTTCTGCCAGGATCAGGCGGTTGGCATATTCGGCATCGATCGCTGCCCGGATCGCTTTGATGACGTCATGCGTCTCCGGCAGATTCTCGCACGAAGTTCCATCCCGCTCCAGGAGATAAGGAATGGCATCCATGCGCAACGCATCCACGCCCATATCGAGCCAGAAGCGCATGGCCTTCAACACTTCTTCCATCACGCGCGGATTATCCCAGTTCAGATCCGGCTGGTGCGAGAAGAAGCGATGCCAGTAGTAGGCCTGGGCAGCCTCGTCCCATGTCCAGTTGGATTTTTCTGTATCGGTAAAGATGATGCGCGCGTTCTTGTAGAGCTGATCCGACTCTGACCAGACGTACATCTCCCGCTCGGGCGAGCCGGGCGGCTCCAGCCTTGCCGCTTGGAACCACGGGTGTTGGTCGCTCGTGTGGTTGATGACCAGTTCGATCATCACCTGCATATTGCGTTGGTGAGCCTCATCGAGAAATCGCTTGAAGTCGCTCAACGTCCCATACGACGGATTCACATCAATGTAATTCGCGATATCGTACCCGTCATCGCGCAAGGGCGAAGGGAAGAAGGGTAGAAGCCAGATACAGGTCACTCCGAGATCCGACAGATAGTCGAGCCTCGAAATTAGTCCCGGAAAGTCTCCGATCCCGTCATTGTTGGAGTCAGAAAACGCGCGCACGTGAATCTCGTAAATGATCGCGTCTTTATACCAGAGCGGATCGATTGTGCTTGCGATCTTCTTCACGCGACGGGTCTCCCAAGCTTATTTGATGCGCTTCCCCACATCGACCGGAGGCTTCGGATGTTAGGTCGCCGGGAGCCCCCTCTGGTTTGAAACGGGTGCTCAGCCGACGTCGCTCGATGATTCAGAAACCAATGCAGACGAATTCAACAAAGCTAGAGAAAGTATTCGAAGTCCGTCTCGACCCTCATTCGGCGATGGATCTTGAGAATGTGTCCTGATCTTGTCGATGGATTCAGATCCACATAGTTGCGCGGGCCTTGCCACAAGTATCGCTCGCCCGACAGCAGGTCTTCGGCCTCAAAGCTACGATCCTGCGGAATTTCCAGCTCGTCCAAAGGCAACGTGATGAATCCGGATTGCGAATGGTGGGGATCAAGATTAACCGCCATCACAAGCAGATTCGAGCGATCATCCGATTCCTTGCTGTAGCAAATCAGCTGATCATTATCGGTGGAATGGAATTTTAATGACCAGTCATTTTGCAGAGCTAGATTCTCATTGCGGACTCTATTGACCTGGCCAATGAATTCTCGCAAGCTATCGGGGCGCGCCAGGTCCCAATGCCTGATCTCGTACTTCTCAGAATTCAGGTATTCTTCGCTGCCGTGCTTAACAGGTCTATTCTCCTGCAACTCGAATGGCGGTCCATAGATCCCGTAGTTCGCGCCGAGAGTAGCCGCCAATAGCAGCCGGATCACGAATCCCGGCCGGCCGCCCATCTGCAAAAACTCGGTAAGAATATCTGGTGTATTTGGCCATTGATTTGCCCTGAAGAATTCGCGTACCGGCGTCTGCGCCAATTCGGTGAGATAAGTCGTGATTTCGTGCTTCCCATTGCGCCACGGAAAATAGGTGTACGACTGGCTGAATCCCAGCTTCGCCAGCCGGTACATAATCTTCGGCCGCGTAAATGCTTCTGCGAGAAAGAGCACTTCGGGGTGATCGCGCTTGATCTCGGTGATTACCCACTCCCAGAAAGGAAACGCCTTGGTGTGCGGATTATCGACGCGGAAGATCGTCACTCCCATGCCGATCCAGTAGACGAAAACGCTCTTTAGCTCCGTCCACATCCCTTCCCAATCTCCGCTTTCAAAATCAAAGGGATAAATGTCCTGGTATTTCTTCGGAGGATTCTCTGCATACTGAATCGTCCCATCCGGACGCTTCTTGAACCAGGTCTCATGCTTCTTTACATATGGATGATCCGGGGCTGCCTGGAACGCGATATCCAGTGCGACAGACATCCCGAGTTCTCCGGCCTTAGCCACAAATCGCTTGAAATCTTCTACGGTTCCGAGATCGCTCAGGATCTCCTTATGTCCGCCTTCCTTGGCCCCGATTGCCCACGGGCTGCCGCAATCGCCCGGCTGTGCTTCCGGATTGTTATTGCGTCCCTTGCGAAAGGTGCGCCCAATTGGATGAATTGGGGGCAGGTACACAACATTGAATCCCATCTCCGCAATGTAGGGCAGTCTCTTTTCGCAGTCCGCAAATGTGCCGTGCGCTCCGGGTTTCTCAGAAGACGAGCGGGGAAAGAATTCATACCACGAACTGAATCGCGCGCGCACCGGCTCGACGACGATCGTCAACTCTGGATTCGATTCGGTCGCAAAGCGCTTGTCGGGATAGCGTAAGACCAGTTCGTGCAGCATCGGGTCCGTCGCATGAATCCTGAGTTCGCTCGCCGTTTTTGCTGAACGCAGAACAGCAGCGCGCTCGCGTAACCACACTGCGTCCCCGCCCAAAGCCCTCGTTGCCGCCTCCGCTACAAGGTCCGCCCCAATCAGGTAGTCAATGGATGCGTCGCTCTCGGCCTTGATGCGCTTCAGCAGATCGCGTCTCCAGGTCTCAAAGTGATCTACCCACCCCTGCACCTTGTATCCGTAACGGCCCAGCTCCGCGACTCGAAATGATGCCTGCCACCGGTCATTCACCAGCGGATGCATCGGAATCTCGGTCCACTCGTCGGAGCCCTCCCGGTGCGCCAGCAGAGACGCCGCAATCGCATCGTGGCCATCGGTAAAAATGTCGGCCTCCACACGCACCTCGTCGCCTACAGTGCGCTTGGCTGGAAATAGGCCACAGTCCACCTGCGGCGTGATTCCTTCAATAATGACGCGCCTGCGTCCATCGGATGTCTTTGTTGTCATGGCCTTTCACGTTCTGCAAGATTCGCTTTGTTTCGCGTTACAGGAGTGTTTCTGAGGTCAGCCAAACTTGCCCAGCTCAACTCATTTCTTCGTCTTCTTTTGTTCGATCAAACGTTCATACAGATCGATCGTCTGATGCGCGATCGCCGTCCAGCTGAAGATCTCTTCCACCCGCCGCCTGCCTGCATCTCCGAACCGCCTGCATTTCTCCGGATCCCGTAATAGCTCGTTAAGCCGCCCCGCCAGATCCCTCGCAAATCCCTCCGGATCGCGCGGAAAGCTCGTCACGGGATCCTGATCGAATGGAACCAGGTAACCAGTTTTGTCATCGACGACTACCTCTTTGATGCCGCCCGTCGCACTCGCAACCACCGGCGCCCTGCAAGCCATCGCCTCAAGATTGATGATCCCGAACGGCTCATAAACCGATGGGCAACAGAAAACGCGCGCATGGCTGTAGAGCTGGATCGCCTCCTGCTTGGTCACCATCTTTTCGATCCAGACAATGCGCGGATGATCCTTCCGCGCCGCCTCTACCTTCTCGCGAAGCTCGGTCGCAATCTCCGGCGTGTCCGGCGCGCCGGCGCACAGCACCACCTGCGTCTCGGCCGGCAAATAGCGAATCGAATCCACCAGGTGCGTCACGCCCTTCTGCCGCGTTATGCGCCCCACAAACAGCACATACGGAACCGCCGGATCGACGCCATAATCCGTCAGCGCCTTGGTCTCCGCGGTCTTCTGATATTCAGCCAGATCGATCCCGTTATAAATAACGTGGATGCGCGCCGGATCGACTTCGGGATACGCCTTTTGTATATCGGCTTTCGTCCCTTGCGATACAGCGATGACCGCGTCGGCATCCAGAATTGCGGTCCGCTCCATCCACGAACTCATCGAATAACCGCTGCCCAGTTGCTCCGCCTTCCATGCGCGCAATGGTTCAAGTGAGTGTGTCGTCAACACGAATGGCACGCCGTAGAGTTTCTTCGCCAGGAATCCCGCCATCGATACATACCACGTGTGCGTGTGGACGATGTCGATTCCTTCGAGGGCCTTGATCTGTGTCAGGTTCAGGCTGAAGGCCTCGAGCGCGCCTTTGAATTTCCCCTCGGTCCCATTGGAAATCTCCTGCCAGGGCTCTGCTCCACGAACGTGCAAATTACCAGCGTCGGAGTTCTGCGGTCCCCAGCAATGCACTTCGACTTCAATCTCCTTGGCCAATTCCCGGCTCAAGTAATCGACATGGACGCCCGCGCCGCCGTACACCAGGGGGGGATACTCACGTGTGAATATGCCGACGCGCATTCCTCTGACCTCCGGTCGCACTAATTCCGGCACTCTCTCGATAAACCCGGGGGCGCAACCGTGATCGGATTCCACCGGGAAGGCTCTTGAGAAGGAAGGCCACGCTCCGGCATTCCAGGCCGTGCCTTCAATTCCCCAATGTTACTGCACTGGATGAGTTTAGTTGTCGGCTGCACCGGGCGCAAGCGATCCCGCAAGGGCTTCTAGCCTCCCACGATCTTTGCGTTGCATCTGCCAGCGTCGCTCTTATCAGCCGCATATCATCTTGACGGACCAGCATCTTCTGGCAGCGTTTGAAAGCTCACGAACGCCAGATGCATCCCGTCAGGAGCCCAGTTCGGAACATTGTCGCTTCCCGCACCGCCAACCAGGTTCACCAGCACGCGAATCTTCCCATCGCTCACGTTCAGAATCCGGAGGGCGATGTCCTTGTTCGCCGGATGCCCCTTCACATCCTTGTCGTAGCTCACCATCACAATCGACTTCCCATCCGGCGAAGCATGCGGTGTCCAATTGTTGTAGTCGTCTTTGGTCACCTGCTCCGCGCCGCTCCCATCCGGACGCATCCGCCAGATCTGCATCAGGCCGCCCGTGCGATCCGAGTTGAAGTAGATCCACTTCCCGTCTGCCGAGTAGTCCGGGTCGTCGCTTATCCCGTTCCCCGTCGTCAGTGCCGTCTCCGTTCCGCCTTCCACGGGAATTGAAAAGATGTTGCCCCCGCCAGTGTGATTCGGCCGCGTGAACGCGATCGTCTTTCCGTCCGGCGACCAGCTATGAAAATACGACGATGGATTCTCCGTCAGCAGTCTCGGCTCGCCACCCGCCGAGGGCACGATATAGACGCGCGTTTCCGGCTTGCCCGGTGTGCTGCAACTGATCGCCAGCCACTTGCCGTCCGGTGACAGCCCGTGGCTCCCCGTGCAGTTCGTCGCAAGGCCTGCATTGATCATCGCTGCCGCGCCGCCCTCTGCAGGAATCGTCCAGATATGCCCGTCGCGGTTGAAGATCAGCGTCTTTCCATCGCGGCTCCAGTTTGGCGCTTCCATCCGTCCCGGTCCCGTCGCCACCACAATGGCGCGCCGAAAGTTCTCTTCAATACCGATCGTCTGGAGCGTGCTGTAAAGGGCCGCCTGTCCTCCATTTGTTTCGGGCTTGAGTGCATCCAGCTTGACATCAGCAAATGTCGCCCGCTCCACCACATCCTTGTTGTGCGAACACACTCCGATGCCCGCGTAGAACGGCCCCTCCAGGTGCAGCCTGATCGACGCTCCCGCCTGGTGCAGCGGCTCTCCATGATTGCTCAGAAACATCGTGATTGTATCGCCGCGCTTCTCCAGCCGGATCTTATGCGGCGTCTCAATATTTAGCTCGATATCCTGCGTGGTTGCGCCGCGCTCGCGGCGGTATTGCAGCGCCGTCATTCCAGACCCATGTTGCGCCGCATCGACATAAACGCCATCGGCATCCAGCGTCTGCCGAAGCATCAGCACCGCTTTGCGATGCGGGCTGGGATTCCCGGCCGTCGATGGAAACGCCATCTCCGCCGTCAGCGAAACATCACCCGACACTTTCTTCCACACAAAGTGAAACGCATCGACCGTGGACCACATGTTGTCCCCGGCCGCCTCAACCGTGTAAACCCCGCGACCGGCGTCGTATTTCGCCACTCCCGGCGGCGAAACCGCACCAACATCCGTCTGTCCTTCAAAAACTCCAAGCCCGCCAGAACCCGCCTGCGCCCTGCATACTCCAGCCTCGAAGCAAAGAAAGAGGCAGCAAACAAATGCCAACAATGACCGTGCCAATCTGACTTCCATTCGTATCCCTCTTTCGCCAAAGGTGATTGACTCGAAGCCCGTTCGAGTCGGGCGCTATTATTCGTGACCTTCGGCCGGGTCGCAGCCGTCTTGAAGTTGATCACGTGATACACCGCCGGCTCTGTGCCCACGTTTTTCAGCCCGTGCAGCTGATTCGACGCGAAGAAGATCACCGACCCCGGTCCGACCCGCTTCCACACGCCATTGATCAGCGCCTCCACCGTGCCCTCCCGCACGATGATCATCTCCTCATTGGGGTGCCGATGTGGCGGGTGCGGCGACTTCCCCGGATTGAGCGTAGTGACGTGCACCTCCAATTGCTCAAGCGTCGGAGTGCGCACCTTGAAAAAGGACCGCACCGAGCCCACGTCCGTCGGTTTTGCTGTCACCGCATTCCAGTCAAATACTGCTGAGCTGATCAGAGGTAATTCGTCAGCAGCCGCGAGCCCGCCCGCTGTGCACGCCGCGGCAATCAAACCAACCATCAAATCTCTGCGAGTGATCATCTCCGCATCTCCTGTCTCCAGCCGGACGACCTTCCAATCTCAGTGAACCGTTTTACTACAAAGGGCAAGTGCTGTCGCGGAACCCGACCGGAGCCGATGAGTTGTTGCGTTCTAAAACGCGCACGAATGATCGCCGCGGATCGAGCCACTCGATGGGCCTCATCAATTTGAAGCGGTCCTCACCGTTGCGTTCTTCGATGGTGCCGCCGGTAACCCCTTGAAATCAGCTGGTTTTTGCCTTGCACATGCAATTTCGTGCGTGTTAAGCTCAAGCCGCGTCCCCCGTTCTCCACGCTGTCAGGTCATCTTCATCGCCCCAGGTAGGATTCTTTGATCCGACGTACTGGTTTGTGTCTCCGTCTTCAGTTCCTGGCAATCGTGCCCATCGCGTTGGCATGCGCATGCTTTGGCGAGGAGGCGAAAGTCGCTCTCTCTAAGCCTGCCAGCCAGTCGAGTTCCGAACAAGGGATGCCGGTCCTCCAGAATTACTCGGCGAGAGATTACAACGGGGGACCGCAGGTCTGGGCGATTCAGCAAGACCGCCGCGGCATCATGTACTTCGGCAATTCCAGCGGTGACCTGCTCGAATATGACGGCGTGACCTGGCGAAAGATCTTTACGGGTTCGTCGGTCGTGCGATCGTTGGCGCTGGATGAATCTGGGAGAATCTGGGTCGGCGCTGGTGCCAAGTTCGGTTATCTGACTCCGGATGCCACGGGTGCTCTGCAGTTTGTTTCGCTACTCGACAAAGTTCCGCAGGAAAATCGTGGTTTTACCGATGTATGGCAAACGCTGGCCACTCCGCAAGGCGTCTTCTTTCGTTCCTACGAACAGCTCTTCCGTTGGGACGGAAGCCGAATGCAGGTCTGGACCCCCTCGGGGAACAACAGATTCCAGGCGATCGCGAATATTCGAGGCCATATTCTCACCTCCCAAAGCGGAATCGGTTTGCAAGAGATTGTCGGCGATGAACTCCGCACTCTGCCGGGCGGCGAAGCCTACAAAGACTCAATCAAGCTGTTTCTTCATCCCTACGACGACAACCGCATTCTCGTTTCGTCGCGCGACCAGCTGTTGACGCTTTACGACGGCCAGAAAGTGGTTCCGTTCCCCACCCAGGCGGATGACTACCTGAGGGTACACAAGGTCTACACGACTGCCCTGCTGCCGGATGGCAGCATTTGCATTACCACGCTCAACGGCGGAGCGGTGATCCTCGCTCACGACGGGGGAATCCGGGAGATTATCGATAAGACTTCGGGTCTGCTTGATTCTGAGACCGTCTCTGCTTACTCAGACCGCGAAGGTACGCTGTGGCTCGGCATGGGCAGCGGAGTGGCTCGTGTTGAAGTCAACTCGCCAATTTCAATCATTCTGCGAAGCAGTGCTCTCAATGTAATCCGGTTCCAGGGATCAATCTACGCTTCCTCGGTTGCATCCAATGCGATCGCACGCGTCGTCTTCGACCCTAAGACCGGCCGCCCGTCGTCCGTTCCAATCCAGGGGCCCAATCAGGGTTGGAACATGCTTGACTTCCAAGACCCTGCCGGAAAATCTCCGCATCAACTCCTTGTGGCCACCAGCGAAGGCGTGATGAGACTGCAAGGCGACAGCCTCGTCCCCGCCATGCCAGCGGTGCACGGTCTCACTGAGCAAACATACTTCATTGAGCAATCGCGCAAGAATCCATCACGGGTATTCATCGGGCATTCCGATGGTCTGGGTTCAATGCGTTGGGATGGTCAGAAGTGGATTGACGAAGGCAGGTTGCCAAAGACAATCTATGAATCCCGGGGCCTGGTCGAAGATGCTGACGGCGTGCTCTGGGCGAGTGGAGGAAGTAGAAGCGTTCTCCGGGTTGAAGTGGCTCCCTCGGGGATGCGCGATTCGAAGTACCAGGTCTTCTCGCAAAATGAAGGTCTTCCCGAAGGCCAGAACGACCTGGAATTTGTAGCAGGAAGCGTTTTTGCCACCGTCGATCGCTCAAAACATATCTTTCGCTGGGATCCGGCAGCAGGCAAATTTGTCGTTGACGACCGCTTCCTACTTCCTATCGATGCTCCAGACGTTGGTGCCGGCCTCGGCCCGTATGATGCCGAATATCAGGGTCCGAACGCGAAATTCTGGTCTGTAGAGACATCTTCAGACAGTCGGCGCCTCGGTCTTTTTAGCCGTCAACCCGACGGGACATGGCACGTCGATGAAGATTCCTATCGCCGTCTGAATCGCTTCCGTACTTTTAATACATTTCATGATCCGGACGGCGTGGTGTGGATAACCGGAGAACAGGTGCTCCGCCTCGCTCCGGCAAAAAGTCAGGCCGCAGCGCCACCGTTTCCAACGCTCGTGCGACGGGTCAATGCCGGCTCCAAGGTCGTATTCAGCGGCTTAAACATCGAAGGAGCTCCTGAGCTTCGCTTACCGCCCGGCAGTAGCGCCCTTAGCTTCCAGTTCGCTGCACTCAACTACGCCAATCCTGTTGACACCGAATACCAATACTGGCTCGAGGGCGCAGACAAGGATTGGTCGGCATGGGGCAAGCAAAAGGAAGCTAATTACAGTGGGCTGGGTCCCGGTTCTTATCGCTTCCACGTTCGTTCGCGTGCAGACGACGGACGCAGCGGCGAAGAAGCGACCTACGCGTTCGCAATCCTTCCGCCGTGGTACAGAACAACTCTCGCCTATATCGGCTATGTTTTGCTCTTCCTGTTTTTGACCTATGTCGCCTGGCGCTGGATCACTGCACACGAACAGGAGAAGGCGCGCCGCAAGACCGCGATTCTTGAGGACCAGGCAAAGGCGCTGGAAGCCACCGTCAACGAGCGCACCCAGGAGATCCGGGAGCAGGCCGCTGAAATCGCGGCTCAGAAAGACAGTATTGAGCTGCTGAGCGAAATCGGCAGGGAGATCACGGCTTCTCTCGATCTCAACACAATCCTCTTCAAACTCTATGAGCGCGTAAATCAGATTGTTGATGCGAGCATCTTCGGTGTAGGTCTCTACCGGCCTGAGCAACACCTCATCGAATACAGTCTCGCTATCGAAAACGGCAAGCGCTACGCTCCCTACACGCGGACTACCGAGGACAAGAACCAGTTCGCCGTCTGGTGCATCGATCACCGCCAGCCGATCCTGATCAATGACGTCGCCGTCGAATATTCGAAGTACATCCCCACCTACGAGCACGCAAGCAGGAAGCTTGAAGACGGAAGCACCGCACAGCCGCCGGCTTCCATGATCTATCTCCCGTTGATCGCGCAGGAGCGCGTGCTCGGCGTGCTCAGCATCCAGAGTTTCAAAAAGAATGCTTATACCGAGCAGCATCTCAGCCTGCTTGAGAACCTTGCGTCTTACACCACGATTGCACTCGACAACGCAAACGCCTACCTGCTGATCAACAAACGGGAGCGAGAAGTCAGCGAGCGCGCTGCCGAACTCATTACCATCAACAACATTACGCAGGCGCTCGCCACGCAGCTTGATCAGGAACCACTGATTCAACTCGTGGGCGAGCAGATTCGCGACCTGTTCCATGCATCGATCGCCTACATTTCCCTGCTTGACCGCACGAACATGATGCTGCGCTTCCCCTACACATATGGCGAAGATGCGCAGCCGCGACCCTTTGGCGCTGGACTCACCTCGCAGATCATTCGTTCCGGGCAGCCGCTCCTTATCAACGAGAACATGGAACGCAACCGCGCCCGCATGGGAATTGCGCAGATCGGCCGCGTCTCCGCATCCTACCTGGGCGTGCCGATCCCAGCCGGAGGCGAATTCATCGGTGTCATCAGCGTCCAATCGACGGAGCAGGAGGGACGCTTCACCGAGGCAGACCAGCGCCTGCTTTCGACCATCGCATCGGCCGTGGGCGTAGCGCTGCACAATGCAAAGCTCTTTGAAGAAGCACGCATTGCACGCGCCGCGGCGGAAGAGGCCGACGCCGCAAAAAGCTCTTTCCTGTCGACTGTCAGCCATGAATTACGTACGCCGCTGACCTCGGTGCTGGGCTTCGCAAAAATCATTCGCCGTCGCCTGCAGGAGCGGCTTTTCCCGCTTATCCCCAGTGACGATCGCAAGGTGGAACAGGCCAAGCAGCAAGTTATCGAGAACCTCGGTGTCGTCGTCAGCGAAGGCGAGCGTCTCACCAAATTGATCGATGATGTCCTAGACCTCGCGAAGATCGAGGCCGGCAAGTTCACTTGGAACATGGCTTCTGTGTCCGTGCAAGATGTCATTGATCGCGCGGTAGCGGCCACTGCCTCGCTGTTTGAAGCGAAGAAGCTCAATTTGGAGCGGGACATCGAACCTGATCTCCCGGTCGTGACGGGCGATCAGGATCGATTGATCCAGGTAGTCATCAACCTGATTTCTAACGCCGTCAAGTTCACCGATGATGGCTCAATCAAGTGCTCCGCTCGAAGGGACAACGCCGACTTGGTCGTCAGCGTGACGGACTCCGGAATTGGCATCGCTCCGGCAGACCAGCCGAAGGTATTCGAGAAGTTCAAGCAGGTAGGCGACACGCTCACCGATAAGCCAAAGGGCACCGGCCTCGGTCTCCCGATCTGCAAGGAGATCGTCGAATATCACGGCGGGCAGATCTGGGTTGAAAGCAGGCCGGGCCGGGGCAGTACATTCTCATTCACGCTTCCCATCGCGGACAAAAACGACAGGCCTGATCTCCAACCGAGACGCCGGACAGTCGATATCGAATCGCTCGTCAAGCAACTGCGAGAGAAAGTGGATACGCATCAGCCGCGCGACAAGTCTGTTCTTGTTGTCGACGACGATCAGCACATTCGCTCTCTTCTGAACCAGGAACTCAGCGAGGCCGGTTACCGCGTACGCCTCGCTGAGGACGGCCGCAAGGCGCTCTCGCTCATCCGCGAAGAAACGCCGGGCCTTGTCATCCTCGACGTGATGATGCCCGAAATGAACGGCTTCGACGTTGCCGCAGTGCTCAAGAATGACCCGGTGACGATGGATATTCCGATCATTATTCTCTCCATCCTTGAAGACAAGGAGCGCGGGTTCAGGCTTGGCGTCGATCGGTATCTCACCAAGCCCATCGATACGGCATCCCTCTTCCATGAAGTGGATGCATTGCTCGATCAGGGGAAGTCGAAAAAGAAAGTGATGATCGTCGACGAAGACGCATCAACCGTTCGCACGCTTGCCGACGTCCTTGAGACACGCGGATACCAGGTAGTCGATTCCAACGGCTCTGAACTGGTTTCGAGAGCAATGCGTTCCAAGCCGGATGTCATCATCTTGAGTTCGCTTTTGTCCAATGACGACGCAGTGCGCGCCCTGCGTTTCGAGAAGGGAATGGAGAACGTCCTCTTTCTTATCTATCAATGAACCCTATGAAAATTCTTATTGTCGATGACGAGCCGCATCTGCGCACTTTGATCCAGCAGGCGCTTGAGGAACTCGAAGACGATGGCGTAGAGCTTCTCACTGCCACAAATGGCGAAGAGGCTCTCGAAACCATTCGCAGCGAGCAGCCGAAGATGGTCTTCCTCGATGTGATGATGCCGAAGAAGAACGGATTCGATGTGTGCCATGCCGTCAAGCGAGAACTCGGCATGGATCACATCTACATCGTGCTGCTCACCGCGAAGGGACAGGAGTTCGATCGCCAGCGTGGCATAGAGGTCGGTGCGGACATCTACATGACCAAGCCATTCGATCCCGATGCTCTTGTTGCCAAAGCGCGCTCTGTTCTCGGACTTGAGAGTTAGGGAACCTGAAACATGCCAGGCCTGAACCTGCGAGCCCTTCTCGGCCAGAAAACTGCCAGTATGGACGTCGTCAGGAAGCTCTGCGAGTCGCTGGATGCCGATTTATGCGTCGTCGATCCAACCGGGAAAATATTTCTCGGAGAGCTTCCGAACGGGGCTTACGATTCCGGTTTTCACTATCCGATCGTATCGGGTGAAGCAAATCTCGGCAGCGTAGTCGGATCGGGCACGACATCTCTCGCGATGGCTGCGGTCCTTTCGCATCTTGCAGACCGCGAGTCGCAACAGCGCGCGCTTGCTTCCGAGACCCTCACGCTCTACCGTGAGATTCACCTCATCGAGCAGCTCTCCGAAGAACTCGCGGCTCTTCTCAATGTTTCAGCCATCAGCGAGACGGCGCTCGCCCAGGCACGTCGGCTCATTCCCGCCTCGCACGGTGCGGTATTTGTGAAGGACAACTCCAGTGGGCCACTCAAAGTTACAGCCACATTCGGCGATTCAGAAGCCGGCTTCCTCAACACAGATTCTGCCTTCATTGCTTCCGTCCTCGAACGAAGCTCCGGGGAGATTGTGAATGATTGCGCATCCGACTCGCGATCCCTCGACTCCGAGAAGGAACTGAAATCTCTGATTCTCGCTCCGCTTCGCACCGGGCAAAGCACTGTGGGCCTCATTGCGCTTGCCAACGCCAGTGACAACGCTCCCTACAGCGCGGCAAACCTGAAACTCCTGAATACGATCGCGCTCCAGACTGGAACGGCAATCAGGAACGCAACGCTCTGCGCAGAAATGGTTGAATCAGCCGCCGCTCGCGCGGCGTATACAGCCGAATTAAAGGCTGCAAGCTCTGTCCAGCAGATGCTCCTACAAAGCGCGTCCCGCCCCACACCCGGCTTCCAGGTGGAATCCATCTATCTGCCGGCAAGCGAAGTCGGCGGCGACTTCTTCTTCGTTCAGCCGGGCCCCGAGGGGTCGCTCCTCGCAATCATCGGTGACGTCTCCGGCAAGGGGCTGACCGCCGCAATGAGGGTCTCGATGATCCTGGGTGTACTGCGCCGGGAGACATCGGACGATCCCGCAGAAATCCTGTTCAACCTTAACAATGCACTGGTAGCACAGGGGCAACTTGGCTTCACCACTGCCTGCAGCATGCGTATCAGCCCTTCGGGAGAATTCATTTTTGCCAACGCCGGCCACATCGCACCCTATCTGTCCGGCACTGAGATGAGCGCCGATTCAGCCCTTCCACTGGGAATCATGCCCGATCAGATTTATGAGCCGGTCAGAGGTCTGATGCGACCGGACGATCAGATCGTGCTGCTCTCCGACGGGGTCCCAGAGGCTCGCTCGCACTCAAGCGAGCTCTTCGGCTTCGACCGGCTGCCGGATCTCACTGTGCACTCTGCTCAGGAGATCGCGGTCGCGGCCCAGAGTTTCGGTCAGGAAGACGATATTACGGTCCTCACATTGCGACTCGCCCGATAGTCACACATTTCCCGGCGTTTTAATCCAACAGAGTCCACTGACCTTCGTTAAACGGCAACGAAGAAATCGACAACACGCCGCAAGATCGGGTCATGTACAACACTCCGATCCCATCGCTGGCATCCAGAGAGATTAAAGTTATGAATGAGCGCCTGAGTGCACGGCGCGCGGAGACATAGTGTCGTTTCGTGAATTGTCCATAAGGCGCGCGGATATCAACAGGAATGCGAAGGTGTTCGTTTTTTGAAGCCTATCCAGAAACATAAGCGCAGATTTGTTTACGCTATTGCTGCGATCATCATTCTTGCGATTGCGTCTGCGATTTTGTATCGTTCATTCCTGCGCGGTTCGCACAACGCTAATCTAAGCCGCTTGCCCAGGCGTGCTCAGCCAGGTCCAACAAGTGCCGCCGACCAGCAAATGCTCCAGGGCAAATTCGGAACAGACGTTCCTGCGGAAGAGCGACAGAATGTCCTGGCTGAGTTAGGCTCTCCAGATAGTCCCCTTCCCGACCAAACCCGTCAGGCGCAATCTCCGCCGCGCCCCGGCCAGCAGCAAATCGTCATCACCCAACCTCTTGGAACGACGGTCGAGGAAACGCGTCCCACCCTCACCTGGGATGCGCTGATCGACGGCTGGAGCTATCGAGTCGTCATTGTGGATCGGGACTCCCATCAGACCGTCGCTACAAGCCCGGTTCTCGATGAAGCGCTCTGGCAAGTCCCAAATCCACTCCTGCGGGGACACACCTATGTGTGGCGCGTCGAAGGAACTCCGAGTGGGGCCCGGGCGAAGACGTCTCCTGTTTCCAGCCCAACAGCTCAATTCTCAGTTCTCTCCGATGAAGGCGAGCTCGAGGTCCAGAACTTGCGTGCTGGCCATCCCTCTCATCTGCTCCTCGGCTCCTTTTACAGCCGCTATGGAATGTGGCGGGAAGCCGTACTCGAATACCGGCAGCTGGTTGACGAGGTCCCGGATTCCCCTGAAGCCGCAAAGCTGCTGCGCAACGCGGAATCCCGTTCAAATGCCCAACTGGCAACCAGTCCCCCACGTTGAGATCGGGACGGTTTGGGGAATAGGCGGGGTTTCGAAACGCACAAATTCCCTGTTCATCGAGAATCCGCCGACGGAACCGATTGCCCCGGCAATCCGTAATTTCTGGTGGCATGGAGCGTCCGTACAACTGGTCATGGGTCGAGTCGAGAGTCGCTGCGACTATCGAGAAGTGGCGTTCCTGCGCCGCTTCCCCGGCGAGAACGGTCCCACGCTTCAGCCCATACGAACAGCAACAGAAGGAAGATGCTTATGACGATGTCTTGCATACGGTTGAGCGCGAGGCAAAACAGGCGCGCCGCGGTCCCGCAGAGCGCGTTGCCGCCCAGCGCCGCATCGTAGCCACTTTTCCGCGATTTGCGTCCCTCGCTCTCGGCCTTGAAGACCAGGCTGTTCAGCTGCTCACTGGCGGTTTTCTTCCCATCGGCAACCAGTTTGCGCAGTGGGCCACGCGCTTTGATCCTGACCTAACGATGGCCGATACGATCCAGGCATGCCGCAATGCATGGACCGTGTGTGGAATTCAGCCGTTGCTCGGCGACAGCATGCAGATGACGCCGGCGATACTTGGCTACAGCCTGCTCTATCCCTACAGCGATAACTATCTTGACTCCGAAAAAATTTCCAGCGACCGGAAGCTTGAGTTCAGCAAACGCTTTCGCGACCGCTTGTGCGGCTTGCAGATTGCACATCGCGATCAGCACGAGGCCGCGGTATGGGCCATGGTGCGATTGATTGAAGAGCAATTTCCGCGGCAGCGCTTTCCGCGCGTGTATGAATGCCTGCTGGCGATTCACCAGGCGCAGGAAAACAGCATGGCACAACTGAAGCGCAGTCGCAAAGCCAGCGAGTCCGAGCTGTTGCAATTGAGCTGCGCGAAAGGTGGCACATCGGTCCTCGCGGATGCATGCCTCTCGCATGGATTTCTCAACAATGAAGAAGCGCGCTTCGCTTTTGACTGGGGCGTCCTTCTCCAGCTTGGCGATGATTTGCAGGATGTGCAGGATGACCTGAAGCACGGCTCCGCTACGTTGTTTTCACGCGCTGCGGCTGCAGGAATTCCGCTTGACGATCTTGTGCGGCAGTTGCTTGCCCTCAGCGAACGCGTTGCCGATCAGATTGAGCGCTTGCCGCACGGAGAACCCGCGCTTAAGCGCCTGCTGCGCATGAGTTGGCGGTCCCTGATCCTGATGGCCGTGGCTCGCTCGCACCGCTTCTTTACTCCAGCTTTTCTCGCGGAACTGGAACCTGCCTCTCATTTCCGATTTGATTTTCTTCGCGCGCGGCACAAGCGGCTGGCAGGCCGACGCGGACTTTACAAGGTGCTTTTCGAATCGTTTCTTGAATCCGAAGCCTCCGATCTCAGTCATCTGCCGCGACCCGAAAATTGGCTTGAGTCCACACTCGATCAGAATTGTGAAGCCCAGCCTTCGGCCGCGGTTGGCTCGCCAGCCTGAACACAGTCTCTTACATTGTGCGCAGCGGCACTCTTTCGTGCCCGCGTAGCTCGTCTACATTTCGTCGTCGCGAAACATCGGATGCGGAATCAGCTTGCGATAGTCTTCCTGGTGCGCCCCGTCGAGACAGGCCTCAATGATGCGCTGGCCCAGCAAGTCGAGCTCCGGTACCTGGAACTGTTTTAACTCCCGTGCGAAGAATTCACGCCACTGGCGAGCGCCTTCTTCATAGACGTCCATGCCGCCCTGGATCTGCTCCTCAATGCGCAGAAAAACGCGGGGAATCATGGAACCTTCGATCTTGAGCTGTTTGGGAATGTAGCCGAGCAGGGGGAACAGCGCTTCATCCACTTGTTCGCGGCCGAACCTGGCACTGCCGCGGCGCGCCAAGTATTCGCGCGCGATCCATTCGGCCATGAAGCCGACCTTCCAAGCACCGATGTGCTGGTTGGGAATGAGCACGTAGCGCGTCTCTGGCGTATCGACAATCTGCCGCAATAGCAGATTCGCCTGGTCAACACGACGCCCGGTCGCAAATGCCCAGTAGGAGCCGACTCCCTCTGACTGCATCTCTTTCGACTTCTGTGCCTGGATGCTGGGATTGCCATGGCCGCGCGGAGCAACCAGCCGCCATAACCACGCCAGCGCAGGGCTAAGCACGTGGAGCATCGCGAGGATTCCGTACAGTTGGCTCTCGCGATGCGTTGCCGGGCAACGCACGCCGAAGCTGCGCACATCAACCGCGCGTGGTCCGCCAGCGATATCTTCGAGCATGCGCCGAGGCAGAATCACACGCGGATTGGGGCACAGCTTTCCGGGCGCATCTTCAACGTGCTCCCACGTTAGACAAGTGCCGCCAGGGACGATGTAGTGATTCAGAAAGATCAACGGCTCCGGCGGATCGATGCAGAGTCGCTCGAGATTTGGCGCTGTCCCATAGCTGTGAATGTGGTCCACGCGCACGAACCAGGCATTCTCCGCGTCGGCGATGGTCAGCCGGCCGTGCTGCCTCTGATAGCTCGGATGCGCACAGGCCATATCATCGGCGATCGGACGCAGATGGCAGGCCTCGGGTAGATTCAGCGTGCGCTCTTCCTTGGTGATAACGTTGCGCCCGATCAGCAAACGGCCATCTTCCATGCGATGAATGTGCTCCGTCATTTCGCTCTTGCCGCCGCCGCTGGCGCCTTCGTGCATCAGGATCAGTTGATTTTCATACGGCGTAACAACAGCAACAGCCGCGCAGTGATTTGTGGTCCAGCCTTCACGCTCCCCGATGTCGAGCAGCATGGAGTAGACGCCTTTCTTGGCGCTCGGACCGGGATATAGGTTGTAAGCGAAGACCTCCTGATGCGTTACCGCTCGATCATGTACCACTACTTGCTTGCCACCAAAATGGGTATGACGAAACGGCGGAGCAACGAAGAGAACGCCACCGGTGATCTTGAAATCTGCGGGAACCTGGCTGCGCGGAATCATGCCTTGCAGGTCCGCCAATGCTGCCGCAAAAAATGCAGCCTGGCGCGGAACAATCAGCAGCGAGCCGTAGTGGAGCGAGTCAGCTCCTGCGTAAAAAGGCATCGCTACGAGTTCCTGCGTCTTGAGCCAGTCGAGGGTTTGCTGCCGCGTTTTGTCAAAGGTCTCGCCGAAGCGCTGTTCGTAGGTCGGCTTGTCGGTGGGTAGTGCATCGCCAATCACCATCGCATCGGGATCACGGCGGCGCATCGCGGGATCGGGGAAATTGATGGCCAGTCCGTTGCGCGCCTTGGTAACGACTGCTTCGACCATCCGGCCTTGCCCGTTCGGACGCCCCGGCACATAGAAGATGGCTTCATAGACACCGTGATCTTCGCGATTGCCGAGGCGCCAATCCGTCGTGCCTGTGGGTCGGCCCAGCGCCCAGTCAAGCAACTGCGGCCGGTTTTCGGGCACTTGCATCAGCGGCGCGGCGCTCAACACCTCGCGCACATGCGGAGGCAGATCGAGTTCGGACCATGTGGCCTGGAAGTCAATGACACTGGTGGTTTCTGCGACGGGCATGCTGGATCTCACTTTCCGGGGATCAGAACGTGGTCCAGAATCTTGCTTACAGCCAGAAAGACCACATATTTTTTATCGCATCCAGCGGTATACCTGGCAGTGCGCGTCGTCACGCATGATGCGATAGAGTAAGTGCAGTTCTTTGAAGGTCAGCCAAGCCTGACCGGAGCGATGGATGGCAAAGCAGCGCAATCGAGAACCACTGCCGGAAGATCCGGTCTCACCACCCAAGACAGAAACAAAAGAAACTCCGTTGGAGGCACTCGCCAGCATCTGTTCGGTGCTTGTGATCGGGCTCTTCGTCCTGACATTTCTCGGTCAGAACTTTGTCATTCCCTCCGGCTCAATGGAGAAGACGCTGCTGATCGGCGACCACCTGCTTGTCGATCGCCTCACGTTCAGTCCAGCGACACGCTGGATGCCGCTGGTTCATCATCGCGATCCCCAGCGCGGCGACATCGTCGTCTTCCATCGACCTGCTCCCGAACCCGAACCTGATGCAGACGGCAATCCCGTTTATCAGATCCTGGTAAAGCGCCTGATCGGAATGCCCGGCGACCATATTCATCTGCACGATGGCACAGTATTCATCAATGGTGTTGCCCAGCCAATGCCGGCCGACGGCCTGGACACACCAGTCGCGCCGCCCAGCGAGCGCGCCTATATCGATGATTTTCCGTCAGTGGTGCCCACCGTTGACGATTCGCACGGAGCCCTCACTCCCTGGGTCGTCGAACTGCCCAGTCATCTCGAAAACGGTGACCTCGTCGTGCCCCAGGGCAAATACTTCATGATGGGCGATCACCGCCACGCCAGCCTCGATTCACGCTTCTGGGGGTTTGTCCCGCGCGAAAACATCATCGGCCGCCCGGTATTTAACTACTGGTCTTTCAAAACTCCTAAAGATCAGCAGGACAAACAAGGCTTCGCGAATCAGATTGCGTGGTTCGGGCATGTCGCATTGCGCTTCTTCACCGACACCCGCTGGACTCGCACCTTTCATCGCGTGGGCTAAGTTTCTTCAGGCAGACCAAATTTCTCCTTGATCAGCGCCATCGCATCTTCCGGCGTCGCGATCGTGCCTTCAAGTTGCGCTTCTTCGACCGCATGCAGCATCTCCTTGAAGGCCGGGCCGGGCGTGTAACCGGCGGCAATCAATTCGCGGCCCGTGAGCAGAGGCGTCGGACGAACCTCTTCCGCTGGCAGCGTTTCGTAGCGCTCGCGCACATAGTTCCATATCTCGAGATTGCGATGCGCGGCAAGGCAGTCCATGCGATGCAGCGCAAGGTGTTCCGGAAAATTCTCGAGTCGGAAGAAACGCTTCAGCGTGGAGTTCTTCATCCGCGGAGCATCCGCGAACCGCATGTGGTTTTCAATCAACGCGAGGATCTGGTGTGTTTCGTCATTCGAGAACCGAAAGCGGCGGCAAATCTCAGCGCCTATAGCCACGCCCACTTCCACGTGCCCGTCGAAACGAATGCGATCGGGCGCTTCGCGGAAGGTCGGCGGCTTGCCAACATCATGAAGCAGCGCGCCCCAGGCTAGCGTCATCGCGCAGCCGGGCTCCAGTTGCTCGAGCAGCATCAGCGTGTGAATCCACACGTCGCCCTCGGGATGATATTGCGGAGGCTGCGCGACGCCTTTCATCTTTGAGATTTCAGGAAGCACCTGGACGAGGAGGTCGGTCTCATCGAGCAGTTCAAATGCGCGGCGCGCGTGACCTTCGGTGAGCATCTTGGTAAGCTCCTCGCGGATGCGCTCGCGGCTTACGGAGAGAATGCGTGCGGCGAGTTTGCGCATCGCTGCCAGCGTTACGGGCTCGATCTTGAATCCGAAGCGCGCGGCAAAACGAACGGCACGCAGGAGCCGAAGCTGATCTTCTTCGAAGCGTTTCTCCGGTCGGCCGATCGCGCGTATAAACCCGGCATCAAGATCATCGAGGCCGCCGACATAGTCAAGAACAGCGACGCGAAGGCTCTTCTGGTCGGCAAAGAACTCGTCCAAGCGGCTGCCCCCACGCAGTGGGTCTAACAGCAGGCCGTTGATGGTGAAGTCGCGGCGCTGCACGTCTTCTGCCGCAGTCTTCGTATAACGCACCTCATCCGGGTGGCGCCCATCCGAGTACACGCCGTCGGAGCGGAAGGTTGCAACCTCAGTTGTGCACCGTTCTTCCACGGTGCCGTCTTTACAAGCATCGCTGGTTTCCGAGGCAACCAGAACCACGCCGAAATGCGCGCCGACGGCGAAGGTGCGGGGAAACATGCCGAGAACGATGTCCGGCGTCGCCGAAGTCGCAACGTCATAGTCTTCCGGCTCGCGGCCGAGCAGCAGGTCTCGCACGCATCCGCCAGCCAGATAAGCTTCATGCCCCGCTGTGCGCAGGGTTTTGATGATCTCCAGGGCTGCTTCGAATTGAGGCGATCCAGGCAACATCTCTTGCTTGAGAATAGTCCGTCTCCGTCGCCAGATTCGAGGCCGTTATAGCGGAACCAGAGTCGATGTATCCCGAAAGCACATCACTTAAGTCGACGGGACCAACAGGGGGCGGCGATCCTGCACGAAACTAAACAGGCCACAGGGACTCTGGTTTCGCTCTAAACTTAAAGTATGTCCCGCGGCCTCATCCTCGGCATAGAATCCTCCTGCGACGAAACCGCGGCGGCTGTGGTTGAGCGGGGCGCGCGCACGCTTTCCTCGGTCGTTGCCTCGCAGATTTCGACGCATCTCCGCTACGGCGGTGTGGTGCCCGAGTTGGCCAGCCGCGAACATCTGCGCGCCATCGTGCCGGTGGTTCGCGCGGCGCTCGACGAGGCTGGTGTTACGCTAGTCGATCTCGACGCCATCGCGGTGACGTCCGGGCCAGGGCTGGCGGGTGCGCTGCTGGTCGGCATCACGTATGCCAAAGCGCTGTCATTCGCGCAGGGATTGCCGCTGATCGCTGTGAACCATCTCGAAGGACACATCCACGCGGTACTGCTGCAGCAGCGGCACCGGCAAATGGAAGGTCCCGAAAAGCAGGTCCTTCGCTCCGCCGACCCCATCGCGAACGCGACGGGGTCCCAAAAGCGCTTCTCTCAAGATGACACGGAGCGGGAAGGGGCTCTGGCGCTCGTCGTCTCGGGCGGGCATACTCATCTCTATCTCGCCGAACCAACTGACGGCACTTGGCACTATTCCCTGATCGGCCGCACGCTCGATGATGCTGCGGGCGAAGCTTACGACAAGGTGGCCAAACTTCTCGGCCTCGGCTATCCGGGCGGCCCGTGGATCGATGCGCTGGCGCGGTTCGGCGATCCGCATGCCGTGCCGTTCGCCTTCGCCCAAATCAAACCAAAGGCTCACCTCGGCGGCAAAGCACCCCGGACCAAGGCAGCGAGGACGGCGCCGATTGCAGCGCTCGATCCGCATTTTCTGTTTTCTTTCTCAGGGATCAAGACCGCCGTGTTGCGGTATGTCGAACTGCATGGATTGCGCGAGGAAGCTGCAGCCCGCGTGCCCCGGATGCTGGCTGCCAGCCGGCCGCCGCAGACAAAGGAAGAAGCACTCGCGCTGTGTCCGCAGCTGACGCTCGATCTCATCGCCAGCTTTCAGCACGCCGTGGTCGGCGACCTGATGAAGAAGACCTTCGCCGCGGCTGAGTCGCTGGATGCGGAGCGCGTTCTGGTTACAGGGGGCGTGGCGGCAAACCGCGAACTGCGCGAACGATTTACCGTCGAGGCTGCGCGCCGCGGCATTTCCATCGCTTTTCCCACTCTGGCGCTTTCCACCGACAACGCCGCGATGATTGCCGCTGCGGCGTGGCCGAGGTTTGCAGCCGGAGAGTTTGCTGGGCCTGATCTTACGGCCGATCCTTCGCTTGCATTGGGCCGCTAAAGAGGGCGTACCCCCAGAACTTCATATCCTTTACGTTACGGTTTCCTGAAGGTCAGGCAGTAGAGCTTTCCGCCGCAGATTTCTTTGGCGGAAACATCTTTCATCTCCGGAGGAACCAGGTCGATGGGGCATCGTACACTTTCGGTTCCAGGACCGTAACTCTTGCGCACAATGGGAGTGCGCTGGTAGTTTTCGCGGATAGCCCTTTCGGTCTCATCCACGATCACGATCTTGGTGCCGGGTTTCGCGACCCAGATCATCTCCTTGATGGCGCGCACCTTGTCGGTGAAGAAGTTAATCCCGCCCACGTGAAACACACAGTCGAAGGCTTCCACCTTGAAGGGCAGGCGCTCGGCCTCGGCCTGGAAGATATGGGCGTTCCGCTTCCATTTCAGCAGGTTGCGCTGGCACTTTTTCAGCATCCCCCAGGAGATGTCGATGCCGTAAAAATCGATGTCGCGCGGCAGGAATCGCAGATTCGCGCCGGTCCCGACGGAGGTCTCCAGAACGCGGGCGTTCGGCTTCAACTCAAGTTCGCCAATGAAATCGAGCCGGTAGTTGGGCTTGCGGGTAAACCAGTGATAGAGCCTTTCGGCAAGATCGTAGCCGGGCGCGATCCGGTCGTAGAGTGTCTGGTATTTCAGATTTGAGCCGGTGACGGTGCTGACAAACAGAGGAATGCCGTCGCGAATCGGGTAAATGCGGCCGGTGGCCGTGTTGCGCAGGTTGGTGCCGGACATCTCGAGGGCGAAGCGCGTATCCGGGTCGCAAAGTAAAGATAAAGCGTAATCTTCCATCAGATAATCGGCGACCGCCCGCCGCCTTGAAGAAAGCATACGACGAAGTCAAGGTCACCGCTCCGGCCACAAAAGTAACCGGAATCCCACCCGTAATCCCCACTGCTACAATCGGAAAGGCCGAACAGCCTCGATTTTGACCCGAAAAATGAGTCATTTGCCCGCCACGCCAAAGCCCGTACGCCTGTTCAATACCCTTTCTGGA
The DNA here is from genome assembly GCA_963735215.1 of uncultured Acidobacteriaceae bacterium. GTDB lineage: Bacteria > Acidobacteriota > Terriglobia > Terriglobales > Acidobacteriaceae > Telmatobacter. The sequence continues at coordinate 566,218 of CAVTKF010000015.1, read as the reverse complement.
CAAGTGGATGAACTTATCCCCATGGACGGGAAAGAACTGCGCATGTATGCCTGCGGCCCCACGGTGTACGACTACGGACATATCGGCAACTTTCGCACCTTTCTTGCGATCGACGTCCTGCGGCGGTTTCTGAAACTGAACGGGATGCCGCTGCGCCATGTCATGAACATCACCGACGTGGACGACAAGATCATCCGCAACGCTGCCGCGGCGGGAGTGCCGATCGGTGAATACACGCCCAAGTACGTAAACGCCTTCTTCGAAGATCTGGAAGCGCTGGGAGTGGAACGGCCGGAGATCATTGCCCGGGCAACGGAAAACATCGACCGCATGGTGGAGCTGATTCGAAAGCTGGCCGATGCGGGCGCGGCGTACCGGACTGAGGATGGATCGTGGTACTTCCGGCTGCGGGCTTTTCCCGAGTATGGCAAGCTGAGCAAGAAAGACCTGAGCGGGATGGAAGACGGCGCCCGCGTAGATGTGGACGAATACGAGAAGGACTCGGCGCGCGACTTTGCCTTGTGGAAAGCCGCCAAGCCGGGTGAAACATCGTGGGATACGCCGATCGGGCGCGGCCGTCCCGGATGGCATATCGAGTGCTCGGCCATGTCGATGAAGTACCTCGGCGACAGCTTCGACCTGCACGCCGGCGGCGAAGACCTGATGTTTCCCCACCACGAGAACGAAATTGCGCAAAGCGAGAGCGTAACCCACAAGCCGCTGGCGCATCACTGGATGCACGTACGCTTTCTGCTTGTCGACGGGCGCAAGATGTCGAAGAGCGAGGGCAATTTCTACACGCTTCGCGACTTGCTGCTAAAGGGATACAAGGCGTCGGCGATCCGGCTGGCATTGATCTCCGTTCCCTATCGCCATCAGCTTAACTTCACCTTTGATGGACTGGTCGATGCGACTGCGGCAATCGACCGGTTGCGTACTTTCAATGACCGGCTCATGAAAGGCGCTTTCCCCGCAGGCGAAAATTCCGACATCCAGACCGCCGCGAAGAAAGCCCAGGAGGAATACATGGCCGCCCTCGCCAATGACCTGAACACGGCGGAAGCGCGGGCACCGATCTTTGACCTGGTTCGTCTATCGAATACCGCGATGGACCAGGGCAGGTTTCACCAGGCGGACGGCGAGGCTGTGAAGGCAGTGCTGGCGGATTTTGATGCGGTGTTCGCAGTGATTGAGGATCGCGATTCCGAGCCGACGCGCCGGGCTGTGGAATGGGCCAAGCAGGAAGGACGCGACGTTGTGCCGGAGTTGCTGGCGCAGCAGTCGCTGACAGACGAAGCGATCAACGCGCTGCTTGCCGAGCGCGACCGCGCCAAGAAGCGCCGCGACTTTGCCCGTGCCGATCAGATACGCAAAGAGCTGACAGAAAAAGGAATCGTCATCGAAGACTCGAAAGACGGCGTGCGTTGGAAGCGGAAATGACACTGCCACACTCATAGCCACGGAGGAAGACACGCTGCCATGGAAGCCCATGAAGTGCAGGAATTGAAAGAGAATGCTGAGCACGGATCGAGCGAGTCGAGTCTGCGCCCGGTTGCTTTTACCATGAGCGTGCTGGCCGTGCTGGTGGCGGTGATCACGGTGCTCGGGCACCGCACACACACCGAAGCCGTGCTCGACCAGAACAAGGCAACTGACCAATGGAATCAATACCAGGCGCAGAAGATCCGCGCTTACAACACGAGCCTGGCTGCAGACGTGCTGAGCGGAATCACAATTGCGGACAAGGACATCGCAACTGCGAACAAAGACAAATCGCCGGAGGCGGCCAAAGCCTACGCAGAGAATCAAGCCAAATGGAATGAGAAGCTGAAGGCCTATGCGGATCATCAGGCCAAGTGGAATGAAGATCTGCCGGAAGATCAGGAAAAGGCCAGGAAGCTGGAAGAGAAAGTCGAACACGCCGAGGCGCGTGCCGATCGTTTCGATTTCTCCGAGGCGCTGCTCGAGATTGGCCTGGTGATTACGTCGATTACACTGCTGACGCGCAGCCGCTGGTATTGGTATCTCGGAATCATCTTCTCGGTCATCGGTATCGCTTCAGCGCTCTCTGTGTTGCTGCTCAAGTAACGAAACGCTGAACCGACGGCGCGGAACGGGAGCCGCGCAGCGTGTTAGACTTGCCGCGAAATGAATCTCCGCCTTGTTATATCGACTTTTCTTTTGACAGCTGTTCCGATGCTGGCGCAAGCGCCGCCGGTTTCAACCCCTTCCACCGAGGAATTAGGCTTCACCTATCACATCCCGTCTGGCTGGGACGCAATTGATGCACAATCGACGCTTCCAGAAGTGAAAAAGCAGCAAACCGAAAAGGCCAAGACTGACGAAGAAAAAAGGGAGATTGCCTGCGTTCAGATTCCAATCAGCGCAAGGCGGGAAGCGCCCCCTCCGTCGTTTCTGGTGGCAATGGCGCTGCCTTTCGATTGCTTCGGACAAATCATGACGGAGAAGGACCTTCCCGGATTCGCCGAAGGAAGTTCCGAGGGACCGCGAGCGATCTTCGACTTTAGCGACCCGGTATATGCCACTTATTCCATGGGAAGCCACAGCATGTGGATCGAACGCGCGAAGGGCAACCCCAAAGGTCATCCCGAGATGGCATATACCCTCGAGATTACGTGCAGCCTGTTGAAGAAGGCAGCTGTGTGTTGGATGACCGTGGCCGGCAATGACCAGGCGCTGAAGGAATTTGAAGGAACCGCCGTCACACTGGATGGAGATTTCCTTCCGGAACTTGTTCCGCCCACGGCTTTCGATAAGAAGCCAGCGTCTTGAAATGAAATTTGAAGCTTCGCTCAATCCCCGGTGGCCCTGCCCTTCGCACCCACCTGCGCGGTCGTGAGCAGAAAAACAGCGAACACCACCGCTGCCATGCCGATGAATTCGGCCCCCTCGGGGCGTTCGTGCAATATGAAGATTCCCAACAATACCGCCACCACCGGATTGACATAGGCATAGGACGTGACCTTGGCCACGGGCACATGCTCGATGAGATAGATGAATCCCGTATAGCCGAGCAGTGATCCACCGGTGACCAGCCACGCCAACGATCCAATCGCCGCACGATTCAGATGGAAATGCGGCCATTGACCCAGGATTGTTCCAGCGGCCGTGTTGAAGATTCCGGCGGCGAGCATCTGCCACGATGCCGCGACGAGGCTGCTCACCGGAAGTTTTGTCCGGCGCGAAACGATGCTGCCCACCGTCCACGAAAGCGCGCCGGCCAGCAGAGCGAGGATGGCCAGCAGGCGCGAGCGATCGCCTGCGAAGCCGGTGTGCAATGACGGCCAGAGCAGCGTGGCCAGGCCCGCGAATCCGATGGCCATGCCGAGCCAGCCACGCCGCGGCATTGGTTCGCCACCGGGAAGAAACATCTCGATCAAAGCGACGTACAACGGAATCACGGCAAGGATGAGCGAAGACAGGCCGCTGGGAAGTGTCTCCTCCGCAAAGACCAGGCCGACGTTCCCGCCAGCCAGAAGCATCAGCCCGATCACGCCCAGCAAGAGCATTGTCTTCGCGGGAAAGACCAACCGCTGACCTCGGAGCCTGCACCATGCGAGAAGGATGGCGCCGGCGATGAGAAACCGCGTCCCGGCAAGCAGCAGCGCAGGCATCTCAGCCGCGCCGATACGGATAGCCGTGTAGGTCGATCCCCAGAAGAAGTACACGCTGGCAAAGGCGAGCACGATGGACAACTTCGTAACCGGCTTGCTCGCGGAAGGTCTTGATTCTGCGCTGACGATGGGCATCCTTGGATTCAATCGTAGCTTGCGGCGGCTTCCTGAGCATCCCGCAAATTGCTTGGCTTTGAGTCGTTTCGGGTTCGGATCGCCGCTGAAACTGATAGAAAGTCACTGTCTGCGCGTGCTATCCTGCGACCAGCGGGGGTCCATGCAATCGCATTTTTCCAGCGCGCTGCAGCCGATACCAGCGACAAAACGCTGGTCGCGGGCGCGCGCGCGGTGCATTTGCCCTCGGCGCCACCTCCGCGTCCTGCCGGTCCGCACTCGACCTAGTCTCTTCGGCGGCGATTAGTACAGGACCGCCGAAGGCCCTCGCCTGCTCTCGTGGAAAATGCAAGTCCATGAAACAGAAACACCCCATCCAAACGGGGTCGCGGCTTTGCCATATCCGGCGCCGCCCAAACGAAACCGACGAGGAGACTAGAGATGAATAAACAAGAGCTACATGCCAAGTTTGGACCAAAGCTGATTGGTTCGCTGCCGGGACCGAAAGCCAAGGCTGCGGTAGAAGCCGATGACCGGCTGATCTCGCCCAGCTATACGCGTTCATATCCGCTGGTGGCAAAGCGCGGACGTGGCCTTCGCGTCGAAGATGTGGACGGCAACGAGTTCCTGGACTTCGCTGCGGGCATCGCCGTGACTTCGACCGGCCATTGCCATCCCGAGGTTGTCGCCGCAATTCAAAAGCAGGCGGCGGAACTGATTCACATTTCTGGCACCGATTTCTACAACGAACCGCTGACCGACCTTGCCGAAAAGCTCTCGGCCGTTGCGCCGATGCCGGGACCGCATCGGTTCTTCTATGGCAACTCGGGCGCAGAGGCCATTGAATGCGCATTGAAGCTCGCGCGATATCACACGGGGCGGCAGCACATCATCGCGTTCCTCGGTGCATTTCATGGGCGCACCATGGGCGCGCTCTCGCTGACCGCATCAAAGCCGCAACAGAAGCGGCGCTTCTCGCCTCTCGTTCCCGGCGTCACGCATGTGCGCTATCCGTATGCCTATCGCGGATGCACGGGCGGGCCGCAGGAAGAAGAAGCTTTCAGCCTCGGTTGCGCGCGCTACATCGAGGAGAAGCTCTTCAAGACGATTCTGCCTCCGGAAGAAGTGGCGGCGATCTTCGTCGAGCCGATCCAGGGCGAAGGCGGCTACGTGGTTGCGCCTGACAACTTCCTGCGCGAACTGCGCGGCATCTGCGACCGGCATGGAATTCTGCTGGTTGTGGATGAAGTGCAATCGGGCGCGGGACGCACAGGCAAGTGGTGGGCGATTGAGCACTCGGGCGTGCAGCCGGACATCGTTTGCATGGCGAAGGGAATTGCGAGCGGCATGCCGCTTGGCGTTTGCATGAGCCGCGCGGAGATCATGGATTGGGTTCCCGGCTCGCATGCATCGACGTTTGGCGGAAATCCGGTTTCGATAGCAGCGGCGCTGGCGACGATTGACGTCCTTGAGCGCGAGGCGATCGACAATGCCGCGAAAGTTGGCGGAAAGATGATCGAGCGGCTGCAAGGCTGGACGAAGAGCCATGCACTGGTTGGCGATGTGCGCGGGCGCGGGCTGATGATCGGCATCGAGCTGGTGAAGGACAAGACAACGCGTGAACCCGCATCAGCGCTGCGCAATCGCGTAGAGACGCTCTGCTTTGAACGCGGCTTGATGATTCTTGGTTGCGGCGAAACTTCAATTCGTCTTTGCCCGCCGCTGATTGTCAGCGAAGAAGAAGCAACGGTTGCGCTCGACATCCTTGAAGACTGTTTGACGCAGGTCGAGAAGGAACATGCGCATGCAGGTGAACTCGCAACAGCGAGTGCCTGAAAACCTTTGAGCACTGAGAGCGCCGCCCTTTCCGCAGCTTGGATTGTGTCGCGTTTTGTTTGGCCGATTGCGCTTCTGCCGGATCAAAGCGGAGAATGATCTGCATGGAATCCATCAGGCTGATGCGCGTTGCATGGCTGGAGCGTGCGTTCAACAGCCTGAATCGGATCGCTCGCAGACGCGGCAACGCGGCGAATCTGCCTGCGCATCTCGTCGTCGGCATCGAGGGCGAAGATGCGGTGCTGTTTTTTCTGCGGCGCAAAGGATACACGGTGGTTGCGCGGCGCTGGTCGTCAGGCGATGTGCCCGGCGACGTGGACCTGATTGCGTGGGACGGACCGATGCTGTGCTTCATCGAAGTGAAGACACGCACGGCGCACGATCTCACTCCGGCAGAGGTTGCTGTGGATGAGCACAAGCGCAATGTGCTGCGCCGGCTTGCCCGCAGATATGTGAGGCAGCTTCCGCAGACAGACCGCGCCGCCGGTGCGTTTCGATGTCGTGAGTGTCTACCAGGTGCCAGGACAGGAACGGGAATTCCAGCACTTCGAAGGATCCTTCGGCTGGGGCGGCAATTAGCGGCGGCGGGACTCAAGCGACCATTGGGATTCTTAGGGCAAACTGGGTTCGTTGTTCAGTGTTTAAGACCGTCTTGAATCGCTTCGTCGAGAGCTCCGCTCAGTCCGGAACCGACGGGGAGTCCAAATTGTATCCAGAATTTGCGTGTTCGCTGCACCTTGCATGAATTCCTGGACAGCGGCGCAATCCAGTTGAAGCTCCGAACCTGCTTGCGGCGTTTGGTAGGTCGCCGGATGACCGCACCTTGAGCATCGAGGTTGATCCATCATGCAATTCGCGAGATCATGGTACATCGAAAGACGGGTAAAGCCCAATGGCTCATCGCCGTTTCAGCTTGAGCGTCGAAAAGGAGATTCAGGTGCAGAGGAGTTCTCTACCTATCATCATCGCGATTTCGATTGCAGGTGGATTTGGATTTGGCGAGTACCTGTCTCGCCCGCCGGTTGTTAAAGCCATGCCGATGGTCCGCCTAACGAAGGTTCAGGACGGATTGAACAGAGTAATCGGCGACAATGTAGTCGGCTTTTCGTGTAACCAGCAAGACTGCTACATCGCCTCTACACAATGATTATTAGGCAGCCGCACGTCAACCCTTCGCGTCTTCAAACTCTTCGTGCCATGCCATCTGGATCGCTTCAAGCCGCGACTCGTTTGACTTCGCCGGATCGTCGGCGAAGCCTTCGAGCTCAGTCACGTATTTGTGCAGATCCGTGAAGCGCACCGTGAGCGGATCGATGTCGGGAAACTTCTCCTGCAATTGAATGCCGATCTCCTCGGAGTCGGTCCACATGATTTCGCGCGGCATCGTTTCCTCGTTCGTTGATGACAATGTGAATCTGACAATTCGCTATCCCATGTCTCAGATCGAGACCCGAGGCACGCGAGCTACTACTTCCTTCGGCCATCGCCAGCGGCTTGCCTTCGGACGTGTAGTTGCGATTCCACTTGGGAATCTCGACTACGTAGTTGCCGGGTTTGGTGATGACGGCCTGGCAGCCGAGGCGCGAATTCAACTGCTGGTCGGCGGCCATATCCATACGGTCGAGTTCATCGTCGTCGGCCTGGCTGATGCCTTCCTGATCCTTGATCCACAGGTGGCACGTGGTGCAGGCGCAAACGCCACCGCAAGCGTGATCGAGAAAGACTCCGAAGTTCTCGGCGACGTCGAGAAACGACATCGGCTTGCCGTGATGCTCGTAGGGCATGGTGCCGAATTCGAATTCGACGGTCTTGCCTTCAGGCATGAAGGTGACGCGCACCAGCTTGTCGGGTGGTATTTCCTTCTTCGGTGTATCACTCATAAATCTCTTCCTTCTGTCTTATCGCGCAGTAACGGTCTCATCGTGCGCATCGAACTCCATCACTTTATCCATCCCGCTTACTTGAACTCTGCGCGGGCCATCGGGTGCGGAGCAGTTACTTCTTCGCCCAGTTCTTCGTCAGCGGCTTCCATCGTCTTGCCGCGGATCGCGGTTGTGACCGCGGCATCCATCATCAGCTCCGCAAAGCGGCGCGTCGCCAGGTCGAGCGCAGCCGTCGCTTCGCGAATTGCGGCCAGCTCGTCGCCCTGCTTTACACTTGCCAGCTTGCTTTGTGCAGCCATGATCGATGCCTGCTCCTCGCCACGTCAATTGCTGCCACGCCGGGTTCTCAGGTGCGCGCTCGACAGCTGCAAGAATCGTGTCGGCTTCGTTGCGCGCCTCGATCAGCAGGCGCTTGGCGAAATCTTCTTCCGCATGATCGAAGGAGTCGAGAATCATGCCCTCAACCTGTTCGTCGGTCAGGCCATAGGTAGGCTTTACCTCGATCTGCGCTGCTTTGCCGCTGCGCTGTTCACGGGCGGAAACCTGCAGAATGCCATCGGCATCGATCAGGAACTTCACTTCGATACGCGGCAAGCCGGCACTCATCGGCGGAATGCCTCTCAGATCGAAGCGCGCCAGCGAACGGCAATCGGCAGCAATCTCGCGCTCGCCCTGGACGACGTGAATCGCGACGTTTGTCTGCCCGTCGACGCCGGTAGTGAAGTGCTCGGTCGCCGACGCGGGAATCGTCGAGTTGCGCTGAATGATCCTGGCGACAGTGCCGCCAAGCGCTTCGATACCGAGCGACAGCGGCGTCACGTCAAGCAGCAGCATCTCTTCGGTGGTCTTCGATGCGCCGGCCAGAATGTCGGCCTGCACAGCCGCGCCGAGAGCGACAACTTCATCGGGATTCAGTTCGATGTGCGGCTTCTTGCCGCGCGCGCGCAAGCTGAAATAGATCGTCCACCAGCTTTCGCACGGCAGGAATCCGCGTCGATCCGCCGACCATCACGACTTCGTCGATCTGGTCCGGAGTGATTCCCGCATCGGTGATTGCCTGCTTGCAGGGGCCAACGGTGCGGCTAAGCACCGGCTCGATCAACTGCTCGAAAACGTCGCGCGGAATCTCGCGCTGATAGCGATCGCCATTGGGCAGTTCGATGTCGAAGCGCGCGACATTTTCGGTAGACAGCGCGATCTTCGCGTCGATGGCGGCTTTGCGCAATGCCTGGACCGCGCCGGGATGCGTGCGCAGATCGACGCCGTGCTCGGCGTGAATCTCATCGAGCGCGATCGCGAGCAGCAGGTTGTCGATGTCGTCGCCGCCAAGGTGCGTGTCGCCGTTGGTCGACTGCACTTCGAAGATCCCGTCGCGAAGCTTGAGGATCGAAATGTCGAAGGTCCCGCCACCGAGATCGTAAACAGCAATGGTGCCTTCCTTGGCGCGGTCGAGGCCGTAGGCAAGCGCTGCAGCAGTCGGCTCGTTCACGAGACGAAGCACTTCCAGACCGGCCATGCGTCCCGCGTCCTTGGTTGCCTGGCGCTGCGCATCGTTGAAGTATGCGGGAACCGTAATGACGGCTTGCGTAACAGGCGCGCCGAAGAAGCGCTCGGCGTTGCGCTTGAGCTGACGCAGGATGTAGGCCGAGATTTCAGGCGGCGTGAAGCGCAACTCGCCGAGCTGGATGCGCGGAACTTCTCCAGCCTCAACGTCGTCGGCGAGACGGAAAGGAAACAGCTTGAGTTCGCTCTGCACTTCTTCGAGCCCACGGCCCATCAGTCGCTTGACAGAGTAGATGACGCGCTCGGGCGTCTCGATGAGGACGCGGCGCGCGCTGTTGCCCACCGTCACGGTCGGCCTGCTGCCGTCTGCCGGCATGGGGTCGAGCGCCACTACCGACGGCACGAGGTTCGAGCCGTCGACGCCGGGAATGACCACCGGCTTATCACCTTCCATGTATGCGACCAGGGAATTCGTTGTTCCCAGGTCGATTCCAACTACGCGTCCTTCTGCCATGTGAATTTTTAAAATCCCTCAGGGGCTGAAGCCCCGAACTTTCAATACAAAACGAACGATCGTGCTCTCCCATCCATTTCGCAAAAGCACGAAATTGATGGGACACCCCAATGATCAGGTACCCAGAGTCTCGGTCACGTCGCGGACGAGGTTATTGATGTAGCGTCGGCGATCGAGCAAGGAGACCATCTTCTTTTGCGATTCGAGTCGGGCGGTTTCGTCGCCTGCGTCCCATATCTGCCACTGTGAGCGCAGATCGCGATCAACGTCGTCGAGCAGGCCATCAAACTTCTTCTTCGCTTGTTCGAGACTGGATTGCAGTTCAGGATCGGTGTCGCCCATCTTGCGGGCCATGCGCATCTCTTCAAGCTGCATATTCAGGTCGAACGCTTCTTCGAGCAGATCAGCCGGCACACGCGACACATCATTTTGGTCCTTGCGATCCTTGCCTGCGTGCTCTTCGCCGATCTCGGCGCCGTGCAACTTCAGCAGATATTCAGTCCGGCGAATTGGATCTTTCAAGGTGCGATAGGCGTCATTAAGCAGGGCTGTGTCGGCAAGGCTCCACTGCTTTTCGTTTTCTTGTGCGCGCGCAAAGCGATCGGGATGCAGCTTGCGACTGAGCTTGTGAAACTGGTGCTCGAGCATACCGAGATCGAGTTCGAGTTGCGGCACCAGAGCCGAAGACAGAAAAATAGTCGCCTCCCGGAGGAGGCTGAATCTTGCTGCAGTGCGGACAGAAAAGCGTGACATCGTTGTGCGCAACCGCACACGACCAGCACGCGACCGGTACTGCAGAATCGAGAACTTTCAACATGAAGAGACTCCAGGGCGGAGGACTATGAGAACGATGAACCGCAGCCGCAGGAGCGCGAGGAGTTTGGATTGATGAAGTTGAAACCCTGCCGCATCAGTGTCTCCTCATAGTCCAGCGTCATGCCGTGTAAATAGACGAACGACTTTGGATCGACGAAGACGCGTACGCCGTCAAACTCGTAAATGCGGTCCCGCTCGCGGGGGCGTGTGTCGAACTTGATGGAATAAGAAAGTCCCGAGCAGCCGCCGCCCATAACGCCAAGACGCAACCCGCCTTCGGCGGGCGACACGCCTTCCTTTTCCATTGCCACGCGGATACGCCTTACCGCGCGTTCGGTGACCTGCAGTCCCTGGGAAGCAGCCGGCTTGTTCTCCGGCTGCGCCGGCGTAGCGCTCGCACCCTGCGCCGGCTTCGATTCGATTGTCACAAAGTCCGACATTGTTTCCTTCTTGCTTTGCAGCGTGCAGCTTATTTGCGCCTCAGCAGCTACAGCCGCGCTTTCCGCGACACTGTTCTTCTTCTTCCAGTCGCCGATGGCCGCGCGGATGGCGTCTTCGGCCAGGACCGAGCAGTGAATCTTGACCGGAGGAAGCGAAAGCTCCTTCACGATGTCAGTGTTCTTGATCGTCGAGAGCTTCCTCAACCTTGCGGCCCTTGATCCACTCGGTGGCCAATGAAGAGCTGGCGATTGCCGATCCGCAGCCGAAGGTCTTGAACTTGGCTTCTTCAATAACCTGTGTCTCGGGATTGACGCGGATCTGCAGACGCATGACGTCGCCGCACTCGGGAGCGCCGACGAGACCAGTGCCTACGTCTCCGGAGCTCTTATCGAGCGTGCCTACGTTGCGCGGGTTGTTGTAGTGATCTACGACCTTATCGCTGTATGACATTCCGAACTCCTCACGCGGGGAAGCCGCGTACTTCTGTTAGATTCGGCGGACATGCCCACCGATGCTTAAACCGATCCGGCGGCGTGATTCATCGCCGGGGAAATCTTAATGTGCCTGCCACTCAATCTTGGTCAGGTCAATTCCCTCTTTCACCATCTCGTAAAGCGGTGAAAGTTCGCGTAGTTTCTTCACAATGTCGATGACTTTCGCAGCCACGTAATCCACTTCAGCCTGCGTGTTGAAGCGGCCTAAACCGAAACGAATGGAGCTGTGCGCCACGTCGTCGCCCAAGCCAAGCGCCTTGAGCACATACGAAGGCTCCAGGGTTGCCGAGGTGCAGGCTGAGCCGCTGGAGACGGCAACGTCGTTGATGCCCATAAGGAGCGACTCACCTTCCACATACACGAAGCTCACATTGAGATTGCCAGGGAGCCGGTGCTCCATCGAACCGTTTACGTGGATGTAATCGAGTTCAGACTGGAGCTTGTTATTCAAACGGTCGCGGAGGCCACGCAGATATGCGGCTTCGTTGTCCATCTCCGCATAGGCAATCTCGCAGGCTTTGCCGAGACCGACAATGCCGGGAACATTCAAGGTGCCGGAACGCATGCCACGCTCGTGACCGCCACCATCAATTTGTGCCGCGATCTGCACGCGCGGATTGCGACGACGAACGTAGAGCGCGCCCACGCCTTTCGGGCCGTAGATCTTGTGGCCGGAAAGCGAGAGCACATCGACGTTGTCGGCGAGCACGTTCACCGGGACCTTGCCGACGGCCTGTACAGCATCTGTGTGAAACAGGATGCCCTTCTCGTGACAGATTCTGCCGATCTCGCGAATGGGCTGGAGCACGCCGATTTCGTTGTTTGCCGCCATGATCGAGACAAGGATCGTCTTGTCGTCGATGGCACGCTTCAGGTCTTCGAGATCAATGAGGCCGTCGGCCTTCACAGGCAGATAGGTGACGCGGTAGCCATACTTCTCGAGGCGCTTGCAGGTGTCGAGGACAGCCTTGTGCTCGGTGACCTGCGTGATGATGTGGTTGCCGCGCTCGCGATACATCTCCGCAATGCCCTTGATGGCGAGGTTGTTCGACTCAGTGGCACCCGAGGTGAAGATGATCTCTTTCGCCGTGGCGCCGATGAGTTTTGCGATCTGCTCGCGCGCAGTCTCGACGGCTTCTTCGGCTTCCCACCCGAAGGAATGATTGCGGCTGGCGGCGTTGCCGAACTTCGCTGTGAAATAAGGCATCATCGCTTCCAGCACGCGGGGATCAAGCGGACTGGTGGCGTGATTATCCATGTAAATCGGCAGTGAGACGCCTGCCGGCACTTCAATTTGGCTCGTTACTGTACTCATGCGACCTCTCCATCGTTGTTTCGAACTCCGCGCAGTGCGGAGAGTTAGCTAAATCGTCAGCGAAACCAACTTAGGCTCAATTGCGCGACCGGGCGGGTGCTCATGCTCGGCGAGATCCTGAATGCTGATGCTTTTCAAAACACCTGCAATCGTGTCGTTCACGCGCGCCAGCGGTTCCTTGATCGTGCAACTTGGCGTCAGCTCACATCCCTTGGCGCCCTTCGTGCACGAGGTAATGAAGAACGGACCATCAATGGCCAGAATCACCTCGTATGCCGAGATGGACATTGCCGGTTTCGACAGCGCATATCCACCATTCATGCCGGCGTGCGACTTCAGCAATCCTGCCTTTGTAAGCTGCTGAAGAACCTTGGCCAGCAACTGAGCCGGGATTCCATACGCATCGGCAATGTCTTTGGCGCTCAAAGCAACCGTGTCAGGGCGCTCGGCCAGATACTTCAGCGCCATCAACCCGTAGTCGGCCTTTTTCGTAAGCTTCAGCATAATATGCGACTTCTTCAGTCCTTATTCAGTATACGACCAATTATGTCGGGTTTTCAATGGCTTAAGGATCCTGGAACCGCTTTCTTCGCTCTCCCGTAAAGGCGCTAAGCCGAAAGATTCACCAAAATGCCGTTTGAAATTGTTGAAAAGGCAGCTACAATCTGCGGCAAGAGCTTCCAAATCCGAGCCAAATCCCAAAACGATGCTTACCGCCTGCAAACACCCTAAGGTTCGAGTTGTTTCCCGCCACGAAGACACCGAATATGTTGAATGCCTCGAATGTGGCGATGTCTTCGATTCCGAAGAATTTAACGATATGGCAATTGAGGAATCTTCCGAGACCGCAGAAGCGACCGAAGATGAGGCATCTTGACGCCCGAGTGGGGTCCTGCCGTAACACGATACAAGACTAACAATCTAATATATTTATTGCATTCGGCAGCTCACGGTTGTCACTTTGCGGCTGGTCCACCGCTTTGTGCGCTGGTGCGATGCGAGGCGATCCAGGCATAGTGCAGGCCGGAAGCCACGGTCAGTCCAACCGTCGCATCGAGCGCGACAAGACGCAGGATCACGACCCACTTTACTGTCGTGAGCTGGTGCAACAGCACAACGGCGACGGCCGTCACCTGCGCCACGGTGTTGGCTTTGCCGAAGATGCTGGGGCCGAACTCCCTGCGCCCCACAACCGCATATAGCACCGCCGCAACAAGGAGGATTCCGACGTCGCGCCCTAACACCAGCACAGTTACGGTGGTCGGCATAAGGCCCTTGTACATCAATACAACAAACAAGGTGCTGAGCAAGAGTTTGTCCGCAATAGGATCAAGATATTGCCCCAGCATGGTGCCCTGCTTCAACACCCGTGCCAGCACGCCATCGAGAGCATCGGTCAAACCGGCGGCTACAAAGAGCGCGAAGCTCAGTCCAAACCTGTCCTGCAGAATGGCCGCCACAAGAAAAGGGGCAAGGCAGATTCGCAAGACCGTAAGCAGGTTTGGCGCAGTGCGCAGAGGATTCCGGCCCGTGCTGGGAAAACCCGTGCTGGAGACTTCTGTCATCGTTTTGCGGCTTCGAGTTGTCGCGCCGCCCCTGCGGCTATCCGCCTGTGCGCCATAAGCCACGGCAAACCTTGAAGTTGCGGGCGACAACTTTTCAGTCATTGATGGTACAGCATCGCCAACGGAGTGGAATAGACCTTCTTTTCCCGCCGCTCTGTTGCTGATAGACTAGTCTCTGTTGCACCACAGGCGCGTAGCTCAGTTGGTTAGAGCGCTTCCTTGACACGGAAGAGGTCGCTGGTTCGAATCCAGTCGTGCCTACCATTATTTTCAATAACTTACAGACTAGCAGCTGGTTTCTCCAACCCACACTTTTCTGTTTTTGCACCGAAGCCTCCTTTTGACAGCTGGAGTCCAGATAGTTAAGCGGCCAAGCTGGCTCAACTGCGTGGCGGCATCGATTGCTGGTTGACAGCCGCTGACCGTCGTCGGCAATCGACCGTTTTCGCTCGGCGACAATGGATGAGTGCCGGGTGAAATGCGCAAATTCGATGTGATCGTGCTGGGCGCTGGTGCGGCTGGACTGATGTGCGCGGCGGTTGCGGGACAGCGCGGACGCCGTGTGCTCCTGCTCGAACATAATGCGCAGGCGGGCCGAAAGATCCTCATCTCCGGTGGCGGACGCTGCAACTTCACCAACATTCACTGCACGCCTGCTAACTTCATCTCAGAGAATCCGCACTTTGCGAAATCGGCGCTGGCGCTCTATCAGCCTCGGCACTTTCTTGAACTGGTCGAGCGCTACGGCATCAAGTGGCACGAGAAGACGCTGGGGCAGTTGTTCTGCGATTACTCGGCGCGCCAGATCGTGGATCTGTTGCTGGCGGAGTGCGAGCGCGGAAAAGTTGAAATTCGCATAAACGCGCGCGGCATCGCTGTCGAAGCTTCCTCCGGCGAGTTTCGTGTTTCTTGCGGCGCAGGCGAGTTCGCGGCCGGGTCTTTGGTGGTGGCTACCGGCGGTCTTTCTATTCCGAAGATGGGCGCGAGCGGCCTGGCGTACGACCTGGCACGACAATTCAAGCTGAAGGTGATCCAGCCTCGGGCGGCGCTGGTTCCGCTGCTGCTGAGCGGAGCCGAGGGCGGCTGGACGGAGTTGACCGGCGTCTCTACTGAGGTTACGGCGCAGGCGGCGCGCGGGCCGCAATTTCGCGAAAAGCTGCTTGTTACGCATCGCGGGTTGAGCGGGCCGGCGGTCTTGCAGGCTTCGTCATACTGGCGACCGGGTGAGTCGGTTCGCGTGGACTTTGCACCCGGGATCAACGGGCAGTCGAAGCTGCTTGAGCCTCTGCTTGTACAGGGGACACGGCGGGATGACGCGGCTTTGAAGCAGGCATTGCGCGCGGTGCTGCCCCAGCGGCTCGCTTCACATCTCGCAGAAGCCGGCGCTCCGACGGGCTGGAACAATGCAGCGCTGGAGGCAGCGGAGGGCAGACTCCGTCGTTGGGAGTTTCATCCGGCTGGAACCGAGGGATTCGAGAAGGCCGAGGTGACCGCCGGCGGGGTCGACACGGACGGTTTGAATTCGAAGACGATGGAAGCTCGTTCTGTACCGGGCCTCTTCTTTATCGGAGAGGGAGTGGATGTGACCGGGCACCTGGGAGGGTTCAATTTTCAGTGGGCGTGGGCCTCGGCGGTGGCGGCAGGACGAGCGGTGTAAGGCGGAACGCTACATCAAAAAGAATCACCGCGCGCTAAAGCTGCGCAATAGTTACTTGCCTTTGTAGTCCTGGAAGAGTTCTGGAAACTGCTTTCTGAGCGCCTCTATTTTGGGGCGGTCGCAAACTTGAATGTAGGGGTTGCTGGGATTGTGGAGCGCGTAGTCCTGATGATAGGACTCGGCGTCGTAGAAGC
This sequence comes from uncultured Acidobacteriaceae bacterium, assembly GCA_963735215.1. Classification (GTDB taxonomy): domain Bacteria; phylum Acidobacteriota; class Terriglobia; order Terriglobales; family Acidobacteriaceae; genus Telmatobacter. Next base: position 550,251 of record CAVTKF010000015.1, on the reverse strand, counting down.
CCTTCAACGGTGTCACCTGTGTCACAATCGGCTTGCGATAAATGCCTGCGGCGTCTAGTTGAGCAATATATGCGGTAGCGATTTTTCGTTGTTCTTCGTTTGTATAGAAAATCGCGGAGCGGTAGGACGTCCCGACGTCCGGCCCCTGCCGGTTGAGCTGGGTCGGATCGTGAACGACTGAGAAGAAGATTTGCAGGAGCCTTCCGTATGTGATCTTCGAAGGGTCGTAGACGACTTTGACCGACTCTGCATGCCCGGTGGTTTCAGTTGTGACCTGATCGTAAGTAGCGGTGGATGCGGAGCCACCGGCGTATCCAGCGGTTGTCGCGACTACTCCCTTCACGCGTTCAAAGACAGATTGAGTGCCCCAGAAGCAACCGCCCGCGAAGACGGCTGTCTCTTTGGCTGGCTTATTTGCCAAAGTGAGGTCAGCCTGCGGAGCAGGTATCTTGATCCCGGTCTGAGCTTGCATGCAGCCGCTGAGTGTGACGGCAAGTGAGACGGCCAGCAGGTGCGCGTGGGGAAATGAGTGGCGCAAAGAAAACCTCCTGAACAAGAAGAGTCCCGCCCCACTACTGGGTTGGTGCAGTTGCGGGCGGGGCTGGTGGTGGGGTGAGTGGTTTGGATGGCGGCGTGAGCACGAAGCCGTTGCGGACGAGAGCGAAGCCTTGCTGCGGCAGCTCGGCCTGGAGGAGCTGATTTTCAGGGCCGGAGAAGAGGTCGGTGGGGTCCCCAGAGATGGTGGCAATCAGGTGATGGACGATGACGGGTTTGCCATCGAGGGTGCCCTGCTCGTCTGGGTAGGTAGCGAGCTGGACGGGCGCGATGGAGCCGGCTTGCTTGGGAATGATGGCCCAGATGTCGCGATTGTTGTTGCTGGCTGCAAGAGCAAGAAGGGTTTCAAGGGCGCCGGGATCGAAGTCGGGCAGGAAGACGGCGAAGTTGTGGCCGTCGAGACGGGATGTGCTGCTGCGGCCATTGGCCGAGATGTTCAGCAGAAACTGCGCGGCATCCGGCTTGGCGACGACGCTGACGGCGGAGTTGTTGATGATGGCGCTGAGCTGGACGTGGAGCAGGCCGTTGGAGGGTGAGAGCTCCTCGGTCTTGGAGAGCGCGTAGCTCAGACCCTGCATGTCGACGCGAACGACCGAGGTGGAGTCGAGTCCGCTCGGCTTAGAGGTAAAACTGAAGCTGGCGGTGCCAACGGATTGTCCATTCTGGCTAACGGCAAAGGTCGCGGACTGCGCCATGGCTGAGGCCGAAGCGCCGAGAAGAACGAAGGCAAAAAGTCCCACGAACGGGATCAGGGTGCGAAAACGCATCTTCTTCTTTCCAATCCATTAGACACGGAAGTGCGAATCAGGTTGTGAGCGGGTTGCCGCTCCAGTGAAAGGGCCGCCCCCTATTACCCGGTCTCTTTGGGTAAAGATTCTGCAATCATAGGGTTACCGAGAAGGGGTGTCGCTAAATTCTTGTGTGGATTGGGGTTAGCCGCAGATTCCTCTGCGGATTGGACTTAGCGTCTGTGCCAGCGTGGTTAGCGGAGTTAGCGTTCCGGTGCGCACGTTCGCGGAGCCATCGGTCCAATCACGATTTCATTATGCGCCGGAAGGTGGAAATTATCTGCAAAACCGGGACTCGGATTTTTGCGAATGGAATGAGTGGTTTAGGGAAACAAGGAGAACTGGAGCACTTGACCCCTGAGTTTACCGGGGACCTCTCGCCTGGTTTGCCGGCATCGGTTCCCAGGCCCGTTTTGCCTACCGGGCAGACGCGCTAAGAGCTGGCGAACACTTGAAACTTCTGGATCAGCGGTACCACGTTCGAAGACAGCTCGGTGCAGTGGCAGTTCGGCTTATTTCGCATCAAAGTATTGATCTCATCGCGGCGTCAGATGCATCTGTCGCCATCTGCTACGGCAACTCCGTTAGGGCAACTCCGTGCCAGGTAGAGTTCGCCGAGAAAGAGAAGCGGCAGCAACCGAATGGAGAAGTATGCGCGTCACGGTATCGCATAACCGTCGGAAAGAGGAAATTATGCGGTCTGTCGATCGCTCATTCGACGATGTGTTTAAAGGTTTCGGAACTGTTCCGATACAGATCGTGAATGAGTCGAGGAAGTGGACGGGGAGCAGAATGGATTTTTCTTTCGACGCGAAGGTGGGGATCGTCAGCACGCCGATTAAGGGGTTTGTCGCTGTGACGGATAAGGACGTAACGGTGGATGCAGATCTGGGGTGGCTGGAAAGACTGTTTCCCGCAAAGCAGGCGCAGGCAGCACTTGAGGGGCGGATCAAGGGGTTGCTGACTTAGGGATCGTCCTCGAATACCAGGCACCCAAAGTAATAAATAGAATTGGGATCTCAAAATCCAGGGTTGAAAACCCATGTCGCGTCGGCCGGGAAAAGCGAAAATCCACCAAAGGTCAGCATCGGCGGTGATTCGGGAACAAACTCAGGTTGAAGAATCTCCGGCGATAGAATCTGCCTATGCCAAATGCTAAACTTCCCCGGTTCTGGAGCATTGCGTCTATTTCCAGCGCCATTCTTCTATTCGGTGGACTTGGCGCAATGTGCCTCGATTACGCGGTAAATGGAGGGATCGATTTCATTGACGATCACTTCCAGGTATTCCTCTGGGCCAATCTGGTCGGTCTGGTTCTTTGCATGGTCAGCATCTTGGGCTGGGTAAGGCATTCGGATCGACGGGGTCGCACAGTCATTGGCGCAGCGACGTTCCTTCTCTCTGTCGGGATTGGTGTCTTTGGGAACCTGATTCGTCCTTACGATGTGCATGGTCCATTTTCCATGCTCTTCTTGACGCTGCTGCCGACGGCCATACTGGGCCTCGTTCTTTGGCTCCGTGCAGTACGTTCCAAGGTGTGAATGCGATCAAACGCTATCACCGTTGAACCGTTCTAAGCGAGTCGTGGACGATTCGGAAGTATCCGGATTTTGAAACTCCCGAAAGCAACCGCGGATCCTTCGCGGGGCTCAGGATGACACCTCATTTGGCAAGCGAAGGTGGGGCTCGATAGCCGAATTCCCCATATTGCGGGCAATGCGGAAGTTTCGAGTGAGCCGGATCGGCGGACCGTGCCCAGGAAAGTTTACCGCCGACGCTTTGTGTCGACGCGCCTGGCGGCCGCTTTGCTCGTTGAAGGGGCGCCTTGCTTCGACGTCTGCGCCTGCCCCGCCTTGGTCATCAAGCGCGATTGTTCGTACATCTCGATCCAGTTCTCGCTCGAAATCGCCGAGATCAGCTTGCCAATCGCTTCAAGCGGCAAATCGTCCGGCGACTCGAAATGAACGCAACACTTCCCCATGTCGAGCTTCTTCCCCGTCGCCTTGAACGCCGCCTTCAGCTGCTCGAGCTGACTCGCACTCCAAAACGCGCCCATCAGGTAGAGCGAGCAGTAGTTCTTCTGCGACGAGAGCGCGACGTAGCAGATCGGCTGCTTGTTGTAAGTGTCTGGATATCGAGACAGGGGGATCGTCCAGCCGATCGTGCCCCAGACGAGGCACTCATCGTAGCCGCGCGGAATGTGTTTGTTCACGAGTGCACGCACTGTCGCGATCGTTTTTGCACGATCGGCGGGGAGTGAGGCGATGTATTGCGCCGGCGTCTTAACGTTCGATGGGGGTTTCATAGATTCGTCGTCTTCCCGAACGAAGTGTATCCGCAAACCTTCAACATCGAAGGATAAACCTGGCGTCGCGAGCGGGTGGTGGCCAATGAGGAAGTTTCAGCCGGAGCGCGAATCCAGAATCGCGAGGGGGAGATGCGGCGACAACCGGTCCCACTCATCGCGATGAAACTGCGATGAATGGGGCACAGAGTCTGTTTCAATTATCAGTTTTGCCGGCTGAGATTGTTGCGGGGCAAGCCAGAAGACGGGGCTGTTGCAACATCGTCTTAAGAGCATCCCTCGGGGGCTGAAGCCTCGGCTTTTTGGGCTCTGGCGGCACGCGACCCAGAGGGTTCCCCGAGCCGTGCCCTTTCAAAGCCGTGAATTTTTCCGCGGCCTGTTGAGCCTCTCGGGTTGCCGGATGCAAGAACTGAAAGCTGACGGCTGAGGACTGCAGTTTACTTCTTTGCCTTGTCGAAGCGCTTGGTGACTTCGGACCAGTTGACGACGTTCCACCAGGCGGCGAGGTAGTCGGGGCGCTTGTTCTGGTACTTGAGGTAGTAGGCGTGCTCCCAGACGTCGTTGCCGAGGATGGGGTAGATTCCCTGGCTGAGGGGCGAGTCCTGGTTGGCGGTCGTGATGACCTTCAGCTTGCCGCCCTGGCTCACGAGCCAGCCCCAGCCGGAGCCGAACTGCTTGGCTGTAGTCTCATTGAAAATCTTCTTGAAGGCTTCAAAATCGCCAAAATCCTTTTTGATCTGGTCAGCGAGAGCGCCGGAGGGTTCGCCGCCTCCGCCGGATTTGGGTGAGGCCATAATCGTCCAGAACATGGTGTGGTTGGAGTGGCCTCCGCCATTGTTGCGGACCACAGTGCGAATATCTTCCGGGACGGCATTCAGGTCGCTGATGAGGTCGTCAACGGATTTCGCGGCCAGGTCGGGGTGGCTGGCCAGCGCGGCATTCACGTTGGTGATGTATGTCTGGTGATGCTTGTCGTGATGCAGCTTCATGGTCTCCGCGTCGATGAAAGGCTCGAGGGCGGCGTAGTCGTAGGGAAGCGGTGCAAGTTCGTAAGCCATCTGGGAAATCTCCTCATGTGGGATTGTACTGTTTCAGTGGAAGATCATCGTATGAGCTGTGAGCGCATTTGGTGCTATCGACCACAGCGAGACGGGAACGAATGAAACCAGCCATTCACATTCGCGGGCGGTGCCGTATGTTTGGATGGATGCTGGATGTACTCGTCGGGGTTCGAAGTATTCGACAGAAAATGGAAACCTTGGGGCCAGTCCCGACATCCCTAGTGAGGTTGGATTCCTGGAATTGCGCTTCCCTACACGAACAATCGGTGCGAATGCATGAATGATCGACCGCTGTATCGCTGGCTCGACCAGCAGGGCGAAGCCTTTGGCGCGCCCGGACTATTTCCTCGCTGGACGTCGAGTGTCAAAGACGCTATCGGAACGGCCTACTCGGCGTCGAGCCGGGTCTGGTTCACCTGCTCGCACGGCATTCTGAATGAGATTTATCACCCCACGATCGACAGCGCCCAGGTCCGCGACATGGGGTTTCTGATTACGGACGGCGAGACATTTGCGCACGAAGAGAAGCGCGATCTGATATCGACGTTTGAGTACATCCATCCCGAGGCGCTGGGAGTGCGCTACATCAATCGCGACCCGGGCGGCCGCTACACGCTGACCAAGGAGATCATCTGCGATCCGCACCATAGCGTGATCCTGCAGCGCGTGCGGCTGGAAGGGCACGAGGATCTGATCCCGCGGCTGAAGATCTATGCGTTGCTGGCGCCGCATCTAGATGGCGGGGGCGCCGGAAATACCGCCCGCGCACTCGATTTAGCCGGACACAAGATGCTGCTGGCATTCAAAAACCAATGGTCGCTTGCCATGGGCGCCAGTTGCGGTTTTTCGCGCGTGAGCTGCGGGTTTGTAGGCTCCAGCGACGGATGGCACGACCTGCGCGATAACTACCAGATGGATTGGGAATTCGGTTCGGCCACTAACGGCAACATCGCGATGTTCGGCGAACTGAACCTTGGTATGGCAGGCACCGACGGTGCTCGCGAGTTCATCCTGGCTTTTGGCCTTGGCGAAGGAAACCATACCGCGCTTCAGAAGACAGTGAGCGCGCTGGCTGCACCGTTTGATGAGCATCGCGACCGGTTCGTTGCGCAATGGCATCGGGTGGCCAATCCCGAGTGGCTGGCGGCCAAGGCGTGCGACGGCGGCAAGCTGATGCGGGCCAGTCACAACGTGCTTCTGGCGCATGAGGACAAAACATTTTCGGGTGCGTTTGTTGCCTCGGCGTCGATTCCGTGGGGGCAGGCGCACGGCGATGATGACCTGGGCGGCTATCACCTGGTATGGACTCGCGACATGGTGCAGACGGCGACGGCTTTGTTGGCCTGCGGGCGCGCAGAAACGGCGCGGCGCGCGCTGGTTTATCTGGCCTGCACGCAAGAGCCCGACGGTGGTTTCGCGCAAAATTTCTGGGTGGATGGCCGGCCTTACTGGTCCGGCGAGCAACTGGACGAGGTGGCCTTTCCCATCATCCTGGCGTGGCGGCTGTGGAAAGCCGATGCAGTGGGTGAGATGCAGATCTTTCCCTTCATCGAACGGGCGGCCGGATATCTGGTGCAACATGCGCCGATTACTCATCAGGAGCGATGGGAAGAGAACGCAGGCTATTCTCCGTCAACGCTTGCTGCGGTGATTGGTGGGCTGATCTGCGCGGCGGATATGGCGCGCGCCCACGACTCCATGGAGTTGGCAGTGTTCCTCGAAGAGTTCGCCGACTGGATCGAGGGCCATCTGGAGGACTGGACAGTCACCAATAATGGTGTGCTGTTGCCTGAGGTCAAGCGGCATTACATGCGCATCCGGCCGCCGGAGAAGGGCGAAGCCTATGCGTGCGAAGACTGCGGAACCGAGATCATCCACATCAACAATCGGCCGCCCGGAGAGCGCACCGAATTTGAAGCGCGGGAAATCATTGATGCGGGTTTTCTTGAACTGGTCCGATATGGGGTTCGGCGCGCCGACGATCCACTAGTGATCGATTCGCTGAAGGTGGTGGATGCGGTGCTTAAAACTGATCTTCCTCAGGGGCCGGGCTGGCACCGGTATAACTTTGACGGCTACGGCCAGCGCCCGGACGGCGGACCATTTACGGGATCGGGAAAGGGGCGCGTATGGCCTTTGTTCACTGGCGAGCGGGCGCACTACGAGCTGGCGGCTGACCGGGATCCTGCACCGCTGATCGAAACATATGAGCGCTTTGCAACATTAGGCCAGATGATGCCGGAGCAGGTGTGGGACGAGGCGAATCGGCGGGGCTTGGAGATGGGCAAGCCGGCGGGCTCGGCGGTTCCACTGGTGTGGGCTCATGCCGAATATCTGAAACTATTGCGATCGACAGTGGACGGCAAGGTGTTCGACCGCATCGATAGCGTGTACGAGCGCTACTGCGAGCCGAGAGGCAGAAAGCAACTGCGCGCCAACCTGGAGTTCTACAGCAAACGGCGGCCGATCCAGAAAATTATCGCCGGGGACACGCTGCGCATTCTCGACGATGCGCCATTTGAAGTGATTTGGACGACGGACCAATGGAAGACAACGCAATCGACCATGGGCCGCAGTCTTGGTAGCGCGGGCTACAGCGTGGATCTTTCCACCGCTCCAAACCAGGAGAGCGGTGATCTATCATGGACTCTTCACTGGCGTGAGCAGAATCGCTGGCTCGGTTACAACGTGGAAATCAAGATTGAAACTCGGAAGTGAGCATTCTTTCCGCAGCTTTTTTGAAAGGAATGGGAACAGAGTTTTATGGCAACTCTTGCGGATCTTTCACTCGACGAATTATCGATTGATACATTGCGACTGCTTTCTGTCGATGAGGTTGAGAAGGCTAAAAGCGGCCACCCCGGGGCGCCGCTGGGCTGTGCACCCATTGCTTATCTGCTGTTTCACAAGATCATGAAGCACAATCCGGCGAATTCGAAGTGGGCCGACCGGGATAGATTTGTGCTCTCGAACGGGCACGCGTCCGCGATGCTTTACGCCTCGCTCTTTCTCTCCGGCTACAAGGTAACGATCGAAGATCTGCAGAGCTTTCGCCAGTGGCATTCGCGCACTCCGGGACATCCCGAGTATGGCGATACCGACGGCGTGGAAGTGACGACCGGTCCGCTGGGCCAGGGGTTGGCGATGGCTGTCGGGATGGCGATTGCGGAGAAGCATCTTGCGGCTATCTATAACAAGCCTGGCTACGAGATCGTGAATCACCACACGTATTCGCTGTGCGGCGACGGTGACCTGATGGAAGGTGTTTCGCACGAGGCCTGCGCGCTCGCGGGAACGCTGGCCCTGGGCAAGCTGATCGTGCTCTACGACGACAACCTGATCTCGCTCGACGGCCCCACAGAACTGAGCTACAACGACAACGTGCTGGAGCGCTTCGAAGCCTATCACTGGCATACGCAGCGCGTGGCCGACGGAAATGACCTGAGAGCAATTGAAGCCGCCATTGAAGCGGCGAAGGCTGAAACGGGAAGGCCCTCGTTGATTGCGGTGCGCACCGTGATTGGTTACGGCAGCCCGAAGGCCGGCACCAATAAGGTGCACGGTGAAGCGTTAGGGGCTGCAGATACGGCGGCAACCAAGAAGTTTTATGGATTTCCAGAAGACCAGAGCTTTTATGTCCCGGACGATGCGCTGAAGAACTGGCGCAAGGCGGTTGATCGCGGAGCTACGGCTGAGGCGGAGTGGAAGAAACTTTTCTCGCGGTATGCGTCTGAGTTTCGCGACCTGGCAGTTGAGTTTGATCGGACACAGAAAGGATTGCGAAAGAAGGATTGGGAGAAGGCGATTCCTTCGTTTTCGGTGGACAAGAAGCAGGCAACGCGCAACGCTGGCGGTGCCGTCATGAATGCGATTGCAGATGTCGTTCCGGAACTATTTGGCGGCGCGGCGGATTTGACTTCGTCGACGAAGACGATCTTCAAGCCAGGCGAGAGCTTCCATGTTGATCCGGCGGGGCGCAATGTCTTCTTCGGCGTGCGCGAATTTGGCATGTGTGCCGCGGTGAATGGCATGGCGGTACACGGCGGCCTCGTACCGTTTGGCTCGACGTTCTTTACCTTCTCTGACTACTGCAAGCCGGCGTTGCGACTGGCCGCATTGATGCAGTGCCACTCGATCTTCGTATTCACGCACGACTCAGTCGGGCTCGGCGAAGATGGACCGACGCATCAGCCGATCGAACAACTGATGATGCTGCGCGCTGTGCCGGGACTGACAGATTTCCGACCCGCGGACGCCAATGAGACAGCGGCATGCTGGCGTCTCGCGCTCGATCGCACTACGCCAAGCTTCTTCGCGCTGACGCGGCAGGATCTGCCAGTGATTGATGCGACGAAGCATGATGTCTACGGCGGAGTGAGCAAAGGCGCGTATGTTCTGGAGGACGCGGCGAGCCCGAAGGTGATCCTGATCGCTACGGGATCCGAGGTCTCCACCGCAGTGGACGCTGCAAAGGTTCTGGCGAACGAGGGAATTGCCGCGCGCGTGGTGAGCATGCCAAGCTGGCGCATTTTTGAAGAGCAGTCGGCCGAGTACAGGGCGAGCGTGCTGACGCCTGGCGTGCCGAAGCTCGCGGTTGAGGCAGGTGCAACGCTGGGCTGGTGGAAGTATGTTGGACTGGACGGCGGTGTTATCGGCATCGATCGCTTCGGCGCATCGGCGCCGGGCCCAAAGGTGATGGCCGAGTACGGATTCACGCCGGAGAACGTGGCGGCACGGGCGAAGGCACTTTTGAAGAAGTGAAAGAGCAGGAAGTAGGGAATAGGGAGCAGACAATCAAGGATCTATTTCACTATTCCCTACTTCTATTCCTTTCGATGAAGGAGTCTCATGAAGTTAGTTATCGCATCGGATCACGCGGGATTCGAACTGAAGGAAGAAGTACGCGCCTATCTGACTCGGGCAGGTCACGAGATATTGGACCTGGGTGCTTTCAAGGTTGAGCCGCAGGACGACTATCCGGATTTCGCTGAACGTGTAGGCGAAGCGATCAAGGCAGGCGAGGCACCGCGCGGGATTTTGATTTGCGGATCGGGTGTGGGCGTGAGCGTGGCGGCCAACAAGATTCCCGGCATTCGCGCGGGCATGTGCCACGATACGTATTCGGCACACCAGGGCGTTGAACACGATGACATGAATGTGCTGGTGCTCGGCGCGCGTATCGTGGGGCCGTCACTTGCCTACGAACTGGTGGATGCATTCATCAAGGCGAAATTCATTTCCGACCAGCCACGGTTTACGCGTCGCTTCAAGAAAGTACTGGCAATCGAAGCGAAGTATCAATGCGGTTGAAACTGGCTGAGCGGTTGTTTTGAGAGACCAGTTCCGGCCGCCAGTCGCTAAACACTGTCCACTCGTTCACTAACCACTGTTTCTCAAGAGACGCCGATGTTCCCCTTCGACGTAATCCTCTTCGATGTTGGCGGGGTCCTGCTGACCAATGGCTGGGATCATCGCGAACGCGCGGCGGTTGTCGAGCGAGTTCCACCTCGATGCGGCAGCGCTGGAAGAGCATCACGCCAAGGCATTCGAGCCATGGGAACGCGGAGAGATTGCGCTCGATGAGTATCTGGATGCGGTGGTGTTTTATGAGCCGCGGAGTTTTACGCACGAAGAGTTTTTCAACGCCATGTGTGAACAATCCAAGCTGCTCGCCGACGGTGCGACGTGCATCCTGAAGGAACTCGCGGCATCAGATAGAGTGCATGCTTGGGGCGCTCAACAACGAAGCGCGCGAGACGCATGAATTTCGAATGGCGAAGTTCGGCCTTCGCAACTACCTGAAGTTCACGTTCACTTCATGCTACATGGGGCTGCGCAAGCCGGATCCGCAAATCTATCGCCGGGCGCTGGGCATTCTGGGCAAGGTCGCCGAGCGTTCGTTGTTCATTGACGATCGCCTGGAGAACGTGGCGGCTGCAGCCGCGGTGGGAATGAAGGCGATTTGCTTTACCGGCGCGGATGCTCTGCGCCGCGATCTGCAGGCATTGGAAGTTTTGTAACGAGATTGGAAGGGAGAGCGATATGCAACTGGGATTGATTGGTCTGGGCAAGATGGGTGGCAACATGGCCGAGCGCCTGCGCCTGGGCGGGCACCAGGTGGTGGGCTTCGACTTCAGCGCAGAAGCGGTGCAGAAGCTGACGGCATCAGGCAATGTCGGCGTGAATTCGCTCGAAGACATGGCGAAGAACCTGAAAGGCCGCAAGGCGATCTGGATCATGGTGCCGCAAGGCAAGCCGGTCGACGACACCATCGCCAAGCTGGAACCGCTGCTCAACAAAGGCGACATTCTCATCGATGGCGGCAACTCGAATTACAAGGATTCGCAGCGCCACTACAAGGAAGTTACCGCGAAGGGATTTCAGTTTGTCGATGTGGGAACGTCGGGCGGCGTGTGGGGTCTGAAAGAGGGATACAGCATGATGGTTGGCGGCGACAAGGAAGCCGTCGATTATCTGCGGCCGATTTTTGAAACGCTCGCGCCTGGCAAGGATAAGGGCTGGGGACATGTCGGTCCGGCAGGTTCGGGCCACTTCGTGAAGATGGTGCACAACGGCATCGAGTATGGCCTGATGCAGGCTTATGCAGAAGGCTTCACCATCATGGAGAAGAAGGAGGAGTTCAAGCTCGACCTCGCGCAGATTTCGCAGATATGGCGTTTCGGCAGCGTGGTGCGCAGTTGGCTTCTCGACCTGACCGCCGATGCATTGAGCAAGAATCCGAAGCTCGATGGGCTTGAAGCGTATGTGGCGGATTCCGGCGAAGGGCGCTGGACGGTGTTTGAGGCGATCGATCTGAATGTATCGGCGCCGGTAATTACGGAGTCGCTGATTCGACGGATTCGTTCGCGCGAAGAAAACAACTTTACCGATCGCATGCTGGCGATTATGCGCAATGAATTCGGCGGACATGCGGTGAAGAAGGACTAGGGATCAGGGTTCAGAGATCAGGGGTCAGTGAAACGGACCGGATTCAGCAACCCAGGAGGTGGTCGCTATGGCATCAGCAACTGTGCAAATGAAGGTTCGTCCCGAGGATCTCTCGCAAGTTCCGAAGAGCGGCGAGCGCATTCCGAATCCGGGCATCCTGGTGATCTTTGGCGCCTCCGGCGATCTGACCAAGCGCAAGCTGCTGCCCGCGCTCTTTCATCTCGAGCAGGCCGGCCTTTTGCCAAAGAACTTTGCCATCGTCGGCGTGGCGCGGCGACCGCTGGGAGACGAGTTTGCAGCCGACATGCGCGAAGGCATCATCGAGTTCGGAGATGTTGATAAGGCCGATCCCAGGCTGGAGGAGTTTGCGAAGAAGATCAGTTACTATGCGCTCACCTTCGACGATGCTTCGCACTACGCGGGATTGAAGGAGGAACTCGATCGCATCGCGCAGACGAAGAACATCGGCCCGGACCGGCTGTTCTACCTTGCCACTGCGCCGGAGTTTTTTGCGCCGATTATCGAAAACCTTGGCGCGCAAGGCATGGCGCAGCCGGGCCCAGAGGGCGCCCCGGGCCGCATCGGCGTGGTGATTGAGAAGCCGTTCGGCCACGATCTCGATTCGGCGCGCGAGTTGAATCACCAGGTCAACGCCGTCTTTCACGAGAACCAGGTCTTCCGCATCGATCACTATCTCGGCAAAGAGACGGTGCAGAATATTTTGGTGTTTCGCTTTGGCAACGGCATCTTCGAACCTATCTGGAATCGCAACTACATCGACCACGTTCAGATCACCGCGGCGGAAACGCTGGGCGTCGAAGGCCGTGGGCCGTTCTATGAGAAGGCGGGCGCGTTGCGCGATGTGGTGCAGAACCACATGATGGAGCTGCTGAGCTTTGTCGCGATGGAGCCGCCATCAAGCTTTGACGCTGAAGCCGTGCGTCGCGAAAAGGTGAAAGCCTGGCGCGCCATTCCGAGCATTCCCATCACCGATGCGGTTCGCGGACAATATGGTCCCGGCGTTGTCGAAGGGAAAAAGGTGGTCGGTTATCGTGACGAAGATCGCGTCAACCCGGAGTCCGGTACCGAAACCTATGCGGCCGTGAAGCTTGGAATTGAGAACTGGCGCTGGGCCGGCGTCCCGTTCTATCTGCGTGCCGGCAAGCGGCTGAAGAGGCGTGCCACCGAGATCAGCATCCAGTTCAAGCAGCCGCCGCTGCTCATCTTCAATCGCATGCAGTCCACCGGGCCATGCACCGATATTCAGCCCAACCTGCTCACTATTCGCATTCAGCCGAACGAGGGAATTGCGCTGCGCTTTGGTGCGAAGGTCCCGAACACGCCGAATATGTCAGTGTGCCCCGTGAACATGGACTTCGATTACGCCGCTGCGTTCGGGAGCTCGACTGCAAATGGGTATGAGCGGCTGCTGCTGGACGCCATGCTCGGCGATCAGACGCTGTTCGCACACCGCGATGGGGTCGAAACCACATGGGCGCTGTATACGCCGATTCTCGAAGCGTGGGCGGCCAAGAATCCCGAGGTCTTTCCCAACTACTTCGCAGGTACGTGGGGCCCCGATTGCGCAGACCGCCTGCTGGAGCGCGATGGCCACGTGTGGCGCAACAATCTCGGCGGAAAGAGCTGATCTGAACAAACCGCTGCTATGACTGAATGAGAAAGGCCGAAGCTCTCATCGAGTTCCGGCCTTTTTCTTCGCGCTCGTTCGGCTCTAATGCAACCAGTGAGTTGCGTGTTGGGCAAATAAGTTTTTGCCCTTCGAGGACCTTCTATTTCCGCGTGATCTTAACGAAAGCGCCGTCGGGCAGTTCCCCTTCGAGCAGATGGACAACACCGCCCTTCACGTAACCCTCCAGAACCTGCTTTGGGGCATTGTCTGAAGCCGGCTTTTTGACTTGAACAGGCCTGTCGGGGCTGGATCCGACGGATGACGGTGCTTGAGGTGCCGGTTGCCGCCCCATCCCCTTGTCCATGGCTTCGTTGGCAAGCTGGTCGGCTTCCTTGTTGCCACCGCGAAGGGTATGGCGCATCTCAAACCGCTCGAGCTGGCGGGCGAGGCGCTTGGCTTCTTCCCACAAAGGGCGGAGGCCGGGACTGGCGACCTTGTACTGACCCTTCATCTGCTTCACCATCAGCTCGGAGTCCGAGACCACCCGCAGCCGTCGTGCACCGTGCTGCTGGGCCCAGGCAAGAACGGAGATAAGCCCTTTGTATTCAGCGAAATTATTGGTCTGGCGGCCGAGGAACTCGCTTAGCCTGGCGACGGTTTGGCCGTTCGAATCTTCGATGACAGCGCCGTAACCCGACGGTCCGGGATTACCCCGCGACCCACCATCGCAATGGGCCGTGTACCAGCTTTCGGACTCGGCCGATGGTGGCTCCATCCCGGGAAAAAGAGACTCATTCATTCTTTTTCCAGTGTAAATCCGCCCGGTCGACGCACCGCGCCGAGCGGGCCACCGGCATCCGTTGCCGATAGGACCGCGTCACGGACGTAACCTTGTGAGATGGTTTTGGCCGCAAGTGGTGCTCACAAACGAGTTTGGACGGCGTCTACTCAAGTGCGATAACGTCTGCACCACCGGAGTGAAAAATCTCGATGGCATCGGATGCAGTAAGTTACCCTTCATCGCCGAGTGCGCTATCTGGCGCTTTAGGTTGGCCGGCCAAAAGGACGATACAATCGTCGGCAGGTATGGCCTCCAGAGCAATGGACGGACCGGATCGCGCTGCCGAGCGTCTGCAGGCCCGCGCGCCGGAGATGGAACTGATTCGCGAGGCGCAGGCCGGATCGCGGGTAGCGTTTGATTCTCTGGTTCGTCAATATGAGCAGCAGGTCCTGCGGCTGGCGCTGCACCTTACCGGTTCCGAGCACGACGCGGAAGACATCTATCAGGAAGCCTTCCTCAAGGCATTCCGGTATATCGGGAACTTCCGGTTTGAGTGCTCGTTCTACACCTGGATCTACCGGATCGTAACCAATCTCTGCCTTGACCAGCTTCGCCGGCGCAAGACCCGCCGCGAAGACCAGGCAGTAGTGGTGGATCACTCCGGAGACGAAATCGACATCCTGGCGTCGGTCTCTGATAATCGGTCGTTTTCAAATCCGGCCAAGGAACTGGATCGCAAGGTACTGGGTGAGCGGATTCAAGCCGCGCTCAGCAAGCTCACCCCGCGCGAGCGCATGGTTTTTGAACTGAAGCATTACCAGGGTCTCCGCCTGCGCACCATCGGAGAGATGTTGAACACCACGGAAGAAACCGCCAAGAATACGCTCTTCAGAGCGACCAAAAAGTTGAGAACTCAACTGGCGGGATTGCGTTAGCCCTTCGCGGGCGGCGGATCTTTTGGATCAGATTCGCGGTAGCACTTATGAGGCTGGAAGGACGTAAAGAGATGAACTGCGAACTTGCACATGAGCGTATTGTGCTGGCAGCTTATGGCGAGCTGTCCGATGAACAGGCACACGAGCTGGATCGGCACTTTGCCGGATGCTCCGAGTGCAGCGTCGAGCGGCAGCAGCTGCTGGCGCTGAAGACTCTGGCCACTGCCAACCCTGTCGTTGAGCCACATCCGAATTTTGTCGCACGCTCGCGCATGCGCCTCGAAGAAGCGTTGGATGCACTGCCACCCAAGAGCTGGTACGAACGGTTTGGCCAGCGCATCCTGAATAACTTTTCGAACCTGCAGGCTGCTCCCGTTGCCGCTCTGCTGCTGCTGATTGTGGGAGCGGGCGCTGGAACACTGGGCGGCTACGAATATGCGCAGGGCCGTGCGGCCCACGCGGCAGGGCGGGTTCCGGTTGCTGCAGCTGCAAATACTGAGTTGATGCAGCCCATGGCGGCCGCTCCGGCCGAGGTTGCCAACGTCTCCAGCATTGTGCGTCGTCCCAACAGCGAGATTGTCGACGTGACGTACAGCCAGTTGGTGCCGCAACACATTGAGGGTTCGCTGGACGATCCGGCGATCCGGCAGTTGCTGATGCTGGCGTCGCAAAATGCGTCGTCGCAAGGCGTTCGCGACGACTCCGTCGGACTGCTGGCGGCGGAATGCCGCGCCGGACACGCCTGCCAGGGTGCGGGCATTCGCGACGCGCTGATGGTGGCGCTGCGCTACGACAAGAGCGAAGCCGTTCGCCTGAAGGCGCTTGAGGGTTTGCAACTCTACGTAGCCCAGGACATGCGCGTCCGCGACGCCGTGCTGGAGGCATTGCTGAACGACACCGACCCGCGCATCCGTTCGGCGGCGATCAGCGAACTGGAACCAGTGGCAGCCGATACAGGTGTAAGACAAGTGTTGTCTACGGTTGCGAATTCAGACCATAATCCCCATATCCGCACGGTGTCCCGCCAAGCACTTAGCCGGGCGCCGGTATTTCAATAACCACCCTTACTTTCAGGCAACCGCGCCGTCCATACAGAGTGCGGACCTGGATGAAGGAACACGAGGAAAGTGCCATGAATCGCTTTATGAGGCCTTGCATCCAAGCTGGAGTCGTTCTGCTAGGAGCCGCGATCACAATCGCGCCCGCCGTGGCGCATGCGCAGGCAATGCGCATTGCACAAATCGTTGAAGAACCCAACCCACTGCTTTTGCACTCCGGCTCGCAAGGGTATCTCGGCGTACTGGTGGGAGATGTCGACAGCGATTCGGCAAACAAGCTAAAACTCAAGGAAGTTCGCGGTGCGGTGATCACGCTCATCGATCACGATGCGCCTGCCGCGCAGGTTGGACTGCGCGTGAACGATGTTGTGCTCGAAGTCAACGGGCAGGCTGTCGAGAGCGCAGAGGCTTTCGGGCGCATGATGCGCGAGATTCCCTCGGGCCGCAAAGTGACGATACTGATCAGTCGCGATGGCGCCACGCAGACGGTCACGGTGCAGCTTGCCGACCACAAGAAACTTGATACCGACGTCTGGAACAAGCTGAACGACGGCAGCGACATCAACTCTCCCGTTGAAGGCAAGGGCATCCTGGGCACCGGCGGCGGCGGCGATGCACCGCTTCCGGGCGGCTTCCACATGCCCTTCGTGGGCAACAGCACGTTGAAGGTAGGCGCGATGGTTGAGCCGCTAACCGCGCAGATGGCCGACTATCTCGGCGTTCAGAACGGTTTGATGGTGAAGCAGGTGGCGCGCAAGAGCGAGGCCGCAGCTGCCGGCATGAAAGCCTTCGACGTAATTCTGAAGGTCGGGTCGGACAGTATCTCCACGGTTTCTGACTGGGATCGCTCGATGCGGGCCAACCAGGGCAAGGCGGTCCAGGTCACGATCCTTCGTGACAAGAGACAGCAGACGTTGACCCTCCAGGTGGATTCGAAGAAGAAGAGCGAACTGGATTTCGAAGAACTCTTCCCCGATAGCGAATGTCCGCTGATGGCCTTCGCCGATCCCGACGTGTTGCGGGATCTGGCCGGGCATCAGGACATCGACGAGTCCGCCGCGCAATCAATGCGCGATCAAGCTGAAGCGTTGAAGGATCAGCTCGGGCAGTGGCAGGACGATTCAGGCAGCTATCACTTCGAGGTCACGCCACAGCAAGCCGAGGAATTTCGCAAGCAGGCTGAACAGTTCCGCGATGCTTTCAAAGATCGAAACTTCGGCATCGACCAGAAGCAAATGGACGAATTGAAGAAGCAGATGGAGCAGTTCCGCCAGAACTTCAAGCCTGAGGATTTCAAATTCGACCAGAAACTACTCGAGCAGCTCCACCAGATGCAGGCGCCAACATTTGACGAACAGATGCGCGAACAATTGAAGCAGCAGATGGACCAGCTGAAGCGCCAGATGGAAGAAATGCAGGCACTCGGCTTCGACCACATGGTCTAACGAATCAGATTCTGGAATTCAAGGGCGCCACCGGAATGTCCGGTTGGCGCCCTTGGTTATTGCGGAGTTTGAGCTGTAAGTAGCTCTCCACGCGGCTAACTCTGCTTCGGCGGTTCCAGGATGCATCCCGGCGTGGAGCGCGCGATCTCCCACTCTTCCTCGGTCATATCCACCGATACTTCGGCGAACAACGGCGTGGTGAGATAGCGCTCGCCGGTATCGGGCAGCATGCACAGGATCGTCGATCCCTTCGGCGCCTCAGCGGCAACACGCAGCGCGCCGGCAAACGTTCCGCCCGAGGTGATGCCGACAAAGATGCCTTCCTTCTTCGCCAGTTCCTTGCTGCATTTGAGAGCGTCGGCGTTGGCGATGCGCAACACCTGGCTGATTCTCTTCGAGGCCACGGCATCGGCGGCCAGCTTGGCGATGAAATCAGGACTCCAGCCCTGCATCGGATGCGGCTTCCAGCTTGGGTGCCCGGACTTTGCAGATCCGTCAGCATTGCGTTCCTGCTCGACTCCGCTTGAGAGCATCGGAGCATCATCGGGCTCGCAGACCACGATCTTCGTTTCCGGCCGCTCCTTTGCCATCACGCGCGCAACGCCCTTGAGGGTGCCGCCGGTTCCGAATCCCGTCACCCAGTAATCAAGGCGCTCGCCTTTGAAATCGTTGAGGATCTCCTGCGCGGTGGTGCGGGAGTGCATGTCGGCATTGGCTTCGTTTTCAAACTGGCGTGTGTAGTACCAGCCATGTTTCTCGGCCAGTTCCACTGTCTTGTTCACCATGCCAACAGCACGCGCCGCGGCCGGAGTCAGAATCACCTTGGCGCCGAGGAAACGCATCAGCTTGCGGCGCTCGATGCTGAAGGTCTCCGCCATGGTTACCACCAGCGGATAGCCCCTGGCTGCGCACACCATGGCCAGGCCGATGCCGGTGTTGCCGCTGGTCGCCTCCACCACGGTCTGCCCCGGCTTCAGCTCGCCGGTGCGCTCCGCTTCTTCAATCACACCCAATGCGAGGCGGTCCTTAACCGACCCTAGCGGATTGAATGCTTCCACCTTCACGTACAGGTTCACATCCGGTGGCGCCAGGCGGTTAATCTTCACCACTGGAGTGTTGCCGACCGTTTCCGTAATGTTCGCGTATTTGCTCACTTTTCGACCTCCGAATGCTGGCAATTGTACAGGCGCAATGCAGCGAGGTCGCTAAAGAATCTTGAGCGGACCGCGAAGGGCAGGAACTTGCGGCGCCTGCGCCCATGCCAGGCAGGAAGCGGGAATCCGCGAAACCCATAGGTCCGGTAAAATTTCTGCGAGGTCTCCCCATGCGACAAACCGAGACAATCGCAAGACGCAAGTCTCCCGTGGCCATGCATTCCGACGAGTTTCGCGCGGCCGGCCACCAGCTCGTTGATCGGATCGCCGATTTCTTCGATTCGCTTCCGCAGCGTCCCGTGACCACCGGGGAATCGCCTTCTGCAATCCGCCAGGCGCTTGCCGCTGACCGCCCCCTGCCGCGCAAGGGTGCCGATCCGGCAGAGTTGCTCAACCACGCCGCCGGTCTCCTCTTCGACCATTCTCTATTCAATGCGCATCCCCGCTTCTGGGGCTACGTCACGTCCTCGGCTGCGCCCATCGGCGCGTTAGGCGAGTTGCTCGCAGCGGCGGTCAATCCCAATTGCGGAGCGTGGTTGCTGTCTCCGATGGCCAGCGAGATTGAGGCGCAGACTGTCCGCTGGATTGCCGAGATGCTCAACTATCCCACCGATTGCGGCGGCCTGTTTGTCAGCGGGGGCAACATGGCCAACATCGTCTGCTTCCTAGCAGCGCGCCAGGCCAAGGCGGGCAGCGACGTGCGAACCAAAGGCGTGGAAGGTGCACGCCTGCGCGCGTACTGCTCAAAGGAGACGCACACCTGGATCCAGAAAGCGGCGGACATCACCGGACTGGGCACCGACGCGGTGCGGTGGATTGCCGTCGACAAGGAAATGCGCATCGATCTCCGGGCTCTGCGCACGCAGATTTGCGATGACATTGCCGCTGGCGACAAGCCGTTCCTGGTGGTTGGCAATGCCGGCACAGTGAGCACCGGCGCGATGGATCCGCTGCCCGAGCTCGCCGCACTCTGCCGCGAATTTGATCTCTGGTTCCACGTCGACGGAGCCTATGGCGGATTCGCCGCGGTCGTTCCCGATGCTCCTGCCGAATTTGACGGGCTCAGCGAGGCAGACTCCATTGCAGTCGATCCGCACAAGTGGCTCTACGCACCGCTCGAGGCCGGTTGCGCCCTGGTGCGCGATGTGGCGAAGCTGCGTGATGCGTTTGCATACCACCCGCCGTACTATCACTTCGGCGTCGAGGCCATCAATTATTTCGATCTCGGTCCGCAGAATTCGCGCGGCTTTCGGGCGCTCAAGGTGTGGCTCGCGCTGCAGCAGGTCGGGCTCGACGGCTACGTGCAGATGATCTCCGACGACATTCGTCTCTCGCGTGCGATGTTCGATCACATCGCGAACTATCCGGAGCTCGACGCGCTGACCCAGGGACTCAGCATCACCACGTTCCGTTATGTTCCTCCGGATCTGAAGGGCAACGACGGCGCGGGAAGTTATCTGAACGATCTTAATCGTGAACTGTTGACGCGGCTGCAGCAAGGCGGAGAAGCTTATCTCTCCAATGCCATCGTTGACGGAAAGTATGCGCTGCGGGCGTGCATCGTGAACTTCCGCACCACGCTTCAGGATGTCGAGGCGCTGCTGCCCATCGTCGTGCGGATCGGCAACGAGGCGGACAAGGCCCTGCGACCGGCGAGCCTGCCTAGATAGCTCGCACAGAAGAGACTCATCGCACAGGGTCGTGTATTATGGCACGATTTTGGGGCGCGAAGACTTACTTCACGCCTTTGTCGGGATTCCAGACGCCCTGCAATTTGCGAACGTAGAGAATCTGACCGACGTGGTACGCATTATGTGCGCCGACATGCGCGATGAGGGACGCATTGGCGGCGATCTTTGCATCGTCGGCGGTTTCGACGGCCTTGTCCCAGTCGGCGAGCACCTGGTTGAGTTTCTTCACCAGGTCGTCCCACTGGGCGGGCGTGAAGTTGTCGAAGGTCTCATTATTGTTGCCATCGAATTTTTCATTCTTCTCGCCCTTGAAGTCATTGAGAGAGCGCGCGTCCCAGTACCAGATGTGGTAAGCGAGCTGGCCAACCGAGTGATTTCCTTTGCCGGGACTCCACATAGCCTGCTGCGCGGTGAGTCCATCGACGGCAATGCTTACCGGAACAAACCAGTCTTCTTTGTCGTGCGTGGTGCGCAATTGCTCCAGCAGCACGCCGCGCAACGTGGTGGGCGGCTTCTTGTCATTGGATTGGGCGAAGAGCGGGGCGGCGGACAGGAGCAAAAGGATCGCAAGCTTTTTGATGGGATTTTTCATCGATCTTGACCTCGCGGAAGATGCGGTGCTCGGAGTATACCGCCGGGCATCATGCAGGGCATCCGGCAAACTGTGTCTCCAGACCGGTTCGGAACTTCGCTGTGCTGACGCGTCACTTCTCAATTGGAATGCTGCCCGCAATCGGCTAGCTTTCGGAGTCTGATGACGCCGAGCCCACAACCCGCTCTCAAAGTCGCTTCCGGGCCGTCGCCGGCTCAAGGAGTCGGGACCATTCAGCAACCGGCGCCTGGGCAACCGGCGCTTCAGCAACCGGCACTCACCTTGTTTGCCATCGGATTGATTGGCCTTGGTGTGCTGGCGCTCGTCTTTGGAGACTTCGCCATGGTCTGGCAGCCGGTTGTACCGTGGTTCCCTGGCCGCACCGCGCTGGCGTATGTGACTGGCGCGCTCGAGGTAGGCGTCGGCTTTGGACTCCTTTTTCCTGCGACGCGGGTATGGGCGGTCCGCATTCTCTTTCCCGGGCTGATCCTGTGGGCGCTGCTCAAGGTGCCGGATCTCGTGGTGGCTCCCCAAACCGAAGGCGTGTGGCTCGGACTCGCCGAACTGACGATTCTTCTCTCCGGCGGCTGGACGCTGTTTGCACGGCTGGCAGAATTGCCCGAGAGCTCAATCTTCGGATTTGCTGCAGGAGAGCGTGGAGTCCGCGCCGCGAGAATGCTGTTTGGCGCATCTCTGCCACCGATAGGGCTATCGCACTTCGTATATCTGCAGGCCACGGTTAACCTGGTTCCCCCGTGGCTGCCGTTTCGCGCTGGATGGGCGCGACTCACCGGCGCAGGTCAGATCGCGAGCGGCCTGGGAGTGCTGCTCAACGTGCTGCCGCGCGTGGCCGCCTGGGCTCAAGCAGCGCAGATTTCCATCTATACGTTGCTCATCTGGCTGCCGGTCAGCCTGATCACGTCGTATATGAATCTTCAGGCCGTCTTCGGCCAGTCTGGAAGACGCCTGCCCCTTACCGGCTTGTTCATTTCATGGACGATTGGTGCGGCAGCATGGGTGGTCGCGCAGAACGTACCCCAGAAACGCGTCGCCAACGCAAAAAAATGAGCGCCGGAATATCCCGGCGCTCCAAGGCTTCAGGTAAACAACCGAGCAGGTGGCCGCTAAGCCCCAGCCTGCATCTCGCAACCCATCGCGCGACCAGCGGCCATCATGGCCCCATGGCCTGCGGCCAGGCGCCGCGAAACCGCGCGGCCGAGCATTCGCTTGCCGCGAAAGACCCGTGACTTCATGGTGGCCACGCTGAGATTGAGCGAGCGCGCCGCCTCCAGCTGAGGCTGCTCGTCAAGCATGCACTGCTCAATGGCGCGACGGCATACGAGGCCAAGCTTTCCCACTTCCTGACGCAGGATGATTTCCATCTCCTTGCTCTGACAGATCTCTTCGGGATTCTTACCCCGGTCAGGAAGATCAATCTCCACGACTTCGTTGTCCTCCTTGTTCAGGTATTCGATTGAAACGAAGACGCGACCTCGGCGACTGCGCAAGTGTTCGTGCGCGGTGTTCTGCACGATCGCGCCCAGCCAGCTCGACATCTTCGACTCCCCGCGAAATCTGGCGAGAGCCTTAAAGGCTTTCATAAAGGCTTCCTGCACGATGTCTTCAGCGTCTTCGTTGCAGTTTGTCAGCCGGCGGGCCATTCTCAGCAGCTGGGGACGGCGGCGCTCAGCAGTTTCGAGGAATTCCAGGATCCGATCTTCGCGCATCGGCGCGTCTGTTTCTGCTTCCATTGCGCTCAAGGCAATTGGCATATGCACCCGCTCCTTTCGGGTGGGCAATTCGAATTCATTCGGTTGGAATGAAGAGCCGGAAGGCAGTGCGCGCGGCCAGATGCGTCCGCTATGACAAAGGCCGGTACTGCCGACTACGCCAGGGAAGAATTGAGTGCGGGAGGAGCGCGGGAGGGAATATGCGAGGAGATGATGTTCGCTAAGCGTGCCGGAGCCGGCGTGGTGACAGCGTGATCGCGCGAGAGGCGCGGAAGCTGCTGAAGCGCGAAGAGGGCAGAAAGCTCGAAAGCGGAGACTCGTTGCGGTCGTGTGTTTTGCTTCGAGGCAGTGCTGGAAGAGTCGTCGCGATGATCCACCCACATGCGAGTGGCCGATGCTTTTGAAGCCTCGGAGTGCTGAAGATATTGCGCGAGCTTGTAGCCGTATCCGTTGCCCCCGACCGCGATGGCCAGGGCCAGGAACGCAAGAACATAAGGCCGGAAGAACTGCCTTACGGCGACGTTTATGCCGGAATCGTGCGCAACCACCAACTCCGGGCGCTTAACCCTGCGCCTCAGGTCTGGCCGCAATGGATTGCTCGTCGTGCAAGATGTCCTTAGCTCCTCGAACGGTGCAGCGAAGGTTTCACAAGTATAGACTCGTGCTCGTTTCATTTGTCGCGCAAAATTTTGTCCCGGGGGTAACGGACGAAGTTCGCGAATGCATCCGGCGCGAAACGCTCCATCTCATTAGGCGGATCCGCCTAAATCTCTCAATCCAAATACGAGAAAGTGTTCTCGCTCGGCAAATCACGCACGGACGGATCACTCACTGGACCACGACATGCTCTGCACCCCGAAAGAGGGCACGGAGCGCGCGCCAGACCCAGCGGATGAGCAGGATCACTACCAGACACAAACGCTGCCGCAATGCTTGCGGCCAGGTAGGGGTGCACTGTGGCCAGCCAGGTCAGCGAGACTGACAGCGCGTCCTCGCCGAGGCTGAGGCCGATGTTCGAGAGGGGTTCGGGTGAAGGCGTGACGGCGGCGCGGGCGGCGGTTTTGCCTCCGTGCGCGGCCAGCGCGATCAATCCGCCGAGCAGCGTGGCTGCGAGTTGTTCGCCGGGGGTCAGCGTAGCTGTCGCGCGCCAGGCCAGCAGCGCCGC
The DNA here is from genome assembly GCA_963735215.1 of uncultured Acidobacteriaceae bacterium. GTDB lineage: Bacteria > Acidobacteriota > Terriglobia > Terriglobales > Acidobacteriaceae > Telmatobacter. Next base: position 526,413 of record CAVTKF010000015.1, on the reverse strand, counting down.
AACCGGCACGCGGATGAAGGTGTGCAGCGCGTTCCAGACAAGGTCGAAGGCGGGGATCTTGTCGGCAAAGAATTCCACCGAAAACAGCGCGGCACTGGCGCCGATGACCCACCAACTCGCCAAGAGGTGCAGCGAATCCGGCAGCGCCAGCAAGCCAACATGCGCCAGAAGCCCCAATGTCGCTACCGTAGCGTAGACGTTGAGCCCCGCCGCAAACGATATGGCGACAATCAGGGCGACGAGTTCATGGCCCGACATCGGGAGCTTCACGAGCTAAGTATAGGGCCAATCGAGGTCATGATTTCGGAGCGATTTACGTCCGATTCCGCCGCTTTTAGGAACTGTTTCCACCATAAAGGCATTGTTTTCACGACGGAATTCAGCAAAAAACAGCGATTTTATGCTTCCCGTCGTTTTCCGTTTGACCTAGTCTGTCCCTGTGCCCACCTACTTCCCAATCATCTACGTGCGCGGTTTTGCGTTTTCTGACAGCGAAATCGAAGAGACCACGGACGATCCCACAAATGGGTTCAATATCGGGACGACGCATGCGCGCCAGGGATTTCGCGAACACCCGATCCGGTATCGGTTCCCGGGTCCGTTTGTCCGGCTGATCACGGATCACGGTTACGAGGACGCGATCCGTGGCTATGAGGATTCGCCCGACGGCGCCGCCGATCCGCGCAGGACGCTCTGGATACATCGCTTCTATGAGCCGTACTCCGACACCTTTGTCGAGACGGGAAGAGGTGGCAGGCCCAGCATTGTGGAGGCGGCAACAGGTCTGCAGAGTCTTGTCGAACATGTGAGGAAAGTCTGTTTCAAGGAGGACGAGACCGATAAGCGCGTCATCCTGATTGCGCATTCGATGGGAGGGCTGGTGTGCCGCTCGTTCATGCAGCAGGTGCTCGAAAGCCCGGCCGGCGACGTGATTGAAAAGGTGGTGACGTATGGAACGCCCCACGGCGGGATTCCGTTGTCATCGCGGTGGATTCGGTATCACGGCATCAGCAACTTTTCGCCGAAGGACCTGTTTCGCTCGCTCGCTCCGAAGGATGTCGAGGAGAAAGATTTCGATCCGCAGGAGCTGAGGAATTTCGAACCCGAACGATTCCTGTGCGTGATCGGCACCAACGATCTCGACTATGACGTCGGCGGCGGCATCGTGCGAGCCCTGGCCGGCGCAGCGAGCGATGGGCTGGTGCCAATTGATCGAGCGTGGGTGGCGAAGGCTCCGCGGGTTTATGTCTATCGAAGCCACAGCGGACGGTATGGACTGGTGAGTTCGGCGGAGGCGTGGGCGGCGGTGGAGCGCTTTCTGTTTGGCGGCTTGCGCGCAACGGTGCGACTGGGCCCGAATGGCGATCATCACTTTGGTTCCCATCCGCCGACGGACAAAGACCCCGACACAAGGGTTGTGTCGCTGATGGATTTGGAATGTACGATCGGCAGAGAGGAGGCGCGCGTCAACGACCGCAGGGCCGATCATCTAAGCGCGCTGGTGCTGGCGGCAACCGCAGATCGAGACTATGTCGGCGCTGAAGATCGGGCGTACACTTTTTATTTCAAGAAGGCGGACCTGAACACCGGCGCGTACGGCTTTGCGATGAGTTTTCGCTTGAGGACGGATTACTACGCAAAGGGCAAGATGAGGGAGTCCGATGTCTTGATGATGCAGCATCTTTCCGCCTGGATCACCAAGCCCGAGGATCGATTGGTATTGAATTATCAATGGCTCGGTGGCGAGATGTTGCAGGCTGACCTGGCGGACAATGCCTGCGAGATCACATTTCCTTCTTACAGTTTCGGTATTGAAAGCGTGAACGACGTCACCCTGCGGATCGAGCTGACGGAAATCGACGAGGATGGCTTTACGTCGGAGACTCCGACGGCAAGAACGCAGTCCGGCGGTGGCAGTCCAACAGCGGCGGTGCCTTATGAGGATGTGACCGTCGCGGACACAAACCCCTTCGAGTGGAAACCCGGCGAAGGCCGCGCGGAACTTGAGCAATATCCCTGGGAGATTGAGGAGTCGTGAAAGTTGCGCGTGGAAAATAGTCTATCTTGACTTGTCAGTAATCGACTGAAGTGGGTGGCCCGCATCTCGATCAAGAGATCCGGGGCCACCCGCCGAAGCTATACGAATAATCTACTTCTTCTCGTGGTCGTTCTTTTCGTCGTCTTTGTGGCCGCGGCCATCGCGCGTCTCATTGCCTTTGAAGTTTTCGTTCTTGTCGAGACGATTGGATGGCTCGGCTTTCTCGCCGCGCTCGGGCAGCTTGCCTTTATAGCCATTGTCGACGTGGAACCGATTGTCTACGTGGCCGCGAAAGTCGTCATGGCCATGGAACCAGGGACCCGCGCCGACGAACACTCCGCCGGTGAACCATTCCGAGCCGTAGTAGCCGTAGGGTGCACACCTGTAGGGCGCGCTGTCGTAGTAGCCATAGGGGCACTCGGGAGCGGTGCCAATCTCGACAGCGATTTGCCCATGAGCCATTGCTTTGGGGGCGACTGCCAACATGCAGCATCCAGCAACAGCCGATAACATTACAAGCTTCAAACCGTTCATAGTTCTCCTTAACCTTGCGGGGAGCCGATGGCACCCCCTAAACAGTGAACGTAACGGTTTGCATGGTGGATGTCTGAGCTATAAGGACCACAAGCCGTTTTCGGAGAAGGAGATTGGCACTGGAGTCGCGGCGGGGCAGTTCGACAGGATATGCAACCGATGAGTTGCCTGTAGTACCCCTATTACCCGGTATCTTTAGCGAAGTTACTTGTTTTCAGGGGGTTGCGAGATGGGTACGGCTGCAAAACCCTCTGCTCATTGCACTTAGCGGCAGATTCCTCTCAGGAAAGAACTTAGCGATGAGTGATAGGGGCTCGCGCCGCTGGCTCACGCTGCTGCGCAGATCAGCGGAGCCTAACAGCCAGAGTTCTTTCGCTTCTGTTTCTGAGTATGCGCCCTGCGAGAGAAATTACCTGCAAACGGACGGGGCAAAAAATGTGTTTGGAATCAATAGATTGGAGGGCTCGCGCATTCGGCGGGGGCTTGACGCGTCGAGAAAAACATAGCCAGAGGGCGGGTCGAGTCATGCAGGTTTCTGGCTAAGCGCCGAACTGCTGCAGGTGGTGATCGATGTGCTTGTACATCCAGAAGGACCACTCGTCGGGGGTGAGGTGGCCGAAGAAGCTGTGGGGATGCGTGGAACAGCCGGCGGGACCAGCCGCAGCGAAGTGATCGATGAGCGCACAGAGCGTGTCGCGCTCGCTGGCTAAATCGCGGTTGTCGGTCACGCCAAGGCCGGGTACTGTGGGGGAGTTGCGCCTCATCGGCTCGCTCTCCTGGAAGGCCTTGGCTTTGATGAGGCCTCCGATCAATCGACCGATGAGCATGCGCGGCGGACGGCGGTCGCCAAGGGCGAGTTCCATTCCCAAGGCGCAGTGGGCGACGGCCTGTCCGGGCGTCATCTTGCCCCACAGGCGTGGGCTGTCGGGGCGCAGCCGCGCGAGCCGGTCTTTCAGCTCCTGCGCAGTCTCCGGTTGCCAGAGGTTTTTCATGGAGGGGAAGGTCCTTCTGAAAACGAGGATTCGAGGATGATGATAGCAACTACTCGAGAAGCAGATCCTTTCGCTCCGCTTACCCCATGAACGCTGAGGCGTTCGCGGGGCCCCAAGCTGCTTCGCTCAGGATGACACGGCTGGGGCCACCCGGCTGGATGGCCCACCCGTCAATGTGCCTACTGTTTGTCGTAGACCAGTGTGACCGCCATCGGCCTTCCGTTGGCATCTGTGCCGGTGGCTCTCATGGTCATCGTCTTGCCATCGGACGAGACGACGATCCGGCCATGCGCGTGATATTGTCCGGTGCTTTTCTTCGCATCCCAGGTGAATGTGTTGGCGTCAGTCTGTTTGATTGAAACGGTGTCGTAGGGGGATCCCTCGCCGGAGACGGAACTGGGAGAGCCATCGTACTTTGCCGTATAGGTGGCGTTCACCGCTGTGCCATCGGCACGTTCGCCGGTACTGGTCACCTTCACGCCACCGTCAGCGGCTTCCCGAACCGACGTAAGGCTCTTGATCGGAAACGTTCCTGGGTTATACGTGCTCTTCTCTACATTCACCTTCCAGGTTCCCAGAGAATGATCAGCACCGAAAGCGGCGGTGGTCGAGGCGATTGCCAACGTTGCGAGAGCAAGAAGTCTGAACAGTTTTTGCATGGAGTTCTCCTTTTCCTTGAGGTCAACGTGGGCGAGTGAAACGTGTATTGCTCAGGAATGGGAAGGCTGTAACCGAGGCCGGGGGAAGGGCTGTTCCGAAATGCCCACGTCCGAAATGAGCCCTCAATGTAGTCGCGCCTTCGACGTCCGGTCAAGACAAATCTGGTGTGTCAAAACCAGGGACCGCCGAATGGCGGTGCAGCTTCGTCGAAAGACCCGCTCATCGCGATAGAGCCGCGATGAACGGGCACAGCGACGTTTACGAAGATCAACTGAGCGGGCCACCTGCCGCTCAGCTACGAAGGTCTTGACGGCGCGATTGTCCAGCAATTAAGTTCGTGACTCATTCTTCGGATTGTTCCGACGTTCCTGTTCCGACGTTTCCCTCCTGAACGAAGAATGCTCTGTTGCGCCGAGTTGCAATGCAAAGTGACTCGCTCGCCGGGCTCCGAACTATTCCCAACGAGACAAAAGGAGAAAAGTGATGAAGTTTATCGTGAAGTGGAATATTCCCAAGGGTTCTGTCGTGGATGCAGAGCAGCGGTTCGTGAAGACCGGCGGTGCGCCGCCTGCCGGCGTGACGATGATCGGGCGATGGCATGGCATGAGCGGCGGCGGAGTGTTGATCGCCGAGACCAGTGACGCGAAGGCGCTCTACTCCTGGCTGGGATTCTGGAACGACCTGCTGGAGTTCGAGACCACGCCGTGCGTGGAGGATGCGGATGCAGGCGCGGTGCTAGCAGCCCTGAAGCGCTGACCGCACTGAGGACAAACTCCCTCTCCTGTCAGTCGGAGTCCGTCGTATCCCACGTCTCAAAATCGAGACGTGGGGCACCCGGCACCCAGGTTTTTGGCAATTGAGACTTAAGCCACCCGGCGATTCTGAGAGAATGGTGTCGCGCATTATTGTGGAAAGGTCCGACCGTGAACAAGGAAGAAATCTCCGGGACTGCAAGGATCGAGCAGTTGCGAGTAGAGAACTACCGCGCACTGCATGCTGTCGAGATCAAGGCGATAACGCCCCTCACGATCTTATTGGGCCCTAACGGCAGCGGTAAGTCGACAATCTTCGACGTGTTCAACTTTCTATCGGAGTGTTTTCAATTTGGCTTGCGCCATGCATGGGATCGGCGAGGGCGGGCAAAAGAACTGAAGACGCGGGGACAGGAAGGGCCGGTTGTGATCGAGCTGAAATATAGAGAGCGCCCAAGTCAGCCCGTTATCACATATCACCTGGCGATTGACGAAGGACCGCGCGGAGCTTTTGTTCAAGAGGAGTGGCTGCAATGGCGGCGCGGAGTGCGCGGTGCCCCATTTCGCTTCCTCGACTACAAACGAGGAATAGGCAGAGCAGTGAGCGGCGAAATGCCGGATGAGAGCGACCATCGTGCGGATATCCCTTTGAAGTCGCCAGACCTCATCGCTGTGAACGCTTTGGGCCAGTTCGCAGAACATCCACGAGTCGCAGCGCTTCGAGAATTCATAACCGATTGGTACGTTTCATATCTCTCGATTGAGGACACACGCGGCCAACCTGAGGCGGGACCCCAAGAACGGCTGAGCAAGACGGGAGACAATCTGCCAAACGTTATTCAATACCTGGCCGAGACGCACCCGGACCGATTGGATCGAATTTTCTCGGTCCTAAGAAATCGCATCCCGAGACTCGACAAGGTCGTTGCTGAATCCATGCCAGATGGCAGACTGTTGCTTCAAATTAAAGATGCGCCCTTCGACCAGCCGATACTTTCACGTTTCGCATCGGACGGCACGCTTAAGATGCTCGCCTATCTAGTCGCGCTTTATGACCCGGAGCCGCCTCAGTTCATAGGAATAGAGGAGCCGGAAAACTTTTTGCACCCGCGGTTGTTGCCCGAATTAGCCGAAGAGTGCAGAAAGGCCAGTGAGCATTCGCAGCTGCTTGTGACGACACATTCGCCCTTTTTTTTGAATTCGGCAAGACCTAATGAAGTAAGGGTCTTATATCGTGACCAAAGTGGTTACACGCAAGTAAAACTCGCTGCTGACATTCAAGGAGTAAAGGAGTTTCTCACAGCGGGAGCCACCATGGGCCATCTTTGGCTAGAGGGTAGGTTTGGTGTTGGAGATCCGCTTGTCAACGCCGGAGCTCCGAAGGAAACTCCTCCGCATCGGAGGAGCACGAAGTGAAAGCGGATCATATCGAATTTCTGATCGAAGAGCCATCGATGGAGGCAACCCTTCGCCTGCTCGTGCCACGAATTATTGGCACGGTTTCATTTGAGGTCTACCCCTTCCAGTGCAAAGAGAATCTCCTCAGTAGTTTGCCGAATAGGCTGAAAGGCTACGCCGCTTGGCTTCCTGAAAATTATAGGGTGGTTGTTGTCGTGGACCGCGATGACGATGACTGTGAGCAGCTAAAGGAAATGCTAGAGACGTCAGCGCTTGGTGCTGGTTTGGTCACACGTACTTCTTCCGGCGGACAGATTTACCAAGTTGTTAACCGTATCGTAGTTGAAGAACTAGAGTCTTGGTTCTTCGGCGATTGGGAGGCTGTTTGTCATGCCTATCCCCGTTTGAGTCGGAAAGTTCCAGGTAAAAAAGGGTTCCGTGACCCCGACTTGATAAGTGGGGGGACTTGGGAAGCTCTGGAACGCCATTTGCAGCGTGCAGGATATTTCAAGACCGGTCTCCGCAAGGTCGAAGCCGCCCGCTCAATCACAGAGCACATGCAGCCCCAACAGAACAGATCAAGAAGCTTTCAGGTATTCCATTCTGCGTTGATTGAGATGGTGTCCTAAGCCGATTGCAGGGGAATCCCACGCGTTTAGTTTCCGCGTATCGCAGGCACTTCCGATATGTTTCAATAGTAAGAATGGGTATTCCCCGGAGATCTACGGCTAGAGGGAAGTGGATTGCGGCTACGCGGAAGGCGCGGGAGTACGCGATGGTGGCGCGCGCGCTGGCGTCTACGTCGCATCCTGTGCTGGCGCAGATTGTTCCTGCCCGCTTCTGCAACCTGAGCTGCGCCTACTGCAACGAGTACGACAAGGTTTCTGAGCCTGTCCCCCTGGACGAGATGCTGCGGCGGATCGACCACCTGGGACGGCTGGGCACGGCCATGATCGGCATCTCGGGCGGCGAGCCCCTGACGCACCCGCAACTGGACGAGATCATCGTGCGCATGCGGGGGACGGGCGCCATCGCGGGGATGATCACGAATGGCTATCTGCTAAATGTGGACCGGATCGAGCGGCTGAATCGCGCGGGCCTGGACCACATGCAGATTTCGATTGATAACGTGGAGCCGGACGAGATTTCGAAGAAGAGCCTGAAGGTTCTGGACAAGAAGCTGCAGATGCTGGCCGAGCATGCCGAGTTTCACGTGAACATCAACTCGGTGGTGGGCGGCGGATTCAAAGACCCCAACGACGCGCTGGTGATCGGCAAGCGGGCGCTGGAGCTGGGGTTTGAGTCGACGATCGGGATTATCCACGACGGCGACGGGCAGCTGAAGCCGCTGAAGCCGGACGAGGCGAAGGTCTACTTCGAGATGTCGAACCGGCGGAAGACCAACTACGCGCAGTTCGACGCGTTTCAGGAAGCGATTGTGCAGGGGCGCGAGAATGACTGGCGCTGCCGCGCGGGTTCGCGCTACCTCTACATCTGCGAGGACGGGCTGGTGCATTACTGCTCGCAGCAGCGTGGGTATCCGGGTGTGCCGCTCGCAGAGTACACGACCGCGGACGTGAAGCGGGAGTTTCTGACGGCGAAGAGTTGCGCGCCGAATTGCACGATTGGCTGCGTGCACCGCATTAGCCACATCGACCACTGGCGCGCTCCGCAGACGAAGACCGTATCGCCGGGACAGCAGGGCGAGCTGGTGAATATACAGCTTTAGTTTTGCCCGTTTCCTTTTGTGGAAGCGGCGAGATGCAAAAGCAGATCCTTCACTCCGCTTACCCCACTTTGTGGGGCCCCAAGCGTGCTTCGCTCAGGATGACACCTTGATTTTTGCGGAAGCCGCGGCCAGAGGGGGTAAAGAAGCAGATCCTTCACACTGATGCTGCCTGAAAACTAAGCCCCGGCTAGTCGCTAGCGACACTAGCGCGCGCAGACATTCGCTGGGTCGCTTCGCAGTAGGCACGGAGGCCGCTGGCTTCGCGGGAGAGGTAGTCGCGATTGAGGTCGCGGTAGATCCGGGCCAGGATGGCTCCGAGGACACCGGAGTAGTGGAGCGAGAGGGTGACGCGGCTGAGGTTGCCGATGGCATCCACCTGGTGACGGGCGATGATTTTGACGCCAAGGTTGCGGGCGGTCCAGGCAAAGATGCGGCGCTTCTGGTCGAGCGAGGTGACGCACCAGACGGCGGGCGCGAGTTTAGGCTGCCAGATGCGGGTGCGGCTGCCGAGGGTGAGCGGACCGATGTCCATGCGGTGGACTTTAGTGACGGAGGTAGTCCACTCCGGCCACTGCTCGACGTCGAGCAGCACTGACCAGACGCGTGCCGGTGAAGCATGAATTTCGACAACGTGGCGGAAGTCTGACATGGGGAAGGGGCCCCGAATTACGACAACGTTATTTGTTTGCTGTTTTCACAGGCGCTGATTTTGTATCGGCAATGGCCTGATCGATGAGCTGAAAAAGCTTGGTGCGATCGACGACTTCGACGAATGGCGCGCCCTTGCTGTTCGCAGTGGTGATCCAGATGGTTGGAGTGTGCTCAATGCCAATACGTTGTCCGAGTGCGTAGTCGGCCTTGACCTCGGCGGCGAACTTGCCCTGTGGGTCGATGGCAAACGGGAGCGCGATATTGTGGCTCTTGGCGAAATTCTCAGTGAACTGGCGGAGTTGGTCGAGGCTCTCGATGGAGCGCTGGCTGGCGAAGACCGCATCGCGGTAGTCGTCGCCCATCTTCTTGCTTTTGGAGTCGAACCAGCGGGCGTTGACGGCAGCCTGAAAGCTCCATGCATGGAATGGCAGCGGGAAGTCGTGGCGGACCCAGGGGATGTTGTACTTGGCGGCAGCCTCTTTGAGTAGCGGATTGGCGTTGCCGCAGTCGGGGCATTCCATGTCCTCAAACTCGACAATGGCAACGCGGGCGCCGGCGGGCGGCTTGAGAGCGGCCGGGTCGTGGACCGGCGTCGTGGGCGGCGCTCCAAACTGGGCGCGGGCACCAGGAGCGGTCGCGAGCAACGTGGCGGCAATAAGACCCAGCGAAAGAGCAATGCGGCGTGCCGGGAAGCGAAGGGCGAGGGCAAGGTTAGAGTGCATAGCGTCTTGGACGACTCCCTTCAAATTATTGTAACGGTTGGAAACGAAGAAAGTTGCGGGCTGGCATCTCACTTTGGGAGATGAGACATCGGGCATTGGACTTTGGTTTGGCCGCCCGGCATGCCTCGATTGGCTATCGAGCATCGCGATTATGGTTCGCACCAGGAGGCTGGGACAGGTCGTGATCGGCGCGGCGCTTGGCCATCCACTGGCGCCATTTGTAGTCGGCCACAAACGACAGGGCAAAGACGACGAGGGCGAGAATGGCGAGGGCAAACTTCATTCATGAATACAGGGAGTAGGGAACAGGGAGAGGGAGTAAGGACCCCTAACCGCATTCCCACCTAGTGCGCGTGCTTCAAGGGTGAGGATAACTTGCGGAGGGTGCGGCGCGCCAATCGCATTGACCAGATGATCGCGACGAGCAGGATCACGGTGTCGATGTAGCCGACGATGAAAAGCACGAGGGAGCATGCGAACGCGTGTTCGCGCAGAGGCGCGATGCGATCGCTTGCGATGACGCCGGGCAGATGGAGCAGGTACCACTGGAGGGCGACGCCAGCGGACTGGCTCGCCGGCGTAAGGCCATTCGAACCAGCCGGATAGCCCACGACCCAGAAGTTTATGATCTCAATCGGAAGGGCGGCGATCAGGGCGGCCTTCAGGGTTGAATGCATCCGGTAAGCCTCACGGCTGAGGATGAAGAAAATGCCGCCGGGGTTGGCCGCGGCGGCATTTTCTGGCGAGAGCTGTCCGCTTTGAAGTCGAATCGGAATCAGACTAGCGGGGTGAGTCTGAAGTCCTTAACATAAATCAGGAACGCCCATAAGCAGATTCTTCGCTCACCACCCCCGAACTGAGAAACGTTTGGGGCCCCGTTCTGAGCGAATGACACCGCCATTTAGGGGAAGAATTTCAGATCCGGTAGCTAGCGGCCGACGACGATGACTTCGAAGCTACCGGGAATCATCGGAGGGCGCGGGCGAGGATTTTCGGTGGTGGCAGCGGGGCGCGGGCCAAAGTCCGCAGTTACGAGATACACGCGATCGGTGGCCGCGTCGTAGGCCATGGTGCGTGCACCGCGCTTGGTGGTCAGCGACTGGATGGTCTTGTACGTTGCGCCGTCGACAACTGAAAGCACGCCGTCGCCGCTGGAGGCGAAGGCCACCTTGTGTTTGACGCTCCATCCGGCAGCATCCGGACCGTCACCGATGGAGGGCGTTGCGAGGACCTTGCCGCTGGCCGCGTCAATCACGCTCATCTTGTTTCCATCGCATACAGGGAAGAGGCGGTTGCCGGCAATGTCGATGGCGAGGCCCGAGGGCGATTCGCAGCCTGCCGGCCAGGTAGCGATGATCTTGTGCGTGTTCGCATCGATCTTGAGCACTTCGCTCTTGTCTTCGATGTTGTTGTAGACGTTCCCCTTGCCGTCGGCGGCGGCAAACTCGGGCTTGCCGGGTACTGGAATGGTGGCGACGACCTTCTGTGAGGCAGCGTCGATGACGGTGATGTCCTTGCTGCGGCCGTTGAAGGCCCACACGGTTTTTGTCGACTGGCTCGAAGATGATGGCGTCGGGATTGGTGCCAGCGGGTATAGTGGCCACGGTGGAGAGATTGGAGCGATCGAAGACTACGACCGCGTTGCCGCCGCCATCGGAGATGTAGCCGAACTTGCCGTCGGGGTTGAGGGCGATGCCGTGCGTTCCGTGCAGACCGCTGATCGTGCCGATCAGTTTGCCGGATGTGGTGTCGACGGCGTCGACGTGGTCGCCGCGGGTGATGTAGACGCGGTTGGCCGCGGAGTCGGCCAGCAGGTAGTCCCATCCACCAGCATCGGCGAGCTTCCACTGATCGAGAACCTTGTAGGGTCCCTCTGACCCCACGGACGAAGACCTGTCCGCGGAGACCCCCGCCTGTGCCCGGGCGGCTATCGGTACGACAAAGAGGCTGGAAAGCAGGGAGGCGGCAAAAAGGGTGCGCGCAAAGGCTGGGAGACAACGTTGATTTTGCATGTTCGGCTCCGCGTGGGCTCGGCAAATCGCGAGAGCAATTCTGATGGATTGGCCGGCGCAAGCATTGTTCCACGGCAGGATTAAGGAACGCTGAAGGACCGGGCACGCAAAGCTTCTAGTTCATCATTTCTAGTGTTAATTTCTGGTGGCAACCTCCATGTGTGTTCCTTAAGAGTCGCTTCCCAAAGGACCGCACTGCAGAGCCGCTATTGCCTGGGCATGCGGACGGTTGCCGTTGTTCCCTGCCCCGGTTCGCTGGCGAGCGTGATGGTGCCGCCGGCCTTTTCTACCGCGGCTTTGCAAATGGCAAGGCCCAGACCAGAACCACCGGTAGCGCGGGCACGCGAGGGATCGCCGCGATAGAAGCGATCGAATACATGAGGCAGGGCATCCGGGTCAATGCCGTCGCCGTGGTCCTGGATCGTCATTTCGATGGAGTTGTCCCGCGCGGCGACCTGCACTTCGATCTGCGCATTCGGCGGGCTGTGCTGGATGGCGTTCATCAGCAGGTTGGAGACGATTAGCGTGCAGTCCTCAGCGTTGAGCGGAACGATGCACGGGGTTGCAGGCAGATCGCGCACGACGAGTTCTAACTGGCGCACGGTGGCAAAGGTTTCGAGCTCCGCGACAGTCCTGCCGACGCACTGGCTCAGATCGCACTTGCTGTCAGCCACGGAATCCCCGCAGCGCCGCTTTCAACGCGAGCCAGGGTGAGCATCTTGGCGACCAGATCTTCGATGCGCGCGGTGTCGGCGAGAACGCGTTCGTTGCCCGCCTGGTATTCCTCCACAGTGCGAGGGCGCATGCCCACCAGTTGCAGCGATGACTTGACGACGGCGACTGCGGTCTTGAGTTCGTGCGCTGCGTCGGAAACAAACGTGCGCTGCTGCGTGAACGAGCGCTCCAGGCGCTGCAATGCGTTTTCGAGTGCCTGCGTGAGTGGGGCAAGCTCGGCAGTTTCGCGCGCTGAGGCTGGCGGCGAGAACTCCCACGAATCAGCCGAGACGCGGCCGGCCATAGTCGCAAGCTGGCGCAGGGGCTCGAGTCCGCGATGAAGCACCCAGGCAATCAGTGGGCCGGTGATCAACACCAGCAGCAGCATCCCGGCCGCGTAGAATTCGACCGCACCGTAGATTGCTTCCCAGACGTGCTCGGTTGGCGCGCCGTAGAGAATCGTAACGAAACGCAGCTTGCCGCCGCCAGGTTCACCGGGATCGACGATGCGCGTTCCGCGCATGAAGAGGAGCCGGTACTCGTGATGACCAAGCCTGGTGCGAAAAAAGCCATTGTGACCGGGGACCACCACGCCTCCGCTGCCCTGCCAGTTTGCAGAGCGGCCCAGCAGCTTACCGCGGCCGTCCCACACCTCGTAGACATCGTCCGGCGGGACATGGAGGTCGGCGAGGTCGAGCATCACGTTGTCGCCCACATCTTCGGCATCCTGCACGGCGCCGAGCACGGAATCGGCGCGGCCATGCAGCATCACGTCGAACGAGCGAAAGTGGCTGTGGCGCTCGTATCCCCACGCGAGCAGGATGACCAGCGCCGCCGAAGCCAGCTCCACCAGAAGCACCGCGGCGATCAGGCGGAAGGCGATGCTGACGCGGCGTGTCATGCAGATGGCTCGGGCGAAAGGCGGTAGCCGCGGCCGCGCAGGGTCTCGATCACCGGTTCGGCATCGGGGACGGCGGCGTCAAGCTTTTTGCGCAGGTTCGAGACGTGCGCCTCGATCACGTTGGAGTGATGCTCCCAGTTGTAGTCGTAAAGGTGCTCCAGCAGTTCCTGCTTGCTGACGACCTTGCGCGGATGGTGCAGCAGGTATTCGAGAATGTGGTACTCGGTGGGCGAAAGATCGACGAGCGCATCGCCGCGATGGACAGTCTGCTCCAGGGTGTTGAGTTCGATGCCGAGCGCGTTGAGCGTGGGGTGGGCGGCGCCTTTGCCGCGGCGGATCAGGGCTTTTGCGCGGGCAATCAGTTCGCCAAGGTCGAATGGCTTGGCGAGGTAATCGTCGGCACCGGCGTTGAGCAGTTGGACAATGGTGTCCTTACCCTCTTTTGCAGTGAGAATCAGGACCGGCGTTGCGTCTTTGCGGGCGCGCATGCGGCGCAGAACGCCATAGCCGTCGAGCTTGGGCAGCATCAGGTCGAGGATAACGAGGTCGTAGCAGAGATTGCGCGCAGCGTCGTCGCCGGCTTCACCGTCAGCGGCCCAATCGACCGCGAGGCCGGGGCCATCGCGCAGGGCGGCAGCAAGATTGTCAGCCAGCCGGACCTCATCTTCCACGAGCAGCACGCGCATAGTGCGGAGTTCTCCTCCCAAATTATCGTGCTGCAAGATTAAATGAGGCTGAAGCCACCTGCGGTGGGGCCAGCGTTTTATCATCGGTCTCCGCGTAGAGAGTCGAGGGCTTCCAGTCTGGGTCGATGCATTACTCTTACCTTGCGTCTCCATTCCGAGTTGCGGACACGACATTGCGCATCGTTCTTTCGAACATCGGCACCTATGGCGATACCAATCCGCTGATTGCACTGGCGCTGGAGTTGAAGCGGCGCGGTCACACTCCGGTGATGGCAGTGCCCGAGGTCTACCGGGCCAAGATTGCGCCGCTGGGCCTTGAGTTCCATGCGATCCGGCCGGACATAGATCCCACTAACAATGTGCTCGTGGAGATGGTCTACGACATCAAGAACGGCACGGAGCACGGGCTGCGCAATTTTCTGTTTCCCTCGTTGCGGCAGACGTACGACGACCTGTTGGACGCCGCGACGAAGCCGGTGCGCGCCGATCTGTTGCTGATGGGCGAACTGAATTATGCGGGGCCCATCGTTGCCGAGGTCACGGGCATTCCGTGGGCGAGTTACGTGCTTGCGCCGCTGTCGTTCTTCTCGGCGTTTGATCCGCCGGTGCTGCCGCCGTATCCGAGGCTGGCAAAGGCCGACAAACGAGTGCCGGGATTCGGTCGCGTGATCAAGCGGGTGGCGCGATTCGTGAGCCGCAAGTGGCCTGAGCCGATTTATGATTTGCGGCGCGAACTTGGATTGCCGCGAGGCACCAATCCGCTGTTCGATGCGAAGCATTCTCCCAATCTGGTGTTGGCGCTGTTTTCGCGCGTGCTCGGTGTGAAGCAGAAGGACTGGCCGCCGAACACGCTTATCGCGGGCTTTGCCTACTATGATGCGGACGCGGGCAATGCCAAGCTGCCGCCGCAACTTGAGAAATTTGTCGCGAGTGGGCCGCCGCCCTTGGTGTTTACGCTCGGTTCGGCCGCGGTGCTGGCGGCAGGAGACTTCTACGAAGTATCGGCGAAGGCGGCGATGGAGCTGGGCGTGCGCGCGGTGTTGCTGATCGGATCAGATCCAAGGAACCGCCCAGCGCAGCCACTGCCCGACTCGATCTGCGTTGCCGAATATGCGCCGTACTCCGAGCTGTTTTCGCGTGCTTCGCTCGTTGTGCACCAGGGTGGCGTAGGCACGACGGCGCAGTGTCTGCGTGCGGGCAAGCCGATGCTGATCATGCCGTACTCGCACGATCAGCCAGACAATGCGCGTCGCATGAAGAGGCTGGGCGTCGCCAAGGTGATCCAGAAGGCGGGCTACACACCGAAGAAGGTCATACGCAAGCTGCGCAAGATGCTCGACGATCCAAAACTTGCCGAGAAGGCGCGCGCCGTGGCAGAGCAGCTGCGTGGCGAAGACGGCGTGAAGACGGCGTGCGATGCGCTGGAAGAACTTTACGTACGAGCAAAGCAAGCGCGGGCCTCATCCGCTCAACAACGATGACCGAACCACGCACTTCTTCTTTCGGGCAGGTAGATGTTATCCAAGCAACGATTGAAGAGATGCCCGTCGTCGCGAACCTGCTCGAGTTGTATGCGCATGACTTCAGCGAATTTCACTCCGTCGAGCCCGGTCAGGACGGCAGGTTTGGATACCCGGATCTGCCACTCTATTGGAGCGAAGCCGGGCGGCATCCCTTCCTTATCAGGGTTGATGGAAAGCTCGCTGGATTTGCATTGATCCGTGAAACCTTACCGGTCTCTGGCAGCAATTCCATCTGGGATATAGCCGAGTTCTTCGTTCTTCGCGCATATCGAAGGGGCGGAGTAGGCACCAAAGCTGCCAAGGCGGTTTGGCGGCAATTCCCGGGGAACTGGCAGGTGCGGGTAATGCGCTCGAATCGGGCAGGACTCAACTTCTGGTTGCACGCCATCGACGAGTTTGCCGGAAGAGAAGTATCTTCGTCCAGCGAAGAAAGGGATGGCGAGAAATGGGCCGTCTTCTCCTTCACGTCGACTGCGCGGCGTTGAAACTCGCTGTTGCGGCGTCGGCATCGATTTCGGTGTTTGTATGCTCGAAAGCCCTTATTCACAAGCCACTTGCAAACGAGCAGGACCATCGCGTTTGGGCAACTGCATTTGGCGTCGTTTGCATCGCATCGTATGCGTGTCGGAAAACTCGTTGGAGGAAATAATGAATATAAAACGGATACCTTATAGCTTTGGCATCAGCGCCGCTACAGTCCTGTTCGCCTGTACGGTTTCTCTCGCGCAGATGACGCAACCTAAACCCGTTCCGCAGCCGGAGCAAATGCCGAACACAGAGAACCCAGGCTCCGGCGCATATCCCGGCACTGCACCGACGGGCCAGGGTTTCGCCGACAAGGCCTTCGTCTCCAAAGCAATGGAGGGCGACAACACAGAGGTGCAACTGGGTCAGCTCGCAGAGGAGAGATCGCAGAGTGCTGATGTGAAGCAACTCGCGCAGAAGCTTGTGTCGGAGCACTCTCAGATGAATGACAAATGGTTCATGCCGGTAGCCCAGCAGCTCGGAGTCTCGCAGCCCAAAGGCCCTTCAAAGAAAGACAAGAAGGAGATTGCCAGGTTGCAGCAACTCTCAGGTCCGGACTTTGACCGCGAGTACATCACGCTGATGATCAAGGATCACAAACAAGACTTGAAGGAGTTCCAGAACGAGGCACAGATGGCCCAGGATCCGAACGTAAAGCAAGTAGCGCAACAAGGCGCAAATGTGATCGCGCAACACCTGCAGTTGCTTGAACAGGTTGCGAAAAATCACAACATCGATACCGGAGAGAGCGCGAAGGCGCCAAGCATGTAACGGGCGAACTCAGCAGCATTCGATCGCTATGCAGGCCGGGGCGCTCGCCTCCTTCAGGCGAAGCATCCGGTTCCGGCCCCGGACTGGATGAGCGCGTTTTTCAATCCATTCCAGCTTTCGCGAGTCGAGGCTTCGGGTGTGCCGGCACCGCGCCAGTGGGTTTCGAGGCTCACAGCGTAGCGGATAGCCGTCACGTTGCAGAGCGGCGAGTTGGCCGGCCCAATCGACGACGCCAGTGCCGACCGGAGCCCACTCCCATTTGCCATCCGGCTTGCGAATGACATTCTTCGCGTGGCAATGACCGATGCGCTTTTTGGGCAGCAAATTGTAGCCCTTCGGAAATGGCTCGCTGTTGGGGAACGTGGCAGCGTTGCCCGGATCCCAATTCAGCATGAAGTTGGTTTCAGGCACTGCGCGGAGCGTGTCGGCGGCTTCTTCTCCCGTTGCCGTGTTGCACGACATTTCGTTTTCGAGAAGCAGGATCAGGTTGCTGCGTCCGCAGCGCCGCGCGGCATCGCGCAGCTTTTCGTTGATCGCGACACGATAGGGAGCAACGTTGTCGAGCCGCCAGAAATCGAAGCAGCGGATGCGATCGGTGCCGAAGGTTTTGGCGAGCATGATGCAATGCTCGAGCAGGTCTTCCTGCTGCTTGAAGGTGAAGTCGGCCTTGAACTGATCGCGATGTCCGCTCTGCTTTGAGAGCGGCGCACCGGGCCAGTCGGTCTTGAAAAGCGGACTGGCAATGTCGGTGACGCGCAGATTGTATTTCGCGAGGATAGTCTTTGCGCGGTCGAGATCGGCATCGGGCAGGTCGGTTACGTTCTTGCCCCACATGCTGCGCAGTTCAATCCACTCCAGGCCGAAGTCATGCGCCACAACTGAGCAAACGTGATCGAAATCCTGCGAGATTTCATCGTTGATGACGGCTACGCGAAAAGGACAGGCTGCGCGGGCTGCGCGCGTAAAGGCTCCAAAAGAAGCGGCTGCTGCAGCAGTGGAAAGGAATTTGCGCCGCGAAATGATCATGGGTCTCCTCGAAATCAGACGAAGAATTAAGTGGTGCTCCGAAACACAAATTATCTTAGGTCGTCAGTCTGACCCAAATCCACAACGTGTCATCCTGAGCGTAGCGGCTTTGGGACCCCGCAAACGCTCGCGTTTGTGGGGTTGGCGAGCGAAGGATCTGCTTTTGTTCCTTTGCAAAACGAGGCCGACAAGGCTGCAGCCAAGCGCATGCTTTCTGCATGAAATCGTAGGCGACTCGACAACGCCAACCCGGTGGGATTAACCGGCCAGGTCATTCGATCCGACTCCCATTCGATTACTCCTTATTGCACCTTATACTCATTCGTCTGTCCCGTCCGCGAATTCATCACGCTGAAGCTACCATCTTGGCGCGCGACCACCTTGAGGTAATGGCCGTCTCCATCGCCCTTCGGATTCGCGACGAGGGCCTCAGCGCTGTTGTGAGCTGCATCCGAGTCTTCGGCGGTGTGCAGCATCCACAGATCCAGCAGACCGGGACTTTCGTGCACAGTCTGCCACGCTTCTGGGCTGCCGGCCTTGTGCGCGCCGTTGTCCATAATGGCGACGCGAGGATGAATGGCATCGACGAATGCTTTTGCGTTGGACAGGTTGAATCCGTGATGGTTCACCAGATACAGGTCGACATGCCCGATCAGGTTGTCAGGGCAGACGAGCGGAACCTCTTTCGCTTTGGTGAGGTCCCCGAGATCGAGAAAGCTGAATTTGCCGAAGCGCACAAGAATGCCGGTTGAGCGGGGATTCTCGGTTGCATCGAGATCCCACTTGGGCTCGCTGGCACAATAGGAATTCGGTACAGGCTTGATGCCTGCGACCGAGCTGACGTGTTCGCCGTCAGCTGTAATCACCGTGGTGTTGAGTCCGGGGATGTCGATCAGATCGCCCGGGTGCAGAGTGCGTCGCGGTGTGTTGCCAATTGCCTTGACGTAGGCCGCATAGTCCTTGCGCGTGATGTCGGAGTCTTCGCGGTTGACACCATGATCGAGAAACTCGCCAACCTGGACGCGCGCCACAAGATTCGGCACGCCGCCGACGTGGTCGGTATGGAAGTGGGTAATGAGCACCTTGTCGATTTTCGTGATGCCCGCATCCTTCATCGCCGCCACGATGCGCTCGGCGTCGCGGCCATTATTGTCGCCCCAGCCGGTATCCACCAGCAGTGAGTCGCCGGACGGTGAGACCAGCAGTGTGGCCTGGCCGCCTTCGACATCGATGGCGTAGATGTAGAGGTCGGCGTTGCCGCGGCGCGCTGCCTGGGCGGCAGCCGACGGACTGCAAGGCGACGCAACCGAACAACAAGGCGATGGCGAAGTATGCGACGGGCGCGAGCGAACGGCAGAGAAGACCGTGAAAAGCGGCGGGTTTCATTTGCCGATGAGTGTAAACGCTGGGGCTGACTGCGCGGAACTCGATCGAAGCAGGTCGCTTCCCGCTGGCCGGGATGCGGATCAGAAACCCATGAAGGCAAGGGCAGAACAGGCGCGGCACCGCCCATCCGCCTGCGGTCTAAGGAGTTTGCTATGTGCAGATTCTGCTGGAATTGCACTGCTGGTAGAATAGAAGTTGCCGCATTGCGTGGCCATTCATCTTGTATTCATTCCCAACCTGATGGCCGCCGAAGGCCATACCTGAGCGCAAATCAAGATTTGCCCTAGAAGAAAAGGAACACTACGCCTGTGAGCCAGAC
This sequence comes from uncultured Acidobacteriaceae bacterium, assembly GCA_963735215.1. Lineage (GTDB taxonomy): Bacteria > Acidobacteriota > Terriglobia > Terriglobales > Acidobacteriaceae > Telmatobacter. Next base: position 507,074 of record CAVTKF010000015.1, on the reverse strand, counting down.
GATACGCAATATCGCCATCATCGCCCACGTTGACCACGGTAAGACCACCCTCGTTGACGCCATGCTTCGCCAGTCCGGCACTTTCCGCGCCAACGAGCAGGTGGCCGAGCGCGTGATGGACTCGAACGACCTGGAGCGCGAGCGCGGAATCACGATTCTTGCCAAGAACACCGCCATCAATTTTGAAGGCGGCAAGATCAATATTGTCGATACGCCGGGCCACGCCGATTTTGGCGGCGAGGTGGAGCGCGCGCTGAAGATGGTGGACGGCGTAATGCTGCTGGTGGATGCGGCCGAGGGGCCGCTGCCGCAGACGCGCTACGTGCTGGCCAAGGCGCTGGAAGCGAAACTCAAGCCTATCGTCGTGATCAACAAGATTGACCGCCCCGACGCGCGTGCGCAAGAAGTGCTGAACGAGATCTACGACCTTTTCATCGACCTCGATGCAGAGGAATCGCAACTGGACTTTCCGGTGCTGTACGCAGTGGCGAAGGCAGGTACGGCGACGCTCGATATGGCCAAGCCGGGCGAAGACCTGCAGCCGCTGTTCGAGACAATTGTGTCGACGATTCCAGCGGCGACGGGCGATGTCGAGGCTCCGCTGCAGATTCTCGTTACCAATCTCGACTACTCCGACTACTTCGGCCGCATCGCCATCTGCCGCGTCTTCCAGGGAACTCTGCACGCAGGCGACGATGTCAACATCTCGAAGCGCGACGGATCGCTGATGAAGACGCGCATCACCAAGCTGTTCACGTTTTCTGGATTGAAGCGGATCGAGACGACCGAAACCACGATGGGCGACATCGTGGCCGTCGCCGGCGTGGAAGGCATCACCATCGGCGAAACCATCACATCGCTTGAAACTCCTTCGCCACTGCCGCTGATTGTCATCGATGAGCCCACGATCGCAATCACGTTCAGCGTGAACAATTCGCCGTTTGCGGGTAAGGAAGGCACCTATGTAACAAGCCGCAATCTGCGCGAGCGCCTTGAAAAAGAGCTGCTGACCAACGTGTCGATTCGCGTGGAAGAGACTGGCTCGCCCGACACCTTCAAGGTGCTGGGCCGCGGTGAATTGCAGCTTGCCATTCTGATCGAGATGATGCGTCGCGAGGGATTTGAGTTGATGGCCGGGCGGCCGGAGATCGTCACCAAGGTTGTCGAAGGCACGCGCATGGAGCCGGTGGAGCACCTCACCATCGACGTTCCCGAGCAGCACACGGGCGTGGTGATCGAGAAGCTTGGGCCGCGCAAGGGCGAGATGACCAAGATGCACAATCACGGCTCGGGCCGCGTGCGCATGGAGTTTCGCGTGCCCAGCCGCGGGCTGATCGGCCTGCGCAGTGAGATGCTGACCGAGACGCGCGGGACGATTGTCATGAACTCGCTGTTCGATGGATACATCCCCTACCAGGGCGAGATTCCGCAACGGCCCACCGGCGCGCTTATCGCCGACCGGCAGGGCTTGACGACAACCTATTCGCTGAATGGATTGCAGGAACGCGGCATTCTCTTTGTAGGCGCAGGCGTGGAGGTTTACGAGGGCATGGTTGTGGGCGAGCACTCGCGCGACAACGATCTCGACGTGAACGTGGTGCGCGAAAAGAAGCTGACCAACATGCGCGCATCGAGCGCCGACGATGCCATTCGCCTGGTGCCGTACAAGACGCTGAATCTGGAGCAGGCCATTGAGTTCATCGCAGATGACGAGCTGGTGGAGATTACGCCCAAGTCGCTGCGCCTGCGCAAAAAGATTCTTCAGGCCAACAAGCGGCCCAAGCGCTGGGAGAAGGCTGAGCAGTTCTCCTGAGCGACCGGAGGGAGTCGAAGGATCTGCTGTGGCTCTAAACGATATGTGGATCTAGAGCCGTATTTGCTATCCTTCCGACACACATGGCCGGCTTCGTCATCGACATCTTTATCGGATTCATACTCCGATGGTTCGTCCTCGTTTGGCGCAACGTTGTGAGCGCCAAATGGCCGACCGTGGCAGGTACGATTGTTCGGTGTCACTTTGAGAAGCATGGCTACGGCGGGAATTATGTGGTGCTCCTATACAAATACAAGGCGGATTTTGAGCGGTTTCAGGGTGAGATTAAAAAGCCGTACACCTATTCCAATTACGCCGACGCTTTTGTGCGACATCATCCGGCTGCCAGCGAGTTAATAATCCGCGTCGATCCGAAAGATCCGACGCGGTCTTTCCCCGTGATTACCTAAAGCCGCTTTTTCGCCTCCAGCACGCGCTCCAGCGCTTCTTCTGCCGTCGCGCCGGTTGCTGACAGATGGCCCATTTTGCGGCCCATCTTTGCGGCGCGTTTCTCGTACAGGTGCAGCCGCACGCCGGGAACCTCAAGCGCTTTGGCAAAGTCTGGCGTCGCAGTCAGCCACACGTCGCCAAGCAGATTCACGATGGCTGCCGGGATAATCAGCGACGTATCGCCAAGCGGCAGATTGCAGGTCGTTCGCACCAGTTGCTCGAACTGGCTTGTCACGCATCCACGCTCGCTCTGGTGATAGCTGTTGTGCGGACGCGGCGCGAGTTCGTTGACCAGCAGCTCGCCCTTGCCGCGTGACGAACATCTCCACGCAGAGCAGCCCCTCGATGCCGAGCTTCTCGATGATGGATGCCGCCAGTTCTTCGGCGCGTGACTCAATTTCCGGAGGAACGCCAGCGGGCAGCACGCTCCAGGCGAGAATCTGATTCTCGTGGTGATTGCGTGCGGCAGGATAGCTGCGCACCTCGCCCGCAGGATTGCGCGCAGCCATCACGCTGATCTCGCTCACGAGATCAAGCGCCTGCTCGGCGACCGCCGGCTTCTCGCCAATGCTGATCCATGCATCAGTGATGACTTGCTTGTTCAGCAGCGCTTCCACGCCGATGCGCACCTGGCCGCGGCCGTCGTATCCGCCGCGTCCGATCTTGAGAAAAACGCCGCCCGGCCAGCACCTTCACGGCATGATGCAGTTCATCTTCGCTGCGGACGATGCGAAATGGGCCTACCGGAAATCCGTTTTCGGCAAGCCATGTTTTCTGCAGCGTCTTGTCCTGGATGATGCGGATGGGCTCGACGCCGGGCCGCAGCGGCGCAATACTGCGCCACTTCGCTCAGCGCATCCACGCCGATCTGCTCGATCTCCAGCGTGACCGCATCGGCGCCGCGAGCAAGCTTTTTTGCAGCCTCCACGTCGTCCCACCTGCCCACGATCGTCTCGTCCACAACGAAACTTGCCGGGCACTTGGCCTCGGGATCCATCACGCGCACGCGATAACCCATGGTGCGCGCGGCCATCGCCGTCATGCGGCCCAGCTGGCCTCCGCCGAGAATGGCAATCAGGCCGCCGGGCTCAATGGAGGGAATTCTTTGAATGAGGGGAGATTCGGCAGACACTACGGCAGCTCCTGCGTCATCACTTCCTGCGTCCGCGCGGCGCGCCAGGCAGCCAGCCGGTCATAGAGTGCGGCGTCGGTTGCAGCCAGAATTTCGGCGGCGAGCAATGCGGCGTTGGCCGCCCCGGGCTTGCCGATGGCCAGCGTGCCGACCGGAACGCCCTTGGGCATCTGCACGATCGAGAGCAGCGAATCCAGCCCGTTAAGCTGCGTTGCGGACACCGGCACGCCCAGCACGGGCACCAGCGTTTTGGCAGCCAAGCATGCCGGGCAGATGCGCCGCGCCGCCGGCTCCGGCAATGATGACGCGCAATCCGCGCTCTCTCGCCGTCTCTGCGTATTTGAAGAGCCAGTCGGGCGTGCGATGCGCGCTGACGATGCGGGCCTCGTGGGGAATTCCAAGCGCGCGCAGAATTTCAACGGCTGCCGAGAGCACTTCGTAGTCGCTCTTGCTGCCCATCACCACGCCAACTAACGGCTTTTCGCTCATGGGGTGATTATACGAGGGGCCCTCGGCAAAATCCGCCGCGAGTTGACCTGTTTTCTGTAATCTGCCAGAAGTCTTTTGTGCCGAGAATGATCAATGCTGATGCCACGCCTCAACGGCCACTTCAACAACCGCGAGCAAAACGCTGAACGCGGCCAGAAATCCCTTGGCGCGCTGCCAGTTCTGCTCATGGCGCTCCATGCGCCGCTCCAGTTCCGCGATGCGTCCGCCGTTACCGTCGCCCATCAGCCCAGTCATCTGTGTCTTCAGTACGCTAAGTCGCTTAACACCTGTGCTTCGAATTCGTTCATCATTCGCATCCGTCGTACTCCGCGGTCGCCACTCAAGAACCGAGCGGCAGATTGAAAATCAGGGCCGCCGAAAACTCCGAGTAGTTGGGCGGGTTCGAGCCGTCGTACATTCTTATATAGAACGGTCGCTGGCCGAGACGCGCGTAAAGGTCATGTTTGGCTGCGAACCGCGCATCACCAGGTCGGGATCTTTGCCCGGCATGAAGCAGTTGTCGCGGCGGCGAATCTCAAATCCGCCGCCGCTGGTGGCCGTGGCGCCGGTATTGATCGTGACAGTTGCCGCCACTTATTGAGGCGATCGAAAGCCCGTTCAAGTTAGGCAGATAAGTCGGTGAAATTGGCGCCGGTAACCATGCATCCGCAGGAACTGTTGCGCTCGTCTTGATTGCCAGGTCATCGGCCCAGTCGTTCGCAAACGTGATTGCATACTCCACCAGGTCGGGATAACTGGCGCCGTAAGTCACCTTCACTGCGCGGACAATCACCTGGCATTCAAGTTTGCCGAGGGAGCATTCAACGCAAGCGCATCGCCCGGCCACACATCGGAGTCAAAGCCGGCTCGTGTGCCTTTGTAGGTTCCGCTCCACAGTGCGCTTACGCTTGCGGCTGCCTGCTCAATGCGAGGGCAGCGTTGCGGCAATCCTGCAGAACTGCGCGCGGCGGGATTGGTTACAGAGCCGATCCATGCTGCCACGAGGGCATACCGGCTTGCGCAAGCGCCTGTTGGCTCGCGGTATTCACGGCCGCCCAACGGCTCTGCCCACCGCGCGATAACTCACAGCGATCTGCTCGCCGAGCGGCGGCGCAAATCCGGTATAGAAAATCAGCTTGCCCGTGCGCTCGACGTGGCACTCGGCCAGCCTGCGCTGTGGTTCCGACGCGGCGCGTTGCAGGGCTGCCGTTGGCAGGAGTGCTGACCACCCAGCCTGATCCTAGATTGGTGAGGTTGAACGCGCGCATCGAGCCGAGGAGATTGATGCTGCTGGCTGCGACAACTGTGCATGCTCCGGGCAAGCTCGCGATCTGCGCCGTCGTATAGAGTGACCGGCATTCCGGCGACGCCATTCACAAATTCCTGAATCTCGAACTGCAGTTTCGCGGGAGCGATGTTCCATTGGCCGCCGTAGCTGATTGCGCCGCTATCGCCGTAACTGTGATAGATCGCCAGTACCGCGTTCGCACTCCGGGCAATGTACGCGCACCCGAAGCGTGTATTGATTGGCCGGATTTACCTGGTAGGCGCTGCCTGCCGGCGAGCCCAGGATGATCGGCTGCACTGATACGGCGCCCGTGCCTCTGCTGAGCAGTTACCTGAAAGCCCGCGGTGCATGCCTGCTGAGTCAGTTCGCCCGTAAAGAAGCCAGCCAGAATTCCGGTGCTTCCGATTGGCGAGAGTAACGCCGCTGGCTTCAAGTAACAGGGTCCCGCCCATCTCGACCGGGTCGATCCAGCTAACTGAGTATCTCCATCGATTCCGTTGCCGCCTGCATCGCCAGGCCGCCCGCACCGAGCGATAAATAGCCTTGCTCGCCGGTATTGCCCCATAGGCGCAGATCGATCTGGGCTTCGTTGAACAGCTCGCGGATGAGCGTGGTTTCGGACGAGGCCGGAAAGTATGGGTCTGCTGGAAAGATTAAACTGGGTGGTCACTCCGTCGCCGAGAAAATATTCGGTGACATAGGCGGTTGGTTCATGTTCGCCGCAAACCGTAACATCGTTTGCGAGTGCGCGCTTCACGCCTGCGGTGAGTGCCAGATTCGCGAGTGTCAGGCTGCCGTCGGTCTCATTCAGCGGATGCACCGCAGCGGGAATTGATGAGAGCGATAGTGCGCCATTCAGCGCGCGATACGCAGCCCGTGCCTGGCTTGCAACCGCCCGGCACTCTTGCTGAAGGACGCATCCGGCCTCGGAGTGAAACTGGACTACAGGAGTATTGAGCGTAAAGCGCCTGGGTCGAAAGTGCAGTCGATCCTGTCTTCGTTACAAGAGAAGTCACAAGCGGCCCGGCAGTTTACTCCCGCTGCGCCCGTGCCGGGCAGCATCGCCAGCTGGTCGAGCAGATACTCATCGCTCATAGCCTGAGATCGCAATCCGGTAACGCGGGCCTTCGATTCCAAGCCCGGCATACTCCGGCAGCGGACTCGCCGCGATGTAGCCGGTGAAGTAAAAGGTGCCATCATCGCCAGTTATCTGCGATGGACTGGTTGCGCGTCAGATTGCAAGCTGGCGTCATCTGCCGGCAGAGTTATCCATAACTGGCATACCGATGGCTCGTTCAGCTTGCGCTCGATCGTCAGTGGATGTGCGGCATCGAGTGCGACGTATAGTCCTGTCCGCCGATCGTGATCTTCATCGTGTGTGTCCCAAATCCTGTTCGGAATTCAAATGATGCTGCAGTTGTTGATTAGATCAGCGCGTTGCGGCGGGCAGAAAGCTGCGGTAACACAGCACGCGCTCGCCATCCAGAGGATCGGTCACCGGCAGCGCAAGAAACTGTCCTTTGAGCAGAATGCGCGCGAGCCCGCCCTTGTGTTTGCTGTCGAGCGGGATGGCCGACTCTTCTGCGCCGGCCATGCTCTGCAGCCGCGGGTAGTGGAAGAAGATGCGCTCGCCCTGGCTGCCCTGCATCACAAACAGCGCCGACCACTCCTGATAGAAGCTGCCGCCTTCGCGATCGACAAATCCGTAATGGCCTGTAGCTTTGCGCCCGCTGCTGGCGCACCGCCGGGCAAAGGCTCCGCCAGCGTCAGGCTCGTTGCAGCTGACTCCGAGCACCAGGCGCAACATTGAATGTGACGCGCCGGATGTAATCCACATCGGTAAGCGGCTGGCGCACATATGCGCCGCAACCGGCGCGCCCACATAGCCCGTCTGCCCGGTGTAGTCCACGTCGACCGCAACCATCGAGCCGGGAGCGAACTTGGCGGCGTCGGTCGCTGTCAGCATGAATGATGATGCCGTCGAGCCGCTCTGCACCGTTACAGCCGGCGCAGCCTGTGCCCCGTCTGCGGACGGCGCGGCACCGCTGGCCGGCGCCAGCAGATTCATATGCTGCGATCCGGTGGCCAGCGCCATGGTCAGCTTCGTCCAGCTCAGGAAACTCGAAACTCACTTGGCCTCGAGCGTCTCACGCACCTGCTCCAGTGGTGCGGCCGGAATGCCCGTCAGAATGGCGCCGACTTGCTCGCCGACTTGCGCGCGAAATTCTTGAATCCATCCCAGGTCGATCCACGGAGCAGGCGGAGCATCGAGATTGAACGATGCCTTGTTGCGACGGATCGAAGAGCACCGGCGTCTGCGTCGCGCGATTCACCGGCGCGAAATAGGCGCGCACGCGCCGTGCCACCGGCGCGGGAGCTGAAAACCAAGTTGGCCGTCATCTACTCCCCCTGCTCCTGGTAGCTGTAGACCATGACCTTTGCCGACCGGCTCAAGCCGATCGCGCTGCACAGTGATGGGCGTGAAAGTCGGCTCGTCCCAGAACACCTGGGTTAGCATTGCCGCTGGCGGCTGGACGGAGTAATTGAGTTTCGGTGTGTAGAACGGCTGCGAGCATCGCGATCAGTTCCTCGTCCATCGCGCTCAATGCAGCGGCCGCGGTCGAGTCCGCCAAAGCTCTGCGTTCCGCAGGTCTGGTAGAGAATCTCGCACTCCTCGGCCGCCATCGTCGAGCCAAGATCCATGTCGACGCCCAGGCCGAGCCAGCGCAGGACAAACACATCGTTCGGAAACTGGCCGAAGGGGCTTCCGCCTCCTCGACCAGGATCCCCGGCCGCACTGCCCGCGCAGCAGCACCGTTCGCTCCGGATTGATCGCGGCGAGCCGCGTGCGCAGCGCCATATAAAACGAGTCTTTCGCATTTTGCATGAGTACAACTCCTGAATCAGGCCGGTACATCTGTCGAAGCTGTCACTTAGTAGCGGACTTCTGAGACTGTGAACTATCGGCTGTTGTTATGCGCTGCAGAATGTCGACTGACCGCTTGGCTGTGCCTCGCGCAAAAGCAGCCGGTAGAGATACACCTGGCCGAAGGCTTCATTCGAAGCGATCGAACTCGATCAGGTAATCCTGTCCTGCTACTGTGACTGCCAGCGTCATGGCGAACAGAGACTGCGCCGAAGGCAAGATCCAGCGCGTTCACTTGCTGCTCCACGCTGGTTGCCGAAACCAGCAACTCCCACTTCGACTGCGCCGCCCTCTTGCCACGTTGGCCGCAGCTTGCGCATCACCACCGGGCTCACCGACAACCTCGGTAAACGTCGTTGCCACCAAGCCCAACTTCCGACTGGTTCGTGTCCGTGTTCGTGCCTGTCACCCGCAGAAGTGCCGTTGTGCCTGCCACGCTGCGCAGCAGGGCATCGGCCAGCATCTGCGGAGCGCCCACCGGGTTGCGCGGCGCCGTATCGCTCATCGCTCACCCCAGCCTGTTCGCTACGTAGGGACGCAGCCATGCCTGCACTGTTTCGTCCACCAGCGAACTTGAGAAATACTGCATCTGCATCGTGTCGATCTTGGTCTTGCTCGCATTCAGCGCCGGCGTCGACTGCGCGTTGCGCACAATCTGCGCGCATGCTGTCTTCACGTCGTCGCCGATCGTCGCAAGCCCCGCGGTGTAGGTCACCGTGACTTCGTTGTAGGGCAAGCCCAGCACATTCCAGGGCAGCGTCAGCTCGCCGTGTTCGGGTCAAAGTCCACCGAAGTTGGATCGATCGCTGTCCATTGGCCGGGCAGCGAAAATGCCAATGCGATTTCGAACAGTGCGGTTCGATCAGCTTCGCCGCGCCGCGGCCGCGCGTATCGGCCTTCGATGTTCACCAGTGGTGAAGTACGCCGTGCCCAGTGGCGCCAGCGGCAGATAGCTCAGCCGCACCGTCTGCGCACCGCTGGTCAGGCGCAATCGCTCCGTGTACTGGATGACGTTCAGGTCCGGCCGCCTGCAGTAACTGTTGATCAGCGCCGTCGCGGCCGTTATCCAGTCCGCCGTCGTCCCAGCCGGCAATCCGTAATTCGGGTAATCCGCTGGCTGCAGATATGCCATGTCTATCCTTCCCGTTTAGATGATCAGGGTTCAGAGATCGGGGCTCAGTGCTCAGTCAGTGCTCCGCGAGTCCGCTCATTCGCTGTGTCAGCACTGATAACTGCACTGCCAACTCGATCACTGCTCGAGCCTGATCTAGCGATCCACCAGCACCTGGTAGTGCGCGTAGTTCGCGCCCTTCACCACGAGCGCGCCGAACTTGACCGCGACATACTGCTGCGCCAGCGAACCCGGCAGGCCCAGTTGGAAGATGCGCGGAGTCGGATCGCCGAGCCAGTGGTACTCGATCAGGTCCTCGGTCACGATGTAAGCCGGCAGCACCGCCGAGCCTGAACCCGGCGTGCCCGTGTAGCTCAGGCTCCAGTCCGGAATCAAAGGCAGATCGCCGGCCTGCGTCGACAGCATCTTCACGCGGAAGCCGCCGGTGATCTGGTCGGTGTTCAGCACCACGTTGAACTCGGTCTTCATCTCCCGGTCGATCAGGTCCAGCAGCACCGGGTTGGCATAGATCGCCGTGGGCCGCACATGGATAGCCGTTGTTGGCCACCATCTGCGCGACTGCCGACTTGATGCCGTCCACGATTGAAGCCGTGGTGCCGATGGTCGTGGTCAGTGCCGCCGGCCGCGATCTGCGCAATCGCGCCCATGTACTGCGTCGTCGTCGGCGAGCTCAGGCTGGTGTCGTTGCCGTTCCACAGCGCCACATCGTGCGTCAGCATCACGCCGCTCACCGTGTCCACCAGGTCCTTGGCCTGCAGGTAGGCGAACTGCTTCTGCTGGTTGCCGAGTTCGACGTCGAACAGGTTGTAATTGATCTGCGACACGATGGCCTTCAGCGGCACGCTGCGCTCCACGCGCGTCGGGCTCACCACCGGAGCGACGATGCTGCGCGGATTGACGAAGCCTGCTGTGCCCGGATTCGGCATTGCCGTCTCTTCAAAGAAGCGCGACGGATGCCCGGTCGCCGGAACCTGCTTGATGCGCTGCCCGAAGGGCTCGAGCGGCGGCAGATGTCGAAGATCTCGGTCTGATACAACGGAACTTCGATTGCGCCCGGCCCGATGTAATCTGCTGCCGCGTGGATGTCTGCAAAGGTTGCGTTCATAGGCTCTTTCCGCCCCTCCATGGGGCCGTGTAACAGGTGTCCTAGATTGCTCAGCTGTCAGGGAATTCAGGCACGAATCACGGCATCCGGAATCGGCCGATCAACTGATCCGCGTGATTCAGCTGAAGCTCAGCTGATAGCTGACTGTTACAGCGATCGCGCCGGCGCGCAGCAGCTGGCTCTTCACCGCGATGCGCTGCTCCAGGCTCAATCCGGCCAGTGCCGCGTCCAGAGTGCGCACATCCACCGGTCCATCGGCGATGCCGTGCTTGGCCAGCATCTCCGATGTCGATGCCGGGAACGTTCTGCGCAGTGGATTCAGAACCGCGCTGGGCTGCTGCCGGCTTTCAGCTCTGCGATTTCGCGTTCGGCCGCCGGCGAGCTTCTCGTGCCAGTTCCGCCTCGCGCCGGCTCTGCTCCACGGTGGCGGAAATCCTCTCCACCTCGCCCGTAAGGGCTCTGCCGTTCTTCCAGCCAGCGCAGCGTCTCTCTCCAGCAGACTGGTCGCAGCCTCCAGCCGCTCCATGATTTGCTTTTCGTTGTTCTCCATCGATTTCCTTTCGTAAAGCATCTATTAGCCGTTAGCCATCAGCTCTCAGCATGTCAGCGGATGCAGCTGATCGTCCGAGTCATCTGCAAAGCTGCCAAGCTGAGACCTGTCAGCTTCCTGCTCTAGCTCGCCATCCGGAAACTGGTTGCGCGGTACGCCGCCTTCTCGCGCAGCAGAATCGCCGCGCCTGTGAAGGTCACGCGGGTCAGCTTCCATACTTCGGCGCGCATATCTTCCACGCGCGCATCGGCCAGCTCGTAGCTCATGCCCATTGCCTCCGGAGCGTGCGCCGCAATCGTCTTTCGCCACCTCGGGAAAATCCCGCGCATAGAGGTAGCCGCTGCACCACCAATCGATTGCCCGCCAGGTTCGCCTCGGTGAGCAGCCCGATCTTGCGCCGCGCATCGTGCCCATCCCATCCCGGCCGGTAATCGACCGCCATGCCCAGCAGCGAAGGCAGCGCCTTCTCCGCCGCCTCGCGCGTTAGCATCACGCGATGCCCGCGCGCGCCGGCCGGAGCCTTGTCGCTGGCCGAGTTCACCACTGTCAACACGCCCTCAAATGGCACCCGGTTGGGATGTCCTTCCACGTGTGGAATCTTCACCGCCATCGCTTCCAATCGCATGTCTCTCCGCCCATCTCCAGAACAATGGCCGCACTGCTGTTGAGGCGATGCGGCCCAAGTGCCCATGCCCGCTCATTTGCCCACTTCAGGAGATCCAGCTACCTGTGCCGTCCCGCTCCTGTGCGAGCGGCGCCAGTCCCCGCATCGCGCGCACTTCATTCACCGTCAGCACTCCGGCCTGCAGCAGCTGCACCTGGACCGCCAGTTCCGTCTCTTCGTCGCGCGCGTTCAATTCGTTGAAGACAAACTCGAATTCCCGCCAGCCGATGCACTTCGCGAACAGGTCGCGCGTAATGTGGCCGGCGAGCAATTGCGCCAGCGGCAGAATCGCGCCGCGAAACGCTTCGTCGGCCAGTTCGGCAGCCGTCGAACGATTCACATCGCTCTCAAGCCCCAGCAGCAGCGGCGGCAAGCCAAATGCATTCGCCACCATGCGGATCAGAAACTCCTGCCACGCCAGCCGCAGATCCGCATCCGTGCCCTGCGCGAATCGCAGCACCTCCGGCTTCTGCTCGGTTGAGATCAGCGGAACCCGCCCCGTGCCCTCAATCTCGTCCTGCCACCAGCGGATCAGCCGGTCATGCTGCGCCGGCGTCGCCTCGTTCAGCCACAGCGCATACTGCGCCACCGAGTTCGCCGCCAGCTTGCCGCGAACCGGTGCGCGCTCAGAAACTGATTCACCGTCTCGAACGCAACCTCCAGCGGCCCCAGCCCAAAGGGCGTAAAGCTGCGCGGATTCATCCGGACGTACATCAGTTGGTCGTCGCGCAGGTCCACGCCGCTCGATTCCAGTTGGCCGGGCAGCGACCTGCGCATAGCGCGGCGTCTCCGGCTGGCCGTCCCAGCTGGCGATTGATGCGGATCGACGCTCCATCCACCGCCCACAGCATCGCCGGCCGCTCCGCGTCGCCGGTCGGCTCCATCTCGATCGCGCCGTAGCCGCCCGTCAGCGCATCTTCAATCACCTGCTCGATCAGCGTGCGAAAGCTGTCGACCGCATTCGGTTCTTCGAGCGTCCGCCGCAGGGCCCTCAGCCTCGTCGTCGACGTCCGACACTGTCGCCGGGTGCGCAGCCGCGCCGCACGCGCACCTGCCAGTCCATGGCCGCGATACGGTCCTTGATCACGTTGATCGCGCGCCGCACCACCGGTGTCTCGGCAAACTTGCCGCAGATTGATGCGGCGTCGGCTTCGGCAGCGACTGCCCGGGAAACTGCACCGGGCTCAGGATTGCAGGCAGCGCCAGTGTCTTGCGCCCCGCCTCGGCAGCGCGTCCCGCCGGCAGCCGACACTCGTGCCGCGCGTTGCCTGCCGCCAGATTCCCGCAACTGTTCGCCAACCTTCACGCGCACCTTCCTTCTGGAAACAGAAAGGGCACAATCCGGAGGACCATGCCCTTTTCTATTTCAGTGAACATTTGTCAGTGAACAGTAATCAGTCAAGCTGGACTGTTCCGCATGTTCCTTAGCCATCAGGCGAGATAACCTCTCTCGCTCTCAACAGAATCAATCCTACGAAACATCAGAATAATTACCTGCAAACCTGCGAAGTTATTTTTCAGCGACTAAGTCGTTGCTATATCGGAACTAAGTGACCTATCGGCCCTGAATATCTCGACCGCATGGTCTTGACAACCTTAGACACGCAACTCGCGGCGCGCCGTTTCTGCCACGCGGGCCAGGTCCGCGGTGGTGAGCACGCGAATCTGATTCTCTTCCATCGTCTCCACGCCAAAGCGATACATGTGCCAGCCGCTCGGGCTCCTCCTCGGTCGCTCCCAGCTTGCCGCAGGCTCAATCATCGCGGTCAACTCAAGGTCTGCCTTCTCCACGCGCTCCACACCTGCGCGCAAACCCGCAGCAGAAAACGCCAGTACCTTTGCCATCTCGAGTCCCGGCTCAAGGCTCACGGCGTGAAACATGCGAATCATCCCATTCGGCCGGTAGCCTGCATCAATGCGCAGCGGATCTCCCGGCCGCGTGTAATCCGAGGCCGCAATCCGCTTGCGCAGCAGATCCCACACGCCCGCATGCTCAAACTCGCTGCGCATTCGTGCCTGGATCGCCGCCCGCCCGCTCAGCGCGGCATGCGCTCGCGCGTCGGCGGATCGACATAGAGGCGCATCAGCTCTTCCATCGCCGGCGGGCAGGCTCTCGGCAAGATAAGCCTTGGGATCCGTCATCTGCACGTTCAACGAGAGAGACTCATCGAGGATTCGCATCAGCTTGCCGTCCGGATCGTGCCGCAACCGGCTGCGCAATTCGCTTTCCATTCCCTCCAGCACCGCAGTGTCCGCATCCGGATCGAGGCAGCGCACCCGCCGCCAGTCGCGCGTAAAGCGCACTTCCATGCGGCGTCCTGCAGCGCCGCCCTGCTCGCGCAGAATCACGCCGATATGCACATACTCGTTCCGCACCGCGTCCGGCACATACCGCAGCAACTGAAACTCGCAGTTGAGTCGCTCATTGTCCGTCGTCATGCGTTCGCACGTCACCTCCATTCATCCGACGCCAGGCATCGCGCTTACATGATCCTGCCGACAATGCGCTAGCATCCCCAGCGTTCATGCAATTCCACGTCTCTCCCTCGGAGGTTTCGTTGATTCGCAAACGACCCCATTTGGGAAATGGCTTCCGGTCCGAGTTCCCGAATCCTTCGATCAGTTCCCGGATCCGGCTTCGGCGCGCCAGCAGTTTCTCCACCAGCGCTTCCATCTCGCTCAGATCGCCGCCGTACCACTCCGGCGGAACCTCGTTCGCCGCCGCCCACACCGTCTCGGCCGGCATCGTCTCCAGCGCGTCAGCCACGGCTCAAACGACTCCCATCCCGTGATCTCTCGGTACACATCGTTGCGGTAGTAAACGCCGCGCAGCGGCGCATCTTCAAACTTCCATTCGCCGGCATGAGAAGCAGTATCCGAAGTCGATGAAGACCGCGCTGATACCGCCGTTCCCGGGCTTGCGCGTAAACACCGCCTGCCGCCCGTTGGCGTTGCCGGTCCACTTGTCCAGGGCGAGGATACCGGCAAACTCGCTCAGATTCTTCAGCTCGGCCAGTTGTTCTTCGGGCAGGTAATCGACCACCTGGCCCGGCATCAGGCCGCCGACAAAGCGCGATCCAAATTGCAGCCCGGGTTGGCAGCGCAGCGGGTGCGGCCCAGATCGATCTCCAGCTCCGGCGTGTTCTCGATCAGCCAGCTTGATACCTCGATCAGCTCCGCCTCGGCGCCGTCAGCCCTGCCGCCGCGCCAGCCTGGAGGCCAGGTATTCATTGGCCAGCACGCGCATGTGCTGCGGGTTGTTCTGGAACTTGACGACGTAGGCATGCCCGTCTGCGCCCAGCATCAACTGGCCCTGTGCGCCGCCCCGCATGCGCCGGATATGCTGCACCGCCAGAACCGCCAAGCCCGTCTCCCCGCTCTTGTGGTCAGTTTCGATTCTAATGGAGAGCTTCAGCTACTAGCTTTTAGCCGTCAACTTCGACTGAAGCGCATTCGCCGGAGTCGGTCTTTCGAAATGCGGCGAGTTGCCGCTCATGAGCTAGCTGCAGCTCAGGCTAGAGCTAATGGCTGCATTCTCCAGCATCTCCGCCCTTGCTGCCAGTCCGATCGCCATGGCCATTACGCGATCGTCATGCGTGC
Source organism: uncultured Acidobacteriaceae bacterium (assembly GCA_963735215.1). Lineage (GTDB taxonomy): Bacteria > Acidobacteriota > Terriglobia > Terriglobales > Acidobacteriaceae > Telmatobacter. Next base: position 491,925 of record CAVTKF010000015.1, on the reverse strand, counting down.
CGGCGCGTGCGCCTGTGCTTCCATCGGGCTGGCGGACAAAGCTTCTGCATTCCGCCAGAAGCCGCCGGCTCATGAATCGGTCTGGCTCCTCGATCAGGCCGGCGTTCAGCCGCCCGATCATCGCCGGACGACTCACCGACGTCGTCAGCCAACCCATCTGGCCTGCCTGGCGGTAGATGCGCGCATAGCGGCAGACGCTCTCCGATCAGCGCCAGCACGCCGCTGCCGTGATTGTTGCGCTCCACCACCAGCCACGCGCTGTTGTACTCGATCGGCTAGCGCTGGTCACCAGTTGTGCCAGTTCCAGCCCGCCGACGTGACCGGCAAACTCCGCGCACTGCAGCCCGGTCTCCATCTCCAGCACCTCGAGCGCCGAGTAATCGCCTTCGCTGCCGCCGCCCGCCGGATCGACCGCGACCAGGTACTGCTTGCCCGCAACGGGTGGCAGCCAGATCTCGAGCTCCCCGTTGTGGCGCGAGCTCGACGGGCGCCGGCGCCGCTGCCAGTCGCTGCTCGATCGCGGTCCAGTTCGAAGACAGAGTCGCCGCTGGCTCGAAAGCAGCTTTCCGGCATCCTCGGCATATTCCTGCCGCGCCAGGCCACGAAATTGGCCTGCATTTTGCGTCGAAATCCGATCTGCGCGAGGCTCAGTTGATGACGTTCGATCAGCGCCTGCTCTTCCTCTGTCAGCGAGCTCTCGTCGACTGCCTTGGCGCGATATCGCCGCTCCATCCACCACGGAAAGAAATGACGCACCATCCCCGTCTCCGGCGCCGTTCTGCCACTCCTTGTAAAAGCATCCGCCGATGCCGTCAGGCGTCGACTCCAGAATCTCTTCGCCATCCGGAGCGAGTGCTGCGCGAAGCCCTGCGAGGTCTCCGCCGGATCGCCGGGCCAGCGCGCCAGTTCCGAGCAATGCAGATTCTGCACCGTCATGCCGCGGCCGGCATTGCGCTCGCCCGCGGAGACGACACGATACTGAGAATCGAACTCCGGAAATACGATCTGCCGCACATTGGCGCGCGAGGTTCTGAGGCATCCATTGCGCAAACGCTCCGGCAGGTAATCGAGAAAACGATGCACGATGCGGAAGATCTCTTCGGCGGACTCCTGGGTGTGTGCCACCTCCAGCGTCAGCGTTCCTGGGCTGCGTAATGGTTTTCAGAAAAAATCGCGCGGCGGCCCACGTTGTCAGCCCCATCTGGCGCGCCTTCAGGATGATGTTGCGCCGACCGCGCCGCTCTTCGAAGGCTTGCTGCACCTCATTGGCGCAGAGAGATCTGGTTAGGCCAGTGCGTGTGCGCACGTACAGCAAATGTTCGGCGAGTTCCATCACAACGTTGCGCCCATGCAACTCCGCCGGGCGCTTATCGAGAAGCTGACCAAACCGCACCAGTTCCTCCCCACTCAGCGTCTCCGGCTCAAATACCCACTCCTCGGCATCCATCAATCTGTTTCCTTTTGTCTCTGCCGCGAAATCAGACAGCGTAGAGCCGTGTTGCGGATTCCCATACGAAGTGCAGCATTTCACGTGGAGATGCGCTGAGGCCGCAGGCAATTCCCGACGAGCTCTCCCTTTTCACACATGCGCAGGAATGACTCTTGGCGGGAAGCTTTTCGAGACTTGGTGAATAGGCCCAGTACTCGGCAGGGAATTTGTTGACGATAACGAAGAAGGAGGAGCGCCCAGGTTGATGAGCGCCCCTTGGAATACATCTCATCCTGCTCTCAGGCAACGCCGAATTCGTTAGCCTGTACCGACTTCGGGCTGATCGTGTGAGCGAAGCATCGGCAGCGAACTTATGGGATCACCCGCACCTTGTAGGTGCTCGCCGTCGGCGTCCCCGCAATCCCGGCGCAGACCTTCACAGTGACGACGCCCGAAGAGGAGACATAGGGACGCCATGCCATGCCGTCGCCCGGGTACGCAGCAGGCGTCGCGATCACCGCCATGGTCGTCGTTGCTCCTGTGATGCTGACCGTGCCACTCGTACAGGCTCCAGCAGCCAGAGCGCTACCACCGATGCTGCCCGTCGTTCCCGTCAGCGGCAACCCAACACCGCAGTCCTGCTGTTGGCCGTTTGTGCCGGTGTAGCAAACGGGATGTCCGCTTGTGACACCGGAGCCTGGCCCTGATGGTACAGCCGCACCGCTGCCCGTTACGCTGATCGCAGTTGCATTGAGTACCGGCTGTTTTCCGTTGTAGTCTCCTTGAAACGGACGAATAGCCGCCCAACCAACTTGGAACGTTCCTGTTGTCGGGGTTACAGAGAAGCCTAATGATTGCCCGCTGTAGGTTGAAAGATTGACGGTGACAGACGCCGTGGTGTACGACGTGCCACAGGCAAATGAACCGCTGCCAATCGAAGTGTAATTCGAGATCACAGCAAGCGTAGCCGTGGTGCTCGTGCTGCACTTCACCGCTGCATAGAAGAGGATGTTGCCGGCGGGTACTTGGGTTCCTACGACGATGTTGTAAGTGGCAAGATTGAAGAACCCTTGACCGCCCCCACCAATCTGGTAGCCAGAGGTGGTGGAAAAGCTGCGACCAGTCACTGATGCTGAATCGAGCGAATAGATGCCAGCGGATGAATACATATCCTCGGGCCAAAGCATCAAGTCACCTTGATTTGGGTAGGGCGTGGCTGCGTTACCGCTGGTGATGAAGTCGGGTGTAACAACACCGCTTGTGTAACCGCTGCCGCGACTAGGCGTAAAGGCAAGTTTGACCGTCGGTTGATGACTCTTGAATGGATTAGCTAGATATTGTCCTGTAATTTGATTCTGCTCGCCGTAGTCGTTGGGAGCGTTGGTATAGAAGTGGCTGCCGTAGTCCACTGAATTGCCGTTGCCGTAGACATTGAGCGTTCCGTAGGTGCATCCAGTGTTTCGATAAGTTGAATTTGTCGTGTCGAGGTATGCAATCGTGGATGCACTACCACACAACTCCAACCCATCGGCCGACATCCCAGAGCCCTCAATTCTCCAACCGGAACCCGAAGCCGTTTCAAACTCAGGTACGCGGATATACCAGCTTGAGACGTTGGACTCATATGCTGCATGAGCCTGCAGAACCTGTGGGCCATTCGTGCTGGCAAGTTGAATGTCCGTCAAGGTATATTCACTGCCGTTGTAGCTAATCCAGGGGTAGGTGCCACCGAGGTACCCGTGGTCCCACTTTTGATAATCCTGCCCCGCCGCGGCCGTGCCGGATGCGGTGTTGGTATCAACCATTGCCTGGACCACGCCGTAAGTCAGCCGGGAAATGTAAAAGCCGCGATTGTCAAAGTTGTACGGCTGGTATGCGCCCTGCCAGAAGAATCCACATGAATTGTTTTGAGTCCCTCCGCTCAGAGAGGAAACGCTCACCTGAGACATGGACGCCTGGTACCATGCCGGGCTTGTTAGCCAGTTTGCGGAATTGCCATCATGCTGATCAGCAGCAATGGCGCAGTTGCCGACATGCTGCGTGACAGCGATATTGACGGGTGTGACATAGACCGTTGCACCACTGACAGTTGTGGCGGCTGATGCCGCGAGTGTAATTATCTGCGCAGTTCCGTTTCCCCAACATGGACTAACGCTTGCGATGGTGGTAACAAGATTTGCGCCAGAAGCGCCCGCCCCGTTGACTTGGATGTTCTGCCCCTTGTCACTGCACGAAATCAGAGAGTTGCTGGACGTCAATACTGCACTCCCTGAAGTCATAGCGCCGTCGGCAGCCCATCGACCCGGCCAGCGGTGTGTGAAGCTGGATGAAGCGTCCACCGAATCGTCCACCACGAAAGAGATGTTCTTGATGCTCCACGAGTGAAGAACCGAGGAACTCGAACTGTTGGGGTCGGGAACGTGAAGAATATCCTGGCCGGCCTTGCCCTTGAGCACCACACCTGCCGATTGAATGCTAGGCATGACACCCGCTGGTTCCTGTCCAATGAGAGACTCCCCGCGCCATGTGAGTGTACTGACCAGGTAGCAACCACCGGAAGGCAGAGGAAAATATATTGGGTTCCAGGGATACTGCGCGTGCGACGCTGTAAACGCTGCCTGGATAGCGGCAGAGTCGTCGGTCACACAATCGCCCTTTGCGCCAAAGGCCATCACGTTTAGCTGCGAATTGACCGATGCATTTAACGGTCCAGAAAGATTCTGTGCCGTCGTCGTCGCCATTGATACGCCGCCAAGCGCGGCGAGTGCGCCGGCAGTAGTGCTCGCTCCGGTACCGCCCGCGGAGACGGGTATCGTGCTCATGCCGCTGACCGCCGCGCCGGTGCCGTTGTAATATGCGATCTGTCCCGTCGAACCGCTGTTTACCGTGCCGCTGCCGCTGCCCGAGCCGCATGCAACGCCGGTGTTGGTGATGTATCCCGACGAGTCAATCTGCAGACAGTTGTGACCGCTCGATGCGGAAAGACCGGGAAACTTGATAGAAGTGTTCCCGTAAGAAGCTGGCGTATAGATTGCTGCTGTTGCCGCCGTAAATATTGAAGGCGGATCCCGCGCCGGTTTCATAGTTCACGCGCACGACGCCCGATGATTCGAAGCATTGATGTAGGTGTCGCCGCTGTTGGTGCTCTGGTAGGCCTTGAAGCTGTCGAGTCCGCCGGTGGCGGAGTTCAGCGCCCAGTTGTTGCTCGCATCCTTCACCATGTACCACTGGCTGTTGCCGTTCCAATCCTTGTAGGTGAAGGATCCTTTCTGGCTGCTGTCGAGCCGGGCCAGAGATAATAATCGATCTCGGCGTCGGCATTGTTGCGCACCGTCAGTGGTGCCGGTAGATTGCGATGTCCCGCCCACCTGCAGTGTGCCGTTGAACTGCGCGTTGCCGGTATTGCCGACGGTTGCAACGGTGCTTTCGCTCGCACCGCCCGAACCGAAGACCACGCCGCCTGTGCCCGCGTTGTTTGAGCCGTTCAGAACCACCGCGCCCGTGCCGGCGGAATTGATCACCGTCTGGTTGTTTGTGCTTGCCTGTCCGTTGTTGTATTGGCCGATCGAAAGTCGATAGACGTTGTTCAACTCATCGAGCACCTGGTAAAACTGCTCGCCCGCCGTGGCGTCGCTCAGTCCCATCGTCCAGCGATAGCCGTAGTCGGTCTGGTAGCGATCGAGCAGGCCGCGCTCGTTGCCGCTGCCGATGCCGAGCCGGTAGTGGTTGGTGAGCGTTGCGTCCTGCTGGCTGCCGTACCAGTCCCCATTCATGAGTTGAAGCTGCGGTGAAATGTGTCGAGAAAGCTGTTGCGCGTGCCGTTGTCGGTCAGCTTGCCGGTGAACATCGTGCCGCCGGTCATCCAGTTGTTGTACGAACTGCCCGATCAGCCACAACCTGGTTCGTCGAGTTCTCATTGCGCAAGCCGACGATCGTATTGTTCTGCGCGTTCGCCCCCAGATGCAGAGCGGTGGCGCAGTTCTCCACGTCGCCGCCGGTGAAACTGTTGCCATCGCCCTGCTGCAGGTTGACGCCATAGGTGCCGGCAATGGGATTCCCGCTGGCCGTCGGGCAGTCGATGTGCAGTCGGACAAACGTGCTCGCGTTGAGCCAGTCGGTCGCCGCAGAGTTGATCACCTGGTGTCCGATGCCGTTGATCGCGGTCTGGAATCCGCTGATGTGGTTGTCGTAGAATGTGCCGCCGGTGTAGTTCCCGGTGCCGTCAAGCGTCATGCCGGTCTGGTTGGCATTGCCTAGAAGATACAGGCTTTCGAGATCTATCTCCTGTGTGCGATAAGCTGCGATTGCCTGGTGCTGCTGCTGTTTGATCCTGTGGTGTTGATGACAACATTATCGAGATGAAAGCCGAGCGTATCCGCGGCATAGGTGCGATCGCCCACCTGTATCGCCGCGCCGGAACCCGAATAGAGCAGCACCGTGCCGCCCTGGCTGCCGCTGGCGTTGCTCGCGCCGCGCAGTGCGCAGCCCCGCAAGGACACGTTGCGCGTACCCGCTGTAACGATGATCTGGCTCGAAGTGGAGATGGTTGCGCAGGGCAGCATCACCGTGGTGTTCGCAGTGGAAATCGCTCAGGTTCGCGGCCATCGCAAGAGTGCCGCTGAAGTTTCGCGCGTCGCAGGTGCCCGCCGTAGGTGCCGCTGATGGTTGATAAACACGCCTGCAGCTTCGCTCCGAAATCCGCTCCGGAAAACTGATCGACCTGGTATGCGGCGCCCAGCTGGTGCGCGGTGAATGGGCCATTGACGGACCCGCCTGACAGGGGCACGGCCTGCGCAAACGAGGAGTCGACATAGTGCTTGTCTGCGGCCTGCAACGATTGTGCCGGGTCACCGGTGAGATACAGTGGGCCGGTGAGCTGCCCGCCCGTCGATGTCAGATTGCCCTGCGCGACTGACTGAATCGCCTGATCAACGTATGCCTTGCTGACGGCTTGCACCGCCTGTGCCGCCGGCATCACCTGCGAGCGCACCTGCGCGATGCCGGTCTGCGCCGCGACGGGGACGACCCAGTACTCGGTGCTGGTAGTGCCGTCGCTCATGTGGTAAATGGCCGTGTAGTAAAGCCCGGCTGGAGATGATCCCAGGTTGGGCGCCAGGTTCACGCTCACAGATCCATCCGTGCCGATATTCGTGGTGATCTTGCCGGCAGCGACCGTCTGGCTAGTGGCGGTAGTGAAGGCGGGCCAGCTCAGTTGCAGCGTGCCCGATCCCGGCGAACCGTTCGCCAGGTACACCGTCCCCTGCACCGTCGTGGTGGTGATGCCTTGCGCAAGGGCCACAATGGCCAACGCTACCCAGGCGAGGCACACTCCCAGAACTCTGACGGCGCGATTGGATTGGTTTCGAATGAGGCTCATGCGTGATTCTTCCTTTTTCTCTGTGCCGCAACACGGGCCATGACAGTCGGCCATGCGCAGCCAGTTCCGCGGCGCGGCCGAGCGCCATGACCCGTTCAAGTTATCGTTGATGAGAAACTGCTTCCTGGCAACATGGCGACGAGTTACGAATCGTCGGCGACGTCGTCTTCTTCATCCCGCACTTTGGGCCAGTCGCCGTTCCATTCCGGCGCATTCGCAAGCTCTGTTGCCATACTGCGCAACTTGCGCGCGCTTTCACCCTCGCCGGCTTGTTCATTTTGTTCAGCGAGCTGATACAGAAACTTGGCGCTCAGCATCTGGCCTTTCTTGCCATTCGATGACAGAGCCTCAACGATCGGTTTGCAATCGCGCGCCACAATCTTGGCGGCCGCATCCCGCATCTTCTCCGCACCCTGTTTGCGCTTTTGTTTTGCTGAGCTCGTCTTTTTCTTCTTTTCCATCGCGACGAGCTTCGGTTTTGCTGCGTTCATCTGTCCGACCTTCCCGGACAGCCTTCCAGGAGAGAACCCTCAGACCACAGAGAGAAGAGCAATTTGCTTTGATTCTTGCTCATCCCGCTGGCAATTGGACGCAATTTTGCGCTCCCCGTCGTTTCCTCGAGGTCCGCACTGCCGATTACGTCGAGTTGTGCTGATTCAGCTTCTTCGCTGCGGCCAGTTCTCCGCGGAAGGAGTCCGAAAAACTTTAAGAGCCTCAGCGGCTCCCTTTGTGCATGATTGCGATTGATGCTTCAAGCTTAGCGGAATGCCGCATAATTACCTGCAAATTCCGGCAAAGCTTTTTGCACAATGAATTCATAGGCTTAGAGTGCTTCGAAGAGCGATAGGGTCTTGACAGGAGAACTGCGATCGCAAAAGTTCGCGCTCCGCGCGCCTGTGATGAAGCGCCTCCATCATCCCGGTTCGATCGACTAACATTACCGGGAGATGAAGTCAGCTACGCACAAACCAATCCTGCTGGTTCACGGCGGAGCCTGGGCCATTCCTGAAGATGCCGCAGCAGTGCACGAGGCAGGCGTCCGCAGCGCTGTCGAAGCCGGATACAAAATCCTGGCGCGCGGCGGCTCGGCTCTCGATGCCGTCGAGGCGGCCGTTACCGTTCTGGAAGACGATCCAACCTTCGATGCGGGGCGGGGAAGTTTTCTCACCTCCGACGGCCGCGTGCAACTCGATGCACTGCTCATGGACGGTGGCCGCATGAAAGCCGGCGGCGTGGCCTGCGTGGAACGACTGCGCAATCCCATCCAGGCGGCGCGGCTGGTCCTGGAGCAGAGCCCGCATGTCTACTTCGTCGGCGCCGGCGCTGAAGAATTCGCACAATCACACGGCATGGCGCTCATTGACAATGCGGAACTGGTGCTCGATCGCGAGCGCGAGCGCTTGAAATTGGCGCAGCAACGCCAGGCTGCTGGACTTGCCGATGCAACCTTCTCAGGACTGGAAGACGACAAGGGGCCCGAGACGCAGATTCCTTTTCAGGAGTGGCCAACAAGTGATCCGTGGTCAGAAGAAGCAGAGGATCCGACCAAGCGATCGCATGACACCGTGGGTGCAGTCGCTCTCGACGTACATGGAAATATCGCTGCCGGAACATCGACCGGCGGCACGCTGAACAAGACTCCGGGCCGCGTCGGCGACTCCTCGCTGATCGGCTGCGGCTGCTATGCCGACAACTTTTCGGCGGCCGTGTCGCTCACCGGCTGGGGCGAGCCCATCATGAAACTGGTGCTGGGCAAGTGGGCTACCGATCGCGTCGCCGCTGGCAGCGCCCCCGAGATTGCCGCACGCGACGCGATCTCGTATCTGCACAACCGCCTCGGCGGCCACGGCGGCATCATCCTGCTCGGCCCCGACGGCCGCTTCGGCATGGCCCACAACACCCCGGCTATGGCGTGGGGCCTGGCAACGGAGAATGGGTTGGAGACGGGGCTGAAAGTATAGGCGGGCGAGAAAATCGCTTCGATTCACGATCCGTCAGCGCACCAGCTTCCACTTCAGCCGCGTATACGCCACTCGGAATCCCTTGCGTTCGGCATTGCGCTGCGAGTTGCTCCCCGCTTCCGCCACCATCATCGCCAGGTCGCATCCGTGCTCGGCGGCATAGCGCATCCGCTCATGCAGCAGCGCCGCCTGCAATCCACGACGACGCATTTCCGGAACTGTGGCCGCACCGCCAAACAGCGCGACTCCCTCGTGAATCGTCAGCGCTCCCGCGGCGCCCGGAGCACCGTCAATCTCGGCCAGAAAACACGGACTCCCTTCGCGAGCTGCCATCAGAACGCCGGCTTCCCTCACGAACTCCTCAAATTCAGGATGTTCATGCGTCCAACCCCGCGCGTTGATGTCGCTCCAAAGCTGTGCCTCGTCCAGCCCGACCACGCGAACACTGATATTGCCTGGATGCGTATCGGCAGGCGGCTCAACCGCGCGATAAAGCACGCTGCTGATCTCGAAGGGGCGATAGTTTCGCGCGCAGAGCAGATCGAGCGTTGCCGCACCCGCAAAGGGACAGACCTCGTGCATCACCTCTGCGCCGCGCTCGCAAAAGAATCGTTCAATCTCATCGAGCGCAGCTGGGGTGAGCTCTTCGAACAACCCGAGACCGAAGGTTTGCGTCGTAGGTGCATCGATGCCGTCGAACACGACAGTCGCTCCCGCACACGTCATCCATTCCGACTTGCTTTCGGGATACAGTCCGCTTCCGCGCCACCGCAAACTGCGCACAGGCGTAAGCCTCCGCGCCTTCCAGCCGCTTTGCCAATTCCAGATTCGCAAAGATCATCGCGCTCCTGATCGTACACGCCATAATGCGGCGAACGCACCGGCCATTTCCGCCGCAACCGCCGTGCCGCGCTACCCTAGAGAAGTTGATATGCCACGACTGATTCTTGCATCCGCCTCACCGCGCCGTCGCGAACTGCTTACGCAGGCCGGCTATACGTTTGAGGTGCAGCCGGCGCATGTAAACGAAGATCCCCGACCCGACGAAGACCCGATTGCCTACGTCGTCCGCCTGGCGCGCGACAAGGCGCAGGCGGTCTTTGCGGAGATTTCGTCCAAGGGTCCAGCCCCACCGCAGGTGGTCGTGCTCGGCGCCGACACCACCGTCACGCTCGACGGCCACATCCTCGCCAAGCCTGAAGATGCAGCCGACGCCGCGCGCATGCTGCGGATGCTCTCCGGCCGAACCCATCGCGTGATCACCGGTGTCGCAATCGCAACGGCGAAAGGCACCGAAGTGGCCGCTGAAGTGACGGGAGTGCAATTCCTCACGCTGAGCGATGAAGAGATCGCCGCCTACATCGCCACCGGCGAACCGATGGACAAGGCCGGTGCCTACGGAATCCAGGGCTCGCGCCGCCAAATGGATTCCCCGCGTCGAAGGCTGCTACTTCAACGTCGTCGGCCTGCCCCTGGCACTGGTAGCGACAATGCTGGAAGCGGTCAGCTAACAGCCAGTAACTCACCGCAGAGAACTGCACAACTGCCTGTCTACGGTTTCACGCACCATCGGGCCGGTCGACACGCTTGTGACCCATTCCGTCCGATCGCCCTTATAGTAAGCTACCTGCCTGCCCAGTACTGTCTCCGATTCCCACCCCTTGACCCTCGCCAACCACAACCACATTGAACGTATGCTTCTCCAGCATCCCCGGGAAACTCCCCTCGCGCGCGCCAAACGTCAGAGTTTTGGCCGTATCATCCCAATGCAACTTTATGGTTGCATGTTGCCCCTTCGCGTAGTTGTAGTTATCGTTCTCGTCCTCGTAGAGAGTGAAGTCGCCATCCGCGCCCGGATAGACGCGAATTTCAATCGGATCGGCGGCCTTCTCGGTCGACCACTCCATCGTCGGCCCCATGGGGATGATCGAACCCGCGCGCACATACAGCGGCAGTTTTGCCAGCGGCGCATCGGCCTCAATCCGCTTTCCGCCTTCGACCTTCGCGCCTGTCCAGAAGTCGTACCATGTCGCCTTGGGCAAATAAACCGTGCGGCTGGTCGCGCCTTGTGTGGTCACGGGGCTGACAAGGATCGCCGGACCAAAGAGATATTCATCGCCCGTGTTCTGTGCCTCAACATCGTTGCGCCAGTCCATTACCAGCGGACGCATCAGCGTCCCGTGATTGCTGGTCACCTGCCACGCTTCCGAGTAGATATACGGCAGCAGGCGATAGCGCAGGTTGTCATAATCCACCAGGATCTTCTGCGCATCCGGCCCATACGACCACAGTTCGTTCTCATCGGGATAGCGCGTGCCGTGCACGCGGAAGATCGGCGAGAACGTGCCGAACTGGAACCAGCGCACAAACAGTTCGCGGAACTTCGGATCGTTCAAATTGCCGCCGGAAATAAATCCGCCGATATCCGTCGTCCAGTAGGGCATTCCGGAGATGGAATAGTTCAATCCCGCCGGAATCTGCCTTGCAAATGTTAGCCAATTGCTTAGCACATCCCCGGACCACGCCGTCACCCCATAACGCTGGACGCCCGCATAAGCGGACCGCGACAAGATGAATACGCGCTTCTTGTCCGACGCAGTCTGCTGGCCTTCTGACACGCCACCCGTATGAAACAGCGGGTAGATGTTGGCATAGCGAGCACCCGAGCCAATCGCCAGTTTGTGATCAACGAGAATGTTGTCCTGCTGGCCCTCGGTCTCCGGCTCATCTGTATCGAGCCACCACGCGTCCACGCCCTTCTGAAAGAGAGCCGTGTTCACGTTCTCCCAATACTTCTTACGCGCATCTGGATTTGTGGCGTCATACAACGCCTGCCCCAGCGGATGAAAGCCGGCCGTCTTCGTCTTGGCGACGAACCAACCGTTCTTGTCGAATTCATCGTAGGTCGTGCTCCCCGGCCTGAAATACGGCCACACCGAAACCATCAGATGAAAATGCTCGTCGTGCAGCTTGTTAATCATGCCTTGCGGATCGGGATAGTTGGAGTTCCACTTCATCTCGCCCATCGTGATCCACCAGAACCAGTCCTGCACGATGTTGTCGACCGGAATATGCAGCGCACGATATTTCGCCGCAACGCCCTCGATCTCCGCCTGCGACTGGTACTTGTTCTTGCACTGCCAGAAGCCATAGGCCCAGCGCCCGAAAAGCGGCACCTCGCCGGTTAGTTCGCGATAATGCCCAATGATCTGGTCCGCATCAGGACCATAGATAAAGTAGTAGTCGACGCGGTCGGCCACTTCACCGCTCATGTAGAGCCAGTGAACGAACCGGTTATTCACGACGCTGCGCGACGGATTGTTCCAGAAGATGCCGTATCCATTGGTTGAAACCAGCAGCGGAATCGCGATCTCTGTGTTCTCCTGCGAAAGATCGACCGTCTCCCCGCGATAATTCCACACGCCCGCCTGGTGCTGTCCGAGCCCGTAGAACCCCTCATGCGACCCGTAGATGCCGAAGGCCACTTCCGCGTGGAAGGTCTTTTCCCCATTCACTTCAGCGGGATGGAGCATCCGATACGTGTCGGTTGTCAGTTGTTTTCCGTCGGCGCCCTGGTAGTGGATTGAGCCACTCTGCCGCTCGATCGCTACCTTCAATTTCGCGGTCGTCAGCGTAATCGCCTTGTCGTTCTCTGACACGTCGAAACTCGCCGCCGGCCAATCTGTCTTGATCACCACATGATCCGATGAGTGCGCCGGCTGGCTTGTATCACTTGGCGAGTAAGTGACGTGCAGCACATCCGGCGCATCCACCTCGAATCTCAGCACGCCATCCTTCTGGTGAATCTCGAGGCCGTTTGCCTGCTTGTCGAAGCTCACCACTGGATTCGGTGGATTCCATTGTGCTATTGCCGCACACGGTGCCCAAACCGCCGCACAAACCACCAGAAATGCCGCTGCCCATCGACGATCGCTCATTGAATACGTTTCCTTTTTCCCGCGGATTCCAAACGCATCAAGTGTACCGTCCCGGGTCCGATGTTCTCTGCGCAAGGGGGGAAACGCAGGTGCGGTTGAGAGGGAGATCACGCCATTTCAGAAGCCTGGAAGGATTGGTATGGCCCAAACGGGGTAAGAGAACGGCGACGAATCACAACCGGACTGCTGTACACTTCCAATCATTCTTCTATAAAGGGACCTAGCTCATGCGATCGAGAGTCGCCCTGCTGTTTTCACTTTGCTGTGTAGCCACGGCGTTTCCTTCCTTGCTCCATGCTCAATTTCAACCGCCGACAAAAGAAGAGTTGGAGATGACCTCGGACCCCAAGGCGCCGGGCGCCGACGCGGTGTACCTCTATCGCGAAGAGAAGACGGACGATAACCTCCACTACCATAGCGACTGCGTCCGCATTAAAGTGCTCACCGAAAAAGGCAAGGAACTTGCGACGGTACGCATTCCTTACGAGCGGCGCAGCTTCAAGGTAACCGACATCCAGGGCCGCACCGTCCACCAGGATGGCACTGTCATTCCGCTGACGACCAAGCCGTCAGACCTGATGGACATCAAGACCAAGGGGTTCCAGGTCAACACCATGGTCTTTACGCTTCCGAGCGTTGAAGTGGGCAGCATCCTGGAATATCGGCTGCAAAAACGATATGAAGACGACATGGTCTCCTCGCCGACATGGGAGATCCAGCAGCAGTATTTCGTCCACAAGGCGCACTATGCATTCGAACCGACCAGGGAACCCGGGAACATCACGACCTCGCGTGGCGATCTAGCGCCCAACTTAATGTATGCCTTGGTCGTGGGCAATGGTGTCAAGATGCAGCACGATATAAGCAACCGCTACAGCCTCGACGTGAGCGACGTTCCTCCCTTTCCGAAAGATGATTGGATGCCCCCGCTGAATACGCTGAAATGGCGGGCGGAGTTCTACTACAGCCCATATATGAGCGGCGGCGAGTTCTGGCAGAAGGAGGGCAAGCGCTGGGCCAAGGATACTGATCGCTTCGCCAATCCCAGCAAGACGCTGAAGGATGCGGTCGCAAAGCTCGTCAATCCGGGCGACACCGACGAGCAAAAGGCGCGCAAGATCTACGAAGAGGTAATGAAGCTCGATAACACAGACTTCACCCGTCAGAAGTCCAGTGCAGAACGCAAAAGCGAAAAACTCAAGGCCATTCGCGATGCCGAAGATGTGTGGACGCAAAAGAGCGGCTCGTCCGACGATCTTGCGCTCCTCTATGTCGCCTTGGGGCGCGCCGCGGGATTGCACGTATATCCCATGCAGGTCGTCAACCGCGACCAGGCAGTTTTCGATCCAAGCTACCTCTCGCTCGGCCAGCTCGATGACTATATCGCGGTAGTTTCTATCAACGGAAAGGATGTCTTCCTCGATCCGGGGCAGAAAATGTGCCCGTTCGGGCTGCTCCATTGGAAACACTACTACTCATCCGGGCTTCGTCTTGCCGATAATGGACCAGCCGGCGGCAACACGCCCCTCGGCATTTACACGTCATCGAAATCCCAACGCGTTGCGGATCTTACGATTGATAGCTCCGGCGGCGTCAAGGGAACTGCGCAATTCATCCTGACGGGCCAGGACGCTCTCTATTGGCGTCAGCTTGCAATTCAGAACGATGAGAGCGAAGTGAAAAAGCAATTCAACGAAACCGTTCGCACCTACATGCCCGATGGGGTGCAGGCGGAATTCAATCACTTCGTTGCGCTTTCCGACTACGAGTCAAATCTGATCGCCTTTGTCGATGTCTCCGGAAATATGGGAACGGCGACTGGCAAGCGCTTCTTCCTGCCCGGGCTCTTTTTTGAGGCTCATTCCAACCATCCCTTCGTAGCACAGGACAAACGGACAACGCTGGTTGATGTCCACTATCCAAAGCTGGAGATCGACCAGGTCACCTACCACTTGCCCGCGGAGTATGCTGTTGAGACGCCGCCCCAGGCGGCCGATATCTCGTGGCCCGACCATGCGCTCTTCAAAGTGAATGCAAAAGCAAGCGGGAATGACGTGACCGTAAGCCGTACCATTGCGTTCAACTTTTCCATCCTTCCCTCCAAGGACTACGGCGATCTTCACGATTTTTATCAGAAAGTCGCTACGGCCGATCAACAACAACTTGTGCTGACACGCGCGCAGGTTGCCAAAGGGAATTGACATGAAAGTTCGTCTAAGGACCATCATTCGCCTTCATCCCTTATTTGCCGCCGTTTTTATTGCGGTTGCCAGTACACCCGGCTCAGCCGGCATCTTCAATAAAAATCTGCCGGTGCCTGACTGGGCTGTCGAAGCTAACAAGACCCACACGCCTGACTATGCAAAGGACGCCTCGGCGGTTGTTTTGTATGAAGAGTATGTCGAAACAGTAGATGGTAGCGGCCGGGCAACGGAGCGCCATCGCAAAGTCTCGCGCGTTCTGAAACCGCAGGGCCGCAAAGAGTATTGCGAGGTCGGCTATGACGTGGACGAGAAGATCAACTACCTCAGAGCGTGGACCATCGCGGCTGACGAAAAGCAGTACATGGCGCAGGATACCGATTTCGCCGAAGTCGGCGACACCAGCATCCCCATTATGCTTTCTACCGCAAAGACTCGTGTTGCTGTTCCTCCGGCCATCGATGTGGGAGCCACAGTGGTCTGTGAATCGGAAGAGCTGCTGCAGCCTTATTTCCACGAAGCGGTCTGGGAAATCCAGAAAAGCGTTCCGATAGTTTTCCAAGCCCTGGAAGTGGATTTGCCGCCCGGGCATCCGCACTCGCAGTCTTGGCACAGTTTCAAGTCCGTGTCCGCAGTCGAGGTCGTGCCAAGCCACTGGCGATGGGAGCTCAAGGACATGCCCGCGCTTGATCTCCGCGATATACCTTCCCATCCGGAGTGGGCAGCCCTCGCGGCACGCATGAGCGTGCAATGGGGCGACGCCGCGGTTTCGGGCGTCGATAATGAGTGGAAGGCGATTGGAGAATGGGAGACGACGCTCGAGGCAGATCGACCCATTCCTTCTCCCGAGATCACTTCCTTTACGCAAGCCCTCATCGCGGGAGCACCGAACTTCTACACGAAGCTTAGTCGTATCACCGATTCGATCCAGAAGAACATCCGTTACTTCGTAGTCATGCGTGGTATCGGGGGGTGGCAGGCAAATCATGCGGCCGACATCTTTCGCAACCGCTATGGCGATTGCAAAGATAAGACAACCCTGCTTATTGCCATGCTGCATGTGGCCGGCATTGATGCCTACTATGTGCCCGTCGACGACAGGCGCGGTTTCGTCGACCCGAATGATCCCTCGATGTTTGGCGATCACATGATAACGGCGATCGAAATTCCAGATACAGTGAATGACCCTCGCCTCATGGCAGTCGTCAAGGCAAGTGATGGCAAGCGGTACCTCATTTTTGATCCCACGGACGAACGGACACCGGTCGGCAATTTGCGATCGGATCTCCAAGGCAGCTATGGAACTCTAGCGGCTGGACCGGCAAGCCAGGTTATCGAGTTGCCGATTCTTCCGCCCGACGCCAACGGTACTACCCGCAAAGGTGCATTCACGCTCGCGCCTGACGGCACCCTTACCGGCCTTGTCGATACCACGCACTCCGGCCCGGAAGGCGCAGAAATGCGCATGATCCTCAAGTACTCCGACGAGAAGGAGCGACGCGAGTCACTGGAAACGGCCATATCGCACGATGTGCCGGGTGTGGTTCTGAACTCGTTTCAGTTCGTTCAGCCTCCCGAACTCGACAAGCCGCTCGAGGTACATTACAAGCTGACTGCCACGCAGTATGCACACCAGGCCGGTACCTTGCTGCTGGTGCGTCCCCGCGTGGTGGGCTCGCATGCCATTCCCTTCAATGACAAGCCGCGCACCGTGCCCATCGACATGAGTGCGACCGGCCACTGGCGTGATAGCTTCGACATCACAATTCCGGCAGGCTATGTCGTAGACGAAACTCCCGACCCAGTAAACCTCGATCTCGACTTCGCCAGCTACCACTCGAACATTACGGCGAAAGGTGACCAACTCCACTACGAGCGCGAATTCATCGTTCGTCAGGTTGAGTTGCCCGCCACGCGTGCTGCAGATTTCCGCAAACTCGAAAGCGCGATCCTGATGGACGAAAAGGGAACGGCGGTCCTCAAAAAGCAGTGAAACAAGTTTTCCCTGGGGGGATGCAGGCCGTGCGGATCCATTCGCGCGGCCTGTGCTTTTATCGGATGTAAAGAAACCCTCCGCGCGGCAAACCCCATGGACCACTTCGTTGTCCTACTCTTAAGCTATGACCGATCGGGAACTGCTGGCTCAAATCGCACGCTCCGCAGGCGGCAAAGCCGGATACAAGCAACTGGTGCGCGAGCTCGGCCTCGGCGGCGGTCGCGAACGCCGTCTGCTTCTCGAGCAACTCGCCCGCATCACCGCGCGCGGCGACCTTGTCAAAACCGATCGCGAGCACTGGAGCATTCCAAAAAAATCCAGCGGCGGAACGCGCGACAATCTCATCGCAGGCCGTCTCGATCTGCATCGCGATGGCTACGGATTCGTGCGGCCCAACGCCCGTCAGGGCTCCCAAAAAGAAGACGATGTCTTCATCCCGCCCGACGAGATCAACGGGGCCATGCAAGGCGACCAGGTGCTAGTCGAACTCGCGCCGCCCCGCGCGGACGGTCGCCGCCTCGGCCGCATCGCCCGCATCCTTGAGCGCCGTAATCCGACAGTCGTCGGCGTTTTTCATTACGCAAGGTCCGATCGCGAGATGGGAGACAAGGTCATCCCGTTCGACGAGCGCATGACTCAGCACATCGTCATTCCCTTCGGCCAGGAGTTGCCGGAGATCGACGAACCGGCCACGCCGCATCGTGTTCTCGGTCACGAAGCCGAACACGCCGCGCACCATGACGATCTCGAAGGTCTCGTTGTCGACGTGGAGATCACCAGCTGGCCCACGCCCACGCGGCCGCCCATCGGGCGCATCATCGAGGTGCTTGGCGATCCCGATGATTTTGGTGTCGATGTCGAAATGATGATTCGCAAGCACCAGCTGCCGCGCGTCTTTCCCGACAAGGTGCTCGCCGAAGCACGCTCTGTTGCCTATCTTGATGATGTCGAAGTCGATCGCCGCCGCGATTTTCGCGGACTCCCGATCGTTACCATCGATGGCGAAACCGCGCGTGACTTCGACGATGCCGTCCTCGTTACCGAACGCGCCGACGGAGGGTACGAACTCCAGGTCCACATTGCCGATGTTGCAGAATATGTTGGCGCCGGCACCGACCTCGATCTCGAAGCGCGCCTTCGCGGCAACAGCGTCTATTTTCCGGACCGCGCCATCCCCATGCTTCCGCAGGAGCTATCGACGGACATCTGCAGCCTTCGCCCGAAAGAAAACCGGCTAGTCTTGAGCTGCATCATGCAACTCACCGCAGCGGGCCGCATTGAAAGTTTCGAAATCGTTGAAGGCGTCATCCGTTCCGCCGAGCGCATGACCTACACCGCTGTACACGCCATCCTCGAAGGAGATCCTGAAACTCGTGTACGCTATGCTCCCCTGGTTTCCGACTTTGAGCGCATGCGCCACCTGGCCGGACTGATGAACAAGCGCCGCGAAGAGCGCGGCAGCATCGACTTCGACCTGCCCGAGCCCGTCATCGAGTTCGACGAGCAAGGACAGATGCGCGGTGTCACCAAGTCCGAGCGCACATGGGCCAACCGCCTGATTGAAGAATTCATGCTCGCCGCAAACGAGTGTGTGGCCACCTGGCTTGAAGACCTCGGCGTCCCTTCGCTCTACCGGATCCACGAGAAACCCGAACCGCGCCGCGTGGTGCAATTCGAAGAACTCGCTGCGAGCTTCGGCTATTCTCTTGGTCTTGGCGCGCTTCCCGTAAAACGTATTCAAACCCGCGGGGATCGCCGCGATGCGCAGCGCACCGGTCGCCAAGTCCGCACCCACGAAGTCCCGGAAGATATCGCCGTTACGCCGAAGATGTATCAGAAGCTAGCGGCCCGCATCGAGGGCAAGCCCGAGGAGCGAATTCTCAGCTACCTCATGCTGCGCTCGCTCAGCCAGGCCCGCTACTCCGAGATCAATGAGGGCCACTTCGCGCTCGCTGCGCCCACCTACACGCACTTCACCTCGCCCATTCGCCGCTATCCCGACCTCATCGTTCATCGCATAACGAAGACATTGTTGCGAGCCGGCGTCGACGGTCGCGCCGAAGTCGCTGAAGATCGTCACGCTTCGCCCTGGACGCATCCCCACGAAGCGCTAAAGGGCATCGTCATCCATCACGCGAAGAAACGCAGGCCAGGCGAAGGCTTTAGCGGTGAACCTCCAATACCCGAGGCAGAACTAGCGCAGATTGCCGAAGAATCCAGCCAGGCCGAACGCCGCGCCGCCGAGGCAGAACGCGAACTTGTCGAGTGGAAGAAAGTCCGATTCATGGAGAACCGCGTGGGCGAGGAGTTTGCTGCGCTTGTCCTCAACCCCACGAAGTACGGCCTCTTCGTCGAACTCACCGACCTCTTTGTCGAAGGCCTCGTTCCCATCGACACGTTGCGCGATGACCGCTATACCTGGCGCGAGAATACGCACGAGATCATCGGCGATCGCTGGGGGCGCCGCTTCCGGGCAGGCGATCGCGTGCAAGTGATTCTCGATCGCATCCTCGCGCAAGAGCGCCGCCTCCAGTTCTCCATCGTCGAGGAAGGCATTCCGCTCACCGGCAAAAAACAGACGAAAGCGCCGGCCAAGTCGAAGACGAATCGGCGCAAGGAAGCCGCTCCGTCCGGATCGAAAAGGAAGAACCGGCACATTCGAAAGCAAAAACGCCGCTGAGAGGCAATCACACCAATCTGCGATGGCCTTCCGAAGCCAGTCTTAGGCGCCCGCCTGCTGCGCGGCATACTTGCCGATAATGGGCAGTTCGTATTTGTCGCCCTTGAGCGCCTTCATCAGGGCGATGATCCACACGATCAGAATGCCCAGTGAAGCGAACGGAAGTATGATCCAGCCGATCACCGGGATGATCCCGAGGACAATCTGAACCGCAATCGCGACAATGCCGAGAAAGATGCACTGCCATGCGTGGAAACGCACAAACGAGTTTTTGTTGTAAGGTTCCACGAGCAGGAAGATGATCGCCGGAATGATGGTGATGTAGGCGAGCGCTCCGGCGGCGGTATCAGATAAGCCGCTTTGCGCGGCCTGCGGGGGGACGGGTGTGTACTGTGGGGAATCCGACATGGCTGCTCCTTCACTTTGAACCTGAGATGAGGCCCGGAATTGCAGAGAAAAGAGCGAATGTTTGCGGAAGAACAAGCGGGGGCCGATTGGGGATACGGCTCACCGGGTCACTAATTCCAGTGGTGGCAAAAAGATTACTTCATCGCAAGCTTTTCAGCAATGCTTCCCAGCAGCGGAACCCTGAACCGCTTGCCATTCATCGCCTGGATGACGCAGGCCAGCCAGAGCACCAGCCAAAGCAGCGACAGCATCCTGAGCGTATAGGCGAGAGTTCCGGACCCGAGAAACAGCGTGAGAAGCGCGATGGACCCAAGGATGATGTCGACCACAAACGCAGAGAAAAACAGCAGCACGGATTGCCATGCATGAAAACGAACATAGTTGCTGCTTTTGTACGGTGAAATGAGAAGAAAGAAGATGGCCGGAATGAAGGTGAAGTAAGAGATTGCGCTGGCCGCGTTATCTGAGATGCCGGCCCGTGTCGTGACAGTCACAAGAGGTCCTTCCCTAGCCGCTTGGAACTTCGGCTCGCCGCTGCTTTCCAATTCGGACATCAGCCCATGTGCTAGGGGACGGTAGGCTTCAGCACCGTTTCATTGGTCATGCAACAGGATTGAATTATAGAAAGCGCCTGGACGCGGAAAGTCAAGTGGAATCATCACATTGACTCCTCGTCCGTACTGTGAGGGGGTTCCTAGAACAGCAGATTCTCCGGAGGACGTTCGTTCAGCAATTCGGCGTCATTGTTGCGCACGTTGCCCACCCGCTCGTCCACCGGCCAGGAATGCATCTTCTCCGCCGGATACGGGCGCAGCAGATCGATTGGAGGACGCGCGGGGTCACCGGGCTCCATCCATCGCGAGTAGTTTCGCGGTTCGAGGATCACGGGCATCCGATTATGCACGCGCTCGGCCAGCGCATTGGGATCCGTCGTCAGGATCGTGAACGTCTCCAGCGGCTCGCCGTCCCTGGGCTTCCATCGCTCCCATAGACCCGCAAAGGCGTAGGGCTCTCCGCTCTGCAGTGCAAACGCAAACGGCCGCTTCTTTCTTTGGTTGAGCTGCTGCCATTCGTAGAAGGCATCCGCCGGAATGAGACACCGGCGCTTTTTGAATGCTTCACGATAAAGGGGCTTCGCCGCGGCCTCTTCAGCCCGTGCATTGATGGTGGAGTACCCGATTTTGGCGTCTTTGGCCCAATAGGGCACCAACCCCCAGCGCATCAGCGCAAATTCCCGCTTGCCCGTATCGGCATTCAGCCGCACCACCGGCTGCGTGCTCTGCGGAGCCACGTTGTAGTCGGGTGCAAACCACGGCATGTCCCCCACCTCCACGCCGAACCAGTCGGCGAGAACCTCCTGAGTGGATCGACGGGCAAATCGGCCGCACATGGCTTGAGCATAGCTGGCGGGCCGTCTCCGCCGGCAACTGCAATCCCGCCCGGTGCATGATCCAATACAATGGACCCAGGAGCAGGAACGATGGCGCATATGGTTTTTTGTGTTCGTAATAAGAAGGAGATGGAGGGCCTCGACGAGCCGCCCTTCGACTCGGAGTTTGGTCAGAAAATCTATAAGAACGTATCGAAAGCCGCCTGGAGCGAGTGGATCGACCGCCAGAAAATGCTGCTGAACGAATATCGGCTCCAGCCGTGGACCCCGCAGGCGCAACAGTTTCTTGTCGAGCAGATGGAGCAGTTCTTCTTCGGCGAAGGTTCTGCCCTCCCGCAGGAGTTTGTTCCGCCATCACATTGAGATGATCCAGCGCTGCAGCATTGAGCACCGGATCGGAGAGCGCAGGCAGCAACCCCTACAGTTCGTGCTGGTGTAAACTAAATTAGAACCCCATGGGCCGGCTCCCCGAGCCGGCTCGACTGTGTCGGGACGTGGCTCAGCCTGGTAGAGCACTCGCTTGGGGTGCGAGGGGTCGGCAGTTCAAATCTGCCCGTCCCGACCATTAGGTTTACATTTTCAACGACTCCGCCGTGCACCGAAGGGGTCAGTTGGTTCGTACTCAAGACGCCTGCAACGATTTCAAAGAGGCAAGTTGAGACGTTTGCTGAGATTTATCCATACGATGAGAGGCCAACTCTGGGGCCTTGGGGTCGGTTGCTGGGCGCAGACAATCTCGAGATAGCATACCCATGCCTCTTAGCAGCCTGTGACTGTATGAAATGTCAGGTCCTACCCGGAACCGTCCAAATGCTTACGGCCGTGTTAGGGAAATCCCTAGTTTCCGAATCGTCCCCACATTGCTAGGCTCGCGCAAGTTGACCCACTCCAGGAACGTTGCGATTGCGAGCAACCGAGTGGTCAACGAGGAGGGCAGATGCGGGATTCCACGCTATTTGCTTATTCATCGCGCAGCCGCAGGTGGACGGCACTCGTCGTCGCACTGCTGCTCTCGGTGTCTACCGGACCCGCAGCGTGGGCGCAGGAGCCTGCGCAACCCGCCCAGGGCAAGACGCGGACGGAAAAGGATCTTCTGGGAGAAAAGCAGATTCCGGCAGACGCCTATTACGGTGTCCAAACGATGCGTGCACTCGAGAATTTCCAGCTCTCAGGTGTGCTGATCAACCACTATCCCGGATTCGTCGAAGCATGGGCATATGTCAAGCTGGCGGCTGCCCAGGCTAATTACGACGCAGGCGCAATGAAGAAGGACAGGCTGGATGCCATCGAGAAGGCTTGTCAGGCGGTGCTTGCCGGGAAATACCACGATCAGTTTCTTGTCGATTGGTACCAGGGTGGGGCAGGTACATCCACCAACATGAATGCCAATGAAGTGCTCGCCAATGTCGGGCTTGAATTATCCGGACACCAAAAGGGCGAGTATCAGTTCCTCGACCCACACGATGATCTGAACATGTCGCAGTCTACAAACGACTCCTATCCGACCGCGATTAAAGTCGCTCTCATTCTGCGCAACCAGAGACTGATTGAAGAGTTGCAGAAACTTGTGACGTCGTTCCGCACCAAGGGCAAGGCGTATCTCGAGATTGTGAAGATGGGACGCACGGAGTTGCAGGATGCCGTCCCCATGACCGTCGGACAGGAACTCTATGCCAACGCCAACGCGCTGCAAAGCGAAATCGATGCGCTCCGGGAAGCGGAGAAGGCGCTGTACGTCCAAAACATGGGAGCTACTGCGATCGGCACGGGCATTAACGTGCCCAAGGGCTATCCGGAGAAGTTTGCCGAACACCTGTCAAAATTGCTCAACAAGCCGATCGTGCCGGCACCGGACATGATCGCGGCCACATGGGACCAGCAGGGTTTCGTCATCTATTCCTCGGCGTTGAAGAGTCTCGCCATTAAGCTTTCAAAGATTTCGGCTGACTTGATCCTGCTTGCGTCAGGACCTCGCGCCGGATTGTTCGAGATCAACCTTCCCGCGTTGCAGCCCGGCTCCTCCATCATGCCGGGAAAGGTGAACCCTGTAGTCCCTGAGGTGATGAATCTTGTCGCCTTTCGTGTGATGGCCAATGACTTCGCTGTCACGGTGGCGGCTCACAGCGGTCAACTTCAGCTCAACGCGTACGAACCGATCGAGGGTCTTGCAATGATTGAGTCGCAGGCGCTGCTCTATAACACGTCGATCCTTTTCCGAACCAAGTGCATCGATGGCATCACGATCAACGAAAAGGTGCTGGAGCACTACATGGAAACGACAATCGGCATTGTCACTGCGCTCAATCCTGTGCTGGGTTACGAGAAGGCTACGGAATTGGCACAGGAAGCAAGTTCAAGCGGCAAAGGCATTCTCGAGATCATCCGGGAAAAGCATGTTTTGACCGAACAGCAGATCAAGGAGTTGCTCGACCCGGTCAAGCTGACCGGCTTGGACAAGTCCAAATATCAATGAACATACACCACGCATTCATCGCAAGGAGGCGGTCATGAAGACGTCACTTCGACCATTGACCCTGTTGCTCGTCGGTGCATTCGTCATTCCTTGTCAAGCTGTCCTCACTCAGGAGCAAAAACCGAATATCACGATCCTCGCCACAGGCGGCACGATTGCGGGAGCTGGCGCGACTGGTGCGCAGTCTGCTTATAAGTCGGGCGCTGTAAGCATCGACTCTATGATCGCTGCGGTTCCGGGAATCGAGAAGCTGGCAAACATCAAGGGAGAGCAGATTTCAAACGTTGGATCGCAGGATATGACGTTCGACATTCTGCTTAACCTCACCAAGCGGATTAATGAACTGCTGGCGACCAGCGATGTTGACGGGATCGTGGTTACCCACGGCACAGACACGATGGAGGAGTCGGCATACTTTCTCAACCTGGTCGTAAAGAGCGACAAACCCGTGGTCCTGGTAGGCTCCATGCGACCGTCTACGGCGATCAGCGCCGATGGCCCCCTCAACCTCTACGAGGCAGTCGGCGTAGCTGCCGATCCACAATCGAAAGGCAGAGGTGTACTGGTGGTAATGAACAACTGGATTCACGGGGCGCACTCATTAACCAAAACCAGCACAACCTCAGTTCAGACCTTCATGTCGCCACTGCGCGGACTGGTCGGCATCTCAGCCTATGGCAAGAATGACTTCTACAACAACCCACCGTGGAAGCACACAACGGCAAGCGAGTTCGATATTTCTGGGATCACCAAGTTTCCGCGTGTGGACATCATCTTTGTCAGCGAAGACATGTCGCCTGCCCTGATTGATGAGAGTGCAGATGGGGGGGCCAAAGGCATTGTCCTCGCGGGCGTCGGCAACGGAAACATGAACAAGGCCGCGGTGGAGGCCGCCGCTCGAGCGGTAAAGAAGGGCGTTGTGGTTGTCCGTAGCAGTCGCGTGATCACTGGAGATGTGGGGCGTAACGTAGAGATTAATGACGACGAGAATGGATTCATTGCTTCCTACGAGCTGAATCCTCAGAAGTCGCGAATCCTGCTGACGCTGGCGCTCATCAAGCCTCACACACCGGCAGAGATCCAAACCATGTTCTCGACCTACTGACACGTGCGTCGATGCGAACCGTATCCATTCTGAAGGCGCTCCCGCGACTGTTCTTTGCGATCGCCATCATGACTGGGGCGCGGCCGACCCACGCTCAATACCCCGACGCTCCACGTCCTGCAGAGACATCAAATCCAATCGAAGAGACGGTTCGAGACTTAGCTCAGAGCTCGACCCAAGCGCCTCCTGCCACCACCCCGGCGCAGACAACTACTCCACCCCAGACAACCTCTCCGGCGCATACTCCAGCGCAAACCCAGATTCCCCCATCTTCGCTCGACGACACCGTTGATGCGGGGGAAATGGACGACGATATCGATCATGCGCCACGAGAGATGGCCAAATGGAATGAGTACCGTGGCCCGCACTTCACCGCCAAGGCCGGCATCGGGTTTCTGGTCGATATAGCAGCCAACGCGCAGGATACTGCGAGCAAAGAGCAGATCGTGATGCACCCGGCCCAAAGGCTTCGTGACTTCCGATTCATTCTGGGCGGTAGTTTTCCCAGCCTTCCGCGCAAAGTGACATGGAATGTCGGGATCATGTATGACGCTCCATCGCACTCCTGGTTCATACGTCAGACCGGTGTGATGGTCGCGGTCCCCAACCTTTGGGGCAATATCTTCATCGGTCGTTCCAAGGAAGGTTTCTCGCTGAACAAGGTGATGGTTGGTTATGACGGATGGACGATGGAACGCTCCACGATGAGCGATGCGACCATCCCGCTTCTCGCAGACGGTTTCAAATGGCTCGGCTACACCCCGAAGCACGACTTTCTGTGGAATTTCGGCTACTACAACGACTGGCTTTCTCAGGGGCAAAGCTTCTCTTCATACCATAATCAGACAGTTCTGCGCGCAGTGTGGCTTCCGATTCATTCCGATGAGACGCGTACCGTGTTCCACCTGGGAGTGAATCTGAGAAACGGAAGTCCTGCACACGGGCAGCTTCAATTCCGCTCACGTCCTGAGTCATTCACAGCTCCTTACTTCGTGGATACGGGCAAGTTCGCCTCAACCAACACCAAGATGGCAGGATATGAGACCTATTACCGCAAAGGCCCGTTGCTACTGGGCAGCGAATACTGGTGGGTTAACGTCTCTTCCCCATCCACGCACAACCCGGTCGTCCACGGAGGCGACTTCGTTGCGACATGGTTGGTCACCGGAGAGACGCGTGCTTACAACACGGTCCAAGGAGCCTTCAGAGATGTCATACCCAAGAGACCGTTGTTCTCCGGCGGTTATGGTGCTGTAGAGTTGGTCGCGCGGTTCTCCGACATTGACTTAGACAGCGGTACCCTGAAGGGCGGCAAATTTTGGCGATTCACTCCGATGGTCAATTGGTACCTGACGGACTACCTGCGCCTCGTTGGCACCTATGGCATTGGACGTCTGGATCGGTTCGACCTCCAAGGCAATACCCAGTTCTTCCAGACTCGCCTTCAATTCGAGTTCTGAGTATGGTTGTGACTTATCCACAGGAGTGGCATACTTCGTGTAACTTTGCGAATGCGGGAAGATCATAAAGGTCCCGGCTATGATGGAGTGGGCGACGTACAAAGCAAGAAAGTCCTAAAATCGTCCACTAACCCCGACCATTAGGTTTACATTTTCAATTCTCTTCGCATCGGCACTTCTCTTTGGGACTGCCGACCCACGAAGCACCCCAATCCGGCCCCTCTGGCCGACCCACGAAAACACGCCAGCTCTTGGAATGCGGTATGCGGTTTTACGAAAGTGCAACTGCCGGGGCGCGACGCCAAGTTGTTCTCGCGATATGAGTTCGAAATTCCCGATGTCGATGGCGACTTCTTAAAGCCTGCACCGTCAGATATTCTCGACTTTCTTGTTTTTCAGAGCCTGGCCGACATGGATCGGAGGGTATTCGCAGTCCGCAAAAACCCACTCCCGATTTTTCCCATCCGCAAGAGCCGGATCGAAGAGGATGACGGTTTTGCAGTGCCCGCAACGGAAGCCAAGGGATCCCTTGGCCCAACTGGTCTTTTTGAACCAGCCAAGGTCGGCCGGCGCTACTTTCACCGTGCTCTGGCAGCTTCCACACACAACTTTCTGTGACCAATCCGGCCCCACTGAAATGATTTCCATGCGTAGCTCCTCTTGTGATTTGTGCTTTGCCGGGCTTCTATCTCGCTCAAGCTCGGCAGCAGCTCGCCACAATTACGGTAAGGGAAGTCACCAATTCTTTCCTGTCCGGGTGCTACGCATTCTAATCGACTGTGTGATATTGGGGGCAAGTAAGTTCGAAGGGGCACGAACGTTTTTGTGGGGGGGCGCAAAACGGTGTTCGTCGTTTGCGGCTGATCGCCCCGGCTGAATAAGCTACACGTCGAACAGCGAGCCCGAGGCGTTCTCCGTCCTTGTCTTTCGGCGAAGCGCTTGCACGGGCGGCGGCGTGGTATCTGTCGCCGGCGTGGCCAGCATCCCTGCAATCTCGCGCAATTCGGCGCGAGCCCGGCCAATAGTTTCCGCAACCTTGTCGCGTTTCCTGGCGACGTTCGCGGCCGAGGCCGGCGTCGCAGCAGCAGTTTCCGTCTGTGGCTCCGCTCGACGCGCTTGCCCTAACGCCTGGCGCGCACCCGATAGCGTATAGCCCTCGCCATATACCAGCCGCTTGATCTCGACCGCGATCTCCACGTCGCGCTTGCGATAAAGGCGCTGGCCGGTGCCACTCTTGTTCGGCTTGAGCTGCGGAAACTGAGACTCCCAGAACCGCAGCACGTACGGCTCGACTTTGAGAATGCGCGCCACATCGCCGATTTTGAAATAAAGACGGTCGGGGATAGTCGGGTTTTCAACGGCGCGCTTCGGGGACGGATGCGATGCCATAAGCAAATACAGAAGGCCCGCAGGTCGTGCGGGGTCACTGCTTAGACGCAGTATAGGCCACCTGTTGCACCTGAAGTGAAGCAAAATCCGCAATTTGACTGAATGCTGACGTTGAATCTTGTTGAAATTCAGACCAGAATCGCGGAATTCGGCTTCCCGAAGGCCTCCGACCGCCCTCAGCGCATGGGATCCCCGGGGAGCAGCGCGCAGATACTGCCAGCAGAGCTATGTTTCCCTTGGTCTCGGTCACCATTTACGTGCTGAGTGGATTACACATTCATTGCTGCTTCAATGGCTGACCGGACGAATCGTCCTGGATTGAAAGCGCCATGCAGTGCTGCTGTGTGACTTCGCACTGCAGCATATCTTCAGCCAACAGATTCCAGCCGACAAACCCGGCGAATTTGCCGCCCGGAGACTGGGCAACGGTTGGCGCAAGGCCATCGCCCGACTCGGCGTCGTAGTCTTCATGCATCGATCCCCACGTCGTGATGTCGCGATGGATATCACCGGCGAGCGTAACGGCCAGCCAGTGAGCTTCCTCGTTGAATCCGTAACGGCGGAGTGCGATCCAATCGAGGAAATTTGCGTTGATCCAGATCGGGCCTCGCCAGTTGGAGTAGGGGTTGATGATGGCCTCGTTGTTGTAAGCGGGATCGAAGCGAGACAGGCTGCGAAAGCCGTGCTCGGAGCGCATCTGCGTCGGGTTGAGCAGGTAGAGCGAGATCATGCGGCGGCCTTCGTCGCGGGGGAGGACGCCATCGACAAGCGGCAGGAAGTTGGACCATGCGACAACACGGACGACGGCGCCGGTATCGCGGCGGCGGTTCCAGAACATCGCGTCGCGTGGAGACCAGAGCTGGCGAAGAATGGCGTGACGGGTGGCGAGGACTTCGGCGCCATAGACCTTCGCATCGGCCAGATCGCCGAGATGCTCGGCGAGAACTGCCATTGCCGAGTATTCGCGCATCGCATAGACGGAGGCGTCAACGGCAAGGATGGCGCTGCGGTCACTGGCGTCATTGGTTAGAGCCGCATTGTTGTCGGCTCCAGACTGCATCGCATTGTCCCAGAACCAGAGCTTCCATTTCTCGTCGTATTGCGTGCGGCGTCGATAGTCGACAACGCGCTTCATGGCGGGCCAGACGGGCCGCAGCCATTCGTAGTCGTTGAGATCCTGGGCGGCGATGAGAGCGCCTTGCGCGAGAAAGGGCTTCATCGCGAATTTACCGAATAGTGGCCGAGGACCTTTCGGCGTGATGCAGCCGGCGACGTAGCCCTCCTGATCTGCGGAGCCTGCGAAACCGAGGACCCAGTCGCGAAGATATTTCGCATTGGCGGGGTCCTGGTTAGCCCAGTGGAGGCCGATGAAGAAGCCGTCCCAGTCCCACATCTGGTTGTAGTAACCGGCCGGGATTAGGTAGGGGTACTTGATGTATCCGTCGGCGGGGCGGATGGTCTGCGGGGCCAGGCGGTCGAAGCCAGCGGTGAGATCGCGGAGCAGCGCGTTGGCGTCAGGTTGGTCGGACGGAGATTGGGCGGGGGATAGAGAAATAGAAACGAGGAGGATTGCGGCGAGGGCACTTGGGGCGCGTAGGTTCACGGAGGAATGATAGCGCGGAGGTCCTCAAGAGCCGCACCCGCTCAGTCTGCGGGCTTCGTTGCCTGCTCGCGTTGAGACTGGATAAGTTGATAGACGGTTCGAGCATCCGGAATATCAAAGAATGCAAGGCTGGAGAGATCGATGTCGATCTGATTGCCACGATAGCTTCTGCCGAAACTCCAGTTCGAGAGAGCAAGAGGCGCCGATGCGAATTCAATCGTTCCGATGCCATCTGATCGCAACGTGAGTGATGCGGAATCGAGATTGCGCAAATAACCGTCGATGAGCTTTCTGCTGAATCCGATGCTTACGACAATCACGCGCTTGTTGGTAACGGCGTAATAAGTTCTTCCCTTCTTCCAGGCGGTATAGAGGAATCGTCCCCAAATCAGATACTGCCCCATGATGACGAACGGAATTCCCCATAGCGTGAAGAAAGTTGGCGCAGGGTGGGAATTTCCTGAGTTGCTGAATTGGCCGGTCACGCCCCATTCCCAGAAGATGGCGAAGCCTCCCCACAAAAGGCTAAATGGAATGGCGAACAGATCGCGTTGATGGAAGATGATTTTCCGGAGTGGCTGGCCGGACCAAAGCAGGGTCTCTCCAGCGAGCAACTCCGGCTGGATTTGCGCGAGGGCATCGCTATAGATACCGCTGAACGAGGTGGCCATGTCTGCTTTCAGGCATTATCGCTCATACCGGCACCACTTCGCTGACCTGCACTACGCTTTCTCCGCCGTAGTATTTGCGCTGATCGGCAGACCAGTTCCGGAGCAGTCGCGGCTAGGGCAGTATCGAGGTGCAACATGGACTCGAAGTACAGATGTCCGATGGCATGGTAGTGCGAGGGGGTTCCCGGCGGAAAGGCGCCGATGCCGCGATCGACCTCGATCCGGACCAGCCCGTGCGGCAGCAGCAACTGCCGCGCCAGCACGAGGTGAGGACCGAGGTAGTAGTTCCAGTCGAAGGTAGACCCCGGAATTGCAGGGTATAGAACGCTGAGACGGACCATGGGATGGGAATACAAGGTGAGCGGAAGCGCTGTCAACGATTCTCAAGGCGATGGTCCCCACTCTTGTCACGATGAGAACAAGGATGGCCCACCCAGATTTATGGAGTAGCAGGTAGGATCTCAATGTAATCGAAGGCCGCGGGGTCTTTGCCGTCGGGAGTTCCCTCGATGCGGATCGCGTCGCCGGGCTTGAGCGCAACGCTGTGGACGAGGTGCCGGGTAGAGTTATCGCCGTGCGGGCGAGGCGTCGGGAACGTTGCGTCGGCCGACCACGAGTCGGCAGGCCGGCCGTTGATGGTGACGGCGAATTTTGCGGCGTCACCCTGAATGTCAAAGTACTGAATGGCGATATTGAAGCGGCCAGCGGCGGCCTGGTAAGCGAAGTCAGCAGTGCATTCGACTTCACCGCACGAGACTGCTCGGCCGCCGCTGGCGTCCTCCCAGGGGTTTACGTCGATGACCTTGTAACCGGTGAGGCGAGCGTCTTCGGCTTCGAGGCGGTTGGGGTAGTGGCCGGCGCGGCCCAGCGCGTCGGGAATGCCGCTCAGTTTGAGGAAGTACTGCACAACGGCATCGCGCCACACAATGGCGTGGCCAGCCTGATACTGCAGGCGAGCAAGCATGTCAGAGTAGAGCGTGGGATCGATACGGCCCTTGAGCGTGGTCCAGTCATTGACGAACTGTGCGACTTGCGCCGCACCTTCGTAATGCGAATCGTAAAGGTACTGGATGACGGTTTTGCCCTCGTGGAGTTTGTACGTGTACGGCACGTGATGGAAGAAGAGAAGCAGGTCGTCCGGCGTGGTGGCAGCGGATTCGTAGACCTTCGCAACCTCTGGCTGATACTGGCCCACAAAGCCGGTGCCGGTGGCGACAGTTCGATCGAAGCCGACACCTTCATGATCGGCCTTGTGCCACTGTCCCCATCCGTTGCGCTCGCTGGACTCGATATTGGGGCCATAGTGGCTGCCGGTAATGTCGGTGAGCGTCTGCAGGCCGAGCGGGCCAGTGTAGCTTTCGTACGCGGGCCAGGACTGCATCAGCATCTTTCCGACGGTGCGGACAACGGAGGAGTCGTTGGAGATGGTCAGACGCGTCCACTCATCGGCGATCTGTTCAGGAGTGAGACTCGGGTTCCATGCAAGCCGGCCAAAGGCGTAGAGGTTGGCGAGGGCGAGCGGCGAGCCAAGCCACGCCTGTTGACCGATTCCGGCGACACCAACCATCCCACCCAACGGTCGGTGAAAGGACTGGCCGGAGAGGATCTGCTTGACGGGCGTTGACTCACCGCCGACGCGCATATCGAAGTCGAGAACCTGCTTCCACATGGGAGCGAGGTAGACAAGATGGCGCTGCTGGCCGGTGTACTCCTGCGTGATCTGGAGTTCCATGGCTTGGCCGGTCTGTGTAAGTCCGCCGAAGAGGGGCGAGACGGGCTCGCGGGCCTGGAAGTCGATGGGGCCTTCCTTGGTCTGGATGATGACATTCGGCGCGAACTTGTCGTCGAGAAGATGGAAAATGTCGTAGGCGGCGCGCGCGCGGTCGGCCTTGGGGTCGTGCCAGTCGAGGTGGTGATTGTAGACGAAGGCTCGGTAGAGCACGACACCATTGTGAGGAGCTAACGCAGCGGCGAGTGTGTTGGCGGCGTCAGCGGGCGTGCGGCCAAAGCTGGCTGGGCCGGGTTGGCCTTCCGAGTCAGCCTTGACGGTAAATCCGGCGAAGTCGGGGATGAGGTCATAGATTTCGTTGACCTTGGTGGCCCACCAGTTCTTCACCGCGGGGTCGAGAGGATCGTAGGTGTTGAGGCCGCCGATTTTTTGCGGACTGGCGATATCGACGGAGAGGCTGACGCGGACGCCGTAGGGTCGCATCGCTTCGGCAATACGGACGACACCTTCAAGCATCTCCGGCGTAAGAAAAACAGCGGCGTTGTTGACGTTGTTCAGATTGCAACCGTTGATGCCGATCGAGGCGAGCAGGCGAGCGTATTCGGCAACGGGCGCAAGGTCGTCGCGAACGTGACCCGCGTCAAAGAAGATGCTAGGGCCGGCATAGCCGCGCTCAATGGATCCATCGGCATTGTCCCACTCGTCGACCCAGCGGATAGACATAGCAGGCCGTTCGCGGAGGCTGGCCTTGCTCATATCGGCACCCTGGGCGAGGTTGCGCAGGAACGCAAAGGCACCGTAGAGGACCGCGCGTTCGCTGCCGCCTACGATATCAATTTCCCGGATGAGATCCCCGCGGCGTGCGGCGATGAGGAACTCGTCGGGCTCAAGAGAAGGCACGGTGGTTTTGGGTTGTTGCGCACGCATCTCCTGCACAGTGGCGAGGACGATCGTGTTGGGGCCGACCTCAAGGGGTGCGCCACCGGAGAGCGATAGTAATCCGCGGCGGAGTTCGATGGCTGCGGTTTGCTCAAGGAGGCTTTGTCCGAGAGTGCTGACGCGCGTGGGCACGGTGAGAGGCTTGCCGAGCGACCGATACTTGAGCCATGCCTGGGCGGCGTTTTGAGCGACGACGGATGGAATGGCTGGCAGAAGCAGGACGAGCAGTCCTGATGCAATGAGTCTTGGTGACCTGCGGGCTCTCACGATTTCAATTCTAAGCTGTAGGTGAATAGCAGGACCGGATTGAGCAAGCTGGCTGCTTTCCGCAGCTTTCGCTATCCCATGGCCTCAGTTTAAAGATCCCTCTGTCTTCTTGACACGCCTAGCCCTCTATGCCTAGACTTCTTAATACCAAGATTGCTAGGGGTACAGATGGCCAAGAACGATCTTCAGGGAACACTCGATTTACTTGTCTTAAAGACGCTGGATCAGAACGGCGCGCTTCACGGCTACGGCATTGTCCTGCACATCCAAAGCGCATCAAACGACATGCTGCGCGTGGAAGAGGGCTCGCTCTATCCCGCGCTGCATCGCATGGAGCAGAGCGGCTGGATCGCCTCGGAGTGGGCAACGACCGACACCAACCGCCGTGCCAAGTATTACAAGCTCACCGCAACCGGCCGCCGTCAGTTACAGCAGGCTGAGGAGAGTTTTGATCAGCTCGTCAAAGGTGTGCGCGCGGTCCTGCGTTACGCGTAGGATCTGCGTCGGTCCTGTAAGGAGGGCTCCGATGGCAATGCTTAGCCGTCTTATGAATCTATTCCGTCATTCTGAAATCGACCGCGAAATTGACGCCGAGTTGCAGGCTCACATCGCGATGCGCATCGACGCGAATCTCGCCGCCGGAATGTCGCCGGAAGAGGCGCGTCGCCAGGCGCTGTTGCAGTTCGGGAATCCCACTGCCACAAAGGAGCGCGTGGTCAGCGCGGATGCGGCGCTGGGATTGAGCGGCTTCTGGCGGGATGTTCGTTATGCCGTGCGACAGTTGCGCAAGTCGCCGGGATTTACGATTACAGCGATCATTACGCTCGGGCTCGGAGTGGGTATCAACACGGCCGGCTTCAGCAGCATGGATGCGGTGGTACTTCGGCCGCTGGCGGTTCCCGATCTTCATCGTGTGATGACGCTCGCCGAAGTGCCTGCCCGCGGTGGCAACGGCGATTTTCAGCCTGCTGCTCTCGCCAACTACGAGGATTGGGCGCGACAGTCGCGCTCCTTTGAGAGCCTTGCAGTCCGCGACCGCGCCGATATGAGCCTCACCGGGTCAGGCGATGCATCGCACGTTGTCGCGACGATTGCTTCTGCCAGCTTCTTCACCGTGCTGCGGGCCCAGGCACAACTGGGACGCGTGTTCAGCGAAGCCGATTGCCAGTCGGGTCGCGATGGTGTGGCGCTGTTGAATTACGGATTCTGGGAACGGCAATTCGCAGCAGACCCGGCGGTGCTGGGCCGTCAAATCGAACTCAACCAGCGTACGTACACAATCGTCGGAGTCATGCCGAAGAGAATGCAGTATCCCTCGGACACTGACGTCTACCTGCCTTTCGCTCCGACGGCGCGGCAACTTGCCAATCGCGCAGATCGGAACTACCTCGTGATCGGTCGCCTCCGCGACGGCGTGAGTGTGCAGCAGGCTCAGGCGGAGATGCAGACGCTGGCCACGCATATGGCCGCGGCTTACCCCGTCACCAACAAGGATTGGGCAGTTCGGATCGAGCCTTTGCTCGACGGCATCAATGGCGAGTTGACGCCGCTCTACTATCGCATGGTGATGGGCGGAACGCTGTTTGTCCTGCTCATCGTTTGCGCAAACATCGCCAATCTGCAACTGGCGCGCGGCGTTGCCCGGCGGCCAGAGATCGCCATGCGCAGCGCGCTGGGCGCGAAGCGCTGGCACATCGTTCGCCAACTGCTGACGGAAAATATTTTGCTGGCGCTCATCGGAGCCGGCGTCGGAGTAGGTATCGCGGCGCTATATCTGCACATCCTTCTCATCAGCATGCCGGCACGTGTTGCCCGTTATATGTCCGGATGGTCGAACACGTCGCTGAACGGACGCACGTTGTTGTTTTCACTTGGATTGGCCTCGGCGGCCGGCATCGTTGCGGGCGTCGCGCCGGCCCTGGGTGCGTTGCGTGTGGATGTGCTCAATCAATTGAAGGCGGGCTCGCGCGGCACCACCGGGCAGGGTCGCACGCGCCTGAGGAGCGTGTTCGCTGTGTCGCAAATCTCGCTGGCCGTTGCGATTGTCGTAGGGGCGGCGCTTATCTCGAAGGGCATGTTCTCGATGTTGCATCTCGCCGACGATTATCATCCCGGCAGCGTGCTGGTTTTTAATGTTGACTTACCGGAGGCGCGTTACGATACCGCGCAAAAGCAAGCGGCCTGGTATAGCGCGAGCCTGGAACGCCTGCGCACTCTGCCGGGTGTGACGCATGCGGAGGTGACCCAGGCGCTTCCTTACAGTGACAGGGGGTGGTTGCAGGATCTCGATATCGAGGATCGGCCTGTCATGCCCGGAAAATTCCAGAGCGCACTGCGCTTGCCGGTCAGCGCGGGCTACCTTAGCGCGCTGCGCATTCCTATTGTCGAGGGACGCGGTTTCACCGCATCCGATTCAATCAACTCAACGCCTGTCGCGGTGGTCAGCGAACGATTTGCAACGCAGTATTTCCCGGGACAAGATCCGCTGGGACATCGGGTTCGGCTGGGCGGCGCAGAACGTCATGATCCGTGGCTGACGATTGTGGGCGTTGCCAGGGAGACGAACTATTCCTTGTGGGATCAGACGCAACATCCGGCGGTCTACATGGATGCGGCACAGATGCCACTGGCTGGGGCCACCTATTTTCTGATGACGGATGGCAATCCCGCGACGCTGGCTCCGGCTGCGCGCAAAGCCCTGGCGGGCATCGATGCGGCGCTGCCTCTCGACGCTGTCGAGACCTGGCAGCAGTCGATCCATGATGATCTGACCGGGCTGATGGATGCTGCAGTCATGCTCGGTATCGATGCAGTATTCGCCTTATTGCTCGCAGTAATTGGTATTTTCGGCGTAATGGCGGACCTGGTGGGCGAGCGCACGCGAGAGATTGGCGTGCGCCTGGCACTGGGCGCGCAACGCGGAGACGTTCTCCGTCTGATTCTGCGCCGCGCTTCATGGCTCACCGGCGCTGGTATTGCCATAGGGCTTGCGCTCGCCTTCGCGCTTTCGCATCTAGTTGCGAATCTTCTGCGCGGCGTGAGTCCCAACGACCCGGCAGTCTTCATCGTCATCACCATCGTCATTGCAGCAGCTTCGCTGGCCTTCAGCTGGATTCCCGCTCGCCGCGCAGCACGTGTCGATCCCATGCAGGCGCTGCGCGCCGAATAGAAAAGGAGAAATCCCGTGGCCGTCCTCCGCCGCTTTGCGAATCTCTTTCGCCGCTCCACAGTGGATCAGGATATCGACGCCGAATTGCAAGCGCACCTGGCCATGCGCATTGAAGCAAATGTGGCAGCGGGTATGTCTGCAGAGGAAGCACGGCGCGACGCAACGTTGCGTTTCGGCAATCAGACGAGCACGAAAGAGCGAGTAACGGCTTCGGACACCGCGCTCAGCCTCGCCGATCTGGGCCGCGATCTTCGCTATGCGGGGCGCCAGTTGCGTCGTTCGCCGGGGTTTGCGTTGACCGCGATTCTCACGCTGGCGCTTGGCATCGGCGCCAATGTCGTGGTGTTTGGCGTGCTGAACGCAATGATTCTGCGCCCACTGAATGTATCCGGTTCAGATCGCTTGATGGAGTTAGCTCACGAGAGGCCTGGCGATGACAATCAGTCCTATCCCGACTACATCGATCTGAAGGCTCGGAACTCGACATTTGCCGATATGGCAACGTACCGGATAGGT
This sequence comes from uncultured Acidobacteriaceae bacterium, assembly GCA_963735215.1. Classification (GTDB taxonomy): domain Bacteria; phylum Acidobacteriota; class Terriglobia; order Terriglobales; family Acidobacteriaceae; genus Telmatobacter. Next base: position 455,224 of record CAVTKF010000015.1, on the reverse strand, counting down.
TACGCCGGCATGAGTTCCGGCGGCAACGCTCAGAAAACGTGGGACTACGAGGTTTCCAGCAACTACTTCGACATGCTGGGTATTCAGCCTCAGTTTGGCCGATTCTTCCACGCCAGCGATGATCACGGGCCCAATTCTGCGCCATACATCGTGCTGAGCGACAAGCTGTGGCGCACGCGATTCAATGCGGACCCGCGTGTCGTGGGCACGACTGTCGATCTCAACAAACATCCATTCACAATTCTCGGAGTCGCGCCGAAGGAATTCCACGGAACGGAGATCTTCTTCTGGCCCGAGTTCTGGCTGCCCATGGTCAACGAGGAACAGATCGAGGGCTACAGTTTTCTGACCAAGCGCGGGAATCATGGGCTATTCGTGATCGGCTCGTTGAAGCCCGAAGTAACGCCGCGCCAGGCTGAAGACAATCTGAACATTGTCGCGCGGCAGATGACCCGCGAACATCCGACGGAGGATGACGGATTAACCGTGCGCCTGGTGAAGCCAGGTCTTCTGGGAGACACGCTCGGTGGTCCGGCAAAACCATTTCTGGCGGCAATCATGGGGCTGGCGCTGTTGGTGCTGCTGGCCGCTTGCGTTAACCTTGCAGGCATCTTTGCAGCGCGCGCCGCCGATCGCAGCCGAGAACTTGCCATCCGCCTCTCCATCGGATCGACACGGTGGCGCATCGTCAGGCAACTGCTCACCGAGGCTGTGCTCGTTTCACTGGCTGGCGGCGTATTAGGCACATTGATTGCCACAGGAATGCTTGGCGTTCTCAGCCGGTGGCAACCAATCAGCGAATATCCGATCCACGTGACCGTTGTTGCCGACGGGCGAACTTATCTGATCGCCGTACTGCTTTCGATTGCCGCTGGAATTCTTCCCGGCTTATTGCCCGCACGGCAAGTGTGGCGGACTGACGCTACGGACGCCATGAAGAGCGGAGCGACCTCCGCCAGAATCATGCGGCGTCTCACCTTGCGCGATCTATTACTCGGAGTGCAGATCGCGCTGTGTGCCCTACTATTGACGTCGTCCATTGTGGCCTTGCGCGGGTTGGAGCGGTCACTGCACGCGCCGATGGGCTTTGTGGCGCAAGGGGCGATGGTTGCCGACACGGACATGCAGATGGCGGGCTACTCCGACGACTCCGCGTTTCCGGTCCAGCGGCGCATCATCGACGAGGCATCGCAGCTTCCCGGCGTGACCGCAGCCGGCACCGTCGATTCCCTTCCCCTGGGCGGCGGCGGCAGCAACTGGTCAGTCTACCGCGAGGGCACCACTGACCTGCGCAGTTCAAACAGCGTGATGACTCCGCATAGCTATGGGATCTCGCCCGGATATCTAAAAGCCGCCGCTACCACGCTGCTTGCTGGCCGCGACTTCACCTGGGATGACGGACCGAAGACGCCGCATGTGACAATCGTCAATGAGACGTTCGCGCGCAAGATGTTCGGCGATGAGCCGGCGATTGGCCGGAACTTTCTAGGTGGCGATAAAACCAACTATCAGATTGTGGGGATCGTGGAAAACGGGAAGTACGAAATGTTGACCGAAGATCCTGGACCGGCAATGTTCTTCCCTTTGGGTCAGAATCATGAGGCGAACACGATCTTGATTGTGCGATCGGATCTGCCCCCGGCTGAGATCGCTGGCGCTCTGAATCGCATGCTTACCGCTGTCGACCCAAGCCTGCCATTCAGCCTTCGCAGCTGGCCGGACAGGCTCTCCTTCCCTCTCTTCCCGCCACGAATTGCCACCGCGACTCTGGGGGTGATGGGCATTCTGGCGGCCATGCTGGCGATCACCGGGGTGTTTGGGATGGCGACCTACACCGTTTCCAAGAGGATGCGCGAACTGGGCATTCGCGTGGCTCTCGGGGCGCATCGCGCTCAACTGATGCGGGCAGCACTTGGCCGGCCCCTGCTCGTCCTCCTTTCGGGATCGGCTGCGGGCCTGCTGCTCGGCGTACTTGCGAGCCGACTGCTGGCGGCTCTGGTTTATGAAGCCACCCCGCGCGACCCGCTGGTCCTGATCGGAGCCGTTGCGGCTATGACCCTGATTGGCCTGATCGCCACCTGGATCCCGGCACGGCGGGCATTGGCAATCAACCCTGCGCAATTACTGCGGCAGGAATAGGCCTCTCGTCTCCGGGGTGCATCGCCGCCATTTTGGTCTTTCGACCGTCAAAACAGCAGGCAACCCCGACGGGAAGGCGCAGAGAATGGCTTCGCCACACCCTCGCCGGATACAATGGGAGTACGCGCGAAAACCGGGCGATCATCGACTTTTCTTTCAAATTTGGAGCAGTGCACGTGATACGTATGTTCTGCCGCGGTCTGCGGCTTCAATTGGTTGCTGCGCTCGGCGTCGCTGTTGCGATTCCGGCGCTGGGAGCCACCGCCGCTAGTGAGCAACTGGCCACCCAGACAACACTCCGCGTGGACACTCGTGACCTGAATGGACGGACGCAAGCCGCACTTTCGATAGCGGTTACAGGTTCAGACGGGCAGCCTGCCGCCGGATCGATTGCCATCAGTGATCACGGCAAGTCTCTTGCCGGCTTCGTACTTGACGCGCAGGGAAAAGCGACCGCGACGGTTGAACTGGCTCCCGGCGACCACAATCTCTCAGCCGTTTACACGGGCGACCAGGCGCATCTCACCTCGAAGTCCGAAGTCTCGCCCGTTCACGCTGTCTCCGGCACGACACCTGATTTCTCCGTCGCGATTTCGCCCGCCACCGTCTCCCTCAAGCAAGGACAATCAGGATCGGCGACCGTCTCCATCACGCCAATCAACGCAGTTTCATTGACCGCACCGATGTTCGTCACCATCTCGTGCTCGGGCCTCCCCGACCAGAGCGCCTGCACCTTCACGCCGGAGAACCTCGAGATCCCCGTTGGCGCGACAACCGCCATTAACAGTTCAATGGTGATCGCGACCCAGGCTACATCCCTCGCCAAGGCCAAGCCCGATTCGGTGCGTGGATCGCGGCCAGTTGCGTGGGCAGTCCTGCTACCCGGCGCTTTGATTCTGGGTGGATTTGCTTTTGGCGCACGTCGCCGCCGCTTCCTTAGCCGCCTTGTTCTTCTGGGCCTTGTCGCGTTCGTTACGGTGCTCGGTACTGCGGCATGCTCGCCGCTCTACAACTACTACAACCATGGTCCGCCGAAAAACCTGCCGACACCTGCGGGCACCTACAACGTGACCATTTCGGCCCAATCCAGCAATGGCGTCACCGCGACAACCCGCAGCACAACCATCGCTGTGACCGTGACACAGTAACTCGCAACCGAGCGGATGCATGAATGCATGGCATCCCTTTCCGCCTGCGCTCTATAGCTTCATAGAAGAAGCGCCGGGCACGGTGTTGCTGGAAAGCTCACGTCGCGGCACATCCACCCTGAGCCGCATCTTCACAAATCCGGTTCGCATTCTGGAAGCGCGCACGTCGGCCGAGGTTGCGGGTCTATTCGCGCAGATCGAAGACGCGATCCATCGCGGACACTTCGTCGCCGGCTTCTTCGCCTACGAGTGCGGCGGACTCTTCGAGCCTAGCGCCGCTATGAGGCCCGGTCGCGACAACGACCTTCTCGCCTGGCTTGGCGTCTACGACCGCTGCTACTGCTTTGATCACACCACGGGCACGTTTCTCGACGGTGAGCCGCCTAACCTTCCCGACCTTTCGGCTGGGCTTGAGATTCCTCCTGCAGTACCGCCCGCTCTATCGTTCGCCCTCAACGAAGAAGCATACGTCGCCCGCATCCAGCAGATTCACGAGTGGATTCGCGCGGGCGACGTCTATCAACTCAATTTCACTTTCCCGGTCCATGTAAAAACCGAGCTACGGCCGGCAGCGCTTTACAGTCGCCTTCGCGCCGCGCAACCGGTTGACTATGGCGGATTCCTGCACTGCCAACCTGGCCGGCACATATTGTCATTCTCCCCTGAACTCTTCTTTCGCGTGGACCAAGGCGGAAAGCGCCACATCTCCACGCAGCCCATGAAAGGCACGGCCCGCCGCGGACGAACGACAACCGAAGACCGCGAGATCGCCGACAGGCTTGCCAAGGATCCGAAAAATCGCGCTGAAAATGTGATGATTGTCGATCTCCTCCGCAACGATCTCGGACGGATTTGCAGCTTCGGGAGCGTGCGCGTTGAGAAGCTCTTCGATGTTGAGCGCTACCCGACGCTCTGGCAAATGACCTCGACAGTCACCGGCGAATTGCGTCCTCATGTCGGCTTCGAGGAAATATTCCGTGCTCTTTTCCCCTGCGGTTCCATTACCGGCGCTCCGAAGATCCGGGCCATGCAGTTGATTGCACAAATCGAGGACAATCCACGTGGAATCTATACGGGCGCCATTGGATTCTTTTCGCAAAAGCAATCGGTTTTCAACGTTGCCATCCGCACCCTCCTGCTTGAGGACGGCAACGCCAGCATGGGTGTCGGCGGAGGCATTATCATCGACTCCGAGCCCGCCGCCGAGTTCCGGGAATGCCAGCTTAAAGCGGAGTTCCTCGCGAGCTCACCCGAGCCGCTGTCGCTGATCGAGACCATGCTCTGGAATGACGGCTACCCGCTGATCAATCTCCATCTCGATCGGCTTGCGGATTCCGCCGACTACTTCTATTTCTCATACGATCGTGCCGAAGTCAGAGCTGCCCTGCTCGCCGAAGCTTCAAAGTTTGCCGACGAGCGTCAGCGCAAAGTCCGCCTTCTCCTCGATTGCGACGGCGCTGTTCGCATCGAGACCGAGGTCATCCCCGATCTCTCCAGCGCTGGCCGGGTTCGCGTCCGCATCGCCGCCGAGCGCACTGACCCGAACGATCGGTTTCTCTTCCACAAAACCACGAATCGCAGCCTCTACGACTGCGCGTTTGCAGCCGCAACGAGCGCAGGTTTCGCCGATGTTCTTTTTTTCAACGCCCGCGGCGAGTTGACGGAAGGCGCGATCAGCAATGTGTTCATCGAGAAAGGCGGCCGACGGTATACGCCGCCGCTCAGTTGTGGCGTTTTGCCCGGCGTTTACCGCCGCTACTTATTGGAGTCGATGCCTGAAATCGAAGAGAAGATCCTCACGCTCGATGACGTCAAGAGCGCGGACGCAGTTTTTATCTGCAACGCCCTCCGCGGTCTGCGTCGAGTCGATGTGTCGCTGAATCCAGTGCAAAAATGAAAATGCTTCGGGCTGCAGCCTTCAAGGATGCAACCCAGAGCAAACAGCCAATTGTGTCGTTGCGCTTAGAAGGTCCGCGACAACCCGGCGACCACCGTGTAGTCGGCAAACGCCGCATCGCCGTGCGTGTGATTCTCGATGTCGGTCACGCTGGTCTTGCGATTCCGCTCCATCGCCCACGGACCGCTCGCGTACAGGCCCCAACGTCCGTGTTCATACATCATCCCGGGCTCGATGGAGATAACGTACCCCGGCCTGCGGAATCCGTTGCTTGATCCAAAGGCGTCGCGCACCGGCACGCCTTCCATGCGGCCGCCCACGCTGAGCGCAAGGCCGCGAAGAGGCTTGACGCCCGTTACGGGCCGAGAGAATCCGCCTCGCCACAGGTACTGGTCGGTGGCCGAGACTACGTTCTCTCCCGGCGCTGGACGATACGTCAGTACGCCAGTCGTATCCTGCGGACTGAACAGCCACGATCCAGTAAAGTACCCCGAAGTATGCCAGTACAGTTCGCGGTAAGCCTCGGTCCCGAGACTAAAGCCCCAGGTGCCGTCGCCCGGCTGGATGGACTCATCAAAGGGCTCTGTCTGTCGCGCTCCACTCTTGGCGATGGTCGTTCCCTTGGCGTCGTTGATGCCTGTAGGCAGCTTCAGCTGCGCTGAGATCGCCACGTTTCCATGGCTCTCTGTCGGTGGCCGCCAGACCCACGACTGCACGCCTACGGTCACGTCACCGATGCCACCAGAGCGGTAGACATTCAGCGGGCTCGATTGCCCATGGCGCGTCGCTTCAAGAGCAGGTATTGTTGCGATCACGCTCAATCGCGGAGTGACCTGGTAGTTCAAATCCATCTCAAACAGGTTTACATGATTCACCACCGCGTTGTGATTGATCTGCCGCTGAACCTGGTAGACGGTTCCAATGTAGTGCTTGTACGAGTTGTAGACGCGATAGCCCGTCGAAATCGTTAGCCCATGCAGGAAGTTCGTTCCGGCGGAATGGGCCACCGACGCATCATTCGTCGGATCGAGCCCTGAGATGATGGGCTGTGGAGAGTGGGCGGCGACGCAACCCTGCGCATGTGCGGAAGGTTGCATGCAGAAAAGGGAGACAAACAGCGCGGCGGGAACAGCCGCGCGCGGCAGCAGGAGCTTTTTCATTTCTGTTTTCTCCAATCGGGAAGAGCTGACCTCAGAAATTCCCTACGGGGACGTACCACAGGGTCGGGAAAAACCTGTGTGAAGGATCCACGCGAGGGTAGCAGCGTTGTGCATCGAAAAGCTTCGGCCATCGTGCCGAGAACCAAATCATCCTTTCGATGGAGTTCAGCAGTCCGTCAGGTCAGTATCGTCTTAGAGCAATGCTCCATCCCCGTCGCGCAACTTCATGCCTGCTGCTGGCCTTCGCACTTCTGCCTTCGCATCTTCTTGCCAAGCACGCGCCCGATCCAGCATTCAAGACACTCGACGGGCAGACGCGCAAACTATCCGCATTGCGCGGGCAGATTGTGGTCGTCAACTTCTGGGCTACCTGGTGCGGCCCATGCCAGGAAGAGCTGCCCCGTCTCAAGCAGATTGCGGCCTCTTACGCCGGCAAGCCAGTCAGTTTCGTCTTCATCTCGATCGACGCGCCGAAGGATCGAAACAAGATTCCCGCCACGCTCGCCAGACTGGATGTCGACTTCGACAGCTGGGTCAACGCTGATACCGACACACTCGGAGCCTTCGGCCTCGGCGATATCGTGCCCGGCACCCTCGTGCTCGACGAAAAGGGCGAGCCGGTCGCCCGCGTGATGGGCGAGGCCCGGGAAGATGATGTGCGCGCGCCTGTGGATTGGCTGCTGGGCGGCAAGACAGGCGCTCCTCCAACTGCCCTGACGAAACGCTATTAACCGATCCCGGGGCTCCATTCCCTGATCTCCAAGCCCGCTCCCGCGGTTTCCGCTATCCTTTCTGGTTGAGGTGGATTGCCATGACGGAGACCGCTACTCGTCCGCAACTTGCTTACCTGACCGATGTATTGAATGATCTACGGGCGAAGGGAACGCATTTCAAACTGCGGGTTCTTGATGACCAGCAAGCCCCTGTGTGCCACTACGACGGGCGCGAGGTCATCAACCTGGCCAGCAACAATTACCTCGGCCTCGCGAATCATCCCAAGCTGATTGAAGCGTCTTTGAAAGCAACGAAGGAACTCGGCGTTGGCTCGGGAGCGGTGCGAACCATCGCGGGAACGATGCGCATCCATATGGATCTTGAGGAAAAGATTGCTCGCTTCAAAAATGTCGAGGCCTGCGTAGTCTTCCAGAGTGGATTCGCGGCCAACGCGGGCACCGTGAGCGCGATTCTCGGCAAGGAAGATTTCATTCTCTCCGATGAGCTGAACCACGCCAGCATCATCGATGGCGCGCGGCTGTCGCGGGCGAAGATCAAGGTCTTCCGGCATAAGGACGCCGATCATTGTGAGGAGTTGTTGAAGGAGATCGCCAATGAGCCCGGACACAAGCTGGTGATCACGGACGGCGTCTTTTCCATGGATGGCGACATCGGCCCAGTGGACAAGCTCGGGGTGCTGGCCGAGAAGTACGGCGCCATCATGATGGTGGACGATGCGCATGCGTCGGGCGTCCTCGGGCGCAACGGGCGCGGCAGCATCGATCACTTCGGGATGCACGGGCGGGTGGATGTGCAGGTGGGCACCTTGTCGAAGGCGATCGGCGCGCTGGGAGGATATGTCTGCGGATCGAAGGATCTTATCGACTATCTCTATCACCGCGCGCGGCCATTTCTGTTTTCGACCTCTCATCCGCCGGCCGTCGCGGCCAGTTGCATTGCGGCCTTCGACATTCTTGAGACGGAACCCGAGCGCATCGATCGACTGTGGAAGAACACGAAATACTTCCAGGGCGAATTGAAGCGTGCCGGATTCAACATCGGCGGCGTCACCACTCCAGCGACAGAAACGCCGATTACGCCAGTCATTGTCGGTGAGGGACGTGCGGCTATGGATTTCTCGCGTGCGCTATTTGAGGAAGGCGTAATGGGCACGGGCATTGCGTTTCCAACCGTACCGGAAGGAAAGGCGCGCATCCGCCTCATCCTGACCAGCGAGCACACGCGTGAACAGCTTGATCGCGCACTTGAAACGCTGGAACGCGTTGCGAAGCGGATGGGGCTTCTGCAGTGAGTTCGAATCTGGGTGCCCCAGGTTTCGATTCTGAGACCTGGGGAACAAGTCCGGTGTCATCCTGAGCGTACGGGGCCCCAAGCGCTTTCTTCAGCTTGGGGGTGGTAAGCGAAGGATCTGCTTTTGCACTTCTGATCTGTCAGACACCAGCGAACCGCTACAATAACCTCAAATGATCGCGCATCTGCGGGGCAACCTGATCCACAAAGAACCGGGCCAGGCCATTGTCGAGGCCGCCGGCGTGGGATACGACGTCGTCATCTCGGTGCCGACATTTACTGCGCTGCCGAGCGTCGGTGCGGAGACCTCGCTGCACATCCACACGCAGGTGAGCGAAGACCAGATTGCACTATTCGGCTTTCTCGATCGCGAAGAGAAGCGGCTGTTCGAGCGGCTCATCGCGGTGAGCGGCGTCGGCCCGAAATTGGCGATCAAGATTCTCAGCGGACTCTCGCCCGAGCGCACCGTGCAGGCAATTCGCGCGCAGGATCACGCGCAGTTGACGCGCATCCCCGGCGTCGGCAAAAAGCTGGCCGAGCGGCTGGTTGTGGAATTGAAAGACAAACTGGAAGACTTCGCCGTAGCTCCAACACGAAGCGCGGTTGCAGGACCAGCAGTGGATGACGTGCTCTCCGCGCTGACGAATCTCGGCTATCAGCGCCCCGCAGCGGAGAAGGCAATCGAGCAGTCAGTGGCGAAGGAGAAAGCGCTGGCCGGCGATTTCGACGGGCTATTCCGCGCGGCGCTGAAAGTCATCCGGTAAGCAAACTTGATATCCCGTTCCATTCTCCAAACGAGCCTGAGAAAGATCACTTTGAGAGATTTTGAAGCTCGCCGTTCAGAAGTACATGTTTCGGCGGACCATTTACATCGCACTTGATCGTGTTACCTGATTCCCGCGGGTAATCGAAGAGCAACCCAGTTCGATCGACTTGACATGGACGGTCCGCCACGACGTATGATCCCACGTACTGGTTACCACTTCTCAAGAGGATGATGCGATAACTGGCATGTACAGCCTGACCAGGATGGATTGGCCCTTCCCACGCGTAATAGAGAACTTCAAATTCCTCCGATCTGCATCCGATGACTCCCAGTCGATGAAATTGCACTTTTCCCGTGAGTTGCCCCGAAATTCCCTGTTTCGACAGCAAAGTCTTGAGCTGCTCTGGCACCGTTCCAGGCTGCTGCGCAAGCAGACTGCAATTTAAGGCAAGCGCCAAAAGAAATGGAATTTTCATCGCCTTCACTTTAGCACTGTGTTGAACAAATCTCCGTGAGACAGCCCCTCAGTCAAGATCCAGCTACGCCCGCGAAATTTCGATTTCCTCAGGAAATACGCCGAGCTGTGCGTGCACAGTGCAGCGCGCTCGCCTACACTTTCAAACGTATGCCACGCGCAGCTAAATCTTCTTCCGCGACACCAGTGCCTTATCTTCGACCTGAGGCGATCACGTTTCTGCGCAACCTGGCCAAGCACAATGACCGCGACTGGTTTGCGCCGCGCAAGGTGCAGTTTGAGGCGCAACTGAAAGAGCCTATGCTGGCCATCGTCCGCAAGATCACCGACGCGATGACCGATTTTGCGCCGTATCATGTACGGCCGGCAGAGAAGAGCCTCTTCCGCATCTACCGCGACACGCGCTTCTCGCACGACAAGCGCCCCTACAAGACGCATGTCGCGGCGTGGTGGTCGCACCAGGGGCTCGAGAAGACGTCGGGCGCTGGCTACTACTTCCAGGTCAGCCCCAAGGGCGTGGTGATTGCCGCCGGCGCCTACATGCCGGAGAAGGAGCAGTTGGCGGCGATCCGCCACTGGCTGCTCGACAACCACGAGGAGTTCCGCAAGATTCTGAAGAAGCCCGCGGTACGCAAGACCTTCAGCGAATTTGAAGGCGAGGCGCTGGCGCGGCCGCCCAAAGGCTTCCCTCCAGATCACCCGGCGATGGATCTAGTCCGCTGCAAGCAGTGGGGGCTGAGCGTGACGCTGCCAGCGGGATCAGCACAGCGAAAGGATTTTGCGAAGGTCCTGATCAAGCATTTCAAGCTGCTGGCACCCATGGTGGACGCGCTGAATACGCCGATTGCGGCGGCGGCAGCGCCGAAACGCAAGGTGCTGTTCGGACTGCATTAAGGCCGTCGCATGGCTGCTTTTTGGGCGGCTCGTAAGCCACGACTGCCACAAAAGTGGCAAAAAACCGGTAAAAACAGCCATTTCGAGGTCAAACAGGCATAAAAACCCAAGAAAATTGTGGAAAACCAACGTTTTTCCATTGACTTTGGGCCGTCAAAAGCCGCATTGTTACGAACGACAGGGTTCTCGAGAACCCGCATAAATAAAGGGGATTCGTGCATATGTTGCCTCCAGGCGTTTCAGGCGTAAAGGTCAGAAACGCGACGGTCGCACTACCCCATGCGGTTCGCTTTAAGGCATCTTTGAGTTTCGTTGAAGATGCCGAGCGGCGGGATACCAGGCAACAACTAGCGAAGGAGAACATCACATGGCAACTGGATTGACCAAGACTGGACTTACCCGGCACCTGGCCGAGAAGCTCGAATTGACCAACAAACAATCGGCAGCTTTCCTTGATCTTTTGGCTGAGACCGCCATCAAGGAGACCAAGAAAAACGGCGTGTTCGTAATCCCCGGCATTGGCCGCCTCGTGAAGGCAGAGCGCAAAGCGCGCATGGGCCGCAACCCGCAGACGGGCGAGGCAATCAAGATCAAGGCGAAGACCGTGGTGAAGTTCCGCGTGGCCAAGGCGGCCAAGGACACCATCGCGCCGCCGAAGAAGTAGTTTCATTCCCTAGGGGTGCTTTGAAGGTTGGGGAAGAGCGCTAAGCTCTTCCCCTTCTTTATTGTCATCACCGGATCCATTGACTGAAACATGCGGTGGAATAATTCCGCACACCTTGGCTGGGTGCACACATCCAAAGAGCGATGGCAACACAGGCGAAGGAAATGTCTCGAACCACTGCTGCAGTAACTGGCTCCGTGCTGACCCTGCTGCGGCTTGAAGGGCTTGCGGTTGCCGTGGTGTCGGCTGTGCTGTTTGCGCGCACAGGAGCAAGTTGGTGGCTGTTTGCGGCGCTGTGGCTGGTGCCGGACTTGTCGATGATGGGCTACCTTGCGGGGGCATGCTGGGGCGCGCGCAGCTACAACGCCGTGCATTCTTACGTTGTCCCGGGAGTGCTGGCGTTGAGTGCTTTGCTGCTGCACGCGCATGCGATCTTGCCGATTGCGCTGATCTGGGTAAATCACATCGGTGTGGATCGGCTCATGGGCTACGGGCTCAAGTACTCTGATGGCTTCGGTTGGACGCACCTGGGCCGGCTGGGCAAGCGCGACCCTATTTTGAGGGCTCGGGTCTGACCATTCCGCCGGGCATGAAGGCGCGCACGACCAGCGATGCTCCGAAGAAGACGAGGATAATGCGGCTGGCAAGCTCAAGATCATAGTTTTTTGAAAAGGCCACGATGGCAACGAATATGCCAATGGGCGTAAGTTCGGTCAGCGAGGCGCGGGGCCAAGTCGGCTTTGTGCCGGCGGAGGCAGGCGCTCCGCGAAGCCTGGGGATAAAGCGAGGAACCGCGCGTAGATAAGCCAGGTAAGGCTCGCCGAGTTGCCGAGTCAGGAATGCTTCTTCGCCAAGCGTGAGACGAATTACAAAAATCGTGATCAGCACCGTGGCAAACAGCGCACCGCTGGCCGGCATAAGAAATGCCAGAGCCATGACCATGCACCAAAGCCCAATGTAGAGCGGGTTGCGCACATAGCGGTAGGGTCCGTCCACCAGGACTTTGCCGGCCAACATGTTGAAGTTGCTAACGGTGCTGGGACCGAGGTAGGCCGACCCCCAGACGCGAAACGATGCGGCCACAGCGGCAAACAGCGCCGCAACAATCAAGAGCAGGAGCGTCGCAACCGCGAATGATGCGAGACCGGTGCGGCTCAGCTCCAGCGCCAGCCAGCCCAGCAGCGAGACGCGCCTGCCGATATGCCAGCTTTCGATCCAGGGCGCCCAGAATCCGAAAAGGATGATGGCCGCATTGATCGGCATGCGCAGTCGGAACTCAATTGCACTCGCTCGCATTCGTACCCCTCGCGCCGGAGTGTATCATCCGGCGCTTTGGGCGCAGATGGACGCTACTCCCAGCGCAGCGCAGTCGTAGGATCGGTCTTCATTGCGGAGAGTGCCGGAATCAGGATAGCCACAAGCGCCACAAGCGCAAAGAGTCCGGTAACGACCGCAAAGCTGAAGGGATCGCGAGGGCTGACACCGAACAGCACGCTCTGCAGCACGCGCGACAAGGCCAGGGCCGCTGCGAGCCCAATCGCTCCGCCGATGAGGATCAAGCGGAAGCCTTCGCTCAGAATCAAGCGCAAAACGTCTGCCCTAGTAGCGCCAAGAGCCATGCGGATTCCGATCTCCTGGGTCCGCTGCACCGCGATAAATGAAACGACGCCGTAGAGTCCAATAATGGCCATCATCAAACCGGTTGCCGCGAAGAAGCTGAGCAGCGCCGTCTCGAAGCGTGGGCGATCGGCGAGCGTGTTCACCGTTTCGCTCAAGGTGTTGATCTCGACCGGCGCGACCGGATCGAGTTGCGCGACCTTTGAGCGAATCCATGGCGCGATGACCGAAACGGGAAGGCTGGTCTCGAGAAGAAAGAGGTGGTGCTGATCCCAAGTCTCAGGATGGAGGTTGGTCCTCAACTCGTACAGTTCTGGGTCGTCCTGGCCCGTGAGCCCTCCATTCTTCACGTTTGCTGCGACGCCGATGACGGTGAACACCGGTCCAGGCACACGGTAGGGTCTGAACTCCGCTCGCTCGACGCGCTTGCCAATCGCATCGCCCTGCGGGAACATTCGCATCGCAAGATCCTTGCTCAAGATCACTATATTTTCTTTTGAGCTCCGCTCTGCCTCGGAAAAATTGCGTCCCTCAATGATCGAAATCTGCAACGCGCGGAAGTATTCCGGCGTAACGACTCGACAAACCACCGAGCCGCCGACACCGTCTGGTGTGGGGGGCTTGCCGACAACCGAAAGCTCAGAGTATCGAAATCCGCCATGCCAGCTATCCGCGTCGGGAGGCACTGAGTTGCTCATACCCAGGGCGGTCACTCCCGGGATTTGGCGAAAAGCCGTTTCTGCGCGGAGATAAAAATCCTGGTATCCCGAGGTATAGCGTTCCCAGTTGAGTGGAACGTGTACGGTGAGCACGTTGCGCGTCTGCATCCCAAGGTTCACCTGCTGCAGATTTCTGAAGCTCTTAACCAGCAGGCTTGCGCCTGAGAGCAATACAACACTTAGTCCAACCTGCGAAACCACCAGGACACGCCGCAGTTGCGTATGAGCGGAGGATTTTGACTGTCTTGCCACCAGCGCTGATGCGCTCGGCCTTGCGAGTGCAGGTAGAATGCCGAATATTCCAGCACACAGGATCGAAATGATAATCGTAAATAAGACGATGCGCAGATCAAGTCGTGCTTCCGCCAAAAACGGTACTCCGGTCGGAGCGAGGCGGATGAAGATGAGGAGCAACGCTTCCGCTAACACGCAACCTGCCGCAGCGCCGGCTATGGAGAGCAAAAGTGCTTCTGTCAGCGTTTGGCGTATCAGCCGCCCGCGGCTGGCCCCCAGTGCAGCACGCACACTCAACTCACGTTCACGTGCCGCTCCGCGCGCTGAAAACAGACTGGCCACATTCGCGCACGCGATCAACAACACTAAGAGAACTGCGCCAACCAGCAGCCATGCGGCCCGATACGCATCCTGCATCTGGCGATCGCGAATGGAGCGGACCTGCAGATGAAAGTCCTTGCGGATCTCAGGGGGAATCCACTGCTGCGTGTGCAGAAACAGCGGCTGCATCTCGGCTTTCGCCTGCTGCACGCTGATGCCGGGCTTGAGCCGTGCGAACGCCCATACAGGAAAACCGATTCCGCTGTTGGCCGTATGCTGGAAGGCCTCATCCATTTGTGCGGGGCGAACAATGTCCGCCTTTTGTAATCTGGGCATTTCAAAGTTGTTCGGGAGTACTCCAACGATGCGAGCCGAATGACCGTCAATGTCGATTGACTTGTTCAACACATCGGGATCGCGGTTGTAGCGGGTCCGCCAAAGCCCGTCGGAGATCATCGCCACTCTCGGTCCGTTGGGGACATCCTCTTCCGGAAGAAAGTTTCGACCAAGAACTGGAGCAACGCCGAGTGTGGGTAAAAAGTTCTGCGCAACATCCGCACACTGCAGTGGCACCGGGTTGGCTTCGGTCAAATTACATTCGCTGGTTCCGCGCTCAAAGGTGACAGATGAGAATGGAGTTTGATTTCGCTTCCACTCGTAAAAGAAGCCCCCGAGTTGGAACTCCTGGCGCTCCAGCGATTGCACCAGACCAAATGAAACGAGTTGATCGTCGTGCGCGTAGGGCAGGCTACGGAAGAGAATCCGGTCTACGACGCTGAAGACCGCCGTCGTCGCACCGATCCCGAGAGTAAGCGTGAGGATGGCGGTGATAGCGAAAACAGGATTGCGTCGGAATCCGCGCAAAGCATAGCGCACGTCACGCAACAGGCTCTCAAGCCAGGGCAGCGTGGCGCGATCGCGGTAGGCTTGACGGGCCTGTTCGACGCCTCCAAGACGGAGCAGTGCTTGCCGACGCGCTTCGGACGCTGTCAGGCCGGATCGAAGGCCTTCGTCAACGTGTTGTTCAATGTGGCTCTGGAGTTCGGCGTCAAATTCGTCGCCAATTTCGGCGTAGAGAACATAGGGCGCGACAATCTGATCCATGCCGCACGCAGTTTCCGCATCTAACCTCCTAATCTGCTCGCAGGGCTTCCATGGGATCGACGGCAGCTGCGCGGCGCGCAGGTATCCATGCGGCGACAAGCGCTACAACGGCCATCAAAGAGGAACAAGGCTGAACGTTACCGGGTCGATCGCGCTTACCTCAAAGAGAAAACTGTGCAGCAAGCGGCTGAGCGCAACAGCACCCGCGAGCCCGATGACGCACCCGCCCCGGCAAGTAAAAGGCTCTGCCGGACGACGCTCAACACGATCTGCCATCGCTGCGCACCGAGCGCCAGACGCAGACCAATTTCGCGTGTGCGCCAGCTGACGATGTACGAGATGAAACTGTACACGCCTACTGCACCGATGACAACTGCAAGTCCGCCGAAGCCTAGCAGCAGAACGGCGAGCGCGCGGGGGGCGGCTACGGAGGATGCGACAACTTCATTCAATGCGTGAACGCGAGTGACAGGAACGAGCGAGTCGATGCTGGAGACGGCGCGGCGCAAACCTGCGGCGGCTTCGGCGGGGGTTGCGGGGCCGCGCAGCAGCACAAAGAGCACTGGTTGAGCATTGTTTGGCGTGATGGGCAGGTAGATCTGATTGCTGTAATCATCCCCGAGGCTTCCGTCGCGGGTATTGCGGATGACGCCTACGACCTCGACGGCATTCTCGGGATACCAGACGGCAGGAACGTCCTCGTCAACCACGTTGAGCAAGTGTTTGCCGACTGGATTCTCATTCGGCCAGAGGTATTCGGCCATGCGCTCGTTGATAACGGCGGCGCGGGAGGAGCCGGATGAGTCCTGCGCATTGAGCAGGCGGCCGCGCACGAGCTTCAGGTTGAGCACGTCGAAGTATTCCGGAGTTACGGTGCGGCCCGTCGCAAACATTGCGCTTGTTTGCGCTTGCGCGGATGGTTTTCCGCGTCGAAGGCGTAGTTTCCGTCGTGTCCGTTGAGCGGCAGCGCGTCCGCGAGTGCGGCCTTTTCCACGCCGGGTAGGTGCCGTTCATGCGGACGGCGAGCGCGGTGAAGAAAGCGTTGCACTGGCCCCGGGTTGAGAATGTTGTCGAGCCGCCGACCCAGATCTGAGGCGTGCCGGGTCTTGTGCAGCCGGCGGAGTCGAGTGAGACCTCCGCAGAGACGATACGGTCGATATGGAAACCGGGATCGACCTGCGAGAGCTTGAAGAGGCTGTGGAGGATGAGGCCGGCAGCGGTGATGACCATGACGGAGAGTGCTATCTGCGCTATGACAGAGCGCGTGGATGCGCCGAAGCGCGAGCCTTTGCCATAAGACCGCGGCTGCCGAGACGCAGAGATTCGAAAGCAGGTTGAGCGAGGCCATGCGAACGGAAGGGATGACACCGAAGAGCAGGCCTGCTAGAAGAGACGCGGCGAGGGTGAAGAGAATATCGGAGGGGTGGAGCGAGATGGCTTCTATGCGCGGTGTGCCGGCGGGCAGCAGACGCACGAAGAGGCGGAGGCTGAAGAATGCCGCGGCGAGGCCCACGATGCCCGCGGCCAGGCCGAGGACGATGCTTTCAGACAGAAATTGCTGAATGAGACGGCTCGAAGATGCGCCGAGCGCGCCGCGAACGGCGATCTCGCGCTCGCGGGAGGTGGCGCGGGCAAGCATCATATTGGCAACATTCGCACAGGCAATGAGAAGGACGAGGCTGACCGCGCCAAAGAGAAGCAGGAGGCGCGGACGCATGGCTCCGGTTTCGGATTCGAGCAGCGGTACTACGGTCATGTCAGAAGCCCAACTGTCGGGCATTTGCCAGGGGAACTGATGTACAAGGATGCCGCGGAGGCGGCGCAATTCGGCTTGCGCCTGGCCGGGGGTGACGCCGGGAGCGAGGCGACCGAAAGTGTGCAGCGTGAACGAATTCCATGGATCGTAAACATCGGCGCGGTTGTAGGAGACAGGGATGAGAAAGTCGGTGTCGGCGTATGGAAAACGCACTCCGGCGGGAAGTACACCGATAATGCGGCGCCAGACGCCGTCGATGCGGAGAGTGCGGCCGAGTGTCGAAGGCGCGCCGGCGAAGTGCCGCTGCCAGTAGCCGTAACTGAGAACGACGTCGTGATCCTGACCGAGGACTTCATCGTCTTTCGAGAAGAACTGGCCGAGCGCAGGATGAAGCCCGAGCGTATCGAGAGCGTTGACGGTAACAGTTGCGCCGAGGACTCGTTCTGGTGCGTCGGTACCGGTGATATTGGACTCGATGTCGTCACCAAAGCCGGCGATGGAGGAGAATGCGCGGGATTGCTCGCCGAGCGCGCGGATGAAGCCCTTGGGCAAAACGACGAAAGTGGTTCCCGTGACGCGCATCAGGCGGTCCTGCTGCGCGTACGGAAGAGGCCGCAGCAGGATGGAATCGACGAGGGTGTAGATGACCGCGTTGGCGCCGATGCCGAGAGCCAGCGTGAGTACCGCGGTTATAGTGAACCCTGGCGCTCTTCTCATCTGGCGCACAGCAAAGCGGATGTCTTGCAACATGCTTTCGATGGGCGGCAAGGTCGCGCGATCGCGATAGGCCTGGCGCGTTTGCTCCGCGCCACCGAGCCGCAAGATTGCCTGTCTACGAGCTTCCTCACCACTCAGGCCAGAACGCACGGAATCTTCGGTATCCATGGCGATATGACTCTCGAGTTCAGCATCGAATTCAGTGGCCTTTCTCCGCACAAATACGCCGCGAAAGCGCAACCAGAATGCTCGCAGTTTTTCCATAACAGTTACTCCTTATTCCGCTCGTAATGCTTGCATTGGATCGATCGAAGCGGCGCGGCGCGCCGGTATAAGCGCGGCAATCAGGCCGCAGATAATAAGCAATGCGGAGACCGCAATGACGGTCGCGGGATCATGCTCGCCCACACCGAATAAGAATGATTTCAAGGCGCGCGTTGCAAGCCAGGTGCATACGAGCCCGGCGAGAAGTCCCGTGCCGACAAGTGCCGCAGCATTGCGCAGAATGAGAATCAGAACGTCGCTCCGCTCCGCGCCAAGCGCCATACGGATGCCGACTTCGCGCGTTCGCCGATTCACCGAGAAGGCCATCAACCCGTAAAGGCCGACGAGCGCCAGCAGCAGTGCAATAGCAGCGAAGGCAACCATCAGCGATGTCTGGAATCGGCGGCGCGCGCTAGCGGCGGAAACCAGATTGCCCATCGTCTGAACATCCGAAAACGTAAGGTCTGGGTCGGTCGCCTTCAATGCCGACCGAATTTCATTGGCCATCGCTGCTGGTGGGAGTGACGACCGCACGGCCAGCGAGCTTTCGCGCGAATCGTATGCCGGAGAGTAGATCTGCGGCTGCGGATCCTCTTCGAGGCTTGTGTGTCGGACATCGGCGACGACGCCGACTACCGTGTTCCATTGTGCCTTCGTTTCATCCCCGCTGATCCGCCCCCCGATCGGATCGCGATTGGCGAAATAGGTCCGTGCAAATCGCTCGTTGACGATGACGGGGTGTGCTGGACCTGCATCGTCGCTTTCTACGAAGTTTCGTCCCGCGATAAGCGGGATTTGCATTGCGTCAAAATACCTGGGCGTGATCGATCGCGATTCCACGACCTGGTCTTTCTCGTTGGCAAATCCATCAACCCAGAAGGTTCCGAGGCTTTCGCTCTTGGCCAGCGGTAGGTCGGTGACTGCGCCAGCCGAATTCACACCAGGCAAATTGTTGATTCTTGCGATAAGCCTTTTGAAATATGCCGCGCGGCCCGTCGGTTGCTGGCCGTGGTCGCCGAGGGAAAGATTCATCGTCAATGTGGACTGCGAAAAGCCCGTGTCCACTGAGATCACCTTGATGTAGCTGCGCAGGATGAGACCCGCGCCGGCAAGCAACACCACCACCATTGCCGTCTGCGCGACAATCAAGGCGCTTTGCGAACGGCCATGCCTCATCGCTTTTCCTGTAGCGTTGTTCGATTTAAGAAACTCAGCGAGTTGCATGCGAGAGGCGCTTGCGGCGGGCAGCAGGCCGGCGATCACGCTTGTCGCCAGCGAAGCCACGATTGCGACCAGCAGCACACGACCGTCGAGAGAGGCTTCATTGAGGCGGGGAATGTTCCCGGGATCGAGATGCGGCAGCAGACGCAGAAAGAGAAACGCAAGTATCATACCGACCCCGCAACCACCGATGCCGATCAGCATCGATTCGGTCAGCAGCTGGCGAACCATCCGGCTCCGGCCAGCGCCCAGAGCGGCGCGTACGCCGAGTTCGCGGGCCCGTTCGGCTGCGCGCGCCAGCAGTAGGTTGGCCGCGTTTCCGCATGAAATCAGAAGCACGAGAGCCACGGCGCCGAGAAGCAGATTCATCAGTGGACGTACCGGGCCGATGGAAAGGCCAGTGAAGCTTTCCACCAGCGCACCCCAATCGCCGAATTCGGTGGGATATAAGCGGTCGAAACGAGCCATCATCGCGCCGAATTCAGATTGCGCCTGCGCGATGGATACGCCCGCAAGCAGTCGCGCCACGACCACATTGTCATCGATGCCACGATCTACCCTCTGTTTGGGCGTCAAAGCAAGTGGCACCCAGATATTCGTAGATACGATGTGCGGGTTGCCGTACGGTAGATCTGCTTTGAAGGGGTACTCGAACGCACGCGGCATCACGCCGATAATCTGATAGCTTGCGCCGTTGAGCTCGAGCGAGTGCTTCAGCACGTCGGCATTCGCCCCGAACATCGATACCCAGAGCGAATGGCTGATAACCGCAACGTGCGAATGGCTGGGCTGATTGTCATCGGCATTGAGCGTTCGGCCCAGTTCCGTCGTGGATTGAAGCGTTGAAAAAAAGCTTTCGTCCACGCGTGCTGCTCCGATGGGCTGCGTCGCTCCCCGGGTGGTGACTTTGAAAAGCGCTTGCTCATACGTCGTCATCTCTGTGAACGATTTGTTCCCGCGCTTGATTTCGTGGAAGTCCCCATAGCCCGGGCAGATAACTTCGGGCGGTACCTTCCAATTGGGATTCGGCGTAAACAGATAAACGAGGCGCTGTGGATCGCCGTAGGGCAGAGAGCGGATAAGTACCGCATTGACCATGCTGAAGATTGCGGTACAGGCGCCGATGCCCAATCCAAGCGTCAGGATGGCAGTGATGGTAAAGCTTCGCGAGCACCGCAGTGTGCGGAAGCCGTGGCGAACATCCTGGACAAATTGCTCGAGCCACAGGTATCCGCGCCGTTCGCGGTGAGCCTGGCGAACCTGCTCCGCACCGCCGAGACGCAACAGCGCCTGGCGACGGGCTTCGGTCACATGGAGTCCAGCTTTGATGCCGGCTTCGGTATCCATTGCGACGTGCGCTTCGAGTTCCGCATTGAACTCTTGCGCGGCGTCGGCGCGGCGGAGCGTGCCGCTAAGACGACGCCAAAATGCTCGGAGTTTCGCTCGCAGGGAATTCATGCATTCTCGCTTATGCGCCTTCAGCCGGAGTCAGAAACCGGGAAAGGATTTCAGTTGCCTGCTCCCACTCAGCCGCAGCCTTCTGCACCTGCTTTTGGCCCGCCTTGGTCAGCTCATAAAATTTGGCTCGTCGATTGTTGTCGGAGGTACCCCAGTGCGACCGGACGTATCCCTCCTGCTCGAGCTTCAGCAGCGCGGGGTAGAGCGTGCCGTAGTTCAGCTGCAGCAGCTGGCCGCTGGTTTGCTCAATGCGCCGGGCAAGGCCGTAGCCGTGTTGCGGGCCAATCGTCTGCAGCGTCTTCAGAATCATCAGGGCCAGCGTGCCCTGCCATACATCAGTTTTGTCGCCCATTCCTTTGCTCCTCTGGCTAAGCAATAGGAGCAATGTACTCCGGTTTCTATGGGAATGCAATAGGAAGATTTGAAAGGACCTGGCGAATGCCAACTGCGAGTTCTGCGATTTAGCGTGTTAGGCTGGCCGAAGATTCCCGTGGAGGCTTTGGGCTGATGAGACTGATGAATCGACGTTTTTGCATGCTTGTTACATTGACGCTTACGGCCCTGCCGGCATTGGACAAGGTGCCGGGCATGCGGAATCTGCGGCACCGGACCTTGCGGCTTCAGCCGAGCGCCAGCTTCCCGCGCTTACCGAGACCTACAAGCATCTGCATCGCAACCCCGAGCTTTCGCACCACGAGGAAAAGACGTCGGCGTTGCTCGCAGCAGAACTGCGCAAGCTGGGGTACACCGTTACGGAGCGCGTGGGCAAATACCAGGATGGCTCGCAGGCCTACGGTGTGGTTGCCGTTTTGCAAAATGGCGCTGGACCGCGCGTGTTGATTCGCACCGATATGGATGCGCTGCCGGTAGAGGAAAAGACCGGCCTCGATTACGCATCGACTGTGCGCTCCACAAATGCCCAGGGCCAGGACGTCGGCGTGATGCACGCTTGCGGTCACGATATTCATATGACGGTGCTGCTCGGCGTGGCCCGTGAAATGGCGCAGCGAAAGAGCCAGTGGCGCGGCACTCTGGTGCTGATCGGGCAGCCTTCAGAAGAGACAATCGACGGAGCGCGAGCGATCCTAGCCGATGGTCTGTATGAACGCTTCGGTCGCCCTGACTTCGTGCTGTCGGAGCACGATTCGAACGACGTGGCGGCAGGCTCCATCTCGATCAAAGGTGGCCCGTTGCTGGCGAGTTCGACTGGAATTTACGTGACGATGCGCGGCGTCGGCGGCCACGGCTCTCGGCCCGAGGCCGGAAAAGACCCGATTGTGTTGGCGGCCGAATTCGTCTTGACGGCGCAGACGATTGTGAGTCGTCAGATCGATCCGCAGCAGCCTGCGGTATTGACCGTGGGCACCATTCATGGCGGGACGAAGAACAACATCATTCCCGACGAAGTGCAACTGGGAATTTCGCTGCGGACCTACTCGCCCGCCGTCCGCGACGCGATTGTGGCGGACATTCGACGCACGGCGAAGGGACTTGCGGAGTCGTACGGCGTCCCGGAGGACCGCATGCCCGTCGTAACTCTAGGCGAGAGCACGCCGGAGACCTATAACGATCCGGCGCTTGCCGAACGGCTGAAAGCATCGGCCGTGGTAGCGCTGGGCAAGGACCACGTTGAAGACGCGAAAGCCGTGATGGGCAGCGAAGATGTGGGACTCTTCACCCTCGACGGCAAGATTCCAGGCGTGATGTATTGGCTGGGTGCGGCTGATGCCGGGAAGTTGGCGGAGAGCCAGAAGACTGGCGTGCCGCTGCCGAGTCCGCACTCGGCTTTGTTTGCTCCGGTATACGCGCCCGCGATCGAGACGGGCGTTACCGCGATGACGGCAATGGCGCTCGGCCTGCTGAAGTAGCCTGAGACGGCGCTTGCTAGCATATTGCCTGGCGCGCGTCTGAGTCTTACTTCGACGGATCGACCAAGGCGCCATACACTACCTGGCGACTACCGTATTCAAGCGGCGGGCTTGCCGGCCCGAGCATGCGTTGGATCATGCCAACGAAAACGACATCGTTGGTTGGATCTATCCAGAACCATGTGCCGGCCGCGCCATCCCACTGGTAGGTTCCTTTGCCGTCGGGCAGATTTGCGTCTGCGGGATCAAACTCGACTGCGCCGTTATAGCCGTATCCGAAGCCGGGCCGCATCACGGCATTACCGATTCCGAACTTACCCGTAAGCAACTCGCTGGGAACATGATTCGAAGTCATCAGCTTCACTGTCGCTGGCGACAGAATCCGCTTGCCGTCCAGTTCGCCCTCATTCAACAGCATGCTTGCGAATCGGAAGTAATCTTCGCCCGTGGAGACCATGCCACCGCCGCCGGAGGGCATGGGAGGCTGCACATCATAATCGCCTGATCTGCGGCTGGCGCTCGGGTCAGCGACCAACTCTCCATCCGGGCCGGTGCGATAGAGCACCGTGAATCGTCCGCGCTTGTCTTCAGGAACATAGAATCCCGCATCCCGCATGCCCAGCGGCGTGTAGATGTTGTCGCGCATGAAATCGGGCAGAGACTTGCCGGAGAGTTTTTCGACGATGTATCCCTCGACGTCCATCGACATGCTGTAAGTCCAGCCTTGTCCTGGCTGGTAGAGCAGCGGGATCTTCGCCAGCTTGTCGATAAACTCCTGCAGGTTGGCCGAGGACAGAAGATTTGCGTCGCGGTACATCTTGTCGACCGGCGTATCGCCGAAAAATCCATAAGTGAATCCGGCCGTATGCGACATCAGCTCGCGCATGGTGGGCGGATGATCTGGATCCGTGAGAATCATGTTCCCGCTGGAATCCATGCCCTTGTAGACCTTAAGGTGCGCGAACTCCGGAATGTATTTGGCGATCGGGTCGGACGGTAGCCACTTGCCTTGTTGGTACAGAATCATCATGGCCACGCCGGTCACCGGCTTGGTCATGGAGAAATCGCGGAAGATCACATCCTTCGTCATCGGCGCTCCGGCAGCCATATCGCGATAACCGTAAGCGCGGTAGTCGACGACTTTGCCGTGCCGCGCCAGGATAGTCACGATGCCCGCGACCCGCTTCTGATCGACAGCCTGCTGCATGAACTGATGCAGGCGGTCCAGCCCTTCCGACGAGAAGCCGACGGTTTCAGGCTTCACAACAGTGAGATCGAGCGCACGGTCCGTCACGGGTTTGATGTTTTGCTGCGCTACCGACAAACACGCACTGAATGCGATCGGAGCCGCTACGAAAAGGATTCGACCTGCGGATAGGGACCAGACGTTTCTCATACGTTCTCCCGCGGCCCGCGATGGTGTTCCGAGAGCGCAAACGCACGGGGGTTCGCAGCGCAATCAATGCTGGCCGGAATTCCTGTCCTTTATAGCAGAGCGCAGCCGGGCGGCCTTGGAAGCTAACCCGCCTTGAGCTCTCCTAGTAAATCAGCTTGAGGGAGAACTGAATCTGCCGAGAATTACCCGCAGTCTTGCTGATCTGACCAAAGCCATTCGTGCGGCTGATGACGGCGGAGTTCACACCGCCCGTCGTGTTTGTGGAAACACCCAGGATGTTTGCCGGCAGGCCCATAGTCACAATGTTGAACAGGTTGAAAAACTCGGCCCGGAATTGCAAGCCCATACGCTCGGCTCCGCTGGCTCGATGCCCGAGCGCTGTGTCCTTGATGAATGCAAAATCGTAGTTGTAGAAAGCTGGACCGCGGAATGAATTACGGCCGAGTGTGCCGAACAATCCCTGGTTTGGTCCTGTGCCGCCCGGCTGGAACACGGGAATGCTGAAGAAATCAGGACCATTGCCTCCGCCATCGCCGAAGTAGTCTGTGCGGTCTTTACGTGCCGTGGAGAGCTGAGGCTTGGCGATCTGGTCTGGACGATCGACGCCGTTCGACCCGGCTCCGGTCTGCTGAATTCCAGAGTAGACGGTGAAAGGAGACCCGGAGTTGATGCTCGATATCACCAGCATTTCCCAGCCGCCGGTGATCACCTTGGGGACAAAGTTGAGGAAACTGGCGCTGGCCAGATGAAGGTCCTGCGCGGCACTCACGCTGAACCCGTGCGTGACATCGAAATTCGATACTGCCTTTTCCGCGTGGGTATCCAGCGGGTTCTGAGAGAAGCCCGAGGCTACTGCTCCGGTTGACCCGGTTCCGCCAAGCACAAGGCTCGTGTTATCGATGGACTTGCTCCAGGTATAGCCCGCCTGGATTCCCGGACCGCCGTGTCCCAGAGTACCCGACAGCGACGTTTGCAACGCATGGTACGTGGAGTGCGAGTCGTTGGTGATCACGTTCTCCACTCCAAAACCGCCGATCACATTTCCCGCGCTATCGAACCGGGTGTCTTTGGCAAATTCCGCGGTGGCTCCGGGATAAGCGTTCGGAAAGCCGTAGCGCGGAAGGTGCTGAGCCGCGGTTCCCACGTACGCCGCATCGGCAGTCAAATTGCCGAATTTCCGCTCCAGTCCAAGCGTCCACGTAAAGAGCCGGCCGATTCCAAACTCCGGGTTGATGCCGGATAAATTGAGTGGTGTGATGGCGCTGGAGTCAGTCAGCGCAGCAAGGTCTCGCTGGTAGCGGTCGACATCCATCACGGTATTTGACGGAACGGATTTAGGAGTATTGGTTGCAAAAATGTTGGTGCCGTTGGGAGTGTAGACATCCGGCAACTGCGAAGGCGCGATCTGGTACCCGTAACTGAATGGCGCGGGTGCCGACGAAACGCGTCGGGGATAGATCACGTACGGCGTGGAGCCGGTCAGGAAGTTATCCTGCCAGATGTTCGGCGGAATCACGGTAACAGCTCCGCCAACGTGCGCCGTGAGTTTCTGGGTCGCCTGCCAGGCCGCTTGAACACGCGGCCCCCAGCCGTTCCAATCGGTTTTGTAGCCAGGTTGAGGATTTATGAGGTACTCGGTTTGCCCTGCAGTTTTGGTGAAGCCGCCGGTGCGGTGAGCACGCTCGGAAATGGGAGTGTAGATTTCCCAGCGAACACCATAATCGAGCGTCAGTCGGGGAGTGATCTTCCACGTGTCCTGTATCCACGCGTTATAGTCCTCCCGGTTAATCGCGGCGGGACCGATGTGCTGCCCGCCGGAAGAAAAGGTAGGTGGAAGAGCGACGGTGTAGATGAACGGGCTTCCGGTAACGAAGCTGGAGAACGTATCGGGCAGCGCATCACCAATGTGGATATCGTGCGTTCCGCTAGCCGAACTTATGTTCGTCGTGGCATATGCAGTTGCCGCCGCCGAAATCATATTCGCCATTCGGGCTGATGCCGAAGTAGGTCGTGTCGCGATTGACCCGTGCTTCGAATCCTGCACGGATGGAATGGCTGCCAGTCGAATACGACACCGATTGGTAGCCCTGAAAGAGGTTGCCGTACGCCTGCATCACCGAACCGGCTGCTGCGTTAAACGCCTCAAAAAGGCCATCATTGAATTTGACCCCGGGATCGGCGTAGTCCGTTGTCGGGAAGCCCGGAGTGGTGCGGATGATATTGACCATCGACGTCAGAACCAGGTTCGGCGAGATCGAGCGCGTATACGTGCCCACAACATTGCGTTGATGATCGATGTACTGGACTCCGAATTGCGGATCAATCGCCGTCTGGTCGGGATTTGTCGTCGGGCCCGTCAGGTTGTTGTAGTTGAATCGGGCAAAAAACTTGTCCTTCGCTGTAAAGTTGTGATCGATCCGGATGGAGAATTGATCGGCGTTGGTAACGACTTTGGATGCCGTCGCATAGGTGTTCAGGCCGAATGAGCCGGTCGGCAGGTTGGGCAGCGGATACCGCGCAAGTATCGCGGCGATGGCGGGATCGACGGGCAGGGCGAGAGTATCGACGCTTTTATCGGGATAAACGATCACATGGTCGACAAAATTGCTTCCCGCCTGCGGCCGTTGTGCCGCCGAGGGCACAGGCATCACTTGCGTTGTGCCAAGCACCTGGCGAAAACCCTGGTACTGCGTGAAGTAGAACGTCCGCTTGCGCCCGTCGTAGACATGCGGAATGTAAACAGGTCCGCCATTGGTAAAACCGAATTCGTTGCGCCGGAATGGAGGAATGCGTCCCGGATACGCAGGCGTGGCATGGTCAAAGTAGTTGCGCGCGTCAAACGCCGAGTTGCGCACAAACTCGAAGAAAGACCCATGAAATCCGCTTGCCCCAGAGCGCGTATGAATATTCGTAAAGCCAGCAGCGCCGCGTCCTATCTCTGCCGGCATCCAGCCGGAACTCGAATCGATCCCTTCCACCGCGTCGACGTTGAAGTTGGAGAAAGTTGCTCCGCCCATTTCCGGATCGCTGATGTCCGCGCCATCCATGGCAAAGGTCGCCTCGACGCCACGTTGCCCGTTGATTGCAAATTGCGCCGTAAAGTTGGTGGCGCCATTTGTATCGGTCATGGTGCCGGCCGCCAGCAGCAACAGCGAGCTGAAATCGCGCTTGTTCAGCGGCAACTCACTCACCGCCTGGCTTGAAAGCTCCTCGCCGCCCGTGGCCGCCTGCCCCTTGCTCTGCACTGCGGCAACCGTCAGTTCGCCGCGCCCTGAAAGCGTAAGAAGCGCCTCCGGAGCGCTCGCCGTCAAAACGACGGGCGGGGCATACTCCGCCGTTCCGGCTTCCGTTGCAACGCTCAGGTGATAATCTCCCGCCGGCAGCATGGCCAACAGGAATCTTCCGTCGGAGCCGGTCTTGCCTTCGGCTTTTAGAGATCCTGAAGAGAGCTTGATCGTAGCACTCGCAATCGGCGCACCACCGGCGTTGCGCAGCACACCGCTCCACGCACCCTGTGGTATTGCTTGCCCGAAAGCAAAGTTTGACGTGATGAGAACGACGAGAGCAAACGAACAAAGAAGCTTCCGCGCCATGTCCCGACCTGCAAAAACAACGGAGTTCAACTTATGTGGTTTCACTGGGCAACCTTGTAAGAACGATGCGTCCCGCGAGGCTGCTTCGTGCCAGCTCTCTCCCCGCGGAAACTCACAAGAATTATATCGTTCAAAACGCTGCTAAAACCTTTTTGTAGAGGCTCGGGGCGATATTCCGATGTGCAGACCCTCCAGACCCACGCACTCGAAAACAACAGAAAATTCAAAGATAAAGCGATGGGGCGAAAAGGTTGCGCAAACCCCCGAATCATCGAGTGCCCATCACACCCGCGTCAATCCTGACGTGCGTTATCTTGTTAGGTCACTTGGCGGCTCACTTTGGTCGCTATTCTTGCGCAGAATCGCTCGCACGTGGCACGATCCTCACTGTCGCGGAGCGAGCGCGTTTGCCGATCATCGGATCGAGGTACGGGCTGCCCCGATACTTCGCTCGATATGCTTCGTCGATGCGGTCGCCAATACCATCAAGCCCCGTTTCGTCCAGAGGCTCGAAACTGACTTCTTTCGTCATGTGGGCTGCAATGATCCGCCCCGCCTTCTGCCGCATTGCAGCCTGATACCAGCGCGACTGCTGCTGCCCGTTGTAACCACGAACATAGAGCGCGTCATCGACAGCGACGGACCATATCCATGTCGGAGTGCCGTATGTTTTCCCGTCCTCGCGGAACGGAGCGATATGCAAGTCGTCAGCGGCCGCGATCTTGCGCAGTTCATCCTTCGACCATGCAGTCATCACGCTTACCTCCGTGTTCTTCTTCGTGCCGATGCGAAGCCACGCACAGGCTTGCATTCCTCGGCGCGTTACCGTCGGTATCAGCGCATGATGAATCCGCCGTCTACCGAGATTGACTGCCCCGTCACATAGCTTGCGGCCTGACTGCAAAGCCACAGAACAACATCCGCAATCTCCTCGGCACGACCATACCGGCCCATGGGCACGCTCTTCAACATCGCGTTGAGTGCCTCGCCCTGACCGCAGGCGACCATCTGGTCGGCCATCGGCGTCCAGATAAGCCCTGGACATACTGCGTTGATTCGAATGCCGCGCGCTGCATATTCGAGAGCCGCGCTCTTGGTAAGTCCAAGAACTCCGTGCTTCGCGGCGTGATAGGTTCCCCGCTCGGGGCCTCCTACGAGCCCTCCCAGCGAAGAGCAGTTGACGATGGCGCCGCTACCTTGCTTGCGCATCTGCTGCAGCTCGAATTTCATGCAGCTCCACACACCGCGGAGATTGATCGCCATCACCCGATCGTAATCGTCGCGTGGAGAATCAGCAGTCTCGGCCAGCACGTTCTGAACGCCGGCGTTGTTGTACGCTGCATCGAGCCGCCCGAATTTGGCTACGGTCTGCTCAACCATGGCTTCCACTTGGGTGTCATCAGAGACGTCGCAGGCGATAGCGAGTGTTTTATGCCCATGGGCGGCCAGCTCATCCGCTGCCGAACGCGCTGCCTTCTCATTCCAGTCAGCCACCACCACTGCCGCACCTGATTCAGCAAAGGCCTTCGCCGTGGCAAGGCCCAGTCCAGAGGCGGCACCTGTGATCAGCGCGACCTTGTTTTCAAATGAGATGTTCATAGCGAGTTCCTTATCGTTCCATCAAGTTA
This sequence comes from uncultured Acidobacteriaceae bacterium, assembly GCA_963735215.1. GTDB lineage: Bacteria > Acidobacteriota > Terriglobia > Terriglobales > Acidobacteriaceae > Telmatobacter. Next base: position 426,160 of record CAVTKF010000015.1, on the reverse strand, counting down.
TAGTTGGCATTCTGGCTATTTGCCGCGTTTCTCCAAGACTTCCTTGAATCCGCTACCGATTTGTCATACGCTCTAGCTCTTCGGGGTAGCGACCGCCTTGCACTGCGACCCTTGAAGTAAGGCCGTCGAGCTCGCGAAGATCATCTGCGCTGAGTTGCAGAGCGGTTGCCCCGATGTTCTCCTCCACGCGCTCCAGCTTGGTAGTGCCGGGAATGGGAACGATCCATGGCCTTTGTGCAAGCAGCCACGCGATTGCAACCTGGGCAGATGTTGCACCCTTCTGCGCTGCGAAAGCTGCAATCAGATCCACTAACGCTCGATTCGCCTTGCGGGCTTCGACTGAAAACCGAGGGAAACTGCCGCGGTTGTCCCCTTCGAGGAACTGTGTGCTTTCCGTAATCGTCCCCGTGAGAAACCCCCGCCCAAGTGGGCTGTATGGGACGAAGCCGATCCCCAGCTCCTCGAGCGTCGGCAATATTTCTTCTTCGGGGCGCTTCCACCAGAGTGAATATTCGCTTTGAATTGCAGTCACCGGCTGAACTGCGTGGGCCCGGCGGATCGTCTGTGCACCCGCTTCCGACAAGCCGAAGTGTTTCACTTTTCCTTGCTGAATCAGTTCCTTCACGGCTCCGGCCACATCTTCTATTGGTACGTCCGGGTCAACGCGGTGCTGATAAAGCAGTCGATCGTTTCAACCCGAAGCCTCTTCAGCGATCCCTCTACACTCTCCTTGACGTAGTCGGGACGGCTGTCGAGTCCAGGCGATGGTCTGCCGTGAGCATGCAGGGCAAACCCGAACTTCGTCGCGATCACCACCTGGTCCCGCACGGGAGCGAGCCCTTCGCCCACGACTTCCTCATTCACGAACGGACCATAAACTTGAGCCGTATCGAAGAATGTAATCCCCCGTTCGACCGCTCCCCGCATCACCGCAATCATTTCCTGCTTGGTGCCTGCCACGGGGCCGTGACCGGCGCTCATCCTCATGCAGCCTAACCCGATCGCCGATACTTCCAGATTGCTTTTTCCAAGTTTGCGCTTTTGCATTGTTTTTCCATTCTTCGAACCAAGCTTAATCAGTAATGCACCCAGGTGACCGACCAATGTTCCTCGGGCCGAGCCGACCGGATCACCAGCTTCCCGTCTCTTGTGAACTGTGAAAGACATCGCTCGAGCGCTTTCCCGATCCTGCTGTTTCTTTGCCTGATCCTGTTTGGGTATCTAATTTTGTGCATACAAGCAGGATTTCAGCGGTACGCTGGGAGAGAAGGAATTCAGGCGACGTGACAAAGCAAACGGAGCATCGTGGAGGTCCGAATGCTGCGGTGATCGAAATGCGCAAGGAACTGGCCCGCAAGATCGCGGAGCGTGCTCAATCGCCTGGAGAGAATGCCACTGCCGTCCCCGGCCTCTCGCTTTACCGTAGAACAACACCCACACCCTGTTATCGGGCCTCATACGAACCAAGCCTTTCAGTCTTCGTGCAGGGGCGAAAGCGCATCAACTTGGGAGGGCACGTTTACCTCTGCGACGGTTCGTCCTTTCTCCTGTCGTCAATCGATGTTCCCGCCGAGAGTCAAATCGTCGAAGCCTCGGAAGAGGTCCCGTTGCTCTCGATGTTTCTCCGGCTCGATATGCCAACCGTGCGGGACATTCTTAGCCAGGAAGATCTGCCTGAACCTGAAACCTCTGTTCAATCGCGGGGACTCGCCGTTGGTGAAACGACAGTTGGATTATTGGGTGCCTGCACTCGGCTGATCGATCTTCTCGAGACTCCCGAGGACATTCCTTTTCTGAGCCACTTAATCCAGCGCGAAATTCTCTACCGCATCCTTCGAACGCCACAAGGTGCGCGCCTCCGCGCCATCGCGACAGCAGGCGATCTGAGCCACAGAACGGCACGAGCCATCGCCTGGGTCCGCACCAACTACACCAAACCGCTGCACATGGAGGAGCTCGCGGCCGTCGCGCGCATGGGAGTGTCGACACTCCACCATCAGTTCCGTGCGCTGACGGCGATGAGCCCGTTGCAGTACCAGAAACAGCTTCGCCTGCAGACCGCAAGACAGCGCATGCTCATGGACGGGATCGACGCAACGAGCGCGGCCTACGAAGTCGGCTACGAGAGCGTAAGCCAGTTCAACCGCGAGTACAGCCGTTTCTTCGGCCAACCACCCATGCGCGATGTCAAAGCCCTCCGCGATAGCAAAGTCATCGCAATCGACGCCGCATGACGCAGAATCGCCCTACAGCAAACGACAATCTGTCAAAAACAAAACTGTCTCACTGCAGGGGTTCACCTCATTCCATGTCAATACCCATTTCCAATCCTCATCAGCTAATCCATTGATTCAGAAGGCGAAAAATCCCCGCCTGCTTTTGCAGGTAATTTCCGCCTCCCGGCGCACAATTAAGGTTGAATCGCTCTCTCCAGCAAAGGAGTTCACTACGATGCCTTCAGTCTGTTGCCCCCTCGTTCCTGAAGTCCGGCACCAATCGCCGCATCCAATTGCTTCAAAGCAGCTCTAAGCCCTTTATTGAGAGGAATCTACGGCTAAGCCCAATCATAAGAGTAATTTGCAGCAGCGGTACCCTGCCAGGCTATTGAAAATAGACAATTTCCCTGCAGAGACCGGGATAATAGGGGTGCCCGTGAGCCGAAAGAACTGACTCGGGGGAGGGCCGACCGATGGCGAAGATCGACACAGTTCTTCAGATCCGAAAAATTCGCATATGGCTGGCGTTGTTCATCGCTGGGCTGGTGTTGAGCGGTCTGACGGCCTTCCCGCTGCAACGCGAGACGTGCCTTGCTGAACCGGGCCTTCGGAGTCGCTTCCGCACCTTCCGCCGGCGAACCTGCCCTGCATCTCTGGTTGCGCCGTGTGCACGAGGGCATCGAACACACCAACCGCGATTACCCGTTCATGGCATATGGAACCGATTGGCTTGCCTTCGCCCACCTCATCATAGCCGTGGTCTTCCTGGGTCCGTTGGTCGCTCCGGTCCGCAACAAGTGGGTGCTCGTTTTCGGAATTGTCGCATGCCTTGGAGTTGTGCCATTGGCCTTGATCGCGGGACACATCCGCGGAATTCCTTTTTACTGGCGGCTCATTGATTGCAGCTTTGGCGTCATTGGCGTCCTGCCCTTGCTGATCTGCCTGCGCTACGTGCGCCAGATTGAGCAAACCTCGTAAGTGGGTCTCGCAAGCGCCTCCGTTCCCTACAATTGAACTCAGCCATGGCTACGGAATCGAAAACGTCTGAGATAACAGCAGCGATCGTCGACACCATCGCCGCCATCTCCACGCCACCCGGACGTGGCGGCATCGGCATCGTGCGCCTCAGTGGCCCGGAAGCTGCTTCGATTGCCGCCCAACTTGTACGCCTGCGCCAGCCACTGGAACACGCACGGGCCCGCCTCGCCGAGGTGCTCGATGAGGAGTCGAGTGACGAACGCATCGACGAGGCGATGGTCACCTGGTTCGCCGCACCCAATTCCTATACCGGCGATGAACTCGTAGAGATAGCCGCGCACGGATCGCCGGTTGTCCTGGACCTGTTGCTGCGGCGCGCCCTCGCTCTCGGCGCACGCCTCGCGAATCCCGGTGAATTCACTGAGCGCGCATTTCTCGCCGGCAAGCTTGACCTGACGCAGGCCGAGGCAGTACGCGATCTCATCGACGCGCAGACACTCACCCAGGCGCGGCAGGCCGCAAGCCAGATGGGGGGCGCTCTTAGCCGCCGCGTCGCCCCCACCAAGCAGTCCCTTGTCGAACTGATCGCTCTGCTCGAAGCCGGCGTCGACTTCGCCGAAGACGACGTGGACGTCGCCCCGCAGTCCGAGATCGCCCGCCGCATCGCCGGGCTTGTGCCGCCCCTTGCCGCGCTCGAAGCCTCATTCGCCCGTGGCCGCATTGTGCACGACGGACTGACCATCGCGATCGTCGGCCGGCCCAATGCCGGCAAGAGCTCGCTATTCAATCGGCTCGTTGAGCGTGATCGCGCCATCGTAACCGCGACCCCCGGAACCACCCGCGACCTCGTGACAGAACGCATTTCCCTCGAAGGAATTCCCCTGGAGCTGGTTGATACCGCCGGCCTGCGTGAAACTTTCGAAGAAGTGGAGCAACTCGGAATCGCGCGCAGTCGCGAAGCACTCGCCGATGCTGCCATCGTGCTCGTCGTGTTGGATGCAACCCAACCGCTGAACCAGGAAGAACGCAGCGTGCTTGCCGCCGTGCATGGCCGCTTGGCCCTCGTAGCGATCAACAAGAGCGACCTCGCAGACGGCTCCCAAAACCGAAGCCTGATCCAAGCCGACAAAGCCGCTGCTGAGGAGTTGAATGTCCCTTCAGTGCCCACCTCGGCGCTGACCGGAGATGGCATCGCGAGCCTGCGAGAGAAGATTGTTGAGTTAGCTACCGGCGGAGCCGCCGCCGAACCAGGCCCGCTGACCAATCTCCGCCAGCAGCAGTCCATCATTGCTGCAATCACCGCACTGGCAGATGCCGCCCGCGCCAATGAGACCGCCATCCCGCATGAGATGATCCTGCTCGATCTCTATCGCGCCCTGTGGGCCCTCGATTCCCTGACCGGACAAACCACCCCCGACGATATCCTGAATCTGATCTTTTCCACCTTCTGCATCGGCAAGTGATTGGAACTTACTTATTATCAATAATATACATGATTATATCTGACCCTGCGGAAGGCTCAGAATGTGGCCCGTACCACAACCAACTGGGAAGCTCTTGTTACCGGACACGGTGATGATCTCGTCGTCAGAAACAACTGCCGGCGGCGACATAGCCACATTGATGGTGAGGGTGTCGCTTGCGCTTCCGGCACAGCTATTCGAATCGGGCCGCTGCGGGTATGACACCGCCAATCCGAACAAATAATTGGCGTACATTTTTCCTTTTTGATATTTGAGATCGAGTTTGTATACGCACAATCCACTCGGCACACTCATGCACTTAGAATTCCAGCCGCAGTGCGAACTGAATCTCGCGCGGCGTGCCGGTTCCAATCGGAGTTGTGCTTGCTGTGGACACCTGCGGCTCAATGCTGGATGGCGATGTCTCGGTCGGCGGCAGCCAGATTTCTTCGAGTGGCAGACTGTACTGGGCGCGATTGAAGAGATTGAATGCCTCGCACCTGAACTGGAGTTGGGCGCGCTCAGTAAGTGGAATGCGCTTGGAGAGCCCGAGATCGGTCTGCCACAGATTCGGGCCGCGAGCGATGTTGCGTGGAGTGTCGCCGTAGCCTCGGGTCGGGGACAGCGGTGAAAGCCGCGGGGTTGATCCAGTTCATAGTTGTTCCCCGGATCGACTTTCCACCCGGTGGAGTCAATGAAACTCCGGGAACCAGATTTGGACGCTGATTGGTTGTATAGCCTGTGGCGACGGACGAGCTGGAACGGGAAGTAAGTGACGTTGAGCGGCAGTACCGGTACGCGCCGCAGATGATGTCAGTCACGCTCCAACGGCCAAGTACCGCTCTGGCGACTCCAGGCTGAGAAAGAAATGCTTTCCACGGGCCGAAGGGAAGATCGTAGACGACGTTGGCATTTACGACATGGCGCGCATCGAAGTCTCCCGAGGCGCGCTCGCAGGCCATGCAGGCGGGATTCTGAGGATTGTCGGAATCCCCGCCTCCGGGCGCATCCTGGTCGATCTGGTGGGAGTATGTGTAGTTGGCGGAGACCAGCAGCCATGGGTAAAGCTGCGCTGAAGACTGGCGACGAAGCCGTCGTAGGAACTGCTGTTGGAATTTCCCCGCCACCTGCACCTGGCCGAAGGCGGGATAAGGGCGCAGCCCGGTAGCGGGATCGATGAGGTTGACATACGAAGTGATCAGCAGGAAATTGCCTTTGCTTCCCACATAGGAAAGTGTGCCGACCAGATCGTGCGGAAGCGCCCGCTGCACGGAGAGGCCCCACTGGAGTGACGTACATGTCTTTGCGGTCGCGGTAATCGGCATTGGCCGATATCGTGTCCCGGGTCCGTTCAGAAATGGCGTGATGGGATAAGAAAGCCCTGGGGTCGACTTCGCGCTGAGCGAGTAGGCGCCAACCTCGTTCTTGATGGGCACATTCTGGTCGTCGAGCTGACCGTCGCCGTGGTAGATACCGAAGCCGGAGCGTATAACGGTTTTGCCGCCTGCCAAGAGCCGAAGGCGACCACGCAACCGAGATGCGCGGGTCGACGTCGAGCGTGTTCGGGTTGCCGAAGCTGGCGCCCACGCCGCAGAAGCCTGCCGCTCCGCAGGTGGCGAAGTCGAAAGGATTCGCCTTGCCGTGAGCTTCGTGAAAGATGTTGTAGAAAGCTGTAGCGGACGCCCAGATTCAGTGTGAGGTTGGGCCGGATTTCCACTCGTCCTGCGCATAGGAGTAGACGTTCGTCTTGCGCAGGCCATTCACTGGCAGCGAGGCGTTATAGGTGGCGGAGCTTACGGAGTTCACAAGAAAGCTGGAAGTGGGAAGGTTCAGTGAAGAATAGACGACCGTTCCGTTGGCAGTATTTCCCTGGTCGAGTTGAATGCGGCGAACCTCCACGCCGAACTTCAAAGTGTGCGCCCCGCGAACCAACGTCAGATTGTCGATGTAGGAGAAGGAATTGCCCACGCCGATGTTGAACTCGTTGTTGGCGAGGGTGGTGAACCCGGCAACAGCTACCGAATACGGAAGATTCGTCAGTCCCTGATTGGTGGTGAAGACGGTGCTGCGATTGAAGCCGAACTTCATTTCATTCACCAGCCGGGGCGAGAGGATGTGCAGCTCTTCCAATTCGCCGTTCACCGGCCGAGACGTTGTAAGCTGCCTGTCGCTGAGGCCATCTGAGGGAATATCGCTGGAGGCGGCGTCGAAGTTGAAGCGGAGATATGCCGTATCGGCGGCCGAGAAATGCTGGTCGAGGCGCAGCATGGCCGAGTTTTCATTGTCCAATTGCCGGCCGGATCCGGTGAATTGATCAATGTCTGTGGCGTAGGGTGTGAGCCCAGTCGCGGGATAGGCGGCTAAGATCGGCGCCAACGCGGGATTGGCCGCGACCGCCTGCGAGCGGAAGCCCGGGCTGGGGACGAACCCCGAGAGCGGCTGGCCATAACTTTGACGCAACCCCTCATAAGTGAAGAAGAAGAAGCTGCGGTCTCGGATGAGCCGGCCGCCAAGGTCGCCGCCGAATTGGTTGAGGCGGAACGGAAGCCTTGTCGGAAGGATTGGGTTGCGGGCATCGAAGATGTCATTGCGCAGAAAATTGAACAGGCCGCCATGCGGAGTGTTCGAGCCGGACTTCGACGCTACGTCCACCTGCCCACCGGGGGTACTTCCGTTTTCGGCGGTAAAGAGCATGGTGTCGATACGGAACTCCTCGATGGCGTCGGTAGGGATCGCAAGCCGGACAAAGGACTGCTGTGCCTGATTGACGATGTTGGTCGCGTCTATACCGTCATAGGTAAAGTTGTTGTCATCGAGCCCACGGCCTGCAAAGCGAATACTGCGCTGATTGCTTCCGCCCGTATCCACGGCCCCGGGAACCAGTGCCGTCAACGTCGACCAGTTTCTGCCGTTCAGCGGGAGGTCCTTCACCTGCTCGGACTCGGTGCGGGCGCCCAGCGTGTCGCTCGTCTCATCCAGTTGCGAGGTCCGCCCCGGGACATTGACCTGCTGGGTCACGGCCCACCGGCAGCTTGAAGTCGAGCGTCTGGTGTGCCCCATCGTCTGCGCGACGTTCTCGAAGCGACTTCCCGGAAACCGGTCACCGTGCACGTAACGCGGTAGAGGCCGACGGGTAGCTCCGGAATGTCGTAGGTCCCGCTGGGCGAAGAGACCGCTTCACGAACCAGCGCGGTTGCAGTTTGCACGGCGACGATCGGGCTCCGGGATTAGCCTTCCCGAGGAGTCCGAAAGGTTCCGCTCAAGCCTGCGCGATCAACCTGCGCAAAACAAAGGACCTGTGCACAGAGCAGAGAATATGCAGTACAATTTGCATTATTCGACCCGCTCAACGTGTCTCACAAGATGCTTTTCCGCATTCCCCTCAGCGGCCCTGCATTGGCCAGATGATCGTATGAAACTTTCGTGCCCCGTGCAAATGCGTGAAATCGAGGTCCATCAGAAGCTGAGTGCTTTCAATCGGCCAGGAGCCATACGAGAGTGAATGTTTGTGAAGGGTCTTCCAGCGAGTCCTTGCTGCATAATCTTAAAGTTAGACTGTTCTTGATGGGATCTAATGGCCCGATTGCTGCCGGGAACCTGGACCGCATTCGTTGGCGGAGAGAATACGCCACGTGCGCCACTCCACTCTTTCAGTTTCCCCAGTTGAGCGGCTTCGGCAGCTCGTTCCGACCTTCTCTCGTCCGGCCTGATGCTGCAAGGTTCGAAGGGCGGTACTCTGCGAGTATCTTGTCGCGATTCTGACGCAGGTCTTTGCCGGTTGGTTTGGACGGGTAGGGTTTGTTACCCATCATTCCTTTCCAGAGGACGCGATTGAATGTCACACCATCGACCAGGTCTGCGTCGTCGAAATCCATTCCCCTGGTTACGCGCGACCAGTATTTTGCGTCGGGCGTCGGGTTATTGCAGGCCTGGAACGGTGCGGGCAAAGGCAGTTGCGTGCAGTAGAGAATCGCAGCAGGTTGGGCGGTAAATGTCCATGCGCTGGGAGTGGTGCTGAAGATGTCGCTCATGGGCGCGGCCAGGGCGTCGTTCAGGTTCATCGGAGGCAGGCCCAGAACCTCTTCCATGGTGCGCATGAAGTTGAGGGTCGTGTAGGGCTTGGAAACAACCGCATTCTTTACGTAAGCGCCGGCCACATACGCAGTGGTGCGGTGTGAATCCATATGGTCGCCGCCATCCTGCGCGTCATCTTCCACAACAAAAATCAGGGTGTTGTTCTTGTAGATGGGGCTGTTGGCAATTTTTTGTACCAGCAGGCCAACGGCGTAGTCGTTGTCAGCCACGTCGCGCTCGGGCGTGTTTACCTTGTCGATCGCAGTGCCGAAGTTTCCTGTGTGGTCGTGCATAAAGCGAATGAGTGTCAGATTCGGCAGCCCGCCAGTTGCGTAGTTGGAATCGAAATCGCGCTCCCACTCCTTGAAGCGATAGAAGTCTGGAAAGGAGGGATCGAAGCCGCGGAAGTACTGGTCGGTGAACGGCGCGAGCGCAACATTGGTTGGCGGGGCGACGATGGTTCCGGTTGAAAACGGGTCATGCGCCAGCGGAGTCTGGCATCTGGGCTCGTTGTAGCAGTTGGTATCGACAAAGAATCCGTAGTCGCGAACCGTGAGGCCCGCGCGCAGCGCATCGTTCCACAGATAGCCGGTGTTCACTTCATCGTCGGGGCCATCCGGCGCATCCACATCGGCCTGCCCCGGCAACAGGTCCTCGCCGCCCGTCACGTTTGGCGAAAGCGCTCCGCCTGGCATCAGGGGATCGGACGCCTGGCGCTGAGCCAGGGTCGGGATGGCAACGTTGACGTTGCGGTTCATGCCTTCGGTGTCAAGGCTCAATCCTCGTTGCGCATAGTTGATTGGGTACTGGTGCTCCACCACGTCCGGAGCGCGGGCCGAAGTGCTCCACGGCCAGCCATCGTTGCTCACCTCGGCGGTGGCGAGAAAGTTGTCGAGAGTGACAAATTGCTGCGCCAGGTTATGTTGGTTTGGGGTGATCGCCTGTCCAAACAAGGTCAAACGTTGGATCGCCATTGCCGCGGCCCAGGTCGCCCAGAATCTGGTCGTATGTGCGGTTCTCCTTCAGGATGTAAATGACATGCTGAATGCCGCTGTGGACCACAGCCATCGTCGCCGCAGCCTCCGCACTCTCCACGCTGTCAAAGTGATTGTCTGAAGTGACTACGCTGGTGAGAGTATTGAGCTCCGGTTGGGGCAGTGTGGTTGCCAGTGGAATGGTTTGCAATCCCGCCTTGGTCAGCTGGGGGTTGTATTCATTGGCAGGCATGCAGGTCGGGTATCCGGCCGGGCCGTAAACATAGCACCAGTTCGGATTCGCGCCGGTTGGCGACTTTGAGTTTGCCACGTAAGCCCATGCGCCATCGGGACTGACCGCGACCGAGTTGGGATACCAGCCGGTCGGGATGAGCCCGATGACCTGATCGCCGTATTGGTTCCGGTGAGCTTGACCACCGCTATGTTGTTCAGGTTGCCATTGGTGACATAAAGATATTGCTCATCGGGAGAAAGCGTCACGCTGTTGGTGTTGGCGCCGGTATACTGCGCCAACGGCGAACCGGACATCACCGACGGCGGAGCGATGACCGGAATGGTCTCGATCACCGTGTTGAACGCCGCAGGCCCGTTCTGGCTGGGGACACCGACGTCGCGAGGATTCAAATCGATCACGTCCACCGTGTCCGACTCGTCTTCGGCCACGTAAAGAAGCGTCCCAGCGGCGTTTAACGTCATTTTGTTCGGCTGGCCCTTTACGGGGATTCGTGCCTTGACGACCGGAGTGGTTTGCATGAAGCAACCCAGCCCCGTAGTACCGTGCGCGCAAGTTTCTCCCAGGTCCACCACGTCGATTTCGCGGTCGCGAAGGCTCGACACGTAAGCTGTTGCTCCGGGTCCGCTTTGGCCTGAAAGCACAACCCAGAATGGATACTCTCCGCCCGGCGTGCCCGGCGCAGCTCCACTGGCAGCCTTGCCCGGACGTAGATCAAGTTCGGTCCCCGGCAGCATCCCCTGGCCCTGTTCCAGAGACGTCGAATCGGGTTGCCACTGAGCCAGCCAAGTGCTCAGTCCTCCGGTAAATACGGTGATCGAGTCGTTGTAATAATTGGCCACGACCAGCGTCAGCCCATCGTTCGAAACCGCCACGCCAGCGGCCATGGGCGCCACGAAGACCGCGCTGTTGACCGATGCCAACTGGTTGTTGGGTACCGGCAGGCCGTTGCCTGCAGGGTGTCCACCCACCACTGAATTGCCAGGGCCCAGGTCCAGCTCCGCGGCTGGCGCCCAGACCCCGTTCTGCAACGTCATGATGTGGACATTGTCTCCGTTAGGAATGCCGTTGGCCGGGTACGGAATAGGATCGGTGCCGAAAGGCGCGTCGCCCATGCCGCCGGAGACATAAAGTGCGTTGTTGCCCTTGACCGGATCCCACGCGAGTCCGTGATACGCATTGGGAATTGGGATGGCCTGCTTGAAGATCGGGGTGCCCGAGCTGATGTCGTAGAGAAAGACATACTCGTTGGAATAGAGCGGGTCAAAAAACGGAAATGCTTCGTGAAACACGCGATTGAATCCGCTTGTCAATACAGCCAGAAGGTTCAGATTGGGGTTGACTGCTGTGCTGACTGCCTGGCCCGCCATCCATTCCACCGGCGCCACTTTTGGGTTGTAGGTGTCGGTTACCACCATGCCCGTATCAAGAAATTGAAAACTGGAGCCGGGAGCAGCGAGTGGATCGATGATCTGCGCCATATTGGGCACGGACTGGTGCGAGTTATAAATCGTGATAGTCAGTGGCGCGGTGACGTCGCCCCCGGAGTTCGAGGCAGTGACAGTGTAAGTCGCCGTAAGTGGTGGAGCGGTCAGAGACGACAAGGCCACCGGAGTTCCGCTTACCACGCCGCTGGTTGGATCAAGCGCCAATCCAATTTGCCCAAGATCGGGAGTGACCCTGTAATTGGTCGGCGCCCCTCCCAGAGGACTGACGATGGAGCGTTCGCTGTGATCGTTGTCCCGGCCTCATACACTGGCGCTGAAGTGACGTAAGCGAGGCCTGCCGGCGCCACATCAGCTGCAAGCACCTGGATCGTCAGCGTCGTGGTGGTGCTGCCAGCGGGGTTGTTGGCTGTCACTTTGTAACTGTTCTGCGCCGAGGCGGCAAGCGGTGTTCCGCTGATAATTCCGGTGGGCAGATCGCCAATGGGCGCAAGCATTGAGCCGTCGATTCGCAACCCTTGGGGAAGCGCGGGCGAAATGCTGTAAGCCGGAACTGGATTCCCACTCGGATCTGTGTATGGAAGGGGAACACCACCCGTGCTTGTTGGGACGTTGACAGGAATCGAGACGCCCGCGGTATACGTGGCATTGACGGCCTCGTAGACAAGCCCCGCCGGCGCCGCCAGAGGCGCAACGTTGCCAGAGTTGACGGTGATAAATACCACAGCATCGCATTGCCCCCGCTATTGGTCGCGGTGACTGTGTATTTTGTCTGCGGCGACAAGGCTGCGGGGGTCCCACTGATGCTGCCACTCGATGTGCTCATGCTCAAGCCGGCTGGAAGTGCAGGGTTGATACTGTACGAAGCAACTACGCCGCCCGCGTTCGACGGATCGTTTTCAGTAATCGGCGCATTCACAATGTAGATCGCCGTCCCCGCTGCATAGCTGAATTGCGTTGGCGGCTGATCGTTCACTCTAATCGTCAGCGTTGTGGTTATACTGCCCCCCGAACCGGTGGCTGTCACGGTATAGCTTGCCTGGGCCGCTACCGCCGTTGGGGTTCCGCTGATGATTCCGGTTCCGGAGTTCAGGATTAATCCCGTGGGAAGAGCCGGGCTCACGCTGTAGGAGGTTGCCCGGTCCGCCTGACGGAGCATCGGGCGCGATGGTACGCCCCTGACATAAGCCGCCGAGGAATTCGCGTAACTGATTGCCGATGGCGCCGGTGTGCCATTATGCCCGCATCCGCTGAAAAGGAATGACAGTAATACCAGAAATGGCCCAAGCCAACACATCGACCGCATGAAGTCTGACCTTTCGTAAATCGCGTGACATTTGCCGAACGTCCCAGTTATCGGCCGAGTGAATTCGGTTGCTATGTCAGAATCGCATCGGATCGTCGGATTTTTGAAGGAACCATTTCTTTCTCACGGGCAGATACGAAGGCGGGACAAAGTGCCATTTGGGGAATGCGGCGCGAAGAGACACTTTCTCAGTCAGGTTGACCCTGTTCTGGCTCCTCTCGAAAAAGACGGGCCGTAACTGATGCTCAAGACCGTTGCGCCGATTAGAAAATCGAGTGCGAGACGGTGCGGCCATTTGGCCCAGCGCTCCACGAGAGGCTTCCTTTGAAGACCGCTGGTATTGGTTCACTGCTCCTTGTGCTTCTGCTTCTTCCGCTCGCGGGCTGCGGCGCTGCTCCTCCTCCCGTGTCTTCCAATCCGCTGCCACCAAGGCCCGCTCCCGTAGCCTCCGGCAATATCAATCTGATCTTCGTCGTCAGTGACGACCTGCCTACAACCAGGCGGCGACATCAATGCCGATACGGCAAATCTCACCGCTCAGGGCCTGCAACGCACGCTTCTCATGGCTCCGTATCTGCAGCAAACCGTGCTTGGGAATCAGAATGTGACGGGCATTTATGCGCTCGAGCCAATGACCCATTTACAAACCGCAAGTGATTATCCCGATATGGCGGCGCTTGAAGCCGTGCAGCAGTTTGCTCTCATGAATCAGTTCACCATGATGAGTCCCTATTCGGACATGGGGTCAGCGACCGGCAACAGTTTCCCGATCAACACGTCTTACGTTCCGGGCTCGGAACCCGCCGGCGTGATTGCGCCATCTCCGTCTTATCCGTGCCCGGCCTGCCAGGGGATCGACTTCAACAATACCGGCAGTGACAACGACGCACTGCTTGCCGGTATTGTGAGCGCGAAGGAGCCTGGATACTATGTTTTCTCGGCACCGTGGGAGACCACTCAAACCCTGCTGGCCAGCCTCAATGCACTCGAACAGTCCAGCCTGTCGCCCCCGTCCACTTATCAGGGGCCCGACACGATCTACACCGTTTCAATTACGCCGTCGGGAAACGCAAGCCTGGCCACCTATAAAGGCAATCTGAAACCGCCGAACACCTATCCGAAGCTCGACCCGGAGCCGGTAGCCCCCGCGCCATGCCAGTACTCGACCTTCTCATTGAAGGCCATTGGTCCCCCCGCCAACATCAACACCGATGAAACTCTCTACTTCATACGGCACGCCAATGCGCATCCTTCGATCGTCTTCTCGAATGGAAACTTTGTTGCGGCGGGCCAGTGGCGGGCCCTCGATCTTGGCAACGCAATCTCCGGGCACTTCAAGGGAAACCCCAGCCCACCCACGTGTATTCGCTCGATCCGGCGCAAGTAACTCCCAACGCCGGACTCACCGCCGCGGGGCCCACTTCGTTTTCACACAACACGCTCGCCTTGACGGCCGAACCGTATGCCATCGCCAAAAACCTGCCGTATTCGCTGGTGTCGAACTTTCTGCTGACTGACAAGAACGGACCCCAGGAAGCCAGCAATTATTTCTTTCAAGGCGGACAATTCACCAACAAGACCATTCTTGTGGCGTGGGAGCACAGCAACATCCCCCAGATACTGAGCGCGCTGCTGGCTAACTACACGAGCGTTTCGAGCGCCCCGCCTCTTGCCTGGGATGCCTATGACTACGACTCGATCTGGACGGTGACCATCGATGGAAGCGGCAACCTGACCGCCAACAATAACCTTTGCGAAGGGATCGACTCGGAGAATCTGCCGGCAACGGCGCCTCAATTTTGAGACGCTCTCGCCGAAATAACCGAACTGTAGTCGCTCAAGGGGAAGATCGAATGTCAGAACTATCGCGCCGTACGTTTCTCGAAGTAGCAAGCCTGGCGAGTGCAGGACTCATCAGTGGATGCAGTGGAGTTTCCAGCATTGCCGGCTCCCACAGCTTCTCGGTACCGGTTTTCTCCGATGTCCATTTCCAGCCATATATCAATCCGTTTCTGCCCGGCAATGCGGGGTTCGAATCCTGCATCGGTGGCAGATAATATGGCACTGGTAGCGCAACTTGATGCGGCGGATCCCTCCGATTGGCCGAACATTTTTACCGGAGTCGGCGAACGCCAAGAACAACACGCCTTCCGCGCCTGGCGACGACACCAACTTTGCGCTGCTGACGCTGGCGCTCGAAAGCATCAAGCAGAACCTGGGAACAAGTCCGGCAGTCCTTTTTACAGGAGACTTTCTTGGCCACGGTCTGGACCAGCTCTATCCGATCTATTCTGCGAACAAGACGCCAGCCGAAGCAGCCGCATTTGTCGACAAGACTCTCACCTTTGTCTTGCAGCAGATCAGGGCGGCTGTGGGCACGGTCCCCGTCTACTTTGCGCTCGGCAATTGCGATTCCTATACCGGTAATGGGCCGGACAGCACATTTCTTTCAAACAACGCGCAGCAGCTCTACGCGCTCGCATTAAATGGCGCGGGAAATCAGCAGGATGTGATCGCATCGATCACCAATGGCGGATACTATGCGGTCGAGCCCGCGGGAACGAATCTGATGATCGTCGCGCTGAACACGTTCGCGCTTTCCCCCGGCGCTCCTCTTCCCGATCCAACCATGATCGCGGATCAGTTTACGTGGTTCGATGCCCAGCTTGCCAAGGCCAGTTCGTCCGGCAAAAAGGTGTGGCTGCTGATGCATGCACCTCCTGGAGCCGTGGAAGGCACGACCGCCGCGGCCTCGAATGACGTGAACGGGAAGATCACGGCTGCCACGATGATGTGGGTTGACACCAATCAGGAAACGTTTATGGGCATCATTGAAAAGTATCCCGGCGTTATCGCTATGTCTCTTGCGGGCCATACGCACATGGACGAATTTCGCCTGATGTCGCCGGGTAATGCGCTGGCAGTTACCGCGGGCATAAGTGCGTTCTTTGGCAATAACCCCGCCTACAAGATCTTCGCCATCGATGGCTTGAGCCTTGCCCCGTTCGACTATTCGGCAGTGAACTGCAACCTGCTGGCGACGCCCGCCGCATTCAGCAGCTATTACACATTCTCGAAAGCCTATAACCTCGAGGGCCCTCTCGCTACCTCGCTGTCGGAGCTGTTTCCTACCCTGCTGGCATCGAATACAGCGAAGATGCAATACCAGGCCGCATTCTATTCCGGGAACAACACATTGAATCCCATCACCGGCGCGAACTGGCCAGTGTACTGGTGCGGCATCGGATATATGGATGAACAGGAGTTTTTCACTGCGGTGAACGCCTTCTGACCTTGCCGACGCATAGTGCCTTTCTCTGTTTACTGTGCGTCCTACTTGGAGTTGGTTGGTATCGGCCCTGACTTACCGCAAAGATAAAGCGGATTAAGATTGATCCGGCGAATGAATGCCTAACCCCCGGCGAAGCAGACGGAATCGAGAATGAAGACCTCGCAAGACCCTCGAATGCCATTGGGCAGACTTCGCTGCAGCGATCCGTCGCTGAGGCGTTTATCGAGGGATTAGTTTTGCGAATGCGAGCCGATTACCGGATTGCGGTTGGATTCCCATCCAACGAGCAGTGGCCCTTGGGGTGTTAACCCTTTGCAATGCCCAACTGGGTTGGACAGGCGACGATTCCTAGTCTCCAGTTAATCTCCGTGCAGAGGGATTGGTTTCGAGAAACCTGCATGAATACTCATAAACATTGTTGTTTGTCTGATTTGCGAACCCAGTCTCACCTTCTGCATCGGAAAATAACACGGCCTCCAGCCCTGTCCAATGAGCTGAAAGCTGCAAGATCACGGATCGCAACTGCCCCTGGAAGCAAGATCTCGAACATCCTCCGGGCAGCATGTATCGGGAAACCGGGACTTCCAATTCACCCGCTAACAGCGTTGGGGCCTCACGGCCGTACGCATCGAGACCCACCTCGCTAGGTGATTTCGCAAGCGGTTTCTTCCTCGTCGGCGACTCTTATCCCTTTTTGCATGAGGGCCAGCATCGACCGCAGCGCCTGCTCCTCACCTACACTGCAAGGTTGTTTCGCCATTGAATTCAGGACGAACGCAAGAAAAGGCCTAATCGCCTCTTGCATGATTCTGGCATTGGACTTCGGGGGTGGGGCGAGGAAGGATACAACTGTGGGGATGATGATGCAGTTATGAAGATGCTCTAATTTTCAGGAGAGCCTTGATGAGACACCGTTTCAGACCTGTATGATTGCGCCGTTCGAAGGATACGTACGAGTAACCGGCGAAAATATTTTCTATATCGGCGTTTGTTGGAAGATTATTGAGTTCGAGAATATCCGAACCGTTCCGGAACCATCGGTGCCTGACGAACTCAAGCTCCAGCGGATGTTCGACAGCCATGAAATTGCCGTATGTTTCATATTCACTGAATTCGCTCGGCCCCTTCAATGGCAACATGGCTAAAGTAGCATCCATCCAATCCCTGCCATGGATTTGTTCAATGCGGTTAAGCATCTCGCGAACGAAGCGCGTGATCATAACCATGTATTGCGATATAACCGAGAAAGTAAGCACCGGCTCGAACCGAAGCAGTCTCTCGATCACTTCAAAATACGGTCGATGGAATTCCTTCGATAAGTTGATCTGGCATCGGCCGCCATTGACAAGTGTGAGAGGTCCGAGCGGAATAGTATCTGCGTCCCATATAACATAATGCTCGTCGCCGGAGAATCGCGCATAACCTAGCTTCACGAATTGCTGTAAATACCACCCAGCCCGACCCCTGTAAGATCCGAGACGATCGCCGATGTTGGCCTGTGAGAATCTTCCGATCACCTCCTCTTCGGCGATGATCTGTACCGGCGCCGCTCCAAGATGCCTGAAACTCGCCAGTTGGCCGCTCGGAACAACCAGAACGACCTCGTCGACTATTTGCCACTTGAAAAGACCGCTGATGACGTGACTTAGGAGTGGGAGTACGGATTGTTCCGCGACCAGCACAGCCTTTGTCTTTACCGAATTAACCAAAGACCCACCGGCGCCTGCCTGGCTCGAGCGATCTCCCATAATCGGCCTTTGTTCGTGAATAGCATTCATACGTTCACAGAGATTTACCGATTTGTTCATGACCACGTCGTCGACCGTTTTAAGTGCTGCTGAATTGCCGTTGCATCGCAATCAGGCTGAAGGCTTGAGGCTGCCGGAACGGCTAGGAGTTGAGCAGAGCAGTAAGGGATGCCGCCGATCAGTCCAAATACGCTCCATAGACTCCGGGCATGTTGCGAAGAGCCTGCTCCGCCCCGGCATGCGGGAGCGAATGAACGTAGCATCGACAACGCTTCATCATCTCGGGGTTCTGGTACCTCTGATATTGGGCAATCGGAATGACGATCGCGTCGACGTGTTCTACCCTGCGTAGAGCCCACGCGGGGTAGCCGTATTTGTAGACGGTGAACCACACGGCTCTTGGCCTCAACTGCCGGGAAGCGTCGAGTTCCGATAAACGGTAGACCTGAAGGATGAGTTGGGGCAGGATGTCTCTGCCGGATTGACGAATCGCCGCAAAGAGCCTGTCATTGCTGTTCTTGGTATCTGTAACGACCAGGCTGTCGGGATGAGAGAGGAGCCATTCGCGCAGGTCCTTGAACACTAACTGAGTAAGACCATCACAGCGACGTTTCCCAGTGAATTCAGCATAGCTGAAGACATGCGGTGCGACGCAGAATTGGGAAGATGTCATGGCCCAATCGTGAACGAGAACGAGTTTTCCGTCGCTTGTCCACTCGAAGTCAAGCTCAAAGACACGAAAGCCGCTCCGGTAACTCTCGTCCAGAGCTTCCCGCGAATTTGTGTAGGTAAGGCCACGGACCGCGCCTCCAGCGTGAGCCACGAATGGCTGGTCGACGGGCAGCGACAGCGATCGCGCTGTTGGCCTGACAAAAACGACGTCTAAGATGGCGATCAGGTTCCCGCGCAGCGAAATCTGATAGTGCCGAGTAATGACGAGGGCCGTTCCCAGCACAACACACAAGCAAAAAAAGGATACAACGATCTTCATCCCCAATTCAGCCAATCGATCGCCGGTCGACCGCCGCGAGGGAGCGTGATTAGCAACAGGTCGCTGGTGTGAATCCTCTTTGCGCCTCGTCATTGGGGAACTGCCATGATTGGGCCTTGCGGTCTATTTTCCGCCTCCACGAACTCACGCGGGACGAGCATCACGTAGGGAACGACTGCAGAGGAGAATTCCGTTCGCGTCCTGGCGTTTAAAAAAGGCGGCGCATGGTCGCCAACGATCACAAAGATTGTGGGGCGGCGCGCGCGTGCGGCCGTCTGGGCGAGCGACCGGTTCACATTGAGGACAAGTTGATGCCACGAGCACAGCGATGGCTCGCGCGCTAAGGATGGCTCCGCCGCGCACAGTGTCTCCTGATGAAGCGGCGAAGGCACAAGTACAGGCAGGTGCGAGTTGAGCGTAACCCAATAGACAAATGATGGACGGTCCCGGTCTTCTGCCAGCGACGTTCCGATCCATCGCGCAATGTCCGCATCGCAGGTGCCCACAAACGCTCCCAGGCAATTCGGCAGTCCCTGTCTCTCGAAGTCTGCCCGGAAATGCGTCTCCTGGAAGCCCATGGTCCGATACCACTGGGCGCGGTCGAACATGCGGCCATCCATTCCATGAAGCGCAATTGTCCGGTAACCTAGCGCATTCATTTGCTGCACCAGGCATCCACTCAGCTGAGCAGCCGACGCGTCTTCCAATTGATACCCGATCTCGCTACCGCAGAGCTCGCGCCCTTCACCGGCGACAGTGAAGCCGAAAAAGGAATCGTGCCGGCGACAATCCGATATTGTCCTGATGCTTGCAGGCCCTGGAATGGCGCAACAAGTGCTTGATTCACCGCCGGGTCTTCATGAATACCCCAGGATTCCACCAGCACGAGCACGAGATTTGGCGGATTTTTGGGGCGTCGTCCCGAAGTCGTCTGTATCAACTGCTCGGCCAATCCCACCGCGTTCCGAACTGGGCGAGGGTGTTGAGTGGACTTCGCGCGCGTATTCAAACAATTAATTCCTCATCGCATGAGTCGAACCGAGGCAAGGCGCGATGGACGGAACGCGTCAAAGTAACCTGGCGAAATAACATCTCCAACGTCGTGAAATCCGTGTCTGACCGGGTTGACAATGTGTCCCACTCGGCGAACCGTGGTCGTGTAATCGATCGCCAATGAGGTCGTGGCGAAGAGAATAAGGCACGACGCGGCCTTGACTTTCTCGCGCAGCGGCAGGCGATTCGCGGGGATCAGGGCGCCCGTCCAGACCGTTATGCCGGCGATCAACACAACCAATGCGGCGCGGGCGAGCCGCGAAGGCGCGAAAGAACTGAAGGCAGAGAGATTTGCAAGGCACTGAAGCAGAGGGACGCCGAAAGTCTGACTGACGGCTGTGACGAGATCGAGGACGATGACGAAGAGAAGTCCTGCGGAGGCGGCAAATCTGGGCAAGAAGAGCGCGAGTATGCCAATCAAACAGAGGTCGAGACAAAACTTGCCATCAAGGGCGAGACCGAGCAGCGGACAGGCAAACCAGAAGGGGATGTTTGCCCCGACAGCATAGAACAACACGATCAGCAAGAACGAATAGGAACGATCTCCGGGTGCTTGTCCTGCCCTCACGGCGAATTGCAATCGTCGCAGCCGCGTAGAAGCGGAAACCGGTTGCACGCATGGATTCATCGAGTCGACGTTTCCGAACGATGCTGAGTTGCTGGCCTGCGCGGTCTCAGGACGGCGACAATCGTCTGAAGAATTATGCGAAGGTCCATTAGGACGTTGCGAGTCTTGAGATAGGTTTCCGCCAAATCAAGTTTGGCGGGAAGGATCTCTTCCCGGTACGTCTTCATGGGGTCACTACTTCGCGCAAGTACATCTTCTTCATTTCTGAATTCAATGGAGGCCAGATCGGTGATGCCGGGCCGCAATGCGAGAACCTTGCGGAATCGCCCTTCGCAAAGCATTACAAGTTCATGGACCTCGGGTCTGGGGCCGACAATGCTCATCTCTCCGGCGAGGACGTTGAAAAATTGCGGCAGCTCATCCAATTTGCTCAAGCGAAGCCATTTTCCAGCCCGTGTGACCCGTGGATCGCCTTTGACGGTGAGGCGAGGTCCGTCGTTGACAACCTTCATCGTCCGGAATTTCCACAGCCGGAACCTGCAGAAGTCCTTCCCGATCCGTTCCTGGGAAAAGAAGATTGGTCTTCCCGAGTCGAACCAGACCGAGAAGACGATGAGCACAAGCAGCGGACTGGCCAGCGACAGGATTGCCGTGCTGAGCACAACATCGAAGACTCGTTTCACGCGCTTACCTCCACAACGCGCTGCTTCCATGCCCGCGGAAATCGGAACCTGGTCAACACGGCCGGCGGTGAGGATGGTCCGGGTTGCGTCAATCACCCTTTGCTGGTCTGCCTCGAGTCATCTTTGTGTAAAGTGGCAGGCTCACAGCCTGTTCAAATGCGGCTGTGGCGTGAGGAAAGTCCCCGGGAGACAGGCGGTATGTGTCGCGCCAGTATGGCTGTAGATGCAGCGGGATAAAGTGAACACTCGTGCCGATTCCCGCAGCCGCCATGCGGTTAATGAATTCATCGCGGGTTACGGGCGCGTCCTTTTCTAGGCGAATGACATAGAGGTGCCAAGCGTGGATATCACCGGGAAGGGCATGCGCGGGAAGCCGCAGGCAGAGATCCCCGAAGGCTTCGTCGTATTTCTGCGCCATAGACTCGCGCTTGCGCCGAAAAGCGTCGAGCTTTCGTAGTTGATGGATCCCAATTGAAGCGGCAACATCCGTGAGGTTGTACTTGTAGCCGGGGGCAACCACCTGGTAAAACCATGCTGGCGCCGTGGAAGAGTAGCGATTGAAAGCATCTCGATCAATTCCATGCAGGCGCATGACTTTGCAACGGGCAGCGATGGCAGGGTCACGAGTGACAATCATGCCGCCTTCCCCGGTTGCGAGGGTTTTTGTTGCGTAGAAACTGAAAACCGTCGCGTCGCTCGGCAACATCCCCACGAGTTTGCTGTTGAACGTTGTTGGTAGCGCGTGCGCGGCGTCTTCGATCACTCGCAGCCCGCGGCGTTGAGCAACTGCCCCGATGGCTGTCATGTCAGCAGCAAGGCCTGCGAAGTGCACAGGCAAGACGACTCGGGTTCTGCTCGTGATCGCTTGGTCGATTGCCCCGGCATCAATGTTCAAAGTGTCGGAATCGATATCGACAAATCGAGGATGCGCTCCCAGATACCGAATAACCTCAGCGGTGGCGGTAAAGGTAAACGGCGTGGTAATGACCTCTTCGCCTGGCTGAATTCCCGTCGCCTCGACTGCAAGGTGGAGACCGGCGGTGGCTGAGTTAACAGCGATTGCATGCACGTCGCCGCCCATGTACGCTGCGAACTCGCCCTCAAACCGGCGGACCTTGGGTCCTGTCGTCAACCAACCCGATCGCAAGGAGTCTACGACCTCCGCGATTTCTTCTTCTCCTATGTCAACCTGCGCAAATGGGAGGAATGGGGTTGTTTTCAATTCCGGCAAGACAATGTCCCTTCTCATGTCCTCCAGGAGAGGACACGGGCCTGAGGTATTCAAGTGTTATTTCTGCGGCCATTTAATTGGCTGGGCTAATCTACATGACAACAATCGCGAAAACGGGAGCGGCCGCCCGTGGCCAGAGCAGACGATCGTGTCCAGTTCGCAAAAATCCTGAACAAAATCGAGGTAGCCTCGTTCTCGAAACGAATCACTGGCGCCGAGATCAGATCCTGCGCATCAGTGAAGGGGCGGGCACGGGCTCAAAGGACGTGTCGGAATATCCTCACAGCGCGACCATGTTCTTCACTGCAAATTCGGTGTTTCGATCGCGTGGATCAGCTTGGAGATAACACTCCAGATTGTGCTCGATGTGATTGACGATAAGTGCGTACGCCTGTGGTTCACCGACACAGGAGACCTTCGAGTCCCCACAGGATCGCACGCGTAGGGCGCCCGTGCGGATGAGCTCGTTTTCCAGAAAACCGTCAGACGCGGGCTCGACGCCTTTGTATCTCACGAAGAGCCGGTAGGTATCAGCCCATGTCCGGTCCAGGTCAATAATTAATCCCGCGAATTCTCGGTTGTAGCGGTAAGGGACGTTCACACACTCCTCCACGTAGTGCGTGTATGTGAAGCACTCAGGAACGGTTGCGCCGATGAAGAGAAACTTGACTCCGCTACCTCGCTGGTGGAGTTTGTCGAACGTCGAGTCTCGACCGAGGGATGCTTTTCCCAGATTATTGACAAGGTCGGTGTCCCGGCCGATGACCACACTCGACATAAGCGGATCGATCGAGCGATGCGCGTTGGGCAGTCTGCGAACGAACTCATTCAGCGCGCCCATTCGGCTGCTCGATGTCTCGAAACATTGTATGCATTCCCATTGCAGAAACTGAACGTAAATGTGGGCATGCAGATAGTGGGAACTCCGAGGCTCATGATGACCTCGAAGAGACTCTCCAGGATCGTATGCCTGTCAAGCTCGGGATTCGGCACGCCGAGGTTCAGCCCCGAGTGAATATAAAGAATGTCACAATCAACGGCGCCTGTTTCCTTGATCGCGCGGGACAGTGTAGCGCTGGTGATCCACGTTCCATCGCTCGCACGGAACAGTGGCCTTCAGTTGGCTCATGGAAGTCTCTTTCATTTGAGTGACATGTTGATGGTGCGCCCGCCATCGACGGTGATCTGCTGGCCAGTGATCCATCGAGCCCGATCCGATAGCAGGAATTCAATGCCATCGGCAATATCGTCCGGTTGCCCAAGCCCCAGAGGATAGTCGCGCCGAAAACCCTCGAGGATGGCGGGATCGTCGAATCCTTTTTCGGCCATCGTGGTGCGAATGGCGCCCGGTTGGATCGAGTTGACCCTCGTGTTAGGGGCCAGTTCAAGTGCAAGAGCCCGCATGTAACCGTCCAGAGCGGCCTTACTCGCGCAATACGCGCTGTGTCCGCGGGCTCCGAAGTTACTCCAAATGCTCGAGGTGAACACGACGGACCGGAGGCCGGCACGATTGACGCCTTTGTCAGCAGTATCCTCACCACTTCAGCCGCCGATAAAAAATTGGTTGCCATGACGTTGAGCACCAGACTCGCCTGAAGGCTCCGCGCGGGAAGAACCGTGACCGTCCCCGCGCAATGCACGAACGCGTCCACCGCAACGTGGTTCCCAGCCAGGACTGCAGTGAGACTCCCGCCAATATTGCCAGTTTCGGCTAGATCGAAGGGCCAGAGAATGTGTTCAGCGGATCGCGCGCAAACCTCGCGCGTTTCTTCGAGCCGTGCAACGTTCCGGCCACTCAGAATCAACCGCCGCGTATGCGAAAGCCGGATCGCCGCCGCGCGGCCTAGTCCCGAGGATGCCCCGGTAAGGAGAGTGAAATGCTTCGAATCGTTGGCGGCGTTTTCAGTCATCTCGCGGGCGTTCATACGTACTCGATCGAATCGCAGAATTTCAACGGGCCTAGCGGAAGCAGCATGGAAGCCCAGGTCAGTCCGACGCCGAATCCGGCTAGACAGGTTTGCAGGCGACCTTGAAGCACTCGTTCCCGGAGATTGTGCGTAATCGCGACCGGGATCGTCACACCACTCTGATTCCCAAAGTGCTCGACGACATTCATGGGCATCTTTTCCGGGAAATTGACAAAGCTTCCGCCAGCTTCTGGAGCATGAAACGATTCGGCTGGTGAAAGAGGAACGAATCGATCTGGTCGACGGTCTTTCCGGCCTCTGCGAGCAATTCCACGATCATTGGAGGCACTTCGACCTGCACCAAATTGAACACGGCAGCGCCATCCATTGCCAGATTGTCGAGGGAGCGGAAGTTGCCGTCCTGGTCTTCAGTCAATTGAGCCGTGGCCGGACTTGAAGGGATCCTCATCCCGCCTGCGGGAATGCGCAGCGCATTCAGCGCGCCCCATCCATCTTCAGGAGCATGGGAATCAGGCCACTGTCCGGGGACCGCTCCACGATCGTAATCGAGGCGCCATCTCCAATCAGGGGGAAGCTGTTGCGGTCACGCGGCGAGACCTTGCGGCTCAACACGTCTGCGTTTACC
The DNA here is from genome assembly GCA_963735215.1 of uncultured Acidobacteriaceae bacterium. Lineage (GTDB taxonomy): Bacteria > Acidobacteriota > Terriglobia > Terriglobales > Acidobacteriaceae > Telmatobacter. The sequence goes on along the minus strand of CAVTKF010000015.1, from coordinate 401,332 downwards.
AGCACGATCTTGCGGACGTGAGGTTGTTGCAGCAAGAGGAAGGCCTGCATCAATCCGATGAGGAATCCCGCACAGCCCTGATTGATGTCAAGACACAGCAGGTCTTGCTTGAGCCCTAACTTGCCCTGGATAACGTTGCTCGTTGGCGGCATCAGGTAATCGGGCGACTGAGTTACAACGAGCAACGCGTCAAAACTATCCGGCTCAAGTATTCCCCGCGAGAATAGATGGCGCAATCCCGTCTCTACAAGGTCGGAAATGCAGACCGCGCCGTCCACGATCCGATGCCGGTCGTAGCCCATTACCTGTTTCAACTTGAGCGAGCGATTCGGTGGAAAATTGAAGTTCGCCATCTCGTCCACAAACTTCCGTTCGTTGCGAGGAACGACGGTCAGCAGCCCTGAAATGGCGCAGTTTTCAAAGACAAATCTCATGAATGTACGCCGTATCTATCGAGCAGCCCGTTGATTGCGGCGATGTTATGGAAGTTCTCGGGAAGAATGTCAGTCCCCTTTATCGACACTCGGTAGTTCTCCTCCAGTTCATTGACGAGCGTAACCACGTCGAATGAATCAAGGAGCCCATCCGCGACAAAGTCGGTCGAAGCCTTGAAGTCGGCTTCAGGATGGATTTCCTGCAGGATCTGGTACACGGGTTTCATGGCATTCTCCTCAGTTTCAGAGCCAAGAGTCTTAGTCGGCAACGCCTGCGAGTGCGAGCCGAACCGTCAGATTGCGGTTGGTAAACGTCAGATCGAAATGATTGGAATCGCGCGCCTGTGCGTCGTCATCTGCGAACTCGACGCTGTACCGGGTGATGGTACGCAGCACTCCTTTTTGAAGCGCCTTGGGCGGCTCAAAGATCCGGTGCACGCCATAATCAAGCGAGCGAAGAAAGGCCGACATCTTCTCGACCGGCCAGTCGGGATTCAAGATGCCGTTGTTCGGTACATGGGTAGACAGGTGCAGGTTGCCACGTTCGCCCATCTGCGGAGACGTACTGTAATCGCCGCTCAACAGGGAAGGAAGAATTTCGCGGTAGCACTCAAGGCCCAGTCTGACGCATTCCCTTGTAGCTTGGATGCCGGTCATTGATCGGGGCAGCGGAAGGCTCCGCTGGGCAATCACACCTCCGGCGTCCACGCGTACCTCGACCGCATGCCAGGTGATACCGGTTTCTGCATCCATGTCGTAGATGGCCCACGTGGCCGCGCTCCTTCCGGGATGCTTAGGCAGAAGCGAATTATGGAAATTGACGATGCGCAGATTTCGGTTCGATACGCAGGCAGAGTTGAAGATCACAGTATTGTGAATGCTCAGGACCAATGCGGGCTTCCGGATGTTGACGAGTTCCGTTTCCAGCGCATCCTTGTTTGCAATTACCTCGTGTGGCACACCCAGTTTTTGGCAGAGGACGGCGAGATTACTGAACGCCGCGGCACCCGTCTCGATGCATTTGACCGGGCAGTCCGTCTGGCTGACCAGAGCCTGCAGGCAAGATGCATGCAAGCTTCCGTTACCAATGACCAAAATCATCTCCGGCTTCACGCCAGAGCCCCCAGCGAAACGAGGAGTGCGTTGCGATCAATCTTGCCGTTCGAATTGCGCGGGAAGTTCCGCACTGCAACAAACTTCTGCGGCAGCATGTACTTCGGAAATAGAGAAGACAACTCTTTCCGGATGGTCGCGGCCGTAATGTTCTGATCCGTGGATTCGTAGAAGACCGTGATCTCCTTTTTTCCCTGGTTGTACAGGACACATGCATTTGCGATTCCCTGGATCCCCAGGATGCGATGCTCGATCTCGGGCAATTCGATCCGATACCCCATGTGCTTGATCTGGAAGTCGCGCCGTCCGACAAAATAGATAAGCCCGCTCTCATCCCGGTACGCGAGGTCGCCCGTACGATAGATCAATTCGGGATAATGCATATTCAACGGGTTCTGAACAAAGGCGGAGGCCGTCTTTTCCGGATCATTCCAATAGCCCAGCGCCACGGAGGTCCCGCGGATGCACAGTTCGCCGCGCTGGCCGATCGCGCACAACTGATTCTCCTCGTTGAGGATCAAGACGTCGGTATTGCGGCATGGATAACCAATAGGGAGAGAATCGTCGTCACTGAAATCGCGGTCAAGGACGAAGCACGTACAGTCGACGTGGATCTCTATGGGCCCATAGAGGTTGACGAAACGCGCCTCGGGTAGAGCGCGCCGCCACTGGTTCAGTTGCTTCATGGGGGAATACTTCCCCCGCGAAAAAAACGGTTCTCAGGTAGGGCAACGGAAAGGCCTCAAGCAGCCCCTGGTTGGAAATATTCACCATGATTGAAGGCACCCAGAAAATAAAGTTGATCCGCGCCGAGCCGCCATGAACTGCATAAGACGGGCCGGAAATGCCGCCATTTCAGCCGGAAGCAGCACCAAGGTTGCGCCCTTGGCAAGCATGGTGATCAGTTCAAGCGTGTAGATATCGAAATAGAATGGCGAGAGGCTTCCGATACGCTCTGAACCATTCAGGCACAGCGTATCGAAAACCCAGTCCATGAAATCGATGGTGCCGCGATGGCTGAGTGTGACTCCCTTCGGCGTGCCTGTTGATCCTGAGGTATTAATGACGCACATCGGATCGGTATCGATAAGGCTGGTCCACCGTCGCCGGAGAGAGGCGTCATTGTATAGAACTGCCTCCGAGGCGATGTCTTCAACGATCAGAATATTGGATTCCGGTGTTCCGAGCTTTTTGAGGTTCTCCGCGAGTTTGCGAGAAGTAATGAAGAGAGCCGGTTTGAGCTTAAAGAAGATATTTGCGATCCGCTGGTCCGGCAGGCTTATATCGATATTGGTGTAGATGTTGCCGCTGTATAAAGTGCCGAGATCAGCGAATATGGTTTCTGCCGACTTTGGAAGAAACACTGCAATCAGTTCTGCGAACTCCGGCATGCGAGCGATGATGCTCTGTGCGCATCGCTTCCCCGCTCCTTCGATCTGTCGGCCCGGTGAACGATCTGCATCCGTCAACGAGCAGGATTCGATCCGGCTCCGAAGAGTTCAAGAAGGATTCAAAATACTCGAGAACGTTAGTCTGCATCATTACTGTACCTGACCGCAATCGTCGACAACCCGTGAACCGGAGCCGCATTCACTGGCTTGCGCTGACGCTTTTTCCGAAGCAGATGCTATCTCTCCATCTCCACTCTCGCGTTCCGCCAGGATGTCGCAGAGGTCCGCGACCGAGGAGCAGTCGCGAATCGCCTCTGGAGCGAGTGTCAGGCCATATCGCGCATCAGCCATTGCCAGAAAACTGAGAAACGCGAGAGAATCCCAATTCGCGAGATCCTCGAGTTTTTCGTTTCCCCGGAGCGTGCCCGGTTCCACGTCCACCACTTCTTCAATGTCGTGCAGAATCTGTTGGTTTTCCATGTCCCCTCCTAACGTTCGTGTTGCGACCACAATAGAATTTGCATTTCGTGTCCATCGGGACGTGGCTCCCGTATAGATGCACACCTGACAATTCCGAACATGTGTGCGAACCTGAGTAGCCTCGGATTGTCGACACGGATTCCAGAAAGTACCGATTTGGCTCCCTGAGCACGCGCATTTTTCAGGAATGCCACAGTGAGGAATGCCGCCACCGAAGGATTGCGGAGCGAAGGGTCGACGGCCATCACCATGCACTCCGCATCGGCACGAACACCGGAGCCGGCTTTGGCCCTGACAAAGACTTTGTGCAACATGCGGCGAAGAATGCGCAGAATCACGCCTGGCCGACAATGGAGCGACGCCGCCATTGCGCGCGGGGTATAGCGGCGCAAAAGGTACAAGTGAAATTGGCGTGGAGAATGCGCGCCCACGACCATCCCGGAAATCCCTATCCCGGCATCCCTGTGAACCAGAAATATAGCTCCCGGGAATGACAACAGGGGCTTCGTAATAAAGCCGTATAAAGCGCGTCCCGAATGGAGTTATGAAGCTGTCGGGAAATGCCTGCATATGCAGGCACACGACGCCGCCGAAGATCAAGCACATTTGCGGGCCCCAGAACTCCCCGGGGCAGTTTCTGGAGTGAAGTCTCAAACGTCTCAAGAATGCTCATAGGAAAATCGAGATAGACTTTGATGGACCTCCTCGCTGGAAGCGGGATCGGCCCAAGAGGCCGGATCAGCCGACGAAGGCATGACGGATACCGCGGCGGTACCGGGCCGGCAGGAGCCGCAGAAGCGCCGATCGAAATTCCATTAGCCGGCCCTTCCACTCGGCCGCGATGGTCTGCATTCCTCGTGCGCTCAGGTCAGGTTCAACGCCGAGCCGCCGCACCCTCCGGATCGCCCGCCGCGACCACCTACCTCGTCCGACCGTATTGATCACGGCGAATGTCATCGTGTGGGCCGCGTAGAACCCGTCATGCGACTCGGAGCGCTCGGTTCCGCAAATCTCGAATTCCGATGCCGTCTCTCTAGGATCGAGCAATTCGAGCAACATCGAACGCCGCCATAACGTCATCACCGTAGAGGTGCGGTACATGCCCTCGGGAGCCGCCACTCCTACTGAGTCGTTCAACGGGAGATCCGCGGGCGGATTTGGATTCATGCGCAGGCAGTTCCCTTTCGCCTGGCGAAACCAATCGAAGAGGACGCCGACTTTGGCCGTGTCGACGGCCCGTTCCAGGATGAGATCTTCAAGGAACAACAACACGTAATCCTGCGACAACCGTTCGAGGGCAACCCTCAGATTCGCCGACCATCCGAAATCGGGGCCCGTGGCAAGGTTGTGAACGCCCGCAATCTGCGCGGGTTTATTCGACATCAGGTATATGGAATGCGGGCAATCGGGCCAGAATCGCCGAATCATCGACGTGCATAGTGGCCACATATCCTTGTACCGGTCGCACGAAACGATGAGAACCGCGAGTTGTTCCGATTCTCGATTCAGATGGTCCGGTTTGATTCTATCTGTCGATGACACATATCAAGGCTCATAAGACGCCGCTCCTTAGCTGCGACACTCTCCCGCTGTGGTCCGCTTCCAGCGATCACGGTTCGTGAATCAAGCGCAAGCGACTCTCGTCCTTCCCCCCGCTACAGCCGCTCCAACAAATGGATAAATCTTCCATACTGCCAACGAACTGTCGAACTCGGCCCGCTTGCGACCCTGGCATTGCCGACCATGCGCTTCAGAGCTCCTGAGGTCCGAACCCATGGCGTACAAAGACCGCGGCCAGGGACGCACTGTCGCCCGGCCCGATACTGCATGCCGAGGTTGCGGGTCCCGAACAAGCGCTCGAGAAACCCGTCGACGGAATTGATCACCGGCAGTCCCGCTGCGAGGTAATCGAAAATCTTCATCGGCATAGCCACCGGCGAGTTCGCCCCGTAAAGGCACATTCCTAAATCGCAGATCTGATAGAGGCGAATCAAATCAGTGTAAACCTCATTTCTCCAAGCAAACGGAGATTGTTCAGTTGATGCTTGGAGATGAAGCGATCGATATCAACCGCCGCGAGGGCCTCCTCCGGTTATGAGAATCTTGAGTTCCGAGCATTTTTGCGTCTGCAGCCGCTTGGCCGATTCCAGAAGAGCGTCAATGTCGTAGAGGAGGCCGAGAGTACCCTGCGTAAATCGCATATATTTCGGACATGTAGCTTTCCATACTGCCGGCTATCTGCGGGACCTCCGATTCTGGACACTTGGTTATCGGGAATCCTTTAAATCGATGCTCGAGATGCACGCTCAGGAGTCGCTCTCTCGCCGAAAGGACGGATCTGGAGCTACGCGCTGGAAGGAGATAATCCTCGCAAACAGCCGTAACTCCCGCTCGCGTGCCGGAAGTTCCACTTGCGTAGCGCGAACAGAGGGGCGAAGACCGTCTTCGAGCTTGGCCGCAGCCAGCTCGGTAGAGCCCCGGAAAATACTTCTGGGGAAAGATCCAGAATGTCGTACACCAATACGGCGTGTACTTTACGGGCCAGAAACCTAGCTACTAACCCCAGGGTCATGGTTGCGTCCGAGCAAACGATGGCGCGCACATCTCCGGCGCGTGTCGCCATGCGCAAGACCCGCAAAGCGAACAAAAATTCGGAGCGCAGCCGCGCCAAGCCTATATGTCGGCGGTAAGGAGGCGTGGGGACAAGGCGAATTGTGAAATTCGGTTCGACTGCGATGTCTTTGGGAACCTCCGTGCGGACCATCTTCGAGTGGTGACAGAAACCCGCGGTCCACCAGATAACTTCGTGTCCGTGGCGAACCATACGCGACCCAGCATCGCGTACCGCGTTTCCCTCCATGCTTCGCCGGGCAGCGGACCATACGGGTTCAATAACCATATTTTCATGCGAGTCTTTCTTCCGATTCGACGGCGTCGACGGCTGCTGCGGAGCTTGTTGCGCCAAGCCGCTTCAGGAGCGCACCCATCAGCACCGTGTATTGCGGAAAGCGGAAAACATAATAGCCCAGGAGGACGAAGATCAGCATCGCCAGCATGCCCTGTGCCACCGCAAGCGCGCCGTTATTGAAGGGCGCACCTGCCGCCAGTGAGATTAGTGCGACGGCACCAGCCGCGGTCGTCGCGCCGGCAGATACCTTGAGCAAAAATACGGCAAATTCGCGATTCAGAACGCCCGTTTATCGACTTCCCGAGATAGTACGTCTGCACCACGAACATGAACGTCCAGAAGACGCTGTACGATACTCCGACAGCGAGATACGAGAGCGGGCCTATGAGCAGCGCGATCGTGCCCGTGTAGAGCGCCAGTCCAAAGAGGCCAATGGCCGCCGGGGTGCGGTAGTTCTGCAGCGCGTAGAAGCTGCGAATGACGATATTCATCATGGCCATCCAGACCGCGCCCAAAAGATAGAGCGGAAGAACCCGCGAGACGCCAACGGCCGAATCGAAGCTGAACCGCCCGCGCTGCAGCGCGAACTGGACCACGGAAAGACGAGCCAGTGCAACCATCATCAGCAGGGGAGTAATCACCAGCACGATGATCTTGATCGCTTCGACTACCTTGCCGCGGAACACGTCTATTTCTCCGCGAGCGATGTGGTCAGAGAGGTCGGGAAACAGGACCACGCAGATCCCTTGAACCACGATGGAAGCAAGAGCAATCACAATACGATTGCTGTATCCCAGATACGAGATGCTTCCAACCGGCAAGCGAGAAGCCCAATACACGTCGATCATCGGCAAAGCGGCGAAGGGCAGAAGAGAGAGACCGAGCAGGGGAAGCGATCGGAACAGTTGCCTGCATGCAGGGTTGGACAAATGCAGAGTGGGACGAATGCGTGCCCCTCGCAAAGTAACCAGCAAGATTACATCTCGTACCACCGTGCCCCCACCCACCCAATGGCGACTGCCATGATCCCGATGTGTCTCGCTCCGACGATTCCCCCCATGATCATGCCCAGGTAAGGAAACGCAAGAGTCAGCGATGGAATCGCGAACTGCCTGCGGTAGTACTGCACGCCCGTGAGGAAGCTGCCCATGATGGTCAGTCCGATCACCACCCACATAGCAGGCGCCAACGAGGAAGCCAGCGCAAATGTCTGGGCGGGCATGTTGGACGACGTAGTCCAGCGAAGGATGGGACGGTGGCCGGCAATACCGACGGCCGTTACAGCAAGCGACAGCAACAACACTGCGGAGAAGGTGGAGTTGATGGCGGCATCGGCGGTTCCCTTTTTTTCGCACCGGGTGAGAAGTGGGACCAGCACGTAGCCCAGGTCGCCAATGGCAAGGCTGAGAATGACCCACGGAACAGCCCCGCAAGCCAGGAACGCATCCATGCTGGCTCCGGTGCCAAACAGATACGCCAAGACGATCTGGTTGGCCAGCGTGGCCACCAGATTGAGGCCCGTCAATATGGTTACGATGGAAACTTGCTTGAGGATCAGCTGAGCTCCGTTCTGAGGCGTTGCCCGGATCCCACTTCTCCCGTGCACATTAAGCGGGAATAACTGGAGGGGACTTCGTTTATTGTTGGCGGGAAGCTACGCCAGGTGTATTTCTGCCGACAGGAAGGCCAAGATAGCGAGATTCAGAAAAAGGGTGAGAACAATTCCGTTCACGCCCAGTTGTGGAACCTCGATAAACGACACGACCGCTCCAGCAAAAGTCTTGTACACGATCGCACGCATGTAGTTCACGTTTCGTGATCCCTCGCACTCGACAACCTGTAGAACATAACCGAACCCCACACATAGGAGTGCGATTCCAGCCAACCCCAGGTTCCAATACGATTCGGCGACCAAGGTGTAAGACGCGCCACCATATACATCACGTATATTTCCCGCATTCATCAGATAGCTTCCGTACACCTGGGTTGCGATCGTTTCTGAGAGGGAAAGGCCCTTGAAATAAGAAATGACGGGACGATCGCGGTTGCGGTTTCTTTTAGGTTATCGCCGAAGTAATGGAAGGGGGCATGCTCCATGTAGTCGTTCATCGCAATCACGGCTTCAACCCCGCGAGTGCGTGTAATGGAATTGTCGAGAAGCACGGCCATTGCGTCCCGGCGGTCGCCAGACATCAACGCTTGGGCAGCCTGGCCCTGTTCGGTCACAACAATTCGGATGTAGCCGAGAAGGACAACCATTGCTGCAGCTGCACCGATAAGGATCATTGTCGGAACGCGGAATACTCTGCCCGTGAAAACGTGGCATATCGCCGCTACCTGAATCATGAGAACAAAGATGAGCCCGCGAAATCCGACGCGCCTCCCAGCGTGCAGGACAGGGCACATAGTATCAAGAGCGCCCATTTCCACTTCGACTTCACCTTTAGCGCGTACATTAGCCCAAATTGGGCCACTGTCGGGAGCAGTGCAGTTACGGCGAATGTACCTGCGCCCAGTCCACGCAGTTCCCCAGAGCGCAGCCCTCCCGAATCCTCGATAAGCGCCGCCAGTCCGCCGATCTTCCAAACAACAAACGCGCCTCCCGCAAGGGCCATGAGTGTCGCTGTGATGACCAAAGGGAGAAATCGGCCGGACCTGATTTGTGCATTCCGCCATCGCATCTGAAAACCTGGCAATAGGAACCGCCCGATGCAAAAGCATGCAAGCGCCAAGAGTACTTGAGCAAATGCAAACGCGACCTTGTCATGAGGTATAGCGCGAGGAGCCAGGAAGATCGGGAAGGGCAAATCTAGCGCGTACGACACCAGGTAGGAAAGAGGGAACACCAGCGCGAAATACGCGAAGAAAATCGCGGTCGGAGACAAAAGGAACCGGCACCGCCAGAACATTATCAAGCACGCGACGGCTACGAGAATCCAAGAGACGATCACAGGTTCGATCCAATTCTGGTGACCCGGTTTCTCATTTCGAAAGAACCTCTCGGTTTCCACGGCTTCGCCGCTACCTCCTCTCGCCGGGTGAGAGACTCCTTCAACCAGGCCAGCATCACCCATGCGCAAGAACCGGCGAAGCCGAGAAGCATCATCATCACGATAATGTTGCTTCGGTTTGGAGAGGAATGACGGTCGGGCCGATGGCGGGTTCCAAAACCTGAATCACCGGCGCGCCTCTCGCCTCGTCCAGCCGGGCGGCGTCATATTGTTTGAGCAGCAGATCCAGCAGAGTCTCGCGATACCTTACTTCATGCTCTGCGCGCGCGTAGTCTAATCCAGCGTCTGAAGGTTGCGCAGACCAAGGTCACTCCTGTCTGGCCGCTGTGCGCCCTCTTCGAGGCGCGATTCCTCGGCTTCGAGCGACGAGACCTTGCGCTCGGCAAGCTGCACATCAGAGTTTCGTTCGGTCGAATACGAGCGGAGCGATTGCAGGAGCACCTGTCTGGCGGTGATCTGTGCGCGGATCGTCGCGAGTTGTTCAATAGTGCCCTTAGTCTGCGCGTCCAATTGAACCAATCCACGCGTCTGCTGAACGCGCTGGAAAGCGAACTCCGCGAAGACCAGCGAGTCTTTTGCCTGCGAAGCTGCTCGTCGTAGAAAAACTTTCGTCCCGCAGCTTCGGAGGCGCTTAGGCTCTGGGTTAGCTCCCTCAAAGCATCGATATAAGCATTAGCGATCTGTGCCGACCGCTTCTTGTCTGAATCGGTGATCGAGATGGAAATGCAGCCCTCTTTCTCCGATGCAACTTCGGTATTTCGCGCCAGCTTCAGGCGGGCCGCCGTCATGTCCTTGGCGTGATACGCAGTTTGCAGGTTGAATCGCTTGATAACTTCGTCCGCCACCGGGCGGGAGTTCAACATCCCAACATAAATTGCGTTGGGATTCCGAAGGGAAAGACCGCCCGAGGTGAGTGAGCCGACGGACGCGCTCGCTGCCAGAGCCGGCTGGTTCAACAGCATGGCGGCGGATGAAACCGAGAGGCGGCGCGGCATGATTTTCGCCTGGCCGGCATATCCGACGGGGAGCAGGTGCGCCATCGCCAAGCCTGCTCCCAATCCCGCCAAAGTGGAAATCAGAATCATCCTGCGCATCTTTGCCAGCCGAAGGACTGCTTCGAGAAGTGTGAAACCGCCATAGGAAGTTTCTCTGCGCAGGATGCGGTTGATTGCGGTGCGGTGTCCGCAAGGACGCTACTCGCTAGTCCGGACATCTTTGGCAACTCCTATCGGATCACTCTCATGTCGACCGACTCCCATTTCATGATGGGACAGTTGATATCGTTTGATGTGCTCGGCCAAGCGTCGCGCCGCTATACGGCAATGCCCCGCACCATTAGCTGTTCCCAATGTCAGATACACAGGGTTAGTTCTCGCCGGTAAGGCTCTTCGGGGGGGGGGGGGGGGGGGGGGGGGTGGGGGGGGGGGGGGGGGGAGAAGGCGAAGAGGGGTGATAGGGGACTTCAGGCGTAAGTCCCCCGCGCACTTGATCACGCTCAGCGCGGCTGCGGTCACTGCAGTTTGTGAAGCAAGCTGCGTTGCTTGCAGGAAATCGTTCATCTTAGACGAGACCTTCAGCTTCTCCGCAACAATATGGCGTCCCCCGGAAGCAATCGCAATTTCTCGAAGTCGCCGTGAAACTGATTATTGCGGGATTGGCGATGATAACCGTTTCATCGGCGCGGATCACAAAGATACGTTTTTGGTCCGCTTCCCTGGTGCACCACCGGCATCGTTCAGATATGCCACAAGCCGCTTGTCCGGCTCATGGCGGAAAGCATTTGCGTTGGAGACCGCCCCCACGACCTGCACTGTGCTGAGCCGGGCCGGAACGAGAATGTGTCTCCATCCTCGAGTGGGAAGTCTGGATGTCGGCTGCAGTCGTGGCATCCGGCTTCATATCGAGGACAACCCGGCCTGTTGGCCTGATTGAGAGAGCCTTGCCAGGGATGCCTGCTGCATAGCAAGCTGCGCCTGCTGGTCTGCCCCGTCTGTCCAGCTTGCGGGGTCGCATTCGCATAGCGGGAGATGGCTCTCCTGCATCTGCTCGGTAGATTGACGCAGTTGCTCCTCCTGGGCACGTCTGGTTGAAACCCGAGTCAAGAGGGACGCGTAGAGGAAGGAGTGTGGCGCTAGACCTCCGGCGCGTGCTACTAAGTCTCTTAGGGTTTCGCCTGGATTCACACGATACACTCCCGGCGCATTGACCTCTCCACCCACGCGGATGAAGGACGAGTGCTTTTCGAGTGGCAACTCAAGGTCAGCGCGGGAGAAAATTGTCACGACATCTCCGGCCTTCAATAATCGATTATCGCCGGATGCAGGATCGTTAATCGCGCTGCCAAGTCGGAACGGAATCAGTCGAAGCGCTCAGATCCTACCGTCGAGCCGCTCAATTACCGCATACTCCCAGTTGATCTCAGCGCTGCTTTGACCTACGGATTCAATCATCGACACTGTGAGGTATCGGTCTGGTCATCCCGCGGATTTCCGGTCCGGCCCGCACGCTGGCTCATGGCCCGGTCGGAACGCTGATTCTGCCCATTGAATCCGTCGATGCTTTGCGTTCCGAACGCATGATCCACATTGCCTGCAGCAAGTTGATTTTGCCCATTCCAAAATTCACGAGTGACCAGAAATTCACGAGATGGGATCAGATCCGAAATCCGCATCCCAGCTCTCCAGAGATAGCGGCCTGGTTGGGCAACATTTCCTCGCAGCGTCACTGCATTTTCAAACTTGGGAGAAAGCGGGTATATTCGAAGCAGATCCCCGTTCGCGAGCAGCCTTTGCAAACCCTGTGCGTCCAGCGGAAACTCTTCGACCCGGCGCGTGCTGTGATTGTCAATTCTCTCCAGCAGAACCCGCTTGGCTCCGGCCAAACTTGTCAGTCCCCCAGCGCCTTCAAGAGCCGCGGTGATGGTGGTTTCGCCTTTCAGCTCATAGATTCCGGGCTCGTTGACACTCCCTGTGATCGCGACTTGCGCGCCAACCGGAGGGATATAAATCACATCCCCCGGCAGCAATTGAACGTCATGAGACTTATCGCCCTTTTGTACCAAGTCGTAAATATCGAACTCGGTGAGCAGCTTGCTGCCGCGCCGCAGCTGAATATGCCGCATAGTACCAGTTGCCGAGGGTCCACCGGACGCAAAAAGCGCGTTGACAAGGGTACTCAACGAACCCACGGTGTATGCGCCGGGCTGGCGGGCACTTCCCAGGACAAAAATCTGGATCGACCGGAGTTGACCCAGCGCAACATTCAGCTCGAAGTCTTTGAAGAGAGCGCCAATAGATGAATGCAGGTAGCCCTCAAGCTGATCGTAGCGCAACCCGGCGACGTTCAATATACCGACGCGGGGCAAGGAGACTTGTCCGTTCCTGTCTACCGTGACGCGCGAATCAAGGTCGATTTTTCCCCACGCCCGTATCAGCAACTCGTCTCCCGGACCCAGCGTATAGTCAGCCGGAACTGGAACATGGTCCACTGGAGCGAAGGTTGTTGGAACTTCGTCAAACAATCGCCGGCCATACACCGGAAGCGGACGTCCGGTTCCATCCTCAGCAAACCGCTCGAAATCGGACCTCGTGGTCAGTGGCCCAACAAAGCTCATTGGTGCAGGAACTGGTGCTTGAACTGGCGAGATGGTCGTGCCGGCGCCATTGGTGTATGTTCTCCTGCAGATTGGCGCGCATTCTGGCCGGGGTGCTGCGCGGCACTCGTTGAGGGTGCTTCGGCAGAGCCTGGGACGGACTGGGTCGATTCAGTCGGCGTGGTCAGGACGGACTGGCCCTCGCAGAACGTGCACGACAACAGGACAAGAAAAAGCAACTTGTAAGTCATAAGTGGAGTGGTTTCTCTGATTAGAGCGAAGCTAGATACTTAAAGGCAGATAGATAGTCAAAGTACTTTGCATAGAATGGTTCGAAAATGTCCCTCTGCGACCGAGCCATTCTCATGGCATCCAGACATGTTGCAGCCACATTCGGCAAGCTGATTTGCGAAGATCCTAATTCACCAGGGTTGCTGGCATTTGTTTGGACATCACTGTGAGACCTGCATGATTTGGCTTGGAAGACAAGGCGGTCTTCAGAAGTTCTGAACCCGGATTGTAGTCTGGAATCAGTTCCTTGAGCGTCAGCACAAGATGGACGAAGTCCTGCCGTTCGACAGTCGGGCGCAGACTGCGCAGCGACGCTTGGATGCGCAGTGCGTCGAGGTGGTGATCGCAGATGTAGCTTCTGATTTTGGGGTGCGAAGTTTGCACCAGGCGCTCATCCTGCAGATTCAATTCTTCGAACATCTTTTCGCCGGGTCGGAGACCGGTATACCGAATCTCAATGTCGTACCCAGGCCGGAGTCCGGACAGGAGAATAAGATTCTTTGCCAGATCTGCAATCTTGACGGGTTCGCCCATGTCCAGCACGAATATTCGCCGCCTTTGCCGATCGCAAAGGCCTGCAATACCAATTGCGACGCTTCGGGAATGGTCATAAAGTAGCGGCGCATTTCAGGATGAGTGACTGTCAGCGGGCCACCCGCCGCAATCTGTTCTTTAAGATCGGGACGACACTCCCATTACTCCCAAGGACATTACCAAAGCGCACCGCCACGAACTTGGTTCCATTTTCTGTCTGAAGGGACCGTATCAATAACTCTGCTGCACGCTTCGTAGCTCCCATCATGCTGGTCGGCCGCACCGCCTTGTCCGTGGAAATCATCACAAAATCTTGAACGCCATGTTCGGATGCAGCGCGAGCAACATTCCATGTGCCGAAGATGTTCGTCTCTACGGCAGCAAATACATGCTTCTCCATGAGGGGAACGTGTTTGTATGCGGCCGCGTGATACAGAATTGTCGGATGGTAGTGGTCCATGACCCGCTCTAAGGCTTCGAGATGGTTGATCGTTCCGATCTCTGCATGGAATGCCACGCTTGGAAACGCCCTGGTCATTTCTCTGTCAATATGGAAAAGGGGAGTCTCGGCTTCGTCGAAGGCGACCAAGGCAAGCGGATGGAATCTTGCGACTTGGCGACAGATTTCCGATCCTATCGAGCCGGCCGCGCCGGTCACCATGACGACTCTTCCCTGGATGCGGTTCCGAATCCGCTCCAGGTCAAGCTGCACGGGTTTCCTTCCCAGCAGATCCTCAACCGCTACATCTCGTATCTGCCTGCCCAAATCCGCATCCTGGAGAAGTTCCCCAAGGCTCGGAACCATTTTGTACTCTATCTTGGCGTCCGTGGCGAATTGCAAAATACGCACCATCTGCGGCCCGGTCGCCGATGGAATCGCGATGAGCAGCTGCTTAATGCGATGCTTCTCAACCCATTTACTGAGGCTCTCTCCAGTACCTAGTACGCGCTTTCCCTGGAAGACCAGGTCCCCTTTTCGTGGATCGTCATCCAGCAGGCCTACGACCTCATACTTCAGAGATTCGTTCTGCTCGAGTTCTCGCACGAGGGCTAGTCCCGCTGCTCCGGCGCCGTAAATCAGCGTTCTTACCTGTTTACCCCCTGAGGGATGGACCGTGCGAGCAGCTACGACCAAGCGAACTGCAAATCTCGCTCCCAGAGTTAGAAGGCACGAAATCTGCCACTCCAAGATATAGATTGAGCGCGGAACGCCCCACGTCCCAAGCAGCGCGTATATAAGGGTTCCACCGAGCAATGATCCCAGCGAATTCGCCAGGAGGATCCGCACAACATCACTCGTGGAGGTGTATCTCCAATGTCCCCATCGCACGGCAAAAACAATGAAGGCCATCGACTTTGCCGCAGCCCAAACGAAAACAGCAATCTTCACAGCATGAACATACTGGGAAGGCAGTGCGCCGTCGAAACGCAAGTCGAACGCCAGGAAGGCCGCGAGGAAGAACGCAGTGAGGTCCAATAGATAACCAGCAAATCTACGCCCTCTACGCTGAACATTCTGGAGTCGAGTTGTCGCCCATCTTGCGGGCATGTCTTCCTCCTGGATCTCAATCTTTAAACTTGTAAGAGCTTAAGAACATCGGCCAGTGTATTTATGGCCGCATCAACCCACTAAGCGGATAACACCTCTTCAGGAGGACGATTGCTCAAGGATCGCTCCTGCGACGACGGTACAAGCGCGCCCAGCCAGAAGGCCGAATAGGCTTCAACGGCCTGCCGTGTATCGAGCTTCGATAGGCGGCACCCGTCGATAAGGTTGGAGATTTCGGGCTGGGCAAAAACTGTAAGCGCAATTCCTGCCGTCATGATGGCAGGGTTCAGATCGCGGATCCTTCCCCGCTGAATGTTAGCTTCCAGGTAACGGGTAATGGCCGTGAACAATGGGGTCAGGTGTTCGCGGCACGCTTCTTCCGCTCTCCCGCGGACTTCGACGAAGGCAACGGCAATCATCCGCACCACATCGGGCGAGAAGGTCGCCGCGTCTATCAACAAAGTTAGAACGCGCGGGAGAATAATCTCGGGTAAATCCAGGCCGGGACTTGTGTCGAGCAGGCCCAGTCGTGGCTTGATTGAGCTGAAACAGGAATCCAGTGCCGACCAGAAGATGTCTTCCTTGTGCTCAAAGTAGCGGTAGACGGTTACCTCGCTCACGTCGGCGAGCCGGGCAATGTCGCGAGTACTCGTGCCGTGAAACCCTTGTCGCGAAAACAAGGCGACGGCAGCACGAATGATCCTTGCAGGGACATCTGACTTTTTGGGCATGGGTCCAACCTGAGATTGCGGTAACGGAGGCCCTGGTTGATTGGAATGGGAAATTGTGGCGCGATTGAATGGTGCCGGTCCCATGAAACCTGAAACTGAACAGCTGAAGTAGGCCCGGCGGTTGGAAAGTTAATTTATGACTGGTTCGAGATCATCCGCCCGGACTTCTAAAGCAGCATTTTGATTGATGAGGGTAATGGTCAGGACAAAGCGGAAACCGTTTTTCTTTTGAACCAGGGTCCCTTGCACTCCCTGCATCGGGCCCGCTTTGATACGAACCTTTCTTCCAATCACCAGATCGAGATACGGCTCCACGCGTTTCCTGCAAAAATCAGAACGCAGAAACTCGATCTCGGTTTCGGGCACCGGCAGTGGTCCCTGGCAGTTGCCAACAATTCTGAGCGCACCTGGAGATTGAAGAACGGATCCTCTGTCCGCGCCAAGGATCCGCACGAACACATAAGACGGAAACAGAGGGCGAATTACATGGACGCGCTGTCGATTCTTCCAAACGCGAATGCTCTCGTAGGTGGGAAGAAACGACTCAATCTCCCGGGCATTCAGATGCCGGATTACCGACTGCTCACTTTGGGGCATGGTGTATAAAGCAAACCACCTTGGGCTTTTGTCCGGACAAACGCCGGACATCGGCACGGTCGGACCCAGATTGTGAACATTTACATGCGGCCGGACATCCATTTCTTTTACCTTCCCGGAGCCTGCGATGAAATGGGACTATTGCCAACAAGTTCTTAAGTAGTCGTGGATTGTTCAGTAGAGCCCGCTGGACCGAAGCGGTTGAGCATGGCTTCGCCAGGGTGACTTAGCAGTTCGAATAACCGCTAAGCCGCACACGCCTATCCCGTTGCTTAATCTCACAGTTCCAGGTGAGCTTAAGCTCCGTTGCGAGTCTGTTTTAGATTGCGACAATCTTAACCCGGAACTAAACTCATTTGTTTCGTCAATTCACGTCGATGAGCGTCGATCTGCGACAAACCTTGCCATTGCGATCGGTCCTGTATCGAAATTGGGCTGCGGATGAGCGTTTCTGACGACTCGAGCGAGTGCGCCCGTCTCAAAAATGTGTGTTGTCGCTCACTAAACACGATCCCCAATCAGGCCAAAATGTACCTGCGCATTCCAGCTTTGGGAAACCGCCGTCATTGTCATTGCCGACCCTTTTGGTCCCATTGCTCGAATCCCTGAACCTTCTTCGTCAAACAGATAAAACCAGTCCAGTTATGTTTGACGACAAACGCAGATTACTTCTCCGTCAGACCGCCGAGTATTCCGATTGTGCAATAGGTTCCTTATTGCTTCCAAGATCGTGGCCTCTTCCACTCTTCTCTGTCTAGTTGTTTTGAAGTGGCTGTTTCCAGCATCTGTTCATCCCGAATCGCAATCGCGTTGCGCATGGTCTTCCCTTAGGAAGGTTCGGGGCGCGCCGAAACGTCCTATCTGCTGGATGAAATAGGACAATCATCAATTTTTCGAGTAATGATGAATTCAGGAGTGCCGTTGGACCGAAGCGGTTGAGCATCACTTCGCTAAGGTGGCTTAGCAGTTCGAACAAACGCTAAACAGCACACCCCTATCACGTTGCCTAATCTCACATTTCCAGGTGAGTTCAAGCTTCAATTGGGGTCTGATTTAGATCGCAACAATGGTTAACTCGGAACTAAACTCATTTGTTTCGATAATTCACGTCAATGAGCGTCGATCCGCGACAAATCTTGCCATTGCGATCGGTTCTTTCTCGAAAACGGACAGTCGGCGAGCATTTCTCTCCACTAGAATGAGTTCGCACGTCACACCGATGTGTGTTGTCGCTCACTTAACACAATCCCCAAAGAGGCCAAGATTAACCTGCGCATTCCAGTTTTGGGAAATCGCTGTCATTTTGATTGAGACTTATCACCGGCCGTCTAATCTCAGCTATCAAATGACAGGTTAGGACTGATTAATGTCAGTCCTTTCCAGTGTGAATTCAACGAAAGAACTAAGTTTGCACACTTGCGAGAAAGGGCCCCTGGATGCCGAAGCTAAATGCACAAGGCTTTGCCAATGCGCGTCTGGACACCTGGAAGTCAATTGCCCAACATCTTGACCGCAGCACCCGCACCGTACAGAGGTGGCGCTCGGAATACGGGTTGCCGGTGCGACAACTGGGCGGCGACGCAACTTCGGTATTTGCCTATACTGACGAGCTGGACGAATGGCTGCGAAACCGCAATCAGGATGAATCTCACGGAGATCTCGTCAAGCAAGAATCGAATCGGGCACGGTATGACCCTCATCTATCCTTATTGACAACTCACTCGCGAAGGCAGGAGATTTCCCATGGAACCTCCTGGCCGAGTGGGCGGAATTCTTCTGAGCTGATTGGGCGGGCGGAAGGGATGTGGAAGAGCCTTTCCGATACGAATATTTGCTCGATCGTAAGGATCTATCGTGAAGCTTCCGATGTGGACCCCTCCAGTGCCAAGGCCTTTGCAGGCTTGTCCCAGGCCTTGATCGCCGGAGCTGTGCTGGGACAGCTTCATACTTCAGACGCGTACCGTTCCGCGGAAGCGGCGTTGCAACGTGCTTTGGAACTCGATCCTGACCTGATCGCAACCCGGTGCTCGGCGGCATGGCTCAAGCTACTTGTGATTCGAGACTGGATTGGAGCGGGAATCGACTTCGACGAAATCCTGATTGAGCAACCTGGGTGCACGCAAGCCCTGGTCGGCCGTGCGTCTCTCAGTCTTTCTGAAGGACGTCTTGGCCACGCTTCGGAACTGCTGCGGAAGGCTTCCATCCAACGTCCGTTGAATACGCCGGCGGCGGCACTTCTCTGTTGGCAGGAATATCTGGCAGGCAATTTCGAAAATGCGCTGGCATTTGTGTCCCAGGCGCGGGCCGGCGGTAACGCAGGGGCCATTCTCGATACCGTAGAAGCTTTGGCGAGTGTTCTCCTGAACGGTCCGACGTCTAACATCGAGGGATTGACACTTCTCCTTGAGAATTCCCACCGCCATTTTGCACTGCTTGGCGTGCTCGGCTATGCGCACGGCATGAACGGACAGACCGAAAAAGCTCGCGCGATCATAGATTCGATGACCGTACATGGAATTCGTGGAAAATGTGACTACGCCTATTCGATGGCGCTCACATTCCTGGGGCTGAATGAACTGACACCAGCGATGGAATGGCTCGAGCAGTCTTATCGTCAGGGTTCGCTTTGGAGCCTTGGTTTTCAGTTGGATCCAATTCTGGTTCCGCTCCGCAACGATCCGCAGATCGGGAAATCGTTCCACAGAATGGTGTACCCAGCGACACCAATCGGTGCCTTGATTACCGATCTTGCCCGATGCGGAGGAAAGTAGACTGTTTGCGAACTCGAGTGCGCCGGAACGGACGCCGCGATCGCAAGCGAGACGACGGCAAGTACACTGCGCGGACCTCACCCCTCAAGCAACAGCAGTCGCTCGGGGTCGAGTGTAAGGCTCCATGGCTGCGGCTGCGCTGAGAGTTGACGCCACACATCCTTCGTCACATCTGCCTGCAAATGGGCCAACTGACCTGGCAATGGTTCGGCGCGTAGCCTGAGATAAAGCGTCATCTCATGCGGCGCCTCGCTGGTACTCACCAGCCAGCACGGAAAGGTGTTGTCTGTTCCTATGGGCTTTTGAAAAGCTATTTGATGCGAGCGGAATCCCACGTGCGTCAAGGCCTCTGGCACTGCAGCCACCGTCCGTAACCGGCACTCCCACGCCTTCACTTCAACGCAATCGCTGCCCGCGCGCCGCGCCGCGACGATGTTCTTGCACCCTGTCAGTCGCGCAGCCGCAACCGTGCGCGGCATTTCGAATAATCTGTGCTTTGGCCCGCTCGCGATCACTTGCCCGTTATCGAGCACCAGCAATTCGGAACAAAATCGAAATGCCTCTTCCATATCGTGGGTAACAAAAACCACGGGCCCCTTGAAGCCGGCCAGCGTTGCCCGGAGCTGTTCTTCGGTCCTTCTGCGCAAGTGCGGATCGAGCGCGGCAAAAGGTTCATCGAGCAGTAGCGCGTCCGGCTCCATGGCCATGCATCGTGCAATCGCCACGCGCTGCCGCTGCCCGCCCGAGATTTGGCGCGGGTAGCGGTTCGCCAGTTCGGCGATGCCCATCGACTCAAGCTGCTTCCAGATCCGCGCATTCCTCTTGTCCTTAGGAGCTCGGGACAGCCCGAACCCGACATTCTCTGCCACGGTCAGATGCGGAAACAGGGCATAGTCCTGAAATACTACGCCAATTCGTCTGCTCGCCGCCGGAACATTGCGCCCTCCCGCGCTATCGAAGAGAACCCGCCCATTCAGAACGATGCGTCCTCGATCAGGCGTCGAGAGGCCAGCGATCATCCGCAGTGTCATCGACTTTCCCGCACCCGAGGGGCCCAGCAGGCCGACCGCTCCATTGCGCGCACCAAGAGCTATCCGCAACGTAAAGTTCTCAAGGCTCCTCTCAAGATCAACCTCCAACGTACCGGTGGATTTGTCTTCTTGATTAGCAAGAGATATTGCGTGTATCTGCGCAGGAAGGTCCGCGATCGGCAGGTCCGGTTCGGCACGCGCAAGGATGCGGTCTTTCTTTTCCAGGTTGAGAAGCCGGACAATCGCCAGCGACAGAATCACGATCAAGACGACCCATAGCAGCGCCGCGCGCATGTCGCCGCCTTCTGCCGCCGAAAAGATGGCAATTGGCATGGTCTGCGTGCGGCCCGGAATATTGCCGGCCAGCATTAAGGTCGCACCAAACTCCCCTAGCGCGCGAGCAAAAGCCAGGACAGTTCCGGCGACTACGCCTGGTCCAGCCAGCGGCAATAGCACGCGGCGAAACACCATCCACTCGGTCGCTCCAAGCGTTCGTGCCGCCTGCAGCAGCGTCGGGTTCACCTGCTCAAACGCACCAAGCGTCGTGCGGTACATCAGGGGAAACGCGATGACCGTCGCCGCGATCACCGTAGCGGGCCACGAGAATGCGATGGTCAGGCCGACATGTTCCAGTGCGCGCCCGATGAAACTCCGGCGCCCAAAGATGAGGAGCAGGAAGAAGCCCACGACGGTTGGTGGAAGCACCAGGGGAAGCGTGAGGATGCCGTCGATCCATGCGCGAAGGCCGCCTCGCACGTCGTACATTACCCGCGCAGCCATCATTCCCAGAAAGAAGGTCGCGACAGTCGCGGTGCAGGTCGTGGCCAGTGAAATGATAAGCGGCGATGCGTCCGTGGACAGGATCACTGTGAAGCCAGTGTATATCCGTGCTTCGTGAAGATCGCCTTAGCCTCGGGTCTTCCCAGAAACTCGACGAATGTTTGTGCGGCTTCCTGATTTCCGCTTGTCTTCACAACAGCCGCAGGGTAAACGATCGGTTCATGCAAGGAGTCGGGGACAGTTGCCACCACGCGAACCCGCCCTGAAACCTCAGCATCCGTGGCATACACAAACCCCGCATCTGCATTTCCCGTTTCAACGTATGTAAGCACCTGGCGAACGTCTTTGCCCAAGACCAGTTTTCCTTTGACCTGGTCGTACAAGTGAAGCGCATTCAGAGTTTGCCGCGCGTAGGCGCCGGCTGGGACGCTCGCCGGATCGCCCATGGCGATCAGTCGAGTGGATCGATCACCGAGTTCCATAAATCCCTGCATTCTTGAGTCAAGCGGTGCAATCAGAACCAGCGAGTTTCGCAAAAGGTTCTTTCGCGTTCCCGTCGCGATCAATCCTTTTCCTTCCAGATCATCCATCGGCTTGGCGGCTGCCGAAATGAATACGTCCACCGGCGCGCCCTGTTCGATCTCTCGCGCCAAGGTTCCCGACGATCCGAAGTTGTTTCGAAAATCCACCGTTTCGTGTCCGGTCCGGTACGCGGATTCAACATCTACAAGCGTCTCCTGTAGGCTCGCCGCCGCCGAGATTGTGAGGCTGACGTGTTTGTTGCGGCAGCCGCCAAGCGCCATCACGAGGAGACAAGCCGCCAGACACCCGCAAGCGCAGCCCCAGAAACGCATAACACTCGTCCGTCTCATACCACATCTCCGCTCAGTTTTCTAATCCTTGCACCCGGGCATTCTTTCGTGCAAGAAAGATCAGGATGAAACAGTAGCTCGTAGTTAATTTGCCCGTCGAATTGCCTCTCATTCAGATGTAGCGCCCTCATACCGACAGTCGATGGAATCTCTCAACGAAACGTTGTTTACCGCCTTCAGCAGTTTTCCTCTGGCTTGCCAATTCTCCCGGCGACATCATTCACTGTTCGCTATCTTTCGCAAGTAATTGATGTATCTTAGGCAGCAGGCATCCGCCGGAGACTCGAGGCCCACCGCGTAATGTCCGACTCGACCGCTCATCAGCCATGCTCCTCATTCCCGAATCGCATCGTGTGCCTTTCCGACGAGGTGGCTGAGCTGATCTATTTGTTTGGCGAACAAGACCGAATCGTTGGGGTCTCGGGCTTTTCCACCCGGCCGCCGCAGGTACGGCAGAAACCCAGGGTCTCAACCTTTCAAGATGCCAACTTCGACGCGATTGCGGACCTCAAACCGGACCTGATCATCACCTATTCCGATGTGCAGGCGGAGATCACGCGCGAGGCGTCGCGACGCGGGTTCACTGTGCTGAATTGCAATCAACGGAGTATTGCAGAGATCTTCGAAACGATTGCGATGATCGCTCGAATCCTGGGGAAGCAGGCGGAGGGGACCGAGCTAATCGGTTCATATACCAGCGGACTCGATCGAATCGCTGCGGCGGCCGGGGAATTTTCATATCGTCCGCGGGTGTTCTTTGAAGAATGGAATGATCCGATCATCAGCGGCATTCAATGGGTGGAGGAACTGGTCGGAATTGCCGGCGGAGAAGTAATCTTCCCAGAACTTCTTCAATGCCGGAAGGCGCAGGACCGGGTTGTTACATGGGAGTCTGTTGTTGAGCGCACTCCCGATGTGATCTTCGCATCCTGGTGCGGGATGAAGGTGAAGTCTGAGGAGATCAGGTCAAGACCGTGCGCCGATGAGATTGCGGCTGTTCGACTACGCCAGATTTTTGAGATTCCATCGTCGCTGATCCTGCAGCCGGGACCTGCCGCGCTGACAGAAGGCGTGAACCTGTTGCATTCGCTATTGTCGCAAGTCGTGAACAGAGACGCCAGCGCTCAACAATAGTCCGTGCCGTTTCGGCGCTAAGTGTCTTGCACGCTCAACGTTTGCGGATCACGTACCCGCTGCATCAGGAGAGCGGCAATCAGCATGAATACCCCGCCGGCAATGATGGCGTAGATGCGATTGTTGTGCAGCATGTGGATCATGAACCATCCGAAGAAGAGCGATGCCAGGATCTCAGGCGTAACGATGAAGAAATTGAAGATGCCCATGTAGACGCCGGTGCGCGCAGGAGGCAGTGAAGCGGCGAGCACTGCGTACGGCATGGAAAGAGTGCTGGCCCAGGCAATTCCTACGCCCACCATGGTGAGCAGCAATACGTATTTGTTGTGAATAACTGCTACCGACATCAGTCCGGCTGCGCCGCAGATCAAGCAGATGGTGTGGGTGTTTTTGCGTCCGAGCTTCCTGGCAAGGCCGGGCAAAGCAAACGAGAAAACGAAGCAGACGATGGAATAGACCGCGAAGCAGTTGCCGCCCCATTCCACTCCGGCTTGATAAAGCGGTGAGCTGGTGTCGTTCGCGCCAAAGACGTTGTGCGCTACGGCGACCGGAAAATAGAGCCACATGCAGAAGAGGCCCAGCCATGTGCACAACTGGACGGGTCCGAGCTTGCGCATGGTGTCGGGCATCTCGGCGATCGCCGACAGGATTTCCCTGGCATTCGCCGAGAGCCCCGTCTTTTCTGCCTTCGCACGCCGGAAGGCCTCCATATCCTGAGGCGGATATTCCTTGGTGGTCACGATCGTCCACAGCACGGCGCCGATAAAAGCTACGGCACCCACGTAGAACGAGAGACGAACGACGGTGGGCACTACCCTGGTGTCTCCAACCTTTTGCTGCATGTGGAAGAAGTTTGTCAGGATATAAGGCAGCGCCGATGAGAGCGACGCGCCCAGGCCGATGAACAGGCTCTGCATCGCGAATCCTCTGGTGCGCTGACCTTCCGGCAGAATGTCGGCAACAAAGGCGCGAAACGGCTCCATGCTCACGTTGATGGAAGCATCAAGAATCCAGAGCATACCCGCCGCCATCCACAGCGCTGAGGCATTCGGCATGAGAATGAGCATGAGCGAACTCAGAATCGCCCCGACAAGAAAATACGGGCGGCGCCGGCCGAGACGTCCCCATGTGTGGTCGCTCGCATGGCCGATGAGGGGCTGGATCAGCAATCCTGTCAGCGGAGCAGCAAGCCATAGAATCGGAATCTGGTCGGCGCGCGCGCCGAGATACTCGTAGATGGCGCTCATGTTGGCCATCTGCAGGCCCCAACCAAACTGAATGCCCAGGAACCCGAAGCTCATGTTCCAGATCTGCCAGAAGCTGCGCTCGGGCTTGCGGAAGTGTGTGACGGTCTTGGCCCCAACCTGTTCGGTCTGCGATGTGCTCATGAGCTCTTCCTACTGGGCTTGCTTTTGAAAGATGCGAGCCTCGAACGCGTTCAGCGAGATAAACGGAACGGCTTCAGGTTCAGGTTTCGAGACTGGAAGTTCGATCTCTTTCCAATTCCCGGCAGCTTCCATAGCTTCCGCGGAAAGGCGTGTTCGACAGGTTCACGGCAACCAGGAATTCCTCGCTGCCTGCACTACGCGTATAGGTCACTACGTGCTGCTCGTTACTGTTGTGCAACCAGGTGGTTGCACCTTGTTGCAGTGCGATATGGTCGCGGCGCAGTGTTGCCATGAACGCGTAGAACTTTGGATAATCCGGATGCCATTTTTCAGCACCCCAGAAGATCTTCTGCGGCTCGAAGAGTGCCGGATCCCGCGATTGCGTGGCGTCGCCAACTTCCATGCCGTTGTAGATCAGCGGAGCACCGTCCAGCGTAAACATCAATGCTGACGCGGCGATTGCGCCGGGGAAACCGTAGCGCGTCGTCGCCCGCAACTCATCATGGTCATCGCTCATACGCATATGCAATGCACCCTTGGGGAAGAGAGCCTGCTGCTGCTCTATCGTTTCGCGCACTTTTGTCGCGGGTTCGCCTTTCATCTCAATGTCGTCGACGGTGTGCAGCATCGGCCATGCGTAATCGATGTCGAAGGCGCTGCGCAGCAGGTCGGGCTTCTGCGCTTCGGCAAGCATCATGATGTCCGGCTTAACCTGCTCGAGTTCCTTACGCGCCGCTTCCCAGAAGTCGGTTGGGATCTCGGCCGCCGCGTCGCAGCGGTATCCATCCAAGTCGAAATTCTTGACCCAGTAGAGCAGCACATCCGTCATGTAGCGTCGTAGCTTGGGGTTCGTGTAGTCGAGCGCTGCGACGTCGGTCCAGTCGTAGGGATAGGTGACGTGGCCTTCCTTATCTTTCTTGTAGAACTCGGGATGCGCCATCATCACGCTGTCCCACGCGGTGTGATTAGCCACCATGTCGATAATGACCTTCATCTGCCGCTTGTGCGCTTCCTGCACCAGACGATGCAGATCGTCCTTGGTGCCAATCGCCGGGTCGATCGCGTAGTAATCGCGGACCGCGTACGGGCTTCCGAGAGAGCCCTTCTTCTTGACCTGTCCGTCGGGATGAATGGGCATGAGCCACAGGATGTTCACCCCAAGCTGATGCAGGTCATCCAGTCGCGCCGTCACGCCGTTCAGATCGCCTGACGGCGAGAACGAACGCACAAAGATCTGGTAAATCGTGCCCGACTTCAACCACTCCGGCGACGGACGCGCCTGCAACGACGCAACGGCCGGATCAGGCTGCTGGGCAAAGGTAGGAAATCCGGCTCCAAATGATGCGGCAAAAAAACAGGCGAGTGCAAAGTACAGCCTCGACTTCATAGCGCGAAAGCATAGCACTCAGGAGGCTTATGCCGCCACAGCGATTGACACACTTCTGGTCTTGCGGCTGAATCAGAACCCGACGGCCGCTTATCTGCGTCTTTTCGACCCCGCGGAACGAGCGTGCCTCTTGGCCGGCGCCGCAGCCGCTTCGGGTGCGGGTGCCATGCCAACATCGAGGCGCCTGGTGATATGGTCCTGGATCCAATGCGGATCCCACCATTCCTTGGGATCGATCTGCACGCCATCGAGCTGCATGGCGAAATGAATGTGGTCGCCGCCGGCCATGCCGGTCATGCCGCTCTGGCCCATGATCTGGCCACGCTTGACCATGTCGCCCTCGTGGACGTCGAAGTGGCTCATGTGGCCGTAGATGGTCTGCAAGCCGTATCCGTGATCAACCACGATGCAGTTGCCGTAAATACCAAGCGGCGCAGCCCAGACGATGCGGCCATCGTTGGAGGCCTCGACGCCGACGTGCTGAGTGACGGCAAGGTCGTAGCCAAGGTGAACCTGCTGATCGATCTTCTTGCCCTGGTAGATGTAGTTGCGCAGATCGGCGAAAGTGGCCTCGGCTTGCGAGTGTGACTGGCGCTGAAAGGGTTGCGTAAACAGGAAGTGATCGGCCGTCTTGAGACGGAGGTCGGAGAGCGTCTTGTTGTTCGACTTGCGCATCTCGTTGTTGATCCTGACGAAGCGGGTGACCATGTCGCCGGAGCCGTTCGGATCGAGTTCGCCAACGACTTTCTGCATGAAGGCGTCGCTGACCGGCAGGTCGTGGACGGTGTAATGCGGTTGCTCCTTTTTCGGGAAGATGACGGTGATCGGGCTGGTGACGTCGTTACCAGCACCGTTCGAAGCAAAGACCAGCGGAATTGTTCCCTGGGGCATGTTCCACGCAAAGGCGAACAGCGAAAACAACCCTGGCTTGCCGCCGGGCATCGGCCAGGAGCGATACGACTGGTCGCCGACGCGCACGCCCGCCGCGGTGTAGGCACCCGTGACGTTGAAGGTCGCCGCATCAGCCATGCCGATGTAGAGGTAGTGCTGTTCGGAGTCCACGCTGACCGAGGGGGGCTGCGTCGCGATCGTCACATCCCGCTCGACGCGGGACGACTTGTGCAGCAGATCGTTCGAGGTCGCCTCGATGATGAGCTTGGCCTTGCCGTCTTTGAGCTGGGGCGTGGTCTTGACGCCGGCGGTGAAGCTCCACACTGCTTCCTTTGTCTTCGAGGGCTGTTCCATCTTCCAGACTGGATAGCTCGCACCGCTCTGCTCCACGATGGCGGAGACGCTACGGATACCGCTTGGATTGGTTACATGCACGACGATCGGGGTGGCCTGGCCGATGGTGGTTACCGACGTTGGCAGGTCAATCGCAGGTGCGGAGGAGCAGCCCATCAGCATGGAGATGGGAATAAGGATGAAGAGCGGAAGAACAAAAAGCAGGACTTTGCGCACAACTCATTTTAGGTCGGCCAAGTTGTGGATTGTGCACAGGGGGTGTTTCCGAAAGAGTGACGTCTGGCAGGAGAGATGAGCCGAGAGAGAGGCTTGACTCCGCTGCAAGCGTGACTGCTGGACGTGCTTCCCCGGCTCGGAATAGGCTTCTTGTCGGTACGAGGATGCATAAATTGGACAGACGCCGATTCATCGCTACTGGCGCCGCAGCGACCGCCGCATTTGTGGCACCTGGCGGCCCGGGCACGTATTCATTCGCTGACGCGGACATTTCAGCGTCGAACCGATTCGACCCGCGACGCCATCGTTTTGGCGTCAACTACACGCCTTCGCATAACTGGTGGTTCTGCTGGAACGACTGGAATCCTGACCCGATCAAGCGCGACCTCGATGCGATCGCTGCGCTTGGCGCCGATCATCTGAGGATTCTACTGATCTGGCCGTTTTTCCAGCCGAATCCCAAATGGGTCAGCCCGGCCCATCTCGATCGCCTCGATCAGCTCATAACGCTGATGGGAGAGCGCCACCTGGATGCGCTGGTGACGGTTTTCACCGGCCAGTTGAGCGGATGGTACTTTCTGCCCAGCTTCAACCGGCTGTCGAATGGGTTCTTTACTGATCGCGTGATGCTTGATGCCCAGGAGCTCTTTGTGCGTGAACTGGGCCGAACGCTCGCTCTGCACCAGAATGTCATCGGCTTCGATATGGGGAACGAGATCAACACCTGCTGGAGCGCGCCGACGTCCGACGGCGATGCGTGGATGGCACGGATGTTCCGGTTGATGGACTCCGCCTTGCCCGGGCGTTTGCACGTGAACGGAGTCGACCACCAGCCCTGGTTTGCAAATGACACGTTCTCGCCAAAGGCGCTCGTGGCCGACCAGAGGATGCCGGCGATGCACTGCTATCCCTTCTGGACAGGCGCGGTGAAGTATGGCCGCGCGATGGATCCGCCGAGCGTGAAACTGCTGGCGGCGATGGCGGCTTTGATCCGCTCATATGCGGGCACGCAGCAGAAGCCGGTGTGGGCGGGCGAATTCAACACCTGCATCAAGGAGCTGAGCGACGAGCAGCAAGCGAAGTGGCTGGAAAGGGCGGTGCACGCGGCGATCGAGCAGGGCGTGAGCTGGTTCAGCTATTGGGATAGTCACGATGTGGACCGCAAATTCGACTTCAACCCGCTTGAGTACACATTGGGCTTGATGACGAATGATGGCCGCGTGAAGCCGACGGGGCGTGTCTTCAAACAGCTCGCTGAGAGTTATCGGGGCAAGCCGGTCGTATTCCCGATGGCGTCATTGCCGCAACCGCCAAGCGAGAGGACGGCCGAGGCTACGTGGCGTTGGATTCTGGATTGGCTGGGTTGGAAGGGGAAGGCGTAGGAGTGAGAGGCGGCAGCGAGTTTTGTGGGAAGACTAGTGTCCTTCGGTCAGGTTTCCTGGGCTAACTTCCGAGTTGGCTACCAATACTCGCATTGTGATCAACGGGATCACTAGTCAAACCTTAAAATGACAGCATCATGATGCGCTTCGGTTCTTCGTTCTTGTTCTCGGCTCTCTTTGTGTGTTCGGCTTCTACGCCAGCGTTGGCGCAACACATGAACGCTCCGGGAGTATCGTGCAACCAGCCATCTTCGACAGTGGAAGAAGCAGGTTGCTTCGCAAGAGCCTCAGATGCTGCTGACAAGGAGCTGAACAGTCTCTACGCGAAAGTGCGGTCCGTTTTGAGCACGGAAGAGCGGAGCGATCTGCTAGAAGCTCAGCGAGCGTGGTTGAAATATCGTGACCTGACCTGCACTGCCGAGTACAAGCTCTATGGAGGCGGAACTGGTGGTCCAGTGACTCAGATGGCATGTCTGGCGGCGATAACGGAGGAAAGAGTAGCCACACTCAGGACCACGTATGGGTGGCGTTTAGAGAAATAGTCTCTGATCGATGTGGTAATCGGCATTTGCGCCCTTGCCCGCCATTCCGGTCGGGTCACCGCCGATGCGGAAGTAACGCGAAGCAACCGCAGATCCTTCCGCTACGCGTCAGGATGACAGGCGCAATATGGATCGGCCAAATCGTGCCTGAAGGCTGTTCAATTCAATAGAAACTGGCCCTAACCCTGTTGAGTTGTCATCTTTCGACTGTGCTTTGCTTCGCTCAAGATGACACAACTGAGAGTTGAGATTGGTTAACCGCCGGGTTCCTGACCTATTCGAACGGCTGCCCGGCGGACTCCATGAGGATGCAGAAGGCCTGCGCTTCAGTGGAGATGCCGGAACGGTCGAAGTCGGGGGCGCCGCAGGCTCCCTGGACGAAGCCGTATTGGTCCATCCTGGCGCGGGCGACTGTGCGCATGCGGTCGGCGTGGGGGCGGTAGGTAGCGGGGAGCCACTGGTCGGTACTTCCCTGATAGATGGCAAATGCAAGCATCTGCGCGAGGTTTGTCTCGACGAAGGTGTCGGGACGATCGACGACATTGTGAAAGAGGCCGTCGGGACACTGATGCGCGAGGCAACCGTCAATCACCTGCTGCGCAAATTCTGCCAGCCGGATGCGATCGCTGCGCCGGCTTGCGGGCAGGCTGCGGATGACTCGCGCCAGTCCTGCGGCAGTCCAGCCATTGCCGCCGCCCCAGAAAGCGGGATCGGTGAGTTGATGTTTGCCGTCGTCCCAGATGTGCGCCATCAGCTTTTTCTGGGGATTGAAAAGGAGTTTTCGATAGCCTTCAATCTGAAAGATAGCTTCGTCGTAATGGCCCATGGCTGCCAGAAACGGCGGTGCGCCGTTGATGCCGTCTGACCACATTTGGGGCGCTTCAAACGTGTGATAAAGGATGCCATCGGCATTGCGCGGAGCCTTGTGCAGGATCCAAGTAAGCATGCGCTCGGCGGCCTGCTGCATTTCGTTGTCGCCGGTCCACTTCGCTGCCTGCGCATAGGCTGCGCCGCCCATCGCGGGGTCGGTTGGACCGCCGTTGACTAGGACGCCCATGCGGCCATCGGGCGTCTGCTGGACTATGGCGGCTTTCGTGAGCTGGATGAGCAGCTCGCGCTGGCCTGATTGCAGCATCGCCTGGGCGAAGATGCCCTGTTCCCAGTCGCGGCGCTGCATGGCAAGAGCGGCGGAGGTTGCGCGCTCGATGCGGCGGGCGCTCTCGGGCTTTTGGCGGGATGTGGGGTTTTGCGTCGGCTCAGCTGATGAGAGTGAATTGACGAGACTCTGCGAACCCGCGATGGTTGCCGCACATAGAAATGATCGTCGATTCATCGTTTGACGATGATAGCGCGGCGGTCTGGCAGCAGTCCGCCAGGGGCTAAAGCCCATCAAATTCTCTGCTACCTAAGGCACGACTAAAGTCGTGCCCTTTCAAAACCGGATTTGCGCGGTCAATTCTATTTCTCGCTGGTCAGGGTGCGGATGATCTCTACCTCGCGCTGCCGGTAGGGCGTGCCGTCGGGATGGAAGACATCGTGCTGCCATACCATCGGCTTATCGGTGACGTAAGGGCGTTGCCATGAATCCCACGGAATCCATGTCTGGCTCTTGCCGGCGACAAGGCCCCAGTTGATTGCTCCGACGTGATACTTCTTCGCGAGCGGCAGAATCGTGTCGAAGGTGCTGCCGATGTTGCGGGCCATGTATTCAGTGCAGATGATGGGGCGATGATATGGCTGGAGCAGCTTCACATGCGCCTCGAAGTCTTCGGGCCATCCATAGTTATGAAAGCTGAGGATGTCTGACTGCTCAATCTGGATTCTGGCTACTGGCGGCATTGTCTGGAGGGATGTCCAGTCGCCATGCCACAGACCGCTGGTCAATGGCTGCGTGGGATGCACGGAACGGGCCCATTGGTATACCTGCGGCAAAAGGCCCGCGATGATTTCGTTCTTGTTGCGCGGCTCGCCGTTCTTGTAGGAGTCTTCGTTGCCGTTGTCCGGCTCGTTCCAGAGGTCCCAGGCGAGGATCCGCGGATCGTTGGCGAACGAGCCCACCACGCCCTCAACGTAGCTTTGGAGGCGCGGATACTGCGCCGGGTCGGCGAGAATTTTTGCGCCCGGAGCCTGCACCCATCCGGAGTTGTGCACTCCTGGAATAGGTGGATGCTGTGGCCCGAGCCTGGGGTGGGGATCCCAGCATGAATCGAAGAGCACAAATACAGGCCGGATGTGGTGACGTGACGCGATAGTAAGGAACCTGTCGATGCGTTGCTGGAAGCCCTTCGGATCCTGCTCCCACAGCAGATTGTGCAGGAAGACGCGCATGGTGTTCATGCCCGTGGCCTCGGCCCAGCCGAGTTCGCGGTCGATGGTGGGCTCATCGAATGTATCGGCCTGCCACATCTCCAGCTCATTGATCGCCGTCGACGGCAGAAAATCCGCGCCTACGGGCCAGGGCTGCCGGGCATACCAATCGTTGGCCTGCGCTTCGGTCCAGCGCTGTTCGGTCCGGCGCTGCTGTGCATGGAGCGTCGGGAAGATGCCCAATGCCATCACAAACAATAGAGGCCAGCGAAAGGAACGCATAAGTGTGTGCACACTGCCGATGCAGAATGACTGCCTGTGTTTCATGAGGGCTCCAGGAATGGCAAGAAATGCGAAGGAGTATTCTACTGCGCGTTGCTCAGTTCTGCCGCCTTGGTGCGCTCGGCGGCAGCTTCATCGGCCCGGCCCTGGCGCTGGTAGGCGATGGCGAGCTGGGCGTGCGCCTCGGCAAAGGTGGGATCGGCCGCGACCGACTCCTGGTAGCGCGCGATGGCGTCTGCGATCTGGCCGCGCAACATGAGCTGATTGCCCGCATTGAGAGCGAAGTTGGCGCGTTGCCGGCTGACCGCGCCCTGCGCCAGAACGGCAGCCTCTTTGCGGTAGCTCGCGGCCTGACTGCGAAGGTCCTTCATCTCGCTACGCAACTGGTCGGCCGCTTTCTGGTCGCCGGATGCTTCGGCGGCGTCTGCCTGCGCACTGAGGTTGCCGGCCTGCTCCGCGAGGACTCCGGCGAGCGTGACGCGTGGACCGGGTTGGCCGGGCAGCATTGGAATCGCCTTCTTGAGCGCCTCTGCCGCTTCGGGCAGGCGCGAATCCTGCTTGAGCGTGCTGCCCAGAATGGCCCATGCGTCGCCGTTCTCCGGGCGCAGCGCCACGGCCTTTTTCAGTTCCACCACGGCGTCATCGAGCTTGCCAAGCTGCATGTAGAGGATGCCCAGCGTATAGGGGGGATCCTGCAGGTTGGGGTCCATCTGGCCGGCGCGGCTCAGTTCGACGATTGCATCCTGTGGCCGGTCTTTGAACTTGTAAGCGAGCCCGAGATCGTAGTGAAGTTGCGGGTCGTTGGGATCGAGCGCGAGTGCCTTTTGAAAATCGTCGATCGCCGCATCGAATGCAGAAAGCTGGATGTGACAGACGCCGAGATCCTTGTAGACGGTGGGATCCTTCGGATTCTCGGCGAGAGCGCGCTTGAAGTAGTCGAGAGCTTCTTTGCCCTTGCCGGTGAGCGTCAGCGCCAGTCCAAGATTTGTCAGCGCCGAGGTGTTATGCGGCTCGCGCTCAACTGCCTTCTGAAACCAGGGAATTGCATCCTGCTGGCGGCCAAGGCGCTGCAGCGCCATCGCGAGTTCCAACTGGACACCGGGAAGATTTGAGTCGGCCTGGATAGCCGCGTTGAATTGCTGCACCGCGTCTTCGTCCTTGCCGACGGCTGCAAGCGTTCGGCCGTATTCCATTAGCGCTTCGGCATTTGGCGGCGTTAGAGCGGCAGCCGACGAAAGAGTATTCAAAGCATTTATTAGGTCTTTCTGCGTGCGGAAGAGTATGCCGAGATGAATTCGAGCGCGAACGTAGGAGTTATCGAGCGAGATGGCATGCTCGAATCGCTGTTGCGCATCCTGCCAGTCTTGCTGCTGCGCTTCAAGCGTGCCGATGGCGTCTTCGAGGTCGGCACGAGGGCCGGTGAGGGCTTCTTCGGCAACAAACTGCAACGCTGCCTGATCCGGTTTGCCCACTGCAGCCAGCGTGTGTCCATAGGCATCGTAGAACGAAGCCTCCAGCGCTGCGTGTCCGGGCTGCTGCGACAGGCTCAGGGCGGATTCAAAGTGCGGAATCGCTTTTGCGGCTTCGCCTGCCTGGAAGTAGGCGAGGGCAAGGTTGGTTTCAATGCCGTCATCACCCGGCTTGATCTTCTCGGCCGCTTCAAATTCCCTGGCACCATCCTGCGGCTTGCCCATCTCTACCAGGACGGCACCAAGAGCCTCGTGTCCTTCGGCGATCCTGGGCTGCAAGCGAACAACTTCAGCAAACTTGCTTCGCGCCAGCTCAAGATTGCCGGCCTGGCGAGCTGCGTACCCCTCGTGGAATGCCGCGTCTGCACGCTGGATGACGTCTGCCGCTGGCTTTTTTGTCGATTGCGCCGTGCGCGGCGAAGGAGACACGCCGAGAAGCGCACAAAGCGCCAGTGGGAATCGGATTGGACTAGCGGGCATCGTCTATTTCCCCGCGGGCTTTGGATCGCCGCGGTGCTGTATCTCGACCACCAATTTGAATTCGCGATTCGCAGCGTCGAGTTGGCCGGTCGCCTTGTATGCCTGCCCCAGCAGGTTATGCGTTATGTAATTGGAGGGGTCCATCTTCTCTGCGTGATCGAGATAGTGCAGCGCCTGGATCGGTTGCTTGAGCTTGAGGAATGTCTCGCCCAAAAGGATGTACGGGCCGGTCGACTGCGGCTCAAGCAATACAGCCCTGTTCAGCGCCTGTTGCGCATCGGTGTACTGACCGTTGCGCAGATAGGCGTCTCCCAAGCGATCGTAGAGGTCGGCGTTGAGTGGATTGATTTTGCGTTCAGCCTCAAACTCGTGAATAGCGCCGGCCGTATCGGCTCTCGACAGCGCAACTTCGCCGAGCAATTCATGAGCCAGCGGCAGAGAGGGATTGATGGCGAGTGCCTTGGTTGCTTCGGCGCCGGCTTCGTCGCGCAGCTCTCGGCGCAGGAACAGGCGTCCTGCGAGCAGATACGCTTCGGCGGAATCGGGCGCGAAGCCGTACTGCGTAGCAAAGGCGTGGCGCGCATCGTCGTAGCGCTGGACGTCGGCGTAACTGAGAGCGAGGACGTAGTCAGGATCGACGTTGGCGCCCTGCACGCCGACGCGTCCCTTCTCGAGAAACGGAATTGCCTCTTGAATGCGGCCCAGGCGGAACAGGCTTACCCCATGCATCTCGATGGACTCGTGGTCGCTCGAATCTTGATCGGCAGCCTTGATGAAGGCTTCGATTGCCTGCGGGAACTGCTCTCGCTGGTAGAAGATCAAGCCGCGCAATCGTTCGACGCCCGCCGGTTCCGGAGTTTGCGCGGCCAGCTGATCCAGCTGCGCCATGGCCGCGTCGAGACGGCCTTTGCCCGCAAGCTCCTGGGCCGTTTCAAACGAGACGGCCGGAGCTGGAGCATCGGAAGCAGGAGTTGCGGCTTGCTAGGTTGTCCCTGGAGTGCGGCGTGCGAAACGGACAGTAGAACCGCAATGGCGAAGACACGAAACATGATTATCCTGATGAATCCAGTTTAACGCTGCGCGATCTGCTGTTGTTTGGACGGGCCGAGATGAGCCGCGTGAGGGCAAAGAAAGAGGGGAGCCGAAGCTCCCCTTCAGGTTGAGTGCGACTCCTCGCGCTCTTAGAACTGAATGCGAGCAGAGAATTCGAGCTGACGCGGGCCGCAATTGCCGCCCGGTACGCACCCGTTAGCCTCGCCGGTGATGCCGCCAGCGGGCGTGCCGGGCGCTCCATTGAAAATGTTGGTGTTACTGGGATTACCCGCGTTGATGTGGTTGAACACATTGAAGGCATCCATCCTGAACTTCGCCTCGACACTTTCCCAAATCGTGAACCCTTTGGTGATTGCCATGTCGGAGCTGAAGAACGTCGGTCCGCGATACGTGTTCGCTCCCGCGTTGCCAATCGTAGCCAATCCCGGCCAGGAGAAGATGCCGCCGGACGTGGGTTGAGAGTTGAAGAAGTTCCGCGAGATCGTACCTGACGCATGGATTGGTTGGGTTGGGGTTATAGACGTTGCTCGACAGGCTGGTCTTCATGTGCCCACTGGCATTCGGCCGGCAGGGTGCCGCGGTGCCGCCGACGTTGTTGAAGCAGTTCATGGCGGCCAGTCCGGCTCCTCCGAAGGAGCTGTAGCTGATGCTCCACGGTAAACCGGCGGACCAGTTCAAGGTGTAGCTCAACTGGAAGCCGCCGATAAGCAGATCGGTCGCGTGGTTGACGTCATGCGCGAACTGCTTACCCTTGCCGAAGGGAAGATCATAGCTCCCATAGGCGGTCAGTTGCTGCGGGCGCACGTTGGTGTCGCGAAGGTGAGTAACAGAGTGACTCCAGGTCCAGTAGGTGTTCTGGTCGCCCCACGCACTCGCCCACTGGTAATTGAAGCTGGTTGCGAGTCCTTTGTACAACGACTGAGCAAGAGTCACCTGCAAGGCATTGAACTCGGTGTTTTGATCGTTGCCGTAGTTACTGATGCTGTTAGTCCAGCCGCACATGCCGGGTTGAAGGTTCTTCAGGTTGTAGGGCGCCGCAGAGAGACCAGCAACCCCGATGTAATTGGGATCTCTGCAGCCCGCCAGACTTCCTCCGTAGTAGCGTTGCAGGAAGAGGCCATTGGACACGCCACCGGTGTAGTTCGAGGCAAGCACTCCACTCGGACCGGCAGGATCCCAGCTGAGCGTCTGTCCGGTCACGCTGTACTGGCCCGGCAGGACGAGCCCGGCTTCATTCGGGTTGGTGTTGTTTTGGTCCGTGTCCCCCAGGGTATGCGTTCCCTTGTTGCCAACGTATGCCACAGTCAGAGCCAAGGTCGGCGTGATGGCACGTTGGACGCTCAGGTTCCAGGCATCAATTGTCGGGAAATTGAGCGGATTCGGCCGCGCCTTCGGTTGTGTCGCGTATCCCTGCGCAGGCAGTAGCCCGTTGGAGGGTACTGCCGGGAAAACGTACCCGGCCGGACCCGTCGCAAAATTGAAGGCGGTACCCGTCGTGGTGGTCGCCGCAATACTCTGAGAAGCCAGAACCGGAAGGTTCTGGGTAACCACATGGCCAAAGATGGATCCAAAGACGCCCGTGTCGAAGCTGCGACCGTACCCTGCGCGAATGACCGTCTTGTCATCAATTTGGTACATCACGCCGATACGAGGTTGAAGTCCCTTCCACATGGTGATATTCCAGCCCATATCGGAGGGAACCTGACCCACTTCAGCAACGTGCATGTAGCCGTCCTGAAGATCCATCAGCGAGCCATGCTCGACGCCGTTGACGCTTTCTGGGAAATACAACTCCCAGCGAAGGCCGAGATTCAAGGTCAGGTGCTGTGTGACGCGCCAGGTGTCTTGTCCGTAGAAGAACGTTCTCTTCTGGAACTCCTTGGCATTCTGCTCGCCGACAACGGTGTTGCCGACATAGCGGCCGAAGGCCTGGCTTGTTCCATTGCCCACATCTCCGAGTGCGAAACTCGCCCAGCCTAGTCCCAGCGAACCGCTGTTTGAGGTTGGCTGCGGGCCAATCGTCATCAGGCCTGCACGGTCAGTGTCGGACGGCACGCGGAGGTTGCGGGCGTAGCGCAGATCGACCCCAACCTTGAAGGTGTGGTTGCCCTTGATGAAGGTCCAGTTGTTGACCACCTGGCCCTGGTCTTCCTTTTCGGTCAGCGGGCAGTTGCAGCGGTTGATGCTCAGGCCGCCACCGATGAGCGAGTTGATGTTGCTACCAAAGGTGGAATTTGAGTTGACCTGCCAGCCTGGAGCACCTGATGTGAAGTAATCACCCAGGTTAAGCCCCGGAATGCCGATCTGGTTGGCAAATTCAACACCCTGATCGTACTTGGTATCGATGACGTTGTACCGGTAGTAGCCCAGACGGAAGTCGGTCAACAAGTGGGGATTGATGGCAATGTCCATGCCGATCGCGAGGCTGTCATTGGCGCCATTCGAGTTTCCGCCGTACGGCGGAGCACCCAGGCCGAATCCCGGGCCACCGGCTTCGCCGAACATCACCTTGCCCGAAAGCGTGTCAGTGAACCGCGAGAAACGCCCAAAGAGATGCGTTTTCTCGTTGAAGGTGACATCCCCGCGCACAGTCCACTGGTCGCTGTTGAACAGACCTGTGCCGCTTGCAGCGTAGTTGTTGAAGACGGAGCCGCCGTTGACGTTGCGGCGTGTACGGCTGCAGAATCGTCAGCAGATTCAGGGCTGGCGTCGAAAGCGCCGCCGTCGGAACGACGTTGGCCGCGAAAGCCGCGTCATACGCCGGGTTACCCGTATTGTTGTAGATGAGCTGTCCACCTCCTGCGAGTTGAGCCGCGTATTGACTGAAGTCGCACCCGGGGATGCCGGAGGGTCCGACCGATTGCCCAAGGCAGGTGCTCACCATTTGCGCTGTCGGCACCGTATTCGTGTTGGAAACACCGACCTTCTGACGCTGTCCTTCGTAGTTGCCAAAGAAGAACGCCTTGTTCCTCCAGATCGGGCCGCCGATCGATCCGCCGAAGCGGTTCTTGAGTCCGGGAGGAATTGCATTGGGAATTGCCGGCTGGGTATAAGGATCGCGGGCAAGGTTGGCATTGCCAGTACGCCAGTCGTATGCGCTGCCATGGAAGCTGGTTCGTGCCCGAACGGGTTTGCGCAGTCACGACCGCCGAGACAGCTTTGCCGAGCTCGGCATCGAAGTTCTGCGTGGTGATCTTGGTTTCGGTTACAGCATCGGTAGCCGGGTTGATAACAATAATTCCAAGAATCGGGTCCTGGTTGTCGGTGCCATCCAGCTCGAACGCAGTTCCGCCGAAGGCCTGCCCGTTAACCTGGATTTGTTTTGATCCCTGCGGGTTTTCATCCGCGGCGTGTGACCAGCCGAGGAGCTGGGCGCCAGGCAGAAGAAGCTGAAGGCGGTGAAGTTCTGGTCCGCGACCGGGAGACTCGATACCTGCTGCTGATCGAAGACGGTCGCCACGTCAGCCTTCTCAGTCTTGAGCAGAGGTACTGATTCAGCGCTGACCTCAACGGTTGTTCCGGTATCCGAACCCACGTCCATCGTGGGATCGACGCGGGGCGCCGTGTCGGCCTGGACCGAGACGCCCTTGGTCTCGAAGGGCTTGAAGCCCTTGGCCACAACTCTCAGATCGTATACGTCGGGTATGAGGTGCGGGAACGCTATAGTCGCCGGAGCCGTTTGAGGTGACGGTGACCACGGTGCCTTTAGCTTCGTCCGTCACGGTAACCGTGGCGTTCGGGATGACAGCCCCGCTCTTGTCGGACACGGTGCCAAATATCGATCCGTAAACCGACTGTGCACTGGCCGTGATTGTGAGGATTGAACTTGCGCAGGCAAGAAATGCCAGCGCACGTGCTGTGCGAAAGAGTCTGTTCATGCGGTCTCCTGAAAAAAGTACGCCTTTGTTTTTTTTGATCTTTGAACTTGTGTGATTCTGCCGGCTGGCAGTTCGTTTTTCGGCTAGAAGCAGTCGCGTGCAGCTCTAAACCTGGTGAACTGCCGAGCGAGGTGGCCGGTCTAGTCTGGTGCATTCGCCGACCGAATGGGGTGTTAACTCGCCGACTCGCCGTCGTGCATTTTCAATGACTTGCAGATTTGCTATCTGAATCATTCCGGGGAGTACCTCGCCTCGGATCAGGAGGTCAGGAGGCTTCCCCGCCACGATCGCAAAAATCCCGCTTCCCGACATAGCTGCGATGCAGGAAATATGACCAAGGTTGGCCAAGCCACTTTAGGTGTGGCCTTCGGTTGGAAGGGTTGAGCGCAAAAAAAGAGGGGAGCCGAAGCTCCCCTCTTGATTAGTTCCCACGAACAGGTGATCGTGCGTGGGAGGGTTTAAGCGATTCCTCGCGCGCTAGAACTGCACGTGAAGAGCGAATTCCAGCTGGCGAGGTGTTGCTCCCCACGCCATACCGGAGATCGGGCCATTGTTAAAGATGTCGCCGTTGTTGGGATTGGCCGCGTTAATGTGGTTGAACGCGTTGAATGCATCCATCCGGAACTTGGTCACGATGCTTTCATGAATGGTGAAAGCCTTCGTGATGGCCATATCCGAATTGAAGAAACTCGGTCCCCGGTAGGTGTTCGCGCCGGCGTTACCGATTTTGTCCAACCCAGGCCACGAGAATATTCCTGAACCCGCGGACTGGGGGGTCCAGAAGGACCGTGTATGCGCGACCGGATCGAACTTCGTCAGGTTGGTTTTCATGTGGCCTGTCGTGTTCGGCCGGCAGGGAGCCGAGGAGTCGCCTGTGTCGTGTTTGCAATCCTGGGTTCCACCGAAGTTACTGTAGCTCACGCTGAACGGCAGACCGCCGGACCAGTTGAGCACATAGGACAGCTGGAAGCCGCCGATGAGTTCGTCGGTGAGACGGTTGACGTTCTGCGCGTACTGCTTGCCTTTGCCGAAGGGCAGATCGTAGGTGCCGTACGAAACAAGCTGCTGGCCGCGAACCGCCTGGTCACGCTGGTGAGTTACGGAGTGATCCCAGGTATAGAAGCCGCTCTGCTCATCAAAGGCGTTGGCCCATTGGTAGTTGGCGTTCACCGAGAGCCCCTTGGTGAGGGACTTCGCGAGGTTCACCTGGAGGGCGTCGAACTCGGTGTTCTGATCGTCGCCGTAGTAGGAGATACCCTGTGTCCAGCCGCACATGCCGGACGTCAGATTCTGCTCTCCATATTGCGATGCCAATGTCGCCACACTGATGTAGTTGGAGTCGCGACAAGCGGCGAGGCTTCCACCGTAGTACCGCCGGAGGTAGTTGGCGTTGCTGACACCACCGCTGTAACCAGCGGACAGAGCGCCGCCAAGACCGCTCGGATCCCAGTTGAGAGTTTGACCGGTGGGACTGTACTGGCCGGGCAGAACCAGAGCAGCTTCGTTCGGGTTAGTGTTGTTGCTGTCGCCGTCACCCAAGGTGTGAGTTCCCTTGTTGGCAACGTAGGCAACGGTGAGGGTTGTGGTCGGTGTGAGGGCGCGCTGAATGCTCAGATTCCAGGCGTCGATGGTCGGGAAGTGGAGCGGGTTCGGACGAGCCTTTGGACTTACGGCGTAACCCTGTCCCGGCAGGAGACCGCTCGACGGAACTGTCGGGAAAGTATATGCCGGCGGGCCTTGCGCGAGCGTGAATGAATAGCATCCCGGACCGGAACAGTTGTCGCTTTGGTTGGCGAGAACCGGCAGGTTCTGGGTTACGACGTGGCCGAAGATCGAACCGAAGACGCCGGTATCGAAGCTGCGTCCGTAACCGGCGCGGATGACGGTTTTGTCATCGAGCTGATACATCACACCGATGCGCGGGTCGAAGCCCTTGACCTTCTGGATGGTCCAGCCCATGTCGGTCGGGACCTGCCCGTATCCGGCAACGTGCATGTAACCATCAGCAAGATTCATGAGCGAACCGTTTCCCTTGGCATTAACCGACTCTGGGAAGTAGAGCTCCCAACGGAGACCAAGGTTCAGGGTCAGGTTCCTGGTTACGCGCCAGGTGTCTTGACCGTAGTAGAAGGTACGGTTCTGCTGCTCCTTGGCGCTGGTGGAAACCGAGACGTAGCGGCCGAAGTTCGGTACCTCCCCGAGCATGAAGGTGGCCCAGGCAAGTCCGCCAGTACCGGTCGTTGTGTTGGATGTCGGACCGCCATAGAAGTCCATCAATCCAGCACGGTCCGTATCGGAGGGCACACGAAGGTTGTTGGCGAAGCGCAGATCAGTACCAACCTTCATGGTGTGGTTACCCTTGATGAATGTCCAGTTGTTGACGACCTGGAGCTGGTTTTCTTTTTCAGTCAGAGGGCAGTTGCAACGGTTGATGTTCAGTCCCGCACCCATCTGGGCCAGGTTGCCGTCGTTGGCAACCGGGGAGTGGATCTGGAATCCAGGAGCACCGGCAGTGAATGGGCCGGAAAGGATGCCGGGGCCGCTGTTGATCCCGGGGATTCCCCACTGATCGGCTAGATTCGCGTTGCTGTACTTCGTGTCGATGACGTTGTAGCGATAGTAGCCCAGACGGAAGTCGGTCAACAGCGTGGGGCTGACGGCAATGTCCATGCCGGTAGCGAGGCTGTCATTGGCTCCCTTGGAGTTACCGCCGTAGCCACCAAGGCCGGTGCCCGGACCGCCCGCTTGACCGAAAAGTACTTTTCCGGAGAGCGTGTCGGTGAAGCGGGAGAAACGTGCGAAGGCATGCATCTTCTCGTTGAAGGTGTAGTCTTCACGCGTTGTCCACTGGTTGCTATTGAAGAGACCCGTGCCGCCCTGCGAAAAGTTGTTCTCAACAGCGCCTGCGCCGCCAGTGTTTGGAGTGTACGCCTGCATGAGCTTGAAGATTGTCAACGCCTGCGGTGAGAGCAGCGAGTTCGGAATCGTGTTGTTCGTGAAGGCGGTAAGTGTAGCCAGAGACTGATCGCTGGTGTTGTCAACCAGCATTTGGTTGCCACCATAGTTGGTTGCATACGCAGTTGCGTACTCACTGAAGTCGCAACCGTTGCCACTGAGACAGGTGCTCACGAGGTGTGCTGTCGGTACGGAGGTGGTGGCCGAGGTGCCGACCTTCTGGCGCTGCGATTCCCAGTTAAAGAAGAAGAATGCCTTGTCCCTCAGAACCGGTCCGCCGATCGAACCACCGAAGCGGTTCTTCAGGCCCGCAGGAATGGCATTGGGGCCAGGCTGCTGCGAGTAAGGGTTGCGAGCGAGGTTGGCGTTGCCGGTGCGGAAGTCATAGGCGCTGCCATGGAACTTATTCGAACCGGATCGCGTCTGCGCCGTCACGACAGCCGAAACAGCCTTGCCAAGCTCAGCGTCGTAGTTCTGGGTTGTGATCTTGGTTTCGGTCACCGCATCCATAGCCGGATTGATAACGATGATTCCAAGAATCGGATCTTGGTTATCCGTGCCGTCAAGCTCGAAGGCCGTTCCACCAAATGCCTGGCCGTCGACCTGGATCTGCTGCGATCCCTGCGGATTTTCGTCGGCCGCGTGTGACCAGCCGAGAACCTGGGCGCCTGGGAGCAGCAATTGCAGGTTGGTGAAGTTCTGGTCGCCAACCGGCAGGCTCGAAACCTGCTGCTGGTCGAAGATTGTTGCGACGTCGGCCTTTTCAGTCTTCAGCAGCGGTACCGAGTCTGCATTGACTTCAACAGTTGTCCCAGTGTCTGAACCCACTCCCAATGTGGGGTCGATGCGTGGGGCTGCGTCGGCCTGGACCGTGATGCCCTTGGTCTCGAAGGGCTTGAAGCCCTTGGCCACAACTCTGAGGTTGTACACATCTGGGATAAGGTGCGGAACGCTGTAGTCTCCCGAAGCATTCGATAAAACCGTAACGACGGTGCCCTTCGACGCGTCTGTCACGGTGATCAAAGCGTTCGGAATCACAGCTCCGCTCGCGTCAGATACAGTGCCAAAAATCGATCCATAAACCGATTGGGCACTGGCTGTCATAACGAAGAGCGAACCTGCGCAGGCAAAAAGCGCCAGCACAAGTGCTGTACGAAAGAGTCTGTTCATGCGGTCTCCTGAAAAAAAATGCCGTTGTTCTGATCTTTGAACTTGTGTTGATTCTGCCGGCTGACAATTCGACTACGGCTAGTCGGCTTACAATGCTCACCCGCTACGCAGCAGGATCGCTAAAATCCCGGTGCTGTCGCCCCCGAACACAGATATAGGGCACAAATTTACAAGCTACGGAGTAACCCGAGAACCTTACTGGAGTTCAGAGGCGGCTGTCAATGTGAAAAGCCATTGAAACAGGCCGAAACGACATGTCATTGCTGGAAATGCCTTACCCGCATCCCAGGGGCGATCACACGCTGTAATTGTGCCTTCCAGCCCAGGAACTAAACCGAGTATATAAAGCGATTTACTCGGATATTTCCGCCGAGACAGCGAATCGAACACACATCGATCGCTTTCGGTTATCATCCAATATTCATTATTTTGTAGATAGACAAAGTCTGTTGCTACTCACAAATTGACATAACAAATCTACTCAAGCACAGAAGGTCGCCGGGGGTACTCTTCTCTCTCACAGTGAATCAATTAGGCCGCTGATTCCCTCAACTCTAAGGATGCCTTTCATCTCCACCAAATGGTTGATTCTACAGCCGCTTTTGAATCAGCATAGTTTGCAGTCGAAAATTGGGATCGAGTCAACCTGTGATTGAACGGTTTTAAAGGACTTGCCGGTATCCCCTCGCACCTTTCGGCCCCATCAATCCAATTTTCAACCAATCGAAAGGGATTTAGGCATATCATTCCGCTCGGGCCAGTCCATGAATGCCCCGCTGCAGTTGACTGGCTGGATGCCTCTCGAATATTTAGCTCAGCGAGGGCTGCATTTATGGCTGCCGGAGTGAATTCCCCGAACGAAAGTCTTCGCCTTTTCGTTATCGGGAGAGAATTCCAGCAATCGATCCAAGGTTGTCAAAGCGGCGTTCCGCTCTCCCAGACCACACTCCACGATAGCCAGATTCATCCCCGCTCCCAACTGCGTCGGATCGTGGTCGAAGACTGCTTTCCATAGAGCCGAGGCCTCGGCATATTGATGTTGACCTGCTTTCAGCAACGCAAGATCGCCTGCGGCGAGCGAGCTGTTCGGGTCAGCTTCAAGTGCCATCTGATACTCCTCCGCGGCCGCAGTTGACTGTCCGCTCATCTGATCGAGGAAGCCGAGTTGCGCATGCAATTCGTGGTCATGCCGGGCTCCACTCTCAGTGTGCTCAGCGCGCTGCAACAGCGTGATCGCTTTCTGACCAGCAACCTGGTCGCCCCTAGCGGCCATCTGTGCGTAGGCCAGCCCGAGGTCGCGATCGTCCGCGATCACGCCGCCGATGGGTTCAAGTTCTCCACTTGTCGCCAACTGCAGTCGCTGATTGCTGACGCGCTTCTTGATCCAGTGGTCTGTTACCTGTTCATGGGCAATGTCATTGGACGGCGGGCGCGCCATATGGCAGGCGGTGCAGTCGGCATTTTCCGGGT
This sequence comes from uncultured Acidobacteriaceae bacterium, assembly GCA_963735215.1. Classification (GTDB taxonomy): domain Bacteria; phylum Acidobacteriota; class Terriglobia; order Terriglobales; family Acidobacteriaceae; genus Telmatobacter. The sequence goes on along the minus strand of CAVTKF010000015.1, from coordinate 356,889 downwards.
GATGCCTCTCGGCAAAACCGGCGGTGTTATGACACTGCAGGCACTTCGCCCGGTAGAACGCCGCCTTCTCCTCAGGCGCAGGCGGAGAGTGTGGATCATGGCATGTGGTGCAGGTCAAGCGATCACCGGATTGCTTTTTACACTCGCTGCGAAGCAACGCCTCCCACTGGCTCGTAGCGCGACCACCGGAGCCGTTTTCACCGCTGTATTTGAAGTAAAGCGCGTAGTCGAACAGATTATCTCCCGATGCGAAATCCTCCATCTTCTTGCCATTGCGAACGACGGCGGCCTGGCCTTCGAGATGACAATTCAGGCACACGGAATCGCGTCGCACCGGTTGCAACGCATCGATGTCGAGCATGCGCGCTTTGCCTTTGGTGGCGATATGCGCATTGCCGTCACCGTGGCATGTGGCACAGGTGATGCCTCCATGCGCGAATGGCTCGGTTGCGTAGAGGTTCCGCGCCTCAGGCAACGATCGCGTCACGTTCGACGCATGGCAGTGCAGACATCCGGGATCAACAGGCATTGTCAGGGGCATTTCGCGCGTCGAAAGAAGATTCGGCGCCATGTCCCAGATTTGCTTCTTCGCATACCAGTTGATGGGCGACTCGAACCAATAGCCGGACTGCTCGAAGAGGTAGGTTCGACCACGTTTGCCGGACCCAATGAAATAGAGCAGCTCCTGGCGCCCATTTAATATCTCGGCGGGCGACGCGCTCTCGCGCTCGTAGCTCAGCCAGACGTGTCCTGCTTCATCTGAAACGCGGTAGTGTACGCCCGATGCGGAGTGAATGAAATCGGCAGGGATGAATCCGCTTGCCGCGGGCCCGCTCGCGTTGGCCATGGGGGTGATCCGATAGCGCTCGTAGATTTCGCGATGGCAAGGCGCACAAGCAGCGTTCGGGTCTTGGACGTCTTCCTCAGGGCGAGCTTGCACGCGATTGGGGGACCAGCACAACACCAAAATGGTCAAAAAACAGATTCCTGCCAAACAAACAGCGCGAAGGCGGGACAGGTTCAGCGCTCCAACAGCTCTCGCTGCCTTTCTCGAACTTGCTGATTGTGTTGACGCTAAAGTGAGTTCTTTGGTTGACCGCTTTCGGAGAGAGGGGCGCTAATCCCATTCAGAATTCCTGACCTGATCTGCCGAAAATGATCAGATTTTGACTTGGATTCACACTGACCCGGTGATACGCTTCGCCATCACACTGCACTATTCAAAAAATAATGGAGGGATCCCATGGCTTGTGTGACCGCTACGAATCCCAAGGGCGGATTTACAGCGAAGGCGTATCCGGGCGACAACAAGACTCTTCTGGCCTTCAACTTCGACAACAAGCAACGCACCGTCAACCTAGCCGGATTCTCGATCCAGGTCCAGCCACCGGGAAAGCCGGCGTACTTTCTGCTCAACGACCTTCTCTTTCCAACGCCGAATAAGCACGCCGTCAATCAAAGCGAGCCGCCGAACTCCAGTGCTAACTCGCCGTTCCAGAAGTACCGCTGGACGCATTTCACCGGGCAGTATCACCAGGGGCTCAACCCGGCGGTTGGACTCTACAAGTACACCGTCACGCCCCGCTACTTCGACAACAACGGAAACATGCTCGCGCTCGACGCTACCCTCAGCGCGTCGGTCACGATCGATGTAGGTCCTTTCAAGAAGGGCGCGCTCAGCCTTGGATTCACGCGCGGCTATATGCAGTCGCAGGCATTCGAGCACCACTTCGGGATGCATGCGCAACTCCAGCCTTCAGGCAAGCCGCTGCAGTTCGACACATCGGCGGCCGCGGGCACCGACTCTACCGGTAAGTCCTACGCTTATGCGGACGAATACGCCTGGATGGGCGAAAGCGCGCGCGTCCTGGTCTTCGATGTCCTCAACGAAGTGCTGAACGATCCGACGCTCTCGCTCAAGGTGTTCGCATATGACCTGAATGAGCCGGATGTGGTCACGATTCTTCTGAAGCTCGCCGCAGGGGGCCGCGTTCGCGTTATCCTCGACAACGCCTCGCTCCATACGAACAAAGCCGGCACCACCCCGGAAGATCAGTTCACCACACTGTTCAACAAACAGAAGAAGGGCAAGGCCGCCATTGTGCGTGGCCACTTCGCGCGCTTCTCGCATGACAAGATCTTCATCGTTTGCAAGAACGGAGCGGCAATCCGCGTGTTGACCGGTTCGACGAATTTCTCGATCACGGGCCTGTACGTGAATGCCAACCACGTTCTGGTTTTTGACGACCCCACGGTTGCCGCCAAATACTCAGATGTTTTTGAAGAGAGCTGGAAAGACCTGGCGAAGGCAAACTCCGCGGCGGCATTTGCTGCATCTCCGTTGGCGACGGCGCCATTCACGCCGCAATTGGCGGGCATTTCCAAAACGGTGATCAACTACTCGCCGCATTCCGCGACTGATGCGTCGAAGGTCCTCAATGGCATCGTGACGCGCGTGAATCAGGAGACCGGGGCCGGCGTCGCGAATGGCAACGTGCTCTTCGCCGTGATGCAACTGACCGGCGGGCAGAACCCCGTTTACACTGCTCTCAATAATATCCACGGGAGCGAGTCTATCTTCAGCTATGGCATCTCGGATGCTCCTGCGGGAACCTTCCTGTATCAAACGTCGAGCCCGCAAGGTGTCCTGGTTACGGGCAAGCCCGGGAAGACCACGCTGCCACCGCCATTCGACCAGGTGCCAAGTCCTCCAGGGCACGAGATTCACGACAAGTTTGTGGTCTGTGGCCTGAATGGCAAGGATCCAGTGGTGTACTGCGGCTCTTCCAATCTGGCCCTGGGCGGCGAAAAGAGCAACGGAGACAACCTGCTCGAGATCCATGACGATGATGTAGCTACTGCATTCGCGATTGAAGCGCTTGGCCTCATCGACCACTACGACTTCCTCGATCGCTTTGCGAATGCCAAGGCGGCGAAGACGGCAAAGCAAAGTTCTGCCTCGAAACCGGCTGCCAAAACGAGTGTGAAGAAAACAAAAGCAGTCGCGAAGAAGGCACCGGCCAAAAAGGCCGCGAAGAAGCCTCGCGCACCGAAGAAGACGGCGAGAAAGGCGGCGCCGAAGACCGGGCGTCGAACTCCCGCTGCGGCGCGAAGCTCACGCTGATGTCGGCGCGGCGAGGAATCTTCGCCGCAGACAACCACTCACTCGATCGATGGAGAATTTGCAATGGCAAACAAGAAAGCATCAGCAACGAAGAAAGTTCCACAGCCCCTGGTTGAGACACAACCGCAATCGAAGCAGCAGGCGGCGCAGGAGGCCGGCATGTCTCTGAAGAACAATGACTCCTGGTCCAGCTCCTACTGGAATGCCGGCGATTTGCACTTCAAGGAACGCGAACTGTTCGGGTAAAGCCACGAATGTTTCGTTCTGAGGCGTGATCCCCCAGGTCTCAGAATCGGGACCTGGGAGACCGGGCACCCGGCCGTGGCTGAAACTGTGATCAGGGGGATCAACTAGATGCGCTCATTACTGATCCGGTGTCTGATCCTTAATCTGGCGGTCTTGTGTGTCGCCGGAGCGCTCCTGCTGTGGTATCCGAAGGATAGTGGCTTTTCCATCACCACAAGGGTGCAGACGCACTACTTGCAGGGAGGTGAGTTCCTGGGCATATCCCTGGTTTGCCTCTTCGACTTCGCGATCGCAGTGTACCTCGGCTGGCGGATCTGCCATCTACATTAGAACCGGTCATTCCAACCACCAGCTTTTTCGGCCGGAATCCTCGGCATTGTTTTGCGAAGGATGAGGCACCCACCCAATGCTGTCAGTCCCGCCAGGGCTGCACAATGAGCTACTTCTTCTTCGCGGGAGTGAGCGCTTCGTTCTTCAGAATCTTTCCGCCCTCTTCGACAACGTAGAGCCGGTTCACATCGAGATCCTTCAGCGTGTCGACCTGGCCCTGATGGCCAGCGGATCTCGACCAGGTCAACCTTCTTTGCTTCGCCAAGGCCGAAGTGGATGCGCAGATCGCTGGCAGAGTAGTAGCCGTTGCAGGATTTCACGTCCTCGATCTGGGTGAGAGGGGTTCCGGGCTTGGCCGTCAGCACGGGAGACCCCGTCTGCGCGACGACCTTGATGCGGGCGCCGATGCCGGTTTTATTGCTCTTTGTACCCACGAGGCGAATCTTTACCCAGCTTCGGTTCAGCGTGGAATCGCAACGCAGCAGTTGCGGAACCGCATTCACGCAGTTCACGACCGCATCGAGGTCGCCATCGTTGTCGTAGTCGCCCACGGCAAAGCCTCGTGCTTTGGCGGCTGCAGTGATGCCCGCGCCGCCGACCAGGCTCACATCCTCAAACTGACCGTTGCGAAAATTGCGATAAAGATACTTGCGCTCTGCATAAGCTGCGTCCACCTGCGTGCCGTCGACCTCGGGGTACACGTGGCCATTGGCGACAAGAATGTCGAGCCAGCCGTCGTTATCGATGTCGATGAAGCTGACCCCCCAGCCGAGCAGGCGCGTGTTGATGCCAAGGCCTGCCTGGTAGGTACGATCATCGAACGAGCCGTCTCCGAGATTCATGAATAAGGAATCGGTGTCGCCGGCAAAATTGGTCTTCACAATGTCGAGCATGCCATCGCGGTTGTAATCGCCGATGGAAACGCCCATGCCCGCCTGCGGCTTGCCATCGGGCGAGTAGGCTACGCCGGCCTCGATCGCCTGATCCTTGAACGTGCCGTCCTTCTGATTCACGTAATAGGTGGCCGAGGTCGAGTCGTTGGCGACGTAGATGTTGGGCCAGCCACTGTTGTCGAGATCAGCGACGCCACAGCTCAGCGCATAGGTGCCGAGCGTTCCCCACATGCCGGCTTTCTCGCTGACATCTTTGAAAGTACCGTCGCCGTTGTTGTGATAGAGCAGGTTCTTGCCGCCTTCGAGCCCAGGCGGTCCGCACGCAACCACAATGCCTTTGTACGTGCAGTTCGCGTCTTCTGGCAGAGGCGTGGTCTTCAAATCCAGATCGATGTAGTTGCCGACAAACAAGTCGAGATGGCCGTCCTTGTCGTAATCGAGGAAGGAGCAACCGGAATTCCAGCGAAGGCGGTCCTGCAGCAGACCGGCCTCTTTTGTGACTTCAGTGAATGTGCCGTTACCGTTGTTCCGGAACAGCGCGTTCTGCCCGTAGTAGCTGACGAATAGATCATTCCAGCCATCGTTGTTGTAGTCGCCAACGCAGCAGGCCTGGCCCCAGCCAGAGCGCGCAAGACCAGACTTGATCGTCACGTCGGTGAATGTTCCATCTCGGTTGTTCTTGAAGAGGCGGCAAACTGGCTCATGGCCCTTGGGAAATCCTTCGAGCCGCCAGCCGTTGACGAGAAAGATGTCGAGCCAGTCGTCCTGATCGTAGTCAAAGAATGCGGCGCCGCAGCCCGTGGTTTCGAGGAGATACTTGTTGCGGTGTTCACCGCCGAAGACCATCTCCACATTCAGGCCAGCTTCTTTGGCGACGTCTACAAACTGCACGCCGAGCGGCGTTCCGGTAACAGGCGATGGCGCACCCTTGGGCGCCGGCCTTGCAGCCGCTTCATACGACTGGCGGGCGCTGCCTGACGGTTTGGGTGCCTGCGAAGACTGCTGGCCGAAAGCCGGCCTCGCCAACTTCAAAACGTCCTCGAGCGATAAAACCAGGGCGGTCCGTGACAGAGACTTCAAAAATCCGCGGCGAGTAAAGGACAAAACAGCGATCTCCGTGGAGCGCACCGGTCATGATTTTGCGTTTGCGCTCTAAATGGTGAGTATATCGGCCACACCGAATACTCAGGTTTCGCGGTGCTTAGAGGCAACACATCGAACTCAAAAGCAAGAGATCGACGGGTGCGCTGCATGCGAGTAACACGAAGGTTTTATGCTCGATTTATACCCTCCTCGAAGTGCGGCCTTATCTCGGATAAGCCAGTTAATCTCATGCGCTTGTGTTCTGTCACAGTTCTTCAATCGCCCCATTCGTCACCTCCGGCGTGGTTACAATCGTCCGCCGCTCCCCAAATCGTGTGATTGTTCAGCCCGCGACATCGATCTACGCTTCGGCTATCGCACTAGCCTCTGAATAACGAACGGCAGGAGAGGTCCTCCCCCATGCTCGAAGCGACGAAGACGCTGGACTACTACGAATTTCTCCAGATCAGCCCCCACGCAGACGCAGAAACGATCCATCGTGTCTACCGGTACCTTGCCACTCGCTTTCATCCGGATAATCCGGAAACCGGCGACCCTGAGAAATTCTTCCTTCTGAAGACCGCCTACGATGTTCTCTCCGACCAGGATCGTCGTTCAGAGTATGACCGCGACTACGAACAGGAAGCGACGGAACGTACGCCGCTCTCTGAGTCGGTCGACTTCATGGACCACGTGCAGGGTGAATTGAACCGCCGCCTCGCGGTGCTGGCGGTGCTCTATTACCGGCGCCGTGCCAACCCATTTGAACCCAAAGTGAGCCTCGCCGAGATTGAAAAGCGCATGGGCTTCCCGCGCGACTACCTGGATTTCACGACCTGGTATCTCAGCAAAAAGGGATATATCGCCAGGGCCGACAACTCAGACTTTTCACTGACTGCCGAAGGCGTGGACTTCATTGAGACCCAGCGCGTCAAGATTCCGGTTCTCAACAAGCTCCTGACTACTGGGAACGTGGCCTGCAATATGGAGATGGACGAAGACATGCTCAGCCTCGACTCTGCGAACGCTCCCATGATCGTTCTGCCAGACATGACGCGCATCCCCGACCGCCGTGCCAACGCTCGCGAACGCCGCACTGGAGCCCCGGACTGGCGCGCCGAAAAGGCCGACCGCCGCAAGGGACCCCGACGGACCGAGGACTAACAACCGCGGGCGCGGACAATCCAGATCAAAAGGCCGCGGGATCGCCAGACACGACCCGCGCCTTTTCATTGACGCGAAATACTTCTCACTTCTTTATCCAGCGGCCCAATCCAGGCGTCTACGCGAAATGCTTTTCTCCCTCCTCCTTGCATCAGATTCAACGACCGGAGGCATTAAAGATCGCGCGGGAACTCCACGGCGATTTGCTGCATCTGATGAGAACAGCAGTCAAGGAGAAACCCATGCGATTTGGTCGTTATACCTCGGCAATTCTGGGGTTGGCCGCTTGCTCTTTGCTCAGCATCCTCCCCGCAACCTTTGCCCAGTCAAGCACTGCAAAACCATCGACCAGCACAAAATCGGCCACAACGGCGCCCGCCGGCGACCTCGTCGACATCAATTCAGCGACCGCCGATCAACTCAAGGCGCTTCCCGGCATCGGCGATGCCTATTCGCAGAAAATCATTGCGGGACGGCCTTACGCGAACAAAAGCCAACTCAAGACCAAGGGAATCGTTCCTGCCGCGACTTACACCAAGATCTCCGGGATGATCGTGGCCAAGCAGCCCGCTCAGAAGAAGTAGCGCTGTTCAATGGAGGCCGTATCGGTCAGAAGGGGACGAATCCGTGTCCCTTTTGACTAGAGAGTTTGGATTATCAGAGAGCTTTGACAGTCTCGGCCACGGACCGCTTGAGCGTAGCCCATGCGAGGAGACGCGTTGAGTCCAGGGCCGGAAGGGGCGAGTTCTTGCTGCTGATAATGAGGGGAATCTCGGTACAGCCGAGCACAACAGCGTCGCAGCCCTCGTCTTTCATGCGCCGGATCACGAGTTGGAGGTAGGTCACCGACTCCGGCCGGAAGACTCCGTACACCAGCTCATCCATGATGATGCGATTGATCTCCATGCGCTCGTCGTCCGTGGGGCGCAGGTAGTCGATCCCGCGGGCTTTCAGCTTCTGCGGATACACCTCGCTCTCGACGAGCCACCGCGTGCCCAGCAGTCCTACCCGCCTGAAGCCGTGCTCGACCGCTTCGTCTGCAACCACTTCAGCGATATGCAGCCAGGGCAGCGGCGATCGAGGCCCAACCATCTCCATTGCCTGGTGGATCGTGTTGTCCGGACAGATCAGAAAATCCGCGCCGGCATGCTTCAGTTTGATGGCCGAGTCGAGGATGAGTTCCGCAACGCCTTCCCAGTCGTTGCGCTCGATGAACTCGACATAGGCGGCAAGCGAATGCGTGTGCATCGTAATCTCAGGATGCGCGTGCGGACCCAACAACTGCGCGCCCTTGGCACAGATGGTGCGATAGCAGAGCGAGGCGCCTTCGGCGGAGCACCCTACAATCCCGATGTGCAGCGGCAATGCCATCCCTAGATTCTACAAACTCACTGCAAGCGAATCCTGCCAACCCCACAAACCGTCTGTGCCTGTGGGCGGGACGCGACAACTCGTCGCCTGAGACGCACGATTTAGCATGTTCCATGCACGAATGACATAGCTGAGTCGAGCTTTGAGCGCAGACGAAGAACAACAGGGGTTGTCTTCAGAGGAGATTTGATGGTCACCAGACGTGAATTCCTTGACACACTTGCCGTGGGAGCAGCGGGCCTCGCCATCAGTTCAACAGCCAAAAGCTACGGCCAGATCCTCGGATCGAACGAGCGCCTCAATTTCGCTGTCATCGGCTTGAACGGCCGTGCCTATGCGCACCTTTCCTCGCTCAAGGCCAACCAGGATGCGGCACAGATTGCCTGCGTTTGCGATGTGGAGAGCAACATCCTGGCCAAGTTTGCCGGCGCCACGCAGCAAATGATGGGCTACGCTCCCGCATCAGAGAAGGACTTCCGCAAGATTCTCGAACGCAAGGATGTCGATGCCATCACCATCGCGACGCCCGATCACTGGCATGCGCCGATGGCCATCCTCGGGCTCAAGGCCGGCAAACACGTCTATGTCGAAAAGCCCTGCAGCCACAATCCGGGCGAAGGCGCGCTGCTGGTGGAAGCGCAGCAGAAGTACGGCAAGCTGGTGCAGATGGGCACGCAGCAGCGCTCGTCGCCGCACACCATCGAGATCGTCAACAAGATTCACGCGGGGCTGATTGGCCGCGCCTACTTTGCGAAGTGCTGGTACGACAACACGCGCAAGTCCATCGGCGTGGGCAAGCCTGTGCCCGTTCCGGCCACGCTTGACTGGGATCTGTGGCAGGGTCCCGCGCCGCGCCAGCCCTACAAGGACAATGTGCAGCCCTACAACTGGCATTGGTTCCGCATCTGGGGCACCGGCGAAACACTAAACAACGGCACACATGAGGTGGACGTATGCCGCTGGGCGCTTGGCGTCGATTATCCCAACCGCGTCACAGCGTCCGGCGGGCGCTATGCCTTCAAGGATGACTGGCAGTTCTACGACACGCTTGTGACGAGCTACGAATACGACGACAAGATGATTTCGTGGACCAGCGCGAGTTCCAACGGCATGCACACCTACAATCGCGGCCGCGGATCCGTGATTGAAGGAACCGAAGGCAGTGTGCTCGTCGATCGTGACGGCTACGAGGTCTACGACCTGAAGGGCAAGAAGACCGGCGAATTCAAGGTGGGCAAGCAGACATCGACCGCTGACCTCATTGGCGCGGACTCCATGACCGATGCGCACTTCGCGAACTTTATCGCCGGCATTCGCAAAGGCGAAAAGCTGAATGCGCCAGTCTCCGTGGGCAATGTTGCGGTGACCATGCTGCAGCTTTCGAATATCGCCTGGTTCGTCAACCGCGAGCTCAACCTGGACCCGGCAGACGCAAAGATCAAGAACGATTCTGAAGCGATGAAGTACTGGAATCGCGAATACGAGAAAGGATGGGAGCCTCGCATATGATCATCTCCCGCCGTAATTTTGTCCGCTCTTCAGCTCTGCTTGCTGCTGCCTCAACGCTACCGGTTGCGCGCAATGCGTTCGCCCAACTCACCGAAGCCGGCGGGAAGCCATCACCCATCAAACTGGGCCTCGCAAGCTATACCTTCCGCAACTTTCCGCGCGCGCAGATGATCGCCTGGATGAAACAGCTGAACATCACAGGCCTGAACGCGAAGGATGCCAAAGATCACCTGCCGATGGATCCGACGGCTGAGGCCCAGGCTCTGGCTGACTACGAGGCCAATGGAATTCATCTCCATGCCGTCGGCGCCATTTACTTCCAGAAGGACGATGACGACGATATCCGCGCCAAGTTTGAGTACTGCAAGCGCGCCGGCGTCAAGGTAATTGTTGCCGGAGATCCCGCGCCTGCGACGCTGCCGCGTGTGGAGAAGTTCGTAAAGGAATACGACATCAAAATTGCCATCCACAACCACGGGCCCGAGGACAAGATCTTCCCGTCACCGCTCGACGTATTGAAATTTGTGAAGGGCATGGACCCGCGCATGGGCTGCTGCATCGACGTCGGCCACTGCGCCCGCGCGGGCACTGACGTTGTGGAAGCTATCAAAGCCGCAGGACCGCGCCTCTTCAACATGCACATGAAGGACCTGACCAGCTTCACTTCGAAGGAAAGCCAGGTGGCCGTCGGACAGGGCAAGATGCCTATTCGCCAGATCTTCGAGGCGCTCACCCAGATCAATTATCCCGGATGGGTCGATCTGGAATATGAGGTTCACGGCGACGATCCCATGCCTGGCGTGACCGAGAGCTTTGCTTATATGCGGGGAGTGTTGTCTGGCATGGGCTACAACCCGCGTAGCTGACGCTACGAACTCGTGCTTTGCGCCCTGGCAGGCTGCAAAAAGCGGTGAAGAACTGTCGAACCGCCGAAAGGAGATGATCTTGCGCAGCTTGCGGCACGGCTAAAGCCCGTGCCCTTTCAAAGCAAGAGGTCTTTTCCGCAGACTGCCCGGCAGACGGACCAAATTCGCCAGAGAACTGAACTTCGCGGATGTTGGCGCTGAGGTCTGAGTTCTCTAACTTGACACCTGTTCCATCCTTCTCTGAATCACCAGGTCGCGCACTCGACTACACTGTTTACGCCATGAATGCAGTGACGATTCGCGGCGACTGGGTTGGCCGGACCATCGACGGGAGATTCTCGCTCCTCGCTTGGCTAGGCGGATCTGGCACCAGCGGCACCTTTCTCACCGAGCTCGACGGCCCCGGGTCGCAGAAAGCTGCCATCAAACTGTTCTCCACGCCGGCCGAGGCTGAAGACCGACTCGTCACCTGGACTGCCACGACATCCCTTTCACACCCGCATCTCGTGCGCATTCTGCACTTTGGCCGCGCAGAAATCGGTGGTACGGGATTGGTTTACATAGTCACTGAGCTCGCCGAAGAGGTGTTGGAGCAGATCATTCCAGAGCGGCCGCTCACGCCCGACGAAGCGCGCCAGATGCTCGATCCAATTCTCGATGCCCTTTCGTATATTCATGCAAACGGATATGTGCACGGCCATCTCAAGCCATCGAACATCCTGGTTGTCGAAAATGAAATAAAACTCTCGTCCGATGGCCTTCTTCCAGCCGGGAACGCCGCGCACGAGTTGCTGAACAACGACGCCCATCACGCGCCGGAGGTGGCGACGGGGCCGATCGCGCCATCCGCCGATACCTGGTCGCTGGGCATGACACTAGTCGAAGCTCTCACGCAGCAGTCCCCCTTATGGGATGCTGCGGGTGAAAACGAGCCCATCGTACCTGGTTCCCTGCCTAGCCCGTTCGCGGAGATTGTTCACCGGTGCCTGCATATCGATCCGGCACGCCGGTGCACATTGGCCGAGATCCGTGCGCTCCTTGATGGCAAGGCGAAACCGGCTCCGCAGCCCGTGCGAACTGCACTGACCCCTCCGGGTGAAATCGGTGACAAGACGGCGCCGGCGAGGAGATTTCTCATTCCGCTGATTGTTGGGCTTATCTTGCTGGTCGCGATCATTATTGGCCTACAGCGCGGCTGCAAGGCAGACATGGCTGCACCGCATGCGGAAACCACACAGCAGGCGTCGCCCGCCCAGCCGGATTCGAAGGCAGCGGCGCCACAAGCGGCCGCTACTGGTGTGGCAAATGGCGAAGTCCTCAATCGCGTCGTGCCTGACGTTCCACCCGGGGCACGCAACACCATTCAGGGCAAAATCGGCGTTGCAATCCGCGTTGCGGTCGATCCCATGGGCTCCGTCACAGATGCTCAGCTTGTATCGCGCGGGCCCAGTGCGTACTTCGCACGCCTCGCTCTCGAATCTGCGCGCAATTGGAAGTTCAAACCGCTGCAACAGAACGGCCGCGCAGTCCAGAGCACATGGCTGCTGCGCTACGAGTTCCGCCGCGATGGAACCGCTGTCACTCCGGTGGAGGAGTAGACGGGTCGCGTTTGTCGTCGCAATCGCTCGCACAACGTGCAACTATATGGTTGCATGTTCGAATTCGGCGAGTTTGTTTGGGATCAGCCTGTCAGAGATTGCCCATGCCGCCGTCAACCATCAGGTCGCTTCCAACCGTGAATGCAGACTCATCGGAAGCCAGATAAACGACGGCGCTGGCAATCTCTGCCGGGTTGCCAAAGCGCTTCGCAGGCACCTGTCCCTGGATCGAAGCCGCAACTTGCTTCAACTCCGCTTCAGAAAAGCCAAGCTTTCCGTAAAGCGGTGTTGTGATCGGACCTGGACTCACTGCATTCACCCGTATGCCGCGGCCAATCAATTCGCCAGAGAGCGTCTTGGCCAAAGACAGCAATCCCGCCTTGGTTGCCGCATAAACACTGGTGTTCGGCATCCCGATATGCGCATTTACGGAGGCGTTCAGCACGATGGATGTGGGGTTTGCGAACAGCGGAAGAAGAGCCTGTATCAGAAAGAACGGCCCCTTCAGATTGATACCGAAGGAACGGTCAAAGGCTGCTTCGTCAATCTTTTCTACTGGTCGCATGTCCACGATTCCAGCATTGACGAACAAAATGTCCAGCCCGCCGAATTTCTGTCGCACCGCATCGGCGAGTTCTCTTTGAGTGGCAACGTTCGAAGCGTCAGAGGCGAGAACTGCTACCTCCGGGCCGAGTTCCTTTGCCGCCGACTCAAGGTTCTTCGCGCTTGTGCCGGTGATCATAACGCGGGCGCCTTCGCGCAGAAATTGTCGCGCGGTTTCGAGACCGATCCCAGTCGTTCCACCAGTGATGAGTGCTCGCTTGCCTGCTAATCGATTCACGCGGGTCCTCGCTACAGACAGATCGATTCTTGTTTTTCCCGGTAAGGAGTATTTGCGGATTGCTAATTGTTTGCCAATTGCTCCAGGAGCCCATCGAAGGCGGCCAGATCGGCATATTCGATGATCACGCGGCCTCGGCCGTTCTTGTCTTCGATGCGCACCTTGAGACCAAGAGCGCGCTGGAGCTGTTCTTCGACCTGCTTCACATTGGGGTCTACGAGGGGCTCGGGCTTGGGTTCTTTCCTAGCCTTCTCTGGAAAAAGAATACCCTGGACGAGGCTCTCTGCTTGGCGAACAGAAAGCGAAAGATTAGCGACCCTTTGTGCTGCTTTCTCGAAGTCTGGATGTAACTTCAATCCCAACAATGCTTTAGCGTGTCCGAATGTCAAATCGCCGTTGTCAACCAGCTTCTGGACGCTCTCCGGCATACTCAGCAGGCGCATGTAATTCGATACCGAAACGCGATCTTTACCGGTTCGTGTTGCGATCTGTTCCTGGGTCATGTGGAACTCGCGCGACAGTCTCTCGAAGGCGCGGGCTTGTTCCATCGCATTGAGATCGGCGCGCTGCAGGTTTTCGACAATGGTGATTTCGAGCGCCTGTTCATCGGAGACTTGGCGCAGAATGGCCGGTATAGTTTTCTTGCCAGCGAGCTGCGAGGCGAGCCAGCGGCGTTCTCCGGCGATGAGCTGGAAGCGGCCGTTTGCCTGGGGTCGAACCAGGATCGGTTGAACCACTCCATTTGCCGTGATGGAAGCCGCGAGTTCGGCGAGTTCGCTCTCGTCCACATGCGTCCGCGTCTGAAAAGGGTTGCGATCGATGTCGCCGACGGGGATCTCGCGCGGCTTGCCGCCTTCCGTTTCGGCGAGGGCAGGAGCGTGGACGGTTGCGGGGGCAGCCGGGGCGGGGACACGCGGCAGCAGAGAGTCGAGGCCTTTGCCGAGGGCGCGGCGTTTGTTTTCGGTGGTTGCGGGGCTCATCTTCAAATCCTCAAGCCGGCTGATTTGCCGGGTCTTTCTATATCAATCTGCGCATCGGGGCCCGTATATCGTGAGCTCACGAGTATGGCCAGAAACGGACCTCGGCCTTGGGCCTTGAGTTGGCGGCTACCTTGCGCTCGAGGCTTTTCGGGCTCTCGATGCGATTGCGCGCCAGATACTCCCCGGCGAGCTCGAAATAAGCCTCGGTTCCGCGGGACCGGGAATCGTAAACTGCCACTGGCTTGCCGTGACTTGGCGCTTCGGCGAGACGGATATTCCTCGGGATCACGGTGATGAAGAGCCGGTCGCGGAAATGTTCGCGAAGGGTGTCGCGGACCTGCTGCGCCAGATTGGTACGGTCGTCGTACATGGTCAGCAGGACGCCTTCAATTTCAATATTGTGGTTGAACGCGGCGCGAACTCTTTCAAGAGTAGAGACCAGCTCGGTGATGCCTTCGAGCGCAAAATATTCGGCCTGCATGGGCACAATGAGCGAGTTGGACGCCACCAGCACATTCAGGGTGAGCAGATCGAGGGCTGGCGGGCAGTCGAGAATCACGAGGTCGTATCTATCTTTGACAGGGGCGAGGGCATCGCGAAGGCGAACGGCGCGATCCTGGAGGCCCGTCAGCTCGATATTTGCGCCGGTCAGGTTCTTCGATCCGGGCAAAATCCAGAGATTTTCGACTCCACTTGACAAGATGACCTGTTCAGCCTCGGAGTCCCCCACAAGGACATCGTAGATCGAATGGCGATTGTCGTCGCGGGCGACGCCCAGGCCCGAGGAGGCATTTGCCTGCGGGTCGCAGTCGACCAGGAGGATTTTGAGCCCCTCCAGCGCCAGGCAGGCGGAAAGATTGATCGCGGTGGTAGTTTTGCCCACACCACCCTTCTGGTTTACAACGCCGAGAATCTTTCCCATGGCATTTCAGGTTAAAGGAAGGGGGAGGGAGCGTGGGGAATTGAATCTGTGGAGAACGTGTCCGCGCTGTGGAAAGCTCCAAAATATAATTCGAACTAGGCGCCGCAAGCCATTCCTTCTCATATGCTTCCGCGAAGTTCGCCCTTTGCATAAATTTCGATGCACGATAGGGCAACCCAGTGGAAAACTCTGGTTAAAGGCTTGCCCCGCTGTAACATCTGGGCGCTTAACTAGCTATGTTCCACGTGGAACATTTGGTCTTCGCTTGGGGCTTCGATACCGAACCAATGTTCCACGTGGAACATTGATTTCCTCATTCGGCTGGATCAACTATCTGCGCTCCGGCATTCATCGCCAGGGACAGCACTCGCTGATCTGATCCGGGAAGGGGCAGCGGTTCCAGCCATTCGAAAGTGCCGCCCGTTGAACCATAAACACGACGAAGCTCAGCCACCGTCGTCATGACGGCAATGCATCCCCCGTGCCTCACCAAACTTGACGCCTCAGCCAAGGCTTGCTCCATCCGGTCTACCGCACGCAGCGCCACACAATCAAATTGCTGAGCCAATTCATCCGCCCGCCCGGCAAAAACTTTGGAATCCAACTTCAGGGTACGGACGGCTTCCTGGAGAAATGCGGCCTTCTTGGTCTGAGACTCAGCTAAAGTCACACGGATCTCAGGACGGCAAAGCGCAACGGGAATTCCGGGGAAGCCGGCACCTGATCCAAAGTCCAGGAGTGAGTGGATGCCGGAGGGCAATAACTGGGCGCAGGCAATGGATTCGACGAAGTGGCGCGTAAGGATGCTCTGGGAGTCGCGAACCGCCGTTAGATTCATCCGGGTATTCCAGCGAAGGATCAGGGATAAATAGTCGTTAAACCCTGAGGCAGTCTCTGGTTTTAACGTCTGCAGGCCTGCTGCCAAAAGCAAACCGTTCAGGCTGTCTGCGACTAATCCGGAGTCCGGGTCCCGATTCATGCCGAAGCTGCCGAGGTTTCGACCGAACGGGGGCGCCAAGCCTCGGCTGAGCGCGCGAAGGCTGCAAAGATTGCACGAGAGAGAGGACTCACCGCGTACGTGCGTTCTGGATGCCACTGCACTCCCACGACGAAGTGGTCAGGAGAATCGAGTTCCACAGCTTCAATGACTTCGTCAAGCGGACAGACGCCAGTGACTCGCAGATTATCTCCGACGCGGCCGATGGCCTGGTGATGGCTGGAGTTGCATTCCGCCTCCAGGATGTGGCCGGCAGCGGAAGCGAGGCGCGATTTGGGGGCAATCTGAATCGGGTGTGCGTTTACGACATCGCGACCCGGCGCGTGATTGACGGTCGTATTCAACACCGTTTTCAGATCCTGGACTAGCGTGCCGTTGAGCCAGACATTGAGTGTCTGTACGCCGTGGCAGATTGCCAGGATCGGCTTGCGGAGATTGAAAGCATCCTGGAGCAGGAGCTCGTCGACGGCGGTGCGACCGGGATCAGACGGACCGCAAGCGGGGATGCGCGCTTCACCGTAGCGCTCTGGATCGACGTCAAAGCCGCTGCCGGGGAGGAGGACGCCCTGCGTTGAAGCCAGCAGCCGTGCCACGCGATCCTGGCCCTCATGCAGCGGAATGACAACCGGCGTGGCGCCTGATGACTGGAGCGCTGCGAGATAGGGTGGCAGGGAACGCGCATTGTAAGCAGCGTCGCTGGTGGTCGGCTCTGGGATAGCGATACGGATCGGCATAGACGCCTTCCAGTGTATGCGAGATTGCCGCGTGCGATCCGTCGTTGTTTTGCTCCCCTTAATAAGAGGGTGCTTTTCATGTGTATCTTACAGATTATAGACAACTTAATATTAACATCGTCCAATTAACACTTGTAACATATTTATTTTCAATTACTTACATTAACTTGGGCGAGTGTTCGGCCGAGATGTATGAGGTTTTTGCCTGGATTGCCAGCCGGCGTTTGCCGGCCGAAGAATATTGTTGCAGCCTTGTCTGTTGGAGACTACGTCAGATGAGTAGCATTCACTTCGATTTGGTACTCCGGGATGGGACTCGGAGTAGAATTCGCTGTTGATCCGCTCAACTATGCCCAACGGTTGTTGTATGTCGGCGCCATAAGCGGTTGCTGGAGGTAATGTCATGTCCCGGTTTCCAGTTGTTGTCGCAGCGGCAATAAGCGTGGTTGTTTCCGTCTCGGCACCGATTCACGGCTCGGCGCAGGCAAAGACATCTTCAGACAAGAGCGGCGGGCAGGCGCAGACCGAATATGTGTTTCGAGCGAATGTACGACGCGTGCCCCTGGACGTGATCGTGCTCGACAAGAGCGGCAACCCGGTGCGCGGATTGACGAAGGATGATTTTGTAGTGGAGGAAGACCGAACGCCTCAAAGCATTCTTTCATTCGACATTTTCGATGGAAGCTGCTCCCGCGTTTGTGCCCCCCAAGATTCCACCGCTACCCACGAACACGTATGTCGACTTGCCGACGGCGCCGGAGCGGGGACCGCTCTACATCCTCTACTACGACATGGTGAATACTCGGCCCACCATACAGATGGAAGCTCATAAGCAGTTGCTGGATTTTGTGGACCACGCCCAGCCCGGAACCCGCTTTGCGCTGTTTGCGAACGTGGCCGGATTGCATCTGATCCAGGGATTCACGAGCGACCATGCGTTAATACACGCGGCAATTCTCTCGAAAGGGCCCGGTCCACACCTGCCTGATGTCTTCCTTTATGCAGACACCTACGGTTATCAAGACGCCGGAGCCGTGCTTTCCAACCTGAAGTTCATCGCCGAATACATGAACGGGATACCGGGCAGAAAGAACTTACTCTGGCTCTCGAGCGAATTCCCCATTCCCGTCGGCCCCACGATGACCGGCCACAACTCGAACACAGGTGTGGGCGGAGGATTTTCCAGTTCAACCATGCAGATCAACGACCTCAGTTATCTGGAAAGCGAGGGGATCAAGGAAACGTATGCAGCCTTGGCGACCAGCCAGGTGGCCCTTTATCCCGTGAACCTGAACGGGGTCACAGGCGGAGGCGACACTGTACGAACTACGATCACGAGGATGACATCGCGGCGGCGACCGGTGGTCACGCATATTACTCCAGCAATAAATTAGCCGAATTGCTCGACAAGGCCGTTGAGAACGGCGAGAGCTACTATTCGCTTACATATTCGCCGACGAATACGAAATACGACGGCTCGGAGCGCCACATCCGCGTGACATTGGCTGACAAAAACAGGAATTATTCGCTGACGTATCGGACCGGGTATTTTGGGGTCTCGGACGATGAGGTCCAGGCATCCCACGTTAAGCAAGTGACGCAGCAGCGATTTCTCGCGGCGAAACAGGCCGATACGTTATACGCCACCGTCGAGCACGGTGCGCCGATGATGCACGATCTGCTGTTTGTCGCACACATGGAGACGGTCGGTGGGCCGCGACTGGGAAGCCCAGAACAGATGAAGCTGCTGGAAGATTCGCCAGCGTACTTTCGCACGCGCAAGAAGAGCCAGAATCCGAAGCCGCTTACGCCGGTTAACCTCCAGCAGTATGTGATTAACTACGACGTGATCGATCCGCAGTTGAGGGCGCAGGCTGCGCAGCAGAAGTCGCCGGAGCTGGAATTTGCTGCGGCGGCGTACAACAGCGACGGGATGCTCTTGAACAGCATCCTCAACAAGGGCACGATTGCAAGCGAGCGGCGGCCCGACGGCAAGGTTGATCACCGTTTCCTCGCGGTTCAGCAACTGGAAGTACCTCCTGGCGCAGCCTACATTCGAGTGGTAGTGCGTAATCCGCAGAATGATCGCACTGGTGCGCTCGAAGTGAGGCTGCCATTGAAGCAGGACACGCAGACGGCCGAGGTGGGTGCAGAGAAGACAGCTGGCGAGAAGAACTGAGTCTTGGTTTGGCGCCTCGGTAGATCGGCGTTATCGCACGTTTCAGGTCAGGTCCGCCGACACGGTGTCTCACAATTGAACTCAGCAGCAACAGCAAAGCGTCCAGCGTCATCGTACGAGGTGGAGGTTTTGCGATGCGGGTGCCGCTGACGTGTGCGTTCATACTGGGCGTGGTGGGTGGTGCGCGAACGATGCTTCCGGAGGCTGCGGTGAGCCGTTCGATCCGCCGGGGTACGTTGAACGTGAAAGGAACGCGGCTCGCGTTCCTGGAAAAGCCAAATCTGAATCGTGTTCTGGTCGGTCTCGCGCTGATGGAACTTGTGGCAGATAAGCTGCCAATGATTCCAAGTCGCAAGACAGCCGCGTCTTTCACAGCGCGAGTGGCGAGCGGCGCCCTTGCAGGAGCGGCAGTGGGTGCGAAATCGCGCCGTGCCACGTTGGGAGCGCTACTCGGCGTGGCCGGGGTTATCGTTGGCACCGAAGGCGGCGCTGCCTTCCGTTCGTGGCTGGCGTCTGTGTTTGAACGGGATCTGCCCGCTGCAGTGATCGAAGATCTGGTGGCGTTTGCCCTGCTTGGATACGCCACCAGCAAACTCAAAGCCTGCGCATTGCCGGCCGAGAGCGGCCCCGCTTAGCGCACCGGCGCCGGCCCGTAGTCGGCGTGGTCGATGGTGCTAATGGATTCGGACGATTTTCCCTGGAGATCGAATAGGTCGATTTCATTGGCTCCGGGCCGGAGCCACGCGCCGGGTGTGTAGAGCGTGAACCCGGGTCCAATTGACCAGAAGCGGCCCAGAGGTTGCCCGTTGAGGAATGCGGTGCCTTTCGAATCGGCGTGCATGTTAAGGAAAGTGTCGGGCAAGCTCACAGTCGCTGAATCGGATCCTATCGACGGGTTGTCCATTCTGAAGCGATAGAAGCAGGGGCCTTCGCAGGAATCCACTGTGAAATGCAGCGCGGCAAGGTCTGTCATAGGGAGCGAGTAGATCTGCCAATGCTGCGGTTCGCGGCCCGCGATGGTGACGGTGCTCATGATGCCTTTGCGTTCGGTGCGAATCACCTTGGTGAAGTTGACGCGGCCCGTGTTCTCGACGAGGATGTCGAGCTCTGCGGGAGCTGAGACGGCAGGCAGCGTCAGATGCGATTGGGCAAGGCGCCGGTCGATAGAGCCGATAAGTTTCTGGTTGATATAGATTTGCGCGTAATCGTGAAGGCCATCGATCACGAGTTCTCCGCCAGGGCCAGCGGCAATTTGCGTGCGATAGAGGATATAGCCGTAGGACTGATCGAGATCCTCCATAGTGAGGAGTTGGTCGGACTCTACCGGTGCGGGAAGATTGCTCCAGAGCGAGGCGGTTTGGACACCTGGGGCAATCGAATACGCGCGAGCCGCGGTTGAGGGCGGGATGGCGGGCAGCGCTTTGCCGGTGACGCGGGCGATGGTGTTGCGGAAGGCGATGTATTTGGGCGTTGGCTGGCCACTCTCGTTGAGAGGCGCGTCGTAGTCGTAGCTGGTGGTGTCTGGCTCGTAGTTGGTGCCGTTGCTGTTGGCGCCGTTCATCCAGCCAAAGCTCGTGCCGCCGTGAAACATGTACAAGCTCACGGAGTAGCCTCGGCGAAGCATCCATTTAAGCTCTGCAGCTTCTTTCGCGGCGTCGGTGGTGTGGTGAGCCTCACCCCAATGGTCGAACCAGCCAGCCCAGTACTCTCCGGACATGAATGGGCCTTTGCGGCGCAGCTTTTTGAGCGTGGCGAAGCTGCTCTGTGCGTTGCCGGAGCCGAAGTTGATGACGGCTGGTAATCCGGGCAGCGAGCCGTTTGGCACCTGCTCGGGGCCGTCGGCCGTGTAAAGAAGAGTGTCGGGTGCGGCCAGGCCAGATTTCAGGAGAGCGGATTTAACGGCTTCCATGTAGGCGTGGTCGTTGCCGAAGGAGCCGTATTCGTTCTCGACCTGGATGGCGATGATGGGGCCGCCGTTCTGGATGAGGAGCGGCGAGATTTCCTCTGCCAGCCGGGTGAACCAGTCGTTCATGGCGGCGACATATTTGGGGTCGGTAGAGCGAAGCACGAGCGATCGGTCTTTGAGTAGCCACGAGGGAAAGCCACCCAGGTCCCACTCTGCGCAGACGTAGGGACCGGGACGGAGAATGACGTTGAGGCCCTCCTGCTGGGCTTCGCGGATGTATTCGGCAACGTCGTTCTGGCCGGAGAAGTCGTAAACACCGGGTCGCGGCTCGTGGATGTTCCAGAAGACGTAGGTGGTGATGGTGTTCAGCCCCATCGCGCGTGCCTTGCGGAACCGGTCGCGCCAGTAAGCCCGGGGTAGGCGTGGATAATGCATTTCGCCGGAGATGATCTGATAGGGATGGCCGTCGAGCTGAAACTTGCCATTGGCCACGGTGAAAGTGTGGGGGGCTTGCGCTGGGGCGTAGTGCGCGCGAGCAAGCAGGGCTACGAGGAAAAGCGCGAGGGCGATAACTCTGCGGTTCATTCTTGAAATGAGTGTAGCGCGGTGGCGATGCGTTACCGCTGAAAAGCAACTGCAATCATCGATGGCGAGTTGCCACTCAGAGATCATGAAAATGCCGATGCCCTGGAGTGTCCGGGCCTAAAGGCCGTGTAGCTCCGAGCGCATGATTTTCAGCAGCCTGAAGGCTGCTGCTTCCTCCGTATTCGCAAGCTTCGCCTCCCTTCGGTCGGTCGGAATGACAGCGTTTAGATCTAAAGTTGTGATTTTCTGACCAGACGACTGCAGCATAACGAGCTCTTAGAGAAAGAATGGAGCCAGCTCGTATTAGCGTGCTTCGATCTTGCCGGCGATACGATCATATTCCGCGCGGGAGATAACGTGGCGCTTCACCAGGTCGCCGGAATCTGTGTAGGGGCGATGGTCGATGATGCGGCTGGCTGCATTGTTGTCGATGCCGGGAAGGCTCTTGAGATCATCGGCCGAGGCGCGATTGATGTTGATGGTGCGCTGCTGCTTGAGGCCCTGCGACCACTCCCTGTGCAACGGCCTTGGCATCGCGAGCGGCGGTTGAAGTAGCGCGCGCTGTTTGCTCGCGGATCTTATCGGGGCTGCGGTCGTGGGGCGTGCAGCCGGTCAAAGCGATGAGGGCCAGGAGAAGGAGCGTCGCTGCAAATCGCATAGTTGTTTGGATGCGGGGGAACGCCGCGGAGGATTGCCGAAGCGCTGAAGCAACTCGAAGGCATGAGGTGGCGAATGCGACCGGGATCGACGGCGGCACGCCTGGCTTTGGCGTGGCTGATTGCGCAGCCGGGGATCACCGCTCCAATTGCCAGCGCGACGAATGATAACCAGTTGAACGATCTGGCCGAGGCGGCGAAATTGAAGCCGGATCGGGAGGCGATTGAAAAGCTGAATGAGGCGAGCACGCGGAAGGTCGTCGCCTAACTGTGAGTCCGTCCCAGGTCTCAACACGAAACCTGGGACGTCCAGCGTCGAGATCACTGCAACCTTGGTGCTGCCCGTTGCCATCCTTCTCTATTCCGTGAATTTCAAATTTACGGGGTGGTCGGATGCTTTTGACTGAAACGGCACAGCAGTCACCGGTACGTTATCGTCAACGACCTCAAATGTAATGTCGTTCATCCAAACTTGGCCTGTTCCAGACAAGAGAATTCCGAATGCAATGCCGGTGGAACCTTGAGGCACATCCAGCACAACATCGTGCATTGTCCACAATTGCGTTCCCTTGATCGGGCGCTTTTGCATGTTGTCGATTACAAACGTTGTGCTGTCTTTGTCGACCCGCATCCAAACGCCGGCCCAGTCGGCTACATCTTGGGACTTGACCCAGGCACGCAAACGAACACGTTTTCCTGCGTAGTCGGCCGCATTGATCATTTGCATCAGGGTGCCAAATCCTTCGGTGCTTGGCACGGTTGAGCGCAGAAATGCACTCGGCTGACCGTTGTTCACGGTGGTCTTATCCACACCGGTGTCGTAGTTGGCTGGCTTGCTGCCCGCAAGAAGCCAGCCCGTCGGAGCATGGCTAGCCTGCGGGGCTGCTTGCGCGTTTGCGAGTCGCAAACCTAAACTTGTGCTTGCGATACAAGTCGCAATGATCAAGCAGATTCCGGCAATCGAAGAAGTGACAATGCGAAGAAGAGGATGCTGCGATCTCTTTTCAAGCAGGTTCATGATTCTTCTCTCCAGAACTTCTCCCTCGAAAATTCCAAGGGCACAACCGGGCTGTGGGATGACGGCATCAGAGAGCATTCTTTGAGTGAGGCTCAGAAGATTCCGGGCATACTCTTGACGTCCACGCATAGCATCCGCCGCCATGTCATCGCACGCCAATTCCCGGGTCTCCTGGATTCTGCGTCGCATCCAGTGGAATGCAGGATGGTAAAAGAGCAATACACCGAGGAATTCAATGGCAATATTCCACACAAAATCGTTTCGCCTGACATGGGCCAGCTCATGACAAAACACGGCCCTCACTTCTGTGGAATCCGAAGCTTGCAGCTTTGAGGGCAGCAGAATGACCGCCCTTGGCCAGTGCAAGGCGGCCGGGCTGCCAAGCGCGGCCGTTGAGAGGAGCATCACGTCGCTGACTCTCAGGGAGGTCTTGCATGATTCCCACGTGGAGAGCAATTCATCATCTAGTGGCAGTTCACGCGCGGAGCGCATGAGTGCATGCGTCTCCCAGAGACCCCTGCTCAGTCGAACAAGTGCAATGAGTATTGATCCCAAATAGCAATAGAAGATGCATGTCAAAACGATTCCCGGAATCCTTCGAAGTGACCAATCGACGTGGTTCGGGCTTTCTGTACGCAGCCCCAACGGGCTGAAATGCAGGACACCAGACCGATCCTCGATTCGAACCTGCGGTTGTTGGTTTGCGGTGCGGCTTGACAACAGAGCATTCAGAGAACCAGATGGCAAGCTCACAAAAGCGAAAGCGGGGGCGACGAGCGCCAGAATAAGGGCAACCCACCAAACAAAGCAGAGTACCTTGCCGCGAGTTCTGCCGAGGAGACGAACAATCATCTCTGCAGCCACGAACAGCAGCGGCAGTTGCCAGAAAGAATTCAGAGCGTATTCAACGGCTAATCTGCTTGCGGTTTGCATCCGATTTTCCCTCAGCTTTCGCGACCTTCTCTGCGAGTTCAGCGAGTTTAGCGGCGTCAATTTGCCTGGTTCGGAACAGATTCATGACAAGCCCCTCAACGGAACCATCGAACATGCGATTCAACAGATCGCGGACAGCGCCACCAAGTGCGGTGTCCCGATTCTGAACCGCTTTGTACTCAAAAGCACGACCGACCATTGCGCGCGACACGTGTCCCTTGCGTTGAAGAACGTTCAACATGGTTTGAACGGTGGTATACGCTAAATCTCCATCGAGCCGAGCCTGGACGGATTGAACCGAGGATGGCCCTTCGGACCACAACACCAACATGATGCGGAGTTCCAAGGGCGTTAGTTGCTGCTTCGATTTCCGCGCAGGCGGCATGGTAGCCTCCTAAAGTTTTAGTAACTCTAGCCCTAATTAGTTTGGCTGTCAACTAAAACTTTAGGACACCTTATCCGCAACTCAAGAGAACAATTTTGATGTGAGGTGTGTGCTGGGGAGAGCGATCGGGGAGGATTCAGCACGCAGTTGTTCAATCGTTTCACGCAGGCGAGTGTTCAGCTCCTCGACCTGGCGCAGAGTCATACCCGTGGTGGAGATCGGTTCGCCTACAGTCAGCGTGATTTCGCCGGGATAGAAGTGGCGCGTGTGCATGGGGAGCAGGTCGTAGACGCCGGTGAGTGCGATGGGAACAAGCGGGACCTGGGCGCGGATGGCGAGGAATGCGGCTCCGGCGAGGAATGGCTGCGTGGTGCCGTCTGGCGTGCGTGCACCCTCAGGAAAAACAAAGAGCGGCATGCCGGCACGGAGAGCGCGGACGCCGGCGCCGAGGCTGGAGACGGTGGAGTTGGAACTGACGGAGTCGACCGGAATCTGGCCGGAGCGGTGGAGATGCCAGCCGATGAAGGGCATGGTCCATAGCTCTTTTTTGGCGAGGATGCGGAACTGGAAGGGCAGCGTGGAAAAGATGACCGGCGTGTCCATGTACGACGTGTGGTTGGCGGCGTAGACGGCGACTGGGTGCTTGCGGAGATTCTCGGCACCGCGCACGACGAGACGGGAGCCGGAGATCCTGACGCCGCCGCTGGCCCAGATCCGCGCGAGGCGATGTTGAACGCGCCCACTCTTATCCCAGAGGGACGCGAAGAGCGAAAGGCTGCCGCAGATTGCCGTACAAACGAAAAACAACGGGGCTTGGAGAATATTGGTGCGCCAGCGATAGAGACGAGGCAGCGGATCAGGAGGACGGCGACGGGTCACGGAAGCTGGCCCACGCGTTCAATGGACCGACCCGGTGTCGAGGCCTGGACGGTTTTAGCCAGCAGGCGCGTTCGTATGTCGCCTACCAGGTAGACCGAACCGGAGACGACGATCGGGCCGGACGGGTGCGCTTCGGCATGCTCAAGGGCAAGTTCAAGGGCCTGGCTTACAGAGGATGCAGCGAATGCCGGCGTTCCTGTGGAAGCAGCGGCGGCAAGCAGGTCGCGCACGGGGGTGGCACGGGAGCTATGGATTGGCGCGAAGATCACCTGGTCGAAGATCGGGAAGAGGATGTGAGCCATTTCGACGACAGGCTTGTCGCGCAAACAACTGAAGATGAGCGTGCCGAGGTGCCGGCCGGGCAACATGTCGCGCAGCCCGGCGCGGAGAGCCCATGCGCCAGCGGGATTGTGCGCTACATCCAGGATGAACTCCGTGGTTTTGTGATCATGACCATTCTCGACTCGGATGGCCTCGAGGCGCGCAGGCCAGCAGGTGTTACGGATACCGTCGGCGATAGACTTGGGGGTAACGGCGAATCCGTGGCTGATGGCAAGTTCTACGGCGGCGGCAATTCCAAGGGCGACGTTGCGGTGCTGGTGTGCTCCGCGCAGAGGCGAGGCGACCTCAATCGATTCGCCAAGGACTTCAACCGTGTATGGGCGTTGTTGATCTGTCTTGCCTGCAGCCTGAGGCGCTGTTTGTGCCTGATCAGGACTGGTTTCAACCGGCCGGTGTGGGTCGGTCGGGGGCATGTAGGGAACTGCGCTGACTCCGAGCACTGATAGGGACATGGCGACTTCGCCGAGAACCTGGTTGGCTTCGGGATGTTGAGGCAGGGTGACGAGCGTGCCACCGGTGCGCAGGATGCCGGCCTTCTCGCGCGTGATGTCCGTGATGGTGTTGCCGAGCCATTCCATGTGGTCGAGAGAGATGTCGGTGATGATCGAAAGCAGCGGATCGACGACGTTGGTGGCGTCGAGGCGTCCGCCAAGGCCCACTTCAAGGACTGCGATTTCGATGGCTGGCTCGGCAAAGTGCAGGAAGGCCATCGCGGTCAGGGTCTCGAAGAAACTCGGCGGCTGAGCCAGTTTCTTTTCTTCTACCAGCTTTTGCCCGGCAGCGCGAACACGGAAGAAATCCTCGGCAAAATCGGCGTCGGAGATCTCGGCACCATCGATGCGGATGCGCTCATTGGGACGCGCGAGGTGTGGCGAGGTGTAAAGGCCGGTGCGCAGTCCGGAGGCAGTAAGGATCGAGGCCAACGTGGCCGCCGTCGAGCCTTTGCCGTTGGTGCCGGCGATCAGGACAGAGGGAAAGGTCCGCTGCGGATTGCCGAGGGCGGCGAGGAGGGTCGCGACTTCTTCGAGCGAGAATTTGCGGCGTGTCTGGCCTGTTTGCGTCGCGAGTTCCGGCGCCATAGCGGCCAGGTGATCGATAGCGGACTGGTAAGACATGGAAGCTTCAGTATAGAAGCCGAAAGCTCCCGGCTTCTAGCGCTTAGCTTGGTACGCAAAGGAAATTGCGTCAAAGGCTGTCGAGAAAGCCACGGACAACGGCGTTGAAGGCGCCGGGGTTGTCGGCGTGTAAGGCATGGCCGCCGTCGAGGATGAGAAGGTGTGTGTGAGGGCGGAGCGAGGCCATCTGCTCCACGTGTTCCTGTGAGGTAACGCGGCTTTCGCGGCCTCTGAGAACGAGCGCCGGGCAAGTGGAAGCGAGCCAGTCCGACCAGTGGTCGCCAACAAGATTTTGTTGCGACCTGACCATATCTTGCGGATCAAAGGCCAGATGCCAGCCGGCGTCGGATTGGCGGAAGGAGTCGCGTAAATAAGGGACGAAGCGCGTGACCGATCCGTTCCTCAAGTTCCTCACGTGTGGCGAAGAAGCCCTGCCAGGGAAGGATGAAACTGATGTCGTCGGTGACGACAGCGCCTATGTCCTCGATGATGAGTGCCTGCACACGATCGGGATTGCGCGCGGCGAACTGGTAGGCGTTGACTCCGCCAAGGGAGTTACCTAGCAGGACGACCTGAGGCAGGTCGAGAAGCCTGAGCAGCGCGTCGATGTCGCCAAGGTAGTCCTGGCGTGTGTAGGTGGCAGCGTGGCTCGAATCGCCATGGCCGCGCTGGTCGGGAGCGATGACGCGATAATCGGGCGCAAGGGCGTTAGCGAGCGCGGTGTATGTCGCTCCTTGCATCAGGTGCGCGTGAAGGCAAAGCAGTGGCGGGCGGCCAACCGAAACGGGCGAGGATCCCGTATCGAGATAGGAAAGCGTCAGGCCGTCGTGGCGAAACGTGTGCCTTTGGAAACTCATCGTAATTCGAATTGATGGTACATCCCGACGACATAGATGCGCAGTAGGTCTGGAGTGAAATGCGTGACGCCTGACGCGAACAATCCGGGAACGACCTTGAATTGAGTGAATTCTCTGCGCCATTCTCAAAATATTTTCAGAGATGTGGATGATGTGGAAGACAAGTCCCCTGTGGATGACGCGTCGTGCATAAGTCCGCGATTGATGAGGGCAGGGACGCACATTGCACATAAAGAGCAAGGTATTCACAGGGGCTTTTAGGAGGTCTGTGGGAGTGGTGGGGAACCTGGGTTGTTGAAGAGATGCTGGAGACACTTTTTCCAATTATCCGGAGATGCACAGGCGAGATTTAGGAATCTGGGGTGAGGGTAAAGCGGGTGAGATGAAACGAGTTGAGCTAGCTTTCCACTTTTCCGATGAGAACTACGGTGACTACGGGTTCTTTTATTTATTTAACAAAGGAAATACCAATAACCGTCGCATAACGGCGACCTGTGACTAGCAAGGCGCAAGAGGAACGCGCATTGCTGATCACTGTAAGGCTTCGGTAGACTGAGGCTCCCCATTCGAATCGAGTAATCGGATTGCGGGAACTGGAGGGTCAGTCAACGCTGTGCTGAAACGTGCCCGGAAGATCGAAGATCGGCGCATCGGCTCGGTGCTTGCCGTGTTGTGCTTCGGGGTGCTCGTCTCGATCTGCTCAACAGCGAAGGGGCAGATCGTCGATGCTACGCGGTGGCACTCCGGCACAGTGACGCTGAACGAGGGTTGGCGCGCGCATGACGGCGATGACCTGGCATGGGCCCAGCCCGGATTCGACGACAGCGGATGGCAACAGGTGGAGTTGGATGACCTGGGTGTGGCGCGATCAGAATGGCTGTGGTACCGCCTGCATTTGAAGCTGGCGAAAGATCGTCCGCATGAGCATCTGCTGCTTGTGGGCGGCGAAGGGGTGTATGAGTTGTACGTGAACGGGCAGCGCGATCCGGACACAAGTTTGCGCTCGATGTTCAGCGTGAAGCGGCCGACGGAGCGAGTAGTAGTGCTGCCGGACGAGGTGGATGATTTCACCCTGGCGTTGCGTACACGGGCTCCGAAGTCCTATACGATCTGGCATCTTCCGCTGTTTCTGACCACGGCGGTGGGGTCTGCGGACGCGATAGACGATATGCGAGTGTCGTTTGAAAGCCAGCGTGTGTATGCGGCAATTCCCTCGCTTGCGATCAACGGGTTGCTGTTGCTTGCCGGGCTGGCGGCCCTTGCGCTCTATCTAAGCCAGAGCAAGCGCGCTGAGTATCTTTGGCTCGGGCTATACCTGTTTCTGTTAGGACTTTCAAACGCGCTGCTGTATAGCTCGACCTCGGGATTGGTGCCCCTTGCGTGGAACAACCAACTCGGCGATCCGTTGATCTACATGTACACGATCATGCAGATCGAGTTTACGTTCAGCTTCGCCGGGCGGAGGGTGAGCCGAATCTGGCGCGTGTACGAGGCGCTGCTGGTGTTGTCAATCGGCTTGAATGTAGCAAGTACATTTGGCCCCCTGACAACCGATATTTACGTGGCCATTCAGGCGCTCATCCTTCTGCCTGCAGCCTTGCTGCTGCCGGTGATGCTGCTGGTGTGGTACCGCAAAGGGAACCGTGAGGCAGGGTGGCTGATTGCTCCAAGCCTGCTGCCGGCTTTGGCTGCGGCGATCTACGACGCGGGCAACATGTCGATCTTTTCCGGCTGGGGCAAACTGGATTTTCTGGCGAATCCCATTCCTCTGGGACTGGTGTCTCTACAGCTTTCGGATATCGGCGACTTGCTGTTTCTGCTGGCGATTGCCGTGGTGATGTTCTTCCGCTTCACACGCGTGAGCCGGGAGCAGGCTCGCGGTGCAGCCGAATTAGAGGCCGCTCGCGAGATCCAGCAGCGGCTGGTGCCTGCACAGTTGCCGCGGGTGAAGGGCTACACCATCGAAGCGGCCTACTTCCCCGCCCAGGAGGTGGGTGGCGACTTCTACCAGGTGTTTGGGCAGGAAGACGGCGCGCAACTGGTGGTTGTGGGCGATGTAAGCGGCAAGGGATTGCGGGCTGCCATGACAGGCACCCTTGCACTTGGAGCATTGCATACGCTGGCTGCTCAGGGGCTGCGACCGGGAGCGTTGTTAACCCGGCTCAACCGGCAGATCGCACTGACCCAGGACAGTGGTTTCATCACCTGCATCTGCGCTCACATAACAGAGCAAGGCGAGGTAACAGTGGCGAATGCGGGCCATCTGCCCCCATATCGAAATGGCGAAGAGTTGGCGGTGAGCGCCGATCTGCCACTGGGAATCTCCCAGGACGTGATCTACGAAGAGCGCATGTTTCAGTTGGAGACAGGCGACCAGTTGACCCTGCTTTCCGATGGCGTGCTGGAGGCGCGGGATGCGCAAGGCATACTCTTCGGCTTCGAGAGGATGCAAGCGATCAGCTCTCAGGCAGCCGAAGCAATCGCGGCGGAGGCACTGAGGTTCGGACAGGAGGATGACATCACTGTGCTGACGCTGGTAAGGATGGGATCGGGCATTGGCGACACGGCACAGATTCAGGCTGCGAACGCTCCCTGGTGATGATTGTTTTGCCCCGTTGAAAGCCAAATGGCCGCGGAATCCAGAGATGTGGACTGGTTTTCCACGCACGATTTTTTATGAAGATGCATACAATTAAAGGCAAGAAACAGCAGTGTTTCGCGCCGTAGCGCGCGTAGTGTAGGCTTGGGCCAAGTGGGGTTGGGGCGCAGACCGCGCGAGTGGACGTAAATTGGGGCCGGTTTGCCGAACGCGGGGTGCGGCGGCGACCAAG
This sequence comes from uncultured Acidobacteriaceae bacterium, assembly GCA_963735215.1. Lineage (GTDB taxonomy): Bacteria > Acidobacteriota > Terriglobia > Terriglobales > Acidobacteriaceae > Telmatobacter. The sequence continues at coordinate 326,545 of CAVTKF010000015.1, read as the reverse complement.
ACGGAGTGGGGAGCTATGCCGATCGTGGAAACTGAAGTTGAGAAGCCGGCAGCACAGGGGGCAGCGATGGAGATTACCGTAAGCCGCCAGGAACTGGTGAAGGAACTCACCGCGACACAAAGCGTGGTCGAGCGCAAAACGACGATTCCCATCCTGTCCAACTTCCTGATCGAGGCTGACGGCGACCGGCTGAACATCACGGCGACCGACCTCGACCAGGCGATCAGGACCAGCGCCGCTGTGAAGGTGAAGAAGCCGGGTTCGTGCACCATCCCCGCGCGCAAGCTTTACGACTACATCAAGCTGCTGCCTGACGGCGACATCTCCATCAAGCTGCTCGAAAACCACTGGGTGCAGATTCGCTCCGGCCGTTCGAATACCAAGATGGTCGGCATGGCGCGCGCGAACTATCCCCAGGTGCCCGAGTTCCCCGCCGTCGCGGCCACCAGCATTTCCGCCGTGGCGCTCAAGACGCTGATTGCGCGAACCATCTTTGCCATCTCAAACGAAGAGTCGCGCTACACGCTGAATGGCGCGTTGCTGGTGCTCAAAGCTGAGTCAATCGCCATGGTGGCAACGGACGGCCATCGGCTGTCGTTCGTCGAAAAGCCCGGCGAAGCGATGGAAGGCATCAGCGGCGAAAAGCGCGTGCTGATTCCGCGCAAGGCTCTGCAGGAGCTGCAGGGGCTGCTCTCCAACACCGACGTTGAGAAGGTGGAGTTCGCCGACGACGAGCACACGCTGTTCTTCAGCGTCGGCCATCGCACGCTGAGCACGCGGCTTTGTCCGGCCAGTTCCCCAACTACGAAGCCGTCATGCCGCGCGACAACACCAAGTTCGCAGTGGTGCGGTCGAGCGAGCTATCCAGCGCCATCCAGCGCGTGGCGCAGTTTGCCGATGAACGCTCCGGCGCGATCCGGCTGCGGCTCGAAGGCAACGAGCTCAAGATCAGTTCGCAATCCACCGAGAGCGGCGAGAGCGAAGACACCATCGATACGCCCTATTCCGGCGACCCCATCATGGTGGGCTTCAACTCGACCTACATCATCGACTTCCTGAAGGCGCTGGGCAACGAAGGCGAAGTGCGGCTGGAATTCAAGGACTCGCAGAGCGCCGGCCAGATGCGCCCCGAGGATCCCGACGCGGAGTACCGGTCGCGCTACGTGCTGATGCCGATGCGGATCTGAAAAGACAGGGAATAGGTAATGTTATAAGAAGCGACGACGGCCTGGCAGCGATGTCAGGCCTGTTGCATTTATGGCGGCAAGTTGAAGGTCGGATCAATTTCCGTCCACAGGGACTCGCGCCCGGAGCGAGGATAATGTGAAGTTGGGCGAGTATAGAAATCTGTATCGATCGACTTTACAGGTTTCGCATCCGAAGGACTGCGTGCGTCGTGAGGAGCCCAGACAAGTTGGCAGGCTGTAACGGGCGCTCGTTTGCGAGGCCGCGAATTGGAGGATAAAGATGGCGACGACTGAAAAGAGCCGAAAGGCCGAGATCAAGGTAAAGCCACTGACCAGCCTGAAGGCGTGGAAGGACCTGAAGACGCACGCGCGCGAAGTCGCCAAGGTGCATCTGCGCACTCTCTTCGCCGATGATCCCAAACGCGGCGAGCGCCTCACGGCAGAGGCTGCGGGCCTGTTCCTTGATTACTCGAAGAACCGCATCACCGACGAGACGATCAAGCTGCTGCTCGGCCTCGCCGAAGAATCGAAGCTGCGCGAGCGCACTGATGCGATGTTCAGCGGCCAGAAGATCAACATCACCGAGAAGCGCGCGGTGTTGCATGTGGCGTTGCGCGCGCCGAAGGGCCAAACCATCCTCGTTGACGGTGAAGATGTGGTGCCGAAGGTGCATGAGGTGCTGGACCGCATGTCCGCATTCTCAGATCGTGTGCGCAGCGGCGAGTGGAAGGGCCACACCGGCAAGCGCATCAAGAACGTGATCAATATTGGTATCGGCGGCTCCGACCTTGGACCCGTGATGGCCTACGAGGCGCTGAAGCACTACAGTGATCGCGCCATGACGTTTCGCTTTGTTTCGAATGTCGACAGCACCGACTTTGCCGAAGCGGTTCAGGATCTGGATGCGGCCGAGACGCTGTTCATTGTGTCCTCCAAGACATTCACGACGCTCGAGACGATGACCAACGCGCACACAGCTCGAGTCGTGGCTGCTGGAGAAACTCGGTGGAGATGAGTCCGCGATCGCGAAGCATTTCGTTGCAGTGTCGACGAATGCCGGCGAAGTGACGAAGTTTGGTATCGACACCGCCAACATGTTCGGTTTCTGGGACTGGGTCGGCGGACGCTATTCGATGGATTCGGCCATTGGGCTTTCGACCATGCTCGCGATCGGGCCGCAGAACTTCCGCGCAATGCTCGACGGATTCCATCAGATGGATGAGCACTTCCGCACCGCTCCATTCGACAAGAATCTACCGGTTCTGCTGGCGTTGCTTTCCGTCTGGTACACGGATTTCTTCGATGCGCAGACTATCGCCATCCTGCCTTACGAGCAGTATCTGAAGCGCTTCCCGGCCTACCTGCAGCAGTTGACGATGGAAAGCAACGGCAAGCATGTCACGCTCAGTGGCGCTCAGGTTCGGTACAACACGGGACCCATCTACTGGGGTGAGCCCGGCACCAACGGGCAGCACTCCTTCTACCAGTTGATTCACCAGGGAACGCGGCTGATCCCGTGCGACTTCATCGCGTTCTACAAGACGCTCAATCCGCTGGGCAGCCATCACGACATACTGATTGCGAATGTCTTCGCGCAAACCGAGGCGCTGGCCTTCGGCAAGACTGCCGAGCAGGTGAAGGCCGAGGGCACGCCGGCATGGCTCGTTCCGCATCGCGTCTTCGAAGGCAACCGGCCGTCGAACACGATCCTCGCGGAAGAGCTGACGCCGGCAATGCTGGGCAAGCTGGTTGCGCTGTATGAGCACTGCGTTTTCACGCAAGGCGTGATCTGGCAGGTCAATTCCTTCGATCAGTGGGGCGTAGAACTCGGCAAGGCGCTGGCGCAGAAAATCATTCCTGAGCTGGAAAGTCCATCGGAACCGCAACTCGCGCATGACAGCTCAACGAATCACTTGATCGGACTTTATCGGAAGCACAAGAAGTAGCTGGCTTGGTTGAGCCGGTTCCAAGTTGAGTTGGAACCGGTTCGATCACCAGGTCAGCGTTACGGTGATGGTCTTCCAGCCTTCGCCTTTAGGAAAGTGAAGGATCAGCGGCAGTTCCTTACAAGCGTAAATATCGGCATCGCAATCCCTGTGTGAAATGATCGCGTACTGTTGTTCCGCACCTGTTGGAGCAGATGGACTGGTCTCTACCTTCGGATCGATGTGGCCGTGGCGAATTAGAGTTACGAGCCCATCGCTTCCGGCGAGGCCTTCAGCCGTGAGAACAAGTTTACGATCCGAGTAATCTGAGCGGAGCAAACGCAAACGGCTGGTAGATGCTCCGGGTAATGGAGGCTTGTTTAGAAGGGAAACGGACTCGATCGCATTCTCGCCGTATTTTCCGGCCGACTCGTCCACTTCAATATTTGGTAAAGGAATGCGAATCCCTTGTTGCGGGCTCATTCGAAGCTTCTTGGCGACCTCAATGCTGAGAGGACCTGCGAGAGAACCTGACGTCGCGCCCGGCAGGTCGCTGCGGATATGCCATGCGTCACCTTCCGTCGGGCTCATGTAGATCTCAAGCTGATTGGTCTTGCGCGCGAAGTACAGCGACGTCTTTGTTTCACGAAGGGAAATGTCCGTCACCTCAGCACGATCCCATCTCTGCCGGCAAATGCGGGTTCACCGTGATGGTCTTCGTCTGTGCATCGATGCTGATTCCGAATAAGCCCACGCAGAATTGGTGTGATCACCATCGCGCTCGACCATAGCTGGTGACTGGTACTGCGGCCGAAGGGCACGAAGAAATCTCCGCTGACAACAATTCCGTCACTGCGCCCAGATCTTGCGCCTTTGTCAGGTTCACGTTCTCCATCAATAATTGATAGCCGGCGAGAGGCTGGTTGCCGCGGTACTCGGCCAGCGCAGCCCAACCGGTGAAGAGCGGCCACACGGAGCCCTGGTGATAGCTCATGCCGTCGTAAATCGGTTCAGTGTCGGCGACATCGCGCAGCCCCCAATCGGTGTTGAGCGCCGCACCGGCGAACTGGGAAAGGCAACCTTCCGGTTGCGCGAGAATCGATTTTCCACCTGCCGGATCCCACCAGGCTAGCGCAGGATAGACAGTGCTCGTTCGGTCGAGCGACCCATCCATATTGCGGCTGAATGCATAGCAATGCTTCTGGGCATCGTAGTACTCGGAATTGATCGTCTGGGCCACGCTCCCGGCCCGTTTCTCGCGCGGCCTCTGCCTTTACCGAATCGTTCAACTGGCGCGCGATGTACGCCATGGCTGATGACGCTTGCTGATCGAGGAGAGCGAGATAGATCTCCTGGTGCGGCATGCCGCCGGGCCAGCTCTCTACCCAGCCGGTGCCCTGCGAGTTGTCGTAGATTCCGTCGTGGTCCGTGTCGTGCGCGGGATCGGTCTCAAACGCCCACGCCTTCTCGATTGCGTCGCGATGGGTCTTCAGGAAGTCGACATCGCCGCTGGACTTTACGTAATCGGCAACGGCCAGCAGAAACAACGGCGTCGAATCGGCCGCAGCATACATGTACGGGAATTGGCGCCAGTCAATGAACGGCGCGGTCTGCGAGTACTCATGCATGATCTTGCCGTCTTCGCGCTGACGCTTGATCAGGAATTCGAGTTCCGATTTCGAAAGCGAGAAGTCACCGTATCCATTGACGGCAAAGAGCGTGTAGAGAGCATCGCGCCCGAAGAACCATCCAAAGCCGGGCCGCGCCGAATCGGCCGATGCAAAGTACCCGGCGACCAGCGCTGTTTCGTTGTCGGGCAACGCCTTTGTCTTGAGCTGCTCAATCGAAATGACAGCCCATTGAAATGCCTCGTTGAGCGCCTTGTCGGGAGTAGAGATCGAAGTGGAGTTGGCCAGCAGCTTCGTGTAGCTGTCCGCGTGCGCCTTGTACAGCGACTCAATGGACGTGTTCAATTTTTCCAGCGTTGCGCCCAGGGCATCATTCGTGGCCGCCGCCTTGTTCATGCCCGCGGCCATCAGCAGCGGAAAAAGCCGCCCGCGATCCCGAGCTGGATCGATGTGCAGATGGAATTCGACAGGGTGCACTTGTGGGCGCTCCTGGTAGGGAGCAAGGATTCCGGGTTGCGCTCCTGGAATGGTGATGGCGCCCGCAAGATCGGGGTAGTCGGCGTGAAGAACGTAATAGCCGTGGTTGGGCAAGGGCGATCCCGAGATCAATCCGGAGGACCGGGCTCCTTCGCCGTGGCGGCGTTCGGGCGAAACCCATTCAACTCCCGGCACGCCTTCGTTGCGCTCCGGCCACATCCAGCGCAGCTCAGGAGTGAAGCGGAAGACGAACTCGGTCGGATGCAGGCAATCGAATTCATAGAGCACAACAGGTCCTGTGCCGGCTGGGCGCGCCATTTGGCGAAAACATGATCTGGCGCACGGTAAAGCCGACGTGGCTATAAGTAATTATCGTGCGATCGGGACGCACTTCAATCTCCGCGGCCTGCTGGTTCACGTCGATGGGAACGGTATAGCCCGCGATATCGGCTTCGATGGTGAGGTGCGAAAGTAGCTTGACGGGGAGTACCCAGGCTTCGAAGGTACCGTTCTGCTGTCCCAGAACGACGCCGCGCTCTCCTGCAACCGTAAAGGGCTTCTCGGTCTCCGAATGAGCGCGAATGACGGGACCAGAGGCGTCAAACGGGATGGTCGGGATGGAGTTGAACTCTGGGAAAGTGCCTTGGGAGTGAAGGGCGGCAGGCAAAGAAAACAGCAGAATCAGGCCGGTTTGAGCGGTCCGAAAGAAAAAGTGGATGGAACGGCGCATCGTCTCGTCCTTTATTTGTCAGCGCCAACAAGTCTAGAACATCCGGATTCCCTCCCGAAGCGAATGTGGTGCTCAAGAAAAAAGGCGACCCGATCGGGCCGCCTTTTCAGTTGAACAGAGGAGCAGGTTAGAACTGGAAGCGGATAAACAGACGAGCGTGACGGTGACCGTTCGTCGCCGGGTACGGAGAAGCGAAGCGTATTGATGCCGTTGTCGCCTGTATACGCATCGGTGGGAATGCCGCTGATGAGGGTGGTGTTTTCCAGGGTTGAGCCGACGACGGAGTTCCCGGTGTCAACTTGACCGTGGTTAAACACGTTGAAGAGCTCACCACGGAAATCCATGGTCAGCTTTTCGTGGATCTGGAAGGAACGCTGAACGTTCATATCCCACTGCTGATATCCGGGACCATAGTAAGAGTTGCGGCTGATCGGATTTGCGGGACGGGTTCCGTAAGCCGGGACAATCCAGTGCACCTGGTCTGGCGAAACCACTTCGCAGGGGTTGTTGGTATACCAGAGGCTCGGGCCGGAGCACAGCGTCCCCTGAGAAGCGCCATAAAACCACGAGTCGTCGAAAGCGTAGGTGTTCATTGGAGCGTTCTTGTTTCCGAGGATCGGACGGTCATTGCCGATGCCATCGCCATCCACGTCGGTTCCAACTTCGATGTTGTGCGCAGAGCCAGACTGGAACTGCGTGATGCCGGCCACCGCCCAGTGATTGACGACATTGCCGACAACCTTCATGGCTCCTTCGGTGTGCCAGACAGCGGGCGTCCAGACGTAGGCCAGAACGAGACGCTGGCGGTGGTCGTACTCCGAAGGACCCCAATCCGTGGTTCCGCGCGGAGTGGGATAACGGCTGAACTGGTAGGAGGATTCATTGGTGCCACCGGGGGTGAAGATCTCCGAACCGTCGTCAAACGCGCGTCCCAGCGTGTAGGAGGCGCGGAAGAGGAATTGGTGGTTGAACTTGTGATCGAGTTCAGACCACAACCCTGAATATTCAGAGTCGTCAGAGTTGTCGCGAACGATGATCGAACCGCGGGTCGGAATGACATGCGCGACGCTGAAATAGTCATTCACGAACGGATTGAGGTTTGTGTTGCCGAAGAGGTGCTCGCCGCGCTCGCCCACATAGCCTACCTGGACGGTTGTCGCCCATGGAAGTTCCTGCTCGACATTGAGGTTCCAGTGCAGAGTGCGTGGGGAGAGCAGATGATTGACGATCGGCTCGGCTGTGTTGGAAGCAAGGGGGGTCTGGTTGAGATTGCCGAACTGCTCATACCAGGTTCCGGTGCCGCGGTTGCCGTTGGCGCTTGTGGAACTGTTGATCACCGGCGAAGCGGCGTTTGGTGCGCTGGCCTGAATGTTGTCGATGATGTTGGTGAAGACCACATCGTAGAAGACGCCGAAGCCAGAGCGAATGACAGTCTTGTTCTGTCCAAAGAGAGTCGGGCTCCAGGCAATGCCTGCGCGCGGTCCCCATTGGCTGCCATCCGCCACTTGCTTGGTATTGCAACTGGCGCCGGGCGTCAACGGGAAGCATGCCGGATTTGTTTCATCGATGCCCGGGTACGGAGTGCCTGTCGCGTTGAACGGGGAGCCGTTGTACTCATACCTGAAGCCCATGTCCAAACTGAGCGTCGGGATGGGGCGGTAGGTGTCTTGCACGAAGTAGTTCTGGCTGAAGAGCCGAGGCTGGGCGATGGGGCTGCCGAAGTTCTGACTCGCTGAGGTGCCCGTTCCGCCGAAGTCGTCGATGAGGTTGGCGAGGCCGGTATATTTGAAGCTTCCGCCGCCCGCCAGGGGAGTTGCTGCCGAGTCGTTCGCGAAGCCGATTGTCCCGTAGAAGTTGAAAGGAATCTGATCCTTCACGCGGGTATCAGAAATGTCTGTACCGACCTTGATGAAGTGCTTGCCGTGCGTCCAGCTGATGGTGTCCTGGAGTTGATAGGTGTTGTGGAAACGGCCCTGGGGAATGCTGTTGGGGATGCCGTAGCCGGTCATATTGGAAACGGTGACGGCTGGCTGGTTATAGAGAGGGTTGGCCAGGGTGCTGGCAGGCAGGCCGAAGGCGAATCCGATGCGACCATAGGATAAGCGCACTTCGTTGACGACGTTGGGATTGAAGACATGGGACTCGACGAGGCCAGTGTTGTAAGAGGTGCCGTCCTGGTCGGAGTCGAAGCCCGGCAACTGGCTTGTAAAGTTGAACACGTCAAACGGAGCGATGAAGCGGCTCCGGATGAAGCGGAGGTCCAGCGTGTCCTTCGGGCTAATGATGTAGTTGCCCTTGAGATCCATCTCAGGAGCGTTGCTGTCGGCGCCGAGGTTGCGTTGCACCGTTCCCATTTCCACGGTGCCGCGATCGATGCCAGTGACGGGATCCGGACCGAGTGCGATCGGAGGGGTCGAGCCGGTATTGGTGCCGACCAGGCCGCCGTAGGCTTTAACAAGGTTGGCGACACGAGGGTTTGAAGAATAATTGCCCAGCGTGGCAAAACCGTTCGCCGTTGGCACGCTTAGCGGCGATAGAGCAGCCGTGGAGCGGAAGAAATCCCACTGATACGAAGCGAAGCCGAAGAGCTTGTTGCGAATGATGGGTCCGCCGACGCGGAAGCCTGGCTGGTTCTCGCGATACTTGGCGACCTGCGCGATGCACTCCGGCCCTCCGCCCGCCTGGACGCAGAGCGTTGAGTAATACTGCTGGTTCTTATCGACGGTGTCGAGCGAGGAGTTCTGCAGGCGCTCGTAGACGGCGCCGTGCCAATCATTGGTGCCGTTCTTGTAAATCAGGTTCGATACGGAACCTGCGCCGTGTCCGTACTCGGCGGTGTAGGCGTTCTCGATGATGACGACTTCTTTGACGGCTTCGTCGTTGCCCGGCTGAAGGCCCTGGCCCTGAATGCCGGCGTCGTTGTTGTCCTGGCCTTCAATGAGGAAGTTGTTGGCGCGCGGACGGCCACCGCCCACGTTGAAATCAACGCCGTTGGAGAAGCCGCCTACCATGGTGTTCATCACGCCCGGCAGCGTAAGAGCGAGCTCGTACGGGTTCAGGCTGGCAATCGGAAGGCTGCTGATTTCCTGCTCGCTGATCGTGCCGGCCATCTGACCGTTGTCAGTGTTGAGGACGGCGTTATCGGCGGAGACTTCGACCTTGTCAGAGGCCGAACCGACCTTGAGGACCAGACTTGCGGAAACGATGGCAGTGCCAGGAACGATGAGTCCCTTGTTCACTGTGGTCTCAAATCCCTGGGAAGAGGCAGACACGTTGTACGTGCCCGGGGAAACCGACTCGATGCGATAGGTTCCTTCCTGGTTCGTCAGAGTGGTGCGTACTGCGCCAGTGTCGACCGAAGTGATCGTCACGGTTGCGCCGACGATTGAGCTTCCGAGAGTGTCGGTAATAGAGCCGATTACAGTTCCATTTGAAGTTTGCGCGCTGGCTGTAACCAAGCCAAGAAGCAAAATGAGTATCGTTATTAGAACCCGTCTGGGTGTCGCCACAGTTTCTCTCCAAGACTCACCGCGTGAAAAGCGGGGAATCTTTGACCTCTCGACAAGTCGAGAAGGTTGTTGAATTGTGAAATAGAGTCGGGGGGACCTCGATCAACTATAAGCACTCATATGGCCATCGGTGTCACTGAAACAGGAAATCTTATATCTGCTTATATTGCAATAATTTAGCATGGCACAATGCTCACCAGAATTGTGCTGCGGAAAACATTTTCAACTGATTTTGAGAGATTGGATTCTGGATATCCTATAAATCAGATTTTCAAGGGCTTTTGGCATGAATATCGCGCCCAGTATGGCTCCGAAATATCGGGAACGATGCCACGGTCCTACTGTTTTTCGTATGTAGTTGCTAAAAAGCGGATTTGAGGCATCTCTGGAAGTGGCAACCCGGAGATGTCCCGTTTGTTAAGTTGTTGTAAATACATACCCAAGTGTCGCTTGAACACTTTGGCACATCAATTGCATTCTGTGGGGTCAGTCAAATCAGACGTTCCCCATAATTCTGTCCTTTTTGCTTTTAGGCCATTCGCAAGAAGAACTCCGGCCATTCCCCCTCTTCCTGGGCGGGTGTCTAGCCCGGTCAGGGTTGCAGCGTGATTTCATCCATATCGCGGTCTGAACGTAAATACAGAAGAATCAGCTGAATTGGCCGCCATGAGCGGGCAATCGGCAAGCCAGATTGAGACCGCTGGCGCCGTCCCCTTGAATCACAAAATTCAACTTCGAGGAACAATGGGTATGAGAAATCTGCCAAAGCTGAAAGTATTGGCACTCTGCATAGTTCTGATGGGCGCGCTAGGCATTGCCCACGCAGTCGACGTCAATGGCTCGCATCAAGGGCACAGTTACCGACCCGCAGGGAGCCGTGCTCGTCCGGCGTCAAAGTCACCGCGACCAACGAAGCCACGCGGCGTCAAGTTTGAAACCGTGACCGGGCCGATGGTACGTTCTCTTCGCTCAGTTGCCGGTCGGAACCTATACGATCACCGTGTCCGCCATCGGGCTTCAAGGGCATTCACGGCCAAAGGTATCGTGCTCGAACATTGACCAGGAATATGTCGAGTCAATCCGAAGCTTAACGTGGGATCTGCCGCGGAAGTCGTCGAAGTGGCAGGCCGTCGCCAGTGCAGGTTGACACCACTGACATTCAGCTGAGCAACGTTGTGGACTCCACCGAAATGACGGAGCTGCCCCTGATCGGCCGCGGATTCACCGGACTGGAACTGATCCTCCCCGGCGTGCAGGCCTCGAGCGACCGCTTCGGCACCTATTCGGTGAGCGGCGGCCAGACGCAGCAGTCGGAATACCTGATCAACGGCGCCGACACCAATGACATCGCGCTGAACACCGTGGCTATACAGTCCCAATCTGGATGCGATCGACCAGTTCAATCTGATCGACGGACCGCTGAACGCAGAATATGACCGTAACTCCGGCGGCATCGTCAGCGCCACCATCAAGGAAGGCACGCAACCACTTCCATGGCGATGCGTTCGAGTTCTATCGCGACACATTCCTGAATACCCTGAGCTATTTCCAGAAGAACGCAACGACCGGCAAGGGTGTGGTGAGCCCCTATCACCAACACATCTTCGGTGGCACCGTGGGCGGCCCGATTCTGCACGACAAGCTGTTCTTCTTCGGCGCCTACCAAGGAACTCGTCAGCGGGTTCCGCAGTCGGGCGGGAACGTGTGCTGTCTACGACTCGGCCAACCTCAGCGGCAGACTTCTCGGCCGAGGACAATCCCGCCGCGGCGGGCACTCGCCCGACGACCGGTTCGTGGGGAATCTGGTCGAGCAATCCGATTCCTTCAGGCTTACGGTGACTGGATGCAATACACCCGGTGAAACGTGGGCGCAGTGCGCCTATGATCTGGGTGGCAAGTTCCCGACAGCGAAACTTCGACCCGATCGCCACGAAGCTGGTTTCCAAGTACGTTCCACGCGCCAAACAGCGGAACCTATGGATACACATTCAACCCGATCCCGGTACGACGACGAACCAGTACATCGGGCGTCTTGACTACTCCATCAACCCTTCTAATCAGATCACAGCTCTGGGCGTCTACCACAAGTCGACCGCAACTGACACGCTGCCATTCACTGGTGCCACTGTCCCGGGTTTGGCGACTCCAAGCATCCTCACCATCCAGCAGTACACGGGCGACTATGTTCACCAGTTCAATTCGACGACTGTGAACGACCTGGCCGGCCACTACACAAGGTTCAACTACGCGGCGGTCAGCCGCAGACGACCGTTTCGCCGGCTAGCCTCGGATTCAACATCAACCCGCAGGATGCCGCGGCAGCAAGCGTTCCCACAATTCGGTGGCGTGGAAGCGCCGTCGGCTTCACCTTGGGATTCAGCACCAACGGGCCTCAGCCACGTATCGACCAGGTGGCGCAGATCGACGACAACATCTCGAAGGTCTTCGGTCGCCATACGTTCAAGTTCGGCTATGACGGCCGCCGCTTCAATGTCTCCAATCCCTTCTTCGCCAACAACAGCGGTTCGTATCGGATTCAATAACACTGGAATCTACACCACCGGTGATGGCGGACTGGACTTCCTGCTGGGTGTTCCTGCATCGTACGCGCAGGGCAGCGGCGCTTCGATCATCGCTGAGGCCTTCCTGAACTATGTGTTCGCACAGGATAACTGGAAGCTCACAGACAAGTTTACGCTGAGCTACGGTCTCGGCTACTCCATCGATACTCCGCTCCACAACCTCCAGTATGGTGGCTCGGGTATTGTCTGCGTCATCCCGGGCGAGCAGTCAACGGTCTTCGCAGGTGCCCCCACCAGTCTGGTCTACGGCGGGGACAAGGGCTGCACAAACGGCGGCCTAGCGAAGACTCGCTATTCGGAGTTTGGACCGCGCGTTGGATTTATCTATGCGCCCGATTGGGGCGCTATCTCCGGCGCTCCCGGCAAATTCTCCATCCGTGGCGGCTTCGGTATCTACTATGACCGCACCGAAGAAGAAACTGCCCTGCAGACGCTCGAAACGCCTCCGTTCGGTACCTCGACAATCGGCGCCGGCACTCATTAGATGCCGCTTCGTTTGCCAACCCATTCACTCGACATCAATGGCGGTGGCTCCATAGCCAATCCGTTCCCGTACACCTTCCCAAAGAAGGGTGACAACGTCGACTTCGCGGCCCTGGAGCCGATCTACAACATCAGCACCTACGGAACGACTTCCGCGCACCGTATGCTGAGAACTTCCAGCTCAGCGTGGAGCGCGAGTTCCCGGCGCGCGTGGTGGCTCGCGTAAGCTACGTGGGATCGCTGGCACGTCACAACCAGACGACGACAGATGCCAACCCGATTACTCCGGCGGGTCATGCTGCCTGCCTTGCAGATCCAACCTGCATCGCGAACCGCAACCTCCAGAGTTACCTCTACCCGCAGAACACTACTGCTGAATAACCCCAACATTCTTGACATCGGCCTGGTGGGTTCTGGCTCCACTGCTAACTATCACTCGTTGCAGGCAAACATCGAGAAAGCAACTACACATAACCTGTACTTCCAGCTCAGTTACACCTATGCGCACGCGCTGGATAGCGGGTCGAGCTTCGAGAATGCCGGGTTCGGTGAGAGCAGCACTCGTGGCTTCAACCAGTTCGCCCCGGCGCTCAACTTCGGCGACTCGGCTTTCGATGTCGCGTCATCGCCTGGTCTTCTCGCCGATCTACATCACGCCGACTCTCCGCCGTGCATCGGAGTGGTATAACCCGCTCAACCTCGCGCTGTCTGGCTGGGAGGTCAGCGGCATCGTGCGTTGGCTTCGGGCTTCCCGTTCGATGTCTCCTACGCCGGTTCGAGCTCCAATTCGCTCTGGTGCCCCGGCCGCCACCAACTTCTATGCCTGCCGGGATGCGCCCAACCAGGTTGCTCCGGTTATGAAATGGGCAATCCGCGCGTCGTACAACCGCTTCACGGCACAAGCGGCGCGTACATTCGACAAGACAGGCTGGGTGAACGAGCCCATCGGATCGTTCGGAAACTCCCGTCGCGACCTCGTCCCACGGGCCCGGCATCAACAACACCAACATGATCCTGGCGAAGAACTTCTACTTCTCGTCAGATCGGCGCACAGTACTTCAGCTTGCGTATGGAGAGCGACAACGTCTTCAACCATACGCAATTCGCCAATCCGGGAACGACTGGTCCAGCGACAACGCTCACCAACGCCAAGAGCAGTTTTGGTTACATCAGCTCTACAGCTGCGGCACGCCAGACCCAGTTGGCGGCAAAGATCTACTTCTAAACCGGGCACGCAATCGCTAAGCCAAGAGGCGCCTTCGGGCGCCTCTTGTTTTGTGCAACGAAAGAGGTTGCGTAAAGCTGAGAATCAGATTCGTGGAAAGATTACTGAGCGGCTGCCTTGGCCTGTTCCGGCGCCTTCATGAACTCCAGTGCACGGATGAGGTAGTTCTTCATGTGGTGACGGTGCACCACGGCGTCGAGGAAGCCCTTTTCGAGAAGGAACTCGGAACGCTGGAAGCCTTCGGGGAGTTTCTGGCGGATTGTCTGCTCAATTACGCGCGGGCCGGCGAAGCCGATCAAGGCTCCCGGCTCGGCGATGTTGAGATCACCCAGCATGGCAAAGCTCGCGGTCACGCCGCCGGTCGTGGGGTCGGTCAGGACGCAGATATACGGGATGCCTGCGTCGTCGAGCTGCGCGAGGGCGGTGGAGATCTTCGCCATCTGCATCAGGCTTACCACGCCTTCCATCATGCGCGCTCCGCCTGAAGCGGCGACGACGATCAGCGGCTTCTTCTCGCTGCGGGCGCGGTCAACAGCACGGGCGATCGTTTCGCCTACAACGGCTCCCATCGATCCGCCGATAAAGCCGTACTCCATGGCGCTGATAACGACGGCATGCGAGCCCATCTGGCCCACCGCGTTCATGATGGCGTCGTTGAGCCCGGTATCCTGCTGAGCTTTGCGCAGGCGCTGCTTGTAGGGTTTGACATCGGTGAAGTTGAGCGGGTCGGTCGAGCGCAGTCCGCCATCTACCAGTTCGTAGCCCGGCTCCAGCAGCAGGTCCAACCGCTGCTTTGCGCCGATTTTGAAGTGGAACTGGCACTTGGGGCAGACGTTCATGTTGGCCTCAAGGTCAGCTTTCCAGATCGTCTGCCGGCAACCCGGGCACTTGACCCACAGGCCCTCGGTACGGACACTCTTCTCTTCGTCGCCGTTACCGCCGGGACCGTCGAACTCGCCGTGCTCACGTTTAAACCAGGACATAAGACCTCAGTCATTATAGCGAGGCGGCGAGCAGTTCCGAGTTCGCAGTTCAGGGGTTCGGGGGAGTGGCGGTCAGTATTCGATGCCGCGCTGCGCGAGGATGCCCTTCTGGTAGGCGTGCTTCACTTCGCGCATCTCGGTGACAGTATCCGCTAACTCGACCAGGGAGGGATGTGCGTTGCGCCCGGTCAGAATCACGTGGACCATCTCCGGCCGCGTGCGCAGCGTCTCCGCGACCTCGGCCGGATCGAGCATGCCATAGCCGATGGCATAGTTGATCTCGTCGAGCACCACCATGTCCCACTCGCCGGAGAGAATCGCCTCGCGCGCTTCAGCCCAGGCAGCCTGCACCAGGCGGACGTCCTCGGGATCGGTCTCCGCACCACCCACCTTAACAAAGCCTCGGCCCATCTGCTTGAGTACGAAGTTCTCGCCGAAGGCCTGCGTGGAATCGAGCTCACCGTAGTGCCACGATCCCTTGAGAAACTGCAGCATCAGCACGCGCATGCCGTTGCCGACGGCCCGCAGAGCTGTGCCCATGGCGGCAGTGGTCTTGCCTTTGCCGGGGCCGGTGTTGATCAAGATTAAGTCCGCGTCGGGATGACTGTTCAGAGTTCATGGTTCCTGGTTCTCAGTTTCGGGCACAGTCAGCGCAGTGCAGTTCGGATCGATCAGAAAGAACATTGCCTAAACGGCCAGTCCTCAATGTCCGGAGTGATAGGGGTGGCCTGTGAGGATTGTAAATGCGCGGTAGATCTGCTCGGCCAGAACGACGCGGGCTAGTGCGTGTGCCAACGTGAGAGGACCAAGCGAAAACAGCAGCGTGGCCCGCTTTTGCGCAGATTCCGACCAGCCATCCGCCGGGCCAATGGCGAATACGATCTGCTGAGCGCCGTTATCGCGCTGGAGGCCGAGCCATGTGGCAAACTTCTCCGATGTCATCTGCCGTCCCCGGCTATCCAGCAGTACGGTGATCGCTGGAGCACGACGCTGTTGCCGGTCGAGCCACTCAAAGAGGGCAGTTTCGCCGCGGAAAGACTCAGCCTGACAGCGTGCAAACGTCGAACAGCGCTCCAAATACATCGAAGAAATGGCCTCAAATTGATCTTTCGACGAGGGTCTTGCGCCAATATGCGCCAGCACGAGCTGCATGCAGCGAAGATACATGATCGAAGCAAGCAGAACGTGCGCCGACTCGACCCGAAAAGACATTTTGTGAAATTCGCGTGTACATCTCTACAGCTTTCCATAGTGAGGTGTGATTTATATCACACATTTAATTGCATTAATCCTTTAGATTGGAAAATGAGACGGCGAGCCATGTTTGGCACGCCGTTTGCTTTAACAAGAATCAAGAACCCTGTTTACCTTGGGATGGTTTTCGTCACGCGTTGTAGGTGCGATGGAAACGGACCTGTTTTCTTTCTTGCTGTTTTTAAGCCTCTTTTTAACTGTTAACCGCGGAACGGACCTAACTCCTCCCCAGCTAGACCCGAGACGCCGAGCGCGATAAGCGGATCGGGAACTCGCCCCCATGAAGTCCCCCGATCCCAGAGTCGATCTGGAGGATTTCAATGCGATTTTTGCGGTTGCTGCACGCTGCTGCTTTCACGGTGAGTCTGCTGGGCCTTACAGCCTATGTTGCCTGCATCGGAACTCCCGTGGCCCAGGCGCAAGCCGACCTTGGCTCTTGCTCCGGTGTTGTTACGGACGCGACTGGTGCGGTGATTCCGAGCGCTCAAGTCACGCTGATCAACGTCGCCACCGGTGCGGTTCGAACCACCGTTACCAACAGCAAGGGCGAATATTCTGTCACTCAGCTTCTGCCAGCCGCCTACACGGTGAAATTCGGCGCAGAGGGATTCAGTACGGCGTCGCATGTCTTGCAGATCACGGTGGGCTCCTCAAATACCGTGAATGTAAAGCTGGCGGTGAAAGGTGAAAGCACCCAGATCACGGTTACAGCCGATGATTTTGCCGGTGTGCACCTTGAAAAGCCCGAAGTCGCCGCAGTCATCCAGACCGACCAGATTCTCAGTCTTCCCACGCTCGATCGCAATCCTTACAATCTTGTCGCGTTCTCTGGAAATCTTTCCTCCGATTCGACCGCGACCGCTCGCGGCGTAGGTTTCAACATTTCGGGCTCTCGCTCGACTTCGGTTGACATCCTGCTGGACGGCGTTGAAAACACCGATCTGTATGCAGTTGGAATCGGCCAGACCGTTCCGATGGACGCCACCTCCGAGATCCGCATCGTCACTTCGAATTCCGGCGCAGAATATGGTCGCGGCCAAGGCGCCGTGAACGTCTCCACAAAGTCCGGAACCAATGGCCTGCATGGCTCGGTTTATGAGTTCAACCGCGTCTCGACGCTGGCCTCTGACGGTTACAACAACAATTACCTTCATGCGCTGGATCCGGGCACACCCGCCAAGCCGCGCTATACGCATAACCAGTTCGGCTATTCAGTCGGCGGACCAATCAAGAAGGACAAGATCTTCTTCTTCTCCTCTACAGAGTGGACCCGCATCCGCAGCGCGCAGAACATCATTACTTCGGTTCCCACCTCTGATCTGATCGGCATGTCTGCAACCAACATGCAGGACTTCTTTACGAAGTACGGCACGCTGGCGCATCCCATTAACGGCACCACGCAGACAGGCGCCCAGATCCAGGGCACCCTCTGGAAGTCAGACATCAACTCGATTGGATTGAACCAAGCGGGTCTGCCCTCTACGACAAAGTTGACTGGCAATTGCGCCGACCCTCAAATTGCTTCGACGCCGATTTGCACGAAGAATCTCTTTCGGTCAGTCCATCTATCAGATTCCGGCCGACTCGGGCGGCGGAACTCCCGTCAACGAGTGGATCAGCTTCAACCGCGCCGACTGGACCATCAATCAGACCTCATCGATGTTCGTTCGCTACATCCAGGAGAGCCTGGTCAATCCGGCCGGTTCGGTGAACAACAGCCCATACAAGGGATATGACACGGACAACACGCAGTACAACCACGGCCTGGAAGTCTCCTTCAACAAGGCATTCACCCCGACGCTCGCTTCAGCCACCAAGCTGCTCGGATCGCGGTACAACAATGCACAGCCCCTGGGGACTCAGGCTGTCAGCCCCACACTCTATGTCAACGGTGGTTCGCCCGTGACCCTGAATGGCGGCTACATCAACTTCCCCGGCTACTCGCAGACCTCTCCCGGAAACGCACTTCCCTTCGGCGGACCGCAGAACTTCATCGAAATCGGCGAAGATCTGGCCTGGAGCAAGGGCAAGCATCAGTTCACCTTCGGCGGAACTTTTCTGTACATCAAGGACAACCGCACATTCGGCGCGTACGAAGAGGCAGTTGACGGCCTGATCAATGCGAGTTCCGGCGCCGGCGGCGCTCTCAAGAACTTCGTGAGCGGCGGCCTCGGGCTGCTTCAAGTTGCTGTCAACCCCCAAGGCGCCTACCCCTGCTACAGGAACGCAGTCGGCAGCTACCAGCAGACCTCAGCCTGCACGATCAACCTTCCGGTTTCTTCGCCCAATTTCTCGCGATCCAACCGCTACCAGGATGGCGCCGCATATGCCAACGATTCCTGGAAGATCAGCCCGAAGATAAACATCAACCTGGGTCTGCGGTGGGAACTCTACGGACCGCAGCACTCGCAGCAGCCCGGCTATGACGCCAACTTCTTCTTCGGATCCGGCGGCAATCCATGGGACACAGATCCGCAATGGCCACATCCTCACCCGCAACAATGCTCCCGATGGAAGGCTCTGGAACCTGAACACGAAGCAGTTTGCTCCCAAGATCGGATTTGCATACGACCCGATCGGCAACGGCAAGACAAGTATTCGCGGCGGCTACAGCATCAGCTACGAGCGCAACTTCAACAACGTCACCTTCAACGTGATTCAGAATCCGCCTAACTACGGCGTTGTCTCGTTCACCACGGCGGACAACGGTGGAGTTGCAATTCCCATCAGCACCAACAATTTTGCGCAATTCGGTACCGGCACCGGCACAAAGCTCCTGCCCAACGTCACTCTGCGCGCAGTTGACCCCAACATCAAACCGGCCTACGCGGAAAACTGGAGCCTCTCTGTCGAGCGCCAGTTCGCCGACACTACCGCCAGCCTTTCGTATGTGGGCACACGCGGTATCCACAACTACTCCATCTCCAACATCAACCGCTCCTTTGACGGCGCTGTCTACGAGGGCGATCAGGTTGTTACACTCTACAACCGACCCGAACGCTCCAGTTGGTCAGCGGTACCGGCAACCGGACCAACTACCAATACGGCAGCGTCAACTTCCGCGGCGCGGACGGAGACAGCTACTACCACGGCGTGACCGGTGAGATTCGCAGCGCAAACCTGATGCACTCCGGGCTGAATATTCGCGCCGACTATACGTTCTCGCACGCGATTGACAACGACAGCTCCACCTTCAACGACAGCGGTAACGAAGGCGGCGGCGGTCTCGTCCTCGGCTATACCGATCCGTGGAACCACGCTCTGGATCGCGGCACATCGGACTTCAACCAGAAACATCGCGTGTCATCCGCAATCGTGTGGGACGTTCCTTTTGGGAAGAGTCTCACCGGCCTCGCCAAGACGCTTGGCGATAACTGGACACTTTCCACCACCTTCGACGCCCAGACCGGTACGCCGTTCAGCATGTTCGATTGCGGCTATGCCATTACGGTGTGCCCGCGCACCAGCTTTGTCACGGCGCCTCAGCGGAAGGGTTCCAAACTGACCGACATCAGCTCGAGCCTGGGACCCAACACCTACTCGTATATCCATCTGCCCGACTACGGCGATGCCTACAACGAGCAGCTCAACCCGGTTGCAAATACCTGGTACGATCTGGCCCTGGGATACCCCGTAGGTACACCCGTCGCCGGAAGCGACGTTCCGGTCTGCTCCGGCATTCATGGCGTTGGCTGCAATTTTGTCGCCGGCATGGATGGACGCAACGTGTTCACCGGGCCCGGTTCATGGCACGAGAACCTCGGCATCGTGAAGGACTTCAAAGTTCGCGAGCGCTATGACCTTCAGTTGAAGGGCGAGTTCATCAACGTTTTCAACCACGCAAATACCTACCTGAACCTTGGCGGTTCGAACGATGTCTCGAGCTACACTGACGTCCTTGCCTATAAAGGCGGCGCCGGAACCAACCGCAATACGGAGCTCTCAGTGCACATCGCATTCTGAGCTCTCGCAATACGAATAGGAACCAACAGACCGGGGGCCAAGATGGCTCCCGGTCTTCTTTTTATTGCCGCTAAAAATGTAGGACGGTGAAAGTAAGAGGGACGCTAAGCCGCTACGCAGATTTCGTGGTGCGCTTTTTCGCAGTGGACTTTTTGGCTGCGGGCTTTTTGGCAACGGGTTTCGCCGTCTCCTTTTTTACGACGGTTTTCCGGGGACTCTTCTTTCCATCGGATTGCGCAGAGGCCTTGCCGCGGGCGGCGCGTGTCTTGGCTGCGAGTGCTTCCTTGAGCTCTGCGTCAAACTCCGCTGGCGTAAGCGGTCGGGCCGATTTGCGCAGCCGTTCGATGTCGTAGAAAGCGCGCCGCTCGGTCAGAAACACGTGCGCAACAAAATCCACGTAATCCAGCAAAATCCAGTCGCCCCGGCGACGCCCCTCGACGGAGTGCGGCATCGCGCCGAAATCCTTCTTCAGGCGATACTCAATTTCGTCAGCGATGGCAATAGCCTGTCGGTCGTTGGTGGCAGAAGTAATCAGGAAAAAGTCAGACAGTCCGGAATCGATCGGGTCGAGTTCCAGAATGCGCGTGTCTTCGCCTTTTTTATCTTCACAGGCCGCGGCTGCGGCTTGAACGAGAATGCGGGTCTGTTCGTGCGCCTGGGTTGTGCTCATGCAGCAGAAAGTCTCTCCTCGCTCATCGTAGTCTCTGGATTCCGCAGGGGCAAGCGGGGTCGCAAGCGAACCTGGAGGAATCGTGCAAGTCAGCCCTGGCGGTAGAGGCCGTGCGCGGCAATGTAGTCGCAGACCGCATCAGGCAGCACCGAATGCCCGGCACGAGGTCGATCAATTGCCATGTTCTCCTGTTCCCGGATCTCCGATGCGCTGATCTCGATATGGAGTCCCGGCAGCATGTAGAACGGGGTCGTGGCGCCGGCGGCATTGCGAAGTGCAAAAACACGCAAGGGCATATCTGCTTCGTGCGTGCCTGTCGCGGCATCCTCGTGGATGGTCAGACCCGCCGGCAGGATCGCGGTCAGATCTTCGAGGCGTTGCCCTGGGCGGGAGGCGACAATCAAGGGCGCGACAAATGGTATCTCCGCACCGCGGTACCAGTGAGGAAGGTTCAGGAAAGAGTCGGCACCCATCAACGTGAAAAGCATGGCCGAGGGAAACTGCTTTTGCAGGCGCAAGAGCGTGTCGATGGTGTAGTTGGGTGTGCCGCTGGGGTCAGGGGCGTCGGCAAGTGAGAGCGCAAAATGCGGTAGCCCCTTGATGGCCAACTCCGTCATCGCCACGCGATCTTCGAAGCTCGCGCTTGAGCCGAGCGGCTTGAGCGGTTGCGAGCCGACCGGAGCAAACAGGACAGTATCGAGATGCAGGGCGGTCTGCGCGGCCAGCGCCACCCCGATGTGCCCCAGGTGGGGAGGGTCAAAACTACCCCCGAAGAACGCGACACGCCGTTCACGACCCGCCGGATCCAACATGGGATCATGTTACGGCATCCGAAGCCCTCGCTCGTCTCGCGCCTCTGCATGTTAGAGGAGGCCGGATGCTCGTGCTCACCGGATCGCATTGTCTTTCCGAGCAATTCAATCCTGGAATCACAATCGTGTGATCGTCTGCTAGCATCATTCTCACCATGCGATATGTGATTGCAGTTCTTGCGCTGGCCGGTGCCGTAGTTTCGGGCCTTGCGCTCCAGGTCCACTACACGGTCGGCACAGCGCCATGTTCCATCAACGAAAAATGGGACTGCGGCATTGTCAATCACAGCTCTTACTCCCTCCTCTTCGGCATTCCGGTTGCCCTCATCGGGATGGTGGGGTACCTCGGGCTGGCCTGGCTCGCACTGGCCCGCCAGCGTGCGGTGCTTACCTTGGCGGCGGCAGCGGGACTTGCGTTCGCCCTCTATCTGGCTCATGTCGAGCGCGACATACTCGGAGCCTGGTGCCTCTACTGCGTTATCTCGCTCGCCGCTATCGCACTGATCACGTTCATGGGCTCCATCTGGTTCATTGTCGACGCAAGCCAGCGGCGGAGCAGGCGCTGGTAAACTTGATCTGAGCCCATGTTCAAGGAAAAATACGCGCGCTGGATGTACGCCTGGGAAACCCGGCTCACCACCCGCGATGAAAATAGGGTTGTCCGGCCGCTGGAATGGGGCTTCGAGTGGATAGAGCCGTTCCTTGAGGCGCATGGATTTAGCGCAGCGGTTCCCGGTTCAGAATGTATGCGCGACACCGCCGCTGCCGAAACCGCGATGGTGCGCATCAACCAACTGCTCATTCGCCACAGCGACGTTTTTTTCGGTTACGAGAAGCCCACCGACTTTCGACTCGAAGACCGGCACCCCGAGCTGTTTCCGACCAATGTGCGACCGGAAACCTTGGCGCAAGACGCCGAGATCAAGCGCCTCGCAGCCGAGGGCAAGACCTCGAAGGCGCAGTTTCTGCGCTTCACTTCACCGGAGCGCACGCCTTATCCCGAGAACGATCTAGTTAATGCGCGTTGGTATCCCGCACCTGCGCACAAAGATCCCAAGCGGCCCAAGCAGGCCATCGTGGTGATGCCGCAGTGGAATGCGGATGCCTTCAGCCACAACTCCCTGTGCAGCATCTTCAACCGCATGGGAATCTCGGCGCTGCGGCTGTCCAAGCCATACCACGACATCCGCCGTCCGGTAGAACTGGAGCGGTCTGACTACGCGGTCAGTGCCAATATCGGGCGGACGCTTTCTGCGTGCCGTCAGGCAGTGGTCGACATTCGCTGCTGCATCGATTGGCTTGAGGATCAGGGCTACGAGCATTTCGGCGTGCTGGGCACGAGCCTTGGCTCATGCTATGGATTTTTGGCGAGTGCGCATGATCCCCGCATTCGCGTGAATGCTTTCAATCATGCATCGACGGCATTCGGCGATGTGGTGTGGGCGGGACAAAGCACGCGACACGTGAAGCAGGCGCTGGACGACGCGGGGATGACGCAGGACCGGGTACGGACGTTGTGGTCCGCCATCAGCCCAGTCAGCTACTACGATCGCATCGCCAGCGCGGAAGCGGGCGGACCCGACAAGAAGGTTCTGCTCATCTACGCGAACTACGATCTGACTTTTCCGAAGGAATATTCGCTGAAGGTGGTCGAGGCCTTCACGCGCATCGGTCTCAACTACGAGAAGCGCGTCCTCCCCTGCGGCCACTACACCACGGGAGAGACTCCGTTCCAGTACATTGACGGCTGGTACATGGGATCTTTTGTGTATCGCGCATTCAAAGAACTGCGAAAAGAAAAGGCAATGCGTGGTACGGCTTCGGCACCGGTAGCGGAAGCAGAAGAAGATCTGGTGTCGCGTTAAATATCGCTATCGAATCGCATTCAAATTCAGCCGCAATAGCTTAGCCGGATCGAGATACGCGCCTTCCCAGCGGACGGCCCAATGCAAATGAGGTCCTGTAACGCGCCCCGTTGCGCCGCTGAGTCCGAGCTTCTCGCCCGCTACCACATGCTGTCCCTCATGAACATCGACGCGGCTGAAGTGCATGGACACCGTGTACAAACCCAGGCCGTGATCGATGACGACGCAGTTGCCCTCGTAGTAAAGCGGCCGGGCCAGCACCACGATGCCGCTATTCGACGCGCGAACCACCGTTCCCTTCGCTGCGCGAAAATCCATGCCCTTGTGAACACTGGCCAGCTTGCCGTTGAACATGCGCCGCGTGCCGAAGCTATCTGTCGGCTCAGCGAGAACCGGTGCGCGAAAATTGCCATGCCACAGCGGTTCGGATGCGCTCGACGCAAATACCTTCGCCTTGAGATCGGCATCGGCTGCAATTATCTTTTGCTCTTCCGGGCCAGGCTCGACGAACTTCGGCGGCACGACAAGCGCACCAGTCCGATAGTGCCCGGGATAAATGTTGACCGTCTGGCTCAGATCGAGCGGGCCGCTATTGTCGAGCTGTGCGCTGATCTCAAGCCTAGAAGGCCCCGCGGCTCCTTCCACGTCAACACCGGCAAGTGCGATCCAATTCGCCCCGCGATGAAAGAATTCCAGCTTGCGGCCCAGCCACTCGCCGCTGACGTTTTGTGCCTTCGGTGCGGAAACGACAATCAATTCGGGAGATCCGGCCTCGACCATCGCTGGTGTCAACGAGACAACCAAGTTCACGCCGGAGTGTTGCTCCGCGTGTGGAGTGACGGTTATGCACGCTAGCAAGCACGCGAGCCACAAAAAACGAGAGCCGGTCATGCGTTCAGCATAACCGGCTCCGTTGTTTGCTGGGAGAGACTCGCTTATTTAGGTGCGACCCTGTTGTTGTGCTTCTGGCGATAGATCTGGCGGCTGGCGCCATTCTGCTGTCTGTTGATCTGCTTCTTCTCCTGGCCGGTCAGCTTGCCACCGTTGGCTTGGCGATCAGCGTGGATCTGCTGGTTGATTCCCTGCTCGCGGTTCTCTGTGCGCGCGGCTTCACCGGCATTCATCTGGCCGCTCTTGATGCCCTGCGCGATGCGGTCCTGCTGGTTTTCGCGGCGCTGGCCAACTTGGTTGTTGCCGTAGTGCGCGGTATTGGCGTTGTGCTTGTCCTGGTAGACGGATTTGCTCAGGTTATTTTGCTGCGTGTTCACCTGCTGCCGCTCCTGCGTGGTGAGCTTTCCGCCATTGGCCTGGCGATCGTCCTTGACTTCGCGATTCAGGTTGGCTTCGCGGCCTTCTAGATTCTTGGTCTCGCCTGCGGTCAGCTGCCCAGACTGCACACCGTTGGCAATGCGATCCTGTTGATCCTGGCGGCGATCGTTCACCGAGCCTTCTTTCGGCTGGGTGGTCGTGGGTTGAGAAGGCGGATTGGTCTGCTGAGCGAAGAGCGGTGCCGAGGCGAACAGGGTGGCCAGGGCAAGTACCGGCAGTGTGCGTCGCATGTAGTTCCTCCAGGGCCTCGGTTACTGATCTCCGGCCCATGTTGTGTCCAGACCCATGCTTCCAAAAAAAGTTTTCGTGCGTCCAAGTAAAATTCCTTCGCGATACACGAAGGTCACCGGTTCATCGGGCCCTCAGGCCGTTTGGCAACCCCTCACTGGAAAGTTCTGTAACGCGGGTAAACAATCATCACTCAAAGGGTTGTATGGCTTCCCCAACCGCCTTTTCCGTTGATCGGGTTTGTGTCCTGCTGGTTTTTGCGGTGTTGAGTGGGTTCGGGTTACCGCTTTTCGCGCAGGCTGGACCACCCAGCGCGACCGCACAACGCGTGCCGGTGCTGGTCGAATTGTTTACTTCCGAGGGCTGCTCGGACTGTCCGCCAGCCGACGCACTGCTGGCGAAGCTCGATGCTACGCAGCCGATTTCCGGCGCACAAGCCATCGTCCTCAGCGAGCACGTGACGTATTGGAATCGCCAGGGCTGGAACGATCCCTTCTCGCTTGAGGCGATGACGGCGAGGCAGGAGGACTACGTGCGCCGCTTCGGCCTCGACTCCAGTTACACGCCGCAGATGGTGGTGAATGGGACGGAGCAATTCGTCGGCGGCAACGCCCGTGCCTTGATCGCAGCAGTCGAGAAAGAAGCAGGGACGCCCAGACAAAGCCTCGCAATCGAGGCCGCACATTGGGACCACGGCGCCGCACAGTTTTCGATTCACGCAAATGCGCCAGCCAGCGCGAAACTCGTTGCGGTCCTGGCGGCCGACGCGACGCACCAGGAAGTATCCGGCGGAGAGAACTCCGGCCGCACGCTGCAACACACCGCGGTCGTGCGTGTGATGAAAGAGTTTGGTACCGATGCTGTGGATGGCCGGGAGCTGAAGCTCTCCGGCGGCCCACTGACGCAGAAGAGCGAAGCCAACGGCCCGGTGCGTCTTGTTGTTTTCCTCGTCGATCGCAAATCCGGCCACGTGCTGGGCGCGGCAGAGCAAACGCTGCAGCGGTGAGTAGAAACGTCCGTAGTTGACTTTTGGGGGCGGCTAAAGAGATTGGGCTTTACGGCGGCGAAGGAGCCAGCGGCGTACAAGCCACACGAAAATTACCAACGCTGCCAAGAGCAGAAACGGGATGAATGGGAAGATGCGGAGAGCCGTACGGAGAACGCGCCCTGTCCGCTCGGCCCTTTGGATGGATGCGGCGGGGAGAACGACCGACTGGCTCCAATCCATCGTCTGGAGACGCGGCAGAAACCCCTGGCGAACACAGCCCTCCAGGTTGTAGACACCAACATGATTTGTGTAATGGCTCGCGACGATCAGGTCGCGCGAGAACTCATTCCAGTCGAGCGGTCCACTGCCCGAGCCTGCAGGCGTGTCCCCATCCGTAACGCCGATCGTAATTGCCTGCGCGTTGCGCCCAAGCGACCAGATCATTGCTGCGCCTACGGGACGCGCAAAACTCGTGTAGAGCATCAGATATTCTTCATTGCCACGTACGTCTACGGTTCCGAGCAGGCGATCAAGAGCGGTGGAGTGAGTGCTTCGCTCCGCAGGAAGATAGGGCATCTGGTAGGTCTGGACAACATAACCGCGGCCTTGAAGCTCGGCGATGATCGCGGAATACGTGCGTAGCGCCTCGGCGATTCGATGGCCATTGAAACTGTTCCTCACGAGCATCGTAAATAAACGCCAGCGATGCGCCTTAAGCTCGGCCAACTCGCCGAAATTGGGTTCGATATCCAATCCCACCGCCGCCCAGTGCAATCCGTTTTCGTTTGTCCACTTCTCAAATTCGCGTATGCGGGCGACAGCCTGTAATGTGGTGTCCGCGTTAAGGTAGTAGCCGTCTTCTGACGCGAGGACGATCCACGCAATAACAGGAACGCTGTCTTGGTTGAGACGACGCACCACCGCGACCCGTTCCGGTGCAAAGTCAGCGATCGGAATTGCAACTTGGGAGCGCAATTCTTTAAGCGACGCAATGACTCTGGGATCGGCAAAGAGAGCTTGCATCTGGGCAATTCCCCGATCACAGCATGCGAAACCAAGTTGCGGAGGAGTGCCGGGACCCTGAACACGAACGCCTGAGCGCTCGTTGGAAGCGGTAAAAGCGAGTTGGGCCAAAGCGACTGCACCTGCAATGTAGGGCGCGAAGGAAATCGAGAGGAGTGTGCGGAACAAGCGCTTCATTCGGACTCGTATCTAAACCTATCCGTACGTTTAGATGCGAGGCCGCGTTCCGGTCTTAGATGACTCTGCTGACGGATTTCCCATTCTCTGCTAGCACTCGAACCGGCTAGAATTCTCGTATGACCGACCGCATGGCCCTTTCTCTGGCCCAAGCCGACTCCGAAGTTGCCGCCGCCGTTGACCACGAAACCCACCGCCAGCACGAAGGCCTGGAGATGATCGCCAGCGAAAACTTCGTCTCTGAGGCAGTGCTCGAGGCTGCCGGCTCTGTATTTACCAACAAATATGCCGAGGGCTATCCGGGGCGCCGCTATTATGGCGGATGCGAGTACGCCGATGTGGTGGAGAACCTGGCGCGCGACCGAGCAAAGCAGATCTTCGGTGCCGAGCATGCGAACGTGCAGCCACACTCCGGCTCGCAGGCCAATGCATCCGCGTACATGGCGGTGTTGCAGGCCGGCGACACGATTCTCGGCCTCGACCTCGCACACGGCGGGCACCTGACCCACGGTCACAAGCTCAGTTTCAGCGGCAAGCTCTACAAGACGACCTTTTATACCGTGCGCCGCGATACCGAAGTGATTGATTACGACGAATTAGAGTCCATCGCCGAGCGCGAAAAACCAAAGGTCATCATCGGCGGCGCAAGCGCGTATCCGCGGTTGTGGGATTTTGCGCGTATGCGGCAGATCGCCGACAAGGTGGGCGCGATGTACATCTTCGATATGGCGCACATCGCTGGACTCGTGGCTGGCGGATCGCACCCTTCGCCGGTTCACCATGCACATATCACCACCACCACCACGCACAAAACATTGCGTGGCCCGCGTGCGGGATTGATTTTGTGCGGCAAGAACTTCCAGGTTGGCGAGAAAGCGGACCAGACAATCGGCAAGGCTGTCGACATGGCGGTATTCCCCGGCCAACAGGGCGGACCGCTGGTGCACATCATCGCGGCCAAGGCTGTCGCATTCGGCGAGGTGCTGCGGCCGGAATTCAATACCTACGCCGCACAGATTGTGTCCAACGCCAAGGCCCTGGCGGCGGCAATGCAGGAAGCTGGTTATCGTCTTGTCTCCGGCGGAACTGATAACCACCTGTTGCTGGTTGATGTTTTCGAAAAGGGAATCCTGGGATCGGAGGCAGAGCTTGCCTTGGGCAAAGCCGGCATCACGGTCAACAAGAACGCGATTCCGTATGACACGAATCCTCCTCTCAAGCCTTCGGGCATCCGCATTGGCACACCTGCGCTAACCACCCGGGGCATGAAGGAGCCGGAGATGCGCGTCATCGCTGCGTGGATCGCCAAGGCTTTGGAAAATCGCCATGACGACGCGACGCTCGAGCACATCCGAGGCGAGGTGGCAGAGCTTGCCAACCGATTCCCGCTCTACGCGTGGCGGCGTCAGGGTGTAACGGTCGGCGCGTAAGTTCTTCCAATCGAAGATCTAACGACCATTTGCAACTTGCCAGGCGGTGCGGGGTTTCATGTAGTGTGTTTGCATTAGCTCATCGGGATTCCCAAGGCGTTATGAGGCTTCTTCCCGATGGCGATGTGGAGGAATCATGCGAGCATCAAGTTTCGTTTTGACCGCACTGTTGGCCATGTCGTTGCCGGCAATTGCTCAACAACACCCGCAAGATCACGGACGACCCATGCCGCCGCCCACGCACGGTCCCGCTCCTTACCATGCGCCGAAGGCCGCGCCCGCGCACAAAGCGCCCGATGTAAACCAGCCTCAGCAGCAGCGGAATTACAGCGACAAGGCCGGCCATCCGAATGCGCCGCACGTCGATCCCGGCAACCATTGGGTCGGGCACGACACAGGTAGAAACGATGCCAACTACCATATCGATCATCCCTGGGAACATGGTCGCTTCAGCGGTGGATTCGGTCCTTCACACAGATGGCGCCTCGCGGGCGGCGGTCCCAATCGGTTCTGGTTCAATGGATGGTACTGGAATGTGGCGCCGGCGGATTTCGCCTTCGTCGGTGATTGGGATTGGGCCAGCGACGACGTTGTCATCTACGAAGATCCGGATCATGACGGCTGGTATCTGGCCTACAACGTTCGTCTCGGGACTTACGTCCACGTCATGTACCTTGGACCCCAATAACAGCACCTAAGTTGGATCAAAGAAGGCAGGCCAATCAGCCTGCCTTCTTCTATTGCTCAACCTAGGGAACTCGTTGAAATTCGCGTGATTGCGGTGTCTTTCCTGGTGATTTTCGTTTCTTCGCGTTGTAAATCTGTTTGAAGTACGGTTCTGCACGGTGTTGATAGGTGTTTGCGAGCCTCAGGGAATCATCCCCGAGGCTCGGAGCCGGTGCTTAGGCATAATTCTCCCGGAGTATTTTCGGTGTTTGAGCCATCAGTCGCGGCAGTCGGATCAGGTTGTGCGCCGCGCAACTGAAGACGAACAGCCAGTCCACTTTCTCCAGGCCGCGCAACTTTACCTGGCGCAGCGGGCCGGTTTGCTTCAGCCATCCAAACCCCTTTTCGATCAGCCATCGGCGGCTCAGGCTGATGGCATAGCCGGGCTGGCGCGTGGTTCTGCGATCGAGGTTGCTGGTGCGGCCTTTATCGTTCCTGGTAACGTGCGGCGTCACGTTCAGCTCCCGCACCGTGCTGACGAAATCCTTCGTGTCGTAGGCCTTGTCGGCGCCCACCGTGATGCGGCGGGAGCGGCCCTCTTGCTTTTCGGCAAGCATCAACAGTGCTGCGTCGCGCTCGGCATAACCATCGGCATGTGTCACCATCGCCGCGGCGATCAGACCGTTGCGGTTCTCCACCAGCGCATGACCCAGATAACTCAGTTTCGATTCCTTGCCGTAACTCTTCTTGTACAGTCGCGCATCGGCGTCGGTGGTCGATTCATGCGTCTTGTTCGATCGCTTCTGGCCGTGGAAGTTCGCGCCATCGCCGTCGTCGGAGCCGTCTTTCGAACGGAAGCTCTTCTGCGAGGCCCATGCCTGGATCAGCGTGCCATAAAATATGTTTAGACTGCTCGCATTGCGGATGTACACCACAGGATGCGAGGCGATAAGATGGTCAGTCCGCTGGGAACTGGCGCCATTTGTATGGATGCCGGCTTTCGAATCCACAGCAATCAAAGAGGATTAGCATGACTGCCTTCGAAGCTCGCCCTGTTGCGCCTCGCACGCGTTCTATCTTTGGCTCCTTAGTCCTTCTTCTTTTTGCAAACTCCCTCTCCGCCTCGATTTGTTTCGCAGCGCCCGCGCCCATAGTGCTCACGGGCGCCGACCGTCGTCCCTCAACTTCGCTCAACGGCGAGTGGGCGACCATCGTAGATCCATACTTTTCGGGCCTGTTCAGCTTTCATCACGAAGAAAAGAAGAACGGTTGGTTCATGAATTACAAGGCCAAGCCCGGCGACCCTTTTCCCACGGAGTACGACTTCTCCAAGGCGCCCAAACTCAGGGTTCCCGGCGATTGGAACACGCAGCGCGAATCCCTGATGTTCTACGAAGGTCCGATCTGGTATGAAAAGGACTTCACCTACGAGCCTAAGCCGCATACGCATGTGTTTCTCCACGTTGGCGCGGCCAACTATCACTCCTGGTTTTGGGTTAACGGACAGAAAGTCTGCGAGCACGAGGGCGGATACACCGCTTTCAACTGTGAAGTTACCCAGGCGATCCATAGTGGAAATAACTTCGTCATTGCCGCCGTCGATAACACGCGTCGCGAAGACAACGTGCCCACTCTCGAAACAGATTGGTGGAACTACGGCGGCCTCACGCGCGAAGTGTCGCTGATCGAATTGCCTGAATCCTTCATCGATCAGTACGATCTACACCTGAGCCGTAGCGAAGAAGGCGTGCTCGAAGGTTGGGTGCATGTTGTGGGCGCGCAATCGGGCCAGAAAGCAGAAGTTGAAATTCCCGATCTCCACGCGAAAATAACGGGCGACGTCGGCGCGGATGGTCGTGCTCCGTTGCACTTCAAAGTGCAGGGCCTGGAGCGCTGGACGCCTGAATCGCCGAAGCTTTATAAAGTTGCGATCACTGCCGGGAACGACTCCATCAATGAGTTGATGGGCTTTCGCACCATCGAGACGCGTGGCACTGAGATTCTGCTGAACGGCAAGCCGATCTTCCTGCGCGGCGTTGCCATTCACGCCGAAGCCCCATATCGGACCGGTCGTGCCTACTCCGACAAAGATGCGGAAACGCTGCTTGGCTGGGCAAAGGAACTCGGTTGTAACTTTGTCCGTCTGGCGCACTATCCGCACGATGAAACCATGCTGCGCGCAGCCGATCGCATGGGTCTGCTGGTGTGGTCAGAGAATCCGGTGTACTGGGCGCTCGAGTTCGACAATCCCAAGGTACTCGCAAAGGCTGAGCAGCAACTAGACGAAGAAATCAATACCTCGCGCAATCATGCCGCCATCATTCTCTGGTCGATGGCTAATGAGACGCCCAACACTCCGGCACGTACGCAATTCATCGAGACGCTGGCAACCCGGGCTCGTGGCCTCGATCCCACTCGATTGATCACTGCCGCGCTGCTGGTCCGTGCGCAGGGCAATACCAAGATTGTCGATGATCCGCTGGGCCAGGCTCTCGATGTTATCGGAATCAACGAATATATCGGCTGGTATGAAGGTCATCCCGATAGCGCAGATATCGCGCAATGGCAGATCGCATATCAAAAGCCGCTCATCGTCAGCGAATTTGGTGCAGGAGCCAAGGCAGGCTTACACGGCGGCGAGAACGAAAGATGGACCGAAGAGTACCAGGCAAATGTCTATCGGCACCAACTGCCGATGTTGAACAAGATTCCTCAACTTAGAGGCATGAGCCCATGGGTGCTGATGGATTTCCGTTCGCCGAATCGGCCTTTGGCCGGAATTCAGGATGAGTTCAATCGCAAAGGGCTCATCTCAGACCAGGGACAGAAGAAGAAGGCCTTCTATGTCCTGCAAGAAGCCTACAAGAATAAGACCGTCGGAAAACCCGATTAAGTTGGCTATAGATCACACGCGTAGAGTTAGATGATCGATGCATCGCTCGGGGCGATGATATATTCTCTCTCTATGTCGATTGAAACTATCCTTGCTCAAATAGACGCGGAGATTGAGAGACTTACTCAAGTCCGTTCTCTGCTTGCCGGTTCCCGCACAGCTAATTCATCGGGCTCCAAGACTAAGACAAGCAAAGGGCCAGCCAAGACAAAAAAGAAGCGCACGCTCAGTGCCGACGCACGCAAGCGGATCGCAGATGCGCAGCGCAAGCGGTGGGCAGCGCAGAAGGCCAAGTCAAAGTAAGGCGGAGTGCGATTGTCCCGTGGCCGTCTCTGCGCATCCGTCAGGTAAACCCTGATTACCAGGTCTCAACTGCCAGAATATTGGGCGGCCCTGAGTGACCTTCGATTACCTGCGTCTCAATCACGGCTTCCATATTCATCTTTTCCCAATTGGCAGGCGCCTTGGCCAGCAGAGAATTGAGATAGACGGGGTTGTAGAGGATTTCTCCGGCCGCCTCCGTGCCTTCCTCCGAGATTCCTGCCGCGATGATCACCGGCTGGCCGGTCGTGCTGTCGTGTATGCGCGCAACAATAGCGTAGTCGCGCGACAGCTTTTCATAGGGCAGATCCCAAGCGGTCGCCCATGTCGTCTTCTTCTGACTCTTGCGATCGACGATCAGGGCCACTCCATCATTCGACTCGAATCCGAAGCGCAGTTTCTGCGTCACCCGCAGAGTCCAGATATTGTCGAACGCGCCAATCAGCACGATCGGGCCTTCTCGCAGCTGGGCAAATGTTGCCTCCGAGGCGGGGACTACGCGGAAGGCTTTATGCCGCGCCTCTAGCGCCGCCGCCGTGCGCGTCAGCGTGGTAACATCCGCCAGCGCGAATAGCCCCGCCAGATGCAGCCGGACATAGAGCTTCTGCGTTTCAGCGGGGGCATTGACCGGTGCCTCGAAGGAGTCGATCGAGCCCATATCGATAGTCTTGGCGGGTTCCCCGAGACAGAAGGTCGTCGGGTTCAAGCTTGAGGTGAACGGCTCCCAGAAGAGATCGATATTCGAAGGCGGCTCCGGTGGAGGCACCGGGCGGATGCGCACTCCTACAGATATGCCCGCGACGCAACCTGTGATGAGAAGAGCCCCAACAACGAGCCCGCGGAATCGTGAAGGTTTAGCTGGAACAGGAGTGCTTGGCACCACCGGGGCGAAGGGGCTGGCTTGAGGCGGAGTCGAGATAACGGCAGTCTCTGGCACATCTGCCGTTGGCGCGACGGCGACCGTCTCCGGCTGCCGGAAAACCGGCACATACGAGCCAAGAGGAAGCTCGATCACCAACTCGCCGGTATGCGATGAGTCGTAGTAGTACAAGCTGAGCCGCTTGCGCACTTCGCCCGCCGTAATGCGAACGACCGGATCAGCATTGGCGTCGTACGTTGGCACGCGGCCAAATACTTCAATGCCGATGCTGCGCTCTTTCAACTCAACTGCGTTGCCCAGCAGAGTCTGCTCCACGGTGTAAGCCAGCAGTGCCGGGTAGCGCTTGCTGTTGGCAAACAGTGGGTGAACCAGGAGTCTTTGCAGCTGTTCACGAATTGAGGCAGGGTCGGAGACAAGTCCCGGCTGCTCCACCTCCTGCATGGATTTGGGCGCCAACGGCATCCGTACTCCTTAAGCGGCTCTATGCCCAGGTTGGGCAAGGCCCCGTGAGCTCAAGTTGCGCATCTGGACGTTCTGTTCCTTGATGAGCAGCTCTCGTTCTGACCCACGAGTCCGAAAATCAATTCAGTCGGGTCCAAATTGCCTTCTGTCCCCACAGGAGTACAGCAGCCCTTGGTGGAAAAGAAGGTCCTATAGATTTCTGGATTGCCCGCACTGCGTATGATACGTCCCGCTTCCGCCGCTGTCCATATATGATTAAAAGCCAATTTTACAGAAGGTTATGTTCTTTTTCGCGCCAATGCTACCCGATGGAACCTGTGATGAATCTTCGATTCTGCATATATTCAAAGTCGGTCCAGGAAATGTGCCCGACGTGTGTCACACTCAGGCGCGTTTTCTTGTGATTGCGGCTCCTCGCCCCTCCGGTTACCAGACCTGGATGAATCCAGGCAGGACTAATCGGGGGGCGCTTTTTTTGTGGAGAGCACCTTCGTGTTGCGCACAAGTTCGGGTGATCGCATTCTCGATCCGACGACCGACCCGCTAGATGGCCCAGCGGGTGTGCCAGTCCTATCCATCACCCGAACTGCCAACCATTATCGCCATGCATTATGCTTAACGGTCCCTCGGAGGGATCTGTCTCAGTGATGCGAATTGAACTGTATTTGAAAGCCATAGTTTCCTTCACCTTTTTGGTGGTCACCCTTCCCGCGAACCTCATCGGGCAAGCTGCGCCCATGACTCAAGCCGAGGCGCATCGCCGGGCCGAAGAACTGCTGAAGCAGATGACCATCGACGAAAAGGTCGGACAGATGAACCAGTCGTCCGGCGTGGTCATGCCCCTACTAGCCAGTGAGAAGCCCGACAACCTCATCGTCCAAGGCAAAGTTGGCTCCATCCTCTGGCTCATCGACGTCAAGGAGATCAATCGCCTGCAGCACCTGGCGGTCGATAAGTCCCGCCTCCACATCCCCATCCTCTTTGCATTCGACGTCATCCACGGATATCGAACCGTCTTCCCCATTCCCCTGGCGATGGCTGCATCCTGGGATCCGGGGGTAGAAGAAGCCGCGCAACACCTGGCCGGCGAAGACGCCCGTGCCGCCGGCATCCGCTGGACCTTCACCCCAATGGTCGACATTGCACGAGATTCGCGTTGGGGACGCATCGTGGAGGGCGCCGGCGAAGATCCTTACCTGGGCGCGGCGATGGCCCGCGCACAGGTCCGTGGATTTCAGGGTGAGTCGCTCGGCCCCGACAGCGTCCTCGTGTGCGTCAAGCACTTCGCCGGCTACGGCGCAGCTGAAGGCGGCCGCGACTATGACTCGGTCTACATTCCCGAAGTTTTGATGCAGAATGTCTACCTCGTTCCCTTCCACGCAGCAGAACAGGCCGGCGCCGGCAGCTTCATGAGCGCCTACATGGACCTCAACGATGTGCCCGCCACCGGAAACCATTGGCTCCTTACCGATGTTTTGCGCAAGGATTGGGGATTTCAAGGCTTCGTTGTCTCCGATGCCTGGGCAGTCGGCGCGCTGCAGACTCACGGCTTTGCCAAGGATCCCGAAGATGCCGCCTACAGGGCAGTGACCGCCGGCCTCAACATGGATATGGCCAGCCTGACTTACCCGAAGTATCTGGCTGGTCTGGTTCGCTGCCGGCAAGGTATCGGAGGCCCAGCTCGACGCTGCTGTCCTTCCGATCCTCGAAGTGAAATACGAGCTCGGTCTCTTCGATCACCCCTACGTCGACGAATCCAAAGTGGACTCTACCCTGAGCCGCCCAGAGGGTCGCGAGCTCGAGCGCAAGGTTGCCGCCCGCTCCATGGTGCTCCTGAAGAACGAAAACCACATCCTGCCCCTCAGCAGGTCCGTAAAGAAGATCGCGGTCATTGGTCCGTTGGCCGACTCCATCCGCGACATCGAAGGCGGCTGGACGGTGGAGGGCCTCTTCGGCGGCCCATCAAAAAGCCACCCCGTCACCGTGTTGGCCGGTATCAAGAACAAGCTCGGCACTGGCGTAGAAATCAACTTCGTAGCCGGGCCGGGGCCTGCGCGCGTATTTCCGTCTCTCTTCGACACGATCGCCGGAACCAAGCCTCCACCGCCTCCCACCGAAGCTGAGACCGCGGAGGCCATCGCCAAAGCCAAATCCGCAGCCGCCGGCGCAGACGTCGTGATCGCCGTCATGGGTGAGATTGCCACCATGAGCAGCGAATCGGCCTCGCGCGCCTCCATGGAGCTGCCAGGCATCCAGGAGCAGATGCTCGAAGCCATCGCATCGACAGGCAAGCCGGTTGTCCTGGTACTTGAGAACGGCCGCCCGCTCGACCTCCGCTGGGCGGCGCACCATATTTCGGCCATCCTCGAGGCCTGGTATCCGGGAACGGAAGGCGGCAATGCCGTCGCCGACGTTCTCTTTGGCGAGGTGAACCCGGGCGGCAAGCTTCCCATCAGCTGGGCGCACGCCGCCGGCGAGGAGCCGCTCTATTACAACCACAACCTCACCCACGAACCCGAAGATCGGCCCACCTTCACCTCGCGCTACTGGGACGTTGCAAGCAAGCCGCTCTATCCCTTCGGCTACGGTCTCAGCTATACCAGCTTCAAGTTCGATCACCTGCGGCTCAGCAAGACGAGCATCAAGGCAGGCGACGCCACCGAAGTCCTGGTCGACGTGACCAATACCGGCAGCGTTCCAGGTGATGCCGTTGCGCAGATATATATTCACCAGCGTTGGGGTTCAGCGTCGCGCCCGGTCCGGCAGCTCAAGGGATTCAAGCGCATCGCGCTTAAGCCCGGCGAGACGCAGACCCTCAAATTCCCTCTCGGCAAGGACGAGCTGCAATTCTGGAGTCCGCAGACAAAAGTGTGGGCAGTCGAGCCCAGCACTTTCGATGTGTGGGCCGGAGAGGATTCGGCTGCAAGCCTTCACACCGAACTGACCGTTTCGGAATAGCTCTCGGGGCAGATACGAGGGGCGGCAGAAGTCAGAGTTCAGAAGGCCTGGCCGACCAGCGCCGAGCACAAAAAGTGGGTGCCCCATTCATTGCGCAGTTCGACCGCGCGATGGGTGGGAAAGCAACGACCCTTCACCACACTGCGCCCTAGCCTGCCTGCTACCCGCCGCCAAAAGAGGACTAGCCGACCTCCTAGACCACCTCGACTTGCTGTAGCCTTGTGGCGAGCAGCTCGAGAGTGAGGCGCGTCTGGTGTTCATCGGTATGAAGAAATGGGTCACGCTTCTCATCGTTTTTAGTCTGGTGGGACTGCTACCAGTCTCTCTCGACCTTGCTGATTCGTTGTTCAGTAGGCCTTTCGACGCGCGCGGCCCCATTCCCATCCTTCTGATCTTTCCCGAGCGTGTGGAGATTCGCTTCGTAAGAGAGCTTTCCGAAGTCTCTCCACGTCCGACGAACGCGGCTTACTCATTCGTGGTTCCGCCGAGCCGACAAGCTTGGGTTGAATCTCAAGTACGGCACGCACTCCCGCCTCGTGTGGGAGCAATTTGGAGCCTGAAGATTCGCCAGCTTGCTAGAGGTTGGCAGCGCATTGATCTCGAAGCCCAACGGGACGGGTTCGCAGGCTTGATTTACGATGCGGGTCCAGACGAAATCGTTCCCATTGCGAGCAGGAACGCAGGCCCCGGGGCCTCTTTCGTTTTTGCCATTATCGACGTGGTCTTGTGCACCGCTCTGTGCCTTCTCCTTTGGTTGGTCTGGCGATTCATCTCGCGGCGACACACTCCGAAAGAACCATAGATGCAACCCGCCTAGATAAAGAGCTAGATAAAAAGCCATATGTTCTACTAGGAGCTCGGTCGCTTCGTCGTAATAAACAACCTTCTGCCCGAACACGGGAACGCTGTGCCGCGCCGGAAGCTGCGAATCCGGAATGAGTTGGCGGAGCCAGCTGCTGCGCCGCAACCACTCCCACTAAAGTCGTATAGCCCAAGTTGCGAGAGTGGCGAGTTTCGCCATGTCTTTAGCCTCGCTGGAATTGCGTGAATCGCAGCACTCAGCGGACATCTCGAATGTGGCTCGCATGCCACCTCTGAACACTCAAAGAGGACGGCCAACCACTGACCTTCGACCCGTGTCCTTGGTAATGCCGGAGTGCAATAAATCACACGAATTCTTCAGAATCTGCCGCACCATAAATGCACACCAAAGGCCCACCCATGAAGACCTTGTTTCGCTTATTGCTTGGTTGCCTCCTTGTCTCGTCGTGCACCTGTGGCGCGCAGGATCTCCGCTCGCACATGGAGCAGATGAAGACCGCCTACACTGCCTCGGGCAGCATCGTCGCGCTCGATGGCCAAACTCTCGTCATCGAACCCAACATGCCCGGTCCCATTTGCGCCATGCCCCGCGAAGAGGACGGAACAATTGCGTGGTATCGCTACGCTTTTCCTCTCTCGTCCATCACGGTTCCGCTTGCCGACGTCGATGAATCCCTGATGAGCGAGGATCGCGTCTTCACCAAGCCTGAAGCGCCCAGGGCCTACAAGCCCGGTGACAAAGGCGACGCCATCATGGTTGTAGTAGTCGGCATGCCGGGAAAGAAGTTCCACGCTCTCGTCTACGATCGCGATAAGCTCGCGCACCTCAGCCCCGGGCCTCACAGCAGTTCCGATTATGGCCAGATGCAGGATCAGGTCGAAGCCTTTGGACTCACGTTCAACGACACCGTCGCCGCTCACGCCTTCGTCACGGCTCTTCGGAATGCAGTAACGCTTGCCAAGATGCAGGCGATGGCGCGCTAATCTTTCCTGCAAGGCTCGAAGCTCGCACCAGAAGTGTCATCCTGAGCTTCCGCATGCTTGGGGCCCCACAGACGCAGTCTGCGGGGTAAGTGGAGCGAAAGGATCTGTTTTTCTCGTTCGTCGGGGACGTTCGCTCTCTTCAATCGAAGACTAATGAAGGATGCGCCATACGGTGCTACGGCAGTTCGCGTACCCAGATGTTCCTGTAGCTCATCGGCTCGCTCTTGTCTCCGTGCGCCTGCAGCTTGATCGGCGCCGTGTCGTACTTCTTGTAAAACGGCTTGCCGATATACAGCGTCTGCCCCTTCAGCTCGAAGTGATTCTGAACCAGGATTCCGTTGAAGAAGACCGTCACGTATGCCGGCGTCTTCAGTGAGCCATCGTCGTTAAAGGTCGGCGCGGTCCAGGCCACATCGTAGGTCTGCCACTCGCCTGGCTTGCGGCTTGCATTCACCAGCGGAATGCCCTGCTTGTAAATGCTGCCTGCCATGCCGTTGACGTAGGTCGGGTTGTTGTAGCCGTCCAGCACCTGCAACTCATAGCCATCGTCGCCCAGTCCGGTGGACGCGAGAAAGACGCCGCTGTTGCCGCGTCCCTGCCCTGTTCCCGTAATGCTCGAGGGAATCTTGTATTCCACGTGAAGCTGGTAGTCCTTGAAGCGCCGCCTGGTCTCAATGCTGCCGCCGACTTTGTTCACCGTCATCACGCCATCGTGCACATCCCACAACGCAGGCTGCTTGTCCTTCACGTTGACCCACTCGTCCACGTTCTTTCCGTCGAAGAGCACGATCGCATCTGAAGGCGGAGCATTGCATTCGGATGCAGGCGTCACCACCTTCGGCACCGGCTGCCATATTTCGGTGTCTTCCGGCTTGGGCTTGGCTTGTGTGTCCTGCTGGGCGTAGCAGACAGTGACCGCGAACGATGTAACAGCAAGCGTAAGGAGCTTCAAAGAGTGAGAATTCATAACAGGCGGGAGTATACACCTCACCCAATATTGAGTTCGCTCAAGTCAACTTTCCCGCGATCGGCTCGCGGCGTGAGTAGACGAACCAATTCCGCGACTCCAGATCCTTGTATGGGTGATGATTCAGGGCGGAGATGTTCGGCAGGGAAGAAGACAGCGCGAGCATCATAACGATGCTCAGGTTGGGGAGGCAATCGAAATCGGCGCTCTACCAGTGTCAGAACTGAAGACTCGCGTACCCGACAGGAATGTCAGGCCACAGCCTCAAGCCACGCACCGCGCTTGAATTCGACTACAAGAGTGGCACCGTTAATTTGCAGGTTGTAGCTGCCCTCCGGCGGCTTGTCTGGAATCCAGATATCCAGCGTCCGGACCGTGGGGAAGCCGGGCGTGATCTTCGTTGCCAGTTCCACTCTGCACTTGCACGCGATTCCGTTACCGCTAAGCCAACCCTGGTGGACCTCCCGGGTGATTCGGATCGGGGACATGTTCGCTCCTTCCGACATCTTCTACCGAATTTGTTGGATGAACCAGAGCGAAAATGAGGAAAACCGGTGTCAAAACTGGTGCGCGCCACGTGGGTTCAGGGTCCTTTGCTCCCATAATGGCGCGTCATCATGCCGCAATCAGAACGAAAAGAGGAAAAGCCACTGGAGTGAAATCGCACAGCCGGTCCGGTCATGTCGGGTCCGATCCTCCGCGGCTGAACAAGAACTCTGCGTTTAATGCGTCTAAATGCGGTTCAGTTTGCGCGCAGGGCCACCGTCGGGTTGATCCGCGACGCACGGAACGCCGGAATATACCCCGAAATGGCGGCCACTGCGAGCAGCGCGACCGACATTCCCAGGTACGTGCCCACATCCCACGGAGACGTGCCGAACAGCAGCGAAGAGATGAGCTGGGCTCCGGCAATCGATGCAGCCGCACCCAGCACAATTCCGATGAGCGTAAGACGTATCGTTCCGGCGAGCACCTGCCGCCGTACGATCCCCGCGCTCGCCCCCAGCGCCATGCGGATGCCGATCTCCTGCGTCTGCCGGGTAACTGAATACGAGATAACTCCGTAGATACCGAGCGCCGCCAAAAGCAACCCCAGGGTTGCAAATGAGACCACCAGCAACATGAAAAACTGCCTACCGGACACAGCGTGGTTCACTAGCAGACGAATCGGTTTGAACTCTGCAGCAGGCTGTTGAGGATTCAGTTCGCGTAGCGTGGTCAGGACGCTTGTCGCGAGCGAGGCCGGCGGAAGTGTCGTGCGCACCACCAGTTCCGCACCGGACGGATTCGCCTGGGTCATTGGATAATAAATTTGCCAGCCAGCCTCTCCGTCAACATTCTCCTCGTGCACATCTTCGACAACACCGGCCACGCGAAGGTTGTTCTTGTCGTCCGTGCCATTTCCGAGGATTTTCCCCACAGCATCTTCATTCGGCCAGAAGAAGCGTGCCATCGATTCATTGATGAGCACAACGTTTTCGTTCTTCGGTCCATCGTCCCAGGTAAAGTCGCGCCCACGCAGCCTCGTAGCCATCGCGCGAATGTATCCCGGAGAAATAACATAAACCAAAGGTCCGGCAATATCCTTGAAATCGTTCCGATTCCTGCCCTTGGGAATTGGAGTTCCCCAGGCACGATTCTGCCCGAGCGGCAGGTAATCCACCACGCCTGCAGCTTCGACACCCGGCAACGATCCCACACGCGCAAGGATCTGCTGGAAAATTACGCCGCGTTTCTGCGCGCCCAAATCCCCGGTCTTGTCTCCCGGAACATTGTCGTCATAGTTGACCTTGATGGCAGCCGCGCGATCCGGCTGAAAGCCAAGATCGACATTCAGCACGTTGATAAAGCTGCGCAGCAGCAGCCCCGCGCCCACAAGCAACATGCACGCCAGCGCAACCTCTGAGACCACCAGCACCGAGCGAATGCGTTCGTGTTTGCGACTGGCGCTCGCACCCGGCCCGGCGTCCTTCAGCGATTCCTGCAGATTGCCGCTCGCCATCCGCAATCCGGGAACAAGCCCAAACACCACCGCCGCAAAAACGGCAATCAGCACCGTCCACCCCAGCGCAGCGCCATCAATGTGCAACGTGCTCAGCAACGGCAGAGCAATCGCTCCCTGATGCGCCAGCCACGAAACCAGAACTGCCGCGAGCATTAATCCAAAGATCGCCCCAGCACAGGAAAGCACTAAACTCTCCGTTAGAAGTTGGCGAACGATGCGTCCGCGACTCGCTCCAAGTGCACCCCGCATCGCAAACTCCTTCGACCGCGCCGAAGCCCTCGCCAGCAGCAGGTTCGAGAGATTCACACACGCAATCAGCAGAATCGCCCCGACGGCAGCCCATAGCACCACCAGCGAACGCTGCAGCTTTCCGCTGATGTATTCCTTGAGTGGCACGGGCACCACTGCGTTCTCGTATTGGCCGCAGCTTTGCGGATACTTGTTGTTCGAGCACATGTGCGGAGCGACACGCGCCGCCTCATCGCGAGCCTGGCCCAGCGAGACACCCGGTTTAAGCCGCC
Source organism: uncultured Acidobacteriaceae bacterium (assembly GCA_963735215.1). Taxonomy (GTDB): domain Bacteria; phylum Acidobacteriota; class Terriglobia; order Terriglobales; family Acidobacteriaceae; genus Telmatobacter. The sequence continues at coordinate 284,598 of CAVTKF010000015.1, read as the reverse complement.
CGATGAACGTGATGATGTTGCCCCAGTCGCGCGGAGGGCCGTAGAGATTGAGCGGCGTGATCGCGTCCACCTTCGTGCCCGGCGCGAAGACGGCGCCAAAATCGAACGATGCAGGCAATACACCGACCACCGTCGTCTGCTGGCCGTTCATGTCAAACGCCTTGCCGATGATCTTCGGATCGGCATTGAACTGGCGACGCCACCAGGCATTGGTCAGAATCACGACCGGCGCAGCCCCGATACGCGCATCATCAGGCGTGAAAACGCGTCCCATCTGTGCCCGCACTCCCAGCACCGGGAAAAAGTTCTGAATTACATCGATGCTGGTCGCTGTGATCGGCGCGCCGCTTCCCAGGTTGAGGCTCAGATTGTCCGCGCTCGAAAATGCAAAGTACCCCGTCACATCCTGGTAGGACCGGCTCATCGCGCGAAACTCATCGTAGGCATCCGTCGAGTACGTCGCACAAGACAACCCGCACTTGGTCGGCGGCGGCGCAATCCACACCAGCTGCTGCGCATTGGAAAAAGGCAGGGGCCGCAGCAGCAACGTGTTCACAACGCTGAAGACCGCGATGTTCGCACCGATTGCCAGCGCAAGAATTAGGACAGCAACCACGGTGAAGCTCGGATCGCGCCACAGCGTGCGCACGGTGTACTTCAGGTCCTGCATCAGGATATCGATGTTCATAAAACCTCTCGCTTCGCGGTGTCTGTATCGTGCCTGTTCCATGCCGCCGATGCTGACCAGTGCCAGCCGTCGTGCTTCCGCGACAGGCAATCCGTGGGCTATGTTGTCTTCAATCGCCATTTCAAGATGCGCCGCAAGCTCCGCGTCGAGTTCTGCATCCAGAGGCTTTCTCCATATGAATGCCCGGACTCGGCCGAGTAGGCGCGATAACCAACTCATGCGTCGGCTCCTTCGGCAGACTTATCCATGGCCATCACACGTTCCATCACGTCCTTCAGCCGCTCCCAGTAGCGCGCGTCAGCCGTAAGCTGGCGGCGTCCCGCTGCCGTAATCGCATAGAACTTCGCCTTGCGGTTATTGTCTGACGTGCCCCATCGCGAAGCGATCCACTTGCGCTGTTCCAGCCGCACCAGCGATGCATAGATGGTGCCCTGGTTCAGCAGCACCCCGTTGCCGCTCACTTGTTCAATGCGCCGCGCAATCCCATAGCCATGCAGCGAACCCATCACCGTCAGTGTCTGCAGAACCATCAAGTCCAGCGTGCCTTGCAGAAGATCGAGTTTTTCAGGAGACATCTCAATACCTGTGGTAAGACCACAGAAGTATGTCACAGAAACATGTGGGACTGCCACAGGAGGGTGACCAGGTCACGCCGAAGCGCAATCTTTCGTCGACCGCCGACCTTCACGGCCGTGCAATCTATGTCAGCGCACGATCCAGGTGCACGTATCCGCCATCCACGATCAGATGCTGGCCGGTAGTATGCGCAGACTGCGTAGGTGACAGCAGAAATACCGTCGTCGCCGCAATCTCCGAGGCCAGCGTCATCCGCCGCCCCAGCGGAATCTTGTCCGTGATGCGCTTCAGTTCGGCCTCTGGATTCCCCAGCGTATCCAGCCAGCGCCGATACAGCGGCGTCATTACCTCCGCGGGCAAAACAGCATTCACACGGATGTTGTACTTGAGTAGCTCAGCCGCCCATTCCCGGGTCAGCGCAAGCTGCGCGCCCTTGCTCGCTGCGTACCCCGACGTATTTCCCTGCCCAGTCAACGCAACCTTCGAGCTGATATTCACAATCGCTCCCTGCGTACGCTTCAGTGAAGGCAGCGCATAATGAGCGAGCGCGAAATAGTGAATCAGGTTCTTGTTGAGGCTTTCGACAAATCGAGCGACGCTGCCCCTCTCCAGCCCCGCGCCATCGTTCACTCCCGCGTTATTCACCAGCCCGTAGATATCGCCATAGCGGTCTTCAATTTCGGCAATGGCCGACTGGCAGCGATCCAGATCCTCGAGATGTGCTTCCACCAGATTGCAATCCGAAGCGCCTTGCGTTTCCTCGAGAAAGGCCCGTACATTCTCGGATCGTCGCCCCAGGACTACTACGCGTGCTCCTTCGGCCAGGCAGGCGCGCGAAATCCCCGCTCCAATTCCGGCTCCGCCTCCGGTCACGACAATCAACTTGTCTTTCAGTCCGAGGTCCATAAACTTCATCTCTCCCGAGACAAGGCCGGCGTAGTCCACGGGACAAGAATCGCCAGGCAATGACGTCCCTTCCAAATCATCGCACCGGCCGGGCGTTCAGCACCAGACGCATCCTGCACGCGGTGCGAAACGCAACTCGGAATAAACTCGGAATCTTTTCGTGATTGAGCGGATTCAACGGAAATCAGCAATTTGAGGCAGCTTGCGCGTACAGACCATCATCGACGGCCGCTACAGCGTGTAAACATTGCCAAACCCAGACTCGTTGGAGTGGTCTTGGTCTTCGTCCTTTCCGTAGCGTGAATGTAGGAGGGCCTGTTGTTTTCAGCCAGCAAACCGAAATTGGCCAGGTGCCCGATCGTCTGCTGGATTCGGGGAAGGCTGTGCGTCCCAGCGGCTTCAATCAATTCGTCCGCCGTGCAATAGAGAGTAACTTTGGAAGCCGATTCGGCCGTCGAACCCAATTCAGCGCCTTTTTGGCAGGCAGCGTGGAGAATACGAAGGTGAATCGGCGTGAGTTTATCGAACAGTTCCACGAAAACGAGATTCGATTTGTCCTGACCATCTGCGGTGCAGGATGAGGCAAGAAGTCCGGCCCACCGCTGCTGAATCCATTCATCTTCGGCCCACGACCCGTCCTCGAGAATACGCACCACAAGATGCGGGTGAGCCAGCGTACTCTCCCCTTTGTCGTTCTGCGCAAGCAGCTCTTCGGCTTTCAGTGCAATGGCCACAGCGCTGGCGACTCTCTTGTTGCTGTGTCGCTCGTAAAGCAATTGCTTTATCTCCTCGCCTGCCGGAGGACAAATCCGTCGAAGGAACCCGAGCGCCTTGGCAATCCGCAACTCTCTTACGAAATACTGGCCGTCTGTCTCGTCCGATCTCTTGGTATGCACACGATTCCACGGGAGAAACTCCACGTTCTCTGGAAGCACGAATGCCAGACCGACGCCGTCCGCGCTGTTGCGAACCGCGCCGGCCTGCACCACCACCCGGCTGTGCTGTTCCCTCTCTGTCGCATTCTTCTTTTGGAGCGTCAGCGAGAATAGATCCCCGAGATGCCAACGCTCTTTCGTACGGACAAAGAGTCCAGTGGGGCTGACGTCGCCGACCTCGCACGTGTTGCCTGCAGTCGCGTCATAGGCCACCAATCCCGGCGACAGGAGCCGCGTCGTCGTACGACGCTCTGGCAGAGGGTCTTCCGCGTTGAGAAAACGTTTCAGCATCCCAAAGGGGTCTTTCTTCTTGTCCTGGGATCCATTCTTCGGAGTCTTGGATTCAACTGCAGCCTGAGCGCCGATTTTCTCAGGCGCTTTCTTGGCGATCTCGACCTTCGCAACAGGAGCAGAGGCTGCACGCGTATGCGGAGTAGGGTCCTGCGCCTTTTGCTTTTTTTGCGTCGCGGCATTTTCGCGAATAGTTGCATCAGGAAGGCTCGAGCCCTCGGCTTTCCCCGCGGTCGTCACTACGGCTTCGACACTCGCTGTGGGCTCAGGGTCGGCTAAGACCTCTACCATCGGTAACAGTTCCGCTTGACCGCGATCCGCAACCAAGGCTGGATTTGAAACGGTTGCGTCGGCCTCGCGTACCACTTGCTCGGGCGGCACGATACTCTCCGCCGCAACTGCTGGCTCAACATCCGTTTCAGGAACCTCGACAATTGAAAGCCCAAGGCGCGGAGCAGCTTTCTCGGCAGCTTCGACGACTTTCTCAGGTAGCGCTGGCGTCATCGTGGAATTGGTGATCTGCCATGTCGTCGTCGACGCTACGGTGAAGCCGGTGGCTCGTAAAATAGCGGAGGCAACTTTCGGAGCAGCGACAGCGGGACCCGAAAACGGAAACGTCGGCAGTTTTGGCACTGGCGGAGTTGAGGGAGTCGTAACTGGAACCGGATTGTCCGCGGCAATGGGCGTGACCGGCGTGAGAAGTACGACCTCTGCGATCGCCAAAACCGGAACTTCTGCGATTGCGGGATCTGCGACCACTGTGATTGCTGGCGTCGCCATCTCAGCGATCCGGGCTTCCAGTTCCTCCTCGGCACAAACAATCAGCTGATCATCAATCTGCGTCCCAGACAAACTGATCGCTCGCAGCGGTAGAACCAGCGCAGTCGCAACTCGTTCGTCGTACGGCGGAAGTGATACCTGGGGATGGAGTTCCGCCGCCTGAATGACCTTGAAGTCCTTGTCGAGGTACACAAGATCAAACGGGAAGGGCCGCATCAACTGCGGAGCATACGACAGCGGGGTCAGCCAGATGGCAGCTTCGGCCTTGAACCCGAGACTCTCTACCAGGAGTTTCAGAATCGTCAGTGGTTGATTCGCACAGTCGGAAACAACGACCTTGGAGCTGACAATGCAACCCCTCGTCGCGTTGTACGCACGGCAATTCTTGGTTTCCGTGCTTTCCATTACCCGTCGACACTCTCCGGCTGCAGTGGGTTGTTCGGGAGCATCAAACGCCCCGTTTCTTTTCTAACGGCGATTCGCCTACACGAAGTTTGAAGATAGCACCGTTGCATCCGCAAGCCATATCCCCCAAAAGCCGAATCGACGATCAGGGTACCACCGCCTTGACACTCTATAGTCTAAGGCGAAATCAAACCTCGGTGCTCTTGCATAAAAAGTAATCTATTTAGATACATAAACTTAGTCCAGCAATCCCAGCTGGCCAGGGTAAAGATTACTCAGCTCATTCCCGACATAACGAGCATTCGCGGCTCGGTCATCTCCTCAATGGCAGACCGTAACCCCTCGCGGCCAAGCCCCGAATCCTTCACCCCGCCGTAAGGCATGGGATCGAGCCGCCAGGCGGGCGTGTCGCCAACAATCAGCGCGCCCACTTCGAGTTCGCGATAGGCCGTTAGAATCCGCCCTGCGTCGCGCGTCAGCAACCCGGCCTGCAACCCGAATCGCGAGTGGTTCACCTCTGCAAGCGCCTGTTCGAAATCGACATAAGGCTCAACGGTCACCACCGGACCGAAGACTTCTTCGTCGCGAATCTTCATCCCCGCCTTGGTTCCCGTGAGAATGGCAGGCGCAATCACCGAACCCGTCCGCTCGCCACCTGCAATCAGGCGCGCGCCCGCCTCGACAGCCTCCTTGATCCACGCCTCGACGCGCTCGGCCTCGCCGGCCCGGATCAGCGGGCCCACTTCTGTCGCATCGTTAGCCGGATCACCGGAGACAAGCTTGCCCGCGACCTCTACAAGCTTCCAGATAAATGTCTGAAAGATGGACTTGTCGACGAATATGCGCTGAACGCTGATGCAAGACTGCCCTGCGTAGCCGAAGGCAGCGTGTGCAGTACGCTCAGCTGCTGCGTCCAAATCGCGATAATCACCGTGAATGATTAGCGCCGCGTTGCCGCCCAGTTCCAGCAGAACGCGCTTGCGGCCCGAGTGCGCTTTCAGCTCCCAACCCACCTTCGCGGATCCGGTAAAGCTGACCAGCTTGATTCGATCTTCTTTTTCCGCCAGCCACGCAGTATCGGCGTTCGCCAGCGGCAGAACTGCGAGGGCTTCTTCGGGCCAACCCGCTTTGAGAATTACTTCCCCCAGCGCAAGCGCTGTAAATGGCGTCTGCGGCGATGGCTTGATCAGGATCGGGCAGCCGGCAGCAATCGCCGGAGCCGCCTTGTGTGCCACCAGGTTCAGCGGGAAATTAAACGGAGTAATCGCCAGCACCGGACCCACGGGAAAACGCTGCACCAGTCCCCAGCGATTCTCATTGCCCTCGGTGAGATCAAGCGGAATCGTTTCGCCGCCGAGCCGTGCCGCTTCTTCGGCCGCCGTCTTGAAGGTGAGAACCGCGCGGTCCACCTCAGTCCGCGCCAGCCTGATCGGCTTGCCTGCTTCCGCCATGATGAGCTGCGCAAAGCGATCCTTCTGCTCGATCAGAGAGGATGCGATATCTTCAAGGATCTCGCGGCGTTTCCAGCGAGGCAGCGCGCGAGTGCGGCGCATGCTGGCGACGGCATGGTTCACAGCTTCGCGAGCATCCGCGCGTGTTGCCACCGTAACCTTGCCGATCAGGCCCTGGTCCCAGGGTGAGCGTACTTCCAGTGCCTCACCCTCGCTCCATTCCTTGCCGCAGAGAAGAAAGCCAGTTTGCGTTCCCGGACGCATTTTCATAAAGTTGGTCGCTCCAATGTTGACCTTACCTGTTGATGGTAAATAGCGAGGGTTAGGCTGTGCGTCCAGACCTACGCAATTAGAGATGCGGAGCGAGGTTGACGACTGACGAGCGAGACCTAAGTGCCAAACTCAGAGCGAATCCATCACTTCCGGTTGGGTTTTGGCACGAAATCCCAGAACCTGACCAGAAAGATCCCGGCTGGCAGAAGAGAGAGCCACAATACGGGCAGGCGGTATCGAACATCGCTGACAACGATGTAATACATCAATGGATAAATCAGGAGAACGAACAGGAGGAAGGGCGCAGTTTCCATCCGCCTTCGAACCATGAGAAACATTCCAGGAATGGATAACAACGTAGTCACCCAAATCACTGCAGATTGGAATAAATGCTGATCGGGGACGGGGAACCAGAAATCGCGCGCGCGGGCGAGTGTAAGACGAAGGAACCGCCCGGGGTGCCCTCGCATCCAAGCCCTTGCATCCTTCACGCGCACTTGATCGTAATTTACCTCCCCAAGCGAGCTGAGTAACTGAGCTTCCTCAATGCTCGTGTTAGGGTGATGCGCCTGGTAGCAGTTATTTACTTCCGATGCTAGAAGGCTCGGTCTTGCGCAGTCGTTGTCTGACGCGTACAAGGTCATCCCCAGATTGGTACGGATGACGAACTTCCCAAGCTGCTGCTGGTTCCGAAATCCCCATGACCCACCCAGCACAGCCAGAACGCCGAAGAGCAGGCAGCAGTAGGCGACAGTTTGCTTCGGGCTCTTGCGATGCTTGTACGCGAGCCATCCAATCCACGGAACAAAGATCAGAGTGGTCGAAGGGTTAAAGAGGAACAAGGCTGCCGCCAGCAGACCGGCTGCGAGTCCGGACATTCCGAATTTTGGCTTCGAGATCGTTGCCGAGGTCATTAGGCAAAACATGAGCAGCATCGGCACGGTGAGTCCAACGTCCCATGCCGGCGTCAGCTGGCTCGACAATATCCAGAGCGCGGCTGCCACCACCCCGGGACGGACGTCGCGATAGAACAAGTTTGAAACGCGTGCCAGCAACATCGCCGCGAATGCATTGGCAAGGATGTTGCCCAGCGTGGCGATGGACGACACCAGGTCCGGTGAACGGAAGACCCTGAAAATCAATGCCAGCACCAAAGGATACAGAGGTGGATTTGCTGCCGTGGGCCCTGTGGCAAGCACCGAAAAAGGGTTCACGTAAGATCCGTACCGAGCGAGGTTTTCGGCGAGAGCCACCATCTCAAATCCCTTGCCGAAAGGGACAACATGCGTGGTCATGTCCCAGATCCCAGCGGCTCCTCCTGCAGCAAGCAGCCACAGAGAGACATCAGGATTGCGGGATGCAAGGTTGGCATCGCTCGCAATACTGGACAGGGACGAAGGCATCGTCTTCTGAGTCACGCTGGTAGACACTCCGGTTACACAGGATTCAAGCTTCTATTATGCCTGTATCTGTGCGGCACAAATATAGCGTCCAATCCACAGAAACGAGGTTCTGTGGCATGCCCGACGGCACAACTTGTCACGATAGACTTATTTCCTATGATCCACGATGGTAAGAGCCGCAAACTTCCCTTCGATCCTGCGGAAGCAATCAAGCATTTGAAAACTGGCGACCCGAAGCTGGGCGCACTCATCGACAAAGTCGGCGAATTCAAACTGCGGCTGGATCCGGCGCCCTCGCCCTTTGAATCGCTCCTCGAATCGATCCTCTATCAGCAATTGCACGGAAAGGCCGCAGCCACCATTCATCGCCGCGTACGCGAGTTCTTCCACGGCGATCCGACTCCACAGCAATTGCTCGACACGCCGGATGAACCACTGCGTGCCGCCGGCGTCTCCGGCAACAAGATCAAGGCGATGCGTGACCTGGCTGCGAAGACGCTGGATGGAACCGTGCCGACCCACAAGGCCATTCTCAAAATGCCGGATGCTGACATCGTCGAGCGGCTGACCGAAGTCCGCGGCATCGGTCCGTGGACCGTCGAGATGCTGCTGATCTTCCGCATGGGCCGCCCAGACGTGCTCCCGGTAACGGACTACGGCGTGCGCAAGGGATTCGCACTCACGTTTCAACGCCTCCCTAAGAACCGTCCGATCGAAGCCGCCGATCTTCCCAAGCCGGATGTGCTCTTCAGGCGCGGCCAGAAATGGCGGCCCTTCCGTTCCGTCGCGAGCTGGTACCTGTGGCGTGCCTGCGACCTGGCCAAGTCAACGCCAGCGGCAGGACGCTCCGTCGCGGAGTAGCTCCCAAAATTTGCATCGCTGAAGTCGCCGACCGTGTTCGACCTCGAACAACCCGGCTTCGCAGGAGCCTACAATAAGCAGACACGGCCATTCCGGCGGCCTGCAATCGAGAACGCATGGCAACAACCAAACGCTACATCTGCATTCATGGGCATTTCTATCAGCCCCCGCGCGAGAATCCCTGGCTCGAGACGGTTGAGACCCAGGATTCGGCCGCGCCCTATCACGACTGGAACGAGCGAGTCTGCGCCGAGTGCTACGCCACCAACGGCGCCGCGCGCTCTGTGAACAACAAGAACCAGATCATCCGCATTGTGAACAACTATGCGCGGATAAGCTTCAACTTCGGGCCCACGCTGCTGAGCTGGCTCAAGGAAAATGCGCCGCGCACCTACCGCATGATTCTCGACGGAGAGCGTCGCAGCCGGAAAACCTTCCAGGGCCACAGCTCGGCAATGGCGCAGGTCTACAACCACGTGATTATGCCGCTGGCCAACGAGCGCGACAAGATCACGCAGATTCGCTGGGGAATCGCCGACTACAAAAGCCACTACGGCGCAATGCCCGAAGGCATGTGGCTCGCTGAGACGGCGGCCGACACTGAGACGCTGGAACTGCTGGCGCAAGCACGGAATCAAATTCACAGTCCTTGCGCCCAGCCAGTGCAAGCGCGTCCGGCCTCTCGTGGCAGACGGAACCGGCTCCGGGTCTGCATGGACCACGCCCCTCGGCAATTCCGTAGACACAACACGGCCCTATCTGGTGCGTTTCGACTCTGGCGTGGCGATTACAGTATTTTTCTACGACGGCGCAACCTCGCGCGCAATCGCTTTTGAGGGCCTGCTGAATTCCGGAGAAAACTTCGTCGCGCGGCTTAAGGCCGGATTCAAAGACACTGCGCAGCCCCAGCTCGAAAGCGTGGCGACCGACGGCGAATCGTACGGCCATCATCATCGCCACGGTGAAATGGCTCTGGCGTACGCGGTGCGCCTTCTCGAGCAGGACAAGACCGTCAAGCTGACCAATTACGCAAGCTACCTTGAACAGTTTCCGCCCGAGTGGGAGTGCGAAATCATCGACGACACCTCGTGGAGTTGTGCGCATGGCATAGAGCGCTGGCGCTCTAACTGCGGATGCAGCAGCGGCAAGCCGGGATGGAATCAGGAATGGCGAGCCCCGTTGCGCGAGGCCCTCGACGAGCTTCGTGACACAATTGCCCCCTTGACCGAACAGGAGGGCGCCAAACTCTTCACCGATGTATGGGCCGCGCGCGATGCGTACATTGACGTGATTCTCGATCGCAGTGAGGAAATCGTGAATCGCTTTCTTGCCGATCACCAGCGCTACGCACTCGGCGCAGAGGAGCGCGTTCGGGCTCTCCAACTCATGGAGATGCAGCGCCACGCGCAACTGATGTACACAAGCTGCGGCTGGTTCTTCGACGACATCTCCGGCATCGAAACCGTGCAAGTCATCGCCTATGCCGCCCGCGCGCTTCAATTAGCGAAGGAGTTGTTTGGCGACCAGGCCGCGAATCTGGAGCCTGCATTCCTCGCGCGACTTGCCGAAGCAAAGTCGAATATGGCGGCTGCAGGTGACGGTGCGCGCATCTATAGCGAGAAGATCTTGACGATGCAACTCGGTCTTGAGCAGGTGGCTGCACACTACGCCATCAGCAGCGTCTTCTCGTCCTTTGCTGAAGAAACTGAGCTGTTCTGCTACCGCGTGCGCCGCATCTCATACGATGTGTACACCTCGGGACGCGGGAGACTCGCGCTGGGCAGTGCGCACATCACCAGCGCTATCACCGGCAAGGCACAGACATTCAGCTTCGCGGTCCTGCACTTCGGCGATCAGAACATTACCGCCGCCGTCAGACCGTGCAGAGATGAAGACACGGCGGAATTCTATGCGTTCGCGGCCGAGGCGGCAGAGCAGGTGCAGCTTGCCGATTTTCCCGATGTCATCCGCCTCATCGATCGCTTCTACGGGCACGTGGACTACTCGCTTACGTCGCTCTTCCGTGACGAACAGCGCCGGATTGTGCACTTGATTCTCAATTCGACCCTTTGGGATATCGAGAGCTCGCTGACCAACATCTACGAGGACCACGCCAGCCTTTTGCACTACCTCGCGCAGGCAGGATTGCCGAAGCCGCCGGCGCTCACCCTCGCTGCCGAGTTCGCCATCAACGCTGGGCTCCGGCGCGCTCTTGAGGGCGATCCGATTGACCAGGCGCAGCTGCGGTCATTTCTTCAGCTGGCGAAGTCCGATAAGGTCCCGCTCGAAACAGCGACGCTCTCCTACATTGCGGACCAGCGCATGAAGCGGGCCATGGTCGAGCTCCAGATGTCGGCTGGATCGCTGGAGATGCTTGACCGCGCGCTCAGTCTGGCGCACACGCTGGTGGAATTACCCTTCGAGCTGAATCTCTGGCAGGCGCAGAACATCTGGTACGAGATTCTGCGAACATCGAGCTATGCGCTTACCTCGCAGGTCGCTGATGATCGTCCTCGCTGGGACAAGGAATTCAACGAACTCGGCAAATGCCTCTCCATTGATACCGTCGCGATGACGGCTCCCGACCAGTTGGTGGAAGCAACGGGGGATTGAATCCCCTACTCAGCTTTTTGCCGCCACCCGGATGTGCAGCTCCTTCAACTGCTGATCTGGAACCGTCGTCGGTGCATCCGCCATCAGGTCGATTGCCTTCGCAGTCTTCGGGAACGTGATTACCTCACGCAAGCTGGGCGCACCCGCCAGCAGCATCACGATGCGGTCGAGCCCAAGCGCAATGCCGCCATGCGGCGGAGTCCCATATTCCAGCGCATCCAGGAAGAACCCGAACCGCTTGCGAGCCTCATCGTCCGAGATTCCAAGCGACGCAAAAATCTGCTGCTGCACATCCTTGCGGTGAATCCGGATGGATCCCGATCCAAGCTCCAGTCCATTCATCGCCAGGTCGTAGCAGTCCGCGCGAACAGATGCAGGATCGCTGATGAGGTTGGCCATGTCGGCTTCATACGGCGCGGTAAACGGATGGTGTGCCGGAACCCACTTGCCGCTTGCCAGGTCGTACTCAAACATCGGAAAGTCGACGATCCAGATCGGGTGAAACGCAGCCGCGCCATCGAGCATCTTGCCGCCACTCCGTGGTTCTGCGTTTCGAACCGCCTCATCGGTGATCTCAAAAGCCTTGTGCCGGTCGGCGTACTTCTTCGCCAGCTCGCTGCGGAAGTTTCCAGCGGCGGAGTACACGTTGATCTCGCGCTCGCTCAGCCGCCCTTCAAACTTTGTGTCGCTCGCCTTGATGTGATGCGCCGGATCGCCCGCCACCACAATCAGAAAATCGCTCTCGGCCGCGCCGGTCAGCTCACGAATCTTCGTGACGGTGTCCGGCAGACTCTTGGCCAGGCGTTTGAAATCGTCGATGAACTTCGCGCCCTTCTTCTGGTCGAAGAGCGGATGATTTTCCTCGCGTTCCTTGCGGCTCAACTCGCCGACGCTCGGGAATGCGCAGCGCCACGATGGGCAGAGCTGGGTCAATCTGCAGCGTTGCCAGCGCTTCTTCGGGAAACGCCGAACGCACATCGGTCAGTCCGGGCAGCCGCAGGTCCGGCTTGTCCGAGCCGTATTGCCGAATAGCATCGTCGTAAGTGATTCGCGGAAATGGCGTGGGCAGCGTGATGCCCGCAGCAGCCCATGCCGCCGCGCAGAACTTCTCCACTACCGCAAAGACGTGCTCGCGCCGCGGGAAACTCATCTCCAGATCGACCTGCGTGAACTCCAACTGGCGGTCGGCGCGCTGGTCCTCGTCGCGGAAGCAGCGCGCGATCTGGAAGTAGCGGTCAAACCCCGAGATCATCAGGATCTGCTTGAAAATCTGCGGCGACTGCGGCAGGGCGTAGAACTCGCTGGGATGAACACGGCTCGGCACCAGAAAATCGCGCGCGCCCTCCGGCGTGGACTTGGTCAGGATCGGCGTCTCGATCTCGAGAAATCCCTGCCCGCTCAGGCTCTCGCGGATCGCGCGCGTAATCTCATGCCGCAGCAAGAAGTTGCGCTGCATCTCCACGCGGCGCAGGTCGATGTAGCGATACTTGAGGCGGGTTTCTTCGTTCTGGATAGCCTCTTCCGAAGGTGAAAACGGCGCCAGACGCGCGTCGTTCAGGATTCGCAGCTCGGTCGCTTCAATCTCCACCTCGCCTGTTGGCATCTTTGGATTAATGGCGTCTTTGCCGCGCAGGCGAACCTTGCCCACGGCGGCGACAACATACTCCGGACGAACCTGCTCGCCCTTGAGGTGTCCTTCAGGCGTCAGCTCTTTGTCGAGCACCACCTGCGCGATGCCGCTGCGGTCGCGCACATCGAGAAAGATCAGGTTGCCATGGTCGCGGCGCCGGTTCACCCAGCCCATCACGACCACGTGTTCGCCTGCGCTGGCGGCGCGCAATTCGCCGCACATCTGCGTCCGTTCAAGATTGCCTAAAAAGTCGAGCAAAACGTCATTCCTTTGTCGCCTTGAAGGGGCACGACGTCAGTCGTGACATAAGACGATTGATTAAAATGTCGGGTGCCCCATCCATGCGCGATTTTCAGCGCTTGGGTGGGAAAGCACAATCTCAACGACACGCGCTCATTGTTTGAGAATGCCTGCCAGCTCAGCGCGCGGAACCTTGGTTTGTATACCGGTTGAGAAGTCCTTCACAGTCAGGATACCGGATTGAAGCTCGTCTTCGCCCATGATCACGATTCGGCGCGACGTCCGATCGGCAGCCTCAAACGACTTCTTCAGCCGAAACGAACCATCTCCCAACTCGACGCTCAACCCGCCCCGCCGCAGTTCACGCGCCAGCGCTAGCGCAGCCGGGTTCAGGGCCTCGCCCAGCGGCGCAATATACGCGTCGTTCTTCTCCGACTTTGCCGCTTCAAGTGCCTGAAGCGTCAGCACCAGCCTGTCTTCTCCCATGGCAAAGCCGATCCCGGGAGCCTTGGGCCCGCCGATGGCCTCACTTAGCCCGTCGTAGCGCCCGCCACCCAGAAGCGCGTTCTGCGCACCCAAACCTCCATGCGTGAACTCAAACGTGGTACGCGTGTAGTAGTCCAGTCCCCGCACCAGCCGGTGATTCCGCGTGTACAGCACCCCCGCCGCATCCAGAGCCGCCGTTACCGCCTCGAAATGGACCTTCGACGCCTCATCGAGAGACTCCACGATCTTCGGCAGCGTCTCGATAATCGGCTGATCCTCCGGCACCTTGCAGTCCAGCACCCGCAGCGGATTGGTCACCGCGCGTCGCTGGCAGTCTGGGCACATCTTCGGCGCCAGCGGAATCAATGCCTGCCGCAGTGTTTCGTTATAGCGCGCCCGGTCATCCGACGAGCCCACGGAATTGATCTCAAGCGTCCAACCGGTGATCCCCAACTCATCCAGCAGAGTGGCCAGCATCTCCAGCACTTCGGCGTCGCGCAATGGGCTTTCGCTGCCCGCAGACGGCGGCCCGATCACCTCGGCCCCGATCTGCGAAAACTGCCGGTACCGCCCCTTCTGCGGACGTTCGCGCCTGAACTGGGGCCCAATGTAATATAGCTTCTGCAACTGCCCCGTCTCACCGAGCTTGTGTTCGATATAAGCGCGAACCACGCCGGCCGTGTTCTCAGGCCGCAACGTCAGCGACTGGGGCTTCTCCGATTGCGCGCGTGCCCGATCCTCCCACGTGTACATTTCCTTCGAGACAATATCGGTCTCTTCGCCGACACTGCGGGAAAACAGCGACGTGTCCTCAAATATCGGCGTCCGGATCTCGCCGAAGTTGTACCGGGCAAAGACGGCGCGTGCCGTCGCCTCAATGCGGTTCCAGAGCGCGGTTTCCGGCGGCAGAAGATCGCGAGTGCCGCGCACAGCTTTCAGTGTGGCCATAGCCTAACCAGTGTATCGAACCCGTCGATTCACTCTCAGACCCGGCCTTTTGCATCAGTTGTGGAGCGAATGGAAGCGTCGAGCACAGTCCCGCCGGGATGCATCCTTGCATCCTCCAGCCACTGGCGGCATCCTAATCGCCATGGAATATCGACTGCTGGGAGGCTCAGGCCTCAAGGTTTCTGCACTGAGTTTCGGCGCTGCAACATTCGGTGGCGGCAACGAATTCTTCAAGGCCTGGGGCAGCACCGACGTTGCCGAGGCGACCCGCCTCATCGACATGTGCCTGGATGCCGGCGTCAACCTTTTCGACACGGCCGACGGTTACTCGAATGGCCGTTCCGAAGAGATCCTGGGCAAGGCGCTCGCGGGAAAACGCGATCGCGTGCTCATTTCGACCAAGGCCTACTTTCCCATGGGCGACGGGCCCAACGACCGGGGCGCATCGCGCTATCACCTGCGCAATGCCCTTGAGGCCAGTCTGCGCCGCCTCGGCTCTGACCATGTCGACATCTACCACATGCACGGATTCGACGCGCTCACGCCGATCGAAGAAGTTCAGGACACGCTGAACACCTTCGTCCGCGAGGGCAAAGTGCGTTACGTCGCGGCATCGAATTTCTCCGGCTGGCATCTGATGAAATCACTCGCAGTCGCCGATCGCTATGGCTGGACTCGATTTGTCGCCCACCAGGTGTACTACTCGCTCGTCGGTCGCGAATACGAATGGGAACTGATGCCGCTCGGTCTCGATCAGAAAGTTGGCGCGCTGGTTTGGAGTCCACTCGGCTGGGGACGGCTTACTGGAAAAATCCGCCGCGGCCAGCCGCTGCCCGAAGTCAGCCGCCTCCACAAGACAGCGGACGCCGGTCCTCCGGTTGCCGATGAGTATCTGTACACAGTCGTGGATGCGCTGGAATCTGTGGCTGCCGAAACGGGCAAGAGCATTCCGCAAGTCGCACTGAACTGGGTCCTGCAGCGGCCCACCGTATCATCGCTCATTCTGGGCGCACGCAACGAAGAACAACTCCGGCAGAATCTTGATGCCGTGGGCTGGAACCTGACTGCGGATCAAATCGCCAAACTCGACAAGGCCAGTGCGGTCACACCGGTCTACCCTTACTGGCACCAGAGGAACTTCCCAGAGAGAAATCCACTGCCAGTGTAAGCGATAGTTCAGAGTTCGTAGTTCCAAGTTCGAGGTCCGTGAAGTGTCTCCTTCGTCTTCGCCGTCTTCCGAGTCAGAACTACGAACTCGGAACTTTGAACTACTCTTCCCGCAAAATCTGCACCGGTTCAACGTGGGCCGCTCGAAGAGCAGGGACCAGCGACGCGCAGGCGGAGACCAGCAATATCAGCAAAATGACGCCACCATACGTCGCCGGATCAAGCGCGGACACCCCGTACAGCATCGAGCCGATAAAGTGCGAAAGTCCCAGGCCAAGTGCAAGACCGGCGACACATCCAATCACGGCCACGCGCAGCCCCTGCAGCAAAAATCGTGCAACAATCTGGTTGCGCATCGCACCCAGCGCCAGACGTACGCCCACTTCACGCTGCCGCAATCGACCAAGGTAGCTCAATGTGCCATAGAGTCCAATGCACGCCAGCAGAATGGCGGTCGCAGCAAAGACCGTCAGCAGCATGGTGCGCAGACGATTTTCCGACGACGCTTCATCCAGGTGCTCCTGCAGCGGAGCAAACGCATAAACAGACCGGGTTGGCTCAATCTCGTGGATCCGCCGGCGAATCGTTTCCGCCATCGCCATTGGGTCTCCATGGGTGCGAACGAGGTAGTTCGGGAATGGATCCGGTGCGCTGAAACAGGAGTACACCGTGGGCACCGGTTGCGTGTTCAGACCCTCCTCCCGCGCATCGCCCACGATGCCGCGAATCATCCCTTGAGGAAGGAAGTCGTTGTAGACGGCTCCTGAAAGCTGGTGCCCGACTGCCAGCGTATCGCCCATGTACTTGTCCGCGAACGCGCGATTCACCATTACGTCGCTGGTGTTGGAGGCGTGCCTGCAGCTTTCCCCAACCAGCAGCGGGATTCGCATGGTATCGAAATAACCCGCGGAGACATAACGGCTATCCGCGAGAATCGGATGACCCGGTTCCAGCTTGCCATCGATTTTGAATTCAATCTGATACTGCGACGAAACGCCGGGGAGCATCGCTGCTGTCGATGCAGCCTCCACGCCGGGAAGCGTGCGCACGCTCTCAAGCGTGTGATCGATCCGCTGCACAACATTTTTCATGTCGGTAGTTTCACCCCATGAGCCGCTTACCTGGAAGGTCAGCACATGACTGGGTTCAAATCCGGGATACACACGCGAGAGCTGCTGAAAACTCCGCAACAGTAATCCCGCCCCAATCAGCAGTGTTACGGCCAACGTTATCTGCGTGCCCACCAGCAGCCATTGCAACGTCCCGCGCGTCGACACCTGGGTGCGGCCGCCCGCAGCAAGTGCCTGCGCGAGAGTGCGGCGCGTACCTCGCAGTGCAGGAAAAAGTCCGCAAAGTAAAGTGGTAAACATCGCCGCAACCAGTGTGTAGGCTACGATCTGCCAGTTGAGGCCGATCTCTTCGGCGCGCGGCAGCGTCTTCGCCAGCAGGTGGAAACCGCGTGCGGATGCAGCGGCAACCAGCAGCCCGGCGAGCGACCCAAGCAGCGCCAGCGTGAATACCTCCGTCAAGAGCTGCACAACAATCGCCAGCCTAGATGCACCCAGCGAGAAGCGAATCGACACCTCATGCTCGCGCTCGGTCATTCGCGCCAGCAACAGCGCCGCGATATTCGAGCAGGCAATCAGGAGGAGCAGCGAAACCGATCCGTAAAGCAGCCAGAGCGAACTCCGTGCACTTCCTACGATCACTTCTTTCATCGGTTCGGCCTGAACCGTAAGCTCCGCATCGGGCTTGGGGAACTGTTTACCCAGTTGCCTCTGCACGATTGCAAGATCGGCCGATGCCTTCTCAAGCGTAACTCCCGGTTTCATGCGGCCAATAACGGTGAACCACGTCTCATCCCGTCGCTGCGCAAACGGTGCATCCGGTGCGCTGGGAGTCCACAAGTCCACCTCATTTTTTGGGAATTGAAACGACGCCGGCATCACGCCCACAATCGAGTAAGAGTAGCCGCCGATGTGCAGCTTTTGTCCAACTGCGCCAGGATCACCATGGAAGCGCTTCTGCCAAAACGCGTAGCTGATGAGCGCGGCATTGGGACCTCCCCAATGCTCCTCCTGCGGCGTGAACGCGCGTCCCAGCGCAGGCGAAACGCCCATAACCTCTAAGAATCTCGGAGCGACAAGGCACTCCGTCACCTTCTCCGGCAAGGAGTTGGAGGTCTCGGAAAGATCGTCGAAGTAGTACCCGCTGATTGCTTGAAATGTTGAGTTCAGCCGGTTCCAGTCTTCGAGCCGCACCGGAGCAACAAATGTGTTGGCGTCGCGCCCCTTGTAGTCATGCTGATAAAGCGCCACCAATTGGTTGCCATTCGGAAATGGCAACGGCCGAAGGATGATCGCATCGATCGCTGAGAATACCGCACTGTTGGCGCCAATTCCGAGCGCCAACGTGAGAATGACCACAATTGAGAATGAAGGCGATTTGCGCAAGAAACGTATAGCAGCTTTCAGGTTAAAAAGCACGCTCTCAAGAAATGCCGAGATGTGCACCTCCCGCACCTGTTGCTTCACCTGTTCCCGTCCGCCAAATTCCAGCAGTGCCCGCCGGCGCGCTTCCTCAGGCGACAAGCCCTGCGCAACGTAAGCTTCCATTAGTTCCGCGATGTGGAAGCCAATCTCCTGCTCCACCGGGTCTTCAGGAGCTGGTTTACGAGGGGAACGTCTCCAGCCGATCATCATCGCCTCCTGCGCAGTGTCCTACCGCGCCGTTTCCAGGATGAGCGCCACGGCCCGCGAAAGCCGGTTCCAGGTGTCCTCTTCGGCTGCGAGTTGCTTGCGGCCCTCCGCCGAGAGTCGATAGAACTTCGCCTGCCTGCCCTTGTCTGACTCGCCCCAGTCGGCCTCGAGCCATCCACGCTTCTCCAGCCGGTGCAGCGCGGGATAAAGGGACCCCTGCTGAACCTGCAATACATCAGATGAGATCTGCCGAATTCGTTGCGAGATGCCATACCCATGCACCGGGCCAAGCGCAACGACTTTCAGAATCAGCAGGTCAAGCGTGCCCTGCAGCAGATCCGCCTTTTCAAGTGGTGCCATTTCCGGTGTCTCCTAGACAATCTACCTATACGTTGCGATAGGTAGATTGTCAAGGAGAGGGTGACGTGCGAGAGCGAGACTTCTGTGCTCAGGATAGGAACTGGAATTGTTTATCGCGAGTCGAGTCCGTGCCAGCGGTGGTGCTTCTTGTAGACGTAGTGTCCGATCATCCACCCGAATGCGCTGCCAACCAGTACGTCTGACGGGAAGTGCTGCTGGCCGAGCACACGCGTCAGGCTCACGCCGGTGGCCAGAGTGTAAATCCCAAGCTGATTCAATCGAGACGGATATTCCTCCGCCAGCACAGCCGCGCTCGACCATGCGATCATGCTGTGCGACGAAGGAAACGACGAGTCCCAGCCAACGCTGGTCTGAAAGAACTTGCCTTTGGCACCATCAACGGTGGGCCGCTCGCGCCAGAAAATCAGCTTCATTCCCTGCTCCACCACCAGGCCGTTGAGGATGGCTTCGCCGCCCAGGATGCCGGTTTCGCGGGCATGATCGTTGCCCTTAAGCTGCCCTGCCGCGAACATCACCGCCGGCGCAGCAATGAACGGGCTAACCAGCACGTTGGAGGCATTAGTATTGGCATTGTTAAAGCTGGGGTTCTGCGAGACAACTTCAGACATCGCCTCGTGATCGGTGGTGATGGCGACGGTAACCGCCAGGCCAAGTGGGACCAGGTAGCGTAAATTCTTGTCACGGACACGGACGGGGCTCGACCAGATCGCTCCCTGATCCTTCAGGATCCTCATCGGCGTGTCGCGAAGCGTCACCTGTGGCTCCGGCGCGTTGGGCACGGAGGTCGCCGGGGGCCAGGTCTGTGCATCAACACTGACACCGAAAGCGGTCGTAAGCAGAACTAAGAAACCGAACCGAAGGATATGCTGGAATGTCTTGCCAGAGGTGTTCACAGGTTTCTTTGATGCTAAACGATCTCAGCGTTCCATTCAGATGAATGAATCGTCATCCTGCCTTCTACTTATCCGTCTCGGCAAGATAGATCTTCGTGTAATCGAGATAATTCTGTGCATACGCGAGGATGAGTTTGCGATCCCGATCACCAAGTTCGCGCCGCTGCTTGCCCGGCACTCCAGCCCAAAGCGTCCGTGGAGGTACAACCGTGTGTTCCGGCAGCACTGCTCCGGCCGCGATGATGGAGCCCTCGCCGATCCGGCAGTCATTCAGAATTGTGACGCCCATCCCGATCAGCACCGCATCTTCCACAACGCACCCATGCACAGTCGCATTATGGCCAATCGTCACCCAGTCGCCCACGGTAACCGCGTAGAGATCTCGCTGCCCATGCAGCACCGAGCAGTCCTGCACATTTGAGTTCGACCCCACCCGGATCGAATTCACGTCACCGCGGAGAACGGCGTTCATCCATACGGAGGAGTTCTCGCCAAGCTTGACGTCCCCAATGACTTGAGCGGATAGATCGACGTAACAGCTTGCCGGGATGGTTGGGAGTTTCCCCTGGTAGCGGCGAATCATGGAATTATCAGAATCCTCAGAATACCAGTGTAAGTGAGTGGACAACCCCTGTGTTTGAGCGACTTGTAGCCAATTTTCTCCTTAGAGGAAATATTCTAGGATTTCGGATAGGAAGGAGGAAATCCTTGAAGACCCGCTTTTCGTAAGTTGGCCGACTATATGAACTTGCGTTATCATGAATATGGGCCTTTCTGGCAGGTTTGGAGGTGTTTACCCTTTGGCAGAGGTTCGCTTGCAGGAAGGCGAACCGCTTGAAAATGCGCTGCGCCGGTTTAAACGGAAGGTACAGCAGGAAGACATCATCAAGGAAGTGAAGCGTCATTCCTACTATCTGAAGCCCGGTGAGAAGCGTCGTGTCAAAGCAGCACTGGCACGCAAGCGGAATCGCAAGAAAGCTCGTAAAGAGCAGGACTAAGTTACTTACCACACATCGCGAAATGCACCGCCCGGGCTATACTTACTCCCCCGGGGTGAGAGCAGCCATATAGCATGACCATCGGGCGGCGCATCGCGATTGTTAATTCAAGTTTGCGCTGAGAGTTGAGTTGAAAGCGCGAAATGCTTTAAGTCTCTGTACTGCGGAGACGTTTCAAATATCGCCGCCCTGTTTATTGCGGCCCGGGCCCTTGTTGTTCAAGGACGTTCAAAGACAGGGAAACGGGACCGGCGAGCTCTCAAGATCATGGCCGATTTCGACAGTCCTCCCTGCTTTGGGGGAAGCGGCCATGGAATTTGTCGACAGAGTTTTGAAGTGCAACGATTGCGGTGCAGAGTTTGTCTTCACCGCGGGCGAGCAACTGTTCTTTCACGACAAACAATTCAAGAACGACCCCAAGCATTGCAAGCAATGCAAGGCTAAACGCGCCACGGGCGGCCGGGTCCGTTCTGAAACCCGAACTACCTGTTCGGCCTGCGGAACCGAAACCACGGTGCCGTTCAAACCTACCCAGGGCAGGCCCGTCCTTTGCCGCGCTTGTTTCCAGAAGCAGCCCAGACCCGTTCCGGCTGCACCTACCGCGCCGGTTACGCCTCTGTTGAGTTGACAAGCTGACCAGCGGTTCTTCCGCCGAATCCTGACGCACACTCGCGCCCGCGAGAGCCAAAGTGCGGTTCTACCTGCGCGGCTGCTTCAGCGCCCTGTGTCCGATGTCATGGCGGTAGTACATGCCTTCAAAATGAATCTGCGCGAGCGCTTCGTATGCTCGCGACAGTGCCTCTTCAAGCGAATCGCCTTCAGCCGTAACACCGAGCACCCGCCCGCCGCTGGTTACAAGCTGGCTGCCGACGCGAGTGGTGCCGGAGTGGAAAACCTCGACACCCGGTATTTGCGCCGCGAGACTCAGCCCGGTGATGGGCAACCCCGTCTTGTAGCTGCCCGGATATCCCGAAGAGCTTGCCACCACGCAAGCCGCAGCACCTTGGCTCCAGCGCATCTCTGTCTCCGCGAGACTGGCCATCGATGCAGGCCTCCAGCGCATCCACCAGGTCCGACTCGAGCCGCAGCAGGATTGCCTGCGTCTCCGGATCGCCAAACCGCGCGTTGTACTCCAGCAGCTGCGGTCCCCGCGCGGTCATCATCAGGCCGCAATAGAGAACGCCAACAAATGGCGCACCTTCCTCCGCCATGCCCCGCACCGTAGGCTCCGCAATATGATGCAGAATCCACTCCGTCATTGTGGGCTCCAGCATGTCGCTGGTGGAGTAGACGCCCATGCCCCCGGTGTTCGGCCCCGTGTCTCCCTCGCCAATCCGCTTGTGATCCTGCGCCGGAACTAGAGGCACTACGTGCGTGCCATCCGAGAGGCACAGAAAACTCACCTCTTCGCCTTCGAGGAACTCCTCAATCACCACCTGCTTCTCGGCCACGCCCAGCAACTCCCCGCTGAAAAGCCCATGCGCCGCGTCGATCGCAAACTGCCGTGTCGGGCAGATGATCACGCCCTTGCCTGCTGCCAGCCCATCGGCTTTTACCACCACGGGCGCGTGGAAGTGCTTGATGGACTCTTCCACTTCTTTGCCAGTGGTGCAGACGGCGTAGTTCGCCGTGGGAATCTGATGCCGCTTCATGAATTGCTTGGCAAACGCCTTGCTGGACTCCAGCTGCGCCGCATCGCGTGTCGGCCCGAAGATGCGATAACCGCGCTCGCGAAAAGCATCCACCACGCCCAGTGAAAGCGGTAGTTCCGGCCCGACGATGGTCAGGCTCGGCTGCTCCGCTTCCGCCAGCCGCAGCATCGCGGCAACGTCCTTCATATCCACAGGCACGCAACGAGCCACCTGCCCGATGCCGCCATTGCCCGGCGCGCACACAACCTCTGTAACGCGAGGGCTGCGGCTCGCAGCCCATGCCAGCGCATGTTCCCGTCCGCCCGAACCAAGGATCAGAACCTTCATTGACTTCAAACCTTCCTCTTCACTGCGCAAAGCCCGAAAACCATGGTCAGCAATCGAGCCGGGTCAAGTCAAACGCACTGCGCGTGCGGCGGACCGCGCCTTCGGCGCCGGAGGCGGATACTGGGCGCTGTTTACTGGACAAACAGTAAGATTGGTTCTAGATAACCCATGGTTGAACGCCGAATCAAGCCGTACCTGGAACAGTTAGCCGAAGACCAGCGGCGCGACGAGCAGCGTCGAGCCTTCCGCCGCAATCAGACCTTCGGCCTGCTCATCATCGCGGCTGCAATCCTCATCTGGTGGCTCTTCCACACCAACCCCAAATGGATCTTCCCTCCCGGCTGGTGGCGCCCATGAGTGCTTCGCGCACGGCGAGCGGCGCCTTCGGCGCGGGGCCTGCGCGGCCCATCGACCCTCTGGTGGTGCTTTTATTGGGCCCCACAGGCAGCGGCAAAACCGCTCTCTCGCTCTCTCTTGCCGAGCATTTCAACGGAGAAATCATCAGCTGCGATTCCGTCGCCGTCTACCGCGGTATGGATCTCGGCACCGCCAAACCCACGCTGGAGGAACGCGCCCGAATCCCGCATCACCTCATCGACGTCGCCGATCCCGATCAGCCCTTCACCGCAGGAGACTACAGCCGCCGCGCTCGAGCCGCCCTGCACGAAATCGCGAACCACGGAAAACTCCCCATCGTCACCGGCGGCACAGGCCTCTACCTGCGCGCACTTACTGACGGCCTCTTCGCCGGCCCCGCCCGTCAGGAAAACCTGCGCAAACGCCTCCGCCGGAGTGTCGAGCGCCGCGAAAGCGCCTGGCTCCATCGCCTGCTCACCCGTATGGATCCCGTATCGGCCGCGCGTATCCACGCCAACGACACGCCCAAGCTAATTCGCGCCATCGAGGTATGCCTCGCCGCGCGCCAGCCCATGTCGCAAATCCTCGCACGCGATCCTCTCACCGGTTTTCGTCTGCTCCGCATTGGCCTCAACCCGCCGCGCGCCTCACTCTATGAGCGGCTGAATCAACGCTGCGCCGAGATGTTCTCGGCAGGGCTCCTCCAGGAGACACGCGCTCTTCTTGCGTGCTACGGACCTATCAAGGCGCTCGATTCGCTCGGATACCGTCAGGCGCTTTCTGTCCTTCTCAAGGGCGTCAGCGAGAAGGTCGCCATTGCCGAAGCCCAGCAAGGTCATCGCAACTACGCCAAGCGCCAGCTGACCTGGTTTCGCCGCGAGCCCGGCGTGCACTGGATCGAAGCCTTTGGCGATGATCCCGAGACGCAAAGCATTGCATCCGGCCTAGTGCATACGAATCAATAGCAGCGGCGACACATCAAATGAAATGCGGGCATTAAACTTAACAGTGGAACGCGCCGCTCGCGAGCATCTTGAGCGCGCAGGAACGGAGCGGCTTTGGCAGCCACCATCTATGACGTAGCAATCATCGGCAGCGGCCCGGCAGGCTACAACGCGGCTATTCGCGCGGGACAACTCGGCCTCAAGGTCGCGCTCATCGAGTCCGCCACCGTCCTTGGCGGCACCTGCCTGCACGTCGGATGCATCCCCACCAAGGCCCTGCTCTTCAATGCCGAACTCTGGGACCACCTCAAGCAAGCGGCCGAGTACGGCATCGACAACGTCGACGGCCGCACCCTCAACTGGGAAGCCGTGCAGAAGCGCAAGACCTCCATCGTCGACAAGCACACCAGGGGCCTTGGCTTCCTGATGAAGAAGAATAAGGTTACGGTGATTTCCGGCTACGGCCGACTCACCGGCGCGGCCAAAGACGGCATCCACACGATCGATCTGACTGCAGGCGACGGCGCAAATGGCGAAGTCAAAACAAAGAACATCATCCTCGCCACCGGCTCCGATGCCAAAATGATCTTCGGCCTCAAGCCTGACGACCGCATCCTTACCAACATCGAAATGCTCGCCGTCCCTCAGGTGCCGAGATCCCTCATCGTCATCGGCGCCGGCGCCGTCGGCGTCGAGTTCAGCTCCATCTTCCGCAGCTTCGGCACCGAGGTTACACTCGTCGAATTCCTTCCTCGCATCATGCCTCCCGAAGACGAGGAGATTTCCAAGGAGCTCACGCGCGTCTTCAAAAAGCGCGGCATCGACATCAACACGGGCGCCAAGGTCGAGAAAATCGAGAAGACCGACTCTGGCGTCAAAGTCACCTGGACCGCGGCCAACGGCAAGCCTGTCGAAAAGGAAGCCGAGAAAGTTCTCGTCGCCGTAGGCCGCGCACCGCGCATCGCTGACGTCGGCATCGACAAGACCCGCATCGAACTCGACCGCGGATTCATCAAGGTCGGAGAAGCGCAAGAGACCGCCGAGCCCGGCATCTACGCCATCGGCGACATCGTTGCCGGCTTGCCGCAGCTCGCACACTCCGGCTCCATGAGCGGAATCGTCGCCGTCACCAAAATCGCTGGCCGCAAGTATCGTTCCGTCCGCCGCGATCGCATTCCCGCCTGCACTTATTCCGATCCCCAAATCGGCTCAGTGGGTTTGACCGAAGCCCAGGCCAAAGAACAGGGCTACGAGATCAAGGTTGGCAAATTTCCGTTCGCAGGAAATTCCAAGGCCACCATCGTCGGCAGCCACGACGGCTTCGTCAAGATCGTCGCCGACGCCAAGTATGGCGAAATCCTCGGCGTGCACATTATTGGCCCGCAGGCTACCGAGCTCATCGCTGAAGCCGTCGCCGTCATGGAACTCGAAGGCACCATCGACGAGCTCATGTTCACCATCCACGCGCATCCAACAATTAGCGAGGCCATGCTCGACGCCTACGCAGCCGTGGAAGGCATGGCGATCAACG
Source organism: uncultured Acidobacteriaceae bacterium (assembly GCA_963735215.1). GTDB lineage: Bacteria > Acidobacteriota > Terriglobia > Terriglobales > Acidobacteriaceae > Telmatobacter. Next base: position 259,163 of record CAVTKF010000015.1, on the reverse strand, counting down.
CGTAAATTGCGCACGCGCTTGGGCTCCCACCCGATGCCGCCAGCGGCGCATGCTCATTCGTAGCCATCTTGTCATTAAAGGATCATGAATTACTTGAGAAAATAGTGTGAATAGAGTTACTATCGTCCATTCCGCAAGAAATTGCGGAGGGACTTATGAAGTACTGCAGCATCTCATCTTCGAACCTGGCCATTTCTGCCCTTTTACTTGCATCGACCTTGTCGTGGTGCCAGACAAGCGATTCAGTAGTGTCGTCCAGTTCCGTTCGATCATCTGCGACTCATTTGTCGATTGAGGATCACAATCCGCCGGTCGCGCAGACAATCGCGGAAATACGAAGATCCGCTGAGGCTGGAGATCCTCTAGGCCAGAACAACCTGGCTTTCGCTTACGCCTTCGGCAAAGGCGTCGAGCGGAACTACGAAGAAGCTGCACGATGGTTTTCTGTGGCCGCCTCCAAGGGCTACGCCCCTGCGCAATTCAATCTCGGTGCGCTCTACGAAAATGGCCTGGGCGTTCCCCAGGACGATGCGAAGGCCTATACGCTCGTTCGCGCAGCTTCCCTTCAGGGCTATGCCGCAGCCGAGGAGCGATTGGGCTACTTCCTTGAGCAGGGAAAAGCCGTCCCGGTCGATCTCTCTGAAGCTGCACGCTGGTATCGCGCCGCCGCCGATCAAGCAGACGCCGTTGCGCAATGCAAACTCGGCAATCTCTATCACACCGGTCGCGGCGTTCCCCACGACGACGCTGAATCAGCAAAGTGGTATCGGGCCGCCGCGGAACTTGGAAATGCAATCGCCCAGAACAATCTCGGTTCGTTCTATCAGCACGGCGTCGGGCTCGAGCGCGACTACGAGCAAGCACTCTACTGGTATCGCAAGGCCGCCGCGCAGGGGCTTGCCCAAGCCAACAACAACCTCGGCGTCATGTACGAAGATGGCCTGGGAATCGCCAAAGACTATAACCAGGCAGTTGCTTTATACGCTGAAGCAGCTACACGTGGCGTCAGCCGCGCCCAGTACAACCTTGCCACCATGTACTCCTCCGGCCGTGGCGTTCCGCTGGACTATGTGACAGCATTTCTGTGGTACTGCCGCGCCGCCGCCGCCGGAGATGCATCTGCAGTACGGGCTCTCAAACAGATCGCCAGCGTGATGACGCCGCACCAGAAGGAAATTGCGCAGGCCCGCGTCTCCCAATCACAAGCCGCCAGCATCTCAGAGAATCCGAGCTATTCACCCTTCGATACCGCACGGATGAATCCCAGATAGTTACACGGCCAGCCAGGTTTCAATTTCAATCTTCATTCAGCGCCAACCGCGCCGAGTCGTGTGGCCCGTCCCGTCCGGAACCATTACACTTTCAACGGATTGGTTGTGAGCAGGAGGTTCTGAATGAAGGCGTTGGTCAAGGCGCGAGCCGAGCGCGGACTGTGGCTGGAAGACATCCCCGAGCCCACAATGGGCATTAACGACGTCCTCATCCGTGTCCTTTACACCGGCATCTGCGGAACTGACGTCCACATCTACAACTGGGACGACTGGGCGCAAAAGACCATTCCTGTTCCCATGGCCATCGGCCACGAGTTCGTCGGCAAAATCGTCGCAGTCGGTTCGAATGTCAACGACTTCTTTCCCGGCGATATCGTCAGCGGCGAGGGGCATGTGGTCTGCGGCCGCTGCCGTAACTGTCTCGCCGGCAGACGGCATCTGTGCGTCTCCACTAAGGGAGTCGGCGTCAATCGCCCGGGCGCCTTTGCCGAATTCATCTCACTGCCGATGACCAACATCTGGCGGCATCACCCCGGCGTCAATCTTGAAGTTGCTGCGATCTTCGATCCCTTCGGAAACGCCGTTCACACCGCGCTGTCTTTTCCAGTGCTGGGAGAAGACGTGCTCATCACCGGCGCAGGCCCCATCGGCATCATGGCGATTGCAGTCGTTCGCCACGCCGGAGCGAGGCACGTCGTCGTCACCGACCTCAATCCCTTCCGTCTCGATCTTGCACGAAAGATGGGAGCCACACTCGCCGTCAACCCAACGGAAACTCCGCTCAGCGAGGTTCAGAAGCAGCTCAAAATGACCGAGGGATTCGACGTGGGCCTGGAGATGTCCGGCAATCCGCAAGCTCTGAGCGACATGATCGCCAACATGAGCCATGGCGGCAAGATCGCGGCACTCGGCATCCCCTCCAAAAGCGTTCCGATGGACTGGCGTCCTGTGATTTTCAACATGATCACGATCAAGGGAATCTATGGCCGCGAAATGTACGAGACCTGGTACAAGATGTCGGTGATGTTGGACTCAGGCCTGGACATCTCGCCCGTGATTACGCATCGCTTCCCGTACAGCGAGTTTGAAAACGGTTTTGCCACCATGATCTCCGGCAACACCGGCAAAGTTGTCCTCGATTGGACTAGCCTCGGCCAATCGAAACCCTAAGAACTAGAGGCATTCGTGTCTCGACTACTTTGTCCCGGTCGAGGACCTGGATGGCGCGATCAGGGTCTGCCGGTTCTCGTCCTCAAAGATGGCGCGGCGAAACGCGAGATATTGCTCCCACTGGTCGAGTGGGACCTTTGTCTTCTTCACAATGAGACATCGTTCGGCCGTGAAGATTCCTCCCGAGAAACTGTAAGTAGAGAAGTATTCGCCCCAGTCTTCCTTGATGTCTGTGTTCCTGGGGGGAGACATGGACCAGCCGACCGGCAATTGCATACTTGTGCGGTATATCGTCTGCCCGATTGCCCCGAGTTCGGGATCGTCGGCCGGCTTCTTCTCTTTCACACCGGGAGGGAGTTCTCCACCCATGCCCGGCATCGGTGGTCCGATCCAGTGCGACCTGTCATGATCGTCCCACTGGTAGTACTTCTCTCGCGTGTAGTCGAAGGAGAAAGCAAGGGGCTGGCTGATTTGTTCAACCTGGGAAACTTGCGGATTGGAAACCTCTCCGCCGAAGTTCTGCAACCTCGCGATCGCTTGCATCAGTTCTTTCCACTGCGACTGTGGAACCCGTCGGAATGCAACGCGGAACAACATGCCCGCATCTCCGTCCGCAGTTTCATCTACATGCCCGGTAAAAACCCCCAGATTTGAGATTTTCCCTGCGACCTTGAATTGAACGGATGATGGAGAAGGAAGGTTGGCAGGCGTCGTCTCCAGGTAAGGGGCCTTGTCGTTGGGGACAACAAGAGCCTTCTTGTCACGCAGGACAGCCGCCAGTACTCCGACGGGTGCCACCTCCATGGTTGAGTCCATCCACAAAAACTTGCCTCCGAGAGGAACAAGTGTAATGACGTGGTCGAACTGCGCGGGCGAGGGTGTGGCGGGATCGAGATCGCGGCTGGCTGAGATCAGCACCGGCCATGCTTCGATACCTGCGGCTTTCAGCAGCGTCGCCAGCAGCGTGTGTTTGTCCTTGCAGTCCCCATATTCGTTGGCCAGCACATCGTCGGCCGGATGAGGCTGGTAACGGCCGATTCCGAAAGCGACGCCGACATAGTGCGTGTGGAGTGCGACATCCGTGAAAATGGCGCGAACAATGTCCTCGTTGTTGCTGAGCCCGCCGATCAGTGCATCAGCTTTGGCTTGGATTGCGGGTGTAACCACGAGCGAATTACGCTGGAGAGACTGGTACCATGCCCCAATCTCGTCCCAACTCTTGAACGTTGTCACCTGAACTGAGGGCTTCAAATGCCTGGTGGATTTCGGTGGCGCATCCGGATCGGGTCGGGTGAGGTTCGAACTGGACCAGTGATAGAGCTTGCGTCCCGCAGCTGTCGTCACAGCAGGCTGCAATTCCCCACTCGCAACCGTGAACTCCTTATCCGCAGGGAGATCCAGATCGAGTTGTTCATCCAGAACGATCAGGTTCTTTTCGAACGAATAAGCCATCCAAAATTGCCCCGGAATCTCCGGCTTGATCGTGCGGAGCGTAACGTCGGATTCAAGGATGTCGCCGACACCGAGGCCCTTCACCGCAATGTGCTTTTGGTGAATGTCGGAGTACATGGGCGCGGCGCGCGATACATCGGCGGGCATGTCCTGGATGTTGTAATCGGGCGTAGTCACGACGGTTCCGTCGGGCTTGATCACGCGCACATAGCCGATCTCGATCTGCTGGTTCGAGGCCGTATAAGTGAAGGCGAGAACGGCGAGGGCTTTCACGCCGGAATCAGCCAGAACGTGCGCGCGAGAGATGGTCTCGCGACTTCCTGTGCCGTCCGCCTCTACACGAATCTTGGTGCTTACTAGCTCCAGCACCAATCCCTCTTTCGAGACGTCGGGTACCTTGATCGTGCTGGGTTGGGCTACAGGCGCGGATGTGTCCGGCTCAGTTTCGCTCTGAACCGGCTTGGGAGGAGGCCAAACCTTGACCGGCCGGTCTTGCGCAGACAGAAAATCAGAGGTGAAAAGCACAAGGGCGAGCGCGCTCACACTAACTGCAAGGCGCAGAGGAACGGAACCGCACGTCAACTTGCTGGTTATACGGCGCATTTGAAAGGTCACCGGGATTACTGGAAACAATACCAGAATCCCGAATGCCATTCGGCGACGGAGTGACGCTTTACATTGCCCGAAGTAACCGGATCCGGCAGGATGTGACGTTCGTCGCTCGACGCTACAACTCCGTCGACTTGCTCTCCACCAACCCCTTTGCCTTGGCGATGAATTCTCCGAGCGGCATCGACCCCTGGTCGCCCTTGCCGCGCGTGCGCACACTCACTGACCCGGCAGCCTCTTCCTTGTCGCCAAAAACGAGGATGTACGGAATCTTCTGATTAGCGAGGTCGCGGATCTTGGCGTTCATCTTTTCATTGCGGACGTCCGTCTCTACCCTAAAGCCGGCGGACTTCAGTTCGGCTTCCACCTTTTCCGCGTAGGTAACATGTCGCTCGCTAATGGGCACGAGGCCAATTTGCACCGGCGACAGCCATAGCGGAAACGCACCCGCGTAGTGCTCGATCAGCACACCGAAGAATCGCTCCACCGACCCGAACAGCGCCCGATGCACCATCACAGGCTGATGCCGCTCACCGTCCTCGCCGACGTACTCCAGCCCAAACCGCGCAGGAAGGGTGAAATCGAATTGCACCGTTGACAACTGCCAGAGGCGCCCCAGCACATCCACAAGCTTGATATCGATCTTCGGCCCATAAAACGCCGCTTCGCCGGGAATCGTCTTGAACGGAATTCCTTTCGCCTTCAGCACCCTGTCAAGCGAGCCAATTGCGAGGTTCCAGTTCTCATCCGAGCCGGTGTAACTCTTGCGATCGTTCGGATCCCAGGTCGAAAGCTCAACCCTGAATTCGTTAAATCCAAATGTCTTCAGCACCGATTCGGCAAAGTCGATGCACGCTTCAACTTCGCTCTCGATCTGGCTGGGCATGCAGAAGATGTGCGCATCATCCTGCGTGAAGCCGCGCACGCGCAGCAGACCGTGCATCGTGCCGGAGCGCTCATAGCGATAGACGTTCCCGAGTTCCGCATAGCGCTGCGGCAGATCGCGATAGCTCTTCGGCGAATTCTTGTAGATAAGGATGTGCCCCGGGCAGTTCATCGGCTTCAGCCGGTACTCGGCGTCATCCAGCTCCATCGGCGTGTACATGTTGCCGGAGTAGTAGCCCTCGTGCCCGCTGACCTTCCACAACTCGCGCCGCATTACGTGAGGTGTATACACCATCAAGTAACCGCGCCGCAGGCACTCGTCGCGCATCCAATCTTCCATCACCTTGCGGACAATGCCGCCCTTGGGATGCCAGAAGACGAGACCCGGCCCGGCCAGTTCCTGGATGCTGAACAGATCGAGCTGCTTGCCCAGCACGCGATGGTCGCGCTTGGCCGCCTCTTCCAGCCGGGCGAAGTGCGCGTCCATATCCTTCTGCGAGAAGAAGGCCGTGCCATAAACACGCTGCAGTTGCGGATTCTTCTCGTCGCCCAGCCAGTACGCGCCTGCAAGGCTCGTCACCTTCACCGCTTTGACGCGCCCCGTCGAAGGTACATGTGGGCCCCGGCAGAAGTCCACAAACTTGCCGTTGCGATAGAAGCTGACCTGCGACCCGGGCTCCGTAAACTTCGTCACGAAGTGGGTCTTCATGAAGTCGCCGTCTTTTTGGAACTCTTCCAGCGCCTGCTCGCGCGGCTCGTACTCGCGCACAAACTTCTCATCCCGAGCGATCACCTCGGCCATCTTCTTGTCGATGGCCGCCAGATCATCGGGCGTAAACGGCTTCTCGCGATAGAAATCGTAGAAGAACCCCGCATCTGTCGCCGGCCCATGGCCCAGTTTCGTCTCCGGAAACAGCTCGAGTACCGCCGTCGCCAGCACGTGCGCTGCCGAGTGGCGCACCACCTTCAGCGCCTCGGGATCGTTCTCCTTGACCAACTCGAGTTTCGTATCCGCGTTGAGCGGCGTAGCCAGGTCTACCAGTCGCGTCGCCGACGCATCCTCCGCCGCATACATCGCAGCCTCTGACTCGCCCTCTGTGGCTGTCTTCGCCTTCGTCTCGGTAGTCACCGGGGTCAGCCGGGCGACAACGGAGGCCGCAGCCAGTCGCGGCGAAATCCAGTTGGCGATGTCCAGGGGCGTCGTCCCGGCGGGCACTTCGCGTATGCTTCCGTCGGGCAGGTGTACGGCGATATTTTGCGTGCTCATGATGGTTTTCAGGGTCCTGACTGAATCGGCCATGTGTAAACCACGGACCGGTCCTCTTCGTTAAGGATATAACGCCTCAAAGTGGAACCGCTGCCGAACCGTCTGCGTAGAGGACGAAGTACCCAACGGGAAACTCGATCGTGCTGCGTGTCGCACGTGCCGGGATCACGCAAGGAAGGTCTCGCATGCCAGGAATCTCAAGAACAATATTTGTCTGGACGCTGATCGCAGTCGCGGCACTATCTGCATCAGCCCAGCCCGCGATTCAACCCGCCGCCGACATCACCAAAGTGCCCGCCGCCGCTCAGCCCTCACCGCAGTTCGACGCCGAAGCCGCAACTGAGGCCTACATGGCAATGATGCCGCCCGCAGCCGTGGCGCGCTCGAATGCATACTTCGAAGGCGGTTACTGGCTCATCCTCTGGGATTTCCTCTACGGCGCGGCGATCTCCCTCGTGCTGCTGAATCTCCGCTGGTCGGCGCGCATGCGCGATCTGGCTGTTCGCGTCACCCGCTTCCGTTGGCTTCAACCTCTTCTGTATGGAGTCCAATACGTCATCGTTACGGCCGTGATTGGTTTTCCGCTCGAGTTTTACGAGAACTACGTGCGGGAACACAAATACGGGCTGGCAACGCAGAGTTTCGGGCCGTGGATGGGCGACGAATTCAAGTCGCTGCTCGTATCGTTGGTCATCGCCTCTGTCGCGATGGTGGTTCTGTTCGCCATCGTGCGCAGGTTTCCGAAGACCTGGTGGATTTGGGGCGCGGTTGCATCGATGGGCCTGTTGACGATTCTAATTGCCATCGGACCTGTGTTTCTTCAGCCAATCTTCAACACGCCCAAAAAGCTCGATAACCCGAAGATCACTGCACCGATTCTGCGCATGGCGCACGCCAATGGCATTCCCACCAACGACGTGTGGGAAATTGACGCAAGCCGACAGACCACACGCATGAGCGCCAACGTAAGCGGATTCGGCAACACGATGCGCATCACGCTGAATGACAACCTGATTCAACGTGGATCGCCGGAGGAGATTCAGGCGGTGATGGGACACGAAATGGGCCACTACGTGATGAATCACATCCCCAAGAGCCTGATGTTCTTTTTGATTCTCGATGTGCTGTCGTTTGCCTATCTTTTTTGGGGCATCAAGTGGGCTATCAGCCGCTGGGGCGAGCGCTGGCAGGTCAGCTCAGCGAGCGATCCGGCTGTGGTGCCGCTGGTGACGTTGCTGGCGGGGATTCTGTTCTTCGTGTTGACCCCCATCAACAACACATTCACCCGCGTGCAGGAAAAAGAAGCCGACATGTTCGGACTCAACGCCTCGCGTCAGCCCGACGGCTTCGCGCAGGCCGCAATCCATCTCGGCGAGTACCGCAAGATGCGCCCCGGTCCCATCGAGGAGTTCCTCTTCTACGATCACCCCAGCGGCTACAACCGCATTCACTCCGCCATGGTATGGAAGAGCCAGAACCTGGAGCTGTTTGAAAAAACGCCTGTGCAGCCGTCAGCGCACTGAGATCAGCCATAAGCACAGGATTAGACCGGATCAGTACATTGAACGACCTGGCAAATCTGGAGTCTGCCTCGGAGGCTTGAATATGCTGGTGAGGGACGCCCAAAACGAGATGCGTACGGTCTACGTTGGAGGCTTTTGGGGCCAGCTCGTCTCTTCGGCAATCTGGTTGGTGTCTGCTGGTCTTGGAACCTGGGCTTCTCCGCGAGTCGCCATTATCGAGGTGATATTGTGCGGCTTTTTCATCTTCCCGATTACTCAACTGCTGCTGCGCCTGACCGGGAGGCCGGCATCTCTGAACAGCGCAAACCCGTTGGGATTTCTTGCGATGCAGATTGCGTTTGCGCTTTCGCTGTCGATGCTTTTGCTGGTGCCGGTTACGGCATATCACTTGAACTGGTTTTATCCAGCTTTGATGATTCTCGTCGGAGCACACTATCTCCCTTTTACCTTTCTCTATGGGATGCGGATGTTCATTCCACTCAGCGCGATTCTTGTCGGAGGCGGCGTGGTTCTTGCTCTTTATGTTCCCGGACCATTCAGTTTGGGAGGGTGGATAGGCGGTCTAGCCCTCTTCGTTTTTGCCTGGATCGGGCGGAACTCGCAAAGGGCATGGGCGGAGAAGAGCATTCAGAAATAGCGGAGCTTTCCGCATGATCAAATCGATCGCTTTGGGTTTGTGTGATCATCAAAAGCGCGCACCATTCCATTGGCGGCAGCTTTCGCAAATGCATCGAACTCTGAAAAGAGCGACTTGGGCGCCGCAGAGGAGTGATGATGCATTGGTTGCAATTGTTCGGGCTGATCCTTGTTTGCGAAGGCGTCGGCCTTCTCGGCGGCCGCTGGACCGGACCCGAGATCCCGCGCTGGTACCGCGCCCTCGCCAAGCCTTCTTTCAACCCGCCCAGCTGGATCTTCGCGCCGGTGTGGACGACCCTCTACCTGCTCATGGCCATCGCCACCTGGCTCGTCGTCAACACTCCGTCATCCTCCGCGCGCACGCTCGGACTCTCTCTTTTCTTTTTTCAGCTTGCCCTCAATCTGGCCTGGAGTTGGATCTTCTTTCGCAAGCACGCCCTTGGCGCCGCAGCTCTTGAAGTTGCCGTGCTCTGGTTCACCATCGGTGCAACGAGCGTGGCCTTCGCTCAAGTATCTCCAGTCGCCGCCTGGCTGATGGCGCCCTACTGGGCCTGGGCCACGTTCGCTTCAATCCTGAACGCGACCATCTGGCGCCTCAACCCTACCGCTGGCTGATCCTACGCACCATCTTGCCATTCCATCCCCTCCGGGAATACGCTATCCACATGCGTCGATGTCGCTAACACCGTCCTGGTGAGAGCTCCGATGCCCGGCGTGCGCCCGTGAGCGCGCGTATCTTTCCCGCCTGACAGCTCCACCGCTATTCCCCGCATTTTCCAACTCGTGTCCGGGAACTCATCCCGAAAAAGGAGAAGATCATGGCGCGTATTGCCGCGAACGTAACTGAACTGATTGGTCATACCCCGCTCGTGCGTTTGAATCGTGTGGCAGCAGGTCTGCCCGCTACCGTCGTCGCCAAGCTCGAAGGCCAGAATCCCGCTGCCAGCGTAAAAGACCGCATCGGTTTTGCAATGATCGATGCCGCCGAAAAGGCCGGCAAAATCAAGCCCGGTGAGACCGTCCTCATCGAGCCGACAAGCGGTAACACCGGCATCGCCCTCGCGTTTGTAGCAGCCGTCAAGGGCTACCGGCTCATCCTCACCATGCCAGAGACCATGAGCACCGAGCGTCGTGTGCTGCTGCGGGCCTTCGGTGCGGAGTTGGTGCTCACACCCGGGCCAAACGGCATGAAGGGCGCGATCGCCAAAGCTGAAGAGCTTCGCTCCGAAACGCCGAACGGCTACATCCTCCAGCAATTCGACAACCCTGCCAATCCCGCCATTCACCTCGCAACCACCGGCCCTGAGATCTGGGACGACACCGACGGCAAGGTCGACATCCTCATCAGCGGCGTTGGTACCGGCGGCACCATTACCGGCGTTTCGCAATACATCAAGCCACTGAAACCGTCATTCAAGGCGGTTGCCGTTGAACCCACGGATAGCCCGGTTCTCTCTGGCGGCAAGCCGGGTCCGCACAAAATTCAGGGACTCGGTGCCGGGTTTATCCCCGGAATCCTCGACACCAAACTCGTCGATGAAGTCATTCAGGTCACCAACGACGAGTCCGTCGCCATGGCGCGTCGGCTGCCCCTCGAAGAGGGTCTCTTTGTCGGAATTTCCTCCGGCGCGGCGGTGGCAGCGGCGCTGAAAGTGGCCGCACGCCCTGAGAACAAGGGCAAACTGATCGTGGTGGTCCTGCCCGATTTCGGCGAGCGGTATCTGTCCAGCATCCTCTTCGATTCACTGCGCCAGGAAGTGCTGGCCCTGCAACCCGAACCGGTAGCAGTGTAAGAGTGAGAGCGGAGCGGCGGAGTGATATGATTCCGCCTGCATCCTCCCGCACATTAGAAAGGCTAGAGCCATGTTTGCCCGGATTCGCGAAGATATTCGCTCAGTGCTGGAGCGCGACCCCGCTGCGCGCTCCTGGCTTGAGGTCATGCTTTGCTATCCGGGCCTGTGGGCCGTGTGGTTTCATCGCGCCTCACATCAGCTTTGGCGCATGAAGCTGCGTCTGCCCGCGCGCATTCTTTCGCAGATCGCCCGCTTCTATACCGGCGTCGACATCCACCCCGGCGCGCTGCTCGGCCGTCGTCTCTTCATCGACCATGCGACCGGCGTCGTTATCGGCGAAACTGCCATCGTTGGAAGCGATGTCACTCTCTATCAAGGCGTAACACTCGGGGGCACTGGGAAGGGCCACGGCAAGCGTCACCCCACCCTTTGCGACGGCGTCTTTGTCGGTAACAACGCCAATGTGCTAGGCAACATCACGGTTGGCGAAAACTCGCGTGTCGGTGCCGGCTCCGTGGTCCTGTCTGACGTCCCGCCCAACTCCACCGTGGTCGGCGTCCCCGCGCACATCGTGTACCGCAACGGCGAGCGTGTACTGATCACCGACCCTCACGACGTCAAGGATCCACTCTCCGACGCTCTCATCGCCCTCTCCGCCCGCGTTGAGGAGCTGGAAGAAAAACTCGGCGCGCACGTCCGCCGTGTCGAGCCCTTCGCTACGGAAGAAGCCGAACGCACCGCCTATCGCGAGGAGCTCAACCAGCTCTCCGAATACGTCTCGATGGGCGAGGGAATCTAGTCAGTATTCAATGATTCAGCTTCTTCGCATCGGCTGCCGATGGAGGGCCAACATCTCTATCGAGCTCTTTATCGAGATGGATTGTATCGATGTTTTCTCTCTTCGGCGCTCTCTGGGAACTCGCGTGCCGGGCCGAGCGGCACAGATGCATTCAGACGGTTGATCGCCTGCTCCATCGCAGAGGTAAGATCACGTACCACTGCCTGGGATTGATCGCTTTGAGCGTAGTAGTTAAACAGACTCGCGCTTCGGCGGATCAGTTCCACGAGTGCTTCGACTTCCGATGCGCGCGACACGATCTCTAACTCCAGCGAATAAATGAGGGCAACCCCAAACCTTACCCCTGATATTCAGAAAGCGCAATACAGATTGCTGAAAATTCTGGGGCATTCGATCATTTCCTCAGCCGACATCGAGGCCTTGGCGCCCTGCTGTTCAGCGCAAAAACGAAAGCTTGCGAACGACACAACAGGGACCGGTCGCGGGACTCGAAGTGTCCTGACTAAAGATGCTTCTTGTTGCACATCGACTGACCGGTCGTCTTCTGACTTCTCCTTACTGAAATTGGCGATAGATTTTCTTTCGAAAGGCCACCGGGCGAATCGGATGGTTACGCGACCCGAATTGCGCGAGGAGCGCAACGGGGCGGTAGAGGCAATTGTTGGCTTCTTGAGCTCGCACATCTCTTTCTTGACATCTTTTCCATAACACGATACCTTGCATTACAAGGTATATGGCAATGATGAGGCTGAGAGCACAAGCCGTGGAGGGTGAATCGCCGGACCGGTGGGAGGCTCAATTGCGTAAGGGCGCTCTGGAGATGGCCGCCCTGGCCAGTCTTTGGCAAGGCCGCCTCTATGGTCTTGAAATCATTCGGTTTCTGGAGAGCCGTTCCAGGTTGGTGCTGGCTGAGGGGACGATTTATCCGATCCTCAACAGGCTGAAGGCCGAGGGCATGCTCACCTCAGATTGGGTTGAGGCGGAGGCCGGTCACCCTCGCAAGTACTACGCTCTTACGGGAGCAGGCCGCCTTCGACTCCGGCAAATGGCTGAAGCCTGGGCCAATTTTGCAGGCGGACTCAGCCAGCTTCTGGAGCCCGTTCTCATTCCCGACGCAGGAGATCAGTCGAACACACGAGAAATCGAAAAGAAGGAGCTCGCGCGATGATCGAGACCATGCAGATCGACACCTATTTGTCTTCTCTTCGCACCCATCTGGGTCCCATGGCGTTGAGCGAGCGCGACGAGATCGTTCGCGAAATCAGTGCGCACATTCGCGACTCGGCAGAAGAGAGCGGCGTGAGTGTGGAGACGACTCTCGCGAGGCTCGGCTCAGCAGAAGAGCTGGCCGCCCAATACAGAGATGGGATCCTCATCCGCAAAGCCAGCCGCAGCATTTCGCCCGTGACACTGATGCGAGGTGCACTGCGGCTTGCCACCAAGGGCGCCTTCGGTGTGATTGTCTTTTTTGCCGGTATATTCGGCTACGTCATGGGCGGGGGCATGGTGCTCTCCGGGATGATCAAGCCCATCTTTCCCGCCCACACCGGCATGTGGATTCAGGATGGACGCATGATCGCGAGCGGGACTCAGTCGTCCATTCCACCCCCGCCGGCTCACGAAGTCCTGGGCATGTGGTACATCCCCTTGATGCTTACCGCGGGCAGTCTCACGTTGCTGGCGACCACTTTCGTAATCCGCGCATCCCTGCGCATCTCGCAACGCTGGCAGGCGAAGCTGTCGCGCGGCGGATAAGCTCCAGGACTGAATCGAAAACCACGGAGTATCGGCCAGTGCATTTCGGCCGGCACATTGAAATTCCGGCGCCGGTGCTACAGTGGACTGGTCTTCAATTCTCCTTAGGTCTCTGCTTCTTGCGTGCTCCTGGTGTGCTCCTGGCGGCTGTGCTCGCGCTCTCCGGCGTTGTCTCCGCCGCTCCTCGTGTCTATCCGGTTCCAGTTCCACCCGAGTTGCGCTCTACGGCCTTCACCGTAACGGTCAATAACCAGCCCGTCGATGTCGCCCATGCTGCCGCCAGCTACGACTTCGTCAACTTTGACGTTACGGGCCCGGTCACCATCGCGATCACCGCGACGCAAACCGGCTTTTGGGATAAAGGTGTCGACGTCGAGCCGTGGCGACTGGGCATCCGCCCGGTGCGAGACGGCCAGACCATCCGATTCAAAATCGCCGGCCCCCAAAAGCTCTCCATCTCACGTCCCGGCGACTTCCTCAATCACGCCACCATGCTCTTCGTCTTTGCCGGTGAACCACCCGCACCACCGCCGCCAGCAGGTGCCGTCGTTCACGTTTTTGCACCCGGCGTGTATCGCCAAAGCCTGAATCCCAAGAGCGGCGAAACTTATTACCTCGCGCCCGGCTCCTACTTCTACGGTAGCCTGAACCTCTGGAAGGTCAGCGGCGTCAAGGTGCTGGGGCGCGGCACCATCGTCTACGAAGGCACGCAGGACCCCAGCGCCGATGAAGGCTGGATGCAGAAACCCGACTGGCACTGCATCGGCGCGCTTGAGGCCCACAACGTCGAGATCGATGGCGTCACCTGCATCGTCCGCGCGCGCACCTGGTCCATCCAGATGAAAGACACCAGCGGCTTCGTCTACAACGATCTTCGCGTTATCGGCGGCAATCCCGGCAACGCCAACCAGGACGGCATGGACTGGCTCGGCGGTGGCGATGCGCTGGTCCGCGACGCGTTCCTCCGCGCATCTGACGACGACCTCGCCATGCAAGGCAACTGGGACGGCTACACCGACGCTGACATCCTGCGTCCCGGCCACGACGTCCAGAACATCACCGTCGAAAACAGCGAGTTGTCCACCAGCATCTCCAACATTGTGCGTGCCGCGTGGCCGCGCAAGATCTTCAACTCGCGCAACTTCACCCTTCGCGACTCCGACATTCTCCACGGCGGCATTGGCGCCTGCGGCCAGACCTTCGGCATCCTCGGCCTGTGGGGAGCAAACGGCGCTAAAGGCGACCACTCCAGCTACACGTTTGAGAATCTCTGGCTCGACAACTGGTACTCGCTCGTCCAGATCGAGCATGAAGAACCCTCCGTGCACGGCGTTCTCTTCAAAAACATCTGGGCTCTCGATCAGCCGCCGCTCGCCACGTCCACCATTACCGGCAGCGTCACCGATGTGACCTTCGACAACGTGAAGTACGACCAGAATCGCGCCACCAATGACGCTGAACTGCAACTGATCACCGGCAACGGCGCTGCGCCGCCCAAATTTCCTGAGCCAACCGGACCGGTTGCGCACTTCACCGTGAGCCCTCCCACCTTCGGGCCGGGTGAACTGGTCACCTTCACGGCAGACCCTTTCCAGCACACAAACTTTACCTGGCTCTTTGGCGACGGAACAGAAGCCCACGGCCGAAAGGTGAAGCACAAATTCCCCGACGCGCTCGGTACCGCTCTCGATGGATCGAACGGCGCGGGCCGATTCCGCGTTCTGCTCAAGGCTGAAGACAATCAGGATCACCAGGACTGGGCAGCGCAAGGAGTCGTTGCGGTCGCAAGGTGGCATGACGCAGCCCTGATCGCCGGACCTACGCTTCCCGGCCTCCTTTGGCACATTTACGCCGGCACCTGGACCGAACTGCCCGACCTTACGAGCCAGACTCCCATCTTCAACGGCGAATCGCTCAACCTTCGCGCCGACTCCAAGGGCTTCACCCGCTACGTAGCCGCATGGGATGGCTTCATCGACATTCCCGCCGATGGTGGCTACACCTTCCACCTGATGGCACGTGATGGCGCCCGCCTCGTCATTGACGGTATCCAGATTGCGAAAACGGGGCCCCCCTTCGCGCAAGTCTGCGGTTCGCCTGGAAATGCGATGCGCTACGAGCGTGGCTCTGTGGGTCTGCGCGCCGGACACCACACGCTGCACATCGAGGGCCTGCACTCCGTCAGCCAGGGCTCGCCACGCGTCCTGTGGGAAGGCCCATCACTGCCTCTGACCGATGTTCCTCCCGATGCCTTCAGCCATGCCCGCATTGATAACGTGACCGACGCGCGACTGAAATAAACTCGACTCTCCTCCATTGCTCAAAACAAACCATGAGCCATTGGGGAATAAGGCTATAGTCCTTTGGTAACGGTCCGTTAGCGTTAGTTACTTGTCGCTGAAAGGGTCATTTCTACCGCGCTTCCTGCTGGGTACTCTGAAACTTCCCGAGAAGGAAGCGTTGAATGGTCACGTTCAGAAAATACCTCGCCTGGATATACGTCTTTACAGCTTTGGTATGTCTTCGCTTCGCAGTCGGGACCGTCGCGGCATTCACTTCGCAGAAGCACTCGTCTTTGCCGCCTCCTGTTGTGCTCTATGCTTGCCTGTTAATTGTCTTTGCTCTCGTATTCGGCAAGGCATGGTGGATGTCGTGGAGAGCCAAACCGTCAGCGCGCGGATGGGGCCTGGCGGCAAGCTCGCTGTGCATGCTCGTCACTTTCCTGCGCGGGATCCTCGCCCATCGGGTTGAAGTGAACTTTATCTTTCTCGGCCTCGGCGTCGTAGGGTTCGTTGCATTTGGCGGCCGCTTGAAACCCCGCTCGGAAATAAACACTGAAGAAACATTGGCCATCCGCGGAGACTTCACCAGTCGCCATATCAACCGGGTGGCGCAAAGCGCGACCTTCGCGCTCAGCTTCGGAGCCTATCTCTGGTGGCAAGGCTGGCTCGGTAAGCAACATGTCACCGCTCTCAACAGCACAGTCGTTCGCCTCGCACTGACACTGATCGTTCTCCTAGCCATTACGTCAATCCACGAAATCGGCCATGCCATCGTCGGCATGATCTGCGGCATGAAGCTGCGGGCTTTCTTTGTCGGGCCGTTTCAGTGGCGCGTGCGCGATGCCAAATGGGAATTTGAATTCAAGCCGAAAGGTCTCCTTCTCGCCGATGGCGTTACAGCTCTCATCCCAGGCAACGGAGAGTTGGTTCCACACCGCTACCTCGCAATGATGGCGGCTGGTTCACTGGCCAACGTCGTCTCGGGCAGTCTGGCTCTTTTCATCGTGCTCGGGACAGGCGCGTCTTTGCCGCCGGCGATCAACGGCTTGCTCGCGCTGTTTGGTGCATGGAGTATCGGCCTCGCCGTCGCCAACCTGCTGCCTTTCCGGACGCCGCAAGGCTACTCGGACGGCGCTATCGTCCTCCAGCTCCTCGGTGGCGGAGCATTTGCTGCATTTCATCTGTCTATTGCCCGTATCGGCTCAAGCCTGGTTTCATCTGTTAGGCCCCGTGACTACGACATCGGTTCCATTCGCAGCGCGGCACGCGGGATTGCCCAAGGTCGTCAGGCCCTTCTGATGTGGCTGCATGCTTTCAGTCATTCGATTGACTCAGGCAAGACCCAGGAAGCCGACGAAGTACTCGCAAACGCGGAACTGGTCTGCCTGCAATCTGCTTTAAACATCCCTGCAGAACTCCACACTACCTTCATCTTCGGCAATGCGCTGGTGCGGCGCGATCCCAAGGCAACCCGCTTCTGGTGGAATCGTATGCAGGCGAAGAATCCCACCCGTTTCAACGCCGATTACTGGCGAGCCGAGAGCGCCCTTCACTGGATTGAAGGTGATCTCGAAGAAGCCAATGCTGCATGGGAGAAAAGCCGGGCGCTCGCTGATCTACTGCCGCGGGCCGGCGCGTACGACTTCAGCCGGCATTGCTGCGCGCTTCTCCGGCGCGAGCTCGACCAGGCATCAGCCGCCGCCTAGATCACCTCAACATTGAACGCTATTGCGGCAACTGGGTTACATCCCAGCCTCCGCCGAGTGCGCGCACCAGGCCGACGCTGGCCGCAAACTGGCGCGTCACAAGATCGGTCGACGTACGCTGGTTGCTCAGCAGCGTGCTGTCGGCGATCAGCACTTCAAGGTAGCTCGTTGCTCCTCCCTTGTAGCGCTGATTCGAGAGGTCCAGGGAGCGCTGCGCGGCGATTACAGCACGCTTCTCCGTTGCAGCCTCTTCGTCCAATACGCGCAGATCCGACAGCCGGTCTTCGACTTCATTGAAGGCTCCGAGCACTGTGGCCCGATATGTCGACGCCTGCGCCTCGTAGTTGTGCCGTGCCTGGTCGGTAATTGCGTGCCGCTTGCCGGCGTCGAACAGCAGCTCGGTTGCCTGCCCGCCCAGGCTCCACAAGGCGCTCGGTCCCTGGATCAGCGTCGCGATGTTTGTGCTCTCAAATCCTCCCCCACCGCTGAGAACAACGTTGGGATAAAACGCGCTGATCGCAATCCCGATCTGCGCATTGGCCGCGGCCGTGCGCCGTTCAGCCGCAGAAATATCAGGTCGGCGCTCGACCAACTGCGAAGGTACGCCGACCGGAACGCCAGGCAGTGCCAGGTCCAACGGTGCGGGCGCCAGGGATACGTCGCGCGCCTCTTTGTTGATCAACGTGGCGATCGCATGCTCATACTCGTTGCGCGCCACGTTCAGATCCACCAGCTGAGCACGCGTGGTCTCCAACTGGGTCAGTGCCTGCGCGACCGCGACCTCTGTCGACAATCCGCCCTTCATCAATCTCTGGTTCAGGTCGAGCTGGTTCTGATAAACCTTAACCGTCCGTTCCAGCAGCCGCGCGTCTGAATCCAGCCCTCGCAACTCAAAGTAATCCAGCGCCAGTTCCGCGTGCAGGCTCAGATCAAGATTCGCCATATCGGACGCACTTGCCTGTGCGCTTGCATGTGCAGCTTCAACGTTGCGCCGCACCCGTCCCCAGAAGTCCGGCTCCCAGCTCGCCTGACCTTCGAGCTGAAAATCGCTATACCCGGTCTGCGTGCTGCTCACAATTAACGGACGGTGCGACGATACCTGGTCGCGGCTTGCCGCCGCAGAAACCGAGAGCGTTGGATAATAGTCGGCGCGCGCCACTCTCACCTGGTCCCGAGCGGAGAGATACGTCTCCAGTGCGGCCCGCAGATTCTGGTTCTGCGGCAAAATCTGTTCTTCCAGCGCATTCAGTTGCGGATCCTGGTAAACCTCCCACCATTTGCCACGCAGCATGCCGTCGGAAGGAGAAGCCGGCTTCCACGTACCCCCGTTGGGATTGGGCGGAGGCACAACGGCCCCGGCCGATCCACCCTCCTTGTATTCCGGCGGCGGCGCCGTAGCTGGGCGAGTATAGTTTGGCCCGACCTTGCATCCGGCCAGCAGAGACACGAGTAACATCAGACCCGCGGCAAGCAAGCGCTCTCGCGGCGCCAACCTCCCTACGCGCATCTCGGTGCGCCGTGATGAACCCCGCAACCGCAGCTCTGAAACCGACCACATCGCTATTTGCCCCCCGCTCCCGGCTGCCCGTTCTGCGTTTGTCTGCTCGGGCTTTGCGGATTCACTTTTTGGCCCTCAATCAGCGAGTCCGGCGGATCCTGAATCACGTGGTCCCCCTCTTTCAATCCGCTCACAATTTGCACGGTCGCTCCGTCATCCTGCCCGATCGTCACCGACACAACGTGCGCAATATTGTCGGTGCCGACCGTGCCAACTTGCGTTCCTTCACGCCGGAAGATGATCGCGGATACGGGAACAACGAACGTCTGCATCGATGGCGCCTTGTAGTGAACCTGGGCGAGCGAGCCCGGCAGCAGCTCGCCCTTGCGATTGTCCACATCGAGTTCCACAAGCAGGGTGCGGCTTGTGGGATCGATAGCATTTGCGGTTCGCACCAATGTCCCTTGAAAGCTCCGACCCGGAAATTCAGGAAATGTAATTTCTATCTTCGATCCATGTTTCAGGTTGCTCGTATACATCTGTGGAACGTTCGTATACACCCGCAGCGTGTTCAGCGCCTGCATGTGAAACAGCTCTCTCGCCGCTCCCGTATCGATCAGCTGACCAATATCGATTGATCGCGCCGTAACCACTCCGTCGAACGGGGCATAAACCTTTTCAAACGATACCAACTGCTTTAGTCGCCCTACGTTGGCCTGGGCGGACTTCACTGCCGATGCGGTCGCGGTTGCCTGGTTCGTAAAAGTGTCCGTGTCCTGCTGCGACACTGCATTCGAATCCACCAGCCCCTGGTAGCGCTGTGCCTGCGAATGTGCGTTTTTGGCATTGGCTTCCGCGGTACCTTGGTCAGCCTCGGCCTGCGCCAGTTCTTGATCCAGTTCCGGAGTCGCAATCTCCGCCAGAAGCGCTCCCTGTTTCACGTGAGAACCAATATCGTAGTACCACTTCGTCAGATAACCGGACGAACGCGCGTAAATCGGCGAATCGGTGTACGCCGTCACATTCCCCGGCAGCACGAACGTGTCGATTGGGGCGCCCAATTTGGGTGGCAGCGCAATCACCACTGGAGCGGCCGACTCCTGCGTAGACTTTGCCAGCACATTGGTGTGGTGAATGCGGCTCAGAATCCCAAACACCGCCAGCGCTGCAAATACCAGCAACACGATCACCAAGCCGGTGACGGCAACGCCCGGAGCAATCGGCTTCTGCGCCGGCGCATGCTGCGTGTCGTGTCCCTCATGCGGAACTTGCTTGTGCGCCTCGGCCTTCACGTCCTGCGATGCCGCTGGCCTCTGGTTCGAGTTGGATGTATCGCTCATAATGCTGCTCCGAAATCTTGCGGTAAACCTGAAAATTAGTCGAACTCGTCAAATGTCGCGGCCTGCTTCTCGTGCCGATGCGACCTGGCGCGCTTTTCAATCCATCCGTGTACAACCGAGAAGAACGCAGGCACAAAGAACAGCGTAGCCACCGTGGCGAGCAACAGCCCGCCGATTACTGCGCGACCCAGCGGTGCATTCTGTTCGCCGCCTTCGCCCAATCCCAATGCCATCGGCATCATCCCCAGGATCATTGCCAGGGCTGTCATCAGTACCGGCCGCAGGCGGACATAACCCGCATTCAGGGCTGCCTGTCGCGCATCGCCTACCAACTCTTCGAGCTGTTCGCGTGCAAAGCTGACCACCAGGATTGAATTCGATGTCGCCACGCCCATGCACATGATGGCGCCCGTCAACGCCGGCACGCTCAGCCGCGTTCCAGTCATGAACAGGAACCATGCGATTCCCGCCAGCGCCGCCGGCAGCGCCGAAATAATCAGGAACGGATCGAGCCACGACTGGAAATTCACAACGATCAGCAGGTAAACCAGCAGGATCGAGAAGGCCAGGCCGCTCAGCAGCCCGATGTACGAAGCCTGCATCGTCTCGCTCTGTCCGCGCAGAATCATGTGGGAGCCACGCGGCAGCTGCTTCTCATATTTTGCCTTGATCTTCTCCATCTCTCGCGTCACGGATCCCAGGTCCGTGCCCACGACGTTCGCATAGATATCCAGCACCGGCTGCACATCATAGTGGCTTACTGTGCCGAGTTCCGCGCCCGGCTGGAATTGCGCCAGGTTGCCGAGTATCTGCACGGGCCGCTGGGGCGCGCCCGGAGCGTTCGTCGCCAGCGGTGCTGGAGCCGACCCGACGCTCGACGGTGTCGCCCCATTGGTAAGCGTTCCTGTGCCGGTCGAGCTCGAACTCGCGCTCGTTACCGGCAAACTCTGCAGCGCCGACATCGAATCGAGCCGATACTGCGGCGTCTGCACCGCAACGTTGTAGCTGACACCGTTGCGCGGATCCAGATAGAAACTCGGCGTGGTCTGGAAACTGCCGCTCAGCGCTACCAGCAGGCTCTGCGCCACATCCTTTTGTGTAAAGCCAATCGCCTGCGCGCGCGTCCGGTCCACGTTCACGGTGAAGTTTGGATTGTTAAACGGCTGCTGAATGCGCGCATCCGACGCCCCTGTTACATACCGCACTTCGTTCAGCATCTTTTCTGCAATCGCGCGGTTGCCATATAGATTCGGTCCGACGATCTGAATATCAATCGGCGCAGAAAGTCCGAAGTTCAAAATCTGGGTCACGATATCCACGGGCAGCATATAGAACGTGACGCCCGGATACTCGCGCGCCAGCACGCCGCGCAGCTCCTGCACATATTCGTCAGTCGGATGATGCTTGGGCGTAAGCTGCACCTGGATATCTGCATCCGCCGGCCCGATCGGCGCCGACGTTGAGTAAGACAGATTCAACCCGGAGTAAGGCAGCCCGATGTTGTCGACAATCGTGACCACCTCGTTCGACGGAATGTGCTCGCGAATCGTAGCGTCGATGTGATCGCACAAGGCAGCTGTCTCTTCAATGCGCGTTCCGGTGCGTGCGCGTACGTGAATCTTGAATTGCCCCGCGTCCACCGCGGGAAAGAAGTCCTGCCCCAGCCACGGCACCAGCAATGCGACTGAGCCGACTGCAAAAACTACAAAAATGATCAGAAACGCTCGCGCATAATCCACACACAGCGTCAACAGCCGTACATATCCGTTGCGGAACCGCGTGAATGCCGCCTCAAATCCGATCTGGAAGCGCACAAACGGATTGCGGCTATGCGCCTTCCTTGCTGCCTCAGCATCATCGTGCTCATGCAGCAGATACTTCGCCATCGTGGGCACAACGGTTCGCGAAAGCAGGTAGCTGGCGAGCATGGCAAACACCACAGCCTCGGCCAGCGGCACAAACAGGTAGCGTGCCACGCCGCTCAGCAGGAACATCGGCACAAACACGATGCAGATAGCCAGAGTCGAAACCAGCGCCGGCGTGGCAATCTGCGCCGCGCCGTCCAAGATCGCCTGCTCAATCTCCTTGCCTTGCTCTAGATTGCGATTGATGTTCTCGATTTCGACTGTCGCGTCGTCTACAAGAATGCCGACCGCCAGCGCCAGGCCGCCCAGCGTCATGATGTTGATGGTTTCGTGCAGCAGCGACAGCATTGTGATCGAACACAGAATCGACAATGGAATCGAAACTGCAATGATCAGCGTAGATCGCCAGCTCCCCAGAAAGACCAGGATCATCACTGCGGTCAGGCAGGCTGCGATCAGCGCCTCGCGCACCACGCCACTGATGGCGCCGCGCACGAAGATGCCCTGGTCTGAAAGGGCATTGATCTGCAGTTGCGGCGGTAGCTGGCCCTTCATACTGGGGCTGTCAATAATCCCGCGCACATCCTTGATGATCTGCAGCGTGGAGGCCGAGCCGGTCTTCATGATGCTCATCAATGCGGCGCGTTGGCCGTCCACGCGAACAATATTGGTCTGCGGCGGACTGCCGTCGCGTACGTGGGCCACATCGCGCACATAAATGATGGCGCCATTCGCGCTGCGAATGGGGAGATCGTTCAACTGATCCACAATCGTCGGCGCCGAGTTCGTCTCAATCGCATATTCGAACCGGTCCATCTTCATCGTGCCGGAAGGCGCAATGAGGTTCTGCGCTGAGACTGCGTTCACCACATCTGCAGGCGACAGCCCTCTCGCCTGGAGCGCCTTCGGATCGATATCCACCTGGATCTGGCGCTGCTTTCCGCCGTAGGGGAATGGCGTCTGTGCTCCCTCGACCGTGGCCAACTGGGTGCGGATGGTGTTGGTGCCCAGGTCAGAAAGTTGCTGTTCGTTCAGCCCCTTCCCAGAGAGCCCCAGCATCAGCACCGGCACGCTCGATGCGTTGTACTGAATGATGAAGGGTGGCGTAGTTCCCGGCGGAAGAGAACGTAGCTGGACCTGGCAGATGGCCGTCACCTGCGCCACGGCATTTCCGATATTCACATGCGGCTGAAAGAAAATCTTGATAATGCCGATCCCGTTCAGCGATTGTGACTCGATGTGCTCAACATCGTTGACCGTCGTGGTCACGCCGCGCTCGCTGTTGAAGACGATGCGCGTCGACATCTCCTGCGCAGACAACCCCGTGTAGTTCCACACCACGGTCACAACAGGAATGTCGATGTTTGGAAAAATATCCGTCGGCATCGACGCAATGCTGTATGCGCCAAGAATCAAGATCAAGAGCGCAAAGACGGCAAACGTGTACGGCCGCCGAAGTGCTAGCCGAACAATCCACATCATAGGGCTGGTACTCGCTCCTGAGGCGATTTGCCCGTCAACAGGTGACGTATGAGAGTTGGGACGCCAACGGTACTGCAGGCGGACCGGTCAAGGCAAACAGCGGCTCAATAGAATCCGGGTCCGAACGGCTCCGAGCCGATCTTTCCCTTGCAACGTTATCAACTCAAACAAACAATGTTAGACGATGACGCGCTTCGAGTGCAGCGCGCCCGAACCTCTGTGCTTTCCCGGCTCCACTTAGTAGGACGGTTCCAGACCCTGCCAGGCTTCATTTTCCGGCGAGCGAATCTCAGTATGCGGGGCATTTCGAGTTGCTCTAAGAACCATCCTCTCAAGCGCGTGCAACTGCGGGTCGTTGCTGGACAAGGGTCCGAGTTAGATGCCCCTGCAAGGAACTCTCCCAGCTTCATCGCGAATTCGTCTAACGATCACGGGCAACCGCTTTGTCGATCATGAGTGGCCCCGGTTCGTTACAATGGCTGCGACCTGTTTCCGACGCCGGCCGGCCTTTCTTTCACTACCGGAAACGCCAGTCCTCAGGAAACCTTTCATAATCCATTTTCGTCCGTATCAGAAGTGTCGTTGCGATAAAACTCTCCTCGATTGAGCCTTTTCAGAGAGTCAAACTCGCCGGCAACTTATCTCGATTCAAAGACGATTGACGGGAAACCAAAACATGCCAATTCAAGACGCCACTGAGACTTATTTGCCTAAAACCAGCGAATCGCAACCCCCCGGTCGTAAGAGCCCCTGGGTACGGGTTGTCGTGTATCTCGTCCTGGCCGCCGCGGTGGGCCTCATTGTCTGGCGTGTCTATCAGAACAAGCAGAAGACCGCGGCCAACACTGCCAGCCAGGCCGCAGCTCTGCAGGGACGTCCGGTCCCGGTGCAGGTTGTCCCTGCCGAACAGAAGCCCATGCCCATCTATCTCACCGGACTTGGCACCGTTACCCCGTATTACAGCGTCACCGTCAAAGCCCGCGTCAATGGCGAGTTGCTTCCGGTCAAATTTACTGAAGGCCAGGAAGTGAAACAGGGCGATACCATCATGGTGATCGACCCCAAGCCCTACCAGGCGGCGCTGGACCAGGCCAAGGGTTCGCTGGCACATGACCAGGCCCTGCTCAGGAATGCGCAGGCCGAGTTCAATCGCTACAAGGCCCTCTTCGCTGCAGGCGTCGTTTCCAAAGAGACACTTGACGCCAACGAAGCCCAGCTCGGCCAATATCAAGGCGCAATCCAGTCCGACAATGCCGCCGTCGAAACCGCCCAACTGCAATTGGACTGGTGCTACATCAAGGCGCCCATCAATGGCAAAATCGGACTCCGCCTCGTCGATCCCGGCAACATTATCTCTGCCAATTCCACTGACCTCGTTATCATCAACCAGCTCAAACCCATCGCCGTCTACTTCACATTGCCCGAGGCTCAGTTGCCGCCGGTGCTCCAGCGTCTAGCTTCCGACAAGCGCATGGCCGTCGACGCATTCGACCGCAGTGATACCCAGCGGCTCACGAGTGGCAGCTTACTCACCGCCGACAACCAGATCGACACCACAACTGGAACCGGCAAGCTCAAGGCCGTCTTCGACAACAAGGATTCGATTCTCTTTCCCAATCAGTTCGTGAACGTCCACCTGATCATGGAAAACCGGCCCAACGCCCTGGTTGTTCCCTCGGCAGCGATTCAGACTGGGTTGAATGGCTCCCTCTTCGTCTGGGTCATTAGCGACGACGGCAAAGGCGGTCAGGTCTCGCAAATGCAGCCGGTCAAGGTAGCGCTGGCCGAGGGGCAGAACACCATCCTCGATAGCGGACCCGCGCCCGGAACCAGGGTCGTTATCGATGGCGCCGATCGCCTCCGGCCCAACCAGCCGGTGACTGTGGCCGCAGCTCATCAGCGGCAGAATCAGGCGGGGCAGCCAACGGGTCAACCTCCAGCCTCTGGTACCGGCCAACCTGCCAGCTCCAGCCATCACGGTCAGAATCCCAGCTCAAGCCCGAGGCAGCAGTGAGTCTCAGTCCATCCCGCCCATTCATTCTGCGCCCCATTGCTACTTCGCTGCTGATGGCGGCCATCATGCTCGCAGGCTATGTGGGTTATACGCAGTTGCCCATCTCCGCGCTGCCCGAGGTGGATTATCCCATTATCCAGGTCCTCACTTTTTATCCCGGGGCCGGGCCTGAGGTCATGTCCTCTTCGGTCACCGCGCCGCTCGAGCGCCAGTTCGGCCAGATGCCCGGCCTTAAGCAGATGACCTCCGTCAGTTCCGGCGGCGGGTCGGTCATCACCCTCGAGTTCAATCTCGACGAAGACATCGATGTCGCCGAGCAGGAAGTCCAGGCAGCCATCAATGCAGCCACCAGCTTCCTGCCTACTGACCTGCCCAACCCGCCTGTCTATAGCAAGGTCAACCCCGCCGACGCGCCCATCATGACGCTGGCGCTGACTTCTGACACGTTACCTCTCGACAAAATCGAAGACGCCGCCGACACTAATCTCGCGCAAAAAATCTCCCAGGTCACCGGCGTCGGCCTTGTCTCCATCGCAGGCGGCCAAAAACCCTCGGTTCGCGTGCAGGCCAACCCCGCGCAGCTTGCCGCTTATAACCTCAGCCTTGAAGACCTGCGCACGGCCCTCTCCAACGCCAACATCGACCAGGCCAAGGGCACTCTCAACGGCTCGCGCCAGTCTTACACCATCAACGCCAACGACCAGCTCCTCTCCAGCGCCGACTATCTCCCCGTCATCGTCGCCTACCGCAACGGCGCCCCTGTCCGCACCTCCGACGTTGCCAGCGTCGTTGACGCTGCCGAAAACTCACAGCAAGCCGCATGGATGAATCGTCAGCCTGCCGTCATCGTCAACGTGCAGCGCCAGCCCGGCGCGAACATCATCGCCGTCGTCGACCGCATTAACAAGCTCTTGCCGCAGTTGCAAACCAGCTTGCCGGCCAATGTCCAGGTCCACGTACTCACCGACCGCACCACCACCATCCGCGCATCCGTCAAGGACGTTGAATTCGAGCTCATGCTCACCGTGGCGCTGGTCGTCATGGTCATCTTCCTCTTCCTGCGTAATCTCGCCGCGACCATCATCCCTTCTATTGCGGTTCCGCTCTCCATCGTCGGCACATTCGGCGTGATGTACCTGCTGGGATACAGCCTTAACAACCTCACGCTCATGGCGCTCACCATCTCCACCGGCTTTGTGGTGGATGACGCCATCGTGATGATCGAGAACATCTCGCGCTACATCGAAGCAGGCGAAACGCCAATGCGCGCAGCGTTGAAGGGCAGCGAGCAGATCGGCTTCACCATCATTTCGCTAACCGTCTCGCTGATCGCGGTGCTCATCCCGCTCCTCTTCATGGGCGATGTGGTTGGCCGTCTCTTCCGCGAATTCGCCATCACCCTCGCTGTCACCATTCTCATGTCCGCCGTGGTTTCGCTCACCCTCACGCCCATGATGTCCTCGCGCATCCTGCGGCACCGTCCCGAGCACGAGCAGACCGCCTTCTACCGCAGCTCCGAAAAAGTCTTTAATTCTGTCATCGCCTGGTACGGCGACACTCTGAAGGTCGTACTCCGCCATCGCTTTCTGACCCTGATGGTCACCATCGCCACGCTGGTCGGCACCATCCTGCTCTTCATCGTTGTGCCCAAGGGCTTCTTCCCCGTGCAGGACACCGGCGTCATCCTCGGCATCAGCGAAGCGCCGCAGACTGTCAGCTTCACCAATATGGCACTCCGGCAACAGAGGCTCGTCGACATCGTTCTGCAGGATCCCGCGGTCGACAACGTCTCCTCCTTCATCGGCGTCGACGGCACCAACACCACGCTCAATTCCGGCCGCATCCAGATCACGCTCAAGCCGTTGGATCAGCGCAAGATTTCCGCAACCGAGGTCATCCACCGCCTGCAGCCCAAGGTCGCCGATGTCGACGGCATCCAGCTCTTCCTCCAGCCGCTGCAGGACCTCACCGTCGAAGACCGCGTCAGCCGCACCCAGTTCCAGTACTCGCTCGAAGATCCCAACTCCGCCGAGCTCGCCACCTATACCCGCAAAATGGTTCAGGCGCTCAGCAAGGAGCCCATTGTCACCGACGTTGCGAGCGACCTCCAGGATCAGGGCCTGGGCGCAACGCTTGTCATTGACCGCGACTCCGCGGCCCGCCTCGGCATAGCCATGGCCGACGTCGACAGCACCCTCTACGACGCCTTCGGCCAGCGCCAGATCTCCACCATCTTCACGCAGCTGAACCAGTATCACGTCGTGATGGAAGTCAGCCCCAACTTCCAGACCGACCCCTCCACGCTCAGGAGCCTCTATGTGCGGTCAGCCAACGGCACCCAGGTTCCGCTAGGCACCATCGCTCATTGGCAGCAGACCCGCGCGCAGCTCGCCATCGGACATCAGGGCCAGTTCCCGTCCACCGTCATCAGCTTCAACCTCGCGCCCGGTAAAGCCCTCGGCGATGCCGTCAAGGCAGTGAACGCGGCTGAACAGCGCATCGCCTTGCCCGCCAGCATCAATGCCAGCTTCCAAGGAACAGCTGCTGCATTTCAGAACTCGCTCTCCAACGAGCCGCTGCTCATCCTCGCCGCGCTTATCACCGTCTACATCGTGCTGGGCGTGCTGTATGAGAGCTACGTGCACCCCATTACCATCATCTCCACGCTGCCCTCGGCCGGCGTCGGCGCCATCCTCGCCCTCATGCTCACCGGCACCGAGTTCAGTGTCATTGCCCTCATCGGCATCATCCTGCTCATCGGCATCGTGAAAAAGAACGCCATTATGATGATCGACTTTGCCCTCGATGCCGAGCGCAACCAGGGCAAAGCGCCGGAGGAAGCCATCTTCCAGGCCTGCTTGCTGCGTTTCCGCCCCATCATGATGACCACCATGGCCGCGTTACTCGGAGGCCTGCCGCTGGCCCTTGGCGGCGGCGTCGGCGCAGAGCTGCGTAAGCCACTCGGCATCACCATCGTCGGCGGCCTGCTGCTTTCGCAGGTGCTGACCCTCTACACCACACCCGTCATCTATCTCTACTTCGACATGCTCTCCGTTCGGCTGCGCCGCCGTATTGGCCAGCCGTCCTTCGATGAACAACCCGTGGTCGGAGACTGAGCGATGCATCTCTCCGCGCTTTTCATTCGCCGCCCGGTCGCCACCACGCTGCTGAGCCTCGCCCTTTTGCTGGCCGGCTCCGTTGCGTATTCGATTCTTCCCGTGGCCTCGCTGCCCGACGTGGATTTCCCCGTTATCGGCGTCAGCGCCGGCCTGCCCGGCGGCAGCCCCGAAACCATGGCCTCCGCCGTCGCCACTCCGCTGGAGCGCCAGTTTGGCCGCATCGCCGGCGTCAACCAGATGACATCGTCCAGCTCTCTGGGCTCAGCTTCTGTCACCCTCCAGTTCGATCTCAATCGCAACATCGACGCCGCCGCCCGCGACGTGCAGGCCGCCATCAATGCCGCGCGCAGCCAGTTGCCGTCGTACCTTCCGCAGAATCCCGGCTACCGCAAGGCCAACCCGGCCGAAGCGCCCATCCTCATCCTCACGCTCACATCGGACGTCATTCCCAAGCCGCAGATCTACGACATGGCCGACTCGATTCTCGCTCAGCGCATCGCGCAGATTCAGGGCGTAGGCCAGGTCTTCGTCGGAGGCAGCGCCCAGCCCGCCGTCCGAGTCGAGCTCAACCCCATGCAACTCGGCAACAACGGCGTCGGCCTCGAAGCTGTGCGTACCGCGCTCTCCGCCGCCAACGCCAATCGCCCCAAGGGCAGCTTTGACGATGCCCAGCACCGCTGGCAGATCGACAGCAACGACCAGATCTTCAAAGCCGCAGACTACGCGCCTATCATCGTCGGATATAACCAGCAAACTGGCGCGGCCGTTCGTGTCGGCGACCTCGGCACCGTCACTGATTCCGTCTCCGACATCCACACCGCAGGTCTTGCTGGAAATAACTCCGCGGGCCACAGCGGAAAACTCAAAGACGCTATCCTCATCGTCATCTTCAAAATCCCCGGCGCAAACGTCATCGACACTGTTGACGCGGTCCTTAAAGAAATGCCGCGGCTTCAGGCCGAGATCCCGCCCACCATCAAGATGGACGTGGCCGTCGACCGTACCACTACCATTCGCTCCAGCGTCCACGACGTCGAGATATCGCTCATCATCAGCGTCTTTCTCGTGGTGCTTGTCGTCTTCCTCTTCCTCCGCGAAATTTGGGCCACCATCATTCCCTCTGTCGCCGTGCCGCTCTCCCTCGTTGGCACCTTCGGCGTGATGTACCTGCTCGGCTACACCATCGACAATCTTTCCCTGATGGCGCTCACCATTTCCACCGGCTTCGTCGTCGACGACGCCATCGTGGTTATCGAGAACATTACCCGCTATCTCGAAGAGGGCATGAAGCCTTACGAAGCCGCGATGAAGGGCTCCAAGGAAATTGGCTTCACCGTGCTGTCGATGAGCACTTCCCTGATCGCGGTCTTTATCCCCATCCTTCTCATGGGTGGCATCATCGGCAAGCTCTTCCGCGAATTCGCCGTCACCCTCAGTGTCGCGATCGCCGTTTCGCTGCTCGTCTCGCTCACCACCACGCCGATGCTCTGCGCCAAGTTCCTCAAGCAGCGCGATGAGAGCCGTTATGGACGCCTCTACCGCATTTCAGAAGATGCCTTCCAGTGGATCCATCACGAGTACAACTCAGCCTTGCGCTGGGTTCTGCGCCATCAGTGGATCATGCTCAGCGTCGCCATCGGCTGCGCGTTCCTCACCGTCTACCTGTTCATCATTGTCCCCAAGGGCTTCTTCCCGCAGCAGGACACCGGACGCCTTGGGGGTTCCACGCGCGCCGCGCAGGACATCAGTTTTCCCGCAATGCGCGACAAGCAGCGCCAGCTTGCCCAGATGGTGCTTGAAGACCCCTCGGTCCAGACGGTAACCGCGTTTGTCGGCGGCGGTGGACCCGGCGGTGGCGGCACAAACGTGGGACGCATGTTCATCGCCCTCAAGCCGCTAAGCCAGCGTCCCTATGAGGCCTATGGCAATGATTGGTTCGATCGCCTGCGGCAAAAGCTTCATATCCATCCCTCACATGTTTCTGCAGACGAAGTCGTGAATGGACTGCGCAGGAAACTTACAAGCGTCCCCGGCGCTACGCTTTTCCTCCAGGCCCAGCAGGATATCCAGGTCGGAGGCCGTGGCAGCGACGCGCAGTATCAATACACGCTCTCTGACGAGAACCTGAACGAACTCAATACCTGGGCTCCCCGTCTGCTCGCCCGCATGCGCACCATGCCCCAGCTGCGCGACGCATCCTCTGACCAGCAAAATCAGGGGCTTTCTGCAACCCTCGTCATCGATCGTGACACCGCAGCACGCCTCGGCATCTCCGCATCCACCATCGACCAGGTCCTCTACGATGCCTTCGGTCAGCGCCAGGTCTCCACCATGTACACCGGCCTCAATCAGTACTTCGTGGTCATGGAGGTCGATCCCCAATATCAGCTCAGTCCCGACGCCCTCAACAACATCTACATCAAGGCCAGCACAATCACCGGCGCGCCTGCCTCCGTAGCCACTCTGGGCACCACCACTCCAGCTGCAAGCACCACCGCCGGCGCGGCAGCAGCCACAACCGTTCCAGCCTCAGCCGCCTCCAGTGCTGCACCGGCTGTCTTTGCAACATCCGGCGGCCAACTCGTCACGTCGAGTACACCCTCTGGCACATCCTCGAGCCTGTCTGCGGTCACACCTTCCACAACATCGTCGACGACAGCTGCCACAACATCGGCCCCTGCATCCACACCCACCACCTCGAACATTGCTAACGTAGCAACCAACATCGCGGCGATCGCTGCCGCCAACGGCGAATCCACTACCGCCGCTTCAATCTCATCCGGAACCCTTACCGGGATGAACTCGGCGGCATCCTCCGCCTCGGCTTTCTCATCCGCTGGTGGACTTGGCGCCGCACCAGCCGCGGCAGCCGCTCCGACTCCTTCGAGCAACGGCGCAATGGTTCCTCTCTCTGCAATTGCCCACTGGGACCAGCAGCGCACTTCGCTTGCTGTCAATCACCAGGGCCAATACCCTGCCGTTACACTCACCTTTAATCTCGCCCCCAACGTTGCCCTCGGCGACGCTGTCACGGCTCTCCAAAAAGCGCAGGCCGACATGGGCATGCCCGCCGCCATTCACGCCACCTTCCAGGGCACCGCGCAGGCCTTCCAGGATTCCCTCAAAAACGAGCCCTATCTCATTCTGGCCGCGCTCGTTGCTGTCTACATTGTTCTCGGCATCCTCTACGAAAGCCTGATCCATCCGCTCACGATTCTCTCCACGCTGCCACCCGCCGGAGTTGGCGCCATTCTCGCGCTGCTTATCACCGGAACCGATCTCAGCATCATGGCGCTGATCGGCATCCTCCTGCTGATAGGAATCGTGAAGAAGAACGCCATCATGATGATCGATTTCGCCCTGCAAGCGGAGCGCGATCACGGACTGCCGCCCGTCGAAGCCATTTATCAGGCGTGTCTCTTGCGCTTCCGACCGATTATGATGACTACGCTCGCTGCCATGTTCGGCGGACTTCCGCTCGCCATCGGCATGGGTGTGGGTTCTGAACTCCGCAAGCCTCTGGGCATCACCATCGTCGGCGGCCTCCTCGTCTCACAGGCCCTCACGCTCTTCACCACTCCTGTTGTCTATCTCTTCTTCGATCGACTCCAGTGGCGCGTCATGAAACTCCACCGCATCGGCTCCGAACTCGAAGAAGCCCCCGGCGACTGAGCAAGCATCCATCAACTTTCAGTTGCGTGTCCTTCGGCAGGACGGAAGCTGTGCCCCATTCATCGCAGCTTTATCGCGATGAGTGGGTCTCGGAACCTTGCCGCTTCGTCACAGCGCTCTGCCCGCACCAGCGCTATACTCCCACCGGCAAACCAATGCCGGAGGTGAACCATGCTCACCATGGAAAAGCTCGACCTCAAGAAACAATGGAAGCATCTCTACCAGCCACCCGTTGGAGAAATCACCACCGTAACCGTCCCCCCGCTCACCTATCTCATGGTCGACGGCGAAGGCGACCCCAACACATCCAAATCCTTCGAGCAGGCTGTCGAAGCCCTCTATTCGCTCTCCTACACCCTCAAGTTCTCGCTCAAAAAGAGTCCCCGTGCTATCGACTACGGCGTCATGCCCCTCGAAGGTCTCTGGTGGGCCGACGATCCCCGCGTCTTCTTCCAGGCAGACAAATCAAGCTGGAAGTGGACGGCCATGATCCTCCAGCCCGAGTTCATCTCCCGCGTCAATGTCGACGCTGCCTTCGACGAAGTCCGCAAGAAGAAGAATCCTGAAGCCCTCGATCGTGTCCGCTTCGAGACTCTCGAAGAAGGATCATCCGTGCAGACGCTCTACCTCGGACCCTTCTCCGAAGAAGGCCCCATCATCCAGCGCATGCACGACGTGATCCACGCCGCGGGCAAGGAGCTGTATGGCAAGCACCACGAAATCTACCTGAGTGACCCGCGCCGCACCGCACCCGCCAAACTCAGGACAATCCTCCGCCAGCCCATGCGTTAGCCCATGCTGCGCATTCTTCGCGTCACTGCGCCCGCAGTGTATCCCCGCACCGGAACCTGTGCAGAATGGCCGCCGGGCCCTTGTCTCCATTGGCGAAGACGCTCGCACTAGTGGTATCGTCAAAAGAATTCAGATTCACGCGCGATCGTTTTTCTTCAGCCATTCCCTAAGGCTATTTTCAAATCTTTTTTGAACCACATTTCGCCCTTCGGCTTTTCGCGCTGACGCCATCTCGACCAAACACATCTGTGTTCCCCTTTTTGCAATTCGAAACTGAGCGGAGGTATCGATGAGCATTTCTCCTGAAGCGATGGACGCCAACCTGGTTCTGACCCTCGATGAAATTACCAGCCTCGCGAAAGATGGAGGCAAGCCCGCCGACACGCTGATGAACGTGGTCGCGCTTATCGCCTCTCGTTTCCGCACCGACGTCTGCTCCGCCTATTTGCTTGAGCCCGATCGCTCCAACCTCGTCCTCGCCGCTTCCCTCGGTCTCCACGCCCGCTGCATCGGCGCACTTCGCATGCCCCTGCACGAGGGGCTCGCCGGCCTCGTCGCCGAGCAGGTCCGTCCTGTCGCCGTCGATGACGCCAGCCGCCATCCTCGCTACAAGTACTTCAAGGACTCCGGTGAAGAGGAGTATCACTCGTTTCTCGGAGTTCCGCTCATCGATCGCGGCATTCTGCAAGGCGTTCTCGTCGTGCAAACCAAGGAGCCCCGCGTCTTTCGCGATAGCGAAATCCGCATGCTCGCTGAGGCCGCAGACCAGGTCGCTCCCATTGTCAGCGAAGCCCGCACCCTCGACCGCTTCGTCGCCCCCGCGCAGGAGCGCCTCTGGGCTCTGGCCCGCAACGTCTGGTGGAGCTGGGATGACGACTGCATCGATCTCTTTCGCGATCTGAGTCCTGTGCGCTGGCGCCGCCTCAACCAGAACCCCATCGCCCTGCTCAACGAAATGCCACTCAGCGAAATCGAGCGCCGTGCTACCGAACTCGTCCTGCACAGCCGCATCAACTACGTCTACCGCCGCCAGCAGGAGTATCTGCTCGAAGACCGCACCTGGGGCGCAGCCAATGCCGGCGTGCTTCGTCCGCGTCCCGTCGCCTACTTCTCCGCCGAATTCGGCCTGCATGAGTCGCTGCCCATTTACTCCGGCGGCCTCGGCGTCCTCTCCGGCGATCACATCAAGAGCGCATCCGACCTCGACATCCCGCTCGTCGGCGTCGGCCTCTTCTACGGCCAGGGATACTTCCTCCAGCGACTCGACGAAAAAGGCTGGCAGCGCGAAGAGTATCTCGAGACCGACATCAATCAGCTCCCCATGCAGCCCGCCATCGGGCTCGATGGCCAGCCTGTCATCGTTGAGATCGCCACCCGCGGCGCAGCGATCCGCGCCAAGGTCTGGCAAATCAAGGTGGGCCGCTGCGATCTCTTCCTTCTCGACTCCAACGTTCCCGGCAACGCCCCAGAGGACCTCGACACCACGTCGCGTCTCTACGGCGGCGACTCCCGCACGCGCATTCGCCAGGAACTGCTTCTCGGCGTTGGCGGATTCCGCGCGCTCAAGGCCATGGGCATCACGCCCAGCGTTCTGCATCTCAATGAAGGCCACAGCGGTTTCGCCGTCTTCGAGGCCATCCGCTCGCGTATGGAAGAAGAAGGATTGGATTTCTACGCCGCGGCCAGCCAGATTCCGCGCGAAGTCATCTTCACCACCCATACGCCTGTTCCCGCCGGCCACGACCGCTTCCACCCCGACCTCATCGAAGAGCACCTCGGACCGCTGCGCGACCAACTCGGCATCTCGCACGAAAATCTCATGGGCTTTGGCCGTGAACATCCCAGCGATCAAGGCGAACCTTTCTGCATGACCGTCCTGGGTCTCAAGCTCGCACGCCGCGTCAACGCCGTCTCTTCTCTCCACGGCGAAGTCTCACGCGCCATGTGGAAGGACCTATATCCCGGACGCCCTGAAGATGCTGTCCCCATCGGCCACATCACCAACGGTGTCCATGTTCCGTCGTGGCTTGCTCCCCAGATGTGTCGTCTCTACGATCGCCATCTCGGCGTGGGGTGGCAGCAGCGCAGCGGTTCCAAGAGCACTTGGGAAGCCATCGAAAACGTCGACGACGGCGAACTCTGGGAGACCCACCTCTCGCTGAAGGCCCAGCTCCTCGACTTCGCCCGTCACCGCGCCGTCGAGCAGGCTGAGCGCCGTAGCGAGTCGGCGACATCGCTCCAGCGTTTCGGCAAAGTCTTCTCGCCCGACGCCCTCACCATCGGCTTTGCCCGCCGATTCGCTACCTACAAGCGAGCCAACCTGCTGCTCAAGGACATCGAGCGCCTCGCCTCCATGGTCAACGACCCCAAGCGCCCCGTGCAGTTCCTCTTCGCCGGCAAGGCCCATCCCCACGACGAACCCGGAAAGCGCGTCCTCCAGCAGATCGCCGAAATGATGCGAGACAAAAACTTCGCCGACAAATTCCTCTTCATTGAGGACTACGACATCAACGTCGGCCGCCATCTCGTCCAGGGAGTCGACGTCTGGCTCAACAATCCCCGTCGCCCCCTCGAAGCCTCCGGCACCAGCGGTATGAAGGTCGTGCTCAACGGCGGCCTCAACCTCTCCGTGCTCGACGGCTGGTGGGCCGAGGCATACGACGGGCTCAACGGTTTCGCCATCGGCAAAGGCCGTACCCATTCCAATCTGGACGTTCACGACACCCGCGACGGCGAAGAGCTTTACCGCGTCCTCTCCACCGAGTTGATCCCGCTCTACTACGAGCGCGACCGCGATGGCCTGCCCCGCGGCTGGATCAAGCGCATGAAGCGCACCATCCGAACCTTGGGTTGGCGATTTAACGCCGACCGCATGGTCATGGACTACACCCAGAAATGCTATGTGCCCGCCGCAGGAGGCACGTCGAGCGAAATCCGCCCCCTCTGCTGATATTGCCTGCAATATGAGGCATTTCTGGCGATTTTTTGTGCGTGAAAACGACCAAAAGCAGGCTGTTTTCACCTTGCAGCAGGGCCTCTAGTAACCTCTTTTCAGGTTTTTCGGTCCGTTTGTCACAAAAGTCCGCCGAAGTACACATTTCGGGTAATGCCTAGCTTGGTAACCGAAGGGTAGACTTCCTTTCATAGCATTTTTGAAGTCTGTCTCCCCTCCGCGATTCTCGACGGCCTCGAATCGAGAACACAGGCTTACAGCAGAGCGGAAACTCCTCTCAAAAAATGCCATAGGAGAAACCCATGGGCTCGCATGGTTATCGCGAAACATACTTGGCGGCGCTCGAAGTAGCGCATTCTGACCTCGACCAGATCTTCCAGGAGTTCGAAAAGCTCAAACTCCGCAAAGAACAGATCGAAGGCGCGTTGGGAGCGCTGGAACCCTTCCTCCGTTCCTCACAACCGTCAACCTACGAGTTCCGCCAGCCAGAGCCG
This sequence comes from uncultured Acidobacteriaceae bacterium, assembly GCA_963735215.1. Classification (GTDB taxonomy): domain Bacteria; phylum Acidobacteriota; class Terriglobia; order Terriglobales; family Acidobacteriaceae; genus Telmatobacter. The sequence goes on along the minus strand of CAVTKF010000015.1, from coordinate 222,786 downwards.
ATCCAAGAGCCGGTTCAGATGCAGCGCGAGCCCGAATTTGTGCAACCTGTATTCGCAGTGCCGATGCCCGAACCGGTCATTCCAGCCGCGTTCTCGCCCATGCCTGAAGCGATCCACGATCCGATCCAGAACCGCATTAACCGCGCTCTAGGCCTCGCGGTCGCTTAACCCTGTCGCATGCGGTGTCCGGAAGTCGATCGGACATCATTCAGGAATATTCTCCCAGAGCCGAGCCCAACCCAACCCAGGAAGAACGAAAAGCCCCACGGCTTAATAAGCGTGGGGCTTTCGTTTTGATGCTTTTTCGTGCAGACTGTCGGGTGCGCCCGCCTATTTCAACGCATACGACGGCGCAGTCTCCTCGGTTTTCGCTGCTGTCTCAATCAGCTTTACCGGATAATACGCATTGCGCGTGTACTGCTTCACCATGCGATTGGTATTGAAATACGATCCGTTGAAGGCCAGCGTTGTGCGCATGATGCGAGCCCACTTTTCGGCTTCGCTCCGGTACAGTGGCACGACTGCGTTCTCCAACTTCTTGTAGAGGTTCTCCGACTCTTCCGCATCGTTTGCGCCGTCTTCGATTGCCCAGCCGGTCACGCCCTCAATGCAGCCCTCAATCCACCATCCGTCCAGAATAGACAGGCTCGGAACGCCGTTGAGCGCAGCCTTCATCCCGCTGGTGCCTGAAGCTTCATACGGACGCCGCGGCGTGTTCACCCACACATCCACTCCCGCCGTCAGAAGCGCTCCCAGGTCCCACGCATAGTTCTCGAGATACACAATGCGCAGCATGTCATTCGACAATTTCCGCGCCGTCTCAATCACGCCCTGAATCAGCGCTTTGCCCGGTTCGTCGGCCGGATGCGCTTTGCCCGCGTAGAGAATCTGCAATCCGCCCGCCTGTGCCGCGATCTTCAGCAGGCGTTCCGGATCGGCAAACATCAGGTTCGCGCGCTTGTACGTCGCGGCGCGGCGCGCAAATCCCAGCGTCAGCACATTCGGATTCAGTACCAGCCCGGTCCGCGTAGCCACCTCGGTCAGCAGCGCTTCCTTCGCGCGGCGATGCGCATTCAGCATCTCCTGCTCTGGCAGATCAATCGCATTGCGGAGAGTGAGGTTATCGCGTCTCCATGCCGGAATCTGCACGTCGAGCATTTGTTGCACCGGCTCCGAGATCCACGTTGGCGCATGCACCCCATTGGTGATCGAATCGATCTGGTGCTGCGGGAACATCGCGCGCGATACCTTGCCGTGTTGCATCGCCACGCCATTCGCATAGCGCGAAAAACGCAGTGCCAGCAGTGTCATGTTCAGCAGGCCGCTTTCGAAAACGCCAAGCTTCTCCAGTCGGGCCGTTCTTTCGCCGCCAAGAATCCTGATCGCCTGTTCTGTCGAGAAGCGGTCGTGGCCCGCCGGCACCGGCGTGTGCGTCGTAAACACGCACTTGTTGCGCACCTGCAGAATGTCCGCATCGGTCGGCGAATTCAGCGGACCACCGCCCATCTCGCTCTCCAGCAGTGCCAGCGTCAGCAGTGCGGCGTGCCCTTCATTCATGTGATACACATTCACGCGCAATCCGAGAGCATTCGCCATCCGCGCGCCACCCAGCCCCAGCACAATCTCCTGCTGCAACCGGTAATTCGTGTCGCCGCCGTAGAGATGATCCGTCAGTCCGCGATCCCATCCCGAGTTGCCGTCGAGATCCGTGTCGAGCAGATAAATTGGTACGACGTGTCCGTAGCGGCCCTGCAGGTCATAGCGCCATGCTCGCACCGTTACGTCGCGGCCTTCCACTGAGACCTTGATGCGCGCAGCTTCTTCCGTGCAGAAGTCCGACGGATTCCACGGCTGCACCTCTTCCGTCTGGTCGCCCGCTGGGCTCAGATGCTGCTGAAAATATCCCTTGCGATGTACCAGTGAGAATGCGACCAGCGGCACGCCCAGGTCCGCGGCGGAACGCAGCGTATCGCCCGCCAGCATTCCGAGGCCGCCGGAGTATGTGGGCATCGCGCGGTCGATCGCAATCTCCATGGAGAAATATGCGACCAAACCACTTGTTGGGGTTGTCTCGTAGGAGAAGGGTTTAGTTAAATTCTGATGCATCCTAATACATCTCTCTGCGGCGCTTCGCAAATGCCTGCAATGTGAAATCGAAAATCTCAAAATGCCGGATGGGTCAGAAAATCCCCGTCGCGGTCATGTATCGGCAACACTCTGGAAACCTGTGAAAGATTCTAACAAGGAAAATCGTTTTGGTAATAGAGCTGGAACAAGAATGGGGGTAACTTCGGAGACCCGGTTTTCGACCTCATGGTAATAAGATGCACCCAGCCTGCATGGCGAAAGCCCCTCCCCTTTTAATGCGAGAGACTTGCAACCACCCTGTGCCCTCCGCATGACGCGTGGCAGATGTGAATCTGCGGAATAATTCCCGTTTCGGTAGCGTAACTTGCAGCCAGTGCGTCTGCGAATTCATTCGCTTCAGACTGTTCAACCAGGTTGATGGTGCAACCCCCGAATCCGCCTCCAGTCAGCCGTGCACCAATCAACCCCGGCAGACGATGGGCCAGCGTGACCATCGTATCGGCCTCCACGCAGCTTGCCTCAAAATCGACGCTGTAGCTCACATGCGCCTCGGCCATCAGTCTCCCCAGTTCCTTCAGATCGTGGTGAATCAACGCATCTGCCGCGGCCACCGTTCGCGTGTTCTCGGTAATCACGTGTCGCGCGCGCTTCACGGCATTCGGACTCATCTCCGCGCCCCACTTCATCAAATCTTCTACCGTTGCATCGCGCAGGAAGCGCACCTCCGGCCTGTGTCGCGCAATCACTGCCGCCGCTTCTTCCACTTCTGCGCGTCGCGTTGTGTATTCGCCGCCCGCCACCGAATGCTTCACCATCGTGTTCGCAATCACCAGCGCCACACTCGATGGAATCGGAGCCAACCTGAAGCTCAAGTCGCGGCAATCGAGCAGCAGCGCATGATCCTCCGCGCCATTCGCTGAAATGAATTGATCCATGATGCCGCAGTTCGCGCCAACGAACTCGTTCTCAGCGCGCTGGCACGACCGCGCCAGTTGCGGACGCGGACACTCGACGCCCAGCAGCGATGTCACCGCCAGCGCCGTTGCGACCTCAACCGCGGCCGAACTCGACAACCCCGATCCCAGCGGCACATCTCCCAGCAGGCTCAGACTCAAACCGGGAATCCGATGCCTCTCGCCCGCCAGAATCACCATTACGCCCAGCGGGTAATCGCTCCAGTCCTTGCTGTTTGTCTTGGGCAGCGCCGCCGCATCAAACGAGCGCTCTTCTTTGAAATTCTCTGAGTAGATGACGATCTTGCCATCGCTGCGCGGCGAGATTCCCGCCAGCGTCGCAAAGTCAATCGCCGCGGGCATAACGAATCCCTCGGCATAATCCGTATGTTCGCCAATCAGGTTCACGCGCCCCGGAGCAGCAAAGATCTCCGGTTCACTTTTGAAGCGGCTCACATGCAAGGAACGCAAAACTTCAGGATCATGCATTGTCGTTCATCTCTCGATTCGTCCGATTTCAACTTCCATAGGCCAGCTGAAACAGTCACCCGGCTCAAGCACGCGAGACCACAGCCCAGTGACCGCCAGCGAATCAACCGGAGCCGTCGCTGGTTCCAGCGCAACACACACCTGCTTCGGTCCCGGTCTATCCGGCCATCCCCCGTAGCAGATCCACAAACCCACATATGGTGTTGCTTCCGCATCAAACTTCACGCGAATGCGAACACCCGCCGAAGGCCGCTCCAGGGCACACCAGTTCTCCGATTCGCTCAACGGTCCGGCAAAAAGCTTGTCACCAATACCAGAGTTCGCCGCATCTGCAACGCTCAGGTCTACTTCACTGCCGTCAGCCAACTTTGCCAGCGGCCAAGCCACCGCATCGCCGCCCTTGCCCAGCCGTCCGCCGCCCGATCCCTCCAGCCGCAGCGAGTGAATCGACTCCGGCAACACAATCCTGTCTCCTGCTTCCACTGCAAACAAAGGATGTGCCGCCCACGACCAGGGGACTTTCTCGGAACTCAAGTTGGTGACTGAATAATCAAATCTCAAAGTCCAGCCAGTTGCGCGTTCAGTCAGGGTCAACGTTCGCTCCAGCCGGAGCGGCAACGAAAAACAGTCTCCTAGATACGTAACTGAATGGGCTTCGTTGACCATCGGCAGCCACTCGACTCGCCACAAGTCCCCATGGTCAGGAATTTCAGCGACGCCCGCTTCTGTCCTGACCGTGCAAGCGCCCACCGACGGCAAACACTCGTCCCACCCGCTTGCATCGCCTGCGTCAAACGCCATCGTCCGGGTCCGCGGCGCAATCGGCACCAGCGGTGTCTGCAGCAGCTCTCGCTCGCCAATCCGGATCGACGCGATCTTCCCCCCAAACCGTGGAAGCACCGTCACACAGCACTCCCCAGCCTGGATGAGAACGTTTTCAATTTTGACGTCGGATGCCAATGACTCCGCCATCTTACCCCGCCTCCCCACAAGCGGCGCTCAACTCATTCCAGATGCGGTCCAACCACGCCTCGTGTTCCGGCTTCATCAGCACCGACCGCAGGCAGGTCACATGCCCATCAACCGTGCTCGCATGACTGGCCGTTTCAAACCAGAATTGCGGCAATTGTACTAGCGCCAGGTGTAGATTGCGCCCTGCGCATGCTGAAAAAATCGATTGTCCCAGCTCCGAAGCCCTATCCGCCGTTGATGCCTTCATCTTCCAAACCACGATATCCAGTTCCGGTCCACCCGCCGTCAGCACCTCAAAACGGCCATCTGTGCGCAGCCGCCGATCCAGCTCCAGCGCAGCCGCTCGTCCCTGCGCCAGCCCTTGCGCGAACTCCCCGCCCGGCTTCAGCGGCAACAGCCTCTGCGTCGCCCACAAAGCTACCGCTGCCGCCCCGGCGCGGGAGCACTCCAGGCTGATCTCTCCCAGGTGCAACTCCTTTGAAGTGAAGTAGGTATACGGCGAATCATGTTTGTAGAACCGCCCCACCCCCGGATCCCGAAAGAGCACACACCCACACCCGTAAGGCTGCAGCCCGTGCTTGTGCGGATCGATCACAATTGAGTCCGCCAGTCCGATCGCCGCATACGCCCGCCGCGCCGGCTCATCCAGCGCATCCTCAATCAGCTTGAAATACCCGCCATACGCAGCATCCACATGCACCCGGAACCCATACCGCTCCCGCAGCGCCAGAATTTCCGGCAGCGGATCCACCGCACCGATCGCCGTCGTTCCAAGCGTCACCACCACGGTGCCCACATCTCCTTTGCTGAGCATAGTCTCCAGCGCATCCAGCCGCATTCTTCCGCGGCCATCCGCGGCTACCGATGAATACTCAAGCTTCAAAACTGCAGAAATTCGATTGTGCGTGTAGTGCGCCTGCTCCGACCCGACAATTCGTCTGGCCGGCGCCATCTGTCCCGCCACCCACAGCGCCTCCAGGTTCGCCATCGTTCCGCCTGAGCTGAGATGGCCCAGATATTCGCTCCACCCGAACATCCCCGCAATCTCCACCACAGCCTCAATTTCCATGGCAGAACTGGCCCGGCCCCCATCCCGAGCGTGGTTGTTCGGATTAATCGTCATCGCCATCGCATACGCCGCCCGCGCCACCGGATGCGGCGGCTTAAGCATCTGCCCGGCATAGAGAGGATGAAAGTAGGGATAGTTGTCCGCGAGCCGCTGCGCCGTCTTCTCCAGCACTGCGGCCATCGCCCCGGTATCGGCATCGCTGCGCCTTGCCGTTTCGAAGGGCGGCAGCGCGCTAAACTCCCGCTCCAGCACTTCCGTAGCGCGGGCCAGCAGGTCGGGGACAATATCCTTGGGCATGGCGACCCTCCAACGTATCACAGTCGGGTGTGTCATCGTAAGCTGCTCATTTTAATTGATATCGCAATTTTCCGGCACCGGCCGTTCAGCCAAAATAGGGAAATTACGTCGGAAAATTTGCGGCAAAATGGTACACTCGGTATAGCGTTAGAGTCGAACCGGGCGTGAGCAGCAACTCGCCCAAAGCAAGATTCTGCCAGTGGTCGCTCCGATTCATCCAGCGCAATTCAATACCAGGAAACACGAAAAAAATGGAACAAGGTACTGTGAAGTGGTTCAATGACGCGAAAGGTTTTGGCTTCATCTCGCGCCAGAACGGCGAAGACGTATTCGTGCACTACTCTGCGATCAGCTCAAGTGGATTCAAGAGTCTGCAGGAAGGCCAAGCCGTGCAGTTCAACGTTGTGAAGGGTCCTAAGGGCTGGCAGGCTTCGGACGTTCAGCCTCTGTAAGCCACCGGATTTCGGCAGAATCTAGCAGACAGAAGCGAGGGCTGGGTGTGCAATCCGGCCTTCAGCTTTATGGCCCAGCTCTCTTCTATAGATTCGCCCGAACTTTGCTTCGATATCTACCCGAATGGAATGCGCCGGATACGGTGCAATCTTTTGCGGCCTGATGTGCCTGCCGTCACAACGCTAGGCCAAGGTCGTCAGCGCTTTGAGATCAGTCCAGGCGTAAGCAACCTCCATCAGCTTTGCGCCACCCACCTGAATCACTCTCGATGTCGCCAGTCGCGCCCCCGTCCTTTCGTAGAAGCCGCGGGAGCGATTCTGCTCCAGCACCCAAACCGCCATGCTTTTGAAGTTGCGTTCCGCAAGCGCCGTTGCCATCGCCTGGAGCAGTGCTACGCCAATTCCCCGGTTCTGCGCTTCCCTTAGCAAATAGATCGAGTAGAGTTCCGCATCGCATGTCTCCACGTGCTCGCGATTTGGGCCACCATGCGCGAAGCCCACCACGCTTCCGTGCATTTCGGCTACGCGCACCAGCGTCTCTCCGCTCAGCCACTCGCTCCACAGCTTCGCGCGCAGCGTCTCATCCAGGCTGGCCAGATACGGCTCCGGCATAATGCCCGCATAGGTCGTTCGCCAGCTCTCCACGTGCACATGCGCAATCGCAGCCGCATCGTCCGGCGCTGCCGTCCGAATTGAGACTTTCATCGACGCTCCGCTGCCGATCGCAATTCACGCCGGCAAACTTCCGTTACTGGCAGCCCGGCACAATCTTCTTCTTCCATGCAAAACTCCGGATAGCATGGATATCAATTAATCAGGCTCTGAACACAGCGTTCAACAAAACTGCTCAGGTGTCTAGCCGGCAAGACCCGGAAAAGCAAGGTTGGGGGTGGCTAGCGTCACGGGTTGCGGTGCGCCGATTTCATCTCAACCCGTGATTACTCCTGCTGCAAGCCCTTGGTTCTGGAGCTCTTGCGGCTCAGCGCTGCTGGGAAATTTCATCCATTACTTTAGGATGGTTACCCACGCCGTACCTTCGTTCTAACGCTGTTTTTCAATGCTACACTTCGCCAAGTGGAGAAAGATAAGACATGGATCCCTATCGCATCGCCTACGAACAAGCCATGACGGAGCTGAACGAGATCACGCGGAAGTTTGATCTCCTCCGCTTGCAAAAAGTGCAGGTCGAAAACCTCATCAACGCGTTTCGTCCGCTGATCGAGAACGACCAGGCCGCCAACGCCATCACCAGCTAACCCAGGCCGTGGTGGTCGCAAACGCATGCCGGCGCAAGCCGGCATATCCGTCTTGCTCCCTCTAACCCTCTAATCAATCAGATCTGCGCAGCCGCGCAGTGCTTCCCTAAGCAGCGTCGATGGATGCGATCCAGAATCGGATCGCGATCACCCGTGTGGAATTGTTCCCATGCGGAGGTAGTGGCAATTTGGCATCTGACGGCTCTCGCCTACGAGGATCGAACTGAAACTTCCCCGAACGATCCAGTCAGACGCTGGTGGAATGCGTATGTGCGACCCACTTCAGAACTCTGCGAACATCCTCATAGAGGATGACGGTCTCATAGCTCCAAAGAAAGAGCATCGCAAAGAAGACTCCTGCGTGATTCTGATGCATATCTACAGTGGTTCGCCGTATAAACTCCCGAATGACGGGAATCCTTGCCACCTGAGCGAACGACACGCCCAGGATTGCACCCACGATGATATCCGTGGGCCAATGCACGCCGAGATACAGAAGCGGAAAGCACACACCTGCAATCGCCCAGGCGAAGGCCAACAAGCCGGCACGCTTTGACACCATCAGGATCGCCGCAGCCAGTGCAAAAAACAGCGCCGCGTGATCGCTGGGAAACGCGCTCCAGTTGATCAACACCAGGGATTCACCGGCTGGAGCCCGGAAATGAAGTGAAGCATCGGCGAGCGGTCTTGCCCTGAACGGAAGACTTAGCGCCAGACCACGTGCTGTCAGTACTGCAAATATGGAGAAGAAAACCGATCCGAGAAGGAGCTCAAACCCCTTTCGCAGTTGTCCGGGCCGATTGTGGTCAAAGAGCAGGAACACGATGAGGAGAACCATCACGCCGCCCTGCAACAAGTTTGTTGCGTGGGTCAGGCCAATTATTCGGTCAAACCACTGGTGCCGTCCGACAAACTGATTCAGAAACAACTCGGCCCCGACGTCGAAGTTATTCATCTGTATTATCTGCATTATTTGACGTCCTTTATATTCGATAGGCGCAGGTCCCGGGAATGACTGTCTTGGTGCAGAGCCCCAGGGACACTCGGAAAGCGACCGAATACCCGCGCCACCAGGCAAATTCGGAGAAAAGCAATGAAGGGGGAAGCAGTTACATTGTGGCAACAAATTCGGAAATCATGACCGCGGCGTGTTTCTGCAGCAACTGAGTCATTCTCGCAGACTGTTTAGAATCGCCTCGGACTGTTTTGATGACTTTGGTCGCAATCAAAAGAGGCAAATCGTAACAGGCTGAACTACGAAGAATCATCTGATTATCTAGTCGTCGGTGTAGCGTAAGAGGCACTCCATCAGGAGTGTCCTCAGAATGAGCGCCTCGACGAGATCCGCACCGAACGTTCTCCTGCTCCTGTGCAGCTCTACGGCGATCCTGATGACGCTCACCGGCTTGTTGTTCTTGATTGGCACACGCCTGCTCAGCGCATTCGCTCACGGCGAGAGATTCATCGGTGAGACCGATGCCATCTCGATTGCACTCATCTTCGGTGGAATTGGCGTCGCTCTCAAGACCGTCGAGATCCGCCTCAGAACAGAACAAGATTCATCAACGGACTGATCCGGAAGACGCGCTATTCAATGTCCTTGGCCTCCCGGACCTGACTCGAAAAACTTGCATGTCTAAAATTGCCACCCGACCCTGGCTGGATCCCCATCTCACTCATGGGTTGTGCCCCTATCAGCCTGCCGCTCGACGTAAGACGCGACGGCCAACGCCAAGATCAGGGCCGCGATGCCCATCAAGGTCAAGCTAGGTACGGTGTTAGGCTCCGCGACTATAACCTTCCGCGCCACCGCGATGAGTGCAACTTCCAGCACAATGCGGACGTGAAGAGCGTCCTTTTTGAAGTAGGCCTTCAGCGTCTCCAGCAATTCGATTCCGATCAACACCAGCAGGAAGTATCCAAAAATCTCCAGCAAGCCCTCTACCGGAATCAGAAACCGAGGCGGTACCCAGAGTTCCTCCCCGATGAGCACGCCCAGGTGCACCGTGGAAAGGACCATGACTACAATCAGCATCCCTGCGAGCGCCATCGCCGCGATCTTCTGGACTCTTTCGATCAGTCTTTCCAACTCGATCTCCTTTGTGCCTGGTGAGCAAGTGGCCCGAAATCCCGATTAATCCTTGCTCGGAATAGTCTCTCGATGGCGATGGTCCGGCCTTCGCAGCGCTCACTCTACTGTCAGTTTCGACAGGCGGTCGCCAAATTCGCGATCCGAGCGCATCCTCGGAATCCACGACTGCGCATGCTTCTCGATATCACCGCTCAGGTATACTCCGGGAACCGACGAATCATTCCAGGAGGACGTTCCCCACCATGCTCCATCGTGTATGCAGTCGCTTGCTCGCCGCGCTCACGATCGGCGTTCTTGCCGCTTCTTTCGCATTCGCACAGACCAGCGCAGCGCCAGTCGCCGCTAAACCTGAAGGCAAACCAGAAGCCAGAAACAGCCCCGATGCTCCCGCCGACTCCACTACCGAAGGCACCGTCAAAGTGGGCGGTCAAGCCATCGACTACCGGGCCATCGCCGGAACTCTGACCGTCGGCTCTTCCGACCCGCAGGACGCTATGATCGGCTTCGATGGCAAGTATCTGCCGGATGCCACTATCGACTTAACGGCCAAACAAGAAGACCGCCCCGCCACCGCGCGCATCTTCTACACCGCATACTTCCAGAAGAATCCCGCGAAGAACCGCCCCATTACCTTCCTCTACAACGGAGGCCCCGGCAGCGCCACCATGTATCTGCACATGGGTGCCTTCGGTCCGATGCGTCTGCTCCTGCCGCAGGATTCCGCGCACCAGGAAGCCGCGCCCTATCAGATCGTGCCTAACGAGTACAGCCTTCTCGACGTCAGCGACCTCGTCTTCATTGATGCTCCCGGAACAGGCTTCAGCCGCATCTATGGCAAGGACGCCTCGAAAGCCTTCTATGGAACCGATCCGGATGCACACGCCTTCGATCGCTTCATCCGCCGCTTTCTTTCGAAGTACGACCGCTGGAACTCCCCCAAATATCTCTTCGGCGAGAGCTACGGAACTACACGCACCGCTATCCTCACCAACCTGCTGCAGCGGCATCTCGATCTCAACGGCTCCATCTTCCTCTCGCAAATCCTCAGCTTCGACAGCAGCGCCGACAGCCCGCAAGGCAATCCCGGAACCGACAACGGCTACTTCCTCGCGTTGCCCTCCATGGCTGCGACCTCGTGGTACCACCACCGCGTGCCCAACCAGCCCGCCACGCTCGAGCCGTTCCTGAAAGAGGTGGAACAGTTCTCTCTAGGTGCCTATGCCGCAGCTCTCTTGCAAGGTGCCGACCTTTCCGAAGCGCAGAAAAAGGAAGTGGCCGCAAAACTCGAAAGCTATACCGGCGTTCCCGCAGCCTACTGGATCAAGGCGAACCTCCGCGTAAGCGGCGGCGAATTCTCCAAGGAGTTGCAGTCAGAGATGGGCATCACCACCGGCCGTCTCGACACCCGCTACGAAGGCCCCGACCTCGATCCCCTCAGTGAAGAGGCCGAATACGATCCCTTCGGCTCAGCTACATCTTCGGCCTACAACACTGCCATCAACCAGTACGCTCGCGCCACGCTTAAGTACGGCGAAAACCTGACCTACAAGCCAAGCGCGCATGAAGCCGGTGGCTTCAACTGGGATCTCAAGCACGTCCCGCCAGGCGACCAGGGCTGGGACGACTCCAGCGTCAACGTGATGCCCGACCTCGCGATGGCCATGAAGCGCAACCCCAAACTCAAGGTCCTGCTGATGGGCGGCTACTACGATCTCGGCTGCACCTATTTCGGCGCGACCTATGAAGACAAGCACCTGCAAATTCCTGAGTCGCTCCGGAGCAATATCGACTATCGCTTCTTCCAGACCGGCCACATGGTCTACATCACCACGCCCGCGCTGAAAGAACTCCACGACGCCACCGCCGACTTCATCAAAAACACCGAAGACGGCACCAAATAACACCAAACGAAAAGCGGCCCTCCGAAGAGAGGGCCGCCACTTACGATCCACATTCAGACCAAGGAGACTGCTTGGAACATCCCGCTCCTCTTAAATACGTGAGAGCGACGTATACTTTAGGCGCAGGTGGTGGCTTTGAAACGGGGGTAATTCCGATGCGTTTCAAAACTCTTGCTCTGTTCCTCTGTGCTGGGGTTGTGGGTATGTGCCAATCGGTGGCGCCCGCGCCCAAGACATCAGCACGAGTAGACCAGAGCGGGCAAGGCACTCAGCAACGGACAGATTGCAAGAAAACTGCGCCGGACTTTTCAGTTTCGAACCTTGCGCCGCGTCAAAAAGAAGCCCGTTTCGATGTGCAAGCGTGGCATTGGGACGATGCGCTGGATTCGAAAAGTGCATTCCATTCGCCGTTCCTAATCGCAAGAGCACCGTCTTGCCCGTTTGATCAAGAGCTGTGGCGGTCGTTCCAAGCGAAGTTGGAACCGCCTCCGACTCAGGGGCCAAACGCGAAATTTGAGCCGATCCCTACGGAGTGGCCCAATGCAAAATTTGAAGCAATTCCCACAGACTGGCCAAGTCTCAAAGTGGTTCCTCTGGCGCCTCAACCGGGCGCACCCGCGACACCATCGATACCGGCAAGGTAGGTCGGACGAGACATCCACTCCCTGAAAGGGCTCAGAAAGGGCCTGACTCCTGTATGACCGCCTACGCCGATGTTACGAGTTAGGCGATAGAGCATGCCCCACGCATCAGCATTCATCCTCTTCCAAAACTTCCGTGACCTTTCCGGCCCATCGCAACAAGTCCAGAATTACCCTCAACCGGCAGCAGGAAGCAAAGACGGCTATGAGACAGCGTGCAAGAAAGCGAAGTCCCGGTCGAGCGCGGTTTTCTGCGCTTCCGCTGCTATTCCTCTGCCTTGTTTCCGCGCTGCTGGGTGCGCAAGGGCCTGCTTCTGATATTCTCGCGGCCGCAGCTGCCGGAGACGCCAAGGCACAATTCGCCCTCGGCGATTACTACTTTCGCGTCCGCTTCGAGACACTGGATTACGCGCAAGTCCTCGCATGGTACCGAAAATCTGCAGCCCAGGGCTATGCTCCAGCACAGAATCAACTCGGCAGCATGTATGACAACAACGCCGGGTTGCCGCAGGACGACAAGCACGCCGTAAGCTACTACCGTCTGGCCGCGGACAAGGGCTATGCACCCGCGCAGTACAATCTGGCGGCGATGTACGAGGACGGCCGCGGCGTCCATCGTGACTACAAGCAAGCCCTCGCCTGGTACCGCAAAGCGGCCGACCAGAATCTTTCCAGCGCCGAAAAGCAAGTCGGATACTTCTATCAGGCCGGTTTTGGTGTCAAGCGTGATTTCGCCCAGGCGATGGCCTGGTATCGTCGCGCCGCCGGCCACGGCAGCGCGGATGCGGAAAACCAGCTGGGCTATATGGCCGAAGAAGGATGGGGCCAGACCCAGGATTACACCGTCGCTCTTTCCTGGTACTACAAGGCTGCAGAACACGGCAGCAACCAGGCTGAGGAGAACATCGGCTATATCTTTCAGCATGGCACCGGCGTGAAAACCGACTATGCGCAGGCGATGTCATGGTTTATCACAGCTGCTGCGCAAGGTAACAGCGATGCGGAAAACCAACTGGGCTGGATGTATCAATTTGGACAAGGCGTTCAGGTCGACAATGCAAGGGCTTTGACGTGGTATGGCTTGGCTGGCGATCTGGGAAATGTGAAGGGCAAGAACAATCTCCAGTCCCTCACCGACGATCTCGAGGACGATGGTGGAGAGTTGCAAAACGCCTCCCATCAGGTTGGCGATGCCGCCATCGCTGCAGCGCAACGCTGGGCAAAAATTCGCGATCTGCAACGTCGCATTGATGAGGCTGAGGCCCACGCCCTCTACCAGGCTGAATTCGCCGATCAACTCGAACACATTGGCCACGGCAAAAGCGAAGCCATGACCAAAGTCTTCAACACGATGGGAAGTGTTGCCGCTGTCCAGCACCGAGGCGAAGCTGAAAGATCTCAGCGCCGAAGCGACGCGCCTGCACGATGAGCTGGTTTTAGTCGAAAGCCAAAACCAATCCGCCGCCGGCGCTCCTGCTCCCTGAGGGTTCCCCAAAGTCGGTTGACGCAACGGAGCAGTTGGCCGATGCTGCGGGCTCAGTGATTTGATCAGGGATGCGCCTTTGGGGTGATAGATTCATTTCGTGAAGACGACGGACTTGCTGCGATTTGACGGTGCTGTCGAGCGGGATCCCGCCATCGATGCGTGGATGAAAGAGCATGCCGGTGAATTGGGAGCCATCGCGCATCAGTGGTTTGAGGTGATGCGAAAGTGCGGAGACGAAGTCCGGGAGCTTCTGCATGACGGATGTCCGGTTGCATGTTTTTCAGATGCGCCCTTCGGCTACGTCAATGTATTCACCGCGCACGTCAACGTGGGGTTCTTTCACGGAGCTTCGCTGCCCGATCCGACGCGCTTGTTGCAGGGCACCGGCAAGTACATGCGCCACGTGAAACTGAAACCGGGAACTGCGGCGAACGTCGCAGCTCTGAGCAGGCTCATCGACGCCGCGTACTCGGATATAAAGGCGCGCGTCGAGAACGGCTAACTCTGACACTGGCAGAATTTCTTCGCGGGATTGGCCTGAATAGATTCCATATTTATTCGTCGCACATTAAGGACTTGTTCACACTCGTGGCAGAGAGTGTCCTTTGCGTGGCTATTTGAATCGGTAGCCGACGCTCCCCAAACTCAAATTCGAGAGGTCTGTTTCCATGCTCAAGAAAGCAGTGGCACTGGGCGTCGTCGCCGGAGTGTTCGCAACTACAGGATTAGCCCAGAATGCCCCTAGCGGCATTCCCCATCTCGATCATGTCTTTCTGATCATGATGGAAAACCATAGCTATCAACAGGTTTTCGGCAATCCGAATGAACCTTACCTGAACAGCCTGATCGCAAGCGGGAAGGTCAATCTTGCGACCAACTATTTTGCTGTCGGACATCCGAGTCTGACCAACTATCTGGAAATTGTGGGCGGGTCCAATTTCGGCGTCCGCAGCGACAACGCCCCGGATTGGGGGAGCACATCGTGCTCGCCGAACATCGCGACCAAGATCGTGAACGCTGACGATGGCGGCATTGCGCCCGGTCCGGTGGACACTGGCAACATCTGTCCGATCTCCGGCACAGGCACTGACGCCGCAACGCCGGCGGTAGATACCTGGAATGAAGTGGGCGGTCCCTTTGTTGCCCTCGCCGATATCGATGGAGTCAGGTCGATTCCGGCGGCGCCCACCGTTGGGAGAACAATTGCCGACCAGCTCGACGATGCCCACATGGGATGGAAATCGTATCAGGAGAGCCTGCCGCTCGGTTCAATCTATGGCGTGAATTACAGCAACGGGACATCCACTAACCTTACGGATTTCTCGAATCTGGCCCCGCTCACATCAGCCAGTGTGGTGCAGCTTTACGCCGTGAAGCATAATCCATTCGCTTACTTCGCCCATATCCAGGAAGGATACGACCGCGACAGCAGCCTGGCCAACGTGGTCGGATTCGACGGACCAAAGGGACTTTATGCCGATCTCAAAAGCGGCGATGTCCCGGAACTTGCCTTCATCGTGCCAAACCAGTGCAACGACCAGCACGGCAGAAGCAACGGCGATGCGTTCTGCGCGTTTGACTATGGCCAGAACGACAGCGGGTATACGTACGGCACTCAGGTTGGATTGAATCCCGGGCTCATTCAGCAAGGCGACTCAACAATCGAGCGGCTGGTTCAGGCCATCCACGCGTCCCCAGCGTGGCAGTCAAAGCACAGCGCCATTGTGATCGTTTGGGATGAGAATGACTACAGTGGCAGCACCACCCTCCTCACCGGGCTTTATCCGCCGCAGAACCAGAACCGCGTAGTTCTCACGGTTCAGACAAACTATGGCCCGCATGGCGTGCAGAGCGGAACCTACTTTAACAGTTATTCGCTGCTGAAGTCGATGGAAGCGGGTTTCGGTCTGCATTGCCTTAACCACGCCTGCGACTCGAACGTAAACGTCATGTCAGACTTGTTTGCGGGCGATCACGGACGCAACTAGCTGCCGACCTGACCTGACAACTGTGAACTCTGAACTGCGAAATCGGAACACCGGCCTAGCCGGTGTTCCGCAGCCCCGCCGAAATCCCGCTGATCGTCGCCGCAATCGCCCGGTTCACCTCGGGCGTATCCTCGCCTGCACGCTTTCGCCGCAGCATATCCACCTGGATCAAGTGCATCGGGTCCACATACGGATTCCGCAGCCGGATCGAATGCGCCAGCACCATATTGCTTTCGAGCAACTCCTTCTGTTGCGTAATCCCCAGCACGGCTCGCACGGTCCGATGAAACTCGCCCTCGAGCATGTCGAAGATCCGCTCGCGCAGCTTCGTATCCGTCACCAGTTCCGCATACAGCCGTGCCGTCGCCAGATCTACCTTGCCTAGCGCCATTTCCACGTTGCGCAGCAGGTCGATAAACAGCGGAAACTCCCGCGCCATCTCCTGCAGTCGCTCCAGTGACCCCGGCTTCTTCGTGAATTCCTCGATCGCGAACCCCACGCCAAACCACGCCGGCACCAGCAACCTCGATTGCGTCCACCCGAACACCCAGGGAATGGCGCGCAGATCCGAAAGTTTCGGCGACTTGTTCCGCCGCGCCGGCCGCGAACCGATCTTTGCGTGCTCCAGCTCGCCCACCGGTGTCGACTCTTCGAAGTATGTCACCACATCCGCATCATCCAGAATGTGCTTTCGATAAAACCCGAACGAAATCGCTGACAACTCATCGAGTGCCGCTTCCCACTCCGGCTTCAGTACGCCTGTGAAATGCCCTTCGGGGTCGCGCGCATTCGGCCGGGCAAGTGCGTCTAATGAAGCCGCAATCATCAGCTCCAGGTTCCGCTCGGCCAACACCTCGTCGGCATATTTGAAGTTCAGCACCTCGCCCTGTTCCGTGATCCGCAACTGCCCCTCGAACGAATCCATGGGCTGCGCGAAAATCGCGCGATGCGTCGGCCCGCCGCCGCGTCCCACCGTGCCACCG
Organism: uncultured Acidobacteriaceae bacterium; assembly: GCA_963735215.1. Taxonomy (GTDB): domain Bacteria; phylum Acidobacteriota; class Terriglobia; order Terriglobales; family Acidobacteriaceae; genus Telmatobacter. Next base: position 206,119 of record CAVTKF010000015.1, on the reverse strand, counting down.
CGCCCATGAAACAGCCGCAGCTTCACACCACATTCGCTTGCCACCACGTGCAGATCGCGATGCGCGCGGAAAATCTCCCACGTGCTGGTCAGCATTCCGCCATCTTTGTTCGAATCGGAATATCCCAGCATCACCTCCTGCCAGTTGTCCCACGACGCCAACAGCTTCCGATAATCCGCGCGGCTCCAAAGCTCCCGGCAAATCGCCGGCGCCTGCCGCAAATCCTCAATCGACTCAAACAGCGGCACAGGCATCAGCCCGGGATCGCGTCCTGATCCCTCAACGGTTACGCCGCCCAGTCGCGCCAGCCTTACCACCGCCAGCACATCCTCCACGCTTGAAGCACCGCTGATCACGTAGTGCCGAATCCCCTCGGGCGAGCACCCCTGCTTCGTTTCCGCCACTACACGAAACGTCTCCAGAACTGAAGTAGTCTCCGCCGACATCCCCGCCGGCAGCTGCGGCGCAATCGTGTCGCTGATTGCCTCCTGCAGTGCAGCCGCATGCACCCGCGCATGTTGCCGGATATCCAGCGTGTGCAGATGCAGCCCGAACGTCCGCACCTGCAGAATCAGAGGATCGATCAGCGTCCGCGCAATCCGCAGCCCCGCATTCGCCGCCAGCGAACTGCGAAGCGTCTCCAGGTCGTCGAGAAACTCCTCAACGCTGCAATACTCCGGCAGCACCTGCGCCAGCTTGTCCTGTCCCTGCGCCAGCGTGTACGGCATCACCGGGAGCGTCGCGCCATGCTTGCCCGCCTGTTCCAGCGTCCGGTGAATGCGTGCCTTCACGCAGATGATGAACCGCCGATAGTACTCAAACTCGTATTGCGCGCCGAATACCTGCGCCTCCGGCGTGTGCACGAGCGCGACGTACGCATCCAGCCGCTCGCGCAGTTGTTTGCTCACCGGCCTCTGCTGTGCGCTCGTCGTCAACAGATCGATAATGTCATCCAGCCGCGTTTGGTAGTAGAGCAGCAGATGTCCGCGGGCCAGTTGAATCGCATCGCGCGTTACATCCGGCGTCACAAACGGATTGCCATCGCGATCCCCGCCGATCCACGACCCGAACCGCAACACCTGCGGCAACTCATGCGGCTCAATCGCCAGATCATATGCCGCCCGCAGCGCTTCAGAAATCTCGCGGTACAGCCCCGGCAGCGTTTCAAAGATGGAGACATCGTAGTAATCCAGCCCCATCTTCACTTCGTCGTACACCGTCGGCCGTCGCGAGCGAACTTCATCCGTCTGCCAAAGGCTGGTAATCTCCGCGCGAATCGCTTCTTCAAGGCGCGCCAAGTCTTGCTCTGGAACTGGAATCCGATCGAGCGTCGCCAGAAACTCCCCGATCCGCCGCCGCTTGAACATCACAGACCGCCGGGCAACTTCAGTGGGGTGAGCCGTAAACACCGGCACAATCAGGATTCGCCTCAGCCAGTCCATGGCTTCATCGGCACTGATTCCCACACGCCGCATCTCGCTTAGAGTTCCAATCAATGAGCCGCGCTGCCGCCCTTGGGCTCCACTCAGTTGCAGAGCAATGCGCCGCCGCTTCCGGTGGTTCGTCTCTGCCAGGTTGATCAGCTCAAAGTAAAACGCAAACGCCCGCGTCAGCAGAATCGCCCGCTCCGCCGGCAGCGAATGCACCAACTCTAGCGCCTTCGCCCCGTGCCGCGCCGCCTCTTTTTCGTCGCCGCGCGCCTCGGCATCTCGCCGCCGGATCGTCCCCTGTCGCAGCGCCTCGACATGCGCGAATAGATCCTCGCCGGCCTGCTCCCGCAACACTTCGCCCAGCAGCGTCCCCAGCGATCGCACATCGCGCCGCAGAGGAGCCTCCTTCAATTCACCCGAGCGTGCCTCAAGCTCCGCCAGCCGCTGTGACCAGCTCTCCGGATTCCACAAAAGCGCCATCGTGTCTTGATTATGCACGACCGGATGTGATGGCCGTCTCACCAGATCAGCGGCAGTACCCCTTTGTAATTTTGAGCGAAGCGCTGCGGAGTCCCGCGACATGCGTGCAGGATTCGACTGGTTTTGCTTCCAGTGTGTCGGTCCTGCTAAAAGGGACAATTTCCCGGGGCGGCAGCGTCAATGCGGCGTATCGAACCTGCCGGAATGAGTTGAACTGCGATGGTCTGTGCCGGGGAATCGCTTTCGTTCCGGAGGATATGCACGTGTTCACCACCGGGATCGACAAACGTCATCCCCTGCTTGTAGACGTGCGGCGTGCAGGCGGGGTCGTTCCCTTCATAAGCCGTCACCGTTCCCATTGTGACGATGATCATGCTATGGCCTGGGTGAGTGTGCCAGCCGGTGCTTCCTCGCGGCTGCAATGCATTCTGTTCCACGTACAGGTCTGACGATCCCTCGGTCTTCTGCATTGACAGCCAGAGATCGGTTCTCTGCCTTGCATTCGCGAGGTCTGACGGAACAGAGTGGCTTAGGACATCGATTTCGCTGAATCGGCCCTTCGCGAGCAAGGTGCTTTTGTAGCGTTCAGGCGTTGTTGCCGAAGCCCTTCCAGGACGATGGAGAGCCGTGGATGCGATTAGCGTGCTGCACAGCACCAGCCACGCTAGTCTCGTTCGCATTGTGGGCCTCCAATTCTCGCCTTGGCTTGGCAGCTTGCCTCGCAGATTCCCGTGTCAACGAACACGCGTCTTTCAGGTCCCTGAAAACGGAGCATCCAGGGTGCGACACTACGATGAGACGGGTATGAGACGGACCGTGCAGGCCCGTCCCAGACTGGTCGTTCATCAACCGAATTATCGATGATCTTCAAACGGGTTGCGTGAGGCATCGCGTACGACGCCATGGATGGCCTGTTGCCCGAAGTGTTTGGTGCCCGCAGGCCCCCCGAACACCATCGTGAGGTTCGCAATCGGGAGAGAGTACTGGATATCATCCCCGCCTAAGACGCAGACCTGCAGCGTCGACGAAGGCGGAGTCGTCTCGAAGGGCGCATTGTTTCCATTCCCCGTTATCAGAGTGACCGTGTCGGTGAACTGAAAGCCCATTTTTGGCGGGGATGTGCCGTATACGGGGCAGCCGGTCATGTTCCACGTGATTTTGGCGTTCGTCAACTTGACGTGGTGCGTGTGAGCGCCTGCACCGCCCTTCGTCGCATCGAGAACACCGTTCGTGGTCCCATAACCGGACATCGTCATATCCGCCGAAAAGTCTGCGGTGCCTCTTATCGGGTCGATGTCCATCGACCATTGACCATGCATTTCATAGGGGCTGCCGCTGATCAACGGGTTCGCGGGTGAATAGTCATTGATCAGCCCAGTGAGGTGCACTGGCCGGCGCTCCTGGGCCAAGGCAAAAGTGGTTGAGACCAGCGCAAGCAGTGCGAGAGCGCGTACCGCCGACGCAAGGGATTTGCTTTTCATGAAAACCTCCAAGAGCGGGGATTCAGTTTCAATGCTCGGTCACGATCTGACACTTTGGCAGGCTGCGCCTTCAAGCAGCAATGTGCAGAATCCGGACCACTTCCCCTGCTTGCCGTCGAATGCCGTGCTTTGCAGTCCCCATCACGCGATATTGGCCGCACTCAATACCTGAAGCATGTTAAGACTTCTGACCGGTTCGGGAGAGCGACACGGGGCGAACGATCCCGGCACCTCAACGGAGGAGAGCAATTTACCTGATGAACACTGATACAAGACATCGGGTCGTCCAGAAAGAGGTGGACGATTAACGAATTGAAGTCGGATTGTTGAACGTGTTCCTATTCTGCGAATAAGTCTGATCAGAATAGAGCTTTGTAACGGATTATCCTCCGTAAGCTATTGATTCGCAGGATTTTATCGCCAAGGTCAGGACGCAAAGGCGCTGAAAACGGAAGTAGCCCCGATCAGCTCCGCCGCTATGCCCCTTCCAGCTGCAGCATCAGCTCTTCCCACTCGGCCGTCAGGGCGCCAAGCTGCTCGCGAAGTGCCGCCGCCAGCTCCGTCAGCCGCTGCGTCTCCGCCGCTGAAACATAAACGCCCAACTGCTCCTCGGTGGTTGCAATAGAGGCCTCAACCCGCGGAATCTCCTCTTCGAGAAACGCGCACCGGTCTTCCATCTGCTTCTGCTTGATCGGATTCAGCCGCCTCGAACGGCCGTTCGCTGTCGCTCCGTTCGGTTCGTCGTCTCGACCTTCGATCACGATCGTCGCACCGGCTGCCAAAGAACTGGGTGCCCCAGGTCTCGCTTTTGAGACCGGGGTGGGACCTTCACTCGCAGCACCCAACCTGGAATTCTCCGTCTCAACGGCCAGCTGCTCCTTCTTCCGCAGGTAGTCCTCGTAGTTTCCGGGGTAGTTGGTGATCACCCCGTTCTCCACTTCGATCACCCGCGTCGCCAGCCGATCAATAAAGTACCGGTCGTGCGAAACAAAAACGACGGTACCGGAAAACGCCGCGATCGCGTCCAGAAGCACGTCCTTCGCCCGCATATCCAGGTGATTGGTGGGCTCGTCCAACAGCAGAAAATTCGAAGGCGACACCAGGATTCGCGCCAGCGCAAATCGATTCCGCTCGCCGCCGGAAAGCACGCCCAGCGGCTTGAATACGTCATCGCCAGAAAACAGAAAACATCCCAGCAGCGACCGCAGCTCCGATTCCGGCACCTTCAACGCCGCGCGGCTGATGTCGTCCAGCATTCGCGCCTCCGGATCGAGCACCTTGTACTGGTCCTGCGCAAAATACTCGCTCACGACGTTATGCCCCAGCTTCACCATGCCGCTCGTCGGTGCCTCCGCGCCCGTCAGCAGCTTGATCAGCGTCGATTTGCCTGCGCCATTCACTCCAACGAGCGCCACGCGATCTCCGCGCTCGATGGTGAATCGAGCATTGCTGAAGACTTGCTTCGCCCCGTAGCTCTTCCCGAGTACATCCGCTTCCACCACCGTGCGACCCGAGGGCGGCGGCTGCGGAAACTTGAAATGAATCACCGGCTCTTCTTCGGGAATTTCGATGCGTTCAATCTTTTCCAATTCCTTGATCCGCGACTGCACCTGCTTGGCCTTCGTGGCCTGCGCGCGGAACCGGTTGATGAACGCCTCAAGATGCTCGATCTGGTCGCGCTGATGCTTATACGCAGCCTGCAACTGCGCGCGCCGCTCATCCTTCTGCGACAGGTACTTCGTGTAGTTGCCCTGGAAGATCGTGAGCCGCTTGTTCCAGATCTCCACGGTTCGATCGATCGTCACGTCGAGAAAGTAGCGGTCGTGCGAGATCAGGATGTACCCGAAAGGATAGTTATGCAGGTAGTCTTCGAGCCAATTGCGCGTTTCCAGATCCAGATGATTTGTTGGCTCATCCAGCAGCAGCAGGTTCGGCTTGGCCAGCAGCAGCTTGGCCAGCGCAATCCGCATCTGCCACCCGCCTGAGAACTCATCAACCTGTCGCGTCCAGTCTTCTTTACCGAACCCGAGCCCGGTCAGAACCGTTCCCACCTGCGCATCGAGTGCGTAGCCGTCGAGCGCGTGAAACCGCTCCTGCAGCATCGAGTAGCGCTCCGCGGCTGCTTCGTATTCGGCGCCCGCATGGTCGAGTTCCGACAGTTGCGCCGCTGTCACGCTCGATCTCGCCTTCCATCGCGCGCAACTCGTCAAAGACGCTCAGGCACTCGTCAAACACTGTGCGCCCGCTGAGCAGCAGCCCTTCCTGCGGCAGATAACCGATACTCATCCCGCGGGTTTGCTGCATCGTCCCATAATCGAGCGATTCAAGCCCCGCCAACACCTTCATCAGTGTGGATTTGCCGGTGCCGTTGGCGCCGACCAGCGCAGTCTTTTCCTTGCTGCGGATAAGCCAGTTGGCCTCAAGAAACAGCACGCGGGGGCCAAAGCGCTTGCCGGCATTTTGAAGAGAGAGCATTCCTCTCTCATTTTCGCAGAAGAGTCGCTAGCGCAGCCCGCCTGTGCGAGACGGCGCCGCCGACTGTGCCTGGGGCGCAGGCGGTTGCGTGGGACCGGGAGTGAAGGTCTTCAGCGCGTCAAGATTGGTCTGCACCTTCTGCCATTTGCCGGGATCTTTCTTGTTATCGTTCGGCGCCGAAGCGTTCGCATAGAAATCGAGAATGTTCTTCTGTAGCGGAACCGTCGTCGCATCGAATTTCTTTTCAGCCAACTGCGACAGCAGCTTCGCATAGGAGTCGTCGGCCAGCGTGTACTCGCCCGCAAGCGTTGACTTGCCACTGTCGAGATCATCGTTATCGAGCTTTACTTTTCTGGCCCGCGTCTCATCGAGCAGCACACCGTATTTATCTACTGTCTGGTTGATGCTTGTGAAGTACAGGTCCTCGGTCCTTGGCGTGGGTATGTTGAAATCCAGCGCTTTCAGAGGGCCAACCTTGGGAACGAGTTTCAGCAGCACAGCCAGAAAACGCACGCCAAATCCGGCACGCTGGTAGTTCTTTCCCCACTGCTTCTCGTAATCAGCACGCGAGAGCCGATACAGAAACTGTTGCTTCTGAAAGTTGGGAACTTCCTTCATGATCTCTTTCTTGTGCGTGCGAAGAGCCACCTTCGTCATGCGCGGAATCAATGTGCTGACCGAGTAGCGAAACGACCCGATGGCAAGATCTTCATGCGGGAGCACGTCCTTCAACTGGATGCCGTAAACGACAGGAAATACGCGCTCCAGCAGATCTTTGGAAACCTCGAATCCGATGAAGTCGTGATACTGCTGCGGTGCGTAACGCTGCTTGGCGACCTGCGCCATGTCGAAGCCGAACTCCGTGCGAATGTGCGCCGTCTTGTCCTGCGCGTAAAGGACAAAGGGGCCAAATTTCGCGCGAAGGTTGGGATACATAATGGCGACCGCTTGGTTCACGGCCGGATGACCAGTGATATCCGACGCGTAGTGCGACAGAGCGCCCAGCGCAAAAGCGTATTCGTCGGCATTCTGACTCTCTTTGATAAGTTCGAAAACAAAGTCGCCGCTGCGCACATAGTGCACCAGGTCGCTGAACTCCTGGTTGCCGAACGGGTAGTAGCCCATGTCCTGGATGACCGCTCCGCCATAGGCATAAGCGTGCGCCTCCCGAATCTGATCATCCGTAAGCCCGGGATAGCGCGCCAGGATCATCGGCCGCAGCTGATCGTTCCACAGCAGATCGATAATCTCTTCATGCGTGAGCACGGAATATGCGTGCGAATAGTCACCGCCGATCAGCAGCAAAAGAAGAATTGCGAGGCAGCGGACCGTCGAATGAAGAAAGCTTCTTCCAGGGATTGCTGAGCCGAATAAGTTATGCATTGTACGAACTTTCTATAGCCGAAACGTCGTCCGTTGAATCTAAGCATAGTCTTTTGAATTCGATGCCGGGCAAAAGGTCGGCGTTGTACCCGACTATGGACGGATCTCGACAGGCGTCCCGACGGGAACAAGCTTCCAGACTTCATCGATCTCATCATCGGTAACCGCGATGCAACCCGCGGTCCAATCCACCGTGCGATGCGTAGCGCCAAGCCAACCTAAACCTTTCTTGATTCCATGGATCATGATGGCGCCGCCCGGCGACACCCCGAGCTTTGCCGCGCGGCTCCGGTCCCCGGCATTCGGATACGAAATGTGCAATGCACGGTAGAACCCGCTGTGCTCGTTGCGCGAATCGATTATGTAGTGTCCTTCGGGGGTGCGAGCATCACCTTCGCGCTCCTTAGGTGCAAGTCCACCTCGGCCCAGAGCCACTTTGTAGGTGCGAACCACTCTGCCTCCTGCCAGAAGTTCCATCAAATGTTCCTTCTTGAGCACCAGGATCGAGTCGACATGCCCTGATATTTGAGGTGAAGATTCTGGTCCGAGTCTGGCGAACGCGCTGGGTGCGAAAAGGAGCGCAATCAGTAGTCCGAGCAAAGCTCGACGGCGCGCGGTAGGCACTGAATCTATGCGCAAGAACATGCGGACACTGTAAACCATTCTTTTGTGGTCAACATCGGCTTCGCCGCCGCTTGGCGGAAATGCAGGCATTCATGTAAAAACAAGCGACGGGAGCCTGAGGCCGTACGCCGTCGCATTATCCCTCGAAATTTCCGATGAATAAGCTCTTCCCCAACCCGAAAGCCGCCCTCGAGGGCATCGTCCACAATGGAATGCTTCTCGCGATCGGTGGTTTTGGACTATGTGGCATTCCCGAGGAACTCATTCTCGCCTTACGCGATACCGGCGTTCGCAATCTGACCATCGCCAGCAATAATGCTGGCGTCGACGGCGCGGGTCTCGGTCTACTGCTGGCAACGCACCAGATTAAAAAGATGATCTCCAGCTACGTCGGCGAGAACGCGGAGTTCGAACGCCAGTTTCTGTCGGGCGAGATCGAAGTGGAGTTCTGCCCCCAGGGAACCTTGGCGGAGCGCATGCGCGCCGGAGGTGCGGGCATTCCCGGCTTCTACACGCGCACCGGAATCGGCACCATAATTGCCGAAGGCAAGGAGAACAAGGAATTCGACGGCAAAACCTACATTCTCGAACGCGGGATCGTCGCCGATCTTGCGCTGGTGAAGGCCTGGAAGGCCGATCTCCACGGTAACCTCGTCTATCGCCGCACTGCACGCAATTTCAATCCAAGTGCAGCGACGTGCGGCAAAATCACTGTCGCCGAAGTGGAAGAGATCGTGCAGCCCGGGGAACTCGATCCCGACGAGATTCACACGCCGGGAATCTTCGTTCATCGGCTCGTTCACATCCCGAACCCGATCAAGCGGATCGAGAAGAAAACGACGAGAGAGGGCTGAGCCGATGGCATGGACACGCAACCAGATGGCCGCACGCGCCGCGCAGGAATTGAAGGACGGCTACTATGTCAATCTCGGCATCGGCATTCCCACGCTTGTGGCCAACTTCATCCCCAAAGGCATGACCGTCACTCTGCAGTCGGAGAACGGTCTGCTGGGCATGGGACCCTATCCCCGCGAGTCCGAGATCGACGCCGACCTGATCAATGCTGGTAAGGAGACAGTGACATTTGTCCCCGGAGCGGCCACTTTCTCGAGCGCCGATTCCTTCGCCATGATTCGCGGCGGCCACATCGATTTGGCAATTCTCGGAGCGATGCAGGTTTCAGAACGCGGCAACCTCGCCAACTGGATGATTCCCGGCAAACGCGTGAAAGGCATGGGAGGCGCGATGGATCTTGTCTCCGGCGTCCGGCGCGTCATTGTGCTGATGGAGCACACCACTCCCGACGGAGGTCACAAGCTACTGCGTGACTGTACTCTGCCCCTCACCGGAAGCGCTGTCGTGCATCGCGTCATCACCGATCTTTGCGTTCTCGATGTGACGAATTCCGGCTTCGAGGTGTTCGAACTTGCCGGGGGTGTCACGCGTGAACAGGTGGAACAGCGCAGCGGAGCGGTATTGCATTTCCGTTGACTTACGTCTTCCAGACAGGCTTTCTCTTTTCCAGAAATGCCGCGACGCCTTCACGGAAATCAGCGCTCTCACGCGATTCCGCGTTCGATTCCAGGGCGGCAACAATCGCAGAATCGAGCCATGCACGATTCTGCGCAGCAAGCAACCGTTTGGTTGCGCTTATCGATTGGGGACTGTTGGCGAGCAGGGACTTGGCCAGCGAGTGCGCGCGAGGCGTCAGCTCTTCTCGCTCGACAATTTCATTTACCAAGCCTAACTGCAGGGCCTCAGTTGCTCCAAAGAGACGGCCGGTCAGCAAGAGATCGCGGCAGCGCTTGTCTCCGAGCTGAAGGGACAGAAAAGCCGAGACGAGAGCTGGAACGAATCCGATATGAACTTCAGTGAAGCCGAACTTCGCTGCCGGAGTTGCCAGCGTGAAGTCGCAAAGCGTCGCCAGTCCGGTTCCTCCCGCGATGGCCGGGCCATTAACAGCGGCAATCGTGGGCACAGGCAATTCATAAAGCGCGACAAAGAGGCGCGCAAGCCGCTCTGCATCAGCTCGATGCTCTGCAGGAGTCTTGTCCCGCATCGTCTGCAATTCTGATAGATCAAGCCCCGAGCAGAACGCGTCTCCTGCCCCGGTCAGTATCAGTGCGCAATACTGCGTGGCTGCAGTCTCCTCCATCACGCCGATCAGCTCGGTCTGCATCTCCCGTGTCATGGCATTTCGCCGTTCGGGGCGGTTGAGGGTGACGGTGCGAATCGGGTGACTGTCCGTTACGAGGATCGTCTTATAGCTCAATTTCCTCTCCTTTCAGGAAACGCTCCCGTTTCACTGAACAACCGAACCGAAGCGGCTCGCAATATCATGGCTAGCTGCGATCAAGGGGTCCAGTGATCCGAAGGCCGGCAGGCTCGCACCGCACCCGCGCAACTCTGCCATCACGACTTCAGTTGGGATATTGCCCACCAGGATATCCTGCGCGAAGGGACAGCCGCCGAGCCCGGCGATCGCCGCATCGAATCTTCTGCACCCTGCGTGAAATGCTGCACGGATTCGCTCTGGCGCATCCGAAGGCCGCGCATGAAGGTGCACGCCAATCTCAAGACCATCGAATTGCTCGATCACCGTAGACAGCACTTCCGCGATCTGCTCAGGCATCGCGAGTCCGACGGTATCCGCAAGCGAAATCTCCGTCACTCCGCAATCGGCAATGAGGTCGCAGGCCTGCAGGACCTCGTTGACGCTCCACGCATCGCCGTATGGGTTTCCGAACGCCATCGAGAGGTAGGCAACCACGTTCCGGTCTTCTTCAGCTGCAATGGACTGAATCCTCTGCAGAATCTCCAGCGACTCTTCCAGGGTTTGGTTCTGATTTCGTCGCAGGAACTCTGGCGAAATGGAGTAAGGAAATCCGAGCGTCCTTACCGCATCGGTTTCGATAGATCGCAACGCCCCCTTCTCGTTCACCACGATGCCGATGATCTCAACGTCTGCCGGAGGAGAAAGGCGCGAGAGCACCTCTTCCGAGTCCGCCATCTGGGGAACAGCGGCAGGGGAGACGAAACTTACAGCGTCGAGATGCCTGAATCCTGCGTCGATGAGTTTGCGGAGGTAATCAGCCTTGACCTCCGGTGGAATGATTCCCGGCAGGCCCTGCCAGGCATCCCGCGGACATTCGACGATTTTGACCTCTTCATCCATTCAATACGCAACTCATTGATGCTGACGTGAAAGCACTCTCTGCCATGTACTCACGGTTACCCACGCGATGGATAAACTTTGAGAATCTCCCGCGCAATCACCATGCGCTGAATCTCGCTGGTGCCCTCGCCGATGGTGCACAGCTTTACGTCACGATAATACTTCTCGGCGGGATAGTCCTTGATGAAGCCGTATCCGCCAAACAATTGCACCGCATCGTCGCAGATACGCACCGCAACTTCGCTGGAGAAGAGCTTGGCCATCGACGATTCACGCGTCACCTTGCGCCCAGCGTCCTTCAGCACGGCTGCCCGTTGCGTCAACAGGCGAGCCGCATCCAGCTCTGTTGCCATGTCCGCCAGTTTCCATTGGATGCCCTGGAACTCCGCAATCGCTTTGCCGAATTGCTTGCGTTCCTTCACGTATTTCAGGGCCGCATCCAATGCGCCGCGCCCAATTCCCAGCGCCAGCGCAGCGATCGAGATGCGGCCTCCGTCAAGCACACGCATGGCATCGACAAAGCCCTCGCCCTCCGCGCCGAGCAAATTCTCCTCTGGAATCTCGCAGTCTTCGAAAATCAATTCGCTGGTATCGCTGGCGCGCAGGCCGAGCTTGTTTTCCTTCTTGCCCGGGCGAAATCCTTTGGTCCCCTTTTCCACGACAAAGGCCGAAAGCCCATGTGTTCCCTTGCTCTTGTCCGTCGCCGCGATCACTACGGCGACATCGGCATAGTGGCCATTTGTGATGAAGGTCTTGTTTCCATTCAGCACGTAGCGATCGCCCTTCTTGGCGGCCGTCGTCCGCGAATTGCTGGCATCCGATCCCGCGCCAGGCTCCGTCAATCCCCACGCACCGATCCATTCGCCGCTCGCCAATCGAGACACGTACTTCTTTTTTTGCGCCTCGTTTCCAGCAAGGAAAATGTGGTTTGTGCCCAGCGAATTATGAGCTGCGACGATGATCCCGATCGAGCCGTCCACCGCCGCCAATTCCTCAATCGCGAGGACGTAATCCACATAGCCGAGCCCTGCTCCACCGTATTCCGGCGGAAAAATAATGCCAAGCAAGCCCATCTTGCCCAGCTTCTTCACCACGTCGAGAGGAAACTCGCTGGCCTCGTCCCACTTCATCACGTTCGGAGCAATCTCGCGCGCTGCAAATTCGCGAATCTCGCGACGAAGTGCTTCCTGTTCCTCAGTCAATACGAAGGGATACAGGCTTTCATTGGCTTCGAGCGCAACGCTCATGTTGTTTGGCTCCTTTGCGTCTGGGGAAATGACGCCAGCCTCAGCTGCTGACTGGGTAAGATGCCGATTCGATGAATTTCAGAACATGGCCCGTGCTTCTCGTCAGGTTTGCAGTACTCCTGGATTGAACTTTGGTATGTCAGGATTCATCGCACACGCTTCCAGCGCAGTGATCAACACGTCTCTGGTTTTCACTGGGTCAATGATGGCATCGATCCAAAGACGCGCTGCCCCATAACGCGGGTCAGCCTGCGCATCGTAGGTGGACTTGATCTCTTCGTAAAGTGCCGCTCGCTCTGCCTCCGAAAGCACTTTGCCGCCCCGCTCCACCTGCTTGGCGCGTACCTCGGCTAGAGTGCCTGCGGCCGACGCGCCACTCATGACGGCATACCGTGCCGTGGGCCACGCAAACAGGAATCGGGGATCGTACGCCTTGCCGCACATCGCGTAATGGCCCGCGCCAAAGCTTCCGCCAACGATGACAGTAATCTTCGGAACAACGCTAGTGCTGACGGCTGAAACCATCTTGGCGCCGGCACGAATAATGCCGGACCACTCGGCGTCTTTCCCAACCATGAATCCGTTCACATCGTGCAAGAAGATCAGCGGCACCAGGTTCTGATTGCAATCCATGATGAACCGCGCAGCTTTCTGTGCGCCCTCGGTATATATGACGCCGCCCACCTCAATCCGCTTCGCACCGGCGGAAGGCCCCATCGCAACAATCTGGTTCTGGTTGGTCTTCTGGTTCGCAACAATGCCCACGGCGTGGCCGCCGATCCGGGCATACCCGCACAAAACCGTGCGCCCGAACTCCGCCTTGTACTCGTCAAACTCGCTGCGGTCCGCAACGCGCGCAATCACTTCGCGCATGTCATAAATATTGCTCGCGCCCGGCGCAGGATTCAGCAAGGCATAGACGTCCTCGAGCGCGCACTTCGGCGCATCACGTTTCGCATCATAGACGATACGACTAAATCGTTCTTCCGAGGCGCATGCCGACTTCCGGCTGCCAAGTTTATCCACCAGCGAACGCAGCCGGGCGATGCAATGGTGATCATCCGGCTCCTTGAAATCGACGGTACCTGAAATCTCCGCATGCATGGCGGCGCCCCCCAACTCTTCGGGATCCGTCTTCTGGCCAATCGCGGCCTGCACCAGCGACGGTCCTGCGAGGAAGAGACCTGAACCCTCCGTCATCAGCACCGTATCGGTCATTACCGGCAGATAGGCGCCCCCGGCAACGCACATGCCCATAATCGCCGTGATCTGCGGAATGCCCAGCGAACTCATGACCGCGTTGTTGCGAAAGACGCGGCCAAAGTCATCCGTATCGGGGAAGACATCTTCCTGCAAGGGCAGAAAGACGCCCGCGGAGTCGACGAGGTAGACCGTTGGAATGCGATTCTCAAGCGCAATATTTTGTGCGCGCAGCACCTTCTTCGCCGTCATCGGGAAGAATGCGCCGGCTTTCACAGTGGCATCGTTCGCAATGATCATGCAGAGCCGGCCGCACACGCGGCCCAGGCCTGTAACAACGCCTGCTCCCGGAGCGCCACCGTACTCCCCGTACATTTCGTAGGCAGCCCACAGTCCCAACTCGAGAAACTCGCTGCCTTCATCGAGCAATAATCTTAGGCGTTCTCGCACCGTCAGGCGCTTCTTCGCGTGCTGGGCGGCAGCCGCTTTGGCGCCACCTCCCAGTCGGATTGTCTCCTCCTGGGATCGTATGTTGGCAAGCACTTCGAGTAGCGCGGTCCGGTTCGCCTTCGCACGGGGCGACTGGGGATCAAAGCTGGAACCGATCACATTCTGAGGCTTCGTGCTTTCGGCCATTCCTCACTCACACAAACTCGCAGACTATAGCATCTTGGATGGTATCAGCGTCCACATCGTCGCACGGTGAGTTGAACTTCACCAAAATCAAACCGCCCTTCTTGAACGCGCGCCGCGCCAGTAGAGGAAAAGACCGATGAGGATGGAAGCGGCGGTGCCGCCGACCAACTTCAATTCGAAGGCAAGCTTGTTGGATGAGTCGCCCGGCGGCACAAGCGAGACAATGATCCCGATCAGGACGACGGCAAATCCAAGTCCTCCGCAAATCCACGTACCGGCCACACCTCCGGGCACAAGCACCGCATGGGGATTCTCATTGCGGTCTTTGCGCCGGGAAAGCTTGATAACCGCCGCGAACATATAGAGAAACGGGATGAAATACAGGATGATTGCAGCGTCCACCAGGAACTGGTACGCGCCGATCATCTTCTCATTGATCTGACTGACGACCAGAATCGCGCCGGAGAGCGTTGCCTGCACGAGGATTGAAATATACGGCGTCTTCCACTTTGGATGAATCTTGCCGAAAGCCGCGGGCAAATAGCGATCGATTCCAACGACGAAGGGCACGCGTGCAATTCCGGCGACCGTGCTGCCTACGCCGCCCGCATTGCCTACTGTGACCAGCACTGCCGCCAATACTCCCAGAAGACCAATGCGCAGGGCCACGGAACCAACCGTAATCGCGCTGAATACACCGCTCTGCGGGTCAACGCTCGCCGCCGGCAGCAACGCGAGGATCGCGAAGGTTCCGGCGATATACATCAGGGCGATCAGCGCTCCTGCACCAAAAACCGCTCGCGGCAGAGTGCGACGCGGGTCGCGCACCTCTTCACTCATCGCCGAGACGAGTTCAAGGCCTGTGAAGGCGAACGCAATCTGCGACCAGAAGTTGACCGTGTCCCAGTTCCACGCCGGCATCATGTTCTGCATCGTGAAGTGAGTCGCAGACCCGTGCTTGAACACGACGACCACCGCTACGAGACCCAGAATTACAAGAGGCAAATAGGTGCCGACGCCCCCGGCGTTCTGCAGCCATTTGCCGATATTCAGCCCGATGATGTTCAAAACGACCGCAACCAGCAGCAGCCCCAACGAGACGCTCAGCAGGAAAGTCCGATCCTGGGCGAGCTGCGCTCCGCGTCCACCGATAATGTAGGCGGCCATTGATGCGCTGGCGAGCAGCAGTCCCGGAAAATAGAAGACCGTGTAGATCCAGTAGGTCCAACCGGCGATGAACCCGTGGAAGTCGCCGAAAGCCTCCTTCGACCATGCATACAGGCCGCCCTCCTCAGGAAAACGCGAAGAAAGCTCATTGATGACCAGCGCTCCTGGAACAAAGAAGAAAACCGCAGCAATTACCCACAAGCTGATCGACGATGTGCCGTTATGGCCAGCGGCTGCGATCCATCGCGGTCCCAACACCGTGGCGATGTTGAACAGTAAAACATCCCAGAAGCCCATGGTTTTGCGCAACTGCGACTTGGTGTCGTGCGAAGGCGGCGCAGAGATGGTCATAAGGCCTCTCGGGCATCGGTGCGGTCATCAGCTTGTTGCATAAGCGACCATCATAGTGGCGCTTCATTCGAGCGCACAATGTCCAGGGTTAGGCAATCATCGATCGCCGAGCGGAAATCGCTCTCGGACCTCGTAGCGCGAACCTCCCGCACCGAGGAAAGCGTCATAGAGCCGGAATTCTGTCGCCGTAAAAGCGGGGAATCCGACGCTCTTTTTGGCGCGCTGCTTCAAGCGGCGAAGAGCAGGCATCCGATTGTCACCCTTCGCCCGTGCCAGGGTCACATGTGGATGAAACGGCCGATCCTCCGCAACAAACCCACACTTCGCAGTGGCCGCAAGCACCTGCTTCTCTAGCTCCACCATCTCGGCCGAAACGCTCACCCCTGCAAAGAGAACGCCCGCGCGGTCAAAGAAACCGGTGCCATTGAGCTGTACCGGAACCTTTGGGGCCCGCACATCCCTTAGCCGTGCCACAACACAGGCATGCTTCTCTGCCGACGTCTCCCCAAGAAACTGCAGCGTAATGTGCCAGGACTCCGGCGAAGCCCAGCGCAGGCCGTCGCCTTCCGATCGCAGGCTTCGCACAAGTCTCTCCAGCGCATCGATCACTTCCTGGGCCAGCGGGATTCCAACAAAGAGGCGCATGATCGCCCTCATCAAATGAATTTCGTAAATGACTCGATCTGCTTCGCCTGATGGTCCCGCCGCTCCACAGGCGATGACAAAACGGTAGACGTTGAAGTCGCACCGAGAGCGGAGAGCCTATCGATCAGCGCCTCAAGATGCCGGATGGAAACAACGTCAGCTTCGATGACGAACGATTCTGCCCCGGTGATCCGGTGGCAACGGCTGATCTCACTTAATTCCTTCAGCGCAGAAACGGTCCGGCTGATCTGCAGTTCGCCTCCCGGAATGGTGAGCCGCACCAGGACCCGTATCGGTACTCCCAGTTTCGCGCTGTCAAGCGACGCGTGGTAGCCCGTAATCACGCCGGCCTCTTCCAGCCGATGAACGCGTTCCGCCACCGCGGGCGTCGAAAGTCCGATCTTCCGCCCGAGTTCCGCAAAGGACACGCGAGCATTTTGCTGCAGCGCCTCCAGGATCTTCCAGGCAATCGCATCGAGGTCGAATCTGTTGGGAGCGGTCTTGTGAGCCATGGGCCAGCAATCCTTAAGTTGCTTCCCTATTATGCTTAATGACCTAAAGTTTTGGCGCTTGTTTTTCCGCGAAATCCCATTTTCAGTGCCTCATTCACGGGCCTATCTTATCCGACAGTCGGGAATTTTCCCCTCGTCGTTTCCCTCATTCCCGGCACCGGAGGTATCCGCATGAGCGCAACCGTGCACTCAGCTCCCGCACAACTTTCCGAATCCGTCTCGCCCGGCAAGGATTTTCTCCCGCTCAAAGGCACCGATCACGTTGAGTTCTACGTCGGCAATGCGCGGCAGGCTGCCTACTTCTACCGGGCCGCATTCGGCATGTCCCTGGTGGCCTATGCCGGACCGGAGACCGGCCAGCGCGATCGCGCCTCCTACGTGTTGCAACAGGGCAAGATCCGCTTCGTGCTTACCACCCCCGTCCGCGGTGGAAACGCAGTTGCCGAGCATGTCGGACGCCACGGCGATGGAGTCAAGGTCATCGCGCTATGGGTTGACGACGCTCGCAGCGCATGGCGCGAGACGACCAGCCGCGGCGCCGTGAGCGTGGCCCAGCCGTATGTCCTCGCTGATGAACGTGGTCAAGTCGTAATGGCCAGCATTCGCACCTACGGCGACACGATACACACGTTCGTCGAACGCGGCGAATACACAGGGGCTTTCCTGCCCGGTTATCGTGCGGTCGAGCACGACCCGATCGCGCGCCCAACCGGCCTTCTCCACATCGACCACATGGTCGGCAACGTGGGCTGGCACGAGATGGACGAGTGGGTCCAGTTCTACGCAAACGTCATGGGCTTCTCGCTCTACCAGCACTTTGACGACAAGGACATCTCGACCGAATACTCGGCGCTCATGTCGAAGGTGATGGCGAACGGGAACGGCTACGTCAAGTTCCCCATCAATGAGCCGGCCGAGGGCAAAAAGAAGTCGCAGATCGAAGAGTATCTGGAGTTCTACGGCGGCCCCGGGGTGCAGCATATTGCGCTTGCTACGAACGACATCCTGCACACGGTGAGCAAGCTCAGCGAACAGGGCATCGATTTCCTGCACGTACCGCACACTTATTACACGGAGTTGCAGAACCGGGTCGGCGCCATCGACGAACCGGTGGATGAACTGGAAAAGCTCGGCATCCTCGTCGATCGCGATCCCGAAGGCTACATGCTGCAGATCTTCACGCGACCCGTGGAAGACCGGCCGACTCTCTTCTTCGAGATCATCCAACGCAAGGGAAGCCGCAGCTTCGGCAAAGGCAACTTCAAGGCGCTCTTTGAAGCAATCGAGCGGGAGCAACAGGCGCGCGGCAACCTGTAGCGTAGCGGAGGGACGAAAATGAGAACGGAGACGCTTTCAGTTGCAGCGCCCTACTTGATCGAGCAGAATTACCAAGCCTATACCGATGAGCAGCACGCGGTGTGGGCTGAACTCGTCGGCCGGGTGCTTCCTGAACTGGAAAAGCACGCCTCGCGCGCCTATCTCGACGGATTTCAGATCATCGGCCTACAGAAAGATCGGCTTCCACGACTTGAGTCGATCAGCGCGCGCCTCGAGCCAAGAACCGGCTGGAATTCGACCCCCGTCAGCGGATTTCTGCCGGCGCCGGCCTTTTTTGAGATGCTCGCAGCCCGCCGCTTTCCTACCACAACATGGCTGCGCAGCCGAGATTCGCTCGAATACACCCCCGAACCTGACATCTTTCATGATGTTTTCGGCCACGTTCCGATGCATTCTCACAAGGTTTTTGCCGATTTTCTCGCGCACTACGGCCGTGTTTGCGCATCCATCGAGGATGAGGCGGTGCTGGAAAAGCTTGGCCGCCTGTTCTGGTACACCGTGGAGTTTGGGTTGATCCGCGAAGGAAACGCCATCAAGGTCTACGGCAGCGGTCTCATCAGTTCCCATGGCGAATGCAGGAACGTGATCGAGGGCCATTGCGCCGTCCACGACTTTTCATTGGACGAAGTGCTCGCGACCCCGGTAAAGGTGGATGAGCTGCACAAGCTCCTGTTCGCAGTGAGCAGCTTTGACCAGATCTACGAAGCGATGCACGAGGCCGAGTACCGCGCAATGCAAAACAGCTTGTGAAAGGTGAAGAGCATGTCCGATGAGGTCCGGTATCAGACCGGCTTTGGAAACGAATTTGCCACGGAGGCCGTTGCCGGCGGGTTACCGCGTGGCCAGAACGCACCCCAGAAACATCCACTTGGCCTCTACACCGAGCAGTTCAGCGGGACGCCATTTACCGCGCCGCGAGCCACCAATCGCCGCACCTGGACCTATCGCATTCGCCCATCTGTCACGCATCGCCCTTACGAAGAAATTGCCGCAAAGCTCATTCGCAGCGGACCATTTCTTGAGGTTCCCACCTCGCCGAATCAACTGCGTTGGGATCCTCTGCCCATTCCCAAAGAGAAGACCGACTTCGTCGATGGCATTGTGACGCTGGGCGGCAACGGCGATCCAGCCATGCAAGTCGGCGTCGCCATCCACATCTACGCGGCCAACTCCTCCATGCAGGACCGCTTTTTCTACACGGCCGATGGCGAGTTGCTGATCGTCCCTCAACTCGGCCCCCTTCGCTTCCATACGGAATTGGGAATTCTCGAAGTCGCGCCGGGCGAAATCTGCGTCATTCCGCGCGGCGTCAAGTTCCGCGTCGTTCTGGCTGAGAAGCAGGCACGCGGATATATCTGCGAGAACTACGGCCTGCCCTTCCGTCTGCCGGAACTCGGGGCCATCGGCGCCAACGGCCTCGCCAACGCCCGCGACTTCAAGGCACCCGTTGCGGCCTTCGAAGACCGTGAGGGCGAGTTCCACATCACGTCAAAATTCCTGGGCCGCCTCTGGTCAGCCTTCATCGATCACTCCCCGCTCGACGTCGTGGCGTGGCACGGCAACTACGCGCCGTACAAGTACGATCTGGCCCTGTTCAATTGCATCAACACCGTCTCCTTCGACCACCCCGACCCATCGATCTACACGGTGCTGAGCGCGCCATCCCATCTTTCCGGTACGGCGAACTGCGATTTCGCAATCTTTCCGCCGCGCTGGATGGTCGCAGAGCACACGTTCCGTCCGCCCTGGTTCCATCGCAACCTGATGAATGAATTCATGGGTCTTGTCTTTGGAGCCTACGATGCAAAGGCCGAGGGCTTCGTTCCCGGCGGAGCGAGCCTGCACAACTGCATGGCCGGCCATGGACCCGACGCCGAGACCTTCGAGCGCGCCTCCAGTGCGGAACTAAAGCCGCAGTATCTCGCCAACACGCTTGCATTCATGTTTGAGACCCAGCTTGTCGTGCGGCCAACGGAATTCGCCATGAATACGCGTATCCTCCAGCATGAATACTTCGAGTGCTGGCAGGGACTGAAGAAGCACTTCAAGCCAGGCTCGCAGGCAAAGCCGAAGAAGAAATGACCGCTATCGAAACGCTGCTCGCGGGCCTCATCGACTATGCGGGCCTCTACCCGCCCACTGTGCTCGACATGCGCAGTGCAGTGAGCAACTATCTGGCTTATCGCCGCGGCCCGCACGCTTTTGCCCTCGGACGCTTCGTCGTCAACCTCGATCGCATTCCGGAGTTGCGCAGCGCAGCCGGCGATACGTTTTCAGAGATGAAATTCAGCGTGATTGTCACGGCTGACACCGCACTGGACGCTCTGCCTCGGGTTCTCGGAGATGATTTCGGATCTGCCGCGCTTGAATTCAAGATTGGTGAAGTAGCGGAGATTGGCCGCATCAGCACCTGTCTGCCAACGTGCCAGGATTGTTACTTCGAAATTCCAGTCGGCGATCACCATGAGGAACTCCTCGATGCGGTTGCTGCCTGCGGCGCGCGAGCAAAGCTGCGTACGGGCGGCGTGATCGCCGAAGCATTTCCAACCGCAAAGGCAACCGCCGCGATTCTGAAAGCACTCGCCGATCGGAATATCGCCTTCAAAGCCACAGCCGGGCTGCACCATCCCATCCGGTCGTGCCATCCGTTCACGTATGAGCCTGACGCGCCATCAGGAATGATGCACGGGTTCATGAACCTCACCTGCGCTGCAGTCCTCCTTTATTCTGGCGGGACGGCGGGCGAAGCGTTGCATACGCTCGAAGAGGAAGACCCCGGTGCATGGCGAGCGGAGCCGGACGCTATCTGTTGCCGGGCTTTTCGGTGGACTACCGATCAAATCTCCGAAGCACGGAAAAAGTTCATGATCAGCTTTGGCTCCTGCTCGTTCACCGAACCGATTCGCGACCTGGAGGTGCTGGGATGGCTGTGAGAAGCTGGGTTGTCTCCGCCAACGATCCCGCCACGGACTTCCCCCTCGAGAACCTACCCTACGGCGTGTTTCGCCACGAGCACAGCACCCGCATCGGTGTCGCCATTGGCGATCAGATTCTCGACCTCCGCGCTTGCGCAACGGACGGTCTTCTGAGACCGATCGCCAGCGAATGGGTTGGCGCCTGTACCTCCGAGGTGCTGAATCAATTCATGGCCCTGGGACCTGCTGCGTGGTCAGCGCTGCGGAGACAGCTCACCGTCCTCCTCACAGACCCCCAGGTACTGAGTCGCGTCGAGCCGTTGCTCGTTCCCATGCGCGACGCCGAGATGCAATTGCCCGCTCAAATCGGCGACTATACGGACTTTTACGCATCGATCCATCACGCCACGCGCGTTGGCAAGCTTTTCCGCCCTGACAATCCGCTGCTGCCCAACTATAAATATGTACCCATCGGCTACCACGGACGTGCCTCGTCAATCGTAGTCAGCGGGCACGACATCCTTCGACCCAGCGGACAAACAAAATCTCCCACCGCCACCGAGCCAGTCTTCGGCCTTTCGCACTCGTTGGATTACGAGCTTGAAGTAGGCATGTTTGTTGGCCCCGGCAATCCGCTTGGACAGCCCATTCCAATCGGTCAGGCAGAGCAACATATCTTCGGCCTCTGCCTCGTCAATGACTGGTCAGCGCGCGACATTCAGTCCTGGGAATACCAGCCGCTCGGCCCATTTCTGGCCAAGAACTTCGCGACGACTATCTCGCCCTGGATTATTCCAATGGAAGCGCTCGCACCATATCGAGTTCCTGCTGCCGCTCGGCCCGAAGGCGATCCCTCGCCCCTTGCATACCTCAACTCTGGCGACTCCATGCGCACGGGCATCGATCTCAAGCTCGAGGTTTACCTTCAATCCGAAAAGATGCGGAAGTCAGAAATCAAACCTGTCCAACTCAGCGCTGGAAAGCTTCGCGATCTCTATTGGAGCCTGGCACAGCTATTTACCCACCACGCGAGCAATGGTTGCAACCTCCGTCCAGGCGACCTGCTCGCAACCGGCACAATCTCCGGCCCGGAGCAGGGTTCTGAAGGCTGCCTCCTCGAGATGAAGCACCGAGCGGAACCGATCAAACTGCCCACCGGCGAAACCCGCGCTTTCCTTGAAGATGGCGACATGGTCTCCTTTCGCGGCTACTGTCAGGCGCCCGGCCTGCCCCGCATCGGCTTCGGGGATTGCACAGGCACGATCATTCCGCCCATTTCTTCCCGTGCTTAAACGATTCGGCGCAGTAGCGCTCCCCGACCAATTGGGCGCGGATCAAAGCGAAACCTCATCGCCCGCGCTTATAGTTTTATTGCTCTATTGATCAGACGATCGCTTTCGAAGCACAAGGAGAGCATTCGATGTCAACGGGATTTTCGCGTGAAGCAGAATCGGTCTGAGCGCGCGCTCACAGTGGCAAAGGGGGGCAAATCGATCATAGTAGGCGTGTCCGATGTAACCCGTATGTCGGACGACCTCAAATCCGAGGTTGTGAAATCTTGCGTGCATTCGTTTTGAAGAATTACCGCACATTCTGTAATAGGCAGGAAATTTCCCCTGTGTTCCTTTGAGATCGCGCGTTGGTTGAGCGATGCCGACTAAGAACTCGCCGACCCCTTCCGGTAGCAGACGGTTGAGTGCCAGAGGGATCGTATTCGGCGTTGGAAAGAAGTGTATCGCGAGCCCGCCAGCCTTCAACGCCGTATGAATATTCCGGTGAACCACAAGTGGATCTCGCACATGTTCAAGAAAAAAATGAGAGTACACAATGTCAAACCTCCCTTCACCTACGCGCGCAGAAAAATCCTCCGCAGATGCACTCAGATCCACTTGGATTTTTCGAAAATACGAAGGGGCCTTGTCCAATTCGGCCTGGGAGATATCGAGAAGTGTGTAGTCGACACGATGTTGATGAATGAAATCGGAGTCGAGTGCAGGATTTGCTCCGCCGCCAACGTCTGCCACGATCGGATTTGTAGCCCGAAGCCCAAGGACTTCCTTTTTTAGGAATTCTCCCGTTTCAGGGTAAATTCTCAATGCGATCCAGCCGTGGTTGGGGAAGTACGTAAGAGTAAGCTTGATTAGGCAACCGTTCATCTCCTTGATAGTGGCATAGCAGCTAGTTTATTCGAGAGTTTCCAAATCGTGAGCAGGGCGATCAGCTCCTGGACATCCGCCGAAGAGGCAACTCCACAACAGTCCCTTGGGATCTCTGCTGCCCTTGCCGGGCCTGAGCCCGAGTATCATCCCGCACCGACGCCGTCTGATTATTCGCAGATCAGCGACTGATCGATCTCGGCATCCAAGAATCCCATTCGATTTCTGCGATCGGGAACAGGATCTCAGAACCACCTTCCCAATCAAAATGGTTGATCGCAGCACGGCATGCCGGCACAGCAGGAAAGGCTTTGTAAGACACCCCATTTTCCAAGGCCAGAACAACGGGCGCTAGCACCGACGCGTGCCATTGTGAACGTGTTGTGCATCTTTTGCCATGCGGTCCAAGTGTTCGAGCACGCGCGTAACTAGTGATTTTTGAGCACCGGTCGAGCCAGGGAGTTGTTTGATCGCCTCGTCCAACTCCGACAGAAGACTATTGCTGAGTAGCCGTAAGTCCGCTGAGCGCGCCTCTGCCTTACGCCTTTCCCGGTTGGCAACTCTGGCTTGCAGATCGTGGCCGCAACACACTGTGGGTTCGAACCACCTTGGCTGTCTCACCCTCGTAACCAGCTCTGGAACTTTCACGACGAGGCTCTCTGTTGGTGGGATTAGCTCGTATGTGGCAACACAGGGTCGTTTAGTCGAATATTGGAACCCTTTAGTTCGCAAGTGGCTCACTTGGCCGAACACAGTTTTTGACGATGGCGAATGCTACGTCGATTGGTGCTGCAAGCTCGGAATGAGAATTAGATTGGTATGCGAGAAAAGGAAAGGTAATGAAGTTAGAATCCAAACTAGATGCACTGCCAATCCCCAAGAAGATATCAAAGCACTCGGCAATAAATCTGTAGTTTCTGAACGGCTCTTTCAGGTGCCCGTCCGTGCAACAGAACCTTCATCGTCGACGAAAAGGATACGTGGCTGGGTGTCGGTGACATCCTCTTGCTCGCATGATTGACGCCTCTCGCTTATGTAATACAGGCGCGACATTAAGATCTCCTTCAGTTTTTAGACCTTTTTGAAATCACCTATCTGTGCATGAGTAGCAGGGATCGATGGATGCCTGGATGAGAGGCGCATCAGCTACGCGCGCACCTAGCACCATCCAGCGAACCGCCGGCATGTTGACATAGGTTGGAGTGCGTACGTGAACTCGACTGGGCGTGCGCGAGTTCTCTTTCCAGCTGACGCTATACACAACTTCGCCCCGAGGCGCCTCGACGCGGCTGATGGCTGTCCCAGTCATAAACGCGAGCTTGGTTTCGCTGCGTGCATACTCGCCCGGTGGAAGCTTGGCGATCGCCTGGCGAAGGATCCGGCAGCTCTGGAGGATTTCGTGCGCGCGAACGAGAAGCCGGGAGCGTACATCGCCTTCCGCCTCGACCGGAACATCGAAGTCCACCTCGGCATAAGCAGCATACGGCGCATCGCGGCGAAGGTCCTGAGGAATCCCGGAGGCGCGCGCAGTAGGTCCGACCACGCCGCATGATTGTGCTTTCTCACGCGTAAGAATCCCGATCCCGGCGCAACGCGACCTTGCGGTGTAGCTGCTGGTAAAGACGGGAACGAGCTCGCGCGCAATTTCTCTCTCGAGGAGATTGACCATATTCAGCACGGCGTCGGGGTCGAGAATGTCCCGATTCACGCCGCCGATACGGTTCATTGAGTAATTCACGCGGTTACCGGAGATCGCCTGGAGCATGTCCATGATCTTTTCGCGATAAGCGAAGCACGCCATAAACAGCGTTTTAAATCCCATGAGCTTGGCAGCGATGCCCGCCCACAGCACATGAGAATGGAGCCGCTCAAGCTCCGCCATGATGACACGGATATAGAGGGCTCGTGGCGGAGGTTCAAGTCCGGTCAGCTTCTCCAGAGCCTGGCACAAGGTGAGAGTGTGAATGAAAGAGCAGATGCCGCAGACGCGCTCCATCAGCGCGATCAGCTGGATATAATTGCGAGTTTCCGCGAGGTGCTCGATGCCGCGAAAATTGAATCCGATATGCAGCTTCGCATCACAGATGGTCTCGCCCTCGCAGATCATCTCGAGCTTGTAAGGCTCTTCGAGGCCGGGATGATAGGGACCCATTGGCAGCTTGTAACTCATCTTGCCACCTCTTGCAGATTGACGCCGAGACGATCGCTTTCGCGGAGCAGAAGCGGCTCGTAGACACGACCGGTGAAGTCAATCGT
Organism: uncultured Acidobacteriaceae bacterium; assembly: GCA_963735215.1. GTDB lineage: Bacteria > Acidobacteriota > Terriglobia > Terriglobales > Acidobacteriaceae > Telmatobacter. The sequence continues at coordinate 180,648 of CAVTKF010000015.1, read as the reverse complement.
GAATTCTTCGTGGATCTCGCGCTCGATCCAGTCGGCGGCCTCGCAAATGTCGTAAATGCTGGGCATGGTTTTGCCCGTGGGGTAGAACGCGAAACCGAGTAACTGGCCATTCAAGTCCCAGAGGTATTCGAGGCAGAAACCCTGATCGCGTGGGAGTTCGGTTGCGGTGATGGTGATGAATCGCGCTCCTGCTCCGCCCAGAATCACCACCAACTTGCGGAGATCGAGATTGCCAGTGGTAAACCACTTCACTCCGCTTGCATCCGTCGAGACATCCGTGACTTTTAGTTGGGCTTCCAGATCTTCAATGCTGTTCATGGGGCTCTCCTGCTTGGGAACTCGTCCCAGCCGGGACGGGCTGCGATTTGGGCGGCGGAGTTTTGCGATGCAGCGTGTAGCTGGAGCGCAGACTTCCGGCCGAGACGTAGATGGGCGGAATGTCCGACTCCTGGCTCAATGCGTGATCCTTGCATCCATCAACGCAGCGGCCGCAGAAGGTGCATTGCGCAGGGTTGTAGGCCCACGTGAATTCCTTGCCGGCTGCATTGAATGTGATGGCGCGTGCGGTGCAACGGAAGCGGCACATTGCGCAGCCGGTACAGCGCGTGGGATCGAAGCGCACCAGGCCCCGATAGCCCATCGTTACGGGCGGGGCGGCGGGATATCGCAGCGTTGCGACGCCGCGTCGAAGATTTTGCCAGAGCAGTCCAAGTATCTTCATGAGCGTAACCTCATGAGCAATGTCGTTGAAATAGCAAGGACCGCGAAGACGAGAGTGCACTGCCAATAGAAGCGAACCGTTGTGTCGATGGCGAGGCGAGCCGTTGCTGCGGCGGTAAGCGATATAGCCAGGACAAGAATGAGTCCGAGACCAACAACTCCCACCACATCCAGCCAGAGATGAGCGGATGACGGGATGGCAAGTGTGGCGACCAGGCCCACGCCAGCGATCCATTCCAGTCCGTGCGACAACTGCCATAGTGCGAGTTCGAATCCGGCATACTCGACCATCGGGCCCGAGTAGATTTCCTGCTCTGCATTGGGGAGTGAAAAGGGATTGACGTGAAGCTTGGCCGGAAGACAGACGAGAATAGCAATCAGGCCGAGGTAGCGCCAAGGAGTAGCCGGGGCGCCGGCCAGAGCGTCAAGCCGAAATGAGTGCTGCGAGACGGCGATGGAAACCGCCGCCAGAAGGAATACGAGGTTGTAAGAGACCAGGAGAACGGCCTCGCGTGCAGAACCGATCTCGCCGAAGAGCGAGCGCGAGGAAAAGCCTGCGACAATCATGCAAATTGCAGGGATCTCCATCAAAGCCAGCAGCAGTATTAAGTCGCCTTGAAATCCGCCGAGGGACGGCAAAACGGGGAGCAGCCCAACGGCCCCGGCCGACGCTGAGACCGCAATCAGAGGCCACGCACGCATCAGCAGCCCGTTGATTCCGGGGCGCGGCGGAGTGGATTTTCCCATCAACTTCACGAAGTCGAAGAATGGCTGGCCGAAGGGAGGCCCGATGCGCTGCTGCAGCAGTGCAACAGTCTTGCGCTCGAGCCACAGCACCAGCCATGCTGCAGGAACGGCGAATAACAACCCCGGAAATATGAGGAAGCGCGCGAGTGCGGTGAGCAAATTCATGAACACGCCTCCTCTGGATTTGCAGTTGGACTAGCGAGAGATTCAGCAGGCGCAGAATCGCTACCACGTTCGGCCAGCAAGTGGGCGGCGGCGGCGATCCCGCGCACAATGGCATCAGGCCGCGGCGGACATCCGGGGACAAAGACATCGACGGGGATGTGTTTATCGAGTGGTCCGACAAGTACGCGGCTATCGATGAAGACGTTGGTGGATGCGGGGCATGAGCCGATGGCGACTACTGCCTTCGGGCCGCACACCTGCTCGTAGACGGTGTGAATGGCGGGCGCGGATGTGTGCGTTACTGGACCCGTTACGCAGAGAATATCGGCGTGGCGCGGGCTTCCCTGCAACAACACGCCGAGCTGTTCCGCGTCATAACGTGGCGTGAGCGCTGCCACAAGTTCGATATCGCACCCGTTGCAACTCCCTGAATTCATGTGGAAGATCCACGGGCTGCGACGGCGACATGCACATAGCAAGCGAGTCAAGAGCTTCATGGCCGCACCCCCTGCAACGCCTCGATGACAAGGTTGGGCCATAGACCCGCACTAAGGATGCTCACAAAGAGCAGAAGGATGACGGCCTTCAAGATCGTCGATTCGTGGATGAGAGGAGGCAAGTACCACTCGGTTCCATTGACTGTGCTTATTCGCCTGTCGTCGTACGACGGGCTCCCCCACCAGAGCTTTGTGAACGCAAGGACATATGCAATAAGAGCCAGCATCGATGCGAGCACGAAGCCGACCAACAGTGCGGGATGTATCGCGAGTGCCGACTCGTAGAGCTTCCAGCGGCCGGCAAACCCCAGCATCGGAGGCACACCGAGAAGCGTTAGCATTCCCATCAGGAATCCGAACGCGCTGAGAGGGTAGCGTCCAGCCAAGCCCGTATCTCCACGAGCGAGCGCCCCATCGCGTTCCGGAGCAGCAATCGCGATAAAGAGCAGGCTCTTGCCAAGAGCGTGCGACGCGGCTGCGAGGAGCACACCATCCTGACCGAGGCTGCGGATCGAAGCGATACCCAGCAGCAGGAATCCAAAGTCCTCAATACTGGAGAGAACGAGCAGGCGCTTGATGCTGCGTTGCGCAAGCATCAGTACGGCGGCCATCAGGCTTGTCAGCAGAGCGATTGCCAACCAGGGACCAGCCGGGGAGAACAGCAACGGGTCAATTTGCGCGCGCATCATCAGTTCGCCCACGGCTGCAATGTCGATGACTGCGAGTATGAAACCCAACACCACCGCAGGAAGTTCATCGGCGAGACGCAACAGCCAGAACAAGGCCGGAATCGCGGCGAACTTGATGCAGACACCGGTAAATAGAAGTGCGCGGCTCCAGCCCACTTGTTCCGGCCGGGCTAGCAGTTGCGACATTCCCATGCAGATTCCGGAAAACACAACCACAGCCGGATACACGAGACGCGTCGTGTGCGTGCGAGCAGCCTTACACACAGGAATGATGCTGAGCAGCGCTGCCGATTCCAGCAGTCCAAAGCGCAGCCACTCCACTCCGGCCATGCACCCCGCAATCGCGAAGATTGAGGGGAACGCCAGTTGCAGCGGGAGCAATCTGTCGTCGTTGGTTGTAGCCGCTGCACAAACCAGCGACACTGCCGCAACACAAATCGCGCCAATAAGGAGTCCCGGCATCGGTGTGACGGAGAGACTGGCAGGGATTGCCGAAGCGTTGCCTATCCACAACGCGCCGAGGAGCAGCCCCGCCGAGATAACAAGTAGCCCCTGGAAGACGTGCCGCTCCAGCCATTCGACCGGCCGCGCAAGTTGTTGTGCTGCACTGCGTAATTGCTGAAACAGAAATGTGTAGGCCTTGTCGACGTTCGACCAGCGGAAGAAGGATCGCCAGTTTTGTTCGAAGATGTGCGAGAAGTCAGCAGCGGAAAGCCGGTCGTGTTCCCACAGCGGTTCGCCTCCCGTAAACACGTTGCCGGGACCGCCGAGCAGAATTCCCGCAGAACCGGCGCCCACTGTCCTGACGGAGGAACCGCTCGAGACGCGGGCTACCGCGAAGACGGCCGTTCCCAGCATGAATGACACGATGGCGAGTACGAGTCCGCCGGCCGTGGAAAACGTTCCAGCTCCGGCAAAAAGACCGAGCCAGGTTACGCGCAGCGATGTATCAAGTCCGATGGCGCTGAACATCGGCTGGAAGAACCACACAAAGGCAAGCTGCGGCGCCACGCCCAGTACGATGCTGCCGAAGGCCATCAATCCCATCGCCCACTGCATGCCGGGCGAAGCTTCGTGCGCGTCGCGCGCCGCTTCCGACGGCGGGCCCAGGAATACCGCACTGGTCGCTTTCGCGCACATGAACACAGTTCCGAGGCTTGCGATCCATGCAATTACCGCGGGAATTGCCCATCCTGCTTGGATTGCAGCAGCATAGAGCATCCACTTGCTGACGAAGCCGCTCATCAGGGGAATGCCGGCCATGTTCCCAACGCCCACCAGCCAGCAGAGCATCGTGCGCGGCATGCGCGAAGCCAATCCGCCCAGGAGGTTCATGTCGCGTGTTCCCGCGGCATGCTGCACCGCACCCGCGTTCAGGAAGAGACCGCCTTTGAAGAATCCGTGATTGAGGCAGTGGAGAAGCCCCGCCATGATTCCAAGCGGGGTGCCGATGCCGATTCCCAGCAGCATGTAGCCGATCTGGCTTACGGTGGAGAAGGCCAGCATGCGCTTCAAATCGCTCTGCACAAGCGCATACATCACGCCGACCATCATGGTCACGGAGGCAATTGAAACCAGCATGAAGTTCCACGATGGTTGCCATGCAGCGAAGCTGTGCATACGTGCGGCGAGATAAACGCCCGCAGTCACATAGCAAGCCGCGTGAAGCAGCGAACTCACCGGGGTAGGCGCAGCCATGGCATCCGGTATCCACGTATGCAGGGGGACCTGCACCGACTTTGCCACCAGGGCGATGAGCATCAACAGAAACACGCCCGTGGAAAAGTTGCGGCCAATGCTGGGATCAGTCCAAATAGCGGTTCCCGTGCGGTGATAGAGAACGAGGACGGCGCCCAGCAACCCGTAGCCCGCCAGATGAGTCATCAGCAGAACTTTCCGCGCGCCCAGCACGGCTTCCCGTTGCTGATACCAGAAGCCCACCAAACTAAACGAACAGAGTCCGATCACTTCCCAGCAGATGTACAGGAGAAATAGATTCGCGCAATAGACGAGCGCAACAAAGCCGCCGATGAAAATGAGCATCGTGGCGTAGAAGCGTGTAATTGCCCGATCGCGGCCCATATAGCCGATCGAGTAGAGGAGAACGATCGCGCCAAGGCCAGTTCCCATAAATGCAAACAAGATGCTGAGAGCATCGATGTGAAAGGCGAGAACAAGTGGTCCATCCCACGAGAACAGGCTGACGTCGATCGCACCGCCCGACGTTATGCGAGGCAGGAGACTCACCACGCCGATGAGTGCCGGAATGCATGTAGCCGCAGCCAGGATGCCCTTTACGCGAGCGGAGCAGATGCGCGCAATCAGAAGTTGCAGAAGGGCTCCGAGGAAAAGGACACACGGTGCGAGCAAGAGGTAAACCGGATCGTTCGGCTTCAGCATGCGCACCTCCCAAATTCATGGGACGGCGCCCGATTTAGATCTCCCATATCGCAGTGGCGGATGGCGCCGCAAAACTGCGAATTCGAGCGATCAAGGGCAGCGCCGAGCTACGACAGTCTGCCGGTAAGGCGTGGGGCAGTTCAATTCAGCATTACACGATCGGTTTTCAACTACTGCTGCGCGCCGCGGCAACTAGCCGAGCACGGCATGGTGGTAGCACATTGCATCCTCGACCGGTTGTGACAGACGTCACGATAGGTCGCAATTCGTTTCTTCCCAACAGAAATGGAATCCAATCTTTGGCGAGCGCAGCGCAGATTTTGTTTTGGAGGTCTGGTGCACGGTTGCGAATTTGGAGTATGCTGATTGGCCAGATTGTGGCTCTTCCAGCAAGGAGGTAGTGAAATGGAAGGAATCTGGTATGCGCATTTCAAATCAGGAGAGGTCCTCGGAGATGGAGTTGCAGTGCTTCATGACGGACAAATCCAGGGCGGCGATCCGTCGCACACGTACTCCGGTTCCTATCAGGAAGATGGCTCTCATGTATATGCGAACATTCGCGTGAGCCCTTTTGCGGGCTCATCTTTACCAGCTGATATCTCTCACCCGGTCTCGTTCTTTCTGCAGGGATCGGTGACCGGAGATTCAGCGAGAGTAACTGGACATCCCGACAACAGGCCCGAGACACTTATCTCTGTCGAACTGCGTAAGGGTGAGTGAGCGACAGCAAGCTTTTCATCATTGAGGGGTCCTTCCTCTGTTCAACTCCTCAACCCTTTTCAAGATCCTGCACAAGTCGCTTCTTCTTCGTGAATGCAGAGTTGGAGTGGAGGAAGGTCTTTCTTCGCTCCTGATCACAGCGCCGTGTGATGACAGGCACATCCAAACCTGTGCCTGTCATATCAGAGTTCCCGCGGACGATTCTCGGGAGTTCCGGTGAAGGATTCTGGAACACGCAGCGTGCGCCCCGCTGGAATTATGCTCTGTCAGTCCACGCTTCTCCTTCTCCGCCTCTTCCAGGGGATTGCCTGAAATCCGGCGACCAACGCGAAGTTCATCGCACGGGTGAGGAGAGTCGAATGCCGGATGAGATGGTTCAGGCATTGAATGCCAGCGAGAAGCTGTTGATTGACCAGGCGATCGCCGAGCACGGAGACGGCGCCGGTGCTCTCCTGGGCATTCTCGAGGATGTTCAAGCTGCAAATGCTCACAAGTTTTTGTCGCTGGATACTCTTCGCTATGTCGCCGCAAAGTCAGGAATTCCTCCCGCAAAGGTCTATAGCGTGGCCACCTTCTACGCGCTCTTCAATCTCGAGCCGCAAGGAGACAACGTGGTTTGCGTATGTCGAGGCACAGCATGTCACACACGCGGTTCGCGAGATCTGCTTGCCAAACTGTGCCTTGACCTTGGTCTGACTGAGCGCTCCAGCGACGACTCCAGCGATGCCGACAAGGTGTCGCTCACCACGAAGGATCGACACTTCACGGTAAGAACCGTCGCGTGCTTTGGACAGTGTGCTCTGGCGCCCGTTGTTGAAGTGAATCACCACATTCTGAGTCATGTGAATGAGCGCACCCTGCAGCGCGAGATCAACGTGTTGAGCCTGAGGAAAAAATGAAACCGCGTATCGAAGATATCGGGAGCTTTAACGCTGTACGCGAGTCTGGGCTGGCCAAGCTCATGGCTTCCATTCCGCGGATCACTGTGGGAATGGGTACATGTGGGCGTGGGAATGGAGCTGAAGAGGTATTTCACGCGCTGAACGAGGCCATCGACCGCAGCGGACAGGATGTTCAGCTTGCAGGTGTCGGGTGTTTCGGAGCTTGCTTCCAGGAGCCGCTTGTAGGAGTTCGAATTCCCGGTGTGCCTCTGGTGATTCTGCATCACGTTCGGCCGAACGATGCCGGCCGAATTCTCGAGGCTATTTCGTCAAAGGTGATGCCGCCCGATCTTATCTTCTGCAAACTTGAAGAATGGGATCACATCACCGCCCAGTTCAAGTTCGGCCAGGGCTATCCCGAGATACCTCTTTGGAACTTGATCCCATTCTTCAAAGGCCAGAAGAAGATCGTGCTGAGGAACTCGGGACTGATCAATCCTGAAGACATTGAGGAGTATATCGCGGTCGGTGGATATCAGTCGCTGTACAAGGTTCTCATCGACGGACGTCCGGAATCCGTAATTGAGCAAATCAAGGCATCGCGCTTACGCGGACGCGGCGGCGCCGGATTCCTTACCGGAAACAAGTGGGACTTTCTTGCCAAGGCAAAGGCGGATGAGAAATACATCATCTGCAATGCAGACGAAGGAGACCCGGGCGCGTACATGAACCGCAACGAGATCGAGAGCGATCCTCATTCGGTTCTGGAAGGCATGATCATTGGAGCCTATGCGACGGGCTCCACGAAAGGGATCGTGTACATTCGCGCGGAATACCCGCTGGCGGTGCGCAGGCTAAGTCGCGCTATCGAGCAAGCACGCGAATACGGGCTGTTGGGAAAGAATGTTCTCAATCGAGGATTCGACTTCAATATCGAGTTGGTTCAGGGTGCGGGCGCATTTGTTTGCGGAGAAGAGACGGCGCTGATTGCTTCATTGGAAGGAAGTGCCGGTCGCCCACGTCCGCGTCCACCGTTCCCGGCGCAGCACGGACTATGGGGAATGCCCACTGACATCAACAACGTCGAAACCTGGTGCAATATTCCAGCGATTGTAAGTCGCGGTCCGGGCTGGTTTGCCGAGACAGGCAGTCAGAAAAGCCCAGGCACAAAAGTATTCTCACTCGTAGGGAAAGTGCAGAACACCGGATTGGTAGAAATGCCGCTTGGTACCCCGTTAAAGACGTTCATTTACGACATCGGCGAGGGCGCAGCGAATGGGCGTCGTGTCATCGCCGTACAGACCGGGGGTCCATCGGGCGGCTGCATTCCCGCTGAGATGTTTGAAACCCCAGTCGATTACGAAAGCCTTGCGCAAATCGGTTCCATCATGGGGTCGGGCGGAATGGTGGTAATGGATGAAGACAACTGCATGGTGGATGTGGCGCGCTACTTCATCGAATTCACACACTCGGAATCATGCGGCAAGTGCGTGCCGTGCAGGGTCGGGCTCGATAAGGCGCTCCGAATCCTCAATGCGATCACTGAAGGCAGAGGAACCAAAGAGCATCTGGAAACGTTGGATGAGTTAGCCAGGATGATTCGTGCATGCTCTCTTTGCGGCCTCGGACAGTCGGCTCCGAATCCTGTCCTGACCACGATCCGGCACTTCCGCGACGAGTACCAGGACCACATCCTCGCAAGGCGGTGTAGAGCAGGGGTATGTCAGGAGCTGGCTGTGTCTCCGTGCGAGAACAGTTGCCCGCTTCGGATGAATATCCCCCGCTTCCTTGAGCTGTTCCAGGAAGGTCGTCTCGAAGATGCTTTTGTCTCCGTTCTTCTGGATAACCCGCTGCCCGCTTCTACTGGCCGCGTGTGCCAGCATCCTTGCGACAACCGATGCAGGCGACAGTCATTCGATGAAGTTGTGAACATGCGCGAGGTCCACCGATACATTGCGGACTCAGTTTATTCATCGGAGTTGTTTGAACCGATGGTTGAGCGCATTCTGACTCACAAGCTGGCGCCTACGGGACGCAAAATCGCGGTTGCCGGGGCGGGACCGACGGGATTGACCGCAGCGTTTTATCTCGCGATGTTGGGACACGACGTGACCATCTTCGAAGAGCACAGCGAAGCCGGCGGCATGCTTCGGTTTGCGATTCCGGAATATCGTCTTCCCAAGTCCGTGCTTCATCGCGAACTCGAGTTAATTGAGCGTGTCGGTGTGAGGATGGTCTTCAACACCAAAGTTGGGAGTGAACTCTCGCTGAATGACCTCGCAAACCAATTCGACGCAACATTTCTCTCTATCGGAACGTGGAAGGAGTCATGGCTCTATCTGCCAGGTACGGAACTGAGCGGGGTCTATCCTGCCCTTCCATTTCTGGAGTCCATGGCCAAAAACGAACTGGTACCACTTGGTGCCCGCGTAGCCATTATTGGCGGAGGCAATGCGGCAATCGACTCGGCGCGAACCGCAAAGCGGGCTGGCGCCGAAGTGACGATTCTGTATCGACGCGAACGCAGGGATATGCCGGCGATAGACGAGGAAATTCAGGCGGCTGAAGAAGAGGGTGTGCGCATGGTATTTCTCGCCGCGCCGCATCGCATACTGGGCGATGCGAAAGGAAAAGTAAAGGCAATTGAAGTGGTGAAAACGCGCCTGGGTGCGTATGACAACTCAGGACGGCGTCGCCCGATACCTACGGATGAGGTGCAGCGATTTGAATGCGATACGGTGATTCTGGCGGTGGGAGAAACATTCGATCTTGATTTCTGTCGCGCCTCGGGGTTGGAGCTGAAGGAACAAGGGACGATCAAGGTCGACCGATTCTCGCTGGAGACGAGCCGGCCAGGCTTCTACGCCGGAGGCGATGTAATTACGGGCGCCTCGAATGTGTCGAACGCCATGAGCGGGGGGAAGCAGGCCGCCCGAAAGATAGATGAGCGTCTGATGGGCGAGATGCGTTGGGAACGCATCTTCCCAGAGCTTGAATATGGCCGTAGTACTCCAGGCGAGCCCAGCCTGAGCAAACGCCACTTCGGCGCCACTGCCCCAGTCGCCACTCGTGTGCGAACGCAGGAGGAAGTGGTTTGCACGCTGAGTTCTGCGGAAGCGCTGGAGGAAAGCCGCCGTTGCCTTCGGTGCGATCTGCGCGTAGTAGCCGCCGAGAAGTGACACGGGGAGGAGCGACTTTGAAAACAATCTCTGCAAGAATCGATGGCGAGTTGATCACAGCACCGGAAGGTCAGACGGTCCTCGAGGCCGCTCGCGATCACGAGAAATACATCCCGACGCTCTGCTATCTCAAGGGACTGAGCGCAACGGGCGCGTGCCGTGTGTGCATGGTAGAACTCGCAGGGACCGACAGATTGCTGCCGGCATGCACCACGCCTCTACAGGATGGCATGTCAATCAGGACAACATCGGCAAAGCTGGAAGAATATCGAAAGATGGCCGTCGAATTGCTTTTAGTTGAGCGCAACCATGTCTGTTCGGTGTGTGCGTCCAACGGCCGTTGCGAACTGCAGGCGCTAGCTCAATCGCTCGAAGTCACGCACGTTCGGTATCCCTATAACAATCCGCGTCTTCATGTAGACATGAGTCATCCGCGCTACGTGCTTGATCACAATCGGTGCATTCTTTGCACTCGTTGTGTTCGAGCCTGTGCGGAATTGGAAGGAGCTCATGTTTGGGAAGTGTCTGCACGCGGCATCTCTTCTCGCCTTGTCAGCGATATGGCCGACGACTGGGGCAATGCCCGGAACTGCACCGGTTGCGGCAAATGTATCCAGGCCTGCCCGACGGGAGCCCTGGTAGAGAAGGGATTCGCTTTCCCATGTTCGGAGAAAAACAGCGCAGTGATAGCGCGCATTTCGACGATGAGAATGCCCGCGCGTAGCAGCGGCGCTCGATAGGCGCGCCCCGCCCTTCGCACCTAAAGTGCAGTTTGGAAATTGATATGGTGTGACCTGTCAATATCTGCAAATCGCTGGGGTTGTTTTTGTTGTTGTACTTCGAGGACAAGGTCAGCAGCAGCCGTGGCAGGTAATGGCGACGATTGATCAAGCTGATATTCGCGGGTCGGAACCGCATAATCATGATCCGTCGGGAGCTGCCTCTGACTACTAACGCGAGTCCGGCTGAGCCTGTCGCAAATTTCCGCCGAGGATTCTCCTTCGTGCTTGCTCCGGCTGCGGCTGACCCTGTCCTCGAATTGGATGACGTTGTTCATGGGTTGATGTGTTTTTGCTTTTTCCTTATTTGGAAAGCTCTTGCTTTTGTTCTTTCAGTTCTCGTCATGCCGCCATTTGTTGCTTGCAGACCGACGCTTCGGCCTTGATCCCAATGGCCCAGATAAAGCCCAACAGTTCGCGCGCGATCGCCGTCATGGTCTTTCTCTGCTCCTTGCCTCGAGCCATCAGCGCCATGTAGCGCTTGTGCAGACGGTTCTGCGCTTTCCATGCAATCTCGGTAATCTCTGCTGGCAGTCCTTCCTGGCGCCTGCGTAACCTGGCTCCGACCGCTGGCCGGTGTCGATAGCTCCAGGCCGATTCGACAATGATTCGTCGGAGGTGCGCGTTGCCAGACTTGGTAATGCCTCCTCTTCGAATACGCTTGCCGCTGGAGTTTTCGTCCGGAAATGCTCCGCTGTACCCCATCAGATCCCGAGCGTGCTCGAAGCGGGAGGTGATGTTGCCCAGCTCGACAGCGATCGTGACTGCCGAAAGGTGCGCGATGCCGCGCAATGCCTGTAAGCCACGAATTACTTCCTGCATCGACGCGGGAGCCAGCTGAATCACTTCCACAATCGACTTCTCCAACCGCTTGACTCGTTCGGCCATGTGCTGAACTTCGTGCAGACAATCGAGCAACGTTGCTTCCTGCGCAGGATGTGTGTAGCGAACCTGCTGGAGCCACTCCGCGTGACGTTCCGTCCACGCCTTCACTCCCAGAGGAGGACGCCGGCCCGTACGCAGCAGCAACTTGGTCAGCCGGTGCCGTGCGCGTAACTGATCCTGCTTGGCCGCCTCCCGCGCCCGGACAAGGTCGCGTAATGCTTCTGAAGCTTCATCCGGTACCCATACCGCGGTCAGATCACCGGAGCGGTGACTGCGAGCAAGCTTCAACGCATCCCGCCGGTCGGTCTTGACCTTGTCCCCAGGCTTCTTCGGAACCAGCGACGGCGCTATCACATCGCACTTGACTCCCAGCTGCGTCAGCTGCCAGTAGAGTACGAAGCCCGTCGGGCCGGCTTCATAGCAGGCTCGCAGATGTTCGGGCGAACCAAGCTTACGGATCAACTTGCGAATCGACTCTTCGCGGTTAGCGATCGTTCCCAGGCTGCGAACCTCGCCATCCGGTTCGGCTACGGCTACAGCGATCGTTTCGGCATGGACATCCATGCCCAAAAATCGTAACTTCTCTCTCATGACCGGTTCCCTCCGCTTGTGGCTCTGGACTGGCGTTCTTAACAAACTCAGCCTAACCCACGACTAGCGCATCGAGCCGGTCACACCATAATGACTACAGGAAGTACCTTTCCCTGGTTACGAACAGGAAGGGCCATTCCGGACGATGCGGACGGTGTAGTTCCTCTCTCAGCTTTCTCCTCCTTTATGGGAGGAGCCCAAGCTGCAAATACGCATGGCCTGTGCTGACCGGTTGGATGAGACTTATCCAGACTTCTCTTCCGCGCACAACGTTTTGCGTATCCGACTCAACAGCGTTCGCATGGACGCCGCACCCGGTTAGTTGGGGTCTCCGATGATCACCTCTGGATCGAGGTAGGGGCCCAATTGAAGAACCTTGTTTCAAACAGTTGATGCTCTTCTCCCCATTTGTGGCATCTCTCGCATCCCGCTGAATCAGCGGGATGCGACAATTGATGAGATGTGACCTTTTTGATCCGTTGCCCATGACCGGTAGTGGTCCTTGTGCTTAAGCGACGTCGATCCGGATTCCGAACCGGCACCAGAACCGGCACCAGCCAAGAAAAGGCTTTTGGAGGCTGCTTGAACAGATACCGTAAACAATAGATATATAATTAGATATAGACAATCGGGGCCTGTAGCTCAACGGTTAGAGCAGGGGACTCATAATCCCTTGGTTGGGGGTTCGAATCCCTCCGGGCCCACCATTGAATCAACTGCTTGCAAACATCTCACCTGCTCAGGCCGGGTCGTTGTGACGTAAATTGTGACGTTACCAGCACAGATCCCAATTTCTTCGGAGCAGGCGTGGGGCGTTCGCTGACGATTGCCCGTAAGTCTTCAGTTGCTGGCGACATCATACGCAATATAAACCAATACTTTGGTGTCGGGTGTTGCAAACTCGATTCCTCGCGGTTACGTCGAGAGCCACTTGGAGTTAAGTTGACTTCCGTTCGCCGGTCGCGAATCAACAAGTTACGAAGCTGAGGCCAAGCCTCTGCATCGATTGGACGGTCATTAGACTGGAAAGCATGTTGTCGAATCCCTTCCCCCTCTTTACGTCGCGTCGTGTGGCGCGATTGTGCCGTACAGGCTCAATCGACCTCTGCAAAACCCAACAGCTTCAGCGGCGTTGACATTTTCTTCCGGGCGGGCGTTGTGTTGCATTTCGTTAATGTTTTCAGTGGGTTAAGTCAACCTGGAATCGAAATCCGGCGAAAACTCATAATCCATCTATAAGGATTCTGCTCGGCTGGTCCATCTGTACCGTGGTCTTTCCAAACGTAAACGGCTAGGAGCGCTAAGACGGAAGCCGTGCAACACACTTGCCTTTACTGGTAGGAGAAGGACTGCTCTGCTTTAATTCGAGTGGTATCCGGACCGTGAAGCGAAGTTCGTGGCTCAGTGCTTCAATATTCCAATTATCTGAGCGCCCCAAGGGCGGTGAACTGACCTGGGAGTTTAATCTTGGTCGCTCATGTGTCGAACCAATTCGTCGGCGTTGGGAAACATTGCATAGAGGAGAGCAGCCGTGTATAAGGCGCACTTACCATCCTCAAATGTAACAACTACACCGTCCCTCGACTTCAACGCCTCGATGATGCGGGGAATCGCTTTGTCGTCTTCCATCTTCTAATTATGACAATCAGAACAAGGGAAATCTGCCTTCCATCCGACACAAGAAACGCGACAGCATTAAGGCTTGGTTGACAGGGTAGCAGCGAACGTATATTGTCTGCACACGCTGCCCCCAATCCACTGAATGAGAAAGCCCTTCTTACCGAGGGGCTTTCTTTTGTTTGCCACCAAAATATATGCACTCTAATGTTAAGTACCGAGCATATTTTCAATATTGAAAGGTATACGATGCTCGACACGCGGCGAGTATTCAAAGAGGGACTGTTGTTCCCAGTTGCCCTTCTCTGAACCTCCTTCGTTTGGAGGAAGGGTTATGGCCTTTGCTGACCGAGATGTCCAGTGCGTCAGTTGTGGTTTGATGTTTGTCTTCTCTTCAGGAGAACAACAGTTCTTTCACGAGAAGGGATTCACGAACGAACCGAGACACTGCAAGCAATGCAAAGCCAAACGGCAGGGCGTCGGAGGTCGGAGCCAAATCGAAACCCGCGTCACCTGCTCGGAGTTTGGGAACAATACAACTTTCCCATTCAAGCCTACGCAAGGCAAGCCCGTAACGTGCAGAGCGTGTTTCGCAAACAGACGCAATGCTCCGGATGTTGAGACCACACAGAAATCTGCCGATATTGCTGTAGCGTAGATGAAAAGTCATTGAGCCTTAACATGCTGCGCGTTCATTGAAGAGGGGCTAAGCATTCGCCTATGTCACTGATACCAGAACTGCAAATGAGGTATGACCAGAACAGCATTCCGGTCTCGGCGAAGTGTTCTCTCTGCGGTGAACAGATGCCTCAAGGCACGCCCCGCATCACGGACCCAATCGACAACATTACGTGGTTCGCGACTCAATTCGGTCTACACGTGGCACAAATCCATCCGGAGATGGCGGCTCGAAAGTTGGCCGGTCGCAGGTTTGGTCAAGCCTAGCGTCCCTCATACACGCTATAGCGCAACCCAATTCAGAATGCATAGCGTGCATGTGTGACGTCTTTGTGACGTACAGGTTCAATTGAGCCCGACTTTGCCAACAAATCCAACGAGGAGAGAATGTTCTTCCGTGCGGGCCTTCGAGTGTTTCGTTAATGTTTTCAGTGGTTTGCATAGACTACATGCAGATGCTCCCAGCAAAACTCATAATTCCTCGGTTGGGGTTCGAATCCCTCCGGGCCCACCAAAAGTGCATCTGGAATTGGCCACTTGAAGGGCTTGCCTTCCGCCTGCCTCGACTTTCAACGCGGTCTCCTTTGCCTGCTCGTATACTCAAGCCAGCGCATGTCGACGAAACTGGATCAAATTCTCCTAACTACACGAGCCAGTGTCACGATGGCGAAGGCGCGGGTTTCGCAGAGCGACTTGGAGCGAACCGCAGCGGCGCATCAGCCTCGCGGCTGGGCCGCTGCTTTGCGCAGAAGATCGCTGTCTGAACCGGCCATCATCGCAGAAATCAAAAAGGCGTCTCCTTCGAGAGGACTCATTCGAGAGAATTTCGACGTGAGCTGGCTGGCTCAGCGGTATCAAGAGGGGGGAGCGGCCGCGTTGTCCGTACTAACCGACGAGCCGTACTTTCAAGGCAGCCTAGGCAACCTCGAACTCGCCTCGAACGCTGTGAAGCTGCCGTGCCTTCGCAAGGACTTCATCATCGACGAGTACCAGATCGTCCAGGCGCGTGCTCACTGTGCCGACGCAATTCTTCTCATTGCGGCTGCGTTGACCAGCGACGAACTCAAGCGATTCTCCGCCGTGGCTCAGGAGCATGCGCTTGATGTATTCGTGGAAGTACACACCGCAAGCGAACTCGAACAGGTACTCGATGCACTGGGCGAGAAGGGCGCAGACGCCATCGGCATCAACAATCGTGACCTGAAGACATTCGAAGTGCGGATGGAGACCTCCCTCGAACTCGCAAATCGCATTCCGGCCTCCGTCATTCGCGTCGCAGAAAGCGGAATCTCAACCGCGGAAGACATTGATCGGTTGAGAAACGCCGGGTTCGATGCATTTCTGATTGGCGAAAGCTTGATGAGGCAGCCCGACCCTGGCGCGGCGCTTGCGGCCCTGCTTGCGGGTTCCAGAATAACCCGATGAGTCTCTGGATCAAGATCTGCGGAAACACCTCGCTGGAGGATGCATTGCTTGCCGCCGAGGCCGGGGCCGATGCTGTCGGCTTCGTCTTCGCCCGAAGCCCACGGCAAGTGACGAGCTGCCATGTCGAAGCCATAACCTCAAGACTTCCGCGGTCAGTTGAAAAGATTGGCGTTTTCGTGGACGCGACTCTAGCCGAAATTGAGGTCGCAGTGCGCGACGGTGGACTTACTGGCGTTCAGTTGCATTTCAGCGGCAATCCGGAACTGCCGGAAAAACTTCGCGAGCGATTCGGGCTCGACCTGCGGATTTTGCGAGTGCTGCATTTTTCACCCGGCGCGGTTGTAGAAGCTGCTAGCCTCGCTGCGGACAAGAATATTGATGCGCTTCTGGTGGATTCCCGAACAGAAACTGCCGTTGGAGGAACCGGGATCGCCTTCGATTGGAATTCGGCAGTTGGTCTCTTTCAGAATCCTGAGGCGCGCCCGCACCTTGTTCTGGCCGGAGGTCTCACCCCTGAGAATGTCTCCCACGCCATCACGACGCTGCATCCCTGGGGTATCGATGTTGTCTCGGGCGTCGAGTCGGCTCCCGGCCGCAAAGATGCTGACAAGGTACGCAAATTCATCGCCAGAGCGTGCGCAACAAACGAGCCTGGCCGGTAATAAACGTCTGCCAGCCGACCCACTTCTTCACCTCCTAGTAAACTGAAAAAGATCGTCTCATCAGCAAGATTGTGCAGGAGGCCGGACCCATGGCATCAGTTATTCTTCCAGCGAGCCCATCGGAATCGCGCCCGGGGCGTTTCGGCATCTATGGCGGCCGATATGTTCCGGAGACGCTGATGGCCGCGCTCCTTGAGCTTGAGCGCGAATACGAACTCGCCAAGGCCGATGTCGCGTTCCAGACTGAACTCGACGGCCTGCTCAAAGATTTCGCCGGCCGGCCTACGCCACTCTATTTCGCAAAAAGGCTGACGGAGGAACTCGGCGGCGCGAAAATCTACCTCAAACGCGAAGACCTGCTCCACACCGGCGCTCACAAAATAAACAACGCCCTCGGCCAGGGACTGCTCGCCAAACGCATGGGCAAGAAGCGCATCATCGCCGAGACGGGGGCCGGCCAGCATGGCGTCGCCACCGCGACTGTTTGCGCGCTCCTAGGCATGGAGTGCGTCATCTATATGGGCGATGTGGACATGGAGCGCCAGGAGCTGAATGTTCTGCGCATGCGCCTGCTTGGCGCTGAAGTGCGCGGTGTCTCGTCGGGCTCCAAAACGCTAAAAGACGCCATCAGCGAAGCGATGAGGGACTGGGTCACGAATGTCCGGACAACTCATTACTTGCTGGGCAGCGCATTGGGCGCGCATCCCTACCCGACAATGGTTCGCGATTTTCATCGCTGCATCAGCCGAGAGATGAAAGAGCAGATTCTCGAGAAGGAAGGCCGTTTACCGACAGCCGTCATCGCATGCGTCGGTGGCGGATCCAATGCAATCGGCTCCTTTTATGAGTTCATCCCCGATCGCCAGGTGCGACTCATTGGTGTCGAGGCCGGCGGCCGCGGAACAGAACTCGGCGAGCATGCAGCGCGTTTTCGCGGGGGATTGCCGGGTGTTCTACAAGGCACATTCTCGTATGTGTTGCAGGACGAAAACGGACAGATTGCTGCCACGCATTCAGTCTCCGCGGGGCTGGACTATGCATCCATCGGTCCGGAGCACGCCGCTTTGCACGACTCGGGACGCGCCGAGTACGTCTCACAGGATGACGCTGCCACGCTCGATGCCGTTGTGAGACTCGCACGGACTGAGGGCATCCTGCCTGCACTCGAAAGCGCGCACGCTGTCGCGGAGTGCCTGCGCATCGCTCCCTCCTTTTCTCAGCGTGACATACTGATAGTGAACCTCTCCGGACGCGGCGATAAGGATATGGGCATCCTGGCCCGCGAACTGAAAATCCAGGGAGCGTAATCAACTTAAATGGCACTCAGTTTCAATCACAAACCAGGCTTGGTTGTTTATTTGACGGCCGGCGATCCGAGCGTGGAAATCACGCGTGCCATTGCGCTCGGGGCGATCGATGCCGGCGCCGACGTGATCGAACTCGGCGTTCCCTTCAGTGACCCTCTGGCAGACGGACCCGTGATCCAGCGTGCCAGTGAACGTGCTGTCGCCCGCGGAACGCGCATGGCCGACGTCCTGAAAATCACCGGTGAGATTCGCGCTGCACGGCCAAAAGCCGGCCTCGTGATCTTCACCTATCTGAACCCAATTCTCCGCTACGGTCTCTCTCGATTCGTTGATGACGCTGCAGCTGCCGGAGCAGATGGTGTACTCGTGACGGATCTGATCGTCGAAGAAGCGGACGAATACTTATCGGAAATGAATCGTGCTGGACTCGCCCCGATTTTTCTGGCTGCGCCCACAAGTCCCGACGACCGCATAGAGGCAATCGCCACGCACTCGAAAGGTTTCGTATACGCGATCTCGCGCGTGGGAATCACCGGCAAGCAGCAGAGCATGACCGCCGACGCGGCCGCACTGGTCGCGCGAATTCGCCGATGGACCGGACCGGCTGGCGTTGGGCTGCCGGTGGCCGTAGGATTCGGCATCTCCAATGCGGAGCACATTGCGCAGGTTGGGGAGTTTGCCGATGCCGCGGTGATCGGCAGCGCGATTGTGGAGTTGATCGAGCGGTCTACTCCAGAAGCGGCGCCTGAAGCTGTTGCACGATTTATCAAGGGTCTGCGTCTGCCCCAGGCGGCGCTGGCCCGGTGAGAAAGACAGCCCTCAGCTTTCAGCCCTCGGCTTATGCGCGGCAGATTCAGCCGCATTATGCTCGCATCGGCGGGATTGAGCTGAAAGCTGATGACTGAAAGCTGATAGCTATCGCGAGGATGGAATGACGCTGGAAGAATTGCGCAATCAAATTGATGCTCTGGATCGCCAGCTCGTGGAACTGCTGAGCGAGCGGGCACGCGCCGCCTTGATGATTGGTCATCTGAAAGTCGCGACCTCGCTGCCGGTGTATGAACCGGCACGCGAAAAGATCATCTACGCCAATGTGCGCGCCGCAAACAAAGGACCGCTGCCCGACATCGAGTTGACGCATATCTACGAGCGCATTATCGACGTGATGCGGGCACTGCAGAGAAACGAGTTGGCATCAGAGAGAAATGCCCTCAAGGGCCAAGACACTGGCGCCCCGCCACCCCAGCAACAAAGACCTGTTGCCGGGGACCCCGGAGCCGCGCCCGAGACAGGGAACGAGAAATGATCGTTGCAATGCAGGAGCAGGCTACTGAGGAACAAATTGACTTCGTGATTGAAGCAATGGTGGAGGCCGGAGTCGGCGTTCATCGCACCACGGGTGCAACCCAAACCATTCTGGCCGGCGTGGGCCCGACGGCGAGCGTTGACCTTACCAAGTTTGAGAATCTCCCCGGCGTACTCCACGTTCACCGCATCAGCTCACCTTATAAGCTGGCCGGCCGGAGCTTTCATCCCGAAGGCACTGTCATCGAATTCGCCAACGGCGTAAAGCTGGGCGGCGAGCAAGTGATCGTGATGGCGGGTCCGTGCTCCATCGAAAATGAAGCCCAGATCTTCGAGACGGCAAAGCGCGTGAAGGCGGCGGGAGCCAGCTTTCTTCGCGGCGGCGCATACAAGCCGCGCAGTTCGCCGTACGCTTTCCAGGGAATGGGAATTCCAGGCCTGAAGCTGATGCACGATGCAGCCCGCGCCAACGGATTGCTCGTGGTCAGCGAAGTCATGGAGATCGCGCAGATCGAACCCATGCTTCCGCTTGTCGATTGCTTCCAGGTAGGCGCACGCAATATGCAGAACTTCAACCTGCTGCGCGAACTGGGCGTAGCCCGCAAGCCGGTTCTGCTCAAGCGCGGAATCGCGGCGACCATCGAAGAGCTGCTGCTTTCGAGTGAGTACATCATGTCCGGCGGCAACTACGATGTGATCCTCTGCGAGCGCGGCATTCGCACCTATGAAACCGCTACGCGCAATACGATGGACATCTCCGCAATTCCCGTCGTGAAGAAGTTTTCGCATCTGCCCATCGTCGGCGATCCGTCGCATGGCACCGGGCATCGCGAGATGGTTGCGCCGATGGCACGCGCAGCGGTTGCTGCCGGAGCAGACGGCATCATTGTTGAAGTCCATCCCAATGCAGACAAGGCCGCTTCTGACGCTGCGCAGACGCTGTACCCCGATCAGTTCGAGAAACTGATGGCTGAGCTGCGGGTAATTGCCCAGGCGGTTGGCCGAACCCTGTAGTCCATCGCAGAGTCTGATGCGTTCATCCGGATTGCACCCGACTCGGATGGTGGATGCACATGTTCCCTGGCGATTGTCCGGTGCCCGTCCAGGCGGTATCCTTATCGGAAATCGATCGATGCGAGGGCTCGAATGTTCTTCCGGTCGCAAGTGTCGCTGATCATCGCCGGTATCCTGATCTTGTTCGGGTGCGCGCAGTTTTTCATCTCCTGGGGGTGCGCGGGTGCGTCCAGGCAGGAAGCGACGACGGTTGGAGTAATCTATAACGTAATTGGCGGAAAAGGCAGCACATACGAATATGTATTCAAAATAGATGGAGTCCAACTTCGAGACGAAAGCGGTTCATGCCACACTGCACTTACGCTGCAAGGATGTAAAGTAGGCGCGCTGGTTCTTGTCTATTACGTCCACCAACCCGGTTTGGAGACAAGGCTTCAGGAGTTTGGCGACGCTAGTCGTGAAAAGCTCTTCACAGGAATCTGGTTGGTCTCCTTCGGCCTCCTGCTGATTGGCTTGTATTTCTTCCTTCAGAGAACGGCCGAGAATTCAGGTGAATCCGAAGATCCGGATGAGAGTGCGCGTAGCGAGGAGCCGGAAGTCCTTCATATCGTCCCCAGTGAGTGATTCCTATCCCCGGCGGTTCGCTTGAGGCTTCGTAGATTAGTCTGAACAAACAAGATGATCGAGCGCATCGCCATTCTCGGTACGGGCCTGCTTGGCACATCGGTAGGCCTCGCCCTGCGCACGGCCGGATTCCAGGGTTCAATCGTCGGTTGGAACCGCAGCCGGGGCCAGGCTGAGACTGCGCTGTCGATGGGCGCAATCGACTCCATCGGCCATGATGCGATCGAGACGGCAAAAGCCAGTCAGGTTGTGCTCCTCACAATTCCTATCTTCGCCACGCTCGACCTCATGGAGCAGCTCGCACGCGTGCTTGGCCCCGGCCACCTCATCACCGATGTGGGCAGCACGAAAGGGCAGATCACTGAAGCCGCGGGCCGTCTCTTCAACACACACGAACGTGCCGCATTCCTCCCCGGTCATCCCATGGCCGGCAAGGAGCGCGGCGGCGCCGACATGGCCGATGCGAATCTCTTCCATGGCGCCGTATGGCTTTTTACGGACAATCCAGCGTGGAAGCGCTCTCCGCAGTCAGCCGCTCTTGCAAGCAGCTGGCGCGAGTGGGTCATTCGCATGGGCGCACGAGCCAATGACCTCGGTCCGCAGCGCCACGACGAGCTGGTTGCCTGGGTAAGTCACCTTCCCCAATTCACCGCAACCGCACTCAGCGCGCTGCTCGAGAACGAGGTCGGTGAGGCGCCGGAACTAAAAGACGTCGGCGGCCGCGCCTTGCGCGAAATGACGCGCCTCGGAGCCAGCCCATGGTCCATGTGGCGCGATATTGCTCACACCAACACCGATGCGATCGCGGCCGCCCTCGAGGCACTTGAGCAGCGCCTTGCTCATATTCGCGAAAACCTGCGCACACCCGAGCTGCGGGACGAATTCGAAAAAGCCAACCGCTTCCGGCGCGAATAGCTCGTCAGACGTGTCCTTCCCATTTGTCGGGTTGGCCGGGCGGTTGTTTTTCACTTAATAAACTTGCCGGTTATCGCCGTTCGGCGGGCTATGAACGCGAAACCCTTCAAAAACTCTCAGGTGAGAGTCCGAGTTCGATCAACCGATTGTTCAACAGCCTCGATTTCATCTTTTTCGGGATCGAGTGTCTGGAGGCCTCTCCGCTCTTGCTGCTTCCAGGAGCATCGGCGAAGCCGAAACAAAGATGATTTCAGTGCCCCGGAACATTTCGCGCGCCACCAGCGCGGCTCCAAGTTGCAGGGCCTCTGTCCAGCGCAGTTTCGTTCGATCGAGCAGTTGGCGAGCTGCTTCGAGCACAGCAGGGTTCAGAGGCTCCTGCACCATGCGAGCAGCCTCGATGCGCAGTATCTCGAATGCCGCGGAGGCATCTTCAGAGCTGATGTCGCCGACCCGCTCGCGCCGGCGAATGGCAGCGTAAACCTCCAGCGGCGCACTGGCGGCAATCAGCTTGCGATTGTCCTCAACCGATTCCATCAATCGAATCAAAGTATCCGTGCCGGGTTCCTGAACAAACAGCTTCGCGAACGCTGTGGATTCGATAAAGTAGCAACTCACAGCTTTCCCCGCTCCTCATGGATGGCATCACTGATCGGTTCGCCTTGTAACACAACGGGGTGGAAGCGCTGGGCCTCTTCGGGTATGCCCGCCTCGGCGCGATTTAAGCGAATGGTCGTCGTGGGATACGCCGGCGTTTTCGGATTGGCGATTTTGCTCGTCAACACCACGCCTCTTTGAATCGCCTCGGCCAGCACCGCTTGTCTTGACTCCGGATGCTGGTTCCAGCGGAACGCCTTTCGGGGCAAAAACGAATCTCGGAACCACTTGAGAGCGATGAATGCGTGCCCGCCCCGCTCCGCCTCCGCCAGTGCGGCGCAGAGTTCCTTCACCCGTGCATCAAGGTCGGCCGGCACAATCGCGCTTTCTTCTTCACCTTCTTCGAAATTATGTTCAATCGGCGCTCGTGAGCCGCGACTCTGCCTTTGCGGAGCTGCATTATCGTCAAGGCGCTCAAAATAGATGCGAACTTCATCATCTTCTGGCGACCAGCTGTCTGCCGGCGCATTCCGGCGCTTGCTGCGCCCATTTTCGCTGCAAAGTTCTACGATCGCCTGGTATCCGGGAGGCGCAAGGAAGCGCAGTGCGCGCGCGAGCCCGGGATCCTGTGAAAATGCCAGTTCACTCAAGGCCTCTTCAATAATCTCTTCGGCGTCCGGAACACTCAGATTGCTGATGTCCACGCTGCTTTGCGCAGCCCGGTTCGACTTCATGACAATTCTCCGTATAAAGCTTCTTTAGCCCCGTCTTCATCTTTACTGCGCTCTGCTGAAATCGAACCCCAAAAGATGCGGCGCTTTTCGGCGGGTGACAGGTTCCAGATCTGGCTGTAAATGAACTACTTGGTTTCCCGAACAATTGTAAGGGTTTCATGGCGGCTTTTTAGACGTGCCGAAGCAGTCCCCAATACCATCTCTGCTTCTTTTTTGATTCCCCACCGGGTCGAGAAAACTTTAACTAAAAGACACTTTCAGCCTAACCAACACCTAGTGTAAACGATTGTGCAACTGAACCCCATACTGTTGCAAGAGACGGTTCCAGTCCGGAAAGCGGCAGGCAACCCCAAAATCAGTCAAAAGTCTTCCTTGCGGGCAATATTTTTAAGGGCATCCTTCTTCGTACAATAGAATGATGCGGCGTTGTTTCCTTCTTCTGTTCGCCTTCGTTGTGCTGGCTTTGGGAAGTACATCTGCACCAGGTCAGACCGCTCCGTCGTTCGACCTGGTCGGGCCCAAAGTCGATGTGCACGTGAAACGAGGAGAGGTCACATTGCCCATTGGCCAGGTGCCCAACCTCCTTCCCGGCGACCGTTTGTGGATCCATCCTGATTTTCCTGAAAGCCAATCCACGCGATTTGTGCTGATCGTTGTCTTCCTCCGCGGCGCCACCAACCCTCCTCCGGCCGAATGGTTTACGCGCGTGGATACCTGGACAAAACAGGCACGCGAAGAGGGAGTCTTCGTCACCGTTCCCCAGGAAGCCCAGCAGGCCATCGTGTTTCTTGCCCCGGCTACCGGAGGGGACTTCAGCACACTGCGGAATGCGGTAAAGGGCCGACCCGGGATCTTTGTCCGGGCGACGCAAGACTTGCAGGCGGCAAGCCTCGACAGGATGCGCCTTGATGCCTACCTTGCAGAAGTCAAAGTTACCTCCCAGACTGACCCGAAATCGCTGAAGGATCGAGCCCAGAAGGCAGCTTCTGTCCTGGGCATTCGGCTCGACCAGCAATGCTTCGACAAGCCGACTGATCAGCAGGCGCCATGCCTCACGCAGCACACCGACGGGATGGTCCTCGACGATGCAAACGCCTCCAACCGGGTTTCCCAGCTGACCACCGGCAGCGGCGCCGACCTGATGAACCAGCTTAGCTACTCGGCGCTCGGCGGAGCAGGCGTTTACAGCCCCTACATCGGCGCGATCGTGGACACGGCCCGGATTTTGGCTTCCCTGCACACGGCGCACTTCCAGTACATTCCCGCATTGGCGCTGCCCACTGAAGATACCCTGAACCTGCGCTTGAATGTGCCGCCCTCGTTCCGCGACCCCAAATCGGTGGTCGTGGTCGCGTTGCCTCCCGTTGGGCCAGCGAAGATGCCGCCGCTGCACCCGGTGAATCCCACCGACCAGTTCTGCGCGGAAAAGACCGGACTCGTATTGCCCGCTGAAGGTGCTCCGCTAATCTATGCGACCCCCGAGGTGCATGACCTCAAGCTTCATATTGAATCCAAGTCCGACCCGATCGAAGTTCCGCTCAAAACAGACGCTTCGCAAGGCGGCCTGGTGCTCGCCCATGCGATGCCTCCGCTTCCTTCAGGGGAATTAACTGGGGTGGTTAAAGGCAAGTGGGGCTTCGATGACTGGGAGGGCCCGAGATTTCACCTGGTGAGTGCCGGGACGGGAAAATGGACGGTGCCACCGAGCGACGAATCGGCGCTTGTGGTGGGGCGAGAGGACACGCTGCACATCCAAGGCGACAATGCCCTCTGTATCGAGAAAATCGAGGCGCAATTTCCCGGTGCAAGTGCGGTCGAACTTAAGTGGAAGTCGCCGAAGCCGAATGTGCTGGAACTCGGAGTTCCGTTGAAAGATGCGGCGCCGGGTCCCGTGACGATCAATATTCATCAGTACGGCATGGACAAGCCAGACAAGCTGACGCTGATGGCTTATTCCGAGGCGGCTTCGCTTGAGAGGCTGAAGCTGAGTGCCGGCGATGCCGAAGCAGCACTTACCGGAAACCGGCTGGATGAGGTGGCCAAGGTATCTCTGAACGGCATTGAGTGGGCTCCTGCCGACCTGAAGCGTGTGCAGGATCAGGATCGGTTGGAGGTGAAGACGGATGCCGATACCTCGCGTCTCGAATCCGGAAAGCGCTATACCGCCAAAGTTGAACTCCGCGATGGACGCGAATTGAAGGTGCCAGTCAGCGTCGAACTGCCACGTCCGCAAGTGACCCTGCTCAGCAAAGGGACGCAGGACCAAGAGTCGGCGGACCCGTCGCCCGTCCACCTGGGAAGCGCGAACGATCTTCCCGTTGATGGCAGGCTGGTGTTCTTCTTGAAATCGAAGACTCCCGCAAACTTCCCGCGCGACGAGAAGGTGGAGGTTGCGGCCGCAGACAATAGCTTCCGCACAACCCTCTCGGTTAGTGATGGAACGCTGATGCTGGAAGACGCGAATACGGCGCTCGGCGTGGTCGAGCCGCTGGTCAAGTTCGGCTCATCGGCCTTCGGACCGGTGCAGGCGCGAGTCGTCTCGGCAGACGGAGTCGCCGGCGAATGGCTGTCGCTGGGAACGCTCGTGCGTGTGCCCGGCTTCAAGGAGCTGCACTGCGCGCACAATCCATCGCGTCCGTGCACGTTGACGGGTACGAATCTGTTTTTGGCCGAATCTGTTGCGGCTTCACCCGACTTCGACAATGCCGTGGATGTGCCATCGGACTTTACCGGCACGCAATTGACGGTTCCGCATCCGGTGAATGGTGTGTTGTATTTGAAACTCCGCGACGATCCTGAAACTGTCCAGACCCTGGCATTGTCCGTGATGCCACTGGCGCCGGGTACGCAGGCCCCGACGACGCCTGCGGCCAAACCAGCGGCCACTGCGCCGACAACGGAGCAGCCAAGCGCGCAAACGCCAACGCCGCCTCCCTCGAATAATGAGCCTTAGTTCGAAGACCAAGCACTAAGGGTTGCTCCGACCGTCCGCATTCGTTCCGAAACGAATCTATTGGAAGTATGCGCGGTTCTTCTCTGCGAAGTGAGCCTTGTCCGCAGGCAAGTCAGCTTCAGGGTAGATCGCGTTCTGGACGCAGAGGTTCGCGCAACTGCCACAGTCGATGCACTCATCGGGATTGATGTAAACCTGCGACACGCTGCCGGCGGCGGCATCTGAAGGTTGCGGTGCGATGGCGGCGGTGGCGCATTCGGTAACGCAGACAAAGTCCTTCGTGCATGCATCGGTTACGACGTAAGCCATGGAAACTTGCTCCTTTGGGTTGCGCTGGCTAATCTCACGCGCTCATTCGAGCTTATCGAGAGGCATGCTTCGCGCTCGGTGACTCGAATCACACCAAGGATGATCGCTCTCGACAGCGCAGGGTTGAGCCATTTAACAGACTGTTGATGATTGTTTAGCCGGAGAGCCCATTTATGCTGGAAGCATGTTCCGGTCTTCCCTGACTCAGTCTCTTCTTGCGATTTTTTCCGTCGCAACTCTTTCCGCCGCCGCCCAATCAACCGATACAACCTGGAGCTTTGCCGTATCCGGAGATAGCCGGAATTGCGGCGATTTCGTGATGCCCGCGATCGCTGCCAGCGTCAAGGCAGAGAACGATGCGTTCTATTGGCACCTGGGCGATTTTCGCTGGACATCGAACAAGGATCAGGACCTGGTCTCGATGCTGCCCGCAGGCAAGGAGCTATCCACCGAGGAATATCACCGGATCGAGTGGGACGATTTTCTAACCCACCAGATAGCGTCGTTCGGCACGTTTCCTGTCTTCATTGGCCGCGGCAACCATGAGAATGTACCTCCGATGACGCGCGATGGCTACATCGCAAAGTTCGAAACACTCCTGGATCGGCCGGAAATTGCCGAACAGCGCAAGGCCGATGGCGCCGATGCGGGGCCGGTGGGGCCGTGGTACCACTGGACGCACGATGGCGTGGATTTCATCACGCTCGACAATGCGAGCAAGGACGAGTTTTCAGACGCGCAACTGAAGTGGCTGCGTGGGGTTCTCGATCGCGATCTCGCGCCGGGCTCGGGGATCAAGACGATTGTCGCCGGCATGCACGAGGCGTTGCCCCACTCCAAGGGCTCTGAACACGCCATGGACGACTGGGAACTTGGCGAACGAACCGGAGATCTGGTGTACAACTGGTTCTACGACGCGCAAGCAGCGGGAAAGTTCGTCTATCTGTTTGCGAGCCACTCGCACTACTACTCTCCGAATATCTTCAATACTCCATATTGGAAACAGCGTTCCAACCGGATTGTGCCCGGGCTGATCATTGGATCGGCCGGAGCTCGCCGCTATCTACTGCCGCGGGATGCAGAAAAGACCGCGAAATCGCATATTTACGGATATGTGCAGGGCCAGGTGCATGCAGACGGAAAGATCGACTTCAAGCTGCACGAGCTATCCGAGGACGACCTGGTCAAGAGCCGCTGGTCCAATGCGCCGCTCGACGCGATCCATGAGTGCGTGGTGAACAACGCCGATTAGGCGCCGCGTCAGTACGCAAGCGGCAGGCCGATGCGCTGGATGAGGGAGCGCCAGCGCGGGTCTGCGTGGAGGAAGTCGTATGCAGGATCGCACTGGATCCAAAGCAAAAGCGGGGAATGTTCCTGGAAACCTTTCTCAAGATTGGCAATCGCGTTTTCGTGATCTCCAAGTATGGCGTACTGAAGCGCCAGATCGACTGGCGAAACGTAGCTGTTTTTTGACTCTTTCAATCTAAAGTTCAGATGTTCGCGCACGACCGCCTTATAGCCGCCGCGCGCATTTTCGCGCCGAATCACGGCGGGATAATCCTTGAAGCCTTCCAGCTCTGCCAGTTTTTCGAGCTCCGCCACCGTCTTCCTGTCCTCGCCTTCGCACCTGTAGATCTCGGAAAGAATCCAGTGGAGAGCGATATCGTTGGCGTAGACCTCCATCCTTTGTTTCGCGTCGGTCAGGGCGGCGTCATATTCACGCGCAAGCTGGTAGGAGTAAGCGAGCGCGAAGGGGCGCTGAAACGGGTCGAGTTCGGAGGCTTTCTTCTGGAACTCGATTGCCTCCGGGTGGCGATTGAGGGACGCATAAACCTTGGCGCGGAAGTGCCAAGCTTCGGCAAATTTGGGATCAATCTCAACGGCGCGCTGGCATTCCCGATCTGCGCGCATCCAGTCCCAATCACGAATAAAAATGGCGGCGCAGAGCGCAAGGTGTCCTTCAGGTAGCGAGTCGTCGAGTTGCACGGCCTTGATGGCTGCCGCTTCCTCAGGCGCGAACGCTTCCTCCGGAGAGATTTTTCCTTCAATGGCTTCGGCGCCGTAATAAACAGAGATTCCTGTCCAGCCGGCTGCGTAATCGGGCTGAAGTTCAACGGATTTTCTGAAGTAGTCGATGGACTTGTCTTCTTGGCCTTGGAACCAGAGGTAGCGGCCGCGGAGATAGTTATCGTGAGCTTCTGCATTAATGTGGCGTGCGGGAGGCGAAGTCATTGTGGCGCTGTGAAGGCGAAGCGCAATCGCTTGGGCAGCCTGGTCGGGCAGCGCTGCGACATCGGCGTCATCGCGATCGTAGCTTTCGGCCCAGACATGCGCGTCGGTATCAGCGCGGATGAGCTGCAGATTCATGTGAACCTTGCCGTTGGCGCGGGAGACAGAACCCTCGAGAATGCCGTCGACGTTAAGGGCGCGGGCAATGTCGCCGAGAGGCTTCCGTGCGCCTTTGTACTGCATGACGGATGTTCGCGAGGTGACTCGAAGGTTGGAGTCCTTGGCCAGCATGGTGATGAGCTCATCGGTCATGCCGTCGGCGAAATATTCCTGATTCGAATCGCCCGATAGGTTGTCGAGTGGGATGACCGCAAGCGAGGTGATGGGCGGGTTCGGGGCTCGGTGCAGAAGGCCTGCGATCTGGTGCGGCCCGATGGCCAACACGATGAATGAAACGGTGAGCGCGATGAAGCGGGCAACGACCGCGACTTGAATGGCGAGGGGCTTCTTTGGTAGTTCTTCGGTCAGTGGTGGCGTGGGAGATTCGTGCGTGACAGGATCTGAACCAGCAGGTTGGAGGGTGGGTGCCGCAAGGGGATCCGTAGCCGGTTCTTCGAGGGCGACCGTGGCCGCGATGAAGCGGTAGCCCATGCCGGTGACGGTCTGGATAAACTGAGGATCTTCGGGGTCGTCGCGGAGGAGATGGCGGAGTTTGCGGATCGCAGTGTTGATGCCGTGCTCGGTATCAACAAAGATTTCGCTCGACCAGAGGCGTTGAGCGATCTCATCTCGGGTGACGAGCTGGCCCTGACGCGAGACGAGCAGGATGAGCAACTCCATCGGCTTGCGCTCGACGCGCAGGGAAAGGCCGCCGCGCAGGAGTTCGAAACGTCCGCAATCGAGCCGGAAGTCGCCGAACTCAAAGATACGACCGGTCGCGGAATGGGATACGGGAGCGGGCAGGTGACCTCCTGCGTAGGGAAGTACCAAACAGTGTGTCAGGAAACCGCGGGATTTGAAAGGGGTTGGCGCTTTACCTAAACTTTACCTCCGTCTTTACCACCCATCCATTGCCTGACCGGAGCGGGTCGCGATTAGCTTCGGGTCAGCCGGCATATTCCCCGGCCGAGGAGAGAAATAATGTGGACAAGAAATTGTAGGTCGATGTCGGCATTCGGCGCACTGGTGCTCGCGGTGGCGATGGTGCCAAGCGCTCTGGCACAGTGTGGGATCAACAAGAATTACATCAGACCCGCTGCCTGGCATTCCCAGCTTGGCTCGGCGCACTTCCTGCGTGCCGCCCTTTTCAACGACGATGACGACCGCGACGGTCCTTCCATCGTCGGAATGTGGCATACAACCTTCACCGCCCATACGATGAACGGAAACCCCATCCCCAGTAACGCCTATCCCGTGATCGACAATTCCATGGTCGTCTTTCACAGCGACAGGACGGAGATTATGGAATCGGCTCGACCGCCGCAGGATGGGAACTTCTGCCTGGGCGTCTGGGAGAAGACCGGAGTTCGCTCCTACTATGTCAACCACTTGCCCTGGCTCGGCAACGATACCGCGAATGCGCCCAGTGGTATCGGCAATCCTACGGCAGGAGCGCAAATTACCGAGCGCGTGAGCCTTAGCGAAGACGGCAACAAGTACTCGGGAAGCTTTACGCTGGTGGCCTACAACCTCGATGGATCCAAGGCCGTCACATTCACAGGTGCTCTTGCCGGAACCCGCATCACCACCTCAACCCCGTTCAGCAGCCTGTTCTGAAGCGGGCTGATCTGCGGCATTCACACCCCGCCCTGACATCAGGGCGGGGGCGGGATCTTCGGTAGC
This sequence comes from uncultured Acidobacteriaceae bacterium, assembly GCA_963735215.1. Lineage (GTDB taxonomy): Bacteria > Acidobacteriota > Terriglobia > Terriglobales > Acidobacteriaceae > Telmatobacter. Next base: position 150,187 of record CAVTKF010000015.1, on the reverse strand, counting down.
GATCCGCACCACGCGGTTTTCGTCTGCGGTGGGAAATTCCTCGGCGACCCAGTGCCTCCGGCATCCTGGAAAATCCGCGCCGAGAATAAGACCTCTGTGTCCGAAAACGGACAGCTGCGCCGTCGGCGGACAGGCGCGGAGCACAAGGCGGTAGCCGGATTACGCGTATGTTAATGAAAGACTTAGTAGTTGAATAGGACCGTGCTTTGGCGCACTGCATGCAGATGTAAATGGCAATACTCTTATCCCCGAGAGCAAATCTCCGTTAGGAGGCGTCCAATGGGTGGACTGCTCCAGGATGTTCGCTTTGCCTTGCGTCAACTGCGCAAGAGCCCGGGATTCACAATTACCGCAGGGTTGATGCTGGCGCTGGCCATTTGCGCCAACAGCACGGTCTTCAGCTGGATCGACGGGACGATGCTCCACCCCATTCCGGGGGCACATGACACCGGAAGCCTGGTCAGCGTGATGCGGGGGCAATGGAATATTTCGCCTTCGCCGCCACTGTCCTATCCCGACTACCGAGACCTTCGGGAGCAGAATCACAGCTTCGTCGGAATCCTCGGTTATAACCACGACTGGCTCACGCTGACAGGCGGAGCAACTCCAGAGCGAATTTACGTTGGCAACGTCACTTCGAACTTCTTTGACCTGCTGGGCGTCCGGCCTCTGCTGGGGCGCTTTTTCCTGCCGGAAGAAGAGACGCGCCCCGACGCCGTTCCCTATGTGGTGTTGAGTTACGCCTTGTGGAAGACGCGGTATGCACAAGACCCGGCAATTGTGGGCAAGACGATCGAGATCGCCCGGCACCCCGTAACGGTGATCGGCGTGGCGCCGGAAGACTTCACGGGAGCGATGCCCGGGATTCGGGAGGATCTCTGGGTAACCCTGAATCCCCTCGGCTCAAATGCGTGGCGAATGACACATCGCAATGCGACGTGGCTGAACGTGCTTGGAAGGTTGCGGCCGGGAGTAAACCGGGATCAGGCCACGCAGGACCTCAATGCGATCATGCGGCGGATCGTTGCCGCGTATCCGAACGAACATCTGGGCGTAAATACCATCACGCTGGATCCGATGTGGCGGTCACCCTTTGGCGCCAACATCTACATGGCCAATACGCTGCCGATTCTGCTGGCTATAGCGGGGGTTGTGCTGCTGCTGACGTGCGCCAACGTTGCTACCTTGGCTTTGGTACGGTTTGTGGCTCGCCGCCGCGAGATTGCGATACGGCAATCGTTGGGCGCGGGACGGGTTCAACTGGTCAGGCAGATGGTGCTGGAGGGATTCTTTGTGTCCTTCGCCGGCGGAGCGCTGGCATTGCTGCTGACAACCTGGACCGCGAAAAGCTTCGCCCGCTTCATTCCTCCGAATGCAAATCCTGTCGTCCTGAACGGCACGGTGGATCACAATGTTGTGGCTGTCGTTGTGCTGCTTTCGCTGTTGGCGAGCATTATCTGCGGAGCATTTCCTGCATTGCGCTCGTCTCGCGTACCGGCCGCTGAGGCGCTGAAGGAAGAGTCAGCAAGTGTTTCCGGTGGATTGCACAATCGCCGGCTGCTCAGCGGCCTGGTGGTGGCGCAGATTGCTCTCTCCCTCGCGCTCCTTGTGACCTCGGGACTTTTTCTGCGTACGCTCAGAAATATCAGCTTCGCCAATCCGGGCTTTGATCAGGATCATATCCTCACCGCTTCAGTGGGCTTGAACATAGCGGGCTACCCGGATGATGAAATTCCCGTGATCCGGCACAAGATTCTCGATCGGGTGGCGGCACTGCCGGGGGTTACGGTCGCATCGCTGACGGACTGGGTTCCTTTCAACTTCAATCGCAAGACGGTGGATGCCTATCCCGAGGGGTATGTTCCGCGCCCGCATGAGTCTCTCGAACTGCGCAGAGCCGATGTGACGCCGAGGTATTTCGATACATTGGGCATACCTGTTCTCGAGGGGCGCGATTTCACACGGGATGACAACGACTCAGCGCCACGGGTGGTGGTTGTGGATCAAACGGCGGCTAACCGGTACTGGCCGCGACAGGATCCACTGGGGAAGACGCTGGAGATCTGGGGTCGCCCGTTCACGGTCGTGGGGCTGGTGAAGAACTCGAAGCATAATTTCATGAACGAACTGCCGGAGCCCATGGTCTACATGAGCTACTTTCAGGAGCCGGATCAAGAGTTGACCGTGCAGGTGAAAACGAGAGGCAACCCGGCGGATATGATTCCACTCCTGGAGCAAACGATCCATGAGGTGGACGGGCGGCTGCCGGTCTTTGATGTGCGCACATTGCGGGAAACGACCCAGATGTCGAGCATGTTTGCGGTCATGCAGAGCACGTTTGCGGGGATGTTCGCGATGATCGCGCTAATTCTTGCGGCGACGGGGATCTATGGCGTGGTGGCATATCGCACGCAGTTGCGCACGCACGAGATCGGGATTCGCGTTGCGCTGGGTGCATCGCGCAGGGATGTGCTGCGGCTGGTTCTGATGCAGGGAGTACGGCTGACGGCCGCCGGGCTTGTCCTGGGGCTGGCGCTGGCATTCGGCCTGACGCGGTTTATAGCGGCATCGCTCTATGGCATCAGCGCTACAGACCCAACGACGATTATCGCCGTGGTTACGCTGCTGGGGATGATGGCGGTGCTGGCGTGCTACCTGCCTGCTCTTCGGGCCATGCGGGTAAATCCGGTTTCGGCGATTCGCGAACAATAAACCAAATGCCCAGGTCGTTGTTAGATTCAACAACCTGGGCTATTTTTTCTGGAGATGAGTGGCTGCGTTCTACATGCTGCCGCGACTGGCCGGGGGCACGATGCCGTTCATGCGCAGGTAGACGACCATCTGGCCGTAGTGATCCATCAGGTGGGAGATGCCGAAGGCAGACATACCCCCGCGTGTGCCGTTGGCCGTCATGACGAAGACATTCTCTGGAGTGATGCCGTCGATAAATGTGTGCGCCTGGGTGAAGGAGTCTTTGAGCGCCTGGATGATCTCGGCCTTCGATGTATTCTTTTCGATCGCGTCCGCCTTGGCTTTCATGTCGGCTTCAGACATTCCGCCGCCGAAGAAGAAGTAGTTGGCCTCTGTGACGTGCTTGATCTGTCCGCTGAAGGTGCGCACGCCCTTGAAATCTCCCGCTGTGGTCGGGGGAGCGAAATTGAATTTGTCTTCGGGCATGGCTTCAGCGGCGTCCACGAATTCCTTCTCCATTCCGCTGAGCAGCTTTCCGTAGGTGGCCGCCGGTGTCATCTGCGTGCCGACGGCCGGTTTGGCGGGCGCCGGGGTCTGGGCGAAAGCAATTGCGGGGGCAACGGTTATGGCGCAACAAAGCATCAGGCGGCTGGCAATTCGTGAGGGGATATGCATCGAATCTCTCCTTGCGCGGCTGGTCCGTTCAACATAGAGGGATAAGGAAGCATGCCGCGTGAAGGCAAATCTAGCAGACGTGCTGCGCGGCTAGATAGCCGAATCGTGTGAATCTGTTACGGAATGCAGCGAATTTGATGCGAGACGGTCGCGGATCAGGATGAGTGGTGCAGTCTTCCCTTTTGTACCGTGAAACGTTCGCCGCGCCAGACGATGGTGTTGCCGGCGAAGCCTGCGATCCAGAGGCCGGTGGCTACGATATCGCGCAGAGGAAGAAGCCAGAGTGAAGGAAGCACCTGGTGGTCGCCCAGCACTTCAGCGCCAACCGTCATTGCCAGCGAGAGTCGCAGGAAGAAACTCAGAGCGAGGATCCAGAAGCTGATGGGGCTGAAGCCGCTGGCCATCACGTTAATGAGAGCCAGTGTGAGTCCGTGGGTGAAGAGAAGACCGGCATAGCCGCCGGGGCGTGCATCGCGTACCGTACGCAGCCAGCGCAGTTGGTGGTCGCAGAAGCCACGCCAGGCGTAAGCAGGTACGCTGGTCTCAACGACGTCGCTAGAGAGTGCAACCTGGTATCCGACTTTGTAGATGCGCTCCCCAAGTTCGTAGTCGTCGGCGAGGTGATCGACAAGCGCTTCGAAGCCGCCAATCTTCTGGAGAGCATCGCGGCTGACGGCCAGGGTGGAACCGAGCCCGTAGCGCAGGCCGCCTTCGATCATTCGCGCAACGAGGACGCTGGGCATAAAGTCGCTGGCGATGCCCAGCGATTCCAGCCGGGAGCCGAGAGTGCCATGCGCGCGTCCGCGATAGAGCGCTGTGACGAGGCCGACGGGTTTGGGCGGCTGTTGTTGGCCTGGGCGCGTTTCTGATGGCGCGAAGTGGGCCATCACGCGCTCCAGGTAGTGCGGAGTGACGGTGATGTCAGAGTCGTTCACTAAGAGAAATTCGTGTCGCGCCTGTGATGCAAGTTGAGCGAGCGTGCTGACTTTTCCGTTGGTTCCCAAACGCATAGGGCATTCGATGAGGCGGATGGCCTGGTTGGGGAACTCGCTTTGCAGTTGGTGAACGGCGGGAACGGCAGGGTCGTCGAGCGAGGAGACACCGAAGAGGATTTCGAACTCGCCCAGGTAGTTCTGGTGGCAGTGCGAGCGGAACGCGTCGAGCATGCCGGGGTCGAGGCCCTTGAGCGATTTGAGAACGGATACGCCGGGAGCAAATGGTGCGAGCGGTGCGCGGCGGGCGGAATGGAATACACGCGCCGCGATGATGGCAAAAAGGAAGTACGCCATCCCCGCCACAGCCAGTACTGTGGTTGCCACTTCCACAGCCAGGGCGATTGAGTGTGGGATCACGAGAGCTAGTGTAAATTAGGTAGGGATTAGAGATTAGGGAACAGGGATTAGAAAACAAGACTTCCGGGAAGTTTGGAGTATTTCTTCAGTTGCTCATCATCGAAACCAGCATTCGACTCACTTCGTTGCAAAGCTCAATTGCCGAGGAGCGAAAATCTTCTGAACCGAATCCAAGTCCCTCGGCGATGATCAATTGCGTTTGAAGCTCTAAGTCAGATCCTCGCGCATGGCCCAGAAAGACTACATGCTCTCCTCTGGACGATTTTCCATAATCCTCTGCGATGTTGCTCGCAATCGATACTGAGGCTCTTCGCATTTGATTAGTGAGTCCAAAACGCTCCGACTCTGGAAACAATGCGGTGAGTTTGTATACTGCCAAGCTCAGTTGAACAGCCCCCTGCCAAACAATCAGGTCTTTGAACGACTGGCCCAAGTCTTCCTCCGCGTACGATAACTTCCCGAGAATCCCTAATCCCTAATCCCTGTTCCCTGCTTCACTCATACCGTAGCGCCTCGATCGGATCGAGGTTGGCGGCTTTCCATGCCGGATAGATTCCGAAGATCAATCCAATCGCGCAGGAGACGCTGAAGCCGGTGATGACCCACATGGTTGACATTGCGGCCGGCAGACCGATGGGCAGGAAGTAAATGATCCAGGTGATGACGGCGCCCAGCAGAATGCCGAAGATACCGCCTAACGCAGTCAGCGTGACCGCCTCGGTAGTGAACTGCAGCAGCAGCGCTTGTTTGGTTGCGCCGATTGCCTTGCGTACGCCGATTTCACGAGTGCGCTCCGTGACGCTGACGAGCATGATGTTCATCACGCCGACGCCGCCCACCATAAGTCCGACGCTGGAAACCGCAATCATGAAGAGAACGAGGCCGCCAGTGAGTTGACCCCAGAGTTTCGAAAGCGAATCGGGGCCAAAGATCTCGAAGTTGTCGGGCTGGTCGACTTTGACCTTGCGGCGAACACGCAGCATCTCGCGTATCTCTTCTTCGACCAGCGATTTGTTCTTCGGGTCGTCATACTTCACGCTGATATACATGTCCTTTAATTCGGGATAGAGATTATGGAAAACGCCAAGCGGGAAGAAGACTCCATTATCCCCAGGGTTCTTGCCCGACCCGAAGGGCTGCTTGCGTTTTTCGAGGACGCCAATCACCGTGAAGAGTCCGGAAGCAACATTCACATCCTTGCCGATGGGGTCTTCGCTTCCAAACAATTCTTCCGCCGTGTCGTGGGCCACCACGCAGACATGAGCATGACGCTGATCCTCATCATCGGTCCAGAATCGGCCTTCCTTCATGGTGAGTTCCGAAACCGATTGCAGTTCTGCTGTCGAACCTGCAAGGAATGCTCCCGCCACCTTTTTGCCGTTGTATTTCACGCTGACGTCGCCCACGTGGAACTGCTGATTCACGTGCTGGTACGTTCCGTCGGCGGCTACCACGTGAGGCAAGGTGCGCAGGGCGAGGACGTCGTCCAGGTTCAGCTTCTTGCGGGTAAGCATCTCGGTGGTGGGCTGCACGCCGATCAGCGGCATGTGAAAAACCCAGAAGACGTTGGATCCCATCGAGGAGACCCAGTCATTGACCCGATTGTTTAGGCCGGTGATGACCGATGAGATGGTGATGACAGTAGTGACGCCGATGACGATGCCGAGAATGGTTAGCCCGGAGCGAAGCTTGTTGGTTCTCACGGTATCGAGAGCCATCTTGACGGATTCCCGCGTCTGTCCCCGGGCCATGTCGTGCCTGTCTTTCTACGGAAGATTCAGCGTAATTATGCTCCGATTTCGAACTTGCGTATGTTTATGCATCACACTCAAGCTGATCAGGTCAGGGTCTATGCACCGATGTCCCAACTCTGAACTAAGAGCCACGAACTCCGAGCTACCTCACTCGTATCGCAACGCCTCGATCGGATCCAGATTGGCGGCCTTCCACGCGGGGTAGATACCGAATATCAGCCCGATGGCGCATGAAACGCTGAAGCCTGTCAGCACCCACATCGTTGACATCGTCGCAGGCAGGCCGATGGGCAGGAAGTAAATGATCCACGTGAGCACGGCCCCGAGAAGAATGCCGATGATGCCACCCACGGCGCAGAGGGTAACAGCTTCCGTGGTGAACTGCACGAGCAAGGTGCGCTTGGTCGCGCCGATAGCTTTGCGCACACCGATTTCGCGCGTGCGTTCAGTCACGCTGACCAGCATGATGTTCATCACACCAACTCCGCCGACCATGAGGCCGACGCTGGAGACCGCGATCATGAAGAGGACGAGGCCGCCAGTGAGCTGGTTCCAGAGTTTAGAGAGTGAGTCGGGGCCAAAGATTTCGAAGTCGTCAGGCTTATCGACTTTGACCTTGCGGTGGATGCGGAGCAATTCGCGAATCTCTTCTTCGACAATGGCCTTGTTCTTCTGGTCGTCGTATTTCACGCTGACCCACATGTCCTTGTCTTCGGGATGCAGGTTGTGGAAGGTGCCGAGCGGGAAGTAGGCCATGTTGTCGGCGGGATTTTTGCCGCCACCGAAGGGCTGTTTCTGTTTATCGAGCACGCCGATGACGGTATACAGGCCCGACTCGATGTTGACTTCCTTGCCGATAGCATTCTGCTCGCCGAAGAGCTCTTCCCACGTGTCGTGACCGAGGACGACGACGTGCTCGCCTCTCTGATCTTCCGCGTCATTCCAGAGGCGGCCCTGAATGAACGTGAGGTCGGTGACGACTCCGACCTGGGACGTCGATCCCTGCAGGATCGTGCCGGCAATTTTTTTGCCGTTGTATTTCACGCTGACATCGCCGACGCGGAATTGTGATTTGACATGCTGGAATCCTCCGTCGGCTGCCACCACGTGCGGTAGCGTACGGAGCGCCATGACGTCATCGATGTTGAGCTTTTTGCGCGTAAGCATCTCGGTGGTGGGACGCACACCGATGACCGGCATATGAAATACCCAGAACACATTGTTCCCGAGGGAGCTGACCCACTCCTGCACGCGGTTGTTGAGGCCGCTGATGACCGAGGAGATGGTAATGACTGTGGTGACACCGATAACGATGCCCAGGATGGTGAGGCCCGAACGCAGCTTGTTGGTCCGGATCGTTTGAAGCGCCATCTTGACCGATTCACCGGCTTGTTGTCCGCGCATGGGTTGCTCCGCAACAGTTGAAAGTTCTTAGTCAGACTTCTCTTAGTTCGATCATTTCTCAGAGATTGGAACGAGCCAAATAACTCTGAAAAGGCGAACTGTCTCTTACATCTCTGCTCTTAGGGCCACTACCGGATCTAGTCTTGCCGCTTTGCTGGCCGGGTAAACGCCGAAGAAAATGCCTACGCTGCTGGCGAGAATCAGGCCGAGAAAGACGGCCCAAATGGGTACTGCGGTCGGGAAGCCGACAATTATCGTGATCAGTTTGCCGACCACCACGCCGAGAAGAATTCCGAAGACGCCGCCGACCGAGGCGAGCGAAGCGCTTTCAATGAGGAACTGCATCAGCACATCGCGCTGCTTGGCGCCAAGCGCTTTGCGCACGCCGATCTCGCGGGTGCGCTCGCTTACGCTGACGAGCATGATGTTCATGATGACGACGCCGCCCACGACCAGCGCAATCGAGCCAAGGCCGAGGACTACCCACGCGAATACGCCGAGGAGCTGGTTGGCGATGTCGAGGAAGGTATCGTTGGTCTGGATTTCGAAGTCGTCCGGCTGGCCGGGCGTTACGTGGCGCCGCGAACGCATAATGACGCGAGCCTGGTCCTCGGCGCGCACCATTGTCTGGGAACCGCCGGTGGCACGCGCGTAGATATCCACCGAGTCGTTGTAGCCGTAGATCTGCTGGTAGGTGGAGATGGGGACGGCGACCCAGTTGTCCTGCGACTGGCCCAGGGTTTTGCCCTGGCGATCACCAACGCCGATGATGGTGAAAGGAATGCCGTCAACACGGATTTCTTTGCCGAGCGGATCGCCGTCGCCGATAAGGTTGTCGACAATGTCGTACCCGACGATGGCGTTGTGAAAGGCGTGTTCTTCGTCTGCGGGTGTGAAGCCACGGCCGAGGGCGATGTCAATGTTGTTCAACGACATCATGGAAGCCGTGTAGCCGCGTACCCCGGTGTTGTTGCTGGAATGGCCGTTGTAGACCACGTTGGTGTTCTTGAACAGAGACGCGCCCACTTCGCTGCAATCGTCGCAGCCGTCCTTGATGGCTTCGTAGTCCTCGATGCGAATGATTTTGCGCTTCTGATAGCTGAAGTACTGGTCGGCGGAGAGAATCACGCTCGACATGCGGTTCACGGTAAAGACATCGGCGCCGTAACCCGAGAGCTTGGTGGAGACGTAACGTTTGGCGCCCTGCACAAGGGTGAGCACCATGATGACCGAGGCCACGCCCATGACCACGCCGATGAGCGTGAGAATGGAGCGCATCTTGTTGCCCCAGAGAGATTGAAACGCGAGTTTGAAGGCTTCGAGGATGCTCATGGATTGACGATCTGCTTCTTCCTGCCTCGTGTCGGGCCGCTGCTTCCAGTGTACGCAACGATCGGTTCAATTTCGCATTGGCCAGGGACAAAGCGGCCCAGGCCCCGCGTGCCGTGCGGGCATGCCCGATCAAGATTCGCCGCGATACTGGATAGACGACTGAGAGCGGTGCGGGGCCGCAACTTCGGGGCGAACGCATCCCTCTCAGTGGAAAGGTACGCATCGGAATCGACAATGGTTCCGACTGAACCGGGACAACCGGGATAACAAGGGCGATCAATGCCCCTGGTCCTGGGTTCAGCCTGGCGTGCCGGAGACAAAGCCAGATCTCAGATGGGACGCGGGGTGGTGTTTTTGGCGTCGGTCACGTTGTCCGGTTCATCGGTGAAGGATTTCCCGGCGCGGTAAGCAAATTTCTTGTCCTGGCCGCCAATCCTGCGGATGGCATCCATTGCACCATCGTCCCAGGTAACCCTTGCTTCACCATTTACATAGGCCCATTTGCCGTGCACTCTGTGCAGCGAACGCCAGGCAGTACCATCGTCGTCGAGCGTGATGTAGAAGGTGCCGCCCGCCCCGTCGCCCACTTCCCATTTGCCCAGGAAATGACCGCGCGGCGGCGCTCCGGCCGGTGTCGGTGCGGCATCGACAATTGGGATTCCGCCTGTACCCGAGAACTCGAGACGCGCGACATCGGCGAGATTGAAGGTCTGCCGGTGGCCGTCCTTAAAGACGATTACAATCTGGGCGGAACCGCTCTTGTTTGCATGGGTTTGGGCGGCGAGCGAGGCTGCCCCAAACATGGTTACGGCACAACCTGCCAGGATGGTGATGAACTTGCGCATCGCGTTCTCCTTTTGCCATCACGGCGTGTAAGCGAATGCCGTGCAATCTTGCATCTTTCGAGCTTAACGATCCGGTTTGACCCGCGTTGCGGCCCCGGTTTGCTTCCCCGTTACAACTTTCCCGAACAGCGCGCGCGGATGTGACAGCGGCGGCACTCCGCGACACCATTATCTACGGGAATAGCGGGTTGAGGGTTCCGCAAGTAGATTGGAGAGGATTCACACCATGCAATGAACCGGTGCTGAATGCGTAGCGTAGGGCATCTAAAGCGATATGAAAGAGAGATCGAGGCGCATCCTGGTGATCGGTGCGGGGATGGCAGGCCTGATGGCGGCGCGCAAGCTGGCCGAGGCAGGGCGGCACGTGCTGGTGCTCGAAGCGCGCGATCGTGTCGGGGGACGGATCCGTACATTCCGCGAACAGGGCGAGGTCCTGGAGTTGGGCGCGGAGTTCATCCATGGGCATCCCGAGGAACTGTGGGAACTGATTCACGAGGCTGGACTGAGAACCTACGCTCTCGACGGAAAGAACCTCTGTCATAAAAATGGAAAGCTGAAGAAGTGCGACGAACAGGGCGAGGTATTCAAATTCCTCAACGGCCTGGAGAAGTGGAAAGGCGTCGACCTGGCCTTTGCAGATTATCCGCCGCTGGCCAAGTTGCCACCGGAGAAGCAGGAAGAGGTAATCAACTATGTGCAGAGCTTTAATGCGGCCGATTATCGGCGGATCGGCGTGCATGCACTGGCGGTGCAGCAGCGAGCGGAAGAGGAGATTGCGGGCGGCGAAGTCTTTCGCGTTCTCGATGGGTACGACCGGGTGCCGGAGTTTGTGGCGAATAAAGTACGCGAAGCCGGCGGGCGCATCGAGCTGTCGCGGACGGTAGAAAAGATTGTCTGGGAGCGCGGCCGCGTGCAGGTTTTCGTGCGCGACGGGGGTGAACTGGCGCAGTACTCGGCGGAGCAGGCGGTCATTGCACTGCCTCTGGGTGTCTTGCAAAACCTTGGGGTGATTTTTGATCCGGTGCCGGCAGCGCTGATCGCGGCCAGGCAGTTGGCGATGGGGCCGGTGCGAAGATTCACGCTCTTGTTTCGCGAGCGCTGGTGGGCGGCGCATGACCAAAAATTATCGAAATTGAGTTTCCTGTTCGCACACGATTCGATGCCCCCCGTATGGTGGACGGCGCACCCACAGGAGACGCCCACGCTGACAGGGTGGATCGGCGGACCCCGGTCGACTGCATTCGATCAGTTCACCCGGGAGCAGGTGGGCGATGCTGCGTGCAAGGAACTGGCGCAGATTTTTGCCGTGCCGGTAGCGATGCTGCGGGGGCAGATGCTCTGTTGCGCGACACACGACTGGCAGACGGATCCGCTCACTTGCGGCGCCTACAGCTACGTGCCGGCGGGCGCGCTGGATGCAGTGCTGACGATGGCGACGCCGGTCAAACAGACGCTCTATTTTGCCGGTGAACACACCGACACAACGGGACATTGGGGCACCGTGCACGCGGCCATGCGATCGGGACTGCGTGCAGCCAAACAGGTGCTGGCTGCGGGGCGCGCGCAGTTGTCGGTGGTAAGCAGAACCGCACGGCAAAGATAGAAAGCCCGGGACAGTTGATTTCAAAATGAGCAACCTCACGGTTGCGGATAGAAATCTCTATCTCGCCGCAGAGCACAACTTCTGTTAATGAACGGTGACGGTGACCTGCATGGTCGAGCGTCCGTACTGGTTGGTTGCGTTCAACGTGTAGGTCGTCGTGGCAGTCGGCGTGGTGGTTACGGTTCCTCCGCTGACGCCTCCGAGCACGTCGATGAAATCGTAGGAGTCGTTGGTTGTACTCCACGTCAGCGTGACCGGCGTTCCGGCCGCAACCGAGGAAGCGGAGGAAGTGAAGCTGTTGATGATTGGTGTTGCTCCGGTGGGCGCGGTGTTGGCGTCGTAGCCGGGGAACGTGGGAGTCATCTGCACGACTTCAAAGTTGGAAGACTGGATGGAGTCGAGGTTGTGCAGGTCGTCGTCATTCCAGCGCGGATCGGGCACTCCCTGAAAGTAGAAGTAGCTGCCGTTGTCGGCGAGGATCATTCCGTACTTCTTCATCGCGGTGAGGATCACCTGGTTGGCGGCGGAATAACCGGAGATGTCGAAGCTGGCTTTCAGGCGGATGCGCATCCCCATGATGTTGCTGACGCCGTATGTGGTTCCGGCTGCGTGGCTGGCGGGCGCGACGAAGTATCCGCCGTTGGCGTCGTTCTTGGTTTGCTGCATGGTGAAGCGGATGGCGTGATTGATTGCGCCGGCAGCGACTTCGTCGTAGCGCACGAGGCCGGGGAAGATTGGAAGCCCGGCTGCGTCCGCCGATGTCCAGCCCCAGGGGCGGCGATCGTAATTCTTCAAGTCCCAGATGGTTTCAGAGGATGCGCTCCAGGCTCCGCTGCAGCGATGGGTGTTGAAGGTTTCGTAGAGCATGCATGCGTGGCGGTCCAGCACCAGCACGTGCGAGTCGCCGATATAAGTATCCGGCCATCCATCGCAATCGGCGGGTGAGCCTTCAATGGGCGCGGTGATCGGGAACGGCGCCACGGCAACATCGCTTTCACTCGCGTAATCGACGACGGAGATCGGAACCAATGGGGTCGTGCTGGAATCGACGACGACGTAGGGGATGCCGTAGTTGCCTCCGGCGACCGAAGACCAGTCGTGATGCAGATGCAGTCCTGCAAATCCTGCGGCCGAAGTGATCGCCGTGTTATTTGGATCGAGCGGAGCCGAGGAGATGTCGGTATTCCACGCGGTGGTGGCTGTGAACGGAAGGAAACCGTTGAGACTGGCGTTGTCTCCGGTGCTCATGCCTGCACAAGTTGGGCCGGCTGTCGCTGCGGTCACCGTAATTGGCGCTGAATGGGACTTGGTGGAGTCGGCTGTTGACGTTGCGGTGATGGTGACGGAATTTGCTCCTGTGTTGGCGGGGGTAAAAGTAACGGCCGTTCCAGAGCTGACACCAGACGCGGCGCTGAGAGTTCCTGCCGTAGTGGGGCTGATGGAAAGATTCACCGTGTTGGTGAAGGCTCCCGTGCCGGTCACGGTGGGAGTGCAGGCAGATGTTTGGGTGTCGGTGATAGTGGATGGGCTGCAGGCGAGAGAGACGGCGGTGATGGTCGGTGCTGCTGGAGCGGTGATGGCGATCTTTGCGGTCCCCAGTTTTGTGGAGTCCTCGGTTGAGGTCGCCTTGACAGTATCGGAACCGGACGTGGGCACAGTCGATGGGGCGGTGTAGAGGCCAGAGCTTGAGATGGTTCCGGAGACTGCGGACCAGGTCACGCTGGAACTGTAGCTGCCGGTTCCGGTGACGGCTGCCGAACACTGGCTGGTTTGGCCGGGCTGGAGGCTGGCTGCAGCGCAGGAGACGCTGACCGATGTGATGGTGGGCGCTGCTGGCGCGGTGATGGAGATCTTTGCAGTTCCCTGTTTCGTGGGGTCCTCGGTTGAGGCTGCCTTGACGCTATCGGAGCCGGACGTGGGCACAGTCGATGGGGCGGTGTAGAGGCCAGAGCTTGAGATGGTTCCGGAGACTGCGGACCAGGTCACGCTGGGGCTATAGCTCCCGGTTCCCGCGACGGTCGCGGAACATTGGCTGGTTTGGCCTGGCTGGAGGCTGGCTGCAGCGCAGGAGACGCTGACCGCGGTTACGGAAGGAGCGGACGAAGGCGGTGTACTTCTGGTTGTGACACCCCCGCAACCTGCGAAACACAGCGATCCGACCAACGATAGGCTGGGTAAAGCCTTGAATCTCATAGTGCTTGTCCTCACGCACGGGCCGGGATGTCCTGCGTTTGATGGGGTGATTTTATGCGCTTCAAAGGTTTGGGGTCCTCTGAACCGATGCACGTTCGCAGCTTTTGGTAATGCCTGCAGCCCACCTGAACTTTCTTTCGTTCAAAACGTACCTTTTGCATCCCGAACCGCGTTCCCCTGCGGATAAGAAGGTAGAAGCGAAACCCATGGCCGAGAAGTGGCACCCGGATTTCGAACGACTGGTGGACGAGCATCAGTCCATGGTGTTTTCGCTCGCGTGGCGGATGACCGGCGATCGCGGATTGGCGGAAGAGGTCGCGCAGGACGTTTTTCTGGAGCTGGACAGGCATATGGATCGGATCGAGAGCCCCGAGCACGCGATGTTCTGGTTGCGGCGCGTGGCGATGAATCGCTCGGCCGATGCGCTGCGGCGGCGCAAGGTGCGCGGCGTGGACCTGTGGGTGGAGATTGAAGAGAATCACGGCGCGCCGGCGGAGGAGCGTTCCTCGCCATTGAGCGCGCGGCTGGAGCATCTGCTCGGGACGTTGCCGGAGGCGCAGCGGGCGGCTCTGATACTGCGCTACCAGGAAGATTTGACGCCGGAGGAGATTGCGGCGACCGTGGATGCGCCGGTGGCGACGGTGAAGAGCAATCTGCAGCGCGGATTGAAGCTGCTGCGCGCAAAGGCAACAACGCATTTGAAGGAGTACATTCGTGGACTTTGAACGGCCTGATCAGCCAGAACAAATAGACGAGTTCGAACGCGAACTGAAGCAGGCAATGGAGCGCCGGCCAGCGCCGCCAAGCCTGAAGCGACGGATCATGCAGAAGCGGAGCACGCAGCATACGGAGCGCGTGCAGAGCCACACGATCTGGTGGCAACGGCTGGCGGCATCCGTGTTGCTGGTGGGAGTGATTGCGGGCGGCTATACCTGGCGGCAAGTGGAAGACAGGCGCAAGGGTGAAGAAGCAAAACAGCAGGTGCTGACGGCGTTACGCATTACGAATCGCGCATTGAACGACATGAATCGGCGGCTCGCGGCACGCAATCGCGAGGAGAGGTAAGGCGGGTTGGCACGGATCGTGCTTTCCCACCCTTGCGGCAAAATACGCCACAAGGATGGGGCACCCAAAAGTCGAGGGAGTGGAAAGGGAGATCGGATGAAGAACCGAATTGCGGCTTTGTTTCTGGTGATAGTGGGGCTGCTTATTCCTGCGGTGGCGCAGAATTCGCAACTGCCGCTGCCGTCGCCTGTGGAGAAGGAACTTGCTGCCAAGGCCTCGAACGTGACCGAGGTGACGCTGGGCAAGAACATGCTGGCGTTTGCCGCGAAGTTCATGAACGGCAAAGATGGGGATGAAGCGGCGACGCGGCACCTGATCGAAGGCCTCGACGGGATTTACGTCCGCGACTACGAGTTCGATAAAGAGGGCCAGTACTCGATGGACGACATCGAGAAGCTACGCTCCTACTTTGAAACCAGCGACTGGTCGCCGATTGTGCGCGAGCGTGACAAAAAGAACGGCGAGAGCACAGACGTGATGATGAAGATCGTGAACGGCGAGACACACGGCATGTTCATTCTCGACGTGGAACCGAAGGAGCTGAGCATCGTGCTGATCCTCGGCCCGGTGAAGATGGAAGACCTGGGCAAGCTCGGAGGGATCGGCGGACTTGGCATGCTGGGCGATATCCAGAAGGAATCGCACAAGGACAAGGCGAAAGACAAACTCAAGGACAAATCCAAGAAGGACGGTGACGAATGAGACGTCTCGTGCTGATTCCCATTTGCTTCCTGGCGCTGGCAGTGCCGGTGGTGGTGCTGGCGGGCGGCGCGCAGGGCGGGTTTGATGGCGTGGTGAGCTCGATTGAGTCGCGCTATCACGTGCATGCGCAGCGTATTCCTTTCCTTGGCCTGATCAGCTTTATTTCGCACAAGGCGACGAACGGCGGCGTAAACGGTATGCACGTAGCCGAGATCGACGACTTCCATGCGGATGTGGATGGCGAAGAGCTGAACAGGATGGTGGAGCAGAAGCTGGGTACGGAGTGGGAGCGCGTGATTCGCGAGACCAGCCGTAGCGGCAACAGCCAGACCTTGATCTATATGCATCCTGAGGGACCGCAGATGGGTTTATTCGTGCTCGATCTGGACGGGCACGAGATGGACGTGGTCCAGGTCTCAGTGGATCCGAAGCATCTGAACGAGAGCATCGGAAAATACGAGCACCATCATGTCGATAGCTCGAAAGAAACCCAGAAAGACGACGAGTCAGACTAGATTTGATCCGGTTCGGCAAATTCCTGCCCCTCCTGTGGATCACATCATCCTGACGTGGCCAGTTCCCGACTCAAATCGCCTTCGCTTTGACGCCCGGTATGTGATTTGCCGCTCCTTTGTTGAGTCCATGGAATAGGGGTTAGGGTGCAAGGATGTTGAATGGGGGGGCGATTGGATCGGCGGTGGACCTGGGTGAGAAGGTCTGCCTGAACTTCCTCCACCGCTTGCCTAATCGATCCGAAGCCATGAAGAGATGTCCGGCGGTGAGCGGACCCGCTACGCGATGATGGCCGACAGCGGCCAGGCCCATTGATGCGATGCAACCGCACTGTTTGCAATCAGGGTTTCCACCAAACTGACACGGAGTGATGTGCGTTTTGAGGTCGGCGGAGATGATACTGGTGGTCCTGGCGAAGATGCATTCTTCTGGATTTCCGGGTGGGGAGACAATCTCCCGAATGACTGCTTCCGGCATGTCCAGCGTCGGGTATTTCAGCCTCAGTTGTCGCAGCGTGGCGATCACACTCGCTCTCTGATAAGTAGTCAAAATCTCCTTGTCGGTCGCACCACGCTGAGGAGTAAAGATACTGAACCACACCTTGTTCACCTGAGGCATGTTCGTCCAGAAGCCAAGGAATTCGTCGAGGTATCCGGGGCGCTCCGCGATCTGCGATGTGACGGTGCAGTGAATGGTGACTCGCGCACCCTGGATGTTCTTGAGGATGCGGTCGTAGGTAGCGGGTTTGCGGCGCTCGTCATGTTCGGGCTGCAGGCCATCGACGGAGACCACGACATTCAGTTTCTTGAACTTCCTCCACGCAGTCGGAAGCTCCCTGAATGCGCTGGTGACAACCTGGGTGTGTACGCCGCGGCTCTCGATTTGTGGTAGCAGCGCGTCGAGTTCGCGGAATCGAACGAGCGGATCGCCGCCCACCAAAGAGACGTGGAGCGGCCGATGCTCGTCGATCAGGGCGAGCACCCTCACAACCAGTTCGTCGCCCTTAAAGTCAGAGAGCTCGCGAAGCTTTGTCGGACCCCCCAGATGTGCCGCATCGAAGGCGTAGCATCCGGGGCAACGCAAGGGGCATTCCTTGGTGATCTCGATGGAAAGAGAAGGTGCACGACCGGCAAGGATTCTGGCCCATGCGCGTAAAACTTCAGATGACTTCATTGACCTCTCCTAATAGCGTTCTGATGCTGATAGGTGGCAACGGAGCTTACGGGATTGGTTAGTTCGCGTCGCCTGCACGGTGTGGCTACACTTAACGTGAATTGAGTCATGGCTTTTCAATGGCGGGTGCGGGGTATCGGGGCAGGCTTGCGCCATCGCCTACGGGATATCTGCATATCGGGCATGCGCGGACGTTTGCGGCAGCGTGGCGACGCGCGCGGGCGGCCGGCGGCGTGCTGGTGATGCGGATGGAAGACCTCGATCGGGACCGGAGCAGGGCGGAGTATGCCGAGGCAGCGCTTGAGGATCTGCGCTGGCTGGGGCTGCGCTGGGATGAGGGGCCGGATGTGGGCGGGGCGTTCGGACCGTATTCGCAGAGCGCGCGAGGCGATGTGTATCTCAAGGCCTGGAAGCGATTGCGCGAGGGAGGGTTCATCTATCCGTGTCGGTGTTCGCGAAAGGATCTGGCTGCGGCGGTAAGTGCACCGCATGAAGGTGCTGGACGTGGGCAAGATCCCGACGATGAGCCGGTTTATCCGGGGACTTGTCGTCCATTGCGCAAAGGTGAAGGTGGGTTTGAGATCTCCAGCGACGCGGATGATGGGTCAAGCGGAATGAATTGGCGGTTTCGCGTGCCGGATGGAGAGGTTGTCGAATTTGATGACGGTAACCTGGGGCGGCAGCGGTTCGTTGCGGGTGTGGATTTTGGTGATTTTCTGGTGTGGCGGCGGGATGGCAACCCGGGGCCCCCGCGGACTGGTCTTCGTCAGCGGGGTGGTGCGGTGCCGAGCTATCAGCTGGCATGCGTGGCGGACGACGCGACGATGCGAATCACGGAGGTGGTGCGTGGGGCGGATCTGCTGAAGTCGACGGCACGCCAGATACTGCTGAACCGGGCGCTGGGATTTACGGATCCGAAGTGGTTTCACTGCGAGTTGAGCGTGGATGAGCAGGGCCGGCGACTGGCGAAGAGGCATGATGCGCTAAGCATTCGCGAACTTCGGCGGCGCGGGATGTCGGCGGAGGCCGTGCTGTCTGCGGAATGGCCATCCAGCTTATAGGCCGCGATGCCGTGCCGATCATCGGATGAGATTCAACCTCTGGTATGCCTCCGGCGTCTCTGGAGTACCTGCGGGCCGATGACTATTTGGGTTACCACCGGTGACCATCCGGGGATGGCCCCGAAGTGCTGTCGATGTCACACTCTCTAATTACCGGCAATGTTTGCGACCGCAGTTTTAAACCCGGCGCGAGATAGTGCATTTGCCGCCACAACTTTCCCCAGGAGTAACGCAAGCGATGGCGCACAACGGCAAACGAGGTTTCTTGTCTTCATTGTTCGGGAAAAGAAAGCAGACGGAGCAGGAAGAGACTGCTGAGCTGGAATCGAGGCACAGGCTGGATGAAAGGATCCAACAGATCCTTGCGGAGAGGGTTGAAACTCCTGAACGCCGGATTATTGAAGAGAGCCGCCCTGCCCTGGTGACCCGAGTAGAGGAACCTGAATCTGAGGTTGAGCTCTTTCCGATCTCCGCGAGCGTGCTCAACAGTCGCAAGGCACCTGTTCATGTTACCTTTGGGCCCTCGAGTCTTGACGTAGTTCGGTCTTACGCCACGAGCCAGCGATGATGAGCCGGCTTTAACGATCTAAGAGGTCAACACGAAGAAGGCCTGAATTTTCAGGCCTTCTTCACGTTTTGGGGCTCATTTCTCGAAAGAGACTGTCTGCCGCAACGGCAGATTCCGAGACGAAGCACCGACCCGGATGGTGTATTGCCCGGGAGGCAGCTTCCAGGAATCGGACACTTCATCAAAGATAGTCAGACGATCGCGGTCGACAGCGACAGTGGCCTGCTTTGACTCGCCGGGTGCAAGGTCGATCCTGACCCAAGCAACCAAACGGTTTGGCGGTTCTCCGGCCGAGTCTGGCAAGGATGCATAGACCTGGGCGATCTCGCTGCCTGCGCGTTTGCCGGTGTTTCTCACCTTGAAGGAGACGGTGGCCGCATCGCCGGGCGTGACCTGGAGTCCTGAGTAGGCGAAGGTGGTGTAGGAAAGGCCAAAGCCGAATGGGAAGAGAACGGGCTTCTTCTCCGCGTCGTACCACTTGTATCCGACTTTCAGACCCTCGTCGTAATTGGCGTCGAAGAAAGGACCGATTCCCATCGCCATTCCGATCAAACCCGGTGCTCCGGCAAGTTTCGGTACGGGGTGGTTGGCATCAGGCTTCGGCGGACCAACGTGAATCGGATGGGGCAGGTCGGCCTCACTTTTTGGAAACGTGAGGGGAAGCTTGCCGGAAGGGTTCACGTCACCGAAGAGGACGTTGGCGATGGCCTCTGACCCTCGAATGCCCGGATACCAGGCTTCGACGACGGCGGCGACCTTATCGGCCCATGGCATCAGGACAGCGCCTCCGGTTTCGAGCACAACGATGGTGTGGGGATTGGCAGCGGCTACCGCTTCAATCAGGGCATCCTGATTGTCAGGCAGCGAGAGATTCTTCAGGTCCATTCCCTCTGATGCATGCTGCGTGGCAAAGACGATTGCTACCTGGGAAGATTTGGCGAGCGCTGCTGCTGACGCGGGATCGGCGCCGGAATCGTACTTGACGATTGCATGCGGCGCCTTCTGCTGAATTCCATTCAGAGGGGCTGAGCGATGATAGACCTCGGTCAACATGAAAGCCGTCATTGGATTCTTCGCTAGTTCCGGTGGCGGCGGAACAGGATTGCCCCCCGCGGGCGAAACCTGTGAAGATCCTCCGCCGGACATAACACCCACATCCGCATGACCTCCGATGACTGCGATGGACCGAAGGCTGGATGCGTTCAGCGGCAACAGCTCGCGCTCATTCTTCAGCAGAACAGCGCCTTCTTCAGCAGTTCTCTGCGCGACCTCAAACCCGCGCATTACGTTCGGAGACTCGGGTTGCGGAGGATCGTCAACGATGCCTGAATCAAATTCGGTGCGCAGAATGCGGTGCACCATGTCGTCGAGCCTCTCTGCCGGTACTTCTCCGCTTTCGACTGCCTTCTTCAGCGCTTCGCCAAACGAGTCGTTCCCCGGCATCTCGATGTCGAGGCCTGCCATCGCAGCTTTGGCAGTGCTCTGCGTTGCGCCCCAGTCAGATACGACGAATCCCTTGAACCCGAAGTCCTTCTTCAATACATCGGTGAGGGTGTAGGAGTTTTCGCAGCCGTAGGTTCCATTGATCTTGTTGTAGGAGCACATGACAGCGCCCGCTCCGGAATCCTTCAACGCGATTTGAAAGGCAAACAGATCGCTCTCGCGCATGGCGCGCTTGCTGATGATGGAGTTAACGACGATGCGGCCGGCGTCCTGATCGTTGACGGCATAATGCTTCACGTCGGTGATGAGGTGCTGGGCTTTTTCGGCTTTCAGTTCCTGCCCGGCAAGGGTGCCGGCGAGCACCGGGTCTTCGCCTTTGTACTCGAAGATGCGTCCGTTCCGCGGTTCGCGGACCAGATTGATGCCGGAACCCAGCGACATGTTGAATCCCATGGCACGCATTTCGTGCCCGAGCAATGTGCCGATCTCATTGGAGAGCTCCGGATCCCACGCCGACGCCATCGCTTCTCCAGAAGGCAGAGCAGTCGCATACCTGCCTTTTGTTCCGGCCATAGAAATGCCCTGGTTTGAATCGGTCATTTGAAGATCGGGAATTCCGAGGCGGGGGATGCCGGGGATGAAGCCGAGGATTGCGATGGCGCGGGTAAGGGGCCCGGATTCCTGAGGTGCGAAGAGCGCTTGCCAGCCGGGACCGTGCAGGAGCTGGATCTTCTCGTCCAGCGTCATCTCCTTGATGACCAGGTCTGCCCTTGCATCTGAAGAGAGGCTTTTATCGGACCAGGGGAAGTGCTTGACCGGGGCCATTCCCGGAAACTGGGCTAAGCCATTGCAAGTGAGAAGCGCGGCAGCAAAAGCAAGCACACAGACGGATCGTTTCGACATGGCCCTGAATACCTTTCTGGGATCGTCGGAGAGAGTAGCATATCGACGCACAGTACTTCAGTGTTCCGTGCTTAAAAAGGAAATGCCCCGCCCTGAAATGTCAGGACGGGGCATATTTGTACTGCGAGAGAATTAGTCGGTTCGTTACTGGTGCTTGATGAATTTGCCGGTTTGCAACTCGTGCATTGCCTGATTCAACTCGGCTTGGGTGTTCATCACGATGGGGCCGTACCATGCGACCGGTTCCTCGAGCGGCTTGCCTGAAACGAGCAGGAAGCGGATTCCTTCAGGGCCAGCCTGAACGACAATCTCATCGCCCCGATCGAACAATATGAGCTTGTGATTCGTGGCGTCGTAGACCGGCGTTGCCGCTGGATCGACGGCCGACTCCGTCAGCACCGCTTTCGGATCCGAGGCATCGCGGAAAGCGCCTGAGCCTCCGAAGACGTAAGCGAAGGCGTTCCGCGTGACATCAACCTTGATGCGGCGCAGCTTGTTCGGCGGGACTGAAATATCCACATAGCTCGGATCAGCCGCCACTCCTTCGACGGGTCCGCGCTTGCCCCAGAACTCGCCAACGATGATACGGGCCTTCGTTCCATCATCCTCGGTAACTTCGGGGATGGCCGAAGAGGGGATGTCCTGGTATCGCGGATCGGTCATTTTGAGGTGCGAGGGCAGGTTGGCCCACAACTGAAAGCCGTGCATGCGTCCTCGCTCGTCGCCTTTCGGCATCTCCTGGTGCAGAATGCCGCTGCCGGCGGTCATCCACTGGACGTCGCCTGCAGTCATGCGGCCCTTGTTGCCGAGGGAGTCGCCGTGCGCGACCTCGCCCGCGAGGACGTAGGTGATGGTCTCGATGCCGCGGTGCGGGTGCCAGGGGAAGCCGGCGAGGTAGTCCGAGGGATTCTCGTTGCGAAAATCGTCGAGCAACAGGAATGGATCGAATTCCTTTGTTTTGCCGAATCCGAAGGCGCGCTGTAGCTTAACGCCCGCGCCCTCGATGGTGGGCTTGGTTTCAAGAATCTGTTTGACCGCACGAAGCGACATAGTGGACCTCCGACTTGCTGTTTGTGGCTTACAAATATTGGATGCGCGAGGAAGATATTCGTTGCAACAAGTATCGCGACAGCAGTTCTCAGTTATCAGTTTTCAGTGATCAGGAGGGGAATCACGGCTCGCTACTCTGCGAAGAGGGCCAGTCCACTGATCACTGTTCACTGACCACTGCTTTCAGGCCTTGATGAACTGGGCTTCCACGGTGATGTGAACGTCGTCGCCCACGAGGATGCCACCGGTTTCAAGGGCCGCATTCCAGGTCAAACCGAAGTCCTTGCGGCTGATTTTGGTGGTCGCGGAAAGGCCGATGCGGGTATTGCCCCAGGGGTCCTTGCCGGGGGCGCTTGGGCCGTCGACGTTGAAGGTGATCTGCTTGGAGACGCCGTGCAGGGCCAGGTCGCCGGTGACTTTGTAGCCGCCGTCGCCGTTCGGCTTGACCGACGTGGACTTGAAGGTCATGGTGGGATACTTCTCGACATCGAAGAAGTCGGCGCTCTTGAGGTGGGCGTCGCGCTGGGCATCGCCGGTGTTGACGGTGGCGACGTCGATGGAAGCCTCGACACTCGAGAGGGTGGAATCGGTGGTGTGCTCGATGAGGGTGCCGGAGAGGCCGTTGAAGCTGCCCTTCACGTTGGAGATCATCATGTGCTTGATCTTGAACTCGGCGTGGGAGTGAGCGGGGTCGAGTTTCCAGGTAGTTGTTGCGGAGGGGGTAGAGGTGCTGGTTGCCATTGGGATGGCTCCTTTCACCCATTTGGATGCGGCAGGGAGATATTCGTTGCAACAAGTATTTTGAAGGCAGGGACTGGGGGACAAGAAATAGTTAGAGAGCGAGGTCATTGCGACTGGGATCTTGGGTTCCCACCCATGTTGCGCATGGATGGGGCACCCGGGAGTTGTCGCTTGGAGATCTAGTGAGGGAGTTCCTTAGTGCCGGTGATGGTGAAGGTGGCGGATTGGACGGTCGAGGATGCGTCGCCATCGGGTTGGGAGCTGCCGAGGGAAAGCCTGTAATTGCCGGGGATTACGGCGCGAGTTCCCTTTTCATCGACTTGCGACAGGACGCGGGGATCGAGGGTGAAGGTGATGTGCCGGGTCTCGCCGGGATTCAGGTGGAAGCGCTGGAATCCGGCGAGGGCGAGTTTGGCGGCGAGGCTGGATTGTG
Organism: uncultured Acidobacteriaceae bacterium; assembly: GCA_963735215.1. Lineage (GTDB taxonomy): Bacteria > Acidobacteriota > Terriglobia > Terriglobales > Acidobacteriaceae > Telmatobacter. Next base: position 126,686 of record CAVTKF010000015.1, on the reverse strand, counting down.
GAGGGATCAGGTAGAGCTCTGAGACTTCGTCTCCTGCGATGGAACCGGTGTTTCGGACGTCGGCCTGGACCGTCAGGCTGTCGCCGGCTTTAAGCGCTTTGGATGAGAGTCTTACGTCGGAATACGCGACGCTGGTGTAGCTGAGGCCATCGCCGAAGGCGTAGAGTGGCTTGCCTTTGAAATAACGGTAGGTGCGGTTTGCCATGGAGTAGTCGTCGAATGCGGGGAGATGGTCAACGCCGCTATAGAAGGTGATGGGCAGGCGTCCGGCGGGATTGTTCTTGCCGCTGAGCGTCTCGGCGATGGCCTGACCGCCGGATTGGCCGGGGTACCACGCTTCGAGCAGGGCGCGTGCGTTCTGCTGGGTCCAGTTGACGGCTAGGGCGCTGCCATTGAGCAGGACGACGACCATCGGCTTGCCGGTTTTAGCCACCGCTTCGAGAAGTTCCTGTTGGACGTCAGGCAGGGCGAGGTCGGTGCGATCTCCGCCAGCGAAGCCTTTGGCGTCCACTTTCATCTCTTCGCCTTCGAGACGCGGGGTGAGGCCGACGAATGCGATCACGGCGTCAGCTTTCCTCGCGGCTTCAACGGCCTGGTCCTGGAGGAGTTCGTGGCGCGGACTCCACTCGAAAGCGAGACCGGCACCGTTGATGCGACCAGTCTGGGTGTACTCGATGCGCAGGTCGTGCGGGCGAGTATCGGCGAAGGGGATGGCAAAGTGCTGGATCGCTCCGTAGTTGCGGCCGGAGGGCGGCAGCTTGCTCGTTGTCGGCGTTGGCGGCGCGGCGGGTACGAGCTGTTTGCCGTCAAGATAAATGGCGAACTTCACCTTGTCGCCGCAGGGATAACAAAACGGCAGTCGGGCCTGGAAATTGTCGGTCCCGGCGACCGGGGCGGCGATGGCGCCTGTCCAGCGAACGGCGAAGGCCTGGGTGGTGGTGTCGGTGGGCTGGACGGGGTTGGAGAAGGCCCAGTCGAAGTCGATTTCCTTGTCGATGCGGACCATTTCGGGTGCGCCGTCGAAGCTGGGACGCGAGAAGTATTGCCCTTCCAATCCATCTACCGTCGAATCGCCGGAGGCGCGGAGCATGGTTCGCGGAACGGGAAGCTCACCGCCCATGATGTAGGGCGCGCCCTGGGCGTAGAGGACGTGGTCGTGGCCGAACTCCTTCTCGATGCCGTCGATGGGGAGGACGGGGTGAAGCGGGATGGCGTTGTAGTTGCCTTCGAGAGCGATGCGCGAACCGGCGAGCGGTCCGATGACGGCGATGGTCTGATGCTTCGCGGGATCGAGCGGGAGGAAGTGATTCTCGTTCTTGAGCAGGACGATCGATTCGCGTGCGGCGCGGAGGGCCAGTTCGGCGTGCTCCGGTGAGGCGACGACGGAGTACGGGATTGTTGAGAACGGGACTTGCTGCGGGGGATCGAACATGCCGAGTTTCATGCGCGCGGTGAAGAGGCGCTTCACAGAGACGTCGAGCTGAGCTTCGGTCAGGAGGCCTTTGTGGACAGCGTCGGTGAGCTTGAGATATTCGGTGCCGCAGTCGGTATCGGTGCCGGCGAGGATGCCTGCGGCGGAGCCTGCGGCGAAATCGGCGGAGTAATGATGGCCGTTCGGTTCTGAGAAGTCGCCGATGGCGCCGCAGTCGGAGGTCACAAACCCCCGGAAGTGCCATTCACCGCGGAGAATTTCGTCGAGGAGCATTTTGCTGGCGCAGGCGGGAACATTGTCGACCCGGTTGTAGGCGCACATGATGGAGTCGGCGTGTCCCTCTGTGATGGTGGCGCGGAAGGCGGGCAGGTAGGTGTCCCACAGATCGTGCGGAGTTGGCTCGACGTCGGCCTTGTGGCGCGTGGATTCAGGTCCGCTGTGCACGGCGTAGTGCTTGGGTGTGGCAATGGCACGGAAGTAGCGGGGATCGTCGCCCTGGATGCCTTCAACAAACGCAGTGCCGAGGCGTGCGGTGAGGAAGGGGTCTTCCCCGTAGGTTTCCTGGCCGCGTCCCCAGCGTGGATCACGAAAAATGTTGATGTTGGGCGACCAGACGGTGAGGCCGTAGTAGCGGTCGTGATTGCCATGGGCAATGGCGTCGTTGTATTTCGCGCGCGCTTCGGTGGAGACAACCTCGCCGATGGAGTGGACGAGCGGTGCATCCCATGTGGCGGCGTTGCCGATGGCCTGCGGAAACATGGTGGCGAAGCCGGAGCGGGCGATGCCGTGGAGTCCTTCGTTCCACCAGTTGTAGGCGGGGATATCGAGGCGCGGAATGGGCGCCGCGCGATCGATAAGCTGGGAGACTTTCTCTTCGAGCGTAAGCCGACCAACGAGGTCATTGACACGTTTGTCGATCGGTAGAGAGGGATTGCGAAACGGCATCGCTGCTGCGGCTTTGATCTGCTCTTCGGTGGGTGGAGGCGCCGCCAGTGTCTGCGTGGGAGCTTGAGCGGCTGCGACAAGAGGCAGAAGGAAAGCAACAGCAAGAACGGCTGGATGGCGGCGCATGGAATCATTCTCCGAAAGGCCATAGTAAGGCGAGAGGGCGATGGTCACAAAGAAGTGCGGGAATGCTGAGGTTGCAAACTACAATTCGAATTGAAACCTCACCTGCGCGAATCCGTCAGATACGTGTCTTTCTCACCCGGAGGCTTTCGACATGCAGAATTTGCTTTACGACTTGCGCTATGGCATTCGGCAGTTGCGCAAAACCCCGGGGATGGCACTGCTGGCAATTCTGACCTTGGCCCTCGGAGTCGGTGCAAACACGGCTATCTTCACCGTGATCGACAACGTGCTGTTGCGGCCGCTGCCCTATGCGCATTCTGACCGGCTGGTGTTTATCGGGCCGGGCGGAGACAAGCCGAGCTTCGGCTCGACTTCATGGCTGAATTTCGCGGACATTCGCATGCAGTCCAGGCTACTGGAAGGTGCGGTGGGCTATGCGGAAGACGTGAGCGTGCTTCAGGCGCGGGACAGCTCGATCTTTGTGGTGGCGCCGAGGGTTACGACGAATCTCTTCTCGATGCTGGGTCAGAGGCCGATGTTGGGGCGCACGTTTACCGATGTGGAAGGGCAAGCCGGCGGGCCACCCGTGGTGATGCTGTCAGAAGGACTGTGGCGGGATACGTTCCACTCCGACCCAAACATTGTGGGCCAGGTTGTGAAGCTGGGCGGAAAGCCTACGACGGTGGTGGGCGTGATGCCGGGGTCGTTCAACTTTCCAGAAAGCATGGGTGCTGACCTGAAGAAGGGTGTGTGGCTGCCGATTCAGCCCACGCCGGAGATGTTGAAGGATCGCGGCTACCACTTCTTCAACGTCGCCGGGACCGTGCGGCCGGGCGTGACCGTGGCGCAGATGCAGCAGGAGCTGAACGCCATCAGCGCGCGAATTCCCGCACGAGCACAACGATACGCCGGTCACGTTTCGTGTGGATCCCTATCAGGAGGTGCTGACGGGACCGGTGAAGCCGGTGCTGTATGCGCTGCTGGGTGCGCTGGGGCTGGTGTTGCTGATTGCTTGCGCCAATGTTTCGAATTTGCTGATTGCGCGGGCGCTGGGACGGCAGCAGGAGTTTGCGGTGCGAGCTGCACTTGGTGCTGGCAAGACGCGTCTCATCGTGCAGATGCTTTCAGAGGGATTGCTGCTGAGCCTGTTGGGATGCGGAGTTGGCGTAGCGCTGGCGGAGCTGGCGATGATCGGAATTCGCAAGCTGCCGGATGGGACGATTCCGCGCGCGGACTCAATTGCGATTCACTGGACGGTGCTGCTGGTGCTGGCAGCAATTGCCGCGTTGACGACCGTGCTTTCGTCGCTCTTGCCGGCGCTGCTGGTGGCGCGGGCGAATCCGCAGGTGGCATTGCAGGCGGCATCGCGCGGGGTGGGTTCGAAGTCGACTGGCGGAAAACTGAGCGGATGGCTGGTAGCTGGCGAGGTCGCTTTGTCGACGCTGCTGCTGGTGGGCACGGGGTTGCTTTTCCGGACGTTGTGGAACCTGGAGCAATCGCGACTTGGATTTGAGACTGCACACGTCACCACGTTTTCTGCGATGCCGCCAGATGCAGCAGGATTTTCGGGAATGGCAGTGTCGGAGGATACCGCGAATGCGCCGGTGTCAGTGGCGATGACGACCTATGGGCCGGTGCTGGAGCGGATCAGGCAGGTGCCGGGCATGGAGAGTGCGTCTCTCGCCACTTCGCCACCGCTGTCGGGGATGGATCTGGGCTCGAGCTTCGATATTCTCGGGCAGCCGGCGGATAGCTCAAACAAGCCGCACGCGCGGGTGACGGCAGTCAGTGGGGATTATGCGCGCGTGTTGGGAACTCCCATGGTGCGAGGACGCATGATCGGCGAGGGTGATGCGCTGACAACCCCGTTTGTCACGGTTGTGAACGAGGCGCTGGTGAAGAAGTATTTTGCAGGTAAAGATCCGCTGGGCAGGCAAGTCAACCTGGGTGGAAAAGACACCGGGATGATCAAGCCGTTCACGATCGTGGGCGTGATGGGCGACCAGGTGGATTCAAACGTTGGAGGCGAAGTACAGCCACTGATTCTATTACCGCAGCAGCAGATTCCAACGACTTCGTTGTTTTACCAGGCGCTGCTGAATACCGGGGTGACCTTCGTGGTGAAGACGCGCGGGGATATTCCGGTGGCCCAAGAGATGCGGACGGTGTTTCACCAGTGGGCGCCGGGTTTCGCGCTCGACAATTTCCAGACAATGCAGGAGGCCGTGGACAAGAACACCTTCAGCCAGCGGCTAGGGTTGTATTTGGTTGGATCGTTTGCGGGGCTGGCGATTGCGATGGTGATTGTTGGATTGTATGGCGTGCTGTCGCAGTTGGTGAGTTATCGGCGCCGCGAGATCGGTGTGCGCATGGCACTGGGTGCGACGCGGGGCAGCGTGGCGAAATTGGTGCTTCGGCAGGGATCGATCTTGATTGGTGCGGGTCTGGTTGTTGGGTTGGTGCTGGCAGTCGCGACTGGACGGCTGATCAAAGGCTTTCTGTACGAAGTGAAGCCGCTGGACGCGAGTACGTATGTCGCAGTTGCGGTGGTATTGACGGCGATCGGGCTCGTGGCTGCGCTGATTCCGGCCCGGCGAGCTGCGTCAATCCAACCGATGCAGGCGCTGCGGGACGAATGAAAAAAGCAGGGACGAAGAATTAGGGATTAGGGACTACTAAGACAATCGGCCTGTCGCGATTTCCTGCTTTCTCATTGGATCATCTCAAAACTCAAATGGAAATGTGTAAGATGGTGGGTCGAATCCCTGAGGCCTGCCATGATTCATTCTCTCTCCTCTTCAAAGAGCTCGAGGGCTCTGCCAATCCTGACGTGTGTTGCATATTTGCTTGCGGGCGGGTTCGGCGCGGCTGGACAGGAGAAGCCAGCTCCCGCTCCCGTTGAGCACCAGTACGTGGCGACGACGAAGATCAGCGAATTGGCGCATCGGCTGATGATTGCCGGGGTGAAGTCGAATGCGCTGGCCGGTGACGATCTGAAGCCTTGGCACATGAAGGTGGATTTCCAGGTGATTACGCCTGGTGTGAAGAAGCCGGCGAGCGGAACGATGGAGGAGTGGCACCTAGGGCCGAGCCAATGGGCACGCACATTTAAGAGCCCGGAACAGAGACTCACGGGAAGCGAGTGGAGCGTTTCAGAGACGGAGCAGTTTCAGAGCAAGCCGAGCAAGGTGGGATTCGATCGTCGTCTATTGGTATTGCGGGTTGCGCGGCCGGTGATCGATCCCCTCTACCAGATGGCGAATGTTCAGCCCGATTACGAGATGGACGTGAAGCGCGTCACCACCGTCGGTGTAAAGCTGAATTGCGTTTCCGTCATCGATCCGCAGCACTACGCCGACCGGGCTAACCCAGATTGGCTGTTTCCGACAATGTGTTTTGACAACGACTATCATCTGCGACTGACAACAACCTCCGACACAACTGTGCAGTTTGCAGATCCGCAGCCGTTCGAGGGGAGAACAGTGGCGCGCGATGTGAAGGTGATCTTCAATGGTGCGATGATCGCGGAGATGAAGGTGACGCTGCTGGAAGCGCTCGTCGATGCGAGCGCCGACCTTGTAAAGCCGGCTAAGGATGTGATTCCAGAGCCGTACACGATTGAGCCGGGACATCCTAAGCCGGTGTCGGTGTACGAGGCGGGGGCGTCGATTCCGCTGATGCCGAATGGATTTCCGTTTCGGGGCAGCTTCCCTATTCCGATCATTATTCGCAAGGATGGAAGCGTGAAGGCGAAGAACGAAGACGCGACATCCTGGAATCAGAATCTGAAGGATGCGCTCGTCACAGCGATAGACAAGTGGAAGTACAAGCCGTATCTTGTCGACGGACAGCCGGTGGAGGTTGCTTGGACGGCAGTGTACATCATCGATGGAAAGCCTTTTGTACCATCGTATGAGCGCGCGGAGCCGCAAGTGGCACCGGCACAGCAGGACAGCCCGGAGAGTTCGAGCCCGGGTGCGGCGCGCAGGCGATACGGGCATTGAGCCGGCTGCATTGCCGGATGCGTCAGCTTTCTAAATTCCGGCGGGCCAGGAGTGCGGTAGTCGCGTTGGAGCAACCCAACCTCAGCCAGTCGCCCGGGCCTGAGGCCCGAGAGCAACCGACGATCTTCTAGCCGAGTTCTTGAGTGGTGGCAACTCTTTGTCCTGCGATCGCGCGATTTGATGGAGTAACACGTTGATGTGTTACGAAAGGTTCCCACAAAAGAATCTGATGAGGGATTGCTGACGGTTGCACAGGAGTCCATTCTGCGTGTATTGTTCCCGAAATGTGCGATGCGCCGCGACTAATTGGCGCCGCATTTCTCTCCCCAAGAAACCAAAAGGACGAACATAGGCGGAGAGCCCGGGCCATGAAGTTGAGCTACTAGCTGATCAAGGCCAAATGGGAGGAATCCATGGATCATTTTCTTTCCAATCTGCGCAATTCAATCAAACGAGGGGCGGCTGCCAATGAAGGCGGGACCATGGTTGAATATGTGCTGGTTTTGGCGCTCATCGCATCTGGATCCGTCGCAGGAATGGGCGCGCTTGCGGCCGCGCTGAACGGTGCATACACCCGACTCGCATTAACGGCGGCAAATGCGTTCAGCGGTCTCGATAACGGCATTGCGAACGATCAGGGTCAAGGCGGTCAAGGCAGCCAGGGGGGCCAAGGTGGTCAGGGTGGCGGTCAAGCCGGCGGTGGCGGCCGTGGTAGTGACAGGGGCCAGGGCGGCAGCGGCGGCGGCGGTGGTCAGGGCAGCAACGCTGGTGGCGGTGGCCAAGGTGGAGGTAGCGGTCAGGGCGACGGCGGCCAAGCTGACGGCGGTGGCCAGGGTGGCGGCGGTGGCCAGGGCGGCGGCGGTGGCCAGGGCGGCGGCGGTAGCCAGGGCGGCGGTAGTGGCCAAGGTGGTGGTGGCGGTCAGGGCGGCGGTGGTGGTAAGGGTGGTCAGGGTAATAAAGGTGGTCAGGGCAACAAAGGCAATCAAGGCGGTCAAGGCAACCAGGGAAACCAGGATGGTCAAGGCGGCGAGAGTGGTCAGAGCGGCCAAGGTGGCCAGGGTGGTCCCGGACCGGGAGGGTTTTGAGCAAATCAGCTGACTCCGGCCGGATTATGCCAACACCAACCAAAATGCCCCATCTGGGTTCATTTCTACCCCCGGGTATCGACTGGCGGAATTGAACCCATTTAGCTTTCGGCACTGTGTACAGAGCCGAGGTGCGGCCGGCAAGAGTTTTTTAAGTTTTCCCCTCGTCGGCTGAAGGCCCGTAGATGGCGGGGACGGTTTCGCCATTGAGCCGGAGATAGACCGTCAACTGCCCGCGATGGTGGGCCATGTGATTCATCACTCCTTCGCGAATGGCCTCATAGCGCGACTGCTCAATCATCAGTTTGCCCCCGGAAAGCATCCGCCACCTGGTGTTGAATAGATGGTCGTCGGTGGTCTTCTGAAGAACTTCGCTGCCCTTTTTCAGGCTGACCTTGAACTGGTCGAGCAGGTCGCGCCGTGTCTTCCAGGGCTGAGGGCTGAACTTCGGTCCTCCAGGCGGATTGATATCGACCTCGTCCATATTCACCACCATCTCGATCCAGCCGGGAGTAGTCGCGACGATAGTGGCGAGACGGCCAAGCGGCATCGACTTTTCGTGCGGCTTCCAGTCGTTCTTGCCCTCCGGGACGTGCTCAAGCGCTTTGCGGCTTCCGATGGCTTCATCGTCTAGTTCCTTGATCAGGAGTTCGGTGATTTTCATGATCAGCCCTCATGTGGGGAGTTGGATGCGCCAGCCGATAAAGTCGGATTGTTGGAGCGATTTGAGACCGGAAGTACACAGGCTGATGAGACGCGCGGGCGGCTATCCTTAACTACAGATTCCATCCGTGTCGGACTTCGCACAAACCGTTAAGCAACAGGTCGACATCGTCAAGGTGATCGAGGGATACATCCGTCTGCGCAAAGCTGGAGCGCAGAACTACTCGGGGCTGTGTCCGTTTCACAAGGAAAAATCGCCATCGTTCAGCGTGCATGCGGTGCGGCAGTTTTATCACTGCTTTGGGTGCGGCGTTTCGGGGGATGTCTTCTCATTCGTCGGCAAGATTGAGAACGTCGGCTTTCCCGAGGCGGTGCGGATCGTGGCGCAGAAGAATGGGATTCCGCTGCCGAAGCGCGAGTTCTCTTCCCCTGAAGAAGCTGCCGAGGCCCGCCAGAGAGCGAAGCTCCTCGATCTGCATGAGACTGCGGCGAGCTGGTTTGAAGAACAGTTGCGCGGGCCGGAGGGAGCGCTGGCGCGCGAATACCTGGTGGGCCGTGGGATGACACCGGAAGGGATCAAGGCTTTCAGGATCGGATACGCTCCGGACAGCTTTGGGGCGCTGCGTGACCGGCTCGGCGGGATGGCGGACGATAGTACGTTGCGTGCATCGGGGCTTTTCAGCTCGAAAGAGCAGGGCGATGGGAGCCAGGGACCGATCTACGACCGGTTTCGGAAGCGGGTGACGTTTCCCATCTGCAATGAGAGCGGGCGGGTGATTGCATTTACCGCGCGAACGCTGGAGACGGGCGAAAAGGCGGGCGCAAAGTACATCAATTCGCCGGAAACGCCGCTTTATACCAAGGGGCAGGTGCTTTTTAACCTCGATAAGGCTAAATCTGCCATCAGACAGGCCGGTTATGCGCTGCTGGTTGAAGGGCAAATGGACTGTATTTCGCTGTTTTTGCGCGGAATCCAGCACGTAATTGCGACCAGCGGGACGGCATTTACCGAGCAGCAGGTGGCGATTTTGCGTCGGCATACGCAGAATGTGGTGGTGAATTTCGATCCGGACGCGGCTGGGGCAAACGCGGCAGAAAAGTCCATTGCTTTGCTGACCGAAGAAGGCTTCAACCTCAAGCTGGTGACGCTGGATGGGGGGCTGGACCCGGACCGGTTTATCCGCGAACGGGGAGTTGAGGCTTATACGCAGGCGGTGATGGGGGCGCGGAGGCAGTCAGACTACCTGATTGAGCGGGCGCGCCAGATGTTTCCGGGCGCGGCTGCGGATCAGAAGTTGAAAGCAATGAACTACTTGCTGCCGCATATCCGGCGAATTCCGCAGAAGCTGGTGCGGGATCAGTTTGCGATGGATGCGGCACAGAAGCTGGGGATTGATTCGGCGGTACTGCGGGAGGAATTGCGGCAGGCTGCTCTTCGGAGGCGGGAGCGCATCGAGGTGCGTACGACTGCTCTGACCGAGGTGGAGCGGGTGATGCTGCGGGCGCTGGCCATCACCGATCCGGAGCACGAGGAATCCCGCAGGACGGCCGCGGATGCGTTGAGCAGGCAACCGCAGTGGTTTGAGGGGCTTGGTGCGTTCGAGGCGCTGCGGGTGTTGGCAGAGCGGGGAGCGCGCGACCCGATGGATGTGGTCGAAAATCCCGCGCAAAGGGCGTTGCTGGCTGAGGCTTTACTCGGAGAAACGGAGCCACCGGCGGCTGAAACCGTGATTGGCGCGGTCGTTAGCCTGCAGCAGCGGAAGATTGAAGCGGAATTGCGAGATATGCGGGCGCAAATCCAGGAGGCGGAGCGGCGGGGGGATTTTGCGGAACTTGGCCTTGCTGACTCAGCGGAAGCTGGAGTTGGACCGGGCATTGAGGCGGTTGCGGGGGTCGGATACATGCGGAAATTGACCGCCCAAAGTGCTGATTTCTTTGAGTCACTTTAAGGTCAGAACACGTCTAAATAGACAGGAATAGGCAGCAGAGATACGATTCTGCGCGGTGAAGAGCTTCGATAACGCGGGCTAAGCGGTTACTTGCGAAGAATTTTTGTTGAAATTTCGCCGCTTTAACGCGGAGTCAGTTGTGTTAGTCTATTGATCTCTGTGAGGATGCGCGCCCCCTTGCCCCACACATGAGCTTCGGCTCGCGGGCGACCAGGCGAAACCTGAAGCGCGAACATCCTGCTCCGAGCTATTATTACGTCCGCTCTTTTTGATGCGGGGACCGGGAGTCCGTGTCCGCAAACGCGCACGTTTGGGCATCCAAATGTAGTTGCGAGCGGATTTGGGCTCTGCACTGGCGCGCGACCCGGTGTTGAAACTTGATCGTGCTGGAGAGAAGGGACCATTTGGCCATCAACGACAAATTTGAAGACGATATCACTAACCTCATCGAGACCGGCAAGGAGAAGGGGTATCTCACTTACGGCGATGTGAACGACATGTTGCCGGAAGATATCAGCACTTCTGCCGACGACATCGACGATTTGATGACAACGATCGGCAGCCAGGGCATTGACCTGCTGGATGCGCCGAAGTTTGGCGCAGAAAAAGATTTTGAGCTTGAAGAAGGCGAAGATGTTGAGCTCGATCTGACGCCGGGCACCCTGGAAAAGACCAACGACCCCGTGCGCATGTATCTGCGCGAGATGGGCACCGTGCCGCTGCTGACGCGCGAAGGCGAAGTGGAAATTGCCAAGCGTATCGAGCGTGGGCAGTTGCGCGTGTTGAAGGCGATTTCGCGTTCACCGATCGTGATTCGCGAGATTGTAGCGCTGGGCGAAGATCTGAAGCGCGGTGTGCGCAACGTGAAAGAGGTCGTGATCTTCGACGAAGAAGAACTGACCGAAGACGTGGTGCAGACGCGTGTGCGTGCCACGGTTGCACGCATCGATGCGCTGGTGAAGCACCAGAAGAAGATTGCGCTGCTTGAAGAGAAGCAGGCTGCCGCGAACAGCAAGACCAGCCAGAAAGAACAGCGCAAAACGCGCTGGCTGATCGCTCGCGAGAAAGTATACGTATCGCGGATTGTTCGCGAATTGAAGTACACCGGCCTCGAGCGCAAGCGGCTGCTCGACAAGGTCAACAAGACCGTCGACACGATGCGCACGCTGGAGCGGCAGATCCGCTCACTGGATCAGAAGCACGAAGCATCGAAGAGCGATGAGCTGAAGAAGGAGTATCGGCGCCAGCAGAAGAACTGCAAAGTTGACCTCGAGAAGATCGAGGGCGACGCAGGTGTGTCGATTGTGGAACTGAAGCGCACGCAGCGCGAGATGATCCAGGGCGACATGGACGCCGAGCAGGCGAAGCGGGAGCTGATCGAGGCGAACCTTCGTCTCGTGGTTTCGATTGCGAAGAAGTACACCAACCGCGGTCTGCAGTTCCTCGACCTGATTCAGGAAGGCAACATCGGCCTGATGAAGGCGGTGGACAAGTTCGAGTATCGGCGCGGGTACAAGTTCTCGACGTATGCGACGTGGTGGATCCGCCAGGCGATTACGCGCGCGATTGCGGACCAGGCACGCACGATCCGTATCCCGGTGCACATGATCGAGACGATCAACAAGCTGATCCGCACGAGCCGGCAATTGGTGCAGGAACTGGGCCGTGAACCATCGAGCGAAGAGATCGCGCGGCGCATGGATATTCCCGTGGCCAAGGTGCGCAAGGTGCTGAAGATTGCGCAGGAGCCGATTTCGCTGGAGACGCCGATTGGTGAAGAGGAAGACTCGCACCTTGGCGACTTTATCGAAGACCGGCAGGCGGTTTCGCCCAGCGAGGCTGTGATCAGCGTGAACCTGAAGGAGTACACGTCCCAGGTTCTGCGCACGTTGACGCCGCGCGAGGAGCGGGTGATCAAGATGCGCTTTGGACTGGAAGATGGTTCGGAGCACACCCTGGAAGAAGTGGGACAGAGCTTCCAGGTCACGCGCGAACGCATTCGGCAGATCGAAGCGAAGGCACTGCGCAAGCTGCGGCATCCGTCGCGCTCGCGCAAGCTGAAGGCGTTTGTCGAAGGCGTCAAAGAAATGTAGCTGGAGCGGGAGAATGCAACAAGAGCCGTGGCCGAAAGGCTGCGGCTTTTGTTTTGCGCGTCATCGGGCTTGCCGTACCGGCAGAGCCATGAGCCCTTGGGGAAGCTTGATAGAATTACGCTTGCATTGCAGTGAAGTACTCTGCTAAAACGTTTTGGCTGATGTTTTAGGGTTTCGGTAACGCTTGAAAGGGGTAAGTGTGAAAACGATTACGCGTCGTCAGTTTGGAAAGGGTGTGACCGCAGCGGCGGCTGCGGCCTATGCCGGGGTTTCTCTGCCGCGGCTTGCTTTTGGAGAACCGCAGCCGAAGCGGCTTGAATATCCGAAGGGATTTTTGTGGGGATGCGCGACCGCGGCATACCAGATTGAAGGCGGCGCGCAGGCGGATGGACGCGGGCCGTCGCTGTGGGACACCTTTTCGCATACGCCGGGCAAGACGTATCACGGCGACACGGGAGACGTGTCGGACGATTCCTATCATCTCTACAAGCAGGACGTGCAGTTGCTGAAGAACCTTGGCGTGAGCACTTACCGGATGTCGCTGTCGTGGTCGCGCGTGTTTCCGAGTGGGACTGGGCAGGTGAATGAGAAGGGCCTGGATTACTACAACCGCGTTGTAGATGAACTGCTCGCGAACAACATTACGCCGTACGTTACGATGTTTCACTGGGACACGCCCGCGGGACTGCAGGGTGGGTGGCAGTCGCGCGATACATCGAAGGCGTTTGCAGACTATTGCGCCTATGTAACGAAGCATCTTGGCGACAAGGTCAAGCACTGGATGACGACGAACGAATTCGTCTGCTTCACGGACCTGGGGTACAAGATTGGCCAGTTTGCTCCCGGATTGAAATTGCCCGCCGGGCCGGTGAACCAGATCCGTCACCACGCCATTTTGGCGCATGGCCTGGGCGTGCAGGCGATTCGTGCAAACACGCCGAGCGGAACGCAGGTTGGACTGGCTGAAAACGCATCGATCTTTGCACCGGTGATGGAGACCAACGAACACATCGAAGCCGCGCGCAAGGCAACACGCGCCGAGAATGCTCCGTTCCTGACGACGATACTCGACGGCAAGTATCCAGAGAGCTACCTGACGGAGCAAGGCGCGGATGCGCCCAAGGTCGCGGAAGGCGACATGAAGGCGATCGGAAGCCCGCTCGATTTTGTGGGGCTGAATACGTACAACCCTTCCTATGTGAAGGCGGACGGTTCGCCGAAGGGATATGAAGTGGTGCCGATGCCGGCATCCTATCCGCACATGTACTCTCCCTGGATTCAGATTGGGCCGGAGTGCATCTACTGGACGGTGCGCAACGTGTGCGATATCTGGAAAGACAAAGTGCCCGCGGTCTTTATCACGGAGAATGGGACATCCTCGGATGATGTGCTTACTCCCGATGGTCGCGTGGAAGACGTCGATCGCGTCATGTATCTGCGCAACCATCTTACGCAGCTGCATCGAGCAGCGAGCGAGGGATATCCGGTGAAGGGATATTTCCTGTGGAGCCTGCTGGACAACTTTGAATGGGCCGATGGATACAGCAAGCGATTCGGTATTCACTATGTAGACTTCAAGACGCTGAAACGGTATCCGAAGCTGAGTGCGGAGTGGTACAAGAATACGATCGCGACAAACGCAGTGGAGTAGTCCGAGACAGATTTATTGAGAAAGCCCGCGACCCTCGAGGCCGCGGGCTTTTCGTTTGTGCGCGAAGCTTGCAAGAAGAGTTGGCCATGGAAATCTTCGGGGCTATCTCATCGAAGGACAACCGCAGATCCTTCGACTCCGTCTTGCTTCACAGGACTTCGCTCAGCATGACAGGCTGTTACTTTCATTCCGCAAATCGGATTGAGCGGATATACTTCGGACAAATTCTGGAGGAGATTCAACGTGAGCCGCTCTGCGATCTGTGCTTCCCTGCTTGTTGCTTCGGTTTTGATGATGGCGTGCGCCGCCGAGAGCCAGCCCCCGGTTGTGGCGAGTACGCCCGCAACTGCGAAAGTGCCGACGATCGATCAGTCGCTGGAGATGTACGGCGTGGGATCGCCGAAGATTTCGCCGGACGGCAAGCGCGTTGTCTACGAGCAGACGCGGACGAACTGGGATGCGAATGCATTTGAGACTGACTTGTGGATTGCGGACGTCGCAACGGGAGAGCGGCATCAGCTGACGACAGCGGGGCACTCGTGCAATTCGGCGGAGTGGTCGCCGGACGGAAAGTGGATTGCATTTGCGTCGGACCGGCCAGGGTCGCTGCCAAAGTCGCCCGGGGACAAACGACAGTTGTGGGTGATGCCTGCAAATGGCGGCGAGGCGCAGCAACTGACGAAGATGGAAAAGGGCGTGGGCGGGTTCGAGTGGGCGCCGGACTCGCAGCGGATTGCGTTTTCGGCGGAAGCTCCGGAGCCGAAGCCGATGAAGGATCGCAAGGATTCGTTCGGTGATTATCACGTGATTCATGCGGATTACGAGATGGAGCACCTGTGGCTCGTGGATCTGCCGAAGACCGATGAGGCGGGGCGTGTGAGCGCGGTCGGCGAGCCGAAGGAGCTGACGAAGGAAGACGCGTTCAGCGTGGAGGAGTTCTCGTTTTCGCCGGATGGGACGCGGATTGCGTTCAGTGCGGCGAAGGATCCCGATCTGATTTCGTCGTCTTCAAAGGACATATACGTCGTGACGGTGGCGGACGGCGCGGTGAAGAAGATTGTGGATACGCCGGGGCCGGATTCAGATCCGCATTGGTCGCCGGATGGGAAGCAGATTGCATATGCGACGTCGAATGGGGAGAAGTATTTCTTCTATGCGAACCAGAAGATTGCGGTTGTGGATGCGAACGGCGGAAAGCCGCGGGTGGTGAGTGAGGCGTTCGATGAGGATCCGGACCTGCTGAGAGTGGTCGCCGGAGGGGATTTATTTCTCCGGCTTGCAGAAGATGAGTTCGGCGCTGTACCTGCTCGATCCTGCGAGCGGGAAGTGTGAAGAAGATGGCGATGCCGGGGAGCGAGATTGCGGGATCGTTTACGTTCTCAAAGGACTTCAAGCAGGTGGCGTATCGCGGGGCCGGCGCGAATGAGTATGCGGAGATTTATGCGAGCGGATTGGGGGAAGGTGCGCCGAAGCAACTGACGCATGCGGGCGCGCAGGAAGCGGAGTTCACGGTTGCGAAGCGTGAGGTGGTGCGCTGGAAGTCAGGCGACGGAGCGGAGATTGAAGGCGTGCTGTACAAGCCGGCGGACTTTTCGCCGACGAAGAAGTATCCGCTGCTGGTGGTGATTCATGGTGGGCCGACGGGGATCGATATGCCGTTTGTGAGTGCCGATCGCTACTACCCGATTGAGCGGTTTGTGGCGAAGGGAGCGCTGGTGCTGCGGCCGAATTATCGCGGGTCGGCGGGATATGGCGCGAAGTTTCGCGCGCTGAATGTGCGCAACCTGGGCGTGGGCGATTATGCCGATGTGATTTCGGGCGTGGACTATCTGATTGCGCAGGGGTTCGTGGACAAGGATCGCGTGGGGTCGATGGGGTGGAGTGAAGGCGGATATATTTCGGCGTTCATCACGACGTCGAGCGACCGCTTCAAGGCGGTGAGTGTTGGCGCGGGGATTTCGGACTGGACGACGTATTACGCGAACACCGACATCACTCCGTTCACGGTGCAGTATCTGCGCGCGACGCCATGGGATGATCCGGAGATTTACAAGGTGACGTCGCCGATCAGCTACATTTCGCAAGGCGAAGACGCCGACGCTGATTCAGCAGGGGAGCGCGGACAAGCGGGTGCCGGTGCCGAACAGCTTTGAGCTGCGGCAGGCGCTGGAGGATCATGGCGTTCCGGTGAAGATGGTGCTGTATGACGGGTTTGGGCATCCGATCAACAAGCCGAAGCAGCAGCGCGCGGTGATGGAGGAGAACGAGAACTGGTTCGGGCACTACATCTGGGGCGATCCGCTGGCGCCGGCGTTGACGCCGCGGCCGGGGGAGAAGAAAGACGACAAGGATGCAGGCCGCGAAGAGTAATCGTCTCCAGGTTAGCCGCCAGTGCAGCGAATACGGCTTCAGTTGGCGCCCATTCGTCAGGGCCGATCTGGAGCGATGCAGCGGCGATGTTTTCTTCGAGGTGCTTCACCTGGGACGTGCCGGGAATGGGCAGCATGACGGGCGAGCGATGCAGGAGCCAGGCGATGGAGAGCTGCGCGGGGGTGGCGTTGTAGCGCGCGGCGATGTTGGGCGAGCGTCTGCGCGAAGGGATGGTCGGGCTTGAGCAGTTTGCCGCCGGCCATGGGATACCAGGGCAGGAAGGCGATGCCGCGTTGTTCGCACCAGTTGAGCGTCTCCTCGTGGCGGCGGTCGGCGAGCGAGTAGCGGTTCTGCACGCTGACGATGGGGACGATCTTCTGCGCTTGTTCGATCTCTGCGGGCGTGACTTCGCTGAGGCCGATGTGGCGGATTTTTCCCTGGTCTTGCATACTTCAAGTGCGCCCAAAGCTTTCTTCGAGCGGGGTGCGCGGGTCGATGCGGTGGAGCTGGTAGAGCTCGATGCGCTCGAGCTTGAGGCGGCGCAGGCTCATTTCGACACATTGAATTAAATAGCCGGCGCGGCCGACGTACTCGGTTTTGGCGGGGCCCTGGCGGGTGATGCCGCCCTTGGTGGCGATGACGAGGCCGGGTGGGTAGGGATAGAGGGCTTCGCAGATGAGGCGTTCGGCGATCTCGGGGCCGTAGGCGTCGGCTGTGTCGATGAGAGTGACGCCGAGCTCGACGGCGCGGCGCAGAACGCGGCGGGCTTCTTCTGGATTGTTCGGCTCGCCCCAGGCGCCTTCGCCGACGAGGCGCATGGTTCCGTAGCCGAGGCGATGGACGGGGAGATCGCCGGCAATCTTGAAGATGCTGCTGGCGGAGGCGTTGGGAGTGGACATATGCCTATGATGCTAAAGGAACAGGGAACAGGGAACAGGGAACAGCGGGTCGTCGCAGCCTGCTGCGAAGCGGATAGATTGGAACTCTTGAGTTGCTGGTTGCGTATGTTTTAATGCAAGGAACGCTTGGAGATGCGGCCATGACGACGACCCCCTATGTGAATGCGCAAGCAGTGTTTTACCAGCAGTACGAGCAGGCGCGGCGCGATGAGGTTGTGGGGATTCTGCTGGCGCTGTTTCTGGGCGGTTTCGGTGTCCACCACTTCTATTTACGGCGAACGGGGCTCGGCATTCTCTATGCCTGCTTCTGCTGGACGCCGTTTCCGTGGGTGCTGGGGTTTATTGAGTGCTTCTTCATGCCGGGGCGGGTGCGGGAGTTTAATGCGATCCAGGCGGCGGGGATTGCGGCGGCGCTCGGCATCACGATGCCGGCTTATGGGCAGCCCATCAACATGACCATCAATGTGCCGGCCTCGGCGGGCGCGCCTGCGGAGAATTCAACGGCGATTGCGCAGCAGGGAACGCTGGTGGCGTGCCCGAAATGCCAGAAGACGAATCCTGTTGGCGCGAAGTTCTGTTCTGGGTGCGGGAGTGCGCTCTAACAGCTAGCCAGACCCGGCGCGTTGAAAGGAGATTCCTTACGATCTTCTCTCGCCTGAGCGCATCTGTTCGCATCGAAATCCAAGAAGGATTCGTGTGCCAGCTACATATCGCGCAGTGATGTTGACGAAGAAGGGTGGACCTGAAGTCCTCCAAGTCGTCGAACTGCCCGTCGAGAGTCCCGGCGCAGGACAACTTCGCGTGCGCGTCAAAGCTGCGGGAGTGGGTGCCACCGATCTGATCATGCTTGGCGGCAACTATCCGTTTGCACCGAAGATACCGTTCGTTCCTGGCTATGAAACCGTTGGAGAGGTCGATGCGGTCGGCGCCGGTGTCACCGGTTTTGATGTCGGGCAGCGTGTGGCGGCGCTCACGGTTTACGGAGGCTTTGCCGAGATTCTCATTCGCGGGGCTGAACAGTTCCTGCCTGTCCCGAGTGATGTTTCCGATCGCGACGCCGCAGCCGTGATTCTCAACTACGTTACCGCCTGGCAAATGATTCATCGCGTTGCGAAGGTGCGGAGCGGCCAGACTGCGCTCGTAACTGGAGCCGCCGGGGGAGTCGGCACGGCGGCGCTTCAGTTGCTGAGACTTGCTGGAGTGAAGACCTATGCTGCAGCGTCCACGAGCAAGCATGAGACCGTGCGCTCTCTTGGCGCCATTCCGATCGACTACAGGAGTGGCAAGCTGGATCGCCTTACACGTGCCCTGGAACCCGATGGAGTGGACTACGTATTCGATGCAGTGGGTGGTGCCAATATCGGACCGTGTATCGGCGCGCTGCGGCGGGGCGGGATGGTGATCGGCTTTGGTTTCATGGGCGCCCCTGGAATTTTCTCCAAAGTGGCGATGTTCACCAATCTTTTCATCGGTGCGCGCCTTCGCGGCCGACGAGGTGATTTCTACGGCGTAAGTGCGCTCTACAAAAAAGATCCGAAGCCTCTACGGGAGGATTTGCCAAAGATTTTCTCGCTGGTCGAGGAAAAGAAGATCGACCCGTTTGTCACACATACTTTCGAGTTGCTCGATGCGAGGCGTGCCGTCGAACTCCTGGCGGGCGGATCCGTGCAGGGCAAGATCGTTTTGATCGGCTAACGCACTACATATTCGCGTGGCCGGAGCGCATGGACTCGTTGAACTGGGGCTTGGTGAAGTTGAGCGCCGCATCGCGGGCTGCTTCGTACTCGGCGGCGCGCGCCATCAGCTTCGGGGTAGCAGCGGCGTATTCGCCATCAAGCGTCATCAGTCCTTCGCCGGCTTCGTGGCTGGCCATGCGCAATAAATCCTGTTCTGTCGTGTTGAGGTATTGGGCGTCGCGCGGATCGGAGATCCACACAGGCTTGCCATTGCCCAAAACACCGGAGAGCCAGTAAACCTTGCTAAGCAAATACCGCAGACGTTCCTGATCATCCGTTTCGGTAAAGAGAAACTTCTTTTGCCAGCGACTGTAGAAGCGCGTGGTGACCGGAACGGGCTGACGATTGCCGGACTTGAGGAATTCGAGCTGGCCAAAGTCGACGGTCTTGCGAATGGCGTTGTAGACGAAGGACTCTGCGTAGGGCTGCTCCATCGCGGGCACGATCTCGGCGAAGGTGACGGTAACGGAGGCGGCGATCTTGGCGTGGAGGTTATGCGTTCCGCCGTCGGCAAGGTCGATTTCACCGTGAACGATGTAGGTATCGGCGCCGGAAGTGGAGCGATGAAAGGGCCACTGGAACTTGCCAAAGGCGAGCGGCAGGCCGCCGAGGGTGACGTAGCACTCTGGGCGTGGATTGCGCAGGCGCTTTGCTTCACCGGTGAGGTGTGCCGTCATTTCGGGCAGCAGGTCGGCCTTGTCGAAGTCGAATGCCTCAGTCAATTCGAGTTGCAGGCGGCGATCGTCGAGACCGGGCAGGCCAAGCTGAAAGATCTGGGTTGGCTGGCCATTGAAGTCGGAGGCTTCAGTGGTGGAGACAAGCTTGAGACCGGCCTTTGCAGCGGCAGCTTCAATGGAAGAGACGAGATTAGCTTTCGATGTCATGAACAGACCTGCAGTGGAATCGTGGCATATCCAGTTTATGGCATAGGGGCAGGAATCCGATGGATGGGATGGGTATTCGCAGGTCGACAATGGGAGAAAACGCGATCTGAAGCGCGCCCAAAGGTTCATTCCCTGGAAAAGCAGGACTGGCAGCAGCCTCAACGCGTGGTTTACATGCTTGGAATCCAGATTTTGCCGGCGGGGATCAATTCTGTTCCGGCGGGGATCTGGAGCAGTTCAGTGGACTCGCAATAGAAGTCGAGCCCCTTGTAGCTGGTGAGGTACTGATACTTTGTCTTGAAGAATCCACCTTCCGCAGTGACCACAAGGGAATCCTTTGCGCGCGCAATGATTTTAAGAAAATCTTCCGGCTCGACCTGAACGATTGCACCTGAGGCTTTGACAGCGTTTGCGACGGCTGCAGCGGCTGCAGCGGCGACTCCGGCACCAGCGGCCATGCGGGGATTCCTCCTTGATCAAGTGGAACGATTCTAGCAAAACTCGTCGCATGCACGGGGCAGGCATCCAAACGGAATGCTGCCTCAGATGGCAGGACGGCATCTCAGGCAAGTGTAGAAAGAGTAAGAGCCGGTCGCGTGGTGCGCAGGAGCAGAAGGCATGGCGAGCAAGGAAATTTTGATTGTAGGTGCGGGTCCGACCGGGATGACGGCGGCGATTGAATTGAAGCGCGCGGGAATGGACGTGCGCATAATTGACAAGTCGGACCACATGGCCCAGTACTCGCAGGCGCTGGTGGTACAGGCGCGAACGCTGGAACAGTTTCAGAGATATGGGATCGCGGATGAGGCGATTGCGCGAGGCCGCAGGTTGCGCGAAGCCAAGTTCTACAGCGAAGGAAAGCTGATTGTGGACTTTACGCTTGATGGCGTCGAGAGCCGCTATCCATTTGCGCTGTTTCTTCCGCAATCGGAGACTGAGGCGTTGTTGAACCGCTACATGGAATCGCTGGGAGTGAAGACGGAGCGCAATGTGGAACTAATTTCGCTGCGGCAGAACTCCGAGATACAGGCAACGCTTCGTCACGCCGATGGCCGAACGGAAGATGTCGCGCCGCGGTGGGTGATTGGCTCCGATGGGGCGCATAGCGCAGTTCGCGAGAAGATGGGAGTTCCGTTCGAGGGTGGCAGTGTGGCGATCTCATTTTTTCTCGCCGACGTCGAGATCACGGGAGCGGATGCACCGAAGGATGAGTTGTCATTGCATGTGAGTCGCGGGAATGTGGTGTTCATGGGAAGGCTATCGGACAGAATCGTGCGGCTCATTGTGGCATTGCATGAACCATCGGAGATTAATGGGGATCGCGATCTGACGGTCGAGGATTTTCAGCGGATGGTCGATCGCGTTGGAGTTCAGGTGCAGGTTCATTCTGCGGAATGGATGACGCCGTTTCACGTTACCGATCGGCAGGCGAAGCACTATCGCATCGGAAATGTATTTCTGGCCGGCGACGCCTCGCATATCCATTCTCCCGTGGGCGGGCAGGGAATGAATACGGGGATCCAGGACGCGGCCAACCTGGGGTGGAAGCTGGCGGCTGTGGCGCGCGGGGCAGACGATCGCTTGTTGGACAGCTACGAAGAGGAACGAGGTGAAGTTGGCAGGGCGCTGCTGCGGTTTACCCAGCGTGGATTGAAGCTGGCAACGGTATCGAATCCCATGCTGGAGCGGGTACGCGATGCGATCGCGCCGATTCTCACGAAACTGCCGCCTGTGCAACATACGGCGATGGGTTTCATTTCTGAAACTGCCATCGAATATCGCTTGTCTTCGATCGTGGCGGATTATGGAGGAGATGGGCACTTGAAGGCAGGAGATCGCTTGCCTGACCTGGGTTTGCGGAACGGAGGAGCGCGATCGACGCTGCTGGAAGATTGGACGACACCGAGGCATCGCGTTTTTGGACTGAACCTCGACAAGGACGACGTTGAGACGCTCAGAAGCAAACCTGCGCCATGCAGACGTGGTGGCGCTAGCGACATCGGATCTGGAGGATGAAGGCAGGCGACTGCTCGGGGATGACGGAAAGATGTTTGTTCTGCGGCCAGACGGATATCTGGGATTCCGGGCACGGATGGGATATCAAGCTGAGCTGATGAACTATGCGCGGCAGGATGCGCTGATCTGACCCGTGCGCGTCCCAGACAGCAGCGACATTTACAATGAATGCTGTGCAGGCAGAAGCTTCGTCTCCTATCATCCTTGCCGAAAACCTGAGCAAGGTCTATGCCGCGGGCCGCATCATGGTCGCCGCGGTTCGCGATGTTTCATTTGAAGTGAAACGCGGCGAGTTCGTGGCGATTGTCGGGCCTTCGGGATCGGGCAAATCGACACTTTTCTATCTTCTGGGCGGACTGACGAGGGCTAGCGAGGGCAGAGTCGTCATTGACGGGATTGATTTTGCCAGCCTGAGCGATGCGGAACGGACGCGCCTGCGGAAACACCGGATTGGCTTTGTCTTTCAGAAATTCAACCTGCTGCCGACGCTATCCGCGATGGGAAATATCGAGATTGCCTACACGGTGAGCGGGCGCAAGGAGCCGATGGATCGCAAGTATCTGGAGCATTTGAGCGATCTTCTGTCGATCCGGGGTCGGCTGGAGCATCGGCCGTCGGAGTTGAGCGGCGGCGAGCAGCAGCGTGTGGCGATTGCGCGGGCACTGATTACGCGGCCGGCGATTGTGCTGGCCGATGAGCCGACAGGCAATCTGGATACGAAGAACTCCGATGCGGTGCTGAAGATGCTGCTGCGGTCGAATCGCGAACTGGGCCAGACGACGCTGATGATCACGCATAACCCCGAGGCTGCGGCCATCGCGGGGCGAATTCTGCTACATGCGCGATGGGGAGATCATCAAGGATGGAGGCCGGGCTGGGGCTCAAGGGACATGCGGCCGGCATAGGCATCCCGAGTGTGGGCGGAGCAGTTTCAGCGGTTTGACCCGATTTGAGCCGCCCGGTATACTCAACCTTGCAGTAAGCGGGAGTAGCTCAGTGGTAGAGCATCGCCTTGCCAAGGCGAGGGTCGCGAGTTCAAATCTCGTCTCCCGCTCCAATCGCCCTCCGGCGCCAGCCGGATTGGCTACGGCGATATGGAGCGCATAATCAAGACAGCCCTGCCAAAGGCGCGGTACCCAAGTGGTAAGGGAGAGGTCTGCAAAACCTTTATGCGCCGGTTCGATCCCGGCCCGCGCCTCCAATCCTTCTCTATAGTCACCTCACAATATTTAACTTAGGCGATGTTTGCTTTTCGTTCCCATTCGCGCACAATAGGCCGAAATGGGCCCTAGGCTACAACGGCCGCATCCAGGCGCGTAAGTCGCTGCTCAAAGTGGTCTTACTCGACCAGTTTTCAGATCACACAACGCCCAGAGGCCACCAATCCCATTTCCTAAAGCAACTCGTAAGTCCCCTATTACGAAGGTCAAGACAATTAGACGTAAACCGTCTCGGTGGCTTCGGAGTGGTTGAGGTGCCGAAAAGTCCGAGCCAGAATCCCTTTTGAGCTTTCGGCACACGAGCTTTGTTCAGCGTATGCTGAAGGAAGACTCAGTTTTCCCCTTCTCGCCTTCGGCACTCCAGGCGTCGCTTCAGACGAGCGTCATTCAAGCAAGCAACCGAACGACTGGAGCTGCTTTGAGCCTCATAAAGAAAGCGGATGTAAAGAATCACCTTTCAGCTCGCCATCGCACCGAGATACATCTTGCGCGCCCGGAAAACCATTCAGATGCAACTGGTTTCGCACATGAGGAATGCGAGAGCGAAGATCCCAAGTTGACCGATTCGATTGAGAATCCGCTCAATATTCCTACTCGAAGCGAGTCAGAAACCGCTCCACTTGTTACTTCCAAAAGCGCAAAAGCGTGATGTTGCATTCGATCTTTTTGCGGACCCGGTGTATCCTTCCGGATCGTGTTAACCCGCTCAAAGAGTCCTTTTGTGGCAGTTGGGACCAGGTCGAGAGGATTGAAGCATCGGATTTCGATGTGATGATCCGCCGAGCAGGTTGGCACTTTATGTGGGTGCAGGGATCCTGTTCGCGACGCGCTTATGGATCGACAGAAGAGAAGGCGACGCACCGAGCGTTGGCACGCGCGCTGAGAGGAATCGCCGGACGTTTCAACGCAGCGGAGTTTGGTTCTCTTCGGATCACGCGTTTTCCAGGCTTCTACATCGCGAACGTCACCATGGAAGCCCGGCAGATTCAGCAAAACACATCGTTGGATATCGTCGACGATGTTCATTCGCGAGCAATTCTCGCACGATAAACCGACTGCCGGGAAAACGATAGCCAAAAATCCTGAACTATGTCCGCATGTGGTTGTGCAATGCGTCGTGCACAGAGCGGAAGCAATACTGAAAGCAGGAAAAGATGTCCTTCCCATATACGATGAATACCGCAAGGTCAGTATCAGGATCCCTTCCAGCACCTTCGTTCTCCGTCCCACTAGAACCGAGTACCCTGCCTCTGCCTACGCGCATTGCATTTGTTGGAAACTATTTGCCGCGTGAATGTGGTATCGCAACATTCACGACCGACCTCTGCAACGCTCTCACGGGCGAATTTGGACAAGGGCGGCTCTTTGCGATTCCCGTCAACGACCCGGAATCCAGCTACGAATATCCCGAGCAGGTCCGCCTGGAGCTAGCCCAGGAGGATATTGGGTCCTATGAACGGGCCGCAGAGTTCCTCAACTTCAACGGCAACGATCTCGTCTGTTTGCAGCATGAATACGGCATCTTCGGAGGCGCGGCCGGCCGCTACATTCTGGCTCTGCTGCGCAAGCTGAAGATGCCGCTGGTGACGACACTACACACGGTGCTACGCGAGCCGGATGCAAATCAACGCATCGTGCTCGAGGAGATTGCGCAACTCTCCGATCGCCTTGTTGTGATGAGCGAACTGGCGGCTCAACTCCTGCGCGATGTGTATGCGGTCCCAGCCGGAAAGATCGATGTGATTCCGCATGGTGTACCGGACCTTCCGTTCATGGATCCCAACTATTTCAAGGACAAGTTCGGCACCGAAGGCAAATCTGTCTTGCTTACCTTTGGACTCTTATCCCCAAACAAGGGGATTGAGAACGTGATTCGGGCGTTGCCTGCTATTCTGGCGCGTCATCCGAACGTGGTTTATATCGTTTCCGGCGTGACACATCCACACATCCGGCGACGTGAAGGGGAGCGCTACCGCGAAAGCCTGCTTGCGCTTGCAGAACAGCTCGGCGTCAGCGATCATCTGATCCTCAACAATCGTTTTGTGAGTGCGGAAGAGCTTGTGGAGCATGTTGGCGCCGCGGATATCTACATCACTCCTTATCGGCAGGAAGCGCAGGTGGTCTCCGGCACGCTAGCCATTGCGCTGGGAGCAGGCAAAGCGATCATCTCCACACCGTATTGGCATGCCAAGGAGCTGCTTGCTGAAAAGAGGGGCGTCATCGTTCCCTTTGAGAATCCCGAGGCTATCTCTGAGGCTGTTCTTTCTCTGCTGGAGAACGATGCGGAGCGCCATGCAATGCGCAAGAGAGCTTATCTCTACTCTCGCGGAACAACCTGGCCGAAGACGGCGAAGGCCTACATGGCCAGTTTTCAGCGCGCACGGTTCGAGCGCTCGTTGCAGCCAAAGGCCAGCCATCTGGACGATTTATTCGTGATCCCAACAGAGTCAATCGATCGACTGCCCGATTTGAACACCAGCCATCTTTTGACGATGACGGATGACACGGGCATGTTGCAGCATGCGATTTTCACTGTGCCTAATTCAAGCGAAGGATATACGACAGACGACAACGCGCGTGCGCTCATTGTTTCCACCCGGTTGGATGAGAGTTTCATATATGAGGACCAATCGAAGCACCCCAACCTCTCTCGTCGTTATCTTGCGTTTCTCTGGCTTGCTTTTGATGCCGACAGGGGCCGCTTCAGGAATTTCCTAAGCTACGACCGCAAATGGCTGGAGAAGGTTGGTTCGGAAGATAGCCATGGACGCGCCCTTTGGGCATTGGGAACTGTGTTGGGGCAGTCGCAGGACGCTGGAATACGCGGAGCGGCAGGGAGGCTTTTTGAGGCCGCTTTACCCGCAGCACTAACGTTTACCAGCCCTCGCGCATGGGCTTTCAGTGTGCTCGGAATGAAAGAATATCTGGAATGGTTTCCCGGCGACAGGACTATACAAGGCCATCGCAACACACTAGCCAATCGCCTGCTCGATATCTACGAGCGCAGCAACACCGATACCTGGAAGTGGTTCGAGAAGAGCCTTTCCTACTCGAACGCAAGGTTACCGCAAGCGCTCATCCTAGCCGGGTGGCAGAGTGACAATAAGAGAATGATTGCGGCGGGAGTCGAGGCTCTTCAATGGCTTCTTGCCGCGCAGCACCGCGATGACGATGAGATCTTTGTCCCGATTGGTTCGAGCGGGTTTTTCAGCGAAGGCGGAGAGAGGTCTCGTTTCGATCAGCAACCGGTCGAAGCCTGTGCGACAATCTCCGCTTGTCTTGAGGTTTACAAGCTGACCCATGATGAGCGCTGGCGTGCAGAAGCGCATCGTGTATTCGGCTGGTTCCTCGGCAAGAACGACCTCCGAGTGGCTCTATACGATGCCACAACAGGCGGATGCAAAGACGGACTTCATCCAGATCGCGTCAACGAGAACCAGGGAGCTGAATCTACGCTCTCCTTCCTGATGGCACTGCTTGATATGCAGGCATCATCTGAAACCAGCGCAGAAGAAACGTACCCCGAAATGAGTGTTCCTGTTGAGTCTGAAGACTGTCCCAGCTCCGTTTCATGATTCGGTCGCAGTCGAATCCACCGAAGCTCCACTCCTGACGCGCTATAGTCATAATCCGATTCTCAGCAGGGAGCATTGGCCCTATCCGATCAACAGCGTGTTCAATGCCGGGGCCGTACGTCTCGCAGATGGAGACACATTGCTGTTGTGTCGCGTGGAGGACCGGCGCGGCATTTCGCATCTTTGCGCAGCACGTTCTTCCAACGGAATCGATGGATGGCGCATCGACGAGAAGCCCACGCTGGTTGCAAACGCGCGTGAATATCCAGAGGAAGTCTGGGGCATTGAAGATCCCCGTATCACGTACGTCCCTGAACTCGAGCAATACGCAGTGGCGTACACATCGTTTGCTCGCGGTGGTCCTGGAGTTTCACTGGCTCTCACGAAGGACTTCCGGACCTTTGATCGATACGGCGTGATCATGCCGCCTGAAGACAAAGATGCCGCATTGCTGCCGCGGAGGATCAACGGCTACTGGGCCATGATCCATCGTCCGGTGACTACTCTGGGAGCCCACATGTGGATCTCGTATTCGCCTGATTTGAGGCACTGGGGCAGCCACAAAGTCATCTTGGAAGCACGACGCGGCGGATGGTGGGATGCGAACAAGATCGGGTTATGTTCTCCGCCGATCGAAACACCAAAGGGATGGCTGATGATTTATCACGGGGTAAGGCAAACCGCCTCCGGAAGCATCTATCGCCTGGGCCTCGCACTCTTCGATCTGGAAAGGCCAGATGTTTGCTTGCAGCGGGGAGAATCCTGGATGTTCGGTCCCGAAGCTCCCTATGAGCGTCGCGGAGACGTGAACGATGTCGTGTTTCCCTGCGGGCAAACAATTGGAGTTGATGGAGACACCATCCATCTCTACTACGGTGCAGCCGACTCGTGCGTCGCACTCGCCACTGGCAGCATCCGCGCCCTTCTCGCCTGGTTGGAAGCAAATCCAAGTTCGGGAGACGGAGTTGCGCGTTGACACATGCCGCCATTTCATTGAAAGGAAGTTCCCTATGACTGCTGCAACCACGACCTGGCCAAATTGGATGCCGCGCATCCTGTGGTTCCGACGAGTTTGCCCTTGCTGCGACTCGGTTCAATTCAAGCCCGGCGAGTTGCATTCACTTGACGGGCTCTTCGCGATGTTTGCTCTTCGGCCGGTTCGCTGCATGTTCTGCTGGCGGCGCTACTACTGGATTTCCCTGCGAGGCGCAGCATGAGCATCCTGATATCGGACTGGATTCACACATCGAACGATCTTCTGCGACGCCTTATGGCAAAGCACCCTTCGACAGCTCCGAACTATCGGGTCGTTGCGCAGAGTGCAGAGGAGATCCAGAGCGTCGAGAACGCACCGGCCGTCAGCATGGGCCGTACTAGCTCGAGTCCGGGCAGACACGCCTCCTAAGAACTATCAGTATCTATGGTGTCCGCGGAGAGAGTCGTGAGCGGATAGCGTTCAGCACTTCGATCTGCCGCAGAATGTTCACGATCTGCTCAGTGTATGCTTCTTTGCCTTGCCTATCCATCGCTCCTTCTAGTACGAGTTTGACATGGGGACAGTTATGTCGCGTGCGCGCACAACGGATTACTAACCGTCCGGGTCCTTTTCTTCTTGAAACTAGACCTGCTCGCCAAGTCCAGAAAGCATTTTTAATTCAATCTTCTGCTCACCGAGGCGTGGATGTTTGGCTGTGAGTCGCAGAACGCCGGGCGCTTCACCTGCGCGAATCCACACGGCACCGGTTCCGCCTATGAGTGAGAATGGGTTGTCACCGATCAGTTTTCCTGGACCCTCCAGGGTAAAAGTGATCGGATCGTTTGCATAAGTGCGTATGGCGCCGAACTCATCGGTTACGCGAAAAACGACACGGGTTGTATCGGCTCCGTCTGCGTGCAGTTCATGGTCGTCGGCAACCAGGGCAAACTTTGTGTCGACGCCCCTGCCTGAAAGTGACTTGGAGATGACCTGCTTGCCGCTAATGAAACCGTCTGCCCGCAAGTCTCCCCAGGGTGCGCCGAGTTTCTTCAAATCGATCTTGTCCATTTCAAGGACAAACGGCGGGTATTTAAGGTGTTCGAACTCTGCGCGATCGGGATCGATTTCCGCAACGAGAACCCAGGGTTTTGCAGGGTCGGAGTTTGCGCGGGCGAAGAGTTTGATGTGATCGCAGTTGGAGCAGAAGACAGCCTTAGTAAAGCCGATGGATTCGTCACTGCGCGCCCAGTGGAATGCAGGCTCGAGCACGACCTCCTCTGCTGGGTCGCATTGCGACTTGTAGAATCCGGCAGCAGGTTTCGGCTCGCGGAAGATGTCGGTGACTCCGTGATAGCAGACGCGGTCACCGGCGCCAAAGTTGGAGTGAGTGTTGTAGTCGAAGGCGCACCAGCCGATACCGCCCGCATATTGAGGGTTCGAGGCAAGCTGGTTGTGAATGCGCGCGTGACGAAGGGTGTGCTCGCGCTGGCGCTCATCGTCATCGGTTGTCTTGGTTGGGAATGTGTGGCCAACAAACTCGGTATTCAGATAGCGGGGATGATTCGGCGGCTTCAGCGGAAAGCCGAAGTCGTTCATCGTGAAGACGTCTTCCAGGAACTCGGACTCCTGGAAGTAGCGGATGCCTCCGGTTTGGCGCGAATCGTCGAGGGCGTGGGCAAGTGCGTTGGTACGGGTGTAGAAGTCGTGGTCGTCGCGAGATTCGTTGATCCTGACTCCCCAAAGGACGATGGAAGGATGGTTCCAGTCGCGGCGGATCATACGACCCACGTTGTCGATCGACACCTGCTTCCATTTCTCGTCGCCGATATGCTGCCAGCCGGGAATCTCCTCAAGCACGAGAAGTCCTATTTCGTCGCAGCGATCGAGGAAATGGCGGGATTGGGGATAGTGGGAGGTGCGGACGATGTTGCAATGGAGCTGCTTGCGCAGGATGTCGGCGTCCTGGCGCTGCACGCGCGCCGGCATCGCTTGTCCAACAAATGGAAATGTCTGATGGCGGTCGAGTCCGCGCAGCTTAATGATCTTGCCATTGAGCGAGAATCCATGGTCGGTGAAAGTGGCTTCGCGGAAGCCCACGCGCCGCGTGTCCTGATCGATAACCTGGCCAGCCTTAGATAGATGCACGTGGACCGTGTAGAGGTGGGGCTGGTCGAGATTCCATAGTTGTATATCCCCGAGTTCTGTGAGGGACACCGTGTAGCGCGCAGGATCCTGAGGCGTTTCAATCGTAGTGTAAGCAGGGGCACTGGTGTCGGGATCAAGTGAGCCTGGCGGAACAGAAGGATTACCCGTGGAGGATGACCGCTCAATCGTGCGGTTTGCTTTCGCGATGACCTTCTCCCCGTCGCGCAGTTCTGCCTCGAGCGATATGGAGCTGCCTGCTGCCGCGAGATCGCCTGCCAGAAAGCAATTGACATCGAGAGACGGATTGGAACTGCGGACATTTTTGGGTTGGGCAAAGATGTTGTCAATGTAAATCTGAGGAACGACGCGAAGAGAGACTTCGCGATAGATTCCGCCGAAGGTCAGGTAGTCGATTTCGTATCCAAAGGGAGGGATGTCGCCGCGTTCCGTTGAATCCAACTGCACGGTTAAAACGTTTTCATTTTGGAGACGCAGGTGCTTTGTCAGTTCGAAGGAGAAGGGTGTAAAGCCACCTTTGTACTCGCCGAGAAGGACGCCGTTGATCCAGACGGTCGAAGCCGTCATAGCACCTTCAAAGTCTACGAAGACACGCTTGCCTGCTATACCTTCGGGCAATTTAAACCGGCGCCGATAGGTGGAGACGAATTCGTAATCCTTGTCGTCGAAGTTGTGCCACGGCAATTCAACGTTGGTATGAGGAATGACAATTCGCTGAAACTTCGAATCGTCGAATCCAATTGCTTCGGCTCCGGCCACTTTTGAGGGGCTGTAGCGCCAGTTCCGGTTCATGGGGAGAATCATTCTTCCCGTCGAAATCTGCTCTTCGGCAAGTGCGCGAGAACCGGACAATGCAGTAGAGGCCAGAACTGCGCCTGCAGTCTTGATAAAGTCGCGTCTGATCAATGGACGACTCCCTTCCGAGATGACGCAATTCACGGGGCAAAAAAGCCCAGTTACGACCCAGGGGAACTATAGCAGCCGGAAGCGGCAATATGGCTTGGAAAATCAGATTCACGAAATGGAGCAACTCTTTTTTTATCAATTGGATCGGGCTCTGTACTTTGTTCCCCGCACCAGCGTGATCCAGCGGCATTAGGCGGAACCCAAAAACTCAGGAAAGCCAGGTGGAAAGTGCGGTGCCGAGTTGCTGCAAAGAGACGGTATCCGAGTTGCGCGCTATGGTAAATTCCGGCGGGGCGACGATGTAAGCCTGGGAGATGCTTTCTGCGATGCAGACACAAACTGTGGAGTGCTGATATTCCTCGTAGCGTTGCGCAGCAAGCCATATATAGAGCGCAAGCATTTCGGCGTCAGCGGCGCTGCCCGGCAGGTCGTCGACCGAAGGCGCGGGGTTGACCTGATCTGGATTGTCGAATACCGCGACGCCGGTGAACGGTTTAGGCTTGGCTCGAACGCCGAATTTTGCTGCGAGAATGGATGGCCGGGCACGGCGGAATGCCTCAGACGCTCCCCACTCAACAAAAGAATTGCCGAAGATGACGGCGCCGTTTCCGGTGAGGTAGAGCGAGCGCACGAATTCTCGTACCGCAGGATCGGCGGAGACTTCAGGAGGGCTCCACGCCGTTACGTCCACGGTGCGCAGGCGATCGAAGACTGCGTCTGCATCAGAAAGATCTTTGCGCATGGTATTCATCTCGCGGGAAAAATTCTCGCGGAACAAAGCCAGACGTTCATAGCTCAGGAGAATCAAACTCTGCGCACCCGGAGACTCCGGTGTTCGTTGGAGAACTGCATCTACCGCACTGCTTCCGGCATCGATCACCCACGCGCCTGCGGATGAGGTTTCATCGTGACCAGGATTTGCTGGAAGCGATTCTGATGGATTGTTGTTCTCTATGAGCATACCGGCAAGAAGGACTTCAAAAGAACCAAGAGAGTTCACAGAGTCGCCCATGTCCAAATTGACCGGTTTGCCGATCCCTTGCCATCGACGCCAAATGGTAGAGTTGACGGGCAGCGACTGTGGGATGTCGAGCAGGACGAGACGCTTCACAGATGAGCTTTTGGACTGCAGAGCTTGCTGGTCGACAATATCGAAGACAGCTTGCACAGCGCGCCGCCATTCAAGAAAGTAGGGCGAGCGCGCCAACTCAGAAGAGTTCTGAATGGTCTGCTCTGTGGTCGAGAACTGCCAGTGACGGACGCCCATTTTTTCTTCGAGTTGGGCGACGTCTTTGAAGAGCACGGAAGACTGCTCGGCACTCAAACCGTCAACATAGAGGAGCAGCCTCTGGACCGAACGCTGCTCATTGGGGAACAGGTATAGCCACTTTTTAAGTTGCTCGTTGACGAAGGGAAGAAATGTGAGAGGCAGGCGCTTCAATACGCCTTTGTTCAAGGCGTTTTGAAGATTCTGCGATATTCCGTCTGCGGCCTTCATATTTTCTTCCCGCGAGATGGCGCAGCTAAACCCGGAATTCCGGGAGCTTTGCGCCCTGTGATTCAACACCCCGGCAATTCAGGATTTCGGTAAGTGTGGGACAAACATCGATGTGGCGAATTGAGCGCTCGATGATCTGTGGCTTATCGACGGCGGCTCCGAGCGCCATCATCCACGTGTCGCGCGTTGAGTCCTCATTGGCGCGATGATTAAAGAAGCCGTTCGTTGATGAGCCATCGGGATCGCGGCCGAATTCTGGCAGAATCACCATGGTGGTTTTGCCCCGGTAGTCGGGGTTTGATTGCACTTCCTGCCAGAGTTGCCAGGCGAGCCGGTCGGCGGTGCGAATGCCGGAAACGTGCAGCGAGTATGAGCCGAAGTGCGCGGCTTCAACGTCAGAAAATGCAACGGTGAGCACACTGGGAGCGAACTTGCGCATGATTTCACGGGTCATGAAGAAGGTGAGTTCGTCACCAGAGGTTGGGCCACCCCCGCGAACAAAATTAGCAATGGCGGTTTTGATGCTGCTCTCGACGCGTGGATCAAGCTGCTCAGCGGCGTCAAACACATTCCAACCAAGGCCTTCAAAGTTGCTGCCTTCCAAAGCGTTCTGCAATTCCGATTCGACTTTCATGCGATCGGCCATGTTGGCAGTGCGGCCGGAGCGCAGTGCCTCTTCAACGGCAGTGAGCATAAGCTGCTTCGGAAATACGACGTTGGCGCCGTATGCAGGCCCATAGCTTGTAGCCGAACTGGCGCCGATGAGGCTGGTGAGCGCCTTGTTGCTGGCCACCACCCATGTGTCACTGCGACCGGCGCGGCTGGCTTTACGAAACTGCTCGAACAGAGTGGGAGTGGTCGGCGCATGTTTCCCCCAGTCGTCGACACGCTGCCAGTTGCCGGTGAGGATGCTGGAGATTGCGTTGAAGTGAGCGGTAACACCGTCGTTGCGTGCATGCGCATAGAAAAGCGATCGAGGAAGGAGGTCTTGAGTGAGATGAGGGATGTTCTCCAGCCCTTCGCGCGAGAAGCTCTCGGCGCGCCGCACACCACCGATGACCACGAGGATGACTTTGTTCTCAGAAGCCGATGTTGACGGGGATGACTGATCTGCGCGCGCCTGGGGAAGGACAAGCCCGGCGACAAGAAGGCCGGCTGCACGGAGGAAGGTGCGCCTGGATTCATCGACAAGGATGTTTGAAGCGGCGGAAGATGTGGGCTCGGAACTGTCTGCGCTACAGCCAATTTCCATGAATGACCTTCCCTGCGCGGACTTTGGGAGTTCAGACTTGATACGAAACGAAGTCTGAAAACAGGTCATTGTAGGCGTAATTTGAGGGCTGCTCCATGTCGAGGATCACAGAGGGTACAGGCGTGCAGGAAGGGTGATGCAAGGGAGTCGACGGGGAGGTTGGTGGCTTAACTAACTGCCAGTTTCACGAGCTGACCGAGGTCAAGGGCCGAGCTTGATTGCGTTCCCCGGGGCAAGGTTGGGGCAACCACCAACGCCTGGTTGTGTCCTTCGAACCACACCAGGAATGCAGATCGGTCGTATCCCTGGAGGCGCTGCTGATTGATCCAGTGATAGTAGGCGCCCATGTCTGCATCGACGAGCGAGCCCAAGGGGTCGAGCGCGAGATTTCCGCCGGCATTCGAGAGTAGCTCATTCATGGGGCGCTGCCTCTGCCTTGGCGCAAAGCGGACCAATAATGTGAGCGGCTCGGCGCGCCGCAGCGCTTCGCGGGTTGCCCACTGGGCAAATGCGGTGGCGAAGATCTGCGTTCCCGAGCCCTCCGTGAGAATCTTGAGCTTGAAGCGATCGAGAACAGGGCTGCCCGTATCGCCTGCACCCAGATCGGAAGGATTCATCCGGGCAAGATTCGTGCGCAATTCTTCAGGGCCCATGCCGGGGTGTTCAATCTGGGATTGAATGTTTTTCAAAAGGGCCGCGCGCATAGGCTGCATGGACTGGTACGAGACGCAGGTCAGAAGCGTATTGTGCTCTGCCTCAGCTCCTCCGTCGACATACCAGTGGGCGAATGGAACGGGATGGGCTTCCGCGCGCGCAGCTGCCGCAGCAAGAAGATGTTGCAGGCCGTCTTCGGGTTTGATCTGGTTGAAGTAGGTGCCATGTGCACGCAGATTGCGAAACAGTAGTTCGTCGTAAGTGGAAACACCCTGGCCAACGATGGCGATCCCGAGTCTGCGTGTGGTCAGAGGTTGCGGCGGGATGGCTGCCTGCAGGCGGTTGCCGTAGTCTGTTGCAGCTTTGCGAAAGGCATCGAGCTGGTGCGTGCTCCAGAGGTAGGCGGATTGTTGCTCAATGAATTGCGCGGGGGAATTGATCCAATCGAAGTTTTCGAGCTTTGAAGTGATCGAGATGGACTGGAACGGCTGAAACCATTCTTTGGCTTGCGACGGAGAGAGCGCGGCGATGGTCGAAAGCTCCCGATTGATTGCGGCGCGTTCTGCAGGAAACTTGAAGTCGTATTCAATGACCTCGCGCAACAGGCTGGGCAGGAATGTGATGGAAAGTTGCCGGATGGCAGCGATGTAATCGAGAACAAGTTTTCTGGCCTCTGGCGGATAGGCCGTGAAATTCTCGGGCTGGAGATTGCGAGGCAACATGACTACAAGAGTTCCTTGATTGGTTTGCCCAGTGACTGGGCAGGCGAGAAGCCCATGATTGCGCCGAGACTCGGCACAAGATCGATGGATTGCATAGGCTCATTGAAGATCACGCCTTCGCGAACGCCTGCGCCGAGCGCCATCATCCAGGTGGTGCGGCTGGCGGTGTCGCCAGTGCGATGGTGCTGGAAACCGTTTCCGCCGGCATCGTAGTCAGAGTCGCGGCCGAAATCAGGAAGAATGAAGAGCGTCGTGTTACCGGCATATTCGGGATTCTCCTGAACTGCCTTCCATAGCTCAGCGCACAGGCGATCTGTGCGCCGAATGCCATCGATGTAGAGCGAGTACGCGCCGGAGTGGGCAACGTCGATGTCGTGCATGGTGATCCAGAGAAGGCCAGGCGCCTCCTGCTGCATAAGGCGTTTGGCGATGTAAACAGAAAGTTCGTCTGGACTGGAAAGGGTTCGCGCATGCGCCATGAAGTCGGCGACAGAAAGCCTGAGGATGCCGTCGAGTTGCTGCAGTTCGAACTCGCCGCCACCGAGATGGGGCGTGTACAGCGGGTTTTCGTAGTTGTCGCGGAGCAGATGGTCAAAGTCCGCTGCGCCGCCGGAGGTTGCAGCACTGAGGAGATGCTTTGGGAGGATGACGGTCGCACCTGTTCCGGGACCATAAGAACGGCAATTGCTTTCGCCGATGCGGTTGAAACCGTTGCTGGGCGCGACGACCCATGCATCGGAAGCTGGACGCTTCAGGTCCTTGCGGAAGTATTCGAAGACGGTGGGATGTTCTGGAGCAACCGCAGAGAAATTATTGAGAGTTTCGTAGACGCCGGTTGTGAGGCTGGCCGTAGCAACGTAGTGGCCGAGGATTCCGTCATTGGTGACGTGGGTGAAAAAGCTCGATTGAGGAACCAGTTCATTGAGCAGGTGGGGAATGTTTTCCTGACCCTCTGGGGCGAAGGTCTCCTGATCTCTGGCGCCGCCGCCGAAGGTGACGACAATGACCTTACGTTTCTTGCGGGCTGTTTCTCCACGCAGGAAAGGGCTTGCGCAGGCAAGCGTGGATCCGACCGCAAGGCCGGCGGTGTTGCGCAGAAATTCTCGGCGGCTCCAACTCAAGCTGGAGGCGAGCTCCCGGGGACTTAGTCCGGCACCGGCTGGGAATTCCGGAGCGAACGTCTTGGTGAGTGCCGACCTGATCATCAACTCAACCTATCCAACCCTCTGCGAATCCGCGATGCAACTTTTATCAATCTCGAATTGCAGGTAGGCCGCTTTCCGACGCCTGGGGAATTCTCAATCACGGCTTGGTAGAAGAATCCGATTTTTCTGAATAGACAAATTGCTGAACTTCTGCCCTTTCTTTATCGGTCTCCGCCAGATGTTCTGCGCGGAGTCTTTGATAGACTGCGAATTCCCTTTGGGCCTGATCTTTTTGCCCGACGTGCACGTAGTCGGTGCCGAGACGGTAATGCGCATCCGATAAATTTGGATTGAGCTCAAGAGCACGGACATATTCGGGAATGGACTTGTCGTATTGGTGCGCGCCCGCGTAGAGGTCCCCGAGTTGCACATGCGTCTCAGGAAGCGTGTCATCGAGGGAGATTGACTTTTGCAGCAGGCGTTGAACGGTTTGAAGATCGACGTTAGCGTCTCCGGCGCGCTTTCCTTTCCAGAGGCTCATTGCATAGTAGTACTGGGCTCGGGCGTCGTTGGGACGAAGCTCCGCATAACGATGAAAGTGCTGGATGACGTCGTCGGCCTGTTTCGGGGAACTGTCGTATGCCTTCGATAAGAAGACATAACAGCGAGGATCAGCGGGATCTAAATCCGCAGCGGTGAGAAGGGCCTGCACAGCCTGGTCATATTTGCCACGTGAATAGAGCGCGAGGCCGAGGCCGATGTAGAGCCGAGGTGACCCGGGGAATAGGGTTGTCGCTTGCTGGTAGATGGCGATGGCGGGCTCATAGGTTCGGTGAAGAAGCATCTCACTTCCCCAATCGAACAGGTTGTCCTCAGTGGGATCGAGGTGTGCTGCAGTCTCGAAGTCGTTGGCTGCCGCGAC
Source organism: uncultured Acidobacteriaceae bacterium (assembly GCA_963735215.1). GTDB lineage: Bacteria > Acidobacteriota > Terriglobia > Terriglobales > Acidobacteriaceae > Telmatobacter. The sequence goes on along the minus strand of CAVTKF010000015.1, from coordinate 89,800 downwards.
AAACTTACCGTCTTTCTCGTCGATCTGGCCGAGCAAATTGTGCAGTTCGCCGGTGTCGTGCGTCTTCAGGATCTGTTGCGCCACTTGCCTTGCTTCAGGAATCCGCCCTGAGAGGAAGTCCGCCAACGCCAGGTCATAGCCATTTTCATATGAGTCGGGCTTGATTTGCTGCGCTTGCTGGAAAAGGGGCTGCGCTTCGGCAATTTTTCCAGTTTGAATATAGAACTGGCCAAGATTTCTATTCGCGTCGAAACTCTGTGGCTCCAACTGCAGAGCCTTGTTGAATTGTTCTCCTGCCAAAGCGGTCTTTCCCTCGTGGAGAAGGCTGGTTCCGAGGTTTGTTCGCGCGACAGCAGAGTCGGGCTTCAATTGGACGGCCGTTTTGAGATGCTGTTCCGCCTTCGCGCCCTCCGAGAGCGAAGCGTAGACAAGTCCAAGAAGCTCCTGAATTTCGAAGCTGTTTGGGGCATAGGGAAGAAGGCGTTCTAACTGGTCTGCTGCGGCCGAGTATCGCCCTGCATCATAATCTGACACCGCGGATTGATATTCGCGATCGAGCTTTTGCTTCTGAGGATCCTGGGCCGGGGAGAGGATAGTGCAGGTCAAGATTGTCCCAATAAGCGCGAGCTGGTATTGAGACTTCTTCCTCACCGCCCGCCTCCGTGATTGCCGCGTGAGCATTTTCGCTACGCAGAAGAAAGCCCCGGGAGAGCACCCACTTGGCGTGCCTTCCCGGGGCGATTTCATTCTAGCCTAGTAGTACAGCTTCAGAGCAAATTGAATCTGTCTCGGATCATATGGAGCATCGCGAGTAGAACCAATTTCTCCAAAGTTGGAACTGTTGAAGTTGGTTGAGTTCGAAATCGCCACCACGCCGTTGCCGCCGAAGCCGGGGGCATTGAAGTTCGGGTGATTGATGATGTTGAAGAACTCAGCCCGGAACTGCATGGAGAAGCGTTCACTGAATTGAAATGCCTTGAAGGTTGAGAAGTCGAAGCGGTGGAATCCCGGACCTGTCGTCGTCGTGTTATAGCCGCCCAAATAACCGGCAAGTGTCGAAGGAGCGATGCATCCAGTTGGAGTTGCCGGGTTAACTCCGAGCTCGCAGGGTTGCTGGAAGGCTCCAGGGTTCCCAAACCAGCTCAGCTTTCCATTGGTGTCTGTGTGAAATCCAAGTTTTTGACTCTGCCCGGGGACAGTGAAATCGTAGCAACTGGTCCCGGAGGTCGGTCCGGTCGGGCAACCGAGAGTAATCGGCTGACCGCCCTGTAGCGTCACGATCCAGTTGATGGCCCACCCACCGAGCACAGCATTTCCGACGCCCCTGGTGTTCATGTAGCGCTGACCCTTGCCGAAGGGAAGCTGATACCCGCCGCTGAGGTGTACGACCTGGCGGAGATCAAAATCGGCCAACCCGCGATCAAAACTGGGGCCAAGGCCGGGTACCCAGGGAGCGCGATATCCACTCGCGCTTCCGCCGTTTAGCAAATCGCCGGCATCGGAAAGTGTCTTCGACCACGTGTAGGTGAGAAGGTAAGTCAGGCCGTTCGAGAACTGCTGTTCGAGCTTAGCCTGCAGGCCGTTGTATGTGCTGATGCCAATTGTCCTCTGATAACTCCCACCTTGCCCGAAGTCCGGGAATGGAACGGTCCCGGCTACGTGCGCGTTGGTAGGGGACGTGGTACTTGCCCCAAACGGCAAAATTGCCGTGACGTCATTGTTGCCAATACCCGCCTGCAGATTCTCGCCATGTGTAATCACATACGAGGCCTGCGCAGTCAGAGTGCGCCTCAGCGAATATTGGACCGTGGCATTGCTGCTCAAGGTAAGAGGTGTGTGGTAGTCGAATTGAAGTCCCTGGAGTCCCAGGCCCGACGCATTTACGTCAGCAGGCGTAAATGATATGCAGGAGAATCCAGCCTCTAAGGTCGCGGTGCCACCCGGACCTGCTGTCGAACACCCCGCGAATGGAGTACCGATACTAACCGGTGCCACCAGGGTGGTATTCCCGGGCCCGAGAACCTGATAGTTGAAGTTGTACACAAAGGGATAGTTCTCTCCGATGTTCGGTCCATATCCCTGATTTTCGAATGAGTTGTAGAATACGCCAAACCCACCGCGCGTCACTAGCTTTGGCGTCACCTCATAGGCGAAGCCAACCCGAGGAGCAAAGTTTGCTCTTTGGGTCTGGAGCAAACCATTTCCCCATTTGTCGGTTTCCCTGAGTGCGATGCCGTCCGCGGCCAGCAGATCAAGAAATCCGTTGCCGGCAAGACCTGGATTGTTCGCCGTTGAGGATAAGGTTCTGTTGTCCTTCCCGGTGGCCGGGATGATGTACTCGGGCACGTAATCAGGAGGGCCACTCTGAACGAAGTTGGCTTGACCGCCGTTTGACTCTCCAATAGGGCCGAAGTAGTCCCAGCGCAGGCCTAGATTGATGGTCAGCTTGGGATTGACCTTGAAGTCATCCTGCAAATAGGCTGCGACGTAATTCTTTTGATCGTATGTTTTGTTGATGTTCGAGGCGCGCACATCATCCGCACCTCCCGAATAGTTAAATGCAACCGAGCTCGGAATTGTCTCGCCTTCAGAGTTTGCGGTGACTGGCGCGGGTTGCAGAAGGATCTGTGCGATGCCGGTCGTGTTGCTATTTTGACCAGGAATATCGGTGAATTGGCCATTATAGTCGAAGGCGCCTCGCGACCAGGCCGGCTGCAGCGTGGAAAACTTCACGTGCTGATACTCGATGCCCATCTTGAAGCTGTGCTTACCGTAAACCTTTGTGAAGTCGTCGGTCACTTGAATCGTCGCGCTGACTTCATCGGATGGCAGGAAATTGTTACTCCCCAGGTTGGAGAGACCATTGAAAGTGAAGTTGGGTAGACCGCCATTTTCCGCTACCTGCTGAATACCCTGGATTCCGAACTGTGCTGGGATACCCGTCGTACTGCCTTCTGGTCCGTATCGAGTTGTATGAAGATGTGCGAACCCAGCACGCACTTGATTGATCGTACTGGGGGTAAAGACGTGGGTGTATCCGGCGACCATCTGTGCGGATTTCGCAGTCTGAATGCCTTGCTGGAAGGCGCCCCCATCGGCTATTCCGCCAAAAGGCCCAGGGATGTATTGCGGGTCATCCACATAGCTGAATCGCGCAAAAATCTGTTCCTTTTCGGTCGGGTTGAAATCCGCGCGCGTGTCAAAAGAATTGGAATGTTCGTACAGAGCAGGGCTGGACCCAAAATTGGAGGTAACTCCTGAAGTGGAGGGCGATGGATAGAGATTCAGCAATTTAACGGCGTTCGGGTCGATCCGGCCGGTAGGAATCTGATTCAGGCTACAGGCTGCCGTAAAGGAAAGGGTGGAGGCTGGGCAGGTCCCGAAAGGATCGCGAACATAGCCGGTCGTTGTTGCCTGTATGCCGGAGACCGGATCAACTGTACCCGCCGTTACCGACCGCGTTGTCGCAGGATCCAGAACCGTGCCCGGTATGACGAGTCGGCCAAGCGCGTCTGGGCGCGCCGTACCGCCGATTCTGTCGGAGAGGTCAGAGTAGCCGCTGGAACGCTCCGCGGCTGTCGGGACAGAAAGTCCAGACGCAGTATTGCCCTGTACTCGCCGCTTTCCTTCATAATCGCCGAAGAAAAAGAGCTTGTTTTTGATGATAGGTCCGCCGCCGGTTACACCGAACTGGTTGAGGCGTAGTTCGCCTTTCTGAATTCCGGCATTATCTTCGAACCAATCTGCAGCATCGAGCTTATCGTTGCGGAAGAATTCCCATGCCGAACCATGGAAGCTGTTGGTGCCGGATTTGATGGTCGCATTGAGCACAGCCCCAGCAGAACGGCCCAGCTCTGCACTGAAGTCTGCCGTCTGCACCTTGAATTCTGAGATGGCGTCCACAGGGGGCAAGATGACAAAGTTCGTTCCGTTGAGGAAGTCGACTGCGTTCGAGTTGTTGTCGATGCCATCGAGTAGGTAGTTGTTTTGTGCCGGACGAAGGCCGTTCGCAGAGAATGCGCCTGAGGCGGCGTTGCCGCGCGTGTCGGCTTGCGGCGTCTGCATGCCGGCGCCCAACTGGGCAAGGAACGTAAAGTTGCGTCCATTGAGAGGCAGCGCATTCACTTCCTGTGAGCCAATCACCTGGCCGACTGAAGCCTCTTCAGTTTGCATCAAAGGTGGTGCCGTGTTGACTTCAATGGTTTCGGTTGCAGCGCCGAGCTTGAGCGAAACGTTAACCTGCAGCGTCTGGGCCACATTTAGGGTGAGGTTCTTCTGGGTCGTTCTGGCAAACCCGGGCGCTGTGACTACCAGTTGGTATTGTCCTGCCCTCACCGGCGAAAACGTATAGCCCCCGTTTCCACTTGATTTGGTTTCCAGTTTGAGGCCCTGATCCGTATTCACCAAGGTCACGTTTGCGTTTGGTACAACCGCACCTGTGGAGTCTAAGACTGTGCCGGTGATTGCTCCTTCGTCCACCTGGCCGAATGCAGTTCGGCCTTGGAAGAAGAGGAGGCAAAAGCATGTGAGAGTTGTGCAAATGGTGAATCGCAACCGGTTGGAAGTTCTGCGCGCACGGCCCATCCGAATATCCTCCATCTCTTTTCCCTGTTCAAAGCTGCTTCGTGTCGGTTAGCGGGATTGGAAACTATCCGTGTTCAATCGTTTTGTAAACGATTTCATCGGTGTGCGAGGAAGGCTAGGACATTCATGGAGTCTTTGTCAACCGAAAGTTGTAGACGCCTATTTGCCGAGCGAATGACCCATGGCCTAGAGCGGATCTCATCCAAACGAACCGCTTGGACGGTATTCTTTTTAAAATCAATAACTTTAAAAACGGATGAATAGTGATTCAGATGCGTGTTTGTCTCGGGCCAGACTTCGTAACCGATTTGACTCCGAAATGGAAAAGCCGACGCGTCTCGAGCTTGGTGCTATTATCCCGTCATATTGTCCAAACTACAGACGGCAGAATGAAGTTACCTCCCCTCGACATAAGTCCGCGTATTTCTCGTCGAAAGCTTCTCAAAGGTATGGGGTTCGCGCCTTTACTGCTTCGTCCAGCCCCCTTGTTTGGAGTTTCGCGTCTATTTGCTTCGCCGGGGGATCCCAAGAACCAGCAGGCGCCGTTTCCGTTTGCAGACAATCGCTTGTTCCCGCATTATCCTGTCCAATCTCCTCTGGCAGATGTGCTCAAACTCGTGACGCCTGGGTCCGATCGATTCATGACAGAGTTGTATGCGTTCGAAATTGAATCCGCGCTGAAGCGATGGATCGACGGTCTGAAAAGTTTGCCGCGTGACCATTCAGCGCTGGCCGAGTTTGTTGACGACGCAATTCAAGCTGTGCCGTTTTCTGACGTCAAAGAAACGAAGGTGCGATCTGCCTTCGGGATTGACGTGGTGAGACGAGAGTTTGCTACGAAACCGGTGACAGGGCGCAAGAATTTGCTGAAGGAGATCGATTCCTGGCTAGGACCCTTGGCACACGTGGATACTGCGGAGTTTGAGGTCTTTGGGGTCCAAGAGACCGTCAGTGCGCCACTCACAGTTCGCGTCGACGCGCGTTACGACCTTGTTGCGCGGCGACGCGATGGCAGCCGCGAAGAGCGAGTTGGATCGTGGAGCATGGTTTGGTCGCGCGAAACATCTCAACCGTGGAAGGCGCTGCGATGGGAGGCCGGCGAAGAGACGCTGAGCGTGGTGCACGGACCTGCATTTATTGACGTGACGACACAGGCGATCGGCCAGACCGAGTCCTACGCGAAACAATTGGCACACGGAGCTGATTACTGGCGCACGGTTCTGGATGGAGCAATCGGCGTTGATGTTTATGGCAATAATGGCGTGGCGGCCGGAGATTTCGACAACGACGGCTTCGACGATTTTTACGTTTGCCAGCCTGCTGGGCTGCCGAACCGCCTTTACCGAAACCGCGGCGACGGCACCTTTGAAGACGTCACGCAAAAAGCGGGAGTGGGTGTACTGGATAACACGGCCTGTGCGCTCTTTGCCGATTTCGATAACAAGGGCCGCCAGGATCTTCTTGTGGTTTGCGGGACGGGGCCGCTTCTTTTTCAGAATCAGGGTGACGGCACCTTTGTGTTGAAGCGCGATGCGTTCAAGTTTGCGCGCGAGCCGCAAGGAACCTTCACGCATGCAGCGATTGCGGACTACGACCGCGACGGGCGACTGGATATCTATTTCTGCATGTACATGTATTACCTGGGCCTCGATCAATATCACTACCCAATTCCCTACTACGATGCGCGCAACGGTCCGCCGAACTGCCTCCTCCACAATGAGGGCAATGGAAATTTCGTAGAGGCCACGGAAGCCGCCGGTTTGAATGCAGACAATGACCGCTATAGTTTTGCGTGCGCATGGGGCGACTTCAATTCCAATGGACTCGCGGATTTGTTTGTCGCCAATGACTTTGGAAGCTCGCAACTCTACCGCAACAATGGCGATGGGACGTTCGCCGTTGTGTCGTCGCAGGCACAGGTTGAAGGCGTAGGCGCCGGCATGGGTTGCTGCTGGGCCGATTTCGATAACGACGGCCGACAAGACATTTATGTTCCCAGCATGTGGGAGGCCGCGGGGCAACGGGTTTCAGAACAAAAGCAATTTCATGAAAACGCGCCGGAACGTATTCGCGAACTCTATCAGCGGCATGCGCGCGGCAATGCGCTTTATCGCAACCGCGGCGACGGGACATTTGTGAACCAGGGAAGGCAGGCCGCGGTGGAAATGGGGCGATGGTCCTGGTCGTCCGATTTTTGGGACATCGATCACGACGGCTATGTCGATCTCTACGTCGCAAACGGCTATCTCTCAGGCGGCGAACGAAACGATCTTGCGAGTTTCTTCTGGCGGCAAGTGGTCGCCAAATCCTCTGAGGACTCCACACCGGCGCCATCCTACGAGCGCGGATGGCAAGCGATCAACGAACTGGTTAGGTCGGACAATACCTGGCACGGTTATGCGCGTAACGTGATGTTTGTAAACAATCGCGACGGAACATTCGCCGAGGTTTCCGGGGCCGTTGGCCTGGATTTTCTGGAGGACAGCCGTGCTTTCGCACTTGCGGACATCGATCACGACGGACGATTAGAAGTCATTCTCAAAAATCGCAACGCACCGCAAGTTCGCATACTTCACAATGCGATGACAGAGATTGGCGATTCGATCTCATTCCGACTGCGAGGGTACAAAAGCAACCGCGATGCCGTTGGGGCGGCGATCACAGTGGAGATCGGAGCGCTCCGCCAAACCAAATACCTCCAGGCCGGATCTGGGTTTCTGTCGCAGCACTCAAAGGAGCTTTTCTTTGGCGTCGGAAAGCCAGACGGGACCATTCGTGCGACGGTTCGATGGCCAAATGGGGAGTCAGAGAAGTTTGAGAATTTGCCGCCCAACCATCGCATCGAAATAGGCGAAGGTCGGAGCACATTTGAAGCAAAACCCTTCAGCAAGCCGCCGGCAAGTTATGCGCGCGCCGGGGAAACGCCTCAGCCTGAGTTGCTGCCCTCACAAGTGGAGACATGGCTCATTGATCCGCTGAAGGCTCCTGTGTTTTCGCTGCCCGATCTCGCCGGCAAAGCACTCAATCTCGAATCCCTTCAAGGTCGTTTAGTATTGCTGGTCTTTTGGGCGACAACGGCAACCGCGAGCCTCGAACAGATGAAGCTGCATCATGAGCATTTCGCCTCGTTTGGCGCAGGTCGGATTTCGATTGTTGGGTTAAATGTCGACAGTGCGGCCCAGATAGAAGACGCACGCGCTTTTGCGAAACAAGGAGAATTTGAGTTTCCTTTGCTGTTCGCCACCGATGAAGTCGCTGGCATATACAACATCATTTACCGCCATCTATTTGACCGGCGCAGAGATCTGCCAATTCCCATCGCGTTCCTGCTAAATCGACAAGGCATGATTGTGAAGGTCTATCAAGGACCTCTGAACCTCGATCACCTGCAGGCAGATCTGAATTCGGTGCCAACCAGCGCTGCGGGGCGCATGGAAAAGGCGTTGCCTTTTAAGGGACTCCTGGTGCAGGATGCCTTTCAGCGCAACGACTTCACCTACGGCGTCGCAATGTATCAGCACGGATATCTTGAGCAGGCAGCTGAATCGTTTCAGCAGGTTTTGTTGACGAAGCCCGACAACGCCGACGCCAATTACAACCTGGGTACACTTAATCTGCGGAAGAACGATTTCCAACAGGCGAGGCAGTATCTTGAGAGGACGATCAAGTTGCGGCCGGATTACCCGGAAGCTTGGAACAATCTTGGCATGATGGCCGCTCAGCAAGGACAACTTGACGAATCGATTCAAGATTTCGAGAAGTCGCTGCAGCTCAGACCGGGATTTGCGATTGCACTGCTGAATCTCGGAAACGTCTACCGCCGTCAACGATCATTTGAGAAGGCCCAGGAGTGTTTAGGCCACGCGCTTGAACTACAGCCAGACGATCCTGAGACAAACTACAGCATGGGAATGCTCTACGCGCAGCAAGGTGACGCGCCACACGCAACCGAATGTTTGCGGAAGGCGATTGAGCTCCGCCCTGACTATCCTGAAGCGCTGAATAATCTCGGGGTACTCTTTGTACGCACCCAAAAGTTCGCGGAGGCAGAAGAACAATTCAAGTCTGGAATCCGCGTGGCACCGGATTTTGATCAGTCCTACCTGAATCTCGCACGGCTCTATGCGCTGCGCAATGATAAGGAGCGGGCAAGAGCGGTGTTGCTCGAATTGCTGCGCGTGCAGCCCGAGAACGGAACTGCGAAGCGAGCGTTGGAAACTCTACAATGACCGGCTGGAAGATCACTTTACGCTCTTTTTCGAAAACGGCGAACGCCGCTGCGTCTATGGAGACCGCCGCCGTTACCAGGCCCAATGCCGGGATTGTTTCTTTCTTTGTTCTCACGCTCGCGCTGAATGTCGGCTCTGTCGGCATGGCGCGGCAGCTCCCAACCAATCCGTCTGACGACTTTGCTGAGGCCGCAATGCTGGCGCGACAGGGCCGCGTCGCAGAGGCAAAGACGGCAACACTGGAAGCTCTCGAGCACCATCCATCCAGCGTTGAGGGCTATAACTTGCTGGGCATCATCGAGACAAATCAACACGATTACGCGGGCGCGCTTGAGGCTTTCACGAAGGCTCTCAAGATTGCTCCCAATTCCGTGAAGACGTACAACAATATTGGCAACGCATACGTCGCCATGAAGGATCTTGATTTCGCTGAGAGGGCTTTCCGCATGGGTTTGCATCTAGACCCAGCGAACCAGGACAGCAACTACGACCTGGGCGTTCTGCTCATGATGGAGGGCAAGGCGGCAGAAGCGGTACCTCACTTTCAAAAAGTGACGGCGAAGAATCTTGCCGCACGCTTCAACTTGATTCGTGCTTACTTTGAAGGCAAGCGAGTTCAAGATGGTCTTCGAGAGGCGACCGAAGTTTCAACGCAAGGGGCGAACGATGTTCAGGTGCATTTTTCTCTTGGCATGTTGCTGGCTTCAGAGAAACAGTACAAACCCGCCCAGCTTGAGTTTGAGAGAGCGGATGCGCTTCAGCCGGAAACGTTCGAGATCGTCTACAACCTCGGACAGGTCTATCTTCGAGATGGACAGAATCCGAAGTCGGAGCTTGCGCTTAACCGAGCCCTGAAGCTTAAGCCCGATTCCGTTGAGGCGATGTACCTTCTCGCGCAAGCTTACACAAATGAGCGTCGCCCACTGGACGCGCTGGACCTGCTGCTGAATGCGCACAAGCTGGCGCCCGAGAATGTTGACGTCATTTTTCTAATGGCGCAGATCAGCATGTCGCAAAATTATTTTGAAGATGCGATCCCGCTACTGGAATCGGGGATTCAGATTGCTCCGCAACGGGCTGATCTGATCGCCTCTCTTGGCGAAAGCTACTTCATGGCCGGCAAGGTCGACAAGGCGATCGACCAGTTCACAAAATTGCTGAAGATTGAAAACTCTGCGCGTTCCTATTCATTTTTAGGGCTCTCCTACAGAAACCTCGGAAGGTTTGACGAAGCGAAGAAGTACTTTGAGGAAGGGATCAAACTCGATCCTCATAATACGTCGTGCCTCTTTAATCTCGGATTCATCGCCGAACGCCAGGGAGATGCAGCCGCAGCCGAGAATTATTTTCAGCAGGCGCTTCGCTTCAATCCCGATTTTCCCGACGCACTGCTCGAACTCGCCAATCTTCGAATGTCCGCGAAGAGATTTCCTGAGGCGGAAGAACTTTTGAAGCGATACGTTCGGGTGAGCCGCGATCCGGCAAACGGCTATTACAAGCTGGCCATGGTGGAGCGCAGCGTGCACGAGACTGCAGCAGCAGATCGAGACCTGAATTCATTCAAGACGCTGTCAAAGAATTCCGCGAGCGGCCCCCTCCCTTTTGAGAACCTTTTCGACTATCTCAACAATCGCTCCAATCTCGCCCTTGGCGCGCGCAATCAGCTGGACCTGGCAGAGTTGACCACTGAAGTGAAGAAGCATCCAGATCAGCCGCAGAATCTGTATCTGTTAGCCGAAGCTTATTTGAAAGCCGGAGACGTGGAAAACGCGAGGAGCACAATCACACAACTCGATCAACTCGCCAGTGGAGACTTTCGCACACTGGCGGGCATTGGTGTTTTGCTCGCTCGCTTTCACTTGTACGATGACGCTATCCAACATTTTCAGCGAGCTCTCGAGGTCAACCCGAATTCGGATGACGTGAAATTTGATCTCGCAAACTCATATTTTCGAAAGCAAGAGTATGCGCAGGCGCTCGAAGTTGCGCAACAAGTCTCGCCCGACGAGCAAAAGGACGATGCGTACAAGACTCTGCTGGGCGACGTCTACGCGCATATGGGTAGCGCGGAATCGGCGCGCAAGATATTCCAGGATCAAGTGGCACGCAACCCTGACAACGAACAGGCGTATCTTTCTCTTGCGCTGCTGGATTTGCGCAGTGGGGGCATTGCGGAAGCGAGGCAAATTCTGTTGAGGGGACAGACACGCATTCCGGGCTCAGGCAAGCTTTATTGGGGGTTGGGGCTTACTGCGGCAATGCAGGGAAATTCCAATGAAGCTGCAGCCAATCTAGAACACGCCGTCGAATTGCTGCCGGAGTGGTCAGGAGGTTATTCGACTCTTGGCGTCTTCTACTTTGAAACGGGACAGGTCGCCAAGGCCAGAGACGTGCTGAATCGCTTCAAAAACAGCAGCGCGAATGCGAGCCTGGATATCGACAGGATTTCGCAGGTACTGGACCAGGCCGCACCGACGAACCCGGAGAGTGGGCGCACGGCTCTAGCTGATAAGGCTCAATTTCTACAGTTGGCGCTTTCCCTGGCAGACAGAACACTATGAAATCCATTCGGCACCTTCCCCACGTTAAAGGAACGCGGCAACCAGCTGGATCGCGAATTCTACGGGGCAATGCGTCATTTTTCATGCTGCTTGTGGGCTGCATTTCTGCTTCGTTCATCCCACTGACGGGCCAGACTAGCCCCGCGAGCACGGGTGGGCAGCGAGCAGTTCAGCAGCGGAGTGCTCCCGTCATTGTTCGCTTCACCGACATTCGCAAATCGGCGGGGATCACTTTCGTACAGGACTCTACTGAAACAGATGAGAAGTATTACCTGGAAACAATGGGCACCGGCGTGGCATGGATAGATTACGACCAAGACGGGCTGATGGATCTCTACTTTGTTCAGGCAGGCGCGACTGACGCTTACAAACCCGCGAAGCCCCTGCGCTCGGCTCTTTATCACAATAACGGCGACGGGACCTTTACAGACGTAACGGAGAAGGCCGGAGTGAGCGGGACCGGCCACTATGGGCAGGGAGTCGCGGTTGGCGATTTCGACAATGACGGATATCCCGATCTCTATGTCACCGGCTATGGGAGTGCCATCCTTTATCACAATAATGGAAATGGGACCTTTACCGACGTAACTGCGAAAGCCGGAGTGGCGGATGAAAGCAAGTGGTCAACGAGCGCGGCATGGGTTGACTTTGATAAGGATGGCTGGCTTGACCTGGTAGTGACCAACTACCTTGAGTGGTCACCCAAGAATAATGAATGGTGCGGCGAGCGAGCGCCCGGCTATCGCTCCTATTGCAGTCCAAACAACTATCACGGCCAGAAGACGAGGCTCTACCGTAACAATCACGATGGGACGTTCACGGATGTGAGCGAGAAGTCGGGAATTGGCCTGGCCGAATCGAAGGGTATGGGCGTGGTTGCAGCCGACTTTAATAACGATGGCTGGCCCGACATTGCAATCGCGAATGACACATGGCCGAACTTCCTTTTTGAAAACAAGCACGACGGGACTTTTTCAGATGAATCGCTGATCTCCGGTTTGGCAGCCAGCGAAGATGGGCGTTACGAAGCGGGAATGGGTATCGACGCAGCGGACGTTGACGGGGACGGATTTCTCGATGTCTACATTACACATCTCGATTTCGAGTTGAACCGCCTCTATCACAATAATGGGGACGGCACATTCACCGACGTTACCTACAGTTCCGGAATCGGCAATAAGGCGATCATGCTGAGCGGCGTTGCCGCCAAGTTCATCGACTACGATAATGACGGCTGGCCGGATATTGTCCAGGCGAATGGAGCCATGGTGGACAATGTAAAGCTCTACCACAGCGAGGTTTCCTATAAAGAGCCGCTGCTCATGTTCCACAACCTGGGCGCTGGCCACTTCGAAAAGGTTTCAGACTCACTTGGTCCAGACTTCAACCAGCCGGTGGCAGGCCGCGGCCTGGCGACAGCTGACTTCTTCAACGACGGTGCGGTCGGCCTCGCAGTGGTTTCCAGGGGCGATTTTCCTGAGCTGCTGCGCAACGACGGAGGCAATGCGAACCACTGGCTCGAAGTTCTTCTGATCGGCACAAAATCCAATCGCGATGGAATTGGATCAGTGCTGACACTGACTTCGGAAGGTTTCGTTCACGTGGAGCAGTCCAAAGGCGGAACAAGCTATATGTCTGCGAGCGACCCACGCATCCATTTTGGCCTTGGTAAGCGAAGCAAGATTGAATCACTGGTGATCACCTGGCCGAGCGGGCAGGTAGATAAGCTCACGAATGTGCCGATCGATCAGATCATCGCGGTCAAAGAGGGTGTTGGGATTGTGCCGCATCCCTTTCCCAAAGTTCAGCGCAAATGAGGAGGGGGGTGCCGCGGAAGGCCAATCTGCTCGTCACTGAATCGGTTTCAGAGACATAAATGGGTAACCTATAATCAACGCATTCTATGATCATTCCTCGGCGTCGCTTTCTCGGGTCATCTCTTTTCGTGCTCGGCACTTCTCTGCTTGACAGGCTGACGACTCCGCTCTGGGCGCGGAATGGAAGATCGCGACTTGAAGCCAGCGTGGCGGCTCCTCCTGCGTCCCCTGTTCAATTCATCGACGTTGCTGAGAAGGCAGGCTTGAACATCGCCAATGTCTGGGGAGGTGTCGACCAGAAGCGCGTCATCATCGAGACGAAAGGCAGCGGCATCGCCTTCTTTGATTATGACAATGATGGATGGCTCGACATCTATCTCACCAATGGAAGCAGGCTCGACGCGCACTGGCCCGCAGGAAAACAACCCACCACGCATCTCTTCAAGAACAATCGCGACGGCACTTTCACCGACGTCACCGAGAAGTCCGGACTTGGACGATCCGGATGGCAGACCGGCGTGTGCGTTGGCGACTACGACAACGACGGTTGGGATGACTTGTTCTGCACGTTCTGGGGTCACAACATTTTGTTCCATAACAACGGAAACGGAACTTTTACCGATGTCACGCGTAAAGCTGGCCTCAGCCAGGATCACGGGCGGTGGGGCACAGGTTGCACGTTTTTTGATTACGACCGGGACGGTCATCTTGACCTCTTCGTGTGCAATTTCGTGAAGCTTGATCCCGACAAGCCATTGACCATCGATCAAGCGAGCTTCTGCCAGTGGAAGGGTGTGCCCACGATGTGTGGCCCGCGCGGACTTCCCGGCGATACAAATATCCTGTTCCACAACAACGGTGACGGCACGTTTACGGATGTATCGGAGAAGGCTGGAATCCTGAAGCCGGGGCCACGGTATTCCATCACGTCGGTCTCTTACGACTTTGATAACGACGGATGGCCAGACATTTATGTAGCTGTCGATTCCGAGCCAAGCATTCTGTTCAAGAACAACCACGACGGCACATTCACTGACGTCGCTGTTATGACGGGTTGTGCATATAACGATGACGGCCACGAGCAGGCGGGCATGGGGCTCGGCGTTGCAGATTACGACTGCGATGGCTGGCTTGACATCTTCAAAACCAACTTCGCCGACGATACGAGCAACCTGTACCACAATAACGGCGACGGCACATTCAGCGACCTGTCATTTGATTCCGGCGTCGGCATCAATAACAGCTATGTGGCATGGGGATGCGGCTTTATTGACTACGACAATGACGGCTGGCCAGACATTGTGCAAGTGAATGGGCATGTCTATCCGGAGATAGACCACTACAACTTTGGCGAGACATTCAAGAATCCAAGGCTGGTCTACAAGAATCTCGGCAACGGGCACTTCAAAGATGTCTCGGCAACGATGGGACCGGGAATCACTGCGAGATATTCAAGCCGCGGCGCGGCATTCGGCGACTTCGATAACGACGGCGGCATGGACGTGTTGATCCTGAACATGAATGAGTTGCCGTCTCTACTCAAGAACGTCGGAGGCAACAAGCAGAACTGGATCAAGATCAAGCTGGTGGGCACGAAGTGCAATCGAACGGCGATCGGCGCGCGTGTCCGCGTCGTCACGGGGAAACATATCCAGATGGATGAAGTGAACAGCGGCACCAGCGTCATGTCGCAGAACGATCTGCGCCTTCATTTCGGACTCGGGACTGTGGACACGGTGGACCTGATTGAGGTGAAGTGGCCTACGACACAGAAGCTGGAGAAAATTTCACAGGTAAAGGCCAACCAGATCATCACGATTCGCGAGGGCGACGGTATCGTGTCGACGATGAAGCCTCACTCGAGCTAGGGATGTGTTCGGTGTGCAGCGTCAGTTGGCAGGCCTAGACGGAGGGTTGGCGGGAAGAGCAATAACAAATTGCTTGACGTCTTTGCGTTGGCGCTGGATTTCAACGGCAGTCTGTTTTTCAATCTCGTCATGTTTCTGAAACTCGATCTTTGCCTTTTCCTTTTCGCCGCTCCGCTCATACGCTATTCCGAGACGGTAGTGCGCTTCGCTCAACTGTGGATTGACCTCAATTGTCTTCATGTAAAAGCTGATTGCCTTTTGATATTCGTGCCACGAAGTTTCCAGATTGCCAAGTTGCAGGTAGGCGTCGGCGCATTTCGGGTCGACAGTGATCGCCTTGGTCAGCATGGTCTCGATCTGGTTAAGAGTCTGCTCGTCTGTCAACCGGCCGTTCTCTTTCCAAAGGGCCATCGCATAGAAGTAATTCGCGAGCGCATTATCCGGTTGCAGTCGAACAAACCGCTCCAGCTTCTGGCTCACGCAGGCCAGGGGGTTGGGAGCGGCGATCTCGATCTTGCCCATGAACGTATAGGGCTCAGGATTTGCTGGATTGAGATCGGACGCTTCGCAGAGGCGATGTGCCGCTTCGTCGTAGAGCGCCCCCGCGAACAAAGCAGCGCCGAGAGCGGTGAGCATTCGGACGGATTTCGGGTAGGCCTTCACGCCCTGCTCGAAGACCGCCTGCGCCTGCCATACCGCCCGGTGATAAAGCAATTCAGAGCCCCACTCGAAATAGTTCACTTCACTGGGATCCATGCGCACCGCCTGCTCATATTCGTGAACCGCGGTCAAAGGGTCGCCGAGTTTTTCGTCGATTGAGCCGGCGAGACGGTGCAGGTCCGCTCCGTCGTGATTTGCAAGGAGATGCTGCACATGGTCACGCGCCTGCGACAGATCGCCGATATTCTCGCAGGCCTGCGCCAGGTTGTATTCATTCTCAGAGTCGCCGGGCTTGATCTCATACGCGGTCTTCAACAATGCAGCGGACTCGGGAAACCTGCCCTGATGCAAATAGAACTCGCCCAACCGATGGTTGGCCTCAAAATCCCTCGGCTCGCCGCTGAGAGCTGCGCGGAGCTTTTCTTCAGTGGCTCTGGCGATGGCTGCCTCTGATAGTGAAGCTGTTTCGTCAGGGCCGATGGAAGCGGGTTTGAGCCTGAGAGTCTCTCGCGTGAGTGCCTCGCTCGTGCGCAGACTGGTGTCTGACCCATGGCCGCCGGCGGCAGTCCAATCCGTGACTCCGGCAACTGCGAAATTTGGATTATCTGCGAATTCCATGGCCCCCGCCGGGGCTGCCGCTCCCTGGTCTGATTTTCCGCCGCCGGCGTGGCCTTCGAGTCGGAGGTCCACCTGAGGTTGATCGTGGACTGAAGAGATTGTCAGTGAGGCGACTCGGCTGCGAACACCCGCCTTCTCGGCACTCAGGTCGTAGGTACCGGTCGCGAGCCCGGAGAATATGTATTCGCCCGTTGCGCCTACGACGGCTTCAGCCCGCGAAGCGCCATTCTGCTGAAGGTGAACGGTCGCGCCGGCAACTAGATCCCCAGCTGAATTTAGTACTCTGCCGTGTACAGTTGCACTCGTCGAGGCATCGGATGAGTTGGATTGCGCCGAAACATTTAGATTAAATGCGCCGCAAAACAGCCCTAAACCGAGCAGAGTGCTTATAAGAAACTTCCGACCTGCAACTTCAAATTGGAGGTCAATATTAAGCGAATTCACCACATCACCTTAACAGCAAAGAAGCTACGAAATTGAGGACTCTTGGGAGGCACTCTCCGGCCTAAGAATACAACGAATGGTTAGCAGCCGGAACTCAGCCCAGATTCTTCAACTCCGGATACCGACTGTAAAGGAGTTGCTGATGATCCGGAGGCAGTTGTCCCAACCGAATTGGTTTGTCCTGGGAACGAGTTCCTTTCTGGCTCAACACGTTCATCAGACTCCATTCGCGCTGAAGTCCCTGCGGTTCCTGTGCAGGCAGGTCGTACCGGGTGAAGTCGATGACCATCTCAGGACCTCCCGCTTTCCAGTTGCGGAGTAACGCCAGCCGAAACTCCTGGTTCATAAACCACTGGATTTCTAATTCCTTCTCTGAGCCGGGCGCTCCGGTTCCCCTGGCATCGAAGCGGTAGTTGAGCGAGCCGTTGTTGGGCGTATGTTTCCGCCACTCCATGCCGAACGCTCCCTCGGTGAGCACCTGCGTATCGGGCCATCGGCACTTGACTTCCTGCAGCCACCACGCGAGGTCTTTGTCGTGGTGAACTGATACTTCCCAGATTCCCGTAACCCAACCGAATCCATTCAGAGCGTAACCCTGATCGAAGTGCATCGCGGTGGTGGCCATCATCTCGTTTCGACCTTTTTGCTCACCAAGGTTTCCGACCGTCTCGATGGGGCCCACGCCCATGCGGCTATTAAACCCTCCTTCAAAGCCGTTGCGACGGGCCGCAAGAAAATCGCACGTCCAGCCGTCGAGGCATACACAATCGATGAAGTCCGCTGCGCCTTGAGCAGGCTTCAGGTAGTGCTCGAGGCTGGGGTAATAGGGATAGCAGATGCCACCGTCGCCATCGCCGTTGTCGATGCCATGCTGGCTCCAGATCTGGCCCTGGCAAACATGAATGCCCTCATCCGCGGCGAGGAAGTGCTGGTTTTCAGCGTCCATGAAGCCGGCGACCAGGCACTCAGGACGATATCGGTTGCCCACCATCTCTGAGATCAGTTGAAGCGACTTGTGAATGGTGCCCCGGATGTTCTCACGGGTGTCGTACATCGGTGCGAAGTAACCACCAGGGATGAAGGTGATCTCATCGCCATATTGCTCGTGATAGGACGCGAGCAGGCGGCGCGCATCTTTGTATTGCCTGCGAGTGTCGTTGAGTGCCAGCCAGCTGATCGCCCAGGTCATTTTGCCCTTGGGACAGCCGCGCAGAAAGGCTTCGCGTCGTGAGCGGATCTGGTCCGGGCTATTGTCTGGTGCTTCATCTTCGCCGATCGAGCGGCTGGGAGTGACCTCAATCTGATTTACGCGCACTACGGAGACATGTGTCAGGAATCGACCCAGGAGAGAAGGTCCGGCCGCGCCGACGGCCAGTGGGTTCCTGCCGAGCGGCGCAAGCGCCAGGGAGGCCGCCGATCCTGCTGCGCGGTTCATGAATTTCCGTCTGGTCCATGAGTGGGTCACTGTCTTTGGTTCCTATCCAGCCTGTCTAGCAAGCATTATGGTCAGGGCTCGCATCATGTCCCTTATACACCGCGAACGTGAGCATCATCATGACGAGGACAGCGGTGGCACCCCATTGACCCGCGCAGGTTGGCTGACCATTCGTGGATAAAGAAAGCTCCCCGATTGCGCACACCCCCTCCACCGCGGGTGTATAACGTCAAGGTAGAAAAATCCTGGTTAGATTCGAGCCTGTAGCAAACGTCATCGGAGGCATAATGAAAACCTTTTCACGTCGCGACGTCCTCAAGTCGAGTTTGCTTGCGCCTGCTGTCGCTGCTACGGCCCACGCCCTTGGGCCCATCGATCCCGCCGTCCATGCCGCCAGTGAGGTTACCGGTCCTCTAAGCGCGCCCGCCAGTCTTGCCTCTCCCACGCCCGGCGCTGGACGCGAGCGGCTGCTGCTCGATTTCGGATGGGCCTTCCACCTCGGAAACGCCGACGATCCTGCAAAGGACTTCGGCTACGGCAGCGCTTCGGCTGGAAACTTTCAGAAAACCGGGAATTTTATGCCGGCCGGTTCAACCTCTTTTGTTGAGGAGGAATGGCGTCGCATCGATCTGCCTCATGACTGGACAGTCGAGCTGCCATTCAAGAATGATCCCGATCTGCAGAGCAAGGGCTTCTATCCTCTTGGCCGCAAGTATCCCGAAAACAGTGTTGGTTGGTACCGGCGTATCTTCGAGTTGCCTGCCGAAGATGCTGGCAAGCGCATCACGATCGAGTTTGATGGCGCATACCGCGAGACCACGGTGGTGTTCAATGGTTTCTATATCGGGCAGCACAGCGGTGGATACGATTCTTTCAGCTTCGATGTCTCAGACTTCGCGAATCCCGGCCAGCCCAACGTGCTCCTGGTGCGCGTGGACGCCACTGGGAGCGATGGATGGTTTTATGAAGGCGCGGGCATCTATCGACACCTGTGGCTGGTGAAAACGAACCCAGTTCACATCAAACAATGGGGTACTCTCGTACGCTCGGAGATTCGCCCCAGTGGAGCAAAGCTCTCGATCCTGAGCGAGGTTGAGAACCATGGCAATGCGTCGAGTAATGTGCGCGTGATCTCCACCATCGTGGATCCTTCAGGCTCACCCGTCGCAAAAGATGTTTCAACCTCCGCCACGATCAGGTCGCGCGATCATCACGAATTCGCCCAGGACATTGCTGTCAGCCGCCCTGCGTTGTGGTCGCTCGAACAGCGCAACCTCTACAAACTTCTGACTGAAGTGCAGGTCGATGGCAAGATCGTCGATCGCTACGAAACACCATTCGGTATTCGTTCCGTGAAATTCGATGCCCAGCAAGGATTTCTCCTCAACGGCTCGCCCGTGAAACTGAAGGGCACCTGCAACCACCAGGACCATGCAGGAATCGGCGTCGCATTGCCCGATGCCGTGCAGTACTACCGCGTCCGCAAACTGCAGGAGATGGGCTGCAACTCGTTGCGCACATCCCACAACCCGCCCACACCTGAACTACTGGATGCCTGCGATCAACTAGGCATGCTTGTGATGGACGAGACACGCATGATGTCGTCCAATCCCGAAGGTCTGAGCCAGTTTGCCAATCTTGTGCGGCGCGACCGCAATCATCCCAGCGTCTTCATGTGGTCACTTGGAAACGAAGAACCCACCGCGACCAATGCCAAGGGCGCCGACATCGTCATCGCGATGCAGCAACTCGCTTCGCGCCTCGACGGATCGCGCCCCACCACCATTGACGGCATGATTAACGGGGAAGCAGTGGGTAGCGGCACCGGCGGACTCGCGGTTTGCGATGTCATCGGCTATCACTACGCCGACCCAGCGGCTGAAGCCTTCCACAAAGCGCATCCGGAAAAACTGGTGCTCGGCACTGAGACCGTCAGCGCCGTTTGCACGCGCGGCATTTATATCACCGACAAATCCAAAGGCTTCGTCAGCTCCTACGATCCCTACACCACCTCTGGCCGCGCCTCCGCTGAGGGATGGTGGACCTTCTGCGACGCGCGCCCCTGGCTCGGCGGCGGCTACGTGTGGACTGGCTTCGATTATCGCGGCGAGCCTTCTCCCAACGGATGGCCCAATATCAGCTCGCAATACGGCATCCTCGACATGTGTGGGTTCCCCAAAGATTCGTTTTTCTATTACCAGTCGTGGTGGACGCAGAAGCCGGTGCTTCACCTGTTTCCGCATTGGAACTGGTCCGGCTACGAGGGCAAGAAGATCGCCGTCTGGGCATACTCAAACCTCGACAAGGTTGAGCTCTTTCTCAACGGAAAGAGCCTCGGCGTAAAAGATGTGAAGAAGGACGCACACGTTGCGTGGATCGTTGAATATGCTCCCGGCTCAATCGAAGCTCGCGGTTGGAAAGACGGCAAACAGGTGATGACTGCGCGCCGCGAAACCACTGGCTCCGCCGCCAAATTAGTGCTCAAGCCCGATCGCGAATCCTTGTCTGCTGACGGCGAAGATGTGGCCATGTTTGCCGTCGAAGTGCAGGACGCAAACGGACGCACCGTGCCCATCACGGACAACGAGGTCACGTTCAGAGTTAGCGGACCGGCCAAGCTTATCGGGACAGGGAACGGAGATCCGACCGATCAAACCGCGGACAAAGGTACCTCCCGCAGAGCATTTTCTGGATATTGCATGGCTCTCGTCCAGGTGACAAAGACTCCCGGAACGATTACCGTCGAGGCGACATCCCCTGGGGCCGCGTCCGCAATCGCAACCGTCTCGAGCAAGCAGATCGAACTGCGCCCGCAAGTTGCCATCTGGCAGCGGCACATTCCCAAAGGCATGGGCATCACCGGTCTTTGGATTGCCATGCCAGATTCCGGAACCGGCATGGCGGCATCTTTCCTCGGTTCCCCGCGCATCTTCACGCTCACCCAGGACAGCGGAAAACTCACTGGCACCGTTGAAGGCTCGGGCGGTTGGTTTGGATCTGACGACGCACCGGTACCTGTCTTTGACGGCGTGGTACAAGGGGACCGTGTAGCCTTCAAATCCGGCATCAACGTCTTCGAGGGAAAAATCAAAGGAGACCAGGTCGAGCTCCATCGCACCGTCAACCTGCCGTGGAGCCTACCCACTCCAAAGAAACCGGATCCCAACGGTGCGGTCATCGGCCCCGCGCCCGACGGGTCCGATCCTTCATTCGACATTTCCGATTTCACGAGCGCTGGCAGCCGAATGTCCGTGTCGTTGAAAAGGTCAGAACGCTGAATTCCGGAAAGTGGATACGCCTTCAAGGTCCAACGTGCGAATCGCGCGCCAGTTGATGAGAGGCGCGAGCATTTGAAATCCACAAATCTAACGCCTCTTTAGAGGGGCAACTTACCCCGGTTCACAAAGTATTGTCGTGATTCCAGTGACCAAAGGTACCTCGAACGCGGAGGCGGTTCTCTCCATACGCGGTGGCGATCAGAATTTGAAAATTACGCCGCCGCAGTAGCGGAAGTTGTTTTGGTTGTTTGTGCTCGTCAGCGGATTCGTGTATCTGGTCAGCACGTAATCAAATTCTCCGAGCCGGATTGCGAGCCTGTGTGAAACGGACAAGTCGACGCCACCGCCTGCTGCCAACGTAAACGGGTGTTGGTTCGGGGTCGCAATCGTCCCTCCGCCTTGATTGATCGCATTTGACAGGTTCACGTAACCATTCGTGTTTGATCCGCCAAACAGCACTTCTCCAAAGGGCTTGATCAGCGGCGTGGGTATCCGAAGCACGGGGCCGAACAAATAGGTGAACATGTTGCCCTGCGCGGAATAAGTACCGGCCGGTATGATTCCGTTGCCTGGGATGATAACCGGCGTATTAAAGGTCCTCGAGAAGGTAGTGCTGCCATATCCCATGAAGTCTGCCTTTACCCCGAAGATCTTAAGGAAATACAGTGTGGCGGCTCCGCCTCCGCCGTTGAAACTGCGGCTATTGACACCAGTTATGGTCGGACTGAAATGGAGATAGGAATACGCACCAAAGATTTCGAACCGATCCTGTGCAGGTGCAGAGGCGGACAAACCAACCAGCAGGGACATGCTCAATAGAATCGTTCTCGAAAGTCTCATCGCTCCTCCTTTGCGGGTTATGACGTTCAAGTTGTTCGCGCCAGGATCGTGGCAACGGTCATTCTGATTCGATTGCCTTCTTCAACGAAGGACTGATCACATCGGGCTATGCTCTCCTCGCCACTCGTTCGGTTGTCCTTCCATCACGACGCAGGATTCCTGATCTTTTCCAAACGTGCAAAGAGAGAGCTTAGGACCAGCCAAGATGGGTCACAACTGTCACTTGGGACAGTTGTAGCTAAGCCTTGCCGTTACAAAGGGATAGCCGGACTTCGGAGATTCGGGAAGTCTGCGCCAGTCGCGCGGCGCAGGAATGGAGATTCTCCACTCTTGGATTTTTCAAGAGTGGGAGGGCACGAACCTCGACAGGCGCTTCTCTATTTATGAATGAAAGGCCTTACGGCGTTCTGATAGTGCGTCGGCGATCTTCTGGTTCTCTTCCCGCGAGATCGGATAAAAGAGCAGACAGGCCGCTACCGCGAAGAAGGCCAGGCCCGCGTAGATGCTGGCGGTCAAGAGAATTCCGTTCTGCGCGTGCGCGGTTTGCACCTGTGCCTCGGACACGAATCCATACAGGGAGAAGAGCCAACCGGCAATTGCGCCGCCGAGGGCGAGACCTGCCCAAAGGGCGAACACGACAGCAGCGGTGACCGTACCGCTGGCGCGGCGGCCTGTTTTCCATTCGCCGTAGTCCGCTACGTCGCCCATCATTGCCCAGATGATGGGACCTGACAATCCATAGGAGAACTGGCGAAGGACTTCCGTCACGACGATGGCCACAGTGGCGCTGGGTGGAATGACAAACAGCGCCATAGTGAAGACGCCGGACAAGAACATGCTGCCAATGAAGAGTTGGCGTTTGCCGACGCGGATGGACACTGCCGTGGAGAGGGCAACGCCCACAAGCAGTGAGACAAGTCCGAATCCATTGAACCAGGAGAAGAGGTCCACGTTGCCGGCAACGAATCGGAAATAGGGAAGCATGACGTTGCCGCGGATCACGATGGCTGCGAAGTAAAACAAGGTGGCCAGGAATAGCACGACCCAGGGACGGTTTTGGAAGAGGTCAGACAGGTCCTGCCGCAGCGAGGTTTTCTGCTGCGGGTTCGGTTGGATGCGCTCTTTGGTTGCGAAGAAGGCAATGATGAAGAAAATGACGCTGAGAGCCGACAGAATCCCCATGGTGAACTGGTAACCGCGTGCGTCATCGCCGCGTCCGAAGAACTTGACCATCGGAATGGCGAGGCTGGCGACAATGAAGCCAGCGGAGTTGGCGGCGATCTGGCGATACGACGAGATGCTGGTCCGCTCATCGGGGTCGGAGGTCATGACCGCCGTCAGCGAGGCGTATGGCACGTTGTTGATGGTGTAGATAAGTCTGAGCAGGATATAGGTCGTCCACGCGTAGATGATCTTTCCGGCGGGACTGATATTGGGTGTAGTGAACGTGAGAACGCCGATGATGCCGAAGGGCACTGCCGTCCATAGCAGCCAGGGTCGGAACTTGCCCCATTTCGACGTGGTGCGATCGGCGATCATGCCCATGATCGGATTGAGGCAAGCCACACTGAGGCCGACGACGAGGAAGAGGGTTCCCGCCTGCGCCGCCGTGAGGCCAAAGGTATGCGTGTAGAAGTCCAGTTGCAGAGCCAGCATGGCCTGGAAAACAAAATTGGCCGCCATGTCGCCCAGGGCATAGCCAGACTTCTCAGTGAAGGAAAGCTTTTCGATCATTACTGCCTCGTCTTTCGCCGCCGTACCGGGCCGCGATTACCGCGTTACCTGCAGGTTCAATTTCGTCAGATCCGCGTCGCGGGATGAATTGCCTATCATCAATTCAAAGTCGCCGGGTTCGACCACGTACTTCATATTCACGTCAAAGAAAGAAAGCTGCGCCGGTGTCACGTCGAGTGTCACGGTGGTGCTTTCGCCCGGCTTGAGCCAGACCTTCTTGAAGCCCTTCAGCTCTTTGACCGGACGTGTCGCCGAACTGACGAGGTCGCGGATGTAAAGCTGCACCACTTCAGCTCCCGCACGCTTGCCGGCGTTCGTTACATCCACCAGCACCTGTGTCGAGCCATCGGGACGAATTCTTTTCTTTGTCAGCCTCGGATTTGTAATGGCGAAGCTCGTGTAGCTGAGCCCATAGCCGAAGGCATACAGGGGCGAAACATCATCGAACAGATAGCCGCGCCGCGCCGATGGCTTGTAGTTGTAGAACACCGGCAGATGGCCCACCGAACGCGGCACCGATATTGGAAGCTTGCCGCCGGGGTTGTAATCGCCAAATAGAACATCGGCAATTGCGCGTCCGGTCTCCTGGCCGAGATACCAGCACTCGTAGATCACCGGCACATTCTCGGCGATGTAGTTGATTGTGAGCGGCCTGCCGTTGAAGAGGAACACGATGACCGGCTTGCCCAGCGCGACCATCGCTTTCACCAGCTCTTCCTGGCGGCCGATCAGGTCAAGGCTCGTGCGGTCGCCCATATGCTGCAGGTTCCATGCTTCGCGCGAAGTCTGCTCGTTTCCGCCGATCGCCAGCACGATGACGTCGGCCTTCTTCGCCACGCGCACCGCTTCGGCAATCGCTTTGCGGTCCTCTTCAGGATCGCTCGCCACCACCTCATCCTGATTCCACGAGCCACCGATGGTGATCTTGCAGCCCTCGCTGTAGAGGACCTTCACCTTCTTGCCCGCCTTCTGCTTGATTCCATCAAGCACCGTGACGTTGTGTTTCGGCACGCCGCTGTATCCGCCCAGCAAGCCGCGATTCGCGTTGGGTCCGATGACTGCGATGGTTTCGATCGCATTCAGATCGAGCGGCGCAAGTCCGTTTTCGTTTTTGAGCAGAGTGATTGCTTCATGGGCTGCCGTGAGCGCCAGATCCCGATGCTCGTCGCAGCTGACCACGCGTTCCGCTTCTGCGGGATCGACATACGGATCGTCGAACAATCCCATCTCGAATTTCCAGAAGAGCATTGGCGCAACGAGGTCGTCGAGTTGCGACTCCTTCAGCACGCCTTTCTTCACCAGTTCCACGAGATGCAAATAGCAGTCGGGGTCGGGCAGCTCGATGTTGACTCCGGCATTCACGGCCAGCGCACACGATTCCTTCTTGTCCCTGGCGACGAAGTGGCCATGGGTGTCTGGCCGGTAGCCGAGCTCCCAGATGGCATAGTAGTCCGACACCACAAATCCCTTAAAGCCCCATTCCTTGCGCAGTAGATCGCGCAGCAGCCACTTGTTCGCGTGTGAGGGGATTCCATCGATCTCGTTGTAGGAGGCCATCAGTGTTTCGGCTCCGGCTTCGCGCAAGGCCTCCTTGAAGGTGTAGAGGAAGGTCTCCTGCAGCACCCGCATCGAGACGTTTGCGGGTGCGCAGTTCATGCCCGATTCCGGCTGTCCGTGCCCTACAAAGTGCTTCAGCGTCGCCAGCACGTGCCGCTTATCCCTGAAGTTCTTGTCTCCCTGGAAACCGCGCACCGCTGCGATTCCCAGTCGCGAAACCAGATAAGGGTCTTCGCCGTAGGTCTCCTCTACCCGGCCCCACCGGGGCTCGCGCGCCACATCCACCACCGGGGTCAGGGCATGATGTGCTCCGCGCAGGCGCGCTTCCAGGGCAGTCATCGTGAACAGCGACTCTACCAGCGCTGGATTGAACGTTGCGCCCAAGGCGATCGGCTGCGGGAAGCTCGTGCCGTCCGGGGCCGCGTGGCCGTGAAGGCACTCTTCGTGGAACATCACGGGGATGCCCAGACGGCTGTTCTCAAGAAAGAACTTCTGGATAGCGTTGGTCAGTTCGGCCATGCCGCGCGCATTCTTGCCGCCGCCAGCGTCGCTCGGCCGGCCCACTTGTCCCATCCCGTTGCCGTCGCGAAAGGCCTTCTTGGCTTTCTTGAAATCGAAGTTGCCCTCCGCATCCACCAGCTTCTCAGCCTTCGACTGCCACACGCACAACATCTGTGCGGCCTTTTCCTCCAGCGTCATCTTGGAGAGCAAGTCCTTCACGCGCCTGGCAGACGGGAGCTTTGCATTCCTATACGCGGGGGCAGCTTTGCGGGTAGTGACGGCGACTGTGGACTTCGTCTTTTTCATGCGATTCATTCCTTGGTGTTCTTGTTTGTGACGGTGCACGGTGTTTGAACGTAGAGAGGAAACCTGGCTCGGAGCGCAGGTTCTTGAGAGAGATGAGGAGAATCAGGCGGCTTGAGGAACCTGGAGATTCCGCGCCATGGCGACGGCGATGAAAAACGGGCGAATAGTTTTCCTGAGTCTGAAGGAAAGCGACAGTCCTGCTCGAAGGGAGCGAGAGAGTGCCCGCCCACCAAACAGAGAACATCGCAGACCGACGACCCGAAAGGTCCACTTGACTCGACTCCTGGACAGAAAGAGCCGACAGGATCCATGTTCTGCGGCGGTATTGAACCGCCAGGCTCCACAAGAATTGCCTGCTTTGCTGCCTCAAACAACTTAGTTGCTCTAAGTGGAAAGAGCAACTAGAAAAAGCGATTTTCTTCTAGGAAAATGAATGCAAGCTGGTTGCGTCGTGTCGCAAGCCTTGAGCCCCGGCCCTGGCAGTCGCTTCTTCCGGGAACACTTTCAACGGTCGATGCCGGAAGACTGGCGAAAAGTGGTCCACGAAATCTCAGTTTTGTCGCTTATGCTTTGAGCATTTCCCGCGCCGACGATTAAAGCTATCCGAATTACAAATCTTCGACGACAGTAGCCTTCTTGGTCGGGTCGTCCGATATCCGCTGCTTAACATACTGACGATCATTCGTCTATTGATCGACTGGTGACGGAGGTCATGATTTCTGATTTGTAAGACCTTGACCTGGTTCGAACCGGCCCATATTCTACGCGAGGTGCATGGAGGCACAAGGGCCACTTCTTCGGGCAATCGATCAGAAAAAACAAAGGCGATTGCAAGTGCTGCGCGCCTGACCTCCGGCGATGAGGATGCACAGAGACTTCCCTAAATTCTCGATCAACAACGAAGTCCACAACTAAACCATTCGAATAGCTGCCCGGTCAGGACCGCCACACTGACCGAAGCTTCCCGCAGAAACGCGGTGGCGAACCTTCGCTTTCCCAATCTGCTGAACCTGATTGTTTTTTTGCCTTGGAGGCACCATGTTGCCACAGAGTACTTCTCTGCGCCGAGTCGGCGCGCAATTGCTGCGTCTATGTGCAGGCGCCGTCACATTGATTTTCCTGCTTGGGTTCGGTCGGCAGGCTTTTGCGCAAGTCGTGTACAACGGCGCGGCAAGCACTCTGGCAACACCACCAAGTGGCGACAGCATCTCTCCTCCGGCTGTCGATTCCAATGGCGACATGTTCTACGTCGTCAGCGACGGGACGACGAACACGCTTTACGAGATTCCTGTGGGCGGATCGCCAACAGTCCTCAATAGCTCCTTCCCTCAATTCCCGTCTGCGCTGGCGGTCAATCCTGTCGGCACTATGCTCTATTTCATCTACACCGGAGCAACCGCGCAAAGCTGTCTCAATAGCCCGCCCTATAGCTTCGGAATCGACGACTATGTGTACATCGCGGCGGTCTCCACCGCGGTCAACGCAAGTCCGGCAAATATGCCGGAATGCTTCTTTCTGAGCTACAACGCGTTTTACACGGATGCAACAGGCCTGGCGACGGATTCGTCGGGCAATCTTTACGTGGCAGACTTCGGCGCCGGCGCAATCTGGAAGCTCAGCGCGCCCGTAACTTCGAGCAGTAAGCCCTCGTCCTTTATGGACCTGAACCAGCAGCCGTACGGGATCGCGGTAAACGGCGGCACCATCTACTACACCGCACTGGACTTCAATAATTCCAGTGCCAACACGCTGTTCAGTACTTCCACTTCGCAGCTCTCATCGAGTCTTCCTTCCGGGGCTGCATCCGACAGCACGCTCAAGGTCGTGCCCTCGATTCAGAATGGTCTTGCCGTGGATTCCAATTCGAACGTCTACCTTGGAACCGGTACTGGTGTCGACAAATACAGCGGCGGCAACCTCACGGTGGCTGATACCTCTACCGCCGACGGTGCCTCAGGTATTGCGGTCGATTCTTCGGGTCACCTGTATGTCACCGGGCTCGATGCCAATGGCAACCCGTTCGTCGCTGAGACCAGTTCGCAGTCGGTCAACTTCGGATCTTTGAACGTGGGCAGCACCAGCAGCAAGGCCAGCCTCTCATTCACGATTGGCGCCAGCGCTTCAACTGCAGTGGGTAGTGTGCACGTCTATACGAGCGGCGCAAACAGCCTGGATTTTGCGGACGCAGGGGCGACGACCTGCACCGCAAAGACGTATTCCACCAGCACAACATGCGTGGTCAACGTAGCCCTCACGCCGAAGGCACCTGGGCTGCGCTCGGGCGCCGTTGTGTTCTACGACGGCGGCGGAAACACGTTGTCGACGGTGTATCTCCATGGGTCAGGCTTGGGCCCGCAGCTTGCATTTGGTCCAGGCGTGCAAACGAGTCTGGGCAACGGATTGGCGACGCCGCTTGGAGTTGCAGTGGATGGAAGCAGTGATGTATATGCAGCCGACTCCGCCAACAACCGAGTGGTGAAACTGACATGGACGGGAAGCAGTTATGGAACGGAAGCTGCGGTTGGCAGCGGACTCAGTGATCCACGATCCGTCGCGGTGGACGGTGGCGGGAACCTATTCATCGCCGATGCAGGAAACAATCGCGTCGTGAAACTGCCCTGGACCGGAAGTGGATACGGAACGCAAACGACAGTTGGCAGTGGACTCAGTTCGCCCTCCGGTGTAGCGGTGGATGGCATCGGCAACGTGTATATCGCCGATGAAGGCAACAATCGTGTCGTGAAGGTCCCATGGACTGGCAGTGGCTACAGCACCCAAGTCATTGAGGGCAGCGGACTGAACGCGCCTGAAGGTGTCGCTGTGGATGCAGCAGGGGACGTCTTCGTTGCCGACACTTCGAATAATCGGGTTGTGAAGGAGCCGTGGACTGGAAGCAGTTTTGGCGCGCAATCCAATGTGGCGAGCGGACTGAGCTTGCCCTACGCCGTCGCATTGGACGGAGCGGGCGATGTATACATCGCGGACTTCGGCAATAGCAGCGTAGTGAAAGTGCCGTGGACGGGCAGCAGTTACGGCGCGCAAATCACGTTGGGCAGTGGCCTCAGTTCTCCTGGCGGTGTCGCGCTCGACAAGAGCGGCAACATCTTCATTGGCGACAGCGCCAATAACCGCATCGTGGAACTTGATGTGGCCAACGCGCCATCGTTGAGCTTCGCGACGACTTCGGTCGGGGTCGAGAGCAGCGACAGTCCGCAGTCGGTGACAGTCTCCGACATCGGCAATTCTGCGTTGATTTATCCGATCCCAACTGCCGGTCACGACCCGAGCGTCGCCACCGGCTTTACGCTCGACGCAACGACGACCTGCCCTGAAGTGTCGACATCGAGTTCGACAGAGGGTTCTGTCGCAGCCGGAACAAGTTGTATCTATGCCATCGACTTTATTCCTGCGGCGGGCGGCGCAAACAACGGCTCGGTCGTATTGAAGGACGACAATCTCAATGCTGCCGCGCCGGGTTACACCACGCAGAGCATCAGCGTAAGCGGGAGTGCGACGGCGATTACGGTATCACCGTCGACGTTGACGGCCGCGATTGTGGGATCCGCCTACTCACAGACCCTGACGGCATCCGGAGGAACCAGTCCGTACACATTCAGCTTGACCAGTGGCGCTCTGCCCGCGGGGCTCTCTCTCAGCTCGTTGGGAGTACTTTCGGGCACACCAACCGCGGGCGGGACGTTCACCTTCAGCGTCTCAGCAACCGACGCAACCAGCACAACGAGTTCTCAGCCATTTTCACTGGTGGTGAGTGCCCCGACGATCACACTCTCGCCAGCCTCGTTGCCGAGCGCCACTGACAGCGTCGCATACAGCCAAACAATTTCGGCCAGCGGCGGGATCGCGCCTTACACCTTTGCCGTGACTGCTGGGGCGTTGCCGGCAGGAATGACGCTGAACTCGGCGGGAATGCTAAGCGGGAAGCCAACAGCGGCTGGGACGTTTAACTTTACGATCACGACAACAGACAGCAGCACTGGTATCGGCCCCTATACAGGCAGCCGGGCCTACTCCCTCACCGTGAATCCACCTACGGTTACACTTTCGCCGTCAACCTTGCCGAGCGGCACCTTCAACGCCGGGTATTCTCAGACCCTGACGGCGAGCGGTGGTGTTGCTCCTTATACATACACGGTCACCAGCGGGGCTCTGCCGACGGGGCTGAATCTGTCGGCAGCCGGCGTTCTCTCCGGAACAGCAACTGCAGCCGGCACGTTTACCTTCACAGTTACCGCCACCGACAGCAGCACGGGTACCGGGCCATTCACGGCCAGCCAGACTTATTCCGTGGTCATTAGCAAGTCGTCGCAGACCATCACGTTCACACCACCTACCACCCCGGTAACTTACGGCGTTGCGCCGATCACGCTTTCGGCAACTTCGACGTCGAACCTGGCAGTCTCGTTCAGCGTTCTAAGTGGTCCAGCAACGGTCAGCGGAAATACGTTGACGATCATCGCTGCTGGAACTGTGGTTGTTGCGGCGAATCAAACAGGGGATGCCAATTACACGACCGCGACACAGGTAACGCAAACCATCGTCGTCAACCAGGCATCGCAGACCATCACGTTTACACCGCCTCCTTCTCCTGTGACCTATGGCGTTGTTCCGATCGCGCTGTCCGCGACGTCTAATTCGAACCTCGCAGTCGCATTCAGCGTTCTAAGCGGTCCTGGGACGATCAGCGGGAACACTCTGACGATCATCGGTGCGGGGACCGTGGTTGTCGCTGCGAATCAAGCCGGGAACACCAATTACACGGCTGCGACGCAGGTCACGCAGTCGGTCGTCGTCAACCAGGCATCGCAGACCATCACGTTTACGCCGCCCGCTACGCCGGTGACGTATGGTGTTGCTCCGATCGCGCTGTCCGCGACGTCGACATCAAACCTGCCTGTCACGTTCAGTGTTCTTAGTGGGCTGGGAACGATGAGCGGAAACACGCTGACAATCACCGGAGCAGGAACCGTTGTGGTTGCGGCGAATCAAGTAGGAAATGCCAACTACACCGCGGCAACGCAGGTGACGCAAACCATCGTTGTCAACCAGGCATCGCAGGTCATCACTTTTACAGCGCCTGCTTCGCCTGTCAGCTATGGCGCGGCTCCAATCGCACTCTCCGCAACGTCTACGTCGAACCTCGCAGTCGCATTCAGTGTTTTGAGTGGCCCGGCCACGATCAGCGGCATCACTCTCACGATCAGCGGCGCAGGAACTGTGGTTATTGCCGCGAATCAAGCCGGGAACGCCAACTACACGCCTGCGACGCAGGTGACGCAAACCATCGTCGTCAACCAAGCCACGCTCACGGTCTCCGCAGCCAATGCCAGCCGAGTTTATGGAACCGTCAACCCGGCTTTCACAGGCTCAGTTTCCGGCGCGGTCAACGGAGATAATTTCACCGAGAGTTTCTTAACATCCGCGTCCATCTCGTCCAACGCCGGGACCTATGCGATCGTTCCCAACGCCGCTGGCAACAACCTGGCCGACTACACGGTTTCGATCCAGAACGGCACGCTCAGCATTACCCAGGCTGGAACGACGACCGCGCTGACCGTCAGTGGCGCCAACATCACCCCGGGCCAAAGCGTGACGTTGACGTCGCAAGTTGCCTCAGCAACGACAGGCTCTCCCACAGGCACCGTCAGCTTCTATGACGGAACCAACCTGCTGGGCACGTCGGCATTAACTGCCGGCTCGGCTTCCTTTAGCACAACCTCTTTTGCGGCCGGCGTCACGCACGTCCTCACCACGGTCTACAGCGGCGACATCAACTTCACCACCAGCTCCACAACTTCGACCACATCGGTTATTGTTGCGCCGCTTGATTTCAACGTGACGGTAAGCGGACCTGCCAATCAGACGGTCGTTCCGGGAAGCGCAGCCAGCTTCCAGGTAACCGTTGATCCTCTGTACGGAAGCTATGCGGGCCCCGTGAGCTTTACAGTCAGCGGACTTCCTGCTGGCGCGACTGCGACGTGGAATCCCACGACGATTGCGCCGAATGGAGGCAAACAGACCGTCACCCTCACCATCCAGACTCCGGCCGTCGCAGCATCCCATCCGGCTCCTTCCATCGGACCGAAAATGGCTCCGCTAATGCTGGGTTTGCTGCTGTTGCCGTTCGCTGGAGCGTGGCGCCTGCGGCGACAGGGCCGTCGCCTGCATCGCCTCCTGGTCGCTCTACTGATGCTTGGTGGGATTGCGGCCGTGGCGAATATCACAGGATGCGGCACCGCAAATGGCTTCTTCGCCCAGCATCAGCAGAACTACGACGTCACCGTAACCGCGACAGCCGGCGGGTTGCAGCACTCTGCAACCGTGACCCTGCAGGTCCAGTAGCTCTCGAGGAGACTTAAGAATGCGCATTCGATTTGGCAGTGTGCTCCTTTTGGGAGCGGTGGCAGCAACTTCACTGGCGGCGCAGGGTGCGTCCTCAGCTTCCCCAGGGCGCGTTGAGGTTGCGGTGATGTACGCGCCGTTGCATTCCAACGAGATCACCGATAGCGGATTCTGGATGCAAGGAGGCGCCGCGCAGCTGCATGTGCGCCTCTGGCGGAACCTGGGCGTGGCGGCTGATGTCACGGGATCGCACGTAGGGAATATTGGCTCCTCCGGCGTGGGCCTCGATATGGTGACCGCAACCCTGGGGCCGCGCTTTACGTGGTCAATCCGGCATCCCAAGCTTTCCATCTATGGACAAGGACTGGTCGGCGAAGCCAATGCCTTCAATGGCGTCTTCCCGTCACAAACAAGCGCCGGCACGAGCGCCAGCAGCCTCGCCGTACTCGTTGGAGGCGGAGCAACCGTGAATTGCTCCCGGCATCTCGCGGTTCGCGTTCTTGAAGCCGACTGGCTTCGCACCCAACTTCCCAACGCAACCACCGACGTGCAAAACAACTTGAGAATCGGAGCCGGAGTGGTCTTCCGATTCCACTAAAGATCCGCATTCGGCATCGCAATTCTTGCCGGACGATGGGGATCGACTTCTTCGTCCGTCAAAGATCAGCGCCAGGATTCTCGCAAGGCATCCCACTCAAGAGCTCTCGGCATCCAAGCGGCGAGTTGAGGGTTGCTTTCGGCAACGGGTTTACGCCTGAAAGTCAGTGCCTGAGATTCGGCGGGAGTTGCAAAAGCTGAAGAGGAGAAGCAATGCAAAATCTGAAATGGCTGTTGATCGCAGCTGGCGTGCTTGCTATTGGAAGTATGGCGATTTCGCTGACACCCGACCTCATTCGTTACGCCAGAATAAGGGCGATGTAAGCACCTCGTTCCAACCCTCTGCTAGACGGGAAACCAGCCAAACCGCATGAGATATTGAATGTTGTTATCGACATGCGTTTCCCGCTTCCTCGCACACTTCCACTACTCGTCGTGTTTGCTGGCGCTGCAGCCCTCGCACGCTGAGCCCTCCGCGAACTTGCGAGAGGCCGATGTGACCGCGCCGAATGCCCTCTGACGCCGGCCCTGTTGACGATCTCCTACTTCAAATGCACAGATGCTCTTGCCGCTTCGTGCCACCACATGGCAGAGTTGATGTCTCGTGTTTACTTGTGCTTCGAATTCGGCCATCCGGTCGGAGTCGGAGCGAACACGAGCTGAGAAGGGAAGCCCGATGTCCATTGGTTCTGCTGAAAATGAGCCTGCGCAAATCGAGTCCATGCGGCCACGCTTGATTCCTCACGGAGTGCTCATCCCCTTCGTGCTGGTAACGGCTCTCTTTTTTCTATGGGGCATTCCCAACAATCTCAATGACGTCCTGATCCGCCAGTTCATGAAGTCGTTTGCGCTTTCCCGCTTCCAGGCTGGACTGGTGCAGTCCGCGTTCTACATGGGCTACTTTCTCCTGGCGACCCCCGCAGCGCTGCTGATGCGGCGCTTTGGATACAAATCCGGTTTCATCGTGGGACTGCTGCTGTTTGGCACAGGAGCCTTTCTCTTTTGGCCCGCAGCCATCATCGGGCGCTACCCATATTTCCTGGCAGCGCTGTTCGTGATCGCCAGCGGATTGGCGTTTCTTGAAACCGCGTCGAATCCATTTGTGGCACAGATGGGTGACCCCGAATCTGCAGCCCGGCGCCTCAACTTCGCCCAGGCCTTCAATCCGCTTGGCTCGATCACGGGCGCACTGATGGGCACTGTCTTCATCTTCTCCGGAATCGAACTCAGCGGATCGCAAGTAGCTGCGATGCAGACCGCGCATACGTACACGGCTTATCTCCGTACAGAGACGATGCGCGTCGTTGCGCCGTACATGGTTTTGGGAGCCGTCACCATTGTCTGGGCTGTGCTTATTGCCTTCACGCGCTTTCCTGTCATAGCTGGCGAACATCAGGCTGCAGGAGAAAGTCACGGAAGGTTTCGGGATCTTCTTGGCTATCCCACGTTCCTCTTTGCCATCGTCGCTCAGTTCATGTACGTCGGCGCACAGGTGGGCACGTGGAGTTACTTCATTCAGTATGTGCAGGATTCAACCCATCAGCATGAGAAGATTGCTGGTTACTTACTCACGGGAACATTGGCCGCATTCGGCGTGGGCCGGTTTGGTTCCTCGGCGATCATGCGCTATGTTCGCCCCCATCGCCTGATGGCTCTCTACAGCGTGATCAACATCATTCTTGTCGGGATTGGCGTTCTCTTTCCGGGATGGATAGGCCTCTGGGCCATCTTCCTTACCAGCTTCTTCATGTCGGTGATGTTCCCCACCATCTTCGCGCTCGGGATCGAAGGCCTTGGCAAGAACACGAAGATTGGTGGCTCGCTGATTGTGATGTCGATTGTCGGCGGAGCCGTTCTTACACCGCTGATGGGATGGATCTCGCAGACGACTCATCGCATCTCGCTGGCGTATGCGGTGCCGCTCATTTGCTACTGCATCATCGCCGCTTATTCATTTCTCTGGCAGCAAATGCAGGTGGCTGAAACAGCACCTCAGCACTGAATCGATTTCTCATCATCGATGCGAAGGTCCAACCGGATCGTCCTGACCCAAATCCGCGCTCGCTTGGCATGATGACAAGAAATTGACGCTGTGGCACCCGTTCGGTGTTCCGAAAAGTAGGGGTAGACAGGCCGATATCTTTTGAGCAATCAGTGTGCTAGCATGACCGCAACGTCTCCCGCCCGCGCTGAAATTCAGAATCAACCAGGAGGATCCAGCCTTGGCTCTTACCATTTCTGGTCTATCGAAGACCTACTCCAATGGCGTGAAGGCGCTTCAGAACGTCTCGCTGACAATCGGGAATAACATGTTCGGACTGCTCGGTCCAAATGGGGCTGGAAAGAGCACGCTGATGCGCACCGTTGCCACTCTGCAAGCGCCCGATTCCGGCAGCGTGAGCCTCGACGGGCTGGATGTTCTCTCGAACAAGACGGAAGTTCGAAAGATTCTTGGATACCTGCCACAGGAATTCGGCGTGTACCCGAAGATTTCGGCACTCGACATGCTGCATCATCTCGCCGTGATGAAAGGCATCACCAACAAGAAGGAACGCAACGAGATCGTCGATGCTCTCCTGCAGCAGACGAATCTCTGGGACGTTCGCAAGAAATCACTCGGCACCTATTCCGGCGGGATGAAGCAGCGTTTCGGAATCGCACAAGCCCTGCTGGGCAAGCCCAAGCTGATCATTGTCGATGAGCCTACGGCTGGTTTGGATCCTGCGGAGCGCAACCGCTTCCTCAATCTGCTTAGTTCCATCGGCCGCGATGTCATTGTGATTCTGTCTACCCACATCGTCGAAGACGTCCGTGAATTGTGCCCGCGCATGGCCGTCATCGCCAACGGCTCAGTTCTGCTCGAAGGCTCGCCCGCTGAGACGCTCGATGCACTGCATGGAAAGATGTGGTCCAAGGTCGTTGGCAGCGACGATGAATTGAAAGCGCTCGAAGCCAATTTCCAGGTGATCTCTACGCATTTGATAGCCGGTCAACACGAAGTCCGCGTTTATTCCGATGCCAATCCTGGAGAGGGATTCAAATCTGTCGAGTCAGACCTGGAAGATGTCTACTTCCTCAGCCTTGCCCGTCACGCGAAGAACTAGCGGAGAGCGCCATGCGATTGTTTCTGGAATTCTTCAAATTTGAGCTGAAGTTTCGTTTCAAGGGCATTTCTACCTACGTCTACTTCGCCATCTGGTTCGTCTTCAGCTTTCTTTGCATCGCCTCAGAGAACTTTGGCCCCATCGCGTTCGGCAATGGCAAGGTTCTACTCAACGGACCTTATGCGAACATCTACAACGATGTCTTCTCAACTTTCTTCGGGTTGATCATCATAGGGGCAATCTTCGGCACCTCGATCCTTCGCGACTTCCAGCGCGACACGACGCAGATCCTGTTTACGAAGCCGATCACCAAGTTTGCCTATCTCGGCGGGAGATGGGCGGGATCGTTTGTGGCAACAGCATTCGCCTTCTCCGGGCTGGTGTTTGGCGAGTTCTTCGGAACCCTGGCACCATGGGCAGACCACACCCGCATCGCACCGACGCACCTGTGGTGGTATCTGCAGCCGTTCCTCTTCATTGTCCTCGTGCAGATTTTCTTTCTTGGCTCAATCTTCTTCATGGTGGCGGCACTCACGCGCCGTATCTTCATCGTCTATGTGCAAGGCGCGGCTCTCCTGATTCTGTACCTCATTGGTCTCGGCGCTTTCGAGACCACCAGGAGCACCGCGCTCTTCTGGCCTGGAGTGTTCGATCCGGTTGGCGTCATTCTCAACGACTCCATCACACGCTACTGGACGGTGGTGGAGAAGAACACGCTGCTGTACTCATGGTCCCTTCATTCTGCAGATGGCGTGTTCATCTACAACCGGGCCCTCTGGATCGGCGTTGGCCTTCTCAGCCTCGGGATGCTATGGAAGTTTTTCCCGATGTCGCTGGAAGCGCTCACGGCGCGCACGAGCAGCCGGCGTGCTCGTATCGCGATTGAGCAGGATGAAGATCTGCAGCCGATACGCACAAGGGCAGTGGCGAGAATTCCGCTGGTGCAGCAGATCTTCGGCTTTGGCACTTCAGTCGAACAGTATCTCTCGCTCACGCGCATGCGCGTCCGCAATGTTGTGCGCGACGTCCCCTTCTGGGTGCTCCTTGTGCTGATGGCCGCGGTCGCGCTCAATAACGGGCACTATGCCGGGCGCCTCGAAGGAGTAAATGTCTGGCCGGTCACCTACCTCATGCTGCAGGCGGTTGAAGGTGGCGCGATGCTCTTTTTCTATATCGTCGCCACGTTTTATGCAGCCGAACTAATCTGGCGCGAGCGCGATACACATTTTGAGGGAATCCACGATGCTCTTCCGATGCAGGAGTCGACCGATTGGTTCTCCAAATTCACCGCACTCTGCGTCGTGGAACTCGCGCTGTTGACGGTTGCTGGAGTCTGCGGCATCATCATGCAGACTATCGCCGGTTACTATCACTACGAGTTGCTGCAGTACTTCAAAGAGCTGTTCATCGTCACGTTTCCGCAGGTTCTCACCTTCGCGCTCTTTGCCATGTTCGTGCAGACCATCGTGTCCAACAAGTTCATCGGCCACGGCATCGTGATCGGCATTTTCGTCATGCAGCCCGTGCTATTCAACTTCGGCTGGGAGAATTCGCTCTATCTTTTTGGCGCTACTCCGCCGTATACCTACTCCGATATGAACGGCTACGGACACTTCGTCCAGCCGCTGTTGTGGTCCATACTCTACTGGTTTTCGTTCGCGGCCTTTCTCGGCGTCCTCTCCATTGGTCTCGCTCGCCGGGGCGCAGAGGATTCCCTGCGGGCACGGTTGCGCCTTCTCCGCCAAAATGCGCCTGGACTTGCTCCCGCCGCAGGAGTCTTTTTGTTGATGACCGTGGGCAGCGGAGGGTGGTTCTACTACAACACGCACGTCTTGAATGAATACCTGAATAACAAAGACAGGCGCATGATCCAGGCGAACTACGAGCGGGATTTCAAGAAATACGAACACCTGCCGCAGCCCAAAATCATTTCTGCGGATGCGCAGATCGACATTTATCCTGAGCGCCGCTCCTTCAGCGGAACCGGCCATTTTGTGCTGCAAAACAAGACGGCCCAGCCAATCGCGCAGATCCACATCACCAACGCCCAGCAGTCGGTCGAGAGCGTATCCTTCGACCGGCCTTTCCACATCGTCTCCGCCAGCCCGAGAAATCTCTACGTCATATACGCGCTCGAGAAGCCGCTGGCGCCGGGCGAAACGATGAACATGACGTTCAGTCTTAGCCAGGAAACTCGCGGATTTCTCGACGGCCACGAACGTGCAGAACTGGCGTATAACGGAACATTTTTCGACTCGGGATATTTCCCGACCATTGGCTACACCGCAGACAACGAACTGAATGATCCCCGCCGCCGCCGGGAAGAACATCTTGCGACGCAGGAATTGTTGCCCGACCGAGGCGATCCTGTCGGCAGTGCCACCAACCTCTTTACGCCGCAGTCCGATTGGATTCACTACCGCACCACGGTCAGTACATCAGCCGATCAGATCGCCATTTCTCCCGGCTATCTTCAAAAAGACTGGGTTGCGAATGACCGGCATTACTTCACCTACGACATGGGCGACGTCCGGACGCTCGACTTCTTTGCCTTTGTCTCAGGTAAGTACGACGTTACTCACGACACGTTCCAGGGCGCGAATGGCCCCATCGCCATCGATATTTATCATCTTCCTTCGCACACCTTCGACGTGCAGGACATGATAGATGCATCGAAAGCGGGCCTCGCTTTCTACGAGAAAGCTTTCAGCCCATTCCAGTTCAAGCAATATCGCATCCTCGAGTATCCGCGGTATCGCACATTCGCCCAGTCCTTTCCCAATACCGTTCCGTTCTCTGAGGGAATCGGATTTATTGAGCGGATGGAGAAACCAACCGATATCGACTTCACTTACTTCGTCACTGCCCACGAACTCGGCCATCAGTGGTGGGGACATCAATTGATCGGCGGCCGCGTTGCCGGATCGAACATGATGTCGGAAACGCTGGCGGAGTATTCCGCGCTGATGACGATGCGGCATCGCTATGGCGATGACAATATGCACAAGTTCCTGAAGTACGAACTGGATCGTTATCTTCGCGGTCGTGGCACGGAGACTCGCCGGGAAGAGGCGCTCGCGCAGGTTCAGAACGAAGGCTACGTCTGGTACCAGAAGGGCGGCCAGATCATGTACGCGCTTTCTGACTACATCGGCGAAGACAAGGTCAACGTGGCGCTCCACAACTTCCTGATGCAGTATCGCTATGCCAATGCGGGAACCGCGCAATCGGTCCCCTATCCCGACACGCGCGAACTGGTCGCGGCCCTTCGCGAACAGACTCCCGCCAATCTGCAGTACTTCATCGACGATTCTTTCGAGAACATTGTCCTCTACAACAACCGAGCGGAGTCAGCCTCGGTGACGCAGACGCCCGATCATAAATACAAGGTGACACTGGTGGTCGAGGCCCACAAGGTCAGGTCCGACGGCAGCGGCAATGAGACGCCCGAAAAGAT
This sequence comes from uncultured Acidobacteriaceae bacterium, assembly GCA_963735215.1. Lineage (GTDB taxonomy): Bacteria > Acidobacteriota > Terriglobia > Terriglobales > Acidobacteriaceae > Telmatobacter. The sequence goes on along the minus strand of CAVTKF010000015.1, from coordinate 49,850 downwards.
GAACGACCTCGTCGATATCGGCGTCTTCACAGGGCCGCGCGATACCGAAAAGCCGCTCTATCTCAAGAAGCAGTGGGTGCACGACGGCAAGCAGACGTTTGAAATCGTTGTGGATCAGATGCCGGCGCGCGCTGGCATCGACCCGCTAAACAAACTGATTGATCGCGACGCTGACGACAACGAAACAGACGTGACCAAGCAGTAAGAACGATTCTTAAATCCTCACCCAGCCGCAGCGATGCTCGCGCAGATCGCCGGTGCTGTTCTCGGCCCACCGCATACAATCTGAGCGAGTGAGAACCAGCGAGGCAAACATGACGCGCGGCATTTTTGTGGGATTGTCGACGATCGATCTCATTCACACAGTCGATGAGTTTCCGTTGGCGAACCAGAAAGTAGTCGCGCGCAGTCAGGACGCTCTCGTCGGCGGACCCGCAACCAATGCTGCCATCACCTTCAGCCATCTCGGCGGAAAGGCCACGCTCGTCTCGGCCGTTGGCCGGCATAAGCTTGCCGCTTTGGTGAAAGAAGAACTTCAACGCTATGGGGTCTCCCTCGCTGACCTCGCTCCGGAATCCGAAGAGCCGCCTCCAATCTCTTCCGTATGGGTCAACCGGCGGGGCCAGCGGAGCGTCGTCTCCGTGAATTCCACCCATCTCAAGATTCCACCTGCGCAGATCGATCCATCCATGCTGAAAAATGCGCAAACGCTGCTGGTTGATGGACACGCCATGGAGGCATGCCTGGCCTGGGCCGAGGCGGCGCGCTCACACCGGGTTCCGGTAATCCTCGATGGAGGAAGCTGGAAAGCCGGAACTGAACAACTGCTGAAATTCGTAGATACCGCGATCTGCTCCGCCGACTTTCTGCCTCCCGGCTGCACTGGCGAAGACGCCGTCATTGAGTTTCTGCGTGCGAAGGGCGTGCGGCAGCTTGCGATCACACGAGGAGCACATCCCATAAGATTCGTCGCAGGCTCATCCGCAGGCTCTGTCGATGTTCCGCAAGTCGAGGTCGTGGATACATCCGGCGCAGGCGATGTCTTTCACGGCGCATTTTGCTATTACGCCTCGACTGGACATGAATTCGTGGAAACACTCCGCGAGGCTACAAAAGTCGCCGCGGAGTCATGCCGATTCCGTGGAACGCGCGAATGGATGCGAGGCGAGGCGCAGCATAGCTCTCTGCTGCCACTGCATTAGCTCTCAGGAAGTCGCTCTCACTAGCTATACCGAGCAACGATTCACGTCGAAACGCATCGTCGTGTTAAGCTGCCCAACAAGTCATTGCGATGAGCGCAGCGCTGGAATTCCAAAACATTTCCGTAGCGATAGAGAGTGGCCGACTGCTGCTCGATGACGTCTCGCTGACCCTTGAAGAGGGGACGGTTACCGCGATTCTTGGTCGCAGCGGCTCCGGAAAAACTACCATCCTCCGGACTGCGAATCGCATGATCGACGTCACACGTGGCCAGATCTATGTTGCTGGCGCTACCATCCGCGAACTCAGCCTTGTTCAACTGCGCAGAAAAATGGGCTATGTAATCCAGGAAACCGGCCTCTTCCCGCATTTCAGTGTTGAGCGCAACATCGGCATCCTCCTTGAAGCGGAAGGGCAATCGCGAGAGCAGCGCGTGGCTCGCAGCAATGAGCTGCTGCAATTGGTCGGCCTCGATCCCACAGCGTTTTCCCATCGCTTTCCGCATCAGCTGTCCGGCGGACAGCGGCAGCGTGTGGGGTTGGCGCGCGCGCTGGCTGCAGAACCGAAGATCCTGCTTATGGACGAGCCCTTCGGCGCGCTCGACCCGCTTACAAGGGCCGAGATGCAGGATATGCTTCGGGAGCTTCTAAAGCGTCTCCGCACCACCGTGCTGCTGGTGACCCACGATCTTGATGAGGCACTCTTTCTCGCCAACCGCATCGTCCTGCTGGGCGAGGGCAGGCTCCTCGCAAATCTTCCGCGTGACCAATTCCTGCAATCTCAGCAGCCCGAGATTGTTGCCTATGCCCGGGCATTCCATCGCGGCCAGTCCAACGCCGCGCCGGGTCCGATTGCGAAGGACGGAGCCGCATGACTACTTCGTTCCTCGCGCGATACGGCGGCGAGATCGCCACGCTCACGCTCGAACATCTCTGGCTCACCGGAGCGGCCATGCTGTTTGCGACCGGTCTAGCCGTACCTGCCGGCATCTGGCTTACGCGCTCGCCGCGTTGGGCAAAACCGGTGATTGGCATAGCCAACGTGCTCCAGACCATTCCCTCGCTCGCCATGTTCGGATTTCTCCTTCCGTTGCCCTGGCTCGGTGAGCGTGCAGCACGAATCGCCATCGTTGCGCTCACCGCCTACGCTCTTCTACCTATCCTGCGCAACACCTATGCGGGAATCCGCGGCATCGATCCGACACTCATCGAAGTTGCGCGCGCCATCGGACTCACCGATACGCAACGCCTGTTCAAGATTGAGCTGCCTCTTGCCGCATCGTTCATCTTTGCGGGACTGCGTACAGCTACCGTGACCTGCATCGGCATCGCGACCATCGCGGCCGCGGTGGGAGCAGGAGGCCTGGGCGAGCTCATCTTCCGCGGCGTTGCCTCCATCGACAATCGTCTCGTACTCGCCGGAGCCGTTCCCGCAGCGCTGCTTGCGCTCGCTGCCGACGCAGGGCTGGGCCTGTTTGAACGCCGGTTCAAGACTCCCGGTGCAGAAGGTTCGCTTCAATGATGCGCAGAATTGCCGTTGCATGCGCCATCACGCTCTGCCTGTTTCTTCTCGGTTGCTCGCCGCCTCGCCCCAATCATCCCATCATTGGTGCAAAGAACTTCACCGAACAGGTCATCCTCGGCGAGTTGCTCGCGCAGGAGATCGAAGCCAGGTCCGGTCTCAAAGTCGAGCGCCGTTTCTACCTCGCGGGCAGCTACATCTGCAATCAGGCACTCGTTGCGGGCCGCATCGATGCCTACGTCGAATACACCGGCACGGCCCTCACCGCAATCCTCAAGCAGCCCGTCGAGCGTAATCCCGAAGTGGCCCTCGACACTCTGCGCCGGATCTATGCAACGCGCTACGGCATCGCTGTTGCCGAACCTCTCGGATTTGAAAACACATTCGCCATGGTCATTCGCGGCGACGATGCGCAGCGGCTGCATCTGACAACGCTGAGCCAGGCCGCGCAATATGCACCCAAGTGGCGTCTCGGCGTTGGATACGAATTTGAACAGCGCCCCGACGGTCTGCCCGGACTAAGCACCGCATACAACCTGCACTTCGACGGTCCGCCACGGACCATGGATCTGGGTCTGCTCTACCGCGCACTCAATGCACATCAGGTGGACATGATCGCAGCCAACTCGACCGACGGCCCCATCCAGGCGTTCGGTCTTGTAGCGCTCCAGGACGACCGCCACTACTTTCCGCCCTACGATGCGGTCCCGCTAGTGCGCAACGATGCGCTCCGCCGCTGGCCGCAGATCGGAGCGGCTCTTCACGCGCTGTCCGGCAAGATCACCGCAGACGATATGCGGACGATGAACGAAGCGGTCGACGGCCAGCATCGCGATCCGGCTGAGGTGGTTCGCGAATTTCGTGTGAAGAAGGGTCTATGAAGTTCTGCGAGCGGATTCGTCTTTTACTTTGTGGGTTGGGAGTGGCATTAGCTTAGCCGTGGTGGTGGCTGCCCCGGCGATGCAGAACGACGACGACTGCGGCCGCTGATGCCGCCGCCGCGATGCCGATAATCAGAAAGAAATTCATGCACGTTCTCCAATCAGAATGCCACTTACAAAAGACATTACGATCTATTTCCATAAGCCGTTCCCGAATGGGTCGATTAATCGGTCAACTGCGGAATGGTCTGAGGCTTCGACGCGCTCGATCTAAGCTTCCGAATGGTCTCGTGCGGTCTTTTGTCGACACTGTCAACAAAGGAGCATAATCTCTTTCAAAGGCTTCTGCTTCCCGCAGTCATCGATGCCTCCGAGGTCAAGTGACATTGAACAACTCTACGGATCGCCCGGCATGCTGGCCGGATCTCCCGCTCGATTCGTGGCAGGATACCTATGCCACTCTGCACATGTGGACGCAGATCGTCGGCAAGGTCCGCCTGCGGCTTACACCGCTCGTGAATCATTGGTGGAACGTTCCCCTGTATGTGACCGCGCGCGGATTGACTACCTCCTGCATTCCTTATGGAGACCGGTCGTTCGAGCTTCGTTTCGATTTCATCCACCACCAACTCATCCTTGAAACCAGCGACGCCATCGTGAAGACGCTTCCGCTCGTACCCCGCACTGTGGCTGATTTCTACCAGGAATGTTTCGCCATGCTCCGGTCGGCGGGCATCGACATCAAGATCTGGCCTATGCCGGTCGAGATTCCCAATCCCATTCGCTTTGATCAGGATCGGCAGCATAGCTCCTACGATCCGGAGGCCGTCGCCAAATTCTGGCGTATCCTGCTTTCAGTCGATGCCGTATTTCAGAATTTCCGCTCGCGATTCATCGGCAAAAGCAGCCCAGTGCATTTCTTCTGGGGAAGTTTCGATCTTGCCGTCACGCGATTCTCAGGCCGCAAAGCTCCCCCACGCGAAGGTGCGGATTTCGTGACTCGCGAAGCATATTCGCATGAGGTCAGCAGCGTCGGCTTCTGGCCTGGCGCCGGAATTGCAGGGCCTGCATTCTATTCGTATATGGCGCCTGAGCCGGAAGGCTTTCGCGATATCCATGTCTCACCCACGGCCGCTCACTACGACAAGACGCTCAGTGAATTCATCGTCATGTACGACGACGTCCGTGCCGCAATTTCTCCGACCGAAGACCTCCTCGCCTTCTGCCAGAGTACGTACGAAGCAGGCGCCAAGGCAGCAAAGTGGGACCGCGATAGCCTCGAACGATAGGCGTCAAATCCGTCAGGAACGGTAGTCCTCTTTCACCGATTGGTCCCAGGTGTCGTGTGTTCTTTAATCTCTCATTGACATTTAGCGCGGGACGGGCTATGTTCTCATCCAGTCATCTATATGACTGGATTACTCAGGGATCTTCCCCGCTCCCGTAGGCGAAGTTTGTTGATCTGATTTTGTCTTACCACTGATGCACATCGGCAAGAACGATTGATTCGCGTCTCATCGCATCGGTGCACTCCCCAGGTGCCGTGCGGAGACCAGGTCGACAAGGCAGCAGCGCTCCCCGAGCGTTGTCTGACTCGGATCGACATATCGTTTTAGCTTTGTCGTTTTTCAGAGTTTCGAAGCGGCTCGGAGTCCGGCAGCCATCGGTTTGGGGTCATCCAGGTTTCCTCTTCCGTGGGTGGATTCTGTGACGCGTTGAGAGGTCAGTTGAGCCATCTGTGCGCGATTTCAATCGTGAGAAGCACTGAATTCAAGGAGGCATGAGACCAGAATGTTCAAGAAACTAGCTAAGGGTTTTGTCCTGCTGGCTGTATGTATTGTGGCGTTTGCCGGAATCAACGCCGCCGCGCAAAGCGCCGTATCCGGCAGTATCAGTGGAACGGTGACTGATCCCACGGGCGCCGTCATCGCCAACGCGACAGTAACGCTCACCAACACCGATCGTGGAGAAATCATTCGCGTTCTGAAGACCTCGTCCGCGGGCTTTTACACGGCGACATCCTTGCCATTGGGCACGTATTCGGTCGCAATCACATCTAACAGTTTCAAAACCGAGATCGTCACCGGCATCCTGCTCCATGCGAATGACGCACTCACTGTGAACAGGACTCTGGCCTTGGGCGCAACAAACGAGACTGTCACAATCACCGCAGCCGAGGCGCGAATCGACCTGGAGAACGCCTCCTCTGAAGGTCTCATCAACAGCGAGCAGCTCAATGAAATGCCGCTCCTGTCGCGTAACTACGAAGTTCTGATGAACCTGCAGCCGGGTGTTGCCTTTGGAGGCGCGTCAGACGACGTCCAGCGCGGCCCGACAGGCCTCAGCGGCACTTCGAGCACGGTTGCGTTCTCCGTGAATGGCGGCCGTACTACGTCAAACGGTTGGACGATTGATGGCGCCGATAACCTGGACCGCGGCGCGAACCTTACGCTGTACACCTTTCCAAGCCCGGATGCGATTGCGGAATTCAAGACGCTGCGCGGGCAGTATACGGCCGAGTTTGGACGCAATGCTTCCGGCCAGATCGATGTGGTTACGAAGTCAGGCACTAATTCCATCCACGGCAGCGCGTATGAGTTTGCCCGAAACAATGCTTTCAACGCCAACGGCTACGTGAATGACCTTCTCAAACAGAAGATCGCGCCGTATCACTACAACGTATTCGGCTTCTCGTTCGGTGGCCCCGTTTACCTGCCGAAGGTATACAACGGGCGGAACAAGACATTCTTCTTTGTCTCTGAGGAGTGGCAGCGCGAGATCGTCACGCTGACGCAGGCGCAGGCCTTTGTACCTCAGGACACCGAGCGCAATGGCGATTTCTCGAATTCAGGCCAAAAGATTGGCGGTGCATGGACCACGGCGCCTGTGACCGTCTGTACGGCCTACACGGCGAACCCGGCGACCCAGACAAACACCTGTACAGCATCAGGAACCCAGGTAACGAACCTTTCGCCGCTCGCCCAGGCGTACATGAAGGACGTTTACAAGAACGTTCCGGTTCCGAACGTCCAACAGAACATTGCGCTTGGTTTCGATCCGCACTCGATCTTTACCAACTTCAAGGACACATTCAACAACCAGGACACGATGGTACGCGTCGACCAGCAGGTCGGCCAGAAGTTGAGCGTCTTCTATCGTTATCTGCACGATACGTTGCCTGAACTGCTGCCGCAAGGCCAGTTCTCGACCGTGTACATTGCGGGAGCGAATACGACGAAGGTGGCGAATCCCGGCACCCAGCACCTGGCGCATGGAACGTACCTCGTGACTCCGACGATGGTGTTGAACGCGGGCTATGCCTTCTCCAACGGCAACATCGTGAGCACCCCTTCCGGTTTCCTGGCTTCGGCCAACTCGCCGGACGTTCAGCCCTCCATGCCCTATGCGAACACGGTCGGCCTGGTTCCAACTCTCATGCTGAGCGGCATGACGACGCTGGGCGGCAGCGTTGCCTATATCGACCACGGCACCAACCACCAGATCTTTGGTGATGTGACGAAGACGGTACACACGCACACACTGATTGGCGGCTTCTCGTATAACCACTATCAGAAGCTCGAGAACAACACGACCGGCACGCAAGGCTCGTTTACCTTCGGGACTGATACAGCGTATGCCTGCGGGACTACGCCAACTCCCGGTTGTGTTCCCGTGAACGGCAATTCCGGCGCGAACGAGGCACAGGCTTTCGGCAACTTCCTCATCGGCAACGCGAACAGCGGATTCAGCCAGCTCTCGCGGGATCCAGTTACCGACATCAAGGAATCGCTGTATGAAGGTTTTCTGCAGGACAACTGGAAGATCAGGCCACGGCTTACACTTAACCTTGGCGTGCGTTATTCCTACTATGGCCAACCCTGGGATGCGCGCGGTCAGTTGAGTAACTTCGACCCGGACAAGTACGACGCGTCGAAGGCCCCGACCATCTCGGCCAGCGGCCTGATCTGTCTCACCGGAACCTGCAATCAGACCGGCAGCAACGCTGGTCAATCGGCGGCGCCGAATGCGAACGCGGATTATGCCGGCATCAACTACCTCAATGGCATGATCTTCAATCAGCCATCTGCCGCCAACAACAACCAGGCTTCGCCCTGGGGCAACAAGGTGGGCTCGGCGCAGAAGACCAACTTCGCTCCGCGTTTTGGATTTGCCCTTGACGTCTACGGCGACGGCAAGACCTCGCTTCGTGGCGGATATGGATGGTCGTTTGATGATGCGGAAGTCAGCTACTATGAGACGACGGTATTCAACAACCCGCCGGCAGTCGCTACTTACTCGCTAGGCCAGGCTTCCTTCGATAGTCCGACAGGCGGCGCCCTCACCGCGGTTTCCACCACTCCCGGGCGCATCCAGGCAGTTCCGACCAACTACAAGACGCCCTACGTGCAGCAGTTTTCACTGGACCTTCAGCAGCAGCTATCACCAAGTTTGTTCTTCGATCTCGGATATTTCGGCGATCACGGAACGCACTTGTTGGGCGCGCTGGAAATCAATCAGCCCAAACCTGGCGCGTGGCAAGGCGTCGTCAATCCGCAAGTCAAGAACACTACGGGCAGCCCCAACGCCTGCAACTACCCGGGCACAAGTGGTAGCACAGCCATCCCGGCTTTCATGAGCTCAACCTGTGACCTGGTGCTGAACCAGATCAAGCCATATCTGGGTTACTTTGCAATCGACTCGCTGCGTACCATCTTCAGCTCGAATTACAACTCGCTGCAGGCCAAGATAACCAAGCGTTTCTACGGCGAGACCTATATCGATGCGAACTTCACATGGTCACGTGACCTCACCAACGCGCAGGCCGACTACTCCGGCTTCATTCAGAACATCTACAACATCAACGGCGACTATGGTCGCGCTGCAGTCGATCGCAAGCTGCTGTTGAATCTTGACGGTGTTCTCGAGGAGCCGTGGTTCCGCGATCAGCGTGGACTAAAAGGTCGCTTGCTCGGTGGGTGGGAAATCTCGGGCATCTATTCGGCGCAGTCGGGCCTGCCGCTTACGGTGTCTGCCAGCGGTGGCAGCCTGGTTCAATACAATCTGCCGACCGGGGTGAACGGCATCTACAACAACAAGCCCAATGGCGGGTATGAGACCGATAACGCCGGTCTCAGTGTTCTCGGTAACACGAGCGCCGGCCTCCGACCCAACCAGATCGGAGATCCGAACAGGGGAGGCAACATCAAGATTCACAACAAGAGTTTTGAATCGGGATCGCAGCCCTGGTTCTACACCGGTGCCTTTGCGGCGCCAGATCCGACCAGTTCAGCACCGGGTACCGCCAAGCGCGGCACCATCAATGGACCCGGACTTGGTGTCCTCGATGCCGGAGTTTTCCGTAACTTCCGCATCTGGGAGCGTGTAAACTTCCAGTTCCGCGCTGAAGCACTGAACGCCACCAACCACACCAATGTGCAGACTGTGAACACCAGCTCGAGTTCAAGCCTGTTCGGGCAGATCACGGGCTACCGCGATGCTCGCATTGTGCAGTTCGCGGGCAAGATCACGTTCTAGCTTCAAGTGCAAACTCCATTGCGTCTGGCCGGCTTGCTTCATACGGAGCCGGCCGGACGTGGAGATTCATCAAGTCTCCATCCTGCTGCGCGTAGCTTGTCGATCGCACGACACAATTCTGCATAGGCTGCCACTCCGAGTTGTGAGAGACTGCGTTGTTACGCCAGGAAGAAGCGGAAAGTGTCCATGGGACTAAACACGCTGGATCTGAGCATAATCGTCCTTTACATGGTGGGCGTGACGCTCTTTGGTTTGCGCTTTCGCGGCGGCCGGCAGACCATCAAGGGATACTTCCTCGCAGATAATGCCATTCCCTGGTGGGCGATATCGCTCTCCATTGTGGCTGCCGAGACCAGCACCCTTACGGTCATCAGCGTGCCCGGCCTGGCCTATGACGGAAACTTCAGCTTTTTACAACTAGTCTTCGGTTATGTGATCGGGCGCATTCTCGTCAGTTTTCTTTTCATCCCCCACTACTTCCGGGGAAGTCTTGTTACTGCATATCAATTAATGGAGCGCCGCTTTGGCGAGAGGTTGCGCACATTCACGGCTGGCCTTTTTCTTGTAACGCGTGCCGCCGCCGAAGGGGTGCGGATTTTTGCAGTCGCGATTGTTGTGCGGATTGCTCTGGCTGGGGTCCTAACCGGTATGAGCGGCCTCCAGCGTGACATCGCTGCGATTGGAGTGGTCACGGCATTAACACTTGTCTACACATTTAAGGGCGGACTCCGCGCAGCGATCTGGACCGATGTCCTGCAGCAGACAATCTATGTTGCGGGCACCGTCGTTGCGCTCTTTACGATCCTGCATCTCGTTCCCGGCGGATGGAGCACCGTGCGGGAGGTCGCCGGAAACGCCGGCAAATTTCGTCTTATTGATCTCTCGTGGAATCCAACGACAAAATATACCCTCTGGTCTGGCCTGATCGGCGGAGCGTTTCTGACCATGGCAAGTCACGGAACCGACCAGTTGATCGTGCAGCGCCTGCTTTCAGCACGCAGCGAACGACAGTCGAAGGCCGCCTTAATCATGAGCGGTGTGGCGATTCTGGCTCAATTCTCGTTGTTCCTGCTGATCGGCGCCATGTTGTTTGTTTACTATCGTAAGTTTCCGCCGGCGTCCGCGTTCACACGTTCTGACACGGTCTTTCCGGCATTCGTCGTCGCGCACATGCCGCATGGCGTGAGCGGACTGCTGATCGCGGCCATTCTCGCCGCTGCCATGTCGAACCTGAGTGCGGCGCTCAATTCGCTGTCATCCACGACGATCGTCGATTTCTATGCGCGCCTTCGACCGCAGTCGAGCGAACGACGCCGGATGCAGCTTTCACGCATGGCTATGGTGGCCTGGGGTTTAATTCTGTTTGTGCTGGCCCTGATAGCCCGGCACGGTGGCCGCGTCATCGAGGTCGGTCTGACAATTGCCTCAGTCGCGTATGGCGCGCTTCTGGGTGCGTTTTTGCTGGGCGTCCTCACGCAGCACGCATCGGAGCGTGGCGCAATGGTCGGCATGATCTGTGGGCTCTCGCTCAATCTTTATCTTTGGTTGTTCACGGGCGTGTCCTTCACTTGGTACGTTGTCCTGGGCAGCATTGTTACTTTTGTTGTGGGATATGCCGCAAGCCGGCAGGTCCGGCTTGAGGAGCCCGCATTGCTGAGGAATGGAAATGCAGATTAGCCAGTTAATGACAGAACGTCGAAATTCGGCCACCGAGAATCTCGACTCCATGAGCGCTCTCGAGATCGTCTCGGTCATGAACCGTGAAGACACGCTTGTGCCGCCTCGAATTCGCCGAGCATTGCCGCAGATAGCAAAGGCCGTGGACCTGATCGCCGAAGGCTTCGTCAAGGGAGGGCGCCTGATCTACGTGGGAACCGGGACAAGCGGGCGTATCGGTGCGCTCGATGCATCCGAGTGCCCGCCAACGTTTGGAATTAGTCCGGAGAAAGTCCAGTTTCTCATCGCCGGCGGTGAAGAAGCTCTTATTCATGCGACGGAAGCGAGCGAAGATTCGGCGGATCTAGGTCGGCACGACATGGCGCGGAAGCGACCCGGGAAACGAGATGTTATTGTCGGTCTCGCCGCCAGTGGCTTCACTCCGTACACAATCAGCGCTCTTCAATATGCGAAGAGCAAAGGCGCGGCGACCGTAGGCATTGCGTGCAACCGTGGATCGCAATTGGGAAAAATAGCCGACATCTCGATCGAAGTAGAAGTTGGTCCAGAGGTCCTTACGGGTAGTTCGCGATTGAAGGCGGGCACTGCGCAAAAGCTCATCTGCAACATGCTTACCACTGCGGCGATGGCCCGTGTTGGTTACGTCAGCAGCAATCTCATGGTCAACTTGATTCTGAAGAACAAGAAACTTGAGCATCGCGGAATTGCGATCCTCGAAACACTTGCTGAAGTTGATGAGGCGACAGCGATCGACACTCTGCAAAAAGCTGGAATGAAGTTGCCCGTTGCGCTGGTGATGTTGAAGGCAAAGGTCAGCAAGGCTGAAGCTGCTCGAAGACTTAAGAAGACCAAAGGCAATGTTCGCAAGGCGATCGAAGGTTGATATGGGGACAGGGATAAGGAACATTCGAAGCACGCATCGGGTGGTTTTCGTTCTCGCACTCGTCGCAACGTGCATCTGTCCGTCGCTGAACTCGCAGCATTCACATCAGCAGCCGCGTGCTCACGATTTTGCCGACCTGAACGCGATTATCCAGGATGCTGTAAACCGCGGCGACATTCCCGGCGCCGTCGTGCTCATCGGTCATAACGGCCACATCGTCTATCGCAGGGCATTCGGTTCGCGTTCACTCGAGCCTGCACGCGAGCCGATGACTGTGGGAACGATCTTCGACCTGGCATCGCTGACCAAGTGTATTGCGACGACCACCGCCGTCATGCAGCTCGTCGAATCCGGGCGCATCAGGCTGAACGATCCCGTGAGCGCGTATCTGCCGGAGTTTTCGCAGAACGGCAAGGGGCAGATTACCGTTCGAGAGTTGCTGACGCATTACTCGGGACTCGCGCCTGACCTCGATCTGAAGGAGCCATGGGCGGGACGCGACACCGCTTTCAAGATGGCGATGGAGGCGAAGCCGGTTAATCCTCCAGGCACGCGATTTGTGTACAGCGATATCAACTTCGAGACACTTGGGTTTCTCGTTGAGAAGGTCTCCGGGATGCCTTTGAATGAGTATGCGGCGAAGAATATCTTTGCGCCTCTCGGCATGACGCAGACCCGCTTTCTCCCTCCTGCCGGATGGCTGCCCCGCATTGCTCCCACACAGTACGACGAAAACGGCAAGATGTTGCGGGGGACGGTCCATGATCCTACTGCGCGAAGGATGGGAGGCGTCGCTGGTCATGCAGGTCTCTTCTCAACCGCCGACGACCTCGCCAAATTCGCGCAGGAATTGCTGAGCGGTCACACCATTTTGACCCGCTCCGCCATTGAGAAAATGTCCACTCCGCAACAACCTGCAAATGCGTCCAGTCTGCGCGGATTGGGCTGGGATATCGATTCGCCCTTCTCCAGCAATCGCGGGGAGCTCCTGCCTGTTGGCTCCTTTGGACACACAGGGTTTACAGGTACTTCCCTGTGGATCGATCCGACGTCCGACAGCTACATCATTCTTCTTGCCAATGCAGTGCACCCGAATGGAAAGGGATCGATGGTCTCGTTGCGTTCCCGCGTGGCAACGGCCGTAGTCCACACCCTTGACCTGACCATAAGCGAACAGGCAAAGCTGCGGCTCGCGCGAATCACCGGCTACAACGAATCGATGATGGCCGAGCGGCGTCTCACCACGCGCAACGGACAAGTCAAAGCCGGAATCGACGTACTCGAGGAGCATGCGTTTCGCGAATTGCATCCCGACACCGAACATCCGGTACGCATCGGGCTGGTAACCAATCAAACCGGGCTCGATGCTCACGGCCAGCGCACCGCGGATGTGCTAGCACATACACCCGGCATTGCGCTCAAGGCGATCTTCAGCCCCGAGCACGGAGTTGCCGGCGCACTCGATACCACCGCCATTGGCAACTCGCAGGATGCCGCAACCGGAGTTCCGGTTTATAGCGTCTACGGCGACACGGACGCGAAACGGCGGCCCGCTCCCGAAGAACTTGCCGATCTGGATGCCATTGTCTACGACATACAAGACATTGGCGCGCGCTTCTATACCTACGAGAGTACGCTCGGGTATTTTCTTGAAGCAGCCGCGAAGGCACAGAAGCCGGTCTTCGTGCTCGATAGGCCGAATCCCATCGGTGGAGTCTACGTGCAAGGGCCAATCGCAGGTCCGGGAAGCGAGTCTTTCGTGAGCTATTGGCAGATTCCTGTCCGTCATGGAATGACCGTCGGCGAACTGGCGCAGCTCTTCAACGGCGAGCGTTCGATCGGTGCAAACCTGACCGTCGTCCCCATGGAGGGTTGGATGCGGGGCGATTGGTTCGACTCCACAGGCCAGATGTGGATCAACCCTTCTCCGAATATGCGAAGCCTCACCGCAGCCACGCTCTACACCGGCATTGGAATGATTGAAGGGACAAACATTTCTGTGGGGCGCGGCACGGATACCCCGTTTGAACTTGTCGGCGCGCCGTGGATCGACGCTCTCGCCCTCTCTGCTTATCTCAATGCGCGGCAAATCGACGGGGTACGTTTTGTCCCCTTGCACTTCACACCGACCGCATCGATCTATGCCAATCAATCTTGCGGCGGCGTAAACATCATCGTGACTTCACGCGATAGTCTCGATGCGCCGGAACTGGGGCTGGAGATTGCGGCGGCGTTAGCTCATCTCTACCCGAATCAATTCAAGGCGCCTGCGCTGGATGGGCTCATGCGCAACAAGGCTTCGCTCGGCGGACTGGTCGCGGGTGAAGATCCGAGGCGCATCGCCGAAGACTGGCAGGATGCAGCCAGCACTTTCATGACGGAACGGACGAAGTATCTGCTCTATTGAGCAACGAGATTGCGGGGATGCACAAGCGATGAAGATACGCAGAGTTGGATTGACGTTAAAACAGTTCGGAGTCCGATCCTTGCTGGCTGCATTGCTGCTCAACTGTCTTGATGCCTGGGCCGCAACTTCGCCTGCGATTCATCTGGACCGCAAAGGGGAGCGGTGGGCAAAGAGGACGCTGCATAACATGTCGCTCGAAGAAAAAGTGGGGCAGATGATCATGGTATGGGCGAAGGCTCAGTTCCTGAATGTCGACAGCCCCGAGTACCTGCAGTTGCGCGACGAGATGGCGAAGTACCACGTCGGCGGTTTCGGCGTAACCGTTGCGACGGAAGGGGCGCTCCTGCTAAAGACCGAACCCCTGGAAGTCGCGTCCCTGACCAACCGCCTTCAACGTGATTCAAAGTATCCGCTGATCTTTGCAGCGGATTTCGAGCGCGGTCTCTCCATGCGAATGAATGGTGCTACTGCCTTCCCGGCCGCGATGGCGTTCGGTGCGGCAGGCGACGTAGATCTGGCGAAGGAGTTTGGAGAAATCAGTGCCCGCGAGTCGCGCGCCATTGGCATCCAGTGGAACTGGTTTCCGGTGGCTGACGTGAACTCCAACCCCGCTAACCCGATCATCGATACGCGCTCTTTCGGCGAAGATCCTGCGCTGGTAAGCAAAATGGTGGACGCCTATATCGAGGGCGCTCATCGGGGAGGCATGCTGACTACGGTCAAGCACTTTCCGGGACATGGGGACACAGACACTGATTCGCATCTCTCGCTTGCCCGCGTCAATGGAAATACGGATCGTCTCAACGCCGTAGAACTGGTCCCGTTTCGGAGCGCGATTGCCGCTGGAGTTGATTCGGTGATGGTCGGACACCTGCTGGTGCCGGCGGTCGAGCCCGATCCGAATCTTCCTGCCAGCATCTCTGCAAAGGTGATCACGGGGTTGCTGAAGGAACAGCTTGGATTTCATGGCCTCGTGGTTACCGACGCATTGGATATGGCTGGACTTACCAAGGTCTTTACGGGATCAGAGCACGACATAGCGGCGGCTGAAGCCGTGGCCGCAGTACGCGCCGGCAACGACATGGTGATCATTCCCGGCGATCTCGATGGAGCAGCCAGCGGTTTGCTCAATGCGGTCAAGCACGGCGAAATCTCTGAGGCGCGTGTAAACGAGAGCGTTTTGAAGATACTCCGCATAAAAGCCTCGCTCGGCCTGAATCGAAATCGTGTCGTGGATCTCTCAGCTGTTGAGAAGGATGTTGCGCAGCCCAAAAGCAGTGCGATTGCGCAGAAGGCAACGGACGAGGCTGTCACGCTTGTGTCCGATGCTGGGAAAATTGTTCCGCTCTCCGGTCCTCTGCAGCGGACAGAAATCGTCGCTGTGGTCTTTACTGATCGAGTGCAGGGCAGCGAGGGTGGCCGCGAGTTTGTCGCCGAATTGCGCAAGCACGCGCCCGGCACTCCTGTCTTCTTCGTCGACGAAGCCAATGCGGGCTTTGTGGCCAACGATGTCATGGCTGCAGTGAGGAATGCCAGCTATGTGATTGCATTAGCGGAAGCCGTTCCTAACCCAAGACGTACCACGGAAGGGCACACGGGTGGATCGGCTGGTCTCGATTCAAAACCGATGCAGTTGCTGTCTGAAATCGTGGTCGCCGCTGGACAAAAAACCATCGTCGCAGCATTCGGCAACCCCTATACGGGCGGCTCCATTCCCGGCGTGCAAACTTACGTCTGCACGTTTTCAAACACGCCGGGTTCTGCATCGAGCCTGGTTGACGCTCTCTTCGGAGAAACCCCGATTCACGGACGGCTTCCTGTAACCATTCCAGGATTCGCCGTTCGTGGTGCAGGTCTTGACCGCGAGCCTTTGGTAGCTACGCAATCCGGCACAAATTGAACCGCTAAGACACGCGAGAGGCATTGATCGTAAAGGAAAACTATGAAACAAGCGGGATCGGTGGATCAACGGCGATGGTCGAAGCTCAGTTTTCGAGCGAGGACGCTGATACTGGCATGTCTGCTTCTTTCAACGCATCTTCTCCGGGCGCAGCTTGCCGTTGTCAACTCCGACCTCGTGGTTTCGAAACCCGTCATCAACATGTACAAGAGCGCGGCGGTCGATAGCGAAGTGACGTCGCAGGTGCTCTACGGAACAGGCATTCTATCGCTCGAAAAGCAGGGAGACTGGATCAAGATTCGTACTGCAGATGGATATACCGGATGGGTTGCCTCCGCGGAGGTGCAAGCGCAAGGCGGGAGTCCTTATGCGCCAGAGGGCAAGTCCGTTCGCGTGACTGGCATCAGCGTCAACATCTATCGTGAGCCTGACGTAACTCAGCACGCACCGATTCTCCATCTGCCCTGGGAGGCGCTCCTCGAAGTTGTACCCGTCTCAACAGACGAAAACACCCGCTGGATGAAGATCCGCCTTGTAGACGGCCAGACAGCCTGGGTGCAGCGCGGTGACGTGGGACCAAGACCAGGCCCTCTCTCGATAGAAGAGACACTGCAACTGGCGCGCAGATTCCTCGGAATCACCTACACCTGGGGAGGCGTCAGCAGCTTCGGCTTCGATTGTTCTGGTTTCACCCAGATGCTTATGCGGCAAAGAGGAATTGAGATGCCGCGTGATGCAAGTTTGCAGGCGAATTGGACCGGCGTAATGTCGGTCGACCGAAAAGGCCTGCAGCCTGGAGATCTCCTGTTCTTTGGCGCAAGCCCATCGAAAATCACCCACACAGGGATCTACCTTGGACAGGGTGAATTCATCCACGACACAACCCATGATCGCCCGGGTGTGCAGATCAGCCGGCTGGACGACATGCCATGGACAAAACTGCTCGTCGCAGCACGGAGAGTAAAGCAATGAATAGACGCGAATATTTCAAGCTGGCGGGTGCAGCAGCGCTAACCCCGCTCGGAGTGTTGAGTGCAAAACCGGCATTCGGGCAGGAGGCCGCCAAACTCCAGTGCAGTCTGAAGCGCCTGAATCTACGCCACACCTGGACCACTACGATGTCGTCGAGCCAATATCGTGACACGGTTCAAGTCCATTACAGCCGCGATGGCGTCTCGGGATATGGCGAGGGCGCGCCGATCGTGCGCTATCAGGAGTTTCCCGAGTCGGAGCAGAAGGCCATCGAATCCATCGCCGGGCAGATCACCGCCAGCGATCCGTTTGTCTATCGCAAGCTGCTGGCACAAGTGCGGCGCTCCCTTGGACCAGGCCATCATGCCGCAATGTCAGCTGTCGATATTGCGCTCTTTGACTGGATCGGAAAAAAGCTCGATGTCCCGCTCTACAAATTTCTTGGGTTGGATCCAGCGGACGCTCCCATCACCGATTTCTCCATCGGCATCGACACACCGGAGATCACGCGGCAGAAAACACGGGAGGCCGAAGAATACCCGGTATTGAAAGTCAAGGTTGGATTGAACACTGACGAACCTACAATCGAAGCAATCCGCAGTGTGACCAGGAAACCCATCCGCGTCGACGCCAATGAAGGTTGGACCGATAAGGAAGAGGCGATTCGAAAGATTAACTGGCTTGAGTCGCAGGGCGTGGAGTACGTTGAACAGCCCATGCCGGCGCACATGCTGGAAGAAACAAGGTATGTGCGCAGCAAAGTGCACCTGCCCATCTTCGCCGACGAAGCCTGCACCGATGTCGCCATGATTCCCAAACTCGTCGACGCCTACGACGGAATCAACGTAAAGCTCGACAAATCGGGCGGCATCCTGGAGGCCTGCCGCTGGATCGAGGTAGCCCGCTCGCTCAACATGAAAGTGATGCTGGGCTGCATGGTTTCAAGTTCCTGTACCGTTACAGCGGCTGCCCATCTCTCTCCCCTCGTTGACTATGCTGACCTCGACGGCAACTTGCTTGTCGCCAACGATCCCTGGCGTGGCGTGCGTGTTGAAAAGGGAAAACTACTATTGCCAACAGGACCGGGGTTGGGCCTGCGGCCCGCGTAAACCGGGAATCCGCGACGAACACCCGATCACTGAAACTGCAGAGATATAGGTCTATCATCAATAAGCCCATGGGCAGCAGACCGGCATGCGGGCTAACAGAATGCTGAACAATGGCGCTTGAATTCGAGGATCGTTCGAGCATGGCTAAGACTCAAACGCCGCGGTCCGGGATAGAGAATCCCCGTCCGTCCCCGTTGAACCGCAAGAGCGGAATCCCCCTCTACCACCAGATTCAGCTGCGCCTGCTGGACCAGATCCGGTCGGGCGAACTCAAACCCGGCATGCCAATGCCCTCAATTGAAAGAATCGCTGACCGCATGGGCGTGAGCCCGATGACCGTCCGGCAGGCGGTTCGTGCCCTTTCCGAGCTGGGCGTGGTCTACAGCCGTCAAGGTAAGGGAACATTCATCTCCGGAATCAAACTGGAGCGAGACTTCAGGCAGGTGCTCTCCTTCACTGAAGAATCCGAGGCGCGCGGCGCAAAGCCAAGCTCCAGGATGCTCTCGTTCGATATCCGTACGCCCAACCAGGCTGTGATGGCCGCGCTGCGCCTAACCGAGCGCGATAAGGTCTTCAGTCTGCGCCGCGTTCGCTATGGCGATTCGGTTCCAATGGGTATTGAATGCAGTTGCCTGCCTGTGCGGCTATGCCCAGGTTTGCTGGAGACATTCGACCCCACCGCCTCGCTCTACGAGGAACTAGCCGAGCAGTATGGCATTCAGCTCATGGTGACTGACGAAGTAATCGAAGTGGGAAAGGCCAATCCGGAAGATGCACGACTTCTCGAAATTGCGCCGAGGAGCCCAGTCTTTCTCTTTACGAGAATCTCGTACCTCGAGAACGGTATGCCAGCCGAGCACGTCACATCGGTCTATCCGGGGATTCGATATAAGGTTGTCAACCGGTTGATGCGCTCGAACCGGAAACTCGTTTAGGTCGGCACTCGCGGGAGAGCTGCCTCGCCACTTAGAACCTGAGGAGTCGCCAGGCGTCTTCAACAGCTGGAAGTGTAGCCAAAGTTATTGAACTTTAAGAATTGGTGCCGAAGAAGGGACTTAAATCCGTTTATCTATAAATAATTGTATTTAAATGTATTTAGCGATGCATGCATGCGCGTGCTATGGTCGTGCTATGGTAATGGGCAAGGAAAAGAGCCATGTCCAACAGTAAAGTCTCGCTGGTGAGAAGAGTGAAGACGGATTCCGGCTGGAGATACTATCCGGCCGCGTACGCTGCGAACGGCAAGGTAAAGCCAGGAGTGGTCGTCGCAGATGGCGTGGAAGTGAAGTACCCGGCAGGTCACTACGCGCTGCGGTATTACCACGGAACGAGGCTTGTCGTTGAGGCGCTCAAGGGCGCCACTCCGGCCGAAGCCGAAGCCAAGCGCATTGTGAAGCAATCCCGCATGTCGGCAATCATCATTGCCCGAGAAGCCGGCATTGCCATCAAGGTGCATGACCCTCTCAAGCACAAGACCCTCGCTGCGGAGCTCTCTCAATTCTTCTCAGATACCGCGAGCAGGGGCTCCCTGAAAGCTCTCGATGCATATCGGCTGGCGTGTGACGAGTTCCTGAAAGTGAGCGGCCGTCAATACGCAGACGAGATTGAGCCGGAAGACATCATCAAGTTCCACAAAGCGCTGGCCGACCGCGGCATGAGCGCGAGGACGGTGAGCAACCGCCACACAAATCTGAAGACGTTTCTTAAGTTCCTCGGCTATGACATCAAGGGATTGCCGAAGCCGCCGCGGTACGACAAGACCATGCCCGAGATCTACACCGACACTGAACTGAAAGCCTTGTTCAAAGGTGTGACCTCACCGAGAGAGGGCCTGCTCTTTCGGCTCCTGCTGCAGACCGGGGTGAGGGAGCAGGAGGCGATGCATATCGAGTGGGACGACGTCGATCCAAAGAGGAAGGTTTTGAAGTTACAGTCCAAGGTGAAGCGATGGGGGTTCAGACTCAAGGACTTTGAGGAGCGGGAATTGCCATTGTCCGACGAGATGCTTATGGCGCTCATGGCCTACAAGCGAGACCACGCCGGAAGGTCTACATTGGTCTTCGAAAAGGGAGGCAAGCCTGACAGTCACATGTTGCGGACGCTCAAGCAGCAAGTTCGAGCAGCCGACTTGCACTGTGGCAAGTGCGGCGGATGCCTGAATAAATCCAAGGAGTGTGAGAACTGGTACCTCCACAAATTTCGGGCGACGTACTGCACCAAACTGCTGCGCGCTGGATTCGATCTGCGGACTGTTCAGCAGATGATGGGCCATAGCGATCTTGCATCTACCATGCGCTACTTGAGGCCCGCCGAAAACGAACAGACCCAGGCTCGAATCAATTCGATGTCCTGGACATAGAAATCTAGAAAGAAAAGACCCGGCGCTTGAAGCGCCGGGCCAGGTTAGGCCGCTATTTCATGATCGTCCAGCCAAGATCTGATTTTGTTCAGATCGAATCTGACCGAACCCGCGAAGCGGTAATGCGGGATCTGGCCCTTCTGGGCCAGCTCGTAGACATGCTTGCGGGACCAGCCGATTGAATCCGCAATAACTGCGGCACCAACCAGTTTCGGCAAGCAGGGCGCAATGGATTTATTGTCCATCTGCGCCTCTTTCTCCTTGCCATCGAAGCCACCCAGCAAGTCTGATCGGAATCACCCGGAATGTGAATTAGGTGACCCCGGAAAGCGCTCCGGCCCGGAGCGTCGCGCCTTGTGCTGGGGCGCGCTCCGTGGTGAATTCTACTCTCCAGAACGATTCTCGTACGGTGACGAGTCCAATGAAATCGGTTACCGTCGTGGATCAGAGGTCTACTAGAGTTTTGAGCCTACTAATCGACGATCCGCGACCGAAACCTCGAATTTGCATTCCAGTCGCTCGATTCGCGCATTAGCGATTTACCACTTGTCGAGAAAGTCGTAGCGAGTCAAATGGCAATGACGTGAATCACCGAGTCAGAACATACAGAGACCTCGAGGACCTCCCTTCCCGAAGTGGCGCGGATGCCGTGGCTTGTCTGCTCGATTTGCGCGGGCGGAGGACCAGGCGCCTTTTGTCCGGGCATTTGCCCCGAAAGGCTGACTGTTCCTAAGAAGATGGGCAAGATCGAAATGGCCCGAATAACATTGATTGACATGCGTCTCGGCACCTCCCCAGTAGTAATTCGAAGCTTCATCGATTCGCAGCTTTCCGTTCGTCACTGCTTACACTCCAATGAGTGAAGCGCGGTGAGCAGGCTTTCACAAGCTAGGCATGCGCTTTGGAATTTCTGGTTTGCCAGTAGATTGAATAACGTTGATCTCGAATCTGATACATCGGGATGAGATGGTGTTTCTCGGTTTCCCCGGCAGCCACGAAATTAAGCTCGGCAGCGGACTCGGCCTGAATCCACTGCTTCGTATCTTCATCCTTCGTGCCTGTCACTTTGGGAATCGGAGACGCCGCCGGTAGATTCTTAGGTACAGTTTCACCGCTATGAATTACCCGCATCGAGCCATCGGCTGGGCCGGCACCCAGATCGGCTGCAAGGACAAGCGGACCGTACAGCGCAGCGACCACCGAGTCATCGCCGGGCAGCGGCTCCTGGCGAAGTTTCATCGGGAGTTCGATGCTGATCGTGTCGCCATCCTGCCAGATTCTTCGAATGGACAGATACGAACCCGGATCTGCGATCACTTCGATCGGCCGGCCGTTGATCATCACCTGAGCTTCTGCGATTGTCCAGCCAGGAATACGAATGTGGATGGCGCGGGCCGCCGGCCGCGAGGACTTGATCTTGAGCTTGGTGACCTGCTCCTGCGGGAATTGTGTGACCTGCTCCAATACAATGTCTTCCTCTTTCCAGGTAAGCGTGGAAGCGATGAACTGGTTGACAAAGATGTCGCGTTCACGACGGAAGTAAATCGTGTCCGCCAGTTTGGCGAATTCTTCAGCTCCGCTGCCGGTGCAACACCAGAACGATTCTTCGGGAGAATTGTATGCACGCCAATAGCCTGCGCCGAGCGGGAAGAAGTACTGCTTGAGGCCCTGCGCGTTTTGTGTGCCAAGTCTGCAGTTGAAGAGGGTGCGCTCGTACTCATCCATCCAGCGCGATTCGCCAGTCCAGCCAAAGACATGGCGCTGCAGCTTCATCAGGTTGTAGCCCACGCAACATTCCGCATTGGTCCATGCTAACGTGCCTTTCAGCTGATCCGCCGGCGTGGTCCAATGTTCGTCGAGACTCGTGTTGCCGATTGCGTAGTTGCGCGCGGTGAGCACTTCTGCAAGAAAATACTCGGCTATTTCGCGATAGCGGCGGTCGCCCGTAACTTCATACATGCGGGCCGCGCCGATAATCTTGGGAACATGCGTGTTTGCATGCAAGCCTTCGACTCATCGCGGCGAGCGGCGAGCGGATCAAGAAAGCCCGGCTGTTCGAAGAGGTGGGCGGCCTCGATATAACGATCCTTCTTTGTGACCGCGGCCAGATTGATAAGAACTTCGTTCATGCCGCCGTACTCGGTGCGCAACATCCTTAAGCGCTGATCGATGCTGAAGCTTCCCATAAATATCCTGCGCCCACGCGGCCATGCCCTCGACGATTCTGAGCGCGTCGGAATTGCCGGTGAGGAGATACATATCGAGCAGACCAGCCATGATTTTGTGATAGGTGTAGAAGGGCGCCCAGACCGGCTTGCCCTGCGCGAGCCGTTCGAAGAGTTCGGTGGGATACGCGCTCAAATAGCCGGTCCCGATCTTCGATTGACATGCGGTGAGGCCGGCAACAAGTTCATCGCCCCTCTTCTTCAAGTCGTCATTTGCAGAACCTGCGTAGGCCAGTGCCACGGCGGAGAGAAAGTGGCCGCCGGCGAAGTGCCCGCGCAACTCGCAAGTCGGATCCTCCCAACCTTTGTACGGCGTTGCGGCGGAGGGAATCCCCGCAGTGATGCGGAATGTATGCAGTAGCCTGTCGACGTCGAGCGAGTCGAGGTAGCGCGCGTTGATTTCTTCCTGCTCCCTAAAGATTCCAGGGCTGAGACGGACCCAGGCCAGCGGGAACGGCTCAAGCCTACCCCCCGGCTTCTCGGGCTCGTGAGCAATCAAGGCATGCAACGATGTCGATGGCCCGGTCAGGCAGAGACCTGCGCACCTTTGCGGATGTTTTCATAAAGCTGCGGCGCGAACGATTCATCTGGCGATGCTCCTATACGTTCTGCTCACTTGCAATCTGCCGTGAAGCAGAGATTCTTACTGAAGAATGGCATCACGTGGTTCTGAAATCGATCGGCGACTGCGCTTATATGCGTGCCGGAGTAAATCTCAAAGCTGTTTGCGATTCCGTAGTTATCGAGGATTGTGTGCAGCTTGGTAGCATCGAATCGCAATCCGTCCTGATCGCCAACGTCCATAGAGATGGCGCGGTATTGCTTGAGATTGCCGATGTACTGATCGACGAATGCCAGCGGGGAATTGGCCGCGTACTTCGCTACGATCTCTGGTTGCGGAACTCCGTCCTTGGTCGGCAGATCGAAGTAAAGCGGAGGGTTCTTCGGATCGGGAGCCCACGCCGCTGCCGTTGCATATTGTGCGGAGGCGAAGCCCGGCGACTGTGCCGCCAGGTCGGCTGGAGACTTGGCTGCGGCAACCTTCTTCTCGCTGGCGATCGCCCGCTCCTTCATCTGATCGGCGGTGCCCGGTCCGCCGCCGGCCATCGAAGACATGCAGCAGGGACTCATGATGTAGAGAGCACCGAAGACTTCAGGATGCTTCATGCCGATGCGCGACGCGCCATAGCCGCCCATGGAGTGGCCAACGAGACCGCGGCTGGTGCGATCGGGGATGGTGCGGTAGTGCGCGTCGATGTAAGCGACGACGTCGTGCGAGACGAACTTCTCGAAGTCGCCGGTGGTGGCGGAACTTGAGTACATCGAGCCGTTGTAGATGGTCTTGGAATCGGGCAGGACGACGATCATCTCGTGCGAGCCAGCGCGAACGCACCTTCGACGGTCTGCGGAACGTGGATCTCATGCGTCCACTGCTCGGCGCCGATGGAGTAACCGTGCAACGCGTAGACCACGGGATAGCGGCGCTTCTTGTCTTTCTGGTAGCTCGGCGGCAGAAAAACGATGACATCGCGATCGACGGCGTCGCCTTCAAGATTGCCTTCAAGTGCCGTGCCGTGGATCTTGATGTGCTCCACTGCTACAGGCTTTGCGCCAGAGACAACTTCGGGAACGCTTGTCTGCACCTGCGCCGCGAGCCATGAACCAGGTGCAACTGCCAATGTGATTACGCACGCAATGAACAACTTCGTTGATTTCATTTAGACCCTCTCTCGAAAGACCCGGCTACTGCACCGGGTAGGAATAAATGTTCACGCTGAAGGGGCGCACCGTGATGGTTGCAGGCAGCGCCCCGAGCGTCTGTTCTTCGACTTGAACCTCAGGCTTCTTGCCCACTTGAAGACGGCGGCTCTGCGCAGGCCGGATAACTTTTTCAGAGCACGAATTCAGCGCGCAATTCAGCGATTATTTCCCGCTCGCCGCCCCGGAATCATCGAATATATAGATCGAAAGTGACGCGCGCAAGCCGAATAAATCGCTTTATTCTGATCGATCCATTCGATAAGTCAGATCCCAAAATGAGATCGCGCCTTCTTGCTTGGCTCAAGGGCAATCGAGAGCGGGTGAAAGCCGGCCAGCTCGGCACAGAGATGCCATGATGCCCAGCGCAAGGAGGAGGGGGAAAATCCGAGACCGAGCCCATTGCCAGTTCACTGTCTGATTCGCACCCGGATCGCCACAATAGAAGCACAAGCAAGAGGTGGACGATTACTGGGGCGAAGCCGCTTCTCGATTAATCGGGGGCGGCAGTTGAAACATATGGTTGAAGACCTGCAGGAGGTTCATGCAACCGCAGTCGATGAGAGACAGGCCCGCACGCACTGGTCCGGATGGATGGTGCAGGCGGAAGAGGTTGCTCACTTGTAGTCCTTGTACTCGGAAGTAAAGAACGTCGTTCGCGTGGTGTATGCACCTGCCGCGCCGGAATCGCCGTAAGGAACCACTTCGGTGTCGATCACGGTTTTGACCGGCAGAACCAGGAGTTTTCCGCCTACATCGACGGGGCCATAATCGATCCGTGTGTCGTCCTGATGCACCACTTCCGTGGGCTTCAATTCGGCTTGCGTAATCAGGCGGACAACGATGCCGCTGTCGGGATCGATAAAGAACTCACCGTGATAGGGGACATTCGCCTTGTAAGGATGGTAGGAGGTATTGGTCTGAAAGTTGCCTTTCGGTGTGCCGCCCGATCCCAGCGGATTAATCGGCGCTGTGGAACTCTGCACCATGCCCGCTTGCTCGACATCGGGGAAGCAGCAGACGTCAACCGGCATGTGCGCCTTCTTCTTGGGAACATCAAAAGAAAAGACCGCAGCCGGTTTTCCGTTGATCAGCTCCCAGCGCAGCCACTTGATATCGCCGGCAGCCTGCGCCTCTACAAAAACAGCAGCGAGGCTGGGGACCGGGTCCAGAAGCGCCATCATGCCATTCGCGCCCCAGGGTGTTTTGTCCTTCTCACTAGGCAGTTTTTCGGCGCCGTGCTCGCTCGCGACCTGAGCATTGACCGAGTTGATGTAGCGGATGTATTGAAGCCCGTTTGAGAAGTCTGCTCCAGTGGAGATATCGACGGCGCCGCTGTGCATTCCCGAACTGGCAGGCGCTGCCCGGATGTTGTCCTGGAAGCGTAATGTCGTCCGGGTTGCGGTCAGGGCGGGCAATTGGCTGTGCATCTTGCTCACATAATCCGCCGCTTTGTCGAGGATTGTCTTCTGGCCCGCCGCATCCGGTGCCGCCGTGGTAGGGATGTCCGTGGTCGGAGGCGCCAGCATAGCGCTGCGCGCTTCTAGCACATAAATCTGCTCGGTCGAGAGCGGTCCCGGCACATCATCGATTATGCTGTTCATCACGCTGCGCGTCAGTTCTTCGCTCAGTTCCACCTGCTTCAGCGCATCGGCCACATAGGCGTCGTTCCTGCCTTCCTTGTGCATCGTGGCAAGCTTGTCCTTGAGTTCGCCGACTGTGGTTTTCCTCAAACCCCACGCTGGCATGATGGCCAGCAAAAGAAGCAATCCGCACCCCATACGATTCATGACAGTCTCCGCGAATGAACTTTGGCGGGACCCATTCTACAGACACCGTCTCGCCGATCAAAGTGTTAAACAGAACCTTGTCTTCAATTGCCGGCGCCACGTGCCGATTCATCATTGAAGCGCAGTCCTTGCCAACAGACACAACCATGACGGGTCGTTCAGTGCATGTCCGCATAGGCAACTTGGCTTCGACAAAACCGCTCTTACTCTGGTGGTGCATTTCCGAGACGCGAGTACACGATTTGTGAATTTCAATCTCGATCCTCGTTGGCTATACGTGATGGCAGAGCGGAGCCAAAAGGTCCACGTTACAAGGGCCAAGGATGTGACGTAATCTCGTCCAGCTATGACTGTCGCTCGGGACACACGTAAGCGCCGGACAGTGAATGAGCTCGAGACGTTTTCAAGACACAAGTCAGATTGGATAAAGCACGGATCAGACCTCTTCGGCTTCTTGGTGGAAGCCGAGCAGGTCGGCCAGAACCTTGACTTCATGACCCATGGAACTGAAATCCTTGCAGACGAGATTGAGTCGGACTTCGCGTGTGCCACCGGCGGGCAGGTGGAGCGGCAACAACTCGCGCCGTGCCAAATCGGACTCAATGCGATAGGCAGGCAACCAGCCAAAACCAATCCCGCAACGCACGCCGTCGATGGCGGCTTCTATCGAGCTGACATGTAAAGCGCGTTGGGCATTGAGACTGGGTTGATGCCGGATGGTTCCGGAAGCCGAGTCCTCGATTGCGACGAGGATATGCTGCATGAGATCCGTCCGATTGAGTTCGCGCTCAATGGCATGGAGCGGGTGATCGCGGTGTGCCACGGCGATCACGTGGATGTTCAGGATTGCTTTGCTGAAGAATTCGCGCGAGAGTATGCCGGCAATGCAGAGCTGAGCGTTGTGCGCGGAGAACTCGGAGTCGGCGCAGAGGAATGTGCTTTGTCGAAGCTTGGGCCGAACGTACGGAAAGCGACGAGCGAACTCGGCGAGCGCGTCGAAGAGACGTTCGTTGGGGAAGATGCTATCGACTGAGAGCCGCACTTCCGATTCGCCGCCTGAACCCAGCGAACGGGCACGTTGTTCGAGTTGGTGGAAGCCGGCAAGATGGGATTCAGCGTCGGCCAGTAAAACGCGGCCGTGCTCGGTGAGGTGTGCGCGGCGGCCCTTGATCTCGAAGAGCCTGATCCCAAGCTGCTCCTGTAGACGGGCGATGGCATAGCTGATCGTTGACTGGGAGCGATTGAGTTGTTTGGCCGCAGGCGCGAAGCCGCCCAATTGGACAACTGCCTGCAATATCTCCCATTCATCGAGCGTCGTGTGCATGTCTGACCAATATATCTAATAAATCGATGTTTTAGGTCCAAAAATACTACTATCGATTCGAGATTGTTTCCCGGTAGTATGCGTTTGCCGATTCCCCTACCCGTCTCAAGAACACTTGGTCTTTTGACTGAACAGATGACTCTGGAAGTAGTGACTTTAGCGCATTCGAGGAAATCTCCCGATGAAGTTGTGGGAGCCCGGGAGGAGTTCGTTCGTCGAGTTGCGGCCAGCGTTACCTTCGAGAAATCGCCTCGACTCCGCGCATTCCTCCTCCACGTGTGTCGTTGCGCTCTCGAAAACAAACCCGAAGATGCGACAGAGCAACAGATCGGGATTTACGTCTACGGCCGATCTCCCGGCTATAGCTCGAATGACGACAATATCGTCCGGTCTCAGGCTCGCGTATTGCGGATGAAGCTCGAGCATCATTTTGCAAATGAGGGCAAAGGCGAGCCGCTTCTCATCACAATTCCGAAGGGCCAGTACCTGCCAATCTTCGAGAGTCGTCATGCCGAAAGCTCAACCAATTCCGAGATACCTGTACCACTCGAAAGCACAACCCACCGTTTACGATGGGTTCTCATCGCAGCGGCGATTTTCGCGATGATCGTGGTGATATGGATAACGAGCCATTTCTTTGAACAAAGCTCGGCGAATCCATCATTTAAGCTCGCTTCCAGGGACTCAAAATCTGTAGCGCCGCTGCAGTTGCCCAACGCACAAACGAGCTTGCGAGTGGCTTCGCCGCCGGAAGTTGGGGAAGTCCGCATCTCAGCCGGACGTACTGGAGCGCCCTACGTAGACGTATCGGGCCATACGTGGGAGTCAGATCACGACTTCGATGGAGGTGAGGTCGAACCCGGCCCTAGGCACTTCTTCCCTCCGGTTGCAGATGAGGGCTTGTTCGCGACCATGCGGGAGGCGCTCACAGCAGACCTGAAAAATCCCCGATGGGAGCGTGGGTTTGAATACCTCATACCACTGTCTCCCGGAGTCTATGAACTTAGGCTCTATTTCGCCGATCCGATTCGAGAACCGGACATCGATCAGACAGATGATGCGCAGAATCTCCGCCACATTGAGGTTGAGCTCAATGGACAACCGTTGCTTGTCGATCTCGATCCGATATCGGACGCAGGTGTTGCGGCGGTGGACGTTCGCGTGTTCAGAGACGTACGCCCATCCGACGATGGTAAGCTCCACATCGAATTTCGTTCTCGCTGGGGAAAGCCAGCATTCTTAAGCGCGATTGAGCTTAGTCCCGGAATACCGGGCATCCTGAAACCAATTCGGATTTCGGCGCACCAATCAGACTTCGTCGACAGCGATGGAATTCGCTGGAGCGGTGACAATTACTTCATCGATGGCCGGACTTCGACAGTTCTAATCCCGCGCAACGGGCCGAAAGTTCCGCAGCTGTACACCGTCGAACGACACGGTAATTTTAGTTATTCCATACCCGTTACTCCGGGAAGCTATACGGTCAAACTCCATTTCATGGAGTCTTACTTTAGCCCTCTGACTGCGGGCGCCTACTGTCAAGGAGTGGGATGCAGGGTATTCGATGTCACTTGCAACGGGGTTCCCTTGCTTCAGGATTTCGACATTTACCAGGCAGCTGGCGGGGCTTTTCGACCCATCGTCCGCGAATTTCATGGCCTCCGTCCCAATGGTCAGGAAAGACTGCAGCTGTATTTCTCGCCAAAGGTGAACTATGCCGAGGTGCGAGCAATCGAGGTCATCCAGGAATAAGAATAAGAAAAGAACCTCACTAGATTTCACCAGAAACTCTGAAAGTCTCTCGAATCCCCCTTCCTCGTCCTTCAAGCCAACCCGCGCCTAATTCATTTTCCTGGAAAAATACTAGTTTCCTCTAGGAAATGAGCGCGCCTGCGCGTATTACGAACCTCGCTTTCTGGCCGACGAAGGCAAGATTCACCAAATCTTCGCCGTGATTCACGTTGTAGTCGGCGATTTGTCACCGTGATACCCCTTCACGGTTGCATGGAGAGCTGGTTAGGATTCGTGCCGCAGTGATGAAGCCGGAAAAGAGTGGAGTTCACGTCGAAATCTAGTAAACCGATTTTCCGATTTGGACGCCGCGCTGCATAGCTTTCCCCCCAGAGCTGCTATTCAGGAGGACGTGTAAGGCCAGCTGAACGCACACAGTTCGTGGGGAACCAACCGCTGCAGAGCAAAAGATCGCCTGGAATGAGAACGAGTTCCCTCATACATCAGACGCAAACTACAACACCGTGTTGAACGGGAGGCTCCATTTGAAAAAAGCAAGTAACTGGTTCATCATGCCGTTGTTACTCTTGGCTTTCGGAGGCATCCTCGCCTTCGCGCAAGCCAACTCAGAGTTGACGGGCATCGTTACCGACCAAACCGGAGCGGTAGTGGCTGGAGCGCATCTTACGCTCACCGACCCAGCCACCGGATTCACCAAAACGTCAGACAGCGGCCCGACGGGCTTGTATGATTTCAATGGTCTGAACCCTGCGACCTACAACCTGAAAGTCGGCGCCAAGGGCTTCCAGGCATATGCGCAGAATGGCGTCGTAGTGAACGTCTCCGCAACGCTTCGCACCGACGTCAAGTTGACGGTCGGCGCCGAATCGCAGACTATTATGGTCGAAGCGGATGCGCTGCAGGTGCAGACCGACTCCAACGTAGTCAGTACGCTGATCAGTTCCGAGCAGATCAGCGAAATCGCCACTCAAAACCGCAATTTCGCTGCCCTAGCCGCCCTCGGCCTTGGTGTCAGTTCGGAGTTGCCGAGCAACAACACGCCGATGGCGGGAGCCGGGGGCAGCAGCTTTAGCATCAGCGCCAACGGCCTGCGCCAGAGCCACAATATCTGGCTGATCGACGGCGGTGAGTCGGACGACCGCGGCGGGGCCGGCGGCATGTCCCTCATGCCGGCACAGGACTCCATCGCCGAGTTCAACATGTTGACCTCCAACTATCCGCCGGACTACGGAATCTCCTCGGGCGCTACTTTCAGCCTTTCGCTCAAGAGCGGCACGGAGAAGTTCCACGGCACGGCGTACGAGTTCAACCGCAACACCGACTACGACGCCAACGACTACTTCAACAAGTTCAACGGCGCCCACAACCCTCGCCAGGTGCTGCATTACAACATCTTCGGCTTCAACGTCGGCGGACCGGTGATGATTCCCAAGGTGTACAACACCAACCGCCAGAAGACCTTCTTCTTCTGGAATGAAGAGTGGCGCCGACTCAACCAGGGCTCCTCGGTGAACACCGAGAACACCTACCCATCATCGGACTATCCAACTTCCGCAGGAGTCGTGTACACGCCTCCGGCGTTTGCCAACGCCAACTCGGCGAACGGCCCGGTTGGCGGCATTGCTGTGCCGGAAACGATAACCGATCCGGCCTTCCTGGCGAAGCTGACGGCAGACGGTCTGACCCCTGGGAAGCCTTTCCCCAACAACACGATCCCTGCCAACCTGCTGGACCCGAACATGATCGCCTACCTCAACAAGAAGATCTTGCCGGCGGCGGCCACAGCCACCGGGCAGTCGGTGGAGAGCGTGCCCGCGCCGATCAAGATCCGCAACGATATCGTGCGCATTGACCAAAAGATCAACGACAAGTGGCAGCTGATGGGCCACTGGATGTATGAGCACGACCAACTCGACAACCCACAGACCTTCCTCGGCTGGGATTGGTCCAGTTACCGGACGATCACAAGCTCCGAGATCACCCCGTCGAAGAGCGCTGCCCTCAAGCTGAGCGGCACGCTTTCGCCTAACCTGCTGCTCGAAGTCAGCATGAACTACGACGGCAATGTCATCAACATCGACAACAGTGCGAACTCTGCTACGCCCTCAGGCTGGAGCGTCAGCCCGTTCTTCAACAATGGCAGAACCACCGAAATTCCGAACATGGCTGGCTTTGGCAATCCGTATGGAACCGGCGAGCAAATGGGATCGGCTCCGTGGCACAACGCCGCCGAGGACTTTGAGCCCAAGGCGGATGTTTCGTACACCGTTGGCAGGCATGCCATGAAGTTCGGCTTCAGCTTCAACCGCTACACCAAGAACCAGCAGCTCTTCGGCGATGCCAATGGTCAGTACAGCCTTGGCGGCGATGCCAGTGGTCATCAATTCTCCAGCAACCAGTCTGAGGCGCGCTGCCAGGTCACGCCTGCTCCTTCTGATTGCGTGATTGGCGACGGCATCATCGACGGGTTGCTCGGCCTGGCCCAAAACTACCAGCAGCAGAATGGCCAGCCGATCCGCCACTATGTGAACAACACCCCATCGGTTTATGCGATGGACAACTGGCACGTGACGCCGCGCCTGACCCTGCAACTCGGCCTGCGTTATGATGCTCTGCCACAGGCTTGGGAACGGCAGAACTTTATCGGCAACTTCAACCCGGACCATTATTCAGCCGGTGCGTCTGTTTACTGGAATCCCGATCACTCGATGAACTCGACCGGGCCTGGTTTCGAGGTCATCACAAGTGCGCAAGCCGGCGAGCCTGGTCCTGCGACTCCCTATTACCTGAATGGCATCGATCTGGCTGGGGTGGCTGGAACGCCGAAGGGGTTGGTGACCAATCAGTACGCAACGCTCCAGCCTCGCATCGGGTTCTCCGAAGACCTCTTTGGCAACGGCAAAACCGTCCTGCGTGGCGGCTTCGGCACCTTCTTCGAGCGCCTGCAGGGCAACCTCATCTACAACAGCGCAACCGATACGCCGTTCGCGTTTTCGCCCACGGCCCAACAGGTCTACCTGAGCAATCCTCACACCAGCCTCGCGAGTGGCGCAACGGCAGCAACGCCGTTCTTCGACAGCAGCGAGTACAACATGGCGACATCGTTCCCGATTCCAGCCGTGGCAATGTACAGCCTTGGCGTCCAGCACGAACTGGCGCCGTCGATGATCCTGGTTGTCCAGTATGTGGGCAATGTCGCCTGGCATCAGGAAGAGTACGTGAACATGAACAACTTCCCGCTCACGACGGATACGGCGGTCCGCGCCAAGGGCGGCAACCTCGCCTCCTACACAAATGCAGGTGGACAGCTAGTCAACCTGCCGACTCAGGGCCAGGGGAACACTGCCAATAACGGCGAGTCGTTCCGCACCTATAACGGCTTCGGCGGGATCACAAGCATGACCAACAACACCAACGGCAGCTACAACGGCTTCCAAACCGGCCTTCGGCTGCAGAACCGGTGGGGGCTGAGCGCAGAACTCGACTACACCTACTCGCACGCGATCGATATCCAGAGCGGAGACAACGCCTGCTGCACCAGCAACCCCTGGGTGATCAAGTACGACAAAGGATCGGGTAGCTACGACCGTCGCCACATGCTCGGCGCCAACTATGTCTATAAGCTGCCCATATTCGCCAAGAGCAGGGGCCTCGTTCACTCCATCGTCGGTGGCTGGGAAATTGCCGGCACGGTTACCGACCAAACCGGTGTGCCGACGGGCATCAGTTTTGGCAACGATGGCGATACCATCGGCTTGGGCGGCGGCTACACCAACCGTCCCAACGTCAGCGGCAAGATGTCCTACCACAAAAATGTGAAGGGCTGGTTCGACACCACCAAATTCTCCTATCCGACAGCGTCATGGCAGGGAGGCCAAAACCTGGGCTTCGGCAGCGGCCGCAAGGATGCGGTCGTTGGTCCAGGCCGTGTGAACTTCGACACGTCGCTGTACAAGACGTTTGCCATGACCGAGCGGGCGCGTTTCGAAATGCGCTTCGAGTCGTTCAACACCTTCAACCACACGCAGTTCAGCGGTCTTAACACTTCCTACCAGGGCTCTCCGACGGCCGGGAACTTCGGCTGGGCGAACAGTGATCAGGGCCCACGTACGCTTGAACTCGGAGGCAAATTCGTGTTTTAGCCTCCTTGCCTCCTTAAGGGCGCGGCGCCTAGACTGACTCTCACGCCGCGCCCTTCTTTTTTTCCCGATACTGCATGTGAATCGGGCTTGATGCGAAGAATTATCGTACATTGGAAATTAGTCACGAATAATTTAGGGTCACTGGAATCGCGATGAACCCTGTGCTGAAGATCGTATCGTTCTCCTTTTTAGCGTTCTTAACACTCTCAGCTCTATCGCAGCAATATTCGCGCACCATCTTGGCGTCTCAGCGGCAGAACGCATTGCACCTGGAGCAGCAAGGCAGCTTGGCGGCAGCAGAACAAGTCTGGCGCGCAATCATCAAATCAGACCCCCGGAACGCAGAGGCCTATGCTCACCTGGGACTTCTGTCGGCACGCCGAGAGAATTACAGGGATGCAGTTACCCTGTATCGAAAAGCGCTCGCGCTCGGTCCTGCTTTGCCCGGACTCCGCATGAATCTTGGGTTAGCCCTTTTTAAGGACGGAAAACCCAAGGAAGCGATTCCAGAGTTCACGCTCGCGCTGAATTCCCCCAGTGTTTCCCTCGCCGGCGCCCTCCGATTGCGTCTTCTGATTGGCATGGCGCACTATGCGCTGGGCCAATATGCCGAGGCGGTTCCCTTTCTGCAGAAAGCCGCTGCCGCCGATCCGCAGAATTTGCCGGTGCGTCTTGTCCTCGCGCATAGCTGCCTCTGGTCGCAGCAGAACCAATGTGTTCTTGACGCCTACAAGGAGATTGTCAGCATCGATCCGGACTCCGCAGAGGCGTGCATCGTAGCGGGCGAGGCCATGGACGATATGAAAAACACTACGGGCGCTATAGAGCAATTCCGCCTTGCCATACGTGCCAATCCCCATCTGCTGGGTGCTCATTTCGGCCTGGGCTACCTTCTCTGGACGCAAAAGGACTATGAAGAGGCGTCGAAAGAATTTCAAACCGAGCTCACTCTGGACCCCAATCATGGCCAATCATTGCTCTACTTGGCTGATGTAGATGTCAAGCGTAACCACTTTGCTGAAGCTCGGCCGCTGCTCGAACGCGCGGAGCGAGCGCTCCCCAGCGAGTCCCTTGCACATCTTGATATGGGAATCGTCCTGACCGAAGCTGGACAGCTCGACGATGCTACCCACGAACTGAAGGAGGCTGTCCAGCTTGACCCGGATGACGCGGACGCGCACTGGCGCTTAGGCCGCCTCTATCGAGATCGCGGTGATACCAAGGCTGCCAATGATGAGCTCGCGAAAACCAGGGAGTTGAAGAAGACCGAGCATGAGGAGCTTTATCGGAAGCTCGCCAATGGCCGTCCACGCGCGCCCGAAATGGATACCCAACTAGGACTGAGTCCGGCTCCTGAGCCACAGCAGCCATAGCAATGAGAGAGGACGAACTGAAAATCTCAGGGTTTCGCTGCCACGGGGAAGTACGAGCACAGTACTGGGTGGCCCAGGTTAACGGGCCGTCACCTGAAACGGCAGGTTGTTTTTCGCGGAAGAAGTGGGAAAATGGGCATCCATTTCCTGCTGCAGCTGTGCTCGGCTTGATTGCAACTCTGCTCCGGCTTAATAAGGAGTTCCATGAACACATTCCGAGGTCAAAATCGTCTACCTGGGCGAAGAATGCGCTGTCTGCAATGGATAGGCTGTGCTACCACCCTCTCACTCGCAATCCTGACAATTGATGCGGCGCAACCTCGTCAGGACCCCTCCTCGACCGTTAATCGCGAGGTGCCGTGGCTTCCGCCGGACGCGATCCGACTGCCCGACAAGAATTCCCAGATCGATATGCAGGATCAAAAATCAAAGAAACAGAGTTACGAGATTGCGAATGCGGCGCGAAAAAAGCAAATTGCAGATGATGTCGCTCGCCTGCTGCAACTTGCCACGGAATTGAAGGCCGAGGCCGATAAGACCAACAAGGAAACCCTGTCACTGAATATCATCCGTAAGGCCGATACGATCGAGAAGCTGGCTCACGATGTGAAAGAAAAAATGAAGTTGACGGTGTTTTGAAAAAGAGACTCGAAGCCTGGTCGGAGGCCGATGGTTCAAAGAGAGCAGGGGAACTTGGCTCGAAAACCCCCCTCAGTTTTATGGGGACATTTCCGGAGGTACAAGATGTGGCGGATCGGAATCGTGATGCTGTTGTGTGCTGGCTTTTGCCTTGCCCAGGACTCGGGTGATTTCAAACCGGCCTCGTCGAATGCATTGGACGCGCAGTACCCGCGCGTTGACAGCAACTCTCGCGCCCAGATTCGCCTCAAGGCGCCCGACGCGGCCAAGGTGAGCGTCAACTTCTGGAGCGGCGAGAAAGCCGACATGGAAAAGCAGTCGGACGGATTCTGGACCTTCACAACCCCTCCGATGGCTCCCGGGCTTCATTACTACACGATCATCGTGGATGGCGCTGAGGTGAGTGATCTCGGTAGCACCGCCTATTTCGGAGGCAGCAAATGGGCCAGCGCTGTCGAAGTGCCTGAAGCCGGTGTGGATTACTATTTGCCCCAGAATGTTCCGCACGGGCAGGTGCGTGAGGTCTGGTATCACTCCAGCGTGACGGGCACATGGCGGCACGCGCTCGTATACCTGCCGCCAGACTATGACACAGCGAAGACTCGCTACCCGGTGCTCTATCTGCAGCACGGCGGCGGTGAGGACGAATCAGGATGGATCCGTCAGGGAAAGGCGAACTTCATCCTCGACAATCTGATTGCCGGCGGAAGCACCAGGCCGATGATCGTTGTCATGGCCAATGGTTATGCGACTCGCGTCGGGTACGTGGTGCCTGACCTCACCGGCAAGCCGTTTCTTGGGCCTGACTTCATCAAAGTCATGCAGGAGCGGATGGGCGCTTTCGAAGACGATATGACCCAAGCGCTGATTCCTTTTGTCGATAAGACATTTCGCACCATTGCCGATCGCGATCACCGCGCCATGGCCGGACTGTCCATGGGCGGAATGGAGACGTTCCAAGTGACCTTCAATCATCTCGATCTGTTCTCCTACATCGGTGGGTTCAGCGGCGCGGGAAATCCTTTTCTGACGGGTACCAAATCCGACGTCAAGACCGCGTACAACGGAGCCCTGGCCGACCCATCCGAATTCGCAAAGCGCGTTCATCTGCTGTGGATTGGCGTAGGCACGAATGAGCCCGAACGCATGAAGTCAGGATTGGAGAGCCTGCACACTTCGCTTGACGCGGGAGGTGTGAAGCACGTCTTTTATGAGTCACCCGGCACTGATCACGAATGGCAGACCTGGCGTCGCGACTTGAAAGATTTCGCACCGCGGCTGTTCCAGACATCGGCGGCGGACAGCCGTAGATAGGAGTGCCGGTAGTCACCGTAAAGTTCCGTATCGAAGGCCAAATCACGTTACCGGAATAAAGCAACATGTCTGGTTGGCGTCCGGCCATAAAGGAAGACTCATGCGCAGACGAGATTTCTGCAAATTACTCGCGATCGCCGCAGCATCGAGAGCTGTGCCAGCCTCGGCGCAGCCCTCGCATGAGAACGGGCCCGACCTGCCTAGAGGCTTCAACCAGTACAAGCACGACTACGCTGAGTTTTGCGCGTTGCCACCGGACAAGAGAGTTTTCTACAAGGTGAGCGACGGCAAGATCGTCGAAGAACAGCTCGATGAGGCCGCATGGGAACCTTCAGCGTGGAACTACAACCCCACAGCACAGTCGATTGCGGGCGGACTTTGGGATGATGTGCCCCTGAATTCGCCAGTCTCCAATCTTGCCGGCGACGGTCCGTTCAAACCCACATGGGATTCGTTGCTTGAGTACGAAGCCCCGGATTGGTACCAGGATGCCAAGTTCGGCATCTGGGCTCACTGGAGTCCACAGTGCGTTGCCGAAGCGGGAGACTGGTACGCACGCAATATGTATGTCGAGGACCAGAGGCAATACAAATATCAACTCGAACACTACGGTCCACCGTCGCAGTTCGGGTACAAGGATCTGTGCGCACAGTGGACTCTGTTGAATTGGGAACCGGACGAGTTGATAGCGCGCTATAGAAATGCCGGCGCGAAGATATTCGTCGCTTTGGCCAATCACCACGATAGCTTTGACGCGTGGAACTCGAAGCATCAGCCGTGGAATGCAGCTGCTGTCGGTCCGCACCGTGATGTGATCGGCACATGGGCTGCGGCGGCACGAAAGCAGGGGTTGCGGTTCGGCGTAACAGTGCATCAGGCGCGCAACTGGTGGTGGTTCCAGCCTTCGCACAGTGCCGACAAGCTCGGCCCAAACGCTGGTATTCCATATGATGGCCGCCTTACCCAGGCGGAAGGCAAAGATCAGTGGTGGCAGGGGCTCGATCCTCAGCGACTCTATGGCGTAAAGCACCCGGCCAGTGCATTGCCGGACACATCGTATGTGAAGAATTTCTACGATCGGACGCGCGATCTCATAGACCAGCACAACCCTGACTTGCTTTACTTTGACGATTCGCTTCTACCGCTAGGCTGGGCCGGGATGAACATTGGCGCCTACTTTTATAACAACAGCCTCAGAAAACACGGCGGCAAGCTGGAAGTCGTTCTGAACGTCAAAGATGTTCCCGACCGGCTGTCCAAAGCTGTTGTCGCAGACTATGAGAGTGGGCTTACTGCCGAGATCATGAGGCATCCGT
Organism: uncultured Acidobacteriaceae bacterium; assembly: GCA_963735215.1. GTDB lineage: Bacteria > Acidobacteriota > Terriglobia > Terriglobales > Acidobacteriaceae > Telmatobacter. The sequence continues at coordinate 11,773 of CAVTKF010000015.1, read as the reverse complement.
GGCAATCGGAAACCTGCCTCGGTGCCTGGCACTATCTCCGTGCTCTCTACGAGAAACCGGGACCATACGGCGCGTATCTCCCACCACGTGACGTGATCCATTGGCTGATTGACACCGTGAGCAAGAACGGCACGTTCATTCTCAATGTCCCGGGCAGACCGGACGGAAGCATTGACAGCAAGGAAATCGCGGTGCTCGACGGCATCACAGCATGGATGCAGACCAATAGTGAGGCGATCTACGAAACTCGCCCATGGAAGGTTTACGGTGAAGGACCCAATAGCGTGAAGGCGGGTTCCTTCCAAGGCGGAAGCGTGAAGAAACTGGGAGAGAAAGATATTCGGTTCACGCGCAATAAAGCAAATACTGTGGTCTACGCATTGCTGCTAGGGTGGCCCACGGGATCGTTCACGGTTCAGTCTCTGGGACTTTCAGCGCCAACAAAACCGGGAAAAATTGGCAAGCTCGAACTTTTGGGAACCGACCAGAGGGTTAGTTGGAAACAGCAGACCGACGCCCTGATGGTGGAGCTTCCGAGACCATATAAACCGGCAGTGGATTACGCGGTCGTGCTCAAGGTGACACTCGCGTGAACAGGTATAGCGATTTCTGGGTGCTTAGCCTCTGTCAAGAACCAATCGAGACAGACGAGTCGTTCAGAAGCGGTGCCAAGATCGTTTCGATTCTCGTAGTCTCAACTTGTTCTCCAAGGAAGTATCACCACATGCGTCATTCTTTGTTGCGGCAACTTTTGTTTCTCGCGCTCGGTGCTCTCGCAGCGGCATCCATCCCGCGTGTTTCTGCACAACAAGATCAGAGTTCAGCACGCGAGATCGTCGTCAGCGTAAAAGACGCGCGCGGTCCCGTTGATCGCTTTTTTGATCTTTCGGTTGGCTCCGATTATCCCGGAACGTTGATTCGCGATGACAGCCAGGCGCAGCTCAAACTCGTAACCGACGAGCTTGGTTTTCGCTACATACGATTCCACGCCATCTTCCATGATGTCCTGAGAACGGTGCGCGTCGACAACGGGAAGACCGTCTATGACTGGACGAAGATCGACCAGCTCTACGACGATCTCCTGGCGCGGCACATCAAGCCATTTGTCGAGCTTGGCTTTACTCCGAAAGCGCTGGCGACCTCGCAGAACAGCATCTTCTATTGGCACGGGAACACATCGCACCCGGAGCCGAATGGCTGGCGCGACCTGGTTGACGCCTTTGTCCGGCACCTTGAAGAGCGCTATGGAAAGGACGAAGTCCGCAGTTGGTACTTCGAAGTGTGGAACGAGCCAAACCTGTCCGGCTTCTGGGAGGGCGGCGACCAGAAGGCATATTTCGAACTCTACGATTTGACCGCTAAGACAATTAAAAACGTTGATCCCAAGTTGCGCGTTGGCGGACCCAGCACGGCCGGAGCGGCGTGGGTGCCGGAATTCCTTGCGCACGTGAAGCAGAGCGGCGCTCCAGTCGATTTCGTGACCACTCATACTTACGGCGTTCAGGGCGGTTTTCTGGATGAAAACGGGAAGAGCGACACCAAGCTCGATCCTTCTCCAGACGCAATCGTCGGTGACGTACGGCATGTGCGCGAGCAGATATCTGCATCAGATTTCCCTACACTACCGCTCTATTTCACCGAGTGGAGCACCAGCTACACGCCGCGCGATTCCGTACACGACTCTTACATCAGCGCGCCCTACATTCTCGCCAAGCTCAAAGCAAGCCAGGGATTGCTGCAGGGAATGAGCTACTGGACCTACACCGACCTGTTTGAGGAGCCGGGGCCGCCGACAGCTCCCTTTCAAGGTGGGTTCGGACTGTTGAACCCTCAGGGAATTCGCAAGCCGGCGTACTTCGCTTACAAGTACTTGCACGGGCTTCAGGGAGACAGCCTTGCAACCAACGATCCGCAGGCAATGTTGTCCACAAAGGATGGAAACGTGGCTGCCGTGATCTGGAACTTCGAACAGCCCGACCAGAAGGTCAGCAATCGCTCGTTCTATACGAAGGTGATTCCATCGCATCCGGTCGCGCCAGTGAATCTGCATCTGACGCACCTTCCCGCTAATGCCTCTTATCACCTGGAAGTGCATCGCACAGGGTTTCATTCCAATGATGCCTACACCGCGTACATCGAACTGGGTTCTCCCAAAGTTCTGACTGAAGCGCAGATCGCGCATCTGAACGAACTCACGCAGGATCTTCCGGAGACGGATAAAGTCGTGTGGAGCGATACCGGCGGCAATGTTGAAGTCACATTTCCGATGAACAGTAACGACATCGCTCTTGTGAAGCTGGTGCGCAGCGAGAAAGGCGAATGATTGATGTTCTGCATGTCACTTCCTAGAGACAAAGGAACCCGCAAGGCAAGCAACTTCGAAAGGCCCGTCCAGTTTCTCGCTCTTCTGTTTCTCAGTCTCGGGCTATCAAGCCTCCCAACACGAGCACAGAACACTTCGGCTCATCCGACCTGGCCTGGTCCGGGGCAGCTTTTCGTGGGCACGTGTTATCAACCCATTGACCGGTCTCCGGATCAAATCGACCAGGATATCGCCATCATGAAGCACGCCGGCTTCAACGTCGTGCGGATGGGCGACCTGTCGTGGGATTCCTTCGAGCCATCGCAGGGCACATTCACCTTTGAGTGGTTCGACAGCATCATGGACAAGATGCATGCGGCCGGAATTCGCGTAATTCTGGACATTCCCGGTCTGCCCGCGCCCATCTGGCTGCATCGCGCATACCCGGGCGTTGATATCGTTGCGCAAGACGGCACACGTCTTCCTCCAGCCGAGCGTTACATGGACAACATCAGCGACCCCAACTACATTCGCGAGGTTGGCGCCATGGCTGATGCGTTGATGAAGCGCTATGCGCATCATCCCGCGGTGATCGCCGTCGGCTATGACAACGAAATCGGAAACGGCTTCATGTCGTATTCGGAGGCTGACCGGCAACGCTTCATCACCTGGCTCAAGCAGAAGTACAAAACCATTGACGCACTGAACAAGGCGTGGGCAACCCAGAGATGGTCGCGCCGGCTGAACAACTTTGAAGATGTCGATCTCCCGCTCGCAAACGGTCCCGGCCCGTCGGAACGATACCTTGACCTGCATCGCTATTGGTCGGATGCAACCTTGGCTCGCCTGAAAGAACTCGACGCGATTCGTCAGAGGGATATGCCGGAGACTCCATCGATTTCGAATCTCTGGGATACAGCATCGCGGCGCGGCTTTGACTACCTCTCTAGGTACAAGGCTTACGTCTCATACGGAGCTGAAGGATTCTACCCCAGTGATCCCATCAGCGGTTCATTCGGCGCACTGATGACGAAAGGAGCACTACCGACTCCGATATGGTTCAACGAGTTCACTGCGGGTGGCGGCGGATTCTACGGAACACCGGGCCGGAGCCGCATGTACGCCTACCTCGGGCTCATGATGGGGGCTCAAGGAATCCTTGCCTGGACCTTGAACAGCCATCAGGGAGGCGAGGAACAGGCGCTTTTCGGGCTGGTGGACCACGATGGAACCCCTTCCTGGAAAGTGGATGAGTTCGCCCGCATTGCTTCGGAGTTCAAGCAGCTCGCCAAATACGGGTTCCCCCGCTACACGCATCCTGAAGTGGCCATCGCCTATTCATTCGATTCCTTCATCGACTCCCATCCCAATGGTCCTTCCAATACAACGCTGCAATACTTCAAGCCTCCTTACACCGAGCAAGTTCAGGGCGCTTTTGAACCGTTCTTTCGCGCCAATCTCGACACCGCCATCATCAACATCGGGCACGAGAGCCTTTCACCATACAAACTGGTCGTAGTGCCGGCCGACTACGTGATGGATGAGGCGAGCGCCTCAGCGCTCCGGGAATACGTGAGCAACGGAGGCACAGTGTTGATGACGGCGCTCTCAGCAAAAGTGGATGAGCACGGGCAATGGTTTGACACTCCGCTGCCGGGCCGGCTGAGCGATGTCTTCGGACTCAAGACCAACGCGTTCTATGATTCGCCGGCGTTGAAATTCGAACTGAATGGCAAAGCGATCGACACCAATGTGCATCGCTTCGAAGTACTCGAGCCTTCAACCGCAACTGTGCTTGCTCGATTCACGAACACCCCGGATCATTCGCCCGCACTTACGATCAACAAATACGGTAAAGGCAATGCCCTCTACCTGGCGACAGAGTCCAACCGTTCGACAATCGGTCCAATCCTCGAACGCGTGCTTCAGCTTGCCGGCATTCAAGCGGGCCCTTCCACTCCGGAGGGCGTTTACGCTCGCGTAGTTGAGGGTCGCACTCTGTATGTAAACACGACCGAAGAAAGGAAGATCGTAGCCATAGAGGGAGCAAACGCAGCATCCAGACCAATCGGATCTATGAAGGCACTATAGTTTTGGGTCCGCTGGAATCGGATCTCATCCAATGAAGAACGGAAGGCAATGCTTTACTGTGGCGCGGATCTCAGTTCAGAAAATCCGAGAATCTGAGCGCGACCCATTCAGTTCTGAATTAGCACTTTCATCGCCAATGCACTCATTCACGCTGAAACGCGAGCCACGTGGCCTATGTCGCCTATTCGGACATGTGACCTTCCGGTTTAACTGTTGATCAGGCCAAAGCACTCATTGAGCCGAGCTGTACAGGTCCTTTCTGGGTTCCGGGAGGAAGCTACAAGAGCGCGGTCTTTCTCGCCGCCAGTCAGTTCTTGTGGTGAGCGTAATTCTGGAGCGGATGATCGCGGTGTTGAAACGTGGCCGTGAAGGTGAGTTTCCTTTTGGGAAGCTACTCACTTCAGCGAGAAATGGGGGCTCGATCGATTACTGGCCCAGCGAACCAATTCGGAGTGAGAGCTGATGCGAGTTCTGGAGAGGCGGAGCTGAAGTGTCCGGGGTCGTACCATCACGTAGATTTCACGATGTCTTGCACCGAAACAGGTGCGCTTTTGAGCGTGCCCACAGAGTCCGATCCGACTGAAACGGGGAAAGTCCTATAGCTGGTACTGCAGGCCCAGTGGTAGCTCTAAAAAGTGGTAATGAAGCCATTGTGCTCAATTGGGGAAGTGCTTCCCCACCCTTGGAGTTGTATATTTCCCGACCAGACCCTTTGGGTGTGGAGGGCGGGGCGCTAATCGAAAGTACCTGTCCCTGGTTACCCGGCTAGGAAGGGCTGGCGGGGATGAAGCTGGTGGAGTTCTAAATCTCCCTCATCCGACGTCGAACACGGAGCCGCATAGCATGGAATCTCCTGCAGCCAAAATCAGAATCCCCTGCAGCCAAAACCATCATCCTGAGGCCGGCGTTTGAACAGATCCGGGGTGAACAGAGAGCGTCCCTCGGGAAGCATACCTATATATGGACGAGACAGCCGTGACCGGGACACGGGGCCGGTCCGGAAGGTCCGGTCCTTCCCTGGCGCGCGCGAAAATATGTGTGCGGCGCCGGGAAGGGACCTAGTCCCATCAGCATATCCGTCAGCGTATCCAGATCCCGGCGGTGCTGGACCTCTCCGGGGATGACGTCCCCGCCGGTGATGCGCGCGATCGCGCCGCGGAAGTAGGGGGCCAGGAAGTCATGAATGGGCCGGTCCCAGCGGCGCATGCGAGTACCGATCGCCTCCTGCTGGATGTACTGGGAGAGTGCCGTGCGCTCCTGAGCGAACTTGGTGTGGAAGGGAGTAGGCAGGTAACGCATGGGATTCCAGGCACTCTGGTCTCCTTCGAAGAACATCTCTTCGGTGTATTTACCGAAGAGTCGAGGCGGGCCTTTGGCTGCAGCTCAGATGAGTAGAGACTCAAGATGTAGGCAGACCCCTCTTGACGGGTCGCTACAGAAGGAGTAACTCATATGAGTATGGGTATTTCGACATCTCTTCCCGTTCCCGACTTCGACAGGTTCAGCCGCAGAGCTTGGGGTTTCCTGTTCGGTCAGGATATCCAGATCGTCCGCGAGGAGAAGGGGCTGTCCCTGGAGGAGACCGCCCGGCGGGCCGGCATGACGGTCGAGCAGTGGGACGCGATCGAGGTCGGCAGGGTGCCGGAGACCTGGCAACAGATCTGCGCGATGGCGAAGGGCTTGAGGAAGAGCCGTTTTAGGGTGGCGTCCCTGGTGATCCTCTATGCGGCGGCCTGGGAGGGCAGTCCGGACCTTCCCGGCGAGATTATGCAACGGTACTCATAACAGGATAAGCTCACCTCCTGAGGAAGGGGGTGAGCAAGATCAGCAAGCCAAAGGAACAGGAGTTGAAAAGAATGAATTTGAACGTACCCGTCGAACTGCATAACTCCTTCAAGGCGATGACCGCCGCCAAGGGGTTGAACATGACCGACGTGATCATGGACTTCATCAAGGACTACGTCGCGAAGTCTTCTCCGAAGGGGCGGCGCAAATGAAGCGCGCCGTCCTATATATGAGGGTGAGCACGGTCGATCAGCATCCGGAGACCCAGCTCTATGACTTGAGACAGATGGCCGCTCAGCGCGGCCTCGAAATCGTGCGGGAGATCACGGATAAAATCTCCAGCACGAAGGCCAGGCGCCCCGGCCTGGAGGAGTTGATGCGGGACGCCAAGCGGGGCCGCTTCGACGTCGTGCTGGTCTGGGCTTGCGATCGCATCGCCAGATCAACCCGTCACTTCCTTGAACTCCTCGACGAGCTGAGCCACCTGGGAGTGGAGTTCACCAGCTTCCGCGAAGCGATCGATACTTCCGGACCGTTGGGCCGCGCCATCGTCGTCATCATCGGTGCGATCGCGGAACTCGAACGCTCGCTGATCGTCGAGCGCGTCCGCAGCGGGATGCGGAGGGCGCGCCTCGAAGGCACGCTCATCGGCCGTCGTCCGCTCCAGCTGGATCATGCAGCCATCCAGAATGACCGATGTCGAGGCCAGAGCATCCGGGCGATTGCCAAAGAGCATCGCATCTCGACGGCCACTGTGCAACGAGTGCTTCGCAACACTCGCTGCACAGCCTCGAAAAACCAGCCGTAACCCGGACCTCTCGCCCCGTGACAAAAGGGGGTCTGGAAACCCAACCTCTAAACCCAACAAAACAACCGGCCGGATCTGCCCGATCCGGCCGTGTCAAAAACTGTGGGTTGGGTTACAGAGGGGATGCCTCTCTGTCTCTAAGCTAAGCCCCGATGATGTTTTCGGATCAGAATAGCGGGAAGAGGATGATTTTGGACATCCGATAAGATTTCTGTGGTTAAATAGGGAATCCGGTGTGCGATGAAGTATTCGCATTTCGGCCCCATAGAAATGAGGTTTTTGGATGGCCGATGAAGTTCTCGGGCCGAAGTACCCGATAAAGATCGGCCTCTCCAGATTAATTGAGGATCTGAATCTGCAAGTACCCCCTCCTGCGACACAATCCGAAATTGTCGCTGGAGCACGAAGGACCGTTGTCGTTGACGGGAAGATCCTCGAACAGTATCCCAAAGACTACGCTCCGAAAGGGCAAGTTGGAGATCTTCGCTTCGCCCTGCGCAACGAACCCATTGCTCTGGATGTATATGCCGCCATTTTTAGGGCCATGGACTTACGAATACTCGAAACATGGATCCAATCCGAACCCACCAGCATTTTTACCCGGAGAGCCTGGTACTTGTATGAGTTGCTGATGCAAAGACATCTCAACGTCCCTGACTTGATTCCTTCAGGCTATATAGATCTTCTGGACCCCAAAATTCACCTTACCGGCCCTCGAAGACTCGTTCGACGCCAACGGATCAATGACAACCTCCTTGGGGATGGCAGATACTCCCCGCTGGTTCGAAGGACTGGGCAGCTGCAGAGCTTCATGGGGAAGGGTCTTTCCCAGGAAGCACAAACAATCGTGCGGGGCTGCGATCCAGCAATTCTGTCCCGCGCCGTCCAGTATCTGTTCACCAAGGAAACAAAGTCCTCCTTTGCCATCGAGGGTGAAGCGCCAAGTCAGGATCGAACCGAACGCTTTGTCACCTCGCTTATGAAGGCCACCGATTTCGATCCATCAAAAAAGAGCCAGTTTGTCAGTTTGCAAAACGAGATCGTCGACGCCCGTTACGCGCAGAGCGATTGGCGAACGGACCAGAACTTTGTCTCCCAGACACTCCCCGACTACAGCGAACACGTGCACTTTGTCTGTCCGAAACCCGAGGACGTTCCTGCCTTGATGGATTCGTGGATGCAAATGGTATGTCGTTTGGAAAGGTCAGAAGAAACGGATCCCGTTGTCGCGGCAGCGGTGGCATCATTTGGGTTCGTTTTCATACACCCCTTCGATGACGGCAATGGCCGCATCCATCGCTTCCTTGTCCACCACATCCTCGCCAAGCGCGGTTTTACTCCACCAGGGATTCTCTTCCCGATCTCTGCTGCGATGCTGCGAGATCGAGCGGCCTACGACCAGGCGCTCGAACGGTTCTCGGGTCCCATCCTCCCACTCATTCACTTTGATCTTGATCCGGATCATGGAATGACGGTGCACAACGAAACTGCGAATCTCTATCGCTATTTCGATGCTACCGAACAGGCGGAGTACCTGTATCGATGTGTCGAGGAGGCGATCCGACATGACCTGCGGGAGGAGATTGGGTTTCTCGCCGTCTTCGATGCCGCCCTCCGAGCCACGTTGAATATCGTCGACATGCCAAATCGCCGAGCATCGCTCTTGGTGAAACTGGTCCTCCAGAACAGAGGCAAGGTTTCCCAAGCCAAGCGGCCTTTATTCGCTGAGTTGTCTGACGAGGAGATACGGCGTATCGAAGAGGCCGTATGGCAAGCGCGCCAGGAAGCGCATCCTCCAGGACTGGAATTCTCTGGGGAAGATCAGGAGATCGCATGAGCCGTATGGCAGAACTGAGGAATCGCCAATCCCGCATGAGGGACGGTAATGGCTAAGAAGCCGAAAACCCTGGTTACTGGTGACATCATTCGTAAGTTGCAGAACATTGAATTGCAGGACCGCAAGCTGTCTCGCCGCCGAGCGGCTTGCATTTTCAATGCGATCCTCGATGAGATGAGGGACGCGTTGAAACGGGGGGAAGAAGTCGGGTGGCCGTTCGGCTCCCTTAAGAAGGTGCGGCATTCGCGCAAACCAATGCCCGGGGACTCCCTAGGCAGGAACACTGCACTTTATAAGAAGCAATTCACGGTCGCTCTGGTTAAGCAGAAAGAGATTAAAGATGAACGAATCAAAATGAAAGAACGGAGAGAGGAAATCAGCCAACTTTATGATTCCAAGGTGCAGGAGATGCGGAGGTTGGAGGCGGGTTTGGATGAGTTGTCGAAGAGAGCCAGAGCAAGGCGCGTGAAGACCTTCAGCATGAATCCTAGCGGGGAATTGGTAACGGGTAAGGAACCGAAGACCCTGGTTACGGGTGACATCGTTCGAAATTTGCGGGGCCGGGGTCTGTCTCGCCGCGACGCAGCTCGAATCTTCAGTGCCATCCTCGGTGAGATGAAGGACGCATTGAGACAAGGGGAAGAAGTTGAATTGTCATTTGGCACACTCAAGAAAGTGCGGCATTCGCACAAACGAAGGCGTGGATGGTTCCTCAACAAGATCACCTCTATTTATAAGCAGCCATTCGGTGTGGTTCTTGATGAGGCAGTAGATATCGAATGTCTGGATAACCTGATGCAGAGAGAAGAAGAGGAGAGGCGAAGGCGCATTGTTTCCGCGTTAGCGAAATTGCGAGAAGAGACTCTGGTTCTGCTCAGCTCGAGCCGAAATCTCAGTGCTCAAAAGCGATCTGTTTGAAACCATTCCCCGCTCATCGATTGACCTCGAATCTGCGATGCGGCCACTCCTCCCTCTGTAACCCAACCCACAGTTTTTAACACGGCCGGATCGGGCAGATCCGGCCGGTTGTTTTGTTGGGTTTAGAGGTTGGGTTTCCAGACCCCCTTTTGTCACGGGGCGAGAGGTCCGGGTTACGGCTGGTTTTTCGAGGCTGTGCAGCGAGTGTTGCGAAGCACTCGTTGCACAGTGGCCGTCGAGATGCGATGCTCTTTGGCAATCGCCCGGATGCTCTGGCCTCGACATCGGTCATTCTGGATGGCTGCATGATCCAGCTGGAGCGGACGACGGCCGATGAGCGTGCCTTCGAGGCGCGCCCTCCGCATCCCGCTGCGGACGCGCTCGACGATCAGCGAGCGTTCGAGTTCCGCGATCGCACCGATGATGACGACGATGGCGCGGCCCAACGGTCCGGAAGTATCGATCGCTTCGCGGAAGCTGGTGAACTCCACTCCCAGGTGGCTCAGCTCGTCGAGGAGTTCAAGGAAGTGACGGGTTGATCTGGCGATGCGATCGCAAGCCCAGACCAGCACGACGTCGAAGCGGCCCCGCTTGGCGTCCCGCATCAACTCCTCCAGGCCGGGGCGCCTGGCCTTCGTGCTGGAGATTTTATCCGTGATCTCCCGCACGATTTCGAGGCCGCGCTGAGCGGCCATCTGTCTCAAGTCATAGAGCTGGGTCTCCGGATGCTGATCGACCGTGCTCACCCTCATATATAGGACGGCGCGCTTCATTTGCGCCGCCCCTTCGGAGAAGACTTCGCGACGTAGTCCTTGATGAAGTCCATGATCACGTCGGTCATGTTCAACCCCTTGGCGGCGGTCATCGCCTTGAAGGAGTTATGCAGTTCGACGGGTACGTTCAAATTCATTCTTTTCAACTCCTGTTCCTTTGGCTTGCTGATCTTGCTCACCCCCTTCCTCAGGAGGTGAGCTTATCCTGTTATGAGTACCGTTGCATAATCTCGCCGGGAAGGTCCGGACTGCCCTCCCAGGCCGCCGCATAGAGGATCACCAGGGACGCCACCCTAAAACGGCTCTTCCTCAAGCCCTTCGCCATCGCGCAGATCTGTTGCCAGGTCTCCGGCACCCTGCCGACCTCGATCGCGTCCCACTGCTCGACCGTCATGCCGGCCCGCCGGGCGGTCTCCTCCAGGGACAGCCCCTTCTCCTCGCGGACGATCTGGATATCCTGACCGAACAGGAAACCCCAAGCTCTGCGGCTGAACCTGTCGAAGTCGGGAACGGGAAGAGATGTCGAAATACCCATACTCATATGAGTTACTCCTTCTGTAGCGACCCGTCAAGAGGGGTCTGCCTACATCTTGAGTCTCTACTCATCTGAGCTGCAGCCAAAGGCCCGCCTCGACTCTTCGGTAAATACACCGAAGAGATGTTCTTCGAAGGAGACCAGAGTGCCTGGAATCCCATGCGTTACCTGCCTACTCCCTTCCACACCAAGTTCGCTCAGGAGCGCACGGCACTCTCCCAGTACATCCAGCAGGAGGCGATCGGTACCCGCATGCGCCGCTGGGACCGGCCCATTCATGACTTCCTGGCCCCCTACTTCCGCGGCGCGATCGCGCGCATCACCGGCGGGGACGTCATCCCCGGAGAGGTCCAGCACCGCCGGGATCTGGATACGCTGACGGATATGCTGATGGGACTAGGTCCCTTCCCGGCGCCGCACACATATTTTCGCGCGCGCCAGGGAAGGACCGGACCTTCCGGACCGGCCCTGTGTCCCGGTCACGGCTGTCTCGTCCATATATAGGTATGCTTCCCGAGGGACGCTCTCTGTTCACCCCGGATCTGTTCAAACGCCGGCCTCAGGATGATGGTTTTGGCTGCAGGGGATTCTGATTTTGGCTGCAGGAGATTCCATGCTATGCGGCTCCGTGTTCGACGTCGGATGAGGGAGATTTAGAACTCCACCAGCTTCATCCCCGCCAGCCCTTCCTAGCCGGGTAACCAGGGACAGGTACTTTCGATTA
>CAVTKF010000014.1:0-593194 GCA_963735215.1 uncultured Acidobacteriaceae bacterium | reverse complement strand
GGTTCGGAGTATTTGTGCAAGACGCCGAACCGCGCACGATGGCATAGCGCGTTCCCCGGCGAGCCATATCCGACAAGAAGTGATATGTATAGAGCCCCATCGACAATTGAAAAATGCCGAACATCATGAGCATGAGTATGGTGCAGGCCAATCCAATCTCAACCAGGGCCGACCCATCTTCCCTGAGAGCCCCACGGCTCGCCCGCTTCAGCCTCTGGCGAAGGCTGGCAACCCACAAATTACAACAAGTGATCCTGATGTTCATTGGGGTAGCACCTTCTGCACCGCCTGGCCATGCAGCGTGAATGTAGTCGGCAATCCCGGCACATGAATCAACGGATTGATGGTTGCCTGCGTGTTGACGGTCACGATCGTCTCAATGTGATCGGGGCTCTGGCAATCCGTACTCTGGCAAGCGCCGCCTGTCCCCGTGCAAGCAGCCCCGCTTGAGCAGATTCCGCTGACCGAGGATGTCGTGATAAGCCCGCCGAGATCGGCGGCGTCGGCCGCCGCTGCCGTCTGTATTCCGGTCGTATTCGACGCATTCGCCGAATTGAATGAGCCAAACGCCGCACCAGCGTGCGCCGCATTTGCGACCTCGATGGCTGCATACGCCGTCCTGGCGAATTCGGATGCTCCCAGCAGAAATATCGCCAGAACAGGCATCGTAAGGGCAAGCTCCACGATGGCAGCTCCGGCGTCGCCGCCTGAACGGTTCAGTTTTATTGCGCAATTTCGCGGGATTCTGATCACGATATCTCTCACTCGACCAGCGTTACGGTCTTCAATGGGGTGATGGTCGGGTTGGCCAGGCTATAGCTGTTGATGGTGAGCGTCGCGGTCTTATCGAACAGCTTGTCCACAATCAGATCGGTAGTCAGTGAAACGCCGCCATTCTTGTCACCGCCGCTATCCTGGAGATAGAGTTCGGCAGTCGGAGCATAGATAAGCCCCGTGAGAGTTCCGCTGGACGCGCCAAATTGGATCTGCATTTCAGTGTTGTTTGACGCGGGTTGCATGAGGGCAACGCCAGCAGGAATGTAATACGCCGAAGTGATCGACGTCGGCGCGGTCGTCGGCGCGACAATCGCCATCGCCGAACCGGTGTTTACGTTGAAGGCGCCGCCCAGCACATCCAGCGTGGATCCGCCCGTTCCCGAATTGATAGTGCCGCCAAGCGTGACGCCATTTTCGAACACCAGCACAACCGGAGGAGAGTTCGCGGTTGTCCCACCCAGTGTCACGTTGTTCATGGACACAGCTTTGCTATAGCAGATGATCCCGGAAGGGCCCGCCGTCACCGTCCCGGTCACCGATGTTGCCGCGCTGGTATTACCGCCTGTGCCGGTGGTGCAGCCGCCATTTGTGGTATTCGGTCCCGTAATATTCAACGGATCATTTACAGGAGTTGCACCTGTGACCGGAGTTGGAGTGCTGTCACTCGTGTGGCCACTGTCTCCACCTACCACCGAAACCGAGCCAGCGGTGAGTGTGCCGCCGCCACCTGTGAAATTCAAAGCGGTCGGAGAGTTGGAGTCAACTATGACGCCGCATTTCGGAGCTGAGACGTCAAATGACCCTTGCAAGTCCATCGCATCTGAAGCTGTCGGGTCCAGGATGTATACACAGGAATTGCTTGCCCCCGGAGAGCCAGCGACCGCCCTGGCGGACACATTCACCGTGCTGAAGTTGTTGCCCCCGAACAACATACTGAAGGTGCTCATGAAAATCGTGGGATTGGGCTGGGTGATGACGACTTCAACAAAACCGGCGACCCCTGCGTTGGGTCCATCAGCCGCGGGCGCACTCACTGTGACCACGACTCCGCCGGTTCCATTGATGAACCCGTTCGAGGTAGAGGCGGAATTCGCGGCAGTGGTCGCGGTTGCCGCTGAATTGTTATAGAGGTAATCCAGCGCTCCCGCAATCGCGGCTGCATCCGCCGCAGTCTGCAGGTTGCGCTGGGCGCGGAATAGCAGTCCGACGTCGACAGCCAGCGCGACGAAGCCCATCAGGGCCGTCATGCAAAGTGCCGTGAACACAAGCACTTGTCCCTTCTCGTCTCGTATCAATCGCAACGTGCGCCTCCAAAAGTGGCCAGTTCTTGCAAAACCCGCCCTCAGCGAGTCTTAAAGCAACCGGGGGGGGAAGGGCCCGGGCCCAAAAATCGTCCGGCATACTTCAAGCGATGACGTGAAGTCCGGTTCTAGAAGTTATCCTTTGGGGTTGCAAGGTAGCGAGAATGCCCTCGCCTCAAAGTCTGAGCAACCCACCAGCTGCGCGGTCCAATTCGATGGCCCATTATCTGTGTTTGCGTTTCCGAAAAGCAATCGAAAGTACGTGTGCGAGCGGCCCTTTTGGGCGGATCTTAAGTAATCACTCCAATGGGAAAGCCCGTTCCCAAAGTCATTCTCCATCTCCACACACCGGGCACGATTCCCGCTACACGCAGTGAGTGCAATAACTTAGCGAAGCATGGCGAGAATAGTCAATCCGGTTAATTTCCGGTGGGCCGCCAGCGCAGGATCGGTTTGCGCGCAGCCGTGACCTCGTCGAGCCGCGAAATGCGCGTGGAGTGCGGTGCGGATTTGACCACTTCCGGCGTCTCTTCGACTTCCTTTGCAATCGCGCGCATCGCCTGGATGAAGAGATCGAGTTCCTCAAGCGATTCGCTTTCGGTGGGCTCGATCATGAGCGCGCCGTGCACGATGAGCGGAAAGCTGACCGTGTAGGGGTGGAAGCCGTAGTCGATGAGGCGCTTGGCGATGTCACCGGTCTTCACGCCCTTGGCTGCCTGCTTCTTGTCCGAGAAGACTACCTCATGCATCGATGGCGTCTTGTAGGGCAGGTCATAGAGGTCTTCGAGATTCTTGCGGATGTAGTTGGCGTTCAGCACCGCGTCTTCGGTGGTCTGTCTCAACCCATCCGGTCCGTTGGCGAGGATGTAGGCCAAGGCACGGATGAACATGCCGGTGTTGCCGTAGAAGGCGCGAACGCGGCCGACGGAGTGGGGGCGGTCGTAGTCCCAGTGAAGAGAACCGGAGGCTGATTGGGTCTCGTGGTTTCCCACCCTTTCGCCTGAAAGCTGGCGAAAGGATGGGGCACCCGTGTTCTGTGCCGAGTCTGACAAAGGTTTGCGAACCAGGACTGGCGTCGGGAGGAAGGGCGCAAGAAATTTCTTGCAGGCGACCGGGCCGGATCCGGGGCCGCCGCCGCCGTGGGGCGTCGAAAACGTCTTGTGCAGGTTGAGGTGCATCACGTCGACGCCGAAGTCGCCGGGGCGCACCTTGCCGACCAGCGCGTTCATGTTGGCGCCATCCATATAGAGCAGCGCGCCCTTGGCGTGAAGAATGTCAGCGATCTTGTGGATCTCGTTTTCGAATACGCCGAGCGTCGAGGGATTGGTGAGCATCAGTGCGGCGGTGTCTTCGTCGACCTGGCGCGTGAGGGCTTCGAGATCGATGCCGCCGTCGGCGTTGGACTTGAGATTCTCAACCTGGTAGCCGCAGATGGCCGCGGTGGCGGGGTTGGTGCCGTGTGCGGAGTCAGGAATGATGATCTTGCGACGCGCATTGCCCTGCGACTCGTGCCATGCGCGAACCAGCAGAATGCCAGTGAATTCCCCATGCGCGCCGGCGGCGGGCTGCAGCGTGATGGTGTCCATGCCGGTAATTTCGATGAGGCAGCGCTGCAGCAGGTCGATGATTTCAAGCACTCCCTGCGCGAGGGACTCGGGGCGATAGGGATGCGCTTCGGCAAGGCCTTCGATGCGCGCGACGAATTCATTGACGCGCGGGTTGTACTTCATCGTGCAGGAGCCAAGCGGATACATGCCGAGATCGATAGCGTAGTTCCAGGTGGAGAGGCGCGTGAAGTGGCGGATGATTTCGATCTCGCTCAGTTCCGGCAGCAAGCCCGGAGTTTTCCTGTGCGCATTGCCGAGGAGCGCCGCGGCATCGACCTCCGGCACGTCGAGCGGGGGCAGTTTGTATGCCTTCTTGCCCGGCGAGGATTTCTCGAAGACGAGGCCTTCGTTTTGCGTCTGGTGGGGACGGACTTTGCCGATGGTGCGATTGATTTGAGTTCCAGCTACTGCCATTTCCATGCCTCGATTTGCCTTAACTTCATGGTTCACCCCACCGAAAAGTGGGCCTTGTAACAGGGCACGACTTCAGTCGTGCCAAATCCGATCAGCTATGTGATTGGGCTTTAGCCCCTGCGGCCTTCTTACTCGCCAAATATTGATAGCAAAACGGAAACGCGGCAGGCGAATCTACGAATCCGGCCGCAACCGGATTTTGGGCAATGTAGTCTCGATGCGTTTCGAAACTCTTTTGACCCATAACCTGCACTTCCGAAAAACCGCGCTGCCAGACCTCGCCTTCGAATCCAAATTCTTTTGACAGTCGGAACGAGAATCGCCCCTTCACCAATTGCATCGCCTTCTCGACAGTGATTTCCCCACTGACGGTAAGGAGCAGATGAACATGATCTGGCATGATGACAAAATCGTGCAGTTGAAATGCCTTTTCTGTAACCAGCGATCGGAGTACATCAATCAGCAAATTGGCATTGCGTTCCGTTTGCAACAAACGTTTTCCCGTGAAGGTCTTCGTGGTCGTGAAGAAGGTTCGAGCAGGACGAAGAATGTTATCGGGAGACGCTTTCCGGCTCGGAATTGCCATGGCAGGGGCTAAAGCCCGCTCCTTTCTAGATTCATTTCGGCACGACTAAAGTCGTGCCCTGTTACAAAACTCAGCGAGACTTTTGCGAATCCTCTGCCCCCTGAACCTGTCCCAGATAGCGCCTGTCTTTCCAATGCCACTCCAACAGGCTGAAAACTCGACTAGAAAACAAGATGAGGACGGCGATAAGTACCGCGAGCCCCGCTTTAACATGAAAGGAAATTATGGCAAAAGCAGCCCAAACGAGATTGAACAATGCCGACCGGAGCAGCCCATCAAGCAGGACGAATCGCACCTTTCCTTGACTGCGAACTTCGAGCCACTCCCGGTGTTTGTTTTCGAGATCTTCCAATTTCCGATCTCGGTCTTCCGGCAGCATCAAATCGTACTCGCCAACCATCGTTCCACCTCGCAGAAACTATGCCTCCACCGGCGCTGCGGCCAGCACTTTTGCCGCGTGGTCGATTGTTTCGCGCGCCATAACTTCCGTTGCGCACCAGAGAGTTGCTCTCTTTAACTCGGGATACCAGCGGCTCAGATCGATGCCGCCGACGATCTTTTCGTCGAGGAGACGCTGACTCCACTGGGCTGGAGACTCCTGCGTCTGCAGAACAAATTCATGGAAGCGCGGAGCGCCATTGAAGAGCAGCTTCGCTCCGGGCTGCGCGCTTAACGTCTTCGCGGCGTATGCAGCCTTGGCGAGATTGTGCTCGGCGAGTTCGCGGATTCCCTCCTTGCCATAAACCGTCAGGAAGATGGTCGCCATCAGAGCGACAAGCGCCTGGTTGGTGCAGATGTTCGAGGTCGCCTTCTCGCGGCGGATGTGCTGCTCGCGCGTTGAGAGCGTAAGGACGAACCCGCGGTTCCCGTTGCTGTCGAGGGTCTGGCCTGCGAGGCGGCCGGGCATCTGGCGCAGGTATTGCTCCTTGGCCGCGATGACGCCGCAGAACGGGCCGCCGTAGCTGAGCGCAACACCGAAGGATTGTGCCTCCATGCTGACGATATCGGCCTCAACGGGCGGGCGGACGATGCCGAGCGAAACCGCTTCTGCAATCGAGACAATGAGCAAAGCGCCTTTCTTGTGCGCGATCTCAGCGATGGCGGGAATATCTTCGATGACGCCGAAGAAGTTGGGGCTCTGGACGAGAACCGCCGCCGTCTCTTCGGTAACTTCAGCCGCGAGCGCATCAAGATCCACGCGCCCTGTTTCAGCCACGTAGCCAACCTGCGTTGTCGGCAGATCGCGGACTCGAAGGTAGGTGTGCAGGACCTCGCGATACTCGGGATGCACCGTTGAGGCGACGGCGGCTTTGTGGCGGCCTGTGATGCGCATCGCCATCAGCACCGCTTCTGCCGCGCCGGTAGACCCGTCGTACATGCTGGCGTTCGCAACGTCCATGCCGGTGAGTTCCGCAATCATGGTCTGAAACTCGAAGATCGCCTGCAGCGTGCCCTGCGTGATCTCAGGCTGATAAGGCGTATAGCTGGTAAGGAATTCGCCGCGCTGCACCAGCGAATCAATGATCACCGGCCGATAGTGCCGGTAAACACCTGCGCCCAAAAAGCTGGCGTAGTCGGTCGCGTTCTTTTGGCCGGCGGCCTTGAAGTAGTCGATGATTTCGCTCTCGGCCTGCTGGCGCGGCACGTCGAGGTCGCGCGTGAGCCGGTACTCGGCTGGGATGATGGCGAAGAGATCGTCGATGGCCTTGGCGCCGATGGCCTTGAGCATCTGCTCGCGTTCGGCGGGGGACTTGGGTAGGTAGCGCATGGATGGTCCCTCCGGGACCAGTTGTCGGTTGTCAGTGATCAGTTGTCAGTCCGGTCGCATGTCGCCAGATTTCCCGATTCGGTTCTTAGCTGATGACTGAGAGCTGACACCTGTGAACTGGGCTTACGCCCCCGTTTCTTCCGAGACGAACTTTTCATAGGATGCGGCATCGAGAAGCTTCTCGAATTCTGACGGATCGGAAAGTTCGACCTTGATGATCCAGGTCTCGTGTGGTGCCTCGTTGATCTTGTCGGGAGAGTTCTTCAGTTCTTCGTTCACAGCGGTTACGGTGCCGGTGACAGGCGAGTACAGATCGCTGACGGCCTTCACGCTCTCCACGGAGCCGAACGAGGCATTGGCGTTGATGGAGTCGCCGACCTTGGGCACGTCGACGTAGACGATGTCGCCAAGTGAATTCTGCGCATAATCTGTAATACCGACAGTGCCGATTTTGCCGTCGAGCGAGATCCACTCATGCTCGCGGGTATAGCGGTAGTTCGTGGGATAAGCCATAGAAGGAATGCTCCTTTCGGAAGACAGCGAAACTTTAGTGTACGACTTGAGGACGGCACGCGGTGAATGAGGAAAAGCGTGCATTTGCGCAATTCAGAAGCAGGGTTCGCTGCCCTATTTGGCTGGTCCGAATCCCGGATAGGGCTCGAGCGGGATAACGGCAGCAATTTCGAGCATTCCTGCTTTAAAGATGGGCAGGCTTTCGCAGGCTTGCCGCACTTCGGCCTCGCTTGCTGTTTCCCAGAGGATGGTTGCGCCCGGTGCGTCGCCCCGGCGCCAGACCTGGCGGAGGATGCCGGAAGCATAGAGTTCCCTCACGCGGTTGCCCTCCGCTGCGACGAGTTCCGGGGTGAAAGCTTCGGGTGGAAACGCATCAGTGCGGCGGCGCGAAAGCGTCATAAATTGCATAGGTCAATTTTACGGGAAATGGAACGGCGGCCCAGAAGGTCAGGCGGCGCTGGTTTCGAGGTCGGCCGTGAGGCGGCGGAAGTCGAACAGCATTTTGGCGCGCCAGATCACGATCATGCCAAAGGCGAGGATGAAGAAGATGCCGGCCGTCTGCTGCGTGGTCAGAATGGTGTCGAAGTAGCCACGAGCGAAGATGCGAATGGCAGCAAGCACCAGAATGACAGCAAGAAAGGCGCTTGACCGCTTCATCCTCACCGTCTGCCCTTGCAATTCCAGGCGCGTGGTCAATAGAAGAGGCCATGCGAGAACGATGGCACCGATGAGAAACGCGGTCAACGCCCAGGTCCAGGGGACGCGAAATGCCGAATCCACAAACATCGAGAACCCGGTGGCCATGCCGAGCGGAGGGATGACGATCTTCCTCAGGGAAACCGCAGTCCGTGCCTCACGAAGCCGCCACATGATGACCACAATCGCCCCCGCGCCCGCGGCGAGAAATGAACCGGCAGCTTTCGCTAAAAATGGGGGAAAGGGGGGAAGCGCAACCATGAGGCTATTTTATTGGATTTGAGGATTCCGCGCGATGGACTGCTTGATCAGGCTTCATTCGAGAGCGGTCCCATTCCTATTTCGCAAAAAACCTGCCGTGGCCGCCGTTGGCCCATGGGTCATAGTGCCGGGCAAACTCGGCGCGGCGCTGGACGGAGGGGTGGCTGTAGGACCAGAACTCGATAAATGCGTTCGGGTTGGGGTCGTCGAGCCAGGCTTCGCCAAGATGGTTGAAGGATGAGACGGCTGTCCTCTGTGGATCGGGCACCAATCCGTGGATCGCCTCCTGACCGTAGATGTCGGCCTCGTGCTCAAAGTGGCGACTGACGGTGTTGCCGACTGGCGTAAGCACGAATCCTGCAATTGAAAGGGCGAAGAAAAGCGTCAGGAATCCGGCGCGGCTTCCGACAGCATGAACGTTCCAGCGTTCGCCATAGCGGCGCACCATCGCCTCTGCCAGGTTGGCGCATGCCCAGAAGACAAAGAATAATCCCACCATCAATCCCGCGAGCATCTTGGGAATGTGGTTGAGCACGTAGTGGCCGCTTTCGTGGCCGAAGATGAACATGATTTCGTCGTCGGGCATGCGGTCGGTGGTCGTATCCCACATGACAAAGCGCTTGCTGGAGCCGATGCCGGTGACGTAGGCATTGATGCCATTGCTCTTTTCGCTGGCCTTCATCAGGAACATGCGGTTGGGCGGGATGTTGGTGCCGGTTCGCCCGACCACTTCCTCGAGCTTTCCGACCAGGCCGACGTGAGTCTTCACAAGTGGCTCGAATTTGTTGAACAGGGGGTCGATGACGAGGGGCGAGATGAACACCGAGGCCAGGATCAGCGGTAAGGAGAGCAGCCAAAGCCACAACCAGTAGCGGCGAGGCGATTTGCGGACGATCCAGTTGAAGAACAGAGCAATGGGCACGCCGATGACAATCGAAATGGCCACGCCCTTGCCCTGATCTCCGAACCAACTCGACCAGCCTTGCACACTGATGCCGTATCGCAGACTGGCCGTGTGGCCAATGGCGTCGAGCGGCAGATTGGCCAGGGCAAGGAGGACGATGAGGATGGCGAAGAAGGCCAGTCCCTGGAGCCAGCGCGGCTTCATCGTTTCACGAGTCCATCCGTCTAACCGCACAGCCGTACGGGAAGCCAGCAGGAACCAGAGCACGATGAGGCCCCAGAGCGACCCGCCGATATCTAGGGCTACGCGGATCTTGTTGAGAGCGACAGCCTGGGCCAGTTTGTCCGGCGGAAGAGAGTAAGCCTGCTCGGAGTGCGGTTGGGGTCGAGCGGCAACGGGGCCTGGCTGGTTCTGGGGAGCTGGGCTCGGCTCGCAGTCGGCCGAAACAACCATGATCAGGAGCAGAACGACAAGAGCACTTGCGCGCACTAGCCACCGGACGATTGCCATCAGATTTCCCTTCACAGACGCACGAGTTTGAGACAATCAAGTTTACTGATGTTTTCCGCTGACACGTACCAACGAAGACCAAAAATCCTGTTACTCAAGGGACCACCAATGGCAAGCCCGGCGAAAGCCTGTCTGCTCGTCGCAACACTCTTCAGCTTCACGCTTGTCGCAGTTGGCGCGTCTGCGCAACGAAAAGCATCAACGGTCCATGCCGCAGTCAACGATGCCGCTCCCGGCTCCTCGGTTCTGCTTGACACCATGACCGGCGAGTTGCAGCGCGCTTTTAGTTCGCTGGGCAAGCCGGTACCTAACCAGAAGGACGCCGAAAAGCTGCTACCACCGTACTTTCTCAGCTATTCCGTGGCGGACGCTACGTCTGTTTCGATTCGCGCGCAATACGGCGCTCTGGCCGACAGCAGCAGCAATCACGTGCGCGTAGCCGACGTGCAGGTACGCATCGGCGATCCTAAGCTCGACAACACCCACGGCAACCATCGCGCTTCCGCGGTCAACAGCCTGCCGTTGCCGCTTGGGGACGATCATGTTGCCCTCGCGCGAACACTGTGGCTGGCTACCAATGCGGGTTACGGCAGTGCGCTCGAAAACTTTCTTCGCGTGAAGACGGAAGCCCAAGTCCGCGCGAAAGAAGAAGACACATCGCCCGACTTCAGCCAGGAGTCGCCGCAGGTGTCAAGCTCGAAACCCGCACCGCCGATCGTTCTCGACCGCGCCGCGTGGGAACAGCGGACGAGATCGCTGAGCGGCGTCTTCCGCGACTATCCCGATGTGTATCAGAACATGGTGATGCTCACGGTGCAGAACGAGACCGACTACTACGCATCGTCGGAAGGTTCACGCGTGGTGGCGCCGCACACGCAGGCCCGCGTGGTGGTGTTTGCGGTAACGCGCGCCGATGACGGCATGGACCTGTTCCGTGCACAGACCTTCGAAGCAGAAACAGTCGACGGCCTGCCGTCGCAGGCAACCATGGAAGCCGCAGTGCGAGAGCTGGGCAAGAGTCTTGAAGCATTGCGCAAAGCACCCGTGACGCAGCCGTTTGATGGCCCGGCCATTCTTTCGGGTCGCGCATCCGCAGTCTTTTTCCATGAAGTGCTGGGACATCGCCTCGAGGGCCAACGCCAGCGCGGAGACGAAGAAGGCCAGACATTTACCAAGGAATTGAACAAGGAAGTGCTACCGACCTTTCTTTCAGTGTCCGACGATCCCACGGTGACGACTTTTGGCAACACGTGGCTGAGCGGTAGTTACACGTTTGACGATGAAGGCGAGAAGGCGCGCCGCGTGGACCTGATCCAGAACGGCATTTTGAAGACGTTCCTGATGTCGCGCCTGCCGATTGCGAGTTTCGCGGCTTCGAACGGACACGGGCGTGCGCAGACCGGTCGCATGCCGACGGGGCGCCAGGGCAATCTGATTGTGACTTCCACGAAGACCGTGCCCGAAACCGAGTTGAGGAAACAGCTAATCGAAGAAGCTAAGAAACAAGGCAAACCTTACGGCCTCTACTTTGAAGACATCTCTTCGGGATTCGCCATTACGCAGCGCAGCGCGCCGCAGGCATTTCAAGTGATTCCGCTGGTCGTGTATCGCGTGTATGTCGATGGGCGGCCCGATGAGCTTGTCCGCGGCGTCAGCATCGTGGGCACGCCTCTGGCTGCGATGAAGCGCATTGTCGCCACCAGCGACAAGCCCGAAGTGTTCAACGGTGAGTGCGGCGCGGAATCCGGCACAGTGCCGGTAAGCGCCGTCGCTCCGGCGATGCTGGTGAGCGAGATTGAAACGCAGCGCCAGCAGCAAGGGACGCAACGGCCGCCGATCCTGCCGATTCCCGGCGCACCCGCAGCAGCATCGACGAAGGAGGCACAATGAAGCAGGCTCACCGCATCGGAAATCTCTTCGCAGCAGGGCTTCTCTCTGCTGCCATCTTCCTGCCGCAGGTCGCCCCGGCACAGACCACCCGCGCCGATGCGGAAAAGGATCCGGTGTTGAAGGCCATGCTCGACGAACTGGACCGCAGCATGGCGCACCTGCAACTGCCGGGATTCGAGAAGCCGTACTTCATTGAGTACCGCGTTGAAGACGTGCAGGACTTTGAAACCCGCGCGAGTTACGGAGCAGGAGAAGGCTCGAACCACAGCCATGCGCGAATTGCGCGCATCAGCGTTCGCGTGGGCGATTACAAGACAGACAATTCCGGCCCGCGGGGCGACGGTGCGCTTCAACTTGCCTCCATCGACGACGATCCAATCGCACTGCGCTCCTCGCTGTGGAGCGGAACGGACCAGGCGTACAAATTGGCATTGGCAGCTTACGCGCAAAAGCAAGCCGAACTGAAGCAGGTGCAAACACCTCCTCAAGCTGACGACTTCAGCAAGGCAAAACCGATTATCTCTTTGGCGGACCCGATCAAGCTTTCTCTGGACGAGAAGGCCTGGCAGGATCGCGTTGCGCGCGACAGCGGCATCTATCGCATGGATCCTGCGGTCAACGCGACGCAGCACGAAATTCAGTACTCGAACGCTTCGTTCCATGCGCGCGTAACAACGACATGGATCGTCTCCAGCGAAGGCGCAATCGTGCGCAAGTCGTCGAGCAGCTACGCCGAATCCCTTGGCGTGGGCACGCAAGCCGACGACGGCATGCGTCTCGATCGTTCCTATGGGACAAGCGGTGTGGCGTTAAGCGATCTCGACAACGCCGATGAGTTCAAGAAGCATGTTGTTACGCTCATCAGTTCCTTGAGCGAACTGCGCAAAGCTCCGTTGGTGGAAGAGGAGTATCACGGGCCTGTGCTGCTGAGCGCCGATGCCAGCGCCGACACGCTGCACTCGCTCCTTGCCTCCGGAGTAACCGCGACGCGGCCAAAGCTGGGAACCGAGGCGCGCACCAACGGGCCATTTGCTTCGAGCTACCACGCGCGCATTCTTCCCGAGTTCCTCACCGTCGTCGACGATCCCGCACTGAAGAGCTGGGACGGCAAGGATCTTCTCGGTTCCTACTCTGTCGATGACGAAGCAGTCCCGGCGCAGACAGTAAAGCTGGTCGCCGATGGCCACTTGGAGAATTACCTTATCGGGCGAACACCGGTGCGCGATTTTCCTGAGTCGAACGGCCACGCACGCGCAGGCGTTACCGGACCGCCGCGCCCGGTGATCGGAGTCCTGAAAGTCACAGCGCTGCAGGGCCTGACCGACGAAGAGCTGAACCGCAAGCTGCTGGGAATCGCCAAGGATCGTGGACTCAAGAGCGTGTATTACGTTGAGACGCTCGGAGCGGAAGCGTCGCCGCGCCTGCTCTATCGCGTAGACCTCGACGGTAAGCGCACCCTCGTCCGCGGAGCAGTGCTCGACGATCTCGATCAGCGAGCGCTGCGCTCAGGCGTTGAAGCTGCGGGCAAGAGCCTCTGGGTTGCCAACTACGCAACGGAGATTCCCGAGACGGTGCTGGCGCCGGCACTGCTCTTCAGCGATGTCACAGTAAAGCGAGCCAACGAGACTAACGACAAGCTGCCCTACTATCCCCCGCCAGATTGAGAAAACAGTTGTCAGTGATCAGTGGTCAGCGATCAGTCGAAAGCTGCCGCTGCGCGTCCATCATTGCGGTCGGGTGCGCTTTTCCTGACAACTGAAAGCTGAAAACTTTCTCCGCTCAAACCTTCTTCTTCCACGCCCCAACGATCGCGCCCATCAGCGTCATGCCGAAGAACCAATAGCCGGCGTTGACGAGAAACAGGCTGATGGGCCGCACCTCGAAAATGTACTCCGTCGCCCAGGTCGTCAGTACGAACCCCGCCCACAACAGCGCACCCACCTTGATTCCGCGCAGAGCTGTCTGCTTGCCGGTCAATTGCGTCACGCAGGATATGGCTGTTGCCATCAGGGCAGCCATCACCAGCGCCGTACCGAATTGAATTGGAACACCCGGACCGTTGTGTCGCAGCCAATCGTCTGTTCGTCCGATCCCGTTCACCCATGGGGTATAGAACTTCGAATACCATCCCGCTTCGAGCAGAAAGCAGGCAATTGCCGCCACCACATTTGCGAGATAGTTCTGGCGTACGCGCGCCATTGGCAATACAGGGACTCCGACTGCCATAAGGACCTCCTGTGAAGCCCGTGGGACTCACATTATGCTGGAAGCTCTCTTGTCCGCAACGAGAAAATGACGCTGGGAAAACTCAGCAAAATGTAAGGTGTTCGCAGCGACCGCTATCTACAAATACGGTAGTTGCCCTGACCAGCATGGAACTCGCGCTATCCACAGGATTCGTCCCGCGGGAGGGGCGCAACTTAGTAGGACGGAATGGGTATATACGGACATAGTCCAAAACCTAGCTTCAGCCAAGGAGAAAGCATGATTAAGAAATTCCGCTTGACGATTTTAGCTGTTGGCATCTTAGCTCTGACAGCGCCGAGCGCCGTGCACGCACAGCAGGTTCCAGGGCCTCACCCCGCCTACCTGCATGCTTTAAGTGATTTGCGCGCCGCCCGGCATTACCTGAATGACGGATGGGCGTGGGCTCCCGTAAAGCACGATGACAACGAAGCAATTCGCGAGATCGATGCGGCAATCGGTGAAATCAAGCGAGCTGCCATTGACGATGGCAAAAGAGTAAACGATCCGTTTCCGATTGATACCTCGCTGAGTCCGCATGACCGCTTTCGCAAGGCCAACGAGCTTCTCTGGAAGGCACACAACGACTTGTCAAGGGCAGAAGACGTGCCAGAAGCGCGCGGTTTGAGGGATCGGGCTGTCGGTCACGTGGACCGGGCACATCAGATCGTAGACAACGCTCAACAAACCGCTCATTGGCAGTAGTCCTGGCCGTTTGATGAGGATGGCTCGAAATGCCATCCTCGTCGCGCATTTTGGTGGTGAGACTGGTCGACAGATTCCCGAACTGCTTATATGCGAACCCAAATCAATGCGCGGTGGGGTAACATTAAGGTGGGAGTCACTGATGCAGCAGTTGTTGAATCTGTCTGGTTGGCCGCCTCAAGGAGGCGCAGGACCATTTGATACGCGCAAGGAAGCTTTCGCGCGTTCCCCTGAATCGGTGACATTAAGAAGAGTCGACAGGATCGTGGGCTCTCGTATCGACTTAACCTGCATGTTCGGAAAAGAAGTCGTGACCTTCCGATTCCACGCTTCAAGCAGGGGAATGGCAGAGAATGTTGCCGAGCTTCTCAGGCACAACTCCGGTCAAAGCTTGCGCGATCTGGGCCTGCTCTATATTGCCGCCGACAGCGAATAGGAACCGTCGACTAAATTTCCCGTTAAACAAATCTTACGCAATAGCTCAGCCTCTCTTTCAACTCCCGCGATCCTTGCACGTGTTGGAAGTCGAGCTTCTTGGAAATTAGAGACTGTTATTTAGTCGAGTCTGGTCAGGTAGGCCGCGCCTTCATCGGGCTGCAACCGGCGTGCCATCGCTTCGGCCTGCTCGCGGTCATCCCCTTGCGGGCGGATGCGAACCCAATAACTGCGTTCCCCGGAAAACTCGATCACCTTCGACCCCGCAAACTCGTTCAGCAGCTTCTCCTTGAACTTGATTGCCTTGCGCTCGCTGAGAAAGGGTCCGATCTGCACGCACCAGCGGCCGCCAATGTCCATCGGCTTCGGGGTCGCGTACACGTCGATGCGCACGCGAGCGGTGCCGGAGCGAAAAATGCCGATGGATTTTGCCGAGGCCATCGTCAGATCGATGATCTTGTCGGAAACGAAAGGGCCGCGGTCGCTGATGCGCATGGCCGAGGCCTGCCGGGTGGTGAGATTCGTAACCACAACCAGCGACCCCATCGGCAGCGTCCGATGCGCGGCGGTCAGAGCCTCATCACTGAAGACCTGCCCGTTGGCGGACTTGCGACCCTTATACGGAGCGGTGTACCAGCTGGCCGAGCCCTCTTCGCTGTAAATTGGGCGATGGCTGAGAATGAAGTCCTTGTCGTCGGCGCTGACGCCCCCTTCGGGAACCGGAGTGACGGCGATGCGGCCAGTCCCTATAGGCGCGGGCGCTGGAGACGATGGAGGCGCATAAACCGATGGAGCTGTCGCGGACGGCTGCGGAGGGAGCGCTTTCTTGTGGCCGCATGCCGTCATCGCAAATGTGGCAATCAGCAGACCAGTGAGACACGCGGAGCGACGCCCCCTTGCGTAATCCCAACCTTCCATCAAGCGCGGGGGCCCGGTTGCTGCTGCGACTTGTCCATGCGATCGGCGAGACTGCGCAGGGTATCTGACATCTTGCGCATGGCGACAATCGACTCAGCACGAACCTGCGGAATGACCGCATCGTTGACATACGCGATGGCGTGCCGCAATTCCATCTCGATCAGTTCCATCGCTTCTTCAATCCGGTGGCCAACACCGGGGGCCGACGGAGGCGGAGGAGGATAAGAGCTCATTTCAGCAAACCTCACTTTCTAGTCTCGATGCAGCGAATACCTGCGTCAATGCCGTGGACGGCGCTCTCGGCGTATGCCGTGCCAGATAAAACAACAGGTCAGGTATCACGCTCTAACTCCAGCTGGATACGCTTTCCATGCCCAAAAGTTACTTTTCCTGAATATTTTGCGTCCGACATAGTAAGACGATCGGGCATAGTAGGACGATCGAGACCTTTCAGAGAAAGACGGACTCTTGAGCCGTTTGGGTCTCTGTGATTTACGAATCGGCACGGAAAAAGTTCCATCCAGCGGGGGCCAGCCCATTGCGGCACGGCGGAAAGCGTCGATATGGATGCCGGCGAGATCGCTCTTGTCGAAAGACCGGGAGCGGCACTTTCCTGCTCTTGCGATTCATAGTCCTTTCGCTGTTCATCGTCTCAGCGAGAGATACGGTTTACGGCCAGACGCACCCGTTAAGCCCGGCGACTCCCCTGCCGGACGCGCCACTGCCGATCATTAGGCATGAAAATTCAAAGAACGGGCCATGCCGGGTGATTCCCAAAAGCGAATCAGGCGGTATTGCGCTAACCGAAACCGGATCCGCCTTTATCGCCGCGCTGGCTGGTTTTCCGCAAGCGGAGGTTCCGGAACAGCCTGCATCCAATACGCAGCCAGATGAACAGATCCAGCCCTACGAGTTGCCACCCTGTCAGCCAATGCCGCTGATCAATTTCTACGAGCGATTCATGAATGGGCCGGAGGTCAAGCCGCTTACTCCCCGGGAGAAAGCCCGGCTCGCGACCAGAAACGTGCTTGACCCGTTCAACGCCGTCACCATCCTGGGTAACGCGGCCATCACAATCGGATACAACTCCCATACGGTCTACGGACCAGGCATGCACGGATTCGCCCAGTTGGTCGGCGTCAGCTACACCCAGGATATGACCGGCGAGTTCGTGGGCACATTTCTGATTCCTTCGATAGTTCACCAGGATCCGCACTATCACCGCATGCCTCATGCCTCGATCAAGCGCCGAATTCTGCATGCTGTTGTCCAGGTGGGCTGGACGCAGGGTGATAACGGCAAGGGGATGCCCAACTACGCCAACATCCTCGGATTCCCCATCGACGCAGAGATCAGCAATCTCTACGTTCCCGGCGAGGAGACGGATCTGCCCTCGACGGCCAGGCGGGTGGCTCTCGGCTGGGCACTGGCCCCCACGGACAACTTCGTCACCGAATTCCTGCCCGACCTCGCCAGGCGCATCCACGTGCGTGTTGTCCTGGTGCAGCAGATCATCAATCAGGTCGCCCGCACCGAGCCTGAGAGCACTCCTTAGAAGCGTGAATCAACTCTGTAAACCATTGCAGACGCAAGCTTTTGATGAGGTCTGTGCGCTGAACTTCTTCCCCCATTCGGACCGACTTCATCACCGTTCACCCCCTATTTTCGCCATTCGCTGCACCTTGATTGGATTGACTAGCCCCTCTTATTACTCTTGTACTGAGTTTTCAGGTTCCGGCGGTCACCTTAGCCGGTCCACCAATTTGCCAGCGCATTCTTTCTTAAGGAGATCGCACCAAAATGCCTAAAGCGATGAAGTACGCCGAGAAGGCCGCCGTATACGCGGCCAAGAGCGCGTGGGTGGTCTATGAGCGGTTGAACCGCATCAGCCCCAACCCGTCGTTTACCCCCAAATGGAGCGAGAAGCCACTCCTGAAGAGCTATCAGAAAGAGAAGCCGCCGCTGGGCTGGCCCCGCACCACAGACTCGCTCTGTCCCAAGTGCGTTCCCGAGATCCGCAAGCAGATCCTCGACGGCAAGCTGCCCCACGAAGTTCTGCTGAATGAAAAGGTCGGCGAGATCAAGGCGCAGATCATCGAGCGCGACGGCAAGATCCTGATGGTGAAGGACTGCCCCAAGCACGGCCACTTCGAAGACGTGATGTCGATCGACCCGGCCTTCTTCAAGCACCTTGAAGAAAGCTTCCCCGGCCGCGACATCCGCTCGCATGGCGCCACCGCCGACAAGCTGCACAACCACGGCACGTCTACAGTGACCCATGGACGGGGCTCGGTGCTCACCATCGACCTCACAAACCGCTGCAACATGATGTGCGATCCGTGCTTCATGGATGCCAACCAGGTCGGATTCGTCCACGAGCTCACCTGGGACGAAATTAAGACCATGCTCGACAACGCCGTAAACATGAAGCCCCGGCGCCAGATGAGCGTTCAATTCTCTGGTGGCGAGCCCACGTTGTCGCCCTACTTCCTTGACGCCGTCGCCTACTCGCGCAAGGTTGGCTACAACTCGGTGCAGGCTGCTTCGAACGGCATTGAATTCGCGAAGAGCAAAGAACTCTGCCGCGCCGCTGCCGAAGCTGGTCTCCGCTACGTATACCTCCAGTTCGACGGCATCGGCAACGCCGCCAACTCGCACCGCAAGGTCGGCAATCTCTTCGACGTAAAGCTCCAGGCCATCAACAATCTGCACGAAGCCGGCGTCGATATCGTCCCGGTGACGACCATCATTAACGGCATTAACAACGAGCAGGTTGGCCGCATCATCGAGTTCGCGCTCGACAATCCCAAGAAAATCAGCTTCCTTTCGTTCCAGCCGGTCAGCTTCACCGGCCGCGACGAGGACATCAGCGAAGAGCGCCGTCTCGCACAGCGCTACACTCTCTCGCACATGGCCCACGACGTCAAGAACCAGGTTGGTCTCGGCGTTCCCGAGCGCGACTGGTTCCCGATCAGTTTCATGTCCACCTTCTCTGACTGGGCCGATCTGGTGCACGGCCCGACAGCCGAGTGGGGTCAGCTCTCCTGCGGATGCCATCCGAATTGCGGCATCGGCATGGCGCTGATGATCGACAAGGAAACCAAGGAAGCGGCGCCCGTCACAGCCTTCCTTCACATGGACCAGGTTGCCAAGGACCTCGCCAAGGTCAACGATGCGGCTCGCGGCAAGTGGCTGTCGGTTATCGGATTCGGACTGGCGCTTCTGCGCAACTACGATCCGTTCCAGGCGCCCACCCACTTCCGCATCACCGACATGCTGAAGAAGATGGACAAGACCTTCAACGCCACCGGCAAGGATTACGGCAGCGTCAAGGGCGACCGCACCATGAAGGACATCGAGAAGCGCCGCTCTGACAGGTGGAACTTCCTCTTCATCGCCGGTATGTGGTTCCAGGATCTGTTCAACTACGACTTCCGCCGCACCGAGCAGTGCATTATTCCCTACGCCACGCAGGAAGGCGAAATCAGCTTCTGCGCATACAACACCGGCGTAGGCTGGCGCAACATCATCGAGAAGATGCACATGACGGCCACTCTGACCAAGTGGTACGAGGAGCACGGCCGTCACGAAATCTTCGCCGGTGGCAAGAAAGTCGGCATGACTTACGTAGGCCACGAGCTCAAGCTCAACATGGAGCACGTGAACTCCGAGGCCAATCACACGCTCGATGAACTCGGCATCGCCAAGAACGCACGCGAAGAACGCATTCGCGCCCGTGACACCAAAATCAAATCCGACGCGGAGAACGCGAAAATGGCCCAGCTGTATCGCGAACACGTGCTCGGCGAAAAACCGGTCGAAGGTCTCGTAAGCCTCGACTCCATCAGGCCCGCTTCAAACAACGCTGCTTCACCCATCAACCGGCACAAGGAATCTGAGCCCGTAGCCGGTGACTGATCGAATTTCCTGAAGGGTAGTACTTGAACCTTGGTTCTTCCGACAAAAAGGCCGTCCTAACCGGACGGCCTTTTTGTGTCTGCTAATTCCTCTCTAGTTGAAGTGTCATTCTGAACGCAGCGCCTTGGAGCCCCATGAACCGAAGCGGTTCGTGGGGTCGGCGAAGTGAAGGATCTGCTTTCCCTGTTTGCCCGATTTGTTCTGAGATTAATATCGTATCTTTGCGTTGCGCTCACAGATCGGACGTTGGCAGGTGAGAAGTCACTGCGCCTCCCGCGATCGAAGGAATAATCGAAAGCGTATCCTTGGCCGATACTTCCGAATTCTCCTTCGCAGGCAGATACCGCACGTCTTCGTCGTTCAGATACAGATTTACAAATGCCCGCAGCTTGCCTTCGCCGGTAAACAGATGCTTCCGCAACTCCGGATATGTCTGCGTGAGCACATCGAGAGCATCGGAGATCGTCCTGGCAGTGATTTCAATTGCATCTTTGCCTTCTGCGTACGACCTTAACGGCGTCGGAATATAAATCGTCATTCGATTCGGTCCTTAAGGTTTTCTCTCCTGCATTTCCTCGAAATCCCGCGAGGACTTTGCCAGGTTATCGTTCAATTTCAATCCTCTGATCTTCAAACCGCTTGTCCTCTTCGTCCCTCCCCGCGAGGAGGAAAGAATTGGTCACCGTCGACTTGCCCTGCTCCACGGTTGTGATCACGTAAGAACACCCCAGCCAATGCGCTTCAGCGAAGTCGGTTTCGGACCACTGTGCCGGATGGTCGGGATGCGAGTGGTAAAACCCGGCGATCTCCAGTCCCCTGTCTCTCGCACTCCGCTGGATTCGAACCAGCTCAATGGGAGCGATATGGTACCGGTTGTGTGCCGAATCCGTGCGCGTATTGCCGGCCCGGATTGCCTCCGTGACACTCCAGCCCTTCCCGTTGGGCCGCCCCAGCAGCGCTCCGCAACACTCATGCGGATAGGTCTCTTCTCCGTGAGCACGCAACGCGTCGTACACAGCTTGCGTGACGATCAACGAACTCATGCCTCCTCCCAGAAGCGCTCGCTCATGTATTTCTCTGCTGAGTCCGGCAGCACCGTCACGATGGATGCCAGCCGGCCGGCTGCGGCCTCTTCTCTGGCGATCTGCTCGCACACTACGACTGCAGCCGCAGCAGATACATCCACAAGCAGGCCGGCTTCACGATCCGTCTGCGAACCTTGCTAACCATAGGAAGGCTAGGGCCTTCTATCTTGCGATGTCAACGGGGACTGGCCTAATTGCGTGAAACTGCGCTCGTTATCGTTTCACGAGGAACCCCGAAGCAAGCGCTCGAAGCTGGACACTGCTGAGAATTCGTGCCCTCGGCATCAATTTATCGTCCGTCCACAGACCCCGGCGCTATGATGTTGGCTCGGAGTTGGATCATGTCTCAATACGCATACCACTGCCAGGACTGCGACAAGGAATTTACCCAGCAACACCACATTTCGGACATCGAGAAGGCCGAGGTCAAGTGTCCACACTGCGGCAGCAAGCGGGTCGGCCAATTAGTATCGAGCTTCTCCGCTGTGACATCGAAGAAGAGCTGAACCTGCAACAGGTTCCGTGCGAATAGCAGCATGATTGAAGGCCCGCGGCCGTGTGTCATCGGGTGCTTCCGCTGCTCCGCTGGAGCTCACTGTTCTTCGCCAGAGCTGGTACGGGCTGTTATTCTCGGCGGAAATGAGAATTAGGCAGGTTGTCTTCCCCATATTGGCTGCTTCGTTCAGCCTCTTCTCAGCAGCGCAAAATATCCCGCCGCTTTCGCCCGAACAAAAGGCCATTGTGGCCTACATCGATGCAAACGAACAGCCCTCCAATGACATGCTCGAGAAACTCGTGAACATCAACAGCGGCACCCATAACCTTGAAGGAGTACATGCTGTTGCCGAGTTCATGCAATCTCAGCTGAGCGATCTCGGCTTCAAGGTACAGTGGATTCCAATGGAGCAGGTGCAACGAGCCGGCGTGCTGATCGCCGAGCATCCCTGCCCCGAACCGGGAAAATGCGGCAAGCGCATGTTGCTCATCGGCCACATGGACACAGTGTTTGAAAAGTCCAGCCCCTTCCAGACCTACAGCGTGCAGGGCAACATCGGCACCGGCCCCGGCGTGAACGATATGAAGGGCGGCCTCGTCGACATGCTCTTCGCGTTGAAGGCCATGCAGGTGGCTGGCGTGCTGAAGCAGACCGAGATCACGATCGTGCTCAGCGGCGATGAAGAGGCACACGGCGAACCAGCCAGCATCTCCCGACGCGACATGATCGAAGCCGCAAAACACAGCGATGTCGCGCTCGAGTTTGAGGGGACACCGCGGTTAGAGGGCATTTTCTACGGCAGTGTCAGCCGCCGCAGTTCCATCACCTGGCACATCAACACGACTGGCGAAACCGGTCACTCTTCAGGAATCTTTTCCGTGCGTATGGGGTACGGCGCGATCTATGAGCTCTCGCGGATTCTCGATGCGTTCCGCATCCAACTGCCGGAAGAGAATCTGACCTACAACGTAGGCATGATCGTGGGTGGAACCAGCGTCCACGTGGACGAAGCCGGCAACAACAGCACGGCCACGGGCAAGGACAATGTTGTCGCCCCAGTGGCCTACGCAAGCGGGGACATCCGCACCATCTCTAATCAGCAGACTGCACGTGTAGAGAAGAAGATGCAGGCCATCGTCGCGCAGCATCTGCCCAGGACCGCGGCAACCATCACCTTCGGTGAAGGCTATCCGGCCATGGCGCCCACTGCGCAGAGCCGCGCTCTGCTCGGCATTCTTAACCAGGCAAATGCGAGCCTGGGGTTCAAACCGATGCCGGAGCTCGATCCGATGAAACGCGGTGCTGGAGATATATCGTTTGTCGCCGACATTGTTCCCGGACTTGCCGGCATTGGCGCGACGGGCGAGGGTGCGCATGCGCCGGGCGAGACGATCGATCTGTCTGCGCAGCCCATTAACACCAAGCGTGATGCACTGCTGATGTTTCGCCTCAGCAAGATCGACCAGAAGGCCGATCTCGCCAAGGTCGCAGTGAAATGAGCCAGCAAGACCCTGTCATTCCTTCATTAGGTTTCGAGGGATTGTATGATGACTGCCATGGCGAAGAAGCTGCGTTGGGGCGTTCTAAGCACTGCAAATATCGGGATCAGAAAAGTCTTGCCGGCCATGCAACTGGGCCAGCACACCAGCGTCGATGCCATCGCTTCGCGCGATCTGGCCCGTGCACGAAAGGCCGCCGAGACACTGGGAATTCCCAGGGCATACGGATCCTACGAAGAGCTGCTCGCCGACCCTGAGATCGACGCCATCTACAATCCCCTGCCCAACCAGATGCACGTCCCCTGGACCGTGAGAGCAGCCGAAGCAGGCAAGCACGTGTTATGCGAAAAGCCAATCAGCCTGACCGTCGCTGAGGCCAAAACTCTGCTAGACGTCCGTGCACGCACTGGCGTCAAGATTGGCGAGGCCTTTATGATCCGCAGCTACACGCAATGGCTGCGCGTGGGCGAACTACTGCGCGCAGGCCGCATCGGCCGGTTGCGCTCCGTGACAGGCTTCTTCAGCTACTTCAACAACGACCCAGCCAATATCCGCAACCATGTTGAGAGCGGCGGTGGCGCGCTGCTCGATATCGGCTGCTACTGCATCCAGGCTGCGCGCTATGGATTCGGACAGGAACCAAAACGTGTGGTCGGCCTCGTTGAACGCGATCCTGAGATGAAAATCGACCGTCTGACATCGGCGATGCTGGATTTCGACGGCGGCCAGGCAATCTTTACCTGCAGCACCCAACTGGTTCCCTATCAAAAGGTGCTCTTTTTCGGCACGAAGGGGCGAATCGAAATGGAGATTCCCTTCAACGCCCCCAAAGACCGCCCAAGCCGCATCCTCATTGATGAAACCGGCGAACTCTTCGGCAGCGGGATCGTCGTGGAAGAGTTTCCAATCGCCGACCAATACACCATGCAAGGCGATGCCTTCTCGCGCGCCGTCCTCGAAGGCGGCGATGTCCCGGTACCTCTGGAAGAAGCCATCGCCAACATGGCCGTGATCGAAGCGGTGTTCCGATCCGGCGAGACGGGTCAGTGGGAGACTCCGCGAAGTTAGGAAACAGGATCTCCGAGGCATGCGCGTGGCGCCTTCCGGTCTGGATCAATATTTGGTGTGCTGGATCACAATTGGGACGTGTTGAGGCGGGTTAAACTGCCCCTTTGGAATTGTGAGCCTGCCGATGCCCGTCGAAGAAGACCTTACCACCCTCAGTTACACCCGCGGAGAAGACCGCCCTCTCCTCAATCTGACCATTGGCGAACTCCTCGAACGAACCGCGAGCCGCTTTCCTGACCGTCTGGCCATCGCATCGCGGCACCAGTCGCAGCGCATGACCTGGGCAGAGCTAAGCGACGCCTCTGATCGAGTCGCACGCGGGCTGTGGTCGCTGGGCATCCGGCGCGGCGATCGTGTGGGACTGTGGTCGACCAACTGCATCGAGTGGGTGATGTTGCACATGGGCTGCGCTCGAGCAGGCGCGGCGCTCGTGAATGTTAACCCGGCGTATCGCTCGCACGAACTCCAATACACGTTGAAGCGCTCGCGGATGAAAGCGCTCTTCCTGTGGCACAAGGACAAGCGCGGGGACTACGAAGAAGTTCTGGAACGTGCCCGGCACGGGCTGAAGCTGGACTTGCTGCACACCATCTACTTCGATTCGCCGCAGTGGGCCGACTTCCTGGAGTCTGCGGGACAGCTGCCGGATCACGTGGCCGTCGACGATATCGCAAACATCCAGTACACCAGCGGAACAACCGGCCTGCCCAAGGGCGTGATGCTCACCCATCACAACGTGGTCAACAACGGACAGTTCCTGGCGCAGGGATTCCATTACACCGAACAGGATCGCATCGTCGTGCCGGTGCCGTTGTTTCACTGCTACGGCTGTGTGATCGGAACCATGAGCGCGCTCAACTCCGGCGCGGCTCTCATCCTGCCCAACTGGACCTTCGACGCGCGTGCCACGCTGCAAGCTGTGCACGACGAGCGGGCAACATCGGTCTACGGCGTGCCAGCGATGTACGTCGCCGAGTTTGGTTTGCCCGAGTTCACCAGTTTCGACTTCACCAGCCTGCGCACCGGCATGATGAGCGGCGCGCCGTGTCCAGTGGAATTGATGAAGCGCGTATTGAACGAGATGCACATTGGCGAGTTGGTCATTGCTTATGGGCAGACTGAAACTTCGCCTGTCGTAACCATGAGCGATGCTGGTGATTCGCTTGAGATCCGCGTCAACACGGTGGGACGCGCGATGCCGCAGACCGAGATCCAAGTAATTTCCCCCACCGATGGCGCCAGGCTTCCCGTCGGCATGCAGGGTGAAATCTGCGTACGCGGCTATGCGGTGATGAAGGGCTACGATGGCGACCCGATAGGTACCGCGGACGTGGTAAAGGCCGACGGCTGGCTGCATACCGGCGACCTTGGCGTCATGCGCGAAGACGGATGTCTCCACATTACCGGCCGTTCGCGCGATGTAATCATCCGCGGCGGCGAGAACATCTATCCCCGCGAAGTAGAGGAGTTTCTCTACACGCATCCCAAGGTCGGCGAGGTGCAGGTGGTTGGCATTCCCAACGAGCGCCTCGGCGAAATCGTTGTTGCGTGGATCCGGCTCCGTCCCGGAATTGAAGCATCAGAGTCGGAAATTCGCGATTGGTGCAAGGGCCAGATTGCGTATTACAAAATCCCCGAGCACGTCCGGTTTGTCGACGAGTTTCCCGCAACTCTTTCCGGCAAAATCCAAAAATACAAGATCCGCGAATTCGAAATCGAGGCCCACGGGCTGCAGTCAATCGCAAAGACAGCTACCGCCTAGATCCTGATGTGCCCGGTTCATCACGGCTCTATCGCGGGTCTTTCGGACGCTCGGAGTGCCGTGTCAGCGCGTCTCGCCGGTCCGCAGAATCGCCTCGGTGTGCTTGCTGTACCGGCCAGTAAGCGCATTCCAGCGCACGATGGCGAGTTCCTTCAGCATCTGCAGTCCGTCCCGCAGGTAGCTCATCCGGGAGCGCTCGTCGTGGGCCCAGCTTACCGGCACCTCGACCACACGAAATCCTCGCTTGATGGCAATAAAGAGGATTTCGGGATCAAATCCCCAGCGCTCAATGGTCTGAAGCTGGAAAACCGTATGTGCTGCCGACCGCGTAAAAGCCTTGAATCCGCACTGCGTATCGGCGAAGGGCAACTGCATCACCATACGGCAAACTGCGTTGAAACACCGCCCAAAGAACTGACGGTAGAGTGGCTGGCGGTGGATCTGGCGTCCGCTCTCAAGCCAGCGGGAGCCAATAGCGATGTCGGCGCCATTGGCGATAGCAGCAAACAGGCGGCCGGCCTCGTCCATCGGAGCCGAGAGGTCGGCATCGGTGAACATGACAATGTCGCCCTGCGCGCTCAGGATTCCGGACCGCACACTGTAGCCTTTGCCGTGATTTCCGGGGTTTTCCAGCAGGCGGACTTCCGGTGCCTGCGAGGCAATGTCGCGCACCAGCTGGGCGGTCGAGTCGGTGGAACCGTCGTTGACGACAATCACCTCGGCCTGCCACTGATTGGCACGGATCGCGGCAATCACGGACTCAAGCGTCGCGGGGATGCGGGCGCTTTCGTTGTACGCCGGAATGACGATGCTGTATTTGGGATACTCCGCCAACGTCCCACTCCTCCCCTTCTCGATGACATTTCAGTGGGGAAAGACTCAGGACATGATAACGCCTCTTCCTTGGTGCAATGGCGATCCCGGAAAGAAATTGGAGCTGGAGGCCCCAGGGCCCCACTTGAGGAAGGTCTATTCCGCATAAGAATTGGTTTTTTCTTAACTCCATGTGGCGAATGCGTTTATCCTGTGGTACGGAGGCCAGAGGACATGACTAAGGCAGATCTCGTGGAAAAGGTCACTCGCTTGGGCGACCTGACGCGCCGCGATGGCGAGGTCATCGTGGAAACGGTTTTTGATTCGGTGATTTCCGCATTGCAGAGCGGCGACAAGATCGAAATTCGCGGATTCGGATCCTTCCGCATTCGTCAACGCAATCCGCGCATCGGCCGTAACCCCAAAACCGGCGAACGTGTGGAAGTCCCCGCCAAGCGTGTTCCATATTTCAAACCATCGAAGGAACTTCGCGACTTGGTCAATCCTGGAGAGGCGGCGGCAGCGTCCTGAGGCTAGGCCGTGTCGATCATTGATTCAAGCCTGCTGGCCCTGAAGAGTTTCCAACGCGAATAGATCAGCGCAGAAGCTGCGGCCCGTTGTGTCGCAGCTTTTCTGCGTCTATCCGCGAATTCCGATCACACTCATCATCCGTCCTGTGTGTCCACGCGATGCGCGATGCGAAAAGAACAAATCCGTGTGGCAATTCGTGCATCCGCCTGTGAAAGTGATGGCCGACGCTCTCACGCCGGCATCGAGAAGCTGACGACGATTGGCCTCAATCAGATCCAGGTGCAGCGCCGGACCAATGGGGGAATGTCCAGGAGCACGTTGCGTGAGGAAAAGCATCGGATATTTCGTGCGAACCGGGTCGGAGTCGAAAACCTCGCGGAAAAGCTCGCGCGCGTAGCTGAATTGCGACTCGAATTCCGAAAGCACCTCTTCCCCCACTGCGTAGCAGCACTGGCGCGCGCCGGGTCCAATGGCGGCGATGAGGTCTTGGGGGCGTGAGCCAAACTCGAGGCGCATCCTTCCGACGCCCATTTCTACAATGCGCTTCACCGTTCCCCGCCAACCTGCGTGGAATGCCGCGACAACGTGCCGATTTGGGTCCGCAACCAGAACCGGAATACAGTCAGCCGTTTGAATCGCAATCAGCA
Organism: uncultured Acidobacteriaceae bacterium; assembly: GCA_963735215.1. Classification (GTDB taxonomy): domain Bacteria; phylum Acidobacteriota; class Terriglobia; order Terriglobales; family Acidobacteriaceae; genus Telmatobacter. The sequence continues at coordinate 565,846 of CAVTKF010000014.1, read as the reverse complement.
ACCCCGGATCCGCTGTGATCGCTCCATCGGCCTTCCGCGGACGTTCGCCATTGGCGTCGGCTGCATCCGCCTTAATGACAAGGTTGGAGTGAAACTGGCGCAGCGTCACAATCGGAGTGGATGCGCTACCGGTGACGGCCTCCGCAAGCAATCGTCGATTCTGCCAAACCGCCTCGCGGTTGTCGGCGGCCGTAAACCCGAGATTCAGTTCTCCAGGAGCATCCTCGGCACAATAGGCCCGGCTCACCCCGCCCAACCGGGTGCTGAACCCATGCGAGAGCCAGCTGCTGATCGTCTTTCGTTCACGCCACTGCTGAACCTGGAGCAATCCCACTCCGTTTCCATGTATGAGCGGGTCGGGTGTTGGCAGCGAAAGTTCTTGTTTCGATGCCGGAGCCTTGCGCGATTGACGCAGCTGGATCGTGATGCCGGCGGGACTTTTGCGCCGATTGCGCACCAGCCCAGCAGCCTCGAAAAGCGTGTCAATTTCTTGCAGTTTGTTTTCGCTTTGTAGTTTCGGAGTGGATACGGACCGCTTCACAGTTCGATTGTAGCGGGAGGTTCGATTGACGTGAGAAAAGCAGTTGGGCCCACCTTCCGGTGGGCCCGCTCGAGAGGCATATGTTGGGAGGGAGGTCCTGAAGGGGTCGAGAGAAGGGGTCTAAATCAGACCTTCAAAGGAGTAGTAACCTTTCTTGGAAGGGCCAAATTCGAGGAAGCCTCTGCTAATTACTATGTGAGATGCGCGAAGATCAAAAACGTTGCCATCCGCAGAGAAATATATCGTAACGTCCTCATTTATCTGTGGAAATCTCGGTTCTAAATTCGGATATCGCGATCGTAACCCAGGCCTTTCGCACCCAATTTGGTGCATTCTGAGACTTGAATCGGTCTAAACCGCTGAGCTTCTGGGCATTACTGATTCGGAGCCTTGGGTGCTTCCTCCTGTTTTACCTCGGGCCCTTCGCCAGGAAATGGCCAATTCTTTTCCAGGAGAAGTTCCTTCTCTCGCTGATCCTTCGAAACCTTGTCGACCTTGAGATTCTCCAGGAAATGCACCCCCGTCTTCCCGGCCACGACGATATCGATGTCACCGTCCTTATCCAAGTCTTCGGTCACAAACTGGGTTCCCGCTCCCGCTGTCCCGTTCACGCTGATGGGATAGCGGCTGAAGGACCCCGTCCCCCGATCGATCTTGTAGTAATAGATCACCAGCGGGTCGTAGGACCCCGGATCGTTCCCGTTGTGCCCCCGATAACGCTTTCCGGCAAGCAGTTCGGGTTGGCCATCGCCGTCAATGTCGACCAGTTTCAGTGCGTGGACCTGCGAGAACGACTCATCGATTGCACGCCGCACCCAATGGCGATTGTCCCCATCGCCGATCTGCTCGAGCCAATAGAGACCGTAGCCGTGGCCCTGTCCGTAGATCACGTCCATCTTGCCGTCGTTGTTCACGTCGTAGCCGATGATGGGAAATCCGGCGTCGCCCATTTGCCAGTCGGGGTGCCATTCCCAGTCGTTCTTGTTGGCATCGACCTGCTTCAGCCAGCCGTTTGGTGTAAGAATGTCAGCCAGTCCGTCTCCATCGATATCCACAACACCGACGCCGTGCCCATCCTGCTCAGGGCCGCCGGCGTGATGCACCTTTGGCTCAGGACCGGAAAAATCAATCCAGAGGATGCCGGAATGGTTGTAATGGGCGAACACGAGGTCCGGAACGCCATCACCATTCACGTCGGCCATCACGCCGCCTTCAGTATCGTAGCTGTCGGTGATGAAGTGCTTCTTCCACATCACGCCGGGCTGCTTCGGATTCTCATACCACCAAATGCCGTTCGTCTGCCAGCCGGCCGTGACGACATCCGGCGCTCCGTCGTGATTCACGTCGATGGTCCACTCGCCGCAATCAGCGACAAACTCCCCCAGCGTGCCAGCCTCGCGATACTGATGGCGCTTCCACTCGCCGCCGTTCGGTCCGGGATTCTCGTACCAGTAGGCTCCGCTGAGAATATCGGGATAGCCATCTCCGTTCATATCCAGCGTTGTCACACCCTCTGCGTGATCTGTTCCGATGCGATGGGCGAGAAAAGTGACCTGGGCGAGGCCACCGGGCCCCACGCCAGCCACAGATTTTTGCTCCGATTGCCCGGAAGCTGGAACCACAAGAGCCACAAAGAGAAATGGGAGGAACGCGATGCGCACTTTGGCGATCATGGCATGGACCTTTCGATGGCGTGAACCGGCTTTGGCCGCCTTGAATTAAATGGTTGTGATCTCGCACGCCATTCTCAATCGCGAAGGGTCTCGCACGCAAGCCGAATGAGGGTTGCGCTTGGCCCCAGAGAGGCGGCTTGGGTCGGACATGAAATCGGCGCGAGAACGAGTAGGAAGCGCAATCCCGCCGCATCACCGGTTCCGGTGGATACTTAAAATGGCTTGTGAGGCTTAGATTAGTCGTTCAACCCGTAGCGCTTCTTCACGCTCTCCAGCATTTCCGGAGTCGTGAGGCGCGCACGCAGTTCGGCTTTTCTGCGCTTGTCCATCAGGATGACTTCCTGGTTGCCGGCGCCGGCAGCGCTGCGACGTTTGGCCGCGTTGATGGCACCCTGGCGGGCGGATTGATTCTTCGCAATACGCAGTTTCCATGCGCTCTGCAGCGCACCCCGGAGAATGTCTTCATTGGCGGCCGCAAGCCGCACATGGGTTGCACCATTGCGTCCCCAGGTGCCGGCGACCGGCAGAAAAACGTCCGGTTGCTCAGCGATAAAGGCAGCCTGCTGCTCCGGGTTCAGCATGAGGTTGCCGTACCCGTGCCTTTCCGCAGCCAGCGTGGCAAAGATCCTTCCGCCGACGCGAAAATCCGCAGCGCCCATGTGTGAGCCTTCTTCCGCACCATCAAGGCTCAAGGCGATACGGCGAAAATCAGATACTGTCATCAGAAAACAGACCTCTGGCCGGTTAGATGCGTCAAATTGCACACACGCAATCTGAGTGCCACTAAAAAAGCAATCACGGAAGCATGGGAGATCACCAAAGGACCGCATGTTCGCGCAGTCCCATCGTTCACGGTCTGCCACTACACAGAGCCAGACCTTGCGACCGCAAGCGCAATGATCTCGTCGAGACGATTTACAAATCCCACCATGGCAGGATCGTCCGGCTCCGCAAGAGCAGCGACCAATGTTCACCCGCGTGACGTGTAATGAACCGTCGCTACCCTTCTCTCGCTTTTTATTCCCTATTCCCTAATCCCCGTTCCTCAAACTCCTCGTTGAGCCACTTCGAGAACGCTTCAAATTCCTCATCGCGCCCCAGGAAGTCGCGCACCATCTGCCGTCCCGGCTTCGATCCGCCTTGCTCCAACACCAGCTTGCGATAGCGCGCGCCGGCATCGCCGCCGAGCAGATCCGCCGGATCGAATTGGCCGAAGAAATCCAGAGCAATCACCTTGTCGAAGGCATACGTGTAGTAGTTCGACGAATAACCGGTGAGGTGCCCAAAGCTTGCGTACATCCGGTTGCCATCAAGCCACGTCCACGGCACCAGTGATGTGTAGAGCCGTTTCGTAATCTCATCGAAGTTGATCTGCGCCGGATTCTGATCGTGCAGATCGAGCGAGAGCGTCGTGTAATAGAGCTGCGTACGCACCCAGTCCGCGCGGCCGAACGACCCCGCCGTCTTCATCTTGCGAATGATCTCCGCCGGAAGCACCTCGCCAGTTTCGTAGTGCTTCGCGAAACTCTGCAGCAGTTTTTCGTCGCGGAAGAATTCTTCCAGCATCTGCGATGGAACTTCAATGAAGTCGCCTTCGGTAGAGAATCCAGAGACGCCAGCCCACTCCGTCTGTCCGCCCAGAATCGCGTGCATCAAATGCCCGAATTCATGGAAATATGTCACCACATCGCTGTATTGCAGAAGACCGGGATCGTCAGGATCGCCGCCCGGAAAATTACAAATCAGTGCTGCCTCGGGCATGTAGCGCCCGCGCACACCGGTGACCACCGGCGCTGCAGAGAACCACTTGTCCTTGCCTTCGCGCGGATGCATGTCGAGATAGAAACGCCCGACCTGCTTGCCATCTTCAAACACATCAAAAACGCTGACGGCCGGATCCCATGCCGACGCAGACGATTTGCGGAATTCAATCTTGAACAATTTCGCCGCAGTTTCAAGAACGCCTGCCTCAACCTGCTTGTACGGAAAATACGGTCGCACCGACTGCGAATCGAAATCGAATGCCGAACGTCGGAATTGCTCGTACCAGTATCCTCGGCTGGTGATGTCGATGGCCACGATTCCCGGCTGCCGACTGCGCACAAACTCCAGCACAAGCTCGTGCTCGCGAATTGCGCCTTCACGGCTGGCCTCTTCCAGCTTTGCCAGGAACTTCCGCACATTCGCCGCCGAGCTCATCATCTGGTCTGCTGTAGCCAGGTCGGCCCAGCTGCGGAAACCCAGGACCGAAGCGATCTCCTGCCGCGTCGCCAGCAGGTCCAGAAGAATCTGCTTGTTCTCGGGATACGCACGCGTGTTGTAGGCGAGAAACATTCGCTCGCGCAGATCGCCATTCGAAGCAAACGTCATCACCGGCTGCATATCGGGCTGATCGGTCGTAAGTGTAATCTGCCCGTTTGCGTCCGGCTGGTGACGGCCCAGATAATCCGGCGGCAGACCATCAAGTTCTGCCTGCGTCGCGACAATTGTTTTGCCGCCTTCCTGGATGTTGCGACTGAAGTCGAGCGAATGCCGGGTGGCCTTTTCATGAAGTGCCTGCAGGCGATCGCGCGTCTCCTTGTCTTTGTCGACGCCAGCCAAGCGATACCCGAGCAGTGTGCGCTCGACGAAGTGCCGTGTTGCCGGACTCGCACCTGTCAGATCCATCGCCACCAGCGCATCGTAGACACCGCGATTGAGGCTCAAGGCGCTGCCAGTCATCGCCACGCGCTGCGCTTCCATCTGCGCCTGGTCGCGCACAGCCTTGTCAGCGGCAACAGAGTTGAGCACTCCCGCCTGCGCCCCCGCAAGCGCAAGCTGCTCAATGGCTGCATCGTAGAGTCGCAGCGTGTTCTCCACGGTGCGCGGGCCTTCAACCTCAAGCAACGCAGCAAGCGCAGCTTCATGCGCCGTAAGCCGCGCGCTGACCCAAGCGGCGAGTGCTTCAGGCGATTCAGCTCCACCAGCCTCCCAGGCATGAACATCGTTGGTGACTTGAGCGGCGGCGACAATTTCAGCGGGCATGATGAAGACAACCTCCAGCTTCTAGGTTGCCATACCAGGCTTGGTCGAGTTCGTTGACCGTGGAGTCTTTTCCTCCGGTCTGCCTTAAACTTAATTTCCAAGGGCGTGCGAGCCGCGAAGTGCAATTGATGCCCGAACGACAACCAAACTCGGAATGCCGTAAAGAGGCAAGCGCCTCCCTTGCTCGCCGAAGAGCTGTTCGATTCATTTCTTTCGCACGCACCATCTCCTAATTGAAGCGCCGCATCCCTTCAGCAGGAGATGGCCAATAACGCGAGCCATACCGCGAGACGGATATGCAGATGAATCCCTGGAAGCGAAAATTGACTGATCTCTCGCCTCAGCCGGTCTCATCCACAAAGCCAACGATTGTGAATCCGGAAGCGGCCGGCGCTCAGCCAGTCAAACCAACCGCATGGATGGAAGACAAGCGACTATCGTTTTTCGCGTTGCTTTGCCTTACTGCATTGGCAACGTATCTTGTCTATCTCATCCTGCATCCTTTTTTGACATCATTATTTGTGGCTCTTATCCTGGCCATCGCAGTTTCTCCGCTGCAGAAGCGGCTGACGCGCCGGATGCGCAACGGCTATTGGGCGGCACTCGTTACCACTGCTTTGGTGATATTGGTTATTCTGCTTCCATTTATTTTCATTAGCGCCAGGCTCGCTACACAAACCGTCGGCGTCTACAGTACGGTTCTGCAGCCATTCAGCAACGCTGCAACGTGGCCGGGCCGATTGGATCCGTTCGTACAGGAAATCGCGCGAGAAACAGGCATTCCGCCGGAAGAACTAAAGTCCACAGTCGCGGTTCATGTGCGTTCTTTAGGGACATGGTTACTCGGTGCTGCCCGAACGCGCGGGCAGTTTTTCGCCCAGCAGATCATGACCATCGGCCTGAGTTTGTTTGTCTTCCTCTTCCCCATGCTGCGACATGGCAGCGAATTCCGTGCCAGTGCTCTTAGCATGCTTCCCTTCTCGCCAGAACGCGCCCGTGAACTCGGAACTGCGGTAAATCAGGCGATTATCGCCGATATTTATGGCATGTTCGCTGTGGGAATCGCCGAGGGGATCCTGATCGCGATTGGTTTCTGGATCACAAGATTACCCGCACCCTTGCTTTGGGGAGCCGTCGCAATCTGCCTTTCCTTCTTGCCGTTCGTCGGCGTATCCATGGTATGGATAGGGGGCTCCATCTATTTGGCTTTGCAAGAGAATTGGACTTTCGCGGGCATACTCGTTGTTTGGGGTCTAATGGTGGTTTCAATCGCGGAAGGCTTTGTCCGCTCCCGGGTCGTAAGCGGCCGCGCAAGAGTAAATTCATTGTTCGTCACGCTTTCAATCATGGGAGGAGTGGTCGCATTCAGCTGGGTCGGCATTTTCGTAGGCCCCGTGGTTATGGTGTTATTTTCAACACTTATACGCATTCTCCGCGAGGAGCATGCAGGCATGCAGGATGTCGGAATGTAGCTCGATGCGCCAGTCTGCAGAAAAGAAAAACTGCCCGAGTATTTGTCGAGAGGAGAACTAAAACGCCTTCCGTGGCAACCGCTTAAGGCCGTGCTCTTTATGCAAGATTCACGTGAAAAACCGAAAGCGATGCGTATTGGAGAAGAGTGTTTAGAATCATTCTCTTCGTCCTCAAATTCGCTGCGGAGCACTTATTCAGTCGAGGCAAACCAACTTCATCGAGCAAGCAACCTTCTGCCTCATACTGTCTTCTGAAAACGTACGGGAAAGATCTCTGTAGACTCGGGACCTCGAGTTCTCTCTTTCACAGGTGCAGTGCATCAATCCTGCCGCAACGCTCTCATCAACTGTCATTTTCAATCATCACCAGGCATCAACCCATGGAGGACGAGATGCTCAATCAACTGTTCGAAGACTTCAGTAAGGCGTCAGAGTCCTCGCTGCAGATGCAGCAGGAAATGCTCAAGGTCTGGACTCAACAATGGCTTTCATCGTCGAATACTACGGGAATTTCAGCAGAGTGGGCCAGGACTCTTGAGAAGCGCTGGATCGAACTCGCGATCGAGATGTTGAACAAGCACAAGGAAGGACTCCAGTCGACATACTCGTCCGGAATTCAAGCGATCGAGCAAACGTTTCGCCTCTCCGAAGCCAAGTCGTCCGAAGAGTCTCGGCGGATGGTCGAGGACCTTTGGCGGCAGTTGCTGAAAACATCGATGGATCAGTCGGAAGCTCAGTTGCGAGAATTCCGGAAGATGGCTGAGAAATCGTTTGAAACGGCGCAGAAGGCGGCGGCTTAGTCAGCAGTAGAGCCACGAAGTTCCTTTCAGCCTCTCGCCCCAACCCAAGGCTAAGCGAACGCCAAACATCCCTGTGAGGAGGTGGTGTATGCCCTCCGAAGAGCAGCGGACGTTTAATCCTTTCATTGCCTTTACAGAACAATGGCTTGAAGCATGGCGGTGCGTCAATGCGCTGGGCCTGCAGAATCTACAAGGGATCACGCTCTTTGGGATCCTCGGCTGCGGAACAGTCATGCGATGGACAACTACATGAGATCTCCCGCGTCCCTTGACAATGCACCACGGTCTCAAGGTGATGACAGGGCCTGTCTCTCCTTGCGATCCACAAGACAGGAGAACCTTTGATGGCGACCACATTTCCCATATCCCATGAAGTCCAAATTCCAAGCTTCAGCCTGGTCGGGAAGAAGGTATTCGTAACCGGCGGCTCTCGAGGCATTGGCCGGGCTTGCGCATTAACGCTCGCAGCTGCCGGAGCTGACGTCGCAGTAAGTTCAAGCTGCACGGGGGCTGATTGCGCCAAGAGTGTTTGCGATGAGATCCGCGACATGGGGCGCAAAGCGGAAGCCTACTCGTTTGACGTCGTGATGCGCGGCGAGGTGACTACGATGTGCGCTCAGGTGAACGATGACTTCGAGGCAATCGACATTCTCGTCAACAACGCTGGCATCGCTCGCGACGGCGTCTTCAGGAAGATGGATCGATGTGCGTGGGATGAAGTGATCAGCACCAACTTAACCAGCGTCTTCGACATCACCAAGTGCTTCATCGACGGCATGGCGGCTCGCGGCTGGGGACGCGTCATCAACATTTCGAGCATCGTCGGACAGATTGGTAACTTCGGTCAGGCAAACTATGCCGCCGCAAAGGCCGGGCTCATCGGACTCACCAAGACACTGGCGCGGGAGTACGCCAGAAAGGGAGTCACCGTGAACGCAATTGCTCCCGGCTTCATCAAGACCCGAATGCTCGAACATGTTCCTGACAAAGCTCTGCAATCTGTCCTTGACGTTACCCCCGTTGGGCGTCTCGGGGACCCCATGGATATCGGAGCGAGCGCTCTTTATCTCGCGTCACCGGCTGCAGGCTTTGTGACCGGTCACGTGCTCGATGTCAATGGCGGCATGGCGATGTGAATGCGATAAGTCTGCGTTCCCTTTGGTTTGCAGCCGGAGGCACCTATGACAGACGAACGCAATCTTGTAACACCACAATTCGAATCGAGGAGGAGCGATGGATAACGGAAATCGGTCAAGGACCCGGGTCGCAATCGCATGTCAGGGAGGAGGTAGCCATACGGCGTTCACAGCAGGTGTCCTTCAGGGACTCATGGAGACTCTCCCTGAGGACGTCGACCTGGTTGCGTTGAGCGGAACGTCCGGTGGCGCAATTTGTGCCGCACTCGCATGGGATGGCCTGGTGCACGGCGATCGGAAGCTTGCGATCCGCAAACTACAAGGGTTCTGGGAGTCGATGGCGGCCACAGACCCATTGGATCGGATGGCCAACGAGGCTCTCATGAGCATCATGGGAATGCGAGACCTTATGGTGATGCCCGAGGTCAGTCCATACCATCTACCGACCTGGGGAGAGGACCGCTTCCGCGCAATGCTCAATGAATATTTTGATTTCCGTGAGCTTCGGGAGCTTGCGCGCCGGCCCGGTGCTCCAATCCTTCAAATCGGAGCCGTGGAAGTGCTCAGCGGTGACTTCGAGCTATTCACTGGCGACGAGCTGTGCGTGGAGTGTTTGCTGGCTTCGGCAGCGATCCCCGAACTCTTTCGCGCGGTCGCGGTCCCTGATCGGGGCGTCTTCTGGGACGGTCTATTCTCCCAAAATCCTCCAATCCATGATCTGATCCGTCACCGGATCGATGAACTCTGGCTTATCCAGATCAACCTGAGTACTTGCCCTCGAATTCCGACCGAGACCCATGAGATTCTCGACCGGCGAAATGCGCTCTCCGGCAATCTCTCCATGGAACAAGAGCTGGGATTTATCGAAGAGCTCAACACGGCAATCTCTGAGGGCAGATTCAAGGATCCTGAGTTCCACCCGATCCGCGTCACTCGTATCGTTCTGGATCGGGAACTCGGCTATAGATCGAAGAGCGATCGGCGTCCGGACCTGCTGAACGACCTGAAGCAATACGGCCAAACCAAATGTCGGATATTCCTCAAGCAGAGGGATTCAAGAATGAAGCATCAGGAGTCAAGAGTAGCCGCGGATTAGTCGAGCATTGAAAGTCAACATTATTCTTTTGGGGTAGAAGCAATGGGCATTCAAATTACTGGCGTCGGGGCCTACGTGCCCACCAGGACTGTGACCAATCATGACTTGGCAAGAGAGGTTGACACGTCTCACGAATGGATCGCGACCAGGACCGGAATTCTGGAGCGTAGGATTTCAGAACCCGGAGAAGCCCCGAGCGATATGGCTTGCGAAGCTGCTGAGCGCTGCCTGAGCCATGCAGGCATCGATAAGGCGGCTATCGACCTCATCGTGGTAGCGTGCGCGACGCCGGATCAGTCCCAGCCGGCCGTTGCATGCATGGTTCAGGAAAAGCTCGGCGTGGCTGAGAACAAATGCCCTGCGTTCGATGTCAACTCCGTCTGCGCCGGTTTCGTCTTCGCCCTGAATGTTGCGCATAGCATGATGCTGACGGCTCCCACGCAATTTCGGAACGCACTCGTAATCGGTGCGGATGCGTTCTCGAAGATTCTCAATTGGGATGATCGGCGGACCTGCATCTTCTTCGGTGACGGCGCGGGAGCCGTGCTCTTGTCCCACACCGATAAGAAGGAACGGGGCATCCACTTCCGGCTGGGCAGCGACGGCCGCGGCAGTCACTACATCCAGGTGCCTGCCGGTGGCACTCGCACGCCAGTCAGCGTGAAGGTTCTCGAAGACCGCTTGAACACATTCGTAATGGATGGCCCCAAGGTCTGGGACTTTGCGGTGAATACAGTTCCTCAATCGATTCGGTGTCTGCTCGCTGAGCATGGTCTTACCCCTGACGATCTTGACTTGCTGGTGCTGCACCAGAGCAACCTGCGCATGATCGAGGCCATCATGACGTCGCTCGGGTTGTCTATGGAGCGGACGGTCACCACCGTTGAAAAGTACGGCAACACTGCGGCCGCGAGCATTCCCCTAACCTTACAGGCAGCGGTGGAAACCGGCCGATTGCAGCCCGGTTCGCGGGTAATGCTGTCTGGATTCGGCGGGGGACTGTCCTGGGGGTCCGCACTCATTAACTGGTAGCCGTCGCCGCGTAATCGAACACCGCGCCCTCATGCTCTCTCCGGGGCGCACAATCAGGCTTTTGCAGGAGCAGTAGTATGAATGAAAATTCCAAAACAACTAGCTTCTTTCTAGGGCTCGGAGTAGGAGCGCTCGTCGGACTGCTGTTCGATCTAAGTCAGCGAAGAAGCTCGGAACTGGCTTTTCAAGAAGGTTGGCTGCTCGCGTGCTCAACTCCAGGTCCTCGACTTGTGAGACCGCGCGAAGGCTTACGTTAAGCCACCAACTATTTGCAACTGTGAGCGCCGGTGTTCGCGACGCCTGATGGCCTCAGCCGCGGCGATGAAGTCACGTACCTGTGGGTACACGGTCTCGCGCCAGCGCCTGCCACTGAAAATCCCATAGTGACCAGCACCCTCCACTGTCAAATGTCGCTTCCGATCTGCGGGGATACCGGAGCATAAGTCGTGCGCTACCTGCGTCTGTCCTAGGCCTGTGATGTCGTCCAGTTGGCCTTCAATGGTCAGCAAGCTTGCACTGGTGATCGCTTCCGGCGCGACCCGCTCACCGCCGACGTGCCAGAGCCCACGCGGCAACAGATGCTGCTGGAATACGATGCGGACGCAGTCCAGGTAATACTCAGCCGGCATGTCCAACACCGCGTTGTATTCGTCATAAAATCGGCGGTGCGCCTCGGCATCGTCAAGGTCGCCCTGAACCAAATGCCGATAGTAGTCCCAGTGCGAGCTCATGTGCCGGACTGGATTCATGGAGATAAAGGCGGCATGTTGCAGGAACCCCGGGCAGACCCTGCGACCTCGACCCGGATAATTCGTCGGCACTTCGTGAACCAAGCGAGATTCGAACCAGCTTAAAGATCTACTGGCCGCAAAATCATTGACCTCGTTTGGATTGCGTCGAGTGTCAATCGGAGCGCCCATCAACGTCAGGCTGCACGGTTCTGCCTCGCCCGCAGCCGCCATAAGCGCCACCGCCGCCAGCACCGGTACGGCCGGCTGGCACACCGAAACTATATGGAGTTGATCGGCACCAATATGTTGAATGAACTCACGTAAATAACCGACGTAGTCGTCGAGCGTGAAGGCGCCCTGGTCGAGTGGCACTAACCGTGCGTCGATCCAGTCGGTGACATATACCTTGTGCCCAGAGAGCAGGCTGCGCACAGTGTCGCGCACCAGCGTCGCGTGGTGACCCGACAAGGGTGCCACCACCAGCACCACCGGATCGCGCTTCATCTTTGCGATGACTTCCGTTTTGTCGCTGTAGCGCTTGAACCGCTGCAGGCGGCAGAAAGGCTTGGCCAGTGCTGTCTGTTCGACCACGGGCACTGTAACGCCGCTCAACATCCACGTTGTGAATGCCGAACTTCGGTTTTTCGTAATTCCTGCTGATTTGGTACAGCAGCTCGTAACTGGCTCCGATACGCGACGCGCCAGGCATCTGCGACAGCCAGTTTCCGGGCGCAGAAAACATCTGGGAATACGAGTGGGCAAGCTGGGTGACCGGGCCGAGCAGGGCACGATTCATTTCATGAAGCTTATAAAGCACTGCGTCGTCCTTTGCCGTTGTCCTGAGCACGATCTGGTCCGCCACACTGGCCCTACTGGATTGATCGGTTGATCGCGATTGAAGTCGCGAACCTGCGCTGCGATTGTTTTGGCGTCATGAAAGAACTTCAGATCGCCGAGGATGAAAGATTGACAGGACTGGAGTTGCGTCGTGCCTTCGGGTCGAATGCCGCTCACCGCGCTTGAGAGGATGCTGTACATCGCGCTGGTCATTCTCCCAATCCTGCAAAATCCAGTTGGCGCCGTGCGCGGAAAATCGCGCGTTTCCGCGAAGCGATCGACGCACCGTGGCCGCATTGCCACGCCACAAATTCAAGCTGATCTTGATTAAGGTAGGAGCAGTCTACCAGACAGTTGGTAGAAAAGTCAGGCTTCTCAATTTGGCCCCACGTTCGAAAGAGTTTTGCCTCCCGACGCGTTCACCGCGCGACCTACTCAGAGCAGCGCAGGCTTGAATTTCCGGTTCGCCGACATGTCCAAGTGGATAGTGTGCAGTGGCGTGATTGATCAGAGCGCGCGGCACTGGGAACTGAGAGAATCGCCCTGCTCGACAAAGATCCGGATCCGGCTCACTATATTCGCAGGGACCTTTAGCCTCCGAGAACGCCTGTCCGAACTTGCGACGGGAAGCTGCACACTCGAAAGACCCCAGAACCTGCCATTGGCACAGAGTTTAGCTTCCCCTCAAAAAATTCAATCTAAGTAGGGGGTCATTCTATGTCTGAAAATGTGGCAGATCTTTTGTGGGAGATGCTGGCGAACGCCGGAGTAAAACGCTGCTATGGCATTGTTGGAGACGCTCTAAATCCGGTGATCGATGGACTGCGCCGCAATGGCAAGATCGAGTTCATCCATGTCCGCCACGAAGAATATGGCGTTTTTGCCGCCGTGGCGGAAGCCTCTCTAACCGGCATTCCAGTCGCAGTGTGCGGAACCGCCGGCCCCGGCGTCGTCCATCTGTTCAATGGGCTGATGGATGCGCGCAAAGAGGGTGCTCCGATCATCGCCATTGCGGGCGACGTGGAGACGAGCCTGATCGACACGGAGGCGCTGGAAGAACTCAATCCTTACAAATTCTTCGAGGCCGCATCCCTCTACACCGGCCGGCTTGTGAATCCCAAGCAGGCCCGGCCGATCATCAATACAGCGATTCTCACCGCCGTCTTGGAAAACGGACCTACGGTAATTTCGATCCCAGGCGATGTCGCGTCAGCGGATGTCGCCGACTATTCTTCCGAGATCTCGATCCCTAACCCTCCCATCCTCCGCCCGTCCGACGACGACCTGAATCAACTTGTGAAGATGATCGACGATGCGAAAACGGTAGCGATTTTCGGGGGCGATGGCTGCAGAGATGCCCGCGATGAGGTGATCCAACTGGCGGGCAGACTGAAGGCGCCGGTGGGCTATTCTTTCCGCGGCAAACAATGGTTGGAACATGACAATCCTAATGCCGTTGGCATGACCGGCCTGCTCGGTTACGGCGGAGCCTACGGCGCTATCCATGAGGCTGAGCTCCTGCTGCTCCTCGGCACTGACTTTCCCTTCACGGAGTTCCTCCCCGGCCATAGCGTGAAGAAAGTCCAGATTGATAAGAATCCGAAACACATCGGCCGCCGGACCGCGTTGATCTTGGGCTTGTCGGCGACATCAAGGCCACCGTCGCCGCCTTGCTCAGAAGCGTCCGTGACAAGACCAATGGCGGCTTCCTCGAAAAACACGTCGCGGAGACGAAATCGTTCGACGAGCTATTACAGCACTATGTCGTGAAAGGACCAGAGATCAAACCGATTCGTCCCGAGTTCCTGGCCGCGACGCTCAGCGATCTTGCCTCCGACGACGCGATGTTTTTTGCCGACACGGGGACGGCATGCATATGGCTGGCGAGACATATCATGGGCGGCAGAAATCGCAGACTTTTCGGCTCGTTTACGTGGGCGTCAATGGCCAATGCCGCGCCTAATGCGTTTGGCGCTCAGTTGGCGTACCCAGGCCGGCAAACGATCGCCCTGTGTGGCGACGGCGGTTTCACCATGCTCGCGCTGGGCGACCTATTGACGCAAGTACAACGAAAGACTGCAGTGGTTCAGATCATCCTCAATAACGAATCCCTCGACTTCGTGAATATCGAGCAGCAAGAGGCCGGCATGCTCCCGTTCGGCGTGGAATTCAAAAACCCCAATTTCGCCCAGGTCGCTGAGGCCATGGGTGCGAAGGGCATCCGCATCGAAGATCCCGGCGACGTTCGGGATGGACTTGCTGCGGCTCTTGCCCACAAAGGTGGACCTGTCGTCGTCGATGCGGTAGTCGATCCTTTCGCCCTGTCGCTACCGTCTCATGTCCCCTTCCACACGGCCCAGGGGTTCACTATGAGTCTTGCCAAACAGGTATGGAGCGGAAAGCTGGACGAGGTTATCAAGACGATGGAACGGAATGTCAGACTCGTCTGAACGGCGCTGGAGGACCGCATTCTCGTGAACACTCAGACAAACCGGCGATTCAAACTCGCCAGTCGGGGCAATGCCAAGTGAACTGTCCGATTCGTGTCCGTATTTGAACGATGTAGATCGAAACTGAACAGTCACACCGCTCATCGAAGCGTGACGGCAATGCCAACACATTGATTCCACAACGACGGCAGACGATTCAGATTGGCCCTCATCTTGCCATAAGTGAAGCGAACGCGTTCTTCCCCCCGGCGCAACTGGTGAACAAGATTCCTACAGCTGAACGAAGAGGCTATAGCTATGGTCATTCAGACGCTGATCGCAGATGATGAAGTGCTTGCACGACGAAAGCTGCGTCAATTCCTAAGCGATGAACCGGATATCAGAATTGCAGGCGAGGGTTCCACCGCCTTCGAAATCATTGAGTTGACGCGCGCCGCCACTCCGCATTTGCTCTTTCTAGACCTCCAGATGCCGGGCATGAACGGCATGGATCTGATCAAGGCTTTGGGCGACTCCGATGATGTTGCAATGCCACAGATTATCTTCACGACTGCGTATGATCGATGCGCATTGCAAGCATTTGAGATCAAGGCGGTTGATTATCTTCTCAAGCCTTTTACGGCGGAGAGGCTGCGCTCGGCGCTGGATCGGGCGCGGAGCCAACTCCAGTTCAGTCAAAAATCCGCAAGGCGAGGACCGGAGCGGGATGTAGCCGGCCCTTACGCCCCACGGATTGTGTTTAAATCGCGAGGTCGCTTTCTGTTCCTCTCCGTCTCTGAAATTCAATGGATCGCCGCCGAGGAGAACTATGTGCGCATATGTGTCGGAGCGACGACGCATCTTCTGCGCGAGACAATGACCTCGATGGAAAAGCGGCTTGACCCGGCCCTCTTCATGCGCGTGCATCGATCAGCTATCGTCAACCTCCAGTATGTGAGAGAGGTTCGCACTGAGGCGCGGGGGGACTATATTGTGCAGCTCAAGAACGGGCAAAAGGTCCCGATGAGCCGCAGCTATCACGCCCGCATCGATGAGAGGCTCGCTACTGCATAACAGAAAAAGGGGATCTGAAAAAGGGGATCTGCGCTCGAATAGACATCCCGCCGATTTCAGCGAAAACGCTCAAATCGGCGGGATGATCGCTATTATTGAACGCGCATCGAGGAGATGCGGTCGTTCCAGCTTCGATTCGTTCCCGGGACTCGCCAGTTGCTGAGATTGCCGACGTCGGAGGATGTGGTTCCGCGCTGACCGCCGAAGTTGCTGTTAACGAAGAAGGTCACGCGCGCGCCGCCAAAAACCCGAATGGAAGAGATTCTGTCGTTCATATTGGGGACGGAGTCTTTGCTTTCGCCTCGGCGCAGGCAGATGTAATCGCCGCGGAAGTTGCTGTCTTTATAGAAGCAGGCTCCCCCGCGCCCCCAATTCCCGCCATTCCAGTTGCCGCTGGGTGGCCAAGTGTCGCCTGGCCGCGAATGGTTCCAGCCACCGCCGGGGTTTCCCCCTTGGCCCGGAGGCGGATATCCACCACCCGGATATCCACCGCCGCGACCGACCACAAATGTCGCGCGGCAGCCCCGGTCGACCCAGAGACCACGGTTATCCACGCCCCAGGTACTGCCGCGAACGCACGGCGAGCCGCTGATCTGACGATCCATCGTGACCTGATTGGCCGCATAACTACCGCAGTAATTGCGGCCACCGTTATTGGACTCGCATTTGATGGTTTGCTGGGCTGCGCCCGCTAAGGCAAACCCTGACAACAACAAAACCAAACCCGTCGAGCGAAGAAGCGTGCGGAGTGTCATACGAATTCTCCTTTGGAATTGGCCAACCTGAAGGTCAAACAGGTGCTATTACCGGGCCCAGGTACGGAATCAGATGGTTACGATTCCCGTGAATGCTCTCGATTGCACGCACCAATCGGTATGGCTGGCGTATGAATCGGATACGGAGCGGGACAGGGACCACCCTTTGCAGCGAACCACTCTGCTTGCTCTTAGATTGGGAAAGACTTGCTGCAAGTTGCTTAGTTTCCTAAATCTACAGCAGAGAATTTCTGAGACCTAGGGAAGAAAGCTCTGGGAATTTGCCTATCTGGATAACCGGCGAGTTCAAAGCGGCCTGTCAGTTAAGCGCTCTTCGGCCGCGCTTTCTCGGACTCAAGGCTTACGACGCCGACGCCGATCGGTGTCGTCATGCTGGTGCCGGATTCTTCGACGACGCGCAGGATCTCGAGAATGAGTTTTTCCTGCTCTGCGAGGAAAGAGTTGTAATCGCCGCCCGGCCTGTTGTAGTAGGCGTAGACCTCGACCTGGGGACCAGCGGCTGTCAGGCCTATGACACGAACACGGACGGTGTTGGAGTCGACGTCTGGACGATGAGTGAGCATACCGGCGATGTCCGCGAGGACCTTCTTGATGGTGGAGTGAGGGGTATCGAATCGCAGAGTGAAGGTCTGGTGGATCCAGAACTGGTCGCGCATAGTGAAGTTCTCGAGTTCCATCTCGGCGACTTTGGAGTTGGGGATAGATATAACGGAGCGGTTGAGAGTCCGGAGACGGATGGAGGAGATGCCTATGTCTTCGACGGTGCCGGTTTGTCCGGCGACGGTGCAGTAGTCGTTTACGCGGATGGCGCCGCGCATAACGATCGAGATTCCACCGAAGAGGTCGGCGATGCTCTTCTGCGCGGCGAGAGCGAGAGCGATGCCACCGATCCCGAGTCCCGCGAACAGTGCGGACACATTGACTCCGGCGAGGCTGAGCAGAGCAATGACAAGAAGGATGACAATGAGGATCTTGAAAAGGCGCGAGACAAGGCTGACGAGCGTGATTCTTTCAGTTTGCTGCTGTCGGAGGAGACGAAAAGTGGCGAAAGTCGTGAAGATATCGGTAAGCCGGGCAAGCATCCACGCCACGCTGAAGATAAAGGTAAGGATGGAGCCCATTATCCAGTAATGGCGACCGAGGGCAGTGATGCTGTGGTCCGCCGCGATGCGCTGAAGAACCGCCAGGATGAGGCCAAAGATGGGGCCGGTGACTTTGACAATGGCAGCATCGATGTTCACCGTGAGGTGTCGCCGAAGGGAAATTCGCAGTATCCAGCGAATGAGGCGGGAGAGAAGCCACGCCACGATCAGGTCGAGAATGATAGCGACGAAGACCGCCGCCCATCGCCAGAGCGGGATGGAGAAGATGCGAATGCGAGAGGTCCAGGCAGGAAAATAATGAGAGAAATCTTTGGGTTGCGTGCCCGCGTAGAAGGTTGGGACGCGGTCCAGGGTCTCACGCGAAAAGAGCCAGATGGGGCCTTCATTGGGACGTGAGACGCGATCGAGCAGGATTTCGATCTGGCCTTCCGGTGTACTCACAACGCCGACTTTCTCGCGCGATACGCGAAGGCCGTCCGCTAGGTTGCCTTCAGGCTGGCGGGAAAGGGTTTCGAGATTAGTGGAGGTGCCGAGGTCGAGAAGGACCTTGAGTTCGTGCGCAAGCTCTTCGGCTTTCGATTCGGGAGCCTTGGTGTCGAGATATTTTGCCGCGCGGGCATAGTCCTGGGCTTCAGCGGCATGCAGGAACCCGATGACAGTTCCGTGTGGCGTCGAGCGACCAAGAGGGTCGGGGGGCAAAGGCTCGGGAGCTGGAGCGGATGCGGGTGCGGACCTGCCCGGAGCCTTCGGAACCTGAAGTGAGGGAGGCGCAGGCTTCGCATGGGTCTGACTCTGGGCGCCTGGACCTCCAGACAACGCTGCGACTAAACCCATCAGCACGCATAACCTGCGAATATACGGGGCACGAGTGACGTTGCCGTTATCCATCATGCGCATTTTGGGGTCCCTGCCTAGTGTGTGCTGCACCTGGGAAACAGGATGCCAGCATCAGGAATTGCGTTGGCCCGCGAAGGTTCTTATGCCTGCCTCGCTGGGCCAATCTTGAGACGGTAAGCATGTGCAGGAAATGAACCGTTGCGCGCAGGGAGTGCAGCGAGGAAAAGCCCAATGGCCAGATCCACCGTTGCTGAATAGTCGAGATGTCCGGGCCACACCCCACCATCTCCAATGATCTCGTGCGGGGGGGAAATTTTCCCTCGCGGAGTTTTTGAGCTTGCTCTGGATCGGGAATTTAAAGCAGTGTATTAGGCTATGATGCGGTCCCTTGATCCCCGCCATGGCGACGTCGAAGATGATGGATCCAGCACCAAGCGCCGATCACTACTTTCGCTCGCGGGCAGTCTGCTCGTTGAGGTGAGTCTACCCAAGCTGGCGATCGCGTGGCTGATGTTGATTGTTTTGCCGGCACTGATCCTTGGTCTTGCGCCGCTGGTTGTTTCCGCTTGGGTCCATCAGGTCTCCTCCACCATCACATCCCCTCTCAACAGAATCTGGCCCTTTCTGATCCTGTTGGCACTCGTAGCCATCGGTTGGTTCGGCGGCCGAACATTGTTCCGATTGGCCGAAAGCGGCTTCTGGTCAATGAACTCGCTGATCGTCGAGCCTGGATACGTGACCTGCCGCGAAGTGCTGCGGCATCTCGTCGAAGCCCTGTTCTCTTCGCGGACCACCTCGGCCCAGTTTGCGAGGTTGCGCGCCGCCTCCGCCGCTGCGGCAGGCTTCGTGGTCTCGGGTCTGTCGGTTTTGGTACTGATCCTGGCTTGGCCGAGGTCCCGTTGGGTGGTTGATATCTCCATTTTCAACTTCCCTTACCGCCTGGTTTGGATTGCTTTAGCCAACAGCATCGTACTCGGCGCTGCATATCTCGCGGTTGCCGCGCTTGTCTGGGCGATCGAAGATACCGCGATGGCTCAACCCCACGATCTTGACGGGTTTGGTGTATGTCCCGATGAGGGCCGCATCTGGCGCATCGCCCATCTGTCAGACATCCACGTGGTGGGCGAGCGCTATGGCTTTCGCATCGAGAGCGGCAGATCCGGCCCCCGCGGTAACCAGCGATTGCGGGAAGCCATGGCGCAGTTGGACATGCTCTGCACCAGCGAACCGCTGGATGCAGTTCTGATCACCGGCGACATGACTGACGCCGGACGATCCGCGGAGTGGGCCGAGTTCCTCGATCTTCTGAACTCCTATCCAAGGCTCGCAGAGCGAGTCCTGGTGATACCGGGTAATCACGACCTCAATATCGTCGACCGCGCAAATCCAGCACGTCTCGACACGCCGTCGAGCCCGAAGAAACGGCTGCGCAAGGTTCGAACATTATCCACCATGGGCGCGCTCCAGGGCCGAAGAGTCCATATCGTGGATCTTGAAAAACGCTGCATCGGGAAAACTTTGGCAGAAGCAATCGAACCGTATTTGGCCGACATGGAAGGATTCGCCGACGCTGCGCGGCCGCGTATCTTCAATGCACTAACCGAACTGTGGGCCAGAATCTTTCCGATGGTATTGCCGCCAGATCGCAGTGATGGCCTGGGAATCATCCTGTTGAACTCAAATGCCGATACACACTTCTCTTTCACGAACGCACTCGGGGTGATCCCGATGGAGCAATTCCGGGGCATTGAGATTGCCGTGGCGCAATATCCGCAAGCCTCGTGGATCATCGCTCTTCACCACCACATCGTCGAATATCCAAGGGCCACGAAGGCGCTCTCCGATCGCATCGGCACGGCCTTGATTAATGGAAATTGGTTCGTTCGCCAGCTACGTCCTCTGGCAGATCGGGCGATCGTGATGCACGGTCACCGGCATGTCGACTGGATCGGGGAATGTGGAGGACTCGTGATTGTGTCAGCGCCATCGCCGGTTATGGAGGCTACGGATGACCTCGGAACTTACTTCTACATCCAAACGCTGGCAAAACTAGCCGACGGGCGGCTCAAGCTGCTTGCTCCGCAGCGGATCACCCTGAACGGTCAACCTAGTGCCGGATAAGTTTATATCTTCTTGCTCGCATGCATTCTTGATTACTTAGCTGGTCAATGGCAATTCAATATCGATTCGAGGATTGTCCGACAGTTTATTCAAGTTAGACAGCCGTGCGTCGGCAGAAAGAAAGACGACCGGCTGTGAGTTTTGACAGGTGAATCGCAATGACCGCGAATATAGATTGGGAGGGGAATGGAGAATTTCCACGATGCTGAAGTACGTTCGTGGAAATCAGCTAGTTAGCGTTTGACCCTCGAGCCGTCCGAGATCGTCTGGCAGACGGCAGGTTCCAATTTTCGATCTGGTGTGGAGGTGTCTGATGTCGACAGCGAATCCGACCGGGGGCGTGAGAGGGTCTGCGGCGATCATAAAGAAAGCCAGCGGCTGGTTTATCGCGGTAGCGGTCGTATTTATTATCCTCGGGATCTCTGCGATTGCGGAGCCCGCGATTGCTGGCGTAGCGGTGGCCATTCTGGTTGGCTGGCTACTGATTTTAGGAGGCGTAGCGCACTTGGTTTCGGCGTTCAGTGGAGGCGGTGCAGGACGCGTAATTTGGCAGGTGCTTCTCGGGATTATCTACGCCGTAGGCGGCATTTATTTTCTGATGCATCCGCTCCTCGGGCTGGGGACGCTGACGCTGTTCTTGGCTGTAATCATTGTGGCGGGGGCGGTGGTCGAATTCATTGCGTATTTCAGAACACGGCACGAAAGTGGTTCCGGGTGGCTGCTCGTCAACGCGCTGGTCACGTTACTGCTGGGCTGGCTGATCTGGGCGCATTGGCCTTCGAGTTCGGTCTGGGCCATCGGGACGCTGGTGGGCGTGAACCTGTTGATGACAGGAATTTCGCGGCTAATGCTGGGGATGGCAGCGCGAAAACTGGCGGACGGAGCGGCGGCATACTGAGAGGTCGGTGCTTCGGAGCAGAGACGAACTCTAAGTGGCCGATCACGCTCCCTTAGGCAGGTTGACGCGATCCTTCAGCTAGGCTTGAACAACGCAGAGCTCACCCAGGTCCGGTGAACCAGCTCCTGCCTCTGCTGGTTCCGAGCCCGAAACTGGCTCCTCCTGCGCTTCTGGTTTTGCCTTTCCGCCGGGCTTGCGGACATCAACGGCTCCTTTTAAGAATGCTCCATCTTCTATGCAGACGCGACGCGCAGCCAAATCTCCGGTAAGTGAACCGTCGCTGCGGATTTCCACTCGATCGCCACCATTGAGATTGCCGCAGACGTCGCCCATGATGACAACTTCGCGTGCACTGATGTCAGCCTTCACCTTGCCCTCTGCTCCGATGGTCACACGGTGTGCCGGCGCGCTGATCGAGCCTTCGACGCTCCCATAAATGTAAAGTGGATCGGAGGCAGCAATTTCGCCTTTGATCACTATCGATTTCCCTATCATTGAGTACTGGTTCATCGTTGCAGAGGAGGACACGCGCGTCGGCGTGCCGGGAATCTCGGCAAGGGATGGGGTTGGCGGTTGAACAGCATTGACACGGAGTGGCTGCTGCGTCTCGCTATCGCTGGACTTCCACATACATTTCTGATCCTTTCGTCTCTCGTTTAGAACAGCGAGCTTTGGTAAATCGAGGCCGGATCATGCGCGATAGATGCCTTCGTGCCTTCGCCTGGGCAAAGCCGGGAGCTGCGCTAATCTAATGGGTTTCATAAGTGTAACCACCTAACGCGATTGCTGAACGATTACGTAAGTCCCGTCCGCCATAAGACTTTTGCGGGTCCCCTTCATCTCGCCAAAGAGGAATGCTCGCCGAATCGCGACATTCAACTGATCTCGCAGAGCCCGCAGATTGAATAGCTCTTCAAAATCATCTTGGACTCTCTCATCTGGAAGAGGTGGCTGGCTTATTCGGTGCGGAGCGCTTCTATCGGGTTAGCCTGCCCGCGCAGTGTGCTGGATCAGGCGCCGCCATTCTGATGACTCCCTCCGGGCTTGGAGAGTAAGCCAGTGACCGCACCGGCACTTAGAAATCGAGAACAAATTTTCGATATGTGACCAATCGCCACGCTGTGAGGACGAATGGCTTCGCAGCAGTGCTGAGACTGCACAATCCTGCAACTGCTCCCACTTAATCGCAAGTTACACCCGATAACAGGAAACAAAACTCGGAGTCTTATTAGCTCGCTTTGTCCCTTCCCTCGGTCACGGCAGGCGAGCGCATCCTTTCATCCGGTGAGGACATTTATGGCAAATCTCCTTTCGGGCCGTGGCCTAACAGCCACTCTGTTCCCGCAATTCATTGCGGTGTCGATCATCGTTCTCTCCTCTGTCCCAGCAAGAACCATCGATATCCCGAAGATTCAATCGGAGGCAGAAAGAGGTTCAATCCAACAGCAAATTGAACTTGGCGCCGCCTACTTCGTTGGTCGCGGCGTCGAACGGAATGAAACGCTTGCGGCGTACTGGTATGAGAAGGCTGCGAACGCCGGGGACCCCACCGCGCAGAATCAAGTCGGCTACTTCTATCAGGTTGGCCTCGGTGTCCCAAAGGACCTCGCTCGTTCCGTGCTTTGGTATGAGCGCGCTGCCTCCAGCGGATTACTCATAGCAAAAGTGAATCTCGGTGTCGCGTACCTTTTTGGATCGGGTGTTCGAAAAGACAAAGCTCTTGCAGCACAGCTCTTTAAGGAGGCGGTCAAGAAAGGCAGCGGGTTGGGAGCCTGCTACCTGGGAGATACGTATTATCTGGGCGACGGCGTTCAAGTCGACAAAACCGCTGCTCAACACTGGTACGAGACTGGCGCAAAGCTGCATGATCCTCGCGCACAATTTCACCTCGGGCTGGTGCTCTCCACAGACGGCAATCCTGCAAAAGACATCAAGAGAGCCGCAATCCTGCTTCGAGAGTCCGCGGATTCGGGACTGGTTGCGGCAAAGCATCAACTTGGATTGCTGCTGGTCCAACATCCGGAGTTGGCAAATTCACCTGACGAAGCCGTCTTACAACTCAGGGAAGCATCCTCGGCGGGATTTTGGAAGTCCTCAATCGTTTTGGGCGTGCTTTCTCGCGATGGCAGGGGTCTACCCATGAATGCAGAGGACGCATATTACTATTTCCGCGTGGCAAGTCTCCAGGGCGGGAAAACGGCAGGAAGCATGGCCGCCAATGACCTAAAGGTTCTTTCTGCAAAACTCGGCGCGGAAAAGGTACAGGTGCTTGATCGAAAAACTTCAGAGTGGTATCAGAACCATCATCTCTCGTTGGAGTTCGTCTATAAGGCCGGACAAAAATACTTGCCGTCCTATGCGCTCCTGTCTCCGGAGACCGATGCTCATGCCGGCCGACTGATCACCACCTCTCAATTCTAGACGCACTGTTGAATTTCCATACCGCTTTGAGATTGCCGCGGGCACCTGTGGAAGCGGGCGAAAGCGGGAGGCAACAAATTTCCCGGCACGCCGGAAAAGGCATCTGATGCCAGCCGATGGAAATGCGGAAAGATTGGCTGGCGCCTTCCTTTGATGACGGAACGCAACCGATTTTTGCATCGCGTCCCGCGCATGGCTATCGTATTCGACGCTTCGGGCCATACCGGGGCAAACTCTGCATCTCTGGTTCTTAATTTGACAACTCGGCGCTCCTCTAAACATGGCAAAAGGATGCCGACCCCGACCGAGCCTCGTCCTCATTCATCGCATGGCGAGTTCGCGCCTGACCAACTGCAGGTGTCTTCCGGGGTTCCATCTCCCCTATTGGTCGAACTCCTATCCCCCATCCGTACCATTGAGAGTTAAGCTGACCGGTGTCAGGATTCCCGCATGCGAGTCAATCTCATAACCCGGCCGTCCGATCAACCCCAATCTGGCCCAGGTACAATTCCCCTCTCGCTGACCATCCGTCCAGCTTGCGGCCTACCTGGCGACTACGAGTGCCCCACCGACAGCGCTGCGCTCTTGCGTTTGCTTCGGCGGCAAACCGATCTACCCGCTTACGTGCTCCAGAATTTCGAAAAGGATCTGGGGACGCCTTTCGGTGCAAGGCTACTGGGCGTAAATTTGAGTGACAGTGTCCTCACTGATATTGGCTACTTTATCGACTAGTAGTCTGATCGCGCCCTTTTCTCTCCGAATGGCGCACATCCAAGAAGGCAGACGCGCTTGCCGTTCGCGGTTTAGGCTGAACGTCAGGAGCGAAGTCGTGTCCAGAGTCCAGCCAGCAGTCGAATTGACCCAGGTGACGGAGTGGACAGACGGAACCACCCGCCGCATCCAGGATCATCTTGCCGCCGAAGAACCACTTGAAATCCGGGTTAACGGAAAACCTCTGACCGTAACGATGCGCACCCCCGGTCACGATGAAGAACTCGCCGCTGGATTTCTCTGGACCGAAGGCCTGATCGAATCGGCAACACAGATCGGTGAGATTCGCAGGCTCACTCCAGAAGGAGCGGCGCGAGACAACGTCATCAGCGTCGAACTCGGCGACCAGTCCTTCCAACTTGATGACCTTCAGCGCAATTTCTTCGCGGCGTCCAGTTGCGGCATTTGCGGCAAGGCGTCGATCGAGGCCATTCGCCTCCGCGGCCTCACTCCCCCCAACCCTGCGTTCAAGATCGATCCAGAATTACTCTGTGAATTTCCCACCCGTCTTCGCGATCAGCAGCAGGTTTTCAGCCGAACCGGAGGGTTGCACGCGGCAGCGCTCTTCGACAATGTCGGCAAATTGCTCGTCCTTCGTGAAGACATCGGCCGCCACAACGCCGTGGACAAAGCTATCGGCTGGGCGCTGATGAAAGGCCTTCTGCCTCTTTCGCAATACGCCATGATGGTCAGCGGCCGGGGCGGTTTCGAAATCGTGCAAAAAGCCCTAGCGGCCGGAATTCCAGTCCTGGCATCGGTTTCGGCGCCCTCCAGCCTGGCCGTCAAGCTGGCTCGCGAAATGGGCCTCACCCTGGTCGGCTTTCTACGCGGTCGCAGATTCGTAATCTATTCGAATCCCCAGCGCTGTCTGCCCAATCAATCTGGCACCGTTTGACGGAAATCCGGCATCTAATTCTTGTTCTTGATCGACAGCTCGGATTGAGCTTCGGTGCGGTAGAGTTTTGATTTTTCATCTGGCGCAAAGCTCTAAAAGCTCTAATACGTCAGATTAAAGCGATGTAAATATTCGTGATTGCTGGCTCGATTACCTCTATCTCTCTATGACTTGCACGTGCTAGCATCCCCATCCAGCCTCCGAGGAGGCTCTTTTCCCTATGCCTGCCCTCAACCTGAACGGATCAGCGGTCGCGTTTTCCGCCGGCGAGCGGCCGCTCGACGTCGTCAATAGAAGCGCAGTCAAAGTGCCGCAGGTCTGCTATCACCCCCAGCTTGGTTCAATCCAAACATGCGACACCTGCATGGTCGAGGTTGACGGAAAGCTGGTTCGCGCGTGCGCGACATCTGCGGACGATGGCATGAAGGTGATCACCGAATCCTCGCGTGCGATCGCCGCCCAGCACGAGGCGTTCGATCGCATCCTCGGCAACCACATGCTCTATTGCACTGTATGCGACAACAACAACGGCAACTGTGCGGTGCATAACACGACGAAACTGCTGGCCGTCGAGCATCAGGAAATTCCTTTCAAGCCCAAGCCGTACGAACAGGACTTCAGCAATCCCTTCTACCGCTACGATCCTGACCAGTGCATCCTCTGCGGACGTTGCGTACAGGCCTGCCAGAATGTCCAGGTAAACGAAACCCTCAGCATCAACTGGGAAGATGCGCACCCGCGCGTGTTGTGGGATGGCGGCGCACCCATCGGCGAATCGAGTTGCGTCTCCTGCGGCCACTGCATCACAGTCTGCCCCTGCAACGCGCTCATGGAGAGAACCATGCTCGGCGACGCTGGCTACTTCACCGCGATGCCGACGCCGGTTCTAAACGGCATGATCGAAGTCGTCAAGGGTATTGAGCCGGAGCTCGGTTATGGCGCGATCATGCAGCTGTCTGAAGTTGAAGCCGACATGCGTGAGTCCCGCATCAAGAAGACAAAGACGGTGTGTACATACTGCGGCGTCGGCTGCTCCTACGACATCTGGACGCACGATCGCCACGATCCAGGTCGGCCTCTTCTTGATCACGCCAACGCTGTCCACACCCGCTTATCTCACCGGGGTGGCGTTTGTCATCCTCATGTGCTACGGCGGTGGATTCGGCACGATGCCTGCATTCGCTGCCGACTACTTTGGCTTAAAAAACATCGGCCCAATATACGGCCTCATGCTCACTGCCTGGGGATGCGCCAGCGCATTCGGCCCGCTGCTGATCGCACATCTCCGCCAAAGCACCGGGTCCTACACTTCAGGCTTGCGTATCGTTGCTGTCATCATGCTCGTCTCGATTATTGGCCCCATCATCGTTCGCCCGCCTCGTCCGAAGACGCTTAGTGAATCCGTCGCGGCAGCTCGATAAGGCGACGTTTTTGTCTTTGTCGCAAGGTGTGAAACCACGAACCTTTCGCAGCTATCCACCGCAAGAGTCTCGGGTGCCGCAGGTCTCGATTTTGAAACCTGGGTTGTGGAGGCAGAGTTTGTCAGTTTGCCAATAAGTCATCGCTTCTTAGAAGTGTCATCCTGAGCCCCGCAAGCTTGGGGCCCCTCGGAAAACGTCCGTGGGGTAAGCGGGGCGAAGGACTGCTTCTGGTTTGCAACACGGCGCGACCTCAGTCTTGCCGTAAACCCTAAATATGAATGGAGGGCTTCAGCTCCTGCGGAAACTCCGCGCGGTGTGCCAGAAACCGCGGCGACAGTTCCTTCGCCGCAATCGCCACCGCCGGAATCAGAAACACCAGTGAATTCAGCACCCACATCTCCGCACCTGCAGCCACCTGATCCTTCAGCGGTGTCAGAAAACAAATCCGCGGAGCCGCAGCATACGACGGATACAGCACGCGTCCCGAAAACACCAGCGTCGCCGACAACACCGTATTGAGAATGTCCGCACTCAGAAGATATGGAATCATCGCCCACCTCGGCCACCGCGCGCGAGCAGGCCACGGAGATAGCACCACCCACCAGAATGCAAGCGATGTCGCAAAGAAACAAACGTGTTCAGAATTGTGAATAGCTTCACTGCGAAACGTCAGCTCAAATGCTGCCGGTACATGCCATCCCAGGTAAGCCACGTTCATTGCAATCCACGCAAACATCGGATGGGTGACCGTGTGCCCAACTGCCCTTAGCCAACGCGCACGAAATACCGGCCGCAACCAGCGGCGCATCAAGAACCGCGGCATTCCCCGCAGCAACGGCACCACCGGAGCACCCAACACAATCAGCGGCGGCGCAATCGACATCAGGATGAAGTGCTGAATCATGTGCGCCGTAAGCAGATAATCATCCAGCGCATCAATTGGCGAAGCCAGCGCAATCCACAACGCCAGCACACCACCCACAAAACAAGCTGCTCGCCAAACCGGTAACTCCCATCCGCGTGTAACGCGCGCCGCCATCCAGCCGCGCAAATACAGCACGAGCGCACTCGACAGCGTAATCAACGGCGCCATCGGCAGCGACCAAGTGCGCAACAGATCCCCCAGCGCCGGTACGCCGGTCACACCATCGTCAATCAGCATCAGGCCAATCATCCAAATCTTCCGTGTTGCGTTGAATCACCGCGCCGGTATCTGCTCCTCGCCCTGCCCCACCACCTGCCGCGACGCATCCTGCGAAGGCGGCTGATAGTTCGGGTGCAGCGTCTCGAGAAAACGCACCAGCGCCGTAGTCTCCGCCGGTGAAAGTGCGCTGCCATAGGCCGGCATGTTTCCGCCGCCCAGCAGCACCTGGCGGTACAGTTGATCCTCTGTCAACCGCGTGGCAACTTCATCCAGCGCCGGCCCGCGCTGGCCGCCGAGCCCTCCAAGCTGATGGCAATTGCGGCACTGCTTCTGCTGGAAGACATTCGCCCCCTGCCGTTCCAGCGGCGCTCGGTTCCGCAGCAGGTCCACCGGCACCGCCGCTCCACTCCACGCATCCATCTTCGGGCTCCACGGCGTGTACGTCCCCAGGTTCGTCCAGACCCCCCAGCACACCGCGATAAACATCACGGAAAACACCGCGACCGGCCGTCGCCACCAACTCTTCTCGCCCACGCCGGCCACGAACGGCAACGCAAGCAGCACCAGAATACCAATCACCGGCGCGATCAGAATGAATGGCGTCTCCATCTCCGGCGGCAAAAACGACAGCACCGTATATATCCACAGGAAGAAGAAATCCGGCTTCGGAACCGTGTTGATAATCGTCGGATCCGGCACGCCCTTCGGCCCATATGGCCCGAATACCGCCGCGCAGAACGCAACCGCAGACAGAATCGCCGCGGAAAAGATCAGGTCCTTCCACACCGCGCCTGGCACAAACGGAATCCCATCCGTGTGCGTGAGTTTGTTGTACTCCTCGACGTATGTCTCGCGACGTACAATCCTTCCCGGCATCGGCCACTCATTGACTCCGAGCTTCAGCACCATCCACACATGCAGCGCCGCAAACGCAAGCAGCGTCCCCGGAATCACAAACACATGCAGCGCAAAGAACCGTGTCAGCGTTGCCCCATTGATAATCGGGCCGCCCATCAGCAGGTACACCAATTCCCCGCCAACCCAGGGCACGCGCCCCAAGATCGAAGCGCCGATCCCCAGTCCCCAATACGCATCCTGATCAAAACGCAATACCTGCCCGGTAAACGCCATGCCCAGCGTCATCAGCAGCATGAACACGCCCACAATCCATGTCAGCTCCCGCGGAAATTTGTACGCGCCAAATAAAAACACCTGCGCCATGTGAATCAGCACCACGGCGACCATGAAGTTCGATCCCCATCCATGCATCGCGCGCAAAAACCATCCCAGTGGCAATTGTTGGTTCAGCACCTGCAGCGAATTCCACGCATGCGCCGCCGATGGCACATACACCAGCGCCAGTAGAATCCCCGTCACCACCTGCAGAATCAGCAGCACCAAGCTCGCGCTGCCGAAGACGTACCACCAGCTCGCGGTGCTCCGCGGCACCGGATGCAGCGCTGCATCCTTGATCGGCCCTTCGAGTTGTACGCGCAGCTCTAGCCAATCGTAGACGCGTTTGTACCACGGCCCTTTGAGCCCGGACATGATTCAATCCTCGAAACGAGTTTCGGTGAACTCGGGTGCCGAAATCGAAGGGCAGGGACTCGCGCTCGCACGATTGCGCAGTGTCGGCATCTGCCCCGCATTGATCATCAGCTTCCCGTCCTGCATCTTCAGCTCATAAGTGAAAAGTCCCCGCTCCGGCGGCCCCGATGCGCGGCTGCCGTCTGCGTAATACACGCCGCCATGGCACGGACACATAAACAACTGCGACTCCGAGAACCAACGCACCGGACAGCCAAGATGCGCACAGTTGATCGCAAACACGGTGAACTCATCCGGAGCCGAACGCCGCACATACGCCGGAACCTTCGCCGTCTCTCCATCCCATGGATCCGAAAACGGATTCTGGAACGTGATCAGCTTCGTCTCGCCCACCGGAAACTCACTCACGTTGCCAATCGCGATCCACTGCAGATACTCCTTGCGCCGCAATACAGGCCCCAGCAGATAGACCACCACCGGCGTCGCAATCACCAGCGCCACCGCCGCATTCAACGCGATCCCCACGTTCATCAGGAACGTTCGCCGCGTTACGCTCTCCGTTTCGCTGCGTTGTGCCAGTTCCTGCTCGCTCGGAAGCGCAAGTTTCTCATCCATAATTGCTCCTGCTCGCGTACACGTTTCTTAGCGCTTCAACGTAGATACCGGCTTCTCTCCCGGCGTCTGCACCGCAGTACTCACAGCCGGATAAGGCTGCCCCGGATTCACCGGCCTCTGCGCTCATCAGCCACGCGCTCACATCCGTAATCTCGTCATCCGTCATCGCTCTTCCCGGAATATGCCCGCGCCAATCCGGCTCGCCGATATCCGGCCTTCCCGCAATCACGGTCGTACGCACGGTCTGCTCGTTGATCAGCGCGAGAAACGATCCATCCAGAATCGACCCCGCCTTCCCCCGCTGCTGCGCCGAAGGCCCATGACACTGCGCGCATGCGATCGCGTAAACACCCTGTCCCTTTGCCGCATCGCCTGCATGCGTTGCCTTGTAAGGCGGCGGATTCTCCCCGCCAAACGCATCTGGCCTTCCGCCAGCTCGCGCGCATCCCCTGCACCAGCGCGTCGATCTGCGCATCGGTCAACATGCCGCCGTTCTCCTGCGCGAATGCCGGCATCAGCGTTCCCTTCATCCCTTTGGCGATCACTTCGCGCAGCGAAGCGTCGTCAATGAGCGCCTGGTACTCCGGATTTGCGAGGTTTGTCGCCGCACCATCCTGCCCGTTCGCACCATGGCATCCCGCGCAATTCGCCGCGTAAAGCGTCTCGAACGCAAGCACCTCTTCCGGCCGCGGCACCTCCGGTCCGGCCTTCGGCTTGCCGGGCAGATCGCAGCCTGCCAGCGCAGTCAGCGCCAGCGCGCCCAATCCGAGCAGCGAACCCGCCGTCTTCATTGCTTCGAATCTTCCTCGCTGCGTTCCGGCCGCAAGCCCGGCGACTCCAAGCCCAGCCGCATCGCCAGCGGCACCTGTTGCAGCCGCTTGATTTTGCCGATTTTCATCACCACGTATCCCGCCACCAGTCCGAAGATCACCTGCGCAGCCGCGAATGACCACCAGTCAATTCGCTGCTGCAAGAAACGGATTCACAATCCCCATCACGCTGAGTAACAGCCCAGTCCACGCCGCCGGTGCAAGAATCCCGCCCAGCAAAATCGGGTGCTTCGGCCATATCGGCAGCATCGCTCCGTAGAGCAAACCAACCAGCAACGTCGTCGCGCCCTGAATGATGTTCGCGGTCACAAACGCGCTCAACCGGAAGTGGCTCATCTCTTCCACTGTCGGATTCACCCAGTTCCCCACGCCTGCCCCGCCCAGCAGATTCACCACATACCAGATGCTGTGAAAGCGAACGATCCCGTAAATCTCCGCCGGAATCACCATCGCGATCCCGCCCGCAATCCCGCCAATAATTCCGCTCGAAATAGGAAACGTCTCCAGCGGCAACTGCGCACGATGCGTCTCGCCCACATCGATACGCGCCACCGTCTCGCGTGAAGGCACGATCACCACGACCTCATCCGTGACTGCGACATCCTCATGCGCCTCGTGGGGCAGCACCGCGCGGAACCAGCCGACAATCGACACGGCTGTCAGAAGTGCGCCCAGCACCGCCAGACCCGCACTCGTCACCAACGAAGCGAACACCAGCACCAGTCCCAGCGCCATCAGAAACGGCCACGCCGTCGGCGCCGGAAGATGAATCGAGTGCGTGCGCAGCGCGCCAGGCTGGTCAGCCGAATGCATTGAAGCTCTAGACTCCGTCATCTCCCCACCACGTACACCACCGTAAACACCACCACCCACACCGCATCCACAAAGTGCCAGTACAGCGCCAGCACCTTCACGCGCTCCGCATGTTCCGCGCGCAAATGCCCCGTCAGCCCAAACATCATCACCACCAGCATCATCAGCAGTCCCACCACCACGTGCGATGCATGCAGGCCCACGAGCGAATAGAAGGTCGTGCCAAACAGATTGGTGCGAATCGTCAGATGATCGTGAACGATCAGCTTGTACCATTCCATTCCGGTGTCCGCCAGAAAGATCGCGCCCAGCAGAATCGTGACCATCCACCACAACCGAAATGCCGCCATGCGTCCATGCTCAATCGCGCGCTCTGCCAGCATGATGAATCCGCTGCTCGAAAGCAGGCACACCGTTCCGAAATACGGAATCTCCAAAACCTCTTTCGGCGTCGGCCCGACGGTATCCCGGCCGAGATAGTAGAGATACGCCACCACAAAGATCGTGAAGATCGACGCCTCTGCCGTGATCAGGCTGGCCATCGCCACAACGCCGCGCGAAGGCACTTTCCATGTGCCTTCATTCGCCACGTGCTCCAGTGGAACAGTCGCCATCGCGCTCCTCACTCAAATGCGGAATCCGGATCTTCCGGATGTTTCAAATCCCAAAGCGGCCGGCGGCTTGCAACCACCGGCTCAACCGGAAAGTTATATGCAGGAGGCGGCGACGTCGTCGACCACTCCAGCGTCCACGCATCCCACGGGTCCGGCCCCGCTTCCGCGCCGCGAAAATACGAGTGCACCAGGTTGTACACAAGAATCAAAACCGCAATGCCCTGGATGATCCCGCCCACCGAAATGATCTGGTTCAGCAGCGTCCACCCACGATCCGGCTCGTATGTGTAAATCTGGCGCGGCATTCCCAGCAATCCCGGAAAGTGCATCGTGTCAAATGTCACATGAAACCCGATCACCATCAGCCAGAAGTGCCACTTTCCCAACCGCTCATCCAGCATCCGCCCCGTCATCTTCGGATACCAGTAATAGAGCGCCGCAAAAATCATGAAGACAATCGCGCCCACCAGCACGTAGTGAAAATGCGCAACGACGAAATAGGAATTGTGCGTTTGCCAGTTCCACGGCGAAATCGACAGCATGATGCCTGTCAGCCCGGCAATCAGAAACTGGAGAAGAAACGCTACCGAAAACAACATCGGCGTCGCAAAACGAATCTTCCCTCCCCAGATCGTCGCCAGCCAGTTAAATATCTTGATCCCGGTGGGAATCGAAACCAGCATTGTCGAAAGCGTGAAGAACGCATTCCCGAACGACGTCATCCCGATCGTGAACATGTGGTGCGCCCACACGCTCAGGCTGATGAATGCAATCCCCACCGACGCCGCCACCATCGCCGGATAACCAAAGATCGCCTTCCGTGAAAATACCGGGATGATCTCGTTGGCAAACGCGAACGCCGGCAGCACCAGCACGTAGACTTCGGGGTGCCCGAATATCCAGAAGAAGTGCGCCCACAAGATCGCCGACCCGCCCGCCTGCGTATCGAAAAAGTGTCCGCCCAGGTAGCGATCGATCAGCAGCATTGCTTGCGCCGCGGTCAGCGGGCTAACCGCCACCAGCACTAGAAATGAAACGACCGCATATAACCACGGCAGCAGCGGCATGCGAAACAGCGTCATCCCCTTGCAGCGCATGCAGAAAACCGTCGCAAGAAAGTTGATCGCCGTTCCGATGCTTCCAATGCCGCTCGCCAATAGAGACACCGCCCAGTAATCGACCGTGTGTCCCGGTGAAAACGCACGCTCCGTCAGCGGCGCATAGGCAAACCACGCAACATCGGGCGCCGAACCCGTCCCCGCCAGCCCCACACCGCCGATAAAGCTGTAATACAGCAGCAGTCCTGCGAATGCGCTGATCCAGAAGCTGAATGCATTCAACCGCGGAAACGCCATGTCGCGCGCCCCGATCATCAGTGGCACAAGATAATTGCCAAACCCGAACAGGATCGGCATCCCCACCAGGAACACCATCGTGGTGCCGTGCATCGTGAACAGCCGGTTGAACGTAAAAGGCGAGATGAAATCGTTATGAGGAAAGAAGAGTTGCGCGCGAATCAAAAGCGCTTCAACGCCCGCCACCAGCAGAAACACCAGCGCATAGCAGATATACAGAATCCCTAGCCGCTTGTGATCGACCGTCACAATCCAGCTATGCACAAGTTCGAGATACGTGCCCGTCTCGGTCGCGCCAGGCGTGCGGTCAATCCCCGCCTCAATCCCTTGTGGCGCCGGCATGCTCTCTGTGCCCATCTCCCGCTCTCCACGCCCTGCCTTGTCCGCTTTGACAGCAGGACGACCTCAGTCGTGATGACTACTTCAAGGTCAGCAAGTACGCCGTGATTTGTTCGTTCTGCCTGTCGGTCAAATGCATCGCCGGCATCAACGATCCCGGCTTGATCTGGCTCGGATCCGTTACCCATGCCAGCAATCTTTCTTTCGTATTCGGAGCCGCGCCCGCTGCAATCGTTGCGCGGCTCATCATGTGCGTCAGGTCGGGACCATACCGTCCCGTCGCGACCGTCCCCGCCACCGTATGGCAACTGATGCACGCCTGGTGCTCAAACACATCCTGCCCAGCGCGTGGCGAAATCTCCGGCGAGCTTTCGTAGCTGACCGCATCTCCCGCCGCGTCCGGCGAAGTCGGCGCGACCATGTTTGTTCCTGCATGCACGACATTCTCTGAACTCCCGCGACGAGCTGTGGCATCCTCACTCGCTCCCGGTGCCGCGATCTCGGTCTGCACCCTCTGCTGATTCGCAATCCACTGCTTGAATTGCTCCGGTGTATCGACGTACACGCGCAACAGCATCTTCGCGTGCTGCGCTCCGCAAAACTGCGCACACTGCCCCACGTAGAGCCCTGGCGTGCGCGGATCGATCCACATCTCATTCACGCGATTCGGCAGCAGATCGGTCTTGCCCGCCAGTTGCGGCACCCAGAAGCTGTGAATCACATCAGCCGATGTCAACTTCATAAAGGTCGGCCGATCCGTTGCATCGTTGCTCACCGGGACATGCAGTTCATTCGCGGTCACCACGTTGTACTGCGGATAGCGAAACTCCCACCAGAACTGGTGCCCCACCACAATCACATCCAGTGCCGATGCTGGCTTCGGCGCATCCTGCACGCTGAATAACACCCGCGCGGTCGTAAGAAACAGCACCACGATAATCAGCACCGGAATGATCGTCCATGACAACTCAATCTGTACGCTGCCGAAGACCTGTGGCGGCTCCGACAAGTCTCCCTGGCGTCCCCGATAGCGCACCAGCGCATACACCAGTAATCCGGACACACCCACGAAGATCATCCCCGTGATCGTGAGTACGAAAATTGAGATGCCGCTCACTTCCCCGGCGGGTGTGCTTGCGTGCGAAAACGTCGAGGTGGACGGAGCGCTCCATGCCGTCACAGTGGAAGAAAATGCCACCGCCAAAGCAAAAAACCGTCGACAGATGAGGGCTATCGATCTCACGCGAATACGCAGACCTTGTCGGGTTCCGAGCTGCTGGATAAAACGCCGTGAACCACGCATCGACGCACGCAGATAAAAAGCATCGAGCGGTTGGCGTCACTCAAAATTCCGTTTTCTTGCGGGGACCTCATCGGCGCAGGGGCTCACCGAAGAAAATCATGATAGCACGCTCTGCATTACGAAGGACTCCACTCCGCGGTGTTCCAATTCTCCATTTACAAGCTTTAGAATCGATGGCTGAATCTCTTCTCTTTGCAATACACATTGAAACCGACCCAAAGAACTTGGAGACATCGCGTGCTCGACTTTCGCAGGGACTTCTTGAAGATGGCCGGACTCACCGTAGCGGGCGGCGCAACCACCCTCTTCAACCCATCCCTCACAACCTCGCAATCGCAATCCGCCGCGCCCGTCGCAACCGCTCAAAAACGCATCTACTTTGATGTTCGAGCCTACGGCGCCAAGGGTGACGGGACCTCGATCGATTCACCTGCTATTAATGCAGCCATCGATGCCGCAGCCAACGCAGGCGGCGGAACCGTCACCTTCCCCGCCGGCATCTACTTGAGCTACTCCATCCATCTCAAAAGCAACGTCGCTCTCTTCCTTCAACAAGGCGCCACCATTCTCGCCGCGCCCACACCGTACGAAGGCCTCTCCAGCGGCGGCTACGACGCTGCGGAGCCGCAAGGCGCGTGGGAGCCCTTTCAGGACTACGGCCACAATCACTGGCACAACAGCCTCATCTGGGGCGAAAACATCCACGACTTCGGCATCTTCGGCCCTGGCCTCATCTGGGGCAAAGGTCTCAGCCGCGGCCACAACGAGAAGACGCTGCCCAACACCACCGCTCCCGGTGTCGGCAACAAGGCCATCGCGCTCAAGAACTGCCGCAACGTCATCCTCAGCGACTTCTCCATCCTCCAGGGCGGCTGGTTCGGCGTCCTCGCCACCGGCGTCGACAACTTCACCATCGACAACCTCAAGATCGACACCAACCGCGACGGCATCGACATCGACTGCTGCCGCAATGTCCGCGTTTCCAATTGCACCGTCAACTCACCGTGGGACGACGGCATCTGCCCCAAAAGCTCTTATGCACTCGGATACGCGCGCGCCACAGAGAACCTCACCATCACCAACTGCTACGTCACCGGCGTCTACGAACTTGGCTCCGTCCTCGACGGTACCTGGAAGCGGATGGAGATGCCGAAAGGCCGCGTTGGCACAGGCCGCATCAAGCTCGGCACCGAAACCAACGGCGGCTTCAGGAACATCACCATCTCCAACTGCGTCTTCGAAAGCTGCCAGGGTTTTGCGCTCGAGTCCGTCGACGGAGCCATCGTCGAAGACATCACCTTCACCGGCATCACGATGCGGAACGTCCGCGCCCCTTTCTTTCTACGCCTCGGCGCTCGCTTGCGCGGCCCCAAACCACAAACCGTCGTCGGCACCATGAGACGCATCATCATCAGCAATCTCGTCAGCTCAGGCGCCGCGCGGCTGCCCTCCATCATTGCCGGAGTAGCTGACCACCCCATCGAAGATCTCAAGATCAGCGACGTCTATTTGAATCAGGTCGGCGGCGCCGGAACGACGCCCACCGACGAACCTCCGGAGAACGCCGGGAAATATCCTGAACCCGACATGTTCGGCGACCTGCCCGCGACGGGCATCTACGCGCGCCACGTGCGCAACCTCGAACTCAGCAATGTCGAAATCGCAACCGTATACATTGACGCCCGCCCGGCCTTCCATCTCGACGACGTAGACGGCGCAGACTTCTTCCGCCTCAGGTTCCCGCAGCGTCAGCAAGCCGGCCAGTTCCGCCTCAAGAATGTTTCGGACTTCCGCCTCTTCGGCTGTCAGCATTACCCCGACGCCAAAGAATCCCACGCCGACGACAAGACGATCTAGGTTTAAGCTTCATCGGATTGGGATGTTCACATCAGCAAAGTGTCATTCTGAACGACACACGCTTGGGGCCCTATCGCGCTTAAAGCGCGATGGGGTAAGTGTCGCGAAGGATCTGCTTTTGTCTTTTTCAGCCTGGCTGGCCTGAGATCGCCGGGGTCACTTCCACCTCCTCCATATCCCGCTCCGTCCACAGCAAAATCGCCTGCGGCAGCGTAACCGCCACCACAATCGCCATCAGCACAAGCCCGTACAGCAGCACGTCGGCCGAGACAGGCATCCACGCGAGCAAGCGAGGCGCCTTCATCATCCAGTCCGCCAGCAGCCACAGCACAGTCAGCACAATCGTAAGCACCTGGTACGCCTGGTAGTGCGCGCGGTCCCGCTGATGCATTTCGCGCTCGTCGTTGCGATACTCGCTCTCCTCCGGCGTCGGCCGATAAACCCGCAACGCCAGCATCAGAAAAGGTGTCTCTCTATACGCGGATCGCCGCGGCGCTTTGCCGTTGAACGGCTTGATCAGCCCGCCAAAGTTGTACCCGCCCAGAAAAAACCGGTTCACCAGGAAGGTTGCAAAGATCATGTACACGCCCGACGTATGCCACCGATCCACCGACCACAGCGCAGCCATCAGTAAAGCAAGCCCCGCGTAGATCGACACCACCAGCGCCCGCCGATGAACGCGCGCCGCCATGTCCAGCCGCTTCCCCATCAACACCAACTCAGCTCTCATTGCGCCTCCTCCATATCCGGCTCCGTCCAGATCAAAATTGCCTGAGGCAGCGTGAGGTAGAGGAGACCGGTCGCCATGAACAGTGCTAGAGGGCCAGCCCACCATACCTCCCCGCAGCGCCAGAGGCAGCAGCGGCGTAATCGGATTGTGTCCCCTGAAATAAGCGTCGGCAATTAACGCGGCCACAACCAGTTTTCCGAAAACGGAGTAGGCCTTGAAGTAGGAGTGCTCACGGCGATGCATTTCGCGTTCGTCCCCGACGTCGCGTGCATGTCGCCTGCATCCACGAAAAAACGATCATGAGCGTTGTGCCAAGAATCATGCATCCGCAGACGATCCATGCGCCGGTGTTCCGTTTTTGGTCAAACGAACACCAGGCAAGGCAGATCACGGCCGCCGCGGCGTAGAAGAGCGCGACAAACCACCGGCGGCGCGCTCGCGATTCGAAGCGGATTCGAATGTTCCCGAAGGCGTATTCGGTATTCATAGTTTTCCTTTTTCCGGAGACTGGATGATCGCGTATAACTGCTCGCTCAGCGGCTTGAACGGCTCCATCGAAAAAACCGCCTCCACCGGGAGCCCGAAAAACGCCCCGATCTGAAAAGCCAGCTTCAGGCTCGGCCCGTAATCTCCCCGCTCCAGAAATCCGATCGTCTGGTAGTTCACCCCAACGGCATCAGCCAGCTCCTGCCGGCTGATCCCCCGGTCCGCGCGCAGCACCGCGATGCGGTTGAATAGCCCGCTCTCCCCCGGCGCTCTTTGGTTCGTTTCATTCATCTGGCAAATGAATTATTGCGTATACACAACAATCCGTCAATAACCAAAATCTCTGGCAGCCCTCCGGAGTCCGCGAATTTAAGATCTTCCCGAGGCAAAAAACGATGAATCGCCGAGACTTCCTGTTCTGCGCAGCAGCCGCCGCAGCATCGCCTTGCCATGGTGCAATCGCCTCGAATGCTCCCGAAGTCTCAGCGAATTTGACCTTGCAAAGCGATCCCTCTGCTCCGATGGTTCCCCGCACCTTCACCGGCCTCAGCTACGAACTGGCGCAGCTAACCGATCCCGCTTTCTTCTCACCGGACAATTGTGACCTGGTGGCTCATTTCCGCCTCCTGAGCACCAACGGAGTGCTGCGCCTGGGCGGCAACACCAGTGAGTTCTGCTGGTTCAAATCCAGCGCATCCACGACTGCGCCGAAGCTCCGCGTGCCGCCCGGCAACCTCGATGCCAACTGGATGCCGCACCAGCTCTTTCAAATCAATCCCGAAGCCATCGACGCGCTCGCCGGATTCCTGCAGGCGACCGGATGGCGCCTGATCTACGGCCTGAACTTCGGCAACAGCACTCCCCAACGCGCCGCGAATGAAGCTTCGTATGTCGCGCAGAAAATAGGCGAAAGGCTGGAATTCTTCCAGATCGGCAACGAGCCCGACCTCTACCGCAACCCCAATAACGGCACGCGCCCGCTCCATTGGGACTTCGTCGACTACGTCAAGGAATGGGCGGAGTTCGCGACAGCCATAGCCGCAAAGGTTCCCGCTGCGCGCTTCGGCGGTCCGGACGTCGCGGCTTCATCCGATTGGATCACGCGATTCAGCGCCCAGGTGCCAGCGCGGTTGGCATCGCGTGTCGTCGCATTGACCGGCCACTATTATGCCGAGGGACCGCCAGACGATCCCCGCGTCACTCTTCCAGCGTCTTCTCGCCGGCAATCCGCGCATTTCGTCTGAGACAAACCAGATCGTAGCGGCTGCCCGCGCTTCCGGGCGCACGTATCGCATGACTGAAGGCAACTCCTGTTATCGCGGAGGAAAACCGGGAATGAGTGACGCCTTCGCCGCTGCGCTCTGGGCGGGCGATTATCTGCTCCAGCTCGCTAGCCTGGGATGCGCAGGCGTGAACCTTCATGGCGGCCGCAGCGCATTTCTCACCGCGGGGCTGGGCGGCCACACCCCCGGAATGAACGTGGCGACAACCCCGCAGTCCGTCCACAGCGGCTTTTACAGTCCCATCCAAAGTGAACCCGGCAAAGAAGTGAAGGCCATGCCCGTGTTCTACGGCATGATGCTCGCCAACCAGTTTGCCGGCGCCAGAATGCTGCGCGCAGATTGCGACTTAAAAGGCGCGAATGCCACTGTCTATGCTGCAAGGCGCGAGCCTGAGACACTGATCGCCGTATTCAACAAGGATGAATTCGCTCCGATTGCGCTAACTATTCGCGGATTGATGAATGCAACTTCGGCATCTGTCTGGAGAATGCAGGCGGCGAGTCTCGATGCAACCGAAGGCGTGACGCTTGCAGGTGCGCAGGTCCGGCCCCAGGCGGAATGGAGCCCACGCACAACTGAATTCCTCGAAGTAAAGAACGAAGCAGCGCACCTTCGCGTTCCCAACGCGAATGCCGCACTCGTGATTCTGCGGTGAGCCGTCCGCGAGACGAACAAATCTACGCTTCGAAATCCAGCTCGACCGGATCGATCAGCGGAACCAGCCAGTCCA
Organism: uncultured Acidobacteriaceae bacterium; assembly: GCA_963735215.1. GTDB lineage: Bacteria > Acidobacteriota > Terriglobia > Terriglobales > Acidobacteriaceae > Telmatobacter. The sequence continues at coordinate 525,111 of CAVTKF010000014.1, read as the reverse complement.
GCAAAGCCAGATGCGAAGGGTGTGTCGAATACGCGTCGCATGCGTCTCGATCCGTGAACCGCATCAGCCCCGCAAATGTGTAGCCTTGCCCCCTCGGCGAAAGATTTTCGCCCACAAACACGTCAATCAAGCCGGAAATCTGCCCTTGAAATGCGCGAATATCGCGCGCCGCGCGTGCTTTTTCGGCATCTGTGGCGCGTTCCTTCCAACGAAAACCGAAGATGTGAATGAACACGCCTGCCTCCTCACGATCTGATCTTTGAGCCTTGATCCCCGACCACTGATCCCTTTTGGTTCAGCTCGCCATCGCAAACGCGTGTCCGCTCTCAAGCAACTTCGCCACCGCTTCTTTCGACGTGGATTCGGTATAAATCCGCATGAGCGGCTCCGTCCCGCTGGCTCGAAACAGAATCCACGTCTCCGCCGCATTCGGCTTCGTTTTGGCCTCGGGATTGTCGAGGTAGAACTTCACCCCGTCCAGCGTCTCCTGCCGCAAAATCGGCATCCCCGCAATCGACGCATCGCCCACCGGCAGCGCGTGTGCCCGCGCAATCGCCGCATTCTTCAGGTAGTCCGGAATATGCAGATCGATGCGCCCGTACTGATGTTCGCCGTACTCCGCCTGCAGATCGGCAACAAGCTGGCCCAGCGTCTTCTTCTCTTCGGCCATTACGTTCGCCAGCAGCAGCGCATTCAACAGCCCATCGCGCTCCGGCAGATGGCGTTGAAACCCGATACCGCCCGACTCTTCGCCGCCCATCACGATCTCGCGCTCCAGCATCAGGTCGCAAACATACTTGAACCCGATGCCGTGCTCAATCAGTTCGCGACCGTATTTCTTGCAAATCCGATCCAGCATCTTCGTCGTGTTGAATGCGCGGGTCACCGCTCCCGGCCAGCCTTTACGGCGAAGAACCCAGCTCAGCAGCACCGAAAAGATCTTGTGCGGATCGACAAAATTCCCATCCTCATCGGTCGCGCCGATGCGGTCCGCGTCGCCGTCCGTGCATAGGCCAGCGTGGCACTTGTACGCCACAGCCGCCTCGCCCAGCGCGCGAATATGCGGCTCGATCGGCTCCGGATTGATCCCGGGAAACAGCGGGTCCGGATTACCACGGATTTGCACATGATCCACGCCGATGCGCGTGAAGATGTCCGACAGAATCGTCCCTCCCGCGCCGTACATCGAGTCGATGGCAAACTTCATCCCCGACTTTGCGATCAGGTCGAGATCCGCGAAGTTCTCGATCGCCTTCAGATACGGCGGCAGAAAATCGACCTCTTCAATCGTCCGCCGGCTTTTCGGCCTTCGGCGTGGGCTTGTCGAGATAGCTCTCAATCGCCGCGATTATCGACGGCTTGCCCGACCCGCCGTACCAGGCCTTGTACTTCACGCCGTTCCACTGCGCAGGATTGTGCGACGACGTGATCATGATGCCGCCCGCCGCGCCGCGTCCGCGCACGCCAAAGCTCAGCGCCGGCGTCGGCGTAATGTCATTGGCCAGCGCGACGCCGATTCCCGTCGCCGCCACAACCTCGGCGCAGGCCCGCGCAAACGCTTTCGACCCGAACCGCGTGTCGTAGCCGATGCATAGGCCCTTCGCGGGATCTTCCTGCGCGTGAATGTAAGCGGCAATCGCCGCCGCCGCGGTACGCACATTGGCAAAAGTAAAGTCGTCGGCGATGACGCCGCGCCAGCCATCAGTTCCAAACTTGATTTGTGGATGGGACATACTTGCTTTATGACTCTCCGTGAATAGATAAGCATAACGGAGCACAGGGAACGTCGGTGAGTGCAGGAACAGTGGCGAGAAAAACGGAAGCAGATCTTTCGCCCCCCTTACCCCATTTCATGGGGCCCCAAGCGTGCGGGGCTCAGAATGACAAGCCAGTTGTGAAGCGGTCGTGGCGCGACTTCAGATAGCGCCTCTTCAACGCAGTGAGTTTTCCGCCAGACCGTGAAGCCCATCGAGCAACGAGTCGAGAATTAGATCAGCTCGTCGCGCCCCGAGAGCCCCAGTTCCTTTACCACCTTGCCCACATCCTGCGAGTGGTCGCGATGCACAATCAGAAGCGCATCCTCCGTATCCACGATGACAAGGTTTTCAACGCCCACCAGGGCCACGAACTTCTTCGGGCTATAGATGTAGTTGTTGCCTGCCTCAATGGTCAGGTGGCCATCCGACTCGGCAACATTGCCGTCGCCATCGCCGCGCAGCCGCGTCTCCATCTGATACTCGTAAAGCGAAGCCCACGAGCCCAGATCGTTCCACGCAAACTCCGCCGGCACGCAGAACAGATGGGAAGCGTGCTCGCCCTTCGCCGACCGCGGCTCCAGGACAGCGTAATCCACTGAAATGTTCTCGCACTTCGGATACAGATCGCGAAATACCTGTTCAAACTCGGGCTTGCCAAAGCTGGCTGCAATCTTCTCGAGCAACGGAGCCATATCCGGCAGGTGCTCGCGAACAGCATTAGCCAGGGTCTTTGCCGACCACAGGAACATACCGGAATTCCAGTAGTAATTGCCCGAAGCCACAAACTCCTGCGCGCGATTCAGATTTGGCTTCTCCGTAAACCGGCGAACGCGAAGAGCAGCTTCCGCTCCATCATCTTCACCAGTCTCGATGTAGCCGTATCCGGTTTCAGCACGCGTCGGCTCAATGCCCAGGACGACGATATTTTCGCCCTCCGCTGCAAGTGCAATCCCCTTTTGCAGCGCCTTCAAGAACCGCGGCTCGTCGGCAATCACATGGTCCGAGGGAAATATTCCCAGCACCGCTTCAGGATTCTCCCGCTCGATCAGGAAGGCGGCTAACCCGCACGCCGGCGCGGTATTGCGCGCTACGGGCTCTTCGACGATCTGGTGACGTGGCACGCCCGTCAACTGGTCGGCGATCTCCTGCGCCAGGTACTCGTTGGTGATAACCCAGGTTTTCTCTGCAGCGGCCAGTGGTCTCAGACGCTCTACCGTCTGCTGAATCATCGAGCGCTCGCCATCGAGCGCCAACACTTGCTTGGCCCGGGCACGGCGCGAGCGGGGCCAAAATCGGGTTCCGCTGCCACCGGCAAGTATGACTGGACGAAAATCAATAGACTTCGGCATGGAAAACACATCCTACTCGACAGAAGCTAGGTTTGCACAGTGATGGGCGATACTTTTAGGTCTTTGACAGCCGTGCACGGCTGCCCGCGGACGCGCAGAAAGAGCTTAGCATCCCCGGGCTGTTATGTTCCTCACCAGACGGACATTGCAAAGCTCCAACTGTCCTGATTCCTTTGTAAATCTGCGCTGCAACAATAGGCAAACGGCCATATCGGGTAAGCTAACTGCATGTTCGGCACTGGCCAAGGCTCCTTCCGTCTCTTCCGCATCAATGGAATCGATGTTTATCTCAACTGGACGTGGTTCCTCGTAGCCATCTACGAAATTGAAGCTCGGAAGGGCAGATACAGTTCCGTACTGTGGAACGTCATCGAGTACGTGGCCCTCTTTGCAATCGTGCTGACGCACGAATTCGGCCACGCGCTCGCCTGCCGCTCCGTCGGCGGCACCGCCGACACCATCATGCTCTGGCCGCTTGGCGGCGTGGCCTACGTCAATCCGCCCCAACGCCCCGGCGCAACCCTCTGGAGCATCGCCGCCGGCCCGCTGGTGAATGTAGCCCTGGCACTACCCTTGACGGTGGCTTGGAAGGCTGCCCAGGCATCGAATTTGCAGGATTCGATGCCAAATGCCTACCACCTGATTGTCGCGGTGCTCATCACCGACATCGTCTTGCTGGTTTTCAACATCCTGCCGATCTATCCCCTCGATGGCGGGCAGATCCTGCGCTCCCTGCTTTGGTTTCCTTTGGGCCGCGCCCGCAGCCTGCTGGTTGCATCGTTTCTCGGGTTCTTTGGCGTTGCCGGACTCATCGCCCTCGCCCTAGTGACCCGTTCGATCTGGACCGGCCTCATCGCCGCCTACGCCGGAATGAATTGCTGGAACGGCTTCAAAACCGCCCGTGCCCTGCGCAAGCTTGAGAAGATTCCCCGCCGCCAGGGCTTTGCCTGCCCCAGTTGTCGAACCGCGCCTCCGCTCGGCCCTGTCTGGCGCTGCAACAAGTGCAGCACGTCGTTCGACACCTTCCAGACCGGCGGCGTCTGCCCGCAATGCTCGGCCCGCTTTGAAAAGACCACCTGCCTCGATTGCCGCCACCAGGCACCCCTCAACGAATGGCAGGTTGGCTACGTCCCCGGCGTCGGCGTCATCAACGGCGAAGTCCCGGCCCGCTGATGCGGTCCGGCTCTAACGTTGACGCGGTGTCTTCCTGAGTGAACGCGAAGTCCCCGCCCGCGGATGCAGCCGGCTTTAACGTTGACGAGGTGTCATCCTGAGTGGAGCGGCTTTCTTCAGCGAAACGAAGGATCTGCTTCTGGATTGGCCTATCTGTCCGCATAAGATTGCGTGAATGCCGGGTGCCGGGTGCCCCATCCTTGCGACGCCTTTGCTTTTCGTCGCAAGGGTGGGAAAGCACGAACCATTCAATCGCCAAAAACGAAAAGGCCCGGTCTCCCGGGCCTTCCGTCGCTACATTCTGCCTCGGTTTACCCCAGCTTGCCCAGGAACTCGCCCATCCGCCGGGTACCTTCATCGATGTTCTGCTTCGTCACTGGATAGGAAATGCGGATGTGCTCGGCGGTCCCGAACGCCTCGCCCGGCACCGTCACCACGTGCGCCTCGTGCAGCAGCCGCGTCGCCAGTTCCGTCGCGGTCTTGACGCCGCCCTTGCCGATAAACGCCGCGATATTCGGATACACGTAAAACGCGCCTTCCGGCTTGGTGCACGTCACGCCCGGAATCTCCTTCAGCTTCGCCAGCATGTAGTCGCGCAGCTCAATAAACTCCGCGCGGAACTGCGCCACGCACTCCTGCGAACCCGCCAGCGCCGCAATCGCCGCCTTCTGCACCATGCTCGCCGCATTCGACGTCGACTGCGACTGCAGCTTGCTCAGGTTTGCCGCCACCGGCTTCGCTGCCAGCGCATACCCCGCGCGCCAGCCCGTCATCGAGTAGGTCTTCGACAGCGACCCGAGGATGACGATGTGCTCCTTGGCCCACGTATATGAGCCGCCTGAAACCGGCTTGCCCGCATAGTTGAGATAGACATAGCACTCGTCCAGCAGCAGGAAAATCCCACGTTCATGGGCGAGATGAACGATCCGCTCCAGGTCCTCGGCCGACATTACCGACCCCGCCGGATTCGACGGCGAATTCAGAATGATCGCCTTGGTCCGCGGCGTAATCGCCTTCTCGATCGCATCGGCCGTGATGCGGAAGTTCTCCGCCTCGCTGGTCTCGAGGAAAACTACCTTGCCGCCCGCGTACTGGATGATGTCCTTGAAGCTCACCCAGTAAGGAACCGGCAGAATCACCTCGTCGCCGTGATCCACCAGCACCTGGATCGTGTTGAACAAGGCCAGCTTCCCGCCGGTGGTAAAGACCGCCTCGTCGATCGCGTAATCCGACCCGAAATCGCAGGCATGCCGCTCCACGATCGCCTTCCGCACGTCCGGAATGCCCGGAACGACGGTATAGCGCGTGAAATTGGCCTCAATCGCCGCAATTGCAGCGTCTTTTATGTGCCGCGGAGTGGCAAAATGTGGCTCGCCGGCGCCAAAATCCACCAGGTTTGCGCCCTGTGCGCGCAGTTTGGCAGCCTCGGCGGCCACGGCCATGGTTGCAGAAACCTCAATACGGCCAATACGGTCAGCAAAAACTTTCGCAGGAGCGGCAACAGTCATGATGCTTCTATCTTTACAGATTTTGTGGTTTGCATCCAATGCCCGCTTAAAGATTGGCGTCTTTGCTAAGGACGCGTGAACGCTTGCGCCTGGCTGAGGCGCCGCAACGACTGATCGTTTACTTTCGGCTGGTCCATGATTCACGCTCATTTCACAAGAACCGCAGCCGGCTCGATGAGTCCATCGGTAACAAGATGCTAATCTTTGCGTGTTTGGCGCCATCCTGCTTCGATTGATGTCTAACGCGCAGAGGAACCAATTCATGTTCTTTATCAGTCTGAAATCCTCTGTAGGCAAGTCGGCACTATTGATCAGCGGTCTCCTGCTTCACCCGGCTGGGGTGTCGCTGAACGCGCAGATGCAGAGAACACCGGGGGCGCTCTCGATGGGTTCGAGCCTCGGATTTGCCGCCGCATTCCCTGTCGTCAAAAACGAGCCCTACACCGCGAACGTCGTCATGCAGGATACAAGCATTGGTCCGGGTGGAGAGAAAACCCTTCATGAAGCGCTCAATATTCATGTGCGCGATTCAGTTGGCCGCCTCCGCGATGAACAGCCTGCGACACCTCCCGATGCGATCGGCAGCTTTACACAGGCGCAGATGCACATCATTGATCCGGTCTCCATGCAAAACATTCAATGGTTTCCGGAGACAAAGACATTTCTTATTAGCGCCATCCCGGCGGCCTCTGCCGCTTACGGCGGGCAGCGCGTCGTTGACTGCACCAGGCTTTCAACCGCCCACAACGCGAGTCGTAAAGGCCAGGCCGAGTACGAAGACCTCGGCAACGACAAGATCGAAGGAATACCCGTGAAGGGCTGTCGTATAACTCGTACGCTAACGGGGAAACCAGATTCGAACCAACCGGAGACGAGCATCACTGAAATCTGGGCATCCCCGGAGCTGCAAATCGACTTGCTGGTGACAGAACACTATTCAAATGGAACGGAAAGGCTAACCAAGCTCTCCAACATCATCCGCGAAGAACCCGACCCAGCGCTCTTCCGGATCCCGGAAGGCTATATAGACGCTCTCAAGCGCCCCCCTGCGATTGAGCAAAACACGAATCCCAACTACGCAAAGCTCAAGGAATACGGTCGCATCGAGTGGCATGGAGATACAGCCACACTCTTCGCGGGCAACGTACGGCCGCTGGATGAAGTAGCACACACGCTCTCTACCTGTCTCGGCATCGCGGTCAGTTCAGAAGACCCGCGCTACGCGTATGCGGGCGATCTCCTCGACGTGACGGATCCGAAGTGGGCCGCGCAGCATCCGGGCCTCCACGCCTACGCGCCGGTTCCTGCAGAGGTAGAGATCGTCTTCAATGTAGATTCTGATGGCATGCCCACCGATCTTTATCAATTGCTCGAAGACGCGGCGCGGCAGGTAAACCGCGAGCAACCTTACGGCTATCGGGTTTATGAAAGTAGCGGGGAAGGCCAGGCATTCTATAGCTTTGTTCCGACGTCGAGCCACAATGACAAAGGGGGGCTCGAAGCAACTCTTGCCTATCTCGATCAGAAGATTACCATTGCTCCGCAAACCGTTCCGATTTACGAGATCGCCTCCATCATGACGCGTGCTCTTAGCGCGGAAACCGGCCGGCAATTCGACTGCTGCCAGGCCCTCGTCATCGGACATCCTTGGGGCGAACAATCGATTCCTTATCAGGCAACAAACCAACCCGCACGGACCGTGCTCGAAGACCTAATGCGGAGGATGGGAGGCAAAGAGAGCTATAGCCTGCGCTGCGAACCCATGGATAAGCAATTTTGCTTTATCTCCGTGAAGGGTGTCGGAGCCAAAAGAAAGCCGGGGACCGCTCCAGCAAGTGGAGTTTGCTCAGGAGCTGGTTACGGCGTCGATTGAGAGTCGTGCGCTCACCTGCTTGTAAACATGCTGTGATGGTTTCAACCCCGCCATGTCTCGGGAAGTTACTTCCTGATCAACAGGCGATACGCAATGTTATCTCAATGCTAACGTCCAGATCGGCGGTGATCCGGCAAAATAAACTCCGCTTCGATGCCGCTGAAGTGACCTCGGTGTTGCCGGAGGTCATTGTCTCGTCATTCGACGTGATATTCCTCTTCAGTAAGCAGGAATGATGCTCGTTCGCTGACTCTTGCTGGAGGGCCCTTGACCGCATACAAGCGATCTTGCATATCCGTTCTTTTGCTTCTCTCGATTCTTCTGGTGCCCGGCCTCTCCGTTTCGATGTTGGGTCAGGAAGAACGCGGAACCGTAAAAGTGGATTCCCTTTCGGCCTATGCGGAGATGTCGACAGACAGCGACGTCATCGCCACGCTGGCGCGCGGCAAAGTGGTTCGTATAACACTCTCGGTCACCAATGGCGACGGCATCTGGTGCAGCGTCTCCGATATCGACAGCGCAGCGAAACTTGGCTTCGTTCGCTGTGAGGAACTTGACCGCCAAAACGTCCCCAGCACAGCAGCATCCGGAGGGGGAGCACTTTCGTCTGTGCCCTTCGATCAGGCTTCATCGAGCCAACCGCGATCGCGCGCTCAAGAAGGTTGGGCGCTGGCGGCTTCTGCCATTCTGTCCGCATACAATCATGAGCCATTTGACACGCTCTCATCGGGCGGCGATGTACTCGGAACAAGACGTCTACTTCAGAATTCGTGGGACATTTCGAGCCATGACGATCTTCTGAAGACGCTCGATTGGATTGACCAGGGCGGCCATCGGCAGTTGTTCTCCGGGCTCGGTGCACGCACTTCGAACCTTTCGCGGGAGGAATTGGCGCAGGTCGTTAGCCACCTAAACTCCGAAGACGCAAACAGCGTTATGGTTGCGCACCGCTATTACGAGAAATATGGTGCGCAAAGCATTACGGGATGGGACTACGCGCGTTACATCAACGTGTGCCGCTGGGGCGTGGCCGCCGGATACATCTCGGAAGACGAAGCATGGCCTCGTGTGATGCACGCGGCTCAGATTCTCCAACAGTCGTTTACTTCATGGAAAGAGTTCGGAGAGAACTATCTGGTTGGCCGGGAGTTCTGGTCTTTGCGCAACACGAAGATCGATGGGCAGGCGATGAGAGCGATGTACCAGAGACTCCTTGATCACCCCGGTAGCCCCTGGATCCGGTATTCGTGGAACCTCCCACTGCAGCAAGCCGATTCTGCGAAACCCAACACGCCAAATCTTCCGCAAGTGGACCAATCCGTCAGTGGGAGCGCGGACAGCGGTCCATGCGACGCGCTGCAACGTGCGGCCCAAAGCGGTCAGGTCTCCGATGCGGAATCGATTCTTCAAAACAAACCCGATCCGGTCAACTGTCGAGACGCGCGCGGCTGGACTCCGCTGCATAATGCCGCGTTCAATGGGCAGACAAAGATGATCCAGCTTCTCCTGGCGCACGGCGCGACCGTAGACGCAACGGACAAAGATGGAGCCACACCGCTGCACGTTGCAGCCACCACCGACAATCCAGACGCAATCGAGGCGTTGCTGCAAGGCGGCGCCCAAATCAGTGCACTGGATCATCAAGGCGAGACCCCTCTACAGAAAGCCGCAGAGGCGGGAAGTTTACCTGCCACAGAGGTATTCCTTCGGCATCACGCATCAACCGAGGAGCGTGGCAGCAAAGGACCTCCAGCGCTAAATATTGCGGCATTGAGGGGCTATGCAGATGTGGAACGTACGCTGCTCGAGCACGGCGCCAATGTCGAGTCGCGAGACAGTGAAGGTTTCACGCCCTTGAATTCGGCGGTCTGGAGGGGGCGAACTGATGTAATCACACTTCTGTTGGCAGCCAGCGCTAACGTCAATACCAAGTCCAACGAGGGCGCAACTCCCTTACACGGGGCGGCTACCAACGGGTCCGTGGAAAGCGCGATACTCCTGTTGGAGCACGGAGCCCGTGTAAACGCAGCCGACTCGCGCGGGTTCACGCCTCTGCACACAGCTGCAGATAACGATCAGTCGGAGGTCGCCGAATTTCTTATCGCGCACGGCGCCAATATCAACGCTCGCACAGGCGACGGTGATACCCCGCTCCACTGGGCTGCGTTCAACGGCAAGTTGGATGTAGCAAAATTGCTGCTGGCCAAAGGCGCCCAGATCAATCCCAGCGACAAGGATGGAAACACGCCGCTGCACTGGGCTGCGGCCCGCGGGCATGTCGAAATGACTGAGCTACTGATTGCTCACGGCGCCAATATGAAAGCCTTGACGCGTTTCGGCTGCACTCCTTTGCGCGGTGCATACGATTATCATCAGGCAGCCACGGCGCAAGTGCTCCTGCAGCATGGCGCTACCCAGTAATGAGGCCAATAGGGTCACCGAAGACTTTCGCGGGAGTGGCGACCGTCATGATGCTTCGATTTTTACGAATTTTGGGTTTTACATCCGATGGCCGCTTAAATACACCAGAGCATGCATTTTTCGCTTGTGAGTGCCGTCACAGGTGCCTTGTTTTGAAACAGTACGGAAGTGTGAGGAATGAGGAAAAGGCGGAGGCGGTTCCCAGTGCGGTCGAAGTATCGTCGTAGTTAGTGCATGTCTTGAATCAAGTGTCGTAAGGATTCGAGAGTTTGAGAGCTCATCACGAGATGGGCTCTCTTCTTTTTGCAGGCCGCACGGAGCTTTTTGCGGACTGCGCGGATCGATACCTGTTTTGACACAAGCCCTCTTACAAAAGCCTTAGAGTATCCTTAGTTGCTCCTTAGAGTTTTGGCCCTAGACTCCGAGTTAATCAATGGAGGGGTCAGATGCAGAACAACCCTGGCGTGCTCGCCGGAATCATCGCGGCAAATTTTTCGCTTCTGGGGGTTCTGCTCTGGAACCTTGTTCGTGTGGCGCGCCGGTCGAAGAAGCACCGTCCTCCCCCCGACTCTAAATTTTGGGATTAGCACCGGCTTCTATGTGCTCCGATCTCTCACCTGATAACGCAGGAAGAGGTAATCTGCCGCACTTTTTGCGCTGAGAAGCTTCCACCAGGGAGCTGTCGCGGGGGAGAACTGGACGTTCGCAACCAGGCCAGGCCTGGGGTTCGCTGCGACTCTCCCCGCAATCTGAGGTGCCACTGTCAGGAAAAGTTCATCCATGAACCCGCCTGCGAGAAATTCGCCAAAGAGTGTCGGGCCGGCTTCGTGAAGCAGCAACTCCACTCCGGCTTCCTGTCTGAGCAACGTAAGGATGGCGGAAGGAGAGATGCGGGTCTCTGCCGTGGAGAGCGCCTTCACCTCGACAGCGGCGAGCGCCCCCGATCCGCTTTGCGACAACCTATGTTTGCCTTGCTCCGTAGTCAGTATGAGCACCCTGGTTCGCGGTGTATGAAACACGGCGCTGGCGAGGTCCAGCCCGCCCGTTCCCGTGACAATCACTACAAGTGGATACTCCAGCTTTCGGAGCACCTCTGTTCGATACATTCGGTATAGATCTTTCGCCGCTGGATAGACAGATTCCGGGAGCCAGGAGCCCCGTGGACCAGCGGCTTGAAGCGTCCCGGAGCCCACCACCACCGCGTCTGCTGAGGCCCGCAGCAGGCCCATGATGAACCGGTCTTCTTCATTCGAACCACTGATCTGAGCTCCTTCCGACTGACCCGGTAAGTTGAAGCTCACGACTCCGTCGAGTGTCGACACGAAGTTCGCGATGAGATAGGGACGCTCCACCGGAGCATGCGGAAAGGAAAGATTTCCATCATATCTGGCGCGAAGGCCATCGGGAAGGACTGCTCGAGACGGCTTAGCGAATTCAATTGCGAACAGCGTGCGGATAGGCGCCATAGTAAGCAGGCTACTTCAATCGTTGCGTCGGCGATTCTGTACAGCATTTTCGCAAATGGTGTAAACCAAGGAACCGTACCCACCACGCCACAGTATTTGATCTACAGCTTGAAGTGGAGGATCTACTCCGGCTCCCGCTTCGCCAGTTCCACGAGGCGCTTCATCAACCCAAACGCAGCCGACAGAATCGGGCCGCCCAAGGCATCCTGATTCAGCGCATCCACCGGCCCCTGCCCCAGGTGAATCCCGCTCGGCGTAAGGAGGTTGATGCGCGCATTTCCATTCTTCGGCTCCGGCGGCCGGGCCTGCTTCCACGGCCCGATCGCCTGCGCCACCACGGTGCCGGCCTGCAGCAACTCATCGATCAACTCATCGAGCGAGTCGTCCCGCCGCTCCCACAGCACCCCGGCCCCACTGTAGTTGAAGTAACGGGCGCGATGATCGCGATAGGCGGCCACCAGGTCCAGCCCCTTCGGCATCCCGACCTCAATCACTACACCCAGAACTTCCTTTTCTCTTCCCAGCGGTGGCATGTCTCCCAGTTCTCTGAGCGTGTGCCACGCCTGCAGAAAAACTCGCGTCTCAAGATCGGGCATCCCCAGGATCCCGAGAACTGCTTCCCTTGCAGCCGGTTCGTCGCCGGTTTCTTTCATGTCCCGCGCACGCTGAAACGAGGCCCACGGTTCGCCAAGTGTCACCTTCGGATGCGCCCGCACAAGCTCCGCCAGTGGCACATCTCCGAACAGCGTGTTCCTGATCTCACGATGAATCGACGAAGGATTGAGTGCTACGAAGTCCGACAACCTGAACCTCCTGCACCTTCCCAGGCGCAGCGTGCACGGTTCAGCCTGCGCTGCTGATACGGCTGCGCAGGCGCTTGAGAACATTCGGGGGAACCAGCCCTGCGACTTCGCCGCCAAAGCTGAAAACTTCCTTGAGCATGCGCGAACTGACAAATGAGTAGCGGCCCGCCGGTTGCAAAAAGACAGTTTCGATCTCAGGCGCCAGACGCCGGTTCATCAGGGCCATTTGAAATTCGTGCTCGTAATCGGAGATGGCGCGAATACCTCTCAGCACCGCGGTGGCGCCAAGCTGACGCGCAAAATCCACCATCAGGCCGTCGAACGTTGCCACGCTCACGTTACCCAGTGCAGCCGTCGACTCGCGCAGCATCTCCACGCGTTCTTCCACGGTAAACAAGGGGTTCTTGACGGGGTTCTTCAAGATGGCAACGGTCAAATGTTCGAAGAGCTTTGAGCCGCGCTGGATCAGATCGATGTGGCCGTTCGTTGGAGGATCGAACGTGCCGGGATAAAGGGCTTTCACGCTCATCGGGTCTGCTCCGGTTTGATTCTACGGTATTTCCAGCGCGCCGGCCGCTCTTGGGGTTGGCTTCTCAGATGCTCTCCGTGGTGACAATTATTTGCGCCCGCCAAAAATGGAGGTGTCAACGCCCGCGAAGCACTCACTTGCTATAAGCGAGTTCTTCTTTGCTGGGCTGGGCCGTGCGGGAAGAAAGATAGAGCGAGACAACCGTAATGTCATCGGTCTGCCCGAATCGCTGCGCCGTCTGCGCAATGTACCGCGGCGATTCGTTGCTCACCTGCTGCGTACGCTCGAAGCCGAACAACTCGCCTTCTGCGTTGGTCGCCTCCACCACGCCGTCGGAGAGAAAGACGAGCCGGTCGCCGCGATTCAGTTGAAAGCTCGACTGCTCATACTCAGTGTTGGCAATCACTCCCAGCGGCAGACTCCCCGCAAGCGCAACTTCGCGCCCATCGCGATAAGGATTCAGGTGGCCGGCATTCGCGATCGTCGTGGTTCCGTCCGGATAGACGCGCGCGCAAAGACACGTCGCGAAACACGGCGCGCAATCCAATTCCTTTACCGCCGTTCCCGGCGAGGCCACGGCCCCGATCAGAACGTGATTCAGATGATTCAGCACCGTCGCTGGATCGTGCGACAACTCATTCCGCAGTGCGCCCACGAGCGTGCTCGAATTCATCGCAGCCTGCAGCCCTTTCCCGCTCACGTCTCCCACCACGATCAAGAGCGAGTCGTCTTTCAACGGCAGAACCTGGAAGAAATCTCCACCTACGCCGTTGACTGGCAGGTAAGCGCTCTCCAGCATGAAGTTCTTGTTCGACGGCAGCTGCGTGGGGATCAGAAGGGCCTGTACACTGCGCGCCGCGGAGATCTCCGCCGCCGACCGCTGCTCTTCCTGGCTGATACGCACAAAACGATACAGGATCACCGCGATCAGGCTTCCCAGAAAAATTGTGTACGCCACTGTGCCAATTCCGAATTCAATCGGCCCGAAATAGAAGCGATGCGAAGCAAACTGCTCGGGCAGCCAATGCCGTGAAGCCGCAAAATCAAGCACCGTGCCCGCGGAGTCTGCGATGGCCGCTAGAAAGAACGGCAGCAGCATCACGCCAGCCTCGCTTCGTCCCGTTCGCCAGGCACGGAACAGCAAAACAATAACCAACCCGCAGAACAGAACCTCTGAGGCAACCGACAGGATCTGATACACGAGAGTCAAGTGGAGGAAGGAGACGAAGGGAACCAGCAGCACGCCAATCTGTACCCCGCGCACGAATTTCCGCGACTTCGTCCCCGTGAAGTGGAGAACAAACTCCAGCGTGATGGCGATAAAGATGCGGCCACTGAACATCGTGAAGATGCGGTAAGCCGAGAGCGGCATGACCGCAAGCCCGAAGGCGGAATCCGCCGCACCGCTTGCAGCTACCGACAAACAAAGCAAGGCAAGCCATAGGTACTCGGGGTGGTGCTTCTGCGCCAGGTAGAGAAACCCGCCCAGGATTGCGACGCAGATAAAAAGAAACGCGACCAGCAGGTTGGAAATGACGTACTCATTCCACTGGCGGCCGATCGCCATTGCGTGCCGCTCCGCCACATCATTCGCCGCGCCAAGTTCCACCCTGCGCAGAAGCCCGTGGGTAATCGTCGTTTCCGGCCCTGCCCAGGTACGTATCGCGATTACCGTCGGACCTGATGCCGCCGGATACAGCTGCACCACGAATGGCGGAGACTGGTACTCCGAGGGCGATTCCGTCATTCCCTTGGTATGGCCCGCTTCCGCCCCATTCACGAACACATCGAGTTGGCCAACCGAGTTGCTCGAAATCAGAAGCGAGAGCGGCTGCCCTGAAGCAAAAGCGCTGAAATGCGCAAGTTGCTGCGGCTGAATCTTTAGCCGATACCACGCGTACCCGTTATAGGTATCGATCCCCTGCTCGACCAGTGACTGGCTAAGGCTGACCGCGGGCCAATCGGAGTCGTTAAAGCCCGATTCTCCCCACTGCAGGTCATCCCCGGTGTGAAAACGCCATTGGCCGTCGAGAAGCGTGACGGCGCGTATTCCGGCGGTCGGTGCATTGGCGGACCCGCTGCCGGCCGTGGAAGGCTGTTGCGCATAGACGGGCAACGCGCACAAGCAAGCGACCGCCAACCAGCAGAAAACAATCCGCTGATGAAGGTTCGCGACCGCTCGCCCGAGAGTATTCATTCGTTTTCCAAGTTTAGAGCAACCGCCGAGAAGCGAAGGAAGCCGGCGTACCTTCCTTCATACGTTTGCCGCCAGGCGAAGTTCCCCTGCGGCCACTGCCAGCCATGCGCAATTCCGCTTCATGGATGCTTTTGACGCGCCGAACAAGCGGTATGTAAGGGCTTTTGATGGGAAGCGGTGTCTGCAGCGGCTTAGATGGAGCAGGAGAATCCTGACAGGTCCAACGAACTGAAGAAGGCAAGGCTGCGCAAGAACGACCATCGCAAACGGCCGAACGCCCATGCCTTGCCTCCGGATAGTGCTGAATAGTGAGATTAACCCTTGCGGACGCGAACCGCTTCCTTGGCCTCGGCCGGCCCCGTTGCCGGTACCTCGGGCACCTCAGCCTTGACCGCACCGATATTCAGCCTCTTGCGAACCTCGGCATCCATCTTGGCGAAGATGTCCTTATTTTCCTTGAGGAAGTTGCGCGTATTCTCGCGCCCCTGCCCGATGCGCTCGCCGGAATAGCTGTACCACGCGCCCGACTTCTCCACGATGTTGTTGGCAACCGCCAGGTCGAGCACATCGCCTTCGCGGCTGATGCCTTCGCCGTAGAGAATGTCAAACTCGGCCTCGCGGAACGGAGCGGCAACCTTGTTCTTCACGATCTTTACTTTGGTCCGGTTGCCGGTGACGACATCGCCTTCTTTGATGGCGGCGATGCGGCGGATATCCACGCGCACCGACGAGTAGAACTTCAGCGCGCGTCCTCCCGTGGTTGTCTCCGGGTTGCCGAACATCACACCGATCTTCTCGCGAATCTGGTTGATGAAAATCAGCGAGGTGCGCGATTTTGAGACCGTTCCCGTCAGCTTCCGAAGCGCCTGCGACATCAACCGCGCTTGCAGTCCCATGTGCGATTCGCCCATTTCGCCGTCAAGCTCGGCCTTGGGAACCAGAGCCGCCACCGAGTCCACTACCAGCACGTCAATCGCGCCGGAACGGACCAGTGCTTCCGTAATTTCCAGGGCCTGCTCGCCCGAATCCGGCTGCGAGACCAGCAGGTTGTCGACGTCAACGCCCAGTTTCTTGGCATACCCCGGATCCAGCGCGTGCTCGGCATCCACAAATGCCGCCAGCCCGCCGTTCCGCTGCGCCTCGGCAATAATCTGCAGCGTAATCGTCGTCTTTCCCGACGATTCCGGCCCGAAAACTTCAATCACGCGTCCGCGCGGCACGCCCCCCACACCCAGCGCCGCGTCAAAGCTGATTGATCCGGTTGAGATTACCGAGATCGGAACCAGCGCTTCCCGCGATCCAAGGCGGACAATCGACCCTTTTCCAAACTGCTTTTCGATCTGCGAAAGGGCGAGTTCGACTGCTTTTGCGCGCTCATCGGCAATAGGCATTAGATATTTCTCCTCTAGAAATGCTCGCTTGGCGCGGATTGTTGGAAACGACAGAAAACACGCGGCGGCTATTGGTATTTCGAACGGATTGTAGCAGGATGCAACACCCAATAGATACATAAAAAGCGAAGAAAAGGTGAAGAACTAGGCACCCCTGTGGCGGCCGTCACGATCTCTTTTTCTCGAATGGACGTTCACTTTAGACCGTGTACGCCCCGATACGCGTTTCCCTTGAAGTCAGCGCGTCGCACGTGCGGTCCAGCGCCTCGTAAGCCGCGTCGTTCTCCTTCCGGAAACTCCGGAAAGCTTCCTCGCTCGCCCACCGGTCGATCGTGAGGTACGACCCCGAGATGTACGCATCGCGCAGCAACTCGGTGCCGAGATACTCAGGCGAACTGCGAAACAGCTGCGCCCAGTTCCCTTCCGGCTCGTATGCCGCCTCAAAAGCAGAGATCTTCTCCTCGGCAATCTCAAACTGCCACACCACCACGAACATGCGCCCTCGATTTCTTTTCCAATGTTAGCGCAACCGATGACGCGCCCATCGCCGATTCGGGATACTACGCTCGCTAAAGACCCTGCTCTTTCGCCTTGTCATAGGAAGTCGGCAATTGGTACCTGGGCAAAAGCAATTCCAGGACTGTGGCTTGATGGTCCTTGAGCGCGTCGTGGAACTTCTTCCAATCGCTGTCCTCAAACCGATCGTCGTAGTGGAAGACGTGGCTAGGCTTGTCGCGCTCCTCAGTCGTCCCTAACGCTGCGAACCTCCAGGACCCCGCGCCGGACGGCACGTATTTCAAACTCTCGAACTCCTCATCCGAGAGCTTGCCGAACGAGAAGGAACCATCGCGTATGGCCGCAAGCCAGACCTGATTGCGGGATATTGGATTCTCATCCACAGTTGTGCGAATCAGCTTCTCGATGGCGGCCAGGTCGGAAGCATTCATCGTAATGTTCGGGTCGCGACCAAGGTAATAGATGAATTGAGAGAAGAGACGCTGGACTGCAACCAGAAACAGCTCTGGGTTTGATATCGTTCGGTCCTGTCCGTACCCGTTGATGTATCTCCAGCTCAAATAGGGTAGATCCGGGTCTGTCAGTGCTCCGCCATGGCCGAGGTCCAGTTCGTCAGCGATCAGGCTCTTGAATCTTGCCATCACGCCTGAGTCGGCCGGCAGCGTGTGCTCAATGTGAGCAACGTGATTCACATGATGACGAAATCCGACGAACATCTGATGGGCAAAGGTATCGCAATACACGTGCGCCGTGATCCCCAGCCGATGGAGGATATTCGCATCGCCTTTCCTTGCCCGGCACTCGTCCCACATGTCCACCGTCATTGGACTGTCCGGTGTGCAAACCATGCGCTGGTGAAGAGGCACAGCCTGAGAAGCATTTGCCTCGGCGCCGTTATTCCCCGGAAGAAAATGAAACGGCACCCACACCTGATAATCCTCGGCGTTTTTACAATTGTGGAGGACGTCAAAGTTTGTGTGTGCCGACGCTATACGTTCATAGGTCTTGCCATTGTCGAAAGTGACCGTGCCCTTGTTGTTCGAGTCATCGACATACTGCGCTGCATGAGCGATGGTTGACGCTTCGTTGTGGGTGAATCCAGCCAGTCGCGCCACAACATAGGTACCCGCATGATGAAGATCGATCTGCACTTGACGTCTCCTTAGGAAGTCCTTTTTCGATCTGCGAGCATCGGGATCAGCAAGACCGCAAAAGGCCGACCGATCCCAGTAGTGACGTTTGATGATCATTCCTCTTCAGTCGGCTACCACCCCTCTCATAAATGGCGACATGGTTGCTTTCACCCTTGTGCGCCAATGCCAGAGAATCGTTCGATATCCTCACCTAATCAATCGTGACTTTGCAGATTTCACTGCATCATAGTGTGTATGCCGGCACGCGTTCGGCTTTCCCAGCTCGTCGTTTAAAGACACTCACAAACTGCAGAGCCCCCAGGCAAAGAGATTGGCGAATTCCCTGAGAGTCGCTCCCAAGCCACAGGTTTTCAACGCGCACACGCGCCGCGCAAAGATGGGCGTTGACAGGGGCTTGAGCGTCGAAAAGATCAACGACGAAATGGGCAAATTCAGGAATGTGATTCTTGGCCCCGCGAAGAGTAGACGAATGGACCTTCTCAGCAAAACAAAGCCTTCGGTGGGAGATTCTCCGAGCTGCGAGTGAACCCTCTTGAAGGCTCACAGCGAACAGGAGAGGCTTCCTTCGTAAACGGCATCGAACGCTCACATTCAACAGGTCGGCCGCAAAGGAGGAAAGGACATGGCAAATGCGACATACGAAGTCCAGGCTTCGCAGTTCAACATCGACCGCACCTATCCGGGGCGGTGGACGATCACCTTCAACAACCCGCCGATCAACATGTTTGTTCCCGCCACGATCGTCGAATTGGGAGTGCTCATGGCCGACCTCGAGGCGGACCCGTCGGTGAAGGTCGTAGTGTTCCAGTCGGCGAATCCCGAATTTTTCATCGCCCATCTCGACGTCGCCAAGGCGGCTAAACGGCCAGAGGTGCTGGGCCTTTGGCGCGACTTTGTGCTGCGCCTCTCGTCCGCGTCAGTCGTGAGTATCGCCAAGATTCGCGGCCGCACGCGCGGCATCGGTAACGAGTTCGTGCTGGCCTGCGACATGCGCTTCGCCAGCCGGCAGAGCGCCCTGTTCGGCAACCCCGAGGTCGGCGTCGGACTGGTCCCGGGCGGCGGAGCGCTGGAATGGCTCCCGCGCTTGGTCGGCCGCTCGCGGGCACTTGAGATAGTCCTTAGCGGCGACGATTTCGATGCTGATATAGCCGAGCGCTATGGCTGGGTGAACCGCGCGCTGGACGATGGCGCCCTCGACTCATTTGTCGATGCGCTCGCCCGGCGTCTGGCCTCGTTCGACCGTGAACCGCTAGGCGCGGCGAAGGCCCAGATCAATCGGTTCGGGACGCCAACAGCTGCCGAGCTCCAGTCGAGCAATGAAATGATCTTCCCAATGCTGGCGTTGCCCGGTACACAGGCGCGCCGTGACAAGATCCGCAATGTCGGTTACGGCGTTCCGAGCGACTTCGAATTCAACTTCGGCCGGTACCTGCCTTCGTTCGGGCGGGCGGACGACGATGCCTCGGGTACGCATCGATAACGCATTGGCAGAAAGGAAACCTATGTCCCATCATTTTGATACGACACGAGCGAAAGAGGATCCAAGCCGGGTGCCCATTCTTCGCGGATGATCGGGCAGAGTCAAACGCACAGAGCAGCCAAGGAGTGGTAATGATGGCTTTTGATTCAGTTGAACGCAAAGGAGGAAACAGCATGGCAAATGCGACGTATGAGGTCCAGGCTAACGACGTGGAGGCGATCCGCGCACGAGTCGACATGAAGTTTGAAATCGTCGTTATCCCCGTCTCGGATGTCGATCGCGCGAAGGAGTTCTACACGAGGCTCGGGTGGCGACTCGACGCCGACTTCGACAACGGTAAGGACTTTCGCGTGATTCAGTTCACGCCGCCCGGCTCCGGGTGTTCGGTCATCTTCGGCAAAAACGTCACCGCAGCGGCACCCGGTTCCGCCCAGGGCCTATATCTGATCGTCCCCGACATCGAGGCCGCTCGCGAAAATCTGCTTCGTCGCGGCGTCAAGGTCAGTGACATCTTCCACAGCGCCGGCGACGTGTACGCCGGCCAAGACGAGCCTTACCTGTTTGGACGAATCCGGGTCAAAGGTCCTGATCCCGAGCATCAAAGCTACCGCTCGTTCGCCTCTTTCCGTGATCCAGACGGCAACGGCTGGCTGTTCCAGGAAATCACCACGCGGCTCCCCGGTCGCATCGACTCCACCGCGACAACCTTTGCATCGGCGAACGATCTGGCAAGCGCGTTTCGGCGTGCAGAGGCCGCTCATGGTGAGCACGAGAAGCGCACCGGACAGCGCGACGAGAACTGGCCAGACTGGTACGCCGCTTACATGGTGGCAGAGCAGTCAGGCAAAGAGCTGCCGCAATGAACGACTCCGCCGGGACCGGCATCGCACCCGGCGGGGCGTCGCAGTTCCTGGAGGAAATCATGAGCACAGCAACAACCACCGTTCCCATCCGGCGCGAACCGGAACTCCTCGGGCAAACTGTCGTTGTAATCGGCGGCAGCGCCGGCATTGGGCTTGAAACGGCCCGACGAGCACGCGCTGAGGGGGCCAGGGTGATCCTCACCGGCCGGAATCAGGAGCGCCTTCAGCGCGCGGGGAGTGAGCTTGAAGCGTTGAGCACAGCTGCCTTCGACGCCAACGATCCAGCTGAACTCGAGCGATTCTTCACTGAGCAGCAGGCCACGATCGATCACGTGATGGTGACAGCCGGCCAGCCGCACTACGGACGCCTTCTCGACATAGACCTGGAGGAGGCGCGTCGTGCCCTGGACACGCACCTGTTGCAGATGCTTCAGGTCGCCCGCAGCGCCGTCCAGAAGGTAAGACCGGGAGGCACGCTAATTTTCATGGGCGGCACTGGCGGCCGTCGCCAAGGCATCGGAATGGGGGTCGTGCCGACAGTCACCGCTGCGCTCCCCGCCCTCACGGCCAGCCTCGCGCTCGAATTCGCGCCCGTCCGGGTCAACCTCATCGCTGCGGGTTTCGTCGACACACCGTTGTCGGCGTCGCTCCTCGGCGATGAGCTCGACAACCGCCGCAATCAGCTTCGCGCCACACTTCCCATCCGCCGCGTCGTCACACCAGCCGACGTCGCCGCGCTCGCCGTGCACATCATGACCAACACGGCTCTCACCGGCGCCACGTACGACATCGACGGCGGGCAACAGCTCGTCACCGGTTAGCCGAAGCGGGCAGCTTGATCGTCATCGACGGCGGTGCGCGACGGAGGCGGTCGAGCGCATGGGTAAGGGCTAATTGCGATTAGCTCGCAGTCGCTAACTCCCGCAGCCGCAGCTGCGCGCCAGCAACTCCGCGAAATGCAACGCCTGCTTGTGCCCGAGTTGCTGGATCTGTTCGCGGCAACTGAATCCGTCGGCCAGCAGGATCGTCGCAGGCCCGGCTGATTCAACAGCGGGCATCAGGCCGTCGTTCGCGATCGTCTTCGACACGGCAAATTTGTCTGCCTCGAACCCGAACGGCCCAGCCATTCCACAGCACCCGGCCTTGATGGGCTCAACGTTCGCACCCGCGCGACGAAGCAACGCAATCTCGCTCGCCGGGCCGCCGAAGACTGCCTTGTGATGGCAGTGCCCGTGCACCAGGACATTCGCGCCCTCGAGACGGCTCGGCACCCAGTCAGGAGCGTTCGCTTGAAGCCAATCGGCCAGCAGCCACACCTGCCTGCTCAGGCGCTGTGCTCGATCATCTTTCGGAAAGAACTCGAGCAGCTCGTCCTTGAACACGCTGGCACAGCTTGGCTCAAGAAAAATGAACGGCATGTCTGCATTGATCTGGGGAGCCATCCGCTCCAGCACATCTTCGAGATACGCGCGCGCATGATCAAGGAAGCCAAAATCGTACAGCGGCCGGCCGCAGCAGATATGGCCCACCGGAGTTTCAACCTTGAAGCCTGCTTCTGTGAGCACAGTCTCAGCCGCAACCAGCGTCTGCGGATGGTAGTAGTTGTTCCACGTATCCGGCCACAAGAAGACTTGTTGGGTTTCGTGCTTTCCCACCTTTGCGTCTGTACCGCGCCGCGAGGATGGGGCATCCAGTCTCGCTGCCGTGCGGAGTGCCACATACGGTTTGTGTGCGAGGCGCGGAAGGTTGCGCTCCTGTGCAACGCCGGCGATGCGCTTGACGATCGGGCTGGTGAGCGCTCCAGTGAGAACGGCATTTGTGATTCCCGGCGCAATCGAACCAAACCGCGCCAGTTTGTCTGCGAATCCAAAGACGTAGTGCTGCAGCGGATGCAAGCGGCCCTCGTAGTGCTGCGCAAGGAACTCCGCCTTGTACGCAGCCATATCCACCTGCACCGGGCACTCCGTCTTGCACGCCTTACAGCTCAGACAAAGATCGAGTGCCTCATGCACCGTCTCGCTTGCAAACCCTTCCGCATGCAGCGAACCGGCCAGCATCTCCCAAAGCAAGTGCGCCCGCCCGCGCGTGGAGTGCTTCTCATCACCCGTAGCGCGATAGCTTGGGCACATCACCCCGCCTACCGTGTTCCGGCAAGCACCAACACCAACGCACCGCTCCGTCGCATGTTCGAGCGATCCGCCATCACGTGTAAAAGCGAAATGAAGTGCGGCATTGGCAACCGCGCCTCCACCCGCGCCTTCTTCCTGGCGCGGACCCGCCGAAGGCGATTGACCCGACTGCAGGTGGCTCTGAATCCCCTTCCGTAAATTTTCGATCGGGTCGTAGACGCGCACCGCATCCATCAGCTTTCCGGGATTCATGCGGTTGTCCGGATCCCACAGCGTCTTGAATTCCCGGAACGCCCGCATCAACTCCGGTCCGAACATCTTGGGCAGCAGTGCGGCGCGTGCCTGTCCATCTCCATGCTCGCCGCTCAACGATCCACCGAAGCTGAGCACCACATCCGTAGCGCGATCCAGGAACTCGCGGAACTTGCGCAGCCCCTCTTCGCTGCGGAAGTCGAAGTTGATGCGCATGTGCACGCATCCCTGCCCATAATGTCCATACAGCGGGCTCGAGTAGCCGTACTCCGTCATCAACGCCGAGATCCTGCGCAGATAGTCGCCCAGCTTCTCCGGCGGAACGGCGGCATCTTCCCAGCCTTCCCAGCGATCCGGTTCGCCCGGCACAAACACGACCGCACCCAGCGCCGACTCGCGCACGTACCACACGCTTGCCGCTTCAGCCGGCGTGCAGATATGAGCAACCGGCGCATGCGGCCACCGCCGGCAATCACTCGCGAGCGCCTCAGCCTTGGCGTGCGCCTCTTCCGCGCTCCAAGCACCCATCTCAACCAGCAGGAACCCGACGCCCGGCGGTAACTGATCCAGTTCCTTCAGCGCGATCCCCTTCCGCCGCATGAACTGCACCAGTAGCTGATCGAATCCTTCCAGGCCGATGGGTTTGTGCTCCAGCGCCAACGGAACGGCATCGGCCGCCACAAACGGATCGTCAAATCCCAGCACTGTCAGCACGCGAAATGGTGGGCTGGCCGTAAGATTCAACGTTGCCGAAAGCACCGTGGCGCAGGTTCCTTCGCTGCCCACCAGCGCGCGGGCCACGTTGAAGCCGTTCTCCGGCAGAAGCTCATCAAGGTTGTAGCCGGAAACACGCCGAGGAATGCGTGGGAATTTCGCCCTTACCAGTTCGGCATAGCGATCACGAATTCGAGCCAGCCCGGCGTAGATCTCGCCCTTGCGACCGCCAGCGCGGACGATGCTCTCCAGCTGCTCGGGGCTCGTGCGGCCCACGGTCATCCGCGTGCCATCGTAGAGCACAATATCAAGCGTCTCCACGTTGTCGACGGTCTTTCCGCCAAGCAGTCCATGCACGCCGCAGCTGTTGTTCCCGATCATGCCGCCCAGCGTGCACCGCGAGTGCGTTGCCGGATCAGGAGCGTAGGTCAGATGATGGCGCTCTGCCGCATCACGGAGCCGATCGAGCACGATCCCTGGCTGAACCACGGCGATCTTCGATTCGGGATCAATCGACGCAAGCCCGTTCATGTAGCGGGAGAAATCGAAGACAACAGCAACATTCGCGCATTGTCCGGAGAGGCTCGTTCCTCCACCACGCGGCAGGACCGCCGCTCCCAAAGCGCGGCACGCTTCGAGCGCCGCCTCCACGTCTGCCTCATCGCGGGGCAGGATCACACCAATAGGAAGCTGGCGGTAGTTCGACGCGTCGGTCGCGTAAAGAGCACGCGATCCCGCGTCGAAAAGAACGTCGCCGCGAAGGCGGGCCTTCAGCCGCGCCTCCAGTTCGCGATGCGCACTGAAGCTTTCATGTTCGAGCCGAGGCTGATTGAGGATTGAGAAAACGCTCACGTGGGAATAGTAGCGCGCCTAGCGGGTAGGCCACTCTTCAACCACGATCCCAAGGTCGTTCAACTGCTGGATCGCAGCTTCAACGTTGCGCCGAATCTTCGGCCGGTCTTTCGCTGAAGCACCGGGCAACTCCGCCACGGCCACCACGCGGCCATACTGCCATGCGCCCTGCGGCATCGCAACCATCGCGTCAGCCAGGTCGCCCGGACGAATCTGGATCTCCTGCCTCCGCGCGGCTTCCAGACGCAGCATCGTCCCCTTGCCGACATCGCTGCTGTTCGCATCCGCCTGGACAATGCGCAGATTGATGGAGTTGGGACCGACAGCCAGGAAAGGATTGGCCCATGCAGAGGGATCGTGCACGTCCACATACAGGCTCTTGGTGGGAAGCGGAATGTGCGAGAGCGCCGCGCGCTGCTGATCGCCGGTGGTGGCGCGCGCCTGTGCCGCAACCTGCGCCTCCTGTTCGGCATTCACCGCGTTCTTGGCTACGCCGACAACGGCCTGCTCCTCTTTGTGGCAAGCAACCAGAGACACTGCGAGTAGCACGCCCATCGCCGCAATGCCGGCAATTTTTGAGTGGGGGATCACCCTTTAAGGATATCAGGAAGTCACGATTTTGAACTGCCGAGGCCGATACTGCATTAACCGCTCACTCGCCCTTCCACACCGGCGGCCGCTTCTCAAGAAAGGCCCTGGTTCCTTCGGCCTTGTCCGCGGTGTTACACAGATGACCAAACCTATCCGCTTCACGCAGTAACGCAAGATCGAGCGGCAGATCGAGCCCTTCGTCCACAACAAGCAGGGTCTCCGTAATCGCCAGGGGCGCCTGCCCGGCAATCTCCATGGCCAGAGCCTCAGCGCGCTGCATCAACTCGGCCGCCGGCACAATCTCGTCAGCTAACCCGATCCGAAATGCCTCCTCCGCACCGATGATCGCTCCGGTCAGCAGCAGTTTAAGTGCCGCGCCGCGTCCCACCAGTCGCGGCAGCCGCTGCGATCCGCCGTATCCGGGAATCACGCCCAGCTTCACCTCCGGCTGTCCGAACTTCGCGTCCTCTGCTGCGATCCGCAGAGTGCAGGCGAGCGCCAGCTCGCACCCACCCCCGAGCGCAAAGCCTCTGACGCAGGCAATCACCGGCTTACCGAGGGTTTCAATCTTGCGGAAAACCGACTGTCCTCGCAGCGAAAAAGCCTTGCCGTCTCCAGCATCGGCATCGGCCAGTTCGCGAATATCCGCGCCTGCTGCAAAGGCCCGATCACCGGTGCCGGTCACCAACACCACCCGGATTTCTCTATCCGCCGCCAGTTCGTCAAACGCAGAATCCAGTTCGGCAAACGTCGCAGCATTCAGGGCGTTCAGCACTTTGGGCTGGTCCAGCGTCACTACCGCCAGCGACCCACGCTTCTCCACGCGAATGTTTTCGTAGTTCATGCGAGAACGAGGGTAGCAGAATCTGCCGGCCGCCAACTTATCCGACAAAAGGAAAAGGGCGGTGCCGTTTTCGGCCCGCCCTCAAATTTTGCCAATGATGTACAGAAAATCTAATTCAGGAGGCAGTCTTAGAGTAGCCACTTCCCGGTTTGCCGTCTTGAGTCATTCGGACGACTCTAGCCTCCACCATTTGGTGGAGGTATTTCCAGAAGCAGCACAATGAATTAAAAGGACTTCTGCGAATCCAGCCCGCTAGGCTCATAATCGGATTAATGCCCCAGCAGTGCCACATACCTGGTCCAGCGCTGGATTCATCCGTCTTGCTGCCAATTACTACAAATCCGAGTGCTCCGAGCCCGGCATCTGGACGCTCATTCTCTGGTTCCCGCCAGGCCAGAAGATATGAGCGCTTCGCATGCTGGCTGTCGGCCTGCTTTCTCGCTTTCGGGTTCTCAGCCGCGGCGTTGGAGCCGACCACCCCGCTCGCCAGTTACGGACGCCAGTCGTGGGTTATGGAAAACGGGCTCCCGCAAAACACCGTCCAGGCGATCGTGCAAACGCGGGATGGATTTGTGTGGCTGGGAACCGAGGCAGGACTCGCCCGCTTCGATGGAAACGGATTCGTTCTGTTCGATCAGAACTCCAAACCGGCGCTCCCCGGGAATGACGTCAGTTGTCTCCTGGCGGCGAACGACGGCGCCCTTTGGATCTGCACCAGTGACGGACTTGCCCGATTGCAGAACGGTTCAGTCACGAGCTTCACCACCGCCAACGGCTTGCCGAGCAACTCAATTCGTTCTGTGCATCAAGGTCAACACTCAGGCGTCATCGTCTCTACGGAGAATGGCGACGTCGGCATCGAAGGATCAAGTATTGTTCCCGTCGCGTATGACAAGCTGCAAGGTCCGGCGATAGCGTACGAACTTGAGTTGGCTGACAACACTCGCGTCCTCGTCAACAAGACAACCGTCGAGATAACCCGCAACGGCCGCACGCAGCAGACCTTGGCCGTCGGCAAGGACCTCCCTGGCAGCCGCATCCAGACCGCGTACCCTGACCGCGAAGGCGGCTTGTGGATCGGCACCAACGGCGGTCTCGTCCGCTACGCAGCCGGCAAAATTGACCGCTTCCCCGTCACCGACCCTCTTGCCTCCGCCTCAATACTCTCCATCATGGAAGACCACGAAGGCAATTTGTGGGTAGGGACTGAAACCGGCGGGCTCCACATCCTTCGCGACGAGCGGTTTCGGACCGTCGGAACGCGGGACGGCCTTTCGAGCGACGCCACTTCAACGGTTGTCGAAGACAGTGCCGGTACACTGTGGGTCGGAACAAACGGCAGCGGACTCAACGCAATCACTCACGACGGTGGCTCCGTCACCAAAGCTAAGAATCTGACGGTCCAGAATGGTCTCTCGAGCGACGTAATTCTTTCGCTCGCCGCGGCGCCCGACGGCGATTTGTGGGTCGGCACGCCCGACGGATTGAACCGCGTTCACAACGGCACAGTAAGCTCCTTCACCTCGGCAGACGGTTTGCCCGATGACTTCATCCGCTCCCTGCTCGTCGATGCAGACGGTTCACTGTGGATAGGCACGCGTCGCGGCCTCGCGCATTGGAACCCCGCCGGCGGAATGCAGATGGACATCTTCACCCAGGCGACGGGCCTCGGTAGTGATCTGGTCGGAGCGATGGCTCGCGACGCTCAAGGCAGCCTTTGGGTGGCAACACTGGCCGGGCTCTCGCGGCTTCAAGGCGGACCGAAACCCTCTATCTCCAATTTCACCTCGGCCGATGGACTATCGAGCAACGTGGTCACTGCCCTCTTGCCGCGAAGCAATGGAACTTTGCTGATTGGCACTCAGGGTCAGGGATGGAATCTATGGGATGGGCAGCACTTTTCACCTGTAGCACGCACAGGCCTGAATCGCACGACTATTCACGCGATCCTCGATGACGATCACGGACATCTGTGGTTCGCAACCGCGAACGGGATTGCGCGCTGCGACTGCGACATGGCTGGCGGATGTTCTCACTGGATGGAATTCGGTCCAGCAGACGGCCTGCGTGGACGCGAAATGGCCACGAATAGCCACCCCTCTGCATGGCGCTCTCGCGATGGATGGCTGTGGTTCGCCACACCGAAAGGATTGGTCGAAGTAGACCCCTCCCATTTTCCCATCAATACTGTGCCTCCTCCCGTCGCTCTGGTGCGCTTTGCCGTCGATGATGTCGATCAGCCATTGCATGGAGCGGATGCCCTGAAGGTTCAAGCTGGACAGAACCACTTCCAGTTCGATTACGCGGGACTCAGCTATACCGCGCCGCAAAAGGTGCGTTATCGCTACATGCTCGAGGGTTTCGATCATCAATGGACAGACGCCGGCGCGCGCCGTTCCGCCTACTACACCAATATTCCGCCTGGCAACTACACATTCCTCGTTCAGGCGGCCAACAACGACGGAGTTTGGAACACTGAAGGCGCGGCACTCGCCTTCACTCTGCGGCCCCACTTCTACCAGACGATCTGGTTCTACGTTCTATTGGCCGCTCTTACCGCGGGCTTGATCGTCCTTCTGCTCCGCCTCCGGCTGCTGCGTGCAGAACGCGAATTCCGCGCGGTCCTGGCGGAACGAAATCGCATTGCCCGCGAAGTGCACGACACCCTGGCACAGGGGTATGTGGGCGTGTCGGTCCAGTTAGAAGTGCTGTCGGAACTGCTGCGCAATAACAACTCGCAAGCCGCCATCAAGCATCTCGATACGGCACGTCAAAATGTGCGCGAAGGGCTGGCCGAAGCGCGCCAGTCGATCTGGGCCTTGCGATCGCAGGACAGCGGCGAAAACACGCTCCCCGTCAAGCTGCGCCGCGCCGCCGAACAGGCGAATGGACACGGTGTCGAAGCGACCTTCAGCCTTTACGGAGCCTACCGGCCCCTGCCGCAGGAGATGGAGCGCGAATTCCTGCGCGTTGGCCAGGAGGCAATCCATAATGTGAAGAAGCACGCCGGAGCCAGACACCTTGCCGTCCAGCTTGAATATGGACCGGCCGAAATTGCGCTAGTGGTGCGCGACGATGGACGCGGATTCGAGAGGAGCCACGAAATTGAGTCGCCTCCGGGCCATTATGGATTGACCGGAATGCGCGAGCGGGCAGAAGCGATCGGCGGCACGCTTGAAGTGACGAGCGAATTGGGATTGGGTTCAACGGTGCGCCTGCAGGTAATGACACCGAAAGAAGCGCGGGAAAGATCGGGGGAGTAATGGCAGCACAGGAAACCATACGCGTTCTCGTGGTGGAGGATCATCACGTAGTTCGGCAGGGCCTGGTGGCCCTCTTGAATGTGGTGAATGGGATCGAAGTGGTTGGCGAGGCGGGCGATGGTGTTGAAGCCATTGCGCAGTTCAGAAAATGCCAGCCCAACGTGACACTGATCGACCTGCGCATGCCGCGCCTCTCCGGCGTCGAGGTCATCCAGCGCATCCGCATGGAAACCCCGCAGGCCCGCTTCATCGTGCTCACCACCTACGACGGCGATGAAGACATCTTCCGTGCCCTGCAAGCCGGTGCCCGCGCTTACCTGCTGAAAGGAATGACCACCGACGATCTTGTCTCGACCATTCGCACCGTGCATGCGGGCCGTTCGCATATCCCTCCGGCCATCGCGCAACGGCTCGCAGAGCGCGTCGGAACTGAGGAACTGACACCCCGCGAATTCGACGTGCTGGAACAGATCGTGCACGGCCATAGCAACAAGGAAATAGCCTCCGCGCTCGAAATTTCTGAAGCCACTGTCAAAACACACATCAACAGCCTGCTGGGAAAGCTTGGAGTGACCGATCGAACCCAGGCCGCCACGGCTGCCATCCAGCGCGGCATTGTCCCATTGGAGTCTCTGAGAAAGCCAAAGCCATGAACAGGATGAACATGAAGAGAATTCTTATCCTTGCACTTTTTGTTGCGTCGATCGGCACCGTCGTTCACGCGCAAAAGGCCGCCTGGCGCCAGGCCTCCGACACTGAACTGGCTTCGCTGCTACCGGCGCGCGCCCCAGTCATCAAGGAGCACATTGAAACCGAAATGCGCACGGCCAGCGGCATCGTCGATGGACGTGGCCGCTACATCGCTGGCGTTGTGCTGATCACTGCCGGCTATAGCGCAGAAGGCAAGTACTCGCATTTTCTCGTCGTTCAATCGCCCATCAAGGTTGGCGGAGTCGACCTGAAACCCGGCGAGTATGTCTTCGGATACACGCATGCCGGCGACGTACTGAACGTGCATTTCAATGAGGCGGCCACAGGAACTCTCGTAGGAACGACGGATGCCCACTTGATACCATCCATCAAAGGCGTCACCAACCTGCACATATGGCCCCCTGCGACGAGGGCCATCATCCAAATCGGCCGCTTCGGCATTCCGTATGAACTGGATGAAAAGTAGCGTCGAATGCAACGAGCGATTTCCGTAGTCAGGAACGGAGGGAATCATGGGGTGGTATCTACTGGCATGGCAGCGGGCTACCGATTTCAGCGGCAGATCGCGGCGCACCGAATACTGGATGTTTCAGTTGTTCAACTTTCTGGTTGCTCTCGCGCTGGGTCTTCTGGCGTTCGGGGCCGGCGCACTCTCCAGCGAACAGGACGGATTCAGTGTGTTTAGCATTAGCATCGGGGTCTTCGGCCTGGTGAGCTTTATTCCAGCGCTGTCGATAACAGTGCGCCGACTGCACGATATCGGCAAGAGCGGCTGGTGGTATCTCATCGCCTTCGTTCCTCTGATCGGTGGACTCGTCCTGTTCGTATTCACGCTACTCGACAGCGACCCGGACAGAAACGAATACGGCCCGAATCCCAAAGTTCCTGGCCACGCGAGCGTCGTAATCTGATCGACTTCAGTCAAGAACTTAGCGGCGGAAAGAATCCGAAACTGCAACAACGAAGGCCCGCGGGATGCGGGCCTTTGTTGTCAGTGCAAAGGGAAGGGCCTACTTCTGCGCCGGCTACTTCTGCGCTGTTAGCAATGGCTTTTGCGCGGACTGAAGCGGATTCACCTGCGCATTCAGGAAGTCCGTCAGATCGTTGACATCCTGTTCGGTACCCACCATCGGCGGCATGAATTTCCGATACGGCGAGTCCGCCTTGTTTTCATGAAGCATGATGATGAAGTTGTGAATGTTAGCGCGATCGCGTCCCTCAAGCAGATGAGCCAGCGGCCGATATCCCTGCAGTGTATGGCACGATCCACACTCGCCGCGAAAGATCGCCTCTCCCCGCGAGTAGCTTGATGCCGAGCCATTCCACACCCAGTTGGAATCGGCGAGATACCCTTGTGAATTGATCTTGCTCACATACGGCACGCGCACGCCATTCGAATACATCCAGCGCCCAATCACATACGGCTTGCGCAACATCTCGCGCGAGTACTCACCGGCACCCGTAGCCATCAGCGCGAGCAACAGCACCGCAATAGCATGTGCCAGGTTGAATTCCTTTGGGTTTCGATATGCCAGAAAGTACGCAACGAAAATAATTGTCGCCGACGTGACGATGATAATCAGCGCCATCCGCGTGACCGTCGAAAATGTGCCCGAGTTAATGGTGTCAATTCCCAGCGTGAGCAGCGCGCGTTGCGAAGCCGGAACCATCGCGTAGTACCAGATCATCAGGAACGGCATCGCGACAAACGACGGTACCAGCCACTTCACGCTCCACTGCACCTTGCTCGTCTTGAGTTCAGGATGCTTGTCACCATCGATGCGGCTCGCAGTGATGAGCGCCCAAATACCCGCCAATGAAGCGCAGACGCAAGTACGCAGCAACAGACTTGGCCAGTACGTCGGATTGAAGAACGCATTCCAGAACTTGCTCGCCTCGTTGCCTGTTCCCGCAACGCCGATCCACGTATCGCCCGGCGTCAGCATGAACGACAAGATGCCGTTGATGATGATGAGCGTGGCAACAGAGGCGCCCGCGTATACCCATCCCACTTTCAGGTGCAGCTTCTCAGGAATGCGATTCCACGTGTAGTAGTAGACCGCAATCGTTGTCAGCTCGACCATGAAGAAGACCCATTCCATCGCCCAGCCGAAGACAAAGTTATGAATCAGCGTGCTGGTCGCCTCGGGATGCGTCAGCCCGATTGCAAACCAGATGCCGACGCCCGACACCGTACCGAACACCGCCGTTAGAACGAGGAAAAACTTCGAGTGGCTCGCCAACTGCTTCAGCCAATCAGCACGAAGTGCGGGATCGGTCATGCGCATCGCCTTGCGCTCAGCCAGCGGCAGATAGAAACCTCCGCCCACCGCAAACTGCGAAATCATGACGTGGAAGATGGCGATCAGCCCGATCACCCACCCCGACCCTAAATGCGGAATGTCCCAAAACGGATAGTTCATTCTTAGCTCCAAGCTTTAAGCTTTCAGCCGTCAGCTTTCAGTTTTTTCGTGCCACCGATGAACTGAAGGCTGAGAGCTGACAGCTGGTCGCTGTCTTACCGAATCGTCCAATACCCAATTGCCGTCGTGGCCAGGAGCGCAAATACTGCGATCAGGCCAAAATAATGTGCGGCGCGTCCACGCTTTCCAGAATCGCTGCTCGTGTCATAAAACGGAATCATTACCCACAACGCGATACCGATGGTGAAAAGCAGAATGCCTGCAATCTCTCCAGGTTCACCCTGCAGCCACTTGACCATGCCAAGCAGCTTCAGCATCTCGAACGGACTCATGAAATACCACTCGGGATGAATCCCCATCGGGGCAGGTGCCAGCGAATCGAACTGCTTGCCAAGCTGCCATGGAAATACCGACGCCAACAGCGCAAGAACGTTCAGCGAGATGAGCCACATCGCCAGATCCTTGCGCAGGAAGTTCGGCATGAACGGCATCGTCTTGCGTTCGCTTGCCGGTTTTTCTTCCTCGCTCGGAGGAGCAGCGTTGCCGTGCTTCTGAACTAACCACAGATGGAATCCGAGCAGCGGCAGGAAGATTGCCGGAAGCACCACCACATGCAGTGCAAAGAAGCGCTGCACGGTGAATTCACTAACATCCGGACCACCACGCAACATGCTCGCAATTGCCGTCCCGATAAACGGAATCGCCGCGGGAATCTGCAAACCAACCTTGGTCGCAAAGTAGCTGAGCTCATCCATCGGCAGCAGGTAACCGGAGAAACCGAACACCGACGCGATCCCCAGCAGACCCATGCCGCTCAGCCAACCAAACTCGCGCGGCTTGCGATAGGCCTTCATAAAGTACACCGAGAACATGTGCACCAGGATCGAGAACATCATCAGGTTCGCCGACCATGCGTGCGCCGAACGGATCAGCCATCCGAAGTGCATCACGTATGTGATCTGCCTGACAGATTCAAATGATTCCGCGCCCGGCCTGTAGTAGACCAGCAGCAATACACCGGTGAAGCACTGTACCAGAAACAGGAACAGCGAAATGCCGCCCCAGTAGTACCAGAACGATTGGGCGTGGACCGGGACGGTCTTCTTGCGCGCAAAAACGAGGAGTTCCGAAAGGCCGAGGCGCTCATCAACCCAGTCGTATAGAGAAGCGGTCTTTGTAGTCATGCCTGATGTCCTTTTGCGTTATGTGCGCGATACTTCAACCGAGTTTTGACCAACCATGACATTGAACTTCTTCAGTGGCTTTGGCGGCGGCCCACTCACATTCGCGCCCGTGTATGGGTTGTAAACACCGCCGTGGCATGCACAGTGAATGCGATCAGCCTGCGGCTCATACTGCACCGTGCATCCCAGATGCGTGCACACTGCGGAGAGCGATGCCCACGTTCCATCGGCATGATGAATCAGCATCGCCGGTGCTGTGCCGAACTTGAACATCAGCACCGATCCCGCGGGCAGCTTCTGAGCGTCCTTCAGCGATACTTCCTTCACCGCCGATGCGCTTGAGGCCATCTCTTCGGGCGATGCCAGGTAGCGATAGATCGGATAAGCAAGTGCGGCCGTATAGCAAAGCCCCGCAGCGCCGGCCGCAACCAGAAACGCACGGCGTGTGGACTTTTCGGCGTCTTCGCCCGGCTTCAGTGTCGGTTCTTCAAGAACAATATGCGAGCTCATAACGCCGCTCCTTCCATGGGTTTCTGTGCGCGTGCCACCACCGAAATCAGCCATCCGACCACGCCCAGTCCGCCAACAAACAGCACCAGGAACAGGCCGACGACGCCCCAGTTGGTCACCACCGTCCGGTTCCAGACATCAAAGCCCTTCGCCAGCAGCGACAGATCGCGCACCGCATCGCGGAAGATCACCAGCGTGAGTTCAATCAGCAGCGCCAGAACCGCGCTGGTCCAGCCGAGCCAGTTCGCTCCGACCCGCCCGAATCCCGCAAACGCCGCCGCAAGCACCGCAACGGCAACCAGCGCCAGCCATCCATATCCTGCAAACGCAGCGAAGTGATACAGCGGATGTGTCGACAATCCAGCCTTTACCGCATCCGGCTGCACACGAACGGCCCAGATGCCCGCAGCCAGGTAGACGAGACCGAAGGCCGCGGCAAGCTTTCCACCCAGCCCGGCAACAAAGCGCTTCTCATCCGCCGTGAAGGTGCTACGGCCAGCAAGATACACGAGCCACAGCCCGCCAATGAACAACCCGCCAGCCATCATCAGCAGCCAGCGCGGCGTCAACGTGGGATCGCCCGTGGGCAGATACGCGCCGAGCGCCGAAGCTGAATACATTTCGCGCCACACTTCAGGCCTCAGCATCAGCGTCATGTTGGTCGAGAGCAATCGCGCGATGTAGCCAGAAAGCAGCCACGCCGAAAGACCTACCCACCACGCCGACTTCCCTGCCTCAAGCCGCGCCGAAAACTGGTAAAGCAGCCAGTAAGTCAGGGTGAGCACAGCGATGATTGATATCCAATACACACCGATCAGCACGCTCGACGTGTACAGGGCGCGGCCGTAAAGCACCTGCGCAAACAGCAGCGGCGGAACTCCGAGGTTGATCACATACGTCATCACCACGGTCAGCCGCTTCGCCAGTGCGCGCGCGGTAACTTGGGATTGCGGCGAATTGCGGAAGAGACTCAGCAGGACCGCGATTAGCAGCCCGCCCAGCAACATCTCCACCGCAACAAAGTGCAGCGCCAGCGTCACGATATGCAGCAGCTTGATCAACCAAATCGGTGCCGGCAAAGGAATGGGATCTACAACGGGAAACGATGGCATGAGGTCGTTAAAAAGCCCCTTTCATGGTTCAAGCACCTTATCGGCAAAGGAGAATATCCAAATATGGTGATTCTTCGAGTAAATGTCTTCAGCGGATTCGAGAACCATTTTGGACTGTTCTTCTCCAATGATTCGAAAGGACAGAATTAGCTGCTTGCCCGCCAATGGTCTGTGACGATGGATACATTCGTCGGTGACACTCTCGGCTACTCTGCTCTCAACTCGATCCGAATTGGACATTCACAGTCCGGATAAGCCGGAATTACGGACGAAAGCGACATGAATTCGAATTCTAAGAACGACTCGGCAGCTGTGAAATGCAACTCGTCGATGCAGCTGACGCGCGCCGCCGACTATGCCGTGCGCGTGATGGTGCACCTGGCTACCTTGCCCCCGGAGAAGCGGGCCTTTCTTCCTGACCTGGCCGAAGCCACGTCCGCTCCAGAGAGCTTTCTCTCGAAGGTGATGCAGACCCTCTCGCACGCCGAGCTGATCTCCTCGCGCCGGGGAAAGCTGGGCGGTTTTGCGATTCTGCCTCAGGGCCGCGAAGCCACCATGCGCGAGGTGATCGAAGCCATCGACGGTCCTATCTGCCTCAACGTCTGTCTTAGCAGAGGCAAAGAATGCGAGCGCAAATCATGGTGCCCCGCTCACCCGGTCTGGGCGCGAGCCCAGCGCGCCATGATCGACGTGCTGATGAGTGTGACGGTCTCCGCCATGGCCTCCCGGATTTCGCCCCAAGGTTCGGTCCCTCTGTCCACCTGCGACAATTAGTCGCGAGTATGAATCCGGGCGAGACTTTGGTATTCCCGGGGCACGGATCTTTACTCTTTCGGAATCCCCATCAGGCTCCATTCATTTCAGGCCCAATTCAAGCATCCAAATCTTCGAGGTGAATCAATGCGTGAAAGAATCGCCCTGGCGCTCGTACTGACCGGGCTCATCGGATGGGCAAGCGGTTGCAAGCAACAAGTCGATCAGGCGGAGTTCAAATCCGCGATCAACAAGTCTTTCGCCGGCCACCACGAATGCGTTTGGCCCGAACCAATCAAGCTGCCTGCCGAGGTTGACACCTCTAAAGACGAGAAAACCCGCGACTACGATACCCTCCTCGATGCCGGCCTGCTCGTCCGCGGAACCGCGGAAAAGAAGCGCTTTCTCGTGGGGTCCAAGCAGGTGAATGACTACGACCTCTCCGACAAGGGACACGCCGCCTGGACTGCCGACCCCAACCAGCCCGGTTACGGCAACTTCTGCTTCGGCCACTTCAACGTCACCGCCATCGACAACGCCGTCCCCAACGACCCTTCCAACCCCACGCGATACACCGTCAATTATCGCTATGAAGTTGAAGGCATCCCCGCCTGGGCCAGCACCCCCGAATCGATGAGGACCTTCCCCAAGATCGCCGCTGACACATCCATCCAGACGGGGACCGCCACTCTGGTCAAAGGCACAAACGGAGGCTGGGCCGTCGTACCTCCTCTCCAACCAACGCCATAGCCAATCATCTCTGCCTCTCCTCCCTTCGGTTGAGAGACTGACTCGCGCGCAGCCCCGTATACTTGCCCCATGTTTCCGGTAAAGCGCGCGTTAAGTCTCTCGGTACTCGTAGCAACGGGTCTGTCCGCAACGGTGTATGCACAATCAACAGCGACAACCAACCCACCGTCAGCACAGCAGAAACCAGCCGAAGCCGCGCCAGCGCCGGATACCAGTTCACCGCACCAGGTTCAGCTCGACGATCAGCATCGCGTCATCACCGCCGGCGGATTCGTCAAGACCGGCCCCATCGTCTTCCAGGACGTCTCAGAGAAGGCCGGCCTCACCAAGTGGACCCACAAAATGGGCACTCCAGCCAAGGACTACATCATCGAGACCAAAGGCTCAGGTGTATGCCTGCTCGACTACGACAACGACGGCTGGCTCGACATCTACATGGTCAACGGCTCCACGGTCGATGCGCTCTCTGGCAAAGAGACCCCTCCGCACGCCGCGCTCTTCCACAACAATCACGACGGTACATTCACTGACGTCTCGGCAAAATCCGGCGTCACCAATGAACGCTGGGGATTCGGCTGCGCCGTGGCTGACTACGATAACGACGGCTGGCCCGACATCTACGTATCCAATTTTGGGAAGAACCGTCTCTACCATAACAATCACGACGGCACCTTCAGCGACATGGCCGAAAAAGCCGGCGTCACTCTCGGCAACTGGTCCACCGGGGCCACATGGGGAGACTATGACGGCGACGGCCGCCTCGATCTCTTCGTCGCCGGCTACCTGCACTGGGACTGGAATAATCCTCCAGCCAAAGGCGGTGAAGGCGGCTCCAGCAACTCCTTCTGCACATTTCGCGGCGAGGCGACGGCCTGCGGTCCGCGCGGCCTCAAAGGCGAGCCCGATCATCTCTTCCACAACAACGGCGACGGCACTTTTAGCGATGTTAGTGCCAAGGCCGGAGTGGCTGACTCTCCCGGCTACTATGGTCTCGGCGCAGTTTTCGTCGACATCAACAACGACGGCAAGCCCGACCTGCTCGTCGGCAACGACTCCACGCCCAACTACCTCTACCTCAACAAGGGCGACGGCACCTTTGAAGACGTAAGCTACGCCTCAGGCTATGCGCTCAATGAGGCTGGCCGCGAAACCGCCTCCATGGGTATCGCCGTCGGCGACTTCCAGAACAACGGCATGCTCGACGTCTTCAACACCACGTTTTCCGACGACTACAAGCCGCTCTATCGCAACGAGGGCGACGCCAACTTCACCGACATCAGCTACCACATTGGCCTCGGCGAAATCACTGTCCCCTTTCTAAGCTGGGGCGACGCCTTCTTCGACTACGACAACGATGGCTGGAAGGACCTGCTGATGTCCGACGGCCACGTCTACCCACAGGCCGACAAGTACAACTGGGGAACAAGCTGGAAGCAACGCCCTATGCTCTTCCGCAACATCGAAGGCAAGCGTTTTGAAAATGTCCCAGCCGTCGAAGGCACCGGCCTCGCCGACGTCATCGCAGGCCGGGGGATGGCCGTGGGCGATCTCTTCAACGACGGCAAAATCGATGCCGTTATTAACGTGATGGACGGCCATCCCGTGCTGCTGCGCAACGTCAGTCCCGACCATAATCACTGGATCGAACTGAAGCTGATCGGCGGCCTCAGGAGCCCCCGCGACGCCGTCGGCACCACCGTCTATCTGACGGCCAACGGGATGAAGCAGCGCGAAGATGTCATCAGCGGCGGCAGCTATCTCTCCAGCAACGATCCCCGCCCGCACTTTGGCCTCGGCCAGGCCACCAAGATCGACGACATCGAAATCCACTGGCCCAGCGGCAAGGTAGAGCACGTCACCGTTCCCGGCACCGACCGCATCGTCACCATTACCGAGGGCGGCGGAAAGTAGCCGGTTTCCGCGTCCGGAGTTTCATCAGACACCGATACAAGCGATTTGTCTGCCAAGAGCAGAGAGCGGCGATCTTCCGACCCGGTAGGCGTTCAACTTGAAGATTTTTGACAGGGTTGCAGCAGGTTGATACCCTTCTTAAGGGCGCATTCCGGCCATTTTGACCGTCTTTCTGCCCTTTTACGCGTCCCCGTCGTCTAGCCCGGCCTAGGACACCGCCCTTTCACGGCGATAACACGGGTTCAAATCCCGTCGGGGACGCCAAATAAATCAATAACTTGGAAGTTCGGCGTCGATTTTCCGTGGCCACCCCGTGGCCACCCAATCAGGCTATCTTTACGATGGCCAGCTTTGGGTTCTTCTCCATTTTTCTGGAGACGTGTTTGCCTTTCAATGGTTTCCGGAGATCCTTCACGATGCGCAACTGCGCGCGTCGCTTGTCCTGCATCCGGGCCTGCGCGTAAACGTCCATGGTGATCTTCGAACTCGCGTGGCGCAGCAGTTCCTGCACCACCTTGGCCAGATCTGTTGAAGAATACGTGCTACGAACGCTGGGAGCAGAGAAAGAGCGAAAGCGGGACCTCGGGAACTCCGGTGCGCAAGAGCGAGGTTTAGGCTCTCAGGGTCGCACCCGCCCGGCAGGGGATGTCTTTGAGGAGATTCCCCGCAAGTTCGACATATACGTTGAGCTTGATGCGTGTGAGGCTCGCGAACTCGTGTACTGCTTCTCCGGCTCGCCGAGGGACACTTTGGATTTCAGCTGCTTCAAAGTCAAAGGGCCAAAATTGCTCGCTATTTTGAACCAGTCCACCCACAAAAGTCCCCACAGCGTTTCCGCGAAGACGGCCACGCTACCAACGGCACGTGGTTTTCAGTGCACCATAGAGCCTGCATTTTAATTTCCTTAACGGTACGCGGCATTTAAGTCCTATTTGTCGTGATCAAGCACTTACCTGCACCACGTTGCACAGCGCAGAATAAGTGATTCATAATTAGTTACATGTACCTGTTATTCACATCGCACAACGTCGCACAAAAATGCACAAAATCACGGTACAAAGTGGCACCAAAAGCGGCCCCGCCTTAAGCAGCGGCACCGCCTTAAGCGCCGAGACGCGGAGGATTAGCCTATTTGTCGATGCGTTGGTCCCGATCAAGTGTATGGCCCGCGAAGCATTTGGAAGCGCTTTTCTTCCGCGCGTTATACGTGCTCACATCTGTGATGGGGAGCACATCAGAGAACTGCGGCGATGGCGCATTTCTAATGAAGTCTTGACTCGTAAGGGAACGATTATATGGAGATGCCACTTTGGCAATCAAACTAAACCGAAGATCGATAGCGGTCGCCGTTTTCGTGACATTCCTTCTTCTTTCTCGCAGTCCAAAAATGAGAGCGCAGTATGCAGGCGCATCGATCACGCCCGGGAGCACACTCACAATTCCAGTTGCCCAGGTCCTTCAGCCGGGAGCGCTGCGCCATTTGTTGCAAACCGCCAGCGAGGAGAAACCCCTCATCCTCCAAGTCGGCTCACACATGCTATATGCAGAGGGGCACATCCCAGGATCGGAATACGCGGGTCCTGGTTCCCAGTCGACTGGAATTCAGCAATTGCAAAATCGAGTGAGCTCTCTCCCGCGAAAAAAGCTCATTGTGCTTTATTGCGGTTGCTGCCCCTGGGGCCGCTGTCCCAATCTTGGTCCTGCCTTCGACAAATTGCATGAGATGGGTTTTAACAACGTGAAGGTCCTTTATTTGGCGGATAATTTTGGCACGGATTGGGCCAGCAAGGGATATCCGGTTGAACAAGGGCGCTGACGTGGACCTGTGGCACGAAACGCCTCCTGGGGTCCCCATCCAGATTCCGCCGCGCGTGTTTCACCGCTCAACTGCGGTAAAACTGCTATTTTGCCTGTCGCTCACAACGAGTGCTGCACAGATGTCGACCCCACCGGTTCCCATGCTTCACAAGACCGCCCCTGAGTTCGTGCGCATTTCCTTGGATGACAGGAAACTGGATCTCCATGCCTACCACGGTAAGGTTGTGCTGCTGAACTTCTGGGCAACTTGGTGCGCATCATGCCAGCTTGAGATGCCACGCTTCGCTGCCTGGCAAAGTCAATACGGCACACGCGGCCTTCAGATCATCGGCGTCTCAATGGATGACGATCCTGCATTGGCTCGTCGACTGGTAAAGAGACTCAAGCTGAATTACCCGGTGGCAATGGGCGATGAGAAACTAGGGCGATTGTATGGGGGAGTTATGGGGCTTCCACTGACCTATCTGATCGACAGGCATGGAACAATCGCAGCTCAATTTCAGGGCGAGGTCGACGTGGATTCGATCGAAGCGCAGTTTAAGCCGCTACTTCAGCCTTAAGTTGGGGACTGCGCTCCAATCATCGACATCAAGAATGTCGCCTGACTAAAAATACTCCCCAGGAATGAGCTCTTTCCTCGCCATCTGCCGATGTGAGACTGGCTTCGGCCATTATCTTCCTCTTCTCGACGCTGACCACCCATCCACTTACAAATACAGAATCTCCAACGCAGATCTTGTTGCGGAAACGAATTCTCAAATCGGCCGTAAATGCCTCGTTTCCCCCCGAAAGAATAGCCTTCGACATCGCTTCATCCAAAACGGCCGATATGATTCCGCCGTGAATGATCCCCTTAAAACTTTCCCATCCTGTGGTCGGAGTCCACTTGGAAGATGCGTGTCGGCCATCCGCCTGGAATTCAAGATGCATCCCGTGCAGGTTTTCTTCCCCGCATACGAAGCACGCCGGATTCAGCGGTTCACTCCCGAGATCTGATTGCGCCGGCCTTGCTCGATTCACTTCCATTTCATCTGTCAAAGCGTGCTCCCTGTGGTCCAAACTTTTCGCCCTCCGCAGGCTGTGAGAACTGAAGTGTTTGCAGCGGTCACTCTACCGCCTACCTTGATCAGGCCCCAGTTTCGCGCGCAAACGCGATCATTGCCCTTCCTAGCCCCTCCAAAAGATATGCCCACTCGCGCAAATGCGCATGGCCCGATCGCGTCAAAGAATAATTGCGTCTGGCGGGGCCATCGCCCTCTTCCCAGGTGGATGAAACATGGCCGTTCGCTTCCAGGGTCCTAAGCGTGCGATAGAGGGCGGCGCCTTCGATAGTGGCGTCCGTCAGAGCATATTTTGCCAAGCATTCGGCAATCTCATAGCCATACGATTTCTTCTTCTCCTTGAGAATCCGAAGCACGACTGGCTCGATAAATCGGGAGACGTTTCCCATCGCACAAGTGCAGGGATGATTCTGGCCGGGCTGTTTGCAGCGCTTATGCATTCTTCCTTGCGAAATTCTCTGTTTGACTGCATTCGGGCTGAGACTTGCTGGCATTTGAATGGCAACCTTCCTTGTGAAGAAGATGGGTCTTCTGGTTAGGTGTATATTACATCTAGACACCCGACTTCAAGCTGAAGATGCGAGACGGGTGCACTGTCGTCGATTGGATCGAGGGACTTGATGAGCAAAATTGGTGTGATGATGTCAGCGGATCATGCAGATGAGCCAATGTCTTCGCATTTTGGCAAAGCTGAGTGGGTCATGGTCACGAACCCGGACAGCCCGGCCCGTGAGTTTGTGAAGAATCAAGGAATGAACGGCAGGAGTGCTGTCGAAATCGCAATTGGCCAGGGGCTCACAGATGTTATCTTCACCGAGATTGGACATGGCGCCTTTGGGCACTTGCAGACTGCGGGCATCCGCGGCTGGGTCGCTCCAGAACATATCTCGGGACAGCAGGCGCTGAAGATGTTTGAGCAGTCACAGTTGGAAGCGGCGTCTGCGTCAACGAAGTCGGGTAAAGGCCACGGCTGCTGCTGCGCGAGCCGGACTGGCTCTGAAACTTCGGCTTGCTGCCGCAGTTGAACTTTCAGATTGAAGAGCACAAGTGTGCTCTCGCACCCCGCGTCCGCGATGACCGATCTGGCTGCTCAGAAAGCCAGCATTGAGCGTGTCAGAACGTGAGAGGTCCGCTATGCCGCATGGAATAAGAGAGGCTGCGATGAAGACGATGCAGTACCTGACGGTGCTTCTTGCCTTGGCCGGTGCAGTAGTTTCCATGCTCGCTCTGCGCGTGCATTACTCCACCGAAACCGAACCGTGTTCGATTAACGAAAAATGGGATTGCGGGATAGTGAACCACAGCTCATTCGCCGAGATTGCGCATATACCAGTGGCAGCGATTGGCATTGCAGGCTATCTTGCGTTGGCCGCCCTGGCGCTCGCACGCCGACGAATCCTGGTGGCCGTCGCGGCAGCTATTGGGTTTGGCTTCGCGCTCTATCTCACCCACATTGAAAAAGACGTGCTGATGGTGTGGTGCCTTTACTGCGTGATTTCACAAGTAATCATCGCTTTGAC
Source organism: uncultured Acidobacteriaceae bacterium (assembly GCA_963735215.1). Lineage (GTDB taxonomy): Bacteria > Acidobacteriota > Terriglobia > Terriglobales > Acidobacteriaceae > Telmatobacter. The sequence goes on along the minus strand of CAVTKF010000014.1, from coordinate 482,233 downwards.
GATGCTGCTTGCGCTAGGGTCTGTGGTGGCGGAACAGATCGAGCGAAAGCACACATCGATTGAGTCGCAACCGTCCGGCCATGCGCCGGGGATTCAGCGGGTGACGCACGAAAGATTTGTCTCCATCTTTCGATGGATGCGACTTACACCTAACCCCCGATAGCCTTGCATTTCCCAGAATTGGAGCGCATAGGTGCGCCAGAGTTGGCACGAACGACTGGTTGAGACGCATGACGTTCTGAAAAATGCTCAGCGCAAGCAGAGAGTAGCGTCGCCACTGGATCTTGAGACAGACGACTACATGTTCACCACCACGGGCTGGCCTTGCTCGGTTAAACGAGCACGCAATCTCGATCATGGGTGCCCTGTCGCAACGTCGCCCATCAAGAGATCACACTCGTCGTCTACATCGAGATTGGTAGCGATTCTTGTTGCCATCACGCTACTGGCTCACCATGACACGTGTGCTCAGGCAGCCCCACAATCCGGCCAGCCTGCCGAGATTCAGCAATCCCAAGATGGAATGGCCAATGCCGGACCTCACCAGGCTGAGTTCGATAATCAACACCGCCCAATCACCGCAGGCGGCTTTGTAAAGACCGGCCCGATCATCTTTATGGATGTTGCCGAGTCTGCAGGGCTCACAAGCTGGTTTCACACCTCTGGTACGCCTGAAAAGCGGTTGATTCTTGAGGCCAAAGGGGCGGGCGTCTGCCTGCTGGACTACGACAACGACGGCTGGCTCGATATCTATTTTGTGAATGGCTCGACCTATGATGCCCTTGCCGGAAAAGCCCCATCGCCACATTCCGCCCTCTTTCGTAACAACCACGATGGCACTTTCACTGAAGTGACGCTGAAAGCAGGAGTTACCAATGACCGGTGGGGATATGGGTGCGCGGTCGGCGATTATGACAACGATGGATGGGCGGACATTTATGTCACCAACAATGGCAACAATCGTCTATATCACAACAACCACGACGGAACGTTTACGGATGTTGCGGAAAAGGTCGGAGTGGCCGTGGGGACATGGTCAACTGGCGCAACCTTTGGCGATTACGATGGCGACGGCAGGTTGGACCTGTTCGTCGACGGCTACGCTCGAATCGACCTGTCCAATCCTCCTGTTTCCAGATCACAGGCTGTAGGTTATGCTGCTTGCCAGTTTCGCGGGGTACAGGTGATGTGCGGCCCGCGCGGCTTAAAGGGGGAACAGGATCACCTCTTTCACAACAATGGGGACGGGACCTTTACGGACGTGAGCAAAAAGCTGGGGGTAGATGACCCCAGTGGATACTACGGCCTTGGGGCACTCTTTGTTGACGTAAACGGAGACGGCAAACCGGATCTACTGGTGGCCAACGATACTTCGCCCAACTATCTATATATGAACAAGGGAGACGGCACTTTTGAAGATCAAGGCTACATGAGCGGATACGCACTCAACAAGGATGGACGCGAGATCGCGAACATGGGCATTGCCGCTGGAGACTATGAACACAACGGCCATCTCTCTATTGTGAATACGAGCTTCGGTGACGACTACGTGGTCCTGTTCCAGAATGACGGAACGGGCTCGTTTACGGATGTCAGCTATCAGGCCGGACTAGCGCAGGCCTCCATACCATTTGTGAAGTTTGCCGACGGTTTTCTCGATTACGATAACGACGGCTGGTTGGATCTGCTGATTGTGAATGGGCATGTATACCCCGAAGTCGATCAACACCCCCAATGGGGAGTCAGTTATGCCGAACACCCGTTGCTCTACCACAACTTGAAAAATGGAAAGTTTGACGTGGTCCCCGCCGTGGAAGGAACGGGCCTTGCGGTCGTGAGCGTTGGTCGCGGCGCCGCCTTTGGCGATATATTCAACGACGGTAAAATCGACGTCGTCATCGACAATTTAGACGGCCCTCCGGTCCTCCTTCGCAACGTGAATTCGGACCACCACCACTGGGTGGATTTGAAGCTCATTGGCGGGCCAAGAAGCCCGCGCGATGCGGTGGGTGCTACTGTCTACCTGACTGCAGGGGAGATTCGCCAGCGCGGCGATGTACTTAGCGGCGGAAGCTATCTTTCCAGTAACGATTTGAGGGTTCACTTCGGACTGGCCGATGCGACGGATGCCGGGGTCGCCGAAATCCACTGGCCCTCGGGCGCGAAAGAGCTCGTCAAGCTGCCCGCAGTGGATCGCATCTATACCCTCACCGAGGGCATGGGCATTACCGGAGCGTTGTGCGGCGGAAAAGTCTGCGATGGGAATGCTGCCGGGATCAAACCAGTGACGGTTACGCCGCGCTAGGCTCTGACTTTCGGAATATTTCGTATAAGCTAGCGTCCTGATTGGTCGGACGCAGGGTGCGATAGACGCGTGCTCCATCGATCTGGAGAACCCGTCGGACAATATCTAGCGACCGCCAACCCTGCTGCGCGACAAGACGAAGGATCAGATGGCGCTCACGATCGCTTCAGCAGTTCCTTGTGCATCAACCCGCAAAGCGTCAGCGGCTTGCTCACACCGTAGTAGACAAACTGGCGATCCTTATGGCGCGTAATGATCCCCGCCGATGCCAGCAGCGAAAGATGCTTTGAGACATTCGATTGCATCGCGTCCGTCGCAGCCACAATCTCGCCAACCGTCCGCGGGCTTACATAAAGCGCCTGCAGAATCTTCAGCCGCATCGGCTCGCCCAGCAGCCGGAATTGTCCCGCCACCTTCTGCAGTTCTGCGTCGGTAAGATCCGGCTTTGTCTTGCTACCTGGCATATATCACCAATTGATCATATTGTCATAAGCAGGTGGGATTAGAGTCAAGCCAAGTCAGGTCCGAACACCAATCTGCGCTGAAGACTCTCCCGATTCCGTCTTTGATACAGGTCAATCAGATCATTGCCTTTGCCTCTCCGACACGAGCTTGTTGGTGACAGGATCGAGGTAAATGAAGGCCCATTTCCTCGTCGTGATTTGCACTTGATGTTACCGAACTCATTGGAAATGCCTAGAGATGGATCCATCCGGCGCGAATGAGCGCAAGGGAGCCCGCAGCAACGACAACCCAAAGCAGCACACCTTGCAGAAGCGGCCGGATCCCTACTTCGTTAAGCGTCTTCTTCGACAACCCGGTTCCGATAAGGAATAGCGTTACAGTCAGGCCAATGACGCCCAGGTGTTTGAGCGCGGGGTATACCGGTTGCAGGATGTGTAGATAGGTGTTGGCAAGAGCTGCCAAACAGAAGAAGAGGATGAACCAGGGCCACTCGATACGCGTTTTGCTCTTGTAGATAAACGCTGTTCCCACGGACATGGGCACAATCCATAGCGCGCGAGCAAGCTTGACCGTGGTGCCTACGGCAAGGGCAATGACTCCGAACTTTGCCGACGCGCCGACGACAGAACTGGTGTCATGAATCGCAAGTGCCGCCCAAAGACCAAACTGTGTTTGCGTCAGGTGCAACACCGACCCGATAGCTGGAAACGCGAGTAAAGCAACCGAGTTCAGCACGAACACTGTTCCTAAAGAGACTGCGATCTCCTCTTCACTGGCCCCCGAAATAGGCGCGACCGCGGCAATGGCGCTACCTCCGCAGATCGCCGTGCCGGCAGAAATGAGAAACGAGATCCGCCTTTTCACACTCAGGATTTTTCCAAGCCCCCAACCAAGCAGCATTGCAAAAGTGATGCTGACAGCCGTGTAGATGAATCCTGACCGACCAGCATGGAGGACCTGCTGCAAATCCATGCCGAATCCGAGTCCGACCACGGATACCTGAAGCAGAAGCTTTGACAGCCGTTTGGCATCGAGATGATAGGGGTGAATGAAGGTGAATCCGTAAATGAGCCCCGCGGCCAACGCAAATGGCGGTGACAGATACCCGCTTGCGGAAAGAATCAATCCTGCAAAAAAGACGTTCTTGGACACGCTTAAAGTATTTCGGAAGAGTGAGATCGCGTCCAAGCAGAAGTAATCATGCGTCATTTGCGTTTCTTATCAGTCGCGACAGTTTCTGGTCCTTCGGAGCTGCTCAGGGTCCTCCCGATTCCTGCGCGTGCAAGGAGAAATCTGCGAAATTCAAGAGCCAAGCCCAGCGGCGCGGGACCGGCAGCAAAAGCAATTAGAAATTTCCGTCTGACGCGCAATCCTTCCACCTCGACAATCTTGAAACTGTTATCGAGCCTCATGTCCTTGGCGATCGCCCAACGCGAAACGAACCCAATGCCTAGACCCGCTTCAACGGCCGATTTGATGGCCTCCGTTGAATCTAGTTCCATCACAATCTGCAGGGAACTCCGTTTGACGCCTTGGCGCTCAAGCGCCATTTCAATCACATGCCGTGTCCCAGACCCGCGCTCCCGCATGAGCAGGGGAGCGGCAGCCACTTCGGCACACGAGGTCAGACTGCGCTCAGCCAACTCGTGCGCTGTGGATGCGATCAACACCAGCTCATCCTCGAGAAACGGCTGGGTCTTGACGTCGCGGCTTCGCGCAGGCCCCTCGATGAATCCCAATGCGATCCTCTGCGTCTCCAAGGCATCTACGATCTGTTCGGTGTTGCCGCTGATCAACGTGGGGTGAACACCTGGATGTTCACGTCTAAACTCCGCCAACAGCCGTGGCAACACATACTGCGCGATGGTGGTAGAGGCGCCGAGCGCCAGATTCCCGGCATAGTCTCCGTTGAGGGCGGCCATGTCGTGTTCGGTTTGAGCAACGAGCGAACTTAACTGATGCGCATACCCGAGAAGAATCCGGCCGGCAGCCGTGAGAGTGATCTGCGCCCCAGTTCGATCAAAGAGTTGAACGCCAAGATCTTCCTCAAGCGCTTTGATTTGGAGACTCACCGCAGGTTGCGTTAGGTACAACTCTTCCGCTGCTTTCCTGAAGCTGCGTTGTTCGGCAACTGCCCGGAAAACTACAACACGAAAGTTCTCGAGACTAGTCATACGACCCTTGGGTTGTTCTCCTGCTTGCGTGTTTGACGGTCCTGCAGTTATGCAGTCAACAAGCCAAGCCCGCGCTTAGTTGGTAGATATACGCCCTTCTTCAGTTCCACCAGACCAGCTTCGGCCAACTCCCGCAAACCTCCGCGAACACGATAGAGCGGCAATCCTGTACGCACGGCAACATCCTCTGCCGTGGCCTGCTTTTGCAGGGTAGTCAGCATCTTGCGCGCGGATTCGGTCAGCTCTCCATGACTGCCTATACATGCCATTGCGGATCTCCCGTCATACGGATTTCTTGCAGAAGTACCAGTCCGTGCACTCAAAGCCGGCTTTGAGGCGCGCTTCTACTTCTTCCATGGTGCTCGGAGGCGGAACAATCACTTTGTCCCCCGGTCTCCAGTTTGCCGGTGTGGCAACTCCGTGTTTGTCGGTTGTCTGCAGCGCGTCGATCAACCGCAGGATTTCGTCGGTGTTCCGGCCCGTAGTGAGCGGGTAATAAATCATGGCTCGAATGGTCCCAGCCGGATCGATCACGAAAACGCAGCGGCTCGTTTCCGTTTTGCTTTCCCCCGGCATGATCATCCCATACAGGAATGCAACTTCCTTGTTGGAATCGGCAATGATCGGGAAGGGAATGTCGATTCCGAACTTTTCCTTGATGTTCCGCACCCAGGCAATGTGCGAGGTTGGACTGTCAATGCTCAGGCCGAGCAGTTCAACGCCGCGCTCGCGTAGTTGGGGGGCAATGGCAGCAAAAGCAAGAAACTCCGTTGTACAGACGGGCGTGAAGTCAGCTGGGTGCGAGAAGAGCACCAGCCAGTTACCTTGGAAATCCTCAAGACGAAGCTTTCCGTGAGTGGTGATTGCTTCAAACGCAGGAGCGGCCATCCCAAGCCGCGGCAAGGATGTTGCTGCCGCTGCGGTTTTCGCAAGAGGCTGAGACGACTCCTCCGTCGTGCTTTCCACATAACTCAACATACTTTTCTCTTTCTTCTCTTCCGCCAAGTTTCTGCAATTGCTAATTGGGCGTTGTCCGGCGCGCCCCAAGCACTTCGGCGAATGGCGCGAATCAGGGCGGATCGCGATGCGGGTCGCAAATCGTTCGTTTTGGTGAGGCCATCTATCACCCGGCGCAATAATGGGGATGAGGATGCAACCTGTGCTCATCTAACTCAGCTAGCAATTCGCTCCGACGATCATGGCCGCCGGAGCAACGCCTCGCCGACGGCCAACTCGATCTTGATCTCCGGCGGCGTCAACAGCGTATTGTGCACCAGGCAGTGGTGGACAGAACGCATAAGTCCCTCCGTCTGATCCTCCGTCAAAGAGATCGGACACACCACATGAATGCGAAAGTTGCCGAGCCGGGAAGGCTGCTTCAACTTGTCGGCGGTAACCGTAACTTCCACGCCGCGGTCGTTGAGATTGCGGGTCTTGAGATACTGCACAGCGTAAAAAGCAGCGCAAGATCCCAATGACGCCAGCAAGAGCTCCGGGGGCGTCATCCCGCTGTCCTCCCCTCCGTTTTCCGTCGGCTGGTCGCAAAGAATGGAATGAGACCGAGAATGAATGGCGAATTTAACCTGGTCAAGATGCGTAATCTTTACTTCCATTGTTTTTTCCTCTTCATTAGAAGAAAGACACAAAGCGAGTATTGCGTTACAAGTTCGCAGATATTTATTTTGCGGCCGGTATCACCAGCATGCGCAGGTACTCGCGCGTAAGGATGGCGCGCAATCTAGGTGCGACGGCCGAGTCACATGGAATAGTCAGAGAGCGGCAGCGATCGATCGCGGCGCGCAGGTCGCGCAGAAATGCGACGCAGGATGGGCATGCCTCGATATGTCCACGCATCTGATCGCACGTAACAGAGTTTACTCTGCCATCCAGATATTCAGAGATGTTGGCAAACAATTCGCGGCAGTCATCCGGACGTCGCTTGCCTCTCGATCGAACTCTCTTGGACCTTGCCTGCGTCCGCTCCGTAGTCGGGGCAGCTCCCCGGAGGAGATCATTCATCTCCTTGCGAACACTCAAGCGCGCCCGATGAAGCCGAATTCTGATCGTCCCCGGCTGCAATTGGAGAATCTGAGCAACCTGCTCAGTCGTCAATTCCTCCATATCGTGCAGGACGAGAACAATGCGCAATGGCGCGGGAATGCGGAGGATCGCCTGATGCAGCAGATGGCTCTGCTCGGTCTCAAGCAACCTCAATTCCGGGCCCTTGCCGGTATCTTGGAGTAATAATCCCAACTCTTCATCGCTCGGCATCAACTCGTCAAGTGAGAGCATGCTTGCCGGAGCATGGGCAGGCTTATGGCGCATACGCCAGCAGCGGTTTCGGGTGACGGTGTAGAGCCAGACGGCCAATTGTTGAGGATTTTCGATCTTGGCCAGGTGTTCAAGAGAACGAAAGAGCACCTCCTGCATAGTGTCTTCCGCATCTTCAGGATGCCCACAGACTTTCATGCTGAAGGAATAGACAGTACTCTGAAGCAGCCCGATCGCCTCTTCAACGGCTTCAGGGGTCTTGAGGCGAAGCAAATCTGTGGCTTGTATCAGTTCGGGTCGCATCGCATGAGGCTAATACCATTATATCTCCCGTGTCGTGTGCGGTTGCCGATAATCCCGACAGTCCACAGCCTCGCGCGCAAGGCATTCTTGGATAAACTTACTGCACACAAGGAGGCAAAGTGCTGCTCACTCGCAGCGCTACCTCAATCATTTCCAGGCAAATCGGTGATACTTTCCTCAGCCAATCTTTTTCTTCGTCGTTTGCTGGTTTCGAGTCAGCGGCCAACCATGCGCGCAGCAGCGCCAAGGCGAGCCCTATCTCTGCGCCAGAACGGCGTTCTTCGAGACGGAACATTTGCCGGTATACCTCATCCTTGAGACGCTCTCCACGAAGCTGCCGCGGACGAGGCGGCCGGGGAACACCCTTTCGAACCGTCATTTCACTCTCTCCCCTTGCACCATCCAGGAGTATTGTCCGATTTCAGCGGACGTAAGCCGTCCGAAACCAGCGAGCCGCAACTCTTCCAGAGCAGCAGCGGACGTGATTCGATGCGCGAGCGGAGGTCCCACAACGGGTCTGACATCTGTGCGCCAGTCCAGGATTGCTATTCTTCCGCCCTGCTTGAGCGTTTTTCGGGCTTCCGCTAACACCGCGACTCGATTCTCGATTTCGTGCCATAGATTCGAGAGAAAGAAGAGGTTGCAACAGGACGCGGGCAGGCCGCATCGCTCGGCCTCAGCGTGAATCAATTCGATGTTGCTGAATTTGGCTCGATGCAACTTTAGCCTGATCCAGGCGAGCATTTCGCTTTGCCCATCGATCGCGTACACTTTTCCCTGCGCGCCAACTGCGCTCGATAGCGGCAATGAAAAGTATCCCGTGCCCGCGCCTACATCGGCGACTTTATCGCCAACCCGCAACTCTAGAGCGCCGATCACCTCTGCAGGAGGAAGCCAAAGCAGGCGCTCAGGATTCTCGAGCCGCTCAGCCTGGGACGCTGGAAATCGCTTCTCGTGCAGCATTCTCTCAACTCCTGGGACTGCAGGTAGCGTCCTTCAAACCGGCGGCGCGTAATATAAGCATCGCGGGGCACCAGTTGGTAAAAGCTGACTGCAGCAGATTGAGTCCCACAAAAGCGGTCAACCATAGCCAATAGAGCGACACAAAATGTGCGAGTAGCAGCGAGATCAGCACCATTGCGCCCCCCATCAGGCGCACCCCACGTTCGACTGTCATAGAGAAACTCCTTCTTCGATTTCTGTTACAGCTTCAACATCGTTGCCAGCTTTATGCCCACGGTGAACCATGTAATAGAGCACCGGAATCGTTGGCCACGAGAGAAAAGTTGAGGCGACCGCTCCCGCGATCAGAGACAAGGCCAGCCCCTGAAAGATCGGGTCGGTAAGAATCACGCTGGCTCCAACGACAACTGCCGCAGCCGTTAGAAGCATGGGACGGAAGCGGGTTGCACCCGCATCAATTACCGCTTCTGCCAAGGGCATTCCCTCGCGAATTCTAAGTTCGATGAAGTCGACAAGAATGATCGAATTTCGAACGATGATGCCGGCTCCCGCGATGAACCCGATCATTGAGGTCGCAGTGAAAAAAGCGCCCGTCATCGCATGTGCCGGCATAATGCCAACGAGAGTCAGAGGAATCGGCGCCATGATGATTAGCGGCACGATAAAGGATCGGAACCAGCCCACCACAAGCACGTAAATCAGCACCAACACCGCGGCGAACGCCAGGCCCATGTCGCGGAATACTTCAATTGTGATGTGCCATTCGCCATCCCACTTCATCGAGTAGTGATCTGTCGACTCCGGCATCGAGGCGTTATACCGGGTCAGAGTGTATCCGGCTGGAAGTGTCAGGTGATCGAGATCCTTGTTCATCCTCAATATGGCGTAGACCGGACTTTCAATTGCACCAGCCACGTCTCCAGTGACATAAACTACGCGGCGCAGATTCTTGTGATAGATGCTGCGTTCGATCGTTTTGTGCTCGACGATCACCAATTCGCGTAACGACACCATGCCGCCGTCGGCGCCGGGAAGGCGAATATTGTCGAGCGCCTGTTCGGAGGAACGATCGGCGCGGTCGAGCTCAACGATTGCAGGCACTGGCTCTCGTGCAGCCTGATCGTGCAGCAGGCCAACCTGGGTTCCCGAAACTGCGAGTGCCAAGGCATGTGCCACGTCTGAAACCGCGATGCCATGTTGCGCCGCCTTCACCTCATCCACGCGTATTGACAGCCTGGGCTGCGGGTCTTCGACGTACCAGTCGGTGTCCACAACCCCCGGGGTGTTTTGAAAGATGGCCTTGATCTGCTGTGCCACCTTTGTCTGACCTGCAATGTCTGGGCCGTAGACTTCCGCGACCAGCGTCTGGATCACGGGCGGTCCCGGTGGCACTTCGCTGACTTGGATTCGCGCGCCATACGAGTTGCCAATCGCGTCGAGCAATGGACGAAGCCGCTTGGCGATTGCATGACTTTGGACGCTGCGCTGTTTGGCCGGCAGTAGGTTCACCTGGATATCAGCCTGGTTTGACTGGCGGCGCATGTAGTAGTGGCGCACCAGCCCGTTGAAGTTGTAGGGTCCCGACGTGCCCGCGTATGTCTGGTAGTTCAACACGTCCGGCTGACGCGCGAGCTCATCGCCAAGCGCCTGCGCAACAAGGGCCGTCTGTTCCAGCGGAGTGCCGTCGGGCATATTGATAACTACCTGCAGTTCACTTTTGTTATCGAACGGCAGCATTTTTACTTTCACTAGCCCAAGCGGCACGAGTGCGATCGACACCAGAAGCAGTATTGCAACTCCAATGAAGAACAGAATGCGATTGCGAGACGATTGGATGAGCGGCGTCATGATGCGGCGATAAAGCCTGGTCCGCCAGTTCTCCGTCTCCGGTTCCAGCAGCTTGGCGCCCTCAAGATGTTTTCCCAGGAGGCGAAGCGCAGCCCACGGAGAAACCACAAAGGCAACCATGAGCGAAAAGAGCATCGCTGCCGAAGCGCCGACCGGGATAGGCCGCATGTAAGGCCCCATCAGCCCGCGCACAAAGGCCATGGGAAGCACCGCAGCAATTACGGCGAAAGTGGCAAGAATAGTAGGGTTGCCTACCTCGGCCACCGCTTCGATAGCGACCGTACTCATCGGCCTGCCGTGATTTTCCGGCAGTCGGAAGTGCCGCACCATGTTCTCGACTACAACAATGGCATCGTCGACGAGAATGCCGATCGAGAAAATCAAAGCGAAAAGCGTAACGCGATTGATGGTGTAGCCGAGGAAGTAGAACACCGACATGGTCAGGGCCAGCGTCACAGGAATGGCTAACAGAACAACGCCCGACTCTCGCCAGCCCAGAAAAAGTGCGACCAGTAGAGTCACAGACAACGTTGCCAACAATAGATGTTCGAGGAGTTCGTCCGATTTGTTCTTTGCTGTCTCTCCGTAATTTCGCGTGGTTGTTACTGCTACGTCGTTCGGAATGATGACGCCGCGCATCTCCTGTACGCGTTTGAGTACGGCGTTCGAGATGTCGGTTGCGTTCGTTCCTTTTCGCTTGGCAACAGTAATCGTCACGGCCGGATACTGGCGAGACCCTTGCTGTGCGCCGGGGCCCGCGTTTGTGCTGCCGTAGACCACATAATCCGACGGCTCTGCCGCCCCATCGACGATCTTGTTGGCTACGTCCTTCAGATACACGGGGCGTCCGCGAACCACGCCCACAACAACCGACTCCAGATCCTCACGGCGCGTAAAAAGATTTCCGGCATCGACGCGGACTTCCTGGTTGTTCTCAGAAAACGTACCGGCCTGCACGCTGGCGTTTGCGGCCTGCAAATGCCCGACGATAGCCATGGGGGATAGCCCGTAGCCGGTCAACTTCGTAGTGCTGAGAACTACGCGCATCGTGCGCGGAAGGCCACCGATTATCGTCGTTTCCGAAACATCGCCAATCTGGGCTATATTGTGCTGCATCTCGTCGGCAATGGCGCGCAACTGGTATCCGTTGTACTGCTCGCCCCATAACGTCATGGCCAGAATTGGAACGTCGTCGATGGAGCGGGCCTTGATCAGCGGCTGTGAGACTCCGGGCGGCATGCGATCGAAGTTCGAGTAGAGCTTGCTATAAACCTTGATCAGAGCATCTTCCTGCGGGGTGCCAACAAGAAAACGTACAATCACCAAGCTTTGTCCCGGCGCCGACGTCGAATACACATATTCAACGCCTGATATCTGATGGACCAGGTTCTCGATGGGCAGGGTTACACGCTCTTCCACCTCGGCCGGGGATGCACCTGGCATTGCAGTCGCAATGTCGAGCATCGGAACAAGAATCTGCGGCTCTTCCTCGCGGGGAATGATGGCGACCGCGAAAATTCCGACGCCGAGCGACGCGGCAATGAAAAGCAGAGTGAGTTTGGAGTTGATGAATGTATGCGCCAGTCGTCCGGCGATTCCAAGGTCTTGCTTCATGGCCGGACCCCTGTGCCACTCTCAATGCGCTTCCCGGCGAGGTCACGGTCGGAAGGAGTGTCGACGAGTTTCTCGCCGGAGGAAACGCCCGACAGTACTTCGACCAGATTGCCCTGTGCCGCGCCCAAAGTGATATAGCGAAGTTGCGCGATGCCCTGGCCGTCGAGAACATACACGCAATTGAGCGAGCCGCGCGCTACGACAGCAGAGCGCGGAATGAGGATCGCCTGCCTCGTCCCGTTGGCGAACTCGGCCGTCCCATACATGCCTGCGCGCGTCTGGCTTGAGGCTGGCAGGTCAATCTTGACGAGAAAGCTGTGACTCGATGGATCCGCTGCCGGAACAATGTCGGCAACCGTACCGGCCGTGTTCCCGAATGCCACGCCATCAATTGCCAGTTGTACTTTCATTCCTTTGCGAACCACACTGATCACTGACTGATCTACCGTGGCTTGAAGTTGTAAGTTCGTGGCTTGATCGATCTGCAGCAAGGGCACGCCTGGTGCGGCCATGGTCCCCGGATCAGCCATTCGTGCCTGTCACCACTCCCGCGAATTGAGCAACAAGATGCGTGTACCCGAGCATTGTGCGCGCGCTGCTCTCTTGTGCTCGCGCCGCGTCGGTCTGGGCACGCACGGCTTCAACGCCCGACGCCGCTGCTTCAGCACGCCGGGACACTTCGTCCATCTCCTGGGGGCTTACGCTTTTTTGCGACTCAAGCTGCTTGTATCGGGCCAGCGTGCTCGCTGCCAACGCAGCATTCGTTTGCGCGGCGGCCTGCGCACTCTGCGCAGATTTGACGCCAGCTTGCGCCTGCTCCACTTGCGCACGCAGCGCAGCATCGTCGAGCACGACCAGGGTCTGCCCCGCCCTGACGCTGTCTCCCTCGCGCACCATCACCTGCTGGATGCGACCCATCACTTGAGCCGATACCACAGATGTTTCTCGTGCATGGACCGTGCCCGTGGATCGCAAACTCACGGGAACCAATTGCTGTTGGCTCTCGACAACCTGCGCCTGCACGGTCTGTGTGGTACCTGGGGTTGTGGCGGGTTCACCGCCCTGGCAACCGGCTACCATCGCCGCGGAAACGGCAAGCAAACTTGCCCAAATGACATTCTTCATTGCAGGTCCTCCGCAGCATCGGGAGTAAGAGTCCCGGTCGCGTACAAAAGTTCGCTATAGGCCATGACGTTTCCATATACGGCATGCCAGTAGTTGGATTGGCTCTGGCGCTCCGCATCTTCGGCCCGCAGCAGATCGGTGATAGTGGCAAGACCTGCGTCGTAACGATTCTTCAGGATGCGCAGACTCTCCTCAGATTGGTCCATGGCCGCTCGCGCCGTCTCCAGTTGCAGTGACGCAGTACGGCGATGGATGTGCGCCTGGCTCACTTCGAGTCTCAGATGCTGCTCTGTGGCTGTCACCTGCGCGTCAATCTTCTGCTTCGCCGCGCTTTCGCGTGCCAGTTGCGTGCGCTTGGTCAGTGGCAGAATATCGATGCTGATTTGAACGCCTGCCACCCAGCTGTTCCCGCCGGAGCCATCGAAAGACGGCCGATCTTCCTGCCAGTTTCCATATGCGCTCACGCGCGTGCCGAAGTCGGACTTAGCCGCTCCCACCGCGGAGGCCTGTGCGGATTGAGCCTGTCCCAGCGCCATCAAGTCGGGACGAGCTTTTTGGGCAGTCGTTATCTCTTCTTCCAACACGCCTTCAGGAAACGCATGCGCCTCAATCGGTTTCAACTCAGTTGCTTTCAGGTTCGGTGCGCCCATCGCTTCACGCAAAGCGGCCCAGGCCAGTTCGAGGTCTCCCTGCGCCGCGATCAACTCCTCTTTGCGCGCGGCTACATTGACCTGCGCCGACATTCGATCCGACTCGACAGCAAGACCCGCCTTCACGTGCTCGTCCACCGAACTCTCGAGCGCCGCCGCCGTCTCTTGCTCGTGCTGGGCGACTTCAATCCCCCGCTGCGCATAAAGAACCTGCTGGTAGCCCGCTACAACGCGGGACACGATTTGCTGGTCGGCTGCCTTAGCGGACGAGGTCGCGCTTTCCTTGAAGAGGTCCGCTCTGTGAATCTCTTTCTGCGTCTTGAAAGAATCAAACGCTACCCATTGCCCGGAAAAACGCGTAGAAAAATTGCCGACCGGCGGTGGGAAGTTCAAAGAGTCAAGCGCAAAGTCAGCTTGCGTGAACTGGCGCTGGCGAAGACGTGTGCCGAAAACATAGACCGGATCGTTACCCCGTGAAATATCTTCGGTGAAATTAAGCTGAGGTAAAAGCATTGTGCGGGCCTGGCTTGCCCCTGCTTGCGCCTCCATATTGGAGGCGCGCGCAATCTTGGCCTCGGGGTTCTGCCCCAGCGCCTGATTGATAGCTTGCCGAAGCGTCAGAGGTTCCTGCGCACCGGCGGCCCATCTCCCCATTTGGAACAGGAGAAAAAAGCCCAAAGATAGGTAAAGGCGTAAGCTCATTGGGTGAGTTTTCCTTGACTGCTGCTCTCATACGAATAAAGTCACGAAACGGGCAATCCGTTACAAAGCGCGGCAAATTTATTTCTTAGGGTTGTATTCAGGCCTGTTCCGGCATTTGTCCCAAAGGGGAACACATAGCAATGAATAGGCTCGTCCGTTAACAGGGGTGCCACCTGTTGTGAAGTCTTGCAGGGGAGCGCCCATAGGTGGGGTTGTCAACGAGTCTGTCTCTAGCACTTTGGGCTTAAGTTCTCGCCACCCTCAGGGAGCGATCCTGAGGCAGAGATGTCTGATCACGATTTGTGATACGACGCACTTACTCGGCATTTTTGTTCTCGTAGAGTAGATTGGCGTGCGCGCTTGGCTTAGAGTTCGTGTATCCAGGTGAGCCAACAGAACGCGAGAGTTTTCAACATGGCTGTCCTTGCCGAACCCCTTGATGTAACCGAATCCGACCCTTCGATTGGCCCATTGACTCGGGCCGCATTGCATGGAATCACGCGCGCACTTGCTTCGGTCGGCCGCGCTTTCGTGTGCCTCGATCCTTCTTTCCATATTGTTCATGCCTCGCATCTTCTCGATGAGTTATTGGGAGCTGGTACGGCCAGTAACCTTCGCGGCCAGCCGGTGGATGAATTGCTCGGAGTTGAACTGTTTGGTTCGTCCGGGCCTTTGCGCCAAGCGCTTCTGAACGGGCAGATGCGGGAGGGATGGCGCGCCACTCTTCGATTCGGTAATTCGCCGGCGCGCCTGGTTTCGATAACCGCGGCTCCGATGCAGCGCGAAGGATCAGAAATCTGTGATCCCCGCGTTATGTATCTCGTTCTGCTTCGTCCGGCCGAGGAAGAAGAAGCATGCCCCGATGCTCCAGCATTTTGTTCGGACGCGGTTGCTTGCTCACCAGCCATGCAGCGTATTTTTCGGTTGGTGGAAACACTGCAGCAAAGCGAAGCTACTGTATTGATTAGCGGAGAAAGTGGAACCGGCAAGGAAGTGGTTGCGCGTGCCATTCACCAGCGCTCGGTGCGCGGCGGCGGCCCGTTCGTTGCGGTAAACTGCGGCGCCCTCCCTGGGGAGTTGCTGGAGGCAGAGCTCTTTGGTCATGTACGAGGTGCCTTTACCGGCGCGGTGCGCGACCGCGTTGGGCGATTTGAACTCGCCTCGCGTGGTACGTGGCTAACGCCAAATCGCCCACTGGGCCAAATCCGGATTGGTGTTATGGCTATGGGCCGACGAGCTTTGAGCCGAATTGCTTTCCAGCCGATCAATACAACCCCCAGCGCACCAAAGCCGGACTGCAGAGTTTTCCCATTCCGAGCGCCGCGCAACTGCCGCAGTTGACGGCCCAAGTGGCGACCAACAACCGTTTCTCCTCGATAGAAAGTACTAGCGATGCGCAGATTATGGCCGCTGTCAGTAGCGGGGTCAAACACGTAATCTACATTCTTAAGGAGAATCGAACCTATGATCAGGTGCTCGGCGATCTGGTGGATAAGAACGGCATGCCCATCGGCGAACAGGACACCAGCCTGGTTCAGTGGGGACAGGCCATTACTCCGAACCAGCATAGTCTGGCGCGCACGTTTGTTACACTCGACCATTTTTATGCCAGCTCTGAAGTCAGCTACGACGGATGGCTTTGGAGCACATCGGCGCAAAGTCCAGACGTGGTCGAGCACCAATTCCCGGTAGTTTACGGGTTTCGTGCTCTCAGCCTGGATTCGGAAGGGCTGAATCGCAGCGTAAACACGGCGCTTCCTACTCTCGCCGACCGTATTGCCGCCGATCCTTAACGCCGAACGATCCGGATGTGCTGCCAGGCCAAACGGCTGTAAGCGCTCCCGATGGACCCAACAACGAAATCAACACCGGCTACATATGGAATGCCGTATTGCGTGCCGGACTCACCGTTCGCAACTACGGATTCTTCATCGATACGACTTGTTACAACCAGCCGGGCTGCTTCATTCCTGAGGTACATTACCCGGCTTCATCAAACACCGTCGTTGCAACCGCCACCAATGCCGCACTGGCTCCCTACACCGACCCCTATTTCCGAGGTTTCGACAACAATTATCCCGATTACTATCGCTATAAAGAGTGGGAGCGCGAATTCGATGCGAACTACGCCAGCGGCGGGTTGCCCACGCTCAGCCTCGTGCGGCTCATGCACGATCACACTGGAAGTTTCGGCACCGCAATGGATATGGTCAACACTCCGGAGTTGATGCAAGCCGACAACGATTATGCTGTGGGATTGCTGGTACAGAAGATTGCTAACAGCATCTATGCGCAAAATACATTGATCTTTGTCGTGGAAGACGATGCGCAGGATGGCGCAGATCACGTGGATTCTCACCGAACAATCGCGTTCGTAGCAGGTGCCTACGTCAAGCAAGGCGCCGTCATCTCCACGCACTACAACACCGTCGACTTCATTCGCACGATGGAAGAAGTGTTGGGGCTGAAGCAATACCTGAATCTGAACGACGCTCTCGGCCACCCCATGACCGATATCTTCACCACGACACCGCAACCCTGGCAATTTACCGCTGCGCCATCGGCATACCTCTACGCTTCTCAACTGCCTCTTCCTAGCGCCCCGGTTGGCATGAAGGTGCCCAAGTCTACGCATAACTCCGTTTACTGGGCGCGGGTCACAAGAGGGCTGGACTTCTCCGACTCCGATCGAGTCGATCCGCTTGTGTTCAACCGGATTCTGTGGAAGGGAACCATGCACAAGCCGCTTCCTCTGTCGCTCAAGAAGGCGCATTCCGACGATGACGACGATGACCGGCCACGCAAAAGTCCGCTGCCGACCAGCTAATGATGGCAAGACAGGAAAGAAGGTGATCGCACGTTGCGAAACGTGCCTGGATCGCCGGCCATTAGCAATGCGGCTAAATCGAAATGTGTCGTGAGCCTGAGACGACCAATGATTTCCATCGGATGCGTGGATCGAAAAGGGGAGAGCAAGATGAACAAGATGATGATCAGGACAGCAATAGTGGGTTCGCTTGCAGCATTGATGTGCGGCGTCGCGGGTTGCGGCGGCAACAGCTCAACCCTTACGCCCGCGGGAACAGTGGTGAACTTGAGCATATTCGACAGCACTTTTACGGGAAAATCCGGCAGCGTTGCCCTCAATTATCCCTCACTTGAGGGCACAGATCCTCAGGGAAACCCACTGGCCGGCTCCTTGAGCATTGCTCCTGCCGCCAAGGTGACAGTTCTACCGGATGGAACCCAGCGTTACTCAACCGTGACCACGTCCATACTCGCCCAGAACGGAGCGAATCTGATGGACGAAACCAGCACCAAGTACTTCCGTGTATCGGACGGAAGCTTCTATCAGATGGTTCACACCTCAAGTTCAGGCACAACAACCTATGTGCGGATATCAAACGACTCTTTTGGCAAAGGGCCGGTAAAAGTAGGCGACTCGGGGAACCTGGGTCTGTTCCAGGGTAGCGATGGCACAATGCTCACCATGACGTGGGCTCTCAACCCCGGTTACAACGGAGAATCCATATTTGTCATCTCCGAAGTCTACTCGAGTCCGGCCATGGGCATGATGTCCGAAGACCAGAGCTTTACCCTCGACGCGACTGGCAATCCAACCGGCTATGGATTCTGGATGGACATGGATGGAGCGATCTACCAGGTTTCCGGCAACGTTACCAAGTAGAAAGAGAACATCGCTCGGGGACAAGTAACGCATGGTAAGCGGCATCCCCAAGCGGTGTTATGAGTACCGAGGCAGAGGTGGCTCAACCCACCCGGAAAGGGTTGTGGACAGCGATGATGAATACCAGACATAACCCGAGCGAGGCCAGAAGGCCGGATCGCAGCCGCTCGCAACATCGAGCCTGTCAACGTATCGCCTTGTCGTGTTCCATCTTTGTTCTCCTACCATTCGTAGGATGCGGAGGCAAGTCGACCGCCCCGGCGCCGACCGTCTTGTCTACCCCCACCGACTATTCGCAAGCGCAGAACTGGGAAACTATCCCCAATGCTTCGCAAGGGGTCGATGTGCTCTTCTTCTACCCGACGACCTACGGCGCCACTTCAGGAACTTTGGGTTCGACCTGGACTTTGG
The DNA here is from genome assembly GCA_963735215.1 of uncultured Acidobacteriaceae bacterium. Classification (GTDB taxonomy): domain Bacteria; phylum Acidobacteriota; class Terriglobia; order Terriglobales; family Acidobacteriaceae; genus Telmatobacter. The sequence goes on along the minus strand of CAVTKF010000014.1, from coordinate 463,714 downwards.
GTTCGACCTGGACGCCTGCCTGGAATCAGTCGTTGGTGCAAGCCCATGCCGACGCAAAGATCAAGTCCCAGGTCACCTCCAAGACCGGGGTCTTCGCTAAAGCGGGCACGAACCTTTACGTGCCGTTCTATCAACAGGCATCAGGCCGTGACGTTCTGAATGCCCTGCTCTATTCCACAAGCCCCGAGAACACCGCCGCGGCCACTCAAGCTTTGCAGGTGGCCTATGTAGATGTTGCCAACGCCTTTGACTTCTACATGGCCCACTTCAACAAGGATGCGAATGGGAATCCCCGGCCGTTCATTCTAGCTGGCCACAGCCAGGGGTCCAACCTCTTGCTCATGCTGCTCGAGGATAAATTTTCCGATCCCGCGCTCAGAAAACAACTGGTCGCCGCTTATGTGATTGGATGGTCCATAACTTCCGACGACATGAACAACAACTCTGCGTCGCTCGGCCAGATGGGCATTTGCGGCATCCCCAACACAAGAGTGACCGGCTGCATCGTTACCTACAATACTCAGGCGTATCCAGGAGATTGGACCAATGCCGGGGTGATGAATAGGATCGTCAAGAAGAACGCCTATAGCGTAAACCCTCTGACATGGGTGGCCAGCAGCCCCGGAGAAGTCGAGTCCCCTGGAGGCTCTACTTCGGCAAATCTGGGAGCGCTGTTTTTTACAGGCGATCTGGGTACCGTTTCTCCCGTCCCCTTCAGCCTGGATCCCGATACCGGTGAGTTCACCTTCGAGGTGGACAACTCCACCGGCGCGCAAAACAATGACGGTGCGTTGGTCATTGTTCCCTCATTGTTGCAGGCTCCCGCGAACCAACAGAATTTCATCTCGCCTTACAATACGGAGTCCTACTTTCACCACTATGACTATGGTTTCTTTTATCGCAATCTCGAACAGAATGCCGTAGACCGGGTCAATGCCTACAACTCCCGGTGATTCCGATGCGCTATAGACCGGCAATTACCGGGTGGCCAAAGAACAGAAACAGAACCGAAAAGTGCGCAATCCCAGAGTTAGGAAGATGAAATGGATGACGATCGGAACAGCAATCATGGGTTCGCTTGCGGCAGTGTTGTGCGGCGCCGTGGGCTGCAGTGGAAACTCCCCTGGGCTTACGCTGGTGGGAATTCGACTTCGGAGAAGACGAAGATGGACCCTCCGCCGTGACCGGGGTCGCGCGCCCACCCACGGTGAGCATGACTGTTGCGCAGTTCCCGCTGAATTCTCCAACGGGCAACAAAGCCAATTCCTTATTTTCAAACATGACAACTGATCAGGCGTACCGACTGAGCTAGGGCTTGGGCGGATAATCCTTCAGCAGCTTGGCCATCGCTTTGTCTAGATTTTTCTGATTCTTATCCGGGTTCTTGCTTGGATTCACTGTTTTGGTCGCTCGGCCAGTCCAGACAAGCTGCTTAGCCGATGGGTCATACATGTCAAGCACGAGCGTACCGATGTTGATGGTCGAACTTTCGGCTGAGGCCATCCCGCCTGCCCATCGACCGCCCATGCCATACGCGTTCCATTGGGTTTGTTGTTGCATCCCCACCTGGTAGGCAATATGGAGGTCAGCATTGTCGGCGTCCGTTTTGGTCAGGCCTTTTGCTGACAACTGGGCATCGACCGAATTCTTGATCTGCTGGTCTACGATCTGATTCGGGTACTTCGCCCCTTCAACCGTGACCCACTTGTAGGTGTGGAATTTGGAGAAGTCCACTCCGGGCATGGCGTTGGTTGTCACATCTTGTGCCACGACACTGGATGGGGCCAGCGCCAGCATGAAGCCAAATCCGATCGCCATAACTGCCTTGCGAGCTTTCTGCAACATACATTTCTCCTCTCTGGATGCGGTTTTCAATTCGTAGAGTGTGAAACCAAGAGTGGGGTCGGAGCCCATACCCGCTCGACGACGCTTCGGTCATGAGGCGTCACCTATGCGATGCCTGCGATTCAGGACTGGTTTCTGCGTGCATGCGTGCTTTTCTGCCGGCACACTCGCAGGCGGGCGCGGTTGATGCTCTCAACTCGCCTGCCAACCGCGCTCAACCCTCTGGCTGTGAAGGCTTTCGTAGCGGTTGCGCCACTCACGTTTCCCCCGTGCCTAAGTCTCCTTTCTGGAGGAATATCGCCCTTGGGCCTCTGCTCCTGGTGGATTACAGGAGGCTTGTGGCCAGACTCCGCAACCGGCTTCGCCGATCGCGGAGATCGATCTTTGCTTTGGTTGGCAATACCTAGGCTCAAAACATACCGCCCGCTTTCGATCCATCGAGGGGATCGTCACTGCGCCAGGCTGATTAGCGGATTTCGCAGTAGGGATCGCGCCGTCGTAGAAACAACTTCCCGCGATCTTTCGAGAAAACCCTGCGCTTGGCGTTGGCAACTCAATAGCTGTCAAGCAAGAGCGAAAGACCGCAAAACACGATTCAAACACGTTTTCAATCGAGGTCAGCTCCAGATTCTGGAGTAGTCCGCGAATGTTCCGGCGAGAGCATTGCTGATCGCTAACCGCGACTTTGGCTCATCGCGCGGGTGCCTCTGCGTTTGTCGTTTTGCCCGTGGGCGAGTTGTGTCTTTATCCGAAAAAGGAGATCCAGGATCATGACGGCACAAGCTGTTCCCTATGGTCGAGTTACCCAGAAAAAACCCGCCGTTGCTGAGCTTCACATTTTGTGGATCACAGCCGGTCTGGGTTGCGATGGAGACTCCGTCTCCATTACGGCAGCCACGCAGCCGAGCATTGAAGATGTCCTGCTTGGCGCAATCCCCGGCCTGCCCAAGGTTCACCTCCATAATCCTGTCCTCGCCTATGAAGTTGGCGACGACTTCATGAAGTTCTGGTACGAGGCGGAGGCTGGCCGGCTTGACCCCTTCGTACTGGTTGTGGAGGGATCGATCCCCAACGAGAAGATCAAGAAGGAGGGTTACTGGGCGGGTCTCGGAACCGATCCGCACACCGGGCAGCCCATCACCACGAATGAGTGGATCGACCGCCTCACTCCCAAAGCCTTGGCCGTTATCGCCTGCGGAACCTGTGCCACCTACGGCGGCATCCACGCCATGCAAGGCAATCCGACCGGCTGCATGGGATTGGCTGACTATCTCGGCTGGAACTGGAAGTCAAAGGCTGGCCTGCCCATCGTCAATGTGCCCGGCTGCCCGGTGCAACCGGACAACTTCATGGAGACCGTCCTCTACCTGCTGTATCAGGTCGCAGGTCTGGCGCCGATGATCCCACTCGACGATCAGCTGCGGCCTACATGGCTCTTCGGCAAGACAGTCCACGACGGCTGCGACCGCGCAGGCTACTACGAGCAGGGCGACTTCGCCACCAGCTATGGCTCCCCCAAGTGCATCGTCAAGCTCGGCTGCTGGGGCCCGGTCGTCAATTGCAACGTCCCCAAGCGCGGCTGGATGGCCGGCATCGGCGGCTGCCCCAACGTAGGCGGAATCTGCATCGGCTGCACCATGCCCGGGTTCCCCGACAAGTTCATGCCCTTCATGGACGAGCCACCGGGCGCCAAGATCTCCAGCGCCACGATCGGCGCCTACGGCAAGGCAATTCGGGCCCTGCGCAGCATCACCCAGGCCACCGTCAACAAAGAGCCAAAGTGGCGGCATCCACGCGCTGAGCTCACCACCGGCTACCACTCCAATAACTACTAACAGAGCCTCGAAGGAGAGATAAAGATGGCGACGATTACTACCACTCGTGCAGAAGAAGCCGCTGGAAAGAGCCAGTTAGTAGAGATGAATTGGGATCCGATTACCCGGATCGTTGGCAGCCTCGGCATCTTCACCAAGATCGACTTCGGCAAGCGCAAAGTTGCCGAGTGCCATAGCACTTCTTCGATCTTCCGCGGATACAGCATCTTCATGAAGGGCAAGGATCCGCGCGACGCGCACTTCATCACCAGCCGCATCTGCGGCATCTGCGGCGATAACCATGCCACCTGCGCCACGTATGCGCAGAACATGGCGTTCGGTGTGCGCCCACCGGCGATGGCCGAGTGGATCGTGAACCTCGGAGAAGCCGCCGAATACATGTTCGATCACAACATCTTCCAGGACAACCTGGTCGGAGTCGACTTCTGCGAAAAGATGGTCAAGGAAACCAATCCTGGCGTCTGGGAGAAGGCCGAGAAGACCGCCTCTCCACACGCCGAATTACACGGTTTCAAGACCATCGGCGACATCATGAAGGCGCTCAATCCCTTCACCGGCGCTTTCTACATTGAAGCCTTGCAGGTCAGCCGCATGACCCGCGAGATGTTCTGTCTGATGGAAGGACGCCACGTTCATCCATCCACCCTCTATCCTGGCGGCGTCGGCACCGTACCTACCGTGCAGCTTTTCACCGACTACATCGTCCGCCTTATGAAGTATGTGGAGTTCATGAAGAAGGTCGTGCCCCTGCACGACGACCTCTTCAACTTCATCTACGAAGCCATGCCCGGATACGAAGAAGTCGGCCGGCGGCGCATCCTCCTTGGCTGCTGGGGATCATTCAACAACCCCGACGTCTGCGACTACACCTACAAGAACATGTCCGAGTGGGGCAAGGCGATGTACGTCACCCCGGGCGTTGTTGTAGATGGCCAGCTGGTGACAAACAACCTCGTCGACATCAACCTGAACATCCGCATCCTGCTGGGAAGCTCTTATTACGACGACTGGCAGAATTCCCAGACCTTCGTCACGAAGGACCCGCTCGGCAATCCCGTCGACCAGCGTCACCCGTGGAATCAAAGCACCTTCCCCAAGCCGCAGAAGCGCGACTTCAAGGACAAGTACACGTGGGTCATGTCTCCCCGCTGGTACGACAAGCGCACCGGCGATTACCTCGCGCTCGACACAGGAGGCGGTCCCATCGCACGCTTCTGGGCCACCGCGCTAGCCGGCATCGTCGACATCGGCTACATCAAGGCCACCGGCCACAGCGTGAAAATCTATCTGCCCAAAACTGTTTCTCTCCCCGAAACCGAATTCGAGTGGCACATTCCCAAGTGGAGCAACGCCATCGAACGCGATCGCGCCCGCACTTACTTTCAGGCCTATGCCGCGGCGGCCGCACTCTACTTCGCGGAGCAGGCGCTGGCAGAGTTGCATGCCGGCCGCACTCGCACATGGAACGACTTCAAGGTCCCCGAAGAAGCCATTGGCTGCGGTTTCCACGAGGCAGTGCGCGGCGTTCTCTCACATCACGTGGTCATCAAGGATCACAAGATCGCCAACTATCACCCCTATCCTCCGACCCCGTGGAATGCCAACCCGCGCGATGTCTATGGCACTCCTGGACCGTACGAGGATGCGGTGCAGAATACACCGATCTTCGAGGAGAATGGCCCGGACAAGTTCAAGGGAATCGATATCATGCGCGCCGTGCGCAGCTTCGATCCATGCCTGCCCTGCGGCGTGCATATGTACCTCGGCAACGGCAAAGTGCTCGAGACCCATCACTCGCCGATGTTCGGTGTTGGGTCCGACGTTCACTCCTGAACTAATTGGCGGATCTCCCTGAAGCATGAGCCAGGAGATTCATTCGAGGGAACACAACGGAGATGAGTCTCCCGGTTCGTCCTCGATCGGTAGTACAAGGAGGCCTGTGGCGAACGGCATGGAATTCCAGGAACAGGTTCAACAACTCGGACAATTGATCACGCAGTTTGACCAGATGCCGGAGAGCCCGCAAAAAAAAGCGTGCAAGGCAGTTGTGCAGCTTCTGATGGACATGCACGGAGCGGGTCTCGAACGGATGATGGAAATCGTCTTTGAAAGCGAAGGCTCTGGCGCCGCAATCATCGATAAGCTCGGCAACGACCCCATCACCGGCAGCCTGCTGCTGCTCTACTCGCTCCACCCCGACGATCTGGAGACACGCGTCGCCAACGCCATCGAGCGCATGCGCCCTCGTTTGCGCAAACTTTCCTGCAGCGTCAGTCTCGAGAGCATTGTCGAAGGCGCGGTGCAGGTACGCGTCACCACCGGCAGTCATAACTGCGGCTCTTCGGCAAAGGATGCGAAATCCATCGTGGAAGAGGGCATATATGAACTCGCTCCCGATGTGGCTTCGTTGGAAATCCTCGGACTCGAAGAGCCTTCGAATTCTGGATTTGTCGCGCTCGAGAGCCTGACGGGCCGTGGCCTTCCGACGACCGCTCACAACTCGCATGCATTCGTCACGGAGGTTGCAGATTGATCCTGCCCCGCATCGCCGAAGAAAGAGCGCTCCATGCCTGAACCAACCAACCTCGGCTTCGAGCAGGCATTCGGCGTTTTGCGCCAATTCACTCGTTCGCGCAGCGCGGCTTCCCGTGCCCTTGAGCACTGCGAACTATGCAGTGCTGGGCTGCATCATGACCATCCCCATCTCGTAGAACTCGCCACGCGCCAGATTCTCTGCGCCTGCGACGCCTGTGCCCTTCTCTTCGATGGCATGGAGAAGTCGCGGTACAAGCGAGTCTCGCGGAACCCCCAATATCTGGCCGATTTCGAAATGACCGACGGTCAGTGGGAAAGTCTCCTGATTCCCATCAACATGGCCTTCCTCTTCCGCTCCAGTATCGAAAATAGAACCGTTGCGCTCTATCCCAGTCCCGCCGGTGCGGTTGAATCCCTGCTGCCCCTCGATGCCTGGGCGGAGATCGAAGAGAACAACTCTGCTCTTCATCGACTCAAGCCGGATATCGAAGCATTGCTCGTCAATCGTGTAGGTCAGGCGCACGGCACCTGCGATGCCGAGTACTACATCGCCCCCATTGACGAGTGCTACAAGCTCGTGGGCCTCATTCGCACCAACTGGAAAGGTCTCTCGGGCGGCACCGAGGTCTGGACGGAAGTCGGTCGCTTCTTCACTGAGCTTCGCGCCAAATCAGAAGTGGTCCGCGGAGGCGTCAATGCCTGACCTCATCTTTCAGATCGACTCCGCAAGCGTCGTTCCCTTCGCTGCTGTCCCAATGATTGCGTTCCAGCTTCAGATCAAGAACCGTGTGCCCGATGACGCGATTCACACCGTCGCGCTGCGCTGCCAGATCCAGATTGAGGTTACGCGCCGCCGCTACTCACCGCTTGAGCAGGAGCAGATGCTCGATCTCTTCGGCCAGCCCGACCGCTGGAGCCAGACCCTTCGCAGCCTGCTCTGGACACACGTCAACTGGGTCGTTCCAACCTTTGCCGGTTCGGAAACCGTTGTCGACATGCAAGTCCCCTGCTCCTTTGACTTCAACGTCGCCGCAACCAAATACTTCGCAGGCCTTTCTGATGGCGACATTCCGCTATTGTTTCTCTTTAGCGGAAACGTGTTCTACGCTCCGCCTGACAGTCCTCTGCAAGTCGCTCCAATCTCGTGGGAACAGGAAGCCCGCTACAAGCTCCCCGTAAAGATCTGGCGCGAAATGATGGACACCTATTACCCCAATAGCGTTTGGATCAGCCTGCACAAGGATGTCTTCGTGCGCCTTTATCGCTACAAGATGCAGCACGGACTCCTCAATTGGGAGCAGGCATTGGAGCGCATACTCGCAGAAGAAGTTGAGGTGAATTCGTGAATCTTGACCGGGTCGAGAAGATCGCTGAAACCGTCCTCTACGAGGGCTACATGCTCTATCCCTACCGGCCCTCCTCGGTCAAAAACCAGCAGCGCTGGAACTTCGGCGTGCTTTACCCGCGATCCTGGTCCAACCAGCAATCCGGCGTGGATCGCCGTAGCATGCAGACTGAATGCCTGCTGAAGACAAATGAATCCACGCGGCTCACCATCAGAATTCATTTCCTGCAGATCGTGCAGCGTTCCATCGCGAAGATTGTCTCTCCAACACCAGAGCCTCCTGAAACCACAAAGCCTCCTCTCGAATTCATCGATCGTCTCGAACTCGCCGGTCGTGTCTATCAGCCGTGGCAGGAAGCCGTCGAACGCGAATTGTCCTACGACAACCTCGACCCGGCCGACTTTGCCACGATGGATCCGTTGTTGTTTGACTTTCCTGCTGGAAAGAGCCTCGACTATCTTCGCGATGAACAAGGTGTAGCAGTCGGAGCAATCATCCGCGAGTGGAGAGCCCTCAACGGCTCCGTCGAAATCCGATCGCTGAATTGCCGCGATAACGTCGTCAAGATCACAGTGCAGGTTGAAAACCTCACCGGTGCCGATCCCGCAATCTCGCTCGACTCTGACTCCCGTGAGGGAATTCTTCTCCACTCGCTCGTCTCTGCACATACCATTCTCGGCGCCGACAACGGAGAGTTCCTGTCCCTGCTCGAGCCTCCCGCTGGATTCGAACAAGAGGCAGCGCAATGCCAGAACCTCGGCACGTGGCCCGTGCTCGCTACCGAAAATGCTGATGCAATGCTGTCGTCCCCGATAATCCTCTACGATCATCCGCAGATCGCCCCCGAAAGCGCGGGCAATCTCTTCGACTCCACCGAAATCGACGAAATCCTTTCGCTTCGCATCCTCACCCTCACTGAAGACGAGAAGCGCGAGATGCGCCAATCCGACGATCGCACCCGCAGCATTCTCGAACGCACCGAAAGCATGCCCGAAGAACAGTTCATGAAACTACACGGCATCCTGCGCGGTCTCACTCCGTCGAAGGAGGAGATGCGATGAACGAATGGGAATGGAATCTCCTCGAAGACAAGACCGCCACTGTGGGGCAGGTCGAAATTGACGGCGTCGCCGTCAAGAAAGGTGATCGTGTGCGCCTGCACCCCAAAGAAGGCGGTGACATCCTCGACCTCGCTTTGCGGGGCCAGATCGCGATCATCGAAAGCATAGAAGAAGACTACGAAGGCGCACGGCACATCTGCGTTGTCATCGAAGACGATCCCGGACGCGACCTCGGCATGTTGCGCCAGCCGGGCCATCGCTTCTTCTTCACGCCAGCAGAAATCGAACCCCTCGCACAAATGCAAGCGACGGCAGACAATCCAACCGCCGCCAAACCAGTCAAGGCCAGAATCCTCGTCGCCGGTATCGGCAACATCTTTCTTGGCGACGACGCATTTGGCGTGGAAGTCGTACGTCGCCTCATGAACCGCACGCTGCCCGCTGAGGTTCGCGTCGTCGACTTCGGGATCCGCGGCCTCGACCTGGCCTACGCTTTGCAGGACGGCTACGAAACCACCATCCTCGTTGACGCTTTCCCCCACGGCCAACCACCTGGAACCCTATCCGTGGTCGAGCCGGACGCAATGGAAATTGCCGGGGCCAACCCAAACGTCGAGCCGCACAACATGCACCCGTTGAATGTGCTCCGCATGGCCAGCGCCATGAATGGATCTATGCATCGAGTCCTCCTCGTCGGATGCGAGCCGGGCCATCTCGGCGGAGACGAAGGCCACATGGGCCTCAGTGAACCGGTTGAAGCTGCAATTGAAGAGGCTGTGAACGCAACAGAAGCATTGGTCAAGCTTCTGCTCGCAGGAGATGCCATTTGAGAAACATGAAGGCGGAAGGAGAGCAGAAAGGAATGACCCGCGTTCGCTCCACGTCGCTAACATTCGCCTTCTGGAGAGGAAGAGACCCCATGTGCGTGGCCATTCCGGGAAGCATTGTCGAACTCGCCGAAGGACAAAACGAAGTCGGGAGCGTCGAAGTGGCAGGCGTGCTTCGCAAGGTTCAGATCGGACTGCTCTCGGAAGACCAGCCTGTCAAGGGAAACTGGGTTCTCATTCACGTTGGCTTCGCCATGTCGAAAATAAGTGATTTCGATGCCGCCGAACAGATGCGTCTGCTTGCGATGCTCGGCGAAGTCAATCAGGCCATGGAAGAGGTCCGCGGAGTGGACGGCAACAGCGGTGAAAACAGAGAGGACCATGAACCGCGATCGCGGCCCAATTAGCTCGAAGGCACAATCAAGGGTCTTTTCGAGATCCGTCGGTTTTTCGTAGATCCGCGCCCCTCTACGAAACCGGCTCCAGCGCTTCGGGATCGGGCTCCGACAACGGAAGCCCCTTCAAGAAATGCGCCAACTTGGCCAGATCCAAGCGCGGCGCGACCGCACGGGCCTCGGCGGCGCGCTTTTCTTCATTATTGGGCGGCAGAAACGTGAATGCGACGCCGTCCGTTCCGGTTCGAACCACGGTGGAGTACACCGTGAACGTCTGCCTCTCCGTAGCATCGGTACGCTCCAGCGTCACAGGAAACGCTGAGCCGGGAACCCAGCGCTCCTCGGTAATCATGTAAAAACCGGCAACACTGATGTCGCCGATCTTGAACTCTCTTGAAGAGCGAAGCTGCCCGAGGTAGGCAATCACCGGCGGCAGCTTACGACGATTCGCTACACGCTTATCTGGAACTATCCAACGCATCAACCGCCTCATCAGCGGCGCATTCGCGCGGGCCTGGGTCATGTTTCCCTCCATTGGGGGATTCGAGGAATGTATGACACTGATTTTCGCGAGACAGGTGACTCTTCGATTCGCTCGCTTGTGGCCTTGTTTCGTCCTCTATAGTCGCAGATTCAATTCGGTCGCACCAGAACTAAGAGGATCCAGTTGCTGAATCTATAATCGCGGGCTAACTACAGGAATCGAGCCAAGGAGAATCTGTCGGTCGTCTGGGAAGGTTGGACGTCACGGCTGAACGGATCAAGCGATTCCGGCATGACAAACTCCGCCGCTACGCCGTCCGATGCTCGCCGAACGATCTTTGAGAGGACCGTAATGGACTGCTTCCTCTCTCCCTTTGCGCAGGGCTTCTGCAGGGTCATCTGGATCATCGTATCCGGCATCCAGCGATCTTCGGTCAACAGGTAAAAGCCGGTCATGCTGATGTCCGCGACCTCGTGCGGTTTCGGAGCGCCACCGGTATAGTAGTGGGCGACCATTCCGGGGACATAACGTCGATGTGCCCTACGCCGATCGCTGCTTACCGGAGTCGCCGGATTGAGCCAGCGCTTGAAGCGGGTCCCCAGGCTGGGTCTCTGTTCGACGCTTCTCCCGTTGGGGTCCACGCGCTGGATTGAGATCTTCAGTTTGCCCTTTTGCTCAGCCTTGCGGATGCTTGGCAAAGGCAGTGTCACCGACACTTCGCTTTGCGGTAACGGAGCGGATTTTCTTTGCACTGCTGCTCGGTTCTGCACCACATTTTCCGCCGCCGCAATCTCATAGAAGTCCGCTGGTTCACTCTGCTCCGCGGCTCCCGCTTCGTGAGCATTGACATCGGGTTCGAGCCCCGACGGCAAGTCTGCCTTCGCTGTTCCCTTGGGTGTGTTGCCTTCTGCAAGAGTGACTGTTTCTTCCGGATTCTCAGAGAAAGCGATTGGCAATAGATCTTGCCCAGGGGTGACAGCCAGCGCGTGCCCATTTTCTTTCAGGAGTTTTGCATCGCTATGAAGAATTGGCGTTGGATTCTGATGCGTCACTTTCGGAAGTTCGATCCGCAGCGAACCATTTGTAGATGCAGCTACCGTACTGGCCGGTACACTGATCGCGGGAACTTTCAGTCTCTCTCTGAGAGTCCCCCTGGCATCTGTAACAGGGCTGACCGGTGTCAGCATGCTCACCTGCCACAACCCGTACTGGGCGACGGTGCAAGTTGTCGCCTGCGCTGGCTGAGGAGTAGCAGTTCCCGCCGGACCAGAAACAGGCGGCAACCGCAGCATCGCTTCGCGCTTGAGAGCCGTTTCCGGCACCGCCTTAACGATATCCGCCGGTGCTTGCGAAGGCGCGGGCCGCGAATGGGAGTTCGCAGGCGGTTGGGAGTCATTTGCCGCATTCGCGATCTTCGACGGCTCCGCCGGAACAAGCGGCGGCAGATCGATACGAGAGTGCACAAATCTGCTGATCCCGTCTTCTTCAATCTCTGCATTGCGCGCAACCCAGGCTGCAGACAGAGATGGAGCATCCACCCAGTTCGCAAAAAGATCTTCCACGCCGCGTCCGTGTCCATTGACATGCGACAGTCCGCCCCGCGCCGTCTCGACCGCATTTGGCTCTACACACTGATCACCGAAGACGGTTAGACTGTCTCCGGTTCCGTTTCCCCTCTTCGCGATGTCCGAATGACCGGTGGCAAACGAAAAGGATACGGATACTGGCTCATCCACCGCGGCTGCCACAGATAAAAGAGGCGCCGCAACTAAACTGTTCCCGCCACTGGATTGTGATAATTCAATTTCATTTAAAGGAACTGTTTCTAAAAAGTTACCATCCGCAAAACTCGGGTTCATCGCATCGGGTTCAGGAGCGGGCCTATTGACGGGCGCGACCTGTCCCTCAATCTCGTTTTCCAGGCAGATGATCAGCCGGTCACCTCGTTCTGTTTGCGAGGATTGTGCGGTTTGGAGTGGCAAGACAAGGGCACTCGCAACATCGAGATGGTAAGGGGGAAACTCAACGCCGGGATGAATTTCGGCCGTGTCGACCACCCGTTGATCCTTGTCGAGATAGAGCAGATCGAACGGAAAAAGACGCGGCACTGCCGGCATCGCGTTCAGCGGTGATAACCAGAACCCGGAATCCGCATCCAACGCCATCCCGCCGACGAACAGCTTCAAGATCATCAGAGGCTGATTCGCACAGTCCGCGACCGTCACCTTTGAGCTGAGAAGGACACCTCGCGCGGGATTGTAGACGCAAAAGAATCTGCTATCCATAGGTCCACGGTATAGAGCTGCGCATTGTCGCCTGCGTTCGCCCTCTCGCTTTCGGCTCGCTGGTCGGAAACCAGTCGTAGCAAAGGATTTTCTCAATTTCGGGGGCGAAATTCAATCGGAACCTGCAACAATCAACGGGTTTCCGTCGGACTTCGCCTTGCCAGTCCAGCGCCTTGAAGCTACGCGGAGAGCTAAACCACTCGTTCGAAAGAGGAAACAGCAGAATCTAAGGGGCCCGCGAGCCTTTGAGAGGACCGGCGACCAGATCAACGAATTGTCACCAAGTGGCTTGAATTGTTAGGGGATGGAAGCAATGTCAGCCGGATACGTCTGGGGTCATGTCCGGCTGACACTGCGGGGGAAAGGTGGAATTGCGCGGAAAATTGCTTCTACAGAACCGTAAGACGCGTGACAACCGTGCAATCGGGCAGGTGGGTCGTTTTCTTTAAAGGATGCTGGTTGTCAGCCTCTTCTCGCATCTCGATCTCGGGTTTGAGGACTTCCATGAGCTTCTCGACGCGGTTCTTCTGTGCGCAAAGCTGCTCAAACGACTTCAGGATCTTTCGCAGCTCTGAAGAGGCCTCATCGTAAGCAAATCGGTAAACGTCTTTATGAACGTTCTCTCTCATAGAAGTTCTCCACGTTTGAGAGTCTAACCACTTGTCGCTAACTGGGCATCGCACGATCGTGGTAACAAAAGTACAACTTCTTTCGTGCGCTCTGCCCCATCGGAGCGATCACAGGTGACAAGAATCACAAATGAATGAGCAACTTAAATGGAATCGCAGTCGCGCTTACGGTACGTCTCACCAGTTCCGAGGATCATGATCAGTTACCGGTCGAACTGGATTTCAGTTCGCCTCTTGCCTGATCCGCCGCCAGCATGCGGCTACCCGAAAACCGTCCGACCCCTCGATTGGAAGCATATTTGCCAAGGCATAGCAGAGGTTGGCCAAAGCGAGAACTGGATACCAGGGCTCCGAACCGATAAGGAGCATATTCACAAATGGCCCGGCCAGCGCGATCAGAAGATTCTGGCGCACGGTTCCCTGTTCACGGACGGTGAATACACCCTTATTCCACTCGATGCCGACTCTCTTGACGCGTACGCCCAGCCCGACCGCCGCGACAATATGGCCGCATTCGTGAAGGACCATCGCAATTAAGCCAACACCGAGCCCTAAGAAAAATGGGTAGAACCACCGCAGGTGCATCATCGTTCAGAAACCCCATAGCTTGATTGTTCACTTCATTCTCGGCTAACACCCCCCAAAAGCGCACTATCAAATAACACAGAAGTCACTGATCGATTCCCAGGCCAGGGAACCCAGAGGCTAAGGGGTTTTCAAAAGGTGCATTATGGAGCCCCGACAGAAGGTTCACTGCCGGGACTCCCGGAAATCCTTTGCGATGTTGGCATATATCTACAGAGTTTTTGGCCCTGCGGCTTTAAAAAGTAAAAACAGCGCCGTCATTCTTTACGAAGTGGAGGTCGAGTGCTTGCCCGGCTTGACTTCGAGCTCGTTGACCACTTGTTGGACATTCGGCACCTTCTTGGCGAGATCCTCGGCTTCCTTCTTCTGCTTCGTCGTCTTCACGGACCCCTTCAAAACGAGTGTGCCATTCTTGGCGGAACCGCTGATGCTCTGATCGTTGAGGTTCGTATGTGCCTTGATCATCGCCTTGAAGTTGTCGTCGATGGCGCTGTCGAGATTGGATGCGACCGAACCAGCCTCACTGGCGCCCGGGGGCCGCACGCCGATTTCATCCGCAATGGTGTAATCCGGTGCTGCCTGCCTGGCGACACTTTCAGCCTGATTCTTCAGATCCTCGGAGTCCAGATTGCCCTTGATTGTCATAACGCCTTTGTCTCGATCTTGCGAGACGCTTACGGCGCCCAGGTTATTGTTCTTGAGTGAATCGCTGACTGCTGACTTCTCGTCGGGGTGAGATGGCTTGTTACAGCCTGCAAATACCATGCCCCCGGCCAGAATGGTGGCCGTGCTGAGCATTAAAGTGCGCTGAGATCCTTTAAGTTTCATATATTTATCTCCTGGTTTAACGCAGATTTCTTACAAAAGCTGAGATGTAACTCAAAGAAGCGCGGTTGTCCCCGGGCAAATTCCTGCATTCTCCTATTGGCAAGTAGATCGCGCAGACTCAAGCACTTGCGCCAAGCCTCGTTTTGCACCGTACTGGAGTGGAGCGCATTTCCCGACGGATCCCTGATTGAACGAAGAATCCCTTCAGAACCGGCCAAAAACGGCTGTTTTTGCCCCTGAAATCCCAAGTGCGTGACCAGAATTCCCTCGCTCGTCACGGGTGACTGTCATCACAGTCCGGATTCAGTGAGCGAGAGCAACATATTCCGGGCTTTGGAGGATGCTCTTTGACGCCCGAAGTTACAGCAGGCCTTGAAGTTATTAAGTGAATCGGCCCGGAGACGAAACATTGTGAGCTGGAGAGAAGATTACCGGGACAAGTGCATGAGCGCTGTACAGGCCCTGAAAGCCGTGCGCTCCGGAGATCGCGTTTGGATTCAACCGAGCTGTGGAACTCCAAAGCCGCTCATTGACGCACTTGTGGCGCGGGCATCGGAAGTCATCGATGTGGAGCTCGTCCACATGAAAACGCTCGGCGAGGCCGAGTACACAAAACCTGAGTACGAAGGCCACTTTCGCCATCGCGGATTGTTTCTTGGCGAGAACGTACGGGAAGCAGTCGTTGCCGGGCGCGCCGACTATACCCCGATCTTTCTAAGCGAAATTGAGGGCCTGTTTGAAAGCGGAGCGCTCCCGCTCGATGTCGTGCTGATGCAGGTGACGCCACCGGACGCCCACGGCTTTGTAAGTCTCAGCACAACGGTGGACTGCACTTTGACAGCGGCGCGTTGCGCCAAAACCGTCATCGCCGAAGTGAATGATCGCGCACCACGCACGCATGGCGACACCTCAATCCATGTGAGCCAGATCTCGGCGTTCGTCGAGACTTCGCGGCCTCTGCTGGAACTTCACACCGAAGCCCCTACCGAAATCCATTTGAATGTCGCCCGGAACGTCGCATCCTTGATTCCTGATGGAGCAACGCTACAAACAGGAATTGGCGGCATCTCGGAGGCGGTGCTGCGCTGCCTAAGCGACAAACGTGATCTTGGCATCCACACCGAGATGTGCCCGGACGGTGTGATCGACCTGATGGAAAAAGGTGTGATCAATGGGGCACGCAAATCACTGCATCGCGGGAAAGCTGTAGCGGCATTCGTTCTCGGCACACAAAAACTGTTCGACTACATTCACGAGAATCCGAGCTTCGAGTTCCGATCGATCTCCTACACCAACGATCCGTTTGTGGTGGCGCAAAACGATCGCATGGTTGCCATCAATTCTGCTTTGCAGGTGGATTTGACCGGACAGGTCTGCGCCGATTCGATCGGCACGAAACCTTACAGCGGATTTGGCGGACAACTTGATTTCATTCGTGGTGCGGCGCGCTCGCGCGGAGGAGTTCCAATCATCGCGCTGCCCTCAAAAGCTTGCCGCGATTCGGTTTCCCGCATTGTGCCGGTTCTAGAGCCCGGCGCCGGTGTTGTGACCTCGCGCGCAGACGTTCATTACGTTGTGACCGAACATGGAATTGCGTACCTGCACGGCAAGACGTTGCGGGAACGCGCCGAAGCGCTCATCGGCATCGCCGACCCGCGCTTCCAACAAGCGCTTGAAGATTTCGCAGTGCGCGCGCACTACCTGGAACGCAAAACCGCAGTGTACGCGTGAGGCAGCAATGACGAGGAGTGAATTATGACAGCCGCAGAGAATACGGGCCTGGAGAAGCGAGACAGAGGCTTGCTGCGCGTGGATGTAAGCGAGTGCAAGGGATGCGGGCTGTGCATCGAGGCGTGTCCGCCCAAGGCGATTCATCTGGGCGAGCAGCTGAATCACTACGGCTATCGCACCGCAACCTACAACGGCACAGGCTGTACTGGCTGCGGAATCTGCTTCATGGCATGTCCTGAGCCCGGAGCGATTACAGTTCTGCGTCTGCGCAGCGGCGCAGCCACGCAACGCGAGGAGGCCCTGGCATGCGCAAGCAACTGATGAAGGGCAACGAAGCGATTGTGAAGAGCGCGATTCTTGCGGGCTGCCGTGCGTTCTATGGATACCCGATCACTCCGGCGAGCGAGATTACAGAGGCTGCGGCGCTCTACATGCCGCAAACAGGCGGAGTCTTTCTGCAGGCCGAGAGCGAAGTAGCCGCTATCAACATGCTCTACGGTGCGTCTTCAGCCGGCGTGCGCTGCATGACCGCCTCGAGCGGTCCCGGCATCAGCCTGATGCAGGAAGGCATCAGCTATATGGCTGGCGCAGAGCTTCCATGCGTTATCGCCGACATTACACGCGGCGGACCGGGGCTCGGCAACATCGCTTCAGAACAGGGCGATTATCACCAGGTTGTGAAAGGCGGAGGCAACGGCAACTACCGCACCATCGTGCTTGCTCCTTATTCCGTGCAGGAGATGGCGGACCTGACGGCTCTCGCCTTTGAACTCGCCGATCGCTATCGCAATCCGGTTGTGATTCTCGCCGATGGGTTTGTGGGACAGATGATGGAGCCGGTAGAGTTCGCGGAGAAGGCAACACTGCCGCGGCTGCCGGAGTGGGCGGTTGCCGGAACAGAAGAATCGCGCGCCAACATGATCACCTCGCTGCACATGGGCACCGACGACCTCGAAGCCCACGAGAATGCTCTCGAGGCCAAGTATCGGCAGGCCGAGCGGAACGAGACTCGCGCCGAACACTGCCTCACCGATGATGCCGAGATCGTGCTGGTGGGTTACGGCATCATTGGCCGCATCCTGAAAGCCGTCACGGCCGATGCTCGCGCTATGGGCATCAAGGTTGGACTGTTACGGCCCATCACGCTCTATCCATTTCCGACTCTGGATTTTGAACGTCTTGCCAGGCGTGCACGCTCGTTCGTTGTGGTTGAGATGAGCAATGGACAGATGCTCGAAGATGTTCGTCTCGCACTGAACGGCGCACGCCCAGTCGAGTTCCTCAATCGCGTTGGAGGCAATGTTCCGTCGCACGAGCATGTCCTCAAATTTGTTCTGGCTCATGCGCGCAGGCTAGCGGAACAGGAACAGATGGCCCATGTCTAATGCCATGGAATCCGATTACGAAGTTGTGCATGCCAAGTCAAAGGTGTTTTATGAAACCTACGAGCGCAAGGAAGAACTGCAGCACCAAACGCACTATTGCGCCGGCTGCGGCCACGGCATCGTGCACAAGATGCTGGCTACGGCGATCGAGGAGCTTGGTATTCAGAATGAGACCGTACTCATCAGCCCCGTCGGCTGCTCCGTTTTCGCATACAACTACTTCGATGTGGGCAATATTCAAGCAGCGCATGGCCGCGCACCCGCCGTTGCGACAGCGGCCAAACGCAGCCATCCGCATAGCATCGTTATCAGCTACCAGGGCGACGGTGATTTGTCGGCGATTGGCTCCGCCGAGATTCTGCACGCCGCCAACCGTGGCGAGAACATTACCGTCATCTTCGTCAATAACGCCATCTACAGCATGACGGGCGGGCAAGCGGCGCCTACAACATTGATCGGCCAGAAGAGCACCACGACACCCTTCGGCCGCAGCGCAGCGAATGAAGGCTATCCCCTGCGCATGAGTGAACTGCTGGCGACACTCGATGCTCCCGTCTATATCGAGCGTGTCGGCCTCGGCGATAACAAGCAGATCGCGAAAGCCTCCCGCGCAATCAGGAAGGCGGTCGAAAACCAGGTGAACGGCCTGGGCTTCTCCCTCATCGAAGTGCTCTCGCCTTGCCCCACCATCTGGAAGATGTCGGCTGTCGATGCGCAGCACTGGGTACGCGACGTAATGGAGCAAACCTATCCGCTTGGCGTGGTCTGCGATCGCACCAAGGATCGCCAACCGCGCGCCGCTGCCGCTCACGCACCAGGTCTTGATGAAATTCCCGCGATCCTTGGAATTGAACATGACGAACAACTCGAAACGCCAGCGCCAAACAATGTGACAGGCGAAGTTGACCTTCATGTTCGCGTCGCGGGGTTCGGTGGGCAAGGTGTTCTTCTGCTGGGCGAAGTGCTGGCCGAGGCAGGACTTGATGCCGGCCTCGAAGTGTCGTGGCTGCCTTCCTATGGACCGGAGATGCGATCGGGAACGTCGAACTGCCACGTGCGCGTCTCCAAAGAACCCATTGATTCGCCGCTCGTCACGGTGCCGAACTTCCTCGTGGCGATGAACGAACCATCGCTGCGCAAGTTTGACCTGAGCGTGAAGCCCGGCGGGTGGGTGATCTACAACGGCAGACGTCTTCCCTGAAGACTGCGAACGGGATGACGTCAACGTGCTCGCATTGAACTTCACGCAAGCTGCCAATGATCTGGGCGATCCGCGCGCGGCCAACATGGTGATGCTGGGAGCACTGCTGGAAATCTCGGGCGGCTTGCCGCAGGCCAGTATCGATGCGGCTCTACGCCGCCTGGTTAAATCCGAGCGTTGGTATCAGCTTGACGAACGTGCCCTGGCGCGGGGGCGCGAACTGTATAGTGCATCGCGTAAAGAGGTTGCCGTATGAAAGGCACGGCCGACCCGAATCTGATTGTCTACTTCGATGGCAAATATATGCCGCTGCGCGATGCGCAGGTCAACATCCTCACGCATGCACTGCACTACGGCACCGGCGTCTTCGAGGGCATCCGCGCGCATTGGGTTCCTGCGGAAGACGAGTTATTTATCCTGCGCGCCCACGAGCACTACGAGCGCTGGAAGAAGAACTGCGGCATCCTGCGCATTCACGTTCCGGCCACCGTGCCAGAGCTCTGCGCCATCACCGTCGAGCTGATGCGGCGCAATTCTCTTCACACCAATGTCTATGTGCGGCCGCTTGCCTACAAGAGCGCCGAACGCATTGGCGTCAGCACGGACGACCAGGATGCTTTTGCCGTCGTTGCGCTTCCGTTCGGCGAATATTTGCACAGTGACAAGGGGTTGCATGCGGGCGTAAGCTCCTGGCGTCGGATCGAGGACAATGCGATTCCGGCGCGCGCCAAGATCTGCGGCGCCTATGTGAACAGCGCACTGGCCAGCGACGACGCGCGGCAGTCGGGCTTCGACGAAGCGATCTTCCTCAACGAAAACGGACACGTTGCCGAAGGCGCCACCTGCAACATCTTCATGGTGCGCGACGGCAAGTTGATCACACCCTGCGTAACTGAAAACGCTCTCGAAGGCATCACGCGCAATTGCATTATGGAACTTGGCGTTTCGCGAACTGGGGCTGCGCGTCGTCGAGAGGCCGATTGATCGCAGCGAACTCTACGTATGTGACGAGCTCTTCTTCACCGGAACGGCCGTTGGCGTCGCACCCATCGTGCGCGTCGACCATCGCGCGGTGAAGGACGGAGCAATTGGAGCGGTGACGCACGCAATACAAAAGCTGTATTTCGATGCGACCCGCGGACACCTGCAGGCTTACTGGAACTGGCTTACCCCGGTTTACCAATCACGGATGAAGCACGAGCAGGAACTGGCCTCCACAGCTGAATCGATGTAGATGGAGCGGCTCTCTCCTGCTGCAACCACGCTGGTAAACGGTGCGGCCAAGGGAGGAATGAAAATGCTCGCAACAAAACTCGAAGAAAATGCCTACGACGTTGCGCTGGAAAATTTTGATTCCGCGGCGGACGCCCTGGGCCTCGATAACGATACACGGGAGATGATCAAGTTTCCCGAGCGCGTGCTGACAGTAACCGTGCCGGTGCGCATGGACGACGGGCACATCCGGCGCTTTGAAGCCTATCGCGTGCAACACTCGACAGCGCGCGGCCCGGCGAAGGGTGGAATTCGCTTCCATCCGCAGGTCACCCTGGATGAAGTGAAGGCGCTGGCCACGTGGATGACGTGGAAGTGCGCGGTGGTGAACATTCCGTTCGGCGGCGGCAAGGGCGGCATCACCTGCGACCCAAAACACATGTCGCAGGGCGAACTTGAGCGGATGACGAGGCGCTACACCAGCGCAATTCTGCCGTTGATTGGGCCGGAGCAGGACATCCCCGCACCGGATGTCTACACCAATTCGCAGACCATGGCCTGGATCATGGACACCTATAGCATGACCAAGGGCTACACGATTCCCGGTGTCGTGACGGGCAAGCCGATTAGCCTGGGCGGATCGCTAGGGCGCAACGAAGCGACGGGCCGCGGTGTTTACTACACGATTCAGTGTGCTTGCGAGCATCTCGACATTCCACTGAAGGGCGCAACCGTGGCGGTGCAGGGCTTTGGCAATGCCGGATCGATTGCAGCGCAACTGCTGCATGAAGCCGGGGCCAGGGTCATCGCGGTTAGCGACTCCACCGGCGCCATTTACAACCGTGATGGCCTCGACATTCCGGAACTGATGCACATGAAGGAGATTGCCGGGCATGTGTACGGATTCCCGGGCAGCGAGCCTATCGAACCTGCCGCATTGCTGGCATTAAAGTGCGACATCCTTGTTCCCGCAGCACTTGAGAATATCGTGACGGGCGAAAACGCGAGCACAGTTGGCGCGCGCATCATCGCTGAAGCTGCAAACGGACCTCTTACGCCTGCCGCCGATCGCATTCTTCAGGCCAGAGGCGCGTTCATCATCCCCGACATTCTCTGTAATGCCGGTGGAGTAACCGTGTCCTACTTCGAATGGGTGCAGGATGAGCAGCACCTCTTCTGGGAGGCGCAGGACGTCTATAACCGCCTGGAGAAGGTGATGAAGACCTCGTTCCGCGATGTTGTCAAGATTCACCTCGATCGCACGGTGCCAATGCGGATCGCGGCGAATATGCTGGGCATCGGGCGGGTGGCTGAGGCTATTCACATTCGAGGCATTTACCCATAAACCACGGACTGGCAAGCAGCAACTCGGGGCGACATCGCAAGGTGTCGCCCTTTCTTTCAACTTCGGTGTGCCAGCAAGGAAAAGCGATACTTCCATTCGTACTTCATGCGCTCTTTCACGCGTGCCGAGCCATTGCTAGGTCCACGATCTCCGCAATCATTTGGGTATAGGAGAGGCCGGATTTCTTCGCGGCCATGGCGAACTCCTGTCCGCTGGAGAGCCATGGGTTCGGGTTCGCTTCGATGACATAAACCTCGCCCTTGTTCGATACGCGCATGTCGATGCGGCCATAATCGCGAAGCTTGACGGCGCGATAGGCCTTGATCGCAATCTCAGTGAGCCTGGTTACGGTTTCGTCATCCAGGTCTTCGGCGATCACCGATTTCGTCAATTTGTAAGCTTCCGTGTCTTTCTCGAATTTCACATCCTGGCTGGCGATCTTGGGCATGCCTTTGGGAAGCTTCGAAAGGTCAAGTTCTACAAGCGGAAGTGCACGTGCGCTCTCGTAGTTGCCGAGGATGGATGCGTAGATCTCGCGTCCTTCGATGTACTCCTCGATCAGCGCAGGCGAATCGAATTCTGCCTGTATATACGAGATGCGTTCCATCAACTCCTTCACGCTGGTAACTACGGCAGCGGCATCGATGCCGATGGATCCATCTTCGGAGGTGGGCTTCACGATAAGCGGGAACGAGATGTCATGTGCGTGGTCGATGTTGCCGCGATAGGCCGTCGCGAAATAGGGCGAACGAATATCGTAGAAAGCGAACATCTTCTTGGCGATCGATTTGTCCTGCGCGAGAATATGCGCGTGCGGACCCGCGCCAGTGTAGGGGATTTCGAGCAGATCGAGGAACGCAGTAACGTGCATTTCCTTGGTGTCATCGCCTGCATAGGATTCCGTGAGGTTGAAAATGAGGTCGGCGCCGCATTTGGCGAGTCCGACCAGCGATTGGGGGCGGCCGTCGAGAACGTAATACGACGGCTCATGACCGAGCTTCTCCAATGCTTCGAAGATCTCTTCGCGGTCGTGCTTTACCGGCTTCTTCTTGCGTGGCTTTTGCCCTTTGCGCCTGCGCGGTGCGGGAATTTCTTCCAACACTTCAGCAGGTTCGTCTTCCCACAAGTCGTACAGAACGGTAACTTTCAATTTCGCCATACAGCCTCCAATCGGAGTGACGGCAACTGCCTTCACGCCTCAGGGATGAATGAACTTCCCACGGATCAGGTAATTCATTGAGAGTGCGGTTGTGTACACGGTGAACTCCGTGAGGTACTCGGATTCGCGTCGAATGTCCACGCGGAGACCCAGGTCCTCAACACGTTTGCAGATGGCTTCCACGAGTCGCTTGACGATCGGACGTTGCACGCCGCTCCAATACGCGACTTTGTCGACAATGGGCTTGCGATGCTGATGTAGCATCTCCACCGCGGGCCGCACGCCCTTGTGCCGCTTGGGGGAGATGTTGAAAATGTCTGCCAGGTCGGTATCCAGCGCGAGCTCCTGCATCGGAACTTCCTCCGGCGGGCTGAGACGATAGAACTCGCCGACCGTCGATTCCATTTCATCGACCGTGATGTCGGTGCGGCCGCGACGCCGGATGGGATCGACATTGCCAATTTTTCGGGCGATGCGATCGACATACTGGAGCTTGGCCAGCGCGTCCCAGCCTTTGTAGCGCTTTCGCCATTGCGAGCGAGGCGTGAGCCAGACCGCAAACGTTTCGGCAAAATCTTCATCCGGATGCTTCTGCGCATACCACCCAGCCATGTGGCGAACAAACTTCCGCGAAAACGGTATGGGACGGTAGTTATCGCGATAGGCGCGCCGAAATGGACCGAAGAGATCGCGCCACTCAGCCGACTTGTAGAGCTGGTATGCGTAGTTGAATGCGTGCCCGGCCTCATGCCGCATGTACATCATGATCTCGCGAGCGTCTTCCAGGTCGTTCATATCGCGCTCAAGCTGCGCCAGGTCAGGGTTGGCCAGATAGAACGGAATGCCGATGACGGGCTCGCCCGAGGGGCATCCCCATTCATCGGTGAGATAACAAAGCGGTCGGAACTTGTGGATGCCCTTGGCTTCAAGTTCGCGATAAAGCTGCTGAACGAATCGTTCGAGCGGAGAGCCCTCAAGCTTGAGCCCGAGTTCACGAATGGGCTTGGCGAGTATCTCCTGGAATTCCGTTCGGGTTTTCTCGAAATCGCGCACCGTGCTACTCAGTGTTCTACACCACGCAACCAGATTTGGCACGGGAGGCGTATCGCTTATGCACATAGTATTGTGGGCACAACCGGTTGGAACACCAATTTCAAAATGGACGACGCGACAACCTCCTGGTCCGTTCAGCGCGAAATTGGATTTGTCGCGGCGAGCGGTTTCGTCTCGACGGTGGCAGCGACTTGCGCCAATCGACGGTAAGAATCCAGGCGGGCTTGGTGATCCCAGGTGTCGGTTACCGCGATGATTTCGTCGGCGCCGGTTTCCGAAACAAGCTTTTCCAGGCCAGCCTTCACGGTGTCTTCCGAACCGACGATGGCTGCGCGCAGTCTGCTCTCAACGGCAGCTTGCTCGAAGGCATTCCAAGGCTGCTCGATCGCATCGAGGGAATCCACGGGTGGCAGAAGTTCGACGGGCTGATTGCGAATCAATCGCAGAAATCGCTGCTGCGGAGTGGTGAAAAGCTTGCGCGCGGCTTCGTCGGTCTCAGCCGCGATGACGGGCACACCAACCATGAGCCACGGTTGAGGCAGAGTCTCGCTAGAACGGAAGAGGGTGCGGTAAAGATGCGCTGAATGGAATAGCATTTCCGGAGCGAAGTGTGCGGCGAAAGCGAAGGGCAGGCCGAGAGATGCTGCGAGTCGCGCACTGAAGTCGCTTGATCCGAGAAGCGTGAT
This sequence comes from uncultured Acidobacteriaceae bacterium, assembly GCA_963735215.1. GTDB lineage: Bacteria > Acidobacteriota > Terriglobia > Terriglobales > Acidobacteriaceae > Telmatobacter. The sequence continues at coordinate 439,287 of CAVTKF010000014.1, read as the reverse complement.
GGGGACGCGGCTGCCCTGTCCGGGAATTGCCCTGACCGCCTGGCCGGGAATGACGGGACCGAGGTAGGTACGCAGTTCCGCGAGCAACTCAGGAAAATCATCGCCGGTCTGCGCGTGATCGCGGCGAAGCGCGCGCATGGTGTGGAAGTCGCCGCCGGGCGCGCGGCCCAGTCCCAGATCGATGCGGCCGGGGAAAAGCGCGGCGAGCGTACCGAACTGCTCGGCGACGACGAGGGGCGCGTGATTGGGGAGCATGACGCCGCCGCTGCCGACGCGTATGGCTTTTGTCGCAGCAGCTACGTGGCCAATGAGGACGGCAGTTGCGGAGCAGGCGAGCCCTTCGATTGAGTGATGTTCAGCGAGCCAGAAGCGGCGATAGCCCCACTGCTCAACCTGTTTCGCGAGATCCACCGACCGGGCAACGGCGGCGCCTGCGGGCTCGCCCGGGTGCATTCCAACGAGATCGAGAACTGAAACTGGCAAACCCATCAATACATTTGATGAAGAAGCGGTAGCGACGATTCAAGGTGGGGGAGAGTTGATTTCAAAACCGACACCGGCGCGCGCATCTACGGGTTGATCTGGTTGAACGGTTGGGGTTGTCAGACTTCAATTTCTCTTCGAAACGGCCGCTGTCACCGCTAACATTAAGAATTGTTAAGTGGACTACGAAGGCCTTACTGCGGTGTGCGAGACTTAACAGCCGTAGAGGTTTTCGTGGCGTCGGTAGCGGTGGATTTGAAGCAGATAGAAATCACGGAGAAGCAGAGACGGCTCTCGTTGTTGCTGGTGGACGACGATGTGGAGTTGTGCGGGATGATGCGGGAGTTTTTTACGCAGGAAGGCCATCATCTGGATTGTGCCTATAACGGCCGGGACGGGTTGTCCGCTGCTCTGAATGGTATCTACGACCTTGTGATTCTGGATGTGATGCTGCCAGTGGTGGACGGATTCGAGTTGTTGCAGCGACTGCGAAAGCGCAAAGATCTGCCCATCATCATGCTGACGGCGCGGGTGCAGCAGCAGGATCGGATCCGCGGCCTCGACTCGGGCGCCGATGATTACCTGCCGAAGCCCTTCGATCCGGATGAACTGCTGGCGCGAGTGCGCGCGGTACTGCGCCGGTCGGAGTCGCTGACGCGGACGGAATCAGAAGATATCGTAATCGGTAACATCCGCGTGAATCCGACAACGCGCGAGGTGTGGCTGGACGACGAGGTGGTGGAGTTGACCGCGACAGAGTTCGATCTGCTGGAGATGCTGATGCGCGCGGCCGGCCGAGTGGTTTCGCGGGATGAAATTACGGCGGCGCTGTTCGAACGGGAGGCGACGCCGTACGACCGCTTTCTGGATGTGCACATCAGCCACTTGCGCAAAAAGCTGGAAGGCGCGCGCAGCCTGATCAGAACCGTACGCGGAGTTGGATATGTCTTCACCGGCGCAGCCTAGAGTTTTGCTAAGGCACTCGCTATACATCTGGGTGCTTCTCGCAATGGTGGGCATTCTGTCGCTCTCGTTTGTTGCTTTTCGCGCGATCTCAGAGCAGATGCAGACACAGAAGATCGACCCGGTCTATGACCGATTCGATGAAATGCAACTGGAGAGCGCACGCAACATTCTGCAGAGCAGCGGCGAACCGGCGCTGAAGAATTACCTCTCCAGCTTGAACGACATCTTTGGCGGCGCGCATTACCTGCTGGATGCAAACGGCAAGGACCTCGTCACTGGTGCGAGCAGGGCTGCGATGCTGCCAGCGCCGCCCGCGGTCAAGTCCCGCACCAGCAGCGCCCACGATCACTGGGAAATCACGCACCGGTCGCAGGACGGCAAATTCTGGTTTGCCGCCGAAGGGCAGAGCCGTCCGCCGCGCATCTGGTCGTTTCTTCCCTACTACTTTCTCGTGATCGGGGCGACAGGAGTCCTGTGCTGGATTGCGGCTGCTGGCGTCATTTCTCCTATCCGCAAGGTCGCGACCAGCATCGCGCTGTTTGGGCAGGGCAACCTGGACGTTCGCGTGGAGACGGATCGCGACGACGAGATCGGGCAATTAGGGCGCTCGTTCAACGAGATGGCCGAGCGACTGGAGCGGCTGATCGTGAGCGAGCGGCGGCTGCTTAGCGACATCTCACATGAACTGCGATCGCCGCTGGCTCGTTTGAAATTTGCGTTGAAGCTGGCCCGGACGAGTTCAGATTCAACCACGGCGCTGGAACGCATTGAGCGTGACGTGGATCGCATTGCGTCGTTGGTGGCGGATATTGTGGAGATCAACGTAGTGGAAGACGATCCCGCGCTGCAAGACAAGCGGGAGATCTGCGTGCGCGACATCATTGAAGAAGTTGTGCGCGATTGCAGCATGGAAGCTGAGGTTCGCGGGTGCGCGATCGAAGTGAATGGCAACGTATGCGGTTCGGTGCAAGGCAATCCCGAGTTGCTGCGGCGCGCGGTGGAGAACGTGCTGCGCAATGGCATTCGCTACTCGCCGGATAAATCGCCAATCGAACTTTCGATCAGCGAGGATGAGAACGATGCGACCATTTCCATTCGCGATTTTGGTCCGGGTGTTCCCGAGAAGGCGTTGACGCGCATCTTCGATCCTTTTTTTCGCGTGGAAGAGGCACGTAACACCAACGGCGGCGGATCGGGCCTTGGCCTGTCGATTGCAAAGCGCGCGGTGCATCTGCATCGCGGAACCATCGCTGCGGAAAATGCAACCCCGGGGTTGCGTGTCACGATTGCGATTCCGCTGGCACATGAAGAAGTCGTAAAAGCGAAGTAAAAAACGGCTTCGAGTGCACTCCAGCCATCACGATTTTGCCGGCGCTTTCCATTTTTACACTGCGCTGAAGCGCTGAATAGCCGCGTCTTTTCTGCAATTTGCGGCAGGTCTGGCCGTCATGCGCAACCCTCTTAACGTTTCTTAAGCTTAAAAAGCTTGCAAGTGGTGTTCACTGTGGACAGTGCCTCACTTAACCCTCAAATTCATCGAGGCATCCGAGGAGAACATCATGAAGCGTTTGTTTGGATACGCACTTATGCTTACTCTCACAGCTGCCCCGGCGTTTGCTGCCAAGAACTCGCAATCAGTAAATTTCGCGCAGCCAGTGAAAGTGGGCTCAACCGAAATTCCCGCAGGCGACGTTAAGGTCACCTGGAACGGCACGGGAGATAACGTTCAAGTCACGCTCGCGGAAAACGGCAAGACCCTGACGATCCCGGCGAAGCTTGTGGAAGAGAAGCATACGCACAAGGGTTACATCGTGAGCCGCGTAGGCGGAAGCGACCAGTTGGAGACGATCCAGCTGAGCAACGTGAGCCTGCAACTCGAGAGCGCGACCGCCTCCGGCCGCTAAGGCATTTCCCCGAGGTCAGAACCAAGCCTGACACTTCGCACGAGTTTTTGTTCATTCACTTTCAAGTGACTGAACTCTCCAATCCCCTTCCGGTCTGGTACGGAAGGGGAATTCTTTTAAAATCAGCAGCTTTCCCTTCATCCCAACTACTTTGGACCGCTTGGCTGAAACGGCGACGCAGGTTTGGCCTGAACGGTGCTTCGGGGTATACTAAATATTCGGCAAGCTGAAGGGTGAGTGTGTCTTCATTCGCCCCTTCGCCCGTCTGAGAGCTGAAGTTGCACGCCGGGACGGATGAGAACTGTTCCAAATGCAAGTTGGGAACAGTTCGAGCTGGCGCGGAAACTCAGACAAGTTTGGAGCAAATGAGATGGCACAGGTATGTGATATTTGCGGCAAAAAGCCGCAGTTTGGCAACAACATTTCGCACGCACACAATGTGACGAGGCGGCGCTGGAACGTGAATCTGCAGGCGGTGAAGGCGCTGGTAAACGGAGCGCCAAAGCGCATTCGTGTGTGCACCAGCTGCATCAAGACCGGCAAGATTTCAAAGGCGTAGGCTGATATTCGTCGCCGGCGCGTGAAGCCGGAGAACTGAAACAGCACCGGCTCAACGACCCCGTCCTTGCAGGGCGGGGTTTTGTTGTGTCTTGAGCGCGCTTATTGTGCAGCCGGCTGAGGCGCCTTGGCTGGTTCCGCAAGCGGATTATCCCAGGGGAACGCGGCTGCATCCAACCCCTGCGGCGACCAGCTATCCACAATTGCCTTGGCCAGCTTGCCCAGGGTTTTCTCAGCCTCATTGTCGCCAGTCCAGCGCTGGTCGGCGTTTTCCCAGGTGAAGGCTGCAATGACGACGGGGCCAGCCTTAGTGGAAACAACGGCGACATCGTTGCGCACCTGGTTGAGCGCGCCCGTCTTGTTCCCGATAGCAGAGCCATTCTCGCTGGTGTCCAGCGTTTCGAGATAGCGGGGCAGACTGTCGCGGTCCTGCTGATGGCGCAGCATGTCGAGGATGGCGCCGCATATCTTTCCATCAGCAGGGAGAGCGGCGGGGTCATCGAGCACGAGATGGCAGGTGGCGAATCGTTCCATGATGGAGGCCATTTCGCGGGCCGTAGTTTTACCCAGGCCGAATTTTGTCCAGTCGTTCGGCATAGGGCCGATGGCGGGGATGTAGACCTTCTTGTAGAGCACGGTCTGATGGAGGCCGGCAGCGCGCAGCGTCGCATTGATGTGGGTGAGGCCGAGTCGATCGATGGCCATGTTGGTGGCGGTGTTGTCGCTCAGTATGACCATCAACCTGAGCGTGTCGCCGAGTGTGAGAGCGATGTGCGGGGTCAGTTCACCGAGGACGCCGGAACCGGCCACCTGATTCGGCTTGGTGAGAACGATGCGCTCGTCGAGGGTGGCTTTACCGGCGCGGATCTGCTCGGCGGCGTCAAGCAGAATACCCATCTTGATGACAGAGGCGGTTTGGACGGGCTCGTCCGGCATCAGGGATGCGGTCTGGCCGGTGCGAAGGTTGTGCGCATAAATCGCGACGTGGCCGTGATGGGCTGCGGCGATGGTCTTGATCTGCTGATCGAGCTGAGCATCTTCGCCTGAAGCGGGTTGAGCGCTTTGCGATTGGGCGGTTATGGACGACATCGCAATCGCAAGTGCGAGGATCAGGCTGACGGAAAGGGATCTGCGGATGGAGAAAGACATGCGCACAGGGTATCGCAGCGAGTCGCCAAGTAAAAAGCATGAAGAATACTTCCTGTTGGACACGATCCGATTCGAGCTGGAAGCATCACTACTTTAAAACGAGAGGTCAGTAATCAATTCCTGCGATAATCAGGAGCGCATGGCACGACGAGCACTTTTTCTCTCTTTTCTTATTCTGGGGGCTTCACTCGCTGGTCCCGCCTACGGCGAGCGTTTACGTTCTCCCTGGGATTCGGCAAAGATTGTTCCAACGGACACGCAATATAACTGCCCTGCCCCGCCCGGCTTCAGCCGGACGCTGAACCTGGAAGGCTACTACTCCGACAAGCAATATTCGATTATTGATGAAAAGAAACTGGCTGAGTTCCAGCAGAATTCTGAAGGGCCAACCCATCTTAGCCAGTACGCGGGACTGGCTGCCGATGCATGGTTGAGCAAGGGAAGCCGCGCGGCGGCAACATGCGTCTATTCGCTTCTGTCCGCAGCCGCCAAGGTTGACGCCTGGGACGACAAGATGCCCCAGAACAATGGTGTCTACGTGCAGAACTGGCTCCTCAGCGGAACTGGGCTTGCGTACTTGAAGGTACGAAGCAGCAACGTGGGAACGGCTGAACAGGACGCACAAATCCAGCGCTGGTTTGGGCTTCTCGCCGCACGCGTGCGCGAGTATTTCGACAGCGGGCGGAGACGGCCGGGAAGCGATGCTTGGAACAACCACATGTACTGGGCAGGCCTCTCTGTCGCAGCCGAAGGGATTGCGAACAACGACCCTGATGCTCTCTTGTGGGGCCTGGCCACGTACGAGATGGGTGTGCATGCCATCCAGCCGGATGGATCTCTCGACGCGGAGATGGGGCGAGGCCGCATGGCGCTGCACTATCAGCTTTACGCTCTTGAACCGTTGATCATGCTTGCAGAGCTTGGGGAGAGCAATGGGATCGATTTGTATTCGGAAAGAGAAAACGCGATTCACAGGCTGGTCAAGTTCGATATCGCGGCGATGAGAAATCCTTCCCTGATCAAGTCGAGAACGGGCGCGGAACAAAACATCACTCAGCCGTTCTCTGGCCTGGATATCGGCTGGGCTGTTCCATACGTCCAGCGCTTTCCCAATGCGGACCTCTCCGCGTGGATTGCACAGGCACCGACAGTGCGCTCTTCGTCATGGGGCGGCGCTCCACCAAACGCCACGCGTCCCGCAGCAACCGGCAAGGATGGCGAAGCGACCTACGATGCCGATTTAAAACGCAGGATTGAGGCCGATCTGGCGGAGGAATTCGAGGCAGGCCTCACGCAATCTCTCTTCCTGGGCGATTGGTGTGTGGAGGGGTTCACGGACAAACATGGAACGATCGTGGATGGCGGCGAGGTACTCGTGCTGCGGAATGAACAAGGTTCAGCTTCAACCGGAGAACCGCGAGGGCCGTTGCTTCTCATTGCAGGGGAGTGGAACGCTGCAGGCGCACTCACGCCCGATCGCAGTCAGATTGACTGGACGAATGGAACCTACTGGACGCGCTGTCCATCTGCACCGGTGCGCCAGCCGGTCAACCTGCAAGGGAAGTGGATTGCACAAAATGGGTATTGTTCCATTCGGCAGCATGGGAGCCGCCTTCAACTGGGCGACACAAAAGACTGCCTCGCAATCGGCAACCTGGATAAGAACGGTCATCTGACGCTGGACTTCCATGGCGTCAAGTTCGAAGGAACGATAACCGCAGACGGAAACCATATCAACTGGCAGGACACAAGCTACTGGACGCGGAGCAAAGTTTACAAACTTGACGAAACGCCGCAGAAATAACAGACGCGCCTGCGTTCTTCAGACCGCCCTGTATGTTTCGCAAGCCACTCGATCGCAACCACCTGCACCTATGTCTGATCGCCCTCGCGGGTGAAGGTTAAGGAGGCAGAGTTGATGCAGTAGCGTAGGCCGGTGGGGCGGGGGCCGTCGGGGAAGACGTGGCCCAGGTGGCCGCCGCAGTGGGCGCACGTGACTTCGACGCGGCGCATGCCGAGGGTATTGTCTTCGTGCTCGTCGATGGCCTTTGAGTCGGCAGGAATGACGAAGCTGGGCCAGCCGCAGCCGGAATCAAATTTTGCGCCGGAGAGAAACAGAAGTTCCCCGCAACCAGCGCAGTGATAGTTTCCGGTCTCGTGGTTTTCGGTGAGGGCACCGGTGTAGGGGCGCTCCGTGCCCTTTTCGCGCAGGACATGGTACTGCTGCGGTGTAAGTTTCTCGCGCCATTCGGCGTCGGTGTGCGTGACCTTCGCGGGCGTGCCGGACTCTTTGGGTGTGGTGCTCATGAGACCTCCAATGGCGAACTATTGGATGCTTCAGCCAGATGACCTGATGCTTCAACAGGGAGGAGTTGATGCGTCAGTCGACCTCGGCAATCAACTCCATCTCAACGAGAGCGTCCTTGGGAAGGCGCGCGGCCTCGATCGTGGTGCGAGCAGGCGCGATGACGCCTTGCGGAGCGAGGTACTCGGCGTAGACCGCGTTCATAGCGGCGAAGTCGTTCATATCCTTGAGATAGACATTCGCTTTGACGACGCGGTCGAGGGTGGTGCCCGCGGCTTCCAGAACGGCTTTCAGATTCTCAAGAGTGCGCCGGGTCTGGTCGGTGATTCCACCGGAGATAAGCTGCTGGGTCGAAGGATCAAGTGCGGCCTGTCCAGCGGTGAAGACGAGGTTGCCGCAACGAATGCCCTGCGAGTAAGGTCCGACCGCCTTGGGCGCCGACGAGGTGGAGACGACGGTTTTGCTCATGGAGCAATTTTAGCGGGTAGAATCCCGGAGGGACCGGCCGAGTTCACGGTGCGGCCCCTCAGGGATGAACGTCAAAGAATAGAGACTACTTCCAGACCGCGAGCATACCGCCAACAACAAACAGGCCCACCAGCCAATAACCGCCGTTGATGGCAAACAGCTTGAAGGGCCTCTTCTCAAACAGTCCCTGCGGGAGAGCGGTCGCGGCGATAAAACCCATCCATACGAGCACGCCAACTACTCCGCCTCTGAGGAAGCCCGTCGTGTTCGACCACATGATGATGTGAGTGAGGACAAATGACAGGACCAGGCCGCCAAAAAAGGACGCCGTCATCCCGAGCAGCAAGCCGTCGCGTTTTCCCGGCTCTCGCTTGACTCCGAGCAGTTGCATCCACGGCTTGGCGAAGAGAGCCGGAGAGTACCAGATGGCACCCAGGACCCACAAAATGATCCCGGCAACCAGGATCGCGAGATTATTTACAGCTGCAAAATGAATCATCAACACTCCCCCCACAGGCGCAAGAGCGCCGAAGTTCACAACACAATCAAGTTGCTTTGTGATTGCGCATAAACTGTCTGCCCCGCAGCGACCGCTGTCAAGTGGAAACCGAGGCAGGGACAGGAGATAGCCATACACCAAGGTAAGGGGGATCAACCGGGGGGTTTCACCCCATTTTTCAGCATCTCGACTGCCTTGCTGATCCGGGCCTGGCGGGTCCCTTCTTTCTTCGCCTCGGTGATCCAGCGGCAGTATTCCTTGCGGTGGGTGTAGCTCATCTTTTCAAAGGCCGCAAGCACGGCTTCCTTTTTCATCAGCTTTGCAAACTCTGCCGGCACCTCGACAGTACGCACGGAGTCGTCGCGTTTGATCACAACTTCGACCCTGTCGCCCGGACCTTTGCCGATCTGCTGCAGGATGCTCTTCATCAGGGGTAGCATGTGCCGGGGAGCTCGGTACTTCACGAGGGCTCCCGCGTAAGGCACGCCATCAAAGGTCGCAAGCACGCGGATCTGGCCACGCGTGCCGAACTCTTCCTGCGTGTCGAAAGGGAAGAAGACGAATCCATGACCGAGATCTGTGGGTTCGATCTTCGCTTTGAATTTGTATTCCTTCATGCGGCCGCCCTCACAGTTTGCGGAAATGTGCAGTCAATCTGTCACATCCGTTCCGGTCCTGGCAGCTCATCTAGAGTGAAAATCACCGCAAACACGCATCCCATCCGGCCGGGGACGCGGTAAAGCGCGCGGCGTGGATGGGATGGAGAGCGTTTCGCGTGTTTTCCGCTGGCCGTTAGACCAGCTTGGCGTCGAGGGTCACCTCGGTGTTGTTGGCGAACAGCTTCGAGATGGGGCAGCCGGCCTTAGCATCGGCAGCAGCCTTGTCGAAGACTTCCTTGGTGGCGCCAGGAACGCTGGCTGTGGTGTTGAGGGCGATCTTCGTCACTGCGAATCCACCATCGACCTTGGCGAGGGTCACGGCAGCGCTGGTCTCGATCTTCGCGGGGGTCAGGCCTGCTCCGCCAAGCTGTGCGCCAAGGGCCATGGAGAAGCAGCTGGCATGCGCCGCCGCAATCAGCTCTTCGGGAGTGGTGCCGCTGGTTGCGCCTTCAAAGCGCGTCGCAAACGAGTAGTTGGCGTCCTTGAGCACGCCGGTTGCCGTCGAGATGGTGCCCTTGCCTTCCTTCAATGAACCTGTCCAAACCGCACTTGCCTTGCTAGCCATAGGTATTCTCCTTTGGGGATTTCGGATCGATTGATCTCTGTTCTGGGGGTGCGCCGCCTCAGGAATACCATGACGGCGTTACGGATTTGATTCTTCGGGCGCCCGGCGGGATACGACGTGGCCTGGGCCCACATTTACATGCTAATCTCTCACCCATGCTCCCCAACAGGCCCCATGTCTTCGACGATGAATTTGCCGCCAAATTCCCACAAAGTGGTGTGGCCCGTCCCGCGGAGACAGAGCCAGCCGAGGAGCAGCCGGTTGATCATCACTGCCAGATCTGCCCGACCTGCTCGCACCGGCTGACGGGGCACAAGTGCAAGCTGGTGTGCACCCATTGCGGCTACTACCTGAGCTGCGCAGATTACTACTGAGAGAGTGGTTGACGCCGGCGCTTTTGGTGGGGTGGGCCCGACTACCCAGGTTTGACGCCAATTCGATACCCGGATATATTTACCCCATGAAGCAAGGATTCACCACTGCCGTGTGCGTTGCGTGTTGTTGCACGCTCGACCGGCCGTGGGGTGATCCAGGCTCGATTCATTCGGTTTCACCACCCAGCCGCATTCAGCTCCTCTTGCTGATGCGGTTTTTGCTTTTTAGGCAACCGATATTTGAATTGCGCTTCCTGCGCGTCAGGGTCCGATGAATTCAGTTCTCTCCAATTCGCGGCTCCACGCCACCGCCTCCCGGCGGCCTGGCTGTTGTTGTAGCCGCTGACCCGATTCTCCTTTCCCCAATTTACTCGCGCATTCTCTGCCTCAGGCTGAAAAGCGCATCCCTCACCCGGCCCTCGCAGATTGGGCTTTGATTGACCGCAATTCCTCAGGAGATCCCGTGACACTTGCATCCCGTTTCTCGCGCATTCTTCCCTTCGTTCTTCTCGCTGCTGCCCTGGCCGCTCAGGCACAGGTGGTTGGCGGCAGCATTAGCGGCGTTGTCCACGACATCAGCGGCGCAACGGTTTCCCAAACCACCGTCACGGTTCGCCAGACTGAAACCGGGGCGACCCGCACGCTCACCACCGACGCGGAGGGCCGCTTCTTCGCGCCGTCCGTCCCTGTTGGTGCATATGCCGTCTCGGCGGCGCACCAGGGCTTTGAGACGCAACAGAAAACCGGCATCACCCTGACCATCGGCCAGAGTCTGCAAATCGACTTCGTGCTGGGAGTCGCCGCTGTGCAGCAGGAGATCGTGGTCGATTCTGCGCAATCGAGCGTGAACACCTCGACGCAGCAAACCGCGGGACTGGTGGATGAGCGCCAGGTCAAAGAGCTTCCACTCAATGGCCGTAGCTATGACGAACTGCTCACCCTGAACCCCGCAACGGTGAATTACACCAACGAGCGCTCTGGCGGCACCGGCACATCGAACTCGTCAGTCGGCAATATGTTCGCAGTAAGCGGCCGGCGCCCGCAGGACAATCTGTTCCTGCTGAACGGCATCGAATATACCGGTTCTTCGCTCATCAATGTGACGCCCGGCGGGACGAGCGGACAACTGCTCGGCGTCGATGCGGTGCGCGAGTTCAACGTGGCGACCGATACGTATGGCGCCACCTACGGCAAGCGCGATGGCGCGCAGGTCAGCATCGTCACCACTTCCGGCACCAATCAATTGCACGGCACAGCATTCGAGTTCGTCCGCAACAGTGCGCTCGATGCGCGGAACTATTTCGACCAGGGCACGATTCCAGAATTTCAGCGCAACCAGTTCGGCGCATCGCTCGGCGGCCCCATTCGCACGAACAAGCTTTTTCTCTTCGGCAACTATGAAGGATTCCGGCAGAACTGGGGCTTGAGCGCGGTCACGCTGGTGCCGGACAATGAAGCGCGCCAGGGCTATCTGCCTGACTCTTCCGGTCAGGAGCAGTATGTTGGCGTCAACCCGGCTGTCGCGCCGCTGCTCGCGCTGTGGCCGGTGCAGAACGGTCCCGACTTGGGGAGCGGAATCGGGGAGGCTTTCAGTCATCCGCCGCAACATATCCGCGAGGATTTCGGCACCACGCGCTTTGACGACAACCTTGGCGGCAAGGATCTGCTCTTCGCGGTCTACACGGTCGATGACAGCACCGCGAACACGCCTTCGCAAAATCCGCTGAGCCTGATTGATGAAAGCTTGCGCGAACAGGTGGCGAGCGTGCAGGAACAGCATGTGTTTTCGCCGGCCCTGCTGAACACGGCTCGCTTCGGCTATTCGCGCGCGAGTTATTTTTTCACTGGCTATACTCCTGTTTCGCTTTCGGGCTGGGTCACAGGCGAGCCCATCGGCGCGATCGTCATCAGCGGCAGCACCGCCTCCAACGGCGCATCGCAAATCACACAGGCGGGTTTGAACGTAGGCAGCAATAATGCCGCGACCCGCAACCTGTTCACCTGGGACGATCATGTTTACTGGTCGCACGGGCGGCACCAGGTCGAGGTGGGACTGTGGCTGCAACGCATTCAATCGAATGATTTGCTGGCGCAGGATCAGTACGGGCAGGCATCGTTCAGCACGCTTCAGACGTTTCTGCAGGGCACGGTGAAGACCTTCACGGTGGTGCCGTCACCGACAGAGCTTGGCTGGCGCTCTCTAGAGGGCGCAGCCTTCGCGGAGGACACGATCAAGCTGACGCCTCATCTAGAATTTAAAGCGGGCTTCCGATCTGAATCGACCAACGGCTGGAATGAAGCTCAGGGTCGCGCAGCCAACTACGCGATTGACGCCGGCGTTTTGCAGACGCAGCCTGTTGTCGGCGGATCAGCGCTTAGCAAGAACCAGGCAGTCTTTTTGCCCGAGCCGCGCGTTGGGTTTGCGTGGGATGTATGGGGCAACGGGAAGACCGCTGTTCGCGGCGGATTCGGTCTCTATCACGGGCTGCTCGACACGCTCGACTATCGCCTCGACCAGACGGCCCCGTTCAATACCGCGGAATCTATCTCGAATATTGCAGTTTCGAATCTCCACATCACGCCGGGGACAACGCCGCCCGCGGGCACCAAGGTTTCGCCCAGCAACGTGCAGCCTGACATCAACACGCCTGCGGTGCTGAACTGGAGTCTGCGCATCGAGCAGCAGATCGCGCCACGCACCTCGCTCACCGTTGGCTACATTGGCTCGCACAGCTATCACCAGATCCTCTCGGAAGACATGAACGAGCCGGTGCCGACTTATCTCGCCGATGGATCGCCGTTCTATCCTGCGGGCGCGAAGAATGCGAATCCCAATCTCGCCAACTCAACTTCGTGGGTTTCACAAGGCGTGGGCTCGTATCACTCGCTGGTTGTAGATGTGCGGCGGTCATTTGCGAGCGGCTTCCAGTTCCGCGGCAATTACACGTACTCGAAGAATCTCGATGATGGATCAGCATGGAACACGAGCGTAAGCGGGAACACGCCTGCGTTTGTGGAATTCCCTCTCGATCCCAAGCTTGACTGGGGGCCGGCTGCTACCGACGTGCGCCACCTAGCTTCATTCAACGGCAGCTATGAGTTGCCATTTGGTCCACATCGCCATTTTCTCAATCACGCTTCCACGCCAGTCAATTTCATTGCGAGCGGATGGACGGCGAGCGCCATCGTCGCGGTGCAGACTGGCTTTCCGTTCACGCCGCAATTGGGCTACAACCCAACAGGTAATGGCGACACGCGCAATCCGGTCAGGCCCAACTGGAATCCAAATTTCAGCGGAACGCTGTATCCGCGTACGCCGCAGCAGTACTTCAACGCAGCAGCATTTCTGCCACCTGCTGCCGGCACTTATGGCAATGTCTCACGCGATGCGTTGACAGGGCCGGGACTGTCGGAGTTCGACTTCTCGGCTACACGCAATGCACGTCTCACCGAGCGTCTCGGCCTGCAGTTTCGCGCGGAGTTCTTTAACATCCTGAATCACACGAATCTGCAGACCCCGAATGAAGTTGTCTACACGTCGGCCACATCGGGAGTATCGCCAACGGCGGGCCTCGTCTCAGCTACATCCACCACGTCACGGCAGATTCAGTTCGGCGCCAAATTGTCGTTCTGATTTCTTCGTCGAAATCGGTCCGGAAGAAGAAAGCCAGCGATGCTCTCACATCGCTGGCTTTTTCCATTCCTGATTTCCTATTCCCTATTGCGTGCTTTTTTCGCTCGCCTTACGGGCCGCCTCGAACTCGTCGCCGGACTGCCACTCGACGGACTTTGTTTGTTCGCTGGCGAGCCAGCCGAGGACGAAGCCGAAACGGGCCATCTTGGCGTTGCCGCGGAAGTCCCAGTCAGCGTGGTACTCATCGGAAGGCTGATGGTAGTGGTGAGCCACGAAGTCCTCTGACTGCGCGCGTCCCCACGCCTCATCGTGTCCCTCGAAGAGATCTCCGGGGTCGATGGAGAACGCAGGGACGCCGGCGCGAGCGAACGAAAAGTGATCGGAACGGTAGTAGTGCCCCGCCGACGGCTGGGAATCTGGCAGCACTTTCAGGTCGAAGTCCTTCGCGACTGCCTGCACTGTGGGCCAGAAGTCGATGCGCTCGGCGCCGCCGAGGCTTGCGGAGAGCGGAACGCCGATGGGAAGCAGCATGTCGTAGTTGAGGTCGAGCGCGATGTCCCGCGCCGGAACCGGCGGATGCTGGCCAAGATATTGCGAACCGAGAAGGCCCTGTTCTTCCGCCGTAACCGCGGAGAAGTACATGGCATGCGGAGGCCGCTCGGTGGATTGCGCGAAGGCCCGGGCAAGTTCGAGAAGGATGCCGCAGCCAGTGCCGTTGTCGGCAGCGCCGTTGTAGATGCCGTCGCCTTTTGCGTCGGGATCGATACCGAGGTGATCGTAATGCGCAGTGAAGAACACGGCGTTTTCAGGGTTAGTTGAGGATCCGGGTACGCGGGCGACTACGTTGGTGGAATCGTATTTGCGAACGCGGCTTTCGATGTGCGCCTTGAGGCGCACGTTGAGTTCCTGTGCGCGGAAGCCGCGCTTCCCTGCTCTATCGATTGCCTGGTCCAAGTCGCCGAGGCCTGCAAGCGTGAAGAGATGCTGCGCCACATCGTGCTGGATCCACGCAGCGGCGCGAAGGGTATTGCTGGGGTCGCCGGCGAGATAGCTCTTCTCGATTGCCTGTGAGTTTTGCACCACCTGCCAGCCGTAACTGGCCAGATCGGTCCGATGGATGATGAGTACGCCGATGGCGCCGCGACGCGAAGCTTCTTCGTACTTGTAGGTCCAGCGGCCATAGTAGGTCATGGTCTTGCCCTTGAAGAATTTTTCATCGTCGGAGGGCGGTTCGTTGACGATGACGAGAGCGATTTTGCCTTTGAGGTCAACACCAGCGTAGTCGTCCCAGTTGTATTCGGGGGCATGGATGCCGTAACCGACGAAGACAATGGGTGCGTCAAAGTCGGCGGTGGATTGGCCGGTCTGGTCCTTCGACACGATCTGACTGCCATACGTGAGATCAATTGGCTCACCGCTCGAGGGCACGAAGGCAAACTTCGTTTTGTCTTCGATGGTGTGCACGGCGAAGAGCGGAACCTTCTGGAAGTAGCTGCCGTTGTCGCCTGCGGGCTGAAGGCCAGAGAGCGCGAATTGCGTGGCGATGTATTCGGCGGCAAGCTCAGCGCCGCGCGTGCCGGGGCCGCGGCCTTCTAACAAATCCAAAGAGAGGAAACGCACGTGGGCGCGAATCTTCTCTGGATCGATGGAAGCGGCGGCGGCGCGGGCTGCGGGCGGCAGGCCTGCGACGGCGGGAACAGATTCTGCGTTTGCGGCAGATGATGGCTGTTGCGCGAATGCGATACCAGGAAGAACGAGGCCGGCGGCCAATAGCGATGCAAATTTTGCGATGTGCATGGACTCTCCGTTGGAGAATGCAGGCTGCAAGACAGTGCAGCTGTGAAATGGGTGAAGTATCAGAGTAATCCTCTGATCGCGGGCGGGGCAAACGCTGTCGGCTTGTTGCGGGTCGGGGTTCGCAAAAGCCCGGCACGCGTGAGCACTTTGCGCGCGAGGCCAGTAAGCGCCATGGTCGACGCCTCGGCGAGCGGAGTCCAAAGCTGCTGCGCGGCGTTAGTCGCGATCGATGCATGTTGCGGCGGCAATGTGTAGACCCGCACGGTGTAGTTGACTTGCATGATGGCGTGGCGAACGGTCATGACTTCTTCGAGAGCGGTCGCACCGGTGGGTTCGAGAGTGGGAAGTTCCCACAGACCGGGCATCACGGTGTTCGTCGTCGCTCGCTGTTCGAGGAGGACTTCGGTGCCGGCATCACTCTCGCGAAGAACGAGGGCGCAGGCGATTTCGCGGCTTGTCATGGGAGCGCGTTTGGGCGTTTTGTGTTCGCCCAGGGTGCGGCATTCGGTTGCCCAGGGGCAAACGAGGCACTGCGGATTGCGTGGCGTGCAGACGGTGGCGCCGAGTTCCATGATGGCCTGGTTGAAGTCGCCGGGCCGGCGGGGATCGACGAGTCCTGCGGCGAACTCCCCAACCTTGCGGCGAACGGCGGCTTCGCCGACGGCATCGTGCGACTCCCAGCCTCGGATGCGACTGAGGACGCGCTCGACGTTGCCGTCGACCACCGCAAGGGCCTCGCCGTGGGCGATGCTGGCGACGGCGGCAGCGGTGTAGGAGCCAATGCCGGGAAGCTCGCGGAGTTCGCCAGCAGTGGTAGGCATTTTTCCGGCGTGCTGGGCGACGACCGTCTGCGCGGCTTTGTGTAACATGCGGGCGCGGCGGTAGTAACCGAGACCGCTCCAGAGCGCGAGAACCTCCTGCTCGTTCGCTTTGGCCAGAACCTGCACCGTCGGAAACCGCTCAAGAAATGCCGTGTAGCGTTCGATGACAACGGCGACGCGGGTCTGCTGGAGCATGATTTCAGAGATCCAGATGGCGTAGGCGTCGTTCGTGTGGCGCCAGGGCAGATCGCGCTTGTTGAGCTCGTACCAGCCCAGAATCTCATGCTGCATGCGGGCGATAATCTCTGGGCTGGGGAGGCGAGGCATGGGGTCAGATTACGGCATTTGAGCGGGCTTCCGTCGGGTCGGCATGCCGGCTACTGCTGTCCCGCAATATGATTTATTCCTGTGATAACCTCGCAAAGAGAGGCTCTGCACATGTCTACGAACAACGCACCGGGCACCCGGATTTACATGGATGCCAACGCCACCACACCCCTGCTTCCGGAGGTGGTGGACGCGATGCGTCCTTACTGGACTGAGCAGTTTGGCAATGCCTCCTCGATCCATCTCGATGGCCAGCAGGCACGTACGGGTCTGGACCGCGCGCGCGAGACGCTCGCCGAGTTTTTCAATTGCCACGATGCCGAGGTCGTCTTCAACTCCGGTGGCACAGAGGGCGATAATACGGCTCTTTTCGGGCTGCTGCATCCGGGCGATCACCTGATCACTACGTCGATTGAGCACTCCGCTATCCTGCAGGCGGCAAACAAGTTAGCTAATTACGGTGTGCAGACAACCCTTGTTGCGCCGCAGGCGAGCGGATTGATTGATCCGACGGACATTTTGCGCGCAATTCGGCCGGAAACGCGACTAATCAGCGTAATGTTGGCAAATAACGAGACCGGAGTGCTGCAGCCGGTGGCCGAAATCGGCAAAATTGCGGCGGATACGGGCGTTTTCTTTCATATTGATGCTGTTCAGGGAGCCGGAAAGGTCAAGTTTGATGTGCGGCAGTTTGGCTGCCATCTGCTCTCGATCAGCGGCCATAAAGTCCATGGACCCAAGGGCGTAGGCGCGATGTTTGTGCGCCGCGGAACACCGGTGGAGTCGCTGATTGTGGGCGGAAGCCACGAGCGGCGCCGTCGCGCCGGGACCGAAAATGTTCCGGGAATCGTGGGACTCGCAAAGGCCGTCGAACTTGCCATGCACAGCATTGAAGACGGCACCATGACTCGACTGGCCGGGCTCCGCGACAAGCTTGAGACCGGGATTCTGGCGTTGCCGGGAACCGGGCGCAATGGAGCTTTGGCAGACGGAAAGCCGGCACCGCGGGTGGCGAACACGACGAATATCTGGTTCGACAACCTTGAGGGCGAGGCGCTGGTGATCGGGCTCGATCTGAAGGGAATCGCAGTTTCGGGTGGGTCGGCGTGCCACTCCGGCGCGACGGAACCGAGCCACGTGCTGATGGCCATGGGGCTTGATAAGGCGCGGGCGCGGGCCAGTCTGCGCTTCAGCCTGCTGAAGACGGTGACCGAGGCGCAGATCGATCGCGTGCTGCAGATCGTTCCGGAAGCGGTGCAGCAACTGCGTGCGCTTTCGCCGGTAGCGGCGGGAACGTTGAGCTGAAACCCAAATGGAGCGTGTGCAACATCTGCTGGAAAAATTCAATTTCCAGCCCTCCGCTACTGACGAGCTGATCCGGTCTTCTGAAACTGAATTGAGCTTGCAGCTGCCGGGTCAGTACATTGAGTTCTTAAGAATTGGAAATGGCGGTGAAGGATTCATTGGGGAGTCGTACGCGATTCTCTGGGATGTGTCAGAACTTGCCTCTCTGAATACCTCCTATGAATCAAACAAGTGGGCACCTGGGTTTCTGATCTTCGGATCGGATGGTGGCGATGAAGCTTTTGGGTTCGATACCCGAAAACCCCGTTGGCTGGTTGTTCAGATTCCGTTTGTTGGCATGGATTGGAACGAGGCACGGTCGCTTGGTGACTCTTTCAATGAATTTCTAGAAAGACTTTATCGTTGGGATCGACTTTGACTGAAAAGCACACCATTGCCGTCGCCATGTCCGGAGGAGTTGACTCTTCTACGGTGGCGGCGATCCTTGCTCGTCTCGATGAGGGCACGAAGGTTGTCGGGCTGACACTGCAGCTTTGGGATCAGACGCGGCTGGCGGGTAAGCATGGGATTCCGGATGCCCCGAAGGCGGGGCGGTGTTGTTCGCTCGATGACGTGTATGACGCACGGCGCGTGGCGGAGCACCTGGGGATTCCGTACTACGTGGTGAACCAGCAAGAGCGGTTTGAGCAAGACGTGGTGCGGCCGTTTGTGTCGGAGTATCTCGCAGGGCGGACACCGATTCCCTGCTCGCTTTGCAATAACCATCTGAAGTTCGACCAGCTGCTGAAGACGGCGCGGTCGATAGGCGCGGAGTCGATTGCCACGGGACATTACGCGGTCAATGAGTACGACCCGGAGCGCAATCGGTGGATTCTCAAGCGGCCGGCAGATCTCGCCAAGGATCAGACGTATTTTCTGTTTGGCCTGACGCAGGCGCAACTGGCTCATACGCTGTTTCCGCTGGGGCACATGACCAAGCCGGAAGTGCGCGAGGTGGCGCGGCAGAAGGGGCTGGCGCTGGCGGAGAAGCCGGATTCGCAGGAGATCTGCTTCATTCCCGGCGGGTCTTATCAGAACTTTCTTGCGGCCTACCTCGAGGAGCAAGGCGAGACGATGCCGGACACGGCAGGCGATCTGGTTGCGTCGACCGGCGAGGTGATCGGCCACCATGAGGGCATCTCGAATTTCACCGTCGGGCAGCGCAAGGGATTGAAGGTGTCGTCACCTTCTCCGCTTTACGTGTTGAATATCGATTCGGCAAACCACCGCGTGACGGTGGGCGCGGATGCTGAGCTCGCAACCAACACTCTGCGGGCGAATCGGCTGAACTGGATCAGTATTCCCGAACTCACTGCGCCGATGCGCGTGAAGGCGAAGATCCGGCATCGGCATGAACCGGCATGGGCGACGCTGGAGCCAGTTTCAGGAGCAAACTCCGACGCGGCATCCGCTGAAGTGCTCGCAACCTTTGACGAGCCGCAGCGCGCGGTGACGCCGGGGCAGTCGGCCGTTTTCTACGACGGCGACGAGGTTGTCGGCGGCGGATGGATCATCTAAGAGGCTGCAGAAAAAACGGTGATCGCCGAATAATTGTCCCTCAGCCGAACCCTTTCAAAGCAGAGTTATGAGATAGCTTCTAATACCCGACCCTCGTCTTGAACTCACGTGCCCGGTCGCGTGCGACGGTCAACTCCGTTTCTTTGCCGTCCTTGAGGCGGACATTCAGCGCTCCTCCGGTGAGCAAGGCGACCTCTTTGACCCAGCCAAGATTTACGATCGTTCCACGATGAATCCGGGCAAACTGCCTGGGGTTGAGTTTGTCTTCCAATTCCGTGATCGTGTGATCTACACAGAAGATCTTGCCTTCAGAGACAGCGAAGGTCAGCTTGTCTTCCGCATAGAAGTGGGTCACACGGACCAGGTCGAGGAACCAGAGCCGATCTCCGAGACGAGACGCGATGCGGTCAGGATATTCAGGCTTTGTCTCGCGCAGGGAATTCGCGAGTTGCTGGAACAGCTT
Source organism: uncultured Acidobacteriaceae bacterium (assembly GCA_963735215.1). Taxonomy (GTDB): domain Bacteria; phylum Acidobacteriota; class Terriglobia; order Terriglobales; family Acidobacteriaceae; genus Telmatobacter. The sequence goes on along the minus strand of CAVTKF010000014.1, from coordinate 419,453 downwards.
CTGGAAGTCCGGCTGCGCAACCGGCGAGTTCCTCAAGCGTTCAACCTTATTGAGAGCACGTTCGAGGGATTCCGGCTCGACAGGTTTCAACAGATAGTCCACTGAGTTCACGGCAAACGCCTGCAGCGCGTACTGGTTGTAGGCGGTGGTGAAGATGACGATGGGCTGGAGGGGCAGGCGCGCCAGGACCTCGAATCCGTTCAGGCGCGGCATCTCGATGTCGAGGAAACAGACATCGGGAGGATCGGCAGACAGCGCCGTCACTGCTTCTTCGGGTTCGGTGGCGCTACCGATTACCTGCACGCGGTCAGTCTCCTGCAGCAGCCGGCGCAGCCGCTCGAGGGCCGGCGGTTCGTCGTCCACCAGGTAGGCGCGCAGTTTCATACGTGCGGTAACACCATCTCCACTACGGATTGGCCGTCTCTACGGAAAACATTCAGGTGTGCCTTGTCTCCGAACAGCGCATCGAGCCGCTCCACGAGATTATCGAGCCCATGCCCTGCGGGTATTGCGGTCATGTCGAATCCAGGGCCAGTATCGCGAACTTCGATTCTGAGGTTCCCGTTTTGCTCAGAAGCTGCCACCAGAATTTCTCCGCCGCCGCGCTGTGGAGTGACTCCGTGTTTCACGGCGTTCTCAACCAGCGCCTGCACAGACATGGGAGGAACCCTGGCGCTGCGCAGATCGTCGGAAACCTGAGTCGAACCGCGCAGCTTGTCTCCAAAGCGCGATTTCTCAATTTCCAGATAACTCTCGACCATGGCCAGCTCTTGCTGCAAGGGAATCAAGGTTTGATTGCTGTTGTCGAGCGAAGCCCGCAAGAGCACTGCCAGCTTGCCCACAATCTGTTCCGCCTTTGCGGGGTTAACGGCGATCGCTGAACTTATCGAGTTCAAGGTATTGAAGAGGAAATGCGGATGGATGCGCGATTCGAGCGAGCTGAGACGCGCCTCTGCTGCCAGCTTCTTTGCTCGCTCTTCGCTTACTTCTTTCTTTTGGAGCTTCTCTTCCGCGAGCCGCAGGCGTTCTCGCAACAACGCGTGAACCAGCGCGCCTGAACCGAATACTGCAGACAATGGAAGGCTGACACGCAAAGTGTTCAGGTAAACACGCCAAAACTGGTGCGGAGCAATTACACCGAACGCCATCAACAAGGTTTGAGCGAGCAGACAACCCACCGGGACGAAGACGAGGACGCAGAGAAACATGGTGGGAACGAGCGGAATTTTGCGAGCCTGCACTCTCGCCGCAATCGCGCTGATTCCCAAAAAGCCGAGAACGCCAGTCAGGTTTGCGAAGAGAAGTGAATATCCCAACTCGTAGAGGAGATCCCGCCCGCTCGTGACCTGGTTCCCTATGATGCGGACGAAAACCACAATCGCAACCGCGACATTGATCCAAAGCAGAGAGAACAGCAAGTTGCCCTTTGTCGTGCTCATCGGGATGCCTCGTTCGGTGTGTCCTCTACTTTGTTTCGACGGGTTCAAAGGTGCCGTTGCGGAAGATGTTGAGAACCTGCACGGTGTCCTGGCCGGGCAGCTTCATCTCTCCGACTACGCTCTCATTCAGTGTGCCGTATTCAATCTGCCTCGTCTCGAGCGATACCCAGATCTCTCCCCAATAGTCGCTGCGTCCATTCAGGGTCATTCCGCCGGTAGCAATCTGGACTGGATTGAAGAATGCCTGGTACTTGATCAGGGCGCACTCCTGGCCATTTCGCTGCGAACGACCGATCCACTCCAGCACGACGTTGTGGTTGTGGAACGTACCCACATCCGGTATGTTCACGTCCTGGTTGGAGATTATCTGGTAGGGCAAGTTGAGCTTCAGCTGATCGAAGTGGCTCTGGCCAAACATCTCGATCATGCTCGTGTCCCAAACCAGATTACGCTGCATGACCGCGGTGGGAGGGAATCCTTTGAAGAAGTCGGGCGTCATTGTGCTCGCCATGTCATTGCGATAGCGAAATCCCTCCATGAAGTCGCTCTTCTGAGGCGTATCGAACGGCGCCGTGGGTCCAACCGCGTTCGCCATGGTCACGTTCTTCCACATCACGTCTCCTCCTGGGAGCCCGCGTGTGTACTCTCCGGTGACGCGCTGGCGGTATACCAATTCGCCCTTGGTGTTGGCGGTGTTGTAGTCCACGGAAAATTTGTAGGTTCGAGGGCCGCTGTCTTTCACGGTCGTTCCCTGGGGCAGGTTCCACGACTGTGCAGGTTTCGATTGGCCGGGCAAACTGGTTGCGGCGCATATGGCCAATCCCGCGACTAACAAGGAGGTTCTAATTCGCATTTGCATAGGTCTTACCTCTCAGCTGGTATCTTCCATCGCTGAGGGCGCGAAGTCATTTTGTTTGCGACGAATGGCCCGGATTGCCGATTACTGGCTGTTCGCGGGGGATGAATGGCGATGTGTCCTGGCGAACTAGCCGAGAGAACGTCCCTCAGCGGCTAAAGCCGACGTTGAAATAGTGCTGCTTACGGCACGACTGAAGTCGAGCCCTTTCAAGACTCCATTTATGCGCTCGGTTCTAGTGGACCGGAGTTCTAGCGATGCCAAGGACGCACAACCGCCGTCCTGATTCACAGGCGTACTTGCCGACATCGGCGATCAAGCCCATAGCGGTGGGCAGTGACACGGGGTTTTCTATGCGCGAGGCAGGGTAAGGATGTGGTAGACGGGAAAGCACAGCAGGATCGTGGCGATCACGAGCAGTCCAAGGCGCACACCACGCGTCTTGAAGCGCTGGCTGATGGCCATCAGCAGCAGAACGGTTGCCAGCGTGACGGTTACTCGCACGTATTGGTCGGAAAGTTCCCGGCCTCGCGTGCCTTGATCGAAGACTTTTGTGGCCTGGTCATTCAACCTGGCCGCCTCTTCGGTTTTGGAACTGCGATATTCCGCCATCAGTTGAGGGCCGGCCGGAGCATTGGGGTTGTTGAGCGGGTCAGTCTTCTTCCAAGCTTCAAATGCGGGGCGAAACTCGGGAAGAAAACGGCGTTCGAAGAGGTCGGCGAGTTTTTTGTCTCCGTGGGCCTCGGCCTTCAGCCACTCGACCACGGTCGACGCGTTGTACAAGCGCTCCTGATTGGCGAATGTGGCGGCTCCTTCAGCTTCAACCCGCAGTCGGCTCGCCAGGCCATACAGTTCTGCTTCATGTCCAGTCCAGAGAGCAGCCTGATAGCCGCTCCATGCAGTGGCGATGGCAACCACGGCGAGCACGATGGCCTCCGCGATCTCCAGAATCTCGTGCCCCAAAACCTGCTGAGATGCCCTGTGCTCGCTGAGATGGTGGGCAATTTCGATGTTGGAACCGCCAGCTTCCGGCATTGCGAAGCCTCCCAGACGATCAAAAGCTCTGTACGGATGTAGATGCAGGCGCGGGATGACAAGTACACGCTGAGCTTGGGGGCGGGGGCACAGACACGAAATAGTGTTTGATATTCGCCGCTGCCGTCGATACGCGATCTTTGTGGTCCTCGGCAAACGTGAAACCTGTGGCGCCAACGATTAGCGCGCAGGTGCACATGACCGACGCGAGGCGCGTCAGGAGTAGCTTACGCATAGATGTCCCTCCGGGGAAGCTTGCTTGGTATTGAGGTAGTCTCTCAACCGAGCTGGCAAAGTCGGATTACAGGGTGGTGAACATTTAGCGGGGTCGAGTAGGGCAGTGTTGCAGAAGTGATTCCGGCGGGATCTGAACGGGGAGAGAGCATCGTTTCGGACCGGGGAGGATTACTGACGAGTAGCCCACGACCCGCCCCCGATGCAGTTTTGCCCTGCCCAGCGTTTACAAAAACAGACTGCCAATAAGGTAAAAAGGGATGGGGTGGTTCGCAGATGAGCAAATCAGATCCACAGGCTGAACGCGAGAGAGCCGCAGCGAGCGGTAAGCCATTCGCCGTTCCGATCGATATGCCTCTATGGGCTACAGGGGCCCCAATTCCTCACTTGCTTCAGATAGACAATGACGTGTTCCTGATCTACTGCCTGGCAGAGCACGATGAATACCCGGAGCTCACTCTCGAAGATGTGCAGAGAGCTGGCGGGTCGCCAGAGTCTGTCGCTGTCGTTCATTTCTTGGGCTGCGCATGCACGCAAAATGGGAACACCAAATGATGAGGTCTTGCATGGTCACGCTCTCTATGGGCTAGGTCTCGAATTCTACAAACCAATGGTTGTGCAGAATTCAACATGGATTACTGAGCTTAAATCCATCAATTCCGTCCATAGAGACTATCGCCCTGAGAGTTGGCAGAATCTTCGGCACTACATTTTGCCCTTTCAGGACTGCACTTTTGAATGCGTGGCAGAGGATTTCAGAGTCACGATTCGTCATGAAGGCTTTCCACGCCTGCTTTGGGAGTTGAGTGGAGGCCCCCGAAGTGATCGTCCTTTGGAGTTCCGGGACAATCACCGCCTACTCTTCCCTAACCTCGGTTCAGGCCGCAGCTCCTCCGGATTTTCCGGCCTGCCTCGCGTGGATGACTGCTTCTAAGTCACCCAGGACAAACGAACTGCCCAAACCAAGGTGGTCCAAATGTGGCTGCCCAAAGGACGCCCGGCCCCTGGCAAAGGCGGGGGTAAAGTCTGAGAGCGATCTCATTCAAAAAGAAGGAATGTTGGACTTGCTGTTACTAAGCGCTCCCACGCAGGGAAAGAGTGGGGCCGGAAACCAGCAGTAAGTTGTTGATTTTATGGTGGGCGCTGCAGGATTCGAACCTGCGACTTCCACCGTGTGAAGGTGGCACTCTACCGCTGAGTTAAGCGCCCTTTCAGGGATCGGCGTCAGGCGCGCCAGAGGGGCTCCCTGTAAGGTAGAGTATCACCAGCGACACACTGCGGCCAACCTGTGGTATCTGCTGTTTGGGAGGCGACGGAAATCGCTCTAAGTTACTGATGCGCTGGCGAGTACACTCAAAACGATCAATCCGTCGATCAAGCCGAGAGGCACGCGAGTCCGCTGCTGAGGACAAGTCGCCGGCTTTCCCCCTTTCAGTCTCCGGCGGAATTGGCTGGCACGGGCTGGAGCTTGCCGCGGCTGGCGCAGATGGCCTGCGAGAGACGCCGCCGCTGGCGGCCATGTCAAACCGGACAAATGAAGCAGATGATGAAGGTGATGAGGGGCCTGCCGGGAGGGCCGACGCAGGAGCCAGCTATCCTGAGTCAAACCGTTCAGGGTCCGGCCGTTCTGGGTCCAACCGTCCGGGGAAGGCATCCAAGGGGCAGAGACTGGTAAACAGTTCAAAATCAGAGGCGGAAACTGACGAATATGCGCAACCTTCCGATACGGACGGGGTTCCAGAGGATATGGCAACCCTGGTACTGGACAGTCCGGCACTGGGACCGGCACTGGGACAGGGCGCAGCGCTGAATCCGCCCGATCCGCAACGGCCCATCAATTACGCGCTCGATGAGTCAAGCGACGCGGCGGTGATGTTGCGGGTGGCGGCAGGCGATGAGGCGGGTTTTAATTACCTCGTCGGGAAGTACCACCGTGCGATGATCAGTTTCCTTTTTCGCATGGTGCATAACCAGGCGGTTGCCGAGGAATTGGCGCAGGAAGTTTTTCTGCGGGTGTATCGTTCGCGTGAGAGCTATCGAGCCGAAGCGAAATTCACTACGTGGCTCTATCGCATTGCAACCAACCTTGCGGTAAACCACGCGCGCGACACCAAGCACGAACGCTCCGCGCAGACGATTTATCTGGATGCGCCGGATCCGGAGTCAGGGACGACACCGGACGTTGCCGACGATACTCCGACGGTGGAGCAGAACATTTTGCGCGATGAGCGCATGGCGGCGATCCGGGCACATGTAATGGCTTTGCCGGAACGACAGCGCATGGCAGTGTTGATGCACAAGTATCAGGGGATGGATTATCGGGAGATCGGGGACGTTCTCAAGTTGAGCGAGTCGGCGACCAAGTCGCTGCTCTTCAGGGCATACCAGACGCTGCGGGATAAGTTGAAGGATTTCGTGTAACCACCCCAGAGGGTGCCTGCTGTCGCTGGGGAGTCGGGGATCGGAAGCGGGTTGGGAATTGGAAGGATTGAAGCCGGGCAACACCGGCGGGGAGTGGGGGTAGCGATGGAAACGATGAACAAATGCACCGCGATGGAAACGAAGCTTGCAGACATGCTGCTCGATCCAGAAGCGGCTCCGGCCAAGGTTAAGACTCATGTTGCGGAGTGTGAAAGCTGCCGCAAGGAGCTGGAGGAGATGCGCGCGACCATGGCGGTGATGGATGCCTGGACGGCGCCTGAGCCCAACCCCTACTTCATGACCCGGCTGGGCGCACGGATGCGCGAGGAACGGGAAGCTCCGCCGCAGTCATGGTTCCAGCGCATTCGCGCTCGCTACGCTTATGGGCCGCCGATGCACGCTCGTCCGCTGGCTGCGATGGCGCTGACGGTGATGTTGCTGGTAGGTGGCGGAACCTACCTGGGAATTACGAACGTGGAGCAGCCTCAGCCGCAACAGGGTCCTGAAGCTGCGGTCGTACACGACCTGCAGACTCTCGACAGCAATGCGCAGGTGCTCGATCAGCTGGAAGCAATCTCCGATAGTGGAAACGGCGGAGATGTGCAGCAGCAATAGGTGAAGAAGAACGAAGGAACTTCAAGGAAACGGCGGGGGCCAAGACAATGAATGGGGCAAGAAGCAAAGGCGTTGCAAGGCAGACGCGCGTGGCGGTTGTGACCGCGATGGCGGCGATTGCCCTGTGCCTTCCCCCGACCGGATTGTTTGCCCAGCGCCAGAAGCCGGCCGCTCCTCATTATTCAGCTCCGCGTCAGCAGAGCCGGCCGCAGAATACGCATCCCCAGTCGCCACGCCAGCAGGGGCAGGCAGCGCCGCAGTACCAGCCTTATCGCGGAGGCGCTGGAGGGCAAGTCCAGCGTCCGGTACAGAACCAGTACGCTCCGCAAGCGGGCGCTCGTGGCGTCTATCCGAATTCGAACTACAACACGCCGGCCTATGGGCGACAGGCGTATCCGGGAACGGCCAAGCAGCTCTATGCGCCTCCCGGTCATCTTGGCGCATGGCTCAATAATCATCGTGATGTGCCGGTGCCGCAACAGCAGCAGATGTTGCGCAATGATCCCAGCTTCCGCCGACTGCCGCCGGGCGAACAGCAGCGCGTGATGAATCAATTGAACCGGGTCAACCAGTTGCCCGACGCACAACGCGAGCGGCGGCTGGCGCGTGCTGAGAACCTTGAGAGGCTTTCGCCGGAAGACCGCGCCCAGGTCGCGGCGTCGGCGCGGCGCTGGACCAGCTTGCCACAGGACCGGCAGTCGATGATGCGTAATGCATTTCGCGATCTGAAAGCTGTTCCGCCGGATCAGCGCGCTATCGTGCTGAACTCAAGCCGCTACCAGGGCCAGTTCAGTCCGGAAGAGCGCGGCATCCTGTCGAATATGCTGCGGGTTGAGCCTTACGCGCCGCCGCAATAAGACAGCTCTGGAAGCGCGATAATCCCGTCGAGCGGTCGTCTCGGCGGGATTTGCTTTTGGGGCAGCAAAAACCCAAGGAAGGCCAAAAGCAGATTCTCGCTTACCATCCCCAAACTGAAAAACGTTTGGGGCCCGGTTCGCTCAGAATGACACCACTACTTCCTCGTGAACTTCAGGATGCTAGGGGGTCGTGCTCGCCACTGGCTTGGGATGAGACGCAGTGCTTCCATCTGTCATACCGAGAGCCCAGCGGATCGCTTCAAAATACATCTTGCGAATGTCGGGATCCTGCCAGGACTCCTCGGTGTGCCCCAGCGTCGAGTAGAAGACGCGTCCCTTGCCGTACATCTTGCTCCATGCCACGGCGAAGTCATGGTCGGTGCGATGGATGCGCGGATTATTGCTGTAATCCAAGCGGCTCGGATCGAGGCTGAGAAGTACGTTGACCTTGTCGCGCGACCACGCCTTGGGTTGATAGATCTCGTCGAATTTCACGAACGACTTCGGAAAATGGCGGACTGCCGGAAAATCCGGAGCTTCGTTGATGATTGGCGCGTTGAAAGTAGACCACGGGTGCTGATCAAACCAGCCGCCGATCATCTCGCCATACTCGGGCCAGTTGTAGTTGGTATCGAGCGCCGCGTGAATGCCGACGAACCCCTTGCCGTCATCGTGGATAGCCGCCATCATCTCGCGCTTCTGGTCGGCGTCCATGTCGAGTTCGCCGGTGGTGCTGGCAAAAACAATCAGGTCAAAGTAATCCAGGTTTTTCGCATTCCTGCCCGGGTCTTTTTTGGTGAGCAGCTCGGTATCAGTGCGCAGGGTGGCATCCCAGAGCCCGCTTTCCTCGCCCATGTTGTAAACCGCAGCCATCGCGGCGGAAACGGAATCGTGCTCAAAGCCCCTGGTCTGTCCGATCACCAGCACGTGCTTGACATGCACCTGTTTGGCGTGGGGCACAGGTGGAAGCGCACCCTGGCCAAACATCTCTGCTGAGCCGACGACGACAAACGTCGCGGTGAAAAGAAAGAGCGAGCGGAGAACGTTTCCGTGGGCAACGTGCATGCAATGCACCTCCGCAGGCAATTATCAGCGAATAGACTGGCCCGGCGGGATTTACTCGTGCGCGCCGTGCTTTTTCAGAAGTTCCGCCCACTTGTGATCGTCCATCTTCATGGCATAGGCCAGTGGGCGTTGTTCGCTCTGATCCATGGCATTCACGTCGGCACCGTGGTCAACGAGAATCTGGATCAAACTACCGTACTGCAGTTGCAACGCAGCATCGAGAATCGTGCCGCCGTACGCGTCGGGCAAGTTCACGTTTGCGCCCTGGTCGATGAGGAATTTCACATCATCCGGTTGATCGCGAAGCACCGCAAAGAACAGGGGCGTCGCGCCGCTCGAAGCCTGAGCGCTTACATCGGCTCCCTTGGCGATGAGAAACTGCAGGAGTTCCTTGTGCCGGTTTGCGAACAAGCACAAATCCAAGGGCGTATAGCCGTTCTTCATATCTTTTGTATCCACACCATGCACCGTCAGCAGGCTCACCGGATCCTGATGGTTATTTGATGAAAATACCCCCCAAAGATCGCCGGGGGTGAACGCGCCATAGTTGTTCTTCGCGTTGACGTCTGCTCCGGCGTCGATAAGGACGTGGGCTGCCGCCAACTGGCCGTGCAGGCAGGCGGAGTGCAAAGGCGTATCGCCGTTCTTGTCGCGCTCGGCCACAAGCTTCGGATCGGCCTGAAGAAGAGCTTTGATCTTGTTGACATCGCCTTTGCGCGCGGCATCGTGAATGGCCCCACACTGTGCAGCGGTCGCACCAGCGAGCAATATCAGCAGAATCATGAAACCAGCAACCTGGCTAGAGATGAAAAAGCGGAAAAATGCATACGTTTTCATTGGTTCTCCACGGATGGGAAAGATTGGGTTAGAAGTTGGAATAATTCTATCGGAGTGGCTCCATCCCAACCTTGTTCCCTTGGGATACCGACCGCTTGAACTTCGCGCCTGATGGCCAACAACCGTCAGGCTCGGCAACCCAAAGTAATGGGGCGCGGGTATTACTAAAGTCCTGCGAGAGGTTAACTTGGGTACCGAATCCACGATACGATGTTGCGAAGGCGCAGAATCCCTTCCTCAGCAAGATGGAGCCAAGCCGTGAATGCTTCTCAAGAAACAAAATGCGGGCCTAGCGTAGTCACCGAGACGCTGCGAAGCCTGTCTGAACAAGCGAAAGTTTGCCACGACAAGATCGACTTGCTCGAAGCAGGTCAGAGCTTGAATCGAGCCGATGTTCTTGCCGAGGTAGGCAAGCTGCTCGATGCGTGCCAGAACCTGAGAGATGCGATCCTCTCGGAAGATGGCGGGGCAAGCTGGACGACGAAGAACGAATTAGATACCGTGGTCAGCCGGCTTGACGATGCCGCCTCAAAGAGACGCAGGTATCTCGATCTGGCCCAGTTGCTTGCCAACGGGACGGTCTCGCATCGCCGCGAGCGCACACGCCTGGAGCGACTGGCCCTTCGCGACAAGGCCGTTGCCGAGTTGATGGAGATTTCGGAAAAATCGGCGCCGCCGGAGTTGCCGGGTCCAGCCGTAGAGAACTGGCTGGAGTGGGCGTGCGGCCTGGAAGATGAGGCGAATGGGCCCGAGTTGCTGAAGCTGCGGAGCGGTTTTCCGCGACTCGACGATTTTGTGCGCCAGCTGGAGATCGATTGGTGGCACGGCGAATCCACGCCGGAAACCGTTGAGGAACATACCTCCGATTCTGTAGCCATTCCCGGGACGAAAAACGGATCGAATGGCGCCCACCTGAACGGAAACGGGAATGGTGCTTCGAAGGAGCTCGCGGTTGAGGAGCAGCCTGTCGTAACGACGTCTGTATTCGAAGCAACCTTGATGGCGGCCTCCCTGATCGACGCCCCTGTGAGCGAAGAGATCGCTCCCGCGGTCGAGCTGGATGACGCCGAAGGGGAGCCGCCGATTCTCAGCTCAGAAGAAGCCACCGCACCGTCTTCTACCCCGGAGGAAGTGGTTGAACTTCCGGAAGAGACACTGAATCCATCGAGAAAGGGCAAGATATCCTTCTTCCCCTGGGAGATGGTTGATCAGTTCACGCGGCGAATCAAAAAAGCGAATGTCGAGCGGAAGGATGCGCGGACGATTCGCGCTCTACTGGCGGTTTCGCACTGGCTTGAGCCTCGCGATCAAAACCCAATGACGCATGTCAAGTGCGGCATTCGCGCACTCACGGGTTACCCACCGACGACGGAGCCGGTCTACGTCGCTCCGAGTGACGTGACGCAGCACATTGCGCAGGATGACGGCCTGCCTCTTCTCACTGGCGGAGCCGATCTGCTGCGCTGGGGATTGTTGCAGCCCTCAGAGCGCAATTTCCAGGGGATTGCCTCAGTACGGCGTTTCACGACAGAGCATCTGAAAGCGTGGTTTAGCGAGCTCTTTCGAATCGCACTTTCCGATAAGCAAATCGATGATATCTACAGCTTGACTTCGGGCATTCCGTACCTGGTTGGCGAACTGCACAAGCTCATTATTCCGCAGCCGGACGACCCACCGACATGGCTCGGCCTGGCGCGCTGGATGGAGATCAAGGCGCAGTTCGAAAAGCTCGTGCCCCAGTACACGCATGAACTCAAGAAAGGCGCACCGTCGGTGCGGCTCACAGACCGTGAGATCTCGCTGCTCAACATGGTGGTGATCGTCAGCGGAGATTCGACGCAGGAGACGATCCTTGCCAACCTTTCAGAAAACTGGGAGAGATACGAGCATCAGGAGTACCGCGCGTTGAGTTCGCGGGACGAGGTAAGCATTGCAGTTCTGCTGGAGCTTGGCTTGCTGCCAAGGCTGAATGTCTCGGGAGGCGTGCCTTCCATGGCGCTTATGCCGGTAAAGCAGGATGATGCGATTCGGAAGATGACAGAGCAGTTATAAGCAATTCGATCAATCGATGGGGCAGACAGGCGAAAAGCTGTCTGCCCCATTTCTCATGACGCTAATCTATGGAATAAGAATGATCTTTCCGCCGACATTGCCCCGCTCAGCCAGCCCCTGTGCCTCCGGGGCTTCCTGCAACTTCATGGTGCGCGCAATAGGAATCGAAAACTCGCCGCGGGCAAAATCTTCAGCCAATTGGGAAAGCCTGGAAGCGTCTGGAACGGCCATCATCGGCTCAACGCGAATGTTATAGTTCTGCGCACCCTCGGGAACGCCAAGCACAGAACCGAGCACACCGCCGGGACGAATCGATTTAAGAAGCCGTTGAATTGTCGTTCCACCAACTGTGTCGGCAATGGCGTCGAGATCATGCAGATGGCCGATTTCTTCCTCACTGTCGATCGCGACTACGCCATCGGCAGCCAATTGTGCAGCTTTATCCTTTTCGGCGGCACGGACCCCGGCAAGGACTCGAACGCCGTGCTTGCGAGCGACATGAATCGCCACCCGCGCGACACTGCCAAGCGCACCAGTCACAAGGATGGTCTGCCCTCGTTGCGGCTTCACGGCTCGTTCGATGAGTTGAGATCCGGTGGTGACGACCAAAGGGAGTGCAGCCGCTTGCTCAAAGTCCAGCGCTGAAGGAATGGGAGCCAGCACGTCAGCCTTGGCAACGGTGTACTCGGCATACGTGCCGATCGCTAGTGCCATGACCCGCATCCCTTTGGAAAAACCCGTAACGCAGCGACCATTTTCGACAACTTCTCCGGCGAGATCGCGACCAAGAATCGCCGGAAGTTCGAGCGGCATCCGCGCTTTCGCGGCCCCGCTGCGAAGCTTGAAGTCGATGGGATTGACGCTCGTTGCCTTTACCCTGACGAGCACTTCGTTGTCGCCATATTTCGGGCGATCCGTTTCTTCATAGCGAAGCTGTTCCGGGCCGCCGTACTGGTGCAACACGATTGCTTTCATATGACCACTCCTTGACTGAGGGGCCTCGCGCCTGAGCCCCGCAGCAGTGCGGAATTTTTATCCTTCCGGACAGAAGTGCGATGCCATCGTTCCCGGCAGGGTTATCCTGTCGAAAGCTATGCAACACAACTGTCGTTTTCCCACCCTCGTCCTCCTTGCAGCGTCTTTTTATTTCGCCATGTCGCCCACCGCGTCTGTCGCGCAGGAGGGCACGGCAAGCGTGCTCTCGTATCGCGGCGAGGAGCCGGTCCGGGCGCAGCACGGCATGGTTGTCAGCGTTCATCATCTTGCCTCCAACGCAGGAGTAGAGATCCTGCGCGAAGGAGGCAACGCGGTCGATGCGGCAGTGGCCACTGGGTTCGCCCTTGCGGTCGTGCATCCGATCGCAGGCAACCTCGGCGGAGGCGGATTTCTGCTTCTACGCACGCACGACGGCAAAGCCACTTTCATCGACTACCGCGAGAAGGCGCCGCTGGCCGCCACGGAGACGATGTACCAGGACGCGCAGGGAAATGTAATTCCGAATGCGAGCGTCGTAGGTTATCGCTCAATTGCAACTCCTGGCTCCGTCGCTGGGTTGGTGTACTCGGAGAAGAAATACGGGAAGCTCGGTCTGAAGCGCGTGATGGCGCCTGCCATTGAATTGGCCCGCGACGGATTCGCCCTCACTCCCGAAGAGGCGAACGAGTTGACTGACCGTGACCTCGCGCGCTTTCCCGCATCGCGCCTTCTGTTTCAGCGCAACGGCAGCTACTATCGCGTAGGCGAGATGTTTCAGCAGCCGGAACTGGCGCGCACGCTGGAGCGGATTGCCGCCGATCCCGACGATTTTTACCACGGCAAAATGGCGCATGAACTTGTGGATGATCTCAAGAAGGGCGGAGCGCTCATCACACTTGAGGATCTCGCACAGTACAACGTGGTTGAGCGCAAGCCGGTCGTCGGCACATTTCACAGCTACACGGTGATCAGCGCACCGCCTCCTTCTTCAGGCGGAATTGTGCTACTGAGCGCGCTGAATATCCTGGAAGGCTACGACCTTGCGAGTCTGGGCGACCGCAGCGCCGATTCGATGCACCTGATCACGGAAGCTTATCGACGCGCGTACATGGATCGCTCCGATTACCTCGGAGACCCGGACTACAACAGGATTCCCGTCGTCGAACTCACCGGGAAGACGTACGCCGAAGCGTGGCGCAAAAGCATCCTGAGCGGCAAGGCAACTCCCAGCGCGGAGCTGAAGCGGCCTGCAGGCTTTCTGCCACCTGCGCCGACGACTGGCGGCCAGCGCCACGAATCGCCGGACACAACGCATTACTCTGTTGTCGATGCGGAGGGGAATGCGGTGTCGGTAACAACCACGTTGAACGACAGTTTCGGCTCGCATGTGACAGCAGGGTCGCTCGGTTTTTTGCTGAACGACGAGATGGATGATTTCGCAGCAAAGATGGGCGTGCCAAACATGTTCGGGCTAATCCAGGGACCAGCGAATGCCATTGCGCCCGGCAAGCGCCCGCTGAGTTCCATGACGCCCACGATCGTGCTCGAAAACGGCAAGCTCCGTTACGTGCTTGGCTCTCCCGGTGGAGCGCGCATTATCACGACCGTTGCGAACATTTTTCTTTCCGCGGCGGAAGGCGGTTTGAATATTCAGGAGGCGGTGGACGCTCCGCGTTTTCATCATCAATATCTTCCCGACAAGCTCTACCTTGAGCCGGGATTCGACCCTCGGGTTCTGTCTGCGCTTAAGGAAATGGGCTACACGCTGAGCGTGAAAGATGGTCATTGGTCTAACGGCGAATGCATTGCTGTCGATTCAAAGACCGGCGAACTGGAAGGCGGACAGGACCACCGCAGCCACTACGGCAAGGCTGCGGGGTATTGAAGGCGATTGACCTGTGCTCTCCGCTAAGTCATTTGGGAATGAGACAATTGGTGGCAGCGTTGGCTCGACTGCCGACGCGGGGGCCGTCAAAGCATGCTGCCAGTTCTTTCGACGCATCTGTTTCTCAAACAACGGCTGCACCCTGGACTCCTGGAATTGGCAGCGCGTTCCGGCGCCCAAGGTGTGGAGATCTTCGCCGCCCGCCAGCATTTTGACTACACCAGCCGCGAACATGTGATGGAACTCGCCGGCTGGTTTGCCTCTAATCCGCTCGAACCGTTTTCAATGCACGCGCCACTGTTTCCCGATCGCGAAATGGGCCGCGCCGGGGCTGCTGCCGTGAATCTCGTGGATCCGGAAAAATCGCGGCGCATCGACGCCATGGACGAAATCAAGCGTGCCCTCGAAGCAGCCGAGCACATTCCATTCAAAAAGCTCGTAGTGCACCTCGGCGAGAAGTACGACTCGTGGTCATTGCGGACCATGGAGTATGCGACGACAGCTCTCGAACATCTCGGGGCCTTCGCCAAGCCGCTGGGGGTCCGCGTACTGGTCGAGAATCTCACCAGCGATGCCACCACTCCCGAGCATCTGATGACGATTCTCGAGATGGCCCATCTGAACCAGATCGACGTCTGCCTCGACCTTGGACATGCGCACATTACACCGGGAATCGCGGAAGCGATCGGCATCCTCGGCAAGCGCATCGGCGAAGTCCACGTACACGACAACCACGGCCTGAAAGACGAGCATCTGTGGCCCGGCGACGGAACGATCGACTGGCCAGCCGCAGTCGAAGCTCTCAAGTCGCTTCCCACTCCGCCTGCCGTGGTTCTCGAGATCGGTTACGACCTCGAACACGCGCCCGCCGCGCTTCCTGAACGCATTCAGCGGTCGTTTGAAAGGCTCGCGTAAACCTGTTCGAACAAATCGCAGGGAAGGCGAAGGTCGGGTATGATGTTTCCGTCATGCTCCCTACATCTGTTCCGCTCCGCCGTTTTGCGACGGTCCTCGCGTTCCTTGCCCTTTCTGTACCGGCTCTCGCCAAGGATGCTCCGCTTGCTGTCATCGACTGGCCCATGACTGGCACTCCGGCCGTGCGCTTTACCTTTGGCAAGTTCAAGACGCTCCCCGGCATGGGAAGTCTTCACGGATACGTGATGGAGACGACGGCGGAGAACCTTTCCGCGCGCGTGATCCCTTCCGCCCGATTCTCTGTTTATCTCTTCGACAAGGCGAAGGCACGCGTTGGCGAGGACGCGATCGTGCTCAGCAACGTGGGTCCGGGCGAAACGATCCGCTTTCAGACAACCGTGATGGCGTCCGGCCAGCCTGTGTCCGTCTCGATCCAGGAGAAGACAGACGCAGCCAAGGCTATCTCGCTTACGGTGAACTCCATGCCGCAGGGTGCTCTGCTCAAGGTGGATGGCGTTCAGGCAGGTGTCACACCACGGCTTATCACGGTCGGAGCCGGCAAGCACACTCTGACATTCAGTAAAGAGGGCTTCAAGGCGGGAGACTTCCCGCTTGAGATCGGTCGCGATGACGTTTCGGGCGGTTCGATCAGCTATGAACTCGGGGCCGCAGCCTACGACTCCATTGAGTTGCGCGATGGCAGCCTGTTGAACGGCGATCTCGTTTCCATCTCCGGCATGGATATTGAGATTCGAGTCGGCGGCAATTTGCAGCACGTCGATCGCAACAAAGTGAAACGCATCATGCTGGTGCAGCGCGATGCGCCAACGCAAGATCTTCCGACAGCATCGGCGCCACAGCAATAGGTCATTGCGATTTGCAGCGCCGCGCGTTCAGCAGATGCGCGGCAGTTGTTCGCCGATCTGCGTCGCGATCACTCGGTTGGCTCCCATCGATGTACGCGCCACCAGCATCTTGGGATGCTGGCCAGTGACGTGGCCGATGCGGGCAGCGTCAGCACCAAGCGGATGCGCGCGCAGGACGGCCAATGCGCGATCGGCAGCTTCAGGCGCGACGAAGAAGACTACCTTGCCTTCATTGGCGACGTACACCGGGTCGAGACCAAGCAGTTCGCAAGCCGATTGGACTTCAGTGCGAACGGGCAGGCTTGGCTCGTCGATCTCGATGCCGACATTCGACGATGCTGCGATCTCGTTCAGTGTTGATGCCAGGCCGCCGCGTGTGGGATCGCGCATCGCGTGTACGTCGGTTCCAACGGCATCGAGCACATCGGCGATGAGCCCGTTGAGCGCAGCGCAATCGGAGCGGATCTGGCTTTCAAATTCGAGCCCCTCGCGCACGCTCATGATGGCCATGCCGTGGTCGCCGATGGTGCCAGAGACCAGCACGACGTCGCCAACCTGCGCGCGATGCGGGCCGACATTGATGCCGGGACGTAAGACACCGACGCCGGCCGTGTTTATGTAGCACCCGTCGCCGTGGCCGCGCTCGACCACCTTGGTATCGCCGGTAACGATGCGCACGCCTGCCGTGGCAGCCGCATCTGCCATGGCGCGAACAACAGCAGCAAGCTGCGCCAGCGGAAAGCCTTCTTCGAGGATGAAGCTCGCGCTGAGAAACTTTGGATCGGCTCCGGAGACAGCGAGATCGTTGACGGTGCCGTTCACGGCGAGAGCCCCGATCGAACCGCCCGGAAAAAACAACGGCTGCACGACAAAGGAATCGGTGCTCATGGCAATGCGGCCTGAACCCAGTTCAAGCACGGCGGCGTCGCCGAGGTTCTCGAGCGCAGGGTTGCGGAAGGCTGGAAGGAAGAGATACTCGACGAGTTCGTTGCCAAGCTTGCCGCCTCCGCCGTGGCCCATCACGATCGTGGGATAGTCGGCGAGTGGCAGCGGACAACTCCAGTTGGAAAAATCGGGCGCGCTGGATTTTTCAGTCCCGACACGTTCAGCCATTGGCTGCTCCGGTCAGTGCGGTTCCTGCGTGAGCAAGATCTTCCGCCGACAGAAAACGGCCATAGTTGAAGTACGCGGCGCAGGCGCCTTCGCTGGAGACCATGGTGGCGCCGAGCGGATGCCGCGGCGTGCACTCCCTACCAAAGGCCGGGCACTCGGCGGGCTTGATAGCGCCGCGCAAAACATCTCCCGCCTTGCAGAGAGGCGACTCTTCGGTGTGAATGCCGGTGATCTGAAAGCGTTCTTCGGCGTCGAATTCGCGAAAAGGCTCGCTGAGTCGCCAGCCGCTGTTGGGAATCACGCCGATGCCGCGCCACGCGCGATCTGTAACCTCAAAGACTTCAGAAAGCAATTGCTGCGCGGGTAGATTGCCAGCGTAAGTGACGATGCGCTCGTAAGCGTTCTCGACGTGATGTTGACCATTCTCCAGTTGGATTACAGCGCGGCGGATTCCATCGAGCAGATCAAGCGGCTCAAAACCAGTGACGACGATGGGAATCTCGAACTTGTCGGCGAGCGGCGGGTACTCCCAATAACCCATGACGCTGCATACGTGCCCCGCGGCAAGAAAGGCCTGCACCTTGTTCTCCGGCGAACTCATGATGGCTTCGATCGCGGGCGGGACAAGAACGTGGGAGACGAGGAGAGAGAAATTCTTGAGTCCGCGCCGCTTCGCGAGATGCACGCTCATGGCATTGGCCGGGGCTGTAGTTTCAAATCCAACGCCGAAGAAGACAACCTGCTTGTCGGGATTCTTGACGGCCAGTTCCACCGCGTCAAGAGGAGAATATACAACGCGAACGTCGCCGCCCTCGCCCTTAACCTGAAACAGATCGCGGTCAGTGCCGGGCACTCGAAGCATGTCTCCGAAGGAGCAGAAGATGACGCCAGGCTGCGCAGCAATCGCAAGAGCCTTGTCAATCAGGCCGAGCGGCGTGACACAGACCGGACAGCCCGGACCATGAATCATCTCGATGCTGGCCGGGAGCATCTGGTCGATGCCGTTACGAATGATGGAGTGGGTCTGGCCGCCGCAGATCTCCATGATCTTCCACGGGCGCGTGGCAACCTGATGAATCTCGCGCGCAATGCGCTGCGCGATTTCGCCATTGCGGAACTCGGTGAGGTACTTCATTTCTCGCCGCCGCTGCCCATCTTGGTGGTGTTTTCTGCCCGCAGATCCTCGCCGGTCAGGTCGCAACTTCCGTCCGGGCAGGGCGACTGCGGTGAGGCCGCCGCGCGGGCAAAGGCCTCTTCCTCGGTGCCAAGCTCCTCATCAAGCGAGCCCATCTTACGGAAGAGTTCGAGGGTCTCGAGGGCGGTTTCTTCGTCGATCCTGGAGAGCGCAAACCCAACATGCACAATGGTATAGTCGCCGACAACAACTTCAGGCACGTAGTCGAGGCAGACATTCTTGACGACGCCGCCGAAGTTGACGCGGCCCATTCGAACGTCACCTTCAGTGATTTGTTCGACTTTTCCGGGGATAGCTAGACACATGGCAACCTTCTTATACCGCTGTGAGGAAGGGCCGGGATGTGATTTAAATCACTTATTCCCTCAGCCCCTTCGATCGTTCTCAACAATACGCGCCTTCACCATCTTCTTGACGAGCATCGCGGGCAGCGGCTGGTCGAGCGGGAATTGCAGGGTTCCCTTGGAGGTTCGGTAATTCTTCAGTTCGTCTTTCATTTCGTCGATGAGAGAGGCCTGCAAGGGGAAGAAGCTGCAGTGTTTCTTGAACGCCGCGTAGGAGACCAGGCCGCCTTTGTAGCGAAACGTGGGGATTCCGTAACTGAGGCACTCGGTCGCCTCTTTTGGCGCAGCAGCCCCGATCGTTGCGCGCAGCTTCTCAAGCGTGGTTCGTGCGGGTTCGGGGACCTTAGCAAGGTACGCGTCTACATCGGCGGCTTCAGAATTGGCTTTCCCGGCTGTCTTGCCGATTGCGCTTTTCATGGTTTCTCCAACAAGTTCGATGCGCTGTAGCCGCAGGTGCGATGCCGACGCGCGGCGATTTCCAAGTGCTGCCGCGCGTCGCACCGCATAGCCGCTATTTCTTCTTGGGAGGAGGCATCGGTGGAACAGCCGAGGATGCAATATCGGCAACGGCCTTCCACGAGCCATCAGCCTGTTTGCGGAATGTGGTTACGTAGTTGCCGTGATCGGTGATCGGCTTGTGTGTTGCCGGATCGGTCACAGTCAGTTTGTAGGTACCCGCTGTGTAGGCGAGATCGCCGGATTTGGCAACGTCGACCTTGAAGGACTGGAAGGTGAGCGAGACTGCAGGGTCGCTCAGCATGTCTTTCAAGCCGGCGCGCATCGCATCCTTGCCATGGACCGCGTCCATGCCGGGAGTCATCAGGACGGCGTCGTCTGCGTAGAAGGCCATGACCTTTTCGAGATCTTTGGCCGCCCAGGCCTGATTCGCCTGCACCTCGGTATCGGTGATCGCCTTTACGTCGGCATCGTGGGTGTCGGGCGCAGGCGGCGGGGTTGGGTTGCACGCCGCCAAAGACAATACGATGGCGGTTGCGCCGCAGAGAGTGGCAAGGGTTTTCATTGTGTATTTCTCCTTTGTGGATTCCTCGGAAATAGGAAGCCGTGACTACAGGAATGAATACGCATGATGGCCGACAATATATGGTTCGGTCACAGCGCCACAGAGACTGCGGTGACCATGCATCCGGGGCAGAGGCAATTCTGCCACATCCAACTGGAAACTAGCAGCGGGAATTCTGGCTATGATGCAGTCAAATCGGCCTTGGCTATGCCAGCCGGGATTTCTCTTCTGCAAGATACGCAAGCCAGTCGGGCATACCAGCGCCGGTTTTGGCGGAAGTCTCAAAGATGCGAATGCCGGGACGAATCTCATTGAGGTTCCTGAGGGCCGCAGCACGATCAAAGCTGCAGGGCTCGGCAATGTCGATCTTGGTGATGATGGCGGCATCGGCGGAGTTGAAGAGGGTGGGGTACTTGAGAGGCTTGTCTTCGCCCTCGGTCACGCTGAGCAGTGCCACGCGAATCTTCTCGCCGAGGTCGTAGCTCGAGGGACAGACGAGGTTGCCAACGTTCTCAATGAACAGGTAGTCGAGGTCCGCGAGTTCCCAGCCATCGAGATGCTTGCCGATCATCTCGGCTTCGAGATGGCAGATGCCATGGGTGTTGATCTGGCGGACCGGCGCACCGCTTGCAGCCAGACGACGAGCATCGTTGTCGGTCTCGAGATCGCCGACGAGGGCTGCAACCTTTGCGCCGCTGGTACGCAGTTCGCGCAGCGTGCGTTCGAGGAAGGCTGTCTTGCCGGTACCGGGACTCGAAACCAGATTGAGCACAAGAACTCCGGCCGCTTCGTAGCGCCCGCGCAAGCCGCGCGCCAGTTCATCATTTTTCTTCAGGATCCCCTGCCGCAGTTCAACAATCCGGGTGGTCATACCTTTTCCTCAACTTCATCAATCTCGATGGATTCGATCTCGAGTTCGCGCCCCTGTCGCAGATCGGCCACCGGCTCTCCGCAGCGCGGGCATCGAAAGCTTTGCAGGCTTTCGATTTCGACGTCCTTAGCGCACCCCTCGCAATGCATCATGACGGGGAGAATGTTTACCACCAGCTTGGAACCTTCCAGCGGTGTGCCGTCGGTGGCGATGCCGTAGCAGAACTGCAGCGAGTCTTCGACGACGGAGGCGAGAGCGCCGACACGCAGGCGCACCTCCTTGACCCGTGCGCCGGGGTAGGCCTCAAGGGTCTCGGTGACCGAATCGACGATGCTGGAAACGATGGAAAGCTCGTGCACGCGACCTCGCCTGAAAGGACGATTCTACGCTGGAGACACAATCGCACGTGTGCCGAACGGCACTCCGCTTGTAAAATGACAGTGGAGTTGGAGCCACTTCCCCGTGAGCAAAACCCTTGCGTCTCACCCGCATACCACGTCCCGGCTCGCGCTGAGCGAACTTGCCCCCGGCGCCTTGCAATCGGAGATCCGCGCCATGAGCACGGAGTGCGATCGCATTGGCGGCATCAACCTGGCGCAGGGTATTTGCGACACGCCGGTTCCCGGAGTGGTGGAAACTGCCGCGATTGCGGCGATCCTCGCCGGACACAACATCTACACGCGGCTTGACGGCATCGGGCGACTGCGCGTGGCCATCGCAGACAAGCAGTTGCGCGACTACGGCCTTCGCTACGACCCCGAGAGAGAAGTAATGGTGGCGAGCGGCGCGACGGCGGGACTGCATGCGGCGGCAATGGCGTTGCTGAATCCCGGCGACGAGGTGCTGGTCTTCGAGCCGTTCTACGGGTATCACGTGAGCACGTTGAAGTCGATGCGCGTAAAGCCTGTTTTTGTGGCGCTGGCGGAGCCGGACTGGGTGCTGGATACGGATGCATTGCAGGCTGCGATCACCGAGCGCACGCGCGCCATCATCGTGAATACGCCGGCCAATCCCAGCGGGAAGGTCTTTACGCGAGCGGAACTGGAAGCTATCGCTGACGCGGCGCGCGAACACGATCTGTTTGTCTTCACCGATGAGATCTATGAGTACTTTGTTTACGACGGCGCCAAGCACATCTGCCTTGCGACGATGGACGGTATGCGCGAACGCACCATTGTCATGTCGGGGTTCAGCAAGACATTCAGCGTGACCGGATGGCGGCTTGGTTACGTGACGGCCGATGCGAAGTGGATGGGCGCGATGGGTTACTTCCATGACCTGACGTACGTGTGCGCACCTTCGGCATTGCAGCATGGCGCGGCAGCGGGGTTGGAGCAGTTGCCGCCTGAATTCTATACGCAGCTTGCGGCGGACCATCAGTCGAAGCGTGAGCGGATTGTGGCAGCACTGCGCGATGCAGGAATGGAACCAAGCGTTCCGGCGGGCGCTTATTACGTGCTGGCGCGGGCGAGCCGGTTGCCCGGCAAAACGTCAGCGCAGAAGGCGCGGCATCTGCTTTCAGAAACCGGAGTTGCCGCAGTCGCCGGTTCGGCATTCTTCCGGCCGGGTCGTGGTGAAGATCTGTTGCGCTTCTGTTTCGCCAAGAAGGATGCGGATCTCGATGAGGCTTGCGCACGCCTTCGCAAGCTCTGATCCAGTTCATTCACCGGCACTGACCCAGTTCAATTGAATAGGGATCGAAAGGCTTAAAATCAAGCCATACCCAATTGCGCGAAGACGCGCCTCGGAAAGGTCCAACCCTCGTGAACGAATTCCCACATGCTATGCTTCGCGAAATCTTTGAACAGCCTGCTGCTATCCAGCGGACGCTCGATTTATACCTGGACGGCGAGGCACTGAAGGCAGAAGCGTTTGCTCCTTTCGAGGGCTGGCTGAATGCGCGGGGTGAAGTGCTGATCGCCGCCAGCGGGTCGAGCCGCCACGCTGGCCTGGCTGCCGAGATTATCTTCGAGGACCTTTGCGGGCTTGCGGTGGACGTGGAGTATGCGAGCGAGTACAGCTGCAGGCCGGCGGTGAATCCGCGGCGGCCTTCGGTGCTGGTGATCTCGCAGTCGGGTGAGACTTCAGACACGCTGGCCGCGCTGCGGTTTGCGAGAGATGGTGGACAGCAGACGCTGGCGATCGCCAACGTGGTTGGCAGCACGATGCTGCGCGAGGCCGGTGCCGCGATGCCGCTGGGCGCTGGAAAGGAACTGGCGATTCCGGCGACGAAGAGCTTTACGTGCCAACTGACGGCGCTCTACCTGCTGGCGCTGTATGAGGGCAGCAGGCTTGGCGCGATTGATCAGGCGCAATTCAAAGCGCGTGTTGCCGAGTTGTGCGCGCTCCCGGGCGTTATCGAGCGGCAGCTCGAAGGCTGGCGCGAGCGGATGACGGCTCTGGCCAAGAAGTACAGCGATGCCGGCAGCTTTCTCTATCTCGGCCGCGGAGTGCATTACGCGATTGCCCGCGAAGGCGCGCTGAAGATGAAGGAATCTTCGTACGTGCAGGCCGAAGGCTATCCGACTGGCGAGTTGAAGCACGGTCCGAATGCGCTGGTTGGTGAACACGTGCCGCTGGTGGCGCTGGCGACGGTGGATCGCGATGTGGACGATTCGGTTCTTCGCTATGAGAAGACATTGCAGTTGCTCTCCGATATGAAGAAGCAGGGTGCGCGGGTGATTGCAATTGCGAACGCCGGCGACCGTGATGTTCCTTCCCTGGTCTCGGATTGCGTATTTGTCGAGCCGGCCAGCGAGCATTTGCTGCCGATTTCCGAAGTGATTCCGCTGCAGCTTTTCAGCTATGCGATGGCGCTGGAACGCGACGTCGATGTGGACCGGCCAAGGAATCTTTCGAAGGCTGTGATTGAGGCGTAAGGGTGAAGGGAGTGGGTCGAGAGAGGAGGAGCAGCCGATACGATCTCAATTCATTACCTTTGGATTCTCTGTTCGAGTTTTCCACACCAGCCGTCCGAGCTGCACCCTATTATCCGGTCTCTTCGGGTAAGTATCCTGCAATCATCGAGTTACAGACGGTGGTTACCGCTAAGTTCCTCTCCACATTGGAGTTATCCGTAGATTCCTCTTAATAAATGACTTAGAAAAAGATGATCGCGGATCGATTTATCGCGGTGCGAGCTTAAACAGCCGCGGCCGACACAGCTCCCGCAGCATTGAAACCATTATGCGCTCAATGCCGGAAATTGCCTGCAAACCCGGCGGCTCGCTAACGCGCTGTAAACATTTAACTTAAAAGCAAAGCTAAGCGAGACCGGGCTTGACAAAGACAGGCTCGGACCCCCGCGCCAGTCCCTTTGCGAATTGATTTTGCCGCGTTCGAGGATAGACGATTTCCGGTTGGCGGTGACTCATCCGGAACATCATTATTTCAAGGAACATTTAGCATTCTCTGGGTGATTCGGAGGCCAGTAGACGAGACACTTGGTTGGATGCGCAGCTAATTTGAGCAGCAGGCTTTCTCGTGTCAAATCGTCCGAGGCGCGAAGCCAACGATCCTGCGTCTGACCTTCTGGCGCATACCGAACATGCGCTTCAAGGCGGTAGCTAATATTGCCGCCGTACAGCGTGTCGCGGGTGTTGTCGACGACTTTCCTAATCTCGAGAATCGTTCCGGTAGCTGTCTCGTGCGGTGATGAAAACGAATGAATCCAATTAGCTGCAAGATACACAGTCGCGAGCAAGATCAAAAAAGTCGCAAATCCGAGCGCAATATGCCACCAGACGATCGGCGGCGGCGGCTTCGGTTGTCTTCTGATACGACTTCGGCTCATTGAGATACGCACTCGCACAACCGTTGAAATTTTCCCATACTTCGGCACTGAACGGTTGGTGGCCAACCCTTCCGTCACTATGTGACGTCCGGGTTGGCGGAAATACGCCCGAAAGGGCCTTGTCCTGCCCGAAGTGACAGTAGACGCAACGCAATAGCCGCCTATCAAATCACCTTAGAAAGGAGGGTTTTGACAATGAAGATCGCTACGGGAATCCCTATGATCGCCGTCATAGTTGCCTCAACAATGGCGATCGCCCAAGACGCGGATGTCTACAAATCAAAGTGTCAGAATTGTCATGGAGCTACAGGTGTGCCGAGCCCCCAGGTGGCCAAGTACGTGGGCGTAAGGCCCGTGACCGACCCCGCGGTGAAAGGCATGAGCCAGGAACAGATGATCGCCATCACGACGAATGGCTTGGGCAAGATGCCGGCGTTCAAGGGAAAGCTCACCGATGCCGAGATCAAGAACGCTGTCAGTTATTTCCGCGCGTTAATTAAGTAAAAGTAGTACCGACCGGCGCAGGATGAGTTCTCGTGCTTTTCTGTGGGCAAAGACTTACTTGGAAGGCGGTCACTCGCTTCCAGTCCAGCTTCTTGCCTGTATAAAGCGTTATGCACCACGCAACGATAGCTCAGATTCCCGGCAGTGCTGTGAGGATCGCGCTCGGGTGAGGATACGTGAGGATTATTCCTTGCGCTTGTCCGTCATGACCTCGAAGAGCAGGTTCCCTATCTTGAAGATGTAAAGGCCGATGAGCACACCTATCACATGTGAAATGAATTGCATGTCGATTAAATTTGCGATGAATTGCATGTATTGATCCTGTATGGGGTGATGCGATCTTTTGTTTATCTCTTACGCGGCGTCGGCGGTCACTTGCCCAGAAGTGCAGGACATCTGGCAAAAGAGAGGGCCAACCTCCAGCGGAATCTCTTTCAGAGGAACCTAGGAGTAATGGATGATTGCTAGACAGCAGACTATCACATAGCGAATCATCTTCGGTGACGCTGCAGCCAAGGTGCATTTTGTATGCTTGAGCTTCGGACCAAAAGTGATTCTTCTTCCTTATGCCGTCTCCTCGCCCTTCTACTTCCGAGGAGGCGGCGATAGTTAACTATCCTGTTTGCATTCTTTTACCTATCCCACACAAATCACGGCAGGCGTTGACGGCGGTTCAGTGTGCGCTACCTTTGTCGAAGAAGGCCTCGATCTCTTCGAGTGTTTTGCCTTTGGTTTCGGGCAGCAGGAATGCGGCGGTGAGGAAGTAGACGACTGTGAATCCGGCGAACATGTAAAACATCGACGAATAGTTATGCTTGGCGACGAAGGGCAGGAAGATGGCCTGGAGGATTGCCGATACAAGCTGATTGAGGACGAGCGCGACGCTCATGCCGTTGGAGCGGATGCGGGTCGGCATGAGCTCAGAAAGCGCGAGCCAGACGCAGACGCCGGGGCCGGTGGCGTAGAAGGCGATGAACATATAGATAAAGAAGGCGACGAGCCATCCGTGGCTCTGTTGCGGCACGGGACCCAGGATCGCCTTTTCTATTTTCAGAGGTGCGGTGGTGGCGGCAGCGTAGTTGCCGAATGGATTCTGAAAGAGGGCCTGCACTCTGTTGGCGGGCACCGCGGCGGCGCGTGAAACGGAAAGCGGCGGCGCGGCGGGATCGTCGGAGCGGGCGTAGCTGGTGGTTCCGGTGAAGTCGCCATACGAGTAGATGATGGCGAAGGAGGCGCGATCTGGATCGATGCCGGCGCCGGACTGAGACGCCAGGAGCCGCTGCGCCTCCGCCTTGTCGAACTGGAGAGTGACTTCCTGGCTGGGCCCGACCAAGGCCTGGATCTGGTCACGGCAGTCGATATTCTGTTTTTCGGTCCGGTGGAAAAGCGTTCCGACGATGACCATGGAAAGCATGATGCCGCTGGTTCCGAGAATGAAGAGGAACTTGCGGCCTTTGCGATCGACAAGCGTCATGCCGACGGCGGTGAAGCAGAAGTTGAATGCGGTGAGCAGGACGTAGCCCCAATGGGCTTGGAGGTCGGAGAGTCCGCTCTGAATGAGGATGTTGGTGTTGAATCCGATGATGGAGTTGATGCCGGTAGCGGTGTTGCAGGCGAGGATAACGCATGCGAGCAGGAAGGGGATGATGTATTTTCGGCGCAGGAGCGAGGCGCTGACTTTTTCCCCGGCAGGCGCGATCGCGGGCTTGGAAGCAGCTTCCATCTCCTGCAACTCGATGGTTGCCTGTTCAGGTGAGCGGGAGCGGAGCAGCGCGGCGCGCGCCTTCTCGATCTGGTTGCGGCGATAGAGTAAGCGGGGCGACTCGGTGACCATGAAGGCGCCGAGGACGAAGAGGATGCCGGGAGGCATCGACATCCAGAATATGCTGCGCCAGGCGTGGTTCTTGAAGTTAAAGAGCGCAGCGGCGTCGCCGAGGTGCGCAACGGCTTCAACGCGGTAACTGAAGAAGATGCCGATGAGCGCGGCGACGACGATGCCGAAGGTGAGCATCCACTGGAAGACGCCGGTCCCCTTGCCGCGGGTGGAGGCGGAGAGGCACTCGGCGAGGTAAAGCGGGACAACGATGCCGATGAGTCCGCCGCTCATGCCCTGAAGAAGACGTCCGAAGAAGAGCGAAGAGTATCCCTGCGAAAGCGCGATGACGGGAATACTAAGGATAAAGGCGGCGCCACTGAGGATCATGAGGGGCTTGCGTCCCATCCAGTCGGCAAGGATGCCGGCGAAGAGCGTGGAGAAGACGGATCCGAGAAGAACGGCGGCGACGATGATGGAAAGCTGCGAGGGGTCGAGCTTCGACGTCGCTTCGAGATACGGGAGCGCGCCGCCGATGATGCCGACGTCGATGCCGTAAAGAAGACCGCCGAGTCCTGCGACGACCAGGAGGATGAGGTTATAACGCTGGCGAGTGCGATCGGAAGACGACGCGACGGGATCAGGAAAAGTGCTGGCTGTCATGAATATGCCTTCATTGTATTTCTATCGTTGTCAGACTTGGCCGAAAACCTTATCCCAGTAATCGGAGTTCGTGCTTTCCCACCCATTTCGCAAAAGGCGCGAAATGGATGGGGCACCGTTGTTTTTTGCCTCATGAATCTTTACCGCAAGGCCGATCGGATTGCGATGTTCAACAGGACCATGAGAACTGCGGACGCGGGAAAGAGCAGCAGGGCTTTCTTGAGCCGTTTTGGGTCGCCGCCGGCTATGGCGCCGATGATCCAGGAACTGACGGCGAGGCCGACCCATCCGCAAGTGATGACGAAGCCGAGCGCGGTTCCTGTCATTTGTGGAAAGGCTGCGCCGGTAATGGCGAGCGTGGTTGGAAACACCGGAGCCATGGAGAGGCCGGCGATGAATACGAGCGCAAACGCCATGGAAGGCTTGTTGGTCTGAAGCATGAGATAGGTGGTGATGGCCATGGCGATGGAAGCGCCGAGCGTTACGTCGATCGGGGACACATGCGCGAGGATGGGCGAGACACCGACGCGGCCGATGAGCAGACCGAGAGCGAAACCAAGGGAGAGGATATTGAGAGCGCGCGACTCCGGGATGCCCTGGGCAATGAGGTGGCGCGGAAGCCAGTTCCACA
The DNA here is from genome assembly GCA_963735215.1 of uncultured Acidobacteriaceae bacterium. Lineage (GTDB taxonomy): Bacteria > Acidobacteriota > Terriglobia > Terriglobales > Acidobacteriaceae > Telmatobacter. The sequence goes on along the minus strand of CAVTKF010000014.1, from coordinate 391,453 downwards.
CGCCGACTTCGCAGGTGATGTAGAGGAAGAGGAAGAGGCCGAGCATGAAGAGGAGCGGGCGGCCGAGGATGGGGCCTACGTCGGCGAGGAGGAATTGGGCGTTGCCGCTGGGGGCAGGCATTTTCGAGATGGCCTGAACGATGAGCGCGGCCACGGTGAGCGAGGCCACGGTGTAGCAAAGGCGGACCCAGTTCTTCTTGAAGATGTTGGCGGCGATGAAGGGGGTGGTGAGGCCGCCGAGTCCGAAGAAGAGGTTGACGAGGTTCAACGCAATGGCGCTGTGCTGTCCGCTGACGCTGTTGGCGAGCGAATTAGCTCCGGTGACGACGATGCCGCCGCCCACGCCGAGCAGGAACATCAGGAGCAGTACCGGGCGGAATCCTGACGAGCGGGGCAGGAGGAAGAGCGCGACGGCGATGCAGGCGAGGCCGAGGATGAGTCCGACCTTGTCGCCCTGGGTATCGAGCAGCGGCCCGACGCCGAGTGAGGCGATGATGAGACCGAGCGCCTGAACAAGAGCGATGGTGCCGTTTTGCGTGGGGGTGAGGTGGAAACGCTCAGAAAGTTCGGGCAGAATGGTGCCCAGCATTGCGGCGATCATTCCATAGACGAAAATGGCCAGAATTGCGGCGAAGATCAGCACGGAACAGGGACCCTTTCGATATCGTAGGCAAGGATACGGCATGGGAGCCGTCCATCCGTCACAAATCAGAGGTTTGCTGTTAACCAAGCTCGATGGTGGGACGTCTAGAGTGTGTCCACACTTCTCCTGGTAAATCTATCTCTGCGGCCCAGAAACGGAGTTGTCAATATGAGCGACATCTGGAGTGACGTGAAGCATGCCTTGCATCTCTTCATCAAGAGCCCGGGATTTACGATTGCGGCGGTGTCGGCACTGGCTCTTGGGATTGGCGCGAATACGGCGATTTTCACGGTTGTGAATGCGGTGCTGCTGAAGCCGCTGGGGTATCCGGATGCGGATCGGATTATGCAGATCCTGCTGACATCTCCGCAGGGGAGCGGCGCGGGCGCGTCGATTCCGAAGTTCCAGGAGTGGCAGAAGCAGACTTCGATCTTCAAGGATGTGGCGGCTTACGATTTTGCGGGACCGGGGTTCAACATCACGGGAGACCGGCCAGAGCTGATCCACGGAATTCACGTGTCGGAGGGCTACTTTCGAGTGTTCGGCGCGCCGGTGATGCTTGGCCGCACCTTCACGCAACAGGAGGACTCGCCGAACGGCGGGCACGTGGTGGTGCTGAGCTACGGCTTGTGGCAGCGGAGATTTGGCGGGAATCCAAAGGTCGTTGGGCAGGCGCTGTCGCTGGGCGGCGAGCCGTACACGATTGTCGGCGTGCTGGGGCGAGATTTCGCGTCAGATCCGGAGGCAGACATCTGGATTCCGTTCCAGTTTGAGCCGAACAGCACGAACCAGGGACACTTCTTTCTGGGAGCAGCAATGCTGAAACCCGGCGTCACGGTGGCGCAGGCGAACGCACAGATGAAGCTGGCGTATGCCGAATTCCGGCGCCAGTTTCCGGCCACAGATGCGAAGGGAGGGTTCGCGGTTCAGCCGTTGCGCGATTCGATTGTGCAGGATGCGCGGACGTCCCTGCTGGTTCTGCTGGGAGCGGTGGGCCTGGTGCTGCTGATTGCCTGCGCCAACGTGGCCAATTTGCTGCTGGTGCGAGCGACGGGGCGCAAACGTGAATTCGCGATTCGCTCGGCATTGGGAGCGAGCCGGGCACGGGTGATCCGGCAACTGCTGACGGAGAGTGTTCTGCTGGCTGTGGCTGGCGGGGTCCTGGGGCTCGCGCTTGGATTCCTGGGGGTGCGGTGGCTGCTCGCGATCAGTCCGGCGGGACTGCCGCGAATCGGTGAGGACGGAGGGGCCGTGGGCGTGGACTGGCGTGTGCTTGGCTTCACGCTCGCGGTGTCGTGCGCAACGGGAATACTGTTCGGACTGTTCCCGGCGTTCAGCGTGTCGCGTACCGATCTGAATTCGACGCTGAAGGAGAGCAGCAATCGAGCGGGAACCGGCTTTCGGCAGGCGAAGACGCGATCTCTGCTGGTAATTACGGAGGTTGCGCTGGCGATGGTGCTGCTGGTGGGGGCGGCGCTGCTGATTCGCACCTTTGTTGCGCTGCGCGGGGTGAATGCCGGCTTCGATGCGCACAATGTGTTGACGATGGAGATGTCGATGAATGGCGACCGGTTCAGCAAGACCGCTGCCATTGCACAGCTTTCGCGCGACGGGCGGCAGCGGCTGGACGCCATACCGGGGGTGGAGAGCTCGGCGTTTACGTGCTGCCTGCCGGTGGATGGTCAGTTTGGATTGCCGTTTGCGATTGCTGGGCGGCCTGTCGATCCCGCGAAGGGACAACCGGGCGCAGGATGGATGCAAGCCTCGCCGGATTTCTACAAAACGTTCAAGATTCCGGTGATTCGCGGGCGGGAGTTCACCGATGCGGATACAGCTTCTGCGCCGAGCGTGGTGATCATCAACGAAGCGCTGCAGAAGCAGTACTTCCCGAATGAGAATCCAATCGGGCAGCAAATTCTCGTCGGTAAAGGGATGGGACCTCCGTTTGAAGAGGCGGCGCGGCAGATTGTGGGCGTGGTGGGAAACACGCATGACAGGGGGTTGGACCAGGACACTCCCCCGTTGATGATTGTGCCGGACTCGCAGGTTCTGGACGCAATGACGGCGCTGAATGCGAAGATCGTTCCGCTGCGTTGGGCCGTTCGCACGCATGGCGATCCGAAGCGGCTGAGCGCGGCGATCTCCGAGCAGTTGCGGCAGGCAAGCGGGGGCTTTCCGGTGGCGCATGTCCGCACCATGGAGGAGATTGTGTCGAGGACAACATCGCGGCAGAGCTTCAACATGATGCTGCTTACGATCTTCGGCGCGATTGCGCTGGTGCTGGCAGCGATCGGGATTTACGGATTGATCGCGTATTCGGTACAGCAGCGGACGCAGGAGATTGGTATCCGCATGGCACTGGGCGCGGATCGCGCGACGATTCGCAACCTGGTGGTGTGGGACGGCATGAAGCTGACGCTGATCGGAATGGCGGTCGGGATCGGCGCTTCGTTCGGACTTACACGCCTGATCGCGAGCTTCCTGTTCGGCGTGAAGACGTGGGATCCGACGGCATTTATTGCTGTCCCGGCGGTGTTAGCAGCGGTGGCGTTACTGGCGGTTTGGCTGCCGGCTACGCGGGCTTCGCGGGTCGAACCGATGATGGCGCTTCGGGTGGAGTGAAGGATCCTTTATAGCTCGCCGATCATTTCGACTTAGTCAGACATGGGCATCCCGCCGCGTTTTGGTTCATTCCATTCTTTTGGCACATGGGCAACCCACCCTCCAAAGCCTCTTTTCTGGCACAAGAGTCATCAATCACATAGAAAAGCGCAACGGGAATCCCATTTTGTTCCATGTTTTCATGGGCTCTGTATGGTTTAAGTGCAACTACTTCAGTGATGCCGTTAACAACGACAATTTCGTTATAAGGGGACGGATCAGCGTGTTTCACTGTGCCTTTTACCTCTGCCAGCTTCTTCCCCTTCCTGTTTCTTAATTCGAATTTAGCGTCGGGGCCTCGCAATGGTGCGTAAAGGTTCAATCTTACTGAAACGTCTTTGCGTGTAAGCTCGGGCGGTAGTGCTATACATCTTGGCAATCTCGACTCACTTGCCAGAGTGAAGCTTGACTCGACACATCCAGTTATCGCACATGAAGAAACACATACTGCAACGATAAGCAGTTGCTTGCCGGTGCGTAAGAAGATTCTCCGCGGTGTTGCGCCCTTCACTTCTAATAACGCTTGCTGGCCACGGAACTTCATGTCATCGATTGTGGCGCTTGCCTGCCGGGCGGGTGCCTGGATTGTGACACTTCCGAAACATACACAACCCGTTGACCTTCTACAGGCACCCAGCTTTTGCTCAGTCGCGGCGCAGGATCAGGAAGACGCTGATGAGGACGAGCGTGGTGCCGGCGAGGATGCGGCTGGTGATGACTTCGCCGGCCATGAAGTAGCCGAGGGCGACGGCGACAATCGGGTTCACGTAGGCGTGGCTTGAAACGCGCGTGGCGGGCATGTGCGCGAGCAGCCAGACGAAGGCCGTGAAGGCAAGCAGCGATCCGAAGACGATGAGGTAGAGAAGCGCTCCAACGGCACGCAGCGAGATGTGCGGGAAGGGATGCATTTCGCCGAAGCCGGCGGAGAGGGCGAGCAGCATTGCGCCGCCAAGCATCATGGCTGCCCCTGCGGTGACGGGTCGGGATTTCGGCAGCATCATCGAGCGTGTCAGCACGGAACCGAGTGCCCAGGTTGTGGCTCCGGCGAGGATGGCAAGGCAGGGGATGACGGCGAGATGCTGTTTGCCGTTGGGGATCAGGAGCACGGCTACACCGACGAATCCGAGGATCGTGGCAACGGCCAGCATGGGGCGCATGCGTTGCTGCCGGAGGATGAGCATCTCCAAAATCAGGGTGAGGATGGGCAGGGTGGCCGCAAGTACGGAGACGACGCCGGAGGGGACGTATTTCTCCGCCCAGAAGAGCGGGCCGTACTCGGCAACGAACATGAGGAGCGCCATGATGGTGAGGCTTCGCCACTGCGGAAGCGTGGGCCTGGCTCCGCCCCTGGCGCGCATGAAGGCATAGAGCAGAACGCCGGCGGTGAAGAAGCGGGTTCCGGCGGCGAAGAGCGGGGGCAGCTCTTCAACGGCGATGCGGATGGCCAGGAACGTGGTGCCCCAGAGCACGTATATGGCGAAGAACGAGAGGATCAGGCGAATCCGGAAGGATTCTGATCCTTTGTCTTCGGCGCGGATGGTAACCGTTGAATCGGCCATAGAGAGTTACATATTTACATCTTCTCGATAACCTGTCAACATTGGTTTAGAGGTTAGCAGTGGCGAACGGGTTGGCAAACGGGGCAAGCGAGCGAACGGAAAATCGTACCTTTGAGCTAGTTGGCGGTCATCCGACGCTGGACCTGGTGAATACGCTGGACTGGCGATTCCGGGACTCGGGGCCGGAAGAGCTGATGACGGATTACCGCGACATGGTGCGGTTTGCGGAGCAGTCGGGCTTGATGAGCAACGCCCAGGCACGGCGACTGATTCGGAATACGAGTGAGAGCAAGGCAGCGCAAGTGATCGCCGCGGTGCGAGAGCTGCGGGAGGCAGCGGCGCAGGTGCTGTATGGGGCTCTCGACGGCGATGAAGCTCCCGCATCGGCGGTCGCACAGTTGGAATCGTGCTTCAAAGCGGCTCAGAAAGCGCAACGGCTGCATCGTGCTGGAGCCAGACTTGCATGGGAGTTGCCGCAGTCCGCTTCCCTTCCCGAGTTGCCGCTGTGGCTGCTTTCGCTGAGCGCGGCGGAATTAATGACTTCAGACGAGATGGAGCGGGTACGCGCGTGCGGGAATGCTGAGTGCCGGTGGCTTTTTCTGGATACGAGCAAAAATCACACGCGGCGGTGGTGCGATATGAAGATCTGCGGCAATCGCATGAAGGCGCGGCGATTCAAGGCGCAGCACCGGGGCTGAACCGTCCGATAGGAAATAACCCCCATTTTTGGGTTACTTCCTGTTTGGCGGTGATTCGCCCGCGAATGCGATGGCGGCTATTCCTTGCGATTCTTAACCTCATGAATCTCCAGAGGCGATAGATTGACGGCTAGTGAAAGTCGCATGCCTGTTCCCTCTCCGCCTCTGCTCGGAGCATGAGGGGCGTCTACCGTCAGGAGAATTGTCGAATGAGCTCCCAGAGGAGAATCAGACATGCGGCTGAGTGCGCCGCGTCGTCTGATCGGTGGCAAGTGGCTGGAGATGGCTCTTTTTACACTGCGATCTAGGCCGTGAATCTCTTGAGGGTCAGAGCCCTCCAAATAGAAAACGTGGATTCTCAGTGTCATCCGCTGCGTACTCGTCCCTCAGGAGAAGCCGCTTACTGTCCTGGCTCCAAAACACCGTGCCGTTTCGCTCAAGGAACCAATGTTCCATTGCCGCCTCGTCTGCTGATCGAGCAACTGCAGCGTGGCACTGTGCTCCCAAGTCTTTGATCCCATACTCGTGAATTCCCAGCGATGGTCCGGAGATAAAAACGACACCCTCCGCCTCTCCGTGGCTGAAACTCACTGTCTTGCCGGGGGCAGCACAATCCGAGGCGAATGCGGTTTGCCCTATGCACACGGCTAGTGCGAACGCGAGCTTGAGGGAGTTCGAAGTCATGCGACGATCTTAATGCCGGTCGTGATGCAGAACAGTGAGATTCCGCACACGAACTCCGTGCCATCCTCCGGAAAAGAACAGTTCCGAGAGTCTGCAAATCGCTGGGGTTGTTTTTGTTGTTGTACTTCGATTACAACGTCATCAGCAGTCGTGGCAGGTAATCGCGACGATTGATCAAGCTGATATTCGCGGGTCGGAACCGCATAATCATGATCCGTCGGGAGCTGCCTCTGACTACTAACGCGAGTCCGGCTGAGCCTGTCGCAAACTTCCGCCGACGATTCTCCTTCGTGCTTGCTCCGGCTGCAGCTGACCCTGTCCTCGAGTTGGATAACGTTGTTCATGGATTGATTTGCTTTTGCTTTTTCCTTATTTGGAAAGTCTTTGCTTTTGTTCTTTCCGTTCTGGTCATGCCGCCATTTGTTGTTTGTAGGCCGTCGCTTCGGCCTTGATCCCGATGGCCCAGATAAAGCCCAACAGTTCGCGCGCGATCGCCGTCATGGTCTTTCTCTGCTCCTTGCCTCGAGCCATCAGCGCCATGTAGCGCTTGTGCAGACGGTTCTGCGCTTTCCATGCAATCTCGGTAATCTCTGCTGGCAGTCCTTCCTGGCGCCTGCGTAACCTGGCTCCGACCGCTGGCCGGTGTCGATAGCTCCAGGCCGATTCGACAATGATTCGTCGGAGGTGCGCGTTGCCAGACTTGGTAATGCCTCCTCTTCGAATACGCTTGCCGCTGGAGTTTTCGTCCGGAAATGCTCCGCTTTACCCCATCCGATCCCGAGCGTACTCGAAGCGGGAGGTGATGTTGCCCAGCTCGACAACCATCGTGACTGCCGAAAGGTGCGCGATGCCGCGCAATGCCTGTAAGCCACGAATTACTTCCTGCATCGACGCGGGAGCCAGCTGAATCACTTCCACAATCGACTTTTCCAATCGCTTGACTCGTTCGGCCATGTGCTGAACTTCGTGCAGACAATCGAGCAACGTTGCTTCCTGCGCAGGATGTGTGTAGCGAACCTGCTGAAGCCACTCCGCATGACGTTCCGTCCACGCCTTCACTCCCAGCGGAGGACGCCGGCCCGTACGCAGCAGGAACTTCGTCAGCCGGTGCCGTGCTCGCAAATGATCGCTGCTTGGCCGCCTCTCGCGCCCGAACAAGGTCGCGTAATGCTTCTGAAGCTTCATCCGGTATCCATACCGCGGTCAGATCACCGGAGCGGTGACTGCGAGCAAGCTTCAACGCATCCCGCCGGTCGGTCTTGACCTTGTCCCCAGGCTTCTTCGGAACCAGCGACGGCGCTATCACATCGCACTTGACTCCCAACTGCGTCAGCTGCCAGTAAAGTACGAAGCCCGTCGGGCCGGCTTCATAGCAGGCCCGCAGATGTTCCGGCGAACCAAGCTTGCGGATGAACTTGCGGATCGAATCTTCCCGGTTGGCGATCGTTCCCAGACTGCGAACCTCGCCATCCGGTTCGGCTACGGCTACAGCGATCGTTTCGGCATGGACATCCATGCCCAAAAATCGTAACTTCTCTCTCATGACCGGTTCCCTCCGCTTGTGGCTCTGGACTAACGTTCTTAACAAACTCAGCCTAACCCACGACTAGCGCATCGAGCCGGTCACACCATAATGACTACTCTTCTGACAACAGTTCTGCTTCCTGTTGCTTAAGTAGTAATTTCCGGGTCGGCGGTTATACAACCGCAATCACTATTCGCGGATCGGCTAATGATCCAGATCATTCACTAGAACGGCGAACACACAGCGCACGCTTGCTGCCGTAGTAACCAAGGGGTTCGTGCCACCGTCTCCCATGAGAGAAATCGAATTGCCATGCATATCCGGTCCAGTGCCCACGATCATCGAGTACCCGACTGCTGCTCCACTCAAGATTACCCGTCAGAAGCAACCCTCCCTTTGCCCTTCCAGCCAGAACCGGCATCACCTCTTTTGGGTGCGCGTCAGTGAAGCCGCTGCCGTCGTAGATGCTGCTCAACTATTCGATCGTTGGCAGTCTCCAGTCGGAGTATCCAGCCAAGCGCAGATTGCTGCAGTACTTTATCCCCTTGCCCCATGTAATGTCCTTGCCGTTGTCCGTCGCGGCCCATATTAGTCCAGCGGAAGCATCAGCCCAATACCCGCGTGCCTCTGTCTCCTGCGCCAACCTTTGTTCCTCCCGCGCCTGAACCTCCCTTCACTCTTTATCCACCTCTGCCTTAGCGCGAGAGGCAGCGTCCTGCTCCTCGGGTGCAGGCAATTGCTGCTGAGGAAGAGCCGGTCGGACCTGTGGAGCGACGGCTGGTGTGGAGGACTCGTGCGCCTTCTCTTGTGCCTCGATTGAAGACTGAGAGCCGCAGACTACCGTGAAAGTCAATAGAAGAGTCGCAACCTTCATGCTGGTAAGGGTAGTTCTAGTATGCAACCGAGCGAGAGAGATATGTGACATTTTAGCGGCTGACACAGCGATCCTTAGGGCTGCGGATGTATTGTGGCAATTCGGAAGGAACGCGTTTTTCAGGCGCCGTTCAGGTGGAACTGACGAAATGCGACCGCAGATCTTTCGACTGCGCTTCGCTTCGCTCAAGATGACAACTCCTGCGAGGCCTGTAACCGGCATGCAACCTGCATCGCTCCATTAGACTGGAAGCGATGATTTCGTTTGAGCGAAAGGTCTGGGCTGCGCTGGCAGTTGTGTTGTGCGCATTTCTTTCGGCGTGCGGGACGCCGGGTGCACCGCAGCCTCCGTCGCTGAACCTGGCGGACCCGGTGACGGATTTGTCGGCGATACGGACGGGGAACCAGGTGACGCTGACCTGGACGATGCCGAAGCGCAACACCGACAAGACTCCGATAAAAGGCAATGTGGCGGCGCGCATCTGCCGGCGCGAAGGAACGGGCGCCTGCAACCAGGTGGGAACAGACGTGATGGTTGCTCCGGGCGGGACGGGAAGCTACACGGATACGCTGGCAGGTGCGCTCGCGTCGGGGGAGGCGCGGCCGGTGAGCTATTGCGTGGAGTTGCGAAACAAGAAGGGTCGCTCCGCGGGATTGTCGAATGCGGCAACGGTGCTGGCGGGCGAGGCTCCCAGGCCTGTGGGAGGGCTCAAGGCCGAGGTGCGGAAGCAGGGCGTGGTATTGAGTTGGACCGCGGATGGCGAGAACGCGGCAGTGAGGCTCCAGCGGAGACTGCTGACGCCGCCCGCGACGAAGGCCCAGCAGGGGCTGCTGGCTCCGCCGCCCGAGGCGATTCACGAGACGCTGCTGGTGGATGCCAGCTCACAGCAGGGCCGGGCCATGGACACGACTGTTCGCTTTGGGGAGAGCTATGAATACCGGGCGCAGCGCGTGAGTCGCGTGAATGTGGATGGGAAGACGCTGGAACTGGCGGGCGAGCTTTCTGCGCCAATCGATGTCGAGGCGAAGGATGTGTTTCCGCCGAACGTGCCGTTGGGATTGGTCGCGGTGGCGGCAGCGGGTGAGAATGGCGCGGGACCGGCGATCGATTTGAGCTGGCAGCCGAATACGGAGGCTGATCTGGCGGGGTATGTCGTTTATCGTCGTGAAGGCGATGGTGGGTGGCAAAGGGTTTCACCGGCAACGCCTGTCGTGGAGCCGGCGTTTCATGATCCGCAGGTCCAGCCGGGGCACACGTATCGCTATGCTGTGAGCGCGGTGGACAACGGCGGGCATGAAAGCGCGCGGTCTGCCGAGACGCAGGAGACGGTTCCGCAAAGTTAGAGAAGCTCGGGCTGCGGTTTTGATTTTTTTAGCCCGTCAGCGGCGCTTCGCGCCAAGCGAGTTAGCAAGTCAGCGGGCATGCGCTCAATCCAGATGCGTTCCAGGGCGCCGAAGGAGTTCCAGATCATGAAGTATTGCCGGTTTCGTTTTGAGAATCAAATTATGTATGGGGCGGTTGAAGAGCGCGGGGGCGAGCCGTGGATTGTGGATCTGGCAGCTGCACCCGAGGAGGACCTGGCGTTTCACCTGGCGCATGCTCGGGCATTGGCGGCAAAGGAACTGGTGACCGATCCAGCGGGCTTTGACTTTGAGCCGATGCCGTTGGACGAGGCACAGCTGCTGCCGCCGGTGACTCCTTCGAAGATTATCTGCGTGGGGCGGAATTATCGCGAGCATGCGAAGGAGCTGGGGAATGAGGTTCCGACGGAGCCATTGCTGTTCTTCAAGCCGCCGTCTTCGTTGCTGGGGCACAAGGGCAGGGTTCTGATGCCGCCGCAGTCGGAGCGTGTGGACTTCGAAGGCGAACTGGCACTGGTGATCGCGCGCCGGGCGAGCAGTCTCCCGGCCAATGTGGACTGGCGCAGTTATGTTCGCGGCTACACCATCGCCAATGACGTGACGGCGCGCGACTTGCAGAAGAAGGATGGGCAGTGGACACGGGCCAAGGGCTTTGACACGTTCTGCGCGGTGGGGCCCGTGGTGAGTAGCGAGGTCGATCCCGAGAAGGGGCTCACGGTGGAGACGCGTGTCAACGGCGAGTTGAAACAACATGGGTCGACGGTGGATTTCATCTTTTCGATTCCTGAGCTGCTCACGTATATCACGGCAGCCATTACGCTTGAAGCGGGCGATCTGCTGCTGACGGGAACGCCGGCAGGAGTAGGACCGCTGAAAGCTGGGGATCGGGTGGATGTAGCGATTGATGGGCTTGGTGTGCTATCGAACACGTTTGCAGCGCTGAGATAGATACGCGGTTAACTCTGCTTCCTTCGATTCCAGTCCGAGTGAAATCGGTCCTGCTCCCTTCCGGCTCCTCTTCTTCCTCCTCGATCCGATCAGTGCTCTCTTCTGCATGTCCGTGATGCTGACTGCGATTGAGGAGTCCGCCAAGAAGACCGGCGCTGACCAGCAGTGCGGTGTCGAGAAGATAGAGCGGCGATTCGGTAGGGATGATTGGTCAGATCCAGCTCGTAAAGCAATCGGACCGGAATCAGGCTCGGATATTGCGATCACCCGGAGTGAGACCCCGGTAAAAGCATTCCCGACGGGCTGTTCGAGATAGGTGAATGCGTAGCTCGAGCCCATGTGGGCAATGTTCAGCGGCCTCATCGCGGAGATCCAAGGCATATCCGCCCGTCGCATTGACAGCTGGTGGCACAAATGTACTCGTTGTAACCTGTTTCTGCCGTTCGCCTCGCCGACGAAGCGGGCAATACCTTCCACTCGTCTTGCGGGGAGCGTTCGCGTTCGGCGAATAAGAGCTGAAAGCGCCGACGATAAACGCGACTCCGAAGACACATGATGATTGGTATTCTGCCATCGATCTCGATTTTCCAATGATTCTCGCCAATCTCGCAAGTTGAGGAATGTTACAGAGCAGCAAACGACAATTGCCACAAACGTCGCGACACAGACAAAGGATCAAGGTCGTTGAGAAATGACATTGGAAGCCATCTTACCCATATATTCCCGTGAAAGTTCGCAAAGAACGGCCGCAAAGGTTCTCGATTCATCAAGAAGTTGCACCGAATCTCGCTGCCTGAACGAAACCTGCGCAGGCTGGGAATCAAAGAAGAGCGGTACACTGGAGCCGGGCGCGCGACGCGCCGAGGTTCCTTCCCCTGGAGGAAAAATGCCACAGAATCTGCTCGAACAACTGCGTAAGTACACGACCGTCGTTGCTGACACCGGCGATATCGATTCGATGGAGAAGTTTCGCCCCACCGATGCCACAACGAACCCCTCGCTGATTACCGCGGCAGCGCAAATGCCGCAGTATCAGCCCATCGTCGACAGCGTCATCCTGGACGCGAAGAAGGAACTGGGCGAAAACGCGAGCGACAAGGACGTCGCCAACCTGGCCTTTCAGGGTCTCGCCGTCGCTTTCGGCAAGAAGATCCTGGCGATTGTGCCGGGCCGCGTTTCGACTGAAGTCGATGCACGCCTTTCCTTCGACACCGAAGGCACGATCGCGCAGGCGCGCAGCATCATTGCGCAATACGACAAGGCCAAGGTCGGACGCGATCATGTGCTGGTGAAGATTGCATCAACGTGGGAAGGCATTCAGGCGGCGCAGGTGCTGGAGAAGGAAGGCATCCACTGCAACCTGACGCTTTTGTTCGGCATTCACCAGGCTGTTGCCGCTGCTGAAGCGGGCGTGACGCTGGTGTCGCCTTTCGTGGGACGCATTCTGGATTGGTACAAGAAGGACACCGGCAAGGATTACCAGGGCGCGGATGATCCGGGCGTGCAATCCGTGACGAAGATCTACAACTACTACAAGAAATTCGGCTACAAGACGCAGGTGATGGGCGCGAGCTTCCGCAACATCGGCGAGATTGAGCAACTGGCTGGTTGCGATCTGCTGACGATATCGCCGCAGTTTCTTGGCGAGTTGGAAAAGACCGAGGGCGATCTGCCGCGCAAGCTCGATCCAGAAGCCGCCAAGGCAATGCAGATCGAACGCATTGTCGTGGACAAGGCCGCGTTCAAGAAGATGCATGCAGAAGATCGGATGGCTACCGACAAGCTGAAGGAAGGCATCGAGGGATTCTCGGCCGCGCTCGTGAACCTGGAGAAGCTGTTGGCGAAACGGCTGGCAGAGCTGGAGTCGCGCGCGCCGGCAGCAGTGTAAGTCTAGTGAAGATGGAATTCGCAGAGGGCAGCCTTCGGGCTGCCTTCTTGCTTTCAGCCCTCAGCAGGAGAAGCTGCCATGAATCGAGCTCGGATTTGGATCATTGCCCTGTTGACGACTGTTATCGCGTCAGGGTGCAAGGATCGGAGTGAGCCATCGAACACGGGCGGCAATCCACCGCCGAAATCAACCGCTGCGACACCCGCGGCAAACAATGTTACTGACAAGTGGTTGGGAAAATGGGTCGGCCCAGAAGGGACTTATCTTGAGCTCTCCAAGAATGCCGGCAAGTACGTCGTGCTGATCAATTCGCTGGACGGACCAGCAACGTATGAAGGAATGTCGGCCGGCGATCGCATCGAGTTTCAGCGTGATGGCAAAACGGAGTCGATTCGCGCCGGCAACGGACACGCCACCGGGATGAAATGGCTCATGGACAAGACGAATTGTTTGATCGTCAAAACCGGTGAAGGATTTTGCAGGGACTAAGAGCCAAGCGGCTTTGGGAGATGCACTTCTCTGCTATGGCGTCGCGGGCTTTGCAGGCTGCATCCGCGTGAAGCGAAGTGGCTTTATGAGCCCCTGGCAATAAATCAGCAGATATGGATCTTTCCACTCAAAACGCTCGGCGACCTGCAGAGCTTCAAGGTAATTCGCCTCCTGCTTCATCACTGGTTCGGGGCAAGCCATTCGTGTCGAACCCATCCCGCCCAATTTGATGGCATTCCCGTTTATCTCGGCTGAGGCAAAGAAACGATTGCAGGAGGCGTTGCCTGCTACCTTTCCGGCTTCGGGGAAGGTGAGGGTTGCCTGACCGTGATCGGCGGTGCTGCCGGCGAGATCATCGAGGAGCCATTCACTGCCTGAGAGGTCGATGGGGGCCTTTGGCGCGTACGCAGCATGTGAGGGCCTGACCGCCTTTATTGACGAGACGGTGAGGACCGGCTGTTCACCAGTTTCCACCCCCGTTCGCTGGCCGAGTTTACCAGTGACTCTCACTCGCTTGTTCGCCCATGTTTCAAGTTCTCCAGCCCTTGGATCGTTAACTTGAATTGAACTGAGGTGATTGCCAGCGACCACAATTGGGAGATCGAGTTGAAGAATCCAGCCTGTCGACTCTCCGCCGACAGCCATAGCGCGATCGAGCCTGCCGCTGGCGGTGATTTCTTGTCCCGTTGACTGCGCCTGCAAATAAATGCTGGCAAGTGCCAGAGCCAGGCCGGTGACCAGTCTCGCGATGCGCATTTCACGCCTCCTCTGGCATGGTCCCTTTGACTCGCCTCGTGAATTGCTGATCGATCCTAGTTGTGTGGTGAGTCTGAAGTCTATAACAGAAACCAGGAAAGCCCAGAAGCAGATTCTTCGTTCACCACCCCCAAACTCTGCCCCAAAGAACAAAAATCGTTCTTTGGGGACCCCGAAGACGTTTGGGGCCCCGTTCCCTCAGAATGACACCGCCATTTAGAGAAAGAATTTCAGATTCAGGACACTAGTGATTGGCAGCCCGCAGACCCTGCAGGAAATGAAAGTTCCAGGGTGCCAGCTCCACGTAGAGACCGGGCGATCGGATTCCATCACGTTCGAAGGTCGCGCCGGATAAGAGGTCAATCAAATGCCACTTTCCACCACCGGCATCAGCCCACGGCACTTGAATCTGGGCTTGCGTGGGCCAGTCGCTGAGATTGACTGCGATCAGGTATCGCTCGTCACCGTGCACCCAGTTCCATGCAACCAGATTCTGAAAACTAGAGTTATCCGGCCAGCCAGTTCGCTCGCAGAGGCTCCACTGGCCCTCACGGAAGGCTTCGTGATTGACTGCATCAAGAAGTTTCCTGTAGAACCCGCGCAGATTTTCGTCAACGGGCTCATTCGGACGCCTGCCTAGAAAAACGGGCGGCCGAACTTTGCGCCCCTCGAACTGGCCTTCATGGAAAAGCTTTATTCCCGGTAGCGTAGCCATGGTTATAGCAGCGGCTCGTTCCTTTGCGGGTGAAAATGTAGCCGCGGCTCGTGGCTCGTCGTGGTTCTCGATGAACCGCAGCAGTTTCCTTTGGTACGCAAGATCGGCACACAGATGAAGACGGATGTTCTCCGCATTGCTGTGTTCGAGGCGATCGTAGAGTTTCTTGTCGTAACAAAAGTCGAAGCCGTGCTGCTGAAGTTCCCACTCCAGATCCCAATAGGCTTCCGCGATAAAAATAAATCCCGGATTTTTGGCCTTGATGGCAGAAATCACGTCGGTCCAATATTCGGTTGAGGGAGGCGGTCCAGCACGACCGCCCCAGGTGCGTTCGAATATCGCATTCAAGAACAGCATAGCCATGTCGCAACGAACGCCGTCACACTGTTGGGCGATGCCCGACAGGGTTTCAACGACGGCTCGCCGGAGCCCCGGTGCAAAAGCGTTCAATTGGATGACATCCGGCCATGCCGGGAAATACGGGTCGCGTCCGCATGCGCAGACATTGCCCTGAACTTTAATGAAGGATGTCGGCTCGTTCGTCGCGTCCTGATTACTCCCTCGAATCAAGTACTCGGGGTGTTCCGTGACCCACGGGTTATCAGGCGCGACATGATTCGGCACGAAATCCAGAATCAGCTTCATGCCTCGCTTCGAAAGCTCGCGCCTGGCAATTGCAAGACCCTCAGGACCTCCGAGGTGTTTGTCGACCACGTAGCGTCGTATGCAGTAGGGAGATCCGACGTTGTCTTCCGGTTTGAAGTCGGGCAGAGCTCGACGGAAATCTTCAACGAGATTCTTGTTCTGATTGGCGATCGCGATGCCCGCAGGACTTCGTTCCCAGACTCCCATCAACCAAACCGAATCAAAGCCATAAGCAGCGATTGCATCCCACTCGGCAGAAGGCACGGAAGCCAAGTCAACACGCTTCCCATATTTCCGGCTTAGATCAGTAAGCCATATCCAGGTGTCTATCTCATACAAGGTGGGAGATGGGCACCATGCCGACACGGCAGACGAGACTTCAACTTTCTCAGCAAGACTTAAGCTCATATTGATCCTCCGCTCCCGGACATCAGAACTCGGAAGGCGCCACGTATTCGATGCATGGGCGCCTGATCGTGTTCAGGTTTACGCCTCTCCGCAGTTTTTCGCCACTGGGAAAAACTGTAGTAGGCGGCCCGAAGGGATGGCGGGCTGGTCCGCAGCTGTGGGGCTGGCTTCGCTCGGTCGGACCTGGGGAATTCTCTCAAATTTGGCAGCGAGTTAGAGGCTTGGTTACCGATGGACGGTCGGCGACTGGCGGGGTGATTCAGCTCACATCTCCGGTGCTACAATTCCGCTAAAGTTCTTTTCAAGCAGGACAAAATCCAGCGATGGCCGGGAGTGGTTCCGGGCTGCGCACGTTGCACCCCGGATCGATCGTCTCCCAAAAACCGCATTTCCTTGGGGATCCGTATGCCGGTGCAGTCTCATCCGCTCGAACCGTTCTTTCAGCAAGCAGTTCGCAACAGTTATGAAGGCCGCCTTGGGCTGGGTCCCGAGATCACTGCGTACGTGTCGCGCATGCTATGCGACTTCTCTGAGGCGGACAATCTTTTTCGTTTGCGCGATGCCAAGAGGCGACCGATCGAGAAGCTCGACGAGATGGTGCGGGCCTCCGATCCGATTCACGGGACGGCTCGCTCGTTCATCGCGGAGCGCGCGATTCGCAAATACATCGGCGACTACACTCTTTTTCTCGCGGGCATGTGTCCTGAAGCAATAGAGTCTGACCCGAACCACGCTTCGAAGAAGCCCACCCTGGCGGAGCTGATACGCGTGGGTAAAGAGAGCTACTACATCGTCAGTCAGTTCAATGTGTTCGAGTACGAAAAGGAAGCGCCGTTGTTTGGGCAATTGTCGTCAACGTTTGAGCACTGCATTCTTGGTCTCGCCATTGCACGCAGGGATTTGTGGCGAACGATAAATCCACCAGCTCCAGTACATTAGCCATATTGATAGAACAGAGCAGTCCTATATGCGGTCTGGTGGTTCGTGCCCCAGGGACAGCAACAATGTCCCTGGGGTCAACGATCTATGTGTTCACCTGTTGCAATTGACATTCCACTCTGCCAACAAAATTAGGCCTCCACCTTTAGTCGTAGCAACATTTCGGTTAGTCTCTGTGTCAACACTATGTAAATCGGGTGGTGGCTGGTTTCTCCGGCTGCACGAATCGCGACCGGCCACTGCACATAGCAGAGGCATTAGCGCGTAAGTGCTTCACGGGAGGTTTGTATGCAAAGCCAGACTCATCCGCTTGAACCGTTCTTTCAACAGGTGGTTCGGAACAGCTACGAGGGCAAGTTGGGGCTGCACGATCCCGACCTGACCGGTTACGTGGCGCACCTGCTCTGCGAATTCTCACAGACCGACAAGCTCTACCAGGTGCGTGATGCCGCGGGGCATCCGATCGAAGAACTGGAAGCGATGATTCTGGCTGCCGACCCGGTGAACGGCACTGCGCCTTCGTTCGATGCGGAACGGGCCATGCGCAAGTACATCGGCGATTACGCGCTTTTTGTTGGCGGACTCTATCCCGAGGCAAACGTTCCGGGCACGCGACGCAGGGCGCCGCACCCAAGCCTGTCGGAGCTGATTCACGCAGGCAAGGAGAGCTATTTCATCGTGAGCCAGTTCAACATGTTCGAGTATGAGAAGGAAGCGCCACTGTTCGGTCGCCTTTCAGATGGATTCGAGCGGTGCATTCTGGGGCTGTCGCTGGTGCGGGAAGAGCTGAAGAAACGGAAGGCGCTGCCGCCGCCGGAGCTGAATTAGAAACAGGGATCAGGGAATAGGGATTAGGGAATAACAAACAAAGGCTCGAATGCCCCGGGGCTGGATGGCCGCCGGGGCGTTTGTTTGTGCGGAATGGTTTTGTGCGGAACGCTACTCGGACCAGACGGCGAGCACATTGCCCTGCCCATCGGAGAAGTGGAAGCGCTTGCCGCCGGGAAAGTCGAAGGTGGGGACGGCGATGCTGCCGCCCGCGGCGATGATGGCATCCTGCGTGGCTTTCAGGTCCTGCGAGTAGAGAACGATCAGCGGGGCGGAGTCGGCCAGGGTCTGTTGCGGTTCGCCCTTGCGGAAACCGCCGGAGATGCCTGCGTGATCTTTATCGAAGCTGATGTAGTCGGGTCCCCACTCCTGGAAGTTCCAGCTGAAGACGCGCTCGTAGAAGGCTTTTGTTTTGGCAATGTCGGTAGTGGTGAATTCGATGTAGTTAATTGCGTGGTGCTGGGCGGGCTGGCTCATGCGTCTCTCCTATGCTGCGCCGGTGCGCAGGATCTGCGCGAGGGCGCAGACAACGTTGGGATGCGTGGAGTCGAGGAAACGGTGACGCGAATGCAGAGCGCAGGCACACCTTTCCCGGGTGCTCTGATACGCCTCCATCCACATTCCCTCAGAAGCGGGAGAGTGCAGGTAGAGCCCGCGAGGTGCGGACTGCCGAGGTACGAGAAGAATGTAGCAAAGGAGTGGAGACGACGCAAGCTCGTAAAAGAGCGAGTTTAGAATTGGCAGCAGGCGGTGAAGACAATGGGCTACGCGAAGAATCAATTCCATCCCATATTGTCAGTCGTAGTGAATACAGCGACCGCCGAAGAGCGCGAAAGCATTGAGCGGATGCTGGAGGCTCTTCTCCGCGAAGACGCGGGAATCAAGATTAAGGTGGAGAGTGTCGATGGGAAGTTGTTGATCTGTGGCGAGGATGAGCTGCAGATGGAGATTATTCGCGAACGGATTCTTCGCGCTCATCGAGTAGAGATAGGCGAACTTCAGGTTGTTTATCAGGAGACGATTCGCAAAGCTGCTGAAGCCGAGGGCAAGTACATTCGCCAGACCGGTGGTTCGGGCAACTACGGACATTGCAAGCTGCGTGTCGAGCCAAATACTCCGGGTGCTGGTTACGAGTTCATCAACGACATCAAGGGCGGCGTGGTTCCGAAGGAATACATCAAGCCCATTGATCAGGGTGTGCAGCGGTCGAGCGCCATGGAATTGTGGCATCATGGCAGGCTTCCCGATCGTGGATGTGAATGTACTTATATGACGCGCAAGGTCAACCGGTCGGCTGCGAGCCTGAGGCAAGTTCACGGTGCCCGAGGAGATCATGGGCGTCGATTATCGAAAACTCGATCTCAAATGAGAGCGGGACTTTGGCGAGAAGTGCTCGGTCAGTGTGCATGGACGGTTATCTGCGAAGCGCGGTGGTTGAAAGGCTTAATCGGCTACTTCAACTCGTAGCCGAGGACCGGCAGGTAGTCAGGTAGATCCGCTCGAGTTGCTTCGTGTTGCGCGGAGAGCGACGTGAGTACGAAATGAAGGTAACAGAGACCTAAGTCACCTTGCGATGCTCTCGAAACGCATGATCCCATTTGCTCATAAGGGCTTCCCTACCGGTTCGGGTCAACTCCGATTCCAGTGGAGTGTCGGCAAACCCTGATTCGGCACTAAAGAGCATACGGAGAGATCTAGATGAAAATGTTACGCGCTCGGTATTGCGCCATTCCCCTCGCATTCTTTTTCGTTATCGCGACGACACAGCAGGGGTTCGCACTTGCAAAGGATGCGCCCACTCGTGGCATTAAGATCACGATCCCTGCTACAACGCCTCTTACGGTGCAGCTCGACCAGGCGGTAAGCGCGAACATGGCTTTGGGACGGGATTTCACTGTCACTTTCAGTGAGCCCGTGCAGATCAATGGCGCTCTCCTCATCCCTGCGGGAGCGATGGGCGCCGGGCTAGTAAGTAGTGATGCGCAACATGACCGCCAAATAGAGTTGAACTCAGTTTTCGTAAATGGGAGATCTTACCGCGTAACAACTTCCCCAATCATGTTGAACCGGAAGACCCCGTTCCCAGCAGGCAAGAAGCTCACTTTTGACCTTATGTTTGGGCTCAGTCTTCAGTGACAAAAATCGAGATCTTGGATGTGCGGAATCAGTGACGGTTGGGAGGGCTAGCGCCACAGTGACAGACGGAGTCGCGTTCTCGCATGCGTCAAACCACTCAGTCAAGAAAATTTGGCGGACAGACGTTTGCGCGGGAGGGTTTACGCGCACCGCCTTGAAGGA
Organism: uncultured Acidobacteriaceae bacterium; assembly: GCA_963735215.1. GTDB lineage: Bacteria > Acidobacteriota > Terriglobia > Terriglobales > Acidobacteriaceae > Telmatobacter. The sequence continues at coordinate 371,534 of CAVTKF010000014.1, read as the reverse complement.
ATGAACTGCTGCTGGTTGGGTTCGTGCTTTCCCACCCAAGCGAAGACTGGATGGGGCACCCCTTGTTTCGTGCGCGGGTGTGTGAATCGTTATGGCAGTCTTACAAGATGTAGCGGCTCAGGTCGTTGTCTTTGACAACCGATGCGACCATCTGTCGCACGTATTCCGACGTAATCTGGAACACCTTCTCGGTACCGGAGGCGGTGATGCGCTCCTGGTAGGGCAGCGGGGCCAGGGCTTCGTTGGCCCCATCTTTCGTTAGCGCCACAGCCTGGTCCACATTTCCGTTGCGCACTATATCGGGCGCGAGGAAGCTTACGTCTTCGAGCACGCGTTCCATGATGGTGTGCAGGCGGCGCGCACCGATGTTCTCAGTCTGCTCGTTGACCTTGAAGGCGAACTCGGCCATTTCACGCAGGGCATCGGGATCGAATTCGAGGCGAACGCCCTCGGTTTCAAGCAGAGCTGAATATTGCTTGGTGAGCGAGGACTTGGGCTCGGTGAGGATGCGGAGGAAGTCTTCGACAGTGAGCGATTTCAGCTCGACGCGGATGGGGAAACGGCCCTGCAGTTCGGGGATGAGGTCGCTGGGCTTTGAGACGTGGAAGGCGCCGGCGGCGATGAAGAGGATGTGGTCAGTGCGCACCATGCCATAGCGAGTATTCACGGTGGTGCCTTCGACGATGGGGAGGATGTCGCGCTGCACGCCTTCGCGGCTGACGTCGGGGCCGTGGCGCCTTCGCGCCCGGCGATCTTGTCGATCTCATCTAAGAAGACGATGCCGCTGGATTCAACGCGCTCTACGGCTGACGCGGTTCACCTGGTCCATGTCGATGAGCCGGCCTTCTTCTTCCTGCACGAGGTAGTCGAAGGCATCGCCGACCTTCATTTTTCGCTTCTTTGAACCGCCGCCGAAGATGTTGGGCAGCATGTCCTTGAGGTTCATCTCCATGTCTTCGAGGTTCTGGTTGGAGATGATGCCGAACTGCGGCGTGTTGCGCTCGCGGACGTCGAGTTCGACCGTGCGATCGTCGAGCTTGCCTTCGCGAAACTGCTGGCGAAGTTTTTCGCGCGAACGATGATAGCTTTCGGAGCCGGGCAGACTTAGTTGGCTCTCCTGTGAGGGCGGGGTCGGCGGAGGCGGCGGCAGAAGGATATCGAGCAGGCGCTCTTCGGCGTTCATCTCAGCCTTGTCTTCCACTTCTTCGAGGCGTTCTTCGCGCACCATGTCGATGGCGATCTCGACGAGGTCACGGATCATGGATTCGACGTCGCGGCCAACGTAGCCGACCTCAGTAAATTTTGAGGCTTCGACTTTGAGGAACGGCGAATTGGTGAGCTTGGCGAGACGGCGCGCGATTTCAGTTTTGCCTACGCCGGTGGGCCCAATCATGATGATGTTCTTGGGCATGATGTCGTCGGCGATGTCGGGCGGAAGTTTCTGGCGTCGCTGGCGATTGCGCAGCGCGATGGCCACGGCGCGCTTGGCCGGTCGCTGACCGACGACATGCTTGTCGAGTTCGGCAACAATCTCGCGCGGAGTCAGCTCATCGAGCGAGAGTCCTGTTCTTCGGCGGATGCGGGAAGGTAGATGGCCATGGTGGCAGGGACGCCTAGCCCTTCAACTCCTCGAAGGTGATTCTGTCGTTGGTGTAGATGCAGATGTCGGCGGCGATCTTCATGGCCTTGGCGGCAATCTCGTGGGCGTCGAGGTCGGTGTTCTCCATCAGTGCGCGGGCGGCCGCGGTAGCGAAGCTGCCGCCGGAACCGATGGCGGCGATGGGCTCATCGGGATCGATAACGTCGCCGGAACCAGAGATCAGGAAGGTCTGGCCCTTGTCAGCGACGACCAGCAAAGCCTCGAGGTTGCGGAGCATCTTGTCGGTGCGCCAGTCCTTGGCGAGTTCCACGGCGGCGCGATTGAGGTTGCCGGCGTACTGCTCCAGTTTGGTCTCGAAGCGCGTGAACAGATTGAAGGCATCCGCGGTCGATCCGGCAAAACCTGCGAGGATCTTCTCCTGGTAAAGCCGGCGAATCTTTTTGGCCGTGTGCTTGAGGACGTGGTCGGCCATGGTGACCTGTCCGTCAGCCGCCATCACTACCTCACCGTTACGCCGCACGCAGATGACGGTGGTGGAGCGAATGCGTCGGTGGTCAGCGGCGGCGGATTTTCTGTTCGTACTCAACGCCTAATCCTCATAAAAACAAGACTTCCGGGAGGCCGGGAGCCGCCGGAAGCGCAGATATCAGTATAGGACATCGATTTCGCGCAAATTGCAGCAGTCAATGTTGCCAGATCACCCTTCCGGAACGCACCACGGCGTGCACGCGAGAGAAGTTTGTCAGCGCATCGGCGGGATCGGCGTCGAGGATGGTGAGGTCGGCCAGTTTGCCCGCCGTCACCGTTCCCTTGCTGTTGGAGGCTCCCATGCGCGAGGCCGGGTTTGTCGTCAGCATGCCGAGCACCGTCCTCCAGTCGAGACCGCTCTTGCCGAGTTGCACGAATTCTTCTTCGGTCGTGTAGTCGGTCATGTAGCCGACGTCGGTCCCAAAGAGGAGCGTGCCGCCGAGCTGATGGAACTGCTGCACCTCGGCGCAGATGGGATCCATGTAATGCGGATCTTTGGTGACGGTGGTTGAGAACATCTTGAGCGTGGGAATCATGGCCATGTTATTGGCGATGGCGGTGCTGAGGAGCTTTGCATCGACGCCACGGGTGTCGTCGGCGGCATGGGCCAGCACGTCGACGCCGCTATCGATTGCTACCTGCACGCCGGCAAGGTTGGATGGATGGGCGAAGACGAGTTTGCCGTTGAGATGGCTCTCGGTGACCGCCGCGCGGGCAATGTTGACCGGCATGGGCAGGACGTGTCCGCGCGCAATCCAGGAGCCGGTGAAGAGCTTCGTGAGGTCTGCGCCTGAGGAAAGGTTGCTGCGGACGATCCGTGTTGCTTCCTGCGGCGTTTCGGGCTGGGGCATCACCGCGACGATCCATTTCGGGGCAGTTTCACGAATGTAGAAGGGCACACCGTGGGGCGGATAGAGAGCCGTTCCTGCCGTATAGATGTAAGGGCCAGTCAGCTCGCCCTTCTCGATGCGGCGACGGATGGAGAAGGTGTCAGCCGGATTGGAACCGACATCAATGACGGTGGTGAATCCGCGGCTGAGGAACATGTCGGCAAGCTGGGGATTGAGGGTGGCAGCGGATTTCCAGTTGGCCATCGACCACTTGGGCTCCGTGAAGTGGACGTGCGCGTTCCAGAAGCCTGCGGTGACTACACAGTGATCGCAGGGAACGATGGTGGCGTCGGATGGAACTTCGACCTGCTTCCCTACGGCAGCGATCAGGCCGTCGCGCACCAGCACGGTTCCGTCATCGATGGCCGGATCGTTAGGCGAGGTGTAGATCTTCGCGTGTTCAATCGCCAGCGTGCCCCTGGCTAGTTGCAGAGGAGGATGAGATCCATGGCGGGGATAGAACTCAAAGAGCCAGATAGCGGCACCGGCAACAACAAAAAGAATCAATATGAGAGAAAAGAGGCGAAACAGCCACCGTCGCATGGGCAGACCTCATCCGTTCAAGAGATGATACGCATTGGGCGCAGCGCGGTTCACGCGAATCGCGGTTTGACGCGTCCAAGTACAGCAAATAGCTTTGAAGCAGGGGTAAGCGCGTTCGCGCCCCGCTCGGAGGAGCAAAGATGCAGAGGAACTTGCCGGGACGGCTTGCGGTGACGGCTGTCTTCGCGACATTGTTTTTAACCTGCCGAATCGGCATGGCGCAGGACTTGAAGAGTTTCGAGCAGCGAATCACGACGAAGGTGTTGCCCAATGGCCTCACCATTCTGATCTGCGAAAGGCCGGAAGCGCCGGTTTTCAGCTATGTGACATTTGTGGATGCGGGCGACGTGAATGATCCCTCAGGCCAGAGCGGACTGGCGCACATGTTTGAACACCTTGCATTCAAGGGCACCAACGAGATCGGCACAACCGACTTCACTGCGGAAAAGGTCGCGCTGGCAAGAGTGGAAGCCGCCAACGATGCCCTGTCGGCCGAGGTTCGCAATCCCATGGGCAGCGATCCGAAAAAACTGGACGAGCTGAAGAAGGCGTTCGATGCAGCACAAGCGGACGCCGAAAAATATGTTGTTCCGAACCAGTTCACCGATGTGGCGGAACGCAATGGCGCGCACGAGCTGAACGCCCAGACCGGGCTGGACGAGACGATGTTCTTCTGGTCGATGCCGGAGAATCGGCTGGAACTGTGGGCGTGGCTCGAGAGCAGTCGGTTGGCCAATACTGTTCCGCGCGAGTTCTACAAGGAGCGCTCGGTGGTTTTGGAAGAGCGGCGCATGCGCACCGACTCCAACCCTGAGGGCCGGCTACTGGAACAGCTAGCGGCCACTGCATATGTCGCGCACAACTACGGCCGCAGCGGCGTGGGCTGGCCGAGCGAAGTTGGACAGATCACGGCGACAGAGGCCATGGACTTTCACAAGAAGTATTACGTGGGATCGAACATCGTGATTGCCGTGGTGGGCGACGTCAAGGCTGCCGAGGCGATGCCCCTGCTCGAAAAATATTTCAGCAGGATTCCTGGCGGCCCGAAGCCGCTGGAAATGACGACTGTCGAGCCGAAAGCAGTTTGCGGAGAAGTCGCTCATCATCAAGGACCCCAGCCAGCCAATTTACCTGGAGGCCTATCATCGTCCCAACTTCCGCAATCCGGACGATGCGGTTTATGACGCGATCAGCGACATCATGTCCAACGGCCGCGTTTCGCGGCTCTATCGCAGCCTGGTGCGCGACCAGCAGATTGCCGCCGTCGCGGAGGGTGTGAGTCCGTTCCCCGGAGACAAGTTTCCGAGCCTGTTCGTATTTGGCGCTGTCCCGCTGCCCGGGCACACGCCGGCAGAGATGCGCGATGCGATTCACAAAGAGATTGAGAAGCTGAAGACCACTGACGTTACAGACGCGGAGCTTGCCATGTACAAGACCAGGGCACGCGCCGATCTACTGCGCGGACTGGCCGACAACCAGGGACTCGCCAATGCTCTTGCGGAGTATCAGACGCGATACGGCGACTGGCGCGAACTCTTCAAACAACTGGACCGCGTGGACAAGGTAACGAAGGCGGATATCCGGCGAGTTGCCAACCAGATCTTCCTGGCCTCGAACCGCACCTCGGCCGAGATCGAGACGCAAGCTCCTGCAGCACCAGCGAACAACGGCGGAGGTCAAAAGTGAGAGATCGAACGAATCCATCCATCGTACCGGCCATCGTGCTGGGTTTTGCCTTTGGCTTGTTGCTTTTTCCGGCCGTTTCTCCAGCGCAGCAGAACAGGCCCTGGGAGAAAATTCCGATTCCGCCTCTGCATGAGTTCAAGCCGCAGCAGCCGAAGCGGATTGCGCTGAAGAATGGCATCGTGCTGTTTCTGCAGGAAGACCATGAGCTTCCGTTTGTTTCGGGATCGGTTTTGATTCCCGGAGGATCGCGGGACGAAGACCAAGCCAAGATCGGGCTGGTCGATCTCTACGGACAGACATGGCGGACCAGCGGCACCGAAAAGATGAGCGGCGACGCCATGGACGATCTGCTGGAATCGAAAGCCGCGCACATCGAAACAAGCGGAGACGAGAACTCGACCGCGCTCTCGTGGGATTCGCTGAAGGCGGACACCGACCAGGTCTATGGCCTGGCGATGGATCTGCTGTTTCATCCCAAGTTTGACCTGCAGAAGCTGCGCCTGGCGCAGCAGCAGACGGCGACGGGCATCGTGCGCCGCAATGACGATGAGAGCTCGGTCGCAGGACGCGAAGCCGCCAAGCTGGTTTATGGAGCCGATAGCCCGTACGCGCGTCAGGCCGAATTGTCGACCATTGGAAAGGTTACGGTGGCGGATCTGCAGGCGTGGCACGATCGCACCACCGGCGGCAAACTGATCGTCAGTATCAGCGGTGACTTTGACTCCGCGGCGATGGAAGCCAAGCTGCGCGCGACGTTTGAGGGTCTGCCTGAGGCGAAGCCCAGCCCGGTGCGTCACGAGGTATTCCACGGGCCGACGCCAGGCGTGTACTTCATCAACAAGGAAGATGTGAACCAATCGCACGTGGAGATTGTGGGGCTCGGAATCGAACGGCGTAATCCGGATGTTCCCAGCGTTGCGATGATGAACGACGTCTTTGCTGGCGGGTTTGCGAGCAGGCTGTTCCAGAGAGTCCGCACACAACTGGGGCTTGCTTACGAGGTAGGAGGAGGGCTGGCGTTCGGCTGGGATCATCCGGCAACGTTTCAGGCCGTGGTGCTGACGCAAAGCACGAGTACCGTTGACGCGATTCAGCAAACCTACAAGGTACTGGACGGATTGACGACGCAGCCATTCACCGAAGAAGAATTGAAGCGCGCGAAGGACAACATTCTCAATTCGTTCCTGTTCCGGTATGACACGAAGGACAAGGTGCTTGCGGAGCGGGTGCGGCTGGAGTTCTACGGCTACCCGCCGGACTACCTGGAAACGTACAAGGCGGCGCTGGAGAAGGTCACCGTCGCAGATCTGAATGCCGCTGCGAAGAAGTATATTCATCCCGATACGTACGCGGTTCTCGTGGTCGGGAATGGCCCGGAGATCAAGCCGGGGCTCGATGAATTGAAGATGGGGCCGGTGCACAGCATCGACATCACCATTCCCGGAGCGCCGGGAGAGAAGAGCGGCGGGACGGAAGGACAAGAGTGAGCAAGGAATCGAGTGAATCGAAGCAATCCACACCGAAGCTGGCAGTTGTAATTATGGCTGCCGGCAAGGGCACGCGGCTGAATTCGCGCCGGCCGAAGGTGCTTCACGAAGTTGGCGGCAAGCCGCTTCTGAGTCATGTAATCGCGACTGCTGGCCGCCTCGCGGAGCACGAAGATATCTACGCGATCATTGGCCACCAGGCTGAGCGAGTGCGGGAGGCGGTGGCTGGAACGCGCGTGCAATTCATCGAACAGGCAGAACAGCGCGGAACCGGACACGCGATTCAGTGCGCGCGCGATGCGATTTCCGGTTACGAGCACATCCTGGTGCTTTCCGGGGACGTGCCACTGATCCAGGCGGAGACATTGCAGCACCTGATGACGCTTCATCTGGCGGAAGGTGCGGCGATGACGATTTTGACCGCCGTTCCGGAAGATCCCACTGGCTATGGCCGGATTATTCGTCATGCGTCTGATCAGCCCGAGGTGGACGCGATTGTCGAGCAGAAGGCGCTGAAGCCTGAGCAGCAATCGATTCGCGAAATCAATTCCGGTATCTATGCATTCAAGGTGGCTCCGCTGATGAAGCATCTGGACGACCTCACCAACAACAATGCCCATGGCGAGTTCTATCTGACCGACATGGCGGGGATTCTGCACGCGGAGGGCGAGAAGGTTGCAGCAATCAAGGCCCCCGAGGCGATAGAGGTGCTCGGGGCCAACACGATTGCCGAGGTGGTGGCGCTCGACGCGGGAATGCGTGCGGTGACTGCCCGTCGTTTGATGGCCGGCGGGGTCACTATCTTCCGGCCGGAGACGTGCGTGATCGACGCCGAGGTGGAGATTGAGCCCGATACGATCATCGAGCCGTTTGTGCAACTGCTCGGCAAGACAAAGATCGGTAGAGACTGCCGCATTCGTTCTTACACGGTGATCGAGAACTGCACGCTGGCGAATGACGTTCTCATCCGGCAGAGCTGTGTACTCGGCGAAAGCACGGTGGCGGACGGCGCCAAGATCGGCCCCTTTGCGCACTTACGGCCGGGGAGCGAAATCGGACAGGACGCGCACGTGGGCAACTTCGTTGAGACGAAGAAGGCGAAGCTGGGCAAAGGGGCGAAGGCCAATCACCTGACCTATCTCGGCGACGCAGAAGTGGGCGCGGGTTCCAACATCGGGGCCGGGGTGATCACCTGCAACTTCGACGGCGTACACAAGCACGCTACGCGGATCGGGCAGGGCGCGTTTGTCGGCAGCGACTCGACGCTGGTGGCGCCGATTGAGATCGGCGATGGCGCTTATATCGGTGCCGGATCCTGCATTACGCGGAGTGTCCCTTCAGGCGCCTTGGCGGTGGGACGGTCCCGACAGGTGACCAAGGAAGGCTGGGCCGCGGCGCGACGGGCGCGGGGAGAGGAACAGAAATAAATCTTGTAATGCGCTCCGGACGACCTAACCTTCCCCGAATCAAGGCGACTGGAGGTTTTCTGTATCAACACGAAACAATTTCTCCAGAAATCTATACCACTTTAGTACTTTGGTACTTTCGCAAGGGGGGCTTGCGCCACTAGCTGGCGTAAGCGTAAGTTCTTGATACGTTCTCAAGGATTTATCGGTCGGTGGCTGAAATACGAACTGCGAGTCCCTCTGCGGGAGGTTTGCGGCGAATTGTTCGGGATTTCCTTTTATCCTGTGTCCTGAAGCCGATTTATTTCTTTAAGGTAGAGAACATCCCATTTTGAGAAATGCTGGTGCCTAAATTGAGAGGATTGCCCCGCGGCAGATGGACTGACCACTGGCGGGAAACCGGGAAGGAAACGGGGTTGGCATCGAAGCCGGCAGGGCTGGACGCATCCTCGACAGCGACGCTTTCTTTGGCGAGCGCGGATATCCGCACGGGCCTGAAAGCGCGCAAGACTGCACGCATTCTCGTCGTGGACGACGAAGCTCACGTTCGCTCGATGATCGCGGCGACCCTTGAGCACCAGGGATACGAGATCATGCTTGCCTCGGGGGGACGTGAAGCCCTGGAGGCGATTGACCACGATTCCTTTGAGTTGATATTGACGGATATCGTCATGCAGGAGGGCAACGGACTCGCCCTTCTGGAGCGCATTCATGCGCAGAGTCCGAATCTTCCGGTGATCATGGTTACGGCCATTCATGACATCAGCGTGGCCATCGACTCCATGCGCCGCGGCGCCTACGACTACCTTCTCAAGCCGTTTGAACGAGAACACTTGGTCGCCACAGTACAGCGTGCGCTGGAACACCGCCAGGCGTTGCAGGAGAGCCGCACCTACCAGCAGAATCTGGAACAGGTTGTACGGGCGCGGACAGAGATGCTGCGTCAGGCAATGGAAGACCTGGAGCACTCGTATGACGTCACGCTCGAGGCTCTTGGCGATGCCCTCGACCTGAAAGACTCCGAGACCGAGGGCCACTCCAAACGCGTTACGGCATACACCATTGCGTTGGCAAGAGCCATGGGCATCTCACCTGCCGAGATCAAGGTGATTGCACGCGGCGCTTTTCTGCACGACATCGGCAAGATGGCGATTCCCGACGATATTCTGCGCAAGCCGGGAAAGCTGACGCCGGGGGAGCAGGAGATTATGCGGGAGCATTGCGCACGCGGTTACCAGATGCTGCGCAAGATCCCCTTCCTGGCGGAAGCCGCCGAAATCGTTTTTACGCACCAGGAACACTACGACGGAACCGGCTATCCGAGCACCCTGAAGGGAGTGGCCATTCCGGTCGGCGCCCGGATCTTCGCGGTAGCCGACACACTCGACGCCATCACCAGCGATCGACCGTATCGCGTAGCCCGCACCTTTGATGCGGCCCGCGCAGAGATTATCCGCTGCTCGGGGACGCAGTTTGATCCTTCAGTGGTTGAGGTCTACCTGAAGATTCCCAACGAACTATGGTTGGAATTGCGTTCGGAGATTACCGGCCAGAACCGGCGTTTCTCATCGTTTGATATCGCCCAGCCCCTGGGCATGACCAGCGAATAATCGCGGCAAACGTTATATCCCCAAAGACGGTGCTGCGCCGCATCAGGTCGCTGAGGTCTGAACAGTCATCGAGGCATTTCACGGAGCGATGACTGTGATGGCTGCGGCACCGAGCGCCAGCTGCGAGAACACCTGCGACCAATCGAGCACACTCTTCAACACTGACGGACCGAAAGTCTTCTCGGGGACCACGACCGTATCGCCCGGGTTAAGACCCAAACTTGCAAACTCATTGCCCCAGACCGACTTCACCGTCTCGCGGCTAACGACGTCGCCGTTTGCCCGGATGATGAACTCATGTTTTCGGTCCGCGTCTCTGTTCGGCCCCCCGGCCTGCAACAAATATGAACCAACACGACGTCCGTCCACATATAAGAAAGAATTCTGGTCATACACGGAGCCAATGACGTTCACGATTCCGGGAACGGGCGGAATCACGAATCGATCGCCATTCTCCATTGTCATGTCTGGAAGGCTGGCGGTTCCAGCGCTGTTCGGCTTGAGGGTCAGAACGACGCGGCCGGTGGCGCGGATCCGGCTGAGGGAGGAGATCAAATCCCGTTCGCTGTTTTGAGCAGTAGAGGCCAGCTCCTGCGGGGTAGATGTAGAAGAGGCGGCGAGTGCCAGGTTCGAGCGCTGGATGCGCATCTGCAGGGACCGGACGTACTCATCGATGCGAGCCTGCTGCTCGACACGGACTGACTCGCGCGTGAATTCCGAGCCAAAGAGATAAGCTTTGGTGGTAACGCCGCCAGCACGCTCCACCAGTTGTCTCAGTGTTTCACCGGGATGCACAGAGTAGACACCGGCGTGCACGAACTCGCCATCCAAAGTTACGAGTTTGGTCTGCTCGGCGAGAGGAACATGAATGTCGGCTTCGGAAAAGATAGAAACGATATCGCCACTCTTCAACTCCAGATCCTGTAACCCATCGTGCTGGAGAACGAGCTTTCCGAGGTCGAAGGGTATCAGGGTAGTCTTCAACGTTTCCGGGTCGATTCGTTCAATCGTTGCAAAGTCCCAATCGATATCAGGAGCAAGAAGGCGTACGGTAGTTCGCTGAGCGGGTCGAAGCCCCTGGGCAGAGGCCTGTTGTGCTCCCAGGGAAGAACTTCCACTCCGTTGCTGCGCGGACAGATTCTGATTCGGGAACAAGCCTGATTGACCCGTTGTCCCGTCCTGCGCCGGGTATTGCGATGGGTATTGGTTTGAGTTTTGCGTTGGGTATTGTGATGTGTTTTGCGACGGATATTGTGATGGGTATTGGTTTGGGTTTTGCGTCCCGTCCTGGGGTGCGTATTGTGTGGTGTCCTGGAGTGGGGTCTGCGCGTTAGGCTCCTGGGGTACGGGGCGTCTCAAGGTAATCACGTTGCCATCAGAAGGCTGTCGCAGATTCTGAAATCCGGGAACCGGCTCAAACTCCGGTGCCGGTAATCCGAGTTGTGTCCGTTTCCACCAGTAGTCCCTTGTAATGAGCGAGTCCTTATCCGGGATGAGCTCGCTGAGGCGCATACCGGGATGCCATGCGAACCGTCCGGGGTTTGCCAGGTTTCCGCGAAGCACAACAGTCGTTCCATACCGCGGAACGATGGAGAAAACGCGCACAATATCGCCATCGGCGAGCGGGGTGGCCAAGCCTATCTTGTCAAAGGCTACTTCCATGGCATGGCGGTCGCTGTGATCAATGCGTTCGATGGAAATGCGAGCCGCTGAAGCCACTGCAGAAACGCCGCCGGCATCGGCGAGAGCTGCCGATAACTGCTCGCCGGGAAGCAACTCGTAAATGGCAGGACTCTTTACGCTGCCCGTGAACGCAACCTGGGGACCGACTGGGGGAATATAAATGACGTCGCCCGGCAAGAGCTTTGCATCTTTTGCTTTCGAGCCGCGGACAAGCAAGTCGTAAAGGTCAAAGTGGGCGACCGTCTCACTGCCGCGACGAAGCTGAATATCGCGGAGTGATCCTTGCGTATTTGGCCCTCCGCCAACGAAGAGTGCGTCTACAAGGGTGCTGAGAGAACTGACGGTGTAGACACCGGGGGTACGCGCTTCTCCAGAAAGATATACCTGGATGGAGCGGATTTGTCCGAGATCCACCGTCAAGTCGAAGTTATGGAATGCACGACCAATCGCGGCGCGAAGATGCCCATCGAGTTCAGAAAACGGAATGGATGCGACATGAACGGGACCGACCTGAGGAAGATAAATGTCGCCGGAACGATCTACCCGGACATTGGCCTGAAAACCTAACTGCCCCCACACGCGAATGCGCAGTTCGTCGCCGGGTCCCACAACGAAATCAGGAGGTACGGGGGCCAGGTCGACCGGCGCGAATGTAGTCGGAACGCGCCGAAAAAGGCTGGCTCCAAAAATCGGCAGAATCTGTCCGGTCGTGGATGCAACGAACTTTTGAAACTCGGTGAGCGGTTCTGGAGGGAGACGAAGTTCCTGAAGCTGCCCCGTTTGCGACGCAGGTCGATTTAGCTGTTCGTTATCGGAGTAGTTTCCATTGGGGCGGGTTGGCTGCGCACCAAACCTATCCGATTGCGGGTAACGTTGTTGCTGGGTCTGATTCTGAACCGCTCCTGGTATCTGAAGGGAACACTCCGGCGCGCTGGCTTGCAAAGGATCGGAACAGTCGACCTGGCCGGGGTTCTGCGATCCCGTACTGGGGTTTTGGGTTGAATCCGGATAGCCGCCCTGTGTGGGCTGCTGGGCACTCAGGCAGACGCCGACCGAAGATGCCAGAAGAAAAAGAGCAATAAATTTGGCCATTTTGAACGTTGATGAGGGCAGTTCAGGGGTAGTTCTTACGCGGGAATCCCGAGTACTCCTTTCAGTAACATGTACGGAAATCATAGTCATGAGTCTAGCATGGCCTTCAATGACTGGCGCCCTCACAGGATGGCCGCCAAGGAGTCTCTTCTGGCCTATCGCGAACTCTCCGGCTAGCATCTCGATTGCGGATGTTTTGTATTCTATTTTTCCGGCCTGCACGACCTTCCGGAGCGGATTTTCGTGCTTGCGCTCACGATGAACCCTGCTCGTCAGGTTGCCGTCATCCTCACACGAATTGTCGGAAGGAAACAGCTCTCCGCCATTCAGACAATTGCGGGGCGACATGTGACTCAGGCGAGACAATAGGGGAATCACCCGCTCGTCTACAACGTTTGCGAGGGTTCTCTGTGAGTAACTAGTCGCTGGCGGGAATTCGTTGTTTCGGAAATTATTTGAAATGTGATGTTTATCACCTATTTTTGTTACCTCGGGATATTTAATTCGCAAACTGGTAACGTTTCCCTGGGCACCAGAGTGCTATCCTTCTATCATCAACAGCAGTTTCTGGGAGTCGTTGCGCCTGCTGTCCCCAAGATTGGAAGCTGTTGCAGGTACAGGCTTTTGTTTTATTTGCCCAGCCCTGATATCCACTTACCGGGGGCCTCAAATTGGTGACAGAGCACAACTCCGTTCCTTTATGACACGTCCAACAATCTGGCGTGACTTGTACATTGGATAATTTGCTTTCAGCCTGCGGAGGGTTAATTGAGCGCCAATGTAGTAATTGCCTCAACCGGTTCGGAAATTTCATCCTCGCGTAGTTTTCCATCGTTCGACGCTCAGCGAGGTCGCGCAGGCGCAGAAGCCTCTCGCCTGCCGGAAAATCCGGACTCGCCGGGCACTCGTCGTTGTAGCCTGGCCGAGGAACGCGCGAGTTCCTGGTCTCAGTCTGGCATGAAGCGCCTATTTGACATCGCTTTGCGTGCTATTGGCACTTCCCTTATTGATTCCGATCTTTCTGATTGTGGGTCTGGCAGTTCGCTTGACGTCGAGGGGCCCGGTTCTGTTTTTGCAGAGGCGTACGGGGCTACATCGCCGGAATTTCACCATTCTGAAGTTCCGCACAATGGAGCACTTGGAAAGCGGCGCACGGAACAAGGTCACCACTGCAGGCAATCAGCGATTCACCCCGGTCGGCCCTTTCCTTCGCCGTTGGAAGCTCGATGAGTTGCCGCAACTCCTGAATGTGCTGATGGGCGATATGAGTTTGGTTGGACCCCGCCCGAAGCTGCCAGAGCATCAGCTTGGCGAACTCCGGTGCCGGCCAGGAATCACCGGTGCGGCGACCATTGCCTTCGCTCGAGAGGAACAGATCCTGGCACGCCTGCCTCACCATCATCTGGATGGGTACTACCACGCGATCATTCTTCCTGCCAAGCTCCGGCTCGACAAGGAGTACATGGGTCAGGCTTCTTTTGCGTCTGACTTAAGACTCATTGTGGACACGGTTCTACGACGCTGGGAAAGCTCAGAGATTTACAAACTGCTCGAGGCTGATGCGAGCGAACAGCAAAACAAGCCGTCCTAAAGTCAAACTGCCTGCTCCCACGCTAGTTGCACCCAGCGTTCTCGGCATCACCGGCGATGCAGCTCCGGAGATTGATTCCCGGCTGGTTGCGCGCCCTCCCAACTGTCATAAAGACGCCCAAATCTGAATGGGCTCACCGAAGCCGGATGGAGCGGCTTTGCGCGATCGTTGAGGCCTTGCGGGTGCCAGTCGAATTCTCCGGCGGCTCGAGCTCATCTGGCGGCAACTGCCATGTGCGCGATTCGATAGAAGAAGCCCTTCAAAAGCGGATCGGATGCTTTGGGAACCAGGTGAGCTGAAGAGTGGTAGTGGTGACCGTCTGCTCGCCATTGAGATAGATGGGAGCATTCCAGCGTTCAAATTGAAACTGGCCGTTTAGCTCGACGTCTTTGCCAAGGCGTTTGACGACCTGAAGGCTGAGATCGTTGAGGGTCGTGCCGCCGGGGATGAAGTCCTTCGCGGCCTTCTGATTCCTCACCCCGAACTGCACCCACTCATTGCCACTCAGGTGATAAGTGATCCATCCCTGCCCGCCTTTGTCTTCGCGGCCTATCCAGTCGCCGAAGAGGGCACCCTTGTTGGTATAGCCCTGCCGTTGGATTCCCTCCAAATACATGAACTGCCCGCCCTGGCTGTTGCTGATGGAGGGATCAGTGGAGACAGCCTCAGCGCGCACGTCGAGCTCTGGTATGCCGGGCACGTGGGAGAGATACAGACCAGGCCGGATGGATGCACGGCGCGGAGCATCGATCGGGGAGACATCGTCGTGGACTTCGGAATCGGAATAGAGCGTAAGCCAATTGCGCAGAAACGGAAGGCGGTAAGTGAAGTCGAAGGCGCCAAAGCGAGCGCCAGGATCGAGGGGGCTATTCTTCACCGCGGAGATCGGAGCGGAGGTGCTAAAGAAGCTTCGCAGAAAGGTGTGGAGCGTGATCGGTTCGTGACCTTTGCCGCCCCAGATTACCGTCCGCTCAAAGCCGAGTTCAAGATTCGAGGTGGGACGAAAGCTGAGCTTTTCAACATGCATCCAGGGGGCGCCTGGATTGACCCATTCGGTTGCAGTCGGCGCGATTTCGGTGTGCCCTTGGAGCGGCCCAACCAGAAATTCGTAGCGAAAGGGTCCCGTAATGGTGGAGAGGCCGGGAATGCGAAGAGGTTCGATGCGGTTGATCTGGAATGAGTAGATGTTCTCAGCGTTGTTTGAATACGCCATCGCGCCACCCTGGGCGGGCGAGAGCCATTCGTCCTGCTTGCCAAAGGAGACGACGTGGTTCAGGACGTTCGCGGAAACGTACGCTTCAAGCAATCGCACGTTGGCCGTGGCGCCGATGGGCCCAAGAGGAATTGTTGCCTGGTAATAGGGAAGGCCCGTTGCAGGATTGATGAAGTTGATTGAGTCGATATTGGAGAGTTCCTCGGACAGTGCAGAGGAATATCCAGCAGCCGACAGAGCCCCCTGGAATTCCCCACGCGCATAAATCTGGTAACGGCCGCGAGAGGCATAGCCGCTGATGCCTGAGTAGTTGTTGAATCCGTGCTCGTAGGGACGGTCGTAGTCGTTGATGATTGTCGAACCCAGGTGGTAACTGTCGCGCAGCGGCGTGCCGCTGATCGCACGCACGGTTGAGTATGCGGATTCAAGATGCAGATTGCTGTCGTCGAGGACGCAGTCCTGCTGGCGATCGAAGTTAAGTTCATAGGCCAGGGAGTCGAATATCTTCTCGGCTTCGTTCAAACGAGAATCCGGATGATCGATACTCGCTGTTCCAAGATGCTCATTTACTTCCTGAAGCATGGGTCCGATACTGGCGCGCGTCCAGGGGCGCATATCGAGAAACACGTGATTGAGATAACCGAGCGAGTACAACCGCAATATAGCCGGATAGACCCAGCTATCGACGGGGACGAAAGGGGAGCCGCGATCCGCGGCGCGCAGGCGGGCGAGAAGAGCTGTTCGCATCAGAAGCTGCGGATTCGGTTTCGGCACCCGCGAGCAAGGGCGACCCGCTGGCCCTTTCTCGAACTGCCGGAATCATCATCGAGGCGAAAACAAGTGTGTAAAGGAAATTCCGAATTCATGTCGCAACCGGCTCACAAAATCTGCTCGCAACCCGAGGCCTCACAGATAGCTTTTAAATTTGTTGATTACAGTGTCACATAATGGCTGGCTGCTGACGCTCGATGCGCCTGACTGCTACGCGCGCGTACCATCGAAGTCAGCTTTGACGGAGACGCAGAGGGAAGGCCTCGTGTTAAGTCTATTATATTCAATCATTTTATAAGGATTCTCAGAATCTGGAAAACCAAGCCATGTTCAGGACTCACACTCCCCCTCCTGCAGGGACTTTCCGACTAGAGGTGACCTGCCCCCATTTTCCGCACGTTGATAATACAACTCAGCCAACCGCAGCCGTAGCGGTGGGAAAGTGAAAAACGGTAGTATCGTTTTTCAAGCGGACGGAGTCCGCGTCTTTTCCACGGCTTGTTTTTGCCGCGAACGCCGCCGGCGTTAGATAGTTCAGGCTGCTATGCGGCCGGCATTCGTTGTAGTCCTGCCGCCAGCCGGCGATTATGCGCCTGGCCTCGAACAGATTCTGGAACCAGTTGATACGCAGACACTCCTCGCGCAGCTTGCCGTTGAAGCTCTCAACATAGCCGTTCTGCGTTGGCCTTCCCGGCTGGACATGGATCAGGTTGATCCTCCGTTCCAGATTCCATGCCAGAAAGTGCCGACTGGTTAGCTCCGGGCCATTATCGCAGCGAATCGCCTGAGGCAGACCGCGTTGGGCGATGATTTCGTCGAGCACACGCGTCAGGCGCAGACCTGCGAAGCTCGTGTCCACTTCCATCGCCAGGCTCTCGCGCGTGTAGGCATCGATCACGTTGAGCACGCGGATCGTGCGGCCCGATGCCACCACATCATGCACGAAGTCGAGAGCCCACTCCTGGTTGGCAGCTGTGTAGACGCCCAGCGGAGCGCTTACCCGCACGCAATGTTTCCGCTTCTTCCGGCGCAAGGCAAGACCGGCATCGCGGTAAATTCGATGAACGCGCTTGCGGTTGACGTGCGCACCTTCGCGCCCCAGCAACACATGTAGGCGACGATACCCATAGCGCGGCTTCTCGCGGGCCAGTGCAACCAGACGCTCACGTAGATCTTCATCGCGATGGCATGGCTTGTAGCGATAGCTGGAGACTGGAACCAGCAACAGGCGGCAAGCGCGGCGCTCGGTAAAGGTGAACTTAGCTTGAACATGCTCGACGGCGGCCTTCATCGCGTCGAGCTCCAGCCGTTTTTTTCTATGACCGATTGCAGGGCTTCTTTATCCAGGCTCAGATCGGCGACCAGCTTGCGCAATCGACCGTTTTCATCCCGCAACCGCTTGGCCTCCTGTGCCTCGCTTACGTCCATGCCACCATACTTCGCCTTCCAGGCATAGATCGTGTGCGTGCTGACGCCAACTTCCCGGGCCACATCCTCGGCCTTACGCCCGGCTTCCATCTGCTTCACCGCTGCAATCATCTGTGCTTCGCTGTGCTTGCTCCTCGACATACTCCGCCCCTCTCCAAATACGATTTCATATTCGGTTGTGTGCGGTTTCCGGGGAGCAGGTCACCCTCCGCGCGGCGAAGCGCGCTCGAGCTGCTCTAAAAGTTGGTGGAGACGGCGAGAGTCGACCTACTTTTCCATAGGATGACTAGTTAAGTATCAATGGTTTCTAAAAACTTGCAAAATTCGAGAAGGCCGAAAAAGGCATGTCAAATTACCAAAAATGCACAAAAATCGACTCTTGTACACGCCCGCAGCTTTCAAGGAGACCAATTCGCGGCTCCGTGTGCGCGAGACCAGAGGGTCTCGTTCCCATGCCAATCCTCTCCGAGTTTCTCACTGCAGCGGGCGGAATACCCGCCGCCTCCACTCTCAAGCGCATCCCTCCAGCTTGCCAAAGCGATACAGAGCAGGACGGACTCTGAGACATGCTCCGCCAGATCCAGCAGCCCGTTTCACTTCCCTACTCGCTAATTTTTACTTGTGCTTCAGCCAAGCGGCCAGCCTCTCGCGGAACCAAACCGCCTTCAAAACGCCGGTTGTGCAAAGCAGGTGCGGCGAGACTCCAAAAAGAGCCAATACCGGTGCGGCATGTTGGCTGACGATAACAAGAGCGTAGCCGAGGCCCGGCCGGTGTTAAGGCCGTGCCTGCGCGCCGCCTTACGCGGTCGAAGGGCCTTGACACCGCCCTTTGCATCTCGCCCAATTACCCAGCTCTGCGGAGAATGTCATCATTCGGCGGCGATCTAATCGGCCTGTAGTATCGCAGCTCTGCGCTCTCAACCTCGCTGCGCTTCTGCCTGTAGAATAAAAATTGGAACACCGCGAAATCCGAACTCGGCGGGAATAAATGCCAACAGATGCCTCACTTCCAGAACTGCAAGAGCACACCGGTCCTGCTTCCGGCCCGCGCATTGCAAAGCCCGACACGAAGGATGACGAGATCTCTCTTATGGATCTTTTCATCGTTCTTGCCGAGCGGCTACGCACGATCCTCATCGTTACGGGGGTATTTGCTGTTCTCGCGATCGTCATCTCGCTGATACTACCCGAGAGCTACACAGCGAATGTTACGCTCCTGCCACCGCAACAGAACTCGTCAATGGGGGCCGCGCTTGCTTCGCAGGTTGGAAATATGGGTGGCATGGCCGCTCTCGCCGGTGCAAGTCTCGGCATTAAGAGTCCCAATGATATGTACGTCGCAATGCTCAAGAGTCGCACCGTCGAAGGTGCGATGGTGCAACGCTTCAGCCTTATGCAGGAGTATCACAAAAAGTATCCCTCCGATGCCCGCAAGGCCTTTGAAAAGTATGCCGTCGTGGACGCCACTGGCAAGGACGGTCTGATTCATATCTCCGTAGAGGACCGCGATCCGAATCGCGCTGCAGAACTCGCCAATGGCTATGTAGACCAGTTCCGGAAGCTTTCTGAGCATCTAGCCATCACGGAAGCATCACAGCGGAGGCTGTTCTTCGAGCAGCAACTTGAGCAGGCAAAGGACAACCTCGCCAACGCCGAAGAGGCCCTGAAGCAGACAGAACAAAAAACAGGAATGATTCAACTGGATAGTCAAGCGCGAGCATTGATCCAATCGGCAGCGGAACTCCGCGCACAGATCGCCGCGAAGGAAGTACAGATCGTGTCGATGCGCACGTTCGCCACGAGTGAAAACGCCCAGTTGGTTCAGGCTCAGCAGGAGTTGGACGGCCTGCGCGCGCAGTTGGCAAAGCTGGGAGGCTCTGAAAACAGCGCCGACACCGGCCTGATGATGTCCAAAGGGCGAGTGCCGGAGGCGGGACTGGAATATCTACGCAAGCTGCGCGATGTCAAATACAACGAAACGATCTTCGACATCCTGGCCCGGCAGTTTGAAGTTGCCAAGCTCGATGAGGCCAAGGAGGGAGCACTCATTCAGGTCGTCGATGCCGCCATTCCGCCTGACAGGCGATCCTTTCCCAAGAGGGGTCTTATCGTTATCGGAGCAACGTTCGCAGGTTTTTTTGTTGGAATGATTATTGCCCTAGTGAGTGCGCTTTACGAAAACTTGAACCGAACTGCAGAACACTCGGTGAAAATCCGACGACTACGGAGAGCTTTCTCACTGCGAAGAAGAGTGCAATCAGTTCCTGTCTCGCACTGATGCAAAAACGGCTTGAACGAAACAGAAGCCAGATTACGCTTTCACGACGACTCCAAGCCGATTGTGATGGATTCGAAAGGGTAAATGGTGACTGGCTACAAATTCGGTGAAAGCCTGATAAGCGCCATCGTAATTAATGTTCGGGTCGCAGTCATCGGCGACGATTATGCCTCCGCGCGACAAGACGGAGAAGACCTCTTTGAGAGCCGATTTCATCGGCAGGTACAAGTCAAGATCGACCAGCGCAAACGAGATCGGGGCGACTGTTGAATAGTCAAATTTGCTTGCGTCCCCTTGTACCGAAATCACCTTGTGGCACCCGTTGAGGCGCATCGTTTTGTCGAACCACGATCTACTATTTGAGCCGAATCCGTAAATGTCTGAGAGCTTCTTGCCGCGCTCGGTCACTTCGAAGGCGAGATCGGAATCTGTGAAGCCTCCGAAGGTATCAAGAGCATAGTAAGGTTTCTCGATTTTCAGGTCTTGCAGATGTCGGTTAAGCCAGATTGTTGTCTCACCAGTGAAGCATCCCACCTCGACAATCGATCCCGGTATGTTAGCCGTCTGAGTTAAGAGATCAATCAGGCGGCAAAGATGCGCCGGTACGTACGTACTCCTGTAGCGAGGTGCAAAATAGCGAAAGAGAGGAGTGGCATATACAACCGATCGAAGAAAACGCTTTAACGGTTTTTCCAGGGGCATTGAGAACTCTCTAACCGATTTTCTAGGGCATTGAGTCCCTTTTGATGTTACCAAACCAACTCAAATCAAGTCTGCAGGGCCAGTTCCATCCAGCCTACTTGCAGCTACACGACCCTTCAGACTTCATTGCTGCAGTACAGTGACCCAATTCAATTGGCGGCCCCGGTGAAAGAATACAGGCAACGTGATTCGCAACCGCGCTTGTTGCAGGCATTGCCGTCAACCCATCTCCATTCTGGAGCGAGTAACGTGGCGCATAGACAAATCCTCCGAAGTTGGTATATCCGCGGTACTTGGAGTTGATGTTCAGGGGTTTTCCGACCGTGGTCCCGTTCTGGTAACTCTCGATCCAGCCGTTTGCGTAATCATTCGCGCCGAAATCCACGTTAATGGCTCCCTGGTTTTGTACCCGCCACGCATAGCCAGCAGTCACATCCTTGAGGCTGGCGGACCCTACTGTGCCAGACTGAGTCAGGCTTCCATTGGTAAAGGTGAAACTCGGTCCAAAGACGTCGCCACCGAAATTTACATATCCTCCATATTTTGTATTGATATTAAGCGGCTTTCCGGTGGTAGTGCCGTTCTGATAGCTCTCGATCCAACCATCTGAGTATTGATTCGCGCCGAAATCCATGTTGATGGCGCCTTGGTTCTGCACCCGCCACGCATAGCCGGCGCTCGCATCCGTATAACTGGCCGATCCCGCCGTGCCCGACTGCACTACATTCAGAATCGTGTCTGTTTGCTGCCCCGTGCCGCTCCCCCCGGACGATCCAACTACATGCGACCACCCACCTCCGGCCTGGTCATGTTGCACGAACCCCTGATGGGCGTAGAGCGGTATATTGTTCGTCCACGAAGGAGCGGCGTGGGTGAAGCCATTTGCCGTGGTGTCTGTGATAAACGTCTGACCGAGGCAGTTCGTATTCGCGCAGTCTAACGCTATGTTGTCGAAGCTAATGAAGTTGGTGAGGCCGGGCGCACTCTCGCTGATGGAGATGAAGGATAGAGCCGGGGTTGAGAAATTCTGATCATAAACGTGAATGTAACTTGCATTGTGGATATACACATAACTTGAGGACCCTGGATCTCCTTCCGGGCAGGACTGCGACCACACACCGTGGATCTTCACCCCCACCACTCCTTGGGTCCCGCGACCTGCTGGGTCGCCGTCCATCAAGAACGTGGGTGCATTCGGCCCGCTGCAGGATACTTCGCCTCCGACGATACCGAAGTTACCTGTTACGTTAGAGGCTCCGGCTTCCCCTCCCGTGATGTACACCATTGCCCCTGTCACCATGGAGTGACCGCGCAGCTCGTTGTTCAGGAACATTGTTTCGCCCCCGCCAGCCCCGTTGCCAATATGCCATTCATAGGTGACATTGTGGCCGCCGAAAAAATTGTTGTTGGCGATCAGCGAAGGAGTAACGATCCCCTCGAAATCACCTACGGCGGTGATGGTTGCGAATCCTGGTATAAACGTAATGCCCTGCAAACTGAACATATCTTGCGGTTGACCTGTGATTGTGAAGCCGGTGGTCACCATCGACGACATCCTGACGGAACTGCTGCCAACCGTGACCTGGCATGGTGAAAGCCTGTCCGTTCACCGAGCCGGAAGGCGCTGCTCCCAGACACTCCAAGGCACTTCCTTCGTAGATGACGATCCCAGGGCCGCCATTGGCAATGTTCTCCTGAATCGTGCTTCCCGGCATCATGAAGACTTTGATCCCGGGGCCTGCCGGCCAGCCAATCTGCATACTAGACGTGATGACGTCGGTGTATCCCGCGGACAGGATCACGGTTCCTGTTTTGCCTATGCCAATGGATGTCTCGGCATCTGCAATATGTGAGTACATCCCTGCGCCGCTGCCGACGGAATACGCACCGTTGCTCGCTACACCGCTGCCCGCCTGAGAATTGAGAAATGAAGCAGCGGCACTGACAAATAGGACTGTGCTTGCGCGCACAACCATCTTAAACGGGCTCATTCTTTTAACTCACTTCCAAATGGACGTAGTTCAAGCAACTTACAACCCTGATGCAGAAATAGGCCATGGAGAATCGATACATCTATACTAGAGCAGATGTGGATTGATGGAGTTGTTCCAAATCATGGGTGTTTCCGCAATCCTAACATCGAAGTCCATCCCGCCACCTCGTCGCCGCAATCGCCCACATCCGCGGTACCCATCGCATTAGGGGAGAGCGCCTGTTTCCATTGCTGGCCCTTTCGGGAACAAATCACTCGCATTGTTCTGACGGCGGCCGAGAACCGGTCCTTCAGTTTCAGAAACGGCATTTCCAGGAAGTGGTAGCTGGCCACCGAGACTGCAAAAACCACCAGGAATTCGAGACACAGTGATACACGGAACGCCCAGTGCGACTGCAACTTTCCCCATGGCTCAATGAGAATGGGTCGCAGCAGGACGTGGTAGACGTAGAAGCCGTAACTGTACTTACCTAACGACCGCAGTGGCCTGAAATTCATGACACGAAACAATACGTTGGTCCTCGAAAGAGAACTCAGGAGCAGGCCCGCGGCAACGAGATACACGAGCGTAAATCCATAAGCTGACATCCAAGGAGTCGACGGAGCAACATGTGAGAATTGCGGCCCAGGGCCGTTGAACCAGCACGCAACTCCAAGCAAGGCAATCAACACGAAGAAAACGTACGTACTGGCCTTGAAAGACGGTGTTTCTCAGGACCTCGAATCCAGAGCGCAAGAAGACCGCCGCACAGGAAGGAATCCGCCTGCGTGAACGTCATCCGGTAGAGGAATTCCATCTGCACCATCTTCTCTGGGATGAACAGGACAAGGCAATGCGCAGCAGGAGTACCGTTGACCATCACCCCGAGGCAAATCCTGACCAGCTTGCCGCGATCCGCGACCTTGAACACGACCAGCTGCCAAATCAGATAGAACTGCTCTTCAACGCAGAGGGACCAGAAATGGCCGATCTGGATAGGCAGCCAATCCAGGCGCGTATTGATCCGGTCGACTGCGGGTGTTCCTGCTAGGAAGCGCGCAAAATTGCCAAGATAAGTTGGCCAGAGAAGATGCCTGGGACTCCATTCCTCGTGGAGAAAGGGTCCGGCCAACGCTATACAAAGCCAAACAAAATAAAATAGGGGAAAGATTCGGAGCGTGCGGCGAATGTAAAAGTTCCGGAAACGATGAGGTTGGTCTCTGCTGTCATACAGCACACCCGTGATCAGAAAACCTGAGAGTACAAAGAAGACAATGACGCCCATCCAGCCGATGGGGAATTTGCTAATGTAATGAACTGTAAATACAAGCCCGACCGCGATCCCGCGGACTTGTCGAGACCTGGATACCAGCCGCGCGCAGAAGAGGTCTCTGGAAAGCTCTGATCGGAAGCAATATGAGAGGACGAAATTGCGCGTTGAGACTTCATTATCGGATGGTGTCAAAGATTGGTGATACTCTTTGGACCTGTGTTATCGGCCTCCCAATAAGGTGAGCACAGAGTATCATCCGCGGAACCAGTTTTGCCTCAATGAGCTAGCCGCAACCGCGAAGTCCCGCGTAGGGTGAACATCGGTTTGAAAGT
Source organism: uncultured Acidobacteriaceae bacterium (assembly GCA_963735215.1). GTDB lineage: Bacteria > Acidobacteriota > Terriglobia > Terriglobales > Acidobacteriaceae > Telmatobacter. The sequence goes on along the minus strand of CAVTKF010000014.1, from coordinate 347,448 downwards.
AGAGTTGAATCGCGCCGGAAGAAGGACCAGATGGGCAAGCTCAAAGCGCATACCATTGAGCGGTGCGACGGATCATCTCCGCCAGTTCAACCGATTCACGCAGACCTAGTTCATCGCGTGCTCGATCTACGCAGGGAACATACCGCTGCGGAGCGACCTCCGGCTGGGGTGACAGGGCAACCCAAATCTCGATATCAGGATTCAGAGTTGCAACTACCACGTGTGCAAGTTCCAGAATACTGACATCTTGCGCCGACCCCACATTGAAAGGAACGAGACCTGGGGCGCGAAACAGGAGCGTCCACAGCCAGACTGCGAGATCGGCCGCATACAGTAGGACCTTCGGGGAGTGCCGTCGCCCGCAATCTGAATGTGCCTGCCGGCAAGCACGTCGCCAATGAAGTTACCAATTGCGAAATGCGCATCGAGGGGGAGGTGCGGTCCACAGAAAGCCCAGCAGCGTGCGATCTTGCACTCGATCCCTGTTCTCTTCTGGTAAATGGCGCATAGGAGTTCGGAAATCCGTTTGCCTTCGCCGTACACGCTCAATGTGTCAAGAGGGTCAGGAGCCCCCGCAAAGCTTTCCGGCACATGCGTTAGTTCGGCGGGCTGCTTTCCGTATACTGCGCCCGAACTGGTCAGGAGAAATTTCCGGGTGCCATGTGTCGCGGCGAACTCCAGTACGTGCTCCGTGCCAGCTGCCAAAGTGGAAAACATCTCAAGCGGCGCTTCCTTTGTCTTTCGCGCCACAGTCTCTGTGGCCGCGTGGATCACATACCCAAACTCCCCAGTTGGGTAGACGAAGTTGCGAACGTCTCCGGAGTGGAGGGTAACCGCAGGATCGGATGCAAGGTGCGGGCATTTCTTGGCGAATGCTCCGGATCTCGCGTGAGTATCGTAATTTCAGCGCCCAAGGCCAGGACGCGATTGATATAGCAAAAGCTTTCCACGAGCCAGCAGCCAAAAAAACCTGTGCCGCCGGTGAGAAGGAGGCGCTGCCCTCGCGCTTCTTCCCATAGTGGTCCGGTCTGCGACGATATCGATCGCAAATCGTCTGCCGGTAGCGGCTTCCGCAATGTCATTTACTCTTCCACCGAGTAATCATCTCAGCGCGAAACCTCGTCTCTGAGGGAGAGGCTGAAAGCTTTCAAGAATAACCTTCAGCAATTTTCGCACGGTTTCCTCTCCTTACGTTTCATTCGCTCAGCGGCTTTTCGCTTCAATTGTTCAGAACGTCCGAGTGCGACAACGCGAGCACAATTGGCCATCAGAGTTCGCGCGAAAGTACAACGCAAAACAATTAGATGCTCCCGTGAGCACGGCAGTCTTGCCCTCGAATGAGAACTGAATCGTGCCTTTTAGGTCGGATGATATCAAAGACAACTGCGGCCACCATCCACAACGAGATTGGCTCCGATCATATACGACGACGCGTCCGAACAAAGGAAGAGAATCGCTCCTTGATACTCGTCCCGGTCAGCCATTCGTCCCATCGGGATGAGCTGCTTTAGCCTATCGAGAAAAACGTCCGGCTGGCCGTTGAAAACCCCACCAGGGGAGATTGCATTCACCCGAATGTTTGCCCCACTCCAGTAGGTTGCCAAGTAGCGCGTGAGCCCCAGCAACGCTGTTTTTACGACGGAGTAAGTCACCGGTTTGACCGGCTGCTGATCCTCGGGCACCCCATCTACACGATAGAGTCGTTGGTCCGGAGCGATCACGGCCAGGTCTGAGGCGATGTTCACAATGACCCCCGAACCGCGTTTCACCATTTCTGCCCCGAAAACACGGCTGCACAGAAAAGCTCCCGTCAGACCTACACGGATGTCTGCATCCCAGACTTCGAGTGGGAAGCTCTCAAGCCGTGACCATGGATGCACGCTCGTGTCTTCGACTTTGGGGTTATTAGCGGCATTATTGATCAGAATGTCGATGCGTCCGAACCCATCTATGATCTGGGTTCGAATACCTTTCAACGAATCTTCATTCGTGATATCGGCATCGAGTCCACAGCATCTAACGCCATAGGTCTCTGTCGGTTGCGCAGCTCGCATCGCCGGATTCGCAACGAGAACGTCGAGCAGCACCACATGAGCGCCGGCAGCGGCGAGGATAGCTCCGTGATAGTAGCCCAAGAGGCCGGCGCCACCGGTAACGATGGCCACGCGACCTGATAGGTCAAAAAGCTCCTCCGCGCGGTTCTTTTTCGATTCCGTCATCAGCTTGGTCCAACCGGCTGTTATGCGACCGATGTCAGTTCTATTGGTTCGCGTGTCGCCATCGATTTCTTTACTGCCAGAGCCATGCGAAGACTTTGCAATCCGTCCGTTAAATCGACAACCGGCTGTCTCCGCGTCTTTACGCATTCCAGAAAGTGGGCGATCTCGTCCAGGAAAAGCTGGTTGCGCTCAAAACCTGCAAAGGTGTGCACATCGGGTGCTGAATTGCCGCGCGTAAATGCAGTTACCGTCAAGGCGTGCAAATCCATAACTGCACGGCCCTTGTCGCCTATCACTTCGCACTGTTGACTTGGCGGAGACTGAAGATAGTCGTAATGAAGATGGATAGGAAGCGGCCGCCCGCCATGCAGCATTCCATCAAAATGCTCGCTGTATCCTCTACATCGATCTCCAAGTTGCTCCAGTGACCTCCGATGGCATAGAAGCGCTGGGGCAGGCCAAAGAGCGAATAGAGATAATCGAGCTCGTGAATCTGCGTAAGCACGACGCCACCGCCGGTTTCAGGGTGGGCAGCATAGGTTTGACGGTAATCCTCGTATGGATGCCAGCCAGGCATGTACTCGCCATTGATGGCGCGAACGGCAAGCAGGTTGCCGAGGGCGCCGCTCTTAACGATCTCGGCCAGCCTGCGCAGGCAAGGATGAAAGCGCAACTGGAAGCCAACCATCGCTATCCGCCGGTGGTCAGCCGCGGTTTTGATTAGCTGGTCAGTGCCATCCAGTGAATTGGATAGTGGCTTTTCCAGGAAGAGATCGCAGCCGGCCTTGATGCAAGCAATCGCGACGGAGATGTGCAGGCTGTTTGGATTGCAGACAAAGGCCATTTCTGGCTTTTCCGCCAACGCTTCATCCAGGCTCGCAAAGACGCGGATGGAGTACTCATTCTCCACGTCGCGCTCGCTGTCCATGCACAGTGTCGGCGTAACGATATGCTTGAGGCCTCTCACACGGTACGCGATGATCTCCACGTCGTCTCCGAGTAAAGTGCGGAGATTTCTGGTATGGCGCTGGCCAATGCTACCGAGGCCGATCATGAGGGCTCTCAACCGAGGCCTCCTAATCACTGATAGTGGGGATGAGTATGTTGCTCTTCGTAGGCAGGACTTTCAACTGTGCTCGGAATTGGCGCGAACACGATTCGGTGGTATTGCATACATTACAGTCTGGAACGCGGAAGTGTGGTTGAGTTCCTCAAAACAGCGGTTCATCCAGCCTCGAGGACTAGCTCAGGAGGCTCCGGGAGAATTGGCTACACGAAAAATACCTGCCTCCGCGGATCGATTTGGATCACCTGCTTACTGATCGATTTTCTTGCTTCCGATATCGTCACCACTACCGGCCAAGGGTAGCGCCGAATACCCTCTTGGGGATCCAAAGTCGAGAACTTTCGGCCGCCAACCGATATCTCTTGAGGGCGACGATCCAGTACGACCATGTTGCGCAAGCTGGAGAGCGGCCCGCCATTTTCTGCAGACCTGTGAAAATTATCGCCGGCTCCCCAGACCAAGACTCCGTCGTAGAAATCGAATTGCGCAACCACCTTACGAGCCCTCTCCTTCTCGTTCGCAATGTAGAGCTTCGTCGACTCAAGGATGCTCGGCGAGGAGATCGTTGTTGCGGATTCTCCCTTCTTGAATAACATACCGAGTGCTGGGTATTTATCGCCATCCCGATACGGAAATGCGTATTCGAAGTGTCGGACATAGCCGAAACCAAAACTGGCGACAAGCCGAGCTAAGGACTGCGGAGTGAAGTGATTGACGTGGAGTCTGTCGAAATAATACAGGAACTCTTGACGATTGTGAGTGGAATACTGAAGCGAGTTGGGAACCTCAACGTAAAGCAGCCCGTTTTCAACAAGTAGCGAGTTTAACAAGTGAAGCAAGTCAAAATCGAGCAGGTGCTCTACGACATGCGACACGACGATCAAATCATATGGCCCGCGGTCAATGCTCTGTTTCATGTCGGCAATCGAAAGGTTTTTCAGACCCAGCAATCGCGCCTTATCTGATCCAACCAGCGCAGCCGGTCCAGGATCGAACCCAAAAAATGCAGTGGACGGGAAATCTATTGCGAGCTCCACGAGAAGAGATGCCTCTCCGCAGCCGAAATCCAATATCTTCCTATTCCGTTCAAAGAACCCGCTTGACGCCTCCACAAGGTAGTCCCGCTGCAACTTTGAGATCGGCGAGCGAAGATTCTCGCCGGATAACTCAGTGTGATAAGAATCGTTCGCCAGAGATTTGTAGTATTCGTCGTAATCCTGCTGACACCCACTCGCCACGAAGAGAAAATTATCTGTTGCGCAGCACCGGATCTCTGGTTCGGTCGGCAAGTTCATCTTTGTGTTAAGCCAAAGCTGCAAGACAGAATATGTCTCTGATCCGCAGATCGGGCACCGCTCATTTCGCATCTTTACCCTTTCTCCTTAATCTTGTTCTGCGTTGGCGGCTCATTCCGGTAGCGGCTTCACAAGCATATTCGCAAGAAACTCCTCGCGCGGCAGGAATGGGAACAGGTCTTCCAGTGGCTTGGAGACGAATGAACCGTCGGGTCGCTGATACGACTGAAGACGCGGGGCACGCATCTCGTCCGGAATGACGTGTACATCGACCACAACAGGACCTTCCATCTCCAGAGCGAGCCTGACGTTCTCGCGCAGGTGTCTCTGGTCTTCAATCACAATGGACGGAATGTTATAAGCCGCGGCCACCTTACTCATGCTCGGGACCGTAAGGCCCGTGCCGCTGTCGCATCCGATATTGGGTTTGCCAAAGTAGCCGGTCTGCGAAGCGCGGATAGAAGCATACCCATCGTTATTCAGGACGAAGAACTTGACTGGTAGTCTGAGTCGCGAGGCCGTCTCCAGTTCCTGAATATTGAACTGAAAGCCGCCGTCGCCATCGACCAGAATCGTGCGTTTACGATCGCCTGCGATACAGACAGCCAGTGACATTGGCAATGCCATAGCCCATCGCGCCCAACCCGGCGGTGTGGTAAATCCGTTGTCCATTCCGGGTGGGACAGGCAAGGAGAAAAATCTCGATTCCGCTGCCAGAGCTGCCAGAAACCAAGAGATCGTCAGCAACGGATTCTGTTCCGATCACCTCGGCAAGATGAAAAATGCTCACCCTGGCTTTCCGGGTTCCGGTGCTCCTCTGTGACTACCGGATAGCGAGTCTTCCAGTCGGCGCAGCGTGTATCCCAGGCGCAGTGGTTCTTAAGCTGGATGGAATCCTTCTGCCGCAGTATCTCCTGCAAGAAAGCACGCGCGCATCCGCGCATATGGGCTGCTGGATGTGGGGGTGTAGCTTCTGGCCAACTCTGCCGGGTCAATGTCCACCGCGACCTTGTGAGCCTCGCGCGCGAGATTTTGCGGTGCGTAGCCCGTAATTGCAAAATCGAGCCGCACGCCGATTGCGAGCAGAAAATCTGAGTTCTGCAGCGCGAAGTTGGCGCCGCGTGCAGCCACAGAACCCGGCCGCCCGACATAGGTGGGATCAGTGCTGGGGACCAGATCGGCCGCGCACCAAGTGGCTACAGTTGGAATTCCCAGCAGCGCCCGGAGTTGTTCGAACTCCTTTTCCGCATGAGCAAGCCGGATGCCATTTCCGGCAAACAAGAGCGGCCGTTCCGCGTGGTTCAGCTTCTCAATCAGGCGGCTGACTTCCTCTTTCAGATTCGAGTTGCCGGATGCTTCTTGCAACTCAGCCGGATCAAAACCACGCAAGGTGGACGGGTCATCAATCGGCGAAGCCTGAACATCGAGCGGGATATCTACCCATACCGGGCCGGGACGGCCATGCATTGCGAGATAGACGGCTTTCTCCATGTGATAGCGGATTTCTCTCGGCTCAAGGACCGTCACCGCGTATTTGGTGATCGGCTTCACGATGGAGACGATGTCCACTTCCTGCACGCCGAGCTGGCGCATGCCCAGCGGCTGTGCCGTCCTTGTCGAACATGCGGTCTGGCCGCTTCACCTGACCGGATACGAAGAGCGTCGGGGTCGAATCCAGCCAGGCGCCGGCAACGCCGGTGACGGCATTTGTGCCTCCGGGTCCGGTCGTTACCATGCACACGCCGAGATGATTCGTGGCCTTGGCATAGGCTTCAGCGCACATGGCGCTAGCCTGTTCGTGCGAATTACATACGGCCTCAATCGCCGGCTCTGCACCGAGAGATTGGTTCAGGTGCATCGCGCCGCCGCCGGTGACCAGAAAGACGTGCTTGACGCCCTGGTCGGCAATAAAGCGCACAACGTAGTCAGAAAGTTTCATGATTTCAACCATAACAAGGCTAACGCACATCCATCTGTGACGATGTTAGAGTCTGCAGCAGGACGATTCGGGGTCAATTGAAGACTTCTTCCGCACGCAACCCGCGCGCGGACAGCAGAGCGTCAACCAATTCGCGGACGGCGCCATTGCCTCCGTTTTTTTGAGAAACGAAATCAGCCTCGGCGAGAACATCTCTAGAAGCGTTGGCAGGAGCCGCCGCGAAGCCGGCAATGCGCATCGCAGGCAAATCGTTCACGTCATCTCCCATGAAGCAGATCTGGGACAGGTCGATGTCTGCTGAGGTTGCATACTCCCGCAGCGCGGCAGCCTTGTCGCGGCACCCCTTTACAACGTGTTTGATATGCATTTTTTGCGCATATCGGTCCACGAGAGGGCTATCCTCGCCGGAGATCAGCGCCAGCCCCAGACCAGCTCGACGCGCCAACGACACGCCCATGATGTCGGCAAAACAGAAGCGCTTCCACTCTTCTCCACCGGGTCCCCACCAAAGGCCGCCATCGGTGAGCACCCCATCGACATCCATCGCTACGGCCCGGATCTGCTCCAGGCCAGCTCTTCCGGTCTTTTCGGGCATCCCGGGTTATACCCCGGCGCCGACGCGGCGCAGCTTTTTGATAATTGGCACTTCGCGCTCATATACACGCTTAATGCCGTCGCCCTTCGACTGCTCCCAGAGACGAATATCTCGCACCAGCCGCGAAATGCCGTTTGGCTCCAGCGACGCCGCCTGATCGGAACCCCAACTCGCACGGTCCATCGTAATGTGGCGTTCGACGCAGCAGGCGCCCAGCGCAGCCGCACAAACACTGGTGGGTATACCCGTTTCGTGACCGGAGTAGCCAACCGGAACGCCGTAGCGTTCTGCCATGGTCGGGATGGCGCGGAGATTCAATTCGTCATAATTTGCCGGGTAGGTGCTGGTTGCGTGCATCAGGATGAGGTCTTCTTTGCCCAGAACTTCGACGGCATGATCGATCTCAGCATAGGTGCTCATCCCAGTCGAAAGAATGACGGGCTTTCCTGTTTTACGAACGTGCCGAAGCAGGTTGTCGTCAGTGAGCGAGGCGGAAGCTATTTTGTGGACTGGCACGCCGAACTTCTCCAGGAAATCCACCGATCCCTCATCCCATGGTGAGGCGAACCAGGACATCTTGAGGGATTTGCAGAAAGCATCGATCTCCTCATACTCCTCTTGCCCGAACTCGAGGCCATATTTCAGGTCACCGTTGGTGGGGCCGAAAGGATTCTCCCGAGGCTTGGCCAGCTCCTCGCTTGTGTAGACCACATCGATAGTGCGCTTCTGGAACTTGACCGCATCGCAACCGGCCGCTACAGCCACGCTGATCAATCGCTTTGCAAGATCGATATCCCCGTTGTGGTTGATTCCAATCTCCGCAACGATGAAGCACGGTTGATCGTCGCCGATCGTTTTATTGCCGACCCTGATATTACCCATAAGGAACTCCTTGAGTGCTTCTTTGGTGGAATTCGAGAATCATTGGCAAGAACGACCAACAGTTCTCGCGGCCTAGCCAACTCCGAAGTATCATACAGCGACGAATACCGCGCCAGGCAACTTAGGTGAACCAGTTATCAGGAGCAGGCGGCGAGAATGGGACGATGCATTCCGCCTCTTTCGAATTGTACTGTCTGAATGGCACCCGGGCAGCGTCAACCGGGTAGATCTTGCATCTGAGCTTGATCCCGCTCGCAAACCGCTAATTCCACCCAGTCACAGAGCATATGACCACAAAGAATATGGCCTTCTTGAATTCGCGCGGTGTCCTTCGATGGAATGCAGACACCGCGTCTGCGATCTTTGCCATCAGTCCGCCCGTTTCTCCAGTCAGAGCGACCGTAAATGCGCCGCTCTGTCGCGCTGTTTCAAGAGCTGCGCAGACATTTTTGCTATTCCCAGAGGTTGAAATACCGACTACTACGTCGCCGGCGGAGCAGAGCGCTTCTACCTGCCGCTGAAATACCTTTTCATAACCGTAATCATTTCCGATTGCCGTCAGGATTGATGTATCGGTCGTTAATGCAATCGAAGGTAAGCCCCCGCCGCTCACGTCTGAAACGTCCCATCAATTCGGCCGCCAGGTGTTGAGAGTCAGCAGCACTACCGCCATTTCCGCACCACAGTACCTTTTTCCCATCGAGAATAGCGCGACTCAATTCACCGGCAATGCGCTCCAACAGCGTTTGTTGGGCGAATATCCCCTCAATCACAGCAAGATGTTCGGTGATCGCATTGTGAAAGACTTGAGATCGGTTCGGGGTGAGCGACACGTCTACTCCTTTTTCGCGGCAACTGCCATCAGGGAAGTACAGGCAGCCTGGATTTCTGCTTTTCAGCTTCTTCGTCGGTGAGCGACCCGTTGTGAAGTCAGTGATGGACTTGACGACAAAATCAAGCATCTGTCGAGTCAATCCGGGGTAGACGCCGATCCAGAACACATTGTTCATTACGAAATCGGTGTTTGGCAGATTCCCGACGACACGATACTCGCAGTCTTCATAAGCGGGCTGCCTAAGCAGATTTCCGCCGAACAGCAGCCGTGTGCCGATCTTCTGGGCCTCGAGTGCGCGAATGAGATCCTCTCGCTTAAAGGGAGCGTCCTCACGAACTCCGATGGGAAAACCGAACCACGAGGGATCCGAACCCGGTGTCGCCTCAGGCAACAGCAGGCAGTGCTCAAGAGGCTTCAACAAGGAGTAAAGATACGCAAAATTCTCTTTGCGGCGGGCAATGAAATGGTCCAGCTTCTCAATTTGAGAAGCTCCGAGCGCGGCCTGCATGTCTGTGGCTTTGAGATTGTAGCCAATGTGCGAATAGGTGTACTTGTGATCGTATCCGCAAGGCAGACTGCCGAGTTGCCAGGCAAATCTCTTGCCGCAAGTATTGTCTTTTCCCGGGATCGCACCAGCAATCGCGTCCCCAGTCGCGGAACGAATCGATCAGAACCTGCAGATTGGGCTTGTCAGTAAGTACCGCCCCGCCCTCGCCCATCGTGATGTGGTGGGCAGGATAGAAACTGCAGGTGGCGATATCGCCGAAGGTGCCAACGCGACGTCCCTTCCAGGTAGATCCCAGCGCATCGCAGCAGTCCTCAATCAGCCACAGATCGTATTTGCGGACGAACTCCATGACCGCATCGAGATCGAAGACATTGCCCAACGTGTGCGCAATGATGACTGCCCTGGTCTTCTCGCTGCGGGCGGCCTCGAGTTGTGCTGACATCAATTTCGTAGGTGGGGAGCGTGACGTCCACGAAGACCGGAACGAGACGGTTTTGAATGATTGGATTGATGGTGGTGGGAAATCCTGCCGCCACAGTGATCACTTCGTCACCGGGTTTCAGCCTTCGCTCTCCGAGTTTAGGGGAAGTAAGTGCACTGACGGCGACAAGGTTGGCGGAGGAGCCGGAGTTCACAAGAGAAGCGCAACGAACGCCAACGAACCGAGCCAGTTTGCGCTCAAAATCCTCTGCAAAGCGGCCAGTCGTGAACCATGCGTCCAAAGCCGAGTCCACCACGGCGCTAACGTCCGAGCCGTCAATCACCTTGCCGGACACGGGGACGGCCGATTGGCCGGGATTGAATTCTGTCTTTGAGGAAGTCTCATGAAAGTACTGAGCGCAAAGATCGAGAATTTGTTGCCGAAGCTGTGAGGCTCTGTCGGTCATGGGTCCGCAAGTGTAAGGATACACAATTGGCAGGCGACGGCATAGTGTACCGTATCGATAGAGATACAGAGACAATGTCCCCAATTACAAGCCGGAATCTGGTCTCCAGAACGGGGACATCTGCCCGACAATTCCAAGAGGCAACAATGAAGGCGGTTATTCTGGCAGGCGGGCTGGGAACACGCCTGAGCGAAGAGACGGGAACGCGCCCCAAGCCCATGGTAGAAATCGGCGGCCGTCCCGTTCTGTGGCACATTCTCAAGATCTATTCGCACTATGGGATCAATGACTTCGTCATTTGTTGCGGATACAAGGGCTATCTGATTAAGGAATACTTCGCGAACTACTTCCTGCACATGTCTGATGTGAGCTTCGACATGCGCGAGAACCAGATGAAAGTGCATCAGAGCGTTGCTGAGCCCTGGCATGTGACCCTTGTGGACACTGGCGATGATGCAGGCACAGGTGGACGGCTGAAAAAGGTCGCGCCATATCTGGAAGGCGAAGATGCATTCTGCATGACGTACGGCGATGGCGTAAGCGACGTGAATATTTCCGAGACCATTGCTTTTCACGGTAAGCATGGCAAATCTGTCACTCTGACCGCGGTGCAGCCGCCGGCTCGATTTGGCGGCCTGGACATCGATGGAACCAGCGTCCGCGAGTTCCAGGAGAAACCCAAGGGCGAGGGCGGTTGGATCAATGGTGGCTTCTTTGTTCTTTCTCCGGCTGTTATCGGCGAGATCCATGAAGAAAGCTGGATGTTTGAACAGCAGCCGATGCGGAGCTTGACCGCTAAACACGAGGTGGAAGCGTACTTTCATCGCGGATTCTGGCAACCGATGGACACGCTGCGGGATAAACAGAGACTCGAAGAGCTGTGGGCCAGTGGGAGGGCTCCGTGGAAGACGTGGTAAATCCGTGGAAGGGACGACGAGTCTTCCTGACTGGACATACGGGTTTCAAGGGCGGCTGGCTTGCGCTTTGGCTTGCGAGCCGAGGCGCGATTATTCGTGGATATGCACTTGACCCCTCAACCGAACCGAATCTGTTCACCACCGCTTCGATTGCAAGCGTGCTCGATGATGTTCGCGGCGACATACGCGATTACGACACGCTGAAGCACTCGATGGCCGAGTTTCAACCCGAGGTCGTTTTTCATCTGGCGGCGCAGCCGTTAGTGAGGCGATCGTACTCGGATCCGCTGGGGACATACGCCACCAATGTGATGGGTACAGCTCACACGCTGGAAGCTGTGCGGGAAACCGCCAGCGTGCGCTGCGTGGTGTGCATCACCACCGATAAGTGCTACGAGAATCGGGAGTGGGTCTGGCCATACCGCGAAAATGACCCGCTCGGGGGGTATGATCCTTACTCTTCGAGCAAGGCCTGCGCGGAAATCGTGAGCGCGGCATATCGGACGAGCTTCTTCCCTGCGGATCCCAAGGACGGAGCGGTGGGTTGGGATTGCAACAGCGCGCGCTGGAAATGTGATTGGTGGCGGCGACTGGTCGGAGGATCGGCTGATTCCCGACCTGGTGCGGGGATTTCAGGCCAAGACCGCCTGTCCTTATCCGACGACCAAAATCGATTCGTCCATGGCAGCACGTGCTGGAGCCGCTGCACGGATACATGATGCTGGCGGAAAGGCTGCTCGAAGAGCAGGAACAGTTTGCATCATCATTCAACTTCGGTCCTCGTGACGAAGATGCGTGGCCCGTTGAACGCATTGCAACAGCAGTCGCTGAGATGTGGGGTGAAGGCGCATCCTGGGTGCGCGATGCCGATCCCGGCGTGCACGAAGCGCATTATTTGAGACTCGATTCAAGCAAAGCCCACGCGCAACTCGACTGGAAGCCGCTGCTGTCGATCCATGATGCCTTGGAATGGACGATGTCGTGGTACCGCGCCTGGCGGGACGGTGCGGATATGGCCCAACTGTCGCGAGCCCAAATCAACCAATACGAGGCAATTCTCCACAAGGTACAATCGATGCAGTAACGTAAGCGGTCGGACCTCATGGTCTATCAGCGGTTTAGCCAAGCTCTTGAGCCATTGGCTGCAGGCAGCGAGTTCAATCCCTTTGCATCCCACCGGACCCCTAGGCTGATGGTCAGCTTCTGCGTGTCTCTTTCCTCGTGCCAGTCCATGCTCCTCTCATGCCTGTTGGCTCAACTCCACTGCTGCAAGATCTGGCGGGCACCGCAGGCTACCGATAATTCTTTTCCTCTTTGTGTGATCGGAAAGCGATGTTACGGATCCCGCTCGAGCCATTTGTGTCGTTCCGTCGATTCGCGCAACTCCATCATCTTGCCGAGGCGAGACAATCTCTTGATCTTGAGCAGGGCGATTTTGCAGTTCTGAAACCGAAACCCAAACTTCGGTGCCTTTGCCGATTGTCGAGCTTATCTTTAGCCGGCCATTGACGAGTGTCAGCCTTTCCCTCATGCTTACGAGTCCGAGCCCATCGTGTTTCGCGTATGAATTGAAGCCGATTCCGAAATCCCTCACAGTCATATAGAAGGTATTTTGCAGCTCAGTCAATGTAACGATGACCTTCAGAGTCTGAGAGTGTTTGACGCTGTTATTGATAGCCTCCTGGGCGACTCGATATAGACAGAGCGCAACCTCCTCAGACTTTGGGTCGCTCGCGTTTTCTGCATTCAGAGAGATACAGAGTTCCGGAGTCGACATCTGCCGGCACAAATCCTGAAGAGCGCACTTAAGGCCCAGGTGCTGCAGTTTGTGGGAATGAAGATGGTGCGACATGCAATGCAGATCGGAACAAACCTGATCGAGGTGGTCACGCAGCGAGGCGATACGATTCTTCAAATGCGGGGTCGATGCGGAATACTCAGAAGCCAGCAAAGCGCACTCGGATGCTATCAAGGACATTGACTGGCCAATGCCATCATGTAACTCACGCGAGAGTCGCTTCCGCTCTTCCTCCTGGCATTGAATCAATCGGGATGCAATCGACATCCCCCGGCTGTCGTCGCGGTCACGCTTCTGGTCAGAATTGCCAATTTTCCCCAGATCTTGAATGATCACGAGGAAGTGAACCGGATGGTCTTTGGAATCGCGGAGCGGTGTCAGGGCAACAACCGCAGAGGCCGACGAGCCATCCCGCCGAGTCATTTTTCTCTCGATCTGACGGACGCCGTCCTTCATATGACGAGCCCGGCGCCAAACATTTGTTCTGCTTCCGTGATCGACGGGGCCGAAGACGAGTTCGAAAGGTTTCATCGAGAGCTGATTCTCTGCGTAACCTGTGGCTTTGAAGAACGCTGGATTCGCCGCTCTAAAATTGCCATTCTCATCCACTACCGCCATTCCGACCGAGGAGATTCGAGGAAGTTCAATCGGGCGCTGTCCGTTCACTCCCTCCTCGCCCGCCGCGAGCTTTCTCTGATATGCGGACCATAGCGCATCCGCCAGCAGGGCATACTCACGCAGCATGTGGATTGCCCAGCCATTTTGACCCGGCATGGAAAGCAAGACAAAGAGTCCCCTCGTTGCAGCGTGACTGCGAGAAGGAATCATCGCAATCGAACGCGATTTCCCGTGAGGCGCGGTTTCGTGGCCATTCAGCTGGCGAAGTGTCGGCTTTTGCAAGCCCTGCAGGACAACAGGTTGACCAACTTGCAGCTTCGGCAGGCACCACGGCAAATCCTGCAGACAACGCGTGGCAAGTCTCTCAAGATTAGAAGGGTTTTGTGACGCGCATAGATTCTCCAGCGCGCCCGATTCAGATATGGCAAAGAATCCGGAAGCCTCTGCGATTTCAAGTCCCCGCACGCCGTCTAATGCCGTTAGGACGACTTGATCTACTTCAGAGGATCGACATTTCCTGGATTGATTTCTGGTGTCAGTGAGGAGGCTGCGAAGAGAAGACGCGTCACTGTCTTCCTTCGCACTGCGATGCGAAGCAAGCCGAATCTTGGGGGTAAGCATGACTTCAAGGTCCCTTCATCGTATGACAAGGCTCGATAATTCACGATGATTTCAAATGAAGCAATTCAGGTGGCGGCGGTTACGGTCAGAGAAGGGATACGCAGCAAGCCGGCCTGCCGCAGCAGCTATATCGTGCCCTTGCGTCGAGGTCTGATCGCAGGATCCAAGGGCGCTCCGATTTGATGTGATTGCACTAGTACACAGGGCTGAACTGTTATTAATGCGGGTGGGCGTTGGCTAGTGCAGGTCTTGAAATTCGACCACGCCTCATCCAAATGTCCAGCTATCTTAGCTGTAAGTTGGTAGAGACGCAATCCTGTTAATAGCTGCAGCGGAAGAAATTCTTTTCACGGCATCGATTTCTTTTGTTTATTCAATAGAAAGATAGCGGGTTTGTTCCACGGGTCACAGTCAACGCGAGGGGCAAGTCGCGTAGGATACGTCTTTTAACAACGATCCACGAGCTGTATAGCAAAGACTCGAGGTGGTCGTTCGACGTTCGCTTGAGCAACAACTTGCTCATCCAACCATTCAACGATGTGTGACGGGGGCGGCATGGGAATGTTCACGTGCGCTAGAGACGACCGAATTTCGACACTGGTGCTCAGAGTGCGTTGTCCTCAGCGTCCATGCATCGACTGAGAAACGATGATGAGGTCTTGCGGTTGAACGTGAATGGTCCCGCCACGCGGACTATCGATGTCAGAGATGAAAAGAAACGAGATGGCCACAAAAAGCGGAAGTATTAAGGATTTTCCCGTTCCAGGCTGCCGTATGCTATAGCCCACCATCAAGTTGCAGCCGATTGCTATCGCTCCCAAAAAAAGCCACGCCCCGAGCGGTATGCGGTTGTTCAGCCAGGCAAAGTGCGTGTATCCCTGGGAGTTCAATACATCGTTCATGCCCCAAACGGCAAGCGCGGTCACCGGTGTTGGCTGGGCCAAGGCAGGAGCTTGAATAGCGGACCATAAATCCGTTTGGAGATGCGAGGTATCTATATTTATTTGCTTAAGCCTGCGCAGGTCGCGGGTTTGATAAAACAAAATGCGTTGGTCGGTATAGGAAGACAGCAATCCGCGTACGCGGATGGCATCGGCTGGCGGAAGCAACCCCGCACGCAAGTATTCGGTACCGATCGCATTCGCTTCCGCCTCTTCGAAATTCTTGCGCTGGTCGAAGCGGTTGAGGGACATCGAAAACGTAAAGCCGATCACAAGGCCTAGTAACGTGAGTACCGCCGCAAGAATCACGCCAAAATCTTCGCGGCCTTCCTGTGTCAATGGCCGCCGCATGGAAACAGCAACGCCGATTCTATTGGCAAGCAAAAGAAAGACTAATGAAAACGCGAACACAAGAATTGGAAATCTCATGAATTGAAGTCATCCTCTTTATTCTGTCGTTCATTACGGATCTGCCGTCTGGCTGCTGGGCAGGAAGGGCCGTGGCTCCAAGGTGACTGCCTACCTCTGCGCTTGCGGTCGTTCACTTCATTGCAATTAATTGTCAGCGTAAAGATAGGTTATGCAACCTCTCTGCGATTCGAGATAACTCGGCAAGAGACAGAACAGATTGGGATTCAGTTACTGTCATATCTATCAGATGATGAAATCGGGGCGATGGGACACAATATCTGGCAAGTGCAATTTCTGCCGGTTGCGCTGAGTTGGGCCACCATTTTGAATTGAACCGAAATTCGAGTTGCTTTCGCTTCAGGGAAATAGGCAAAACAGTTAATCCGTGAAAGGGAGAAATGGCGCGGGCACGAATTCTCATCGCCGATGACCACATCCTCGTTGCCGAGGCGTTCAAGACTCTGCTTGAACCCGAATATGAGATCGTGGGTCTCGTGAACGACGGCAAGCACCTGCTGACTGCCGCCATCGACACTTCTCCCGACATTGTCCTTCTCGATCTGGGAATGCCTCTATTCAATGGAATAGACGCGGGGCAAGAACTGAAACGGCTTCTGCCCAAGACCAAGATCATTGTGATCACGATGAGCGAGGACGCAGATGTGGCAGCCAGCGCCCTGCGGACCTGGGCGTCGAGCTACCTCCTCAAAAAGTCTGCAAGCGTCGAGCTTAAGGGCGCAATATCGGGAGTGCTGCGCGGGCACTCCTACGTCACTCCGGTGATTGCACAAAAGCTAATGGATGAGTTTATTCGCGACCCCGGCCAAGACCGTTCAAAGAAGCTGACCCAGCGCCAACGGGAGGTCTTGCAACTGCTCGCCGAGGGGCATTCGATGAAGGAGGCGGCCGCGGTTCTGAATATCGCGGTGCGGACAATAGCGTTTCACAAATATCGAATTATGGAAGATTTTGGGTTGAAGAATAACGCGGATCTTGTGCGACTCGCCCTGCGGGAGCATTTGATATCGGAGGCCTGAACAAATTCCGTGCGACACAGTTCCTGGCATTCAACGTAATGAACGAGCAATTGATCTGGAGGAAACCCTTGCTCACCTCGGGGGGTTGACGACGACGTATGTCGTGCTCGACCCTGCAAATTGGGGCTGGTACCACGTGCTCCCGCATTGCTGGTAGGCCAGTCCGTTGACGACGACGGACGTGCACGACGGGGGCACCGATTGAACCACGGAGCCCACTACGGCGGCAGTCACCATCGCGGTAGCCGTGACGGCCGCGGCCGTGGCAACGGGATGGTAACAACAGCCTCCACCGCCATAGTAGCCGCCGTTGTAGCCGCCGTTCACATTAACATTCCGGTTTACATTTACATTCTGATTTACGTTGACGTTTCGGTTGGCATTGACGTTTTGGTTGGCATTCACGTTTCGGTTGGCATTGGTATTGGCATTGGCACTTCGGTTGGCATTGGGGCTTCGATTGACACTTGTGTTGGCACTGCTGCGCACCGCCCCCCCTCCGCGGCGTTGAGCATCCAGGCTCAACGCTGACATCAAGCTGACGACGAGCAGAACAATGAGGGTCGAACCGGCTCGCTTCATGGGTCTCCTTTACTGGTTTCCTGCCGCGGGCTCATCTTTGACCTCAGCAATCTTGATTCTCTTAGCATCGGGCGGTGGATCGAAGGTGAACGCATCGTCGCTGAAGGATGGCGCGAGATTCCAACTGAGAACCTCAGTGTGTTGCGGCTTCGCGTCATCGCTAAGAGTGCGGATGACGATTTTGCGAGGTAGCGGAAATTCTCCCATTTGGATCCAGACTTGCCAGTCCACGTTTTCCTGACGGAAGGCATACTGCTCGCAGGTGACTCCGTCGACCGCCGAAGGGCCAACGTCTTGAGCCGCTTTGATCTTATTGATATCCGAGTCCGTCGTTCCCCATTCAAAGAGGTCAACCAGAGGAAGTTGGATCGCGTACTTGTCGCCGAGTTTCTGTATTAGTTCCGTAATCGTAGGTGGCGCGGGAACAGTGGCGTAGTAGTTGGCGATTTGCCCGTAAATGGTGAAGTTCTTTCCATCGAAGAAGAAGAAGCGGTGTCCGTCATCTCCAACGAATTCAGCGCGCAATCGATTCGGCCGAGACGCCACCATATTGACGGTGGAGCTGGATTGGATAGCCTCTCCATCCTCCAGTACGTCATCCGTTGTCATGTCCGCCTTGACCTGGAAAGAACGCAGAGTGCGAAGATAAGCACCCATTTTGTCGAGCGCTTGCATGGCGGAGGGATCGATTGCGGGAGCCTTGTCTGGATCCGCCTGCTTGCCGCTCTTTGCGAACAACTGCGACGGAGAGAGATAACCGAGAAGGACTCCCGCGACTGTCACTACCAAGACACGACGAATCCCACGCCCTGAATACAGCGTCGCTCTTCGCCAACCGGGACTCTGGCCCTGAGCTTTGACAGGCGAGCGGCTAGCAGATGCAAGTGTAATGTTCATGGAGATGCCTCGCGAGTATGCCGGTTTGCGGACCGCAATCCAACCTGATGCTGCCCTCAAGATGACATCCGTGCCGTGGGGAGGAATAGTCACGGCGGTTATGCGAAGCCGGGCCATCCCGGCTAACTTAACAAATGAGCGGCTGTAGAAATCTCAGCCGCATCATCTGCAGAATTCACTACCCAACCTAGTCCGCGTGACGCAGCAACGAAACTGGCAAAAGATACAGCGAGGTTTCGCGCGCGGGCAAGTTGCGGCTCACCTCCGGCGCCGCCTCTACTAGGCCGCAGACCTCGAAGCAGTCGTCTCCGGTTTGGTCGAGAATGCGCCGACCTTTCCCGCTGTAAGGAACTGCGTTGCTTCGAGGCGTCCGAAAAACTGGATGAGCCTGGCAACGAGTCCGGTCCAGCCAGTCTGATGGCTGGCCCCCAGGCCTGCCCCGTTGTCTCCGTGGAAATACTCGTAAAAGAGGATGTAGTCCTTCCAGTATGGATCGGTCTGGAATTTCTCAGTGCCTCCGTAAACCGGCCTGCGTCCCGACTTGTCTTTGAGGAAGATCGCTGCGAGCCGGCGGGATATTTCCCTGGCCACCTCGAAGAGATTCATCTGCTTACCCGACCCGGTAGGACATTCGATCTTGAAGTTGTCCCCGTAATAGAGATAGAAGGACATCAGCGCACGGATCAGCAGCACGTTGACAGGCATCCATATCGGACCCCGCCAGTTGGAGTTTCCACCGAACATGCCGGTATCAGATTCGGCAGGAAGATAGTTGACCTTGTATTGATTGCCGCCCAGATCGAGGACGTAAGGATGTTCGTTGTGATAGCGGGAGAGCGCACGGATGCCGTAAGGACTCAGAAACTCATTTTCATCGAGCATCCGGGAGAGAATTCGTCGCAGCCGATCCGGGCCTACCAAGGCAGCCATGCCGCGCCCTCCGTAGCCAAGATGACCGGGGCCGGTAGGGTGGATGCTCTGCATCAACTGCGGCATGTGTTTCAGGCGCTCTGACATAACTTCCGCCACGCGTGGTACGGCTTGCCTCTGCCAAGGCTCAATCACGGTGGTTGCGCAGAGGGGTAACAATCCCACCATGGAGCGAACCTTCAGCCGTTTCGCTGTGCCATCGGGGAACCGCAATACGTCGTAGTAAAAACCATCCTCCTCGTCCCACATGCCCTCTGGCCCCACTTGGTTCATGGCATGTGCGATCAAGAGGAAATGGTCGGCAAACTTGATTGCCATATCTTCGAAGAATTTGTCATGCGCCGCCAGCTCGGTGCTAATCTCCAGCATGTTCTGGCAAAACATGGACATCCACGCGGTTCCATCAGCCTGTTCCAGGTTGCCGCCAGTCGGCAGCGGCGCGCTGCGATCGAACACGCCAATATTGTCGAGACCGAGAAAGCCGCCTTCGAAAACATTCTTGCCGAAGCGATCTTTCCGATTGACCCACCAGCTGAAGTTCAGCAAGAGCTTTGAAAAACTGCGCTTGAGCATCTCCAGGTCGCCTTCGCCTCGCATTGCCTGCTCAGTGCGGTAGAGAAAGATGGACGCCCAGGCATGAACGGGTGGATTCACGTCGCTGAAATTCCACTCATAGGCCGGAATCTGGCCGGTCGGGTGCAGAAAGAACTCCTGGAGCACGAGGCCCAGTTGCTCTTTTGCAAAGTCCACATCGACTCCGGAAAGGGCGATGGTGTGGAACGCAAGATCCCAGGACGCGTACCACGGATATTCCCATTTATCGGGCATGGAGATGACGTGCTCGTTGACCATGTGGAACCAATCGCTATTGCGCATTGTTCCGGCGCCTGGCAGCATCGCATCCACGCCGTGCTCCTTCAGCCATTTGATTACGTCGAAGGCAAAGTATTGCTTTGACCAAAGCATGCCTGAGAATCCCTGCCGCATAACTCTAGCTTCATCAGGGCTAAGGCGCTCAGGGGTAATCGAGCGATAGAAATCGTCAGCCTCACGCTGGCGTGATTGCATCGTCTCACCAAAGCGCAGGAAGGGATCACCGATCGCGGCGGGCGCCAAATCGCTCAATCGCAGACGGATCGTAGCCGATTGGCCGCCCTTGATTGTGAGCGCGTAATTCGCGGCGCACTTGGTTCCCTTGCGCTCCGGGTTAACAGCGGATTCCTTCCCGTGGACCACATACTCATTGATCCCGTCTTTCACATAGGGACTTTGATTCGGCGAGCCGAAGATCCTCTCATTGTTTGTCTCATTCTCGGTAAACAGCAAAGCGTTATCGCCGGCGCAATATAGATAGCGCTCACCTAGTTGTGGATGAGAGGCAGAAACGATTGTGTAGCCTTCTCTGCCGGTAACCTGCTTCACGGAGGGCTTGGGCGAACCTGGCCACCAGGTCCAAGTATTCCGAAACCAAAGTGTGGGAAGGACATTGATTTCAGCCGGCTCCGGTCCGCGATTGAATACTGTGATCAGGATCAGTGTGTCTTCGGGCGACTGCTTGGCATACTCCACAAACACGTCGAAGTATCGATCGTCATTGAAAATCCCCGTATCGAGCAGCTCATACTCCATCTCGTAGCGGGAGCGTTGTCTTCCGGTGGATACGAGATCGAGGTAGGGATACGGCGCCTGCGGATACTTGTACAGGTACTTCATGTAAGAGTGTGTCGGCGTGCTATCGATGTAGAAGTAATACTCTTTGACATCTTCGCCGTGGTTGCTTTCGCTGTTGGTCAAACCGAAGAGACGCTCTTTGAGAATCGGGTCCTTGCCATTCCATAAGGCAAGGCTGAAGCAGAGGAGCTGCTTTTCGTCGCTGACCCCTGCAAGGCCGTCCTCGCCCCAATGGTAGGCACGCGATCGCGCCTGGTCATGGGTGAAATAACCCCACGCGTCTCCATTTGGACTGTAATCTTCACGCACAGTCCCCCACTGTCTCTCGCTCAGATATGGTCCCCATTTCCGCCACGGGGTACCCAGATTGCGCGCATCATTGAGGCGTTGTTGCTCGGCGGTCATGCGAAGATCTGCCATAACAAAAACCTTTCGGGCCGACAAGGCCAAGGGTTTGTGATCCTGCAGTTTTTGGCGATAAACATGGCTTGCGCTCAAGCCGCGGTGGCGTTCTTAAGCGATGAGTCGCGGTGATCTCACGCGCATGAAATCGGTGCCGGCTTCGAGGGGACGGCACCGATTCATCGAAACTGCGGAAGAGCGAACGAGCCCCGGAACTCTCTTACTTGTCAAGGAGAGTGAAGGTCCCCCCGGGCAATGCACCGACCGTCGCTGGAGAGCTGCCATTCCCGGCTTCCGAGGTGGAGTGCGAGTCAAATCGAGCACGCAAACCGCGCAGTCCGAGTCCCGCACACAGGAAGAGCAAGCCGAAA
Organism: uncultured Acidobacteriaceae bacterium; assembly: GCA_963735215.1. Taxonomy (GTDB): domain Bacteria; phylum Acidobacteriota; class Terriglobia; order Terriglobales; family Acidobacteriaceae; genus Telmatobacter. Next base: position 326,026 of record CAVTKF010000014.1, on the reverse strand, counting down.
AGGCCGACAAGGGGAAGATCACTGCCGGTCTTGGGCAGGTTGTTCTCTGCAACTTCCTGCGGAGGCGGAGAAGCCGGGGCTGGTTGTTCAATCAGGATCACGCCCACCATCGTAGGAGTCGGTGGCGGAGGAGTCGCTGGCGGAGGCGGTGCCTCGCCCGTGACGGTTCGAGTCGAACTTACCAAGGTCTCCGGAGATTCCTTGATGATCGTCGCTGTAACCGTCATTCCTTTGCGGATTTGGAAGATCGACTCCTTTGTCCCATTGACGTCAAACATCGTTCCGTCCGGCACCTTGTACTGCTTGTTGCCTTCGGGGAGTGTCAAGATCAGGCCGTGCGGAGGATTGACATGCCAAACTTTCCCCGAGATTGTCCGAATAGTCTGGACTGTTTTTGGCGTTGTAGTGGTGGTGATTGTGCGCGTGAGTCTCATGCCGGGCTGCAACTCGTGCACGTTCAGACTTTTGCCGTCCACCGTAACCCTTGCACTATCGGGGACGTTGAAGTCTTTGATTGTGCCATCGTCGGTCTTTACCACGAGTTCGTTTCCGGACACGTAGACAACAGTGCCGCTGTGGACTTGGGTTGTGACTGTTGGCTGACCGTGCTCCGTGCTCGTGGTCGTCGTGTCCTGACCGCGGGCGACTCCCAGCAGGAACCAGGAACTGACAATCCCTGCTGCTAGTGCGAAGCGGAGGATATGCGTTCTTCGAGTGTGATTCATAGTCATTTCTCCTTTGTCGTTGCTGGTTGTGCCGGTTCGATTGGTGAAGCAGGGATCAATTGACCGCGTTGCTTCAGTGAAGCCTGAACGATGTAGCGGCGGGGAGCGTCGCCAATGAAATGAAATGGATAGCACGTGACTAACGTGAGTTCCGCGTCCTGGCTGGACTTGAGAACACCGGTATCTTCCGGGTCGACAATGTTGATCCGGTCTACAACATAGCGGTCATGTCCGTTGGAGGTCGTTATTTCGATTGCGTCGCCCAGCGCTACGCTTTGCAGCGGGCGGAAGAACCCGTCGCGATGCCCTGCGATTCCGACATTACCGTCCCCGCCGAGCATTGCCGTACCGCGAATTCTTCCCAGGCCGCGGTTCAACGTAAGGCTATCGGTACCTTCAAAAACTGGCGCAACGAGGTGAAGACGGGGAATGGTGAGGACACCGAGAGGGCGATCCATCTTGAGCGCCAGACTCTTCTTGTATGCATTGATTCGCTGCAGGGACCAAAGGCTCAGGTCCGGACTTCCAGTCCGGGAAACCGCATCCAACTGAGGCTCTTGCAGGCTAGGCTGGTCCGGCGCTTGAGCGAAGGCCCAAAGCGCAACGCGCGGGGAGATAAGAGAATCAAGTCTAGCGATGACGAAGAAACCGATCAAAGCCACACCGAGAAGGAAGAATGCCCTCTGTAGCGCACGCAAGCCTGAGCCGTGCGGTCGGCTTGCCTGCGGTGTTTGAGGAATGGAAAACACAAAGCACTCTCTTCGAAATCAGGGTCGAGTCTAGCGCCCAGCCGGGAAGCAGAGTAACTGTCAAATGTCATAGGACGGACGAAGACAGCGCTTCGACTATGATTCATCATTCGAATCGCCACGCAACCTCGGGTTGGCGCGAAGCAATGAATATAGCGAGGCCACCGACGATTAGCCCGCAAGGCTCCGGAACGACGCAGGCACGAGGCGAATCCTCGCACGGTGAAGCGCTCGAGCTGCTCTAAAAGAAATTGGTGGAGGCGGCGGGAGTCGAACCCGCGTCCGAAATCGCTGTCAGCCGGGAGAATCCATGCTCAGTCCAGTTCCGCATGTTTTCGCCTCAAACGCTCAGAACGGACAAGATGCGCCTGAAGCTAGTCCGATGATCTTATGGCTGCAACACGGACCGAGAAGCAGCCACCAGCCTACTGAATGACGTCTGATTCGCTGCCCATAGGCGAAGCTGCGAGAGACGGCTGCTTAATTAATTAAGCAGCAAGTGCCAGGTTATCGTTGGCAACTTTGTTTTTGCAGGCGATTACGGGTGCCCACACCCCGACATGCCTCCCATGCCGCAATCGATCCCGTCGAAACCGTGACGCCCCCATTTGCCGGGAACCATAGTCTCATCGTTTGATGAACCAGGCGCTCCGCAGGGTGCGAGCCCGGGCCAACTGGCTCGTGCTGCAGGTTCTATTCTAGGCCAAAGGCGATGAATGTCCCAGCTGCATAGTCCCAAAAGGTGTAGTTTTATCGGTTCGGAATGGCGCAACTCCAGGTGAACTCGCTCATAAGGCCCGAGAACATGGCCAATTCAGGCCTTTCCAGTGCTACTTTTGTGTCGAAAAACTAGCTACGATGTCTTTAATCAGGACGTCGGCGAGTGAATGAGGGGAAAAGGCATGGACAGAATGGAGCAGGCCGAAATGCTCGGGAGGTTGTTCTCCGCTGAAGGCAGGACGCCTGAATGTGCCAAAACTCCCGACGCTGCCGGTTCCCGCTCCTGGGATCACTGGTCGTCGCCCGTGCTATTGGAGCGCCTCGCTTACTTACGGAAGTTAGCCAGGTTCGGAGACGGGACCGCGACCGAAGAGCTTAAGGCATTTCCCGGGCACAGTGCGAGGCTTTCTGTGCGACTGCGCAGTGGGACGATTGAAATCAGCGAAGAGTCTGCGCAACTCTTCATCGTGCTGGAGGGGCGCGCAACCATGGTCAGAGGCGGCGAAACGGAGGAGATCAGCCGGGCCAGCCAGATCAAAGACTCGCTTATCGGCAACGGATCCAAGCAGGAGTTGCGCGCAGGAGACGTAGTTCATATTGCAGCCAGAACACCTTACCGGATGGTGCTTGCCGGGGACAAAACTCTCGGTTGCCTTGTCATCCAGATCAAAGAGACCGAAGAACTCTGACGGGGGCGCAACAACACATCCAATGCGAGTTTGCGGATTCGCTGATGGTGTATTCTCCCTCACTGAAGTCGCGCTCCCCGGCCTGCTATTCCTGGCATCGTGGAATTGGAAGAATTCGTTTATCCCCGGTACGAGGCCCCGCTCGCGGAGGCATACGAGAGGCGATTCGAGTCCGTTTTTGTCATTCTCCATCCATTCGTGCGCGTTCCGCAGTCGCTTTCGTGGAGCGTAACGCGGGCCTATCCGGATGATTCGCAAATCGCCGCGCTCGGAACAAAATGCACATGGTCTGAAGTAGCGTCGCAGATAGGATTGACCTCCTGCGCGCGAATGAATCAGGCGCTGCTCTCCTCCATTGGTTCGCTGGCCGATCCGATGGCGGATGCGGGAGGCCGCGAAGGGCTTCAGGGCTTCCTTGAGAGCAATCCGGTCTGGATGCCCTCGGAAGGGCGCTTCGAGCCGCTTCTGCAACGCGATTTTCGGCAGATTTTCGCAGTGTCCGGAGCTAAAGAACTCGTTTTTATCCCCGAATTTCCGAATTCTGACCCCGTGTTGCGCTTCCCCATTGCTGAACTGAAAAACGGCACAATCCCCTTTCCCACGTGCGGGACACTTCTTGCACCCGACGCCTCATTCCTGTTCACAGTCGATTGGGACAGCTTTTTCACACTCTTCTATGGGCCGCGTTCCTTCGTAGCCGATGCAGTGCGGAGGCTAAACCTTGAGGGCTTCTTCGCCACGACCAACACCGACCACGCCTGGTGGAATTACTCGATGGGCTGCGCCACTGTCACGATCTCACCCGAAGACTGGCAGACGGCGTGACGATTGCGCACAAAGATGATCGTCCGCGAAGACCGCGGCGATCTGGTGAACCGAGTCTATTGACGTGAAATGCCCAGCAGCTACTGTTTTTCGAGGCCTACTGTTTTTCGAGGTCGATCTGCTCGTATGCATGTTGCGCGATGCCGACACGGATCTGCGCTGGTGTCTTGCCAGCCTTGGTCATGGCGTAGGCGTAGAAAGCTTCCTGCGCGCAGGTGGAGCACTCCGTGCCGTGATAGCCCTCGTAGCAGCTGCGCAGGCTGGTGTGGCCGAGAGCGCGGTCGCAGCGGCAGTTACAGGGAAGCTGGTAGAGCACGTTACCGATTTTCGCCGCCTGCTGGTAGACATGCACCTGCCATGGGTAGCGGAAGTTCTCGCCGGTGAGTTTCGCGCCAGACAGGATCGGCGGAACGGCCGCGACCTTGAGGGGCGCCGACGGGTGATACGCCGGAACATCGTCGGCCGGGTTGGACCACTGCGCGTAGCTACCGCCGGTGATGGCGAAGACGACGAAACCGAGGATCAAACGGCGATTGGAGAAGATCATTTTGCGGTGTTCTCTCTTGACCATTTTAGCCTGCGTCCCGAGAGAAGCGGAATCTCTGGTCATGCTGCGCTCGACACAATTGATCCGGGCTCGCAATTGACCTGCTGCTGGGTTCAGATCACGATTCTCAAGCAATGGATGACAGATCCAAATGCAGATTCGCGGTAGTATGTCTTCGGGGTTCGGCGCAAAAAAAGGCGGCACGAACGTTTTGCTGTTCGTGCCGGGAGGCCAGTGACGCAAACTACTTCCAGCTCTGGTGCGATCCGAGGACCGCTCTCCATCACTGGAATATATACACCTTACTATAGATTCGCAGTGAAGCAAATACAAAAATTTAGATTTTCCCGCCATGCGAGACGTGAAACCTCTTAGGCAGAGCGGACGTCTAAGGGGCCCTCTTATACCGCGGTTGGGCCGGGCGTGGTTGTGGTACGGAGTGGGTTTAAGGATGGCAAGCGACGTGAAATCATCGAGTTCCGAAGAAACTAGTCCGAGTTCAGACACTGCCAGACGGAATCCGGCACCGAATGGCTGGCTTAAGGTGGGCGCTATTGCTGCCGCGTCTGCCGTTCTGGGCGGGATGGCAGCGGCATGGTTCTACCGCAAGACGCTCTCCCAGCTACGGGAGGCTGAAAATGAGATTTCGGATTCTGAATCCGGGATTATTGGGAACGAGTCGGGAGAGGACTTCTGATTCCCGCACCGTTCTTGGCAGCCGTTCCCTGGCCGACCGTTAATTCCTTTTCGAGAATTTCGCACAGAACGTGACCCGCCAGGATATGAGCCTCCTGGATGCGCGGCGTGTCTGTGGAGGGAACTTCAAATAGAAAATCGGCCGCTGTAGCGATTTTGCCTCCGCCCTTGCCCGTAAATGCCACGGTGACGGCGCCAATTTTGCGTGCGGCTTCGAGGGCGAGGAAGACGTTGCGGCTGTTGCCGGAGGTGGAAATGGCGACGACCACGTCGCCTTTGCGCGCGAGCGTCTCGACCTGGCGCTGGAAGATGTGCTCATAGCCGTAGTTGTTGCTGGCGGCGGTGAGGATGGAGGTATCGGTCGACAGGGCGATCGAGGGGATGCCGGCGCGATCCTGTCGAAAACGAACTACCAGCTGGCCATTGAGATGTTGCGCGTCGGCGGCGCTGCCGCCGTTGCCGCACCAGAGGATCTTTCCGCCCATACGGACGGCGAGGACCATCTCCGATGCGATCTGATCAAGGGTGTGCTGCTGGTCCTTGAGGGCTTGAATGATCTGGATGTGCTCAGCCAGCGCGGCCTGGAAGATGCTGGCGCGGTCAGTGGTAGTTTCGGGCATGAGTTTCATGATCCTGAAGGAGATGGGCTACGGCAGCCCGTGCCCCGTTGAGGGCGTTCCAGCATATTACTCCAGCCATCGATAGTTTGAGGATCAGAAACTGATTCAGGCGGCAAACCGAAAATCGGCGGTCCCGATAACCCGGGACCGCCGATTGGGACTGCCTTGGCCTTTAGTTCGACTCGCTCGGCAGCGCTAGTGGCTGATCATGACTTGAAGCTGGCCGATATAGACGCCGTAGGGCCCGAGCTGAATGCTCCTGAGGGAGCCCGGACTGGCTGCGCCGGGGGTCTTCAACAGCGTGTTGAGGGAGCCGTCAGGCAGGCCGGGGCCCACCAGATTCACGGTTTGCGGCTCGGCCGTGAAGTTGAGCGCCACCACCAGCGGAGGTGCTCCCGCAGCCTCGCGTTTCCAACTCAACACCTTGGTGTTTTCGGTGTCGAGCATGGTGTCGGAGCCCTCGGAAAAGACCGGGTTGGTTTTCTTGAGCTGAATCAGGGATTGATACCAGGTTAGGAGCGAGTTCGGATCGCTCTTCTCCATCTGCACATTGATGGTGGAGGCATTGGGCGGGACCGGCAGCCAGGGTTTGGCGTTGGGGCCATCGAACCCCGCGTTTGGACCTGGCGTCCACTGCATGGGCGTGCGTTCGCCGTCGCGGCCCTTCTCTTTAGGCCAGCCGGTAATGCCGACCGGATCCTTCACGTCCTCTTTCCGTATGGGTGGGGTGGTCGTCATGCCGATTTCGTCGCCGTAGTAGAAGAGCGAAGCGCCATGGCTGGCAAAAAGCATGGTGGAAATGACGCGCTGGATGTCGGTGTCGTGCACGCCGTCGCCATAGCGAGCGTCGAGGCGCGGGTTGTCGTGGTTGTCGAAGATCAGCAACGGCACGTTGTCGCCGAGGTCGACCTCTGCATTTTCGATCTTCGAGCGGAACGCGGAAACATCGAGTTTGTTGATAAAGCCGATCTGAGTATCCATGGGCAACTGGAATTCGGGGTGTTCGGGGGTTCCATATTGCTTGAGAAGTTCGGCGATGTTGGGCAGGTAGGTTTCCCCAATAAAGATACGTGTGCCGGGAAATTTGTCGGTCGAGAACTTGTCGGCAGCGGCGCGCATCTCGGCCATGACGGCATGAACTTCGGGCAGATTGTTGGTACGGGTATCATTGAGCGCGACATCGCCGTAGTTATTGAGGAAGCTCTTGCCGTCCTTGTCGAGCAGGACGTCGTCGTCCCTCATCTGGGGATCTTCAAAGAGCGTGGTGATCGCATCGAAGCGGAAGCCGGCCACACCCTTTTTGAGCCAGAACGCGATGATGTCTTTGAAGGCCTGGTGGACCTTGGGATTGTTCCAGTTGAGGTCGGGCTGCTGAGCGTAGAACTTGTGGTAGTAGTACTGGCGCGTCTTCTCGTCCCACTCCCATGCCGAATGGCCGAAGTCGGATTGCCAGTTGTTGGGCGGCTGACCCTTGTCCGTATCGGTCTGGCCCTTGCCATCGCGCCACACGTACCAGTCGCGGTATGGATTAGTGCGCGAAGAGCGCGATTGCAGGAACCACTTGTGCTTGTCGGAGCTATGATTCATCACCATGTCCATCAGCACGCGGATGTGGCGCTTGTTAGCCTCGGCGATCAGGCGGTCGAAGTCGGCCATGGTGCCGTACTTGGGATCGATGGCTTCGTAGTCCGAAATGTCGTAGCCGAAATCAACCTGCGGTGAGGGGTAGATGGGGGTCAGCCATATGGCGTCGACGCCGAGGTCTTTAAGGTAGTCGAGGTGCGCGATGATGCCTTTGAGATCGCCGATGCCGTCGTTATTGGAGTCCGCGAAGCTTCGTGGGTAAATCTCGTAGAAGACAGCGTTGCGCCACCAGTTCTGCTCATGTCCGGCAGACTCTGAGTCCTCGGCCTGGGCCTTCGCCTTGGCGTGAGTCTGGGCCCCGGCTTGGAGCGCCGGCGCGACAAATATAAGAGCGATAGCGATGACGAATAGGGTCTTTCGGGTCCGGTGCATTTGCGGTCTCCTCGTCCTTGGGCGGGCTCGCGTTTCGAAGCGAGGGCAGGCCGGCCCCGATTCCGGTGCTCATGAATTGGCAACGGTGTGAACAGGGCAAAACTAACACATGCGGCTAGTTTTGGGGAGTTCAAAGTGTGCCAAAATGAGAACCAAAGTGAGATAGGTCTGAGTGAACCGATGCTCCAGTGTTTGCAATCACTTGAGAGCCATCCAGGACCCTCACGCGCCAACCGTGTCAATGCTTCATCCAGCCGTGCATTCCTGCTTCGAAGCTGCGGCGGTCGAGACGGGGCAATGTGCGCGCCACCTTGTGGGGAAAAAGCGGATAGTGCCTTGCAGCGATGAGGAGCTCTGGAACGCACCACACGTCATCGTCTGAGGTCATCCAGCCTCGGCTGTCCAGTCGCGCCAGGTTTACGGGTACCGAGTAGGAACGCAGGGTGCGTTCGCCGCGCAGGTTGTAGTAGTGCTCAAAATAGCTGAGCGCCAGCTCGCGCAGCGTACGGTAGATGGGCGCACGGAAGCGCAGCCCCGCAAAATTGGATTTGGCAATGCTTCCCCACAAACTGCCTTCGCGGTAGACGGCCAGCACATGGTCGTCGTCATGAACGGCCTCGAGATCCATCAGCAGCGCGGGACGGCCATTGACACGCAGGGCGGCGGCGGCCAGCAGCGCTCCCTCAAGGCAGTGTCCCTTCCGCTCACGCAACGCGCGTTGCGGAGACCACGCCGTGTCGGCGTACTGGTAAGGTAGCGCGTCGAGAAACTTCTGGATTTGCACTGGCGTCTTCAACGCGCGCAACGTGCGGAAATCCTCCGACGATAAACCGAAGCTCTTGTGCCCATTTCGCCTAAATCCGTTTGTGGACAGTCTTCCGTTCTTTGGCAACGCCGCGCCTTTCCGGGAAAATCGCGGGAATCCTACAGATGCTGCTTGATGTGAATATCATCTTACCGAAGATGGATGGGGTGAAAACTGCGCAGGAGAACGGGTCGACGGCAATGTTTTGCTGAATCGCGACTGCGGTCATCTGTTCCTTCGGAAAATCGCCACAGAAGTCAGGGTCTGCGAGTATCCGTGGCGGGTAACTCCTCGATCCCGGGAAGAATTCTCGCTTCACCGGTGTACCGGTGGTAATTTGAAAAAATTGCGGTCATACGGCGCTCGCCTTTTTCATCGTGCGATTCTACGCGAGATGGGAGCCAGAGGGTCATTTCACCCAGGGACTGGGAGGTGTAGTCAATGGATGCGAAGACCGCATCGTGAACCTTGCGGGCAGCGTCGGGTGACATGGTGCGCGTGATGTGCTTAACAATCCCGGTGGCGGCATCGGCCAGCACAATCTTGTGGTATGCCGCAGGGACTTCTTTGCAGGCCGGGTCGCTACTTGCAGACTTTACAGCAAATTCCAAGCGCAACGTGGTGCCGCCGTCCTCTTGCGAGAGCGTGTAATCGAAACACGTACGCGTGGCCTCAGATGCGAAGCCGATGCCATTCGCGAAGGCGCCGTTCACAAAATAAGGCAACTTGAAGTGGGCCTTCGGCGGATGGCCATCAACGTTTTTGAAGGTATAAGAGTCGTTAAATTCGTCGGGGTTCGTGGAATCGCGTATCTGACGAAGCGTTGCGTCAATCTTTACTTCCCATTTGACCTTGCCGCTCTTGATCTGCTGCGATACGACGGATTCGTCGCATTCCAGCGAAGGAAGCCTGGCGCGGTAGTCCTTGGAGTAGGCGAAAAGCCGAGAAACGAACTCGTCGACCGTCGGGGTTTGTTGTGCCTTCGCGAAGCCTGAGCAGGCGAGGAGAAGGGCCATAGTCAAATTCAACCGCCTGTGATTCACCTTTACTCCCGCAATGCCGAATGTCTGCTTCAACACCGCCTGCGCCAATACTAACTCTGGTTGTGAATGTATCGCGGGCAATCGCTGGTTATCTTATCGCTCACCGCAAGCCTGGGCGAGACAGCACACACGCACCGACACACAAACGTGAGTATCGCCCAGCCCAGATGAAATCGTCCTCCGGCATCGCGATTGGAGCCCGGCGGAATCTACTGCACCTTTGCCACGAGTGCGGCGAATGGAGGCAGCACAATGTGCGCTGGTGAGATCGACGTTGCAGTCGGTGTGGAGCTGTAGAGCGGCGCGAGCTGCCTGGCGCTTCCCCGCAGCAACTCATCCGGTTTGAACGAGAGCGTTCGCTCGCGGGGACTCATATTCAGCAGCACGAATACGGTCTCGTCGCCTGTCTTGCGGAGATAGGCAAAGACATCAGGATCGTTCCCGACACTTACCTGCACTCCGTCGCGCAGGGCGGGCTCCGATTTGCGGAGGGCCAGGAGTTGCTTGTAGGTATTCAGGATCGAGTTGGGGTCTTTGCTCTCGGCTTCAACGTTGTATCTGGCGGAATTAGGCGGGATGGGCAACCACGGCTTCGTCGCCGTGCTGAATCCGGCATCTGCCGACGAGTCCCACTGCATCGGTGTGCGCTCCCCGTCGCGGCCCTTTTCCTTTGGCCAGCCAAGCTTTCCGATGGGGTCGTGGACGTCTTCAACGCGCGCGGGATCGGTCGTGCGCATGCCGAGTTCCTCGCCGTAGTACATCTGCGGGGTGCCGCGCGTGGTGAGTTCCAGCACGGCCATCAGCTTGGCGATCTGGTCGTTGTGCACGCCGTCGCCGTAGCGGTCCCACTGGCGCGGCTGATCGTGATTCGAGAAGAAGTACTCAGGCTGGCCGTGCGCGGAGTTGCTCTCGATTTCGTTGAAGAGCTCGCGGAAACGCGGCGCGGAGAGCTCGTTCACATCGGCGATCTGGAAATCCATTGGCAACTGCACTTCGTCGCCGTTGCCGTACATCCGGGCGAGTGCCTGGACGTTTGGCTCGTCAGCTTCGGTCACAAGCACGGGGTCGCCTGGATACTTGTCGACGACGCGCCGGACTTCTTTGAGTACGTCGTGCACCTGGGGCAAATCGTCGGTGTACTTGTGCTGAATGTTGCGGTCGCCATACGCATTGCGGCCCGGCAGGTAGGGATCGTCGTGGAGATTCGGATCTTCGTAGAGGCGGGAGACGGCGTCGATGCGGAAGCCGGCGACACCGCGCTTCATCCAGAAGTCGAGCACGCCATCCATCGCAGCGTGGACCTCGGGGTTGCGCCAGTTGAGATCGGGCTGCTGCACATAGAAATAGTGGTAGTAATACTGGCGGGTCTTCTCGTCCCACTGCCACGCCGAGTGGCCGAACCACGACTGCCAGTTGTTAGGTGGCTGGCCCTTGTCTGTCGCTGTCTCGCCCTTGCCATCGCGCCAGATGTACCAGTCGCGCTTGGGATTGTCGCGCGAGGAGCGGGACTCAAGAAACCACTTGTTCTGGTCGGAGGTGTGGTTGATGACGAAGTCCATGATCACGCGGATGTCGCGCTTCTTCGCCTCGGCCACGAGGTTGTCGAAGTCGGCCATGGTGCCGTATTCCGGATCAATGGCGGTGTAGTCCGAGATGTCGTAACCATAGTCAATGCCGGGCGAAGGATACATCGGCGTGATCCAGATGGCGTCGATGCCGAGGTCGTGCAGGTAGTCGAGCCGGGCGGTGATGCCCTTGATGTCGCCGACGCCGTCGCCGTCTGAGTCCTGAAAACTGCGCGGATAGATCTCGTAGATCACGGCGTGACGCCACCATTCAGGGCCGGTGGGTTGCGCTTGTGCGGCCTGGGAAGGCGATGGCGATGCTGAGGTCTGTGGTTTCCCACCCATGACTTCGTCATGGATGGGGCACCCAAAGATTGTGGCGGGCGCTCCGATAGACACACCGATAGCGCAGAGTACGGCTGTGGTTGCAACAGATTTGGTCCAGTGCATTGCGGTCCCTCTTGCTGGTTCCGCGGCTCGTAAAATCGGCCGCGGTGTGAACAGGCAAAAATATCACATCGGGGTTATGAATACGCGTGAGGTTTTGGCCGAGCCTAGCCGCACCAACGACTCCAAATGCGCTGAGGACGCCGCGATGATGCTTTAGAGAATAGTTTCTGAGCGACTGGTTAACCGATCAATGATTGCGCCAGGCTGAAGGAGACTGCTCAAATTCTCGATGCTCCCAGCGACTAGCGATCCCGATGTCATACCCGTAGAAGAGTCGCACATTGACAAGATCGTAGTTTTGAAGATTCCGATCCGCGTTCAGGAGAGACGTCGCCAGATCATGCGCGAACGCCTCTTCGCTCACAGGCTTGGTCTTCCTCACAACGTCAACGTAAACGACCTTCTTGGCGTCACCACTGAGACCATGCCTCAAGCGATCCCTCAAATACGCCCGCTGTACTCCGTCCATGCTCTCAGGCAGCCGTGCATCTCGATGGAATTCGAGCATGGTGGGCTGCTTTTCTGACCAGTCATTGAATATCGCAGCGCAAACCGTAAGGACCACCAGCAGAGAGCCCAGGATCAACCAATGCAATTGCACGACCGGCTTGAATTCTACAAGTCCTTCGTGATCGGCGTAGACCACATAGCTACCACTAGCGAGATCGTGGAGTCCCTGCCGATTTTGCCGCTCAAAGACAATGAGGTAAAAGGTCGAGCCACCGATCCAATAGACGACGACAAAGACTATGGCGGTGACAACCCACGGTGTTCTTGTCTCAGGGAGCTTTAGTCCATACGCAAGAATAGGCGCGGCGAAGATCGCGTACCGGGCGAGAGCCTTCTCGAAGGAAATTGGTTTGCCGTTCACATCGACTAACCGCACCTTCAACCACCGCTTTCCTAGCGTTTGGCCATTTCCAATGCTGCAATCTAACAACGCAAAGTAAAGCGAACTTATAAAGAAACCAACGAGGACTCCCCAAGTGCCAAGGTGCAAAAGTCGGTCGTAGAACATTTTTCCGATTCCCGCGCCGACGAGCCCCAGGAAGACCCGGTCTACCAAATAGGCAAAGCACCGACGCCAGACCGGAGCGACGCAGGTTCCAGAAGTCGGAGCAACGACCTGGGATAGTTCGGCAACGAAGAGGTCGGTGTTCAAGGAACTCCTTCCCGGTAGGAGATTATGCGACGGTTTGAGCGGATCCTCTAGCTGCCGTCACCGCGTCATGACGGTTGAGTTCTGCGCCAGCAACATCGATTCAAGAATCTGATCGGATACTTCCTTTACAGCACCGGGCGAGTGAGAGATAAACAATGTGTTCGTTTTGTCGTTCTCGCCGATGCTCTTCAGGGTATCGAAGTACTGCGTGACCAGCACGAGTTGCATGACGTCCCTCGATGTCGCGCCTTCGACGGCTTTCTGGAATTGCTCGATCGAGGCCTGCAGGCCTTCGACGATTGCCTTGCGCTGGTTCGCGATTCCCTGCCCCTGCAGTGCCTTGCTTTCGGCTTCAGCTTCGGCCTTCTTCACCACAAGGATCTTGTCGGCCTCGCCGCGGGCCGTTGCTGCCACCTGCTCGCGCTGGGCGGCGTTGATGTCGTTCATGGCCGACTTGACCTTGGCGTCGGGAACGATGTCGGTGACGAGGACGTTAACGATCTCGTAGCCAAATGCGGCCATGTCGGCATCCAATTCCTGTTTGACGGCGGCGGCGATGCTCGATTGCGACGCAAATACTTCGTCCAGAGTCATGCCTGGAACGTGGCCGAGAATCACCTGCTCGACATAGGACTTGATCTGCGCGACGGGGTCAGAGAGCTTGTAGAACGCGTCGTAAACGCGCTCGGGGCGCACGCGATTCTGCACGGAGATGGGAATGGTGACGAAGACGTTGTCCTTGGTTTTGGTCTCCATGGTCAGCGTGATCTGGTTGACGCGAAGGCTCACCATGCCGGCAACGGTGTCGAGATAAGGCGCCTTCCAGTTAAGTCCAGCTTCGGCGACGCGGAGAAATTTACCGAATCGCGTGAGCACGGCGACTTCAGCAGTACTGACGGTGAAGAAGCTGCCCAGAATGAGCGACAGAACGATGATGGCCAGAACACCCAACACGATGAGAACGACCAGGTCCATAGGAGCCTCCGCAATGCTGTCTCTAGAAATATGCGGAGAATTATACAGACCAGCCATAAATGCGGAATCACACCTTTTGGGCCGGTTCGCTTCACCGTGGCACCGTCTCCGGCTGGGGTGTGTCGGGGCGCTGGGGATGGGTACTACCGAGGTGTGCTGAATCGAAACCGAACTGCGGCTTCTCGCGCGTGCCGGCGACGTAGATGGGGATCTCGGTCCCGGCACCATTTTTCTTGAAGAATCGATCGGCGGGCTTGAGCAGCTTGCCTTTCCAGCCGCCCACTATCTGTGACACAGTCGCCTGCATCATCGCCGTTCCGGTAAAGTCCAGCGTGTCGCCGTGGGTGCGATAGGTGCCGTGCAGATGAATGTCTGCGCCCGGCACGGTATAGAGGACAGAGGGAATCGTGAGCACTCCGCCATCCAGGATAAAATCGCCCGCCACGTGCGACTTGATTTTTTCTTCTTCGGCGGACTTCAACTGGTCGACCCTTCCCTGTCCGCGCAGGCTCAATTCGCGGATTCGCTTTTGCACTTGAAGGCTGGAGAACTCCGCCTGATCGAGAACAAACTGGCCCTTGATCGCGATGCGTTCGTGAACCGGGGCCTCGCCGGGCGGAATATGGAGTTGCGCCTTGATTTTGATGTCTCCGTCGAGGATGGGGGTCGGGGAGTCCGTTGCGAGGCGCAGAAAATCCTCGATCCTGGCGCGATCCACATTCACGTCGAGGGCGATGTCGTGCCCGATGCTGTGCAGGCGTCCATCGTCGCCTGTCTTCAGAACGCGCACAATCGGGCCCTGCGCCGTGAAGTGCGAGCTGTCCAGGGTAGCCTCGACGGGCTCAAGCCATGTGTCGCCGTTAGTCCCATCCACGCGCGCGTGAAAATTGGTGTGAAGCATCATGGTGTGCCCGAAGCGCGAGAGCTGGAAGTCGGGAGTATCGGTCTGGCCGTCGACGGTGAGATCGCGCAGAGTTCCCTGGTAACGTCCGATCGAATTCAGGATGCCCGCGATGCCTTTGAACACGGACAAATCGGCGTGATTGAAGGTGTAGTCGCCGCGGACTGGACTGCTGCCGGGGTCGGCGACGACCCACGGGCCAAAGCTGCCGGTCGAGTGGATGGCGCCGGGCGGGGTGGGGTTTTGCAACTGAGCGTCGAAGTCCAGGGGCGCGCCTGGGCGCACCCCTTTGAGATGGAAATGGCTGATGGCAAATTCAAGCGGCAGCTTGTTGGGCTTGTCGGTTTCCATGGTCAGGCGTGCGTCCGCGCAGTCAACGGCGTCGACCACAACGCTGACTTTGAGCGGGCTCGACGGAGGCTTTGCATTGCTTCCCGATTCCGACGTTTTCTGCATGTGCGAACGCGGAGGAAAGCGAATGTCGAGGCCCTTGAGCCGAACTTGTGTGATGTGAATCGGCTGACCTGACGTGTAATGCAGCGGCGCATGGAAGTGAAACTCATCGAGCTTTATCAGGGGCTGGACTGGTGAGTTGCTTAGCGAAGCTTGAGCGCCTTCCGAATCTGTCGGTGGCCATATGCGCAGGCCTTTGCCCTCGCCCCAAACACCCCATTCACCGCGCAGCGTATTGCCCAGCGAGAGATGGAAGCTGTCCAGTTCAACGCGGGCATGAAAACGATCAGACAGAGCCTGGATAACCTGCTTTCGCACAAAAGGCTCGGCCCGGTGAGCGGCAATGGCAAGTAGGACGACGACGGTGGTCAGGAGCGCAAGAAAGACTCCGCCGACCCAAAATGGCCAGTGAGGTATGCGTCTGCGCGGTATTTCTGCTTCAATAGATCCCATCTATCGTGTTGGATGCCAGTCCTTCGTCATCTGCACCATTTTCTGATTAGACGGCCAATGGACTAAACTGCTTGGCAGCGATGCATGCGAGTATTGAAAACCTGGTGAAGCTGCAAGCCGTGGAACTCGAACGGAACCGACTGGCGCAACTTGCCAAGGCGCTACCTGTCGAAATCAACCAGGCTGAGTCCGCCCTGTCAGCGATGCAGGGTAAGACGGCCGCAGCATCGGATGCGTTGAACCGCGAGGACTCGCTGCGCACCAGGCTAGAGCGGGAGGTTGCTGGTCATCGCCAGAAGACCGCCCGGTACAAGGCCCAGCAGGAGACGGTGACCACTCCGGCGCAGGCGGAGGCAATTGAGCACGAGGTGCAGTTTGCGCAAGCCGAGATCGACCGCCTTGATAATGAGGAGTTTGCCAGCCTGGAGCGCACCGAGACGCAGGAGGCGACTCTAGCTATGGCTCGGGCGCAGGTGGAGGAACTTGCCGCCACTCTGGAGAAGACGCGCGAGTATGTAGCTGGACGGCAGAAGGAAATCGCGGAACAGCAGGCTGGGCTGGGTGTCGAGCGTGAGGCGTTGCGCCAGGGGATTGCCTCCGAGTTGCTGACCCGCTTCGACAGAATCTCCGCGCATCGTGGCACCGGAATTGCCCGCGCTGAAAATCAGCAGTGCATGGGCTGCCGCATGGGCGTGCGCCCGCAGGTATGGAACCAGCTACGCGAAGGCGAGTTGCTGACCTGCGATAGCTGCGGACGCCTGCTGTATTGGGATCCCGCGATGGCGCCCAAGACGCCGCAGCCTGAGCCTCCAGTGGAGGCGGGCCGCGCGATCCGCAAGCCGCGGCAGGCCGGAGCGTAGCGCTCGTACCGACCGCAAATGGGGTTCTTTGCACGACCGTCGGCCAGTTCCGCGGACAATGCGAAATCAGATGAGAAACACCGAAGAGCAGAAGTTGAAACGTGTCTGTGTGGACATGGACGAGGTGATGGCCGATACCCTGGCCGAGCACGTTCGCCGTTACAACCAGGCCTTTGCAGAGGACGTGACGATCGACGACCTGGCCGGCAAGGGTTTGTGGGAGATCACTCCAGCAGATCGCCAGAAGGAGTTGCGCGCCTTTCTTGACGCAGAAGATTTCTTTGAAGATCTTCCTCTCATGCCCGGCGCGCAGGAAATCCTGAAGCAACTTTCATCGCGGTATGAGGTCTTTATCGCTACGCAGGCGATGGCGGTGCCTAACTCGCTGGGGCCGAAGTACCGCTGGCTGCAGCGGCACTTCCCTTTCATTCCGCCCACACATTATGTCTTTTGCGGAGACAAGAGGATTCTGCGCGCCGATTACCTGATCGACGACCTGCCGAAGAACCTGCTGCGTTTTGAAGGACAGGGATTGCTATACACTGCGCCGCACAACCTGACCGCAACGGGATTCGTGCGCGTAAACAACTGGCAGGAAGTTGCGGCGTATTTTGCGGCAATTCCGGAGTGATCATAATCGCCAATCATTTTGCGGGCTGATCGCGAGATGCGTTCGACCAAGTCGGTCCAATCAGAGAAATAGTCAGTACCGCCCCACCTTCAAACAGCGGCCCAGACTCTCGCAGAAAGGCGGGCACCTGCCCGGCCTCGATACTCATGTAGATGTTGGGCGGCTGCTTGCCGATGACGGGCGCGATGACGCCCGCAATTCCGCCCAGCTGAATCTTGATTTCATACACCATTGCTTTGCGGGGAGTCCCTGCCAGATGGAACGTCTCCGGCGCCTGCGGCTGGATGGAGAGGGTGACAAGTCGCGGCTTCGGTGTTGCGACGATCATCGATACCTTGGTTTCGCCGGCATCGGGCGAAACGTTTTTGATTACCGGCGTGACGAGGCCGTTATAGAGGTCGTCCGGCATCTTGATCCGTTCGCTTGCAACTTCGTCCTTTCCGTCTTTGCCGAGTGAACGCGTCATGACGATTCCCTTCGCGACGTCGATCGTCATGTCGAGCGGATGAGGAAAGTATGGGCCTTTTTGGATGTGGCGATCGGAGATGAGGCGAAATACATCGCGCTGCGTGTAGACGGTGGTTTCGTCATCGAGGGACCCGTCTTTGAAGTGGAAGGTCAAATGCGTTGTCACGCGATCACCGCGCACTATTTCGATGAGATCGCCATTCGCGAGGACCTCGCCTTGTTCCGTGGTCAGCGCAAGAAAACCATGCAGCGTTCCCTCCGGATGGTGCGCCGGAATCGGCTCTGCCGCAGCTAGCAGTTGTGCAGCACAAACCAACACCGCAGCGGATTGCCTGCATCGAAAGGCTAGTCCGGCGATGAGTCTCTGTTGCAAATGCACCTCATTCGTAGATGGCTTTATGGTGGCAATCGTTGCCTCATAGCAAGGAGCGACTTGATTGATGAGGGACATCCGGGAGTTGGCTTCAACTTGTTCGACGCGGGAGGTATTGGCGATACTGAGTGAACGGCTTGAGGCCCGGCAAAACGCACCGGTCTTTCGAACCGTCTATTTCAAGGTATATGCAAGTTCAATATTCTTCAGGAAGGCAAATTCTTAATGAACACCTCCAAGACCATCCTCTTCGTCTCCGTGTTCTTTCTGACGACAGTTGTTTGTTCGGCGCAACCGGGCGGCTCCGGCGCGCCCGCGGCTACTGCCAGTTCGACAAACGGTACCTTTACTCCCGCTGCACCATCCGCTATTCTGCAGCGCTCTCTCGATGAGGTACAGAAAACCGTGGGAGACGTGAAGCTGGACAAGTGGAAGAGAGGTAGCGTGCGCGATGAGGCAGGGACAAATATCGATGCAATCCAGCGCAATATGAACCGAACGTTGCCTGGACTGATGAAGGAAGCGGATGCTGCCCCGGGCACGCTAAGCAAGGTGCTGCCGCTCTCCCGCAACATCGACGCGCTTTACGACGTGATGGTGCACGTGGTGGAAGCTGCCCGTGTCGTAGCACCGGGTGACCAGGTTTTCGAGTTGCAGCAAGCCATGGCAGACCTGGAGAAGGCCCGCGTTGCATTCGGAGACCAGTTACAGCAAACCGCGGACGCGCAGGAAAAACATATCAGTGATTTGCGTACGACCGTGCAGACACAGGCTGCGTCGCTGAAAGCTGCTGTGGCTGCACCGCCGGCCCCCAAATGTCCCGCTCCACCGACACCGGCAAAGAAGAAGAAGGTTGCGCCCAAGAGCACAACGGCGAAGCCGGCTGCAGGCACTCCGGCGACGGCACCTGCGGGTACATCGACCACGCCTGGGAAGCCGCAGTAGGTGGGACAAGATTCAATCTTGATCTAAAAAATGCCGTTCGCGCTAGCTTCCAGCCGGCTCGCGCAGGCCAAGCACGCCGCGACCTGCGACCGCGCGCTGGACGAGCGTCGCGCCGCTTCCAGAACGCAATAGCGTCACGGGCTGGCTGGCCGGGGGTTGGTGCATCGTCACGATGAGTGCATCGGCGGGTTTCTTGCCCACGCAGACGTACGAGTGGGGCGTGCTCGAGTCAAAATAGACGGCGTCGCCCGGCCCGAGCGTGCAGTGGTGTTCGCCGTGGTGCAGTTCTAGCTCACCGTCAAGGATGTAGAGAAATTCGTAGCCGGGGTGCATGTGCGCACGCGGCGGCGTCGTTCTTTCCAGTGGGATGAACTCGGCGAAGTACGGATCCATGTGCCGGTCGGGCACCATGTAGCCAAGGCTCTCAAAGAAGTACGTGGGATCTTCCACGCCCGTCTGGGGCAAACGCACGCGTTCTTTCCGGCGGTGCACCCGAAACATCGACTGTGGTTCGGCTTCAAAAAAATAAGACAGATCTTTCGAGAAGACCATCGCGATACGGGCGAGATTCCGCAGCGTTGGAACCACACGCCCGGTTTCCAACTGCGACAGAAAGCTGGCCGAGAGACCGGTGTGCTTGCCAAGCTCCACCAAACCCATCGACTTCTTCAGCCGCAACCGCTTGATGCGCTCGCCAATATGTTTCTCCGCAATGAACTTTTCCGTGGTTTCGGTGTCCACTTGCGATTTTTGAGTTTCTTCGTTGCGAGCCGCCGATTCAGTCATCAGCCCTCCAGGGAATGAGCCAGGGCAATTTTGCCCCGATCAAAACCTATTCCCATGATACTAAACTCATATGTTCTGAGCAAACCGGCCAGATCAATTGCGCATTCAGGAAACGCCCATCCTGTAACTATGGATTTCACAAGTATTTCCGGCTCAATCATCCTGAGCGGCGCATCGGGCATGCTGGGGAATGCTCTGCACCGGGTGCTCGATTCGCGCAAGGTCCCGACCATTCAATTAGTAAGACGGACTCCCACAGGCTGAGGGACAGCTCCAATGGAATCCAGGCGCGGAGAGCAGCCGTCGAAAATCCGGCACCGTTGGAAGGTGCAAGGCCGCAATTCATCTCGCTGGCGCCAGCGTCGCCGCTCATCGGTGGACCGAAGCGTACCGCCGCGAACTCGCCTCGAGCCGAATCGATTCCACGCACCGCCTGGCGAAGGTGCTGGCCGGACTGCAAACTCCGCCGCGATCATTTCTGGTGGCGTCGGCTGTTGGAATCTATGGCGATCGTGGCGATGAATTGTTAAGCGAGTCTTCGCCTCCCGGCACGGGTTTTCTTGCCGACCTGTGCCGAGCAATGGGAAGCGGCCGCCGAGCCTGCGGTTCAGGCTGGTATTCGCGTGGTGCATCTGCGATTTGGAGTTGTGCTGGGGCCGGAGCAGGGCGCATTGCAGCAGATGCTGCCGCCATTTCGCGTCGGCCTGGGCGGGCGCCTCGGCAACGGGCGGCAGTGGATGAGCTGGATCGGCCTCGCCGATGCAATCGCGGCGATTCTGTTTGCGCTGGATCGCGCGGACCTGTCCGGACCGATCAATGTGACGGCGCCCAACCCGGTCACGAATGCGGAATTCACCTGGGCGTTGGGCCGTCAACTGCACAGGCCCGCATTTTTGGCTGTCCCTGCGTTCGCGGTGCGGATGATGTTCGGACAGATGGCCGATGAAGCGCTGCTGGCTAGCGCTCGTGTGCAGCCCGCAAAGCTACTGGCCGACGGATTTCAGTTTTCGTTGCCGAAGATTGATGATGCGCTGAAAGCGGCACTGGAGAGCTGAAGCATGTGTGCATTCCCACCCATGCGCTAAAAACTCGCATGGATGGGGCACCCACTTTAGTGCTGATTGAAGCTGTGCACAGGTTTCTCACACGATCTGGGGCATTCAGGTTCGACGCATCCAAACAATGACGCAAAACGACCTGGGCACCCCGCTTTATCGCTTGCGGAGTTCTTACCGCCGGCCCTGGATCACTCGCTGGTTCACGTTTCCGCCCTTGCCCAGTTTTTTCGCGGCGCGGCGAGCGGCAATCTCGTGCATCTCCTTGCCGATCTTGGACTGGTTGATGGCGACCTGCATGATCAGGTTGATGATGTTGCCTGTGATCCAGTAGAGCGCAAGCCCAGAGGCAAAGTGCCACAGGGTGAAGCCCATGATGGCGGGCATCATGATGGCCATCATGCGGCGTTGTGCCGGATCCATGCCGGGCGAAGGCGTGATGAACTGCACCAAGAACATCGTTCCGATGATGAGAATCGGCAAAATGTGCAGCGGGTCCGGCATCGATAGATCGGTGAGCCAGAACCAGTGCGCCTGGCGCAGCTCAACAGCATTCAGCAGCACGCGATAGTAAGCAAAGAAGAGCGGCATCTGCAGTACCAGGGGAAGGCAGCTGCCGTACATGTTGACGCCTTCTTCCTTCATGATCGCCATCTGCTCGGCCTGCATCTCGGCGCGCTTGGGATCATTGATTTTCAGGTTGGCATATTTCTTCTTAAGCCCGTCCAGCCTGGGCTGAATGCGCATCATCTTCAGCGAAGATTTCATGGTCCAGATACGCGTTGGCAGGAGGACGAGGTTGAAGATGACGGTGATGATGATAATGGCCCAGCCCCAGTTATTAGGCCCGGGACCCATCATGTTGTGCAGTGCACGCAGAGCAAGATATAGCGGCTTGGCGATGATGCCCCACCAGCCGTACTGGATCACCGACGCCAACGACTCGCCGCTTGGCTTGCCATCCGCGCCGATGGCGCGAACGGAATTGAGAATATCGGTCTCCTTGGGTCCAGCGTAGAGCCGCAACCGGGTGTCACCGCTCTGGTCGCCCATCGCCAGTCCGATTACATCGGCGGGCTTCTTGGCGCTGTTCGGATCGCTCAGGTCGCTGGGCAGATCGATGGAGTGGTGAAACGTGATCACGGTCGCACGCGAGGGGACGTCAGGCAGAAATGCCGTCGCGAAATACAGGTCCATGAGTCCCGCATATTCAAATGGCTGCTCGAGAGTGGCCTCACCGCTTACCTTCTTCGCGGCCAGGGTGTCCTGCTTGCCGTCAATGGACCATGCAAGCAGAGACTGCGTCGGGACCACAACGGCCCCCTTGCCGCGCTGAACCGTGAACTCCTCCATGTCGCCAAGTCCGGCCGGCCAGGTTACCAGGGCCCGCACAAGCTCACCGTTTCGCCTCACATTAACGTGAACGCCGATCACATAGCTGGTGTCGAAGGTGAAGGTCTTGACCACATCGAGCCCCCCCGCCGCGTAGCGGAAGGTGACGGAGTTTGGCGCGAGCACCTGGCCCGTGGTCGATGCCTCATAGAGCGCCGTGTTGAGCTGCGTGGTCAGAGCATTGTCGTATGTGAAAAGCGAGAGCGGCAGCCCGAAGCGGCTAGCGGCGTCTTGCTGCACCATGTCGAGCGGCTTACCGCTGGAGTCGGTGTAGTGCTTGAGTATCCAGTGCCGGACCTGTGCGCCCTTGTTCGTAAAAGTGATCCGGAACTTCTCGTTCTCGATGGTAGTGGTGGTCTCGGCCGCAGCGCTGACCGTGGCAACTGGACCCGCAACGCTCGACGAGGTCGATCCGACTCCTGCTGCCTGAGCGGACGAAGAAGGCGCCTGCTGCGCCGATTGCGACACTTGTTGCGTCTGCTGGGCCTGGTTGGCCGGGGCATTCGCCGCTGGCTTCTGGAAATACTGATAGACCATCACGCCCGCGAGGGCCAGAAAGATCAAGAGGATCGAACTGCGAAAATCGCCACCGCTGGCGCCACCGCCGCCGGGTCCCTGCGACTCAAGGTTTGGATTACGAATTTCGGGCAATGTAACTTCCTGTCTTTGAGGAGAGGCGCCAAACGGCAGGCGCTCTTTCTATGGTAACGGGTTGTGCGGCAAATGAGCCGTGGCTCTTACGGGCGAAACGGAGTCCAGCCCTCCGCGGCTGAAGGGATTGCAGCGCAGCAGCCGCCAGATCGCGAGTCCTGTCCCGCGGATCGGACCGTGCGTTGCAATCGCGATGGAAGCGTACTCCGAACAGGTTGGCACAAAACGGCAACCGCCGCCGGAACCGAGCGCGTGGACCGCCGGCGACAGCCAGCGGCGATAAAACTCGAGCAGGGCTAGAAGAATGCGTGTCATCATGCGGGCTCAGCTTTGCTGGCGCGTGCAGCTTGGTTCGGGTTTGTTCGCGCTTTTTCCGCATTGGCCTGCTGGAGAATACGCACAATCTCCGCCTCAAGTTTCGTGAATTCGATCGTCAGCACCGT
Organism: uncultured Acidobacteriaceae bacterium; assembly: GCA_963735215.1. Taxonomy (GTDB): domain Bacteria; phylum Acidobacteriota; class Terriglobia; order Terriglobales; family Acidobacteriaceae; genus Telmatobacter. The sequence goes on along the minus strand of CAVTKF010000014.1, from coordinate 303,028 downwards.
CCGGTGCGGGTGAAGAATCAGGTCGCAGCCCGCTGGCAACTGGTCCACATGCCGCCGCAACACATCACGCAGTCGTCGCTTGATGCGATTGCGCTCGTGCGCCTTGCCGAGCACTTTACCCACCGTCAGTCCCACGCGCGGACCGGCCGCCTCACTCTGCGCTGCCAGAAACCAGCTCATCGAACTGGAGCGGCGCTTCCGTCCTTCGGCGTAGGCGCGTTGGAAATCCGCGTGCTTGCGCAGACGAGCGCCGGCCAGCGACTGGCGAACCTTTGGCGTCGCCGGCGCAACTCGCGCTGCGGGCGCGGCGGTATTCGGCTCAGGCTTGGAGGAAATGCTCATCGCAAAACTGGAAGGATTTCGGCCAGAAGATTGTTGACTCTGGTACCTGCTCCAGCCGAAACGAAACGGCGGGAATGACTTACGCTTCGCTCTACATCCAATTGGAGAACTGCTTTAGTCGCGATAGCCGGCGCTGACTGAGACGCGCTTGCGCCCTGCGGCACGGCGACGGCTCAGCACGGCTGCTCCCGACTTGGTCTTCATACGTGAGCGAAAGCCGTGCGTCTTCGAGCGGTGACGCCGGTTGGGTTGAAATGTGCGCTTGGGCATAAAAATGCGCTCCTGTTTCCTGTTTAAAATCTTCGCCGACAGCGGTTCTGCACTTGACTCAGGGCGAAGCCCATTTCCCTCTGTTGCTCTTTCCTCAAGAAAGAGCAACCTGCCTCAAATTCGGCTGGGGCAAGTGAAGTGCAGAACCGCTCGGGACGGCAAGTATTAAGTATATCGAAGGTTGGGCTTGGAAGCCAGCGGCTGGCAATTCGGCCCTGGGCCTGAAGGCAGTCCGAAACCATGCGACGCGACTCGATCCAGATCGCAGTGTCCATGCCGACCGGACGCAGCATCCAAGGTCAAAGCGCCCGATGGAAGCAACAATTGAGTTGGATTTCGCGGTCGCTGAGTGAGAATTTCGATCGTCTGTGATCTGTTTCACCGTACGTGGTGCAACCTTCGGCTTGTTCCCGAAAGTTATGTGAAAGAGGCATTGCAACGTACCCCAAATGTGCTACCATCGGGACCGTTCAAGAAAGTTTCCGAGCGTCCCACGGAGTGAATTTCAACCCGTGCCTCGCAGTGTTTTTCCGAGGCAGACCAGCGGCATCAGACATGTTCTCAGTCAGCAAATGCGGGTGAGCAATTACTTCACTCGATGCGTGAGCCATTGTCTTAACCGCGCGGGTGAACTCACACGGTTGTACACAGGTGGCGCCGGCAAGGATTCGCTCGATGGCATTCGCAATTTCGCCGGCTTCGGCTCTCAATCCCTGGCTGCAGATTCTTGCGGCTCTGGAAAAGAAAGTGATTCGCCAGTCTTTCGAGACATGGTTGAAACCAACCCGCTTCAGCCACGCCAGTGGCCGCATCCTCTTCGTCCGCGTTCCCTCCAAGGAGTTTCAGCACATCGGTGATAAGTACGGCGACCTGATCCAGGAAGCCATTGATCTCCAGTCGCTGGAGTTCGACGATGTGCAATTCGTCACGGTGGACGAAGATCCGTCGATGCCGCCGCAACGCAGGGATGGCGGCTTTGGTCCGCTGCCTGCGCATGCGCCCAGTGCGCCCACGTCGCGCTCGCCGGAACAGACGCGCTTCGACTGGTCCACCGCCGCACAGCTGAACCCCCGCTACACCTTCGACGCCTTCGTCATCGGGAACGGCAATCAGTTTGCTCGCGCTGCCTCACTGGCAGTCGCAGAGCGTCCCTCGCGCGCTTATAACCCGCTCTTCCTCTATGGCGGCGTGGGCATGGGCAAGACCCACCTGATGCACGCTATCGGCCACGAGGTCAAGCGGCGGCAGCCATCAGCGAGCATCTGCTACGTTTCGGCGGAGAAGTTCACCAACGAAATGATCACCTCGCTGCGCAACGATCGCATGACCAGCTTCCGCGATCGCTTCCGCACCGTGGACGTGCTGCTCATCGACGACATCCAGTTCATCGCGCAGAAGGAGCGGACGCAGGAAGAGTTCTTCCATACGTTCAACGCGCTGCACGAGAGCATGAAGCAGATCGTCATCGCGTCGGATCGTCCGCCGAAGGAACTGGCCGAGATTGAAGACCGGCTGCGCTCGCGTTTCGAGTGGGGCCTGATTGCAGACATTCAGCCGCCCGATCTTGAAACCAAGGTCGCCATTCTGCAGAAGAAAGCTGAGAACGACCAGGTTCAGCTTCCTACCGACGTCGCCCTGTTCATCGCCTCCAACGTTCGCACTAACGTGCGCGAGCTTGAAGGTGCTTTGACCCGCCTGGTGGCCTGGTGCAACTTGAACCGCACTGAGATTACGCTGGCGACGACGCAACAGTGCCTCAAGCAGTTCATCGACATGCAGGTACGCAAGATCACCATCGAGTCGATCCAGCGCGCCGTAGCCGAGCAGTTCGGCATGAAGGTGAGCGACCTGAAGCAGAAGAACAACTCCCGCAACGTCGTTGTGCCGCGGCAGATCGCAATGTATCTCGCCAAGCAGATGACCGAAGCCAGCCTGCCGGAAATCGGCCGTCAGTTCGGCAACAAGCACCACACCACCGTGATGCACTCCATCGGCAAAATCGACGAACTGCGCCGGACAGACAAGGACCTGCACCGCACTCTCAACAAGCTGCAGGAAATGCTGAACGGGTAAAAGCAAGTGATCAGGGTCAGTGATCAGAGAGGCCGCGCGATGCTCGGCCTTTTTACATGAGGCTTGAAAGTCCCTACTTCACGAGTTGTCATTTGGACCGCAGGTCGCCGCAGCGACCGAAGTGGAGGAATCTGTAGTTGCTTCTCGCTGCGTTGCCGCTCGAGAAGCGATCACTTCCGCACTCACCACCATACAAACATCAGCTAAGAAGACCTGGCATAGCGATCAAGGTAGTTGTAGTAGATCATCACATACTTGTTTTCTCGATCTACGCCATCTTCCAGCACGGGCCATAGTGGGCCCAGCCCGACATGCCTCAGAAGCCGCTTGTATTCGCGCCACTCACGAGGCACTTGACCGGACAGCATCATGTCGATGAAACGCTTTCTGATTCGAGCTTGTTGTTCCATCGTCAAAGAGGCGCGGCGCAATGCGCGAGCTGTGTTGGACTTGAGGATCGCACCAAAGACGAAGTAGTCATCTTCTTGAATGAACTCTATCCCTATTTCGATCGCGGCTCTATCCCCTGTCTCGATGAGTTTGATTATCTGGTCCATCAGGGGATATACCCACGTTCTGCTGCCCTCCGTGTGGCGTTGGGGCACGAGTTGAAACGGATCGGCTCCGATGGCTTCGGCGTACCGCCTATATCGCGTCTGAATAGCCTCAGCAGACCAAATTCCGACTCCGTTGTAATCGACAAGTGCGCCGGCGTAGTTGCCGATGTGAGGAGACCTTCGTGGATTTGATCCTGTCTGAGTAGGCATTTGTACTATCACCAACATCATCATCTCGTCTTCGCCGGGTGCCCATCTCTCGATTCTGAGACATGGGAGACCTCCAACTCACGCAGTCTTGAACTCCGTCACGCTCAGCACATTGCCATCCGGGTCTTTAAACCACGCAACCCGTGCGCCGCTAGGCGAGTTCCAGATCCCGCGCGGATCGGCATCGTTCATTCCCTTGTAGCGGTTGAACTCGACGCCGGCTGCGGCGAGCCGATCGACGGTCGATTCGATGTTTGTGACTTGCCAACCGAGCACAGTGAACGGATCCGGATGCAACTCGTGCACGGTCGTCACGCGCAGCATGGTTCCATTCGCATCGAAGACCATAGCGAACGGCGTTTCGTCGGCCACCATGCGCAGCCCGAGAACTCCCTCGTAGAACGCTTGCGCCCTTGCCGGATCAGTGGTGGGAACGAACGCAACCAGTTCGCTCCCGCCGAGGATGGATTCGTTTGCCATGACTCGCCCCTGGCCGCATTGTTCCTGAGGGTTGCTTAGCTGGCAAGAGGATTCTGGTTCAGAGTCCGCTATTCGCCCTGCACAACAAGGTCCTGCGCCAGCTTGAAGTGCACTATCGACTCTGCCGGGATGTCGAGGTCGCGGTTCCCAGTTAGCCCAGCGCCCGCAGCGCCTGCGCCGCCGCCGGCGAGTCCGCCAATCAGTAAGCCTGTGCCTCCGGAGGCAATGCCGCCGATTAGCATGCCGAGGCCCGCGCCGCCGCCGATCATGGCCGCGGAGCGCTTTCCCTTGCCCTTCTTACGTTCGGTGAGATCGGCAGTCCTCAGGTGATATTCGGTCCCGTTCAGGGTCATCGAGGTCAGCCGCAGTTCCAGCACCGACGCGCCTTTGAAGTGGCCGCGCTTGTGAGCCTCATCAATGACACCACCCACCCGTGTTCCCTTCGGCACGATTGCATTGCCGCTGGGGTCAACCACCGGCTCCACGACTTCGCCCGTAAACGTGTCGCCGGGGTGGCTGGTCTTCACGCTGATACGCTGGTCAACACGAATCGCCAGGCTGGTTCCTGCCTGGATCGTGACATGCACTTTGGCCGGCGGCCCTGATGGCGAAGTCTTGCCTCCATCCTGGACGGCTGGGCTGCCTGCCTGACCCTGGCCCTGGTTCGGATCCCCGCCAACCGGATAGACCTTCGGATCCTGCGGCGGCGGAACCGGTGCTCCCGGCGTCGTAGGCGTCGTGGTGGTCGTCATCGCCTCGGTAGACTGCCCTTTTGCTGGCGGCTGCACCACCGTCGTCGTGGTGGTTCCGGTCTTATCGACAGAAACGATCTGCTGCGGCTGCCCGGTTGCGGCTGCCTGCTTCTTTGCCTGGTCGATTGCCTTGTCCTGCTTCGATTCGCATCCCGCTAGCGCGACAGCCAGCGCGATCGCCAGCAGTGGTGTGCGCCCGGGGCGCGCAAAAAAGTCTGAAGGAAACACGATAGACCTCTTTCCAATTGTGATCTGGTGACAACGCAAGGCAATCAGGCAAAGAACTTCAGATAATCTAGAAAGCTTTTCTTCATTAAATGGTGGCTAGCTCAATTTCGCAAGAGTACCGAAGAGACCCCCTGATTTCAGAGGAGTTCCGTCACTTTCTCCTTAGCGCGACATCAGCTCGACAAACATCTTTTGAAAGCGCGGCAGGTCGAGATCGAGCTGCTCATGAACCAGTCGAACGCCCGTCTGCGGCTTTAGCTTGTCAGTCCACGTAAGCGTGTCCCCGTAGCTGGGACCGTGGCTCAAATCGATGTCCATGTACTCGACCTTTTCTTTGGTGATAAGCGTTGGATCAAGCCACGCGCAGGCTGCCAATTCATCCCACAGGTAATAGCGATTCTGGCTCCATGCTGCGATGTACTTCGCGGTTTGCGATTGCGATTTCGAGATGTCTTCGAGCATCTTCTGCGTGAACGGCGCCTTGATAGAAACATCGACGGTCGTCACGTCGATGCGCGGCCACGGTGCGCGCAGCACGATATGCGTCGCCTCGGGATCGAACCAGAAGTTGAATTCGTGACGCGGGCTGGTGGCAAACTCCGGATCGTCGGTTTGCGGATTCAGGCTTCCGCCCATGATCACGATGCCCTGCGTCAACTCCGCAAATTCGGGATCGATCGACACGGCCAGCGCGATATTGGTCAGCGGCCCCGCGGCATAGATTGTCACCTGGTGCGGATGCGCTCGAACTTGCCGAATCAGGAAATGCGCGGCATCTTCATCGATGGGCTTCAGAGACGGCATGCCTTCGGGCAGTAGTGGAATCGCATAGGGCCCATGCGTATTGAGTTTGTCGGGTGTGAACGGAGTGACACCGCCGTTGGTTTCGACCAGTGTCATCGGCCCCTGCCCCCATGCGCCCAGCCAGGTCACCTTGCCGTCGAGCGCCGACGAAAGTAGCGTCTCCTGCTCAGTGCGCACCAGCGGAAACACGGCGCCTTTTGCGACAGGGACATTGCTGTGGCCGGTCAGTTCAAGCATGCGCAGCGTGTGGAGTGTCTCCTCATCGCGCCAGGCATTGCCAGTCACCATCGTGATGCCGAGGACCTCGACCTGCGGTGCCTGCAGCAGCGAGAGCATCGCCATCTGGTTCGACCCTCCCGGACCCGAGCCGTCCTGGTCGATCAACACAAGGCGTTTTTGCGCGGAGCACACGCATGCCGCGAACATCATAAGGATAGAAACTGCAGTTTTCATTTTCGGATTCCGAAAGATGGCGCTTCGATCATTTCTCATTCGCCATCTAAATATGGAGAGACCTATTTGGTTTATGCGGAGTCGGATCTGGCTTGGACTGGCACCATTTTACGGCCTTCTCGGTGAGGCGGCAGTAGCAGGACGTCGACCCGCTTAGGTCCGGGTTCTTTGCATCAAGCATGCGGTCGATCCATTGATCGATATCTGTAATTTCGGTCGCACTAAAGACACCAGGGTCCCTGAGATTCGCGCGCAAGAATTGACATAGCATCTTGTGGTTCTTGCCGAAATTGTGATTGCCGTTACGATAGGCCTCGTCGCTCAGTCTGCCCACGGCGCGAATCAATTCCCCTTGAACAGTCGCGGCCTGCCCCTCGGGAGGAACTAGCTCATTCCAGAGGCGCTTGAATTCGAGTTGCCATGGTTGCGACGACATTTGCCAGCTCCAGTTCTCGCTCTGGATGTGCAACGAATCCGTTCCCAGAGAGTACACAGAGAGGCAGCGGCGCGATACCCCTTCTCCGTCTGCGAACTTATCGCCGTCCGAATCCACGCGGCTTCATCGGCGGCGTCACCGGCAGGTTCGTCTTGCCCTCGGGAAAGACCACTAGAAATCGATCCTGTCCCTCGCCGGAGCTGGCCGTCTCCACGCCGGGAAGGTCTCGAAACGCCATGTGCAACAGGCGGCGCTCGCGGCTGTTCTGCGGGGGGAACGCATACGGAACACCTGACTTGCGCACCTTATCCGCGGCAACCTCGGCCGACATGCGCAGTTCCTGCGCGCGCAGTGCCTTGAAGTTGCCCGCGTCGAAGCTGACCAGATCGTGCTCGCGCTGTTCGAGGCGCAGCATCTGCGCGGCAAGTGTTTCAAGCGCCCGAAGCAGTTCGCCATTGTGCTGGGTCAGCAGCGGCACATCGGGTCCGCCGAGTTCCACGTAGATCATGCGCGCTTCCAGCCCCTCGGGATCGCGGGCGCCATCGCCGGCGGTGATGCGGTACTTCAGGCGCATCCCCCCCAGCTTGTTAAGGGAAGCAAGGAATCCGGCAATTTTCTGTGCAGCCTTCTGCAGGTCTTCGATTGGCATAACGATTTAGTATCGCAGAACAGGCCGGGGGTGGCGTGTGCACATTTCGGCCGCCGCCGACACGCTGCAAGCCTAGCTCAGACTGCCCGCACCAACGGAGTGAGATATTCCGGCCCCACCGGATCGGTCACTGACTCCGCCACAATGCGATCAATCTCGGCCATGGTCGCGGAATCGAGCTTCCATCCCATCACTCCGGCAACCGCATCGAGTTGATCCGGGCGTTTGGCTCCCCAAAGCGCCACCGACACGCCCGGCTGATCGAGCACCCACCGCACCGCGAGTTGGGCCACGGATTTCCCATAGCGATCGCGAGCCAGCGCAGTCAGCCGCTCAGCAGCAGTTATATATTGTGCGAAGCGCGGCTCCTGGAACTTGGGATCAACCGCGCGGATATCGCCAGGCTCAAACCTCATCTCCCGGTGCAGGCGACCGCCCAGCATACTGCGGCAGAGCGAACTGTAGGTCAACACCGCTACGCCATTCGCCGCGCACCAGGGCAAGGTCTCGCCGTCAATGTCGCGCTCGAAGATGTTGTAAGGCGGCTGGTTTGAAGCCAGCGGAGCGACAGTCCGAAACTCCTCCATCTGCGCTGCGCTGAAGTTGCTCACGCCCATAGCCCGTACTTTGCCCGCTCGCTGGAACTCCGCCAGCACACCCGCGACTTCCGCCACCGGCACGCGGGTGTCCGGCCAATGGATCTGGTAGAGGTCGATGTAGTCCGTGCCGAGCCTGTGCAGGCTGTCCTCGATCTCGCGCCGCAGGCGGGCTGTCGTCGAATTCGCAAACACGCCGCGCTCGTTCCACTCCAGCCCAGCCTTGGTTGCGATATAAAACGCGTCGCGCCTGCCATGCGCCCGCATCGCCTTGCCGACAATCTCTTCGGCGCGCCCCCGACCGTAGATCGGGGCGGTATCAATTAAATTGATGCCACGTTCGATCGCACTCAAACAGGTCGCGATCGCCGCATCCTCGGCAACCGCACCCCATTCCGATCCTCCGATGGCCCAGGTACCCAGGCCAACCCGCGAGACTTCCATTCCTGCTATCTTTGTCGTTTCCATGCAGAGATATCTTAAGCGCACAATTCAACGCCTGGCTGTCAACTCCTGTAGATTCATGCTGAACTCAGGTGAAATTAAGGTTTTGCCTATATCCTGTGTTCCTGTGCCGATCGACATCAAACCAATCTCCGGCTCGATATGCGCCAACTCGCTTCGATGGCTCGGCGCATCTCTTATTGGCGTCATCGTTTTCGCCACGGCATCGGCCTCCGCGCAAACCACGGTGCAGGCCGCGCCGCCCGACTCGACGGCAAGTTTGCAACCCGTCGTCATCACGCTGGACGAGGCCCTGAAGCGCGCACAATCCAGCGAGCCTACCTTTGCGGCCGCGTTGGCCGATAACAAAGTTGCCGGTCTCGACCGCGCCATTGCCCGCGCCAGTTTGCTGCCCAGCGTGGTATATCACAACCAATATCTCTACACGCAGCCGAATGGGCTTCATAATCAAGCGGGCCAGGGCGCTGGAGCGCAACCGTCCCCGATCTTCATCGCCAACAACGCTGTGCGTGAATACGCCAGCCAGGCTGTCGTCAACCAAGATATTGGGCTTGCGCAGGTCTCCGGCGTGCGCCGCGCGGACGCAGCCTCAGCCGTTGCCGCAGCCGAATTGGAGATCGCCCGCCGGGGGCTCGTCTCCACCGTGACTGGCCTTTACTACGGTCTTGCCGCTGCGGATCAGAAGCTCGCCATTGCGCAGCGCGCCAAGGCCGAGGCAGATGATTTCACCAAGCTCACTGGCCAGCGCGAGCAGGTTCGTGAAGCCGCGCACGCCGACACCGTAAAGGCCCAGCTCGAACAGCAACAGCGCGATCGCGAACTCTCCGACGCAAGAATCAATGCCGACAAGGCGCGGCTTGAACTCGCCGTATTGCTCTTCCCGGATCCCCGTATGCCCTACACGATCAGCGTGCCTGGTGATCCGTCGCCGTTGGCCGCCCGCGAAGAAGTCGATCAGCTCGCGGCCAAAAACAATGCCGAACTCAAAAGCGCGCTTGCAAATTTGAAGGTCAGCGATGCCGACGTACTTACCGCCCGTGCCGCCTACCTGCCCAGCCTCGGCCTCAACTACACATACGGCATCGACGCGCCGCAATTTGCCGTCAACGGCCCGGACGGCGTTAAGAACCTCGGCTACTCGGCAATGGCGACTCTCGATATTCCGGTGTGGGACTGGCTTGCCACCGGGCGCAAAGTGAAGCAGAGCGAAATCAAGCGCGATGCCGCAAAGGTGGCGTTGACCGCGACGCAGCGCCGCCTGATCGCACAGCTCGACGAAGCCTACGCCGAAGCGCAAGCCGCACGCGATCAGCTCGCCTCGCTCGACGCCAGCGTGGCGACAGCCGCCGAAAGCCAGCGCCTCACCAGGATGCGATACACCGGCGGCGAAGCCACGGTGCTTGAAGTGGTCGACGCACAATCGGCTTTCATCACTGCAGAGAATGCCCGAGAAGATGGCCGCGTGCGCTACGAGGCAGCACTGGCAGACCTGCAAACCTTCACTGGAACAATGTGAACCCATGAACGAAGCGATTCGAATCGAAGACCATTACCGCACCCGCCCGAGGCAACACGCAGCACAATACCTGCGCGTATCCTCTGCCGCTGCTCTGTTCCTCGTTTTTTTAGCTACGGGCTGCAAGAAGGATGAAACGCCTGCAACCGAAATCACTGTACAAGCCGAGCATCCTGAACAAGGCCCAATCTCCGAGCACATCACCGCCGATGCCATCCTTGCGCCACTAGCCCAGGCAGCCATCGTGCCCAAGATCAATGCGCCCGTCAAAAAGTTCCTGGTGCAGCGCGGAGCGAAAGTAAAAGAAGGCGAGTTGCTCGCCGTTCTCGAAAACGCCGACCTCACCGCCGCGGCGCAGGACAACCAAGGCTCTTACGAGGCTGCGCAAGCTGCTTATGCCACGGCGACCAAGGCGCAAGTTCCGGAAGATGCGCAGAAGGCAGAGCTCGACTACGCCCAGGCCAAGGCCAATCTCGACCTGAATACCAGCATCGTGAACAGCCGCAAGCAACTCTTCACCGAAGGAGCCATTCCTGGCCGCGATCTTGACACCGCGCAGGCCGCACTGGTGCAGGCGCAGGCGGCTTATGACTCCGCGGCGAAACATCTCGAATCCATGCACAACGTCAGCCGCGAGGCCGCGATGAAGTCGGCCCAGGGCCAGCTCACGTCGGCAGAAGGCAAATACAAAAATGCCGCTGCGCAGGTGAGTTACACCGAGATTCGCAGCCCCATCGATGGCGTGGTCACCGATCGCCCGCTCTACGCCGGTGAAACTCCTGCCGCCGGTGCGCCGCTGCTCACGGTGATGGATACCTCATCGCTGCTGGCCAAGGCGCACATCGCGCAAAGCCTCGCACAGCGGATGAAAATCGGCGACGATGCGACCATTAGCGTGCCCGGCATCAGCGACCCCGTGGACGCAAAGGTCACGCTGATCAGCCCCGCGCTCGACCCCGGCAGCACCACGCTCGAAATCTGGCTGAAAGTAGACAACAAGAAAGTCGCGCTCAAAGTCGGAACGCCGGTCAAAGTCTCAATCACTGGCCGCACCGTTCCGCAGGCACTCAAGGTTCCCGTCTCGTCGATCCTTACCGCGCAGGACGGTTCCAAATCCGTCATGGTAGTCGGCGCCGACAATACAGCGCACAAGAAAGCCGTCGAGCTCGGCATTCAAGATGGCGACGATGTCGAGATCACCAAGGGTCTCACGACGAGTGACACGGTCATCACTTCGGGCTCTTATGGACTCGACGAAGGCGCCAAGGTAAAGGTCGGCCCCGCCGAGGGCGACGACGCCAAGCCCGCAGCTGACAAGGGAGGCGACAAGGATTGATGTCGATCGCCACTCCAGCGCCGGTAATACGCGAAGAAACGTTCTGGCTGACCCGCTTTACGCGCCCCATCTTCTTCTTCGCCGCCGTACTCACCGTCGCGGGCATCTACGCCGCGTTGCAGGTACCCATTTCCGTCTTCCCAGAGACGAGTTTTCCCCGCGTGGTCATTGGCATCGACAACGGCGTGATGCCCGTGGAACAGATGGAAGTCACCATCACGCGACCCATTGAAGATGCGGTCAACTCAGTTCCCGGACTTGTAACCGTGCGCTCGAACACCAGCCGCGGATCGGCCGAGGTCAGCCTCTTCTTCGACTGGAACACCGATATGTATCGCGCGCTCCAGCTAACGGACGCGGCTCTCAGCAAAGTCGGACAGACGCTGCCGCCCACCGCGCGCATCACCACCAATCGCCTTACCTTCGCCACATTTCCGATTCTGGGCTACAGCCTTACCTCCGATACCGTTCCGCAGACGCAGCTCTGGGAGATGGCCACCTACGACCTGAAGCCGCCGCTCAATCGCGTACTCGGCGTCAGTACCGTAACGGTACAGGGCGGGCAAGTGCCTGAGTTTGGCGTGACACCCGATTTGGCTCTGCTTGCGGCGAACGGCGTCACCGTAACGGATCTTGTCAACGCGATCCAGGCATCCAATATCGTCGATTCGCCCGGCCTCTACGAAGCCAACCATCTGCTCATTCTCGGGCTGGTAGGCGCGCAAGTGCGCGATGCCGACGGACTGCGGCAGCTTGTGGTCAAGACGACCGCCGCCGGTGCGCCCGTCCGTGTTGCCGACGTGGCCACGGTGGCTCCCTCAACGCTGCCCGTCTACACCACCGTTACTGCCAACGGCAAAAACGCGGTGCTGCTCAACATCGCGCGCCAACCTGCTTCAAATACCGTGGCAGTTGCGAACGCAGTCGACGCCGAAATTGCGCAACTCCGCCAGAAATTGCCGCCCGGCGTGAAGCTCGAACCCTTCTACGATCAGTCGCAACTGGTGCGCGACAGCATCTCCAGCGTGCGCGACGCCATCTTCATCGGACTGGTTCTCGCCTGCATCATCCTCTTCCTCTTCCTGCACGACTGGACCTCCTCGCTCATCGCCGGACTCGTTATCCCGGTCACCATTGCCGTCACCATCCTCGTGCTCTGGGCCATCGGACAAAGCTTCAATCTCATGACGCTCGGTGGCCTCGCCGCCGCTATCGGCCTCGTCATCGATGACGCCATCGTCGTGGTCGAGAACATCGTGATGCATCGCGACAACGGCGAGCCCCGCGCCAGCGCCGTGCGCAAAGCTCTCAAGGAAATCACCACTCCGTTGATCGGCTCGACCATCACGCCGGTCGTGGTGTTTCTGCCGCTCATCTCCGTCAGCGGAGTGACAGGCAGCTTCTTCCGTGCGCTGGCAATTACCATGGCTGCGTCACTGCTGACGTCGCTGATGCTGGCGCTGACGTGGACGCCGGGCTTGAGCCTCGTGCTGCTGCGCGATCACGACGCCGATGCTGTGAAACACGACGACCACGCGGCAGGCCGCCTACTCAGCCGCGTTCTCAGCGTTCATCACCGCGTGCTCGACTGGGCGCTCGCCAAGCCGCTCTGGCTCGGCCTCGCATGCCTGGTGCTCGTGATCGCAACCTATTTCGGATATCGGGTGCTCGGCTCCGATCTGCTTCCGGGGATGGACGAAGGCGGCTTCATCCTCGACTACATCATGCCCGCTGGCAGTTCACTGGCTGAAACGAACAGAGTCCTTCAACATGTTGAACGCATTCTCCGCTCCGAGCCTGAAGTCGAAAGCACTTCGCGCCGCACCGGCCTGCAAATGGGCCTCGCGGCCGTCACCGAAGCCAACACCGGCGACTTCACCGTCAAGCTAAAAGCAAAACGCAGCCGCGCCATCGACGACATCATGGAGGACGTCCGCTCGCAGATCAAAGCCACCGAGCCCGAGCTCGACGTGGAGTTCACGCAGGTTTTGCAGGACATGATCGGCGATCTTTCCAACGCGCCCGAACCCATTCAGATCAAGATCTTCTCTGACGACGAGGCTGTTCTAGCTCAGCTTGGCCCCAGAGTCGGCGATGCCATCAGCAAGATTCCCGGCGTGGTTGACGTAGAGAACGGCATTGATAACACCATCAGCGGACCGGCGACCAACTTCCAGGTCGACCCCACAGTCGCCGCACGTCTTGGGTTCACGCCAACCGAAGTTTCCGAAGATGCAACGTCGATCCTCGACGGATTGCCCACTAACGATCCGCTGATTGCCAACAGCCGGCCTTACACCATTCGCCTGCGCCTCAGTGACGATCACCGCACCTCGCTCGACGCCATCGAGAACACTGTCTTCAACAGTTCCTCGGGCCATACCGCAACGCTCGGCTCCCTCGCCACAGTCCAGCAGCTTCCACCGCAGAACGAAATCCGCCGTGAAAACCTGCAGCGCCTTGTAGTCGTCACCGGACGCCTCGAAGGCTCCGATCTCGGCACTGGGATGGCCAAGGTGCAGCAAACCGTCGAAGGACTCCATCTACCCAAGTCGGTCCGCGTCACTTATGGCGGCACCTACGAGGAGCAGCAGAAGTCCTTCCGCGATCTGCTCAAAGTACTGTTGCTGGCTCTTGCATTGGTATTCGGCGTCCTGCTCGCGGAGTTCCGCAACTTCCCTGCGCCGATCGCGATTCTCACGTCATCGGTTCTGTCAATCTCTGGCGTCATCCTCGCCCTGCTCATTACGCATACGACGTTCAACGTCGCGTCGTTCATGGGCCTCATCATGGTCATCGGCATCGTCGCCAAGAACGGAATCCTGCTGCTCGACGCCGACGAGAAGTATCGCGCTGAAGGCGCCTCCGCCGCTGAAGCCATGATGCATGCCGCGCAGCGCCGACTCCGTCCCATCGCCATGACGGCCATCGCCGCGGTCTGCGGCATGTTGCCCCTGGCGTTCGCCCTCGGCGCCGGCTCGCAGATGCTGCAACCTCTGGCCATCGCCGTCATCGGCGGTCTCGCTGTCTCCATGGTGCTCAGCCTTGTGGTCACGCCGGTGGTCTACTTCCTGCTTACGAAGAATCGCAAACCGCAGGAAGAGTCCGCTTGATGCAGGGATGCCACTCTAGGGTGCCCCATCCATGCGAAGCATGGGTGGGAAAGCAAGGGACGACACCGCACAATTTCTACAAACGATCCCGCGACAACGGCAAATAGTGCGAAGCCAGATGTCACAATAGACCCATGGTCACCGAGCCCATCAAGCTCACGCCCGCCGAAGCCCGCGTCCTGGGCGCACTCATTGAAAAAGAAATCACGACGCCCGATTACTATCCGCTCACGCTGAATGCGCTGATCAACGCCTGCAATCAGCGCTCGAACCGCGAGCCGGTAATGGATCTCGACGAAGACGACACGCGCCAGGCGCTGCACGGCCTCGAAAACAAACAACTCGCCGGTCGCGCGCGCTCCGCCGATGGCCGCGTGACCAAGTACGAGCACTGGCTGGGTGAGGCATTTAACTTCAACCGCGCTGAAACCGCACTCATCTGCGTACTGCTGTTGCGCGGCCCGCAAACGCCCGGCGAACTTCGCAGCCGCACCGAGCGCATTCACCAGTTCGACCGAGATCAGCGATGTCATCGCCGGCTTGCAAAAGCTGATGGAACGCGAACCTTCGCTCGTCGCGCTCCTGCCGCGCCAGCCCGGCTCGCGCGAGGCACGATATGCACATCTGTTATCCGGCCCGGCGGAGTCGATACAGATGCCGGTGAGTTCACCGCCTGCTCAAGATCACGCCGCTACAACGCCGGAGCAGGACGACCGAATTGCCCAGTTAGAGTCGACGGTTGCAGAGCTGCAGCGCGAAGTCGCCGCTCTCCGCAAGAAAATTGACGACCTATTCGCTTGATGAGCTAGAGCCGCTAAATCAGCTCATACCCCGAGAACCAATAACCGATCTCGAACGCCGCCGTCTCTTCCGCATCCGAACCGTGAATTGCGTTCTCCTGGATCGACCCGGCAAACTTCTTGCGAATTGTTCCCTCTTCGGCATTCGCCGGATTGGTCGCGCCCATCAGCTTGCGCAGATCGGCAATCGCGTTGTCCTTCTCCAGCACCATCAGGAAAATCGGACCGGATGACATGAACTCGCACAGGTCGTTAAAAAATGGCCGCGCCGCGTGCACATGATAAAAACCCTTGGCCTGATCCTTCGAGATCGTCTGTTTCCGGATCGAAATGAACTTGAACCCGGCTTTCTCGATCTCGGCCAGAATGGCCCCCGCATAACCCTTGCTCACTGCGTCTGGTTTGATGATGCTGAAAGTGCGCTGCGCCACTCGATAGCTCCTTGAAAAAAAGGCTTTAGCCCATCTGCTATTGTACCGGTCACAATTGACGACTTAGCCGCGCCCAATCTGCTAGAGTTTCGCCATGTCCCGCTTTGCCGCTGTACTCCCTCTTTCCGGCCTTGCTCTGATTGCTCTCTTTCCGGCGATACCCGCCTTCAGCCAGAATCAAATCCAATCGGCACAGACGACGCAGGAATTGCGCGTCTTCGACAGCTCCCTGATCGACAAAACCGTCAACCCCTGCGAGAACTTCTATCGCTACAGCTGCAACGGATGGTTCAAGCGCAATCCGTTGCCGCCAGACCAGACTTCGTACGGCCGTTTCACTGAGCTCTTCGAGTTGAATCGCCTGCACCTGAAGCAGATTCTCGAAGACTCCTCGAAGCCTGATCCGAACCGCACGCCCAACGAACAGAAAATCGGCGACGAGTACGCGAGCTGCATGGACACCGTTAATGTGAACAAGCTCGGCCTAACGCCCATCCAGCCCGAGCTCGACCGCATTGCGGCCCTGCGCTCCACCGACGAACTGCCGGTGTTGCTCGCGCACCTGCACACCATTGGCGTGAACGCATTTTTCGGCATGGGCTCCAACCAGGACTATGCCGACTCCACCCAGGTCATCAGCTTCTATGGAGCCGGCGGCCTCGGCCTGCCTGAACGCGATTACTACACACGCACCGACGCCAAATCCGTCGAGCAACGCAAGCAGTACATTGACCACGTCCGCAAGATGTTCGTGCTCGCCGGTGAATCCGAAGCGCAGGCAGCCAAGGATGCCGACACCGTGATGGCCATCGAAACGCGCCTCGCCAAGGCTTCCCTCACCATCACGGAGACGCGCGATCCGCAAAATCTGAACCACCCCACCGACATCGCGAAGTTCTCCAAAGAACTGACTCACTTCTCGCTATCTGACTATGTTGCGGCTGCCCACGCGCCCGCATCCGGCAAGGCGAACGATATGGAGCCAAAGTTCTTCGCGGAGTTCAACGCGCTCGTCGCAGACACACCACTCGACCAGATCAGAACCTATCTGCGCTGGCACCTGCTGCACGCCTACGCCGGCACCAGCATGCCGGAGGCTTTCGAAACTGAGTCGTGGAATTTCTACGCGCACATCCTGAACGGAGCTGAGAAGCAGCAGGAACGCTGGAAACGCTGCACCACCCGCGTCGATCGCGAAATGGGCGAAGCCCTCGGACAGGTCTACGTAGCCAAATACTTTCCGCCGGCAGCAAAGCAGCAGGCTGTCGAAATGACATTGGCAATCGAGCAGGCCATGGATAAGGACATCGACTCGCTCGACTGGATGAGCCCCGCCACCAAGGTCCAGGCCAAGGAAAAGCTGAAGACGGTTATGAACAAGGTCGGCTATCCCGACAAATGGCGCGACTACTCCAAGCTCGTCATCGTGCGAGGAGATCCACTGGGCAACCAGGAGCGCGTGCGAGTATTCAACTTCAATCGCGACCTGGCCAAGATTGGCAAGCCCGTCGACAAGGGCGAATGGTACATGTCGCCGCCCACCGTCAACGCCTACTACGACCCGCAACAAAACAACGTCAACTTCCCCGCCGGCTACTTCCAGCCGCCCTTCTTCAGCGACAAGGAAGACGATGCGGCCAACTACGGCGACATGGGATCAACCATTGGCCACGAACTTACCCACGGCTTCGACGACCAGGGCCGCCAATACGACAAAGACGGCAATCTGAAAGATTGGTGGACCAAGGAAGACGAAGCCAAGTTCAAAGAAAAAGCGCAGTGCATGGTCAATCAATACGACGCCATTGAAGCGGTTCCCGGCGTCCACCTGAACGGCAAACTCACCCTCGGCGAAAATCTCGCCGACCTCGGCGGGCTTTGGCTCGCATGGCTCTCGTGGGAGGACAAGGCCCAGGCTGCGCATCTCGATATGGCCGCCAAAACCGACGGCTATACGCCGGACCAGCGCTTCTGGATCGCGTATGCGCAACAGTGGTGCACGCAAACGCGCCCCGAACAGCTCCGCAGCCAGGCGCAAGGCGATCCCCATGCTCCCGACGAGTATCGAACAAACTCCATCCTGCAGGATCTGCCGGAGTTTGCAAAAAGCTTCAGTTGCAAACCAAGCGACAAGATGGTTAGCGAGAAGCCATGTCGTGTCTGGTGAGAGCAACGGTCAATGAACTACATGTCATCAACAAAGTGTCTGTCATCCTGAGCGCAGCGCAGCGCAGTCGAAGGATCTGCGGTTGGCTTTGACTCATCCAAAGGTCCTTCATACTGTCCAGTGAAAAACGAAGGCCCACCATCGCGGTGGGCCTTCTGAGCCAGAGGCTAGCAAACTAGAAGCTAGTGGCTGTCTTTACTTCCCAATCACCTTCGCCAGCGTCGCCCCAATTTCCGCAGGCGAAACCACGACATGAATCCCCGCATCGGTCATCGCCTTCATCTTGTCTGCAGCTGTTCCCTGCCCGCCTGAGATGATCGCTCCGGCGTGACCCATGCGGCGACCCGGAGGTGCTGTCTGCCCGGCAATGAATCCCACTACCGGCTTCTTCACATGCCGCTTCACAAACTCCGCAGCAGCTTCTTCAGCCGACCCGCCGATCTCGCCGATCATGATGATCGCTTCTGTGTCGGGATCGTCATTCAACAGACGCATCGCATCGATGTGCGTAGTGCCGATGATCGGATCGCCGCCAATACCGATGGCCGTCGACTGGCCAATGCCGCGCTGCGTGAGCTGATGCACGGCCTCATACGTCAGCGTGCCCGAACGCGATACGATGCCAACCGATCCTTCCTTGTGAATCCGCCCCGGCATGATGCCGATCTTTGCCTTACCCGGTGAAATCACTCCCGGACAATTCGGCCCGATCAGCCGCGACTTTGAGGTCTTCAACTTCGCCCAAACCTTCACCATGTCGAGCGTGGGGATGCCTTCGGTGATGCACACGATCAACGGAATCCCCGCGTCCTCGGCCTCGAGAATCGCATCGGCTGCAAATGGCGGTGGCACAAAAATCATCGTCGCATTCGCGCCTGTCTCCTTCACCGCATCGGCCACCGTGTTGAAAACCGGCCAGCCCTCGTGCTTCGTTCCGCCCTTGCCTGGAGTCACACCCCCAACAACCTTGGTGCCGTATTCCGCGCAACCGAGAGCGTGAAACGTGCCTTCCTTGCCCGTGATTCCCTGCACGATGAGCCGCGTATCGTTGTCAACCAAAACCGCCATTTAGAAGCTCCTAGCTATCAGCTTTCAGCTCTCAGCTTTGACGTCTCGCCTTCGAGCCTAGTTTTTGAATAAACGAGGTAAGCATCTTGGAAACTTCTTCACCAAGTGTTGCTGCCTCGTCAATTGCTGCCACGGATCCCATGCCCAGTCTCCTGGCAACGATAAGTTGAGTTTTGATCTCGAAAGTAGAACCCAATGCAATTCCGAGGAATTGCCGGAACTCTGCGGTATTCAGCCTTCCTCGACCCTCAGCAATGTTGCTTGCGACAGATACGCTGGCGCGGCGCAGTTGCGACACGAGACCATATGTCTCTTCCTTCGGGAACCGCTGCGTCAATCGGTAAACGCAAACAGTCAAGTCCATCGCTCGTTGCCAAACCTTCAAATCCTGAGCGTCCTGTGGCATTCTGCTCCCTTGCCACTCTGTCGCCAGTCGACTGAATAGCTGAGAGCTGACAGCTGAAAGCTATAGCTTCAGCCCTTTGCCGCAGCTACGACAAGCTCCGCAGCCTCCCTCATCGTCGCGCCTACCTGGAAGTTCAATCCCGACTCCTTGAGAATCTTGCGGCCCTCTTCCACGTTCGTTCCTTCGAGCCGCAGCACAATCGGCACCTGCACGTTCAAGTTCTTCGCCGCGGCAACAACTCCCGTCGCCAGCCGATCCACGCGCAGAATGCCGCCAAAAATATTGATGAAGATCGCCTTCACATGGGCGTCAGACAGCAGAATCCCGAACGCATGCTCGATCTGCTCTTGTGTCGCGCCGCCGCCTACATCCAGAAAGTTCGCAGGCGAGCCACCGGCATACTGAATGATGTCCATCGTCGCCATCGCCAGGCCTGCGCCGTTGACCATGCAGGCAATCGTGCCGTCCAGCTTGATGTAGTTCAGCGCGTACTTGCTCGCTTCCACTTCCAGCGGATCTTCCTCGGCCACATCGCGCAGTGCCTTGATCGTCGGATGGCGGAAGAGCGCGTTGTCGTCGAAAGTGATCTTCGCATCGAGCGCGAATAGCTTGTCGTCCTTCGTCGTGATGAAGGGATTGATCTCCACCAGCGATGCGTCCGTATCCATGAACGCCTTGTAGAGACTCTGCAGAAACGCGACGGCCGCATTGATCTGCGTCGGCTTCAGTCCCAACGCGAACGCCAGCTTGCGCGCCTGCCATGCGCCGAACCCAACCGCTGGATCGATGGTCTCTTTGAAGATGGCCTCCGGCGTCTTCGCCGCGACCTCCTCAATCTCCATGCCGCCGGCCTGCGAAGCCATAAACACCAGCTTGCCCGTCGCGCGATCGAGCACGATGCCGAGATACAGTTCGCGATCG
Source organism: uncultured Acidobacteriaceae bacterium (assembly GCA_963735215.1). Classification (GTDB taxonomy): domain Bacteria; phylum Acidobacteriota; class Terriglobia; order Terriglobales; family Acidobacteriaceae; genus Telmatobacter. The sequence continues at coordinate 282,955 of CAVTKF010000014.1, read as the reverse complement.
ATTGCTGCCGTTTCCTCGATCAGCAACCGCTGCACCTTCTGCCCCTGCGGACCGGTCTGGTGCGTCACGAGCTGCATGCCGAGAATGTTCTTCACATGCGTCTCGGCTTCCTCGCGGCTGCGCGCCACCTTCACGCCGCCGCCCTTGCCGCGGCCGCCTGCGTGAATCTGCGCTTTCACCACCACGCCATTGGCGCCCTCGGCGAATAGTCCGCGCGCCACTTCGGCCGCTTCTTCAGGCGTATTCGCCATTTCGCCCTTGGGCACGGCAACGCCATACTTCGCCAGGATTTCTTTTGCCTGATACTCGTGAATTTTCATGTCGGTAGGAACCGCAACGTCCGCTGATATGTTCGGGAATCAATTCTGGAGAAACAACTAAATGCCGGTCAGCGCAATCGTCCTCGCGGTACCCAAATACTATCTTGCTGCACGATAGCCCCGCAAACCGCCGCCCTTTGAAGGCCGGTCTGTGCCCCGTTCATCCTCTGTGCCCCGTTCATCCTCTGTGCCCCGTTCACCTTGTGCGATCGGCACGCTCATCGATAGCGGAGTCACCGGGGGAAGCGGCCCGTCATTCATTCGCAGCGGTTTCGACGAAGCTTGGAGCACAGTCTGTGCCCCGTTCATCGCAGCTTCATCGCGATGAGCGGGTCTTCGGGGCGGCTGTTTACGATAGAACCATGCCGTATGGTTTGAAACGGTTCCAAAAAGCCGAGGCACTTCATTTCATCACCTTCAGCTGCTTTCACCGTCTGCAGTTGCTTGCGGCGCCAGAGCCTAAAGACACATTCGAGGCCGTATTGGAACAGGTTCGGGCACGTCATCAGGCCAGAATCTACGCCTACGTGCTGATGCCCGAACACGTGCACATGCTCGTAAACGAACCGCCATCAATTCTTCTGGCGCAGTTTGTGAAGGCTCTCAAGCAGACCACCTCCCACAAATTGAAAGGTAATCGAGAGCGCTTCTGGCAAGAGCGCTATTTTGACCGGAATATCCGGGGCGAAGCGGCCCGCTCAGAAGTGATCCGATACATTCATCGCAACCCAGTGAAACGAGGATTGGTAGCTTCGCCGCAGCAGTATACGTGGAGCAGCTTTTCGCATTACGCCACTGGGCTGAGGGGGGCCGTCGAGATCGAGTCGGATTGGACGGGGAGCCTTCGCGGCCCACTCATCGCAACCCGCTCATCGCGTTAAAGCCGCGATGAACGGGGCACATACTCATCTTTTGAGATTCCGCGAAACGTGTGAGGTTGCGTCGTTGTTACTACGGTACGAGGTCAATCCCTTCGAGCAAATCGAAAATGTTTAAGGGTTCACACTCATCGCAAACACAGTTCTCCTCTGGATTTTGAGGGTTATATAGCATCCCGAGGACTGTCCCCTTTTCCCACGCGTGTGAAGAATAAAACTTGCCACTGAAGTGCTGATCATCAGCGACGTAAGAAAAACAAACTTTGAAGTAGCCCACGAATATGCTGCTCTCAGTCCGCGGGGGAGCATCTTCCCATTCGCAACTTTGGATCGTTGCGGTGTTGACAACCCAATTCTCGCAGGTCATTGGGCTGAATTGTTGCACCGCTCTTGGGTTTCTGTCGAGTCCCCGTCTAACCGCAAGTAACTCCGAGAAGGTCGCATTTGTAGAGGACATCGGCAAGGCGGGGATGCGGACGTCTACGCCAGCGCGGAACGCTGCAACCGATGGCGGCGATGGTGGCGACGCGGCCTTGGTGGTCCTCGTACGTGAGCACCAGTGCAATACCATAATCAGAGATATGGATTCGCTGAAGACCCTTCTCAAGCCCCTCGCCGAAGACGGCGCACAACTCACGCGTGAGCAGGCCCGCGACGTGCTCCGCCAGATCCTCTCCGGCCAGGCGCCCGAGGTCGAAACCGCCGCCCTGCTCACCGTCCTCGCGACGCGCGGCGAACAGGCGCCCGAACTCGCCGGCTTCGTCGACGTCATGCGCGAGCAGTCGGTTCCTGTCCCGCTCACCGACGAAGAGCGCGCCGAACTGGTCGACTGCGTCGGCACCGGCGGCGGTGGTCCGCTCACATTCAACATCTCCTGCGGCGCAGCCCTTGTTGCCGCTGCCGCCGGAGCCAAGGTCGCCAAGCACGGCAATCGCGCCGTCACTTCGCTTTGCGGAGCGGCCGACGTCCTCGAAGCCCTCGGCGTTCCCATCGATCTCACGCCGGAACTCGCCGTCGAGTGCCTGCGTGAAACCGGCTTTGTCTTCCTCTATGCACCGCTCTATCACCCGGCGATGAAGACGCTCGGCCCGTTGCGCCGCGCCCTTGGCTTCCGCACCATCCTCAACCTCTGCGGCCCGCTCACCAATCCCGCGCACGCCCGCATCCAGGTGGTCGGCGTACTTGCGCCCAGCCGTGTTCTTCTCGTAGGCCGGGCATTACTGGCCCTCGGATCGAAGCGCGCTTTTGTTGTGCATGGAACCGACGGCATCGACGAACTCACGACTACCGGAGAGTCAGTGGTCGCCCGCATCCTTGAAACCGAACCCGGCGCCGAACCCACGCTCAAAGGCGCCCGCATCACGCCGGAAATGGCCGGACTGCCCCGCGCTGCACTCGCCGACTTCACCGGCGGCGATATCGAAACCAATAAGGCTCTGCTCTACGACGTGCTCACCGGCATCAAAGGCGCACGCCGCGACATTGTCCTGCTCAACGCCGCCGCCACCCTCGTCGCCGCCGGTCTGGCAGGCGATCTCAAAGAAGGCGTGGCCCTAGGTGCCGAAGCCATCGACTCCGGCGAAGCCGCCGCAACCCTGGCCAAACTTCGCCAATTCGGAGAAAAGCACGCAAGAAGTTAGTAGCCGTCCGTTCCATAGGCAGAGTGATCGCGTGAGACCTGTCAATATGGGGCGCGGCGCAGGGCAAGAAAGCATCCCGAAGGGATGCTGAGAACTGTCATCATGGAGCGCAGCGCATCGAGAAAAGCATCCAAAGGGATGCTGAAGAACCGTCCTCATGAGGCGTAGAGCAGCAGGAAAGCATCCCGGAGGGATGCTGAGAGAATAGCCCAGGATGAAATCCTGGGAAACAGCGCAATCATCGATTCCCAAGCCCCGTAGGGGCGATGGAACCGGAGCTACCGACCTCAGACTTTCGGGCCCTCACGCAAAACGCTTTAGCCCCTGAGGGTTCTCGCTGTGAAGTGGAAATTCGGCACAGGTCCTAAACTCGCTCGATGATGAACAGGAGCAATGATGAAATCCATCGCAATTACACTCGCCTCCGCGCTTCTTTTCGCAACTATCGCCGCAACAGCACAGCAGCCAACCCAGCCGCAGCTCAAAGTCGACTCCAGCAATCGCACGCTCACGGTCAGCGCAACCGACAGCGTCACCGTCGAGCCCGATCTCGCCATCCTGCATATCGGCTTCGTAACGCAGCCGCAAGACGCCAAGTCCGCCTACGCCGACGGAACCCGCGCCTCCAACGCCATCATCGCCGCACTTAAGCAGGCCGGAGTAGAGGAGACCGCGATCCGAAGCGAGTCGCAATACCTCGATCGCGACTGGACCACCAAGTTGCGCAAATACACGCTTCACCAGCAGTGGACCGTCAAAGTGCCGCCCGCGCGCGCCGCCGAGATCCTCGATGTAGCTATCAACGCTGGAGCCACCAGCAGCGGTCAGATCGACTGGACCGTGAAGGACGAAAAGGCCCTTGAAGCCGAAGCCCTCGACAAGGCCGCCTCGCGCGCCAAGGCAAATGCAGAAGTGCTGGCCAAAGGAATGGGCGTTCGTCTCGGCTCTCTGATTTATGTAAGCAACCAGGTTTCCGCTCCGCAGTACCCAAGGCCCATGATGGCCATGGCGCAGAGGACTGCCGATGCTGCCGCCCAGCCGCTGGCGATCGAGCCGCACCAGGTAAGCCGCGAAGCCAGCGTCTACGCCGTCTTCACCATCGAGTAGCGTTGCTGCTACAGCAACCCGCTCCGGCCGATCATGCGCCGCGCCAGCAGCCACGACAGCAGCGAAACTCCCAACGCTGCCGCGACCCATCCCGCGTCTTCCAGCCCGCCGGTCATCTGCTGCGGCACATTCGCCAACAACTCAACGGGCGAGCCCAGATCCGGCATGCGCGCGAGCCCCTGCCGGGCCACTTGAACACCAATCCACGCCACCCCACCGACTGCAACCACTGCGCCCGGCACCACCCGCTTCCACGGAAACGGAATCGGCTCCGGTGCCGCAGCCTCTTCACGCACGCGCTCCATCACTGAAGCGACAAAGCCCGACGACGGCACCAGTTCCTCTTCGGCCGTGAGAATCCGATCCAACTTGTTCGTCTTCTTCATGGATTCCATCGTCCGACCTCCTTCTCCGCCAGTTCCATCGTCGCCTGCTCATTCTCAAGATGCGGAAACCGCTTCTTCAACAAAGCCCGCGCTCTTGCCAGCCGAGCCTTCATCGTTCCCTCCGGCATCCCCATCGTGCTTCGCGGCGGCGCCCACATCCATCTCGTGAAAATAAAACAGCACCACCGGCTCGCGATAACGTAGGGGTAAAGCCAGTACCGCCCTCCGTACTGCATCCTCGCTTCGCCGTGTCGCCAACCCGCTCTCCTGCACTGCCGCCCGTGCTGGCTCCGGTGCATCCTCAATGCAGACATTCTCTACTGGAAACCGCTTCAGCTCCGAACGAAACACATTTGCCGCCAGCGCAAACAGCCATGTCGAAAAGCTTCCCTCGCGCCGCCACTGCTTCAACCCCCGCCATGCGCGCACCAGTGCCTCCTGCGCCATCTCCTCGGCGCGCCCGCGATCTCGGCAATACCGCCAGGCCATATTCACCAGCGGACCCTGCCACCTGCGCGCGATGCCCTCGAACGCATTCACATCGCCCGCGAGCACGCGTTCCACGTCGGCCAAATCTGCCTCGGCTCCCCGGGAAGTGTCGGCGCCGCGAAACGCGTCTGCGGTCCGCAACGCATCGGCGCTGCGATCATCGTCCACGTCTCTGGCAGTCGTACGCAAAGCAGCGACACTCCTTTGAAGTTGGACAAGCCCTCGCCGCTCCAGGTTGCATTTTGTTCGCCTTCGGCCGTTTTCTAACAAAATGCAACCTCACAGCCCCGTCTCCTGTCCCACCATTCGCAAGGGATGAAAAACATCCCCGGCGAGCAGGAGGATTGTATGACACATTTGGTGCTCCAGTTTCTTTTCGGTACCGAGGATGTACTGATGGCGAATGGCATGTGGATTTTTCTCGCGGTCGGCGCGGTGGCGCTCTTCGGCATCTTTCTTCCCACTGCCACCTGGATGGAACACCGCCGCAAGGAGCGCGAGGCCTTTTACAAAGCCGATACCATTCGACGCATTGCCGAGGCGCCCGGTCAAGGCGGCAATGCCGCGGTCGAATTGCTGCGAGAGCAAGAGCGCATCGCGACCATCAAGAGGCGCGAAGGCATGAAAATCGGCGGCATCATCAACATGGGCGTGGGCATCGGAGTCACCATCTTTCTTTTCGCCCTGCTTCACGGGAGCCCGGTCTTTCTTTGCGGCCTGATCCCCGCCCTGGTCGGCGCCGCGATGCTGGTTTACGTCTATGTACTGGCCGAACCGTCTTTCTAGCGGCGTTTGAATCTCTGGGAGCCTGCGCGCATCCCATAGTTGTTTGAACAAATAATTCCCAGCCAACGACTGGCCAGAAGCGCTGGAGATTCACGATGCCCGAGAATACTGATCGCCAGCCCGCCATCTTCCTTCCCCACGGCGGAGGTCCCTGCTTCTTCATGGACTGGACCTGGGGTCCAGCCGAAACCTGGCACGCCACCCAGCGTTTTCTCGAATCGCTTTCCTCTACGCTGCCGGCGCAGCCGAAAGCCCTGCTTGTCATCAGCGGTCATTGGGAAGAGCCTGCATTCACGGCAGGCTCCGCCGAAGCGCCACAGCTTATTTACGACTACTCCGGCTTCCCCGCGCACACCTACCAGCTCACCTGGCCCGCACCCGGGCGATCCGGCGCTTGCTGCGCGTGTTGCTGATCTGCTGCGCGACGCCGGCCTGCCCGCCGCAACCGATCCCAACCGCGGCTACGACCATGGCGTCTTCGTTCCGCTCAAGGTGGCATTTCCGCAAGCCCAGATCCCGGTCGTCACGTTGTCGCTGAACCACTCACTTGATCCGGCGCTGCACATCGCAGCCGGTCGCGCTCTCGCTCCTTTGCGCGATGAAGGGGTGCTTGTCATCGGCAGTGGTATGAGCTTCCATAACCTGCGCGGATATTTTCAGCCTCAGACCGCCGATCGCGCCCGCGCCTTCGACGCCTGGCTCACGACCGCCGTCGAGTCGCCGGCGCAGAAACGCGACGCCTTGCTCGCGAAGTGGCGAGAAGCTCCTTTCGCGGCCTTCGCTCATCCGCGCGAAGAACATCTCCTTCCCCTCATGGTTGCTGCCGGAGCCGGTGGCGACGCACCCGGCAAGCGCATCTTCACCGACGAGCCCATGGGAGCAAAGATCAGCGCGTACCGCTTCGACGGCTGAAAACCGGCGTTCAGGCGCCGCCCGCTTGCGCTTATCGCCCTTTCAGGCTGACCTTGATCCCGCTGTCAATCAGAATCGCCACCAGCCCGAACAGCATGCATAAGTCAGTCCGTGCCTCGTGGATGAAACTCAGCAGCCCGTAGTGGTCGAGTTTCGGCGGCGCAAAGCGTGCAAGCGGATGCCCCAGCAGATCGGCGCCTTCGTAGTCAAGATCGCCGTCAAAATCACCACCAGAAGCAGCAATGCTGCATCGCCCGCATACAAATTCAGAATCAGCGCTCCGCCTGCCGCGATCTCCACCGCCCCGACAAATGGCGCAAGCACGTGCGGAAACGGCAGCCCGATGTGCGCAAATCGCCCCGCCCCAAGTTCGCCGGGATACACGAACTTCAGGATCCCCTCGGTCAAAAACACCACTCCCACAATCACCCGAATCAAAATCATCGGAAGGTTCTTGCGCATCTCTTCCCTCGCCTACTTATTCTGGAGCAGTTTCTCAATGTTTCTCGCCAGGCTCTCCGGCTTGGTGGTCGACGCGAAACGGCCCACCACTTTTCCGCTGCGGTCCACCAGAAATTTAGTGAAGTTCCACTTGATCGAGCCGCCGCCCAGCGGCCCAAGCAGACCCGGCTTTTCTTTCTTCAGAAACCGGTAGAGCGGATGCGTCTTCTCGCCGTTCACGTCAATCTTCGCAAACATGGGAAAGCTCACCCCGTAGTTCCGCTCGCAAAAAGCACCGATCTCTGCTGCTGTTCCCGGCTCCTGCGCCCCAAATTGGTTGCAGGGGAAACCCAGCACCGCAAGCCCGCGCTCTTTATACGTCCGATAAAGTGCCTCCAACCCCGCATACTGGGGTGTAAACCCGCATTGGCTGGCCGTATTCACAATCAGCAGAACCTTCCCGTTGAATTCCGACAGGCTCGCGGAGCGCCCATCCAGCGTTTCAGCCGAAAACTCGTAGACCGTTTTCGAAGTTTCTGCCATTTTCTCCTCAATCTCTGCCGCTCTGAGGATGTCATGTCGCCCGCGCCTGCGTCTAAGCATCGTGCATTCGCTCATATCCAGTCGGTAGGGTTACGGGGTCCCCACGGACAGGCAGAAATTTTCTCTCTGGTTCGTGGGGTGTTGATACGGTGTTCGGCGGACGGATTTTCGTCCGAGGGGCGCTGTTAGCGCGCACGCCCATTTCGGTCCGGTAAACTGATCTAGGACCCGAATGAGCACGCGGTTGGCGATGAATTTGGTTGCTGGGATCGAATAGAACTCTTTCTGCACCCATTCTTCTCTTCGTCGCCGGCGTCGCAAAGTGCCCGGTGTCCCAAATGACGCGATAGGCGGGGTCCCCGAGGACAAGTCTTCGTCCGTGGGGTACTCATAAGCGCGGCAGGACAATTTGGGGAAGGTTTCGGTTTCCGAGCCGGGCGCTTCATCCGTGTTTCAGGTGAGGTTGCTGCGGTCAGAAGACATCGTCTTCGAGATGGTAAAATCAATCTTTCCTAAAGGCTGTAACAGAACTTAAGCAGTGAGGGTGTGCATATTCTTCCCGTGAAGCCTTACCTTGGACCGCACCAGTACTTGTGCTCGCCGCAGGACTCCAGCCCGGTGAAGATCAAGCACGACGTCATCTCCCGCAAATCGCGGACCCTTTTCCTGCTCTCCCGGCTCGTTCTGGTGCTGATTCTTCTAGTCTCCGCCGGCGCCGCTTTGGCCCAGCAGGCCCAGACGATCGACTCCATCCGGGTCATCGGCAACCGCCGCATTCCCAAGGAGACCATCCTCGCCCGCATGTTCACCCATCCCGGCGATGTATACGATCCCGTCTCGCTCGAGCGCGACTTCAACTCCCTCTGGAACACCGGCTACTTTGAGGACCTGCGCATTGAGCGCGAAGATTCGGAGAAGGGCATCATCCTCAACGTTTTCGTTCGCGAACGCCCCACCATTCGCGAGATCAATTACAAGGGCAATAGCTCCGTCTCGACCTCCGACATCCTCGATCGCTTCAAGAAGGAGAAGGTCGGTCTCTCCGTTGAGGGACAGTACGACCCCACCAAGGTGATGCGTGCGAAGAACGTCCTCGCGGAACTGCTCGCGGAACACGGACATCAGTTCGCCACGATCAAGGCCGACGTCAAGACCATTCCTCCCGCCTCGGTGCAGATCAACTTCAATATCAAGGAAGGCCCGACGGTTAAAGTCGGCCAGATCAAGTTCACCGGCAATCAGCATCTCAGCAGTCTCTACCTGCGCCGCTCGATGAAGAATCTGAAGCCGGTCGGCATCCCCTATTCCGTCATCTTCGAGAACCTCTTCGCCCGCACCTTCGACGCCTCCAAGCTGGACGAAGATACTGAACGTGTCCGGTTCGCCTATCGCGATCACGGGTACGCCAACGCCGCCGTCGAAACGCCCCGCACCCAGATTCGCGATGAAGGTGGCCTGAATTACTTCACTTTCCGGCCCAACCGCGGCAAGCGCATCGATATCCTGATGCCTATTGAAGAAGGCGCGCGCTATCGCCTCGGCACCATCACGTTTACGGGAAATACGCACATCACCAACACCAAGGCCCTTCGTTCGCACCTTTGCCCTCAAGGATGGGGACTGGTTTAACGCCACTCTCGTTGGCAAGGGCCTCGAAAATCTGAAGAAGGCGTACGGCACGCTCGGCTACATCAACTTCGGCGCCATCCCCAAGCCCGTCTACGACGAGCAGAAGAAGACCGTCTCGCTGCAGGTCGATATCGACGAGGGCAAGCAGTTCTACGTCTCCCGTATCGAGTTCCAAGGCAACACCATTACCCGCGATCGCGTCATTCGCCGCGAACTGCTCCTCGATGAGGGCCAGATCTACAACTCCCAACTGTGGGAATACAGCCTGCTGCGCCTGAATCAGCTCGAATACTTCGAGCCCCTCAAGGTCGATCAGGACTCCGAGGCGCACCAGAACGGCGAAGCCGGCACCGTCGATCTGCTCCTGAAGGTCAAGGAGAAGGGCAAGAACTCCATCGGCCTCAATGGCGGCGTCAGCGGACTCTCCGGTGCCTTCCTCGGCGTCAACTACCAGACCAACAACTTCCTTGGCCTGGGTGAAACCCTCAGCGTCCAGGGCAACATCGGCAACGTGAGCCGCCAGTTCCTGTTCGGCTTCTCACAGCCCTACGTACGCAACCGCCCCTTGAACGTCGGCTTCCAGATCTACAACAACAAGTCCGACTTCAATGCGGCCAAGTCCTACCAGACCTCGACGCGGCACGGCCCTTAACCTGAGCGCCGCCCAGCAGTCCCTCACGCAGAACTACAACCAGGCCGCCACCGGCTTGAACTTCTCGCTGAATTACCCCCTGCGCCGTCATGCCTTCCAGCGCGTAGGCTTCACTTACTCCCTGTCCCGCGCCAACATCACCGCGTTCAGCACGGCTTCGCAGACCTACTTCCAGACCATCAGCTTCCGGTCGGGCATCCAGGGATCGAACGCACTGGCCGGCATCATCACCAGCCAGGCTTCCTTCACCTATACCTACAACACGGTGAACAATCCGGTACGTCCGCGCACGGGCAAGGAATTCACGGCGGCCATGCAGGTTGCCGGCATCTGGGGCAACGTACGCTACTTCTCGCCCCTGGTCTCCTACAAGACCTACCGCTCCATGCATTACCTCTCGTTCAATCCCAACGGACACAATGTTCTCGCATTCAAATCCCAGCTCGGCTACATCCAGGGCTATGGCGGCGATGTGGCTCCTCCGAACAACCGTTTCTATGCCGGCGGCGATTCTGAGCTGCGAGGCTTCGATATTCGCAGCGCAACGCCCTACGGTTACGTGCCCACGCGCCAAACCGTGCAGCTGACCAATCCCGACGGCTCGTGCGTACCGCGCGATCCTAACAATCCGCAGTTGAACCAATGCATCGCGGTTCCGATTCCGGTGTACGGCGTCGTCTCCATCGGCGGCGACACCAGCTTCCTCAGCAACCTCGAGTACCGCATTCCCATCGTCGGCTCCGCGATGTTTGCGTTCTTCGATGATTTCGGCATGGACGTCGTCACCAACCGTGGCCAGTTGAAGCAGAGCCCTGAGGGCTTCGCCTCTCTCACTGCGCCGCTCTACGGTTGCCCCGTCTATAACAACGGTTCCTGCCAGGGCGGCATCCCCGGATCGCAGGTTGGATTCCAGCGCGATATCCGTCCGGTCCCCGGCACCAACGTTGTGCCGCGCATGTCGCTGGGTGGCGAGTTCTCGATCATCATGCCCGTCATCAACGCGCCGTTCCGCCTCTACTACGCATACAACCCGCTTCGCCTCTACGAGCGCCCTTATTGCAATGACGTAGCTCTCGGAGCCAAGGTGCAGAGCTGCACGGCTGAGCTCATCACTCGCGATATGTTCCCGCCGGGCGGTGCAGGCGACTACACCTACCAGCAGACGATTCAGGGCTACGGCGCGCAGAATCTCTTCCGCGAACCGCGCAAGACCTTCCGCCTCAGCGTTTCAACCACCTTCTAAGTCGCAACATCAACCAGCATTAGACTAGGCCGCTCCTCCGAGCGGCCTTCTCGTTTCTAGCTGCCTCTTCCCTGGTCCTGTTCCCTGATCCCTGCTGTTTGACCCCCCTCCCCGCCCCCCATATAATCGTTGCTAGTTCCTGCTGACGTCTCCGTCCGCGTCTTTTTGTCTCTGCTTCAGCCCATCGCGGAGTTTCCCAACGAAAAAGACCGAAGGTTGCTCAGGAGGCACAGGCTCCGCCATTGCGCCCATGGCTGCATCGGCCGACCTTCCAGGGATTTCAAGGAGTATTGGATCTACATGAAATGCACTCTCATCACCATAGGCGCACTGGCTTCCTGCCTCGCGCTGAATGCCGCTGCACAATCGCCTGCCGTCTCCGCCGCTGCACCCAGCGCGCCGGCCGTACCCGCCGGGGCACCGAAGGTCGCCGTCATCGGCTTCCAGGAAGCTGTCGCAGGAACCAACGACTTTCAGCGCCGCTTCGCCGATCTGCAAAAAAAGTATGAGCCCAAGCGTCAGCAGATGAAGACCCTCAACGACGAGATCACCTCGCTGCAAAAGGAACTTCAGGCACAGGCCGCAACGCTGAGTGATGGCGACCGCGCCAACAAAGCCAAGCTCCTCGACGACAAGCAGAAGGAACTGAAGCGCACGGGCGAAGATGCGCAGACCGACTACCAGCAGGACATGCAGCAGACCTTCGCAGCCGTGGCTGGAAAGTTCGCAGAGACTCTCGATGCCTATGCGGCGGAGCATGGTTTCAGCGTCGTGCTCGATGGTGGCAACCAGCAGCTTCCCGTCGTGATCTACGCCAATCCCTCGGTCGACATCACCAAGGCTGTGGTCGAAGCGTATAACGTGAAGTCCGGCATCCCGGCTCCCGAACACGCAGCTGCACCTGCTTCCGGACCGCGCGGTACCGCGGCTCCTGCCAGGAGCACCGCCCCCAAGGCAACCGGCGCACACTAAGGTCGAATAGCACTCCCAAAAGGCCTCGCCCAACCCGCGAGGCCTTTTGGCATCCCGCCGTCACCATGCCTTAGCCCCAAGGTTCCTAAACCCTAATCCCTGTTCCCTGTTCCCTGTATTTGGGCAGTTTGACCCCCCAACCCCGCGCCCCTATAATCCATCTAGTTCCTGCTGACGTTTCCGTCCGCTTCTTTTCTCGTATTTGCTTCCGTCTAATGGAAGCCCCTCGAGGAAATATGTCGCGAGGTTTCTCAGAGGGCGCGCGCGATGGAAGGTTCTGGTTCGCCTTCCAACTTGAATGCGCGGGCAGCCCCAGGGAATTTCTAAGGAGTTTTCAAGCCGAATGAAGCACTCTGTTGCATTAGTTCTCACGCTGGCCTCAGGTCTTGTCCTGACCGCCGCAGCTCAAACGCCCTCCGCTCCCGATGCCGCTGCTGCACCCGCTGCCACAGCGCCCGCCGGTCCTGCAAAAATCGCCGTGGTTGCCTTCCAAGTCGCGGTTGCGCAGACCAATGAAGGCCAGCGCAGCTTCGCCGACCTGCAGCGCAAGTACCAGCCCAAGCAGACGCAGCTCAAGGCTCTCAGCGACGAAATCGATAACCTGACCAAGCAGCTCCAGGCTTCGGGCGACAAGCTCAGCGACAACGAGCGCGCCGCGCGTGCCAAGACCATCGACGACAAGAAGAAGCAGCTCGAGCGCTCCGCCGAGGACGCCCAGAACGACATGCAGAACGAGATGCAGGAGCTCTACAGCTCGCTCGCTTCCAAGGTCTACGACGTGCTGAACGACTACTCCAAACAGCACGGCTATACGCTTGTTCTCGATGTGGCCCAGCAGCAGAGCCCGGTGCTCTACGCTACCGAATCGACCAACATCACGAAGGCCATCATCGACGCCTATAACGTTAAGTCGGGCGTGCCCGCTCCGCCAGCGCCTGCAGCGGGGACAATGCCGGTTCCTTCCGCCCCCAAGCCGGCGGCTCCGAGGCCCACGACTCCCCAGTAACTCCGGGGGAGCCAAATAAAATAGCTGGTCGGATCAATTTAAAAGGCCCCGAAACTCGGGGCCTTTTTCACGTAATTTGCTGCAAATCCGAACGAATCTTCGGCCCCCGATTCACCGATGGAATCTTGACATCCTGCCTGTGGAAAAAATTGTGGATTTCGAGCCGCATGATCCACAAAAAAAGCTGCATTTTCCCACTTGCCAATCAGCGAAAGCTCTGATAAACCTAGGAAGTCCTTTATTTATCTATCAGAAGCGCAGGTCTCATAGACCGCGTACTCGATCTATCTGCGTGCGGATCCCGACGCTCATCCGCGATGAGCTTTCCACAATTCCCCATGAATAACTGATAACTGCGACGTGAGCCAAGTCACCATCTGAGAGTTACTTCTGCTGGTCTTCTCCCACCCGCAAAACCGCCAGAAAAGCCTCCTGCGGAATATCCACTTTCCCGATCCGTTTCATCCGCTTCTTGCCTTCCTTCTGCTTTTCCAATAATTTGCGTTTACGGCTGATATCACCGCCATAGCACTTGGCCAAAACATTCTTCCTAAGCGCAGTTACCGTCTCCCGCGCTACGACCTTCGCCCCGATCGCCGCCTGGATCGCCACTTCGAACTGCTGCCGCGGAATCAGCTCCCGCATCTTCGATACCAGCGCCTTTCCGCGTTCGTAGGCAAAGTCGCGATGCACGATAATCGAAAGAGCATCCACAGGCTCACCCGACACCAGGATGTCCAGCTTCACCATCGGCGATTCCCACTCGCCGGCCAGCGAATAATCCAGCGAAGCGTACCCGCGCGAAATCGACTTCAATCTGTCGTAGAAATCCAGCACGATCTCGTTCAGCGGCAGTTCATACGTCAGCAGCACGCGCGTCGGCGTCACGTACTCAAAATTCATCTGCTTCCCGCGCTTCTCTTCCACCAGCTTGAAGATCCCGCCCACGTATTCTTCGTTGGTCAAAATCTTTGCAGTAATCACCGGTTCGCGAATGGCGTCGATATTCGTCGGCTCCGGCCAGCGCGAGGGATTGTCCACCTCCATCACCGACCCGTCCGTCATTGTGATGTGATACCGCACTCCCGGCGCCGTCGTAATCAGGTCAAGCTCATATTCCCGCTCCAGGCGCTCCTGGATAATTTCCATATGCAGCAGCCCCAGGAATCCGCAGCGAAAACCGAACCCCAGCGCCGCCGAGCTCTCCGGCTCGAAGAAAAACGACGAATCATTCAGTCGCAGTTTTTCGAGTGCATCGCGCAGCAGCGTGTGTTCATGCGAGTCCACGGTGTAGAGTCCCGCGAACACCATCGGCTTGATGTCTTCGAATCCCGGTAACTGCTCTACCGCCGGCCGCTCTTCCTCCGTAACCGTGTCACCGATACGGGTGTCGCTCACCGTCTTGATGGTCGCCGCGAAAAATCCAACCTCGCCCGCCGACAGCTGTGCAATCTCCACCGGCTTCGGCATCAGCACGCCCATCGACTCAACCTCAAACGACTTCCCGTTCGACATCAGCCGGATCCGCTGCCCCTTGCGCATCGTTCCCTGCATCACGCGAACCAGCACGATCACACCGCGGTATGCGTCGAACCACGAGTCAAAAATCAGTGCCTGCAGCGGCGCATCCGGATCGCCAGTCGGAGGCGGCAGCCGGTGCACGATTGCCTCCAGCACCTCATCGACACCCTGCCCCGTCTTCGCGCTCACCGGAATCGCATCGGTCGCGTCGAGCCCCACGGCCATCTCGATCGCCTCCTGCGTCCGCACGATGTCGGCCGAAGGCAGATCGATCTTGTTGATCACCGGAATAATGTCCAGCCCGTGATTGATGGCGAGATACGCATTCGCCAGCGTTTGCGCTTCCACACCCTGGGTCGCATCCACCACCAGCAGCGCGCCTTCGCATGAGGCCAGCGAACGAGAAACCTCGTAGCTGAAGTCCACGTGCCCCGGCGTATCAATAAGATTCAATTGATAAGTCTGCCCGTCGCGGGCCTTGTACATCATGCGCACCGCATGAGCTTTGATCGTGATGCCGCGCTCGCGCTCAAGGTCCATGGCATCAAGAATCTGCGCCTGCATTTCACGACCGGTCACCGAACCCGTCAATTCAAGCAGGCGGTCGCTGAGCGTCGACTTCCCATGGTCGATGTGGGCGATAATTGCGAAATTGCGGAGGAATTTTACGTCCATTAAGGGTAGCTGATCACTGCGGGAACGTTACGAAAGTGAGCGATGTCTCCATGGCATAGCTTATCATCGGCATAGTGCCTTCCGCGCTTTGGGGTATAACCGGTCTCATCGTCAAATCGATGCTGATTCCGTCAACTGTGGACCCCTCGTCACGGCGGGTCTCAGGAGATCGTGAGCCGATATACGTCATTCATGAGACCGGCTTTAGAGTTGTCACTGGTATCGACTGTTGCGCATGATATTGATTCGCTTAAGTAGACTGGGTTGCATCGCGCTGGCCCTCACGCTGGCCGTCTTGCTGTCGGGATGCGATCCTCCAAAACCCCGGGCTTCGGCAACTCCTGTTTCCCAGGCGCTCGCTCCTGCCGTGGCTGCACCCGCGCCGCAACAGGCGCCTGCACCTCCGCCGCCTCAGCCCAGTGCAAACCAGCAACGCATACAGACGCTGATTCAACAGGTTGAGAAAGCCTACGCCGACGGTCAGGCCGACTACAAAAAAGGAGACCTTGCCGCTGCCCGATCAGACTTCGACCACGCAGTCGATCTCATGCTTATCAGCGGAATCGACATCAAATCGACCCCGGCGCTCCAGGACGAATTCGATCGCATCGTCGACCAGATCAACTCGTTGGAGATGGACGCCCTGAAACAAGGCAACGGCTTCACTCCTAAGACCGAGGCCACGCCCGCCGAAGCGGCCAGCGATGTCACTTTCGTCGTCGATCCCAACATCGTGGCCAAAGCCAACGCCGATCTCGCCACCACCAAGTCTGACCTTCCGCTCGTCGTCAACGACTACGTCGCCGCCTACATCAACTTCTTCGCCAATACCACCAAGGGCCACAACACCCTGCTCCACTCATTCCAGCGTGCCGGCCGTTACCGGTCCATGATTCAACGCGTCATGAGCGAAGAAGGCGTTCCGCAGGACCTCATCTATCTCGCCGTCGCCGAGTCCGGCTTCCAGCCCCGCGCCGTCAACGCCCGCTCCCGTGCCGGCGGCATGTGGCAATTCATGCCCTATGGAAACTACGGCCTCACCCGCAACGGATATGTCGACGAGCGCTTCGACCCCGAGAAGTCCACCCGCGCCTACGCCCGCTACATGAAGTACATCTACTCTCAGCTTGGCGACTGGTATCTCTCCATGGCCGGCTACGACTGGGGCACCGGCAATATTCAACGCGCGGTCGAGAAGACCGGCTACGCCGACTTCTGGGAGCTCTACAAGCGCAACAACCTTCCCGGCGAAACCAAGAACTACGTCCCTGAAATCCTTGCAGCAATCATCATCGCCAACCACCCCACCCAGTACGGCTTCGACGAAATCACGCTCGACCCGCCAGTGCTCACCGATACAGTGACCATCAACTACTCCGCTGACCTGCGTCTCGTCTCCGACATTGTCGGCGCGCCGGTTGACGAGCTCATCGCTCTGAACCCGAGCCTGCTGCGCCTCATCACGCCGCCGGACACCGGGTTCGACTTGCACCTGCCTGCCGGCACCGCCGCTCTCTTCCAGGAAAAAATCGCTGCCATCCCTGAAAGCAAGCGCAACTCGTGGCGCTATCACAAGGTAACGCCCGACGACACTCTCGCCTCCATCGCCCACACCTACAGCGTCTCTGTTTCTGCGCTCGCCGGAGCGAATCAACTGGATCAGACCGCCAAGCTCGACGGCATCGAGTCGCTCATCGTCCCCGTCGCCCCCGCTGCGGCCCCCTCGGCCCACACCGTCTACTACACCACCCGCCGCGGCGACACACTGGTCTCCGTCGCGGACCGCTTTGGCGTCTCCCTCACCCAGCTCCGCCGCTGGAACAAACTTCCCGGCACCGGCGTCAAGATCGCGGCAGGCCGGCACCTCCATGTCGCCGAACCCAACATGGTCCGCACCAGCAGCAGCCACGCCCGCCATGGAAAAAGCAAGACCGGAAGTACCCGCGAAGTGGCCAGCGCCGATGTCCCCGCTCACGAACCCTCCTCCACTTCTCATGGTTCTCGATCAAAGACATCCGCGTCCCGCAGCAGCCACACTACCCACAGCGGCAAGCCGGCATCGTCGAAAGCCGCGCACAGCGCGGGTTCCACCAAGCACTCCTCGCACACGACCTCATCCTCGCACGCACAAAAATAACCATCCGCGGTTTTCTCTTCTCGTGTTTTGATAGCTTTTCATTCGAGGTTGTTGTTAGAATGACTCCGCATGCGGAGATGATTTTTTCGTGCCGCAGAGATGAAATCTCACTTGGGCAGCGGTAATCCGCTGGAGGCAATCGGATGGACGAAGTGATCAAGATGTACGCAATGAATGACGGTAATCCTGACCTGGAGCCGGCAGAGAGCGCCGATCACGATGAACTGGAAGAGGACGACGAGGTTGAAACCTCAAGCGTGCTCACCTCCTCCGACGACGACGAAGGTATCGTCGAAGAGGGTGTGATTATCGTGGAAGCGATTCCCATACCAAAGCCGGCCCCCAAGAAGGCCGCAAAGAAGGCTCCTGCCAAAAAAGCTGCCGCGCCTGCCCCGGCCAAGAAGGCCCCGGCAAAGAAAGCTCCAGCCAAAAAGGCGGCGAAGAAGGCTGCTCCCAAGAAGGCAGCTAAAAAAGCTCCGGCCAAAAAGGCCGCAAAGAAGTCCGCCAAGAAAACCGCTGGCGCAAAGGGCGGAAAGACCGCGAAGAAATCCGCGGCTCCAAAGCGCGCCGGCAAAACCACAAAAAGAGGTAAAAAGTTGGCCGTTAAGAAAGCAGCAAAAAAAGCTCCCGCTAAGAAGGCAGCAGCGAAGAAGGCTCCTGCAAAGAAGGCTGTTAAAAAGGCAGTTAAGAAGGCAACCAAGAAGACTGCAAAAAAGAAGTAACCAGGCAACCGCATTCTTCAACAGGCAAGCAAAAATGCCCGGCAATCCCGCCGGGCATTTTTGCGTCTGTACTTTAATCGAGGTTTCGGGCCTTGATGGATCGGGCTCAAATCTCAGGACATCTGAACAGGTCGACGAACCTGCGTGCACCATCCATGCGAAGCATGGGTGGGAAAGCTAGGAAGCGGCAGCGAGCAGCTGCTTCAAATGCCAGCGCTGATGCGCAACATAATCCTTGATCAGAAACTGCAAAGTCACCGGCGCATCCTCGTCCATTACGCACGCCGCATCGAGCCTTGAATCCGGAATCCTATCCACAACGGCCATCAGGATTTCGTGCTCTGCTTCCCACCATCCCAGCAGCGTCTCCCATGGTTGATCGGCATAACCATGCGCGGCGACCCAGGCGTCTTGCCGGTAGTTAGGTCCGTTGAACGAGCCATCGCTCGTGGCCCGCACAAAGCGCTGCCGGTTATTGGTTGCCGAATCGAGCAAGTGGCCCACGATTTGTTTTCGTGTCCACCCGCCCTCGCGCCATGAAACATCCGTGAGCGCCTCCGGCACCAAAAGCAGCGCCCGATGCACGTCGTCCAACTCCGCCCGAAACTGCCGCGCGACTTCAGTCATCTTCCCCCGCTTCCATTCGCTGCTCGACTGTCTGAACTGAGAGCTGATAGCTAAGGGCTGAAAGCTTTCAGCTAGCCCTTCTGCGCTTCCGCCAGCGCCGCAAGCACCTCTTCCGAGTGCACCTGCGGATTGACCTTCGTCCACACTTTCACAATCTTTCCCTTCGGATCGATCAGGAATGTGTTTCGCATCGCAATCGTCATGTTGCCGAAATGCCCCAGCGACCCATACTCGTCCACAACCTTGTGCTCGGGATCGGCAAGCAACTTGAACGTCAGCCCTTCCTTGGTGCAGAACTGCTTGTGGCTGTCTGGCGTGTCCACACTCACACCCACAATCGCGGCATTCACGGCATCGTATTTCGCCTGGTCGCGCTGGAAGTTATGAGCCTCAATCGTGCAGCCTTGCGTCATGTCCTTCGGGTAAAAGTACAGCACCACCCACTTGCCGCGGAAGCTGTCCAGCGAAACCTGGTTCCCATCCTGCGACGGCAGCGTGAACGTAGGCGCCATCTGTCCGGCCGAGGGCATGGGTTCATCCGCTGCCCGCACCGTTACCAGCGAAACCGACAGCGCAACCGCTGCGGCAAAAACCATGAGAATCGTCTTCTTCACCTGTAACCTCCTGTTCATAAAACGGGGATCATACATCGGAGTCCGGGCGCACACACCGGCATTCATAAGACGTGGCGAAACAGCTAGGGGACGCCGCTGCTCGTCAGTATAGTTCCACACCCAGACTCCGATTGTCATCGAAAAGTCTGCCAGTCAGCCGGTGCTTGTTACTCCCTGATCCCTATTCCCTGCTCTTCCCAACTACCGCGATCCCTGCCTCCGCCGCGCGCTTCAACAGCGTCTCGCGATCGAACAGCAGTGTCCGCCCGGCTTCAACCGATAAACAACTCGCTCCCGCCTGCACCATCGTCTCAATCGTCTTCATGCCAATCACCGGCACATCGAAGCGCATATCCTGATTCGGCTTCGCGACCTTCACTACCGTCAGCCGCCGTTCAAGGGTTGAAGCAGGCGAGCCGTACTCTTCGTCCATCGACTTCATCAGCACCCCCGCGCGCTCAATCGTTGCGTCCGTGCCCTCCATCGCTTCAACGGCAACGCACGCCTGCGCCGCGACGACCACGGTCTGCCCGATGTCGAACCCCGCCAGTGCCCGCGCTACACCCAAGCCGTACTCGATGTTCTTCCGCTCGTCCTCGCTCGGTGCGCGGCCTCCAACAGCCTCCGTCAGCGAACCCTCCTCGGCAAGCAGCGGCTCAAGAAACTGCGTCGAACTCATCAACTCGATGCCCTCATCGGCCAGCACCCTCGCAACCGCGCCCAGCAGCATGTCCGTGTTCCGCGTGCGCAGATTCAGCAGCAGCTTCGCCAGCCGCCAGTCCGGCCGGATGCTTGAGAAGATTTGTTTGTGCTTCACCTGCCCGGCCATCACTGCGGACTTGACTCCCTCTTTCTGAAACACCTCGATCAGCCGCGAAAGCTCCCCCAGGGAAAGCCAGTGCACCGTAATCTTCTCGTCGACAGCCGCACGATGATTGATCTCCGGATCCGTCTCCTCGCGAATCGCCGCTACTGTCACCGCAAACCCCTGCGCCCGCGCCGCGTCCAGCAGCAAAAACGGAAACCGCCCGTTGCCCGCAATGAGACCTAATCTCATCGCACCCACCGCATGAATCTCATGCACATCTCAGAGCCAAGCCCGCCCCAATCACTACCTGATCTCAAAACATTCCTCCACTCCGCCCAGCAATGAACCTGCTGTTGCGCACGTCAAACCCTCCCGCAGGGAGGAAACGAAAATAGCCCAGGGTGAAGCGCAGCGAAACCCTGGGATGTGTCCCGGCCAACAACCTCCTCGCCCCGGAGGGCCGACCGAGCCTCACCCCTGCGCTACCATTATCCTTCACCATGTCACACACCTATTGCTGCGCGCTGTTTCATTGCGTGTTTTCAACGAAGGATCGCCGCAAGATGATCCCTGCAGAGATTCAGCTGCGTCTCTGGGCCTACATGGGAGGAATCGCGCGAGAAAACGGAGTAAAGCCAGTTGAGATCGGCGGCATCGACGATCACGTCCACATGTTGTTATCGCTTCCCTCTTCCCAGCCAATCGCAAAGACTATGCGCGAAATCAAGAGCGCATCCTCCCGCTGGATGCACGAAACCTGCAACCTGAAGAACTTCGAATGGCAGGAAGGCTACGGCGCGTTTTCCATCGGAACAGCTCAAATCGCAGCCACAGTGGTTTATATCGCGCACCAACGGGAGCATCATCAAAAGCGCGATTTCCAGGCCGAGTTCATAGCGTTTCTCAAAAAACACAAGGTGGATTACGACCCGCGTTACGTTTGGGGTTGAGTTCGAATCGGCCCTACGGGGCGATGGCCCGGTAGGCCAGCATTCCCAGGGTTCCGCTGCACTTCACCCTGGGCTATTCTCGCGTTCTCCCTCCGGGAGGAAACGACAAAAGGAAACTGGCGTGGCCCTACTTGATGACCCCGCGCTCGCTGCGCTCGATGAACTTCACCAGCAGCGCTACGTCCTCACCCTCGAGCTCCCGTATCTTCTCGAGAGCCTGCGTCGTATTCAGCTTCGACACCAGCAGCAGCCGGAACGCCTTTTGCAGCGCCCTGATCCGCTCCACGCTGAATCCACGCCGCTCCAACCCGATGCTATTCACGCCGAAAGCCTTGTTCTCCCGCCGCGCTGAAGTCTTCGAAAACGGCAGCACGTCCTGAGTCACGATCGTCCCGCCGCCGATGAATGCGTACTTCCCTACCGTGCAGAACTGGTGTACCGGGCTGAACGCCCCCACCGTCGCGAAATCCTCGATGATTACGTGTCCCGCCAGAGTCGCCGCATTGGCAAGGATGCACCCATTGCCCACGATGCAGTCGTGCCCGATGTGCACCGCCGTCATCAGCAGGTTCTTCGAGCCAACGCGCGTAATCCCGCCGCCCTTCACCGTGCCGCGGCTGATCGTCACGCTCTCGCGAATCGTATTGTCATCGCCGATTTCGCACAGCGTCGGCTCCCCGCCATACTTCAAATCCTGAGGCGCCATGCCCACTGCGCAGAAGGGATAGAACACGTTCCGCGCCCCGATGACCGTCCGCCCATCCAGCACCACGTGCGAAATCAAACGGCAGTCTTCGCCCAGCACCACGTCCGGCCCAATGGTCGAAAATGGCCCCACTTCACAGGAGTCGGGAACCACCGCCCCCTCGGCCACCACCGCACTGGGATGAATGCTCACTCCGCCTCCGGTGCCGCAGGCTCACTTGGACTGTCGCCATGCGCCTTCCGCTCGCGCTCCCGCGTCACCACCGCGCAGGTCAACGTAGCCTCGCACGCCAGCTTGCCATCCACCGTCGCGCGGCCATGGATCTTCCCTGCCCGCGTCCGAAACGACAGCACATCCACCTCGATTCGCAACTGGTCGCCCGGCGTCACCGGCCGGCGAAACTTGGCGCGCTCAATCCCCGTGAACACCACCAGCTTCGAGTGCCGATCTTCCATCTCATGCATCATGATGATGCCGCCCGCCTGCGCCATCGCCTCCACCACCAAGACACCCGGCATGATGGGATAGCCCGGGAAATGTCCCTGGAAAAACGGCTCGTTGATCGTCACATTTTTGATCGCCACCAGCCGCTTGGTCGGCTCGAATTCCGTGATACGGTCGATCAGCAGAAATGGGTAGCGATGAGGTAGAAATTCCAGGATCTCCTGGATGTCGAACGTCATTCTCTGGCTCCACAAAGCGCGCGAAACTCGCCCCGCGCTCCCTGAGGATTATAACGAAGCCAACCAAACTGAAATGAGGGTGCCCCATCCTTGCGCAGCGAGGGTGGGAAAGCACAAATGCATTCCGCTGTAAGCCACTAGAAGCTGATAGCTGACAGCTGATAGCTAGCAGCTACTTCTTGATCTTCTTCGCCACTGCATTGATATCCCAGAACTCCGCCGGCAAATCCTGGTTGTAGTGCACCTTGTCGATATACAACTGCCGCACCGTCTCATCGTTATGCACGCGCGTAATCGAGAACGCTGTCGGGAACCCATCCACGTCGTGATAATCCGCGTACTCCTCCACGTCCGTGTTCTTGTCCTTGTACAGCGGATCGCGCCACTGAAAGCTCCGCATCAGCGGCAGATGTGTCTGCACATCCATCTGGATCGTAATCGCCTCATTCTCGGGCGAGATCATCGTCACCTGCTCGGCCATGTGCCGCTCCGCCATGCGCTGTCCTTCGTACACCAGGATCGTCTTCGGATCCTTCAGCCACATCTTCACCGCTGTCTCGATCGAGTGGTCGCGGCGCCGCATAAAGTCATCCACCTGCTCCTGTGGCAAGGGCTTCGCGCCACGATATGTCACTTCAATTCCCTTGCGCGCCTCGTAGAACTGCACCACGTCGCGGTGCTTCGTATACTCCACACGATCGCGATCCGGCCACTGGTGAAAATCCCAGAACAGCGTCGTGCCCGGGTCGGGATTGCCGTGAAAGAACGCCGCGATATGCCCCTCGCGCACCATGTTCTTCATGTTCAGCCAGGCATTGCCACCCATCGCCTTCACCATCGCGTCCAGCGCCGCGCGTGCCTTCGCCGCGTTCTTCTCTCCAGACGCATCCATCGCCTGCGGAGCATTTTTCGCGCCGGCATCATCCGCCTGTGCCCTTAACCCCAGCGGCATCGCCAGCACCACCAACGCCAGTCCCACCGCTAATCCCTTCCGCATTCGTCCTCCAATGAATCTGTCATCCTGAGCGAGCCGAGCGAGTCGAAGTATCTGCGGTTGCCTTTCGCCTCACTCGCCAAAACTGCCGGGTGCCCTATCCTTGGCGCGCTTTTGTTTTTTTGCGCCAAGGGTAGGAGAGCACGATCCCCGCCAACCACAAACAAAGCTAGCAACTACCCCACCAGCACCGCTCCACCATTCACATTCACTACCTCGCCGGAAATAAACCCCGCCAGCGGTGTACACAAAAACAGCACCGGCCCCGCAATCTCCCGCGTCGTCGCCACACGTCCCACCGGAATCCCAGCCTTGATCCGAGCACCCAGCGTCGGATCCCCCAGCGTTCCCGCCGACATATCCGTCGCCACCCATCCCGGAGCCACGCAGTTCACCATGATCCCTCGCGGTGCCAATTCAGTCGACAGGCTCTTTGTCAGACTGATCAGCGCGCCTTTGGTCACGGCATAGTCTGCATGCATCGCCTCGCCCCGCTGCCCCGCAGTCGAGCTGATCAGCACAATATGCCCCCTCGTTCCGTCGTCGCCCGTCGCCGGAGGCCCCTGCAATTCCATCTGCACCACTGCCGCCTGCACCAGCCCAAACACCGAGTCCAGATTCACGGCAATCGTGTTCCGCCACTGCTCTTCCGTCATCAACTCGATCGGCGCATCCTCCGCCGGCCACACACCATGATTCACTACGAGTGCATCCAGCCGACCAAAGGCCTTCACCGCCGCACCCACCAGCGCACGTCCGTCCGCCGGCAATCGCAAATCCTGCTCAATCGGCACACAGCGCGTCGGCCCGCCGCACTCATCCATCAACGCCAGGGCCTGCTCCTTCGCCTGCCGATAGCTGAAGACCACCCGCGCACCCGCAGCCGCGAAGAGCCGCACCGTTTCCGCGCCAATCCCGCGTGATCCACCCGTAACCAGCGCTACCTTCCCATTCAATACCAGCGACACACCAGCCATAGCGCCAAGTTAAAGCGTAGCCATGCGCGCTGTCTATGTTCGTGCGATCTGCCCGGTTGGCCCACCCTTCCGCGACCGAGGGTGCCTGTAGAAGGTCAAGAGGTTGTTCCGGTGTCGGAGCGGGCGGGTGGGCGGGTGCCCCCGGTCCCTCGCTTTCGGGGACCGGGGATAGAAGCAGCACGCTCCCCAGACTTCCCGATTGGAGTATTCTCGCAGTGAATGAAAGGCAAGAGGATTCGTTACCAGCAAACGGGAGAGTTTCACTTTCTCACCTTCAGCTGTTTCCGCCGTCGACCATACCTGTCGACCGTCGCGGCAATGGAGCTTTTTGAAGATGCGCTGGAGCGCATTCGGCTGCGTTATCTCATTGCGGTTGCCGGCTATGTCGTAATGCCGGAGCACGTGCATCTGTTGGTCAACGAGCCGGGGCGCGGGCTTTTATCCAGAACTGTTCAGGCCCTCAAGCTGTCGGTTTCGATGCGCAGCCGCGAAGCACCCTTTTGGCAGGCGCATTATTACGATTTCAACGTCTCATCGCACCAGAAGTTCGTGGAGAAGTTGCGCTATATTCATCGCAATCCGGTCAAGCGCGGACTGGTCGCGAATCCTGAGGACTGGAAGTGGTCCAGCCGTCGCCATTTTCAGACGGGCATGCATGGAACCGTAGAAATCGAGTCGGAGTGGACAGCCCGTGAGAGAAGCTGGCAACTGCCTGAGTGGATGCGCGACCATTGCCACGAATCTTCGCTATCCCCGGTCCCCAAAGGCGAGGGACCGGGGGCACCCTCAACGGAAAACAACCTCACGTGAGATCGGGGCCACCCGCCGAATCCCAACTGCGTGAACGGAAACCACAGCCGCGGATCCATGACTATCTGGAAATGCCCCAGTATTCGGTCGCTATCCTCAGGAGCTACACGAACCTCGACCAATCAACTCGGCGTCCCCGTGTTACACCTTCCGATTGCAGCGAATCAACGCAATACCAGCAGATCAGCGGGACTGGACACCGAGTTTCTATCAGTATATCGCTTCGGGAAACTCCGCCAGTTTACGAACACCCCGGCGCAGTAACGGATCGTTACATATGATGCCTTCGTCAATGGTTCACGCTTCTCGGGCAGCTCGACGCCCTACATCTACCTGTATCGCGGCGAGCCGACTCCGACCTTAGCCTCTACTACCTCCGCGCAAGGAGCTGCAGTATCTGTCACCGGAGGTTCTTGTCACGCGAACCGCTTGGGTATAAACTCCTGCTGCGACGGACACGAGCACTTGTACCCTAAGGAGGTTGCGCAAATATTTGTACGCGGCGCAGATCCGTGGACCTCGAGGATCCCAATGGATTTTGAATCCTTGGAAGACCCTTTCCATTGCATTAATTTCTGGGTTCATCCGGATGGAATCCGGAGAAGACTGTGGATTCTGCGAGCATATGGAAGTTGAGAAACAGGTTGATGGACTATGCTAGTTCGACCCTGATTGTTCGAGTCAGTGCTTGACCGTGGTAGGTGGTTCGAATCGAACTCGGAGAAGTGAACCGACCAGCCACTGGTACGATATGGGGCTACTCAAGGCTTTGCTATCAAATAACGCCTCAAGTCTGTCAAGTCTGCTCACTTGAAGATCAAGTTTCTTGTCCTCAAAGCGAATTGGCCCTCCGTAGCTGTTCTGTTCGAACCGAATCGTACGATGAAGATACGTTCACCGCGCTGGTTCGGCTGGGGGATTAAAGAGCACGCAAGCTATTCCGTGCTGGCTCATCCGCATGTGCTTGTAGGGGTGGATGGCTCGCGCTATTAGCCTACGCCGATCATCTCATCAAAGGGTCGATATGACAAGCGGTAGTCTGTGCCGATTCTTCGAGAGCGCCATGGGGCGAAACCGCCTTCAGCGAGTTACGATCGATGCCGGGAATACGAGGGGTCGAGCCATACTGCGCAAGATCTAGACCGCTGGATGGAGTAAGCTTAACAATTCGCCAGGGTCAACTTGTCGACCTAGAAACCTCAGATAGTGTTCATTGAAACAGGGCGCTTTGAAGAGGCCCAACGGAGTTTTCGGCAGGCCTCAGGGATGAATCCGTACCATAGCGTCTGGGCATCGGACAGGCGAGGTGTTTCGCGCCCGGGATCTTCCTCAAAATGCGCTAACAGCACCGAGAGGACGCTCAGCTTGTTCCACGCGGGGCGGCCGAGTCACCAGTCGGCCCAACTGGGCGCAATTTTAGCGACCAAGGCCTGGCGCTAGCCGCTTGTGGCCGCGGAGCAGAGGCTCTGGAGTCAATTGATGTGGCCCTGAAAGTCCGGCTCGGAAGTCGAAAGGGCCTCTTGCGCAGGTTCACTATAAAGCAGGGATGTCCTTGCTCGCGCTCTCCGATCATCGAGGTGCAGTGGAGCACTTCGCCCGCGGGACTGAGCTCGATCCTGCTGGCCGTTGGGGAAGGCTCTTGCGCCGACACCTTACAAGGGAAGAAACCGAAGGCCTAAGTCTCTGGATGAGTAGAGCGAACGGCAGTACGACGCCGAACAACTACCTCTACCGCGGCGAACAATACGACACAGACCTTGGCCTCTACTACCTCCGCGCCAGATATTACAACCCAACAACGGGCCGGTTCTTGAGCAGAGACCCGCAAAACGGTGAGATCGGAATTCCTGCGATTTGCACAAGTACCTCTACGCTGGCGGCGATCCCGTGAATGCGAGTGATCCTGACCTGCTCCCCGGAAACCGCACACAACCGAATATGAAATCGTATTTGGAGAGGGGCGGAATATGTCGAGGAGCAAGCACAGCGAAGCACAGATGATTGCAGCGGTGAAGCAGATGGAAGCCGGGCGTAAGGCCGAGGACGTGGCCCGGGAAGTTGGGGTCAGCACGCACACGATCTATGCCTGGAAGGCGAAGTATGGTGGCATGGACGTAAGCGAGGCACAGGAGGCCAAGCGGTTGCGGGATGAAAACGGTCGATTGCGCAAGCTGGTCGCCGATCTGAGCCTGGATAAAGAAGCCCTGCAATCGGTCATAGAAAAAAACGGCTGGAGCTCGACGCGATGAAGGCCGCCGTCGAGCATGTTCAAGCTAAGTTCACCTTTACCGAGCGCCGCGCTTGCCGCCTGTTGCTGGTTCCAGTCTCCAGCTATCGCTACAAGCCATGCCATCGCGATGAAGATCTACGTGAGCGTCTGGTTGCACTGGCCCGCGAGAAGCCGCGCTATGGGTATCGTCGCCTACATGTGTTGCTGGGGCGCGAAGGTGCGCACGTCAACCACAAGCGCGTTCATCGAATTTACCGCGATGCCGGTCTTGCCTTGCGCCGGAAGAAGCGGAAACATTGCGTGCGGGTAAGCGCTCCGCTGGGCGTCTACACAGCTGCCAACCAGGAGTGGGCTCTCGACTTCGTGCATGATGTGGTGGCATCGGGCCGCACGATCCGCGTGCTCAACGTGATCGATGCCTACACGCGCGAGAGCCTGGCGATGGAAGTGGACACGAGCTTCGCAGGTCTGCGCCTGACGCGTGCGCTCGACGAAATCATCGCCCAACGCGGTCTGCCTCAGGCGATTCGCTGCGATAATGGCCCGGAGCTAACCAGTCGGCACTTTCTGGCATGGAATCTGGAACGGAGGATCAACCTGATCCATGTCCAGCCGGGAAGGCCAACGCAGAACGGCTATGTTGAGAGCTTCAACGGCAAGCTCCGCGAGGAGTGTCTGCGTATCAACTGGTTCCAGAACCTGTTCGAGGCCAGGCGCATCATCGCCGGCTGGCGGCAGGACTACAACCAATGCCGGCCGCATAGCAGCCTGAACTATCTAACGCCGGCGGCGTTCGCGGCAAAAACAAGCCGTGGAAAAGACGCGGACTCCGTCCACTTGAAAAACGATACTACCGTTTTTCACTTTCCCACCGCTACGGCTGCGGCTGGCTGAGTTGTATTATCAACGTGCGGAAAATGGGGGCAGGTCACTGTGATCTATAAACCAAGATCGGTTGTGGCATTAACGTTGCTAGCTTCTTGCTTGCAAATCTCGGCCCTCGCTCAGCAGAAAGCTCCAATCACGGTTACGATCTCTACGCCGACGCCCGTCGCGAAGAGTGGAACAGAAATCAGAATCGACGTCTCGGTTATGAACACGTCAGACCAGACGATCCCGATTCTGAAGCCTTTGGGGTTTGACGGGCAGACTGACTTCGTAAACCATCCTCATGTTTTCGATGCCAAAGGCGAGCCTGTGGCTTGGATCGCGGGGCATCATTCGGTGATTAGCCGAAAGACCCTAACCCTCGAACCAGGGAAATCAGAGGATGATTTTATGAATCCTGAGCAAGCTCTTTGACCTGACCAAGCCTGGAGTTTATAAGGTCGTTATCCAGCACGAGTTGGAACACTTCGGTGTCCATCGCCCTGATGAACGATTCCAATTCGTGCGCTCCAATGAATTGCAGATCACAGTAACCGAATGACGGATCACCGGTCGGCGGGGTCGGCGGGTGCCCCCGGTCCCTCGCCTTGGGGACCGGGGATTGAAAGCTCGTCTCACAGCTGACGGATCACAATTGGAGCGAACAGCTGCCCTTCTCTAGAACCGGAAATACGCCCCGATCATCGGCTCAGACGTGTGCGTAAACGCGTCTGTCGATGTGTAGAGCTGCGTCAGATTCGGTGCCTTGTAGAGGTTCCCGCGATATTGAAACCGCAATCCGATGTGCGGGAATAGGCCCCAGTCGAGGCCCGCACCGTACAGGAACACCGGCTTCGTGGAGCTGGAAGTGTTGCTCTGGCCGCCCGTCGGCTGATTCAAGCAACAGGCCAACGCCAGCCAGCCCAAACGGCCTCAGATTCGCAATGTGAACAGAAGCCACCCAGGCCCCGCTGATCTGGTGCGCATTCGCCGAAACCCCCACCGGTTCTATCGCCGTGCAAGTAATGCCGGCGCAAGCTGAGCTATACACCTGGTTGCCCCGGTTGTAGGAGTACGTGGCCTCGTAGCCCACCAGGGGATTAGAAATATGCCGAAGCTCGATCATCCCGCCAGCCGAGTTCGCTGGACTCTGTATGGTTCCATTCCCATTGGTGGTTCCGTGAAACGCTCCATACAGACTTAGCGCCACATCGGTTTGTGCCTGCGCCTGGCTTGCGCCGGCCACGACAGCCAGCCCGGCAAACAACAAGAATCTCAACAGCCATTTCCTTTGCATGAAGATCTCCTCGGTGCAATCGGTTGGTATGGTGTATCGATCAAAACGAACGTATTTCGGAGCAAGGACCTCGAACTCCCGATGGGAGCAAGACCCGTGAAAACTATGGGTGTACCTACCGCTTGGGATTTAGACCCTGACGACGGATCATAGTCGTGTTGCTCCGCTGGATTCCGGCGCGAACTTTGTCAAGGCCTGTGCCGGGATCAAGCTAAACTAAGTACTGTAGAAAGAATCGCTTAATCGAGCTATTCGATTTGCATATCATTTCGGGGCCGTGTGGCAAAATGATTCTGGTGCGAGGTCTACTGGTGCGAGGTCACCGTGTTCCACACGCCGTCGCCTGGTACTTCTGCTTTTTCGATGCCCTGTTCTTAAGTCCTTTCCTGAGAGGACTCTGCGGCCAAGTCTTTGCACAAGAATACTTTGGGCTGGATGAAGCTCTGTAAACCACTGAAAATAGATACTTTCCTTACAGAGTATGGGGGTATACCCCCCCTCAGTAATTTTAACCCCGACTGATCCCCCCGCGCCCTTGCCGCTCAGATCGCCCGCACCATCCGCACCGGCAGAAAGATGATGGCGCTCACCAGCTCCAGTACGCCCCCTACAGCGATCCCGACAATCCGGAACGGCAACAGCAGAAGCCATACAAACGGATAGGCAATCAACGCCAGCAAAGCCAGCGGCCAGCACAACACGAGGAGAATGCAAAACAGAAGAAACTTGACCATAATGTCGTCGTTGCGATGACTCAGGGAATCATACGCGCCAACGAGGCGCGCAGTTCCCCGCATCTCAGGTTCAGCCTTTTGCCTTTTTCTTGGCTCGTTCAACAGTGCGCCGCTTCGCCGTCGGACGCTGACCACTCGCAGGCTTCTTTGCGGAAGCGCCTCTTCGCGTGCGTCCAGCTCGCGCAGCTATCTTCTCCTTACGCTCGCTTAGGAGCCTTTTCCGCTCCTTTTCAGGCAGCGCAAGCAGGTCTTTCGTCCGCTTGGGCAGCTTGTTGAAGATCAGCTCATGCGCTCTCCGCAACTCCTCTTCAATCTCCCGCGGACGCAGCGAATCCCACCGCTCCAGCGTCACCCAATACGCTTTAGCCAGGTAAGGTGACGCAATAATGCCCTCAATCTCCAGCAGTTCGTGAAACCGCTCCGCCCCGCAGTGAAACCAAAGGACCCCTGTGCCCGTGCCGTCCAGGTCTGTCATGGCAAACATCTTGCCGCCAATATCCCGGTCTCCCGCCCAATAGACCAGGTGGTGGCCCCAGTTCACCGTCTCCGCCACATGCGGCAACGCCATGCAGATCGCGCGGATGCGCTCGTTGTCCATGCCGAAAATCATAGCCCTGAAATCCCCGCCAAAAATAATTTCAAGATCCTACTTGACGTCATACACTAGTTGTCATACAGTATGTGAAGTACAGTGTACGAGGCACAGCATGACCGTAGCTGAAAACCAATTTGAAAGTCTTCGCCTCGAGCTTCGCCGCGGCAGCCTCACACTCGCCGTCCTCGCTCAACTTCGCCAGGAGCATTACGGGTACACGCTCCGCAAGGATCTGGCCGAGCGCGGCCTGGAGATCGACGAAAGCACGCTATACCCGCTCCTCCGTCGACTCGAGACGCAAGGCCTGCTGATCAGCCAGTGGCGCGAAGAAGACAAGCGCAACAAGCGCTTTTACCACCTCTCGCCCGAAGGCGAACAGATCCTCGCCAAACTGCTGGACGAATGGCAGACCATCAACGCTTCCATCAACCGCATCTTCGAACACCCCGAATCCCAGAGCAGCAAGTAAGGAAACAGCCATGGAACTTCTCGACCGTTATCTCCAAGCCGTCAGAAAATACCTCCCGGCTCGCCGCCAGGATGACATCATCGCTGAACTCCGCGCCAACATGGAGTCGCAGATCGAAGATCGGGAGTCTGAACTCGGCCGTCCGCTGACAACCGGTGAGCTTGAAGACCTTCTGCGCAAGATGGGCCATCCCATGCTCGTGGCTTCGCGTTACCAGCCGCAGCAATACCTCATTGGCCCCACGCTCTTCCCGATGTATCTCTATGTGCTGCGACTCACCATGCTGTGGGCGTTCGTTATCTGCATGATCGTGACGGTCGTCGTCACTCCGCTCACAACTCCTGGCGCAAAGGCCATTTTCGAATCTCTATTGCGCATGCCGGGCATCCTCCTCCAGACTGCCGCCTGGATCACGCTCGTTTTCGCTGCCCTCGACTTCTTCCGGGCGCGGTATCCGAACGCGTTGCCGACTTCCACCGGCGTCACGCAAAACTGGAATCCCAGTACGTTGCCGCCGCTCGAGAAAGACGCCAACCGGCCCGGCAAGCGGCGCTCGTTCGCCCAGGCAGTCGCTGAGATCATCTTCGGCTCCCTGTTCCTGGTGTGGCTGCTGCTCATCCCCAGCCATCCCTTCCTGATGCTCGGGCCCGGCGTTGTCTTTCTGAAGGTGGTTCCATACCAGCTATCGCCGGCGTGGTGGGCATTCTTCTGGTGGCTCATCGCGCTGAATATCGTGCAGATTGTCTGGAAGTGCATTGACCTTCTTCGCGGCAAATGGTCTCAGCCCAGCCGCATTCAGCAAGTCGTCTCCAAGACACTTGGGCTCATCCCGATCGTGATTCTGCTCACGGCTCCAGGCCACATCTACCTTTCACTCAAGAATCCCGCGCTCGATCAGGCGCGCTACGGCCAGAGTCTCGACCAGGCCAACAACGGAATCCACAGTGCCTTCGTCGTGATCTGCGCGATCGTCCTATTGCAACTCATCTTCGATCTCGGGAAGTGGGCCAGGGAGACATATCGCGCTCGCCTGGCGGCGGAGTAGGCAGCCCTCGTTTCAGTTGTCGCGCGGCTGGCTGATTTGAGTCGCGCTCCATTCGATACCGGTTCAACACTCGCGGACGAAGGCGCCCGCATTGGAGGATTTATGCGCCATCTAATCGCACATTTCAACGCTCTACTCCTCGGCATGACCCTGGGCATGATCTTCTTAGCGATCGTCCATACACCTCAATCCCATCTCGGAGGAAAAGCGCCAGTGGGCACGGGATTACGATTGGCTATGAGATCGTCGGAGCGGAGGATCAGACCACCGTTGTGCTGATTGCGGGAACAACAATGCACGAGATCCGGCTGCCTGCGAAATTCTGTGCATACCTCGCGAACCAGGGTTGCCGCGCGTTGTCTTTTGTCATCACGAGATCAGCCTCGTTCGTTAGACCTGCGGGGTATCAGCAACCCTACGCCCTCAGGAAGTAGTGAGCGCGCCCTCGGTCCTGCCGATCACGGCCGCCGCCATACAATTGCCGACAACGTTCATCATGGTCCGGCCCATATCCATCAGCGTGTCGACCCCAAGAATGAGCAGAATCGGCGCGGTCGGCAGATGAACGGCGCTCGCAGTTGCCAGTAGAACAACCAGCGATGCACGTGGAACTCCTGCGATTCCCTTGCTCGCCGCCATCAAAACAAGAACCACCGCGATCTGCCGCCCAAACGAAAGATGTATTCCCGCTGCCTGGGCGACAAAAACCGCCGCCATCGAGAGATACACGCTTCCGCCCGTCATGTTGAAACTGTAGCCCGTTGGGATCACGAACGAGACGATCCAGCGCGGCACGCCGAACTCTTCCATGCGCTCCATCGCCAGCGGAAGAGCAGCTTCCGAAGTCGTCGTTGCAAAGCCGATCGCCGCTGGCTCGCCTACTGCTCTGATGAATCTGGCCAGCGGTACTCGAAACGCAGCCATCACTGGAACCATAACCAGCAGGGCAAATGCAGTCAGCGCGATGTAATAGGTCACGACCAGCTTCGCGAGGGGAAGAAGCGTCGCGAGCCCCGTGTTGCCAACCGTGTAGGCAATTGCGGCGCCGGCAGCCAACGGCGCAAGGTACATGATGATCCGTGTCAACTGGAACATCACGTCGGCAAGCGATTGCAGCACCGTGACCAGCGGCGCGCGCTTTTGCTCAGGCAGCATGGCAAGCGCTGATCCGAAAAGAATCGAGAAGATCGCAACCTGCAGGATCTGGTTCTGCGCCACAGCCTGTGCGATGTTTTCAGGAAAGAGATTGAGAACGATCTGCTGCCAGGTCTGAGGAGACTGTGCCGCAGCGGGCGCGGTTCCTTCAAGTGCTGCCGGAATCACAACGCCCCAGCCCGCGCCTGAAACGTTCATCGCAACAACGCCGATGATGAGTCCAAGCGTGGTGACCA
Source organism: uncultured Acidobacteriaceae bacterium (assembly GCA_963735215.1). GTDB lineage: Bacteria > Acidobacteriota > Terriglobia > Terriglobales > Acidobacteriaceae > Telmatobacter. The sequence goes on along the minus strand of CAVTKF010000014.1, from coordinate 249,099 downwards.
CCTCAAACAGGATGAGTGCCTTGATGGCAACGCGCCCCACGGAGCGCAACTCGTTGTGCCCCGCAATTCCCGTCGTGATCGTAGCGAACAATAGCGGTGCCACGATCATCCGGATCAGGCGCAGAAACAAATCGCCCGGCAATCGCGCCTGCGCAGCTGCATGCGGAGCGTCGAGTCCCAACTCGACTCCCGCGATCATCGCGAGAAAAGTCCAGGTCATCAACGAGGGTTTGCGCACTGCGAAGGCAACGAAGCATGCAATCCCGATCCAGCGCAGAACTTCGCCTGCGACGAGAAAGTGCGCAAACGAAAGCGCAACACCTGCCGCTACAAGCAATGCGCCTGCCGCGGCGCAAGCGTACGCGATGCGATCTTTGCTCTGCGCGCGTGTTGTAGCGGTTGTGCCCATTGTGATCTATTGCGCCGTTGGGCGCTTTAACCCCATCGCTTCGGCGGTCACGTCTGTGTACTTGAGTCCCGCACCGGTATTAAACAGCACCACGCGATCACTCGGCTTCAGATATCCATTCGCGAGGAGCTTGTCGTATGCCGCCGTCACGCTCGCACCTTCCGGTGAGAGGAAGATGCCTTCATTCCGCGCCCAGTCCAGGATCGACGCCAGGATCTCTTCATCGCTGACTGCCATCGCCAGTCCAGCCGACGCTCGCACTATATCAAGGATGATTGTGTCTCCATACGGCTTTGGAACACGCAGCCCCGATGCGAACGTCGCCGCATCCTGCCACATCGTGCTCACGTTCGCGCCTGCGTCATAAGCGCGAGCTACGGGCGCGCAGCCAGTCGACTGCACCGCAATCATCTTCGGCCGCTTGCCGGGTCGCACCCAACCAAGCTCCTCCATCTCCTCGAATGCCTTCCACATCCCGATCAGGCCCACACCACCGCCTGTCGGATAGAAGACCGCATCGGGATATTCCCAGCCGAGCTGCTCCACCAGCTCGTAGCCCATTGTCTTCTTGCCTTCGACGCGAAACGGCTCCTTAAGCGAAGAGATGTCGAACCAGCCTTCCTGCTGCTTCCGCTCCTGCACAATGCGCGCGCAGTCAGAGATCAACCCGTTCACCAGTTCCACATGTGCGCCATACGCGATCGCTTCTACATAGTTGGCAAACGGCACATCGAGCGGCATGAAGATGTGCGCCTCAATCCCGGCTGCGGCGGCATAAGCAGCCAGTGCGCCGGCAGCATTGCCCGCGGAGGGTACGGCTAGCTTGCGCAGACCGTATTGCCTTGCCATCGTCACAGCCATCGCCAGTCCACGCGCCTTGAATGTTCCTGTAGGGTTGGCGCCTTCTTCTTTCACGAACGCGCCCGGATACCGCTTGCTCTTGAGCATCGGCGTCCACCCCTCGCCAAGCGTGACCGGTTCGGCTTGAGGAAGCACGGAGCGGTAGCGCCACATTCCCGTCCACGGCCCGTCTGCGTCCTTCGCGATCACGTTTCGTGCAGAGGTCCCTTTGAGATGCGAGAAGTCATAGCGAACAAAGAGCGATCCGGCGGGTTGCGTCGGACATTGCGGGCAAACGGTCTGTGGTGTTTCAGCGGATGTTTGCGCATGGCAGCGAGTGCATTCGAGATAAGCAATCTGCGGCATCGAAAAGTGGGCTCCAGAGACAGATTAGTGGATTGTGGGTCTTAGCAGCGCCGTGCAGCTCACGAGCGGCTAGAACTTAGCCTCGAAATCACGGAAGCGCCGCTCCAGTTCCCATTGCGCCGCGGCTTTCTCATTCGCATCGAGAAACCGCCTGCACGCTTCAGACGGCGTGGGTCCACCGAGAACCAGTCCTTTGCAATCCTGGGCCGGTGTTGTGAATGCATCCGGCGCCGCCCACAAGCTATGGCCTGGCAGAAAATCGTGCTCCATTCCAGTGCGCGCTAACTGCTTCAAATCCTGATAGCTCAAATGATAGTCATTCGCAGCTCGCACATACTCATGGGTAAGGTCGATACGGCTCACACCCTGGTCGTCCGTCGAGAGCGCTACCGGCACGTGTGCTGCGCGATAGTACTCGAATGGGTGCTTGTCGCCCGTGATGCCGAGAATTCCCTCGTTTGAGCTGAGGTTGACTTCGACCATCACGTGCTTCTTCGCCATCTCTTTCAACAACCCGGCAGCGTCGTCCTCGTACATCGCGTCGACGCCGTGACCGATGCGTTCTGCATGCCCGATCTCCACTGCCTGGCGGATGTGGAACTTCATTCCCTCAGGCGGCACCATGCCCGGAGCAAGTTCACCCGCGTGCAGCGTGATGTGCACCTTGGGATAGAGGCCGTGCAGATACTCGATCATTTTCATATGCAGTGTGTAATCGCGCATCGCGACCATGTAGTCTTCCGGCTGTACAAAGTTGATGCCTACCCAATCGTCGGAGCCTTGCTCAATGGCCTGCTGCACGGTCTCAAACCCCAGCAGCGTTTGCGCAAATACCTGTTCAGGCGAAAACGCACGGAGAACCTGGTAGATAAATCGCACCTGCACTCTGCACGCTCGCGCGGCCTGCGGCGTACCGCAGTGCTGGATTCGGTTGCGCGATTCAATTGCCGCCTTCACTTCTTCGCGGTCCGCGGCAATCTCATCCCGCAATCCTTGATCAAGCATCGCCTGGCGCATCTGGGCGAGATCTGAATTAAAGCCCACTTCGTGTGCGATTCGCGCCGCATGTCCAAATGCCGGCGTATGCATCAGTTCAAGGTACTGGTTGTTTTCTGCATCAGCGCGACGCGTGATCTCGTCAATCCACTGGCCCGTATGACTTTTATCGAGCCCTCCGAATCGATCGAAGGTCGAAAAGAACTGATCGTGCCCGCTGTAGCTCGGCGTCGGCACAAAATTTCTCATCGAAAAGGCATCGACAACGCGGTCGTACAAATCCTGCTGTGCCGGGGTTAGGCTGCTCCCATTCAATTCACTTGCAGGAACGAGCGGAGCCGCACAGGGCTCTTTCACAGTCCTGCCTTGTTCGTTGCGCGCAAACTCAGCCTTTGCCGGATCGATACAAACCTTGTCTTCGGCTGCGACCCGAATCAGAGTTTCCGCGTAAACTCCCGCCCCGAGGTGAAAATGCAGGTCCGCACCCTTCGGGAAATCGGCAAGAAACGCCTGCACCGCAAGCGGGCCCTGGTGAAGCGCAGCCTCATAGGCGCGGGATGCACGAGCTTCCGGCGCGCTGGATAAAGGAACTTGCACTGGTTGCGCGGCAACCTCAAGGACGGCAGCTGAAAGCCCGGCGGACCGAGCAAGGAATACCGTTGCAGCGAGCGAGATCGCAGCAAGATGGAAGGAACTTGCAGGTGATAGGCGCATGTTGCTTTCCAGTGTAAGGGGTCGCTATCAGCTACGCACTTCCATTCTTCGATCTCGTGACTGTCCTGCTTTCATCGACTTGTCACGCGTAGCCGTTTTTTTGAAGTGAATCGAATACAGCAACGGGAAACCAGGGCACACACTTTGTTGCTGGTTGCATCCAAAAAAGAGGAAAGCGCAATCGCAGGAATTGGTGCGCATGAAATGTCGGTACCAGGTTGCGGTGTGCTCTATCCGCAAATTGGGGTCAACTACGGCTATATCTCGAATATGCATACGGTCGGCTAAGAAGAATGGCATCATCGGTGGGTTCTTTCAACCAGCAGGTTTCAAGGCGCTCATTTCTCAAGGGAGCGATGTTCGGCGGAGGCAGTCTTGCGCTCTACGCGGGGGAGTTTGAGCGGCACTGGCTAGAAGTTGTCCAGAAGGACATCCGGATCTGCGGACTCCCCTCCGGCTTTGACGGAGTCAGGCTCGCACAACTCAGCGACATACATCTGGGCGAATTCACTGAGCCGTTTCTGCTGCGTGAAGCGATCGACCAAATCAATCAGGCTCGGCCGGATTTCGTGGTGCTTACCGGCGACTATGTCAGTTCGGAGGTCTTGCCGCCACACTTGACTGCGGAAGCGGCGTGGCAATGCGGCAGGTTGCTGAGCCGGCTCGAATGCAAACAGCGGTACGCAATATTCGGCAATCACGACATCTGGGCCGGCGAAGAGCACGTGGGCGATGCACTGCGGTCGCACGGTATGACAGTGCTTCGGAATTCCTGTCTCCCTCTCGAACGCCGCGGAAGAAGGATCTGGTTGTCAGGACTTGACGATCCGGTGTGCGGACGGCCCGATCCAGATCAGGCGATACCGTCTTCCATTCGTAACGTAGCCAACGAGCCCATCATTTTGCTGTGTCATGCACCCGATTTCGTCGATGAGCTGTGCATGCACCCGGCAGGCCGGGCCGTCTCGCTGGTGTTGAGTGGTCACACTCACGGCGGACAGATTCGCCTGCCGTTTATTGGTCCTCTACGCCTCCCGCCGGGAGGGCGCAAGTATGTTGAAGGCTTGTTCCAACTGGGAAACACGCAACTCTATGTGAATCGTGGCATCGGCAGCGTGGGTGTGCCGTTCCGATTTGATTGCCGCCCTGAAATTACGCTCTTCACGCTTCGCTCAATTTGAGGGTTGTTGCGCGGGCTATGGAGGGCCGCCACTGGGGGCTCTCCGGCGGTTCTCGAGGGGTCGGTCGCGACATGGGGGTCGATTCAGCTTTTGCAGGACTTAAAGCCTTTGACGTTAAATTGATCCCGCTGGCCGGAACGAGGCTTAAACTATTCCAATGGAGTTCGATCCAGCCTGTGCTAAACCGGAAGTGCGAGTAGATGGCGATACGCGCATTCCTCGCCTGAGTCGTGCCATCCAATGAAGACACTTTTGATTTCGGATCCGGTCCGCTATCCGCGCATGACAACCCAAGAGCTTCGGGAGTCGTTTCTTGTCGACGGGATTTCGCGGCCGGGCGAGATTCACCTGACCTACGTGGATCTGGACAGGGCGGTGGTGGGAATCGCTGTCCCGACGGATCGGCCGATTGCTTTGACCAGCAGCCCCGAACTGCGGGCCGCATTTTTTACGGAACGCCGGGAACTCGGCGCGCTGAACGTCGGCGGCGAAGCGCTGGTTCACGTTGGAAACTCCACGTATCCGCTGGCGAACCTCGACTTGATTTATATCGGGCGCGACAACCCGGAGATTCGATTTGAATCGAAGTCGAATGAGAAGCCGGCAGTTTTTTATTTGCTCAGCTATCCAGCGCACACGGCTTATCCGGTAACCGTTGTGAAGAAGGAGTGCGCGCAACGGACGGAGTTGGGAACCGAGGCGCAGAGTAATCACCGCACGATTTACAAGTACATTCATGCGGGGGGCGCAAAGAGCTGCCAGCTGGTGATGGGCGTGACGCATCTGCACGAGGGCAGCACGTGGAACACGATGCCGGCCCATACGCATATGCGGCGGAGTGAAGTGTATTTCTACTTCGATGTCGCGGAGAGCGCGCGTGTTTTTCATTTGATGGGGCCGCCCGAAGAGACGCGACATATTGTGATGGCCGATCGGGAGATCGCGATTTCACCAGGATGGTCGATTCATGCGGGCGTCGGGACGCAGGCGTACAAGTTCTGTTGGGGGATGGGCGGAGAGAACCAGGACTACGCGGATATGGATCCCGTGCGGATTGAAGATATGCGGTAGCCCGACTCCGACAGCTTTGTTCTGAGAGCAATCATTGCGCGTCCAACCTGCAATCGATTGCGGATTGTCATTCATCTCGTTTGAAACCTGACGGCGCGGCGCCGAGCCGTGATAGAAGAAAACATGCTCAAGCTCCCCTTTCTGGCCCTGTCTCTCTCTTCCGTTCTCACTTTCGCGCAAGGTGCAAATCCGGCTGGCACGGCAACTGATCAGGTGCCACCAGGCATTCGCGAGAAGACCGCGGCGATGAAGCACTCTGACGGTTTGATTCCCCTGGATTGGGACGCGAAGACTGGAAAGCTCTACCTTGAGATCCGCCACATGGGCCCCGATGGCCGCAGTTCTGAATACATCTACGCCACCTCTCTGCCGTTCGGCACAGGATCGAACGATCTCGGGCTCGACCGCGGGCAGGTGTCGGAGGCGCGCATCGTCCGGTTTGAGCGCAGCGGACCCAAGGTGCTGTTGGTTCAGCCGAATCTCGCGTTTCGTTCGTCGAGCAGCGATGCGGACGAGCAGTTGGCGGTGACGCAGTCGTTCGCTCAGTCGGTACTCTGGGGTTTCACCGTCGCTGCCGAGTCGCCGGATGGCGCGGTGCTTGTGGATGCGACGGACTTCTTTTTGCACGATGCGCACGGCGTGGCAGACAGGCTGACAAATCTGAAGCAGGGCACATATCGCGTGGATGCGACTCGATCCGCAATTGCACTCGACGATACGAAAGCCTTCCCGAAGAACACAGAAGTGGAAGCGGAGCTGACATTCACAATAGACGCTCCACCAAAGGGAGAGTTTGTCGCCGATGTGACGCCTGACCCCCATGCGATGACGATTCGTGAGCGAAGTTCATTCATCGAGCTTCCCCCGCCGGGGTTTGTTCCGCGGCGATTTAACCCGCGAGCGGGATATTTTCCGGCCACCTACCGCGACTACACGGCACCACTCGGCGAGCCGCTCGATCAGCTTTTCATCATTCGCCATCGGCTGATCAAGCAGGATCCAAATTGCGCTGCCGATTGCAAGTCAGTGACGCCAATCCAGTATTACGTGGATCGCGGCGCGCCGGAGCCGATTCGTACGGCACTGGTGGAAGGTGCGAGGTGGTGGGACCAGGCGTTTCGAGCGGCCGGCTGGGCGAAGGGAACGTTTCGCGTCGATCTGCTGCCTGAGGGCGCCGACCCGATGGATGTGCGCTACAACATCATTCAGTGGGTGCATCGGTACACGCGCGGCTGGAGTTATGGCGCGGCCATCGCCGATCCGCGGACAGGCGAGATTATCAAGGGGAACGTGACGCTGGGATCGCTGCGTGCACGGCAAGACTACCTGATTGCGGAAGCGCTGCTGTCTCCGTACGGAGATTCTGCCTCGGGTGCAACCGGAAAATCCACTGACAATCCGATGCTGCAGATGGTGCTGGCGCGCATTCGGCAATTGGCGGCACACGAGACGGGGCACACGCTCGGGTTGGCGCACAACTTTGCGGCGTCCACGGTTGCTCAGGGCGACAGCGTGATGGACTATCCACATCCATACATCACACTCAACGACAATGGCCAAATCGACGTGTCGCACGCTTATGCGACCGGCATCGGCGAGTGGGACAAAGTTTCGATCGACTATGGATATCGCGACTTCGGCGCAAACACGACCGCCGAAAAAGAGAAAGCGGCCCTCGAAAAGATCTTGAGCGATGCCGACCATGCGGGGCAGGTGTACATCACCGACGAGGATGCGCGGCCCTTCGGCTCAGCCCATCCTCGCGCGCACCTGTGGGACAACGGCAACGATCCAACGGCCGAACTTGACCGCGTGCTGACCGTGCGTACGGCGGCACTGAAGAATTTCGGTGAGAGCGCAATTAAGCCGGGCACGCCGATGGCGCAACTGGAGCAAACGCTGGTTCCGCTGTACCTGTTTCACCGTTATCAGACCGAGGCCGCCATCAAGGAGATTGGAGGACTCGACTATCGGTACAACCTGCGCGGAGACGGCCAGCCTGGTCCTGCGGTCTCTGATCCGGCACAACAGAAGATGGCACTGGACACTGTGCTAAAGACACTTAAGCCCGAAACGCTAACCTTGCCTGAATCGATTCTTCGGCTTCTGCCGCCGGTACCGCCGGGATATCCGCGCACGCACGAATCGTTCCCTGCGCATACCGGTCTGACCTTCGATCCGATCGCTGCCGCCGAGTCTGCCGCAGACCTGACGCTCACGGTCTTGCTCGATCCGGCGCGTGCGAGCCGGTTGATCGAGTACCACATGCGGGTTCCGGCCTCACCTTCGCTGCGCAGCGTTCTGGAGGCGATTTCAGCGACGGTTGCCGAGCGGCCGGAGGCGGGACACAGCATGTCCTCGGAAGTGGAACGTGCCGTCGAGTTTCGTGCGGTGGAAGCCATGCTGGCGCTGGCAGTGAATCCGGCAGCCTCAAGCCAGGCGCGCGCAATCGTGCAGTGGCACATGCGCGATGTTCTGAAACAATGGACTTCGACTCCAGCGCCACAGGATACGGCCGAGGCGATTCATCGCGCGGCTCTGATCGACCGCATTCAGAGTTTCGAACACGACCCCGACAAGTTCGTTCCCGCGAAGGCAGTCGAGGCGCCCCCGGGCATGCCGATCGGGGATGACGAATAGATCCGAATGTGCGCAACTATTCGGTTGCGGATTGTGAATCGAGTTCCTGTTGAGATAAGCCTTCCTTCAGGGAGATACCGGTTCGCTGTCCGGCACGCGCTTGCTGGATGTAACGTAGCAGGCGGTCGGCGGCGAGTTTTGGTGAAAGACCGCCGCTTCGGATGTTAGAGAGACAATTGCGGTCTGCATCGGTGCGGTCGGGGTGTGGCGACCAGGTGAGATAGGCGCCCAAGGTGGTAGCGATCTCTGCCGGTTTTGCTGATGAATGATCATCCGTAAAACGCCTCCTGTCTATCCCAAGTTCGCACAGGAAGCCCACATTGAAGGCAAGGTAGTGCTGAAGGCTACCATCACCAAGCAGGGAACGATTGAAGGCGTTCAGGTCCTCAGCGGACCGAAGATTCTGGCACCCTCTGCGGCCGATGCTGTGAAAACCTGGAAGTACAAACCGTATATGCTCGACGGCCAGCCGGTAGCCGTTGAGACCAACATCACCGTCGTCTTCGGCACAGCCGACAAATGACGCCGACTGTCTCGCTACAATTCAGTTTTCTGAGGGGCGCTCGATGTGGTCGATAACGACCACATCAACGGGCGCCTTTGCAGGTTCAAGCTTGAGGCCGAGCTGTTCCTGGAGCGCGGTGAAGATAGATGGGCCGGAATCGCCTGATCCGGGCTCGTCGTTCCACGCCCAGCTGAGATCCACCTCGTATTTACCGGTGAGGCCGGTCTTGTCGATGATTTTGCGGCCTACAGGATTGGAGAGGCTTGCAACGAGAGCTGCGACTTCCATGTCCTTGCTGTTGATCCGGCCCATTCCCATACTGTATCCACTGTGCTCAGATAGAGGAGCTTCTTTCATTTTGACACCGCCTTTGGCGACGACCAGGTTGTAGACGGGCAGGTCCTTCGTCTCGAAGCGAACCCTGAGTTTGAATCGATCCGCCAACAACTCCTGCATCATTAACTGGCGTTGTTTGGTCTGATCGCTGCGTGAGAGCTTGCCGAAGACCTCGGCTGTGTCGGCATCGAGTTTGCCCTCGACATCAAAGTCTTCTCTTTCGGCCCAATCAGGAAGCCCGGAGATCTGATCGAGCATGATGAGGTTGTACGCGCTCATGATGAGGCTGCGGACACTCACATTTGCCGAGACCCCAGTTGGAGTGGTGCGCCACCACGAGCCAACAGTCGGATCATCTTTGTGTGGCTTAACGGAGACGATGTCATAGGCGGTGGGGGGTGGCGATGGCTTTCCGGAAGGGAGGGCCGACTCGGGAGGCTGCGTCGTTTGCGCCGAGATGGAAGAGATCGCCGAAACAACCAAGATCGATGTCACAATCAGCTTGAACCTCGATGTAAATGCACTGCAGCGCGAGGTAGCCATCGGAGCACGCTCCTTCTTGTTGTTTGAGAGGACGATCCTCTTCGCTCACAATGCTAGAGCTGGTCGAAGATTTCGCGAAACTCCCACGCGCCGGATTTGCTGTTGAGCCATTCAGCGGCACGGACTGCGCCGATGGCAAAGCCGCGGCGGGAGTGCGCATCGTGGCGCAGTTCGAGCATGTCGTGCTCGCTTTTCGCCGTGACGATGTGTTCGCCGTTGGCATCCCCCAGGCGATGGGACTCGATGGGTACGTCGATGCCCGGCTGCACGGAGTGGATGATCTGCTTGAGCGTGATGGCAGTGCCTGAGGGTGCGTCGAGCTTTGAGGTGTGGTGCGTCTCGCTGATGGCGAACTTGTAGCCTTCGAGTTTGGCGAGCTCGGCAGTGAGTCGAAAGAGCTTCTGCACTCCCATGGAGAAATTGGTGCCGTAGAGCAGCCCGCCGCCGCGACGTTGCGCGATGGCTTGCAACTCCGCAAGATGTGAGTACCAGCCGGTGGTGCCAACGACGATGCGGCAGCCGAGTGCAAGGACAGCGCGGATGTTCTCGACTGCGGCGTCGGGAGTGGTGAAATCGACGACCACGTCGATGCCAGCAAGGTTAGGCGCTGTAAGTGCCGAGGCATGCTGATTTTCGTTGACGTCGAGTGCGCGTACGCCGTGTCCGCGCTCGCGTGCCACTTCGGCGACGAGCGAGCCGGTCTTTCCCTTGCCTAGAACCAGAAGAAGCATGTTTGCTCCTCAAAACGTGAATCTGATTTCCAGATTACAGGGTATCCGACGCGGCTGGCAGACCTTTCGGGCGTGCCGCGAAGCGATCGAAATAGTGGCGCCCTATGACGCTGATTCCCAGCTGGGGATAGTGACATGGCGTTGCGTCAACCAGCGATAAAGGGTCAAGTGTGGGCATTGTTTCCATTCGGCTGATGACATCTCTCAGGGGCTAAAGCCCCGCGTCTGAGCGCCGCTAGCTGCACGGCTAAAGCCGTGCCCATTAAAAGCTATGGGTTTGAGTTTTCTTGGACTGACAAGCCGTGCCTTTTCCAAAGCTATAGGTTTTCCGCACACTGTTGAGTCGTGCTCTTTCAAACCGTCATTTATGCAACCGTTTTCAGGAGCTGACAGCGGCTTTGCGGGCTTCCGTGTCGAAGATTGTGGGGTCGGGATTGCCAAAGAAGGCGGCGTGGAGGGAGCGCACGGCTTCGTCGGCGTCGTCTTCTTCGATCATGAAGCTCATGTTGATTTCGCTGGCGCCCTGGGAGATCATCCGCACGTTGACGTGCTTGATTGCGCCGAAGACCTGTGCCGCCATGCCGCTCTGTCCGCGAATGTCTTCGCCGACGAGGCAGATGAGGGCCTTCTTGCCTTCGTACTTCACATCGGCGAGCTGGCTGAGATCGGCGGCGATGAGGGGCAGCTTGTCGTTGGAGTCGACGGTGAGCGAAACGGAAACTTCGCTGGTGGAGACCATGTCGACGGGGCACTGGTGCTTGTCGAAGATGTCGAAGATGGCCTTGAGATAGCCGTGCGTCATGAGCATGCGGCTGGCAACGACGTCGATGATGGAGAGCTTCTTCTTGACCGCAATAGATTTGAAAGGGCTGCTGCAGTGCGGCGCGATCGAGATGATGCGTGTGCCTTCGTTCGATGGATTCTTGCTGTTGAGCACCAGCACCGGGATGTTCTTGCGGACCGCGGGCAGGATGGTGGCCGGGTGCAGCACCTTGGCGCCGAAGTAGGCGAGCTCGGCGGCTTCTTCAAAACTAATGACCTTGACGCGCAGTGCATCGGGGCAGACGCGGGGATCGCTGGTCATGATGCCGTCGACGTCGGTCCAGATTTCGATGGCGTCGGCGGCTAACGCTCCGCCAAGCAACGCAGCGGTGAAGTCGGAGCCGCCGCGACCCAGCGTAGTGGTGATGCCGGCTTCGTTTGAGGCGATGAAGCCGCCCATCACGGGCACCTTGCCTTGTTCGAGCAACGGGCGGAGATGCTCGATGGCGCGTTTCTCAATGAGCACATCGAGGGGAACGGCTTTGCCGAATTGCGAGTCCGTAACGATGACTTCGCGCGCGTCTACGTGAGCGCCGTTGATAGCGCGTTCAGCGAAGGCGGCGGCGATAATGCGGCTGGAGAGACGCTCGCCGTAGCTGACGACAAGATCGGAGATGCGCGGGGTGAGTTCGAGAATGGCGGCGAGACCGCGGAGAATTTCGTCGAGCGAGTCGAACTTCTGCTCGATGAGGTTGCAGAGCGCGGAGGATTCGGTGGGCGCTTTGACAAGCGCGCTGGCAGTATCGCGATGACGGGCGCGCAGGCGCGAACTGATGGCGAGAGCGCCAGTACGATCACCTTTGGCTGCTGCAGCGGCGGCGCGTAGCAACTGGTCAGTCACCTTGGCCATGGCGCTGACCACGACGACGGTTTGCTTGCCGTCGGCGACGCGACCCGCGACGATGGAGGCGGTACGGTTAATGGCGGCGGGGTCTTCCACCGAGGTGCCGCCGAATTTCATGACAACCAGGCTCATGCGTTTCTTGTTTCGACCTCAAGGGCTAAAGCCCACTTTCATTTGGAGGCTTGATGTACGAGCTGAAATCCGTACCCTCCGAAGTTGCAGATGCCTCAGGAGCGTGCGGCAGTTTCCGCGACCGGCTCCAACTTTCCGAGGCTGGCGAGCAGCTCGGCATTCAGAATGGTGGCGCCGGCTGCTCCACGAATCGTATTGTGCGAGAGCACGGTGAACTTCCAGTCGAGCACCCCACAAGGCCGCAGGCGGCCGACGGTTGCCGCCATGCCTTTGCCACGATTGCGGTCGAGGCGAGGCTGCGGGCGGTCCTGCTGTGGCGCCCACTCGACGGGCTGATCCGGCGCGCTCGGCAGATTCTGACCCGCCAGCGGGCGAAACTCCGCCCATGCGGCGAGGATCTCTTCGCGAGTCGCCTTCCTGGCGAGCTTCACGCTAACGCTCACCGTGTGGCCGTCGATCACCGGCACACGATTGCAACTGGCGCTCATGCGCGCGGCGAGCGGCTTCACCGCGTGACCGTCGAGCTTGCCCAACAGCTTGAGCATCTCCTCTTCCATCTTCTCTTCTTCGTTGCTGATGTAAGGCACGACGTTATCGAGGATGTCCATCGACGCGACGCCGGGGTAGCCCGCGCCGCTGACGGCCTGCATCGAGGTCGCGAAAATCTGCTCGATTCCAAATCGATCGGCAATCGGCTTCAGAGCCATCACCGGACCCATCACCGTGCAGTTGGAGTTGGTAACGATGTAGCCGCCTGACTCCTTCCGCCACGACTGCTCCTCGATCAGGTGCAGATGTTCGGCGTTCACTTCGGGAAGCACCAGCGGCACATTGGGGGCCATGCGGAAGGCGCTCGAATTCGAGACCACAGCGCATCCGGCCGCCGCAAACCTGGGCTCCAGTTCGCGGGCATAAGCCGCATCCACAGAGGCAAAGACAATCTTCGGGGCGCCTTCGGGTTCGGCCGGCGAGACGGTCATGCGCGCAATGCGCTCGGGGAGCGGAGTGTCGAGGCGCCACTTGGCCGCATCGCCGTAGATTTTGCCACTGGACCGATCGCTTGCGGCAAGCCAGGTGATCTCGAACCATGGATGGTTTTCGAGCAACTGAATGAAGCGTTGGCCAACCATTCCGGTTGCGCCGAGGATGCCAATTGGATATTTGTTTTGCATGATAAGTGAACACTCCAGTGTACAGGAGAGCGGGGTCGGCCAACACTGAACGCTCCCGCTGGACGGGCCTGGACCTGCCCACGCATCCTCAGTTGCCGGATGCCGCATTCGCCGATGACTGACCGCGAGTTATCAGTTCGACATCCTATAGATGGAACGTTCCTGGCGACTCCCCGTCGAGCGGCACTTTCACGGTGCGCCGCATCGTTCCATTCTGGTCAGCCTTTTCAATCGCTCCATGCAGTCTGGCATCAAGAGGTCCCTCATGAAGAATCGAGCCTTGATCATCCCATCTGCGTTCCTTTTCATATTTGCCTCGCCACTCTTCGCACGCGATAAGACCGACGTGCTGATCATGAGAAACGGAGACCGAATGACCTGCGAGGTAAAGGGTCTCAGTGGAGGAGTGCTATTTGTCAGCTTCGACTACATCGACGGAACAGCATCTGTCGATTGGTCAAAAGTGGACCGCCTCGAAAGCACCCAATTGTTCGTTGTCAAGACTGCGAGTGGCATTGTGTACACGGGAACGCTCACAACGCCGGAAAGACCTGAAGACCGGCCAGTGACGATTGCGGTAGTCGAAAATGCGGAGAGCAAACCTGCCCTAATCAAGCGTTCGGAGATCGTTGACATGGTGGCGACATCCGACAGGTTCTGGGAAAGGTTCAGCGGTGACATCACGTTCGGGACAATCTATTCCAAGGGGAATTCATCCACGCAGTTCAACCTGAGTTCCAATGAGGAGTATGTGCGAGAGCGCTGGAACGCAACGGCTGGCTTTTCTTCGAGTCTTTCGTCCAGCGCCGGCGTCAGTGCCTCCACGCGAAACTCACTGACGCTTGTGGGGCAACATCTACTTCCGCCAAAGAACTGGTTCTATGAGGGTGTCGCCAGCGCGCTACAGAGTTCGGAACAGCAGATTCGGAGCCAGATCACACTGGGCGGTGGCGTGGGCCGCTACTTGAAGAACACAAACAATTCGTCGATTGCCGTGCTGGGTGGATTGGGGTGGCAGGGCACCGACTATGAAAACTCCGAGCCACAGGCAGGCAGACAGAATCTTGCGACAGCGCTGATCTTTGCAAATGCAAGATTCTTCCGATTCAGTAAAACCAGCCTCAATATAGACGGCGCTCTGCTGCCGGCTCTCTCCCAGCCCGGCCGGCTCAAATTTCAAACGAACGCCTCCTACTACGTGAAGATCATCAGCGATCTCAAATTCAATGTTTCGTTTTACGGCAACTGGGACAACGACCCCCCGCCGAATCTGCCCGGCAGCGACTACGGAACGAGTTCAGGGCTGACCTGGACCTGGGGGCTGAAGTAGCTGCGACAGGCCCCCAAAACATGTTTGGCATCGATGTTCAGTACCGGCGGGGAGATCAGGCGAATGCGAGTCTAATGAGCGGCTTGGGGTTCGCTTCCGTCGAAGAAGGCGCCTAATCTTGAGGGACTTTCGCCGACAATTGATATCCAGGGGTCTCATGGCATGTGTATGATGGACGACACAACTGGCCACAGACGTATGGTTCCCTGCCAGGGTGCAGTCCGCACATCGGCGGATCGCCTTGCTTTTCGCGGAATCCTCCAACGGAAATGGCATTTCGAAAGGCAGGGTCCTTACGAGCGTTCATCTGGTCAATCCCAGTGACAATTCCTTCGGTACAGCGGTTATCACACCGCGCTGGTTGTTCGTGCTTGCGGCGGCAACGCCGGCATCGGCTGGTACCCCGATCCTGGTAGACGAATCGCTCGAGCAAATTGTGCCTGAAAGCATTCAGCCGGGGGACATTGTCGGCGTCAGTGTGCACACAGGCAATGCCCTGCGCGGCTACCAGGTTGGGCGCATGGCGCGGGCTCGCGGCGCTTGGGTAGTGTACGGCGGCATTCACGCCACGCTCTTTCCTGAAGAAGCGCTGGAGCGCGGCGAAGCGCATGCGGTGGTTAAGGGAGATGGCGATATCGCCTGGGGCAGGGCGGTGGCGGATTGTATGGCCGGAGCGCCCGAAAAGATCTATGAAGGCGGCCGGATCGAGGGCACGCAATTTCTTGCGGCGCGATGGGATCTGATGCAGCCCGACAAATATATGTGGGCCTCGGTGCAGACCATTCGCGGATGCCCCAAGCACTGCTCCTTCTGCAGCGTCTGGCGTACCGACGGCCAGAAGCCGCGGCAACGTTCGTTTCAAAAGGTGATCGACGAGATCGTAAGCCTGCGTCGTCTCGGCTTCCGGTTTATCGCCCTGGCCGATGACAATTTCTATCCCGTTACGCTGACGGATTTGCGTCTCGCGCGGGAGCAGAAGAACTTTGCCAAGGTCGAAGAGCTGACCACGATTCGCAATGAGCGCTTCCAATTGATGGAAGAGCTCGCCAAGCTGCCCAAAGGACATGGTGTTCTTCACCCAGATTACGATGGAGGCGGGCGAAGACGGCGATTACCTCGACGCGATGCGCAGAGCCAATATCAAAGGCGCGCTGGTGGGTGTCGAAGCGGTTACTCCGGAGGGACTGAAGGCAGTCTTCAAGGATTGGAACTACTCCGGCGAGGCACTTGCAAAGCAGTTGCAGACGTTCAAGAAGCACGGGGTTCACGTGCTAGGCTCGTTCATTTTCGGTTTGCCGACCGACAAGCCGGCGACCTTTGACGCAACGGTGGAGATGGCGCTGAAAGCGGGCGTGACGTTTGCGCAGTTTGTGATGATGACGCCGTTCCCCGGTACAGTGGATTTCGGCCGATGGGAGAAGGAACAGTCCACACATCCGACCATGGTGGGCGATGTGCCGATCACCCGCTACTGGCTGATTCCGACCGAGGTGCGGCCAAAGATGTTCACGCCACATCCCTCGATGAGCTCCGACGAGATCCGCGAGCGCACGCAGCGCGTCTGGGACAGGTTCTATAACTGGAAATCCATTTGGGAGCGGTCCTCCTGCACGCCCAATCTACGGGCGCGGCTTGGATTCATCTTTCTCTCAAAGCTCTACCGGCAGATGTACGCGGGCACGGGCATCTCGACCGATAGCGCGAGGCGAAAGAAATCGAAGAACTGGGCACGATGGACCGCACGCCAGTGCAAGAAGCTGTTCCAGGCAAAGCCGATGCCGGAACTGCAATCGCCAGGGTGGCAAACTGCGGCGGCAGCGGGTCCACACATTGGAATCGATTTTCCACTTGCAGTCACGCCGTTCGTCGTGTTGCCCGAAGAAGAATAGGCTGGAGCGGGCATCAGTCGCGTACGATCGCGTCGAATGGCAGGAAGAACGCGAAGACGGTGCCAGACCCGTTTGCCGACTGACGCGACCTGACCGTGAGGGTACCGCGATGCCGCTCGACGATTCCGCGGCTGATCCAGAGTCCGATGCCGTTTCCTTTGTGATCTTTGGTCGTGAAGAACGGCTCAAAGATTCTCGTCAGGGTTTGCTGAGACATCCCGCAACCGGTGTCGGCCACGGTTAAGATGATTCCTTTTCTCCCGGTCCTCCACTCGGTACCTTCGCGGCTGCGGATCAGGAGACGGCCGCCCCTGGGAGTCATGGCGTCGATGGCGTTCCCAATAAAGTTGCTGAGAACCTGCAGGATCTCGCCTTCGAAGCACGTTACTGGACGGCTGTTCCGATCGCGTCTCTCCACCCTGACATGGGCATTCAGCAATCTGCCCTGATAGAGGGGTACCGTCGCATCAATCAACTCCGCGCCTGTGACCTGCTTTGGGTTGGTGGACTGCCGGTGGAAGCGCAGGGTCTGGTTGGCAATGGCTGAGACCCGACGGAGCTCGATCTCGGCGCTGGCAAGATAGCGCTGTGCCTCGGGGGTAGCAGCGGATTGTTGCGCAAGATAGATGAGGTTTGTGACAGCTTCGAGAGGGTTATTGATCTCGTGCGCAATGGAACTGGCAAGCCTGCCTACGGCGTTTAGTTTTTCAGATTGCAGAAGGAGTTGCTCGGCGCGCCTGCTTTCAGTGACGTCGATACCGAGAACGATAATGCCTGTCACATTCCCATCCGCATCGCGCCGCGGCTGATACACAAAATCCAGGTAGCGCAAATCGAGGGGATGGGCTTTGCCGCGCGCCAATTGGATTGGCATGGCGCGCCCGACAAATGGCGCGCCTGTCTGATATACCCGGTCAAGGATCTGAACAAAACCCTGTTCCTCTGCTTCCGGGACCGCTTCCCCAATGGTCTTGCCGACCACATCGCGTCGACCGATCAGTTCCTGGTAAGGTAGGTTCACGAATTCAAGCCGATGCTCCGGTCCGCCCAGCGCGGCAAAGAAAGCCGGAGCCTGTTGAAACAGCTCCGCCAGGCGTTGGCTCTCGCGCTCCAATTGACGCTTGGCCAGTACCGCTTCGGTGGTTTCAGTGCAGACAACCAGCGTTCCCTTGATTCTTCCATCGGAGTCACGAACCGGGCTGTAGCCGTAGGTCCAGTAAACATCCTCCAGCTTGCCGTTGCGATTGATCGGCACCAGCTGATTCTCATGCCAACTGGCTTCGCCCCGTGTCATCACGGCTTCAATCTGCGGCCCAATGATGTGCCAGATCTCCTGCCAGCACTCTCTTCCGGGCTGTCCGAGCGCGCGTGGATGCTTGTCTTCGCGGATACTGGGGCGATAGGCGTCGTTGTAAAACTGAATGAGCTCGTCGCCCCACCATAGGAACATCGGGTGGCGTGATGACAATAGCGTGTTGACGACGATGAGGAGAGTATCCGGCCACTGATCAATAGAACCGACCGGGGTTTTATCCCAGGGAAAGGCGCGCGTCAGCTCGGCCATCTCTCCGGATCCAAAAATATTGCTCGAAGTTCCAGCTGCGACTGCGGTTGAATGCTCACCGTTCTTGCGTGCCACGCTAGAGCTCATCAACGATCTTCCTGGTTTCCGGTCATGCATTTCGTGGTTCTATGCCCGTAATCTCCCCTCGTGAAGCCTGCGCTACGCTTCTCAAGGTATTGCTGCAGGGCGCTTTGGGTTGGATGCAAGATCGCCGACAACCGTCGTCCATTCGCGCACGTACCAACGCCTCACGATGCCGCTAGTGACGTAAGGATCGGCCTTCGCGAATTTCTCTGCCACTTCGGGCGAGTCGCCCCTGAAGAGCAGGACAGCGCCGTCGACGGGATTCGCCAGCGCGCCGCCGAGGACTAGCTCACCACGTTCGGCGGCCTCCCAACCCATCTTGAGGTGGACATTGCGGAATTCCATGCGGCGGGCGACGTAGTCGTCGGCGGCTTCGTAGAAGAGCAGGTAATGCATGGGAGGTCCAGCCCCTTTCTTAAATGACGGCGCAAGAATACATCTGTGGTTTTAAAGAATGTTTCTCAGGACGAGAGAGACTGTGTGTGTTTTTGTACCGCGGCGCACCGTTAGGCAGAGAACGGTCCCGACGGGCTGGGTGAATGCGCTCTGCAAGGTCTCGTCCGTGGGCGGCTTCCCGTCGATCTGCGTGATGACATCTTCTTCTTTCAATCCGGCCCTCGCTCCAGGGCTGCGGGGAATCACGGTCTTGATTTTCAGGTTTTCAGGATCGGGGTCAAGCATGAGGCCGGCGCGGTTGAAGATCTCGGGCTTGCCAAAGTTTGCATTCTTCTCCAAGTACATCTTTCCGTGTGGCGCATCGAAGACGATGTTGAACTGTCGCAGAATGTGCAACCCGATGTTGCCGGCAACCGTAGAAGACGACTCTGCGCCTTGCGTGTCTGTGGAGAGGACAGTGATGGGGTGGATCACTTCGATCTTGCCGAGTTGCAGCGTGTCTGCGCGTGTGTAGAATCCATGATCAGCGCCGCCGAACCCCTGACCCGCATAGCCGTAGATCTTCGCACCATAGTGTTCGACAAGCTTGTGCTGCTTCACAAAGGGTGCGAAGAGCGAGAGAGAATACATGTCCCCGGTGTCGATTCCGAAAAGGCCGTCGATTCCATCGACGGTGGCCTGTGCCAGGAGGTTTCCATTGCCATCCTGCACGTCAATCGGGACTGCTGTCCCATTGCCGGAGTATTCAAAGCCCTGTTTGGAGTAGAAGGTGATCTCCTGCTTCTCGAAATCAACGCGGATGGGCAGATTCTGGAGCAGGAGATCGCCAACAAAAATGCCGTCCTGGCCCTGTGTGACCGGAACGTCGACAACGCCGAACCATTGGTCCGACATGGTTAGGGCGCCGATGTTTACTGTTGCGACTTTCACCACCTTCGCCGGGACAAGACCGCCGCCAGCGTTGAGTGTGGCTGAACCTTCCAATTTGAGTCCGAGGCGCCGCGCCAGGCTGACGGTCATCAGGTTCCCCGAGCCGGTATCGAAGATCGCGTCAAACGGTCCCTGGCCGTTGATGGTGGCCTTGAGTTCAACGCCATTTTTGGCAGGCACCGTTACTGCACGCGCAGCGGCGGCAGATGTCTGCGCGGAAACGGCCGGTCCGGCCAAAACGATCAGGAGTGAAAGCGCCAGGCGGCGATGTAATGGGTTGAAGGGCATCAGGGTCAATTGCCGATTCAAGAACCGGAAAGTTTGCTTGATGATATCGCAGGCGACGCAGCCGCCGTTTTGATTTTGCGATGGCTGTCGTTTACTCGATTCGGTCCCATTTTCACAGCTCTGCGCCCGGGTTCCACAGTCGCCAATGAAGAACATTTCGCAACAAAGTGGGGTCGGCCACTAGACTTGGAAGTCGTGAAGTTAAATTCTACCGAAGCCCTCGATACCGCCGTTCCGATGCGGGCGCTGCTGGCAGGTGCACGCCGCAAAGAATCCGCACTGCTTGAACTCACGCGCAGGCTGGTTGTCTCCGAGTCTCCGTCCGACGATAAGTCCGCGGTGGATGCGTGTGTCGCGATTGCAGCCGAGGCCGGGCGTGCTCTTGGTGGACGCATCAAGCGCCATCGGCAGCGCGGACACGGCGATGTTCTGGAAATGCGGTTTGGTCCACGCAAGCGCGACAGCCAGAAACCGGTTTTGCTGCTTGGCCACCTCGACACCGTGTGGCCCATTGGCACGCTCAGGCAGATGCCTTGCCGCATCGCAGACGGACGCCTGTGGGGCCCGGGCACGCTCGATATGAAAGCGGGCGTCGCCATGGCGCTCACCGCTATCGAGATGCTTGCTGAGACCGACCTGCTTATCCGCGAGACGATCCTGCTGCTCAACAGCGATGAGGAGATCGGCAGCCCGATTTCGCGGCCGATTACGGAAAGCCTCGCGCGCGAATGCTCCGCTGTCTTTGTCCTTGAGCCGGCGCAGGGGCTTGCCTACAAGACGGCGCGCAAAGGCACAGGAAACTGGCGCATCGATATACGCGGTGTGGCAGCACATGCCGGCGTCGATTTCGAAAGAGGGGCCAGTGCTCTTCGCGAGTTGTCGCGCGTGATCGAAACCGTCAGCGACTGGACCGACCTGAAGCGAGGAACAACCGTCAGCGTTGGCGTGGCCGGAGGCGGATCGAAGACCAACGTGATTCCCGCCGAGGCATTTGCCGAAATTGACGTACGCATCGCGAAGAATTCCGACGGTCCGCGCATCGAGCGCAGGTTTCGAGCTCTTAAGGCGGCGGATAAACGCTGCGCCTTGACGATCGATGGCGGCATCAACAGGCCTCCCATGGAACGCACGCGCGGCACCGTAAAGCTCTTCGCGCAGGCACGATCGCTCGCCAGCGAACTCGGCATCGATCTCCAGGAAGCGTCCACCGGCGGCGCCTCCGATGGCAACTTTACCTCGGCTCTCGTCATACCCACGCTGGACGGAATGGGCGCGGTAGGCGAAGGCGCGCACGCCAGCCATGAGTCGATCCTGCTGGAACACCTTGCGCCCAGGACAGCGCTGCTGGCCGGCATGCTGGCGCAATCAAGTTGATACTGTTGCCGTGCGCAGCAGGGCTTTACCATTACGTCGAACCTGGAGGTTCATTTTCATGCGTCGTTTTACTTCTTCAGTTGCGATTGGGATGATGGCGCTATGTGCGCTTGGGGCGGCAGCACAGACTCCCCCACAGCCTCCGTCCGGCGTTGACGCCATCATGGCATACGCGGGTACGTGGAAGGTTCACGGAGAGCATTTTCTTACGGCCTACAGCCAGGCGGGTAAGGAAGACAAGACATTGCGCAATGACTGCTGGAAAAGCGGCGTTTACGTTGCTTGCAACCAGTATGTGGATGGAGATTCGAAGGTACTGTTGGTTTTCACCTATGACGACAAGCAGAAAATGTACACCACCTACCAGGTTCCGCAGGGCGGCGACCCTTTGGGCTCCGGCAAGCTGCAGATTATGGGCAACATCTGGACGTTCCCCTGGCAGGTGACGCAGGGCGATACCACGATTTACTTCCACGTGGTGAATGTCTTCACGGGGACCGATCACATCGACTACGCGCAGGAGTTCTCCACGGACAATGTGCACTGGAACACGATGGCCAAGGGTTCGGAGACGAGGGTTTCAAACTAGGTCTGTGTGCACGAGTCTCATTTATAAACAGAAGACACCCCCCTGGGGCTAAAGCCCTGAACGAGATCGTGCGTTGACCGGATACAAAGGCAAAAGCAGATCCTTCGCGACACTTACCCCATCGCGCTTTCAGCGTGCTGGGGCCTCAAGCGTGTGTCGCTCAGGATGACAATTTGAAGGAAGGGTGCGTTTTCGGCACGCGACCCAGAGGGTACCTTGAGTCGCTTTGGAATGCGGGAGTCAGCGCACGGGGTGCACGGCGTAGTTCTGCACAAAGAAGTAGGCCGCCGTCATGAATCCAATGGCAGCGACCGTTCTGCGCATGATGGCTTGGTTGATCAGCCGGCTATAGTGTGCGCCGATGTATCCGCCGATTGCGGCCAGGATCGCCATCTCGAGGCAGAAGCGCCACTCCACGCGCCCGGCAAGGATGAACGATACCGCCGGGATTCCAATGGAGACCGTAGCGGTGAGCACTTTCAGCGCGTTCATCTCGTGGATATCGTGAACGCCGCATATTCCAAAAAGCGCCATCACCAGGAATCCGCCGCCGGCGCCGAAGTATCCGACATAGACGCTGACGACTACCATGCCGGCGATGAGCAGCTTGCTGTGCCGTTTGCCGCCGGAGAGGGTCTGCAGCCAGCGGCCGAGGGGAAAGCTTAGTACAAACATGACTGCCGCAAAGAGCAGCAGCCACGGGAGCAACTCGCGGAACATCCGGTTTCCGGTTCTCAGCAGCAGGAAGCCGCCCAGCCAGCCGCCGATTCCCGACGCGATGCCTAACGGGAGCAACTCCCAGCCGTACTCGCGCAGTTCCTTTCGGAAAGCAACGAGCCCGGTCAACTGGCCCGGCCACAACGCGACGGTGTTTGTGGCCTGCACCGCGACGGCGCCAACGCCGAGGGCGGCCGAGCTGGCAAAAAGAGCGGGAAGGGACAGGAACGATCCGCCGCCCGCGATCGAATTAAGAACGCCGGCGAAAAAGGATCCGACGGGGAGCCAGGAAAGATGAAGAAGTTGAAGGATGAGTTCAGCCATGAGTCACTGTAGCGAGCAGGGCATAAAGCTCTTATAAGATTTCAGGATTCGGACTGCTGGGGTGGGGAACGGACGCCTGTTACACTCCGATGAGAACAAATCGGAGTGTTTTTCGCAATGAAACCCTTTGTTTTTAGTCTTTTTCTGACGGCCACAGCCGTCGCATGTTTCGCCCAAACGCCCGCAAAACCCGCCGCTCCCCGGGCTTCGGCCAAGCCCGCTGCGACGGCAAGCGGTATCAAGTTGCCTCCCGGCGTGCCCCCATCGCGCGCAGTTGTGAGGACGGCGTTCAGCCTGCGCTACCAGGACATTCGCATAGGCACAGGCGCAGATGCTGAGCCCAACAAGATCTATAAGGTGAATTACACAGGCTGGCTCGCGGCCGATGGGCATAAATTCGATTCGTCGTACGATCACAAGTCCCCCGTGATGGGGAAAGACGGTAAGCCTGAACTCGATGCCGATGGCAAGCCCAAGATGAATGAGGGGGAGCCGATCAGCTTTCCGCAAGGCTTCGGACGCGTGATTCCCGGCTTCGATCAGGGTTTCACCGGCATGAAGATTGGCGGCAAACGCCGTTTGTTCATCCCCTGGCAGCTTGCGTACGGCGCACATGGACGCCCCGGACCGAACGCTGCGAATCCAGGTATCCCGCCGAATGCAGACTTGATTTTTGATATCGAGCTGGTGGACGTGAGCGAAATGCCAACGCCGCAGGCTCGTCCCGGAATGATGAATGGGCCAAACGGACAGCCGATGCGGATGATGCCACACCCGCCAACAGCAGGGACTCCCGGGGCGCAAGCGGCTCCAGGCAGCCCGGCAGCAACGCCGCCGGCTGGAGCGCCGCCGGCGGGCACTCCGACGACTCCGCCACCCGCGAACAAGCCTCAGTCGAACTGACGACACGATCAGGCCACGCTGGCTGGAAGTTCCGGCGTGGCCGCCACGGCTTGCGCGCGTAAGCCTCGCGCGGATGTGCGCACGACGACTCGGCCTCGCCGATCTCTACCAGACGGCCATGTTCCATCACCGCGATGCTCGTGCCGAGATAACGCACTAGCGGCAGCCTAGTCGAGTTTGGGATGCACCTTGTTGAATCCCGTGGCTTGCTGATACGCATGAGCAAACGCGGCGAGCTTCGCATCCTCGTACAGGCCGGCGAGGAACGTGATCGAGACGGGAGTGCCGGGTCCGCCGATGTCGTCATTGTCGCCGTCGTCGGTCTTCGGTGGCTTGGGCGCGTCGTCCCCGCGCAGGCCGTTGGGCACGATCAGCGCCGGATGCCCGGTGAGATTTGTGGCCAGCAACTGTTGACCGCCGGAAGACGCGACAATGATGTCGACCTTTTCAAAGAGCTCTGATACCTGTTGGACCGCAAGGGTGCGCGCTCGATTCGCCTGGATGTATTCGACGGCGGGATAAAAGCGCGCGGTGCGAAATTCATTGGGCCAATCGTCCGGGCCCTGCTCAGTGAGCAGACGATCACGGCCGCTAAGGGTGAGGTCGTCGAAGGCAGCAGCTGCCTCGGCTCCGAGAAGGCCAACCATCGCGCCATACGGCAATTTGGGAAGCTCTACGGGAATCAGATTGATGCCCATGGCGCGGAGCTTGTCGAGCGTGGCGAGTTCGTAGCGGCGATCGTAGTCGCGGCGTGCACGAGAAGATTTACGTTGAGCTTCCTGTTTTTCGCGGGCTTTCTTTTCTTCGGCGGTTTCTTTATCCGGCGGTGGGGGAAGTTTGAACGGTGGCGGCTCATCGAAGTCGCTCTTCAAGTAGCCAACGCGCAGCGCGTGTACGTCGATGTTTGAATTCCAATGGAACGGAGCGGGATGGACGGATGTATCTTGTCCGTCGGGGCCGTGAACGACGCCGAGCACAAGTGCGCAGTCTTCGGCCGAGCGCGATATCGGGCCCAGTTTGTCCATGGTCCAACTGACGGCCATGGCGCCGGTGCGCGGCACGAAGCCGAAGCTGGGGCGCAGGCCGGTTGCGCCGCATCGGGTGGACGGCGAACTGATGGAGCCGAGCGTCTCAGAGCCGATGGCGAAGGCCACGCATCCGGCGGCAACAGCGCTGGCCGATCCAGCAGAAGAACCGCTCGAGCCTTGCGCGGGATTCCACGGATTACGAGTGCGGCCACCGAACCATTTGTCGCCCATGGCCAGCGCACCCAGCGTGAACTTCGCTACGAGGACTGCGCCTGCGGCGTCCAGTCGCTTGACCACGGTAGCGTCTTCATCGAAAGACTGATGCTCGAAGCCGCCTGCGCCCCACGTCGTTGGGTAGCCCTTCACGGCCAGCAGATCTTTCGCGCCCCACGGGATCCCGTGCAACGGGCCACGGTGCTTGCCTGCCGCAATCTCGGCGTCGGCCGCTTTGGCTTGCGCGATGGCGCGATCCTCAGTGAGGGTGATGACGAAATGAAGCTTGGAGTCGTAGCGCTTGAGCCGAGAGAGATACATCTGTGTTAGCGCGAGGGAAGTGATTTTGCGCGCATGCAGCAGGCTGGCGAGTTCGCTTACCGTTGCGAAGGCAAGGTCTTCGATTTTGGACGGAGCCGCGACGTTGAGATCGGGCTTCCAGCCGTCTGCGTTGGTTGTCTCGACGGCAACGTGCGGAACATTCCCCACAGCAGCAAGCGGATGGAATACGTAAGCAGGCGCGATGGAATTCGGCAGCTTTAATTTGCGGATTGCTTTGAAAGAGCCGTTCTGATCGACCAGGCCATCGATCATCATATTTTTCTGCTCGTCAGTGAAGGGGCCGATGCCAGCCATGATCGCAGCCTGATCGATCATTTCGCGGGTGATCTTCGGCGGCTTGGATTGGTCCGTGCTCGGCGACTCCTGCGCCTGCGAGGCAAGCGTGTAGAGAACTCCGGGAAACAGGGCGGAGGAGATGCCGGCGCGGCTGCAGGCAGCGAGAAAACCTCGACGATCCAGGGGCATTACGATTTCCTTTGGGGCGGGGATTGGTCCTTCGCACACTATATCCGAGAGACCCGGTCCGAATCGGGAGTGGTCAGGTGGTGAGCCGGTCCGTCGAGATTGTCTCGAGCGGCCATTGCTTCAACGCGACACTTTCCCCCTTCAACAACGCGATTTCAAGTTCGGATTCGCCGGGGCGGACGCTGTACACGCGGCTGGTGAGCGCCTCCCGGCCTGCGATGAACGATTCAATCACTGATCCATCGATGAAAATGCGAAGCGCATCGTCTGGTTTGAGTTGAGGAGGTAGTGCAAAGGTGACATCGCCGCATCTCACAAGGCTGGCCGGAACATCGATCACGAGCTCCCAGACTCTTTTGCCGCTGGTCAACAGACGAACCGAGATTTTCGCCTTCGAAGCACCCAACGCGATGCGCAATTCTCTGCGCATCGTGGCCAGCGTTCGCTTGATCGAAGTGCCGGCCTGCAGAGTAGAAACATCCTCTGTGCCGCGCAACTTTTCTACTTCGATGGCAGGATTGATTTCAAGCTCGCCATCATGATTCATCGTGAGTACGCGGGGAAGCGCCATTGCGCCTGACCATCCGGCAGCGGCGAACTCGGCTTCGGGGCGCGTCTCGCGAATCCATCCCCACAAGATGCGCCTTCCATCTGGAGTGAGAAAACTTTTCGGTGCGTAGTAAGCGCCGTGGTCGAGAACGCCGGTGCGCATGGGGATGTAGCGATGCCGATGCGTGTCGTACTCGCCCATCGTCCAAAAGACCTTATCTTCTGATGAGTAGAGCAGGCAGTGGTGGCCGTTCACGTCGAAGAAGTCGGGGCACTCCCACATCTCCCCGCTGTCGCAGGGATTGACGGCGACTTTGCCGTTCGGCTTGCCCTGCACGAGTTTGTGCAGATACTCCCAATGCCGCAGATCGTGCGAGCGATACAGCAGCACGCAGCCGCCGATGCCGCGCTCGCCGGAGCCGATGCCGAGATACCATTCGTCGCCTTCACGCCACGGGCAGGGATCGCGAAAGCCTGTAACGTACACGCCCGGCGGCGGGGTGGCGATTACGGGCGTCTCGAGCTTCTTCCAGTGCAACAACTCATCGTCTTCGGCCGTGGCGAGCATCTGCGTCTCGCGCAATTTGTCATTGCCGTCGTGCAATGTTGTCTCGGCGGGCGGCGCATTCTGCACGCCGGTGTAGATAATCGTGGGCTTGCCGTCGAAGACCACCGCCGATCCGCTGAAGCAGCCTTCGCTATCGGGCCCGCCGGGAGTGGGCGCAAGTGCAATCGGCTCGTGATGCCAGTGCACCATGTCCGGACTGATCGCGTGTCCCCAATGCATGTCGCCCCACACCGCTGCATGCGGATTGAGCTGATAGAAGAGGTGGTAGTGGCCCTTCCACCAGATGGGGCCGTTGGGGTCATTCATCCAATTGTGCGGCGGAAGGAGATGGAATTCAGGCCGAAGAGGATCGTGCGCGACAGCTGAGACTTGGTCCCCGCCTATGTCCGAAGTTGAGAGACTCCAAGCGGGATATGAGAGCAGCCGACTTGCGGCAGCTCCGTATCCTAGCGTTCTTAAAAAAACACGACGATCAAGCTTCATGCGCAGGAGAGAACTCCATGCAACTATAACGCGGCAGGTAGATCCTCACTCATTCCGAGGGAAGCCGCGTTGGCAGTCTTTGGCTAGATATTTTCGACATTGTCAAGATTCCCAAAGCCTGTCGAGTTCGATTAAGACCATTGAGTAATGACCATGGCGGATAGCAATATCGGTTCTGGGTGCAACACTCTCCGCAAATCGGTGTTAGAACCGGAAAGTGTCTCACTCGGGACGCTGAATGCACCCTACTTTGTTGAGATTTCGAGGACAGAAAAATGCGCAAAACACTTGCACTTGCTGTACTGGCATTGCCTTTTGCTATTGCCGGTTGTTCGCACCCGCAGCCGATCGTTTATGCCGCGCCGCCCCCGCCACCGGCATTCACTGAAATCGCGCAACGGGGATTCCACGATGGATTCGACGCGGCAAGCCGCGACATTGCGAAGGGACTTGCTCCGCATGTCGATCGGCATCCGCGATTCCGTAACCCACCCGTGCCTCCGCCAGCCTTTGAGGACTACCGCCATGGCTTCCGCGAAGGCTATCAGCGGGCATTCCGCAATGGGCCCACGCCCCCGCCTCAGGGCTACTGAGTTGTGCCGAGAAAAATGAGCGGCGGGCAGACGGAGCACGTCTTTGCCTGCCGCTCTATTTCGCGGTGAGTTTCAGCGTGTAGGCATACTTGCACGCGGCGTTCGCGGGAAGAGTCACATCGAGCGCATCGGCAGTCTGGGTCCACGTGACCTTCCCCGTCGATCCAAGCATCTCCACGTTGCTGATGGGCGTTGATCCGCCTTCATGTGCTGTCCCAAGCGCGTGGATAGTTGCCTTTCCATCCGCAGGGCAGGCCATGCCGATTGCGTACACCGTATCTCCTTTCGCGGTGAAGCGGAAATCTGACGCTGTATAGGGCTTCACATCCGTGTCGTGAAATGCGCCACCTTTCACCTGCGTCGGCCCTTCGCCAAATGTCTTCCACGGAGTAGTCGCGTAGATCGCGCCGCCGTTTACCTTGAGCCACGCGCCCATTTCGCGCAGAGTCGTCTGTACCTCGTCGGGAATGGTGCCGTCTGATCGTGGCCCGAAGTTGAGCAGCAGATTTCCGTTCTTGCTCACGATGTCCACAAGCTGGTGGACGAGAAACTCCGGTGACTTGAAGGTGTCGTGTTCGATGTATCCCCACGATGCGTTGCTGATCGACGTGTCGGTCTGCCAGTGGTCGGCAATGATGTGGTCCTGCTGGCCGCGCTCGAAGTCACGTGTACCTGACTTCCAATTGAGGGAGTAGTCCTTGAAATCAATCACGCCCGTATAGCCGTGTGCTGCGGCGAAGTTGTAGTAAAAGGCCGTGAACTCTGTAACGGCGCGGCGAAATGTCGGGTGCCCGATCCACCAGTCGAAGTAGACAATCTCCGGCTTGTACTTCTCTACGAGTTCCGTGTCGCGCGCCAGCCAGTCGCGCGTCCATGCCTCGCTCACCCAGGTCCAGTCGTCCTCAAGTCCGTGCGCATCGCCGGGAGCTGCGAACCACTGGTGCGCAGGGCCATAGAGTGATGCGAACTTCGGATCATTGACGTCGGAGCGGATGGTTCGGCCATAGGAGTAGAAGAAGTTGTGCTCGGCGCGATGCGAGCTGAGGCCGAAGTGCAGGCCTTCCGCGCGCACTGCCGTCGCCAACTCCATCAGCGTGTCGCGCTTCGGCCCCATCTTCACTACGGTCCAATCCGAAAGACCGGAGTCATACATTGAAAAGCCGTCGTGATGTTCGGCCACGGGCACGACATATTGCGCACCCGATTCCTTGAAAAGCTTCGCCCATTCTGTGGCGTTGAAATGCTCCGCGCGAAACTGCGGAATCAGGTCCTTGTAGCCCTTGGCGTCGTCGCCCGCGGCATAGTGCTCTTTGAAGTTCTTGTGGGCGCCGCTCTTGGGGTCGTACATGTTGCGGGGATACCACTCGTTCTCCGCTGCCGGCACCGAGTACACGCCCCAGTGGATGAAGATGCCGAACTTCGCGTCCTTGTACCACTGCGGCTGCTGGTACTTGATGAGCGTGGCCCAGTCGGGACGATAAGGCCCATCGTTTGCCTGTCGGTCAGCTTCGGCGAGAAGGCGTTTACGTTCCGCATCGTACTTCGCGACCGACTGCTGCCACTCGTGATCGATCTGCTCAGCAGACTTCACGTCCTGGGTGGGCGCGAGCGGATCAGAGTTCTGGGTCGGAGACTGTGCGAGGAGAACAGGGAAGGCAACAGAAAGAATTGTAGGTAGAAGAAATGGGCAGATTTTCATACGGCGCAATCCTAACCGATCGCCGGGAAGCACTGCAAACGCTTACATCCGCTCATCCCCGAATGTTCATCCCAGCAAGCGCGTATCGAAAACCTATTTGCGAAAACTTCTATTTGATTATCGCGAGAGCTCGCAAATCCAATTCACTTCCCATGTTTTTCCGCCGTCAGGGGAAAAGGATTGCTCCATGCGCGCGGATTTCGGCGAGATATTGAGCCAGACGTAACGCACCAATATCGCGCGGCCCTTAAACGCTTCCTGATCGAAGAATTCTCCTCGATTTCCCGTGAATCCGCCGACAACAGGAGGAAGGCCGATCGTGCCTTTGTCGACATCCAGGAGATAGATGCTCCACTGGCGCGTCGCGGGATTATAGAGCCGAAGCGTTTGAGCCTTCAGGTGCAGTTTCTTGTCGGTACTGGTGACCTCGAACTCCTCAAAATTTGAGTTGCTGTCGAGGATCTTCTTGTGATTGGAAATGCCGTCAAACTCGATCCAGGTATTGGAGTTGTTTAACCGATCAGGCAGACGGCGCACGTGAGCCTTCCAATTGCCGATTAGAAAATCAAAATCGCGCGAGCCGTCCCGTTGCGGTAGATTGGCGGGATCGTCAGCCGCTTGCGCGTAAAACGGCACCGCCCGCATTGTTCCAAAAACGAAGAGGCAGAAGAACACGCACTTGATGAGTTTCAACTTGGGTTACCTCAGTCAGCCCGGAGATTATGGAGCGAACCAGTTGCGCTGATGGGGATAGGCAAACACGCGCGGCTTAGAGCAAGTGAGTGCCATCGAATTATGCCAAACCCAGAGTAGGATTCAGCCGGCAAGCAACGTAACTCAATGGATTTGTTGCGAACCGGCATCTGTGCAAGCTGAAATGCGTCGGATAGCAAAAGGGACTCTTGACATATTCCGATATGGGTATATATTCGTATTCATCATGGCTCGAGCGGCAACAACTTCGGATGCGTTCAATGCAATAGCAGAGCCGCGGCGGCGGGAGATACTGCTGCTGCTGGCGGCGCGCGAGCACTCGGTCAACGAGATCGTGGCGAGCCTTCGCGTCGATCAGCCTTCCGTGTCGAAGCACCTTCGTGTGCTCCGTGACGTGGGCCTGGTACGGATGCGCTGCAACGGACGCCAGAAGCTTTACCAGACCAACGCCGAGGGTATTCGACCGCTCCACGAATGGACTTCAGAATTCGAGCGCTACTGGACCAATCAACTCAATCGCGTCAAAGAACGGGCCGAGAAGCGCGCTGCAGACAGGGCTTCTGCATCAAACAAAACCGTGAACCCCAAGGAGGATCAATGATCGTAAATGCAACAGCAGGTATTGAGGATCTCACGCTGCTGGTGGAGCAGGAGATTCATGTGCACGCGTCGCTGGATGATACCTTCGCCGCGCTGCTGGAACAACTCGGCCCTGAGAACGAAGTCGGCGATGGCCGCGCGATGCCTATGGTGCTCGAGGCGTGGCCTGGAGGCCGCTGGTATCGCGATCTCGGCGACGACAACGGACACTTTTGGGCGCACGTGCAGGCCATCAAGCGGCCAACTTTGTTGGAATTCAGCGGGCCTCTCATGATGTCGCACCCGGTGGCGAACAACGTGCAGTACAGGCTCAGCGAAGAGCCGGGTGGAACCTTAATCAAGTTTCGTCACTCCGGGTTCGGCATGGTTCAGGAAGATCACCGGAAGGGCGTCGTCGGTGGCTGGAGCTACATTCACGGAAAGGTTCGCGAGCGCGCGGAAGCTTCGCATAAGAAGTAAGCCGCGCTCACAATTCGATTTCCCCAAGGACATAAGGAGGTCCCCATGTCGATTGCACAAATACTCATCGGCGATTCCATTGCGCAGGCTATGCTTGCCGAATTCGAGACGCAGGCACGCGTCACGCGCCGGTTCCTCGAACGGCTTCCGGAAGACAAACTCACATGGAAACCGCACGAGAAATCCATGACCGCGGGACAACTGGCATATCACATTGCTTCTACGCCGGGCGGTGTTGTCCGCTTTGTGCAGACCAATCCCGCGCAGGCTCCAGAGTTCGCGAAGTTTCCACAGCCGGTGAGCTGTCAGGAGATCATGCAGACGTTTGATGAGAGCGTCGCTGTGGTCCGCGAGATTCTTCCCTCAATCGCCGACGCGGAGATGGCGGAGACCTGGCGGCTGTTGGCCGGAGGCAAAGAAGTGCTGGCGCAGCCGCGTGAGCAGTTTCTGCGCGACATCATGTTCAGCCACGTATACCAACATCGCGGGCAGTTCAGTGTCTATCTGCGCATCCTCAACCTTCCGGTACCGGCGAGTTGGGGCCCGAGCGCCGACGAACCGCCGCTGTTTATGCAGCAGGCCTGAGCAGCCTCGAATCAGGAGGTGCGTATGTGCCCATTCTGTCTTGCGACCGCAGCAGCGCTGGCGGCCAGCGCCACCGGGACCGGCGGCGTTGCAGCACTTGTCACCGGCAAGCTGCTGCGAAAAGCAACTCGAAATAATCTCACCCAAGCTACCGACACGAAGGAGGTTCAACATGGCGACAATGACCGCGGGCCCGAAGCTGGCGAAAGTGGTGCCGCACGGCGAATGGACTGAAGCTCGAAAGCGATTCCTCGCGAAAGAAAAGGAGTTCACGCGACTGCGCGATGAACTCAGCCGGCAACGGCGCGAACTACCGTGGGAAAAGATTGAGAAGAAGTACGTATTCGAAGGACCGCGCGGCAAAGAAACACTGGCCGATCTGTTTGACGGGCGGAGCCAACTCGTCATTTATCACTTCATGTTTGGCCCTGGATGGGCTGAGGGCTGTCCCAGTTGCTCCTACCTCTCCGATCACTTCGATGGCATGACGATTCACCTGGCGCATCGCGACGTAACGTTTGCCGTAGTTTCGCGCGCTACGTATGGCGAGATCGATGCATTCAAGAAGCGTATGGGCTGGAAATTCCACTGGGCCTCGTCATTCGGATCGGATTTCAATTACGACTACCACGTGTCCGCAACCCCAGCCGAGCGAGAGACCGGTACCGTTGACTACAACTACACTGTCATGGAGTTTCCCAGCGAAGAGCGGCCGGGAGCGAGCGTCTTCTACAAGGATGCGGCTGGCGAGATATACCACACGTATTCGACCTATGCGCGTGGACTCGACATCCTGGTAGGGACTTACAACTTCCTTGATCTTGTGCCGAAAGGACGCGACGAAGACGGATTGGCCCACACCATGGCGTGGGTTCGCCACCATGACAAATATGACGGCGGATACTTTGTCGATCCTAATCAGAAATACGAGCAGCCAAAGTTTGTCAAAGCAGGCTCATGCTGCTCAGGCGAACAGCACGGGTGAGTTCGT
Source organism: uncultured Acidobacteriaceae bacterium (assembly GCA_963735215.1). Lineage (GTDB taxonomy): Bacteria > Acidobacteriota > Terriglobia > Terriglobales > Acidobacteriaceae > Telmatobacter. Next base: position 216,120 of record CAVTKF010000014.1, on the reverse strand, counting down.
TTCTTTGCGGCGCGGTAAGGATTGGCGCGCAGAGTATCGCGAAAGTAATGCGGGACCATAGACCATTCCTGTCGACGGTCCCGCCGTTTCTGTCGCTGTTTTCTACTTTCCTGCGTCGTTGGCGAGCTTTGCGGCCCGGCTCAGCGCGTCGGCACGTTTCTGCTTTTCGGACGGGATGTCAACCTGAACTGCGCTGTGCTGAGACGCGCGTTGGGCCAATTCGTCCAAGTGCTTCTGTGTATCCACCACCAGCTTGCTGACCGTAGCCTGCGCTTGTGGCAGAAGCTGGTGGAAGTGGGCGATCTCCTTTTGTGCCAGTTCCGGGTGATAACCGATGCGATCGCCTGTCTGCATCGCATCGATAAGTATGTCGGGCGGAGCGGCGGCCGGAGGCGTCATGTTGAGGGCGTCGTAGGTTCCACGCAGCCGCGCCATCGCACCGTTGAATCCATCGAGGTCCCCGCGCTTCGCCATCAACCCCGCGGCACGATGGACTTCGATTGTCACCTTTGATGCGGTGCTCAGGCTTGCAACCGGAATGATGGTGGTCAACGTGTTGCCCTCGAAGCTCCAGCCACCTTTGCCGGTTGGCCCCACCTGCTTCACCGCAACGCCGTTTACCGACACGGATGAAGGTGGCCAGTCTGCCGGCAGTTTCAGTGTGTAGCCGCGAGACTTGAGCACGCCAGGGAAGCTTCCTTGCACCGGCCCGATTTCGACGCGCAGTGTATCGCCAGTTTGCTCAGCCTTGATTGGCGTGCGCGTGAAGACTCCGCGCTGATACTGCTCGGCGATGCCGGAATCTTCGTAGAGCGCGTAGCTCCTGCTCGTTCCCGGGTCAAGTGGCCACACGTTGACGATGAGTGGATCGACGGGCTTCTCGCCGGTGTAGCTCATTTCGGGCTGCATCGGCACAATCGCCCCGGCTTTCAGGTAAATAGGAATCTGCTCGATCGAGAAGCTGCGATCGACCGACGTCGGCCCGGTGAAATGTTTGCCGGTGGGCCACTCGATCCATTCGCCTTTCGGCAACCATACTTTTTCTGTTGCAAGGCCAGAGTCCTTGTCTCCCGGCGTCACAACCGGGGCAACCAGCATCTCTTCGCCGAAGAGATATTCATCCTTGTTGTCGTAGGCTTCATTGGCCTCAGGCCAGTCGTAGTAAAGAGGCCGTAGAAAAGCAATGCCTGTGTCATATGTGCGCCGTGCCTCAGTGTAGATATATGGCTGCATGGCATAGCGCAACTGAAAGGTTGCGCGAAGAATTGAGGAGTATGGCTCGGGATAGGCCCAGATGCGCCGCTCTGATTCAGGATTCTTGGTGGTGTGCGTGCGGAGAATCGGACTGAACGCGCCGAATTCTACCCATCGCGTGAAGAGCTCTGGATCGACAGCGCCGGGCATGTGTCCGCCGATATCGTGGCTCCAGTAGGCATAGCCCACATTGGCCGCGGTTGCAGTGAACCATGGCTGGAAGGCCAGCGAATCCCACACGGAAACAGTGTCACCCGAGAAGCCGATCTGATAGCGATGATTGCCGAGCCCGCCCCAGCGATGGAATAGCAGTGGACGCTTGCCCTGGCGCTGTTGGTCAGTAAAGTGCACGTAGTTTATCCACCAGGTCGGCGTGACACCGGCCATTTTGGTGTTCTGCTCCTGCTGCCAGTCGAGCCACCAGAAGTCGATGCCTTGTTTCTCGAGCGGATGAAGCACGAGGTTGAAGTAGTTCTCGGCGAACTTCTTGTTGGTGATGTCATACGGCACGTACTGCTTTGTCGCCGGATCGATTCCCATGGCTCTGGCCATCGCCGGATAACTGCTCTCCCATGGCTGAATACCCGAGGCGGGATGAAGGTTCAAGCTGGTCTTCAGATGATTCGCGTGAAGCCGGTCGAGGAAAAGCTCAGGATAAGGGAAAAGCTTGTCATTCCATGTGTAACCGCTCCAGCCGAGAGAATGCTTGGACTGATCCATGTTGTTCTTGTCGCCTTCACCCATGGCCTGAAGTTGCTCTCTGCTGGTGTGCCACCCCATGTCGATCACGAACACATCGAGCGGTGTCGAGTTCTCGCGGAATCCACGGATGATCTCCTCAATCTCCTGGTCGCTGTAGTCCCAGTAGCGCGACCACCATGCTCCGAAGGCAAACCGCGGAGGCAGCGGAATGCGCCCTGCCACGCGAACGTAATCGCCCAGGGCCTTGCGATAGTCATGGCCATAGCCGAAGAAGTACAAGTCCTGGCGCTCGCCGGCGGGCCGCTCGATGACCCACGGCCAGGGACTTTTCTCGCCCTGCGTAAAGCTGAAATCTGCGGAGTCAAACAACGGCCGCAAAGAATCGTCGACCAGCGCCCAGCCCGAGCGTGATACGAGACCCGGCTCGATGGGTTCGCGTGTCTTGTCGCCGCGTGCTCCGTCCAGCGTGCGTGTCGTGCCCTGCAGATTCTCGCGGGTCCGTCATGCCCGGATGCCATGTGACTGGCTTGCCGTCGACCGTGAGCTCGATCGACAGATTGTCCGGCAGTGAAGCGGTATCGGCGCTCGTTGTTAGAGCGCGATACGTGTAGGTAAGGGTGAGAGCGTCGGTCTTGATCGTCAGAGTGCCGGACTCGGTGCCCATCTCTTCGATGATTGTTTCGAGAACTTCGGCACCGGCAGACGGCGATTGATGAAGACGAACGAGGCATGGTCCTCGAACTTGCCATCGGCCGCCCACTCCATGCGGATCAGTTCAGGTGTGAGGACAGTGAATCTCGCCTTGCCCGAAGACGAACGACGGCCCTGGGATCGGCAACTGGATTGTCGGCAGCCTCCCTTGGCGTGTGCTGTGCTGCTCGGGGCGCTGCGGTTTGAGAGGTCTGTGCCTGTGATGGCTGCGGCGCGTGCAACCGCGCTTCCTGCTGCGGCACCTGCGCTGACACTCCGATTGTGGAACTGACTACGAACCCGATTGCGGCAAAGTGAAGCAAAGAAATACGCACGGATTTCTCCTTTGTTTTTGGTCCATGGGAAGCCTACCACCGGAGGCTCAGAAATGAGATGGGAAACAGGATGGTCAACGAGGTGAGCGGGGGTGTTGATGCGCTCTCTCATCGCTTCGATGAACATCGTCTGTGGGTGAGTTGGTCTGCTCGGGTCGTTCGCCGTGTCACGTCTCGTGAGTTCTTTCCTCTTCGACGTCAGTGCCACTGACCCGTTGATCTATGCGGCAAGTGCTCTTGTGATGATCGCCGTGGCGCTGTTCGCATCGGCGCTGCCGGCCGTTCGTGCCGCATCAGCCGATCCCGTGGATGCGCTGCGAGCGGTCTAGAGCGGTTTCTGGTTCAGATGTAGACATGACAGCGCGTGCAAGGTGGCGTTTTCTCAAGAGAAACGCCACTCGGCTTCATCGGTTCAGTTAGGGGTACAACCGGAACCGCTGTGGCCCCCGCGACTACGTCCTCGGTAGTTCAAACTGAAACGCGATGCTGCGATCGGACTCTCGCTTCACAGCGCGTCGACGGCCGGCAAGCAATTCAGCTGCACCGACGCTTCCCAGCAGGCGGTTCGTCTCCCGATCCACGACCAGCAAGCTCATCAATCCCGTGGTAGCCATCTCCTCGGCGACAGCGCGGCAGGTCTCGTCGGAAAAAACGTAGCTCTCCGGCAGATGATCCGGTTTTCCCACCAATATTTCATCGCCCGGCGGTAGCTCTGTCATTACCTCTGCCGCTGTCAGGAGTTCAAGCGGATCTACGCCATACTCTCGCGATAGATGATATCCACGGCGCCCGAGCTTCTCTGTCAGAATGGAACGCGGCATGATGAGCGAAGTGACCAGGTACGATGCGGTACACGCAAGCACCAATGGCAGAATGGCCGGCAGTGCATGCGTCAGCTCCAGAGAGAAGAGCACCGCCGTCAGCGGCACGCCGAGTGCGCCGGCAAGCATTGCGCCCATCCCCATCAGCGCCCATAATGCCTGGGTCTGCCCCGGAAGATGAGCGAAATGTGCGGCAGATTCACCGATGGCTGCTCCGATCATCAGCAGCGGCGCAAGTACACCGCCCGAAGTTCCGGAACTCAGTGAGAAGGCCCACATCAGCGACTTTGCGATGATTAGTCCCAGCAACAATGCGACCGGTGCGTTGCCGCGCAACAACTCGGCGATGTTGTCGTAGCCCACACCCAGGCCGCGCGGGAAGAAGTAACCGCCAACGCCGATTCCGATGCCGCCGATCGCCGGCCACCACATCCAGTGGATGTGGACGCGCCCGCAGAAGTGCTCAAACGCATCTTCAAGCCCGTACATCATGCGGCTGAGGCCTGCTGCCGCAAAGCCCACAAGAATCCCGAGCGGAACCGCAATCAGGAGTGATTGCTCGAGATGCATGTTCGACGACAGATCGACAGGAAACAGCGGACCCGCACCGAGCCACCAGATGCGCAGCGCTCCTGCCGTGACGCTTGCCAGCGCGACGGGAACCAGCGAACGCGGGCGCCACTCAAAGAGGAGCAACTCTACCGCGATAAGAATTGCGGCGATGGGCGCGGCAAATGTAGCTGACATTCCCGCCGCGGCGCCGGCCACTAGCAGAGTCGTACGCTCGGCATCGGAGAGCCGCAGCCATTGCGCGACCAGCGAGCCGAATGCTCCGCCGGTCATGATGATCGGACCCTCCGCGCCGAACGGGCCGCCGGAACCGATCGCGATGGCGGCAGAGATCGGCTTCAGTACGGCGACGCGCGGTTCCACACGAGCTCCGCGCAGCAGAATGGCTTCGATCGCTTCTGGAATTCCATGGCCGCGAATCTTGTCGGTTCCGTAACGCGCCATCAAGCCGACGAGGATGCCACCGATGACAGGTATGAACAGAACGGCTGCATGCGGCTGGTTTGACCCGGCCGGACCGACCATGGCTAGGCTCAGTCGGTGATAGAAGAAGATGTTCGTTGACAACGCGATGGCACGCAGCAGAAGTACGGCGAGTGCCGCTCCACCGGCGCCAATGACGATCGATACGGCAGAGAGAAGCCAGGTGCGCCGATCCACCGTAAAGTCGCGCAAAGCCGATGGTCGTGACCTCACAGGACCTCCGCGGCAAGTGAAGTCCGGGAATGAGCCTGCACACGCTGTAGTGCCCGCACTAGCCGGGGAGCCATGTCGTTTAATTCGCGCGCATGATCGCCGGAGAGTTTATGCAGCACGTGACGGCCTTTCCGTGTCAAGCGCAGGATGGCGCGGCGCTTGTCATCCTTGTCGGCTGTTCTCTCAATCAAATCTTCCCGCTCTGACCGATCAACCAGTTCAACGGTGCTGTTGTGCTTCAGCCCAAGGCGACTCGCCGCATAGGCAATCGTTACCGCCGTTGCTTGAGGAGCGCCGGCAATCTGAAGCAGGAGTTGATGCTGCTGCGGCTGCAGGCCGGCTTCGAGCGATGCGCCTTCACTGAACTGCAGAAACCGGCGCAGTTCAAACCGGAATTCCGCCAGAGTGCTGAGCAGATGATCTGGGCGATCTGTTTCAAACTTCATATATATATCGTATAACGATATATATATTGTAAGCAAACTCGCAACGACGCGGAGCGCAGTCGCCGCGTAACTACTCTTGATTGTGGAGTTTCAACTTTACGACTGGAGGCCACGTTGAAGGACGCTAGACGGCCATGATCTTCACACCGACCTTAGCAAATGCCCTCATCGCCTCTTCCGAAATTCCGTTGTCGGTGATCAGCAGATCGATGTCGCTCACTGGACACACAACCGCAGGACTCACGCGACCCACCTTGCTCGAGTCGGCCACCACGATGACCTGACGTGCCTGGCGCGCCATGGCGCGAAACACAGCTGCTTCATCCGGTTGGATCAATGTAGCGCCATGCCCGGCATCCACGCCGGTGGCGCTCACAAACAACCGGTCCATCACGACAACCGAAAGCGCTTCAATTGCTGCTGGCCCGACCAGCGAGAAAGCGCCGGCCCAGCGAAGATTGCCTCCTGTCAGAATCGTTTGAAGCCGCGCGCTCGAACTCAGTTCCATCCCGATATTCACGGCATTGGTGACGATCTGAATGTTCTTTCGATGCAGAAGCTGACGGGCGACCAGGGTTGTCGTGGTTCCTGCGGCAAAGCCGATGGTCTCATCTTCCTGGATCAGTGCAGCTGCGGCGCGTGCGATGCGCTGCTTCTCCGAGGCAAACCGGTCTTCCCGAACCTGGAACGAAGCGTCGAAGCGAAATGGCTCGTAAACCGCGTTGCCGTTTCCCGCAAGCATGGCGCCGCCGTGGGTGCGGGTTACCAGGCCATGGCTTTCCAACCGCACCAGGTCGCGGCGGATGCTTGCCGGCGAAGTACTCAATGAGGACGTAAGCTCCTCGACTGAGGCTTTGCCCTGACTCAGCAGCAGCCGCAGAATTTCCTTCGCTCGTTTATCTGTCTTCGATGACATACCTTCACATTGGGCCCGACGCGAATCGGGGCGAAAAACCTGGGGTTAAAGTTCGCGGGAACCCGACTTCGCTTCCACAGCAATTGCATCGAGCGCTGACTTGAATGCACGGACGTCATGCTCAAGCAGGCGGAAGTTTTTGTGGCCATTCCGCCGGGTGCCGAGCTCAGTAGCTCTGCCAGAGGGCTTGACTTCCATGTCTTCACGCAACGAGGTGTGGATCTCGTGAACGCCCGTCGTCAGCGCAACAGTTCGCACATTCGAGGCACGAATTCCGCCGCCGGCCATGATCCTGATACGATCCCCGGCTCTCTTCCGTAACTCCTCAATCTTCGTTGCGCCTCGCATGGCGTCAGGCGCTCCGCCCGAGGTGAGGATGCGGTCTGCGCCGCATGCGATTACGTCTTCCAGCGCAAGATCCAGATCCTTGCAGACATCGAATGCGCGATGAAACGTGACTTGGAGCGGTCGAGCCGCTTCGATCAGCGCACGCACACGCGTAACATCCACGTTGCTGGATTCGGTCAAAACGCCAAGTGCGACGCCATCCACCTTGCGCTCCTTCGCCTCCAGAATGTCCTGACGCATGACCGCCAGTTCCTCGTCGGAGTAGACAAAGTCGCCGCCGCGCGGCCGGATGATGACGAACACATCAATGTTTACCTTTGAACGAACCGTGCTGATGAGGCCGGCACTCGGCGTAATGCCGCTTTCGCTCAGTGCGCTGCACAACTCAACACGCTTTGCGCCGCCCCTGGCCGCGGCAATCGCCGATTCCACTGAATCGACACAGATTTCCAAAATCACGATGGCGGTGCCTTTTCCATTCAGAAAGATTTTTTAGATCGCACGCGAAAGGTCCTGCGAGGAACCGATGGACGGTTGCACAGCAGGCCGACCTTATGAACCAAATTTACAACTAAATGATCATTCTGTCCACAATATTGAAATTTACAATCAATTTATAGTTAGAGTCATTCACTGCTGGTACATCTGCCAATGGCCATTCGAGTTTCGGCCACACCCTCATTGCTGAAAAACCGCCTCCTAACACCGTCTTCCGTTGAGGCAAAAAGCGAGAGGCGAACCCATTCAAGAGCTCGCCTCTTCGATGAACCAGTTTCCGAAAGAGCTTCTTTCAAGGTGTATCAGGGCACGCCTTCAGTCATGCCGTATACGCAATGAAAGGAGCATGGCTGTTGCCCCGGTGCAGGGTTCTGCCTTTGCTAACCTGGGACAGGCTAACGAACATGCGAAACGGCTTGGCTCCTCGCGGTCCACAAAATCAAATCGATCACCGCTCTTGCAGCTCCCGCTGATCCGCCTGGGCCTTCTGGGTTATGTGGACTGAATGATCGAGAGTGAAGGTCACGAGGGACTCGGCCGGCAGCACAATCTGCTTATTACCCGTGAAAGCCGAACCGGCAGTGCCTGCGCCTCCGCCGGCCAGCGCGCCGATCGCAGCGCCCTTACCGCCCCCAGCGATTCCACCGATCACCGCGCCCAGGCCGGCACCTCCGCCGATCAAACCGGCAGAACGCTTCCCCTTGCCCTGCTCCGCCTGTGAAACTGTGCTCGTGGCAACAGGATAGGAGCCCCACTTCGTGCGGACCCGGTCGAGCTTGATTGACAGCAGTGCTCCCCCTTTGAACTTCCCAAGCGGTTTCGCGTCAATCACAGTTCCATCGGCACGCGCACCCTTCGGAATCACCACCTCTCCGTTTCTCATCACGCTGTCAGCAACCGTAGCTGTGAACGCGTCGCCCGGCTTCGAAATGTTCGAGCCGAGATCATTGACGAGCCGCACGCGAATGGGAGTGCCGGCCGCAAGAGTGATAACGGCAGGCGGTGGCGGAGGCGGTGGAGGCACAGCCACTTGCTGGGCTGCGGGTGGCTCGGCCTGCGCCGGTGCACTCGGCTGCATGGATGCAGGTTGATCAGATGGTGTCTGACCGGGCGCTGGCTGACTCGCAACTGGCTGATTTGGCGCAGGCTGGGATGGCGCCGGTTGGCTGGGCGCAGGTTGTGCAGGAGCAGGCTGCGAGTTTTCTGAGGATGGGTTTGTCTGGTTCGCCGGTGGTGCAGTATTTGATTTGCATCCGGCGAGCAAGAGGGTGATTGCGAGTGTAGCAGTCGAAGCAACGCGAAAGCTGGGACTGAAGTTCATTGCGCAGACTCCTTCCTGGGGGACCCTCGGAACTGAGCGACCGGCAACATGAGGATTCAAAAAGCCACGGGAACATTCATTTCTCGTCCCGTGGCGATCCTTTGTAGGTTGGCGCAAAAAGTGTCCGAAATTGGCGGATAAAGTGTCCGATGCCAAACTGATTTCAAAGAGTTTAGTTTCGGAATCCTTCTCGCGGTTCACACAGCCTTTTGCGCAAAAACTGATACTAATCCTACCGATTTGCGGAAAAACCGTTCCTCAATTACTTGTTGCTTAATCCGAAGCAGGTTAATGCTACTTCAGGCTTTCTACGGCTCGCAAGCTTAGCTGCTTAATGTTCGTTCAAATAGGCGTGAGTTGCTCGCCTCAGGTCCCGTTTGACTGTGATCTCCTGCGAACTCGAATACGACGAAAACGGCGTTTTGGGGTAGTAATCGGTGCTCAAAAGCGATGCAACTGGGATAGCTGGTATTAGAGGGCGAACACACGAACTGGGACCTGGGCCCGCCGCAAATCTGCAGTGATGATGAACCCACGCCCCAAATTGCATTGAGAAGTGGAACAACCTTCAAAAAGTCATGAACAACTCCTCGTTCACAATGCGAAAGCTCTGCCCCGTCGGAATCGTGCTCCTGTGGTTTGGCATCTTTGGCCACGCGCAGACGCCTGTGAATTCAATCCCAGCGGGGGTCACCTGGGTGACGGACGGATGGCGCTATCATCCGGGCGATAATTCTGCCTGGGCTGATCCCGGACTTGACGATTCGGACTGGGAACGAGTTACTCCGCAGCAGGCGACAGATTCTTGCTTGCACGGGTGCTGGTGCCGCTTGCGCATCGAGCTTCCTCAAGACGGCGCGGCACCGTTAGCCCTGCTTCTACTTGCGCAGCAGGGAGTGTTTGAAGCCTACATCGATAACCGCCGCGCTGGTTCAGCGCATTTCGAGCCCTGGTGGATGACTCGGGAGCCCGTTGAGTCCATTCTCCCTTTGCCTTACAGCAGTTCCGTCCTCCTGGCTATCCGCGTTCATCCGCCACGCGTCACCTTCGATGCTAATGAGGCTGCTTTTGTGAGAGTCGCGGTAGGTGGACAACAGTCCATTCATGACGCGGCCGAGGCCCACCGCGCACTTCGCGAGATTCGTTTTCTTCCATCCGGCGCGATCAATCTCGTGATTTTCCTGAGCGGTTTCGCTTTTCTCGTTGTATTTGCGGTCCAGCAGAGGAACTTTGAGTATCTCTGGCTTGGACTTTATCTGATGATTCTTGGCAGTGCCGGCGGCGTCTACACGGCATCGGTCTATGCGATTATTCCGGGAGATGCAAACGAAGTATATGCCGATCCGGCAATTTATCTTTACATCCTGGCACAAACGGAATTCACCTTTGCGTTCATCGGACGCAGGCCGAATCGGCTGTGGCGGGCATATGAGGCTTTCCTGCTTTTGTGCCCTATTCTCTCCCTTCTTTGCAGCACGGGGCTGATTTTAAACAGGTTTTACTTCACATTTGAATCGGTCTCTCTGGTTCCCGCGGCACTGTCAATCCCGGTTCTCCTTTTTTACTGGCATCGACATGGCAACAAGGAAGCTCGCTGGCTTATTCTGCCGAGTTTGGCCCCCGCTGCTGGAATGATTCTCACCAATGCGCCTTTCCTGGGGGCTGTCCTGGGATGGGATCTTGATTCTCTTTCGCGTCCCATCTTGTTATGAGGAAATGTGCCACTCTTCAAGATCGATCTTGCTGCGGCCATCTTTCTGATGGCCATCGCGGCGGTCATGGTAGCCCGTTTTACAACACTCAACCGTGAACAGGCCCGGACCTCGGCGGAACTGGCCGCAGCCCGCGAGTTGCAACGCCAACTGGTCCCCGCAGAGCCTCCAGCATTACGGGGTTGTCGGCTGGATGTCGCATACATTCCCGCAGCCGAAGTTGGGGGAGATTTCTACCAGGTTCTTCCTCAGGTTGACGGATCTTCGCTCCTGATTTTGGGTGATGTCAGCGGCAAGGGGCTGAAGGCAGCCATGACCGGTGCACTCGCGATCGGGTCCTTTCGAACGCTGGCTGCCGAGGTGCTTTCCCCAGCCGCACTGCTTACTCGCTTGAACCGGAGCCTATGTCGTCCGGAGAATAGTGGCTTCATTACCGTCTCTGTGGACAGCTCTCGCCTGATGGCCGGTTGACACTCGCGAATGCAGGCCACCTTTCGCCGTATCGGAACGGAGAAGAGGTGCCGTTAGAAAGCGGACTGCCCCTTGGAATCATCTCCGGGGTTGAGTACACGGACCCGGTCGTCGAACTTGCCGCGGGAGATGTAATCGTATTGCTCACAGACGGCGTGGTGGAAGCGCAATCATCCCCTGGAGAACTCTTTGGCTTTGATCGTACACGCTCTATCAGCCTTCACTCGGCTGCGCAGATGGCAGCCGCGGCGCAGGCGTTCGGGCAAAACGACGACATTACAGTCTTGTCCATCACCTTGACCACAGATCAAGCGTTACGCGTTTAGCTTTCATGCCGGCGACATGCCCTTCTTCCTGTGACAAGCGTTGGACGGCGCCAATTCCAGATCTACGTCAATTCGCCAACTCACGTATCTACGTTAGATTCGTCCTGACTAGTCGGCCAGTAAGGTGGAATCTATGAAGATTCAGGCGGGTCTGGCTCGAGCCCGATCCGATCATTGACGGCGTTGTGGAAGCGCTGTTTGCAACCGAGGTATCGCTCGGTTGTTTGCACAGAAACGTGTCCCAATAGGAACTGAATCTGCTCCAGCTCACCGCCTGCCTGATGGCAGAGACGGGCACAGGTCCGGCGGAGGTCATGGGGCGCGAGGGCCGGAATCTCACAGATCTTTGCTTTCTCCTTGACCACTCCCCAGATAACCTTGGGGCTGAACCCATGACCCCAAACTCGGCCGGCTTTGTTGATTGACCGAAGCAGAATGCCATACGTAATACCCGAGGCGCGCATCCACATATCAATCCCAGATTTAACCCATTCTGGAACCGGGATGGTGCGTATATGGCCGCCCTTCCCAACGAGATCGGCAATGACCCAGTGCTCTTCCCGTTGCTGGATGTCTTCGACTCTCAACGCCGTCAGTTCCGCGCGCCGCAAACCGCAACCCAAGAGAATGGCGAGCGTCGCGTAGTCTCGTTTGCCTCGAAGACTGCCAATGTCTACGGTTCTCAGAAGATGCTTACCCTGCTCCGCGGAAAGCCAATTGCCAACTGGCATACCCAGCCGTTTGGCACCCTTCACGCGGCGAATCCCTGCCGCTAAGTCGGCGCTCAAGAGTCCGCAATCCGCGGCCTCATACGCAAGCCTCCGGACTGCCGCGAGCCGCAAGTTGATTGTCGTGGATGCATAGTGCTGCTGTTCGAGAGAAATCCGGTACCGGGTGACTACGGTCTTGTTAAAAGCAAGCCTCGGTTCCGAACAGTACCATTCAATGAATTCTCTGATCGCGTGATCGTAGGTCCGTTGAGAACTCGGCGAAGTCAGGCTGTTCAGAACGGCTGATTTAGACTGCTCAAGATCGGGAAGCTTAAGGACGGACTTCGGCGATCGTTTGCGCTTCATCTTGCTCTTTGCCACAGGAACCGGCCTCCAATTGCCGTGGCAAATAGCATGATCCAACTTTCATCCTCGTACCCTGGCGCGTTTACCGTTAGTCACACGTGCGAAATGTGGCATCATGACGCAATGGAGTTCCTCACATCCAAAGATGTTGGACGGGCCGTTACCGCAGCCCTCTCGCAGGCCACACGCATCCGTATCGCAAGCGCCTTCTTCTGCCCTGGAACTGACACGCTCGCGCTTCTGAACGCCGCAAAGAACCTGACCCTCGTGATCTCCGAAGAGTTCACCATCAACGATCCCCAGAAGCTGGAACAGTTGTCTACCGCTGTGAAGCGGTCCGTGCCTCCGGACAGTAAGGACGGCAAGCTGCACGCCAAGGTGTTGCTGGCGGACATGCCGGATGGTTCGAGCTGGGCGCTCATCGGTTCTGCGAACCTGACGGAACAGGGGCTCTTCTTCAATCAAGAGGCTTGCATCGCCCTGTCGTCCTCTGAGCCGGAAGATAGAACGGTGATTGGCGAGGCGCAGAGCTGGTTCGCGGCACTCTTGGCCCGTTCCCAGCCAATCGACGCCTGCTTGCATGGTCAGAAGCGTTTCAGCGACGGCCTGTTCATCACTGCCAAAATCCCTGAAATTGACGACAGTAAGGCCGCTCGTCCTTAGATACTCGACATAGGCGTTTTCATGTGCGATGCCACGCTCCCGCAGTATCTGCGCGTCCGGGGAATTCCACGCAGGGGCAACTCGTTCACCATTCGCCACATGCAGGTCAAGACGTGTGATTTATGAAGTTCGATCAGTTCGTCGCACGTCTTGGTAAAAGGCAAGCGCCGCATATGCTCCGTGGTGCGCCCGGCGCTCTGCGAAAGGATGTTCAGGCTACCTTCCCATGCCACTTTCGGATCGATGAAGGCAAATTTCTGGTGCAGTCCCCTTCGTTCGACTACCTGCGCATGAATTTGCTTGAGCCCGTCGATCACCATCTCTGACTGGCGTGACATATCGCCTGCCCCATCCCGAAGCGCTTGCGTGAAGACGCGTACAGCAACTCCAGAAGCGATTTTGGAGCGAAGCAAGTCGAAGAATTGCTGAGCCCGACTGGCGGTGAGAAACGGTGAGACGATGATGATCTCGCGCGTGGCTTTGCGCAAATCGGCAAAGAACGCAGCGTAGAAATTATGCGCGGTGTACAGTGCGCTGTCCTCTGGGGTAATTTGGTCATCGTGCGGATTGAGTAAAGCGGCCCATCGCTCGTAGTCCGAACAGAAATAGTCCGTCACGATCTGGCGTGAGTCTATGACCGTCCCGTGGCGCCGGACCTGCTCCAAGACCCGGATAAGAATGGAGTCGCGACGAAGCTTCGAGGCCAGGTAGTCGCAGTTTGCAACGACGATGAGCTGCGCCTTCGGCCGAGTAATCGAGACGTTTATAAGCTTGGCCGCCTGGCTGGCCAGCTCCGAACCGTCAACGAGGCCCGATGGCCCGAAACGGGGCATCGGACCCTCGCCGACATCGAAGATGATCGCGTCCTGTTCCAGCCCCTGAAATCGGTGTACGGTGGAGACCCGCAGATGACGCAGACGGGCGTCTCCTGAATCATCCAGAATCATTTTTCTTAGCCGCGCGTGGACGCTGTAGGGCGAGATGATCCCGATGCTCTCGCAGGCTTTCAGCGCAGCCTTCCTTGCGAGTTCCGCAGACAGCACGGCGCTGTAAAGATTGTAGCGGCCACCTTGTTCGAGCTTGCTGTTCCAGGGATTGGTTGCGGATACGTCATAGAGCACCAGGGGAGTCGAGGCAAACGGGGATTGTTTGTGAAAGGCTGTGAGGGATTCCAGGTCGGCTTTGCCGAGGGAATCGAGCAGCTGCCCTCCATAGATGATGTTGTTGGAAATCGCCGAAATGTCAGGCGGAACTTAATCTCGGAAGTGCAGACCGCCTTTCCCTCACTTTCTGGCGGGATTGGTTAGATCGCTCAGAAATTTTAAGCCCCATAGCGTTAATCAGGCAGCTTCTCGAGCAACAGATCATCAGTCGGCACCTCTCTGTCGCAGCGAGGTGTTTCGATGCGGGCGCGCAACGACTACGGTTAAGTATCGAAGAAGAGGGCTACCTGTTCTGGCGCCGCAAGACCGACCCCTCGGGGTCACTCCTGACCGACTCTTTACCGCGCTGAGTCTCATGGCCGAATGCCGAACAATCCGCCTCGATAAGAGCAACTGGGCTTTCGCCGGAATCGCCTGACGTTTCCGTAAGAATTACAAATAGCCTCCATGCTTCGAATCAAGCCGCTGCGGAGTCGATGTTAATTCCCACTCAGCTTCGCGACTTTCGGGGACGATGCAATTGCTGCGCTGATATACCCCTATTGTGATGGCGACGGATATGCCGACGTCATTTCTAAACGCCAGTAAGGAATTTCTCGAGCGGCTCCCAGTAATGGGACTTCCAACCATCAGCGAGGTGTCTTCCTAGGCCATTTGGAAAACCAGTATGATCAAAAACAATTTTTGTCGCTGATCCCTGCTCCAGCAGGTCGAACTTTGCAATGGAGTAGATCCCGGGGGCCCAATCGACGACACGCCAGCACTGCACGATCCTTTCGTTGGGGACCAGTTCGATTTGTCGACCCACAATGTGTCCCCCGAAGATGGTGAAAGATCCGCCTGGTTCGCCACTGATCGCGGTCGGCTTGTTGCCGAGCGCCGTCGTATTCATTCCGCTGCCAATTTTGATCACTTTGTCGAATTGGCTGGTATTTGTGAGTGCATCAAATACCTTGTTGCGGCTCGTCTTGATCAGGGTTTCTTGGTGGATTGATTCTGCCGTGTGCGAAATGTCTTCGGTCTCTGCCCAAACTCTTGAAGATCCCATTGCAGCGCCGGCCGCCATCATGATCGCTCCAGCGATCGCCTGCCGACGCGTTCTTTCAAAGTTCTCGCCGTTCTTCATCCATCCTCCGCAATGCGATTTAACGTGAATGCATCAGAACACTCACACAAAATATGTTCAAGATAATATTCTCGTGGTCATAGGTCTTAGTTCAGAAAAACAGGAGTATTACATGCCCTACCCCACTAGCCACCGTTCGACTGTTCGGAAAAGGATCGTTGACAGTGCCCGCAAACTATTCAACCGGTATGGCTTTGAGAAGGTCACGCTTTCCGACATCATGGCGGGTGCAGGCCTCACCCACGGCGGATTCTATGCCTATTTCGACAGCAAGAGCGATTTGTATGCCGAAGTCCTTGGGTGCTTTTTCACCGATCCGGATTGGACAAACTGCTGGGAAGGCGTGCATATTGATCTCTCATCAACTGACGTAGGGCCGCAGATTATCCGAGCCTACCTGTCGCGGGAACATTTTGATGACGTAGAGAATTCCTGCCCGATGGTCGCGTTACCCACCGATGTGGCGCGTAGCGGCCCAACTGCGCGGCGCGCCTTCGAGACTGTCTTTCGAGCTATGGTAAGCGTTCTGGAACGCAGCTTGAACGGCAACCGTCGCAAGAATCACGATCGCCGCATCCTGGCCCAAAGCATTGCAGCACTCTCGATTGGAGGCATGATTGTCGCGAGAACAATCGACAATCGCCGTTTGGCCGATGAGTTGCGCGCAGCATGCACCTTGGTCGCCCTTGATATTGGGGGCTGGAGGCGGGAGAAGAGCAAAGCCAAGCGATCACCGTCAGACGGTTCGATATCCAGGGCCCGCACGGTTGCTCATCGACAAACGTAGGTTGGTGCGAATACGCATCACAGGAAGCCTCATCGAGTTCTTTTTGAAAACGATGCCTTGACTATCTACACAACCGTGTGTGTCCAGACGCTGTCGCAATCGAACGAGAAGATCAAGTGTACGGCAAGGCGGCAATCGTTTTCCGGGCATATGCCCGCAGTGCAGGTTCAGCAGAGCTGATGGATGAGCGGAACAAAGAACCCCTCGAGTTTCGTCTCATCGAGAGGACGATTTGTTTTTCCAATCCTTCAAAGATCCATGACAGGCAAATACGAGCAGCGCTGCAAAGCCTGCCAGAACTGCGTTGACGTTGAATACGAGGCCGTATCCATAGCGCACGACAAGTGCACCGGTCAGCGCTGCGGAGCCAGCTCCCGCCAGAGCTCCAACAATATTCTGAACGGCAGACGCGCTGCTGCGATCTGCTTCAGGCACGCTGCTCATCAGCATGCCGTAGAAGCCCGGTCCAGCCGTGAATTGAACGGCGGTATACACAAGATACAAACCGATCGCAAACGATGCGCTGTGGCTGAGGCCCAGCGCAAATACAGCGGCACCTGCGACAAGTTGCGCGAAGATAATTCGCAGGACTGAACCGGCTCTGTGGAAGAGCAGAGGCGCAATGAGTACAGCGCAGAATTGGGCGAACTGCGATGCCGAGAAGACCAAGCCGACATGTTGAAGCGAGATCCCCATTCGCTTTTGGAAGAACACCGGCGCGAACGGGATAAAGGAGCCGCTGACGATGCTCCAGATGGCGAATGCCGGCAGAAAGCGAAGCAAAAAGGGATGGAATACCGAACCGATTCTTCGCTCAACCTTTGCGGGGAGAGCCAACTTCAGCCGCGAAACGGGCCAAATGCCGAGGAAGGCAACTAGCGAAGCACCAATGAGGACAAGTCGAATTCCATCGCCAGGGTGGTGAACTCCATGACCACGCAAAAGCATTTGCGGTAGGGAACCACCGGCCACGCCTGCAAGCGTTCCAGTCCCGATGCCCGTAGCGAAGACGATGCTGAATGCGAAGGCGCGATTCCTTTCAGTTGTCAGACTGGCAACTGCAGGCGCGAAGCAGACCGGCCAGCAGCTCAATGCCATACCTGCCAAAAATGCGAGACCGATCTGTGCGGGCATCCACACCGTAATCGTGCGGAAGATGGAGATGATCGGCGCTACGATGAAACAGAACAGAAGCAGCTTCTGCAATCCAAAACGCCGGGCGAGGAGCCCCACAGGAATAGTTCCGACGACGTTGCCAAGCGTCAGCGCTCCTGTCACGAATCCCATCATGCGCTCGTCGAATCGCAGACTCAGTAAAAATAGATTGAACAGGAAGAAATACAGGCCAATGCCAAAATCAAAAAAACCCGCCGCAACAAAGAATGTCCAGAACTGACGGCTTAAAGACTCAGCCTGCCACCACGAACGGAGTCGCGAAGTGATCGCCGCGCCGCTGGCGGATCGAATCTGCACGCAGCCAGTTGAAGAACTCACTAAAATCCTCTTTCAGCGAGTTGTGCGAGTCGCTCGACCGCCCATTTGAGATCGTTATAACGAAGTTCGAGCGCGCCGGCGTCCAGAAGATGATCGATCATCGTGTCCTGCACCATTCGCGTTTCCGGCATGCTGAAAAGCACCTGGAGCATCGAGTACTTCGCAACGTCCGCGGGGAAGTCGACGAGTTCCTGCCGTCCCACGTGACGCCGATTGATGAATACGACGTGGTTGATATGCGAGGTGAAAGAGACAGTGATATTGCGGAGTGGCTGGATGTTTACTTCTATTGACGGTTTGCCCACCTGCGCTCGCTGCATGATCTCCCTTCCCGTGAGCTCTGAAAATAGCTCAACGGCGGAAGGACGAAAGCGAGCCTGATTACAATTCCCTACGACTAATCGATCGTTACGGCTGTTTACCAGAAAACTTGCGTCGTCAGTAATGTATGTCCAGCCGGCCCGCGCACAGGCATAGGAAAGCGAGGATTTCCCCGCGCCGGAATCGCCGCAGAGGAGAATGCCGCAGCCTTTGTGTTCAACGCACGCGGCGTGAATCGCCGTAGTGTGCGAGGTAGCTAAAAGGCAAAGTGCGGCGGACTCAAGAAAAAAGTAACGCAAGTAGCTGCGATTGGCGACAGCCGCTTCGGTCAGCCATATGGAAGCAAATCCCCTGGAGATATCAATCACAGAAAAGTTGTCTGCATCTGCTATGTTTGTGGCCAGATGTTCCTGAATCTTGCAGACAGGAGCAGGCGGACACTCGGAGGAGTTCCCGTGCCTGACGCCAACGCGAAGGCGAATTGGTGGCGTATCAAAAAGCTTCACGAACCCCTGCCAACTGCCGGCCGCGCAATTTAGCACTTCTTCGTTGTTGGTTTCGATTCGCAGCGGGAAGCCGAGAGGGAAAAAGGTCTCCCGCAGCGGCATGCTGAACCGCGCGAGCGCTGGATCACCGAGGTGTACGGGCTCTGACCGAGCACAGGCTTCTCGAATTTCATCGATAGTCATCATGGTTGCTTACGCTTTCGGCTCCGACAACAAATCAGAACTGATACTTCAGTGCGAGTTGGATGATGCGCGGATTTGTTGCCGTAGACGTGATCACACCGAATGCCGGCCCGGAACTGACGTTGCTGTTTGGGTTGTTAAAGTTGGTGGTGTTGGTCAAGTTAAAAAACTCGCCGCGAATATTAAGGTGATGCGCTTCAGTGATTGGAATCGCTCGTTCAATTGCCAAGTCGATATTGCGCTGAGCAGGACCACGAACGAGACCCTCGCCGCTATTGCCAAAATCGGTGTCCCCCTGTCCAGTAGCATTCGGCGCTAGGGGCGCAGAGGTAAATGCCGCAGCATTGAGATAAGTGCCCAAAACCCGCGAGTACGTTGACCCCGCCGTAGTTGGCTTGATTCCACCGGCGAGCTGAGCCCGATTTTCAAATGGATAGTTGCCGTAGACACTGCCCGCGCTATCGTCGAGGATCGTGATCGGTGTTCCGCTCTGCGCTACAGCGAGAGCCGAGATCTGCCAGTTTCCCACCACGCGCGACATCAAGCTGGGCAGATAGCGTGCGAAAGAGGTGTTATAGACCAGGCTCAATACAGCGCGATGGGTGCGATCGAAGTCAGTCGGCCCATATGCCTGTCTGAAGTTTGTCTGGTCGTTCGTAACCAGGTGAGTTTCGAAAACCTCACTTCCCGATGAGCCGCTGGTCTGGTCAAGATTCCTTGACCATGTGTAGCTTCCTAGAAATTCAAAACCATGACTTAGGCGCTTGGTAAGGCTGGTTTGCAATGAGTTGTAATTGGCATTAAAAGACGATTCGCACGAAAGAGAACCGGGGCTTATTCCCGCGAACGGCACGCGCTGGATAACATTTGCCGCGGAATTGGTTGTCTCTCCATTGACTGGATTGGTTGGGCTAGCGAGAAGTGCCTGGTTAAACTCGAGGCAGCCAGCTTCATGAAGCGATCGTGTGCCTACATAGCCAACTTCCAGCAGATAATCGCGGGCGAATGCGATTTGCGCGTTGAGATTGTACTCAGCCGTATATGGATTCACCATATTTCGAGAGATCGCGGTAACACTGGGCCCTCCACCTGGAATGCGCGGCACGAAAGTTGGGTAGGCATCATCGGGCGGAAGCTGCGGAACGAACGGCTGCTGCAGCGTTGCTCCTCCATTTGATGAACCGGCAAAGAACTGAAAGACAGAGAATGGCTCGACGGCCAACAGCTGCTCAGCAAGACCTGCAGAGAGCCTGTCAAAGTAGAGCCCGTAGCCGCCGCGTAGGAGAATTGTGGGCTGCTCCGAAAGGCGGACTACCAATCCGATGCGAGGCTGAAAATCCAGGTGCCGCGTCGGAAAGAGCCCTGGGATTGAGGATTTGAGAACTCCCTCTGGCACCTGCCCCTTGAAATTCGAGGGAACAACAAAGCCGCTCAACGTACCTTCAGGAGGCGCTGACTTCGTCGCGATGGAAGGGTCAAACGTGACGAGCCGGCCGTTGATGTCAGACGGGGCACCGAAAGTCTCGTAGCGAAGGCCGGCATTCAGCATCACGCGATCCGACAGCCGGACGTCATCCTGTATGAAACTTGCGAAATCAATGTAACGCTCGTCTTTGCGGAACAGGCCTGAGCTTCCATTGCTTAAACTCACATTACTGCTGCCCGTGGGGCTGCCGTTTTGCGCGGCGCTTTCGCCGAGCAGAAAGTCTGGAAATGTACGGATATCGAGCAACCCATCTGTCGAAAAGGGAGCTGTGACATCCACTTGATGCCGCTTCACCTCTGCGCCGAAGCGCGGGGTCTGCTTGCGCAAGATGAGCGAGACGGTATCTTGCCAGATAAAGCTGTTGGTCACTTGCCATTGAAACGGCGTGCCAGCATCGCCAACGGTGAACAGACCATCGATTGTGATTCCCGGGGCAGATACTTTCGCACCAGTGACGCCCGTAGGAGACTGGGTTCCAAGATCCGAAGCCAGAATCGGGTTCTCCACAGCGGAGTCCCCATCAAATCGCATAAATCCAAATCGCGCGACGTTGACAACCCGCGGATTGAATACATGGGTATCGGTCAGCACCAGCATCGTATTCTGATCGAGCTCGGTGGTTCCCCAGCCCGGAACATTTGCAGCGTTCGGCGAGAACGGCTCGGCCGTTGGCGCATGGGAATAGAAAAATCTTGCAGCGAATTGGTTCTTTTCCGAGATCTTCTCATCGACGTTCAGGGTGAACTGGTCTTCGTTGTAGGTAGCAGGCGTTGCAAACGTCGATTCGCCGATCGGCATCTGGGTGGGATCCGTGGAGGGAAGAACGATCTGCGGGCTCGGTACGGCAAACTGGCCGTTCGGGAATTTGAAGTTGAGCAGCGCCAATGCAACGGGACTAATGTTCGATCCATCACATGCCACCTGGACCCCGCCAGCCGAAGTCGGATAAGCGCAGAACTGCGCACCGAGAGTCTTCGCTGACCTGTCAGGGGTAAGTTGCGGCAGATTGACTGTGACCTGGTCTCCTTCGCCATTGCTTGAGCGAAGGCCCTGATAGGCACCGAAGAAGAACAGCCTGTCACGCAGGATTGGGCCCCCGATAGCGCCTCCGAACTGATTCTGCTTCAACACGGGGCGAGGTCGGTTGGTCAGCTTCGAAAAAAAGTTGTTGGCGTTGAACATGTCGTTGCGCAGAAACTCCCACAACGAGCCGTGGTATCTCGTTGTACCGCTTTTGCTGACGACGTCGACATTAGCGCCCGTGCCCCGGCCATAGGTAGCGTCGTAGTTTCCGGTCTGCACTTTGAATTCCTGGATGGTATCCGGAGCGGGTGCCGCTACACCCACTTCTTCTCCATCGCTTGCCGCCGAATTTTGCGAGAGATTATTGGCGTCCACACCATTGAACTGGATATTGTTGCCGGTGGTTTTGTTGCCGTTCGCACTGACATCCTGCGTGCCTCTGCCTAGGGCGCTCGCGTTTGGCAGTTCGACTACAACGCCGGGAGAGAGCGAAAGAATTTGTGTGTAGTTTCTATTGGAAAGAGGGAGAGCCGCAATAGTTTCCTGATCGACTGCCCGACCAAGCGTTGAGCTTTCAGTTTGTACCAGCTCACTGCCGGGCTGCGCGAACACGTCCGTCCCCACGCTTGCGATGGAAAGACGGAAGTCGATGACGCTGGTCTCGCTGACCACAACACCAACGGCGTTAGCGGTCCCTGTGCCAAACCCGGCCGACTCAACCGTCACCGAATACGGGCCGGGCGCAAGCAAAGGAAAACTGAATGTACCTGTAGTGTCTGTTGAACCCAGTCGTTTGGCCTCTGTGGCTTCACTCGCAACCGTTACGCGGGCGTTCTGTACTACGGCTCCTGACGGGTCGTACACCGTCCCCTTGATTGCACCCGTGCCCGGTGCCTGGCCGAGAACCGCGCTCGTAAAGAAAGCGGTTGCAGCGATCGCAAAAGCGCGGCGCCTCAGCAGATTCAATTTCATGTCAATCCTCTTTGTTGAGAAGTTGGTTGACTTGCGAGTTTTGTTGAGAAGCAACGTAACCGATCACGGATTGAGAAACTTGAGGATGTCGCGCTCGTCCTGCTGACTGAGCGAAGCACGCACCCGCATGTGTCGCAAGATGGTCCCCGATATGTGCGGAGAAAGAGATTGCGGAGCCTCATGGCATCGAGAACAGTTTTGTTTGAACTTCTTTTCGCCCTCGCTTGCCGATGCTGCGCCCGCGTCCTTTTTCGCACTCTGGTTTGCGGCAGTCTGGGAATCTTGCTGCTGCATCTTCGAAGCGGAGAGCGCCGGCAGGGCTGCTATCACCCACAAGGCAGCGACCAGGACCGTGCTGAATCTACGATTGATTGCTCGTGTCTTCATTTACTTCTCCACGTCGGAAATAGAAACCGATATACGATGCCGGTCTGCCATACATTGCTGTCACCTGTCGAAGCAAACTGGCGCGAATAGCTGGTGTTGATCCTGACTTCATGCGGAAAGAGAAAGTTCAGCCCAAAATCCACGCGATTCGTATCGACCGAAGGTAGCCCATCGCTAGAATCGGGACTGCTTCGAAACGCCTGTTGCCACCGGACGACCGGCTCAAGACCGCGCCGAAACAAATTCGCATCCGGTGCCCTTGTCAGATGAAACTCTGTTTCCATCCAGTAACCTTGGGAATGCTCCCCGTGCGCATACTCTGAACGAAACTTGACCAGGGCGTCCGCCGGTTCCCACCAGAGGTCCACGCCAGCAAAGTTCTCGTGTTGATCTTGTAACCGGCGGTCGTAGGAAGCGCCGATCTCAAGGCGAGTCTCTGGAAAGTAGAGTCCAACTCTTCCCCCCGCTGCGCGCTGAGAATTGAACTGCTCGTTTGTGCTTGCGGCTGAGAAGTAGCCGGCGTAGTCAAGCGAGACATTCTTCGTGGAATAGGCCGATCCGCGCAACATGCCGCCGACGCTGGAACCGGTGTTCATGATGCCGAGAGGAAAGATGAGTGGAGCGCTTTCGAAGTTGCTGATCCAGATGGGTGTGAGTCTTTCGTTATAAGTGCCGAATGGCGTCAGGAATTCCCCCCCGACCACCGTAATATGCGGCGTCGCGAGGTAATCCAACTGCAGATAGGAAAGACCAAGGAAAGAAGAACTGGTGTATCCCGGTTGCCCATTCCCCTTGGGGAAATACGAGTTCAGGATGGTTGCGCGGCTCTCGACCAGAAGATGATCGCCTAGCGGAGCTGCGAGCAATGGAGAGATAACCGGAATATAGGTTGTGTTTCCGCCATTGGTGCTGGTGATGAATCCGACACCACCAGAAATCAGAGGCGTGTCCTGCCCGGATAGATTTGAAACGCAACCGAACAGAATCGCCCATAGAACCCCAACGATGAGAGCAGCGATTCGCGAGCCGGTAGATGGATGCATGTCTAGCAACATGTGTCCACCGTATCTTCGGTAGATTCTCGTGGTGTCAGCGGAGCGTCTTCTCTTTGTAAGCGGAATGTCACCGGAACTGATCTCGGGATCATTCAAGAGGCACGAACGAAAAGGAGTGACAGTGTGGGACGCTCCGAACTCAAAGCGAACCTAGCGGATAGCCTGCGCTGCGACAAAATCATGACAATCCACTTACACATGCATGACACGCCCTGTGCGAGGGCTCACTAGCTTAAACATTGTCGCAAGTCCGAAAGATAATTCAATTTCCGGAGTCATCGTGTTGATCAACCGTCAAAGGCAAATTTGCTGTGCGAGCGAAAGCTGTTCCCCTGAGGAGATCAAGGTCCGCAATAAACTCAATTTCACTTTCCGGGTAATTGGAGCCGCCCTGCTCGTAGTGTTTATGTGCGCTTCTGCCGCGACGCCCGCGAGCCCTCGCCGTATTGAGGTGGTAGCAAAGCGATTCGCATTTGAGCCGGCCGAAATCACTTTAAAGAAAGGCGAGCCCGTTGACCTTGTGTTGACGAGCAAAGATGTGGCTCATGGTGTTCGCGTTCGCGAACTCAATCTCGATCTCAGTGTA
Organism: uncultured Acidobacteriaceae bacterium; assembly: GCA_963735215.1. Lineage (GTDB taxonomy): Bacteria > Acidobacteriota > Terriglobia > Terriglobales > Acidobacteriaceae > Telmatobacter. The sequence continues at coordinate 192,186 of CAVTKF010000014.1, read as the reverse complement.
GGAAAAGGAAAGACGGCAGACGTGACTATTACTCCGACAGTAATAGGAATATTTGTCGGTCATTGCTCGGTATTTTGCGGCTCCGGCCACGGTCAGATGACGCTAACAATTCATGTGGTGGCATAGGGATGAGCCGGTGGGTCTTCATGACGTTGGTCTTTGTCCTGGGGCTTTGTATCGCGGCCCTGGCGATTATGCTGCATGGAATGAAAGCAACTCAGCCAGGCAGCATTGAGAGCCAGGTAATGCGACGAGCAAAGCACAACATCTTCGTAGGGAACAGGCAACAGAGAAATCCGCTTATCGAATCGCCCGGCACACTGGCGGACGGGAAAGAAGCTTTCTCGCACTACTGTATTGCTTGCCACGGAATAGATGGACAGAACACAGGCGTGCCCTTCGCCGACCGAATGTCGCCTCCAGTTCCATCGCTGGCTTCTTCCGAGATTCAAAGTTACACCGACGGTCAGCTGAAGTGGATCATCGATAACGGCATTTGGCCTTCGGGCATGCCGGCATCAAAGGGAACGCTCAGCGACGAGGAAATCTGGTCGATCGTGATTTATTTGCGGCACCTTCCAGCCGCTGGCAGCGCAGGCGAACCGGAAATGTACAGCCACTGAGGCCCCATGAACATTGGTCCAATAGAAATCGAAAGTAAGCAACAAACTCGGTCTCTTCGATTGAAAGAGGCCGTGCTCGCCAGCTTTCACGAGGCAGCGCCCTCAATCCGTGCTCGACTGGGCGAATTCACTTTTCGAGACTGGGAGCGTGCAAAGCACTGGTTGGACGTAAGCGGCCTCGCTCTCTACTTTCTCGATCGACTTGTCATATTGAACTTGGAGACTTGTGTGCCCGCCGCTTTCTTGGAACTACTTCGCACGAATCTAGCGGACAACCGCAAGCGCGAAGATTCTCTTTTCGCAGAAACAGTTGAGCTCGCCCGCGCGTTTCAGAAACGCAGCATAAATTGCGCCGTCCTCAAAGGTCTTACGCTTCCCTTTGAGTCGGTTCCCGACAGCGCGTTCCGTAGTCAGACGGATATTGACTTTCTGGTCAGGGAATCAGATGCGGAATCGGCCAAGGAATGCCTGGCGGCCTTTGGTTACCATACGACCGCCGTGAGCGGCTCAACTTGGGAATTCAAGGCCGGCCAGTCGAACACCTCCTCGCTTAAGAACTTGTATCAAGTGCGCTCCGAGCGCGCGGTTGATGTGCAAATGCTTGCCGGTTCCGATACGGTTTCAAATTCTGATCGCCTGTCTCGAAGGCAACTGCTGGCCGTGCGTGATCACCGACTCCCTGCGCTCTCTCCCCCAGACATTCTCGTTTTGCAGGGTCAACACCTGTTCAAGCATATGTGCAGCGAGCACACGAGAGCATCGTGGGTCCTGGAGTATTGGAGACACGTTTGTGCAAGGCGAAATGACGCGGCGTTCTGGGACGAAGTGGAGTTGATCGCCAAGCAGGAGCCTGGGTCGGACATTGCGATCGGCGCCGCAACTCTGCTGGCCTCGCTTGTTTTTGGGCCGTTCGCGCCGCAGTCACTTTCGCGATGGTCGATGGACCAGCTCCCTCCCGCGATCTGTCTTTGGATTCAGCTTTACGGACGTCGCGTTCTTCTGTCCGACACGCTGTTCAGCAAGCTCTACCTCCTGCTACGCGAGGAATTGAGTCCAAAGTCGCCGGCGGAGCACACAGCGCGCAGGCGACTGATTTTCCCGATTCACAAGCCGCCACGGGTCACTTGGGCGACAGAGAGAGAAGGGCTCTGGACACGACTTCGTCGCTATAGATTTGAGGCACAATTCATAGTTCACCGGCTGCGCTTTCACGTCGCCGAGGGTCTTGGTTTGGCTATCGAATCATTGCGCTGGCAGCGTCGGCTCGGGGGTGTTTCTCAATGAGTGCGCCGCGGCGGAAGACCCATCTGCGTGCGCTCTGTTCGGTTGCTGCGGCGGCGTTATGCCTTGCTCCAATGACTCTCTTCGCGCAATCCGTTCCCAACCCATCGACGACGGTTGTCCCCGACGCCAACACACAGGATCGCAGCCCTGATACTGAGGTTCCCGATTCTGGAGATGTTCCGACACAGGTTTCCCTGTCTGCATCTCAGATCATCTCGATTCTCCAAAGACGACCCGAATTGATGGTGGAGATGAAAGATCTGTTGGCGCAGATGGCGCATGGAGACAATCCGGTCCAAGCGGATTCCATCACGGATGAGATGGTGTACAGCCAGATCGTGACGGACAAGGATCTGCGTCAAAGCATCACGATGTTTCTAAGAGCGCGCGGGTATGTTAGCGACGACGATCTGCAGCGCGGGATGGCGGTGAACCAAGGCCTCATCGATCGCCAGGCTCTCGGCAACCAGATGGGACCCGTAAGCGAAAGGCTCGAGATGGGACAGCCTGCCAACGCGCAAGTCGCGGTATCGCAGCTCGCCAATTCGCCGTCGGAAAGATATCCGGTCCCACTCAATCAGGCAACAACGTCGTCGCGGACCGAAGGCAACAACGTAAGGCCGGATCGGGAAGCCAAGGATAGCACCAGTGAGCCACAGGTCCTTCGACGTCCAGCTCCATATAACCTCGCGTCGCTTCGCGATCTTTACACACAAATTCCCGACTCATCCGACCAGCTGAAACGCTTTGGATCGGAGGTGTTTGTCCGCCGCGACAAGGCGGTTGCCGGTTTCGCTCCGCTCGATGTGCCAATCGGTCCGGACTATGTCCTGGGCCCGGGGGACAGTCTCACAATTGACCTGTGGGGTGGAGTGTCGCAGACACTCTCACGCGTCGTGGGGCCCGATGGGCATTTAACGCTCCCAGAGGCCGGGGATGTTCAAGTAGCCGGACTCACCCTCGAGACAGCGCAAAGCCTTATTCAATCCGCATTGAAAAAGCAGTATCGCAACCTTCAGGCGTCCGTGATGCTGAGCAGGCTGCGCATGATTCGCATTTACGTCGTAGGCGATGTGCAGAGGGCCGGCGCCTACGAGATCAGTTCTCTGGCGTCCCCGTTAAGCGCGCTCTTCGCGGCGGGAGGGCCGACCGCAGTTGGCTCATTGCGAATTCTCAAGCACTATCGCGGTAAGCGTCTCATCGGCACGGTCGATCTCTACGACTTTCTTCTGCTCGGAATGCGGGAAACCGAGGATCGTCTGCAAGCCGGTGACACTCTTGTTGTGCCCCCTGCCGGTCCGCAAGTCGCTATATGGGGAGCGGTGAAACGGCCGGCCATCTATGAGCTGAAAGCAGAAACCACTCTCGCAGCTGTGCTTGAAGACGCCGGTGGAATTACAGTTTCAGCTTCACTTGAGCATATTTCCGTTGAACGTATTGACGCGAATCTTCATCGTGAAACGATCAGTATCGGTTCCGTAGCGCAAGATCAAAAAGCCCTTTCCGCGTTTGAGGTGAGGGACGGCGATCGCATTCACATCGCGCCAATCGCTCCATATAGCGAACGCGTCGTTTACCTCGAGGGTCATGTAGTCCGGCCCGGACGCCATCCTTATCACGACGGAATGCGCTTGAACGACCTGTTGCAGAGTTACCAGGACCTGTTGCCCGAACCAGCTGCGCAGGGCGAGATCGTTCGGCTTGTTCCACCTGACTTGCACGTACAGACGATCGACTTCAACGTTCCCGACGTTCTCATTGGAAACGGCGATCTCTCTCTGCAGCCGTTTGATACGGTGCGTGTCCTCGGCAGGTACGAAACTGACGCACCCAAAGTGGAGATCCGCGGAGAAGTGCAGCGCCCCGGATCTTATCCACTCTCTGAAGGCATGACTGCTGCTCAACTTGTACGCATGGCAGGCGGTTTCAAGCGGGATGCGCTGGTCGAGACAGCGGATCTGATCAGCTACCGCGTGGTAGACGGCACAAAGATAGAGAGCCAGCGATCGGACGTGCGAATTGGAGATGCAGTGGATCGTGGCAACGCTGATGCGGATCGCGAACTAAAGGCGGGCGACGTGATCACCATTCACCAGATCACCGGGTGGAATGATATCGGCGCCTCGATCACCATTGAGGGCGAGGTGGCGCATCCGGGGAGCTACGGTTTTCAGCAAGGCGAGCGGCTCAGCGATGTTCTGCGGCGCACCGGTGGCTTTCGAGAGACAGCTTATCCGGCCGGAGCGGTATTAGTTCGCGAGCAAGTTCGCGAGCTTGAAGAGAAGAGCCGCCTCGAATTAATTCGCCAGATCGAAACTAACTCGGCCGCAGCTCACTTGTCTTCAAACACCACAACGGCCGAGCAATCCGGACAAGCGCAACTGATTCAGCAGCAACAGGAGCAAATTCTATCGCGGCTCAAAAGTCAGCAGGCGACGGGGCGGCTTGTCATCCACATTACATCGGACATTGATGCGTGGGCCGGAACTTCCGCAGATATCGAAGTACGTCGAGGCGACGTATTGCGCATTCCCAAGCAGCCAGGATTCGTATTGGTGAGTGGCCAGGTCTACAACCCATCGGCCATTACTTTCGCTCCCGGGAAAACCGCTGGGTGGTATCTGCAGCGAGCAGGGGGAGCGACGACTACCGCAAACAGAAAGGAAGTCTTTGTGATTCGCGCTAACGGCTCAGTTGTAGGCAGGCGGTCAGGCGAGTGGTATGACCACGACGTACTCTCCACACGGCTGCAACCCGGCGATGTTGTAGTCGTGCCGCAGAAGATCTACGCGCCATCCATGCTCTGGCGAAATCTCCTCAGCACCGCGCAGATAGCCTCGTCGATTGCATTAACAGCAGCCGTTGTACTCTAGCCAATTCTTTACGGGCAGCGAGGATTCAGATGCAGACGGAACAGCTCATGGCGGCGAAATTCGAGGGCAAAGAAAGCGCGCCGAATTGGGTGGCCAATGCCTCGGTGCTCTGGGTGCATCGCAGCACCCTTGGCCGCGTTGCTATCGTGTCAATCCTCTTGAGTCTCGTGATAGTTTTCGTAATTCCCAATCAATACGAGTCCACGGCTCGCATTATGCCCCCCGAAACCGCTGGCGGCAGCACGGCCCTCTTGGCGGCAATCGCGGGACGCGGCGAATTTGGTGGGCTTGGTGGGCTAGCCAGCAGTTTGCTCGGTGCTCGCACCAGCGGTCCGTTGTTCGTTGACCTCTTGCGAAGCGCAACAGTGAGTGGCGATCTTATTGATCGATTCCAATTGCAGCATATCTATCACAAACGCTATCGGGTTGACACTGCAAAGCGACTCGCGCGACGTACAGCTATTGCCGAGGACAAGAAGAGCGGAGTTATCTCCATCAGCGTAGAGGACTCTGACCCGCATCGCGCACGCGATCTCGCACAGGCATACCTTGATGAGCTGAATCTCCTGGTTAACCGGACCAACACTTCGTCTGCTCGCCAGGAACGCATCTTCATTGAGCAACGCCTTGATGGCGCTCAGAAGGGGCTTGAAATGGCTCAGAAGGAAATGAGTGAGTTCGCCAGTACACATACTGCAATCGACATGAAAGAGCAAACCCGGGCCACTGTGGACGCTGCCGCCAAACTGGAAGGCCAGTTGATCTTCGAGAAATCCGAACTCGACTCATTACGCCAGATCTATGGTGACGAAAACGTGCGCGTTCGTTCGGCAAAGGCTCGCGTCGGTGAACTTCAACGTGAACTTGACATGATAAGTGGCACATCAGCACCGTTGGTCAATGACAAGTCTGGCAATCCGAATTTGGCGGCAACACTTGATCGAACAGTAGCCGACTATCCCTCCCTTCGGCAGATTCCAAGGCTTGCAGTCCCCTACGCCGACATCTATCGTCGCGTGCGTATACAGGAAACCCTCTATGAAATGCTCACTCAGCAATACGAGTTGGCGCGTATCCAGGAAGCTAAGGATGTCCCGGTAGTTCGCGTAATTGATTTTCCTGGAATTCCCGAGAAGAAGTCTTTCCCACCGCGATTACTCTTCCTGTTGCTGATCAACGCCCTCGTCTTGATCGCCGCATCCGCTCAAATCATCATCCGCGATCGCTGGCGTCAAATAAGCCCGCAGGATCCGAGAAAAGAGCTGATGGGCCGGATCGCAGCAGACGTCAACTTTCAGGTTCGACGCCTCAAACAAGCACCGGAATACAGGCCATGACGACTTTGACAGTGAATGTGCGGGATTTCAGCCCTCCGGCTCTCACTACGTTTTCTTCAGTCGTGGGCTTCTATTTTGCATTTCGTCTCATTGCAGTTGTCATCGCCGTCAGATTGTTTCAGGCTGAGCCGCAGATCGGAGTCGCCGCAAGCCTGGTGCTCAATTACCTGATCTTGATTGTCGCGGCATTTCTGTCGTTCGGCCCCGGCTTACGTGCGTACTCATGGTTCTTCCCCCTTGCAAGCTTTCGATGGTCGCTCGCGTTTCTGATCCTTTCTGGGTGCAGCCTGTTGTGGACGAGCAGCGCGTCGATACCCGCTGCGGCGGCGTTTTGGTTCGCGATGGCCTGCGACTTTATTTCCGTAATTCTGTTGTTGCGCACCGGACCCATCGAGGAAACGGTATCGAGCCTGATGAACGGCTACGTGTGGGGAGCCTGCGTCATTGCGGTGCTTGCTTGGCTTCTTCCCTCGCAGTCAGACTTCCGTCTTGGAGACGAGGACTATCTCGGTCCGAACCAGATCGGATACGCATGCGCCTTTGCGATTTTCTTCGCGCAGTACCTTATCAGACGTGGCCTGAAAGGATTTACGATCCCCGTTGTTTTTCTTGCGATCACGCTATTACGCAGCCTCAGCAAAACTACCATCATCGCCTTTCTGGCCGCGCAGACTTTGCTTCTCTTTAGAGATCGCTCACTCAGTACAAAGTCGAAGATATACATCAGCGTTGCCGGGGGCCTTGTAGTCGCGGTGTTCTGGGGACTGCTCGTTGCCTATTACGACGTCTACACTCACGCCGGCAATCAATCGGAGACTCTCACCGGCCGAATCGGAATCTGGGCGTTCATCCTGAACGCAGCGCTGGATCAGCCGTGGATTGGTCATGGCTTTCATTCAGTCTGGAAAGTTATTCCACCTTTTGGGCCATTTGAAGCAAGACACGCGCACAACGAGATTCTGCAGCAGTTCTATGCATACGGGGTAGCCGGCGTAATCGTCCTCTTTGCGCTGTACTGGAGCGTCTACCGCGAGATCCGCAGAATCTTGACCCGCTCCTTGAAGACCTTTTTTCTAGCCATGTTTCTCTTCGTCTTGATTCGCGGGCTTGCAGATACAGAAGTGTTTGATTTGTCTCTCCCTTTGTGGACTATCGCACTCATTGGATCAATCGTGATCAACCAGAACGCGGGGGCCGAGGTTCAGGCATGAAGCACAGTGTTCAATCTAAGGTCCTCGCAAGGTTCTTTCCATCGGAGGTATAACGATGAGAATCGTTGTCGCCGCAGTATCTTCCAATCGCGCCATGTCGGGCGTGTCTCGACATGCGGCCAACCTCGTGAACGGCCTCCTCACGCGCTCAGAGGTCTCAGCTCTTCATTTGCTGGTAGCTCCATGGGAATACAAATATGTCTGCGAATCGATAAGTCGAGCGGACTCCCGGCTCCATATCCACGCAGTGCAACTGCGGCCCGGCACCTTGCACAGAAATCTGTGGTACTACCGCACCCTTCCCTCGGTTGCAGAGCAACTATGTGCAGACATAGTGCATATCGCCTATCCGTCGTCTCTTCATGCTGCCGCGTTTTCATGCCCTGTGGTCGTGACGCTCCATGATCTTTATCCGTATGACATTCCATCGAACTTTGGCTTTCCCAAAGTGATTTTCAATCAAATCATCTTGCAGCATTGTTTGCGGAGTGCGAGTGCGATCGCCTGCGTGTCAGACAGCACCAGGCTTCGCCTCGGAATCAAGATTCCCCGGGCCACGCCAAAGGCAGTCACAATCTATAACTGTGTCGAGAGTGGTCCGGTGCCGGTGAAACCTCCGTTCGTTTCCACTTGGAATGAGGCGCGATTCCTGCTTTGCGTGGCACAACATCGGCGCAACAAGAACATCATCCTGGCATTGCGCGCCTTCACACTGTTGATTGACCGCAAGCAGATTTCGCCGGAGACGAGGCTGATTGTTGTGGGAATGCCGGGCCCTGAGTCCGCCGATCTTTACGGATTTGTACGCTCTGCTCGTCTTACCGAACGGGTCGTATTTGAAAGTGGCATCTCGGATGCGGAATTGCAGTGGTGCTATCGCAATTGCGAAGTAATGCTGGCTCCTTCGACATTGGAAGGATTTGGTTTGCCGGTAATTGAGGCTCAGTTTGCCGGATGCCGAATCGTATGTTCCGACATTTCCGCTTTTCGCGAAGTGGGCGGAAGTGGCTGCAGATTTGTGGAACTGGTTCCCGGTGCTGAAGAGCAATTCGCAAAAGCCATTCTTTCGAGCCTTCGCGAGCCCAGACCGGCGCCTGCCCAGTTGCCGCATCTTGCCCCTGGCCATGTTTCGCAACAATACATGCGGCTATACCAGTTGTTGCTCGCATCGTCTGAGGCGGCAGGAGTATCGTCGAGAATAAAGGGCGAACCATTATCGTTGGTCGCCAACTCTTCCGTTGCAGACAAGGTGCCAACTGCTGCCCGTTCCTGATAGGAATTGTCAAACAATTGTCATTTCGCTGTGAGGGCTTGTTTACCTTCAAATCCGAGCGCAGAATGAACCGTATGATGAACAGGCAGGAGCTACTTCTGGACGATATTGGTGAGGGACAGGCGACCAAGCTTGAACTTGGAACGATCCTGGTGGTCGAAGACGACCCGCGCATGCAGAAGGTCTTGAAGCGCATATTTACTGAAGAAAGCTACGCGATCGACGTCGCCGGAGACGGCAAAACAGGATTGGAACTCTTTCGTGCCCATCGTCCGGTAGCAGTTGTGCTCGATCTGATCCTTCCCCAGATCTCCGGGCGGGAGTTGTGTCAGACCATGAAGTCACTCTCTCCAGACACCCCGGTGATCGTGTTGAGTGCGATCACGGAAGTTGTGGACAAGGTGTTGCTCCTGGAACTTGGCGCCGATGACTATGTAACCAAGCCGTTCAGCCCTCGCGAGCTCATGGCCCGCGTCCAAGCGGCTATCCGGAGACGGAGGCGCCCGACGCAATCAGCCGTATACAGATTTGGCGAGTGCGAAATTGATTTCGAGAAGATGACGGCGAAGAGAGCGGGCGAGGCGGTAGTGCTTACGTCGCATGAATTCAAATTGCTGCGATTCTTTACTGAAAGTCCAGAACGCGTGCTGAGTCGCGAACTCCTGCTGAATGAAGTGTGGGGATACAACTCTTACCCAACCACGCGCACTGTAGATAACCAGATACTGAAGCTGAGACAGAAACTGGAGCCGGATCCGGCAAACCCGACGCACCTGCTGACCATATATGGGGCGGGATACAAGTTTGTTCCCTAAGCTATATCAAATGAAACTCCGAATGAAGCGGGAGTAGCGTGCATGGGCGAGAATAGGGGCATTCGGACCCGCATGTTGCTGGTCGCCGCCATGGCGGTGATTATCGCTGGTGCAACCTTTGGCAGCTTACTTATCGTTCGTCATCAGCTTCAAAATCAAGTTACCCAAGACTTGACCAGGGACCTGGCGCACTCCGTTACTACATTCCAGAACCTGGAGAGCCAACGACTCAACGGGCTTGAACGGGAAAATGCGCTGCTCGCCGATCTGCCCACTCTCAAGGCTCTGATGACCACCAGCGATCAGGCCACGATTGAAGATGGCGGAGTTCGTTTCTGGAAAATCAGCGGAGAAGATCTTTTTGGCCTGGCAGACAACAAGGGACACGTAGTTGCGGCCTATGCAACGAACAAAACCGACGCCGGGCAATTGGCTACGGATATAGGCCAGCTTTTCAAAACGCCAACGCCGCGTTATCTAGTCAGCTCCGATCGCCTCTATGCTTGCTCAGTCCACCCGCTATATTTCGGAACGGAAAAAGATGGAATCTTGCTTGGGTACGTAATCAGTGGGTTTTTAATTGGGCCCGATCTTCTCAAGCAGATTAGCCAGGTCACTGCCGTCGAAGCCACCTTTCTGAGCCAGGGTCGTTCACTGGCCAGCACGCTCGATGAATCAACGGTGCACCAGATGGCGACCACCACGATCGTGGAGGGCCACGACCTCAATGCGCCCGTGACGTTGACACTGGGAAACGCACGCTTCATCGCTGCCATGCGCGACCTTACGACGATCGCACCTGTGCCACTTCAGCTGGTGGTGATGAAGTCTTTTGATCAGGCAGAACAATCAATCCGACAGATCGACCGTCTCGTCCTCATTGCCGGCTTTATCGCCTTGATCATCGGAACCGTTTCGATGATATGGCTTTCGAGGATCGTAACGCTGCCGCTTGAGGACCTCGCTACCGGTGTGCGCGCATTCGGATTGGGAGACAGTTCACACCTGCTTCCAAGTGACGGCACCCGGGAGGTTCGAGAATTAAGCCTCGCGTTTGCCCGGATGCGCGACGAGATCATGCGCACGAACCAGGCGTTGCTCGAGTCCGAGCGTCTGGCTACCATCGGTAGAATGGCAAGTTCAGTCTCACACGATCTGCGCCACTACCTCGCCAGCGTCTATGCAAATTCAGAATTCCTGGCCTCCTCGCCGCTTTCTGAACATGAACGAAGCGAAATTCTCAGCGATATCCGCACAGCGGTGCATGGGACGACGGAACTCATCGAATCAATGCTTATCTTCAGTCGCACGGGTGCAGCGATACGTCGCTCCCACGAGTTGGTTGCTACCTTGCTCGAACGCGCGCTATCGCTGCTTCACGCCCACCCCGATGCGGCGGGAGTTGCCTTGACGGCCAAATATGGTGACCCCGCGGACTCCGCAGCATTGGTTGATGGCAAGCAAATTGAAAGAGCTATCTACAATCTGTTGCTCAACGCATGCCAATCTGCACGGACTGGAGAAAAGCAAGCAAGAGTCGATGCGCGACTCGGCATCCGCGATGGCGTAATTTCCATTGAAGTGGAGGATAATGGTCCCGGTGTCGCGGAGAACGTCCGCGGCAGCATGTTCCAGCCATTTGTCAGCGAAGGAAAGCAGAAGGGTTCCGGACTCGGACTTACCCTCGCAAATTGCATCGCAGCTGAGCACGGTGGGGAAGTGATCCTTGTCGCAAGCAGTCCCGGACAAACGATCTTTCGCATGACCATCGCCCGGGGAATCATGCAGCATACTTCTCCTGAGAGCGCCAATCAGAAAAGGTGGGCAGCGGGATGAGCCAACATCACGCATCGGCAAATCAAAAGCATTTCTTGCTACGCATCGCGTCGCGTCCCCTCGTCGGCGTGCTCGGCATCCTTTGGGCGGCAGGTTCCACGGCCAACAGCCAGCAAGGAACGAATGAGAACCTTTCGTTGAAAGTGCAGCAGTTGACTGAGGCAATGAGCCAGACTCAGAAGCGCCTCGATGAATCGCAACACGAAATGGAACAGATGCGTGCCCAGTTGGCGACCCTTCAACAACAAATCGCGCAGGGACATGCGGCGGAAACAGATTCTTCCGCCGCACAGCTATCCGCCGCGGTAGAGCAGATTCGTGAGCAGCAGTCTCTTCAGGAAACCCAGATTGCCACACACGAGCAAGCCAAAGTTGAAAGCGAATCAAAATATCCGCTGAAATTAAGCGGCCTGGTATTGCTCACCGGTTTCGTCAATACAGTCCAGACGGATGACCCGGTAACACCGACGATCGTCCTTGAAGGCCCAGGCGCCACCGGAGTTTCATTGCGGCAGACAGTTCTGGGCATCGATGCGAGAGGACCACATCTATTCAATGCTCGAACCTACGCCGATGTCCGCGTCGACTTCGATGGTGCATCGCTCGCCGATGGTACTGCCTCATCATATGCAGGAGGGCTTCTTCGGTTACGCACGGCCCATGCGTCCTTGAATTGGAATCACACAGATGCGTTCTTTTCACTCGACCACGCCATCGTCGCGCCCAATTCTCCCGCGTCGCTCACCGCAGTCGCTATTTCGGCACTCGCATGGTCCGGCAATCTGTGGACGTGGAACCCGCAGGTGGGGCTGACGCAAGACCTCCCATCTTCGACTTCGCAACGATTCAGACTTCAGGGTGCGCTGATTGATGTGATGAATGCACCTCAAATTTACGGATCTACTGCACCGCCTGCGAACATCGTTCAACCAACGACAGCCGAGATGAGTCGCTGGCCGGGCGCGGAGGGCAGAATCGCTTTTCTTAGCGATGCAAACGAAACCGGGCTTCAGATCGGGATTGGTGGCCTCTACGCTCCCCACAACACTCCGGGAGGGACGCGCTTCAATTCGTGGGCCGGCACCTTCGACTATCGGATTCCGCTTCCAGGTCATGGTGAATTGAGCGGCAGCGGTTATTGGGGGCAGGCCCTTGGAGGGTTGGGCGGAGGAGCCTACAAGGACTACGTCTATCGCTTGAATCCGCTTTCGCCGTCTGGCTATTCATTTCGTACGCTCGATGATTTTGGCGGATGGGCGCAATGGAAAGAGCACGCCGGCGAGCATCTTGAATTCAACCTTGCATTCGGAACGGACCAGGTACCCGCAGCGCAGCTAAGGCCCTACGCAGGCCCTCCAACTTTGTACTATTTGAACCTCGCACGAAACCGGACTTATACAGGCAATGTGATCTATCGGCCGAGCGCGTATCTGCTTTTCTCGCTGGAGTACCGTCATCTTCAAAGCTCTCCCGTCAACGACTACACCGCAACAGGGGACATCATCGGAATCGCGACGGGGTATCGGTTCTGATGAAGAGAGTGCGACCCATGCTGTCGCTGTTCCTCATGCTCACTTTGGCCGTCAGCGGGTCGAGCGCGCAGACTCCCTCAACGGTCGATGTGAGCATGCGGCTCTCACTCCCTCAGGACCGCGACACGGCGTGCTGCGCCTTCGGCCGTCTTCTGGCTCAAACCGTCGCAGGAGACTCCGCCTGCTCCATTTCTGCCTGAGCATCGCTACACCCTTCAGCAGAAGAACCGTATGTTCAAACCGCACTTGCTAATTATTCCGGTCGGCAGCGTTGTCCAGTTTCCCAACGCCGATCCGTTCTTTCACAATGTGTTTTCGCTCTTCGATGGAAAGCGATTTGACCTCGGCCTCTACGAAGCAGGTTCAACAAAATCCGTCACCTTCTCTCGCGAAGGTGTCTCCTACATCTTTTGCAACATTCATCCGGAGATGAGCGCTGTAATCCTCACCCTCTCAACGGCTCTCTTCACTGAGGCAGATCCAGGCGGTGCCTTTCACCTCGCCAATGTTCCGGCAGGAGATTACGAGATGCATGTATGGATTGAAGGAGTAGCGCAGTCCGATCTGAATCGAATGGTTCGCCGCGTTCATCTCGTACCGGGATCAGGTGACCTGGGATCTGTCGAGGTTCCTGCTGCTCTGCTTAAACCGCCGACTCACTCCAACATGTACGGGCAACCCTACGATCGCGACGCAAAGCCCACTACTAAGTCCGCGCCATCATCCATAATTATCGCCCGTGCACAAATCAGAATTGCGCTCGTCCAGATATTCGAAGTCTTCCAGAAATGCAAGGGAGTGACGCTGAGTTTCATACGCTCTTAAGCCCGCCAGTTGCAGAGCAATCTGCCAGATAAATGCGGGATTATTGCGCGCGTAACGCCATAAAAGATGCCGAGGATCCTGAACCAACCGATGAAGCCATTGCAGCCCGGCGCGCTTGATCCACTCCGCACAATCTTTGATTCGCCCCGTATGAAAATCGAATGCCGCTCCAACGCCAAACATCAAGCACGTATCTAATTCTGCAAGATATCTGCGCATGAACATTTCCTGCCGCGGCGTGCTGATGCCAACCCAGATGATTGTAGGCTTCAAGACGCGGATCGTTGAGATCAACTCCCTCTCCTCCGCAATCGTCAAGTCGTGAAACGGCGGAGTGTAAGTGCCTGCGATCCGGATCCATGGGAATCGTTGCGACAAATTAGCTGCTAGCTCCTGTGCGACGCCCGGCTTGCCGCCATAGAAGAAATGACTGTACCCGGCAAATTGTTTCGCCCGAAATATTTCAAGCATGAGATCAGGCCCGGTAAGCCTTTGCATCCACCGCAGGCCCTGCCACCGCCCGACCCATGCCGTCGGAGTTCCGTCTGGCAGCGTCAAAAAGGCATCGTCGAAGGCGCCTCTGACTGCAGGATTTCGTTGAGCTTCCATGATTCCATGCACGCCGGCCAGGCAGACGTACCCTTTTTGGCGGGCGACCAACGCGCATTCAATTCGCGCTAGCGCCGCTGTCATGTCGACCGCTTCTACTCGGATTCCGAGTACATTAGCGTGAGGGCTCTGGCGCTTGATTTCATTTGTAGCGGCCAAGTATGCAGCCTGCGATAAACCGTCAACTTGAATCAGCTTCATTGCGTCCTGTGAGGTGTTCGTATCCAAAATGTTCGGGTGCTGTGTCATGCCTCCTCCGCAACTGTCTTATGCGGACCCAGCCCCTCAAGACGAAATGCGCCAATCCGCAATTCGCGAAGCAGAGGGACATAGACCAGCAAGGAAATGAGCGCGAAGGCAAATCGCGCGGCAACAATTGCCTTCACTCCAAAGCCGCCAAGGAAGAAGACAATGACAAGGAGCAGGACAACCGCTCCGCACAAATTAATTAAAGTCACGGGACGCACTCGACCCAGCGCGAGCATGGCGTAGGTGCCGGTTACGCTGAGCGCGAGCAGCGCGGAGCCTCCAAGTACCGAGGGCAGGAGGGAAACGCATGCGCGAGCGATTGCATCCGTAGCCAGCAGGTGAAGAATTCTGTCGGAGAAAATGAGCAGAGATCCCGCTCCGGCGACCATGAGGATTGCATTCACAAAGAAAGTAAGCAACAGAGTCTTGCGCAGCGAAGCGGGTTTGGCATTAGCTCGCTGGCATGCGAAATATGGAAATATAAAATGAAGACCAGCGGCGGTAAGCCCGTAAATTGGCTGAGACATCTGTGCGCAGAGCGCATAAGAGACAACCGCGGAAGCGCCCATCGAAGCGCCGGCAATCAGCCTGTCGGCCTGGCTGAACACCACGCCGGTAGCCGATAACAACCACGTGAATACTCCGAAACGAATTAGTTCTCCAGTAGCGATAGGGTCAAACGATGGTGCAAGGCTTTGATGATTCAGCAACTGTCGTAGGCGAATGATTTGCGCCAGCAACCCAAACGCCGCAAACACGGCAGTTGCCCACATAATGTTGACTACATCTCTCGTGAACGTGGCCAGCACCGCGGCAGCGGCAAGACTCAGCAGGCGTCCTGCAATACTGATCCTCACTGCGGCGCCATAGCGTTCGAAGGCTCTCTGCGTGCTGATGCAGACAGTTTCAATGGCACGGATTACGGTGACAACCCCAGCGATGCGGATGCACGACAGGCACGCCTTTTGAAGCGTTGCATCGGTGAGCGCCAACCGACCCGCCAGGAACGGTGCAAAGCCCCACAACAGCAGGCCCATGGCGACCCCCAGAACAAGGTGTATGCCCATTGATGCGCGTACCACCCGCAGTAATGGTTCGTCGTCGCCTGTGCCCCTGCGGGTTGCAACCTGCTGGATGTTGGCATCGCCGAATCCTGAAGCGACAATTGAAGCGAAACTTACGACCGCCGTTGTCACCGCCCAGACACCATATTGGGCAGCTCCCAGGTGACGCAATACGATCGGCGCAAGTGCGAGCATCCCGAATGGATACGCCGCATAATCCAACACGCCGTAAATGGAGTTGGCAATCTGTCGCCTCATCTGCAGCACCCGTCACTCGACATTCCTCGACGCTATCCGGGCCCGCGATGACAAGTGTCAGACGTGGGTCAGGCGATTGTCATTTGATTGTCAGTATGCGATGGGCATCCTTTAGTGGATAAAATGCGTTAGTCGGCACGGCGAATCTGTTCATCCATCTGTCGGCCAGGAATTCGCGCACGACGTCTCCTCGCGGCGCGGTTCTGCTGGCCGGATTCTTACTACTAAGCAATGCAATGACGACCCGATGACAATTACCTGACAAATAACTGGAGCCCGCGCTCTAAGGTGATGATGCACTCGATGCACTTGTCCCTCTGCCAACACTCTCGATGCACACGATTCGAAAACAATCTCTCCCTCAGTTCTCGCACTTCGCATCCATCGGCTTGCTCGCCTTTTGCTCAATGATGCAGGCGCAACAAGCTCAGCACTACAAGCAGACAAATCTCATCTCTGACATCCCTGGAATGGCCCCAACGACAGATCCGAATTTGGTCAATCCATGGGCCTCTCCCGCAGTTCCGGATCACCATGGTGGGTATCAAACAACGGGCCCGGCCTGGCAACTCTCTACACGGGAACCGGAGCTATCAACCCTCTGGTGGTCACGATTCCGGGTGCTGACGGCGCGGCTCAGGCACGCCTACCGGGCAAATCTTCAACGGTAGCCAGGACTTCCAAATTGCCCCAGGCAAGCCGGCACTATTCCTTTTCGTTACGGAAGACGGCACTCTCTCTGGTTGGAATCCCGGAGTCGGTCCAACGACCGCTGTTGTAAAGGTCAACACCCACAGCGCATCGGTCTTCAAAGGAATGGCCGTTGCCACCGTTGATGACCCACGCGCAGGTTCGGCAAACTATCTCTACGTGGCCGACTTTCGAAAAGGGAACGTGAATGTTTACGACACGAATTTCCACCGCATCTCCATTGGCCACGATGCCTTCGAAGATGAACGCATACCCCACGGATTCGCTCCCTTCAACGTTCAGAACATTGGCGGCAATCTTTATGTAGCCTTCGCCAAACAAGACAGCGCAAAGCACGATGAGGTAGACGGTGCGGGACTCGGCTTCGTTGACGTCTTCTCGCCCACCGGACGTTTGCTGCATCGACTCGATAAGAGCAAATGGTTCAACGCTCCCTGGGGAATGGCTCAGGCGCCCAGTGACTTCGGAATCTACAGCCACGACATCCTCGTTGGACAGTTTGGAAGCGGTCAGATTCTTGTGTTCGATCCGGTAACCGGAGAACTCAAAGGCAATCTTCTTGACGCGAACAACATGCCAATATCCATCGATGGCCTCTGGGGGATTGCGTTACCGAGCCTGAACTTCGCAAACAACGCATGTTTTCGTTTTGGTACGAAAGCCCCGATCGTCGCCAGCCGTTGGAGCAGGGTTTACTCGACACGCTCTCCACTGCCATGCCGTCGGCGATCCGAATGCGCGCAATCGTCCATCATGTCAATCAGTTCCTGGATATCTTTCTCGTCGCGCGCTTGAAGCGATTTGCCCATTTGGCTTTCGAGAACTCCGATTGCACGCACTGTCGGGTGCTGCGCCGATCCGGAGTATTGGCTTCGCTCCTTATAGATTGAGACCAGCGCACGGGAGAGGGGAACTGAAGCCTGAAGCATGTTTTTGACTGCATTTTCCCTGTACTCATTGATCGAGGCGCGGATCTTCAGCAACTGATCCGCAGGCACCCTTTCCTGGCTAAGGGTAGTTGCCGGTGGTACTTCATGATGATCAGTCAGGTTTATGGGACCGGCTGGAGCGCGGGCTAGTCGCGCGGCTTTGGCCGCCCGGTCGGCATTCTGAGCGTCTTCTTCAGGATTGACGTCCTCAAAGTCCAGCACCTCGCGCAGCCGATATCGGATTGAAGCCGGATCACAGCTATCGGTTGAAAATCGGGCGGGGATTTCTCCATGATCTCCGAAGTCGTCTCCGAGGCTTAGGTACAAAATGCCGTTTTCGAGCTTTGCTCCGACGACACGAAACCGCGCGTTCACTCCGTATGCAGGCGTCTTCTTGCCGGTTGTGGCGGGTTCTTCGTCCGCTTCTTCGTCCGTCTCCTCGTCTGGCTCGGCCTCTGAATCTTCCGGCTCATCCTCTTCGTCTGGCTCTTCCAGATCCAATGTGGCCGCGCCGATTTCACCTCGGCGCTTGCGCAGGTCAGCCAGCTGCGATCCGGTCACCAGCACAACGTCGCCGTCGAGGCGAATGCGCCATAGCGGCCCGCTTTGCTCATCCACGAAGTCAACCGCACGCTCAAGCAGACCCTCGTAGAGGGACCCGAGCTGCTCGACATCGAGTTCGCGGTAGGAGAGGGTCACCTTACCGCGTTTGGTCTGGACGTGGGTGAGGGCTTCCAGGACGTAAGCAACAGTCTGGTCGCCGATGCGGAGATCGTCGAATTCAGGGTACTCGCAGTCCGGCTCACGGTGCGGATAGAACAGTCCGCCGCCGTACGCCGGGATTCGTCCTTCAGGTCCGAGGTCTGCGCCGTCGCGTAGCAACCGGAAGAGAGCAATGAGGCTGAGCTCGTAGAAGCCGTTGGCGGCATCTGCATTCACTCGCGGATCGGTGGCGCGGTCGAGTGCACGGCGAACCAGGCCGCGAGCCCCGGTGAGCGCATAGCCGTCTCGATAGGCTGGCATATCCAGCGGAAGCAAACCGCGTGCTTCGGCGTAGAGGACGAAAAGAAGGCGGTACAAATAGCGGAGTGCGCCGGCGTGCAGGTGTTCAAGGAGACCTCTGCGGCGCGTCGATTCGGCAACAAAATTCGCGAGAATCTCCCGATTCGCTGGGTGGGTGATCGCGCCATGCAGCAACCGTTCCACCGCGGCGGGTACTTGCGAGCCGAGAAGTGTACCAACTTCCTGTTGATGTTCGCGACCGAGCCGGACCACCTCATCAAGCATCGAAGGAGACGGTTGCCAAGAATCACCGCGGAGCACTCCCCAAAGCAGTTTCCATGCGGACCGCGCTCCGGGTACATCGTCCGACACGTCGAGCAAACTGAATGCTAAATGGGAGGAAACAAAGCCTTCGCTGCGACGAACGATCCGGAGTTCGTAAGCATTCAAAAGAATGCCCCAGGTCAGACCTTCCTGTTCAAGAACGCGGACCAGCCGATGTGCCGGCGCGAAGCGGCGATGCAGTCCCTCCGGCGGGAGATCAAGGGAGGATTCAGCGGAAATTGCCAGCACACGGGCGACGGCCTTCTCTTCCCCATCAATATATAGTGGCTGGCTTTCTTCTTCTTCGCCGCTGTTGGTGACTACGACGGAAAGCTCACCGAGTCGCCAGGACAGCACTTCGGCCAAGGGATCAAGCAGAACGCGACGGGTGACGCGAGCTTGACGGCTGCCGCGCAGTTCGCGGTGAGCTTGTCTCAAAAGGCCGCTCAGGCCGCGCCACGTGCGTTCAGCCCCCGACTCATCGAGGCGCGAGGCCAGTTTGGCCTCATGTGGAAGAATCTTATGAAGGAAGTACTCGCTGAATGCGTCGCCCTGTATTTGAAGGACATCCATTGCCTAGAGTCCCTCCCCCACGAGCGAAGCAGGTACGCGCAAGAGCACTCCCAACGGCTCGACCAACGGCTCTTCGAATTTGACCCTGTGGTCCAGAATCGTGCGCTGGATATCGACCCGCTTGCGGTGTTCGTCCAGTCGCCGACGAATCGCCGGCGGAAGCGGAGGCGCTTCACCGAAGAGCTGCGGTTGTTGCTCCCTATGCAGATGCTCCCGGAGAATCGCCTCTTTCGTCGCCCTATCCCAGCGTTCGATTTCTGGTTTCTGGAACTCCGCCTCCAGCCCTCGCACAGCGACTAACTCGGTCCTCCAGTTCATCGCGCGACGTCTTGCCTCTGATTCAGCTAGCAGCCTGGCTTCCTGCCACCAGGTGTCGAACAGCGCAGAAAGCTGTCCACTGGCGACGTTTCCGGGGAATGTGACGCGGGACGCTTCCTCATCTGCTGCGGGCACCCTCGATGCCTGGAGGTCGTGAGAAACTCGGACAGCTTCGAAGCGCTCCAGCTTTGCGGCGGTACCGTCCTGTAAGGTCACCAGGAATGTGACGATCAGGTCCTGCTCCGCGAGTTGCGGAACAACAACGTAGGCGAGCCGGTGATCATCATCTTTGCGGAACCGAGTTGACCGAACCCATCGGACAGCAGCTTCTAATAAAGGATGCTCTTCGTGCAATACATCGACCGCCGCGCTTTCATCACCTGGGCGAAATGACCCGGGCGGCAGGAGGCCATCGTATCTTTCCTGAACCACGTGGGAACGCCAGATTGCCGGTGTCACCACATAGAGGGCGTTATCGCGAGTCTCGACGCTTCCTCCGGCTGCCAGTAGGGCGCGTCTGAGAAAAACATCCAGGGCAACTCCGTGCTCCTTTTCGGCGAGCACTGCGGCTGTTGCGCGGTCCAGCTCACCTTTGTCCTCGTTCGCCTCGCCAAGTTGTTCTCTGATCCTTGGATCTGATGCACGGTTCAATTCGCTATCAATCTGCGCCTCAGCGTCCTCAATCGCGCGGTGCACATCCGGTGTCGGGCGGCTCAGGAGCCGTTCAATGCTGTCCCCTTGAATTTGACCGAGCACGTCGCCCACAGAACCGAGCCTTCGCATCTGTGCCTCGATCTTCAGAACGAGCCGCTTCATCACCTCACCTTCGTAGGAGTCTTCGGCGTAGAGAAAAGCGATCACTGGAGCTTTCTTCTGGCCGTAGCGGTCTATGCGTCCGTTCCGCTGCTCCATCCGGTTAGGATTCCAAGGCAATTCGAAATGAACGAGGTGGTGACAGTGTTCCTGAAGATTAAGTCCTTCGCCAGCTACGTCGGTGGCAACCAAGATACGTAATCCGGCTGAGGCGAACCGCAAGAGCGCCTTCGTGCGTTCTTTTCGGTTCCCGGTGTCACCAGTTAGTTGAACCACCTGGCCGGAGTAGCCGTGCATCTCTAAGTGGGTGGCGATAGATTCAACTGTGTCCGCGTATTCACTGAAAACGATGACCTTTTCGTCTCGATGGCCTTTGTGTATGGTCTTGAGCCAGCTTTCGAGAGTAGCGAGCTTGGCCTCGGGAACCGCGCCACAGTCGAATATCAACTGCTCCAGTTGGTCAAGACCCTCGACCTCATTTTTAAGACGCCTGAGTTCACGACCTGTGCGCTGCATCGTGGAGAGATAGCTGCGGTAAAGATCGAGTTCCAATCGAGCTTGCGCTTCTTCGGGGATGGTCTCGCTGCTCGTAGATGGTCCCGACGGACCTCAACCTCTCCGATTGTTTGGCCAATATTTTCCTTACGTTGAGCGACTGTTTTCCGGAGTGCTGTGAGCGACGATGCGGCGCGCTTCCGCAGAATCGTTGCAACAAGGCGGATTGACTCTCTATCGGCCCGAACCGCCTTATCGGCGAGCAGGTCCAGGTTGGCCGCTTCCTCACTGACAGCCTGTTGGAGTGCTGCTTCCTCGGCCGACAAGCTGACGCCCAGAGCTCGGACCGGTTCCCGTTCGACGAATTTAGGTGACCCGTTTTGTAGGCGCACATGTCGCTTGAGCCGGCGGACCATGTGGCGGCGATATTGGTCGTATTTGAGATCACGGCCAGGGACGATCAGGGATGGTTCTAGCAGCGATAGCAGAGCCTTGAAGTTCTCATCGTAACCGTCGTGCGGCGTTGCCGTCAGCAGCAGCAAGGCGCCGGTATTCTCAGTGGCAAGCCAGCGAGCAAGCCGGAATCGGTCCGTCATTTCGTCGTCGTTGCCGGAAGCGAGGTGGTGGGCTTCGTCGATAATGATGACGTCCCAACGACTCGCCGATAGTTCCCGGAAGGCGCCTTCTCGACGTTTAATAAAGTCGACTGACGCGATAACACGCGGTTCGGCACTCCATGGATTTGTTCCAACTTCGAGAGATCTTCGTGCTTCCGCCACGCCGTCGCTGTCAAAAATCTTGAATTGAAAGCCGAATTTTGATGAGAGTTCTGTCTGCCACTGCTCGATGATCGACGCTGGACAGACGATCAGAATCCGTGCGGCTCGGCGGCGGGCGTTTAGTTCACGCAGGATCAGACCAGCCTCGATCGTCTTGCCCAAACCGACGTCATCGGCTATCAATAGTCGTGGCCGTGGCAATTCCAGAGCGCGAAGCGCGGGAACCTGTTGGTAGGGCTCGAACTTAATCCGTGAACGAGTTGATGAAACTAGGCGATCGTCGCCGGGCGCAAGACTAAGCCAGCTTGAATCCATCAACAGCTTGAATCGGGCAAGGCGCCCAGGGCGTGCAAGATCAAGTGCAGGGATACCGTCCGGCGTTGCTTCCTCGATCGGATGGAGTACGCAGATTTCTTCATTCCGAAACGGTTCGTCGAGCCCGCGCAAGCGAAGGCGTTTGATCGGTCTGCCGTTCGTCTGTCCGATCAAATCCGCGCTGAGGACCATGAAACGCCCTCCTCGCACACGAACTGTTGTCCCTGTCTGGAATTCCGTCGTCATGGCCCGTCTACTGGCAACAATCTTTTCATATTGTCAGTTTGCTCGAATTGTATAGGACTGAAGCTAAACCGCATATCGACAGCTAGACACGGACCTAAAACCCGGCGGGACGGAACTCAACGGCGGCACGACAGCACGATTACCCGATTCGTGTGACAGGGCTATTTGGAAGTCACCCCTATGCAGATTGAAAATCGACTTGTTAATTAAAGAGTGCGCACCCGTCAAACCCGCGCGTCTGCTACTTTTACCTCGGCAGCCAGCAACGCGCGCGCCGGGAAAAGATCGAATTTCCCCGATCCCTCCTGAAAATCGATGCCTGAGATTCTCTCGTGAAAGACATGCCACCTCAACGGTTCACTTGCCCACAAAAAAGAACGCTCGACTCGATGCGCTAGCTGAGAGTTGAAGAGTCAACTTTCTGGCTCAATTCTCTTTCGTTCGTTTATCTTGACCAATTTGAAGCCAAACACGACCTTAGAGTAATGTGAACTGGATGTTAGCTCGGCCGCTTACGCCGTAGAGCGGCAGGTACGGCTGAAAGTCGCGACTGTCCTGAGTGGCCGCAGGCCCCCCTACAACAGTAAATAGAAACAGCGAGCCAGCGATTACCGCGCCAGTGAGGACGCTTCGGGCCGTGGAAGGTGGATCAGCCTAATGCTGCAGCGCGACTCATTCTGGCCACTCCTTCGCTTATAGGAGGGGGTTACCGACTCGGGCAATCGGATGGCGCAGAAAATGTGCCGCAAAAAGAGAGGAGGGGAGCACTCGCACCACCAAGAGGTATGCAAACGCGAAAAGCTGCTTGTGTGAATTACGAACTGTTTCCTTTCGAGGCGCGCAGAGCCAGCGGCGAAACCGCTGGAACCGAAAGAATGGACTTTCTCCGTGGCACGCGCACAAGAATTGCGCTCGCGTCCGGCTTCTCGAGTCTGACAGCCACCCTTAATGAGCGCCGTCCTTGTCTCAGCTTCATTAACTCGTCGGAGTAGTAGCGGACTTCGTAAACCCAGACTCCGTTGGGGAGAACTTTGCGCTCGAGCCATTCGCCGGGATTTGCGAAGTCAGGATTAGCCGATTCCATTGCCATTTCAAATTCCCTCGGCCTACTAGTTTATTCCCGTTCCATCGACCTCGTTAGACTGGCAATGCTTTTTGCGAATCCTATCTGGAGATGCGAATTCAAGAACGGGGAAGCTTCGCTTCCCCGGGTACGAAGAAGTTCAAGATGTGTGAGTTGTATCTTTTATGGCGGGAAAACTGCTTTCTTTTGCTGACGCGAATTGCATTACTTTTGACGCCCTACATACACTTAATGCGCCAAAAAATCGGACAACAATTGAGCAAATCTGGACACTAATTGAGCCAATCTACATTCTTGCAGACTATTTAGATGTCGAGATTCTTCACGTCGAGCGCGTTGTCTTCAATGAATTTGCGTCGTGCTTCAACATCCTCGCCCATCAGCGTGGTGAAGATGGTTTCGGTTTCGGCGATGTCCTCGAGTTTCACCTGCAGCAACGTCCGCCGCTCCGGGTCCATCGTGGTCTCCCAAAGCTGTGGCGCGGTCATCTCACCCAATCCCTTGTAGCGCTGCACATCGTATTCTTTTTTGCCCTGTTCCACGATGTAGGCAAACAGCTCACGTGCGGTTTGCTTTTCTACCGGTTCATGCTGGATGCGCGAGGTGCGCCGCGCCGCCTTCGCTTCCGCCTTCACCTTCGGTGGCGTCTGACCCTCTTCGAACTCGGTGCCTTCCAGCTCTTCTGCAGACTCTTGCGTTGTCTTCACTGCGTACTCGATCAGGAATGGCGGCTCAAGGTACTGACTGATCTGCGAATACTTCGACATCATCTGGCGGAACTCTGGGCTCGAGGCCAGCGCGTAGTCGATGCAGCGTGATGCGCCCTGCGAATCGCTGTAACAGAGTGACCAGGTGTGGTGCTCTTCGTCTTCAACCGGCTTGGTGACCTTGATTGCAAAATCGTCTGCCTGTTGCTTAAGCTGCTCGTGCAGTCGCGCCAGCTTCGCCGGCACTTCATTGCCGTCCTTCGAGGTGAAGTCGGAGCGATGGGTTAGCTCGGCGCGCGCGATCAACTCAGTGAGCTGTTCGTTGCGAATGCGTTTGTCTACCTTTTCGACGAAGGCAAGGTATTCGTTCAGGTAGCCCATGAAGCGGGTAAGCTCGCTGCCCTCAATATGGCTTGCATTCTCGCCGTGCCGCACGATCATGCCCTCGGAAGCGCGCTTGATCGCAACGCGGTTCAGCTCGCGCTCGTCCTTCACATATTGCTCAGACCGGCCCTTCTTGATCTTGAACAATGGCGGCTGCGCAATGTAGATGTTGCCTCTCTTGATCAGCTCCGTCATGTGACGGAAGAAGAATGTCAGCAGCAGCGTGCGGATGTGCGATCCGTCCACGTCGGCGTCGGTCATCAGGATGATCTTGCCGTAGCGTATCTTTGCCGGGTCGAAGTCATCCTTGCCAATGCCGCAGCCCAGCGCCGTGATCATGGCGCGGATTTCCTCGTGGCCCAGCATCTTATCGTAGCGCGCCTTCTCCACGTTGAGGATCTTGCCCTTGAGCGGGAGAATTGCCTGGAAACGGCGGTCACGTCCCTGCTTGGCGGTGCCGCCGGCGCTTTCACCCTCGACGAGATACAGTTCGCAGCGATCGGGATTGCGCTCAGAGCAATCAGCCAGTTTGCCCGGCAAACCGCCACCGTCCAGCGCGCCCTTGCGCCGTGTGAGGTCGCGAGCCTTGCGGGCAGCCTCACGGGCGCGTGCAGCTTCAATCGCCTTATTGATGATTTTGCGAGCTACAGGCGGATTCTGCTCGAGGTACATGCCGAGGCGCTCGTTGACGAAGGCCTGCACGATTCCGGCGATGTCTGAATTGAGCTTGCCCTTGGTCTGGCCTTCAAACTGAGGTTGCGATAACTTCACACTGACGACCGCAACAAGACCCTCGCGCACGTCATCGCCGCTCAGGTTCTCTTTTACGTCCTTGAACAGCCCAAGCTGCTGGCCGATCGCGTTGATGGTGCGCGTCAGCGAAGTGCGAAAGCCCGACAGGTGCGTGCCGCCATCCACCGTGTTGATATTGTTCGCGAAACTGAAGACTGTCTCGGAGTAGCTGTCGTTATACTGAAGCGCGATTTCGATCTCCACGTTATCGCGCTGCGCTTCCATCACAATCGGCTTCTCGTGCAGCACCGACTTGCCGCGATTCAGATGCTTCACAAATTCGGCGATTCCGCCGGCGTAGCGGAACTCGGCGCGCTTGGCTTCTCCGGTCTTGGGATCGGACGTGCGCTCATCCGTCAGCGTGATTTCGAGTCCTTTGTTCAGGAAGGCAAGTTCGCGTAGTCGTTGAGCCAGCGTGTCATAGTTGTATTCGGTCGCCGTGAAGATGGTTTTGTCGGGCAGAAAGTGGACCTTGGTGCCGCGTCTCTTCGAGGTACCAGCCATCCGCAGTTCACTGGTCGCTGCACCGCAGCTGAAATCCATTTCCCAGGTATGGCCGTCGCGCCATATTTCAACATTCAATTCCTGGCTGAGAGCATTTACGCAGCTCACGCCGACGCCATGCAGCCCGCCGGACACTTTGTAGTTCGAGGAATCGAACTTTCCGCCTGCGTTGAGTTTGGTCAGCACCACTTGCACGGCCGGCATCGCCTCGCCATTTGCAAGTGTTTTCATATCGACGGGAATGCCTCGACCATCGTCAACGACGGTAATTGAGTTGTCGACGTGGATGGTAACGTCGATTTTCTTGGCATAACCGGCCAGGGCTTCGTCAACGGAGTTGTCTACTACTTCGTAAACAAGATGGTGAAGACCCATCTCACCGGTCGAGCCAATGTACATGGCCGGACGAAGTCTTACATGCTCCATGCCCTCAAGGACCGTGATGTCTTCGCCTGTGTAGTTTCCGTTGTCGTCGGGGGGAGGAGTCATCTCTCGGGGTTCAGTCGCCATAATTGTCCATTCGCAGAATCTTCGCCTTCCGTAGCCTCAAACACGGTTCAACCCGGACGTCGATTCGGGTCAAAAAATTGGGGATTAACCGCTTGAAACACGAGGGCTTTGTGAGAATTCTGCCAGCTTTAATTTTACCATGTAGCGCCATGCAAATTCGCAGTCGTGACAACTGTTACGAGCGCGCGGGGTAGGTAACTAAATAGGGTACCTTTGCGTAGATTACCTAAGAATGATATTACTTTTGTCACTTATAAATGCGATACTTTCGATGTACTTGAAAAGGCTGGACTTAGTGCGTTAATTGCACTACCATAAAAGTGTCAGCAACCCAAAAAATTCTGCAGAGATTTCTGTGAGGGGTAACCAATTATGAAACTCGCCTTCCGCGTTTTCGTCCTGTCCGTCGTTGTTGCCGGTGCCGCCGCTGCCTCCGTTTCTTCGACCCCGAAGCACCCGTTCTCGAGCCACCAGTCGGCAACCGCTGGCCTGCCTGTTCCCTTGTGCGGACCCGGCATGGGATGCTCGGCGACCTCGAAGTAAAGGCTCTGTAGCACCAAAGTGCTACACGTGGCTACCTAGTTTTCATTTGAATCCAAGGGCTGCAAGGACTATTCTGGGAGAACTCTCAGAATGGAAAGGGCCTTTATGCCTTTAGATTTCATGATGTCGCTGATGAGCGTGGTTGAGTTCGCGCTCTGGGCTACACTTGGCTTCCTTTTTTGGAAGAAAGGGCTGCAAAAGCGCTTCCCCGCGATAAACGTTTATCTGGCACTGCGTATCGGCTCGATGCCCATTCTGTTGGGACTCTTATATATTCAGGCGCAGCCTTGGGGCCATCAGTATTTTCCGTTCTACTTCTACCCCTACTGGGCGGTGTACATCGCCAGCGCGATCAGCCTTTTCTTCGTCACTCTTGAGATCTTCCGTTCTGTGCTTTCCGCCTTCTCAGGGTTGATGCGACTGGGAACGGTCGTTTTCCGTTGGGTGGCCTTAGTCTCAGCGGTCGCGAGCCTTGGATCAATCTCGTACTCGCATCCCAGTGTGTCGCTGATTCCGGATATTGCACTGGCGCTGATGCGTTCGGTGAGCATTTTGGAACTTTGCCTGCTGGGTTTCATCTGCCTCTGCATCCACGCGCTTCAGCTTTCATTCAAAGATCTCGCAGTTGGATTCGGACTCGGCTTTGGCCTGATGTCGGCAAACGACGTGATTTTTTCGGCGTGTGATTCCTGCCTCTTCGACGCTGACAGCGCCGCTGCAATTTGCATATGAGGCATTCATCCTGCTCTCAGTAGGAATGTGGGTCGTCTACTGTGCGATGCCCGAGCGCGTGCGCAAACCTTTGGTGATGCCGGCCAACTCTACCATCTACCGCTGGAACGAAATTGCTTCGGCTCTCGGCCACGGAACGCATGTTGCCGTGCAGCAGCCGGCAAATGGATTCTTCCTCACCGACGTCGAGCGTGTTGTCGATAAGGTTTTGACGCGCAATCTGCAAAGCAACGAATCGAAATCGTAAGCTCACGAGTCGTCGTAAAGAAAAGAGGCCGAACCAGTCCTGGTTCGGCCCTTCCATTTTGCAGCACCAATGCAGACACAAAAGCAAAGGCCACGGCGAACCGTGGCCTTTGCCTTTAGCTTGGATCCGCGACTATTCCGCCGCGACTGGCTCAATCGACGCAAAGCGCCCGCGGTTGCCGTGGTCAGTGAACTTCACCCGGCCAGTAACCTTGGCGAAGAGTGTGTCGTCCGAGCCGATGCCCACGTTTGTGCCCGGCTTGATCCTGGTGCCGCGCTGGCGCATGATGATCGACCCGCCGGTAACGAGCTGGCCGCCAAAGGCCTTCACGCCGAGCCGCTGTGCATTTGAATCGCGTCCGTTTGTGGAGCTGCCTCCACCCTTTTTATGTGCCATTTCCGAATCCCCTCTAAATCCCGGCTTTCAGTCGTCAGCCGTCGAATCTGTGAATCATCTCGTCCCCAGCTCCTGAAAAGCTGAAGACCAAGAGCTAGCAGCTACTTTTCCGAGTATGTCACGCCGTCGGCCACGATGGCCTTGATGCGCACCTCGGTAAAGTTCTGCCGGTGGCCCTGCATCTTTTTGTACTGCTTCTTCCGCTTGAGGTGGAAGACGAGAATCTTGTCGCCGCGGCCCTGACCGACCACTTCGGCGGTCACTTTGGCGCTGCCCGGCTTGGTCATGCCGCCTTCTCCGTCGCCAAAGGCGAGAACATCACTGAACTCGACGGTTTTGTCGTCCGAAGCTACGGACTCGATCTTGACCACATCGCCTGGCGCGACCCGATATTGCTTGCCACCGGTACGAATAACCGCGTACATAAACCCTCCAGAGCCTGATCGCGCCACTGCGGATCTGCTCTATGAAATCAGAAATGCTTCGGGCAAAAACTTCCAGGTCCACGGTACGCTCGAGCGCCAAAAAATCTCTGGGCGAGCGGTTGGCTCCGTGGCAACAGGCAGGAATCGCCAAACTAGAGTAGTTTACCGGGTTTGCGGGTTGGGGTCAATGCGGGCTTCCCTGGTCGGTCCCAATCTCTCTGAGTCAGGGATCTTACGAAGACGCGAACGCAGACTAATTGGCCGGCAAGCGATTGTAGTCGGTGCCGGCCTTCGTCTTCTGAAATCGGACGCGGATGGTTGTCGATCGGGTTAGTACGACCGCTGTGCTGAAAGACCTCTGAAGCGGAAGTTGGCCTTCGCGCGACGCTGGAACGGGTCACCGTCTGAATCGGCGGGCAGCGGAGCGGGAACATCAAGATACGAGTAGCTGGCCGCGGTCTCTGCGGGTTCCTGCGCGTTCTCTGAAGCCTCTTGCGGGGTTTGCAGAGCTTGAACCGGGGCATGCGACGAAGTTTCCGGCGCGGCTTGTTCCACCGCGGAAAACATCGGCTCCAACGCCAGGACGAGGTTCTCAACGTTTCTTTTGCGGATGGTTAACCATTCGAATTTCGCGCTAATCAGGGTCAGGTCTTCGAGGGCCTTTGCGTACGCATTGCGATAGGGATCGGGTGTCATGCTCTCGTTCTCTCCACGCGAAGTGTAGCATCGGGCGTCTTGGATTACTCGAAGGTCCATGCTCTATCCAACCCAAAGGTAATGTGTGCTGAACTGTTCTGAAACAGGCGTGCAAATCTGGACGGTCCCTCGTTGACAAGGCGCGGTGCTCAGGCCGGCTTTACCACGTAGAACAGGATCGCGAAGTAGTGCGCAACGCTTCCTGCCAGCACAAACAGGTGCCATGCCGCGTGGAAGTACGGAAGGCGATCCAGCGCGAAAAAAACGATCCCCAGCGTGTATGCCAGGCCGCCCGCGCCCAGCCACAGCAGGCCGTGCGGGCTGATGGCCTGCATCAACGGATGCACCGCGAAGACCACCACCCATCCCTGGAAGAGATAGACAATGGCCGACGCCACAGTGAATCGCCCGACGGCGAAGCTCTTGAAGATGACACCCGCGACAGCGAGTGTCCAGACAATGCCAAAGAGGGTCCACCCCACGGGCCCGCGAAGCGAAACCAGAGTAAACGGCGTGTAGGTTCCGGCAATCAACAGGTAGATCGCTCCATGATCGAGGACGTGAAATACATGCCGCGCACGCGTCCGCACCAGCGAGTGGTAGAGCGTGGAGCAGAGATAAACCAGCACCAGCGTTCCCGCAAAAATCGAGCAGCTCACCACAATCCAGGCCGACTCGCGAGCGCTCACGACGATCAGATAAACCGCTCCCGCGATTGCCAGCGCTGCGCCTATGCCATGCGTAATGGCGTTGGCAAGAATGTCGCCCAGGCGATAAGTATTCTGCACGGCTTGATCATAGCGGCAGACGGATTGGCCGTCAGTGACGGAATTGCGCGCTAGACCGGTGTCTCAGAAGTTTGTGAGATAAATCGCAAAGAGCAACCGCAGTCGCACAAGGCGCGTTGCGCCACCCGAAGAACATGAGAATGCGGCAGGATTCGGACGTCCGTCCGGGACTGGGCTCATGTTGTTGGCTATCCCAGGATTCCGCTGCGCTCCATCCTGGGCTATTATCCTGCGTTCCCTCCGGGAACTGTGCGGTCCTGGTTCCCGCCCTTGATCGCGGAATTGTCAGGGCAGATCTTTCGATTCCGTTTGGTCGAAAGACCGGCCAAACTGCTCTCGGGATGATGGATTAATTCTGACGCGAATTTCAGAGACGAGGCACTAGATAGTCTTTGACGCAGTGGTGCCGGGCTTGGCCGTAGCCTTCCAATCCACGGACCGGGTACCCTCTGCATCTGTGAACTGCATCTTTTCGATGACGAGTTCGCCTTCGATCACGTTCACCGCTACAGTGTGGCCGTCGAGGGCAATTGTGCCGTAGCCCGTCGCAGTTGAGAAGAAGCTCACAAACGGATGCACCTTCAACTTCGGCCCAAAATGCAGAGCTTTGTCCACGGCGGAGTAGCGGAAGCCGGAAAGCGCTCCTACAAGCGCGAAGCTCGACATGGCGCGGGCATACCAGTTGCCGCACTCGTATTCGTTCCACGGATTGCGTGTGCGCCCATCGTAGCGGCTGCGCAGTGCTTTGACGATGGCGAGGCCTTCGTCCACGAATCCTTCACGAATAAGGTGCGAAGCGACCTGATATTCAATCCCAGTCCATACCTCGTCGGAATAGACGAAGGGCAGTGTCGGCTTGTCGCCATGCGGCCAGCTGCAGAGCAACAGGCCGGGCTCGTGGCCCATCGCGTATCCCGGCCGCTGCGCGTTAGCATGCTGGCTCAGGTCGGTCCTAAAGTTGTTGCGAAAGATGGCTTGCAGCGTGGAGTGAATGTTCTTCTGCGCAAGCGGAGTGTCGATGCCATAGAGGCTGGCCATCCACGCACCGATCACGCCGTCGGACAAGCACCCTGATCCGTACTGGTACTTTGGCCCCTCGCGTTTGAGCAGTTGCTGCATCTCGCTGCTCTTCTCATCGACGTGCGCGACGGATTCCGCGAACGATTTGTCGCGGAGATCCTGAAACTCAATCTTCTGCTGGTAGTAATCGCCGTTGAAGAGAGTTTCATCCATGAACTTCGCGCAAGTCTTGGCAAGGTCGCTATAAAGGGTCGCATCCGCAGACTCCCCGACAACGGTCGCCATTTGCGCCATCGCAGAGAGTGCGCCGACGTAGATGCTGGCGCACATGCCGTCCGGACCCCAGAACTCAATGTCGTACGTGTTATGGTGCGGCTCGAAGAGTGCGCCGCGATGATCCGGATCCCATGTGGCGATGCAGTAGTCAATTGACCGCTTGGCGAGCGGGTACATGCGCTTCAGCCAATCCGCATCGCCGGAAATCTGCCAGTCGCGGAAGACTTTCATGATGCCGCCAAGCTGCCCATCGGCGGCCGCGTACCCTGTGTGATCGACCGGGCCGTCGGGAATCGCCCCGCGAAAATTCACGTGCCCGCGATCATCCATGGAGCGAGCCAGTTCGAGGTCACGCAGCGTTCGCTCCAACTGGGGATAGAGATGCGGCAGAGCCTGTGCATAGTTCCACACGTGCGTGCACGATCCGTGGCAGCAGCCCGCGTCAGGAAAGCAGCCCTCCCATCCCCACACATTGCCATTCGCCTCGCGCAGAATCGTCGGCGCCTTCAGGATCGCGAGGTTGGCAGAGACGGCGTCCAGCACGTAGGGGGGAAACGTGGAGCTAAAGACCGCGTTTTTGAACTGCACCGTCCTGGTGCGCAGCGTGGCGTAGTTCTGCTCGACATACGCGGCAACGTCCCGGGCATCTTTCCATTGCGTTGAGTAGTACGGGTGCCACGGCGGCGGAGCATCGGCAGGCACCGTCCTGCAGCCCGGCTGACCTTGAATGCCGGCTGTGTTTTGCGCGCTTGCAACTCCGCCCTCGCGCAGATAGCAGTTGGGAAAATGCCACGTAATAAGGATGGGGTAGGTGTGCGATTCGCCTGGCGCAATATGTCCTTCAAGCAGGATGGAAGCACCGTTTCGGCCGGCATTGTCCACCGTATTGGAGCCGTCGTTTGTGGTGAAGCTTCCCGAAGAGACTTCGCGCCAGAGCGCCGACAGCGAGTCGAATTCCCAGCCGGGGCTGCGCAGCCACATGGCTTTGATCTTTGGCTTGCCGCTGATCACCGTCAGCGTAGCACTGCCGTAAGCCTCAGCATTGGGCGCTTCGCGATTGAAAAGGAACGCTCCTTTACCTGGGATCAGCGCATTGGCGCTGGCCGCCTGGTCTGGCCTGCAGCCGGGCGCGAGGTGCGAGAGATGGTAAGACAATTCGTAATCCACTGGCCGCGACGAGGTGTTTTGCAGGGTGTATTCGAGAATCGCGCATGGGATACCGGAATTCTTGTCATCCAGTGGAATGAAGGGGTTCCAGGCCACGAGGGACACATCCAACGGGACCGCCTGATCCGCGAAGCGAACTTCGGCGAAGGGGAATTCACCGCGGAAGTTACACTTCTCAAACCGCGGAAACCCCTCGAATCCTCCACGACGCAACCCCTGCCCCTGCAGTCCCTGGTCGAAAATCTTGAAAGGCGGAAACGGACCCTCGACGAGCCTGGTGACAGCCGCCGCTCCCTTGATGTGCAGAACGGCAAATGCAGCTTCCGGCGAATTGGACGTAAATCCCGCGGGAAGCGCCGTGGTTTCGGGCCGGGTGCGAATGGAAAAGTCCTGCAGACCGCCTGATCCGTTCACGCAGATGCATCCCGCACCAAGTCCGCCGACCGGCATCGCCACCTGCGTCGCCCTGTCCCCGCTGAAGGTGCGCTGCGGGCCGGGCTGAAAAAGTTCCGCAGCCGAGAATGGAACTGGCTCGCGATCGGAGGTCTCGGTACTCGGTGCAGTGTTTCCGGGCGGCGCTGCGTCCAAATTAGCAGCAGGGACCGCGGCAACCAAGGCTGCGGATGAACCCGCAACAAGGAATTCGCGGCGAGTTGGCTTTTTCACGGACATAGAACTTTGGGTCTTTTGGGTCTTTGGCGTTTCAGCAGTATTTTCGCACTTATCGTGCTCCGCTAAGCCACCTTGCTCTGCGGCCTGACCTGGATACAGCGACTGCGGAACCACTCGTAAGCTGTGGAAAGGGTAACACTGGCTGCAGCCCTGCCGCCGCGCGAAGACGATTCTGAGATAATTTCGAGCCGGAATTACGCTAGAATCGAGGGCTAACGCTGGATGCCTGATCGGCCATGTCGAGTGGCCCTCTGGCAAATCCGCAACGCGGATCATTGTGACGCGCTCCCGTGAGCGGAGAGGACATCGATTGATGCGTTTGATGCGATCGTTGGTTCTTGTCGGAGCTTTGGCGGCGCTTGCGTTGCCGGCGAGCGCGGTCGAAAAAGCGACCGTGGCCCAGCTTGATCAGGTTCTCGCTCAACGTTCAGCACAGCCACACGAACCTGCCAAGAAGCACAACTCCGGCTCCTCCGACGAAATCGTCGATATCAGCGACGGAGACCTGCTGCAACAACTCGATCAGGACGACGAACTCATTCCGCGCATTGCCAGGATGGAGTTGACGGAGCGCCTGAGCACCCTCACCATGTACCGTCTTGTCGGGCAATACAATCTGGGTACGCATGTGCAGCAGGCGTTGGAACAATTGGCCGATCGCTCAGCGCTCCTCAAACTGCCCGTCAGTGAACAACTCCCGCTACCGCCGCCGAATCCGGAAGAACAGCAGGCGATGCTCAAGCAATCCCGCGCCTACGTGTTGCGCGAGCTGTCGCACCTGCCCAACTTCGAGGCTACCCAGATCACAACGCGGTTCGACGACTCTCCCATCACTTTGAAGTATTTCCAGGCGACGACCGATCAGTCCGGATTCCATCGAGTTGGCACGATACAAAGGAAGATCACGTTTCGGGATGGAAAAGAAGTCACGGAAAGCAACCCGGGGCCAAACGAGGGGAAGCAAGAGAACAGCGGGCTCGAAAGCCGCGGCGAATTCGGTACGGAGGCGGCCGTCGTTCTGATGGATGTGCAGCAGGGAACAACCAGGTTCGACCACTGGGAACTATCCATGGCGGGCCCGACTGCTGTCTATCAATATACGGTTCCCCGCGAATCCTCCCACTACGAAGTCGCCGACACCTGTCAGGACCGCGTTTCGTTTCACGACATTCCGGGATACCACGGCGAGATTGCCCTGGATGCCAAGTCTGGTGCGATCTTGCGCATGACGCTCGAGGCCGAATCGAAGACGGGCGCTCCTATATCGAATGTAGCCAGCGTGATCGAATACGGAGTGGTTGTCCTTGGCAATCAGCGTTCCATCTGTCCCTTGCGCAGCCTCGCTTTCATGGTCGAAGGGGCCAACGGCTGTGCCCACGGGAATCATAAGCTGCAAAAGCCGCTCGCGATGATCAACCAAACCATCTTCTCCAATTACCACCGGTTTGGTTCGACTGTGACCATGATTCCTGACGATGCGACAAACAACCCTAATTTGCCGGAAGGCGCTCCGGAGAAGCCGGCTCGGGTCGGGCAAAAGGGCCTGCCGGTTGATCCAGCCGTGAGCGGCCAGAACAGAAGGCCCTGATCAAAGCATTTACCGGGACGGCAACATCAAAAGGTGCTAGTCTTTCTGCGCGCGGGAGGTCCTCGCATGAAGCTCTTTAACATGGGAGTCGCTGCATTGGCGGCCGTTTTTGCGACGGCTTTGGTATCTCAGACCAACGATGCAGCAAGCAACGTCGCTGAAACCACACTGAAGGTGAATAGCCGGGCGGTGCTGGTGGATGTGATAGTCACCGACCGCAATGGCAACCCGATAAGGGGCTTGAAGCAGGGAGACTTCAAGGTGCGGGAACAGGGAAATCCGCAAACGATCACCTATTTCGAAGAACACGATCGGGATTTTCTGGCGCAGCGCCGGCAGAATGGAGAGTTGCCGCAACTGCCCCCGAATGTGTTTAGCAACTTCTCTCCGCTGCCAACACCGCCAGCGGTCAACATCCTGCTGCTGGACGCCTTAAATACGCCGATGAACGACCAGATGTATCTGAAGAAAGCTGCGCAACATTATTTAAAAACGCTCAAACCCGGGACGCGGCTGGCGATCTTCACAATGTCGATGAGACTTAGCTTCATCCAGGGCTTCTCTGATGACCCTGCCGTATTGGCCGCGGCATTGGGCTATCGAAAGAATGACAAGTCGGACCCAGCGGTATTGTTGCAGTCGCAGGAGGAGTCTCACGCGCAGGGCAAAACCCTCGAAATGATGGTGGAGATGGAAGCGGCGGGATCGAATCAAACTGCATTCACTGTATCTCCGCAGTCGATCGCGGCGTTTCAGCAGTTTATGCAGGAGACGCGTTACGCGCAGGATAGCGACCGCGAATACAGGACGCTGCAGAATCTGAATCAGCTTGCTGCTTTCCTCGGATCGTTTCCTGGTCGCAAGAACGTGATCTGGATGTCGGGAGCATTTCCAGTTGAATTGTTCGGGCAAACTGCGAATCGCTTCGACGGTTCAATCGACAAAACCATCAATCTGCTGTCAGCAGCCCGGGTAGCGATTTACCCCGTGGATGTGCGAGGCGCGACTGTTCGGAGCTTTTACACGGCGGAGAATGCGCTTGATCCGACGATTACCTCAGCGCCACAATTGCTGGGTCCGCCACCGGGAGTGACTGCGGATGCTCCGAGCGTCGGAACTGGTGGTCTTGCCGGCGGTCTGCAGGATGAGGGCCAGGCAAAAAACTCGAGCAATTCGACCATGGATATGCTGGCAGGTGAAACTGGCGGCAAAGCCTTCTACGACCAAAATGACCTCTCTGGAATCATCAGCAAGGTAACCGATCACAGCGCGGATTTTTATACGATCTCGTATTCTCCGAGCGATGCAAAAATGGACGGGACCTATCGAAAAATCGACGTAAAAGTTGGAGACGGAGAGCATTACACGCTGTCGTATCGCCGAGAGTATGTCGCTCGGGACGAGGATCTGCCCGGAGCCGCGCAAAGCCGGCAGGATCAAGCCGCGCGGCATGCCTCGCAAGACCCCTTGCGTATCGACCCACTCGAGCCCTTCATGGTCTTCGGAATGCCGCAGTCCGAACAAATTCTGTATAAAACACGGATCCAGGAAACGAATGCGAAGCCCGATGGATCTGCCACCGCAAAACCGTCGCTTCAGGGCCCGTTAGATCATTATTCCGTCGACTTCGCGCTCGATGTGGATGATTTGAACTTGAAGCCGGATCCTGACGGTCTGCGCAAGGACACTTTGAATGTGTCGATGATCGTTTATGACAAGTACGGCCAGATCACCGGCCGCGCGGATCACCTGGTGAAACTCGAAATCAAGCCCGACGTCTATCCCATCTTCCAAAAGACCGGGGTGCAACTGCACGGCCAGATCGACGCGCCCAAGGGACAATACTGGCTTCGCACTGGCGTCTACGAGCAGACCTCGCACAAGGTGGGCACCATGGAGGTTCCGTTCAGCGCGGTCAAGGGAAGCGTCGCCAGCAAGTAGCCAATTTTCGAGTTGCGGCCGCCGGTCCCCCGGGGTTTGGCGCAGACGAATGCCGCTTGGTATACTACCCAAGTCGTTGCAGCACTCTGTCCGTGGAGCCGTCCACCCTTCTCCGGCAGCGCCGGATTCCGCGCAGGAAATGCAACTGAAAGTCTGCACTGAGGCCAGGTAGCTCAGTGGTAGAGCGCGGCCCTGAAAAGGCCGGCGTCGGCGGTTCAATCCCGTCCCTGGCCACCATCGATAATTAATTGGGATTACTTCAAAATTTTTGATCTCGGCCACAGAGCTGGCCTCCGGATAGCTGCGTTGGTTAGTGGTGATCGGAGTTATAAAAGTAGCGGATTTCCTGCTATCACTTCGGTAATCTGTACGTCTATAACTTAACTAACTATAAAAGTGAGTACTGCTTCTAGAAGAGTAAGTGCTTTCTTTGAATTCTAAATTGCCATTAAAGGTAAAATAATGAGCTACTTAGCTTCGCCAGTGCAGAAGTTCACCGGAGTTTCTGCTTCTTCTTACGCTGCCATATGGGCTGCGCGTGACCTGACCGGGACCCCAAAAACGAGGTGCAGCGCTCACACCAAGCTTCTGGCTGCAACGTTTGCCGTAGCCTTGGTTCTGGTTTTTGTCGGATCTGGCGTTGCCCAGGCGCAAACGGCAACACTGAACTGGACGAACACCCATCAGGTGATTGATGGCTTTGGCGCATCGGATGCCTTTCAGGGCGGTAGCATGTCGTCGGCCAATCAGGCCCTCTTCTTTGGGACCGGATCAGGACAACTTGGACTATCCATACTCAGAGTAGAAGTCAGTGACAATGCTGGTTCTGCTCCTGGAGACTGTTCGAGTGTCGGCACAAGTTGTGCTGGTGCATATGTGAGTGATATGAAGTCGGTTATCGCAAATGGCGGGAGAGTTTATGCTTCCCCGTGGGCACCGCCTGCCAAGTACACCACAAATGGAAGCGTGGATTGCAGTGCTGGGGGCGGAAGCGGCGCGCTCGCAACATCCAACTATGCTGCGTACGCAACGTGGCTAGCCAATTTTGTTCAGAGTTTGCAATCCGGCGGCATAAATCTTTACGCGATATCGGTCCAGAATGAGCCGGATATGTGCATGTCCTACGACAGCGCCGTCTGGTCATCATCGCAGCTCGATACCTTCGTTAAGTCCAATCTTGGCCCTACTTTTGCTTCGCAGGGTTTATCC
Organism: uncultured Acidobacteriaceae bacterium; assembly: GCA_963735215.1. Classification (GTDB taxonomy): domain Bacteria; phylum Acidobacteriota; class Terriglobia; order Terriglobales; family Acidobacteriaceae; genus Telmatobacter. The sequence goes on along the minus strand of CAVTKF010000014.1, from coordinate 154,211 downwards.
ACGCTCATCTTTTTGCCTGAGGCAAGTAACTACTCCGCAACAACTAATCTGGGCTCGACTTGTGCCACTGATTCATCCTGTAACCAATACGTTGCTGGAATCAATTGGCATGAATATCAAGCCAGCCTCAGCGGTACAAACACGGTGTCGGCAGACTCCTTGCCTTCCGGGTGGCCGGCAGGGAAGAAATTCTGGGAAACAGAGGCTTCCTGTGGTAACGGTTTTGGGCCGAACTTCTGTGAATCAGGCTTTAATACCGACATCAATGACGCTCTGGATTGGGCTGCAGTTATCGACCAGCGGATCGCCGTTGATGGTGCCAATGCGTGGCTCTATTGGTGGTTTATCGAGAGCAATCCTTCGGATGATGAAGGCTTGACAGATGGTGGAAGCAATATAGCGAAACGTGCATACATACTGGGTCAGTATAGTAAGTTTGTACGTCCAGGTTACTCCCGCATAGATGCGACGCATCAGCCCCAGTCAGGTGTCAGTGTTTCAGCGTACAAGAACTCAGGGTCGACTGCCCTGGTCATCATTGCGACCAACTACACCAGTTCGGCAGTATCGCAGCAGTTTAGCTTGACGAATGCTCCCGCATTCTCGACAGTGACACCGACGACCACTTCTGCCAGTTTGAGTCTCGCGCAACAAGCAAATGTATCCGTGTCGAATAACTCCTTCACCTATACACTTCCTGCGAACAGCATTACCACCTTTGTAAGTAGTGCTCCGGCTCCGCCGGCGACTCCGCCGGCCCCGACGAACCTTACGAGCAAGGTGCAATAAGAAGTCCAGGTTGTAAGGTGGCTCGGAGTTTCTCGTGGGATTGTGCGCTTCTAGATCATTCTGTTCGTTAGTAGCGCCCTGAAAAGGCCAGGGTCGGCGGTTCAAGCCCGTCCCTGGCCAGCATTCCAATCCAGCTAAAAGACGTGCTCGCCAAGGCCCCTCCGCCGCGCGCAGGAGACGAGCTCGCCGGGATTGCCGCGCGCAGTGCCGTAGAACGGCTCCATTTTCACCGCACTCCAGGAACAACTCGGCCTCAAGCTCGAACATGCAAAAGGGCGCCCATTGATGTGGTCGTAATAGACCACCAATGGGCGCCCTTCATAGAACTGAATTGTTGCGAGACTGCCGGCGCTATTTGCCGCCTGTGCCGAAGACAACGGTGATGTTGGTCTCAACGGCTACCGGCTGGCCGTCAAGCATATACGGTTTGTACTTCCAGGTCTTCACCGCGTCCACCGCAGAGGGCGCCAGTATCTTCGGTCCGCTGAGGACCTGAACGCCTTCAATCGTTCCCTGCTTGGTGATGGTAGCCTTCAGCACTACCTTGCCCGTGATGTGGGCTTCCTGAGCGAACTTGGGATAGATCGGAGGCGTTTTGCGGATGATCATTCCATCTGCAACACCGGCAGAGATCGCTACCACCTTGGGCGCATACTTTACCTTCGCCGCACCCCCGAATAGCGAACCCGGTACCGCACTGTTATCTTCCAGTCCAGCAGGAGCGGGAGCAGCTGGAGGAGGTTCATCTGCCGGGCTCGGCTTATTGATCTGCCCTGCGATTCGCGTGGGTGCTACAAGCTGCGCGGCCATGGCATCAGGCGAGACCGGCGCTGAAGCTGTAGAAGCAGCAACAGGCGCCGGCGTGGCCGAATCAAGCGTTGTCTTGACGACAGCAGTTCCGGCAGAAGGCTTTGCGGCAGGGTTGGCAATCGGCGTTGCGTCGACCGGTTGCACTTGAGTCTGGGCTGGAACCGGCGCAGGCGCCACCTTCACTGCGGGATTTGAGGTCGATGGACGGGTAAAAACGACCAGCAGCACAAGCCCGAGCACAACCGGTCCGGCTGCGATCAGAATCCATTTGATCCAGCTGGCGCCGCGCTTCTCTCCGGCCTCGTCGAGATCCGAATCAATGTGCGGCTGAGAGGTACGGAACAGATCCACCGCAACCGGAGGACGCTCAATGGCAGGAGCCGGGGCAGCATCCAAAATCGGAGTGACGCGAGGCATGGCATCGGTCGTTTTGCGCTCGGGTACAAGCGCGGGGCGTGGACGCGCTTCAGGTCGCTTGACGGCGGATGGAGGCCCGGAGGGGCGAAGATTCACAGCATCCCACGCGGCAAAATCAGATGTGATGTCCTCAGGGACGGGGGCCTCCGCCGCGGGAGGAACCATGATCTCCTGCATCACTTGCGCCAGCGCAGGGTCATTACGCTCCTCTTTGATGTGCGTGGGCCACGGCTCTGCCGAAGGTTCAACGCGCTTTTCCGGCATAATCGGCGTCACGTTGGAACGCACAGCAGGCGCGGGCGGCAGCGGCGCTGGCCTCGGCTCAACTGGCCTGGAAGCAAACTGCGGCGCAGGCGGCAAAGGCGCCGGCCTTGGCTCGACTGGTCTGGGAGCAACCTGAGGAGCTGGAGGCAACGGCGCTGGCCTTGGCTCGACTGGTCTGGAAGCAAGCTCTGGCGCTGCGGCGGCCACGGAAGGTTTCGGTGCGGGCTGCGCAGAGGGCTGCTGCGGCTGACTCTGTTCTGAGCCGCCCTCGGTCGGCAGCGGAAGAAAATCGCGAGCGCCCGCGCGCATGCAGCTCATCAGCAGTTCCTGGTCGGTCCGTGCGGAATACGCCATCACGGACTGCCCGATCTCTGCAAACTTCTCAATGATCTGCAGTGCATAGCTCTCGTCGGTGTCCACGTCGACCAGCACGACATCGAAGTTCTGCTCGGCGATGCGAGGCAGATCATTCAGTTCGTCGGGGTAGTCAATGAACTCGTGGACCTTGCGACCCTGGGAAGAGGCAAGAGCCCGGGCAACGATCTGGCGGTGCGCGTCATTGGGGCCGATCAGGGCGACGTTCATGCCCTTCGAAGCGCTCTTTTCGGCTTGTGGGCCCTGCGCGTTGGTCGACATCTCAGCTCTGGCGATCATGATCCTCGATCCTTTTTCTCTCTCAATGCCGACGCCTGATGCCGCTGCAATTGGTCCGGCTGCAGCTCTGGAAGTCGACATGTGCATCAGCGCAACCGCCGCAAATAGGCATCGATGCCCTATCCGGACGATCGGCTTTGCAAAACGGATCTGGGAAAAGAAACGACAACGCCTGCGAACCTACTGCGGTTTTCGCAGAACAAGATCCTTTGGATTCAGCTAAATGCGCCTTTTGCTTCCAAGTTTCCCCGGTTGACTGCGCTGGCTGAATTCCGGTCCTGTAACGGCCATGGTATACGGGTTCCCGATCCATATGGAACCTCTGGGTACTAGTGGATACATGCCTTTCGTCACATTTGAGGCCGTTAGAGACGAAATCCGGGGCAAACACCGTGCCCGTGGGCTTTATTTGGCCGCTGCATCGACGAAAACACGGGCAATCCAGTGGCTTTTGAAGCTGAAAACCAACCGCCAAGGCCTCATCAGAGCCGGAAAAGCATCTCAACCATTCAATACAATGGATACGTCCGCCATGCATCTCCGACTTGCCACGCCTGCCGACATCCCTGCCATCATCGCCCTTGAACGAACGCCCATGGCCCGTGAATTTGTCGGCCAATGGAGCGAAGATCGGCATTGCGCCACCCTCACCGGCGGCGACGCCCGCTACTACGTAAGCGAAGCGGAGTGGGGTGAAGTGCAGGCCTACGCCATTCTGCGCGGCATCAACGAGGACTCCCGTGCCATCGAGCTCAAGCGCATCGTGGTTGCCGTACCTGAGCGCGGTCTCGGCCGCTCCATGCTCAAAGAGCTGATGTGCATCGCTTTCCATGAACTCGGCGCACACCGGTTCTTTCTCGACGTCTACGACGACAACGCTCGCGCCCGCCACCTTTATGAGAGCCTCGGATTCCAGTACGAGGGCGTCCTGCGCGACGCTGCACACCGCGAGGGCCAGTGGTGCAACCTGCGCCTTATGTCGATTCTGGAATCGGAATATCGGTAGCGCCAGCCCCGCTGCCGGCTCCCAAATCTCCACTCCGCCTGCTCTCGATCACATACTTTCGCGCCATCACTCGATATACACTTCTGGTGATGGAAACTACGGGTTGCGGCACGGCAATCGTCACGCCTTTCCGGGCGGACGGATCGATCGACGAGCCAGCGCTTTGGGCGCTGGTGAACTGGCAAATCGACTCGGGAATTGACTTTATTGTGGCGTGCGGTTCAACCGGAGAAGCCGCCACGCTCGAAGAGGAGGAATGGCTGCGCGCTGTCCGAATCGTGATCGAAGCCGCCGCCGGACGCGTCCCCGTGTGGGCCGGCTGCACCCACAACTCCACGTGCACCTTGCTGCGGCTAGCCGGCATGCTGCGCCAGATACCCGGGGTCGATGCCATCCTCTCAGCCAATCCTTATTACAACAAACCCACACAGGAGGGGCAGTTTCAGCACTTTCTGGCCCTGGCCAAGTTGGTGGCCCCCATCCCCGTCTGCCTCTACAACGTGCCCGGTCGTACCGGTGTAAACCTCGATCCGCAGACTGTTGTTCGCCTTGCGGAAGCCGCTCCCAACATCCAGGCCATCAAAGAAGCCAGCGGCAAGCTGCCGCAGATCACCGAGTTGGTGCACTCGCTGCCCTCAAGCTTCAAGATCTTCTCGGGCGACGACAACCTTGCCCTTGCCGCAATTGGCATCGGCGCGCAGGGTCTCGTCAGCGTGGCCTCTAACGAAATTCCCGCAGAGATGGCGCGCATGATTGGCGCTGCGCTGCACGATGATTGGTCCGAGGCCCGAGAGGTCGAACGCCGCTACGGCCGCCTCTTCGAGGCAAATTTCTGGGAGTCGAACCCCGGGCCGGTGAAAACCATCCTCAACCTGATGGGCCGCACCTCCGACACTGTGCGTCTGCCGCTGGTCTCGCCTATGCCGACCACGCGCGCCAAACTCGAACGCATTGCCGGCGAACTGGGCCTCTTGAAGTTTGCGCCAATGCCCGCCGGCGACATGCGGATGTTCTGATTCGCCGCACCATGCACGTTCTGTTCGTCTGCAGCAGAAATCGCCTTCGCAGCCCGACCGCCGAGGCTCTGTTTGCGGGTCTTGCCGGCATCGAGACACTCTCAGCAGGAACCGCGCCGGATGCGGAAACTGCTATCTCCGCTGAGTTGATCGATTGGGCAGACATCGTCTTTGCCATGGAAACGGTTCACCGCCGCAGGCTTGAGAAGGAGTTTGGAGAAGTGCTGGCCGGCAAGAGGCTCGTCGTGCTCGGAATTCCCGACAAGTTCCGCTACATGGATCCCAGGCTGGTCGTGCTTCTCCGCAAGAAGGTACTTCCATTCCTGCCCAACTCGTAAACTGACTTGGGAATTTTGAAGGAAGAATTCTTCTGCTGCTGTCGAAATGCCAGGCCCATTAGGCGTCATCGTGATGATGGCGATTTCGATCACCGCCTAAAATTCAAGACGGAGGGTTCCCCATGCAGTATTTGTTAACGCTTTACGCACAGGAAGCCGGCTTCCAGCGCATGACCAAGGAGCAGCAACAACAGGGTATGGCCGCGTACATGGCCTACACTGAGGCACTTAAACAGGCAGGCGCATATATAGGTTCGAACCGGCTTCAACCCATCGCCACGGCAACTACCGTGCGGAGTGTCGACGGTAAGACGCAAGTACTCGATGGACCCTATGCCGACTCGAAGGAACAGCTTGGCGGCTACTTCCTCATCGACGCACCCGACCTCGATGCAGCGCTCTCGTGGGCGGCGCGGTGCCCCGGCTCGCAACACGGCGTTATCGAAGTGCGACCGATCTGGACCATGTAGCCCATGAGCGGATGCGAAGGCGGCGTGCAACCCCGCGACCTTGCCGAGCAGGTTGCGCGCCGCAGTTACGGCAAGTTGGTCGCCTTTCTCGCGGCGCGCACGCGCGATGTGGCCGCTGCCGAAGACGCGCTGTCGGAGGCTTTCGCAGCAGCCCTCGCCGATTGGCCTCGGAACGGCTGCCCGCGAAATCCTGAAGCCTGGCTGATGACCGTAGCACGCCGTAAGTACCTTGATGCGGTGCGCAGCCGCGCACGCGAATTCCCTACGGATGATATAGGTGAGACGACCGCGGCCATTGAAGCCGGCGCCGAGGACTCAGTGTTTCCCGATCGCCGCCTCGGCCTGATGTTTGCCTGCGCGCATCCCGCAATCGATGCCTCCATCCGCGCGCCACTGATGCTGCAGGCCATCCTGGGCCTCGACGCAGCGCGCATCGCGTCGGCATTTCTCGTCTCGCCTGCCACTATGGGTCAGCGCCTGGTGCGCGCCAAAAACAAGATCCGCCAGGCCGGCATTCCGCTCGAAGTCCCCGAGCGCAGTCAGCTCCGATCCCGCCTCGACACCGTCCTCGACGCCATCTATGCTGCCTTTTCCGAAGGCTGGATCGACGCTGCCGGCACCGATGTCGCGCGTCGTGATCTCGCCGAGGAAGCCATCTACCTGGGTCGCGTCGTCGTCGAACTGCTGCCCAACGAACCCGAAGGACTCGGACTCCTCGCGCTCATGCTGCACGCCGAGGCGCGCCGTCTCGCCCGTCGCAACGCGGAGGGCGACTACATTCCGCTCGCGCAGCAGAACTCACGGCTCTGGAATGCGGAGATGATCGCCGAAGCCGAGTCTCTTCTGCATTGCGCCGGCGCAATGAATATTGTTGGCCGCTATCAGCTCGAAGCAGCCATTCAATCTGCCCACGCCGCCCGCACGCCACATCGGGCAATCCGATTGGGCCGCTATCGTGCAACTCTACGATGCACTGCTTACGCTGAGCGGATCGCCGGTGGCAGCAGTCAACCGCGCCCTCGCGGTTGCCGAACTGCAGGGTGCTCACGAGGCCCTCAAGGGTCTGAATGCAATTGCCACCGATCCGCGACTGGCCGAGTATCAGCCCTACTGGGCCGCGCGAGCGGAATTGCTGGCCCGTATCAACCGCCGCGAAGAAGCACGTCATGCATACTCGATCGCCATTGGCCTTGAGCGCGATCCGTCGGTGCGTCGATTCCTCGAACAGCGGAGAATGTTGGTCGACGATTAAATGAGGCGCAGGTTGAGTCACGCGATCAAGAAATCTCGCATAGGGTAATGTCCTGACATGCACCAAGGTCACGCGTGCGGTTCCAGCTTAAAAATAGCTTAAGAAATTCGCAACTTTATCTCGCCTACCTGTGTTCCGCCTAATAGGGACACAGCCAACAACCGATCCTTCCACCTACGCTGTGCACCCCTACCCGCGAAAGGCTCCGTGAGGCCACGGGCATTCGCAGAAAGCGCGGTGAATCTGGAATGCTTATTTCAAAGTCGGGAAGGCATGTCCTTCCGTCTCTTGTTGCATTGACGGCTGCCACTCTTCTAGCAGCAGGCTGCGGCAGCTACACCCCCTCCGCCAATACCAATTCGCAAACAGTTACCGGCTCCTCCTTCGTGGTTGGCACCGATGCCCCGATGGCCAGCGTCGTATCGTTCAGTGTGCAGGTCAGCGTCTCCGCAACTGACGGAAACGGCAACACCGTGCAACTGACCAGCGGCTCGCCCGTGGTGGACTTTGCGCGTTTCAACGGCCTGCAAACGCTGATCGATATGAACGAGGTTCCGGTTGGCACCTATAGCAACGTGTCGATCACGCTGAGCAACGGAACCATCGGCTATCTCGACACCAGCACAACCGAGCCGACCATCAAGACGATGCCTGCAAACATCTCGCCGACCTCGGTGACCTATAGCCTCAAGAACCCAATGACCGTCGCCCAGTCCGGTGCGCCTGTCGGTCTGCACATGGACTTCAACCTGCGCAAATCGATTGTGGTGTCCAGTGGACAGATCACCGGGGATGTCACTCCCACCTTCACCGTTAATGGGGTGAATAACAACGACAAAGGCGCCTATATTGATGAGTTTGATGCTGCGGTGGTCAGCTCCGACGCCGGCAAGCAGACCATTACGATCCAGGGTCCACACGGACGCCAGTTCACGGTCAACGTCAGCGGCCAAACTGAGTGGGATGGCGGCGCTGCCTTCAGCGATCTGACATCCAGCAGCATTATCCAGGTCTCCGGCTCGCTCGATCGTGCCGATGCCACCATCGATGCCGATGAAATCGCCATTCTCTCCGACAGCGGCTTCTACGCCAGCGGCCAGGTCACCTACGTCAATCCTTCTTCAGGGCCGGCTACGAGCTTCGATCTCTATGTCCGCGGCCTCTTGCCCTCAACCACCGGCCTCACACTCGGCCAGCTTGCAACCATCGATCTCAGCGGCAACGAAAAATACTCGATCTACTGGATGCACGGGCCGTTCGCGCAGTTCCTCTTCAATCAGAGCGGATTGCTTCCTGGCCAGCACATCGCAGTCGGCGGACCGGCCAACGGCGCAACCAATGCCTCCGGAGTTACCGTCAAGCGCGTTGTCCTTCGCCATTGGGGCTTCAATGGAACCGTCGTTCCCGGTAGCGTCAACAGCGGCAACAACACGTTCCAGATGCAGGTCAACGGATTCGCCGGATTGCTCGTTCCGCAAACCGTCACCGTCTTCATCCCTGACAACTGCCAGTATCGCGACGGATTCTCACAACTGTCTGACGTCTCCTCTGCAACCAACGTGCGCGTCGTTGGACTGTTGTTGAAAGATCCGACAAGCGGCAACACGGTGCTCGTGGGCCACTACGTCGACGATCTCGACTGAGTTGGGACTTGCTTCGCTTTAAACGCCGGAACCGGAGCCGCAGTCGCGGTGCTGGTTCCGGCGCTTTCTTTTTTGGGGTGCTACAGAAGGTCTCCAACTGGCGGGAACGTCAGCAGCACACCACAGGCGAGCAAAAGAAGTGCGATGCCACTGACACGTCCCAGATCTACACTCCGGCCCTGCCAGCGGTAATGAAGCATCGCCCAGGCCACGAGCCACGTAACAATCGCTGCCGTGGAGACTCCCGAGAGAGGACCCGTAGGCTTGTAGACATTCAGCACGCGTGAAAATGCGGGTAGCTTGTTCGCAAGAACCGAAATAACTCCAAGCGCAAAGCAACCGATGCCCGCGGCCAACACCGCCGCTGCTCCGGGGCCGCTGGGCATGAGTTTCACAGCTACACTGCTCGTCGCCTCGCTCGCCATCACTGTTCTCACCGCATCAGCTTGATCGTCGCTCCACCCTCGACCGGAGCGTGCTTATTCAACTCGGCGCCAAAGAATCCTGCAACCCCCGCGCTCGCGAACGACACAAAAACAAAAGTCAGAATCGTCGCGCGCAGTTGCGGATAGTTCCTGAGACATCGCCGGTAGCGCATAAAAACCGCTGCCGCCATTGTGATCGAGATCGGTGTAAACCAGGCGATGTGCTCTTTCCACTCCATGCCAATCGCGTGCCAGCCAACGGTGTTTGGGTTTGACTTAAGCAGTGCCTGCGGAAATCCGGCTAGCAATGTAGCACCCGTCGGCGGTACAGCGCGATACCAGGGATAGATCAAGTACGCGCCCGTCAGCACTGTAATCCACGCAACGACCGCCATAATCACCAGCCACCTGCCCAGAAACCTCTCGTCCTCGTCCGAAATCGGCTGCAGGGAGTCGGGCTTGTAGCGGAGATACAATTCAGCGATTGCGAAGGAACACGCCAGCAGATAGAGTGCGCCGAATCCCATGCCGTGCACCAGCGTCAAAAGGCCGTGCGTCGTCATCTCCATAGCACTTGCTCCCGTCATCCGTGCAATTCGCCAACCCGCAGCGGCAACGAATCAGAATCCATTCTTGAGTGTGTGTCCCGAGAACATTGCGTTCCTCAGCAACGATGTCTTCTTCTCGTCTGAATCCTTGTCTTTGTCGTCGGGCTTGTCGTTTTTTCCCCATGTCCAGTAGAGGCCGAGATAGCCGTAGTTTTCAGTTTGACCGGCGATGGAGTGACCATACGCGAAGAGAAGTTGCATTGTGTCTTCGCCTTTCAGATGCCAGTAGCCACCGGCGTCGATCATCGTCGAAGACTGCGTCTGCGGTGCCGCAAAACCCTCGCCGCCATGCGAGAAGACCTCAGCCGCGAGCTCGAGCTTCTTGTTCATCTCACGCTTCAGCAGAAACCCGCCATAGGGAAAATTGTGGTATCCCGTCTGCGGCACAACCGTCACGCCCGCTCCGCCGTCAAATAGCCATTTGCCCTCGTTCTTCTGCAACCACACGGGCAGCCGGTACCAGACCTTTCCCACGCCCAGTCCCTTGTCATAATTGCCGGTCGGAATCTCGAACATGGTGAAGGTGCCGATCTGAGGGATGGTCTTCGTCTCCTTGATGATCGCGAGCTTCACTCCGAGTTCCATGTCGATCAGGCCAGTCGCGCTCGGCCCGGTTCCGCCGGGCAGGTAGATGGGATTATTCGAGGGATAGATGCCGCCCCACGGCAGAATGGCGTGCAGTTGCACGCGCGGCACAGCGCCCCAATTGAACTCGAACGCGGGGAAGGAATAGTCCATCTCCGCCGGCGTTCCGTCCGCTGAGCCGAAGATGTAGAACTCGTAGTGCTTGAAGTCCACAGGCACCGGATCGTCCACTTGGAACGGCGGACCCTGGGCCCAGAGTTTCGTTCCGCCGCACAGGCAGCCAAGCAACAGCAGCAGCGCCGTCCAACCAATTCGGCCGCTCTTTATCGGCGATTGTCTCCAGCCGCTGGAATGTTGCGCCTGCGAGGAAGCCATCTGCAGCCGACGTTATATCGAATTTCGATAATAGTCAAGACCGCAATGATGACGCAGCGTTATAGTTGTTCACGTGGCAGACCAAAAGCGGGAACTCTTCGACGGCCTCATCCGCATTCACGTGCTGCTGCATGCGCTGCATGAGCCCATCTTTGGACTTGCCATGATGAAGGAGCTGGAGCACCACGGGTATCGCATCGGTCCCGGCACGCTCTATCCGCTTTTGCATGGGCTTGAACGTTCAGGCCTGCTGCGCTCGACATTTGACCGCGTCGAAGGGCGGCGCCGTCGACTCTACAAGATCACGCCATCCGGAAAACGTGCGCTAGAGAAGGCAAAAGAGAAAGTGGAGGAACTGTACCACGAACTCCACGAAGAGCATCCCCGCAAGCTGCCCGGCAAACACGGCCATTAGACGGCAGGTCGCTCTTGTTTTTCGCATTTCCGACTGCGGACAAAGTCTCTTGAAGAAGGAGCCACATGAGAAGGTTTATCATCACCGGCGCGCCCGGTGCGGGGAAGACTGCGATCATTCGTCAATTGGAACTCGACGGATTCAGCGTAGTCGAAGAGGCAGCTACTGACGTCATCGCAGCCGCGCAAGCCCGGGGAACGACTCAACCCTGGACACATCCCTCGTTCATTGATGCGATCGCCAATCTGCAAAGGGACCGCCAGATTCGAGCGTCTCGTCAACCAGATGAGGTTCAGTTTCACGATCGTTGCGCTGTGTGTACCGCGGCTTTGGCAGTCTACCTCGGGTTTCCTCGTTCGCCCATTCTTGCCAGTGAGCTGGAACGTATCAAAAGCGAAGCAATCTACCAACACCGAGTCTTCTTCATTCGCAATCTTGGCTTCGTCACGCCTACCGAAGCGCGACGAATCAGCTTTGAGGAAACGGTGCGGTTCGAAAAACTTCACGAAGAAGCCTACCGAAACTTCGGCTTCGAACTGGTCTCAGTCGAGCCGGGAAGTCTGGCCGATCGGGTCAACATCATCAAAGCAGCAATTCGTTAGTCGATACAAACAGTTCGGATACACGCACACGCTACTCAGGTCTTTCGATCACGCGGCCCGCTGCTCTACCCTGCCAGTGCCTGTTTCACCATCTCACTCACTACCCGGCCTTCAGCCCGCACACCCGCCTGCTGCAACCGAGCCTGCACAGCCTTGATCACCGCGCCCATGTCCTTGGGTGTCGGCGCATGACCGCTCGCGCTGGCGTGTTCGGCAATCACCTCGGCCACCAGCGCACGCAGGCCAGCTTCATCCATCGCCTTGGGCAGGAACTCTTCGATCACCACGATCTCGGCCGCCTCTTTCGCCGCCAGCTCCGGTCGGTTGCCCTTGGTGAACTGCTCAATCGAATCGCGCCGTTGCTTGATCATCGTGGCCAGCGCCTGCTGCTCTTCGGCTGGCGTCAGCGGCGCACGTTTCTCAATGGCCTTGTTCTTCAAGGCGTTCTTGATAAGGCGAAGCGTGCCCACGCGCTCGGCATCGTGCAGCTTCAACGCGGTAATTACTTGCTGGCTGATCTGCGCTTCCAGTGCGCCTGCATCTGTCATGGTTCCCTTCCCGTTGCGAGAATCTCCAGTGTACCGCCTTGCAATAAGAAGCAATCCGCACAAGGAAGGAGCGGGTCCTTCTTTGGGATTCAAAATATTCAGCTTGCTTGGCGGAACAACCGCCTCCGCAGCTCTCTCTTCGTGAGTCTCGAAACAAACGTTTTACCAGAGGCTTTTCAAGTCATTTGTCCAAGGTCCTTATCCGCAACTTTTTGCCCAAATCGCAATCTAATAGACCGAGGTATTAAAGAGATGAAAAGCCGATCAATGGCGGTGCTTGCGCTACTCGGGCTGGGATTGATGGGGTCGCCGTTATTTGCCGCGGATCAAGGAGATCAAGCCCGACAGGCCACTCCGGGCACGGTGAACTATGTAGAGGGTGCGGTTTATTTAGACGGATCGCAATTGAAGTCACAAGATGTTGGCAACGCAGTCCTGCAACCGGGCCAGGAAATTACCACAGGCAAAGGCAAAGCCGAAATTCTGCTTACGCCGGGCGTCTTTCTGCGCCTCGATGGTTCGAGTGCAGCGAAAATGATTTCGCCCGACCTGGCGCTCACGCAAGTGGAACTCGACAAGGGCCGAGCTGGAATCGAAGTCGACGAGATCCACGACCAGAACAATCTTCAGGTGATCGATGGCGGCGTAACGACGCGTCTCAACAAGCGCGGGTATTACGAATTCGACGCCAGCCAACCTGAAGCCATGGTCTTCAAAGGTGAAGCGCACATCGAGGTTGGTGACAACAAGTGGCGGGAGATCAAAGAACACCACGAACTGGCACTGACCGATGGGCAGGCGCTGGCGAATGAAAAGCCGGCCGGCTTCGACGAAAACGATGCCAAGGACGACCTGTACAACTGGAGCAGTCTGCGCTCCGAATACATGGCCGAAGCCAACAATCAGATGGCAGCTGATTACACCGGTCCTTACGCCGGTCCCGGCTGGTACTGGGATCCGTGGGCATTTAACTATGCCTACATGGGCTTCGGACCATTCGCGAGCCCGTTTGGATGGGGCTTTTACCCCTTCGGCTGGGGTGGTTTCTACGGTGGGGCATACTACGGCGGCTATTACGGACACTACCGGCACGGCTACGTCGGCCACGGCTACGTCGGCGGTGCGATTCGTGGAAATGCTGACCATTTTGAAGCCTTCCACAACAGCAATGGCTTTGAAGGCTTCCATAACGGTGGCAGCTTCGGCGGCTTCCACGGTGGCGGCGGACGCCGTTAACCGACCCTCCGGCAAGTTTGGACCCATGAATGGCCTCCAGCAGTTTGCTGGAGGCCATTTTTTCATCTGGAAACTTGATCACGCGTACGTTCACCCGGAACACAAAACGACCTGTCCCAGACAGCAACGACACTGAAGCACTCCTCCCATATGTGTTATGGTTTGGGCGAAGTTTGCCAGCCCTTAAGGTTCAACGTCAGGGCCCGTAGTGTTGGCGTTGCGTAGGATTCCATTGCAGGTTCTTTCTGGAATCTGCCTGGACAGATCAAAGAATCTACCGATCTCAGAGTGGTGACTTGATGTCGCGAATGTTGATTCTGGTTACTCTTCTGGCCGTATCTATCGAGTCAGCAACCGCCGCGGAGCGAATCACTGTCGAGCAACTAAAGCAAAGGCTGGCTGTGCCTACTCCGGCCGGCTCCAGCCACAGTGAAGTTCCTGTCGCTCTTCTTCAGGACGGGACGCTGGCAGTGCAAATCGACAATCTTATGCTCTCGGAGCGCCTCACTCCCGCCACTTTGGACAGTATTCTCAAAAAGCAACCGTTGGGCCTGCAGACACAGCGAGCCCTACGCCTGCTGTCAGATCGTTCAGCCCTGCTTGATCCGCCGGCCAGTGAACTACCCGACCGGCCGGCACCGGATGCCGACCAGCAGCAACACATGCTCGATGCCGCGCGTGCTTATGTCTTCCAGACTCTGACCCATCTGCCTAATTTCTTCGCGACCCGCACAACCTCGCGATTCTCTGGGCTCTCTCCGGAGGTGAATCAGACCGGCTTGCCAGTGCATGTTGGCCTGTATCCAAGGGGTACAACCAGCCGTGAGATCACTTTTCGCAATGGGAAGGAACTCATCGATCCGATGAGAGCGCAGCGCCCCGCGCAGACGCTGCCCCAGATGGGCCTGGAGAGTTGGGGCGAATTTGGACCCGAACCGGCAGTCGTCCTAATGGGCGTAACCGCCGGCTCCATTGCTTTTCATCACTGGGAGCAGGGTCCCACGGGATTGGCTGCTGTCTATCGATATTCAGTACCCGAAGAAGATTCGAAATATGAGGTGAACTACACCTGCAACGGCAGTAACGCTTTTCACAATCAGCCCGGTTATCAGGGGTCGCTCGCGATCGATCCCATGTCGGGTGCAATTCTCCGCATCACGCTTCAGGCAGATTCGAAGCCTGAAGACCCCATCTCCCATGTCGCTTCTGTGATCGAGTATGGCCCAGTGGAGATAGGCGGACGAACCTACATCTGCCCACTCCACAGCCTGGCCTTCAGCGTGGAAGAAGTCAGCATTTGTTTCCGCGACCTCAAGGACCAGGCTCTTGTGCACAATCGAGGACTTGTTCAACCGATGATCCTGAATCGAACTACGTTCAGCGATTATCACCGGCTGGGCTCAACGTCGAGGATCATCACCGATGCACCAGAGATTCAGCGGGAGCCGAAAAAATGAACGCTCCACCGGCAGGCTTGAAAAGCGTGACGCAAATCGTCCGAGTTGCGGCGTTAACAATCGGCTTTGTCTCCAGCACCGTCGCGCTATGCGGACCCATTCATGACGCGACGCGCAAAGGTGACGAAGCAAAGGTCGTCGCGTTGCTCAAAGAAAATCCCGACCTGGTTTCAAGCAAAGATAAGCTCGGCAATACCCCCTTGCATATCGCCGCTCTTCACGACCAGTTCGCAATCGCGGCTCTCCTGATCGCAAACGGCGCCGATGTGAACGCACGAAATACTCCTCTAGGACGCGAAGTGATTGGCAGCAGCTACTTGAGCCAAAAAGCCGACCGCGATTTCAATCAAAAAGCCTACGGCGAGACGCCGCTGACGCTGGCCTTGCTCTCTTACAACCACAAGGAAATGATCGAGTTGCTGCTCACCCATGGCGCTGACCCAAACGTTTTCGTGCATATAGGGGTCACCCCATTGCAGCGCGCCATTGAGCACGACCTTCCCTATGATGTGGAACTCCTGTTAGCAAACGGAGCTGATCCGGAAACGATCAACCTCTCTGGATTGACCTCGGTGCACTCCGCGGTCGCGCACGGTCAGACAAAAATACTGGAGATGCTGCTAAACTATGGCGCCAATCCCAATGCAAAGGACGGCGGTGGCCACACGCCGATGTACTACGCCCAAAACGCCTATCGTTCCTATTACGGCGAGACCAGCCCTAACGAAACGGCAATCGCCATCCTCCGCGCTCACGGAGGCCACCTGTGATGGCGCTCTGCCGTGAGAATCCAGCCTTAGGCACCCGACAGATGATCCCATAACCTTCTACGCTACGAGGAGCCGAAGAAATGAGCGCCCGCTCGGCGAAGTTGAACATCTCGGGGCAAATCGTTCGAACTGCATTAACAGTTACGCTCTGCATGGCCGAGGCAACCACTGCTCTTTGCGGCCCGATTCACGACGCAACGCGTAAAGGTGACGAAGCGAAGGTCATTGCATTGCTAAAAGAGAACCCCAATCTGGTTTCAAGCAGAGACAAGCTCGGCAATACCCCCTTGCATATTGCGGCCCTTCACGACCAGCCGGCTATTGCGGCTCTGCTGATCGCCAACGGCGCTGACGTCAATGCGCAGAACGATCCGCCGGGTGTCGATCTATCGCGTCTCACGAGCATCAACAAAAACGCCCACGGCGACACGCCACTGACACTGGCGATACTTTCCTATCACCACAAGGAGATGATCGAGTTGCTGCTGACGCACGGCGCGGACCCAAACGTATCGGACCCGCACGGTACTCCACTGCAGCTCGCAATTGAGCGCAACCTTCCCTACGATGTGGAACTCCTGCTGGCCAACGGAGCCGACCCCGATTTAACCACCGTTGTCTGGGCGATCATGCATGGAAAAACCCAAATTCTGGAGCTGCTTCTAGACTCCGGCGCGGACCCCAATGCGAAGGATGGCGCTGGACATACACCCCTCTACTATGCTCAAAATGCCTACCGTTCGTATTACGGCGAAACCAGCTCCGACGAAAAAGCCATGGCGATACTGAAAGCCCACGGCGGCCACCTCTAAGACGCGTGCGCAGCCCGAAACTCCTCTCATCGGTGGCGGTGTCATCCTGAGAGAACGGGGCCCCCAAACGCTTTTCAGTTTTGGGGGTGGTGAGAGAAGGATCTGCTTTTGTTTCTCTCCTTCGTCCGAATAAGAATACCTTCCTTTTTGCACATCTCTCATTTCACATAAATCACAAATATGTGTATTATGTGATTTCGACGACGAACGCCCGTTCTCGCCGAGACAGAAATCGCTTTCAACCAGTCCGGAGGCTAAGTCCATGATTCGTAAGACCCGCCTTTTTACGCCCGGCCCAACGCCGCTGCTGCCGGCCGCTCAGTTCGCCATGGCTGCCGCCGATATCCACCACCGCACTCCCGAGTTCCGCGCCCTCTTCCAGAAGGTACTCGCCCAGCTCAAGGTCTTCGTCGGCACCAGGAACGACGTCCTCCTGCTCTCCAGTTCCGGCACCGGCGCCATGGAAGCCTCGGTCTCCAACCTCACCTCGCCCGGCGACCGCGTCCTGGTCCTCACTGCCGGCAAATTCGGCGAGCGCTGGACCGGCCTGGCCAAGGCCTTCGGCTGCGAGCCTGACGTGGTTACCGCACCCTACGGCGAGACCTTCAACCTCGACGCCATCCGCGCCGCCCTCAAGCCCGAGCATCGCGCTGTCTACATGCAGGCCACTGAGACTTCCACCGCGGTCCGCCACGATGTTGAAGCGATCGCCAAGCTGATCCGCGAAGTCGCGCCCGAAGCGTTGCTCGTTGTCGACGGAATCACCGGCCTCGGCACCACGCACTTCGATGTGGACGGCTGGGGCATCGACATCCTCATCGGCGGATCGCAGAAGGCTGTCATGATCCCGCCGGGTCTCGCCTACCTGAGCGTCAGCGAAAAAGCCTGGGCTGCGATGGAGAAGTCAAAGAACCCGCGCTATTACTTCGATCTCCGCAAGGAACGCAAAAACGCAGCCAAGGGCGAAAGCGCCTACACGCCTGCGGTGGCTCTCATCGCCGGCCTCGGCGCCGCGCTCGACTACATCGCCGGGCAGGCAGGTGGCGATCTCGAGAAAGGCCGCATCGCTCTGATCGACAACGCACAGGTCAACGCCGCCGCCACCCGCGCCGGACTCGTCGCTCTTGGCTTCACGCTGTTCGCGCCGACGGCCCCAGCAGCCGCCGCCACAGCGGTAGCAGTTCCAGAAGGCATGGATTCCGGTGCGGTGGTCAAGGCGCTGAAGGCGAAGTTCGCGCTGGTCACCGCCAACGGCCAGGGCGAGATGCAGGGCAAGATCTTCCGCGTCGCGCACCTCGGCTTCTTCGACTACCTCGACACCGTGGCCCTGCTCGGCGCAATGGAGCACATCGCGAAAGACACGCTGGGGCTCAAGGTTGAATACGGGCAAGCGGTAGCGGCGGCGCAAAAGGTGTACGCCGAAGCAGCGAAGGGATAGTCGGAATGCCGGAACTCACGTTTGGCGAAAAACTGCTCATCGCGCGCAAGCAGCTCGATCTCTATCCATACCAGATGGCCGAGCAGCTGGGCGTGCATCCCAACTCCATCACCAAATACGAGCGCGGCGAGGGCAAGCCGCACGCCGCCGTTGTGCGCATGTTCGACCTGCTCTGCGAAAAGCACGGCATCCGCTTCGACGAATTTGAGACCGTCCGCCACAGCGGACAAGGGAGACAAGATGAAGATCGTTCTGGCGGAGAAAGTTTCGCCGGCAACGCTGGCTGTGTTTGCTGCCGAGCCCGGATGGGAAGTTCTCACGCACGACCAGTTGCCGATGGTCTGCCCGCCGCGCTCGCCGATGCCGATGCACTCGTGGTCCGCAGCGCCGTGCAGGTCGACGACGCGCTGATGGAGCACGCGCCGAAGCTGCGCGTCATCGGCCGCGCCGGCGTGGGTGTCGACAACATCGATGCCGAAGCCGCCACCCGCCGCGGCATCGTCGTCATGAACACGCCCGGCGCCAACGCCGTCGCCGTCGCCGAGCTCACCATCGGCCTCATGCTCGCGCTGGCCCGCAAGCTGCCCGCCGCCAACAACACCATGCACGCCGGCAAGTGGGAGAAGAAGAGCCTGCAGGGCGCGGAGCTGCGCGGCAAGACCCTCGGCATTCTCGGCCTCGGCCGCATCGGGCTTGAAGTGGCCCGACGCGCGCGCGGTTTCGGCCTCGAAATCATCGGCAGCGATCCGTTTGTCTCCGCGGCCGTGGCGCGCGAAAACGGCATCCGCCTGGTCCCGCTCGACGAGCTCATCGCCGGCTCCGACTACCTCACTCTGCACGTCGGCCTCACGCCGCAGACCGCAGGCGTCATCAACGCCAAGTCACTCGCCGCCATGAAGAAGGGCGTGCGCATCATCAACTGCGCGCGCGGCGAGCTGGTCGAAGACGCCGCACTCGTCGCCGCGCTCAAGTCCGGCCACGTCGGCGGCGCCGCGCTCGATGTTTTCACCGTCGAGCCGCCCAAGGACTCGCCCTACCTTCGACCTCGACAACGTGATCCTCACGCCGCACATCGCCGGCTCGACCGCCGAAGCGCAGGAGGCCGTCGGCATCCAGATCGCCATGCAGGTGCGCGAGTATCTCAAGCTCGGCGTGGTGCAGAACGCCGTCAACCTGCCCTCGCTCAGCCACGAAGAGTACGTGCAGCTCGCGCCCTACATCGACCTCGCCGGCCGTCTCGGCTCGTTCCTCGCGCAGGCCGGCAAGGGCGGCATCGAAGCCATTCGATCTCATCTACGGCGGCGCGCTCGCCGAAGCCAAAACCGACCTCGTCCGCAACGCCGCCATCGCCGGCCTGCTGCAGGGCTCGGAGAACGTGAACCGCATCAACGCCGCCGCCGTCGCGCAAGAACGCGGCATCCGCGTTCATGAAGAAAAAGAGGAAAGCCACCGCGGCGGCGCAGCCACCGTCCTCACCATCGAACTGCACACCGCCTCCGGCCGCAGCCACGCCACCGCCACGGTAATTCACGGCGAGCAGCCGCGCCTGCTCGAGTTCGACGGCATCGACATCGAAGCGCCGCTCGAAGGCAATCTGCTCGTCTGCCGCAACCTCGACGTCCCCGGCGTCATCGGCAACATCGGCACCATTCTCGGCGAGCAGGGCGTCAACATCGCCAACTTCGCCCTGGGCCGCGAACGCACCGGAGCCAAGCCGGTGAAAGCGCTCGCCGTCGTTCAAGTCGACGCCCCCGTTTCCGGCGTAGTCCTTGATGCTCTTATGACCATCGAAGCGCTTCTCGAAGCTAAACTTGTTCAGCTCTGATAAAAGCGCAACCGGAAGGTTGTTCTTTCTGGATGTCAATACGGGTTCAAAACCGGCGAGTCAAGGGGGCCTTCAGGGCCCCTGAACAACGCAGCTCAGAGATTCGAGTTTTTCTGCAGGCTGATCTGAGCTGACTGGCTCGGAATGATGCATCAGCCGATGCGTTTTCGCATGAAGAGTGTCGCCTGGGGATTGTCGTTGTAGCGGTTGCATCGCTCGTATCCGCGTCGTTCATAGAGCGTAATTGCGGTCTTCAAGTCGTCGTAGGTGTCCAGGTAGATCCATTCGATGCCTTCGACGCGAGCGAATGCTTCCAGTTCGTCGAGCAACTTATCTGCGATGCGATTTCCGCGTGCGGAGGGCTTCACGTACAGGCGTTTGCATTCGGCCGCGCGCGGAATCGATTCGAGCTTGCGCAATACAACACAGCCCAAAACCTCGTCGCCCAAGTAGGCGAGCCACATTCCTGAGGCGGGCTCCCTGAGAATCTTCTGGACGCTGGCGGGCGTGTCGCGCTGTACCACGTGAACGGCTTCGTAATACTCCAGCAGAATTGCGAGCGCGGCATTGTTCGCGGCAGTCAGACGCACGATTCGTACTGGAGATGTTTCGGCTCCGATAAGAATGGAGCGGACTCTTGTGAAGGACGCTGCGAGCGCTTCGCGGTCAGCTGAATTCACGGTTGCGAGCAGGCTTTGTATCTGCAGCGTGGACTGCTCATTGAGGTGGGCAACGACCTTTGCTCCCGTTGGGGTCAGCGTCAGCAATTTTTCTCTCCCGTCAGTTTCGGAGGTCGCCTGGCGGACCAGCTTCCGCTTCGTGAGTGCGGACAGAAGGCGGCTGATATAGCCGGCATCCAGTTCGAGAATCGCGCGCAAGGCGGAGGCGGTCACCCTGGGGCTAGCGCCGATTTCGTAGAGAATACGCGCTTCCGTGAGCGAAAAATCTCCATCCAGGTGCCGGCGCCGCAGAAGGCCGAGTTTCGCCGTGTAGAAGCGGTTGAACTGGCGCACGGTGGAGATCTGACCTGCGAGTTGGGGCTCGATTGGGCTGCCGATCGACATGCAAAGCAGCTTATCCCTAATTAGTTGCTTTTGGCAACTATCTTCCCAACAACAGAGTCGACAAATCGCGGGCGGATCCACGCGATATACTGGCCCGGCATTCCTTTCGGAGAGAAACCTGCATGCCAAAGAAAACGTTTGCCCAACTTCTCGCCATCACGGCAATCGCCGCTTCTACTCTTGCTGCTTTTGGTCAGAGCACGCCAGCGACGCTGACGATTCATCCCGATCAGCCCGTCTCTGCCGTCAGCCCCACTCTCTATGGCCTGATGACCGAGGAGATCAATTACTCCTATGACGGCGGTCTCTATGCGGAGATGGTGCGCAACCGGACGTTTCGCGGTGACTGGAGCGGCATTCTCTACTGGTATCTCGTGGAAGACGGCAACGCGAAGGCGAAGATGGAGGTCGACGACTCGACCGGCCCGAGCACTGCGCTACCCAAGAGCCTGAAGGTCGAGATCGAACAGGCCGATCGCGTAACCAGGCGGGTGTGCTGAACGTGGGCTGGTGGGGCATGGCGCTGCATCACGAACACCGAATACAAGGGCTCCTTCTACGCGAAGGCGGCGTCCGCGGACGTGGGTCCGATTACAGTGAGCCTGGTCAACGACAACACGGGCAAAGCGGTTGCCACGGCGGCTGTAAATGGGATTGGCACGGACTGGAAGCAGTACAACTTTGCGCTGAAGACCGGTGCCATTGAATCGTCGGCGGCGAATCACTTGAGCATCACCGCGGGACATGCGGGCACGCTGTGGCTGCAACTGGTGTCGCTCTTTCCGCCAACCTATCGCGACCGGGCAAACGGAAATCGTATCGACCTGATGGAGAAGCTGGCGGCGATGCATCCGGCGTTTCTGCGTCTGCCGGGAGGAAACTACCTTGAGGGCGATCACATCAACGAACGCTTCGAGTGGAAGAAGACCGTCGGTCCGCTGGTGGACAGGCCGACGCACCGCAGCCCGTGGAATTACCAATCAAGCGATGGGATGGGGCTGCTGGAGTTCCTGGGGTGGTGCGAGGACCTGCATATGCAGCCGGTACTTGCTGTGTACGCGGGCTACTCGCTGGCGCAGGAGCATGTGAACCCCGGCGCGGATCTCGATCCCTACGTGCAGGACGCGATGGATGAACTGGAATATGTGACGGGTGGACCCGCGACGAAGTGGGGCGCCGAACGCGCGAAGGACGGACATCCTGCTCCGTTCAAGCTGACCTACGTGGAGATCGGCAACGAAGACCAGTTCGACAAGTCGGGGAGTTACGAGGGCCGCTATGCGCAGTTTTACAAGGCCATCAAGGCGAAGTATCCCGACCTGCAACTGATTGCGACGATGCCGCTCAAAAACATGAAGCCGGATGTGCAGGACGATCACTACTACGTTCGCGCGACGCAGAACTTTGCCGATGCTTCGCACTACGATAAGGTCGACCGCGATGGGCCGAAGATCTTTGTGGGCGAATGGGCCACGCGCGAAGGAGCGCCTACGCCCAATATGGGCGCTGCTCTGGGCGATGCTGCATGGATGACGGGCCTGGAGCGCAACAGCGATCTGATTGTGATGGCTGCGTACGCACCGCTGCTGGTCAATGTAAATCCCGGAGGTATGCAGTGGGAGACGGACCTGATCGGCTACAACACGATGAAGAGCTACGGCTCGCCTGCCTATTACGCGCAGGTGATGTTTGCATCGTATCTTGGCGATCACACGGTTCAGTCGAAGCTTGAAAATGGCGGGGCGAAGCTCTTCTACTCAGCCACGATCAACACGGCGAAGAGGCGGCTGTATCTGAAGCTGGTGAACGCGTCGTCAGACGCTCAGCCCCTGCAGATTGCTATGCCTGGCGTGCATCCGGCAGCGAATGCGAAGCTGGTCAGGCTGAGCGCGCACGATACGCAGGAGACCAACAGCATCGACGATCCGAATCGGCTGGTGCCGGTGGAAACCGCGGTGCATGACGTAAGCGGCAGTTTCTCGCTGACGCTGCCAGCGTACTCTATCCAGGTTCTGCAGGTGGATTTGAAGTAGTGGGCGAAAAGAAAAGATAAAGCAGATCCTTCGCGCCGCTTACCCCGCAAACATTCGTCTGTGGGGCCCCAAGCTTGCGGCGCTCAGGATGACACGTCACGAAGAAGGTGACTCTCAGCGATTTCTATTGCTGTACGGCCCAGGCGAGGCCGTCGGGATTGCCACCGGCGTCGATTTTGCCAACCACTTCGAGTGTCTTCAGATCGATGACAGCAACGAAGCCGTCGCCCGCAAAAGCAATGTAGGCGCGCTGGCCATCGGGCTGGACGAGGATGCCTCCGCCGCCGGCATGGCCAAGGGTGAGGCGCTTGATTTCCTTCTGCGTTGCGACGTCGAAGATGACGAGTTGCGCGCCGGCAGAGATGAGAGCGCGCGTGCCGTCGGGCGTGAATTTGAGGCGGTTTGCACCGCGTGCATTGGCCTGGAGTGTGGCTGTCACTTTCCTCTGCGCAATATCGATGACGGAGACGGTGCCGTCCCAGGCATTCGCAACCCAGGCTTGCTTGCCATCGGGTGTGACGTCGAATCCCTCGGAGCCACGGCCTACAGGGATGACAGTTTCATTCCAGTCGCCACCGGGTGGGCCGGGAGGAGGTCCGCCGGGGCCGCGCATTCCTGGTGGTGGCACTCCGGCACCTTGCCACGTTGGTGAGCCAGTTCCGGACGGCGGCGGGCCGCCGGGTGGAGGGCCGCCAGCCTGCGCCTCGGTGTGCTCAAGAATTGTGACCGTAGCCGAATTCACATTTGTGGTGAGGATCCTTTGGGCATCGGGGAAGACATAGATCATGTGGGTGCGGTTCTGGCCGGTGCCCATGATCCAGTTGATCTTGCCGCTCCCGGGATCATAGCTGCCGATGGCTTTAGCGGCTTCGGCAGTGAACCATACTTTGCCCTGCATGAAGGCCAATCCATGCGGACCCCGCAAGGCGCCGAGTTCGATCTGCGGTTCCGCCTCCTGACCGATGAGGTCGACGACCGCCAGGGTGTGAAATTGGCCGAAGCCGTAGTTGGACACGTACGCGGTATGGCCGTCGGAGGAGGCGACGACCTCGTGCGGATCGTCGCCGACGGGAACGCGCGCGACGACGTGCAAGTTGGCAGGGTCAACGATGGCGAGAGTGTGGTCCTGCTTGGAGAGGACCAGGAGCGCGGTTTTTGGCGTTGGGGATTGTACAGAATTTGATGACGGAGGCTGTGCAGTGGAGAGGGCCGTGAAGATGACGGCCCATGCGACCGGAATGGCTACTCGTGGGAAGCTCTTGTCGATCCTCATACAAAGGTTCCGGCTAAACGAACATGTCCTGATCCGTGACGCCTTCGGCCTGCCTGGTCCGCCTGCCGGTAGTCAGCACAGTCAAGAACGCTTTCGCCCCGGCCAGCAGAGAACTCACTTGCCGCGCCGGCCTTGCCACGGAATTCACAACCACGTTGCTTGCGTGCTCCACGTTGTCCAACATGTCGGTAAACATGTCATCGACGCGATCGGTCTGGCGGTGCACTCGCCCGAGAATCTCGCTTGCCATAAATTGGAACTCGACGGCCTGCGCTTTCACGATATGTGTAAGCTCTGCCACGTCGGCAGCCACCGATTCGACTTTCGGCGTAACTTTGTCCAATGTCTGGCGGGACTTTTCGAGCATCGGCATTGCTTTCGTGCGCAGTTCAGTGACATCCGACATCAGAGACTTGATTAATTTGCGCATTACGAGAAACGCCACCAGCATCACGATCGCCTGCGTGAGCAGGGCCAATGCGGTGAGGCCCACGAAAATCAGCAGCAGGGTATTTTGGTTGTTCATTATCATCGGCACCGACGCAATCTTTCTGCCTGCTCAAGCCTGTTCAGCGCTTCCGGGACACGACAAAGCGCTGGTAGGAGAGCCGATGCGCCGATTCCCGATCTTCGCAATCGGCCCATATGTTCGAGGTGTGAAAAGAGCCTGAAATGGAGGACAGTCCAGGCTCTCTCCGCAATTAGACTTTAGGCTCAGAAGGCCTGGGCTCGGAAGGCTTGGCGTTTGCCTGGTAAGCTTCACGTCCCGCGTCGACGGCCGCACCTACGCGGGTGGTCTGGTCCTGCACCAGGTTCTTGCCGCGCTCGACGAAGTCTTCCCACTGCGCCCGGCCACGATCCACAACCTCGCGCCCGCGCCCGACGTATTCAGTGACCTGCTCCTTGCCCTTGTCGACCATCTGGCTTGCGCGCTCCGCAGCCTGACGCCCTCGAGCACGGAGATACTCAGATCCTTCCTGTGCGCTTTTCGCGAGGTCTTCGCGGGTTTCGCGACCGCTTTTTGGAGCATAGAGAACGCCGATCAATGCGCCCACGCCCAGCCCCGCCAGAAACCACGCTACGCCAATTCCCTGCCCGTTCCTCGAATCATCGCTCATAATCCCTATCTCCTTTTGCCCAGTATCCAAGAAGCCTGAGCGTATCAAAACACCATGTTACGCCGCAAATACGTCAGCGCGCAGAATTTCCCGAACACGCCTTCGAAACAAGAAGACAAATCGGTGAAGAACAGTCGCCCTGGAGCGGCTTCGCTTCACATGTTGACATCGGGAGGGTGTGCAAGGTGACTTTTCGTAATGAAAGCCCACTCGTCCGCATCGGTACTGTAAGCATTTGAACCGAAACTGCTGTAGCCGCCCAAGTTCTCTTGCTTTTCGATGCCTATGCATGGGATTCAGTTGTAGCCATTGGAGCGCCTCAGCAAGCGGAATTGGTGCGGCGGGTGCCAACAACGGCAAGGCGCCGTTACTTTGGTAGCAGGCTTCGGGCAATCGCGTCGAGAATGCCGTTGAGGAAGTTGATCGATTCCGGGGCGGAATAACGCCTGGCGATTTCCAGCGCTTCGTTGATGACGATGGGAAACGGAGTCGATTTGAACTGCACCATTTCGCCGACGGCCATGCGCAGCAGGTTGCGATCCACTGCAGGCATGCGCTCGAGCCGCCAATGCCGCGAATTTGCTGTAATCAGCTCGTCGATCTTTTCCTGGTGCGCGAGCGACGAGTTGAACAGATCTTCGGCAAAACCGCGGACCTCTGGCTCCACGTCATCAACCGATTTCCAGAAGGTGGCACGCACCTGGTCCGGTGACTGCTTGCCGACGTCTGCCTGAAAGAGCATCTGCATCGCCAGTTCGCGGGATTTGCGTCGAGTGCCGGCGCTCAAGCTTTCCCGCTTTCCGCGAGCTTGCGCTGCAGGCTCACCATCTCAATTGCCGCGATGGCGGCTTCGAAGCCCTTGTTTCCCGCTTTAATCCCGGCACGATTTAGAGCCTGCTCAAGCGTTTCGCAGGTGAGAACGCCAAAGCTGTGCGGCACGCCTGTCTCCTGCTGCGACTGGCCGATGCCGCGTGCGACTTCGTTGTAGATAGCCTCGTAGTGTGCTGTCTCGCCGCGCAACAGGCAGCCCAGAGTGACGATAGCGTCGACCTTGTGCTGCTCGGCGACGGTGCGGGCTGCGGCAGGAATCTCCCACGCGCCCGGAACGCGGACCACGTCGATGTCGGCGCGCCTGGCACCGCTGCGCAGCAATGCTTCCAGAGCGCCATCGAGCAGGCGATCGGTAATCACCGCATTCCAGCGAGCCGCTACGATGGCAAACCTCATTCCATCTGCCGAGAGATCTCCCTCAACGGCAATGGGCTTTCCCTTTGCCGGGTCGGTCCACGCCCAGAAAGTGAAGGCGAAACCCGGCTCGGGCTCAACGGTAAAGATGCGTGATTTCCAATGGGTGTCGGTTATTCCTGCCAAACGCGCAATCGCGGCCTCGCCGCCACTGGCCAAAAGCCACCGCTCCGCCGCCTGATGAGCGGTGTCGAGCGATGTCACTTCGACCATAAGATCTGCAACCGGCGGAAACTCGCCGCGAACGAATTCAAGGTTTCCCAGCGGCGCCAGGAATGAAGCGCCAATGCTGTTGGGTTCGTTCCATCCCGCGCCTTTCGCAAATCCCATCGCCTCAAAGAAGCCGGTCAGACGCCCGAAAACGTCGGCGCTGACAGCGGGGCGGAGGATGGAGATTCCCTTGATCATGCTTTGATTCTATCGTGTTGCATCGGCGCGTTCTTCCACGCGGTTTGCTCTCACAGATGCGGAGTGGTATGCAGAAAGAAGGCCGGCACGGAGCCGGCCTTCGCTGTTGTCGAAGGGTTTGAAGCTAGGTGGTGGACCGCGGTTTTACGGCAATCACAGTTGTCGGCACCGAGCTCGTGGTAGGAGTCGTGATGAGACAATCCGGATCAGAGCCCGGCGTGCATGCGGGCAGGTTGGGATTGATCTGCTGCGTATCTTGCAGGGTCGTTGTGTTGACGAAGTGAATGAGGTTATCGCCAGCCGTTGAAACAAAGAAGAGCTTGTCGTCCAGGCTGAAGGCTCCGGTCAACGGTGCCAGTACTGCATTGCCGCCAGTCAGCGTGACGTAATTCAGCGTTCCTGCCGCTCCGTTCGCGCCTGGCATGTAGTAAGGAAGCGTGGCGCCTGGGCGTTGAACCGGTGTAAGTGAGGAACGCGAGGTTCGAAGCAGGTGACGGCACAATCTGGTTTATCGCTGTGGCGCTGATCCCGCTGACTGCCTGCTGCGTAGGCGGAAATGGATGATTGATCGTCAGGGCATCCAGTGTCTTGCCCGGACTGCGGACAGGGCAATTGGCAAATTCACAGGTGTGGTTGATCCGCCTGTTGCCGCGCCGCTGCTTGCGACGGACGGAATCGAGACGCCGATGTCCGAAAGCTGAACTCCGCCGCCGACGATTGCTGCGCCAAGGATGTGCTGACCATCGGTGGTGGCGGCAAGCGTGTCTGTTTGAATCGGCACCGAGTCGCCCTGCGGATAGAAAACCAGGCTGGCGTAGTTGCTCGACGAACCGGATGGGCACCAGGTATGCGCAACCGTGGGGTTGCCGCTAAGGTAGGCGCCAACGCTGGGGATGGTGAGAGCAACGTTGGTCGCGCCACCGGAGGAAGTCAGATCGTAGGTAGTCCACCCGGTGTTTGCGCTGTAGACGTACAACGTATCGGAGTGATTCGCGCCAAGGGATGCGCTGTCGCTCACGTACAGCGTCTTCGAGTCGGGAGTCCAGACAGCGGAATTGCCCACTCCGGTAAAGGTCCCGGCAACGGAACCCGAGGTGTTGAAAATGTAGAAGACGCGCCGGACCTGGTCATTGATCAGAACCTGGTGGTTATTGGGAGAAACGGCCAGCACGACGCCGGGGACCGAGGTGTTCGGCGATCCGTTCAAAGAGTCATTCAATGTGCTAAACGTCATCAGGGCGTGAGACGAGCCGAAGTAGAGCGTGGTGCCGAGCTGATCCATCACCATCGAGTTGGGAACGTAGGGCAGGCGGACGGTAGAACCGAGCAGATTTCCGACCAGATCGTAGGGAACGAAATACTGCGACTGGCCGGGCGCGGAAAACCACGCATACGAACTGGCGGTTCCGGGCGTGGTGATGTCAACGGCGTTGCTCGAGATCGACAATCCGGTTCCGAACAATCCCACCTGGTTGATGGGCGATGGATTGCAGGTGGTTGGCTGGCAGATGGCGTAAACCGAAGCTGCGCCCGGAAATGACGGCGTGACCGCACCAGCTCCGCCGATCGAGATATCTAGAGGATTAGTGGATTGGTAATCCAGCGTTAGACCCGTGATCGGCTGATTATTGGTATCGAGCACGGTCGTGACCAGGTTCTGCGTCACGCCCTGGGTCACGGTTGCACTGGTGGAACCATTCAACGTGACGGAGATGGATTTTGGCGGGCAGGTGCTGAAGTATCCCGCCGAAGATCCGGAGCCGGCCACCGACGCGGTGATTGCGGTGGTTCCCGGTTGGGCCGCGGTGATCACGTTGGTGGCGCTGTTCAGAGTCGCCACGCTGGCGGTGCCAACCGAATAGGTCAGTGCGCCGATCGAGTTCGAGCAACTGGGGACCGAAGTGACACCGGGAGGCAATCCACCTGGGCAGGAATATTGCGTGACGGTGGAGGGAGCGCAGAACTCATACTGCGTGCCGCCCGACGCAAAACATGCCTCGGAGTCGAGTTGAGCGCTGGCGCCCTGGGAGTAACATTGCTGCGCTCCCGCAGTGGTGATTCCCGATGTCGCGAGCGTTACCGAACTTACCTGAGCATGTATGTACACTTGCACGGGGTTCGAGGTCACCGAGTTTGCAGAGGCCGAAATAAAGGCCGTTCCGTACGGCAATCCGCCGCTATTGGGAAGCGGACTCGGAGGGTTGCAAATGGTGTAGTCGGGAATGCCGCCGCCGGAGTTGCGGTTCCAGGTGCCGGCACACATGTTCCCCGTTGGGTTGATATCCACCAGCTGGTTGTTTGTAGTGGCGTAGGCGTAAGTGGTTACGCTGGCGTTTGTACCCTTGCAGGTCGTCGCCGTGGGCGCATTGATCTGCCGGGTCTGCCCGAATGCCATCGAGACGCCGGTCGTTTTCGGCTCCAGATCTATCGCGTAAACATCCGTATTCTTCAATCCGAACCCTTGGCCATTGCAGTAATTTCCTGCCGGGTTTCGAGTACAGCCGGAGAAGGATATCCCCGCCGGAATTGCCAGAACCACCAAGAAAACGAGCGTCAGATACCGCCGCATGAATCCTCCCCGCCCCGCCCGATCAAACCGCGGAACGGTCTCTCCGAATGCGTTAAGAAATATGGGTTAAAAGCGAGCCTGCCTTGTGCCCGACACCGGCCTTGTGCCGGCTGACTCTGCGCAGGCTACCGGCTATCGGCATTCGTCCACTGCATGCAGCCGGTCGACAGAACACGCTCGATTTGCTCCAAAGAAAAGTGTATCAGGACGGGATGCCGCCAGCACGGCCCCGCCCTGGTCTGAATGCTTTGTATTGATAGACTCATCCGTCCGCGGATGGCGAGCAAAACGCTCAATGGGAGCCCGCGCTGGCTTGTGAGGCCGCAGGCATATATCTAGCGAACCACTCAACTGCCCGGTCCATGACGTCACGGCGATGGTCGGGATTGACAAACCCGTGTCCTTCGTTGGGATAAACGACCAACTGTGTCGGAACGTGCTCATCGCGGAGGGCATGCCAGAATTCATACGATTGCGGAGCGGGACACTCGCCGTCGCGGTCGCCGACAACAACAAGCGTGGGTGTACGCGCCTGCTTGATGTAATTGATCGCGGAGCTTTTGGCATAGACGGCAGGATCGTCGTAGACCGAGGAGCCGAAGTACGGAATCATCCACTGGTCGATGGAGTTCTCACCGTAATAGCTCTGCCAGTTGGAGAGGCCTGCGCCGGACACTGCGGCTTTGAATCGATCGGTCTGGGTGACGGCGAACATGGTCATAAATCCGCCGTAGCTCCAGCCCGTGATTCCCACGCGTTGCGAGTCGACCGGGTACTTCGCGAGCACGGCATCGACACCTGCGATGATGTCGCGCAGATCGCCGTAGCCGAAATCCTTGCGATTGGCCTGGGTGAAGGCTTCTCCCTGGCCATAGCTGCCGCGCGGGTTCGGTTCGAGGACGAAGTAGCCGAGCGCGGAGAATGCTGTGGAACTGAGCCCTCCTCCTCCACCCCAACGCGCCGTCACTGCTGCGGCCGGTCCACCGTGAACTTCGACAATGAGCGGATACTTTTTGGCGGGATCGTAGTCCTTGGGAAGGAGCAGCCAGCCCTGCACCCGGAACCCGTCACTCTTCCAACTCAGCGACTCTGCCTTTCCCCATCCAGGTTGCACGCCGTCGTTGAAGTGGGAAAGCTGCATCACGCCTTCGAGGCCGGAGGTCATGACGGTACCGGGCTTTGCGGCATAGATTTCGCGGGGATGCTCGAAGTTGCTGGCGCCGAAGACAAACATCGACCTATTCGCGGTGGACGAAAGACTCATCTCGAGGCGGCCGTCGCCCACGCTGCCGGGGATCGAGAAGATCGGGGAACCGAAGGAAACTTGCCCGCTTCCGGTGCGATCGCCAGAAAGCTTGTAGCGAATGAGCTGGCTGTTGCCGCCAGCCAGTTCGGTCACAAAGAGATAATCGTTGCTGCCCCACTCGATCCAAGCAGGAGAGGTTGGCCTTCCTGCGGTCAAATCGCGCGGCTCACCGCCATCCGCCGACACGATCCATACGTCGCCGCCGGTGGAGCCCTGGTCGCTCATCAATCCGCCGATGAAGGCGATGGTCTTGCTGTCGGGAGACCAGCGGGGCACGGCAATTTGCAATCCGTGGAGCGGACCGGAAACCTCGGCAGGCGCGAGGATCGGTTTGGGCTGGCTGTCAAGCGCTTGCGTATAGAGCTTGGCGACCCACCAATTGTTTTCGCCCGGCGGATCCGCTGCTACGTAGGCCATTCCTTTGGAATCAGGCGCCCAGTTGAATTCATAAACATGCAAATTGGCGGGCGTTACTTCGGTGGGCGGGGCAGCTTCACCGTCCACGCGCGCCATGGCTACACGTTGAACTTCCACGCCATCCTCTCCGATTACGCCCGAGGGCGGCTTCATGGCGGCGAGAGCACCGGCAGGCCGCGTTGCACCTTCGACGTAAAGGAATGCGATTTTGCTGCCATCCGGCGAGAATGCAGGCGCTTGCGGAAGTCCTTTTAGGTTCGTCAGGCGCTTGGCCGGAGTGCCATCCAGGCGTGAGATATACAGGTCAACCTGGTGGTCTGCGGAGTTGGCGCAATCTGAGAAGAAGGCAAGGCTCTTTGAATCGGGAGCCCAGGCAAACTCACCTTCGCGGCAGTGCTGATCGGAACCGGTTGCCGCCGTGACCCGTTCGCTCTTGTTGAGGTCATTCGGCGAAGCGACACGAATCTCGCTGCCTCCGCGGCCACCCTCGATCCACGCCAGCTTGCTTCCATCCGGTGAAATTGCCACTTGTCCGAAGCCGCGTCCGCGATTCAATCCGCGGAGAACCTCTTCCACATGAGAGCGATCGGGCGCGCCTTGCGCGGGGTTGTTTTGCGCATAAATCGGCGCGATGGTTAGGGCGGCAAGTACGAAGCAAGTGGCAAGCGAAAGCGCAGCCTGGCGGGCTTTGCGGAGGGGAATCGGTGACATGCAGAAATGCTATCAAAAGCAAGCGTCAACGAGTGCATTCTTCTGCTCACCGGAACGAGCGCCGCTGCGAGTCACCGTCGAGCACTGGATTCCTACTATTTTTCACTATCGAGGACCTGCATCTGGTGGGCATCGTAGCGGGTTCCGGCAACTGCATCGGCCGGAACTGCGGCTTCGATCGCCGCGATTTCGTCGAGGGTGAGCGTGACCTCGAGAGCGGCGAGGCTTTCGGCAAGCTGGGTGCGTGTGCGCGCGCCGATGACCGGAATGATGGAAGGACTCTTGGCGAGAGCCCAGGCGACGGCGAGCTGGGATTTCGTAATGCCTTTGCCGGCGGCGATCTCAGCGAGGCGCGCGACCAGTTTCTGATTCTGCCCGAGGTTCTCGGCATTGAAGCGCGGGAAGCGATTGCGGATGTCTCCGGCGCCGGAGATTGCTGATCCGGAGAGGAGTCCGCGGGAGAGAATGCCGTATGCCGTGACGGCGATTCCGAGTTCGTAGAGTACGGGAAAGATTTTTGATTCGGGCGAACGGCTGATGAGCGAGTACTCGATCTGGAGGTCGACGATGGGATGCACGGCTACGGCGCGGCGGATGGTCTCAGGACCGACTTCAGAGAGGCCGATGTAGCGGACGTAGCCGGCCTTGATCATTTCGGCGATGGCTCCGACGGTGTCTTCGATGGGGACGTTCGGATCGAGGCGTGCGGGACGGTAGATGTCGATATGGTCGACTCCGAGGCGCTTGAGCGAATAGGCCAGGGCAGTTTTGACCGCAGCAGGACGCGCATCGTAGCCGAGCCAGGAACCATCTGGGCCTCGCTGTGCGCCGAATTTGACGGAGATGAGGACCTTCTCGCGGAAGAAGCGGAGAGCCTGGCTGAGAAGCATCTCGTTGTGGCCCATTCCGTAGAAGTCCCCCGTGTCGATGAGGGTGACGCCGGCATCGATGGCGGCGTGAATAGTGGCTAGCGACTCGGGTTCGTCGGCTGGTCCGTACATGCCGCTCATGCCCATGCAACCGAGAGCGATGGGGGAGACTGCGGGGCCGGTGCGGCCAAGTTTGCGCGGTTGAATCGCGGATGCGGTGGTCATTGCGGAATCCTCTCCGTGTGGCATCGTAAGCCTGCCGATGAGATGCGGCAAGGTGCACAACCGGCGCAATGATGCAACGAACGAAACGCGTTCGGAGGTGATGGCACGCACGGAGCCTTCGCTGCGAGGGACTATGCTTTGCTTGTCGTGCAAGGCAGGATCTCCGATGAAAGCTATCGTGTATCGCGAATATGGTCCGGCGGATGTGCTGAAGCTGGAAGAGGTGCCGAAGCCAGTTCCAGGGGACAATGAGGTCCTGATCAAAGTGCATGCGGCCGCTGTAAATCCGCTTGACTGGCATCTGATGAGGGGTGTGCCCGGGTTTGTCCGCTTGTTTGCCGGGTTGCAGAAGCCAAAGCGTACGAGACTCGGTGCGGACGTAGCCGGAGAAGTGGAGTCGGCGGGCGCCAGCGTGACGGGTCTAAAGCCGGGGGACCGTGTGTTCGGCGCAGTCGACGGGGCTTTCGCTGAATATGTTTCTGCTCTCTAGTCGTTGTCGCCCTGAAATGCCGCAGAATGTGACTTACGAGCAGGCGGCCGCGGTGCCGATCGGGGGACTCACGGCACTCCAGGCTCTTCGAGACAAAGGGAAGCTTCAACCGGGGCAAGACGTGCTGATCAACGGCGCTGCCGGCGGCGTGGGCACGTTTGCCGTGCAGATTTCCAAGTGGATGGGCACCAGGGTTACGGGCATTTGCAGCACGCGTAATGTCGATCTCGTGCGCGGAATCGGCGCGGAACGGGTGATTGATTACACCCGCGAGGATTTCATGGCCGGCAGCGAGCGCTACGATGTGATCTTCGATCTGGTTGGAAACAGGCCGCTCGGGGATTTCCGGCGTGTGCTGAATCCCAGGGGAGTCTTTATTGGGTGTGGCGGAGGCGGTCCGGAGACGCCGGGGGGTCATTTGCTGGCTGGAATGATCACGCAAATGATGCAGGGGTGGTTCACGAGCCAGAAGCTGGTCGGCATTCTCGCAAAAAGAAGCAAGGAAGATCTCGTTGTTCTGAGCGAACTCGTGGGGTCCGGAAATGTCACCCCGGTGATCGACAGACGGTTCAGCTTGAGTGAAGTGCCGGAGGCGATCCGGTATCTGGAATCCGGGCACGCACGGGGCAAGGTTGTGATTTCTCTAGGGTGAATGGGTCCTTGCACGGACGGTGTTCCAGATCACTCGAAATTTCCACAAGCGTCAGGCGCGATTTAAATGTCGCCGCGACGATGGATTCAAGAAAACTCTTTAGATCTCCGCGCTTACGACAGAATTGTTCGACCTGAGGCACGTCTGTTTCCATTTTATGGTTCAACAGGAACTGATTTTCTGCCATACTTGACTGTGCCCACCAGGTACGGCCAAACCCAACAATCAAACAGTGAGGTTGCAGCGATGTCGGCAAAGTATGTCTTTGTGACGGGCGGAGTAGTGTCCAGTTTAGGCAAGGGTCTTGCGGCGGCATCGATCGGATGTTTGCTGGAGAGCCGTGGTCTTCGCGTCAACATGATGAAGTTCGATCCGTACCTGAACGTCGATCCGGGCACCATGTCGCCGTTTCAGCACGGTGAGGTTTTTGTGACCGATGACGGCGCAGAGACGGACCTGGATCTGGGGCACTACGAGCGCTTCACGCACGCACCTCTGTCGCGGGATAACAACCTGACCACGGGCCGGATTTACGAGCAGATCATCTTGAAGGAGCGGCGCGGCGACTACCTGGGCAAGACTGTCCAAGTGATACCGCACGTCACGAATGAGATCAAGAACGCGATGCGGAAGGTGTCGGCCAACGGCCACGACGTGACAATCGTGGAAATTGGCGGGACCGTAGGCGATATTGAGTCGCTGCCATTTCTCGAAGCGATCCGGCAGATGCGGCAGGAACTGGGGCGCGAGAATACAGTATTTGTCCACCTGACGCTGGTGCCGTGGATCGCGGCAGCGCAGGAACTGAAGACGAAGCCGACGCAGCATTCGGTGAAAGAACTGCTCTCAATTGGAATCCAGGCGGATGTGCTGCTGTGCCGCAGCGACCGCAATCTGAGCCGCGAGATGCGCCAGAAAATTGCTGCGTTCTGCAACGTGGAAGAGCGCGCGGTGATCGGCGCTACGACCGTTCCTTCAATCTACGAAGTGCCGCTGAACTTTGCGCAGGAAGGGCTGGATGGGCTGATCCTGAAGTACCTGCACAAGGAGGCTCCCGAAGCTGACTTGAGCAAGTGGAAGGATCTCGTCGATCGGTGTTACCACCCCAAGGATGAAGTATCGATTGCGATTGTCGGCAAGTATGTGGAATACGAGGACAGCTACAAGTCGCTGAAAGAGGCGTTGACCCATGGAGCGCTGGCGCACAATTTGAAGCTGTGCGTAACGTGGATTGAGGCCGAGGGGCTGGAGTCGAAGACGCCTGAAGACACGAGCTACGAAGCTCAGCTTGAGGGCTTTGACGGCATCCTGGTGCCGGGCGGGTTTGGCAAACGCGGCATCGAAGGGATGCTGAACGCGATCCGGTATGCACGCGAGAACAAGGTGCCGTATTTCGGCATCTGCCTGGGCATGCAGACAGCTTGCATTGAATTTGCGCGGAATGTTTGCGGGCTGAAGGATGCGAATTCAAGCGAGTTTGACCCTGCAGCGCAGCATCGCGTGATTTACAAATTGCGCGAGTTGCTGGGCGTGGAAGAGATGGGCGGGACGATGCGGCTGGGCGCATGGACATGCGTGATCCAGCCGGAGACGCTGGCGTACCGCATCTACGGCGCGACAGAAATCAGTGAACGGCACAGGCATCGCTACGAGTTCAATCGCGAGTACGAAGCGCTGCTTACCGGTGGAGGGCTGCAGATCAGCGGTTCGACGCCGGACTCAACGTACGTCGAGATCGTTGAGATTCCTGAACATCCATACTTCATCGGCTGCCAGTTCCATCCGGAGTTCAAGTCGAAGCCGCTGGAGCCGCATCCGCTGTTCCGGGAGTTCATTGCGGCAAGCTACAGGAACCGGCAGGGGCGGACTGCAAGCATGTTGACGGGAGATGAAGTCGCGCAAAGCGCAGCACATTCATGAACCGGAAATGGCTTTGCTTGAAAGCCGAGAAATGCAGTCGAATCCCCCTACCCGGGCCTGATTGCGACGTTGGCTGATTTTTGCACTAGAAAGGCAAGTTGCTGCATACGCGTGACTTATCCAACCGACATCGTCACGGCGTTAGGGATTGACGGGAAAATATCCTCAGGGCGAACTTGCGAAGAAGCTGGCGAAGATTTTTTGCTTGGAACGCGCTCAACCGTAAAAATCCTCCAGAGTTACTTCGACAATTTATTGACATTTTCAATCCATCTTTCAATGGGCTCAGCGGCATCGCATGGGTATGCCGACGATTCGCAAACAGGCGAGCATCGAATTCAGCAGACCGACGAGCATCGAACTCAGCATCGTGATGCCCTGCCTGAACGAAGCTGAAACACTGGCGGTCTGCATTCAAAAAGCGCAAAGATTTCTTGATCTTTCCGGT
The DNA here is from genome assembly GCA_963735215.1 of uncultured Acidobacteriaceae bacterium. Lineage (GTDB taxonomy): Bacteria > Acidobacteriota > Terriglobia > Terriglobales > Acidobacteriaceae > Telmatobacter. The sequence goes on along the minus strand of CAVTKF010000014.1, from coordinate 117,708 downwards.
GTAGACGGCGAGATTGTGATTGGCGACAACGGATCGACTGACGGATCGCAGGAGATTGCGCGCAACCTGGGCGCGCGGGTCATCCCTATTCCGATTCGCGGCTACGGCGCTGCCTTGTATGGTGCGATCTCGGCTTCGTTTGGCCGCTATTGCATCATGGGTGACTCGGACGACAGCTATGACTTCGAGCACTTGGACGGATTCCTGGACAAACTGCGCGAGGGCTACGACCTGGTGATGGGCAATCGCTTTCGCGGCGGCATCGCACCGGGAGCAATGCCCTGGAAAAACCGCTACATCGGCAACCCGGTGCTGTCGATGATCGGCCGCGTCCTTTCCGGCGTGCACGTCGGAGATTTTCACTGCGGCCTGCGCGGCTTTTCAAGGCGTGCTTTTGAGCGCATGGACCAGCACACCACGGGAATGGAGTTCGCCTCGGAGATGGTGATCAAGGCGCGTCTGATGGGCCTGCGCATCACGGAAGTGCCGACCACGCTGTCTCCTGACGGCCGCTCGCGCCCGCCTCATCTGCGTCCTTTTCGCGATGGCTGGCGGCATCTGCGCTTCATGCTCCTGTTCAGTCCCAAGTGGCTTTTCCTCTATCCAGGGCTGGGGCTGATGCTGGTCGGGCTGGTTGCCGGAGCCATGATACTGGCCAGGCCTGTGCACATCAGCCACATCCGGTTTGGCCTCGACACCCTGATTTACTGCAGCGCATTTCTTGTGGTCGGTTTCCAGGCAGTCCTTTTTTCGATTCTGTCGCGCACCTATGCCGTTCACCACCGGCTTTATCCGCGTTCGGCCACGCGCCGGCGCTGGGGCATCACACTTGAGCGTGGGCTGATCGTTGGCGCAATCGTATCGCTGGCTGGGCTCTGCTCCGCCGGTTACGCGCTATGGCAATGGAAGCGGCACGCCTTCGGCGACCTGGATGCCGAACACATCGCGAGAATCGTCATCCCATCGGCGGTGGCGCTTTCGCTGGGCACTGAGATCATTCTCTTCAGCTTTCTGTTGAGCACGCTCACCCTGCACCTGCGGCCGCTGCAGCAACTGGCGCCCAGGGCGCGGCACGCGGAAAGCGAAGAACCACTGGCCAAATGGGCCTCGTAGTGCAACTTTACAGAGTGCATTTCGGACGCTGTCGGGGACTTCTGTCCGCCGCATCGACCCACGTCAAAGGGGAAAAGAAGAATTGATCAGAGTGCTCACACCGCCAGCATTGGCCTGCCTGACGCCCTCGAATCACTCTCTGAATCATGTCTGGCGTTTCTGTTCCTGGCTGGTGCAAATCCTATTTTTCAAGGGAACCGGAACGGACTTCGTGATTGCGCAGCATTCCGTGTTCTACCTGCGCTTGGGCTTCTTTTGCATCGAATGGATCGCGATGGGAGCGGCCTTTGTCGCGAGCATCGTGTGGACAATCCGCTCTCCACGCGGTTCCTCGCTCGGCCGGTGGATCGGCGCCATCGCCCGCCGCCGCAAACTGGCGGTGCTGGTAGTTTTTCTGGCGACTCTGGCGGGCCGCCTGGCCATGCTCAATACCAATCCGCTGCCTCGGCCCCACATTGCCGATGAGTTTGGTTACCTGCTGGCGGCCGACACATACGAGCACCTCAGGCTCACCAATCCCACGCCGCCCGCCTGGCACCACTTTGAAACGATCCATCAGTTGATGGTGCCGACCTATATGACCAAATATCCGCCCGCACCGGGGCTGTGGCTGGCTCTTTGCCAGCTGCTGTTTCGCAGTGCGGCGATCGCCGTGCTACTAAGCTGTGCGGCCATGGCTGCCGCGGTGTGCTGGCAGTTGCAGGCGATGATGCCGCCTGTGTGGGCATTCCTCGGCGGCCTGCTCGCTGCGGTTCGGCTCGGCACCATCTCCTATTGGGCCGATAGCTACTGGGGCGGAGCGCTTACAGCGTTTGCCTGCTGCGTGCTTTTGGGCGCAATAGCGCGGTGGGCCAGGAAGCCTAGCATCTCGATGGCGCTTATTGCGGCGACGGCTTCTTTAGTGGCCATCAACTGCCGGCCATTCGAGTCTGGTCTGCTTGTGCTTGGCGTGTTCGCATCGCTCGCCTGGCAAGGCAGGCACTCGCTCCGGCGCACATTTCCCATACGCGCAGTCGCGGCTTTTGTTGTGGTTATCGCTGTCGGCGCAGCCGCCATGGCTCTCGACAATCGCGCGGTTACCGGTAAAGCCGGTCTTCTGCCCTATGTTCTACAGACGCAGCAATACGGCGTGACGCCCGCCCTCGTGGTGCAGAAGGCGCCGCCGCCGGCCCATGCCTATCGCTATAACGGCGCAGCGGTCATTTATACCCGCTTCGAGCGCCTTCCCTACGACGATGAACACACGTTATCCGGCTATGTCGTCAACTTGCTCGGCGACAAACTGGGTAGCTATGGCCGCTTTTATCTTGGCCCCTCGCTCGTGCTCCTGCTGTTGGGCGTTCCCGCGGCGCTCACCCGCCGCAAGGATCTCGCCTTCACGCTGCTCATCCTTCTGGCAGTCCTTGTGGTGGCACTTGAGACGTGGACGCAACCGCATTACCTTGCCTCGTTTGTCGGCATATTTTATTTAATTCTTTTGCTCAGCGCCCGCTACATGCGCACCTGGGGTCGCTCGCGTCGCATCGGCGTGATCCTGGTGCGGACCGTCGGTCTGGCGTGTTTGTTCTCGTTGTTGCTGCGCGTGGTTCTTCTTCCCAGGGGAGAGTTCGCCGCCTGGGACGGCATTGCGCCCACTGACTGGGGGCGTCCCCATGTGCTCGACCGCCTGAATCACGAGCCGGGCAATCATCTGGTGATGGTTGCCTACAACTTCAAGAATGAACAGAATTACGACGAGTGGGTTTTCAATTCCGCCGATCTGGACAGCCAGAAAGTGATCTGGGCGCACACTCTGGCGCCTGCAGAAAGTGATGAGGGGCTGGAGTGCGCGTTCGCCGGCCGTCAGCCCTGGCTGGTCACCCTATGGTATGTGGGAGAAAACCACACGGAACGTTATTCACTGCAAAAGCTTCCGCCGCCTGTCTGCGGTGAGGCATCGACGCGTTAGGCGCTTTCAGTTCAAATCCGTGGCACCGTTTCTTCTTTTGGGAATTGTGGCTCTTATCACACAGACATGTGACGAGGCCGGATTGCGCTTGACAGTTGCTTTTGTGCGGACCTAAGGTACAGGCGTTTTTGGCAAAGGAGGGTCGGCATGACTGCTAATTTTGAACTTCAGCCCAGGGAGGCGGAGCTTCAGAAACTGGCGGAGCAGTGTTGGCAGGAGGCTCCCAACCGGGAACGGCGCCTGGAAGAAGAGGCGTTTGAGGCCGGGGAGGCGATCCGGCATGGCGACTACTCGCTGGCCAACCTGGAGGCGATTGTTCGCTGGAAGTCGGAGGCGCTGGTTCAATACGTGATCGTCAACAGCACGACAAGCATCCGGCGTGCCCTGGAAGCGGCGGCGGATCCCGAGAGCTCCACGGCGGAAGCGCTGAGCGCGCTGCTGGCGCTGCGGGGCGTGGAGATGTCGCTGGCAACGGCGATTCTTGCGGCGATCTACCCGGAGCGATACATCGAGCTGGAGATGGGCGACCTGGAGGCTCTGGGACTGGCGCGGCAGGATGTGCGGTTCTACGAGGAATACCTGGCGTTTTGCCGCAGGCTTGTGGAGAGCGGGATCGTCAAGCCGCAGACGAATTTGCCTGGGCCGACGACGCTCCATGCACTGGATCGGGCGCTGGTGCAATGGTCGCGAAACCGAATGCTATAGGCGAGGAGCCGATCGCGCTGCGAATGACATTGGTCCCCACCCATCGCGCATGAGACTGTGCGGTGGGTGGGGTGCCTCGCGTCGATTTGGTCAGCCTCAGGATTAGGTCTACTCCGGGTCAATTTCTCGCGCAGAAATTTCCCCTCGAGATAACCGAGTAACACCATCGAGCCATTCGAAAAACTTCCCACTTGCAAAGCCCCAATTCCGTGTCAAACTTACGGCAATTCCATCCCACCTAAAGGATTCGTCCCGATGAGATTTCTCGCGCGCAGGATTGTGATTGCTGTTGCTGTTATCTCCACGGTGTTCACTTATGTTTCGTTGCGGCAGTTTGCTTGGGCTTTTGATGCTGCCGCCTGTGTCGGCTACACCATCATGGTGCTCGGGGATGGCCTAACAGTTACGTTCCTGAAAGGCCACTCGCTCGCCGACCGGAAGGTGACGACCATTGCGCTGACCCATCTGTGTTTCCTGGCTGTTGTGGTGGGCGTTGCGCGCCTGATGTACTACCTCAAGACGACCGATCCTTCTTTGACGGATGCTCAGAGGTCGGGCCGGAGCTATTACGATCTTATGGCCATCGTGATCGTGGTGGTGCTGGGCCTTGTTGAGCGCATGATGCTCTTCCGCCCGAAAGAAGAAAAAGCGAAGGAGAAGGCCACAGCTTAGCCTTCCACCGTCGCGCGATAGAATCGGCATCGTGAGTCATTCTTTCGAAATCGGCCCTGTTCGTGTCGGCGAGGGGCGGCTGTTTCTGATTGCGGGGCCGTGCGTCATCGAGTCCGAGGCGCATGTTCGGCGGATGGCAGAGGCCATTCAGCGGATCACCAGCGACCTGCGTGTTCCCTACATTTTCAAAGCGAGTTATGACAAAGCCAACCGGACGAGCGTGAAGAGCTTTCGTGGGCCGGGGCTCGTCGAAGGCACGAAGATTCTGGGCCGTTTGGCGAAGGACACGGGACTGCCGGTGCTGACTGACGTTCACGAGCCGGCGCACTGCGAGGTGGCGGCCGAAGCGGTGGACGTTCTGCAGATTCCGGCGTTCCTTTGCCGGCAGACGGACCTGCTGGTGGCCGCGGGCAAGACAGGGCGCGCCATCAACATCAAGAAGGGCCAGTTTGTGGCGCCGTGGGACATGAACCACCCGGTCGAGAAGGTGCGGTCGACGGGGAATGAGCGCGTCTTCCTCACCGAGCGCGGGGCAAGCTTTGGGTACAACACGCTGGTGGTCGATTACCGCTCGCTGCCGGTGATGCGCGCGATGGCGCCGGTGGTGTTTGACGGGACGCACTCGGTGCAGCAACCTTCGGCGGCGAATGGGGTGAGCGGCGGACAGCCGGAGTTCATTCCGCTGCTGGCGCGGGCGGCGGTGGCTGCGGGTGTCGACGGCATTTTTCTCGAAGTGCACGACGACCCGGCGCATGCGAAGTCGGATGGGGCGAATGCGCTGCGGCTGGATCTGCTGAAGCCGCTGCTGGAAAGACTATTGGCAATAGAGAAGGCCGCCGCTGAGAGTTCCCAGCTGGAAGCCGGTAGCCAGTAGGGTCCTGGTTTCGACCTATTTCCTTCGGGCTCTTGATCCGCGTGATCCATCTATTTCATTGAGAGATATGCAACCGGATAGTTGCGGATTATCAGAGCGCAGACTCAATAATTGAAGTCCCAATCCTAAACACCTACAAAGGCATGACCTTCTCCCGCGCCTCCAAGAGAGGCGCGGGAAGCCGCTGGGGAAGGCGGAGCGGGGGTTAGAAGTTGATCGTCACATTCGCTGTGAGGGCGCGCGGAGTCACGTAATGCGTGCCGCTGAACGTCGAGAGGAAGTTATATAGTGCGTACTTGTTGGTGAAATTAATGGCTGTCAAGTTGAGGTTCGTCTTGAAGTGGTCGGTGTGGAAGATATTGTCTTTGCCCACTGTCACGTCGAACAGGCTGCGCGGCGCAATGCGCGGCGGGTTCTTGTCGTCGTTCTCGGTGCCCGGAGCCGGGATGCTTACCAACGACGAGCCGTACTGCGTCGGCAAGCAAGAACTGAAGCCGAAGGTGGGCGTGGCTTTGACTCCGTTGCAGGTGATACCGGCCTGGGCCTGCTGGTCGAAGGTGAGGCCGCTCAGGTCGACCGGCGTCGTATTGTCGGTAGCGAATGGCACCGAACCGGCAACCAGACCGGAGTCGTAGCGCCAGTTGAAGCCGCCCCAGATCCCTTTCACGAATTCGCCTTTTGGGATCTGATATTGCAGGTGTGTGGTCTGGTTGAACTTCTCGTCGTGGTCGATGCGGAAGGGTTGGCCGCCTGTTTGGGGGGCTGCTCCGGCTCCGGCCGACTGCGGCGGGAAGAAACGGGCAGCCACGGATGACATTTCAACATATGCGCTGAAGTTATGGTACTCAGGCACCTGCACATTGATCGCATACCCGGGGATCTTCGAATTGTGCCAGTCGATTGGGAAGAAAATAGGTGTATTGCCGAGGACGCCGAAGTCGAAAGCGTTGTGCGTGTACTTCCAGATGTACTCGCCGTTGACAACAACCCTCTTTCCCACGGCCTGCTGGAACCCGGCGTGGAACTCGTTGCGGTAGCCGGGCTGCAGCGTCCCGGATACACCCGGGGCACAGTTCAGCAGCGGAGAAAGCACCGCATTCGAGCATCCTTGGCTGGACAACACAAGGTTTTCGTTGAAGGGAGTCTCCAATGTGCGTGCGTAGGAGACGCGCAGAACCGTCGCCGAGGGCTTGAGGTTATAGGCAATGCCGACGCGGGGTTGTGTCTGGTTGGCATCCGTAAGGCCGTTGTACACATCCTCGCGCAAGCCAAGGTTAAAGAGCCAGTTACCGGTCTTGATCTGGTCTTCGGCGTAGAGGCCCAGTTCTTTGATGTCAGTATGGCCAGAAAATCTGTAATAGCTCCCGCCGCGGGTCAGGTCGTAGGGTGCGAGAGCCAGACTGTAGTTAGGGTTCGCGCTGATGTCGGGATTCTCAGCCGTGCAATCAGATGGGCTGGCGTAGCCCGGCAAAGGGTTGCCGCTGGCATCCACGCACGGAGCGCTGAAGCCGTAGGTCGATTCGACGACGCCCAGGCCATCGTTCTCGTTCAGGAAGGTTTGCCCGTACTGCGCGCCGATCTTGATGGTGTGGATTCCCTTGGAGTATGAGATATCCGAGTGGACCGCAGCGTTCGTGAGGGTACGGTTCTGGGAGATCGAGGCGGTTTGCAGGTTGGGCGGTCCCAGGTCGGCGAGCGGGTTGTTGCTTGGATAGTAGTTGTAGTTATCTCTACGGACGAAAGCGCCGAAATTGAAGACCGAGTCGTTGCCGATGACGCGGGTATAGGTTGGCGATATGTTGAAAGTCCGGATCTGCGAGCGTTGGTCGGTGCTGCCCACGTTTCCGTACACGGGGTTGGCGCTGGTGCCGCCGCTGACCACGTTCTGCACGTTCAGGTTGTCGAATGAGTTAGGCGTCTGGAACCAGGACCGACTGAAGTTGAAGTCCACGTGGATGGAGTCGGCCGCAGTCAAAGAATAGTCGACGCGATCGAAGACGTTCACTAAATTACCCTTCGCGTGGAAGACCGTAAATTCCGGGGGATCGAGAAAGCGTCCGGTGTTAAGAGCATCGGCTTCAAGGAAGTTGCCCCACTTTTTGCTTCCGTAGGACAAATCGAAGCCGACTGTGGACGAGCCGAAGCTGCCATAGGAGCTGTTGATGCTGCCGGTAGGCTTGGTGATCCCTTGGCCGGAACGGGTGGTGGCCACGATCACCAGACTGGTCTTGCCGCCGTACTCGGCCGGCGGGGCTCCGGAGATGACCTGGATGGACTGAATCGAGTTGGACGGAAGCTGGTTGGAGAAGACCTTGCTCTGCTGGTCAGTGATCGACTGGCCGTCCACGGAGAACGAGTTGGATGCGTGGTCGCCCAGACCATGAAACAGTCCGTTAGAATCGGCCGCCACTCCAGGGGTAGTAAGTGTCACCAGGGAACTGAGGGTTGACGATTGGCTCTCCAACGGTACCTTGATGAACAAATCACGATCCACATCCGTGTGAAACGTGGGGTCGGTCTCGACCAGGTCGCCCGAAGCTTGCACGGTTACGGTGGAATCCGCAGCGGCAATTTGCAACACGGGCTTAAGCGTTGTAGCTATCGACGAGCGAAGAACCAAACTCTGACTGAGCGGGGCGAACCCCGAAGCCGAAATACTGAGCTGGTAGTTATTGAAGGGAAGATTGTCAATTTCGAATTGCCCGGTCCCATCTGTCGTAACGCTCCGGTCAAGTCCGCTAAGTGCGTTCGAGAGACGAACAGAAGCTCCGGGAATCACTGCGCCCGACGTGTCGGTGACTGTGCCTCGAATCGACCCGGCGTTGCCACCCTGTGCAGCGTGAACGGCGACGGCCGCAATAAAGAGGGCGGCGAGAGGAAGTATGCGAAAAAGCTTGCCGAAATTGAGCGGCATGATTGAGGGCCTCCGATTGTTGACTGAGTCTGCGTGGGCCGTGCAAGGAGCGCACGGCGGTGTCAGTGCAACGGCGGCGTCGTTGTGATCAGGTCAGGGCCGGAAGCTGTTGGATCAAGCCCGGTGCGGGCTATTCCGTTTTGGAAGATCGGCCGAGACGTGGGTCAGAACGATGCCGGAGCGAGGCGGGGCGGAGGACGGATAAAGAGCTGGCGATGCCATATCGTTCCGATGGAACGAACGGCGACAACCGGCGTGACCGCCTCGATCTGCACCAACACGATGGCGACGATGGCAGCCGCGACCGGTGCCGCGGTGTGCAGAACGATGCACAGCGGGCAGTGATCCGCGTCGGTGTCGACCGAGTGGACGTGCGCCACCTGGATGACGGTAAGCACGGCAAGCAGCGCCACGCACACCAGCACGACCACGGCGTAGGCTTGGGGCCTGGCGTGGCGGTCGCTGCGCATCCATGTGTGAAGTCCGGTCAAACTGAAGCTTCCTTTTGTAAGAGGGGCCTACAACAAGAATACACATGATTGGATGCGACAAGTCACGGGATGTCATAGGTCAAAACGCATCCGAGGTAATGCAACGCAAACCAGAAGCGCGGGCGAGCGTCTAAACTGTTGGGCAATGAGGCATTTCAGTCATTTTGCGTGGATTGTGACTGTGGCGCTGGCGGTGCTGGTGCCAGCGGCGCCGATCGCTGCCGCCCAGACTAGCCAGGACAACAATAACCGGACCGCGCTCAAGCCTGATGCTCCCGGCCTGAAGCACAACCATCGCCTCATCTTGAAAGACGGCAGTTACCAGGTTGTTCGCGAGTACCAGGTGGTGGGCGACCGGGTGCGGTACATGTCTCTGGAACGGGGAGGCGACTGGGAGGAACTGCCCTACAACCTGGTGGACTGGGATGCAACGCGGAAATGGGAGCAGAACCACAGCGGTCCATACGAGAGCGCCGAAGGGGCTTCTCCCGCGATGAAAGAGGCCGAGGATATCGACAAGGAAGAAGCCGCAGCACGCAACGAGATGAAGGCCCGCATGCCGGAAGTTGCGAAGGGGCTGGAACTTCCGGATCAGGATGGAGTGTTTGTGCTGGACACGTACCAGGGCACACCGGAGCTCGTGGAACTTGTGCCCTCGGACCTCAGCCTGAATCAGAAGAACCGGAAAGGGCTGGCGACGCTGAATCCTCTGGCCGGTGAGAGGGCCACGGTGGAATTGCCCGGCACCCACGCTAAAGTACACCTGCATGTCAATGATCCCGCCATTTATCTCTCACTTGGGGCGCAGGACGACGTTGAAGAGGTTCTGTCGCACGCTATGACTGTGCACACAAACGGTGCCAAGGAAGTAGCAAATCGAAAGCATGGCGCGCACTCGGCGCAGTCCGGTTTCGTGATTGTGAAGGTGGACGAACGCAGAGAGGTGAGGATGATCGGCGCAGTCCACGTTAGCCCGACGGGCAAGGTAACGCAGAGTGAGGATGAGATTCCCACCAAGGTGGAGGTGGTGCCGGGCAAGCACTGGCTGAAGCTGACCCCGGAAACAACGTTGACGATCGGCGAGTATGCGCTGGTGGAGATCCTGTCGCCGTCGGACATCAGTCAATCGGTGTGGGATTTTCGCGTGGATCCGCGGACGGGCGATAACCCGGCTTCGCTGGGACCGATCCTGAAATAGGCGACTGCGGACGTGTCCCAACCCCTGCGTCCTATGGCGCTTCGCGCCGGGCGAGCTTGATGCGGCGCTGCTCCCACTCTTCGCTGGAGAAGATGCGCGGACCGACTTCAATAAGACGCGGCATCATGTTGAAGACTGCGACGCGGCTCCAGGGGCGGCCTTCGCGGGTTCGAAAACCCTTCTCGTTGAGATCGCTGACGATCGCCGAATAGGAGAAATCCTGCGCCAGCAGATCCATCATCAGCACAAGGACCTTGTTTTCGTGGGGGTCGACTTCGAGGCGTTTGCAGTCCTCTGAGATGCGAAGCCCGTAGGGAATGGCTTCGCTGAAGGCGCCTTCGGGAGGGGTTTCGGAGTCGGGCAGCTCGCGCCGCCACTCGATCGAGATCATCTGCCACCCGGCAGCACTGCGCTGACGGATCACATCCGAGCTGAATGGCTCGGATACCACATCACGAATGCGTTCGAAATAGGACACGGGAGCCTCCAAGAGACACTGCCACGAACGAGCTGAAGCAATTCAGTCGCCAGAGCGGCGTGGTTTTAGAGAAGGCGCAATGTATTGCGCTGGAATGGGTTCAAAGAAATTGACAGCAGACGCGCCTGTCCTAGTCCTGCCCGTTTTCGCAATTCCGTGTTCAGTAACGAACAAGACATGCGGGGAGATGGCGGTTGCGGGCTGAAGACTCAGACAAAGACTGCTACAATTCGACATCCTCCAGACAAGGCCGTACTGCATCCCAAGCAGGAAGACTGAAAGAGAACATAGACAGGGATGATCGACTACTACGAGTTCCTGCAAATCAGCCCGCACGCCGATGCGGAAACCGTTCACCGCGTTTATCGCTATCTTGCGACCCGCCTGCATCCGGACAACCCGGATTCGGGCGATCCGGAGATGTTCCGGCTGCTGAAGTCGGCCTACGATACGCTTGCGAGCCCGACGCGCCGGGCGGAATATGACGCGGTCTGCCGACGCGAGGCAACCGAAACCAATCCCCTTTCCAGTTCGATCGACTTTATGGACAGCGTGGAAGGCGAGTTAAACCGCCGCGTTGCGGTGCTCGCGGTGCTCTACTTCAAACGGCGATCGAATCCCCGGTTTCCCGAAGTATCGCTGACGGAGCTTGAGCAGCGGATGGGATTCCCGCGAGACTACCTCGACTTCACCACGTGGTATCTGGCGAAGAAGGGTTACATCACGAGGGCCGACAACTCCGACTTCTCGCTGACAGCCGAGGGCGTGGACTACATCGAAATGCAGCGCACCAATTTGCCGGTGCTGAACAAACTGCTGACCGACGGAAGTGTGCAGATCGGCAAAACGGTGACGCTGCGAAAGGAGACAGAGAATGGTCTCAACGCGAAGGGGTCAAAAGCTCCAAACGGATCGGGCTCGATCATCCTGCCGGCTTCAATGTCAATCCGCCTGGATCGACGACAGAGCGCTGAGGACCGGCGACGTAAGGTGGTTGAGGGGATGACTGAAATTGAACGTCGGACCGGGACGCAGGATCGACGCGTGAACATAAGCGACCGACGGCAGAACAAGGGAGACAGGCGGTCCTACGAGCTGATAAACCTGCGCGATGACCCGTCTTCTACTCGCGTACAGTGATGCCCAGCGTTTTCATCTTGCGGTAGAGGTGACTGCGCTCGAGGCCAAGGAGTTCGGCGGCGCGGCTGACGTTGTTGCGGGCTTCTTCAATCTTCTTGAGAATGTAGTCGCGCTCGTAGGCGTCGCGGGCCTGTTGGAGCGTGGAAAAATCTTCCGTCGAGCGCGCGGCGGATTTGTGAGTGAGCGGCGGCAGTTGTTTGCGTTCGATGCGCAGGGTGCGCGGATTCAGGATCAGGACGCGCTCGATCACATTTTTCAATTCACGCACGTTGCCGGGCCAGTGATATTGCTGGAGAATTTCGAGGGCTTCGTCGCTGATTTCCATGCGCGGACGGCCGTACTGGCGGCCAAACTCGGCAAGAAATTCGCGGGCAAGGAGCGGAACGTCCTGTTTGCGTTCGCGAAGAGGTGGCACAAAGAACGGAACCACGTTGAGCCGGTAGAAGAGGTCTTCGCGAAAGTTGCCCTTGGCGATCTCTTCTTCGAGGTCCTTGTTGGTCGAAGCGATGAGGCGGACATCGACGCGCAGAGGCTGCGTTCCGCCGACGGGCGTAAACATCTGATCGTCGAGGGCGCTGAGCATCTTGGCCTGCGTCTTGAGACTCATGTCGCCGACCTCGTCCAGAAAAAGAGAGCCGCCGTCGGCGCGTTCCAGGGTGCCGCGCTGCTCGGGCGGGCCGCCGGGCTGCGCACTATGACGGTAACCAAACAGCTCCGACTCGATGTGCGACTCGGGAATGGCGGCGCAGTTGAGCTCGACGAAGACGCCGTCGCGGCGCAGGCTTTCAGCGTGAATCGCGCGCGCGATCAGTTCCTTGCCGGTCCCGGATTCTCCATAGATAAGCACGCGGCCGTTGGTGGGGGCCATGAGGCGAATCTGCTGGCGCAGTGCTTTCACCGGCACGCTTTCGCCGGTGAGAACCGCGCCGACGCTGAACTGGCGCTTGAATTCGAGATTCTCGCTGCGAAGGCGGCGTGCTTCAACCGCATTCTTCAGGACAATCAAGGTACGATCGAGCGAAAGCGGTTTTTCGAGAAAATCGTAAGCGCCAAGCTTGGTGGCTTTCACGGCCGTCTCGATAGTGCCGTGGCCGGAGACGATGACGACTTCGGGACGCTTTTCCGGAGCGAGCGCATGAATGTCGGCGAGAACGTCGAGGCCGTCGCGATCGGGGAGCCAGATATCGAGGAGAACGACGTCGTAGGGCGCGTCCTGAATGAGCACGAGAGCCTCAGCTCCAGTTGCAGCAGAGGCCACCGCATATCCCTCTTCGGTGAGGATCTCCTCGAGCGAGGTGCGAATCTCTGCCTCGTCATCGACCACGAGGACATGGTTCATGAGCGTGCCTCGGTGAGAGGAGTCGCGCCAGATGAGTTGGCCTCGGGCGCAGGAGGTTCGAAGTGATCAAGCAGCGGCAGGCGGATGAGGAAGCGCGCGCCTTTGGGAGTGTTGCTTTCAGCACGAATGGAGCCGCCGAGTTCCTGGATGATCTTGGCGGCGATGGAGAGTCCCAGGCCAGTGCCGCGGTGCTTGGTGGAGTAGAAGGGCAGGAAGAGGCGCTCGCGGATCTCTTCGGTGAGTCCGTGACCGGTGTCGGAGACTTCGATTTCGACGGCGGCGCCATCTTCGGCAAGTGAACTCCGAACGCAGAGGATGCGGAGCAGGCTACCCTGCATGGCCTCGGCAGCGTTGTCGATCAGGTTTGCCAGGGCGCGGCGGATGGCCTCATGATCGGCGAGCACCGGCGGGAGACCCGGTTCAAGGTCGCGCTTGACGGTGATGCCCTCAAGGCGGCCGGCAAACAAGGCAAGTGCTTCATCGGCGATCCGATTCATGTCGCAGGGACGCGGCTGCGGCGCAGGAAACTGGGCAAGCGCGGAAAACTGGTCAACGAGCGTGCGCATCGTGCCCACGCATGCCAGGATGACTTCGCTGCATTTGCGAATGACGGAAGGCGAATCTGGCTGGCTACGGTCCAGGTGACGGCCGATACGTTCAGCGGAGAGCGCGATGGGCGTGAGCGGATTCTTGATTTCGTGGGCGACGCGCTGCGCCACTTCCTTCCACGCAAGTTGACGCTGGGCGCGTAGAAGTTCCGAAGTGTCTTCGACGACGAGGACGGTGCCAGGTCTGTCGTGCACGAGTTCGAGACGCGCGCTGGTCACAGCGAGATGCATGTTGCGGCCGCGCTGATGGAATTCCATCTCGGTGGAGGCTGCTCCCATGCGCTGGCCGCGGCGGATGACTCCGGCGAGTTCGTCCATCGAGTCGGGCGGCAACAGGACATCGAGTTTCCGGCCGCGAAGACTGGCGTCTTCCTCCTGCCCCATCAACACGGCGAAAGCGCGATTGGCCTGAAGCACCGTGCCGGAGCCGTCGAGCGTAACGACTCCGGAGGGGATCGTTTCGAGAATGGTCTCGAGCTCGCGACGGCGCGCTTCAATGGCCTGATTGGCTGCGGTGAGTTGCGCGGAAGAGCTTTCGGCAAGCTTGCGGCTGGTATCGAGATCGGCCGCCATGTGATTGAACGAACTAACCAGTTCGGCCATCTCGCCGGTAGTGACAAGAGCGACGCGATGTTCGTATTTGCCGTCGGCGATCTCGTCCATGGCATCGGCCAATGCTTCGACGGGGCGCGTGATCTGCTTGGAGAGAAAGAGGGCGAGCCAGACGCTGGAAAAGAAGACCACAACCGTGATGAGCAGCAGCATCAGGAAGAACGTGGCACGGATGCTGTTGCGGGAGCGAAAGAGATCCCAGTATTCGGCTGCGCCTTCGCGGATGCGCGCGGTGGTCTGGCTCAAACCCTGCGGCATTGGCAGAGCTGCGATCACGATCTTTCCAGAACCCGTAGTGGTTTTGCCGAGCGCGTAATCAAGTCCTGCAATGCGGATGACGGGTTCGTCGTTACGCTGGGCCGAGCTGAGGACGCTGGCGGAGAGCGGGCCCTGCAGCGGGACGGCAGACTGGAACTTGGTTGCGCCAGCCTTTTCGGGAAGCCAGGGAATCAGGCTTGCCTGGCTACTCTCGGGGGGTGCCTGAAAGCTCGTGAGAATCTGATGGTCTTTGCTGTAGACGATGACAAAGCCACCTTGAAGGGTAATGCTGTGAGAGTCGAGGACTTTCTCGAGTGCAGGCGCGTCGGCATCAGGCGTGCCTGTTGCGGCGATCGACTCTGCCTCGCTGCGTGCGTTGCTGGTGACATATTGCGCGAGTTCAAGCACCACGCGGGTGGAGTCTTCGCGCAGTTGCGAGGTATTCGGCGAAAACCAGCGGTCGATTGAACGGTTCATGAGCTGAAAGCTGAACAGGAACATGAAAACCGCGGGCGCAAGCGCGATGAGCGCGGCGCCGAGGACCATGCGGGTCCGGAGACGTGCGCCGAGTGCGTTGCTGCTCTGGTCGGCATAGAGCTTGAGGATGTTACGGAGCAGGAGAAGCAGCAGGACAAGAAGCAGCAGAAAAACGACGACCGTAATGCCGGTAAAGGCCAGGGTTTCGCCGGACGTTTCGGGATTGAGGAAGCGAATTTTGGAGGTATTGAAGGCCTGCAAGCCCCCCAGCAAAGCAAAAAAGAGCAACACGCCGGCTCCGAGAAAGATCACCGTCCTGCGCCGCGAGCCGCCATCCAAAGACATGCGGCGATTATAGAAGGGATTAAAGACAGGGATCAGGGAATAGAAGGCACGACCGGCAATCAGCGGTCAGAGATCAGGAGATGCTGTCTATCCCAGAACGATGTCAGTTCCCGTCCAGTCGCGCTTCTGGCTTTCGGCAACGCCGCGATGCGTGAGCGTGCCGAGGTAGGTGTTAAGGCCTTCAGCAAAACCGGGATCGCGCTTGAGTGCTACGTGGGCTCCGAGATTGGCGATGCGCATGAGGTACGGGAACGTCGAGTTGGTCAGCGCAAGCGTCGAGGTATGCGGAACGGCGCCGGGCATGTTGGTAACGCAGTAGTGCACTACGCCGTCGACGACATAGCTGGGATTGGAATGCGAGGTTGGTTTCGCAGTTTCAACGCATCCACCCTGGTCGATGGCGACATCGACAATGACCGCGCCTTTCTTCATCGCGGAGACCATGGCGCGGGTGACGATTTTGGGAGCGGTTGCGCCGGGAATGAGAACAGCGCCGATGACCAGATCGGCCTCGCGCGTGGCTAGCGCCAGGTTATAGCTATTCGAGGCAAGCGTGTAGAGCCGGCCGCTGTAGAGGTCGTCGAGTTCGCGCAGGCGCTGAAGATTGAGGTCGACCAGCGTCACCTTGGCGCCAAAGCCGAGTGCGATTTTTGCCGCGTTGGTTCCGACAATTCCGCCGCCGATGATTGTGACCTGGGCCGGAGGAACGCCTGGAACTCCGCCAAGGAGAATGCCGCGGCCGCCACGCTCCTTTTCCAGGTATGACGCACCCACCTGAACGCTCATGCGTCCAGCGACTTCGCTCATGGGCGTCAGCAGGGGCAAGGTGCCCTGGCGGTCGCGGACGGTTTCGTAGGCGATGCCGATCACCTTGGAGTCGAGCAGCTTATTAGTAAGGACAGGAATGGGAGCCAGGTGAAGGTAGGTGAAGAGAACCAGGCCCTCGCGGAAGTAAACGTACTCCTGCTCAATCGGCTCCTTGACCTTTACGACAGTCTCGGCTTTGCCCCAGACGTGGCCCGCATCGCCGACGATTTCGGCGCCAGCATCCTGATAACTGGCGTCGGTAAAGCCGGAAAGGTCGCCGGCGTGGGTCTCCACCAGCACTTTGTGGCCCGCCTCGGTGAGCGCCTTTACGCCTGCGGGAGTGACTCCGACGCGAGCTTCGTTGTCCTTGATTTCTTTGGGAACGCCGATGATCATGATTGGCTCCTTCGTCCGGCTTGGAACGCTCGTTCGCTGGGGGAGAGCTTTGGAGCAAGACTGGAAGGCGACGCGCCGGATCGTTTTTCCTCTATTGGGGGAGGGCTCTATCCGGCGCGGCGACTGATTGCGGCTTCCAGTTGACACACATCCTAAGGTGTCGCGCAGTTCCAATGTGTGCAAATATCGTGTTAAAACATTATGCAGAGCACAAAATGTGAGAAAGAAGAAATCTAGATGCAAGAATCAATCAAGGCACAACAGGCCGAGGAGCTGGATGAGCTGGACGCCTCAATTCTGCGTTACCTCGAGCGCCATGGCCGCGCTACAAATTACGAGGTTGGCGAGGCGGTAGGGCTGTCGGCTTCGGCGGCTTCGCGACGGATCCAGGCGCTGGAGAGTGTTGGCGCCATTCGCGGGTATCGCGCGCTGGTGGATGACCGGCTGCTGGGGAAACGGATGACGGTCTATATCCGCGTGACGCTGGAGCGCCAGTCGGCGCCAGTGCTGAGCGCATTTGAGGCAGCGCTGCGGCATTGCAAGGAGATTGTGAGCTGCCACCTGATGGCCGGACAGTACGACTACATGCTGGTAGCGCGCGTGGCCGGCATTGAAGACTACGGACGGCTGCATCAGAACGACCTTTCGCGCCTGCCCGGGGTCACGCGGCTGGAAACCAGCTTTGCCCTGCGGGATGTGCTGGACGGAAGCCGCGTATAAAGGTACCGCGAACCTAGCTAGTCAATTGATAACGGATACGATTGAGCGGGACCGGAGGTACAGTGGGGTTACGCCGGTACTTTGCTTTGGATGTTACTGACATGGGAGAATTCCGGACGGCCCCGGGAAGGCGTAGTCATGTTTGAGTCTGACCAACACGAGTTCGATGAGGAGTATGCGGAAGCAAGCCATCCGCCCCCGCCCTCTCCGCCTAAGCCAGCAGCAGTAAAGACAGAGCCAGTTAAGCCGAAGACAGAACCGGTTAAGCCGGCATATACGGCACCACCCATGGGAGCAGCGGCCTCGGCGGTGCCCCGGCCTTTGACGCGCGCTGCGGTGCTCGAACCGATCGTCGAAGAGCCGCAAGAGGAAGAACAGGAAGAGGGTTCCTCCGTAGCGGCGGAGTCGGAGGATTATGTCGACCCGGCGGAAAAGCCTGTAGTAGCACCCCCGCAGAAGAAGAAACCGAACCTGGTGCTGATCGGGGGATTCGCGGCACTCGTGATCTTTGGGATCGTTGTGGCAATCACCCGTCCGAAATCGAATGCGCCTAACCCGGGTGACCTGGGACCGGGGATTGTGGCCGTGGATGGATTGCGCGGGCATCTCGACACCGTCTGGGAGGGCGATGCCAAGACTGGCAAACTCGTATACAAGCTGCGGATCGAACCGATGGAGGATCGCTGGGGGAAGGGATTCTCGCGGGTTACGAGCAATGCGCCGATGCCGCTCTTGGTGAACATCCGATTGTTGGATTCGACGGGATTTGCGCTTTGCGGAAAGGAAATCGACTTCCGGTTTAATCCCGAGACGGCGGACGTGCAGGTTCCAGCGCCACCACTGGTCGGCGCCAACGGGAAGAAACTCACGGTCGCCGAGCGGAATGCAGCGCTGCTGGCGGCGCGGCAAAGCGAAATTGCCCAGATGCAGGCCGCCGAAGTGATTCGAGAGCGCGGGAAGGACATCTTCCAGAATCAGACGACCGATGAGGGCCAGGTGACTGCGGTGAACGTGCAGGGCTCACTTCCCTGCTCTCCCGATCAATACCGACACACCGACTACTGGGACTTCAACACCAATTTCCCTACGCTTGAGCAGCAGGCGGCGCTACTTGATCCGCAGCACGGAAAGGAATTCGCGCCTCCTCCGCATCCGGGTAAGCGAAACCTGGCCAAGCAGCAGGTGGGATTTGTCATCCAGGGAGATGACCGGGTGACAGGATATGACTCGGCGCGCGGAGTGCTGTCGGCTGAGCAAAAAACCTTTACGATCGACAAGCGTTACGGACAGGCTGCGGCGATGCAGTGGGCGAGCAACTACACGCTGATTCACTACCGCTGCGATCAGCAGGCAAACTGCGCGCTATCGTCGGCGGGGAATGCGGCAGTGCTGCATGCGAGGCTGGGCGAGTAGCCCAACTTCTGCTCTCGCTCAGCCCTCACTGCTCAATACTTATTCAGCGTTGTCGATCTGGGCGCGCTGCAGTTTGTCGGAATAATCGACGTAGACTGCTTTCCACGTGGTGAAGAAGTCGATGGCGCCGTTGCCTTCGCGGTGGCCGTTGCCGGTGTGCTTGACGCCGCCGAAAGGCAAGTGCACTTCGGCGCCGATCGTGGGCGCGTTGATGTAGGTGATGCCGGCTTCGAGGTCGCGAATCGCTGTGAAAGCGCGGTTCACATCTTTCGTGTAGAGCGCAGTCGACAGGCCGTAGTCGATAGAGTTGGCAATCTCGATGGCCTGCTCGAAGCTGTCGAACTCAAGCAGCGATACCACCGGGCCGAAGACCTCTTCGCGAGCGATGCGCATGGTGGCCGTGACGCCGCCAACCACTGTCGGCTCGAAAAATGTGCCCTTGCCATAATCGCCGTTTGAAAGTGCGTGACCGCCGCAGAGGATTTTTCCGCCGTCGGCACTGGCGATCTCGACATACTTCGCTGAAGTCTCGATCTGGCTCTTGTTCACTTGCGGGCCAACCTGCACGGATTCGTCCAGACCGTTGCCGATCTTGAGAGCCTTGGCGCGGGCGACGAATTCCTTCGTGAATCTGGCAGCGATTCCCTTCTGCAGAAGGATGCGACTCGTTGCCGTACAACGCTGACCAGTAGTACCGAAGGATCCCCACAGCGCGCCATCGAGGGCGAGTTCGAGGTTGGCGTCGTCGAGCACGATCTGCGCATTTTTGCCGCCCATTTCGAGGGAAACGGGCTTGAACGTGGCAGCTGCGCGCTGCGCTACATGCGAACCCACTTCGCTGGAGCCGGTAAAGCTGATGGCGCGGACGTCAGGATGCTCGACCAGCGCGTTGCCAGTGGAGCCGCCGCTGCCGCTGACGATGTTGACCACGCCCGGCGGCAATCCTGCATCCACAAGGGTCTGCACGAGGTTGTAGACGGAGATTGGCGTGTCGGTAGCCGGCTTGATGACGCAGGTGTTGCCGGAGACGAGCGCGGGAAAAAGCTTCCAGCTGGGGATGGCCATGGGGAAATTCCACGGCGTGATAAGCCCAACAACACCTACCGGCATGCGGATGCTCATGGCGAACTTGTTCTGCAGCTCTGACGGCGTGGTCTGGCCGAAGAGGCGTCGGCCTTCGCCGGCGACATAAAAAGCCTCATCAATTGCTTCCTGCACGTCGCCGCGAGTCTCGGCAAGCACCTTTCCCATTTCGCGAGTCATGTCGTGGGCGTACTGCTCTTTGCGCTGCTGCAGAAGAATGCCGGCGCGCAGCAGGATTTCGGCACGCTTGGGCGCGGGGACGAGGCGCCAGGTGGCAAAAGCTTTCTTCGCCGCGGCGACGGCGGCATTCACGTCTTCAGGGCCGGAGGACGGAAAGGCGCCAACGATGTCGTCGTGGTCAGCCGGGTTTACGTTGAGGATGGTTTTGCCGCTCGCGGCCGGCATCCATTCGCCGCCGATCAGATTGTGAAATGTGGGGTAGGTCATGGTGAGTCTCAGTTCTTCGTTCGGAGTTGAATTGTCAGTGTCAGTCTTCAGTTGTCAGTTGCCCGGGGTGGCGGCCTGAATTTTGGGGCTGGCGGCGCACTGCCCAAATGGGCACAAAAACACTTGATTTTAGCGTATCGAGGCTGGGTACCGCTTCACGGCCCAGGAAGATCGGTACAGGGCTAAGTCGGCTAGACGACTCTCAGCCAATTGGCTTACGCATAACTCGGCCTCCTGGCTAGAAAGGGTTATTTACAATGCTCCCCTCTATCTTGATTACCAACGGTGTTTTTCGCTGTATTAGCCGTTGGCCGTACAATCTTAATTGAGGTAGATTCCACACATACATGTCTCAGAACGGTTATCCTTCGCGTACTTCGCGGTCACATGGCCTGCGCTCTCTCTTCAGCATGTTTTCGAGCGATCTGGCTATCGATCTTGGGACCGCCAACACACTGGTCTTCGCGGCCGGCAAGGGCATTGTTGTCAATGAACCTTCCATCGTGGCCATTAACAAAAACACCGGTGAGGTGGAAGCCGTAGGCAAGGAAGCCAAGGATATGCTGGGGCGCACGCCCGGCAACATCGTGGCCATCAAGCCGATGAAAGACGGCGTCATTGCCGACTTCAAAGTCACCGAGAAAATGCTGAACTACTTCATTCAGAAGGCGCATAACCGGAAGATGCTCGTGCATCCGCGCATTGTGATTGGCGTGCCGTCTGAGATTACGCAGGTGGAAAAGCGCGCGGTCGAAGACTCGGCCTATCGCGCCAAGGCCAGCGAGGTGTATCTCGTGGAACAGGCCATGGTGGCGGCGATCGGCGCTGGACTACCGATTACCGAGCCTGGCGGCAACATGGTTGTGGATATCGGCGGCGGAACTACCGACATCGCGGTCATCTCGCTTTCTGGTATCGTCTATTCGCGTTCAGTGCGGATGGCCGGTAACCAGATGGACGAGGCCATTACCAACTACCTGAAGCGCAAGTACAACCTGTTGATTGGCGAACGTACGGCCGAGCAGATCAAGATTGAGATCGGGTCGGCGTATCCGCTTGACAAGCCGCTGACGATGGAGATCAAGGGGCGCAACCTGATCGAGGGTGTTCCGAAGACCATCTCGATTGACGACAGCGAAATTCGCGAGTCGCTGGGCGAGTGCATCGCGGTGATCATGAATGCGATCCGCGTGGCACTGGAGCGGACGCCCCCGGAATTGTCTGCCGATATCTCCGATCGCGGCATCGTGCTGACCGGTGGAGGCGCGCTGATCAAGAACCTCGACAAGCGCATTCGCGAAGAAACCGGCCTGCCGGTTTCGGTGGCCGATGATCCGCTGGCGTCGGTTGTGCTGGGGACCGGCAAAATGCTGTCGGACTTCAGGCTGCTGCGAAAGATCAAGATCGATTAAATGCAGTCATCAGTTTTCAGTCGTCAGCTGTCAGCAGGTTGGCTAACGGGCAACTGAAAACTGACAACTGACGAGCTGTCATCCTTTCATGGAATCGTTTTTCGTTCGATATCGGAATCTGGTGGTGCTGCTGGCTTTGCTGGTGGCCCAGATTCTGGGTCTTGCCATGCAGGTGCGGCGCACAGGCAACGCACAGTCCGGCGATGGAAGCAGCGTAAGCCTGATTCGCTTCTGGGCCAATTCGCTGGTGTCGCCACCCGAGCGGGCTTTGCATTCTTCCGGCTCAGGCATTGCATGGCTCTGGAATAACTACGTGGATCTGCGCCATGTGCGGCAGCAGAACGCGGATCTGCAGAAGACTGTGGACCGGTTACGACTGGAGCAGGCGGCTCTTCTCGAAGACGCCAAGCAGGGCCAGCGGCTGCAGACACTCCTGAATTTTCAGCAGAAGTACATCTACAAAACGGTCGCGGCGCAGGCTATCGGCACCAGCGGGACCGAACAGTCGCGCGTGTTTTATATAGACAAGGGGAAAGACGCGGGCATCGATCGCGACATGGCGGTCATTACGCCTGATGGGATTGTGGGCAAGATTCGCGATGTGTTTCCGCACTCCGCGCAGGTGCTGGCGATCAATGACCAGTCGAGCGGGGCGGGCGTGATCCTGGAGTCGACGCGCATTCGCGGCATTCTGCGAGGCAATGGAGCGGGGCAGCCGCAGATCGAAGATGTGATTCGCGATCAGCGCATCCAGGCAGGTGAGAAGGTGCTGACGGCTGGCGGCGACCAGATTTTCCCGCGCGGCCTGGCCGTGGGCACGGTCGAGAAGGTGGTCAATGATCCGGAACGGGATGGCTTTGTGGATGTGATCGTGAAGTCTGCGGCTCATCTTGACCAGCTCGACGAAGTGCTGGTGGTTACATCGACCGAGCCGCGGTTCCCGCAGGATCAGCAGCAGGATATGGCAGCCAGCGAGGCGCTGAAAGGTGCCGAAGCTGAAAAGCAGAAAACCTCGGAAGGGATGGCGGAGAAGCTACCCGGATTGATCGATCCGAGCCTGCCACCGGATCAGCAGCCGCTGAAAGATACCTCGAATCCGAATCCGGTATCGCGACCACCGGTGGCCCTTCATCCTGATCGGTTCACGCCGGGAAGCGCCGTAACACCGAATTTGCCCGCGACGCCGGACGGCGGCCAGGGTATGCCGACGGCCGATCCGAGCGCTCCACCGAAGAAGAAGCCGGCGCCAAAAACTCCGCAAAGCAGTCCGACAAGCCCGAAAACAACGCCGCAAGGGGAGAATCGCTAGCTATGTCGATTCTTACAGCGGAGAGCCGCCGCGATTTCGAGATCCACCGCTACCCGGTACTGGTCTATGCGCTGGTGCCGATTGCCGCCCTGGTGTTGCAGGCCTGGCTGCCGCGGGTGCTGGGGCGGTTCGCGTGGTTCGATCTGCCGTTGGTGGTGACGGTCTTTTTCGCGCTCAGCCGGCGCAACCCGATCCAGGGCTCCATCTTAGGCGGCATCATGGGCATCGCTGAGGACGCACTGACCGGACAACCGATCGGCATCAACGGGATTGCCAAAACGCTGGTCGGCTACCTGGCGGCGTCGGTCGGCGTGCTGGTGAATGTCGAGAATCACGCCATTCGCCTGGTGATGACGTTTGTGCTTTCGCTGGTGGGCAGCGCAACATACTTCTTTG
The DNA here is from genome assembly GCA_963735215.1 of uncultured Acidobacteriaceae bacterium. GTDB lineage: Bacteria > Acidobacteriota > Terriglobia > Terriglobales > Acidobacteriaceae > Telmatobacter. The sequence continues at coordinate 94,553 of CAVTKF010000014.1, read as the reverse complement.
TAGTGCGTTTTCTGCTGGGCATGACGAGCAATACAAACTGGCTGATGGAGTTGTACAAGGCTCTTGGTAATTCGCTGATTGCGCTGGTGCTGTTCCCCGTGCTCGACCGGGCCAAAATTCGCGATTGAGTACGTCGGTTCATGCGATGAAAATCGAGGTCTCGCTCGCGGCGGCGCCGCAAGGGCAGAATGCGGGATAGAGGTATCCTAGAAGCAGCTTCACATGAATTTTGACAAGGTCACACGCGGCGAGAAAGTCCCCACCCTCAAGCTGGCGGTGGTGCAATATGCTGTTCTCGCGCTGATGCTCGCCCTCACCGCAGGACTGTGGCGGCTGCAGATTCTCGGCGCGCAAAACTTCAAAATGCTGGCGGAGCAGAACCGCGTTCGCAAGGTGCCGGTGCTGGCGCCGCGGGGCAAGTTCTTTGACCGCGAAAACCGCCTGGTCGTAGACAACTATCCGTCGGTCTCCTGCTTCCTGGTACGCGAACAGAACCGCAACGTGGATGCAGACTTGCCGCTGATCGCGAAGGGGCTTCATCTTGATCTCGACCAGCTTCGCGCCACGCTGCACCGATATCGCACGTCGCCGGGATATCAGCCCATTCCCATCAAGGAAGATGTAAGCGCCGACGAGCAGGCATTCATTGAGGCGCATCGTAACGAACTGCCGGAACTGGAAACGATTGAAGGCGAGCGGCGGCTCTATCCGCGCGACGGATTTGCGGCGCATCTGATCGGCTACGTAGGCGAAGTAAGCGAAGAAGATCTGAACCAGACGCGCTATGCGGCCTATGAGCCAGGCGACGTGGTCGGAAAAGCCGGGATTGAGGAGATGTACGACCAGCTGTTGCGCGGGCAGGATGGCTCCCGCGACGTGGTCGTGGACAGCCACGGGCGCGAGGTTGGCTTTCTCGGGATTCAGCATGCAATTCCCGGGCAGGACCTGAAGCTGACCATCGACAACGACCTGCAGAAAGCCGCGGAACTCGCGATGGGTGACCGCACAGGCGCGATTGTGGCCATGGATCCGCGCAATGGCGAGATTCTCGCGCTGGTGTCTCGACCCAGCTTCGATCCCAATGCGTTTGCTGTAAAAATTGATCGCGCAGAGTGGAACAAGCTGATCACCGATCCCGATCATCCGCTGATGAACAAGGCGATACAGGCGCAGCTGGCGCCGGGATCCACGTTCAAAATCCTGATGTCGGTGGCGGGATTGCAGGAAGGTATCGCGCAAAATCTGAAAGTGAATTGCGCGGGCGGGTGGGGACCATACGGCTTCTACCATCACTGTGATGAGAAGCACGGGGCCGTCGACATACACAATGCGATTCCCTACTCGTGCGACACGTATTACTACCAGCTCGGCGACAGGCTGGGAATCGACCGCATTTCGAAGTATGCGACGGAGTTTGGCTACGGCCAGAAGACCGGAATTGATCTTCCCGGCGAACAGGCCGGCCTGATGCCGGGCGCGCACTGGTTGATGAAGAACTATCACCGCAAGTGGTATCCGGACGAGACGCTGGATGTTTCCATTGGGCAGGGCGCAGTGGAAGCGACGCCGATACAGCTGGCGCGGATCATCGGCGGCATAGCATCGGGTGGGCACCTGGTTCGGCCCCATGTCGTGAATCCGGATCAGCTTCCGGCGGACTTTCGCAAAGACCTGGTTGATAGCTTGCCGGGCTCAGGTGAGGCGAATATTCCCATCGATCCCGAGAACTGGCTAACGATCACCGACGGCATGGCGGAGGTGACGCAGCCCGGCGCGTTCCACACCGCCGGCGGCGAACACCTGGAAGGCATCGACTTCGGCGGCAAGACAGGCACCGCGCAGGTGATGAGTCACGAAGCTTTGGACAAGACTGCCAAAGGACGGAATACGAATCCGAATGTGTGGTTCGTGGGTGTAACGCCGACAAGGAATCCTGAACTTGTGGTTGCGGTGCTCTGGCAGAACGGCAACAAGAGCTGGTTTGCCGCGCGGATCGGTGCCCGTGTGGTCTCGGCTTATGTCGAAAAGCAGCGCCGCCTGGCCAACAACCTGCAGCCGCAAAAGGCGCCTGCGACCCGCCCGGTGGAAGTGAGTGCGCTGTGGACAACGCCCAACGCAACGCCGGACGGAAAGGGCGATGCGACGGCAAAGTTGCATGCGGGTAAATTCCTGGTTGGTCCGAACGGAGTGATACAGCCGGGATCTAGGGACGGTCAGTCGGCAAAACTGGTGAAACCGGAGCAGGGAGCGCCCCCATCCGCAAAGAAACAGACTGCGAAAAGCGAAGGTCCGGGACAGGCTGGGCGTGAATCAGCCCGGCTAGGCTCGCCGGCTCTGCCGGGGAAAGCAGCGTCGGTGAAACCCCAATGAGCCCGATGCGCCGCATCATGAGTTTTCGCGACTTCGACTGGACGTTGTTCGGATTTGTGGCCTTGCTCTGCACGATCTCAGTGCTGGAGATCTTCTCTGCGACGTTGCATACAAAGTACGTTGGTTTTCACACCAAGCAGATCTACTGGGTTCTGGGCGGCGTGATAGCGATGTTCCTGTTTTCTCTGATCGATTATCACAAGCTCATTGACTGGGTCCCCTGGGCTTACGGCGTCTGCCTGGTGGCGCTGGTCGCGGTCAAGGTGGTCGGAGTGAAGGTGTTGGGAGCCAAGCGCTGGATCAAGATCGGACCCATGCATTTTCAGCCATCGGAATGGGTCAAGCTGATCCTGATACTTGCCGTGGCTCGATACTTCGCGAACCTTGGCGGGAAAAACCTGACCTGGAAGGAAATCTTCAAAGCGTTCGCGCTGGTCGGCGTTCCCATGCTGCTGGTGCTGGCGCAACCGGACATGGGGACGGCGCTGACCTACACGCCGGTGCTGATTGCGGGGTTGTTCCTGGGTGGGATCAACCTGAAGCAGGCCATGATTCTGACCACGGCTGGGCTGGTCCTGGTGGTGGGAGCCTGGAACAGTGGCAAGGTGCTGAAACCTTACCAAAAAGCACGCCTGACCGGGTTTATTAACCCCGATAATGATCCAAAAGGCGCGGGATACCAGGTGCTGCAAGCGAAAATTGCAGTCGGCGCGGGCGGTATCTGGGGCAAGGGAGCAGAGAAAGGGACGCAGACGCAGGGAGCTTTCATTCCCATTCCGCATGCGGACTTCATCTTTGCCGCCTTCAGTGAAGAGCATGGGTTTGTAGGCGCAGTTTTTGTGCTGCTGCTATACTTCCTCATATTGATGCGTTTGATTCAAAACGCTCAAACAGCCGCAGACCTGCCTGGCTCCCTGATTATCATGGGCATCGTGGCTGTGTTGGCCTTTCAGATCGCGGTCAATGTAGGCATGGTCATTGGCTTTATGCCAGTCACCGGAATCCCTTTACCGTTAATGAGTTACGGCGGATCTTCGGTGTTGTTTACGTTCCTGGCGCTGGGCGTGGTGATGAACGTACGCATGCGCCGGTTTGTAAACTAAGTGCTCCGGCTCCAACGTTTCGGGGTCCCGGCGACGGGTGTTTGTCGCGGGGGTAGAGTCCCCGGAGGCAAGATTGCACGGCAACACCCTCTTGGGGATCGCCGGGATTTTCCGGACCACAAGAGCAAAGATTGTAAGTACTTACAGCATCGTCAAAGATGTCTGGCCCTTAGACCCTGTTGGATTCAGCCGCATCAACGAGATTCGGTAGATTCGATAAGGAGGCTCGGCGCACAGCATTGAAGAGGATGCAAAATCCGGCCAAGGTCCTGGTGGACCGTGCGCCGGGCAGGATTGGGTTCAATGAGCACGCAGAGACGGGCAAGCCGGATATCCCCAGCGACCGAATTTGATCGCGCGGACGTTCGGCGTCGCTGGTTCCGAGGTTGCGGGGAACGCGCAGGAATTTCGATTCCTGAAACGCGGACCGGCAACAAACTCGCCAGTGTCTCAACGGCCCCGCTCATGTCGATCATCTGGTTGACATGGGCCTGGTTTTTCTCTGGCGACATATTGTCGCAGGGGACGACCAATCGGGTGGCCACAAACTCTCTGCTATCGGATTGCCGCTTCGAAACGTTTGTCGAACTCGGAAGCCTCTCAGGTTCGCCGCCCCGTGATGGGGTAACCAGCCGCAGGCTGCCGGTTCCACAGGCAACGCACAGGTCATCCCTTCCGCGCATTCCCGCCCTACCCGTCCGCACGCATCTCCACCCCACCTTGCCGCAGGCCCCAGCAGGCGAAATCCGCTGGGCGGAAAGGCACGATGGCAAAAGAGATTTGTATTTCCAGCACGCCGCATGAGACGCGGCTTGCAATTCTAGAAGACGATCAGCTCGCGGAAATCTATTACGAACGCGAAAACGAGTACACGCTGGCCGGATCCATTTACAACGGGCGCGTCACCCGCGTGCTCCCCGGCATGCAGTCGGCATTTGTCGACGTTGGACTAGAACGCGACGCCTTCCTCTACGTCACCGACTTTATGGAGTTGGAAGACCAGGAAGAGACCGACGAGCTTGAGAAAGCTGCCGTCAGCGGCGGCAACCAGCCACCGCGTGAAGTGCGCCACACCAACGAACAAGACCGCGGTGGACAGGATCGAGCTGCTCAGGATCGCGGCCAGCGCGGCGGCCGTCCCGAGCAGCGACAGGATCGCGAGAGCCGACCGACCGTGGTGATTACGTCGGAATCCGGCGATGCAGAATTTGCCGCTCCCGGTGCAACGGCTGACGATGCCGAAGATTCTCAGGAAACCGATGAACAAGGAGCGAAACGCTGGCGCGGACGCCGGCGCCGCCGCGGAGGCCGTGGCGGCAGCAATGTTTCGGCAACACCGGCAGAGAGCCAGGAGTTCATCGAGACTCATGTGAACGAGGCTGCCGAGCCCGAAGCGGAAGAGGCGAGCGAGATCCATGCTTCCGCGGCTCCTTCGCGCGCTCCACGGACAGAACGGGCACCCGAGCCCTTTGTGTTGCCGGGCGAATCGCTCAGGAAGTACGGCGGCGCTCCGACAGAGTCTGCAGAGAAGCCGGCATTTGAGGCACCCGCGCAGGTTCGACCCGCGTCCACCTACAAGCCTGCCACTCTCATCGAGTCCCCCATCGTGTGGGACGGCAGCGGCTTGCTTCCGGGAGAATCGCTTTCGCGACACAAGAATCGTCAGCCTGAATCGCCGGTCGCGGAGAAGCGGTCTTCGAGTGCGTTCGTGCAGGAAACGGACTTTGCGCCGGAAGCAGATAACGGCTCAGCTGACGAGATTGAAGAAGAGGAATTCGTCGAGGAGCTGACATCTGCTCCGTCCACGCCCGAGTTTGAGCAGGTTGACGCGGAAGATGACATGGAGGAGGAGAGCTTTGAAGCTACCTCCAGCACGTCGCATTCCCACGCCGTTCTAGGTGAGCCTGTTGCAGAAGGGGCGCACCGTGAGGCCATCGAACCCGCGATTAGCGATTCTTCTGATCAGCAGGTTGGGTTTGAGGCGGAGAGCGCACACAATACGCCCGAAGACAACGAGAGCACGGAATTCGAGGGCGATCGCAGCGCTTCACATAATGCCGATCCGCTGCCGCCGGTGGGTTTCCGGTTGTTTGGTCTCGGCGGCAAGAAAAAGAAGCCGGACGAGGAGCCGCTGCAACCCGCGGAAGAAAATAAGCCAGCCGTCAAACCGGTGGTTTCATCGTTTTCGCCCGGCAGCGGACTGGTTGAGGAAGAGCTGATCGAGGGCGAGGAGTACGACACTCCGCATCATCACCACAAGACCGACGAACACGATTTGGATGACTACGAGGAAGAGGAGAAGCTTCACACGCAGATTCGCTCCGGCGAACTGGGCGAGATGCTGCAGGAAGCGCACCTTGACCATCGCATCCAGTTGAAGTTTGAAGGCAAGAGCGGCGAGGAAGGCGAAGAGACCCTCGATGGCGAGGAAGAGGATGAGGAAGAAGAAGCAGCCTCCGCCGAGAGTCAGCCAGCCGGTGACGGCCAAGCTCCGCAACGCCGCGATCGTGGCGGACGCGGACGCCGTGGCCGTGGAGAACGCGGTGATCGCGGCGGACATCGCCCCGGTGATCGCGGACGCCAGTCACGACGTTCGGCGCAGACGTCGGACCTCCCGATCATCTCCGACTTGTTGAAGCCGGGGCAGGAGATCCTGGTACAGATCGCGAAGGAGCCCATCGCGAAAAAGGGCGCTCGCATCACCAGTCACATCGCGCTGCCGGGACGGTTCCTGGTATTCATGCCCACCGTTACACACGTTGGCGTGAGCCGCAAAATCGCTTCGGACGAAGAACGCCAGCGGTTGAAGCGGATTCTGACGCATGAGCGCGGCGACGCTTCCGGCGGATTCATCGTGCGCACCGCGGCAGAAGGCGCGTCGGAAGAGGAGCTACGTGCCGATCTTCGCTTCCTGATTCACCTGTGGAATGAGATCAAGCAGCGTTCGGACGATTCGAAGTCGCCGGCGCTGATCTATCACGATCTGTCCTTGATCGAGCGCATTCTTCGCGACCAGGTCAGCTCGAACTTCTCGTCGATCTGGGTCGACTCCGAACAGGATTACGAGCGCATCGTTCGCTTCCTGAATCGCTTCTCTCCGTCGCTGGTTCGTCGCGTGAAGCTGTATACGAAGGAGACTCCGCTCTTTGAGCACTTCGGCATTCAGGACGAGATCTCGAAGGCGCTGCGTTCGAAGGTGTGGCTGAAGAGTGGTGGATCGATCGTGATCAACCAGACTGAAGCTCTGGTGGCGATCGACATCAACACCGGCAAATATGTCGGCAAATCGGCGCGGCTTGAAGACACCATCGTCAAGACAAACCTTGACGCGGTGCCGGAGATCGTTCGCCAGATACGCCTCCGCGACCTTGGCGGAATCATCGTCATCGACTTCATCGATATGGACGAGCGCAAGAACCGATTCAAGGTTCTGGCCGCGCTTGAAGAAGCGCTCAAGAGCGACCGCGCCCCGACCAAGGTTCTGCAGTTTAACGACTTTGGATTGGTGGCGATCACGCGCAAGCGTGTGAAGCAGTCCCTTGAACGCACGCTTTCAGTTCCCTGCCCAACATGCCAGGCAACCGGCATGGTAAAGAGCCCGGCGACGGTGTGCAACGAGATCTACACCGAATTGCGCAAGATGAAGCGGCACTTTGAGGGCACGGATGTGATGCTGCGCGTGAATCCAGAGACCGTGAAGGTACTAAAGGCCAATAACGGAGGATGGATCAACGAGTTTGAGGAACTGATCAGCAAGAACATCCTCATCAAGAGCGATCCGACTCTGCACCCGGAACAGTTCGACATTCAGGGCTAGGATTTCGAATTTTGTTCCTTCAAAGACTGAGGCCGGAGGAAACTCCGGCCTTTCGTTATCTACAGGTTGGAAGCAACTTTGATCTGAAAATAGAGTCTAAGTGCATACTGGGACTGTTTGACGTTCCCCATTCAGGACTCTTAATTCTCGCGAGGTACAGAGATGACTTCAGATCGCTGTCTGACCCTTTTCGGGCACACAAGCATGCTGTGCGCAGCGCTTGGCCTTTTACTCGGCACTGCAAGCGCCCAGATTTCCACGCCTCCTGATTCTTCCAACTCGACTGTTGCTTCCTCCCCGGAGTCCAGCTCGAACTTTCTGCAACTCGACGATGCAGGCATGCCGGGTTCCGCCGCTCTCCCGGCGGCTCCATCGCCCAATGGATCCGGCGCAGGACAGTACGATAACAAGTCTCATGGCGGCGGTGGCGGCGGAGTCATGAGCCACGTCACCTATGGAGCCGGTGGCGGATTCAATGCCCCGACCAGCGATTCCTCACCCTACATTACGTGGGGTTGGAATTTCACGGTGGGCGCCGGCTACCGCTTCGACAAGCATCTCGCCCTTAATTTGGAATATCAGTTCATTCACAGCAAGTTGCCTGGAGCGATCATCGCGCAGGCCGGAGCAACCGGCGGCTACGCTACCATCTGGTCATTCACGCTTGACCCAACCTACGATTTCAATCCCCACAGTGCGGTTGAGGTCTATGCGACTGGTGGAGGGGGCTTCTATCGCAAGGTCACAAACTTTACCAATCCCCAGCTCGCTCAATACTGCACGTACTTCTACTGCGGTGTTGTGACCCAGACCGTGGTCGTGGGGCACTTCTCCAGCAACCAGGGTGGATGGAGCATTGGCGGCGGTCTCCAACACCGGTTCGCGGGCTGGAACGGCGACGGCAAGACGAGGGTCTTCGCCGAAGCGCGCTACCTCGATGTCCTGACGCCGGCGGTGACAACGCAACCGAACGGTCTGGGCACCACCACGGTCGGCGCGGATACGAAGATCATCCCCGTAACGGTTGGAGTGCGCTTCTAAACTAGACCCGGCTACAGTTTGATCAACACGAGGCCGCTCTGCCGAGGGATATTCGACAGGGCGGCTTTCTATTTGTGCATTCTGGATAGCAGAGAGTTCCGAATCTAAAGCACACCGAGAACGCGCAAACGAACGAGTCCGCCGGCGAGTACGCCCAATGGCGTCAACGCAACCAGCATGAGCACGTACCAGACGGGCTGCTGTCCGCGCTGTTGCAGAGCACTGAGCGCGGCGACCAGCAACACAATGATGGCCAGGGCCAGAACGTGGATCAGCGGATTTTTCTGGGCTATCCACGCGGTGACGTAGCCTCCGGCGGCGGCGGCCAGAAATGAATAGCCGACATTGACGAAGACATAGGCGGGATTCGGTTTTCCAGGCCGAATAGTCTGGACCCGTGCCAGGTTTGCCGGATTCTCCGACCCAACCCGGAGTGAGCTTCTGGAGCAGCGCCGTGATCAACATGACGAGCACAGCCATGGTTGCGAATCCGCTGGCGAGCGCGAGAAATGCGTGGAGAACTACCATGGCTTCCTTGGTTCTTCAGTGGGAGTGCCGACCTGGCCGCGCTCGATGCGGGCAAGAAACATGCGCGCCAGGCGCGGCTCGCCGGGATGGCTCTCGCCATGCATCGAACACAAATCGAGGAACTCATCGCAGAGTGCGTTGCGCTGCTCCTGCTGCGCGAAGATGTTCTGCAGCGCGAGAGCCAGTTCGCGGAGTCGGGCAGCTTCGGGCCACGCACGTTCGCGCTCTTCGTCTTCAACCAGCGCAACATCAGAAAAAAGTCCGCGCCGGCCGTGCGCGCACTCTTCGAGACACGCCCGCAGCTGCTCAGAGAATACGAGGCTCAATGCGTCGAGTTGATCCTGTTCTATTGCGTCGCTGGGGTCCATGCTTGCACAGGCTTTCTGAAGGCTACTTCCGCATTGCTGCTTCTACATCTTCGGCGGTGTGCGGCAGATCGGCGTTGAGATCGAGAAGCTTGCCGTCGGGCAGCACGAGAAAATCGCATTCGATGCGCACACCCAGTTTCTCTTCGGGGATGTACACGCCGGGCTCGATGGTGAAGACCATGCCCGGCTTGAGAACCGCGGGATACTGCGCGGGATCGTGCACATCGATTCCGACCATGTGGCCGAGGCCATGCAGCCAGTATTTGCCGAGGGGCTGGCCGTGCAGATCCTTGCCGTGAGTGTTGATGTAGTTGTAGGCCACTGCATCGAGCGTGTCGGGATCGCGGTGCTGGAAGTCATTGATCTTCGACTTGCCGGCGACAAACGCGTCGATGGCCGCCTTCTGCGCCCCAAGTACAAGGTTGTAAATCTCTCGCTGGCGCTCGGTGAAGTGGCCATTGGCGGGAACGGTGCGCGTGATGTCAGACGCGTACATGGAGTACTCACACGCAGCATCGACAACGACTACGTCGCCATCCGCGATGGTAGCGGAGTTTGCGGAGTAGTGGAGGGTCGTCGAATTGATTCCGGTGCCGACAATAGGCGCATAGGAAGGCCGCTCGCAACCCTGCTCGAACCAGACCGCGGTCATTTTTCCGGCAATCGTCCGCTCGGTCACGCCGGGCTTCACGGACTTAATCATCTCCCGTTGCGCGGCGATCGAAGCAGTTGCGGCTTTCTTGAGCAGATCAATTTCGCCGGCGTCCTTCACCTCGCGCAGGGGCATCGTGAGGGTGGTCACGTCGTGTGCTGCTGGCGCAGAGGCGCCAAGGGTCGCGGCAGTGTATCCGAGAAGGGATTCGGCAGCCTTGACTCCCGGCTGTGTCCACACGTTGAATGCAACTCTGCGATCGTCGGCGATGAGATTGTTCAGGTCGGCGGCGAGGTTCGCCATGGGCTCAACATTGTCGACACCGGTGGCGGCGGTCACGCCTGGCGTTGCCGCGTCCATCTTGGCGCCGGTGTACGTTTCCATGCGCAGATTGCGGGTGGGCAGGAAGAGGATTTCCTTGTAGTCCCGCACATGCGCCGGCTGGCCGGGACGTTCGGGCTCGTTGGTTGGGCCGATGATCAGCAACGCTGCGCCCGGTTCGTTCCAGCCGGTCAGGTAGTAAAAGTCTGAGTCCTGGCGATAGGGATCGAAGTCGAGCACCGGTTCTTCCGCGGCGAAGAGGATGGCAACTCCGCCGCGCAATTCCCCGCCAAGCGCAACGCGGCGCGCATGGTAGTCACTGGCGGGCTGCTTTTCGAGGGCCTGGGATGTGGGGAACGCGAATGCAACTAAAAATAAGACCAGGGCAACGAGCCGGAAAATCTTCATTACGCTATTGTCGCGCGGGGCAGTCGCATGGCGCAAAACAGAGAAACTGCGCTTGTCTTGATCTCACCGCGCGAAGAGCAATGCGGCACCGACGGTTAGAAGGCGGCGAGGGCAGCGGCGTTGGGAATTTCTTCTGCCTGCTGCTTGCTGAGTCGCGCCTCTTCTTCATCGAGCATCTGGAGAAACAGGCGAGCGGGCACAGGGCGTCCGAACAGCCACCCCTGCGCGTGGATGCTCTGCTTGCTCGCGGCGAAATAATCGGCCTGGGCCCGCGTTTCGATACCTTCCACGACGACTCGCAGCTTGAGTGTCTCGGCCATGGTAAGGATTTGCGGCAGAATGGAAACCGTGACGGCATCTGTTCCGATTGCCTTGGTGAAGGCCTTGTCGATCTTGATTGCATCCACCGAGAGATCGTGGAGATAAGACAGGCTGGAGTACCCGGTACCGAAGTCGTCGATGGCGACGTAGTGGCCCTTTTGACGAAGGCGGAGAATGCTGTTTCTTGCCACCTGCTGCCGGGCAGTATAGCTCTCGGTGATTTCGATACCGAGATTGCGGGGCGAGACCTCGGCATCAGTAAGAGCGCGCTCGACCATCGGGAGAAACTCGCTATCGGCAAGGTCCGATGCGGCAATATTGATATTGACGCGAAATGTTGAACGCGCTCGCATGGTCGCGCCGAAGTCGCGCAGCGTATGGCGCAGCACAAGTTTCGTGATCTCAGCAACGAAGCCTCGCTCCTCGGCGATTTTCACGAAGAGTTCGGGACTCACCGCATTCTTGTACTCGTCAGTCCAGCGCAGCAGGGCTTCGGCTTCGACGATATTACCTGTGGCAAGATCGACAATCGGCTGATAGACCACGGTGAGCGCGTCGGCGCGAATGGCGCGAATCAGTTGCTGCTCCACGCTTTTGTTGTGGCTGTAGATCAACGGGAATATCAATCCGATAAGCGCGCCCGAAACCGCACCCAGCGCGACGTAGGCCATCAAGTAACCGTTGGTCATCGCCATCGCGTCGGGCATCCCGATATAGGCGGTCAAGCAGGTTGCGCCGTCGGTTGAGCAACGCGTGACGTAAACGGTATCGCCTGCCTGTGCCATGCCTTCCTGCACAAGGATGCTCTGCTGGATGTTTGCAGTTTCGCCCAACATTTGTCCGGCCTGGTGGGTAGGCGCGTCCACGGCAGTTCCAGTGAAATGCATGGGCGGCGCTTCAAGCGAAGACAGATTGTAGGGGTTGTAGACGATGAACGACTGTCCCATCTGCATCGAGATCACATCCCGGTCGTCTACGCGAAACGGGGGAAGGTTCTTGTAGATTTTCGTTCCATCCAGGCGGGCAATGTCGGGCGCGTATTGCTTCTCTACCAGGTCTGTCTGGCCGGACGTGGTGGAGCATTCAATTTTCCCATTGCGCATCCGGCCTGCGGCCTTGAGGAATCGTGACTGGAAGATGAGTTGCCGAAAGTACTCGATCTCAGTATCGGAACAGAAGACGTAGGGCGAGGCATTCATCGTCGCAAGGACGGCGCGCGATTCGGCGGTAGCGGTAACGCTTTCCAGCAGAATGCGGTTGGCAAATTGGTCCAGACGGGCTTCCGCCTGGCGCAGGGCAAATGTGTGTCCCAGCAGGTATCCGCCGAGCGCACCGGCGCCGGCCAGAAAGATCGTCGAGACCAACGTGACGATAACGCGCTGGACAAAGGTGCGCATGGCTTGAGCTCATTCATTATTTCGGTTGGCGGGGACCAAAGAGTGCTCCCCGATAGTTGTAACCGCATACCCCGGCAGTGCCATCGAAAACTTGCTGAATGCAGGAATTATCTAACGTTACCGCGCCGTGTCAAGTCCCTCAAATTGTTCGTGAAAAGGAGTTTACAACTCAAATGCAAGAACCAGGGACCCGGAACGCCATTTTGAAGGCGGGAGTCGGCTTGGGCGAAGCCTACCGAAACGCACTTTGGGTCTGGAGCGGGTTGAGAATCTGTATCAGGCGGAATGTCATTCCAACGCGTAAAGGCACTTGCAGACGGGTTATAGCAGCACTGCGGCGCCGGCATTGATATTCCCCTAAATTCGGCGTAGTCTGTTATTGCAGACGAGTTTGTCCGCCTGAGTTGCCGTGAGGATGCCGGCTGGCGGAGAGATGAGTGGGCTTATAGCCCACTTTTTATTTGGCGCAAATTCTCCCGGAAAACGGCCGCTGATTTTGACCGGGAGCCCCTTGCTTGAGGGGCCAACGGGCGGGCTTCGATGCATGGCAGCAAAGTTGGACGAAATTCGGAAAGCAGCAGAGAGAGTTGCCGCATCCCATGGTCTCGATGTGGTGGATGTAGAGCTTTCCGGACCGGCTAAAGAGCGTGTTTTGAGGGTTTTTCTCGAGAAGAACGCCGAGGGCCGGGATCGCCTGAAGACTGAGATTGCGGCGGGGGTCGAAGGACTTCCTGAGCGGCTGGTCGAAGGAAAGTTGAGCGTGGATCAGCTTTCCGGGGTGACCCACGAGGATTGTGCAGGCGTTCAGCCGGGATTTTGGCGTACTGCTGGATGTGGAAGACCTGGTGCCGGGGAGTGACTACACGCTTGAGGCAAGTTCCCCGGGGCTGGATCGCAAGTTAACAAAGCTGGAGGAGTTTCGGCGGTTTGCCGGATGCCTGGTGAAGGTGCAGACATTCGAACCGATTCGAAACAACCGGCACTGGAGAGGGCGGCTACTGGCGGGTGCGGGACAAAACATCTCACTCGATCTGGCTGCCGTGCATCAGAACAGCAAGAGCCGCAAAGCAGGCGTGAACACGGTGGAGATCGCTCTGGACAACGTCGAGAAAGCAGAGCTGGTTCCAGAGATCTAGGCACGGCCTGGCGCGCGGCACAGGGGGCGGAAATCCAGCCTCCTCAACAACAAACCAACGGTGCAACAGGTCCGGGGATCGGACGGTCGCCGGAAACAACCCAAGAGAGCAAGAAGAGTATGGCCAGCGCTTTATATCAAAGTATCGAACTCCTGAGTCGCGAAAAAGGCATCGAGCCCGAGATCGTGGTGGGCGCGGTGGAAGAAGCGATCGCCCTTGCCACGCGCAAGTACTACAAGACCCAGGAGAACATGCGCGGAGAACTGAACAAGGAAACAGGCGAGATCACCGCCTACATCTACAAGACCGTCGTCGGAACCGATGAGGAACTCGAAGACCCGGTGAACCAGATCACGCTCGAAGAAGCGAATGAGCTTGCGCCCGGCGTCGAGGTCGGCAGCGAGATCCGGATGTACCGCGACACCACCCCCCTCGGCCGCATCGCCGCACAACTCGCCAAGCAGGTGATCTTCCAGAAGGTGCGTGAGGCCGAGCGCGACACCGTATTTAACGAGTATGCGCATCGTGAAAAGGAAGTTTTGAACGCGACGGTAAAGCGCATTGAAGGCCAGGACATTATCTTCGACCTGGGCAAGGCGGAAGCGCGCTGCCCCAAGCGCGAGCAGTCGCGCCTCGAACAGTTCACTATTGGCGAGCGGGTTCGCGCGGTTCTGCTGAAGGTGGACCGCGCCGCCAAGGGCCCGCAGGTGATCGTATCGCGCGCCGCGCCGGAGCTGGTGCAGAACCTGTTCCAGTCTGAAGTGCCGGAGATTTATGACAACACGGTGGTAATCCGCGCCATTGCGCGCGAAGCCGGGGAGCGCACCAAGATTGCCGTTCAGTCACGCGACAAGGATGTGGACCCCGTCGGCGCTTGTGTTGGCATGAAGGGCATGCGCGTGCAGTCCATTATTCGCGAGCTGCGCGGCGAGAAGATCGACATCATTGAATTCAGCGAAGAGATCACGACCTTTGCTGAAAAGGCTTTGCAGCCCGCCAAAGTCAGCCGTGTTTCCATTACCGATCTGACAGACAAGCAGCTCGAGGTCATCGTGGACGACACGCAGCTGTCGCTGGCGATCGGCAAGAAGGGCCAGAACGTCAGGCTTGCGGCGAAGTTATTGGGCTGGAAGATCGATATCAAGAGCGAGGAAGAGAAGCGCCAGGAAGTGGAGCAGCAGATGCAGGCTCTTACCGGCGGGCCTTCTACCCCGATCGAGCAGGTTACTGAGCTGGGTGAAGGCATTATCCAGAAACTGGTCGCCGCCGGCATCACCACGGTGGAAGGTCTGGCCGATATGACGCCGGAGCAGCTTGAAGAGATTCCGGGCATCGGCGAGAAGACGCTGGAAAAGATCAGTGTTGCGGTTCGCCACTACTTCGGCCACTTTGAAGAGGGCGAGGAAGGCGAACCTTCCGCAACCGCCGGAGAAGCTGGAGCGCCGGAAGAAGAGGGCATTGATGAGCCGGCGGCACTGACAGCGGCTGCAGATACGGGCAAGCTTTCAGAAGGCGAATCGGAAATTGAGACCGCCGAGGCAGTTGCGGGAACCGCGGAAGCTGAACTGGAGAATTCGCAGGAAGTGCTCGAAGAGGCGACCGAAGACCAGGACACGACTGCTGAAGAACTTGCGGTCGAGAATGTGGCCGGCGCGGGCGACGAAACCGAAGAGAACGAGAGTGAAAATGAAGAGGGCGGCGCATAGTATGCGTCGCGCTTTTCAATGCCATTCAAGAGATAATGGTGTTAACGCAACGAACCAATGCCAAGAGGTAGCTATGCGCGACTAAAGGGCTTGGGGCAGCACAATCTGAAAAGAGGCGGATGAGCAAGGTTCGAATTAACGATCTCGCGCGTGAGATGGAAGTCAAGAGCCGTCAGATTCTTGACGTCCTCGGGGAACTCGGTCTGGGTGAAGGCAAAACTCACTCAAGTTCGATCGAAGATCACGAGGCTGAAAAGGTCCGCGCACAATTCCAGCACGGGCGCCAGGGGAGCCACAGCGGTGCCGGGTCTTCACGTGCTTCCCAGGGCATCACACCCAAGATTGATCTCTCCCATGTCTCCAAGCCCGGCGACGTGATGAAGGCCATTCTGGCCAAGAAGCAGGAACAGGAAGCCGAGGCCCGCAAAAGCCACGTGCCGCCGAGCAAGGCCGTCACTCCGGTTGCAACCAAGGCTCCGGCCAAACCCGCGCCTCCCGTCGTTTCAGTTGCAGCACCGCCAGCGGCCGCCGCGCGGCCCGAGCCTCGCAAGATTGTGCCGCAACCGCGGCCTGCACCGGCGATTATTCCGCCCCCAGCACCGGCCATTGCGTCGAAGCCACCGGCCGGAGCTGTTGTAGCCAAGGCGCCTGCAGGGGCAGCCCCTGTCCGCCATGTAACGGTTGTTCCGCCTACCGTGGTTGTGAAGCCGCCCGTGACGCCCGCCGCTGGAGCTACGCAAGCGCAGCCCAAGGCTGGGGAGTCCGCCGCACCGGCAAAGCCCGCCGCACCGAAGGCTGCCGCGCCCGTTGTGGCGCCACCGTCAGCGCCGCCAGTGCACGAAAAGGTTGAAACCACGGCGTCGGCCGTTCCGCCAGCACCACCGGTCGTCGAAACCCCGGTTGGGCAAGCCGCCGAAATCGCGGCGAAGGCGAAGGAAGCACCAGCCGCACCAAGTGACACTCCAGAGCCAAAGACGCCACATACGCCCGAAGCGCCTCGTGCGCCTGAGCGTCCCGCAGTCGCACCAAGGCGCGTGGTGATGCCGCAGACTGGACCGCGCCCGGTGTACAAGGCGCCCATCGTCGTCGCAAGCCCAACTCCTCCACCTGCACAGGCTGGAGTCATTCAGCGCGGCAAACCGATTTTTGACCGCAGGCCTACGGGAGCTCCGGGCGGAGGCTATCAGCAGCGCCCACCCAGCGGTCCCGGAGCGCCCGGACAATTCCCTGGCGGCCCTCGTCCCAAGCACCCGACCCGCACTGGATTTGCAGGACCCGGCGGACCCGGCGCGCCCGGCGGACGTCCCGGATTTGGCGCACGCCCCGGCTTCGGCGCTCCACGCCCCGGTGGTTTTGGTGGCGCGCGACCTGGAGCTGGTGGCGCTCCGCCAACCGGCGACGCACCGCGTCCGCAGCGCGCACCGCAAAATCGTGCCCGCCGCGGCGGCCAGCAATATCCGAAGACCAAGGAAGGCCCGATGAAGGGCTTTGTGCCGCCGCCGCGTTTTGGCGGGGCCGCACAGTTCAGCGATGAGCCACAACCGATCACGCGCGAAATCACCGTGACCGAGGGCATCAGCGTAAAGGACCTCGCGGAAAAGCTCGAAATCCGCGCCAAGGACCTGATCGCCGCCCTGCTCATGCGCGGTGTGTTCGTCACCGTGAATCAGTCACTCGACGCTGCGATGGTGAAAGACGTTGCCGCCAAGTTCGGCGCGGGCGCAACCGTAATCAGCTACGAAGAGGAGCTCGAGAACGAGGCCATCGAAGAGGTTCTCGACACCGATAAATTCGACGTGGTTGAAGTTCCACGTGCTCCAGTCGTCACCGTCATGGGCCATGTGGACCACGGCAAAACGTCGCTGCTCGACGCCATTCGCGAGACAGAAGTAGCGGCAGGCGAGGCCGGCGGCATTACGCAGCACATCGGTGCCTACAAGGTGCGATTCACGAAGGAAGGCTCTCCGGCTTCCGGCCGCGAGATTGTCTTCCTCGACACGCCGGGCCACGAAGCCTTCACGCGTATGCGTGCGCGCGGAGCCAAGGTAACGGACATCGTCGTCATCGTGGTTGCAGCGGATGACGGCGTGATGCCGCAGACGTTGGAGGCCATCGACCACGCCAAGGCGGCCGATGTTCCGATCATTGTTGCGGTCAACAAGATCGACAAGCCCGAAGCCAATCCGGATCGCGTGAAAAAGCAACTCGCTGATCGCGGCCTGATTCCGGAAGAGTGGGCAGCCGGCGGCGAAGGCACGGTCTTTGTAGAAGTTTCGGCGAAGAAAAAGATCAACCTCGACTTGCTGCTGGAAATGATCTGCCTTGTTTCGGACATCAAGGCTCCGAAGGCGACTCCGGGACGCAAGGCTGTGGGTTCAGTGCTCGAAGCCAAACTCGATCGCGGCCGCGGTGCGGTTGCAACGGTGCTGGTACAGGATGGAACGCTGCACCTGAACGACAGCTACATCGTCGGCAATACGTACGGCAAGGTTCGCGCCATGTTTGACGATCGCGGACGGCCGCTCGAAGAGGCAGGTCCATCAACACCGGTCGAAGTGCTTGGTCTCGAAGCCATGCCTGACTCCGGAGACACCTTCCTCGTGGTTGCGGATCGCGACAAGGCCAAGGGCATTGCGCAGTACCGCAAGATGAAGGAGCGCGAAGCACAGCTTGCCAAGAGCTCGCGTGTTTCGCTCGAAGGACTGGCGGAGCAGATTCGCCAGGCCGGGGTGAAGGATCTGGCGCTGATCATCAAGGGCGACGTGACTGGCTCAGTCGAAGTGATGGCTGATTCGCTGGTGCGCATGTCCACTGAGAAGGTACGCGTGAAGGTGATCCACTCCGGTGTCGGATCGATTACCGAAAGCGACGTGCTGCTGGCTACGGCTTCGAACGCCATCATCATCGGCTTCAACGTGCGCCCCGAGCGCAAGGCCGCTGAACTGGCGCAGCAGGAAGGCGTGGAGATTCGCCTGCACTCGATCATCTACGAGCTGCAGGACGAGATGCGCCTTGCCATGCTTGGCCTGCTCGAGCCCACCTTCAAGGAGAACTACGTGGGCCGCGCTGAAGTCATCAACGTCTTCCGCATTCCCAAGGTCGGCACCATCGCCGGCTGCAGAGTGCAGGATGGCGTGATTCGCCGCGACTCTGAAGTCAAAGTCATGCGCGGCACTGAGCAGGTCTACAAAGGCAAGATCGGCTCGCTCAAACGGTTCAAGGATGATGCGCGCGAAGTGACCAACGGCATGGAGTGCGGCATCGGACTTGGCGGATTCAGCGATCTGAAGGAAGGCGACCTTATCGAAGCCTTCTCCACGGAGAAGCTCGCTGCCGATCTGGGAGCGCTTACTTCAGCAAAAGCCTAGCCCCAATCACAAAGAAAAAGGGCCCGCTTCTCACACGAGAGGCGGGCCTTTTCTTCGCTCGAAAAACCTCACTCCCGTGACTGTCGGGAGTTGACCGTCTCATTCGAAACGAGATGAGCTCTTCTGCACGGAAACGCGCAACCCGGGTTTGAATCCATGCGTCTTATAGGGTCTGCACGATGCCAAAAAACGGAGGAGGAGAAGCATGTCTTCAGAGTTGAAGGGCAAGAAAATCGCCATTTTAGCTACAGATGGATTCGAACAGGCGGAACTGATTGATCCGCGGAAGGCACTGAGTAATGCTGGCGCCACCACCGTGGTGATTGCCCCGAAGAACGGCGAGATCAAGGGCTGGAACAAGAAGGACTGGGGCCAGGCGGTGAAGGTGGACCTGGTTCTTGCTGACGCCAATCCGCACGATTACGACGCGCTCGTGCTGCCTGGCGGCGTGATGAATCCCGATAACTTGCGCATGGATCCGGCCGCGGTAAATTTTGTCCGTCAGTTTGTTTCAACAGGAAAGCCGGTTGCCGCGATATGCCACGGACCGTGGACATTAGTGGAAGCAGGCGCGCTGAAAGGAAAGACAGTGACTTCGTGGCCTTCATTGAAGACCGACATCAAGAACGCGGGAGGCACCTGGGTCGACCAAGCTGTTGTCACCGATGGCCAGTTCATCTTTAGCCGCAAGCCAGACGATATTCCTGCGTTCAACAAGGCCATCATCGAAGCTGTCGCGCATGGTGTGCAGGAGCACACGCACGCGTAAGCCGTACCTGATCCATCCTTCCGCGAACAAGAACCGTGAAGGATGGATCCTCGTGACTATTCTGTCGAAGCTCCATAAACCGCAAGATTCCCGCCTGTAGTTCTTGATAGCTGTGCGGACCTTCGCAAGCGGATCGAGGGAAGAGGCGTTACACTTTTCGTGTTCTTCTTGAGAGACCAAGCTGTGCGAAAGGCGGGAAAGATGCGTTTGCCGTTCAGGAGTCATTTTCGTCTTCAAACTTACCTGGCGTTTGTTCTGCCCATCTTCACATTAACAATTTGTGCGATTCAGGTTCTGCAGGCGCAGGCCGCGCCAAGCGTCGCGGGCGACTATGCGGGCAATCTCGGCGGCTCATTGCATCTCCGGTTACACATCAAGAACGACGGAGGAGCGCTCAGCGGCACTCTCGACAGCCCAGACCAGGGCGCTAATGGTCTTGGTTGCGCGGACTTTCATCTTGACGGCGATGCGTTGACATTTTCCGTTCCGGTAGTGCATGGCACGTGGAAAGGAACCGTGTCAGCCGACGGCAAGAGACTGACGGGAACGTGGGATCAAGGCAGTCCGATGCCGCTGGAGTTTACGCGCGACACATTTGCCCCGGCACAGAAACCCTCGCGCGTGGATGGCATCTGGTTAGGCGTGCTCCAGGCCGGCAGCGCGTCGCTTCACATTCAGCTGCACGTAAGGAGCGATAACAAGGGCCAGGAATTCTGTTCGCTCGACAGCCTCGAGCAGCACGCCAGGGGCCTAGAGTGCGCCAAGGTTACGCTGGCAGGCGATGATTTTGCCTTCGACGTTCCTGTCGTGATGGGTCACTACGCGGGCAAGCTGTCTGCCGACGGAAACTCACTGACCGGGACGTGGAGTCAAAATGGAAACTCGCTTCCGCTCGGGCTGGATCGGCAAGCCACCGAGATTACAGCTAAGCCGCCGAAATACGACACTGCAATTCCGGCGGTTCGCGCGGCCGAATTGAGAGCCGTGCTGGACAAGGACCTGGCTGCTGCAATGAACTCGGGCGAGCTCGCGCCGGCGACAGGCGCGGGCGTTTCGATCGCCGTCGTCGATCACGGCGTGACTCGCGTGTTTAGCTATGGCGTTGCAAAGTCTGATTCGATTTTCGAGATTGGATCGGTTAGCAAGACATTCACCGGGCTTGTCCTCTCGCAGATGGTTATGCAGGGCAAGGTCAAGTTCAATGATCCGGTGCGGGAACTGTTGCCGCCGGGTACCGTGCAAAAGCCTGCCGGGGCAGAGATCACCTTGCTGGACCTGGCGACGCAGCACTCCGGCCTGCCGCGGATGCCCGATAACTTCAAGCCCGGTGACGAGGCGAATCCATACGTGGACTATCATGCCGCAAACCTCTACGAGTTCCTTGCGAAGCACGGCGTAGGGAAGCCGGACAAGCCGGGCTTTCTTTACAGCAATCTCGGATTCGGCTTGCTCGGCCAGGCATTATCCGTTCGTGCGGGCGAATCCTATCCGCAGTTGCTGAAACGCGAAGTGCTTGACCCGTTGGCTATGCACGACACAACCATCGCGCTTTCTCCGGATCAACAAGCGCGCTTCGTTCCCGGTCACACGGGCGATCACAAGCCGGCGCATGCATGGGATCTGGACGCTTTTGCCGGTGCGGGAGCAATTCGCTCTACTGCGCCCGATATGCTCCTCTATCTCGAGGCCAATCTCCACCCGGAAAAGCTGAAACCTGCAGGCTCTTCGGCTGCTGCGAAGACGATTGTTGCCGCACTCACGCAGGATCACGAACTGCATGCCGACTCCTTCGGTCCACAGAAGATCGCGCTTGCCTGGCTCTTCGATCCTGCTACCGGCAACTACTGGCACAACGGTGCGACGGGCGGCTACAGCGCGTACGTCTTCTTCAATCCCAAGGGCGATTACGGCGCGGTCGTTCTTCTGAACGCCACGATCGGTGAGGGGGGCAGCTACGCAGATCGAATCGGCGAGCATATCAGCGAGCGTCTTGCTGGCGAGCCCGCCATCTCGCTGGGGGATTAGTTCCTTCTTCGTAGCCTGCTGATTTGACCAGGATGTATAGTGCTGGTCATGCAGTTTCTTGTCTGCGCACTACGAACTTTGTGCCTTCATCCGGTCCTTGCATCGGCTATGGCCCTTCTGATCACGACGGCTGCGGCGCCCGCATGGGCACAACAAGCGGGCGTGCCGGCCGGTCACAACATGGCCGACATGCAGCCGGTGTTGCCGCCGGAGCAGCTTCCCGCACCTATTCGCATGACCGGCATCGGAAATACTCATATCGCCATTACGGCCGGTCCCGAAGCGCAGGCGTGGTTCGACCAGGGGCTGAACCTGATGCACGACTTCTGGGACTACGAGTCTGTGAAGGCGTTCGAGCAGAGTGTGCGCGTCGATCCGAATTGCGCCATGTGCTGGTGGGGCTTGGCGCAGGCCGAAGGGATTGCGTCACAGCCCACGACAGGTCTATGGAAAACAGGCGTTGGAAAAAGCTGTCCAGCTGAAGGACCATGCCAGGGATGCGGAAAAGCTATACATTGAAGCCGCACAGGCCGACGCCGCCATCAAAAACGAATCCAGGCGAGGAACAAAGAAGCAACAGGTCGCCATCCTCCGCGAGCTGGTCAGCAAAGCGCCCAACGATATCGAGGCTCGCCTGTTTCTCGCCCTCGCACTGGAAAACGGGTACGACGATAACGGCGAACCGAAGAAGGGTGAGCGGGAAGCGATCGCGATGCTCGAAGGCATCCTGCACGACGCGCCCAACGATTCGGCGACCAATCACTACTGGATTCATGCCATCGAACCCGGCAATCATCCCGAACGCGCAATTCAGAGTGCAGCGCTGCTGGCGAGCCTCGCGCCCACATCGGGCCACATGGTACACATGCCGGGACACATCTACTATCGCGTCGGCAACTACGCCGAAGCTGAGAGGTGGTTCTCGGCCTCGATGGCTGCGGACGAACATTACATGCAGACGCAGCAGGTTGGTCCCGATGACGACTGGAACTACGCGCACAACATGATGTACGCCATCGCAAACCTGATGGAGCAGGGACGGCTCGCCGATGCGAATGCGTTGTCAGATCATCTTGCGGCGGCGCGCGGTCAGCTTTCGGCCTCGCTTTATATTTGGTCCGCGCGAGATCAGATGGCGCGCATCAGCCGGCGGTTGCCGGTTGCTCTACGTTTAGGTGACTGGGACACGGTGCTCGCGATGCTCAACGACGCTAACTTGCCCAAAGGCGACAAGACCGCAAACCTGCGCTTCTTCGCCGCGGAACTGACCGACTACGCGAAGGGGATGAAAGCGCTGGAGACAGGCGATGCGGTCGCAGCGCAGGAGCATTCAACCAGCCTCGACGCGGGTCTCAAGCAGATGCAGGAGATGCAAACGGCGCTCGGAAAGATCTCGGACGGATCCAAGAAGGAGACGAATGCGACTCCGCCGATGACGCCGGTTTCGCCCGATGCATTACCAGAACCGATCCTGAAGTCTCTGAACATTGCTTCGATTGAACTGCGGGCCGGGGTGCTCGTCGCGCAGCACAAACTAAGACCGGCAAAGAAGCTTTATGCCGATGCTGCGAAACAGGAGAAGAAGCTTGGATACCATGAGCCGCCGTTCTATATCCGGCCGGTTGCGGAGACCGAGGCCGCGGCACTCTTGAAGGCGAAGGACTACAAAGATGCAGAAGCAGCATACGAGGCAGCGCTCGTTGCGCGGCCCAACTCCGGCTTCGGGCTCTACGGGCTCGCACTAGTGAAGGAATCCTCGGGTGACGCTGCTGGAGCGCGCGAGGCCTATGCAGCATTTCTGAAGGCATGGCCCAGGGCCGATGCGAACTTGCCGGAAATCGCTCACGCGCAGCTGATCGCAGGAACGGGCGCGCAGGCTTCGCGCTGAGCATCGGGTGCCGTGCCTAAACCGCACCAAGGCAAATCCGGAGATCTTTAACACGCAGGGACAAAAGTCAAAAGCGGCAATCTCACTTCGAGATTGCCGCTTTTTCAGATAGATTGAAGTCGGTTGGTTTCCTATAGCTCGCTACATAAATCATTCTTGACCAGCATGATGACGTCCCTCAGGGGCTGAAGCCCCGATTTTAGCGCCTCTTGAGGCACGACTGAAGTCATGCCCTTTCAAAGCCTAATTTGGCGGCGCCACTAAATTCGTGCCCTTTAAAAGCCGCATTTGGCGGGCAGGGCTAAAAAGCAATGCCCTTTCAAAACTCCGTTTATGCAATCAGTTCTAGTTCCTGCTGCGCATCTTCGAGAGCAGGCGCAGGATCTCAAGATAGAGCCACACCAGCGTGACCATGATGCCGAAGGCGCCGTACCACTCCATGTACTTGGGAGCGCCGTAGTTCACGCCCTGCTCGATGAAGTCGAAGTCGAGCACAAGGTTCAACGCGGCGATGGCGCAGACGAGCAGGCTGAAGCCGATCCCGATCGGACCAGATCCATTGACGGCGAGGAACCGGATTCCGAAGAAGCCCAGAATCATCTCAAGCAGGTAGAACAGCGCAATGCCGCCCGTAGCCGCGATGATGCCGATGCGGAACTTGTTCGTCACCCGGATCAGGCCGGAGCTGTAGACCACCAGCATGGTCAGCAGCACGCCGAAGGTAAGACCGACAGCCTGAATCGCAATGCCCGGGTAGCGAACATCGAAGAGAGCTGAAACGCCACCCAGAAAGAGTCCTTCGAGCAGCGCGTAGATCGGGGCAGTGATGGGCGCCCAGCTCTGCTTGAAGACGGTGACCATGGCGGTGATAAAACCGCCGAAGACGCCGAGCATCAGCAGCCCCGACACGTCGGAAGGGTCATGAGTCTGCATGAACAGGCGCCAGGTGTATGCCGCGGTGGCAAAAGCGCAGATCAGCAGGATGCCGGTCCGGTTGACCGTGCCGCTCAGGGTCATCCGGTTGGTGGCGTCAATCGCACCGCCAGTGCGGGCGACAGCGTCCTGGAATGTCTTGGAGCCTAAGGCAGGATTGGATGTCTTAAACATCGCCATCAGAGTCTCTCCACTTCACTTGCGGGCCGGGTTTCCGAAGAGGCCAAAGGGGAAACCGCGACTCCTGGGACCATTTTAATCCGATATGGGCAACCAGCCCGTCGGTTGGCCGATTCCAACGGCAGCAGGCATTTATGCTCTCTTTTGCGCCGCCATGCCTTGGGCTAAAAAATCTCTTGAATTTCGTGCTTTTCGGCGGTTATCTCAATGGACTATATTGACCGTCATTCACTTGGCCCCAGGAGGCTCGCATGAAGATCAACGACACAATTGGCATTTTGCTCGGGTGTCGCCCCGACAGAAAGGTGCTCTCCATCGATCCCGACCAATCGGTCTACGAGGCGCTGGAGATGCTGGCCAAGTACAACATCGGTGTTCTGCTTGTGTGCAGGGACAACCGACTGGTCGGCATCTTCTCAGAGCGCGACTACGCGCGCAAAGGCATTCTGGGCGGACACACCTCCCGCGAAACCAAGGTCAGCCAGCTGATGACCAGCCCGGTCATCTCCGTCAGCCCGAAACACACCATCGACGAGTGCATGACTCTCATGACGCAGCACGACTTCCGCCATCTGCCCGTCGTTCAGAACGACACCGTGGTTGGCGTCATCTCGATCGGCGACCTGGTCAAGTGGGTGATCTCCGGCCAGGAGCAGACTATCCAGGCGCTCGAAGGCTACATCGCCGGAGCGTACCCGTCGTAGACGCCATTTCGCGCGCAATGCGGCCGAAGCTCAGTCTCGGAGGGCTGTCGCAATTCCTGAGTAGCGGTACCTCGGAGCCGCTGCACTAAGTCGACGCGACCACCAGGAAGCGGCGAACCTGCTCAAAACCCGAAAGGCCGCACCAACTCAGGAATTGCCTTAAAGCGGATACCGCTCCAGTTGAACGCACGACTTTGCAACGGTGTGGCTCAGTTCTACTGAATTCGCTGGTGTGAATCGAGCCAGACGGCGCAGGATTGCGAGCTGTGTCCGCAGCATGTCACCCTCGCCACAGGCCGCCAGCACGCGTCGCGCGGCATGCTCTGCCAACGCCATGCTCTCGTCGGCAAGCAGGCTTGTCATGGCGGCAGCCACCGCCGCTGAGCCCTTGTTTGCAGCGGACAGCTTTCGCGCCCTCAACAACGCAGACTCGACTGCAAAGACCTGGGTGATAATATCTGCCAGATCAGCCATCACTTCCTGCTGATCCTGCAATGCCGTCATATACCGCTGGCTCGCGACTCCGGCGGCGAAAAGCCCGATCTTCTTCACGGCTGCCAGCATTTCCGATTCGCGCGCCAGCACCTCGCCGGTATCTTCCGCGACATCGAACGAGGGCGGCTGCATCACTTCTTCCATCAGCGACTTGATCGCAGCCATCAGCGGGAGTTCGCCAGCCATGGCGCGCTTCATCAGCCAACCGGTGATGATCATGCGGTTGATTTCGTTGGTACCCTCAAAGATCCGATTGATGCGCGCATCGCGATAGAAGCGTTCCGCCGGATACTCCTCGACGTATCCGTAGCCAGCCATGGTAGCAACCAGTTCATCAGCAACCAATGACAGCATCTCGGAACCGTAGACCTTGAGGATGGAGCACTCGACCGCGTACTCCTCGATGCGACGCTGGATCTCGCGCGGAGCCCTGCTGCCGTGATCTCCCAACTGCTCCAGTGCCGCGTCGATCATACCCACCGTGCGGTAAGCCATGCTTTCAGCGGCATACAGGCGCGTTGCACTCTCGGAGATTTTGCGCTGGATCAGGCCAAATTCCGCGATGGACTTGCCGAAGGCTTTACGCTCCTTCGCATAGCGGGCCATGTGCGCCAGCGCGTGACGCGCCCCGCCGACGCAGGCCACGCCCAGCTTGAATCGGCCGACGTTGAGCACGTTGAAGGCGATGTGGTGGCCCTTGCCCGGGCTCGCCGAGCAGATTTGCCGCCGGAACCTTGCAGTCCTGCAACACGAGCGGGCAGGTAGATGAGCCGCGGATGCCCAGCTTGTGCTCTTCGGCGCCCACCGTCAGGCCGGGGGTGTCGCGCTCGATCAGAAATGCCGAGAATTTCTCGCCGTCGATTTTGGCGAACACGGTATAGAGCCCGGCGATGCCGCAGTTGGTGATCCACATCTTCTCGCCGTTGAGTGTGTAGGTGGTGCCGTCGGCCGAGAGGGTTGCGCGGGTGCGGACGTTCATTGCATCGGAGCCGGAGGTTGCCTCCGACAGCCCGTACGCCCCGATCCACTCTGCGGTGGCGAGCTTGGGCAGGTAGCGCTTCTTCTGCTCCTCTGTGCCGTACCAGACCAGCGGCAGGGTAGCGATGCCGATGTGCGCTCCAAAGGCCGTCGAAAAACTTGCCTGGATGGAGAGATGATCCGTAATGATCGTGGAAGTAGTCTTGTCCATCCCCAGGCCGCCGTACTCCTCGGGAATGTCGACCGAGGTGAACCCTAGCTCCGCCGCCTTGCGCAGCAGACCAGCCAGTACGCCGGGCTTCTTCTCATCAATGTCCGCAGCTGCCGGTAGAATCTCGTCGCGGGCGAACTGGGCCACGGTTGCTGCCATCTGCCGCTGTTCTTCGTTCAGGTCCTCCGGAGTGAAGACCTCGGCTGGGCTACGTGTCTCAATAAGAAAACTTCCGCCCTTGGCGGCGAGTACCGGAGAAACAGTCGTCGTGGACATGGGGATCTTCTCCAACTGTATGGAAACATTACGCTAAACCGCTCAACTCGGCAATTGGCGGGTTGTGAAAATTGCAAGGATGGGTCACGCGAATGAGACAGCGCCGGCCGAAAACCGACATCGGATTGGACGCAATTTCCGCTGGATCCCGCGGAACAAGGAGTGCCCAATGACGCAGCTTCAGTCTTTGGCATCGCATACAATTGCACTTATCCCGTCCGCGGAGGATCTTCACTGTTCGCCCAGCTCAAACTGATCTCCAGCCTGGTCGCCGGGCTACCTGCGCAAGCCGCGTTTTTCCTCGCCGGCAGCCAACAGAACGGCGGCTTCCGCCACCAGATGAAGGTGCTGCTCACCGACCCGTTCTCCACGGTGCGCCACTACTGGAATTGGTTTGATGCGGCGCTGCTGATTCCCTATTTCATCGTGATGATCGTATTAGCGATCTACGGCGTGCATCGTTACACCCTCTGCTATCTCTATTTCAAATACCGCAAGAACTACAATCCCAATCCGCCCAGGCACTTCGAAGAACTGCCGCGGGTCACGATTCAGCTGCCGATCTTTAACGAGCAGTTCGTGATCGACCGCCTTGTTGAAGCGATCTGCGCACTCGACTACCCACAGGACAAACTGGAGATCCAGGTCCTCGACGACTCGACCGACGAAACCACCGAGGTCGCTGCCGGCATCGTGGCGCGCTATGCCGCGCTTGGCCACCCCATCGTCTACATCCATCGCACCAACCGGCATGGCTACAAGGCCGGAGCGCTTGACGCCGGCCTGAAGGTTGCAAGCGGTGAATTCATTGCCATTTTCGACGCTGATTTTGTTCCGCCACCCGACTGGCTGATGAAGGTGATCCAGCACTTTGCCGAGCCCGACGTGGGCATGGTGCAGACCCGATGGACGCATCTCAATCGCGACTACAGCCTGCTGACGCGCATCGAGGCCATCCTGCTCGACGGCCACTTCATTCTTGAGCACGGCGCACGCGTGCGGACGGGCGACTTCTTCAACTTCAACGGTACGGCGGGCATGTGGCGGCGCGAGGCCATCTCTGACGGCGGCGGCTGGCAGCACGATACGCTCACCGAGGACACGGATCTCAGCTACCGATCGCAGATGGCTGGCTGGCGCTTCAAGTACCTGCCGCATGTCGAGTGCCCGTCCGAACTGCCCATCGAGATGACCGCGTTCAAGACGCAGCAGGCGCGCTGGGCCAAGGGACTGATCCAGACGTCGATCAAGATGCTTCCACGCATCTTCAAGTCGGACCTGCCGCGGCGCATCAAGATTGAATCGGTGTACCATCTCACCGCGAACCTGAGCTATCCGCTCATGATCATCATGACTGCCCTGTTGATTCCTGCGATGATTGTCCGGTTCTACCAGGGCTGGTTCCAGATGCTGCTGATCGACTTTCCGCTGTTCACGGCTTCATCGGCGTCAATTGCCGTCTTCTACCTTGCGAGCCAGCGTGAAATCTATCCGAAGACCTGGAAGAGGACATTTCTTTATCTGCCATTTCTGATGGCCCTGGGCATCGGCCTGACCGTCACAAATTCGAAAGCAGTGATGGAAGCGCTGCTGGGCATCAAGAGCGCCTTTGTGCGGACGCCGAAATATCGCGTCGCGCAAAAGGGCGAGAAGTCGCAGGCAGCAAAGTATCGCAAGCGGTTGAAACTGGCACCGTGGATCGAGCTCTTCATCGGCTGCTACTTCCTGCTCGCCATCATCTACACGTTTACAAACCACAACTACTTCACCGCGCCGTTCCTGATTTTGTTTGTGATCGGCTACTGGTATACCGGACTGATGAGCCTGCTGCAGGGCCGGTTTGAGCGTTGGAGAGGTGGCACAGAAGCGAATACGGACGAATCGAGCCCGAAGCCGTTCCCGGTGGGTGTATAGGAGATGCCGCAACAACCGGCGCCTGAGCCGAGAGTCTTATGGGATTCTCGAAAGGCTGCCAGCAACATTCGGAAGCATGGAATTCCATTCGACGAAGCGGCAACTGTTTTCAGAGACTGGCTGGCGATAACCAAACATGATCCTGATCATTCCGTTTCAGAACGCCGGTTTCTCACTCTTGGTCTATCATCCAATCACAGGCTGCTGCTTGTAGCCCACACGGACGAGGAAGATGAAATCCGCATCATCAGCGCCAGATTGCCAACCCGGGGTGAACGAGATGCCTACGAAAATGATTGAAAGGGTGAAACGGAAAGACACGATGCGTCGTGAATACGATATGCATGGCGGCGTGCGCGGCAAATATGCCGGGCGATTCAAAAAGGACGCCGTGATGGTGCCGCTTGCGCCCGATGTTGCCGCTGCTTTCCCGGATGCGTATTCGGTGAACGAGGCACTTCGGGTCATTCTTAAAGCAGCCCGGAAAGCTACTCATTCGAAGTAGCGAATCATGGATTCGGTGCAATGACGCTGACTCGCAAGGATTTCCAACTTGCGTTTCGGGCTTGCTTCCGAAGAGAAATTAGAAGCGAGATAAACTACCGTGACGCCTACGTTCACACTTCTTGTGTTTGCTGCGATCTTCGGCCTGGTTTATCCGTTCAACAGCTACGTAACTGGCTGGAGGACGCTCTCACAGCGGTTTCGGTCATCGTCAAAACCGCTCGGCAATGTTCGGACGGCCCTTTCGCTGCTTGACATGGTTCGCTGGCGTTTCTCGTCCCGCGATCCGTTTGTTCGAATTGCCTCAGCGGACGATGGTCTCTATCTTTCGAGGCTTTTCTTTATGCAGCCGTTTCATCCTCCGCTCAGTATTCCATGGAACGAAGTGTGGTGTTCTTCGGTAACGGGCTCCGGTTGGGGTGCCTACGTTGATCTTAAGCTGGGAAAAGAAGAACAGATTCCGCTAACAATTCTCGTGGGGATGGCTCGAAAGCTTGACCTGCAGAATCGAGTTCTCGTGGAGAATACCCTCCCACCTGGGCCAAATTTCGACGACCTTCGCGACTCGTTTGTTGAGTCGATGGAGAGAAAATATGACAAGAAGATCCCAAGGTAGTCACGTTTAGCCCTTCCGATTTCCCTGATTAAATCGCCGCACGGCCGTCCGCTACAATATCAATAAGCGCCTGCTGCCTCTGGATTCGAATCCAGGGGCCTTCAGGCGCATCAGAGCATTATGCTAGCCAAAAACCTGCCGGAAGCCCTCACGTTTGATGATGTCCTGCTCGTGCCCGCGTACAGCGACGTGGTACCCGCGCAGGTGAGCACGCAAACCCAGCTCACGCGCGACATTACGCTGAATACCCCGCTGCTCTCCTCGGCCATGGACACTGTGACCGAGTCGCGCATGGCCATCGCCATGGCACAGCAGGGCGGCATCGGCATCGTGCACCGCAATCTCACCATCGAGGCGCAGGCTGGCGAAATCGACAAAGTAAAGCGCTCTGAGAGTGGCATGATCGTCGATCCAGTCACTATCGGACCCGATCAGCAGATCGCCGACGCACTCGAAGTCATGCGCCGCTACAAAATTTCCGGCGTGCCTGTCACCAAGGGCACCAAGCTGGTCGGCATTCTCACCAATCGCGATCTCCGCTTTGAGACGCGTACCGACGTGCCCGTTGGCGACGTGATGACCAAGGAGAACCTGATCACGGTTGCGGTCGGCACCACGCTGGAAGAGGCCGAGCTGATTCTCCACAAGCATCGCGTTGAAAAACTTCTCGTCGTCGACGATCAGTACAACCTCAAAGGCCTCATCACCGTTAAAGACATTCAGAAGAAGCTCAAATACCCCAACGCCAGCAAGGACGAAAAAGGGCGTCTCCGCGTGGGCGCAGCCATTGGAGCTACGGGCGATTTTCTGGAGCGCGCAGAAGAACTGGTCAGGGCCCGCGTTGATGCCCTTGCGATCGATTCAGCGCACGGGCACTCCTCGCGCGTGCTCGATGCGGTTCGCGAAGTGAAGAAGCGCTTTCCGCACGTTGCCTTGCTGGCCGGAAACGTTGCGACGTACGAAGGCGCGATCGCTCTCATGGATGCGGGCGCCGACGCTATCAAGGTGGGCATTGGCCCCGGTTCCATTTGCACTACACGCATGGTCACGGGCGCGGGCATGCCGCAGATTACGGCCATCTCCGAGGCCGCACGCGCAGCACGTGAGCGCGGTATCCCGGTGATTGCCGATGGCGGCATCAAGTACTCCGGCGAGGTGACCAAGGCGATCGCGGCCGGCGCAAGCTCTGTGATGATCGGATCGCTCTTTGCAGGCGTCGACGAGAGCCCGGGCGAAACCATCCTCTACCAGGGGCGCAGCTTCAAGAGCTATCGCGGCATGGGATCGCTAACGGCGATGAGCCAAGGATCCGGCGAACGATATTTCCAAAGCGCTGAAGATCTTGCCAAGGAAATTGACACAGAAGGCGTCGTCCAACGCGAGCGCAACGGACAAAACCGCCTTGCCAAGTTCGTTCCCGAGGGCATTGAAGGACGCGTGCCTTATCGCGGGCCGCTCGAAGCGATGGTGTATCAGCTTGTCGGCGGTCTTCGCTCCGGCATGGGCTATCTCGGATGCGGCACGATCGCCGAATTGCAGGAAAAGGCGCAGTTTGTGCGCATATCCAATGCCGGCCTTCGCGAAAGCCACGTGCACGACGTCATCATCACCCGCGAGGCCCCAAATTACCACGTTGAGTAAAGCCGCATCCGCACCAACCCAAAGATCAGCGCGCTACTGGATCAGTGCATGGTGGCCCGTCGTGGCAGGCATATGCGTCATTGCGTTGGAGTCTACTGCAATGTTTGGAGCCGACCACACCAGCAGCCCGCTGCGCTGGGTGTGGGAACACCTCTTCGGCCAGGTCTCAGACGCGAGCTGGAACATTCTGCATCACTACGTTCGCAAAAGCGGCCACTTCGTCGGATACGGAACCATGGGCGTGTTGTGGCTGCGTGCCTGGGGGAAGACCCTGCCCCACGCCAGCTTCCTGCTGGATGCGGTACTTGCTCTACTTGGAACGGCGCTGGTCGCCAGTTCTGACGAGTTCCATCAGTCTTTCCTGCCCAACCGTACCGGCGTGCCTTCCGATGTGCTGCTCGACTGCTGCGGCGCCGTGGCGCTGCTGCTGCTCGCGTATCTCTTCATCCGCCTCAAATGGCCTAGCCGGCTCTCAAAAGCGGCTTGATCCATCGCAACATTCTCGACGCCTGATACACTGCCCGTGTGAAATTGCGGTTGTCGGATCAATCTCGCGAATCCATGATCACATGAGCGAACAGGGACAAATTCGGATCGGCATCGCCGGATGGCGCTACGACGAATGGCGAGGAACCTTCTACCCCGAGGATCTCGCGCAGAAACGCGAACTCGAGTTCGCCTCGCGACAGCTCAACTCCATCGAGTTGAACGGGACCTTTTATTCGACACAGCGGCCGCAAAGCTTTCAGCAATGGAGCAAGGACACACCGGACGATTTCGTCTTCTCGATCAAGGGCTCGCAATTCATCACACATGTCCGCAAGATCGAGAATGTCGAAACAGCACTTGCTAACTTCCTTGCGCAAGGACTGCTGCGGCTGGGCAAAAAACTTGGGCCGATTCTCTGGCAATTTCCTCCAAACTTGTCGATGGATTTGCCGCGATTCGAGACTTTCTTCAAACTTCTGCCGCGGACCCAGAAACAGGCCGCAGCCTACGCACGGCAACGCGATGAATGGATGGCGAGTCGCTCATGGCTTGAAGTCGAAGAAGACCTGCCGCTTCATCATGCCGTTGAAATCCGCCACAAAAGCTTTGCTAATCCAGAGTATGTCTCCCTGCTTCGCGAGAACAATATCGCCCTTGTGGTCGCCGACACCGTGAAGCTGCCGGTGATGATGGACCTGACTGCGGACATCGTCTATTGCCGCCTGCACGGCAGCGAAAAGCTCTACCCCAACGGCTATACCGCGGACGCGATTGATCTATGGGCCCGCAGAGTCATCGCGTGGTCGCGCGGAGAAGAAGTGACCGACGGTACAAAGATCCATCCCGACCCTGGTCCAGAGCGCTCCGCACGCGATGTTTTTGTCTACTTCGACGATGATGTCAAAGTGCGCGCTCCGTTCGACGCGATGAGCCTGAGCAAGAGAATTCGAGAGATAACCGGCGCAGCTGAATCTGTGATCAAGTGAGCTTGGGCGTCCGGAGATGCCGTTCAATCATGGCCGATCATTGGGAACCCACTCGCCGGACGCGGTCTGAACGAGCCGCTGCGAACTGATGAAAACAACGTCCGAATTCGGGCCCGTTGGCTTGAAATCAGGTTGATGCAGAACCCATATTCGGTTTGCGCGAGAAACCGGCGCACCGGTCACAAATTCCCATGAATGACCGCTCTCTTGGAAAGAGATGCGGCTTAGGAAAACATTTGCCGCAACGGCGCCCTTCATTGGCAGAAGCGAAACCAGAAAACTGCCCTGCCCGGGGATGTAAATCCACACCGCCTGATGCGGATCATCGGTGCCAAAGATTCCGCTGAGAGCACCTGCGAGATCGCCTGCGACTCTCTTGTCTTTCAGCAGAAGAGGGCTTGCAAATCGAAGCTCGCCTGGTCCGGGGCTCATGTCTTGCCCGTGCAAACCTATCAGGATCGGCATGTGATCCATCCACTCACCCGTCAGCGTGAGGGAGCCCACATCGGGCGCATCGACTCTCAACTTCTCGCCTGGCACGAACCAGACTTCCTTCACCTTCGCGACCGGATCGGCGTCAAAGGTGAAGGAAGAAAGATTCTCTCCTTTGACGTAAGTGCGCGTGCGAATCGCGAGCAAAACCTTGCCTTCGTCGCGTGAAAGCAGCCTGACCCGATACGCGAGATTCTGCGAACCGATCGTTCCGTACCAGTCGCAGACAGCCTGGTTTTTGTCTAGCGTTGACAACGGGCAGTCCATAAGAGCACCGTTCGATCCCGTTGTGGTCAACAAGACAACAGTTCCGTTGGAATTTGCCCCCACCTTTACAACGGCAAGGGTACAGGCAAGGGCGACGATACCGGCGATCATGGCGGCGAAGGCGAGGCGTGGAATTCGCATGGTTCCCCATCCTTTCTGGAGGAATGCTGTGAATGGACTCTGCAGGCGCGTCCAAATATGGTCCGATGTGCGGGCAGGGACGGGTGCAGACAGTTCGAGGCTTGCTGTGCGGCGCAACTCGACGCCAAGATTCAAGTAGTCGCGGAGCCGTGCCTGGCATGCTTGGCAAGTGCCGATGTGCTCGGCCGCCGTGGGCGGGATGATTTCACCGTCGCAGAGTGCAGATGCGAACTCCGCAGCTTCATTGCAGATCATGGGGAACTCCTTGCGGCGCGCTGTGCCACAATGCGCGCAGGGCTTCGCGCGCAGCGAACAGCCGCGAGCGGACGGTGCCGATGGGGATGTCGAGAACGGCAGCGAGTTCGGCATACGACTGGCCTTCAACCTCGCGCAGCCAGAGCAGGCTGCGCTGCTCGAGGGGCAACTGGCGTAGAAGATCGGCCATGACTGAGGATGACTCGGCACGTCCAGGCGCAGCGTTCTCGAACTCAAGCGGATCGAGCGGATCGGTAGGTTTTTGTCTTCGCCACCACTCCGCGGCCTGTTTACGCGCAATGCCATAGAGCCACGCACGCAGGCTGCCGCGGTCGGAGTCAAATCCCTGGGGACGGCGCCAGATGTGGGTATACGTGTCCTGCATAACGTCCTCGGCCGCTTGCGGGCTGGCGAGCAGGTGGCGGAGGAAGAGTCGCAGCCGGGGTGCGGTTTCGCGATACCAGGCTTCAAAGGCCTGGCCATCACCTGCGGAGATCTTCTTCCAGAGTTCCCGTTCGTCGAGCAAGTGCGGTCTCCGATCTGTACTTCGGGCGGAGGACGGAAAAGGTTCAGGATACCGAAGAGATTCTCGCAGAAAAAATAAAGGCGCATCGCCCAGATGGGGCAATGCGCCGTGGCTTGCGGTTGGAACAGGCAGTGAGGAGCCGATAAAGCTAGGCTGCTTCTTCGCCGCCCTTTTCTTCGTCCTTCTTGCTTTCCTCTAGCTGCTTCTCGAGTTCGGCGCGCTTCTTGGCCTTGACTTCGTCGCGCTTCTGACGCTTCTCGTCGAGCTGCTTTTCGGCGCCCAGCAGTTCGATGAACGCCTTTTCGGCGCCATCACCCTTCTGGAAACCGGTGCGGACAATGCGCAGGTAGCCGCCCTGGCGATCGCCGTAGCGCGGAGCCACGGTATCGAACAGCCGCTCGACTGCCTTGTCGGTCATAAGAAAGCTGAGCGCCTGGCGCCGCGCGTGCACGTCGCCCTTCTTGCCCAGCGTAATCATCTTCTCCACGTGAGGACGCACCGCCTTGGCCTTGGCCACGGTGGTCTCTACGCGGTCTTCCACGATGACAGACGTCACCAGGTTGCGCAGCAGCGCGCGGCGATGGCTGGTGTTGCGTCCGAGTTTGAATCCTGCATTGCGATGGCGCATGACGTATTACTCGCTTTCGAAATCTAGTGAGCTTTCAGCTCTCAGCCCTCAGCTTTCAGCTCATGCAAGTTTCTGCTCATGGCTGAAAGCTGATAGCTGACGGCTGTCCTTAAAAGTTCTCGGTCTCGGTGGGCAGCTGGAGATCGACCGAATCCAGCGGCTCGTCCTCGTCGTCGAAGTGGCTGTAGTTGGCAGCCAGTGCTGTCGCCGGCGGAATGCTGGTCGGTCCGGGAACGGCGTTGCCGCTCTCGTCGATCTTCATGCCCAGCGAGAGGCCCATCTGCGCGAGAATTTCCTTGATCTCGTTCAGACTCTTGCGGCCAAAGTTCTTGGTCTTCAGCATCTCGGCTTCGGTCTTCTGCACCAGCTCGCCGATGGTCTGAATGTTTGCGTTCTTCAGGCAGTTGTAGCTGCGGACCGACAGTTCCAGCTCTTCGACCGAGCGGTTCAGGTTGTCGTTGCGCAGCATCACGCGGCCTTCTTCACCGCGCGACTCAGCTTCGATTTCTTCTTCGAAGTTGATAAAGATGTTCATGTGGTCCTTCAGCAGCTTTGCTGCGAGACCTACAGCATCAGCGGGCAGAACCGCGCCGTTCGTCCACACTTCGAGCGTGAGCTTGTCGTAGTCGGTGATCTGACCCAGACGAGCAGCTTCGACCACGTAGTTCACGCGGCGCACGGGCGAGTGGACAGAATCCACGGGGATGAAGCCCAGACCGAGATCGGAGTCGAAGTTCTTGTCGGCAGAGATGTATCCGCGGCCGCGCTTCAGGCGCATCTCCATCTCGAGCCGGCCGCCTTCAGAGACGGTGGCGATGTACACGTTCTTGTCCAGAATCTCGACTTCACCGTCGGCCTCGATCATGCCGCTGGTGATTACACCGGGCTGGTCGGCGTGCAGGTACAGCGCCTTGGGACCATCGCCCGCAAGCTTGAAAGGAATCTGTTTGAGATTCAGGATGATGTCGGTCGCGTCTTCCACTACGCCGGCAATCGATTGAAACTCGTGCAACACGCCTTCGATGCGAACCGCGGTGACTGCGGCGCCCTCAATGGAGCTGAGCAGCGTGCGGCGCAGGGCATTGCCAATGGTTGTGCCAAATCCGCGCTCAAAGGGCTGGGCGCTGAACTTGCCAAATGTTTCGCTGAGCGACTCGGCATCGACTGCCAGGCGCTTCGGTTTTTGGAATCCTCTCCAAAGCATATATTGATCTCTTTTCCCGCGCGGCAGGTACGTCGCGATGCATTTTGCGGCGGCCGCGCAAGTTCTCCTTCAGTTTGAAATGCAGCTTTCAGCCATCAGACTCTCAGCTTTCAGTTTGTTCGTGCAACCCGAAGCTTCTCCGGGCTGCACGATGAGCTGATTGCTGACAGCTGAAAGCCAATAGCTGTTACTTCGAGTACAACTCGACGATCAGCTGTTCGTTGATCGGCAGGTTGACATCCTTGCGTTTGGGCAAGCTGAGAATGCGCCCAGACATGTTTTCAAAATTCGCTTCGAGCCACACCGGCACGGGGTTCTGCGCAGCGTACTGCGTGCCCTGCTCGATGATGATCTGCTTTTTCGCAGATTCGCGAACCGCGATCTCGTCGCCCACATTCACCTGGAACGAGGGGATGTTCACCTTGCGGCCGTTGACCGAAACGTGGCCGTGACGAACAACCTGGCGGGCCTGACGGCGCGAAATTGCGAAGCCAAGCCGGAAAGCCACGTTGTCAAGGCGCCGCTCGAGCTGCTGAATCAGCAGTTCGCCGGTGACGCCCTGTGCGCGGTTGGCCTTCTCGTAGTAAGCGCGGAACTGGCCTTCGAGGGTGAAGTACATACGCTTGGCCTTCTGCTTTTCGTGCAACTGCAGGCCATAGCCCACAATCTTGGCCTTGCGGTCCTTCCCATGTTGTCCGGGAGGAAAGTTGCGCTTCTCAATCGGGCAACGGTCCGATAAACATTTGGTGCCCTTCAAGAAGAGCTTGGTGCCTTCGCGACGGCAAAGGCGGCATACTGCTCCGGTATAACGAGCCATTTCTTCTCCTGACTTCGGATGTCGGCCGGTTTACGTCTCCGGAGGAGATTTCCTCCCGGCCCGTGTTTAGCTTTCAGCCGTCAGCTTTCAGCTTTCAGTTCTTCCATGCTTCGATTGACCCGCGAACTCTGCTGCGGCACATCAAAGCTGATGGCTGAAAGCTGAGAGCTAATAGCTAGACTCTCCGCCGCTTCGGCGGCCTGCAACCGTTGTGCGGCACCGGCGTAACGTCGCGGATTGAGCGGACGTCGATGCCGGCTGCTGCCAGCGCACGGATGGCCGACTCGCGGCCCGATCCGGGACCGGCAACACGCACGTCGACTGACCGCAGACCGTGATCGCGTGCCATGGCCGCCGCATTCGACGCTGCCTGCTGCGCCGCGAACGGCGTGCCTTTGCGCGAACCGCGGAAGCCGAGCGAACCCGAGCTCTTCCAGCTGAGCGTATTGCCCATCTGGTCGGTGATGGTCACGATGGTGTTGTTGAACGTGGCCTGAATGTGGCAAACGCCGTACGGTACATTCTTGCGCTCGCGCTTCTTGAATTTCTTGTTCTTGCCTGCCTTGCCGGCTGCGGCCTTCTGCTCTGGTTTCGCCATTAGGTCTTCGCCGTCGCTTTCTTCTTGCCAGCCACTGTGCCCTTACGCGGTCCCTTGCGGGTGCGCGCATTGGTGTGGGTGCGCTGTCCACGTACCGGAAGCGACCGGCGATGCCGATTGCCGCGGTAGCTCTGAATATCGATGAGGCGCTTGATGTGCATCTGGGTATCTTTGCGGAGATCGCCCTCGACGTCACCCTCGTCCTCAATCACCTGGCGGATGCGGTTTACCTCTTCTTCGCCCAGGTCCTGGACCTTCTTGTTGGCCTCAACGTTGGCCTTCTCCAGGATCTTCAGCGATCGGGGATTGCCGATGCCGTAGATGTATGTGAGCGCGATCCGAGCCTGCTTGTTGCGGGGCAGATCGACGCCAGCAATACGTGCCATTCTGAATCCTTTGCTACTTCTGTTTGTGCCTCCGGCCTCAACCGGCTCGCACGGGTTACGCGGTTTACTCCGGGGTTCATCGCAAGCCTTGACTCAAGCTAACTAGCCCGTTACGAGTTTTCAGTTTTCAGTCATCAGTTTTCAGCTTTGAAATGCCAGGTAAAACCGGCTCTTAACTGAGAACTGAAAGCTGTAAACTGACAACTTTCTTGGAGTTTCCGCCTCCTGCCAGGCTCTCGCTAGCCCTGGCGCTGCTTGTGCTTTGCGTTCTCGCAGATCACACGAACCACCCCGCGGCGGTTGATGACCTTGCACTTCACGCAAATTTTCTTCACCGATGCACGGACCTTCATTACTTTGCTGCCCTTCTCCGCGCATCTGCCGACGACGCGGTTTGTTTCGAGCTTTCAGCCATCAGCCTTCAGCTCTCAGACCGTTCGACGTACCAGCACAGACAAACTGAAAGCTGATAGCTGACGGCTGACATCTATTTGTAGCGGTACACAATTCGCCCGCGGTTCAGGTCGTACGGACTCAGTTCAACGGCTACGCGGTCACCTGGCAAAATGCGGATGAAGTTCTTGCGCATTCTTCCCGAGACGTGAGCCAGCACTTCGTGGTTCGTCTCGAGCTTCACCTTGAACATGGCGTTGGGCAACGTCTCAACCACCGTTGCCATGACCTCAATCGCGTCTTCCTTCGACAAACTGTATCCACTTCTGGGTGTTCGCGCACCCTTTGTTTTGTGACCGAATAATTGCTGCTACTCAGTCAGAACCTTCGCCCCGGTGTCGGTAACCGCCACCGTGTGCTCAAAGTGAGCACTCATGCTTCCGTCATCCGTCACTGCCGTCCAGCCATCGCGCAATACGCGCACATTCGGCTTGCCGGCGTTCACCATGGGTTCGATCGCAATCACCATACCGGCTCGAAGTTTCATGCCGGCACCCGCTTCGCCAAAGTTCGGCACCTGCGGATCTTCGTGCATATGGCTGCCGATCCCATGGCCCACAAAATCCCGTACCACCGAGAACCCCTCGGCTTCGACTACCTTCTGCACCGCGTGGCCGATGTCGCCCAGCGTCGCTCCCGGTTTTACCACCGAGATGCCTGCATGCAGCGACTTCTCTGTCACTTCGAGCAGCCGCGCTGTGTCGGGAGCGATCTTTTCGCCCACTGGCACCGTGATGGCAGCGTCGCCGAAAAAGCCGTCCACAATCGCACCGCAATCCACCGAAACGATATCCCCTTCTTTCAGGACCCGCTTCTTCGATGGAATGCCGTGCACCACCTCATTGTTGACCGATGTGCAGAGCACGCACGGAAACCCGTGATAGCCCTTGAAGGCCGGCTTCGCACCGAGTTCACTGATGCGCGCTTCAGCCACCTTCTCGAGATCCAATGTAGTCGCACCCGGCTTTACCTGACTGCGCACCAGTTCCAGCACCTCGCGGACCACCTTGCCTGCGCGGCGCATCTTCTCGATCTCCTGGGATGACTTAAGCACGACAGCCACTTCGCTAACCCGTCTTTCGTAAACGCACAAAGTACCGTTCGCGGGCTGCGCTATGGGCGCAGTCGCTCAACGGCAGTAACAATTCCAGCCGCAATTGCGGCGATCGGCCCGTCTCCGGGCACTTCTATAAATCGCCCCAGCTCCCGATAATGCTCAATTACAGGCGCGGTTTGTGCCTCGTAGGCGCGCATGCGCTCCGCAAAAGCCTTCTCCGTATCATCGGCTCGCTGGACCAGCGCAGCACCTTCAACATCACAAAAACCAGCTCTTTGGGGCGGCTTCGTGTAGATGTTGTAGATGGTCTGGCAGACTGGACAGTTCCTGCGCCCCGTAATGCGGCGCAATAACTGATTATAATCCACTTGGATACTGACGGCAACCAGAGGTAAACCCTCCGTTTGCGTTGACAGACGGCCATCCAGCCAGTGCGCCTGCGCCAGGGTCCTCGGGAACCCGTCCAGAATGTAGCCTTTGACCGTATCCGGCTGCTGCAGCCTCACAGCAACCATCTCATTGACCAGGGAGTCAGGAACCAGTTCTCCCCGGTGCATGATCTCCTTCGCCGTCTTGCCCAAAGACGTGCCTTGGGCCACGTTGGCTCGGAGCAGGTCACCCGTTGAAATCTGGGGTATCCCCCAATGTTGCACCAGTTCCTTGGCCTGGGTACCCTTTCCCACGCCCGGTGCACCCAACAGGAGAATCGGTCCGGGTACGATCATTCTTTCCGACCCTCGATCTCCTTCTACTACACTTTCAACACTTGCTGCAGACAGCGACATTACCAGTTTTTCCTTCCGCGTATACGACCGGAACGCGGGGAAAAGCCGTCATAATGGCGCATGATCAGCTGCGATTCGATCTGGTTGACAGTGTCCATAGCGACACCCACTACGATCAGCAGCGAGGTGCCGCCAAAGTAGAAATTGACCCCCAAACCGTGTATTGCCCAATTAGGCAAGCTCTCAAAAACCCTGCCAATCAGCCAGATCTTGTCAAATCTAATGCCCGAAATGAGGAAGGTGGGCACCAGTGAAATGATGATCAGGTAGAGTGCGCCGACCAGCGTGATGCGGGTCAGGATGTCGTTAATGAAGTCCGAAGTGCGTTTTCCGGGCCGGATGCCGGGAATGAACGATCCGGATTTACGGAAATTATCGGCGATATCGTCCGGCTTCATCACGATCGATACATAGAAGTAGGCAAAGAAGACGATGCCCAACATGTACAGTAGTTCGTACCAGGGATAGCCCGGCGCGAGTGCCTGGACAATCGGCTGGAAGAAGCGGTTGTTCTGCACCCACTCCATCTGCCCGAACAGCAGCGGGGCCGACAGAATCGAGCTTGCGAAAATGACAGGCATGACGCCGCCAGAGTTCACCTTCAGCGGCAGATGGCTCGACGAACCACCCATCATCCGCCGGCCAACGATGCGACGGGCGCTCTGAATCGGAATGCGGCGCTCCGACCGCTCCACGTAGACGATGAACGCTACGACCGCGATCATGCCGACAGCGAGCAGAAGTACTGCAAAGATGGTCAGCGATCCCCATGCAGCGGTCTGTACCTTGGCAATCAGGTCGCCGATGCCCCGAGGCAGGCCCGCGATGATGCCCGCAAAAATCAGCAGGCTCATGCCGTTACCTATGCCACGGTCGGTGATCTGCTCGCCCAGCCACATGATGAATGCCGTGCCTGTGGTCAGGGTCAGCACCGTCATCAGGCTGAAGCCGATGCCAGGGTGCAGGACTAGCCCCTGCTTGGTCAGGATGGCCGCGATACCGATGGACTGCAGCGCGCCGAGAACGACTGTCATGTAGCGCGTCCACTGCGTGATCTTCCGACGTCCCAGCTCGCCTTCCTTCTGGATGCGCGCCAGTGGCTCATACACCACGGTCAGCAGCTGGAAGATGATCGACGCCGTAATATACGGCATGATCCCCAACGCGAAGATGGTCATTCGGCGCAGGTTACCGCCGCCGAACAGATCCATCAAACCTAGCGCGGACCCGCTCTGCGCGTTGAACAACAGCTCGAGCTGGTGGGTATTCACGCCCGGAGTGGGGATAAATGCACCCAGACGGTAAACGGCGAGAATGCCCAATGTAAACAGAACCCGCTTGCGCAGGTCAGGAATCCGGAAGATATTTAGAAACTTCTCAAGCATGTGTGGTTTTCCGCTTCAGGCGTTGACGCCGCTCGAATCTTGCCAAAATCCAGTGTAAGCGCGAAGGTCGCCACGTGTCCC
Source organism: uncultured Acidobacteriaceae bacterium (assembly GCA_963735215.1). Lineage (GTDB taxonomy): Bacteria > Acidobacteriota > Terriglobia > Terriglobales > Acidobacteriaceae > Telmatobacter. The sequence goes on along the minus strand of CAVTKF010000014.1, from coordinate 52,333 downwards.
TGAATTCCGCCGGATGCCTTCAGCTTTCGATCTTGGCAGCCCGGAAACCAGCTTGGCGGTGTTCGCGAACACACTGGGTGCCCCAGGTCTCGATTTCTGAGACCTGGGAATTGGTGTCCCTACGCTACCGCCGGCGCTCCCGCCACTACGGCCTTGCCGCCAGCCTTTTCGATCTTCTCGATGGCCGACTTGGAAAACTTGTGCGCGTGTATGGTGATGGCCGAGGTCAGTTCGCCCGAGCCCAGCACCTTGATCAGTGCTTTCTTGCTCGAAACCAGGCCCAGCTTCTTGTAGTCGTCGAGACCAATCTCCTTCAGCGAGAGTTCGGCGAACCGGTCGAGATTCACCACGCTGTACTCGGTGCGGAAGATGTTGGTGAAGCCGCGCTTCGGAAGCCGGCGGTGCAGCGGCATCTGGCCGCCCTCAAAACCGCGCATCAGGCTGAAGCCCGAACGCGAGCCCTGACCCTTGTGGCCGCGAGCTGAGGTTTTGCCCATGCCGGATCCCATGCCCCGGCCCACGCGCTTGCGCCCGGTGTTTGCATTCTTGGGCGCGCGCAAATTCGAAAGATTCTTTGCCATGATTTTCCTCGCTGATAACGCCGGTTGGAGTGGATCCAGCCGACTCGCGTTGCGTGAAGTTGTCAGCTCTCAGTTATCAGTCTGCAAATCTCGCGAACTGAAAAACTGAAGACCGACGACTGAAAACTAGTTCTCCAAAATGCGAACCAAATGTGGAATGGTCTTCACCATGCCGCGAATCGATTCGTTGTCCACGCGCTCGACGATCTGGTTGAGCCGCGTAAAGCCAAGACCCTTCACAACCGCCTTGTGCTTGGCGGGGGTAGAGTTCTTTGAGCGGTAGTATTCAATGCGAATCTTCTTGGTCTCAGCCATGATTAGAGCTCCTCAACCTGCTTGCCGCGCGCCGTGGCCACATCTCTCTTGTCGCGCAACTGCACCAGCGCATCGAATGTTGCCTTGATCACGTTGTGCGGATTCGCCGTTCCCAGGCTCTTGGTCAGCACGTTCTGCACGCCCACCGAAGTCATCACCGCGCGCACCGCGCCGCCGGCAATTACGCCCGTTCCTTCAGGAGCCGGCTTCAGCAAAACGTGGCCCGAGCCGAAACGCCCCAGCACCTGGTGCGGAATCGTCGTATCGGTCAGGTTGATGCGAACCAGGTTCTTCTTGGCCGCTTCAATTCCCTTGCGAATGGCCTGGGGAACTTCCTTGGCCTTGCCCGATCCGTAGCCCACCACGCCCGAAGCGGCGTCGCCCACCACAACCAGCGCGGCAAACGACATGTTTTTGCCGCCCTTCACCACCTTGGTCACGCGGTTAATTGAAACCACCTGATCCTTCAGGTTGTACTGGTTGGCATCGAGTTTCTTAGTCGAAATCATCATTGCTCTCTCGTTTTCTAAGCTCTTAGCTTTCAGCCTTCAGCTTTCAGCTCGTCTCGCTATTGCACATCGCCCTGGCCACATGAACTGATAGCTGAGAGCTGACGGCTGATAGCTGCATTTAGAACTCCAACCCTGCTTCGCGCGCTGCCTCGGCAAGGGCCTTGATGCGGCCGTGGTACAGGAAGCCGCCGCGATCGAAGACCACCTTTTTGACGCCCTTTTCCTGAGCCTTCTCCGCGATCGTCTTGCCAATCTCCTTGGCTGCAGCCACATTGCCGCCGGTCTTCGACTTCGCGGCCAGCGTCGAGGCGGACGCGATGGTCACGCCCTTCTGGTCGTCGATCACCTGCGCGTAGATGTGGTTCAGCGAACGATACACATTCAGCCGCGGCCGCTCACCGGTGCCTGCCAGCTTCGCGCGGATGCGCGAGTGAATCCGCTGGCGAATTTCGTTTCTCTTGATCATCTTCGTCTCTTTCCTATTAGCGGAACCGACCTACGGCCCCGTTCGGGTTGAACCAGTTATCAGTTTTCAGTTCTCAGTCTTCAGAAACTGACGCTCAAAGACTGACAACTGATGACTGAATACTGACGACTATCGTTATTTCGCTCCGGTCTTGCCGGCCTTCTTCTTCAGCTTCTCGTCCGAGTAGCGCACGCCCTTGTTCTTGTACGGATCGGGCTTGCGCAGCGAACGCATATCGGCTGCAACCTGGCCAACCTTCTGCCGGTCAATGCCGGAGACGGTCAGGTGCGTCTGCTTTGGATCGATCGCCACTTCAATCCCAGTGGGCAGCGGAACTTCGATCGGGTGCGAGTAGCCCAGCGTAAATACCACCATGCCCTTACCCTTCAACTCCGCGCGATATCCGATGCCGACGATGTCCAGTTCTTTCTTCCAACCCTCGGTTACGCCGTGCACAGCGTTGAAAACCAGCGCGCGCGTCAGTCCGTGGACCGCGGCCTTGTCGTCACCTGAGCGGTTCACATGCAGCGTGCCGTCCTTGGTCTCCAGCGAAATGCCGTCTGCAATCAGCGCCGACATCTTGCCCTTCGGCCCCTCTACCAGGACCGTGTTGCCCTCGACCTTGTACTTCACACCGGAGGGCAGCGGAATTACTTTCTTTCCAATACGTGACATCGAATCCAATCCTTCATTTGGCTTGCGAGTCCCGAGAAGCAGTTGTCAGTGATCAGTTTTCAGTGATCAATTCCAAGATGCCTTCGTTCCACTGCAGCCCTTGCCGGACTTTGTCCGGCAGCTATCAGCCTTTAGCTTTCAGCTTCTAGCTCATCTTGCTTCCGCCAAGACCATCAACTCACCCCGAAAAAGCTGAGAGCTGACGACTGAAAGCTGTCCTTACCACACTTCGCAGAGCAACTCGCCGCCAACACCTTCGCGGCGCGCCTGGCGACCCGTCATCACGCCCTTGGGGGTCGTCATGATCGAGATGCCAAGTCCACCCTGAACGCGCTTGATCTCGTCGTGGCCGATGTAAACACGGCAGCCGGGACGCGAGATGCGCGCCAGGTCGCGAATCGCTGCTTCCTGTCCGCCGTACTTCAGGTACACGCGGAGAATCGGCTTGCCATCCTCTTCCTGCGTCTTGTAGTTCGAAATATAGCCCTCTTCCTTGAGAATGCGGGCAATCTCGGTCTTCAACTTGGAAGCCGGCACATCCAGCTTCTGGTGACGCGCACGGATTGCATTCCGGATTCGCGCCAGAAAATCTGCTACTGGGTCGGTCAGACTCATTCCTTCTCCTTCATTCCCCGTTCGCTCCCGGTCTCACTTCAACAGGAGAACCAGCGGAAATGCGTACTACAGTGATCAGTGTTCAGTGCACAGTGTCCAGTAAGAACCTTGCTCTTACCTCAGCGGCTCATTTCCAGAATTTAAGAACTGACCACTGATCACTGTTCTCTGACAACTGCCTTGCTACCAGCTCGACTTCACGACGCCGGGGATCTCTCCCTTGAGCGCCAGCGCCCGGAAACACAAGCGACAGATACCAAACTTGCGCAGGTATCCCCGCGGACGTCCGCAGAGCTTGCACCGGTTGTGTTTGCGGGAGCTGAACTTCGGCTTCCGCGCGTCCTTCACTCTCTTTGCAGTGGTTGCCATAAAATCCTCGTAAAACCAGCTAACAGCTTTCAGCTATCAGCTACTTGCTATCGGGCGCCAAACGCCTTCAGGCAACAGCTATCAAATTTCTCTTCGCTGCCGGCCTCACCTCAATCAAACTGAAGGCTGATGGCTGACAGCTAAAAGCTGCTGTTACGCCCCTTGCCGGAAAGGCATGCCGAAGGCTTTCAGAAGCGCGCGCGCTCCGTTATCGTCCTTCGCCGTGGTCACGATCGTGATGTTCATGCCCTTCAGCTTTTCCACCTTCGAGTAATCAATCTCGGGGAAGATCAGCTGGTCGCGCAGTCCGAGCGTGTAATTACCGCGCCCGTCAAAACTCTTAGTCGACACGCCGCGAAAATCGCGGACGCGAGGAAGTGCCGTCGAGATCAGGCGGTCGAGAAATTCGTACGCCTTCTCGTTGCGCAGCGTCACCATCGCTCCGATGGACATGCCGGCGCGCACCTTGAAAGCGGCAATCGACTTCTTCGCCTTCGTCATCACCGGCTTCTGTCCGGTAATCTGCGTCAGATCGCCAACCAGCGGATCCAGCAGTTTGGTGTTCTGCGTCGCTTCGCCCAGGCCCATGTTGATGACGACCTTCTCCAGCCGCGGAACCGCCATCGCATTCTCGATGCCCAGTTCCTTCTTGAGCGCCTGCTTGATCTCTTTGTTGTACTTCTCTTTCAGCCTTGCTGCCATCTCTTCACTCTCTTTCTTCCGGTCTTCGGATTGGATCGTTTTGTTGATCCGTGTACCGCTGCGGAAGGGTTCAAAATCAAGCCTTCAGCTTTCAGTTGTCAGCTTTCAGCCAGTTCTTGCTTCCACCGGCTCTTCAACCCAGCACAAAGAACTGAAAGCTGAGAGCTGATGGCTGATCGCTGCTTTTTTTACTTCTTCGTGGGCAACTCGCTGCCGCACGTCTTGCAAATCCGCTGCTTGCTGGTGCCCTCAACCTTGTATCCGATCGAGGCCGTCTCGCAGTTCGAGCAGATCAGGGCCACGTTCGAAATATTGATTGGCGACTCCTGTTCCGCGATGCCGCCCTTGGTCCTCTGTCCCTGCTTGCTCGAGACCGTCTTCTTCACTACGCGCACATGCTCCACGAGCACCGTGCCCTTGTCAGGAAACACGCGCAGTACACGGCCCGACTTGCCGCGATCGGAACCCGCGAGGATCTTCACCATATCGTTACGACGAATATTCAAACTCGGCATCTTCTTCTCCAAGCTTTCAGCCATCAGCTGTCAGCTATCAGTTCATCTTGCTATCGCCGCGCTCTTCAACTCAGCATGAGTTAGCTGAAAGCTGGGAGCTGATAGCTACCGCACCTAGACCACTTCCGGTGCCAGCGACACAATCTTCAAAAACTTCTTCTCACGCAACTCGCGAGCCACGGGGCCAAACACGCGCGTTCCCACCGGCTCGTGCGCATCGTCAATCACCACCGCCGCATTCTCATCGAAACGGATATAGGTTCCGTCACGGCGACGATGCTCTTTGCGGGTGCGGACGATGACCGCCTTGACCACTTTGCCCTTTTTCACCGTACCGTCCGGCGAAGCTTCCTTCACCGCGGCAGTCACGACATCGCCGAGGCCGGCGATCTTACCGAGGCCGCCACCGAGCGGCAAAATCACCTGCAGCTTGCGCGCGCCGGAGTTGTCGGCCACCGCGAGCATGGTTCTCATTTGCACAGCCATGGATTCTTCTCCTTAGAACCGCTCCGCCTACTTGGCGGCGTCTACTTCAGCGGCTGTTCCAGCCGTGTCTTCAATCTGCGCCAGCGAAGAACGCCGCACAATCTCTTCAAGCGACCAGCGCTTCAGCTTGCTCAGCGGCCTGGTCTCGCGGATGCGGACCACATCGCCCAACCGTGCCGAATTCTGCTCATCGTGCGCATAGAACTTCTTCGAGCTCTTCACAATGCGCTTGTACTTCGCGTGAGCCTTGCGCATCTCGACCTCGACCACAATGGTCTTCTGCATCTTGGTCGAAACCACGTTGCCCACCTTCTCGTTTCGCCGGCTTGCCGGCGCCTGCTTCTCTGTTGCCGCCGTCATTTACCGGCTCCCTTCTTCTCTGCGCTCTTGCTGGTGCTCTTCTTCGCGCTGGCCTTGGCCGTAGCGGGCTTCGCGGCCTTTTTCACGGTCTTCACGGCTTTCTTGGCACTTTTCTTCTCTTCGCCTGCCGGCAGGGTTGAAACCAGCTCGTGCGTGGCGCCGCGAATGCCCAGCTCGCGCTCGCGCGAAACCGTCTTGATCTGTGCGATCTCCTTGCGCAGCTGGCGGAGCTTCTTTACTCCGTCGTTCTGCCCCATCGAGACCTGGAAGCGAAGCCGAAACAATTGCTCGCCAGAGGTCTTCTCGTGGTGCAGCAGCTCGTCGTCGCTCAAACTACGAATCTTTGTGAGTTCCATCTCTTATCTCCGGCGCTCCGCCACTCCCTGTGGGATCAGCGGGCGCGTCTTCCCTATGCCGACTACTCGGCCTATGCCGTCTTCTTTTCGGCCGCTACTGCCTTCTCGGCGCCCGGACGCTGCACGAACTTGGTCTTCAATGGCAGCTTGTTCGAGGCCAGCCGCATCGCTTCCTGCGCGATCTCCGGCGTCACGCCTTCCATCTCGAACAGGATCTTGCCCGGCCGCACGACTGCAACCCAGTGATCCAGCGCGCCCTTACCCGAACCCATTCGGACTTCGGCCGGCTTCTTGGTAATCGGCTTGTCTGGAAACAGCCGCAGCCAGATCTTGCCGCCGCGCTTGATGAAGCGGGTCATGGCGATACGGCTGGCCTCGATCTGCCGGTCTGTGATGTAGCCGCACTCCAGGACCTTCAAACCGTACTCACCGAAAGACAGCGACGACCCGCGCCACGCTTTACCGCGCCGCTTGCCCTTCTGCTGCTTCCTGAACTTCACCTTCTTTGGCATCAACATAACGAAATCCTCAAAACCAGTGGTCAGTTGTCAGTGATCAGTGGTCAGTTTCTTCTTGCTTAAACTGACTTTCGATCCTCACGTCCTGCAACTAACCCTGGACAAATCACAAAACTTCACCCGGCACGAATCACTGACCGCTGACAACTGATCACTGACAACTGCCCTTAAAACACTCCCGTGCCTGACGGCGCGGCCTGGCGGCGCTTCTGCTCGTAAATATCGCCACGATAGATCCACGTCTTCACGCCGATTACGCCGTAGGTGGTGTGCGCCTCGGTAAATCCGTAGTCGATATCCGCGCGCAGCGTGTGCAGTGGCAGACGCCCCTGCAGATACCACTCCGAGCGCGCGATTTCGTTGCCGTTCAACCGGCCTGAGACACGCACCTTGATTCCCTTGCAGCCAAAGCGCAGCGCCGAATCCACGCTCTTGCGCATCGCGCGGCGGAAGCTCACGCGCTTTTCCAGCTGCAGCGCGATATTCTCCGACACGAGTTGCGCGTCGAGCTCCGGCTTGTTCACCTCGATGATGTCGATGAACACTTCGCGGTTGGTGCGCTTGCCAAGCTCGGTCTTCAGCTTCTCGATCTCGGCGCCCTTGCGGCCGATCACGATGCCTGGACGTGCCGTGCGGATCAGGAAGCGCAGCTTGTTGCCCGGACGCTCGATTTCCACCGAGCTCACACCGGCTGCCTTCAGCTTTTCGCGCAGCTCAGCCCTGAGCTTCACGTCCTCAACCAGAAGCTTGTCATAGTCGCGCTCTGAGAACCAGCGCGAGCGCCATGGCTTGTTTACTCCCAGCCGGAATCCATAAGGGTGGACTTTCTGTCCCATACTTTTTTCCTCAAACCTCTCTGCATTTCCAGGGTTGCAGCGCCCTTGTTCCTTTTTTCGAAGGTCGCCGCTCCCTGATGGTCGCGTCGACTTTGCTGCCCAGGTTCCGATCTGCATCGACCCTGGAAATGATTCGGCCTACTTCTTGGCCTTTTTCTTCGTTGCTGCAACCGGCTTCTTCGCCGCTGTCTTCTTCGGGGCTGCCTTCTTCGCAGCCGTCTTCTTCGCAGGCTTCGCCGCCGTCTCCGGCTCCTCCGCCTTGGTCACCAGGTGCGAGTGCCCACCGTCGCGCTCGGCGACGGACAAAATAATGTGCGTCAGCCTTCGCTGGTACCGATACGCGCGTCCCATCGGTGCGGGACGGATCCTCTTCATGCGCGGACCGTCGTTCGCAATTGCCTGCTTCACGTAGAGGTTATCCACGTCCAGGTCAATCCCCTGCTCGCCCGACACGTACTTCGCGTTGTCCACGGCCGAGGTCAGCAGCTTGTGAATCACCGGAGCAATGCGCTTCTTGGTGAACTGCGCCGTCTCCAGCGCTTCCTGAACTCCCCGGCCCTTGATCAGGTCCAGCACCAGCCGCGCCTTCTGCGGCGACACCCGCTGAAACCTCGCTTCGGCCCGGTATTCTTTTGTCTCGACTGCCATTGGTCTCTTCCTCAAAATCAGCTATTAGCTTTCAGCCGTTAGCTTTCAGCTTTTCTTTTTCCGCTCCGGACTCGTGCTATGCACAGAAGCTGAAAGCTGAGAGCTATAAGCTGCTTTTCTTACCGCGGTCCTGCCGGCTTGGCTGATGCTTCTGCCGCCTTCGACCCGCCGGTGTGTCCCTTGAACGTACGCGTGGGGGCAAACTCACCCAGCTTGTGTCCCACCATGTTCTCGGTCACGTACACCGGAACAAACTTCTTGCCGTTGTGAACCGCGATCGTGTGTCCCACAAACTCCGGGAAGATCGTCGAACGTCGCGACCAGGTCTTCACGACCTTCTTGTCGTTGGCCGTGTTGAGCACCTCGATCTTGGTCGTGAGGTGCGCATCCACAAACGGGCCCTTCTTCGTCGAACGTGCCATAAAAACTCTGCTCCTAGCTTTCAGCCTTCAGCTCTCAGCTTGTTCCTTGCCTAAGCCAGCTTCCAGCGAATCCCTTGATAACTTCTGCGCCGCCCTCGCTAAAAGCTGATAGCTGATAGCTGAAAGCTGCCTTTCTTACTTCGCCCGGCGGCTGACGATGAATGCATCGGTCCGCTTGTTGTTGCGTGTCTTGTATCCGCGTGTCGGCTGGCCCCACGGGGTCACAGGATGACGGCCACCGGAGGTCTTGCCCTCACCGCCGCCGTGCGGGTGATCCACAGGATTCATGCTGACGCCGCGGTTGGTCGGGCGAATACCCTTCCAACGGTTGCGTCCCGCCTTGCCGATCGCCACGTTCTCGTGATCGGTGTTGCCCACCTGTCCAACGGTTGCCAGGCACTCCACCAGCACCTTGCGGGTCTCGCCGGAAGGCAGCTTCAGCAGCGCATAGGCGCCTTCCTTGGCCACCAGTTGCGCCTGCGCACCGGCTGAACGCGCCATCTGCGCGCCCTTGCCCGGCCGCAATTCAATCGCGTGCACTGTGGTGCCGGCAGGAATGTTTTTCAGCGGCAGCGCATTGCCAACCAGAATGTCGGCCTCGGGTCCCGAACTCACCGTTGCTCCGACCTTCAACCCAACGGGCTGCAGGATGTAGCGCTTCTCGCCATCGGCGTAGTGCACCAGCGCGATGCGCGCTGAGCGGTTCGGATCGTACTCAATGGTCGCCACCTTGCCCGGAACGCCGAACTTGTCGCGCTTGAAATCGATCAGTCGGATCTTCTGCTTATGCCCGCCGCCGTGGTGCCGAATTGTCATGTCGCCCGTATTGCGGCGTCCGCCCGTCCGCTTGCGCACCGCCAGCAGCGGCTTGTGCGGCTTGTCCGTCGTCAGGTCGTCATTGACCAGCGTGGTCTGAAACCGCAACGTCGGCGTGATCGGTCTGTATGTCTTGATAGCCATCGTCTTTTGTCCTTGATGAACCAGCTTTCAGCTTTCAGCCGTTAGCTCTCAGCTCATCCATCTAAACCCAACTTCTGTGACTTACCTCAGGCTCACCGCTTGGCTCCGATTACCCGGAGCTGAAAGCTGAGAGCTGACAGCTAAAAGCTGCCCTACAAATTGCTCACGTACTCCGGCAGCTTTTCGCCGGCCTTCAGCCGCACGTAAGCCTTCTTCCAATCGGGGCGGAAACCCGCGAACTTGCCGCGGCGGCGTTCCTTGCCGACCACATTCGCAGTCCGAACCGCAGCTACCTTCACCTTGAAGAGAGCCTCGACCGCCTGCTTCACCTCGGTCTTCGAGGCTTCCGGAGCCACATCGAACACCAGCGTGCCCTCGGTTTCTTTCACACTCAGGCCCTTTTCCGTAATCAACGGCCGGCGAATCACTGTATAAAGACTCGGCATTACGCGGCCTCCGTCTGCGCAGCATTGCGCTTCGAAACACTCTTCACGAGAGATTCCGTCAACTGCTCGATCGCGGCCTTCGAGAAGATTGCCCGCTCATACCGCAGCAGATCGTAGGGATGCACTTCGTTGTTGAGAACCAGTTCAACGCCCTTGAGATTGCGCGCGCCCAGCATCAATGCCTGCGAGAGCGTCTTGCCGTTCTCGACAATCAATGCCGTGCGCGTTACCGCGAGCTTGTCCAGTGCCTGGCGATAGAGCTTGGTCTTGCCTTCTTTCAGCTCCAGCGTATCCACCACCGTCAGCTTGCCGTCGGCCAGCTTCGAGGCCAGCGCTGAACGCAACGCGCCCTGCAGTTTCTTGCGGGGAAACGCATAGTCATAGCTGCGCGGCTGAGGTCCGTGCACGGTGTAGCCATGCCGCCACAGCGGCGAACGCACTGAGCCAATACGAGCGCGGCCCGTGCCCTTCTGCTTCCACAACTTCTTACCCGATCCGGATACTTCGGTGCGGCTCTTCGTCTTGTGCGTGCCCTGGCGCAGCGAAGCACGATAGTGCTTTACCGCTTCCCACAGCAGCGCCTCGTTCACCTGGCCGTATACCGCATCGGCCAGCTCGAGCGAGCCCACTTTTTCGCCGTTCAGATTCACAACATCTACGTTTGCCATCGTCTTCTTCCTACGAGCTGTCAGCTATCAGCTTTCAGCTATCAGTCTTCCATCGGTAAAGCAATCATCCTGGCTCCAGCAACCAACGAGCTGAGAGCTGACAGCTGAAAGCTGTTTACTTTCTCTTCGCGGTTGCCTTCTTCGAAGCCTTCAGCGGATCAACCGTACCCGAGCCCGCAAACCCACGACGCTCGCGCGGCGGAGTCTTCGCCTTCGAAATCAGCACGTATCCTTCACGCGATCCCGGAACCGCGCCCTCGACCATCAAAAGGTTCTCTTCCACGTCGATGCCGCGAATGCGCAGGTTCCGAACCGTGATCTGCGCCGCGCCCATGTGCCCCGGCATGCGCTGCCCCGGAAACACGCGCGACGGAAAGCTCGATGCACCGATTGAACCCTGCACCTGGAACATGTGTCCGTGCGACTTCGGTCCGCCGCCAAACTTGTGCCGTCGCACAACGCCCGCAAACCCGCGGCCCTTCGAGGTCCCGATCACGTCCACGAACTTCGCATTCGTGAAGATGTCGACCAGCACGCGATCGCCGGCCTTGGTCTCGGCTTCGCCATCGGCAGAGGCCTCGACGTCGACTTCCTTGATCACCTTCACCGGAGGCGCTTCGGTCTTCGCGAAGTGCCCTGCCTGTGGCTTGGTCACGTTCTTGGTCTTGATGAACTCCACCAGGCCAATCTGTGCGGCGTCATAGCCGTCTTTGGCCAGCGTCTTCAACTGCGTAATCACGCAAGGGCCCGCCTGCAACACCGTAATCGGGTGCACATCGCCCTTCTCGTCGAAGACCTGCGTCATGCCGATCTTTTTTCCCAGAATCCCTGTGACTGCCATATCTTCCTCACCTCATCATGCAAAGCACTCGACTCTGCACTGCCGGAATTTTTTGGAGAGCTTTCAGCCTTCAGCTCTCAGCTTGGCCTCGCCGCCTGCTCGCCCTCATAACAAGCTGAGAGCTGATAGCTGACGGCTGACAACTTATTTTTCGAATGCCTTAATCTCGACGTCCACACCGGCCGGGAGATCGAGCTTCATCAGCGCGTCCACGGTCTGCTGCGTCGGCTCAAGAATGTCGATCAGCCGCTTGTGGGTGCGAATCTCGAACGCCTCACGCGACTTCTTGTCCACGTGCGGCGAACGCAGCACGCAGTACTTGTTCTTGATCGTCGGCAACGGAATCGGACCCGCCACCGTTGCTCCGGTGCGCTTGGCCGTCTCCACAATCTCGCCGGTCGAGGTATCCAGCACGCGATAGTCGTATGCCTTCAACCGAATTCGAATCCTTTGACCTACCATTGGCTCTTCTTTCCAAGTGACCAGAGATCAGTGATCAGTGATCAATTTTCGCTTGCCGCGTCGTTCGTTGCGCCCGAAGGGCGGTCCGTCCGACGCGGCTAGCGTCTACTTGATAATTTCCGAAATCGCGCCTGCGCCTACCGTGCGTCCGCCTTCGCGGATGGCAAACCGCAGACCCTTTTCCATGGCTACCGGCGTAATCAGTTCAATCACCAGTTCCACGTTGTCGCCCGGCATCACCATCTCCGTGCCTTCGGGCAACTCCGCCACTCCCGTCACGTCTGTCGTGCGGAAGTAGAACTGCGGACGATAGCCCTTGAAGAACGGCGTGTGACGGCCGCCTTCTTCCTTGCTCAACACGTAAACCGTGCCCTTGAACTTGGTGTGAGGCGTGATCGATCCCGGCTTCGCCAACACCATGCCGCGCTCCACATCTTCCTTGGGAATGCCGCGCAGCAGGATGCCCGCGTTATCGCCTGCCAGGCCTTCGTCCAGCTGCTTCTTGAACATTTCAACGCCCGTGCAAACCGACTTGCGGGTCTCGCGGAAGCCGACAATCTCGACATCCTCGCCCACCTTCACCTTGCCGCGTTCGATTCTTCCGGTCACAACAGTGCCGCGTCCGGAGATCGAGAAGATGTCTTCGATCGGCATCAGGAAGGGCAGGGTCACGGCGCGCTCCGGCTGCGGAACGTACTTGTCCACCGCTTCCATCAGCGCGTCGATCTGCGCTTCCCACTTGGGCTCGCCGTTCAACGCGCCCAGTGCCGATCCGCGAATCACCGGAACATCGTCGCCCGGGAACTGGTACTTCGACAGCAGTTCACGAACTTCCATCTCGACCAGGTCCGTCAGCTCTTCGTCTTCCACCGCATCGCACTTGTTCAGAAACACCACGATGCAGGGAACGCCCACCTGGCGAGCCAGCAGAACGTGCTCCTTGGTCTGCGGCATCGGGCCGTCGGTGGCTGCAACCACGAGAATCGCGCCGTCCATCTGCGCTGCGCCCGTGATCATGTTCTTGATGTAGTCGGCGTGACCGGGGCAATCGACGTGCGCATAGTGCCGGTTCGGCGTCTCATACTCCACGTGTGCCGTCGCGATCGTGATGCCGCGCTCCCGCTCTTCCGGGGCGTTGTCGATCGAGTCAAACGAACGGAACGTGTTCTTCGGGTTGTGCTTCTGCAATACCTTCGTGATCGCCGCCGTCAACGTCGTCTTGCCGTGATCGATGTGACCAATCGTTCCCACGTTCACATGCGGCTTCGAACGATCAAACTTTTCCTTCGCCATTTTTCTCTTCCCCTCACAGCTTCAGTGCCATTGCCAACAGGGCGCCGGCGTTCCGGCTCCAGCCCCAAAAACTGAAACAGTCTTCAGTTCTCAGTCGTCAGTTTTCAGTTCAATCAAGCTGACAACTGCTGACCGATAACTCGTTTCACTTCCCCTGCGCGCGGCCGATGATTTCATCGGCGATCATGCGCGGCGCCTCTTCGTAGCGCGCGAACTGCATTGAATACGACGCGCGGCCTTGTGTCGACGAACGAATCTCGTTCACGTAGCCGAACATTTCCTTCAGCGGAACGATCGCCTTGATGACCTGCGACCCTGCCGCGTGTTCCATTCCTTCAATCCGCCCGCGCCGCGAGTTGATGTCGCCGATAATCACGCCCATGAACTCCTCAGGCACCGTGACTTCAACCGCCATCACCGGCTCCAGCAGCACCGGATGCGCCTTGCGCGCGGCTTCCTTGAAGGCAATCGAACCGGCAAATTTAAACGCCATTTCATTCGAGTCAACTTCGTGATAGCTGCCGTCGAAAAGGATCACCTTGACGTCCACGATCGGAAAGCCTGCAAGAATTCCTAATTCCAATGCGCCCTGCACGCCCTGATCGATGGGCTTGATGTATTCCCTCGGTACCGACCCGCCCTTGATTTCGTTGATGAATTCGTAGCCTTTGCCGGGTTCATTGGGCTCGATGCGCAGCTTGCAATGCCCGTAGTTACCCGAGCCGCCGGTCTGACGGATATATTTTCCTTCCGCTTCAGCCGTCTTGCGAATCGTCTCGCGGAAGGCCACCTTCGGCTCGCCTACATTCGCCTCAACCTTGTGCTCGCGCTTCAAGCGATCGACGAGAATCTCGAGGTGCAGCTCGCCCATCCCGCTGATAATCGTTTGACCTGAATCTTCATCGGTCCGCACCTTGAAGGTAGGATCCTCATCGGCCAGACGCGACAACCCCATTGCCATCTTTTCCTGGTCAGCCTTGGTCTTCGGCTCAATTGCTACCGAGATGACAGGTTCAGGGAACACGATGGCGCCGAGCGCAATCGGATGCTGCGGCGAACTCAGCGTGTCGCCCGTCTTCAATTCCTTCAAGCCCACACATGCGCAGATGTCGCCCGCGTAGATCTCGGTGATGTCCTCACGCTTGTTAGCGTGCATCTTCACCAGGCGGCCCACGCGGTCCGTCTTGCCGGTACGCGGATTCAGGATCGTGTCGCCCGTCTTCAGTGAACCCGAGTAAATACGAATGAACGACAGCTTGCCAAATGGATCATTGATCAGCTTAAACACCAACGCCGCCAGAGGCTCGTTATCGTCTGCCTTGCGAATCAATGTCACGCTGTGATCGTGCGGATCGATACCCTCAACCGGAGGCTTATCCAGCGGGCTGGGCAAATAATCGACAACCGCGTCGAGCAGCGTTTGCACGCCCTTGTTCTTGAATGCAGAACCACAGATCACCGGAAAAACCTTCAGATCTATGGTCGCCTGGCGAATACCCCTCTTCAGTTCTTCTATGGTCGGCGTCTCGCCTTCGAGAAACTTCTCAAGCAACACGTCGTCGGTCTCGGCGATCACTTCGATCAGTTGGAGACGGAATGCTTCCGCCTTCTTCTGCAGATCGGCCGGAATCGCCTGAACGTCATACTCGGCACCCATGGTCTCGTCGTGCCAGAGAACCGCTTTCATCTCGATGAGATCGACGACGCCTTTGAAGCCGGCTTCTGCGCCAATCGGAATCTGCAATGCCACAGGCCGCGCGCCCAGCCGCTTGCGAATCGTGTCCAGAACGTGCTCGAAATCGGCGCCGTTCTTGTCCATCTTGTTCACGAAGCAGATACGCGGAACCTTGTACTTGTCGCCCTGCCGCCACACCGTTTCAGTCTGCGGCTGAACGCCCGAGACAGAGTCAAACACAGCAACCGCACCGTCCAGAACACGGAGCGACCGCTCCACCTCCGCGGTAAAGTCCACGTGGCCCGGGGTATCAATAATGTTGATGCGGATGTCTTTCCACATGCACGTCGTTGCAGCTGACGTGATGGTGATGCCGCGCTCCTGCTCCTGCTCCATGTAATCCATGGTCGCGGTGCCTTCATGCACTTCACCGATGCGGTGCGTGATGCCCGTGTAGAAGAGGATGCGTTCGGTCGCAGTCGTCTTTCCGGCGTCGATGTGCGCCATGATTCCGATGTTCCGGCAACGACTTAGAGGTATAGTGCGAGCCACGGCTATCTTTATCCTTGCGAGCCCCAGAGCCCGCCGTTTCTTACAGTTCGAAGGCCCACTTCGTTCAGGGCCCTCGCGCCGGACCGATCTACCTGCCGGCTAAAACTCTTCTTCCCTCGTGCCGCCCGACTACCAGCGGTAGTGCGCGAAGGCCTTGTTGGCCTCGGCCATGCGGTGCACGTCTTCCTTCTTCTTCATCGCCGCGCCACGGCCATTGGCCGCGTCAAGCAGCTCATTGCTTAACTTGTCGATCATGCCCTTCTCACCGCGGGCACGCCCGTAGGTGATGAGCCAGCGGATCGCCAGCGAGGTACGCCGATCCGCATTCACTTCAATCGGAACCTGGTAGTTGGCGCCACCTACACGACGGGTCTTGACTTCGAGCAGCGGCTTGCAGTTCTCGACAGCCTTCTTGAAGAGCTTCAGCGCATCATCCCCGCCACCCTTCTCCTCGAGGTTCTTCATCGATTGATAGAAGATGCCCTGCGCGGTCGACTTCTTGCCGCCCCACATCATGGAGTTCACAAACTTGGTGACAAGCGTCGACCCGTAAACCGGATCCGCCGCGACTTCCCGCTTTCCAATGTGCCCTTTTCTTGGCATAGTTCCTCGAAATCCTTTGCGCTTTCGCGCCGCTTCTGTTGCCCCAGTCCCGGTACCATCACTCCGCCCGGGAACCGCAAACTACTTCTTCGCTGCCGCTCCGCCCTTGGCGCGCTTCGCACCGTACTTCGAGCGGCTCTGCTTCCGGTTGGCCACGCCCACTGAATCGAGCGTGCCGCGGACCACGTGATAGCGCACGCCCGGCAGATCCTTCACACGGCCGCCGCGGATCAGCACAATCGAGTGCTCCTGCAGGTTATGGCCGATGCCGGGAATGTAGGTCGTGACCTCGATCCCATTGGTCAACCGCACGCGAGCCACCTTACGCAGCGCCGAGTTCGGCTTCTTGGGGGTCTGTGTGTACACGCGGGTGCATACTCCGCGCCGCTGCGGCGAGGCCTGCAGTGCAGGGGACGCCGTCTTGTACCGCGGGGCCGTACGCCCCTTGCGAACCAATTGATTAAATGTCGGCAAACTGAAACTCCTTACCCCAAAAACCTTAAAACCCAACCTGCTTACAGCCGCGCGCAAGCTTTCCTCGGCTTTTCATGCATTGAGCGCATTCTTCAACGCACACACGCACGAAAGCCCAAGTTGCTGCTTCGCGTCTGCCTTCGTTCCACTTCCAGACGAGAACCAGGACGGTGGCCGGTCGTTTTCGCGCTTTATGCGGGAAAAGCCAACTCCGTTTCGCCGGTTCCGGCTCGCATAGCCCTCCTAGGTGGAGAAACGCGCGAGCACCGATGCGATCTATCGCTTCCCCGTCTTACCTTCACCCGGGTGAGCGATGTGTCCCTGCCCTTCGCAAGAGGAGAGCGATTCGGGGACGATGGCCGAATGTTGCTTGCGGCCTCCGGTACAGATCCTCGCCAAACTTGCTGACCCGGGATCTCCCGTTACCCGCCTCCCGTTAGCACACACGGAAAGGCGTGTTCTTGCGGAACCTTATAAAGATAACAAGAAACAGGGGTGGGGGTCAACGAGTTCAACACCACCCCTCCTGCAATTCATCGATTATTCGATCGATTTCAGCGCCCAGGCCCCGTTCGTCAGCGAAAAATCGGCCTGTTTCTTGGTGCTCAGCTTGTTGCCGGGATTGTGTGCGATGTCCTGAAGTGCCTGCGGCACACCCGTCAGGTTCACGCCCTCGGTGTATTTTCCCGCCTTTGACGTGTCCGCACCAGACATCATCTCATCCTGCAAGTCGCCCATATCATGCGCTCTCAGGTGATTGGCTGCTGCGGTCATCACAACGATGGTGTAGTCCTTGTCGTCCAGGTTCGCTGGCCGCCATTCGATCGTGTCGCCGCCTCCGGGAAGAACCACCGCCTTCTTCCCATCCGGTGTCAGCTTGAAATCAGCCCAGAGCTTGTTCGGGTACACCTTCGTCCGATCCCAGAGCTTCGCCGTAATTCCTGCCCGCATCCCTTCGTCGTTCACCAGGATCGTTGTCGGCACCGGGGCCGTCTGGTCATACTTTGCTTGGACCATCGTCAACGCCTGCGTCGACGTCAGATCGGGCGCCGATTTGCACCCCGCCACAACAAGACCCGAACACCCCAGAACTAAAACCCCTAAAGCCTTCCAATTCAGCATGCTTCTCACACTCCCCTCCGTACGCGTGCCTATCGGCTCAGATTTCCAACGACCCGCCATTTTTCTCTTACTTTCCCTTGCTGTCAATGAAGTTGCATGTGATTCCGAGCACACATCTGCTGATTCCAGCTAAAATCACGTGAATTTCAGCCTGTTATCCACTAGAAATCCACATCGATTTCGCAGCATCAATCTCCGTTCACCCGCTTTAAAAGCAGATCCAAAAATCCCTTCTCGTCCGATTGCAGGCAGACCTGGGCATTCGGAGCCCCCGTCCCCTGGGTCGTCAGCCCCTTTGCGTCCACATCAATATGCATCGGCTTTGCCGGGCACAAATCCGGCCGGAAGGTATATGTCACCGCGACCGGATCAAACAGTGTCGGCGTCGGGCTGTGCGACGGCGTTCCGGCCATCCACTGGTGATAGAGGAGCGTCAATTGGTCGGTCAGTGGCGATCCATGCGCAAAGATGGCCTCACGGCCCTTCGTGTCCAGAGGCACTTGAGTTGAATCGAGAGGCATCATGAACACCGGCACTCCCGATGCCAGCAGGGCTTTCGGCCCCCGCCGGGTCGCGATCGATGTTCCACTCCGGCTCCGGTGGCTTTGGCTTTCCATCCGCGTCTGCGCCATATCCGCGCTCAATGCTTCCGCCCATGATCACCACGCGCTTCAGCTTCTTGAACGCCGCCGGATCGCGCTCAATCGCCGCCTGCACCGTGAAAAGCGGCCCAATACCGACCAGCGTGATCTGGCCCGGATGCTCGCGAGCCTCGCGCAGAATAAACTTCGCGCCATCTGCATGCTTTCTTTCCGGGGCGCGCTTCGCATACGCGGCCTGCGTCATCACGTTGTCCGTATCTGAAGGTGGCCCCGCGAACACCGGAATATCGCTCCGTCCAACGGCCTGCAGATACCGGTCCAGGAGACGCGCGCGCATCTCCGTATTGCCAAACGTGGTCGTCACGCCCAGGATCTTCAGTTCCGGGCTCTTCAACGCCAGCGCCAGCGCAAACGCATCATCAATGTCATCGCCGATATCGGTATCAATAATGACCAACTGCGGAGACGAAGAACTCTTCGCATCAACGCCAGCCTCCTGCCCCCTCATGAACAAACTCCCCGCCATCACAACTGCCGCCGCAGCCATCACGAATACCTGAAATCTCCTCACGCGATCCGCCTTTTTAACTTAAGTCTGAAACCGCTATCCTGATCACGCAACCACAACGTTGCATTTCACACAACTCCATCACCACTAAAACATGGGTGCCCCATCCATGACGCAGCTTCACCGCGACATGGGTGGGAAAGCACGAAAGTCAACCGTCCGACTTTTTGGACTCCAGTGCAGCCACAATCTTATCGGTGTCGTACACACACCCGCCCCACACGCCGCCACTCGCCTCGACGAGCGCTGCCCATAACCGCGTATCTTCTGGCAGTGCTGGATGGGGCTGCAAATCCGTGCGCGACTGTCTTTCCGCCAATCTCCGCGCACCCTCGTCCGCACCGAAATCACCGCTCGCATCGCCAACCAGGTGCACCGATCCCGTCAACTTCCCGCGATCGATCACAATTTCGATTTGATCGCCATCGAGCACCTTCCCGATCGGTCCACCCGCCAGCGCCTCAGGCGAAATGTGCCCGATGCACGCGCCCGTTGAAACCCCGCTGAAGCGCGCGTCCGTCAGCACCGCCACATGCTTGCAATGCGGCAACTGTTTCAGCGCCGACGTCACCTGGTAAATCTCCTGCATCCCCGCGCCCTTCGGCCCGCTGCAGATCAGAGCAATCACATCGCCGTGCCCGATCTTGCCCGCCTTGATCGCCGCGATCGCCGCCGCCTCTGTCGTAAAAACACGCGCCGGTCCACGATGCCGAAATACGTTATCCACTCCGATCAGCGAAGCATCGATGGCCGTGCTCTTGATCACCGAACCCTCAGGCGCAAGATTCCCCACAGGAAAGCACACCGTCGCCGTCAGCCCGCGCGCGCGCGCCCGGTCTGGCGTCATGATCACATCATCCGGATCGACGCCATCGAGTTCCCTCAATCTCCCGCGCAGCGTGTGCCGCCGCTCGCTGTCGCGCCACCAGTCAAGATTTGCGTCGAGCGTGTCACCGCTCACAGTCTTCACACTCGTATCCAGGAGCCCCGCCGCGCGAAGCGCCAGCATCGCCTCCGGCACGCCACCGGCAAGGAACACCTGCACCGTCGCGAACCCACGCGGCCCATTCGGCAGCGCGTCCACAAGCCGCGGCACTTCGCGATTTACCTCTTCCCAGTCCTTGCGCGTCGGCCGCTTCAATCCTGCCGAAAAGGCAATCGCCGGCAGATGCAGCAGCAGATTCGTCGATCCGCCAAACGCCGCATGCAACACCATCGCGTTGCGTACCGCCGCATCGGTCAGCACATCGCGTACCCCTAATTTTGATTCATGCAACCGGATGATTGCGCGTGCCGAACGCTTTGCGGCATCCAGCCAGATCGCCTGCCCAGATGGAGCCAGCGCCGTATGCGGCAGCGCCAGGCCCAG
This sequence comes from uncultured Acidobacteriaceae bacterium, assembly GCA_963735215.1. Lineage (GTDB taxonomy): Bacteria > Acidobacteriota > Terriglobia > Terriglobales > Acidobacteriaceae > Telmatobacter. The sequence continues at coordinate 32,322 of CAVTKF010000014.1, read as the reverse complement.
CGCCTCGGCGATAACCTGCGCCGTCGCCGCTGTGCCTAGAAACTGGCATCCGCCGCCTGGGGACGCACACGCGCGGCATCCTACCTCCGCCGCGTATTCCAGCGTGATCTGCTGCTGCGCAAATCGCGCGCCAATGGTCTGGACCTTGCCCGCGTCCTCGCCAACCTCAGGTAGCAGAGTCACTCCGCCCGGCACCAGCACCGCCGGCAACGCACCAGCAGAGGCCAGTGCCATCATCATCGCCGGCAGTCCCTTGTCGCATGTCGCCACGCCAAGCACGCCCTTGCCTGTCGGCAAGGACCGCATCAGCCGCCGCAACACTATCGCCGCATCGTTGCGAAACGGCAGCGAATCCATCATGCCTGTCGTGCCCTGTGTTCTGCCATCACACGGGTCGGTGCACGCCCCTGCAAACGGAATCGCATGCAGCGCCTTCAACTCGCGCGCCGCCTCGGCAACCAGCAAGCCAACTTCCCAATGTCCCGTGTGAAATCCCAGCGCGATCGGCCGCCCATCTTCGGCGCGCAGCCCGCCATGCGTACTCAAGATCAAAAACTCCGGATCGAGCAGCCGCGAAGCCTCCCAGCCCATCCCGGCATTCTGGCTCAGCCCGAACAGATTTCCCGATGGCTCCTGCAGCAGCATCTCTGCCGTCAGCGGCAGCGCTCCCTCGGGACCTGCAGCGTGAGTAGCCACGTCCCTCATCTCAGCGCCCTCGGTCTCCAGCACCGACTTCAGCGAAATCTCCGTGATCACACCCTCCTCATCGCCCTTATCCACTCGACAACTTCACCGCGTGCTCTGCGTCGTTCCCGTGGCGGCCGTCGTCAGCCGGAACACATGCGGCTTCGGAACTGCTGCGTCGTAGATCGAATCTTCCAGCGAATTCTCAAACGCCTGCATCACGTCCTTACCCTCTTCGCTGCCGGTATCCGCATTCCTCACGCGCATCCGCAGATGGATGTAGTGTGTTTCGTCGCGATCGCGCACCAGCCAGCTCACCCGTTGCGCCTGCTGAAACATCGGCGTTCCGTACTCCGCCAGGTTGATCCCGCTCTCGAGCGCCTCTGGAGAAAACGTGTCCACTACTTCGCCATCGATGCTCAACGTGTATCGGCCCGCAGCCAATCCGGTCACCCGCAGCGTCTCCTGGTTCAGTTGTTGCTCGATGTCCGTCAGATCCTCAAGCAGCGCTGTGGTTGCATTGCCCCGCGTCAAAGGCAGCGGTAGTGCATTCTCCAATTCGGTCCACTTCAGAACGCCGTCAGTCTGGTCCACATGGCTCACCGCCGCGTTGCGGGCCTGCGTTATCGTCCCTGCATGCGCGTCCACCGTCACATCCGAGACGAGCGCCGGAGCATGCCACCCCTTCAGTAGCGCTTCGGCCATCACCCAATGCGCCAGCGGATCGGGATGCACACGGTCCGGCAGCAACAGCACTCCCAGCTTTGGGTCCATTGTGTCGGCTTTCCGGATCGCCGTCACCACCGGCGGATTCAGATTCACAAATGCCGCACCGTACTTGTCCGCCAGCGACTGGTCAGCATCGGCAAAGTGCTGCATCACCGCGTTGTATCCGCCCGGAAAAATCACCGGCCGCGTCACATCGTCATATGGCGAAGGCCCCAGCAGAGTCATCCGTACGCCCGGCAGATGCTGGCGAATCGAATCGAGCAAGTGCTCGTATCCCTTCACGTAGGTCTGCTCGATAGCATCGGTCGTGGCCTGATACCCGCCGTCATTCATCCCCAGCATCACTGTAACGACGGTCGGTTTTTCTGAAAATACATCGCGCTCCAGCCGCTGATCGATCGGCCCTCCGCCGCCGCCCGTCACGCGATCGCCACCCACACCCGCGCCATAGAAATGCACCCGCATCCACGGAAACCGTGTCGCCGCGAAGAGCTCGACCCACTGGTTGTAGTAGTTCTGCTCCGTGATGCTGTCGCCGTAAAACACGACCGTGTCGCCGCCATGCAGATAGAACCCGCGTGCGTTAGCCTCAGCACCCGGAGGTGCCGTACCCGCCTTCCCGCCCGCCTGAGGTGCGATCTTGGTCTCGCTCGCCGCAGTCATCCGCAGCCCTTCGGAAGTCATCGCCTGTGCCGGAGCCGTCGCCACAGCCACAAGCGAATCCGCACACCCGTAGTACAAGAACCACTTGCCGCGAAAGAACACCAGCCCCTCGGCAAACGTCGTGCCGGCCGCATACTGTCCGATCTTTTCGTAGGGGAGTTCCGGCTTCAGCACTGGCTTATCTGTCTGCTCCAGCAGATGCGCTGGATTCGACGTCTCAAAGATCGCCTCACCTGCTGCGTACGCATTCGGCCCCAGCGCGGGATCACCACCCTCCTCTGCGTTTTTGCCGTTGTAGAGCATCACGATTCCCACGCTCGTCAGCACCGGCGGCGGTCCCGTCTCAGGAAACGTGCTGTCAAAATGCCCTAGCCTTGGCCGTAGCATTTCCACCAGCTGCCCGTGCATATCTTCCACGGGTATCCAGTGAATCGCGTCATCCGACGTCGCCAGCCGGATCGAGCCCTCGCCCCAGTACATCCAATAGCGCCCGGCAATCTTCGCGGCGATCAGTCGCCCGTCCTTCAACTGCGTCACGATCCCCGCCGACTTGTACATCAGGTTCGCGTACTTGCCGCCCAGCGCCGTCAAGAACGCGGGCCCGTACTTGATCCAGTGTTTCAAATCGCGCGAGGTCGCGATCCCCACGGAATACGTCTTCCGATTCCACTGCGTGTACGTCAGCACATAGGTGCCGTCGTCGCGCTCCACAATGCGCGGGTCCTCGACGCCGCCCGGCCACTCGCGCGCCTTCTGGTCGTCCTCCGCCGGATAAAACACCGGCTCGCCCATGCGCTTGAAGTGGATGCCGTCTCTGCTCTCCGCGAGGCCCAGCCGCGAGGTGTGCCCGCCAATCTCCATTGCTCCCGAGTTGTCCTCCGCGCGATACAGCACGACCACCTTGCCCTTGCGCACAATCGCCGCCGGATTGAACGTGTGCAGCGCCTCCCACTGGACGGGGGCCTTCAGAATCGGGTCCTGAAATGTTGAAGCCGGATTGGGCGACACCACCGGATTCCCCACAGCCGGCCGAGTAAACGGCCCAATCACCCACGGCGTCGCACTCTGCGGATGCATCCCCGCGGCCCCAAACACCACACATAGCGCAACCGCACCCTTCAAAATCATCTTCACGCGATCTGTCTCCGCAATCCGACCCATCTTACGCTTCGCATCAATCTCTCCGCGCCTCACCAAAGTTCTCTGAATATCAGCTGAGCGGACGAATGCCCGCCCTCCCTGTGGCATTCGAGGCTGAAACGCTTTCTCAGATCAAGACACTATCAGGAAAATGAAACCGGTGATGTTGCAGCCAGTTCGTACCTAAGGAGCGACCTATGACCCAACGAGCCCTCTGGTCCATTTCGTCTCTACTCGCAGCGACCCTCGCGGCGCCTCTGCTCGCCCAAGACAACTTTGATGTCGTCACTCTTCAGAAGAATACGTCCAGTCAAACCGTGTGGCGCATCACTCAACCCAACGTAAAACAAGCTTCAACCAATTATCCCCAGATCAAATTCCTTCCCGGGGATTCCGTGAGTATCACTGCCGGCGGCTGCGTTCAGACTGGTGGTAGTGGGCGCACATGGAAGCTCTACGTAAATCCGTCGGGACCAAATGCGGATAGACTCTATCACGGCAAGATCTGGATACCTGGTATCGACAGCAGCCTCACCAGGATTCAAAATTTCCCGGCTTTCAATCAAGCCCGCCAAATCCCTTCCCCGCTTCCAGGCGGCCTCCAGCCCGGGGACCTCTATTTGCGGCTAGGGTATGAGGACGATGGCTATGGGGATAACGGCTACTATTCCCATGATGACGGAACGAATGATCAATGCAAGAACTCTGTAAATGCATTCGTGATCATTTCGATTGGTCACGATGGCACTCTCGCTGCAAATCCATCGACGTTCAACGGCATTGAGCCTGCGCAATATCGGTGTCAAGCGGGGTGGGCATTCTACAACTTCAATACACCTCAGCTAAGCAAGCAATCATTCAACGACGCCTTCAGCCTGAGCTGGTATGACTACCTGGATCCGGCCACAGAGATAACGTTCCTTGCCGCGCGTGGTCTTGCTTCGTCAGGAAATTGCGCCGGAATGAGCCTTCTGGCAGATGTCGGCGAAGACCAATTTGTCGTGGGACAGCTTGATGAAAGCTTTTGGTCAAATTACAAATCTCAGAGTGTCGGTTCCCCTGCTGTCTCATACGATGTCAATGTCTCGCATTGGAAACAGTTATCCGTACCCTTTCTGCGCGGATACATCAACACAGCATTCCAATCTCCATCCAAGACCGCTGCTCAAATTGAGAGCGACTTGACCAAGGCCAATTACAACTACGGCCTTCTCTCACTGGAGCATGGTACCGGGGGTCACGTGCTCGTCCCGCTGCGAGTGAGCCGTTCGGGCTCGCAGATCCTCATCGACGTCTACGATTCCAATCGTCCTTGCGGTCAGATACCGGATACCGCAAATTACCCACAGGTGATCGTTGATGGGAATAAGTGGAGCTACGTAATGGCCGGCGGCGAGACGTGGACCGGTTCAAGCAACAACGAAGTCGGTTACAGCGGACTTGGTTATGTCCCTTACATGGGTCAAGATGGTTGGTCTGACCTGGGTACAAACCTGCTCGGCTTGGTCAAAATCGTATTCGGCAACGGAGTCAGCGTAGACCAGGTGACTGACGAAACAGGGAAGCGCCTCTATATCCCTGGGCAGCAGCAGCTTGACCAATCTCCGCAAGGCCTGGGCAATCAGTTGATCAAGATTCCATTTCTGGCCCAAAACCAGTACGACCGACCTCGCGCAAAGGGCCCCGTGTTCGCGTTGAATCATGCTTTGAACCTTACCCCTGCCATGCAAGCGCAAGTGCAGAAGGTGGAAGCAGAATACGAAGCTGACTACGGCAATTCGGGCCAGGTATTTCTCGCACAGCCGCGGAGTTTGGGTAGCCTGACGTTTACAGTGTCCGGAGCGAATGCTGCGCGTCCCGTGCGCATGCTGGTTGGGCAGACTGGCCAATTCTATGAGATCAATTCCACCGGCTCAGGCCTCGATTCCCCATCCCACGATGGTGATTCATAATCTAGGGAGACTTGAGGATGGGATATCGGTTCAGAGCCGCGATCAGAACGCCCTTAAGGTTACCGTGACCCACGGGCTGGTCTCGCAATCGACAAACAATATAACCCTGCAGAGAACTGATGAATTGTCGATTGGAACCGCGCTGACCAAGTTCTCGCTCGCTCAGGATAAGACTCTCCAACTCACTTCCGCCACGCCAGTCAGTGGCGTCTCGGTGAATACCCAGATCATTGATAAGAGTGCCGGAGTTACCACTGCACCAATTCGTCGAATGGTCACGATGCCCAAGTAGCAAGCGGCTGACAGCACGAGACAAAACAGGCCCGACGCCATCGCTGGCGTCGGGCCGAGTCAACTCTTCAAACTGCCCAAGACAAAATCTGAAAGCCTTACCTCAGTGCTGCTCAGTCGGCTTGTCGCCACCCTGCGGGCGGCGCGGTGTGGTCGTGGTCGTGGTCATGGTCATGATCGTGCTCGCTCTTCGGCGGTGTGTAGATCTGCGGATCGAGGTGCCCGCGATGGCAGGTCCCGCACGAGACCGGCACGCCTGAGTTTTCCACTTTGCTCACGTAGTTCTTGTTAATGTCTTCGACCATCTGGTACATCAGCCGCGCCGTGTTCTTCTCCGGCTTGGAATCATCGGCGTAATTCAGCCGCGGTTTTCCGTTCGGGCCGATGTTTTTCGGATCGGCCGCGTGGCAGGTGCTGCACTCGGTACCGAGCGCTGCCTCCCACTTGTGCATCAGGTCATGCACCTGCTCCCCGGTCATGTCCTTGGGCAGCACCTTCAGATTGGTGGGCGTCGGGTGATGCTCGTGCTCATGCGCCGGAGCAGCGCCGGCTGCTGCCGGAGGCTGCTGGGCTGCGGGCGTCTGCGCAAAGGTTGCGACGGCAAAGAGCGTGGAAACCAAGGCCGTAAAGCAGGCAGTAAGGGTCGGGGAAGAGAGCTTCAAGTGCAAAGTTCCTCGCAGTTTGAGATGACCTCTATTCTACTGACGAATGACCGTCGCGAATGGTTGACGATCCCATCAGCCGCTTCGGGCCGGAAACACAGGCGTGTCCACGCAACGCAAACCGCAGCGGCCAGTCCACTGCATGCCTGATGCCGATCCGCGGCGTAATCACTACCTCAGGTTCCGGAAACCCGTCGTCCCGCACCTGCAGCGATGATGCCGCGGATGTCAGGTCCAACCCGTTGTGCAGCAGCCGCGTCAGTCCCAGCGCCAGGCACAGCCGGCTCGGTCCAGAAGCGATCATCCGCACCGGCGCATCCTCATCCAGTCCTCGGTTCCTCGCCATCTCCGCGATACCCATGACCGGCTCCAGGGCCCGCAGCAAAATGCCTGCCCCCAATCCCTCGGGCTCGCAGCTGATGTTCGCGCAAAAATACCTCCCGTAGATCGAAGTACATATACGCATACCCTGGTGGCCCGAACAGCACCAGGTTCCGCGGCGTCGGCCCGCGATGGGTATGCGCCGCCGGATCCGGCGGATCGTTATGCGGCCCCAGGTAGGCCTCGACCTCCACAATCCGCCCGGCCAGCACTTCGCCGTCCGGGCTCCGCGCCACCAGCAGCTTGCCCAGCAGTCTTGGGGAGACCTTTTCAGGCGAATCCTCGAAGAATTTGCGTGAAATCAGCTGCCCCGGGAGCTTGTTTTTGGCCTTTTGCGGGCCTTATTTGTGCGATTTTTGCCATTCCTTCACGAGCGCCAGCACCTCTTCCGCGTGGCCTTCCGGCGTCACTTTCGGGAAGATATGAATGAGCTTCTGGTCCGGCCCAATCAGAAACGTTGTCCGTTCGATTCCCCAGACTTTCTTCCCATACATGTTCTTTTCCTTCAATACACCAAACTGATTGCAGACTTTCTCGTCTACATCAGCAAGGAGTGTGTACGGCAGGTCGTACTTGGCCTTGAATTTGGCTTGCGCCTTGGGCGTATCGCGCGAGATGCCAAGCACCACGGCGCCGGCTGCCTGGATCTTCTTGAAGGTATCGCGAAAGCCGCACGCCTCAATGGTGCAGCCGGGCGTATCGGCGCGGGGATAGAAGAACAGCACAACCGGCTTGCCGGCGAAGTCTGAAAGGCTTACAGTTTTGTCCTCGTCCGTTTGCAACGTAAAATCGGCGACCTTCTGGTTCACTTCCATGGGAGATTCCTCGTATCGTCAGTATGGTGGATAAAGATTTGGAACGGCAGGTCCGTCTGCATTATTTCCGAGAGGTACGCCCGGTGTCATCGAAGGTCATCAAGACAGGTTTTATCAGGCCAACCTCGCTCGCCATCGCTTTCTCGCTTTTGGCCGCGGCGGCCTGCGCGCAATATCCCGGGCAAGTGGCCAAAAAGTCAAAGGACACCCCCGACCTGCGCGCCATCGCTGTCCTCGAGTGGACCGGCGACGCGGGCAAGCCCAAGACCAGCCGCCTCGTGCCCATTACGGTATATGACGGCGAAGCGCTGCAGGATGGCAACGTCTACCTCGCTCGTCCCCAGCCGATGGCCCTCGCCGGCGAAGTCGAATACGAACTTGAGAAGAACGGCCAGCCCATTGGCCTCTACGACATCAAGAACGCGGGTCAGGAACAGGGCCTGTGGGTCGGTTACGGCGCGTGGAAGCCTTTGCCCTCAGCAAAGCCTCCGGCTCCCAAGCCGATCGTGGACGACGGCTTCAACCCCAATGACGACAAGCCAGTCTTACACCACAAGCACACGGACGCATCGTCCAAGACCGGATCGGACTCCGGCAGCGACTCCGACTCATCCGGGCAATCCGGCGCGCCCGATCCCGACCGTCCCACGTTGCACAAGAAGACCGGCACCGACGATTCCGGCGGCTCGAGCACGAGCCCTGCTTCTGATCCCGACCAGCCCACCCTTCACAAGAAAGACTCAGGCGACTCGGGCAATACCGGCAGCGCGCAAAGCAGCGATCCCAACCGTCCCGTGCTGCATAAGGGCACCCAGGCCTCGGCTGACTCGATCGACGGCGAACACTCCAATTCAGCCGATCCCGACCGTCCGCGACTGCTGCGCGGCAAACCGACCGGGAACGGTCCCGACGTCCAACCGAGCCTGATGGGGCTGCCTCAGGATATGCAGCAGGCCGTTGCCGTCTCCGACGCCAAGACCCGGCCCGAACATCCATGGAGTTATGTGTGGGCGAATCCGGATGACGAACAGAAGATGAAGGATGCGATGGAGGACATCGCCCGGCAGGCACTCGGCTTCAAAACGCCATCTGCCGCACCAAAGCGCGCCACGGCCAGGACGCACGCAAAACCCACGCCACCCCCTGAGCCAATTCCGCTCGTCGATGAGAAGTTCCACGTCTTTGAACTTGCTTATGGATCCGGTGCGACGATGGTGCTGTCGGCACACACTGACGGCCCTTCGACCCAGCAAAAATTCGTTACGCTGATTGCCCAGCCCGACCTCTACGGCAACGCACTTGTGCTGCTCAAGAACGTGACGGACAACGCGCATCTCGACGAGACCCCGCGCATGCGCCTGGTCGACGCCGTCGATGCGCTGGCTGACAACCGCGGAGAACTTCTCTTTGAGCTTCGCGGAACGACCCAGCGGCAGTTCGCCCTCTATCGCGTGCTGCGCGGCACCGCCGAAAAAATCTTCGTCACTGGTGGCGGCGAGTACGGCGTAGCGCCGGGAGAGTAATTTCCATAGGCGCTTATGTCTGCTCCGCCCGCGGGTTCCGAACAGCGGCAGCAGCGGAAGGGCTCGGCACGCCCCGTTTCGCTCGACCTGCACCATCTCCGGTTCATTCAGTCGGTCTTGAATATTGCGGGATCATTGCAGGAGCCAGAAGGCGCCGGATGCTCGGCGTCACTGAATCCGTTCCCGCGATTTTCATCGTGCTGGAAGATGCCCGTAACTTTCGTGACTTTCATGAATATCTGCGAGAGAGAAAAGTCCAGCCTCCTATACAATCAGGTCAGATGGGCTTCACCAGAGGCCCGTCTAAAGGATTTGGCATACAAATGGCATCAATCGTGTCCGCCCCTTCTTCCTCCGACGCGTCCGGCGCTGCAACCAAACAGGTTGTCGCGGCCCCGGATTACTCGACGCCGCATGGCACGATTCCTGCCAAGTTCCTCATCCGCATGGGCAAGGCTGCAACGGCGGGTTACGGGATCAATTGGACCACCTTGGCGATCATCGGTATCTTTCACGTGGGCGCCTTGGCGGCTTTCTTCTTTTTCAGCTGGCAACGCCTGGCGGTGATGGCGGTTCTCTACGTGCTGGCCATCAACGTAGGCATCGGCATGTGCTATCACCGGCTCCTGACCCATCGCGGTTACCAGACTCCCAAGTGGGTTGAGTACATCATGAGCGTCTTTGCCACCATGTCGCTTGAGGGGGGACCGATTTTCTGGGTGTCGACGCATCGCGTCCATCATCAGCTCAGTGACCAGGAAGGCGACCCGCATACGCCGCGGGAGGGTGCCTGGTGGGCGCACACCGGCTGGATCCTTTTCGGCGAAGCTCTGCATGGGCAGGTCGAAATCCTGAAGCGTTATTCGCCCGATCTGAGCCGCGACAGGTTCCACTGCTGGCTCAGCAAGTATCACTGGCTTCCTATCACCGTAAGCGGCTTGCTTCTTCTGGCCGGAGGCTGGATCTGGGGTGGATGGAAAAACGCTGTTGGCATGGTTCTGTGGGGCGTGCTGCTTCGCGTGACTCTCGGCCTGCACGCTACCTGGCTGGTGAACTCGGCAACCCACCTGTGGGGCAGCCGACGCTTTGAGACCCACGACGACTCGCGCAACAGCTGGTGGGTAGCGCTGCTTACCGGCGGCGAAGGCTGGCACAATAACCACCATGCGCATCCGGTCTCCGCGCGCCATGGCCTCAAGTGGTATGAACTCGATCCGAACTTCTGGGGCATCTGGCTGCTCTCAAAGATCGGCCTCGCCAAGAAGATTCGCGTGGCCAAATACGATCCTGCCAACCCCAAGCCCGCAGGCCTATAAACGTTACGTAGTGCAAATTATCCCGGCCACTCCCAAGCGGAGTGGCCGTTTGTATTTGACGCGATAGCTGGAGAAGCTGCTTCCGATACCTTTCAGGCCAGTTTTGCTCCCGCCATCTTTTCGAGAAATTCAAGCGGTGTGGAATCGCGCGTGACCATGGCCGCAGGATCTACGAGGAAAGTCTGCTCCAGCGCGAACTGGCCGCCCAGCACCGCGTGAGGCACGGTCTCGGTGTAGACCATCCAACTCGAGCCGGGCGCGAACTGCACCTTCTCGCGCTGGCAACCAGCTTGAAACGCCGCGTCCTGTTTCATTGTGTTGTGCAAGCGCATCATGAATGCGTCGTAGGGCGTGCGCTTCCATTGCGGGACCAGGGCGGCAATTCCTGTTGCTTGCGCGAACTGCTTTCCAGCGCGCGCCACCGGCCCGTCTGCCCGCGGAAGTGCAAGCTTTGCCGGGGCAAATTCGCTGACAACGCGCGCGAACGGCTCACCGACCACCCAGTCGCGGGTGCGGCTGGGATGAATGTTATGGAAGAAGCGCAGGATGCGCCAGCCGCGCGTGGGGCGCGTTGGAAAGGCATCCGTGTGGAGCAGATCGTTGCGGTGCCGCATGGACAGGTCCCGGTCTTTCTCTTCGACCGGCCTGAAACTCGCATAATCCAGACGCCAGCGCCGCTGGTAGGGGGCTAGAAATTCCGCCAGAAATGCTTCCACACTCGCCGAATACCGCCGCATGATCTCGCGCATCCGCTGAACCTTGTCCGGGCCGGCCGACTTTTCATCGATGCCGCTGAGCTTGTCGCGATCTGGCTTGTAGGCGATGTTCTTGTGCAGGCTGCTCGAGCATTGCTGCTGGCCGAGCAAAAACTCAACGTCTACATTCGGAATCGGCACCGGCGTCGTGGGGAAGTAGAGAATGCCGCCTGCCTCAAGTTGCGCACACCACACACATATCCGCTGCTCGCGGACCGGCGATGCTGGGCTCAGTGCATCCGGTGGGATGGCATGCACGGGCATACAACGTTACTACCTCCGCAATTTGGCCCGGATCCAAAGGGTCCCAAAAACGGGTAGCGCAAGCAAGAGGACAACAATGCCGGCAGGGAAGCCGATGTACAGATAGCTGTCGGCGTAGTTTACCGAGTGATGACCGATGAGATTCCAAGCCAGCAGCGAAAAGATGGCGATCGTAGTTGTCGCGAAAAAAGCGAAGAATGCCGAGGTAAAGACCAGCAGCAGGCTCTGAAAAAAGCCGAAACCTTCCAAGGGAAAACCGAGAAATGTGCCGCCGGGGTGGCGATGGCTATGCGCGGATTGCATCGTCGCGACCTCTCTCGTCTAGAATACAGTTTTATGCCCAGCAGCGCGCAAATCGAGCTATGGCCTGCCGAGAAGGTAGCCGCACAAGCGAACGTCGGTCATGCACCCAACGGGGTCAACTTTGCCGGATGGGGCGAAACACGTGTCAGCGAAAGCGACCTGGAGCGCCTGGTTGGAGTGGTTCCCGCATTGCTCGCTCCAGCGCTCCGGAGCCGTGCCTACTATTTTGTTCCGCTGGCCATCGCCGAAACCGGCGAAGTGATGATCGCTCCGTCGTACTCTGTCGATCTGGGCGATCGCGCTGTGTGCCATCGCAACGCGACCTTCGGCACTACCGAAGCTGTGTTTCTCTCCACGCGCCTGGTGGAAGACCGATTCGGCCTGGCTTTCGAATTCTTTATCAACGTGGCCCACAACTTTGCCGATGCCGCGGGCGTACCCGAAAGCTTTGCGCGCCTGGTGTGGTCGCAGGCCGAGGCACAGGTGCGCGGAGAAACGAGCCAGGATGCATGGGAGGCTCGCCGCCGCGCCCAGGACTCGCGCAACGGGCAAAAGATCATCGACGAGCGCTCGCGGACGGCATTCTACGACGCAGCATTCTCGGATGCGCTGGCGATCTACATGCTCTCGCTCGCGGTGGATTTCGACTACCACGACCTGCGCGAGCGCGAATACCCGCTGCTCGCTGCACCGGCGCTGGCCGAGCGGCTGCGGCACATGGCAAGCCTCTTCCCGCCCAACTCCAGCTACGAGTTCCAGATTCTCTACCGCCGCAAAGGGTAGGACGCCCCGTTGGGTTCGACGCTCGCTAAACTGCGCGTGCTAGACAAACGGCGAACCATCCCCGCTCATCCATCCACGTAGCCTCGTGTGCAAACCCGGCCTTCGCCACCAGAGCTTCGGGATCGCCCATACGATACTTGTAGCTGTTCTCCGTGTGAATGCTCTCCCCCGCTTCAAAATTCACGCGCAGATCAATCGCCGGGAGCCATACCGTCTGCTTGGTTTCGCTTACCAGGTGCATCTCCATCCGCGACTCCGCCGCATTCCACACTGCGCGGTGCGCAAAGGTATCCGGACGAAAATCCGCATCCAGTTCCCGATTCAGCCGCACGAGCACATTGCGATTGAAGGCCGCCGTCACGCCGGCCGCATCGTCGTAAGCCGCCTGCAGTACCGACTGATCCTTAACCAAATCGACGCCCAGCAGCAGGCAATCGCCCGGATCGAGCGCCGCCCGCACGCGCTCCAGAAGTAGCATCGATTCTCCCGGCTCGAAGTTGCCGATGCTTGAGCCGATGTAGAGGACCAACCGCCGCTCACTGGGCAACGTCGGGTCAAGCTCCAGGTCGTGCGTGTAATCTTGCACGCGCGGACAGACAAGCACACCCGGAATCTCGTTCTCGATCCGGATCTGCGCTTCCACCAGCGCGCTGGCGGAAACATCGACCGGCTCGTAGAAGACGGTGTCCTGACGCTCAACCGCGGCGCTCAATAACAGCCGAGTCTTCTCGGCCGAACCCGCACCAAGCTCGACCAGCCGCAGGGCGCGCTCGCTCGCAGCCAGCTCGATAATCTCTGCAGCGCGGTCCGCTAAAATCGCCCGCTCCGTCCGCGTGACATAGTACTCCGGTATGCGAGTGATCTCATCAAAGAGGCGCGACCCGGCCGAATCGTAGAAGAGCCAGGAAGGCAACCATTTTGGACTGGACAACAACCCCTCGTAAACCGATGAGGCGATCTTGTCTGAAATGTGAAAGCTGGCTGGGGAAACAGGGATCGTAGTCATGCCGTTACTAGGATGCTCCTCCACGTGTGGAAGTTACTTGCCGGCCAACCGGATTCCAGAAAATTGCCAGCGCGTCTCCGGTTGAAAGAAATTTCGATAACTTGAGCGAATGTGAGCCCTTGGCGTCGCGCAAGACCCACCTCGCAACACCATCTGCCCACTCATGAATTTCCCGTTATATTCGCCCAGGGAACCCGCCAGCGGCTCGAAGCCCGGATAGCCAAGATAAGCGCTCGCGGTCCATTCCCAGCAGTCGCCCCAGAACTGGGAAGCCTTCTCGACCGTGCGGGTCGCCGCAGCAGGCCTCAGCAGGTCTGCATCAAGCAGGTTGCCGTCGATCGGATATCCCGTTGCCGCAACTTCCCACTCAAATTCCGTGGGCAGGCGTTTCCCGGCCCAGCGGGCGTACGCGTCGGCCTCAAAGTAACTGACCTGGCTGACCGGTGCTGTCTCAGTCTGCTCCAGATGCATCTCGCCCCGAAGGGTAAACAGCTTCCAGTTCTTTCCGTCTTCATTCCAATAGAGCGGCGCGCGCCAGCGGTTCTGCTCCACCGCATCCCATCCGGCTGAGAGCCACAGCTCCGAGCGCTGGTAACCACCGTCGGCAATAAACGCCGCAAACTCCCCATTTGTCACAAGGCGATCGGCCAGCGCAAACGGCTCCAGCCAGACGCGATGCCGCGGAACTTCGTTGTCATAGCAGAATCCGTCTCCGGCGAATCCTACATCGATCAGCCCACCCGCAAACTCCAGGAACTTGTCTGCAGGGTGTCCGGGAGCCCGCACCAAGTCCGTTGAAACATCTCCCCGGTCCTCCTTCAGATACGCCGGTCGTAGCGGGTTCGTATAAAACCCGTGCAGGATATCCGTTAGCAACAACTCCTGGTGCTGCTCCTCGTGGTTGGCTCCCAGCTCAGTTCGCTTGAGCACCTCCGGCTCCGGATTCACTTCGAGCAACCGTTCCATCTTTTCGTCTACGTAGCTTCGATAACGCAGCACTTCATCCAGTCCCGGGCGCGAAAACGACGACCGCAGCCGCTTTTCCGGGAACTCCCCGAAACTACGGTAATAACTGTTAAAGATCCAGGGAAAATCCGCGTTGAAAAGCTTGTAGCCGGGCAGAAACTCTTGCAGGATGAAGGACTCGAAAAACCAGGCCGTGTGCGCCAGGTGCCACTTCGCTGGTGATGCCTCGGCGCAGGACTGCACCATCATGTCCTCGGGCGTCAAAGGTTTACACAGAGCCAGCGTGCGCTGCCGAACACTACGAAAACGCTGTGCCACTTCCGATTGCAGTTCGGGAGATACCGTTGTGCTCATGCTCGACGATCCTCTTTCCCGGCCTTTTCCAGCGCCCCGGATTGGTCCGGCTCATGTATTTCTTAGTCCGCCCTGCACCGGGGTTGCAAACGAACTTGACGATGTTCAACCGATTGGTGCTCTAATTTGATGAGACGATGACGCGGGTTTGTCGCCCAGATTCCTTCTTGAGGAGGGAATATGTGCAGGTCAGATAGACGCTTGCTGCCGGCATTGACGCTGATGGCAGCCATTCTCAGTTCCTCCGGTTTTAGTCTCGGTCAGTCTCCAGCCGCCCAGCCTCCTGAAGCAACGCAGAATCCAGCACCGCGGGCGACCACCGCGACTACCCTGCCGACAACTCCTCCAACCGCCGAGCAGGTCGGAGATGCCCTTATGGCTCATCAACGGTATCAGGCAGCCATTGAAGCTTTCAAGAAGGCGCCCTCCAACAATGCCGTCGTCTGGAACAAGATGGGCATCGCCTACCAATTGATGTTCAATCTCACCGACGCGATGCATTGTTACCGCACTTCCGATAAACTGAGCCCCAAAAACCCGAATGTCCTGAATAATCTCGGAACCGCCTACGACGCTATGAAGGAATATCACAACGCGGAAAAAATGTACCGCAAGGCGCTCAAAATCGATCCCAGTTCCGCTCTTATTCTGAAAAACCTCGGCACAAACCTGCTGGCCCAGCACAAGTACCAAAAAGGCTGGGAAGAGTACAAAGCCGCCCTCAAGATTGATCCGGGTATCTTCGAAGACAATTCCAGGCCGCGCATCGAGAATCCGGCATCGATTTCCGATCGCGGAGCCATGAATTATTACCTTGCCAAAGGCTGCGTGCGGGCAGGCATGCCAGGACGCGCCATTCAGTACCTGCGCATGGCTCTTGACGAGGGATATACGAACCCCAAAAAGATTATTGCGGACAACGAGTTTGCAGCCTTGCATGGGGTCCCCGAATTTGAAGAATTGCTATCGTCCCAGACGCAGAAAAGACAGTGATCCTGCCACTTTGACCCATAAGAAGCGACGGATGTCGTCTTGTCCGTGATGACCTGCGTCTACTTCTATAGCATCAAGCCGTCTGGAGCCATATGAAAGCCCGTCGCATTGCGTTGCCGTTTCTGGTCCTGCTTGGCGCAGTAAGCCTTGGCGCTTTGGCACAGGACCCAAATCCTCCTCAAGATCCCAACCAGCCCGCACAGGGCCGCGGACAGCGCGGAGGACGCGGCGCCTGGGGCGGCGGGAGCATGATGGGACGTGGTGTCATGGGAACCGTGACCGAAGTTGCCGCCGACCACTACACCGTCAAGACCGAAGCCGGCGATCTCTACACCATCCACTACAGCGTGAATACCCGCATCATGAAAGGGGGAGGAGGAGGCCAGCGCCGCGGCCAGGGCGACGACAATCAGCCGCCGGCCAACCCGCCCCAGGCCATCAAGGCCACGGACATCAAAGTCGGCGATGCTATTGCTGCCTCTGGCGAGATCGATGCCAGCGCCAAATCCGTCGGCGCCGTCGTCATCTTCCAGATCGATCCCGAACGCGCTAAACAGATGCGCGAAATGCAGGCCAACTACGGCAAGACATGGATCATGGGCAAAGTCACAGCCATCAACGAGACCAAGGTGACACTGCAAGGCGGACCCGATAACGCCACCCACATCTTCCTCGCCGACGAAAACACCACCTTCCGGAAACGCCGCGACCCCATCACCCTCGGCGATATCCAGGTCGGCGACATGGTCCGAGCTGAAGGAGCAGTTAAAAACGGCTCCTTCTTCGCCACCACGGTCGCCGTCATGGGCCCGCCACCCCAACGGAACGACAGCGCAGCGCCGCCGCCACAATAGCTCCGCGCACTCCGGTCCCTTCGGACTCCCGGGGCCGGATGCCCCTGAGCCTGTCCTGAGTTTCTCGAAGGATCTCGCTCTCAAGACCTGGGATCGCATGTCCGATTCATCGCCTGCTTCGCACCTTTCATCCGCCTTCTTTACCCCTCGTCCGAATCGCCGCGCAATCCCCGACAATCCTCGCTATCTTCCTGACCAGCGCACGATAACGCCCTGGAAAGGAAGAACCGACCGATGGCTCCAACCGGCCCACTCGTCAGCATTGAGCAGGTTACCCGCAAATTCCCACTGGACCACAGCGCGGTCACTGCTCTCGACCACGTCAGTCTCCGCATCGATGCCGGCGAATTTCTCGCCATCTCCGGCCCCAGCGGCAGCGGCAAATCGACCCTGTTGAACCTGATCGGCTGCATCGACAAACCCACCAGCGGCCGCATCCTGATCGAGAGCGTCGACACCTCGCGCCTCAGCTCCTCGCAAACCTCCGCGCTGCGCCGCGAAAAAATCGGCTTCGTCTTTCAGACCTTCAATCTGATCCCCGTCTTCACCGCCGCCGAAAACGTTGAGTACCCACTGCTCGTTCAAGGAATAGGCGCCAGCGAGCGCCGCACGCGCGTAGCCGAGGCGCTCGAAAACGTCGGCCTCTCTGCTCGCGCACAGCAGAGGCCCGACCTGCTCTCCGGCGGCGAGCGTCAGCGCATCGCGGTCGCCCGCGCCATCGTTCATCGTCCCGCCCTGGTGTTGGCAGATGAACCGACCGCCAACCTCGACACCCGCAACGCCACGCAACTCATCGACCTGATGCGCGACTTGAACCGCAGCCTCGGTCTTACCTTCATCTTTTCAACCCACGACCAGCGCCTGCTCGAACACACACCGCGCATCGTCCGCCTCACCGACGGCCGCATCATCAGCGATACACACCCTGAAGGAGTCAGTCATGAGCAAGTTCTTACTGCTTGCGTTTCGTAACGTCTTCCGCAATCGCCGCAGAACGCTGATGACGCTGCTCATGGTCGGTGGCGGCGTGGCTGGCCTGCTTCTCGCCGGCGGATACTTCGCCTTCATGACCCGCGGTCTCCGCGAAGACACCATTCGCGCCGGCCTCGGTCACCTGCAAATCTTCACCACCGATCACTTCAAGCGCGATGAAGTCAAAGTGCTCGACACCGGAATCGAAAACTGGCGCCAGGTGGCCGCAACCGTAAACTCAGCTCCCCACGTGCGCGGTGTTGCTCCCCGCATCGAGTTCTACGGCATGGTCTCCAACGGAATCAAGGCCGTCGGATTCATGGGCAGCGCGGTGGATCCAGACGCAGAAAGCAGTCTCGGCTTCGCGAGCCAGGTCTCAGGCTCCGGCAGGAATCTCTCTTCCAAGTCCAGCGGTGACGTCGAAGCACTCATCGGCGCCGGATTGGCCAAGTCGATGAACGTCAAAGTCGGCGACGGTCTCACGCTGCTCGCCATGACCTCAGACGGAGCGCTTAACGGCGTCGACGTGCAAATCGTGGGCATCGTAAAAACCGGCATCGCCGAAATGGACGCACGCTATCTGCGCATCACCTTGCCCGCCGCCCAGCGCCTGTTGCAAAGCGATCGCGTCACAAACCTTGTCGTCGGTCTCGATTCCACTGAAAACACTGACTTGGTCTACACAGAGCTCGCTCCACGCCTTCACGGACTCAGCAGGAGATGACGCTGAAGAAATGGATCGACCTGGCCACCTACTACAACCAGGTTCACACCATGTTCAACGGAATCTTCCTCTTCATGGGTCTGATCGTTTTCCTCATGGTGCTCATGGCCAGCATCAACACGCTGCTCATGGCCATGCTTGAGCGCATCCGCGAAATCGGCACCATGCTCGCAATGGGCACGCCGCGCGCATGGATCGTGGCCCTCTTCATGCTTGAAGCCACGGTCCTCGGCGTTCTCGGAGCGGCAGTCGGCGTCGCGGGCGGCAATCTTCTTGGTTGGCTCCTGAACGTCGCCGGCCTCCACATGCCGCCGCCTCCCGGATACACCATCAACATTCCGTTCCGCGTTCTGCACGTGCCGGCGCTCATGATCGGCTCCTCCATCATGGTCGTCATCTCACTCGCGCTTGCATCCATCCTGCCCGCGATCCGTGCATCGCGCCTGCAAATTGCGGAGGCGCTGGCTCATGTATAAGCCCATGTCTAAAGTCGACTGCACCCTGCGCTCCTTCCTGCTGCTCGTCACCCTCGCGTTCCTCATTGCCTGGGCTGCGATCGGCCATGCTGCAACGCCTGATGCCACGGCCCTGCTCAAGCGCTCCGACACCTACCGCAACGGCTGGCCGGCCTACACGCTGCGCGTCAAAATCACTAACTACGAATCCGGCAAATCCGACGAGGAGTCGCTCTACCAGGTCTCGCAAAAAGGCACTGACAAAACCTATGTCGAATTCATGAGCCCCCGCGACAAGGGCCGTCACCTGCTCATGCTCGGCGACGACATGTGGATCTATCTGCCCGACACCAGCCGTCCCGTCCGCATCACGCCTCTCGAGCGGCTCTCCGGCGATGCCTCCAATGGCGACGTCGCCCGCACCAACTACGCCGTCGACTACACCGCTGCCTACGTTCGCGACGAAAAAGTCGGCAAGGAGAACTGCTACGTCCTCGACCTCACTGCCAGGCGCAAAGGCGCAACCTACCAGCGCATCCTCTATTGGGTTCGCGTCGAAGATGCCCGTCCCGTGCGCGCCGAGTTCTATCTCACCTCCGGCAAGCACATCAAATCCGCCACCTTCGACGAGTACGCGCCCTTCGGCGGCAAGATGCTATTCCGCCGCTTCACGCTCTACGACGAGATCCGCCACAACTCGCACAGCGTACTCGACTACTCCAACGCCGCGCCCCGCGATCTGCCCGACAAGCTCTTCTACCAGGGCCGCTCCGACAGGTTCTGATCCACCACATCACAGACATGCCGCGTTGTATGCCTCATGATCCACTCAAGCTCGATCGAAAGGAAAACCACGATGATCGCAAACATCCGAAATACATTGGCTGCGCATACTGCCACTCCTCTGCTTCTCACTGTTTATCCTCCTGGGCCAGTTCTCCGCCGCCCAGACGCCGAAAACCGGCAAGCTGACCTCAAGATCACAGGCATTCGCAACACCGAAGGCAACATCCGCGTCGCTCTTCGCACCGACGAAAACACCATCGTCGATGCCAAAGTTGTCGAGATTGACCCGAAGACCCTCACCGCCGAAGCCGTATTCGACAACCTGCCAGAAGGCACCTACGGGGTCGCAGTGATTCACGACGAGAACAAGAACGAGAAACTTGATTTCAACGATGCGGGAATGCCAATTGAGGGTTATGGCCACTCCAACAATCCCGCAAAACGTCCCGGCCCTCCCAACTTCGACGAAACCAATTCGCCTTCGCCGCACCCGGCTCAACCGTCGAAATCACGCTCATCTACTGGCCGTGATTGTGGGGTTCCGCAAATCATGAATGTTCGATTGCTCATTTCGGCTTTGATCCTCGCAACGGCGTGGTCCTGCGCTCATGCGCAGGATCCGCCGCCCGCCGAAGAAAGTTCTTTGAGCACGCGCTACTCTCTCGCCGTCATCGACGACGCCACCTTCTACAGCGACCTCCGCCAGCCACTCCGCAATCCTCAACCAGGTCCTCGTCGAGCCAACGTTCGTCTATCCGCTATCACGACCGCCTCACCTTCTCCACCAGCCTCATCGGCCTCTCCACCACGTACACCGACACTGTTTCGACTGGCCGCGTGAAAGAAACCTACGCCGGACTTTCCGCCGGCGACTTCGATTTCACCGCCGGCCGCAAGATGGTCCGCTGGGGCACCGGCTACGCTTTCACCGCCGCCGGCGTGCTCGATCCACCGCGCGATCCCACCAATCCGTCCGACCGCCTCAACGTGAATCAGGGCCGCGACATGATCAAAGCCGACTGGGTTCGCGGCCCTCATGCATTCACCTTCGCCTGGTCCACCGCCGCGCTCGCCCCGCTAACTCCACACTGCGCGACACCACCGCGTTCCGGTATAACGTTCTGGTGCATGGATTCGACACATCGCTCATCGCCGGCAACGATCGCGGCGGTGATTCCTTTGGCGGGCTCACCTTTACGCGCGTGGTCGGCCAGGCGTGGGAAGTGCACGGCGAAGCCGTATGGCGCGAACAGGCAGCGGTGCTCATTGGCGCCAAATGCACCTTGCGCTCCGGCGTCACCTTCATCGGCGAGTTCTACACTCCGCCCAATACTCCGTACTTCCGCGACATGTCCGTATCGCCGCTCGCCGGCCGCCAGCACTACGCCTTCTTCAACGCCGGCAAAACCCGCCTGCGCCAGCTTCCCGGATGGAAAGAGTGGGACGTCTCCGGTTCCGTCGTCGCCAACCTCGATGATCACAGCTTCGTCGGCGTCGTCGATGTGAGCCGCTGGTTCGGCAATCATTTCTCTTCCTACATGCACATGGAAGTGCCTTCCGGCAGCAAGACCTCCGACTTCGGCGCCGCCCCCTACAACACTGCCACCTCCGCCGGAGTGCGATTCCATCTATGAGCCCCATCCGACAATCCGTCGACCGAAGCCTCCGGCGATCGCTCGAACAAGACCCTTCGCGCCTTCAAGGCCTTCTGCAGAGATCTTTGGATTGTTCCCGCCATCGCAGTGGTTGTTGCGATTTTTTTCCTCGTCATTGAGCACGCACGTCTGTCCCACATCGGCGCACGATTCCTGGCGTCTTTCATCTACGCGATGCTCATTGGCTTTCCCACCGCGCTCTCCCTTAACTGGATCGGGTTTCGATACACCGAGCGCTTTCCCCGGTTCATCTTTGTCATTTACATTGCGGCGCTTTTCGCCACTGCAACCTGCGGATGTTTGATTGGCGCGCTGGTTCTTCAATTTGCCGGCATCATCTCCCCAGATTTCTATTGGCGCGAAGTCCAGTCCTCCTGGCCCATCTGCCTGGTCATCAATCTCGTCGTCGGCCTCAGCATCACGTCGTTTGAAACCCTTCGCCACCGCCTGCAGGACGCAACCCTCGAGTTGCGCACCCGGCAGATGGAACAGGAACGCGCCAACAAGCTGCTTGTTGAAGCGCGCCTCTCCTCGCTTGAATCGCGCATCCATCCGCACTTCCTCTTCAACACGCTCAACTCCATCGCGTCACTCATCCCCAGCGATCCCAAGCGCGCGGAAGATACAGTCGGCAAGCTCGCATCGCTACTTCGCTTTTCCATCAGCGCCAATCACACCAGCCTTGTCCCGCTATCGCAGGAATTGAAGATCGTGCGTGACTATCTTGATATTGAATCGACACGCTTCGGCCAGCGTCTACACTATGAAGTTTCCGTTCCCGATGCACTGGGCGACTCCAAGGTGCCGCCGCTCGCCCTTCAAACGCTGGTTGAAAACAGCGTGAAGCATGTGGTCGCGCAGCGCAGCCAGCCCGCCTCTATCACGGTCGATGGCGCACAACACGACGGTCGCCTTGAAATCACCGTCACCGACGACGGTCCCGGATTCTCGCTCGCCGATATTTCGCCCGATCATGGCCTTGGCAACCTTGTCGGGCGCCTCGAGCTTCTCTTTGGCGAATCCGCGCAACTCAACGTGAAGCGAGTCGATGGCAAAACCGTCGTCTCCATCGCTGTTCCTGCCGGAGAGCAATGATGACGCAAGAATCCGCTCCGCTGCGCGCTTTCCTCGTCGACGACGAGCCGCTGGCTCTCGAACGTCTGCAGCGCCTGCTCGCCGCATTTCCCGAGATTCAAATAATCGGGACCGCAACCGACCCCTCCGTCGCCGCCGCAGCCCTCAACAGTCCTGACGACTGCCAATCGACGTGCTCTTCCTCGATATCCAGATGCCGGGCATGAACGGATTCGAACTTCTGTCGCGTCTCGCCACCCAGCCCTTTGTCATCTTCACTACCGCCTACGATCAGCATGCTCTGCGCGCCTTCGAAACCAACGCCATCGACTACCTGCTCAAGCCCATTGAGCCCGAACAACTGGAGCGCGCGCTCAAGAAACTCGGCCGCCTTCGCCCCATCGCCAAGCCGGACTGGCAGCAGAATCCCGCTCTGCCGCAGTTGCTGCAGGAACTGACCGCGTCGCTGCGCGAAGGCCACGCCACCTATCCCAACCGCATCGCTTCCCGCGTCGGCGAACGCATCTCATTTCTCCCGCTCGACGACGTCACGCACTTCGTCGCCCAGGACAAGCTCACCTTCGCGGTTTCGATCGGACGCCGCCACTGCGTCGATCAGACCATCGCTGATCTCGAGCACCGCCTCGATCCCGCGAGTTCCTCCGCATCCACCGTTCTGCCCTGGTCAATGTCGACTGGATTCACGAAGTCAATTCATGGTTCGCCGGCAAAGTCGTGCTCACCCTCAAAGACGCGCAGCACACGCAGCTCACCGTCGCCCGCGACCGCGTCCGCACCCTGAAAGACCGTCTGGGAATCTAGTCATTAGAGCAACGGAAACCACCTACCGTTGGCTAACAGCTTGTCGTGAAAGTTTGGTTTTGAATGGGCATGACTTCAGTCGTGCCGTAAGGCGCCAGGAATTAATGGGGCTTTAGCCCCTGAGGGACGGTTCTTCACAGATTCTGACATCCACGACGGCCTGCTAAACTAACCCACCTGAATTCACGATCATTCACTGCGGAGCGTTTCAAGAGGATCCGCAAGCGCCGCGCGGCGCGCAGGGATGAGCGTGGCGACGGAGCCGGCGAACGCGAGTACAATGCTTGCCGCGATGATTGCGAACGAATTCGCGCCGACAGATCCGTACAGGAAATGACCTGCTGCGCGCACCGCGAGGATCGATAGAATTGCGCCGGGCAGCATGCCGGCGAGCAGGATGCGCGCGGTCTGCCCGACGATGAGCATCTGAATGTGACGACGAGTGGCTCCGAGCGCAAGTCGTATGCCGAACTCGCTTCTACGCCGCGCTGAGCGGGATGACATGACACCATAAAAGCCAATCGCAACCAGCAGCAGCGTCAAGCTCGCATAGATTCCCGCAAGCCGCGCAAGCAGCTTTTCCGTGCCAAGGTCGCCATTCAACTCCGTATCCAAAGGCACGATTTCGCTGACGGGCAAAGTGGGATCGATTTCGCGCAGCACCTGGCGAACGCTCTCCGCTAACTGGCGTGGATTACCCACGGCCCGCACTCGGATGCTGTTTACCGGTGCAGTCCTCTGGTTAATGCTCATGTAAACCACCGGCGGAGCCTCGCGCTCCGCACCGTTCATGCGTGCATCGGCCACTTCACCCACAATCAGAAACTTGTGATCATTCGGCGCTGGCGCATAACCGACCCATTGCCCAATCGGGTCGGCTTCTCCAAACAATTGGCGCGCGTAAGCACGGCTGATGATCGCCACACTCTGCGTCTTGTCCGTATCGCTCGAAGAGAAATCGCGCCCGCGCAAAATTGGAATGCCAAGCGTGGAAAAGAAGCTCTTGGCTAACATGATCTTCCTGCCCATGCACCTGCGCGTCCGTAAGATTATCGCGCCCACGCACGTAGAGCGCCGTAATCCAGCCGCAGTGGATGCCGCCGCACATTCCCACGGCTGCGCTGCGCACGCCGGGCAGTGCCTGCAGGCGCTCCTGTATCCGGCTATAGAGCCCCGGCAGCACTTCGCTATGATCGGTGTACCTTGGCTCATGCAGTTCCGGGCGCACAATCAGGACATGCTCACGATCCATGCCCACATCCACGGTTTCCCAGTGCACCAGCGTCGCAGCGAAACATCCTGACATGGTAGAAAGCAGAAGCGAAAGACTGACCTGCGTGCCAAGCAGGACATTGGAACGAATGCGCTGAATTGCGGTTTGGGAAATCCCTGCAACTTTCGCTCGCGATCCAGCCGTCTGCGCAACGCCAGTTCGGATAAAGATGACCGCCGGAAGAATGCTGAAGCACACGAGTGACAACAGCATAAGCCCTACGCCGAGGGCCGCAAGAGGCAAGTTCAAGTGCAGATCAAACGTAAAAAGAGAATTGCGATTGGAAGCCCAGCGAATGAGAATGCCGCTGGCTGCGCGGCCCAGCACAAACGCGCCCACAGAGCCCGCAGCGACTAGCAGGGCATCCTCAAGAACAATCTGACGAATAAGCCTGCCGCGGCTTGCTCCAAGCGCCATGCGCACACCGAGTTCATGCGCACGCACATGGAGCCGCGCAAGCTGAAGGTTGGCAAGATTCAGACAGCCCACCAGAAAAATAGAAGCTGAAAGCGCCATCAGTAGCGTCAGAGGAGCCGTGAACTTCTTCCGCAAGCCGTTCTCGCTGATGGGCGCCACTCCGGTCTTCACGCGCAGAAGCGCGGCTTTCACAGCTGGATCAGCAGTCGCTTCCGTCATTACCTCACGATCATTGCGAAAAACCTGGTCCCAATGCGCGAGCACCGCCGTGCGGCGTTCAGGCGGAATGCGCGCTGTCAGCGCAAGCCAGAAGATCGTGGACTGGTTGTACCAGGGCTTGTCGAGCGATACGTCATAGCCGGGCCCGAGCGAGTCCCATGAAACGGCAAATGCGCCGGTGCTTTGCAGAGCAAGCGGCAACCACATGTCGGGAGCAAATCCAGTTGTATCGCCGAGGAACCTCCGGTGCGCCACGCCGATTACAACAAACGCGCGGCCATTCAGGACGATGTGCTGGCCTACGGCCTGCTGCGCTGACCCGAAGGCGTTGCGGGCAAAATCGTAGCGAAGCACCAAGGGCCACTCATCCTGCCCCACGCGTTCATCAGCCTGTACGAACAACCGCCCCGCTGCCGGAACAACGCCAAGCCCGCTGAAGTAGTTGTCCGAAACGAGCGCGCATGCGGTCTTGATCGACGCGCGGTTTGGAAGCACAAGCACGGCGTCCCATGCGTAAGCAGTCGCCATCAGCGGAACATCGGGAATCGCGGCACGCAGACGCTGGTATGCGGGATAAGAAACGGTCCAACTCTGGTCGAAGGGGCTGCGCGCAGCGTGGATTCTGACAACCTCGTCCGGGTGAGGAATAGGCAACTCGGCCAAGATCACTGCATAGCATAGCTGGAACACGCCAAGGTTGGCGCCGATGCCGAAAGCCAGCGTGAGCAAAGCGGTCATGGTGAACGCGGGAGCGTGTCGCAGGTGGCGGAGTGCATGGCGCATATCGTGGAGCAGGTTCTCGAGCCACAGCCATCCCCAACGCGCGCGGGTGACATCCTCGATGAGTGGTAAGCTGCCCAGCTCACGCAGCGCGGCCGCACGGGCTTGCACCGGATCTTCTCCGCGAGCGACGCGCTCAGCGATGGCCATTTGCAGGTGTGATTCGAGTTCCTCGCAGAGGCTCTCCTTGGCTCGCTCCCAACGCCAGGGCTTCACGGCTGCACCTCCGGCTCCATGACGGAACCGATAGCGCGAACTAGCTGGAGCCAGCGCTGGTGGTCAGCGGTAAGTTGCTTCTTCCCGAGAGCAGTAAGTTGGTAGTACTTGGCCCGCTGCTTGCTCTCGGTCAGTTTCCATTCGGACTTTACCCACTTCTGCCGCTCCAGACGATGCAGAGCCGGGTACAGCGAACCGGTCTCCACGGTGAGCACCTCGCCGGACCGGTTGCGGATCACCTGTGCGATGGCGTAACCGTGCATGGGCTGACGCAGCAGCGCCTGCAAGACCAGCATATCCAACGTTCCCTGCAGCAACTCGATGCGATTCTGGTATTTCGGAGTCTCGCTCATCTGGATGCAGACATCCTACCGCCATGGATGGAGACTGTCTACCCCCATCGCCCGTGACCTTTCCGAAACGGGGTGGTTATCCGCCCATAAACATCCCGCCGTTCACATCCAGCACGTGGCCCGTAATATATGCCGCCGCATCCGACGCCAGAAACGCAACCGACTGCGCAATCTCCACATCCGTTCCCGCCCGCCCCAGCGGAATCTGCTCGATCATCTTCTCGCGCAGTTTCTCGCCCAGCACAGTCGTCATTGGCGTCTCAATATACCCCGGCGCCACAGCATTCACGGTGATTCCGCGCGAAGCCACCTCGCGCGCCAGCGACCGCGTGAATCCGATCAAACCCGCCTTCGACGCCGCATAATTCACCTGGCCTTCCTGCCCTGTGCGGCCCACCACGCTCGTGATGTTGATGATCCGTCCCCAGCGGTTCTTCATCATCTGCCGCAGCAGCGCCTGCGTCAGCAGAAACGCGCCAGTCAGATTTGTGCCCAGCACGTCATCCCAATCACTGCGTTTCATGCGCATCATCAGGTCGTCGCGCGTGATGCCCGCGTTGTTCACCAGGATCTCGACTTTGCCGAGCCGATCCAACACCGCCTTCGCGCCACTCTTGATCGACTCCTCGCTGGCCACATCGAGCGCGAACGCCGCCGCCTGTCCGCCTGCCGCTGCAATCTCCGCCGCCACCTCGGCCAGCTTTGCTTCATTGCGCGCCGCCAGCGCCACCGTGGCTCCGGCCTTCGCCAGTTCCAGCGCACATGCCCGCCCGATCCCCTGCGATGCTCCCGTTACCAGCGCAATTCTTCCCTGCAGATCCGCCATCCTGCTCCCACCTTCAGCGCCGCTCTAACTTCAATCGCGCCGCGCACTTCCAAGGCCAATTATAGGCAAGCGCACGGCGACCTGATTCCCTGTGCTGGGACTTCCGGAAATATCAACTGCATCGCCCTTGTCTGGCATTAGTTCATGCGATATAGTTCATCTGAACTATATGACGACCGAACTCGGAATCTGGGAAATTGCCGTCCTTGCCCTCCTGCGCGAAGGGCCCATGCATCCCTACCAGATGCAAAGCCTGCTCCGCCTGCGCCACAAGGACGAAATCCTCGCCCTCAAGCGCGGCTCGCTCTATCACGCCATCGGCCGTCTCGTCCGCGACGAGCTCATCGCTGCCAAGTCCACCAGCCGCAACGGCCGCCGCCCTGAACGCACCACCTACGCCATCACCGCGAGCAGGCCGCAAGGAATTCACCCGCGTCCTTCGCAAGATCATCGCGGTTCCTCGCCGCGAGTCTTCAGAGTTCATGGCTGCGATGAGTTTCCTGGTGCATCTCACGCCCGCCGAAGCCCTGCCCCGACTCGAGGAACGCGCGCATCATCTCGAAAACGAAATCGCGTTGCGCAGCGCCGGCGTCTCCGCGGCATCGGCGCACGTGCTCCGCATCAACCTGGTCGAAAGCGAATACCTGATCGCCATGCTGAAAGCCGAACTCGCCTGGGTGCGCAGTCTCGTCGCCGAAATCTCGACGGGCAATCTCTCCTGGGATCTCAAGAGTGTTTTGAAAGTCGCGCGCGCATTCGCACTCAAGCCGCGCGCCCCGAGGAGTAATCCATGCAAACCGAATCCTCCCCGCCAACACGAGCCTGCAAGCGCCAGTCCCGACTCGCTATCGCGGCCCCATCTGGACGCTGCTCATCCTTGCCCCGGTCATCGGCGAAGTCCTCAGCGGCTCCACGCGCCTCAGCATCCTGTTCGTACTCATCCCTGAAGTCATGGTCTGGGGTGGCGGTGCGCTTCTCTGCCGCGAACTCGTTCGTCGCTGGCGGGCCGGCGCAACCAGTCTGCTGCTTCTCGGCCTCGCTCTCTCCGTCGCCGAGGAGTTCATCATCCAGCAGACATCGATCGCGCCGCTGCCCTTTCCCGGAGTCAACGCCGACTTCGGCCGCTATGTCGGCGTCAACTGGATCTACTTCCTCTTCATGCTGGGATTCGAAAGCGTCTGGGTGGTCCTGATTCCCGTCCAGGTCACCGAACTCATCTTCCCGGATCGCCGCGAACAACCCTGGCTCCGCAAGCGCGGCCTCATCGCGACATGCATCGCATTCCTCATCGGCTGCCGCATCGCCTGGTATGGCTGGACGCAACAGGCGCGCCCAAGACTACACGCCGCGCCCTACCATCCGCCTGCCATCCTCATCGTTCTCGGCATCGCCGCCATCGCGGTCCTCATCGGCATAGCGTGGCTCTTCCGCGCCTACGGCCACTCCGGTCAAATCGATTCGCGGCAACCCGCGAGCCCGTGGCTACTCGGATCAAAGCGTTCATCTTCGCAGCAGCCTGGTTCGAACTCATCGGCCTGGTCTTCGTTCCCCACCCCGGCCTCGCCGCTTGGATTCCCCTCATCGCCGGACCGGTCTGGGCGCTCTTGGCTTTTGCAATCGTGCGCTACTGGTCAGCCGCGCAAGGCTGGCGCGACATCCACCGCTTCGCGCTCTCCTTCGGAGCCGTGCTCGGCTGCATGGCCATGAGCGACATCAGCGCCGCAGGCTGGACACGCGTCGACCTCATCGCTAAATTCGTCTTTCAGTTTTTGGCGGTCGTGGGATTTCTGCTGCTCGCGCGAAAGGTCTGGCAACGCGAAGCCGCAAATCAAGCCACTGGCTATTAACCGCTTGGCACACCTCAGTTTGACGGCATGGCCTGCACCGGGATGCGCTGCCGACGGCGTGCCGGCGCCGCCATCTCCGCGGGCCATATGTACACCGCCAGCCGCCGGGAATAATGTAGGACCGGCTCCTGGTCCTGGACCTGAATTCCCATCGCAGCGGGCAGATCGTTGCGCTCGATCTCCGCTTCGGCATCTTCCAGCGGAGAAGCCACGGCATGAATATTCGCCCGCACTGCCTCGCCGGCATGATTTGTGGTGAACAGGCAATAACGCTCGGTAAAGAAATACTCAAGCGAGCCGCCGCGAATCTCCGCCAGTCTGCGCGTCGGACCCAGGCCCCGGTAGCGCGCGTTGAACATGGCGGGATGGCTGACAAATCGCCTGCGGCTATAAAATGAGAATTCGCGTTCGGTCCGCTGATTCAGCCGCATCTCCGCCCAGTTGCAGGGCAGGCGAAAGATAAACCGCACCGCCGCAGTGGCCAGCAGGCTGCCGATATCCACTGAGAAGTTATAGATGCCGGGCGTATTGGTGTGCTGGTCGTGAACGTAGGTGCGCAGATGCAACTCGGGAAAGCTTCCCGTCCCGGGAACTGAGGGCACCCCGCGAAAGTTGAAGCGATCCATCCACAGCGGCACAATCCCAATCCACGCCGAGCCCTGAAAAGTGTCTGGCTGCAATCCTTCCGGCAAAAAGTGCGAGATAGTCGCCGCAGGTACGCGCCAGTGCGCAAAGAGCAGGTCGTTCCACCGCTGAGACATTGCCCAGCGGCCGGTGGGCAATGGCCGGGGCCTTTGCGATGTGCGCAATTTGAACTCCCGCATTCTGCCGCGTGCTCCCGCCTTATCTTTGACGTTTCATCGGTCCGGGGATTCACAGCCCGACTTACCTGATGCCGTATTCTGTTCGCGAGCCCTCGTCCATGTCCAGTGAATCTTTCTCGCCCGCCGGCGCCCGCAACCAGACCGATGTCTATGCCGTTCACGGAGCCGATCCTGAAGTCCTGGCCTACGCCATGGCCAAGTACTCGCGCTCCTCGCTCTCCATGCGCGAATCGCTGACCGAAATCAGCGCCCAGCGCGCCGAGCAGTTCCTCAACACATTTTATTTCCAATACGGCCATCGCTCCATCGCCGACCTGGCCCACATCGCCTTTGCCGTCGAGCGCCTGAGCCTGCTGGCAGCCATCGTCCTGGTCGACGAGCAGCGCTGGGACGGCCAGGAGCGCTCCACCCGCTATCAGAACTTCCAGAAATCCGGCTGGTACTTCCCTGACTTCGGCTCAGACGCGGCCTCCGCCAACCTTTACAGCGACACCGTCGAGAACCTGTTCTCGACCTACCAGCGCACCACCGCCGCGGTGCACGAAGCCCTGCGCCAGCGCGTCATCTGTCCCGAGGAGATGAAGCCGGAAGCCTACGATCGCACCCTGAAGGCGCGGGCCTTCGATGTGGCGCGCTACCTGCTTCCGTTGGCCACCAATACTTCGCTCGGCCAGATCGTCAACGCGCGCACCCTCGAGACGCAGGTTTCCCGCCTGCTCTCGCATCCCATCGCCGAAGTGCGCGACCTGGGCGCAAAGCTTCGCGAAGCCGCCACTGGCCCGGCCTGGAATGTGAACTCCCGCGCCGGCGAAGCCTTCGTCGCAAAACTCGGCGACCCCGAACTCGCAGCCGAAGCCGCCAACCTCCTCACCCGCGAAGTCCGCACCGCGCCCACGCTGGTCAAATACGCCGAGCCAAACCATTATCTGATCCAGACGCGCGCCGAACTCGAACAGGCCGCTGCAGAACTCCTCGACGGAATCCCATCAATCCGCCCCACGCAGTGTGATCTCGTCGAACGCACCGAGTCGCTCGAAGTCGAACTGGCCGCGACGCTCATCTACTGGGCCAGCCATCACCCCTACCGCCAGGTTCGCGATATCGTCGCCGAGCTTCCCGCCGCGCGCGTTGCGGAGATTATCGAGCTGGGTCTGCGGCACCGCGGCCGGCACGACGAAGCTCTTCGCGCCTTTCACGCCGGAGCCGCCCTGCGCTTCGACATCCTCATGGACATCGGCGGTTTTCGCGACATGCATCGCCACCGCCGCGTCACGCAGATCCAGCAGGGATTCACGCCCTCCACGGCTACGAAACACCCCACTCCGGCGACGCCGCCGGACTCGAAGAAGCCGGCGTCCTCGCCGACTATCAGTCCGCCATCGAATCCGCCCACGCCGCCAGCGCCAAAATCGCCGCCGGCTCCGCGCCCGAAGCCGCGCGTCTGCTCTCTACCTGCTGCCGCTGGCCACGCGCGTTCGCTGCCTCTTCAAAATGGACTTCGCCGAAGCGCAATACATCAGCGAACTCCGCTCCGCCCCCGCCGGCCACTTCAGCTATCGCCGCGTCGCCTGGGAGATGTATCTGGCCCTCGAGCGCCAGCACCCGTCGCTGGCCAAATACATCCGCGCCACCGACTTCACCCAGCCGATCGACCTGCTGCAACGGTAGAGTGCGGAGCAGGGTCCCAGAAGCTCGCATCAGCCCAGGATCTTGACGCAGACTCGAATGTACTCTTCTACCGCACCGAGGACTTCATATTTGACTCGGTAAGACTTGACGAAATCTTCGAACGCTCGGAATTCATCGACAGAACAAATGAAATTATCGAAAAAGATGATGTCCCCGGATTTGAAATAGGGAGCCAAGGTTGTCAGAACGAAGAGTGTTGACGAATACAGATCCGCGTCCAGATGGATCACCAATCGTCGCGAGAAGTCGTGAAGGCGTGCGAAGGGAAGAAGCGTTTTTGGAAAAGGCCGACCACGAAACCGCAGCGTGCGTCATTTGTCTCGGGAATCTCCCCATACACGTTGAATGCACCCTCCAGCTCTGTGGCACGCCATCTCTCGGGCAACCCTGTAAATGTGTCAAATCCCACGAAGCGCGAATCGGGATGGGAGATGTTATTGAGCCAGGCGAATAAGGACTCTCCACGAAAAACACCGAATTCCCAAAAATCGATCGGCTCGTCATTCAACCGCTCTTTCTGAATGATGGTCTGATACATCCAGATGCGGCTCCTTCGTTTTCCGTCGGGCCGCTCCACCGGATGCATCCGGCGCCAGCGAGCGAAGCGAAACCAAGAGGCAATTGCCGTGAGGCCGATGGCGGGCCGCTCGAGATTCACGCGGCCGATTGTGGCCCCGGCAAACGAGGAGACCGCGGGACGGAACATTTGCGGAATCTGGAAGATACGATTAAGGGATATCCTCCGCCGAGCAGGGTCGTATTCGACTCGGGCGGCTGCTGAACTGGATGCGGAAGCGGAGACATTTGGCATCTTGCCCCCTTACCGTCGTCATATTGCGTCTTAGATGCATTCAAATCCCCACCGCGATGGATTGTTTTCGTAATTTCGCTCAAGCAGTAAATCCGGATACTCGCGAAATACGTCCGTGCGATGCGCTTCACAGAGATAGAATCCA
>CAVTKF010000013.1:0-223246 GCA_963735215.1 uncultured Acidobacteriaceae bacterium | reverse complement strand
TCAACAGCCAGCGTACAAAAGGCAGACATCATGATCTCAGCACGGCAGCGAGAATGTTCGCACTGGTGCCACTTGCTTGCGATCAACGGCTGAATCTGGCAGTGTGATCGAGGTCACAGAACTGTACCTCTCCTGATAGCCACCATCGTTGAATGGATCACTACAAGACCGTTGTCATGGACTATCTGCTGGCAGACAAGGCCATGTTCGTTGACACGGAATGCCGCATCCGGCTCGATGCGGGCGGGAGTTCGGAAAAGCCTGCGCAACACTGTTCGTGTGATGCGGTCGCGATTGACCTTCGCCACGGTGCAGTGTACTTCTGCGAGACCGCCTTTGAGCACAAACTCCCGTCATTGCTCAAGAAACTGTCAGACTGGACGGAGAATTGGGACTCGGTCCAAACTGCACTGCGACGCGATTGCATGGTACCAGCCAACTGGCGCGTTCACGTCTGGGTGTTCGTCCCCGAAGATTCGATAGAAATGCTTGACGGAAAATTGGAACACCTCCGGCAGTCCATCGGCTCGAAGTTCAAGGTCAAAATCACGGCCCTTGAAGACGTGCAGCCATGGCGCTCCTCGACCTGGGAACGATGCGAAGCGGCGTGGGAAAGGACCGGGCAACGGACTCTCATCTGAATCGGCAGCGAGAATGTTCGCACTGGTGGCACTCTGTGGCGATCGACGGCGGCATTGATTGCAACCGAAGGACGTCAACAATCGCGCTGCAGGGCACCTTAGTTATGCCCCTCGGAAACCTCCGTGCGATGCTTCGTGCTAGACTTCCGGGCACCGGGGTGCTCTATGTGATGGACGAGCACCCGAATCGAGGCTCTCTTGATCCAAATTAAGGATTATCCGGCGGTTGTCCTCGTGGTCTCTCTCCTTGCCTTTTGGCTGTCGGTACAGCTGGGCGGTCACATCGGCAAGCGAGCGACCTATGAAAAGAGTGAGAGAGACTTGAGCTTGATGACAAATGCGAGCCTGACGCTCTTGGCATTGATTATCGGGTTCAGCTTTTCTATGGCGCTGGGACGTTACGATCAGCGCCGGAATTATGAGGCGGAGGAGGCAAATGCGATTGGCACCGAGTACGTTCGTGCCGACTTGCTTCCTGCGACAGACGGAGCAAGAGTGCGAAGTCTACTGAACGAGTACGTCGATCAGCGGGTGTCGTTTTATTCCGTGAGAGACATGAAGCGTCTTGAACTTGTCCGGCAGGAAACAGCAAGGCTGCAGAAGGAAATGTGGTCGACCGTTCAAAATGCTGCTCGTGCAACGCCGTCGATCCCGATGGTGTTGGTGATATCGGGAATGAACGATGTGCTAAACAGTGCGGACTATTCCCAGGCCGCCTGGTGGTATCGTGTGCCGACAGGTGCCTGGCTGACGATGGTCGTGCTGAGCGTGTGTTGCTGTGTATTAATAGGGTTCGGAGCTCAGACAAGAGGGCGTCTATTATTGGTATTTCCTTTTCTTGTCGCCGTCTCGTTCTTTTTCATTGCGGACATAGACAGTCCAGTCAGAGGCATCATTCGCGTGCCTCCGAAGAATCTGATTAACCTCTCGCAGTCGATGCATCAGCATGAGTAGGTGTTGAGGAAAAGCGGCTTGCTGCGCGGAACCGGGGACGAGCGCCAGGAAAACGATTTGAGCGATGACAGACGTAGTGGTTGCCAGGCGCGCTTCGCTTGGTGTATGGCCAAAATAGTGCAAAGATTCTCGCCGTAACCACCTTCCTACTGAATGCGAGATTTCCCGGTCCAAGCCTGCGAATGGCTTTGCGCTACATGAAGACCGAACTGAGCCGCGAACCACTCAACATTGTCGATTGGGTTCGTGATGCGTGGCGTGCTTTGCGGCATCTGTTCGCCACAAAGAGAACACTTCGCAGAGACGGGAATACTGTTCTCGTCATACCTCATTTGCAGCTCTGGCAGCAGGGGCATGAGCGATTGTAGTCCTTCAACCGCCCGGCGCCATTTAGACCTCTGACCCCGACGACAAATCAGACAGCGCCTGACGCGCAACTCTGACCTCACCCGCAAGGATTCGCAATACAGCTTGCTGCATTCTCGGCTCCGTCTTTATCAAGTCGTTGAATACGACCGAACTGAGCCTGAGAATCTCTGCGTCCCAACATGCTTTAGCCGTCATTGAGTAAGGCTGATTCCCAACTATCGCAGGAATGCCAAGTAGCGAACCCTGGCCCGCTCGAATCCTGACTTCCTTGTCTCCTGCCTGCATCGTCAAGCTGGCTTCACCCGATTTCACGAAGTACAAGCAGTCAGCCGGTTCCCCTTGACGGAACAGAATTCCGTCTTGAGGGATGATCTCAGCAGACCGGCCAATGATCTTCTCTGCCAACTCACGGTCAATGATGGTTTCCAACGAAGGAATCGACATACTTTCATTACGGGGCAGAGTTGATTCAGATAATGTGATTTGCATCACCCGGCTTGGTCGACAGGTCTCACGAGCGAGATTCCCGTCTGGGGACGATTTGGTTGCTTCTTGAAGCAGGAAGTACAAAGCACTGGTCGTTTTCCTGTTGGCTTGAAAGGGACTGTCGTGTCTATTCCGCACTCGAAGCACTTCACGTGCGTTTCGACTCTAACCCCTCTGGCGCCTGATACCTTGACCTTGCATTGCTTGCAGCGTTTCGGATCGTGATTGAATTCCTTGTCACGAAAAAACTGCTGTTCGGCAGCCGAGAAAACGAACGTCTTGTTGCATTCAACACACGTTAGCTCCCTGTCAACGAATTCCATAGGCCGGTCCTAACCGTTGGGGGAGAGCGTAATGTCGCGGTGATTGAGTGTGGACTGATTCGGGTCAAAGGTCAATCAGATTTCGACCTGGTCGGGGTCGCTCAAATCTCCGCTCATTTCGGCTGCTTTGGGAAGCAGGGAATAGAGGAGACTGGCCGGGTACTTCGCGTACGTACAATCTTCAAACGTGATAACTACGCTGTCTCTCATCCTCAAGGCTTCGATGATGCGGGGGACCGCTGCACTCTTTTCCATCTTTGGATTATGGCCTTCTTCAAAAAGGAAATCAGCTCTCCATCCGACACAAGAGAGCCGAATCCAGGCAATACGCGGCCACTAATCCTTCAGTCCCGGCGCTCTCCATCGAGCCAACTGGAGAAGGGCATCCTGGATGTCTAAGTCCTGCATCGAACGAATTTCATGTCTCCGCATCTTTCTTCCGAACTCATCAAGGGTCTTTGTGCCACGTTGCAGAAGCTTGACGAGGACTTTCCGTCGCAAGCGGACGAACCCGTTGTCGCTGAGTTAAAGCGTTTCCTGCTTTTGCGCATAGCGGAACTGGAAGACATCGAATCCGCCGGTGCCAATGAAGCAAATGAAGTGGATGAGCCGCCTGAGACGGACGACTCGCACCCTATTGTTTGGCTGCGACTGAAATCACGTTGACGCCTTTTCGGGCGAACGCAACGTTGGACAACGTAAGCTCAGTCGGCTTACAGTTTCGCGTTGCCAAGTTTTGCGAATTGCCAGTTCTCGGAGTCCTCAACGGTCTCAGAAGACGGCGGCTTCCTACTGTGATATCGCGCCATCAAAGCTGGGTCGCAAACATGTTGCTGTTCGTATCTGAGGAGTTCGCCCAGGTCATAGACCGTTGCCACGGTCGCGGCGCATCGCGGACATATGGAGTCCACGGTTCCAATTGGATTCTTACGGTGAGCGAATTTCAGAGATTCTGCCATTCGAGGTTGCTCCAAGTAGAAGCGGACGAACCCCTCCAATGTCGTTAGCTCTTCAAACGCAGCCACAGTCCATAGACCAGTCCATCGTGTGGGGAGGGGGAACGTTGGACTAAATTCTAGAGAGTGTGAACCGATTCGGGTCAAAGGTCAATCAGATTTCGTCGTTGACGAGGCTCACCTACTGGACGCCGGTTTTTCCGGTCCAAGCCTGCGGATGACGCCCCTGGCCACATCGATTTGACTGACTCGGGTGTAGTTGCTGAAAACAAGTGAGGCATTCACCGCTTCGCAGGACGCTTGCAAAGCTGCTTGATTTCCTCAGCAGTCGCGTTGCGCTTCTCTTCAACGATCCATAGGCTCGACCACGTCCTGGCGAGTAGCCTCCTGTGCAGGATGTGAGAGCCGAACGTGGGCAGCGAAGAAGAACGCCATTTCTCCAAGCTGCTTGGGGTTTGGGCGAAACTCTGCGACACACAGAGAACATCTGTAATAGCCCGAGAATTTCCCATTGCGGTCTGTGGCTGCGCTGAGGTACGCAATTGTTCCCATGGGCAAGTCTACGCCGGGAGCGAATATGTTGCCGGACTGCTCCGAAGTCCAGGATTCGGTGCGGACGCACTTACCAGACCGTGACCGGGAATGACCATGGATAGCTCATTGCTCGCGCCTGCGCCCTCGTGGCGGTCGTCGTGATCGTTGGGTGAGGGGTTGGGTACACTGTCGCCACTCCCGAGTATTTCGATCAAACTCGAGTTTTTGCGAGTGCGCAGCCGTCTGCGAAAGGGCACTACGGTATCTGCGAACAGAGAATTCGGACGATTTTGGCGAGCACCTTCGGGCGGAGAATTTTTCTCTCGTCCCTTTCGGTCGCTGAAGTTGGGGAATTGCGCCGAGAATACGCGGGAAGATCTGGATTCTCTATCAAGTTGTTGATTATAAAGACTTTATGGCGGAGGGAGAGGGATTCGAACCCCCGGTACCCTTTCAGGCACAACGGTTTTCAAGACCGCCGGTATCAACCGCTCACCCATCCCTCCGCTTGAGGGAACAGCGCTTCCTCCAAGTTTAGCTTAAGTTGCGCGAAGGTCCTCCTGCACGTCTCTATCCTTTTTCAGTCCTCCGACAATCCTCGCGCGCATCGCCTCATATCCACCCAGCAGAATGCTGCAATCCATTCCAACGGCAATCAAATCAAAACCTGATTTCGCGTACACACCCGCCTTTTCGGCCGTCGCCGCGAAGATCCCGCAAGGCTTTCCGGCATCCTTGCAGAGGGCCTGAACTGTGGCGATGCCCTCGACCACCTGCGGTGCCTCAACGTTGCCCGGAAACCCCAATGATCCGCTCAGGTCATACGGTCCGATAATCACCGCATCCACCGCTGCGTGTCCGATGATCGCCTCCGCGTTCCTCACGCCTGCCGTAGATTCGATCTGCACGACGATTGCGTATTCCTGAATTCGCAGGCACTCCTCGAATCTCGTTCCATAGCCCTGCGCCCGTGCGATCCCCACGCTTCTCTCGCCACGCGGCGGATAGAGCGCAGCCCGCGCGATATCGTCTACATCGGCTCCCGACGAAACCTGTGGGAGAATGATCCCGTCGCACCCAGTGTCCAAAAACCTCTTGATCGATGTCGCTGACCGGTCCGGTAGCCGCACAAAGGTCGGCGGGCCGACCGAATTCACGGCACACGCCGTCGCCGCACTCACTTCGTCGAAGCGTCCATGCTCCCCATCAATCCACAGCCAGTCGAATCCTGCCAATCGCGCGATCTCTACAATCGACGGATGATCAATCGTCACGATCGTCCCCAGCTTCATGCCGCTCGATTTCAGCCATGCCCTCGCATTCATCTGGCGTCACCTCCCTGTCGCGATTTCCAAGCATCAGTTGCGGCGTGGCTTCAGCCGCGCACAGCTCATTTAAGGAATGTCATCCTGAACGGGCACAGCGAAGTCGAAGGATCTGCGGTTGTTCTTGTCCGCTTGTCGTCCCGTCCAATTCCACAGCCCCAACTTACTCTCTCGCCCCCGGGCGCCAGATACTCATAGCTCACAAACGCCACCTTCGAACTATCCGGCGACCACGACGGCACATTATTCGTCCCTTGTCCGCCAAACAGCTTCGCCAGCACCTTGACCTTCTTGTCCGTTAGCGACATCAAATTCAGCGTCACGTCCTTGTCCGGCGGATGCCCCGTCACGCCCTTTTCGAACGCAACGAACGTCATCCACTTCCCATCCGGCGAAATATGTGGGAACCAGTCATTCGTCTCCTCCATGATCACCTGCTCCTGTTCCCTTCCATCCGGATGCATCCGCCAGATCTGCATGTGCCCCGTCCGCTCCGAGTTGAAATAAATCCACTGCCCGTCCGGCGAATACTCGGGTCCATCATCCAGCCCTGGCGCCGTCGTCAGGCGCTTCTCATCGCCTCCATTCACCGGTACCGAGTAGATATCGAAGTTGTCGCCGCGCTGCCCTACAAACGCCAGCGTCCCTCCATCCGGCGACCATCCATGCCAATACGACGGCCCAACTGGCGTGATCTTCGTCGGTATACCACCTGCGATCGGCAGCGTATAGACCAGCGACTTTCCTGTCTCCGTCGAGTCACTAATTGCCAGCATTGTCCCATCCGGCGAAATCCCATGATCGTTGTTGCACTTTACCTGCGGACCAGTATTGATCCTCACCGGGGCACCGCCGGTCACCGCAAGTCGATAGATTCCGCCATCCTGGTTGAACAGGAAGTAAGACCCATCCCGCGACCAGTTCGGTGCCTCAAAATGCGCTGGCGCCACATACGACACCCGCCGATCAGCCGACGCAATCGGCACCGTCTCCAGCGTGCTGTATAGCACCGGCTTCTCTCCGCCGGACTGGAGCGCCTCAATCTTCACATTCGAAAACACCGCTGTCTCCGTCGCATCCTTGTCGTGCGCCGAAACCCCGATCCCCACGTAGAACGGCTCGCTCAGCGTCAGCTTCGTTGAAGCACCGGCCGGCTCCAGCTTTTCATCCGGCCCTGAAACGAACGCATAGAAGTAGTTGCCGCGCTTTTCCAGTCTCACCCGCTTCGGCCCCGTCACATTCGCCTGCACCTCGTGGTCATCCGCGCCCGCCGCATCGCGAAACTGCAGTGACGTCAGCCCGTCTCCATGCCGCGCAATGTCCACCGCCGGCGAACCCCCACTCAGGCTCTGCCTGATCATCAGCACCGCCTTGCGATGGTTGTTTCCCTTTTCGCCCACAAATGCGATGTCCGCCGAGATCGCCACATCTCCGCTGATCTTCTTCCACGCATACTGAAAATCATCCATACCGAACCACATGTTCTCGCCGCTTCCCGTCACCGCGTAGCTCCGTTTCGTGGCGTCGTAGCTCGTCGTCCCCGGATGCAGCACGGTGCCCACGTCCTCATGACTTTCAAAAATGCCGACGGGGGCCTGTGTCTGGCCGAATGTGATTAACGCACCCGGAACAAGAACAATGGCGAACGAACAAGCGAACAAGAGACCTTTCATGACCTGCCTCCGATGTTTGTTTTGGCGGAATCATTCTCGCCCATGCACCTTCCTCACGTCTCGCCCTGCCGCCAGTTTCACGAGTCCTCATTGGGAAAACACAGCGCACTCTGCCTCCACGGTGTTAAAACAGGAGTGCATGCCCAAGCAATCCAAACCAGGAGCGGCGCCGCAGCCAGGCCAGCCTATCAGCCTGCGCACCCTCGGTGAGTACCTCAATCTTTCGCCGGCCACGATTTCGCTTGTGCTCAATAATGCTCCGGGAGTCCGCTCCATCCCGCAGGACACGCGCAACCGGGTTATCGAGGCTGCGGCTAAATTCGACTACCGCCCCAGCTTCTTCGCACGCTCCCTGCGCAAGCGACAGACCTTTACGGTCGGCGTCCTCGTCCCCGAACTCAGTGATAGCTATGCCATGCAGGTTCTCAGCGGTGTCGAGGAGCACCTCATCGAAGAGGGCTACTTCTACCTGACCGCAAGCCACCGTCGTAAACCCGATCTCATCGAGGAATACCCGCGCCTCTTTCTGGATCGATCCGTCGAGGGCTTTGTCTTTATCGACACAGCTCTCGAAAAGAGCCTCGGCTCTCTCCCCGCAGTCGTCGTGGCCGGCCACCGCAAGATCGAAGGGGTCACCAATGTTGTCCTCGACCAGAAGCGCGCCGCCGAGCTTGCCCTGCGTCATCTCTACCAACTCGGCCATCGCAAAATTGCATTCATGCGCGGCGGCAGCCATAGTTCCGACGCCGATGATCGCTGGAATTGTCTCATGGCCGTCGCCCGCGATCTGAAGCTGGTCGTTCCGCCAGAACTCGTTGTGCACCTCAAGCTTCGCGTCTCCACGCCTGAACTTGGTTTCGAGCCCGCCAACGAACTCGTCATGCGCGGTGCCGATTTCACCGCGCTCGTCTGCTTCAACGACGTTTCCGCAATCGGCGCAATCCGCGCGCTCATGAACCACGGCCTCCAGGTTCCCTCTGATGTGTCCATCATTGGATTCGACGACATCCAGAGCGCAGCGTTCCACAACCCGAGCCTTACCACGATTCGTCAGCCGCTCTATCAAATGGGCACCACTGCTGCGCGTATCCTGCTCCAGCGCATTCGCGGGCAGGCCGAATTTCCCGACTTCGTTCCCATTCACCCCGAGCTCGTTATCCGCGAATCCACCAGTCCGCCTAATCCCAAACGCAACCGCATCAAGCGCGTCTGAGCCATTGATGCCGTTTACACCCAAGACCTCCCCGAGGACCCCGTCATTTTGGACTCTCGCCGTCCTGCATCCGGTCTTTGCGCTCACCGGCGTCCTTCACATCGTCGGTGGAGCCCTGCTTCCATCGCTCGCCGCTCGCTTCAACCTCAGCGATTCCGCCTCCGGCCTTCTCTTCCTGCTCTACTTCGCCGGCACTTCGCTGGGAGCACTTCTATGCCGCGGCAGCTATGCACGCCTGATGACCATCGGCTTCGCCGCCATGGTCTGTACCTGCCTCGCGGTCGCTGCCAGTCCGCGCTCACTTCTTGCGCCCGCGTTCCTGCTCCTCGGCATCAGCGTCGGCGTGCCCATGTCTGCTGTCACGCTTTTCACCGGCCGGAACTTCCCTGAGCGATGCGCGCCCCTGCTAACATTCCTTAACTTCACGTGGAGCATCGGAGCCCTTGCTGCTCCCCTCATTGCCGCGCGCGTTCTTATGCATCATTCGTACCGCGCTGCGTACATCCTCTTCGCCATCGCCTCTGCCGTCGCTGCTCTCGCGTGTGCGCTCGTCCTCAGAGACGGACCTGAACCCACGCGGACTGTTCCCGACACTCGCGGCAACGCTGCGTTCTACCTCATCGCTGTTTTCGCCTTCGCTGCGTTCCTTCAGGTCGGCATTGAAAACACCGTCGCCGCATGGTTGCCTACCTACTCCCTTCGCATGTCCGGCGCCGGACTCGTCCTGGCCGCTGCTTCAACCTCCTTCTACTGGGCGGGATTTCTTTCTTCTCGCGGCCTCTCGTCTCTGCTCCTGTTGCGCGCCGCGCCTATGCGTGTCCTCCGCGTTGCCATTACACTTGGACTCCTGTCTGCGCTGTTTCTCGAACTCGCGCCCTCCGTAGCCACCCGCAGCGTTGCCATGTTCCTCCTCGGAGCGGCTCTGGCGCCCACCTACCCTCTCGTTCTCGCCGGCTTCTTCGCCCGCGCTCGCCGAACCGCCGACTCCCGCTGGATACTCTTCACCGCCGGCTTCGGTGGCTCCGTACTTCCCTGGATTGCCGGCTTCACTTCCGCTCATACGGGCAGCCTCCGCGCCGGAATGCTTACCATCCCCGCCGCTCTCCTTTTGATGGCCGTGATCCTCCCAACCCTCCGCCAACCCCAGTCGTTGCCGCCCGCAAATCCCTGACGACCTGATCAATTCAGCCGCAAAAAAGGGAAGGGAAGCCATCAAGGCCTCCCTTCTCTTTTCAAACAGAGCCAGTTGCTAGTGTCCTGAATCTGCTAGTGTCCTGAATCTGAAATTCTTCCCCTGAGTGGTGGTGTCATTCGCTCAGAACGGGGCCCCAAACGTCTTTCGGTTTGGGGGTGGTGAGCGAAGAATCTGCTTCTGGGCTTTCCTGGTTTCCGTTAGAGGACTTCAGACTCACCACTGAGGCTAGAAGCTGTCCTACTTTTTTCCCTCCAACTCATCCGCCAGCGCATCGGCACCATACAGCTTGCGAAGACCTTCAATCATCCCCGCCGAGTGCACTGCAACCGCGCGGTTCTTCGATCCGTCATACACAAAATCACCCGCCAGCGATTCGATGTTCCCGTCAAAGATCAGCCCCACCAGTTCGCCTTCGCGATTCACCACCGGTGAACCTGAATTCCCGCCGATAATGTCGCCAGTCGAAACAAAATCCAGCGGCGTCGCCATATTCAGCTTGGTTATGCCCGCCTGTTCCTTTGGCGTCAGGTTAAAGGGCGCCTTGTCGCTGAAGCTGTCCGCGCGATCGTACAAGCCGTAATACGTCGTAAACGGCGGCGCAATCGTTCCGTTGTAGGGATACCCGTCCACCGTTCCATAGCTCAAACGCAGTGTGAACGTCGCATCGGGATAAGCATTCTTCCCGTAAACAAGGAATCGCGCCTTCCCCAGTTTTTCACCGGCCGGCGTCAGCACGCTCGCAATCGTGTCGCGCATCTTGCGCTGCGTTTCGCGCACAACCGGATCCACGCGCCGCGCCGCCACAAT
Source organism: uncultured Acidobacteriaceae bacterium (assembly GCA_963735215.1). Lineage (GTDB taxonomy): Bacteria > Acidobacteriota > Terriglobia > Terriglobales > Acidobacteriaceae > Telmatobacter. The sequence goes on along the minus strand of CAVTKF010000013.1, from coordinate 212,770 downwards.
CATCGGATCGGTGGACGCTGCAATTGCTGCCTCGCCCCCATCCATCAGCGCCTTGCGGGCCGCTACATCGCCCAGCTTTGTCCCGTCGATCAGTACATCCACTGTCGTGTCCACGGGTCCGCCCTGCAATACGGCCTGCACAAACGCATCGTCCTTGCCCAGTTTCTCTTCGGCAAGGCTCAATGCCGTCTTCATGAACAGTTTTTCCGTCGCTATCGTAATCGGCGCCGGCGACAGCATCTGAAACTTGAGCGACTGCAAATTTGCATCATGGAACTGCGGCAACCGCTCGCCGTCCGGTTTTTTCATCTCCGCCGCATACTGCACCAGCGTCAGCGCAATCGAGAACAGTCTGCTGTCCGTCCGGCGGAACACCTGGTACTTGATCATCGGCTTCAGCTGCTCTTCAGCCTTCGCAATAGTCTCCCACGCTCCGCCGTATTCCTTTTCCCATTCCGGATTCGCGGCAACCTTCTTGCGGAAATCATCTTCCTCCGCCTGTTTCTTCGCGATCAGATTCTTGTCGGCCAGCGCTTCCGTCCGGCCGATATAGACCTTAAGGCTGTTCTGCAAACCAAAAATTGTTGTGCCTACCTGCCGCGCCTGCTCCGGTCCCTGCGCCGCATACGCCTGGGCCGCGGCAATCCGCCGCTTCAGATACTCCGTCACCGCCGGCTCAATTACATCGCGTTCCACCAGCAGTTGCGCCATCGTATCCTGACGTGATGTCGATCCCGGATGTCCCGAGATGAAAATCAGCTCGCCCGGCGCCGCACCCTTCGCGCTCCACTTCAGATAGTTGTCTGTGTGCAGCGGCTTGCCATTCTCATAAACCCGAAACAGCGCCATGTCCAGGTCATATCGCGGATAAGTAAAGTTATCCGGATCGCCGCCGAAAAATGCCGCCTGTTCCTCCGGCGCAAACACCAGCCTCACATCCGTGTACACCTTGTATTGATAGAGCCAGTACTCGCCGCCGTTATAAAACGACACCACATCCGAGCGCAATCCGGTCTTGTCGTTGCTCTCCTTGGTGATTGCCGCAATCTCCGCGTCCCGCGCCTTCAACGCCTTCGCGTCGTCGCTTATACCCCTGGCCGCACCTTGCACCCGCGCCGTCACATCCTGCATTCCCACCAGCACGTTGATCTCAAGATCCGGCGACTTCATCTCCTGGTCCGGCGTCGCCGCATAGAAGCCATTCGCCAGATAATCATGCTCAGCTGTCGAGTTCTTCTGCAGCTGCCCGCGCGCTACGTGGTGATTCGTCAGCAGCAGCCCATCCGGACTCACAAACGAACCGGACCCGCCATCATTCAGCCGCACGCTCGACAACCGAAGATGATCCAGCCACTCCTGCGTCGGATGAAAGTTGTACTTCGCCGCCAGTTGCTTCAGCGGCGGGTTATCGAAGGTCCACATGCCCTCTTCGGCACGGATCACAGGTGCAGCTGTCAGAACGGCCGCTGCCAGAATTGCAACAGAACGATACGTACGACCAAACATCGAACACCTCACGAACGTTGTGAATAAATAATTGCCTTGTTGATGTTTCGATTTGCAGAATGTTAGCCTAGTCCCTCGGCATCACCAGCACCTCAACTCCCGAAGCCGCATCCTTCTGATGAAACACCTGCTCGGTCGCCTTCGTAAACTGCTCCGGCGGAGTATTCGGAATATCCCCAAATATCTGCGGATTGCGATCCGTCAGCGGAAACCAGCTGCTCTGCACCTGCACCATGATTCTGTGCCCTCGCCGAAACGTGTGAAACAGATCCGGCATGGTGAAGTTGATATCCGTCATCTTCTCCGGAACCAGCGGCTCCGGCTTCTCCCAGCTATTGCGGAACTTCGCCCGGAACGGCTCGCCACGCAGCAACTGCTCGTATCCACCCATGTGCAGCGGCGGAGCATCCAGAACGCGCTTGTTGGGAGCGCCCGCTTCCGTCGCATCCGGATAGTTGTCCGGATACACATCAATCAGCTTCACATCGAAATCTGAATCCGTACTCGAACTCGCCACCTTCAACTTCGGCGAAATCGGTCCCGCGATCGTCACATCCTCTTCCAGCGGTTCGCTAACATACGTCAGGACGTCCGACCGTTCGCTTGCGAATCGCTGATCATCCACCATATATCGCTGCGGAACCGTATCCGTGGTGTAACCCACAAATGGTACCGGGTGATTTGGATCGCTCTCGTAGTCATCCCGGCTTTGCACCTCCGTCGGCGCATCAAAACTCAGCTTTCCGCCCGCACGAAAATACAGCATCTTCGCCGTCGCAGCCTTTGGCGGCCACTCATCAAAGTGCCGCCACACATTCGTCCCAGTTTCAAACACCACGGCCTTCGGCTGCGCCGCTCCCTTGCCCTTCAAATAATGCTCAAAGAAAGGGAACTGAATGTTAGCGCGGAAATACTCGCTCGTCTTTGCCCCGAACTGCACATCGCCCAGGCGCGATCCGTCGCCGCGCGCCCATCCGCCGTGCACCCACGGGCCTTCCACCAGCGTTGTCTGCGTCTCCGGATTCAACTTCGAAGTTGCATAAAACGTCCGGTAAGGCCCGCTAAGATCTTCCGCGTCGTACCATCCGCCCACCACGAGCACTGCGCATTTCACATTCTTCATGTGCCGAGACAAATCACGCTGTTGCCAATACGCGTCGTACGTAGTGTGCTTCGCCTGGTCGTTGAACAGCCAGTTGGACCCCTTCAGATAAAGCTTGTCCAAATTGGCAGTGTTCCCGGCCCTCAAATAAAACTGGTAGCTGTCCGGCATCCCGAAATCAATCGGCACCGTCGGCTTCGGCGTCTGCGGTCCATTCTGTGGATGAAAGAACGGCCCATAGAATCCGAAATTCGCTGACAGCATGAACGCTCCGCCATGATACCCGTCATCGCCCAGGAACAAATCCGTCATGGGGGCCTGCGGGCTCGCCGCTACCAGCGCCGGGTGTGAATCGATCATCGATGCCGACGTATAAAACCCCGGATACGAAATCCCCCAGATCCCCACCTTGCCGTTGTTATTCAGCACATGCTTCAGCAGAAACTCGATCGTGTCGTAGGTGTCCGAAGCATCATCCACATCCTGCGGCCCCTTCTTGTTATCGATGTGCGGCCGCATCTCGATGAAATCGCCCTCGCTCATCCACCGACCGCGCACATCCTGGTAAACAAAGATGTATCCGCTCTTCTGAAATTCCTCTGAAGGCCCCAGGTTCTTCGGATACTGATCCTCGCCATACGGCGCCACGCTGTATGGCGTGCGATCCATCAGAAACGGATACGGCCCGCCCGCCTCATCCTTCGGCACGTAAACGGCCGTGAACAGCCGCTTCCCATCTCGCATGGGAATGCGAAATTCATACTTCGTGTAGTGAGAACGAACGTAATCCTCGACGGGAGCCTGCGTCGTTGGTTGCTGCGCTCTAAGACAAGGGAGGGCAAGGGCAAACGCGACCAGAACGGTGAAGGGAAGTCTCTGCAGTTTGAGCATGTTTGGCAAGGATTCTCCTGAAGAGTGACAGATCAGGAATAGGTCTCCTCGAGGACACGCCCCAAGGTCGACGCAATCAGCAGGGATCGCAACCCTGAAGAATTCCAAGACTGAAATAATAGTCCTGATCTGCCCTAAGACTATCGCATTGCGAAGGCCTCCATCAGTGAATCACACTCGGCCTCGCCTGCTCCAACCCCGCAGGCCGCGGAGAACCCGCTCTTCGGATTCTGCTCTAGTACCCCAGTCCCCGCACCACCGCACGAATTCGTTCTGCGCTCTCCCGCAATCCGCTCTCCTCGTCTACTGTCATCGGAATCGGCAACGGCGCCTCAATCCCTCTACGCCCCACAATGCGCGGCAGGCTCAGGCACACATCTTCCATGCCTCGGAACCCACGCAGCAATCCGCTCACCGGTAGCACGCGTCGCTCATCAAACAAAATCGCTTCGAGGATATTGCATACCGCCAGCCCCACGGCGTAGTTCGTCGCGCCCTTGCCCTGGATCACCAGGTACGCCGCTTCCTTCACATTCTTTACGATGGCGTCCTTGTCTCCCGATGTCAGCCTACCGTGCCCCTCCACGCTCCATTGGCTCAGCGGAATCGACCCGATTGTCGCACTTGCCCACAGCGGGATCTCCGAATCGCCATGCTCGCCAGCAATATAGGCATGCACATTCTGCACCGCGACATCGCAGTGCTTCGCCACCAGGTAGCGAAACCGCGAACTGTCCAGCACTGTGCCCGACCCGACCACGCGCTGCCAGGGCAATCCCGTCAGCTTCAGCGCCACCTCGGTCACCACATCCACCGGATTCGTCACCATCAGCAACAGTGCTTCCGGCGCGACCCGCACTACCTCCGGAAGAATCTTCGCGCAGATCTGCGTATTGGCCTCCGCCAGGTCCATGCGCGTCTGCCCTGGCTTCTGCTTTGCACCCGCGGTCATCACCACGATGTCCGCTCCACGCAGAACCTCGACGTCATCCCCGCCATCCACCTTGGCCTGCGGCGCAAACAGCAGTCCGTGGTTGAGGTCCAGCACCTCCGCCTCCACCTTAGACCGCGCAATATCAAAAAGACTGATCTCGCGCGCCACCCCGCGAATCAGCGCTGCGTATGCAATCGTCGCGCCCACGCTGCCCGCGCCTATGATTCCGATCTTCCCCATTTATCTCCCCGTCCGACCTACGAGAATTTGCTCTTCTATTACCTGGTCCCCTGCAAGTGATCCCCAGGCCTTAATCGATACCTCGTGGGTGCCCCATTCGTGACGCGTTTTTTGCGTCATGAGTGGGAAAGCGTGAACCCCTACACCGGGGCCCCATTGACACGTCATGGCAAATGGGTTGGTTAGACCCATTCTCCTGCGCGCATCAGAGGTTCCAGCGTCCCCGCTGCGGTCACACCGTCGATGTCCAGCTTGTCCGACCCGATCATCCAGTCCACGTGGATCAGGCTCTCATTCGCGCCCTTCGCCGCAAGCTCTTCTTTACTCAGCTTGTCGCCGTCGCGCACCGTTGATGAATATGACTGTCCCAGCGCAATGTGCGACGCCGCGTTCTCATCGAACAGCGTGTTGAGAAAGATCTGTCCGCTCGACGCAATGGGCGACGAGTGCGGCACGAGCGCCACTTCGCCTAATCGCCGCGCGCCGTCATCCGTCTCAATCAGCTTGCGCAGCACCTCTTCGCCCCGCGATGCATGCGCCTCAACGATCCGGCCGCCTTCAAAACGCACGTGAATGCCTTCGATCATCGTCCCCTGGTGCGAAAGCGGCTTCGTTGCCGTCACTGTTCCATCTGCGCGATCCTTGTGGGGCATGCTGAACACTTCCTCGGTCGGCATATTCGGAATGCAATAGATCCCGTTGCCCGCCGTCGTTCCACCGCCCATCCAGAAGTGATCGTCCGCCAGACCCAGCGTGAAATCCGTGCCCGGCCCGCGATACTTCAACGCCGCATAGCGCTTCTCATTCAGATAATCCGCACGCTTGTGCAGCCCCGCATCGTGACGTTTCCAATCGCTTACCGGATCGTCCACATTGATCCGTGTCGTGTTGAAGATCGCGTCCCAGAGTTTCGCTATCGCCACATCCGGCGCATCGTTGGGAAACATCTGCGCAGCCCATGCCGGTGTCGCACATGACACGATGGTCCAGTTGATTTCGTGCCGCGTAATCAGCTCCAGCGCAGGACGGTACGCCTGCGACACCGCGCGATTGGCTCGCCCAACCTTGTCCGGATCCTCATTCGACAGCAGCGACGGATTTCCGCCCGCGATCGCCAGCCGCGCCGCCCCACTTTTGAACGCCGTGCCCATTCCGTCGTAGAGCCAATTCGCCGCCTTGTCGAAGGCCGTATCCGGCGCGTAGTGATAGCGCATCAGGGTGGACTCGTCATCGGTATAGAGTGTCGTCACCAGCGACGCTCCTGCGCGATACGCCTGCTCCGTGATTCGTCGCGCCAGCGCCAGAGAGTCCAGAGAAGCCGTCATCACCAGCTCCTGGCCTTCTTTCAATCCCAATCCAACCTGCACCGCCACTTCTGCCAGCAGGTCCAATTTCTGTTCATGCGTCCGTTCTACCGCCGCCACAGCTGATCCCATCGTGAACCTCCTCGTTTGTTCGACAAGTTTCTCAGCGTCCGCTCGTCCCTGCTCACCGGACCGCGTTCCAACATTCTAGGTCCCCGCCAGCGGGGCATGCGCTTTCACCGTTACCCGCGCGATTCCGCTCCAATGCCATGCACAGCGCGCTTGGAATAACAAGAAGCGCCGGCCCGTAAGCCAGCGCTTCCCATAAACTGCGAATCTGGGTGCCCATCTTTGACAAAGTAAAGGGTGGGAAAGCACGAACCTCGTGCCTTCGTCCCGTACCCGCATCAATCCATCAGCTTCATCGTCAGATACGTGTACTCCTCCGCCTCTGTCCGCGCCGCCTGCCGGTTATCCGCCCCAGCGCCATGCCCACCTTCCGTGATCTCATCGTAATAAAACGGCAGGTGATACTCCTCCATCTTTGCCGCGAACTTCCGCGCATGCACCGGTCCCACCCGATCGTCCGCCGTTGTCGTAAAAATCAGCGGCTCCGGATAGTGCCCATCCGCCTTCAGCTGGTTGTACGGCGAAATCGAAGCCAGAAACGCTCGCTCTTCCGGCACGCTCACTGACCCGTACTCGCCCACCCACGACGCGCCCGCTGACATGTGCTCGTACCCCAGCATGTCCAGCAGCGGAACCTGGATCACGACCGCTTTCCACATTTCCGGATGCTGGTTAAACTCCACGCCCATCAGCAAACCGCCGTTCGATCCGCCTTCAATGCCTAGCCGCTCCGTCGAAGTGAACTTGCGGGACACGAGGTCTGCGGCCACGGCATAGAAATCGTCATAGATCCGCTGCCGATGCGTTTTCAGCCCTGCATCATGCCACGCCGGCCCAAACTCGCCTCCGCCGCGAATGTTCGCCAGCACAAACGTCCCTCCACGCTCCAGCCACAGCTTGCCCATCACCGCGCTGTAGTAAGGCGTGTTCGAAACCTGGAATCCGCCATACGCCGTCAGCAATGTCGGCGTGCTGCCGTCCATCGGAATGTCCTTCCGATGCACGACAAAGTAGGGTACCTTCGTTCCGTCTTTCGATGTCGCTTCCAACTGCTCCACTACATCGCGCGACGCATCGAACAGCGACTTCTGTGTCTTGCCTGGCTTCAGCGACGCATCTGTGGCATCTCCCAGTAACACTCCAGACGGCGTCAGGAACCCCGTTTGCGCCATGAAGAACTTATCGTCCAGCGAACTCGCTGCCACAATCCCGATCGACTGGTTATCCGCCACCGGCAGCTTCACCCGGGTCCACGTCCCATCCTTGGCATGCGTGTAGACATAGGCGCGTCCCTGCACGTGCTCCAGCGTTGTCAGCAGTACGTGGTTTTTCGTCGTCGCCACTTGCTGCGCAAACTCCCGCGCCGTTGGTGCAAACAACACCGTGGGCTTCAGGTGAACCGGGTCTGCCTTCGTGGCGTCGAGGTCCAGCGAAACCACCGATCCCTGCGCAATGCTTTTCGTCTGCCCCGCCGGTGTCCAATCTTCTTCCAGAGACACCAGCAGTTGGTTATCCTGCAAATCCTCCAGGTCTGCCTTCAACGGCAACTCCAGCTTCTTTGGTCCGCTCGGCAGCAGCAGATACCACTCGTGCTCGAAAGTCGTCTTGTTTCGTTCAACGACCGCAACGCGATGTCCTTGTCCATCCACCAGCACAGCCGGGTTATCGCCGTATCCGTTGTCCTTCGTGTCGCCCCGATACACCTCAACAGCGCTCTCCAGTGGCGTGCCGCGCTTCCACTTCCTTATCGTGATTGGATACCCCGCCTCGCTCATCGTGCCCGGGCCCCAGTCGCGGCCGATCAACAACGTATCCTTGTCAAGCCATGCCACCCGCTGCTTGCCCCGCGACATCACAAACCCGCCGTCGACAAACTTGCCCGTCTTCAAATTGAATTCGCGCAGTGTGATCGCATCTTCGCCGCCAACCGACAACGCCACCATGCAGCGTTCTTCTGCGGGCTCCATGCAGTCCAGTCCCTTGCCTACCCAGCTCTGCTTGTCCTGTTTGCCCAGCGCGTCGTAGTCAATTACCGTCTCCCACTTCGGATCATTCGTCAGGTAGCTATCCAGAGTTGTCCGCCGTACAATCCCTCGCACATGATCCTTGTCGCGCCACGTGTTGTACACTAGGCCGCCGCGAAATGTCGGGTACGCCAGCTTCTCCGGCGAGTCCAATACCTTCAGCGCTGCCTCATCGAGGTCCGCGAAAGGCTTCTGCTTCTCCAGTACCGCGGCCGTCCGCGCATTCTCAGCCTTCACCCACTCCATCGGCTTGTCGCCATGGATGTCCCCAAGCCACGCGTACTTGTCCGGCTGCTCCGCCGCCGGTCCCTGCGCGACCGCTGCCCATGTGCCGCCTCCGCCAACCAGCAGCACCAAAAAGGTCCCTGCAACTCCCGCAACGCTCCACATTCTACGCATCTTCAACTCGCCCTCCTTCAATAACTCAACGCGGTCCCCTGGGGAACCCACTTTGTTTTCCTTGTGATGGACAGGAACCTCAACTCCAGGTCAGAATGCCGTGTCCGTTATCTTAAACGACCACCGCTCTCACGGTCCGCGGAATCGAACCTCGATTCCGCCTCCCACCCATCTTTTTGCTACCCTCAATAGATACGCACCTCCCGTGCGCAGCCCCAACCGACGGAGCATCATCATCGCAAGCCTCACCGCCACCGCCTCGCATCTGTTGTCGCAGGCCTACCCTGCCGAATTCATCCCCGGCGCCCGCTCCGCCGTCTTCACCTGCCTGCGCATCCAGCCCGACGAGAAGGTCACCCTCATCACCGACCGCGTCACTGAGCCCATTGCCGCCTCCATCGCGGCACAGCTCGCCGAACGTGGCTGTCCCTTCAACGCCTTTATCCTCGAAGACCTCGCGCCGCGTCCGCTCACCGGCATGCCCGCCGCCGTCCTCGAAGACATGGAATCCTCCGCCGTCTCCATCTTCGCCGTGCAGGTGCAGCCCAACGAGCTTCACTCACGCATGCAGATGACCGATGTTGTCAATCGACGCAAGATGCGCCACGCCCACATGGTCAACATCACGCCCGAAATCATGTGTGACGGCATGCGCGCAGACTACGATCAGGTTGATCGCATCTCGCAGCAGGTCCTCGACCGCGTCCGCCGCGCTACACGCATTCGCGCGACCACCGCTGCAGGCACCAGCATCGTCTCCGACATGAACCCCGCTTACAAGTGGTTTAAAACCTCCGGCATCATCTCGCCGGAGAAATGGGGCAATCTTCCCGGTGGCGAATGCTTCACCAGCCCCGGTGAAGTCAACGGGACTTTCGTAGTGGATGGCGTCGTCGGCGACTGGCTCTGCGCGCGCTACGGCCTGCTCGCGTCCACACCGCTCACCATCGAGATCGCGAAGAATCGCATCGTCTCGTGCAGCAGCACCAACAAACGACTCGAGCAGGACTTCTGGGTCTACACCCACACCGACGAAAACTCCGATCGCGTCGGCGAATTCGCCATCGGCACCAACATCGGCGTCTCCCGCGTCATCGGCAATATCCTGCAGGACGAAAAATTTCCCGGCATCCACATCGCCTTCGGCAATCCTTACGGCGAACACACCGGCGCCCCCTGGCGCTCCGGCACCCACATAGATGTCGTCGGATTAGGCTTCAACATCTGGCTCGAATCGCCAGACGGCGAACAACAAATCATGCACGAAGGCAAATTCCTTATCTCCGCGTGACGAACGGCGCGAGGCATGATCCCTCTAAATCCTAAGCAGCCCTCCGCCTTTCGATTGATGCTTCAATCCTCCCTTAAGGCGATGCTCCTGGTTTATCGAGTCCAGTAGAGTTCGCATGAGCTTCAGCCCCAGATTTCAAACCCCCGCATCACCGGAGGCTGATTCCCATGCAGCCGTAATTATGGAGGTCATTGGTGTTCGCATCCAGATTCTGCAAGGCGGTCTTCGGATCGCTGCTTCTCTCCTGTCTGCTGGTTCTTCCAGCCCTCGCCCAGCAGTCAACCACCGGAAGCATTGGCGGAACGGTGACCGACCCTACCGGCAAGTCCGTTTCGCAAGCCGCGGTTACTCTCACCAACGTATCGCAGGGCACTGTCCGCATCTTTACCACTCAAAACGATGGCGCGTTCTCCTTCGCCACACTTGAAGCAGCGACCTACAAGCTCTCGGCTGCCGCTCCATCCGGTTTTGCTCCTTGGTATAAAACGGTCAACCTTGAAGTCGGGCAAACTCTGAACATCCCGGCTCGCCTCGAAGTCGCCGCCAGTCACACCGACATTGAAATTACCTCCGATGCGCAATCTGCCGTCAACACTGCGAGCTCCGACCTTGGCGGTGTCATCGGATCTCGCCAGATCGACACGCTGCCCCTCAATGGCCGTAACTATCTTGAGCTGGCGTATCTTGTTCCCGGCAACGCTCCCGCGCCCAACTTTGATCCAACAAAAGAAAACACCGTCGTCGTCTCCTCTGCCGGCCAGACCGGCCGCGGCGGCAATGTCACCATCGATGGCGCCGACAACAACGACGACGCCGTCGGTGGCTCGCTCGTCAACATCCCGCAGGACGCAGTGCAGGAATTCCAGATAGCCAGCAACCGTTTCTCTGCTGGCCTTGGCCGCTCCGGTTCCACGGTCGTCAACGTCGTTACGAAACAAGGATCAAATAACCTTCATGGTGGTCTCGCCATCTACGAGCGCGACCGAGCCCTCCAGGGACTTCCAGCCACATATCAACCCATCCCCGGGCTCTCTCCGACGTTTCACCGCCAGCAGTACGCCGGCGACGCCGGCGGTCCGTTCCGCCGCGACAAAGCCTGGTGGTTTGTGGCTATGGAAGACCGCCAGCAACTCGGCGCCGACCTCGTCGGTCAGCGAGACGTTGCAAACCAAACCATCAACCGCGTCTTTGCCACCGCTCCGTTGCATGACTTCCTCACCACCGAGCGGCTCGATTGGCAGTTATCCGAACGCGACCGGATTGGCTTCCGCCAGTCACTGGAACTGGAAGATGACCTCAGCCAGAGCAGTCTCGACCGGGCAATCGGCACCGCGGCCTATCGTCAAACTGCAGTCAATCATCTTCAAGGACTCACGGCAGACTGGGTACACATCTTCACACCGGCGGTTATCAACCGCCTGAGCTTTGCAGACAACAATTTCATCAATACCACTTCGCCAACGTCCACCGCACCCCAGATCACCTACCCGGATCTCGATGACGGCGCAACCTACCGCGTCCCCCAGCAGACCCTTCAGTTCCGTCTTCAGGGCGATGACGTGGCTAGCTGGTCGCGCCACAACCATACCCTGAGCTTCGGCGGAGAAGTGCAATCCATCGATGCGGACTTCAACCTTGGCGTCTTCCAGCAGGGTAATATCCAGACCGTCGAAGACTTTCCCGACTTCGATCGCAATGGAGACGGCAAGGTTGACGACAACGATCTTCTCTTCGCCGTCGCTCTCCGCAGCTCTACGCCCACACGCGCGCTCGATCTTCCGAACGATGACAGCTACCACTTCGCACTCTTTGCTCAAGACGACTGGAAAGCGCTTCCTGAACTCACACTCAATCTAGGCCTTCGCTGGGAGATGGATACCAATCTGAACAATCTCAGTTGGTACGGCCAGCGCAATCCCATCGTTCAGTCGTTCTATCAAGGCACGCGCCATCGCGACTTCACCAACTGGGGACCGCGCGTCGGCTTCAACTACGCAGTCAATCCGGACCTCAGCATCCATGGCGGCTACGGGATCTACTACGACCGGATCACTCTCGAAATCATGTCCCTCGAGAAGGGATTCGATGGTCGCGCACTCGCCCTCAACGTTACCGCCGGCAACGTCGTCACCGACCAGAACGGCATTCCTATCTATCTGAATCAGGATGGCACCTTCAACCCGTACGCACCGCAGGTGGTCTCCAGCCCGTTTAGCGGTTTCGTCTTCACCGGCGCAGGGGCTGCCGGCATCGATGTCATCAGCAACCACATGCGCAATCCCATGGTGCAGCAGTTCAATCTCGGCGTCGAAAAACAAATCGGCCGCGGCTTCTTCGTCAAAGTGGATGGCGTTCACAATCTCGGCACGCGCTTTATCATCGGCCGCCCTGTTGGAACTGTCTACAACCCCGATACACAAGGGCCAGACAATGTCACCGACCTTGAATCCGCCGTCAATACCAAGTACGACGCCCTCTGGGTCAGCGTTCGTCAGCGCTTTACAAAATACGGCGAATTTGACGCCGCATATACCCTCGCCAAGGCCTTCAACTACGCCAACGACGACCAGATTCCGTTTGAATACTCGCCCATCGACCCAGACAATCTGCAGCGTGAATACGGCCCTCCCCCCAACGATCAGCGCCACCGACTCGTAATGTCCGGCATCGCCAATCTGCCCCTTCAGTTCCACTTTGCACCCATCTGGACCATCGCTTCCGGTGTCCCCATGGACATTCTTCTCCCCGATGGCAGTGAGCGTGTGCCCACTCTCCAGCGGAACGCCGGCGGCCGTGTCTTTCACAACGTGCAGCAACTCAATGCCTTCATCGCTAGCACCAATGCGGCCGGAGGCGTCTATGAAGCCAGCGCAAACGGCAATGTGATTCTTCCCCAGGTTAGCCCGGGTGCACACTTCAATGACAGTTTCAATTCTCTCGATTTCCGCCTTGACCGTTCATTCCGTTTCGGCGACCGGTACACCGTCAGTCTGCTTGGTGAAGCTTTCAATATCTTCAACGTGACCAATATCCTCGGCGTCAGCAATCTCAACTACTCCGGCTTTGCCAACACGCTTTCGCCCGATCCCAACAATCCCAGCTATTCGTCCAGCTTTGGAATGCCCGTCTCGACCGCCGGCGGCGTCTTCGGTTCAGGCGGCCCGCGCGCCTTCCAGTTTGCGGCTAAGTTCAACTTCTAAGAGCGGGCAGGGAAGCGACCGACCGGTTAGTCGGCCGCCGCTTCTCCCCACGTCCTAACGGCTACAATCTCGTCGAGGACACACGTGGATCGACCGGAATACCAACTTCTCGCAAAGTTACGAACAAATCCGCCGCCAACTTCAGAGACGAAAATATGCCTCATCGAAGAAGATGAAGCACAAGGCGACACTGCCTCGGCATATCAATACTTTCGCGATCAGACCGGGCGCCAGGATGTGCCCGGCATTCTCAAATGTTTTGGGACTAACCCGGCATTCACCCGCCAGATGGTCGACATTTCTTCATCCCTGCTGTTCAACGAAGGCCACCTCTCCCGCAGGCAAAAGGAACTTATCGCAACCTGGATCTCACAGCTCCACGCCTGTCCTTACTGCACTGACAGTCACGGATTCTTTCTTGTAGTTCACGGAGCAAAACAGGAAACCGTGCAGAGCCTGGCCGCGGGAAATCTCGAAGATGCCGGTCTTTCAGAACCTGAGGTCCATCTACTGCGATACCTCGAAAAGGTGAATAACACTTCTTTCAAGACCACGCGCTCTGACGTGCTCACCCTTATAGCATTGGGATGGCGCGAGGAGCAGATCGCCGAAGCCGTGCACGTTGCCGCCATGATGGGATTCTGCAATACGGTTGCAAACGCCTTCGGTCTCCAGACCCAGAACATGATGTCGCTTTTCGATTCCTCAACCCCACCGATGGTTTGAGAGTCTTCAACCTGAGCGCTATTCGCCCGCCAGTGCGTTTGGGTGCGGGCTAAATGGTTGCATCAAGCTGGAGCTCGCAAACGAGGCGTCATTGCGGTAGCACAACACAGAGGAGATGCCTCTCGCGATCTTCGCACTGACAGCCAGATCTCCTACTTGGAGAGATTTGCTTCCGCGTATACTCACTGCATCACGCACCCAGGAGACCCCCGATGCCCCGGAACCGCAGGCTCATCCCAATCGTCCTGTTTCTTGCCGCGCTTTTCGTCCCCTCACTCGCGCAAGCCGAGCCCGCCATATGGGTCGTCAAGGGACCGCACGCCACGGTCTACCTCTTCGGCACCATTCATGCGCTGCAGAAGGACGACCCATGGCGCTCACCGAAAATCGACGCGGCAATCCAGCAAAGCCAGACCCTCTGGCTCGAAATCCCCAACGTAGACGACGCCGCATCCATGCAGGCGCTTGTGATGCAACTGGGCATGGATCAGACCCATCCGCTTTCCACCAAGCTCACCTCCGATCAGCTCGCCAAGCTCAACAGGGCGGCCGCCAGCGCCGGACTCCCCGGCGGCGAAGCCATGCTTGAATCCTTCAGACCCTGGCTGGCAGCGCTTACGCTGAGCCTCGTGCCTCTCATGCAGGCCGGATACGATCCCAACACCGGAGTCGAGATCGAGCTGAAGCCAGAATTTGTCAAAGCCAACAAACCGGTAAAGGGCTTCGAAACCGCCGAGCAGCAAATGCGCTACTTCGCCGACATGCCCGACAAAGCGCAAGTCGACTTCCTCAGCTCTGAGCTCGACGACTACGACTCCACCGTCGACAAATTCAAGCAGATGCTCGCCGCCTGGTCCGCCGGCGACACCGACGCGCTCGACAAGCTCAACAACGCAGAGTTCCGCGACAAATATCCTGACCTCTTCCAAATCCTCGTCGTCAAGCGTAACCGGGCATTCACCGCGCAGATTCAGGACCTGCTCAAGGGCGACGGCGTCAGCCTCGTAGCCATCGGCGCCGGCCACCTCGTCGGCAAAGACAGCGTTCCCGCCATGCTCGAAAAACAAGGCTACAAGGTCACCCGCGAATGATGAGTTGATCAGCCGTTGCAGTTATTCCCGGACGGATCTCAAACAGCCCCGGAAGATCGCCGTTGAGCCGAACCTCGTATGAGCCTTCGACCGCCTCCTCGTCAAGCGGCATGTCCTTTGCGAGACAATGCAGGATCGAAGCGGGCTCTACGTACCATGCAATCGTGTACGCGCGCTTGTCTCCCGCTCTCACCTTCATCAGCGCAAGTTCAAATTGCGCCACGCACGCGACCAGCTGATCCGGATGAACACTCAGCGACTCAAGAAATGCCGGCGCCTGCGTCTCGCGGAAGGGAGAGATATTTTCGTTTGCAATGAAAGCATCGAGAGCTTCTCCCAGGAGCCCTCTTCTCCGCAGGAGGTTCACCGTAAGCGCGCAGGTGCGTTCCAGCACCCAGATTCTCCAGAGAGCTATGTTCTTTCGTCCTTCTGCAAGATCCCGCGACCGTGCGACCCGCTGAATGTATTCGTCGTCCACGGCGCTGACCTGATAAGAAGACCGGAACAGGCCCAATAGCTTCCGTTGCTGTGCAGCGAGTTCCATTCCCTAACTCCTGAACGCCATCCGCAACCGAAGCAGTTGCTCTGCGATCGCGTTATGCCCCAGCCCCGGCACTGCCTCGGGCATGAATTCATACACGACTACCTTGGCGTTCCCCGATCTGTTGATCACCTCTTCTGCGAGTTCCACTGTCGACTGCGCCACGAGTTGCGAGTGAACATCCAGCAGAAAGCCGTTGTCTTCAACTCCACGGGCAACGTGCAGTTCACGGACTCTCGGCGCATCCAGCTCGCTCAGGAAGGCTGGAATGTCGAACCCGTGGTTATGTGCATCGCATTCCAGGTTGTATGCGTCCAGGATCAACCCGCATCCAGTACGCTCCGTTAGCGCATTGAGAAAGCCCGCGTCCGAGTAGCTGCCGGGATAATCAGGAATGACGTGAACCACATTTTCAAGAAGGAAGGGAATTTGATACCGCTGCTGAATGGCAATCACTCTTTCGGAAATAAGATCGAGCACTTCCTCCGTTTTGGGCAACGCAAGCATAATGCCGAGGTGCTCGCCGTCTACCTTGGTGTAAGCAAGATGCTCGCTGTGCCAAGGAATGTCGATCTGTTCCAGCAACGCGTCCAGAAGCTGGAAATACGTCGGCGACCACCCATCATGGGACCCGATCGACAGGCCAACTCCATGAACGATGATCTTCACTGACTTGCTTACGTTCCTGAGTTCCGCCATCACTTCTTTGCTGAGTGAAACGTGCGAACCATCAATCTCGGCTATCGTCTCTGGAGTCACCTCGATGTAATCGACAAGGGGAAGCATGCGCTCCAGTAACGCCGGATCGCGGCCTTCATACGTCACGCCGATGGACACTCGCGTGTCTCTCTGGTTTTCGGTCTGTTGAGCAGTTGCGATCATGAATGCTTCCCCCTTTCCCGGACTTGCGGAATTTCCATTCAACGAGACAAAATCCCGCCCTGAATGTTTGGAATTTGATTCAATTCGGTCAGCGCTGCTCTCTCCGGATCGCCACGCAAAAAGCTGACGTCAAATCCAGTGAGGCCGCAATTGCATCCGCCTTTGACGACGCCTCGGACCGCGACCTCGAGAGCTTTGTGAAGTTCCTCCATCGTGACTTTCCCTTCTGAGACAACAATCTTCAAATGGTTATCCTTCATCGCGATTTCTCCTTTTCGTGTGAGAGTGGGGATTGCTCGAACCTGCTGTGACCAAATTCCACTAGGAGCGAGGTTCACGTGTTTGGTGCTTATATGAATTGTGTTCAGGACCGGGGAATCGTTTCATTCGTGCGCGGAATTGATTGTCCGATTTCTCACAAGAGACTCCCCGAACCGGTTCCGAGAAGTACTTCAGAACGTGCGAGCGTTTTCTCCCTGAAGCGGCAAAGGATGAAGAAGCACTAACCTACTGCTTCGCAAACTCCAGAAACGCGTCCATCACCCGCCCCGGCAGGTCCGCACGATTTCGCGACGTCAGCAGTTCATGCCCGGCTCCCTGCACCGTCAGCAACTCCGTCCGCGCCGGAATTGATTTCAACGCCGTCTCCATCTCCGTCTTCGATCCGAATCCATCCCGCTCGCCGCTCACAAACAACGCCGGTGTCTGCAGAGAAGGGAAGTGCGCCGTGCGCATCTGCTCCGGCTTCTTTGGCGGATGCAACGGATACGAGAGCAGCAGCAGCTGCTCCACCAGCCCCGGCGCACCCGCAGCCAGCATCGACGCCTGCCTGCCCCCATACGAGTGCCCGCCCAGGAAAATCCTGCCGCCCGTCTCACGCCGCATCGCCGCAACCGCTGCGCGCAGACCATCCTGGTCCCGCTCCGCGCTTCCTCGCATCGGTGGCCCGTGCGGTCTCGCCTGTCGGAACGGCAAATCGCATCGCAACACCATCACGCCCGCCGCACAGAAAGTTTCCGCTAGCGCCCCCAGCAGCGGAGTCTGGCAGTTGGCGCCGGCGCCGTGCGTCAGCACAAGGCAGTCCGCATCAGCACCATTCGCCCGATGCAGAAACCCACGCACCGGCGCATCGCTCACCGAATCGTCTTTAAATTCTTCGCATTCTCCCATCGTCAAAGCCTCACGTCGCCAATAGCTTCTATGCTAAGTCCCCCATGTCCCCGGTCACGAAATTGCATCTTACTGAAGAGCGCAATTTGGAGACCCGATGAACCCCGCCGCAACCCCTCGCATGCTAACTCAACTCTGGTTCATCACCATCGCTGTTCTCGCCATTACGGTCCTCTATGTCGCTAAAGTCCTCCTGCTCCCTCTCGGATTCGCCATCCTCTTTGCCTTCCTCCTCGCCCCTGTCGTCGCTCTGCTTGAACGCCTTCGCCTCCCGCGACCCATCGCCGCCCTGCTCGTCATCCTCGCCTTCGCAGGCCTCCTCTGCGTGGCTGCCTGGTCACTCTTCACCCAGCTCGTCGCCATCGCCAACGACCTGCCCACATACCGCGACAACATCGCGTCGAAGATGCAGGCTCTCCACAGTCCCAGCGACTCCGCCTTCAGCCGCGCCGAGCGAGAACTCGACGCTATCAGCAACGAACTCGGCATCGCCAACTCCACCGCCGCTATCCCAGCGCCCGGACAGGCTGGGCGCCACCCCATCGGCACCACTCCCGACCACCCCGTCGAGGTTCGCGAAGTAGGCCGCCCCACCGGACGCCTCGATCAGCTCGGCGGCATTGTCGAGCCCGCCACCACCGCGCTTCTCGCCGTCGTCTTCACCTTCTTCGTCCTCCTCCAGCGCGAAGACCTCCGCAACCGGCTCATTCGTCTCTCCGGCGATCGCAACCTCTCCCGCATGACCCAGGCCATGAGCGACGCCAGCCGCCGCATCTCCCGCTACTTCCTCCTCCAGGTCGCGGTCAACATCGTCTTTGGCGCCATCGTCTGCGTCGCGCTCTACCTCATCGGACTTCCTCACGCTGTCCTCTTCGCCGCCCTCGCTACTCTCTGCCGCTTCGTCCCGTACGTCGGAGCCCCCATCGCCGCTCTCACGCCCACGCTGCTCTCTCTCGCGGTCTTCCCCGGTTGGCGTCACTCCGCTGAAATCTTTGGTGTCTTTGTCCTGCTTGAAATCGTCACCGCCAACTACGTCGAGCCTCACGTCTACGGCCGGCACACCGGACTCTCCTCGCTCGCCATCCTCATCGCTGCGGCCTTTTGGACACTCATCTGGGGACCGGTTGGCCTCATCCTCTCCGTCCCTCTCACCGTCTGCCTCGTCGTCATGGGCAGCCACGTGCCGTCACTCGAATTCCTCACCGTCCTGCTTGGCGATCGGCCCGTCATCCCGCTTTATACCGCCTTCTTCCAACGCATGCTCGCCCACGACGAACGCGAAGCCGCCGACATCCTCTTCAGCTCCCTTAAATCTGACTCCCTCGTCTCTGTCTACGACTCCATCCTCATCCCCGCTCTCACCCTCGTCGAAATGGAACGGCAGAAAGGCGATCTCGAAGAATCCACCATCCGCTTTATCCGTACCAGCGTTTCCGAGATGGTCGACGAACTCGGCTTCCGCGCCCTCGAAGAAAAATCCGAGCCCACCCAAAATGCTGAGTCCACCGTCGCATCCCTCGCGCCCATGGTCCCCGACTCCGCGCAATCCTCTGTCGTTCCTGACTCCGCTAACTCCGCTAACCCCGCTGTCTCTCCTGACTCCGCTAGCGTCCTCATCATCCCCGTCCGCGACGGCTTCGACGACCTCATCTCCACCATGCTCGCCCAGGTTCTCGATCAGGCTGGATTCCGCGCCACCTCCATCCCCGTCCAGCGCATCGACGAAACCGTCTCCGCCGTCACCGCGCAGAAGCCCGACATTGTCTTCCTCTCCGGAATGCCACCCGTCGCCATGGCCCGCGCGCACCGCATCTTTCGCGGCCTTCGCTCCGACAATCGCGCATTGGAGATCGTCATGGGAATCTGGCACTACAACGAAGATCCATCCCGCGCCGCCCAGATGATCAGCCGCACTGAACCCCTCCACATCTCCACATCTTTGGCCGATGCCGTAGCCGAAGCCCATGCCCACGTAGAACCTCACCCCGCCCTGGCCGAGCCCTTGGACGAATCCCCTCAGCTGGTAACCACCCCCACCAACACCGCCGCATAAGGGCGCACAGATCTGTACCGCATCAAGGCTCGTCATCCTTGTATCTATGAAAAGAGCGACGTCTTGCACAATGATCGCAGTGTGGGAGCCGAGGATGGGCAGCTTATCACTTTGATTCACATGCGTCCCCGCGACCGAATCTCCACAGCCTGCCCGTGAAACCATAAATCCAAGCAAGGCATGCATGTCTCAGGGCACGACGTTAAAGTCGTGTCGAAAGATTGCTTGAATTTAAGAATTGTCATCCTGAGCGCAGCATGCTTGGGGCCCCCGCTGACAACGTCAGTGGGGTAAGCGGAGCGAAGGATCTGCTTTTCATTCGATCCCCACCTCGCAAAGGAATCGCACCATGGCAAAACGCGTAGGCGTCGACAAGTGGATCTTCTTTACCACCCTGCTGCTGGTCGTCGCCGGCCTGGTCATGGTCTTCTCCGCCTCGGCCGTTATGGCGCAGGAGCGCTACAACTCCCCCTACGGCTTCGTCATCCGCCAGGCGCTTTGGGCCGCGGTCGGCATCTTCACCATGATCGTCCTGTCGCGGGTGGATTATTCTCGCTACAACTCGCCGCGCTTCGTCTACCCCGCACTCACCGTCACCACGCTGCTTCTCGTCGTGGTCCTCTTCTTTCGCGACTCGCACCATACCCATCGCTGGATCCGCTTCGGCGGCTTCTTCACCTTCCAGCCCTCTGAGATCGCCAAGCCCGTCATCATCCTCTTTCTCGCCTGGTTCCTCTCCACGCGGCTCGACCAGATGCGCGACTGGCGCAACACGCTGCTGCGCGCCGCCATGATGCCGGTCGTCTTCATGCTGCTGATCGTCAAGCAGCCCGACCTCGGCACCGCGCTCGTCGTCGCCGGAGTCACTGCCATGCTGCTGATCCTCGCCGGCATGGAGTGGAAATATCTCTTCCTCGCCGTTGCCGCAGCTGCGCCTCCACTGGCCGCGCTGCTCTTCTGGGTTCCGTGGCGTCGCGCGCGCATGCTGGCCTTCGCGCACCCCGACCTCGATCCCCAGGGCGCAGGATTCCACATCAACCAGTCGCTCATCGCCGTCGGGACGGGTGGTTTCACCGGGCGCGGCTACATGGAAGGCATGCAGAAGCTCTTCTATCTGCCCGAAGCCCACACTGACTTTATCTACGCCAACATCGCTGAAGAACTCGGCTTCGTCGGAGCCATCGTCATCCTCGCGCTTTTCGTCGTTCTCGGATACCGCGGCCTGCGCACCGCCTACCGGTCTACCGATCCGTTTGCGCGCCTCACCGCCTTCGGAATCACGACGGCGATCCTGCTGCAAGCCTTCTTCAACATCAGCGTCGTCCTCTCGCTGCTGCCGACCAAGGGAATCCCGCTGCCCTTCATTTCGTCGGGCGGCACAAGCCTATTCTTCACGCTCGCAGGGATTGGGATATTGCTGAATATCAGCAAAAAAGTCGACTAGATAGCATCCACTCCTAGAACCACTTCTAGAACCACAGAAGTGTCATCCTGAGCCCAGCACGCTTTGGGGCCCCGCCGCGCATTTGTGCGCGAGGGGGTAAGCGAGCGAAGGATCTGCTTTTTCTTTTGCTGCTAGACTTGGACCGAAGAGAATGGTGGCTCCGAACCATGGAAGATTTAGACTACCGAGAGATCATGGGTTGGTTCTTTGGATTCGAAGCCTTTCTTAGCCTTCCTTTCTATGTATGGGGCCTTCTGCATCCATTTCCAAGACAATCTACCACCCGGCCTTCGCGTGATCTGTTTCTCGCAGTGCTCTTCTCTGCCTTCATCATTGTTTTCGCGGTGCTTGTCTGACAGTTTTGAAGAAGAGACGTCCGGCGAGAGTTTGGGCAATCGCCGCGAGCGTCTCATTCATTCTGATCTATCTAACGCAATTGAGTTCTCCGAAGGGATTCGCCTGGTGGCACGACTTGATCGATCTGCTACTAGGAGTAGCTGGACTGATCGCTTTCTCGCGTCGCCCACAGCCCAAGAGAATCTTCTCTTGAATGGCGGATGCTACCTGCCGGGTGCCCCATCCTTGAATCGTTTTGAATTCAAGGGTGGGAAAACCACGAACCTTCGCCGAGCAATCTTCAAAGAATCTCGGGATTCGCCGTCAGGCGACTTCGGCGGAGACCTGGGATGCGGCGAAGGGGAGCTGCACTTCGAACGTGCTGCCCTTGCCCAATTTGCTGGTGACTTCGATGTGGCCGAGGTGTTCTTCGACGATGCGGCGAACGAGCGAAAGGCCGAGTCCGGTGCCGTTGCTGCGGGTGGTGTAGAAGGGTCGGAAGATCTGCGATATCTGCTGCTCCGACATGCCGCGGCCGGTGTCGGTTACGGTGACGGTGGCGCAATCCTCGTGCGACCCGATTTTCACGGTAACGGTGCCTGCGCCGTCGATGGCCTGTACCGCATTCAGAAGGAGATTGAGAACAACCTGGTGAATCTGGTCGCTATCGTGCTCGACTTCAGACAGATTAGTGGCCCGGTCGAGTTCGATCTTGATGGGGTGGCTGAGAACCTGCTGGCGCGCGAGCATTACGGCGTGTTCAACCGTGGTGTTGAGGTTGCTGCGCATCATCCGCGGCGGATGAGGGCGGGCGGTTTCGAGCAGGTCGGTAAGGATGCGATTGATCTGGTTGATCTCGAGACGCACGTCCTTGACCATGGCGCGGGCGGGGCTGGACTCGGGCAGATCGCGACCGATGATTTCGATGACGCCGGCGATTCCGGCGAGGGGGTTGCGAATCTCGTGAGCCAATCCGGTTGCCAATTCGCCGAGCGTTGCCAGGTGTTCGGCGCGAGACATCTGTGTGCGATGCATGGTCTCAATCTCCTTACGACTTTCGCGTAATTGCTGCATCATGTGATTAAAATTTCGGCCCAGGTCGCCGATTTCGTCGTTGCGCCTGGAGAAGCTGACAGCCACGTCGAGGTTGCCTGCGCTGATCAGCGCGACCTTTTCCTGCAGTTCAACCATGGGCAGGTGGATCAGGTAGGCCAGCACTGCGATCGACACTCCGCAGATGATGACCGCTCCGGCTCCGGCGACCATGAGTACGGCATGGCGTTCCCGGCCGCCCAGCGAGACGGTGGCGATGGTGAAGAGGAGCAGTCCCGCCAGTAGTACGAAGACTACCGGCAGGATCGCCTTGATCTGCCAATTAACCCGAACTTGATGCACGCCGTAATCCTCAGCAGGCCGGAGTTGAAGAGAGAATCGCGCCCAATTGCGTCTGAGTCCTGAAACTGTGCTGGCATTGGGGCGAGCTACTCGCGAGGTCTACTCCGGTCTCCGACTGATGATGCATGTGCATAACCACACAGGAGGAGGAATGCAAACTGCTAGCGGAAAACGACTTACGCAGGCGGCAGTTGTCCGATTGCGCAACTGTCTTGCGCTAAATCACGCAACCGGGACATCGAAGCGCGGGGATTTGACGCATTCGGCTGCTCCGCAAAGAGGTTCGGAGGCAGTGGGGGATTTGACGGAACCGGGTGAGGCAGAACGCCCATGATGTGTTTTAAATCACAGTCACGCGCCGCCCTTCAGTTTCTAATCAGTCCAGCGAACTTGCTGATGCACAGAAGGTTGGGGGTGGGGTGCCAGGTGTCGCGCTCCTCGCAGGTTACGGCAATCTTCGTGCAACACATATTCGTGAAGAGACCGTATGAAACTGTTCCCTTATTGCGTATGGTTCCGCAGAATGGCTGGCGCCTCGTTGCGTCGCAAGTCAGGCTTGTCAGTTTTATTCAGCTTGCCCGGCTTGATCTCTGTTGGCGTGATGTTGTTTGCCGCGCACGCGATGGCGGCCGTGCACCCGGTTCCGCTGGACAAGAACACTGACTCCAAGAAGTGTCTTGAATGCCACGACGATAAAGCGAAGCACAAGTTTGTTCACTCGGCAATGCAGGCAGGCTGTCTGAGTTGCCATGAGATTCGGGTGAACAAGGACGTGACGCGGGTAAAACTGATCACGGCGACAACGACCGCGCTCTGCATCAGTTGCCATGCGGACAAGAAAGCGGCGGACATCAAGGGTACGGTGCATCCTCCGGCAGTGCGAGACTGCCTGACGTGCCATGATGCGCACGCTAGCGATAACAAAAATCAGTTGCTGAAGGCGGCTTCGGGCGACGAGAAGGACAATCTCTGCCTCAGCTGTCACCAGACGGGACTGCATGTCTCGGACAAGGGCAGCCGTCATGCCGCGCTCGACATGGGATGCGACACGTGCCACACGACTCATAAGACTGGCGCCGAGCCGACGACGGAGAATCGGTTCCATCTGACCAAGGCGGCTCCGGCGCTGTGCGTGGACTGCCACGATCCCAAGGATGCCGATCTCGCGAAAGCGCATAACAATCAGCCATTCGGGACGGCGAATTGCGTGCAGTGCCATGATCCGCACCAGTCGGACTCACCGAAGCTGATGGCGAAGTTTCAACACGCGCCGTTCCAGGGGAATGGATGCGACACGTGCCACCAGCCGGCGAAGGATGGGAAGGTGGTCCTGACGCAGACCGATGTGAAGGCGCTGTGCGTGACCTGCCACGACGACAAGGCGAAGCAGATCGATTCGGCCAAGGTGCCGCATCCAGGCGCGGCAGGCGACTGCACGGATTGCCACAATCCGCACGCCAGCAGCCAGCCGGGACTGCCGAAGACCGACTCCGTGAGTATCTGCCTGGGATGCCACAGCGACATCGACGATCTACGCAAGAAGTCGGTGCATCACCAACCGGCGTTTGCACAGGGTTGCTCGACGTGCCACACGCCTCATGGCGGTGACAACGATCATCTGCTGCGCGCGAAGGGCAATGCGCTTTGCTTGGAGTGCCACGGTCCGGATTCAGTTGCAAAGAAGGATGAAGCAGAT
Source organism: uncultured Acidobacteriaceae bacterium (assembly GCA_963735215.1). Classification (GTDB taxonomy): domain Bacteria; phylum Acidobacteriota; class Terriglobia; order Terriglobales; family Acidobacteriaceae; genus Telmatobacter. Next base: position 188,416 of record CAVTKF010000013.1, on the reverse strand, counting down.
CACCTGCTGACGATTTTTAATGGGACCGTTCGATTGCCCGATGACTACTACCAGAAGAACAGGGTTCCGATTCTGCCGCTGCGCTATGGGCTTGGCCATCCGGTGGAATACCACCCGGTTTCCGATGTGATGGATCCGACTGACCAGAGCAAGGTGAAGACGCCGCTGAGTTGTATGTCGTGTCACCAACCGCACGCTTCGGGGCAGCCTGATCTGCTGGTCAAAGACCAGGTAAACAATATGGCGTTCTGCGACAGCTGTCACAAGAACCGGCTGAACATGAAAGACACGCTTACGCCCAGTAGTAAATAATGCTGCGCTCTGCGCAGACGTGGAGATTGAGATGTATCGCTTCCTCTTCAATTCGATCCGCAATCGCAACTGGCTCGCCGTGGTGCTGCTCCTTGCAGTGGGCCTCAGCTTTCCGATGGCCGCCGGCGCAGGCAAGAAAAAGAAGTCCGACGCGGCGTCAGCACCCGAGGTGGGGCCGCGGAAGTTTGGGTTCGACCCGACGAAGCTGGTGTGGCCGAGCCCGCCGAACATCGGTCGAGTGCGCTGGATCGACTACTTTGCCGGGGCAAAGATCGATTACACGCCGGCGGCGAACAGCAAGCCGAAAGCAAGCTGGATGGACCGGCTTGCGGGCGGACAGTCAGATGCGGAGAAGGTCAATCCCAAGAGTTTCCCGTATCAGATGATCGGACCATACGGGATCGCAATTGATTCGAAGGGGATGGTGTACGTGGCTGATCAGAGGGTTGGCGCGATTTTCATCTTCAATACTGAAACGCGCGACTGCCAGATGATTCGCAACGGGCTTGAAGCGCACTTCGGCTGGATCAACGGTCTTGCCATCGATGATGACGACCGGTTGTTTGTCTCCGACGGCAAAATGCACCGGGTCCTGATCTTCAATACCAAGCGTGAGGTGGAGAACCAGATCACCGAGGGTCTGGTCGATCCGGTCGGGCTGGCTATCGATACGACGAACCGGTTTCTCTACGTGGTCGACACGCAACAGGATCAGGTGATTGTGTACGACGCGGACACGCTCAAGCTGTTGCGGCGCATCGGGACAGGCGGGAAAAATCATTTCCTGACGACCCCGGGAGACTTTGGAGCGCCGCAGGGCGTGGCATTGGACCAGGACGGAAATGTCTACGTGACCGACACGCTGAACAATCGCGTGGAGATCTTCGATGCCGATGGGAATTTCATGAGTGAGTTCGGCAAGCATGGCGATGGGCCGGGGTATCTCGCGCGCCCCAAGGGAATCGCGGTGGATGGGGATGGCCATATCTGGGTCGCCGACCAGATGGAGGACCGGCTGCAGGTATTCAATCGCGAAGGAAAGTTGCTGACCTATATCGGGAGCGGTCACGGAGAACTGCCCGGCCAGTTCAAATCGCTGACGGGAGTAGCGGTGGATAAGCACAACCGCGTCTTCACCACAGAACAGGAACCGGGACGTTTGCAGTGGTTCCGCTATGTGACGGATGCGCAGGCGGCGGAAGAGAAGGCGATGCGTGACGCAGAATTGCAGAAAGCCGCTGATCGCAGGCAGAAGGCTGCGTCCCAACCGCAAGACAAGCCGGCAGTGGTGACTCCTCAGAAGACTCCGGCAGCGACTCCGCAGAACGGTGGCGCGTCAACTAAGGCTCCGGGGCAGTAAAGCGATCGCCGTTCCGGGACTCGCCCAGTCGGCGGCAACCAACGCCAGAATTGCACGCAAGCCACTTGAGGCATTCTCGATTCTTACCTGACCCAGGCAGGTGCGGTGGGCGCGAGAATGCTGACCTTCGGCACCACTCAGGGCAAGCAAAGGTAACCGCATGTCGAATCAAACGAGGCACGGCGGTTGCAACTCCCGGTGGATTTTCGATTTAGTTCACGAAGGATAGCCTGCGGTATGGGACGGGACGGCGCCTGATGACTCTCCGTCTTCGCAAGGTCCTGCCGTCTACAAAGACGAAATGTTGGAAAGGCGATGCCAATGAGTTCGAATTCGCGGATGCTGGCGCCAAAGACGATGATCGGTGCGATTGCGGCGAATGGAGTCGGAGCTAAGAGCGACCAGAGGATAGAACTTCGTCGGGTGGAGTGCTATCTGACCGAGTCATTGTTCAGACGCATTTTGCGGCGAATGTTTCCCGATCAACGCAAACAGGAACGCCTGCCGGAACCTCCGCTGGTGGGTTATCTGGGAACCGCATGCTCGTCGAAGCCCTATGAGCTTGGTGACATCAGCCTGACGGGATTCTGCCTTCTTACCGATGAGCGGTGGCTGCCGGGTACCGAGATGCCTGTGACTTTGCAACGCACGAATTTGCCGGGCAAGGACGACGCCGATTACTTTACAGTGCAAGCGACAGTGGTGCGAAGCGATAAGAAAGGGGTCGGGTTCTCCGTTGTTCTAAGCGAAAACGACTCTCGCGCCGCCTATGGGAATCCACTGCGCGTAAAGTGGGTGACCAAGCCGGAGATGGAACAGTTTTTGCAGCGTCTGAAGGAGCAGCCCGGTTTGGGAGTGTCTGAGAACGAAGGTCCGGTTCCACCGGAGACACCGGCGGGCGCGCCAATCCGGACGAGGGCCGCGTTGAAGGCTGCTTTTGAGGGTGGCCGCTGACGAATCCAGGGCGGAAAGCGAACTGCAGTCCGGCGACTCGTTACCCTAGAGCTAAACAAAACAAAGGTCTTTCGCACTAATCTCCCGTGATTCTCCTGAATTCCGCTAAGATTCGCGTGCTGGGCCGGTTGTTTTCGGCGAGAATTGCAGGCACTTCCCTTTTGTAAATTGAAACTGCTGTCGTCCAGCGGGAAGGCAACAGGTCAGGGGATTAGTGCATGTTGCTTAGAAAGCTTGCAACTCTCGCAGTTTTCGGGCTGGCGGTCGCATATTGTGCGCCGCTTTGGGGACAGTTCCAGGAACCGACCAAAGAAGAACTGCAAATGACCGTCGACGCCAAGGCACCAGGGGCGAACGCTGTCTACCTCAACCTCGCAGATGATCAGGATGGTCCGGCGGGCACTTCAACGTTCTATGAGCGCGTGAAGATTCTGACCGAAAAGGGCAAAGAGAGAGCTACCTTACGTTTCTCTCACGATCCAAGTACGAAGTTCGAGGTCGAAGGGCGAACAATTCACAAGGACGGCACCGTCATTCCCCTGACTGATAAACCTTCAGACCTGGTGGAATTCAAGACCAAAGATGAACAACTGAATTCGCTGGTTTTCACGCTTCCGAGCGTGGAGGTCGGCAGCGTCCTCGAATATCGGGTGAAGTTCAAGTACGACGGCATACCTCCTTTTCCAAACTGGTACATTCAGCAGGACATGTTCGTGCACCATGCGCATTACTCATTCAAACCAGGGATGTTTGGTTCCGTCGGCGTGACATACGTTGCGCGGTTGGAGGGCGATGCGAAGGTGGCGAACCACAAAGGCATTTACACGCTGGATTTGGACGATGTGGTCCCTTTGCCGGATGAGGACTGGATGCCCCCGTTGAATACGTTCAAGTGGCGGGTGTCGTTTTTCGGCACGACCTTCAAGACGACACAAGAATACTGGGTGGCGGCTGGGAATGTGTGGGCGAATTTTGTTCGCGACTTTACCAACCCCACGGGCACGCTGAAGAAGGCTGTGGAGGAGATGGTCGCGCCGAGTGACTCCGAGACCGTGAAGGCGCAGAAGATTTATACGGCGGTGATGAAGCTCGAGAATACGGATTTTACGCGCGAGAAGACGAAGGTCGAGCGGAAGAAGGAGAAGATCAAGGACATCCACAATGCGCAGGATGTGTGGCGGGACCAGAGCGGAAATGGTGACGAGATCGCGCTGCTGTATGTGGCGCTATGTCGCGCAGCCGGATTGAATGTGGTGCCGATGTCAGTGGTAGACCGGAGCCGCGCTCTGTTCGATGAAGGTCTTTTGAATTCCGCACAAATGGACGATTTCATTGCAGTAGGTCAACTGGACGGGAAGGAAGTGTTTCTCGATCCGGGGCAGAAAATGTGTCCATTCGGAACGCTGCACTGGAAACATACGGTGGCCAGGGGATTCCGCCAGACAGACAGGACGGCGGCCATTGTGAACACTCCATCGCTCAGCTTCAAGGCATCGAGCATCACGCGCGTGGCCGATCTCACTATGGATCCGTCGGGGGCAGTGAAAGGCACAGTTCGCTTTGTGTTGCAAGGCCAGGAAGCTCTTTATTGGCGGCAGATCGCGCTGGAAAATGATGAGGACGAGGTCAAGAAACGCTTTAACGAGTGGATGAGCGGCTATCTGCCGGAGGGAGTCCAGGGCGAATTCGATCACTTTCTTGCGCTGACGGACTACGAGTCAAATTTGATGGCGACTGTGAAGGTGAGCGGGAACCTGGGTACAGTGACAGGGAAGCATTTGTTTTTGCCGGGGCTGTTTTTCGAGGCGAAGAGCAAGCATCCCTTCGTAGCGCAGGACAAGCGGACGATTCCGGTGGATGTGCATTACGCGAGGTCGGAGCAGGACGATGTCACCTATCGACCGGCGGCCGGTTACTCGGCGGATGTGGATGCCAAGCCGAGAACGATCCTCTGGCCTGACCACGCCAGGCTGTTGATTACGACGACGGTCGGGAGCGACAGTGTGCACGTGATTCGCAACCTGGTATACAACTACACGATTCTGGACCCGAAGGAGTACGGAAACCTGCACGACTTCTACCAGAAGGTGGCGGCGGCCGACCAGCAGCAGATCACATTGATCAGGAGCGGGACGAACGCGGGTGGGAACTGAATCGGAGTTCGATTCGTAAGTGGAGACGATCTTGAGTTAGCGGTACCCGAGGCTCATAGATCGGGGCCGGTGTTGAACGGGCGCAGTGCCTCCGCGACCTTTTTGCCGAAGACATTCACACTTTCCCAACCATCGTGATGAATTACTGCATCTAAAATGGCACTATGACACCTGGAATTTCCACGCGGCGGCACGCGAAGACTCCCCCTCCGGGCGAAACGGGACAAGAAGCGCTCTATCTGAGGTCGCTCAGCGAGCGGCAGGTTCCAGTAGCGGTGAAACTGCGCGGCGGCGAGGTCGTTCGCGGGTGGATCGAGTACTTCGACGAAGGAATGCTGCGTCTGACGCGCGAGAACAAGCCCAATCTGTTCATCTACAAGCACCAGATTGAGACGATCACCGAGACAGGCAAACGCCGTGGGCCGCGCGATGGTGGGGTATCGCCTCAGAAGGCCGGCGAGTGAGCGAAACGGCTGATGCAAATTCCGAAACAAAGATGACGTGGACGCCGAAGGCCGCAGAGATTGCGCGGGAAGCAGGCGCACGTCTGCGTGAGTTTTTTGCCGCGGGGGTTGCCACTGAATACAAGGGCGACGTGGACCTGGTGACGGTGGCCGATCGCACGGTGGAGAAGTTGATACGGATGCGGCTGGGCGAGGCTTTTCCAGAGCACGGAATCTACGGCGAAGAGGGCACCCGCGAGCGGATGGAGCAGGAGTTTCGCTGGTACGTGGATCCGCTGGACGGGACGACCAATTTCGCGCACGGGTTTCCGCAATTCTGCGTCTCGATGGGGTTGGAGCAGCGTGCAGCCGCACTGAAAGCCGACGAAGATGGAACGCTGATGGCGGCGGTAGTCTATGACCCGATGCGGGATGAGCTTTACCAGGCTGAGAGGGGCCGGGGCGCGACTCTCAACGGCAAGGTCCTCCACGTCTCCAAGACGGCGGAATTGGCTGAGGCGTTGGTGTCCACAGGGTTTCCCAGCCGGAAGCGCCACCAGAGCCCGAACATCCACTTCTACCATGAGTTCACACTGCGGTCGCACGGCGTGCGGCGGGCGGGGTCGGCGGCATTGGACCTGGCGTATGTGGCGGCCGGCCGGCTGGATGCCTTCTGGGAGTTCAATTTGAACCCATGGGATACGGCAGCGGGAATTCTGTTGGTAACCGAAGCCGGTGGACAGGCCTCGGATTTTGCGGGCGGCGAGTTCCGGCTGGACAGCCGCGAGGTGCTTGCCTCGAATGGGCTGATCCACGACGAGTTAGTGGGATTGTTCGAGGATATGTTTGCCGGGCGTGCGCTGACGCCGATCCCGACGCCGGAAGAGTTTGCGGCGCAGAGGAGAGTTCGAGCGAAAGGGCTGCAGTAGTCTGGGCGCCGTGCTAATGCGGCTGGCCGTGTTTTGATGTGACCAAGGTGGTTCCCGCATCGCAAAACGCGGGCGGTGGGGGCGGGAGTCAGGCGTCAGGGGCGTGTGCTACTATCAGCGTCGAGACTTCAACTCTGTCGGAGAAATCAGAATGGCCTATGTAATCGCAGAACCCTGTATCGGCACCAAGGACACCGCCTGCGTAGACGCCTGTCCGGTCGACTGTATCCACCCCAAGAAGGACGAGGCGGGCCACGCCGAGGCCGATCAGTTATTCATCGACCCGGTCGAGTGCATCGACTGTGGCGCGTGCGTTCCGGCGTGCCCTGTGTCGGCCATCTTTGCGCAGGATGATGTGCCTGAGAAGTGGGCGCACTTCACGCAGAAGAACGCCGAGCATTTCGGTCGCTAGCTGGTTGTGCAGTAGAGAAGTTTGCGCGAAGTGAAAACGCGTCCGCTGCAGCGGGCGCGTTTGTGCGTTTGGGCTGAGTAAGGAGCTGCTGTGGCCGTTCTTACGTCGGAAGCCGTGGTGTTGCGCACCTGGCCGGTACATGAGGCCGACCTGGTGGTGAGCTTTTTCACGCGCGACTATGGGCGGATGACGGGCGTGGCGAAGTCGGCGTTGAAATCGCGCCGGCGCTTTGGCGGCGCGCTGGAGCCGATGACGGTGGCGAAGGCCTGGTTTGTGGAGCGGCCCAAGCAGGACTTGGTGCGGCTGGATCAGCTGGAGATTATTCGCTCGCCGCTGTCGTTGCCCGTCGACCCGACTCGGCTGACCGTGCTCAGCCTGTTCGCCGAGGTGCTGGAGGAGGCACTGCCCGAGCACGATCCGCAGGAGACCGTGTTTCGGCTGATCGTATCTGTGCTTGAGCAGACGACGGTGGAACAGCCCTGGATGCCGTTGACGTATTTTGTCCTGTGGATGACACGGCTGATGGGGCTGCTTCCGGATATCGCGCACTGCACGGCATGCGGCGAGGCGCTGGCCGCTGGCGAGACAAGCTTCAATGCATACGCTGACGGGCTGTTCTGCCGCGTGCATCGAAATGGGAACGCCAGCGAGTTGTCCTCCGACTCTTGGCAGATGGCGCTGAGAATGTTGCGTGCGCCGGTGGGGACATTTGCGGGCGAGCCGTGGCCGCGACGGCGTGGGCAGGATTTGCGGCGGTTTGCGATGCAGTCCTTGGAGCGTCATTTGGAACGGAAGCTGAAGTCCGGGGAGATGCTTGGGCGGTTGACAGGTTGATCGAGAGGCCGATCGTTCGTGCTTCCCGTTTCCCGCCACGCCGCAGGGCTGCGTCAAGGACGGACAACTGTGCAGCGCTGGGCGCGATTGCATCGAAATGGGCGCGAACCAACAATCTCTTCGTCTTTCGCATCACACCTTCTATCTGCAGGTAGCACAACGCACCCGAGAAAGAGGATTGAATACATGCCGGAACAGAAGAATGACCAGCAGAATGACAAGGCGATTCAGGAACTCATTAAAGCGCTCAATGAGGATCTCGCACGCGAATACCAGGCGATCATTGCCTACACCGTCTACAGCAACGTGCTGAAAGGCGCTCAGTGGATGAACATTGCGGGCGAGTTGAGAAAACATGCTACCGAAGAGCTGCAGCACGCGTTGATTATCGCTGATCAGATTGATTATCTCGGCGGGATGCCGACCGCGACCCCCAAAGAAGTGAAGCTCTCAGAGAAACCTGAAGAGATGCTGCGGTTCGACCTGGATAACGAGACGGTGACAATCAAGAATTATCGGGAGCGAGTGCGACAGGCCGAGGCCCTTGGTCACTACGCGCTGGCCGAGCAGCTACGCATGATCATCTCGCAGGAGCAGGAGCACCAGCACGATCTCGCTACAGCCCTCGGCATCGACGTTCCCAAAGTCCTGGGGCAGGGAGCTTAACGCGCTCCAATCGCCCCATTCACCACTTCAAGCTTTCTTCCGAGCCACTTCTTCGTAAACCGCGGCATACTCCCGCGCGGGCTGGTCCCAGCTGAAGTTTTGCGCCATACCGTTCTGCATTAGCTGAGTCCATTGCTCCTGGTCGTTGAAGGCTGCAAGAGCGCGATCGATCACATCGAGTAGCGCTTCTGCATCGTAGCGACCGAACTTGAATCCAGTCCCTGCATTCAAATCGGGATTCCATTCTTCCACCGTGTCGTCAAGTCCGCCGGTCGCCCGCACAACGGGCACAGTTCCGTATTTGAGCGAATAGATCTGGTTCAGTCCGCAAGGCTCGAATCTGCTTGGCATCAGGAAAATGTCTGCGCCTGCCTCAACCTTGTGCGCCAGAGCTTCGTCGTAGCGGATCTGCACGGCAAAGCGACCGGAGTTGGAGTAGGCGAAGTCGCGAAAGAACTTCTCATAGTAGGGTTCTCCCGTTCCCAGCGCGACCACGGCGACATCGCGTTCAGCAAGTCGGCTGGCAATCTGCTCCAAGAGGTCGAATCCCTTCTGCGACGCGAACCGGGAGCAAATTCCGATTACAGGCGTCTGCTCGGGTACATCGAGACCGAAGGCATGCAACAGATCCTTGCGGCAGTCGCGCTTGCCCGCGAGATCTGCAGGCGTGTAGTGCGCGGCAAGGTTGCCGTCGGTCGCCGGATCCCATTCCGCGTAGTCCACGCCGTTGAGGATGCCGTGCAGGTCGGCGTGCCGTTGGCGGAGGGTCCCGTCTAGACCGTTCCCGAACTCCGGCGTCTGAATCTCTTCGGCATATTTGGGGCTCACCGTCGTAAGCCCGTCTGCATAAACGATGCCGCCTTTGAGGAAGTTGAAGGTGTTGTAATGCTCCAGCTTGTCGTAGGTGAAAATATCCCACGGCAGCAGCAGTTGTCCGGTCGTCGTCGGTGGGAACCATCCCTGGTATCCGGCGTTATGGATGGTAAGCACTGTTCCGCAGTTTTTGAGAACAGGATCGGCGCTGTACACCGTTCGCAGCAGAACCGCAATGAGGGCGGCCTGCCAGTCGTGTACGTGGAAAATGTCCGGCACCCCGAGAAGCTTTGTTGATTCCAGTACTGCCCGGCAGAAAAGACCGAAGCGCTCGGCATTGTCCCCGTAGCTGTCACCGTTGCTTCCGTAAAGTCCCTGGCGATCAAACATCTCCGGGCAATCTATAAAGTAAAACTTCACCCCATCGCGCACCCCGCCCTCGACAACTCCGACAAAACGGTTCCCATGTGGAAAAGGGATCGTAATGGACCGGATTGCGTACTTTACCTCGCCCGCAAGATGGGGACGAACTGCTGCATATAGAGGGAGATAGACCGTGACTTCGTGATCTAACTTGAAGATTTCTTTGGGCAGTGCACCCACCACATCGGCCAGCCCGCCCGACTTCGCAAATGGAACACACTCGGACGCGGCAAAAACAATCTGCATTGTTCCTCTCCTCACCCCGCCAGCCGATGATTCCCAGGCGCGACTCGCGAATCCGGACTGCGGCCAACCGCCAAGTTTACATGCTCATCCTTTGACGCTGGTTTTCGAGGCGAGGATTCCGCATCGACTTGTGCGGCAGGATCATCTTGCACACATGCCCGTTCCTCATGCTGACTCTAATGCTGCCACCGCGGCTGATTCTGTAGCGGCGGCAGCTGCCGAATCGCTTCTCGACAATCCCATTTTGAATGCGCTTCTCACAGAGCACGAGTCGCTGGCCCTCGTCGATGGATTGGCGCGTCGTTATCCTGCGGCGATCGGCCCGCTGGCTGGTGCCCCGGATCAGTCGTGGACGAGCTATGATGCGCTGAGCCGTCTCGCAGGCCCCGGCGGCCTCGTCGCTCTCTTCCTGCACGATCCGCCCTCACTGCCGAAAGGCTGGAGTCTTTTTCGCGGTGGAATTCTCACGCAGATGATCTGCCGAAGGCCGAAGCTGGACGAGGCACGCTCACTCGAAAAGAACGTAACTCGGCGCCGGCTCGGCAGCGCCGACGTCTCGGCGATGATGGAACTTGCCAAGCTCACCGAGCCCGGACCCTTCCGTGAGCGCACCATTGAGCTCGGGAAATTCCACGGCATCTTCGCTGGCGAGCGGCTGCTTGCCATGGCTGGGCAGCGAACGCGGGTTCCAGGTTTCGTCGAAGTCAGCGCCGTCTGCACGCATCCTGATGCGCGCGGGCGAGGCTATGCCGGTGTCGTGATGTGCGAGGTAATCCGCGACATTGCAGACGAAGGCCGGACGCCGTTCCTGCATGCATTCGACGATAATCCCGCCGTTCGGCTTTATCAGCGCCTCGGCTTCACCCACCGTCGCATTTTCCATCTGGCTGTGATCAAGAACGAAACGTAGCGGTCAATCAGATCAGCCTCTACCACGGGCCCTGCTTTCCGCCGTACCACCACACCAGCCCTGCTCCCAGTGTGTCCTGATGTGTGGAGAGTATCCCAGGATTGCTGGTGACGAAGTAGGGAATGTTGCTCCAGTCACGGCGATACTCGAGGAAGGTCGAAAACCCGTCCCCGAAGTTATAGCGGTAAGTGCCTGTCACCTCTTTCAACGCCTGTGTGACATTGCTAAACATGCCTCCGCGATCGGAGAGATATTCGGCGCGGCCGGCAAGCGAGTAACGCGGCGAGAACTGATACTGCACGTACCCAGCACCCCCGCCGGTGTGGGAAGGCGCGGAAGATTCGCCGGGAGCGGCATTCGCCCACTCTCGCTGGATCACGTAATCGCCCTCACCTGCAAACGTCAACTTGGGCGTGGCGTTCCATGTCGCGTAGCTATCAAAGATGTGCAGCTTGCCATTGGGCGCGGGCGTGATCGGCGTAAAGCAAAGACCGGGCTGCACCGGGATGACGCAATTATTGGCCGGGGCGGCGTCAGGATGCTCCTGGCCCAGGTAGTAGTTCACTGTCCAGCTCAGTGATTTCGCGGGTTGCAGCACCAGGCCAAACAGTTCGTCCTTGTAGCCGTTGGTGGGCTCCGACTGGTTGGTGCCGTTGACGAGCCAGTAGTTCACGCCGAGCTTGCTATTCACGTTGTAGTGCAATCGCACACCCGCGTGATAGAAGGGCAGGAAATAGAAGTAGAACGAACGGGAGTAGTTCATCTGGTCCTTGGCGTAGTTGCCCTCGATACCCAGAGAACTGGCCCATTTGCCAAAGTCGGCATTAAGCCCGCTGCCCACTGGGATGACGTATGTGCCATACGCCTGAAAGATATTGCGGTAGATGTCTGGACGGGGCTCGTTCACCGGGTTTCCCTGGAGAGTTTCGGTGGCCTGTCCAAACTGGAGATCGACACGCATACCATAGCGACGGCCGGCCTTCACGTCGGGATCGAGCGCGACAATGAGATCGGTCTGGTTGATGCTGAAGACCCGGCTCAACACGTCGTAGGCACGGAGATCGTTCACGCGGCCGGTAGGGTTGTTGAAGTTGTTTTCGAAGTAGCCATCGAAATAGAGGTTGAGCGTGGCTCCGCCGGGTAGCGTTCCGGGAAGAGGCGAAGAAACGGGCTTTGAATCGGTGGTTTGGGTCGGGCCTTGTGATGATGGTGCCCTGACCACGGAGTTGGCGGGTCGTTCTGAAGTGAAAGCAAGAGGTGTGAGTGACGCACTTTGATCTGAGCGCAGTTCTGCGGCAGCTCTGACGAGGGCGGCAGCATCCTGCGGTTCGGCTGTGGTAGACGTCTGCAAGTTCCCGTTTCGATGCTCCAGGACGGCCACACGCGATTGCAGAGTGCCGACGAGCGCCTTCAACTCTTCGACCTGCGTCTTGAGCTGTTGTACTTCTTCGGCGGGTTGTGCGGCTGCGGCGAGGGGAAACAGTAGCCCTAAAGAAATAAGCCGCGCCAGGAATCGGCGCAGCGGCCTGCGTGTATGAGTTAGCACGGGATTCCTCCTTAGAGTCTTGCCCGGTCGATAGCGTAAGCGTAGCTCCCAAAACATAAAGGAGTTGGAAGGATTCTGCCGAAAACGGGAGGAATTCGGTGCGGGAAAGAAATATAGCAAATTTATCGATCCGCAGGAAATACGCACGTAAGCAGATGGATCAGAAGTACCATCGCTCAAGAGACTAAGAGCCATGCCGACGCGTCGACCCAAGCTTCTCGCGCAACAAGCAGAATCCTCCCTCCGCATCTTCGCGGCAAACGAGCGCCTCAACCAGTTCCTCATCGAGCACCTCGACCCCGCCGCATAGATGGCGAAGCCGCCCGGCGACGTCCGCACCATTGCGGCGATCTTCACCCACATGCACAACGTCCGCACCAAGTGGATCAGGCTAACCACGCCACATTTGGAAGTTCCCGCGCAGCTCAACCGCGCGCGCTGCACGCCGCAACAGGCCCGACGGGCATTAGCCGGGAGCGCTGCGCGATGTGAAGAGATGCTCGCCGAAGCGCTACAAACACTACGAAGGGGAGAAGGGAAAACCGCGCATCACCCAATTTGTGCGCGACGGCTGGGCCAAGCCCTGGCCCGTTGGTCCCGAGATGCTCTGCTACATGCTCGCGCACGAAGCTCACCATCGCGGCCAGGTAGCGATGCTCGCGCATCAACTCGGCCACCCGTTCTCGAACGCTGTCACATCCGATATGTGGAACTGGGAAAGACTCTGGAAGCAGAAGTAGTGCGCACTCAGCTGCGTCTCACCGGATTCGAATCGGCGCAGTAAGCCGTTCCTGCGATCATTGACGACTGAAAACCGACCTCTGATAACGGCCAACCTCGCGCGCAGAGCCTAACTTAGTCGGGAGAACCTGGCAGAACCGGAATCGTTCCCTGGTAGACGCTCAGCAGCTTGCGCGCGGTGCATTTCAGATCGTCCGCGCTCATCTCGTCAACTTTTTCCATGCCGGACTGTTTATGTTCTGACTCCGCACAATAAATAGTGGTAACGATAAGCATCTTCGTACCTCTTTTCTTTTATTGCTCTATTTCTAATTGCCTTTACGACTGCAGCTAAATACATCTTCAACATTTGAAGATTGGAGGGGCACAGAAGATGCACATCCACGCAAATATTTCTTCGCGTTTCGCAGCGCGCCAGCGATTACTCTTCAGCGCCGGGAGTCGAAATGAGAATCATGTTTTGGTCGTCTTCGCGATTTGAAGGGCTCCAGCCCAATCCAACCTCGTCCGAAACTCGTCCGAAATTGGTTGGTCCCTGAGTGTCTGAAAGCCGTTCGCTGGCGGCCGAGGGCTGACAAGCTGATCCCTGCGCCAAGCGCACCGTGCCTAGTTATTCCGATCGATAGGCAACACGCGGTTCTTCCCCTCGTAGCTGCTCATCCACTCGCGAGCCGCTTCCTTCAGCTCGGCGGCCTTGGCCCAGGCGATCTGCCGCTCGCGTTCTTCGGTTGGATCCTCCGGCTTGGCGAGATAAATGGTCGTCATAATCAACATGGGAACCTCTGTGTTCAAGCAGGGCCCAAAACAAGCTGAAAAGAGCGGAAACCGATCAGAATTCGACGTTGCTCACGCCGTTTTGCGCTCGATCTCAGCGATTCTGGTGGCAATTACGCGCTTCAGATCCGCAATCCTCTGTGTCTTCATCGGCTCAGCTTCGAGTCTCTCCAGCGTCTCCCGCAATCTAGCCAGCAGATTGCGAGTTGGATGCTCGGTAGGCGGTTTGCGATGTGTCAAAACCGACATAATCAGGCCGCCTCCTCGGCGCGAATCTGTCGTGACTCGAGCCATGCGCGGCACCGTATCGCGCCCTCCGCCTCACGAATACGCGTGAGAAGATGCTGCCGTATCACTTGAACAGCTGCCCCATCACCGAAATCCGGGCTGCGATCAAAATGTTCCAGCTGAGCCCGCAGCACCCGAATCACTTCGCTTTGAGGAGGCTTGTTCATCTGATGAGATAAATCTTGCCGGTTTCGTAGCTCTGAGGAAGTGATCTAAGTCACGCATTGACGACTTAATTCTCACCTCTTCCCAGAGTTGGCTGACCGCGCAAATCCCTATCGTTAGCGCAAACCTCAACTCCTCAATTGTTTGCACCCCTGCACAACCCCCGTCATCCAACGAATGTTATGACTACAACCACCTCCGCAACTTCCGCTCTCCGCACGCTTGGAAACTCCGACCTCCACCTCACCCCCATCGGCTTTGGCGCATGGGCCATCGGCGGCGGCAATTGGGAATTCGCCTGGGGACCCCAGGACGACAACGACTCCGTCGCCGCCATCCACCGTGCCCTCGATCTCGGCGTCAACTGGATCGACACCGCCGCCATCTACGGACTCGGCCACTCCGAAGAAGTGGTGGCGAAGGCGCTCAAGATGTCGAGTCATAAGCCTTACGTCTTCACCAAGTGCTCCATGCGCTGGCAGAACGACCGCACCATATTCCGCTCGCTGAAAGCCAGTTCTCTTGAAGAAGAGCTACACAACTCGCTTCGCCGCCTCGGCCGCGAAACGATCGACCTCTTTCAGATCCACTGGCCAAATCCCGAGACGGAAATCGAAGAAGGATGGGAAACCCTCGCCAGATTAAAAGAAGAGGGCAAGGTCCGCTATATCGGAGTTTCGAATTTCAATGTCGATCAGATGAAGCGCGCGCAGAAGATCGCGCCAATCACCAGCCTTCAGCCGCCCTACTCCATGCTGCGCCGCGCCATCGAAGAGGAGGTTCTGCCCTTCGCGCAGGCCAATAACATTGGCGTCATCAACTACTCGCCGATGGTCTCGGGCCTTCTCACCGGCAAGATGACTGCGGAACGCGTTGCCAAGTTGCCACAGGATGATTGGCGTCGTCGGGCACCGGAGTTCAATGAGCCGCGCCTCAGCCGCAATCTTCGTCTCGTAGAACTTCTGCGCGAAATCGGCAAGCCGCACAATGTCGAACCAGGCGTCGTCGCCGTTGCCTGGACGCTGCATCATCCCGCAATCACCGCCTCCATCGTAGGTGGTCGCAGCCCGTTACAGGTTGAAGGCCTGGCGCCTGCACTCCAGTTCCGCCTGTCTGATGAAGAGTACCAGCGCATCAACGCTTCTCTCGCCGCGAATCCTGCATGACTCCGATTGCACATTAGCCGCGCGACATGGCCGACGTCATTTTCCTGGACAAAGCAAAAGCCCCGGCAATTGCCGAGGCTTTTGTAGAGAAGGGAACGGCCGGTTACATTGCAGCTACAAAGTCGGGAACCAGCACCGCTGCGCTCTCCTGCAGCAGCTGCGTCATTCTTGCGGCCATTCCGGTGTACATTGAAGCGGCGCGGAACGCATTGACCCGAACGCCTTCGCTTGCGTGGCTGAATGCATACTGTGCTAGGGCCATCAGAACGCAGACCCTGATCTGCATGGCGTCGCTACGCAGCGTCTCCACCAGCACCCGGTCGACATTCTCACAGTTCCGGGTGGCGTAGTCTGCCATGTCGAGCATGACCTTGGCGTTTTGATACATCACCCACAGGCCGTGCGGACCTTCCATGCGCGTCCACGTATCTTCAGGCGACGCATTCAGGCCTTCTTTCCAAAGGAACTGATCGCTCAGTTCGCGGGCGCTCCAGTCCGGCCGAAGCCGAGTGAGCAGCGACTCCCAAGACTGGGAATTGCGGCGGCGAACACCCATTCGCCAGCGGCCCAAATACAGAGCAACCAAGGCAAGTGCACCGAGTTGAAGCAAGGGAAAGATCATGAGTAGCCCTCAGTCCGGTCTTTGGTAACAGTTACGACATTCCGTTTACCGCCGGACGCTTTTTCGCTGTCCCTAACACTTCTACCAGAAAAGACAGGTTTTGTGGAGATTTCTCCGTCAAGCCTGAGCGTCTTCCCCGAACGTAGGTAACCCAGAATTATGGTCACATCAGTAACGTAAGGTAACCTAAGACCAGAGTAAATGACACTTTTGGGTTGCCGGATAACCAATAGGGCGCAATATGAAGCTTTTTAAAATGTGTGCCTTGAGGCAAATCGGACATCGAAATCCGGCAGGCCTGGCCCGATCTGGCAATTACCGGTGCAAAGGACGGTCAGATTTGGATGCAGATGATTGGGTCATTGCCAAGCGCGTGCTTCGGGCATTGCCAGCAAGCGCGAACAGGAAATTCTGCATTTGCGGCGTGAACTCGCGTCTTTCCGGCACTTTCTGCGCAAAACTCACCATCCAATACGCCATTGCGCAAATATAGCTTACGACTACCAACTCATCCAGATGGTGGTGCTGTGTGAAGCCACCCGGCAAACTGCGGGGCAGCAACGCGGCGAGGAGGCTCGCAAGTGAGTAGATTCCGAATCCGGTCGCAATCTGGAGTTCGCGATCCCTCCAGCCGAGCGAAAGCAGTTGGCTGAGTGCTGCGAGTGCGAGGAAAAAGAGGACACGCACCAAAGCTGTTGTCAGCTGCATGTGCAAGACCAGCTGAAAAGTCGGTCCCTGGTGAAAGTCGGTGGGCCTTGCAAATGGCCAGACAACAGCGCAAACAAGTGCGACCAGGCCAGCCACGGCGAAGAGTGTCCAGCGCGGAAGAGAAGCTCGCACCGGCTTCAATACCGACATCGATAGTTCGCTGAGCACGCAGAAAACGAAAACGGCGTCAATAATCGCGCTGACCAGGTAAATGCGCACTGCCACACCGGCGTATCGCCGCAGAAGAAACTGCAGTCCAATATCGTTGATCAGGCTCCATGCAAGGTATGCGCTGAAGAGGGGAAGTTGCTTATAAATACGACGACGCAGAAGCAGGCCAAGTACGGTCGCTTCTGCCATAAGGCCGAGGAGTAAGAGAAAGTTATCCAGGGTCACAGTCCGCCTTCTGCCACCTGTTTATCGACAGAAGATTGGTTGAAGTTTAACAGCCCTGGTGCTTTTGTACTCAAATAGATTACGCGCGTTAGTTACTCTCCGCACACCGTCGCCTTCGAGTTAGAACACGTGCTTAAACGACCGCGACGTTGCCCGTCGGCGGCGGACACATGATGATCGGCGAAGCTGCCGCGACATTGCCCGTCGGTGGCGGACACATGATGATCGGCGAAGCTGCGGCGACATTGCCGGTCGGTGGCGGGCACATGATGATCGGCGAAGCTGCGGCGACATTGCCCGTCGGTGGCGGACACATGATGATCGGCGAAGCTGCCGCGACATTGCCCGTCGGTGGCGGACACATGATGATCGGCGAAGTGGAGGCAAGCCCGGTTTTCGCAGAAAGCGCTGCAACGCCACTAATTGCGGACAAAGCAAGAATCGAACCAAGTGCCACGCATGAAACTTTCAACCATGACGAAGACATTTTGCATCCCTCAATGTGAATAACGGAAACTGCAGAGAAGACTAACGCAAACCGCGCGATCCGGTACAACAAAAGTACCGAAGAATCGAAAATAAATTGCCAGATAACGTTTACATGTCTCATATTGTGGGAAAATATGTGTAACGGTCCCTAAATAGTCACGTTACTGTTGCTTGCGAGGGCCGCGTCGGGGCTTCAGATACAATCTGCCGAGCCACCACAGGAATCTTCCCGGTTGGCGGCGTCGAGACTTTTTGAGTTGGTCGCAAGAGTGGTTATCCTGCGATTCGATCGATCTCAGGAGACAGTTTGATTACAGAGTTGCGCAGTCGATTCAATGCGGAATTCACCGATGCGGCATACGCGCAATTGCTGGCTCAGCTCGAAAACCGCTGCGGCGGTCCCATCCAATTTCGCGTTGCGGAGACACCGATTTTTGTCTCCAGGGCCCTTCTCGAAGACATGGCCGAACAGGGAGCCGCCCTGGCTCTTCATCTCATCGGGAGCGCGAAATATCTTGCCGCGGCTCGCTGCGCGATCCCGCAAGGCTACGAAATGGCCAACGAGACGCCGCATCCAAACTTTCTCACGGCTGACTTCGCCCTGGTGCGGTCCAGTTCCGGTGAACTCGTGCCTCGACTCGTTGAGATTCAGGCCTTTCCATCGGTTTTTGCCTACCAGGCAGAACTCTGCTCTGCTTATCGCGAAGTGTTCCATCTGCCTGAGGCGCTGGGTGTTTTTCTTGGCGGGCTCAACGAGTCAGCTTATTGGGATCTGCTTCGTCGCACCATAATTGGTGATCACAGCCCGGAAAACGTCGTCCTCACCGAAGTTGACCCGCTGCATCAAAAGACGTTTCCTGATTTTTACGTGACATCGCAGCGCATGGGTATCGCGGTGGTCGACATTGCTGCGCTCGAACCGGTTGGCGATAAATTGCACTATCGTGACACTTACGGCCGGCTTACGCCCATTCATCGCATCTACAATCGCGCCATAGCCGACGAACTGATCGCGCGCGACATTCATCTGCCATTTGATCTTTCGCACCCCTGGGAGGTTGAGTGGGCCGGGCATCCCAACTGGTATTTCCTGATCAGTAAGTTCTCGATTCCGTGGCTGTCGCGCTCCGGGAGATTTCCGGTTGTGCCTCCCGCGGCGTTCGTCGACGATTTTCTTGCCGGCCCTGGCCGTGACTTCCTTGCCGGGGCCGGCGTCGCCCTGCCTGCCGGTGATGACAATGTTTCTGCGGATCTGCTTCTCAAGCCTCTTTTCTCTTTTGCCGGAAAGGGAATCGAGTTCGGGCCGTCCCTCGCGCGCCTGGAGGCAATATCCCCAGCGGAGCGCTCTGCCTACCTGGTGCAGCAGCGCATGCATTTCGAGCCCACGATTGAAACGCCTTTCGGGCTTACCCAAGCCGAAATCCGGATCCTGTACCTGTGGCCTGACGGAGGCGTTCTGACGCCGGCACTCTCGCTGGTACGCCTGGGACGCGGAAAGATGATGGGCGTTGACCATAATAGGAATCAGCAATGGGTCGGCGGGACAGCAGCATTTTACAAATGAGGTTCTGCTCGTAGTTTTCTGGTATTCTCTGCTCGCACTGCGGATGCTGCTTCACCCCAAACAGAGTTACCTAACCGATTACTACTTTTAAACTTTCGTGCTCTAGGTTCTGCCGCAAAGGTTGTATACATTCAGCAGTGGACATATAAGCAGGGAAAAGGACATCGCATGATGGAAACCTCTAAATCGAACCCTTCCGAAGAGATGAGCAAGACCGGACGCGGCAGCTTTCTAAAAGAAGTTCGATGCGCCGTGCGCTTTCCGCTTTCCTTGCCTGTTGAAATGTCTGACGACAAACTTCACGACCAGCCGGCCGTGACGCGCAACGTTTCGGCCAACGGTGTCCTGCTTGAACTTAACGGGCCGCTGAGCGTTGGGGAGGAATTGGACTTCCATCTGCGGATGCCCGGAAGTGTGCTTGGCACTCCCCAAGATGTGTTAGTTCACTGTCGTGGACGTGTGGTACGCTGCTCCATAAGCCAAAGTCATTATCAGGCTGCCGCGACTATTGATGAATATCATTTCGTAGAGCAGTAAAGACCCTGAATTGACCGCTGTAGCCACCTATGGAACTTCTCGACGAAACACCTGATGGCGAAATTCTCGACGCACCGGTGAAGCCGGGGACTATCCGCATCATCCTGGCGGACTCCCAGGCAATTTACCGGGTGGGAATTCGCAAAATATTTGCGCTCGAAGACGATATTCGTGTGATGGCTCAGGCCGACTCGCTCGATAATCTGCGTTCTGCACTCGAACGACATCCCGCCGACGTGGTTCTGATTGAGGGTGGCCTGCTGACCGGCGCCCCGAATGCCATTCCCGACGTCCTTCGGGTTGCTCCGGATGTGAAACTGATCGTGCAGGCGGTCGGCAATGACGAAAATCAGACCGTCGACCTCTACCGCCGCGGCGTTCGCGGCATTATCTCCCGGTCGATCTCGCCCGATTTGCTGGTTCGTTGCGTTCGGAGAATTGCCACCGGCGAAACCTGGATTGACAACCAGGCTGTGAACTGGGTCATCGACGCCTATCGCGCACAGGCTGCAGCATTGGTGAGCCCGCGGACGCAGCCCCGGCTCTCTCCCAAGGAAACAGCGATCATCACTTGCATCACTCAGGGCAAGCGCAATAAGGAGATCGCCTTCCAGCTTGGCACGACAGAGCAGGTCATCAAGAATTACCTGCGCAAGATTTATGACAAGCTGGGCGTATCCGATCGGCTCGAGCTTGCTCTCTACTGTCTGCACAACAAGATCATCAAGTCCGATGCTGACGAAGTTGTCGTGGCACAGAAGATTGTTGCCCGCTGATCTCACGAAGTTCTAACCTTGCAAAACGGCGCTGCCTCGGCAGCGCCGAAGCTTTTTAGTGGGACTTGTTTGCCGCTCCAGCCACATCGCACTGTTCGCCCGTGCAGCTCACCGGCGACTGGGTATCGAGGCAATTCTTGCGGGCCACTTCAAGAAGGCGAATGAGTTCGCCAAGTTCCGTAGGATCCAGATGTCCAAGCAGTTCTATCGGGGCTCGCGTGATTTCCTCGTCCATGTTGCCCAGAAGTTCCAGGCCGGCGGCGGAGATCTGTGTCCACACTACGCGCCGATCGCGCTTGTCGCGCTGCTGTTTGATCAGCTTGAGGGCCTTCATTCGCGCGAGCAACCGTGTGATGTCGGGTTCGGCAGTGATCATACGATCACCGATTGCCGAACAGGTCAGTCCCTGCGGTTGAGCCCCGCGCAGAATCCGCAGTACGTTGTACTGGGTCGAGGTGATACCCCAGTCACGGGTCCTGCGTTGAAAGGCGCGGTGCAGGCAATCCGTGGTCCGCATCAGGTTCAGGAACACCTCTTCTTCAACGCTTGAAAAAGGACGTTCCTGCGCGATCTCGCTCTTTAAACCGGCCATCTTTCTCCTCTGGCTCACGTCTCGGTGCGCTTTCCGAGCCAGTCGCACCGAGCCGGGTTGCGTCACTACTGCTTCACGACATCCAATTCGATGCTCAGCGGAATATCGTCACCGAGAACCGCCGATGGATAGTTCGCTCCGATGCCAAATGCCGTCCTGCTGATCGTGGTGGTTGCTGAGAAGCCGGCGTGCATTTTGCCGCCCATGCCGGGAACCGGACCCATCGGACCCTGCACCTGCAACACTACCGGCTTGGTCACACCGTGCAGAGTCAAGTTGCCGTTCACAGTGAGGCCGTTGCCGGTCTTTGCCACACTCGTACTCGCGAAGGTCGCGGTGGGGAAGGTTGCCACGTCAAACGCGCTCGCGCTCTTTAGATCGTTGTCCCGCGGCCCAACACCCGTGTCCACCGTCGTCACATCGATCGTCATGTTCACCGTGGACTTCGTGATGTCTGCCTCATTCCATACGATCTGCCCGCCAAGGTTTCCAAATCGCCCATGCACCTTGGAGAGGCTCATGTGCAGGATGCTGAAATCGACCTCGCTATGCGCCTTGTCGGGAACCCAGGTGGAAGTCTGGGCTACAGCCATCAAGGGAAGAGCCATTGCCAACATGCCGAGTGCCACTGCCAAACGCTTCATATCTTCATTTCCTTTCGAAGTTCTGCCCGGGCCATGCAGGATCATGTCGTCGGGGTTAAGAGCCGCTGATGGATCTTTGGCCGGTCAGAACCGGGCCGAAGACCGCGCTGCCGGCAGGGAAGCGCGAGGGGAACGGAAGCTTCTCCTGAATGGACGCGCCAGCCCTATTATTCGTTGCAACAAATATCGCAGGCTCGGACGGATATGTGGCTCCGTCAAGTGCTAACCTGAAGCTTCGCCTGATGTTTGTCACCTCACAGCACGCGCACTTCATTGGTATCGGCGGAATCGGCATGAGCGGTATCGCCGAAATTCTGCTGAATATGGGCTTTCGTGTCTCCGGCTCCGACCTGCGCCGCGGCGCAGTAACTGATCGCCTGGCCCAGCTGGGTGCAACTATTTATGAAGGCCACCAGGCTGCCCATGTCGCTGGCGCGACCGTCGTTGTCACCAGTTCTGCAGTCTCGCCGAATAATCCTGAAGTCGTGGAAGCGCGCGCCGGCAAGATTCCGGTGATTCAGCGAGCCGAAATGCTGGCGGAGTTGATGCGTCTCAAGTACGGCATCGCCATTGCCGGCATGCACGGCAAGACGACGACGACGACGATGGTGGCTTCTGTTCTCGCCGCGGGCGGCCTCGACCCAACGGTCGTGGTGGGCGGACGCGTCGACGCACTCGGTTCGAACGCAAAGCTTGGAACCACGCAGTATTTGGTCGCCGAGGCAGACGAGAGCGACAGATCTTTCCTGAAGCTGCCGCCGATTCTTGCCGTAGTGACAAACCTTGATCGTGAGCACATGGACTGTTACCGCGACATGGACGACGTGGAGCACGCTTTTCTCGCTTTCATGGACAAGGTCCCGTTCTACGGCGCTGTCACGGCCTGCATTGACAACGCGGCACTGGCAGCGATTCTGCCGCGAGTCCATCGACGCGTCTTTACATACGGAACGTCACCCGAAGCCAACTACCGTCTCGTATTCCTCGAAGCCCGCCCGGGATGCTTTTCGCATTTCCAGGTGCACTCGCCCGCTGGCGCGCTCGGTTCGTTCGAATTGCATGTTCCGGGCCGGCACAACGCACTGAATGCAACGGCCGCTGTGGCGATTGCGCATCAGCTTGGCTTGCCGTCGGACAAGATCGCTGATGGTATCTCCAGTTTTCGCGGTGTCGATCGCCGATTTCAAATTCGCGGACAGGCACGCGGCGTCACGGTTGTCGACGACTACGGGCATCACCCCACCGAAATCCGCGCCACGCTTGCCGCCGCGCGCGAGTATTGCAAGTGTCGCGTGCACGTTGTTTTTCAACCCCATCGCTATACCCGCACACGCGACTTGCTCGATGAATTCGGCGGAGCCTTCGGCGATGCAGACACCGTAGTCGTGCTGCCAATCTATGCAGCCAGCGAGGAACCGCTCCCCGGCATCACCGCAGAATTACTAGCCTCGAAGATCAGCTCGCCGGTCGCTCACTATGCGCCCGATTTTTCTTCCGCAATGGATGCGGTTACCGGCGCGGCTTGCGAGGGAGACGTGATCCTGACGCTGGGTGCAGGCAGCGTGAGCCAGCTCGGTCCCCAGATTCTGGCAGCCCTTGATCCCAAATCTTAAGTTTTCACTTCTGCAGAAAGACCGCAACGCTTTCGCCCCCACATTTTCTCTACGTGAGGACCGATTGTGTCCACGGTCACTGTTCGTAGTCAAACGGTTCACGAGCTTGTCTTGGGTTGTGTATCATTCCGCAGACAATCAATTGTCTTCCTTTAGGAGCATGAGATGCATTACGGATCGCGCCGGAAATTTCTGAAGACTGCAACCGCCACTGCGGCAGCACTTGCCATCAGCCGCCGGATTCCTGCCCT
The DNA here is from genome assembly GCA_963735215.1 of uncultured Acidobacteriaceae bacterium. GTDB lineage: Bacteria > Acidobacteriota > Terriglobia > Terriglobales > Acidobacteriaceae > Telmatobacter. The sequence continues at coordinate 165,089 of CAVTKF010000013.1, read as the reverse complement.
GACAGCCAGTTCTGCGCCATCGGGCACAGTGAAGGTGTGGGGCACGTTCCGCAATCAGCGCCACGCGGAGGTTGGGTCGCTCGAATGGAAGCAGCCCCGCCAGGTCGCCGCAGACGCCATTCAGCTCGATACCGGTGCGACAAGGCAGGATATCCTGGGCTTTGGCGCGGCCATCACCGAGGCTTCTGCATATGTGCTGAGCCGGATGAGCGAGGCCGAGCGCGCGCCGGTGATGCACGATCTCTTCGCGCCGGACGCCATGGCGCTGAATGTGTGCCGCACCTGCATCGGGTCCAGCGATTATGCGACAAAGGCCTACAGCTACGACGAGAGCAGCGAACCCGATCCCGAACTGAAGAAGTTTTCGATTGACCACGACAAAGAGTTTTATCTGCCGGTTCTGCGTGAGGCCCGCAAACAGAATCCCGATCTGTTTCTGTTTTCTTCGCCATGGAGCCCTCCGGGCTGGATGAAGCCGAACAATTCAATGATCGGCGGCGCGATGCGGAAACTCAGTTTTGATCCGTACGCGCGTTACTTCGTGAAGTTTCTCGAGGCGTACAAAGCTGAAGGCATAGACATCAACGCAGTTACGGTGCAGAACGAGTCTGATGCCGAGCAGGAGGGCCACATGCCGGCCTGCCTGTGGGCACAGGAGCAGGAGATGGAGTTCGCGGCACGCTTCCTGGCGCCGGCGCTCCGCAAAGCGGGATTGGCCGCGAAGATTTGGCTGCTGGATCACAACTACAGCCTCTGGGGACGGGCGATCGACGAACTCAGCGATCCTTCGGTCTACGATGCGGTGGATGGAATTGCATGGCACGGATATGTTGGCGAACCTACGGCGATGACGCGCGTTCACGAGGCTTTCCCGGCGAAGAATGCCTATTGGACCGAGGGCGGTCCCGATGTCAAGCAACCGGATTACCAGACCGACTACACCCGGTGGGCGAATGAGTTCAACGGCATCCTCAATAACTGGGCGCGCTCCATCACAGCGTGGAACGTGGCGCTCGACGAGAAGGGGCGGCCGGATATTGGTCCATTCTCGTGCGGCGGCGTCATCACCATCGACAACGCCACGCGCAAAATCACGACCAGCGGCCAATACTGGGCGTTCGCGCATTATTCGAAGCACATCAAGCGTGGAGCGCGGGTCTTCGCGACCAATGCGTTGGGCGACATGGGCAAAGGCTCAGACGTCTCGCACAGCGGATTCCGTAATCCTGATGGCAGCTTTGTGGTGGTGCTGGCAAACAAGGGTGCGGAGAGACGCGCGCAGTTGTTGATGGGTTCGCAGGCGCTGGATGTGGATTTGCCGGCAGATTCGGTGCAGACGCTCCACTGGTCGTAATTGCGTAGAACGCTGTGGGGTGGTGAGCATCGCCGCTTTTGGTCGCGCTCAGTAAATTTCGTTTGCAGTTTGGGTGGAGCGGAGCTTGCCGGATTTAGCGGAAATCCTGTAGCTGATTGAGTCGCCAGCCCAGCTCTTGAGATAAAAGCTGCCGCCCGGCGCTACCTTCTGCACTTCGAATGGACCAAAGGTGAGCGGCTTGCCGATTTGCAATGGGCCGTCGGCACCCTTGGCGTCAATGAAATAAGCGCTGCCATATCCGACAACGCGCGCCTTTCCATCAGGTTCAACAAGCACGGCGGCGCGCTCTTGCACACCGATGCCGTGAATCGTCGGCACGTTTCCAGCAAGGGCTTTTCCGTCCGATTCGTTCAAACGAGCCAGAAAAACGAGCAGGCGACCCATGCGATCGCGACGGGCGAAGTGGGTGTCTGTGATGATGCCTTTCAGGATCGGGATTTCGAGAAAGCCTTGCGTAAGGCTGATGCGGGAGCTGTACGGGTCGGCCAGCGCTGTCTTGCCATCGAGATTCGGTTCGTCTGGCTTGTCGCCTTGGGCGGTGTAGACGTATTCGCCCAACACAGCCAGGCCTGCACTGGTCCCGCCAATCGGCACGCCGCGACGGATGGCGTCGTTCAGCGCCGCCTGTACCGGCGTATTCATCCAGAAATTGATGTAGTTCGCTTGATCGCCGCCTGCGATGAAGACCGCGCTCGCATGTCTAATCGCATCTGGGACAAATGGATCTGCTGCCGCTTCGCGATTGGGAATGATGAGCGTGGCCACCGAGTTGAGATGGCAAAGTCCGCGGATATATGAGTTGTACTCATCGTCGCCCGTCGCGCGAAGCACGAGGAAATCCCCGCCGCCGGCGCGATCGCACAGAAACTGGAACGCCTCGTCAAGATCCGTACCTCCGCCCATCAAAGCGAATCCGGGACGCGTCTGCGCCGGCACATCGACGTTCTCTCCGGCACGGATGTAGCGATATGCAGGCGCTTGCGCCAACGTGGTGAGAGCGCTCGCGGCAAAGAAAACGCCCAGACCCAGGATTCGTAAACTGTTCATCTCGGTAGCTTATTCTACGGCGTGCTCCAAGCCCGTTACGCTACGGGTTCCCCTTGCCGTGTAAGCGGAAAAAAGCAAGTCTGGCGCGGGCTATAGTTGAGCGTGGCGACTCTCCCGACCTATGGCAAAACCAGAGAACATCGCTCTTTCGTGGTTTAAGTGCAAGGTCGCCGCTTCCTGATGGTCGCGTCGACTAAGCAATCTGGTTTTGTGGGCGGGGCATCTCTGGTTTTGCGACGGCTCAAGCGTGGCACAACGCGATAACAAAACCCGGTCCCTTGTGTGGGAGGATGACGCCCCCGCCGAGCCGCGCTTCCGGCGCGCGCAGGCGAGTGTGCCGATCTCCGGCCGCGGCCTGCCGGGAATGCCCACTCAAATAGACGATGAGGACGACGAAGATCCTCGCGGCCGCAGCAAGCCACGCAAATTCAGCAAGGAACCCGCTCGGCGCTGGTGGCGGCCCGCGAGCACAGTGGGTCGCGTTCTTCTTGGAACCGGCGTGGTAGCTGTATTTTCGGTCATCGGTATTTCAGCATATGCACTGCGAAATTTTCTCGAGCACGATTCCCGTTTTCGCATTGCGGGCACCGGTAACATCCAGGCGACAGGTCTAGGTCAGGTGAGCCGCGCAGAGATGCTGCCGGTATTCGGCGAAGATGTCGGCCGCAATATCTTCTTTGTGCCGCTCACGGAGCGCCGCAAACAACTCGAGCAGATTCCCTGGATCGAGCATGCCACGGTCATGCGCCTGCTGCCCGACCAGATTCGGATCTCAGTAGTGGAGCGCAAGCCGATTGCGTTTCTTCGTCAGGGTGCGCAGGTTGGCCTGGTCGACGCCAATGGCGTTCTGCTCACCGAACCCCCGGCGATGATGGCGCAGCATCATTACTCTTTTCCCGTGATCACCGGGATAGACGACCGCGACCCGATCGCCTCGCGCCGGGTACGCATGGAGGTCTATCAGCACCTCGTAAGCGAACTCGATTCCAACGGGCAGCATCTCTCGGACCAGATCTCCGAGATCGATTTGTCTGACCCAGAAGATGCGCGTGTATTAATGCCGGAGCAGGGAACCGACATCCTCGCGCATTTTGGTGCAGATCACTTTTTGGAACGCTACCAGCGTTACAAGGCGCACGTCGCAGAGTGGCGGCAGCAATATCCCAAACTCGCCGAGGTGGACCTGCGCTACGAGCAGCAGGTTGTTCTGCAGATGACGGGCGGCGCAAATGCGGCACCGGCAAAGTTGAATCCCAGCGAGGCCATAGACGGCTCGTTGGATGCTCCCAAACCCAACCCTGCGAGGGTGGAAGCCAAGGCCGACGCGCCAAAACCGGTGGAGCCAAAGCACGTCGATGCTGCGAAAGCTGACAAAGCTCACGCCCATGCCAAACCGGCAGCGCAGGCAAAGGTATCCAAGGGAAAGAGCGCGAAGAAGAAGCACCCTGATCCGAAGCACGTAGCAAAAAAGACAGCGAAGCCGGCCGCAAGACCACACCCGTCCGGCAACACCACAGGCCAGTGAGAGAACGATGAGCGAGACGCAAGACAACCTGATCGTGGTGCTGGACGTGGGCAGTGCATGGACGCGGGTGCTGGCGGCCGACGTGAACGAGGGTGCTCTCCGCTATCGCGGACACGGATTGCTTGAATCGACCGGCATGCGCAAAGGACTCATCTCCGAACTCGGGCCGGCGGCGAAGGTTGTGAAGCAGGCAAATGAGCTGGCTGAGTGGACAGCGCGCGCCAATATCGATCAATGCGTAGTAGGCGTGGGCGGACCGCACATTCGCGGGCTCAATACCAACGGGGGACTCGACCTGGGCAGTCGTATGCGCGAGATCACGCGTGAGGATGTGCGCGCTGCTGTGGAGCGTGCGCGCGCCGTGGAACGGCCGCCGGATCGCGAGATTCTGCACCTGCTTCCGCGCCAGTTCATTCTTGACGACCAGCCGGGTATCTTCGATCCCGTGGGCATGGTGGGGGCGCGGCTCGAAGTGGATCTACATATCGCCACCTGTTCCGGCAGTGCTTTGCAGAGCACGATCACTTGTGCCAATCGAGCGGGGCTCGAAGTCTCCGAGGCGGTGCTCGAGTCGATCGCGGCGGCGGAGTCGACGCTTTCCGCCGACGAGCGCGAACTGGGCGTCTGTCTGCTTGACATCGGCGCGCACTCCAGCGACTTGGTTGTCTTCTTTGAAGGCGCGGTGGCGCATACAGCGTCGGTACCCATCGGCGGCAATCACTTCACCAACGACCTCGCTGTCGGATTGCAGATGCCTGTCGCACAGGCCGAGGATCTGAAGCGCCAGTACGGGCATGCCGTGGTAACTGCTGTTCCTTCTGAGGCGGAGATCGAAATCAACAATCCAGAGCCACAGCGTCTCGTATTGCGCACGCTTGCGGAGATTCTGGAACCTCGGGCGCGTGAACTCCTGTACTTTGTGAAAGAGAGTCTTCGCCAGGGCGGCGTGCTTGAGGCGCTCGGCGCCGGATGCGTTTTAACCGGCGGTGGCGCGATGCTTCCGGGCATGCTGGACGTGACCGAGAGCCAGCTTCGCGTTCCGGCGCGCACCGGCATGCCGGTGCGGCTTTCGAACATGCCGGGCGAGCTAGTTCATCCCAGCTTTTCCACTGCCATCGGAATGCTACTGTATGCACATCGGACACGCGTAACCCGCGCGGCAGAAAACAACAGTTTGCGCGCCAAGCTGCGGGCCATATTCGCAGCGAGTTTTTAAGGCAAGGATCATGTCAATGACGGATGGGGAGGCGCCAGTCGCTATGGATCAGCAGAAGACGGAACCCGCAGAGATACGGATTCAGTTTCACGACGAAGAGCAACGGGGCGCGCGGATCAAGGTCATTGGCGTCGGTGGCGGCGGCGGAAACGCCGTGAATCGCATGATCCAGGCGGGCCTGGAAGGCGTCGAATTCATCGCGGCGAATACCGATGTGCAGGCGCTGAAGCTTTCGCTTGCTCCGATCAAGCTGCAGCTTGGCGTGCGGCTGACTGCCGGTTTGGGTGCGGGAGCGAATCCGGACGTAGGTCGTCGTGCGGCGCTCGAAGATTCCGAGAAGATTATTGAAGCTCTCGAAGGCGCGGACATGGTCTTCGTCACTGCGGGCCTTGGCGGCGGCACCGGCACGGGCGCGGCTCCGGTGATTGCGTCGCTGGCGAGCGAGATGGGAATCCTGACCGTTGCGGTCATTACGCGGCCGTTTGCGTTTGAAGGCAAGCGTCGTCTGCAGCAGGCTGAGCGCGGTTTGAAGGAGCTGATCGAGAGCGTGGACACGATGATCGTGATCCCCAACGAGAAATTGCTCGCGGTTGCGAAAGATGCCGGCTTTTTTGAGAGCTTCCGCATTGCCGACGACGTTCTGCGGCAGGGCGTGCAGGGCATCTCCGACATCATCACGATTCCCGGCATCATCAACCGCGACTTCGCCGACGTGAAAACCACGATGGCTGGAATGGGCCACGCGGTGATGGGGACAGCAGTCCGCACAGGAGAAACGCGCGCGATTGAAGCTGCACAGGCTGCAATGGCGTCGCCGCTGCTCGATGCGGGGGCGATCGATGGAGCGCGCGGCATCCTGATCAACATTACGGGCTCCAGCAACCTCAAGCTCTCCGAGGTCAACGAGGCTTCTTCGCTGATCCAGAGCTCGGCGCACGAGGACGCCAACATCATCTTCGGCGCAGTACTCGATGAGCGGATGGGCGACGAGGTGAAAATCACGGTCATCGCGACTGGTTTCCGCGATCAGATGCCGGAGCGCCGCGCGCGGATGCTGAACGTTGAAGAGTTGCCGGTTGTGTCGGTTCCGGTGGTTGCGGCGGACGCGTGGATGCGCGAGAAAGCGCCTGCTGCTCCGCCCGCGCCTGCTCCTCTTCGGTTTATGAGTGAAGAAGAAGACGAGGAGTCCGAAGATGACGTCGATGCGGAGCCTGAGTTTGTGGCCGCAGCGGCCAGGCCGAGCCGCGCGGACGTCGCCGAGGAGCCGGCTTTTGCGCCGCTGCCGCGCGACTATGCCTCAGACTTTGGTAACAGCGTTCGAACACCAGTGATTACCGAAGAGCATGTTTCCCAGCCGGCTGTAAGTCCTTTATCTGCAGATTCGGGCGCGGAAGAAAGAGATCTGGATGTACCGACGTTTATGCGCCGGATGAAGTTCTGATTCAAGCACCTTTAAAATCGGGGATTGCTTTGAATCCAGAGATGGGTATAGTTCAAAGTAGCACTCGAAATTAAGGGTCTAAAACAGGAATTGATTGCAAAAGTGTTGTCTTTCCCCTAGGGCAAGTGTGGGCGGCAGTCGACATTGAAGTTAACGGGTGACCTTGCTCACATTCTGCGGCTAAAGCGTGTGGGATAAAGATCTGAAAGCCAGCAAGAAATGCGCTGCCGTTAGGCAGATTGCATCGCACGCAATCCATTGTTGAGGGGAATTTTCAAGGGATGAGACTGTCTTGTGTTTTTGCCTTGGGGCTAGCGGTCATCGGGACAAGCGTCGGAGCTGCTGCGCTCGACGTGCAACATAACGTGCATCACTCGAAGACCGCGAGCAAGCACCTGACTGTAAAGCACACCTCACATTCCCGGACCTCCACAGCCACAACTCATCGCGTGCATACTACGGCAGCTTCGAGCGCCACGCTTCATCACGCGGTGCTTACCCGTAGCCGTCGTCATCATTATTATGGCGAGCGTTTCACTGCCAGCTCTTTTGCCAAAAGCGACATCTTTGCCGGCGACGTCACGGCCGGTGAAGATCCAGTGGTGCGCCAGGCAGCGATCGACGCGCTGGGCGATATGAATGGCACCGCGGTCGTGATTGATCCCTCGAACGGCCGCATCCTGGCCATGGTCAACCAGAAGCTCGCGCTCTCGCCGGGCGCTGAACCCTGCTCCACCATCAAGCTTTCGGTTGCGCTGGCGGCGCTGAGCGAAGGGCTGGTAACGCGCGACACGCCGGTACAACTGGCCGGCTTCCGCATGAATATGACCGATGCGCTGGCCAAGAGCAACAACCTCTATTTCGAAGAGCTCGGCCGCGAACTTGGATTCGACCGCGTGCGCCACTACGCAACCCAGTTTGGCCTGGGCGAGCTTGCCGGATATCACATCGACGGCGAACAGCTTGGCGAATATCCGCGTGAAGCGATTCCCGTTTCAGAGGGCGGCGTGAGCCGGATGTGCAGCTTTGGCCAGGGCGTTTCAATGACGCCACTGCAACTGGGTGCTTTTGTCGCAGCGATCGCCAACGGCGGAACCCTCTACTATCTGCAGCACCCGACTTCCACGGAAGACGTTTTGGCGTTCCAGCCGAAGGTGAAACGGACGCTCGATATCGCGCGCTATGTGCCTGACCTGCAGGATGGAATGGCGGGCGCGGTTGAGTACGGAACGGCTCGCCGCCTGCGGGCCAACTTCCAGGAACTGCCGGTCTTCGGTAAGACGGGAACCTGCTCCGATAAGGGAACGCGGTTCGGGTGGTTTGTTTCGTACTCCGAGGCGCCGCAGGGAAGCCTGGTGACGGTTTTCTTCCTCGAGGGTGGACGACCGACATTTGGTCCGCGCGCCGCAGAGCTGACGGGCGAGTTCTACAAGAACCTCTGGGATCGCAATTATTTCGCCGAGAAGGGCACGCAGGCTCACGCCGCACTGCAAGTGATAAGCACAACGAGCACACGGTAGTCGTCAGCGTCCTCTACGGCAAAAGCCGCCTTCGGGCGGCTTTTCTATTGCTCGATGCGGTCGAGCAGTGCCTTTTGGTGGGGGCACCCCGCCGCCCATACCCTGTAGAGAAGTTCCTTTCTTTCATGTGTTTACGGGTGTTATGTCTCTGTAAAGTCTTCTTGTTATTAGACTTATCCGCAGAGTCCTCTGAGGAAAGGACTTAGGGGACATTGGGGTGCGATTTTCGATTTGTGAAGTTTCGTCGTTTCTCAGGGAAGTCGTGCTCTGACACAAAAGCAAAAGCAGATCCTTCGCCCCGCTTACCCCACGGACGTTGTCCGCAGGGCCCCAAGCGTGCGGGGCTCAGGATGACACTTTCTCAGTTTAGCGGGATGCGCGCAATAGACTGCAAAATCGGGCAGTTTTTTTGGTGTTTGTTTTTAGGGAGTTAGCGGCCTCTTGAGGACGGAAGGGGTTGACAACTTTTCGGGAACGGGAAAGCTTGATGGCTCGAACAACCGCCATCGGCCTCATCAAGAAGCGCCTCACCGATGCATTCGGCCCGGAAATCAAGAGCACCTACGACGTGATTGGCGAGCCGACTGACTACGAAGGTGCAGCGGCCCTCGCCGCCGAAGACAAATATCAGTTCCAATGGTGGGCACTCGGCCAGGTCGGCGCGCGGCCTGCCGAACAGAAGAAGGGTGCGGATCGCGGCATCGATGGCCGGCTCTACTTTCACGACGACAACAGCGGCAAATCGAAGCAGATCATCTTTTCCGTCAAAGCGGGTGGAGTGTCCGTTCCCCAGGTGCGCGACCTCGTCGGCGTGCTCGATCGCGAGAAGGCCGAGATGGGCGCGTTCATCTGCTTTGAAGAACCAACAAAACCCATGCTGCGCGAAGCCGCCGAAGCTGGACTCTACACTTCGACCGACCGCAGCACCTACCCGCGCGTGCAGATTCTTACCATCCAGCAAGTTCTCGATGGCAAGCAGCCGAGTTACCCTATCCACCGCGCGGACGCGACATTCAAGAAGGCTCCGCGGAGCCGGCCGGAGGCGGAAAAGAATCTCACGCTGCCGCTTCTGCCACTCGATGAGTAGAAGCCCAACCCCGTGGAAGTGCGAGAAGCAGATTCTTCGCTCACCACCCCCGAACCTGCCCCAAAGACAATTGCGGGGCCCCGAACGTTCGGGGCCCCGTTCTGAGTGAATGACACCGCTAACTTTATGTGTGTCCCAGAGGGTTGGCATGAGTCCGGAAGCACGAAGAAGCAGATTCTTCGCTCACAACCCCGAACCTGCGCCAAAGAGCAAAGATACTCTTCGGGGACCCCGGATACGTTCGGGGCCCCGTTCGCTCAGAATGACACCGCTAAGTTATATCGAATGACACTGCCAAGGGTTATCGAATGACACTGCCAAGGTTTATCCTGAACTTCCCGGGCGTTTTTAACTCTCCGACAGGTCACGACCCGCACCTGGAAGCCACGATTCCTCGGAACCGGATCGGCGATTTTCTGGCATGTGCTTAATGAGAAGCACTTCGTTTCCGACTTCGTTGTAGATCAATTCGTCCACGATTCCGCTGGCCATGAGAATTCCGTATCCACCGGGGCGCATCCCCAATTTGTTGCGAACCTCGAGATGGCGCGTCAGGTCATCGGGCGGGTATGAGATTGCGGCGTGCGGAAGCGCATCCGGACGAAAACCGTTGCCCGGATCCCTGATATAGAAAACGAATGCACGCGCCGTCCGCACAGCAGCTACTTCCAATAGCTTTGAAGGGTCATTCTGGGCGCCATGCTCGATGGCATTGTTCAGGATCTCCTCAAAAGCGACCATCATCTCTTCAGGCGGGCGCTCTGGCAGTGTCATGCGGAATTGCTTGAAGAATGCGGTCAGGCGCTCAGCATTCAACAGGTCGGAGTTCATCCGAACCGAGATCCAATCTCGCTCAGCGGAACGCACCTCAATGCCGGCCGAGAAAGTATCCGCCTCAATCGCGCTCATCGTATGCCTTGCAATGTCTTTTGCGTCAAAAGGTGCACATTGGCAGAGAAAGACTTGATGGCACAACGCCTCGATGAGGTCCTCTGGTGTACCGAATGGAGCGAGGACAATCACGCGCACGCCGGGTCTCACGCGCCGGATTTCTTCCACCAGCGCGAGGTCCTCATGGATGCTGGTCTCAGGGTCGGTGATCACGACATCGTAGGGGGTGCCGCGCAGTTTTCGAATGGCGTCTGCGTCCCCGGCGGCGTGAGTAACTGAGCAGTGAAGGCTGGTTAATTGCTGTTCAAAAACCTCATCTGACTGCTGATCGTGGCCGATGAGCAGCACGCGCGATTGAAAGGAAGAATCTCGACTCTCAACCGGTTTGGATGTCGCTGAAAGACCCATTGTTTACACCGCCAATGGAATTCTTTCGAGTAACGTGCACTCACAGATAATCTACACGTAAAGTGTAAAGTCTGCGAGTGGAGCCGATCCTCACCGCCGCGATAACAAGTTAGGTTCGGGGGCGCCCGCCTTAGAACTGGTTGCAAAATCATGCTTGGTCTGACGGATGACATCCCTCAGGGGCTGAAAGCCCCGGCTTATAAGCGTCTCTGGCGGCACGGCTAAAGCCGTGCCCTTTCAAAACTGCATTATGCAACCAGTTCTAGGACGGGGCATTCAGTTCGATTGATTTGAAACGAATTCAGTTCATAATCATCCGATAGAGTGAGGTCAACGGGTGCTTGAGGTCATGACCCGTTTTTGGACCAACCCACAGCAGCAAATTGGACTCGGACGATGGCGCTCCCCGAACACATTCTTCTTACGTACAGTTATCTGCTGCTCTTCGGCTGGGTTCTGGTCGAGCAGTTTGGGATACCGCTGCCGGCGACTCCGGTGCTTCTGGCGGCGGGCGGCTTGTCGGCGGAGCACCAGCTGAGCTTTGGCGCGGCGTTCCTGGCGGGGTTCGTGGCATGCATGACCGCGGATACGAGCTGGTTTTTGATCGGACGGCGCTACGGGCACCATGTGCTGCGCATTCTTTGCAAGCTTTCGATGGAGCCGACCATCTGCGTACGGCGCACGCAGGACTCGTTTGGGCGCCGGCGCAATGTGATGCTGATGTTCGCGAAGTTTGTGCCGGGACTGGCGACGCTGGCGGCTCCTGTAGCGGGCGAGAACGGGATGAGCCTGGTGCGGTTCCTGTTCTTTGATGGAATTGGCGCTTCCCTGTGGCTGCTTGCACTGCTGACCCTTGGGAGACTCTTCGGGGACGCGCTGAAGCGCAACCCCGGCCTGCTGAACTGGGTGGGGCGGTTCTCGGGCGTGTTGCTTGTGCTGGGCGTGCTGGGATTCTTCGTTGTGCGGCTGTATCGGCGGCGAGCGGTGCTGAAGAAGCTGGTGGCGTCGCGGCTGGAGCCGGAGGAGCTGAAGGCACAACTGGATGCCGGCGAGCAGGTGTACATCGTTGACCTGCGGCATCCGCTGGAACTGATGGCGGAGCCATTCACGCTGCCGAGGGCGATGCATTTTTCGCCGGATGCGCTGGCGGCGCGGCATCTTGAAATTCCGCGGGACCGGGATGTGGTGCTGTTCTGCACCTGCCCGAGCGAGGCTACAGCGGCGAAGACGGCGATGACGCTGCACAAGCTGGGAATTGAGCGCGTGCGGCCATTGCGGGGGGGATACGACGAGTGGAAGCGGCTTGGGTTTCCGCTGGACGCGATTCCGCCGGTGCGTGAGCTGGTGCAGGTGGTAGAGGTCGGGCACGCGAGGCGGTGATGCTGGGGCGCGATACGGGAGTTTGTGTGAATCCCGAAAAACGGCGGTGACTTTTGTAAGGGTTCGCAAATGGATGAGTTTGGATATACTTTGCGAACCAACTTCCACTCGGTTGAATCGGGCGGGAAGCGAATCGAGCTGGACTTTCCGATGTTGCATCGGTGGGGCGGCGCGAGGATCCGGCATAGGTTCCGGATCGCAGGCTGAACGTGACGCCGACAAGCAGCGTTTACTTCTCCTTATCTTATTGGTCGAGATCGGCCCCGAGGGTGGATACCTTCGGGGCCGATTTGCTTTTGGGAGCTATTGGCTGAAGCGAAATCGGAGGATCAGGTGGCCGCGCGTTCCCAGGTCACCCCGGTTAGATGGGGGCGTGGGCGGCGGTTTCATCCTCGGCTTCCCGGGATACGTGCTTGATTCGGTAGAGCAGATATGCCACTACAGCGATGTTGATGATCAGGACGAGGAGCTTGATGAGACTCGGGTGGCGATAGATTTCGTAAATCTCAACCGGTACAAGCGAAGCGGTAATGACAACCGTGAACCACTCAGCCCAGCGCTTTAGGAGCCACAGACCGAAGCCCTCGGTGAGGAAGAGGCCGGCATAGATAAAACTGACGACTCCGAAATCCCTGATCTTGCGGGGTGAAAGAGCAGTGGCCCTCTCGATGGCGAGACTGACATAGTGGCTGCCAGGATCGAAGCCGAGCCTGGCGACCCAATGCTGGAGCTGCGTGGCGACGTCGTTGTGCATGAGCTTGAGAATGCCGATGCCGGCCACGATGAGGAGGGCCGCTTTGAGCAGCTTGAAGACGGCGATGAGTCGAATGAGGCCGGTTTGAGAGAGGTTCATGATGTTCGATCAGCCGTGGCCTAAGGGGGAGAGGCGGGTTGTGGCGAGGCGGTTGCCTATGGGGGAGTCAGATCCGACGGGAGATTGGCGTGGCCTTGATGGGAAACTAAGATCGCGTGGGATGAAGCCTTAGTATGAATGGGACAGCGGTGATTAGCCCAAGAGGCACAGACGGCTAGTTGGGACGCAAATAACGGTCGGGAGAATGGCATTGGCTTACGACGATCTGCGCGACTGGATCAGCACACTCGAAAAAAATGGCGAACTCAAACGGATTCGCGAGGAGGTGTCGCCGGATCTGGAGATCACGGAGATCACGGACCGAGTGTCTAAAACAGGGAGCAGGGAACAGGGAACAGGGAACAGGGAGAAGACCCCTTCGATGAAGGGAAAGTATGCGGCGGGCGGTCCGGCGCTGCTGTTCGAGAATGTGAAGGGCTTTCCGGGACATGCGGTGCTGATGAACCAGTTCGGCAGCGAGCGGCGGATGGCGATGGCGATGGGGGTGGAGCGGCTGGATGAGATTGCCGAGCGCATCAAGGGGCTGATGAATGTGAAGGCGCCGACGGGGCTCTTCGACAAGTTGAAGATGCTGCCGCAACTGGGCGCGCTGACGGCTGCATTTCCGAAGACGGTGACGGCGAAAGAAGCTCCGTGCAAGGAAGTGATTTTGCGCGACGGATTCGATTTGAATGCGTTTCCGATCTTAAAGTGCTGGCCGTATGACGGAGGGCGATTCATCACGCTGCCGTGTGTGCATACGAAGGATCCGCGGACGGGGAAGCGGAACATCGGGATGTATCGCATGCAGGTGTACGACGGGCAGACGACGGGGATGCACTGGCAGCGGCAGAAGGTGGCGGCAGAGCATTATCGCGAGGCGCTGCGGACGGCAGCTACTTGGTCGGGGGATTCAGCAGGTTCAGCGTCTGCAAGAGTGGCGGCGATGGCGGAGTCGGCGGGTGGGGCGGTGACGATTCCCGATGGGCCGATTGGCGGAATGCCGCAGGTGGCGATGGGGAATCTGAAAGGGTCGCGTCTCGAGGTTGCGGTCGCGATTGGGACGGAACCGGCGACGACATTTGCGGCGATTGTGCCCGCGCCTCCTGAAGTTGATGAGTTCATGATCGCTGGTTTTCTGCGGGGCAAGCCGGTAGAGATTGTGAAGTGCGAGACGGTGGACCTCGAGGTGCCGGCAAGTGCGGAGATTGTGCTGGAGGGATACGTCGAACTGGGCGAGTTGCGTGGCGAAGGGCCGTTCGGCGATCACACTGGGTTCTACACGATGACGGACGAGTACCCGGTGTTTCACCTGACGTGCATCACGCATCGCAAGGACCCGATCTATGCGGCGACGATTGTGGGCAAGCCGCCGATGGAAGATGCGTGGATGGGCAAGGCGGTGGAGCGGATTTTTCTACCGGCGATGAAGCTGACGATTCCGGAACTGGTGGACATCAATTTGCCGGTCGAGGGAGTGTTTCACAACCTGATGCTGGTGTCGATCAAGAAGAGTTATCCGGGGCAGGCACGCAAGGTGATGAACGCGATCTGGTCGCTTGGGCAGGCGATGTTTACCAAGTGCATCGTGGTGGTGGATGAAGACTGCGACGTGCAGGACATCGGAGAGGTGGTTCTGCGGGTGACGAACAACATCGATCCGGAGCGGGACATTCAGTTTACGCTGGGGCCGGTGGATTCGCTGGATCACTCGTCGCGCATGCCGAACTACGGATCGAAGATGGGGATTGATGCGACGCGGAAGTGGAAGGCGGAGGGATTCGAGCGGCCGTGGCCGGCGATGATCGAGATGGATCAGGCGACGAAGACGAAGGTGGACGCGATGTGGGAGAGGCTGGGGCTGTGAGCGTCGGCGGCATTTGCGTTTGATAGCCTGAATGCATGCGTGGTATCTCCCGTTGGGCTGTTGTGGGCTTGATTGCCTTGGCGATGGTCAGTGTCACTTCCTCTTGTACTGCGCAGGCTCCCGACACATTTCGGTGGATCGATTTTCATTCACAGGCCGATCAGGATGTGGTGGTGTGGGTGACGCGCGCGTTGGATGAGCAGAGATGGTCGGCGATACGCGAGATCGGGGTTGAATACGATGCGGCGCTCGTGATCACAACTCTTCGCGCATCTCCGCAGGCGACGCCGAACCGCGACGTGTTCACGATCTGGAGCGTTTCGCTGAGCGACCGGAAATTGACACACATTGCGGATGGAGCGAGTTTGCGGCTGACCGATTGGCTGCTGCTGAATGTGGGCCAGGGCAGGGAACTGGGCGCGCTCTATGACGACTGCACGGATTGCCAGGCAACGACGTACTTCACGGCCTTCCACTACGACCTGCGCTCGCACACGTGGGCGGGGCGCTGGATGCAGGGTGGCAATGGCGTTCCAGTGTGGACGATGAGGTCGCCACCGGGCGTGACGCAGACGCAGGTATATGCAGTGATGGCGGACCCCAATGGCCACGAAACGCTTGGCACGTGGAATCATCTGGACTACGGCAAGCAAAGGCCTGCCGAGGACCTTATTTATCGCTATGATCTCGACTGGCAGAGCGATGTGGAGCGGACGGAGCAGCTTTCGGGGCACGACGCGGCTACGATGAAGGACCGGCTATGTCGCGCGCAGGATGCGGTGCCGGGGCTGAGCCGGGGGCAGGATTCCTCGCTTTGTCAGGCAAGCCAGAAGCCGCATTACGAGCGCAAGCCGACGACCACCCCACCGCCGAATAACCAGGGGCAGTCGCGGCCTCCGGGGACCCGGCAATAATCTGGCAGGGCGGAAATACTGCAGTGCCGCAGTTTGTTCGAGGCAGTGCGCGATTCTCAGGAATACAAAACGTTGTCTTTGTGGCTGCATCCAAGCAGCCCTGAGCTCTAATTCGTATAAATCCTTACGTAATCGACTTGCATGTCGCCCGGGATCACTGTGGTTCCATCTACGTTTCCCGGCCAGCTTCCGCCCACCGCCAGGTTAAGGATGATGAATTGCGGACCCTGGTCGAACGGCCATGTACCCGGAAAATTCGCCGGGGTAAAAGTGGCGTACACATTTGTCGGATCGTCGACGTAGTACACCACCTGGCCCTTGCTCCAGATCATGCCGTAGGTGTGCCACGTCGCAGCTGAAAAACCCGTGGGATGATACTGCTGCGTCCCGTTGGCTTCACTGGCACTCGTTCCGCCATGCACGGAGCCCGCAATCCAGTCGTAGCCCGGCGGTGTCCCGCCCGCATAGGGCGGAGGATTGCTGCCGTCGATATGCTCCATCACATCAAGCTCACCGCAGCCCGGCCAGCTGAGCGTGACGATGTTGTTCCCCAGCAGCCAGAACGCCGGCCACATGCCCTGGCTCTCCGGCAACATCATGCGCGCCTCGATGCGCCCATACATGAAGCTGAACTGCCCCTGTGTCTTCAATCGCGCCGAAGTGTAGGTTGTGCCCGAAGGATTCCGTGCTGTGACGTGCAGAATCCCCGTGGTATCGAGATAGGCGTTCGGATTGTTCGGATCGCATGGAGAAGCCGCCGAACCCGCCGCGCAATAGGTCTCCTGCTCGTTGTTTCCGCAGCACTGGTACCCGGTGTCATATGCCCATATCTTCGAATTCGGCAGAACATTGCTGGTTCCGGAATTTGAAAACTCGTCGCTCCACACCAGCGTTCCCGACGCAATGTTCGGGGTGAAAGTCTGGCTCGTCACATTGCTGTTGAGGTAGCCCGGCGGCTCTGCCGCGATGGCTTTCACCGTCAGATTCGAAGCGACAAGAAACGGCGCCTGATAGATCTGTGAGGTATTGGTCGGGGTTGTCCCATCCACTGTGTAGTAGATGGTGGCTCCAGAGGTCGTTGTAGCCAGAGAAACGATCACCGCGCCATTCTGGGCGTTTGTCGGACTGGCTGTCGGAGCCGCCGCCTGGGTTGCAGGAGGAGGATTTGTCCCTGTGCTTCCGCTACTGCCGCTACCGCCGCACCCGCAAATCAACGCACTCGCCAAAACCAAAGCCGCAAACATATCAGACCTCAATTGCACGTATTCTCCCATCTGACGACAAGACGGCGAGCACTTCCTCGCCGCCCAATATCAAAGCATTCTGCGTCTGACAGGGTCAATCATTTAAAGCATTTCTGGATGTGACTTCGGGCACAATGCCTCAGGAAAGAACTGGCGGCCCCGATCCTTCCTGGGCCGCCTATCCCCGCTTCAAGGCAACCCCTTGCCTCCGATCCCGTCAGCGATGTCCTGTCTCTAATATTCGCATCAGAATTGATCTGTCATCCTGAGCAGAGTCGAAGGATCTGCGGTTGCTCTTTGCGTCTTATGTCACGAACTTCTGAGATACCACACTAGCTCCGACCGAGGCGGCGGTTTCGTTGCATCACCGCGCAGGATCGTAGTTGAGATTCGGCGAGAGCCAGCGCTCAGTCTCGGCCACGCTCATCCCCTTGCGCTCCGCATAGTCCGCCACCTGCTCGCGATCGATCTTGCCCAGCGAGAAGTAACGCGACTCGGGATGCGCAAAATAGAGCCCGCTCACGCTCGACCCCGGCCACATGGCAAACGACTCGGTGATGCGAATTCCGGTCTTTGCCTCCACATCGAGCAAGCACCAGATCGTACCCTTCTCCGTGTGATCGGGACACGCCGGATACCCCGGCGCCGGCCGGATACCGCGATATTTCTCCTGAATCATCTCCGCAGGACTGAAATTCTCCTCGCGCCCGCAACCCCACTCATCGCGCACACGCTTGTGCAGGCATTCTGCAAACGCTTCGGCCAGGCGATCTGCAAGCGCTTCCGCCATGATGGCGTTGTAGTCATCGTGCGCGGCGCGAAATTGATCTGTCAGATCTTTCAACCCGATCCCACTCGTCACCGCGAACGCCCCAATATGATCGCGTAAACCGGTTGACTTCGGCGCGATGAAATCTGCCAGTGACCGGCACGGTTCATTGCCCTCGCGATTCGCCTGCTGCCGTAGAAAATGAAAGATCTCCAGTTTCCTTGCGCGTGTCTCGTCGGTGTAGAGCTCGACATCGTCGCAGATTGCAGCCGCCGGAAATAACCCATAAACACCCCGAGCCGTCAGCAGTTTCTTCTCGATGATCTCGTCGAGCAGTGCATCTGCTTCCGAAAACAGTTGCCGGGCCTGCTCGCCCTGCTTCTCGTCGTCGAGGATGCGCGGATACACGCCTTTCAGTTCCCACGTATGGAAAAATGGCGTCCAATCGATGTATTCCCGCAGCGTGGCCAGAGGAAAATTATCCAGCACGCGCACGCCTGTGAACTCCGGAACAGGCAGATCCTCCGCGCGCCACTCGATCGGTGTCCGCCGCGCACGGGCCGTCTCCAGCGCGATGGTCTTCTGCCGCGGCACCGCATGTGCCTTGCGCACCGCCTCGTACTCCGCGCGATGCTGCGACACAAACTGCGCTTTGCCGTCATCACTCAACAGGCTCGTTGTCGCCGGTACGGCACGACTGGCATCGATGATGTGGATGACCGGCTCGCTGTAGTGCGGCGCAATCTTCACCGCAGTATGCGCCCGGCTCGTCGTCGCTCCACCGATCAGCAGTGGCACCTTGAACTGCTGCCGCTCCATCTCCCGCGCAACGTGCACCATCTCCTCAAGCGACGGCGTAATCAGTCCGCTGAGCCCGATGATGTCGGCCTTCACTTCCTTCGCGCGCTCCAGGATCTTCTCCGCCGGAACCATCACGCCGAGATCGATCACTTCGTAGTTGTTGCAGGCCAGCACCACGCCAACGATGTTCTTGCCGATATCGTGAACATCGCCCTTCACGGTCGCCAGCACGATCTTCCCCTGCGCCTTCACTTCCTGCCCCGCCGCGGCCATGGCTGCCTTCTCAGCTTCCATAAACGGCGTCAGGTACGCGACCGCCTTCTTCATCACGCGCGCAGACTTCACCACCTGCGGCAAAAACATCTTGCCCGCGCCGAACAGATCGCCAACCACGCTCATCCCGGCCATCAGCGGACCCTCGATCACCAGGAGCGGCCGTCCCAGCTTCGCGCGCGCCTCCTCGGTGTCGATCTCGATGTAGTTGTCGATTCCTTTGACCAGCGCGTGCGTCAGGCGCTCTTCAACTGTCCCGTTGCGCCACTCCTCGGTCTTCTTCTCCGTCACCGCGGCGCCTTCGCCCTTCAGCGTTTCGCCGTATTCAACCAGGCGTTCGGTAGCGTCTGGCCTGCGATTCAGCAACACATCCTCGACCAGTTCCTTCAGTTTCGGCTCGATCTCCTCGTATACCTCGAGCATGCCGGCATTCACGATGCCCATGTCGAGGCCGGCCGCAATCGCGTGGTATAAGAAAGCCGAGTGCATCGCCTCGCGCACTCGATTATTTCCCCTAAAACTGAACGAGATATTCGAAACGCCGCCGCTCACTTTAGCGTGTGGGAGATTCGCCTTGATCCAACGCGTCGCATTGATAAAGTCGACCGCGTAGTTGTTGTGCTCCTCCATGCCTGTGGCAACGGTAAGAATATTCGGATCGAAGATGATGTCTTCGGCGGGAAATCCGACACCGTCCACAAGGATCTTGTAGGCCCGCTCGCAAACGCGAATCTTGTCTTCGAAACTCGCGGCCTGCCCCTGCTCATCGAATGCCATCACCACCGCGGCCGCGCCGTATTTAAGCACCGTGGCCGCGTGCTCGCAGAATTTCGCTTCGCCCTCTTTCAGCGAAATCGAATTCACGATTCCCTTGCCCTGCAGGCACTTCAATCCGGCCTGTAGTACGGCCCAGTTCGAGGAGTCGATCATGAACGGAACCTTGGCGACCTCGGGCTCGCTCCCCAGCAATTGCAGGAATCGCGTCATCGCCGCGACGCCGTCGATCATGCCCTCATCCATGCAGATATCGAGAACATTGGCGCCGCTCTCCACCTGCTGCCGCGCCACGCTCACGGCTTCTTCAAACTTGCCGTCTTTTACAAGCCGCGCGAACTTCGGCGACCCGGCCACATTGGTCCGCTCGCCGATCATGATGAAGACCCCGGCTTGCTGTGTAAACGGCTGCGATCCTGACAGGCGAAGAGGCTTCATGCGGCAACACCTTCCCCTGCGTCGGACTCTGGGTCGGATCTCTCTCCCAACGCGCGCGGTGGCAACCCCTCCAGCGCCTTCGCCATCGCCGCAATATGCTCCGGTGTATTGCCGCAGCATCCGCCTGCAATATTGATCAGCCCCGCCTTTGCGAATTCACTCAGATAGCGCGCCATATCCTCCGGCCCGAGATCGAACCCCGTAGGCGACAGCGGATTCGGCAACCCGGCATTGGGATAGCACGAGATAGCTACATTCGCCTTCTCCGACAACTCCGACAAAAATGGATACATCAGGTCCGGACCCAGCGAGCAATTCAGCCCCACGGCCAGCGGCTTTACATGCTCCACCGCGTTCCAGAAGGCCTCTGTAGTCTGCGCCGAAATCAGCGTTTCTCCACCGCGCCCCACCGCCGCCGAAATCATCACCGGCAACTCCTTGCCGCTTTCAGTCAAGCCATCCTCATCAAACACTTCGCGAATTGCCACCAGTGCCGCCTTGGCATTCAGCGAATCGAAGATCGTCTCCACCAGCAGAAAATCAACCCCGCCCGCAATCAGCGCCCGCACCTGTTCCGCATACGCTGTCTTCACTTGGTCGAAGGTCACCGATCGGAACCCCGGGTCGTTCGCATCCGGCGAATTCGACAGCGACACCGTCAGCGGCCCGATTGATCCCGCCACAAAGCGCGGTCGGCCCGTTTCCTTCCCAATCTTGTCGGCCCACTCGCGGCAAATCTTCGCCGATACCTCGTTGATCTCCCACGCCAGGTCCTTCAAGAACTTGTCGTCAATGATCTTCTGGTAGAACTCGGGATCCTTCCGTCCCCCATGCTCTCTCGGGTCGTCGACAAAGAACTCGCTCTGCGCAATTGTCGTCGCGCCAAACGTGTTCGTCTCGATGATGTCCGCCCCAGCTTCGAGAAACCGCCGGTGAATGTCGCCGATCATTTGCGGCTGCGTCAGCACAAACAGATCGCCGTTATTCTTCAGGTCCTTCTTCGCGTCCTTGAAGCGCTCGCCGCGCATATCCGCTTCGGTCATGCCGTAGGTACGGATGGTCGTGCCCATCGCGCCGTCGATGATGGCGATGCGCTGCTTCAAAATCTCCACCAGGGGATGTTCGGGTGTCGTCGTCATATCTCTTTGATGATTGTATGAGGGTTACGGACCAGAGCGGCGGTCCGATACAGGGAACAGGGGCATTCGGGGATTGGATCGGGAGATTGCAGGCCTGAAATGTCCCGCCGATCGATTTATGCGGTCTTACTCCGAAAGGTGAAACGGAAGAGCCGCGCTACTTTGCCGCCGCAATCGCGTTCACCGGCAGCAGCATATCTTCCTTGCGCATCACCAGGTTGGTCGCGTTCAGGCTGGCCAGTTCAAACCCATGGCCGTGTGTAATCGCATCCGTCGGGCAGGCCTCAACACAATACCCGCAAAAAATACACCGGTTGTAATCGATGTTGTAGACCTTCGCGTATCGCTCCGACGAAGAAATCCGATTCTCCTCGGTGTTCTCCGCCGCTTCAATGAGGATGCAGTTTGCCGGGCAGGCCGCCGCGCACAGAAAGCACGCTACGCACTTCTCCAACCCATTCTCATCCCGCTGCAGCACGTGTGCCCCGCGGAAGCGCTGTTCAAACTTCGCGCCCCGCATCGGCCCCTTGCCGTCAGGATAGTTCTCAACCTGCGTAGGTTGCAGCATCTCCCCGAAGGTGATGCTCATTCCCTTGGCAATCGCAGCGATATTGCGCACAACCGACATGGCCTCAGTATACGATGGATGGCTGGAGGCGACCACCCATGCGGCACAGGGCCATTACTCTCATCTTGTCGCTGGCGTTTGTGCCAGCAGCGGCACTCAGCCAGCTCTCCGATACGCCTGGAATGGGACCAGGCGGAGTTCCGCTGCGTCCGCCCGGTCCGCTCGACTCGACACGCTCCCGCCAGCAAGCCGACCAGGGCCGTGACGAGATGGTCACTCCTTTGAAGATCAGCTACGGCAAAAAGTCTGCTGAGTGGACCGCACCCAAGCTTGCCGGGCTTCCCCACGAATCCATTCAAGCCACCAACTCGCGTACCCAGACGCAGGAGACCTATTCCGGCGTGCCGCTGATGGCTCTGTTGGTCGAACTTGGAGTGCCGCAGAAACTGAAAGGCAAAGACTTTCGCCTCTACGTTGTCGCCGAAGGTCGCGACGGCAACAAGGTCGTATATTCCCTCGGCGAAATCTCTCCCGACGTCCACGATGGATCAGTTCTTCTGGTCGACAGCGTCGACGGCAAGCCCCTCGCCGATAACAACGGTCCCATCGAACTTATTTGTTCCGGTGAGCGTCGTCCGGCACGCTGGGTCCAGGGAGTGATCTCCATCAAAGTCCAGGCTGCCGATTGACCGGCGGTGATCCGGTTGGTTCGCCAAAACTGCTTCGACAGGCTGACGATGCAGATTTTCGAGCCTTTGAGGACTTCGGGATGCCGCTGCGGGGATCGTGCACGGCAGGCTCTCGGGCAACCAACGGATTTCGCGGTTGCGGACTCAAATTGATCCATTCAAACGGGTTTGATCTCCATTCGCTGTGTGGTTACTTGCGGCCTCAACTGGGCTGTGATACAAACTAAACATTCAAGTTTGCCCCCAAAGGGCAAGCCTGAGTTTCATGCAGAGTGGCTGAGGGACGAGCCCTGTGACGCCACGACAACCTGCCCGCGCAAAACGGGAGTATGGTGTCAACTCTTGCCCGGAGACGGGGAACATGAGATTCGGGGGTTGCTTCAGCACTCTTTGCTTTAGCAGCTTCGCAGGCAGTTTCGAGTCAATTCACGTTCACTCTTTTTTGGGCTAGTCACGCGCTCGAACTTCTCGTGTCACTCGCATACAGCGAGGGACCTTTGACGACTGCGTATTGGTTGCGATGTCGGGAATGCGGCAAGACCTATGGTCATCAGCCGCTTTCGATCTGCGATGAGTGCTTTTCCCCGCTCGAAGTGACGTACGACTTCGAGTATGCCCGCACCCGCTTTACCCGCGAGACAATTTCCCAGGGCCCTCTGGATATGTGGCGCTATCGGGCGCTGCTGCCAGTTGCGGACAGCTACGTTCCGCAGACGCCGTCGGGGCTGACGCCGCTGGTGAAGGCGCCGCGGCTGGGTGCACAGTTCAATGCGCACAATCTGTACATCAAGAATGACGCTGTCTGCATGCCTACGCTGAGCTTCAAGGATCGCGTGGTGGCGGTGGCGCTGGCGAACGCGCAGGATTTTGGTTTCGACACGGTTGGATGCTCGTCGACGGGGAACTTGGCGAACGCCGTTGCGGCTCACGCGGCGCGGCTGGGACTGAAGACATTCATCCTGGTTCCGGCCGATCTCGAGCCGGCGAAGATTCTCAACACGCAGGTTTATGGGGCGACGCTGGTGCGTGTCGAGGGGAACTATGACCATGTGAATCGCCTGTGCTCGCAGATTGCCGATCGGTACAACTGGGGATTTGTGAATGTGAATCTGCGGCCGTATTACGCTGAGGGATCGAAGACGGTTGGATTCGAGATTGCCGAGCAGCTTGGGTGGCGGTTGCCGGACAACGTGGTGGTGCCGATGGCGGGCGGCTCGCTGATTACGAAGATCAAGAAGGCGTTCAATGAATTGATCGAGCTTGGGTTGGTGGAGGAGAAGCCGGTACGGTTCTTTGGCGCGCAGGCAACGGGATGTTCGCCGATCGCGAAGGCTGTGAAGGCCGGGACCGATGTGATCGAACCGCAGCGGCCGAATACGATTGCGAGGTCCCTTGCCATTGGCAATCCGGCGGATGGCATCTATGCGTCGCGTGTAATTCGCAGCACGGGTGGCTGGGCCGAGGATGTGTCGGATGTCGAGATTGTGTCGGCGATCCAGGAATTGGCGGAGACCGAAGGCATCTTTACGGAGACTGCCGGCGGCGTGACGACGGCTGTGACGGCGCGGTTGTATGCACACGGGCGCATCCAGCCAGATGAGCTGACGGTCGCGTGCATCACCGGCAACGGATTGAAGACGACCGATTGCCTGAGTGAAGCGTACGAACAGAGCGCAGCGATTCGTCCGCGACTGGCAGATTTTGAAAATTTTGTGGAAGAGCGTAACGCGGCGAGCCAGGGATTGAGCCTCGCAGGAGAAAGCCATGTCGGTTAGAGTTCTGTTACCCAATGCATTTCAAAAGCACACCAACAACGTGCGCGAGATTTCGAGCACGGCGTCGAATCTTCCGGAACTTGTGACCGATATCGAGGGCCGCTTTCCCGCGCTACGGCAGCATCTGCGGGGAGAGGATGGGCAGATTCGGCGGTTTATCAACTTCTATGTCAACGAGGAAGACATCAGGTTCCTGGGCAACGACAAGTACAGCTTTCAGGAAGGCGATGAGGTATTGGTGATCCCTTCGATAGCCGGAGGTTGAGTTTATGTAGGTGAGATAGATCACATATTGACTTATGAGCCTGCCTGCCGGCGGGCTCCTTTGTTACTAACTCATGAATTAGTCACCGAAATTATTTGCAAAGCGTTTGCAAGCGCTTTACCGTCCTCTTACAATTCCTGGCGGATACTACTCCCGTGATAGCGCAAGCAGGGCAGAAGGCTCCGTTGGCACTTTTACCTCCGACCACCGTTCCGGTGGAAGCTCCCCCATCAATCTCCGTCGCAAATGTCTCGCCCGACAAGCCGCGTATTCATGCGGAGTTTGGCCGCTACAGGCTGCGACTGGCGCACGGCATTGAGGATCGCGAAGCTGTGTGCAGACTTCGATTCAAGGTCTTCAATATTGAGTTGGGTGAGGGGCTCGAGCGTTCTTACGAGACGGGACTCGACACGGATTATTTCGATGTGTTCTGTGAGCACTTGCTGGTCGAAGACAAGGCAGATGGGCGGGTTGTAGGAACTTATCGAATGCAATCGGGAAGTACTGCGGCAATGAACCTGGGCTATTACTCGGCGCAGGAGTTTGAGTTTGCGCCTTATGAGCCATTGCGCCGCGACATACTCGAGTTAGGCCGCGCGTCGATTGATCGGGAGCACCGGACTCCTGAGGTACTTACGTTGTTATGGCGCGGCATTGCGCAGTATGCTAACGACATGGGGCTACGTTACCTGGTAGGTTGCTCTTCTTTGAATTCCAAGGACCCCGCCGAGGGCTGGCAGATGTATCGCGAGCTTGAGCGATATCGGGTTTCGCCGGAGTTTGAGACGGAGCCAACGCCTGCATACGAGTGTCCCAGCGAGCAGCAGGGTGCGGATACACAGCAATCGCCGGACCTGCAGAATCCTGCCGTGCCAACCAAGGTTCCCAAGTTATTGAAGACATACCTGACCATCGGTGCGCGCATATGTGCTCCGCCAGCGTGGGACCGCGAGTTTGGCACGATCGATTTTCTTACGTTGCTCGATCTGAAGATGCTCTCCTCGGCTGCGCGGAATCGCTTCCTTGCGCCTCTGACGCAATGAGTTTGCGGATGATCCGGCGCGCTGTGGCGCTGGTTTTCGTTCTGGTGACAAGCATCGTTCGCTTCTGGTTTATGCGCATGGGCGGACCTCGTACGCTGGAGCGGCGGGCGCGCTGGGTGCAGGGCACCTGCCTGCGGGTGCTGCGCAGCATGGATATCGACTGCCATATCGAAGGGCAGATTCCAACGCACGGAGTTGTGGTCGCGAATCATCTGAGCTATCTGGATATCGTCATCCTCAGTGCGGTGATGCCGTGTTTTTTTGTGGCCAAGGCAGAGATCGACGAGTGGCCGTATTTCGGAAAGGCTGCCCGAGTGGGCGGGACGATGTTCATCGATCGTTCGAGTCTAGCCAGTGCCGAGGGCGTTGCAGCCATGATCGGCGAGCGGCTCAAGCTGCCGGTCCCAGTGTTGTTTTTTCCAGAGGGCACCAGCACGGATGGCACGATGCGGCGGTTTCATTCGAGGCTATTTGAGCCGGCGATTGTGGCCGGTGCTCCGATTACGGCTGCTTCAATCCGCTATGTGATCAGCGACGGTACGCCCGAACGCGAACTTTGCTGGTATGGGGATGATACGTTCGGACCGCACCTTCTGAAGACACTGAACACCGCGGGATTTCATGCTGAGCTTTGCTTTGGGGAAGCGCGCGTGTATACGCATCGGAGGGTTGCGGCAGACGAGACATTTGCGGAGATTTCTGCCATGCGCGAGAGCGCGCCTGATTGCAATGAGGCGAGGATGCTGCAGCCAGCTTAGTGTGGTTTCCCATAAGTTATTTGCATAAGTCTGGAAGTGCAAGAAGCAGATTCTTCGCTCACCACCCCCGAACTGACAGACGTTCGGGGCCCCGTTCTGATCGAATGACACCGCCAACTTTGATCGTGAACTTCAGGGACGGATACTAGTCCCGAAGATCAAAATAGGAGAATTTCAGGCGCCGAGGGGCGGTGGCGCAGTCGATCCGCGGACCACGAGGCTTGTGGATACGAGGAATTCGCGTCGGAGGCTCACCTTTCCGGGTTCTTCGCCATGCTGGCGTAGGGCTTCGAATGCCGCCTTTGCCAGGTCGACGCGGGACAGGCGAATGGTGGTGAGCGGGGGAAGCGTGAATTCGGCGAAATCGATGTCGTCAAGGCCGATGACGGAGAGATCCTGCGGCACGCGCAGGCCCTGGAGATAGGCTGCTCGCAGAACGCCGATGGCGGTCATATCATTTGAGCAAATAACCGCGGTGGGTTTGGCGCTGAGGGCCTGCAGTTTGCCGAATCCAACCACGCCGCCCTTGAGGGTGTGATCGCACTCAATGATCCATTTCTTCTGGATGGGCAATTTGTTTTCCTGCATCGCGGTCTGGAAATCGTTCTGGCGGGTGATGGCAGAGTGTAGTTTGCGCGGTCCGGCAAGGAAACCGATCTTGCGATGGCCGAGGGCCGCGAGGTGATCAACGGCGGCACGGATACCGGTGGTGTAGTCGAGGACGATGGTGCTGGTTTTGGGATCGGCGAGCTTGAACTCGGCAAGAACCATGGGTACATCATGAAACGAGAGCTGATTGAGGACGGGCTCTTCTTCGCCGAAGGTGAGGACGGCGACGCCTTCTACTTTGCGCTCGAGCATGCGGCGCACGCAGGTGGTTAGCACGGCAGGGTCACTGTTGGAGGAGCTGACAAGGATTTCGTAACCGTGGGCTACGGCAATTTCTTCGAAGCTCTGGATCAGCTCGGGGAAAAACGGGTTTGTAATGTTCTCAACAATGATGCCGAAGAGGCGGCTGCGCCCGGAGACAAGCGTGCGCGCGTGGGTGTTGGGGAAATAATTCAACTGTTCAATCGCCTGCCACACACGCTTGGAAAGCTTCTCACTTACGACGGGAGAACCATTGATAGTGCGCGAGACGGTGGCGATGGAGACTTTGGCCAACGCGGCTACAGCCCGGATGTCGGGCGTTTTATCGGCGCTTTTGCGACTTGCTTTTCTGGCCACGAGCAGATCCTACGTATATCGAAGGTAAATACAAATGGAACCTCCATCATAGCGCCGGATGTCGGCGCGAGTCGGTCGAATGAGAAGGGAAGACCACATGATGGGGCCGGTGAACAGGTCCCTCCGGGGCAAAGCCGGCGCATTCTCTTGAACCCTGGCGACACGGCTAAAAGTCGTGCCCTTTCAAAGCATCGACTGAATGAGGCGGTTCTTAATTCAGGATTTGTCAGAGATGAGAAGACGCAGATCGCGCAAATTCTGGCCGGTGGGCCCTGTGACCACGGTGTCGCCAAGGGCCGTAAACAGCGGGCAGGCGTTGAATTCGCGCAGAGACTCTTCCGGATTGAAGCCAAACGCAATAGCCCGCGCCACGGTGGTGGGGTCGGCAATGGCGCCGGCACTGAGGGTGTTGCCGTCGATGCCGTCGGAGCCGGCGCTGAGTACGGTCAGCATCTCGCCGGGGTGATGAGCGAGCTCAAGCGCACAGGCCAGAGCGAATTGTTGATTACGGCCGCCGGCGCCGGGTGTGCGATTGAGCGCGACGGTCACCTCACCACCGGAAATGAGACAGAAGCGGCGGTGAAGCGAGCGCTGATCGTGGAATCGGTCGAGCAGATAGCGGGCAGCATCTGCGTAGTCCCAGTCGTCGCAGGAGTTGTCAACCGCGACAAAGTACCCGGCCATTTGCGCGAGGGCCCGTGCGCTTTCGACCAGGTCGTGGCTCGACAGCAGCACTTCGAAAACCGAGTCGCGGAAAGCCTCATCTTCGTCGGTAAGGTGGGCGGCCGCTGTGAAGCGGCGGGCCTGAGTTGCATCGCCGCCGCGTTGAAACCTGGAAAGAAACGGCGGCCGCCAGCTCTTGTTTCCTGGAGATTCTGGGAGGTCGTTTCGTTCGAAGAAGGCGCGGACCGCGGGAGAGAACTTTGCGTCTAGAGCGTACTTGTCGATGATCTCGCGAACCTCATCGACGGTGGAGTGATCGGGCGAGGTTGGACCGGACGAAAGTGCATCGAGCGTCCGCAAGGGCACATCGGGAAGCAAAAACGAAACCTTCAGAGCATCCGGTGCGGCCATCGCGAGGCGCCCGCCCTTGACCGTGCTGAAGTGCTTGCGAAGCGTGTTGATTTCGTTGAT
This sequence comes from uncultured Acidobacteriaceae bacterium, assembly GCA_963735215.1. Lineage (GTDB taxonomy): Bacteria > Acidobacteriota > Terriglobia > Terriglobales > Acidobacteriaceae > Telmatobacter. The sequence continues at coordinate 136,668 of CAVTKF010000013.1, read as the reverse complement.
GGGCGCTCCCGAGCCGAGCAGAGCTTCGTGAAACGCGATGGCGTCGTCGAGCCCGATCTGAGGGTCGAGGGGCAAGTCGAACATGGCGGAGCCACCGCCGGAGATAAGGAAGAAGACCAGGGTATCCCTTTTCCCCTTCTTCAGCATGGCAAGAGCAGCACGGGCAGCGGCGAACGAATCCTCATTCGGCAAAGGGTGACCGCCTTCAAAGTAGCGGAAACGCCAGTTGCGCTTTTTCGGCTGGTACTTGGTACAGCAGATGCCGCGCAGACCTTTGCGGCGCTTCATGCGATTGAGCAGGACTTCAAGCATGGGGCCGGCGGCCTTGCCCAGCGCAATGACAAAGATGCGTTTAAATTGCGAGAGATTAATGACGTCTGGTCCGCTGCCATCGGGGATAAGTCGCGTGAGGGTGTTCCCTTCGAAGCGAATGCGGCGATCAAAGGCGGATTCGATGTTGCATGCCTCGAGTGCGCCGGAAAAAAACTCGGTCGCGCGGGCGTGGAGGAAATCGAGGGCAGTATCGCTGGCCTGCGTCATTGCACCTGCTCCTTCAGCCAAGCCGCGAGCGAACTTTGCATCTGCTCGAGGCGACCGGTAAAGAAGTGGTCCGCGCCGGGCACGAGCACCAGACTTTTGGGATCGGCGGCGGAATCAACCACCTGTTGCAATTCATGTTTGGATGCAAATGAATCGTGATCGCCGCTGAGAAAAAGCTTCGGCAGGGAGCATTCGGAGAGGACCGGGTAATTGTAGGTGTGCCCGAATCCCTGAGTCGGAAGGCCCAGGGCGGCCAATGCGTGGAGATTTGTCCGCTTCCCGATCGGAGCATCGGTTCCGCACGTTGCTGCGAGCGCCATCGCGGCGCCGAAGCTGAATCCGACCAGTACGACCGGCAAGTTGTATTCGGATTGGAGCCAGTTGAGCGCGGCGATTACGTCGGCAGACTCGGCATGGCCATCGTGGCGGCCCTCGCTGAGGCCAGTGCCGCGGAAATTGAAGCGCAAGACCGGCCAGCCGAAACCCCATTCAGGTGCGTTCAGCACCTTCATGGCGTGATAGACCACCTTGTTGTGCATGGTGCCGCCACCCATCGGATGCGGATGGCAGACGAGTGCAAGAAATTGCGAATCGGGGATGCCTTCGTTCAGAAGTGCCTCCAGCCGGCCCGCCGGACCCCGTAAATCAACGGTGCGCAAAGAAGAACTTTCGGAACTCTTTTCGGATCCGGACACGGAAGAGGTCATTCCAAGGGCTATTTTACGCTGTCTACGGGTTGTGGCGTTCCGCACGCCGCGATTCGCGGGGACGACGCGGCCAGAGATCGATCGCTGACTGCGATATTCTGACTTCACTATGCACGAGTTATTGCCGCTCGATCCAGTTCGCTTTACTCGCGAGTTATGTGAAATTGAGTCCACTACCTATAACGAGGGACCGGTGGGCGATTTTCTTGCGGATTTTCTTACGGCTCGGGGCTGGACGGTGGAGAAGACGCCGGTGCCCCAGCCAGAGGAGAGCGCCGGCAAGGGCGAACGCTGGAATGTATATGCCGGAGTCCAGGGGCAGACTCCGGATCTCGTTTTCTCAACGCATATGGATACCGTGCCCCCGTATATCCCCTTCAGCGAGGACGCGGAGTTTATCTTCGGACGCGGGGTTTCCGATGCAAAAGGCATTATTGCCGCGCAGGTAGCCGCAGCCGAGGCCCTCAGGGCCGCGGGGTTTCGGGTCGGGTTGTTGTTTGTGTCGGGCGAAGAGCGGGACTCTGCCGGGGCGAAAGTTGCGAATGAATCGCCTAAGGGAAGCAGCTTCTTGATCAACGGCGAGCCAACCGATAATCGCCTGGCGTTGGCTTCGAAGGGATCGCTGCGCGCAGTGTTCAAGGCATCGGGCAAGATGGCGCACTCGGCTTACCCTGAACTCGGCGACAGTGCAGTGCACAAGCTGGTGGAAGTGCTGGCGCGCCTGCTGAAGCTGGACCTGCCGGTAACCCAAGATGTGGGGCCGAGCACGCTCAACATCGGTCAGATTCACGGGGGGCACGCGCCCAACGTGATTGCCGATAAGGCAGAGGCCCAGGTGCTGGTTCGGCTGGTGGGGGATTCCGAACCGGTCCGCGCTGCGCTGATAAATGCGGCAGGTGATCTGGCAGAGGTCGATTTCACGCTGGAAATCCCATTTGTACGCATGCGTGCGATAGATGGACTGCCCACCATGATCGCCAAATTCACCACCGACATTCCGCAGCTTTCGAACTGGGGCGAGCCGCTGCTGCTGGGGCCGGGTTCGATTCACGTTGCACACACCCCGTATGAGAAGCTGGCGAAGAAAGAACTCCTGGAATCAATCGAGTTGTATATTCGGGTTGCGAAGCAGTTGCTGGCCTGATATGCCGCATCAAATTCTGCAAATGCCGCGCCCAACTAAGGATCAAAACGGAATCATTGCATTGAGGAGACTTCATCATGAGCACTGCTATCTATGACATTCCAGTACACAAGATTACGGGCGAAGATACGTCACTCGCCGAATTCAAGGGCAAAGTTCTTCTGGTGGTAAACGTTGCTTCGAAGTGCGGTCTGACCCCGCAGTATGAAGGGTTGGAGAGCCTGTATGAGCAGTTTCGCGGTCAAGGGCTCGTAGTGACAGGGTTTCCGGCAAACAACTTCAAGAGCCAGGAGCCGGGTACGAACGATGAGATTCAAGCGTTCTGCACAACGAATTTCGGCGTGAAGTTTCCCATGTTCAGCAAGATCAGCGTGGCCGGCGATGACAAGCATCCGCTCTACCAGGTGCTGACGACTGCGCAACCGAAAGCGATCAGCGTGGCGGAGGTTCCGTTTCGCGAAAAGCTGAAGGGATATGGGATTGAAACCAATGCGGATCCCGACGTGCTTTGGAACTTCGAGAAATTCGTGGTGAGTCGCAAAGGCGAAGTGGTTAAACGCTTTTCGCCCGATACGTTGCCGGATTCGCCGGAACTGATCGCTGCAATCAAAGAGGAACTGGCGAAGGAGTAAGGGACTGAGGGGGCCCTGAGGAATTCACCTGGGCCGCGATGGGGAAGAAGATGCGGAAGACAGTGCCGGAACCAGGCCTGGACCGGACGGAAATGCGCGCTTCATGCTTGTCGAGGATTCCTTTTGAGACCCAGAGTCCCAGCCCCGTCCCCGCTTCGCCCTTGGTAGTGACGAAGGGGTGAAACAAGCGTTCGAACATGTGCCTGTCCATGCCTGAGCCGTTGTCGGCGACGGTGATGGTGACACCCTGCTGGCCGTTGTGATTCGGTGTGGGGCGCACGGCGACAACGAGACGCCCTTTGTCCGGCAGGGCATCGAGGGCATTCGAAACGAGGTTCGTGAATACCTGCTGAATCTCTCCCGGCTGGCAAAGAACTGCAGGCGCAGAGCGAAAGCGGCGTTCGATCGCGATGTTGCGGAGGCGGATCGACGGGTCGTGGAAGTAGATGACCGAATCGATGACTTCATCGAGCGCAACAAATGCCGGTGCCGTGCGCTGACGATAAAATTTCAGGCTTCGCGCCGCGATGTGCGAAAGGCGTTGAAGTTCCTTGTCGGCAATTTCGAGCAATTGCTTCGAACCCGACGAGAGCCCGCCATCGCTCTTGGCAAGAAAAAGCAGGTTGGTGACGGCCTCCAATGGATTGTTGATTTCGTGTGCGATGCTTGCGGCGAGCCGGCCGGCGGCAGCCAATTGTTCAGATCGCCGCAGGGCCTGCTCGGCCTTGCGTGTCTGGGTGGTATTCCGGCAGTAGAGGATGATGCCTTCACCGGGCTGCGGGTAGACGTAGAACTGAAACCAAGTTTCGTTGCCGGGAACCGGGAAGAACTGCTCGAATTCGACGGCCGCGCGATCATCCATGGCTCGGCGGATGTTCGCTTCCGTTTCGCTCCCGATCAGATTGGGATAGAGATCCCACAGACTGGCGCCCATGTGCGGATTGCCGGAATGGGCAGCCAGTTTCAACGCGGCTGCGTTCAGGTAGGTGATGCGATACTCGCGATCCATGATGCAAAAGGCGACTGGGACGTGTTCCAGCGCCTCGCCGGCAAACTGGCGCGCGCGGTTGATTTCCATCGTCAGCGCTGCCTTTTGTTCCGCGGCTTCACGGCGCATCCGCGCCATTTTCAACTGTGCTTCAACACGCGCAATCAGTTCCCGTGCCGTGAAGGGCTTGGTGAGGTAGTCGTCGGCTCCGGCTTCAACACCTTCGATGCGGGCCTCCTCACCGGCACGCGCAGAGAGCATGATGACGGGGATGGTGGCGGTTGCAGGATCCTGGCGGAGTGCGGAGAGCAGCGCGAATCCATCCATCTCCGGCATCATCACATCAGTCAGGACGAGCGCGGGAGGCTGGCGGCGCGTCTCTTCCAGCGCAAGCCTTCCATTTGTGGCGGCTACGACTTCAAAACGTCCCACCAGCAGCGAACGGACATATTCGCGCATATCGGCGTTGTCGTCTACGAGAAGCACGACGGGCTTGTCTGGGGACGCGTCCTGCTGCGGTTCGTCGTCCTGATCGCCGGCGACGGAACCCGCGATCTGATTCTTCAACCGATCGTGCCCGGGCATCCAGCCCAGCGCCTCCTGCACGTAGGCCACTGCGGATCCCTGCACTACGAGCGGGCTGGTCGCGTTTTTTGCTACGTTGTCCTCGGTGAGATGGTCGTGCCCGAACGGCAGGCGCACATGGAAGGCGGTGCCCTCGTCCAGTTTGCTCTCGACGGAGATGGTGCCGCCATGCATTTCGACGAGTTCGTGGACAAGCGCGAGACCGATTCCGCTTCCTTCGTGACTGCGGCGGCGCGCTCCTTCGATTCGGTTGAAGCGCTCAAAGAGATGAGGCAGTTCGCGCTCCGGAATTCCGGTGCCCGTGTCGCGCACTGTGAGCTGCGCGTAAGAATCCTGGGTGGACATCGAGACCTGAATTGCACCTTCGAATGTAGCCTTTAAAGCGTTGGAGAGAAGGTTCAGCACGATCTTTTCCCACATCTCGCGGTCGACGTAAACGGGCTCTGGCAAAGGCGGACAATCGACAATCAGCGTGAGCCCGGCGCGTTCAACTGCAGAACGGAAGGCGCTGGATAGCTGTGCAGTCAGGAGCGAGAGATCCGTCGGCTGGTAGGTCGCGCTCATGCGTCCCACCTCGATGCGCACGAAGTCGAGGAGACCGTTCACAAGCTTGAGCAAGCGGAGAGCGTTCCGATGCAGCATCTCAAGCGCTTCTTGTGACGGCGGCGCTTCACTCAAGAGAGCGTCCTCAACAGGACCAAGGATGAGTGTGAGCGGGGTGCGCAGTTCGTGACTCACGTTGCTGAAGAATGCGGTCTTGGCACGGTCAAGATCGGCCAGTTCTTCGGCGCGTCTTTTTTCCGATTCATAGGCCTCGGCGTTCGTGATGCTGGCGGCAATCTGGCCGGCAGCCAGATCGAGAAAGCCGGCATAGCCCGCGTCAAACTGGCGGTAGGGGTTGAGCGCGGCGATGAAGACACCAGCAGCTTTGTCCTGGCCGCTCTTGAACATGGGGACCAATCGCGCCAGATTTGGCGGCTTGTCCCAGACGCCGACGGGCAGATCGGGAAAGAGGTCTCCAAGCCGGTCGATGGTCATGGCTCGGTTGGAATTAAAGAGAATGTCGACGGGCCATGCACTTCCCAGGGACCCGGCGTCGATTTCGAGCGGTGCGGCGGGGTGCCCGGGTTCAATGCCGGCCTGGGCAGCCAGGCAGAGAGTGGGGCCGCTCTTTTCGAAGCTGTAGATGAGCGCGAAGGGGATGTCTTTTTGGCCCGCCAAACCGCGCCTTATCGCGTCGCACACATCTCTTCTCGTGTTGGCGTTCACGAGCGCGCCGGCAAGCGTGCTGAGCGACGCCAACTGTCGTTCCCCACGGACGCGCTGCGTGTCCTCCATTACCACGCACAACATACCGTCGATCTTGTCGCCTGGTCCGGCAAGCGGACTATAGGAGAAGGTATGGTACGTCTCCTCAGGGAATCCGCTGCGCTCTAGGATGAGCCCAAGGGTCTCATCCCAGGAAGCCTCTCCCGTCTTCATGACCCGCTCAATGCGAGGGCCGATATCGTGCCAGATCTCGTGCCATACTTCGGGCGCCGGCTTACCCAGGGCCCAGGGATGCTTTGTCCCCAGGGTGACGCGGGCATAAGCGTCGTTGTAGAGCATGGTCAAATCGGGTCCCCAGGCCATCCACATCGGGAAGCGCGATGTGACCAGGATGCGGACCGCTGCTCTGAGGCTGTCTGGCCAGCCAGCCACGTGTCCCAGCGGGGTTGTCGACCAGTCGTAGGAACTGATCAACTGGCTCATCTCGGAAGGCTGAATCGCGCCCGCATGTCCGCCTGGCTGGGGCGCATCTTCTTGCATCGGGTTCTCTCTCGCTTTCATAAACCCCACAAGATCCCATGAGCAACGCAGTTTCGGGCAAAGGGAAGTAAGTTGGATCAGCGGTCCTTGAAGACTGAAGGCAGTGTCTGCCGTCGACGCAGTTAGATGCGCTTGTGCCAGTCCCTGTTGTTTCTGCCCTTTAGATAAATCTGCGCGACCGCAAAACGGGTATAGGCGAAGATCATAATCGGCAGAAGAGTGGAAGGGCAAGCTTGTTGCCGGGTATCCTAGGCCCATGCCTGTGGAACACACATCGACGTCTCTGGCCGCCAATCAGCTCGAAGCAGCTTCCTCCTCCTACCTGCGTTCGGCGCGACATCAACCGGTACATTGGCACGCCTGGAGCGAGGCTGCATTCGCGCGTGCGCAAAGCGAAAACAGGCCGATTCTTCTGGACATTGGTGCGGTGTGGTGCCACTGGTGTCACGTGATGGACCGCGAGTCCTATGAGGATCCGGAGATCTCCCGGATCATCAACGATCACTTCATCGCGGTGAAGGTGGACCGCGACGAGCGCCCGGATGTGGATACGCGCTACCAGGCGGCAGTTTCTGCCATCAGCGGGCAAGGGGGATGGCCGCTTACGGCATTTCTTACGCCGGATGGCAGGCCGTACTTTGGCGGAACTTACTTTCCTCGCGATGATCGGTATGGCAGGCCCGGTTTTGGCCGGGTGTTATTGACGATGGCGCAGGTTTGGCGGGAGCGGCGCGATGAGGCATTGGAATCGGCTGCCAGTGTGATGTCGGCCATCGAACACAACGAGAGCTTCTCCTCGCGCGGTGGGGACCTGACCCTGGCGCTGACCGACAAAATAACGGCATCGGCGGTGGCGCAATTCGATGCGCGCAATGGAGGCTTCGGTTCGCAGCCCAAGTTTCCTCATCCTGCGATTCTCGATTTACTGCTTGAGGCGGCGCTCAATCGCGGCAACGCAGAGGCGCGGCAGGCTTTTACAGTCACACTGGAGCAGATGGCGCGTGGCGGCGTGTACGACCAGCTCGCCGGGGGTTTCCACCGCTACTCCGTAGATGAGCGGTGGGTGGTGCCGCACTTTGAAAAGATGCTCTACGACAACACTGAGCTATTGCGCAATTATGCGCACGGCTACCAAAGCTTCGTGCGGACAGATTTCCGCAAGACGGCCGAGGAGATTATTGCGTGGCTGGACGCGGTATTGACCGATCGAGAACGTGGCGGCTTTTATGCTTCGCAGGACGCGGACATCAATCTCGACGACGACGGCGACTACTTTACGTGGACACTCGATGAGGCGCGCGCCGTTCTGGACGCGGACGAGCTTGCGGTGGCCTCGCTTTACTGGGACATCGGCGAACTCGGCGACATGCACCACAATCCGGCAAAGAACGTCCTGCATCGCAAGTTCACGGTGGAAGAAGTAGCTGCCCAGTGCGGCAAATCGGCGGGAGAGGCAGGCCGGCTTATTGAATCGGCACAGGCCAAGCTGCTCGCAGCGCGTGGCGGGCGGCCTACGCCTTTCATCGATCGCACGCTGTATACCGGCTGGAACGCTATGGCGGTTACTGCGTACCTGGAGGCAGCTCGCGTTCTGCGTGCGGAGTCTCCTCGCGCATTCGCCCTGCAAACGCTGGATAGGATTCTGGCGGAGGCCTGGAACGGGGCGGAATCTCTGCAGCACGTGATTGCTTACGGCGAAGGTGACAGTGGGACGCCCGCGACGGAAGTCGCCGGCACACTCGACGATTACGCCATGACGGTGCACGCCTGCGTTGACGGATGGATCGCGAGTGGGGAGATGCGCTTCTACCAGGCTGCCGTAAAGCTGGCGGATGCGATGATCGCGAAGTTCTACGATCGTACGGCGGGGGCGTTTTTCGATACGGCAGTCGGGCCGGGCGACCTTACGCTGGGGGCGCTGAGTGCAAGACGCAAGCCGCTGCAGGATTCGCCTACTCCCGCGGGCAATCCCACGGCCGCTGCCGCGTTGTTGCGCCTGGAGGCATTGAGCGGGCGCAAGGAGTATCGCGAGGTCGCCGAAGACACGCTTGAATCCTTCGCCGGCATCGTGGAGCACTTCGGACTCTATGCCGGCAGCTACGGGCTCGCGCTCGAACGGTTGCTGCTCTACCCGGTGCAAGTTGTCGTGGTGGGCGATGGAGCGGAAGCAGACCAGTTTGAAACTCTGGCGATGGCTCGCTTCGCGGTGAACAAGACGGTGCTGCGCCTGACTCCGCAACAGCTTGTGGCAGGTGGGCTCCCCGAGGCGCTGGCGGAGACAGTGCTGCAGGTGCCAAGGCCAGAGGGCAAGAGCGCTTGGGTGCTCGTTTGCCGCGGGCAGACGTGCATGGCCCCGGTGACGGACGCGGAGGCTTTGCTGCAGGCTCTCGGATAGGCGGCTAATTGTCAAGCAGCCTTATCCGGTGAAGGGATTTGCTTCCTGCGGCTTTATGGTCGTCGGATCTTGTACGGGCGGCTCTCCGGTTCCCGCTGAAGTGCCGCGATGCTGGAGATGAATTCGCCCTGCCGCTATATACGCGATAGGGATCGCCTGGCAGCATGTGGTTCTCTTCGAGGGCCAAGCGGACGCGTCGGCGGAACTCTCGCACCGGCGCAAATTGCTGGGTGGCGCGTGTTTTGAAGACGACGGGGAAGATGAGTTCCGACCCTTTTAGCGCATCCACGCCGAGCACTTGCGGGTCGGCGATAAACAAGTCTTTGAACTCTTCGCTATTGCGGACATCCATCGCAACATTCTTCAAAAGCTCGGTCACCTGATCGGGGTGCGCGGAGAAATCCACGCTGATGTTGACGGTGGCCACCGAATAATCAATGCTTCGATTGGCCACGGTTGTGATCTGCGAATTCGGAACGACATAGAGCGTGCCGTCGTTGTCGCGCAGGGTGGTCTTGCGCAACGTCATAGACTCGACCACGCCGGTGACGCCAGCAGCTGTGATGGATTCACCCACATTGAACTGACCTTCAAGCAGAATAAGAATTCCGTTCAGCATGTCGCGCACGATGTTCTGTGCGGCCAGGCCGATGGCGACTCCGGCGATACCGGCTGAAGCCAGCAAGGGGCCAAGGTCGACGCCCAACGCCGACAGAACTTGCATCGTGACGATCGTGGCGATGATGGCGAGTCCGGTGGCGCGAATCACGCTGGCCATGGTCTTGACCTGGGCGATGCGGCTCTTGGGTGTCGCATGTTGCTCGGCAATCCGGACCATACGCGAGGTGACCAAACCGAGGATCCGATAGAGCGCAAAGGCGATCAGGGCCGCGATCAGAAGACGTGGCAGCTTAACATGGAGGAACTCCTGCGCGTCGCCGATCCATTCTTCCACCACCTTGCCCATAAAGCGGCCTTCGGCAAACAATCCGAACCGTGCCGCCAAGAGAATTGCAAGCATACAAACTCCTCTATTCCGTATCTATATTGTGCAAGAACCCGGCGCCGCCCGGTTCCGGATCTAGAAAGCAGAGATGCACGCCGCCTTCAACCCGCAATCAGGCCGAGGTCCTTTATGCAGTTGTTTTATCGGCAGCCTGCCCATTCTGTCCGTGTCGGCTGGAATTTGTCCCGTCGCTTTCTGTTGCAACATTCACTTCTGAAGCTCCTTTCCTTCGGGATGACTCTATGGCTCGTTTGCGGCGCGATCTCCGGACGCTCGCGTGCCAACCCAATATCTCCGAGGGATTTCGGACCAGCGAATTTGAAGCTCATGAGCGTTGCAGTAGAACTCCGTCCTCAGGTCAGGGTGGCGGGAGCCGAATTCAAGTTCGATACTGATGGATTTAACAGGAAGCGAGAGAAAGACATTGCGAATGACAGCACGAAACTGCTCTCATTAGCCTTAGCGTTGAAGGCGGAAGTGGATAGCGATCCGGACAGAAGGCATTCGTCCGATGCCGTCAACAAGGTCGGAGAAATTGAGAAACTGGCGCGAGACGTGAAGCGGAAGATGCAAATTGCTCCCCGGCCTGGACCGATTTAGCCGTTGCCACTGGGATTCGGATAATTTGCTTTCCCCGTGGGGGCGGGAATGTATGCGGCAGATAATGGAGACGCGCCTCAGACAGGAGGTTCCGAATGCGAGTTACCCATTTTACTGAAATCTCTCCGGAGAAGGCCGACGACGTGTCGAATGCCGGTGGAGCGGACAGACTTCTCGGTCTCGGCTGGCGGCGGGCATGGGTCGGACTCGCATTTGCCGCTGTGTTCAGCTGTTTTGCTCAGGACCGACCGGCGACTTCGGCTGCAGCCGGAGGAACAGGCACCGCATCTCAAGCGCCAGTCAGCGTCGCAACGGATGCTAAGCCGCAGTCTGCTGAAACAGCGAAACCGTCGAATCAGCCGACGGCCGCAGCCGCTGAGGACGAGCGAAAGAAGCAGATTTCAGATCAGAGTACACAACTGCTGGCGATGGCTGTCGCCCTGAAGGCAGAAGTGGACAAAACCAGCAAAGACACCCTATCGCTGAACGTGATTCGCAAGGCTGATGCGATCGAAAAGCTGGCGAAGACGGTCAAAGACAAAATGAAGCAGAGTGGTCCAGGTTAATGGCAGCGTGCTGAGCATCGTGGGTCATGTATTGCTGCTAGCGATGAATGAGTGCCCAACGGTTGGCGTTGAAAGAAGTCGAGGACAAAGTGCCGCTTCCGAGGTGCCGTCAAGATAGATCAAGACGAGAAGCTGGCCACACCGTGTCTGCACTGAAGGCGTGTAGGTTGGCGTTCGTAGCCATGTGTATCGCTCTCGGGGCCTTTCCCGCGCTTGCCGGGAGCGGACAGCAGGGAGCTGTGCAGCTTCCTCCAACGCGGGTTGCTATTCCAAACCGTACTCTCAATAACCAGGAACTGAACGATCTTACCGAGAAGAACGCAAAAAAGAAGAAATTTGATGTTGCGAATGCCGAGCGCAAACGAATCATTGACGATGAGGCCAACAAATTATTGATTCTTGCGACGGATCTGAAAGCCAAGGCCGACAACCTGGGAAGCGGTCCGTTAACGCCGGCGATGGTGCGTGAAGCTGAAGTGATTGAGATCCTTGCAAACGATGTGAAGGAAAAGATGAAACTGACAGTAAGTGCTGATTGAAGGGGGCCTGAAGCGATGAAGGTCAGGTCCGTCGGGAATTCGGTAATGGTGGGAGTGGCCGGGGCTGTTCTCGGCGGAGCACTGCTTGGCTGGGCACAATACGGGCAATCCGGCGGTGGCTCGCTTGGGAGTGTTCCCAACACCCGACCGCAGAATGGGGTCAATACGGGCACCGACACGGAATCTCTTTGGGAGGAGAAGCGTCTCAACGCCATGAATGCCGACCGCCACAAGTCCATGGTTTCCGATACCGACAAGCTGCTAAAACTGGCTCGTCAGCTGGATGCGGAAATCGCATCCAACCCCTCGGAAGAGTTGACCCCGGAAGAAATGCACAAAGTAGGGGAAATCGAGAAACTAGCGCGCAACGTGAAAGCGAAGATGGCTCAATCATTTGGCGCTGGACCGCAGTTGCATCCGTCGGGAATTCCAATCGGCGGCCCCTTGCAGCAGTGACCATTGCTACAATCTTTGTATAGAAATAGATAGACTCGAAGAGCTTGAAAGAAACCGAATCTTGGAGTGAGACAAATGGGACTTGCGGTTTCCAGCGCTCACGCGCCGACCATGGCTGATGCCTCTGGCCGCCTGAGCTCAGAAGAGCTGATCAACATTTATCGGCTCATGTATCTGTCCCGCCGGATAGACGACCGCGAGATTTTCCTCAAGAAGCAGCAAAAGACCTTTTTCCAGATTTCGGCTGCAGGCCACGAAGCCCTGCAGGTGGGGGCAGCGCTGGCCCTCAAGCCCGGGTACGACTGGTTCTTTCCGTATTACCGTGACCGGGCCCTCTGCCTGGCGCTGGGTGTGACGCCGACGGACATGTTTCTGCAGGCGGTCGGCGCCGGGAATGATCCGGCAAGCGGCGGACGCCAGATGCCTACGCACTGGAGCAGCGAGCCTCTGAACATCGTGAGCACATCGTCATCGACCGCGACCCAGATTCTGCATGCCGTGGGATGCGCGGAAGCAGGCCGCTACTTTACCCGCCATCCCGAAGCAGCCGCCAGGGTTGAGGGCGATTATCGCGCCTATCGCGATGTCAAGTTCCACGGCGACGAGGTGGTGCTGGCCTGTGTGGGAGAGGGGTCCACCTCTCAGGGCGAGTTCTGGGAGGCGCTGAATACTGCTTCGAATCGAAAGCTGCCCGTCATCTTCATGGTGGAAGACAACGGCTATGCAATCAGCGTGCCGGTCGAAGTGAATACGCCGGGCGGCAACATTTCGCGGCTTGTCGCTAATTTTCCGAATTTCTATTTCGCCGAGATTGACGGCACCGATCCGGAGGCGAGCCTGCGCGCATTCCAGGCAGCGGCTGAGCACTGCCGCGCCGGACTTGGGCCGGCATTTGTGCACGGCCACTGCATCCGCATCTATTCGCATTCGCAGTCCGACGATGACAAGCTCTACCGCTCCGCAGCCGAGCGCGAAGCCGACGCCATGCGCGACCCAATTGCAAAGATGCAGATGCGCCTGCTGCGCGAGGGCATCCTGACGGCGGAGCAGATCAATGCACTGGAGAAGGAAGCAGAGCGCGAAGCCGCCGAAGCAGCCGAACGAGCCCTGGTGGCGCCGCTGCCGGAAATCGCCAGTATCCCGCGGCATGTCTACTCTGAAGATCTGGATCCGACGAGCACGGCATTTGCGACCGAGACGGTGCAGGCAGCGGGCACAGGTCCCGGGAAATCTGCAAGCGCCAAAGGGAGTGCGCCGCGCACAATGGCCGATCTCATCAATGCCTGTCTGCACGACGAGATGCAACGCGATCCCCGCGTGATTGTTTACGGCGAAGATGTGGCCGACGCGAGCCGCGAAGAGGCATTGTCCGAGGTGAAGGGCAAGGGCGGGGTTTTCAAGCTCACATCAGGCCTGCAGACTGCGTTCGGGTCTGAGCGCGTATTCAATTCGCCGCTGGCCGAGGCCAATATCGTTGGACGCGCCGTGGGGTATGCAGTTCGCGGCATGAAGCCGGTTGTCGAGATTCAGTTCTTTGACTACATCTGGCCGGCCGTTCATCAGATTCACAATGAACTCGCGCTGATGCGGTGGCGTTCGAACGGCGCGTGGGCCTCACCGGCGGTGATCCGTGTGCCGATCGGCGGCTACCTGACCGGGGGCGCGATCTATCACTCTCAGTCGGGCGAGAGCATTTTTACGCATATTCCGGGCTTGCGCGTGGTGTTCCCATCAAATGCTCTCGATGCGAACGGCCTGCTACGTACGGCAATCCGATGCGACGACCCCGTGCTCTTCCTCGAGCATAAGCGGCTTTATCGCGAGTCCTATGGCCGTGCGCCCTATCCGGGGCCGGAGTTTGCGATTCCGTTTGGCAAGGCCAAGATCGTCCGGCCCGGCCAGCACATGACGCTGGTGACCTATGGTGCGCTGGTGCCGCGCGCACTCCAGGCAGCACAGACAGCGAGTCGCGAGAAGGGCATTGAAGTTGAGGTCATCGATCTGCGCACGCTCAGCCCCTACGACTGGGAAGCCATTGCGACGTCGGTCCGCAAGACGAGCCGCGTGATCGTGGCGCACGAGGACATGCTCAGCTGGGGTTACGGCGCGGAGATCGCAGCGCGGATCGCCGACGAGCTGTTCGACGACCTGGATGCTCCGGTGAAGCGCATTGGTGCGATGGACACGTTTGTTGCGTATCAGCCGGTGCTTGAAGACGCGATTTTGCCCCAGCCGGACACCGTGCTGAAGGCTATCAACGAGCTCCACGCGTACTGAGTTTGGCGAGCCGCGGAAGGAAGCAGAGTCGATGGTACCCCGGATACAATGTTTGGATGGGCACCCCTCCAGAACATAACCGGCTACGCCAATCTACTGGGCGACATCTTTGCCGCTGGGCGGAACACGCCGCATGAGGAGTTTTCTCCGTCTCGTTCGCTACGGTGTACCCTACTCATTCCAATGGGGGGCGGGCGTCGTCCTCCTCGCTGCTGTCGGCGCGCTCGATACTTTTCGGGTTCTTCTGTTGCAGCCTGTCTTTGACCAGGTGCTCCGGCCAGACACCCCGGACGGGCCTATCATTCTGGGTCTTCCCAACAGCCGATGGCACTTCGACCTGCGGACGTTGGTTCCGCACTTTCCGCACTTTCCGCGCTTTCTGCACATGCACAATGCGTGGACTGTTGTGGCGACTTCGATCATTGCCGCCACGATCGCGAAGGGTGTGTGCGACTACCTCGGCACGTACCTGGTGAGCTATGCGGGCTACGGGATGATCACCGACCTGCGAAATCACCTCTATGAGGCGACGCTTCGCCGCTCGTCGAGCTTCTTTCACAAGCACGCAACCGGAACGATTCTCTCCACGCTGATCAATGACGTAGATCGCGTGCAGCTTGCGCTGAGCTCCGTGATCGGCGAGTTTCTTCAGCAGTTCTTTACGTTCCTTGTCGGAATCATTTTCGTCATTCGTCTCGGCGGGCATTTGAGCTGGGCATTGGTGCTCTTCATCCCGGTGGTGATCACATCGGCGCGCAAGATCGGCAGAGAAGTGCGCACTCGCACGCGTACCGGCCAGGACAAGCTTGCCGAGATTCAGAACATCCTGCACGAAACCGTCACGGGTAACCGCATCGTGAAGGCGTTCAACACCGAGATCTGGGAGATCCTGCGGTTCAAGCGCGCCGCCAAGCGACTGTTGCGAGCGAATATGCGCAACGTACGCATCCAGTCCATTAGCTCACCGTTGATGGACACGATTGGCGCCATCGCAATTGCACTGTTTCTTCTGATCGGCCGCGGCGAGATTCAGCACGGCCGCATGACGATGGGGCTGTTTGGCGCATTTATCTTTCTGCTGTTCAAGCTTTACGATCCAGTGCGCAAATTTGCGTACTTCTACAACAGCTTCCAGCAGGCGATGGGCGCTTCGGCTTCGATATTCGGTTTCTTCGATGCCAAGGATGACGTGAAGGAGCGGCCGCATGCCGCGGCGATGGCGCAGTTTTCGAGGTCCATTCAATTCGACAATGTCGGATTCTCCTATTCTACGGAGAAGGGCGAAGAACAGATCCTGCACAACGTCGATCTCGACATTCGAGCGGGAGAATTGTTGGCGCTGGTGGGGCCCAGCGGTGCAGGGAAGTCGACGCTGGTTAATTTGATTCCGCGCTTCTTCGACGTGACCTCGGGCCGCATCCTCATTGATGGACGCGACATTCGCGAGATGACGTTGAGTTCGCTGCGCCGACAGGTCGCACAGGTTACCCAGGAAACGATTCTCTTCAACGACACCGTTCGCAACAACATCGCCTACGGCCAGCCCGATGCGAAGAGCGAACTGGTAGAACAGGCCGCGAAGAATGCACTGGCGCACGACTTCATCATGCGGATGCCGCAGGGCTATGCGACCGTCATTGGCGAGAAGGGTTTCCGGCTTTCGGGCGGCGAGAAGCAGCGGCTGGCAATTGCGCGGGCCATTCTGAAGAATGCGCCGATTCTGATTCTCGATGAGGCTACGTCGGCGCTCGATGCCGAGAGCGAATCGCTGGTGCAGGCCGCGCTATCGAACCTGATGCAGAACCGTACTGTGCTGGTGATTGCGCATCGGCTTGGCACGATTCGGCGCGCCAATCGGATCGCCGTGCTGGAGCGCGGCCGTATTACCGCCATCGGCTCGCATGAAGAGTTGTTGACAACTTCACCGACATACCAGAGACTCTATCAACTCCAATTCATGGATGTGCCGGAGCAGGAAGATTCTCTTGAGTCAGAATCGCGAGCCCTCGATCGGCTTATGCAGCCGACACTCTGGGCCGAGGCAGAGGAAAAGTAAGCATGCCTATCTATTCGATGACCGGATATGCCCGCACCCAGGTACGCGTTCACGATCAACTAGCCTACACGCTCAGCGTAAAAAGCGTGAATCATCGTTTTCTCGATATCCAATTGCGCCTGCCCGCTGGGTTCGACGCGCTGGAGATGGAGTTGCGCCGTGTTTTGAAAGAGAGCCTTGTACGCGGACACGTGGAGTTGACACTCTCGGTGGATCGCACGGTGCAGCAGAAGGCAGGCTATAACCGCGAACTGGTTGCAGGATACCTCGACGCATTCAAGCAGGCACGCGCGGAGTTTCGGACGAAGGGCGAGCCCGATTTGAATGTGGCCTTGCGCATGCCGGGCGCACTGCAGGCCGAAATGCGCAACAATTCCGAGGAGGATGTTGCAGCACTGACGGAGAGTGCCGCACGCGAGATTGGGCAACTGCTTGAAGAGTTGAAGGTGATGCGTGCGCGCGAAGGCGAATCGCTGGAGGCGATCCTGCGTGCAAGTCTCATGCGTTTGGCAGAAGCTGTCGAGGGCGTAGCCGCGTTGCGCACGGAGGTGGAACAGCGCTACCAGGAGCGACTGACACAACGCCTGATCGCGGCGACGGGAAATGAATTCAACCGGCAGCGGCTGCTTGAGGAGGTTGCTGTGCTCGTCGACCACAGCGACATCTCGGAAGAACTGGAGCGCATGGTCACGCACATCGGCCATTTCCGCGAGTTGCTGACGGCGGGAGGCGAAGTGGGCAAGAAGCTGGACTTCCTGCTGCAGGAGATGAATCGCGAGGCCAATACGCTGCTCTCGAAGACCGGCGGAGTCGGAGGCAAGGGTACGCGGATCACGGAACTTGGCCTGGCCATGAAGGCCGATATCGAGAAAGCCCGCGAGCAGGTTCAGAACGCGGAATAGCTGTTATCGGAAAAAATAAGTTGACATAAGAACGAAAGGGAACATCGCACGTGGCAGGAATTCTATTTATCATTTCGGCGCCGTCGGGCTCAGGCAAGAGCACACTCGTGAGCGAACTCCGCAAGCAGGTCAGCGGAGTGGATTTCTCCATCTCGTGGACCACGCGGCCGCCGCGCGGATCCGAGGAGAACGGGCGCGAATACTACTTCACCACGAAGGAAGAGTTTGAGCGCATGATTGCGGAACGGAAGTTTCTCGAGCATGCGGAGGTCTTTGGCGATCACTACTATGGCACCGCACGCCAGTCGCTTGATGATGCACGCCGTCAGGGACACGACCTTCTGCTCGACATCGATGTACAAGGCGCTGCGCAGGTCCGCACGTCGCTGCCTGAGGCAGTGAGCATGTTTGTGCTGCCGCCGACCCCCAAGGTTTTGCGCACACGATTCGGAACCGGATGCCGCGCAGAGGGTAACGTAGATGAGGCGGAACTCTACCGGCGGTTGAACGAAGCCAGGAAGGAAATTGAGAATTATCGCGATTACAGCTATATTCTCATCAACGACATCCTTGACCGGGCGGTAGCGCAACTTGAAGCCATTGTGCTGAGCGGAGCGATACTATCGTAACGCCGAGCCGATTGCTTACCGTTCGAGCAGGGTGCTGGAGGTTGCCGCAGGCTGCAGGCTGTCGAACTCGCGGGAGCGGCTTAAACCTGTGCTGGAGGCCTTCGGGATCGAAGGCGGTTCCGGACAACAACAACTTCCCTTTGGAGAGGATCCCGATGACGATTGAAACCAGCTTCGATTCGAATTATCGCAAGGTACTCGTGGCAGCCCGTCGTGCGCGTCAGATCCAAAGCGGCTCCGCAGCGCTTGTTCCCAGCCGCTCGACGAAAGCTTGCCGCATTGCGCAGGATGAGATCGATGCAGGCAAGATTTCTTACGTCAAGAAAGAGCAGCCGGTTGTGAAGCCGCTGGTGGCTGAAAACGGCATTCCGATCCTCTAATCCTGAAGCGTTTCGTTTGACGCAAGGGTTAGCCCTTCCACGCGACTGCGATGGCGGAGTGCTTGCGGTCTGCGTTCCGATCCCGCGCGTGAATTCAAATCGGACTACAATCTTAAATATGCGAGTAACGGTCGGCGTTTCCGGTGGTATTGCCGCGTACAAAGCGGCGGAACTGGTACGTGCCCTGCAGCGGCGTGGGATGGAAGTGCATGTGGTGATGACCGAGGCGGCAACCCGTTTCGTTCAGCCGCTTACCTTTGCTGCGCTCACCGGCCACAAGGTCATAAGTACCTTATGGGATGAGTCCGAAGGTAACGAAGCGACCTACGAATCCACTATCGATCACATCGGTGAGGCGCAGTGGACGGAGGCGCTGGTTGTTGCTCCGGCCACCGCCGATATTCTCGCGAAATTTGCGCAGGGCATCGCCAACGACTTTCTGACAACGATGTATCTCGCCACGCGCGCGCCTGTTCTTGTTGCTCCGGCAATGAACGTGAATATGTGGCAGCATCCTGCGGTGCAGGCTAACGTCGACATTTTGCGCCAGCGTGGCGTGCGCGTGATTGATCCGGGAACGGGCGACCTGGCCTGCGGCATGATCGGCGCAGGGCGCATGGCTGAGCCCGAAGCAATCGCCGATGTCGTTTTCCAGTCGATGGGGCGGCGCAACGACCTTGCGGGCGAGACTGTGCTGGTGACGGCAGGCGGCACGCGCGAGGCGCTCGATCCGGTCCGCTATATCGGCAACCGCTCCAGCGGCAAGATGGGTTACGCGCTCGCAGACGCGGCGCAGAGCCGCGGGGCCAAGGTGATCCTGGTGAGCGGGCCAACCGCGCTGTCATCCGCCGGCACGGTGTGAGATTGTGCGGATCACCACGGCTGAGGAGATGCGCAAGGCCGTGCTGGAGCGCATGGTGGACGCCACCATGATCATCAAGGCGGCTGCGGTTGCGGATTATCGGCCGGTGAATGTCTCCGAGCAGAAGCTGAAACGCACGGGGCCAATGACGCTGGAGCTTGCGCCAACTGAAGACATCCTCGCCGAGGTGACAAAGCAGCGCCGGCCGGGGCAGCTCATCGTCGGCTTTGCAGCCGAGACGCAGAACACCATGGAGAATGGCCGCGCCAAGCTGCTGCGCAAGGGCGCCGACGCGATTGTGGTCAACGATGTTTCCGCCGAAGGCATCGGCATTGATTCCGACCGCAATGCAGCAACGTTTCTCACTCCATCCACCTCCATCGAACTGCCCGAGATGACGAAGCGCAAGCTCGCCGACCGCATTCTCGACGAGATTGTTGCGCTTCGCCGGCCGCGACCGCTTGTCTTTGAAGTCGATGAAGGCAGGCTGCAGGACAAGGTCCTCAGCGAGTCCGTCACGCCCACCACCTCACGTCGCCAGATCATCGTGGAGTAGCCCGCATTGCCAGCGCTTGACCCCGCAACCCGCGAAGCGCTCGAAGCGCGCCTGCGCTTTTACCGCGAACTAGGCTTGACCGATTTTTATCGTCGCCCGGTCGACGCTTCACAGATAAACGCTGCAGCACCCGGGGAAGCGATTGCTCCAGGTCTCGCTACGGAGGCCGGAGATGGAATCACACAGACCTCAACATCACAGGAGAACGAACCCATTCCACCCCGCAAGTCTTTCCAAGCTCCTCCGCCTGTTGCCCCCGAGGTTCCAATAGCCGGTCGCGCCGCCGCTCTACGCCTCATCCGCGAAGATATCGGCGACTGCACCCGCTGCGCGCTCCACAAGGGACGCAACCAAATCGTGTTTGCCGATGGTGATGCCAATGCGCGGTTGATGTTCGTGGGCGAAGGACCAGGAGCCGATGAAGATGCCCAGGGATTGCCGTTTGTAGGACGCGCCGGGCAGTTGCTGAACAACATGATTGCGGCGATGGGATTGAAGCGCGAAGAGGCATACATCGCCAATGTGGTGAAATGCCGTCCGCCGCAGAACCGCACGCCGGAGCCCGAGGAGGCGAACACCTGCTCGCCGTTTCTCTTCCGGCAGATCGATGTGGTGCGGCCGGAGGTGATTGTGGCACTGGGCGCTACGGCGGCGACGTATCTTCTGGGTCAGAGACAGCCGCTGGCAGGCCTCCGCGGGCGCGTGCATTCGTTCCGAGGGAGCAAGCTGATCGTTACCTATCACCCTGCGTTTCTGTTACGTGATCCGCGACAGAAGAAGGAAGCCTGGGCCGACCTGCAGATTGCGATGCGCGAGCTTGGGCTGAAGGCTGGCACTTCGTAGCGCGGGTCGCGAGAGCCTGTTAACAGTACCCGCTACCTGCGGCGGGATCTCGCTTTGGCCACGGCCATCACCGCGAATGGCGGGACGACGGTAATCAGCACGAGTATTGAAATCATCACCAAACCGAACATGAGGTTGTCTCGCTTTCTCAGGGACCTGCGGGGAACAGGATAAGAATGTCGCGCCGAGAGGGCGGGTGGCCATCACCCGTTCGCAGGGGGTAATGCCCGGAAGGTTGCAGGGATGCGGGGGACTCCGACCTTTCTTAGTGGAAAAGCGAAACGGAAGTCGCGGTTGAGAATCACTCAAATCCTCTTTGCGCGGGAATCTCTACAATATTCCCGGCTGTCATTCGTCTAGCAAAGTAGATGGATGGGCCATCGAGCATAATCGCGATGATCGAGCAAGACCGTCAAATCGCGGATGTCATCGCCGAAGAGCGGCCCCGGCTGCGTAACTTTATTCGCCGCCGGGTCGCGAATGAAGCGGATGCCGAAGACCTTTTGCAGGATGTTTTGGCCGAAATGGTGGAAGCGTACCGTCTGCTGATGCCTATCGAGTTTGTCACGGGCTGGCTTTTTCGGGTGGCGCGCAATCGCATCACCGACCTCTTCCGCAAGAAGCGGCCGGAGGCTTTCGGCGATGCGCTGTCGGAAGACGAAGACGGCGGACTGCTCGATGCGGAAGACCTCTTGCCCTCGCCCGATGCCGGGCCTGAGGCGCTGTACCTGCGCGGATTGCTGCTGGACGAACTGCGAAATGCGCTTGCTGAATTGCCGGTCGAACAGCGCGACGTTTTCATTGCCCATGAGTTGGAAGGCCGCAGCTTTAAAGAGCTCGCGGCAGAGAGTGGTGCGAGTGTGAACACGTTGCTTTCGCGCAAGCGCTATGCGGTGCTGCAACTACGCAAGCGGCTGCAGGTCATTCACGAGGAGTTTGTGGAGAAATGAGGAATGTTATGAAGAAAGCCTGGATTGCCTTGATCGCTCCGCCGGCAATTGTGTTGTTTGTGTGGCTCTTTGGTGAGCTGGTGAAGCACTTGTGGAACTGGCTGCTGCCGCCGCTCTTTGGTCTGCATATGATCACTTTCTGGCAGGCTCTTGGCCTGCTGTTGCTCTGCCGCATCCTGTTCGGGAGTTGGGGACACGGCGGTGGTAATCGCGGACCGCGGCGGCGGAGAGAGAAGTGGGAGAAGATGACTCCCGAAGAACGCGAGAGGATGCGTCAAAGCTGGGCTGCGCGCTGCGGCGGGTTCGCGGGAGGACCGGGTGAAAGCAAGGAGACGGCATAACCGCGACGACGAGTAAAGGTAGGCAAGCGGCCTTGCGAAGTGATGCGGATCACGATCGAGAAGCCCGCGAAAGCTCTGTATTTGAGGTTCGCGCGTGATGGCGATTACGTGTGGAGTGTTTACCGGTCTATACGGAACCTGAGTAGATGAATCGGCGTATTATTCATTGCAATTCCCCCGCATGGAGGTCATGAGAGGGTTGCGATGCGTACCCTGCGCCAGGATGTTCTCTATGCGTTGCGGCAGATGCGTTTGTCGCCTGTGTTTACGTTGACAGCAATGCTTACCCTGGCGTTGGGAATCGGAGCGACGACGGCGATTTTTTCGCTGATCGACAGCGTGATGCTGAAGTCGTTGCCGGTGGCTGATCCGTCGCGACTCTACCGCGTGGGTTCGGGAATGAACTGCTGCGGGCAGATCGGTCCGCAGAAGGAGTGGGGGATCTTCCCCTACACGTTGTACCAGCGAATTGCGGCGGCCGCGCCGGAGTTTGAACAGACGGCGGCGTTTGAGGCGTGGCACTCCGACTTTAGCGTGCGCCGTGCTGACAGCAACGAACCGGCAAAGCCTCTGCGCAGCGAGTATGTTTCGGGCAATTATTTCTCGACACTCGGCCTGAAGGCGTACGCGGGCCGCACACTCACCCCAGCTGACGATCAGCCGGCAGCAGCGCCCGCAGCGATGATGAGCCATCGGGTGTGGCAGCAGGAGTACGGATCGGATCCGAAGGTGGTGGGTTCGACGTTTGTGCTCGATGGACACCCGTTTACGATTGTCGGGATTACGCCTCCGGGGTTTTATGGCGAGACGCTGCGCGGTGACCCACCGGAGTTGTTTGTGCCGCTGCAGCAGGAGCCTGTGCTTGCCGGGCAGAATACGGTGATCAAAACACCGTTGGCCTGGTTGCGAATTATTGGCCGGTTAAAGCCCGGTGCGAAGACCGACGGAATGGCCGCGCGGTTTACCACCATGACGCGGGCGTGGCTGTTGAGCGATCTCGGCGCGGAGTATCCGCAGTATCTTGACCAGTTAAAGGCTATGTTGCCGAACGAAACGGTGAAAGTGATTCCGGCCGGCGGCGGCATTGCGGAGATGAAAGCAGGCTATGAGAGCAGCCTGCACATCCTGATGGTCGTCTGCGGACTGGTGCTGCTGATTGCGTGTGCGAACCTGGCGAACCTGTTACTGGCACGCGGTACGGCGCGCGACACGCAGGCTGCGGTCCGGCTGGCAATGGGTGCATCGAAGATGCGGCTGGTGCGGCAGTCCCTGACGGAGAGCGTGGTGTTGGCGGTGCTGGGCGGCATTGCGGGTATCGTCATTGCATTCGCTGGGGTCAAGCTCATCGTCACACTCGCGTTTCACTCGGCCCATTTTGTGCCGATTAATGCTACGCCCTCGTTTGCGGTGCTGGGATTCGCGTTCGGCATGTCGCTGATCACAGGTCTGCTGTTTGGGACGGCGCCGGCGTGGTTTGCAGCGCGCACCAATCCTGCAGAGGTTCTGCACGGTGCTGGACGCAGTACGCGCGATACGCAGGGCATTGCCGCAGAAGAGCCTCGTAGTGGTGCAGGCGACGTTGTCTGTCGTTCTGCTGACGGGTGCGGGGCTGTTAACCCGCAGCCTGATGAAGATGGAGCACCAGAATTTCGGATTCGAAACCAACCATCGCGTCAGCCTCCGGGTGAATGCACCGTTCTCCGGATACTCGCCGGAAAAGCTGGATGCGACCTATCGCGCGCTGCAGGCCCGTTTAGAGCGGATCCCCGGCGTTAATGGCGCGGCGCTGGCCATGTACACGCCATTTACGAACAACTGGGATGCCATGATCGCGCGCCAGGGGCAAGCCACCATCGACGTTAATGCGGATAACGTCTCTTCGTGGGATCGGGTGAGCCCCGGATATCTCGAAATGATGGGCCAGCACATTGTGCGAGGACGCAGCATCACGGAGCACGATACGGCGTCGACGCCGGGAGTAGCCGTGGTGGACGAGGCCTTCGTGAAGAAGTTCTTCAAGCCGGGCGAGGAGCCGCTTGGCGCGCATTTCGGCATGAATGATGTGCAATACAGCGGAATGTACGAAATCGTGGGCGTGGCAAAGACGGCAAACTACACCGATCCCAGCGGGCACTGGAGGCTACCACTGCTCTTTGTTCCGCTTGCGCAACGTGGGCACTACAACGCCGCCATGGCGCAAATGATCGAGGATCGTTCGCACCTGATTGAAGGCGTGGTGCTGGATATGCACGGCAGCATGCAGGGCCTCGAGCCTCAGGTGCGACGTGCCTTTGCCGAGGTTGACTCGAATCTGACGCTAGTGAGCATACGCACCATGGAGGAGCAGGTTGCGGACCGGATGGACCAGGAGCGGACTGTATCGCAGTTGACGGGATTGTTTGGCATCCTGGCGCTGGTGCTGGCAGCGGTGGGGCTGTATGGAGTGACGGCCTATGGCGTAGAGCGTCGCACCGGCGAAATCGGCCTGCGCATTGCGTTGGGCGCGAATCGGGTGCAGGTGGTTTCGATGGTGTTGCGCGGAGCGTTTGTGCAGATTCTCATCGGGCTGGTAATCGGCATTCCGGTATCGATTGGATGCGCGCGGTTGATTGCGTCGCAGCTCTATGAAGTGAAGGGATGGGACCCAGTGGCGCTGGGCGGATCTGTGGCGGCGCTCGCGCTGTGTGCGCTGGTCGCGAGCCTGGTGCCCGCACGCCGCGCGGCGACCATCAACCCGGTCCGTGCACTGCGCGCGGAGTAGGAGTCCTCGAAGTCTTCACGCATTCCCAGGTCTCAAAAGCGAGACCTCAGCCCATCGACCACCCAGAGGGTTCCCGCCTGTCGATGGGGACTCGGACCTTGGGCACCCAGGTTGATCCGAATTGTCACAAGCAGGTGGGTTGATACTCGTGCTTTCCCACCCATGGGACTGGAGAACGTCCCATGGATGGGGCACCCAGTTTCGGATCGGAAGCGAAGATTGTTACTCGCCGCGCAGGGCTTGCATAGGGTCGATGGATGCTGCGCGAAGTGCCGGCAGCGCCGACGCAACGACGGCGAGCAGCAATACGCCAATCGCCGCAAGGGTCAGCACCAGAGGATCGAACGGGCTCACGCCGAAGAGCATCGATTTGAGAAGCCCCGATGCTGCAGCAGCGCCGGCGAGACCGATGACACATCCGATGGCTGCGAGTTTCGCGCCCGACTGAATTACCAGCCGTACGATCGCGGACCGTTGCGAGCCGAGTGTCATGCGAATCGCCATTTCCTGCATGCGCGAGGCGACGGAGAAGGCGATGACGCTGTAGATGCCGAGAATCGCGAGCAACACGGCTGCGAATGCGAAGCTCGAGATCAGCACGGTGTTGAAGCGGCGCGATGCTTCGGAATCCGAGACTACTTGCTCCATGGTCTGCACTTGCGTGAGAGGCAGCAGGGGATCGATGGAGCGGACAGTAGAGCGAAGCGCATTCTCCATCTGTTCGGGTGGAACGGCCGAGCGAAGTGCGATGTAGCCGCCGTTGCCGTTGAGGTCTCCCGGCTGGGCGAGCGCGCCGACGGCTTCTTCCGCCTGATCGACGGGCATGTAGTACTGTTCGGATGCCGGATTGTCTGGCGAGAGGAGTTGCGTATCAGAGACCTCGCCCACCACGGTGAGCCATGGCGTCTGCATCTGCTGTGTGCCGATGCGGACGCGTTTCCCGACGGGATCCTGGTTGGGCCAGTAGTGCTGCGCAAATTTGTGGTTGACGATCAGTACGAGCTGGGTACCCGCGTGGTCAGCCTCGGTAAAGAATCGCCCATGCACAAGACGAATACCCATGGCCGGGAAGAAATTGCCGATGACTTGCGTGACAGTCGCGAGGTTCATATTCGCGCCCGGCGGCGGAACGTATCCATCGACGACGAACGTCTGGTTGTTGTGTACGCCCTGTGATGGCAACATGCTGGTGAGGCCTACGGACTGCACTCCGGGAAGCTGGTTGAGCTTGAGCAACAGTTCGCGATTGAAAGTGTCGATCTGCGGCTGCTTGGAGTATTGCAGTTGGGGCAGCGAATAAGCAGCTGTCGTCACGTGCTGCGGAGAGAAGCCGAGATCCACGGCGCGCATCTTTTCGAAACTGCGCAGCAGCAGGCCCGAAGCGGTGAGCAGAACAAGGGCAATGGCGATCTCTGCGACGACGAGCGTGGAGCGCAAGCGAGCGTGGCCACCGCCGGCGCTGCCCGTGCGTCCGCCTTCCTTCAGGTTGCTGTTGACGTTGGTACGGAGCGCGGCGAATGCCGGTGCGAGCGCACAGACGAGTCCAGTGACGACCGCCAGCCCAAGCGCAAAGACGACAACCTGCCAGCTAAGCGAGATCTCGTTCACGCGCGGCAAATCTTCAGGCAGCACGCTCTTGCCCACGTTCAGTGCGACACGCTGCGAGGAACAGTCCGAGCACTCCGCCGCTGACGCTGAGCACCAGGCTCTCAAGTACTGCCTGACGGATCAGCGCGGACGCACGCGCTCCCAGTGCGAGACGAACCGCAACTTCGCGCTGGCGGCGAATGGCGCGCACCAGCATCAGTCCCGCGAGATTGAAGCAAGCGATCAGCAGCACGACGGCCACCGCGAGAAACAGCGTGCGCAGCAGGGAACGCGATTGCTGGACGGTATCGTTTTGCAAGCGGGCGCACGAGGGCGTTGATGTGGAGATTGGCCATCATCGCGGGGTATCCACGCATGATCTCCTGCGCGACGCGATCCGCATCGCTCTGCGCCTGTGTGGGCGAAAGGCCGGGCTTGAGGCGCCCGATCATCTGAGTAGCTCCAATTGGCGGCAGCCTGGGCAGAAAGCTCCGCCGGGCTGAAGCTCATGGGAACCCACAACTCGCTGCGATTGAGTTGTCCGGGGATCAGCGGAAATTCGAATCCGCGGGGCATCACGCCAATGACAATGTACGGCTTGCGATCAAGCAGGATCTTGGTTCCGATGATTTTCGGGTCCGCATGGAAACCGGTTGCGCCATGTCGCATCGCTTAGCACCGCCACCTGCTGATGATGCTCGTCTTCATCTGTCGTAAATACGCGGCCAAGTTCTGGAGCGACCCCGAGAGCACTGAAGACACCTGCGGTCAGGCGCGAGGCATTCACCTGCGCAGGGTCGCCGGTGCCGGAGAGCTCATAGGCTGCGCCCTGGTATCCGCCCAGCGCGGCGAAGGAACGCGTGTCGCGCGTGTAGGCCTGGATATCAGGCACCGTCACGCCAACTTCGTCGCCGCCCCCGCCTACGTCCACTCCCTGCAGATGATCGGAGAGCACCATCAGGCGATCGGAATCAGGGAAGGGAAGCGGCCGCAGCAGAACGCTTTCGACGATGGAGAAGATCGCGGTCGTGGCGCCGATAGCGAATGCAAGCATCAGGATGGCGGTGAGGGTAAAGCCAAGCGATTTCTGCAACTGGCGAAGGGCAAATTTCAGATCGAAACCAAATCTCTCCATGGGGGATCCTCGGGTCTATTCCCAAAAGGCAGATGCACGTATAAAGCCAAAAAGCACACAGAGCCAACTCTTGTAATTGCAACGGTTTGGCAGCACAGAGCGCGGGAGATTTGGCGTGAGGGGCGTTCAGAAACGGCGGGGTGTGTCCGGAAATGAACGGTCATTAAAGTATTCAACCTGACCTGTTGATCCGCTCAATTTGTCGATGGGTTTGGATAAGCCATTGACGGCTTGATTGCGAACGCGGGCGTTAAGCGTTGATGAATCACTGGTGAATACGCCCCATCGTTAAACGCCTGTTCATATTCTCGAAACTACTCTGAATTCAGTTCCATTTTTGAGGTGCCGTTTTGAGGGAGTGCCATGCGCAGACTTTGTTTGTGTTCGATTCTTCTTATTTGCTTTCTGACCGCGACTTTTGGATTCAGCCAGACGGGCAAGGGAGTTATCGATGGAGTGGTCAAGGATCCAGCAGGCGCAGTCCTGCAGGGAGCCAAGATCGAGATGCAACCGCAGCTAAGGCCAATCACGACCAATGGCCAGGGCGAGTTCACCGTAACCGATGTTCCCGCGGGCACGTATGCGGTGACCATCACTTATGTGGGATTCGCTCCCTACGCCGGCAGCCTGACCGTGGTTGCCGGCCAAACAGCCCACGTTGACGCGAAGCTTCAGGTTGCGTCCGCGGCAGATCAAGTTGAGGTGACGGCAGATCGACCGCAGAGGCGAGGCTGAAGCCATCAATCGCACTCTGGCGGCGGAGAACATTCTGCAAGTGCTGCCGGCCGATGTGATCATCTCATTGCCCAACGCCAACATCGCTGACGCGCTTGGCCGCATGGCATCGGTTTCTATCGAGCGCGATGAAGGCGAAGGCAAGTACGTGCAGATTCGCGGAACCGAACCGCGGCTGAGCAACACGATGGTCGATGGAGTATCGATTCCATCGCCGGAATCGGGCGTTCGCCAGATCAAGCTCGACACCATCGCATCGGATCTTGTCGATTCGGTCGAGATCAACAAGACCCTGCAGGCCAACATCGATGCCGACGGAATCGGCGGGTCAGTGAACCTGGTGACCAAGACCGCGAGCGACACTCCCACGATCGCACTTTATGGAGTGGGCGGGTACACGCACATCATCGGCGGCCGCACAGTCGATCAGATTGGGCGGGACCATGGGAAGCGGTTCGGCGCAGACAAGAAGCTGGGTGTTCTGATCGGCGGTACGTACGACTACAACGGCCGCGGCATTAACGATATCGAGCCTGTCCCCACGGCCGGAGCTGCATCACCGCACTACGACAGCATGGACTTCCGCGACTACATCTACAACCGCACCCGCTGGGGTGGAACGGGCAGCGTGGACTACAAACTGAGCGAGGGTTCGAGCATTTCGCTGCGTGGACTTGTATTCCAACTTCCGCAACTGGGGCAACAAGTGGGTCTTCACGATGAACGACGGAGGGACACCGCAGTATAGCCAGGACTGGCGGCGTCCAAACATGGCGATCGGCAGCCTGATCTTGCAAGGCAAGCATTTCTTTGGCTCCAACACCATCATCTGGAACGTCTCAGTCGCACGCTCTCGCTCGCTGAGCGGCAGCGGCGGAGCCAACTATCAGTGGATGGGCGACCCCAATGCGCAGTGCACCAACGTACCA
The DNA here is from genome assembly GCA_963735215.1 of uncultured Acidobacteriaceae bacterium. Classification (GTDB taxonomy): domain Bacteria; phylum Acidobacteriota; class Terriglobia; order Terriglobales; family Acidobacteriaceae; genus Telmatobacter. The sequence continues at coordinate 107,758 of CAVTKF010000013.1, read as the reverse complement.
GGGTGAGCGTAAACCGGCCAGGTTGGACTGGCTGCATCGGGAGCGGGTAGCCGCAGCCGATAACGCCTTCGACAAAGACAATTACGGCTTTGTGGAATTCGACTACCCCGACCTTTGGCCAGAGCGCCCAGTTGAATCTGGAGGCATCAGGCTCTTATGGACGGCTGTATCATCTTGGTTCACGTTACGGAACTTTCGAATTTGGCGCGAAGATCCGCAATGCGCACAAGTTCGACAACACGCTACAACACCTGGTACACGGTGCCGAACGACGACAGCGGCAATCCGATTCCTGTAGCCGATTCAGCGCACCCCGAGTGGAACAGCACCTTCAATGATCCGACTATTACGACAGAACGTACGGCGGAAAATATCCGGCGGTCACCGACTGGGGCAAGCTGCGGGGCTGGGTGGAATCGCAACAAGAGCCAGCTCGTCTTCAACGGCGGACCCGGTGCCGAATTCGAATAACTACGATCTCATCGAGCGCATTCCCGCCGGCTATGTGATGAATACCATCGAGCTGGCCAGCCGCGTTCGGCTGGTTACCGGTTTGCGCATTGAAGCCACGCATGTGGATACGACTGAGCTTCGACGAAACACGCTGAACACCCTCACGTACAAGGCCGGCGGAGACTACACCAACATCCTGCCCAGCGCCTCGCTGCGCTTTGCGCTCGACAAGGACTCGGATCTTGCGCCTGGTCTACGGCCGCGGCTTGGCGCGTCCCGATCCGCAGGATATCTCGGCTGCGGTGAGCCAGCCGACATCTGAACCAGACACCAGTGACCATCAGCATTGGCAATCCCAATCTGAAGGCTGAACACGCCAACAACTACGACATCCTCTACGAGCGCACCTTCAGCCATACCGGTCTGCTGCAGGTGGGCTACTTCTACAAGGACCTTACCGAACCCGATCGCCTACGAGCAGTTCTACTCGACCGCAACTTTCCCGCACGTTCCAGCCGGAACCAATGTGCTGGTATCGCAGCCAATCAATGCCGGCAGCGCCTACGTGCAGGGATTCGAGATCGGCTTCCAGCAGCGCCTGGCCTACCTGCCCAGCGTGATGGGAGGGTTGGGACTCTCGGCCAACTATAGCCACACCGGCTTCAGCGGCGCGCGATATACCGGGCCGCAGCGACCAGCCCGCGCTGCTGCGCGATGCACCCAATACCTGGAACTTCAGCCCAACCTACGACACGAAGCGGTTCTCGATGCGCATCGGCATGACCTATGACGACGCGATGATCTACCAATACCAGTGGCAGGATGACGCTGACTCGGTAGGCGTAAAGGGGCCGTCAGGCGACAACTACCTCTACGCGCATTACCAGTTCGATACGCAGGCCAGCTACAACCTGCCCGGGGGCTTCCAGGTGTATGCCTACGGATTGAACCTGAATAACGAGGTGTTCGGATTCTTCAACGGCAGCCCGCAATACGTGGTGCAGCGCGAGTACTACCATCCGACGTACGCGGGCGGACTTCGCTGGAATCTTCATCACGAATAGCTAAGCTCACAATCTCACTCACTCGATCAAAGACCCACGGCGTTATGCCGTGGGTCTTCTTTTTCGTGGTCCTTTCACAGCTCTTGCAAGAAGGCAACAGCCGAGAACTCAGAACTTCAAACTCAGAACTGCCACTCCTACCACTCGCGCCAGAGTGCCACGCCGCCGAGAAGGCCGGCTTCGTTCGAAATGGTTTCAATGTTCTTGCCGGGCTTGAAGTCGATCTTTTTGGCGTTGCCGCCGCCGAGGTAGAGGTGGTCCCAGTTGAAGAGTTTGGCGGTCTGTTCGATTGCTTCCTGCACCAGCTTGTTCCAGCGCTTCTTGCCGAACTTGTCGAGGCCGCGGCGGCCAAGGTAGTCCTCGTACTCGCGGTCTCTCTTCCACGGATGATGTCCGAGTTCGAGCCCCGGGCATAGATGCCCATCGGTGAATAGCGAAGAACCCAGACCGGTACCGAGCGTAATCACCAGCTCCACCCCGTCGCCTTTGATGGCTCCGTAGCCCTGCACGGCGGCGTCGTTGGCCGCGCGCACCGGCTTCTTCCAGCGGGTCTCGAGTTCTTTCTCGAGCGGGAAACCATACCATGCAGGGTGCAGATTAGCCGCAGTATATGTGACGCCTTTCTTGATCACGCCGGGAAACCCGACTGAAACGCGATCGAAAGCGGGCAGCGCATTGCGCAACTGGTCCAGGCCTTTGAGCACAGCTTTGGGCGTAGCCACTGCAGGCGTCGCCAGGCGCTGGCGCTCGCTGACGGGATGGCCCTCAGCATCGAGCAGCATCGCCTTCAGGCCCGAGCCGCCGATATCGATAGCCATGGTGATGGGGTTGGAGGTTTTGGGCGAAACGCTGCTTGCGGTTTTGGATGGCTTGATAGCTTGGGCGGTCATCAGCACGAATTGTACTGAAAAGCAGGGAGTGAAGGGAATAGGGACCAGGGAATAAAGAGAAGAATTGTGCGGAGCCAGTTACGCACAGAAGGCGTGAGGGGCGGCCCGCTAAACTGAGAGTTGCTCCCGATGCCTGCTTATTGCGAAGTCGCGCTGCCGGTGCCGCTCGATCGCACGTTCACCTATGCTCTGCATGAGGGCGAAGATGTGGCACGCGGAGCCCGCGTGATCGCGCCGTTTCGCAACGAGAAGCTGATCGGCGTGGTGACGGCGACGGAAGCCGCGGCCCCGACGGAATTTCGAAGCAAAGTATGTGGAAGCGGTGCTCGATGATGAGCCGCTGCTCTGTGAGCATCTGTTGGCGCTTGCCGAGTGGATCGCCGGGTATTACCTGGCTCCGCTGGGCGAGGTGCTGCGCGGCATGTTGCCGCTGATGGCCGAGGTCAGGCGATTCGTCTACTACCGGATTACCGATCTCGGACGCGATCGTGCTGGCGGGCAGCATTGATGGCGATGGGCCAATTCTTCGTTCTCCAGCCCGGAAGCGCAGTCGCAAGGAAGAGGCTTCAACAGACAAGCACGGCATGGAGCAACGCGTGCTGGAGAGGCTCGCCTCAGGAGAGCCGGTGAAGGTGTCGACGCTGCGCACGGCAACGGACGCGAGTCTTCCGGTGCTGGCCGGAATGCTGCGCAAGAAATTGATCGCGCGTGAAACTGCGGCCACGGAGCGAGACGCACGCCGCACCGAGCGTTTCGCGGTGCTCGTTCCCGACACGCGGCTTCCGAACCTGACGAAGCTTCAGCAGGCCATTCTCGCTGAGCTGGCGGCGAACGGTGGCGAACTACCTCTGACAGACTTGCGTCGCCGCAAACTGCCCTATTCCACGCTTCAAACACTGGTGCGGCGCGAACTGGTGCGCATCGAAGAGCGGGCGGCGGCATTTCGACTGGGCGGCATTGAGGCGCCCGCGCAGCCGCTCAACTTGAACGAATCTCAGATGGAGGCGCTGGCCTCGATTGTCTCGAATCTGGGAGGAATTCCATTCTTTTTTGCTGCATGGAGTGACTGGGTCGGGGAAGACTGCGGTGTACCTGCGGGCAATGCAGCGGACGCTTGATCGCGGGCAATCGGCGATTCTGCTGGTCCCGGAGATCGGGTTGACTCCGCAGATGGCGGGGCTGCTTGATGCGGCTTTTGGGCAGCGTGTGGCGCTGCTGCACTCCGCGCTTACGCCGGAAGAGCGTACCGAGCAGTGGCGACGCATCCATCGCGGCGAAGCGCCGATTGTGGTGGGGACACGGTCTGCGATTTTCGCGCCCGTGCCAAACCTGGGCTTGATCCTTGTAGATGAGGAACACGACCAGAGCTACAAGCAGGAAGAGACACCGCGCTATAACGCACGCGACGTCGCGGTAATGCGCGCGAAGCTGGCAGGTGCCGTGGTGGTGTTGGGTTCCGCGACGCCGTCACTCGAGAGTTGGCAGAACTCGGTGCAGGGCAAGTACACGCGCATCGAGATGAACGATCGCGTAAAGAACCGGCCGCTGCCCGAAGTTGAGCTGATCGACATGCGGCGCGAGTTTCAGGAGACCGGGCAGGAGCAGCTCTTCTCGCGCTCGCTGGTGGAGCAGACACGGCAGGCACTCGATCGCGGCGAGCAGACCATCATTCTGCTGAACCGCCGCGGCTATTCTTTCGCAGTTATCTGCCGAGCCTGCGGGCAGAAGCTGGAGTGCCAGAACTGCGCCATTGCTCTGACGCATCACAAGCCAGCGGCAGATGATGGACTTGCGCGCGCGGGTCAGCGCCTGGAGTGTCACTACTGCGGGTACAAGCGGACCGTTCCGGCGAAGTGTCCGAACTGCGAGAGCGAGCACCTCTACTATCTTGGCGCGGGATCGCAGCAGGGCGAGGAGCGGCTGGCGGAGATCTTTCCGGGAGCGCGGATCGGACGTATGGACCGCGACACAGTGCGCGGGCGGCACGATCTGGAACATTTGTTGGCGCGTCTGCATTCGGGCGAGATTAATCTTCTCGTCGGCACGCAGATGATCGCGAAGGGACACGATATTCACGGAGTAACGCTGGTGGGTGTGGCGGGCTGCGATCACGCGTTGTCGATGCCGGACTTTCGTGCCGCCGAGCGCGTATTTCAACTGATGACGCAAGTCAGTGGACGCGCTGGACGCGGCGAGTTGCCGGGGCGCGTCGTGGTGCAGACGTATTATCCGGATCACTACGCGATCGTTGCGGCCAGCACGCATGATTATGCGGGGTTTGCGGAGCGCGAGTTGAAGTACCGGCGATGGATGCATTATCCGCCGTTCGGCGTGCTGGCGAACGTACTTGTGCAATCGGAAAAGCTGGAGGAGGCGGCGGGTTGGTCAGCGGAGATCGGCAAGTGGTTTCAGAAGACGGCACCGGAGGGTGTGCGGGTGCTGGGCCCTTGCACAGCTCCAATCGCGCGCATCAAGAATGTGTACCGATTTCATCTGATTCTGAAGGCTGGATCGCGGAAAGCGTTGAATGCGGCTCTTCGCGGGGCGCTGGCACATGCCGATGAGTCAGGAATTCCGAGGCGGAACATTGTTGTCGATGTCGATGCGCAGCGGCTGATGTAGGCCAATTCTGTTGTTGAATCAGGAACGCTCATCTTCGAACGCCTTTGCCGTGCTCGATTCTGCAAGTACCAGCAATGCAAGAAGGTTGATCACAAATCCGATCGCGAAATCGGGATTCGAAGTGAAGGCGCCGAAATCCTTCCGGTCGGAAATCCATATCAGCGGCAAGAAGCCACTGAATCTGCAGGCAAGATCAATCAAGATGAGCGTCCGCGCCCATTGCTTCATGAACCAGATTCCGAGTCCTTTAGCAAGACTCCAGGTTCCCACCGCCAGAGCAATCACTGCCATCCACGGGTCTGCCGCGAGCGGGCCATTTCTGAAATAGGGAATTTTCTCGAGGAAGAGCACATATGCGGAGGAATGTTGCGGCGAAAGCTGAAAGATTGCGGCAGCTGATGTGAGCAGCAAGGCCGCCTCGATAAAAAGAATCGACGCGACGAACTTCACTCCAGCGGGGCGATCTCTTTGCAAATGAGCTGACTCCCTTCGATAGACATGCTGAGGGATTTATGTTTCAAAGTTGAGATATGACTGGAACTCAATAATACTCAATCGTCCGATGTACATCGTCGACGGGGGAAGGAAAAATGGCGAACAAAACAATATAGACCGAAGTGAGATTCCGGGCGACATCACAAATGAGAAATGTCTGCGATCGGTCGCCTTCATTCCTAAAAGCTCATGTCACAGCCATTCGCATCTGATCGCGCTAGAATTTGGTCGCGCTTACGAGGTGGCGAGATGGAGTATACCAACGCATTTCTTGGAAAGCCAAAGCAGCCCTGCGAGGACGAGGTTGTTGCGGCTCTCGGGCCGACGGCGAAGCTCTGGAGTGAATTCATCGAGTGGATGGCGATGGAAAAGGGGGTTGAGGGACAGGAATGGAAGGGGATCTACGTCGACAAGTACGGCTGGAACCTGCGCTTGAAGCAGAAGAGCCGCAACATTGTCTACCTTGGCCCAGGAACCGGCTGCTTCATGGTGTCGTTTGTATTGAGCGACAAAGCATTGCAGGCTGCGAAAGATGCCCATCTGCCGAAAGCCATTGCGGACGCGCTGGTCGCGGCGCCGCACTATCCCGAAGGAAACGGAGTGCGCCTCCTCGTGCATCGCGCAAGTGATCTGCCTTCAATCAGAAAAATCGTGACGATAAAACTGACGAGTTGAGGCAATATTCAATGCAATCGAGGTTCAGGTCTGCCAGACGCGAGATAGTCGTCCGCCGTTCCGACCGGATGCACGATCAGGCGCTTGGAGCTGGAGTGCCTGAGTCCAATGTATGCAGTTCTTTACCGGGTTTGAAGCGGACGGCTTTTCCGGGCGTGATACTGACTTCGGTGCCGGTGCGGGGATTGCGTCCGATTCCTGTCTTGCGGGCGCGCACGCTGAACACGCCAAACCCGCGCAGCTCAATGCGTTCACCTGCGGCTAAGGCTTCTTTCAAGCCTTCAAACACAGTATCGACCGCCGCTTCGGCCTTTGTGCGGGGTAGGCCTGTGCGCTCGATTACATGGTGCACGATGTCTTGTTTAATCAAAGCGATCACCTCGCTAGCGCGACTGTTTTCGACTGTACCACGCCCTACCGGACTGATGGTACAGCGTTTGGCTCATTTGTGGAACAGCGCGACCGAGGTTTTTTGAACAAAGTGACGAGTCGGACGGGGAAAGGCTGATGCCGGTGCAAGTGAGGAGGCTCACGTCCGGGTACGAAACGACTTGCCTTGGGCCGTCCCAAACTGGTCTCTTGTGACTTTAGAGAGGGGGACCTTTGATTTCCAAGGCGCTAAGGCCTATGCGAAACAATCACTTTGCCGGATACTGTTATTTCAAGGTAATCAGTGCGCGATGCCATCGGTAACAGCCGCCTGGCGAAGTGAAACAAAAGACGGGGTATGCAATATCTCCGGACCTTGGGGCGCGCGTCTGTGAACGGCGCGCCAGGTTCGGGAAGGCCCTAAATCCGTCGCTGGTTGAACCCGGGCAAGGAGAGGCTCGATGTCTGTGATGTATAGCTTGGAACCAATCCGAATCGGTGTCGTCGCCAACGAACCGATGCGGCTCGAAGGCCTCACCAGTATTTTTGAAAACCATGCAAAGCCTGGAGAAACGCCACTTCTTCCCATTGTGGGGACTCTGGAGGAGCATCTTGAAAACGAATCCATCGAGTACATTTTGATCGACTGGAGCAGTTCTTCCAAGAAACTTGGCGTTCTCGAAGGTATCCGCCGCAAGCGGCCGTCCCTGCGCATGGTGGTCATTGGTCCCGACAGCAACGAGCAGGTCATGATGGACACGATCATCGCCGGCGCCCGCGCCTATCTTGATACCGGCGCAGGTCCACGTCTGGTGCGCGAGGCGCTCGACGTCGTGATTTCCGGTTCCATCTGGGCTCCGCGCAAGTTGCTGTCGAAGCTGATTGACCGCCTTCTGTCGGGTGAGGATTCGAGTGTCACCAACCCGCGGCCGCATCTCACTGCGCGCGAGGAACAGGTTCTGCAACTTTTACTCCTGGCCCGCTCCAATCGCGAGATCGCCGAGGAACTCGGCATTGAAGAGCGCACCGTGAAGGCGCACGTTGGAAAACTCATGCGCAAAATCGGCGCGGAAAACCGGATTGAGCTCTCCATGCGGGCTCTCCATGGGTCCTACAAGCCAGCGCCGGCACCGATGCATATCGCGGAGGCCGTCAGCGCCTAATCAAAATGGAGACTTCTACTGGTAACCAACTAATTACCTCAAGATTGATTACTAAAATTGTAAAACCTTAGTACTCTTGTGCCATATCGGGACATTACTAATAATGGTTCCAGAAACAACGCAGATCTGGGGAAAGGAGTTCCCAGGCTCCATGTGACCATGAGGCCTGTGAACTCCTCTTTTTTGTTTGCGGCGCACTTTTCGGCCGGAACGAACCCCAGTCGTCGGGTCGCTCCCTCGACAAATTTTCGCGGCGCAAAGCTACTTCCGCTTGGCGAAACAAAATGGCGGCGTTATTTGCAAGCTGGATCCAGACAGGATTTCTGCCGTCTGTGCATCGTGCGTCCGAGGCTATGCTGTAGGCTGAATCGGAACACTGTTGCATATCGATGTTCCTCGCACAACACAGTCGGCGCTTTGTGTGCAACGTTGCGTTCTCTGCTCTGTCAGTAAATAACAGCACCAATTTAGCTGCGCGATTCAGGTGTTTAGGAAAAGGAAAGGACTCCCCAGCATGAAGAAAATTATTGCTTCCCTCTGTCTTTGTTTACTTACCACTGGAGCGGCCAATGCAGCTTCTTCCAAGACTGACCTGCAGGACCGCGTTGAGGCCGCTAAGACGGTGCTTGATCAGGTTATGCAGGCAAAGGACCATACGATTCCGCTGAATATTCTGCAATCGGCAACCTGCGTTGGCGTGGTTCCGGGCATGATCAAGGGCGCATTTGTGTTTGGCGCGCAATACGGACAGGGCGTGGTCACATGCCGGACCGGCCACGGTTGGAGTGCTCCGGTTTTCATTCGCATGGCGGGCGGCTCATGGGGATTTCAGATCGGCGGGCAATCCACCGACCTGGTCCTTGTGGCTGTGAACGATCGCGGATTCCAGGACCTGCTGAAGAACAAATTCAAGATTGGTGGCGATGCCTCTGCGGCTGCGGGTCCCGTGGGACGCGCTGGACAGGCGGCGACCGACTGGAAGATGAACGCGGAATTGCTGAGCTATTCGCGTAACAAGGGGCTCTTCGCGGGCATCAGCCTCGACGGCACCAGTGTGTCGCAGAATAAAGAGGATACCGAGATCTTCTATGGCGCGCCACAGAGCTTTGACAATGTGCTGAAGGGCAACGTCGGGGTACCCCCGGGCGCTTTGGAGTTTGTTCGCACCGTGGCGCACTATTTTTCGCAGGCCACGCAAAACAAGTAGCACAGCATCTTGAAAACAAGGGGCGGCCCGCCCGGGGGCCGCTCTCTCGTTTTTCGATGGCCGAATGAGGACTACCAACAAAACCCACCCCAATGTCCTAAACTTGTGTTTGCCTCAAACGATGCAGCAAACCGTCGAATACTGGCTGGTAATTGCGGCGGCGCGCGTATTGGGCTGGGTGCCGCGCTGGCTGGCACGCATGCTCGCGGGTGTTCTTGCCTGGCTGGCGTATCGCGCCATGGGCCGTCTGCGGCGCGTGGGCGTGCGCAACCTTGCGCTGGCGTTGCCTGATCTCCCAGCCGAACAGCGCGAAAGCATTCTTCGCTCCGTCTATGGTCATCTGGGCCGCCAACTCGTCGAGTTCTGCCAGATGCCCTACTACACACGCGAGAACACGCAAGACTGGATTCATACCGATGGCCTCGAGCACTATCTCGCCGCCGAAGCGCTGGGCAGAGGAGTGTTGGTGCTCACCGGACACTTCGGAGCGTGGGAGCTTTCAAGTTTCTACCACTCGCTGATGGGGCACCCGATGGGCATGGTCATCCGCCGCCTCGACAATCGCAGACTCGATGAATTCGTCAACGGCATACGTTGTATGCACGGCAATCGCGTGCTCCACAAGGACGATTTTGCGCGCGGCCTGCTGACGGCGATGCACGAGGGTGGAGCTGTCGGCATACTGATGGACACCAACATGACTCCGCCGCAGGGCGAGTTTGTGAAGTTCTTCGGCATTACGGCGTGCACCGCCTCGGGCCTCGCGCGCGTGGCGCTCAAAACGGGCGCCGCTGTGGTGCCGGGGTTCATGCTATGGGAGGCTGCGGAGAAGAAATATATTCTCCACTTCGACCGGCAGTTGCACTTCACGCGATCGGGCGACAATGAAGCCGATGTTCTCGCGGCAACCCAACAATGTAATGATGTGCTCGAGTCGTGGATTCGCCGCTATCCCGATCAGTGGCTCTGGATACATCGGCGCTGGAAGACGCGGCCACCCGGCGAACCTTCACTTTACTGATCGCATGCCACTACTTTTTTGCATGGATGAGTTCTTTCCGATCGCGGAAGTCAGCCTTTTCGGCCATTCCAGCTGCTCAGACCTTCGGGGCCGCCTTTGTCGTAGTTTGCCTTTCAACATCGGATAACATCTGTTGGACTTTGTCTCTGGCCTCATAGTTGGGGTTTGTGGCCAGGAGCTTTTTCCAATCTGCAATTGCGCCGGCGCTGTCATGCCTGCCCTGCCACTTGACGAGGCCAAGATTAAAGAGCGTGCTTGGATTAGTCGGCGCGTAGGTAAGCGCCTTATTGAACTCCGCGATCGCCGAGTCAGCGTTTCCCATGTACCAATAAGCGGTCGCCATGTCTGTGCGCACGGCCGCGTCGGATGGCATGATCTGCAGCGCACGCCCGTAGTAGTCGATGGCAACGGGATATTGCTGCGCGTCGTAATACAAGTTGCCAATGTTGATGAGCAGGTCTGTGTTCTTCGGATCTGTTTTGAGTCTCAGGATCAGCGGTCCGGCCTGATTGTCGGCCATCGATTTCAATTGAGCGGGATTCGGCGTCTGTGCAGTAGGTGCGCTGATTGTTGCGGGCTGGGCAGCATTCGCGATTTTTGGGGAATCAGTTTCCCCAGTGCGGCGCGCTCCGCGGATGGCCCATCCGCCGGCGACTCCGGCCATCAGACAGACTGCCATCAAGATCAGAGCCCGCTGCACCGTCCACTGCTGTTGATGAGAATTATTAGTGTCCATCACTGTTCCGCGCTCCCTCGATTCCGTGTTGATCGCCCATCATCGTCATGACATCGGCCATGAGTTTCAGTACTGTGGCTTTGCGGTCCGGGCTTAGTTGCGGATTCGACTTGAGCAGGTGCTGCCAGGCAGCCAGCGCGCCTTTGGGATCGCCCTTGCCCTGCAGCCTGATCATGCCCAGGTCGAAGAGTGCATTCGCGTCATTCGATTTGTAGGTCAGGGCCTTATTCAACTGCAAGATCGCACCATCGATATCACCGCTTCGATAGAGACTTGAGGCCAGCTTTGTGCGAACCGCAACATTTTTCGGATCGGAGTCGAGTGCCCGGCTGTAATATTCAGACGCTTCCTTGAACCGATGCGTGGTGTGATAAATAGCGCCCACCTGCACCAGCAGCGAACTGTCATTTGGGTTACTCTTGAGCTTTTCGAGCAGCGGCGCAGCCTGCTTGTCAGCCATCCGTCTCAACTCGTCGAGGCTGGGACGATGCCCGGCGGGTTTCGCGTCTGTTGCGGCCGTTTGGGTCACCGCATGAGCCGTACTCTTCGCCGGGATGACGGCCAGCTGCGAACCACGCATCAAGCATCCGATGCCGAGACCGACTGCCAGGCAAAGTGCCGCCATCGAGTAGACCCGGGAAGCGCGCAAGGTGGGCGCAGCCGGGAATGTTGCTATTGGTTCGTCTGTCATGCCGTGAACTCCCATTGCAACATCCGCGAGCACGTTCGCTGCCCAACGAATGCTGAAACGCATTGGCGCTTTGCAGCTTCCTGCAGCCTTCACGCCACCGTTTAGTAGAGCAAGTTAAATCACATTGAGAAGTGATATGAATCACGCAGCTGGGGCCGCTGTATCCCAGATGTTCGAAGGTGGATCACGGTGCAAGGCGTTTCGTTTGACCAAATTGTGACGGCTGTCACTAACGACTTGGGGCATTTCACCAATGCACTGTGCGAGAACGCCCATCGGCTGGAGGGGAATTTTACGCACGCCCCTCATCGTTTCCTCTAGAGAACAGCGCAACACCCTTCGCGACAACGAATTACGCGAGATGTCCGAATTGCGTACAGGAGCTAAAGCAACGGCATGAGGCGTGCACATTCTGAAGGATGACTGAACTCGGAAACAGACAAGCAACGTGTTATCGCGGTTCAGAAAAGTTGTAGGAGTGCGCACTAGGAGGCTCCACCTAATGAAGAAAATCTTGATCGCTCTATTATTTGTGACAGCCGCGGGATTTGCGGCGGCACAGAATAATACGTATTCGCCGTCGACTGACGTCCTCGGCGCCCACCTCAACTACGGTCGCGGTTGCGCGGCTTGTCACGCGCCACACAGCGGCGTTTACGGAAACGGCAACGCCAAGACGGCCGATCCGACTGCTGGAAGCCTTGCTCTCTGGGGCGAGGACGTCGCCAGCTTGTATGGCAAAACGATCACCACGGGTCAAAGCGAGCACGGCAACTACGTCGAAGTTCTGCCGACAACAATGACCGCTGGGACACCGGATGTCGCTGGTGTTCTCATGTGCCTCAGCTGCCACGATGGCAACTACGCACAGGGCGCCATGATGAAGAACAAGGTGTATGAGACGCTGCCCGCTACTTATGGCACCGGCAACATTCCTACCCTGCTCGGGAACGACTACACCGGCACTGGAAACTACCTGAATGATCACCCGGTAGGCTTGAACGCCGTGATGACATGTGGCGGAGCCTATGACTGGGATTGCAGCATCAGCGGCACCGGAGCGGTACAGATGACGGGAGCTGCCTCAAGCAAGTTCGTTACGAACTATGGCTTCTTCGTCAGCCCGGGCACGTACAACGCAACACCAGTTGTCATGTGCACGACCTGCCACAACCAGCACTTGATGAACGTGGTGAAGGTAACCAACGGTCCGAAGTCGGGGCTGCCGAGCGGAACGTATCAGACGATGTTCTTCATTCGCGCTCCCTACAACCCGGGAAGCACGACCGCTGGAAGCAACCAGACGGCACAATTCTGTCGCCAGTGCCACGGTGGCGAGTCGAACGAAATGAACAACGGAAGTGCGGTTACTACATTCTAGATTCTTTATGCATGAGGGGAGGGGTAGCACTTTCCCTCCCCTTCCTTTTAAACGGGGGTCAATTTAGATGAAGTACAAATACATTTTCCTCAGCTTTCTTCTTCTGGGCATCGGTGCGGCTGGAGCCCAGGTGTCGTCACATGCGCCCACGGTATTCACGCAAGCTCCCACGCAAAATATTGTGAAACCGGCGCCGGTTGCAGACAAGCCCGTTGCGCGTGTGAACAGCGTAGTCCTTACCGATGCCGATCTGGTGCGCGAGGAATACGCGATTTTTCCTTATGCGCGTCAGCATAACGGGATCCCCAAAGAGTTTGAAAAGCAGATTCGCGACGGCGCGCTGAAGATGATCATCTTCGAAGAGCTCGCGTATCAGGAAGCGCTGGGCCGCAAGATGACGGTTCCGGCGGTGAAGCTGCAGCGGGCGGAGGCGGATTTTCATAAGCAGTTCGCAACGCCAGAGGAATACAACGGCTTCCTGCAGAGCGATTTTCACGGCTCCCAGCAATTGCTGCTGGAGAAGATCCGGCGGTCATTGTTGATCGAAGCGTTCTTGAAGATTGAAGTCGAGGACAAGAGCTTGATTTCCCCGGCGGAAGTCCGCGCCTACTACGACAAGAACCCGGCTCGCTTCCATCATCCGGAGATGTTCACGTTCCAAACGATATCCATCCTGCCTCCGGCCAATGCGACTGCCGCTCAGCTGAAGGAAGCGCGCACGCGTGCCGAGAGCGCATTGCGACAGGCGAAGGCGACCAAGACAGCCGAGGAGTTCGGATTGCTGGCGGAGAAGTTCTCCGATGACGATTATCGCGTGATGATGGGCCAGCATAAGCCGCTTCCCGTAGATCAAATGGCTCCGCAGGTCGTGAAGGCGCTGAGTGCAATGCACCCGAACGACATGAGCGACCTCATTCAGGTGGAGCAGGCCTACACCATCGTGCGCCTGCAGGTGCATTCGCCGGCAGGGCAGACGAAATTCGAGGAAGTGAAAGCCCAGTTGCTAAAGGAACTTCAACAGACCAAGAGAAACCAGGTTCGCGCTGCGCTGGATCAGAAGCTTCGGCAGAATGCCAAGATCGACGAATTGTAACGAAGCGAAGGAGGATTAAGTCGGTACGGATTCAGAAACTCTGACGACTCGAGCAGGCAATCCGACCGAGATAGTTTAAGGATGGCATTGAGTGTTGCGGTCTTTTCGATTCGCGTGGCTGGCAAATGCAGGGTTGCTGCTGCTGGCTATCCCTGTCAGCGCACAAATCCAGCTTGGCGAAACCAGCACCACCGCAACCGGCACTCTCTCCTCGGGATACACCGCGAATTATGGAAATATGACTCCGTCCTCCCATGGATGGACGATGGGGGGAGCCGGAACTTTCGCAGGTTCCTTCCACAGTCCAAATTTCCTCTCCTATAACTTCTCGCCGTATCTGAATCAATCGCGGGCCAATTCCAACTTCCAGTCGATCTCCAATGCCAGTGGTTTCAATCTCAGCGCGGTATCTTTGCGGGCAGCAAGTTCCCCGGTTCCATAACCTATTCCAAGGCTTATGACAGCGAAGGGAACTATGCTGTTCCGGGTCTCGCCAACTATGTGACCCACGGAAACAGCGGCGTGTTTGGCATCAACTGGAGCGAGAATCTACCCGATGCACCCAGCTTCTCGGCGGGATTTCAAAGTGGAACAAGCCAGTATTCGGTGTATGGGGCAAACGATGAAGGGAAGAACACGTTCCATTCAGCTGAATCTGCATTCCGGTTATCAATGGGCCGGCTTCAACATGGGAGCCTTTTACTCAACCGGATCGGCAAAGTCCGTGGTTCCGCCGCTGGTGACTGGCGCGATATTGGATATACATTCCGACAATGCGTCCTACGGATATACGCTCTCCCACCTGCTCCCGCTGAGGGGCTCGTTTTCGGGAGGTATAAACCGGACTACCTGGAATACCACTTACATGAGCGGCACATTCCACTGGAGCCATTGACACGGTGAATGCGAACGCCGGGATACACCCGACCAACAAGCTGTCTATTACGGCGACGGCGAATTACTCAGACAATTTGACCGGGCAGATTATTCAGTCAGTGATTGCGGCGGGCGGCGTGGTGCCGGGACTGAATTCGGATCAATCCTCCAACTCGCTGGATCTGATGACCGTCGCCACCTACACGCCACTATCGAATGTGCAGACATCCGCTTTCTTTGAGCGCCGCACCCAGACATTTCTGGGAGAGAATTACGGCGTGAAATCCTACGGAGGGAGCGCCAGCTTCACTCATTCGCTTCTCAATGGCGCAATCAATTCGTCATTCAGTCTGTCTGCCAACTCTTCGGACCAGAACGGCGAAGATACCATCGGTTTTTCAGGCAATGAGAATTATTCCAGCCGGGTCCTTGGCTGGCGCGTGAACGAGTCATTTAATTACGCGCAGAACGTGCAGACTCTTCTCGTTACATACACGAACTCGTTCTACAATTACTCGGGCAGCGTCAGCCGTAACTGGGGATTGTTCAACTTCAGCGCGGGAGGAGGCGGCTCGCGGACAGCGTTGACCGACCAGGCAGGCACCTCTAACAGCAGCGAGTCGTATAACGGGTCACTCGGGTACGGCGCTTTTCTGACAGCCACGGGCAGCTACTCCAAGACCGATGGTCAGGTGCTCGCGACCGGATCTGGCCTCGTCGGTGTTCCGGTTCCTTCGCCGATTCTGCCTTCCGACCTGGTGAGCCTTTTCGGCGGGAAAAGCTATTCATTCGGAATGTCCAGCACGCCCGTGAAGAAGCTGATTGTTCGCAGCTACCTACGCGAAGTCGACGAGTAATACATCCGGCAACAACATCACGTCTGACAATCAGAACAGTCAATACAACGCTCTCATCCAATACCAGGTTCGCAAGTTGAACTTTATTAGCGGCTACGCCCGTCTGGAGCAGGGGTTCAGTATCACCGGCACCCAGCCAGAGGTGATCTCGTCGTACTATATGGGGATCTCACGGTGGTTCAATTTTTTCTAACCCGATGGTTCAGGCAAGGCCTGAGCACAGCCGTGTGGGTGGCTTGTTTCGCGCTGCTGCCGTCTGCAATCTGGGCAGCCCCCAAATCGAAGGTTCCAACTACCCCGGAGCTCTGGGAGATGTCGCTCGACGGCGGTCGTAGTCTCACGTGGCAGCGCAGCTTCAGTTCACAGTTCGAGGTTAAGCCGAATCGGGGTTTCTGGACCAAGCTGGTCGACGTTGTGGCTGGCGCGCCCGATTACCGGTTTCTGGTGCGCCCCTACGGCATCACCGCAGATTCGCACCAACGCATCATTGTCACCGACCCGGGCGCCTCGGGCGTGCACATCTTCGATTTCGCGCAGCGCAAATACAAGTTCATCGAGCGCAGGGAAAAGAGCAAAGACGCGATGACAACGCCGCAATGCGTTGCCGTCGATGCGCAGGACAATATCTACGTAACCGACTCGGATGCGGGCAAGATTTTTGTTTTCGAGCCCAGCGGGAAGTATGTGCGCGCCATTGGCAGCCTGAAAGGCGGGGAAGGATATTTCAAACGGCCCACCGGAATTGCCGTAGACTCGATGGAACAGCGCATTTATGTAACCGATACTCTTCGCGACCAGGTCTTCGTGCTCGATATGCAAGGCAACATTCTTCAGACGATCGGCAAAACTGGCCAGGCTGATGGCGAGTTCAATCTTCCAACCGAGCTGCGATTGAGCGGTCCAAACCTGTTGGTAGTTGATGCGATGAACTTCCGCGTGCAGGTATTTGACCGCGCCGGCAAGTTCCAGTACGCCATCGGGAAGATCGGTGACACCACCGGAGCATTGTTCAGACCCAAGGCGGTGAGTGTCGACTCGGAAGGCGATCTCTACGTTGTGGATGCCTTGTGGGGAGTGGTGCAGGTGTTCAACCGGCAGGGCGAACTGCTTTACTACTTCGGCGCCAAAGGCACGCACGCAGGGGAGTTTCAGTTGCCGTCAGGGCTGTTCATCGATCATGACGACAAGGTGTTTGTTGTGGATTCGTTCAACCGGCGGATTCAGGAATTTCAATATGTCGGCCTCAAAAACCCCGTCCAGGGAGCCGCTAAGTGAGAATCCGATTTCTGCTGGCTGCGCTGACGATATCTGCTGACCGCGACCACTTTGTTTGCGCAGATGACCAGTGACGCATTGGGCGTGCACAATCTCGGGCCCGGAAGCCAATCCCCGGTTACGGGCGCCAGGCCTGACTCCTGCGCGTATTGCCACGCTCCACACTCCGGACTGAATACGGGCCTCTGGAACCAGAAGCTTACCAAGCAGACTTATGCAACCTACAGCAGCAGCACCGAGAAGAATAATGTG
Source organism: uncultured Acidobacteriaceae bacterium (assembly GCA_963735215.1). Lineage (GTDB taxonomy): Bacteria > Acidobacteriota > Terriglobia > Terriglobales > Acidobacteriaceae > Telmatobacter. The sequence goes on along the minus strand of CAVTKF010000013.1, from coordinate 90,638 downwards.
ACACAGCCGATGCTGGGGGCCGTCAGCAATCAATGTCTCAGTTGCCATGACGGCACTGTGGCTGTGGGAGCCACGGTGGCTTATGGGCAGGTGACGACGCGGGGTTCGATGAACGCGGCGGATGTGTTCGGCAGCAATCTGCAATCCTCGCACCCGTTCAGCCTCGCGCTTCCCCTGCAGGACAATATCGATTTGGCTGCTTCATTGGCGGCGAATGGATCGACTGCCGATCCGACCGGTGCGGTGAAATTGATCAAGGGCAACGTGGAGTGCACATCGTGCCACAATCCGCACGTACAGGCCAAGGATCCGGTATCGCTTAACTTTCTGGTGAAAGACAGCTCGAACGGGCAGCTCTGCCTCGCCTGCCACGATCCCAGCCGGACAATGGGCGGCCAGATCAATCCGTTGGCCGATTGGTCGACAAGCGCGCACGCGCTTTCCACAAGCAAGATCTCTCCGCAGGCTTTGCTGGGAAGCTATCCCACCGTGGCTGCCGATGCGTGCATCTCGTGCCATTCATCGCACAATGCGAGTGGTCCGACGAGGTTGCTGCGCGGGCAGAACGAACAGGACTGCATTTCCTGCCACAACGGTGGCGCGAATGTCTCGCCGATCGCGCCATACGCGAATGTTTTTGCGGAGTACGCAGCGCCAAAGGTTGGACATCCCTTCCCCGCCTCGACGAATCCTCATGACGCGACCGAGGCCATTCTACTGAACAACAATCGTCATGCGACCTGCGTGGACTGCCACAACGCGCATGGATCTGAGCCGGTCGGAGTCTTTCCTCCCGCACCGCTGATTCGAATCTCGCAGAAGGACATCGCGGGCATCAGCGCAAGCGACGGAACAACGCTGCTTACTCCCGCCGTGAATCAGTTTGAAAACTGCCTGCGCTGCCACGGGACGAGTTCCGGAAAACAAATTCTGCCTATCTATGGATATTTTCCGGTGCGAGCGGTTTCTGCCGGCGACCCTCTCAACCTGATTTCGCAGTTTGCGGTTGCGGCGACGTCGAGCCATCCTGTGATGCACGCACGGAGCAGCGCACTCTCGCAGCCCAGCCTGCTGGCGAGCATGCTGAACCTTGACGGAATAACGCCGGGCCGCGCGATGGGCACGCAGATTCTCTGCACGGATTGCCACAACAGCGACGACAATCGCGAGTTTGGCGGCTCGGGCGCCAGCGGTCCGCATGGCTCGCGCTGGACTCACATCCTGGAAAGGCGTTATGAATTCAGCACGGCGGCGATACCAGGTCAGGCGATTTCGAATCTATTTCCCAATCCCGATCTCAGCGTGAACGGGCCCTACGCTTTGTGCGCCAAGTGTCACGACGTAGCCAACCAGATCGTAAAGAACACGAGTTGGAATCATCACGGCGATCACATCAACACCGGAGTCAGCTGTTCCACTTGCCATACGGCGCATGGCGTCGGCGCTACCGGCGGCACCATCAGCGGCGAGAGGCTGGTGAACTTCGATGTAAATGTTGTGGCGCCGAATGGATTGCTCCCAGTCTCATACAATCGCGCGACGAATACCTGCACTCTGATCTGCCACCAGGTAGCGCACAATGCCGATGGCAGCGTTGCTGCCGCAGGCATGCGCAAGGTTCCAGGGATAAGAAAATAGATCCTCTTAGAACGTGGTTCCCGCGGTGCTGCCGTTCATCTCGTTTGACTTGTCTGCGTGACACTGACGGCAGAATTGGGCCGTCTGGTTTGACATCGGGTTTGTGTCATTCGGATTGTAAGGGGCGCGCAGGAAGAACATGGTTGCATAATTTCCAGCTGGCAGCCCGGAGTTCGAGTTGCGGCCGACAGTCACTACGTTCATCGAGTGGGGGTTGTGGCAAGTGGTGCAGACGACGACAGCTTTGTTGTTGTAGACGCCGGGCTGTACGAAGAAGCCGTAACTGGTGACAAAACGGCTGGAAGCAGAGCCTCTCATGTTGATGGCGCCGTTCACCTCGGTGCAATCCCAACCTGATGTTCCTCCGCAATCAATGGTGGCGTTCAGTCCCATCGGGTGATCGCTGATATAGCTTCCGCTGCCCGCACTCGCCATCAGCGTCGGGATGGTGTTGCGGTTCCCGTAGGTCGCCGGAAGGTTCTCGTACACTTTGTTCTTCATCATGGAGGCAGGGGCGAAGTTGCCGTCGTGGCAACCCAGGCAGGTCAGCATGCCGGAAACGTCGGGAGTCGTAGCGGACATGCTTGCGGGCAGGACTTCGACGTATTTGCCTCCGCCCGTCGTGATGGTCTTGCCATAGAGACCGGTGACATCTTCTCCCCAGAGAATCGAGTTGCCCGTATTGGCGCTGCTGGGATTTCCGTTGCCCGTCGTGCCACTGTGCGGCGAGTGGCATGCTGCGCAGCCGCGTCCGTAGTTGAGGTGAGCGCCGAGAATGTCGGTCGGCGGCTGTGAGATCTGCGCCATAGCAAGGCCCGCAAATGCCGAGCATACGAGGACGACTAGAAGAATCCGCTTCATGGAACAAGGCCTCACTTGGCTTTGTTCCGTTTATCGACGGGATCGGGATGGAGCTTGAGCGGGTTGGATTTCGGCCCCTGCGGCGCGAGCGAATTGCTGGGGAATCATGTCCCAGCGCTTCGCTTGTGCTGGGTTATTCTCGATTTCCCCTCCGGGAGAGACAGCGGAGACTCACTCCGTATTTCAACCTCGATGATTTCGTCCGAATGACATGGCGCGCAGGGTGATGCACTTCAGACTTCTTCTTCGACCTGGGCCATGCTGAATTTTTTCAGCTTGTAGCGCAGGGCATCGCGGCTGATGTCGAGCAGCTTGGCGGCATTGGTTTGGTTGCCGTTGGCCTGGCTCATGGCCAGCTCGACCATGGAGTGCTCCAGTTCTTCGAGCGACGTTCCGCCTTCGGGAATGTAGAGACGTGGAAGCGCGCGGCCGTTGGCGAGCTTGCGTCCGCCGTCGGCGGGCGAGGTTCGTTCGAAAAGAGTGCGACCGCCGGATTCTCCCACGGAGAATGGCAGATACATGGAGCGCAGAAAGAACTCATCTTCGAGAATCATTCCGCGCTCGATGGTGTTCTTGAGTTCGCGCACATTTCCCGGCCAGTTGTGGCTGAGAATCAGGTGGCGCGTTTCGTCGGTGATGCCGCGAATCGACTTCCGGAAGCGGCGATTGTAGCGCTCAATGAAGAAGTCGACGAGCGGAAGAATATCTTCCTTGCGATCGCGCAGGGGAGGAATGAAGATCGCGATGATGGCGAGACGATAGTACAGATCCTGCCGGAATTGGCCTTCACGCACCGCTTTTTCGAGATCGCGATTGGAGGCGGCGATCACGCGCACATCGACTTGAGCATCGCGGATGCCGCCGACGCGGCGGATGACCTGGTCTTCGAGAACGCGCAGCAACTTGGCCTGGAGAAGGGGAGAGAGTTCACCGATTTCGTCCAGAAACAGCGTTCCGCCATCCGCCGCTTCGAAGAGACCCTTCTTCATCTGCTTGGCGTCGGTGAAGGCGCCTTTCTCGTGGCCGAAGAGTTCCGCTTCCATCAGTGTTTCCGGAATGGCGGAGCAGTTGATGGCGACAAAGGGCTTTTCGTGTCGGCTGCTTTCGTAATGGATGGTTTTCGCGATGAGGTCCTTGCCTGTGCCGCTTTCGCCCTGGATGAGAATCGTGGAGGCTTCGCAGGAAGCGACCTTCTTGACGAAGTTCATCAGCTCCGTCATTTTGGGCGAGACGCTTACGACGTTTTCGTAACCCACCCCGGGACGAGCTTTTGCGCGGGAGGCCTGTTGAATGCCATTGCGGATACCGATGGCCTGAATCGCGCTTTCCATCACATCGCGCAGGGCATCAAAGTCGATGGGCTTGCCTACAAAGTCGTACGCGCCAAGTTTGATGGAAGCCTTAACGTCGTCGAGCTGCGGATCGGCGGTGATCATGATGACGGCGCGAGCGTCGCCATTTTTCTTCAGCTGATCGAGAACTTCGATGCCCGTAAGATCGGGCAGGCGCACATCAAGGAGGGCCAGATCGGGAGATTCGCGCTGAGCCAGCCGCAGGGCCTGCTCACCGGTCTCGGCTTCGATGACGGTGTAGCCCCATTCTTCGCATTTCTGGCGCAACGACCAGCGCACCAGGCGCTCATCGTCCACGATCATGACTTTCTCGGCAGGCATAGTCGTTCTCAGTTACTGCAAAAGCTCAAGAGGCCGTACTGCGCGGCGTTGTGAGTTGTCGGCTTCCGTAGTGGGGATCTTTACTTGCTGTGTATCGTGAGTGATCCCCGATACAACGCTGGAGATATTAGAGGGGCTAGAGCGGTTTGAAGAATGTGATTAAGGTCACGTCGCTGAGCGGATAGGGATGAGCAGGCTTCGCTGCCTCAAGCCAACGCGCGAAGTACTGATATAGAATCCACGTCGGTTTCGCTGGAGCTTAATGAAGTAGGTGTAATGATTTCAATTGCTTACAGTTCGAATGGTTCGAAGCGACACTAGCCGGTTGGTGATGTCTTCCGCGGCCCGGGGGTGGGACTGCGTCAGCGCTGCGGCTGACATCGAGGCTAGCCTCTCGTGCGATCCAAGCAGCTGAACGAGGCAGTCGAGCACCTTTCCGTGATCGGCAAGGTCGGGCTCCTTCAGCATGACGGCGGCTCCGGCCTTGACCATCTCTTCGGCGTTACGCGTCTGGTGATCGTCGGCTGCTGCGGCAAAGGGAACCAGCAGCGCCGGCTTGCCCGCGGCCGTGAGTTCGGCGACCGTCGAGGCTCCGCTGCGCGCCATGACCATGTTGGCCTGCGCAAACCGGGCGGGCATGTCGTCCAGAAATCCGCTCACCTGCCAACGCGCAGGATCTGCGCCGCTCGCCTTGTAGGCGGCCTCAGTCGCCTCGGCATGGCGCGTGCCGGCCTGGTGCAAAATCGTCAATCCGGGCACCGACGCTAGCAGGGCGGGCGCAATGGCCGGCAGGGTGTTGTTGAAGAGTCGTGCGCCTTGCGATCCGCCAAAGACCAGCAAATGCGGCGCCTCCCCGGTTGTTGGCGGAAGCTTGAAGAAATCCGGCCGCACCGGGATGCCTGTCACCTCGGCATTGTGAAAGAAAATCGCCGCCGCCGGAAAATTTACCGCGGCCGCCTGCACGCGTTTCCCCACGAGGCGATTGGCCAGCCCCGGCATGGCATTCGGCTCAAACGCCATGGTCGGCACATGCAGCATTAATGCCGCTGCCATTCCCGGGCCGGAAGCATATCCTCCAACACCGAAGACAACATCAGGATTGAATTCACGGATAAGCCGCCGGCAAGCGAACAGGCTGCGCGGAATATCCAGCAAGGTACGCATCCGCGTGGCCAGCGAAACATTCTTCAGCGGTCCCACCTCGATCAGCCGCAATTGAAAGCCGGCAGCGGGCACGAGGCGCGACTCCATTCCGCGCGGCGTGCCGACAAACAGAACCTCGGCCTGATGCCGCGTGACGAGTTCATGGGCCACGGCCAGAGCCGGAATGATATGACCGCCCGTGCCTCCACCAGCAATGAGGACGCGCAGCGACGAGGGGCCTGGCAACTTGATTGAAGGATCCACTGTCTTCCAGTTTCGCAGATTCGAGGTCAGTTATGGTTCAATACCCGGCGTAAAGCTGGGCTTGTTCAACGTCTCTTGCGGCCTGGGACGGTTGACTCCAGCGTGAATGACTCGTTTGCGCGTAAGAAAGCGACACACAGATGTTGACCGCGAGGAAAGGGAAGAGTGCAAATGGCTTTGACGCGGTCGCAGAATAGATATCGAATCCCCTTTTCGAACCAGCCTCTAGCACGAAAGTGTTCATTCGACACACGGTTGTGCAATGTCCCGAGCGACTCAACCCGGGCTAGACTTCTTGCAATGGAGGCTGTTATGAACCATCAGGCTTATGCAGGTACCTATCGCTCGGCGATGGAAGCGGCGACGGTTGAATTGGACGGGCTGTTCGAAGAGGTCAAGCGGCTGCGCAATCGTATGGAGCAGATCGATTCGGCCATCAACGCGCTGAAACCCTTGCTTGCTGAAGGCCAATCGGCGTCTGAGGCAGGTCCCTATTCCGAAATTATCCCCATGAAGCAGCAGATCGATTCTGCTCTGGCTTTCGCTTAATCGTCGGCGGGCAGTCTAGCTGCGCTTTTCGCACCGTAAAATGATCGGTGCGACTGCTGACGTCGTGCCAGATCAGGATTCGATCCGTGGAAACAGACGGGTCGAAGAGCCGGACAGGATGGCTGCTTCGTTCGGCCGTCAATTCTCGCAGAAACCGCCTTGACCGCAGCCACCGCCTCCGCAGCAAGCCCCGGATGCGCATGGGGGTGCGGGTGGCTGATTTGCTCCCCTGGTGATGGCGCCGGCGCCTCCGCTGATCAGCCGCTTCACATGTCCGCCGCACCCAGGGCAGTGTTCGATTGCAGCGTCCGACATCTTCTGGCGTTTCTCGAACTGGCAGGCGCATTCCTCGCAAAGATACTCGTAAGCCGGCAAGGGATTTCCTCTCCACATCATTTTAGCCGTGCCGTGAGTGAATGCACAAAATGGCCCGTCACATCGCCCGCGGTACTGTGGGCGTTCCGACAATCAGCCTCTGGCATTTTTAAGGTTCGGGCTGATCGTGGATACTGATTGCGATGAACAAGCCGCCGACTCCGGTACTGATTGTCGCTGTCGTCTACCTCCTTGTAGGCGTTGCAGGATTTGTTTACCACTTCCGCGAGCTCACGTCGGGACACGGCGATGCCATTGCGATGGAGCTGACGGAAATGCTGGCGGTGGTCAGCGGAGTTGGTTTGCTGCTGCGGCAGAATTGGGCGCGTTGGCTGGCGCTGGCCTGGGTGGGATTCCATGTTGCGATCAGCATCTTTCATCCGCTACGGGAGCTGCTGGTACATGCGGGGCTCTTCATCGTGATTGCGTGGCTGCTATTCCGGCCCGGGACAGCGCTATGGTTTCAGGAGGCTAAAGCCAGCAGTTAAAGCCTTCCATTGAAATCCTGCATCCAACCTTGCTGATGATTAGGATTAAGTGTCGTTTGCTGCTTCTTTCTGCAGTGTCTCTTTCGCTTGTCTGCGTTTCTGACCAGGTCCGCGCACAAGACGATGTGAATCTGCCTGAGGACCCCGGCCAGACCTTGAAGCCGACGGTCGACACCGCCACTAGCGCTCCGCAACGTGAGGCCACATGGCGCAGCCTGCCGGGCGATTTTCTGCATGATCAGAAGGATATCTGGCTCTTCCCGGTCCAACTCGCCAAAGGACGGCACTGGGTGCCCACCCTCATCATCGTGGGCGGAACCGCGGGGCTGATATACGCGGATCCCCATGTGATGCCCTACTTCCGAACGCACGCGCAGAGCTGGGATGACTTCAACGACGTCTTCGATCCGCTGATCACTACAAGCGAAGTGATCGCGCTGCCGGCTGCACTGATGACGGCGGGATACATCCGGCACGATGACCGCGAGGTCAGCACGGCGCTTTTGGCTGCGGAGGCATACGGTGACAGCGTGGTCGTCAACCTGGCGATCAAAGCCGTCACGCGCCGGGAACGGCCTGCCGATGTTCCGCCCGGCGCTCCTTTTACGGGGACGTTTTTCAATGGCGGCAAGTCGCCACTCAAGGGCAGCAGTTTTCCTTCAGGACACGCGACAGCGGTGTGGTCGGTTGCGACAGTGGTCGCGGAGCGGTATCGGCATCGGGGCAAGCCGTGGGTTCCGGTGTTGGCCTACTCGATGGCGACAGTGATCAGCTTTTCACGCATCACCGAGAGCGCCCACTTTCCGTCGGATGTGTGGCTGGGTGCGTCGCTCGGCTATACGATCGCCAAGTACCAAACGTTGCGGCCGAGATTCCCAAAGTAAATCCTGGTGCGCCACATATTTCTATGCAGAGTTTGCCGGAATTTTTCTGAAAGGCGAGGTTGGAGCAAACAGTATAAAAGCCCGGCTGCCGAAGCAACCGGGCCTGAAGTGTATATCGGGCAATTAAGTCTTAACGGTGTCCGCCACCACCATGGAAGCCGCCGCCACCACCACCGTGGAAGCCGCCACCACCGCCACCATGGAATCCGCCACCGCCACCGGCCATATGTCCGCCGCCTGCGTATCCGCCGCGGTACCCACCGCCACCGTTGAAGGCGCGCGGAGCAACTGCACCTCTACCTGCATAGCCATTGGCATATCCGCCGCGGTATCCACCTGCGTATCCACCGCGGTACCCGTTAACGCCGTGATAGCCGTATCCACCGCGATAGCCCCAACCGCCGTAGCCCCATCCATGCCGCCAGCCCCATCCGTACCAGGGGCCAGCACCGATGAAGATGCCGCCGCTAAACCAGCTCGGTCCGTAGAAGCCGTAAGGCGCGCACGCGTAAGGGTAATAGGAGTAATAGCCCCAATTGCATGCTGGAGGACCGTACGCCATCGGCGCCGGAACCACTGCCGGACCAACACCAACTCCAACACCTACCGAAACCTGAGCGTTAGCAGCGACTGCAAAAGGCAGTACCAGAATCATTGCGAACAGGATTAACTTTAAGCCCTTCATTAAATCCTCCTTGTGCTGCCTGCCCTCGGTTCTGCCTCAGGGGATACGTTCTCAGCACCCGCCGGTCCAGCGTTTAACTTGTACCGGCTGCTGTACATTTGAACAACTGAAGGGCGAATAAGTTGCGGTCTTTTCCCAAGTTTCTCTTTCCGCTTGGATTGAGATACTTAGCCGACCGTTTTTCCGGATGAATTCGCGCAAGGGGACGCTTTGGGTTTGATTCGGCATCAGCAGTTGGATTGAGGCTTTGGAAGTGACTCTTTTTTGGAAGGACAATAGGGCGTGGTTGACCTTTAGAATATGGCGATGCTGAGGATCGGAAAGCGCGTGTGGCGATCTCATCCAGTGCTCGTTGCGGCAATGATCGGTTCGATAATCGGCGCCGCGAATGCCATCGTCCTCGAGACTCGCGGGCTTTTGCATGGAAGCGCGACCGGGGTCCTTCCCTTGCTTTTCCCATCTTCGGTTTCCGGTGGGCGCATCAGTCAGATGACCACGTTGCAGGTGGCGTTATTGCTGCTGATTGAGATCGCAGGAAATGTCCTGGGATTTGCCATGCTGTGTGCAGCTCCTGTCGCCGCGATCGTGGTTGTTCGGCGTCTTCTTCGGCGCTCAAACGAACCTCTATCAGGATCAGATAATTCCTGAAGAGATGTTCAGATGCCAGCTCTAAGCAGCAAGTGGTCACGGATTGAGAACGCATCACCTGCACGGAAAAGAGCGGCCTCCCTGCAATGGGAGGCCGTGAGGCAAGTCGGACAGTTTAGACAGTTCAATGGCGAACTTGACGCTTAGCGGCGGAAGTGGCCACCGTCACGGTCACCGTCGAAGCGGTGGTCGTCGCGATCGCGATATGCATAGGCGCGGTCATGGTCGCGATCAAAGTAGAAGCGTCCGCGATCGGGGACGAAGCCCACTCCAATGTAGTTCCAACGTCCGGCGACCCAGTAACCGTTGTTGTAATAGCCGGCAACCCATGTGTATCCCGGACCCGGGCACGGAGGAACGTAGGCCACCGGCCCGCGCACAACAACTCTAAATTCGGCTGCCTGGGCCGATGTCGCTCCAAGGCCCAACGCGCCAGCCACCATCGCCGCACCCAGCACAAATTTGCCAAAGTTTTTCATAACTCCTCCGTCCCTTTCGGAATGAAACCGATCCGGCTGCCGGCTCTTGGAAGCTTGGCTCTTGCTGCTTCCTGCCGCGCCGTTCATGTCGTGTACAAACACAGGCATGCGAGGATGTTGCGGAGTTAACTGCGAAATAAATATGCGCAACTTTTCAGATTCTCGTGTGTCGAATGCGCGCGTTTCAGCGTGCTCAAGGAGATGCAATAGGACATGATCGAAGCGACGGATGCGGAGATGTAGTGCGCGAGACGGTACACTGCCGCGCAAAAGTTGAAGGCCGGGGAGAGTCTCTCCCCGGCCTTCATTTATCCAGTTGCGTTGAGCCTAGGTTACGCTGTTGGGAATCAAGCGCGGTTTTGTGAATTGCGCGGTGATGTTGCCGAAGATTCCAGTGAGACTGAGATTCGGATTGTCCGATGATGTGCACTGACCTTTGTTCTGGGCCGCAGTGGCATCAGAATAGAAGTTCGGAGCATCAGACGGGGACACATACCCCGTAGACATCTCCGCCATTGCCTGACATGGTGAGATCGTCGGTGAGTCAGTTGAACATCCCGAACTTCGATGCGCCGTAGGCAATCGTGTACACGGTTGTTTTTTGTGTTGAAGCGTATTGAGCTGCGGTGATCGCCTGTTGGCATTGATCGTCGAGCGAAGGATAGGTGTTGCCGGCATGGCCGACGTTAACGAGGTTCGTTCCTGACATGGTCTGGATTTTTCCGCTCGACGCACTGGCGTCACCGTCGCTGAGGATGATCATGATGTTCCTGGAGCCCGGGGCGGCTGCCTGGGCAGCCATCAGCGACGACTGGGCTGCATAGATCGCTCCAGCGTAGTAGGTTCCGTCGCCACCCACTGAGTCCAGGCCTGCACAGGATCCGGTCGGCCCGCCTGAGGCATTTACCAGCGTCGAGGAACTGCTCAAAGCTCCACCCGCACTGTTAGAGGCTGTCCAGTTGCTGAGGTAGCCGGTGACCTGATACGTGCCGGCAGTCCCGCGTGGGAGCCGACCACGTGGCCCCGGGAGTGGGAGTAGTGTACGGAATGATGTTTGGCGACGTGCTTGTGCTGCAGTCGCTGTCAGTGGACAATGAAGCCGCGGTATTCGCCGGATGGTTGGGAACGTAAACAGACTCACCTGGTCATAGGGAATGCATGTCGCCGATGAGCTGGAAGTTGCCGCTGTGCAAGGCGCGAGAAGGCCCAGCATTGTTCGGACTCCTTGAAGTGCACAGTAGACTCGAGTATGCCCGCAGCTTGCGTCATTATCCTGGGAGTTCATGGATGCAGTCGCGTCAACAACCATGGCGACATTCACTTGATCATTCGCACCGCTGGCCATGGTCGCCGAGGCCGTTGAACTGAGCGTGAGAGACTTTGCCGAATTGATGCCCATTAACGACAGGACCCTGATGAAGTAGGTGGGAACGGTGGCCGTCTGCGTGACCCGAACCACGTTATAACCGGTGCCCGAGGCAAGGCATGAAGCCGCGACCATCGCGGGGGCATCCGATACACAGCTGTAGGCGATGGAGATTGTCGGGCTGGGTAGATTGCCGCTTGCGTTCGCTCCGTTTGCGGTCGCGGCGTAAAGGTCAATCGCGCTGTTGACGGAAGCTTGCGTGGCGTTTCCTTCGCTCAAAGCGTTCGCGCCGGCGAGCGCGGCAGCATCGGTGGATGCCTGGAGTTGCCGGTAGCAGGCGAAAGCGTGACCGAGATCGATGGTGATTCCGGCGGCGCCGAGAACCACGACGCTCATCATCACCATCCACGGGAGAATCTGTCCGTTTTCGTCGCTATAGAAGCGAGCAATCCATGAACGGGTCTTGCGACTCATTGAATCACCTCCGTGACTTGAGTAGAGACGGTGCAACTGCCCAGGTTGGAGTTATAGATAGTGAAGGAGCACGGATACGTCGCCAGAATCTGCGCGGGCGAGCCCGCTGCCAATGCCGCGGCCCCGCCGTTGCCTGCGGCCGTGCATGTAGGAGCAGCACCCTTCGTCCCGCCGTAGGCGGTGCCGCCTGTGACGGTCCCGCTGGTGTTCGTGCCGCCGAGTGTGAAGGTGAGCGTCAGATTCGCCTTCGCAAGCGCGGGCGCAGCAGCGTAGATCGCCGACGCCGTCGTTGCGCAAGGATCTGTGTCGCCACGCTCAAGGGCCATCACGCGCCCGGCATTGCTTACCGCTTCGCCGAGTTGAAGCTTCTGGTACAAGACCACCGAAAACGAGAAGATGCCAGTTAGCATCATCAGCATCACGGGCATCACGAGTGCCATTTCAACGAGCGCACTACCTTGTTCGCCTCGCGCGAACAATCTGTGATTGCGCGAATGCGTCGATGCCTGGTGCAGGGAAGGTTTGAAAGGAAACAATAGTCTGACGATCCGCAATGCCCCATATGAGCGGTTTGAAGCGTTCATGGTAAAGACCCCTTACTTTTGAAAATGGCCATCAGTCGCGAAACTAGCGTCTTCGCCCATGGTTTTCAGATTGGCCGGCTTGAACGAGCTTAGCTGTAAGTCACTGTTACCAGAATGTGTCTAAGGTGCTAGTTGCAGTACTTCCGTAACTTGCCTCTCTTCGGATTCCTGGCCGTGCCGCTCGCCGAGCGCCGGCGAGAGGTGGGAGGCCCCAATGGGCGCAAAGCCCCACGGTGAGCGCAGGTTACGAGCGCTCAGCGCAATTCTCATGGTTCCAAAAGTACCTTTGTGTACAACAAGAGCCGCACGGTTACGTGACTTGCTTCCCTTATGATCGATTGAACCCCTCTTGGTTACGTGCCGGGGTACACCAGGTGAATTCATGGCAGATAGCGCTGGCGAGGGAACGAATCCCCAATCTGACTTGCAAGCTTCGCCTTCTTCCTCCGGCGGTCGAGACCGCAAATCCGGGAAATTTCGCGTGTACAACCGTTCCGGGGAGAGCTTTCTCAGTCTGGAAGTCTCGATTTTCGACACTACTGCTGAGCCCTTGAAGAGGCTTTTTGACTACCTTGTGCGGGGAACGGATGCCGGCCTCTGGCTGAATCCATACCGCGGCATTCCAGCTTCGCAGGGAGCCAAGTTCTTCGATCTGGTCTATCTCGACGAAGAATGCCGAGTCATGCACGAAGTTGATTCCTATCCCAATCCAAAATTCACGGTTTTGGAAATTGAGCCCGCGAGTGCGCTTCTTCTACCGCCCCACACCCCCTTTGTTTCTCAGATCAATCCGGGAGACCAGCTTGAGATTTGCGGTGCCAGCGAACTCGGTGGCATGCTTACGGCCCTCTCCGACTCAACCGGCGGTGACTCATTCAGACAAGATCAAGGGATCGGTATTCGTGCTTCATCGAATTCAGGTTCTTACGGCATGCCGCAGCGCACCGCACCGGAGCAAGCGGAAGCGAGTGGAGTTGACGAAGGGCCCGAAGAGAATGAGTCGCTGGGAACACGGATTTGGCGCTGGTTTTTCCCTAAGTATGGAAGCGGCCATCGATCCAACCGCGTTCCTTTGCCAGGTTTGATCGCCTATCACTGGAGCGGGGGAACACCACAGGCGTACCACCTCGGGAACTTAAGCAAATCGGGATTTTATCTTCTTACCGACGAACGGCCGTACCCAGGAACTCTGATCCTGATGACTTTGCAGAGAACAGCCAAGGATGGTGAGAAACTCGGAGACTCCATCGCCGTATTCGCGAAGGTGATTCGCTGGGGACCCGATGGCGTAGGTTTTGCATTCGCCCCAGTGGAAACGAGAATCAACTCAAACCGTGGAGCTGACGATGCATCTCTTGCCGAGTTTCTGAAGGTGTTCAACCTGCCGTAGCTGGCGATTAAAGTGACTAGGGAAACAAAAAGGCTCCGCGAGCCGCGCCGAACAGCGCAGTTTCGCGGAGCATGAATATTGGGCCCCCTTTTATCGATCGAGCGCGAATCCCGCGCGACGATTCTCCTGCCAGCAGGATTCTGTTTCCTCGTTGCAGAAGGGCTTCTCCTTGCCGTAGCTGATCACGCGGATCTGGCTCTTATCCACTCCGGAGCTGACCAGGATTTTCTCAGCCGAGCTGGCCCTATCCTCTCCGAGCCCAACGTTGTACTCGTCCGACCCACGCTCGTCGCAGTATCCGCCGATAACGATCTTCATCGCGGGATGAGTCTTCAGAAACGCCGCATCGCGCGAGAGGATCGCTTCATCGCCTGTGCGGACGCTGTACTTGTCGTAGTCGAAAAATACGTCTTTCATATTTGCCCGGAACATTTGTTCATCGGACATGCCAGTCGCGGGAGCCGCCGCAGCCAGTGGCTGGGTCACGGTCACGCGGCCGTAAGCATCTGCCGTGCCTCCATTACCCCGCGCCACAAGGTGATAGGTGGTCGAAGCGCTGGGCGTCACGGTTTTCGTTCCCGAAGCGGCCACGTCGCCGAGGCCCTCAATCGACGCGGTGGTTGTGTTGGTGGTGTTCCAGGTGAGTACGACCTGCTCGCCTGCGGTAACCGCGGTGGGAGAAGCCTTGATGTTTGCGGTGGGCGCCGGGGCGGGCGGAGGAGCGGTGGCAATGGGCGGTTGAATCTTGTGCTTGCAGCCCGCCATGGCAACCAGCGAAGCAAGCAACATGACAGGAATTGAGAATCTTGTTCTTCTATCCAAGGCGGTACTCCTTCAGAGACAGTTCTTCAACGCGTCTACACTCTCCGGAATTCGGAGCTTTTGCGGCATTCCTTCGCATATTGCGCTCCGAGCGAGTGGCTGATGCAAATGGGGGAGAATAGACGCTGCTTAAATACTCGAATAAGTAATTGCCGCTTTGCTGTTCCTTTTGGAACAGGTGGCAGAGTTTTCCACCTGCGGGTAACCTCTCTTGCTATGGGAGCGGGAATCTCCCTAGTATTGGTGCTGAACCAGCCGCGATGGAGCCTTCCCGCCAGCCTGAATTCGACATCGATTCCTTCCTTGCCAGGGTCTCCTCCGGGCGCAAGACCCTCAGCATGGAAAGAGGGGCCACGTTCTTCTCCCAGGGGGACCCCGCAGATTGTGTTTTTTACCTGAAGAAGGGGCGGGCAAAGATTTCAGTGGTTTCGGCAGGCGGCAAAGAAGCAACCATCCGGCTGGTCCTGGCCGGCGACTTTTTCGGCGAAAAAGCAATGGCCCCTGAGCCAGGGCGGCGCGTCACCACGGCAACGGCTCTGACAGAATGTGTGGCGATCCGGATTGCGCGGCCAGAGTTCCTGCGGTTGATGCAAGAGAACCGCGACTTCTCCTATCAGTTCTCTTCGTTCCTTCTCTCCTGCACGATGAAAGCTCAGGCAGATCTGGTGGATCAGCTCTTTAATCGTGCGGAGAAGCGGCTGGCCCGGCTGCTCCTGCTGCTTGCAGAGTATGGCAAGACGGAGGAGGACGAAAGCATGATTCCGCAGATTTCGCAGGAGGCGCTGGCGAGCATGATCGGGAGCACACGCCCGCGGGTCAACACGTTCATGAATCGCTTTCGGAAGCTGGGCTTTATTGAGTACGACAACAACATCAAAGTGCACAAAACGCTGCTGAACGTGTTTCTGCGCGACTGAATAACACCGGCAGTCCCAGAGTGAATCCAGTGTCACCGCCCTCTGATCTCTGACCCTGGCTGTTGTATCCTCCCGCTAATGTCCTTTGTCCGCGACTTTCAGCGCCTGAGCCCATCGCAGCGCCATACATTCGTAGCTTCGTTCCTCGGCTGGACGCTGGACAGCCTCGACTTTTTTCTGCTGATCTTCTGCGTCAATGCCATTTCTTCGGAATTCGGCGCCAGGCCATCGGCTGTGCTTGGCGCGGTCTTTCTTACGCAGGCATTTCGGCCCGTGGGTGCGCTGCTGTTCGGGATCCTGGCCGACCGCTACGGACGGCGCCCTGTCTTGATGTTCAACATCCTCAGCTTCTCGGTGATCGAGCTTGCCTGCGCGTTTGCGCCTTCGCTGGGCGTGCTGCTGGTGTTGCGGGCGCTCTTTGGAATCGCTATGGGAGGCGAGTGGGGTGTTGGCGCGGCGCTGGCTTTCGAAACGCTGCCGACAAAAGGACGCGGCGGCTTCTCCGGAGTTCTGCAGGAAGGCTACGCCTTCGGATCGATTCTCGCTTCGGGCGCATTTGCGCTGCTGTTTCATGCCATTGGCTGGCGCGGACTATTCATGCTCGGCGCTTCGCCCGCGCTGCTTGTTTTCTATGTGCAGGCACGCGTACAGGAGTCGCCTGTGTGGCTGGCGTCCGAGCGCAAACGCCGGGCCAACTTGGAACGCACCTCTTATGCAAAGAAACTTGCGAGCCTGAAGTCGTTTCTGCCGACGTTCCTTTTTCTTGTGATCCTGATGACGGCGTTCATGTCGTTTTCGCACGGCACGCAGGATGTCTATCCGACCTTTCTCGAAGTGCAGATCGGACTCTCGCCGCGGGTAGTCGGGACGATTGGCGTGATCTACGGATTTGCGCAGATTGCCGGCGGTATCTTCTTTGGCACGCTCTCTGAGAAGTGGGGACGCAAGCGCGCGATTATTGCCGCAGCGCTGCTATCGCTGCTCGCGATTCCGGCGTGGGCCTACGGACACTCCGCTGTAACGCTGGCGATCGGCGCGGTTGTGATGCAGTTCATGGTGCAGGGCGCATGGGGAGTGGTGCCGGCGTACCTTGCCGAATTGACGCCTGCGCCGGTGCGAGCGACAGCGCCGGGACTGGCGTACCAACTCGGCGGACTCGTCACCTCGTGGAATGCGAAGGCACAGGCGTTGGCTGCGGAGCGGTGGGGCAACTTTCCAAACGTGCTCGCGATTACGGTGGTGATCGTTGCGTTGGCGCTGGCTGTGCTGGCTTCACTGGGGCACGAAGTCAAAGGCAAGGACATGGCGGCGGATTGAACGCGTCGTCAGCGGGTGTAGCGTGCCATGAGTTTGCTGCGGGCGAGTACGTGGGTGTTGATGGCGTCTTCAACCTGCGCACGCGTCGCGCCTGCGGGCAGATCCAGTTTCGTGTCAAGCGCGAAGAGATCGAAGAAGTAGCGATGGGTCGAGCCATGCGGCCCGCACGGACCTCCATAACCGATCTTGCCGAAGTCGTTTCGTCCCTGCCGCGAGCCGTCGGGAAGCTGATCCTGCTTCGGCACATTGGCGGGGAGTCCGTTGCTCTCGGCGGGCAAGTTAAAGAGCACCCAATGGGTGAATGTGCCCGAGGGCGCATCCGGATCAGTCACAGTCAGAACCAGGCTTTTGGTTGCCGCAGATGGCGTGGTCCAAGCAAGCGCCGGAGAATTGTCGGCGCCGTCACAGGTGAACTCGGTGGGAAACTTGCCGTCCTGCAGGTTGGCGCTGGATAGCGTCAGTGCCGCGTTGCCTGCGGCAGTCGCCGAGGGCGATGATGGCGGATCGCTGCTTCGACATCCAGCGACGAATGGTGCCATGAAAAGGAGAACGAGTAGCAGAAAGATTTGCAACAGGAGACCGGATTGGTGGCTGGTGTTTACTTCAAGGGAAATTGGTTGAGAGAGGCGCATGATGCGGGGCTCCTTCGCTGTTTCCGGTGTCGACCCGGCGGTCCCGGCGACCAGTGGCGACCAGTATAGTCTGGCTGAATCCGCGACGCCGATCTGCTATTTCGGCCGGACCAGTTCGATACGATCATGAGTGCGAACCCAGGTGTTGCCGGCCATGCGGCCCACCGCGTCCAGTCCCGCCGGATCGACGCGGAAGTCTTCGACCAGATCCTCGCGAACGTGGAACCGGACAACCTCACCCAGTACGACGACCCCGCTGGCGGGCTTGTCTCCGGTGTAGATCACCTGCATGAGACGGCACTCCATCTGTGCGGGAGATTCTGCGACGCGGGGTGCTTTTACCACTTCGCTCGCCAATGGCGTCAAGCCGGAGAGCTTGAATTCATCCACGTCAGGACCAACCTCGGCCGCGGTCGTGTTGGTTTGCGTGGCGATCGCCTCACTCACAATATTGATTACGAACTCTCGCGTCTCTTCCACATTGCGCAGCGTGTCTTTGCGATGACCAGCATTTTCAGCTCCTGCCGGACGCAGTGCGGGACAGAAAAGAACGGTTGGCGGCGCAGAGCCGACGCCCGCGAAAAAGCTGAAAGGCGCTAGATTGGCATTGCCGGCGGCGTCGACGGTGGAGACCAGCGCGATGGGTCGTGGCACGATGATGCCGGTCATCAGCTTGTAGATCTGCCGCTGCGGATGCTCGGCAGGATTGAAACTGATGATGGACTTTTTTGTCGAACTCGAATCACTCAAACTCATATCTGATAGCCTAGATCACCGGACTCGCGCCTTGTCCATCGATTGGGATCGTGACCTTGATGCGCAAGCCGTGTCAAATGTGATGCCTTGGGGGAAATTTGTCACCCCGTAACATTGCCTGGTGCACAATGGTCGATAGGAGAAAAATCGCTCGTGCCGCGTATTCACTTTCAGATTCAGCTTGCTGAGCTCAAGGACAAGCTGCTTGCCATGGCCGCCCTTGCGCAGCAGGCGGTTGAGTCCGCTGTCGACGCCTACCTCCTGCGGGACCGGAATCTCTGCCAATTCGTCAAGCAGAACGAGACGGCGATTGACTCCGCCCAGCGCGAACTGGACGAGATGGCGTACGAACTGCTCGCCAAAGAGCAGCCGATGGCCATCGACCTGCGCTTCATCCTGGCGGTCATCAAGATCAATGGCGACCTGGAGCGTATTGGCGATCAGTCGATGGGCATTTCGCGTCGCACGCGCGACATTATGAAGACCGAGCCTGTGGAGTTGCCGGTGGACTTTGCGGCGATGGGTGAAGTGGCAGGACGCATGATTCGGACAGCGATCCTTTCCCTGCTTGAAGGCGATGCGCGCCTCGCGGACGCAGTACGCGAGATGGACGACGAGATCGATCGCATGAACCGCCGTGCGCAGGCTGATCTGTTGAAGATGATCCAGGAGCAGCCGGTGTTTACGCAGCAGGCGATGAACGGCCTGATGGTTTCGCGGAGCCTTGAGCGCATTGCCGATCACGCTGCCAACATCGCTACCGATGTGATCTTCTGGATTCGCGGCGCCGATGTGCGGCACCAGCTGAGCTTGTCAATGGATTGAAGAGCCGGCCGTAAGCCGCTCCAGCTACCATCTATCAATCAGAGGGGATTCCAAGCTGGATTGCTTCTTCCTTGCTTGCATTTCTCTGCTTCGCTCTCTCAGCGTCAGAAGCTGTCGGTGTTGACAAGCGCTAGAAGTTGTAGCCGACGAACAGGCGAAAGACTGGAGCTTGCGCGGACCACAGGGCTGTCTTCATCTCGACAAACATTTTGTTTTTTTGTGCGCCCGCGAAGATGTTAAAGCCGGTTTTGTAGTTGAAATTGCTGAAACTGACACTACCGCTGCTGGCGCTCTGACTGATGAAGTTGAACGATGGACCCATGCCGAAGTACGGGCTCCATTTACCGTGAAATGTCGAGTTGAAGCGGTAGGCCCCTTCCGCGTTGATAGCATACATATCCGTCAACTCTCCGAAACCGAATTCGACGTTGGGACGGAACAACAGGTGCGGGCTGAAGAACGGGCCGAACTGAGCCTGGGGGCCAAACATAAACAGCTCGGGGCTGAGGCCAGTTCCAATTTTCCCGCCGACATGCCAACGGCGGGCCTCGCCCTCAATCTGCTTTGTTACGTTGTTCACCTGGGGAGGGGGAGTCATTTCCTGCGACCCTGCTCCGCTGTTAGCGGCCTCGCCGCCGGGGTGGATTACAGTGATGCTTTCGGCCACTTGCGTGCCCTCCACGTCCGGCGCACCACCGTTAACGCGAACGCGGGTACCGGGCTTGACGGTTCCTTTGTGGACCGTGCCGGCCGCATAGGTAAACAGATGATACTGTTTGTCGTCCGATTGAACGACGAGAGTGTGCTGCGTCATGGAAATCACGGTTCCTTCGATGACGTGTTCGTTTTCTTGCGTCTGCGCCGATTTTGCCGAAGGCGCGTCGGGAGGGTCTTGTTGGGCCTGAACTGTTGCGATTGGAAAGGGGGCACAAAGAACGCAGAGAATGAGGGGAATATGGGCTCGCATGAAACTCCTCCTGCTGCCTTGGATTGCAGAGTCAGCGGTGCTGGATGTACAGAAACAATAGGTTGCACCGGAGAGAATGGGCGAACGTCTGTTCAGCTTGTCGATGGATTGAAGCCTCTTTGCATACGCCCTCGACAGTTCCTCAAGCCGTTATGCAACCATCCGGTTGCGGGATACCCCTGTCACCCGGTCTCTGTGGGTAAGCTTCTTCGTTTCAGAGACTTGCCGACGGGGCTCCGCTGCAAATTATTCCAACCATTAAACTTAGCTGTAGAGTATTCCTGCAGAAGAAGTTACGGCTAAAGGCGCGAGCAGCGGACTTGTGGCCCGAGAAGATTTCCTGTGCCTAATTCCCTGTATATTGTGCCTAATTCCCTGTATATAAGGATAGCGATTTGCACTTAATTGCCTGCAAATTGGCGGCAGGAATTTTCCAAGCGGAATCAGCAACTTGGCGGACGGTTGAAAAAAGTTGGCTTGACGGCGGGTTGCGTCGACCTTAACGCGCGGCTGATACGCGGGGTGGAAAGAGTTCGAAACTTCCGAATGGTCCCCGCACCAGGTAGGCGATATGTTTTGAAATCATCTGCTGCGACAGTGCAAACGGTTCCGTCAATCCATGCACAGAGGCAGGCCCATGGGAGAGTCGTTCGATCATCGCCCTGCGGGTTGGATCAGACAAAGCCGCAAATGTTGTACCCAGCTTATCCACAACCGTATGGTAGTGGATTTTATAGGAGTGTCAAGTGGGAATTTTGCGATTCTTGATTGCTGTTCCCGGAAGTTGACGTATCTATATGCTCCGCCGGTTTGAATGAACGCAAAAAGGGCGCCGTTCCGTTTGGAATGGCGCCCTCGATTTCCTGCGAATGGTTAAGAGATTATGCGATCTCAACCGGATGCGTTGCATAGTGCAAGAGGCATGCAACCGCGCAACTGGTGAGGCGCGTTTCTGCGGAGTCGGCGCGGCTGGTGAGAATGACGGGTACACGCGCGCCCAGAACGATTCCGGCGAGCTGTGCGCCGCCGAGGTACTCAAGCTGCTTGGCGAGCATGTTGCCGCTCTCGAGATCCGGCACGACGAGAATGTCGGCCTGGCCGGTGACGGGCGAGTTGAGATGCTTGATCTCCGCGGCGTGGGCGCTGACGGCGGTATCGAAGGCCAGCGGTCCGTCGAGGATGCCGCCGGTGATCTGGCCGCGGTCGGCCATCTTGCACAGCGCGGCTGCTTCCATGGTGGAAGGAATCTTGGGATTGACAGTTTCAACGGCAGAGAGCAGGGCGACCTTAGGCTCGGGAATTCCGAGTGCGTGGGCCAGGTCGATGGCGTTCTGCACAATGTGAATCTTGTCTTCGAATTCCGGCTTAATGTTGATGGCGGCATCGGTGATGAGCAGCGTGCGCGCGTAAGCCGGTGTATCCATCACGAAGACGTGGGTGATGCGGCGCGAAGTGCGTAGGCCGGTGTCGCGCGCCATAGCTACCTTCATCAGCTCGTCGGTGTGCAGGCTGCCCTTCATCATGGCCTGGGCGTTGCCGCTGCGGCACATGCTTACGCTGATCTCTGCGGCTTTAACTTCGTTGTCCGCGTCGAGAATCGGGTAAGGCGATATGTCGACGCCAATCTTTGCGGCAAGGGCGCGCATCGCGGCTTCATCGCCGATCAGCGTGGGCTTGATGAGGCCTTCGAGGGCAGCTTCAACCGCGCCGCTCAGAGCGACATCCGAGAGCGGCCAGCAGACCGCGGTGGTGATGGCCGGCAGAGATTTGCAGCGATCCAGAAACTTGTGAAAGACGTGATAGTCGGCGGGATGGCCAACCAGCGGATCGATGACAACCGCTTCGGCGAGGGGGGCGAGATCGCTCATGATGTTCATTCTCCACGGCCGGAGCGGGAATCAACCCGTTGGCCTGACGCATTCATTCTTACGCGGCCATGGAGAATGAGGTGTGCGGAAGGTCACACTACGGCTCGAAGTCGCGCAATGCGGGACTGCGGATTCCCACCCATGTCAGCCAAGACCGCTGCATGGATGGGGCACCCCGGCTTTTGTGCCGGTACGGTCGAAAGGAAAAAGCAGGTCCTTCGCTCCGCTTACCCATTCTCATGGGGCCCCAAGCGTGCGTGGCTCAGGATGACGCATCGATAGTCGAAGGTTTTTTAGGTACGGCGGGTTTGGAGTGAAGAGGAGTGAAGCGGCTTCCCACCCATGCCGCGATGAAACTGCGTCATGGACGGGGCACCCAGATTTGAGTTGTTCGAGGCTACTCCGCGCGTAGTGCGTTGACGGGATTGACTTGCGCGGCGCGGCGTGAGGGCAGGTAGCAAGCCAGCCACGCGATCGCGATGACAACCGCTGTGGCCAGTGAATAGGTCAACGGATCCATGGGACTGACCTTGAAGAGAATCGACGCCATAAAGCGCATGGTGGCAAATGCTGCCGCTACGCCAAATGCAACGCCGATGGCCGCCAGCACGAGTCCCTGCCGGACAAACATCTTCGTCAACGTCTCGCGCTGGGCGCCGAGCGCCATCCGAATCCCAATTTCTCGTGTGCGCTGCGAGACCGCGTAGGAGATCACACCATAGATGCCGACGATGCCGAGCAGCAATGCCATGCCGCCGGCGACGCAGAGCATGATCAGCGTGAACGAAGTGCGAGCCATCGACTTGGTGTAGAGTTCGCCAACCGTAGCCGGATCGGCCAAAGGCAAATCGCCGTTGATCGACCATACTGCCTGTTGCACCTGGCTCATGAATGCAGACGAGCCCGCGCGTGGCGAGCGAATGACAAACGACACGCCGCGCCGCACTGTCTCCGGCTCCCCTTCAAATTTCGCCATGAACACGGGCCAATACACGGTGGTTGGTGCTTTCTGGCTGACTCCGTCGTAATAGACGTTCTTTGCGACGCCGATGATCTCGCGCCAGTCGTCGGTGTTGCCAACGCGGATGTGCTTGCCCAGCGCGTTGGCGGGCTCACCCCAGTACTCGCGAGCAAGGTTTTCCGACACGAGCGCGACGGGTCGCTTCTGGTATGTTTCAGCCCAGGTCAAATCTCTCCCGGCGATGAGCGGAGTGCCCATCGTGGAGAAGAATCCTGGAGATATATTGACGAAGCGACGGATCGGCGGTATCTCGTTATCGCGATACGTGCGGTCCTGCGCGAAGAGCACGTCGTTCGAACTGTTTCCGTCCATCGGAATGTGCGTGGAATAAGCCACGGAAGAAACGTTGGGAATCGCAGCCAGCTTGTCGGCGATTGCCTGCTCCATATGGACGACGTTTTCGTTCTGTTTCTCCGGCACGGTCGATTCTGGAACGTAGATGCGAAACTTCAGCAAGCTGGCGGGATCGGCGAATCCCGGCGAAACGTTGGCCAGCGCCTGAAATGTGCGGATCATCAGGCCGGAGCAAATCAGCAGGACGAGCGCCAGGGCAACCTGCACAACCACCAGCGCCTTGCGCGCGCGATGCCGTTCGCGGCTCTGGCTCAGGGCACGGCCGCCTTCGCGCAGGCCAGTATTGATTTGCACTCCGGAGTATTTGATTACCGGAAGCATGCCGATCACGACGCTGACAAAGAGCGCAGTGCCGGCGGCAAAAAGCAGCACGGGAAAATTGATGCCGATCTCGTGCAGACGCGGCAGCCCGGTGGGAGCAGCCGCCACAAGCACGCGGAGAGCCGCAAAGGCCAGGGCCAGTCCGATGATGCCGCCGGTAGCTCCCAGAACGGCGCTTTCGAACAACAGCCCGAGGGTGATGTTTCTACGCCCGGCACCGAGAGCAGAGCGGATCGCCAATTCCTGTCGGCGCCCCTCAACCCGCACCAGCAGCAGATTGGCGACGTTGGCGCATGCAACCAGCAGCACCACCACAATTGAACCCATCAAGACCCAAAGGACATTTCCTACATCGCCGACGACATCCTTTTTGAGAGTGTGGAGGTTCGCGCTGATCTTGACCTTTTCAAAGATCGCGGTACTAAACCCATCGGGCGCGGGGAAACTGTGAATCGCAATTGGCAGCAGGCGATTCATATCCGCGTCGGCCTGCTTCAACGTCACGCCGGGCTTGAGGCGGGCGAGTCCGCGAAAGCTGAAGTTGCCGAGCTTCGTTTTACTGCGATCCAGTCGCATCGGCAGGAAACAGCGCGGCGTCGTAGTTGTCGAGGAACTGGAAATCTCGTGGCAGCACGCCAATGATCTCGCGGGAGGTGCCATCGACATCGAGTGTCCGCCCGACGACTGAACTGCTGCCGCCGAATTTCTTTTGCCAGTAGTTGTAGGAAAGGATGATGGTCTTGGGCGCGCTGGCCGCGTCATCACGGCGCGTGAAAAGCCGGCCCTGAACCGGTTTTACGCCGAGCAGCGGCAGGGTTCCATCGGTCACATCCATTCCCGTTACATGCTCTGGTTCTCCCGCGCCGGTAACGGATAGAGAGTCTCCGTTGTACATGCCGACATCTTCAAGCGTCGTGCTCTGTTCCCGATCAATGAAGTAAATGAAGGGCGCCATGTTCAGGTCGCCTTGAAAGCCGATTTCAGGAGCCGAGTGCCAGATGCCGACGAGCCGATCTGCCTGGGGATAAGCCAGTGGCTTTAAAAGCACGCCATCAACCACACTGAAAACGACCGTGTTGGCTCCAATGCCAACGGCCAGCGTTATCAGCGTGATGGTGGTGAAGAGGGGGGCACGTGCCAGTCTTCTGAAGACTTGCTTTAGCTGATCGGTAAAGAACTCCATGGCAAACCTTCCTGATCTTTGGATTCATGGTACGGAGATCGCACGCAGGCGCGACGAGCTATTCGGCCGTAACCAGAATTACGCGAAGGCCAGGGGGAAAGTTCGCAGAATTGTGACGAAGCGGAAGATGGGCGGAACCAATGGGTTGGTCCCGCCGCATTGGCCTACTTAATGCCGACGACCATCGAGTCCGGGCCCACAAGGTGTTCGACGCGGGTTTCGCGGAACCCGGCTTCCTTCATCCAACCCACGCAGTCAGCGCCGGTGTAATCGAAGCCGCCTGGGGTTTCAATCAGCATATTGAGACTCATCAGCAGGCCGAAGGCATTCTTCGAACGGTCGTCGTCGATGAGGGCCTCGTAGACGATGTAGGCGCCGCCGGCGGGGAGCGCTTCGTATGCCTTGCGGATCAGCATTTTCTTCTCTTCGAGATTCCAGTCGTGCAGGATGTGCCCCATCATGATGACGTCGACGTTGGGCAACGGATCGGTGAAGAAGCTTCCCGGCTTGAACTTCACGCGCGAAGAAAGATTGTTTTCTTCGACGTATTCCTCGAAGATGGGTGCGACTTCGGGCAGGTCGAATCCGGTGCCGGCAAGGTGCGGATTCTTGAGGGCTACCTGAACAATCAAGTCGCCTTGCGCGGTGCCGCAATCGGCAACTGTTTTGTAATTTGCCCAAGGGAATTTCGCGGCGATCGCCATATTGGCGCCACGACTGACGCCGGTCATGGCACGCAGAAAGCCCTTGAGGCGTGTGGGGTCGGCGTAGAGGGCGCCAAATGTCTCCTGATCGCCGGTGGCCTCATTCTGGTTTTCACCCGTGCGCAGAGCCGTGGTCAGGTGTCCCCAATGATGAAAGAGGCGCTTGTTCGCCATCTCCAGCATGCCGCCGATGTAGGAGGGCTTGCGCTTGTCGAGAAACACGTTGCTCGAAGGCGTGTTCGCGTAGTGGCCGTTCTGGCGCTCGAGGAAGCCCAATGCAACCAGCGCATCCAGAAAATCCCGTGAAGAGCGAGGATGCAGGCCGAGACGGCCGGTCAGCGATTCCAGGCTTTCGGGGCCTTTGGCGAGTTCGGTAAAGACTTCCATCTCAACGGCGCTAAGGAGTGTTTTCGAGGCCCAGAACGCGAGGCCGGTTTGCAGAATGTGATCGGGCGAGGGTGCGGATGCAGTCATGGTGTCTCTTTCGTTCGGAGGTTCTCGATTCGCCCTTGGGAGAAACCGGCTGGCAGTGAACGAGGAGATCTGCTTGCGGCGGGGAAGCGGGACGGTTGCGAGTGAGACGAGTTTACATGAGGTATGAGTTGGGCGGGGAATGGGCAGGATGGTGGCGGAAACGAGAACACGCTGCTCCATTGCGTAATCTGTAACCTCCGCATAAGCGGTGACTCGACCGCAGCCGTGCGGCCATAGTTTTGCCTCTCTCAGTGGCTCGGATCTTCAAAGCGTCCAGTGATCAGATAATCGAAATACGGGATTAGAACGTCATTCAATTCCAGATAGTCATCTGCGAGAAGCTGTGGCCTGACCTCAGCACCAAATCGATTGTCGGGATGGATGAATCGAATGCGGTTTTCGTAGTCATCTTCGAAGAACTTCTCCCAAGGCGTTTCGTATCCGGCGACGGTGTTGAAGTGGTTTGATGCATCCTGTGAAGTGGGGTTGTTGACACCCGACTCGCGCAGCTTTTGCAAAGTTAGACTGTGCGCGGCATCAAGTGCGATCCAAAGATACATGCAAGCTGCATCGGTGAATTCGCCATGTTTCCATGCCATCTGAGCCTTCAGCAGCGATCCAAGCCCTCTCAGCATTACAGGCCCGGCTGACGACAACTCGGCCCACAGTCGTTGCACTGTTCTGTGACGTCGATGGCTCCAGACTGGTCGTATTCGTTCTCACCGAATACTGAACGTTCAAGTGAGATGACCAGGCGGCCGTTACCCCAGTGCGAGCCTGATTCCCAATGCGCCTTCCACTCCTCTATCTGCTTGAGCAGGTGTTCGCGACTCTCCTGAAGCCAATGCGACGGTCAATGAGCTCTGGCCCTCCAGCCTTCAGAGCCACTCCACCAGAGGGATAAGGGATTCCCGCACGCGCCATAAGTAGATCGCGATCAACTTTTGTATCTCTTGGGAGATAAATCATCCACCTCTGAGAAGTCCAGCCAATCCTCTATAAAGATCGCGTCGACCAGTATCGGAAAGGTCTTTCTCAACGACCAGTGCGGCATCCTCAAGGATGACGCTGCACTCTGGGTACCTCCCGAGCGGCGACATCATCGGCACTGAAAGCCGCAGGGCACAGATGTATATGAGAATTCAAGGGGCATTTTGTACTGCGATTGTCGCTGCTATGGTTCACGAAAAGCATAGCACTGAGAGTTTGCCGGAACAACTGCCTCGCCCCGGGTGTTGCCCCAGTAGCTATTTCCCTTTGGCCAGAGTTGCTCGGGCCAGTAAAGCAAATATTCGTGACGGTCTGGCACAATTCTTCGCATGAGCGTACAGGATGCCAGATTGCATCCGCGCAGCTTTAACGTCAGATGCTTTGTTGGAAATTGACTTCATTGGCCGTTTTTGCATTCCACACGGGTTCGACAAGTCATAGGTCGTTCGTATTTCTCTTCCAGGCTTTAGATCACCGGTCCAATTTCAAAGCTATCCCCATACAAATTCCATTTGATGAGCAGTACTTCATCTCGCAGGACCTACGTTCGTTATAACTACGCCTTGTCGACGATTCTTCGGGCGTGCAGGATATACAGCTTCGCGAAAAGCTCCTGGGTTTCACGATGCAATTGATGCCCTACCGCGCGAAGAATGGCGGTCATTCGGGGGGCTTGTGCGGCGATTTGCCAGTAGTAACGCTGTTCCAACGCGAGAGTTCGGGGTGGTACTGACAAAGGCAACCGCAGATCTTTCGACTCCGCTTCGCTTCGCTCAAGATGTCACCCCGACATGGCCAGAGACCACGTGCCATTGGTTACTGCTGCTCTTGCCTGAGCCAGAGAGCTTCCAGGCACTCGCCAAAGCTGGTATGCTGCGGGCGCAGAGAAAACCGATTTACACGAGGAGTGCAAGCCGATGTGGTTCCTGGGAATGGATGTGGGTACGGGCGGTACGCGGGCCGTTGTTGTGGATGCGGATGGCAAGCTGATTGGCGGAGCTTCGAGCGAGCACGCTCCCTTTCGCACGCCGCATCCCGGATGGGCGGAACAGGATCCCGAGGACTGGTGGCGCGCCGCGCAGGAAGCCATCAAGCTGGCGCTGGCTGCCGCGCCGGAGCCGCATCAGCCCATCGCCGGAATCGGGCTGACCGGGCAGATGCACGGGGCGGTGATGCTCGACGAAAACGGCGCGGTGCTGCGGCCGTCGCTGATCTGGTGTGACACGCGCACGCAGCCCGAGTGTGACTGGCTGCACGAGAAGATCGGTTACGAGAAGCTGATCGAACTCACGTGCAATCCCGCGCTGCCGAACTTCACGTTGACCAAGCTGCTGTGGGTGAAGAAGCACGAGCCGGAGATCTTCGCGAAGATCCGTCACATCATGTGTCCGAAGGATTACGTCCGCTACAGGCTCACCGGCGAGTTTGCGATCGACGTGCAGGAGGCCAGCGGCACGCTGCTGCTGGATGTGACGCATCGGCGCTGGTCGAAGGAAGTTGCCGAGGCGGCGGGAATTCCCGAGAGCTGGTTGCCGAAGGTGTACGAGTCGCCCGAGGTCTGCGCGCGAATCAGCGAGACGGCAGCTGGGCTGACGGGACTGAAGGCTGGCACGCCGGTCGTTGCAGGAGCTGGCGACCAGGGCGCGGGCGCGGTGGGCATGGGCATTCTGCAGCCAGGGTCTGTGTCGGCGACGATCGGCACGTCGGGCGTGGTGTTTGCGGCGACGGCGCAACCGACGAAGGATCCTAAGGGACGCATGCACACGTTCTGCCATGCTGTGCCGGGTGTGTGGCACGTGATGGGTGTGACGCAATCGGCGGGGTTGAGCCTGAATTGGCTGAAACAGACATTCTTTGCTGGTCAGAATTATGACGGCATGACGGCGGCAGCGGCGAAGGTTCCCGCCGGAAGCGAGGGCCTGATGTGGGCTCCGTATCTGCTCGGCGAACGCACACCGCATCTCGATCCGCAGGTACGCGCGGCGTTTGCGGGGATTTCCACCATCCACACGGCTGCGCATTTCACGCGCGCTGTGCTCGAAGGCGTAGCGTATTCGTTGCAGGACAGCTTCTCGCTGTTCCAGGACCTGGGAGTTCCTTTAAGTGCAGTCAGGCTGGGCGGCGGTGGTGCACGCGGACCGCTGTGGCGCAAGATTCAAGCCGGCGTTTACGGGCAGGCGGTCGAAGTGCTCACGGCGGAAGAAGGCGGAGCGTTTGGTTGCGCGTTGATGGCCGGTGTAGGCACTGGTCACTGGGCCAGTCTTGATGCGGCGTGCGGGCAGGCGATTGAAGTGGCGCAGCGCATTGAGCCTGATCCTGCTGATCTTGCCGCGTACAAGGCGGGATATGCGGAGTGGCGCAAGCTGTATCCGGCGCTAAAGACTCTGCGATAAAACGAACTTGGTAACGGGCGCGTGATCCGCTTAGTGTTGCTCTGCGCCGGTCCGTGCTTTCCCACTCATTCCGCGATGAAACTACGGAATGGATGGGGCACCCTCGGGCCTGTAACACTCTAGCTTTCCCACTCATTCCGCGATGAAACTGCGGAATGGATGGGGCGTACCCTCAGCCCCTTCCTCGGCCTGCAAAATACTTGGAGTTCAAGCGTGCCTGATCTTTTGCCGTCGAGCGTTTTGGCGTTGGATAGGCGAGTTTTTGATCATTTGACGCTGATATGACAATTCCTGGCTATACATGCGGGGTGGGGATGCTATAGCCTTGCTGCAAATTGCTTTGCGATGAGGGCCTGATGCGTCTCCATTCTTCTTTGATTTCATTGCTATTTGTGTGCGCCGGTTGCGGCGCGATTGCGCAGGCTGGCTCCGCGCCGACCTGTGCGGATTTGCAGCTGGTGCCCGCGCCGCGGGAGTGTACGGCCGTCAAGTCCGTTTCGGTCGGATCTGCCGGTCTGCGCATTGTCTCCGGCAGAAATTCTGAAGACGAATTCGCTGCTAAGGATCTCGAAGAGTCGCTAAAGGAGCGGGACATTCCTGTCGGGAAAGCGAACGCAGCGACTGTTCGCTTCGAGCGAGTTACTGCGAAGGGTGGCTTCGAGAAGCCGGAAGAGGCCTACGAGATTGTTCCGACAGCACGCGGTCTCACAGTAGTTGCTGAGACGGGCGCGGGGATCTTCTATGGCGCTCAGACTGTCAAGCAACTCATTCGCGGCTCCGGCAAAGATGCGGTCCTGCTTGTTCCTACGATTCGCGACTGGCCGGCGATGCCGCACCGCGGACTTAGCGACGACTGGTCGCGCGGGCCACTGCCTAACACGGAATTCCTGAAGCGCGAGATCCGCACGCTGGCGGCGTACAAGTACAACATCTTTTCGCCATACTTCGAGCACACGTTTGCCTATGCCAGCACGCCGGTTGCGGCGTTTCCCGGCGGAGCGATGACTCCGGAAGAGGGCAGGGAACTCGTCGAGTATGCGGCAAAGTATCACATTACGATCATTCCCGAGCAGGAGGCATTCGGCCATCTGCATCATGTGCTCAAGTTCGAGCAGTATTCACCGCTCGGTGAAACGCCGCATGGTGCGGTGCTGGCTCCGGGCGATCCGGGAACGCTGCCACAGATCGGCGAGTGGTTCGGCGAATTGGCGAAGGTTTTTCCGGGGCCATACGCGCACATCGGCGCCGACGAAACATTTGAACTGGGTCTGGGGCGCACGCGCGATGAGGTGACGCAAAAAGGACTCGGCGCAGTCTATCTCAGCTTCCTTTCGCAGATTCACCAGCAGCTCGAACCCAACCATAAGCGGCTGCTCTTCTGGGGCGACATCGCGGAGAACTCGCCGGAACTGGTGGGAACGCTGCCCAAGGACATGATTGCCGTCTCATGGCACTACGACGCGAAGCCCGACTTCACCAAGAACCTTGAGCCCTTTATCAAGTCGGGACTTGAAACCTGGGTCGCGCCGGGAGTGAACAACTGGAACCGCGTCTATCCGAACAACAATGAAGCGCTCGGCAACATTCGTGCCTTTGTGCGCGACGGACAGAAGCTCGGCGCGACGGGAATGCTGAACACGGTCTGGAATGACGATGGCGAAGGCATCTTCGATGAAAACTGGTTTGGCCTTCTGTTCGGCGCAGCAGCAGCGTGGCAGCCGGGGAAAGCTCCGGAAGCCAACTTCATCGCCTCTTACGGTCAGGCATTTCATAACGATCTAACAGGCAAGATCAGCCAGGCACAGCAGGAGTTGATGGCGGCGCATGCAACGCTGAGGAAGGCGGGCCTGGACGACGTGCAGGATGCGTTCTTCTGGGTCGACCCGTTCTCGCCCGAAGGCCGGCAGGTTGCGGCGAAACTAGTGCCGGTGGCGCCGGAACTCCGCTTGCACGCGGAGCGAGCGATCACACTGCTCGCGCAGGCGCGTGCGGCTGGAAAGCTGGATAACCCGGAGGCGCTCGACGCGATTGAGCTGGGCGCGCGCCGCATCGACTTCATCGGCTCCAAATTCCTGGCTGCGGAGGAAATCGCATCGCTTTATGCAAAGGCTCAGTCGCTTGCAGGCGACAAGAGCCGGTGGAACGAAGTGTCGGAGGCGTTGCACATGATCGGTTCGAACAACGGACGTCTTGAGGATATTCGCGATGGCTACTCGCAAATTGGCCAGCTCTTCAACGATGCGTGGCTCCGCGACAACCGCCCGTATTGGTTGGCGAACAACATGGCCCGGTACGATCGCGCCACCGAGATGTGGGTAGGCCGCGGCGACGCGTGGCAGAACGTCATCCAGCGTTGGTGGAGTACGCATACGCTGCCGCCGGCAAGCGAAGTGGGTTTGCCTGCGCCGCTTTCTCCTGCAGGAAAATAATTTAGCGGTGACCTTCTGCTTTGCGAAATGCAGAGGTGCGGAGCGGACACGTCTGCGTTGCAATTTCTTGTCATGCCAAGCGTCTTCTCGCGATCAATTCGCGGAATGCTGAGCATGTCAGTATTTTCGCTTGACGGTCATATTGCCTGCGGTCAGAATTGATTTCCCAACGGAACTGACCTCAGGAGGTCCCCATGTTTCATGCACGCTTTTGGGCCCCACTCTTTCTGTGTTGTGCTGTTCTGATTGCAAGTTCCTCTCAGAGCGCCTCAGCCGCCACGCTGTGTGTGAACCCGACGGGTTCGCACGGATGCTACTCCACGATTTCAGCCGCTGTTGCTCATGCCGCCGCATTCGACGTGATCAACGTTGGTCCTGGAAAGTATAAGGAAGACGTCGTGATCGGAATGCCGCTCTCGTTGATCGGAGCAGGCGCAGGCGCATCCATCATCGACGCTACTGGCCTTGCCAACGGCATCTTTGTCGATGGATTCGACAATGCGGGACTCGGTCATATCAATATCGCTGGATTCACCGTTGAGAATGCAAATTGGGAAGGCGTTCTTGTGGTGAGCGCTTCGGACGTGGTCCTTCGCGACAGCAAAATTATCAACAATACCAAAGCCACTGCGGCATTTACAGGAGAGCCCGGTGCTTGTCCCGGACAGCCGGCGTTTGAAACCGACGAGACCGGCGATTGCGGTGGGGGATTACATCTCATCGGAGTCTGGAATTCGACCATTTCCGGAAATACGATCACGAAAAATGATGATGGCATCCTGGTGAGCGACGAGACTGCAGCGAGCCACGACATACTAATCATTCAGAACAGCGTGAACGACAATCCGGGTGAGTGCGGCATCGTGCTTGCATCGCATCCCCCTGTTGGAGCGATCGGGTCGAAGCATCATGGCGTATACCATGTCACCGTCGCTGACAACGACGTCGAGAACAACGGGGTGCAGGTTGGAGGCGCCGGAGTCGGACTTTTCTCTGACGGCATTGGCTCCGGCCGAGCTTCAGGAAACGTGATCAGTCACAACAAACTCATCGGCAACGGAATCGGCGGTGTCGCGCTGCATACCCATGTGGGGCCGAATTTCCATCTCCCGCCAGACAACATGGATGGCAACGTGATCATCAACAACTACATTGCCAAGAATCTTGCGGATGTGGATGATACAGCGACAGGCGGACGCGTCGGCATCAATATCAATAGCGGCGGCGGCGGTACTCCTGTTAACGGAACCATCATTTCGCACAACGTCATCACGGACGAGGACATTGACGTTGCGGTCAACACGCCGACCTGGGTCAATATTCATTTGAACGACCTGCGCGGCGGAAAAGTGGGCGTGGCCAACGTCTGTACGCTCGACGATCCGAGTTGCAAGGGCGGCAGCGACGCCAGTGAAAACTACTGGGGATGCGCGAAAGGGCCCGGCGGATGGGGATGCTCAACAACCAGTGGTCCGAATATTCTATCCACTCCGTGGTTGAGCCAGCCTGTGAACGATGATGACGACAAGGATCAACACTAGATTCGGTTCCGCAGACAGCGAGGCCTGCCGCGATCATCGGCAGGCCTCGCTGTCTCTGCGGTGTGGTTAGTTGACGGTCAGATCGGCATGCAACGGCGTGTTCTCGCTGGAGTCGCCGACACGGATAACGAACTTGCCGGGATCGATTGTCCAGTTATGCCTTGTCTCATCCCAGTAGCTGAAGGCGCGGGCGTCGAGCGAGAGAGTTACGTGCTTTGTCTCACCGGGAGCAAGGCGGACTTTTTCAAAGCCCTTCAATTCGCGTTCGGGCCGCTTGGCCTTTGCAGAAGGATCCGACACGTATAGCTGCGCGACTTCCGCACCCTCGGTCGCTGCCGGTGTTGGTCACGTCGAAGCTGACCGGCACGGTTGAACCCGAGGTTGCCGTCGCGGGCACTTTGAGATTCGAGAAGCTGAACGTTGTATAGCTGAGGCCGAATCCAAACGGGAAGAGCGGATGCTTGCCGGTGGTGGTCCAGTAGCGGTAGCCGACCATCAGCTTGTCGTCGTACTTCACGTGAGGAATGTCGTAGGTCCACCGGGGGGTGATTGTTCTCGATGACGTGCAGCCTGGTGTCCGCGCCTTTGATCGGGTAGTAGTACGCGTAGGAGGGATCTTCTTCCCAAGTGCGGTCGAAGCTGATGGGGAGCTTGCCCTCGGGATTGTGCTTGCCGAAGAGCACCGCGGCAATGGCCGTTCCGCCTTCCTGTCCCGGATACCATGCGTGGATCAGAGCCGGAACCTTGTCGAGCCAGCGGCGCGTATCGAAGGCACCACCGCCGATGAACGTTACGACAGTATGAGGATTGGCCGCCACGGCAGCTTCGATCAGCGCGTCCTGACCCCAAGGCAAAGTGAAAGTGCGATCGAGTCCTTCGCTCTCGGTGGAAGGATTGAAGCCAACGGCTACGACAACGACATCCGCGACCGATGCGTACTGCTTCACTTCGGCTGAAATCATGTCCGCTTCGTTCACGATGCCGAGTCCGAAACGATTGCCGACGAATCCCGGCAGGTAATCGGCGACGACATTGATGGTCTGCCCAGCATTCAGATCGATGGATGCAGATTCGGGGTGCTGGCCTTCGATCTGTACCTGCTCAATAATCTGCTTGCCATCTACGCTGACGGTGTACTGGTCGCTGCCTGAAGCGGCTGCCAGCACGAGGTACTTGCCGGCCTTGGGAGCCTTGAATGACGCGGAGTAGCGGATGCTGCGCGGAGTCTTGTCAGCCGGGCCCCACCATTCCTGCTTGTAGTTGTTGATGTTTCGCAATGACGCATTTTCCGGAGAGCCGGTGAAGTTCTTGCTCGGGTACGTCGCTTCTTTCAGACCTGGCTCCCAATGCGTCCGCCAGAAGACGTCTTTCATCTCCGGCAATCCGCGTGTGTAGAGCACGTGCGTGTCAGGGCCAACCAGCTTCGCAATACCCGTCACGATGCTGACCGGCTCAAATGCCTGCGCTTCGGACGATCCGCCGCCGCCTGTGACTGCCGGCCATGCGCTGGGACCAATGATGGCGATGGTTTTGATCTTCGCTGCAGTCGAGGGGTAGAGTGTGGGCGTCGTTCTTGAGGAGCGTAATGCTTTTCGAGCGCACCTTTGAGTGCAACCTCCCGACCGGCGATGGAGTAGGTTGAATCGGCAGAATCCAATTGAGGGCGATCGAGCCAGCCGTAGCGCAATGCCACACGAAACATTCGCAATACCTTGTCGTCGATCGTCGACTCTTTCACAGTGCCGTTCTTCACAGCGGCCAACAATGTTTGCTCATTCATAAAGCGGGGCGATGGCATTTCGAGATCGAGACCGTTGTTTGCCGCGGCTACGCCATCGTAAGTCGCGTCCCAGTCCGACATCAGTACGCCTTGAAATCCCCACTCGCCCTTGAGCACCTTCAGGTTCAGGAAATCGTTTTGCGTGGCGTGAACTCCGTTAATCAGGTTGTAGGAGTCCATTACCGCGTCTGCGTGGCCTTCGGTCACGGCGGCTTCAAATGCGGGCAGATAAATCTCGCGCATGGTGCGCTCGTCGGCTGTTACATCCACGTTGTGCCGGTTGTATTCCTGGTTGTTCAGCGCATAGTGCTTTACGGTGGTGCTCACTCCCTGCGACTGCACGCCCTCGATATAGGGCACAACAAGTGAGCCGTTCAGATAGGGATCTTCAGACAGATATTCGAAGTTACGGCCGCTGACTGGCGACCGCGCGATGTTGACGCCGGGGCCGAGCAGGAAGTTGACGCCACGGGCGCGTGCGTCCCGGCCGAGGCTTTCGCCCAGATCCTTGGCAAAGTCGCGATCCCAGGTGGCTGCCAGGGCTGCGCCGCCGGCATAGGCCGTCGTCGGTCCCCAGGTGCGTACGCCGACTGAAGCGTCTGACATCTTGAAGCGCGGAAGCCCGATAGCAGGAATCGCATTGGTAAACATGCCATCGACGCCGCCAATGAGCTGAATTTTCTGTTCTAGAGTGAGTTTTGCCAGCATCGCCTGCGCCCGGGCGTCGATTGCGGGCGAATTTGGCGAGGGAGCCTGGGCGCGTGAATAGCCCGAAAGGCAAAGCAGGCAGGCAAGGAGAACAAAGGCAAGGCTCGCGGCACGAACGGGGACAAACGTTTGAGTTGGGGCGTTCCAGAGGTTTTTCATGACGGGGAGAAGCCTACCGTATCCGGCTTCCGCGTGTATACCGATGGACCGCCTGCCAGACGAAGAAAACGTCGGTTTACTTGCGGGGTAAGTTACACATTTTCTTTCATTTGTGACCACAGTCACAGGAAGAAGTGAATACCATCACTGCCCCACTCTTTGCGCGAGAGCAGACTCAGTAACCATCAGGCTCCGAATCGATCGGCGCACCCGCGCGATCGGCAACCTTGGCGCAAAGAAGGCGGTTATGAGTTTCGCATCTGGTTTAAAGACCATCGTCGTGGCAACGGACCTGGACGGTAGGGCAGATGCCGCGTTGGAGTATGCGCGCAAACTGGCCGTGGCTTACGGGGCACGCATCGTGCTGGCTCACGGGCTCGATCCTTTGGATTACGCCTCGGTCGTTGCGGTTCCCGGAAAGGTTCTCAGCAGTCTCACCGAGCAGGCCCGCGCCACCCTCGATCAGATGTCCTCCGATCTGATTCGCGAAGGCATCCACAGCCATTCGGAGATTCGCCAGGGTGAAGTCGCGCAGATGCTCGTGGATGTCGCGCGGCAATACGGAGCAGGTCTGATCGTGATTGGCACGGAAGGCAAGCAGGGTGCAGGACCAATTCTCGTTGGAGCAGTGGCCGAGCAGCTGGTGCGGCTAGCTCCATGTCCGGTGCTCGCAGTCGCCGCTGACTACAACGCTGGCGCCTATCGTCCGGTGCCGGGCGGCCCCGTGATGCTGGCAATGGAACGGAATGAGGCCACTGCGGAGGCTGCAGAGACAGCCTGTTCGCTTGCCGAGATCTTTCACAGGACATTGATTGTTGTTCATGCACGAAGGCCTGAGGAGGCCGTCGCGTTTCTCAATCCCATGACGACCACGGTCAAGGAGTTCGGGATCGAGAGCGCGGGGCGCTTTCCTCTGCGCTGCATCGTCAAGGACGGCAAGCCCAGTGACGCGATCGTCGATGCAATCGGACAGTATCAACCAAGTGTGCTGGTGATTGGAGTGAAGCGAACCAGCGAAACCCCGGGACCGCATGGGACGGCGTTCACCCTGCTGGCCCGGTCGCGCGTACCTGTGCTCTGCGTGCCGCCCGCGATGGCCTCAGTGGAGCGGGAATCGGAAACATGTACGAGTGCGCCCTGCTGAGGACGCGAGTGGGCAGATGAGTGAACTGCTCAATCCGACGAAGCGGCAGAGGCAACTTACATCGACCGCTCAATGAACCTACCAGGGATCGCAGCTTGTCGAGACGAGTTGCCGCATATGGGATTTGGTTACTCTGAGTTCCGGGGAAGCCGGCGAGACCGCGACATCGCGGGAGTGAGAACCGCAGCTGATCAAGCTCGCAGGTGGATCATGAATCGGAAAGAGGCAAGAGGAGACGGGACCATGCAACCAGCAGCAATCTCCGAACGGCATGAGGGCGCCGCGGCGCATCCGATTGCAGAACTGTTGGCCTGTCCGGCTGCGGTCGGAAACATGCTGAATGCGTCGGCGGAGTGCATCGAATTTGATGCAGGGGATGTCATCTTTCAACAGAATGACATATGCCGGGGTTTGTACGTCGTGATTTCCGGTTATATGGTGCGCAAGGCGTCACGGATGGATACGCGGCTTAAGCTTGGAACCGTCCGTGCCGGCGAAGTGGTGGAATTGGCTGCAATGTTAGGTGATGTACGTCACACATACACTCTTATTGCGCAGTGCAAGGGAGCAGCCATGCGATTGCCCAAGGAGGCGTTGCAGCGCGGTTTTGAATTGTATCCCCCACTCAGGATGCAGCTCCTGGAAGAGTTAGCTCGTGAAGTTTCAAGGGCATACGACATCTGCTGCGCAACAAGGCTGGCGGGACTCCGGCGTAGACCGGCTGGATCGGCGCAAGCCTGAACCGGCAGCCAAGCTCGGATGATCCGAGATGATCAGGAGTTCGGGAATTTACTCCGACGAAAGCCACTTTAGAGCCATATCCATCTTTATCCAGAAGAACTAAGATATACTCTGGATAAATCGCGGAACAGGTATGGCTGGAATTCACTCTCATCACCCCCCGGAAGATTGTCTTAATTGCGAGCACCGCCATCTGCGGATGTTCTGCAATCTCACACCTGAAGCTCTGCAGGATTTCGACAACATCGGAATTATGATGAGCCATGCGCGGGGTGCAAAGCTGTTTACCGAGGGCGATGCGGCGCGGAATGTCTTCATCATCTGCTTTGGGCAGGTGAAGATTTCGTCGACCTCACGCGACGGCAAGACCATGATCCTCAAGATTGCGGCTCCCGGCGACGTGATGGGGCTGAGCGCGGTCCTGGCCAACGTTCCTCATGAAGTGACGGCCGAAGCCATCGAGCCCTGCCAGGTGAAGACGATTCGCAAGCAGGAGTTCATCGACTTTCTCGGCCGGCATGGAATCGCGAGCATGCATGCGGCGCAATCGCTCTCGGGCGAATATCTCACCGTCTTCCACGACGCCAAGCGGCTGGCTCTTTCCGGTTCCGCTGCGGGACGGCTTGCGCGACTGCTGCTTGACTGGGGTAAGGCCGCTTCCAGTGGCAAGCCGGAGATCCGGTTTACGATGGCCCTCACGCACGAAGAGATCGCCAACATGGCGGGCACTTCACGCGAGACCGTAACGCGGCTGCTGAATCAGTTCCGCCGCGATCAATGGATCGTGATCAAAGGCGCCAGTCTCACCATCTCCAAGCCTGATCAGCTCGAACGCCTCACCGCGTAAACTTCTTCCCTGAGTACCTTCTCAACATGAGAGGAGCCGTCTCTATGTCTCAGGAAGAAGCATTGCAGCCCGTCATCGATTTCATTCGCGAACTGGACAAGCTGAAAGGTGTGGAGCGCAAGACACGGCCGCTCGGGCTTGCACGCTTTGAGAACTCTGCAGAGCACAGCTGGCAGATAGCCGTGCTCGCGATGGCACTTTCCCGCTTCGCTGAGAGGCCTATCAAAATCGAGCGTGTTGTCAGCATGCTTCTGTTGCATGACATCGGCGAAATCGATATCGGGGACACCATTGCCTATGCGACCGAAGGCCTGGAGGAGCGCAAGACAGCAGAACACGCCGCTGTGAAGCGCATCAGCGCAATCCTGCGAAGCGAACCCGGTGGTTCATTTCTGGAGCTATGGGATGAGTTCGAGGCGGCCGAGACTCCCGAGGCGCAGTTTGCTCATGCAATGGACCGTTCTATTCCGATCATTCTCAATCTTGCCAACAACGGGCAGAGCTGGCGCGAAAACGGCATCCGCTACGAGCAGGTCCTTAAGCGCAATGGCCCCGCGGTTCAGGCAGGATGTCCTGCGCTGTGGTCGTATCTCCAGCAGCAGCTCGATGAAGCGCAGAACAACGGCTGGTTCGGCTCAATAGAAGATTGCATATCCCAGGCTTAGGATGACAAATTGCTCTCGAAGTTGCTGGCGGTGAGTGTCCGCACGAAGCACTGGGTTATTGATTTTCTTAGAGAGAAATCTTGTCGTGTTCAGGTGGAATCGGAACCGGTTCTTCCTTCTCGTCGCGCAGAGTGAGTACAGGACAGCGGGCGTGTGCCAGCACGCGGTAGACGGTGCGATCGTGGGTCAGGTTGTGGAAGACCGAACGGTGTGTCGAACCCAGAACGATGAGGTCGGCGCCGAATTCGGCTGATGTCGCCAGAATCTCGATCGCGGGATGGCCGTGCGCAACGCGAGCCTCGACCTCGACGCAACA
The DNA here is from genome assembly GCA_963735215.1 of uncultured Acidobacteriaceae bacterium. Lineage (GTDB taxonomy): Bacteria > Acidobacteriota > Terriglobia > Terriglobales > Acidobacteriaceae > Telmatobacter. The sequence continues at coordinate 51,263 of CAVTKF010000013.1, read as the reverse complement.
GGAGTCTGTAGCGGCAATCTCCGTCGCGAGAATGCGCAGCTCAAGTAGCGCCGTCGAGTCCAATCCGGTTGGCAGGCGATCTCGTTGCATCTCGTCGATCGGAGGCAATACATGCAACAGGACAAGTTTCGCCTTTCGGTTCGCGGCGATCTGGCATGCAAGTACTGCGCTCGGGCTTGAGGTCTCTCTTAACGTGGTGGCGTGCAAGACAACCCTTTGCCGGGTGTCGCCTGCCACCTCGAGATGAGCCTCGGGTCCCACGGTGATGACCGGGAGGTTTACCGAGCGCAGCACTTGTTCTGCCACGGAACCAAGAAGCAGCTTGCTGACTTTGCTCCGGCTCCGGGTCCCAAGAAAAATACGATGCACGTTGAACTGGCGAGCTGCCGCGATGATCTGCTGAGCGGGATTCCCTTCGCGAACAACGGCGTCACACGCCACATCTTGTGCTCGCGCCTTCATTCTCCAAGGCTCAAGCGTCTTGATAGCGAAATCAATGGCGCCGCCCGGGTCGAAATAAGGCATGCCAAGGGGGTCGGAAGTGAAACCGGCCCCTGCGCCAAGCACGTGAAAAAGAATGATGCGGGCGCTCGACCGGTGCGCCTGCTGAATCGCAAACGGAATCAGCAGATCGAGATCGCTAAGGTCCGTCGCGACGAGAAGAACGGACGGTTGAGCCCATCGGCTTAGTCCCGCGTCCGACATGGCAAGCACCCTGTACGCGAAAAGCGTGGCACCGAAAACGTCGACGAGATGTGCCCGAGCGCACGGGTTGCAGTGAGTCAAATCACATGAAGCTCAACCCAGATCACGCACGAGCTGCGCCTTCGCCATGGATGATAGACCCCTTAAGAAGGCGCAATTGCGCTAAAGTCTGCCTTGAAAGACGGAATTCCCGAATTGATTTAGCGGAAATCCTTATTGCTTCTTTATTTGTTCGCAAACTATCGTAGGGAATGGAATACCAACCCCACACATTCCACCCTTCTAAGCATCCCAAAAAACAATCAGGGCCCATGCGGGAATTTTGACGCCCAGTCCGCCGGCCGGGCGGTAGCACTTTTTCAAGGGCGCGCAGTTACACAATTTCACTCAATTTCTGGAGGTTAAGCGCAATGCTTCATCGACTTACCCGAAGTGTATTTGCCGCTATACTCATCGCGGTTGCCGCGGTGATCGCATTCCCCTTGAGTAGTCTGGCGCAGACATTCCGCGGCGGAATCAATGGAACCGTGACAGATCAGTCGGGCGCGGTTGTTCCCGGCGCGACAGTAGCAGCCACAGATTCTGCGACAGGTGTTCTGCACAAAACCATTACCTCCAGCGCCGGTGAGTACAGTTTCCAGGACATGCCACTCGGCGCATACACCATCAAGATCTCTGTCTCCGGCTTCAAAGAAACGGTGATCAAAAACGTGCCGGTAACGGCTGGCGTGATCTACACATTGCCGGTCAAGCTTTCTGTGCAGGCGGCTGGTGAGACGGTCGAGGTTTCGGCTTCGGGCCTCGCGCTCGATACGACTTCGGCCACTCAGACGACAGATATCCCCGAGTCCACTGTTCAGGATATTCCTCTGAATGGGCGCGACTTCACGCAGATGATCGGCTTGGCGCCGGGCTTTGCCGGTTACGCGTTGGGCGGCTTCGGCTCAGTGAACGGAACACGCGGAAATCAAGTGAATTGGCAGATCGACGGCACCGACAATAACGACTGGTGGCACAACATACCTGCGGTGAATCAGGGTGGCGTTGAAAATATCGCGGGCGTCACATTGCCAATCGACTCCATCGAAGAGTTCAGCCTGCAGACTCAGTCTTCTGCGGAAGTGGGCAGAAATCCAGGCGGAAGCGTTAACCTCGTTACAAAATCCGGCACAAATACTCCGCACGGCTCGATCTACTATTACGAACGCAACCAGGCGCTCGCGGAGAGCAACCCATTCAACACGCTGGGCGATTTGCCGCTCGAAAATGTGCAATGGGGTGCTTCGCTGGGCGGCCCATTCTGGAAGGATCACACGTTCTGGTTCACGAACTTCGAGAAGCAGAAGTTCAACATCGCGACCGGCAACTCAGGACTCGAGCCAAATGCGTATTACCAGGCCGCTGCGATGCAGTTGTTGACTGACGCGGGGGTTCCGGTCGACCCGGCGACGCAAAAACTGATCGCGATTCTGTGGCCTTCCGACCTCCTAGCCGGAACGACCCCGGGCTTCTTCCAGTCGGCGGCGCCCGAATTCGGATACAGCTACAACGGCGTAGCCAAGATCGACCACACCTTCAACTCAAAGCACAGCATCTACGCTCGCGCCTTCATGGGCCAGGGCAATCAGACAGCCCCGGTGGGAACGACCGACATCAATCCCTACTTCTTTGAGATCGGACCGATCCACGTCTATAACTTTTCGGCTGGCCACAACTGGGTAATCTCGCCCGCGATCAGCAATAGCGTGACCGCCGGAGTGAACTACTTCCATCAGACCTTCTCCGATGCCAACACGAATTTTACGAGTGTGACACAAGCTGGTTTTATAACCGGTGCTCCGTTCCCGAACGCGCCAAATATTCAGATCGGCAACGATTTTGAACCCACGGGCAACACGCCTCCCGAGGGCCGCCAGGATATTACCGGGGTCATCGACGAAGCGCTCAACATCGTCAAGGGCAAGCATCAATTGCGTGTAGGCGGCGAATTTCGGCGTGCGCAGGTGGATGAGTTCTATCACCGCCATGCCATCGGCAATTACCAATTTCTTGGCGGGCAAGGACCAAACGGAGACGGTTCCACGGCGTGGAATACGGACGATCAGGATGTCGCATCCCTTGCAGATTTTCTGGCTGGTTATCTGACGAAAGCCTCCATCGCCGTAGGAAACCCCGAGCGCGCTGGTGTTTTCTACAGGGTATACCGTCTTCGCCCAGGACAGCTTTCAGGCCACCACCAATCTGAACTTCAACTTCGGCCTGCGTTACGACTACATGCAGCCAATGCACGACAGTAAGAAGGATCTTTCGGTCTTCAGGCCGGGACTTACAACGAGTGGCATCGCGTTTCAGGGTGCGGACATCAGCAGCATCTACGAGCCCGACCACACCAGCTTCAGCCCGCGTATCGGCTTCAGCTACAAGCTACCGTCGTCACAAGCGACCGTGATCCGCGGCGGCGCCGGAATCTTCTTCGACACGCCGAATGCGAATCCATTCCTCGATAATCGTCCCGGAAACTCGGCTCCTAACGGACTCGAAGGCAACCCCGGCGGCGGCAATCCGGTATTCACCCTCACTACCGCGGCAAGCACAGGCAGCCCGGTCCTGATTGTGCCTGGTCAGGAAATCATTCCCACGCAGACGCTCTCGTGCACTGTGAATTCCTGTGGCGTTTTCAGTGTCGACAAGAATTTCCGCTCGCCCTACAACGTCAACTTCAACCTGCAGATTGAGCGGCAAGTTGGAAAGGCATTCTTCCAACTCGGGTACGTCGGCAGCGAGGGCCGCAAGCTACTGAGCCTTCTGAATATCAACCAGCCCCATCTTGGTGGCGCGCCCGGCGCCTACGCGGGAGACGGAACTGCCTTCGGAGGAAACTTCTACTCCGACATCAACCAGATCGAGAGCATCGGGACGTCAAATTACAACTCTCTGCAGACTGTGTTCCGCACGTCGAGTTGGCATGGCGCGGTTGCGCAGGCCTCGTATACGTGGAGTCACGGCCTCGACGAAGTCACGGCATATCGTGGGGCCCTTCCCCAAGACAGCTACAACTTCAAAGGGGACTATGGCAACTCGGACTTCGATACGCGGAATGGCTTCAAGGGCTACGTGAACTACTCGATTCCGTCGGCGCCAACGATGAAGTTGCTGACCGGAGGATGGGAACTCAACACGGCTTTTGCCTTCAACGGTGGCCAGCCGATCACTGTGTACAACGGTGATGACACCAGCGGCACCGGCGAGTATACGCAGCGCGTCAACCGCGTGTCCAACCCGTTTGCGGGAGTGAGCCATGGTATTCAAACTGTCAACGGCAACAAATTCGTCCAGTGGTTCAACCCGAATGCTTATGTTGAGCCCGACGCAAACACCTGGGGAACTGAAGCCCGCAACAGCATCTACGGGCCGGGCTATGAAGATATCGATCTCTCGGTCCTGAAGAACACAAAGTTCCCGATTAACGATTTCCCGGTGAACGTTCAGTTCCGCGCCGAAATGTTCAATCTGTTCAACCACGTAAATCTTGCCAGTCCCGCATGCACGCAGCTCTGCAACGACTACTTCGGTGGCGGAAGCTTCGGCAGGACAGGTTCCACGATCGGTTCGGGCAACTATTCACCGGGCATCGGCCCGGGAGAACCCTTCAACGTGCAGTTGGCCATGAAGATTCTTTTCTAGGGAAAGGCCAGCCTACACAACCCATTTGAAAAATAATGCCGGTCGCTTCCAAGCGACCGGCATTATTTTGGTGAACGCGGACACTCGTTACACCCTCCTAGAGCCGGTTGCATAAATCATGCTTGGTCGGGCAGACATCCCTCAGCGGCTGAAGCCCGGTTTTTAAGAGCTTCCATGCGGCACGGCTAAAGCCGTGCCCTTTCAAGACTAGATTTATGCGATCATTTCTAGCAAAAAACCCCGTCCGAAGACGGGGCTTTTTACTGAAAACTGATGACTGACAACTGAGAGCCTTGCCTACGACATGTGCGTGAATGGCGCTCGTTCCAACCGTGCCGGCAGCTTCGGCGAAATCATCCCGACAGTGCTACCGCTCATCACCGCGGTGAAGTCCTTGCGGAAGGCCATCATTTCATCTGGCGTGCCGACTGTGATGCGTACGCTGTTGGGCCACGCAGGCCAGATGCGGCCAACGTACATGTCCTTCGCAGCCAGTGCCGCCTGCACTTCCTTGCCGGGCTTGCGTACATCGAGCATGAAACAGTTGCTTTCCGACGGAGTGCAGCTATAGCCCTCGCTCTTCAGCCAAGCGATGGTCTGAAGGCGCGTGTCGGCGATGATCTTCTTGCGGGCAGGAACAAGGTCCGCATCGAGCAGGCTGGCCTTGGCCGCGGCAACCGCGGTGATGGGCAGCGCGTTCATTCCGCCAAACGGCGTTATCTTCGCCAGTAGATCGGGACGGCCGATGGCGAATCCCATGCGGATGCCGGCCATGCCGTACAGCTTCGAGAAGGTGCGCAGGACGATGACGTTCTTGCCTTCCTTCACAAAGTCAATCGAACGCGGCGCATCGCAGAGGTGGATGTAGGCTTCGTCAATGAGGATCACCGTGTCTTTGGGCGCGTTGGCAACGACGTATTCGATGTCGCTGCGGGGCGTACAGGTGCCCGTCGGGTTATTGGGGTTGCAGATGTAGATCACGCCGGGATTCGAAGCTGCGGCGAGCATCGCCTTGACGTCATGCTTAGCTTCGCCTTTGGGATCGGCCAGCGGCACCTTGAAGATCGGCGCGCCACTTACCTTGGCTGCCCACATCGGCGCTTCGTAGCCGGGGTCGGCGACGACAAGGGGGCGGTCCTTGCTGGTGAACGCGAGCACCGTAAAGTGCAGCGGTTCGCTTGATCCAGCAAAAGGACTGACCGACTCCACGCTCAGGCCTTCCTGCTTGGCGAAGATCTCCGAGAGCTCCTCTTCACCGGTAAACAGGTAGCGCCCGCCGCGCGGAACGATGGCGATCATCGCCTGGCGAGCGGCTTCAGAGGGCCCCATGGGGTTCTCATTGGCGTCGATGTGGATGCCTTTGTTGGGGTCGGCGAATTTGGGACGTTCGGCGTATGCGAGATGCGCCTCGGTGAGGATCGGCAGGCTGGCCAGCGCTGAGGCTCCAGCGGCGAAACGGAAGAAGCTGCGGCGCGAAATTCCGGTAGAGGCGACTCCCGCAGGAGCTATAGGATCGACGGTCGGGTACATCGGCAAGACTCCTTAGGTTGAGGATGGAATTGGACAGACAACCGCATCAGGCGCGGAGGAACAAAAGGCCGGAAGACAGAAGGATTGGGGAAGGGGAATGATGATCCCATGTCCCAAGTTATCGTTCCGGCGCTGTAAAAACAAGCAGGAAATATTGGCCTCACCTATTGAATCTTGATGCTTACCGTTCGTCACGTCGCCGATGTATTACGTCCACGGTTCGGTGTGGTAGACTCCGTGCCGGAAAACGTATCCCTTCAAGATGACGCGAAATTCCAGCTGGCTTCGGCGCACTGCGAACCCGATCCCTTATTTTTGGTTTGAAGGCTTGACAACCCTTGGAGTAAACCCATTTACTTATGGGCGGACGTCCACATCAACTACGGATGTATTCACCCGATTGCAGGTGACTGAATGCTCGCTTTGGTTCCAGGTTTAACCGCCGTTGCACTTCCTGCTGCACCCGCGGCCTTACTCGCCCTTGCCGCACCCTCGCTCGCGCATCTGAGCATGCTCGACATCGCCATCATCGCGATCTACTTCGTGATGGTGATTTGGATCGGCTTCTACCTCAAAGGCCAGGCCAACACCAGCGAAGAGTTCTTCATGGCCGGCCGCGAGATGACGGCGTGGATCGCCGGTCTGAGCTTTGTGTCGGCCAACCTGGGTTCACTGGAACTGATGGGGTGGGCCGGATCGGCGTATCAATACGGCATTCTCGCGGCGCACTGGTATTGGGTCGGCGCGATTCCGGCCATGCTGTTCCTGGGCATCGTGATGATGCCCTTTTACTACGTGTGCAAGACGCACTCGGTGCCCGGCTATCTCAAGCTGCGTTATGGACAGGGCGCAAGCACGGTTTCAGCTTTCTCGTTCGCATTCATGACGGTGCTGATGAGCGGCGTGAACATGTTCGCCATGGCCGAGGTGATGAAGGTTGTTCTCGGCTGGAATCTGAATTTTTCTATCATCGTTTCGTCTTTGGCAGTGGCAGCCTACGTAGCGCTGGGCGGCTTACGCTCCGCAATCTTCAATGAAGTCCTGCAGTTCATGCTGATCTGGGGCGGCGCGCTCCTGGTTCCGATTCTCGGACTGGTTGAGGCTGGCGGCTGGAACGGATTCAAGGCCAAGCTCGCACACAATATCGCCATCGGCGCAACGGCTCCCGGAGACTACACGCACATGTGGCGCAGCATGGGCCACTTTACCGACAACCCGATGGGCATTCACTGGACCGGCATCGTCTTTGGCCTCGGATTCGCTATCAGCTTCGGTTACTGGACTACGGACTTCCTCGTCGTGCAGCGCGTTCTCACCGCGCACAATTTACGCTCCGCCCGCATGGCTCCGATCATCGGATCGTTCTTCAAGATGGCCGTGCCGTTCATCGTCATTCTGCCCGGCCTGCTTGCGCTCGTTGTGCTGCAGAATCCCGATGGCAGCCTGATGCACCTTGTGGGGCAGAATCTTGTCACTCCGGGGTCTGGATTGCACAGCTATAACGAGGTTCTGCCGTTGATGATGGTGCGCTACATGGCGCCTGGACTGCTGGGCCTCGGCATCACCGCGTTGATCGCCGGATTCATGAGCGGCATGGCGGGCAATGTAAGCGCATTCTCGGCCGTGTGGACGTACGACATCTATCAGCCGCTAATCAAGAAGAACGCGTCCGATGAGCATCTCGTCACGGTTGGCCGCTGGGCCACGATTCTCGGTGTGATTGTCTCCATCGGTACCGCATATCTCGTGATGAGCGCGGCCGGAATCATGGATTACGTGCAGGCACTCTTCAGCTTCTTCATCTCGCCGCTGCTCGGCGTGGTGCTCGTCGGCATGTTCTGGAAGCGCGCCACCAAGGCAGGCGGGTTCTGGGGATTGCTGATGGGTACGCTTACTTCGATCGGGCTGTGGGGATGGGTCAAGGCCGATCCGTCGGCGTTGCGTTTCGTTGCGATCTCGCCGAACGCGAGGGACATGGCGGAGAACATGTATCGCGCCCTGTGGTCGGTGATTGTAGCCATCCTCGTCAACGTGATCGTCAGCCTGGTCACTAAACCAAAGACGCTCGCTGAACTGAACGGGCTTGTATACGGTGCGACAACCCTTCCGGTGGAAGAGCCGGTGCCGTTCTACAAGAACGAGTACTTCTGGCTGGTCATTGCCATCATTTTGTTTCTGGCGCTCAACATTTACTTCTGGTAAGGAGGCCGCATGCATTCTGGCCACATTTCAATCTGGTTTTTCATCGGCGTCCTGCTCTCGGTTTACGGAGCGATGATCTTTGGTTACGGACTGTACGAGTTGGCCACCAATCAACTTGCCAACGTGGTGCTGGCCAACCTGCACGCTCCGGTATGGTGGGGCGGTTCGATGTTGCTCGTCGGTCTTTTTTATGGAATACGCTTTCGCCCGGGCCGCAACGGTTAGTGCGGCAATTTAAGGAGCATGAAACATGGCAGCACAAAGAAAGATGACATTTGGAGTTATTGTCGGCAACCGGGGCTTTTTCCCGGATCACCTGGCCAAGACCGGGCGTGAAGAGATCATCTCGGTACTCGAAGCCGCTGGCGCGGCCGCAATCGTCCTCGGTCCGGAACAGTCAAAATACGGCGCGGTAGAGACCTACACCGAGGCGCAGCATTGCGCTGAACTGTTCAAGAAGCACGCCGAAGAGATTGATGGCATCATCATCACGCTGCCCAACTTCGGCGAAGAGCGCGGCATCGTCGATGCGATCCGCCTGTCGGGTCTGAACGTCCCGGTGCTGGTGCAGGCTACGCCCGACCGCTCCGACGCGATGACCATCGCCACACGGCGCGACAGCTTCTGCGGCAAAATGTCAGCCTGCAACAACATGATGCAGTACGGCATCAACTACTCGCTGACCACGCTGCATACCGAAGCGCTCACGTCGGCGGAGTTCAAGGTTGATCTTGAGTGGTTTTCGGCAGTCTGCCGCATCGTGAAGGGGCTCAAGAACCTTCGCATCGGCGCTATCGGCGCGCGTCCCACGGCATTCAACACGGTCCGCTACTCCGAGCGCATTTTTGAAACCAGCGGCATCACGATCGAGACGATTGATCTTTCGGAAATTTTCGGCCGCATCAATCGCATGAAAGACAACGACGATGCCGCGCAGGGCAAGCTGGCCGCGATCAAGAAGTATGTAACAACGTCCGGTATACCCGAGGAATCGCTGATGAAGATGGCGAAGCTCGGCGCGGTCATCGATGGCTGGATGAAGCAGACCCACGTGACAATCAGCGCCGTGCAATGCTGGACTTCGATGGAAGAATTCTTCGGCGTCGTGCCCTGCACCATCATGAGCATGATGAGCGACAATCTCATTCCTTCAGCCTGCGAGACGGATGTACCCGGCACGCTGAGCATGTATATGCTCGCGCTGGCCAGCGGCACGCCCTCCGCGCTGTTGGACTGGAATAATAATTACGGCAGCCATCCCGACAAGTGCGTCTGCTTCCACTGCTCCAACCTGCCCAAGCACTTCTTCCAGGACGTCAAGATGGACTACCAGGAGATCATCGCCGGCACGGTAGGCAAACTGAATACCTTCGGCACCTGCGTTGGTCGCGTGAAGGCGGGTGGCATGAGTTTTGCGCGCTACTCCACCGACGATCGCCGCGGAATTGTTCGCGGATATACCGGAGCGGGCCGCTTCACCGACGATCCACTCGAGACCTTCGGCGGCGCTGGCGTGGCCGAGATTCCACAGTTGCAGAAGCTGCTGAAGTTCATCTGTCGCGAAGGATTCGAACACCACGTCGCGGCGAATTTCAGCGACGTATCGAAGTCAGTGCACGAAGCTGCTCGTTATCTCGGATGGGAGAGTCACTATCACCCGAGTCTTGAGGACTGATTTATTTGCGATCGAGAGACGGGCGTTGACTCCTGTGTCGACGCCCGACTTTGTTTGAGGAGGGATTCTATGGAGACAGCAGTCATAACCAAGCGGATTAACAAGAGCCTGGTGGTAAACGGGACAACGGTTGTAACGGAAGCTGCGTGGAATGCGGAGCTGGACTCGAAGCACGAAAAGCTTGTCGGCTGGCTGCGCGAGAACAAGCTCTCCGGCGTTTTGATCCGGCGCAACGAGAACGTGGCATGGCTCACGGGCGGTGCGGTTGAGCTCCGTGTGCTGACGCCCTGTGAGACGGGTGTTGCTTCGCTGCTCGTTACGGCAGAAGGGAAACGCTACTACTTTACGACCGAGAATGAAGCTCCGCGCCTGCACGATGAAGAGTTTGGCGCGCTCGATTTTGAGCCAGTGCTTTTCCCGTGGTACGCCGACGAAACCACGGCCGCAGCTCAAAAGCTTGCTGGTGGCCCGCTCGGGTCCGACACACCATTGGCCGGAACGGTCGCGGTAAATCTGTATCCGCTGCGCGCCTCACTGAGTGAGACTGAAATCGCGCGCTATCGCTGGCTTGGCACGCAGACAGCGGACGCAACCATCGAGTCGCTGCAGGAGGTCGAACCAGGCCTGAGCGAATACGATCTCGAAGCTCTCACCGCCGCCAATCTCTTGCGACGCGGGATTTTGCCGTCGGTTTATCTTTTCGCAGTCGACGACCGCATCTACAAATACAAGCATGCAGTCGCTCGCGGCGCACGACTGAAGAAATATGGAATGCTCAATCTCTGCTCGCGCAAGTGGGGCCTGGCGATTTCCATCACGCGTTTTGTGCACTTCGGCGAATTGCCGGCGGAGTTGGCCGCGCGATTCAAGTCCGCTGCCCAGGTCAATGCTGCGCTTCTCGATGCCACTCACGTTGGCGCAACCTCTGCTGAATTATTCCGCGTCGCGCAGGCTGCTTATGCAGCCGAAGGATTCCCCGGCGAAGAGCGCTTCCACCATCAGGGCGGACCAACGGGTTATGGCGAGCGCGAGTGGGTTGCCACACCCGAAGGCAAAGAGACCGTCGTCAACAACCAGGCCTTTGCATGGAATCCGAGCATCCGCGGTGGCAAGGCCGAAGATACGGTGATCTTGAGAGACGGTAAGATTGAGTGGCTCACAGCTACACCCGAGTTGCCCGTCATCAATTCGACGGTGAATGGAAAGGTCTACCAAGCTGCGGGGGTGTTGGTGAAATAAGCAAGAGACAAAGGGACGTAGGGAATAGGGACTATAAGTACGTTGATCGGTCCAGCAGTTGGCTCTCCGGCCCCTTAGTCCCTACGTCCCGCAGTCTCTGTTTCTGCCGGTTGTAGCGTCAATCGCGCGGTAAGTACGACCAGCGCGGCCCACAACATGTCGGCGCCGAGAAGATGGGCAATCTGCAGCCACACGGGTGCCAGCAGCACAACGTCAAGCACGCCCAATACATACTGTGCCGCCAGAAGCATCAGAACCATCGCTGATAATCCGCGATTGTCCCAATGAGTGGTGCGTTGCGCAGCACGCACCAGGATCCAGATCAGAAAAATGCTCGCGAGAAACGCAATGGTCGGATGCGTCCATCGCCAGCGCACCAGCCATCCGCTCGTCGCGGAAAAATCCTCTACCAGCGCCGATCCGAGTGACGTCGCCGGAAACAAGGTGTCTCCCAGGGCGGCCAGCGATCCGGTCACGCCCACGATCAGCACAACAATAATGCCAATAGATGCGCCGAATGGCGCTACCAGCCGAATATTGCCACGAAGGTAGCCATGCGTGCGGCTCAGTAAATGTGCCGTGAGGGTGAGTGCGGCCAACAACAATAGCGTGTTCGTCAGGTGAAGGGCCAGATACCACGGGCGCAATGGTGACTGACTCATGGCCGTCAACCCAAGTTTGACAAGCAGCGCTCCGAGAATTGCCTCAACCACTGTGAATGCAACTGATGCGACCGCCGCCGCGCGAGCCAGATGTCCGCGGACCGTTCCCGCAAAGGTCCAAATCAACAATCCGACGGCACAAAAAAACGATAATCCGCTGGTGATGCGATGCGTGAACTCGATTATGGTGTTCACACTCGCCGAGTGCTGCAGAACCGTTCCGTTGCACAACGGCCAGTGATTGCCGCATCCCGCACCGGCACCGGTAGCCCGGACCACGGAACCCCACAGAATCACGGCGATAAAGTACGCGAGCACTCCCCAGGCAAAGCGCTGAAGGGCGGGCGAGGGCAGTCGTTTGAGGTTCACTTGAGTTGCTGCCGAATGCATGAATGAGCGCTCCGATGCGAACCCTTTAGTGTAGAACAGCGGCGGAGCCTTGACCTCGAAGCGTGTTCATTCGCCCTGATGCTCGAGAAGCCGCACCACGTGATTCACGATCATCAGGTCTTCGGCGGGCGGAATTACGCGTACCTTCACGCGAGAGCTTTCAGCCGAAATCACCGCTTCGCCACGAACATTATTCTTGGCAGGATCGACAACGATACCTAAGGCTCCTAACCCTGCGCAGATTTCGGCGCGGGATGCAATGTCGTTTTCGCCTATTCCGCCCGTGAAGACCAGCATGTCAAGTCCGCCCAGCTCGGCGTAATAGCTGCCGATCCACTTGGCGATGGTCCACGTGAATTTGTCGACGGCGAGGCGTGCCTTTTCATTGCCGCCTTTGATGGCGTCGCGCAGATCGCGCATGTCATTCGAGAGCCCGCTCACGCCGAGCAAGCCGGACTTTTTGCTGACCACGGTCTCGAGCTTGTCCGCTGCCGCGGCTGCGTCGGGAGTTGTCTCTGCGATTTTCTTCAAGATGAAGATCACGACGCCGGGATCGATGTCACCAGTGCGTGACCCGCTGATGATTCCACCAGTCGGCGTGAGCCCCATCGACGTATCGAGGCTCTCGCCGTTGCGAATCGCCGTGATCGATGCGCCGTTGCCAAGGTGCGCGACGATCAGCTTCTCAGGAATGTTCGGCTGCAACTGGTAGATGATCGACTCGTACGAGATGCCGTGATAGCCATAACGTCGCACTCCCATCTCCGCATATTCGTCGGGAATTGGCATGCGTGTAACGACCTCGGGCATGGTGCGATGGAAGTACGTGTCGAGTATCGCGAAATTGGGAATGCCCGGAAACAACCGCAGTGCCTCGCGCATGATGTAGACCGCGATCGGCGTATGCAGCGGTGCGAGCGCCGCGTAGCTTTCGATCTCGTCAATCAGTTCCGGAGTTATACGCTGATTGTCGCGTATCTTCGGTCCGCCACACACGGTGCGATGTCCGATGGCCTTGGGAGCAGGGAACTGGCCGGAGTGCAGTGCTTTCTCGACAAGAGAAAATGCAACAGAGCGGTTCGGCAGCGGCGGCGTCTGGTCTACCAGCTTTTTGTCTGCGGCATCCTTGATCCAGAATTTCCCGTTATCCGTGCCGATCCCGTCGACCGCGCCTTCAAAAATCTTCGTGCGCTGGCCATCTCCGGCTTCATACATTGCAAACTTGATAGAGGACGAACCGCTGTTTAAAACCAAAACAGGCAAAGACGACATAAAAAGACCCTCTTACTCGTAATTTGAACTTCTTTAGACCAAAGTTAGGGCTGGCTGCATAAATCATGCTTAACCCGATTGATGACTTCCCTCAGGGGCTGAATCCCTGGCTCTTAAGCCCTCAGGCGGCACGGCTAAAGCCGAGCCCTTTCAAAACTCCATTTGTGCAACCGGTTCTAGCCAGACTGCCCCTGCTCCCATTTCCAGTCTTGAATTTCCGGCAGATCTTCACCATTCTCGGAGACATACAGCCGATGCCGCTGGATTGCCTCGGAGTACCACTGCCGCGCATCGTCCACCTTCGAGGCAAGCCGTTTCACACGCGTGATTGCGTCGAGTGCGAGCTGGAAGCGATCGATATTGTTCAGCACGCACATGTCAAACGGCGTCGTGGTTGTGCCTTCTTCCTTGTAGCCGCGCACGTGCAGGTTGTCGTGATTGTGCCGGCGGTATGTGAGCCGGTGGATGCCCCACGGATATCCGTGAAATGCGAAGATAGTCGGCACCTTGGGCGGGAAGACGGCGTCGTATTCTTCGTCTGACAAGCCGTGCGGATGCTCGGATGACGGCTGAAGCGTCATCAGGTCGACCACGTTCACAAATCGAACGCGCAAATCAGGCGCCTGCGTGCGAAGCAACATAACCGCTGCGAGCGCTTCCATCGTTGGCACATCGCCGCAGCTGGCTATCACTACGTCAGGATTGCCATTGTCGTTGGAGGCCCACTTCCACACACCTAATCCGGTGGTGCAGTGCGCAACTGCTTCGTCCATCGTCAGCCACTGCGGAGCGGGCTGCTTTCCTGCCACGATCAGGTTGATGTAGTTCTTACTGCGCAGGCAATGGTCGGCAACGGAGAGCAGGGTATTCGCGTCCGGCGGCAAGTAGATGCGCACGACGTCGGCTTTTTTGTTTACCAGGTGATCGATGAACCCGGGGTCCTGATGCGAGAAGCCGTTGTGATCCTGCCGCCACACCAGCGAACTGAGCAGGTAGTTGAGCGATGCGATCGGTTTGCGCCACGGGATCTGTCGTGTCACCTTCAGCCACTTCGCATGCTGATTCACCATCGAATCGATGATGTGGATGAATGCCTCGTAGCAGTTGAAGAATCCGTGACGGCCGGTCAGCAGGTAGCCCTCGAGCCAGCCCTGGCACATGTGTTCGCTCAGGATTTCCATCACGCGTCCGGTGCGTGAAAGATCTTCGTCCACCGGCAAAGTCTCAGCCTCCCAGGTTTTGCCGGTTCCGGTTATTACATCCTGCAAGCGGTTTGACGCCGTTTCGTCCGGCCCGAAGACGCGGAAGTTTTTCGAGTCCTTGTTGGCCTCCATCACAGCGTGCAGCATCTTGCCCAGCACGCGGGTTGACTCGGCGGTCGTCGCTCCTGGGGTGTCAACCTTCACTGCAAAACTGCGGAAGCTTGGCACCTTCAGCGGTTGCCACAGCAGGCCTCCGTTGGCGTGAGCATTCATGCCCATGCGCAAACGGCCCTTCGGCGCGATATCGGCGAGATCTTCGCGGAATGCGCCTTTTTCGTCGAAGAGCTCCTCTGGCTTGTAGCTGCGCATCCAGTCTTCCAGCAGACGCAGGTGATCCGGCTTCTCGCGCAGTTCAGCAAATGGAACCTGGTGCGCGCGCCATGTGCCTTCAACCGGCTTGCCGTCCACTTCTTTGGGTCCCGTCCAGCCCTTGGGCGTGCGCATGATCAGCATCGGCCACGCAGGCCTGTCGGTTGATCCGCCTTCGCGCGCCACTTTCTGGATCTCGGCGATGCGATCGAAAATCTTGTCGAAGACCGCAGCCGCCTTCTGGTGCATCGTTGCCGGATCGTGCCCCTCCAGCGTGAAGGGTTCGTATCCGTAGCCGCGCATCAGATCCTCAAGTTCCGCATGAGGAATGCGTGCCAGCACTGTCGGATTCGCGATCTTGTAGCCGTTCAGGTGAAGGATCGGCAGCACCGCGCCGTCGGTCGCCGGATTGAGGAATTTGTTGGAGTGCCAGCTGGTGGCCAGCGGTCCGGTCTCCGCCTCGCCATCGCCAACAACGCATGCGACGATCAGGTTGGGATTATCGAATGCAGCGCCATACGCATGCACCAGCGAGTAGCCCAGCTCGCCACCCTCGTGGATTGAGCCCGGCGTCTCTGGCGCAACGTGGCTGGGGATTCCATAAGGCCAGCTGAATTGGCGGAAGAGCCGCTTAATGCCGTCGCGATTCTGCTCGATGTGGGGGTAAATCTCAGAGTAGGACCCCTCGAGATAGGTGTTCGCCACAAGCCCCGGGCCGCCGTGGCCTGGACCGATGACGTAGATCATGTCCAGGTGCCGCTCACGAATTATCCGGTTCCAATGCACATAAAGAAAGTTGAGGCCGGGCGTGGTGCCCCAGTGGCCGAGCAGACGCGGTTTAACGTCGTCCAGCGTCAGCGGCCGTTCAAGCAGTGGATTGTCCTTCAGATAGATCTGGCCGACAGAGAGGTAGTTTGCGGCACGCCAGTAGGCGTCCATCTTATTGAGGAGTTCGGTACTGAGAGGGCCTTCGTTACTTGCTTCGGCCCGGTTGATTTCGGTCGTCGCGCTGGTCATGGGCACCTCGGGAACAAGTTTTCCGTTCACGTTCAGCCTAGCAGCGAAGTGTTAACGCCGTGGGTGATTGAAGTCACAATCTGCTGAGATGCCGCCTCACAAAGTGGGACTGTTCAACTTCAAGATGCGGAGCCCTCATCTCGGGCTCTGTGCAGCGACCGCTGACTTTCGTGCGGGAGCGTTTGCGAAGTGTCGCTTGAGGCGCAGAATTCTCGATTCGAATCCGTACCAGAGCAGTGTGGCGGCGAGTGTGCAGGCGACGAGACGGAATGCGACGACGGCCAGGTTTCCCGCCGTGCCGTAGCGGTCCATGCGGGCATCGAACCAGCCGAAATAGACGAAGACCATGATGTGTGTCATGTAGAGGCCGTAGCTGATGCGGCCGTAGTAGGCCAGCGGACCGCGACTGAGGATCGCATTGACGGGGTTGCGTGCTCCGGTAGAGGCGACCGAGGACAAGACCGCTCCGGCGAAGAGCGTGGTGAGTGCAGTATCGAGAAATGCCGTTCCGCCAGCGATGGTGGCCGCAGCGAGGAACCCGATAGGCATGGCGGCGAGTCCGATCGCAGAGCCAGACGCGGCGGCTGAGCGGCAGCGTGTAAAGACCGAGCGCGAGCAGGCTGCCCATGGCGATGCCGTCGATGTGAGTGAGCGTGTGCGTCGGCGTCATCCAGGCGAAATGGGTCTCGCGAAAGAGCGGCGAGGCAATCAGCGCACCAATCAGCAGCAAGGCCAGCATCCACGGTGCGCGGAGTAAACGCACGACCGGCGCCCACAGAAAGTAGTACTGCTCTTCAATGGCCAGCGACCATGTTGGTCCGATGGGAGGCGGCAATGTGAGATGGAAGAGATTCTGCAGAAACAGCAGATAAGCCCACCACGGCGCTGTCCTGATCGCGTCCCAGACGGTGGGGCCGATGAACCACGGAGCATTCAGATAGCAGACGACGAGGACCAATACATACACCGGCCAGATGCGGAGAGCGCGGCGTCCGTAGAAGTTGCGGAAGTAGTGCGGCTTGCCGCGTGCCTCAAGCAGGATGGAGGTAATGAGAAAGCCCGAAAGCACAAAGAAGAGATTGACGCCGGTCCAGCCCCACAACGATGCACCATAGAACCAGGTGCCGACAAAGCGCGGATGGCAATGGTACAGAAGGACGGAGAGAACGGCGATGCCGCGCAGTCCCTGAAGTTCGGGGATGTAGGACGGCAGCCAGGATGGGCGTTGGATGGGCAATGAGGACGTATCGATCAGTTGCGGTTTGATTTCAATCGCCGGGCTCGTCTGGTGATAGCGTTCCTTATCAACCCACTCCCAAACGTCGTTTTCGTCGACTTTGAATGCGTTGGCGACGTGGCGAACGATGTCCGCAATCAATATCCCGTATTGCGTATACGACCGTTCACCGGGATAAAGATGAGTCTGAATCTTGTCATCGTTCTCGAACACGATTACCAAGCGGATTCTTCGATCTTGCATTGCATCGCCTCTTCGAGCTTTGCCTTATCCGGCGGCCAATTGCTTGGCTCGTTCGGTGGCTCGCATCACTGCCTTGATCAGCGTTACGCGCAGGCCGCCTTCCTCTAGTTCCAGAATGCCGTCGACGGTGCAACCGGCGGGGGTGGTGACTTCGTCCTTCAGCAACGCCGGATGGTAGCCGGTTTCGAGCACCATCTTGCCCGCGCCATAGACAGTCTGCGCGGCGAGTTGTGTCGCGGTGTCGCGGGGCAGGCCGACCTTGACGCCAGCTTCGGCGAGGGCCTCAATGATGATGTAGATGTAGGCGGGGCCGGAGGCGGAGAGGCCGGTGACGGCGTCCATGTGCTTCTCGTCGACGATGACGGAGCGGCCCACGGTTTCAAAGATGCGCTGCGCCAGGTCCATCTGCTCGGGTTTGACGAAGCGTCCGCGGCAGAGGCCGGCAATTCCTGCGCCGAGAGCCGAAGGCGTATTGGGCATGGCTCGGATGACCGGAATTTCGATGCCGGCTGCGTCTTCAATGGCGCGGGTCTTCACTGAAGCAGCAAACGAGATGAGGGTCTTGGCGGGCGTGAGCGCGGGCTTGATTTCGGCGATCAGGTCCGGAACCTGGAAGGGCTTGACGCCGATGAGGATCAGGTCGGCCTGGCGCGCGGCGGCGAGGTTGTCCGTACTGACGTCGACTCCCCATTGCGCAGCGCGGGCGACGGCCTTTTCGGCGTGGGCGACGGTCGCGTGAATCTGGTCCGCGGCAAAGAGATTCTGCTTGAGAAATGCCTGGAGCAGAATTCCGCCCATCTTGCCCGCGCCGAGAACGGCTACGTGCAGATCGGGCAGTTGCGCGGGAACTGCAGTGGACTCAACGGCTATCTCCGCCATGGTGTTCCTTTTCAGTGAGAGTGGTAGTTCAGTCTCAAGGATAAATGCTGGCGGGAGTTCGAGGGAGACAGAGTTCAGAGACTTGGTGATCGTGCTGGCTCTCGTTTGCCGCTGCAATCTACCGCGAGTAGGTGAACGTGCCGCAGACATCCGACGAGTTGGCAAGAGCGTCCGTTGTGAGAACGGGCATGTCGGATCCGGAGAAGAACGCTACACGCAGGGAACGACCATGCGCATAAGTCGCCAGCCATTGGGTATCGTCGGATCCGCAAAGTGTGTTGTGGTGAAGGAAGCGTTTATCGGCCGGCACGTTCAAGCGGTAGAGAAATCCGACTCCACCCTCGCCCGGGTCTGCATCGAATGCTGCGCTGGATTCAGCCGGCTGCAATCGACGAATCTGCGCGAGCGGGAAGTTGACGAAGTTGATCGCGATCTTCGCATCGGAGATCGACAGGTCGCCTGTGATGCTGATCGCGTTGGAACTTACCGCCCGCCAATAGCCTTTGTCCTGTGCCACAACAGGAAGAGAGCAGATCAGCATCAGACTGGCAACTGCACCAAGCAGAATTCCTCGACTCATCTTTTGAGAATGACATTCATCGCCGCAATCAAGCAAGCGACGGATGTTCGGTTGTCTTTGAGCGGAGGGATCAGGCGAGGGCCATCCTCTTTTTGGCGCGCTTCTCTTTGTACATTGCCTTGTCTGCCCTAGCCACCACATGCTTCAAGGATTCTTCTGCGCTGTGATCGGCTGCAGCGTAGCCCATGCTCAGGCTGAGGAAGAATCGGCTTTCGGCCAGGTGACTCTTCGCAGCTGCGGCTGAACGGAGGCGATCGATGGCCGCTGATATCTCCCCGGAATCGAACTGTCCCGCTACAACGAATTCGTCTCCGCCGAGGCGCCCGATGACATCGGTTTCGCGGAAGGTTGCGCTCAGGAGCTTCGCAGTTTCTATCAGGGAAACAGAGCCGGCGCTATGTCCTAACTCATCGTTGATGAGCTTCAGATTGTCCATGTCGATGAAAAGGACGCCGAAGGGAACTTTGGCCCGGCGAGCAAGTAGAAATGCCTGTTCGGCGAACAGATTGAAGCCCCTGAAGTTGTAAAGTCCGGTTAACTCATCGCGCAGAGTCAGGTCATGAATCTCGTTTTGCATGCGGTTGATGAGCCGCGCCAGAAACAGAAGCAGGACAAAAGAGATGATTGTAGCCAGCGATGTGAGGACGGCGGTGGCATAGTGTGTTGGAACCAGATGCGCGTTCATCATGCGCGCCCTGCCAAGTTCCCGCAGGAATGGCATGACAAGCAAAACGGGGGCGAGGATTCGCGCAATTCGTCCCCCAATGCCGTTCCCCAGAAATACCGCGAAGACTCCATACTCTGCCCGGCGAAAAACCGCCACAAGGGTCAAAAGACCAATGCAAACAAGCGTTGGAAATGACGGAAGTCCGACTGTAGACGATCCCGGTATCTGCGCTATTCCAAAAAGGAATTCGGACGTATCGATGAGAACCAGGAGCACGAGGAAAGATGGGGCGGTGTCGGCGATACGGCCGAAAGACGGTTGCGGGAACGGATGAGAATAATCACAATTCCCAACAGCATGAATGCAAAGGCCGAGGCGTATATGGAACTCTGTGGCTGGGGAAGCTGACTGCCGTTGAGAGCGTGGTCGAACCGCGGGAATATCTGAGAAACAGGCGCCCAGAAATTCGCAGTCGCCACCAGTGTTGTCAGGCCAGCAAGAATCCTGCCGATCCGGTGAACGCTCCGGGACCGTCCAGCTTCAGTGAAGAACAGCGCAACGGTCGCGGACAGAATCGCAATCGCCGACACCACCCGCATGTGCAAGAAACCTTCCGGCAGCAAATGGCCAACGATCGTGGAGACGTGCGACAGCAGGTTAATGAGCACAATCTGAATAGCCAGGACAAGGCAGATTTGCTGCATGAAGTAAGCCCTGAGAAGGAGATTCTGGTTCGGCTCTTGAACAGGAAAGGTTGTGGCTTCAATCTGCATGGTCCCGGCGATGATCGGCAAATGCGATCGGTACAGTTCGATTGTTCCTGTAATTCGAGCTTAGTTATAGCAGCCCTGTGGGCAGCGACGAATGCAACTTCCGTCCGAGACAGATATGCCGGAGTGCAGATGACGGCTTAGGAGCGCATTGCTAAGGCTTGGCTCGCCGTTTGCTTGAGGCCTCATCCACCGTTGCGGTGATGGGGAAGAGATGTTCGACCCTCGTGGTCTTGAAAAGCTCCATGACGCGAGGCTTTACACCTGCGGCGATGAAGTGGACGCCTTTACTCTGGCAGCGGACGAAATGTCCCACCAGCAGGCCCAAGCCGCAGGAGTCCATGTAGGGAACGTCAGTGAGGTCGAAAATGTTGACGGACGGCACATGGTGCGGCGGATCGGACTCGAAGATGTTCCGCAAAGCAGCCGGGGTGAGGGACGAATACATATCGCGGGCGGTGAAAGGGCCGGAAAACCGGAAGATCACAGTGTCGGCGGCGGGGTCTCGCTGGCGCTCGATAGTGAAGGTCGAACCCTTCCAGATTTGAGAAAGCATCGTGGACATTGAGTCTCCCCGACCACAATCGGACCGATAAGATTCTCAAGAAAAAAGCAATGAGACGTTGACGATGGGTAAGTTGTTATTTCTCAGCACCGTGACGCAGCGACCCTCGGATTGTCACCGTTCAAAGGGACAAAAGGCAAGACTAATCTCGTTTGGCGAACTGGCAGTCGCTCCCTTTAGGTGGCCCGATTATGAAGATATCCACCGCTTTCTTGTGTAGAATTCAGGTAATCAATCCACAGCTAGAACGCTTCAGCTGAACTTGTGGCTCCGTACGCGGAGACCGCACGGGCATGCTTTATCGCCTGATAAGCCGAACGCGATGACGCTGATTTTGGGGTGTTTTTGTCGCTTTTGTTGCGTTCGGGATTCGTGTGCCTGCCGGACTTCTCTGAAGATCTAATTGAGAAGAATCTCCCTGCATCTCCAACTATTCGATTGGCTTTGCCGGTTGCGAAACGCGCTCTCGGTGCGCGGCGATCCTGGCTCATTGTCATTTTCTGTTTCGCTTTGTGTCTCATCGCCTTCAGCGCGCAGGCAAACGCAGCCGGGACAGCCTATTACATCAACAATCAAGCTGGCTCAAACTGTAGCGACGTCGGTCCGCATAGCATGGCGCAGCCGTGGTGCTCGTTTGCGCCGGCGAACAAGAGCAAGACCTTTCTTCCCGGGGATCAGATTCTGCTGGCTCGAGGCAGCTCGTGGAACGAGGAATTGTCCCTCACAGGGCGTGGCACGGCGAGGCAACCGATCACGTTGGACGCGTATGGGACGGGCCCAAAACCGAAGATTTTGCGCAACCAGGCGACCACCGATATTTGCGTGCTCCTGATGGATGCGAATCACTGGAAGATCAGTGACCTCGAAGTGGGCCGGGCAAGCGTCGGAATTCTCTTGCACTACACGCAGCTTTCGAATAACGGGATCACGATCAGCAATATTGATGCCCATGACAACAAGGGAATCTGGGGCAGGCACTCGACGGATTATCCGGTGCAACGCCGCGTGCTCGATCCGTTTGCGTCCAGCTTGAATATCGACCTGTCGTCGGGGATCTTGTTCAATATCGCGCCCAATTTGACCTATACCAGTTCGCAATATGTGTTGAAGGGCGTGACCGTAAGCGGCGTGAGGGGAAGGAATAACCTCGACAGCGTGGCTTTTGATGCCGAGACCAGTACCAGCGACAATCAGGATGGTCACAATGCTTTCCAGGATGTGCAGCTAAGAGGGCTCATTCTTTCAGGCGATAACGGCAATGCCGCAAAGGAATATCTGGCCGCGGGGCTGGGCTGCAGCGACTCCCTGCGCCTGCTGGGCATGACAAATGTGACAGTGATGAACTCGGTTTTACTCGAATGAAGCCGGCTGTCACACTCCGACGGGAACTGCAGCCGTGATCCTGGGACGTGTGAGCCAGGTAAAGTTCGTCAATAACATTATTTTCGGGGTGCCTGCGACGGATAGTCCGGATGAGACGGGAATCGACTTTGAGTGGTCGGAGGACCATGTCAACCTGCAGGCAAACCTGTTCGCTGGGAATGCCGGTCCCGCCGTCGAGATATTGAACATTCATGGTGGCGACCATTCAAGCGATCTCGATTTCGATGGAAATACGTTTGCACAGAACGCGCACTCGCATCAGCCGGGAGCGACTTCAGTGTGGGAAGACAACAACGGCAGCGGCTTCGGAACGCCCGCGGGGAAAGTCCGCAACAACTTTTTCTTCGAGCCGCACGGCAAATTTTTCGCCGGCAAGAACATTGGCTCGGTCGCAGATGTAAATAACGTTCCCACTACACTGGCGGCCAACTTCGCGGCGGAGCAGTTCTCGGCGACGCAGGGAAAGAACCAGTGGCGTTACATGTATGAGGCGCCTGATTCGACCTGGACGGAGATGCCGCGCTACGCCGCCGACGACAACAATGGAGCGTGGGAGACGAGCGCAGCTCGATATGTGAGTGCGTTCAACATGGCGCCGGGAAGTTGCACCGGCAAGTTGCGATGCGAAGTGGGGTTGCTCGCGTGTGGGTCGCTCCCCATGCTGGGACGATCAGCGTCAGGGGTCGGGTTCTGAAGGCGGATGAGCAGCGGGGAACCGGCGTGTCCGCATCGATCAATTTGGTGTCAGGAAGGAACGTGACCCAGATCTGGCCGAGCCAGGGCGGAAGGCAGTTGGTCGCGGCCACCGACCAGATGGGATATCCCACCCAAATGGACAATATTCAGGTTGCCGCAGGGGATATGATCCGGTTCGAGGTTCACTCGAACGGCGACAAATCAACCGACGCTGTGAGTTGGACTCCGTCGGTTGGGTACGTGGTGGACCCGTCGCTCAATGCTAAAAGCTCTGACCCACAAACTCACTCGACCCTGAGTGCTTCAACAGGGTTGATGGAAGCGGCGCGTCTGGCGGGCAAATAGCTGGCAAGGATAGCCGCTGCGGCCAGGACGAGCGGCACCGTGAGATAAGTAATCGGATCAAGCGGGCTGATGCCGAAGAGCAGCGACTTCATCGATTGCGTAAGCGCTGCGGCAGCCGCGATGCCGATGGCGACTCCGATAACGGTGAGCGTGAGCGCGGAGCGAACGAACATCCACTTGAGTTCCTTTTTCTGCGCGCCGAGGGCGAGGCGTATTCCAATTTCGCGGGTTCGCTGTGAGACGGCATAGGAGATCACTCCGTAGATGCCGATGATGCCGAGCGCGAGCGCCATGGTGCCCGCAATGGCGAGCATGGTCAGTGTGAATGAGGTTCGCGCCATGGATTTTGCATAGATCTCCTGCATGGTGCTCGCATTGGCAACCGGAAGATTTCCGTCGATCGACCATACGGCTTGCTGGATATCGGCAACGAGAGACTCGTTTCCAGCGCGAGTACTGCGAATGGCATAAGAGACCGCACGCGGCGGGTCGATGGTTGGTTTCGGCGTGTATGGACTGTTGATCATGGCGGGCCAATAGATGATGGCCGGCGCCTTTTCATCCACGCCGTTGTGGCGCACATCCTGAACAACGCCAATGACCACTTGCCAGGGCATTGAGGAGAACTGGCGGACACGCTTGCCGACGGCGGCTGGAGCCGAGCCCCAGTTTTCGCGCGCGAAATTCTCAGAAACCATGACGTACTGGTTGAACTTGTAGATGTCGCTCCATGTGAAGTCGCGACCTGCGACGATCCGAGTTCCGAGCGTCTGAAAGTATCCGGGGGACACATAATTGAAGAGACGGAGCGGAGGCTCTCCACCGTCGTAGTGCTTACCTTCGACGCCCAGCTCGTCCCAATTGGGATCGATGCCCTCTATCGGCAGTCCGCCGCTGAAGCCAACCGCGGTGACGCCGGGAATTGCCGCGATCTTGTCGACGATCTCATTCTGCATCCGTGTCACCTGGACCGGATCGGTGACGAGTAAGTCCGGGATATAAATGCGCATGGCCTCGAGATGGGCGGGATCGCTGAACCCCGGATCGACGTTGCGCAATGCAGCGAATGTGCGGATCATCAGGAGCGCGCTGATGAGAAGCACCATCGCCATGGCGACCTGAGCCACAACCAGAACGCTGCGCGAACGCCGACGGTCGCGGCTGGCACTGACAGTACGACTGGCGCCGGAAAGCGCGGCGGCAGCGCTTGTACGCGCGTACTTATAGGCGGGAACGGAGCCGAAAAGGAATCCCGAGAACACTGATAGCACGAACGTGAAGGCGATGGATCGTCCGTCGAGGACGATCTCACTCAGCCGAGGCAGATCAGCGGGTCCAAAGGCAATCAGCAGGTGCAGGGCGCCATACGCTGCCACGAGCGCGAACGCGCCGCCGATGAGGCCGAGGGTGACACTCTCAAAAAGAAGTTCACGCACAATACGGGCGCGGCCCGCTCCGAGTGCCGCACGAATTGAAAGTTCATGCTGGCGTGATTCCGCGCGGACGAGGAGCAAATTGGCAATGTTGACGCAGGCGATCAACATAACCATGCCGACCGTGGCCATCACGACCCAGAGAACCTGGGAAACCTGGCCGACGATCTGCTGTTTGAGCGGACGGAATTGCGGGTAAATCTTCCAATTCCGATAGAAGAAGGGATTGGTGCCAGGCCCGTTGGAATAAGAATGCATCCATGTTTCGATCAAACGGCTGACGTCTGCATTGGCCTGTGCAAGGGACACTCCGGGCTTGAGGCGGCCGATTCCGTTGTAGCCGAATCCGGCGAGCTTGAGGTTCCCCGATCAAAAGCTGTCGGAACGAGGAGATCGAAATCTCGATCGACCATTCGGAAGCCGCGCGGCATCACTCCGACGATTTCGCGGGTTTGCGAGTCGAGCTGGATGCTGCGGCCGATCACGCTGCGGTCGCCTCCGAAGCGCCGCTGCCAGTAGCCGTAGCTGAGCATCACCGTCTTGGCGCCCTTGGGATCCTGATCCTGCGCGGAAAACCAGCGGCCAACGGCCGGAGGAACCTCGAGGGTCTGAAGAATGCCGTCGCTGATCTCCAGCGTGTGAGCCTGCTCAGGCTGGGCGATGCCGGTGACGTTCGCGGTGCTCGGGACCCAAACGCCGAGCGACTCGAATGCGTGATTGTGCTCGGCAAAGGTGAAATACAAGGACGGAGAGAGCCGGAGACCGGCCTCGAAATTGGAGAGCCCCGCGGCGCCGGGAGCATCGAGCCATAGGGCGACTAACCGATTGGAATCAGGGTAGGGAAGCGGCTTGAGCAGCACGCCATCGACAACGCTGAAGACCGCGGTGTTGGCGCCGATGCCGATGGCCAGAGTCAGCAGGACGGTGATGGCGAATCCGGGCGACTTGCGCAGGCGGCGGAGAGTGAACTTGAGGTCGGCGAGAAGAGATTCAAGCGCGCGCCACTGCCACTGTTCTCGGCTGCGCTGCTGGACGAGGGCGACGTTGCCGAATTCCCGGCGGGCGGTTTGCTCCGCCTGTTTGCGGGGCATGCCTTCTGCCTCGAGTTCATCCGCGCGCTCCAGGATATGTTCGCTGATGGAGACATCGATGTCGTTATAGCGGCGATTGCGACCGAAGAGCCGGGGAAGGGTCTTCATCGTGGATCTCCTTAGGCCTTGTCGAATGCGAGGACGCGCGTGATTCCAGCGAACATCTTTTCAAAGCTGAGAATTTCTTTTTCGAGGTGCTGGAGGCCCGCTTCCGTCACGCTGTAGATGCGGGTCGGCCGGCCCTTTGCCGAAGTTCCCTTCTTCCGATGCGAGCAGGCCCTCGCGAAGCATGCGCTGAAGGGCGGGATACAAGGAGCCCTCTTCCACCTGCAGCAGGTTATCGGAGACCTGCTTGATGTGTTTGACCAGCGCATAGCCATGCATCGGTTTAAGCCGGAGCGACTTGAGAATCATGATTTCAAGTGCGCCGGGGAAGAGATCGCGGTCGTCGGAGTTTCTAGCCATGGAGGGATAGTAGCGGCTGGATACCTATTTTGTATATAGGTATATTGATTCTAAGGTGCAGTGGCAGAATCCGAAGTCGAAATACATTCCGAGTCGGCGGTGATCCGCTCGGAATCTGAGCCACCCATAATCTTTGGGAAACTCCTGCGCTCGCCCCCCCACTCGCACCACCGCCCCGTCGCCCCGCTGCACCCTAGGGGGATTTATCAACCCCACTGCTCGTACACAGTCTCAGAAAACACGATCCTAAATTATCCTTTTTCTATTGCAAGCCTCGGGAATACGTTCCTGTTTCCGACAGGTCGGTTTCTTCTCCATAGCTTCACCCTTTTGGATGGGCCAGAAACTGCTATTGGAAAATTCCGAATTGCACATCCCTGATGGCAAAGATAGAGAGCTCCTGGAAGAAACATTCCGACGAACTTTCCGTCTTTATCCCATTCGACGCCGTCCACATTGCCGATGTCGTCGCCCCGCTGCCATTGATCTGGATTAAAGGACGAAGTCCAGGGGAATGGCTTCGCCTAGATCGCCGCCATCCATGTTGAGAAATTCGGGGTCTCGGCTGTCGAGTGCGAATAGTCCGTAAATTGGCCCCGCACCACCATGACCAACCTCCATCAAGAATTTGCGGTATTCATACGGGAGTTCAACCCCATGCTGTTGCTCGTAAAACTGTAGTTTCACCTCAGTGAGAGGACAGCCAAGCTGGTATCTGTGCGATTTGCGCCAACTGCTCATGTGATACATCGCGCGTTCGTACACGTTGCAGCCTTTCACAAAGCCGTCCAAGTTGATTATTACCTTTGCCGCGTTCATTTGAACTACTCCTCTATGTCACGGTCCGGATAATGAGTGTACTGTGGCCCACTCGTCAGTTTGACGTTTCTTCGCCCCGGCCCCGACAGGCCGGGCAGTAGGCATGGCCGGGAGAGTGGCTCACTCGGGATACAAGAAACATTGGCGAGATCGTGTACCCGAACTCAATCGTACCGTTCTAAGTTTGCCTGCGTCACGAATGTGTCGTGTACCCGAACGTAGTCTCAGGAATGTCGCCACTACCGAAAAGCAGGGTATAGACATCAAACCAGATTCACGTCGGGCGTGCGCATCAGAGGCCTGCTTTTGTGCAAGCTTTTTCTTGTACAGCCCCGTCCGACGGGACGCGAACCACAGATCCATTTGGACACGGCGGGCGCAAATCGGACTCGGATTGAAATTCGCGAATGGCCACGGTTGAAGCGACGGTGAACGAAAACTGGCAGCTTCTTTTCATGGAACCCCAGACGATTCCGACTCTCGTCTTCGTGGGAAGCTCCAATAACCGAAATTCCCGGCGACTTCGAAACCGCGCACTTCCGAAATCCCCTCCAACGATAACTTCGGCTTTCCGATGATTCGTGCCAATGCTCTGGCTCTTGTTCATAATGGATCGAGCCACTGACATTGGTAGTCCAACGCGACAGAGTACATGGTGATACCCTCCACGAGATGTCCTGGCCCATCGCTGTCTTCGACAATGCCATAGGCTAACCAAGCGCCTTCTAGATGGAAGAGGACCGTGACCTGGGATGAAACAGCGCTAACGTAATTGCACTCTTACGGCCACTTGAAAAGCTTCGAGTAGCCAACCACATTACTCCGGCAAGAATTCCACCAGCGACGAATCCAACGATTGCGATGACAACTTGGAAAACGAGGAAGCCGATGATTTCCATGCAGCTAATGTATCGAAGCCGGTAAAAAGGGCTGCAACACAGTAGACCAAACTGCGAATTTGGGTCGTTCCGGGTGTATGGTGGCCCACTCGGAAGAAGCCGAAGATAGCTCACTTCCCAGCAGATTTCTGACTGGCGATCCACGCGGTGATGCGCTCGTCGAGGACATCGAGGGGCAGCGCGCCGGAGTCGATGACCTGGTCGTGGAAGGCGCGGATATCGAACTTGGCACCCAGTTCCTTTTTGGCGCGGTCGCGGAGTTCAAGAATCTTGAGCTGGCCGATCTTGTAGGCGAGAGCCTGGCTGGGCCACGCGATGTAGCGATCGACCTCAGCCTGAACGCTGGTTTCGTCGATAGCGGAGTGGTCGTGGAAGTAGTCGACCATCTGCTGGCGCGTCCAGTGCTGCGAGTGGACGCCGGTGTCGACCACGAGGCGGATCGCGCGCCAGATGTCGCCCTCCAGGCGGCCGTAATCGGAGTAGGGATCCTGGTAGAAGCCGACATCCTTTCCGAGGCGTTCGGCATAGAGGCCCCAGCCTTCACTGAATGCGGTATAGCCGCCGAACTTGCGGAATTCGGGGACGCCCTGAAGTTCGCTGAGCGATGGAGATCTGCAGGTGATGGCCGGGCAGGCCTTCGTGATAGCGCAGGTCTTCGACCTGGTAGAGGTTCCGGGTGGTGGCGTTGTAAGTGTCGATGCGCAGACGTCCTGGTCGGCTGCCGTCGGGAGTGCCTGCCTCGTAATATGCAGGAGCGGAGGTCTTCTCGAGATAGTCGGGGACCGGGGCCACTTCAAACGGCGTTTTGGGCAGGTGGCCGAACAGCGCGGGGAGCTTGGCCTGCATCGGGCCGAGATAGCCGCGAGCAGGCATCGAGCAACGCCTCGGCCGAGGCAGGATGAAGCTTCGGATTGGCTTTCAGACTGGCGTGGAAGCTCTTGAGATCAGAGAAGCCGAGTTTCTGCGCGATGGCGAGCATCTCGGCTTCGTCCTTCTTCACTTCATCGAGGCCGATCTGGTGAATCTGATCCGCGGTGAGATCGGTTGTCGTGGTGCGCTTGATGAGGAACTGGTAGTACTTTGCTCCGTCGGGGAGCGACGAAATGCCCGGATCGGTGGCGGCCCGCGGGGATGTAAGCGACCTCGAGGAAGCGGGCGAAGCGCGAGTACGCCGGCAGAACTTCCTTGGTAAGAGCGTCGAGCATCTCGGTCTTGATCCGCGTCTGATCGGCGGCAGAGATGGATGCCGGGAACTTTTTGAGCGGGAGCGCGAGAGGTGAGTCCTCGGGCTTTTGATTTGCCAGCTGCTTGACCTGCTCAAGAGTCTTTTCGAGGAGAAACTTCGGTGGGACGCGCTTGTCGTCAATGCCGATGGACATGTTGGCAGTGACCTGGTCGAAGGCCTTGGGGAGCGCGTGCAGGCGAGCGATCCAGTCGTCGTAGTCCTTGACCGTGGTGAAGCTGAGCTGCGCCACTAGCTGTGGATAGGTCGCATAGATGCCGCCCATCTGGTTGACGGGCATCTCCCATGCTTTGAACTCGGCGGCCTCCTGGTCGTCGGTGAGGTGTCGGATGAGGAGTTCGCGGCTGACCTGGTCCTGGTCGGAGAGCCCGGTAGGATCGATGGCGGCGAGCTTCATCAAGTATTCCTGCTCAGCCTCAAGCCATTCGTTGACCGCCTTTACGGAGTAGTCCGAGATCTGGTCGTTGTAACGTTTGTCGCCGATGTTGGAGGCGAACTCGGGCTGCCGCTTGAGATTTTCTTCCCAATAATCGTGGAAGAGAGCATGCAGCGCCTTGGTGCGATCTTCAGGCGTGGTGGGCGCATTCGCAGTGGGCGCGAGTTGTGCGCCGAGAAAAGCGGGGGCGAAAAGCATTGCGGCGAGAGCGCAGGCAGCGAGTCGTTTCAAGGGAGCGGGTCCTTCGGCTGAAATTGGGAAAAGGGACATTGCGATGAGTGTAGAGCACGGGGGCGGCGTCGCGTCCAGCAGAGAGATGCGCGATGGAACGATCAGCGGGAAGAAGGAAAATCGGCGTTAGAGCAAACGGTAAAGTGTCGAACGGCTGATGCCGAGTTGGCGCGCCGTTTTGAGTTTGTTGCCGTGATTGAGTTCGAGCGCCAGGCGAATGTGGTTGTGGATGACGGCATCGAGGTTGAGGACTTGCAACGATGGCGCAGCGGGGCGTGGCGTGGGTAACGGAGTCGCGACGATAGGCAGGTCTTCCGCGCGAATGACGCCATCCGGCGAGTTGAGGACCGCGGATTCGAGGACGCTGGATAGCTCGCGCGCGTTGGCCGGCCAGTCGTGCTGCAGCAGCCGGGCAATGGCGCCGGGTGCCAGACGAAGATGCGGGAGGCGATAGCGCGAGCCGATGCGTTCGAGGAAGCGTGCTGCGAGCGGCGCGATGTCTTCGCGTCGCTCGCGGAGAGGTGGAATAGCAAAGCGAATCGCGGCGAACCGAAAGGCAAGATCGGGGAGAAATCGTCCCTCACTCGCCATCTGACAAAGCGAGGTTTCGGAGGATGCCACCAGGGCAAATTCCCCAGTGGGCCGATTCTGCAATGCCTTGAAGACACGGAGAAGCAGCCCCTGACCCGGCGCTGCAAGCAGGTCGATGCGATCGAGATAAGTGAACCCGGCCATGAATTGCGGATCAATCTCGGAGAGCAGCCACTCGCGGGCGTCGCAACGGCTGAAGTTGGAACCGGCAAGGGGGGATCGGTCGTGCAGCAATTGCGCAAGGGTCTGTTTGCCGACGC
Organism: uncultured Acidobacteriaceae bacterium; assembly: GCA_963735215.1. Lineage (GTDB taxonomy): Bacteria > Acidobacteriota > Terriglobia > Terriglobales > Acidobacteriaceae > Telmatobacter. The sequence goes on along the minus strand of CAVTKF010000013.1, from coordinate 20,483 downwards.
CGGACTCCCCTTCGATGGTGGCGAATTGCAGATGCGGTGCGACGACCTCGGCCTGCTGAATAAGCTTGCGCCCTTCAGTGCTGATTGCTACAAACGCTGCCGGACGGAGTCTGGATGCCGTGAGATCGAAGGCACGGGGCTGCGGTTGCCTCCGTTGTACAAGATCCTGCGTCGACATCTGCGCGCCCTGCCTTGGCGGCCCGGAGTGCTCGGGCTCACGTTCGGTTTATCGGCGGGAAGCAGGGGAACGTGAGGGGTCCGCGTTGTCTCTGCGGGATGAGGATTGCCTTGCGAGATGAGCATTCCCAGGGCTCTAGCCCCGGGAATATTAGCACTGACTTTCTCTGAAGTCCGCTTCGATGATTCGCAATGCGAGCTATTTGCGGAAGCGCTTCGAGGGTTCGTCGGAGTAGATCTGGCCATCACGGATGTGGACGACGCGATGCGCGTACTCGGCGATATCCGGCTCGTGGGTGACGAGCACGATTGTGTTGCCCTTGGCATGCAAGGTGTCGAACAGTGCCATGATCTCGACGCCGGTTTTCGAGTCGAGATTGCCGGTGGGCTCGTCGGCCAGAATAATCGAGGGGCTGTTCACAAGGGCGCGTGCGATGGCGACACGCTGACGCTGGCCGCCGGAGAGCTCGTTCGGCTTGTGGTTCATCCGCGATTCCAGACCCACATTGATCAGCGACTCCTTCGCGCGTTCGATGCGTGCGGCCGCGGGTGTCCCGTTGTAGATGAGCGGGAGTTCAACGTTGTGCAACGACGATGCGCGCGACAGCAGGTTGAAGGTCTGGAAGACGAATCCAATTTCCTTGTTGCGAATGCGCGCGAGTTGATCGTCGTCGAGTTCGCTGACGAGCTGGCTGTTGAGCCAGTACTTTCCCTTCGAGGGCGTGTCGAGGCAGCCGATAAGGTTCATCAGCGTTGACTTGCCTGAGCCCGAAGGGCCCATGATGGCGACGTATTCATTCTGCTTGATGCGGAGATTGACACCGCGCAGGGCGTGTACCTGCTGTTCTGAGCCCATGTCGTAGGTACGCCACAGGTCTTCGACAACGATCATGTCGCCGTTCGGTCCAGCGGATTGCTGCATTTCCATGTCGGAGATGACGCTGTTCAGAGCCATGTGAACCTTATCCTTTGCCTGCTTGTGTTCACCGCACCTTGCGGGAGAATCTTCCGCGTTACCGATTAGATGGTTCCGTGCTTCAAGAGTTAGACGCCGGAGCGGTCACAGCTTGCGTATCGCGTTTCAAAAGAGCGCCATTCTTCATGGTGCGTAGCGTCTTGTACGGACCGATGACAATCTCCTGGCCGTCCTGCAGCCCGCTGAGAACTTCGATATCCGTGGCTCCGGTGATGCCCGTCGTTACGGGGATGAACTTGGCGCGCTGCTTGCCATGCGCATCCTTTTCGACAACGTAGACGCCTTGCTGGGGAGCAGCCTTCGCGGTGGACGAAGTGGACGCTGCCTCAACGTTTCCCTTGTTGACCGATGGCGGCGGCGTGAACATGGTCAAAGCCTGTATGGGCAATGAGAGCACGTTCGACTTCGCCGCTGTCGTGATCTTGGCGGTGGTCGAGAGACCAGGCCGCAGTTCATCTGTGGGCGTATCGAGGGTGACAACGACCTTGAAGTCTTTGGCTTCTTCAGTGCCGGTGGTGGACTGTGACGTGGCCACACCGGTGGAACGGAGCAGCGCCTGGTCGCCAACCAGGGTTACGTGTCCCTTGAAGGTCTTGCCCGGAATGGCGTCGACGCTGACGTCTGCGGGCTGGCCGATCTTGATGTTGACGATGTCCGTTTCGTCGACCTTGACCTCGGCGGTCACTACGCTCATGTCGGCGATGGTCATCATTGTGGAGCCCTCGGCATTCTGAATGCCGACGACGACCGTTTCTCCTTCGCGGACAGGGAGGTTCGTAACGATGCCATCGAACGGGGCGATCGACACGGTCTTGCTCAACGCGTCTTCATTAAAGCGAAGCTGGGCCACTTGCTGGTCAAGATGCCCGCGGGCCGAGGCAGTCTGCGCCTTTGCCTGGTTCAGCTGGGCCTCAGCTTGTGATACCGAGGCCACGTCGGTGTCGTAGGCCGCTTTCTTGGCGTCGAAGTCCTGCTTGGCCATGATGCCTGCCTTAAGGAGACTCTGCGCACGATCCCAGTCGAGCTGTTTTTGCTCGAGGTCGGCCTTGGCATGTTCGACGTTTGCTTCGGCGGTCTTTTCAGCGGCGATGTAAGAAGAAATATCGGTCCGAGCGGCAGAAATGGTAGCCTTCTGGGACTGAACGTTCGCCTCCGGCTGCACATTCTCAACGGTGGCAATCACCTGACCCCGCTTTACGTGGTCCCCTTCCTTCACGTACAGGTGCGTAATACGGCCGAATGAGGTCGCGCCCACGTTAACATACGTCTTCGGCTTGACCTGGCCGGTGCCGCTGACGATGGTAGCAAGATCCTGGCGATGAATCTTCGCAGTTAGAACCTTGGTGTAGCCCGACTGTTGCTTGACAACGAAGACGGCAACGAGGGCGATGGCCACAATAACGGCAGAGACGATCAGAATTATCTTTTTCATTGGCGTTCAAGGACTCCAGGAAGCTCCAGACTTATTTTACGCAAAACCTTCTCGCCCGGTTCCCGAATAGCGCCGAATTCATCAGAGTGATGAATCCTTAACATGCACCGTGCGACGGCGCCAGGTGAGAATGCGATTGTCGCGGAGCATCTGCAGGGTTAATCGCCGGTCTATGCCGGACCGCTCAGTAAGTTGGAAGAAGGTTGCGGCCTGCCTATCAGACGCAGATGGCGCGGCATTTGTCTCAGAATTTGCGGTGCTTTGGGTCCCCCAGAAGAGAATATACAGGTGACCTAATGGTTACCCGAGAGTCCAAGGGGCAGCGGAAGCAGCATCATGCCTTGCCGCGCACCTTTGGGGACCGTAGAATAGGGTTTGGTAGGGAGTTCTCCGACGCAATGATCTTTAACGGCCGTTCGTTTCTTTTTGTCGCACTGGGTTGCGGCCTCACCTTCGTTCCCGCCTCCGGGATCCACGCCCAACAGACCGCAGACCCGTCGTTGCAGACCCGACCGGCCTCTGGCCAGGACCAGGAACCCGATCCTCTAAAGCGCCAGCGCTCCGACGAGGAAAAATTCAAGGCGCAAAAGGAAGTCCGGCAGGAACTGAAAGGCGCATATAAAACTTGGCTCGATCAGGACGTGGCCTACATCATTACCGACGAAGAACGGAAGGCCTTCAAGAACCTGAGCAACGATGAGGAGCGCGAGGCGTTCATCGAGCAGTTCTGGCTCCGGCGCAACCCCAATCCCGACTCCCCCGACAACGAATTCCGTGAGGAGCACTACCGGCGCATTCAATATGCCAACGACCATTACGCGGCTGGAAAGCCGGGATGGAAGACCGATCGTGGTCACATGTACATTGCCTTTGGCCCTCCGGATTCGACGGATTCGCATCCTTCAGGCGGCTCGTACCAGCGCCCACAGGACGAGGGCGGCGGCGAAACGTCGACCTTCCCCTTTGAGGTCTGGCACTATCGTTACATTGAAGGCGTTGGCGAAAACATCGACATGGAGTTTGTGGATACCTGCCAGTGCGGCGACTTCCACTTCACCATCGACCGCAGCGAGAAGGATGCCTTGGCCAAGGTGCCGGGCGCGGGTCTGACCCAATGGGAAGAGATGGGAATGGCCAAGAAAGCCGACCGCTTCAAGGGAGGCTTTGAGAATCTGGGTTCTGGCCCGATGTCCAGCGGAAACCAGTCCAAGGAATTCGATCGCATCGAATTAGCCGCAAAGCTGTTCGCTCCGCCGCCGATCAAGTTCGCGGATCTGGAAAGCGCTATGAGCGAGCACAAACTGCTCACGGGGCCGGTCTTTCCCTTCGACGTGCGCACCGACTTCGTGAAGGTCACTTCAAGCACAGTCCTGGTGCCGGTAACGCTTCAGATCAGAAACCGCGACATCACGTTCGTGACCAAGGACGGAGTTGCCAAGGGTGTCGTGAACATTCTGGGCAAGGTGACGACCCTCACCCATAAGACCGTGCAGACCTTCGAGGACACCGTAGAAGTGGAGCAGCCAGCCGAACTTCTGGAGAAGTCCCTCGACCGTAAGTCAATCTATTGGAAGGCTGTACCGCTGCTTCCGGGTCTGTACCGGCTCGATATCGCCATCAAGGACGTCAACAACCCCGATCACCTTGGTATCTACGGAAAGAGCCTCGAGGTGCCTTCGTATCATGACGAAAAGCTCGGCATTTCGTCCCTTATTCTGGCCGACCAGATTTATCCGGTTAGTTCGCACGACATCGGCCAGGGCAGTTGCGTCATCGGAAACATCCATATCTGTCCGCGCGTGACCCCGAACCCGGCCACGCCGGTGAGCTACAAACGCAACCAGGACCTGAATTTCTGGATGCAGGTCTACAATCTGGGCATTAATGACCAGACCAAGAGCAACGAGGCGAAGGTAACGTACCAGATCATTGATTCGGCAACGAACGCGGTTGTCTTTGAGAAAGAGCAAGATTCCAAAGACTTTGGCGAACACAGCGACCAGTTGACGGTGGAAAAGACCCTGCCTATGGCTGGCCTGCAACCGGGCAAATATAGGGTGACGATCAAAATAAATGACGAAATCTCAAAACAAGAGATTGCGCAATCGGCACCTTTTGTCGTGGAATAGTAAGAGGGCTCCGCATATTCGGTTAACCGACGTGAGATCGGAAAACCTGCGGGCATTTGATTCCCAGGACTTAAGCCAGGACGCCGCCGGGTCACCCATTCGAGTGATGATGCGCAGGCTCCATCTCGTCTCCATGATCGCGCTGTTCGCAGTGGCGTCGATGCCATTGCTTGCAACTACCCCCGGGGCAATTTCCGGAGTTGTTCGCGACTCCAGCGGAACGCCTCAGATCGGGGCAGTGGTGCAGTTGTTGCGGCCCGACATGAGCGTCATCGCCGCTGTCTACACCGGCAGCAAAGGCGCCTATACCTTCAACGGAATTCTCCCCGGCAAATACGCCGTTAAGGCGATGGGCACATCCTTCCTGCCTTCGCTCAGGGAGAATGTGAGGCTGCATACCAGTGCCGTCGTCAACCTGACGCTGAACACCCTGTATGAGGTGATGCAGTGGCTGCCCACGGAACCGCGGTCGGTCAACGCTTCGAAAGATGACTGGGAGTGGACGCTGCGTTCGGCTGCGAATCGCCCTCTGCTGCGCTGGCTCGAGGATGGACCGCTGGTAGTGGTTTCAGATCGTCCCGGTGGCCGGCCGAAACTGAAAGCGCGGTTGATGGCGACGGGACAGGATGGCACCTTCGGCGAGAGCGGCGAGCGCTTTACGGGCAGCGTGGAGGATACGCCTTCAGACAGCCGGGAATTGCTGGCGCGAGTGGACTTTGCTCCCGACACCAATGCGGGCATGGAGTCGATGCTCGGCTTCAAACAGGACCTGGGTTTTGCCGGATCCGTCGAGTCGATGGCGGCAATTTCAATTCATCCAGTAATCGAAGGATCGGGCGGCGAGGGCTTGGACGAAGCTGCAATACGCAGCAGCGAAACCATCAACCTCGGCGACGAGTTTGAAATCGATGCCGGTGCTCAGCAGGTGATGGCACGCTTCAGCGAGAATTCGCCCAACACGGTTTTGGCAGCGCTGCCGTTTGCAACAGTGGCCTGGCGGGGCGGGAATTCAACCGTGAGCTATCGGATGGTGACCGCTCCTTCGGGTCCCAACCAGGTTGAGTCGCAGGCGGTGTTCTATCTTCCGCAGCTTTCGATGCGCGGAGGCCAGTTGGCCCTGGAGCACGGTCTGCATCAGGAGGTCGGCTGGGAACGGCGGACCGAAGCATCAGACGCATCCTTCCTTGTGTATTCGGACCACATTGAGAACCCGGTGATCGAAGCGAGCGGCCGGTCGACGGCGGCCTATGGCGTGCTGCGCGATCCCATAAGCGGACTGATGCGCGGCGCTGGACAGAATTACTCCAGCGCTGGTGTGATGGCGGCGGTTGAGCATGGCCTGGCGGGCGGCAATCTTGTTCGAGTCAGCTATGCCAATGGAAATGCCCTCGTCATGCCCGCGACCGTGCATCCGACAGCGCTGAGCCAGTTGTTCAGCGCCGCAAAGCCGAGGCGCGCGCAGATGTATGCGATCTCGCTTTCAGGGACGATTGAGGGAACAGGAACGCGCTGGCACGCAAGTTATCGCTGGCAGCCTGCCGACACGGTTACATCGATTGCACAATACTCGGTGGGCGCGATCGAGCCGTACCTGAGCCTGCATCTTCGTCAGCCGATCAGCTCACACCATGAAGGCTTGAATGTAGAGGCGCTGCTGAATGTGAACAACCTCCTCGCCGAAGGATACCGGCCTTATCTGCTGAATAGCGGAACGGTGGTATTCGCGCAGGATCAGCGCAGCGTGGGCGCGGGCGTGGCGTTCACCTTCTAACAGAAATGGATGGAAAGATCTGTTTGAAGGCACATCTCTACATGTCTGCGAAAACAGAGCCGTGACTTCAACTCCTCAGGGATGTCATCGAACGGGTGTAGATTAAACTCCGACCCGCGTGTGAGCTGGGTTGGCTGCGGGAGTACGGGCTTTGATGCACATTCGCGACTCTAGCGGCTTTGGAAGAGTGACTTCCGATGTGTTATATTTTTCAAGGGTCAGAGATGATTTGCGTCTGATCTGCGTCCTGCAATTTTCCCACTGCATGGCGTTTTAAAACCCTCTGGACGCGTAGCTCAACTGGCAGAGCATTCGGCTCTTAACCGACAGGTTGAAGGTTCGATTCCTTCCGCGTCCACCATCAAATCAACAACTTACAGACAGCCCCAAACCAAACTTCACCGCATTTCACCGCATTTGGAATTGAAACCTCAATTTCAGCGGACCTTGATGCGTGATCTTCAACCAGCAATTCGCAAGCAGTGTTGTGACGGCAATTGCAGTTGAATGCCCGGGGCGTTATCGGGGCCAATGCAATGAGATTTCTGCAACACGCCGAAATCTGCGAAATCTGCGGTCCTCAACACAAATGGAAGCTCAATGTCTGGTGCGATGGAGTGTATTCTTAGCAGCGAATGCCAGCTGATAACTGTCGAAGGCGGATGCTTCCGTTCAACGCGGCTCTCGAAATAGGGACGTTTAAAACTGCCGCTGCTCTCTTTCGTGTAGCAATCGCATTGGGGACTCTGGCGCTCAGTGCAGTTTGCCTTGCGGCACAGACTTCAGACTGGCAACATTTGATGGACCGCAGGGCGCACGCAGCTCCGCAGGCGCGGATTGTCATCATCGATGTGGCCACAGGGCACATGCTCGCCTCACGCAACTTGCGTGACGCATCTCGCACGCTCGCCGCGCCTGGATCCACACTCAAACCGCTCGTTCTCTATAGGCTTCTGGTTGCAGGTCGCTGGAATCCAGAAACCCGCGTCGCATGCAACCGCGACCTGATTCTCGCTGGACACAGGCTGGCATGTTCGCATCCTCAGGCACCGCCGTTCGATGCCCGCGAAGCACTGACCTGGTCATGCAACACTTTCTTTGCAGCAATGGGGACTTCGTTGCAGCGCGGCGAACTCGGCGAGCTGCTGCGCCCGACAGGATTGCTCGGTCCCACGGGATTAATTACGCCTGAGGCTACGGCCATTTTCTTCGAGCCCAGTACGGTAGCAGATCAGCAACTTGCGCTTCTTGGCGTTTCCGGTATTCGGGTGACGCCGCTAGAACTTGCCACTGCGTATCGCTGGCTCGCCCTTGACATGGCTTCTCATCCCGACTCCGTTGCGACGCGCACAGTCGCAATGGGACTTCGAGATTCCGTAACATTCGGCATGGCAGGCGAGGCGAATACCAGCAACATCCCCGTTGCCGGCAAAACCGGTACGGCGGAAGGCAAAGGCACAAGCCGGACGCACGGCTGGTTTGTCGGCCTGGCACCGGCTCATCAACCGCGCGTCGTCGTTGCCGTCTATCTGCCCGCAGGCCGCGGAGCCGACGCCGCCAAAATTGTCGGTGCACTGTTGGCGCACGCCCCGTTGGGGAACTAATGAATCGCACGCTCGTCATGCCGGCTTTCCGCATAACGTTTTGGGTTGCATCCATCATCGTGGGTAGTCAAGTCCTCGCGGCACAGCCACGGCCCTCCGTGGCCATCTCCCGCGTCGAACGCAGCACATTGCGAGTTGGCGTGTGGACGTTGTGGCACGACCGCGAACTCAAGCTCACACCGGCTGGCCTGAATCGCAGAATCTCGGTGCAGACCTGTGACGAATGCGCCATCCTCAGCCTCACCCAGCCAGCCAATGTTCGCGGGGAAGGCGACGTAGTGAAGTTGACGGAAACGAGCAAAACTGAGGGCGCGCACCGTCTCCGGCTCACTGGGGCAGTAATCCTGACGGCTCACGGAGAATCTGTCAGGCTTCAAAATCCTGTCACCATCCTGGCACGAAAGGGAGTACTGATCGTTGCGGTCACCTTGCCCGTCGAAAGCTACGTCGAGCGCGTGGTGGCAAGCGAAAGCGGTCCGGCAGACAGCGATGAATCACTCAGAGCCTTGGCCATCGTTGTCCGTTCTTTCGCGTTGCATGAGGCGCACGGTCACGCAGACTTCGATCTATGCGACTCGACCCATTGCCAGCTTTTGCATTGGGGAGACATTGGCCTGCGACGAGTCGCTGCACATGCGGCCACGCTCGCAACTGCTGGCGAGACGCTCTGGTTTCACGGCCAGCGCGCTCTCGCTTACTTCGGCAAGGACTGCGGCGGACAAACTGCGGTGCTCGGAGAGATCTGGCCAGGTGCACAGCGTTTGTCTTATCTAATGTCGCACCCCGATCAGTATTGCAGTCGGGAAGGAGGCAACACCTGGGCCAGCGAAGTTAGCCGGGTTGACCTTACTTCCGCGCTTGCCGCTCGCGGACTTGCGCGTCCCGGATGGAAGCGTCTTTCCATCGCTTATCGTGGTGAATCGGGCCGAGCCGTCATGCTCAAACTCGATGCAACAGAGATTCCCGCCGAAACATTTCGTCTCGCCGTCGGCCAGGCGCTTGGCTGGAATCGCATTCCCAGCACATGGTTTGAGGTGAGTCAGCGGGGCGACGACTTTCTCTTCCACGGACGCGGATGGGGCAACGGCGTGGGCCTATGCCAGAAGGGCGCCGCGGCGATGGCCGCGCAGCACAAGACGGCGGCGCAAATTCTTGATCAATACTTTCCGGGCGCACGGATCTCTGACGAGTCAACCGGACGAGAATGGCAGACCTTCGTCGGCGATGGTTTTACGCTTGAATCTCTCAGTGCCGAGGACGCGGCGTTTCTTCCCGCTCTGGCCCGTGCACGCGAGGATGCGACGCAGCGCTCCGGACTCGCCATATCGATACCGATCACTATTCGAGCTTTCTCTTCCACTCCAGCGTTCCGCGCTGCCACACTCGCGCCGGGCTGGGTGGCCGCGTTCACTGAGGGCGAATGGATTGGCACCCAGCCTCTGCGTACGCTCGCGGCTCGCCATCTGCTCGATTCGACGATGCTCCACGAGTTTATGCACGCCCTCATCGAACACGAAGCAGGCCCCAATACACCGCTCTGGCTTCGTGAGGGATTAGTCGAGACGTGGAGCAAGCCGGACAAATCAGTATCCACTGTTGCACCCGCGATGCGAGTGGATGCCGTCGACGTAGCTTTCGCACACTCCGCAACTGAGGGGGATTCCGCTGCTGCTCACCGTGCTGCGGGTTTCTATGCCGCGCGCCTGCTTGACCACTATGGCCGCACACAGGTCCTTGCCTGGCTGCGCGCGGGCGTTCCCGGTGAAGTTGTTGCTGCACTAGGGCAGCGGTAACCGAACTGATGCGCTCTTGCTTCCCAATGGCGGGCCTACCAATGCAGGCTCGGGCACGGGCTCACCTCCCGCGTCGTCCTGCAGCGGAGGAAGGGATCCGGGACGGGTAGAAAGCAGCGTGGCCGCCCAAGCCAACAGGACCACCCAGGCCGCAACAGCCAACAGATACGCGGTAGTCAGCTTAAACCCCACCGCCCATATCTGGTGCGAAACCGCTCCGTGTGGCAATACTTCAAAGAATGTTCCCGGCCACGCCACCGCCGCCAGCGCAGCCAACACCACCGCCGGCCACCACCGCCAGTTGAACAGCAGTGCGAATGATCTTGCGAAACGGAATCCGCCATCCCCACTGCGCCGACGCCACCGCGTACGGAATCAATCTTGCCGGGAACAATAATCCAGCGCAGTATCCACTCGGCAATCGTTAGCCAGTGCTGCAGATGTGCGTAGGTAAACACCCTGGCGCGCCCGTCGGCCGAAGCCCGCGAGTTCAGATAGCCCGCCCACTCCGGTAATCCGGTCGTCGCACCAGTCCAGCGCCAGCCATGCACGCCCAGAACAGCGCTAGCCCACACCAGCAGTGTCACACGCGCCCCACACCAGCTTCACGCGCTTGCCGTCATCGTCCGCCAGCAGGCGCGCATCGTCCCGGCCTCCAACTCAGCATCGAGAATCACAAGCAGCACCGAGAGATCAGCGTCAACGCCACCTGCCACCCAGTGCTTGTCGGGAATCCGCGTCCACGCCAGCCCCACAGAATGAGCATCAGCGTCCCGCCAAACTGCGCCGCAATCCAACCCCACGCTGCGTACGAAGGCGCTGAACAAAATCCTCAACAGTACCTCACGGCTGCACCTCCAGCGTTGCAGGATCGGTTGTGGTCTGCACATTCGACTGATACATGGGCCCCGCCTGCGCCGGGCTGATGGCAAACTTGCCGGCGTTCACCACCTTCAGCAGATACACATACTCGCGCCGTCCGCTGAACTCAGTATTGAAGAAGGCTGCGCGATCGTCGTGGAACTCCTTGCGCGTAAACCAGTCGGCCCACCAGTCCGGCTTGTTGTTCAGTTTGTAGAGGCCGGTCTCCGGCAGAAACTCCGTACCCGCCGGAATCGGATCCTCGGCCAGCAGATATTTCCAGTCGGTTCCGCTCAGCGCCAGCCGCACCGCAACAATATCGCCCACGTGCACCGGACCCTTGCAGCGGAACCAGATCATACGTGATCGGATCGGTCGGCTTGTCCTGCCGCTTCTGCAGCAGGTAGTAGTCGCGCGTAATGTTCAGCGCCAGCTTGCCTTGCTGGAAGAGCTGCTTGTCTGCCGAGTACCACGCGCTCTCCGCCGACCAGTACGTAATCCCATTGCCGCTCTTGCGAATCGTCACCTGCCCGCCGCCGCCCGCCTGCGCCGCTGGAACCTGGATGCGCCACGGCGGTGCAAATCCATCGCCCGGCCCAAAGTGCCGCTTGCCCACGCTCGCGCCATTCACCAGCACTTCCACGTCGGACGAGTTGGCCAGTTCGCCGCTCACGTGCACGATATTCCGTCAGCCCCTCGATCACCATCGCCGTCTGCTTGGTCGAGTACCAGTAATCGCCATCGCGATGTCCCGCCAGCCACTGCGCCGCCTTCGGCAGCAGCCCGCTCGCGCGATCCTGCGTGATCAGCAGCTTCAACGCGAAAGCCGTCGTCTCGGGCGACGTGTCGTCCCAATACTCCAGCAGCCCGTCGTAGCTCCCTTCCCAGTGCGCATCGATATCGCTTACCTTCGCCTTCTTTTCGAGCAGCAGCGCAGCCTCGTGCGCGCGTCGCGTCTCTCGCCGCATCCAGCGCCAGCCCCAGCCAGCGCCAGCCCTTCATCGCTCAAGCTTGCCGCGGCTTGCCCATGCCTTGTCCAGCGCATCTTTCGGCGCGCCGCCCGTCGTTGCCAGCGCATACACCGCGTACGCGCGCAGGTCGGGAATCATGTCAGGATGCGCGGCCAGCGTCTGTCAACGAGCCACTGCGCGCCCCTTGTTCAGTCGCTGATCATCGTCACGTGTACGCCCGCAGCCTTCGCCTGCCCCAGTCCGCTCACCACGTAAGCCGTCATAAACACGCGGCTCGGATCGTCAGGCCACCATCCCCAGCCGCCATCGTCGTGCTGGATAGCTGTACAGCCGCTCAATCCCTGCGTTCACCATGTCGTTCAAGGTCTCGCGATCGATCGGCGATTTCAGATGCAGTTTGTCCACGGCCTGCGCCACAATCAGGTCGGGCAGGAAGCTCGACATGGTCTGCTCCGTGCAGCCCCACGGATAGCTGGTCAGATAGTCGAGCGCACTGAACACCGTTCCCGCCACCGACGGCGCAACCGTGATCGTCAACCCGTGCGCTGCCGGCATCCGATCCCGGCGGATAGCGGTAAGACCACTGATTCTGGCCCGCGCCCGAGAACACCACACCCGCACCCGCCGCGCGTCTGCTTCACGCCATACGGCAAGCACCGGCAGTGTCATCTCCAGCGCGTCGGACTCTTCGTTGGTCAGCGCCTTTGCTGTCAGCACCACGTTGCCCGTCGCGCTGCGCCTTCACGCGCCAGTCCACAAAGCTCTCGCCCTTCGCGGGAATGTTCACCTTTTGCGTCTGCCCGCTCATCACCTCCGCGCCGCTCACGTCGAGCGCGAAAGTCACATCCTTCGTCGTTTCCAGGTAGTTGTGCGCAATCACGCGCAACACAGTTTCGTCTCCCTGCGCGGAAGAAACGCGGCGCTGCCAGACGCACAATCAGATTCTTGCGCACCAGCACGCGCGTCACAACGCCACCCGCCTTGCCGTCATCCGTCATCGCGCGGATCGTTGTTCGCCACGTCGTCAGCGCATCCGGAAAATTGAACTCGACGCGCGCATGACCATCAGCCCCGGTACGCACATTGGGGTTCCAGTAGGCCGTGTCGGGAAATGCCTTGCGCACCTTCGGCACTACCAAGTCCGAACCCGGCTTTACCTGCGCCATTCGCGGGTGGAACATACCCGCGCCATTCAGCAGCGCCAACAGCGGGCTCTTTGTCCCTGCTTCGCCCGGTGAAGAAAAACTCGAACGAACGTCTGCGGATTCAGATACACGTTGCGAGTGGGATAGAAGATACGACACGATGTCGCCGCTCGTATCTGGCCGCACCGAATACAGCGCCTCATCGACTTCGCCGAAACTCAGGTCTGCCTCCACCGGCTTGCCGCTGCGAGTCCACTGCAAACACGTCGAAGCTGCCCTTCTCTCCAGGCAGATACTGTTCTTGTCGGGCGTCGCCGTCACTGTTAATGTGCGCTCCACCAGCGGCACTTTCAGGCTCTTCTGCGCCGTCATCAACTGGTTGTCGTGCACGATCACCGCATCGACCACAAGATTGGGTTGCGACTTCTGCGTGATCGGCACGTCGAACGCCATGCTTTCACCGGTTGCATGCATCAACTGTCGCGACTGCACGCTGTCGCCCTCAGCCGTCACCACCGCCCACGATTCCTTCGAGCCCCGTCACCAGCAGCAGATGCGCCGTGTCGCCTACCTTGTAGCTCTTCTTGTCGGCCACGATCTGCGCCTGCGCATTGGGCGTGTACCACTCGCCCGCGCCATTCCATATCCATACCCAGGTGCGCCCTTCTACTGTGCGGTTCTCCGGTGTCTGCGCGCTCGCCGTCACCTCAAAGTCGCCGCTGCCCCGATCAGCGCGCAGATCCACCATTGCCGTCCCGTCTGCGCCCGTTGCCGCATCGTTCGTGGCCACCGGCGTCTCTGTTCGCTGCGTGCGTCACGGAGTCCCACTTCGTCAGCGTCGCCTTCACAGTGAACCTTGGTCTGCACAGGCTTGCCATCGTAGTCCTGCGCAGTCACTTTCACGCGCACTGGCTGTCCGCCCTGGAACACGTAGCTCGTCGGCTCCACGCTCACGCGAAACGATCCATATGTGGCCAGCACCGTCGCGTGCCCGCTCACCTCGCGATTGGCCGCATCGGTAACCCGCGCTTCAATGCGATAATCCTGATCGTTGTGCTTGCCGTCGACGGCCACCGGCAATGTGACGGTCAGCCGTCCGTTCGCGTCGAGCACGCCCTCGTGCTCCTGCTGCTCGGTCTGATCCCAGGCGACGTCGGACTCGTCGGAACTCACCGCTCTCGCCTTCCGCATCACTGCCCGAAGCATTGTCATCGCCCTCGTCCTCGTCCCACCAGTAATGCTGCGAGGTGTGCACTACGTATTTCACCTTGGCATTCGCGACTGGCTCGCCAAAGAAATAGCGTGCCTCGATCGTCGCCTGAATCGGGTTCCCTTGCAGCACACGTTGAGTTGTCGGTCTTACCGTGACCTGGTACTCGGGCTTCTTGTACTCCTCCACGTAAAAACTGCCGATTCCGTAGAAGCCGCCTACTCCGGTGTTGCCCAACCGCATGGAATAGTAGCCAAGCGCCGCGTCGCGCTCTAGCGTCAAATCCGCCGTCACCGTTCCATGTGCGGAGACGAGCAGCTCCTTCGTAAGCACCTGTTTGTTGTCCGGCCCTGTCACCGTCAGCGTCACCGTTCGCTCTGCGGGCAGCACTAGCACGTCGTCCTTCTTGGTCCGCAGGATGCCCTTGATGTGCAAGGTGTGGCCCGGCCGATAGACGGGTCGATCCGTGTAGAGATATGCACTTGTGTTTTGTGGATTCCCAGGGCTGAAGGTGTAAGCACCACGGCGTCACCAGCGCCGCATCGTCACCATGGCGCGCCAGGATCCACACGTTCTCCGGCTGCGCTGCCACGACCCCGGCAGGCAAATTCGCCGCGCCCGCGACCCTCATGTTCAGCGTGGCCATGCCATCGCTACCCGTCAACGCGGAGGACTGCAGTTGCTGGCCAGCCCACAGCAGCGACATCGGCCTTCTCCACCGGCACGCCAGTCTTGCGATCGGCAACGTAGAGACTGGCGTGGCCATTCTCGACCCGCTCCACCACGGCGATGCTGGTGACGATCGCAACGGTGTACGCCTTGTAGGTTCCGTCGGTGGCTTCAATCAAATACACGCCTGCGCCCAGCCCCTCGATGGGCAACTGCTGCGTCTCGCTCACTAATGCCGGCGGGGTCACCAGTTTCCATCGCGCAACCAATTGACTGGAGTTCAATATCGGCACTTGCGCAAACTGCGCCGCACCCACGACCTGGCTTCGCTTGCCCAGCTTGCTTGCTGCTCGCGGAATGTGTCGCGCGCATCGTCGGTGAACTGGCCGCGGAAAAAGTGCCGCACTCGCCACCAGAGATGCGGCTTTAAAGTCGTGCAGGCGCTCGATCCACGTCCTCTGGTCAATCTGCTCCGTCGGCGACTTGCTCTGCACACCGAAGCTGTGAAGATCCTTCAACCCTGCAAAGAACTTTTGCGCGATCGCGCACCCTGTAGACGCGAAACTCTAGCTCCGGCACATTTCGAGCTAGCAATTGAATCTTCACGCTCTCGCCGGGAGAAAACGTGCGCGATGTCGAAAGTGAGAACGAGCGCGGCTCGTCCTTGGCCAACGCCGGCAGCGCGGCTGCAAACAGCAAAGCTGAAACAAGAATCAGCGACTTGCGGAGCCTCATGGGGTCCCTCGCAGAATGTTCCAACGGTAAACACCGAGAAAGTTGGGATTGCTGACAAGCGGCCGCCATTGCGGCTCAGGGTGATCGAGAAGCTCGGCCAGCGCCACACGCCGCAGCTCGCCTGCCCGCCCGTGATCCGATCCAGTGTCGTAGACGACTTCCGCATCGCTTCCCACACGAGTCACAATCATCGAATGCCACGGCGAAGACTGACCAAATTGCCGATAGAAGAGCAAGTCGCCCGGCAATGCCTGCGTGCACATCGCGGCTCACCAGAAATCGCATTCCGCTCCACCAACGTGTGCGCATCGGCAAACTGCGCAAAGGTGCCATCCGTTGCATCGATCGGCACAAATCCGCCGGGTCTCGCCCGGAACAGCCCCGTGCCTAGCGGCGTGTGGGGATAGTTCCACGCGCGAATTTCGCCCGGAGGAGCCAGTACCTCGATGCCGCTAGCCTCAAACCATCCCTCGTCGTGTCGCTTCAATGCCTCGCGATACGCATAGCGCAGAAGGCTCGCGCAATCCGTGATCTCCGCTGGAACCTCCGCTTTAGGTCGAATAGCCTGGTACTCCGCGATCAGCGTGAACCAGCGCCGGAATGCCGCCTGGTCGGCTGGGTCGCTTAAGCGCAGAAAATCCGGCGTTCCGTCGCCGAAGCGGTCGGTCCACGCCAGCGGCCCATTTGCTGCGGCGGCATGTGCCGGCTTCGCAGCCAGGCGCGTACTATGGATCACAAACTCCGTCGTCCACAACAGAAGGAACAGCAGGGCAAGTACTGCCAGCCCTGTTGGAATGGACCGCAAATTCAATCGCCGACTCGTCGGTATTGAAGTGAACGGGGTAGATCTAGCTCTGTGAGTGATCACCGAAGTGGTTGGAAGAGGTTCGCATTCATACTACAACGTTATAGAGCCGTACAGTCTTGTAGGGTGTGAATCAGTCTTATCTGCGCCGGAGGCGTGCGGGAGTGTTTACCGATGAGTTAATGACGAGTAGGTGGTTGGCAAGTAGGCGGTTATTCTGATCGGAACTCGAAAATGAGCCCAAGACCGCGCAAACGCTTCAATTGTAAGCGGTCATTCCGCTGGATTGCCGACATGCGGTTGAATACCGCGAGCAATCAGTCCAAGTCCGCCAACAAGCAGAACAAGCATGACGATGGTGTTGAAGAGACTAATTGGACGGAAGAAGATATGCAGGTTTGCAATAACCCCCGCGATGATAAAAATGGCTCCCGCTATCGTGAGGATCCAACCGAACATGCTTCGAGCACGCCAAAACAACAATCCGATACCGAAGAGCATTGGCAGAAGAGTAATCCCGAAAGAGTTCTGTCCCCAGAAATTCCAGTATGAACCCACAACCGTAACCTGGTTCATCAGCAGATACCCGCCTGTGCAAGCCATAATGCTGCCCAGGATGAAGTGACCCAAGCCGCCAGGAGTGCCACCTGCATCAATAAGAGAACGATTGTTCATGGCCGGGAGTATACCAGAGGCCACGAGAGCGCCATTCCCTCCCTTCGGCGCCAGTAGCGGTTACACAGACTGCAATGCAGATTCGCAATCTGCGATGAATTCTCACTCTCAAAGGCATCTATTCTTACCGCGGGGAAAGAGCGAACTTGGGCACCAGAAGATTCGTACAGTGCGGTGGGGGAATGCCGCGATCTGCGCAGAGGAAGTGGAATCGCAAGTCACTTTGGCTATCGCTTATTCCCTTGCGGTAGGTGCCGGTCGGGGTTATCCTTAGCGCAACAAATCCAGGGCATTCGACAACGTTCTTGCGATTGAAATCGTGTGGGGAGGATTATGACCGGCAAGCATGGGTTTCTTGATGCATTGAAGCAGGTAGCTTTCGAGGATGAGCCTACGAAGCCCGAGCAGGCTCCTCCGAAGTCGGCAACTGTTGCGGAATCCTCGGTGGACCCACCCATGATGGCTCCGCCGAACTCATCGAGTTCATATGCTGCTCCAATCGATGCTGGAGTAGTGCCGGACAATGATGCGGTGTACCAGACTCTCCTCGCGAAGACCGATTTCGAAGGAACGCCGACTGCCGCGACGATCCATAGGTTTCTTGATCCTCTCAAGGCCATCCCCGATTCAGTCATGGCCTCCAACATCAAGTTCAAAACGGCCGTGCTTCAAGCTTCCGCGCAGGCCGGGCTGACGGAGGACGGAATCCTGGGAACATTCGACTCTCTCAAGGCCAAGCTGGAGCAGGAACGAGATTCGTTTGGTGGAAAAGCCCAACAGTTCGCATCGCGCGAGATCACTGGGCGGCAAGACCAGATTCAAAAGATAACAGAGCAAATTACTCAATTGCAGCAGGAGTTGGCTCGACTCTCCAATGAACTGGTAGAGGCGCAAGGAAAATCCACCCACGCCGAAAGCCAGTTCGAAGCTGCCGTGCAAAGACGCGAAGCTGAACTGGAACATCAAAAGGCGCTCTACACGTCGCTATTGAAAGGATGAAAATTGTCATGGGCCTCTCGCCAGTGGTCCCGAACTTTACTCAGAACCTTCAGGGCTTCACGCCCAAATCATTCTGGAAGCGGCCAGAAGGTCCATTTGGGATAGTGGCATTATGCGCATTGATTCTAGGAGGCGCCTTTGGCCTCTATGAAATCCTGCCATTCCTAATTTCCCTGCTTACAGACACCCTTCATATGATTGGATTGGCCGCTATTCTTATCGCGGTCTTGTGGCTTGTCTTCAATCCAACTTTTCGTACAGCGGTTTCAAATCTCTTCCAGAATGGCGTTCGTTTCTTTGCGTCCTGGGTAGTGGAGACCGATCCGATCGGCATTCTGCGCAACAATCTGGATGACATGAAGAAGGCCAAGTACGACCTTGACCAGACGCTGCAGAGGTTTGCGGGGAGCGATGAGAAGCTTCAGCGCAGCATCTCCGCAAAGTCTGATGAGATCAACGACCTTGGCCGCAAGGCTAGCGAAGGCCGAGCAAATGGCCAACGCCGCAACCGATCCGATGGAGCGCGAGCGCTTATCGCTGGAGCGCCAGACCTTCCTCGAACAGGCCGGCATGTTGATGCAAGGCGTAAAGCAATTCAGGCTCTTGAAGACCAGACTTCGAAAATGCTGAAGACATTCCAACACTGGTCACAAATCGCGGACAGCAAGATCCAGCGAACCGAAAACAAGGTCAACTTCCTGGCCGAGCAGCGCAAGATGATCCTGGATGCCAAGGCTACCCTCGGTGTCGGACAGCGGTTGCTGCGAGGCAATCCTGAGCAGTTGAAGATGGTCGACATGGCCCTCGATTACCTCGAGGAAGACACATCGCGCACTCTGGGCGAAATTCGGGAGTTCTCGCGCTACACCGACAAGCTGCTTACGGATGACCAGATCGAATCGGGCGCTGCGGCAGACGAGGCAGCGGCCAAGTTCGCCGAATTCAATCAAAAGCTCTTGTCGTCAGGTAGTCAGTCGACCGGGGCAGACATGATACATGTGCCCGGAATGGATGTGCCGGAGCCGGTCAGGGTCTCGTCCAACCTCTCCAGCATGGCCGCATCAAGCACAAAGACAGGCAACGATTACGACAGTATGTTCAAGTAAGACGCTCTAAAACGAATTCATTGAGGGGAAGAAGAAATGCCGCGTTTGAAGCCGCAAGCAAAGTTATTCCTGATTGTCGTGTTGGGGGGTGGAGCGGTTTTCGGGCTACGCTCGGCCATGCAGCATGGCCTAATTCCAACTCCCGGAATTATGAGTTCGATCGTTGCCTCTCGTGTACAACTCCCGCCCCAACAGGAGGCGCAGGTTGCCAATGTGCAGGCACTGCCTTACCCGTCTGCAGCTCCGGCCAACGTAGCCGCCACTCATATTCAGTTTGATGTCTGGGAATGGAACGCTATGTTCTCGCTCATCTATGCAAATGGCGGGGCGGATACCACCAAGGGTTCGCTCATGGAAAAGTATGGCGTGAATCTTGACTCTGCATCGCGAAGATTCAAATTCGCAAATGAAGGCTGACCTGCTGGCATGCGCCAAGCAACTCCATGATGGCGAGAAGACCTGCTCCTCGGGTGCCGCCGGCATTGTGGTCATGGGCGACAGCGGCGGTCAGTGGCTCGCCGATCTTAATCCGCAATTGAAAAAGCTCGGCCCGGAATACCAGGCCATCATCATCGGCGCTGTTGGCCGCTCCAATGGCGAAGATGCGTTGCTCGGGCCGGCCGAATGGAAGTCGAATCCCCAGTCCATGAAGGGGAAAACCGTCGTCGGCGTAATCCGCGATGGCGACTGGAACATTGCTTTGAACTATCTGGGTTCGAATGGACTGAAGAATAATCCTGACCTCAAGACCTACGATCCGGATGCGGTGAACTGGATTTCCGCTCCGGACGAGGATTACATCAAGGCAGTGACTGAAGTCTATATTCCCAATCGCTGCGAAGATCGCAAAGTGGTGAAGGACGGTCGCCCCACCGGCGAGACCAAGAATGTCTGTCCTGACGGTGTAGTTACCTGGACTCCCGGAGATGAACAGGCAGTGCATGGGCGGCCGGGAACCACGAAGATCGTCTCTTCGCATGAGTATGCTTCGCAAATGCCGGCCGTGATCCTGGGTATCAAGAAGTTCTTCAACGATAATCGCGACGAAGTTTCCGGATTGCTGGCGGCCAGTTTTCAGGCTGCCGATCAGGTGAAGGCTTTCGATGCAGTTCGCCACAAGGCCGGCGAGATTTCTGCGAAACTCTACAATGATCCCAACGGATCGACTGGTACAAGTACTACCAGGATTTCGAGATCCTCAATCGGGCCAGATGTTAGGCGGCTCGGCAGTATTTGGGCTTGAAGATAATGTCAACTACTTTGGCTTCGACTGGCAAGCATAACAACAATATGCGCGCCACTTACGAGACCTTCGGCAAGATTGCTACGGAGAATTATCCCCAGCTGTTCAAAGACAATCCAATCCCGCCCTACAAAGAGGCGGCCGATACTTCCTTTATCTTCGGGGCTCAGGCTTTGCTCAAT
>CAVTKF010000012.1:0-28155 GCA_963735215.1 uncultured Acidobacteriaceae bacterium | reverse complement strand
TAGACCTCTATAAGCTGCGAAGCAGAGCTGAGGCGCGAGATGGTTTGACGATCCTAAAATCTTCTTCGCCTTCCTCTGCGAGCTCATCCAATCCACCAGGTGGCGTGACTGTATGCTGGACCTCCTCTGGCTCCCAGTGTTCGGCTCATAGGCAAAGACCGGCGTGAACTCAGTTAATGCTCGGTCAACGATTCGCCAAGCCTCCTCAGCGTAATCCTGTCGGGCGAAGAGTGTTGAGCTTCCACTTCGGACGGATAAAGTGACATGTGTATCCGTTTGGATGACGTTCGAGATAGTCCTGGTGTTCCGGCTCTGCTTGCCAGAACGTGGCGGCAGGAGAAACCTCAGTTACGACCTTCCCAGGCCAGATTCCCGAGGCGTCGATATCGGCGATCGTTTTGTCAGCGATCTGTTTCTGTGCTTCGCTGGTGTAGAAGATAGCTGAGCGATAGCTTGAGCCATAATCGTTTCCCTGACTGTCGGGCGTCGTTGGATCGTGAATCTGGAAGAAAAATTCAAGGATTTTGCGATAGGTCTGTTTATCGGGGTCAAAGATGATTTCGATGGCTTCCGCATGCCCCTCATGGTTTCGGTAAGTGGCGTTGGCCACTTCGCCGCCTGTATATCCGACGCGGGTCGAGATAACGCCTGGGAAGCGACGGAATAGATCCTGCATGCCCCAGAAACAGCCGCCCGCGAGAATCGCTTTCTCCGTAGAGTTGCCCATATTACCTCTCACCTTCCTGTGATTCGAACAGCCTGGTGTATTGGCCATAACCTTCGCTTTCGAGTTCATCGAGTGGGATAAACCGAAGAGACGCCGAGTTGATGCAATATCTCTGCCCGCCCATCGCGCGGACCATCATCAAAAACATGGCCAAGATGGCTATCGCCATGTGTGGATCGGACCTCTGTCCGGTTCATTCCATGAGTGGTGTCTTGGTTTTCCACCACATGCTCTGGGTCGATGGGTTTAGTGAAGCTGGGCCATCCAGAATGACTCTCGAACTTATCCGTGGAGGCAAATAAAGGTTCTCCTGACACAACGTCGACGTAAATACCAGGCTCCTTATTGTCCCAATACTCATTCTCGAATGGCCGTTCAGTGCCATCCCGCTGCGTCACCCGATATTGTTCTGGGGACAACTTAGAAATGGCATCTGGATTTTTCCAGTACTCTGGCATATCTCATCTCCTGACTTTCCAATTGTGACGTTCTCGCCCTTCGTCGACGGCTCTGAAGATCGATGGTCGCATCAAGCAAACTGATTTACTAAACAGATGTAACCTGTCTCCGGAGCCTGAAAAAGGAATGGCGGCAATCGAGATGATTGCGCCATCCCTCCTTAGCTGCTAATTGCGGCCTGCCATTACGCCGCCATCCACCGGCAAGATGGTACCAGTAATCCACGCACTCTCATCGGACGCCAAAAAGAGGATTGCGCCGGCGACATCCCCAGGTTGACCGATACGCCCCAATGGGTGGAAGGCATTGAAAGTAGGAAGAACTTTCGGCACCTCGTCCTTCGAGAGAAACGTAGAGTAGATTGGGGTCTCAACCACCGCCGGAGCAACCGCGTTGACCCTGATCTTGTCAGCTGCCAATTCGAGGGCTAGATTGTGCACGAGAGCATGAACGCCTGCATTAGCTACTGAATAGGCAGAGGACGGGGTTGCACCGATGGCCTGAAGAGCCCATAGAGAACCGGTCTGAACGATTGCGCCGCCACCGCGCTTCTTCATCGCCTTCGCGGCTGCCTGTGCCATGAAGAATTTGCCCTTCAGAATCGTGTTGAGGAAGCCATCATACTGCGCTTCGGTGACCTCGGAGAACGGTATCGGCTTGAAGATCCCAGCATTGTTTATGAGAACATCCAAGCCCCCAAACTCTCTCTCGGCGAGATCTACGAGAGCAACTCCGGTTGCAGGCTTGCCGATATCTCCAGCGAGGACACGGACCGCGCCGGGGTCTTCCGAGACCTCTTTGGCGGCGGCATGAAGTTTTGCCTCATCTCGTCCGCCGAGAACGACCGATGCGCCGTGGGCGACAAGCCGCTTAGCCGCCTCTTTCCCGATCCCAGAGCTGCCGCCAGTAACGATTGCTACTTTTCCCTTGAAATGCATGAAATCCCTCCTGTTGTTGTAATTCGTTAGCGGAGTGACGACCGCTTGCCAGACCCAGGTCCTGCAAGCCGACCAACAATGTGTTCTACACGCGATCGCGCAGAAATTTTGGCAGTGATGTGCCGGCGCTCAGAGAATCAGCCAGCGTCCATATCGAAGCGCCGAGCAATGTGAAATCTTTGATCAGGAACTCGCCTACATCGCCCGACAGGGCAGGAAAGCCACCTAGACTCGGTTCCCAACCTGGAGTCGTAATGATGAAAGACAGTGTGGTGAGAAACATACAGATTGCTCCTACGCTCCCGACCGCGGATGCTTTAGGAAACCAGCGGCGAAGAGCGATGAGGATCGCAATTGTCATCTCCACTGCGCCGATGATTTCCGTGAAATGGTGAACTGTCCAGATGCTGTATCCCCAACTCAGCAATGGACTGTGTGCAATCAGTGGTTCGATACCTTTTGCTTCGTATTCTGTGACTTTCATGGCCGCAATCCAGCCAATCGCAATCACCAAGCCGAAGCGAAGAAAAAAGAACCCAAGGCGTTCAATTTGTGCCACTCTTCGAGTCTTGGTGCTGTGAAACATCGTTGATGAGTTGTTCATCGTAATTCCTCTTCTCTCTTTTCTTGGCAGCGCTCACAGGCGCGAGCCCAAGCGAAATTGTTATTGGCATTCAATGCCGGCCCGGCAAAGATTCCGCCGGACGCTGCGGGCGTACTCACTCGGATCGATCAGGTCCTCAGAAACTCTGAGTCAATCTGAACCTCTGAGACATGGTCGAAGTAATTGCTGATCGTCTTGAGTCCGACGCCCACGAGAACTTCAAGCAGCTGGTCTTTGGAGTATCCTGCCGCGACAAATGCGTCAATCGTCGTCCTCGGAGCATATCCACGCTGCGAGACCAACTGTCTTGTGAGGTCGACCAGAGCATTTAGTTTGGGATCGGACAGTGGTCTGTCATTCTCGATCGCGACGATCGCATCGCCTGGTACGTTAGCAAAGAACCTTGCGAGCGCGCTGTGCGATGTTGTGCAGTACCTGCAAGCATTTTCCTTGCTAGCGACCAAGAGAACAATTTGCTGTTCTCCGGGAGTTAGGGTGCCGTGCTGGAAACCGAGATCAGCATTGAGGTATACCCTTAGTGCTGAAGGCGAGTGAGCCATGGTTGCGATTAGGTTTGGCACGAATCCGAAGTATCGATGAGCCTGTTCTAGCAAAGTCCTCGATGCCAGAGGAGCGTCATGCATCGAAAGCGGAGTGAAAAGGGGGGCTTCTGTTGTGTTCATACGAGTGGTTCCTTCAAATCGTTCTATAGTGGGTGCGAATCCATTGGTTGCTGTCTTGCTCTGTTATGATTCGTCCGCTCACATCTTTCATTGCGAGCCCGGCTCCGGTGAATCCATAAGGGAATAAACGATCACTCAGAGGTCGCTAGCTACACTCCGGCCATGGTCTGACCTCCGCTCAACGATTCGTTGTCCGCGATCAAGGCTTGAGCAGCAACGGCGTAACGTTCCTTGAGCTCGGGATGACGCGCTAGATGTTCCTTCGCAAACGGGCACACGATGCGGAGACGAGACAAATCACGCGAGGCCAATTGGACAGCCTCTTCTACGAGCTTTCCTCCAATGCCCATGTGTTGCAGCGATGGTGGGATCTCGGTGTGCCAGATCGTCATCTGGTTTTTGTCGTCGATGGAGTAGCTTAGAAAGGCGACGGAGTCTCCCACGCGCTCTTCGAGACGGTGCATTCTCACCTTATTCCGAGTCTTCGTTTTGATTAAGACTTCCACTTCGTCGATCGTCATCACATAGTCCTCTTTTCTTCGAACTTAGGTACTTCTCTCGCGAGAAGCGTCCTGGGAGTGGGTCGAAACGTCTGTTTTCTGGCCTCATAGGATTCGCTCCTCGCTCCTGTGTTCGGTGTCGCTGCGACAGGATGCCGCTGAAACACTCCAATCGCCAACACAAACGCCATCACTAACGAGAGGGAGCTGCGTTCGTCAGGAAGCGACCGAGCGCCCCAAAGTGTCAACTTACACCGAAAGTTTCTCAATAAGGCGGGCGCCGCCTGGCGATTCCCGCAGACGGCTCCCGATTTGATCACGGGCTCGTGAAAATACCACTCCTACGACGAGCTGTTAAGCCAATTTAAAATCATCGAGAACAGATGGATAGCTGAACGTGACTAGGACGGAGCATCCTGTCTTCGTCGTATGGGGACCGTGAATGGTATTTGGCTTGATATTGAATATCGTGCCCTTCGGATACGAGATGCCTTCGCTTATGAAGTCACCTTCAAGGACGTACGACATTTCGGTTGTTCGCTCGTGTAGGTGTCTTGGAATTTCGCTCCCCGGCTCCATTATCAGTAAGGCCACTGCTGGACCCAAGGACTGGTCACTATTTAAGACTTTGAGGGTAGCATCCCCTTTGGTCTTTGGAAATGGTGCTGGTATAGCCTCGATCTTCGAGGCTTCGACAGTTTGTGTAACACTCATAACATTCTCCCTTGTTTTTGTTTCTCGTACTCCAATCGCCAACGCAAAAAGGTCGAGCGGGTGGAACACTTGTAGGCTAATCATCAAATCGGACAAATTGGCTGATGTTCAGTACAGCCGGAGGCCTGAATTTTTCTATAGGAGCGTTGTTCTGCTGTCTATTCGAGTTCCAAGAGGCCACGTCGAAAGCCGATGGTCACGGCGTGGGTCCGGTCATTTGCCTGGAGCTTTTCGACGATGTTCCTGATATGGAAATTGACCGTCGTTTCGCAAATTCCTAAGCATCCGGCGATCTGTTTGTTCCGATAGCCATCTCGGATCAGCGTCAGGACAGAGCTCTCCCGTGGAGAAAGCTCCTCCTGTCCTAGATGTTCTGCGATTGTGCGCGCTACCTCGGAAGGGATGTGTCTACGGCCCTCAGAGACCCAACGGATCACGCGCAGCATCTCTG
Source organism: uncultured Acidobacteriaceae bacterium (assembly GCA_963735215.1). Lineage (GTDB taxonomy): Bacteria > Acidobacteriota > Terriglobia > Terriglobales > Acidobacteriaceae > Telmatobacter. Next base: position 23,079 of record CAVTKF010000012.1, on the reverse strand, counting down.
CTTTTGGGGTGTTCTTCAAAACATAGGCGGTAGCCCCCGCATTGAGCGCACGGCGTACGTCCATATCTCGTTTCGAAGTAGTCACCATCATCACGATCGCTCGAGGGCTTTCCTTCCGGATCGCAATAAGCGCATCCGTACCGCTCGCGCCGCCAAGTCTCTGATTCATAATCGTCACGTCGGGGCGGACGCGACGAAACTGAGAAAGAGCATCCTCCGCGTTCTCCGCCTGACCTACAAGGAACAAATCAGGCTGCGACTGGATGACCATACTCAACCCTTCGCAAAAAATCGGGTGGTCATCGACCAACAATATCCGTACGGGTTTCGGTGGTGGCATCTCGCACCTCCAATCAAACTAGGCTATATATCTCTCAATCGAATGACGGTAAACGACTCTACCGCACACTGAACCATCTTCGCGATGGCATCTGCTCACATCATGGACAGCAAACGGCTCTACTGGAGATCGCGCTCTCGCTCCTTGAATTCGCTGTGTCTATTACGCGTTCACGCTATCGAAGTTAGTGTTGTTCGTGATCGATTCAGGAGCTTGTCCAACGTGAATCTGTCAGGCTCCCAGAACGCCAGTAAAAATGCTGCAGCGGCCGCCGAGAAGACCGAATAGTCGAATGGCGTCTTGATGCCAAGACCTGTGGCCATGCCCATAGCAAATGACAAAAGAAGAAGACCGGAGAGGACGGAGGCCATTCGTGTTTTGAAGCCTGCGATGAGCAATATCCCAAAGAGTGTCTCCGCGACGGTAGCTGCCCATGCAAACGACACCGTCAATGAACTGGGGAAGAGAGACATCACCGCGCCCGTGTATTCCACGAAATGAGCGAAATTTCCCCAGGATACGTTCTTTGCTCCATATGGTCCCCATAAGCCAAAACGATCAGCCACAGCGGATAGAAAGGAAGCTCCTAGCGCAAACCGTGCGAACAGACGCACAATGTCTGTCCCATTCTCGGTGAGTTGCGCGGTTTTTGAATTCATACGTACCTCCACGTAAGGAATATTTCCTTTAGGCAAAATGGTTTCATCGGGGAACATTGCTCGGCGTCCGAGGCTAGTGAACGTGAGTGAGAATCGGTGCTCCTTCATTTTTGATAAAAAATACGACGAACTTCGCTGGTTTCGTCTTACTCGCGTTACGGCTTACGGTATGAACGTCTTCAGGTGATTCGTAAAATACCTGCCCGGGACCAAGCCGCTGAAGCGTGCTTCCGCGAACCTGCATCTCAACTTCCCCTTCGAGAACATAGACAACCGTATGCGCATCATGCCGGTGGATCACGTCGACGGCTCCTGGGGCGTAATTGACAGTAATGACTTCAATCTCTTTACCCGGTGCTTCCGGCAGCTGTTTTGTAAAAAGCGTATTGACTTGCTGGGCATGCGTTGCCGTGGCAAATCCGAAGGTAAAGATTAATACAGAGAGGATGAGCTTCTTCATGTTATGCATCGCTTCTGTCCTTTCGGTGACGTGCTGCGATAACCGGCTTAACCGATCTTGTGTGGCTGATACTCACCCGGGATCTTGCGGAAACCCATCGCAAGCCGATTCCAACGGTTGATCGTGATGATCGCCAATGAGAGGTTGACCAGTTCTTTTTCGCCAAACTCCTTCCGGACTTCGGCATAGACTTCATCCGGTGCGCGGCCTTCCGTGATGAGGGTTAGCGCTTCGGTCCATGCGAGAGCCGCGCGTCTTAGAAGACCGAGATTTCGTCTTTGAGCACTCTTCAGCTTCATGAGAGTCAAGTTAGTCCTGGGAAGGAAGAAAATCTATTGAGCGTTCGTACTTCGAACTTCTCAAAAGGACGATGCGTGTAAGCTTTGGATTATGAGGGCGGGTGGACCTTACGGATCATTTTTATCAATTTGGCAAAGCGATTTCTCTTGCTTGTCTCCATTGCGCGGCTGCGCTGAACCCTTACAGCGCTTTCCGCCGTTCAGAGTTGAACGGCAATGTGTTTGTTCAGCATTCCCGCAAGTTTCGGTCGCAGGGCAAGCGGCAGGTCCCCGATTTTATTCCTAGTCAGGTGGTTTTCGCACTGCGTTCGCCATCCCGCAAGGTTGCGTGAATGGTTTCTAGCAATAATTCGTCATTAAACGGCTTGCGAGACTTTACGTGTTCCGTCAGGGCTCGTCACAGACTACTGCAGTAGTGAATGTGTCCTTTCGTGTCTTTACGATCCGAACCGCCTCGGGCTAATAGCGTTGCCGGAGACACATTCGTGACATCGCCCGCGGCCGTTTCCGAACTCGTTTTACGAGCCGTGCGATATTAGACCCAACCCGGAAATTGTGCCCGAAACAGAGCAAACCGGTTCCAAGGGATTTATGAGATAGGTTCTAGCTTGACTGGTTCAACGCTTTGCCGGGGTATCCACGCACCTCCATACTCCCCTTAGAGAGCACGGCGTCTGCGGCTGTAGGCCTCCTGCTGTTGGCGGCCGGTCATTCAGGGGGATGGCCGATACTTCAGGGAGGCGCCCAATCGCTAACAAACCTACTGGTCCAGCATCTGAAGGAGTTGGGTGGCACAGTCGTTACCGGGCACGAAGTCACTCGAATACCCGACACTGACCTTGTCTTCGCTGACGTCACTCCCCAACAGCTGTTACGAATGGAAGGTCTGGAATTTCCCGCTCACTATATTGAGAGACTCAGGCGCTTTCGCTACGGTGCAGGCGCGTTCAAGGTTGACTATGCGCTTAGCTGCCCGATTCCCTGGACTGCCAAAGAATGTTTCCGCGCTGGCACAGTACATATCGGCGGCTCTTTCGAAGAAATTGTGGAAGCAGAACGTACACTTACCTCGAAACGGCCGTTCGTTCTTTTAGGGCAGCCAACCTTGTTCGACCCTCATCGCGCGCCTGCTGGTCAGCACACAGCATGGGCCTATTGTCATGTTCCTCGTTTCGCTCCTGGCTTTCGTGAGTGCGTGCTGGCTCGTTCTGTGTCCAGGCCTGCCACGCTTGAGCGATGGAATCCGAATCTTATCGGCGGCGATATTCTTGGTGGCTCCATGGATATTCGACAGCTCCTCTTTCGCCCCACCGCATCGCTGTATCGTACTCCGAAAAGAGGGCTGTATTTGTGCGGAGCATCTACCCCGCCTGGAGGTGGAGTGCACGGGATGGCCGGATATCATGCAGCAAAAATTGCTTTGACAGACTTGAGATCGTAAAGAGCCTTGCCTGGATCGCGACCTGTCCCCGCGAGTGTTTATCACTTTGTCGAACGACCTAGAGAAAATAATAGCCGCCCTCCAATAGATTTCGGGAGCACAGTATACAAACCTGACCTGCATACTTCTCCTAGTCTCGGGGGTCTCACTTTCGGATCACTTTCGGCAGGAGACTCCTGACCAATCAGAAGTTATCGGAGGAATCACTATGTCCCAAATTCTTAATGAACTTGTATCAGCCTCACCTAATCGCCGCAGATTTCTTAAGAGCGTCGGCGCGGCGACGGCAACTTTATGTGCGACAACTCTAGTTGGAACATCGGCCGCTCACGCTGAGGAGGTGAGCGAGACGGACATTTTGAACTTCGCTCTTAACCTCGAATATCTTGAAGCCGAGTTCTACACCTACGCGACGACGGGCAAGTCGATCACCAATTTCGGAATCGGAATTGACGGGCAGGCCAATGGTGAGAATCCTCCTACAGGCGGAACAACGACGGGCGGCTCGCAAGTCAGTTTCGTCAATGATGAAGTATTCAGCCGAGAGATAGCCGAAGAGATCGCGGCCGACGAAAGAGCACATGTTGCTCTCATCCGTGCGGCTTTAGGGGCAAAAGCCGTTGCCAAGCCCAACATTAATCTCAATGCTCTCGGTATCGGTTTTGCCAATGAGACTGACTTCCTCAAGGTTGCGCGCGTTCTGGAAGATATCGGCGTCACAGCGTATTCCGGCGCCGCGGGGATGCTCAAGACGCCGGAAATCATTACCACCGCCGCTCGGTTGCTTGCTGCAGAAGCTGAGCACGTCGGCAGCATCCGAACACAAGTCGCTCGGCTGAAGATTCCATCAAGCCCTGTGGATGGTGCTGATTTCGTGTTGCCGCCAACTGGGAGGTCGACTCAATACCTATCCATGAACTTGAAGAATGGCCTTCCAGCAACCAGGACTGCCGGGCAGGTTCTGTATCTTGCTTTAGGCATGAAGGCCGGTGTCACGCGTGGCGGCTTCTTCCCAACCGGACTCAATGGGTCAATTACAACAAGCTCCGGACCTGCTACCGAATCAAACCTTAGTTAGTCAGAAATCAGCAGCGGAGTCCGAATACGGGACCGCGTTTGTCGCGTGGGCCCGTATTCAGCTTTTACGTTTGTTTGACCCTCCCCCGTTCGTCGGGAGCATGGAACACAATTCCTCACTGTTTTGCGACTTAGTTTCCGATGGCGCATTTTGGGTAACCTAGAGCGTCAGACTCACAAGAATCGGAAACCCGTATGGATCCATCCAGAGTGTGAATTTCGGCAGGTAATGTGCAGCATCATTGGCGCGGCCGAATTGGTCATAGCAGCACTTATCACCGTTCGGCATTGGTTATGGATTTCTCTAGGTCGCTTTGGTGTTGGGGGCGATTGCCGCAGTAGCCCGTTGTGCGGAGGTTCCAAATGTTACCGCTGGCACTGAGTTGGATGCATGCCGTCTAGCACATTTGGGGATTCTTTCGTGCATTCGACGGGGTGGCCAGGGAAGCTGGACCACGAATTTTCTGATCAGGCTGCGAGCCTGTCGAGATTTCGACACTTCGACACATGACGTTAACTCGTCATCATCACTCGCCGCGCACCCCTTATGTGACATTCGAAAATGTTACTTGTTCTTTAGCAAACTCGTGTATCGCGGTGAGTTTACCGCTCCCGCGAGCGACGCGCCTTTGGCATGCAGATTGCCTTGCACATAGTGGGCAGCATAAAGATCGGAGGCCCGCTGTGGCGATGTTTCGGTTGGACTATCTATCTTGTTTTCTAACTATCGTTGCGACGATCCTGGTCGGAAGAAAGATGTGGAGCGGTCTTGTCGTTTCGGGCGTTAACAGTCTCATCGTCTGTGTGATCGGGTTGCACACGTCGCAGTATGGCTTTATCCCTGCGAATGTGTTTTGCATTTGCATAAATGCAATCAATCTTCGGGCATGGTTAAAGGTGCGGAAAGATCTATCCGAATCGACGACTGACGCAGGCGGCGAACCGGTCGCCCGGTGCACGCGAATGAGCACCTCTAAAAAGGCTTTTAGAATCCGCAACGAAGGAAGGCTCGGGAATTCGATCTCATCTCTCTCTGCAAAAGGCAAGTGGCCGTTCGCACCCCTTCGTGCCAACACAAACGTGCCCCACTCTTGATGCAGTTTGATCAGCAGGGTGGCAGTCCGTAAATCTCAACAGTCCTTTGCCGGTTTCCCAGCCATCAGAGTTATTTCCACGTCGCCGACTATTCGAAAGCTATGTGTTGTCATTGAAGCCCCGTGTCTGCCAGGCACATGATCTCTTCTAACAGGTCACGTGGAGAATGGCGTTTGCGGCTGACGGCAGCGTCGGCATGGACCGTGTAAGCGGCAGCGTCCCGGGGATCGTGACTGCACGCAGTTCAGCGCCCAGTGCCTTGACCAGTTGAATTGCAGAGGTTAGCGCTCGATCGGCTTCGGGAGACTCGTTATCGGCTATCGCGATTCTCTTAAACATGGCTATCGCAGATCCACTTTGGAATCTGAAGCCGTACACATAAGGCCCTTAGGTCCGGCCGCAGCCGGTCTCGCTCGAAGTCGCAGCCGGCCACCGCCGTCACGTCGGAACGCGTCCTTCCGATGAAGCTCATCCTCCCGTTCGATCACGGCCGCCTGCCTTGGCCCAGATAAACAGGTTCAGCGCTATGGCCAAAACCCCGAACACCAGCACCTGTCCGTCTAATCACATATTTTTCTCCTATCGCTGACGCTTACATGATCATTTCGAATTCCTCGTTGAACTCACTCATGAATTGTTGATGCAGCGGTCGGTAGATCCCCAGCCTCTTCATCTTGGACACTAATGTCGTCCGTTTGAGTCCCAGACGGGCTGCTGCTCCTCGAGGTCCTCCTATCATTCCTCCGGCGGCCCGCAACGTCTGCAAAATCAGGGTTACCTCGTGATCGCGGAATGTGCCTTGTGCAGCAATCGAGGGCATTGCACTCCCGGGCGATGTCGAAAGAGGATTCGGAAGCACTCCGTTATCGGAGAGAATCACAGCTCGTTCAACCAGGTTTTGTAGTTCCCGCACATTGCCTGGCCAGGAGTACGCGATCAGCGCATTCATCGTTGTTTGCGGTATCTGGTCAATGTGCTTACCCATGCGTCGGGCAAATACCTCGAGAAAATGTGAGACCAAAAGTCGTATATCCTCTTGGCGCTCCCGCAGGGGTGGAACCAGAACAGGAAAGACGTTGAGCCGATAATAAAGATCACTGCGGAATTGTCCTCGTCTAACCAGTTCTGTGAGATCACGATGCGTGGCTGCAATCAGACGAACGTTGATCTGATGGGTCCGGCCGCTTCCCAGCCGCTCGAACTCCTTTTCTTGCAGAACCCGCAGCAACTTTGGCTGTAAAGCTAGAGGAATATCTCCGATCTCATCAAGAAAAAGCGTTCCCGTATCGGCCATTTCGAAGCGGCCAATGTTTTGCGATACGGCACCGGTGAAGGCACCCTTCTCGTGACCGAACAGTTCGCTCTCCAAAAGATCATAGGGAATGGCTGCGCAATTGAGCCTCACGAATGGACGCTGAAAGCGTGTGCTGATCCGATGAATGGCGCGCGCAATCAATTCCTTGCCTGTTCCGGTCTCCCCAAGGACAAGCACAGTGGAATCAGTGGGTGCTACACGTTCGACGTCCACCAGCGCCGATTTCAGAGCAGGGCTATCGCCGATGATCTCTTCAAACGTACACTCAAGGCGATTCCGCTCATTTTGAGGAACTCTGTATGCCATAAGTCACCTACCTGAATAACTCACCCGACACGAACTCACGTAAACCACGAATTAGCGATACAAAACATCCGTACATATGTACGACTCCTTGGTCACCTGTTAATGGCATTGCCTTCGTCCAGCCCCAAGGCTGCGCAACTGGTCGCGAGCGAGAGCTTGTCACTATTCGGCTTGCTTTGAATACGACGGCACCGGCTTGCATTCACCGATGACGCGATTCCTTGTTGTCGGTAAGCGGTGATGGGAATCAAACCTTTACCGCAGCTTCGGTTTGCAGGTCGAGCGCTTCTGCCGTCGGGTCTTAGAAGACCGAGATTTCGTCTTTGAGCACTCTTCAGCTTCATGAGAGTCAAGTTAGTCCTGGGAAGGAAGAAAATCTATTGAGCGTTCGTACTTCGAACTTCTCAAAAGGACGATGCGTGTAAGCTTTGGATTATGAGGGCGGGTGGACCTTACGGATCATTTTTATCAATTTGGCAAAGCGATTTCTCTTGCTTGTCTCCATTGCGCGGCTGCGCTGAACCCTTACAGCGCTTTCCGCCGTTCAGAGTTGAACGGCAATGTGTTTGTTCAGCATTCCCGCAAGTTTCGGTCGCAGGGCAAGCGGCAGGTCCCCGATTTTATTCCTAGTCAGGTGGTTTTCGCACTGCGTTCGCCATCCCGCAAGGTTGCGTGAATGGTTTCTAGCAATAATTCGTCATTAAACGGCTTGCTTAGGAATGCGACGGCGCCGGCTTGCATTGCCTGCTGACGCGATTCTTTGTTGTCGTAAGCAGTAACGAAAATGATAGGAATCTTATAGCCCGATGCGGCAAGATAGCGTTGGAGTTGTAGGCCATTCATGCCGGGCATCTGCACATCAACGATGAGGCATGATGTCTCTTGAAGTTGGCTAGACATCAGGAGACTTTCGGCAGATTCGAAAGCTGCTGCTTGAAACCCAAAAGACTGAATGAGCAGTGTTGTCGTTCTGCGGATGGACTCATCGTCGTCAACTAGCGATATCAGATTCTTTCTCGCTCCTAATTGCCCTTCTAAGGCTGCGCGAATGGTCTGAAGTAAAAGCTTGTCATTAAACGGCTTTGCTAGGAATGCGAGGGCACCGGCTTGTATTGCCTGCTGACGGGATTCATTGTTGTCGTAGGCAGTGATGAAAATGATAGGAATCTTATATCCCGCGGCGGCGAGATGGCTTTGGAGTTGCCAGCCATTCACGCCCGGCATTCGCAGGTCAATAATGAGACACGATGTCTCGTGCAGCTGACTGGACTTCAGAAGACTTTCGGCAGATTCGAATGCTGCTGCCTCGAAGCCAAAAGACTCGATCAGTAGTGATGTGCTCTTGCGGATAGACTCGTCGTCGTCAACCACGGAGATTAGATGTTTGAGCATTCTTCAACTCCATGGGGTCACATTAGTCCCGGGGAGCAAAAGAATCTATTAGGTGTTGGTATTTTTGGCTTCGCCGGAAGGAGGATGCGCGTAAGCTTTGGTTTACGATGCTTTTTCCGAGAGCGGTTGGAGCTTTTGGATCATTTTTATCAAGTCAGCGAGGGATTCTGCTTGCATCTTCTCCATCGCCCGGCTGCGCTGAACCTTTACGGTGCTTTCCGCAGTGCCGAGTTCAGCGGCAATTTGTTTGTTGAGCATTCCCGCAACGACCATGGAAACTACTTCCTGCTCGCGAGCAGTCAGAGAGTCGAAGCGCCGCCGAAGACCCGCCATTTCCTTCTCTTGTTCGCGCCTGGCGTGGTCCCGATCAAGTGCGACGCGAACAGCATCGAGAAGATCCTGGTCCCGAAATGGCTTGGTAAGAAATTCGACCGCTCCCGCTTTCATAGCACGAACGCTCATGGGAATGTCGCCGTGGCCGGTGAGGAAAACTATTGGGATACGAATATTTCGCGTTGCAAGCTCGCGTTGAAAATCGAGACCGCTCAATCCCGGTAGCCTAATGTCCAGCACTAGACAACTGCTAACATCGCGCAGCTCTTTGCGCAGAAAGCTGTCAGCTGAATCAAAGGTTTCGGCTTGGAGCCCCACCGTACTTAACAAGAACTTGAGCGAAGAGCGTACCGATGGGTCGTCATCGACAACAAAAACTACGGAAGGCCCGGTCACGAAGAACTCCCGTCTGCTGGCAGGGTGAACGAAAACACGGCACCGTGAGGAGAGTTTGGGGTGGCCCATAGTCGACCACCATGGGCTTCGACGAGTGACCGGCTGATAGACAAGCCCATCCCCATGCCATGTGTCTTTGTTGTAAAGAACGGAGTGAAGACGCGATCTGCTTCCGAACTAAGGCCGGTGCCTGAGTCGCGTACTGTGACCATTAATTCCCCGGACTCCTCGATCTGGGACTGCACCACGAGCTTGCGAGGTCGCTCTGTGACTGCCGTCATAGCTTCGATGCCATTCACGACCAGGTTCAGCAGGACCTGCTGCAGCTGAACGCGATCAGCCAGGACGAGCGGTAGTGGCTTTTTTAGGTCGCACGCGACCGATACTTGATTCTTCTGAAGCTCAGGGCCAACTAGAGCCAACACCTCCGGAATCACCTCGTTCACATCCAATTCGCTCTTTTCCGCAGGCGCCTTCTTTATAAATCCGCGGATTCGGGCTATAACCGCACTCGCACGATTGCCATCGGCAACAATTTCCTCTAGAACTCGCCGAAGAACCTCAGGATCGAGATTCCGATCGGCGTGCAGTCTCAGGCAAGCGTTAGCGTTATTGGTTACAGCCGTGAGAGGCTGGTTGACTTCATGCGCTATCGAAGCCGCCAATTCGCCCATTGTTGTCAGCCTGGAGATCCGTGCAAGCTCCCCTTGTGTTACGTACAGGGATTGTTGTGCCTCTTGAAGTTTTTCCTGCGCTCGCTTTTGCTCGGTCAAATCGAGCACGAAGGCGACACCATCGTTCCCATCGCCTTCGAAGAGTGCGCCGCCGAGAAGTACAGGTACGCGGCTACCATCTTTCCGGAAGAACTCCTTCTCGAAGGTTTGAAAGATGCCAGTCGTCTTTAGCTCGGTTATTGCCCATTCGTCACGATCGCGCCATTCGGCAGGTGTGAGTTCCGTCCAGCGCACACGACCGGAAGCGATATCCTCAATGTCGTATTGCACCATGCGGAGAAATGCTTCGTTGGCCCCGGTGATCGCTCCTTCGAGATTCCACATGACGATTCCCACAACATTGGCCTCGACCAGACGCCGGATCTTCGCTTCCAACCCTCTTGCCAATTCACGGACTTCTGCCTCTGCCTTTTCGCGCTCGGACACCTGAAATTGCAGGTCTTCGATATGTGCCATCGATTGATACGCGGAAGAGGCAAACTTCCCTAGAGACGCCATGACCCGATCATCTTCTGCGTCGAACTTGCGGCGGTCGCTGTGCATGATCCCCCAGATAGTTCCGACCGCCTCACCAGCGACATAAAACGGGACCAGCAGGCATTCTGCGGCCGCTGGACTCACCGGCATCAAATAGGGGTAGCGGCGTTCGAAATGTCTGAACAACAGGGTACGATTTTGATCAAGCACGTCTCCACAGGGGCCGAAGTTGCGCGGGGTCCCACCTCCGACGTGCGGATTCCACATGCCCGCGATGGCTGGCCAATAGAACCTTTTGCCGCAAACGTCCGGTTTTTTGCCATCCCTTGTCAGCAGGCTAAGGCCAGCGGAGTCACACTGGGTGATATCCAGAATCGTTTCAGCCAGCGTCTGAAAAATGGTGCTTGGTGAATCGGCGAGTGCGCTCATCAGTGCTACGAGCGCGCGATTCTCTTTTTCATAATCAGGAGGACGAGATGGGCGGCGCCGCAACTCCTCGGTGCAGAGGATCGACTCTAGCGAAGCCCCAGCTTCTGGAATTGAATCTTCCAATGCGGTGTTAACTCTTGACGTGGAAAACGAACTCATATTTCTACCCTCCGTGGTGGGCGCGATTTCCCGCGCCTTAGGGGGTTTCCTATCAGACTCCGCGCTCGAAGTCGGCGTCAGTGTGCCAGAAATGGACCAAATGGCTGTCGAGTGGGACTTCACCGTCGACTCCGGGAAACTCCGAGGACATCAATTCTAGACCCGAACCACCAGCTTTTTCCAGAGGGCTACAGTTGACATTGAAATTCGACTGCCCTTAGCCTTGGGAACGAGTGTTCCTCGTTTCCATTTGCCAAAGCACACAAAAAGCAACACATCTAGGGAGTCAGTTTTTATTGGCAGGCTGTCTAGAAGGTTAAGTGCTTCATACCGCTAAGATCGAGGAGTACGCGTTGCCGAACGTTCACAAGTCGTAGCAGTACATGCCCGCAAAGCGCACACCGCGCAACGAGGCCGGGGCAATGTAAATACAAATGCGCCTCGGCAAATCGCCTCTTTGCGCCGCACTTAGCACACTGTCCTTCTGCGCTTGTGATATCCACTGCGAATATTCTGCTCAATTCACCTGCGGCAGCATTACCGTCAAGGTAGTTCAAAGATGCATTCATTTCCGTTCTCCTGTGGCGCCGAAGCGCTCCGTCCTGATCTTTTCGCGATCGTGGCCGGCAGCGATCAGGACTTCTGTGGCATGTTCAACGAATGAGGTCGGGCCGCAGACGTAGCTGGTTGGCCGAAGAGTCGAAGGCCATGTACCCGTCGCAATGAGTGGTGCGTCGATGCGTCCGGCGGGTCTCGGCCAATCCTTCGGAGTCGCTCGCGTGTACGCGTAAGTGATCACTACTGAGTCGCCTTGATTTGATAATGCCCGCAGTTCATCGCGGTAAAAAACCGTCTCTGGTTCCCTGACGGAATACAGCAATCGGAATGGTGCGCTGCTGCCGGCCGAACGACGCGAGCGAAGCATAGCCATAAGAGGAACGATGCCGGAGCCACCAGCTACCAGTTGGATCGGCTCCGTCTGGTCGCTTCGCCACACGAACCATCCGCCAATCGGGCCCCGCAATTCTAGCTCATCGCCGACCATGACTTCCTGCGTCAGGTATGGTGAGACTTCGCCGTTCGGCAGTCGCTCGACTGTGATTTCAATGCGCCCATCGGAACTCGGAGCAGAGGCAATCGAGTAGGATCGGACCGCAGAGTACCCGTCTGGAGCCGTCAAACGCACGTCCACGTGCTGGCCGGCGACGTGGCCCGGCCAATCATGCGAACTGCAAGCGCGAGCGTCCGCGCGGTCGCTGTTTCGTCGTGCAGTCCGAACAACCTTTGCGGTACGCCACGTCACTCGTTCCGAGTACCGCTGTTCCTTCCATGGATCACCATAGATGTGATAGCCGAGGCTTTCCCAAAATCCCGGTTTGTCGTGCGGCATCAAGCGTCATGCCCTTCACCCATTTGGCGCTCTTCCACAAATAAAGATGAGGAACGAGAAGCCGCGCGGGGCCACCGTGTTCGGGCTCAAGGTCGGCACCGTTGTATTTGAACGCGATCCAGGCCTGCTTGTTCATGACATCTTTCAGGGGGAGGTTCGTCGTGTAATCGCCATACGAACGGAACATGGCGTAGGGCAAATCCGTCTTTAGATCTGCCAGTAGCACATCGAGCGAGACACCTTCCCACGAAGTGCCTAGTTTCGACCACCGCGTTACGCAGTGCAAATCAGTAGTAATCGTTTCGGTGGGCAACTCACGAAATGACTTCCAGTCCCATCGCTTCAAGACGTTGCTGCCATCATCGATGGTGAATTCCCAGCGATCAAGGGATATGTGTGGTGTTGGACCCGCAGACAAGACGGGAAAATCGGTGGTGAGGTATTGACCCGGCGGGAGTTTGGCCTCCGCTGCGCTGCGTCGACCGGAAAAACCTCGCGAGATGGGGATACGGAATCGGGGGGGCCTGCGCGGCAAGGCTTGTCATGGTCATGATTGAAGCGGCAAGGAGCATTTGGGTTTTCATAAGGTGGGCATGGGCTTGAATGCCGCGTCGATTTCCACTTGTGACAGATGGGCGACTGTGTTGACGAGCGTCTTGCCCGCGACGGCCATCGCGATCACAACGGCTGCGCGAGGGTCGAAGCCCACCGCCGTCAATGCGTTGTCGACGTTCGCCTCGTAGTCGCCGAAGAGGTCGAGCTGAATTTCGTCGTTGCCGGGACGGTCGAGGAAATGCTGGTCGAGCGTATAGGCTCTCCTGTGATCTAAGTATTCGGCATTCAAAATGGCTGTAGGCTCGCAGTACCGAATACGGCGCGAAACCGTTCGCAATAGATAGCAACGAGACTGTATCGCGTCACATCAGTGTTTGCCGGCAAGACGTAATCCTGATCTCCCTGATTGCCCTTTAGTGCACCTAACTCAATCGAAGCCGGCGCATTCCCGTGGGAAGTGCTTTGGAGCATAGGATCGTTTGGCATTGTCAGAACGACATGTACGTCCGGGCCGTTCGAGGTGTGGAAGTCGCTCAATCGAAGCGTCAATACTCCGTTGTCCTGGCGGTATATGGTCGCACGGCCGCTCGTTTCGTGGAGGTTACGGCTGAACAGGCCGGTATCGAGCGGTTGCGCAGTCGCGTCAAAAGGAGGGGCCTCGTTAACACTCTTATTGATGAACAGCAATTCCGGGCGGAATAGAGACCAGGCCCCAATCAAGACTGCCAAGCCGACAATTGCGGTAATTACTCTGTGTTTATAAATGAACGAAAACATAGGATTCTCACTTGAAATAAATGCTCACTGATCAATGCGGAAAGGGTTACGGTCAGCCGCGCATGACGCTACGTTAAGGCGGATTCAGGGTGTTTTATTGCCCCGAAAAACATCCTCGAACGTTTCTTATCTTCGCGCCATTCCAGCCAGCCGCACTGGGTGCGGCTGGCTGAAACTATGTTTAGAATTTCTCGAGAGGAGCAGCGCCAAAGGTGGCGTTGAAACGCTCACAATAGATAACCACTGTCCGAAACTTTGAGAGATCCGTGTCTTTCGGAATGTTATAGTTCTGGTCTCCCTCGTTTCCTTTCAGGCTGCCTAGTTCCACGCGCTCGACATTGCTCTTCAGGAAGTTGTCGTCATCCTTCGCGTCTTTGGCGGCGATCAGGATCACGTGCACGTCCGGGCCGTTGGAGGTTTTAAACTTGGTCAGGCGCAGGAGCCGTTTGCCACCGACTTCTTCATAGATCGCAGCGCGACCACTGGTTGAATGTACCTGTCCATGGAATGTACCGACCTGAATCGGTGCTGCGCTTTGGGCACGAGCGGCAAGAGGAATGCTCGACGCCAAAAGAATGGCGATGAAGACGATTTTGTGAAGGCGAATCATAGTTGTCTTTCTTTCTTGTTTGATGGAAGCAAAGCTTCCGTTTTGTTGATAAAACTCTGACGGCACGCGCGGATTTCGCGAAATGCCAGGGATGTTAGGACTTGGCAGCTAGTTCAGCGGGCGCCAATGCTTCCCCGTTGCCCAGCTTTACTTCCGGGAAATCCACCACCGTTCGGGCGACATGGTTCACGTAGTTGGTGAAGATATTCAGCGCGACGTTGGCCACGGTCTCAACAATGTCTGCGTCGGTCAGGCCGGAGGCACGCGCCTGCTCGAGATCGGCATCGTTGACTTCGCCGCGTTGCACCACAAGGCTCCGTGCCAGTTTGAGGATAGCGTCGATCTTCTGTGACGCCGCTCTGGCATGACGCGCCTCAGTGATATCTTTCTCGGTCAGGCCGACTTTGCCACCGATGAAAGGTGTGCGCGCTGAGGCAGTAGGTGCACATGTTACCCTCGGCGACGACGAGGGCGATTTGCTCCCGGATCTTGGAGTTCAAGCTCCCGGCGGCGAGTGAGTCGTTAAATTTGAGATAGCCGTCCAACGCGGCAGGCGAAACGCCGAGGACACGCAATAGGTTTGGCACGACGCCGAGCTTGGTCTGCACGGCTTCGAAGAGTTGCTTGGTTTTTCCAGTTGCTTGGACCGGGTCGAGTTGAGCAATACGATTCATGTTTTTTTAAGCCGCAATTCGCGGCCAGATCGTCCTAAGGCATGCGGCGTGCCAACGCTTGCCGTATTCCATAAGTCGCTGATGCACAGTTACTTGAAAAAGATTGGCGCTTACTCATACCATTACGATTATTCGTATAAGTTACGATTTATCATTGGCGTTCTACGACTCATCGTAGTATCACTGCTTCAGAGTGAGCATCGACGCCATGCTGCCACCAGACGAGCCGCAACGCTTGGCTGCATTACAGCGGTATCAGATCCTTGATACACCGCCTGACGGAGCATTCGACCACCTCACGGCAGTGGCCGCGGCTTTGTTTACAGTGCCGATTGCCGTGGTCAGCCTGGTGGATCACGACCGCATTTGGTTCAAGTCGCACCATGGTCTGGACCTGTGTGAGACCGGACGCGAGCCCGGGTTGTGCGCATCGGCTATTTTTTCGCCGGACGTCTATCACATTCGCGACGCCGTTACCGATGTGCGTGCGCTGGCCAACCCGCTCGTGACAGAAGAATTCGACCTGCGCTTCTATGCGGCGGCCCCGCTGCGTACGCACGACGGCTTCAATCTCGGCACGCTATGTATCATGGATCGAAAAGCCCGTGAATTGTCCGTTTCGGAAGCGGGGATGTTGACGAAACTGGCCGCGTTGGTCATGGACCAGATGGAACTGCGGTTGGCGGCGAGGAAAGTCGCCGAACTGGAGCAGGTGGAGCGCAGTATGCGCGAGAAAATGCGCCAGGCGAACGAGCGTTTGGTCAAGAGCGAAGAACACCTCCGTGATCTTTTCGACGAAGCCCCGATCGCCTATGTGCACGAACGCCTTGATACCCGCCTTATCCAGGTCAACCGCGCCGCGATGAGAATCCTTGGCATCAAGCCAGAAGAGGTTGCCGAGACGCTCGGGAAGTCTTTGGTGCCCGATACCGTCGGCGCTCAAACTCGTCTGCACGAGGTGCTGACATCTATCCGAGGGGGCACCGAGAGCAGCGGAGTCGTGCTCGAATTGCGTCGCAAGGACAATGGTAACCCGATCTGGGTCCAGTTCTGGTCCAAACCCGCTCCCGATGGCAAGTACACACGCTCGATGTTCGTCGATATTACAGACCGTGTGCTTTTGGAGCAGGAGCAGGTTCGGCTTAAGGCCCAGAACGCCTACCTGTGGGAAGAAATCCGCAGCGAGCATAACTTCGGCGACATCATCGGTGGAAGTTCCGCCATCCATAAAGTGATGCAGCAGATTCAGCTCGTTGCGCCCACTACTGCCGCAGTGCTCGTCACAGGAGAAAGCGGCACGGGCAAGGAGCTCGTCGCCCGGGCCATCCACGACTACAGTCCGAGAAAAGGCCGTGCCCTCATCAAGGTAAATTGTAGTGCGGTACCAGACAGCCTGTTCGAGAGCGAATTTTTCGGTCATGTGAAAGGCGCGTTTACCGGCGCGCTCAAGGACAAGCTTGGCCGCTTCGAATTAGCTGACGGCGGCACGTTGTTTCTCGACGAAATCTCCGAAATACCGTTTGCGATGCAGGCAAAGCTGCTGCGCGTTTTGCAGGAGCAGGAATTGGAACGTGTCGGCGATACCCGTAGTCGAAAGATCGACGTTCGTATCGTTGCCGCATCCAATCGCAACTTGAAGCAAGAGGTCGATGCTGGCCGCTTTCGTCAGGACCTTTACTATCGCCTGAGCGTCTTCCCGATTGAACTTCCGCCGCTGCGCGAACGCCGCGACGATATCCCGTCCCTCGCGGCACATTTTGTGAAGCAAATCGCCCGGCGAATGAATCGTCCCGCACCGCAGGTTACGCAAGCCACGATGAGCCAACTCACTTCCCACCAATGGCCTGGCAATGTGCGCGAACTGCAAAACGCCATCGAGCGCGCCGTCATCCTCGCCCAAGGTAGCTTTTTGCAATTCGACTGGCTCCAGGCCGCGAACGCTCCGCCCGCTGTGATCGCCGCGCCGGCAGATACACCGGCGGTCCTGACAAGCGACGAACTCAAGCGACGCGAGCGTGAAAATCTGCAGGTCGCACTGGCGCAGACTGGCGGAAAAGTCTTCGGCCCCGCCGGTGCTGCTGCTCTGCTTGGCATGAAGCCCACGACGGTCATCTCCCGCATCAAGGCCCTGGGTTTGGAACGCAACAAACCGAATTGATAGCTGGCCTAGCCGAATAAAGGCGCTCAGACGGTTCGGTGGAACACCAGCGCTTCGAAACACGGATATCGCCTCAGCGGTGTTGGTATCATGGGCCTACTAGGGGCCGCGACTATCGCGGCGCGCAGTGCCGCACTGTCTTCGAGCGCAGCGGCCGTCAGCGAAGGTGCGCCGGCCGCTTCGCATACAACTCCTGATGGACCGTATCCAGGCCGCTGAGGCTGCGATCGCGGCGGGCAGCAGCAATGGTGGGAGTGTCGCTCCAAGTGCAGGAATGACGAGCGGGCTCACTGGGATTGGCTCTGGCTTAGGCGGAGGACTGACAAGTGAAGGGGTGGGTAGAGGGCCTACAGTTTCTGCCCGCAGCCATACGCTTCACGCCGGGCAGATTAGCCACAGGTTCCGTCGACTACCTAACCTTGCCCGAACATTACAAAAATTGACTTTCCTGTCTCCTTGCCGTTGCGAGGCTGCGCGAGCACTCAGGATGGTTTTTCGCTCAATATCGTTGCAGTCGATAACTGAGGTTGGATGCAAGGAACGCACGCTCTTCTTCGCGGTGACCTCCGACTCGGAACCGTTGCCAATCAGACTAGAATCAATACCTCGTAACCCGACGCACTGAGAGGCGAGCCGGTCGAGTTTTGAGCGCGATTGTTCCGGGACAGCTTCTGAGGCTATAATGCCACGCCGAAGAAGGATTTGCGGAGTGTCTAGCTACCTCCTCACACGCTAAAGAAAGTGGATCCTTTGCGCTATTCGATGTCAATCAGAAACAATGCATTTTGCATTCCCTCAGCCTAAAGTTTCCTTTGTCCCGGATCTCGGCACCCTAATCCACGAGCGTTGTGCGGCAAAGCTCCGTTGGGGCTGGAAGCAGAATAAAACCGCCCTCGTCCTTCGATGTACGCAAATCCTGGAGAGGCCGTGCGCCTCGCGCACAATGATATTTTCTTCAACGTCGTTCACGCCGAAATTCTATTTTATATTATACTTATTGTATGATGTTGTGAATACAGATTTATAATCTGTTATTAGTTTCAAATGTCAATATTTTCCCTTCTGGCGCGCGATTTTCGTCGGGAATGAATATGGTCTCCCCGTCTCTTAGAAGTAGATATTCTGTGCCACCTTTATTGTCGGTTGGGGTTTAGTCGCGACCGCCGTAATCGCTTATGCAGCTTACGCAGGTAAATCGAGGGATTGCTCCTGAAGATCCGAGGGGTGTGATTCACCAGGTTGGTGATGTTCTGGGCATTGGATCGCCAAAAGTTGATCGAGCTTGGCCATAAGAGGCAAAGGTTGATCCGGGCAAAGGATCGTCGTTGAGTTTCATTTGATTGTTGGTCGCCAACCCTTTTGTGGCTGGATGAAGTGCACCAGCGCACCGGTTAATACCTTGAGCCGCTTGATACATGATGAATTACCTCGCTCACCTCGATAACGGTAAGACCCAACTTTGTAATTACCAGCCGGGTCATCACACTGTCCGTTCCTTCGAGCTGGTAGATCCATTGGCGGATATGAACGGTTGCCATAGGATTGTGTCGGTCCAGTGTAATCGTGTATTCCAGGGCAACAGCATTTCCGAATCCAACTCCGCGGGCTACGCCAATGATGTCGTTGGCGGTTGCCTCCAAATGAGTCGAATCCACCTGATGAATTTGCCAAACGCGCAGTTGAACCTTTCCATCGCTAAAGAGAAAATGCTGGGTGAGAGTGAGATTGCCGGCAGTATCACGTTGGCCATAAGAATTGCACGTGAAATAACGTTGTGGTTGTCCGGAAGAGTTCTCAAAAACTCCCCATGAACGACAATGGCCGGTGAAGAAACGAATCAGCTCGAAGCGCGTTTTCGATCCCGCAAAATCTTGAGGTCGATTGCTGACGCAACCGAAGTTCAATACTATCGAAGCCAAGAGGATGGCCGAGCAGGCCACCGATTTTAGCTTTTGCAATGAGAGGACATCATGAAACTCAGAGGAAAAGATCGAAGGCATGACCTCGTTTAATTAAGGTTCGGGAACGGATTTCGCAGAAACCCTTCCGAGGTTTGACATCATGGGCTGGTTGGAAAGCTCCCTGGTGAAGTAAGAGAGTAATTGCGGATCGATCATCAGCCGGGCATGAGGAACACCGTGAAATCTTTCAATAATCGGAGAGGTTGCTTCGACATCATCGAGCACTCGTGCTTCTTCGACCGTCCCATCGCCTGCCTTATCGGTTTCGTAGACGTAGTCGGCCCATGAGGCGTCGTGCGAGCCCTCGGTGACAACGCCCGTAGGCGTCCTGAGGCCCGTGCTGAGAATCACCTTCAGACGGGAAGCTTCTCCGGAAGAGGTCAATAGGGCGTTCGTATGACTCAACCGTCCCATCACATGACGCCAAGTCGCCACCTGCGAAAGGATTCTCTTTAGCTTTTCGTAGCCCGGATCCTGGCAATATTCCCATTCTGCGGCTTCGATGTGCTTGGGTCCTTCTTTCTTGAAATCTTTGAGCCAGCCGTCGAGGAACAGTCTTTTCTCCAGTTGAGCGGATGGCCAGTAAGTCTCCCAAGAATCGGCACGTAAGACATCCTGCGGTTGCATTCGCCGTGAACCACCGCTGGGTTGCAGACTGTGCCAGTGAGGATCATCGAATGGTAAAAGTTCATAGAGGGAGGGTCTCGTGATCCCCACTAGTTTAGTGACGTTTTGATCCACGCTTGTTGGCAGCAGATCCAGAAACACACCGGGAAATCCGCTGGCATATACCTTAAGACTGTCGGGACCCACCACAACGGTATTGATCGCTTTCACACAACCCGTGTTGGGTGAACCAACCAGATAAAGACGTGAAATGCGGGAGGCCCATTCCGGCTTTTCGCTGAGCAACGTTCGCACGAGTAGACCGCCCATGCTGTGGGTGACGATAGTGAACTTGGTCTGACCCGCAGGAATGCCCGTTTTGCGGTCATGAATTCGCGCGTAGTTTTCCAAAGCCTCGCCGAGCAGGGGTGCGCTTACCGAGGCGATTTCCTGTCGCCAATCATAGGCAAAGAGGAAGAAATCCGAGCCCTGCGTATACGGCGAAAAGCGAGGCGCGTCGGCATGAGCCTCCGTCATTGTATCGACAAATTTTCGGTAAATATCGATAGCTCCCACAGCCAACATGGGCTTGGCCACCAGAGGATTGGGCATCCGTAAACCAAAATAAAGTTTCGAGGAAAGTAAGACCGTCAAACTTCCCCAAACGCAGGCCGGGTCGTTCTGTCCTTTATCCAGATCGGGATCTATAAGCTGCGAGGCTTCGTAGGCTGGGACAAAGACGAGCACCTGCGCGTGGGGAAAGGGCCAGCACGCACGGCGAAGCCCGTTGACACCAAAAGCGCCAGGACTCCAGCCAACAAACGGTATCGCCTGAAAACCTCTCTCTTCTTCTCCGAAAACTGTGAAGTAACAGGAGATCGCAACCGAAACATTTCATAACTCTCATTGAGGGCTCGGTTATGGATTGTTTTTGAATCGACGTTAGCTTTCATCGATATCGAGAGCTTGTCGTCGGCCTTTGATCAAGCCACGCACCGGGATCCGAGAATTTTGGGCTCGCAGTCGTCGCTTTTTTTGAATTGCGCGCACTGGGACAAAGGAGGTGTTTTTCTTGTTGGGCTGGCACGGCTTGTAAATTCGGAACCGCAGATCGTTCCCATTGCTCCAAGACAATCATTTGCCCGGGCAATTCCTTGATCATCCCCTGCATCTCCCGTTTCGGCTGGTAGGAGGAGCATTCGGCTACCCGGTGTTGATATAACTGGTGAAGCAGAATTGATTTAAAAGGCAACACCAATTCTGGTTCGAACCATTTCGCACCGGAAACCTACCGCATAATCAAGAGCCATCGTGGTGAACTGGCGCAAAGGTGCACTAAACTAAGCATAAGAATTTGTTGAGAGGATCGATCTGAGTTGCGCTTTGCCTCTCGACAACCGCGACATCACTGTGCCAATAGGTATTCCGAGAGCTTTGCTAATCTCTTTGTAAGAAAGATTACTTCGGTAAAAAAGTTCCAGCGCCATCCCCGTACATTGGCTCGACCTGCAAAAGCGCCTCTCGAAGCCTCTTGCGCATCCAAGGATCTCCACGCCTCCGGATCCCAAGGCTTCAAAATCGTGGACATCGGGTAAATATTCTACTTCAGAATATTTCTTCCGCCGGCGAGCCTGAATTAGAAAGTTCCGGCGCAGCGTGGTGAACAACCAATACTTGATCTTCGAGTAGTCGCGAATTTGATGTAGACGTTGGATCAGTATCAATAAAAGTCTGCTGCACCAGATCCGCAGCATCAGATTCGCTCCTGGTTAGACGAACAGCAAATTGATAAAGCGATGGGGTAGAGCGTCAACAATTGGCGACACGTCCGTGCCCCCGGTGAAGTTTATCCTCTTTTGGTCAGTTGCATTTGCAAGGCAATTCGTTGCTGAAGAAGAGACCATGGAAAACAAATACAAGATGTGGTTCGCAGCTGTTGTACCTACAAATTATAGATAAAACAAGCATAATTATTGGCAATACTGTAATTACAACTGCCATGAAGTGCTGGGGTAATTGATCGGTAGGCCTTTGGCGATCTTGCGCCCGAAACTGATGCTAGATTTCTGGGTCCGTCAGAAACCCGTTGAATGGGTTCGGTGCGAACGAGGAGGATTGCATGTTATTGATAGAAGCTTCGCCTTGGGAAAGAGCCACATGTCGCCCGACCGTCTAAGAGATCTCACGATTGTTGTCGTGGAAGATCATGATGACGCGCGCAGGTATTTGGGTCTTTTCTTGAAACAGATTGGTGCAAACGTCGTGTTGGCAAGGAATGGGTTTGAAGGCCTTGAGGCAACAAAAAATAACCGTCCGGATTTGGTGGTGTCCGACATTGGGGTAGACCCAACACTCGTGTCACCAGCCGCCAGTCTGAACCTTTCGAACAGTACGGACAGGCGGTGCGGCGTACCGAATGCGCTAAGGAGCCGCCGGCTATCTATGTCCGAAACCTACGGTATTGACCCAATAGTTGTTATGTCGGATCCCGCTTTACGCCGCACGAAGCACAGCCGTGAGGCGCTCTCCGGTGCGCATAAAAAGGTGCTTCATCTCAGAGTGCCTTAAGGCAGCTCAGTAGTTGATCGTGGGCCGGTCTACCTGGTTTACTCTTCGCCCGTGTCCCAGTCGCTCGGTAAAGCGATTAATTGGAACCTCGTCAGGATTTTACCGGATGGAATAACCGCCGTCGACACAGATGGTAGCACCGGTAACAAAATCAGAATATAGGGACGCCAAAAAAACAGCGGTTCCGGCGCATTCGTCGGGATTACCGAAACGGCCGGCTGGCGTCCGTGTAATGATTTCCTGGTAGAAGTCCGGGGCATCCGTCTTCATGGGCGCCGTCATGTCGGTTTCAATCCACCCAGGTGCGATTGAGTTCACCTGGATATTAAACGGCGCCAGCTCGATTGCCATCGATTTGGTCAGCTGTACTAAAGCTCCTTTCGCAGCGCTGTAAGAAGGAAAAAAATCCGGAGCCAAAGAGGGAATACATGCTGGTGATATTAATGATTTTTCCCTGGCGCCGATTAACCATCGATTGAGCCGCAAGCTTCGAAAGCAAAAAGCAGGCATTGAGGTTCGTCTCCATTACCTTATCCCAGTCCTCTGGGGTCTGATCTAGGACGCCCGCGGCGACGTATATACCAGCATTGTTGACCAAAATGCTGACGGGACCCAAGGTCTCTTCAACCTTTTTCAAGGCCAGCTGCATTCCCGACGCGAGGGTCATGGGTTCCTTGACAGCTTTAAGGCAGCAACTCCCAGTGGCTGAAGCTCGCTCATGACGCGCTGGTTCTTCTCCTCATTACGTGCCAGAACGGCGATTGCAGCTCCGGCTTGAGCCAGGCCCAGGGCGATGCTGCGGCCAATACCGCCGTTGCCGCCGGTGATGACCGCGACGCACCCGCTCAGGTCAAAAAGATTTGTTGTT
>CAVTKF010000011.1:0-35716 GCA_963735215.1 uncultured Acidobacteriaceae bacterium | reverse complement strand
CCTAAAGACGAATAACAGGGCTCAATAATTCGACGGCCTTCTCAGTGGCTCATCTCGACCTTGCCTTTGAACCGGCTGTAGACAAACACCACGTAGCCGACGGCCAGCGCCATGCCAAAGAGCCACCACGCCAGGCCCACGGCCAACGTGTGCGGACCGGAGAGCGCGCGGTCGAGCGTGATGTCGAGGCCGGAGTTCGCGGTGGCGGGCAGCAGCGTGGGATAAAGGCCCCAGCAGGCGCCGGCCAGCATGAAGAACAGATAGAAGCAGGACGAGAGAAACGCCTTCACAGGTTGCGCATTGCGATTCCAGATGACGAATACCGACGAGCGATGCCACGACGCCCACCGGCACAATAAACGTGAACGGATAATGGTAGTAGTTGTCAAGCGTCTGCGGGCGCACGGCGATCGTCGCGACAAGGCTCACGATTGTCAGCGCAGCAGAGCACGATCCAGAGCGGGACACGATGCGGCGGGCGCGCTGCTCGAGTTCGCCTGAGATCTTGATCGTGAGCCAGAGCGCGCCATGCAGCGTGAGCGCCACCAGGGCGACCAGCCCGCCGATCACGGTGTACCAGTCGAGGATGCCGGGACTGGCGCCGGGCCAGTTGGTCCACAGGGGCAGGAAGAAGTAGCCGTCGGCCTGCAGTGGAACGCCGCGGATCACGTTGGCCAGCGCCGCGCCGTAGAAGATGGCCAGCAGCGCGCTCGAGATGCCGAAGAGCCCGTCGAGCAGTGTGCGCCACACGCCCACGTCGAGGTGGTTGCGCAGTTCGAGGCTCATGCCGCGCAGCATCAGCAGCCACAGCACGATCATCAGCGGCAGATAGAAGCCGCTGAATGCCGAGGCATAGAGCAGCGGAAACGCGAAATAGAGCGTGCCGCCGCCGGCCAGCAGCCAGACCTCGTTGCCATCCCACACGGGGCCGATGGAGCGCAGCGTCGCCTGGCGCTCGGCCTCGTTGCGGACGAGGAACAGGTGCAGCACGCCCACGCCGAGATCAAAGCCGTCGAGCACCACGTAGCCGACGATCATGACTGCAACCAGCCAGAACCAGATAAATCCCATCGTTTCTGCTCCTCTCGTCGGCGCGTATTACATTCCGCGCGGTGTGGACGGGCTCGCGGCCGTGGCAGTGTGGCATCGGGACCGTGGTTGATCTCGCGATAGATCAGCACCGTGAAGAGCAGGCCCAGCAACGTGTAGAGCCCCATGAAGCCGAGCAGCGTGAACAGGCCGTTGCCGGCGGAGACAGTGCTGCGAGTATCCCTCGCTGGTGCGCATCAGGCCATAGATCAGCCAGGGCTGGCGGCCGAGTTCGGCGGTCATCCAGCCGGCGGTGTTGGCGATGTAGGGCAGCGGGAAACTGAGCAGCAGCGCCCACAGCACCCAGCGCGTGGTGTGAGAGCTTTCCGCGCCACAGCAGAAGCGCCGACACGACCATCAGCAGCACGAACCATGTTCCCAGGCCGGCCATGATGTGGTAGGCGTAGAAGAGCAGCGGCAGCGCGGTGGGCCACTGGTCGCGCGGAATCTGGTCGAGCCCCTTCACTTCGGCCTTGGTCGTTCCGTAGATGAGGAAGCTGAGCACATTGTTGACGACGATCGGGTTGTCGATCTCGCCGGTCTCCTCGTTCGGCTGGCCCATCAGCACAATGCCGGCGCCCGTTCTCGGTGTGGAACAGGCCTTCCATCGCGGCCATGGCGGCAGGCTGATTGTGCGCCACGTACTTGCCGTGCAGGTCGCCGGTGGGAAAGATGATGGCGATGGAGGCGATGAGGCCGGCAATGACTCCCACCTTGAGAAGATGCGGCCGAACTCCTGATTGCGGCCTTCCAGAAGGTAAAAGGCGCCGACCGCGGCCATGACGAAGGAGCCGGTAACCACGGCGCCGGTCATGTTGTGCATGTACTGCAGCAGTCCCCAGGGATTGAGCAGCAGCTGCCAGAAGCTGATCACTTCAAATTGGCCGTCGACCTGCGTGTAGGCGACAGGATGCTGCATCCAGGCGTCCGTGACGATGATGAAGAAGCCGGAGATCCACGATCCGAGAAACACCATGAAGGCCGAGAACCAGTGCATGCGCTTTCGAGAACCGGCTTCCGCCGTAGAGAAACAGTCCGAGAAATGCCGACTCAAGAAAGAAGCTGAACACGCCTTCCATCGCCAGCGGCTGGCCGATCACGCCGCCGGACAGCCGCGAGAACCGCGCCCAGTTGGTGCCGAACTCGAACTCCATGGGGATGCCGGTCACCACGCCGAAGACGAAGTTGATGCCGAAGATGCGTCCCCAGAATGCGCGGCGCGATCCCACTCGGACTCCCGGTGCGCAGAGCGACCGTCTTCAGCACCACGATCAGCAGCGCCAGTCCCATGGTGAGTTGCGGAAAGAGATAGTGGAAGGTGACGGTAAAGGCGAAGTGCAGCCGATGGATAAGTTCTGCAGACACGATTCTGTTCTCAAACTGCAGGTTTAGTTGGAGGTTCCGAAAGCAGTCTATAGCCAGTATGCGCCTTCGATCACAAATGAATCCATCCCAGGCGAATCAGCGTAAGAGAGCCGGCCCCGACGGCGATCCACAAAAGCAATCCCTGTAGCAAAGGTCGCGGACCTACCGTGCGGATTGTCTTGAGTGAGAGCCCGGTCCCAATGAGGTATAAGGTGACGGTCAGGCCGATCACACCCAGGTGCTTCAAGAAGGGATAAACCGGATCGAGGGAATGCATGTATGTGTTGGCGACAGCGGCCAGACAGAAAAGAAGGATGAACCACGGCCAATGAATGCGCGCACTGCTCCGTTTGACAATCGCGGTTCCGAACGAGAGCGGCACAATCCAAAGTGCGCGCGCCAGTTTTACTACCGTGCCCACCGCGAGCGCGAGAGCGCCAAATCGCGCCGTTGCGCCGACGACTGAGCTCGTGTCGTGAATGGCCAGAGCGGCCCAGAGTCCGAACTGTGATTGGGACAGATGAAGCCAGGAGCCGATTGCGGGAAAAGCGAACAAGGCAACCGAGTTCAGGAAAAACACTGTCCCAAGTGACACCGCGATCTCTTCTTCACTCGCTTCCGTAATTGGCGAAATGGCAGCGATGGCGCTCCCCCCGCAAATGGCGGTTCCGGTAGAGATAAGAAACGCGGTCGTTTTCTCGACTCGCAGCAATTTGCCAAGACTCCACCCCAAAACAAGCGCGAAGGTAATGCTGATTGCCGTGTAGCCAAAGCCGGATCGCCCGGCGCGAATCACCTGATGCAAATCCATTCCAAATCCAAGGGCAACCACCGAGACTTGCAACAGGATCTTTGAGACTCGATGAGCGGCCGCAGGATACGCATGGGGCACGAGCATGGCATAGAACAAACCCGCAGCGAGCGCAAGCGGAGGCGAGATGAACCCGCTTGCAGCCACAGCCAATCCAATTACAAAGAGTGTTTTCGGCACATTCCAAGCTTGACGGCACCGGAGGCGCCAAGTCCAAGCAGAAAGACTAATGTGCCATTAGCCGGCCTTATCGGGCGCTTTGATGATTGCCGCCGGGCGCGGAAGACCGACCTTGGACGAAATCCTCGCAAGTACAAATCTGCGGAATTCGGAAGCCGGATCCTGGTGCCGCGGACCCTTTCTCTCGATGATCAAGAATTGACGGGGAAACCGAACCGATCTAATCTCGACGATCCTGAATGTCGAACCGAGGCGCGTGTCTTTTGCGATTGCCCATTTCGAGAGGATACCGGCTCCCAGACCAGCCTCGACCGCAGACTTGATCGCCTCCGTTGAATCCAATTCCATTGCAACCCGCAGACTGGTCTTCTTGATGCCGTGGCGCTCCAGGGCGAGTTCAATGATGCGCCGGGTTCCAGAACCCCGCTCCCTGAGCAAGAGTGGTACTGCGGCAAGTTCTCCGGGGTCGATGACCTGCCGTTCGGACCATTCATGGGCTGCTGGAACTATCAGTACGAGTTCGTCGTTCAGGAATGGTTCCGATTGAATCTCCCGGCTTCTGGCCGGACCTTCAATGAACCCCAGCTGCACCTTCTGGGTTTGGACTGCTTCGACCACCTGCTCCGTATTGCCGCTGATGAGCGTCGGATGGATGCGTGGGTTGAGCTTACAGAACTCGCCCAGAATCCTGGGCAGAACGTATTGCGCGATCGTCGTCGAAGCCCCGAGGCTCAGGAGGCCCGCATGGGTGCCGGCGAGTGCGCTGACCTCGTGCTCGGCTTCAACCAATAATTCATTCGAGAGGCGCGCATATTTGACCAGAACTTCACCTGTCGGTGTGAGCCTGGCCTGAGTGCCGGAGCGATCAAACAGAAGCACTCCGAGATCCTCTTCCAAGGCCTTAATCTGCTGGCTGACGGCCGGCTGGGTCAGATACAACTCCTCAGCAGCCTTGCGGAAGCTGAGGTGCTCCGCCACGGCGCGAAAGACAACGAGCCGGAAATTCTCAAGATATGTCATTAGTCATCATTACAACACTGGAGGGAATTGCTGGCGAGATGGCTTGACGCTCGTAAAAATGCAACGTTTTCCCCAGCGGATATCCCTCACTTCCCGCTATGCGGCTTGAGCGCCACAAAAATGCACCCATTCGGGTTTAAGGCCTGGAGAGCGGTTGCCCCGTGAACCACAGACGGATCAACAGACTCATCGTTCCCTTGCTGGGAGGATCTCTGTAGATGCCAGTTCATTGAGTGTGCTGCAGATCAATGCCAGTCTCGATCTCCGGCCCGGCTTCCCATTTCCGATGGAGTTCGATGCCTCGGCGAAATAACGAATAAGCATCCCCCGAGCCTCAGCTAGCCTTGACGCCGCGGTCGTTTTTGGGGCCTCCGACGACGGACTCAGACTTTCTGCGCACCACAGATCGAAACCGATCGAACCCCACATCCTCGCTCTCTCCGAGATGTCGACTTCGGATTACTGTCCCGTTTGATAGCGCACAACAGCGAGCGCGGTCTGATAGGTATAACGCGCGTTTGCCAGGCCGATCAGCGCTTCGGTTTGGGCGAGTTGTGACTGGGTCAGGTCGACGATGCCGCTCAAGCCCACCTTGTAACGGGCCTGAGCGAGTTCTAACGCGGTGTTTGCCTGATTGAGAAGCTCCTGGGTTACGCCGATTCGCTGAAAAGCGATTTGCGCATTGAGCACTGCGGCGCGGACATCGCGTGCAACGTTGTCGCGCAGATTGCGTACTTGTTCCTGCGCTGCGTTGGCGCGAAGATCTGCCTCTTTTGCGCGTGCGGTGTACTCAAATCCATTGAAGACAGGAATGCTGACGTTGGCTCCGGCAGCACCATACCAGGAGGAGAGGATTTCATCGGCGCGCACCGGAGTTCCTCCGCCAACAGCAAGAGCAGAGATAGTCGGCCGCATGAGGTCGTGTTCGGCGGAGCTGAATTGCTTCGCCGCAATTGATCGATCCTGGAGCGCGGCTAGATCGGGACGTGCGCGAAAAGCAAGCTGAACGAGGTCTTCAGGATTCGCGGGAGCGACTTGGAGGGATGGCCGGCGTTTCGTCTACCAGATCATACTGAGTATCGGATTCGGAGCCAAGAATCGCATTCAGGTTTGCCATGGCAGATGCGAGTGCGTTCTGCGCATCGAGAACGAGAAGCTGTGCCTGCGATATTTGCACGTTGGCCAGGCTGAGGTCGAGCGTCGATCGAAGCTTGGATTGCGTGAGCGCGCCTATCTGTTCGCCTGTGGCCTGCCGCGTGGCGACGGTCTGTTGCGCAACCTTGAGCACAGATTGCGCGGTGAGCGCCTGGTAAAAGGCCTGATCGACCGCGAGCGTGATGTCTTCTGCTGTGGCTCGTTCGGTGTCCAGTTGCGCCCTGGCGTTCGATTGCGCGCTCTTGACCAGATTGTGAGTGCGGCCGAAGTCCGTGATGAGTTGGCCCACGGTCAGGCCGCCCGCAGCGCGGTCATAAATCGTCGGGTTATTGATCGCCCCGGCAGTAATGCGGCTGTTGGTATGCGAGCCTACGGCCGTCAGGTCCGCAACCGCGGTCGGGAATTCCGCAGCACGCGTTTCGCGCGTAACCTGCGCCTGCGCAAGTTGTAGCAGATGGGCAATGCTGATGTTGGGATTGTGCTGGATGGCCATGCGTTCGGCATCGGCCAGGGTGAGCTTTGGTCCTGCCGGCGCCGGCGGCTGCTGCGCGATTGGTTAGCTGGCGCGGCTTGCGTTGGCGGAGCTGGCTGCTGTTGCCCCGAGCCGGAGGCGACTGGTCTGCCTGCGCGAGGAGTCGCGGAGCTTGGCGCGTCAGGCAGGTCCGGCTTCTGTCCGCAGAAAGCGGCATTGGAGCACGATAGCAACAACGATCACGATCGCGGCGCGGAGAGGACTTAAAGAGCGGTGGACGTTCATGCTCTGCCCTCCGCGACATTCGTGTTTCTTTCCTGCCGGCCGTGAATGATCAGATACACGGCGGGTACCAGGAACATGGTGACGACGACGGAGACGCCCAATCCGCCGATGATGGCGCGCGCCAGCGGCGCATATTGCTCGCTGCCCGCTTCGAGGCCGAGCGCCATGGGGATCATGCCCAGCAGCGTGGCAAGCGAGGTCATCAGGATGGGGCGCAGACGGACCTTGCAGGCTTGGACCGTCGCCTCCAGCAGCGGCATTCCCTGCTCGTGAAGCGTGTTGGCGAATTCGACGATCAGAATGCTGTTCGACACGACGATGCCGGCCATCATGATGACGCCCATCAGCGACATGATGTTAAGCGTGCTGCCGGTGAGCACGAGGATGAGCACAACCCCCGCCAGGCCCGGCGGAATGGCCATGAGGATGATGAACGGATCGATGAACGAAGTGAACTGGGCCATCAGGATGAGATAGACCAGCAGGACGGCGATGATGAGGCCGATGCCGAAATCGTGGAACGCCTGGTTCATGCTGACGACGGCGCCGCGCACGTCGATGACGGTGTTCTTGTCGTGCTTGGTGTCGCGCCAGCAGCTTGATCGATCTGCGCCCCCACTGCTCTGCAAGGCCTCGGTCTTTGTGCGCCACATAGATGTCGATCACGCGGCGAATCTGGTTGTGGTCGACTTCGGTGGGCGTGTTGATCTGCTGGATGTCGGCGACCGAGCCCAGCGGCACATCGCCCGAGTTATGCGCCGCCTTCGAAGAGCTGCGTCCGAACCGGAGTGGCCTGCCGCGCATCCTGCATCGGGCTGTAGCCGGCCGGACGCACGCCACGCAGCGGAATGTTCTTCAGATCCTCCATCGACATGTTGTTGATCCAGCGGTTGGCATATTGCACCGTGACCATGTAGTTGTTGCCGCTTTTGGGATCGATCCAGTAGCTGGGCGCGACCATGCCGTCGGAAGTGAGCGCGGTGATCACATCGTCCACCACGTCCTTGGCCGAGAGCCCGATCAGGCTGGCGCGTTCGCGGTCGATGTTCAGTGCGAGCCCGGGATAGTCGATGCTCTGCGGGATGTAGACATTGCTCACGTTGGGCATGGCCTGAATCTTCGCGGCAAGTTGCGGCGCCAGATGCGTAGGACTTGTCCATGTTCTGCGACTTGATCTGGATGTCGATGGGCGCGGGCAGGCCCTGGTTGATGACCGCATCGACAAGGCCGCCGGCCTGGAAGTAAGCGGAGAGTTCGGGCATCTCGCGCGAGAGCTTTGCCTGCACGCGGCGCATGTACTCGTAGCTGCCGACGCCGTGGTCTTCCTTCAGGCTGGTCTGCACAAAGGCCGTGTCCATCGAAGCATTGGTGGTGTAGATCGCCGAGAGGTCGGGATAGACGCCGATGTTGGAGACGATCATGTCCAGGTCGCCTGGGCTGCACCTCGCTGCGGATGATGTTCTCCACCTTGGCGATGTAGTCGTTGCTGACTTCGAGCCGCGTGCCGCTGGGCATGCGCACGTTGATGATGAACTGGCCGGGATCGGTGCGAGGAAAGTAGGCGCGGCCGAGGAACGGAAAGGTCAGCCAGCGAGCAGCAGCGACAACGCCGCCGAGAGATCAGCGCTGCGGTAAGACCCGGGCGCTCCATGGCCCGCTGGGCCAAGCCTTCGTACCAGTTGAGCATGGCCTGGAACTTTCGCATTGAACCATCGTTCGAAGCGGCGGAAGAAGCCTGGCTTCGCGTCTTCGTGCGTCGCCGCTCTTCGTCGTGCATGCTGATGAACTTGGCGCAGTAGAGCGGCACCACCGTCATGGCGAAGAAGTACGAGGCGAAGATCGAGAGCACCACGCCCAGCGCCAGCGGCGTGAAGATGTACTTGCTGACGCCGTGGAAAAACGTGACCGGGAAGAACACGATGGAAGTGGTGAATGTGGCGGCGAGCACGGCCATCGAGACTTCGCTGCCGCCTCTCTCCGCCGCCTCGCAGCGGCGTTTCGCCCATCTCCATGTGGCGGAAGATGTTCTCGAGCACGATGACGCCGTTGTCGATGAGGCGCGAGAAGACCAGCGCCAGGCCGCCCAGAATCATGGTGTTGATGGAGCCGCCCATGTAGTTGGTCGATCAGCAGGCAGACCATCATCGAGAGCGGAACGGCGAGCAGCACCGCAACGGTGGCGCGCGGGCTGCCCAGGAAGATCAGGATCATCATGCCGGTGAGCACCAGGCCGATGCGTGGCTTCGCGAACCACGTTGCTGATGGCCAGCTTGACGAAGACCGACTGGTCGAAGACGACGGCGGTCTTGAGCGACTCGGGAATGTCGACGAGTTTCTTGATGGCGGCCTTCATGCCGTTGACGATGGTGATCGTGTTGCTGTCGCCGCCCTGCTTGAAGATGGGCACATAGACCGAGCGCTGCCCGTCGATGCGCACGATGTTGTATTGCAGCGCGCCCGGAGTCCACCGCCTTGCCGATATCAGCCACCAGCACCGAAGAGTTGCCAACCGACTTGAGCGGCATGGCGTTCATCGACTTCGCGTCGGGAAACTGGCTGTTGGCGTAGATGTTGAAGTCCTTCGAGCCGATGCGCACGTCGCCGGCGGGCAGAATCAGGTTGGAGCTGTTGACCGACTGCACGACGTCGTTGAGGCTCAGGTTGCGCGCCTCGAGCTTCAGCGGATCGACATAGATCTGAATCTGGCGATAGGTGCCGCCGTAGGGCTGCGGAACCGAGGCGCCCTGCACATTCGAAATCTGGTTGCGCACCTGGAACTGCGCGAGGTCTTTGAGGCTGGTCTCGTTCAGGCCCTGCCCTTTGAGCGTGACCAGGCAGACGGGCTGCGTGGAGGCATCCATGCCCAGCACGACGGGCGGCAGCGTGCCGGGCGGCAGCCGGCGCAGGTCGGCCATGGCGAGATTGGCGATGTTGCTCACGGCCGCGTTGGGATCGGTGCCCGGCTTGAAGTAGATCTTGATGAGGCTTACGCCGGTGAGCGAGCGCGATTCGCTGTGGTCGACGTTGGCGGCCAGAGTAAAGAAGCGCTCGAAGGTGTTGGTGATGTCGGCTTCGATCTGCTGCGGAGGCATGCCGTTGTAGAACGTGGCCACCACCACGACCGGCATGTCGATCTGCGGAAACAAGTCGACCGGCATGCGCACGACGGTGAACGTGCCGATCAGCGCCACGACCAGGCAGAGCATGATGATGAAGAAGGGATACTTGAGTGCAAACTTCGGCATTAGTGGGCACCTCCGGGATTCTGCGCTTCGATCCTGCGCATCGCGGTCCGCAGGTTCGTTTGTTCTTCTCGATCTGGCGACCTCCAGGCTCGTGCTCGGTTCGGCGGCTTCAGCGCTCCGGCCTCGCCGGCGATGTTTTCGTCACCCTTCAGATCGATCATGCCGCCGGTTTCCTGCACCGTTTCGGAGGCCTGGGTGTTCTCGAGTTCGGGGCTCACCTCTTCGCCTTCCTGGTATTTGTCCTGGCCGCCGACGATCACCCGGTCGCCCGGCTTGAGTCCGCTCTTGATCTCGGCGAGTTTGATCCCTCGATGCCAACCTGGACGGGCCGGATGTGGACGTGATTGGAGGCGTCGAGCACATAGACCGTTCGTTGCCGGCCATTCAGCACCAGGGCC
The DNA here is from genome assembly GCA_963735215.1 of uncultured Acidobacteriaceae bacterium. Lineage (GTDB taxonomy): Bacteria > Acidobacteriota > Terriglobia > Terriglobales > Acidobacteriaceae > Telmatobacter. The sequence continues at coordinate 25,696 of CAVTKF010000011.1, read as the reverse complement.
TCGATGGGAATGGTGACCACATTCTCGACGTGCGCCAGGCGAAGCATGGTGTTGGCATACATGCCCGGGAGATATCGAGAGGTCCTTGTTTTCGACGTCGATCTCAGTTTCCATGGTGCGGGTTTCGAAGTTGACGTCGCGCGTGAAGCGAACGATCTTGCCGGTAAACGAGCGGTTGATGGCGTCGACGCGCACCGTGAGTTCGTCGCCTTCGTGGACATAGCGAATATCGCTCTCGGGCACAGGGACGCGGAGGCGCAAGAGCGTGCTCTGCGAGAGACGAACGATGGGCAGATCCTGGTTGTTGGAATTGGTGCCGCCCTGGATGAGGGCGCCGGTATCGGCATAGCGCCAGACCACGACGCCGGCGATGGGCGCTTGGACAGTCGTGTAGTCGTGCAGCGCCTGGACGCGCTGGTTGTCGGCCTGTGCGGCGCCGCTGTGCTGCTGTGGCCGCGGCCATGGCGGCCTTGGCCGCATCGACCTGCGATTCGGACGACAGATCCTTGGCCTGAGCGTCGTCCAGTTCCTGCTGCGCGATCAGGCCGGGATGCCCCTTGGCGGCCTCCTCGAGCCGCTCATACGCGCCGTGAAGAGCCGCATGCGTGGCGACGGCGCGGGCGATCTCGTGCTGGGCCCGAGTGATCTCCTCCTTGCTCTGATCCACCTCGAAAACCGTCTGCTGCAACTGCGCCTTGAGTTCAGGAACCTCGAGGACCGCAAGCGTCTGCCCCTCGTGCACAATGTCGCCGATGTCAACGTTGATCTGCCTCATGTAGCCGCTGACCTTGGGGTGCACGTCGACAACCTGGTAGGGCTGGAACTGGCCGGCAAGCGTAAGCATGTGCGAGATGTCGCCCCGCTGGGCCCGAGCCACCCGTGCCGACGGAACGGAAGCAGCTCTCGCATCGGAACCGCTGGTACCGGAATGACATCCAGCGATAGTAAATATCCCGCAGAGCGTACCCAAGGCGACGAAAGATATGAAATTTCCCTTGCACATTCGAGAGTGCTCCTGAATTACGATTGCTCTTCTTCTCGGTCCCGGAAAAACAAGGGTGAGGACCGAGACCAAGAGTCATGAACACAACAAGAGTGGACCTGGGACATTTATTCTGGCTCGGAGTGTGAACTTAGTTATGAATTTCCTTTGGAGTTTCAATCCACACCAAGGAAATCACTGGGTCCACAACCGGGTTTTATCCGCCGACTCGCAACAATTTGCTATCACCGGTATCCTCAAACGGCAGAACCCGTAATCCTTGAATGGGCTCTCGGCGCTCGATCAAAGGATTTTGGCGTAGGGCATCGGCGAAACCAGTGTCCCAAAAGTGTCACGCGCAAACGCGCGAACCACAATCTTGAACAGTCAGCCTAAGCAGAGGACAAAGGATGGAGGAGACCGCGATGGGATCAGACAGGCGGAAGTCAGGATGCCCCGGTCACAGGGGCCATCGGCGAATACCGCGGCATGGTCCAGGTTGAGACGGGGCTGGTTTGACGCGGTGAACGCCTGACTGCCGGTTACTCGACTCGATCTGCCCTTGAATCCACGAATAGAAGCTATGGAGGCGCTTCTGGGCTCGATCCACAACTTCGCTACCTGAGTCCGTGAAGAATGGGCGGGGTGAGGACAATAGAGAGATAGCTTGTAACTTGTCCCCCATAGCACGATCGCGATCATCAATCCGATAAAACCGAATGAGATCGGACTCAACGTCTGGCCACAGAAACGAAACTCGCCCCTGGTCAGACTGGTCTTTTGAGGGCCAATGCCTCGATCAGGGGTGAGGCGCTGCGTAAATGGGGAGCGATCGGTCAATCTTTTGAAGGTCTTGAAACGTTCCCAATCTATTTGAAAGGGCCACGCCTACATGATTATAGACTTCGATTGGGAGAGAAATGTTGCCAACGCAGCATCGTCCTGAATGAGAATATTGCATTTTGTTGACGCCAGGGCGTTAAACATCATGGGACGAGTACCCAGTGCGCAACCTCCCCGATATCCGAACTGAGTCGGACAAACTTTCAATTTCATCGCTGAAATGATCCAACTCGTCAAGCCTGATTGATCGATCTGAAGATCAATGTAAAAGCACTAATGACGAAGACGGTCGCTTTCCAGGGTCAGTGGTCGACCCGGCAGGTCCAAAAGTGCCTGATCTTATGCGGGATAGCCTGAACGCCTAATGAAATGCCGCGGAGGAGGGACGTCCTATCCTTGGACCACATCCCGCTTTATCCCGAGCTATCCATTTGGATATTTGCCTATCGCTGCACAGTGGGCGTAACACCTTTTCGCCTGGGTATGAATCAGTTCGCGCAGCTTGTGACTTTTTGCGGATCAAGGCGTCTACTATAGGTTGTGTCTGTCGCCCGAAGGCGGAAGGGACTGTTCGACACAATGTCGGCTGGAAGTCCATCCACGATATTGCCGCAAGCCGTGCAGAAGATCGAAGCGCTTCCAATCGACCATGCGGTAACGCAAAATGTCCCGGCAACAAGGGTATTTAGGCCGTGCGCCCTTGGTTTTATCGGGCTGGCAATTGCCGTCGCGTTTTGGGGTTTCAGTTATAAATTATCTCGATATACCCTTCATCCAGACTCGCTGACACGGACTTCGGTCGCCAAACTATGGGATAAGCACCAGGATGCGGGCCAGGTAATCGCCTCGAAACTTAATGCGCAGCCGCAGCTCCGACTGGAGTTGCAAGCCCTCTTCATTTCACTTCAGAACGCTCCTGACCCGGATACCTTCGCGTTCCGCGTGCTCGATGATGTCGAGAACGTTTCTAGTTCGTTCCGTTCCCTGATTCCATCCCGATCTCCTCCTTCCCAATCCTTCCAGGTTTAGCCACTAGTCTCAGCTTGCCGCAGGGCCGCGCCCAGGCGGCCCGCTGAGGCAGATTCCCTGTCTATAACCCCGTTCTCTCTGGAGGAGAAGCCTATGCATCGCTTTGGTGCTGCGCATGGAATGCCTTCCTCGAATCTATGGCCGCCGCATGATGTTACATCCAGGCCTGGGGAAAGCAAGTCTCAAAACCCAACATGGAATGATCTCTCGACGAAGAAGCCCATTAAATTGCTTTCGGTTGGCCGAATAGAGCCTGCCTCCTCATCCGCGAGACATTTCTTGACATGCCGGACTTCGCAGTTTCGATAGCCATCGATTACCGGGAGTTGTGGATCCGCTCCAAGGAAGGGGCTATCCAGATTGTCTTGCTTCACAACTCACTCTGTTCCTTCGAGCTTGAAGAGGCGGCTCGCTTAGTTCGCGGTCGGTGGCCGAGTGCAAAAATCCTGATCATTCGCTCGGGAGAGTTGCTGATCGATCGCGCTCTTTACGATGATCGCTTGCTTCCACCCGTAACTTCTGCAGTCCTGCTTGAGCGGATATCCAAGCAGGCAACTTCGTTAAGTGAGAGGGGGCGCTCCGGTGGAGATCGCTAACGAAGCACCTCAGTTTGACGCACCTCCTCCTCCAGCCGGACATGAGCTTGAGTCTGGTATTGGGGATCTTGAAGCCTCGTCGTGTTCTCGATCCCGTTCGGGTGTTGACGAGACAAGACTGGCACAGTTAGTTGAAGCGGCCGAGCGATATCGACCGCAACTACTCTGGATAGCGACCCGCATAACCAACCGTCGCGAAGAAGCGGAGGACATCGTCCAGCAGGCCCTCTTGAAAGCCTACGTAAACCTGCGCAAGTTTCGGGGCGAGTCCCAAATGTCGACATGGCTCCGCGCAATCGTCCAGAATACCGCCCGGGAGTACATGCGAAATCAGCGAGGGAGAACGTTCGTCCCGCTTGAGTGCGCAGCGCTCCACGATGGGGCCCGCGACGACCTCGACCTTCCGGATCCCTCCATGAACCCCGAGGAGTGCTACGAGCAAAGCGAGAGAAAGGAAATCGTATCCGGCGCTGTTCGCAGAATGGGTCCCGGCAACCGAAGGGTCCTCGAAATGTGCGTGTTTGAGGAATTGCCATACATTCAGGTGGCGACGTTCCTGAACGTATCGCTCTCCACTGTTAAATCACGGATGTTTCGCAACAGACAGCTCCTGAGGGAGGGAATCTCAATGGGCAAGAATCCATTCGGATGACTTGCCCCATTCAGAATGGGAAGCTACTCAACAGCGCGAATCCTCCGGTGCGATGCATTGCCGGACGTTCGCGCTCTCTTCCCCTGCCGGCTTCGCAACGGATTTCTGAAACGAGGTTCCATCATGAAGATGCTTCGGTGCTGTCCTGGTTATTCGTTCTGGCTTGTATGTTGCCGGTTCAAGGGGCGACTGCCCAGAACCCGCAGACACCTTCAAATACACCGACGTTTCGGTTAAATTCAACGTTGGTCTTTCTCGACGTGACAGTCCTTGACAAGAAGGGGCATCCGGTCGTTTCGGGACTGACCAAAGACGACTTCAGCATTACTGAAGACAAGAGACCACAACGCATCTTCTCATTCGAGGCGCCACAGACACACGTTATGGGACCAGGTGCAGACGAGAACCCTGACGGGAAAGCCCCAGTCACCATCTTCGTGCTCGATCAGCTGAACTCGAGTTTCGAGGACTTCGCGTACATACGCTATGAAGTGCGGCGGTTCCTGGTTGCGCAACCGCAGCTATTAGCGTTTCCGGCGGAACTGATGGTGATTGGGGATCAATCTCTTGAAATGCTGCAAGGGTATACACGAAGCCGGACAGATTTGCTGTACGCCCTGGACCATTTGCCCACAGCGTTGCCTTTCAAGAAGATGAATGCCGCGTTCTTCTGGGAGCGGTTTGGGCAATCCATTGACGCACTTCAGCAGATCGCGCTTCAGAACAAAGGCGTTCCCGGAAGGAAGAACGTTATCTGGGTGGGCCATGGCGGCCCGAACATCAATCTCGAACCGATCGATCTCCCGGGAAACGTCGAAGACGAGCTGAAGCAATATGTGCACTCCACCACAAATATGCTTGTGGATTCCCGCATAAGCCTGTTTGTGATCTATCCCGGCTTGTCTGTGCAGAGCACAAACATCTCCCTGAGTGCGATGGATGCAGATGCCGATATCGGGGACGCCGATCCGTTTGCAGGCGATATCAACTTTGGCGTCCTGGTGAACGAAACGGGCGGAAAGCTCTTCTTCAACCGCAACGACGTCGACGTGGAAATGAGCCGCTCCGAACAGATGGGCGCGAACTACTACACCCTCACCTACCAGCCAGAGAATGCAGATCTGGATGGCAGGTTTCGGCGTATTCGCGTAACGTTGCGTGATCGCAATCTTCGCGCCGTAACCAAAGCGGGTTACTTTGCGCCCGACCAGCATGCGCCCATCGATTCCAGACAGCAACACATGATGAAGCTTGCCGAGGCTGCCCAATCCACCATACCCTTCGCAGCTCTGGACGTTCGATTGGCGAATGTTATTCGGCATCCTGACACCCGAACCGCTGAGTTTACCGTCCAGCTGAAGTCGAAGAATCTGAGTTTTCTGCCCACTGATGATGGCAAGTATGCCGCCAACCTGGCTCTGGCAGCGGTCAGCATGGACGAGAACCATGACATCAAGGCCTCAAAAATCGAATCGGTGACGGTGCTCTCGAGTACACAGGATCCACCCGGTTGCCGGAGATTGCGTCAAGTTTCAGATTCACAATCCGGGTTCCGCGAAATACGTGCACCGTGCGCGTTGTCATGGAAAACCATGAGAGCGGACGTATAGGCGCAGCCGAGTTGAGCCGGAAGACCATCGATGCCGCTCCTGCCGCGTCCACTCCCGAACCAGAGATCACGGATCGCCGTCCGGAATACGTCGGCCCGGTCGGAGCAAATAGCGTGGGAGCCAACCACGCGCCATGACACGTGAGTAAGCTTCCCAGGTCCATGTATGCCCAACCCGCACAAGCGTATTAACCGCCATTCGAGGAGCCCGTCTTGGAAAGTGCACCGCAGATCGGATCCGTCCCCATGAAAAACATCGTGCTCGCAACCGATTTTCTCGAGAGTTCCCGGCTTGCTCTCGACTATGCTGTCGCATTTGCGCACCGCTATGACGCAACGCTGACGATTGTGCATGCCTTCGAACTCACGCCCGAAGCGGAGGAAGTTGAGATGCTAAGCCGCAGACCCAGTGTCTCGAGAGAGCTCGCTCTCTCTCGCCTGGAGGCGTTTGCGTCCGGCGTGCGGCGTTTGGGTATCCGCACTGAAATTGATCTTCGCGAGGGCGAACCGTGCGCCGCAGTTCTCGTCTCCGCGGGGGAGAGCAACGCGGATCTGCTGGTGCTGGGTACCCACGGCATCTACAGGGGGTTTCAACATCTGCTTATTGGTTCGAATGCAGAAAAGATCCTGCTATCTGCGCAGTGCCCCACGCTGACCGTTGGTCGGCACGTGATGGCGGGTATCGATCTCGATCTGAGGTTCAGCGAAATCCTGTTCATTTCGGATTTCTCGCCGGAGTCTGCAACTGCGGCACGTTATGCTATATCGCTTGGACGGGACCTGGGAATTGGGGTGAAACTTCTCCAGGTCAGGCCGGACAATGCGCTGGCCGGTTCTCGTGATCTTCGCCTCTTGGCGGAGCGATTTTGCGCGGAACTTTCCGCGGATCCGGCCTTCTCAAATCATGAATGGTGTGATCCAGGAATTCACGCGGAGAGGATCGTTCCTGCTGAGGAGATCGTTCGAGTAGCAAGCGAATCCGTCGATAGTCTTCTGGTTCTCGGTGTTCATTCGGAATCGCGATGGAATCGTCATCTGCACACCAGCTTCGCCTATGAACTGGTGGCAAGAGCGAGATCTCCCGTGTTGAGTGTTCACCAGCGATGATGCGATGGCGCAGTCCGCATCCCCCGCTGCGCTTGTCGCGGTCTTCCGGGCCGCAGTTTCCGGGGCGCTACGAGACTCTGGCGAATGATGTGACTTTCAGCCATTACCACCTGCTCCGCTCGGAATCGACGATTCTGGCGGGGTACGAGACGACCGGCGACAAGCCGTGAGCGCATAAACAGCATGAACCCTCGAGGGTCCTCGATCTTCGAACAAATTGTGTCGTGCCGCGTGTCTGTTTCCCGATCCCGGGCCCCAGGCCCGCCGCTATCGTGAAGGTTCGGCACTAATTGGAAAATAAATCTCCCGATTTGTAACAAAACGAGTCGTGAGTGACTTTCCTCTAGTGAATGGATCCCAAGAGGACAGCCTAAACCATGAGATTGCTTCTCAGGAAAGCACGCTGGCTCGCGCTCGTGTTCGCGATTTCCGCCGGGAATATTGGCGCCATTGCACAAGAGCCGCTTACACTTCGACAGGCGATCGGGCTGGCCCTTAAGCAGAACCCGGATGGCGATCTGGCCCGCGCAAGCACCCAAGAGGCCAAAGCAGGTGCTGCGCTCGCACGCACGCAGCTTCTGCCCCAGGTGAGCTTTACCGAGGACATGTCGCGTGGGGATGACCCAGTTTATGTCTTTGGGACGAAGCTGAGGCAACATCGCTTTACGGTTGCTGACTTCGACATAAATACTCTGAATCAGCCCGATCCCGTTGGCAATTTCGCATCCCGCTTTTCGGGATCATGGATGGCGTTTGACTCACTCAGGACACTGAAAATCATCCGCAGCGCGGACTTGATGGAAGCCAGTGCGGCAGCATCGGCAAAAGCAGTCGATCAGAAAATCGTGTTCGGGGTGGTGCAGGCTTACCAGGCAGTGCTCTATGCCGAACGACAGGTAGAGGTCGCGCAACACGAGCTCGAAACTGCCGAGGCCCTGCTGAGTTCGGCCGATGACCGGGTGAAGGCCGGTCTTGCCGTTGAATCGGATCGCATGTCGGCGCAGGTAAATGAAGCCTCCGCCAGGCAAGGTCTGATCGTTGCGCAGGGCGAGTTGGACCTGGCGTGGGCCCAGTTGCGCGTAGCCGTGGGTGCTCCCGACCTCGCGCAATCGAAGATTCAGGCGATCGAGCGCAAGGAGTTTCCCGAGGGCACACTTGACCAGGAACTGCAGACCGCCGCGAAGACCCGCCCCGACCTTGCGGCGCTTGGGCAGGCGCAATCGGCCCAGGCCGATCGCCGTGAGTGCGGCGAAATGGAGCTACGGACCCCATGTGAGCGCGTACGGCAGTTGGGAAGACGACCGGCCGTCGTTCGCTGACCCCGGCGGTCAAAGCTGGGTGGCCGGAGTCCAGATCGGAATCGACATTCTTCCCTTCAGCAAGCACGCGCAAGTGGCGCGTGAGACGGCGACCAAGGCACGGGTCGATGCCCAGGTCAACGCATACCAGCAGCAGGTGCGGTTACAGGTCAGCCAGGCGCACATTCAACTCCGGACGGCGAAGCAATCGCTGGACACGGCCAAGGCGGCGATCGACCAGGCGACCGAGAGCCTGCGCATTCTCAAGAACCGTTATAGCGCCGGGACTGGCCACCATTACCGATCTGCTGCGCGCCGAAGATGCCGAGCGGCAGGCCCAGGCCAACTACTGGAATGCCGTTTATGGAAATGCCGTGGCGTATGCCGGACTACTTTTCGCGACCGGGACCCTAACTCCCGATGCGGCGGAGGAATTGCAATGAAGCGTGCTTTATACGATCTATCTGCTGGCGTCCAGCGCGGCTGTGCTGGCCGGATGTAATTCGAGCGAGCCGATCTCGCCCCGTCCCGCCGCAAACCGCCCAGGCGCGGGTGGTGGAAAGCCGGCAGCAACAGGCGCCCGTCACCGTGCGCGCCACCGGCACGCTGCATGCACGGCAAACAGCGGTGATCTCCGCACAGGTTGTGGGTCGTATGCAGGAAGTGCTGGTGCGCGAAGGCGACACCGTAAGGGCGGGACAAATGCTCGCGGTTCTGGATGATGCTACACTTCGCGCCGGGTTGGAGCAGACGCAGGCGGCCGTGAAGGCGGCGGAGAGCCAGCAGGCCGCCGCTCAAACCAATGCGGAACTCGCGACGAGCACTCTGGCGCGCTACAAGCAACTCCAAGAGCAAAAGAGCGTGAGCCCCCAGGAATTCGATGAGGTGGCGCGCCGGGCCGAGGCATCTTCATCGCAGGTGGATGCGCTTCGCGCCCAGGCATCGGCCGCCAAGGCACAGGAGAGCGGCGCGCACGCCATGCTTGCCTATACTCGCATGACCGCTCCGTTCGCCGGAATCGTCACGGCGCGGATGGCCGATCCGGGCACGTTAGCCTCCCCTGGCGTTCCGCTTTTGCAGATCGACAGCGCGGGGCCGTTGCAACTGCAAACCTCGGTAGATGAGTCGGCGATCGGCGCAATCCGCAAAGGCATGAAGATGGGCATTACCATCGATGCTGCGCCTTCGCTCGATCCCACCGGGACGGTAGCAGAGATTGTTCCCGCAGCGGATCCGGCAAGCCACAGCTTCCTCGTGAAGATTGATCTGCCGCCGTCGCCGCAGTTGCGGGCCGGCATGTATGCAACGGCGGCAATCGCCACTGGCACCCACGCAGCGATCGTAGCCCCGCGATCCGCCGTGATCATGCGTGGTTCTCTGCCGTGCGCCTACGTGCTCGACAGCAATGGAATCGCGCAACTTCGCTACGTCACGCTGGGCGCGCAAGAAGGAAATGTAGTTGAAGCCCTGTCCGGCATCTCCGCCGGAGAAAAACTTATCGACGATCCCGGAGACCGCGACCTGGCCGGCAAACGCATTGAGGTTCAGCCATGAAGAATTCCGGTCCTGCCGGCCTGGGCATGGCCGGACGTCTGGCGCACGCCTTTCTCAACTCCAAGCTGACGCCGCTCTTTGTGGTGGCCTCGCTGGCGCTCGGAATCCTCTCTGTCGCCGTCATCCCTCGCGAGGAAGATCCGCAGATCCTGGTGCCGATGCTGGACATCGCCACAGCCATGCCGGGAGCCTCGCCCGCGGAGGTGGAGGAACGCGTCACTCTGCCCATCGAGCGGCTCGTGCACCAGATCTCCGGGGTCGAATACGTCTACTCCACTTCGGGCCCGGGAATGAGCCTGGTGATTGTGCGTTTCCTGGTCGGCACGCCCCAGGAAGACGCACTCATCAAGGTCTACAGCAAGCTCTATTCGAACTTCGATCAGATTCCGCCGGGCGTGTCGCAGCCTATCATCAAGGCGCGTTCCATCGACGATGTGCCGATTCTCTCGCTGACCCTGTGGGGCGAGCACTACAACGGCAACCAGTTGCGCGCCATCGCCGACGAGATTCAGCACAATCTGCAGCAGATTCCCGACGTCTCGGAGAGTACCGTCATCGGTGGGCTTCCACGCGCCATGCGGGTGATGCTCAATACCGCCAAGCTGAATGCATATGGACAATCGCCGCTCGCCATTGCAGGCCGTCTGCAGGCCGCAAACGCCAGCCTGCAGGCCGGCAGCTTCGCCCAAAATAACCGCGAGATTCGCATCGACGCCGGGAACCTGTTCACCAGCCGGCAGGACCTCGAGTCCGTAGTCGTTGCTGTCGATCATGGCCGTCCGGTGTATCTGCGCGATGTTGCCGATCAAATTCTCGACGGGCCCTCCGATCCCACCAACTATGTGCTCTTCGGCACGACCACCGTCAGTGCCGGCGCTCAGAAGACGCCGCAGCAGTATCCCGCCGTCACCGTCACCCTCGCCAAGCGCAAGGGGACCAACGCCACCAACATTGCCAATGCGGCGCTCAAGCGCATCGATGAGATGAAGGGCGTGCAGATCCCCAACGATGTGAACGTGACCACGACGCGCAACTACGGCGACACGGCCAAGGCGAAGTCCGACGAACTGCTCGAACACCTGCTGCTCGCCACACTTTCCGTCACGCTGCTGGTCGCGCTGTTCCTCGGGTGGCGCGAGTCGGGCGTTGTGCTCCTGGCGATTCCGGTGACGCTGGCGCTCACCATGTCGATCTTCTACTTTCTCGGCTACACCATCAATCGCGTCACCCTGTTCGCACTCATCTTCAGCATCGGCATCCTGGTGGATGACGCAATCGTGGTGGTCGAGAATATCGTGCGGCATTTCCGGCTCCCTGAAAACCAGAAGCGCCCCGTGCAGCGATGTCACCGTCGAGGCTGTTGCAGAGGTCGGCAATCCCACGATTCTCGCCACGTTCGCGGTGATTGCAGCTGTGCTGCCCATGGCTTTTGTGCGCGGTCTCATGGGGCCGTACATGCGGCCCATTCCGGTGGGCGCCTCGGCTGCCATGCTCTTCTCACTCATGGTGGCATTCGTGGTGTCGCCATGGGCAGCCATGCGGCTCCTCGGCAAGCATCTGGGCGGTGCTCATCTGCTGGAGCCGGAACACGAAAACTGGAGAACGCGCCTCTATCGCAAGGTGATGGCGCCTCTGATCGCGTCGGGCCGCAATCGGCTTCTGTTCTTCATCGCAGTGGCCGCACTCCTGCTGATTTCGATGGCGCTGGTTCCCCTGGGCCTGGTGCGCGTCAAGATGCTTCCCTTCGACAACAAGAGCGAACTCCAAGTGGTCGTCAACATGCCCGATGGCACCCCTCTCGAGCAGACGCTCAACGTTACGCAGGCTCTGGGCGCAGAGTTGGCGCGCCAGCCGGACGTTCTCAACTACCAGCTCTACGCAGGCACCTCGGGCCCCTTCAACTTCAACGGTCTCGTGCGCCATTACTACATGCGCCGCATGCCCAACCAGGCGGATATTCAGGTGAACTTTGTCCCTGCGGGCCAACGCAATCAAAGCCATGCGATCGCGCGGCGGCTTCGCCCATTGCTTGTCGCCATCGGCAATCAGTACGGCGCGCGCATCCAGGTGAGCGAGGTTCCCCCCGGTCCACCGGTGATTCAGACGCTGGTCGCGGAAGTTTACGGTCCTGATCTCGACGGCCAGACACGCCTCGCGCAACAGATCAAGTCGATCTTCCAGCACACCGCCGGAGTAGTGGACACTGACTGGTACGTCGAGGACCCGCAGCCACGTCTCGCCATGCAGGTGGACGGCGTGAAGGCCGCGCAGCATGGCATCGCCGTTGCAGATGTTGCCCGCGCATTGGCGCTGGCCACATCGGGGATGGAGGTGGGTCTCCTCCACGATCCCAATTCCCGCGAGCCGATCCCCGCGGTGGTGCAACTGACGCGCCCGGATCGGTCGTCGGAGCAGGCGCTCGAGAACATGCATCTTCCCGGAGCCGATGGCTCGATGGTTCCGCTCCGCGAATTGATCACTGTCGAACATGACACCATTCAGCGAAGCATTTACCACAAGAATCTGCGGCGCGTGGTGTATGTCACGGGCGACGTCGCCGGCGCCGAAGAGAGCCCTGTCTACGCCATCCTGAAGATGAACCAGGAACTCGATCATCTCACGCTTCCTGCCGGCTACACGCTCAAGCGGTATAACGCCGACATGCCGGAGTCCAGCGATCACTATTCGATGAAGTGGGATGGGGAATGGCACATCACCATTGAGGTCTTCCGCGACCTTGGGCTTGCCTTCGGGACCGTGCTCATTCTTATCTATGTCCTCGTTGTGGGATGGTTCCGATCCTTCATCGTGCCGCTGATCATTATGGCTCCCATTCCGCTTACGCTGGTCGGCATCCTGCCGGCGCACGCGCTGATGGGCGCATTCTTCACGGCAACTTCCATGATCGGCTTCATCGCCGGGTGCCGGAATCATCGTGCGTAATTCGATCATCCTCGTCGATTTCATCGAGCTGCGCCGGCGCCAGGGCGTGCCGCTGAGCGAGGCCGTTATCGATGCCGGCGCCATTCGCTTCCGGCCCATGCTACTGACCGCTGCCGCCGTTGTGGTAGGCGCCAGCGTGATTCTCACCGATCCCATCTTCCAGGGCCTCGCCGTATCGCTGATCGCCGGAGCCGTGGCCTCCACATTTCTGTCGTGGCCGACGATTCCCATTCTCTATTACATGGTTCACTCGCGGACCGAAAGCCGGAGTGACCAGTACACCCGAAACCTATGAAGGAGTAGCACAATGACCGTTGAACGTGGAGTGCGCCTGATGGCGGGAGTGATGGTGCTCTTGTCGATCGCTCTGGCTTATTACTTCTCTCACTACTGGATCTGGCTGACTGTTTTCGTTGGCCTGAACCTGCTGCAATCGGCCTTCACGAACTGGTGCCCGGCGATGAATATCCTTCGCTCCATGGGCTTGAAGGATGCGAGCTGCTCAATCAAGTGAGCGGAGATGGACCCCTGCAAGGAAGCGACAGAACGATGCCGCGCAAGAACTCAACCCGATCGAGAAGAATGAATCGTTTGATGGATGAAGTCTATCGGCAGATGTTTCTTCTGGAGGAAAGACGCCCCGGTTCGGAACTGGGTCTATCGCTAGCCCTGCTACGCGCATGGGTTGCGGCAGACACTCGCCGTGAGGGTGGCGAGGAGTGGGCTTGGCTCAAGAAGATCTGCCCGCTCTGCCTTGAAATGATCGAAGGTAAAGCCGGCAGAAACAAGCTCAAGTCTGCTCAATTTAAGTAATCGAACGGACCCAGAGAATCTTCGACATGGGCGTCATGTTGCCGGTACTGCGACCGCGCTCGGCATATACTGCTATGCTATGCGACCTGAGCTCATTCGAGCGTCGGAACTACTGGGCCACAACACACCGGAAGCTGTCGAGGAGGCCATCGGGTTGCTGCAGAGCACGGTCTATTCCTTCAGCATGAAAGTCTGCGGGCATCGCGAGGATGCGGAAGACACGATGCAGGAAGTGCTCTTCCGTTCGCTCAAGTACCTTGCCAAAGTGCCTGATCCAGCCGGCCTGGCGGCTTGGCTCTATACCGTGACGCGGAACCGCTGCCGCCGCATGCGTCGCCCGCAAAGCGAGGCGCGCGCACGCACATTTTCTTTGGATGAGTTGATGCCGGACGATGCTGAGCTAAAGCAGCTCTTGTCGGACACGGCAATCAACCCTGAGGGCCAGGTTCTTTATGCCGAACAGCACCATCTATTGCACCAAGCCGTCTTGCGCATCCCTTCTCCGTTGCGACTGGTGCTCGTTCTGCACGATATGGAGGAATTAAGCACCGATCAGATCGCGCAGATTCTGGGCCTGCAAGCAGGCACAGTGCGGGTCCGCTTGCATCGCGCTCGTCTCGCCGTCCGCAAACAGATGACTCGTACCTTGAAAGAAGCCGAAAGACAACAAGAAAGTTCCAGCGAATCCCAATCTTCTTTGCGCACGATTCCACCGAAAAAGCCGCAGCGATCCAAAGAATGCCGCGAACTCTTCACTAATCTATCGGAATATTTGGACGCCAGGGTCGAGCCACGCACCTGCGAGCAAATGAGAGCGCACATCGAAAGCTGCCCGGCATGCGTGGCATTTCTAAAGGACCTGCGGGCGGCCATTGATCGATGCCGCTCGCTCGAAATGACCTGCGATCCCGCCGTTGCACACCGAATGCGCGCCATGATGACCCGCGAATACTTTCGCCTTGTTAGCGTAGAGCTTCCTGATCAGGTTCCGTCACTCACCGCGTAACGGGCCTACCAACGGTCCTTCAACCGAAGCCGAACCGCGGCGGCGAAGGTCACACTACCAGTTTAAGGATTCGGCTAGACTCTGATGTCAAGCGCACCTACAGTGCGGGAAGGCAGTGGAATCGTCAACCCCATCTCATCGGCGATCCCATCACCCGCTTTTGAGCGCGCCTTCAATCCGCTCACGGAAGCGGCGCTGCTGGGAGCACCCTTGTACGGGAACGTAGGTCTATGGTCTCCGCTATCGCGAGTTGTGGCTGAATAAGATTGCGGAAGCCGGCGTGCATCGCCACGAAGAGTTGTTCTATCAACAGCTGGATGGATTGCAGGTGTTTGCGTCGTACGGTGTGAGGGGAATGTTGCGGAGGCCTCTAGTACTGCGGAACCTCCGATGCTCCGGTGAAGTCCATCGTGCGTCCGGTCTGGGTCTGCACGCACCGCTCTATTTCCTTTCCGTAAGCGGCGTCGACGAGCTCAGATCGCGGAACAAAGACCTGCGTGAGACGACGCTATTTCTCAATTACACCGCAGGCGATGCGATCGCCGGAGTTGCCGGAGGGGTCGGACATGAAATCGTCTTCCCCGGCGTGGATGACAAGTGACGTGCCGCCCTCGTGGAAGAGCGAATTGGCGTCATCACCGAACGTGACACCGTTGGCGATGAAGGTCTGATTGGCGTTACCCTTCTTGTCCACAAATAGATTCAACAGATCGCCGAGGTGCGGGTGAGGGCCCAGCTTACTATTGGAGCCGTGATGGGTGTTCGTCGGGTTGAAGTGGCCGCCAGCTGAGGCAAAAGCCGGTGGTTCGCACTTGCCGACTGTGTGGATGTGAATGCCATGCTCGCCAGGAGATAGCTGCGTGACATTGATAGCGATTTTGACACCATGGCCGTAGTGTGTGATTGTTGCACACCCGATTTTCGTCCCCTGCGTATTCACAATGTCGGCATGGGCTGAATTGGGCGCGGCTGCGAGCAATTGAAAAGCAGCGGAGAACCACAAGAGCCCGACAACCACCAAAAGAATTCGAAATCGCACTGAGTCCCTCCTTTATCGTAGGCCCGATTTGGGAACGGAGCGGATATTATCAAAGACCGCAGGTCCTTGGAAATGCGTGACTTCAGTGTGCCGCATTTGCGCGCATGGATTACGCTCCTTGTCGTCGGTGCGTGCGATCACCCTAACTCGCCACGTGACAACGCGCTCATTGGTTTAAGACTCGGGATAACATCGTCTTTGCGGAGTCTTGGCTAGGCGTAATGGGTAAAAGGAGGTAATGGATAGGGATGTATTGCCTCTAGCCAGGCTGCCCTGGCGACCTCGACGCGGGATAGCGAGTCAAGCGTGAGCATGGAACTGGCGAAGCGGGTAGAGAACAGCGCTTGTGCCTTTTCACGAATGAGGAAAAAGGCAAAGAACTGACACAAAACCCCGGAGAGCGTGGTGCTTTCACTGGAAGACTCTGCGGCGGCACGTACGAACGGAAGGAGAGCATCGGAGTTCGACACAAGGGAAGTCGATTGGTACTTCCATCGCGGATTTAGGAAGAGAGAGTCCCCCTCTTGGCCAGAACCACCCCGGAGAGATTCACCGGCCATCATTCTAGCTAGCCACAAAGAAGCGCAGCAATGATATCAATATGTTCCCCCGGACTTACATTCTTTGAGAAATAGCAATATCGCTTACCACCCAGACTTAGTTGACGAATCAGTGACTCGAGTCGCGTAGGATGAACAAATTACACCCGTCTGGAAATGTTACATCCCGGGCGGATCTGACTCGGTTGCGATGATGGGAAGGTGGCTCTAAGTCCTTTGCATAGGAAGCGTTTTCCAGTTCATCATTGGCAACTCACGTGCAAGCGTTTGTCGTACAGGTTAACCAGCGATTTTTGTTTGTTACTTGTTGGCAGGAAATGGTTGCTTGTAATATTCTATTCATAATTGCATTGGTGTAATATCTTTAATGTAAGGAGAATCCGGACCCAAAAACACTCCGGAACAAAAGAACAAAGCAACTGCATGGGACGCGCCCCGCAGAGTTTCACGACCGGGCAGTTGTTTGAAAGTCACAAGTGTCTTGTGAAAAGCAAGGCGCTGTGCAATTCCCGACTGCGAAGGAAAAACACAGCAATGCCCAAGCATAGACTCTGCGCACGGAGAAAGTCAGCCGTCATTTTGTCTTCGCCTGCATCGTTTCTGAACGCGCATATTAACTTAGATGCGATTCTGTACGGCGGGAGACTCGCCTCGCTAAAACATTTCGGTTTCAACGTATCGCCTCCTGGCGAATCATAAGAATCCCGGGCTGAGGTATCGTGCGATCCTGGCTGTCCGCGCATCCTTGTGCGCGAGAGCTGCACTGTGCCTCGAACGCCTGCTTGTTCCTTTTGCAAAGGCTGGACATCTTTAGCTGACCTTTTTATCCAAGGCCTGGGAAAGTGTGTCCGCGAAACAATGATCGGCTCCATTTCGCGAGGGCGAAACGGGGCCTCGCGAATCGTGCGTCCTTCTTATCTTGCCGCTGAACGCCGCACGTTCAGAGACGGGAACATTTGTGTCTTCATACAGTCGATTATTCCTCTTTCCGATACTGCTCTTGATCGGTGGGAGCATCCTGCATGGCGAGTCGGCGCCGTTTGCGACCACTCAGAGTCCGCATGGCTCTCTGAATCTGCCCTGCATCACCTGCCACACCACGGCGGACTGGAAGGTAATCCCGAACAAGATCAAATTCAACCATGCACAAACGGGGTTTCCCCTGCGGGGACGCCACACGATGGTGGCATGCCGTGACTGCCACGAGGATCTGAAATTCGCCAATACCCCGGACAAATGTCAGGACTGCCATGCGGATCTTCACAGGCGCAAGAACGGGGCAGAGTGCGAGTTGTGCCATAACACAAACGGCTGGCAGGTATCGGTCCATAACATCAACGAGCACCAGGATCGTTTTCCGCTCATCGGCGCGCACGCAGTGGTGGACTGCTATTCCTGTCACAAAGTGGGGACTGTCGGGCAGTTTAACCGCTTCGGCCTTTCGACCGAATGCTTCAGTTGCCACGCAAAAGCCTTTGAAACAGCCACCGCTCCGAATCATCGTGCCGGGGGCTTTTCAACAGATTGCCGCGAGTGCCACCTGTCGATGGATTCATGGCAAGGGGCGGTATTGACACCTACGAGTAACTGGAGGTGAGATGAACATCCTGTCAACAAGTCAACGTTTTCTATTGCTCGGGGTCCTGAGCGTCGTGGTCCCCAGCGCATTCGGCGCGGGAACGGAGATCACGACGATGGATGCCACTGCCGATGGCGATGCGGTACGGATCGAGATCGGACTTACATCGCCGGTCAAGCCCATTATCCACATGGCTGGCCAGATGGGCCTCCTCGTTCTCGATTTTCCAAATGTCGCCCTGCAAACTCAGTCACGGCGGATCTTAATCAATCACGCCGGAATCGGCGAGGTCCACGCGGCGGTGCATAGCGCCGTTCCCTTGGATACCTGGATTGTGGTGCGTATAGATTCGGCCCGACCCTTTGGAATCGACACAGCCGAGAACAAGCTTGTCCTGCGCATACTTCCCCACCAGTCGCAAGCGTCTGCCAATGGAGAGAAACGCGATGTTGAGTCTCCGGACAAGGTTCTCGTGAATGGCGCGAACCCAGCGGCCGCGATCACGGGAAAACAGATTGCAGCATTCACCGCCGCAACAACACTGGAGGTCGAGCGCATGCCTCTCGCTTCCAGAATCGACGACACACAGGATGATGAATCTCCAGCCACAGTACGCCATCAATTCAGGATCAAGTTCATTTCTGGAAATACAGCCTACATCGATGGCGGTTCCAATGCAGGTCTGCGCGTGGGAATGAACTTCGACCTTCGCAATGTGGATGCGAACTCCGGGGAGGAGGAACAGAAGCAGGCCCCGATCGGCGCGGCCCGGATCGTCGGTGTCGCGAGGACGTCCGCCATCCTGGAAGTCGGCACATCAACCGGCGATCTTAAGATCGGGGACTGGGCGGACCTGCTCCCTCGCGATGCCGATGCTGCGCGTAGAAACGTGTTGACGTTGTCGGCAAACACTCTCAGCGCAAGAGCAAGGTCAGTTGATGATGATGATTCTTTAAGTCCGGGAAAAGGCCTCCGATCGACTCCGGCGTCCGAGGACGAAACAAGGCCGCGCACTGCTGGACGCATCGGTCTCGATTACAGCGGCATTTCCAGCGCAGGGTCGACTCCGGGCACCAGCGCACAACTCGGCATGTCGTTCCAAAGCGATATCCGGCACATCCTTGGCACGCATTGGAACCTGGAGGGATATTGGCGGGGACGCATCAATCGGCATTCCCAGTTTCTGGAGCCGACGATCGAGGATTCGCTGAACAAGACCTACACGATGCAGTTGTACTACGACAATCCGAATTCCAAGTGGGTTGCAGGCGCAGGGCGGCTGTACCTTCCGTGGGCAGTGAGTCTCGACACGGTCGATGGCGGCTATTTTGGGCGCAAGTTCCCCTTGCGAAACACGACTGGCGTGTTCGCGGGTTCAACCCCCGATCTGAGTTCGTGGCACTACCGTCCCGATCAGAGAATTGGCGGTGTTTTTACGAACTTCGAAGGTGGCGACTACGACAGGTTCCATTACTCGAGCACGACCGGGGCGGCGCTCAGCTCGATCAAATGGAAGCTCGATCGCCCATTCTTATTCTTTGAAAACGAGGCCTCGTACAAGGGGCAACTGTCGGCGTACCATTCGCTGATTTTCGATTCGCCACAAGGCGTCTCAACGAACGGCATCCGTCCAGGCGCCGGCGTGAGCCACAGCTATTTCACGCTCCACTATCGGCCAATGTCAGTGGTGTCTTTCGATCTCTACCATAACTTCTTCCGGGATGTGCCCACAGCGGTAACCAGCATCGTCGGCACAGGACTGGTTGACAAACTGCTGTTTCAGGGAATCAGCGCAGGAACGCACGTGCGACCAAACCGATACTTCACCTTGTACACCACGCTGGGGGCGAGCGATAAGACAGGCGATGCGCATCGCTCGCTGAACGAGATGTTTGGCGCGACCTGGAACGAAGTTCCACGCACCGGGATCCGCGCCGACTTTCACTATTCCAAATTTGACAGCAACTTCGGGTACGGGCACTATGCCGTTCTTTCGCTTTCGCGACAGGTAACCAACCGGATGTTCTGGAATGTGCAGTTGGGGAAACAGGATGTGATGTCGTCGCATACGCTTGATTGCTTCTCCAACTTTGTGGACGATTCGCTGGATATCAATGTTGGGCGCCACTCGTATCTACAAAGCGGTTACACGTATGTCAAAGGAGACACGATGGACTATCGCCAGTGGTATATGAGCTGGGGATATCGCTTTGACGAGGGCAAGAGTAACCCGCAATTCGTGAAAACAATGATGCCGCGTTGATCTATGACGGGTTGTCGAGGCCTGAGCACAAAGCATATGGGCGATCGGCTAAAAAATGAGTCCGGTCCAAATGATTGCGCCAAATTTTCATATTGATTGAGGAGAATTTCCATGTTGAGCATTCGAGATCTACACCCTTTTGATGCAGCGGTTGCAGAAGCGGAAAGCTGCCGAGTGGAAGCGAAAGCAACCGTCAAGGAAAACCAGGAGAAATACGCAGACTTGAGCAAAGAGCCTTCGGGCTGGTGCGTGGTCACTCAGAAAGGACTCTGGTCGCGCGTCTACCATAACGGTTACGGAGAAGCCAAACTTAGAGAACACCTTGATCGCGGCCACAAGGTTCTTATGACGGTAGGTCTGGTTGCGAAACCAGATTCACCTCTCACGGCCAACACACATGTGGCGTCGATAAGAGTCGCCGATCCAGGAAGACTGTCGGACTACAAGCTGCAACTGGTTTCAGTCCGAGCCAAGCTCCACGCTGCGCGGGCGCTGATCAAATGAGCGTCATCGACGGTTGTGCAGAACATTCGCCAACGTGGTCGCTTCACGGTTTTCGGACACATGCTGAAGACATTGTTTGATCTGAACAACTCGATGAGGAGGTTGGCCTTGAAGGCGCCGATCGAGAGCCGATTCGATGTGCATGATTTAGTCTTCACTTCGGGTCAGGTTGTCTACTGAGTGTCCGTGTGCCTCGTTGTGATGCCGAGGAGTTTGCAAGACTTGTTGATCCAGAGTGAACTTCTCGGCATTTGGCGGGCCAGAGAGAAGCAGGCAGAGAAACTGGAGATTTTGCCCTTGCGTCTACAACCTGGCCTTTTTTACGATCAATCTTTGGGTTGAATAGTCGATTTCATCGCGACCTCCGAAGCCTCGCCTCCCAGAAGCAATGCTGGGGTTTTCGGTTTTCAGACGCCACTCTGACAGTTTGCGGGCTTATCTAGGTTCCCAGTGCTTTTGCAGGAGTGGCGAGTTCGAGTCATACACTATGCTTTTCCCGACCGTCGAATACGCGCTCTTTTTCCTCGCCGTTCTTACCATCGCGTGGAGCCTCTATCGGCTGCCGTGGGCGCACAAGGGCTTTCTGCTGCTGGCGAGCTATGCCTTCTACGGCTTCTGGAACTGGACGTATCTTCTGCTGCTGATCGGGATTTCCGTTTTCGCTGGGGTCGTCGCCAAACTTATCCAGAGCAGTACTTCGCCTGGCGCGCGCAAAGCGTGGCTGGTCGTTGGCGTCATCGTGTGCCTGGCAGCGCTGGCATATTTCAAGTACGCCAGCTTTCTACTGTCCAACTTGTTCGCGCTCTGGGGCTGGCTGGCGCCGTCGCCGCGGATTCCGATCACTTCTCCGCTCCTGCCGCTGGGCATTTCGTTTTTCGTGTTCCACGCGATCTCGCTGTTAGCCGATTGCTATCGCGGCAAAGTAACGGAGCCGGTGCGGCTTGGCGATGCCCTTCTGTACGTCGCGTTCTTTCCGCAGCTGATCGCCGGCCCCATCCTGCGAGCATCACGCTTTCTGCCGCAACTCGCCGTGCCCCGCAACCCGCACGCAATCCGCGTCAATCGGGCGTTCCTGCTGATCGTCGGCGGCTTGTTCAAGAAGGTCGTGATCTCCAACATGCTAGCCACGCGCCTGGTCGAGCCGGTCTTTTCGGTGCCCCAATCGTTCAGCGCCGGGGATACGCTGCTGGCCATCTACGGCTATGCGGCGCAGATCTACTGCGACTTCTCCGGCTATACCGATATTGCGATTGGCTGCGCGCTGTTGCTCGGCTTTCGCTTCCCACGCAACTTCAACGCGCCCTACAAGGCGGCCACCCCGCAGGAATTCTGGCGCCGCTGGCACATTTCTCTCTCAACCTGGATGCGCGACTATCTCTACTTCCCGCTGGGCGGCTCCCGGAAAGGCCGCATGCGCACCTTCGTCAACCTGATGCTGACCATGCTGCTCGGCGGCCTATGGCACGGGGCGGCTTGGACGTTCGTGGCCTGGGGTGGCCTGCATGGCTTGCTACTGGTGGGTTACCGGATCTGGTCACGCACCACCTGGCATGAACTGATTGCGCTCCACAACTCGACGGCCTGGCGCTGGATCGCGCGCATTCTGCTGTTCCATGCCGTATGCGCCGGGTGGGTGTTCTTCCGGGCATCCAGCTTTGAGATCGCCTTCGACGTGTTTGGACGTCTGGCAGTCCCCGGTGCGGTCACTCTGGCCTCGACCCCGGTCTGCATCGTCTTGTTCCTGGGCCTTGCAGGACAGTACATGCCGTCGCGCTGGCGCAACGCGTTTGAAATCGAACTGGGCCGCTGGCCCGCCCTGGCGCGAGGCGCCGCACTGGCCGTTGCCATTGCCCTGATCGAAATCCTGGGGCCCACCGGAGTGGCGCCCTTCATTTATTTTCAATTTTGAGCGACGATGCGGTAACTTCCGTTTGAATCACTCAATCCGGCACATGTTCCTGACCCTTGGCGGGTTCGTGGTTGTCATCCTGCTCCTCGAGTCGGATGGCCTTGAGAACTGGGCCAACCGCCTGGAGCCGGGTCCGCTGCGCACAGTCGCCCAGCCGGCCGCCTCCGCGCTGAACCGGACCCTTCAGCCCCTTGGGGTTGCCGGCGCCCGGGATCGCACCCTGGACGAAGCTGCCCGCATGGGCTGGTCTGATGACGCGGTTCGCGTGGCCCGCATGACGCCTCCGGCGACCGAGCAGGCCGCCGCATCGCAGCCTCAGACCAGCCACGCATCGTCGGCGCCAGCATTAGCAGTACCCCGGCCGAAATCCAAGTCCATTCTGACCGCGGCTGCTGTGGCTCCGATCGTTGGGAGCGTCCCACACAGTGTGAGTCTCACGCCGCTGGCACCGATCGAACAGGGCAGGCCGCGCATGGTGGTGCTTACGGGCGACTCCATGATGGCCGTGGGCTTCGGCGCCGGCCTGATGCGGAAGGCTAACGAGGACAAGAACCTGCGCATCTTGCGAGCCTTCAAATCCGGTACAGGGTTGGCGCGCCCTGACGTGTTCAACTGGATGGACCAGTATCCGGCAATGCTTGGTTCCGAAAAGCCCGACGTGGTGATCGTCGCGATCGGCGCCAATGACGGCCAGAGTTTCGTCGTTGACGGCAAAGTCGTGTTATTCGGCAGCGAGGAATGGCGCAAAACGTACCAGTCGCGGGTAGCCGACTTTCTGGCGATGGTGGAGAGCACGGGGGCCCGGGTGCTCTGGGTAGGCCTGCCTCCGATGCGCTCCGAGCCCTTCAACCAGAGAATCTCCATCGTCAACCGCATCGCCTACACAGTGGTCTCTCAGGACCCCAAGGCCGCGTGGTGGAGTACCGCCTCGTTCGTCGGAGACGCCTCCGGCTCATTTCGAGAATTCGCGGAATTGCCGAACGGCAGGCTGGTGCGCCTGCGCGCGCCGGACGGCATCCATTTCGCGGAGGAAGGCGCATCCACAATGACGGCGGCCCTGATGAAGTGGCTGGACCCGTCGTTGGAGAGCGCCCAGCGGCGTGCGCAAACTGCCACCCGCCAAGCCTGCCGCCCCGCTGATTGAGACAGAGCACTTTGCCACGGCGGGCAACCATCGCCGTTGCCCATCCTGAACCGCCCCGCCATTACTAGTGGATCTCTGCGCTATCGCTGAGCGCACCGGCGTTTGCTAGCCCGAAAGGTGGCCGATTACTGATCACTGCTCGCCACCTACTTCCGGCTCTGCGCCCGGATCGTTGGCTGCGACCCGTCGAGAGCGAAGACGACCTCGACCGTCGTTTCAACCTCGACGGGCTGGCCGTTCATCGAGAACGGCCGGTATTGCCACTGCTTCACCGCTTCGACCGCGGCCGACTCGAGCAGCGGCGGGCCGCTGAGAGCATACACCGAAGAGACTTCGCCGGTTTTGTCGATGACGGTTCGCAAAACCACTGTGCCCTCGAGGCGCACGATCTTGGCTTCGAGCGGGTATTCAGGCGCGACCTTCTTGACCAGCAGCCCATCGGCCGATGAAATCTTGACCGGCCTCCCTTTCGAGGCTCTGATCACCAGGGGGGCAGAGGCTTTCGTAGCTGCAGGGTTCGCGGCAGCCTCAGGCTTCGGGGGAACGAAACTCACCACCGGCGAAACTTCCGCAGGCGATGCGCTCGACGTCTTTCGTTCCGGCGATGGGCGCGGTGCCGTTGAGGCAGCGACGCTCGCCGGCTGATTGCGTGACAGCGAATCGACGGGGGCGCCTTTACTGAGGCGATAAGTTGTCCTCCAGCCGGACTCGAACTGCGTGAGCGTCTCGCCGAGCAAAGCGAACTCACGCTCGAGAAGCGCAGCGTTTGAACCGGGGGGAACCGGCGTGCCAGGCGCGCAAGTCAGGCATATTTTGCTGAACCTGAAGTTGAGGACAACGTCCTTGCTGCGCAACGACGCATCAGGCTCTCCGGGAGAGTGCTTAAACTCGACCTCGCCGCGTGGAAAATCCACGTATTCATCGGCGAACTGGGGATTGCGCGGCATGAAACGGACGTGGTGCGGGGAAACGACAATCCTCCCGTCGACCTCGGGCGAAGCGCCGGTCGTGCGCGTCACCGTCGCCGTCACGTACCAGCCGATGCCGAATTCGATCTTGTCGAGCGGCAGTCCGGATTTAGGAATTTGTGCCGAGAATTCCTTGGGAGTCCGGCAGAAAGCTGCATAGTTGAAGTATCCGGGGCTTTGTTCGAATCGAACAGCTGGCTCGCTGTCGATCGTGGCCGGCTCCTGGGCCCGAAGAATTGGCCCATCATGAACCAACCCGCAGAGGAGCAATGCAAAAGGCAGAGAAATCCGAAGCATTCGAGACATGGCTTCGCTCCAATCACTAGAGCTTATGGTCACCAAGGCATTTGGGGGCCGCGAAGTCCCAAGGGGAGCGTCCTGAGCAGGGGGCGAGGCCCGAGTGTGAAACTGATGTCCCAATTTGCCTGTTCCGGGCAGGCCTCCGCCCGAACGATCGGGAATCAGGCATGATCGGTAAGCGTATTATAGACCTTTCAATTATCAATAATTCTGGGCCGAAGCAGGGATAGTAATGATCAGTAGTATTTGGTGTCAAGTCAGACACTCATTGGTGTTACGCGCCAATATGGGGGAATGTTGGACATGGGAAGCCGCGACGGGTTCAAGCCGGCCCGACTGACGCCGCTTACCCGGCACATCTGCTCAATACTCAGGCTGCCTCGAGGTGCGCCATCTGAGTCTCGATATGCTCATGAATGTGACCGCACTCATGGAGAATCGTGGACGCGACGCCCTAAACCCGTGGCCTGTCATAACGTCTTTGTAGCCCATCCTTTGCAGCACCATTCGAATCGTTCCATCTCGTGGTGCTTCTTTGCCTGCTTTGCTGTTGCGGTGTCTGTGCCTTGGCGCTTAAGGTTCCGTGCCTGTTCATGCAAACCCCTAGCCTGAGCGACAGTAACAGCGGGGTAGGGTCCATAAGACAGCAGCTTTCCTTGCCGTTGAATTCATAAGACCAGCGCCACAGCTTTCCACCACTTAGGCGTCACGACCAGATAGAGCCCAGCGCCGTCGTTTGGCCGATAATCTTTGTCATGCGGCTGGGCCGAATTCACTTGCTTGTCGTTAAGTTTATTGATCTCCATAGCTTACTTTTAACCAGATACCCCCGCTTTCTCTGAGGACGTCAATGATGATCCCCTCGCTATCCCCCCGATCAAATCCGGACGCACGTAGAGGCGCCCGGGCAGGCGCGGAGGATATTTAAGTGTTTTTTAGGGGTTACGATCGGGGAGCGGAGCTGAATGGACAGAAATGGACGAGCATGGAGAAGAATT
>CAVTKF010000010.1:0-147500 GCA_963735215.1 uncultured Acidobacteriaceae bacterium | reverse complement strand
TTACCCGACAAGGAATTTCGCTACCTTAGGACCGTTATAGTTACGGCCGCCGTTCACCGGGGCTTCAATTCAAAGCTTCGCTTGCGCTAACCTCTCCTTTTAACCTTCCGGCACCGGGCAGGCGTCAGCCCCTATACGTCGTTTTCGACTTAGCAGAGACCTGTGTTTTTGTTAAACAGTCGCCGTACGCGCTTCACTGCGGCCCACTTGCGTGGGCGCTCCTTCTCCCGAAGTTACGGAGCCAATTTGCCGAGTTCCTTAACGAGCTTTCACTCGAGCGCCTTTGGATATTCTCCTCGTCTACCTGTGTCGGTTTGGGGTACGGTTCCCTTTGTTCTCCTTAGAGGTTTTTCTCGGCAGCGTGGAATCAGAATCGTAAGCCCCATACGGGACTGTGTTGCACCTCACTGTTAATGACCCAACGGATTTGCCTATCGGATCCAGCTTACGTGCAACAACCGCAATAGCCATAGTGCGGCATTCTTATCCTTCTGCGTCACCCCATCGTGATAACGAACATTGGGAGGGACGGAATATTAACCGTCAGTCCATCAGCTACGCCTTTCGGCCTCACCTTAGGGACCGCCTAACCCTGAGCGGATTAACCTTCCTCAGGAAACCTTAGACTTTCGGCGCGGAGGGTTCTCACCTCCGTTATCGCTACTTATGCCGGCAGGGTCTCTTCGCAACGCTCCACCAGTCTTCTCAGTCTGGCTTCACTGCTGTTGAGAATGCTCTCCTACCACGCACACCTAAAAGGTGTGCATCCGCTGCTTCGGTGTACAGTTTTAGCCCCGTTGTATTGTCGGCACCGGACCGCTTGACCAGTGAGCTATTACGCTTTCTTTAAAGGATGGCTGCTTCTAAGCCAACCTCCTGGCTGTCTGAGCGTTCCGACTTCCTTTCCCACTTAACTGTAACTTGGGGACCTTAGCAGGCGGTCTGGGCTGTTTCCCTCTCGACGATGAGGCTTAGCCCCCACCGTCTGACTCCCGGATATGTTGTCGCTGGCATTCGCAGTTTGGTTGGATTCAGTAAGCCGGAAAGCCCCCTAGTCCATCCATCTCTCTACCACCAACGCAATTCATCCGAGGCTAGCCCTAAAGCTATTTCGGAGAGAACGAGCTATCACGGAATTTGATTAGCCTTTCACCCCTACCCACAGCTCATCCGAGCTTTTTTCAACAAACACCGGTTCGGTCCTCCAGTGGGTGTTACCCCACCTTCAACCTGGCCATGGGTAGATCATCCCGCTTCGCGTCTATTCCTGCCAACTGAACGCCCTGTTCAGACTCGCTTTCGCTTCGGCTCGCTTACGCTTAACCTTGCTGACAAGAATAACTAGCCGGCTCATTATGCAATAGGCACGCGGTCAGACATTCCCTTGCGGGCATAGTCCTCCCACTGCTTGTAGGCACACGGTTTCAGGTACTTTGCACTCCCCTCGACGGGGTTCTTTTCGCCTTTCCCTCACGGTACTGGTTCACTATCGGTCAGAGATGAGTATTTAGCCTTACGGGATGGTCCCCGTGGATTCAAGCAGGGTTTCACGTGCCCCGCCTTACTCAGGTATCCGCTTCGAGTCTGAACAATTTTCGTCTACGCGCCTGTCACGCTCTATGGATCCACTTTCCAGAGGATTCGACTAATTGTCAGATTGGTAACTCTACTGTTGCGGACCCTACAACCCCCGAAACACCGAAATGCTACGGGTTTGGGCTATTCCGAGTTCGCTCGCCACTACTATCGGAATCGAGGTTTCTTTCTTTTCCTTCAGGTACTGAGATGGTTCACTTCCCTGAGTTCGCTCTATCCCGCCTATGTATTCAGTGGGTAGTTCCCGAGGTTTGCCTGGGAGGGTTTCCCCATTCGGAGATCTCCGGTTATAACGCCTGTGTGCGGCTTACCGAAGCTTATCGCAGCTTGCCACGTCCTTCATCGCCTATCTCTGCCAAGGCATCCACCGTGCGCCCTTAGTAGCTTGACCATAGAATTAACTCCAGCGCAGGGAGCCGAATCACTTCGGTCCTGTCTGTCTGTTATTCCCAGTTATTCGCCTTGAGAGTAACTCAACCACGCTCACGCGTATTCAAGTTACAACTCCTAAAGACACTCTTCTTACTTTGAACACTTGCCTGAATTGCTGACTTGCAGCAACTCAATTGCTTGTGCTCGGCCTTGTATGTATACGCTCCTCGGAAACTTGCGCCGACCTGTGCGCCTCGCGGCGGACATGCGGCTATCCGATTTGCGTTACCCAATCAATTTCGTTGTCAAACATCAGATCCCCCTCTGTGTCGAGGAGGACCAGCCCTGAGGCTGTTGAAACCTGCCTTGATCCAAAACTAGTTCGAATCGCGGCCTGCTTCCAGGTCGAAGCCCTCAACGAACGAAGGCACCGAACTGGACGCAGTGAATGAGGTTGGTGGAGCTGACCGGGATCGAACCGGTGACCCCCTGCTTGCAAAGCAGGTGCTCTCCCAGCTGAGCTACAGCCCCTTAAGGGTTGCGTGGCTAAGATGGTGGGCCTGGGTAGAGTCGAACTACCGACCTCACCCTTATCAGGGGTGCGCTCTAACCAACTGAGCTACAGGCCCGCGTTGCGCGCTCCCCCGCCGATAAGTTGCCGGCGGCTCGCCCAAATCTCATTCAATGCTAATGGGTTTCGAGGACAAAGGTTGAACATGCTGAGTAGCTACGCCACTCATGACGATCGTAAGAATTTTCGGCCAGGAAAAGAAGGCTTGTATCGAATTTCCTGCCACCGCCGTTTAACCGGCTGAGACAGGATTGCATGGACACCTATCCGATCGCCGAAGCGACTCCGCCATCGCGGAAGGAATAAGTGTGCCATGTGTTCTCTTTTAGAAAGGAGGTGATCCAGCCGCAGGTTCTCCTACGGCTACCTTGTTACGACTTCACCCCAATCATGAATTACACCTTGGGCGGCTGCCTCCTTGCGGTTGGCTTACCGACTTCTAGTGCAACCCACTTTCGTGATGTGACGGGCGGTGTGTACAAGGCCCGGGAACGTATTCACCGCGGCATTCTGATCCGCGATTACTAGCGATTCCAGCTTCACGTAGTCGAGTTGCAGACTACGATCCGAACTGAGGTCGGCTTTTTCCGATTAGCTCCCCCTCACGGGTTTGCGACGGTTTGTACCGACCATTGTAGCACGTGTGTAGCCCTGGACATAAAGGCCATGAGGACTTGACGTCATCCCCACCTTCCTCCCCGTTATCCGAGGCGGTTTCGTCAGAGTGCTCAACTAAATGGTAGCAACTGAAGATAAGGGTTGCGCTCGTTGCGGGACTTAACCCAACATCTCACGACACGAGCTGACGACAGCCATGCAGCACCTATATTACGGCCCCTTGCGGGGAAGGAATGTTTCCACTCCGGTCCATAACATTTCGAGCCCAGGTAAGGTTCTTCGCGTTGCGTCGAATTAAACCACATGCTCCACCGCTTGTGCGGGCCCCCGTCAATTCCTTTGAGTTTCAGCCTTGCGACCGTACTCCCCAGGCGGACTGCTTAACGCGTTAGCTACGGCACGGCGGGATTGGGTACCCGTCACACCAAGCAGTCATCGTTTAGGGCTAGGACTACCAGGGTATCTAATCCTGTTTGCTCCCCTAGCTTTCGTGCATCAGCGTCAGTTATGGTCCAGTGAGCCGCTTTCGCCACAGGTGTTCCTCCTGATATCTACGCATTTCACCGCTACACCAGGAATTCCACTCACCTCTCCCATACTCAAGCCCGGCAGTTTCCGATGCAGACTATGAGTTGAGCCCATAGATTTCACATCAGACTTACCAAACCGCCTACGCACCCTTTACGCCCAATAATTCCGAACAACGCTCGCCCCCCTCGTATTACCGCGGCTGCTGGCACGAAGTTAGCCGGGGCTTCTTCTTCCGGTACCGTCATAATCGTCCCGATCGAAAGGAGTTTACGTCCCGAAGGACTTCATCCTCCACGCGGCGTTGCTGCGTCAGGGTTTCCCCCATTGCGCAAAATTCCCCACTGCTGCCTCCCGTAGGAGTCTGGACCGTGTTTCAGTTCCAGTGTGTCCGTGCGCCCTCTCAGGCCGGATACCGATCATCGTCTTGGTGGGCCATTACCCCGCCAACTAACTAATCGGCCGCGACCCCCTCCTGAAGCGAATTGCTCCTTTGACCCGTAGGTGTTATGCGGTATTAGCTAAGGTTTCCCTCAGTTATCCCCCACTCCAGGGTAGGTTAGTCACGTGTTACTCACCCGTGCGCCACTTTACTCAGGTATTGCTACCCTTTCTCGTTCGACTTGCATGTGTTAGGCACGCCGCCAGCGTTGATTCTGAGCCAGGATCAAACTCTCGTTTGAAACCTAGTTGTCGTCCCCTCTGACGGAGGTCAGAGAAAGATCGACTCGTCTGCGCATCACTGCGCGAGACGTGTTACTTACCTTGTGAGAAGATCAAGCCAAAACCTGATCGTTTCTCACGACTGGCACGTTCAACCTTATTGTCAAAGATCCTTATGGCTTTCCGCCTGAGCGGGGCCGTTTGGATCGAGGCCCGGACTGTTACGTCAGGGTGTCCTCGAACTTAATGCGCAGTGCCGGAATCTCGCTTCCTAGCGGTCATCGGCATTTTTGCGCGAACCTTCTAAACCTATCGAAGTTCCGAGGTCGTGTCAAGCCATGATTCTGTGAGAATCAAGTCTGTAACTCTTCCATCCTCGGCAGGCAGGTTTACCCGCCTAATCGATCGACATGGCGGCGAGGTTAGTCGGCCGCAGAAGGTCGCACTGCGCAAAATATCAAAGAGCGACCGGCATCAAATGCCTAGCGCCACAAAGGCGCACGAAAGGACTTGCCTCTCGGGTCATGCAATGGGGTTGTTCTCTGCGGGATTCCCTACAGGGGCTGGATGAGCTTGCGCTTCCTATCCGCCCTACGAACCGGCTTCCCACTTCCCCACTCGGGGCAGGCCACAAAGGCCACCGGGAGGCTCCACTGCTACATCTGCAACTTTTTAAGAGTAGCACAGGCCACTCTCGTATGCAAATCGCGAAACCGGCTTCATTCAGTGCGCCGTTTCGCGACTTCCTGAGAATAGCAACGGAGCAGGAATAGTGCAAGCCGCGATGGCTGTGGAAAGGCGTCCGTTTCTGTGGGAAACGCCTTCCAACGAGCGTCAAATCAGGGTCAAATCGCCGCGCAATCTTCCTTCTCCGCCCCAATTTCGTCGAGATTTCGGCCGATGCGCGGCACTTCTTTGGCCTTCGGCCCGCTCAGGGACGTGAAATAACCCCCAGATCCGTCAGCCCGTTCACGAAAAACTGCATAGCCAGCGCCACCAGCAGCAGACCCATGATTCTAACCAGAATGCGTATACCCGTCTCTCCCAGCACGGTCTTCACCCGGCCCGCCCCCGCCAGGACCAAGTAGCTGACAACACAAGTGATCGCGATGGATCCTAGAACCGCCCCCATCTCCCACCGCCAGAGACTCGGCGCCTGGCCCACCAGCACCATCACCGACGAAATGGCGCCCGGCCCCGCCAGCATCGGAATCCCCAAGGGCACAATGCCCGCATCTTCCTTCGCTGCCCCTTCCTCCGTGTCTCCGTATGCTTCCTGGGTGGGCGACCGCTTGGCCTCCAGCATGTCCAGTCCAATCAGAAGCAGAATCAACCCGCCCGCTATTTCAAACGCAGGCAAGGTAATTCCGAACATCCTGAAGATCAGCTGCCCCGCCAGGGCAAAGCTTGTAAGCACGATAAAGCAGGTCAACGCTGCCTTTCGCGCCATGCGTTTTCGCCGGACAGGATCGACGCTTTGCGTAATGGCCAGGAACGAGGGAATCGCCGCGAACGGATCAACCAGAAAGAAGATGGAGCTGAGCGCCAGCACTGAAAAGCGCACCAGCGGCGCAGTGCGGATCTCGTTCAGTGCGGCAGTCGCGGGATTCGTCCAGTCGAGCATGGCCTTACTAATCTCTCATCGTTCAGGGCTGATTGCCAGAAGGCTGACTGCCAGAAAGTTACTACAGAACGTTGAAGCTCTTGATCCGTCGATGTCCGTGCGAGTCATCGACCGGCGCATTGCCATCGCGCATCACCAGCCGGGTGTGACAGCCGGCTTCGCGGGCAGGGTCGAGTTCGCGAACCGCGTCGGAAAAGAACATGATCTCGCGCGGCTCGCAACCCATCGTCGACGCAATCGATTCGTAGCTTGCACTGGATGTCTTCGGCCCGGTGCGGGTATCGAAATATCCCGAGATCAACTGCGTCAGATCGCCATAGTTGGAGTGGCGAAACAACAGCAACTGTGCGGCAACCGATCCCGATGAATAGATGGCCACATGCGCAGCCGTCGACCAGCGCTCAAGAGCCTTCGGAACATCGTCGAAGAGCGTGCCCTGTAGCTCGTCACGCTCGAATCCGCCCTTCCAGATGCGACCCTGGAGACTCTTGAGGGCGGTCGATTTCCGGTCGCGGTCCATCAGCCAGTTCAGGTACGGAATCGACTCATCCCAGTACTCCGGCGAAGTGAATCTCGGAGCGGTCTCATCGATTTCTGCAGCGCTTTCTTCGGCGAGCATCGTCAGATCGCTGGCGACACCCGGGTCGGCGCAGTGTAATTGCAGAAACCTCTGAAAGTGCGCGCGCGCGTAAGGAAAAAGCTGGTCGTAGACAAGTGAGAGGGGCGCGATTGTGCCCTCAACGTCCAGAAGAAAAAGTTTTGGCGGCTTGGGCTTGGTCATAGGCGAATGCCAGTGGCTGCGCGCATCCCGAGATATGCAGGACCGAAGCACAGCGGCTGGTAGTTCTGATCGACTCCGGAGCCGGTGTAACGCGGCGTCCAACCGGCTGTGTCCTGAAACCAGCGAATGGCGCGGATCCGCCGATCTTCGCAGAGCGTGAACCAGTGTGTGACGCCTCGCGGTACGCGCAGCATGTCGCCCGGTCCGACCTCGACCGAAACGACGCTTTCTCTGAGATGCAGAAAGAAAATCCCGCGCCCAGCCAGAATGAATCGCACCTCGTCCTCGTCGTGCGTATGTTCCTTGTCGAACTTTGCCAGCATGGTTTCGAGATTCGGCGTTGCTGGATTCACATCGATGACATCGGCCGTGACATACCCGCCACGTCTCTTCATTTCTTCGATTTCATCCGAGTAGGCGGCGAGAACTTCATCGGCCGATGCGTCCGCACCAACGCGGTCCATGCTCCAGCGCTCGTAGTCGATACTCAAAGCTCCGAGCTCGGCGCGAATATCTGCCTCTTCATCGATTGTGCGATTCTCACGCGGAAAGCGCAGAACGGCCATCACGTTCTCCTCAGAATTTGGCCGGAAGAAATTGAGCACCTCGACTTGAGAGCCCGACCGCTCTCAAGAAGGCTGGCCGAAAATCCGCCGTCCCTCCACCTCGAAGAGGAATTCGAGTGCCTCCAGGTGACGGCGTGCTTCAGCCACCGATTCACCCCAAGTATAAAGCCCGTGCCGGCTCAGCAAAATCCCGTGCGCATCGGGATTGCCGCGAAGCACGTCACGAAGGTGTTCCGCCAGCGATGAATATTCCTGGGTGTTTTCGATAATCGGTACACGCTCGGTGTGTTCATGCGTTCCGACGCCCGCGAGGCCTTTGAGAAGCTCGTAGCCGTGCAAAGAAACATGTCCTGTTGAAATGAACTTGCCAGAGAGCAGCGTGTTCCAAATGGTATGGACGTGCAGGATTGCGCGCGCATTATGTCGCTTGCCGTAAATGATGGTATGCAGGCTCGTCTCGGCAGATGGACGGCCCTGGCCTGATATCGCGCGCCCTTCAAGATCGATCTCGAGAAGATCGGCAGGCGCCAGCGTGCCCTTGTCGAGACCAGTCGGCGTGATGAAGATGCGGCCGCCCGCGCGCACGCTGAAGTTGCCGCTGGTGGCCGGCACCCATCCGCGGGCGTAGCAGCCGCGCGCCGTCTCGCAAAGCTGCTCGATCTCGCTCCCAAGCGAATTTAGCTCATTGACCATACTTGAGAGCAGTTTAGCAATGCCGGATCCGCAACTGCGCCAGCGATGAACCCGTCCTATATACTTAGCCGTTCTCAGCGGAGGCAACTTTGGGTAGCCGTCGTGTTGTCCTTTGGTCCACCCTTCTTGCAGGATTCATCCTCCAGATTCAGGCCCAGAGCAATTCCAGCGATCCGCAAAAGGATCTGCCAGTGCTGAAGAGCACCACGCGAGCCGTCGTCGTGGATGTAGTGATCACCGGGAACAACGGTGCATCCGTCAGCGGTCTTCGTCAGGGCGACATCACGGTGCTCGAAGACGGCAAGCCTCAAGCCCTCGACTTCTTCGAAGAACACACGGCATCGAACGCTCCGGTCGCAACGCTTCCGCAGTTGCCGGCCCATGTCTACTCCAATGAGCCCGCAGTCCCGCCAAACGAAGCCGTTAACGTGCTCTTGCTCGACAGCCTCAACACCGAAGAGGCAGACCAGGCGAATGCACACAAACAGATCGAAGGGTTTATCGCGGGCCTTCAACCCGGTTCGCGCATCGCCGTCTACACTCTCAACGCTCGCCTGAGATTGCTGCAGGGGTTCACATCGGATGGCGCGCTCCTGCGAGAGGCAATCGACAGCAAGGCCGCGGCCCCGGGAAGGACGATCGTCTCGCGCAGCCGCCAGGACGATCTGTCCGACATGGAAACTGTCTCCATGGCAGGCGATGCGCAATCGAGGCTGGCAGAGGAGCGATCCCTTGGGGAATACGCGCGCACCCAGCAGGGCCAGTCTGCTTCGATGACGCTGACGGCCTTGCAAAACCTCGCGCGCTCGCTCCAGGCGATTCCGGGGCGCAAGAACCTGATCTGGTTCGCGAGCACTTTTCCTGTTGCGCTCTTTCCCGAGGGCGACAATCGCGCAGTACTTCAGGCATTTCACGGAAACGAACTGCCGGAGGCGCTGCGCAAAACTGTAGACATGCTCACGCAGGCGCGTGTTGCACTTTACCCTGTGTCGGCGCGTGGGTTGATGGACGATCGCACCATGAACGCGGATTCCAACGGTCAGCCGAATGGCGATAACTTTGAAAGGAACCCAAACAAGGAATCCCCAGCGATCCGCGCTACGACAGCGACGATGGATCAACTTGCCATCGACACCGGTGGCAGAGCGGTTTACACAACCAACAATGTATCGGCGGCGCTGACGCGCGCCATCCAGGACGGCGCGCACTACTACACCTTGATCTATACGCCCTCGAACGAGAAGATGGATGGAACGTTCCGACGCATCGAAGTGAAGCTGAGTGAAGGCAAGTACAAACTTGCCTACCGACGCGGTTACTACGCGGACGCCGGGTCAACACCCGACCACCCCGCTTCAGATCCCCTGGCCGCCCTGTTGGCCGAAGGGATGCCGAACGCGACGCAGATTGTGTATAGGGCAAGCGTGCTGCCGGAGAGTCAGCCTGCGCCCGGCGCCGCACGAGCCGGTGGCAACAGTACGCTTGCCGGACCTGTGACTCGATACAAAGTGCTGTTTCTCATCCCTCGAAGCAGCATGATTTTCTTCGCATCGCCCAGTGGAACCCATGACGCAAAAATCAGGGTGGCGATTGTAGCCTACGGGCGCGATGGCAAGCCGGTGAACTGGACCGGCGGAGTCATGTCGCTGAGCTTCAACGAAGCCCAATATGCAAAGGCCCAGCAGACCGGCATCGCGGCTCCCATGGAGATCGACTTGCCCGCAGCGGAGCTTTCGCTGGTAACCGGAATCATGGACATGAATACGCAGCAGGCCGGGACACTGCAAGTCACAGTGAATCCCAAGACTGATGCACTTGCGATGCCGGCTTCGAATTAGGTTGGGTTGACAATACGCAAAACAGGCTTGACGACTGTCGCTCTACAATCGTTCTTTGCTTCCTGAAATCCAACGCGAACGCATCGACGTAGTCCTGGTGTCGCCGCGGAATCCGCTGAACATCGGAGCCGTGGCGCGGGCCATGGCTAATTTCGGCTTCACGCAACTCACCGTGGTTGCCCCCTACGAACCGCATTGGCGCGAAGCTCGCTCCGCTGTCGGCGCGCCCGAGCTGCTGGCAAACGCTCGTGAGACAGCCTCTCTGGCCGAGGCAGTGCGGAATTGCACGCTCGTGCTTGGCACTGGCACCTTGACCCATCGCAAGGCAGAACAACCCGTGGTTAGGCTTGATAACCTCGCACCCCTGGTAGCCAAAGCCTTGGGCAGCGGCAAGCGGATCGCCCTGGTCTTCGGGCCAGAGAAGCATGGACTAACCCGCGAAGATCTCTCCTTCTGCCACATTCTCGTCGAAATTCCGACTGATCCGCGGCAGCCCTCCATGAATCTTGGACAGGCGGCGGCGGTTTGTTTATATGAGCTGGCTACGCGCGTAGAACCTACCGATAGATCGACACTCCTGGAAGATCGTATCCATCCCGGCATCGCTACCGAAGAGCCTCAAGCCGCAGAGAAACCTGCGCCGACCTCCGGCAATCTCGACATCCTCGCCAGCCTCATTGAAGAGGTGATGGTCGCCGCAAAATACTCACCGGCAACGATGCAGGAAGCCAACCGGCATGACCTGCGCCTGATGTTGCGGCGTCTCAAACTAAGCGCTGCCGATGGCCGCCGGGCGCTGGGGCTGTTCCGCCGAATTCTATGGCGTTTAAAACGGTGAAACGTTACATTCTGAGTGCGCAACGATTTGCGAATCATGCGCATCCAACCCCGCGGGAAACACAATCTTGGCAATTTCTTGACAGTACGAAAGGTGGCCGGATGCGTACGTTCATCGACGATCTTCGCAAAGTGCAAGTTGTGTACACTCGAATCGGATTTTTTGCGGTCGCTTTACTCACGGCGCTGAGCCTGACGGCGCCCGCCCAGACTCCCACTCCCCCCGCGCCTTCGCCTCAGACCGGCTCGTCATCGCCGCAGGCTGCGGCTACAACAACACCGACTACGGCACAAGATGAATCCGCCTCTAGCCCGGCATCGGAGCCGGGGCTCGAACCAAATGTCGCCCTGCACGCTGCAATCGTCAAAGATCCGCTCCTGAACCAAGGGGCGTTCTCAATCCAGACGGTCGGCGGCGAGATCAAAGAGGACCAACTCAAACCGCTGTTGGTAGGGAAGACCCTATACCTGCGCGCCGGATACCTGGACAACAACCTTGAGTTTGATGAACACGGCAGATTGCTGGGGCATTCCCCGCAGGGCTCCTACACCCTGAGCCAGATCCAGATCAACAAGGTGAAGTTGTCGAAGCACAAACTGGAGCTTGAAGGCGACCGGTATGGGCTGCACTTCCTGGGCGCAGCTCCATTCGAAGATCCGACCACGGCAACGGACCGCGTAAAAATCACGCCGAAGAAAAAAGCCGTTCGCATCTCTTTTGATCGCGAGCAGGTGGAGATACCCAAGAAGAAAAAACAGAAAGGCAAAGATAAGCACAAGCGCAGCGATCAGGATCAGGCGAAGACAGACGCGTCATCTCCGGCGTCTCCCGTTGATTCGGCCGCGGCTCCGCCAAACGCGAGCTCTTCAGTGCCGGATACAATTCCTCAGCAAAATCTCGCAGACGGGCACTCTTCAAGCGACAAGAAAGTAACGACGACCGCCTCGCCGGCTCATGCATCGCAGTTATTGCTGACGGCACTCGACAAAATCTTTTCGATTGGAATCGATGAGCGCATGATCGCTGCAATGCCCGATTTCTGGAAGCTCTACTACCAGGCCGCGGCGAACAAAGTGGACTTCAAACCGGCCGATCCCGGTGTCTTTCATCTGAATGCGGTTGACCAGAAGGCGAAGCTGATTTCGGCGCTCGATCCACCGTCGAACGAGTTTGCCCAGGCCAGCGGAGTGGCAGGGATGGCGCTTTATCACACCGTGATCGGAAGCGATGGCAAGGTCGAGGAAGTTGTAGCCGGACGTCCTATCGGTTTCGGCCTCGACGAGAGCGCCGAGCAAACCATTCGCAAGGCAACTTTCCAGCCGGCAATGAAAGACGGCAAGCCGGTTCCTGTAGCGCTGGACGTCGTGGTGTCGTTCAGGATCTACTCCAAAAGAACTTCACAGCCCGGTAGACCGGAAACCACCGACCCCACACGGCCCGGTCCCTACACCGTGCGGGTTCCAGCGGCCGCACCATCTTCTCCAACGGCGCAGTGACGGGACCTTCTCGAGACTAAAGGCTGCTTGACGTCACCCGTATACTCAATTCGCCTACGCAGGCTCCCACAGTTCAACCCGATTGCCTTCCGGATCCCATATCCACGCGAATCGCCCGTAGGCATAGTCTTCGCGGTTGGGATCGATGCGGACGTTGGCGGCCGCAAGCTGCGTCAGCAGCTCATCCAGGTTGTCGACGCGGAAGTTGACCATGCACTGCTGCGGCCCATCGCCGAAGTACTTTGTGCTCTCGGGAAAATGCGCAAAGACAGTCATGCCCACAGACCCCGGCCCGTCGAAGGCCGCGGAACCACCATCCTGCAAGGGAATGCCGAGCATTTCAACATACCAGGCCGCCAGCTTCTTCGGGTCACTGGCCTTCAGAAACACGCCGCCCACTCCCACGGCTTTTGCCATGACTATTCCTCCTGCTGAATGATCTGCTCCATCTTTGGCTTGTGTTTGGTCTGCCGGCCAACCCGCGGCTTGTCGTCGACCACACGCGCGGGCTTGGGCTGACCCACGAGTTCGCGTGCGTTCGCCTTCACGGCCTTCGTTGCCGAAAATTTCCGTGGCTTGCGTTTCACCATTGCAGGTCGAGTATGGAATAAGTTAAGCCTGATTGTCTAAGTTTTTGATTGGATTGAGTGGGGGTGTGTCCGAAAGATTATGTGTACTAGAGGGATTTTCGAAACATTGATTTGGTGTCGGGATGGCACCGCTGAACCGCGTGGAGACCGAGGCGCAGCGCGGGAGCACCGCGTACAGGCTGGTGAGCTTGGTGTATCTATGGTCCTTTATTCGGGGCGTGTCCTGGATCAAAGGATTTCAGCACAACGTCGCCAATGCCGCTCAAGGCCGCCGAAGAAAAGTGTGCCCCGTCCTTGAGGAATTCGTTCCTCAGACCTTCTTCGACCTCGATGACACCCGGGAGAACCGAATGCATTGCAAGTGCTGTCGGATGGGCGTATTTGGAATAGCGCTTGAAGTTAGCGGCATATCTGGAATGCGCGCCGAGCACCTCTGCCGCCTCTCTCACCTTTGTGTAATCGTCCTCAATTCCAGTTATTCCAAACTTGCTTGGGGCGACTTTCACCATCTCTTGCATGACTGCGTTGAGCTCAGCCGATGGCCCGCTTCCATAAGCGTCGAAGACCTTTTGCGTTATCTGTCCGAATTCGAGGAGGTCGCGCCCTGTGTCATCGTTGAATTTCTTGGCATTTGAGTCTGAGAGGTTGCAGTAGTCAACCCAAATTGAAAGTTCGAGTAGATTGCGCGCCGCCCACGCAATCTTCGTGATCCTCTGCTGACTATATCCCTCTCGTAGATCCTCTACATTCTGAGAAAGAAGTCCGAGAAATTGGGCGAGTTGCGAGGCCCGCCAGGCGGCTAATCGATTGGTGGTGCGATTCGCTCCAGTCAAGTAGATAGAGATGCGATTGGCACGTCCCGGAAACTGTTCGAGCGTCGCAAGTGCCTCTCCAACTTCCACAGTGCATGGCTCCGTCTTAGGTGCTGTTAGCCATGATAGCCGCCTCGGTTCACAGCAGGTCCTATCTCAAGAAGCCATCTTAGGGACACGACTCGTCACTGAAGGTCGCGGCGGTCGAGGTCGTCGGCTAGGCGGCGGGCTGCTGGGAGCATATAGGCCAGCTTCTCACGCTGCAGCCGAAGGCGGTGGCGGCGTGTCCGGCGCGGTCGCGGTAGGTGAGGATCAGGGTGAGTTGGTGCGCGGTGTCCAGCGTGGCGAATGCGAAGGACACGAGAGGATTAGTATGGAAGAGTTCGGGCCAGAGCGGAAGTGCCTGGAACTTTTATCTGCGAGGCTCTGTCGGGAAAGTTCCGCGACGGGGCTTTTTCGCAGACGTGGAGAAGTGAGGGAATGGACGAACGAGAGTTTTTCAACGAGACGACGGAGACACGTACGCACAACCTGACCTGCCCCAAATGCGGCCAGGCTGGCGAATACAAAGTGACCTGGGTGGTCAGGCGCAAGCGGCCGCAGCTGCCCCGCAACGCCGACGAACGCGACCGTGCCAAGTTTGCCAAGGCGCAGTCATACATGGTGCGGCGCGACGACAAGCTCAGTTGCGTGAACATCCGCTGCCGCAAGCCATTTGAGATTACGTCGCTGCAAACGCTGGCGTTTCTGAACGAGTAGTCGATGCGATGAAAACTCGGATCTCGAAAGCTGGCGCGGGCCGGCCGGCATGTGATTGAATCGAAACAGTGAGCAGCCCAGGGCCCGGAGGCCGACTGGGGTCCTGCGAGGAGACAGAATCTGATGGCGAATTCCCTTCTTCCCCCCGAAGAGCGCAACCTTACCCCCGACCAGGTAGAGGCGCTGGACAAACGGCGCGAATGGGGGCACACGCTCCTGGTGATTGCGTGCCAGTTTGCCGTGATTGCGACCGTATTGCTGCTCTGGGTGGGACAGGATCTGACCTATTCGCCCGGATGGGTGCATCCCATGGCCTTTTACTTCGCGATCGCCGTCGGTTTGGTGGTCGTGCTTGGCCTTACCGGTCTGGCTTTGCGCTCCGGAACACCGCGAATCGACTAAAATCGCATAAATCAGCAAACTATCGTTAACCGAGCCGGCCTTCGCGCCGGCTCTTGGTTCTTTACGCCCTGCAAAGCTTGAAAAAACGGTATAGCCTGATACAGATACAGATGGCTGCTGCTTCCCCAATCGCATCCGCCGCAGAATCAACGTCTCGCCGGCTGATCGACAGCCACGGCCGGGTGATCCACGATCTGCGCGTCTCCATCACAGACCGCTGCAACTACAAGTGCGTCTACTGCAGGACGGGCGAGTTCGGCGCGCAGTATCCCGAATTGGGGATCGAAGAGTATCTGCGGCTGATCAAGCTGTTTGTAAACCTGGGGATTGAAAAAGTTCGCCTCACTGGCGGCGAGCCGTTGCTGCGCCACGGCCTGATCGAGCTGATTGAAGAACTGGCGCGTTTACGCACCCCGAAGGACGAGCCGCTCGACCTGGCGCTGACCACCAACGGGCATCTGCTCGACAAGCTGGCAGGGCCGTTGAAGGCTGCCGGATTGAACCGCGTCACCGTGAGCATGGATGCAGTGGACGCGCCCACCTTCGAGCGCATCACCCGTGTTCCAGGAAGCTTCGCAAAGGTGCTGGCGGGAGTTCGTGCGGCGCGCGCCGCCGGCTTGACGCCGCTGAAAATCAATTGCGTTCTGCTGCGCGGCTTCAACGACAACGAAATCGAGGGATTCGCCCGCTTTGCGCGCGAAGAAGATGTCGTTGTGCGATTTATCGAGTTCATGCCGCTCGAAGAAGGTCGTCTGTGGACACCTGAGATCGTCGTCCCGCTCAAGGAAATCGTGGAGCGCATCGGTCGCGAGATGCCGCTTGTGCCGTTGCCGCCGCGAGAGGCCAGCGAGACAGCCCGGCGCTATACCTTTACCGATGGCGTTGGCGAAATCGGAATCATCGCCCCCGTCAGCCAAGCGTTCTGCGGAGCATGCAGCCGCGTCCGGCTCACGTCCGATGGCAAAATCCGGACATGCCTTTTTTCGCAGGTGGAACACGATCTCTACGGCCGGATGCGCGCCGGCGAAGGCGAGGCGGAGCTGTCCGACTACATCGTGCAGACCATATACGGCAAAGAGGCGCGACACCATATCGGAGAGCCCGGATTCCTGAAACCATCTCGCTCAATGGTCCACATCGGCGGATGACGGGAAAACACTTCTCAGCGATCTCTGTCCTTACAATTTGATTAAATCGGGAGAGGCAAATGTTTCCCCACAAAAATCGCGAGATAGATCGTTTGATGAGCGATAAAGGAAGATCTGTCGCGCGTAAC
Organism: uncultured Acidobacteriaceae bacterium; assembly: GCA_963735215.1. Lineage (GTDB taxonomy): Bacteria > Acidobacteriota > Terriglobia > Terriglobales > Acidobacteriaceae > Telmatobacter. The sequence continues at coordinate 131,477 of CAVTKF010000010.1, read as the reverse complement.
TTTAGTACATAATGGCATAGACCAAAGAGACTGCTCGTGCGCAGTTTGAATTAGCGCGCTTGACAGAATTCGCATCAGATCAGATCACCTACCCCGTATCTCCAGAGATGACCCAGTTGACTGAAGATCGCATTCCCCTCGACGACCTCATGGTCTTTCACCAGTTGGCCCGGTCGCTCAATTCGAGCCTCGACCTGGACACGATCCTGCGCACGATCCTTGACCAGATGGAACGCATTATCACGGCGGACATGTGGGCGCTGCTGATGTTCGACGAGGGACGCCAGGATCTGTATTACGCAATCGCTTCAGGAAACGGCGAGGACGCGCTGCGCGATTTGCGCGTAAGGGCGGGCGAGGGCATCGCAGGATGGGTGGTGGAACGTGGCGAAACGCTCATCGTTCCGGAGTCGGAGAATGATGATCCGCGCCTGCGTGAGACGCTCTCGGCGGACAGGCACCTCGTGCGGTCGGCGATTGCGATGCCGCTGCGCGGGCGCAAGGGCGTCCAGGGCGTTATCGAGATTCTCAATCCGCGCGCCAGCCAGATGAGCGATTACACCATCGCTTTTCTCCATATCCTGTGCGACCACGCGGCGATTGCCATCGAAAATGCACACGACGTGGCGCGCATCCAGCAACTCACCATCACCGACGACGCCACCGGGCTCTACAACGTCCGGCATCTCTATAAAATGCTGGAGCAGGAACTGGATCGGGGACGGTACATGAGGCAACCGTTGAGCCTGGCTTTCATCGATCTGGACAGGTTCAAGCTGGTCAATGATGTGCACGGCCACCTGATCGGCAGCGAACTGTTGGGCCACGTTGGAGCCCGGCTGAAGCAACTGAGCCGCGAGAAGGACATGTGCTTCCGCTATGGGGGCGATGAGTTCGTGATCCTGATGCCAGACACCGCGGCGTCCGATGCGATGGTGCTGGCGACCGCCCTGCACCGGGAGCTGATGAACACGCACTTCCGCATGAGCAACGGACTTGATCTGACGGCCAGCGCCAGCGTCGGCCTTGCGACCTGCCCCCCTGAAAATCCCGCTGTCCACGCCATCATCGGCGCTGCTGATGCGCGCATGTACGCGGTAAAGAGCAACGGGCGGGGAAAGGTAAGCAGGCGCTTAGAAGAAGATTCTCTGACCTCGGAGGAATGGCATCAGGGGCGCGGGCTCTATCGATTATTCGTCGAGCTTGTCGATTTGCTTCTCCGCAAGCTTCTCCAGCTGATTCCGCCAGTCGAGTGACTCGACAAACGGCCGCGATTCGCGCCAGTTGGGCTCCACGATCACGTGCAGTTCGAGATAAACGCGCGTGCCAAGCAGAGACTCAATCTGCTTGCGCGCGCCGGTGCCGATCTCTTTCAGCTTCGCTCCGCCTTTGCCGATGAGAATGGCCTTTTGCCCATCGCGCTCGCAGTAGATCGCGGCGGCAATGCGCGTCAGCGGCAACCGGGCCGGTGCCTGACCTTTCTTGCGCGGCGGAGCGGGCGGTTCAGCTTCTTCGAACTGCTCGATCACCACAGCCGCCGCATACGGCACTTCCTCACCGGTCTCCACAAGAATGCGCTCGCGAATCAGCTCTGCGACCATGAAGCGCATGGGCTGATCCGTGTACTGGTCCTTGGGGTAGAAGCGCTCGCCCGTGGGCAGTGCATCGACTATCTTGCGGACAAGGAGATCGAGCCCGTCACGCTTGCGCGCGCTGACAGGAATAATCTCGGCGAAGTTGTACTGCTTCGTCAGCGTCTCAATCAGCGGCAACAGTACATCTTTCGCAACAAGATCGATTTTTGTCAGAACCAGAAAAACCGGGCAATCCAGTTCGCGAATGAGCGAGAAAAGAAACTCTTCTTCACTGGCCCAAGCGGCGGACTTCCGAGTTTGAGTTCTGGGATCTTTACCCGGCTTCAAATGCGAGGCGGGCGCTACCCGGGTCTGCGCTTGCTCGAGAACGTCGCCGGGTTCGCCCGCGGCCTCAAGCTGTACGCGACGGCTGGCGTCAACCAGAACGAGAACGACATCGCGCGTCGAAAGCGCTTCGTGAACTTCCTGCAACATGCGCCGGTCAAGTTGCGATGCAGGCTTGTGAACTCCGGGGGTATCGACAAAAACGATCTGCGCCGCCGGATGAACTTTCTTGCGCGCTGCCACTTCCAACACGCCGATGATACGGTTGCGCGTGGTCTGCGGCTTAGCCGTGACAATCGCCACCTTCTCGCCGGTGAGTGCGTTCATCAGCGTGCTTTTGCCGGCATTGGGCCGGCCCAGAATGGCGACAAATCCAGATTTCACTTGGGGCAAATCACTCCTGAATGAGTGTACGGCATTTCGGATAGCAGGTCAGGCAAGAGCACCGCCGATTGGCAGGATTACGGCAGCGCGGTCGCCTCTTCCTTCGCAGGCGGAAAGACGCGAAGTTTGTCGACGCGGCGATCCGTGGAAGCCACGACCTGAATGCGCAGGCCGCTGTGATCCAGCAGAACCACCTCACCCGGCAGCGGAATCCGTCCCTCGATCTCGCTCACGAGTCCGCCGAGCGTCGTAGCCTCATACTCTCCGTCGACCTCAACCTCGTCACCGAAGAGTTGCGAAAGCTCATCCACCGGAAAATCTCCCGGCACCACCCATACGCCGCCCGGCTCGCGCAGCGGATCGCCGGTATGTCCGTCTTTTTCGTGTTCATCGCGAATGTCGCCGACGATCTCCTCAAGCAGATCTTCGATCGTGACAAGACCGGAGACGCCCCCGTACTCATCGATGACAATACGCATGTGCTGCTTTTCACGCTGCATCTCGCGCAGCAACTCGTAGCCGCGCTTCGTCTCTGGGACAAACACGGCGGGGTGCTGAATGCTGGCGACGGTGCGCGTCTGCGCTTCCTCATCTGCGATCTGCAACAAATCGTGCGCAAACGCGATTCCGGTGATGGAGTCCAGTGTGCGCTCGTAAACCGGCACGCGCGAAAAATTGTGTTCCTTCAGCATTTCCAGAAAATGTTCGAGCGTGATCGATTGCTGAACCGCAAAGACCTGCGGCCGCGGCGTCATCACCTCACGCACCAGCTTGTCGCCAAACTCAACGGCGGAGCGTACCAGGTCGCGATCACTCTCTTCGAGGATGCCTTCTTCTTCGCCTGCCTCGAGCAGCGATTCCACATCCGGCGCGGGCTCATCCTCTTCGGCGATGGGCTTCTCGGCCAGTGCGGCCAGGGAGAAGAAGAAACGGATAACCGCGGTAATCGGAGTTGTAAGCCAAAGTAGCAGACGAATAGGCCACACCAGCCGTGCGGCCCAGCGGCCCTTGGTATGCGTGAAAAGCAACGATGGAAGGATCTGATTACAGAAGACGACAACCAGCAAGACAACCAGAACGGCCTGGGCGATCTCAGCATACGTGGGGCGCGCTGCATGCGGAGCACGATCAAAGAGCACCGCGCCGATGGCGAGCGCAAACACGCCCAGCGTCAGCTGCTGCAGCACGGTTGCGCACAGAGCGGCATGCTCGCGCGTCAGCCCGAGAAGCGGTTCGACCCTCTCTTCCCACTCGTCAAGATTGTCCTGCACTTCGCGCGGCAGAATTTTGCCGAATTCCGCGTACATCCGGCTTATGTATGCGGCAAACGTGTCGACAAGCGCAGCAATGACAAGGAGAAAAATCGTAAGCCAGCTCATGAGCGCACGCCCCCGGAGGTTCGTGCTTTCCCACCCTTGCCACGATAAGACCGCGGCAAGGATGGGGCACCCACTTTTGTGGGGCTACTCATGGTGCGTTCGATGAGGCCGTGGGGGAGACGCAGTCGAGATCGAATTTTCTGCTCTAGCCGAGCCATCTCGCCCGAATCGATTTCGTGATCATAGCCGGCAAGGTGAAGCAGCCCATGAAGGACAAGGACCTTGATTTCAATCGAAAGCGAATGTCTGCGCTCGTCAGCCTGCCGGCGCGCGGTAGGAATGCTGATGGCAAGATCGCCGGCAATCTTCACCGGCCCTGACGCCGCCGGAAACGAAAGGACATCGGTCGCTTTGTTCTTGCGGCGGAATTGCCAATTCAAGTCGCCGAATGGCTGTGTCGGTTGTCAGCAGTACAGTCACCTGGCCGCGCAGCTTCACTGCAGTCTGCGCCTCGCGGAGAAAACTAGCGAGGGTGCGGACGGACGGAATGCGTTGATTGCGGTGTGAAGCCGCTCGAGCGGAGGCCACTGACCCTCTCGGCGTTGTCACTTGCCGGGAGACGTCGGCGTCCAAATCTGGGTCGAGGAGGATCATCGTGCGCGAGGCCGCCATGTGCAGCGGCCCCGTGTCTCTATCATTTTACGCGATCAGCCAATTCACTGCGGTTTGGTCGGGTGTGCGGCCTGCTGTGGCGCCTGCTCTGTGGGTGGTTCGGCGGCCTCTCCCAGATTCAGCGGCAGTTCCTGCTGCTGCGGCTTCGCACCGTCGTAAGCGCGCACGATACGTTGCACCAGTGCGTGCCTCACCACGTCCCCATCCGCAAAATGGCAGAAGGAGATGCCTTCCACGCCGTCGAGAATATTGATCGCATCCAGCAGTCCCGACTTGCGCGGATTGGGCAAGTCGATCTGCGTAATGTCGCCCGTAATTACGGCCTTTGAGTTGTTCCCCATGCGCGTGAGGAACATCTTCATCTGCTCAATCGTCGTGTTCTGCGCCTCATCCATGATGATGAAGGCGTCGTTGAGGGTGCGGCCGCGCATAAAGGCCAAGGGCGCAACCTCAATCACATTCTTCTCGAGCATCTTGTCGACCTTTTCGGGGTCGAGCAAATCATAAAGCGCGTCATACAACGGGCGAAGATACGGGTCTACTTTTTCCTGCAGCGTGCCGGGCAGAAAGCCAAGCCGCTCGCCCGCTTCCACAGCAGGGCGCACAAGGACGATGCGGCTCACCTTCTTCGCGTTCATCGCAGCCACAGCCATCGCCACAGCCAGATACGTCTTGCCTGTACCGGCCGGGCCGACGCCAAACACCATGTCGTTCTGTTCGATGGCTTCGATGTATTTGCGCTGATTCAGTGAGCGCGGCTGGACCGTGCGCTTCACGCCCGCGGAGCGCTGCTTGCCGGAATCAGCAAGCGAACGCAGCGTGGTCGCCGGATCGGCCACGACCAGCCGCAGCATCCCGTTCAGTTCGCCATTGTGGGGATTGATACCCTGGCGCCGCAGAGCCTCGAAGTCCTGAAAAATGCGCTGGACCCTGGCGACCGCTTCGTCTGGCCCTTCCACGTGCACGGCGTCGGATCGTAAATCGATTCTGACACCTAGTGAATCCTCCATCAGTCTGAGGTTTTCATCGCGGGTCCCGAAAAGGGGCTCAAGATTTGGCGTGATCTCCAGAGCAGCGTTCAGATTTCCTCCATTGGCCCTGCCTCAAGGGCAGAGACCGGCTGTTGATTTGATGATTTTGCGGGTGGAATGGGTGAAATTGTGGAGTAATTTTTTGTGGATCGCGAAGAGAAGCGCACTCGATCGAGGCTGGTGTTTTGGAACTTCGTATTGGCGCAGGCAACCAAGTGGCTATGTATGGGGAGAGAGTAGCGCCGGTGGTCAATTTCGTCAATCCCACCGCTCATTAAGATTCCCTCAATTAGTCACCATCTCGATACGTGCCGTCGGCATACTACAGTTTCCAATGGAGCTATGATTACCACTGACTTCCCGGTCGCCTCTTGAGGGATACATGCAAGTTCGTCGATTCGTAGAAACTGCCGCAACCTCAATCGCTCTGCTGGCGTTCGCCTGTGCCCTTAGTTCCTGCGGAGGCAGTTCCTCTCCGCCGCCCACACCGACACCAACTCCCACCCCGACGCCGACGACCCCCGACGCAAAGGCCGATGCGCTGCTCGCACAGATGACGCAGGCAGAAAAGCTGCAAATAGTGCAGGGTGGCGTGACAACGAATCTCACCTATGGGTACACGGTCCCGCGCGGTGCCGGTGGATGGGTGCCCGGAAACACGCGCCTCAACATTCCAGCGCTCTATTTAGCCGACGGCAGCGTAGGGGTCGGCAATGCCGTGGGTCCTGCGACGGCACTTCCTTCCTCCATTGCCAGCGCTGCAACCTGGGACCTGAATGAAGCGACCAAGTATGGCAACGTCATCGGCACCGAGTTGGCTGACTATGGCATCAACGTCAATCTCGGTGGCAACGTAAACCTCATCGGTCGTGAACCGCGCGATGGGCGCACCTTCGAAACCAAGGGTGAAGATCCGATTCTCGCCGGCAAAATCACTGCCGCGCACATCAACGCTATCCAGGCGCAGCACATCATCGGCGGCATCAAGCACTTCAGCTTCAACGACCAGGAATCGGGCCGCACCACCGCCAACGTCATCATCGACGAACGAGGCGGACGCGAAAGCGACCTGCTGGCTTTCGAGATCGGCGTCAAGGACTCAAATGCGCAGTCGGTAATGTGCTCCTACAACCTCACCAACGGCCAGTACGACTGCGAAAACAGCCATCTGCTCAACGATGTGCTGAAGGGCGACTGGGCCTTTCCGGGCTTCGTGATGTCAGACTGGTGGGCCACGCACAGCACAGCCACCGCTGCCATCAACGGACTCGATCAGGAGCAGCCGAATCAGCAATATTTCTCAACCCTTGGAACAGCGGTGACCAACGGCCAGGTGCCACAGGCGCGACTCGACAACATGGTGCACCGCATTCTGCGCGCGATGTATGAAGTGGGCATCTTCGACAATCTACAAACTATCCAGCCCATCCCAGCCGCAGCCGACGCCGCCGTTGCGCAGGAAGTCGAAGAGCAAGGCGCGGTGCTGCTCAAAAATTCATCAAACCAGCTACCCCTCAGCGCCTCGGTGCAGTCCATCGCGATCATTGGATCGAAGGCCGACACAGCCGTCCTTTCCGGCGGCGGCTCGGCGCAGGTACAGCCCGTGGGTGGCGCGATCACCGGTCCGTCGCCTTGTCCGCCTTGTTGGGCGCAGGTGGTGTGGGACCCGTCGTCGCCTCTCAAGGCAATTCAGGCCAAGGCACCAAACGCCAAAGTCCAGTTCGCCGACGGTTCAAATGCCACCGCGGCAGCGTCTCTGGCGGCTTCGTCGCAGGTGGCAATTGTTTTCGTGAATCAGTGGGCCAGCGAAGGTATGGACGAGACCAGCCTGGCCTTGAATGACCTGGTGGACTCAACTCCCATCGACCAGGACGCACTGGTTTCTGCCGTCTCGGCCGCCAACCCGCACACCATCGTGGTCGTCGAAAGCGGCGGCCCCATCCTGATGCCGTGGCTTGGCCAGGTCAATGCGGTTTTTGAAGCCTGGTATCCCGGCCAGAATGGAGGCCCTGCCATCGCCGACCTGCTCTTCGGCACGGCTAATCCCTCGGGCAAGCTGCCCATTACGTTCCCGGCGAGCGACTCCCAGCTTCCGCGCCCCGTAATCCCGCAACCGCCGGACGGTTCGACGCCTTTTACGGTGAACTACTCTGAGGGCTTTAACGTGGGCTATAAGTGGTTCGATGCGAATGGGTTGACTCCGCTCTTCCCATTCGGATTCGGGCTCTCTTACACCACTTTTTCCATCACCAACCCGGCGGTCGTGAACAACCTGAGTCCGGCGTCCAACCCGAATTTCCAGGTCACATTCAACCTGTCCAACACGGGAAGCATCGCGGGAGCCGAAGTCGCCCAGGTCTACCTCGGCATGCCCGCCAGTCTGAACGAACCGCCAAAGCGCCTTGTCGGATGGAAGAAAGTAACTCTCAACCCAGGCGCGTCGCAAAGCGTCACGATTGAGGTCGATCAGAACGACTCCTCCCACCCCATGTCGTACTGGGACATCACTTCAAACAACTGGAGAGTCGGCTCGGGACAATACACGGTCTATCTCGGCAACTCCTCGGCAACCGCAAGTCTAGTGACAGCGGGAACGATCACCGTGCAGTGAAATCCAGTTCCTTTATTCCGTGCGCGGCGTGACAGGAGTTCCGGGTTTCTGACGCCGGTCCAACACTTCATAGCCCTCTGGCAACTCAAAGAGTTGCGGGTCAGGCTCGGTGAGGCTCACGTCAGACAGCGTAAAGGTCTGCTGACCGCTCTGCGGGCTATCGACCGTGGAGAGAATGTTCACACCAAGTTGAGGCGCCTGCCAGAACTCACGCACAGTTACGAAGGCACGATCGTTGCCAATGGCGCCCGGATTCAGCGTGGTCGTTTCCCGGGTTCCCGTCGTGTCGATGCCTGCGATGGTGCGCAGCCCAAGTTCCAGGTGCGTGGTGAAGCCCTTGCCGTTTTCGAGTGGACCGGATGGGATAACCGGCGGCTTGTAGCTGGTCATGGCAGGCTCGGCGAACTTGAGAAGCGTGCAACGCCGTTCAAACACGAAGCAGTTATACAGCGTGTGGTTGTCGGGATCGGCGATCTGGATGACGTTCATGCGCGACTGCACGCCGGAATCCTTGGGCACCAGCAGCCAGCGCTCTTCGTAGATGCGCCCGCGTCCGTCGCGCGCTACCCGGCGCTGATTGACCGCGGTATACGAGCCGCCGCTAGGAATGGGCCGGGCCCATTCCGTGTGCACGACTGCGCTGAATGGCGCACGAACCAGCGGAGGAATGTAGATGCTCTGTAGAGTCTCTGTCACTCCTCCATCGAATCCCGGCGCTCCTTGTGCGCGGAGGTGCGCCGCCGACGGGATAAAGAGAGCCGCAATAACAAGGTGGAAAACGACTCGCATTTCTACCTCCGATGCAACTCGATGGCCGACCTGAATCCAACCGCCAACCTGTTCGGGAACCGATTGTAGAGCTATTACCGTGAAACTGGAAGTTTTTTGGGAATGCGAATGCCCAAGATGTGGATGCCAGAACGTCAAAACTGGGTGCCCGGGAAGGGCAGTCGATGGTCATTGGATTCTAGACGATCCCGTTTGACCCCCCGCCCACTTTCCCGTAGACTAGGAAATTGCGAGGGATGCGGTGTGTCGGCATTCTGACCCGCATCCGGGCGCATTGAAGGCCCACATCAATTTCCCTGACAATTCAGGGCTTTAGATCAAGGAAGCTTAATGGCAAACCATGTATCGTCGCTGAAGCGCGCCCGGCAGACCGAAACCAAGACCGCCGTGAACCGCGTCAACCGTACCCGCGTCCGCAGCAGCCTCCGCGCCCTGCGTGAAGCCATCGCCAAAGGCGATGTGAAGGCTGCCCAGACGCAGTTCCGCGAGACCGTCTCCGCTCTCGACAAGAGCGTGCAGAAGGGCGTTCTCCACTCGAATACCGTTTCCCGCTACAAGAGCCGCCTCAATGCACGGCTCAAGGCACTGTCGACGGCAAAAGCTTAGTTTTTGGGGGTGGCCGAAAGCCCGGGTTCCTCAGCAACAGGACTTGGTTGCCGGGGTGGCGAAAGGCCAATTTGAAGCAAGAACGGCCGGGAGCAATCCCGGTCGTTTCCTTTGTGTCGCATTTCGTTCAGTTCAGCCGTTCAAAAATCCCCGCAGCCCCCTGTCCCCCGCCCACACACATCGTCACCATCCCGTAGCGCACGTTCCGGCGTTTCATCTCTCGGAGTAGTGTCGCGGTGAGTTTAGCCCCGGTACACCCCAGCGGATGGCCCAGCGCAATCGCTCCGCCGTTCACGTTGACCTTTCCGGATCGAAGCCGAGTTCGCGCATCACCGCCAGCGCCTGCGCCGCAAACGCCTCGTTGAACTCGATCAGCTCAATATCGCTCAGGTTCAATCCAGCCTTCTTCAGCAGCCTTGGGAACGGCATAGACCGGTCCCATCCCCATCTCCTCCGGCAGGCAACCAGCCACCGCGTAGGCCACCAGCCGCCCCAGCGGCTGAATGCCGAGTTCCTTCGCGCGCGTGGCATCCATCAGGACCGTTGCCGCCGCTCCGTCCGACGTCTGCGAAGAGTTTCCGGCTGTCACGCTTCCCTGCGCATGAAAGGCCGGCTTGAGCGCAGCAAGAGCCTCCGCCGTCGTGTCTGCTCGCGGACCTTCGTCAGCGGAAAACAGGGATTCCGACGTAATCGGCTTTCCGGCCTTTACGCCCGGAGCAGCAGTCGTGACTTTCACGGGCACAAGTTCCTCGTCGAACCGCCCGGCAGCCTGCGCCGCGACTGCCTTCTGATGACTTCCAAGCGAGAAAGCATCTGCATCTTCCCGCGAGATGTTGTAGTGTTTCGCGACCCGCTCGGCGGTCAGCCCCATCGTCAGCAGCGCAGCCGGATAATTCTCCGCAAGCCAGGGATTGGGGCGCGGCTTGACGCCGCCCATCGGCAGCATGCTCATGGTCTCCGCTCCGCCCGCAATCACTACCCGCTGCACCCCGCTGCGAATCCGCATGTCCGCCTGCGCGATCGCCTCCAACCCCGAAGCACAGAGGCGATTCACGGTCATGCCGGGCACATCAACCGGAAGTTGGGCGCGCAATGCCGTCATACGCGCCATGTTCCAGCCTGACTCTCCCTCCTGCTGCGCACAGCCCAGGATCACGTCTTCCACCTCGGCCCTGTCCAGAGCGGGAACCCGCTCCAAAGCATTCGTCAACGCCGCCGCAGCAAGATCGTCGGGACGAGTGGTAGAGAGAGCGCCCTTGGGCGCGCGGCCCACGGGGGTGCGTACGGCGCTGACAAGAACGGCTTCAGGCATGAATGGCTCCAGAAAAACGCGGATCAGTTCCTGAGATCCGCTGGCTCATTGTTAGACGGCGGGACCCCGCGCGGTCAACACTGCACTAATCTGTCGTGTCGACCACGGTCCAGGCACTGTGCGCATAGAAGTGATACACCGTCTTCTGGTTCAGCACGGTATCCGCGAGCGCGTCGTGGTCGAGCAACGGGGGATGGTGTTCCATGCTTGCCTGCGCCTCGCGAATCTGCTGCGGCGAAGCGGGATCAATACCCCAATCGAAGCCGAGAACACCGGATGAACCGTGCCGCTGCAGCCGCTGCAATTCGGGAACGGAAGCCAGTGTGATCGCTTTGCCCGGTGTGCGTGCAAAAAAGACCAGCAACTCCACATTGCCATGCGTGGCGCAAAGCACCGCCCAATCCGACGAGCCGGGACGATCGAAGCTTGCATGGACCACATTCTCAGGTCGATGCGCCTGGTAGGTCTGGGGAATCATGCATCCGCGCTGGTCAAGCATTTCAGCGACCGCATCCGGCAGATCTGGAAACGAACTCGCCGGCAGCCGGCGGATGACATATGGCAATGTGCGACCATCGACAATCGTCTTGCCCGACTCATTGAACTGCTGTGCATTGGCTGTTGGGGCAAGACTTGAATCCTGTGCAAGTGCGCCCGCACGTGCGAACGCGAACGATGCTGCCGAAAACAGAATGAGTGCTGCGACTTTCATCTTTAATTGCGCAGTGGCTTGCCGGTCTTCAGTGTATACGCGATCCGCTCCTGCGTCTTGCGCTCACCGCACAACGAAAGAAACGCCTCGCGCTCCAAGTCCAGCAGATACTGCTCGCTGACCAGCGATCCTGCCGTCACGCGCCCGCCGCAGAGGATGTACGCCACCCAGCGCGCCACTTTCATGTCGTGCTCCGACGCAAACCCCGCCTCACCCATCAGAAAGACGCCTGTGTTCAATACCGCAAGCGAAGCCGTGCCGGGCGCCGGAATCGTTCGCGGCTGCGGAGCGGAGTAGCCAGCCTCCGCCAGCGCGATGGCCTGCGCCTTGGCGTCGAGCAGCAGCCGTTCGCGGTTGAGCGTGATACCGTCTGCCGGCAACAGCAGCCCGAGGCCCCGCGCCTCAGCCGCCGACGTCGAAACCTTCGCCATCGCAATCGTTTCCAGCGTGCGCTTCAATGCCGAATTCATCTCCGCCGATTGCGCGAATCGCGAAGGCGGATCCTTGGGATCGGGCGGCGCGAGCGCGGCAGCCGAATCCACGGCGCGCAGCAGCATTTCCTTAGTGCCGCCCCCGCCGGGTATGAGCCCGATACCCGTTTCGACAAGCCCGATATAAGTCTCGGCATAGAATTGGCGACGCGCGGCATGCAGCGAGATCTCCGCACCTCCGCCCAGCGTGAGATTAAACGGCGCTACAACGACGGGCCGCGGACAGAATTTGATCGACATCGACATCTGCTGGAAGGCGCGAATCGCCCCCTCAACCTCGTCCCACTCGCCCTCCTGCGCACCCAGCAACAGTTGCATCAGGTTCGCGCCCACGCTGAACCGGTCGCGGTCGCCGCTGATCACAAAGCCGCGGAAATTCTTCACCGCTTCCGAAGCCGGATTCAGCACCGACGAAATCATCGCCACCACATCGCCGCCGATCGCGTTCTTCAGCGAGTGGAGCTCGATGCAGCCGATGCCGTCCCCGATGTCGACCAGCGATGCGCCGGGATTGCTCCGAATCACTCCATTTGTCCGGCGGAAATCGGCGACGCGGCCGTGTCCCGGCTGCTGTGGGATAGGCTCCCATGCGCCGGTTGTCGGGTTATAGCACTGCGGGCCATCCGGCGAATACCAGGAGACAGGCGTGCCCTCCGGCGCGGAATCAAGCAGCCCCTGCACTGCCTCGCTCACCGGAATGCCGAGCGTGCGCATGCGAGCGACAGATTCCCGCACACCCGCCGCGTCCCACAACTCAAAAGGCCCCAGTTCCCAGTTGAACCCCGCGCGCATCGCCTGATCGATGGATGGTGCGTCGTTCGCAGCCTCACCAATGCGTTCCGCTGCAAAGTTCCACAGCGACGAAAGAAACGGCCACAGAAACCGCGCGGCCTTGTCCTTTTTCGGATCATTCGCCAACAGCAGCTTCACCCGTTCCTGCACCGTGGCGGCATTCTTCGCCATCTCCAGCGAAGGCAGCGCCGGCTTGGCCGAGGGGCGGTACTCGAAGGTCGCGAGATCGAGCACCATTCGCTACCTCCTTGCCGTCTGCACCCCGCGATTTCTTGTAGAAGCCCTGCCGGGATTTGTCGCCCAGCCAGCCGCGCTTCACAATCTCCTGCAGAATCGGCGCGAATCCGCCCGGCGTCACTCCCTGCGGAAAATTGGCGGCCACGTGCGCCAGGATGTCGATGCCCACCATGTCGGCCAGCCGGAACGTCCCCGTGCGCGGAAAGCCCAGCGCGGGCCCGGTCAGCGCGTCCACTTCCTCGATGCTGAGCCCCTGTTCCAGCATCAGCGACGCGGCGCTGAACATGACGGCCACGCCGATGCGGTTGCCGATAAAGTTCGGCGTGTCATTTGCGAAGACCACCTGCTTGCCAAGCACGCGATCCCCAAACGTCGCAAAAGCAGCCACCAGTGCTGCATCGCTTTCGGCTGTAGGAATAATCTCCAGCAGCTGCATGTACCGCGGCGGATTGAAAAAGTGTGTACCGAAAAAGCGATCGCGATGTGACTTGAGCCCCGCCGCGATCTTCGCAATCGGCAGTCCCGATGTGTTGGTCGAAAGCACCGCCTGCGGCGACAGGTGCGGCATAACGCGATCCAGCAGCGCCCGCTTGATTTCGAGATTCTCGGCAACCGCCTCGATGACCCAGTCGCACTGCTTCAGCTTCGGCAGATCATCTTCGAAGTTACCTGGCGTAATCATTGACGCCAGCGACGTCTCATAAAACGCCGCAGGCTTTGCCTTCGTAAGGCCCGCAAGCGCCGACTCGGCCAGCCGATTCGGGGATCCCTCACCCGCTGAAACCATGTCAAGCAGAAACGATGGGATGCCAGCATTGGCCAAGTGCGCTGCAATACGCGAGCCCATGGTTCCCGCGCCCAGAACCGCGGCACGACGCACCAGCAGCGGCTGTGCAGCGAAAAGAGGTACGACAGTGGTGGCCGGTGCAATCGAACTCATGCTGGGCTCCCCCTGCGCACGCGCAAGTCGATGCAGCGCATACGCCTTGATCGTTCCCGAGCATACGAGCGTGTGCTCCGCTGGGTCAAGGCGACTGCCGCCTCACCAGCAGGGCCCTCAACGCAAATTCATCGCCTTCCAATCATCGCGTTTGAGACGGTACAACACATGGCGCCGCAGCGGATGGCCATCAGAAATCTGCGGATGATCGAAGTCATCCCCCGGATCATGGGTCATCCCCAGTTTCTCCATCACCCGGCGAGAGCGCAGATTGCCCGGCACCGTAAACGAAACTATTTCCAGCAATCCCAGATGGACAAAAGCATGATCGACAACGGCCCGCGCACCCTCCGTCGCCAATCCTATGCCCCAGCGTTCCGGGGCGAGCCGCCACCCGATCTCGACACACGGTGTAAATGCCGCTTCGAACCCCGGAATAAACAGCCCTATATACCCAATGAACTCTCCGGACGCAGTCAGTTCCGCGGCCCACGGCCCGAACCCATGCTGCTCGAGATGCAATTCGGCACGATCCACCAGCGCATCACTCTCTTCACACGAAAGCAGCGCGGGGAAATGCTCCATGACCGCTGGATCCCTATTCATCCGCGCAAACGGCTCACGATCGCCGTCGCGCCATCGTCGCAGAATCAGTCGCGGGGTCTGCAGCGCCACCACTCCGGCCATCATTTCGTCAGCAGTTTGAACGCGTGCATCCAGTCATTGCGCACAAATCCCGGAATGCACCACAGCATGCACAGCGGTTCAATGGCGCGCGCAGCCTCGGCTGCTCCCATGTCCGCCGTCTCCCAGCCAAATTGCTCATTGATCTGTGCCACCTGCTTCTTCGCGCCTTCGTTGTTGCCGCAGATGAACATCGTCGGCCTGCCGCCGGCAAACTGTGGATTGATCATGCAGGGCGCGCCTACTGAGTTGAACGCCTTCACAAAATGAGCATCGCTGAACTGCCGCTGCAAATGCTCCATCAGTGATTCGTTGATATCGGTAAAGAACCGGAGTACGCCCTTATCCGGCGGCGCGTCTTCGATCGGGTTGCAGGCGTCGATCACAGTCTTCCCCGCGAGGTTCTTCGCACCAGCCAGCGTCAAAGCCTCTGCAGCAGCATTGCCCTTCACTGCCACAACAACAAGTTCGCCGAACTGCGCAGCCTCTGCAAACGTCCCGGCAGAGCTGCCGGGGTTCTTGCCTGACCAATCCGCCAGCTTTGCAGGACTCCGGCTGCCGACCTTTACCGTGTGGCCATGTTTCAAAAATCCCCCGGCCAAAGTTTTCGCCACGTCTCCCGACCCAAGCACTCCGACCTTCATTCGCGCGCCTCCGATCACGCGAGTTTAGATGCAGGCGATGAACACATCAAGGATGCACGCACCAGTACCTTCGGACTGCAACGTTCTCTCTCCCTGTGGTACGAAACATTTCACTCTGCGGTATGCTCAAGTCGGGACCACGTTCGATCTCCCCTCGCAATGACTCTTCTAAGCAGAAACGGATGGGAAGCGGCAACCGGAATCACCCTGATGGCCGGCTTGACCGTTGGTGCATTTCTCTACCTGCGGCGCAAACGCCCGACAGAAGAGGAGTTGGAACGCGAACGCCGCAAGATGCTTGCGTTGTCCGGCCGCCTTATCGACGGCATGTTGCTCGATGTACGTGAGATAACCCTGGAAGACGGACGCCCGCTCACGATGCTCGAATACAGCTATCGCAGCGCCGGTGTGGACTACGAATGCTCGCAGGACATCACGACACTCCTCAATGTGGTGAACCTCGGCGAGATGCGCGCCGGCTTCCCATGCACCGTCCGTTACCAGCCCGGAAACCCGCAAAATAGCATTGTGATCTCGGAGTCATGGTCCGGCCTGCGCTCGAGCCTTCCCGTATACCCGGCCATGGATTCGTCAAAGCCCAGGAATCTAGGGCAGTTACACCCTGATCAAGGCTAGAATCCAGCTCCGGTACGATCGGATTTGCCGCTGGCGTCTGATACCCAGCCCCGGTTACACTACCCCTATGCATGTCCACGCAGCGCCCGCATCCCCCGGCGCATCCCGGACACAATCCGTTCTCCGCTTTTCTCTCGTCGCCACACTTGCATATGTGGTCGTCACTTTCATAGCCGGATTGCGCGCGCACTCTCTCGCCCTGCTCTCTGAAGCCGGTCATAACGCCTCCGATTTTCTGGCGCTGCTGCTCAGTTTTGCCGCCGTCTATCTCCAGACGCGTCCAGCCAACCACTCCAAAACGTTCGGCTACCAGCGCGCCGGCGTTCTCGCCGCTTTTGTGAATGCGGCCACTCTCATCGTCATCTCCATCTGGATCGCCATCGAAGCTATCCATCGCCTCAGCGCCCCCGTCGCAGTCCAGCCCAAACTGATGATGGTCGTAGCTGCTATCGGCGTGCTGATGAATGGCGTCATCGCCGGACTCCTTTGGGGCGTGGCCCGCGACGTGAACATGCGCAGCGCCTTCCTCCACATGGCCGGCGACACGCTCTCTACGGCCGCAGTCATCGCAGGCGGCGCGGGCATCCTGTTCACCGGACGCAACTGGATCGACCCCGTTCTGTCTCTGCTGATCGCCGCCCTGATCCTGTGGTCCAGCTTCGATATTGTGCGCGAGACGCTCAACATCCTGCTTGAAGGCACACCGCGCGGCGTTGCGCTCAACGAGATTCGGTCGGGAATGGAAGAGGTCGAAGGCGTCCTCAATGTCCACGATCTGCACGTCTGGAGCCTCGGCTCGAACAGCAACGCCCTCGCCTGCCATGTCTGCATTGCCGACATTCCTCCATCCGAAAGCGCCTGCATTCTGGAGAAACTGAATCATGTGCTGCGCGACCATTTTTCAATTCAGCACTCTACAATTCAGTTTGAACACGAAGGATGCGAAGAGCTCCACGGCTGCGTCGTTCCCATTGAAGAGATGTGCAGCCCTGCCGCTCACAGCCATCACGGCCACGCCCATTAGTCTTTAGTGCATCGTTCAGGAGGTCTCCGCCCTTGACTCAACGTCGAGTTGCTCTTGCTGCTCTGTGTTTTGCGCTGTTTTTCTCGCCAGGCAGAAGCTTTCGGCTGGCATCACTTGCGCAGGCGGCTACGTTGGGCCAGGCCGCTTCGTTTCCCACCTCTCAACTCGATGCCCTCTCCGGCGAATATACGGATCCGAGCGACCCCGACACGCCCATCAGTTTCTACACGCAGGACGAAAAACTGATCCTGGAATCCGAGCGGATGGTACCGACAGCGCTTACAGAGAATTCGCCCACTGAATTCGGCGTTCCCCAATCGAAGGTCACTTTGAGGTTCACCCTAGATGCGGCCGGTCGCGGTGAAACCGTGTTCTCCGCGAACGATCCCCAGGTAATTTACAAGCGTACTGGCGACGCCGTTCACCACGTCTTTCACGATTACCGGCGCTCTGAGGTCATGATCCCCATGCGCGACGGCGTCAAGCTGCACACCGTCATCCTCAAGCCTGCCGACATCTCCGCGCCGCTCCCTTTCCTTATTCAGCGCACACCGTACGGAGTGGATGGAACCAGCCGCGGTTCCTTCTTCGGCGGACGCCCCGAACTCGCGCGTGACGGCTACATCTACGTCGCCCAGGACATCCGCGGCCGTTTCAAGAGCGAGGGTGAATTCGTGATGAGCCGTCCCGAGGTCGACCACCACGATCCAAGAGCCGTGGACGAAAGCACCGACACCTATGACACCGTTGACTGGCTCCTTAAGAACATCGCCGGCAATAACGGCCGCGCAGGTTTCATCGGCACCAGCTATCCCGGCTTTCTCGCCACGGAAGCCGGCATCGATCCGCATCCAGCCGTCAAGGCCATCTCGCCCCAGGCTCCGATGATCGATGTCTGGATGGGCGACGACTTCTTCCATAACGGCGCATTCCGCCAGACCTACGGCTACGACTACGTCTTTGGCATGGAGTCCAACAAGGAAAACGCCGAGGTCAGCTACGGCAAGGACAAAGATGGAAAACCCGTCGACGGCTATGACTACTTCCTGCAGCGCGGGTCCTTTACCGAAGACGTGAAGAAATCCGGCGTCAAGCAGCCTTTTCCCACCTGGAAGCTCTTCCTCGATCATCCCAGCTACGACACGGTCTGGTCGTCACGCGCAGTCGAAAACCATCTCGACAAGGTCGCCGTCCCTACGCTGAGCGTTGGCGGCTACTACGACCAAGAGGACATGTGGGGGCCGCAGGAGGAGTACAAAAAGCTGGAACCCCACGACAGCGAGCATGAGAATTTCCTCGTGCTTGGCCCCTGGCGTCACGGCTCGTGGGCTTCCTCGTCGCGTCACCTCGGCAATCTCAACTACGGCGAGTCCATCGGCAAGGAGTATCGCTCAGAGATAGAAGCGAAGTTCTTCGCCCATTATCTGAAGGACCAACCCGGCTTTGACCTCGAAGATACCGCCAGCTTCCAGACCGGCTCGAATACGTGGAAGCGCTACTCCCACTTTCCGCCCAAGGAAGCCCAGCCGACCAGCCTGCATCTTGTGGGCGACGGCCTTCTCAGCTGGAATGACGCCAAGGAACCGGCGAAGACCAGCTACGAAAGTGATCCGGCGAACCCGGTCCCCTACCGTCATCGCCCCATCCAGGTCACCTACAGCGATGGCTCGCAGTGGTTCAACTGGCTCACGGAAGACCAGCGCTTCGTCACCGATCGCAAAGACGTCGCCGTCTGGAAGCTGCCAGCGCTCAAGAAGGATTTGATCGTGACCGGCGAAGTCCTCGCCGACATCTTCGCCTCAACCACCGGTACCGACAACGACATGGTGGTCAAGCTGATCGACCAATACCCCGACAACGACCCCGACCCGAAAATGCGCGGCTATCAGCTCATGACCAACGAGGAGATCTTCCGCGGCCGTTATCTCGAAAGCTTCGAAAAACCAACGCCCATGCGCCCAGGCTCCATTCACGAGTACCACTTCAGCCTGCACGACGTTGACCACGTCTTCAAGGCCGGGCATACCGTGATGGTCGAGATCCAGAGCACCTGGTTCCCGCTCTACGACCGCAACCCGCAAACATTCGTGCCCAACATCATGACCGCCAAGCCCGAGGACTATAAGCCGGCAACCATCACGATCTATTCAGATCCAGATCACGACTCGAACCTGCAGATGCCCCTTATGAACGCCTGCGACCATATCGAGTGCTTCTGAAAGAGCTCGGGGACGCACTTTAACAACCCCTTCACACGGGAAAGATACTGTGTTTGAAATATGACTCGGTCCCATAGTGCTCTTTCTGCCTTCAT
Source organism: uncultured Acidobacteriaceae bacterium (assembly GCA_963735215.1). Taxonomy (GTDB): domain Bacteria; phylum Acidobacteriota; class Terriglobia; order Terriglobales; family Acidobacteriaceae; genus Telmatobacter. Next base: position 112,360 of record CAVTKF010000010.1, on the reverse strand, counting down.
TCTTCTTCTTTGCACGTCCATCTCAGCCCAGGCGCCGTCGGCCACAAAGTCCGCGCGAGCCGCCTACTTCATCGACCCCAAAGTTATCGATATGTCGCTGATTCTTCCGCTGCCGCCATCGCAGGATTCAGAGACGGTGAAAGCCGAGTTGGCCGAGCTGCACAAAATCGAGCTGACTCGCACACCGGAACAGATCGCCGCAGCAAAGTCCGACGAAGAAGAACAAGACATCTTCATCTTTCGCACCGTTCTCGGAGACAACTTCCGGCCCGAGGACTTACCGCTGACAGCAGCTCTCTCGGCGCACGTTCACGGAGATGAACCGGCGGCGAGCAATTCGATGAAGGCCCTTTTCAAGCGTCCGAGGCCGTATCAGTTTGACAGCACGTTGCACCCCGTCTGCAAGACGACAACCGAGCCAAATTCCTATCCCAGCGGCCACACGCTCTCGGGATACCTTGAGGCCTTTACTCTGGCCCAGATGGTGCCCGAGAAGCGTCGCGAGATTTTGGAACGCGCCGATGATTATGCGCACAATCGGCTGGTTTGCGGCGTGCACTACCCCAGCGATATCGCAGCAAGCCGGGATGTAGCCTACGCCGTGTTCGGCTACATGCTGGGAACGCCGCGGTTCCAGATAGAGCTGGCCGCCGCGCGCGCCGAGACACGCAAGCGCCTCGGGCTTTCCAATTGAGGCACGTGCCCCTTCTATTCATTGCGCAACTCGCGCTAGAATAGATATGTGTCAATGATTCTCCACCAGCCCATCCCGGCCCTCCTCTAGCGGCACCCGCCGCCTACACTGTTCTGCGCCCTTTTTCTGACACAATTCTTAAACAGATAGCGAGCAGTAGTTACGCGTCCTTTGGGCGCGAGCGGAGATTCGAAATGTTAGATCGTCTGGAACAAATGGAGCAGCGCTACAACGACCTGCAGGCGCAGTTCTCGCTGCCTGAAGTGTTGAACGACCACGAGAAATATCAGAAGACCGCCAAGGCCCTGCGCGAAATCGAAGAGCCGGTAGAGAAGTACCGTGAGCTGAAGCAGGTGCAGCAGGGACTTGCCGAAGCCCGCGCCATGCTGGCCGAAACCGACCCCGACCTGCGCGCCATGGCCGAAGAAGAGATCGCCGCGCTCGAGCCTCGCGCCGCCGCCATCGAAGAGGAAATCAAGATCCTGCTCATTCCCAAGGATCCTCTCGACGAGAAGAACGTCATCCTTGAAATCCGCGCCGGCACTGGCGGCGACGAGGCCTCGCTCTTTGCCGCGGAGATCTTCCGCATGTACACCCGTTTTGCCGAGCAGCACCGCTGGAAGGTCGAAGTCATGTCGCTGTCGGAGTCCGGCGTGGGCGGATACAAGGAAGTTATCGCCATCATCGAAGGCAAGCGCGTCTACTCGCAGCTCAAGTGGGAGAGCGGCGTGCATCGCGTCCAGCGTGTTCCCGCGACGGAAACGCAGGGCCGCGTCCACACCTCCGCCGTCACCATTGCCGTCCTGCCCGAAGCCGAAGATGTGGACATCAAGATCGAAGCCAAAGACATTCGCATCGACACCTTCTGCTCCTCCGGCCCCGGCGGCCAGTCGGTGAACACGACTTACTCTGCCGTCCGCATCACGCATCTGCCCACCAACACCGTGGTCAGTTGCCAGGACGAAAAGTCGCAGATCAAGAATCGCGAAAAAGGCATGCGCGTCCTGCGTTCCCGTCTCTACGAGATGGAGATGGAGAAACAAAACGCCGAACTGGCGGCAGCCCGCAAATCGCAAGTCGGCTCCGGCGACCGCAGCGAGAAGATCCGCACCTACAACTTCCCGCAGAACCGCCTCACCGACCACCGCATCGGCCTCACCCTGCACCAGCTCGACCTCATCATGGAAGGCCGCCTGCAGCCGATCGTCGATGCCCTCATCGCCCACTACCAGGCCGAGCAACTCAAAGCCGACAACGACCAGGCAGCCTGAGCATTTCTCCTGATCATCATGGCCATTTGATGCAGCTCAGTGGCGCGACCAACAGGGAGCGACGACCTTGCAGAATTTCGGTGAAGCAGCTGAATCAGGAGAAATGTCCCGATGACGTTGCGCGAATGGCTAGGCCAGGCTGAGGCACAGCTCAGCGCCGGCCCGCATCCCGATCGCGCACGCCTCGACGCCGAAACACTGCTGTTGCATCTGATCGGCAAAAACAAAGCCTGGCTTATGGCGCATGCTGACGATGATTTCGCCGGATGCAGCGCAATCCGCTACGCCAGCCTGCTCGAACGCCGCCGCAAAGGCGAGCCAATCCAATACATCACCGGGGAAACGGAATTCTACGGCCTGCCCTTTCGCGTCACTCCCGACGTGCTCATTCCCCGCCCCGAAACCGAGCACCTCGTCGAGCAATGTCTCGCTCTCGCAACACGCTCGGGTGCCCCATCCTTCCGGCCTTCTTTGCAGGAAGGATGGGAAAGCAAGGACCCCGCCTCGCCCATCCGCATTCTCGATGTAGGTACGGGATCGGGTGCGATCGCAGTGGCACTCGCATCGCAACTGCCGAATGCCGTCGTTACTGCGACCGACATCTCAAAAAATGCCCTTGCAATTGCCCGCGAGAACGCCAGACCGCAACAAGATCGCCGACCGCATCCGCTTCCTCCAAGGCGATCTTCTCGCCCCCGTCGCCGAAGAGCGCTTCGAGATCGTCGTCTCCAATCCACCATACGTCCCCGCCGTCGACCGCGACTCCCTTTCCGTAGAAGTCCGCGACCACGAGCCCGCGCTGGCTCTCTTCGCCGGAGACGACGGGCTCGCATCTACCGCCGCCTCATCCCGCAAGCCTTCGCCGTTCTCGTCCCCGGCGGTTTCATTGCGCTCGAAATCGGCTACGGCCAGCAGCCCGCCATCCACTCACTCCTCGCCGACTGCCGGATTTACCGACCTCCAATTCACGCCAGATCTGCAAGGCATTCCCCGCGTCGCCGTCGCGCCGCCGCCCTTGAATCTGCGCAGCTTTCGCTGAATCGATGTTTGGACGTGAACAAACTCGCGCTTCGACAGCCCTTCAGAATCCGATTCGCTGCGCGCGCCTTGATTTAAACTTCTCTCCGGAAAGGAAATCACTTCATGCCGCCATCCAAAGGCTATGCCGCTCTCGACGCAAAATCAGCGTTGGCTCCGCACAACTTTTCTCGTCGCGAGCCTGGCCCCACCGAAATCGCCGTTGAAATCCTCTACTGCGGAGTCTGCCACTCCGATCTCCACATGGCCCGCAACGAGTGGGGCAACTCCATCTATCCCATGGTCCCCGGCCACGAGATTGTTGGCCGCGTCATCGCCGCCGGCAAATCCGCAACGAAATTCAAGACTCGGCGACATCGCGGCCATCGGCGTCATCATCGACTCCTGCCGCCACTGCGCTCCCTGCAACCGCGGCGAAGAACATTTCTGCGACCGAGGGCCCGACGCTCACCTACGCCGCCAAGGACCGCGTCGACGGCTCCATCACCATGGGCGGCTACTCCAACAACTACGTCGTCGACGAGCGCTTCGCCCATACCGTTCCCGCCAATCTCGATCTCGCCGCTGTCGCACCGCTTCTCTGCGCCGGCATCACTACTTACTCTCCGCTGCGCCACTGGAAGGTCGGCCCCGGAAAGAAAGTCGGCATTGTGGGCCTTGGCGGACTCGGCCACATGGGACTCAAATTCGCGCACTCCTTCGGCGCGCACACGGTGCAGCTCACCACGTCGCTCAAGAAGAAAGACGACGCCATCAAGCTCGGCGCCGACGAAGTCGTCCTCTCCACTGACGAAGCCGCGATGAAGAAACACGCCGGCACCTTCGACTTCATCCTCGATACGGCTTCCGCTCCGCACGCCCTCGAGCCCTACCTCTCTCTCCTCAAGCAGGACGGCACCATCACCCTGGTCGGCCTGCCCGAGAGACCTCCCTCGGTGAGCGTGTTCAGCCTCATTGCAAAGCGCGCCTCCGTCGCCGGTTCCATGATCGGCGGCATGCCCGAGACGCAGGAAATGCTCGACTACTGCGGCCGCAACGACATTACCGCCGAAGTTGAAGTCATCCCCATCCAGAAAGTCAACGAAGCCTTCGAGCGGATGTTGAAGCAGGATGTGAAATACCGGTTCGTCATCGACATGAGCTCTCTGAAATAGATATTCCAGCAACATTGCGCGGGTACGATGACCGAAGCAAATCCAAAGGACGCGGATGATCACCATCAATAAGACAAAAGCCATTCTGACCGATATCCACTTCGTGATACCGGTCGTCGTCTTCTGCTTCGGTCTGGCGTTGCTCATCGCTCTGCATTAAGACAGGCGGATTGAGCTCTGTGCAGAGCTTGATCTCGATATGGGCCGTGCATTTTTAAACGAAAGGAAATCCCTAAGACGGATGAGCTCACCGGCCCGCACCAATCCACCCCTTGTCATACCCTCGGTCCACGGCATCGGTGTCATTTGCGGCCTGGCAGCAGGAGTGTGGCTGGGCGCGGCTGAGGCGCCCACCAAGCTCGTCAACTCCGGCCTCTCTCCCTACGCCATATCGCTGTGCATGGTGGCAGGTGTCTTCACCGCACGCTGGACTGTTCCCACGCTACTCAAAGGCACGCGCCAGGTCTTCGCCGATCTAGCCCAGCACCGCCATCTCATCCCCATCGCCATTCTCGCCGGAATGCTGTGGGCCGTGGCCAATACGCTAACTGTCTTCGCCATTCGCGATGTGGGCCTGGCCATCGCATTTCCACTCTGGAACACCAACTCCCTCGTTGGCATCCTCTGGGGCCGGCTGCTTTTTGGCGAATTGAAGGGAGCCAGCGGCGTCAACATCGCCAAGGTTGTCCTCGGAGCCCTCGCCATCGTAATCGCTGCCGTCATGCTCGGCATCAGCACAATTCACAGCAGCGGCGCACACGCAGACCGCGCAATCGGCGGTGTTCTCGCTGCCATCGGCGCAAGCCTGCTTTGGGGAACGATGTATATCCCCTACCGCAAGGCCTACATCAGCGGCTTGAATCCGCTTTCGTTTGTTACCGTCTTCACACTCGGCGAACTGGGAACGATGGTAGCGCTCGTCCTTGCGCTTGATGGCGGAACCAAGGCCGCGGTCTTCCACTCGGGCGAGACGCGGCATCTGCTCTTTTGGCTCTTTCTCGGCGGATTCGTCTGGGTTATCGGCGATCTCTTTCAGCAGTTCGCCACCAAGTACCTCGGCATCGGGCGCGGCATCCCGCTCTCCAACACCAACCAGATGTGGGGACTCGCCTGGGGTGCGCTCGTCTTCGGCGAACTGGCCCATGCCGACGCGACGCATCGCTTGCTTGTCGTCGTCGGCTCGCTGGTCATGATCTGTGGCGCACTCGCCGTCACCACCGCCGTCGCCACCGAAAAAGAACGAGCTTCCATGCGCGAGGCTGTCGTCCGTGAGTGTGCACGCTACGACCTCGACTACGACCGCATCGTGCACTCATCAACCGGCCATTCAGCGGCTGCCAGTTCCGAGCGCCGCGCATGGTGGGACTACGCAATTCTCGCCTGCGGGATTGGCGTATTCATCTGGCTCGGCATCAACGCGCAGGTACCTCAACTCGCCATGAACCTTGTTTGGGTCGGCCTGCTTGCAGCCATTCTGGTAGCGAGCGCCGTTGCAGCTGCGTTCCTGCTTTGGAAGTCGACGAAATTCTCCTGACGTCCCAAGCCCGCGCAGCACGCAGATCTTCATCGGTAAAATAAAAATCATGGCAGAGCTCGGTAAGGTCGACCTCGTAGGCGTGGGTCTCAATGCAATCGATACGCTGATTCCCCTCGCCCACTTCCCAGCCCGCGGCTCCAAGACCGAATACGCCAACTCAAGCCTCCTCCCCGGTGGCCAGGCCGCAACCACCGTCATCGCCTGCCAGACCTGGGGCCTCGCCACGCGATACGTTGGCAAGTTGGGCGACGACGAAGCGGCCAATCTCCATCGCCGCGAGTTTGCACGCACCGGTGTTGATGCGCGCTTGATCACGGTCCCCAATGCGCTCAGCCCGCAGTCGCTCATTCTCGTGGACGACGGAGGGGAACGCACTGTCCTTTGCCGCCGCGACGAACGACTCCTGCTTCAACCCTCCGACCTTGATCGCTCCTGGATCGTCAATGCGCGCGCCTTGCTCGTCGACGGCTTCGAGACTGCCGCTGCAACTCAAGCCGCTTCTTGGGCCCGCTCTGCCGGCGTTCCCGTGATCGCCGATCTCGACGAAACCTATCCCGGCGTCGAAGACCTGATCGCCAACGTCGATTACCTCATCGTCAGCCGCGACTTTCCCACGCGACTCACCGGCGAACGGAATCTCGAACAGGCTCTCCGCGCCGCAAAAAAGCGCTTCGGATGCGCGATCACAGCGGCAACCCTCGGCGTTGACGGCGTTCTCGCGTGGGATGGCAATCAATTTCATATGAACCCCGCATATCGTGTCCCAGTCGTCGACACCACCGGCGCCGGCGACATCTTTCATGCCGGCTTCATCTACGCGCTCCTGCAAGGCTGGCCGCTCGAACGCCAACTCGACTTCGCCTGCGCCGCAGCTGCCCTCAACTGCACCTGCTCCGGCGCCCGCGGCGGCATCAACTCCGTTGAAGCAATCGAGAAACTCATGGCGACCACACCTCACTACGCCGTCGCTCCCGCCGCAGACTGATCCAATTTCTTGGGCGCGATTGTTCCTGCCTACCGCGGTCCTCGCAATTGTCAACTCCTAGGCATGTCGCTTAGTATTCTCCGCTGTAATCGTTTCCATCGGAGATCAGCCCATGCGTTTATCTGCATCGCTTCCGTTTGCCGCAATCGTATTGGCCCTATTGGCCTCCTTCAACGCTAACGCTCAAGTGTCCGCCAAGCCACAGACGAAAAGAAATATCTACCAACCGGTGGCAGCTACCCCGCCCATGGGCTGGAACAGCTGGAACTACTTCGCCGAAAAAGTCACTGACAAAAATATTCGCGACTCCGCCGACCAGATCGTCGCCAGCGGCATGAAAGACGCCGGCTACATCTACGTCAACATCGACGACACCTGGGAGGGCGAGCGCGACGCCAACGGCGTGCTCCACACCAACTCCAAGTTCCCCGACATGAAGGCCCTCGCTGATTACGTCCATTCGAAGGGCCTCAAGCTCGGCATCTACTCCTCACCCGGCCCCAAAACCTGCGCCGGCTACGAGGGCTCGCTCGGCCATGAAGAGCAGGACGCGCAACTCTACGCCTCATGGGGCATCGACTACCTCAAGTACGATCTGTGCAGTTTCATCCCCGCCGTCATGGAAAAGCAGGCGCCCAACGACAAGCCTGCGCAGATGCGCTTGATGGTCGCCGCCTACGACAAGATGGGCAAAGCCCTTAAGGCCACCGGCCGCCCCATTGTCTATTCGCTTTGCCAGTACGGCTGGGATAACGTCTGGGAGTGGGCGCCCGGCATCGGCGGAAACCTCTGGCGCACCACCGGCGACATCCAGGCACGGTGGCAAAGCATCTACGACATCCTCAGCCAGCAGAGAGGCCTTGCCTCTTACGCAGGCCCCGGCCATTGGAACGATCCTGACATGCTTGAAGTCGGCAACGGAAAGTTATCGCCGGCCGAGAACCGCACCCACTTCTCCATGTGGGCCATGCTCGCCGCGCCGCTACTCGCCGGCAACGACCTGCCCAACATGAAGCCCGAGGTCAAGGACATCCTCACCAACCGCGACGTCATCGCGATCAATCAAGATCCACTCGGCCATCAGGCGCGCTACATCTACAGCGGGGGGCAGGTCGAAGTCTGGGCCCGCGAGCTGAAAGGCGGCGCCAAAGCCATCGCCATCGTCAACGTTGGCAGCGATGTGTATTCAACGCATCCATTTCATCTCGACCTCGCGCAGCTCGGCCTGCACGGTCCGCAGCACGCCAAGGATCTGTGGACCGACAAGGAGATGGACCTGACCAACAACATGTCTATCGAACTGGCGAGCCACGACATCCTGCTGCTCAGAATCGCGAATCCAAAATAGCGCGATAGGAGCATTGGGCAAGCCGAAAATCTGAGCGCCCAGAGCCTGCCCCGAGCAAAGTCGAAGTGTCTCGACTGTGAGACCTGGGCGGGAAGCATCGACAAGCGAAAAATCTGGGTGCCCCATCCTTGCGCTACGGGGTCCCCACGAACAGGTCTAAGTTCGTGGGGTGTAAGCAAGGGTGGGAAAGCAACAGCCATAGTTACACTGCGCGTCACGAAGGATCTACTCTCCCACTCCCCGCTACTCCTTCGGGCCGCCGTTCGGATAATCCACGCGCACGGTCAGGATCTCGTACGGATGAATCGGCGCCTTCACCACATCGCCAGTAACTGTCAGCGGACTTCCCTCCGGCGTCTCCATCATGTTGGTCACCGTCGCGCCGGTCGCGCCCGGCGGAACGTGGAACTCAACCGTCGATTCCTTCCCTGCCCACTCGTACACGCGGAAGATCAACCCCTTTGCATCTTCAGCTTTCTTCACCGCCGTCAGCACCACGTTCTCCGGCGTGACGGAAGCAAACGAGTGGCTGGCGGGAAGCGTGCCCGGATGAGCCGTGGTCACGACCGCCGTCAGCGGGTAGTTGTATTCAAAGCCGTGACGCACGGTCATGGCGTCTTTCCAAGTGCCCGCGTGCGGATAGAGTGCGTAGTGGAAATGATGATGCCCCATGTCCGCATCCGGGTCAGGCCATTTCGGCGAACGCAGCAGCGTCAGCCGCAGCGTGTTGCCGACAGCGTCATAGCCGAACTTGGAGTCGTTGATCAGGCTGAGGCCGTGCTTGCCGTCGCCGAGATCAGCCCACTGCTGCGCCGGCACTTCAAACTGCGCCTTCTCCCACGAGTTGTTCCGCGTAGTCGGCCGGTCGATGGTGCCGTAAGGAATTTCGTAGGTAGCAAACGGCCCCGAAGCCGCCAGCGGGAACGCGGCCTTCAGCAGAATGTGCGATTCATGCCAGTCGATGTCGTTTTCGATGTCGACTTGATCGCCGTCTGCCGAGAGCCGAATCGTCTGAACGAACTTTGAATTCTGCCAATGGCTCGTTGACGCGAATCGTCAGGCTCCAGCGGCTTCCTTCAACAGCTCAACAGAGTCGGCATGCTCAATCGTCATCGGCGCCACATCCAGCGTGCCCGGATCGATGTTCCATGCATCATAGTCCTTCGGAGTGTCCTTGAAGAACTGGAGTTGGTTGCCGCACGCGCTCCGCGAAGCCAGCGTCTCGAAGTCGGTTTGTTCTCAACAGGCTGGTGATGCATCCGGATTTTCTGTCGCACCGTCATGCGCAGCGTCTCGTTCTCGAGTGTGATACGAATCGGCCTGATTCTTTCGCACTTGCGCGACATGCTCATCCGCGTTCCGTAACTTCGCCGTTGCCGACGATCCAATACGCCTTGTAGCCCAAGCGCTGGCACATTGTGCAGCACGTGCAGCTGATCACATCGGTCGATGTCCGTCTAGTCGTGCTGGTACCAATCTCTGGCGTAGGACCTGTGCGCCAGATTTGCAGCTCGGCAATCCTGGCGTGAGACATCGCCCGGTATCTGAACATGCACCGTTACATCGCCAGATCGCTCCCAGCCGAGCGGGTTGTAGACGATGACTGACGCGGCATTCACATTCCCCTTGCCGTATTGAGTCAATCTCGCTCGTCACGGTCTCCAACGAGTCGCGACGAAATCTCATTCGTCGACCACCGCACCACGTCGTAGTCCTTCTGCGCGTCCTTATAGATGACGCCGATCCCCGACCCCGCAGCCAGATCGTGGAACTGGTTGAACAGCACCTTCTTCCAGTCCTCAGTCAGTTCCTCAGCCGGATATTTCTTCCCATCGAGCCATGCCAGCGAAGCCCACTTCTCCGCGTTCAGCACTTCGATCGGAACTCTCGCGCATGTTGCGCTTGTGGTTGGCCTGCGACGTCATTACGCCGCGGTGATACTCGAAGTACATCTCGCTCTTCCACGTGGGAATGGAGACCTTGCCCTCAACTGCCGGCGGCGGCGTGTATCCCTTCGCAATGGACTGGTAATTCCACTCGGGGCTCTCCGGCGCAATCTGCTTCTCAACGTCGGTGAAGTAGCTCTGCGCGATGCCGAACTGCATCTTCGGCATCACTTTCTGCGGTTGCGACGGCGTGGCCCAGTGGAATCCCTGGTCGAGAATGGCGCGCGTTGGTCCGCCGCCATGATCGCCAATTCCATAGAGGTCCATCATGTCGGTCAGGCCGGTCGCGCGCTGCCGCGCCTGCACCGTGTCAGCCGCCAGTCGCGTCGGATCCAGATTGTTATTCGCATAGTCGTGCGGAAAATACGCCAGCACCTTCGATCCATCCGGTGACTCCCACCAGAAAAGCTTGAATGGCAACTGATTCGTGTCGTTCCACGTCATCTTCTGTGTCACGAAATAATCAACGCCACTCTTCTTGTAAATCTGGGGAAGCTGCCACGTATACCCAAACGAATCCGGATTCCAGCCGATGCGCACATCGACGCCATAGGCCTGCTTGTACCAGCGCTTGCCCACCAGCAGTTGCCGCACCAGCGATTCGCCGTCAGGCAAGTTCAGGTCCGGCTCAACCCACATGCCGCCGACGATTTCCCAGCGGCCTTCCTTGATGCGCCTCGCGATCTCGGCGTTCATGTCGGGATACTTCTCGCGCCATCCACTCGTTGTAGGCCGCGGCCGATTGCGTGTAGGTGTACTGCGGGTACTCGTACATCAGTTGCAGGGCGGTGCCGAAGGTGCGCTTGACCACGTCGACGGTTTCCGTCCACGGCCAAAGCCACGCAGCATCGATGTGCGAATTGCCGGTCAGATGCCAGGTCGCCGTCTGCATCAACGGCAACAGACCCTCGAGCTTGATATGTGCCGCCTTCAGACTCTCGTCAAAAGCCGCCTGATCATGTACATCGAGAGCTTTCAGGTTTACGGCAGCGATTGCACCATTCAGGTCGCCCATGTTCGCGCCAGTTCCCGGGTTGGGATCAAGCGAGGGCACCAGCAGCGCAGCCGAGAGAAATTCGATGCGAAGGTCCTCCGGGCTGGGCCGGTTTTCAGGAAAATCAACCCTCACCGTGGCTCCCCGGATCGACTTGGTATCGACCGTATGGAGGAGCTTGATGGCCACGGTGACTTTATCGCCGGGCTTGGCGTTGTCAAAGAGGATTACGGGCTCAAGATCATCGCCGAGGGCCACGCGCCGGCCGTTGAAGTAAAGAATCTCGGGCATTGGGCCGTTGGCCTCAGCGTGGAAATGGAACCAGATGCGCGCTCCGGTCAGGTCGTATCCGCTGAGAGTCTCGGGAACGGTATACGTCTGGCGGAACCATACGGCATCGTTTGACGCTTTGCCGGGTACGGCAAAAGCCTGCCAGCCAGACTCATCGAGGTTCACGTCCTCGCCGTGCGCCACGTCGCCGCTGTGTGTCTTCCAAACGCCGCCGGGAAGCTCGTGCAGCATGGTGAGTCGGGTGATCACATTGCGCGACTCGGGTGGCAGGTTCGACGCTACGCGGTCTATTTCCGCTGCAACCTTCGCGGCTTCGACCGCAGTCTGCGCTTGAGCACGGGTGGTAAGGAGTGTAACGGCGAAAGCGAAGGCAAGGACAGCAACGCTGGACACAAAAAGTCGACGAGCAAACAGAGTGGAAGAAAACATGGCGATTGGCTCCCGGTGAAATCTTACGGCATGGCGCCGGGTCGCCTTCTCTCTGTGGACTGATCCCTGACCACTGATCACTGCGCGCCTTCGGCGCGCTACACAGGGGTCCCCAGCGACAGGTCTTGGTCGCTGGGGTGGTCTACACCCACCCGCCGTCAATCACGTAGCTCTGATTTGTGATCGCACTCGAATCATCCGCCGCCAGAAACAGCACCAGCCTCGCCACATCCTCCGGCAGAATGTCTCGCTTGAGCGCCTGCGATGCCATGATCTCGGCCTTGTACTCCGGCGTATAGACCAGCCGCCTCTGCTTCTCCGTCGCGATGGCTCCCGGCAGCACCGCATTGACGCGGATTCCATCCGGGCCAAGCTCATGCGCCAAAGTTCGTGTTAGTCCGACGATCGCAGCCTTGGCCGTGATGTACACCGGCACGCCAGTCGACGGAATCATCCACGAAATCGACGACATATTAATGATGCTGCCTCGTCCCGCAGCCCTCATCGACGGCAATACCGCCTGTATGCAGAAGAAATGCGGCCGCAGATTCACCGCAATCGATGCGTCCCAGAATTCCGGTGTGACCTCGTCAATCCGATGCCGCTGATCGTTGGCGGCATTGTTCACCAGAACATCAACACCACCGAGAGCGGTAACTGCCTCCTTGACGGCTGATTGCAGGGCGCCAATATCGGTCAGGTCGCAGTGGAAGAAGAGAGGAGAAGAATCGACCTCGCCCCTCAGCGAATCGATCAATTGTCGGGCCTGCTCATCCTGAACATCAAAGAAGGCCACCCGGGCACCCTGCCGCGCGAATTCTGCCACAATCGCGGCGCCAATCCCGGTAGCTCCCCCCGTTACCAGGACTGCGCGACTGGCAAGGCTCGGATAACGGGCGTAGTGGAGATTGGACAAAAGCAATACCCTCGTTCAGTCGATCATTTCAACCATGTACGTGGAACCGGTCCAAGTATAGAGCCACCGCGAAGATCGGCTCCGAAACCCTTTTGCCGAGCCCTCCGACACGAATCCCACGCACTGGTACAGCCTGATACACCGTCTCGCATCGCGGGTGCATACTGATATATAGGCCGTTTTCACGGGCAGCTCCCCCTTGGGTTACTCGCGCAACACCGCTCTAGCTATTGAACTTAATCAAGGGAATTGGATCGGAGCCGCAGCCGGATCGCGGTCAAGAGAACCAATGAAACCAGGCATTTGCAGCTGCCGACTCGCAGGGCAGGCAGGCTTGGATACGATTCATCCGCAGGTTACGGGACCGTTGCGGCCTTTCGATGGGCTTACCCCGAAAGCGTTCGGCGACTGGCCCCTCACCGCGCGGAGCATTGAGGCATCATCAGGACGCACGGAGGGGACACTATGACGGAAGCAGCTCGCTATCCCGGCATTCGAGTTACAGCCAATGGAAACCAGCTTGTTTCGTATCACACCGAGACACGCATCGCCGATGCCGGCGTTTTCTATCCTATTACGCCTTCCACCGAAGGCGGCGAGCTCTTCCAGCAGGCCTACGCTGAGGGCAACTTGAACGTCTTCGGCCACAACACCATCGCCATCGAGACGGAAGGCGAACACGCGGCCCAGGGAGGCGCCATCGCGCACTCCGTATGCGGCAAGCGCGTGGTCAACTTCACCTCCGGCCAGGGCGTTGTCTACGGCGTCGAACAGTATTACCACGCTCCAGGCAAGGGCTCCACCATGGTGCTCGAAGTCGGCGCCCGCGCGCTGACCAAACACGCGCTTAACGTCCACTGCGGCCACGATGATATTTACGGCGCTCTCGATACCGGCTGGATCATGGTGTTCGGCAAGGACGCCCAGCAGGCTGCCGACCAGGCACTGATCCTCCGCCGCGTCACCGAACTCTCCCTCACCCCCGGCATGAACATCATGGATGGCTTCCTCACCAGCCACCTGGAGCGCACCTTCTACAAGCACGAATCGGAATTGATCCGCGAATACCTCGGCGCACCGGAAGACATCATCGACTGCCCGACCGAAGCCCAAAAAGTTCTCTTCGGACCCACCCGCCGCCGCGTTCCCAAGATGATGGACCTGACCAACCCCGTCCTCCTTGGCCCCGTGCAGAACCAGGAACACTACATGAACGGCATCATCGCGCGCCGCAACAACTTCGCCGAGCCGATTCTGCAGTTCCTCGAAGACGCCTATAAAGACTTCGGCAAGCTGACGGGCCGCCACTACGGGCTCATCTCCCAGTACAAGTGCGACGATACCGACACCGTCTTCGTCTCCCTCGGTTCTGCCGCCGAAAACATCGAAGCCGCTGTCGACTACCTCCGCGATACCAAGGGCGTCAAGGTCGGCTCCATCCACGTCAACGTCATTCGCCCCTTCCCTGAAGCCGCCATCGTTGCCGCGCTCAAGGGCAAGAAGAACGTCATAATCCTCGAGCGGACTGACGAAGCGCTCAGCGGCGACAACCCACTCGGTCGCGACATCCGCACTGCGCTCTCCAAAGCGATCCAAACCGCCGGACACGCTGCCTCTGAAGGTCTGCCGACGCTGGCGATGGACGAAGTACCGCACATCTACTCCGGCAGCTACGGACTCGGTTCGCGCGACTTCCGTCCCGAGCACATCATCGGGGCATACGAATTCGCCACCAAGGGCCGCGCCCGCAAAGACGGCAAGACCGCAGCCGATGGCGTCAGCTTCTTCGTCCTGGGCATCGACCATCCCTACGCCGTCATCGGCGACGAAATGCCTTCCCTGCTCCCCGAAGGCGCAGTAGCCGTCCGCTTCCACTCCATCGGCGGATGGGGCGCCATCACCACCGGAAAAAACCTCGGCGCCATCCTCGGCGACCTCAACGATCTGCTGTATGAGCGCGACGGACTCGTCGACGACAAGGGCAATCCCAAGGAAGTCATCCACGTCAGCGCCAATCCCAAGTACGGATCGGAAAAGAAGGGCGCACCCACCAGCTACTTCATGGTCGCCGCCAAAGACCGCATTCGCGTCAATTGCGACCTGCGCCACGTCACCGTCGTTCTGTGCTGCGATCCCAAGGCCTTCACTCACACCAATCCCCTCGACGGCATCCAGCCCGGCGGCGCGCTTATCTGGGAGTCGGACGCCGAAGGAGAACGCGCGTGGGAGAACCTTCCCCTCTGGGCGCGCAAGCAGATCATCGAGAAGAAGATTCGCGTCTACACGCTGCCGGGCTTTGAAATCGCCCGCAAAGCGACCGATCGCGCCGACCTTCAACTCCGCATGCAGGGCAACGCCTTCCTCGGCGCATTCTTCGCCGTCAGCCCCATGCTGCAGGAGTTCGGCATCACGCAGGAGCAATACCGCGACGTCGTGATGAAGCAGTACGTGAAGAAGTTCGGCAAGCTCGGCGAAGCTGTCGTCAACTCCAACATGGAAGTCATGACCCAGGGCTTCGAGCGCGTCAAGGAAATCGCCATCGGCGAAATCACGGCAGCCGACAAGTCCTCACTTCGCGGCGAAGCGCTTCTGCCCATCCTTGAAATGGCCACCGTCACCGGCGATAGCTGCACCACCGGCGGATGCCGTTCCACATTACCTCCTGCCGGGCAGGAAGCGCGTCCGCCGATCGCCAGCATCAACGCCTTCGATGCCGAGTTCCGCGCCAGCTTCGGTTACGACCAGCCCGCAACACCTCTCGCGGCCATGGGAGTAATCGCAGCGGCCACCGGCGACACGGCCTCAAAGTACGTAGCCCGCCGCGAAACACCGCTCTACATTCCCGAGAACTGCACCCAGTGCATGGAGTGCATCTCGGTCTGCCCCGACACTGCGCTGCCCAACACCTCGCAGGATCTCAGCACCGTGCTCACCATGGCCGTCTCCCGCTACGTCGGCGACGCCGGCGAGCGCACCAGGATGATGGCAAAGCTTCCCGAAATCGAGAAGCAGACCCGCCAGCGCATGGTCGCCGAGATGAAGACCGGCACACCGCTGCCCAAGATCATTCGCGAAGTTACGGAGTCCGTCGATGGATTCTCGACCGAAGCAAAGGCCCAGTTCTACTCGATCATCGACAAAGTGCCGATGGCGTATCAGAAGGTCAACGCTATCTTCTCTTCGCCCGAGCGCAAGGCCCCCGGCACCGGCGGCATCTTCTCCATCTTCGTCAGCGATTTGTGCAAGGGCTGCGCGGCATGCGTCACGGCCTGCGGCGATCACATGGCGCTCAAGATGGTGCAGGAGACGACGGAAGTCAACGCCGAGCACGAAACCGGCACCGCCTTCCTCAACCTGCTCCCTGACACTTCGCAGAAGTACCTCGGCCTCTTCAACGCTGCGAATCCAGCCGACTCCAAAACCGCAACGTTACGCAACATGCTCATGGTTCGTCGCAACTACGACGCGCTGGTCTCCGGCGACGGCGCCTGCGCGGGCTGCGGCGAAAAGAGCGTGCTCCGCTCCATCGCTGCTGTCACCGAGGCGTACATGCGCCCCGTCTTCCACGCCAAGGCTGATCGCCTTGTAGCCAAGGCCGGCGATCTCGAAAAGAACGGTGTCGCACTTCTCGAAGCGCTCAAGGCGAGCAATCCTGAAGAGTACGCGACGCTGCGGCTGGCAATCACCCACCTGATTCTCGGCCTGGGCGGCGAACAGACTGAAGACACCAAGTCCCGCATCGCTGCGCACGAAGAAGCGAACGGCCCGATCACGGACGCACAGATGATCGAAGCACTAGCAGCGGTTCTGCTCACGGAAGCCTTCAACCACAAGAGCCTGCAGCCGATCGATGGACGCCTCGCGAACGGCATGTCCGTAATGGCCATGGCTGCGCACACCGGTTGCAACACCGTATACGGCTCCACTTCACCCAACAACCCGCACCCGTATCCGTGGATGAACTCGCTCTTCCAGGACGGCATCACCATCGGCTGGCTCATGGGCGAAAGCTTTATCGTCGACCACGCGCGCCGCTCTGTTATCCCCGAGCGCCTCACTGACGTGATTCTTACCCGCGAGGGCAAGGGCATCACGCCGCGCGAGTTCTACGAATTCACCCACTTCACCGACGCGCTGATGACCGACCAGGAGATCGTCGAACTGCCCAAGGTCTGGGTGGTCGGCGGCGACGGCGGCATGGGCGACATCGGCTACCAGAACATGTCCAAGGTGATCCTGCAGAACCGCCCCAACATCAAGGCCCTGATGCTCGACACGCAGGTCTACTCCAACACCGGCGGTCAGAACTCCGACTCCACCCCGATGCTTGGCGGCAACGACATGAACGTCTTCGGTTCAGCAACGCAAGGCAAAAACACTGAGAAGAAGACAGTCGCCGAGACCTTCCTCGCCGGACACGGATCGCCCTTCGTCGCGCAAGTCTCCATGGCCAACGCGCCCAAGCTCTACCGGGCCATTCTCGACGGCCTCGAGTATCGCGGAACGATGTTCCTGCAGTGCTTCACCACCTGCCAGCCCGAGCACGGCGTGGCCGATGACATGGCTCTCTTCCAGGCGCAGCGCGTACGCGACTCGCGCGGAGTTCCCGAATTCGTCTTCAACCCACGCCTCGGCGAGACCTACCAGGAAGCGCTCGATGTGAAGGGCAATCCTTCCATGGAACTCGACTGGTACGAGACCAAGCTGAAGTCGACCGGCGAGACCATGCGTTACACCGTGGCTCACTGGTGCACGACAGAAGCGCGCTTCCGCAACCACCTCAAGAAGGTCAAACCCGAGGCGGCCGAGAAGCTGATCCACCTCGACAACATGCTGGTGCGCATCACGCAGCAGGACGTGGTCTACCGCCGTTACGTGAATCCAGGTCACCGCTCCTTCATTCCCGACTTCGGCGTCTACATCAAGTACGAGGAGAACGGAAAGATCGAGTACCGCGCGCTCTCCCGCCAACTCGTCATGTTCTGCGTCGAGCGCCGCAAGTCATGGCGCATGCTGCAGTCGAAGGCAGGCGTCGTCAACAAGGAATACATCGCGCAGAAGGCACTCCTCGCAGAAGTAGACGCAGGCAAGATCGGGAAAGACGAGTTCTTCGCCCACGCGCACGAGATGCTGGCCGAGAAACTCGGTACAGCCGCTCCGGCACTGGCGAAGGTATAAGCGAGCGGCAGAGTATGCCGTTCATCTCTGAAGGATATCGGGCTTCAGTTTGAAGGGTACGGGCTTCAGTTCGTACATAGAAACCAATCCCACAATCAATTCTGCAAAGCAGAACGCGGGCCGCTAGGTCCGCGTTCTGCTTTTGCGTTCATATCATCACTCCAAGCAACGGATCGAACCAGGAGCCCGCGAGAAGTGGAGTGCCGACAAATTCTGTGCCAGTTGAACTGAGAGAAACTGGTACTAGAAGGAGCGATGGATGCCGGAAGCGAACTGGCATTGGTTCAGGCACGCCCATGCCACGTTGCTCGATTCCGTCGGTGCCCCTTTAGGAACGGTGCAGGCTTTGTTGGGGCACGCTTCGCCAGAAGTGACGAGCGGAATTTACATCGGGTCAGTTCCCGAGAACGCGCGCACGGCTGTCGAGGACGTCGAAAATCTTATTGGACCCATATGGACCCAAGTTGGGGTTTGGCCGGAAATGAGTAGTTTGCTAATCAACTGATATTGCGGGATTTAATGGTCGGGGAGAGAGGATTTGAACCTCCGACCCCCTGGTCCCGAACCAGGTGCTCTACCAGGCTGAGCCACTCCCCGAACTTGGTTTGCGGATGCGTATCATCGGGCGCGGCCTGGTGCGTTTTCCCGCTTGGTACGCTCCGTTAAGTGTAGCAGAATCCGGGAGCGGGGTGTGTTGGGGGACGACATCGACGTAGCAACGGAGGAATGGAGAAGACTCTTTTCAAAGCTTGTCGTTAATTTCCTCGTACCCGTAAATCAGGCCCGCCAGTTTTTGCCGGGCGGGCCTGCGCCAAGATTCTGATTTATTGCTTTTCCGCGGCAGCTGGAGGTGTCGAGCCGGGGAAGATCCCTTCGATCGGCGCCCGGCGCTTCTCCTCGCCAGCAGGGTCGGGCAACGGCTTGCGCGGAATCATTTGGTCACGCTGCGCGGCGTTGTAGACGAAGATCGCTTCGACGGTTGCAATTTGCTTCAGGTCGGCCGGCTGCAACCGCTCGACTACATCCTGGTTGGAGTGATGGGTCCGGCTCTCGTAATCGAGATCGTCCTGAATGAACTGGAAGCCCGGAATTCCGACCGCATCGAAACTCAGGTGATCCGTTCCGCCGGTGTTCCGCATCGTCAGGGTCGTAACGCCGAGATCTTTGAGCGGAGCGATCCATTGAGCAAAAATGGGCGCCACGGCCGCATTGCCCTGCATATAGATTCCGCGAATCTTGCCGGAGCCGTTGTCGACGTTGAAGTAGGCGGAGATCAACTTCTGCTCCGGTTTGAGTTCGAGCGGCCCGGTGGCGCGACGCATGAACTCCGGCAGCACCGCCTGGTCCGGCGCGGTAGAGAGCGCGGCCGAACCGAAGTGCTGCCTGCAATAGCCTCGTGATCCAAACAGCCCCTGTTCTTCGCCGGTCCAGAGTGCAATGCGAATGGTGCGGCGGGGCTTGACGCCGAGAGCTTCCAGGATGCGAACCGCCTCCATCGCAACCACGGTTCCTGCTCCGTTGTCGGTGGCGCCGGTTCCGGCGATCCAGCTATCGAGGTGTCCGCCGAGCATCACGACCTGATCTTTCAGCTTTGGATCGGTGCCGGGAATCTCGGCAACGGTGTCGTAGGCGTGTTCGTGTTCGCCCGTAACCTTGGTATCGACGTTGATCTCCACGGTCACGGGCACGTGGGCCTGTGTAAGCCGGTAGAGACGGCCGTAGCTTTCGATTGCGGCAACGGCCACGGGAATCTTGACGCGCTTGTCGGCGAGGTAGGGCGTGCGGCCGAGTGTCGCGCCATTGTCGTCGAAGAATGTGCCGCCGCTGCCGCCGCCGTTTTTGCCGTCGCGGCTGGGCTCGATCACCGCAGCCACTTTCTCATCCGCGAAAAACTGCGCAATCTTGTCGATCATGCGCATGCGTTCCATAAATGTGCGCATGCGTGCCTGCATCTCGGGCGGAAGGCCGCCTGCATTGGCATTGACGGGAAACTCGGCAATGTCTTCGAGTTCCTTGTCGGTATTGCGATCGAACAGGGGCTTGTCGACGGGCGGAACTTCGCGCAACGCGCCGTACAGGACAATCTTGCCGGCGAGCTTTCCCTTGTACTGATCAAAGTCCTTGTCGCTTTGGATATTCACGAAGACCACGTCGCCCGTGACTGGACCCGGCGTTGCCGGGGACCATGGCGTGGCCTGCAGAATCAAAATCGCGGTATCGGGCGTGACCATGCGCGCCCAGGTATTCATCTGCTGCCAGCCGAGTCCGAACTCGCCCCAGTCTTCAAGGTGCGCATTTTCGAGACCGATTCTGGTCAGCGTGTCGCGCGTCCACTCGTTGGCTTTCTTCACGTTGGGCGATCCGGTGAGGCGCGGGCCGATGCCGTCCATCAACGCGGAGGCAAATTCCATCACGTGCGAATGGTTCAGGCCTTCATCGCGAATCCGCTGATACATGGTCATGTCCAGGGATTCAGTGGCGGGCTGAACTTCAGTGTAGGGATCCGCGGGGGCGGGTGCTGCGGCCGGCTTTGGTTTATCGGCCGCATATAAAACCGCCGCAACGGCCAGCAGCGCCGCCGGGGATAGGCGGGCAATTGAAATGCGCATCTTTTCGGGCTCCGATGGGATGGGGTGTGATATCTGTGATCGAATTTTATGGCATCAACCACACCCAGTGCCTGCAAATAATCATCGGGGATCCCTGCGATCTGCCATTCTCAGCCGATTCAGCCTATCAAATGCCTAATCGGTTTTGCCGCCATCCACGGCAGCCGGTAAGTCGAGCGCAACCAGGGCAAATCGCGTCTTCCCATTCTGCGTATCCTGGAAGCCAAGAATGTGCTGATGGCGTTTAGAGCCCGCCTTAAGCTGTAATCCTCCGTGGACTCCAATATCCTTGTCGTCGATCTTCACCTTTCCGTGATTCCCGTCATCTGTGCAGGTCAGCCCTTCTGAAGTTGCGATCGGTGTGCCCACGGGTGCGTTTCCCTGGCAAGTGATCACGTCGCCATAGCGACCCAGAGCCTTCTTGTAGAACGCCTGTCACCTTGTCCTGGGAATCAACAGTGGCATAGTTTACGGCGCGCACGCGCAAAGTCCACTCGCCAAAACCCATGTTCACGTCGGCGGACTTCTCGTGATCCTTGTCTTTCACAATCTCGGCGCCGGGATAGACAGGCAGCCCCAGATCGGCTGCGGAGATCTGGTCGGTATTCACATGAACTCCGCCAAATGGTGTGTCGACCTGGACGTTCTTTTCCTGACCATTCGCATCCTTGTCTACGTGGACTCGGCAGCCCGCAACCCCTGCAACCAGAGCTGTTCCAGCCAAAATACAGATCGCCTTCCGATTCATCAGATTCACCCTCACACCGCGTAATACGGCCCAGCGCGCCCGTTGGTTCCTCGTTTGGCCAATCACGCGCCAACATCTTTGTACTACTTTCTTCCGGGAGCGGGGTTAGTATTCTCAATAGTTTCAAACCACAAGACTGGTTGGCTTAGCTCTTTGTGAGGAACGCCGGAAGGAAAATCGGCACGCTTCTGGCAACTCGTTTCGCAGCCTTGGCTTATGAAACCGGCGCATTAGAAAACGAAAGGACCACCTTTTATGTTTGCTCTCAACTCCTCCAAAAGACTGGCGATTGCGGCCGTTTGCGCTGCTGCGCTGGTGGTTGTCTCTTCGGCCATTGCCCAGGACGACCCTCCTCCCGAAGCCGGGCGTATTTCCTATATCTCAGGCAACGTCTCCGTCCAGCCGGTCACTTCGGACGACTGGGGCCAAGCGTATCCGAATCTGCCCGTCGGCCCCGGCGATCGAATCTTCACCGATTCAGATGGGCGTGCGGAAATTCAGGTCGGCCAAACCTATGTGCGTATAGGACCGAACTCTGATGTAACGCTGGTCGACGACTCCGCCTTCAACATCAATTTCGGCATCGCCCAGGGATCGATCCACCTGCATAGCTTTGGCCTGTGGCCAAGGCAGCTGCTTGATATCAGCACGCCAAACGGTAATGCAGAGTTTGGGAATTCCGGTGACTTGCGCGTGGATGTTTTGCCGAACGACGGCGCAACCGTGTTTACCAATCTCGGCCAATTCGCGGACATTACGGCAGCCGGCGATTATCGCCAGGAACTGAATTATGGCCAGTCGCTTGAGGTTGCCGGTTCGAATCCTGTCTACCCGCAATGGCTGCAACCAAACGGCCCCGATGATCTGGATTCCTGGAGCCAGCAGCGCGATCAGCAATTGGCCCGGGTGACTTCGTTCCAGTACGTCAGCCCCGATATTCCGGGTGCAGCCGACCTTGATGCCAATGGCGACTGGCAACCTGCGACCGAGTATGGTGCAGTGTGGTTTCCGCGTAATGTTTCCGCAGATTGGCAGCCCTATCACTATGGCCACTGGATCAATCGCGACCCGTGGGGCTGGGTGTGGGTCGAAGACGAATCGTGGGGATATGCGCCGTTCCATTACGGCCGCTGGGTGAGTTACAACGGCCGTTGGGGCTGGGTCCCCGGACCCGTCAACGTGCGGCCAATCTGGTCGCCTGCGCTGGTGGTATTCGCCGGCGGTGTTCACTTCGGCGGTGGGGGCGGTCTCTCCGTCTGGTTCCCACTCGGTCCTGGCGAGGCATACAGGCCATGGTACCGGTGCAGCCCGCGTTACATCGACCAGGTGAACATCACAAACATTCGCGAAGCTCCGCGGGTTCACGTGCAGAACACCTACATAAACGTCGTCAATGTAACCAACATTACCTACATCAATCAGACACGCGGCGCGTCGGCGATGCGGCAGGATGACTTCGCTTCAGGCCGCTCGATGCGCACCGTTGCAGTGCGGGTCGATCCGCGCGAGATGCAGCAGGCACGTGCGCTGCAAAGGCCTGACGTTGCTCCCACGCCACGATCGATCGTGACGCGGCCGGTGGCTCATCCGGTCCCGGTGTCGATTCAAAGGCCACTCCTGATCAACCAGCAAGGCAAGCAGATCTCTGCCAGGCCCGGCGCGGCTCCGGTTGCTCCACCCGTGAGGACTGAACCGCGCATCCAGCCGTTGCCGGGACGCACCATTGTGGCGGCGCCGGCTCACCAGGTTCCGAACCGTGCGGGAGCAAGTCAGTTCCCGATCACGCAGGGCAACCAGGAGCAAAGACCAAACTCGTCGAATCCTCCTTACACCCCGGGCGCACCGCGTGCAAACCCAGTCGGCCCGGTGCAGGGTATTCAGCGGCCAATCAATCCGCAGATGAACCCGAATCCGCCTGCAAACAACTCCTACCAGCCGCAGCCTGGCCAGCAACCCGTGCAGCCGACGGGTCGACCAGTGCAACCGCCGAACTACCGGCAGCTAGACCGGCCGGATCAGTCGCCGAATAACAACAATCACCAGCAAGGGCCTCAACCCGTCGCTCCAGGAGTGCAACCGACCGGAAGGCCGATGCCTCCACCATCAAATTCGCAGCAGGACCGGCCAAATTATCAGCAACCAAACAATCCGCAACAGACGCGGCCGAACCAGCCACAACCCACAAATCCGTCTGCGCCGCAATACAGGCAGGACTATGCGCAGCCCAATAGGCACAACGACGCGGCCCCACCTCCGGTGAACAATCCGCCGCAGGCTCGGCCCGTACAGCCGCCGACACCGCAACATGAGACGGCGCCGCCGCAAAGGCCCACGTACCAGCCTCAGGAGAGGCCTGCGCCTCCTCCCCCGCCGAACCGTCAGGCTGCACCACCGCAGCAAAGCAAGCCGCGGCCTAACGACCAGAAGCAGAACAACAAGAAAGACGACAAGAAAGACGATAAGAAGGACGACAAGAAGCACGACTAAGGTAAGGCACAAAATCAAAAGGGCAGCTGCGTTTCAACGCAGCTGCCCTTTTTGATCTCCAGGCATGTTCAACACGGGCTGGATATAACCGATCCCAATGGAAACGTTCAGTTAAGCAGTCTATTAACAAGGCGATCATCGCGCGCTTAATGCGCCGAATGGCCGTCTTCGGTCTTGCCATCGGCGGTGCCGCCGGTTGCCCATAGGATGCAGGCGAAGAAGACAGCCGCGATTACCGGAACGACAACAAACGGGGAAGTAATGTTCATGAATGAGCTCCCTGATTGTTAGATTAGCAAATCCGAGGAGTCTGCCGATCCGATTTTGGCACAGCCTAAGTCTTCCGTTAAAAGCATCTTGCGTCAGATCAAATGAATCCGGCGCTCGACTTCCAGCTAGTCACATATTTGTCGCTGAGGCAGGAAGTGTGCCGCAGGTTTATCATGGTGTCGCCCGCATCTTGATCGATCAGGAGCAACCCTATGAGCGAAAAGAACTCTGCATCGCCCCGCAATAAGGGCCGTCGCGATTTTTTGAAGATTGGCGGTGCGGCTACCGCGGCACTGCTCACGCCTTCCGCATTTGCGGTCACGCCGAATAAGTCTCTGCCGGGCTTGCCTTCGAACCCGCGCACACCGGCAGCCATGCCGACGCGCAACCTCGGCAAGACAGGCTACAAAGTTGGCATCTTCTCGCTGGGCGGCCAGGCCGCTCTCGAGAAGCCGAACAACTTCGAGGTCGCGGTTCCCATCGTCGAACGTGCGCTCGATCTCGGCGTGAACTACATCGATACATCTTCGATCTACGGCGGTCCCGACCGCTGGAGCGAGCAATATGTAGGCAAGGTGATGGCGAAGCGCCGCAACGAGGCCTTCCTTGCCACCAAGACAAAGGAACGGACGCGCGAAGGCTCGATGCGCATGATCGAGAAGTCATTGCAGTTGCTGCAAACCGATCACGTCGATCTCTGGCAGTTGCACGACGTCGGCACCATGTACGATGTTGATCAGATATTTGCCAAGGGCGGCGCCATGGAGGCGCTGCTCGACATGCAGCAGCAGAAAGTCGTGCGTTATCTCGGCATCACCGGGCACTATCGCCCCGACGCGCTCATCGAGTGCATTCACCGGCACGACTTCGATTGCATCCTGATGGCGATGAATGCCGCCGATCCGCATCATTACAGCTTCAATGATGCGCTGCTGCCGCTCGCGGTAGAAAAGCAGATGGGCATCATCGGGATGAAGATTCCAGGGCGCGGACGCATCCTCTCTACCTGGACGCCGCCGCCAATCGAGCAGCAGAAGAACTCGTGGGAAGGCATGACGATCCAGACCGACAAGCCCGGAACGCTGACGATGCGCGAAGCCATGAATTACACGCTGTCGCGGCCGGTGAGCACAGTAATCATCGGATGCGATACGATCCCGCAGCTTGAAGAGAATGTCCAGCTGGCGCGGAATTTCACGCCGATCAACGACAAGCAGCAGACAGAACTGGTTGCGAGGGCCGAACCCTGCGCGAAGCCGTCGCTGTTCTTCCGCTTCTACGATCGCCCGTAGCCACCTGCCGTGTGGCAGCCGCAACAAAGGCCGGAGCTCTATGCTTCGGCCTTTCATTCTGATCTTCAAGACGTGGGAATGTTCCGCGAAGGAGTGTCCCTCAGCTATTCCATCACAATTCTCCTTCTCGTCCCGGTACCGGTCGGAATTGTTGGTCAGCCTTCTGTATTCAAATACAGCCGATAATGCTCATCGTTGATCGCGGTGAATGGCCGCATCGTGATGGTACCGGCCACCGTCTTCACCTGCCAGTCGGCTGAACCTGCCGCGACCTGCGTGACTAGTGCCAGTTCTTTTGCGCGGACGGTTGACGGAATCTCTCCAACGGCAAACAGGGCCAGTGGTCCATTCACTGTGGCCACGAGCTTTGGATGTTGCGGGTCGACAGCCTGCAGCGTGGTTGGCATGTCGAACTCGACCTCGATCCGATCGCCCATCTTCCACGTGCGATAAATGCGAGCGAACTGTCCAGGATGCGGACCGAGGGCGGCGCGCTTGCCGTTCACGGCAATGCTGGTCTTCGGCCCCGCCCACTCCGGAATGCGTACGAACACGGCGAATGTGGTGGCCCTGTCAGGGGAGACTTCGATTTGTGTCGTTGGTCGATGCGGATACTCGGTGCGTTGGGTCAATACCACGTGATCGTTGCCGCGCTTCCACGTTACGCGTGACGGCACGAAGAGATTCACGTACACGCCCTCTTCATCGCGGAAATAAGAACTGATGCCATAGTCCGCCGTGACCTGCGAAAACGTTCCTGTGCAACAGTGCCATTTGTAGGGATGATAGAACTTCGATCCGTCGTTGTTGTAATCGGAGTAGTAGAAGCCGTGTCCGTCTTCCGTGATAGGCTTGGCGCCAAGGATACAGTTGTAGAGCACGCGCTCCATGCTGTCGCCATAGCGGCTGTCCTTTGTAGTTCGCAGCAGGTAGCGCGAGATCTTAAAGTGGGCGTAGGAGCCGCACGGCGTCTCGAAGCTCGAGTGGGTTTTGGTCAGGCTCTCACCGATCTCGCCGTTTCCCGGAGCACGAAATTCCTCATTAGGTCCCCAGCCGCCGGTTGCGAAGCTTTGCGCTTGCACAAAATCAAATCCATTGCGAGCCGCACGCAGGTACTTCTCGTTGCCGAGCACGAAGTACGCCTGCAGCGCGCTGCTCATCGCATTCACGTGGCTGTAGGCGTGCTTCCCCGGAAGCACATTTTCTCCGGCCGCCAGCGGATCCCAATACCAGCTGTCAGCGAGGAAATGCTTTCCCATCTCCTTGTAGCGATTGCCCGCTCCACGCTGCCACGCAAGAAAGAAGTTTTCAGGAAGCGTATACGGCTCGTCCCAGCAGAAAGAATTGTCCGAATGAGGGCGCGCATTTTGCTCCGCACGCGAAAGCGGTCCGGGCGGCAGGTACTTCATTACGGAATCGAGCGCAGCGTCGAGTGCTTTAAATGCCTGCGTTGCGCCGGCAAACTCATGCGCGTCGATCATACCGACGGAAATTTTGTCGTAGGTGTAAGCAGGAAAGCGGTTGTCATCCCAGAAATGAGGCGTGATAGCCGGAGCAAATCCGTCGACGAGACGATGGACCTTCTTCTGTGTGGCCCTGTCGCCGGTAGCTGCGTAATCGCGCGCCAGGCCGGAGAGATACTGTCCGAAGCTGTGTCCCGGCGCAAAGCCGTTGTTGCCGGGCTTGTCTAGATCGCCTAAGGGTGCCCAACTGTACCAGCCGCCCATGTCCTCGCCGGGCGCGGGCAATCCCGCACGCTGCCGGAACGGCTTCAAGAGCGAGTCTTCGTCCAGCGCAAGATAGAACTTGTGATTGCGGTCGAATTGCTCACGGATCGGTCCGTCAAGCAACTCGACGTTGCCGTAGCCAAACTGGCCGAGCGGCGGTGTTATTTGCGATGCATTGCCTGCGACGGCAAATCCAGTGCGCGGGCGAACCAGCGCAGCTGCAGCAACGGCTGCGCTGGACTTGAGAAATGTGCGGCGCGATTGGGGCCGGGTAATTGACATCAGCATCCCCCGGAAGGATTCTAACGCGCACCGCTGCGCTGCATCACTTCGCGGCCTTTGTTCCCTTTTCTGCGCGGCGGAGCATCCCTTGCGCCTCGGAGGCGTAGGGGCCATTCGGCGCGAGGCTCAAGTACTTCTGGTAAGCCTCCGCGCAGCCCGCGGGTAGATCAAAATGTTTCGCCGTCAAATCAATGCCGGATTTCTTCACGAGCCCATTGGCCTTGATGAGGTATGGAAGAGCATCCCGCGGATCTGCCTTGATGGCTCTTTCTGCGGCCGTGATTTGAGCCTCGGCGTTGCCTGACTGCATGAAGACGAGGGCTTCATCTCTCAGGAACAGTCCAGCGTGTGCGGCGTCGAGGTGGCATGCCAGGTCAAAGGCGTTGGCCGCCTCTGATGTTTTCCCGGTGCGTGCGTAGATTTCACCCAGACCTGCGTTCGCGAATGCCTGTACGGCAGGCTTTGGGCTTGCGCTGGCCGTCTGGATTTCGAGAACGTGTTTGTACGATTTCTCAGCCTCGTCGAACTTCTTCAAACCAGCTTGCGCACGGCCGAGATTCTCCCACAAGGTTGTTTCGTCTGCGCTCAGTCCAGACTCCTTGATAGACTGCAGATCCTTGAGCATCAGAGACTCGGCTTCGGCGCATTTGGCGCTCTTGATTGCGGTGGCTTTGGCGTCGATTTCTGCGGCTTCTGCCGTTTTGCCCAAATCTCTGACAGCTGTGCTTCGCGCGGCGTCGGCATCCTTCAGATCCTGCGCGGCGACATTCAAATCAGTGTTGACCGTCTTTACGATCTGTTCCTGATCCTGGGCCGTAGCGTTCTGCTTCTTCAACTGTTCCAGTTCCTTCTTCTGCTCGTCGGGCAATTCTGCGATGAACTCCGGCCGGCTCATGTCATCGTTCTGCTCCAGGTCTTTGCCGACCGTGATGGTTATGTTGTTAAAGGCATCGATCCACAGGCTGGGCGGCGTATCGGGCATGCGATAGACAAGAAAGTATGTGCCGGCGGGAGCCTCGCCAGCGTAATTCGCATGTGAGTCTACGGGAAATGTATAGGCGACAGTCACGCCGTTATCATTCGAAAGACAGATCAGGCCGGCGGGCTGCGGCTGGCCTGTGTAGTTGGTGACATGCCCGTGAATCCTGCCCATCTGCACGGCGGGTTGTTGTGCGAGAGCCGGCAGAAGAGATGATGCAAGCACGCCATATAAGGCCAAACGGAATATCTTCATAGTTACTTTCTCCCTCGTTGCGAGTGCGCGGTTCGCCGCGAGCGCTCGGCAGTTGATCTAACTCAGCTGGGTCGTCTTGACCGCCAGCTTTTCAAACTCCACGATGCCCAGACCTCGATTCGCTGCCATCTGCAGGTAGGGAAAATGCTCGGCGTCGAGGTTCCAGTATGCTTTTGCGACGTAAGCATCAAGCGCCACGGGATCCGTTCCAGCTACGACAGTTTTCTTTAGCGCGACATCTTCGAGATTGCCGCCCGTCGGCCCGTTGCGCAGCAGGATGCGATAGCAGTCCATGATGGTGAGCGTCGGCAGCATGAAGGCGGCGAGATCCGCAAGGCTCTGATGGATCTGTTGGTGGAGCCGGTTACGCTGGCCACCGAGGATTCCGTACCAGTTCTTCATGCTGAGTGTGGCGCCGGTAAGCTCGTGGTGCTTGGCGATGGGTAGATTGAGGATTTTGTCGGCTTCGAGGAACGGGGTGAACACCGGCCAGCTTTTGAGCACGACTCCGCCCATGTCCACTTCGCGAAACTTCTCCGGGTCGGGCAGGATTACCTCAGCACCTGCCGCCCGTGCCGCGGCTTCAATACCGGAACGATGGAAGCAGCGCTGCGCCTCGTTGCAGCTCACATCTGTGACGATGACGCGCTTGGCGCCGGCCTGCCAGCACTGACGCACAACTTCGGCAACGAGTTCGGGGTTGGTGTTGGCGGCCTGCTCCGGTGTGCGATCCCATGCGATGTTGGGCTTGATGACGACAACATCCTGGCGCAAAATGAATCTGCCTATGCCGCCAAGATTTTCGAGAGCCTTCTGCACAAGCGCGCGCGGTTCTCCGGGCTGCGGACCGCGTCCGTCCATCGCGTATTGTGCTACGGTGAGTTGCGGCCATTGCTGATCAGCGGCGATACGATGATCTTTGCGCGCCTGCTCGGCTGACGCGGCTACCGGGCGCCGGCTGCGCTCACTGAGCCAGATTCCAGCTCCCGCAGCACCGGCTGCGATGCCGCCAACACGCAACAACTGCAGCAGGGCTTCGCGCCGCGTCATTCCGTGGGCACTGTCCGGGCCGACGTGATCGCTCTGCTTCAGATTGCTTTCACTTTCGTTGTCCATGGGATGCTCTCGCAATCAGATCTCGATGAGCTTGATACGCTGCGGATCGTTGACGCCCAATGCATGCGCCGCATCGGCAGCGGTAGCGATGTAGCGCGGCGGACGACCGACTGCATCGAACGTCTTCAGGCCAGCCTCGGCGCGCTTCTTCTCCAGGATTCCCCAGGCAATCTGGTCGATGGCCACGCGGTCCTCGCCGACGATCAGCGCATTCGGCTGCCACAGATGCTCAGGCCTGAATCCCGGGCCGCCCTCGTAGACAGAGGTCATTGCATCGCCGATCGTCAGCTTGACCTTGCGCTGTATTACCGGAAATGCGTTGAGATCAGCGACTCCCGGATTGCAGCCGCCCGCATGCAGATCCTGCGGGCGTTCGATCACGCCATACATGTTCTTCATGGCAAACGTCACGCCGGCCATGCTGTGATCCTTGAGAATCGGCAGGTTGATCACCATTGCACATTCGCTTGTCAAGATCCGCGAGAAACGCGCATGAGATGATCCCCACTTCTCCACCACGTCTTCGTATCCCGAGACGTCTGATCCGAAGCAGCGAACGCGACTGGGATCAGTGTTGATCGTCAGCCCGCACGCTTCGAGATCGTGCGCACTCCGATCCCAAACAAGAATGTTTCCTGCCTTCACTCCGGCCTGTTGCAGGCGTTCTGCGATAGCGAATACCAGTACCGCGTGGGTGGAAATGCCCTTTCCGCCAAGACCATTTGTCTTGAGTCCGATCACCTTGTCTTTGCCGCCGCCCTCGAGCACGATGTGCTTCCATGCATCCACAGGCCGCTTGCGCCCGGTGTAGGTTGAGATCGCGCGGTCCAGCAGTTCACCAACGCGCTTCTCGTCGAGCTTTCCATCGGATCCGTGCAGTGCGGTGTCGCGCGCAATCACAACTTTTGATTTGCTATTTTCCGTTTGCTGATCTAGCGCGCTGCTCAAACCAAGGCCGTTGTTTGCGCTCAGGATCACTGCTCCCGTGACTGCGCCCTTCAGAAATTCGCGTCGGCTCTTCATTGCGTTCCTTTCATTCGTGCATGCGGGTTGCTCATGGCCGCTCGGTTTACAGGTTTGCCTCAACCCCATGCGCCAACGCCATCAGCGCCTGCGGAGTGGATGCAGAAGATTCGTAAGCGACTATACGCACAAGATAACGGCCTTTCCGGAAACTCACACTTTGCGCATACTGCAGACCCTCATCGCCGAGGTGAACGGTCTGCACGTCTTTTGTCTGGCCGCGTTCCAGGATCGTCTGCGCGCCATCGGGTCCGCCCATGGTGTATATATCGACCACGGCTTCAAGCTGCCCTTGGTACTTGTAATCGGAAGTGGCAGTCGAAACCACGCCGGCCTGAATGAATTGCTCGGAGTCCCCATCGATGTATTGCCACAGGTCCTTGGGTTCAAAGGTCCGCGTTTCGCTTGATTTTTCCCAACCCGTAACAGCGCCCGATGCAGGGAATGCATCTGCATTCTTCTTCTTGCATCCCGAAACTCCAAACAATGCCAGCAAGGCAACGACCAAGGCTCCAACCAGAAACGAATTCCAATGCTTCATGTTTATTTCAGCCCCTTCTAACTTCTGTTCAGCAGAATCTGGCTGCTGGGCGAGCGGCTCTCGCCAATGCTGGTGACGTAGACCGCCGGCCGTTCCTGCAGCGGACAGGCATACTCACATGCGCCGCAGCCAACGCAACGGCTCGGATCGACGCGCGGCTGCTTAACCGTCTTCGTCCTCCCGGCCGAGTCGACTACCTCGGCTTCTTCCACGTAAATAGCCTTCGGCGAAACCGGGCACCACTCTTCGCAAACGATGCAGTCGGTTGCAAGCGCCCACGGCAAACAGCGTCCGCGGTCGTAGAAGGCAGTTCCAAGGCGGACCGGTTGCTCTTGTTTGCCGCCCACACCCACGACCCAGCCCTTGTCCTTGGGTGTGATCTGCCAGATGGCGCCGGTCGGGCAAACTTCAGAACACAGAACACAACTCGGCTCGCAGTAGCCAGTACGCGGAACCAGTGTGGGCGTCCATAGCCCTTCGAGACCGGCCTCCGTAAACGTAGGATGGAGCGAATTGTTGGGGCACACCTTCATGCATTCGCCGCAGCGGATGCAGCGCGAAAGGAAGTCTGTTTCATCAACAGCGCCGGGTGGACGCAGCAGTCGGTCGTGACGGCTTTTACCAAGTCCCGTATTGGCGCGCATCAGCGGAACGGAGGCTGCTCCGGCAGCAAGACCCGTCAGAGCCCGGCGGCGGCCGAGGTCCGGCGAAGCAACTTCATGTTCTTTGCGGAAAAGGCGAAACTGCAGAGCTCCATGCGGGCAACTGTCCGCGCAGTTCATGCACATCAGGCATTCCGACTTGCGCCATGGCACCCCGCCGATGGGGTCGTCGCCGCCCTGGCAGTTCAGCAGGCAGCGATTACACTTGTCGCATCTCGAAGCGTCCTTGTGCAGTCCCAGAATCGACCAGCGCGACACTGCTCCAAGTAGCGCGCCCAGTGGGCATATCGCGCGGCACCAGAAGCGCGTAACCCGCATGCTGGCCCACAGAATTACGAGAAACAGTATGCCCAACACCAGCCCCTGTGCGAAGTGGGCCTGGCGAAAATCCAAAACTGTTGCCTGGAGAATGGTATGCAGCGATTCGCCCGTAGTTCTGATTGCGGTCACGTGGCTGTGCTCCATCGGCACGAGAAGGGCGCGCGTGGCGAAGTTGAATGCCGGCAGGAGCGCCAATCCGATGGAGCGAACCAGCAGGCTGAATGGATCGAGCGTGCCGATCAGCATGGAACCGAAGAAGGCAGCCACGAGGCCCGCAATCAGCACTACATATTTAACGGTCTGCCACCGCTTGTAGCGGTTCGACTCAATCCGCTGCCTGCCTCGCTTGGCCTCGGAACGCATGTTGCCGACAAAATGCTGCAGCGTTCCCATGGGGCAGATCCAGCCGCAAAAGAATCTCCCCAGAAAGAGAGTCGGCAGCAGAATCAGCAGGCTCCACAGGAGGCCGCGATACAGGGCATGCGTGGCGAGAGCATTGGTAATCGCGACCAACGGATCGAGCACGAAGAACATACGTACCGGCGCCCGCATGTGGATGTCGCCGGAGCTTGCCGCAGCAGGCCGCATCGACGTAAAGACGAGGAGCGCAAGAAACAGCAGCAGAAAAAAGATCTGCGAGATCCTGCGCAACTGCGGCAATTTGGAATGAGCCAAGAACTTCCCCTACGCGCCTGCGAGCGACTGCGCCGACGGGCGTCCGCGCCAGCGGGTCCCACGCTGGGCAGGCGAACGAGCTACATAAGAATCATTCGCGCTTGGGGTTGTGTCAGACAGTGATTGTCATCACTTTGAGGGGATTGAAGCTCGGGCGGACTCGAGTGTCTCGGAGGAAATGTCCGGCTCGCGAATCCTCAAGTCGGAAACGAAGATTGATCGTGCCCTCAATCCATGTGATTGATAAGCGACGCGATGCAGGCCGCACCGAACCCATTATCGATGTTGACTACAGACACGTTTGGCGAGCATGTGTTCAGCATTCCCAACAAGGCCGCAACGCCTCCAAATGATGCCCCATAGCCCACGCTCGTAGGTACAGCGAGGACCGGCGCACTCACCAAGCCTGCGACCACGGTCGGCAAAGCCCCCTCCATGCCTGCGCAGACAATGAGCACCCGTGCCGTTTGCAGCGATTGCTTCTGCGCCAGCAAACGGTGGATCCCAGCGACGCCCACGTCAGCAATTAATTCTGTGGTGTTTCCCATCAGGCGCGTGGTGACGGCGGCTTCCTCGGCGACGGGCAGATCGCTCGTCCCGGCGCAGACCACGCAAATGGTCCCCCTGCCGGCGGGAGCCTTGGTCTGTTCGAGCGTGATGGCGCGAGCGGTTTCATGAAACGTCGCACGCGGTTCAACGCTGCACACTGCCTCGAAAGACTCACGCGATGCACGCGTGGCGAGCACGTTGCCGCCTGCCTTGGCCATATGCGCGAAGATCCGTGAAACCTGGTCGGATGTTTTTCCGGCGGAAAAAATCACTTCGGGCATTCCGGTTCGCAGCGCACGATGATGATCGAGCTTGGCAAAGCCCAGGTCTTCAAACGGAAGGTCCTTCAACCGATTCAACGCGTCAGTTACAGTGGTGCGATTTGCCTGCACTTCGTTGAGCAACGCCTCAATTTGCGATCGATTCATCAGCGCTCCTCTTCGATTCTGGCAGCGAACATCCGCTTTGCTTGTTCGGTCACCTGCTTCAGCGGAACGGAGTGTGCAGCAGCAAGTCGCCGGCAATCTTCGTACTCGGGCGCAGCATTCGCAATCTCACCGGAAGGCCAGCGTGCGATCTTCATGCGCACCGGACCCCACTCGGTCTGCACCTCCTTGAACTCCCGCGCCAGCGAGACCTTGTTCTCAATGCGCCAATGCATGCCAATGGTTGTGGTCTCGCGAAACACGAGATCACGCAATGTCGAAACCTTATTCGGATGGCACAGCACGGTCAACTGCAACCCGGTGCGCCCCTTCTTCATCTGGACGGGAACGCGATACACATCCCAGGCTCCCGCTTCAAGCAGGAGTTCGCTGACATAGGCAATCAGTTGCGGGCTGGAGTCATCGATTACGGTTTCCAGGATCGCAATTGGCTCAACAGCGGAATCCTGAGCGGCCTCTTTGCCCACCAGCAGCCGCAGCAGGTTGGGCTGGCCCGGCGTGTCGCGGCCACCGGCTCCGTAGCCCGATGACGAGATGCGCATGGCTGGAAGCGGCGCATATTCCACATC
Source organism: uncultured Acidobacteriaceae bacterium (assembly GCA_963735215.1). GTDB lineage: Bacteria > Acidobacteriota > Terriglobia > Terriglobales > Acidobacteriaceae > Telmatobacter. The sequence continues at coordinate 78,028 of CAVTKF010000010.1, read as the reverse complement.
GAGCATGCGAAGGATCGCTGCGCCAGTCGGCGTCACGCGCTCCATCGGCGGCCCGGAAGCATACACCGGCGCATCGCCCAGCAACGCCAGTGTTGCCGGCGCCGGCACGGGCAAAGTTCCGTGAGCACACTGCACGGTGCCGCTGCCCACATTCAGCGGCGATGCCAGCCAGCGATCGACGCCAAGATGTGCGCATCCCACGGCCGAGCAGACAATGTCGACGATCGTGTCGACCGCGCCGACTTCGTGGAAGTGAACCTTCTCGACGGGCATGGAATGAATGCGCGCCTCTGCCTCGCCCAGAAGCTGAAACGCGCGGCTGGCTCGCGACTTCACGGCGTCAGCAACCGGCGCATGATCAATGATCTCGGATAATCGTGGAAAGCGATCGATGCGGCTGATGAGCGTGTTCGTGCAGCGTGGTCATGCGTGTGCACCGTGCCGTCCGCATGCCGGTGTTCGTGGGAATGTGCATGACCCGATTCATGGTCGTGGGCATGCGAATGGGAATGCGCCGATTCCTGATGACCGTGCTCGTGAATGTGGTCTGCTTCGCCATGCGCATGATCGTGCGCGGCCGAATCGTCGCTCTTCCACGATCACATCGACCTTGGTTCCTGCCAGCCCGCCACGGCTCACCTTGCGCATCTCGAGGCGCGCACCCACATTCAGCGCAGTGGCCGTCTCTTCAAGCAGGGCAAACGGCACGCCCGCATCCACAAGCGCGCCAAGCAGCATGTCGCCGCTGATGCCGGAGAAGCACTCCAAATATCCGATTCGCATGGAAATGAAATTGTACCTATGCGCCGCGCCGCATCAGCACATCAGCCGGCAGCATCGCGTTCAAAGACCCGGAACGAAAACCTGTACAATCGAGCGTCACGTACTGAAAACCCGCTTTCCGCAGTTCAGTCGAGATCCTGTCCATCATCTCAACGGTAAGCGCTTTGGCCAACTCCGCCCGCGCAATCTCGACGCGCGCCAACTCGCCGTGGTGGCGGACGCGAAACTCGCGGAATCCCAGTTGGCGCAGGCTCTCTTCGCCGCGCTCCACTTGCTCCAGCACTTCGCGCGTCACCGTGCGACCGTACTCCACGCGCGAGGACAGGCAGGGTGCGGCGGGCCGATCCCACAGCGTGTAGCCCGCATCCTTCGCCAGCGCGCGAATCTCCTGCTTGGTCAGCCCGACTTCCGCGAGCGGCGCCAGCACCTCGTGCTCCTCTGCAGCGCGCTGCCCGGGGCGATAGTCGCGGCGATCGTCGGCGTTCATGCCGTAGGCAATCTGCGCGAATCCAAGCTCTGCGCCCAGCTTCTTCATGCCTTCAAACAACTCGGTCTTGCAGTGGAAGCAGCGGTTCGCGTCGTTGCGCTGGTATTGGGGCTTGTCCAACTCTTCGGTTTGAATCATCCGGAGCGGGATGCCCTGGGCCTCGGCGAAGGCCTTGGCCTGCTCCATATCGCGGCGCGCCAGGCTGGGCGAGTCGGCCAGCACCGCCAGCATCCTGTCACCGAGAACCCGATGCGCAGTCGCCGCGAGGAAGGCCGAGTCCACACCGCCGGAATAGGCGACCATCACGACGCCCAGCAACCGCAGCCGATCTTCGAGTGCGCGCAGCCTTTCCGCTGCCTGTATGGGATTGAGCGTTATGTCAGACGACGTCGACACAGAGCGATTATACCTGTGAGGTTGGATGCGCTGATCTGGCGCTTGTCGGCAGCGCTCGCCGCATCCCTTTGAGTGACTTCAACCTGGGGGTTGATGGCTGCACACACGACCATGCTGTATACTCCGGACGATTTCACTTTCAGGGGAGACTCCACCATGCGTTTTCAAACAATCATGAAATTCGCGGGCGCTTCCGCGCTGGCTTTGGCCGTGATGGCTTCGCCGGTGCAGTCGCTGGCCCAGGGCGGCGACACGGTTCTCAAACCCGCCGATACGCAAAAACTTCTTCCGGCGAGCGTCTATTACAAGGCCCAGTCCGCGCCGACGCAGTTGCGGAACTCCACCGGCATCAAGTTCGCTGACGGCTATTACCTGCTCACCACGATGGTCGATACCAGCGGCTACTCCAGCGACGTGGCTTCGAAATACCAGGCGTACTTCATCACCGAGGTTCCCCTCAAGTTTGGCAGCAAGAACCTGCCTGCGGGCGTCTACGGAGTGGGTTTTGTCGCCGACAAGTTCGTGATTACGGATGTTGGCGCGCACGACGTCTTCTCGGTTGCGACCTCGACGGACGAAGCTCTCAAGCGGCCGATGCCTTTGCAAATTATGGCGGACCCATCCGGTGGATTCCGGCTATATGCGGGGCGAAAGTTTGTGAAGTTCGCACGGTAGGACTAGCAGATCTGATCGTCGTTGAATGCTCTGAACGCGGACTGCGAGGTCCGCGTTTTGACGTTGGAGCATCTGCGCATAACCTCTGCGGTAGGGTTGCCGATTTGCCTGAAAAATGGCGTCAGCCCAACAACGGCAGCGCGAATCCGCTGGACAGAGGATTCGTCCCTATACTCGGAGTAGGTATAGATGAAGAGTACGCGCGACTCCAAGCGCAGGACAATCATGTCGCGTCAAAATCTTCTTCTTCACTTTGCCGCCGGCCGAGAGCGTCATATCATTCCGGGGCTGCAGGCGTCGGGTTGCTACACGCTCGAGTGGATTGCTGCAGCGAAACGCGCATTGGCATTCCTGGATCCTGGGGCTTTTGAACTAAGCCGCTGCCGCGGCGGACACGGCTGCATCGATGGTCCCCCAGCCTTTTTGAGCCGTGTAGTTCGCGGTTGCGCGAAGGCCATCACTCACATCCAACTGATTTGCCGGTTCAAATACGACTGAACACGTCATTTTGGCGGCTTGGGAAGCACCAGGGGATTCCAATTGTCACTTCCACGCAGAAAAACTGATGTTTCAAACTGCCGGGCCTGTTCCGGCGTAAGGAATTTTGAATGGGGATCGCGCTCGGTGGGGTGTGCTCCAGGGCCAGTGGAGCCATGCTCAGCGTAAAAGGCGGTGTCGAGTGAGCGCGTCTCTGCGGGATGCCACTCGCGCCAACCTGCAGGATCTATGTGGTCGTCCATCTCCGTATTGAGGTAGATCACGGTTGCATAAGGCCGCCAGGGACGACCCAGAAACACTTTGCCGGTCACATCATTTGTGGCGGTAAGCTTGCACCGGTTGATCACGAAACCTGAATCTTCATCTGGATAGTGTTTGCCTTGTGCCGTGATAAAGCCGCCCTGATGAGCTGTACTGTGAATCTCGCAGTGGTCGAAGGCCGCTTTTCCGTCGCCGAAGATGAAGTCTACGTTTCCAGCAATGTAACAATCGGAAAAATACTGGCGAGCCGGAATGCAGTTCTGCCCGTCGGGAGCGCAGTTTCGGCTTCCGGCATACACGGTGTCCTGGTTTCCGAGCAGGCGAACGTTATGGAAGATGGCGCGATCGCCTGTGGCCAGCAGCGCCAGAGCCTGGGAACCTGCCGGCAGTTGCGGATGGGTTCGATTGAAGTCGTTCTCGAAGGTGATATTTTCGGCAAAGAAATTGTCCGCTGTCACATTCACGGTGGCTGAGTGCAGGGTGCCTCCGTTCGCGCCGGCACTGCGATCATCGACCACCACTGTCTTGCTCGCGTCGGGATTGGCACTGCGAAGCTGGATACCCGGTTTGTTGATCGTCAGCACCTCTCGGTAGACGCCGGGAGCGACCAGGATCATCGCGTCACCGTTTGCGGGAACCGCATCAATAGCGCGTTGGATCGAGTAGTAATCGCCGGTGCCGTCCGCCGCAACATAGTAAGTCTTGTCCTCAGGAGGAACGGTACCGGCCATCTCTGGCGCCTTGTTGTCCACCGGAAAAGGAACGAAGCGCGCGTCGCAGGCCAAGGGCTTCCCCACAGTGGAATCGGGGGCTCGATTTACGGTTACATTTTCCCCTGCCGGTTCAAGATTGCCGCGCTGCTTCCCAATTGAGATGACCGCATCCTTATTCAGCATCTGCGAGTGCTGCTGATCGTCGGCGAACACGTTGTCCAGGGTCAACTCGAGTTTGTGTTCACCATCCAGCCCGAGGAATGTGTAGCTGCCGGCCGTGAGGATGTGCACGTCCTTCAGCGTGATGTCTCGATAGACAGGAAGCAGATTCCCGGTGAACGTGGTGTAAAGCGGCGTGAAGACGAGCGGGTTCTTCACATCCCTTATGCAGACATCGTGATAAAGCAAGTCATGCACCAACCCTCCGCGGCTGCGATCGGACTTGATGCGAATGCCGTTGTCTGCGCCGTCTATTGTCAGATCATCGACCAGCATGTGATCTACGCCGCCATCTGTTCCGCTGCCAATGGACATGCCGTGACCCGTATAGAAATGGTTGTGTAGCACGGAGATGTTCGATGATGGGCCATTTCTGCTCGACTTCACGGCGACATTGTCGTCGCCGGTATGGATGAAGCAGTGGGCGATCGTCACGTTTCGCGATGAGCCGGGATCGATGCCGTCTGTGTTGCGGGCCGTCTTCGGCGTCATGATCTTGACGCCCCATGCGGTGAAGCCGTCAGTCTGGTTCACCGCGACGTGGAAGCCTGGCGAGTTGCGCAAGGTGATCTTGTACAGCGTGAAGCCGTTGGCATGGCGTAGCACCATCATCCAGGGCACGCTTTGCTGTTTATCGGTGACCTTGGCCTCGTGAGCCAGATCCCACCAGGTCACATCCTGCTCAAGCAATTTAGCGCCGCCGCGGCCATCAATGGATCCCTCGCCCATGACTCCGCTGTTATCGACGTTATCGGCGGTGATGAGCGGCTTGCAGCCGTGACCTCTCTCGGCAACAACTCCACAGGAGCCGGGAGCGATATCGTAGACGCGAGGATCGCGAGAAGCTATGAGCGAGGTATTGGCGGCGATTACGAGTGTTACGCCGGACCGCAGAGTGAGCGGCCCCGCAATAAAGACGCTCTTCCGAGCGTCGGAACGCAGAACAACAGCCTTGCCCGGGGAACAATGATCCATTGCGTCCTGGATGCGAAGCGTATCGAGTTTTCGTTCATCTTCTTCCGTAATGTTCCCTTGCTTCGCTTCAATCGCTGCTTTGAGGGTGACGCAGGCGGCGGGGATGTGCGGCTCTGTCACATTCCTCGTGTCCTGGGCAGACAGGGCCAAGGCAAGCGAGAGTGGCAGTGTTGCACATACAACAGAGAGAAAGCGCATCTGGGTCTCCGATCAGTATGGGGAACGTCGTGCGCGAAAGGCCGCGGGTTACGTGGACTGACCACTCGCAGCACTAATGTATAGGAGAAAAGGCCGGAGTCGTCAAGAATGCATCCGAGTACTTGAGTCACTGCCCGGACCTGCGCCGGGCTTGGACACTCATACCAACTCGCAGCGTTTTGCTCACTGTAAAACGAATTAACCTAGCGGCCCAGCCGAAGATTGTCGTAAGCTTCCTGTGTGGTAAGACCACTGCCGAATGCTTGTGGCCGGCGGCGCACATTCTTGAGGAGATTCGATGCACTGCAAGGACCTAACGTCAAGACAACTCAAGAGAATAAAAGCGATGACTTGCGCGGCTGTTTTTGCAGCGATTCCGGCCGTGGCTCTGGCTGTATCACCCACCTGCGACCCGCATTCCTACGGAGCCAAGGGCGATGGGGTTTCCAAGGATACAGCCGCGATTCAGGCGGCTATCGACGCATGCGAACGCGAAGGGGGTGGCACGGTGCGTCTTACGTCGGGCACTTATCTGAGCGCTCCCATTGTGCTAAAGAGCAACATCACTCTGCATCTCGAGAAAGGCGCAACTTTGCTTGGCTCCGCGGATCATGCCGACTACCCTGCCAAGATGGAATTTCATCTTCCTGATCTCCAACCGCTGGTGAGCGCGGAGAATGCTTCGAACGTCGCGATCACAGGCGAAGGAATTATTGACGGCGCCGGGGAGAGCTGGTGGCAGGAGATACGGAGTCTGAAGGACCACGGCATCCTTGGGAACGGCCATCCGCGGCCGAAGCTCATTGTCTTTGATCACTGCAAGCATGTTCTTCTGGAGGGCATCACCGTTCAGAACTCGCCGATGTGGCAGGTGGTTCCGTATTACTCAGATGACGTGACCATACGAAACGTCCGGGTTCTCGCGCCACCAAACTCGCCGAACACCGATGCGGTCGATCCTTTTTCTTCATCGCATGTTCTCATCGACCATCTTTATGCGGATGTGGGGGACGACAATATCGCAATCAAATCCGGTCCTATCAATTCTCCGGGACCGGACGATCCAAGTCGCGATATCACGATTCAGGATTGCACTTTCCTGCATGGGCACGGGCTTTCAGTGGGCAGCGAGATTGCGGGAGGCGTTCAGAACGTTCACGCAGAGCGGATTCGTTTTGAAGGCACCGACAATGGAATCCGCATCAAGTCAAACAGGGATCGGGGCAACGACGTGGGGCACCTGAGCTTTCGCAACATCGAGATGAAGAATGTGAAGAACGCACTGATCATCAGCGAGTATTATCCGAAGGTTCTGCCGCCGGATGGCGAGGCAGCACAACCCATCACCCGGCTGACACCAAACTTCCACGACATCACGCTCGATGATGTCACGGCCACCCGAAGTGAATCAGCAGGCGCAATCGTTGGGCTACCTGAGGCGCCAATCGCGAGGGTAGTATTTCGCAATGTGAAGATCAGCGCTCGCAAAGGGCTAACGATCGGCTATGCGGATGTTTCAGGAAAAGACGTTGTCGTACGAGCTGAAGAAGGGCAGCCGATCGTCAAGATGACAGGTGCAGAGGTTTCATTGCACTGAGCGGGACTGTTCGCGGTGCCAGGCAAAATCCGGGATTGATCTCTGGCTGCTCAGCGGTTTGACATACTCGCGATGGCCTCACCGGAAGCGTGTGGCGCAGCACCCCGACCCAGAAAAACGGGCGCAATGTGACGATCAAAGAGGTTTTCCGTTACGTTTTTGGCAATTACTTCCTCATTGGCCTCGAGCAGATTGAGGTATCGTGTCCCCATCTTCGCCGCAACTTTAAAGCCCACGTGCAGCAATTGCCGCAGGCTGCCGTTGTAGCCTGCCGCTCCAGGTACGTGCCGCAAGGCAGATGTGTACTGCTCCGATGACCAGCCCTCGACTTCGCCGGGTAATGGCAACTTTGAGGTGTCGATGTCGATGACCGCAGCGTAGGGCGCGCATAGCTCGTCCCGGTGAGCAAAGGCCTCCGCATAGATCTCTTTGGCTAATTTCAGCCCTTCGCCATCGGCCTCAGCCAGGCCAATCAACTCTTCCAGCCATGTCGTTCCGGCCGTTTTCAGATGCACTCCGGCGTCAAAACGCTTCATGGTTGCGTGGATTGCAGGGTAGATCGAGAATTTGTCACTTCCGGAGTGCACGCTCAGCTTGAGATTCTCCGGAAGTCCGAAGTGTGCCGTCGCATACGCGATAGCCGCGACGTCGAGTGCGAATTCATGCTCGAACTGCGCCACGTCTCCCACGTAGTTAACGCCCTTATTGAACCGGCCACTGAATTTCGGTGCGATGGTTTGAATGGGAATGCCCTCATCGGCAATCGCCGCCAGGATGATAAGCAACTCAACCGGGCTCTGTGCCGTGTCGGTCTCATCCATCGAAACCTCAGAAATGAAATTGCCTTCACCTTTGGCTCTCAGAATGATGCGGTAGACTTCCCCGGCTCTTTGCACGGCGGTCAAATATTTCTGCGCTGTCTTTCGTAGGATTTCAGGCGTGATCTCAAAGGAATCGCTTGTGCCGTCGAGTTGAATCCGTCCCAGAAGTGAGGAACGCTGCTTCACAAATTCATCAATGCCGTCGGAGGCGGGCGGGAGGCCAATATAGTCGGCAACATCGATGGTGTAGAAGTCGCATGCACTCAGGAACCGGCCTACCGTCTGCGATGTAATGTGGTCGGCGTCGCAGAAGTAAGGATGTTTCCAATCGAGCGCCTTGACGGCTGCATTGGCAGACTGCCGCACTGAAAGCGGCTCGGAGCCAATAATTGTGTGCTCGCGGTTCGATTTGTTCCACACAGGAATCACCTCGATGCCGCTCTCAAGAGCCTGGATGCAGGCCCGCAACTGGGGCTTGGCCTGATGCGCAAATCTGTCTCCGGTTCCGACCGAATACTTACTCAGCTTCATGCTTGGAGGCTCCATTTTTGTTTGCTCCTATCTCGCACGGGATGCTCGCAGCAGTCCCGTTGGTATCAGCGCTTTTGAGCCATTTCCCGATCCAGCCGAGCCCAGCCTCCGTGAAGGCGAGGCCTTCTACGTACGCACGAACTGAGTTCTCGGACTTTTGAAGAAGGGCTGGCTGCTAAATCGAAACAGCTTCGCATTTCATTGGCATATGTTGCTGTGGTCCGACCAGTTATGAGGTCTGACCACAAGTATACATATCGCCGAGTAGAGCGTCATGAGATCCCCTGACAAGTTTTTCAGCGCGGTGGACGGCTACAAGTGCTAATCTCGCTCTGAAACCGCAATAAGGAAAGCGCCTAACATTTATGCAGCGGATAAGACAGGAATTGCCAGAGACTCATCGGACGATGCACGTGGTTAACCACATACGTGCATTGATCGAGAACGGCACTTTGCAGCCGGGAGACAAGATCCCGCCTGAGCGCGAGTTCGCGAATTCTCTAAAGATCAGCCGAGCGAGCCTGCGCTCTGGCATCGGCTACCTGGCTGCAATGGGCGTCATGAAAGTCCGACATGGGATAGGTACCTTTGTCGCGGATGGTCCGCCCGAGTTTGGCAAGGCGTCTCTCGGAATCATTGGCGCTCTGCACGGATTTCAGTCGTGGCAAATGTTTGAGGCGCGCATCATTCTTGAGAGCAACCTGGCCAGTCTCGCTGCCGAACGCGGTAGAGAGGAGCACTACGTGTTGATGGCCGAAGAGGTCGCGGAGATGTTCGGCACATTGACCAACCCCACGGACTATCTCATTCATGACGTGCTTTTTCACCGGATTATTGCGCAGGCCTCGGGCAATCCGATTCTTGCGGCGATCATGGAGACGGTGACGTCATCGATGTATGACAAGCGCCGCAAAACCGTTGAACGCGCCACAGATCTGAGGGAGTCGGCGGAAATGCATCGCGAAATCTATCGAGCCATTCGCGCTCGAAAGCCGCATGATGCGCGAAACCTCATGGAGAAACATCTGCGCATGGCGCAAGCCGCCCAGGGAATGGAACGCCCTTCCGACCGTAAATCAGCTTACGCGGCGTCCAAAATCAGGAAACCGCGATTGAATTCCGCCGCTTCCTGAGGCGAGAATCCGAAGATATTCTGATCGACTCAGGCAAGAAGCCAGAGCAGCGGAATGCGCGCCCTAAGGTTCTTTGGGCTCGTTGATGGCCTCATCCGCGTCAGGTTCCGGGATTCGTGCAGGGGACGCGTTCAATCAATCGCGCTCCCGCCCAGCGAGCCCTTCGGCGCAGATCTGAAGGTCGGACCAACGTCTCGAGCGCCCGTAATTTACCACTTTGATATCCCGCAAAGTCAATTGTTGCTGCTACGGAACCGGGCGGGGATTTCTTCTATTGACAGAGCATATATCTTTACAGGACACTGTTTGCGCTCTGAATAGTGGTCAGACCACACAACCAGATTCCCTTCCATGGCACTTGCAGGGAAGGCTCTAGGTGCTTGGCAATCTTGAAGCAGAAACCTTAGGAGGCAAGTTCGACATGAGCGGCACGCCCTTTTTTTCCAATCGCGTAAGAGTACTCCGCGTTGTCCAACCGAAACTCGTCAGTGCGCTGTGGATGAGATGCCTGACCGGGATCCTCCTGCTGATCTTTGCCATCCCCGCGACATCGCAACTCACAGGAAAAGGCGCGATCACAGGTACCGTTACCGACGCGACGGGTGCAGTTATTCCAGGCGCCACGGTTGCTGCCACTAACAATGCTACGAAGATCACTGCGACCACCACCACCACCGGGGCGGGTCTCTACAACTTCGTGAATCTCGACCCAGGCATCTACTCCGTAACCACGATTGCGAAGGGTTTCGAGAGGCTGGTGCAGGAAAACATCCACGTGAACGCGACAGAGTCACAGGCATATAACCCGGTGCTGACGGTTGGTCGCTCTGAAACTGAGATCACGGTAACCGGCGAACCGCCGCAACTCGAAACCAGCAACGCGACACTTGGCGCCACGATGGAGAATGAGACATACTCGGCGCTGCCAATCGAGATGGGCGCCTATGGTGGTGCCGATCAGAGACGTGCGACCGACTTTGTGTACCTTATGCCCGGCGTACAAGGCAACGTAACCAACGGAAACGCTACAACGAATACCGGCGTAGTAAATGGGTCGGGCAGCCGCGGTGCGGTTTCAGCTGTCTACATTGACGGCGTTCCCTTTGTGCGCGCCGGCGGCAACGGCGACCCGCGATTTGTGTGGACTGCGATTTCAGTTGATGCGGTGGACCAGTTCCAGGTCCAGACTACTGGCTACTCCTCGGTCTATGAAGGCCAGGGAGTGATGAACTACACAATCAAGCAGGGCGGCGCCAATCTGCACGGTTCTGTCTATGAGTTTTTCAGAAATACGGCTCTTGACAGTTGGGGATGGTTTGGAAAGATTCCCAATCCAGCGACGGGATTGCCCGTCAAACCCATCGAACACAGCAACGAGTACGGCGTTAACGTTGGTGGCCCGCTGATTCCGTTTGGCGGGTGGAAGCAAAAGCTCTTCTTCTACGGTAACTACAACGGCTTCAGGTACTCGAGCGCAACCCCGACGCCGATGACGTTCCCCACCGCGGCGCAGCAACAGGGCGACTTCAGTGCTACAGGGATCAAGATCTACGACCCATTAACGCAAGCCACCTGCACCGCGCACAGCACTAACGGCCCATGTAGATACCAGTACGGCTATGGAGCGGGCACGGGCACAGGTCCCGCCGGCAATCCGGTGGCGACCGGCGCTCCGGTCAACGTCATTCCATCCAGTGAATTCTCTGCGGTTGCAACGAGTATGCAGAGCTTCATCCCGACCCTGTCGAGCCAGAGTCTGCAAAACAACTACGTCGCGCCCAACGCAACCGGACTCGTCAATTGGTCCACCACAGGGCGCATCGACTACACCATCAATTCACGGGACACGCTCACGCTTGAGGCGGCAATTGGAAGGCAGGCGAGTTCAGTTCCGGTAGGCCAGACAACCGCGGGCCGCAATGTTGGGCCGGTTCCTTACAACTACGGGCAGGCCTATGCCCCAAAGACAGCGGTGGGGATCATTCAGGAGTCGCATGTCTTCTCACCGCATGTTCTTAATCAGGTTAAGTGGGGTTACGCCCGGTACAACGGCCCTACGTTCAATCCAAACCAGGCATCCGCTTACGCCGCTGCAACGATGGGCATGTCTGGATTGCCGCAAGGACAAGCGCAGCAAACGTTCCCCATCGTGACGTTTGCGGGGTCGGATGCGCCAACCAATTGGGGTGGCACGACTGCCAACGTGACCCTAGCAGAGAACTATACGGCGCTCGATAACCTGCAATGGACGGTAGGCAAGCATTCATTCACCTTTGGTGGGCAGGTTGCATGGCTCCAGTACAACGTGATCAATGCCACGGGCGGATCAACCCCGATCACTCTCGCCGCTGCGGTTACTGAGACCGCGGGAATCAATGCTTCAAGCAATTCGTCTCCGAAGTTTGTTGCCACGCCCAGCACCGGTTTGGCTTACGCGAGCTTCCTCGTCGGCGAAATCGACAAGGGTAGCTTCACGCAGTATCTGCAAAGCGAGTTCGGCGCGCGCTTCCGCGCCATATCACCCTATATCCAGGACAACTGGAAAGTGACCCCCAGGCTAACCCTCGATCTTGGTCTCCGGTGGGACTACTTCCCGTCTGTCACAGAAGTGCACAACGCTGGAAGTTTCTTCAGTCCCACGCTTGCAAACCCGATTACGGGAGTAAATGGAGCTCTGCAGTTCACAGGTCATGGAGCCGGCACATGCAACTGCTCCACGCCAGTTAACAACTACTTCAAGAATTTCGGACCCCGCATCGGTGTGGCGTTTCAGATCGACCCGAAAACCGTCCTCCGCACCAGTTATGGAGTCATGTTCACACACGGCAACGCGGTCGGAGGACTTGCTACGAGCCTTGGAACTCTGGGCTTCTCAGCTGCGCCTTCGTTCTCGGCTAATGGTTCTTTGTTAAGCACGATGCCGCTCACGGGAACCAACGGAGCTATTCCTTCATTCCAGCCTGCTGCCGGCGTCGCTTCGGGCCCGGCATACGGTACTGGCTATACCACGACTTCAACTTATACGGGCACGCCATCATCCATGGGATATGTTGACCCGTATATCGGCGGTCGCGCCCCAGAGTACATAAACTGGAGCTTTGGATTCCAACGACAGCTGACCAACGCGATGACCGCAACAGTGACCTATGTGGGATCAGCGGGCCACTTCCTGCAGACCGACGGCGGAAACCCTCGCGGGTATTGGTCTGATCAACTTGATCCGAAATACCTCTACCTGGGATCGACGCTGGCTTCCACCGGTGCCAATATTGCCACCGCGTGCGCGGCCAACGGCCTAAGCTGTCCGGCGAACTTCAATACCAGTCAACCATTGAGCCAGGCCCTGAAGCCATTCCCGAATCAGACGGTAAGTGATTCGTTCGCATACACAGGCAACGCCGACTATAACGGCTTGCAGTTGCTCCTGAACATGCGAGCGTGGCACGGATTCACGCTGAACACGAACTACACATTCTCACGAGCTCTTGACGACGGAGGCACTTTCCGAACCGGCTATGCCATTCCGGCGGGCACCATCGCCAATGAGCCCAACGCTTCGTTTCCAGCGGACAGAATTGAATGGGGCGTATCCACCTCCAATCAGCCGCAGCATTTCGTCCTGACGGGCGTTTGGAATTTGCCATTCGGCAAGACGGTTCTCGTTGGAAGCTCCCTGGAGAGGGCGATCCTGGGAGGCTTCTCGTTCTCCAGTATCTACCAGGCATTCTCAGGCTCTCCGCTGGCTATCACTGCGACAGCCTGCCAGACAAATCCGGCGCAGATCACGTGTAACCCAACGCTCAATCCCAACTACACGAGTAAGTCGGCACGCCAAAACGGCAAATGGGGGCATGGAGTCAACTGGTCCAATTACAACCAGTCATCGAACCCCGGCTCTTACTTCGTTGTCCCCAGCGTTGGCAGCACGACAACCGCGCCAACAGGACCATTTGTAGCCCCGGCGCCTCCATCTGGACAGACGACGCTGCTCAACACCGCAATTGCGCCGGCCTACACCTTTGGAAGCTCGCCGCGTACTGCACCGTACAACCTGTACGGCCCAGGCAATTACCAACTCGATCTTGCCTTGGTACGCAGTTTTCCGCTGCGTTTTACGGAATCGGCAAAGTTGGATTTCCGTGCCGAGTGGTACAACATCACCAACCACACTCTGTTCGCTGTTGCCAGTACCCAGGTTGGGAACGCGAGCTTCGGACAGGTCACCCAGAGCCCGATCTTCAATCGCAAGGCTGCGCAGTTCTCGGCGCGTATCGAGTTCTAAGCGAAATCCGTGAGACGAGGCCCCTCAAGAGGGGGCTTCGTCTTTTTTATTGGAATGCTACGTGCCGACCCACGCTTCCGTAGTTGGAACGAGTCCGCCTGCGGAGTCCCTCAAGCGTGCCTGCATTTCGCTCCTTCCGCGGGTTGAGCACCCCCATTGGACCAGTTATCTGCGACTCTCTGAGACGGAACGCAAGGCTGAGAAGGACGCGTTTTACGCGGAGCTAAAGCGCACGGAAATCATAGCGACGGCGACAAGTCTATCCGTGACACAATGAATGAACTCTCGAAGGATCCCCAAAAGCAGGCACAGGTGGTACGGTTCAGATCCGCAAACCGCACTCGAACGTTGCGAAAGATGGAGCCAGGAGCATCCTGAATCAAAATGAAGAGATATTGCCGCTTTTTCATGATTGTGTTTCTGACTGTGACGTTCGCAAGCCCTAAGTCGAATGCGCGTGCCGGGGAGCTGCCGTTGTCGCAACGCGCAGCGAATGCGGCAATTGAGCGCTGGCCGAACGGCCGTTTTGTACCCGCCAGCCAGAAATGGGCGTGGAATTACGAGCTGGGAACTTTGCTGGAAGGTATGGATTCTGTGTGGTTGAATACCGCAGATCCGCGCTACTTCAACTACGTGAAGGGCGCAGTCGATCAGTTTGTGGACCCTGACGGATCGATACCTACACGGAAACTCGAAGAATATCAGCTCGACAATATTCTCCTGGGGCGCCAGCTTCTCTTCGCTCTACGGTGTTACCCAGGAACCACGCTATGCCAAGGCTGCCGAGTTGCTCTACCAGCAGCTTATGCACCAGCCACGTACTCCCTCCGGTGGCTTCTGGCATAAGCAACGATATCCCAATCAGATGTGGCTCGACGGGCTGTACATGGCCGAGCCGTTCTACGCCGAATACGCCGCGAAATTTCATCATCCCGAGGCCTTCGCCGACATCACGCACCAGTTCGTGCTGATGGATAGGCATGCTCGGGATCCGAAGACGGGTCTGCTTTATCACGGATGGGATGAATCGAGACAGCAGCGCTGGGCCGACAAGCAAACCGGCCTGTCCTCGCAATTCTGGGCACGGGCGATGGGCTGGTACATGATGGCGCTCGTCGACACGTTGCCTTACTATCCCGCCGATGACCCAGGCCGAAAAGAACTGATCACCCAGCTCGAGCGCGATGCTGCCGCGGTTGTGCGGTATCAGGACGGAGCATCCGGCTTGTGGTATCAGGTTCTCGATAAGACGAATGCGAAAGGAAACTACTTCGAGTCGTCCGCCTCCTGCATGTTTGTTTACGCCCTCGCAAGTGGTGTGCGTCGTGGCTATCTTCCTACAAGCTATGTTGCTAATGCAGAGCGCGGCTATCGCGGGATTCAAAGTCAATTCATTCAAACCGGAACTGAGAATGACGTGTCGTTGACCAGGACGGTGAAAGGAGCGGGCCTTGGAGGCGATCCCTACCGGGACGGAAGCTACGCCTACTACATCGGCGAAAAGGTCGGCACTAACGACCCCAAGGGCATTGGCGCGTTTCTGATGGCCAGCACAGAAATGGAGAACTCCGGCAACGCGAAGCTGGGGCGTGGAGACACGGTTCTGCTGGACTCATGGTTCAACAGCCAGAAGCGACCCGACGCTTTCGGTCAACAGGTCTTCTTCCACTACAAATGGAATGACCAGAGCAACAGCGGGTACTCCCTGTTCGGGCAGATCTTCAGAAAATTCGGCGCCCAGACTGCGACGCTGGATTCAGAGCCAACGCCAGCGGCGCTGCGGCAGGCACAGGTTTACATCATCGTCTCTCCTGATATTCCCGCGAAAAATCCAACGCCCCACTACATGCGATTAGAGGACGCAACGCAAATTGCGGATTGGGTGAAAGCCGGCGGCGTGCTGATGATCATGGAGAATGATCCGGAAAATGCTGACTTAACCCATCTCAATCTCCTTGCAGAGCAATTCGGAATGCATTTCAACGACGTCGTGCGCAATCGGGTGGAAGGACGCAAATTTGAGCAGGGAAAAATTGTCGTGAGCGCCGGCGGCCCCATCTTTCATCAACCGCACACGCTCTATATGAAAGAGATCTGTACCATCTCAGCGAAGGCTCCGGCTGCCTCCGTGCTCACCGACCGTGGAGACATCCTGATGGCCATCGCGAGATTTGGAAAGGGTACCGTCTTCGCCACGGTCGACCCCTGGCTCTACAACGAGTACACCGATGGCCGCAAACTACCGGCCGAGTATGACAACTATGCGGGCGGAGAAGAATTGGTTCGCTGGATTTTGACGCAGCACCCGCGCTTTAGATAGCGATTCGATTAACCTCATGATCCGCCGCACTGGGACCGGCAATCATGAGGAAGACGCCAACGAATAAGGCAAAAGGGCAAGAAGAACCGGCCAAAAACTAAACTCGGTATACCGAATCTGGAATACTCGAAAGCCGCAGTCCTGCGGAGCCTTGGTTCTCCCGACTTAGTGCGGGGACACCAGCATGCCATCGATGAGTTCGTGACCTGGTACTGCTCTGAGCCACGGTTAGCCTTCAACAAAACAGTGGCTTTGCGCTATCGCTTTCGCCTGGAGGAGCGCGGCCTCGCGCCGAGGACGACCAACGTGCGAATGGCGGCCGTGCACCACCACTTCCACATGGGCGACAGTGGTCAAATCGCCTCCGTGCTGCCAAGTTGCCAGCCCGCGGCTGACCGTAAAGTTGTTACGTTTGCTACAGCTGCCAGACCTTCGCTTCCAACGTGAATCTCGATGCCACCAGGACCAACTTACCAATCGCGGAGGCGAGACTCACAAGCGTGTGAGTGCGGTGTCGTTTTTCGCTCGGAGATTTCGATTCTCCAGGTAGGACATTCTCTGGCGGAATCGGAGAACGCTTCGAACATTCCTCGAACGTTCTTCGATCAAGACTGGATGAATGCAGTTCACAACCCGGAGAAGGAGCGAAAATGAAGCGCATCACCGCAATAGCCATACTCATCGTCGGGACAGCCGTCGGCAGTGTAACTCGTGCATCTGCTCAACAGAGCGAAGTTTTGGCAAAGGTACCGTTCGATTTCGTGGTCGAGGGTCGAACGCTTCCAGCCGGAACCTATCGAATCGAACCGCAAGGAGATTTCCTCCTGATCGACAGTCTCGACGGGAAAGCAGCCGCATTCGCAACCGCAATTCAGGGCGACACTTCAGCGGACGGGGAGGCTGAGCTGTACTTTCATGTCGTGGGCGGGGAACGCTTCCTGAGGCGAATTTCTTCGCCGGTAGCGAAGGCCAGCGTGGAGATCCCACCCTGCAGGATGGAAAAGAAGGTCGCAGTATTGCGTGCATCGCAGGATGCGACGGTGGTGATCAAAGCTGTTGCCGCGGGTACGTAATTCAGCAAACCTGCAGAGCAATGTTGGAAACCCAACAACGGAAAACTCCACAACAAACACGTCGGAAGAAGAGCGGGTAAACGTTGGCTGATCGGCATCTAATTCCTGCGCTAATTGCCATTCCACCAGCAAGAAAACATTTGCTTGCTCTTCACCCCGGCAGATCTCTTTGTCGCAGCTTTGGAAAGACAGGCTTCTGCAGCATGAGTTGCAGTAATTACAAAGCTTTGACAAATCTCAATTCAGGTCTCCATACACTCAACCCTGTGGTTTCTATAGCAAGAGCGGGGGCGGTTCGTTGACCGGGCACCGCGTGTGCACGAACCTTTTTTGCTCACCCTCGCCTGATGTAGGATTTCCGAACTTTGTGACGAACAACGTGGGCTGTTTTCTCACCGCGTCCGTCAAACAGCCGGAAACATCTTCAGCAGAGGAGAGTGTTTCAGTGCAGTCATCAACTTCCCCGGTTTTGAGCGCGTCTGAGAATAGCGAGCACAAGGACGCACTCTTTAGCACTCTGTATTCTGAACTTCACAGGCTTGCAAAACGGCAACTGGCAAAGCAATGGTCTCCAGATGCGATTGGTGTCACCACGCTCTTGCATGAAGCTTATCTGGACATGGCCGATCGGAATGACGTTTCGTTTCAGGGCCAGGCGCAGTTCCTGGGTTACGCCGCGCGCGTCATGCGCGGGCTGATTATCGATCGCATACGAACTCGGAACACTTCTAAGCGGGGCGGCGAATTCCATATCACTTCGCTTACGTTGAGTGGCGCCGAAAATCCGCCTGATGCGCGCGATCTTGCGCTAATCAGCGACGCCCTGGAAGAACTGGTTGAGATCGAGCCCGATTTGGCAACGCTCGTCGACCTGAAGTTCTTTTGCGGTTTTTCATTTGGCGAGATCGCTGCCATGCAGGGACTTTCTGAGCGCACAGTGCAGAGAAAATGGGAGAAAGCTCGAATCTACCTGCACCACAGCATCCGCGCAGATCTGCCGGTCTGAGGGCAAGTATGTCCAAGCAGTCCTACGATAAATGGTTCGCACTAAGTCCCCTTCTTGACAAAGCGCTTGAAATGGAAACACGGGAACGGTCCGCCTGGATCCGTACGCTGGACCCCGAACTGGGAGGACAGCTCGAGATGCTTCTGCGCGAGCACGACGCGCTGGCCAGACAGGGATTTCTCGAAAATGAGCTTGATGAATTAGCTGATTCGGCGCCGTCTCTGGCTGGTCAAACTCTGGGCGTATACAGATTGGTTTCACAAATCGGCCAGGGGGGCATGGGTACCGTCTGGCTTGCGGAGCGCATCGATGGCCGATTCGAACGACGCGCGGCGGTGAAGTTTCTAAACGTCGCTCTCATGGGCAAGAGCGGAGAAGAGCGATTCAAACGTGAGGGCAAGATACTGGGTTCCCTTGCAGATCCGCACATTGCTGAGCTCATCGACGCGGGCGTAACTATCACTGGACAGCCATACCTGGTTCTCGAGTACGTCGAGGGCGATCAGATTGATCGGTACTGCGATCTGCATCAACTTGATACTCGCGCGCGAATTCTACTCTTCCTTGATGTGCTTGAGGCCGTAGCCAAAGCGCATGCGAATCTGATCGTGCATCGCGACCTCAAGCCGTCTAATATCCTGGTGCACAAGGAGACCAACCAGGTGAAACTCCTGGATTTCGGCATCGCGAAGCTGATTGAAGGCGATCGGTGCACTGGTCTGCAAACCACGCTGACCCTTGTGGGCGGGAACGCCCTGACACCTGAATTCGCAGCTCCCGAACAATTCAAAAGAGAGGCGATCACGACCGCCGCCGATATTTATGCCCTCGGGGTGCTGCTCTATCTCCTGCTGACGGGGCATCATCCTGCAGGCAGCGGCCCATACGGACCCGCAGATCTGGTGAAGGCTGTTGTCGAGACGGAACCTCTCTCGCCTTCTGACGTTGTCGTCTCGGCGCGCGAGTGTCAAGGCATGATCGCGGTGAATGGAACGCGCCGGTCCACGACTCCCGAGAAACTTCGGCGGCTGCTCCGCGGTGATCTCGACATAATTGTAGCCAAGGCGATGAAAAAGCAGCCGGAGGAGCGATATCCCTCTGTTACGGCTCTCGCAGACGATCTTCTTCGCTACCTGCGAAACGAGCCTATCAGCGCGCGTCGCGACTCAATCGTGTATCGAGCGAAGAAGTTTGTCCGCCGCAATCGACATGCCGTAGCACTTGCCGGCGTCGCATTTATGGCGATCGTAGCCGGTGGCATCGGAATCTGGTTGCAGGCGCGATCGGCCCGCGCTGAATGTGATCTGGCGCAGCGCCAGCTTGCCCGTGCAGAGCGTACCGCCGATCTAAATGAACTCATTCTGACTGACGTCGCCCCAATGGGCAAACCGCTCGCCGTAAATCAGCTTCTTGCGCACGAAGAGAAGGTTGTTGAGCGTGAGCACAATCTCGACGCCGTCAACCACGTTGAACAGTTGCTTTCCATTGGTGATCAGTATTCCGTACAGAAGGACAATGAAAAAGCGGTGCGCGTGCTGACGAAGGCTTATCAACTATCGCGAAGCCTGAAGGAGCGTTCTGTTCGCGCGAAAGCATCATGCGTTTTGGCTGGAGCATTGGTGCCCATCGGCGATCTGGATAGGGCCGAATCTCTCTACCGCGAGGGACTGCACGAACTGCCCAGCAGTGAAGAATATGCCCTTGATCGCGCCTTCTGCTATTTGCGTGGAAGCGAAGTTGCTTACCGCAACGGTAGTTCTCATGAGGCTCTAGCGCGCGCCAGGGATGCCGAGCGAACGCTTAAGAAGTCGTCAATTGAATGGAATCTGCAGGAGTTGAATATTCTGATCAATCTTGCAGGAGACCTTGGAGATGCCGGCCAGTTCCGTGAGGCAGACGAGATGTTCGAACAAGCCTCCGCATTGATGACGAGCCTCGGTTACGACGGCACTCAAAAGGCCGTCAAGCTCTACAACGATTGGGCGCTTATTCTGGCATACGCTGGACGGCAGTTGCAGGCCGAGAAAACGTATCGCCGCGCAATTGAAATCAGCCGGACAGACGAGACGGTTGATTCAGTCTCACCGGTGCTGCTGTATAACTATGCCGCAGTGCTTCGCGACCTGGGTCGTACCGCAGAAGGAACCAACTACGCAGAGCGTGCCGCTGCGAAAGCGCGACAAGTTGGCGATCAAATGCTTGTGGATCAAACGACTCTCTTGGAAGCGCAATTTCATCTAGACAAACACAATTTCACTAAGGCACGTGCGCTGCTTTCCGGATTGGAGCCGCGACTGCGCAGCAAGCTTCCACTGGAGCACTATGCATTTGCATCCCTGGCCTCTAATCGCTCGCAACTCGCGCTTGCGACGGGAGACCTTCCGACCGCCATTCAGCTTGCGGACAAAGCCGTGAAGCTCGATGAAGACTCGATCAGGAACATCGGTCAAAGCGCGGCTTTGCTGCCAATTCTGCTGGTGCGCCGGTCAAATCTCGAGCTTGCGGCCAGGCGCGAGGATCTGGCTTCAGGAGATGCAACCCGCGCTCTTGGACTGCTCCAGGCGGAAATGCAATCTGGCATCCACTCCAGCAACGTCGGACGCGCCTACCTCGCGCAGGCACGCGCTTTGAAGGCTCAGGGCAGGTTGAAGGAAGCGCAAAGTGCATCTAGCTCCGCTTATGAACACCTGCTCGATACCCTGGGACCTGATCATCCTGAGACACGGAGCGCCTTTCAGTTGGCAGCACCGACAACCTGCCCGAGGCGCTCATAGCTCCATTCTTCTTCGCTCACTCCTCCCTCGACATCGTCCGAGCATCGCTACGTCCATTGGCACAAACACAGGTCGATTTTTGGCCACAAACGATGATGTGGCGTTCCCGATCCAAATTCCGGATATTTTGAGTTCCGGTCGGATCACCGCCAAACAGCAAGTAACCTCACAGGGGACCCGTTCACGCTATTGGAGGCGGTAGTAAACGGATGGCGGCGCGATTCACATCGAGTTTCCCGGGCGAGCGATGATCAGCGTGGAGAGCGGTGCCGATGTGGCGCTGGTGAGATCGATCCTCGAGAGTTTGCGCAACTGATCGAACCGCGCACCGGAACGAGGATATTGTCTTTGCGTGGGGCAGAGCGTTTCACAAGTGCCATGCGGAAGTCCGGCAGCCTAAGGATTGCGAAAATAGAACCTTGTACAGCAAAAGCGATCGATACGCTATCAGCGTGTCCTCCACTTCGTGGCCAGAGTCGCGAGCTTATCTTCGACTGTAGCTGCAGGCTGCGGTATCGGCTTAGTCGGCGCATACTTCGAGGGCGACCCTGTAAGGGCTTTAATTGACAGCCCGATGCGTTTCGCCCTTGTATCGACGCTCAAGACCTTCACTTTGATAATCTGGCCTGCTTTGACTGCTTCGGAAGGATCCTTGATGAACCGATTCGAGAGCTCGCTGACGTGGACAAGCCCATCCTGATGGACGCCAATATCGACGAATGCACCAAACTTTGTCACATTCGTAACAACTCCCTCCAACACAACTCCAACCTGCACATCATCGATAGTGCGGACCTTATCGTGGAACTTCGGCGCAACAAACTGATCGCGCGGATCACGACCTGGCTTGCGCAATTCCGCCAGGATATCGTCCAGTGTGTATACGCCGACGGAAAACCGACTCCGGTCAATATTCTCCAACAGTTGCGGCTGCTGAATAATCTTGTCGACGCTCATATCGAGCGATTGTGCGATCTGCTCAACAACCGGGTACGACTCGGGATGGACTGCAGTTACATCGAGCGGGTTATCACCATCGCGAATGCGCAAGAAACCGGCTGCCTGCTCGAAGCTCTTCGGGCCAATCCCCGGGACCTTCAACACCTGCATGCGTGACCGAAAGCTCCCGTTCTCGTCGCGATAGCTCACAATATTCAATGCGGTCCGCTCCGTAATTCCAGCTACGTGCCTTAACAGCGTCCAGGATGACGTGTTCAAGTCCACACCCACGCGATTGACGCAGCTCTCAACAACCCGCTCGAGAGCGTCCGCGAGCTGGCGCTGATCTACGTCATGCTGATACTGGCCCACACCGATCGATTTGGGATCAACCTTCACCAGTTCTGAGAGCGGATCCTGCAATCGCCGGGCGATCGAGATTGCCCCACGCACTGTCAGGTCGAGATCAGGGAATTCCTGCCTTGCGACATCCGAAGCCGAGTAGACGCTGGCACCCGCTTCGCTGACCGTCACCGAAAAGACTTCCGCAATTCCCTTGTCGCGCAAGAACTCGCGAATGAACGCGTCCGTCTCACGTGACGCTGTGCCGTTGCCAATTGCGATAGCGCGCACGTTGTGCCGTATCAACATGGCTTCCAGTTTCGGAATTGCTTCCGCATTGCCGTGCTTTGACGTGTGCAGATAAAACACATCGTGCGCCAGCAGCTTTCCGGTCTCGTCCACGACCGCCACTTTGCAGCCAGTTCGCAGGCCCGGATCAATTCCCAACACCGAGATCGGCCCGGCCGGTGGAGCGAGCAATAGGTGGTACAGATTGTCTCGAAACACCTGGATTGCTTCTGTGTCGGAACGCCGCTTCAACTCAAGCCGGACCTCTCCCTGAATCGACGAGTTTAGCAATCGTTTCCAGGCATCATCGATGGCGACTTCCAATTGCGGCGTCCAGTCTCCCTGCTGGCGCAAGACATACCGGCGCAGCAGAGCGATGACGCGTTCATGTTCGATCTCAATCAGGAAATAGAGCACTTTCTCGCTCTCGCCGCGCCTGATTGCAAGCATCCGGTGCGAGGGAATGCTTTTCACCGGCTCCTTGTACTCGTAGTACATCTTGAACTTCTCCTGCTCATCGATAGCGTCGGCCGACCTACGGCTCACTATCACGCCTTCTTCGAAGGTCAACTGCCGCAGGACTTTGCGCAGATCGGCATCTTCGCTTATCCATTCAGCCAAGATGTGGCGCGCGCCTTCCAGAGCTTCCTCGACGGTTGAAACACCAAGCTCCGTGTTCACGAACCTGTCGGCCAGAACCGCCAGCGGTTCAGTCGCGGGTTGCTGGGCCCAAAGATACTCCGCCAGTGCTTCCAGCCCCTTTTCGCGAGCTATTGTGGCTTTGGTCCGCCTCTTGGGCTTGTACGGCAAATACAAGTCTTCGAGCTCGTTTCGCTCAAGCACCGCCTCGATGCGCACCCTCAGTTCATCGGTTAGCCTTCCCTGTTCGCCAATTGAGGTCAGGATGGTCATTCGCCTCTCCTCGAGCTCGCGGAAATAGGCCAGCTGTTCCTCAATCGCGCGGATCTGAACCTCGTCCAGATTGCCCGTCGCTTCTTTTCGATAGCGTGCGATGAAAGGCACAGTGCCACCATCATCAAGAAGTTCAATAACGGTGCTGAGTCCACGAAGAGGAAGATTCAGGGTTTGTGCAATGTGAGCGAGAGATGCAGGAGAGAGAGTTTTTTTATCCGCCATGGGGAGTCCTTGTTCATCCTATAAGAACCTCAGACGTCCAGCTCAACTTCGTGTTGTGCAAAAGAAAGAGATCCAGAGGCGAAACGTCGGCAGCAATTCCAAATTCAGAGAAGGATCAAATAGATGAATCAGCAAACTCTCAACGCCGACGAAGCGAGCCCAATCATTCAGGTTCTGATTGTTCGATTTCCGATAATCAGAATTTGAATAATATGGGACGGGGTTTCGAAGACAGCACCGAATGTGATTGCGTTGCTCGCAGACGTGAAGTCCAATCTCGAAGTCCAACGCGTTCTGATGCGCCCTGCAGACATCCGGACGACCATGGGTTCCCGAGAGTCGCCGATGGAAGCATATCGGGGAGCGAACAGCAAGGTGGCGCGACTCATCCTGGAGCGAAGGCGTCGCAATAGCACCCAAAAACTCAAAACCGGGCGCGTTTGCGCCCGGTCGATGGGTTTGAAAATGGGTTGATGCGCCCGTAATTGGTTGCGGGGGCTGGATTTGAACCAGCGACCTTTGGGTTATGAGCCCAACGAGCTACCGGGCTGCTCCACCCCGCACACTTAGTCTAACAACGCCTCACGGGGAGGGTCAAATGCTGCTCGGCATGGAACGTCTCAGGCTGAATTTTAAATTGAGACACTTACCGTCTCGTTCGCCCCCGGGACCCGACCTCACCCCATCCGATACACTTCTCGCAGCCCCTGGAAACATGGCCAACTCGCGCTGAATCCGGTGTTTCTGCTCCTTGACTTCCTCTGGAGCTGTGATCCCAGCCATAAGAGCCAAGAGGCGCCCTGAAGGAGCCGCTGGATGTCCCAACTCTACGTAGTCGTTCTGGTCATCATTGCGACAGTCCTCCTTGCCGTGGCGCTTTATCGCACGACGCGCGTCAAAACCAAAGCCGATTACCTGGTTGCCGGCCGCTCGCTACCCGCCTTTGTTCTGGTACTGACCCTCCTTACCTCCTGGATCGGCGCGGGCTCACTCTTTGCCGGTGCAGAAAATGCCTACAAGAACGGCTTCGCAGCTCTCTGGCAGCCGGCCGGAGGTTGGCTCGGTCTGCTGCTCATCTATTTCATTGCGCCGCGCGCACGCAAATTCGCCCAGTTCACGCTCCCCGATCTGCTCGAGGCTCGCTACAACCAGACCGCCCGCGTGCTCGGCACTTTTGCGATCCTCTTTGCCTATGTTGGAATTACCAGCTATCAATTCAAAGGCGGCGGCGACGTGCTGCACCTGATTTTCCCCGACACCGTTTCGTCTCAACTCGGCACCTATCTCATCGCGTTCTTCGTCATCGTCACCACTGCCCTGGCCGGCATGTCTTCTGTGGCTTACATGGATGTGGCGATCGGCTCCCTGGTGACTGCTATCTGCGTCATCGCCGCACCGTATCTATTTCTCCAGGCCGGTGGTTGGGCCGGTCTGCATTCCGTGCTGCCGCCGCAGTACTTCGAAGTGCTTGGCAACTACCGGCTTTCTTCAACAGGTGCTCAACAACCCGTTGCCATGGGTCTCGTGCGTGCACTCGAGTTCCTGGTTCCCACCATGCTGCTGATGCTGGGCAATCAGGTGATGTACCAGAAATTCTTCTCAGCAAAGAGCGAGAAGGACGCGCGCATCTCTGTCATCGGCTGGATCATCGGCACCCTGATTCTCGAAACCCTCATCGTCGCCATCGCCGTCTTCGGTCGCGCGCTCTACCCAACGGGTGAAGTCGCAATGCATCCGCGCGAGATCATCCCTTACACCGCGCGTCATGGACTGCCCGCCGTTCTTGGTGCAATCCTTCTCGGCGCCGTCTTCGCCAAGGTCATCTCCACCGCTTCGAACTACCTTTTCTCACCCGCCACCAATCTCGTTAACGATGTCTTCGTCCGCTACATCGCGCCCGACGCTTCAAACAAGCGCGTGCTCATCATCTCGCGTCTCGCCGTGGTGCTGCTCGGCTGCTGGGCGCTCTATCAGGCGGTTTACGCCGAAAGCATCCTGCAGAAGATGCTCTGGGCCTACACCATCTACTCTGCGGCACTCACTCCTGTCGTTCTCGCAGCATTTTACTCAAAACGCGTCACAGCCTGGGGAGCAGTCGCCGCTATCGCCGGCGGCACCGTGGTCACTCTTGCCTGGGATCTGCCCGCAGTCAAAGGGCTCTTCCCGCACATCCTCTCCGACCGTGATGCCATCTTCCCCGCTCTCTTCGTTGCTGTAGTCGCGCTCGTCGTTGTAAGTTTGTTCACCGCGCCGCCCGAGCCGTCCCAACTTGCGCAATTCTCTGAATAACGAATCCGCATCGTCATCCAACCAGCTTCGAGATCCGCATCAATGCCATAAACTGGTCATTGGACAAATTGGATAATCCAATGCAAACGCGCCGATGCTGGGTCGAAATCTGCACCCGCTCTCTCGAAGATAATTATCGTTTTCTTGCAACCCTCGCTGGCCCGCAGGTTGAACTACTCGCCGTAGTCAAAGCCAATGCTTATGGACATTCGCTCAAGCTCTGCGCTCCCGCTGTTGTTCGCGCCGGAGCTCCATGGCTTGGTGTCACCAGCGTTGAAGAGGGAGTCGAAGCGCGCGGCGTTTGCCCCGATGCACGTGTCCTCGTAATCGGCAGCGTCTTCCCTGGTCAGGCACAGGAGGTCGTCCGCCACAAACTGACCCCCGTTGTTTGGGAGCTCCGGCAGTTTGATGAACTTGAAGCCGCTGCCAGCGCTGCGGACGTTCGCTCGATCGCCGTTCATCTTGAAATCGACACCGGCATGAGCAGGCAAGGAACTGATCCTGAATCGCTTGCGCCTCTTCTCGCGCGCTTCCACCGCGATTCGCCGTTGCGTCTCGAAGGCGTGATGACCCATCTCTTCGCCGCCGACGAGGCCGACGAAAGAGTCACCGACGATCAGCTCGACCGCATGCAAGCCGCCCTCAGCCGTATCCACTCCGCTGGCCTTCATGCCGGCATCCTCAACATCGGCAACACGGCAGCACTTCTTGCCGGACAGGCTCACAAGATCTCTGCGCTCGCTGCACGCCACGAAATGAAAGCCATGATGCGCCCGGGCCTCGCGCTCTATGGACTTGTTCCCGAATACGATCCCGCTTTCTCGCCCGCGGAACCCATCTCTCTCGGCCAGGCTCGCCACAAACTGCGACCCGTACTCAGTTGGAAATCTCAGGTAGTCAGTGTGCGAACCGTCTCGCCCGGCGCCGTCGTCGGATACAACGGCACATTCGTCGCCACCGAGCCCATGCGTCTCGCACTCGTCGCTGTGGGATATGCCGACGGCCTCGATCGCAAGCTCGGCAATCGCTTCAGCTTGCTTGTGCGCGGTCAGCGTGCCCCGCTCGTCGGGCGCATCAGCATGGATCAGTCCGTCATTGACGTCACCGACATTCCCGATGTAGCCGCCGGCGACGAAGTCGTCCTCATCGGCCGCCAGGGAGACGAGACCACCTCCGCCTTCGATCACGCAAGAACTGCAGGCACCATCCCATGGGAGATCTTCACGCGCATCGGTGAGCGCGTTCCGCGTGTTGCGACATAGAACGAGCGCATGAGCGCTGCTATGCGAGGACACGCCTTTCATTCAGGTGTCATCCTGAGCGCAGCACGCTCGGAGTCCTTCGCGCGAGTAGCGCGAGGGGGTAAGCTACGCGAAGGATCTGCTTTACCCCGTCTTGTGTTACTGAGATGTTCGCGAGGGGCCTCTAGCAGGGAGCCCCGGTAGGCACGATCGAATTCGATGCAGCCACAGGATGTCCTATCTCCAGTTCCGCAGCGCCGCTCACCGCGGAAATCATTGCTTCAATCCCCATCGCCGAATTCAGCAGCATGTGGTACAGCCCGCGCGAACACCACTCCTGCTGATAGAACTTGCGAATTACAGCGGCCCGCCGTTTGTCGTACGCGGCCAGCGCCTGCTCCGCGTTCTGCGCCTGCTTGGGAAATGCCTGCGTAAACCAGTCGCGCTTCGCCTTCAGCGTGGCGTACACGAAAATGTGGAAACATCCCGGCTGGCACGCCAGCGCGCACGCAGCACCGCGACCCACCAGCACGCAGTTACCGAGCTTCGCCGCCGCCGTAATCTCTTCGCGGATCAGCGTCAGCATGCGCTCGGAATCAAAAACCTGTTCCTCCGAGAGGCCTGTCATCTGGTAAGCCGTATCGTGCCAGAACACTTTGCCGTAACGGTAATACCAGGGATCGAGACGATCATCCAGCTTCGCGGCCATCTCCGGCGAAACACCTGCGCGCTTTGCCGCCGCACTCACCAGTTCAGAATCCAACAACCGCCATCCCAAACGCTCTGCAAGATCGTGGGCAAACTCGCCGCCTCGCGACCCGTACTCCCGCTCTACTGTGATCACCCGGATCGGCGCGTGCATCATGACCAACTCCCCTGCCACAGGCAGCATACAACGAAAATGCATTTACCCCGCAAGAGAATAGACTCGTCGAAAACGTCTTCGGTTGCATCGATCCGCCATACCTTGACTATCTACAAGACTTGTTGTAGATAATCTAGGTATGGGCAAACCAAGCGATCTTGTCCAAGGCACCCTCGACCTTCTCATCCTCAAGACCCTTCTGCCTGATCAAATGCACGGCTGGGCTATCGCCAAGCGGATTCAACAACTTTCAGGCGAAGTGCTCCAGGTCCAGCAGGGCTCGCTGTACCCCGCCCTTCACCGACTCGAGCAGCAGGGTTGGATCAAGGCAAGTGGGCCGAAAGCGAAACCGGCCGTCAGGCCAAGTTCTATTCGCTTACCGCCGCTGGCCGCGCCCAACTCGAAAAGGAAACCGCAAACTGGAACCGGCTTTCCGCCGCCATCAACCTCGTCGTGAGCGAGGCCTGAGCACCTGTTTCCCCATCCCCAAGGAAGGAATCCATGCGCTGGTTTGAACAACTCCGAATGCGGATCCTGATGCTCTTCCGTCGCAGGCGCGCCGCCACATGCCTCGACGACGAACTCAGCTTCCACCTCGAGCGCCAGATCGCCGAAAATATCGCCGCCGGCATGACCGCCGAAGAAGCCCGTTACTCCGCCCTCCGCATCTTCGGTAATCCAGCATTACTTCGCGAACAATCCCGGGCTACCTGGAGCTGGAACCGTCTGGAATCCCTTGCGCGCGATCTGCGCTACAGCGCGCGCACCCTGCGCCGCACCCCGACTTTCTCTTTGATGGCGATCCTCGTCATCGCCCTGTGCATCGGCGCTGCCACGTCGCTCTTCACCATCGTGCGTTCCGTCCTGCTCAGACCGCTCCCTTTCCGCGATCCCGGTCGGCTCGTGATGGTCTACGAACACTTCCGCGGCGACTGGGCAAACCAGGAATCATTCAACTACAACTATGTCTCGCCCGCCGACTACTACGACTGGCGCGCTCAAGCTCACGGCTTCCAAGACATGGCCGCGTGGCGCTGGTGGCAGTTCAACCTCACCGGCGAACGAGGTGAACTGCCGGAAGTAGTCACCGCGGCCGCCGGTACCTGGAACTTCTTTCCGCTCCTCGGCGTCCGGCCGGCGTTCGGACGAACCTTCACCGAATCCGAAGACCATCCAGACTCCAACGTCGTCATGCTTACTTGGAGCACCTTCGAGCGCCGGTTCTCTGGCGATCGCTCCATCGTGGGGCGCCAAATCCATCTCAATGGCAAGCCCTTCACGGTTATAGGAGTCCTGCCGAAAGACTTCGCATATCCATATGCCACGGTTCAGGTGTGGGTTCCCTATCAGGCCGTAACAACACCTGAAGAGTTACGACATCACGACTGGCACAGCAGCCACGTTATCGCTCGTCTTCGTTCTGCAGTCAACCTCGCCACTGCCATCAGCCAAGTTGGGGCCGTACAATATCGCGAACATCTGCAGTATCTCAACGCGCCGGTCGCCGAAGATGTTGCGCCGCGAGCCATGACCGACGATTTGGCGAAGGATGTCAAGAAGCCACTCATCCTTCTCATGTGCGCCGTTGCATGCATGCTTTTCATCGGCTGCCTCAACGTCGCCAACCTCCTAGTGGCACGTGGCGCGGCGCGTCAAAAGGAAGTCGCTATCCGAGGAGCTCTTGGCGCGCAGCGGTGGACCCTCGTTCGCGAGCAGCTCACGGAAAGCCTGATGATTTGTTTCGCTGGCGGCGTTGCTGGCGTGCTGCTATCCCTCACGGCTACAAAGTGGCTCGCGCATGCGTGGAAGGACCTGCCCTCCGCGCAGGGCATTCACGTCGACGGCGTGGTACTCGGTTTTGTCTGCGCCATGGTCTTCGCCGCCGGGCTGTTGGCGGGCCTGCTGCCGGCCGTCACTTCCACCGGCAAGGCTGTCTTTGCCACGCTTCAGGCATCGTCGCGCACCACCGGCGGCAGCCTCTCGCGCACCGCGTTGCGCAAAACGCTGCTCACGGTCGAAATCGGGGTCACGGTAGTGCTTCTCATTGGCGCGGGTCTGCTTCTGAAGAGTTTCGTTCGTCTTCGAACTACCGATTTGGGCTGCGCAACCGACAACGTGCTCACCATGAGCTACACCCTGCCCCACCAGAAATACGACAAACCGGAAAAAATCAATGCCTTCAATGAAGAGCTGCTCGCGCGTCTGCGCACCATGCCCGGCATGCGCGCAGTAGCGTTAGGGTCCACATTGCCCGGCAACAGCTGGGGCGGCGACGATGTCTTCACAATTCCCGAGCACCCGCCCCTTAAGTCCGCTGACGAGTTGCCCGACGCACTTGACCGTCTCGCCGATCCCGACTATTTCACCGCTTTGGAGATTCCGCTGCTGCAGGGGCGCTTCTTCACCAACCAGGATCGCGACGACCACGCCAACCAGGTCATCATCAGCCACCAGTTCGCAAAGCAATACTTCCCCGGCGAGAACCCCATCGGCCGGCACCTCCTTGTTTCTGCGAGGGACAAGGCAGGATACGAGATCGTGGGTGTGGTGGGCGATACACTCTGGCAGGTCGGTCAGCCGACCAAAGCGACCATGTACTTCCCGCTCTTTTCAGGAAATTTCAAGAATACCTTTGGCTTTTCTCTCGCCGTGCGCGCAGTGTCTGCTCCCCTGGCCATGTCGATCCCCGTTCAGAGGCAGATCGCCGCGCTCGATCCGGAACTGCCGGTCTCCGATGTACTCACCTTGGACCAGGTGATCGGAGAATCTATTGGCAACGCGAGTTTCAGCGCAACGCTGGTATTGTCTTTCGCGGTGCTGTCGCTGCTGTTGGCATCTGTCGGTCTCTACGGCGTCCTTTCATATCTAGTCACGCAGCGCATGACAGAAATCGGCATTCGCATCGCGCTCGGCGCTCAACGCGAACAGGTTCTCCGACTGGCCCTTGTCGATGGTTTGCGGCCCGCTTTCTTTGGACTAGTCTTCGGTCTTGCTGCAAGCGCCGCTGCAGTTCGCCTCATCCGATCGATGCTCTACAAGACCGAGCCGTTCGATCCAGCAGTCTTCGCAGCCGTTGCAGCAACCCTGCTCACGGTCGCAGCTATCGCCTGCCTCGTTCCGGCATGGCGTGCCTCCCGCCTCGACCCCATCCAGGCCCTGAGAACAGAATAGGCGCGGAGTTCGCACCCCGCGCCTACGTGCCCACCGACCGAATAGTCGTTGTCACTGATTCCCTGATCCCTGTTTTACTGCGTTACCGGCGGCGCCGGCGGTGCTTTCGGTGCTTTCAAATGCGGTGCGCTTGGCGCAGCAGCCGGACCGGCAATTGTTGGCGGTGGTCCCGGAACCTCGTCCCCGCGCTTGATATGAATATCGCCGTTCTCGGCGGTTAGCGTCACCTTTGGCCCACCCGCACCAATCTTGCCGCTCACCGACTTGCTTTCATCCCCGCTTACCGCAAGCGGAAAATCCGTGACGATATCGCCATTCCGCGTGCTTCCGGTTACGGAGGCCGCCGCATTCGGCGGCAGAGTGAGCTCCACATCGCCCTTCAGGTTTCTCGCGTCCACTGAGAAGTTTCCAGCCGTCTCTATGGCGATCCGTCCATCGCGATCTTCAACGTTGCTGTCGCCGTACACCTGGCTCAAGTCCACATCCTTCGAGTGCGTCTTGACGCGAACCTGACCCTTCGCCTGCGTTACCCGCAGGTTATCGGGATTCAGCGTTAGATCGCCCGGAAGAGCCGCGACATCCATATCCGTCACCGAAGTATGCACATGAATTGGTCCAATCACATTCTCCATGTGCACGTCGCCGAAGAGTTCCCCATTGATCGTTACTTTTCCCTTGATCTCCGACAGCGTGAGATCGTTGCAGTTCCCTTCCGCCGTCAGATCGCCGTCTATCTGGTGTGCAGAGAAGTCGCCCTTGTCCGTTGAGAAGTGCACCTGCACCGATCCCTTGACCACACTCAGGTGCACATCGCCGTGGTTGGAGTTGATATTCACTCCGCTTTCCAGATTCGCCGCGGTCACATCGCCGTGACCGGAGTGCACAGAAACATGCGCACTCTTCGGCACAGTGATCGTCAAGTTCAGCCTGCCGTTGTTATTGCTGTCCGATTTCACCAACACTGCACTGCCGCTCACCGTCACGTGCGCCTGCTCCGCGTCGAAGATCTTTTTCGCCTCTTCGTCCGAGCCGGCATAGGCCACTTCATGCGCCTGCACTTCGATGTTCGGCGAGTCGCCCGCCGTCACACTCACATCGCCGCGTGGATTCTCGATCTGCACCGCGGCATCGGAAGGAATCGACACATTCAGCACCTGCTGATCCAGATCGTGCTCCGGCAGGCCGAACATGTTGAAGAAGTTGTTGTCTTCGTGGTCGCCCCAATTGTTCGCCCAGGGTCCCCACATTCCGCGCGTCGTTCCCGATGCGAAGAATCCAATTACCGCCAGCAGAATCAGGATGCCCACAAATCCTGTCCCGCGTCGCACGGGAGCTTCGCGTCGCAAATCCAGCGCCCACTCAGCCAGCATTGCCAGACCCGCCGCAATCAGCATCAGCGGCCACCATTTTCCATACCAGCTCCAGAAATTCTCAGGAGCAATGCGGCCGGCATAAATCAGCAACCACACAATGCCGATCGCTACTAGGATCAGTGGTCCGACAACGGAAGGAACGCGCGGCCCGTACGCATGGTGATACTTCGCTTTGTACGCATATTGCTGCGCTTTCCACGCATCGCGCTGGGCGCGCCATGCAGCTCTTTGCTGCTCGCGATACACCCGCCATTGCGTGCGCGGATCATAACCGCCAGGCGGAACATTCGGAGGCATGCTGCTCATGACTGCCCTCCCTCGGGGCCTTTCCCGTAATCCTGCGTTGCGGGAACGATGGAAGTACCGGGCTGCGACTGCGCGCCCCCTGCGGCCGCCGGATTCACCGCCGCACCGTACGGATACGGAGAACCTGGATACGGTGTCTCATCACCCGCCGCGGCCAACGCCGCTCGCTCAGCCAGCTTCAGCACTCCGATCAAAATCAACAGCAGCGGAAAGAACAGAGCTCCAGAAATCGACCATGCCCGCTTGGTGCATCAGCAGGATTGTCCCCAGAAGCAGCAGAATCGCTGGCCCTCTCAATCGGCGAATCAGGATATAGCGGTTCATTGCTGGCCCCCTTTCGTATCTTCAAAGCGACGGACAATCAGCCAGACACCTAGCGCGATAAAGATGAGCGGCCACAAAAACTTGAGCACATGCTCGGCCAGAAAGCCCATCTGATTCAGCAGCAACAACAATCCGAATCCAATCAGGATCAGAGCGCCAATCGGCTCCTTGCGTCGCCAGAAAACCGGCGGCACGGGTGGCACTGGAGGTATGGCCGGATCCACAAATCCCGCCGGCGGCGGTGGCGTATACGACGCCTGGTACTGCGTATATGGAACTTGCTGATACCCACCGGCACTCGCACCCGGATGGGTCGCCGCAGGTCCAGCACCCGTGACGCCCGGATTCACTGGCATGCCCGGCCGATGCTGCGGTCCGCCCAGGTTCAGCCAGTTGCCAACCTCGTTCAGACCCAGCGGATCGGGTATCGGCTGTCCATCGCGAATCGCCTTCGCTGTGTGGAACGCCTCAAACGACTGGTACAAAATCCAGGCCGGAATAAACAATCCAAACAGCCCGTAGTGCGTCGTGATGCTGATGATCACGACAAAAATCACGACGTGAATCAGCCCCTTGAAGTATTGGCCGTTGTACATCGCGCCCACGCCGGGAATGATGCCCAGCACCGCCGCGACCGACGGATTTGGGCCGCCTGCACCGGGCGCCATAAACGGCTGCTGCATGTTCTGCCAGGCCACGAAGCAGGGCTCGCAAAGGATCTGTCCGTTGCCGGCATTTCGCACACAGGCCGCGCAGAGCGCCTTGCCGCAGTTCTGGCAATAGGCCGTCGCACCCACTCCTTGATGATTTACGCAGTCCATACTGTGCTCCCTTCCCGTATTGCCAGTTCGAACTCGGGTTCTCCGGCAACAAATTCAAGTTGCTGGAGTGCAGAGCCGCCAGGATGCGCGGGCCCGGGTCCCAGGTGACAGGTCAGTGTCGCCTGGGTGGTGGACTGTTCGTGAAGCGTAACGGAAGTTTCCAGATAATCTGAGTCCCTCAACGATGGTGCCCCGGATTGCTGGGGTGGATCGACGCGGGACCCGCCGTCTTTCCGATTAGGGTTTTGTTTTGACTCCCCCGGCGTGGCCGGCTGAGTCTGCTTTTGCTGCTGTTGCTGCTGCGTTTGCGCGTTGCGGCGTATCTCCTGCATCCGCGACTGAACTTCGTACACCAGCCGGAGGTGATCGTAGTAGCGAATAATCGGCGTCGACGCCATCGTCAATCGCCGTTCCATGAACGAACGCACCGCCGTCGGCCGCAGATTCGAAAGCCGCAAGTTTGCCAGTTTGACGCCCGTCATATTCAGCGTCAGAGCGATCGAGAAGAATGCCATCGCCGCCGTCATCAACAGCCGTGGCTCTGCAAAGCGGCGAATCCGCCCCATCATTCCAGGCCGCTGCCACGCCGGAATCGCCATCGGTATAACATTGCCCGCTGTCGCCAGCTTGTAGTCGGAAATATGTCCCGGACCGGTCTGCGCCAGGATCTTATCCAGCAGACCCTCCGGGACCTCTGGTTCTGGGCTTAAGAACTCCAGCCACTCCCGACCACGCCGGGCTTCTTCAAACAGAGCGGTGCATGACGGACAGACAGCCATGTGCGAGGAGAAGGTCGTCTCATCCTCCGGCCGCAACAACCCGTCCAGTGCGTCGGCCAGGAGCGTTTCCCAAAGCCCGCAAGCTGGAGAGTTCGGAATGTTTCCGCGGTCTGCCATCACATCACCTCCCGCTTATTACGTTCCAGCAGGCGCGCAAGTTCCGCACGGCCTCTGCTGATGCGGGATTTAACCGTCCCTTCCGGTATGCCCAGCACCTGGGCAATTTCCTTGTAATCCATATCCTGTAAATCCCTTAATATGACCGCTTCGCGCAACTCGACCGAAACCTTGGCCAGCGCCCCCTGCACCATCTTGGCCAGCTCTTTCTGCGCAGCCTTCTCATGCGGAGACGCGCCGCTAGCTTGCAGCCGGTCAATCGGCCGCAACTCGTCGGTTTCGTCCCACCCTGCATCGAGCGAGTCGGTTGCTCTCTGGTTTCTGGTACGACGGAAGTTGTCCACCAGCAGGTTACGAGTCATGGTCGTAATCCATACCTGCAGGCTGCCGCGCCCGGTATCAAAACTGGCTAGATTGGAATAGATCTTTAAAAAGACATCCTGCGTAAGGTCTTCAGCATCAGCGGAATTGTTCGTAAAGCGATAGCACAGCCCGAAGACACGGCGATGGTGGGTACGAACTAGTTCGGCCCATGCTCCAGAATCCCCGTCCATGCAGCGGCGGACGATTTCGGACCAGTCGATCTCCAGCGGTCTCACCTCCCCGCTTGTCAAGCGGGTGTCCGGCGTCATTGGTTTGGCTTCCTGACCGTGGCTCACCGGCTTCCGCGGCGCACCGGCATCCCGGGGCTCCAGCCTACGCCGTATAGGCGCCTTTGGCGCCACCAGCCCTGCCACGCTCCAGCTTAATGTACCTGCACAAGCCATGGAGGCCTATACGCATCATTTTGTTGCGCGGTTCCCGTCTCGGCAACTGTACCTTCAAGAGCCCGCAGAAAAGGCCACGGCGGTGCAGTTTATCGCCGAAAATCACGCCAATTATCTCAAGCGCACCATGATTTTCCGGGTTTGCGGAGAGAAATGACGGCTTTGCATGAGGGGAGGGCACGGCTCGCGGCCCGTAATCCCCACGACAGCAGATCATTAGCCACGCACCTTCATCCCTTCCGTATGTGAATGAAAACAATGGGATCCATGATGTCGCTGTATCGGTAAAATCCGGTTCGAGGCGAGTGAGTTCCTCTCGCAAGCTCTTTGTATTGTGTAGGGGAAATGACGCAGGAACAGATCAAAATGTGCTGCTTCAGCCTCTAAAGGATGCCGATTCAGCGAAATACGGCTCAAAAGGCCCGGTTACGCAGAAACCTTTTCGGACGCAGGAAAACGGACGGGGACCGCGGGATGGCACGAGAGTGCGGCTTCCGCGTCTGTGATTCGGCGAAGCAGGATGCCGCGGAGCCTGCCGGCGGCTTCGTTATCGAGGCCCAGGTGCGAGTACTCTTCCATTACGTCAAGCGCGTAGCGAAGTTCGGTCACGAGCTCAGGATTCGGTCGGGAATTCATGATAATCTCCATTTTACTCCCGGCGGCCGAGCTCGGTAGTTATCGATTTACTTGAGCGATTTGAGACCCGGAACGGTCCTGGTCGGTTGAATCTATCGGCTTTTCAGCGCGTCTCGTGTGGTTAACACTCCCCAAATGGTCACAAAACTTCCATTACCTTTTGGTTTTCAAATGGTTCCTCTCTCGCCATTGCTTGCGGATATCCCAACCGTTAGCTTGAGACAAATCCAGAAATCGAGATGGGGGTCAGGAAATGAACGAGTTGATGTTCAAGATCTACGCGACGATCCATAGTCTGATGCACCGCGAAGATGGCCAGGACCTGGTCGAGTATTCTCTCACTTTCACCATGATTGCGTTGGGATGCGTCTCGTCCATGGGCTACCTCGCAAGCGGCATCGGCGGCGTTTTTAGCGAAGTAAGCCAGACGCTGACCACCAGCATCACCTAGAAACTTGCCTTCCTCCGCTCCCCCGGAGGCAAGATCATGCACGACCACCCGATGCGCGTAACAGCGCTGATGGGTCGGCAGTTCCCTGGCTATTTCTTCATCTCGCTCATCATTTTGAGCAATTCCTCAGCGACCTCGGGCTTGGGTTCGCCGCAGGTTGGGCAGGCCTCGCCGCCCGCAGGAATGTTCAGCCAAAACCCGCTGACCACATCCGAAACAGCCTTCACGCACGCGAAGAGTTCCTTCGCCGTCACGCTCTTGCCCGAAGGGTTGGTGCTGATCCCAGCCAGCAGCACGATGCCGGGGTTCGCGGCCCGTGCCTGCTCCGACGCCTTTCGCACATACGACTGGAATTCGTGCATGTCGAGTTCTGCACCCTGTGCCTGGATCTCGTATACGTCTGCACACCTGGCCACACTGCCTGCGATCTTCGCGCGCAAAAAGCGATCGAAGCGATCCGGCCCTCCTCCGACAAGGTCCGCCGCCGGCGCAACGATCAGCAACCGATGCTGCGCATGCACTATTTCTGCTATTTTGCATGCGTACTCACCAGGGTCTCGCTGTTCCTCCTCCGGCGTGAATTGCCACTTCTCCGGGTCATACATCACCGCGCCGACACCGTCGTCGCAGCAGCGGCCCAGCGCGGTCGCGCTTCGAATGGAGATAGTTCCGATCGAGTTCCACTGCGAGTACGGCTGGGCCTTTAGCTTCCCTACCATAAACGTGCATGGAGTTCCGAAGTATCGCTGTTGTTGCTCAATAGAAATTGCTGAGACCGCGTGATGCAATGTCCCGGCGTTCACGATCCATCGCACGCCGAGTGCGCCGTCAGCCTGGCTGCATGGCAAAACTTGTGGAGAAACAGAAGAGGACTGCGCATTTGCGTGCCCCACATAGTGAGCAAGCACCGCGATGAAGCAAAAGGCGAGGCAACAAGGGAAACACGATCCAAATCGAAGCAATTTCATCGCAACCATTATGCACTGAAGATTCGGAGTCTCGGAATGCAAGAGGAACCATGGGGTCCGGTCTCACAAATTCCATTCTGTAACCGCAATGCAATAATGCCGCAATCAAATTGTCACATTTGATTGTTACGGTTTAGACAATTCCCAGCCGTGCTGTAGGTTGCTTTCCCTCGCGGGGAAGCGACACTTTCGAGTCCTGCCCCAAATCACTCAGTCTGTTTCAACTTTGGAGGAATACTGTGATGCACTCTTCATCGAGCGGACGCAAACGTCTGTTGCAATTCGCTCTGTCGCTTTTTGTATTGTTATTCGCAACCCTGACGTACGCGCAGGGCGCAAGTGCAAAGTCTCAGCGGAACAGTTGTTGACGGACAAGGAGAAAGCCGTTGCCAATGCCCTGGCAACAGTCAGGGGCGCAGGCGTTTCAAAAACCGCCCGGGCAGATGCCAACGGCTCCTATTCATTCGATGGCCTTCCTGCCGGGACCTTCGTTGTAGAAGCGTAATCGCCTCCGGCTTTTCTTCCGCCTCAAAAGGCGGCGTTACGCTTGCTGCAGGCCAATCCCAGCAAATCGATCCGCTGCCCCTGACCATCGCCTCGGTTGAGGAGCAGATCGACAGTCAACGCCGGCATCGAATCTGTCGCGGCAGAAACTGCGCCCAGCGGCGGCTTTGTGGAAGAGCGTCTCGGCGCAGTCACTTATCTCTGACACCTATGTCGAGAACTTTACGTCGCCAATCTCTGACTTCGGCGAAATTGTGCAAATCGTTCCCGGCGCGTTTACCACCAGCAGCGATGGCGTCGGACTCGGCCAAAGCAAGACCTACTTCCGCGGCTTCCCTGACGGTGACTTCGACATCGATTTTGACGGCATTCCGTTTTACGATACGAACACTCCCTCGCATCACTCCTGGGCGTTCTTCCCGGCACAGTGGATCGGTGGCGTTGATTTCGACCGCAGCCCCGGATCGGCTTCCGACCATTGGGCCCACCCCATTCGGCGGATCGATTCATTTGCTTTCCAAGCCCGTCGGCAATGAGTCAGGACATTCGCGGCACGGCATCTTACGGGACATGGAATACCAAACTCTTCGATGGCGCCTACAACTCCGGCAGCTTCGGATTCTTCGGCGGAGAGAAAAGGTCCAATTCTGTTCGTCGACGTACATCACATGACGTCTGACGGATACCAGACCTTCAACTACAACACTCGCAATGCCGGGCTCGCTGTTGTACCAGTATTCCTTCTCGCCCCGGACCGTGCTCACCGGATTCAGCGGCGTCATCTGGCTCGACGCCAACACCTATGGCCTGAATCCAACCCGCTGCCAGACTCGCGTGGGGGCAAACTCCTGCACAGGGGCCAATTACGTCCTGCATCGGCACCGGCTCAATCGCCGACGCCCGTAAACTGGCTCGACTACCAGTACAACAACTATCACGTGCCCACAGACTTCGAATACGTCGGCCTGAAGACTGAGCTCGGTCACGGCTGGTCAATGGAAGTAAAACCCTATACCTAACTACACAATGCGAGCTCTTCACCAACGCCACGCACCAGGCCACCACAGTCAACGGATCAGAACCAACGGCGTGACCATCGCTCCCTGCGATGTACAGGTAGTCAAGAAGGGCGCAGCTGCTCTTCCGCGGCGTCGATAAGTACAACCAGTCTATCGCAAGTATGGCGAGACTTCTGTGTTGTCACAGGCTTCTGCCTCGGCGTCTTCCGCGCTGGCCTGTGGTATGATACAGGCACGCACCGACCGTCACCAGTACCCCAGCGATCCGTTGAACCACTGGGCCGACCAGGCTCTGCCGAATTCTTCGCCGAGCAATTCTGGACCAACTCCTATCAGCCCTATGCGGAGTTCGAGTACCTGCGGCTCCGAAGCTCAATATCACGGCGGGATACAAAGTTCGCGGGCTACACATTCGACGTGCTCATCACGCCGAAACGGCAAGGTTGTGGGCAACCTCTGCCCTTGAACTAAACCAGCGGCTGCCCGACGACTGTCACCGACACAGGCACCTTCACCACATCCTGCCGTCTCTCGATTTCAACTACCGCATCCACCCCAACTTCTCGATCTACGCCCAGGGCGCCACTGGCAGCATGTTCCGCCCAGCAGCCGTTTTCGACTTTAAACACCGGCGACGGTGACACCGGTCGCTGACACCCCCAAGCAGCAGAAGTCCACCACCTACCAGGCAGGCATGGTATTTAAGCTCAACGCTTCACGCTCGACGCCGACGCGTATCGCGTTCGCTTCCAGAACGCTTACAGCAGCAAGTGACGACACGACAAAGCCCGACTACAGCGATTCGTACTACTTCGCCACACCGAGTTCCATCACCCAGGGCGTCGAGTCGGAAGACCACTTGCGGTTCTCACGCGCGGCCTCAACTTTATCGCAATGCCGGCAGCCAATTGCGTACTATGTGGGTAAATTGTAATGCGACGGTGCTTCCGCCTACTCCCGTGCACCGGGCGGCCGGGGCCCAGACTCATGCCGATCGGGTGCAAGGCATCACGTATCAAGGCAAGGGCCTGGACCTGGGCTTCTTTAACAAGCGTATTGGGAACAGCGCGATGGACGGCGGCGCCTTCACAATCAGCCATCTCAACCCGTTCAGTACGACCAATATTTTCGTGAACTACACGGTGCGGAGGCACTCACTTTTCGATGCCCAGACCAAGCTCCGGATAACAACCTGTTCGACTTTCACGATGTGGTTTCGCTTGCGCCCGGGGTGAGCGGAACCACCGCTGTGCCGTTTACTCCGGCCGGCAGCGATCAGCTGCAGCTTCTTCCTGGCCGCAGCGTCATGATCACGTTCCAGATGGGCTTGATTCGGCGCGAGAAATAAGTCCACGGGCTCGCGGGTGAGTTGATTCGCGTAGTCCAGGGTCCTTCGGCAGGCGCGTCTCCCCAGGGAGCGTGCTTGCCGGAGGACCTCTCGTTTTTTGGAGGGCCCGCGAACGCCCTGGACGGCCTCGCCCCGCTGCAATCAAACCTGTGACGTGATGGAAGACACTGATACGCACGAGCATCTAGGCGCTCAAAACCTGCCTGCAGGCCTCCGCGCCAACAATCTGCTCGATCAGCACAGCATCACCGCTCTAGATTCGGTGAGATCCCTCGCGGGGAACTCCAAATTCTGACCGCCAATAAAATCTCCGGGACAAGCTATGTCGATCCCTTCAACCAGACCACAGCCATCAGCGGGAGTGACAACCCCACGTTCATGGCGGGTCGGAGCTTCATGTTATCGGTCACGTTCGGCTTCGCGCCGGGAGAGCGCAAATAGCCAGTTCTGAAGCACGCTGTCGCATCAAATCCGAGGCCGCTCCTGTGAAGATAGGAGCGGCTTTTTTGTCACGCCGATTCGCGCATTTCCCATGAGTGGCAGCTCAGTAACGATCGCCAAATTCCGGCTCGACTGGGTTCTCGAACAGCGAAGCGTCGCGCGTCACAATCGTCAATCCCGACGGCGTGACAAAGTAGCGGCGCTTGTCTTCGACGGGATCGTAGCCGATGACCGTACCCTCCGGAATGTGTACATCGCGATCGATAATGGCGCGGCGAATACGGCAGTGCCGTCCAATGTTGACGTGCGAGAAAATGATGCTCGAATCAACCTCAGAGTACGAGTTGACGCGCACATCCTGCGATAGCACTGAATTCGAAACCGAAGCTCCCGAGATGATCACACCGGCGGTGATCACCGAGTTCATGGCCATACCGGTACGGCCCGGCTCGCCAAAGACGAACTTCGCCGGCGGGTACTGGCGCACCCGGGTGCGGATGGGCCAGCTCTTGTCGTAGAGGTTAAAAACCGGCGACACGGAGCAGAGGTCCATGTTGGCTTCGTAATAGGAGTCAAGCGTGCCCACGTCGCGCCAGTAGAGCGCCGTCTGCTTGTTCTCGTCGACGAAGCTATAGGCCATCATTTTTCTCTTGCCCAGCAGGTTCGGCAGGATGTTGTGTCCGAAGTCGTGCTTCGAATTGGGATCTTCGGCGTCGGCAATGAGCGCCTTCAACAGGATCTCGGTGTTGAAGATGTAAACGCCCATCGAAGCCTCGACCTTGTCAGGGTTGAAAGGCGACCGAAAAGTGGTGGATGCGGGCTTTTCAAGGAAACCCTGAATCTCGCCGCTCGCTCCCACATCGACCACTCCGAAGCGCGCCACTTCGTCCGAACCGACCGGAAGGGTGGCGAGAGTAACCTCGGCCTTCGCCTCCCTGTGGTACTCGAGCATGCGGCTGTAGTCCATCTTGTAGATATGGTCGCCGCTCAGGATGATCATGTGTTTCGGCTGCTCGCTGCCGATGGAGTAAATGTTTTGATACACCGCGTCAGCCGTCCCCATATACCAGTTGGTGCCGGTACGCTGCATGGGTGGCAGCAGTTCGAAAAACTCGCCGAGCTCCTGCGCCACAATGCCCGTCCAGCCTTCGCGAATATGCCGGTTCAGTGACAGCGCCTTGTATTGAGTAAGGATGAAAACCCGGCGCAGACCCGAGTTGATGCAATTCGAGAGCGTTACGTCGATGATTCGGTAGTGCCCGCCAAAGGGCACGGCTGGTTTGGCGCGGTCGCGGGTTAGCGGGAAAAGCCGTTCGCCGGCTCCCCCCGCAAGCAAAACACCCAAAGTGTCTTTCATGTCCGTATGAGCCTGCCTTGTCGCGTTGTCTTTCCGGAGCGTTGCTCAGCGCGAAACCAATGTGCCGTTATCCGGTACGGCAGTTTTCAGAGAAGGATTTCTCAAATCCGCCTCTGAACGGCGAAGAATACCACACAGAGATAACAGGTGCAGCAGACCCGTGTTACACACCATCAGCAGGAACAAAATTACTCAGGGTCAGAACCGCGGCAGCGCAAGTGCTTCCCTTGGAAACCTCGACGTTGAACCGCTTCGGGCAGCCTTCAGTTATTCAGCTCAATTATCTGCGTTTCGCTTTGAACCGGTACATCACGCCGACGGAGATCGCAAAATTCACATCGGTCTGTGTGATCATTGTCCCGTAATTGATGCTGTAGCGGGTGATGACTGCGTCCGGAGTGACGCGGAAAACCCACTGTGGAGAACGATTCAAGTCGATATGGCCGCCAATGATGGCGGCAGGGGCCACCTGGTCGTTGTAAAAGCCAACCAGTGCCGGAGATTGTCCGCGCAGGTCTTGTTCGAAATTCCCGTAGACTCCGCCAAACATCGCGTGGGCAATCAGCGCGCCATGTTTGTTGTGTGGTCCAAGCCATTCCGGCCCGGCCACGAAGAAGTACTGCGCAACAAAGGGACCCTGGATGTTCTCGGTCTGGCCATTGCCGTTAAGGAAGGCATTTGGCGCTGCGCCGCTGGTGCCCCAATAACTGCGGCCACTGCCTTCGACACCCCAGTGCCGACTAAACCAGTAGGAACCCGACAGGTTCAGGCCGCCCAGGTTCGATCCCTGCAGCAGGTTCGGACCGGCCTTCATATGGTCGTACGCCATTCCCAGCGAAACATCGTACTTGTTGTCGTACTTCACATTGGCCAGCGGGTCCACAACGATGTAGGTGCCGTTGCCAGTGGGTTGCGACGAGGTGCTTTGCGCGGCAGGCTGCACCTGGCCGCAGGCGTGCGAAGTGGAGGCAAGCAGACCGAGGACAAGGACCGCCGAAAACAATGAAAACTTTACTGGAAGACGCATCAACACAAAGCTTACAGGACCATACCTTGGAGGGACAATGATCGGAACTGGCTGTTAGACGCCAGGCAGAAGGCTTAGCTAGCGACTTTTCTTCAATTGCTCAAGACTCGCACCGCTCCGCCCAGTTGGCGTAGACCAGGTAACGCATCGTCTTCAGGATCTCGATCGCCGAATCTGTCCCCGAGTCCGATGCTCCCGGTTGCATCGGCGGCGCAACGTGCAGTCGCCAATCGAGGGGCGTGTTGCTGAAGATCATGCCCGCACGCGGCAACTGGTAACCGCCAGTCACGATTTCAGCCGAGTGCCATCCGTGCGCCTGCATAATACGGGCCGAGTTGCACGCGTTCTGGATCGTGTCCATGGCCTTGGTCTCGACAAAGATGGCTGAAGGCGGAATGCCTTGCGCCGCGGCGGTGCCAGCCATCACGTCCGCCTCCACAAACTGGTTATGCGCCGGTCCCCCGGTAAAGAGGATGCGTGGCGCGACGCCGCGCTCGTACTCACGCACAGCTTCTGTGACCCGCGCCAGTTGCTTCGGGGTGGGATTGCCGTCCGCATCTGCCGGCGTGCCGAGCACAAGAATTGCGTCGAAGTGATCACGGCTGGTGTTCCCGGCGGGCGCAAGCCTGCGCTCAATCACGGCCCAGCCGACCAGAATGACGACAAGCAAAAACGCCGCCAGTGACGCGCGCACGATCCAGCGCTTCCTGCCGAGCTCGATTGGCTTATAGCGACGAC
This sequence comes from uncultured Acidobacteriaceae bacterium, assembly GCA_963735215.1. GTDB lineage: Bacteria > Acidobacteriota > Terriglobia > Terriglobales > Acidobacteriaceae > Telmatobacter. The sequence continues at coordinate 34,038 of CAVTKF010000010.1, read as the reverse complement.
GGGGCCGGCGAGTAGGTGCGCGCCGGCCAGTCTGGCGAGTTGAAGATGCAATTGCCACACCGGGCTCCCTTCTTCCACTCTACGAGGGAAAGCTCAGCGGCAAAGGCACGAAAGTATTAACTGAATTGGGACGTTGCTCAAGCCGACAGCATCTAGCCAAGATCCGCCGGATGGTCCCACGCCGACCAGACAATCTCGTTCAGTTGCTTGCGGCTCCGCGGCGCTTGCTCCTGCGCCCGATGCTGCTCGCCAAGGGTCGAAGGATCACCCTGATAGCCCAGAGCCATCACAGAACCGATGGCGTAAACCTCTGGAATCGCAAAGCTTGCGCGCGCTTTTGCTTGATCGAAGCCCGCCATCTGATGGGTGGCAATTCCCATAGAAGCAGCCTGCAGCGTGATAAAGCCATCCGCCGCTCCGAGATCGTGGATTCCGTAGTTGTTCGGTGAGTCGTTGTGGCTGAACCGGGTCCTGGCAACGCCCAGGGTCAATACAGGAGCATTGAGCGCCCAGGCCTGATTGGCGGGAACCAGCGTTTCGGCGATCTTCTTATAGGTCTCGGAACTACGGTGCCCGACAATAAAGCGCCATGGCTGCTCATTGAAGGAGGATGGAGCCCAGCGGGCAGCTTCAAAAATGGTCCTCAAATCAAGCGGACTTATGTCGCGATCGACAAAAGCGCGGGGGCTCCAGCGCCCCAGAATGATGGGCAGCACCCCATCCGTCGAGGGCTGAGCGTGCTTCATCTTGTGGACTTCACTGGCCGTAAGGGTCATCAGTCTCTTCTCCTGCTATCTGGGATGCGCGCGCGAGGCGAAGGATGCGCATTGTCCACCTCGAAGTGGCTGAGCATAAGTCATTTGTGATCCGAATCACGCCAAGCCAATTCGACTTCGGACTGCGATACACATAATGGAGCTCGCTCATAAACCATTCACACTTCTCTGTAATACTTGATATAGACTTGACATCTTCAGTCCCACGACCAGACCAGGACCATCTTTTCCTTTTCGCGGTTGGGTTTCGCCGAGTTCAGGAGAATCCGGGGGACCGATTCCGGTCGAGCGTAAAACACGATGCCGGCGGACGCCAGGCGCATCTCGATCGCAACTTGAACGAATTTCTTCTTGGAGGAAATATGACCAGTTCCATCTTGAACCGCTGTACTATCTTCGCGGTTCTTCTGTCTCTGCTCAGTTTTGTCCCTTCGGCGCGGGCTCAGTCCGCCGTCGACGGCGCAGTTGGCGGCAGCGTGCTCGACAGCACCGGCGCGGCCGTACCCAACGCTTCGATCACAGTGCGCAACACCGGCACCAACGCCGAGCAAAGGGCCGTTACCGATGCTTCCGGCTACTTTCGCGTCATTCATCTTCAGCCGGCTGCCTATCAAGTCACGATCACCGCATCGGGCTTTGACACCTACGATGCCAAGAGCGTTATTGTGCAAGTCGGATCGCTTACCGACGTTGAAGCTCACCTCAAGGTTGGCAGTTCGGCCCAGACCGTCGAAGTCACTGGCGAGGCGCCTCTCGTGAATACCTCCACGCCCGATTTTGCCGGTGTCGTCGACCAGGTACCGCTGCACAATCTGCCTGAAAACAACTACCGCTGGTCGGCGTTCGCGCTGCTCACTCCCGGCGTCGTGAACGACAGCAATGGCTACGGCCTGCTGAGCTTCCGCGGCCAGAGCACGCTGCTCAACAACGTCACCATCGACGGAACTGACGATAACCAGGCGTACTTCTCTGAAGAGCGCGGTCGTACACGTGCCGGCTACTCAACCATCAAAGCCGCGATACAGGAGTTCCAGGTCAACACCTCGAACTACTCAGTGGAATACGGTCGCTCCGCCGGTGGCATCGTCAACTCCATCACCAAGAGCGGCTCAAACGCTTTGCACGGCGAGGGCTACTACTACGATCGAGACAGCGCGTGGGCTGCTCAAAACACCTACGTCACACATCCCATTCAGGTGTCGACGAACCCGGTCACGTATTCGGTTGTTCCCTTCAAGCCGACTGATCTTCGCCGCCAGTATGGCTTCGGCGTCGGCGGTCCTATCCTGCGCGACAAGCTCTTCTTCTTCCTTGCCGCAGACCGCTTCTATCACGACTTCCCTGCAGCCGCCACCATCACCGGCACCAGCGCCAACGCGAACTTCTACAACATCACCGGCACCTATGCGCAGGCGCAGATTGCCCAAATGGTCAAGAACACAGGCCTCACAACTTCCGCCGCAACGACTGTGTATGACAACGGGATCGCGGGCCTGACCTCAATGCTCGGCACCGTTCCACGTATTGGCGAACAAGTCATCTACTTCCCCAAGATCGACTGGCAGCTCAACCAGAAGAACCACGTATCCGTTGAAGCCAACCAGATGCGCTGGTCATCTCCTGCGGGCATCCAGACCGCACCGGCCGTCGCCTACGCCATGTCCAGCTTCGGCAACGACTATGTCCGCGACAACTGGATCGTCGGCAAGCTCGACAGCTTCCTCAGCAACAACTGGAGCAATGAAGCGCGCTTCATGTATGGCCGCGACTTCGAGTTTGAATTCAATCAGAAGCCGACCTCGTACGAACAGACCAACCTGATCAACACGCCCTCCGGTTACGTGAATCCGCAGGGTCTGCCGCCCAACGTCTTTCTCAGCGGCTTCTTCCAGTTCGGCACACCGCAGTTCCTCAATCGTGCCGCGCTGCCCGACGAGCGCCGGTACCAAATTGCCGACACCGTCGTTTGGGTCCACGGTAACCACACCTTGAAGTTCGGCGAAGACTACATTCACACCGACGACCGGATCTCGAACCTCTACAACCAGTACGGCGGATTCAGCTACACCGGAAACACTCCGCTGGGCAACTATCTCTCTGACCTCTACCTCTCGCAGAATCCAGTAAGCGGAAAAACCGCCGAAAACTACAACTCGTATAGCCAGGGTGTAGGTGCCGCAGGACTCGACTTCACGACCACCGACTATGCGCTCTTTGCACAGGATGAGTGGAAGGTGAGCCCGCGCCTGAGTCTGACCATGGGCGTGCGCTGGGAGTACGAGAACTTCCCCAACCAGCAGTTGCCGAACTCGTTGCTGCTGCAAACCGTCAGCCTTCCCGACCACAAGAACAACTTCGGCCCGCGTGTCGGCTTTGCATATGACGTCTATGGCGGCGGCAAGACCATCCTCCGCGGCGGCTACGGCATGTTCTATGCCCGCGCCATCAACTCCACGCTCTATCAGGCCTTGATCGGTACAGGCGTTTCCGCAGGGCAGGTCAACCCCACTCTGAACCCCGGCACCACGTGCGCTCCGCAGTTCCCGCAGATCGATGCGTCCAACTGCCTCCAGGGCTCCAGCGGCAACGCGACGGCCTACTACGTCGACAGCAACTTCAGGCTGCCGGAGATTCACCAGGCCGACCTGTCTCTCGAACAACAGATCAATAAAAACGATGTCTTCAACCTCTCGTGGCTCGGATCATGGGGACGCCGTCTGCCCGACTTCGTTGATACCAACCTGCCCACGCCAACGCCCGTGACGCTTACGGTTGCTGGCCCTGGACCGCTTGGCCGTCGGAAGCACCGTAACCGCAAACGCCTATTTCAATACGACGAATACGAACCACCGTCCCAACCCTAACTTCAGCTCCATCACCGATATCTTCAGCGGCATTACCTCGAACTATGAAGCACTGGTGGCGGAGTTCAAACATCGCATGTCGAACCACGTCTCGTTCAACGCCAACTACACCTGGTCGCACGCACTGGACTTCGGTGAAAACAACACCACCGGCGCCAGCGCAACGGCGCTGCTCGATCCCAAAAACATCGGCCTTGACTACGGCAATTCCAACCAGAACGTGCCGAACAAGCTGATCATCTATGCCGTAGCGGATTCACCATGGCACGTGAACGGACCGCTTGGCTACCTGCTGAACGACTTCCAATTGGCACCTGACTTCCAGACACAGAGCGGTCTGCCCTACTCGGTCGGGATCAGCGGATCGTCGGCGAAGCTCTATCCGACCGGATCAACGACACAGCAGTCGATTATCAGCAGCAGTTCGTTCAACGGCAGCGGCGGCGCGAATCGGGTCCCCGGATTCAATCGCAACGACTACCAGTACCCCAAGACCTGGTTCGTCGATCTGCGCGCCTCCAAGAAGGTCGTCGTGCACGAGCACTACAACCTGGAATTCCTGGCTGAGGCATTTAACCTCACCAACCACCAGAACGTGACCGGCGTGGGCGCCACAGCCTACACCATCTCGGAAAACACCACCACCCACACCAACAACCTTGTGCAATACACGTCCACACCGTTCGGTGGGATCACCAGCACCGACAACAGCAACTTCGCCTTCAACATTCGCCAGTTGCAGATGGCCGTCCGCTTCACTTTCTAATTTGCAGTCAGCTTCATCTCAGCCGCGACGCTCAAGGGCGTCGCGGCTTTCTTTTGCGCAGGGCTTGGTCCCGAGAGCATCTAGACATGAAGAACTTGCGCTTTGGCGTCAGGCACAAACAAAGCCGCCTGCTTGAAGACCTTTGTGGTGAAGAACTCGATCATCAATCCAAACAGCGCATTGACAAAGAGATTCACCAGCGGCACCAGCACTGGTCCCAAGTTCATGAAAAGTGAATAAGAGAAGATCGCCCCCACGACCAGACCGACAATGGCGCCGTTCCAGGCCCAATGCACCCTGAGCCCCGAGATGCCAATGGCGAACCCCATCACCACCCGGTTCAGCAGAACCCAAATCAAAGTGACAACGCTGAATTTGAGAATGTGTCCGTAAAATGCTCCGCTTGCGCAAATCAAACCTGCAACCAGCCCAAACAAGATTGCAATTGTGATCCGTTTCATCGCCTTGCCTTCTTTCAAGCACACGCATGCTTGAGCGCACATATGCTTGGGCAGGGATACGCAACGAACTGAGTAAGGGTTCCGAAGCTAATTGGATTTACGGATAAATCCGGTGCAGCGTTCGCGCAAACGGAATCGTCTCCCGCACATGATCGAGCGCACACACCCACGCCACCACGCGCTCGATGCCCATCCCGAATCCCGCATGCGGCACCGATCCGTATCGACGCAGGTCCAGATACCACTGGAACGCTTCCATCGGCAGCTTGTGGTGCTCAATGCGGCTCTTCAGCAGCTCGTAGCTCGACACGCGCTGCGATCCGCCAATCACCTCTCCGTATCCCTCGGGTGCCAGCACATCCACGCAGAGCGCAAAGTTCGCATCCTTCGGGTCCGGCTCCATGTAGAACGCCTTCACCGCGGCGGGATAGCGATGGACCATCACTGGCCGGTCGAACTGCGAACTGAGCCACGTCTCATCCGGCGAGCCGAAGTCATTGCCATATTCAAATGGCTGCTCCAGCAATCCCTTCGCATGCGCCTCGTTCAGCATCTTGGCCGCTTCGTCATAACGGAGACGCGGGAACGGCGGCACTATTTTCTTCAGCGTTTCAATGTCGCGGCCGATGACCTGCAGTTCGGGAGCACGATTTTTTACGACAGCACTGCACGATGTGGGAGATGAAGTTCTCGGCCAGTTCCATCAGCCCATCGAGATCGCAATATGCAACCTCCGGCTCTACCATCCAGAACTCTGTCAGATGCCGCCGCGTCTTCGATTTTTCCGCGCGAAATGTCGGCCCGAAGCTGTACACCTTGCCCAGAGCCAAGGCCGTCGACTCGATATAAAGCTGGCCAGACTGCGTCAAAAACGCCGGATCGCCGAAGTAGTCCACGGGAAACAGTGTCGACGTGCCCTCGCAAGCCGCCGGCGTCAGGATCGGCGGATCGGTCCGGATGAATCCGTTGTTGTCAAAATATTCGGCAGCCGCACGCATGATCTCCGCGCGAATGCGCAGAATGGCCGATTGCCTGGGCGACCGCACCCAGAGATGCCGTGCTCCATCAGGAAATCGACGCCGTGTTCCTTCAGCGTGATCGGATACGGATCCGACTCCGGCACGCGCTGGATTACCTCGATGTCCTCGACATCCAGCTCAAACCCACCGGGCGCACGCTTGTCCGCGCGGACCTTGCCGGTCACAATCACCGATGACTCCTGCGTCAGGCCCTTAAGTGCCTCGAACACCTCAGGCGGCACGCTCTTCACATGCGCCACACCCTGCACGGTGCCTGTCCCGTCGCGAAAGATGGGGAACAGCAGCTTTCCCGATTCGCGGGAGTTGTAGAGCCAGCCCTTCAAAACGACAGACTGACCTTCAAATTTACCCAGGGTCGCAATCGTAGCCACAGGCGCTACGGTCTTTGGCGTTTCAGCAGAAGTAACGGCGGGAGCGGTTTCTTCGGGCATAGCTTTCAACTCTCTTCGGTGCCCATGTTCCCCTTGGTTTCGGGAGAGCGGGGCCTGGAATCCTGGGTGCCCCATCCATTTCGCGCTTTTTGTGAAATGGGTGGGTAATTATTCCGTCAACCAGCTCTGTTTCTTCCCAGAGCTAGCGGCACCGGACCCTTTAGGATAACGCGCGCTATTCCCGCCAGGAGTGACCGCCGCGACATTGCCCTCGCCGCGTCCCACCCACTTGGTTTATCGTCCATAACGTATGGCTACCAATCCCAAGCCCCAGCCAGCCGCCAACAATCAGCCCCACCCCACGCCCGAGGCCGAAGAAGTCTTCCGCCGCTGGATCCGCTTCCTCGATGAGGAGTTCTACCGCCATCGCTCCCCCGAGCGCCGCGCTGAAATCGTCCGCGACCAGCTCTACCAGCTCTATCTGGGACGGCCCCACGGCGGGAAACCCAACGTCACGCTCTCCAGCGAATTACCCGGCAACGTGCTCAGCATGTCGCTCGACCCGGAGAACGTCACGGTGGAGGCCGAGTACTTCGGCGGCATCGACGAGGCGGAATTCGCCATCCGCAAGCCGCTGCTCTGGTTCTGGAAGATGTTCGACCGCTCCCCCATCGGCCTGAATCTGTGGCTGGGAATGCGCTTTCGCTGCATGCTGGGCCGCCACATCTTCGAACACATGGGTTCCGGAGTCAAGATTCATAACGGCGTCGACCTCACCTATGGCTACAAACTCTCCATCGGCGATGGCGCGATCATCCACCAGGGCGTGTTGCTCCACGACCGAGGCGGCATCACCATCGGTAAAAACGCAGTCCTCGGCTCTTTCGTGCGCATCTTTTCCCATAGTTATGGGAATGAGGGCACCGATGACGTAAAGCTCCTGCCAACGACCATCGGCGACGGCGCCCGCATCGGCAGCCACGAAATCATCATGGGCGGCACCAACATCGGGCCGGGACAAGTCGTCGGTCATTATCCGGCATACAAGGTGTAGCCGTATTGGAACGCTAGCGCGCCGCACCATGCTAACCTGAGCTTTCCAAATGCAGGGAGCGTCTGGTGCAGTCTGCCGAGTTTGCAATTGCAGTCTTCGAATTTGTCCTGCTCATCTTCTCACTGAGTGTGCATGAGTGTTCGCACGCCTGGATGGCCTCGCGGCTCGGCGACCAGACCGCACGAATGCAGGGCCGCGTAACCCTGAACCCGATCTACCACATCGACGTTGTCGGCACCCTCATCATTCCCGCCATCATCATCTTTGGCCCGTTCATCGGCTTCACCCTCTTCAGCGGGATCCTGATCGGCTGGGCGAAACCGACCCCCGTAATCAGCCGCAACTTCGCTAAGATCCGCCGCGACGAGAACATGGTCACCCTGGCCGGCCCAGTGTCCAACCTCCTATTGGCTGTGATCGCGACGATCGTGCTTCTCATCGTCATCCATTCAGTTCCGGGCGGGCGCCAGATCGTGAATCTCACAGCCCGCGGCATGCTCGTGCCGGGTATTAATTCATCGGTTCAGGCAGTTGTTTTGCTCGGCATTGCCGCAGTCCAGATCAACCTCGCTCTGCTCTTTTTCAATCTGCTGCCGATTCCGCCGCTCGACGGCAGCCAGCTGCTCAGAAACGTGCTGCCCTACAATGCCGTGCAGACCTACGATCGCATTCCATTCTGGGTGAGCTGGCTGCTCATGATTTTTGTAGGCGGCTACATCATGCGCCTGCTCCTGGTTCCTGCGTTTGGGATTGTCGGTCTCGTGCTGGCCAAAGGGTAAAAGCGCGGGTTTCTTCGGCGGCGCTTGCTCCCGCTACAATGGAACGAGCCCTCACTTTGACCTTCCTGATCGAACTTGGGCGACCAATCCCGGCCTTATCCGGACTAGAAAACAGAATGTCTGAATCCGCAACCTCATCCTCCCGCCCGCGCGTCCTGAGCGGCATGCGCCCAACGGGCAAGCTGCACCTGGGCAACTACATGGGAGCCCTCGCCAATTGGGTCAAGCTCCAAGACAGCGGTCAGTACGAGTGCTACTTCTTTATCGCCGACTGGCACGCCCTTACAACGGACTACGCAGATCCCTCCAACATCGAGCCGAACTCCCGCGAAGTCATGCTTGATTACCTCGCAGCAGGCCTCGATCCGAAGAAGACCGTCCTCTTCCAGCAGAGCCGCGTTCCGCAGCACGCCGAACTGCCTCTGCTTCTCGGCATGATTACTCCTCTTGGCTGGCTCGAGCGGGTCCCCAGCTACAAGGAGATGCAGGAAAACCTCACGAGCAAGGACCTCACCACATACGGCTTCCTCGGCTACCCGGTCCTGATGGCCTCCGACATTCTGCTCTACCAGCCCAAATACGTCCCCGTCGGCCAAGACCAGCAGGCCCACGTCGAACTCACCCGCGAAGTGGCGCGCCGCTTCAATAACTTCTACAAACTCAACGGCCGCGAAGTCCTTCCCGAACCCGACGTGCTGCTGACACCTTCGCCCAAGCTTCCCGGCACCGACGGCCGCAAGATGTCTAAGAGCTACGGCAACACGATTCTGATCAGCGACCCCGAACCAATCGTCCGCCAGAAGCTGAAGACCATGGTCACCGACCCTGCCCGCATTCGCCGCAAAGATCCAGGCGACCCGGACAAGTGCCCCGTCGGCGATCTCCATAAGGTCTTCTCTACGCCCGAAACGCTGACCAAGGTCTACGAAGGCTGTCGAACCGCTGGCATCGGATGCATCGAATGCAAAGGCTGGGCGGCTGACGCGCTCGTGCAGATTCTGAATCCAATCCAGGAGCGCCGTGCCCGCTTCACCCCCGATGAGGTTGAGGATATCCTCAAAGATGGTTCTGATCGTGCGCGAACACGAGCCGAACAAACCATGACCGAAGTCCGCGCGGCGATGCAATTGACTCAACCCGCAAAGTAAGCGAACGAAGCACAATCCCCCGAAGTAGAGATGTCTTTGAGCGAAGCCAAAAACAATCCGGAGATCGAGCTCACCACCGATCCAGCGAGTGATCCCATCAAGGAGCCGACGCCGGCGCCAAAACCGGTTGAGGATCCCGAGCCCGGCCATCGCGGTCCTGTCAACGATCCTGAACCGGGCCCCGACCCGGAGCCCGATGCGCCCAAGCCCGACGCGCCGCACGGGGATCCACCCTCAAGGGAACCCGGCATCAACACCGCTCCGCCGCTGGTACTTACCTCCAAGCCTGTCCCCGAGGCCAAGCCAGCCAAACCAGCCGCGCCGGCAAAGCAGAAAAAGCAGGAACAAGAGGCCGAGCAGTCGCCATTCTCGGTCACCGTGGGTCTGGTTTACGATGGCCCGCTCGACCTGCTGCTCGACCTGATCCGCAAGCAGGACATCGATATCTACGACATCCCGATTGCGAAGATCACCGCGCAGTTCCTCTCCTACGTCGATAAGCTCAAGTCAACTGACATGGATGTAGCCGGCGACTTCATCTACACCGCATCGCTGCTCATCCACATCAAGAGCAAGATGCTGCTGCCGCGCTCGCCTGCCGGTCCCGACGATGCCGCCGACGATCCCCGCCGCGAACTCGTCGAACGCCTTCTCGAGCACGAGCGATTCAAGAACGCCGCCCAGATGCTCCAGCAGAAGCAGATGCTCGAGGCCGCTACGTGGACCAATCCCGGCCTGCGCGAGTTCAAGGACGACGCTGCAGCCGAGCCTGAGATCGCAGCCGACACCGTCGATCTTGTGCGCATCTTCCGCGACATCCTCGAGCGGGCACGCAAGCGCCCCACCTTCAACGTGCAGGACGACTCCATCACTGTCGGCCAGATGATCCAGTTCCTCACGCGCCGTCTCTCGATGGAAGACCGTCCACTGGCTCTTCGCAAGTTGTTGAGCCACAGCAAGTCCCAGCGCGCTCTCGTCGCGATGTTCCTTGCGCTTCTGGAGTTGGTCCGCCTCCAGGCCATCCTCCTCCGCCAGGACCGCGCCTTCTCCGAGATCTTCATCAAGAAGAGCAGCGGCTTCGATTCCGTGGTCAACGAAGGCCTCGCCAACGCCACCGACGAATGGCGCTAGACCCCCACTCGTTGTTATAACATATGTTATACTTAATACGGAGATAGAAAATGGCTACCGCAATCAAGGTGATCGCGATCGGTAATTCCAACGGTGTCATTCTGCCCAAGGAAACGCTCGCTCGGCTGAACGTGCAGAAGGGCGATACGCTTTACCTGACTGAAGGTCCGCAGGGTATTCGATTGGTTCCCTTCGATGAGGAGTTTGCGACGCAGATGGAGGCAGCTCGTGAAGTGATGCGCGAAAACCGCGACGTCCTTCAGAGACTTGCCGAGTGAACGAGCCTGTTTGGATTCGACAAGACGTCGTTCTTGCGATGCACGAAGAAGCTCTGATGCTCCATGGCGGACTCCAGGGTGTTCGCGATTTGAGCCTTTTGGAATCCGCACTCGCTCGGCCGAAGAACCTCTTTGCGTACTCCGAGCAAACGCCATCGCTAACGCAATTGGCGGCCAGCTACGCAAAAGCAATCGTTGCGAATCATCCATTCGTTGACGGAAACAAGCGGATAGCCTTTACAGTTTCGGTAACCTTCCTCCGGCTGAATGGGCTGAAATTGAACGCCCCCAAAGAGGAACGCGTTCTAAAGTTCTGGGCACTCGCCGCCGGCGACATCTCTGAAGAACAGCTCGCCGAATGGTTTTCACGGAACGCCGAAGCATGAGTGTAGGGATCTCAGGACCGACCCGGTTCACCTGAAAGAATCATTCGGTCCAACGTTCGCAATACTCCGGTTACGCAAAATTCGGTCATTCGCGAAACGCCACCGATTGGTTGCATTACGAAAGGCCTAGAATCTTGCGCAACCTTATGGTTGCATATTTTTATACGCTCACTGGCACACTTTTCCACTTCCTCGATGGAACTTGCAACAGCCCGGTAATTGGCGAAGAAACGGTGCAAAATACCCGAAAAACCGGTTCGCATTTTGCAAATTATGATAATCATATAAATCGATGATTCGTTAAGGGTTTACGACCCATTTCAGTCACCCGCTCTTCTCCCGTTCCGCCGTCCCTTCTCCGCTATCTCGTGTAAAATCAATACTGCGGTTCCTCTTGAAGGTGCCGCACAACAAACAGCTGTGGCACGAATGCAGTTGTTGGGGTTTTATGCAATTCTTCTTTGATCGTCCCTCTTGCTGCGATCTCCGATCGTTCCATTCCCATTTGAAACAAGAATTCTTAGCCGATTCCGCGTTGGCATGCTTGGCGTCGCGCCGGAAATCGTTTGTCGCAGCCGGGGAGATCTGATGGCGGCAACGACGGCAAATGCTTTATCCGGAACATCGCTCCTCGACCGCAAGCTGAAGAGCGCGCCGAGCAAGAAAGGCATCTTCGCTTTTCTAATGGCGCTCGCAGCCGGCGTCGTCTACATCGTCTTCCACGTAGCCCACGATCTCGATGCTGCATCCATCACCAGCTACGCGCCCTACGGCCTGCTCGCGCTGGCATTGCTGATTGCTCTCGGATTTGAATTCGTCAACGGATTCCACGACACGGCCAACGCCGTCGCCACCGTTATCTATACTCACTCGCTCGAACCGAATATCGCCGTCGTGTGGTCGGGCATCTGCAACCTGGCCGGCGTGCTTCTCTCCTCCGGCACCGTGGCTTTCGCCGTCATCACCCTCCTGCCGGTCGAACTGATTCTGCAGGTAAGTTCGGGCGCCGGCTTCGCGATGGTTTTTGCTCTGCTGATCGCCGCGATCCTCTGGAACCTCGGCACATGGTGGCTCGGCCTTCCCGCCTCCAGTTCGCACACCATGGTTGGCTCCATCATCGGAGTCGGTATCGCCAACCAGCTATTGATGGCGCGGACAGGCACATCGGGCGTCGACTGGGAGCAGGCCATGAAGGTGTTGAAGGCCCTGCTGATCTCGCCTGTCATCGGATTCGTTTTCGCCGGCATGCTCATCCTGCTCGCCAAGCAGGTCGCCAAATTTCCTGAGCTCTACGAAGCGCCCAAGGACAGCACGCCTCCGCCGCTCCCCATTCGCGCCCTGATGGTGCTCACCTGCACCGGCGTCAGCTTCTTCCATGGATCGAATGACGGGCAAAAAGGCATGGGCCTCATCATGCTCATCCTCATCGGCACCGTGCCCACGGCCTACGCGTTGAATCATGCCGTAAGCCCGGCGCAGATGCAGGATTTCATTGCCTCATCGGAGCGCGCCGGACGCATTCTCGATCACCATGTCGATTCGAAAGGCATTCTCGGTCCCGATGCGCGTTCTACGGTAACCGACTACATCCGCACCAAGCAGTTGCAGCCCGACACCGTTCTCGCGTTGCGCGAACTCGTCGAAGACCTCGACCACGAAGTCCTGCTCTACAAGGAATTCAAAGCCGTTCCACCGCAGGATCAGGCCAACGTCCGCAATGACATGTATGTGGCCAGCGAAGCGCTCCGCCTGATGGTGAAGGCCAACAATCCGGCGTTCAACGCGGATGAGAAGGCGGCTCTCAGCAGTTACAAAGAAAAGGTAGATCACGCTACCAAGTTCATCCCTTCTTGGGTCAAGGTCGCAGTAGCTCTGGCGCTCGGCCTCGGCACCATGGTTGGCTGGAAGCGCGTGGTCGTCACTGTGGGCGAGCGGATAGGCAAAGACCACCTGACTTACGCGCAGGGTGCGAGCGCCGGTCTTATCGCGATGGGAACCATCTTCGCAGCCGATAAATTCGGCCTCCCAGTGAGCACCACACACATCCTCAGCTCCGGTGTGGCCGGAACCATGACGGCAAACGGAAATGGCCTGCGCTTCTCCACCATTCGCAATATTGCTGCGGGCTGGGTGTTCACGCTTCCCGCAGCCGCGCTGCTCTCAGGATCGCTCTACTGGGTCTTCCGCCATATTTCGTAGCTTGAGTTCGGTCATTTAATTGCGGCTGCGCTTCGGTGCAGCCGTATTCGTCTTCTCCTCGTCGATATCTTTCACGGTCGCAAATTCATCTCCAGTTCATATCGCATTCACATGGCTCGGATATTCCTTGCTGCGTCTGGCGAATCCCGTTCCCCTGCGCCAAGACAAAATTCCAAGCCCAATCTGGAGTCCATTCATGTCCGAATCGGCAACCGCTGTAGCAGCCCGGCCTCACGCGGCTGCACTGCTCGACAAAAAGATGCATCCGTCTCACGCAATGATCAGCGGAGCCGTCGTTCTGATCGCCCTCATCATCGGGGTCTGGTTCATCGCCACCCACATCTCTCAGGATTTCAGTGGCGTGACCCTGGGCAGTGCGTGGCCCTATTTTCTATTGATCGTCGCTTTGCTGATTGCACTCGGGTTTGAGTTCGTCAACGGCTTCCACGACACTGCAAACGCTGTAGCGACAGTCATCTATACTCACTCGCTCGAACCAAACATCGCCGTGGTGTGGTCTGGAATGTGCAACCTCGCCGGCGTGCTCACCTCAAGTGGCACCGTTGCCTTCACCGTTATTACCTTGTTGCCGGTCGAACTCATTCTTCAGGTGAGTTCGGGTGCCGGCTTCGCCATGGTCTTCGCATTGCTCATCGCCGCCATCATCTGGAATCTGAGTACCTGGTGGTTCGGGCTTCCCGCATCCAGCTCGCACACTATGGTCGGTTCTATTATTGGCGTGGGCCTCGCCAACCAGTTGATGAATGTGCGCTCCGGTACTTCAGGCGTCGATTGGGAGCAGGCCACCAAGGTGTTCAAGGTCCTGCTCATCTCGCCGATCATCGGTTTTGGCGCGGCGGCCTTGTTATTCCTGCTTGCCAAGGCGACGATCAAGTACCCGGGACTCTATGAGGCGCCCAAAGGAAGCACCCCTCCGCCGTGGCCAATACGCGCCCTGCTCGTGCTCACATGCACCGGCGTCAGCTTCTTCCACGGTTCAAATGATGGGCAAAAGGGTATGGGTTTGATTATGCTGATCCTGATCGGCACGGTGCCGACCGCCTACGCGTTGAACCATGCCGTAACGCCTGCTGACGTACAGCAATTCATCGCGGCGTCTGACAGCGCTGGCAAGGTCCTCGATGCACATGTGGACAAAACCGGCTTACTCGGCGCCGACGCGCGCACAACGGTGACCGACTACATCCGCACCAAGCAACTGCAACCCGATACGATTCTCGCGCTGCGCGAACTCGTGGAAGATCTCAGCCATGAAGTCGGCTTGTACAAGGAGTTCAAGGCTGTCCCCGCAAGCCAGCAGACCAACGTGCGCAACGACATGTACGTGGCCAGCGAGGCCATCCGCCTGATGCAGAAGAATCACAATCCGGCGTTTACCCCCGCCGAGAACACTGTGTTGACGGCCTATAAGGGTAAGGTCGACAAAGCCACCAAGTTCATTCCTACCTGGGTTAAAGTAGCCGTTGCCCTGGCTCTCGGAATGGGGACGATGGTCGGCTGGAAGCGGATTGTGGTGACAGTCGGCGAAAAGATCGGCAAGGAGCACCTTACCTACGCGCAAGGCGCCACTGCCGAACTGGTTGCGATGGCCACCATCTTTGCCGCGGACAACTTCGGCCTGCCCGTGAGTACCACACACGTGCTGAGTTCGGGAGTGGCCGGGACAATGGCTGCGAATCGCAGCGGCCTGCAAATGTCCACGCTGCGCAACATCGCTGCGGCCTGGGTGTTCACTCTTCCTGCCGCGGCGCTTCTCTCGGGCACACTATTCTGGCTCTTTCGTCATTTCGCTTAGAGTTCCTCCTAAAGTTGCCTCGGTTTTGTGATGAGCGAGGGGCGTTCGGTACTCCCGAGCGCCCTTTCTTTTTCCGCCCAATCCTGAACAGATGGTTCTGTGGACGCATCCGCCCCTTCCGTCCAGTACCATACAGAAGGTACTGATTGCTGCATGAGCCTGAAATCCAAGCTGGAAGCCGTTATTTACGCCGCCGAAGAGCCGGTCACCTTGACCCAGCTCGCCACCCTGTTTGGCGCCGAGGCGCTGGAATGGAAGGCGGCCGAAGAAGCCGCCACCGCCCAGAAAACCGCTGACGCGGCCGCCGACTCCTCACAAGTCGACCCATCTCAACCGATGATTGCAGAGGGGTTGGAGTATCTCGAGCTACGCACCGAAGACGGCCGGTTGCTGGACCTGCCGGGATTTGCCGTGCTTCCCGAAGCTGAACCCGCGTCTGAGCCGACTGTCGACCTCGAAAAGCAAACCGAGACGCCCCCCACGGAGCCGGTCGACTCGACATCGTCAGATCCCGAAAAGGTCGAATCCTCTGAGACTCCGCCGGCCGAATCGGCCCCCCTTGACCCGGAAGCCGAAGCCAAGCGTGCTGCCCGCCAGCGCGATCGCGAAATCAAGGCCGTGCTCCGTCGGCTGGTCGACGAAATCATCGTCTCTTATGCCGCCGACGACCGCGGCGTCGAAATCCGCGAAATCGCCGGCGGCTATCGCATGGCGACCAAGCCTGAGTGCCACGACGCCGTCCGCATGTTCATCAAGAGCCTGAAGCCCGCGCTCAAGCTTTCCCTGCCCGCCCTCGAAACACTTGCCGTAATCGCCTATAAGCAGCCTGTAACCGCGCCTGAGGTCAATGAGATTCGCGGCGTTGACTCATCCGGCGTCTTCGGCTCGCTGCTGGCCCGTAAACTCATCACGACTGCGGGCCGCAAGCAGGTCATCGGCCGACCTATCCTTTACAAAACCACCAGAGAATTCCTGATGCGCTTCGGCCTCAAGGATGTCGCCGAACTGCCCTCGATGGATGAATTCGAGAAGATGGCCAGCGAGCTTGAGGAAACCGAGCCTTCAACGGTCGATGAGGCTGACGTCGCAACCGCTGCCTACGAGGCCGAGGGCGGTGACGAACCCCAACTGGACGAAAATGCGCCGGAAGAGCCGGACAACGATTCGCCTGCAACGGCTGAAAGTGTCATGCAGACCCAATCGGCCGAGAGCGAATCCAACGAGGAAACGGAACCGGCTGGATAGTTCGGCTGGATAGTCAGCCTTTCTCCGCACAAGCCCGCGCCTGCCGAGCCTGACCGGATACGAAGCAGGCAGAACCGAGATTCTCCCATGAGCGACGATGTGCGCCCCGACCCCAACCAGCCCAAACCTGACGGCCCCGAAAACGACGCAGTTGACGCCGCTCAGGCTCAGGAAGCCGCCGCCAGCGACACCTTCGAGCAAGCGAGCAACGGCGCACCTGAAGCTCTCACCGAAGGCGCCGATGCTACCGGAGTGAACACGCCGGAGACAGACGACGAGATCGAGTCCATCGCCGAGCCTAAACCACCAGCCAAGCTCGAACGCCTTCAAAAGATCCTCGCTCAAGCTGGAGTCGCCAGCCGCCGCCACGCCGAAGAACTCATCACGCAAGGCCGCGTTCAGGTCAACGGCAAAGTCGTCACCGAACTGGGCACCAAGGCCGACGCCGGCCGTGACCACATCCGTGTCGACGGCAAACTGCTGCAGGGCTCCGAGCGCCTCCGCTACTACATGCTCAACAAGCCCAAGGGCTTCGTCACCACCGTCAGCGATCCCGAGGGCCGTCCGACTGTGATGCAGTTCTTCGCAAAGTCGCGCGAACGCCTCTACCCTGTCGGCCGCCTCGACTACCTCAGCGAAGGCCTGCTGCTCGTAACCAACGACGGCGATCTGGCCAACAAGCTCACCCGCGCCGCCGCAGGCGTTGAAAAGACCTATCTCGTCAAAGTGAGCGGCGAACCCACCGAGGAAGAACTGGACCAGCTCCGCGAAGGCGTTGGCATCGAACGCGGAAAACCCGGCTCAGGCCGCGTGCAGACCGCTCCAGCCCAGATTCGTAAGGTTCGCCAAGGCGACAACCCGTGGTACGAAGTCATCATCATTGAAGGCCGCAATCGCGAACTGCGCAAGATGTTCGAGGAGATCGGCCATCACGTTGAAAAGATTCGCCGCGTAGGCTACGGCCCCCTCGTTCTCGACATTGAACCCGGCAAGATGCGTGAACTCGAGCCCGAAGAGCTCGAAGATCTGCGCAAGGCTGCCGACGGCAAACTGCGCAAGCCCAAACTGAAAGATGTCCGCCGGCGCAAAGCGATGGATGCGCAATTGCCCACGATCAAGCCGAGGCTAAGTCGCCCGCCAGTTGCTCCGTTATCCCCCGATCGGCCTGCGTTCGCACCGCGACCCGAATTTCCGCCGAAGAAACAGTTTGGAAGTGACCGCCCTTCGCGTCCGACGCGAACTGAAGGTGAAGGCTTCCGTCCCAGGTCGGATCGCGCTGGAACCGGTCCCGTCCGTTTCGGTTCATCGCGACCGGGTCCTCAGCGATCCGGTCCACCGCGTTCTGGCTCACCACGTTCTGGCCCGCCACAGTTCGGCGCAAGCCGTCCGGCATGGAAGAAGGACGATCGAACCGCCCGTCCCTCGGCTCGATTTGGGGAACGCCCGCCCAGGTCCGAACAGCGCCCGGCACAGTTTGGACCCGGCTCGGCACGTCCAGGTCGGCCGACCGGTGGATTTGCAGGGAGTCGCCGTCCTGATGGCGCTCGCCCCTTCGAGAAGAAGCCGTGGAAGAAACCCGATTCCGATCGTCCAGATCGTCCGGCATTCAAACCTCACGCCGTCGGCCCACGTCGCGATGCGGCACCTGCTCATGATGATGAAGTCAAGGCGCCCAGACCGTCCAGGTTGCAGATTGAAGCAGTGGAGCCGGAACGCGAATCTCCGATCCGCCCCAGTGCAAGCCGCCCTCCGACTGGACGCCACACAACCGGCCGTCCGCCGGCTCGCGGTGCTGGTTCTGACAGGCCAAACGCTGGTCGTACTGGTCACAACCGTCCCGGCCAGTTTCGGCCGCGAACTGACCGGCCTGTTTCAGGGCCTGTTTCAGATCGTCCGCGACCTGATCGAGCTGGATCGGCGCGGTCCAGACCGGACCGCGCCCGTTTTGATCAACCCTCCTTCGATCGCCCCAGCGGTGCGCGCCCAAGCGGCGGCCCCGGTCGCTCCGGCGCTCGAGAATTCGGCGCAGGCCGCCCCCCTCGGGCCGAAGGCGACCGCTCGCGTCCCTTTACCACCAGCACCGGCAAACCCCGTGCCGGCGGCGCCCGACCCAGCAACAAACGCTCTGGACCCTCGACAGGAAAGCCCGCGTGGAAGCCCAAACCAGGCGCCGCCGGCAGACCCGCTTCCGGAGGCCGCTCAAAACCTGCCTTTGGTTCCAAACCGAGCGGATTCTCCAGGTCCGGTCCCGGATTCAAAGGCAAAACCGGGGGTGGTCACAAGCCCGCCGCAGGCCGATCGTCGGATGGCGGATCACGGTCCGGTGGCAAACGCCATGGGGGCAAGCCCGAAGGAAAGAAGCGAACTTGATGCCTTGGTACTACTCACTCGGTGCATTACCTTCGCATCGCATGCTAGATTGGTGCCGACCAGATCTGATTCGCCCGCACCTATCTTTGCGGTACGGAAGCCCGCATGGCAAACACATTTAGTCGTGACATCCTGATCCAGGCGCCCGACCCGAAGAGCGCCGCAGCCTTCTACGTCGACAACCTTGCCTTCGAAGTCACGGGCGAAGAGCCAAACATGGTCTGCCTGCAAGGCCGCCACATCAATCTCTTCATCGAGCAAGGCCCGCTGCTCGGCCCCGTTCTCGAAGTGACGGTGGATAGTGTTGAGGCCGCCAAGCGTCGTCTCCTGGCGAAAGGGTGCACGGTGGTGAAAGACGAGCCCGAGTTCCCCCGCTGCTACATGCGCGACAACTACGGCCTGATCTACAACCTGACTAGCACCTCCCCAGACTGAATCGCAGATTGTTGACGAAGTATTGGCCCACTGATTCGTTGACCCGCTAACTCGCTGGTGCGCAAAAGCAGCGTTCACCTGCTAAGTCATCACCCCTATCTCGCTCCTCATCTAATATGCAACCATCTAGTTGCGTATTGAGGGAGAATTAGCTATCATGCAACCATGAGGTTGCTTATGCAGTCCGATAAAATCGAAAAGCGCGTCGAACTGAAATCCCCAGTCTCGCGTGTTTGGCGCGCCATCTCCGACTATCGCGAATTCGGCCAGTGGTTCAAGGTAAATCTCGATGCCCCCTTCGTCCCAGGCCAGGTCTCCCGCGGCCAGATCACTTACCCCGGCTACGAACACATCACATGGGAGGCGCGCATTGAAAAGATGGAGCCCGAATGCCTCTTCTCCTTTTATTGGCCCCACGTCCAATCCTTCGAAAAGTCAGACAAACCTGCCGACTACTCCAACGCACCGCGCACCCTCGTCGAATTCCGGCTCGAGCCGATTCCGGGAGGTACACTGCTCGTACTCACTGAGTCCGACTTCGACAGCATTCCCGCCGACTGGCGCCCCGAGGCATTCCGCAGGAACGACGGCGGCTGGACCGAACAGATGAAGAATATCGAGAGCCATGTCACACAAAATCCGTAAGCGCATCACCGCCAAACCGAAGGCCAGGGCACGCGTCTTTGCCGCGCTCGGCGACAAAACGCGCCTGGCGCTCGTCGCCCGGCTTTGCTCCGGCGAACACTGTTCTATTTCGCAGCTTGCTGAAGACTCAAAGCTTACCCGCCAGGCCATCACCAAGCATCTGGGCGTCCTCGAGCGCGCCGGCATCGTCCGTAGTTCCCACGCCGGCCGCGAACGGCTCTTCCAATTCGACTCCGAGCCCCTTGACGGCCTCCAGGCTTACTTGAGCTCTGTTTCCAGGCAGTGGGATCAGACTCTGGCCCGCCTCAAATCGCACGTAGAAAAATGATCCAACTGAACCAAATTCAAGGGAGAGCGTGATCGCGTGAAGAAGATTCGCCCCAATATCAAGTTCCGCGACGCATGGGAAGCCTATGACCGCAGATGGGCCCTTGCGTGGGCGGGCACCGCGGTATTCGCGTTGGCCTTTTTCATCACCATCGCCGGCCCTCAAGGGGAGACCAGCCCTCTTCCCCTGATCGGCTCTATCCTTCTGTTTTTGGTACTCTATCTTCGCTTTATGCTGTGGCGCTGTCCGCGCTGCGGGCATATCTTCTCCATCCCCGGCTTACGCAGTCTTGCCCGGGGAAGCGAGTGCCAAAGTTGTCATCTTCTCCGCTCAAAAGTCTGAATTCCATCGCAATAGCACTCGAAACAAATCGTGAGGCTCGCGCATCTTATAGATATGAGCATCGAAAAAGCGACATTTGGAGCCGGCTGTTTCTGGGGCGTTGAGGCTGCTTTCGCCGCGATCCCCGGTGTAACGGCGACCGCTGTTGGCTACGAGGGCGGATCGCTCGAAAAGCCAACATACAAAGACGTCTGCACCGATCAAACCGGCCATGCCGAAGTGGTTGAGCTGGACTTCGACCCCGCAAAGGTCAGCTACGAGAAGATTCTGGACGCGTTCTTCAACCTGCACGATCCCACCACCCCGAACCGCCAGGGACCGGACTGGGGCACGCAGTATCGCTCCGCCATCTTCTTCCACTCCCCCGAGCAGGAAGCACAGGCCAAAGCCAAGATTGAGCAATTGAACGCCAGTGGCCGATTTGCGCCGAAGCGAATCGTCACCAAGGTCGAACCGGCACAAACCTTCTGGCGCGCCGAAGAATACCACCAGAAGTACCTTGAAAAACGCGGCCAGGCCAGCTGCCACATCTAGCCGGAAGTCGTCAGTTCCCAGTCGTCAGTTTTGACTCAGTGCCCGGTGAGGGTTTCCACCCAGGCAAGACGAAGTTATCCACTGAAAACTGATGACTGACAGCTGGCGGCTAATCCTTGCCCTGCCCCAGCCGCCACGCCTTGATGTACTTCCAATGGATATATACCGAGTGGTTGATATGCAGGATCAGTCCATCGCGCCCATCCAGAAATCCAAGCCGAAAAAAGTAGTTATAGATAAAAGTCGCCGCCGGGTTCAGCACCGCATTCGATAAAAACGCCAGCACTCCCCGGCTATCCTTGCCGCGCTTGTGCAGCAGTTGTGCGATCTCCGAACTGTAGCGGTTCATGTGTTCGAGATAGATACCCATCGTGGGATAGGCATAATGCAGCATGTCGCCGTGCAGCTTGCCCTTGGATCCAGAGAATTGGGGCGTCGAGTGCGGCCCTACTCCCTCGCTCAGCCGCGACGCTCCCCGCTTGAACAGCCGCAGCTTGTGGTCTGGATAAAATCCTCCATGCCGGATCCACTTCCCAAAATACAAATTCAGCCGCGGAATCCAATAGGCATCAAACTTCGGCTCGTCCGCCAGTAGTTCGCGAATCTCACGCTGCAACTCCGGCGTCAGCACCTCGTCGGCATCCAGCAGCAGGACCCAGTCGCAGGCGCACAGATCGAGCGCCACGTTCTTCTGCTCTCCGTGCCCGCCAAACGCATGATAGCTGGTCTTCGCCCCAAACGACTTCGCGATCTCGATCGTCTGATCGCGCGACCCCGAATCGACCACGATGATCTCATCAGCCCACTTCACGCTTTCCAGCGTGCGCGGAAGATTGGCCTCCTCGTTCATGGCGATCATGGCGATAGAGAGAGTCTTGCGGTGCGGAGTCATCACCCCGAAGGATAAACCACGCGATCCCCGCGCTTTCTCGTCCCGAGCAGTTGGCGAGCCGTGAACTAGAACCGGATCGTCACACCCTGCTCACACATGTCCGTCAGCACCGACAGCAGATTCGTAATGCCCAGCAGTTGCCGAATCCGTGGGCCCATGTTGATCAGCACCAGGCAGCTGCCACTCGATTTGGCCGTCACATAAAGCCGGACAATCGTGCCCAATCCCATACTGTCCATCTGCTTCAGGTCGGTCAGGTCCAGCACAATACGCTTCGTGTTCGGAATTAGCTCGCGCACCTTGCAGGTGAGGACATCGCACACCCCCAGCACCAGCCTGCCGTGACACTTCACGGTAGCAACGTCGCCATTCGTTTCAACATCAAGAGTCAGCAGAGGGGAAGCCGCGATCTCTGGCATTCGATCTTCCTTCAAGAGCATTCTGAGCGGGGAACTGAGTGGCTGGATTCTCTCATAACGATCGATCACGCGAAATCAAAAAACGCAGCCTTTGCGCAACGAGACTCCATAGTCATTGGGCTCGACGGTCAACAATGTCTCCGGGCGTTCGCAGCGGAAGATGATAGCGCGGATCCACTGAAACCGGATTGATCCGATGACCCAGGGCACAGGTCAGCTCATCCCACAACCACTTTGCGGCTTCGGCCTCTCCTGCCACCTCGCCGCTTTCGAGTTTTACAAACAAGGGAACCCGCGCGCAGCAAGTGCTCTCTATGCATTGCAGCCAATACAGCAACACTGTCTCGCCGCTGATGGGCGAGTGCGTGATCTTGTGGCGCGTGTCGAATCCCCGGCATGATCGAAACATCGAATAGCCGCCGATGTGCTTGCAGTTGTGACACACCGTTGCAATCGAGCGCGCTTCGATCTTACGCGCATCCGGGTTCCCAAACGGAGCTCCGATGCGGTCATTAGGCAGCAGGATCGGCTGTCCACACCAGGAGCAGTAGAAGCAACAATGAGGCGCCGAGCAACCGGGGAAGCCGGTCGCAATTGATGTCTCAATCAGCTCGGAAGAGACAATCTCTCTTGCCGCACTTCGTCCGCCGGGCAAAACCTGCAGTCCCCTGGGGACAAGTACGTAACCGCTTTCGTCACGCAGTATCCGCATCGCCTTTCCTCTCTCCCGTCGACTGCAGGCGACTCCGGCTCAAGGGGGTTCCAGAGTGTCTATCATTGAAATAACTCGACTCATCACCGCTCGGAAATTCCACTTACGAGCTAATTACGATAAGTTACGAGTGAGAGTTACAGAAAACATAATTTAGCAACTACAAATACCTTACTTATTGCGAATTAGTAATAGATTACTCATGCAATCCTAGCGCAATGAGATTTCAAATTTGGCCGTATTTTCGCGCCGTGGGGAACGATGAATCACGGATAATTCGCTCCAACGCCGGCAAATACCGACATCTAAGCCGACGTCATCATGGATATGAGTGGCGTCTGATTGACGGCAGCTACGTGCTGATCAACACCGGGAATTTCGAGATCGATGGAAGCGTAACCAAGTAGCTCGCATTTCCACCAACTGTAACGGAACCAGCATGCTCGCTTCGATTGCCGGTCCGAACGAGCCCACGTCACCCAACGGCCTTCTACCCTCGCTATCTCGGCGGGTTTCCTTAGTTCATCGCGATACATCGCTGCGGAAACCAAAAGCCACCGAACGATTTTGGCCTCTCCGATTTCGAGAGGCCACTTCAGCTTAAACTCTTTGTTTTGTTGGTGCCGGGAGGGGGGGCGAACCCCCACGACCTTGCGATCGGCGGATTTTGAGTCTGTTTTTTAGGGTTTTGCAGCGAGTTGCAGCTGATCGCAAAATCTTGCATAAGCTGTTTTAGAAGAGCGAGTTGAAGAGAAGTGCCGCCTTGCAATCCGTCGCAGCAAAATGCACAAAAGTTGGGAACGAACAGCCATCAAAACAGCCACTGAGAATCTCGGCGGATTTTCCTTCGAAAAACCAGTCTGTTTGCACATGAACAGCAGCAATTTGCTGGCCGTTTAGTGGCTGTTTACATGTTCAACCATCTCATTTATTGAATGTTACGAGTTGCACAATTCCTAGTGCAGCTCAGATCAATCGTTGCATTTGCACGGGAGTGGCTGTTGAATCCTGACGAAATGATCCGGTCGCGATCGGGTTCAGGCATCCGCCGCCCTTTGGAAGCGGTATCTGAGTTCATAATCGCACCCAGTTAGACACCCAATTACACCCATTTCGGTGCCGGCAGGCGTCGGGGGTTACCCAGGCGTTCAATATTCAATTTATTTGAATATTGTATAATCAGACCATGTTGAGACCGCTTGATATCGTGGTCATGCTAAAGCTTTCGCTGGAGAACAGCGAACGGCCTCCGTACCTGCGCCTGGCGAATGAACTCCATCTCTATCCGTCAGAGGTCTACGCTTCGGTGAAGCGTGCGCGGGCGTCGCACTTCGTTCAAGGCCCGGAACTCGGAGATCGCCTGAATCGCTCCTCGCTGCTCGAATTCCTGATTCATGGAGTTCGGTATGCTTTCCCTGCCGAGACCGGCGCGCCGACGCGAGGTGTTCCAACGAGCTATGCCGCTCTTCCACTTTCGAAAACCATTGCTGATGCAGGCGAGTTGCCGCCAGTTTGGCCGTACGCGGATGGGAAGGTTCGTGGATACAGCTTTGCGCCCCTCCACAAGAATGTCCCGCAAGCTGCACTCGCAGATGAGCGGCTCTATGAATTGCTGGCCTTGGTGGATGCTCTCCGTAACGGGCGGGCCAGAGAACGAAACCTGGCAAGTCAGGAGCTGACGCGAAGGTTGGAGATGCCCACCGATGCCAAATCCTAATCTTGAACTGCTGGAACTGGCGGCTGAGAGATTGCGCCAGCTCCTTCCGGAAATTGTCTTTGTCGGCGGCTGCGCAACCGGTTTGCTGATCGACGATCCGGCCGCCGCACCTGTGCGCGGAACCTACGACGTGGACGTTATCGCGGAGATTGGTTCCTACGCCGAGTACACCGTCTTTTCCGAGCGGCTTCGCGCTCTGGGATTCAAAGAAGACAGCCGCGAAGGCGCGCCGCTGTGCCGGTGGATTCACGGCGCATTGACCTTGGATGTCATGCCGTTGGACCCTCAAGTTCTTGGGTTTTCGAACCGCTGGTATCCGGATGCTTTGCGTACGGCGGGGAACGTCCAGCTTCCTGGCGGGCTGGTCATTCGGGCCATCAACGCGCCCTACTTTCTCGGGACCAAGCTCGAAGCATTTCACGGACGGGGAAAACGGGATTACCTCGCGAGCCATGACCTGGAAGACTTCATTGCCGTAGTCGATGGCCGGTCATCGCTCATACCAGAAGTCGAAACGGCTTCTTCGGCGCTGAAGATTTATATCGCCGATGCCGTCCGAACGCTTCTTGGGGAATCACGCTTCCTCGACGCTTTGCCCGGATATCTTCTACCGGATGATGCGAGTCAAGCCAGGATCGGGCAACTCCTCGCGAAGCTCCGCAGACTCGAGACGATCCGCTGACTTGGCGGCGGCGCCTAAGCCACGATCCGCTCTGGATGGTCGGTCCGCGCATACTTCCGAAGCTCGGAGACGGGGATGAGAACCCGGCCTCCAATGCGCCGTGTTGGCAGACGTCGCGTCGCGATCAGGTAGTCCAGTGCCCTCTGGCTAATCGAGAGCATCTGTGCTGCCTCCTCTCGGCTCGCAAGGATCTTGCTTTCCACCGCGACGGTAATTCTCGCGGGCGGTTTCTTTTGTTCGCCGTCTGCTGATCTCATATCCGATGCTCCTTATTGTCAGTCCGTCTTCAGCGCGTTGCAGCGCGATGGGCTGGAGAATTTGCTTGCACCTGCGATCAGCTACAGCTTTGACCAGTTTTGAATCCGTGTCCAAGACCTTTTACTTACAGCGCTATTCCTAGAAGGCATCGCAGAGGCATTAGTGGTCATTCGGCGGCATCTTTACGCCTTTAAGGGTACGGCCGAATCTATCGGAGCGCCGAAATCAATAACATTTGACTTGAGATTCGTTGTGCTGTGCACTCTCGGTTTCCCAGTTTGCGACGATGCCTACAAGGCATCACTCTTCACCTAAAAGGTATTGGACTCGCGCGAGAGATGGCGTTATGTTGTCGCTCACGACGGAAGAAATCAGGGCATGCATCCCGTTCGGTGCTGCGCACCGGGTGAATTGTGACACTCCACCCCTGAAAGGGAACTGCCCAGATACTTTGGTATCTCGACAGATACCACTGAAAACACAGCACGTTTACAAAGCGCGGTATCTGGCCAGATACCGCGTAAATACGGGATGGAGGTCGCTATGGATGACGTTCAGACAATGAGGGATCGACCCAAAGAGAAGCTGCGCGGGCGTGATCGCCGCTCGCTCAATTTGAGTACGAAGCTCACAGCAGTCGAGGCGAGGGTCATTGAAGACGCCGCAACGCGCGCGGGCAAAACGCCGAGCGAATGGGCACGTGAAGCATTGCTGAGGGCCGCTCAAGGCGGTAGTTCGAACCCGCTTGGTATGGATATCTTTATCGAATGCGTCGGTAGTCAGATGTTGATGATGGCTGCATTCGACCCGCTCCTGAAAGCGTCTGGAATGGCGACGGAGCACATTAATGCACTCTTCGATCGGGTCCAGAAGACGAAGCTAATCCGGGCGCAAGAACTCCTCGCAAAGCGGGCGAATCGTCGCGCCGAAGAGGCCCGACGAGCAACCGAATGACATTCCCCGGATAGCAGAGAATAGCCGAGGCCGGGACGGAGTCAAGGCCGCGCTCCGCGCGCCGCTTCGCGGTCAGAGAGCCTTGACACCGCCCCTGGTGCCTCGGCAAATCATTCCAATATCCGGGGAATGTCATCAAAATGCTGAAGAGCAAATACTGTGAGGTGGGCCATGCGCGGAGTCTATGAAAATCCCTTGGGGAGCGGCATCTGGTGGATTCACTACTATGGAGGCGGAAAGCGGCACAGAGAGAAGGTCGGTCGCAAATCGGATGCGATCAAGTTGTACCAGTCACGCAAGGCCGATGTAGTCGCCGGAAGGAAGCTTCCCGAGCTGCGCAACAGCAAGGTTGTCACGCTGTCGGAACTGATCGATGATGTGCTCGAATTCGTCGCGCATCACAAGGACAATCGGAGCTACGCAAGCAAAGGCGAAATCGTCAGGAAAGCGCTTGGCTCTAAACCCGCTGCTGACCTCACTCCGCAGGAGCTGGAACGGTGGCTTAGAACCCGCTGCAAAACACCTGCCACAGCGAACCGCTATAAGGCGTTCATCTCACTCTGCTATCGCGAGGGTGTTCGCAATGGCAAAGTGTCCGTCAATCCCGCCCGTCTGGTGCGGCAAAGGAAAGAAGGAACGGGTCGGCTTCGGTTCCTTAGCCGCGAAGAATACGACCGGCTCCACAAAGTGATTGCCGCGCGATTCCCAGAGCATTTAGCCGAGTTTGTTGTTAGCGTTCACACCGGGATGCGGCTGAGTGAACAGTACTCCTGCATGTGGTCCCAAGTTGACCTCGAACGGCGGACAATCGAGCTGACGAAAACGAAGAACGGCTCAGCTCGAACCGTGCATCTCAATGCCGACGCGCTGAAGGCAATTGAATCGCTGAAACGACCTCTACAAAAGGCATCCGATCCGGTCTTTCCACGCGAGGGATCACAGGGCCGATTCGATACACGATCCTGGTTCCAACCGTGTCTGGAAGAAGCGAAGATTACGAACTACGTCTGGCACTCAAACCGGCACACATTTTGCTCCTGGCTAGCCATGGCCGGAGCATCGATCAAAGAGATCCAGGAACTCGCCGGCCACAAAACGATCACGATGTCTGCCCGCTACAGTCATCTCTCCCCGGAGCATCGGCTTTCCGTCATTGATCGGATCGCCACGGTGAATTGAATCCTTGTGGCGGTCGAGAGACCCAGCCGAAATTGATTCGGTTTCGGTGAGCGCATTGGCGATTTGGCGCGAAGCCAGATTTCCAAAACCGGGTCTATAGATTCGACAATTTCGCAAATGTCCATATGGTCTTGATTGATAATGCAGGAGTGCAAACCAGCTTAGTTCGGCGAAGATCCTGGCTTTCATTCAGCCTGCTGATCCTCCTTGCATCTTCAATGCATGCGCAGCAGTTTCCACTCGCCGACGCGCTGCTGCGGGCGCTAAACGGCACGCAGGCCTCGGGCGTAGTGCTGGACCAGGCGACAGGTACGGTGCTGGCTCAGGCGGGTAAGCAACGCTCAGCTTTGCTGGGCTCTGCTATCAAGCCTCTGCTGCTGGAGTATGCGCTTGAGCACGGGGTCATGCGTGCGGACACTGAAGTCTACTGCCGGTGCAACCTGAGGATTGCCACTCATGCATTGCCTTGCACGCACCCGGCTGACCAACCCGTCTTCACGGCTGAACGCGCCTTGGCCGAGTCGTGTAATACCTGGTTCGCAGAGATGGGGAGACGTTTTTCAGGGGAGGAGCTTGATGCCGCGTTGCAGCAACTGGGCCTGCCTCACCAACCGATTAGCGCCAGTTTGGAACAGCGACAACTCGCCGTTCTCGGACTACGTGGGGTTACCGCATCTCCTCTGCAGTTGGCCCATGCATACCGTGATTTGCTTGCGGGCGCGCCGGCTGGTGGGGTGGTGCAGCGGGGACTGAGAGGCTCGGTGAGTTATGGAATGGCGCGCCCTGCAGCTGTCTCCGGAATCACCATCCTCGGAAAGACGGGGACGGCGAGCGATCCGGGCGAGGCTTGGACGCATGGCTGGTTTGCCGGAGCGATTCCTGACCGGTTGGTGATCGTCGTCTATGTGCCGCATGGTGATGGAGGCACCGCGGCTGGATCGGCGCAAAGGTTCCTTGCGAATTTCGGCCCCGAAGGCGCGCTCCGGTGAAGAACGCTTTGGCTCTGCTGGTTGGCGTAACCTTGATCGTCGCCCCGCAGTCATCGCTCGCGGCGACCGCACCCGATGCCGCTGGTCGCGATGTCTCCGTTGCACTGTTTTCTACACGGACAGTCCGCTCCGTGACAATTTCCCCGGTTGGCGCGAATGCCTGGATCGCATCGTGCACGCGGTGCATCCACAAGACGCTTACGCAGCCTCTCCATCTCACTGGACCAACTGAGATGTTTGCCGGCGGTATGCTGCGAATCGCGGACGACGGAAGCGGCGACACACAAACGGCGGCCGGACTCTGGCACGTGCGCGCGAACCGGCAAAGCATGGAGTTGCACGTGGTGCTGACCCTGCCCAGCGAACATTACGTCGCGGCAGTGCTCAATGCCGAGGCGGCTCCGAACGAACCGGCGCAATCGTTGCAAGCCTTGGCGATTGTCGCACGAACATATGCCTCAATGGCAATCACTTCACTCCGCAATCTGGCGGGCTGCCCGCTGAACTCTGTGACAGCACACAGTGCCAGGCCATGCGGCTGGGCCTTGTATCGCCAGCCATCGAGCAGGCTGTCCAGGAGACAGCCGGTGAGACGCTCTGGTTCGGTGCTCAACGCGCGGAGGTCTTCTTCAGCCAGAGCTGTGGCGGCCTTACAGAAGATGGGGAAATCGTCTGGCCTAACCTGCATGGTCTCCCCTATCTTCAGGGCCATCGGGACCCTTATTGCCTGCGACGCGGTACCGAAGCTTGGCATTCCGAAATTCGACTGACGGACTTTGTGGCGATTGCTAAAGCTGAGGGTTGGCGCATTCCGGACAAGATCGTGGCGGCTCGTGTCGCCGCGCGGAGTCCGTCTCATCGAGCACTTCGGATCGTCTTCACCGGCGACAAAGGCGCTGAGCCGTTGATTGCGGCAAGTTCTCTACGCTTCGCCGTCGGTCGCGCACTAGGTTGGAACCGCCTCCGCAGCGACGCCTACGAACTCGGGTTGCGCAACGGAACCCTGGTCTTCGACGGCCATGGTCATGGACACGGGGTGGGACTCTGTCAGTTGGGAGCTACCGAGATGGCCTCCGAGGGCAGCGACGCCAAGGCTATTCTGTCCTTCTACTTTCCAGGCACGGCGGTACGTATCACGCCGCACGATGAAGGCTGGCACGAGACACACTTTGGCTCTATCACACTGCGATCTACTGGTCTCCCGTCCTCAGATCAGGAGGCGGCCTGGGGAAAGTCAGTTCAGCGGGCATGGAACGATGCGCTGCAACGATTCCCGCCGCATAAGGCGATTGCGCCGCAGATCGTTCTTGCGCCGACTACCGAACTGTTTCGTCAAATGACCGCGCAGCCCGGATGGGCACTCGCCAGCACCGTAGCAACCCATCGTGCTGCAGCCAGAGTCTGTGCTAGTAAAGCACGGGCCGAGTTCATCCGCTACCTTGCTGCACGAGATGCTGCATGTCTTGGTCGAAAGCGAAGCGAGCAAACGTGTTCCGCTCTGGCTGAGGGAGGGGCTGGTTGAGGTGTTGGCAGGGGAAGCAGAGGTATCTACATCGTCCTTGTCAACGAATGATATCGAGAGGACTCTCACGTCCGCAGATTCGGGGCTGCCAGGAACGCGCGCATCGGGCGGCAGCAGCCCGTGTAAAAGCCTTGATTGCGCGCTATGGCGTTCTACGGTCCGCGGCTGGCTGTCGTCTGGCCCGCCTTCTGCCGTGGCATAGCCGGCGTCTGCTCGCCGGACGCACACTGCCAAGGTAGCTAGGAGCCAACACGCGATGATCCCGTCGAATAGCACGGCAACGGTCAGGCGGAGGACGAGACTGAACATTTCCGCCCAGAGCCCTTGGAGCGGCAACCAGGCGATCAGCGCGCCTGTAATGAGCGTCGCAACGATGGTGCCGACAGCAGAGTGAGCCAGAAGGATCGGGAACGCACCGCAACGAGCGCCGCTTGAATAGGATGTCCGCCGGCCACTAACGGAACGATGATGCATGCCAGAGGCCAGCCCCAAGCCACTTGATCGCGCTCCACATCCATCCGAGCCAGAGCAGGATGTGCTCGAAGGTGATCAGATGCCGAAGCTGGTGCGGAGCTTTGAATTCAAATAGCCTGCGCGCAAAGGATCATTGCTGCTCACGTGCGCGAGCCAGAGCGCTCCAGGCGAACCATAGCACGATGCCCACAGCAATAACAGTGTGCCGCGGATGAATCCGCCCCGTGGAGTGGGCGGCCGGAAAGACCGAGGATCAGCCGGCTCTCTCCCAGACCGGCGGCAACGACAATAAGCAAGGCCAGCAGCCTGAGCCAGCCACGTCCAGGATGCTCGCATCCGGCACCCGCAGCCACGCATAAAAAACAGGAAGACCGGTCACGAGTCCGATTTGGGCCAGGACGAGGCGAACGCTGAGCAGCGCCAAGGCGTCTCGCCAGATCGGAGGAGGATCTCATCGTCATTGTGGACCTCCTGCCTGCGGTGCGGATTCGGGACCCGCAGCTGGAACGCTGTCGCTCGTTGCCTGCACTCCATGGTGGTACATGGGCTGAACGCGCGCGGGGCTGATCTGGAAGCGTGCCTGGATTTACGACGCGAATCATGTAGAAGATCTCCTGTCGGCCGGTGAAGTCGCTGGCGAAGAACGCGGCATGGTCGTCGTGGAACTCTCGTCGCGTGAACCAGTCGTACCAGCCTCCGGGCCGCTGATCGATTGGATAGCTGGCCTTCGTTCTGAATGAACTCGGTGCCGGCGGGGATGGGATCTTCGAGCAGCAGGTAGCGCATCGCGTAGCCGTTGATCGCCTCATGGACGGCCAGCACGTCGCCGACCTGCGCGGTTCCGCTCAAAGGTTGCAGGGAGTAGACGATCTTGCCGTCTTTTTGAGCTGGCTGCAGCTTGAAGTAGTCGCGGGTGAGATTCAGCGACATCGTACCCGCCTGGAAGGCTTTCTTGTCGGTGGAGAAGTACGCGCCGCGTGCTGACCAGTAAGCGCGGCCGCTGCCTCCGCGCCGAACGATGCTGGACGTTGTTTGCGCCGGGTTGAAGATGCCCCGCATCCACGTCGATGGTGAGCGAGGAGCCGCTCTGCGCATCAGCTGCGGTGAAGTGGCGCTCTCCCGCCACGCGGTCGTTGACGAGTACTTGCACGACGAAATCAGACTCCAGTTCCTGCGAGGCGGCCAGATAGTCGACCAGCCCAAACAGCACCATCGCGGTCTGTTCGGTCGAATTCCACCAGACGCCGCCGTTCCGTGCGAGCATCAGCCATTGCGCCGCACCGGGGAGAAGCGGATGCTTGGGTCGACCCTGGCCAGGAACCGTACAGCGTAAGCCGTTGCCTCGGTATCGTTGCTCTAGTCATAGTCGAGCAGCGGAAGGTACGAGCCCTTCCAGGAGACCAGATCGCCCTGGTGGGCGGCCTTGGAAGCGAGCAACGCCGCCACTTGGGTGGCACGCGGATCATGCACGTCCAGCATGGCGAGCCCGGTCATGGCCAGCGCTTCCGGCTGCAAATCCTCGCGACGCGCCCATACTTGATCAAGCGGGGAGCAAGCGATTTCTCGACTGACTCGGCGAGAGCGAAAACCACTGCCGCGCGCAGTTCCGGACGCATCTTCGGATGTTCTTCAAGCGCCTTCTGCAGGTAGGCCTTACCTTGATTGAGCATGTATTGATGGGGCCATGAGAGCTTGGCGAATCGTGCACCCTGGCCAATGCCGCTGACTACATACGCGGTCATCGTAGACGCGGCTCTCATCTTCTTTCCACCAGCCCCAGCCGCCGTCTTCATGTTGATAATCTTTCAGGCGTTCAAGGCCTGCCTGCATCTTGGCCATCAGTTCGGCCTCATCAACGCCGCTGGCACCTCTTAGGCGGCTGAGCGTTTCGGCCACGATGACGTTCGGCAGGTAGCTGGACATGGTCTGTTCGGTGCAGCCGTAGGGTAGGTGGCCAGGTAATCGAGCGCTGGAATGAGCGAGCCGGCGATCGACGAGCTTACCTCCACCGCAGGCTGTGAGCCGCAAGGTCCGTGTTGCTTGGGAAGACAATCTTCGCGGTGGCTTCCGATTCCCTCTGGGTGATCACTCCGCTCTGCGCAATCGTCTCCGCAACTCCTGCCGGGTTGACCGGGAAGCTCGTTTCCAGCGCGTCTGAATCCTTATCCGCAATGGCCGACGCGGTCAGCCTGGCCGTGCCGACCTGCGATGCGCGCAGCCGCCACGACACGGTCGATTCGCCTTTGCTGGCGATGGCGACAGACTGCTGCGTACCATCAATCGTATCCAGGCCCTCCATGTTCAGTGAGATCTTTGCCGTGGTAGCAGTGTCGAGATAGTTATGCACAATCACTGGCAGCGTGATTTCGTCGCCCTTGATCAGGAAGCGCGGTGTGCCCATGCGTACGATGACATTCTTGCGGACCAGCACGCGGCTGATCGCGGACCCCGCCTTTGTGTCCGGGGTATCGCGCGGACCGTGGTTCGCCATGTGGTCGAGCGAATCGGGGAACGTGAACGTTACGTGCGCGTGGCCTGTTGCGTCGGTGTGCACATTGGGCGCCCAGAAGGCGGTATCCGGGAATGCTTTCCGCACGCGCGGCTTGGCCTCATTGCCGGGTTTAACCTGCGCCAACTGGGGACGATACCGAGCCTCTCGCATGGCCAGCATCGGCGATTTGTCGCCGGCCTCGCCGCTGAAGTAATAGTCGAGCGAAGTGTCGACGGAAGCTTGAATCGATCTCAGCGGATACAACACATCGATCATGTCGCCGCTGATATCAGGATAGAGCGAGTAGATGGCCTCATCGACCACGCCGAAACTCACGTCGGCACTCGCCGGTTTGCCTGAGGCGTCGCGCGTGAATACGTCATAGGCGACGCTCTGCTGCGGCTGAAGGACATCCTTTGCCGGCGTGATCTGCACTTGCAGACGCTGTTGAGCGGGCGGAACTTTGATGATCTTCGTAGCCTGGTAGAGCGTGCTGTTTTGCATGAAGAGAACCGTGACCGTGAGATTCGGCATGGCCTCGGCGGCGATCGGAAGGTCGAACGAGAGCGTGCCGCCCGTGGAGTGCATCGTCTCGCGCTTCAGCAGTGCATCCCCTTCCACCAGGACCAGCGCATGGAACCCGCTGGCCTGAGAAACGATGCTCAGGTGCGCCGTCTCCCCGGGCGCATACGTCTTCTTGTCAGCGACAATCTGGGTGGTCTCCATGCTGGAGTCCCAGCCGACCTCATTGGCGCCCATGATCCACAGATAGCTCTCGTCG
>CAVTKF010000009.1:0-230962 GCA_963735215.1 uncultured Acidobacteriaceae bacterium | reverse complement strand
GCCGAACGCCGCCGCTCAAAGAGATCGCACTAAAGATGATCACCGGCTCGGATGCTTCAGAGCCACCCGTTCGCGGGACTACGACCGACAGGGCCGGAAAGCCACCGTCCAATATGCCTGTGTGGAAGGGGAGCCAGTCACCGGGCGACATGCTGCCGCCCGCGGTCACCTCCGAACGCAGCCGATATTCTGTGTCGGCACGCATTCCGGCAACGTACACGTTGCTGCTGATGGAGCCGCGGCATGGCTGGCTGGGAGTCCGGCTGATGGCATCTTCGCCATCGGCGTGGAAAGCGACGCGGAACTGGCTTCCTGCCGGACAAGGCGGCGCGCTGAAGAACGCCGCCAGCGGGTGCGACGTCGGCGTAACCGGCGGCGCTGTCCTTTGGCC
Source organism: uncultured Acidobacteriaceae bacterium (assembly GCA_963735215.1). GTDB lineage: Bacteria > Acidobacteriota > Terriglobia > Terriglobales > Acidobacteriaceae > Telmatobacter. The sequence continues at coordinate 230,571 of CAVTKF010000009.1, read as the reverse complement.
CGCGACAAAATCTGGAAAGGCACCTCTGTCTGACCGATGGCGTTGGTTTCGTTGTTACGCACCTTGACGCGGATTGTCGCAGACTGCTCAAAGAGTTCGGGAGCCCAGGCGAAAAGAGTAGTCTTGGCTGAAAAACCCGGAGAATCCGGAAGGGTCCGCCGTTCACGGCGACCGAGTACTGGTAAACCACCGTTGCGAATTCCGGGGTTTCCGGTCCCACAGCGGTCGTAAGGCCGATGGGCGTCCCCACCGCTTGGGGCGACGGCACACTGGTCAGAAGATGTACTGTAATAGGAACTTCGGCAGCGCGCAGAAGCACAGCCGACAACAGTAGTAGGGGAAGAACCAATAGTTGTCGCACAGGCCGCAAGGATAGCACAAGCCAACTTGTTTGCAAGCGCTTTGCGCAAGCTAGCCCGAACTTACCCGAACGCCTTCCAGCAAAGCTGCAGCCCCAGACCCACCAGGCACACGGAAAGTACCACCTGGAGCGCCCGGGACGGGATTCTGGAGCACAGCAGAGCGCCGGAGATTGCGCCCAGAACTCCTCCGATGCAGAGCTTGACCAATACTCCCGAGTCATAATGCCCGATGAACAAGTGCAGTCCACTGCCCACCGTGGAGACGGTCAGGCCGAAGACCATGTCCGTGCCGACCACCAGGGCCGGTGTAAGTTTTGTAAGGCTCAAAAGTGCTACCGCGCCCAGCGCACCGGCGCCGGCAGACGACACGCCGACTTCGGCGCCGATGAAAGCGGCAATGGGGGGAAGCCATAAGGAGCGATAGGCCGAAGCCGCGGAAACCCGGCGTCGCAACGTTCGATACAGGTTGGCCAAGGACAGGGTGATGATCAAAATTCCCAGCAAGAAAAAGATTTCGCGCTCGTGGTCCTAACGCTCAATCTCTTGAGCACCTGAATACCGATGACCACGCCGGGAATGCCGCCCGCGCAAAGCAACCCCAGGACGCGATAGCTGACCTGCTGACGGCGCAGGTAGATTGGCAGGACGGCTAACTTGATGACCGCGGCGAAAGTAAGCGCGGTTCCAACCGCGACGGCAGGCTTGAGATGAAAGAACAGGATGAGGATGGGCGCGGTAATGCTGCCTGCGCCGACTCCTGTAAGCCCGACCGCGCCAGCGATCAGAAAGCCTAGAACAAATTCCATCGTTGTTTCGGGCTCCACGCCGGATTTGCGCTCGCAGAATCATAGCAGGCCTATTCGTAGCCGACTTTGCGGCTGAATGGAGTCCGACGCCAATTAGTGGCTTTGTTCTCGTGCCGGGAAGCGGGGAATCTGGAGGATAAGTACGAAAGTGACAAGCAGCAGACAGATGTTCACCGAAAAAGCGACTCGCAAGGCGCGGATGAACGCGTCTGTCGAACCAAGCTTCCCGAGCGTGCTGAAGAATACGGTTCCGATGACCGCAACCCCCGTAGCGAAGGACGCCTGCTGAACCGTAGTTAGAACTCCGGAAGCGGACCCGGCATCGTGCCCTTTGATGTTGATCAGGATGGTGTTGACCAGGGTCGGCATGACGAAGCCCTGTCCCGTACCGTAAATCAAGAGAACCGGTGCGAGGTCAAAGCTGCTCAGGGATGCACCCCGCCAGGATGTGATCCAAAGCAATCCTGTCAAACCGGTGATCATCAGGGCTGCGCCCAGATTGATGATCCTGCTCCCGAGTTTGGGCTGCACGCGGACGGAGCCCAGCGAACTGCCAAGGAAGGCGACGGCAAACCATAAGAAGGTCAGTCCGGCGTGGCGGGCGGAGTAGCCCAGCCCGTTCTGCAGGAACACCGTAGAAATAAGGAAGAAAGCCGCGGCGCCCGAGAAGAAGCAAACTCCGCTGAACAGACCAATGACAAACACGCGATTGTGAAAAAGGGAGAGTTCCATCAGCGGCGATCCTCCCCTGGCCGTTACTCGCTTCTCAAATTGAACGAAGACGATCAGGACGGGCACAAAGGCCGCCATGCAGAGAAAGGTCCAAGCGGGCCAACCGGCTTCGCGGCCCTGAATGAGCGGATACAGCAACAGGGTGAGCGCCAGCGTCATGATCGCAACCCCACCCAGATCCAGGCGGCGCGCCTTCGGAGAGCGAGTCTCCTTTACGAACTTCGAGGCGGCAAGCACCGTAAGCAAACCGATGGGAAGGTTAATAAGAAAGATAGGCCGCCAACTTAGATTAAGTATGTTAGCGCTGACGAGCAGCCCGCCGAGAGCGTTGCCCGAAAACGAAGACATACCAATGACGGTGCCGAACAATCCGAACGCCGTGGCGCGCTCGCCCTGCGGGAATGTGACTTGAATGATCGACAAGACCTGCGGGAACAGCACCGCTCCGGCGATTCCCTGGAGAGCGCGCGCAGCAATCAGGAACGTCGGCGATGGAGCGAGACCGCAAAGCAGGGAGGCGCCTGTGAAGGCGGTGATACCCCACATAAACATCCGGCGCCGGCCGAAGATATCTCCAAGCCTTCCACCGGAAATGAGGAAAACGGCATAAGTCAGCCCGTAGCTTGCGATGATGAATTGCACCTCTGCAAACGTGGCGTTCAGGCTGGTACGGATAGAAGGGATCGAGACGTTCACTATGAAGAAATCGAGCGCGGTGATGAAGGCGCCAGAAAGGACGACCGCCAGCGACCTCCATCGGCCTGGATCGGGAGTAGCAGAAGGCGAACCCGAGGCACTGACCGGACCGGTCGTAGCGGCGGAAACGTTCATTTTTCCTCTCGGGGCGGGGACTTATGGGTCTGGCACATTCTACACGGCTGAGTGGTAAACTGCCGCGACAGGAGTACCAGTGCGATTACTTAAGCTCTCTGGAATAGCCGTGGTAGTTGCAGGGCTGATTGTAATTACCGCTCAAGCATTGTCCGCAGAGAGTGCAAAAGTGATCATCCTGGGCTCTGGGACCCCGATTCCCGATCCGTCCAGATCCGGTCCCTGCGTCGCGGTGGTGGTCAACGGGCAGGCATATCTCTTTGACGCTGGGACCGGTGTGGTGCGCCAGGCGGAGGCGGCAGCTGAGAAGTTCGGGATCGGCGCGTTGGAGGCTACGCATCTGACCAGGTTATTCGTAACTCATCTGCACTCAGACCATACGTTGGGATATGCGGATCTCATACTGACTCCGTGGGTGGTCGGCCGCCACCAGCCGCTCGAGGTTTACGGCCCCCAGGGAATCGCGGCCATGACCGAACATCTAAAGCAGGCCTACGCGGCGGATATCAAGGTCCGGACCGAAGGGCTGGAAGGCCTGAATAGTGCAGGGCTGGCCATCAATGTGCACGAAATTGCCGCCGCGGGACTTGTATACACCGACGCGAACGTGATGGTACGCGCTATCGCGGTCAAGCATGGATCGTGGGCGCAGGCCTTTGGCTACGCGATCGATGCGGGCGGCCGCAGGATTGTGATTTCCGGCGATACCGTGCCCAGCGAAGCAATCACCGAGGCCTGTCGCGGGTGCGACGTGTTGGTCCACGAGGTGTACTCGGAGGATCGTTTCGAACTGGTGTACGGACCACTCCATGGCCAGTACCATCGGAAGTCCCACACGTCGACCCGCCAATTAGCCGAACTGGCATCGCGAGCGAAACCGAAACTCCTGGTGCTGTATCACCAACTCTACTTTGGCCCACCGCAAGAAGTAGACCTGGTGAACGAGATACGTCGGACATACTCCGGCAATGTTGTGAGCGGTCGCGATCTAACCGAGTATTAAGGGAAGCTGTTCCGGGTGGCCTGAGGCAAGATCTTCCATGTATGAATTGTCTGCAACTCTTTTAGGAACCTTACACGTCCAGGTAATGATGGCCGCCCCGCGAAGCCCCAGATGAATCACCGCGACTGGTGGACAGGTTTGAGCAGTTAAGAAGTTCAGTATTGAAAACGTAGTTCAATCCTGGGATCAGATTCCACGTGGCGATAGGTATTGGATAGGCGTACGCGCGCGGTCGTCGGTAGTTGTTCCAAAACTTATACGTATGAGACGGTCGGTGCCGGCGATCAGGCCTTTCATTTAGCGGTGTTTAGTCAGCCGGTTTCGGAGAGAGTTTGCAGCAAAACGGCAAAACACGTGTCGGGATCAGTTTCGGCAGCTGCAAGGCGTTTCTCACATCGTAATCTTTGTTCGGGTGCCGTAGAAGCGGCGTGACGATTCAAGGTACTCATTTTCAGCGGTTTACGCATTGATAGCAGGATTACTCCCCTTAAACGCGCAAGGCAACGCCGATTCGCCAAAGAAGGCAGATCACGATATCGCAGTTGCCATGCCGGTCGGGTCGAGGACTGGCGCGGTATTCCAAAGGCCGGGCCTAGCCGTTTCTCCCCGTTTCCTCTGGGAGTGCCTCATTAGCCCAACCGTAAACCCGTTTCCAGTCCCCGCCACATCGCACCCAGCGTGCGGATTTCCCGCACTGGGCGCACCTGTTTGCTTCGTACCAAGGGTTATGGGGCCTATTGTGCAGGAGCGGCTTTCGAACTGGTCCATCGACGGAGCTTATAGTCATTGAATAAGCCCAGCCGTTCGTAGAACCAGGAACTACTCCACCGTTTCCAGCCAAAGCCTTGCCGTCCCCGGGCACGCATCAGATGACGCCGGACCTTCCGTTCTACCCATTCCTTAACCATCGTGAAACAGGAACTCGAGTGTCCAATCCGAAAGTAGTTCACCCAGCCGCGCAGAACCGGATTGATTTTTGCAATCACAAATTCGACGGGCCAACTGACATACTGCTGGAAGATTTCCCTCAGCGTCGCAAACAGCGCAGTCCTCTTCTTCAGTTTGGGGGCATAGTGTGGCCGCCACCTCCGCTGATAGCTGAGAATGCGCCGAAATTGAAAGCCAAGGAAGGCAAAGCTCTCTCCCTTCTTCAGATCAACCATCCGACTCTTGTCCTCGTTGATCGCAACGTGTAGCTTCGCAAACTCCTCTCGCAGCCGTCGGTTTACCGCCTCCACCAGCCAGTCGCTTTGCCGTTCGGCATCGATCAAGATCACCATGTCATCCGCAAATCTTGCATACTGGACCTTGGTTGCCTTGCCCCTTCGCGTTGTGTCCGCCGCCTTCTCCAGCATCCGGTCTACCTCGTTCAGATAGAGGTTGCTGAGCAGTGGTGAAATTACCCCTCGTACACAATCGATAACGCTTGTCAGAATCCGGTGGAGGATGGGTGGAAGGTGGAGTAGGGGTCGTGGATTGAGGGTGAGAATTCGCCAGAGGAACGGAATGCCGGATTGTGATTGTGTCGGTGCCCACCAGGATTTCCTTGACGAGAAGCCGAATGATTTTTCTGCGGCCGATCAGATCCAAATGTTCTGCATTGCCTTTCAATCGTTCACGGAAATCAGTGAGACTGTCAACCACGCGCAAGAATCGAGACTGATCTTGAGCAGCCATGTGTAGTGATTGCAACTCTGAGCGAATGGCCTGCTCCTGTTGCCGAAGGTCCGGCATACGCTGGCGTAGCTGCTCCAGAGTGATCAACTCCTCTTGATAAGCTGTCACCAATCGGTCGATCTTGTTCCTCAGGCGAGCGTCTTCTCGGTACAGATATTGCTCCCGCTGGCGAAGGGGATTCGCCTTCTCCGCCTCCTTCATGCGTCGCTGGATTTCGCTCTGCAACAAAGCGGGATCTTGAAGAAGGCGCAGAACTTCTCGCCAAATGAGTTCGTCGAGATAGTCTTGACGCAAGGGACGGTTTTGACAGACCGGACCGTTCAAGTGCCGCCAGCTATCCGAACCGATGCAGCGATAGTAATAGAGTATGCCATGGGGTTTTCTTCCGCCGGATGCGCCGCTGAGCGCATAGCCACACTTTTGACATACGAGCAGACTTTGCAGGAGGGTGGGCCGGACGGTGCGCCGGCTGGCGAACTGCTTGTTCTTCTGCAATTGCTCGTGGGCCAAGGCAAACGTCTCCTCTGATACCAACGCCGGCACAGGAATCTCGATCCATTCCTTTGGGGAGCGGTCCTTAGTGGCACTCTGGCGGGCAGGAAGGCCACCGCGCTGTCGTACCCGGCGCGTGATGCGCTGTCGCCCTTGCAGTTCCGTTTTTCCAAAGCCAGCGCGGCCAGAATAGGCCGGGTTGCGGAGAACACCCCAGACCGTCGATCGCTCCCAGCGCCCATTGCCGCTGCGGGTAGGAATCTGGCGTTGATTGAGTTCACGAGTGATGGCGCCAATGCTTAGTCCCACTCTCGTGTACCAGTTGAAGATTGTACGCACGACTTCAGCTTCTGCTTCTATCACTTGGTAGTATGCCGCCGAGGTGTCTGTCTTCTTGATGTAACGGTATCCGTAAGGGGCTCCGGAAAGCACGTTGATCGATCCTTGCTGGGCGCGATGCCGTTTGCCACGCCGTGAGCGCTCGGCAATCTGGGCTCGTTCGTATTCAGCAAGCATGCCTTGGAACTGCACCAACAGTTGATCTTCGGCCGTGACTGTGGACGGAGCCTGCAGGAAAATGAGTTCGACTCCGGAGCGTGCCAGTTCCTCAGCCAGCAGGACCTGATAGGCGTACTTACGGCTCAATCGATCGGGAGAGTAGACGAGCACGGCGGCGATCTGGCCAGCAGCAGCCAAGTCCCGCACCGCTTCCAGTCCAGGCCGCAACAGCGTCGCGCCGCTATAGCCTTCGTCCTGAAACTGCCAGGCGGGGGGAACTGCGTATTCGTGGGTCTTGGCGTATTGGATCAGAGCCGCAGTCTGGCTCTGGATAGTGTGATTCTCTTTCTGCTGATCCGACGAGACCCGTGCGTAGATGGCTGCCGGTTTGTCCATGCATCATCTCCTGGGAGGTGTGTGTAGGCCATCGCTGGTCGGGCACCAAGGCTTCATAGGCCTGGATGAGCTTGGGATCGAGTAAACGGTCGAACTGATATTCCCACTGAAGCGTGCGCGGTGCCCGGGTTTGCCGCCGGTCAGCCACGCCTCCGTCCTCGATCGAGCGCCACGGTCAGTGCGTCCCCAACGACGTCGCTCAACGTATGCCGCGTCCGAGCGGCATAGCGGCGGACTTGGATGACTAGCGAGGATGGCAGTTTGACCGTAAAAGCGATCTTGGGAGGGTTGACGGGAACAGGTCTTGTTAGCTGCTGAGCCTGCTCGATATACCGATACGCCTGTCGATACGAGAGGGAGCATGCCTTCGCAAGTCGCTGCACAACTTGGGAAAGCGACCAACCACGCTGAAGCAGTATGCGGGCAAGATTGAGCCGTTGCGCCCGTTGTGCGGCGGTAGCGCGAGGCATATGTCATATAGATATAACCATAAAAGACACATGTCAAGGGCTCTAGGAGTGTCATTTTCGGTACCCCGTGCGCCGCTCGAACTTAATCTCCCGCTCAAATCGGAAGTTGTTATCGATTGTGTACGAGGAGTAATCACACCGCCTTGGGGAACGCCTTTCTTCCCAGTCGCCTTCAGAATCATCTTGAGCAAGTGCATGACCGCATCATCATGGACCCGTCGCGCCACTTTCTCTAACAGCAGAGAGTGCTGCACGTTATCGAAATAGGAGGATAGATCCAAATCAATGATGCGAGTCTTCTCTTCGACGATCGCTCGGGCCACGCGGGCTACAGCTTCATGCGCCGTCCGCTTCGGTCGATATCCATACGACCCCGATTGGAAGTCAGCTTCGAAGATCGGCTCCAGCATGAGCTTTAACGCTCCCTGAACCACGCGATCACGGATTGCGGGAATCGACAGGATGCGGACTTTCTTGCCCCCGTCCTTTGGTATCTCCTTCTTCCGTGCCTGCATGGGCCGATACGTGTGGGTAACTAATTCATCCCGAATCTGCACGAGAAAACTTTCCGATCCGCTTTCCTCGATGGCTTCAAACGTGACTCCGTCAATACCCGGCGCCCCGTCATTCTTTCTCGCCATCTGGTAGGCTTCCTGCAAAGTTTCCATCTTGCAGACGTGGACGTATAGTCCCCAGAAACGCCAAGACGGTTCTGCCTTCGCCTTGACATATAGACTCCTCCGCAGGTCCTGCAAACTGATGGGCGCTTTTGTCATCTCACCCTTGCCTCCCGTTTTGTTAGAGTCGTTACAAACAGCAGGGCCTCTTCGCTCCACGGACGTTAGTCCGCTTCCTCGCTACTACAGACCCAGCCGAATCCCTCTCGCCTTCCACCGACTTCCCGGGATCACCGGTTATACGGCTTCCCTGCTCCGCCGATTTCTCGTCGGGACGAAGAGGGCTTCTCCAGTTGCTTAGCATGACCTTGTCACCGTGCTGTCCCTACCAACCCCGCCGAAGTGGTTCGCCGCATCAGTCCTTGCGACGCCCCATGCTGCTTTCGCCCGAAAAGTGAGAGCTCGGCCTTCGGGTTGCAGTACTTTCGAGGCCTTATGGGTTCACTTGCGTTACGGCCCGGCGACTCGCTCACCATCCTTGAAGATGGCTTCGTCAATAGGCTTCAGAATGGAAAGTTTCCTACCCACCCTGCTATTCAAGCTACGGGGCTTGGACTCTTACCCCGGTGGGACTCTCACCCACTGGTTCATGCCAGCCTTCGCTGGACGCACACATATCAGTACCTATCGGCCCACTGGCTCGTCCTCTGCCCTGTCACGGCAACTTCTCGGACCTTTTGGGGAAGTTTCCGGAACTGGAAGGCGCACACAGGAAGGGTGTGGAATTTGTTTTTATGCGGGGGCGTAGTTCAGCTGGTTAGAACGCCTGCCTGTCACGCAGGAGGCCGCGGGTTCGAGTCCCGTCGCTCCCGCCAATATTACAAGATGTGCACTTTCCTTCGAGCAGCTCCAGTTCGCTCTTGCCTCAATTGACGCGAGCAGTGCGATGAGACTCACGCCAATCGCTTGGCGGCATGCCTTCCCAGGTGCGAAAGGCGCGACCGAACGAGTTCGGATCTTCGAAACCAAGCAAGTATGCGGCCTCATTCAACTCCAGGACGGAATTCGAGAGGTAATATCGCGCCATCTGGTGCCTGGCTTCATCCAAGACGCGTTGGAAGCTTGAACCAGATTCCTGCAATCGACGTTGCAGCGTGCGAGAGCTCATGTGCAGCACTTCTGATATCACATCCATTGAGGGCCGCTGTCCGGTTAATCGCAGGTATGCGGCCTCATTCAACTCCAGGACGGAATTGGAGAGGTAGTACCGAGCCATCTGGTGCCGGGCTTCATCCAAGACGCGTTGGAAGCTGGAACCAGATTCCTGCAAGCGACGTTGCAGCGTGCGAGAGCTCATGTGCAGCGCCTCGGAGATCACATCCATTGAGGGGCGCTGTCCGGTCAGTCGGTCCTGAATGGCACGCCGCACCAGTTCGATGAAACTGTCCTCTTCCTTTTCCGTGTACTGTCGCAACTGCTCTTCAAACTGCGGCGCGAGCAATTCGAGCAGTTCGACGTTCCGGGTGACAAATGGCGTGGTGGCATCGGAGGCACGGAAGATGATTGCGTTGCGCGGAGCGCCGCATACCGCCTTGCAGCCAAAGCTGCGCTCAAGCACGCGCAGATTCTGACGTTGTTGCACGTACTCCACTCGGAGTGGATTCAGCTGCGTTCCGGTTCCGTGTCGAGCGAGAGAAATCATCCACGAGAAACAGTAGTCCGTGAGCACATGCGGCTCTGCATCGACGGCGAGCAGCCAACGGAACGCAACGCTGAACTCCTCTTTGCCGAGCTTGTTGAGGATCTCTTCTGGCGCGGTCAGCTTTTTATAGCGAGCCAGGTGCTCGGTGGCGGTCACGAGATTCTGAGTTGAGAGGGCCGCGATAGCCATCGGGTGAAAGCGCTCTGTCTTTGTTTCGATGCCCAATTTCACACCCATGAGCGGATCGGAACTGACCACCTCGACCGCGTTCCAGAGTGCAAAAAGCTCTTCGGTGGAGACGAGAACGCGCGTCTGCTCGAACAAATCTCGGGGAAGTCCCGCCTTGCGCAGCACCGCGGCAACTGACACACCGTGCTCCTTCAACTTGAGGGCAAGACGGCCCGGAACCCGAAAACGCTTCAGCATGACGGAGTCCTCCAGCTAGTAGCGTACCGGATTTCCGATTTGTGCACCATTCAGACCGCGCCAGAATGCCAGCAGAAGGCGCCAAAAAAGATTGGCGTGATTCGAAGCCATATTGGCGCGTCTGGCAGAGCGCCGCGATCACATCGAGGCTAATGTGGGGAATATTGGTGCTGGGCGCAGTCAGCCAATCAGTCTCAAACACCCTTCCACGATGGACGAAAGGCTCAGATATGCAGGAATTCAATGACGCGGGCACAAAGCGCAGCATGAACCGCCGCTCGTTCCTAGGCGTCACCGGAGCCGTCGCAGTTGCAACGGTTGCGGGCGGCCATGCAGTTTCGGCAGCAGCCGAACGAGGCACGCAAGTGCGAATGAATGGGCGACGGAAGCTGGGTTCGCTCGAGGTATCGAGCGTGGGTCTGGGCGTCCAGAATATGAGCCGCAGTTATGAAACGCTCGTGCCGTACCGCCCGGAGATGATCAATATCATCCGCGCAGCCTATGACCATGGCGTGACGTTTTTTGATACGGCTGAGGCTTATGGGCCTCTCGAATGCGAACGAATCCTCGGTGAGAGCATCGCACCATTCCGCAACAAGGTCGCAATCACCTCGAAGTTCGGCTGGAACATCGATCCGGAGACCGGCCGTTTCCAAATGGGGCTGAACAGCAAGCCTGACCATATCAAGAAGGCTGTCGAAGGGATGCTCAAGCGGCTTCGGACCGACCGAATCGATCTTGTGTATCAGCACCGCGTTGACCCGCAGGTTCCGATCGAGGATGTTGCCGGCGCGGTCAAGGACCTTATGTCCGAGGGCAAGATTCTGCACTGGGGTCTCTGCGAAATGGGGCCGAATACTCTTCGTCGCGCGCATGCGGCGCTTCCTGTCACGCGCCGTGCAGAACGAGTATTCGATGCTGTGGCGCGGCCCGGAAGAAGAGATTATCCCGCTGTGCCAGGAATTAGGCATTGGATTCGTGCCGTGGAGTCCGCTCGGTGTGCAATTCCTGACCGGAGCGATTGACGAGAACACTCGTTTTGCGCCTGGCGACATCCGTGGCATGGAACCGCGCTTCTCGCTCGGAAAACCTGAAGCACAACATCGAGCTCGTAAAGCTCGTGAAGCAATGGGCCGAGCGGAAGCAGGCCGCTCCGGGTCAGATTGCTCTTGCATGGCTGATGGCGCAGAAACCGTGGATCGTGCCAATCCCCGGCACGACGCAGATGGCGCACATGATCCAAAACGTCGGCGCCACTTCGGTTGCGTTCACTCCTGATGAGATCAAAGAGCTGAACGCCTCGGTATCGAGTATTCAGATTCAGGGAAAACGCCTGCCGGACGGGATTCTCGCACTCTCGGGCGTAGAGGCGCCGGCGAAGAAATAGAAAGTGAACGATGCACTACGGATACCGGAACATCAACGACACATATCGAGGGAGAGCCATGAAAACCTTAATGTTTGGTCTGTTTCTATCAACACTGATTGCGCCATCGTCCTACGCACAGCAATCGCCACGCGCCACCAACGGAAACGATTAAAACTGCCGCAACTCAAACACCCGAGCAACAAGAAGTCATCAACCTCTCAAACATGAAATGGGATTGGATGGCAGACGAAGAAGGTCGATTCCTTAGAGACACTATTTGATGACAAAGCCATGTTCACTCACATGGGAGGAACCTGGGGAAAGACCCAGGAACTGGCAACCATCAAGAGCGGTGGCATCTGGTACAAAAAGGCCGTAGTTTACGCGGTTGACGCTCGCATATTTGGCAACACAGCCATCCTGCTAGAGGACATCGATTTGCAGGCGGCAGTAGGTGAGCACGAAGTCACCAATCCCTTTATGGTGACTGAGGTTTATATCAAGGAAAACGGCAAGTGGAAGCTCGCCCAACTCACGTTCTCGCATCTGCTCAGGCCGGTCAAAATGAATGGCGATAAGAAATAGCCGCCGAAGGCATCGGGGCACGAGGCTGCGCGCAGGATGATGCGGCAAAGTTGAGGTCTTCAGGATGATGAAACGCATAGCTGTTCTTTTGCTGACCATTTCGACAATCCTCTGTCTCGCATCTGGTGCTTCGCGTGCGCAGCAACCAGCGGCGAACTCTCAGCGAGTGCCCACGGAAAAGAACACACTGATTGTCTATCTGTCCCGAACCAACAACACCAAGGCCATCGCGGAAATCATTCATCAAAAGGTCGGCGGCACACTTGTCGCTCTCGAATTGGAAACGCCTTATCCCGCGGACTACAGGGCAACAGTGCAACAGGTCGTCCGCGAGAATGAGACCGGCTATTTGCCGCCTCTCAAAACAAAGATCGAACGCATTGACCAGTACGATTTTGTGTTTCTTGGCTTTCCGACGTGGGGAATGCAACTGCCGCCACCCGTTAAGAGCTTCCTGCACCAATACAACTTGAAGGGAAAGACCGTTATCCCATTCAACACAAATGGCGGCTATGGCGTCGGCAGCAGTTTTGAGACCGTCAAGGAACTATGTCCGCAAAGCACGATCCTGCAGGGTTTCACGACGAGGGGCGGATCGGAGATCGATGGACACAACCTTGTGATCAAAGATGCCAGGGCAGAAGAAGCCAGCAACGAAGTTCAAAGTTGGCTAAAGACAATTGGGATGCTGAAGTGAAGCGTTTCCGAGATCAGAGAGAAGAGGCAGGAGCAATCGTGAAAAAGAGAGAGCTTAGGAAAGAGCGGGCTTGAGGTATCAGCCCTGGGACTCGGTTGCATGGGGCTGAGTTTTGGCTACGGCAAGGTCACCGATAAGAAGGAGGGGATCTCGCTCATTCGCGGGGCCGTCGAACGCGGCGTGACATTCTTCGATACGGCTGAGATCTATGGCGCCTACACGAACGAAGAACTTGTCGGCGAAGCTCTCGAGCCGTTCCGCGACCAGGTCGTCATCGCGACAAAGTTTGGCTTCAAAATCGATGAAAACGGAAAAGGCGCCGGCTTGGACAGCCGGCCCGAGCACATCAAGCAGGTGGCCGATGCTTCGCTGAAACGCCTCAGAACCGACGTGATCGACCTCTTCTATCAACACCGCGTTGATCCGAACGTGCCGATTGAGGACGTGGCTGGTGCGGTGAAAGACCTGATCCAGCAAGGGCAAGGTGAAGCACTTCGGCCTGTCTGAGGCAGGCGTGCGGACGATTCGTCGCGCACATGCCGTGCAGCCCGTCACCGCGCTACAAAGCGAATACTCCCTGTGGTGGAGAGAGCCGGAACAAGAGATCCTGCCCACCCTGGAAGAACTTGGAATCGGCTTCGTACCGTTCAGCCCGCTCGGCAAGGGATTCCTCACGGGCAAAATCACAGAAGAAACAAAGTTCGACGCGAACGACTTCCGCAACACTGTGCCACGTTTCAACGAGGAGAATCGCAAGGCGAACCAGGCACTCGTAGATCTGGTCGGCAGTTTTGCGCAGCAGAAGAATGCGACTCCGGCTCAGATCGCGCTCGCGTGGATTCTGGCGCAGAAGCCCTGGATCGTACCTATCCCCGGCACCACGAAGCTGCACCGCCTGGAAGAGAACCTCGGCGCAACCGCAGTGGAACTAACACCTGACGATCTGCATCGCCTCAACGAGGCTACTGCGGCGATCGCGGTGCAAGGTGCCCGCTATTCCGAAGGTGCGCAGAAGATGATTGATCGCTAAGTAATCAGACGACTGCTAATCGCAGATAGCAGGCCACCAGGTCGGAAGTTCGATGGTGATGAAATCAACCCGCAATGTGCGGACAATTCGCGACCGATCACGCGTGTGGTCGGGGAGGTAACAGCATGGAGAAGAGAAGGCTAGGAAAGAGCGGTCTTGAAGTATCTGCAATCGGGCTTGGCTGCATGGGCATGAGCTCGGCCTATGGCCCCGCCGCCGACAAGGGCGAAATGATCAAGTTGATCCGAGCCGCATACGACCTTGGCGTGACGCACTTCGATACCGCCGAAGCCTATGGGCCATTCGTAAATGAAGAACTGGTGGGCGAAGCGCTCCAGCCGATCCGCGACAAAGTGACGATCGCCACCAAGTTCGGCTTCGACATCGATCTCGAGACGGGCGCCCGCCGCGGCGGAACCAACAGCCGGCCCGAGCACATCAAGCAAGTGGCCGACGCCGCGTTGAAGCGCCTGCGGACCGACACCATCGATCTGTTCTATCAGCATCGCGTTGATCCGAACGTGCCGATCGAGGACGTGGCAGGAGCGGTGAAGGAGTTGATCGCCGAGGGCAAGGTGAAGCACTTCGGCATGTCTGAGGCGGCCGTTCAGACCATTCGCCGCGCACACGCCGTGCAGCCGGTTACCGCAGTGCAAAGCGAATACTCGCTCTTCTACCGTGGCCCGGAAGCGGAACTTCTTCCGGCTCTCGAGGAACTCGGTATCGGCTTCGTTCCATTCAGCCCGCTGGGCGCTGGGTTTCTCACGGGAAAGATCGACGAGAACACGAAGTTCGATCCCACTGACTTTCGCAACATGGTGCCGCGCTTCACAGCCGAGGCACGCAAGGCCAATATGGTGCTGGTCGATCTGGTCAAGAGCGTGGCGGAGCGCAAGAGAGCGACGCCTGCACAAATTGCGTTGGCATGGCTGCTCGCCCAGAAGCCGTGGATCGTGCCGATCCCTGGAACGACCAAGCTGCACCGGCTCGAGGAGAATCTCGGAGCAGCGAACGTGGAGCTTAATGAGGCTGACCTCAAGCAGATCGATGAAGCATCTTCCAGCATGAAGCTCGAAGGAGCTCGCCTTCCTGAAGCTGTGTTGAAGATGACGGGGCTCTGATCATTTTCTCTTTCAATTGCAGGCGCAACAGAAGTCGAAAGGCAAAGGACTACGAAATGAAATCGAAGCTGGCCGTCCTGGGACTATGTCTCTTCATCTTGAATCTTCAAGCGGCCGTTGCTCAGGCCAATCCTGCAGGCGCAGCGCCAGCGCCAACGTCAGCCGCAGCACCAACGGTTCGAACGCACTACGGCGCCGTGCGCGGCGTGACCGAAGGAGATGTATCGAGCTTCAAGGGCATTCCCTTTGCCGCAGCTCCCGTCGGTGAATATCGCTGGCGGCCGCCGCAACCGTTGTCCGCATGGCAGGGCGAGCGCGATGCCAGCAAGTACGGAGCTGACTGTCCGCAGGCCGCTTTTGGGCCTGGCGCCGGAGCTATGTCGCCGACCTCGTCGGAAGATTGCCTCTTTATCAACGTGTGGAAGCCTGCGAATGCTGCGCCGGCCGCAAAACTGCCGGTGATGGTGTGGATCTTCGGCGGCGGCTTCGTGTTCGGGAGCGGGTCCTCACCGAGCAATTCGGGAGTGCAGTTCGCCAAACAAGGCGTCATATTGATTACCTTCAATTACCGCGTGGGACGTTTCGGATTCTTTGCCTTCCCTGCGCTCAGCAAGGAACATCCTGAAGAGCCCAAGGGCAACTACGCCTATATGGACCAGATCGCCGCACTGAAGTGGATACAGCAGAACATCGCCGCGTTCGGAGGCGATCCGAAGAACGTCACCATCTTTGGATTCTCCGCAGGCGGTGTCTCGGTGCACAGCATGCTGGCTTCGCCCATGGCGCGAGGGCTATTCCAAAAGGCGATCGTCGAGTCAGGCGGATCGCGTGACAGCGTGCTGACCGCGCGCCCGATGAGCAAAGACGGCGTCGATCCGAACTATCCGGTATCGGCTGAAACCATCGGGATCAAATTCGCGCAATCCATGGGGATCGAGGGAACGGATCAGGCCGCGCTGGCCAAACTGCGCGCCCTCAGTGCCGAACAGGTTGTTGGCGGCGCGCGCTCCCCGCAGGGCGGCAGCACTCAGTCTTTTGAGACAACGCCGATTCTCGACGGCAAGCTGTGACTGAGACCGCCGAGACTGCCTATAAGGCCCACCATGAGCCGCGTGTTCCGCTCATGCTCGGAAGCAACAGCGCCGATACCGCAGGCAACCGGATCAGAGCGACGACTAAGGAGCAGTTGTGGGCTCATTTCGGCCAGTGGAGCGCCGAGGCGAAGGCCGCCTACGACCCTGACGGAACGAAAACTCTGGCAACGCTGGTATCGGAGGCAAACGACGATTTCGGCCAAGCCGAACCGGCCCGATTTGCAGCGAGTGAGTTCGCGACCAACGGCTCGCCCGTTTATCTCTATCGGTTCTCGTACGTGCAGACCGGCATGCGGCAAATGCTTCGGGCCGGGACACCTCACGGCGGCGAAATTGGCATTCGTCTTCGGCACGTTGGGCGCCGGAGGCTTTGGACCGCCGCCACCCCCTGCAACAGACGAGGATCGGGCGGTCTCAAAAATGGCGCAGGGCTACTGGGTCAACTTCGCCAAGACAGGCAATCCGAATGGCGCGGGCCTGCCGACCTGGCCGCGTTACGATCCCAGCAAGGATTTGATCTTCGAGTTCCATCCCGACGGCACGGCAGGCGCGATTCCTGATCCCTGGAAGCCGCGGCTGGACGTGATGCAGAAGGCGACCGAATCGGGCAAGCGCGCCGACTTCTGAAGGCACGGGACAGCACACCGAACAAAGAATATCGAGGAGAAGATAAGACATGCGAACAAATTTCTGGTCATCGCTTTCGCAGCGAGCCTGCTATTCATCCCCCAATCGCAGGCACAAACATCTGCTTCAGGCTTCCCCAAGGGTGAACTTTCGAACGCGAAAAATCACACGGGCAATATCTGGCTCAGTGAGCTCAATGTTGGAGACAGCACTTTCGATCCCAGCATTGCCATGGCGACGTACGACGCAGGTGCAAAGCTGGACTGGCATATTCATCCGGGTGGTCAAGTTCTGCTCATCACCGAGGGCACCGGCTACTACCAGGAAAGAGGCAAGCCGGCACGCATCGTTCACAAAGGAGACGTGATCAAATGCGCTCCGGGAGTAGAGCACTGGCACGGCGCAACACCGAACGACGGCTTCGCCTATATCGCTGTTACACCGACTGCAAAGGGAAAGACAATTTGGTTAGAGCCCGTCAGCGACAAGGACTATAGCAGCGTGAAATAGGAGATCTCCGAGCTAACCGGCCAGTGCCACCACTGTCTACTGGCTCGGAGAAGCCCAGGCGACAAGTTCAGACATCCGCTGGGGTATCAAACCCTGTTTGAAATCATCGAGTTCCGCGATGAGGTTCAAGACTTCTGGAGCTATCTGGATGGCGTTTGCACGGATCTTTACGCCTGATAATACACCCATTTACACCCATTTGCTGACACCCGTGAAAGCGCCCCATTAAGCCCATTTCGGTATCTTAAAGAGGTTCGTTCTATATTCATTTTATTTGAATATTGTATAATCTGACCATGTTGAGACCGCTCGATATCGTTGTCATGCTCAAGCTTTCGCTGGAGAACAGTGAACGGCCTCCGTACCTGCGCCTGGCGAACGAACTCCATCTCTATCCGTCAGAGGTCTACGCTTCGGTGAAGCGTGCGCGAGCATCGCACTTCGTTCAAGGCCCGGAACTCGGAGACCGCCTGAATCGCTCCTCGCTGCTCGAATTTTTGATCCACGGCGTACGATATGCTTTCCCTGCCGAGATCGGAGCGCCGACCCGAGGTGTTCCGACGAGCTATGCCGCTTCTCCACTTTCGAAAACCATTGCTGATGCGGGCGAGTTGCCGCCAGTCTGGCCGTACGCGGATGGGAAGGTTCGTGGCTACAGCTTTGCGCCCCTGCACAAGAATGTCCCGCAAGCTGCACTCGCAGATGAGCGGCTCTATGAATTGCTGGCCTTGGTGGATGCTCTCCGCAACGGACGGGCCAGAGAACGGAAGTTGGCAAGCCAGGAGCTGACGCGAAGGTTGGAGATGCCCACCGATGCCAAATCCTAATCTTGAATTGCTGGAACTGGCGGCTGAGAGATTGCGGCAACTCCTTCCGGAAATCGTCTTTGTCGGCGGCTGCGCAACGGGTTTGCTGATCGACGATCCGGCCGCCGCGCCAGTACGCGGAACCTACGACGTGGACGTCATCGCGGAGATTGGTTCCTATGCCGAGTACACCGTGTTTTCCGAGCGGCTTCGCGGTCTGGGATTCAAAGAAGACAGCCGCGAAGGCGCGCCGCTGTGCCGGTGGACTCACGGCGCATTGACCTTGGATGTCATGCCATTGGACTCTCAAGTCCTCGGCTTTTCGAACCGCTGGTATCCGGATGCTCTGCACACGGCGGGGAACGTGCAGCTGCGCAGCGGCCTGATCATTCGGGCCATCAACGCGCCCTACTTTCTCGGGACCAAGCTCGAAGCATTTCAGCGGGCGCGGCAAGCGAGATTACCTCGCGAGCCATGACCTGGAAGACTTCATTGCCGTAGTCGATGGCCGGTCATCGCTGATGACTGAGGTCGAAAGCGCTTCTTCGGAGCTGAAGATGTATATTGCCGATTCCGTCCGATTGCTTCTCAAGGAAGCACGCTTTCTTGACGCTCTGCCTGGCTACCTGCTGCCCGACGACGCCAGCCAAGCCCGAATTGGGCAGCTCCTTTCGAAGCTCCGCGCACTTGGGGATATCCGCTAAATTCCAGTGTGGGCGACGCGGGACGATCATTCCTGAACTTACAATCAGAGCATGGTCGCCGCGCCAGAGATCGTTGCCGAGTTGAACGCAAATGGCTTCGCAATTGTCGAAGGAGTCCTTAGCGAACATGAAACCCTGCACCTGCTTGCTGCGATCGAAAGGCTCGCGGATATCGGTTCAAAACTGCAACGCCGTGGAGAAGTGTTCGCCGTTCGAAACCTGCTCGACGTCGTTCCCGAGATCGCAATGCTTGCCACGTCCGACAAACTGCGGGCCTTGCTGGAGCCGATTCTCGGGAACCAGTTCATGCCAGTAAGAGGCATATTGTTTGACAAGGTCGCTGAAGCGAATTGGAAAGTACCTTGGCACCAGGACGTCACGATCGCAGTTCAAGAGAAGGTCGAGGTCGAAGGATTTGGACCTTGGACCACAAAAGTCGGGGTGATTCACGTTCAGCCCCCCGCCTCCGTCCTTGAACATATGCTATCTGTGCGCCTCCACCTTGATCCGTGCCCAGCGACCAACGGGGCACTGCGCGTAATTCCCGCGTCCCATCTGCGCGGCCGAATTCCGGAAGAAGAAGTACCCGCGATCCGGACCGCGATTCCCGAGCACGTATGTGAAGTCGGCGTGGGAGGAGCTTTGCTCATGCGGCCTCTTCTCCTCCATGCGTCTTCTCCGTCGCAGAATGCTGCTCATCGCCGGGTCATCCACCTAGACTTCGCTTCTGTTCAATTGCCCGCTGGCATGCGCTGGTTTTCCGAATCGAAGGTTAGCTAAGAACTCGGCCTTTGCCCCAATTCGTGACCCGACGAAACCCGACTGGAGCACGGCATCTTCTACGCCACGATCCGCTCTGGATGGTCGGTACGCGCATACTTCCGAAGCTCGGAGACGGGGATGAGAACCCGGCCGCCAATGCGCCGTGTTGGCAGACGCCGCGTCGCGATCAAGTAGTCCAGCGCCCTCTGGCTAATCGAGAGCATCTGTGCTGCCTCTTCTCGGCTCGCCAGGATTTTGCTTTCCACCGCGACGGTAATTCTCGCGGGCGGTTTCTTCTGTTCGCCGTCTGCTGATCTCATATCCGATGCTCCTGGTTGTCAGCCCGTCTTCGCGCGTTGCAACGCGAGGGGCTGGAGAATTTGCTTGCACCTGCGATCAGCTACAGCTTTGACCAGTTTTGAATCCGTGTCCAAGACCTTTTACTTACAGTGCGATTCCTAGAAGACATCACAGAGGCATTAGCGGCCATTCGGCGGCATCTTTACGCCCTTAAGGACACGGCCAAAATTGAGCAGACGCAGTTGAGATCAAGAAACAGTTCGCACCTGAGATTCGTTGATCTGTGCACCCGTTGATTTCCCATTTGCCCCGATGCCTATAAGGCATCACTCTTGCGCTAATAGGTATTGGACTCGCGCGCGAGATGGCGTTATGTTGTCGCTCACGATGGAAGAAATCAGGGCATGCATCCCGTTCGGTGCTGCGCACCGGGTGAATATCGACACTCCACCCCTGAAAGGGAACTGCCCAGATACTTTGGTATCTCGACAGATACCACTGAAAACACAGCACGATTACAAAACGCGGTATCTGGCCAGATACCGCGTAAACACGGATTGGAGGTCGCTATGGGTGACGTTCAGACAATGAGGGATCGACCCAAAGAGAAGCTCCGCGGGCGTGATCGCCGCTCGCTCAATTTGAGTACGAAGCTCACAGCCGTCGAGGCGAGGGTCATCGAAGACGCCGCAACGCGCGCGGGCAAAACGCCGAGCGAATGGGCACGTGAAGCATTGCTGAGGGCCGCTCAAGGTGGTAGCTCGAACCCGCTTGGTATGGATATCTTTATCGAATGCGTCGGTAGTCAGATGTTGATGATGGCTGCATTCGACCCACTTCTGAAAGCGTCTGGAATGGCGACGGAGCACATTAGTGCACTCTTCGATCGGGTCCAGAAAACGAAGCTAATCCGGGCGCAAGAACTCCTCGCAAAGCGAGCGAATCGGCGCGCCGAAGAGGCCCGACGAACAACCGAATGACATTCCCCGGATAGCAGAGAATAGCCGAGGCCGGGGCGGAGTCAAGGCCGCGCTCCGCGCGCCGCTTCGCGGTCAAAGAGCCTTGACACCGCCCCTGGTGCCTCGGCAAATCATCCAATTATCCGGGGAATGTCATCAAAAATGCTGAAGAGCAAATACTGTGAGGTGGGCCATGCGCGGAGTCTATGAAAATCCCTTGGGAAGCGGCATCTGGTGGATTCACTACTATGGAGGCGGAAAGCGGCACAGAGAGAAGGTCGGTCGCAAATCGGATGCGATCAAGTTGTACCAATCGCGCAAGGCCGATGTAGTCGCCGGAAGGAAGCTTCCCGAGCTGCGCAACAGCAAGGTTGTCACGCTGTCGGAACTGATCGATGATGTGCTCGAATTCGTCGCGCATCACAAGGACAATCGGAGCTACGCAAGCAAAGGCGAAATCGTTCGGAAAGCGCTCGGCTCTAACGCTGCTGCTGAACTCACTCCGCAGGAATTGGAACGGTGGCTTAGAACCCGCTGCAAAACACCTGCCACAGCGAACCGCTATAAGGCGTTCATCTCCCTCTGCTATCGCGAGGGCGTTCGCAATGGCAAAGTGTCCGTCAATCCCGCCCGTCTGGTGCGGCAAAGGAAAGAAGGAACGGGTCGGCTTCGGTTCCTTAGCCGCGAGGAATACGATCGGCTCCACAAAGTGATTGCAGCGCGATTTCCTGAGCATTTGGCCGAGTTTGTAGTTAGCGTTCACACGGGCATGCGACTGAGTGAACAGTACTCGTGCCTGTGGTCGCAAGTTGATTTGGAACGGCGCACAATCGAGCTCACAAAGACAAAGAATGGCTCCGCTCGAACCGTGCATCTTAATGCCGACGCTCTGAGGGCAATTGAGTCGCTCAAACGACCGCTACAAAAGGCATCGAATCCGGTCTTTCCACGCGAGGGGTCACAGGGCCGATTCGATACACGATCCTGGTTCCAACCCTGTCTCGAAGAAGCGAAGATCACGAATTACGTCTGGCATTCGAACCGGCACACATTTTGCTCCTGGTTAGCCATGGCCGGCGCATCGATCAAAGAGATCCAGGAACTGGCCGGCCACAAGACGATCACGATGTCCGCACGCTACAGCCATCTTTCGCCAGAACACAGGCTGTCGGTCGTAGAGCGAATCGCCAGCGGTGCTGCATGACATTAACAGCAGCAGCCGCGCTTGCACATTAGGGTGTCCTTAGGCATTCTCACTCGCGAGTGTGGATTGCAGACGTTCGCGGAATTTTTCATTTGGCTCTATTGTCCGCAGTCTCGTAAGCAAAGTGAATGCCGGCTCGGGCCAATTTGGCCTCGGCCATTCCAAAAGCGCGTTTAGAGCCATGTTCCTGTTTCTAGTGACGGGACTTTGGAGACCGATCCTGATGAATTCCCAACCATGCCCGGGAAATCGCTTCAGATCCTGAAGAATCCAGTCGAGTGCGTGGTGAGCGGCATACTTCTCGCCGAGCCCTAGGGAATCTGTGGGCCCGGTGGCAATCTCATCAAGCGGCAACGCACTCGCAGCAAAACTCAGAATCTCGTCGATCTGATTCTCGTTTGTCTGTTGAAGGAGCCGGTACCAGGAGGAGGACTTCACGGGTTCCGCGCGGACTCGATCAAAATGGATTTCGCGGGTATCGATGCCCAGCTCTTGGGCAGCGGCATCGGCCTCATAGAATACCCGATTATCCGCAGAATTTAGCCCGCTATCAATCTTCATCTTCCAGTCTGGTCGTCCCATCAAGCGAGTGCATGTCGAAAGCATTTCGTCTCGTATCACCGAGGTCCAGCCTTTTGAATAGCGGTCTTCCCACCCGGCAGCCTCAGAGAGAAAATAGCGCAAACGTCCGATGCAAAGGAGATGTTCAAGGCCTAGGTCTGACGTTTGGTCAACGTGGCGAAGATATCCGCGCATGGCAGTTGGGCCTTCAGGGTAATCTTCAATGGAGTCCACCGGCCCACCACATAGCAGCGCCTTAATGATTCCAGCGGCTCCGTCCAAAAGGGCACGGTCTACATCTCTTCCAGACAGAGCCTCGTGCAGCCTTCCTGTCCGTGCGCAGATGCCGGCGAGATACTCATCCATAATGTCGTTGCGAAATCCGTCGCGAAGCATCCAGGCTTGTATCGATGGGTTCTTTGTTTCATCCAACCTTTCGACAACATGCACCCTTCCCCACCCGTGAACACTCTGTGCAAGCTGCCATAAGACGTTTTCCGGGTCCGACGAGAGCTTACAAAGAGCAAGAGCCGCATAGAGCGTAAACTCATCGTGGAGAGCAAGCGCCTCCAGCACGGGACGATCACGGTCTTCGCCCGCGAGTTCGAGCAGGAGAATCCCAAGTTTTGTGCTTTCGCGGTCTGCTGCCCTCGTAGCGAAATACCTACCGACCTCAGCCACGCGCGAACTGCGTGTTTCATTTGTAAGCAGATTTAGTCTGATCTGTGCCTGCAACACGTCAGCGATGCTGAGAAGCGTTTCCGCGTGCAGTGCCGTATCAAGGGCGGAGAGGTTCTCTTGAGACGAGTGCTTCAGCAACCGGGCCAAGGCTGCAACTATTGGCTTGGTTCGACTTCGGATTTGATCGTCTGCTGCCTGGGTGAAATGATGCCCGGTAACACCATCCAAAGCGCCCGCAACCCATCCTAATTCGTTGTCGTTACGCTTTGGCCGCTCTGGCAGTATCGCGTTCGGGCCATTCGCTTTCAGAATCTCGTACAGCGACTCACCGTTCCAAGGAGGATCTACCGCGTCCAGAGCCCAACGACTGAATGGGGGCAGTTTCAATACATACCTCTCATCTGACTTCTGCGGTGAATACTCTGGTTCAATCGTACCTTTGAGTTCGATCTTAGGTTTCACGTAGGTAGTGCTAATCGCCGGGGGCAGCCCGCTGGAAAGCTTCATTGCGGGCCCGCACTAGATCGGGCCCATTGAGAGTTTCAAGAATTTTCTTGGCTGGAATCACAATTGAAACGCCCATGTTCACCGCTTCGGACCTTTCTGATTCGGGAAAATCAACCGGCAAGTCCCAATGACCATGGACGAGGCCGAGTAAGTGGATCTGCCCCACGCCGGCAACATACTTGAGCTGCCCATCATGGGCCACGCCCGGCATTTTGACTGTGTTCCTGCAAAAGACCGGCGATCCACTCAGCCCGCCAATAGACCTGCCTTCGGCAAGATATGCTTCGGTCAATCCGAATCGCCCCAGGGGTACTGGCTCTTTAGGCATCATCGCGATGTTGCCTGTGCGCACGATTGGAACAAGTGCAGTGAGGCCAAAATACTTAGTGAATAATCCAACTGAAAAGATCTCGTCACCGAGTCCAATATCGAACTCGCGGATTCGGTCTTCATCCGCAAAAATCTGAATGGGAATCGGGCTGAGGTCATATTCCCGGATCCGCGCCGACGCAAAAGGCATGACAGCGACATCCACAGAATCGGGTTCCGTTGGATGGAAGTACCACGGCACGCCGCCATTTTTGACAAAGAGTGGTTTGCCGTCTTTTCCGTTGAAGCCAATGACAAAATCAGCGCCAACTACGTCTGCAACGTGCTTGGCGGTGACCAGATGAAGGCACCCAGAAGTATCGTCGTAAGGGATTTGGACGACAAAGGCTGTCCCAGCATAGCGGAGTGGGTCGGTGTCCCGGCTGACGAAGCCAACGCTTTTGATTATCTCGTCCGCAATTCTCATTTACCTAAGAATAGGCCCATCGATCGGGCGGGAAACCAACCTAACCACCGCAAAGAATCCGGGCCTCTGCATGCAAGAAAGCGCAGCCAAGCACTGCATCAACCAACAGCCATCAGAACAGCCACCAAACGATTTTGGCCTCTCCGATTTCGAGAGGCCAATTCAATCTAAACTCTTTGTTTTGTTGGTGCCGGGAGGGGGGGTCGAACCCCCACGACCTTGCGATCGGCGGATTTTGAGTCCGCTGCGTCTGCCAGTTCCGCCATCCCGGCCATGCAATACAACTACGCCATATTAAAGGAATTAATCGACGTCAATTTCGCTGTTCGGTGGTCTCAAAAGGACGAGCTGCGTCATTGGACGCGTGTCTTTTGAGCCATATCAGTATCGCACAGTTTGTGGGCTACAGGCTGATGGGTGCTCAGACGCAGAAAACACCAGCGTTCTCAGCGGCTCGAAGATTTTGGAGATACTGCTCAGAGCCGGACAAAGGGGTTCACGGTTGTCTTCGTACAGTCATGTCTACTGCACGATCCGAGTGTAATTGGAGTTCGTCGTTGTGATACGAATCTGTTTGGATTGGGCGTCGAGCACGGTTTGTTGAACGTAATTCGTCCCATCTGGAAGGCTGTCGAATCTGTTCGTCAACGTCACAACGTCATTCTTTGGATCATCCAAGTAGGTGTTTACGTCGTAGCTGACTAGCTTCTTGGCAGCCGTATCGAATCCGACGGATACCTTGTCCCCTGGCTTGTAATAGTCGGTGAAAGTCAGTATCGCAATGCCGTTAGAAGCGGTGAGACCTGCGTTGCCCGCCTCCTTGGCTTCCCGAATCATCTGAGGATCGGGAGGGGCGTAATGGCTGATCAGGCTCTTCAATCGCTCGGTGTAGTCCTGCATCTCCTCTTTCTTCTTAGCGATGACTCTGCCCCTGATTCCACCTTGCGCGGATTGCTGCTGGGCGGGATCGACACCGATAACCGTCTTTACCACTTTTCCGTCCGGTCCGTAATGGCAAGCCATCTGTTGGTCTTTGCGGATCTTCCCCTTCACGCTGACTTCGGTACTCTGAATCCACTGATATTTCATCAGCTTCGCACGGTTTGCAGCCATTGCCTGCTTCAGCTCGGCGACGCGCTGCTGCAGCGATGCGTTGGCACCTGCCTGCTGACTCCACGAAACAGGGAGAGTTGCAAACAGAAGCACTATGGCAATCGTGATGCGAGCCTTCATGAAACACTCCTTTTGGCTCACCGTAAAGGTGGCTCGTTTTGTCAGCGGCCATGACAAGCGCGGTACGGAGATCGACCTGTTGATCAGAGTTGGATAGAAATCTCGCCACACCGCCAAGACCGATTCGCCACACCCAATCGCTCAAGGGCAGACTCAGCGCAGCCTGACGCACAAGTATCCAATGCCTTCTCCTGAGTGCTGAACTGTGAGTTTGCACAGGGGACGCGCGATGGTTTTGCAGATCGATTGGTGATTGCTTTCCGTCGTGCGTCTAAAGTACCCAGATTTTCGCCACCAACGGGTAACACCGCGATTCCACTGGAGCGCTATACTCCTGCCAGCCCCATCGGAATCGAGGCGGCCCGTGGCTCGCGTCGCGTGTCTATTTTCGGTTGAGTATTACGATACGGTCGAACATCCGCTGCCCGGATGGGACAAGGTTCCCTTTGGCCTGAGCGTGGTCGCTCGGTGCCTTGAACGCGCTGGGCACGAGGTGCGCTGCTGGGTCGTTTGTCCCGAAACCAATCTGAATTACGTTGCGCGGGACATCGTGCACGACTTTGGCGCCGAGATGGCTGCCGCCAGTTCTGTCACCACGCAGTTTCCTCTTATCGCCCGTCTTTGCCAGCAAGTTAAGAATCTCAAGCCGTCGATTGCAGTGCTGTTGGGCGGCGTTCATGCGACCATTCGTCCGCAAGAGTGCATTGCGCATCCGGCCATAGATGCCTTGTGCATTGGGGAAGGGGAGGACGTTGCGGTGGAGTGGGTCAACGCTCTCACAGCCGGCGTTCAGCCGCTCGGCATTCCGGGAGCATGGATCAAGGTCCCCGGCAGCGCTGAAGTGGATCGCACTTCTCCCGCGCCCTTCCGCACTGATCTCGACACGCTTCCGATGATCGACTATGGGCATTGGGAGCGTTGGATCGATCCGCAGGACCGCTGTTTGCGTGTGGTCGTGGGTCGCGGATGTCCAAATGCGTGCGCCTATTGCTCCAACCATGCTCTGCGCAAGATGCAGCCCGGACGCTACGTGCGTTTCCGGTCTCCGGAGAACGTCATCGCTGAAATCAAGATGCTCCTCGGGCGCTTTCCTGACATGACGTCGATGAGCCTGGAGATGGAAACGATTGGCGCATCGATTCCCTGGGCATTGCAACTCTGCGACAGCCTGGCCACCTTCAACGCGTCGCTCAAAAAGCCCATCGCCTTCCGCACGAATCTAGCTGTCACCAGCCGCCTTTTGCAGCAGGAAGACGAGCTCAACGCGCTCCTGGCGGCTTTCCGCCGCGCCAATTTGCTCACCCTTGAAGTCGGCCTTGAATCGGGCTCTCCCCGTATCCGGAGAGACATACTGAATCGTCCGCACTACACCAACGCCGAGTTGATTCGGTTCTGCGTTGCTGCCCGCCACCATGGGATCGGCGTATTGCTCTATTTGCTCATTGGCGTTCCCACAGAGACCACTGCCGAAGCCGTCGAAACTAGCATCGTCGCGCGCGCATGCAATCCGCTTGACATTGCCCCGTCCATTTTCTATCCATATCCGGGAACGAAACTGCATGAACTCGCAGCTGAGATGCACCTGATCGACCCCCGCGAGGTCGGAGTCACAGCCGAGCGTTCGCGTGTTTACCTCAAATTGAAGGACTTCTCGCGCTGGCGTGTCTTCCTTGAATATGTCCTTATCCAGTGGCGAGTCTTCCATGGTCGCCGAAACACGACCTGGATCGCGCGCAAGATGCTATCGCGAGCGCTCGCATTTGTGCCAGGCCTGCTGATCAGCGCGCTTCATATTAAAGAGAAGCTGCGTATCCACTTAAGCCCACCCTCTTCCGCTCTGCCGCCGGCTGCCTAGCCTGATCCACGACTATTCAGCGCCCCCCAAAGTTCCCGCAATCAAATGCGGAAAACGTCCACCGAAATTCTGCGGTACTGCCGGAGCGCCATTCCTCCCAAATCTCAACGGCAAACCTCGCGAGCTGATCCCATGCGACAATGGAGTTAATCGTGATGACTACTGCCTCTTCCGCAGTCGTTCCCGAGCCGGTCGTCGTAACGCCGGAGTTGCTGGCGCAGCACAGCATCACTCCGGATGAATACGAACGGATTCTGGCAGCCCTGGGACGCGTCCCTTCCCTCACTGAGCTGGGCATTTACAGCGTGATGTGGAGCGAGCACTGCTCATACAAGTCGAGCCGTGTGCATTTGAAGCGGCTGCCTACCAAAAGCGACCGCGTCGTACAAGGGCCCGGAGAAAATGCCGGCATCATTGATGTGGGCGACGGTTGGGCCTGCGCCTTCAAGATTGAGAGCCACAACCATCCCAGTTATATCGAGCCCTACCAGGGAGCGGCCACCGGCGTTGGCGGTATCCTCCGCGACATTTTTACCATGGGCGCACGACCGCTGGCGGTCATGGATTCGCTGCGCTTTGGTCCGATTCAGCCCGAACCCGGCGTCGAACCGGAGCTGGTTCAAAAGAACCACTCGGTCGTTGAGGGCGTGGTGAGCGGCGTCGCAGGATATGGCAACTGCTTTGGTGTGCCGAACCTGGGTGGTGAGACGAAGTTTGAGCCGTGCTATAGCGGCAATCCCCTGGTGAACGCATTCGCGCTGGGCCTGGTGCGGAAGGACGAGATCTTCTACGGGAAGGCCACGGGTACCGGAAACCCGGTGATTTATGTAGGCGCAAAAACGGGGCGCGACGGCATCCACGGCGCGACGATGGCTAGCGAGGAATTCCACGCGGGTACCGAAGCAAAGCGGCCGAACGTGCAGGTTGGCGATCCCTTTATGGAGAAGTTGCTGCTGGAGGCCTGCCTCGAGGCAATGAAGACGGGCGCGATCGTCGGCATCCAGGATATGGGCGCCGCCGGGCTGACCTGCTCGACATGCGAAATGGGCGCGCGCGGCGGTGTGGGACTCGATGTGGAGTTGGATTTCGTTCCGCAGCGCGAGACCGGCATGAGCGCCTACGAGATCATGCTTTCGGAGAGCCAGGAGCGCATGCTGCTGGTGGCCGAGAAGGGCCGCGAGAACGAAGTGCTGAGCGTCTTCGCGAAGTGGGGCCTCGATGCGGTCATTGTGGGCACGGTGCAGCCGGGGCCGCGATTGCGAATTCGGCATCACGGCGAGCTGGTCGCGGATATTCCGAACCAATCGCTGACGGATGATGCACCGCTTTATCACCGGCCGGTAGGAACGTGGAAGTCGCCGATGCCGATGAATGCTCCGGCGAACGCTCTTGATGAGCTTGGCGAGGACCGGGACTTTACTGCGGACCTGAAGAAGTTGCTCGCGAGTGCAAATGTCTGCTCGAAGCGCTGGGTGCATGAGCAGTACGACACCATGGTGCAGACCAACACCGTGCTGGGGCCGGGTGGCGAAGCCGGCGTGATGCGCATCAAGGGAACCGGCACACTGCACCACGAACGCGGGCTGGCGATGGCGCTCGATGGCAATGGACGCTGGTGCTACCTCAATCCGAAACTGGGTGCGATGCACGCTGTCGCGGAAGCCGCCCGCAAGGTTGCTATGACGGGCGCACTGCCGGTGGCGGCGACGAATTGCCTGAACTTCGGCAATCCGGAGAAGCCTGAGATTATGGCGCAGCTTTCTTCCGCAATCGACGGCATATCGGAAGCCTGCACTGCACTGGGAACACCGATCACTGGTGGCAATGTTTCGTTGTACAACGAGACCAGGGGCGAGGGGATTTATCCCACGCCAGTGCTGGGGATTGTTGGAATCCTGGACGATGTGACCAAAGCTGTGCCGGCGGGCTTTCAGCGGGCGGGCGATGCGATTCTGCTGTTGTGGCCGGTGCCGAAGGGCCAAGAGCCGAATCCAAATCTCAAAGTTCCTGCGCATCCGGAGCCAACCGACTCGACCTCGAACGTGGTTCCCGGCGTCATGGGAGATGAACCAGTCGTCGTAGCTGAAGAATCGCTGGTGCCAGACGCTTCTGCTTCCGCAAAGCTCAGAATCTTTGGTTCGTCGGAGTACGCAAAGGTGCTACTGAATTCGACATGGGGTCGGCCGCCTGAACTCGATCTCGAAGCGGAGGCAGATTTGCACGCTTTGCTGATCGGGTTGGCTAATCGGAAACTGATGCATTCAGCGCGCGATATATCGGACGGCGGCATCGCGGTGGCGCTGGCGCAGGCTGCATTTGCAAACAACTTTGGCGCGCGAGTAGAGCAGGCACAGCCCCTGATGGTGCATCCGCTATTTGGCTTGTTTGCGGAGCCGGCTTCGACGGTGCTGCTCACCGGAAGTCCGGAGCGGGTCTCGGCGATCGAGGAGATCGCGGAGCATTTCAAATTCAATGTCGCCCGGATCGGGACCACCGGCGGAGACCGGCTGGAGATCGCCGTCTACGGCGACGTATTCATCTCGGCTTCGCTCTCGGAGTTGCGTGAACCCTGGGCAAAGTCTCTCGAAGCAGCACTCCACAATGAGGTCTCGGCATGAGTCGGTTGCTGTTTCAGGGAGTCGAAGGGGTCGCTGATATTTCAGAGGCGCTCCAGGAACAATCGAACCGCAGATCCATCGACTCCACGTCATCTGCGGACGACGCTTCGCTCAGGATGGCAAATGGCTCTGAGGACAAGCTGCGCGAAGAGTGTGGCGTTGTGGCCATACACGGACATGCCGATGCCGCGCGGATGGCGTATCTCGGACTCTATGCATTGCAGCATCGAGGGCAGGAGTCGGCGGGAATTGCGACCGCCGACGGGCAGCACCTCGCGAACATCAAGGGCATGGGGCTGGTCTCGGAGATCTTTACCGACGAAGTGTTGCAGAAGCTGCCGGGACAAATGGCCATCGGGCACACGCGTTACTCGACGACTGGAGATTCGGCGTTGTTGAATGCACAGCCGATCCGCGTGGACTCAACCAAGGGACTGATCGCGATTGCGCATAACGGAAACCTGGTGAACCTCGGCAACGTGAGGGCAAAGCTCGAGCGCGACGGGGCCTACTTCCAGACTACGTCGGATTCCGAAATTATCGTGCAGTTGATTGCGCACTCCAAGGCTGGCACGTTGGTGGATGCGATTGCGGATTCGTTGCGGCAGGTCGAGGGCGCATTTTCCATCGTGATGATGACGCGCGATCGGATTTTTGCTGCGCGCGATCCGCGTGGCTTTCGGCCGCTCTCAATCGGGCGCATCAAGAACCCTGAAGGCCCGGACACGATTGTGTTTGCCTCGGAGACGTGCGCATTCGACTTGCTGCGCGCTGAGTACGAACGCGACGTCCTCCCCGGTGAGCTGGTGATGGTGACGGAAGACGGATTGACCAGCCGGCAATACTCAACGGGCGTGGCGCAGACGAGCTGCATCTTCGAGCATGTCTACTTTGCGCGTCCCGACAGCCGAATCTTTGGGCGCTGGGTGCAGGAAAGCCGCGACCAGATGGGACGGCAACTGGCCCGCGAGTCAGGCGTGCCTGCGGACGTAATTGTCCCGGTACCGGACTCGGGCGTCACCGCAGCATTGGGCTACGCTGAAGAAAGCGGCATCCCTTTTCGATTTGGGTTAATCCGCAATCACTATGTGGGGCGCACGTTTATTGAACCCGAACAGCGCGTGCGCGACTTTGGCGTGCGCCTCAAGCTCAATCCCGTGCATAACCTTCTTGAAGGCAAGCGTGTAGTGCTCATCGACGACTCCATTATTCGCGGAACCACGAGCCGGAAGATTGTGCGTATGGTGCGCGGTGCAGGCGCGAAGGAAGTTCATCTGCGCATCAGTTGTCCACCGACGATTTCGCCCTGCTTCTATGGGGTGGATACGCCAAGCAAGAAAGAATTGATTGCAGCCAATAACAGCATCGAGGAGATTCGGCGCTATATAGAGGCCGATTCGCTGGCGTATCTATCGCTGGAAGGTCTGCTGAAGTGCTGCGATGGAAGCGAGCACAACGGGTACTGCACAGCCTGCTACACGGGAAACTACCCGACGGCATGGGTTGATGTGGACGAGATTCTGCCCGCGACGGCGAGCGCTTAACGCTCAGAGCGAACCTGATACATCATTGATTGCCGGCTTGTCTCAAGCGGGCCCGTCTGCGAGCGCCACGATCCGCGCCTTTGCGTACGTGCGCGCCAGACTTCGCGTCAGCACGAACATCACCAGCGCCGCCCCAAGGCTCGGCACCACGAGCCCTCGCAGGCCCAGCTGATAGCTGCCGGACAGGTCGCGCATGCGACCCATCCAATAAGGGCCAATAAACCCGCTGAACATGGTGATGGTATTCATCGCGGCAAGGCCCGCGGCCGCCGCGCGCCCCGCGAGGAACTGCGTAGGCACCGCCAAGGCCGGTCCTTGCATCGCCATAAATGAGACAAAGCTGGCCGCGAGCGCGGCGACCACCAGCCACGGCTCATTCGCATAACTCGCTATCAAATAGCCGGCCGCCATCACCACGCAGGGAACGATGCAATGCAGCGCGCGTTCGCCGCTTCGATCGGAATGCGCACCGTTCAGGAGCATCCCCACCGCGCCCGCCAATCCAAAGCACGCCACCAGGAAGCCGACATTGGTGACACTCCATCCAGTCGCTGCCTGAAGAATCGCCGGCGCGGAGAAGCCGTAAGCATAATTCGCGGTAAGCGCGCACAGGAAGTAGGCTCCGATCATCCAGACCTTGGGAGACAGTAAGGCTTGGAGCACGCCCGCCTCGTGACCTAGATGTGCATGCGCAGAGTCGGTATCAAGTTGGCGTTTGAGCCACATTCTCTCCTCCGATGTCAGCCACGCAGCTTGCATGGGCCCGTCAGGAAGTATCCAGAGGAAAACGAAACTGAAGAGGACCGCGGGCAAGCCTTCGATAAGAAAAAGCCATTGCCAGCCTGCAAGACCCAGAGTGCCTTGAAGCCCCATTAGCCCGCCGGCAACCGAGCCCATCACCACCGAGCTGAGAGGAAGCGCAATATAGAACCGGCTTACAGCGCGCGCCCGCATTTTTGCCGGGAACCAGAGCGTGAGGTAATAAAGGACGCCCGGGAAAAAGCCGGCCTCCGCCATGCCAAGCAGGAAACGCACACCATAGAACTGCCAGGGCGTTCGGACAAACATCATGGCTGCTGCCAGCAGACCCCACGTAAACATGATGCGGGCGAGCCAGCGTTTTGGCCCGAAGCGCAGGAGAAGGAGATTCGAAGGCACTTCGCTAATCGCATAAGCGATAAAGAAAAGCCCCGCACCGATGCCGTAAACCGTGGCGCTGAAGTGCAGGTCGCTGTTCATGCGCAGCGAGGCAAAGCTGATATTGATGCGGTCCAAGTAGGCGAGGCCGTATCCGATGGAGATGATCGGGAGCAGGCGGATCGCCGCTTTGCGCTGGGCTGAAGCGCCGATGGCGACATCACTGTCAAGATCAGCGACCTGATCGGGCCTGGGTCCGAATGCTGGCATTCTTGCTGACCTCGCGGGAATTTGGATGGTGCGCCGGAAGCGGGAACGAGCGGGCGTAAAGCGAATTTACCATAGCCCTTGCCGAACTGGGTCGCTTCGGTCCCTGACTACGACTGTGATAGCATCCGCCTGATCATGCTGATCAGTTTTGATCGCGCAACTCCTGTTGAGGTTGTCATGACTCCTTCGCGGCTGTTGTTTGCGGGCGCGGTTTTTCTGGGTTCATTCCTGCTCTTCCTTGTCGAGCCAATCGCCGCGAAGCAACTGCTGCCGGTGCTCGGTGGATCGGCCGCGGTGTGGATCACATGCCTGGTCTTCTTTCAAACCGCACTTTTGGGTGCCTACCTTTATGCGCACTGGATGGCGCAACGCCCGCGTTGGTCTCTCTATTTTGCTTTGCTTCTGGTTGGATTCGCGTCTGCAGTGAGCTGGTGCGTGCGGAACGCCGGAGCGGGTGGAGGATCGACCCATCCGATCCTCACCGTATTTGCCGTGCTGGGCCGCACCATCGGTCTTCCCTTCCTGGTACTGGGAACGACGAGTCCCCTGATGCAGGTGTGGTGGGCGCGGCTGCACGGATCGGGGATTCCCTATCGGCTGTTCGCGTTATCGAACCTGGCATCGCTGCTGGCGCTGGGACTTTATCCGACACTGATCGAACCGAGATTGACGCTCGAAGCACAACGAATTGCATGGTGCTGCGGATTTGCAGTTTTCGCAGTGATCACCGGCGTGCTCGCGTGGAAGGCGCGGACGGCGATGGCGCGCCCGATCACGCAGAATGTCACAGCCGAGGCCGAGGAAGGAACTGCCTGCGCTGCCGGCGCAGAAGCTGCTTTGGATCCTGCTGCCAATGGGGGCGGCGATGCAGTTGAGCGCGGTTACCAGCTATCTGACAGCAAACATTGCAGCGATTCCCCTGTTGTGGATTCTGCCCCTCGCGGTCTATCTGCTCACCATCATCATTGCGTTCGAATTCCCTCACCTGCTGCCGCGCAGTCTTCTCGCACGCTTCCTGATCCTGATGCTTGCAGGGCTTGGCTACGCGCTTTCGAAACAGGATGTGGAGTGGCCGCTGCGCATCAGCATCGGTTTTTTTCTGATCGAAGCATTTGCATCCTGCCTCTTCTGCCATAGCGAGGCGTACCGGTTGCGTCCACGGCGTGCGTCTGAGTCGACGATGTTCTACCTGCTGTTCGCCGCGGGAGGAGCGCTCGGTTCATTCGTCATCGGTATTCTGTTCCCATTGCTGTTCCGCTTCAACATCGATCTCGTGATTACCTGCTGCTTCACCGCACTGCTGGCGATGCTGGTGACGTGGGAGGACGGGTGGAGTTCGCGGCTGTTGTGGGGTGTGGCCACAATCGTCATGGCGGTACAGATCTTCTGGATCAACATTGTGAACCAGCGCAACACGACCGTTGCAGTGCGGAATTTCTATGGCGCGCTGCGGGTGAAGCAGAAGATCGCCGTCCCTGGAATTACTTTGCGCACGCTGACGAACGGCAACGTAGAGCATGGGACGCAGATCTTCGGCACCGATGAAGAACGCAAAACGCCAACCAGCTATTACGCCGAGGACTCGGGGGTTGGACTCGCCATTCGCGTATGCTGCAACGGGCGACCGCGCAAGATCGGCGTGATCGGTCTGGGCGCAGGAACCATTGCCGCATATGGGCGACCGGGCGACCGGATCCAGTTTTATGAGATCAATCCCGCGGTAGAGCCGATCGCGCGGAATGTCTTCACCTACATCCGCGATTCAGGGGCGCACGTATCGAGTCGTCGAAGGGGATGCGCGCACTTCGCTTGCAAAAGAGCCGCCACAGGGATTCGACGTGCTGGTGGTTGATGCGTTTTCCGGCGACGCGATCCCGCTGCATCTGCTGACAACGCAGGCACTCGCGCTCTATCGGCGGCATCTGGCGCCGGGTGCGAGTCATCGCATTTCATATCTCGAATCGGCACGTCGACCTTGAGGCACCCATTGCCTTGCTGGCCAAGACTGCGGGGATGGAGGCAGTCACCGTCGCAACAGCGGCCAATGACAGGCGAGGCGAGTTCACGGCGACCTGGATGCTGCTGAGCGATAACCAGGATTTCTTTGCTCTAGCCCGAGATTGCAAGGGCGGCCAAGTATCCCGAGCCTGTGCCGGGTCTGCGCCCGTGGACCGATGACTACTCCGCGCTGCTCCCAGTCCTAAACTGGTAACTGACCCCCGATCACTGATCCCTGTCCCCTGTATTTTTTGTCACAGGACGTTCATACTCCGGCTGTGATAGCATCCGTTTTCTTAAAGCTAGACGCCCGGCGGCTGCCCTTTGCACCTTGCCGCCTGGCGCCTGCCGGAGACTCTCCGCATGGACGAGGAAGACGGCAGACCGGGCGCTCGAGCCCGGCAACCCGGACGCAGTGACGTCCCGACGGACGCCTCCACGGTGTCCCTGTGCCGAACATTCACGCATTTCAAAGCATCAGGTGTCCCGGAATTAGATGCTGGGTCTCCCATCCATTTCGCGGGGTTTGCGAAATGGGTGGGAGACCACGACCGCTGGCAGTCCTTGAACCATGTCTCGATCCTGGGACCTGGGGCGGACCTGCGCATCATCAAAGACCTAATCCAAGACGAGGTAAACCATGAAAACGTACCAGGGAAGTGAGATCCGCAACGTAGCTGTAGTGGGGCATGCGCAGAGCGGCAAGACATCGTTGATTGCCGGGCTGCTGCATGCCGCAAAGATGACACCGACACAGGGACGAGTGAATGATGGCTCGGCCGTCACCGCATATGACGAAGAAGAAATAGCGCGCGGCACGACGATGCAGAATGCCGTGGCCTTTGCCGAGTGGCAGGGCGTAAAAATCAATTTTGTAGACACGCCGGGATTCCACATGTTCTCGCACGAGGCGCGGGCTGCACTGCTGCCCGTCGAGGCGGCGTGCGTGGTGGTGAACGCCCAGCATGGCATTGAGCCCGTCACGGAGCGGGTTTGGAAGTACGCGGAAGAGGCGAATGTTCCGCGGTTCGTTGTGATCAACCAGATGGACCATCCGAAAGCCGGTGGCGGCGGCGGATTGAGCGCGCTGATCGATGACCTGCACGAGCGGTGGGGACGGAATTGCGTGCCGGTGCAGATGCCCATCTCGGATGCGCAGGGATTTCATGGCGTGGTGGACCTGGTGACGATGGAAGCGTTCCACTACACGCCGAACGGCGATGGACGCGGCAAGATTACGGGCGAGATTCCGGCAAGCATCGCGCAGCAGGCCAAGGAAGCGCACGAGGCGCTGGTGGAGTTGGTGGCCGAAGGCAAGGACGAGCTGATGGAGGAGTTCTTCGCCCAGGGGACCATCCCGGAGCAGCACCTGATTACGGCGCTGCATGAGGCGATTCGCGAGGACCGCATCTTCCCGGTGCTTGTTTGCCAGCGGCGGCGCGAATGTAGCGACCGACCATCTGCTGGACTTCATCAAGGTGTATGCGCCGTCGCCCACTGAGCGCGCGCCTATCCCGGTGAAGACGGCTGCGATGCAGGCCGTGGCAGCAAACGGTAATGGTGGCGATGCGGGCGCAGGCGGCAACACGGCTTTCCGCAAAGTAGATGATGGCGAACCCGCGGCTCTGGTGGTCTTCAAGACGATGAGCGATCCCTTTGCGGGGCGCATCACCTTCTTCAAGATCGTCAGCGGCGTGGTGAAGAACGATGCGACGCTCGAGAACTATACGCGGCGCGGGCAGGAGCGCCTCTCGCACCTGAGCGTCATGCAGGGACGCAAGGCTGTTGAAGTTGCGGAACTGCACGCGGGCGATCTGGGTGCGGTGGCCAAGCTGCGCGAGACGCTGACCGGCGACACGCTGGGAGCGAAGGGCGCCGATATCCAGGTTGACCTTGCACCTCTGCCGGAAGCGGCCATGACATACGCCATTGAGCCCAAGAGCCGCGCGGATGAAGACAAGCTGGCGCCCGCAATTCACAAGCTGATGGAAGAGGATCTCCTTATCCGGTTCTTTCGCGATCCGCAGACCAATGAATTTCTGATTGCCGGCGCAGGACAACCGCACATCGAGTCGATCGTGTCGCGGCTGAAGAAACGCTATCACGCAGAGGTGACGCTAAAAGCGCCGAAGGTGCCCTATCGCGAAACGCATCCGCGGACGCGCCGAGGGGCATGGACGCCACAAGAAGCAGAGCGGCGGGCATGGGCAGTTTGGCGACTGCAAGATCCGCATGGAGCCTTTGCCGCGGGGCGGCGGGTTTGTCTTCGGCAACGAGATCTTCGGCGGCGCGATTCCGCGTCAGTTTGTGCCGGCGGTCGAAAAGGGCATCGTGGAATCGGCCGCACGCGGCTACCTGGCCGGCTATCCGGTCGTCGACTTCAAGGCGACTGTTTACGACGGCAGCTATCACGACGTGGACTCGAACGAAATGTCCTTCAAAGTTGCGGGACGGCTGGCTTTCCGCAAATGCATGGAGCAGGCCAAGCCATGTTTGCTTGAGCCGATCATGAAGGTCGAGATCGAGGCGCCCGACGAGTTTGCCGGAACGTTGATGGGCGACCTGAACAGCCGGCGCGGACGCGTGCAGGGCATGGAATCCAAAGGACGTACGACGCTGATCAACGCCGAAGTCCCGATGGCCGAAATGCTCACGTACGGCACGCTGCTGACTTCGATGACGCAGGGCAAAGGCAGCTACCGGATGGAGATGAACCACTACGACATCGTTCCGCAACTGGTGGCCGACAAGATCCTCGCGAACGCGAAGCGGCCGGTGGATGAGGAGGAGGAATAGGCACAGGTTCACGTTTTGCAGTTGTCAATTTCTAGTCGTCAGAGATCGGAGATCCGCGGCTGTCTTTGGAAGATGGTCGCGGATGTTTCCTTTTGATCAGCGGACATTTCCCAGAGCAAACTCTCCAGGTTCATTCGCGGAGTGACGATCCGCCAGCAGGCTCGCGCCCGAAAGAGCGTAAATACAATCACATAGATACGCAAGCCAAAACTCGGCTCGCCCCTACCCAACGGCTGGCCCAACAGCCGTCCAGATCGCCTTGATCTATTGTGATCTGAGACACCGCCATTTATTCCGCATTCCAAGCACTCTAATTTCTCCAGATGAAAAATCAGCCGCCGCCCAGTCCCCGAGCCCCTTCCCCCGATTCTTCCAGGGTCGTCGGGGAACGTCCCAGTGGCGACCGACCCTCCAATTCCTTCGAATCCAAAGAGCTCTTTCTTCTGCGTGTCGCCTCACTCGACATCGCCCTGAATCGAACTCGCGAAGTCTCTCCCAAGACCAGCATTTCCTCCTGGGGCAGCCTGTGACGGAGAAGGTTCAAGCTCTATCTTGCTATCGAAAAAGGTGCGGGATAAAGCTGCTGGTGTTGTTGGTGATCAGGCCTTTCGATTCGCGGATGCCCATGCCGGCGGATTCACCGTCGATCAGCCAGGAGCCGAAGACGGCGGTTTTGCCTCCTGCGTTGGCCATGGGCGCGAGGGCCTGGCAGACGCAGTTTTCCGCGGTGCCGGAGCCGGGTGCGCCTTCTACAACGCTGCCTTCTTGGATGACGGCGACTCCCTGCCCTTCGCGGCCGAAGAAGGGTTTGCGCGCGTAGCTCGTGAGTTCGCGCGGGCCGTCGAGATATGCGGGGAGCAGCAGTTCGTGGCCGGGGTTCAGTTCCCAGAGAATGGCGAGCAGCGCTTTGTTTGACCACATCATCTTCCAAATGGGCTCGATCCAGAGCGTCGATCCCCAGGTGCGGCGATCTTTGCGAGGGCCATACTCCCGCAGCGGCGATGTGGGTGGCAGTGTGGAAAGAGCCTGCGGGCCGAAGGGTTCGGCGAGCAACCACTCCCACGGATAGAGCTTGAAGAGCGTGCCGATGGCGTGGTTGTCGAGATCGACGAAGGCGGCATGGTTTGCATCCCATCCGATCTGCTGCATGCGGATGTGCCGAGTCTTGATCCCCGCCTGTTGCGCAGTGTCTTCGAGATACGCCGTCGTCATGCGATCTTCTTCGCTGCCGCCATCGGCGAAGTAGACGGGGCTGGTGGCGTAGTCCTTGAGGTCTTTCCATTTAGCGATGAGCTTCTCGTGGGCGGAGTTGAACTGATCGGCGTCGGGAAAGCAGTCCTGCAGCCAGTACCATTGCGCGACGGCGGCTTCGACAAGGCCGGTGGGCGTGTCGGCGTTGTACTCGAGGAGCTTGATGGTGTCGCCATCGTACGCGAGATCGAGTCGGCCGTAGAGTGCGGGGGGCTCGGCGTTCCACGCGGCACGAATTGCAGCGTGAGCTGCGGCGGGAATGCCCATCTGTGCAAGGCGGTCCTGGTTC
Source organism: uncultured Acidobacteriaceae bacterium (assembly GCA_963735215.1). GTDB lineage: Bacteria > Acidobacteriota > Terriglobia > Terriglobales > Acidobacteriaceae > Telmatobacter. The sequence continues at coordinate 191,255 of CAVTKF010000009.1, read as the reverse complement.
AGAATCACGTCCCCTGCGGCGAGTGCAAGGCGCTGGATCTCGTTGGTTGCAGCTTCGAGGCGATCGATTTCGCGCGCGGAGAATTCCCAGTAGGCGGACTCGTCCCAATAGGGTGTGCCGTCAGCGAGAGTATGGTAGGTGAGTCCGATCTTTTCGACGCGCTTTTGCCAGTCGGTTCGCGGTGATGAGAGGGTACGACGGCGCATCACTCGCCTCCTGCGGAGTCGCCGCCGCCGTCGCCACCGATGCCGCCAAAGCCGCCGCGGGGAGTGGCACTGCCACCAATTACGGAATCGCCAAAATTCCCACCGCTCGATCCGCCGTAGACGTAGTGATAAATGCCGTGTCCGCCGGTTGCGTCGCAGTAGGAGTCGGGCTCCTTGTGGCCTTGGGGATCGATGCAATCGCGATGTTCGGTGCGGCACGCCGTCATGGAGAGAGCGACAGCGGCGAGAAGAGTGAGCTTGACTTCGCGAGACTTGCGCATGGGTTTGAGTGGTGAGGCAAGGATAGTGAATTGTGGCTGGGGAAACAACTGCACAGAAGGAGTATCTCGACCAACTGGGATTACTGCTTTGCCTCTGTGTGATCCAACTTGAATCTAACAATCGACAGTGGCCAATTGGATTTTGCTGGAAATTGAGATTGAAATCGGGTTATAGTCTGAAGACTCGCCGGTCTCGCCGGCTATGGAGGAGAACAATGTTCATGCCTGTCGTCGTACGACCTTCGCGCTGAACATTGCCTCGGGTTTTCCCTTTCCTTCGTCCCCGAGGTCAGATTCAGACCTGGGGTGATTCTGCAAATCACAATCTGATCGCAGCGTAACCCCTTCGCATGTCCGCGCGCGCGCGCAGGACAACGTGGAGCTTTGCAATGTCAGTTCTTGAATGGTTGACGCCGCCGCCGACTGAGGGCGATCGCGGCATTTGGTCTTCGGTGCGCGAGGCGCTGAAAGGCTCGCACCAGGACTACACGACGGGGAACTTGAATCGCGCCATCTTGCTGCTGGCCATCCCGATGGTGCTGGAGATGGTGCTGGAGTCGCTGTTTGCCGTCACCGATGTGTTCTGGGTTGGGCGCCTGGGCGCGAATGCAGTGGCGACGGTGGGCATCACGGAGTCGATGCTGGCGCTGGTGTTTGCGATCGGTCTCGGCGTGTCGATGTCGACCACAGCGATGGTCGCGCGGCGCATCGGCGAGAAGGACCCGGAGGACGCGGCGATCGCTGGCGTGCAGGCGGTGGTGGTCGGCCTGGCAATCTCGCTGGCGATGGGGATTCCAGCAGGGATCTATGCGCCGGAATTGCTTCGTGCGATGGGAGCATCGCCGGAGATTGTGGCGAGCGGGTCGGGGTATGCGCGGATTGCGCTGGGTGGTTGCGGCGCGATCGTCATGCTCTTCCTGAACAACGCAATCTTTCGCGGAGCGGGCGACGCCGCAATCGCGATGCGGTTGCTGTGGGTGTCGAACATCATCAACCTGGTGCTTGACCCGTGCCTGATCTTCGGGCTTGGGCCGTTTCCACGGATGGGCGTGACGGGCGCGGCGCTGGCGACGTTTACGGGTCGTTCGATCGGCGTGCTGTACCAGTTCTATCGGCTGCTGAAGGGCACGGAGCGGATTCACATCCTGGCGCGGCATCTACGCTTGAATGTGCGCGTGATGCTGCGGCTGCTGCGGGTTTCGGTGACGGGCATCTTGCAGTTCGCGATTGCGAATGCGAGCTGGATTGTGCTGGTGCGGATCATCTCGATCTTCGGCGCCGCGGCGGTGGCGGGATACACGATTGCGATTCGGATCGTGGTGTTCTTCATTCTGCCATCGTGGGGACTGAGCAATGCGGCCGCGACGCTGGTGGGGCAGAACCTGGGCGCGAAGAGGCCGGATCGCGCGGCGCAGTCAGTGTGGCAGACGGGGTTCTACAACATGCTCTTCCTGGGCGCGATTGGAGTGCTCTTCATCGTGTTTGCTACGCCGGTGGTACGGCTGTTTGTGAACGATCCGGCGGTGGTGCCGATCGCTGCCGTGGCGCTGCGCACATTCAGTTGCGGCAACATCGGGTATGCCTACGGCATGGTGATGCTGCAGGCATTCAATGGTGCAGGCGACACACTGACACCGACGATTGTGAACTTCTTTGGCTTCTGGGTGCTGGAACTCCCGCTGGCGTGGTGGCTGGCGGTATCGCTTCACATGCATAGCGAGGGGGTGTTTCTGGCGATCGTGATTGCGGAATGCAGCATTGCCGTGGCGGGAATGGTGCTATTCCGGCGTGGGAGGTGGGCGCGGCAGCAAATATAGCCGGATTTCGGAACGAAAGCGGCTGATTCACCCCGGTTTGGCTCACTTTTTGCGTGTGATGGGGAATCCTTACCGCCGCTGGGACATCTGAGAAAATCAAGACGAAACGCTGGGAGCCTTGATTTTATTGGTGTCTTGGAGGTGTCCTAAGATTTTTGGACACCTTGCGAATTGCGGATCGCCGCTGTTCATGCGGCTGTGTCCATTTGGGGTGGACACTCAGACAGTAGCACAAATGCTGTGTGAGCGCGCTCACGCTTGCGCGAGTTTCGGACGGTACCTTGGTCGGGGTTACTGAGGAAAAGCAGGACCGCGCGGAGCGCGGATACGTTCGCTATGTCTCGTCGGGGTCTGGATTCTGGAATTCGATAGCTCGGGAAAATATTTCAGCGAGAAGAGACGCAGGATAAAGCGCTGCGCGTCCGTCTTCGAATTCGATGAACACTCCGTCTCGCGCTTTCAGTGCGGACACGATTTTGGTCATTGGCTGAAGATCCATAAGCCATTCTGGAAAAAGACTGAACTCCGGTCTGCTCGTTATCCGACATTGCCGGGCGGAACGGGGTTACTTACCTTTTAGCGATTGACACTGACTCCGTCAGGGCTTAGCTTTGAAAAACCCCAACCCGGCTAATGCCACCCCGGGCATTCAGGTTGAAGGGCCGCGCGCAGCGCGGCCCTTTGCTTTTGCGGTTGCTGTTGCTTTTGCTTCTGGCCCAGCCCCGGAATAGTTGGAGGGATCGCACGCGCGTCAAGGCTCGGACACCGACCGACGCTTGCGCTTGGCCTTGATGCGTGTGCGACGATTCGGGCGCTGCGGGCTGGGCCTGTCTTTTATTGCTTTTGCTTTTTATGGTGGCGCGGGCTTTGTGCTCGGCGGACGCGAGGGTGCGCGGGGTTTGCTTTTCGCGCGCATCCGAAGCGACGGCGCGAGCGAGCCGTGCGATGCGAGCGACGCAGCGCCGGGGCAGCGGGAGCCGTAGCGCAGCGGAGGCCGTAGGCTAGAGGAGCGAAGCGACGGCGGCCTAGCGCTGGGGCGGCGCTGCCGCCGAGGGACGGCCCGCGCATTCCTGCGCGGAGTGGAGCGCAGCGGAACGGAGCAACGATGCGCGCACGCGGGCCGGGACGAGGCAAGTCCGACCGGAGCGAAGCGCAGGGAGCACCGCGTATAGGCTGGTGAGCTTGGTGTACCTATGGTCTTTTATTCGGGGCGTGTCCCTGGCATTCACTTTGCCGTGACGCTGAGGATGCGACAGCGGGAATCGCCGGCTGCGGTCCACACAAGGGCTTGATCAGTGTCCACGACTATGCAGTCGCCATGTTCAAGCACTTCCTGCGATCCTGCGAGGCTCAGGTGCAGCGTACCTTCGAGCACATAGGCCGTGACCTCAGTCCTGATCCCGCACTCTCCGGCAGTCGAGGCAACACCGGGAGGAAGGTCGAGGATCTTGGAAACCATCCTTCCGCCCGCTCTGGGCATGTGCAAGGGAGACACCTTTGCAGTGGGGTGTTCTCTTCCATCCGCCATGTGCGAATTCCGCGTGATCGCCAAAGAAAGTTGCGTGGGCTCGCCGAAGAAATGGTTAAGACCAATTCCATAAATTCGACAGATCTTCGCGAGAGTTTGGAGCGTGGGAACCATGCGGTTGGTTTCGAGCTTCGAGAGCAACGCAGTGGAGAAGCCGGTCTCTGACGACAGGCGAGCAAGTGTGAGGTGTTTTGCGACGCGAAGAGTGCGAAGTTTCAGGCCTATCGAGTAGATGGCTAACGGGTCGCAAACGAGTGTCTTGGTCACCTTGTTCGCATTCTTGGCCCTAGCTGGTGAGGGCGCAGAGAAATGGTCACATGATCCTTAATCGAGGCGCTGTGTGCTGAATCACAGTAGGTCGCGGCGGTCGAGGACGTCGGCTAGGCGGCGGCGGGCGGCGGGGAGCATGTAGGCGAGTGTGCGCACGCTGCAGCCTAGGGCGGCGGCGGTGGCGGCGTGGCCTTGGCGGTCGCGGTAGGTGAGGATTAGGGCGAGCTGGTGCGCGGTGTCCAGCGTGGCGAGTGCTTGCTCGAAGTCGATTACTCGGACGTTGCGGGCGTCGGCATCTGTCTCGCGGCGTTCTCTCCACCCGGCGTTGGAGAGTCGGGTGGAGCGTCCGCACTTGAGAGCTTTGCTTTCGACGGCCCACTGTCTTAGGCGCAGGATTGCGAGTACCTGGTCTGAGGGGATTCCGCTCATGCTTCTGTGTCCTCTTCGGTGGTGGGTTCGCTGGGCCATGGGCCTTCGAACTCGTGGCTGCTCGGTCGAGGTAGAGGATGTAACGCATGTTCGGCGTGAGGACGGCGGCGCGGGGCTTGTCGGGATCGGCGAGCCAGGCGGCGGCCTCGGGTGCGGGTGTGTCCGCTCGCGCGCTTTTGCGGTCTGCGGGGTCTACTTCGGCGAGGGGTTCCACGGCGGGAAATATACCATGGGTTGTGGTGCATCGGATGTGATACCACAACTAATTGTGGCTTTTGCCGAGGAGGCACCGCGCTCGTTCTTAGGCTTTTCGACAGAGGAAACTGCCAGATTCGGGATGAAGCGACGCTAGCAGGCTGCCGTCATCGACTGCGATGCTCACATGCAAATACTCAGGAGTGTTTTCTAGAAGCACCGCTTCAACCTGGTATTGCTTTGACTCAGCGCCCACCTCGTAGACGTCCCGAGTGCGGAGTTCAGCGAGCACATCATTGCAGGACAAAGAAGACCATCGGCTCAGTTCGTATTTGGAGCACTTTTCGACATTCTTCTCGTCTACTCATCCCAATCCCCCGACAGCTTGATTCAACAGACCTGGCCTACGACAGATTCTATTCGCACTGGTGCGGGGGAAGTCGCACCAGGTGGTTATGCGGTTGGGCAGGCGGCGAGGATTCTTGAGGCTATCGCGCGGGCTTCTTCCCACATCTGCGCGGGGTCTCTCTTCGGTGGCTACGTCCCACAAATCCATGGCGGCATTGTGGAGAATGGCAACCATGCGGTTGCGTGCCGTGCTGTTGCCCTTGCTGGCGGCGGCGACTCTGCGTTGTGCATCGGCTAGGGCTTGGGCCGCTCCGGGGCGGTGGGGTTGGCTGTAGTCGGCTGGTACCGGGGTGGGGGTGCTCATTTCTTGCGCTTCCTTTCGGTGAGTGTGTGAGAGTGCAACCTGTGCGGCGTAGAGGAGTTGAGAGCCGTCGCGGCCGTCGAATACTTCTAGCTGGATGCCCTGGGCAATGCACGCAATTGCGGCGCGAATCCCGGGCTTCGTGTCCATCTTTGGCATGGCGAGTTTGTAGGCGACGGAGGCCATGCGGAGGGCCTTCTGCGCGCCGAGTCCTTTGTTCTGAGCGACGGTGTAGGCCGTCGACCAGCGGTCTTTGCATTCGTGGAGGGCGCGATCGATGCGGCTGGTGTTGTCGCGGGGCGGCGCAGCGTGCGCGTAGATGGTGGGGCGGAGGAGGAGACAAGTTCTCATGCGGTGCGCGGTCCTTTCTTCCACACCAGGTGGGGTTGCTTGATGGCTTCGAGGGTTTCGGTGTCGACGGGGTAGAGGTCGTGGTCGAGGTACCAGATGGTGCTTTGCAAGCTGCGATGGCCGAGGAGAGATTGCACGGTGCGGAGGTTGTTGGTGTAGCGGAGAGTGGCGACGGCAGCGGAGCGGCGGAGGTCGTGGAAGATAATGCGCTTGGTCATGCCGAGGCGCTGGCGGAGGTCTTTGAGTTCTTTGTGGAGGATGGAGACTTCCATCCACGGGCGCTTCATGTAGCGGGCGCGAAAGCATTCTTCGCGGCGCTTTTGCGTGACGAAGGGCAGCGGGTTGGAGAGGTCGCAGCCGTCGATGAGATCGCGGACCGCGCCGGTGATGGCGAGGGTTACGTGTGCATCCTTCTTGGTCACGAAGGAAAGCGTTTGGCGCTCGGAGTTGTAGTGCTCGGGTGCGATCTTGATGGCGGTTCCGCTGCGAATGGCGAGGTCAGAGCAGAGGATGAGGAGCGCGCGGAGCGCGGGCGTTGCTTCCTCGATGAGGGTGTCGATTTCGCTGCGCGTGGCGGTGACGTTGCGCGGGCGCGCGGGCGTGAGCGTGGGAACGTGGCGGTCGAGTTTGGGCGCGCCGTGCGTGTCCCACAGCCAACGGAGCAGGCGGCGGAGCACGATGGTGTGCGAGTTCCTGGTGGTGATGGCGTAGCGCGGATTGTTTAGACGCGCGACAGCTTCGGTGATGTGCGCGGGGCGGAGCTGCGCGGGCGCGAGACTACCAGCGATAGCGATGAGCGTCTTGGTGGGCGTGACTTCGCAGCGGTTGCGGTCTTTGTACCCGTCGAGGTGGGCGCGGAGCACTTGGGCGAGCGTTGGCCCCGCGCCTGGTTTTTTGGGTGCGCCAGATCTTTCTGTTCGGCTTCAAATTGGAGCGCGGCGGCTTTGCTGGTGAAGGATTTTCGGAGACGCTGACCGGCTTTGTCGCGCCAGTCGGCGTAGTACTTGCCTGATTTCTGGAACATTCGTGTCCTCGGATCGAATCGAAGTGTAGCCTCCGCGCATCCGATGAGGTGGTAACCCGTGGACACTTGGCCCTTTTACGGATCGTCGCATAGGACGCGGGGTTAAGCTGTGATGGACACTACTGCAAGTACTTGAGAAAATAATGGATGTGAAAGAAGCTGGACATTTTGCCGGCCTGCGGTCGTTGGGTTTGGTGTCTGTGGCGTTTGTTGCGCTGGCGGTGACGACGTGTGCGCAGGATCGGAACCCGAGTTCGGCGGAAAATCCGTACTTTGGCAGCGTAACGGTGCGTGCGATTAGCGACGAGCCACTGAAGCTGTCGCTTGATGACGCGATTCGGCGCGGATTGGAGAACAATCTCGGGCTGAGGGAAGCCGAGAGCGGAGAGAAGCAGTTTCAGGGCGAAAAGAACCAGGCGCTGCAAGAATTCTTGCCGACGATCAACCTGAGCGGGGGCACCGGTGTATTCCAGCACAACCTGGCGGCGCTGGGGTTTGGGCCCAATACGCTGAAGCAATTTTCGGGACTGTTCCCGGGAGGAGTTCCGCCTGGGCTGTCGCTGATAACCAAGGATGATCTGACGCAAGGGCAAGTCTCTCTGAATCAGACGCTGATTTCAGGCGTAGTGCTTGCGGGATGGAAGGCAGCGGGAGCGGCGGCAAAGTCGGCCTACTTTGCAAAAATGTCGGCACGCGGTGAGGTGGTACAGCAGGTAGCGTCCACGTATCTGCACGCGATTGCGGATGCGAGCGAAGTGGACAATGCGACTGCGCTGGAGAAGGCCGACGAGTTGACATGGAAGAACGCGCGCGATGCCCATGCGGCAGGCACGATGGCGAACCTGGATGAATTGCGCGCACGGGTACAGTTGCAGACGCAGCAGCAGATCGTGATTGCGGCGCAGAACGCCGAGGAGAAAGACCTGATCCTGCTGAAACGCGAGATCGGGATCGATCCGGGACAGCAGATCGTGCTGACTGATCGGGCGCCGTATAGCGACATCGCGGAGCAGACGCCGGCGGAGGTGCGCGCCATTGCCTACAAGAACCGGCAGGATTATCAGAATTTGCAGAACCAGTTAATTGCAGCGCGGGCGTTGCATTCGGCTTACAGGGCGCAGCGGCTGCCGAGTTTGAGCTTCAGCGGATTTTACGGCGTGGACAAGGTGAATGGGAGCCCCAGCCATGGTGTGTTTTCGGCAGTGGGGACAGTGAATCTGCCGATTTTCCGCGAGGCGGGCATTCGCGGACAGGTGGACGCTTCGGCCGCGCAATTGGCTGCGGTAAATGCGCAGCTCGAAGATCTGCGAGCCAAGATCGATCAGCAGGTACGGTCGGCGCTGCTGGATGTTGAAGCGGCAAAGAAGCTGGTGGAGGTGTCGAAGTCAAATGTCGAGCTAGCTACGCAGACGGTAAGCGATGAGACGGACCGCGTGAATGCCGGCGTGGATGACAATCTTCCGCTCGTGACAGCGCAGGCTTCGCTGGCGAGAGTGCAGACCAGCTATGTTGAGAGCCTCTATCAATACGACCTGTCGAAGTTGGCGCTGGCGCGCGCGGCGGGGATTATCGAGCAGCAGTATCGGGCGTATCTGGGACGATAGGTTTTTTAAGACGGAATTTCAGGTGGCGCGTGCGATGCATACGCCGCCTTCGCTTTTTGTCTGAGCTGTGAATGTCCGGGCTGGGCGAAGGCGCTGGTGGCAAAGAAAGCAGAACGTAGCAAATCTGTTGGGGTTTTTCTTCTCCTGAAGTGAAGTGCGGCTAGTTTTTTTGGAGTGGTTCGGCTGTGCTTTGCGCAAGCCACAAACTCAGAGAAGCGATGTCCTTGTCGGGCAGGTGCTCGTGGCCGGCCATATCGGAGTCGGGAATGCCGAACTTGATAATCCGGGCAAGATGATCGATGCGGGCGGATTCGGGTTTTGCGGTCGAGCCGGGCTGCATGGCAGCCACGGAGCCCGAAGTAGTTTCGCCGGATGTCAAAAGTGCGGGAGATTCGATGAATTCTGACTGCCACCTGAGACGCGTGCGACCATTCGTATTGTGGCAGGTGGCGCAGTACTGGTTATAGAGTTGCCGGCCCTCGGAGGGGTTTGCGTCAGCAAGGGCCGCGGCGGTCAGATGCCACTGCTGTTCCTCGGCAAGATGAACAGGCGTGCTGAGGTTTGCGAGATATGCAACCAGATCGTTGCCTCTTTGATCGCGAAAAAGAAATGCATAGGACGGCATGATGGAAGCGCCGCTAACTTCGCCGGGATTACAGAGGTGCATTTTGAGCCAGAGCGCGGAGCGGCGAGAAGCGACTTGCGAGAGATCGGGACCCTGGCGACGATTGCCGATGGGCGCATGTTCTTGATGATTCGTGGCGACGTCCGTGAGGGGGTCCGATACGAGCACGTCACCCGCGCCGGGGTTGACGGGCTGAGAGTGGCAATGGATGCAGCCTTCGGAGAGGTAGACGAGCCGTCCGCGCTCGACGGCAGATGACGACGCGGCTATGGTAGCGGAGGGCTGGGCGCTGTAGACGATTGGGGCAATGAGAAGCACGCCGGCGGTAAACGCCAGCTCGCGAGGGTGAGGGCGGAAGATCCGATGAGCAAGAGTCGCCATGTATCTGCTAAAGATGCGATTCGGTGGGTTTGGGCGCGCTACGTCTGGGGAAAAATGAATGGCGCTTTGTACATTTGGCAGGTAACAGGAATCCCAGATGAACACGTAGAGATGCTCTATTGTTTCGATGAACAAATCAATCCGTAGCTCGGGGTATAATTCAACCCACAAATGACCCTCATCGCGGGCTCCCGGCTGGACTCTTATGAGATCGTCGCACCCTTGGGTGCAGGCGGGATGGGAGAGGTCTATCGCGCGCGTGATGGCGCTTTGAAACGCGACGTGGCGATCAAGGTTCTTCCAGCCTACTGGTCGCGCGATCCCGAGAGTCTTCGGCGCTTTGAACTGGAAGCGCAGGCCACGGCCGCTCTGAATCATCCCAACATTGTTTCCATCTTCCATGTCGGCAAGCACGACGGATCCCCTTACATCGTTACCGAGCTGCTTCAGGGTGAAACACTGCGTGATCGCCTTCGTAAAGGACCCATGCGGTTGCGGGAAGTGCTCGACACAGGCATCGAACTCGCCCGGGGACTCGCGGCCGCACACAGCGCGGGGATTGTTCACCGCGATCTCAAGCCGGAGAATATTTTTGTAACGAAAGACGGGCGGATCAAGATCCTCGACTTCGGGCTGGCCAGGCTCGATCCAGCCAAGGCTGCAACCGCGGATGATTCCACCATCCCCTATCGGCAGGAATCAGCGCCAGGACAGGTGCTAGGCACCGTGGGCTACATGTCGCCTGAGCAGGCGCGGGGACAAGCTGCGGATGCGCGCAGCGATATCTTCGCCGTCGGCGTGATTCTCTATGAAATGCTCACCGGCAAGCGGGCGTTTCAAAAAGCCACGTCGGTAGAAACGATGACAGCGATCCTGAACGAAGATCCGCCGGCGATCTCGCAGGTTGCGCCAAGCCTTTCACCGGGGTTGCAGAAGATTGTGAACCGATGCCTGGCGAAAAGCCCAGAGCGGCGTTTTCAACACGCGTCGGACTTTGGATTCGCGCTCGAAGCTCTTTCCGACGCGAGCAGCACAGCGTTGCCTACCATTGCCCAGCAGGCTGTAAGCAGGAAGTGGATCTGGATCGCAGCAGCTGTGGCGATTGTCTCAATAAGCACAGCTCTCATCGTGTGGTGGAGGCAACCACCGGCGGTTCCGGTCGTAGACGCTGTAACCAAACTCACCAACGACGGCAAGGTGAAAGGCGGCGGCGGGAGATTGGTAACCGACGGCTCGCGGATTTACTTCCTCGAAGGCTCCGTGGGGAGTTATGAAACGGCGCAAGTGGCGACAGCCGGCGGCGCCACGGCCATCATTCCGATACGCTTTGCCAACTTCCAATTCACTGCGTTGAGCCAGGACGGATCGTATCTGCTGGGCGCTGCAGGCGACAAGTACGTTCTTCCTTTCTGGGCCGTCCCGCTGCCCACCGGCGAACCGCGCCGACTCGGATCGATCGAGTCGCAGGACGCAGACCTTTTACCGGACGGACGGATCCTCTACGCCGTGGGCAAGGACCTCTACATTGCGGACAAAGATGGCTCCAATCCGCGCCGGACTCTGAGCGCCGACGACGCCATCGATGGGCCCAGTGTTTCCCCGGATGCAAAGCGTGTGGTCTTTATGCTGCATAAGCCCAGGGTGCGCACCATTAATGAGGCCAGCTTGGACGGCTCGGGTTTGCGTACCCTGGTAAACAGCACCGAAACCGGGCGGGTTTGCTGCCCTGCGTGGACTCCCAATGGCCGATACATTGTCTATGTGAGTCGTTACGAAAACCGGCACGACCTCTGGGCGTTGCCCATGAAGACCGGGTTCCTTTCACGGCCGCAGAAACCCATTCAGCTGACGAACGGACCACTCTCCTACACCATGCCCGTCGTCGCGCGGGATGGGAAACATATCTATGCCGTGGGTACTGAACAACGGGGTGAACTGGTCCGCTATGACGCGAAGTCGAAGCAGTTTCTTCCGTTACTGCCTGGCGTAGCGGCTTTCAGTCCAACGTTCTCAAAGGACGGCAAGTGGGTCGCCTACACTGTTTTTCCGGATCATGCGTTGTGGCGCAGCCGCACCGACGGGACCGACGCGTTGCAGCTTACGTTCCCCCCTGCCCAGGTTTTTTATCCTGCAATTTCGCCGGACGGAACGCGCGTTGTGTATTCAAATTCGGCAGGCGCAACTTCTTTGATCAGTATGGAAGGAGGAACGCCGCAGACGCTGTTGCAGGCTGACACCCATAGTGCGAGATGGTCTCCAGACGGGAATCGCCTGATCTTCATTGACAGCAGCAATCCGGGACACAGGAACATCCAGCTCTTCGATATCGGCACCGGAAAACGCTCGGTCGTTCCCGGGTCTCAAGGCTTCTACACCGTGCGATGGGTCGCCGATGACCGGCTGGTCGCAATCACAGAAGACAGCAAGAAGCTCATGATTTTTGATCTGAAGACGGAGAAATGGTCTGACCTGGTCTCTGCCACGCTGCCCGGCTACATGGTAAACGTGGAACACTCGCCGGATTATAAGTACGTCTACTACACCACTGGCGGTCCGGAGCCTATGGCTTTTCGCATACGGCTGGCCGATCGCCAGGTGGAAACGATCACCAGCCTGAAGAGTCTGCCCCTTGCCGTTGGTCCGGGGCTGAATACCCAGTTTGGCGTCGGCGCTGATGGTTCGCCGGTATTTGCACGCGATACGGGCTCGCAGGAGATCTATGCGCTCACCGTGAAGTGGCCATAAACAGATTCCGGAAACTCGGGCAAGTTTCGCTTGATAAACGCGTATGGACCGGGCATTTAATGTAGAGATCGGAGGCCCGGTGAGATGGCGGCGAAACTGAGAATCGAATACATCGTGGAGCCGGATGCGGCGGCGCTGGCGCGGCGGACGGCACAGCATTTTGTTGAGGTGGTGGAGCAGGCGGTGGCGAAGCGTGGGCTGGCTCGGATTGCGATCAGCGGTGGATCGACACCGAAAGCGGCGTTCCAGTTGCTTGCCGATCCCTCGCAGCCCTGGCTCAAGCGCATGCCGTGGGACAAGCTGGAGCTTTACTGGGTAGATGAGCGGACGGTCCCGCCGGATGACCCTGAGAGCAATTATCGGATGACGCGCGAGGCGATGCTGGATCACGTTCCGCTGAAGCCGGAGCAGGTGCACCGGATGGAGGGCGAGTTGGAGCCGGAGGTTGCGGCGGCAAGGTACGAGTCTCTGCTGAGGAACAACTTCAAGCTGGAGGGAGCCGAGAGTCCGCGGTTTGACCTGATCTCGCTGGGGATGGGAGACGACGGGCACACGGCTTCGATCTTTCCACACACCGACGCGATCCACACGATGGGGCGGCTGGTGACGGCAAACCAGGTTCCACAGAAAGACACATGGCGCATCACGCTGACGTGGCCAGTGATCAACCAGGGGAGTTCGGTTTTCTTCCTGATTGGCGGCAAGAACAAGGCTGAACTGGTGAAGGAGGTCTTTACCGGGCCGCGCGATCCGGAGCGGCTGCCGAGTCAGCTGATATGGCCTGCAGGCGGTATACTCACTCTGATCCTGGATAAGGATGCTGCTGCGCTGTTGCCCGCAACGGATGGGCAGGGCCGTGGGGTTTTGGAGAGAGAACGATGATTTTGGCTGGGGATGTGGGCGGCACGAAAGTCCACTTGGCGTTGTATGACTTTACCGATGGCAAGTTGAGCCAAACGCGGGATAAGCAGTTTCCAGCGAGGGAATATTCAGGGCTCGAGGAGATCGTCAAGGAGTTTCTGGGCGCGGACAGGGTGACCGCGGCCTGTTTTGGCGTGCCGGGTCCGGTGCGGGACGGACGACTTCGGTTGACCAACCTGCCGTGGACGCTGGACAGCCGGGAGCTTGCGAAGAATCTCGGCATTGACCACGTGTTCCTGATCAACGATCTTGAAGCAAATGGGTATGGCGTTGCAGAGCTGGGGCCTGATCAGATTTACACGCTCAGTGACGGCGATGCGAGCCAGATCGGCAACCGCGGATTGATTGCGGCGGGAACCGGGTTGGGCGAGGGCATCCTGGCGTGGAACGGGCGAATCCACGTGCCTTATCCGTCGGAGGGCGGACACACGGATTTTGGTCCGCGTAATGAGGAAGAGATCGAACTGCTGCGCTTTCTGCAGAGGAAATACAGCGGCCGCGTCAGCTATGAGCGCGTGGTGAGTGGTATGGGACTGACCAATATCTACGAGTTCCTGCGCGACAGCCGTGGCATGGAAGAGCCGAAGTGGCTGGCGGACAAGATTGGCGAAGCGCACGACCCGAACAGCGTGATCACCGAGATGGCGCTGTCGGCGAAGAGCGAGATCTGCGCGAAGGCGCTGGACATGATGGTCTCGATCTACGGCGCAGAAGCGGGAAACCTGGCGCTGAAGGTGCTTTCCGTAGGCGGATTGTACGTGGGCGGCGGGATTGCTCCGAAGATCCTGGAAAAGCTGAAGGACGGCACGTTCATCAAGGCGTTCCAGGACAAGGGACGGCTTAGCCAGTTGCTGATCAACATGCCGGTGCGCGTGATTCTGGACAGTGGGTCAGCGCTGATTGGCGCGGCCGCGTATGCCGAAGCGCGGGCGGCAGAGTTGAGTGGAGTGTCGCCTCGGGCAGCTTCAGTGGCGCATCACGTTTAATTTTCTCCTTCGAGGAAGAAGGGTCGGCCGATGGCCGGCCCTTTTCTTATCTACGTTGCTGAGGTTGCCGGCAATGTTGCCGGACCTAACGACGCACATCATGCCATGCAGCAGTCGTCGCAGATCGCGTAGTATCGGACGGATACGCTGCATGCGGGAGGCGAAGCGCGATGTGGAAGAGGGTGCGACGGGTGGCCGTGACGCTGGTGGCGGCTTTCGTCGCCCTCTACTTCGGCGATTGGGCTGTTTACAAGATGCGCGGATCGCCGCAGGGGTCGGTCACGGTGAATCGATACCTGACGGTTCCGCTGAAGGGCAACAAGTCAGAGTTCGACTATCTGGGCACGAGCGACGTTCCCTGCTCCGTGTCGATTTTTTCGCAAAGTGGCGAGAGCCCTTGCTGGCAATTGCGGCGCAATCAAAATCAGAACACGAAGATCTGATGCCTCATGAACTCGTGGCTTATCGGCTTGTGGGGATGAACATGCGGGTGTTCATTTCTCACACGCGATAGTGATGCGAGTCACGTTCTCTGGTTTCGTCCGCTGCGTACTATCGAGAAACCTTGCTCCGCACGAGCAGGTGGACGGTAGTTATGTACAACCGAACGCAAAACGAAAATGGGACCTACAATACGCGTTGCCTCTATTGTCTTCTGACGATTGCGACGTCGGTCGAGACAGACGAGGATCTGCAACGGCTTGAGGCGCAACACATCTGCCCGGAGAGGGCGCTGTCAGAGCTTCTGGCCAAAGAGTCCGCGATTGTGTCGCACGCCAATCGGAATTGATGGGGCCGCTATTTGTTGGTGGGTCCGGTAGAGGGTGCGGTCGCGTCTGCAGGTTTAGCCTGGCCACCTGAAATCTTCTTGTAGAGTTCCTGATCGGCCGATTTTGTGATGTTGCTTGCCTTGTCGAGCTCAATCTTCGCTTCTTCCTTGCGGCCCATGGCGCGATAGAGGCGGCCAAGGCGCCAGTGCACATTCACGTCGTTGGGGGTGAGTTTTTCAGCGGCGAGGAACGCGCGAAGAGCGTCATCGTTGCGACCGTCGTTGGCGGCGAGGATGCCGAGGTCGAGATAGGCAAGGCCGAGTGCGGGGTCGAGCTTGACGGCGTGTTCGAGGAGAGGCCCGGCGTCGGCGTACTGATTCATCTGGATGTCAGCGTCGGCGATGTACAGCATGGACTGCGCCTGGTTAGGGTCGTTGGCCAACTCCGCCCGGAACTCCTTGATGGCTTCGGGATATTGCTTTTCAGACCAGAGCAAGTAGCCGAGGCCGAAGTGCACGTTGGGCTCATCCGGCTTGGCTTTGACGGCCTTGCGAAACATGTCGATGGCGCCGGGAGCGTCTTTCATCTCGTCAAGTGCTTCGCCGGCGAGCATGTCGGCTTCGGCAGACTCGGGATCGAGGGTGAGGATTTCTTTGTAGACGTCGAGGACGCGGCTGTACTGCTTTGACCAGAGATAACTGTGCGCGAGGGCAAGGCGGATGGGCAGGTTCTGCGGGTCAGCATCCGCGGCCGTCTTGAGGTAGGGTGCGGCTTCGGTGAACTGGCCCAGACCGTAGTGCGACATGCCGAGGAGGATGGTGAAGCGCATGGCTTCAGGCGAGTTCGGTGGCGCGCTTTTGAGGAGCCTGGTGAACTCGGGGATTGCAGCTTTGAGGTCTCCGGCCTTAAAGAGCGCGAGGCCGAGGTTGAGACGGAGGCCGGGAATGGTTGGTTTGAGCGCGATGGCTTTGCGATAGAGAGGGACCGCTTCCTTGTAATGCTCCTGACGGGCCTCAAGCAGGCCGAGGTGTGCGTAGGGCTCTGCGTCGGAGGGATGCGACTTGAGGAAGGCGCGCCAGGCTTCTTCGCTCTCAACGAATTTGCCTTGCTGTTCGAAGGTGAGGGCGGATTGGCGAAGGTCCGGCGATGGAGATTGTGCGAGGGCGGAGGTGGCTGTGAGGAAAAGAGCCAGTACCAGTTTCGAATACGGGATGAGTTTCACCGGTTCCCTTCCCCTGTTTGATACGACGGCCACGTTTATTGTCGCTCGTGGAGAGGGATGGCACAACTTGACGCAGAGATTGGAAGGTCGAAGATCTGTGGAGACCGCCCTTCGGCTTCGCCTCGACCACCCCGGCAACAAAGACCTGTTGCCGGGGACTGGGGCCTCTGCTTTGGCGAGGATGAGAAGCTCAGCTCTACTCGTAGCTGCGTACCCACTCGAGGATGGACCGCACGGCTACACCGCTGGGTCCTTTGGCGATGAAGGGTTTGTTGTCTTCGATCCAGGCCAGGCCGGCGATGTCGAGGTGGATCCACGGCGTGTCTTCGGCGAAGGCGTGCAGGAACTCTGCTGCTGTAATGGCTCCGCCCCAGCGGCCGCCGGTGTTCTTGATATCGCCAATGTCGCTGCGGATCATGTCGTAGTACTCATCGGCGAGCGGCATGCGCCAGAACTTCTCACCAGAGGTCGAAAGCGCGGAACGGAATTTCTCGAAGGTAGCGTCGTCGTTGGAGAAGGCGCCGGCATTGATCATGCCGAGCGCGACTACGCAGGCGCCGGTCAGCGTGGCCGCGTCAATCAGATGCGTTGCGCCGAGGCGGCGCGCGTAGGTGATGCCGTCGGCCAGCACCAGGCGGCCCTCGGCGTCGGTGTTGATGATCTCGATGGTTTTCCCTGACATGGCGGTCTGCACGTCGCCGGGCTTCTGCGCTTTGCCGTCGGGCATGTTCTCGGCCGCGCAGACGATGCCGATGACGCGGACCTTGGGCTTAAGTAGGGCGATGGCCCGCATGGCGCCGATCATCGCCGCTCCACCGGCCATGTCGTACTTCATCTTCTCCATGTTGTCCGCGGGCTTGATGGAGATGCCGCCGGTGTCGAAGGTGATGCCTTTGCCGACGAGGCCGAGGACGGGTCCATCGGTCACGCCTTCGGGTTCGTACTTCATGACGATCAGCGCCGGCGGCTCTGCCGATCCCTGAGAAACGCTCCAGAATGCGCCCATCTTCAGCTCGTGGAGCTTGTCGGTCGAGTGGACCTCCCACTTCAAACCGGTTTCGGAGGCCATCTGCGCGGCGCGCTGGCCGAGGACGGTAGGTGTCAGCTTGTTGCCTGGCTCGTTGACGAGCGTGCGTGCGAAGTTCTGGCTCTCACCGATAATCACGCCTTCGTTGAAGGCGGTGCGGATGGCCGCCTGATCGCCGGAGGATGGCGCAGCGAGGGTGAAGGAATGCACGCTGACGTCCTTGCGCTCGCTGCGGTAGGTGTCGGGATCGAAGTCGCCGACGAAGGCGCCCTCTATTGCTGCACGCGCCATTGCATGGAGCAGACCTATGGAGTTGTCCTCAGGCAGGGCGAAGGTCAGATCGCGGATGGCGCGGGGCTTGGTGTAGCGAACGGCGGTCCCGGCCGCATTGCGAACCGCATGCACGGTCGCCTTGCTTTTCTTGCCGAGGCCGACGATGAGCAGGCGCTTGGCTTTCAGTCCGGCGGGGGCGTGCAGCAGTACGGCTTCGTTTGTGCCGGCCTTGTATTCGCCGCTGGAGAGGACCGCAGCAGCTGCGGCGCGGACGGCTTCGTCGCTGGTAAGCAGGACCGGCTGCGGGCTTGAGCGTCGGGGCCCTTGGCGGTCTGCGTATCGACGGCGGTGACGGCGAGAAGTTCGGTTTCGATCTGGGCGAGGGGAGAGAAGGAAAGTTCTGTGCGCATACAGGGTCATTATTTCATTGCCGCGCGGTGAGAGATCAGTCCCCAGCTCGTGATGGAGCTTACGAAAGAAAGTCAGATTTGATGGCGATGCCCGACCTCACGTGGCGCGGCGACTAACGGGTTGATGGAAAGGGCTTGTCGTTGGTGTTGTTCTCTGTGGATTGGTTAGCTTCCGCTGGTTCGCGGAGGTGTGACTTGGAAGCGCGTTTGGAGAGGTCGGCTGCGAGATGAAGACCATAGAGAAGAACGCCTGCGCGTCGGGTGTCGGTGAGGGGCGAGGATAGAGCTCGAAGGGCCTCGGCCACGGCGGACTGGAGACCGGAGAGATCGTCGACGCTGACCTGGGCGAGCTTTCCGGGTTTGCGCGTGAATGAACTTCGGAAGTGCAGTTTGGCGTGATGGAAGCAAAACGGCTTGTCGCGCAGGGCCGCGGCGCGGCACTTGCGGCCGTTGGGCATGATATGGCGACATTCGATGAACTTGAACATATGCTCTCCCCGGGGAGGGTGTACCCCTACCTTCTAGATGGAAAGATTCTTTTTTCAACAACCTGGCGGCGGTGGAGGCGCCAGGTAATTCAGCGGCAGGAACTTAGATGTAGGTATTTCTCGATTCAGGAGTTGCGAGCAGTGCGCAGCGAGTCAGCGGTCAGTGAGCAGAATCCGTGATCAGAGACTTCATTTTTCTGATGTTGATTCCATTGTGCGCCGGAAGGGGAAAATTACCTGCACCTGGCTCTGTCGGGGAAGTGACTGAAAAACAATAGGTTAGGAAATTCCTTTGAGGAAGGGGGTTGACATGGGCGGGACGATGGGCGGGCGGACAAATTTTTGCCAAGTACCGAGTGGACCACAATTCGACCGGAACCTCTTCCGATTCGCATTTATTGCAATGGGGCTGGCGATACAACGATCGATTTCACTTCAAGGCTATAGCCAAATGTACCGGCGATGCAGGCGGAAACTGCGTCCGAAAACTCGTCGAGAAGAGCCTTCCCATCTGCATCCCAATCGCTTTCTGCGTGCAGTAGTAGTTGCTCGCCGTTCCATTCGCAGAGGACGTTCTGATGCCACGGTCTGTGGGTAACTCCTCGGTGATGTCAGCCGCTCCAGCCTGTCCAAGTTGAGTCGGCACACCCTTGCAGGACAGAGTCACTCGATACACCGCATTTTCCCCAAAAATCAGAATTGTTGCTGAACTGATGGTATGAGTCGTTGAACGGAATGACAAGACGCTCGGAAGGATCGAGTCGCTCTAGAACCACTTGTCGTGCATGCGGTGCAGGAACTCTGGAGTGATCGGAAACCCAGAGGCGGAGCCAATCACCGAATCGACTGGACACTTCGGACACACCGCTGTCCGGCCGTCGACAATCCATTCGGAGATCTCATCAGGGGCGAAGATTGCAAAACAGTAGAAGCAGCCGCAAAGAGTGCTGTTCTGCAACTCCACCCGATTGAGACTGCAATGATCGTGCGCTGCATCTAGGCGACCTTCATCAGGCTCAAATTGCCGCTGGCCCAGCTCGATCATGCCTCTCAATCTACAGCATTCCGCAGGTTACGCCCGAATTACCGTCTAACCGGACATTACTCAAATTTGGGTTATGTCCGAGTAGCCCACGACCCGCTCCGAGTCGCCTAGCATAGACTGTCTTGCATATCCGTTGTCCTAAAGGGGCAACCAAATGGCTCTGAAATACAACTCGGGACAGGAGATTATGAAAGGTGACCGAGTCATCTACGCCGGAGATCCAGGTGTGGTTGAATTCATTGCAGACCCACTCGTTCCTGACACCGACACGCGATGGTACGTCGAGACATACGGACAAGGCATCATGATTTCTGAGCCGAGGCGTCATGGTTCAGTGTTCTCAAGTGATCCCGAATCCGACGACGAACTGGAGTTCGTGAGCCGGGCGTCTATCTAATGAACCCAGCGTCGTTCGAGCGGTTTACATCGGTTTCGGGCGAATCACCGCCAACTCGGAACCTGAGAAATCTGTGGCGAACAAAAAGCGGATTCTTCGCTTACCACCCCCAAGCTGAAGAAAGCGCTTGGGGCCCCGTGCACTCAGAATGACAGCCGTGTTTGGTGGCGAGCTTGCCTCTGCCTTCGCGTAGATCTGACTCAAATGGCGGATCACCGGCCACTCGGACGTTTTCTGAATTTTCGTCAGGTCTTGGGCGCGTACTGCGTTACCGTTGTGGGCTACCGTGCGACGAGAATGACACGATCTGTTGCCGGGTTGTGCTGATCAGCGTCCCATGCGGTGCTTGCTGGCGTTAATTGCAGACCGGGCTTCGCGGTCGGCTTCGCGGCGGCGTTCGGTCTCGCGCTTGTCCCAGTCCTGTTTGCCCTTGGCCACGGCCAGTTCGCACTTTACCCGCCCGTTTCTGAAGTAGAGCCGGGTGGGAATGAGCGTATGGCCCTTGATCTGCGTCTTTGCCATGAGCCGCCGAACTTCGTCCTTGTGCATCAGCAGCTTTCGTGTACGGGTTTCGTCGTGGTTGGCGATATTTCCGTGCGAATAGGGGCCGATATGCAAGTTCAGCAGGAAGGCTTCATCGTCCTTGATGAGGCCGTACGAGTCCTTGAGATTCGCCTTTCCTTCGCGAATGGACTTGACCTCCGTCCCGCGCAGGGCGATGCCGGCCTCGAATTTCTCCAGCAAAAAGTAATTGTGACTGGCGACCCGGTTGTGTGCGGCATCGCGCTCTCCCGAAGCCACAGGATCCCGCGGCCGAGCCTGTTTCGCAGGGCCGGAGCGGTCGGGAGGTACGATAGTGTGGCTGGTTTGGCGTGCCATCGGGGCAAGTCCCTTAAACTTTCATCGTAGCATCGTAACGCTTTAGCGGAATCAGAGTGGCAGTTTGGGGAGAGTCAGGAAGTCGAACAGCCATTTCCTCAAGAAAAGGCCCCGCCTTCGAGGTATCAGGTGAAATCATGTAACTCCGATTCCGCTCTTAACCCCCATATTGCAGTGGGGCTTTGCTAGAATGAGGCAGCGTTTTGGTAGGTACCACCGATATCGGAAATTGTGTGAATGCTAGCGTCAACAGGGCCATGGTCTGCCCAGGTGGGTGGGATGCACAAGACCAGTCCTCACAGATGCTTGGGAGTCCGATGAAAAGCCGCGTTCAATCCCCGGCGCCCTCCGTGTCCGTTCTTTCGAAAGTCCGAATCTGGATTCTCGTCACCGGTATCTTCGCTCTTCTTGGGGTGGGATCCACATGTGTGCTCGCGCAATCTGCGAACACATATTACAAACTCGGCCAATCTGCTGAAGCGCGTGACGACTTTGACACCGCATATCAGAACTTCCAGAAAGCCTATTCGATGGCACCGAAGAATGAGGTGTATCGAACGGCCTATTACAGAGTTCGCTTCACCGACGCTGCATTGCATGTGACCAAGGGCCGGAACCTGCTTGCTGCCGGCGATGAGCAGGGCGCACTGGTTGAGCTGCTGCGCGCCAACGAGATCGATCCGAGTAACGAGGCTGCACAACAGGAGATTGGCAAGATCCGCGCTCGCCACGGTCAGCAGCAACCCGCGATCGAAACCAGCTCTCCCATGAGTACGCAGACGGCGGAGGCAATCGACTCCATGAGCGCGCCGGCTGAACTGAAGCCGGTATCGAATGAGCCTCTTTCTCTGCACATGTCTGAAGATTCGAAGGTTGTATATCAGGCCATCGGCAAAGCGGCGGGCATCAATGTCCTCTTCGATCCGGACTACATCTCCAAGCGCATCCAAGTCGACCTGAACAATGTTTCGTTGCTCGACGCTCTGCGCATCGTGGGCACTCTTTCGGGGACCTTCTGGCGGCCCATCACACAGAACACGATCTTTGTCGCGGCCAACACGCGATCCAAGCGTGCTGAGCTGGATGAGCAGGCGGTGCAGACTTTTTACCTATCCAATGCCTGGCAGCAGAATGACCTGAACGACGTGCAAACCGCACTGCGCAACGTGATGCCGAATGCGAAGGTTTTTGGCGTTGTGAGTCAGAATGCAATCGTGATGAAGGCTACGCCTGATGAACTGCTGCTCGCTCAGAAGCTCGTCAATGATCTCGACAAGTCCCGGCCCGAAGTAGTCGTAGATATTGCAGTGCTGGAGGTAAGCAAGAACTGGGAGCGCAACCTCGGCATTACATGGCCATCGAGCGCGAGTGTTCAACTGATATCGCCCACATCGAGCACTTCTACGACTACCTGCCCGACGGGCAGCACAAATTGCACGCCGACAAGCACGTCGACCACCCCGACGCTTTATAACCTTGCGCACTTGAACTCCAATGATTTTGCAGTCACCATCGGTGCGGCTACTGCCAATGCGCTTCTCACCGACAACAACACCAAGATTCTGCAGAACCCGCGCATTCGCGCCGCCGACCAGCAAAAGGCCACGATGAAGATCGGCTCGCGCATTCCGATCGCGACCGGTTCGTACCAGACCGGGGCCGCAACCGCGCTGGTCAGTTCGCTGGTCAACACGCAGTTCCAGTACCAGGACGTAGGCGTCAACATCGAGGTCACGCCAACGGTTCACTTCGATCGCGATGTGACGCTCAAAATCAAAATCGAAGTCACCGCGCAGAGCGGGTCGGTGACCATCAGCGGCGTCACGGAACCTATCATCAGCCAGCGCGTTGCTGAGCAAACCATCCGCCTGCGCGAAGGCGAAGCCAACATCCTTGGCGGCATCCAGGAACGGCAGATCCAGGACAACTGGAGCGGCATTCCGGGTCTCAGCCAGATTCCTATCCTTCGGTACCTGTTCGGCTCGCATGACAAGATCCTTCAGGACGACGAAATCGTCTTCCTGGTGGTGCCGCATGTGGTCCGGTCGCAGGAACTCTCACCGACGAATCTTCGCACCATTGACACAGGCGCGGGATCGCAGACGGTAGAACTGCGGCATACCTCGGCTACGGCCGTGCCGCCGCCTGTGACAGCGCCGCCAGCGAATCGTCCTATTCAAGGAGCTTTGCCGGGGGCAAGTGCTGAGGCGGCAGCGCCCGCCGCCCTTGCGCAAATGCGGGCCGAAGCTGCCAATGGTGCAGCAGCTGAAGCTAACCGTGCTGCGACCGCCGCCAGCCCACCCGGTGCCTCTGCTGCCCAGTCGTCCGGCGGAAAAGTCAATCTAATGCTGAATTCACCGGGAACGGTGATCAGCGGCACCACATTCCAGGTTCCGGTGGTATTGACGGGAGGAACGGATGTCTCATCTGTTCCCTTGCAGATTCAATACGATCCGTCGAAGATGACGCTGGTCAACGTGGGCGATGGCGACCTGCTGAATCGCGACGGACAGATTGTGTCGATGGCGCATCGTGACGATGGGCCGGGAAACCTAACCCTGAATGTTTCGCGGCCGCCTGGTGCGGCTGGTGTGAGCGGAGCGGGGGTGGTCTGCGTCCTTACATTTCAGGCGACGGCCAAAGGGCAGAGCGACATCAGCATTACACGCGCTGGCGCGATGAATAGCCTGGGGAGGCCATTGCAGGCACAAACCTCTCAAGCCACGATTGTTGTGCAGTAGGAGCTTTGAACAGATGAGGGCTAAGCGGCCAATCCGGAAATACTCGGAGCGCGGCCTGACGCTGGTTGAGCTGATCGTGACCGTGGCGATCCTTTCGATTCTGGCGTCGGCGGCTATCCCCATCGCCCGCTTCAAGGTCAAACGGGATAATGAGCGCGAGCTGCGTCGCAACCTGTGGGAGATGCGCGACGCTATCGACCACTACAAGGACGCTGCGGACAAGGGCGCGATCCAAACCAAGGTGGACAGCCAGAATTATCCGCCGGACCTTGAGACGCTGGTCAACGGCGTCGATATCCAGGGCAAGAAGGTGAAGTTCCTTCGCCGCATTCCTGTGGATCCGATGACGGGAAAGGCGGAGTGGGGATTGCACTCCATGCAGGATGATCCGAAGTCGGACTCGTATGGCGGGCAGAGCGTGTTCGATGTGTATTCCAAATCGACGGGTACGGCCCTGGACGGCACAAAATACTCCGACTGGTAGGATTGGCTTTCGTCCCGCTGAACTTCAGTCGCTGGGAACAAAGACTTTCCGCCGATGATGCTCTCGAGGTAACCTATGCGGCACTGACCGGCCGCGATCGAAGTACGGGAAGTGTAGGAGAATAGAGGTACAGATGCGCAGCAGAGGAAAACGGGAAGCGGGCTTTACGCTGATGGAGTTGATGATCGTGATGATGATCATCGGCATCCTGACGACGCTTGCGATCCCGAGTTTCAAAGCCGCAATCAAGTCTGCGCAGGAAGCAGTGCTCAAGGAAGATTTGCGCGTCATGCGTTCTGCGATCGACTCCTACACCATGGATAAACAGAAAGCGCCTCAATCGCTCGATGACCTGGTGCAGGAGGGGTACCTCAAGGCC
This sequence comes from uncultured Acidobacteriaceae bacterium, assembly GCA_963735215.1. Classification (GTDB taxonomy): domain Bacteria; phylum Acidobacteriota; class Terriglobia; order Terriglobales; family Acidobacteriaceae; genus Telmatobacter. The sequence goes on along the minus strand of CAVTKF010000009.1, from coordinate 167,068 downwards.
ATCCCTGAAGATCCCATGACCAAGACACGCGACAGCTGGACCACGGATGTGAGCGACTCGCTGCACTCGCTCGACCAGACTGATCCAGGCATCGATGACGTGCACTCCGGTTCACAGGAAACAGGATCAGACGGACAGGCTTACTCTACGTGGTAACCGCGAGAGGGGAAAGAATGGCTCGGAGAACGATTGGGATTTTGCTTCTGATGTGGCTGGTAACGCTTGGTGCTGTGCTTCATGCCCAAGAACTCACGAAAACGATCAATATCAAGGTTTTCGATGGAAAGACAGGGAAGCCTCTCGTGCCGACAGGCTTCCAGGTGCGCGTCGACCACCTGACCATGCTGCATCCTGATTGGGTGAAAGCCAATGAAGACGGCACCGCCGAACTAACCATTCCTGCCGACGCACATGACATAGCGCTTCACCTTGCGTACAACAACTCCATGGACCTCTACGTCAACTGCGACAAGGCGAGGAATGCCTTTGGCGATGTCTGGTATCTTGTGCCGCAGATCATGGCAAAGGGAACGGTCACTGAAAACGGATGCGCTAAAGCCAAGGTCAACGAAAAGTTCAAAACCACGGCCGTACCGGGCGAACTGATTCTGTTTGTGCGCGAGAAGAGCATGATCGAACAGATGAAGGATTGATCCGATAGTTCGCGCCGAACTGCCGGCTTGTGGAGACCCCACTTTGGCTTCTGATCCCGCCTCTGCAACTTCAGACCGATTGCAGCTTGACGCTTGTGCCCTCTTCCGCGCCCTAATGTCCGACGCGACGAGTGGGAATGGCTGCGATCAGGAGAGGGTACCTACGCTTGGTGGCAACCTTCTGTACGCGGGCGAGCTCGATTCGCATGGCCGTGCCATGGTGATTGCCGGAAATGTTTCCGGCTGTGCAACGCTGGCAGCGACCGCAGAACCGACCGCGCAAAAGCTGGTCATTCGTGATGGCGTCGTCGATTTTGTTGTTACCTCGCTGGACGAGGCCCTCCGCGTTCTCAAAAACGAAATTCGCAAACGCGCGACGGTAGCCGTTTGTGTAAGTAAGGCGCCTTCGACAGTTGAGCGCGAAATGATCGAACGCGGAGTGCTGCCTGATCTGGTGTTTGCAGGGTTGGAGCGCATGCCGCACTTCGGCGCTGGGACACGCGAGATTCGGTCAGCCAAGCCTGACTCCAGCTGGGCTGCCATAACGTGGCAGGTGGCACAGGCGCCGGCGCGCTGGATGGCAAAACTTGATGAAATCGCGCTCGATTGTCTCGCGACGGATTGGCGAGCGCGGCACTGGATTCGGTTGTCTCCGCGCTATTGCGGGCGAATGGCCCAGGCACAGCGGGCTTTCTATTGCGATCCCGAATCGGCGGAGAAGATCATCGCTGCGTTTACGGCGAAGGTGCGCGCTGGTGAGATCGAAACGGAAGTTGCGGCAAGCCTTCTAATTGGCGGTGAGACGAAAGTATTTCAGTTGTCACCCGTCGTGACTGGCTAGCTTTCCTCTTCAGAACCGGCGGACTCAATTCGAGTCCAGAGATCTTTTAGTCCGGCGCCAGTTTTGGCGGACACCGCAAGCACCTCGTCCAGATCGAATTCGTTCTTGATGGCCAGGAGATTCCGGGTGCGTTCGTTGCCGCTGAGTCGATCTGTTTTTGTTGCTACGACGATGAAACCGCGGCCGGCATGGCGAAGCCAGTCGATGAGCTTTCCGTCGTTCGGCTGCGGCGGGATATTGGAATCCACAAGGCAGACGCAGAGCTTCAACGTTTCGCGTTCGGCGAGATAGGGGTCAATGAACTTTGGCCACTCAGCCGAGATGGACTTCGAGATCTTGGCGTAGCCATAACCGGGAAGATCGGCGAAGGCTAGTCTGGCGCGATTCTTGTCATCGCAGAGCAGGAAAAAATTGATGGCGCGCGTTCGTCCTGGGGTCTGCGAAACTTTGGCGGCCTTCTCGCCCACCAGCGCGTTCAGAAGGCTCGATTTGCCCACATTTGAGCGTCCGAGGAAGGCGATTTCAGGCACCGTTGTGCCAGGGAACTGATCTGCAGCGAGCGCGGAGAGCATGAATTGTGTGGTGTAGCGCATCAATGGCTTTCAAATCTCAATCGCTCGACGCCCGAACATGCGAGTCCGCGTTCTCTTGAGGATACAGGATCATGGTTATAACGCCCGCAGCAGTGCAACACGCGGGCTTGAAAGAAAAAGGGAAGGCGCCTCGCCCTCCCTTTTCTGTTCCGATGCTTCTTATCGTATTACTGCCGTGCGACCTGACCGCTAACGACATCGGGGGTCGGCGGGACCGCAGCCATCACTTCAGGAACAGGAGTGGGCAGCGGGCTTTCGAGAGCCAACGCCAGCACTTCATCCATGGTGTCGACGAAGTGCAGTTTCATCGAGTTCTTGATGTTGTCGGGTAATTCGGCAACGTCTTTCTCGTTGGCCTTGGGCAGGATTGTTTCGAAGATTCCTGCGCGCAGGGCCGCGAGCAGCTTCTCCTTCAATCCGCCGATGGGCAGCACTTTGCCGCGGAGCGTGATCTCGCCGGTCATGGCGATGTCGCGCCGGACCGGAATCTTTGCCAGTGCGCTCGCAAGCGCCGTAGCCATGGTGATGCCCGCTGAAGGGCCATCTTTCGGAATGGCGCCTTCCGGCACGTGCAGATGAAGATCGACGTTGCGATAGAACTCGCGGCTGAGTCCGAGGGCCTGGGCACGGCCGCGAATGTAAGCCAGCGCTGCCTGAGCTGATTCCTGCATAACGTCGCCGAGCTGACCAGTGATGGTGAGCTTGCCCTTACCGTCGAGTACCGTAACTTCGGTGGTGAGGATGCTGCCGCCCACTTCGGTCCACGCAAGGCCGGTTACGAGGCCCACTTCGCTCTTCTCGTGTACCTCGGAGTCGCGGAACCGCGCCACGCCGAGAAACTCGCTGATGCTCGTCCCGGTAACCTCTTCCTTGTGCTTCGCACCCTTCTTGACCACGCGCCGCGCAACCTTGCGGCACACATTGCCGATTTCACGCTCGAGATTGCGAACACCGGCTTCACGGGTGTAGCTGCGAATGATTTCGAGGATCGCATCATCGGTGAAGGAAACGTTCTTCTCGCTCAGGCCGGTTTGCTCGCGCTGTTTCTTCACCAGGTACTGCTTGGCGATTTCGAGCTTCTCCTGCTCGGTGTAGCCCTGCAGGCGGAGCACTTCCATGCGGTCCTGCAGTGGAGCGGGCACTGTGTGCAGAACGTTTGCGGTGGCAACGAACAGCACCTGGGAGAGATCGTAATCAACGTCGAGGTAGTGATCCTGGAAAGTGGTGTTCTGCTCGGGATCGAGAACCTCAAGCAGCGCCGATGCCGGATCGCCGCGGAAGTCGGAGGCCATCTTGTCCACTTCGTCGAGCAGAAAGACAGGATTCTTGGTGCCGGCGCGCTTCATGTGCTGGATGATCTGGCCCGGGAGCGCTCCGATGTAGGTGCGGCGATGACCGCGAATCTCAGCCTCGTCGCGCACGCCGCCGAGAGAGAGGCGAACGAATTTCCGCCCAGTAGCCTTGGCGATGGACATGCCCAGCGAAGTCTTGCCGACTCCCGGAGGGCCCACGAAGCAGAGAATAGAGCCTTTGGGATTTTTGACTAGCTGGCGAACGGCGAGGAATTCGAGGATGCGTTCCTTGATCTTTTCAAGGCCGTAGTGGTCTTCGTTGAGCACTTTTTCCGCGAAGTCGATGGAGCGCGTTTCTTTCGATTTTTTCTTCCACGGCACTGCGAGCAGCCAGTCGATGTAGTTGCGGCTCACGGTGGATTCGGCCGACATAGGCGGCATGGCTTCGAGTTTCTTGAGCTCCTGGATCGCTTTCTCGAGCGTCTCCTTTGGCATTCCAGCGGCTTCGATTTTCTTGCGAAGTTCGTCGAACTCACTCTTTTCGCCGCGGCCAAGTTCCTTCTGGATGGCCTTGATCTTCTCGTTGAGGTAGTACTCTTTCTGCGCGCGCTCCATCTGGCGCTTCACGCGCGACTGGATGTTGCGGTCGAGGTCGAGCTTCTCGATCTCGACGTCGAGCACGTCGGCGATGCGGGCGAGACGCGCAGCGGGATCGAAGATGCCGAGCAGTTCCTGTTTTTCCTCAATGCCCAGTTGCAGGTTGGCGGCGATGGTGTCCGAGAGTTTTGCCGGCTCATCCATCCGAACTGTGGCGATAATGGTTTCGTAGTTGAGTGACTGCTGCAGCTTTACATACTGCTCGAACAGTGTGGTGACGCGCTGCATCAACTGTTCAACCGCTGGCGTCATTTCGAAATCGGTTTTGCCCGTGCGCACGGTGGCGACGAAGAATCCATCGCGATCATTTACTTCGGTCGACTTCGCGCGCTCCACGCCCTCGACCAAAACCTTGATGTTGCCGTCGGGCATTTTTACGCTCTGCACGATGTTGCAGATGCAGCCGACCTGGTAAATTTCCTTGGCCTTGGGCTCGTCGATTGAAGCGTCGTGCTGCGTGGCGAGAAAGATCTTGCGATCGCCATTCAGTGCTTCTTCAAGCGCGCGAACGCTCGAGAGGCGGCCGACGACGAAAGGCGTCATCATGTAAGGGAAGATCACCATGTCCCGAATGGGCATCATGGGAAGTTTGCGCGGCTCGCTCTTTTCTCTCGAAGCAGTCATAAAAGCACCATAGGTCTTAGACGCACGAACAGCACTCCGGACTCATTCAACGGGCGTCTTGTTGGGATTGTACAGCGGAATCGTGCGGGAGAGGAGGAAAACCGAGCGCCACAAACAGCAAAGGTCACATCCGCGGTAGTGATGTGACCTTTGAGTATACGAAAAGAGATTGTGCGGCGAGACTATCCGGCCTTCTCAAGCAGGCACAGCGACAGATCGCGGCGCTCGACCATGTCCTTCGTGATTTCGAGGTCGCGCACCTTCTTGTTGCTGGGCAAGTGATACATGAGGTCGAGCATGAGCTCTTCGAGAATCATGCGCAGGCCACGTGCCCCCACTTTGCGAGCTAACGCCTCACGGGCAATTCCACCGATGGCCTCCTGCGTGAAGTGGAGGCGAACATTCTCATACTCAAGCAGGCGCTGATACTGCTTGATGATTGCGTTGCGCGGCTTGGTGAGAATTTCGACGAGAGCAGCTTCATCGAGTTCATCCAGAATGCCCATCACGGGCAACCGGCCGACGAACTCCGGAATTAATCCATACTTGATCAGATCTTGCGGCTCGGTCTTGCGCAGCAATTCGGTGTCGCGATGCGAGCGCGTTGTTGCTGCATCAGCCTCGGCATCGACTGCTTTGAAGCCAAGAGCCTTCTTGCCGATGCGGCGGCCCACTACGCGTTCCAGGCCGACGAATGCGCCGCCGCAGATGAAGAGGATGTTGGTGGTATCGACGGCGGTGAATTCCTGGTGCGGATGTTTGCGTCCACCCTGCGGCGGAACATTGGCAACCGTGCCTTCGAGAATCTTGAGCAAGGCCTGCTGCACGCCTTCACCAGAGACATCGCGGGTGATCGACGGGTTCTCGTCCTTGCGGCCGATCTTGTCGATTTCGTCGATGTAGATGATGCCCTGCTGAGCGCGGGTGACATCGCCGTCAGCTGCCTGCAGCAGCTTGAGGATGATGTTCTCCACGTCTTCGCCGACATAGCCGGCTTCAGTGAGAGTCGTCGCATCGACAATCGCGAAGGGAACGTCGAGCATCTTGGCCAGCGTGTGCGCCAGCAAAGTTTTGCCGGAGCCGGTGGGGCCGACCAGCAGGATGTTCGATTTCGCCAGCTCAACTTCGTTGTTGCGCATGCGATTCATCTGCACGCGCTTGTAGTGGTTGTAGACCGCCACAGCGAGCTTCTTCTTGGTCTGGTCCTGCCCGATGACGTAGTCGTCGAGAAAGCTTTTGACCTCCTGCGGCTTGGGCAGGTGCCCGGCGGCCGTTGCAGGATGCGTGGCATCTCCCCGGTCATCTTCAAGGATGGAGTTACAGACAGCGACGCACTCATCGCATATGTATGCCCGTGGATAGTCGCTGGGCGACGAGATCAACTTCGCTACAGCGTCCTGCGATTTGTGGCAGAACGAACACCGCAGCGCTTCTTCAGGTCCCGTGCGCGTTTTCATTGTTTACTCCCCTTGGCCTCGCAAAAATTAAATTCCGCTTACAGTTGGGCGGCCGCTACGTGCGGGGCCGGTCGATGATTTCGTCGATGATGCCGTATTCCTTGGCTTGCGTCGAATTCATGATGAAGTCGCGCTCCACGTCGCGTTCAATGCGGTCGAGTGGCTGACCGGTGTGTTTCGCCATCAAGGTATTCGTAATCTCGCGGATGCGCAGGATCTCGCGTGCGTGAATATCGATATCCGTTGCCTGGCCGCTCAGCCCCCCCATGGATGGCTGGTGAATGAGAATACGCGAATTCGGCAGTGCAAACCGTTTGCCCTTTGTCCCGGCGAGCAGCAGGAACGCTCCCATGCTGGCTGCCTGGCCAATGCAGTATGTCACCACGTTGTTCCGTATGAATTGCATTGTGTCATAAATTGCCAATCCTGCGGTAATGGAGCCACCCGGGGAATTGATGTAGAGCTGGACGTCCTTCTCTGGATCTTCGCCGGAGAGAAAAAGCATTTGAGCAACGATGAGATTGGCCACCTGATCATCAATCGGCGTGCCGAGGAAAATGATGTTATCGCGGAGCAGACGGGAGTAGATGTCGTAGGCGCGCTCGCCCCGACTCGTCTGCTCAACCACCATGGGAACTAATGCCATTCGAGTTTTATCCCTCGGGGTAAATTCCCCCGTCTTTTTGATGGCCGCGAGGTCCGGATGGTGCTCCGGTCCGCACGGCGGTTTGGCCGAACTCAACTGCTACGCAGGCAATCTTTCGTACAGCAAACTCGCGGTCTTTTCTCTCTTCAGTTGTTCACGGATTCTAGCTAGCCCGCCGTCGTCAGTCAATCGCTGGCGGAGGGTTTCGTACGGTTCGCGTGACTGAAGTGCAGCCAAATGTAATTCCTTGTCCAAATCGTCATCGCTGACCGTAACACCTTCTTTATCAGCGATCCGGTCCATCAGGACGTGGGCTTTGACTTCGGCTACCGCGGAATCGCGCTGTGCCCCGCGGAGACGGCCGAAATCGAGTTTACGCATCTGTTCGGGGTTCATTCCCTGGGCGGCGAGGGCGCGCAATCCGCGCTCCAGGCGGGCGTCAATCTGGTCTTGCACAAGGCTTTCCGGTACGGGAAATTGATATTTCTCGACCAGCGCGGCGAACAGCCGATCCTTGGTTTCGGCCTCAACTCCACGGCGCTTGCGGTTGGCCATGTGTTCGCGGACACGGGACTGAAGATCGTCCAAACTTTCGTAATTCCCCAGTTCCTTTGCGAACTCGTCGTTCAGTTCGGGAAGGGTTCGTTTCTTGATTGCCTTGACGGCGACTTCGTAAGCCACTGTCTTGCCCTGCAGCTTGGCTTCGGGGTAGTCGGCAGGGTAGATCACCTCGGCCTGTAGTTCCTGTCCGGGCCTGGCACCGCGGAGAACATGCGTGAATGCTTCGACGGTGTCTTTTCCGCCTACCTCAACGAGAGAATCTTCGCCTGTGATTGGAGCGGCCTCGGCGTCTTCGGTCATTTTGCCGGTGTAGGAAATCTCGGCCCAATCGCCGTCGACGATGGCGCGGTCTTCTTCGACGGGTTCCACGACAGCCCGCGAATCATGAAGCTGCGTCATTTCGTGGGCAAACTCTTCATCAGTGACCTCGACGGATGGCTTGTCCACGACAACCTGTTCGTAGCCTTCGATGGAGAAGTCGGGCAGATATTCAAAGACCGCTTTGACATGCAGCGGCTGGCCTTCATCGACCGTCAGTTCGGTAACCTGCGGCTGACCCACGGGACGGATGCCCAGTTCGCGGACGCCATTGCTGAAGCGCTCGGGCAGCAGGCTGTCGATTACTTCTTTGCGGATCTCACTTGCAAAGCGGCGGCGGACAACGGCCTCCGGCACCTTGCCGGGGCGAAAGCCGGGAAGCTTGGCGTACTTCTGGTAGTTGCGGGTCACGGTGCGGAAGGCCTTGGATACCTCTTCCGCGGGAACATCCAGCACCATTTCCCGGGTGCACTCCGGATTAAGAACCGGCCCATGTTGGTGTTCGTGGTTGTGATCGTGATCGTGGCCTTCGTGGCCCTGGCCGTCCTCGGGTGTACCCGATGGGGGGTTTGTTTCGAGAGTGTCTGCGGTGCTCAACGTTTTGCCTTCCGGGCGCGACAGGCGCCAAATGGTACTGCTACAGCGGGCTGTCGCCGGTGGGTAACAGCGTCGTGTGGCGGGGGATCACCTCATTTCATGGTAAGAGGGATTGCGGGGGCGGTCAAACCGGCCAGGTCGGAAGGGTTGCCTGGCGCACCGCAGTAGACACGTTACTGCTCAGACACCTCTGGTTGCCGGACGTAGGGGAGGAAACGGGGGTGGGCCGCTCCGCACTGGGAAAAGTACATCCGGGCCTCGCTGAGGCTCAAATCGCCGTTTACAGTGTTTCGGACCTCGGAAGCGTCTGCGTCCTCCTGTCCGTCGTCCTCCCACCAGCAAACTGGACAGAGGGCCAGCGTGGTTGGCGCCTCCAGAGTCCTGTACCCGCAACAAGGGCATCGAAAACGAATCGCTGCCGTCCCCATGCCAGATTGACGGGTTTCGAGGGCAGCTGGTTTACAGGTTTCGATATGTGTTATCTCAAACGTTCCGCTCGCTGCGTCATTCTGCGGGGGTGTCGAGAGGCAGGCCTGTAGAATCAGGGCCGCAGGGGGAACCCAATCTCGATGCGTACTCTAACGTCTCGCCGTTCACTTACCTTCACCTCGATTTTCATCGTGGCACTCGTTGCTTCATCGTGCAGCGTACTGGCCGAAGAAGCTCAACCGTTAAAGGTGGCGATTGTGGGCCTCGAGCACGGACATGTGGAGGGATTTCTGGGTCAACTGCCGAAGCATTCGGATGTCCAATTAGTGGGCATTGCCGATGCCGACACGACTCTATGGCAGAAGTATGGGAAGAAGTATTCGCTGCCAGACACGCTCTTCTACAAGAGCGAGGCCAACATGATCGAGCGGACACGACCGCAGGCAGTGCTGGTGTATACGTCAATCGGCGAGCATCGGCATGCGATCGAGATCGCAGCGCAATATGGTGTCTCGGCGATGGTGGAGAAGCCGCTGACGATTTCGCTGGATGATGCGCTGGCGATCAGGCGCGTCGCGCGCGAACACAAGATTCACGTCCTGGTGAACTATGAGACCACCTGGTACCCGAGCAACTGGGCGGCTTACGACGAAGTCCGCGAAAGGCGCATTGGCGAGATACGGCGCGTGGTTGTGCACGATGGGCACCAGGGGCCGAAGGAGATTGGTGTGCCGCCGGAGTTTCTGAATTGGCTCACCGATCCAGAGCAGAATGGCGCCGGCGCACTCTACGATTTTGGCTGCTATGGCGTCGATCTGATGACGTGGCTGATGCAGGGTGAAACACCGCAGACCGTGACGGCCGTAGTCAATCACGACAAGCCGCAGCTGTACCCGAAGGTCGATGACGACTCCACCATTGTTCTTCAGTATCCGCATGCGCAGGCCGTGATCATGGGATCGTGGAACTGGCCGTTCGGGCGCAAAGACATGGAAGTCTACGGCGCCACGGGCTACGCCATCACGGTTGCTGCTGACAAGATTCGCATCCGGCACGAGCATGATGCGGAAGAGCACACCACGACGGCTCCGCCGTTGCCCGACCGCGAGCGCGATTCACTTGCATATCTTTCGGCAGTACTGCGCGGTCAGATTGTGCCCAAGGGCGATCTGAGCGCGCTCGATACCAACGTGATCGTGATGCAGATTCTGGATGCGGCACGGGAGTCGGCGCGGACGGGGCGCAGCGTGAAGCTGAACAAGCTGGGGGACTAGCACAATCCGATTCTTATTTCCACTTGTCAGGTTTTGAAGGGTCGTTGATGATAAAAGACACCTCAACGAACCGAATGGCAAATCCCTGTACCCAATGTGGATCGGAAATCTCCGAGAGTGCGATCATCTGTGCAATATGTGATGGCACAGCGCAGAATGCGGAGTCATGGGATCCAACTGTATTTGAATCAATGGTTGCGACCTGGCGTTCTGAGACGACCGCTTCGCCGAGCATTTCGTTCGCACCCACGCTTGCGACCGACTCAGACTTGAAGGGCATTGGGGGTTGGCTGATCCTGCAGGTGATCGCACTCGCGCTTGCGCCGTTGTTCGATCTGGCGGGAATCTATTCAAACTTGAACTTTCTGTACGGAGTTACGTATCAGCCGCTTCTTGCAGCTCGGCCCGGGCTTGCGTTTCTGATTCTCTTCCAGGCCGCCACGAACGCTACGTTCTTGATAGCGCTGATCGGACTGAATGTTCTGTTCTACAAAACCAGGAGATCTTTTCCGCGGACGATGATCACGTATCTTGTCGCGGCATTCGTCATCGCGCTCTGCAACCACCTCTGGACTATGCACTTCTACTCATCGGTTGCGTGGATCGGAGTCTTGCAGCGTTTCGTTGCAGCGTCAGTCTGGGTTCCTTATTTCCTGCAATCGCGTCGAGTTGGACAGACCTTTGTCGATTAAGTGTCAATTACTCTCATAGCCTCTGGTAGAGTCGCCCCTCCCGCAGTTCCGAAACAATTTCCGCGCTCTTGATCTCTCGGGTTAATTGCTGATGCCATTTCACGTCGCGCCACATGCCTGCGAATTGCGGGCCGCAGAAGTTGCTGGTGGCGATGGCGAGCCACTGGCCGGTTGATGCGGACCGGCGTACACCGAGGGCACAGAGGTCCTTGACCCAATCCCATTTGAGAAGCGGCCAGTCTTTGTAGTCGATGATGGCCCAGCATTCAGTGGTGATAAACGGCATTTTGATTTTGCGGGAGGCCTCGGCGAAGTCGTCGATCGACTTCACAAGACCGTTTTTCCAGTATTCCGGCCGCGCGCGGTAAGCGTCTTCGGCTTTCAGGCTCAGATTCGTGTAACCCTTGGGATCGAACCGCTCGTAGTTGTATCCGGTCAGTTTGTAGAACTCGCCGTTGTTTTGCTGCACCATCCATATGTGGGGATCGAGCAGGTCGAAGTCACTGAGGTCGGCTCCGGTTAGTTGCGCGGGCCAGGCCGCGATGGAGAACAGCAGCGGCATGGTCGGATATTGCGCGCGTACCAGGGCGATTGCCTTGTGCATGAAATCGAGTGACCTTGGGTTGTCCCATTGCCCGTACGTCAGGGGTTTCATGAACGGAGCCCAATCATCGCCAGGCCACTCGTTGCACAGGTCGGTGTAGAGGATTGTGTCGATCAGTCCGGCGTGCGCGATTATGTCGAGGGTTTTGATCCAGTTCTCCGCCATCACCTCAGGGCTGGTGATAGTCATGCGCGTATCAGCCTCGTCTTTTCGATACCAGGTGGACAGGCCGACCTTGATGCCGCGGTCGCGGCACTTGGTGAGGAATTCGAAAAGCGCCGGCACAAGTACGATTCGGTTGACGTCCGGCGAACCCCACATCTGGGTGTTCCACTCCGGCCACAGGGTCCAGGCCTTGTGCGGGTCGGCGGCGAGCAGGTGCGGGAAGGGATCGATGCGCACTGCGTTGTAGCCACGTTCTTTTAGCTCATCGAGGGCGCGGTCCCAGTCTTCGTAACCCGCGCCCGGCCAGCGACGCTCAATCCAGGAAAACTCCCACATGGTAATGGCGCGGGGCTGCTTGCTTGCGGCGACCTTCGCATTGGCGCCGCATGCGCTCGAAAGCATCGCCGCGGACACAAGACCACCTATAAATCTCCTGCGATTCATAGCGTTCTCCGGACAGACAGGCAAGTGTACTACCGCGGTGGAGTGCTGCCGCTGTTCCGGGTTTGCTGAGAAATCGGATGGTCGATTCGCTCGCAAGTTGCCGAACTCCACAACCAGCTCGTGGAAATGGCCGAGTCGCAGAACACGGTCAGTCAACCACGGCGGCACCTCGATTTCCGCCACTTTTTTAAAGGTAACGGTCAGCGTTTAAAGGCGCATCTGTGATAACAAAGGTTGTGGAGTGCCGCACAAATGAAGAAAAGAAGTGAAGCTCTCGCAGAACGTCTGGAGGCCGGCGCTGCAGCCCTGGCTTCCTTTGCAGCCACCCTTTCGGACTCAGAGTGGCAGACACGGCTTCCCGGCGATGGCCGGAAGATCGGCGTCGTGGTGCACCATGTAGCGAGCGTGTACCCGATCGAGATCCAACTTGCAGAGGTGCTCGCGGCCGGCAACGCAGTAACGGGAGTGACGTGGGACGTAGTGCACAAAATGAACCACGAACATGGCGATACGAATGACGGGGTGACCAAGGAAGCTGCGCTCAGCCTGCTCGCGAGCAACAGCAGTGCGGCTGCAGAGGCCGTTCGTGCGCTCAGCGATGAACAACTGGATAACGCTGCGCCGCTATCGCTGAATAGTGATGCTCCACTCACATGTCAGTTCATGCTGGAGGATCATGCGGTGCGCCATAGTTACCACCACCTGGCCAAGATCCGGGCAGCGCTCGGCCGCTAGAACTCGCCGTTGCGTACGATCAAGGGCCAAAAACTCGTCGGCCCGGGTCTCATATGGACGCCGGGCCGAATTTGCAAAATGCGGTGACGCCTGCGGCGGGACATCTTAAGAGCGCATGCGGGCGACGTCGCGAAGTTGTCTTGCGGTGATTTCCAAAAATGTTTCGATGCTGACGCCGGGCGGGGGTTCGAGGGCAGACTTGGCCTGGATGGCTGCGGCGATGCGCTGGGCGAGGACCTGGCGTGTAGCGAGAGGCATGTCGAGGCGGCGGGCGAAGAAACTCTCGAGGACCTGCAGATCGGAGACGGAGAGTTTGGCGATTCCATGATCGGGCAGCGAGAAGCCGGCGTGCGGCTCGGGGGTGGGGACGGCGGGCGCAAAGATGTTGGCGGTGAAGGTGCGGGTGGACTCGGTACTGATGGGAGCCTCTTCGATGCGGTCGCGCACAACGAGCGTGCCGGCTGCGAGGTCGCCGAGGCGCTGATGGTCGCGGGTAACGAAGATAGCGATGGCGCCGACGGCGTAGAAGAACGGGATCTGGTCGATGAAGCGGACGAAGTTGCGCGCCATGGATTCAAAGAGGCCGATAGCGCGGCCGGAGCGCTGAATGACGCGAATGCCGGCGATGCGCTTACCGGGGGTACGACCGTTCCAGAATGCCTCAAACAAGGTGAAGTAGCCCCAGTTGAACAGAAAGATCAGAAAAAGGTAGAGAGCGGTTGCCCATTGCGCGGAGAGGCGGTTGAAGGCAGTCAGGCCGGGCAGGAGGAAGGCGAAGATCCACATTAGGAAGGCGATGCCGGCGCCCCAGATCAGGTAATCGACCAGAAGCGCGATGAAACGGCTGCCGATACCGGCCACGGGCATTTGAATAGCAACAAGCTCGGGTGTTTCAATGCTAAGCTGATCTGAACTTTGGTCAGTCTGATACATGGCGCCCATTCTATCGAATCAGTGGATTGCCAAGCGCCGGCCGCATTGGGACCGGCTCGCTTTCCTGCTTACCCGCTCGGACCAGAACGGGCTGGGGAGTCTTTCGCGCGCTGAACTGCAGGAAATGGCGCTGCTTTATCGGCAGGTGGCGGCAGACCTCTCGGTACTGCGCCGCGACGAGACGGCGCGCACTTACAGCGAGCATGTGAATCAACTGCTGGCGCGAGCGCACCACATCATTTACTCGCGCCGCAAGACAACGTGGATGACGCTGTTTCGTTTTCTCAAGGACGAGTATCCCGTGATCTTTCAACGGCAGTTGCCTTACGTGGGTACGGCGCTGCTGGTGACCATCGCATGGGGGGTGCTGGGGGCGGCGCTGACCATGGCACGGCCGGAGTTCATGCGGCACTTCGTGGGGCCGGCGATGATTGCGACGATGGAGCAGCACAAAATGTGGACGGACTCCATCGTGAGCGTTGCGCCGAAGGAAACCAGCCACATCATGACCAACAACCTGTCGGTGAGTTTCCTGGCGTTCGCGGGCGGAATCACCTTTGGGATCTTCACCTTCATAATGCTGTTCAACAACGGCATGATGCTGGGCGTGATCGCGGCGGCCTGTCACCAATACAGCATGTCGCTCATGTTGTGGAGCTTCATTGCGCCGCACGGGTCACTGGAGTTGCCGGCCATTATCATCGCGGGCGGAGCGGGTTTTCGCATGGGGCGGGCCATGCTGTTTCCCGGCGGATATCGGTGGAAAGAATCGGTGGCGAAGGGCGGCATCGAGGCGACACAGTTGGTGGCGGGCGTGATCCCGATGCTGGTGGTAGCCGGATGCCTGGAGGGATTTTTCTCGCCTTCGCATGCACCGGTTTGGCTGAAGTTCACGGTGGGTGGGCTGCTGTTTACGCTGCTGCTGACGTGGCTGTTCCGGCCGGTGAAGGCCTCAGCGGTTCCGCAGATTCAATGACGCTGTTCTTGAGCTGTCGAGGATGAAGAGCACCCTCACGGGCGCCGAAATTTCTCGATAGGGCGCTTGCTTTTCCTTCAATCGAAAAAGAACGCAAGAGTATCCTGAATCCGTGATGAACGCTCTGAGCCGACCCAACCTGCGAGTGATCCTCCTTGTTTTGATTTGCGTACCAACCAGCCGTTTGGCGCTATATGCTCAGCGTGATTCCCAAATATTCACTGTTTCGGCTGCGATAGACAACGCCGCCCGGTTAGGTTCCAGTCCTGTTTCGGTGCGGGGACATTTTTGGTGGGGCAAAGAAGGTTCGATCGTATTCGACGGTGGGTATAAGGCCGTCTTGGTGTTGCACTACTCCGAAGAGTTCAACGCGAAGCACTCGTACCACGAACTGTTCCCGACAGGCAAAATGCGAAAATCAGACGTCGCAACGATCACGGGCCGACTTCACATGGAGGCAAACGGACGACTCGTCTTGATAGCTGATGACATCCAGTTTGCGGAGAATCCGCGCTAGTGAATCTGACGGCAAGGCCGCGCCAACACTGTAAACGTATCTGAGGTCCATCGCAGCCGAGAAGTTGCATCGGCTCCGGGGATAGTCGGAGTTCCCAAGCGAATGAATGTCGAATATTTTTTGCGGCCGGGCGCAGTGGTCGCGGCGGTTCTTCTTGTGGCTGCGATGATGGCGGCGGGGTTCTGTCCTGCGTCTATCGACAAGCTGGGAAGATGGTTGCCGCGGCCGGCGCGCGTGGCTGGGCCGGCGCTGCTGTGTGTGCCGTATGCGCTTGTGGCAACGTCCTTCGGCATTTTCAGGTGGGGCTGGTTTGCGGTTTATGCGCTGCTGCCGGTGGCGATTGCGTTTCTGCTGGAGCAGGCGCGAAGCGAGGACTCAGGTCAGCGCGGAAACTGGCGCGATTTTGTAGTGCTGCTGGTGCTGGGGCTGGCGGTGGATCTGCGCTGGTTGGAGCCGGCGTGGCCGCACGGGCTGGCGGCACTGGGAAAGATTTTGCTGCTCGATGCGGGGATATTCGGGTTCCTTGTGGTGCGGAGGCTGGAGGGCGTCGGATTTGATTTGCGGCTGACGCTGCGGGATCTGCGCAGGGGCCTGGGCGAATACTGCATCTATGCGCTGATTGCGATTCCGCTGGGGTTGTGGCTGGGGTTCCTGCACCTGCATGCGATTTTGCCTTCACCACTGCGGGCGGTCGGGGCGTTTGTCTTCACGTTTCTGTTCATTGCGATTCCGGAGGAGCTTTTCTTTCGCGGCTGGCTGCAGAACCTGCTGGAGCGGCGCATGGGGCGGACCGCGGCCCTGCTGCTGACGGCAGTATTGTTCGGGCTGGCTCACTGGAATAAGCGGACCCTGAATTTCAACTGGCGTTACGTGGTGATGGCAGCGATCGCCGGCGTGTTCTACGGGCGGGCGTGGCGGGCTCAGCGAAGAGTGGGCGCCTCAGCGATTACCCACGCGTCGGTGGATACGACGTGGTCGCTCTGGCTGAGGTGAATCGGACGCGGGCGATAGTTGATGTAGCCCAGGCCGACGCGCATGTTGTGCAGCACCGATGCGGGAATGGTGATGGCAACGCAGATGCCGAAGATGGCGTGCGCGATGGCCAGCGGATAGACGTTACGCGAGCGGATGAAGACCAGGCAGGCGGTCAGTCCCCAAATCAGGGTGAGCGGCGTAAGAATCGGGTTGGGCAGGTGCGCGAGCGCAAATACGCTGGCAGTAACAAGGGCAGCTATTTTGGCGTTGGGAATAATGCGTAACAGGCGCGCGAGGAAGTATCCCTGCAGGAGCAGCTGCTGCGTCAGGGCCCAGACGGTGTAGCCAGCGAAGGTCCTGACCCACTGCACGGGCGCGCCAGGATGGTGCAGCGTGTGCATGCTGCTGGCGAAGAAGGTCGCGATGGCTGTCATGATGAGGGCCACGCCGACAACCCACGAAGAGCGCCAGAATCCGGCGACACAGCAGCCCATGGTCTTCCAGCTCTCGAACGAGAGGACGATCGAGATGATGAACCATCCGAGAGCGATGAAATAGAGCCAGTGCTGGAGCGGTCGCGGTGTCCAGATCACGCCAAGGATGAGGCCGTACCCGATGAGGAGTTCGCCGATGTCCCATGCGATACGCCGCCTTGGTGATGGAGTTGCGCTGCAAGCGCAATTCTGGATGGATGCGGCGGGTACACTCATGCGAGACCTCCTGCCGAAGGATAAGACTGGGCTTCGGCAAAACAGGTACAGGAGCCGGTTGGGTCAACCTGTCTGCTCAGGCTTGGTGCCTGTAGAGCAGATAGACGCCTCGCGTACCTTGATGGTTATCCGATGAATTGTGGATAGTTTGCGGGAGCCACTGCAATCACGCAGGCCTGTTCACACTCGCAGGGCGATGGCCCTGGCTTCGCTATACCTGGACACTATATCTTGAGGAAAATTTTCTTCCTATACAGGATCCAGACCGGGATGAAGCAGAAAGTTGTAAAGGAGACAGAGTAGGCGAAGGCGGCCCAGTGTGGACTGGGGATGTGCGCCAAGACATGAATGAAGAACCACGCGTTGAGGTTGACATGCGAGGTGGGGCCGGAGGGGATCTTGACGGTATCGAGAATGCCCGGCGTGAGTTCGCTGAACATGTACGCGGCGATGGCGTTGGAGCCGAAGACGAGCCATGGCCACGTCCATCCTTTGCGCCAGCCCATCTGCTCGATGGTGAAGTGAGCAAAGGTGAGCAGGGCAAGCGAGTATCCGCCCGCGACCAGTACGAAGGAACTGGTCCACATATTTTTATTCAAGGGAAACTCGAGCGACCAGAGGTAGCCCACGGCAAGACTGGAGATTGACGCGATGGCGAGGCCGGCAGTCTTTGTCGAAGTTGACCGTGTGGTACGCAGCCAGAGGCCAGCGAGAACGCCCATGAGCGCGGTGCCGATGGCGGGGAGATCGCTGAGCAATCCCTCGGGGTCGCGCACATTGTGATCGGGTGAATAGAGATACAAGTGATACGGAAAGAGATGCCGGTCGATCCAGGAGACGAGGTTCTGGGTCATGTCCATAAAGGGAACGTCGTGGCCCGGCATGCCGACGCCGGGGATGGGAACCCAGCGCACGAGAATCCAGTAGCCGACGAGACAGGCGGCGAGAGCGATCCACTTAGTGGAGGCGCGGTTGTCCCAGAGATAGAAGAGGCCAACGACGAGATAGCAGACGGCGATCCGCTGCAGCACGCCGTAAAAGCGCATGTGGTCGAGTTTGAAGAACGGAAAGCTGTTAACGAGGATGCCGAGGAGAATGAGAACGATGGCGCGAATGACGGTGTGCTTCGCAAGCTGAGCGCGAGGGGCTCCTTTAGCAAGACGCGCGTCAAAGGCGAAAACAACCGAGACTCCGACGACGAAGACGAAGGTAGGGAAGACCAGGTCGGTGGGGGTGAGACCGTTCCAGTTAGCGTGGTTCATGAAATGCCATGAGCCGGGGCCGCCGTTGTTATTGACCATGATCATGAACGCGATGGTGATGCCGCGGACCACGTCGAGAGAGAGGAGGCGCTTAACAGGATTGCCCGCGCCGGCGGGATTCTGCGCAAAGGACGGATTGGTGATGGTTGTCTGCTTTTCAGTGAGACTTGGCTGCATTGCCGCTCCGTGGAAACTGCTTTGCACCTTACGGTACGCGGTGGGGGCAGGGTGTGCCAAGTGGAGCATGCGTTTGAGCGAATCCATTTGGAAACGGGTCGGATATCGTCACTCCAGGTTTCAAAGACGAAGCCCAGGCACCCAGTCTTCAGGCTCGAAACACACGGACCATCGCCGACGTACTGCCCTTGCTGCGCGCTTAATTGGTGGTGTCCGTCACGGGAATGTTGGCTGCCAACTGCAGGTTGATCAGAAGGTCGAGGCGGCGGTCGATCTGATACCACAACGCGGTCTTCTTGGCCGAGATGACCTTCTCGAAGACCGGCACGTACTTTGAGCGGAGGGCCGCGAACTGCTGGTCGATGGCGGCCGCCCTCTGAATGAAATCATTCGCCTGATCATCGGTCATTGTGTCGTAGCTCGCCGCATATTCCTTGATTAGCGCCACACGGGCATCGCCGATCTTGGCAACTTCTTCCGCGTACTGGTCGTAAATCGGCCAGAACTTAGTGGCTTCGTCCGCGGTCAGGTTCATATTCGCCGCAGTTATCTTCTTCCTGGACGATTGAACATCTTCCCGCATCATCTTGATTTCCTGGTCAAGGCTGGCGGTGCCCGCGGCGGGCGCGCTTTGCGCGGTTTGGGCAATTATCTGTTCGCTGACCAGCGCCATCGCGCCCAGCAACGCCAGAGTCAAAGTTTTCTGCTTCGACATTTTCGGTTCTCCTCTTCGAGTGTTGAGGGTCGTCTGTGCGCAGACGCCGGTGGCTACAACGCAGCGGCGAAAGGTACTTAGACTGCGCGTGAGTTTCATGTCCACAATCAGTTCATGCACCGGAGTGAGAATCCAGGCTCACACGCATACTCTGCCGCCCACGTTGACCTGAACTGAACTGTAAGTAGTGACAGGCCCCGCAGAAGGTGGGCCGGCAAGGTGGGAAGAATTTTTGCAAACAGCGCATCTAGCAGATCTCGGCACGCGAAGGGATCATCAGCTCACGATGTCCCTAAGGAATAAGCAATATCGACGGGTGTTAAGATCAATCTATGAAGAATGAATGGCGCAAGTTCAACCCCAGAGATCCCAATACTCATCCCAAAGACAATTCTCGAGTGGAAATGAAGTATACGGATGGGACCCAATCCTCGGGAGGGTACTTGAAGGGCCATTTTCTTCAAGGCGGTGTTATTCCAGCGGGCGGCGTTAGCCTGACCATGCGCTGGCGCTACGTGCAGTAGGTCCAGTCCGCGCTTGGACTCTAACGCCTCGAAGCCAGCTTGACGACTGCTGCGCGTGGCGAAGCGCCACCTTACGTACTGCCCCCTTTCAGATACTTACGCAGCCTTTAGGCAACGAGGGGCGTCGTGTGTTTGCGTCTACGTCGATGTTCCTTGCTGCTGCGTGCCGGATAGCTGGAAAGGTCTCCCGGCTGTCACGGGTAGAGCCGCCGCTAGAGCCCACGGCACCGACGGGAACCTTTCCGCAAAAATAAAAACAAAATAGCGAGAAACGGTGGTACGCTGGCCGACACAATCAACAGACACAGGAAAAAAGCACTGCTCGTGACTGGTGTTTTGGCAGTTCATGGGTCTACAAAGAGACTCCACCACACCGCAGAGTAACGGAATCTCTCTTCCCCGGAATTGCGTTGGACTTATCGATTCTCCAAGGAGCGATTGATGAAGCTAGTCGCAGTGGCACTTCTCACTCTCGGAATGCTGTGCAATGCCGCGCTGGCGACGGCAGAAGATTCTGTTCCATTCAAGGCATTGATGCGAACCGCAGGCGCGCAGCCCAGCCTGCCTCCGATGACGGATGCCAGGGACCAATCCACCGCGGTAGCAACTCAACCGGCTCATCCTCCTCACATGACTACCGGAGGGAAGATCATGACCGGCACCGGCATTGGGATGCTGGCAATCGGAGGGCTGGTCGTTGTTGGAACTGCGCTACTCGATTGGGTCCCATCTACAGCCAAAGTAGACGCCGGCTATGCTACCGGCGGTGCACTTCTCGCGGGCGGAGCCACCTTGTTCGCTTTTGGTTATCACCGGCGCTCAGCGCAGTGAGCGGCTATTCGGGCCTCGGCGAGACGGATGGTTACGACTTCCGCATGTCCGTGATGTGCCAGAGAACGCCTGATGGATCACTCAATTAGGGCACCCGGATTCCCCTGGGCTGCATTTGCGGGGGCTTGCACATGATCCCGGGATACTTCTTCGTGAGTTCAAGCCTTTGAATGTGTTCCCACCATGCGTCAGCGTCCTCGACGCGGAGGCTCATCATGAAGTTTCCGGCGTGGTCTGCGACGTAGAACGTTTGCAGAAGGAATCGGAACGAACCGATTTGAAGTTCCGCAATCTGCTCGTTACTCCAATTGATCGTAAAACCGAGATCAACATAGAACTGCTTGGAGAGCTCAGCGTCCTTGGTGGGCACAAATGTCTTGAGGTCGGTTACAGGACTCGGCAGCATGGGCCGCACTCCGCACGAAAAGCTCGCTAAATCAGCGCCAGAGTAGCACGGTGCATCTTGCGGCAGACTAGCCCGATTTTCGCGGGTGATGGGCCGTTGCATGGTAACAAGAATTACTCATGGTGCGCAGTTGTTATTGTTTGCTCGTGGTGATTTCAGATGGCAGTCATGGCCGCAATCACAATTTGCTCGCAGTAAAAGTGTTGCCCGACGTCGTCCGCAAAGTGAACACTCGACTGGACTGTTCAGTAGCAACGCGAAGTCAACTGAGACCCGTTCGGACCAAGTGTGAAGGCTTGCGAGTATCGTAAGAAATCTGGACCTCGACCCGAAACTGCAGGTTCGGTAAGGTCCGCCATGCCGGTTGCGATTGAGCGGATTCTCGCGCGAGCGGCAGTGCCTGCACTCATGGCGATCGGATGGTTTTGGCAGAAACCTTCTCCTGGTCGCGCATGCGCTCGGCGAAGTGAAAGGTTCGTTGTGCTCTTGATCCGCTGGGCATGGGGCCACCAGAGCGTACTACGAGTCCATCGCACAGACATATTGGTGTACTTCCGCTTGAGTCTGTTGGAATTCAGACGGAAACTGCACTCTCGAGCATCGAAACCATGCAGTGGTTTAGGGCTGATGTGTGCCCTGGCGATGGTGACGATCCATCCGGCCGGTACTTTTCCTCGTATATTCCCATGTGCATGGTGAAGCTGAGCCAAATGCATTCTTCCACCTTGCTGACTCGCGACACCCGCACCCAGGCAAAAGCGGCAACCGCATGCGATCTCTAGAGCACATTTCCGAAGTACCCCATTAACGTTTGATCCGAGCTTTCTGGCCATCGGAAACGATTGGTTTTTGGTAATTGCGAATCTCTGAGATTTTAGATCCGCGGCTGTCGGCCGACGGTTGCGAGCCTGCTTCGCTTGACCCGAGGCAAGAAATTCCTAGCTTTGACTGTCGCATGAAAAGCCCGGACCTCAACGGTCCGGGCTTTTCGTTGTTGCCGTGGTTCTGACGGACTACGGAATGGTTAGCGCAACGGTTGCGGTGTGTGTAACACCGCCGCCGGTGCCGGTGATGGTGATGGTGCGGGAGCCGGTTGCGGCTCTGCGGTTGACGGTGATGGTCATGGTCGAGGTTCCGGCGCCGGTGATCGATGTCGGGCTGAAGCTGACCGTGACCCTGGATCCAGTGACAGTGCCAGACAGGGCAATGGCGGAGCTAAACCCTCCGCTGACGGCGGTTGTGATCGTGACCTTTCCGGTGCCCGAGGGCGAGACGGAAATCGAGGTGGGCGATGCGCTAATGGTGAAGTTGGGGGTAGCTCCGACCACCGTGAGCGAGACGGTTGTGGTTTCAACCGTGCTGCCGGAGGTTCCCGTGACGGTGATGGGATAGGTGCCGGGCGTGGTTCCCGAGGCAACCGTGATCGTCATGCTGGTGCTGCTGCCGGCGGAGAGGGGATTGGTGGTGAATCCGACGGTGACGCCGGAAGGTTGACCGGTGGCCGCGAGCGTGATGGAGCCGGTGAATCCGCCTGTGACGGCACTATTGATGGTGGTAGATCCGTTGCTGCCGGGGTTGATTGAGACTGACGCGGGAGATGCAGAGATGGAGAAGCCTGCGGGCGGCGGTCCGGTGAGCGCCGTGATCAGAGTCGACCGTGGGGCTGCCCCATCCAGTGACGAGATCGAAGCCGGCGACCGCTGAATAGCTGCCGGAGGTGCCGCTCTTGACGTCGTGGAAATCAGCGGCGTAGGTGGTGGAGTTGACGTTCTGCTGGTAGATCGTGGGGTTGAGGAATCCCAGCGTCTTTCCAGGATTGGACTGGGCGTATTGCTGGTTGGCCAGCGCGACGAAAGCGGCCCACATGGGTGCTGCGAAGCTAGTGCCGCCATAGTAGTTGGCTTGGCAAGCTTGCTGATCGCCGCAGGTGTAGAAGGTGAAGTTCGCATTCGCAGAGACGTCGGGTCCGTTGCGCAGGGTGGTTGAGCCCTTATTGCTGGAATTGATGACGCCGGAGAGCTGCTGCCACGAGGGAATGGCGATATTGTTTGTGCTGATGCCGCCGCCGCTATCGACCCAGGCGGTTTCAGACGCCCAAGGGCCAGCAGCGCCGGTAGTCGTGAGGTCAGTGCCACCCACCGAAACCACGTAAGCGTCGTCGGCAGGCCACGGGGCGCTGCTTCCGGTTTTTTTCCAGGTAGAGGCGTCGCCGGATGCCGCAAAGAAGTTCTGACCCTGCGCGGCCATCTTCTGGAAATAGGGATCGAGCGTACTTGGATCTACCGGCGTCCAACCCCACGAGCAGCCGATGGTGGTCGGCAGCGGGTTGTGGGTGGTCATGGCGCTGATGATGGCGGTGTCGGTGGATCCGACGTACATCACCAGGCTGGCGAGGCCAGGGGCCATGCCGATGGCCTGGGTCATGTCGAGGCTCTGTTCGCCGTCGTCGCAAGACGGATAGGTGCAGCTGGTGCTGGTTCCGTCCGTTGAGAACAGGGTGACAGGAACATTGTTGGTCTGGCCAACATTTTTGAAGTAGGTGGTCAGGTCAGCCAGGTCGGTGCCGTAGTACTCGAAGAGGCCGAGATTCTGGCCGGCGCCAGTGAGCGATCCTGATCCGTAATAGGCGGCGCGCATATCGCTGCCGAGGAAGGATGCCGACGGCCCGGAGCCAGTGGTTGCGTGCGATACGACTTTCTCGGCATCAATACCGTGCACGGTGGCGTATTCGTCCCGGCTGATGCGAAGAGAATGCGGGAGGGAGTAGTTGTCGAGGCCGGAGATGTGCCACAGGTTGAAGGGCAAGTCCAGCGCGGGCTCGCGATCCGGCCCAAAGAAGGTGCGATTCTCCGTGGGATGCTGAAAGGTGCGCATGTTCACGTGGAATGCGGCTTCGATGTTGGACACGGAGCCCTTGACCTGGACCAGCATGCCGTCGCGCGAGCCGCCTACAACTTCAAATCCGTAGGTTTTGGCGAAGCGGACAACCGTCTCGTAGTCTTCGACGGTGGGTCCAAAGCGAGCGGTGAACTCCGTAGGCGTCAGGAACTGGCGGTAGTTCGCACTCTTCGGGTTATAGACGTCGGCGAGGAACGCCTTGAGTCCAGCGGGGTCGCGGAGGGGCAGCACAAGGTCAAGTTGCAACACCTGGTTGCCGGGAAGGCGTCCGTTGGTCTGGGCCTTGCCGTTGCTTATCACGTCTCGCACGTGGTGCGTCATGACAGATTGAGCCACGCAGCTAGCTGTTGCGATCAACAGGGCAGCGAAGACGGGCAGGAATATCCCTGGTTTCCGATTCACAGTTCTCTCCTTATGAGGGGAATGCGGGATACAACAAGGCACAAATGGGAACGACGTTGATGCATTCTCAGGCAAGCGCGGAATTGGTGTCTACAGAATTCCGGCGATCCGCGTTGCACGAGCGGTTACCTCGGCTGCGATCGAGGAGCACTTGGGTCACCTTGTGTGAAGGGTGCTTCGCCAAATGGGAAATGCGCTGGAAACAGCGGGCAGCGTGAACGAGCAGCGTCTGCTGCGTTAGGATTACGGGCAAAGCAAAGATACTGGTTGGGATGACGTAAACTCTTCCCTTCAGGGAAATCAGCGTTTTCGTCTGCATTCTGTTGGAGGCAAGCCGTGGCCGAGTTTCAACCTTTTGTTTCGCCAGATCAGCGTCCGCCGGAGTTTACGGTTCGCGCGCTGGTGTTGGGTTCCATCTTCGGCATCATTTTTGGTGCGGTGACAGTGTATGTGGGCCTGCGCGCAGGGCTGACTGTGGCTGCCTCGATTCCGATCTCCGTGTTGTCGATCAGCATTCTGCGCGCGTTTGGCCGCGCCTCGATTCTCGAAAACAACATCGTGCAGACCACAGGGAATGCGGGACAATCGATCGCTTCGGGCGTGATCTTCACGCTGCCTGCGTTGGTCTTTCTCGGCTTCGATCTTGAGTATTCGCGAATCTTCATGCTGGCGCTGATTGGCGGCTGGCTGGGCGTGCTGTTCATGATTCCGCTGCGGCGACAGTTGATTGTGAAGGAGCATGGTGTGCTTCCCTACCCTGAGGGAACGGCCTGCGCGGACGTGCTGATTGCGGGTGAGAAGGGTGGATCGCTTGCCAGCCGTGTTTTCCTGGGTCTGGGACTTGGCGGGCTCTACACGTTTTTCCAAAACGGAAATCTCTTTCGCGCGTGGCCGAGTTCGCCGGAGTTCCGGCCAGACTTCGGGCCGCAGCATGTGCTGAAAGGCGCTTCGATCAACGCCGATGCGACGTCGGAGTATCTCGGCGTGGGCTACATCATCGGATCAAAGGTCGCGGGAGTGATCTTCGCCGGCGGTGTCTTCTCGTGGCTGGTAGTGATGCCGCTGATCTACTTCTTCGGGAAGGAACTGCCGCATCCGGTGTATCCCGGGCAGATTCCAATTGCCCAGATGGGACCGGGCGATCTGTGGTCGACATATATCAAGCCAATGGGTGCGGGTGCGGTGGCCGCGGCGGGTGTGATCACGCTGTTGAAGACGCTGCCCACCATCTGGAGCGCGCTCACGGTCGGAATCAGAAATATGCGGCCCGGGACCAATGCAGTGCAAGCGAAGCCGATCCGTACCGAGAATGATCTCTCGATGAGCGTAGTGCTAATCGGATCGCTGTTGATCGTAGCTTGCATGTTTCTCTTCCTGGAATTCAAGCCGGTGCCCGGGGCATTTGTAGGATGGGTGGCAAACCTGGCGGCTTCCCTGCTTGTGGTGGTATTCGGATTCCTGTTTGTGACGGTGAGTTCGCGGATCGTTGGATTGGTGGGATCGTCAGCTAGTCCGGTGTCGGGCATGACGATTGCGACGCTGATGGCGACGGCAGCGGTCTTTCTGGTCCAGGGGTGGACGGCGCCGGCATTTGGAGCGCTCGCGATCACGATCGGCGGCGTGGTTTGCATCGCAGCTTCAAATTCGGGCGATACTTCGCAGGATCTGAAGACCGGGTACATTATCGGGGCAACTCCGCGAGCACAGCAGATCGCGCTGATGATCGGCGTGGTGGTTTCGACGCTGGTGATTGGAGTGACACTGAACCTGATGAACACGGGGCTGCAGGAGTTCCACGCCGCCGCGCAACCGTGGGACATCAACGTATCGCATCCGGGTGTTTCAGTTCAATCTGACGTGAAACACCTGCCGCCGCAGATTCGTGTTGTGGCGGAAGACAAGACCGCGACTTCGCACCAGTCTTCGGAGTATGTGGTGTTGAATGCCATCGGGTCTACCGAGTTGCAGGACGGGAAGTATCTCTACTCGCCCGCGACGGGGAAGATTGAAGTGCACTGGATCCAGGGCATCGGAAGCGCTGCTGCTCCGGCGCCGCAGGCGCGATTGATGGCGACAGTGATCAATGGAATCCTGAGCCGCAAGCTGCCGTGGGGACTCGTCCTGCTAGGCGTGTCGCTGGTGATTGCAGTGGAGTTGCTGGGGATTCGCTCGCTGACATTCGCCGTGGGCGCGTATCTGCCGATCGGCACGACGCTGCCAATCTTTGTCGGCGGCGTGGTTCGCTGGATCGTAGACCGGGCGGCTGCACGGGCCGGAGATGCGGAGGCCGAGAGCGACATTTCGTCGGGCTCGCTGTTTGCTTCGGGGCTGATCGCGGCCGGAGGAATTGCGGGCTTGATCGGAGTGGCGCTGAAGGCCGTGGAAGCCACCTA
Source organism: uncultured Acidobacteriaceae bacterium (assembly GCA_963735215.1). Classification (GTDB taxonomy): domain Bacteria; phylum Acidobacteriota; class Terriglobia; order Terriglobales; family Acidobacteriaceae; genus Telmatobacter. The sequence goes on along the minus strand of CAVTKF010000009.1, from coordinate 140,767 downwards.
CATGGACAACCGCGACATCCTCAACTTCCCGCATGGAACGCTGGTCGATCACACCTGGGTGTCGGTGCTGGCGTTTGCAATGCTGGCGTACTCGCTATATTACTTCGCACGGAAGCCGCTAAAGAAATAGCGGGCGGCTCACAGAAAGAACAGCGAATGAAATTTTGCGGTCGGATGATCTGCCACGAGCAGACGCTCTAGATCAGCGGGCTAAATGCCACAAATGCCAGATTCCGTAGGCCATCAGGACCATACCGGCTTCGAAAAGAAAGGCAGTGCGCAGGCCGCGTGCGCAGCCGAGACCGTCGGGGTTCAAGTCGGCTTTTTCGTCTTCGGCGGCCTTCGAAAAGGCCGGAGAATCGCAGATCGATACCACGCTGCCAGGAACGAAGAAAGATGAGGAAGCGGCGGCGGTTCGAATTGCCGGGGACCGTAACTCGTAGACGGCTTGACTATGCACGATGAAGACTCCCACCTGAGGATTCATGCCGGAGGAAGCATGAACCCCACAGGAATTGAGCAACTGCTCTCGCGGATGAAGTGATTCTCCCGCTCTCTCTTCAGGAAATATGTGATTTATATCACCTCAATCAAACGATTGAACAAATTATTTCTGCGGAAAACCTGTGCGAAAAGTGCGAATCATTTTGACTGGGGTCCCGGAGGATCAAAGCAATCTTTTCGGAGCCACGAGAGGCCGTGCGGACCTCACTGTGGAACCACCCCAGTCGCAGGGCCTTTATCATCCAGAATTGAGGGAAGGTTGGGCTTGAAAAGGGGGCAAATCATATGAAACTGAGCGGAAACACGGTTTTGATCACCGGCGGCGGATCGGGGATTGGGCGGGGACTGGCAGAAGCTCTCCACCAGTTGGGCAATCAGGTGGTGATTGCGGGGCGCCGAAAGCAGGCGCTCGATGAGACCACGGCTGCGAATCCCGGCATGCAGTCGGTGGTGGTGGATATTGAGAAACGGGAAGGCATCCAGCAACTTGCCGGGAAGGTTGCGGCGAAGTTCCCGACGCTGAATGTGCTGATCAACAACGCGGGAATCATGCGTGCCGAGAAGCTGCTGGATCAGCAGGAGAACCTGGCGGATGCTGAGGCGATAGTGGCGACGAACTTGCTGGGTCCGATGCGGCTGACGGCGGCACTGTTGCCGCACCTGAAGAAGCAGGAGAGCGCAACCATCATGAATGTGTCGTCGGGACTGGCGTTTGTTCCAATGGTGCTGACGCCCACGTATTGCGCAACGAAGGCTGCAATTCATTCGTATACGCAATCGCTGCGTTACCAGTTGAGTAAGACGAAGATCGAAGTGCTGGAGCTGATTCCGCCGTATGTGGCGACGGACCTGATGGGCGGGAAATCGGACCCGCGCGCCATGCCTCTGGATAAGTACCTCGCGGAGGTCATCGGCATTCTGAAGTTGCAGCCGACACCGGCCGAGATCTGCGTGGAGAACGTGAAGGGGCTGCGTTTTGCGGCAGAGAACGGGAGCTACGAAGGGATCTTCAACGGGTTGAATTCGTCGATGCAGGACCTGGCGTAGAAGACGCGATTCGGAATAGAGAATAAGGGAAAGAAGATCAGAGATGGGAATTGAAGTGGACGATCTGGGGCAGCAGTTTGCCAGCGATAACTACGCCGGTATCTGTCCGGAGGCATGGGCAGCGATGGAGCGGGCGAACCGCGGACATGCGACGGCATACGGCGATGATGTGTGGACGGCGAGGGCGGCGAATGCATTTCGTGAATTGTTTGAAGCCGAGTGCGAGGTGTTCTTTGTCTTCAATGGGACGGCCGCAAATTCGCTTGCGCTGGCGTCGCTTTGCCAGTCGTATCACGGCGTGATCTGCTGCGATGCGTCACATGTGGAGACGGATGAGTGCGGTGCGCCGGAGTTTTTCTCGAACGGGTCGAAGCTGCTGGTTGCGCAGGGTGTGGATGGAAAGCTGACGCCGGCCTCAATTCACGAGCTGGCGACGAAACGGCAGGATATCCACTATCCGAAGCCGCGGGTGGTGACGATTACGCAGCCGACCGAGACGGGACGTGTGTACACGCTGGATGAAGTGAAGGCCATTTCAGATGCGTGCAAGGAGCACGGACTCTTGCTGCACATGGATGGGGCACGGTTTGCGAATGCGTGCGCGAGCCTGAGGTGCTCGCCGGCTGAGCTGAGCTGGAAGAGCGGCGTGGATGTGCTCTGCTTTGGCGGAACGAAGAATGGGATGGCCGTGGGTGAGGCGGTGCTGTTCTTCGACAAGGCGCTGGCAACGGATTTTGATTATCGCTGCAAGCAGGCCGGTCAGCTGGCTTCGAAGATGCGGTTTCTCGCCGCTCCGTGGGTGGGGATGCTGGAGAGCGGCGCATGGCTCAGCAACGCAAAGCACGCGAACCAGTGCGCACAGTATTTTGCGGAGCGGGTGGCGCGGATTGCGAATGTGCAGGTTGTATCGCCGGTGGACGCGAACACGGTGTTTTTGAATGCTTCGGATGAGATTCTGGAGAGCCTGCGCGGACGGGGGTGGAGGTTCTACACGTTTATCGGCGGCGCGGCGCGCATCATGTTTGCATGGGATACCGATTTGAAGCGGGTGGATTCGCTGCTCGCCGATATTGAAGAGTGCGCGATGGTTGGTCGCTCCGACAGCGGCGATGACGTAAGCGCGTGTCGGGGCATTCCGCTTGAGAAATAAAAGCAGATCCTTCGCTCCGCTTACCCCATCGCGCTTTTGCGCGACGGGGCTCCAAGCGTGCGGATCTCAGGATGACACTTTCTAAGAAGAAGTGACGATCAGTGGCTCAGCTAGAGCCGCGTCCCTCTAAAGCACGATTCATGCTGCCAGTTTTAGGTCTTCGTATCCGTGCTGTGTTTGCGGAAGACGATTTGCAGTTGCTGGCGCCAGTGTTCGCTGAGAGCAATGAGTTCCCACTCAACTTCCGGGGAAAGATAGCGCAAGACCGGTAGATTGGCGGGATGGATGCGCAGCGCGGGGCGGCGAGCAAAAGGCGCGGCGGATGCGGCGAGATTTCTGTTCCAGAGAAGTAGCCTTCGCGCTCGAACGCGGAGAGCGGGCGATCGCTGCCGGGGGTGCGCTGGCGATCGGCATTGAGAGCGCGGACGCGGATCCAGTAGTCGAGTGCCTGTAGCGGCAGATGAAGATCTTCGTCGGCCTTGAGCTCGATGACAACGAGACGGTTGTTGCGATCGAGGGTGAGCAGGTCGAGCATGCCGCGATCGCCGGACGAGAGCGCAGGGACCTGCGAGTAGAGCTGATCGCTGCGAAGCGAGGGCAGCAGGTCGCTGAGACCGCAACGAAATTCGGATTCGAGCCAGCGCTCGGGCTGGATGCGGAAGAGCGGGTCTTTGTATGCGCCGTCGCGATGACGGCTTGCGAAGAGACGCGCGCAGAGTTCATGGCACAGGGATTCGGTCTCGTCGGTGAGAGGAGTTTCGTTGGCGCCGGCGCCGAAGGTGATCTCCTGTTCGCGAGCGAAGGAATGGGTGCCGGCGCCGTGACGCACGCGGGCAAACTCAAGTCCGTGCAGAAGCAGGCCGACTTCGGTAGCAGAGCGCGGACGAATTTCGATGCAAGTCTTCGCGTTTGCGGGTAATAGCTCCAGGATCTGGTCTATCCCGGATTGGCAGCGTTCGAGCGCTGCATCGGGTGAAAAGGCGTGCATCAGACGCGCGGTCTGGTTTCCGCTGTCGCGGAAGTCGACCGGCGTGAGTTCTTCGCTGCGCTCGTCGAGCGTGAAAAGCTGAAAGTCTGCGGCTGCATGGTTCAGCCATGCCATACGCTCAGCCGTAGTGCGCTCCGTACCTTTTGGGACGATGATTTTGAGTCCGCCGAAGTGGCGTCGCGCGTCGCTTTTCTGCCGGCAATAGTCGAGCCAGAGAATGCCGAGGGTGAGGATGCCATCAATGGTCGAGGCGGATTCTGTTTCACTGACGCCGATGATGGCTTCGACTGCGGTGCCACGCAGGAGACGGCCGCGGATGTAGGCCGGACCGAAGCTGTGTTCGAGGTCCATTGCGGAGCGGAGGCCATCGATTTTGGCGCCAAGAAATGCGCGATTGAGGACGCGCTCGAGCAGGCGCTGGTAGTTGCGGCGCGCTGAGTCGCGGGCCGTGGGAGTGCGGCGGTCGCTGTTTGGGACCAGTTCGAGCGCTTGCGGCTTGGGTGACCCCATGCGGCGAGTCATCACGCGAAGGCATTGAGCTCGGTGCTGAATTTCGACGACGGTGCGGACGATGTTGCGTTCTTCGCTCCATAGCTGGAGCAGGCAACGGCCGTGTGATTCGGTGATGGAGTAGCGTGCGAGGCGCATGTCGAAGAGGACACGTCCGTCTTCAAGCAGGGCTGCGGCGGGGTGTGCAGCGAGATATTCTTCGAGGAATTCGGTGAGTTTGGCGGCGGATGGTGCGTCGACTGCCGTGGGCACGCGCCGCCTACCAGTTCTGCCGGGCGCGCAAATTTGTAATGTGTGCGGTGTGATGGCGCGAGTGCCATGCGTAAATAGCAACGACAGTGGCGAGATCCTGGCGGCCGTTCTCGGGGTGGTTGTAGCCGCGCTGGAAGTCCGCATCGGAAAGCGATTCCAGGAGCGTTACCCAGCGCTCGTGCAGAGCGGCGATCAACGCCAGGGAACCATCGATGGGGAGACGGCTGTCTTCGAGGCGAGCCCAGGCGGCCTCGTCGTAGGGCTTGATGGTCGGCCAGTCTTCAGTGAGGGCGAGCTTCGTTCGGACGTATGCGTTGGCGTGGCTGTCGGCGATGTGATGCACGAGCTGGCGAACGGTCCAGCCGCCTTCGCGGTAGGGGGTGTCGAGTTGCGCCTGAGTCAGTCCGTAGACGGAGTGCGCAAGCTTGTGCGGAAGGAGTCGGAGGGCGGTAAGTTGCTCGGCGCGAACTGCCGGTTCAGTTGAAGAGGGCTGGCTTGAAGCGGCCGATCGGATAGCGGAGGTCGTCCAATTCTGTCATCGCCAAACACCTGGAGAGAGTTCGCGGCGGCGGTAACGATCCGGCGCTCGGCGAGGTAAATCTATTTTAAGTGTGATGCACCCTTAGGCGTGGTGCTTAGGCATCTTGTGCTTCGGCGCATTCTTAAAATTCTGATTCGTTTGGTGCTGGGCCTTTGGATGCTCCACAACCCGTGGGTCTTTATGTGGCTTTTTGTGCCAGGCGAAGGCCGGAGCGGCACACAACACCAGCAACAGCGCGGCAACTGCAAATTTTCTCATGGCAGGACTGTAGCACGAGATTGGCGGCGGCGATAGTACCGGAAGTCACTGGATCAAGAGAGGTAATGGGATCAACGGGGAAATTGGCGCACAAACTTCCCTCGGCCCGCGTTCAGCGGGACTGGCCCATTGCCGTAGATGGGCCAATCTTTCCACATACTTACCACGCAGCTTGCTGCCATTCCGGATCGAGCATGGGACGGAATCAGCCGGGGGGGATGCAACTAGGCCTTGTGATGGTGGTGATGGTGGTGGTGGTGATGATGTGTAGTCGCAGCGAACGCCGGAGCAGCGAACACCAGGACCAGGAGCACAGCAGCAAAGATCTTTTTCATGAAGTGAATTTAGCATGACGCAGTTGTGGAAACTACTGCGGTAGGATCCCGGAATCAAGTCTTGAAACGCTTCGTGCCAGAATGCGGGCCAAGCCAAAGAGGCGTAAACTACGTGCAACGATGAGCCTATCTGCCCCTTCCCCACAGCCGAGTCACAGACGTTACTTTTTTGAAAAATTTGGAATCACCGAGCGGCTGCTCGAACGGTGCCTGGGTGAAGCCCTGTCCGCCGGCGGAGACTACGCCGATCTCTACTTCGAGTCGGTGACTTCAACTTCGCTGGGCGTTGATGAGCAGATTGTGAAGTCGGCCAGCACGGGGACGAGTGCGGGGTGCGGAATTCGCGTGCTCTCGGGCGAGCGAACCGGCTACGCCTACACCGACAATCTGAACCCGGAACGGCTGTTGCATGCGGCGCGGACGGCGGCACTGATTGCCTCGGCGCCTGCCAAGCAGCACGGTGCAGGGATTTACGGAAACCGCGGGTGCCGACCTCTATCCAGTTCCGCTGGGTGGATTTGACCTGGACCTTGCGGCGCGGCTGGAGCTGATTTTGCGGGCTGACCGCGCGGCGCGGGCGTTCGATCCGCGGATCGTGCAGGTACGGGCGGGATACAGCGAGGAGTTGCGGCGCATTTTGATTGCGGCTTCGGACGGTGCGTTCGCCAGCGACACGCAGCCGCTTTGCCGGCTGAATGTATCCGTGATCGCCAAGGATGGCCCGACAACCACCAGGGGATCGGCGGGCGGAGGCGGTCGTGCCGGTCTGGAGCAATTCACCGGGAGTAAAAGCCCGGAAGCACTGGCGCAGGAGGCGGCGCGGGGCGCGATTCTGCAGCTTGGCGCGGTTCCGGCGCCCGCAGGCGAGATGCAGGTGGTGCTGGGGCCGGGATGGCCGGGGATCCTGCTGCACGAGGCGGTCGGGCATGGGCTGGAGGCGGACTTCAACCGCAAGGGGACTTCGGCGTTCACGGGGCTGATTGGTCGGCCGGTCGCCAGCAGCAAGGTGACGGTGGTGGATAACGGCACGATGGCCGGGCGGCGTGGGTCGCTGAATGTGGACGACGAGGGCTCCCCGACGCAGGAGACGGTGCTGATTGAAGGCGGCATTCTGAAGGGCTATCTGACCGACAAGCTCTCGGCGCGGCTGACCGGAACGGCGAATACGGGCTCGGGACGACGTGAGAGCTATCACTGCATTCCGATGCCGCGCATGACGAATACCTACATGCTGGCGGGCGAGGACGCGCCCGAAGACATCCTGCGCTCGGTGAAGCGGGGCCTCTACGCGGTGAACTTTGGCGGCGGGCAGGTGGACATCACCAATGGCAAGTTCGTGTTCTCGGCGTCTGAAGCGTACTTGATCGAGGACGGCAAGATTACCGCTCCGGTGAGGGATGCGACGCTGATCGGCAACGGGCCGGAGGCACTGAAGTACGTCTCGATGGTGGGGAACGATCTGAAGCTGGATGAGGGGATCGGGACCTGCGGCAAGGACGGGCAGAGCGTCCCAGTGGGTGTGGGCATGCCGACGATCAAGCTGGACCGGATGACGGTGGGCGGGACGGGTCGATAAGCCTCGGCAGGACTAAAGTCGCACCCTTAATACAAATCGCGATGCGGCTGACTTTGTGCTATCGGTGATCGCAGAGTGGTGCATGAGCTTCTGCTGCTGATAGCTGGTTATACGCTCTCTACTCGCGGATCAGACGCGCCATCCGTTCTCTCCCTTTTGATAAAACCCCGATAAACAGTAAAGAAGTAAACTATTGATCCAATAGGCCAAGTCACCAGAAACAGGAGAAACCAAAGCACCTTCACACCGACTGACGAACGATCCGTAAATGCACAGAAAATTGCCATGCCGAAAGAAACGATAAGCGAACATGGAATCGTCAGGACGAGCGACGCGACGAATAAATTACCCAACACGTTGTTAGCGGGTGAAGAGTTTAAGAAGTTTCGAACCCACGGCACCCCGATTGAGAAGAAAGACACGAAACAGATTAGGCACACAACAGCTGACCAGAAAAACAGCATGGAGACTACTTTCGATTCGAGCCAATTAAATCTCATTTCGGATCTCCGATTGAGTCTATTCCAGGGTCGCAGTCGAATTGTCGGCAACTTATTTCTGGTGGGCGGCGAGCCATTTTGCGGAGCGATCCTGCGCGGCGGCGAGGTCCGTTGGGCTGAGGTGCTGGGCGACCAGATCGCGGGCATGAACCGCATCTTCCTGATGTGAACCGGACCAGGTTTTGGCGGCGAGATCGAGCCAGACATAAGACTCCACAAGATTGACCGGGACGCCCTGGCCATTGGCATACATGGAACCGAGGTTGAACTGGGCGCGGGGCAGGCCCTGCTCGGCGGCCTTGGTGTACCAGGCTGCAGCCTGGGCGTAGTCCTTCTCAAGGCCGGTGCCGTTGTCGTAGAGCAGGCCGAGGTTGAACTGGGCGGAGGCGTTTCCCTGTTCGGCGGCGCGACGGTAGAGGTCGGCTGCCTGCGAATAATCCTGCGGAACGCCGATGCCGCGTTCGTAGAGGGTGCCGAGGTTGTATTCGGCCTCGGGAAGATGCTGCAGAGCTGCTTTGCGATACCATCCAGCGGCTTCGGCATCGTCCTGTGGGACACCTTCGCCACGGTCGTAGAGCCGGCCGAGGTGGAGTTCGGCTGGGGCAAATCCCTGTTCGGCAGCTTTCCGATACAACGCTGCCGCTTTCGAATTGTCCTGCGAAACGCCGTTGCCCGCCTCGTAAAGAGTACCGAGGTCAAACTGGGCCTGTGCCAGCCCCTGGTCCGCAGCCTTCTGCAGCCACGAGGCTCCTTTGGTGTAATCCTGCGGGACGGAGATGCCGGAAAGATAGGCTTCGCCAAGCGTGAGTTGGGCCTGCGCGTCTCCCGCATTCGCTTTAGTCAACAGAGCGGGATCGATGGCCTTCTTTTGTGCGTAGGCCGGAAGAGACACGAGAGCAAGCAGATAGATCGAAAGCGGAAGGAAACGGCGCAATGTCATAGAGCCTCTTGGGGGAACTCAACACCATAGCAAATTAAGCAGCGACCGGTTGTGATGGCCATCCGCCTGGACCAGGGTGTGGCGGATGCGCCGCCCTGCGCTGGTTTGTTAAGGTTGACCCATGCCGGACGCTGTTCAACTCCCCGATGTCGCCACCGTTGATTTCGAATCCCTTGCAACCGATGTAGTGAAACTTGCCATAAAGGCCGGAGCCAGCGATGCTGAGGTCGTTGTTCGCGAAGGCGATGAGTTCAGCGTGAACGTGCGCATGGGACAGGTGGAGACGCTGAAGGAGTCGGGCTCGCGCGCGCTGGGGTTGCGGGTGTTTCTAGGAAAACGCTCGGCATCGGCCTCGACCAGCGATCTGACGGCTGATGGGATTCGGCAGCTGGTTGAAGGCGCGATGGCGCTGGCGAAGGTGACCGAGGAGGATCCGTTTATCGGGCTGCCGGAAACGGAGGAGTTCGGCGCGATCAAGGACGATCTGCACCTCTACTACGAGGATGTGTACTCGCTACCGGGGCCGGAACGGATTGAATGGGCGCGTCGAGCCGAAGCGGCGGCGATGGCGGCGGACAAGCGCATCACGAACTCGGATGGCGGAAGCTTTGACGCGGCGACGGGCAGCAAGGTGCTGGCCAACTCGCGCGGATTTGTGGGGAGCTATCGGTCGAGCTACGCAGGGGTTTCGGCGGCTCCGCTGGCCGTGGATGTCAACGGGCAGATGCAGCGCGATGGATGGTGGTCGAGCGCCCGCCGGATGGCGAACCTCGATTCCCCTGAGGCCGTAGGCGCCGAAGCGGCACGGCGGACGGTGCGGCGGCTGGGTGCGCAGCGCGTATCCACGCAGCGGGTGCCGATTGTGTTTGCACCCGAAGTCGCGCGGTCGCTGATCGGATCGGTGTTCGATGCGGCGTCGGGGGATGCGATCTGGCGGCATGCTTCGTACCTGACCGGCAAGCTGGGGGAACAGATTGGCGCTGCGACGATCACCATTGTTGATGACGGCACGATGCTGCTGCCGACAGGAGTGGGCGGCTTTGGCAGTTCGCCGTTTGATGGCGAGGGACTGCCGTCGCGACGGACCGTCGTGGTTGAGAGCGGCGTGCTGCGGAACTACATGCTGAATTCGTATGCGGCACGGAAGCTGGGGATGAAGTCGACACACAGCGCATCGCGCGGGTTGGCGGGTGCGCCGGGGATCGGCTGCGGGAATCTGTTTCTCGAGCCGGGAACGCAGACGCCGGAGGAGATCATTGGCGAGGTGAAGGCCGGGCTGTACGTCACGAGCCTGATGGGGTTCGGGACGAATATCGTGACGGGCGATTACTCGCGTGGCGCCGCGGGACTGTGGATCGAGAATGGGCAGCTGACGCATGCGGTAGAGGAGATCACGATAGCCGGAAACCTGGGCGAGATGCTGATGAATGTCTCGGCGATCGGAAACGACCTGGTGTTTCGCGGATCGGTGGCGTCTCCAACGCTGCAGATCGACGGCATGACGATTGCAGGAGCGTAAGCGGAGCGCGAGTGAGCGTCGAATTGCAATCCGTTCCATTTGATCCGGCCGACGCAAAGGCAGCGCTGAGCCAGCTACCGACCAGCCCTGCGGTGTTCGCGCTTTACGGAGCCGAAGCCAAGGACGAGCCTTACGTCGGGCGCACTCCAAACTTGCGCGGGCGGCTGGAGCGGCTGCTGCAACCGTCCGCGAAGCATCCGCGGCGGCTGCAGTTGGCGGGGCGGGTGCGGCGGATCGCGTTTCGGCGGACGGGCTCGGATTTTGAGTCGCTGCTCGCGCAGTTTTCCCTTTTGGAGCAGATTTACGGCGCAAAAGTGTTGGAGCGGATGCATCTGCGAGCGCCGGCGTTTATCCGCTATCTCGGCAGTAGTCCTTATCCGCGAATTGTGATCACGAACAAGCCCAGTCAGCGCGAGGCGGATTGGGCATACGGTCCGTTTGCTTCCCGGGCTGCGGCGGAACGCTTTACCGAAGAGGCGTTGAAGCTGTTTCTGCTGCGGCGGTGCACCGACGATCTGAATCCGGATCCGAGCCATCCGGGATGCGTGTATTCGGAAATGAAGATGTGCCTTGCGCCCTGCTACAAGGGCTGCTCAGACGAGCGGTACGCCGAAGAGGCTGCGGCAGTGCAGAGTTTTCTGGCGACGCGTGGCGACAGCAAGCTGGTGGTGCTGCGCACGGAGCGCGACGCCGCATCGACAAACCTGGCATTTGAAGATGCGGCGACGTTGCATGCGCAGGTGCAGAAGGTGGAGGCCGTGCGAGCGCTGGCGCCGGAACTGGTGCAGCCGTTGAGCAAGCTGCGCGCAGTCGTTTTGCAACCACCTGCGGTGGGGCCAGCCGCCCCTTCGGCGCCGACAGCCGAAGTGTCAGTTTTCATGTTCTCGGGAGGGAGACTGCGTGGACCGGTCAGCTTCTCGACGGTGGGCATGCGTATCCAGAATGAGCATTCGGGGTCGAGTTCACTGTTTGCGCAGCCGATGGCGCTGGAGCCGGTGCTTGAAGAGGCAGGGAATAGGGAACAGGGATTAGGGATTAGCGGGTCGGAGATAAGCCCGATTTCGACGGAGGACGCAGGGCCGGCTCGGACCAAGGTCGCGCGGACGATGCTGGAGGCGCGGATGGAAGCAGCGCTGGCCGAACTGGAGAAGGATGCGAGCCCGCCGTCGGCGACAGTGCGGCAGGCGCACCTGGCACTGCTCAAACGGTGGTACTACCGGCCGGAGGTGAAGCGCGAAGGCGAAGTATGCTTCCCGAACGACGACGGTGAATGGCCGATCAAGTCGATGCTGCGGGGCGTGGGACGGGTGGCGGCGAAATCTCTGGCACATGCGGTCCGCACGTAGCACAATGGTCGGCGAAGGTCGGCAATGGCCAAGGCGAACCGTATCCGCGAAATGCTTCTACTAGGCAGGCGTTTCGATGCCGGGCGAGCATGCGAAGTCGCGGCATTGCTGCTCAGAGACCCGCGCAAGACCGAGCAGGTAGTCAAATGCCTTTGGGACGAAGATGCGGGGGTGGCGAATCGGGCAGCCGATGCACTGGAGCGCGCTTCAGGAAGGGAGCCCAACATCTTGGCGCGTTGGAAAGAGGCGTTGCTGGATCGCATGCTGGACGCCACAGAGAACAAGCTTCGTTGGAATCTGGCGCTGATGATCACCCGCACGCCGCTGACCGAGGCAGAAACTGCCCGCGCCGCCGCAGTTCTGCAGTCATGGCTCAACGATAAGAGCTCGATCGTGAAGACGAGTGCCATGCACGGATTGGCCGGGCTGACGCGCTGGGAACCCTCACTGCAGCCGGAGGTGCTGGACATGCTCCGTATTCTGAGCCGGAGCGGCACACCCGCAATGCGCGCTCGGGGACGGATCCTTTTGAAGCGAATTGAGGCCGGAAAAGCGCTGCCCGTGATCACGGGGCCATTGCCGCAGACCTCGGGCCGGGCGATGACAACCGGGCGCGGCAGCCAGAAGACTAGCCGCAAGACGCTGCAAGGCCTGCGCTACGGCTGACCCCCGGTGATAAACTGACCGGGCACGGACGGGTGCTCCCAGACACACATGGTTCAACTGCTTCCATCGATTTTATCGGCAGACTTTGCTCACCTTGCGGATGAAGTTGCCGCGGCGGAGCGGGGTGGCGGCGCCGTCATCCATGTCGACGTCATGGATGGTCATTTCGTGCCCAATATCACGATCGGACCGCCGGTGGTGGCAAGCCTGCGCAAGGCCACCAAGCTGCCGCTCGACTGCCACCTGATGATCGAGAATCCGGACGAGTTCATTCCGGCTTTTGCCGATGCCGGGGCGAACTGGGTAAGCGTGCACTACGAAACCTGCCCACACCTGCACCGGTCGCTGACGCATATCGCCGACCATGGCATGCAGCCTGGAGTGGTTCTCAATCCGGCGACGCGGGTGGAGCTGATTCGCGACATCTTGCCCATGGTTCATCACGTACTGATCATGAGCGTGAACCCGGGCTTCGGGGGGCAGAGTTTCATCCCCTTTGCGCTGGACAAGATCCGGCGGCTGGTTCAATTGCGCCAGGAACTGGGACTGGCATTTAAAATCGAAGTTGACGGCGGCGTGGCTCACGACACGGTCGCCCGGGTCGTCCAAGCAGGTGCGGAGCTGTTGGTGGCCGGCAATGCCGTATTTGGCGCCGGACAAGCCGAGCGGGATGCCCGCGCTTTGCTGGCTGCAGCCCGCGAAGCCGCCGGTGAGCAAGTTCTTGTAGATTCGTAAAACCGTGGCAGCTTTCCCCCTGCCGCAAATTGAGGTGGTATGAACCGGTTGTCGAGAAGTTTTGCTGCGTTGGCGCTGGCATCGCTGGTGCTGTCCGGGGTAGCGGCTCAGGCCAAGGAAAAGAAGCCCAAGCATAAAAAAGATCAGGATTTGAGCGCAAATCCGCTGGCGAACGTGAACTCGAAGCAGCCCGACAAGGAGCTGTACGACAAGGCCATGGTTGCGCTGAAAAAGGGGCGCTTCGATGTGGCCCGGCTCGACCTGCAGACCATGCTCAACACCTATCCAGACTCGGAGTACCGGATGCGCGCCAAGCTTGCAGTGGGCGACAGCTGGTTCAAAGAAGGCGGAACCGCGGCACTGACCCAGGCCGAGAGCGAGTACAAGGACTTCATCACCTTCTTCCCCAACGCGCCGGAAGCAGCCGAAGCGCAGATGAAGGTGGGCGACATCTACTACCAGCAGATGGAAAAGCCCGACCGGGACTGGAACAACGCTCAGGACGCGGAGAAGGAATATCGGACCATGATCAACATGTTTCCGGATTCCCCGCTGATTCCGCGCGCCAAGCAGAAGCTGCGCGACGTGCAGGAGGTCCTGGCAGAGCGGGAGACGCAGATCGGGCTTTATTACGGGGCCAAGGAAAACTTCCCTGCCTCGATCGCACGGCTGCAGACGGTGGTGGACACCTACCCCATTTACTCGAAGAGCGACCAGGCATTGCTGGCAATCGGCGATGCTTACGCGGGTGAAGCGCATGCAGTCCAGATGGCGCCAGGTCTGAACGGCGCGGTGCGCGAGCGCCTGCACGCTCTCTATGAGGACAAGGCGGCGGCGGCCTATGCCAAGGTGATTACACGTTACCCGCTGGCGCCGCATGTTGAAGATGCGCGCGACCGCCTGGTGGCGATGAATCGGCCTGTGCCGGAGCCGACAGACGCGGCCATTGCCGAAAACGACGCGGAACAGAAGAGCATGCAGCCAATCCGCTTCACCAATCGCGCGCTCGACATCATCAAACGGGGTCCGACGGTCGTGGAAGCAGCGCACGTGGGTGAGCCTTCCGTTGAGGATCCGAAGCGGACCCTCGCGCCCGATGTAACGAAAGAGAACGTAGCTCTCTTCAACGCGGCGCTGAACGAAGGCAAGCCTGCAACGACAACTGCCGTGACGCCAACAGGCCCCAACGAGCCTCCGCGCAGCGATCAGCCTTCAACCGTTCAGCTTGCACCTCCCACGAGCGAAGGAACGGGCTTGGGTGTGTCGATCGTGAATGCACCGAACGGGGAACCAGCGGCTGCCCCGAGCGGCAATGAAGCTGTCCCGGCCGGCACGCCTGGCGATCCAAACAACGCGCTTGTGAAGCCGGTTGGACCGACAAATACGGCTCTGCCTCCGGTGGACAAGCCGGCTGAAGCGCCCGATCAGGCGAACGACATCAAGCCCGGCACAGGACAGCAAACCACCGCCGAGGCCGCGAAGAAAAAGCCGAAGGCTAACCTGGACGAGGAATCCTCGAGCAAGAAGAAAAAGAAGAAGGGCCTGGGCAAGCTGAACCCGTTCTAGGCCGAAGCAATCTGAGAAACAAGGGCCGCATCCGCTCAGGATGCGGCCCTTCTCTTTGGTACGAGAGGCCACAGCTCAGCGCAGTGGGTTAGTCTTGTTTCAAAGTTCGAGGCACAACCAAATAGTCAGGTGTTCCTCCCGGGGGCATGATGAAGGCGCTTTCTCGACGTACCTTCTTGCGCGCCGCAGCCAGCGCGGCTGTGGGGCCATTTGTGATGCGCGGTCACTACCGCGTCTTTGCCGCGAGTGAGACGGAGTACCCGGAACGAGTTGTGCGTCTTATGCGCGAATCGGTCGTGGTCGACATGTTGAACCAATTCCTTTACAGGTTCGACCAGAAGGACTTGAAAGAAAAGTGGCTCATGGAGCCGGGCGCATTCACCGAGAAAGACTGGCTTCGCTTCAAGGCTGCGGGGGTACACGCCATCAACTTTGGTGATGGGGCACATAACCGCGAAGATGCAGATCAGCTGTTCGCCAAATGGAATACTTTTCTAGCCAATTATCCCCAGTGGCTCATGCGCGTGAATTCGAGCGCAGATATCAGGCGTGCCCGGGCCGAGGGCAAGCTGGGAATCATCTTCGGGCTGCAGACAAGCGACCAGTTCGAGACGCTGGATGATGTGAATCGGTGCTACGGATTCGGGCAACGGGTCTCGCAATTGAGCTACAACTTCAGAAGCCGTGTTGCCGACGGCGCATTTGAGCCTATCGATGCGGGAGTGAGCGAATATGGCGGCACCGTCATTGAAAGGATGAACACCGTGAAGATGGCTGTGGATCTGGGCCATGCGAGCGACAAGACCAAGCTCGACGCGCTTGCGATTTCGAAGGCGCCGGTGATCCTGTCGCACGGCAACTGCCGCGCGCTGATTCCGAATTCGCTGCGTGCTTCGACCGACGAGGCAATTCGCAAGCTTGCAGCCAGCGGCGGAGTGATGGGTATTACCGATATCGCCTTTATGGTGAAGGGCACGGAGCCCGTGAAGATTGATGACGTGGTGGACCACTATGACCACGTCCGCGACCTGGTAGGCATTGAGCATGTGGGAGTGGGGTCAGACGCCGGCATTGAAAGCAACGACCTGGGAACGCCGGACGTGTTGAAAGACTTTCTCGCGAAGGCGGACAAGCGATATCACATCCATGGCAGCGCAGAGATTGTTGAGGGGATGCAAGGGCCAAGTCGCATGTGGGAACTGTGCGCAGCGCTGGTGCGACGCGGCTACACAAACGAGCAGATCGGGCTGGTGTTGGGCGGCAATTGGGTGCGCGTGCTCGGGCAGATCTGGGGAAGCTGACGGTGAGCGCGCAGGCCCAATCTGCTAGAGTGAAAAGTGGTCCCCCTGTCTGAAATCCCTGTGAAATCTGGGTTTCGGTGCAAACCCTGAGGGGCTACCTGACAACCCTCATGCCGCACGATCTGCCCAAAGCATACGACCCGACCTCCATTGAAGATCACTGGGCCGAGTACTGGGTCCGCGAGAAGCTTTTCGCCCAACCTACGCCTACTGATGAGGATCGCCTGGACGGCCAGCCCTCCTTTACGATTCTTCTGCCCCCGCCCAATGTGACCGGCAATCTGCACATGGGGCACATGTTCGAGCACACTGAAAGCGACATCCTCATTCGCTGGCACCGCATGCGCGGCGACCGTGTGCTTTGGATTCCGGGGACGGACCATGCCGGTATCGCGACCCAGATGCTGGTCGAGCGCCAGATCACAGCCGAAGGCACCACCCGGCAGCAGATGGGCCGCGAAAAGTTTGTCGAACGCGTGTGGGAATGGCGGCGGCACTATGGCGGTGCGATTCTCGGCCAGATGAAGCGGCTGGGCGCATCGGTCGACTGGGACCGCGAATATTTCACCATGGACGAGCGGCTTTCGGTGGCCGTACGCGAGGCGTTTGTCCGGCTTTACGAACAGGGATTGATTTATCGTGGCGCCTACATTGTGAACTGGTGCCCGCGCTGCCAGACGGCGATCAGCGATCTGGAAGTGGTGTACGACGAGCACAAGGGACATCTGTGGGAGATTCGCTATCCCGTCATTGGCGACGATGGCAAGGATACGGGCGAGTTTCTGACTGTTGCCACGACGCGGCCTGAAACAATGCTGGGCGACGTCGCTGTCGCGGTGCATCCAACGGACGAACGCTACAAGCATCTGCATGGGAAGAAGCTGCGGCTGCCGCTGGTGGGCCGGGAGATTCCGGTGATCACCGACGAGTGGGTCAGCCCGGACTTCGGCACCGGCGCGGTCAAGGTGACCCCGGCGCACGATCCCAACGATTTTGCACTGGGCCAGCGACACGATCTGCCCTCGATCAACATCATGGACGATACGGCCCACATCAACCATGAGGGCGGCGCATATGCGGGGCTGGATCGCTTTGCTGCGCGCAAGAAGATCGTCGCGGACCTCGAAGGGATGAGCCTGTTGGCGGGGATCAAGGACCACGTCAACAATGTGGGCCACTGCGATCGGTGCAAGACGGTCGTGGAGCCGCGGCTGTCGCTGCAGTGGTTTGTCAAGATTCAGCCGCTCGCCGACAAGGCGATCGCAGCGGTGAAGGAAGGACACATCAAGTTCACGCCGGAGATGTACGCCAAGACCTACCTGAACTGGATGGAGAACATCCACGACTGGTGCATCTCGCGGCAACTCTGGTGGGGACATCGCATCCCCGCGTGGCATTGTTCGGTGTGCCACAAGATCACGGTGGCGCGCCAGGATCCGACGAAATGCCAGCATTGCGGATCGGACAAGCTGACGCAGTCGACAGACGTGCTGGATACGTGGTTTTCTTCGGGGCTGCTGCCGGTGTCGGTGTTTGGCTGGCCGAACATTACGGCTGAAAATCGTGCGGATTTTGACGCGTTTTATCCGACGAGCCTGCTGGTTACGGGCTTCGACATTCTGTTTTTCTGGGTAGCCCGGATGATTATGCTGGGCTGCTGGTTTTCGACGGATGTTCCGATGCCGGATGGCAGTCCGCGCCCGCTTGGAGAATCCGTTCCTTACCGCGAGGTGTACATTCACGCGCTGGTGCGGGATGCCAATCGCGAGAAGATGTCGAAGACCAAGGGGAACGTCGTCGATCCGATTGAGATTGTGAAGCAGTACGGGACCGATGCTGTGCGGTTCACGTTGGCTTCGATGGCTTCGCCTGGAACGGACATTGCGTTCAATGTGGCGCGCACCGAGGGTTACCGCGCGTTCGCCAACAAGATCTGGAATGCGGCGCGGTTCATCTTCATGAATGTCGATCGGGCTGCGGAGGTCGGGATCAAAGTCGATCCAGCCGCTCTGGGAGGAATGCCCGTTGCCGGGCCTGCTGCTCCGCTAGAATCCCGCTGGATTGTGGCGGAGTTCCATGCGGCCGCTGCAAAGGTGAACGAGGCGCTCGACAACTACCGTTTCGACGACGCAGCCAATACGATCTATCAATTCTTCTGGGGAAGCTTCTGCGACTGGTACCTCGAGATCGTGAAGCTACGGCTGGATTTTTCCGAAACGGCGGATCCGGCGAAAACGAAAGCTGCGCTCACGACGCTAGTATCTGTTTTTGAGGCATCGCTGCGGCTATTGTCACCGTTCATGCCTTTCCTGACGGAAGAGATTTGGCATGCTGTCTACGACGGGAATCCGCCAGCGAGGTCGATTGCACTGACGGAGTTTCCGCAGAACACCGAGACCATGCTTGACGTGCCAAGTGTTCGTGGCATGAATCGCATTCAGGACCTCGTCGTTAATGTGCGCGCACGCCGCAAGGAGCTTGAAGTCCCTGAAAAACAGCACACACCCATTCTGGCGTTTTGGGATGCTGGTTCTGGCGTGGGATCGACGAAACTTGAGATCAACAACGTCTACAAGGAAAACTTGGACATAATCCAGCGTTTAGGTCACGTCTCCAGCGTAGAGGACAAAGATTCTCAATTCCTCGAGAGAACACCTGAGCTTGGCTGGACCCAAGCGGGCGGCCCCTTCGTCGCCGTTGTCTTCGAGCGCACCATCGACGTCGCCGCCGAACGCGAGCGCCTGATCAAGGACATCGCAAAATTCGAGAAGGGTCTGGCCTCTGCAGAGCGCCAGTTGGGCAACGAAGGATTTTTGGGGAAAGCGCCAGCGCACATTGTTGAGGGCCTGAAGAAACAGGAATCCGAAACCCGGGTCCTGCTCGAGAAGGCGCGAGCCGCGCTCAATGCGCTGCCGCCTGAATAAGCGACTTAGCGAATGGCGTGTGTGTGCAGAACTTGCCTTCAGCATTCCAGAACGCTGGGAATTGCAGCCGCGCCAACTTCCAGGTCTGCGCTTCACAAGGCGTATCGAGCTGCAGCCAAGCTCTGGCATCCTGATCGCTTTGAGGGCAATCAGCGGAAGCGTCTCGAAGCGGAAGAGCGATTCAAGCACATTAACGCGGCCTACCTGGCGCTTTGCGAGCACTTCGAGAACCCGACAAAAAGACCGCGCGAGGCCGAATTTGTCACTCCCGTCCGCAAGGAAGCTCCGCCTACGATTTCCTTCGGCGGTGCGACCGATTGCTTCACGGCACCTGACTTCCCTGTCCGCGATTCGCGAGGCCATCGCCGCAGCCCGTCTTGAGCACTCGGACCCCCCGGTTGGATTCATCGATTTATCGCCCGGATCGGTACGGTGTTCGCAATTCATGCTCTTGACCAGGCACCGCATGTTGATTCGCAACGCCTCGGACATCCTTTCGGTCATCTGGTACGCGGATCTGGGCGAAATCAAGCTGATTGACCAGGCTGGGAAAAAACCGGGGACCTGGCAAAGAATTGCCGAGACCATCGCGGGAAAGACGCAGCGGTATACGCTGGAGATCAATCGATTGAATGAAATACAGTTCAGCGCGTTCACCGACCGGCCGGATGACAGGGTCAAGAAAGTTGTTTATAACTTCCTACGACAAATGAAATCGAATTCGCAGTCTTGAACATCGAAAGAAGAACGAATGGATTGGAAGAGCCACCGCATCGATGCATTGCTGGAGCAGGCCCTGCTGGAAGACCAGGCGGTCAGCGATGCCACGACGAATATCACGATCGATCCAAATCTGCGCGCCTCTGCATCCATCATCGCCCGCCAGGAGATGGTGGTGGCAGGGCTTGGCGCAGTACCGCGGTTCATGGATATCTTTGCCCGGCTCGATCCTCGACCGGCAGCGCACACACGATTCGATGTTGTCAGCCACCCGGAGATCTTTGATGGCGTCAGGGTGCACAAAGGGCAGGTGCTGGCTGTGATTCGCCACAATGCGCGCGTGCTGCTGAGTTGCGAGCGCGTGATTCTGAACCTGATGCAGCACCTGAGCGGCATTGCCACCCTTACACGCCAGTACGTGGATGCCATCCAGGGAACTAAAGCTCATGTTCTCGACACGCGCAAGACGGTACCAGGACTGCGCGCACTGGAGAAGTACGCTGTGCTTTGCGGAGGAGGTACGAATCACCGGCTCGATCTTTCTTCGGGCATCCTGATCAAGAACAACCACATTTCCCTTGGCGGCGGATTACGCACCGCCCTGATGAATGCTCTCGAAAAGCGCAAACCCGGCAATCGCGTGCAGGTGGAAGTGCGCACGCAGAAAGAACTGGAAGAAGCGCTTGAATGCGGCGCCGAGGCCATCCTGCTCGACAACATGACGCCGGCGCAGGTCAAGACAGCCGTCGAACGGATTCGCAAGGAAGACCGCTGGATTCCGATTGAGGCTTCGGGCGGCATTGTGCTCGACAACATTCGCGCCTATGCAGAGGCGGGCGCGGACTTCATCAGCGTGGGCGCGCTGACGCACTCTGCCAAGGCCGCCGATATTTCCATGAGCATTGTTGCGGAGCCGGCGTAGGCGTGTACGACCTTTCTACGCTGGATGCAGAACTTGCGGGCACCATCTTTGCCGGCAAGCTGCATTTTTCGTCTGTAACGGGATCAACGAACACCGATGCGCTCGCGGCCGCACGCGATGGGGCGCCGCACGGATCCGTCTTTTTTACGGACGAGCAAACAGCGGGGCGCGGGCGAGGCGACCACAAATGGCAGTCAAACGCGGGCGACGGCCTGTATGTGAGTGTGCTGATGCGGCCGAAGTTGTCGCCGGCGCATCTTTCGCTGATTCCGCTTGCGGCGGGATTGGCTGCGACAGAAGCGATCCGGTCGATTGCCGGACTCGCAATCGACCTGCGCTGGCCCAACGATTTGCTGGTCGGCCCGCACAAGCTCGGCGGCATCCTGGTTGAGTCGAAAACCGAAGCCACTTCGCTGGCGTTCGCCGTCATCGGAATCGGCATCAACGTGCACCAGCGGGCTTTCGATCCGGCACATTCAACGCCTGCCACCTCGGTCGATATCGTCGCGCGCCACCGCATCAGCCGACAGGCGCTGCTTGTTGCCCTGCTAAAATCGCTTGAGCGCGAAACGCTTTTGCTGGCGAGCCCTGAGGCTATTGGCTCAACCTTGGCGCGTATCGAGCAGGCTTCAACGTGGTTGAAAGATCGGGCGGTTGAGGTTCACGGTCCGCAGGAATGTGTGGGTGTAACGGCGGGTCTGGATGCGCAGGGATTTTTGCTGGTGCGTACGGCCGTTGGCCTGGTGACGGTGCAAACAGGCGGCATTCGCGCCGCAGAGACGGAATAAGAAAGACCATGCTGCTGGCGGTCGATGTTGGAAATACAAATACGGTTCTGGGCCTTTACCGGCTGGATGCGGAGGCAGGGCTTCCGCCAAAAGGCGCGGCCGTAGCCTCGAAGGACAGGTCTGACCTGACCGCGCACTGGCGCATTACCACGCATCGCACGCAGACCGTTGACGAATACGGCGTGTTTTTTGTGAAGCTGTTTGAGATGCACGGCATGTCCCCGAGCCAGGTCACGCACATCATCATCTCCTCGGTTGTGCCGCCGCTGGACTCGACGCTGCGGCAAGTGTGCGAGACATATTTTCATCTCGAACCGCTTTTTGTTGAGCCGGGCATCAAGACAGGAATGCCGGTGCTGGTGGACAATCCGACCGAGCTTGGCGCTGATCGCCTCGCCGATTGCATCTCGGCTATTGAGCGTTACGGCGGACCGTGCATCGTGGTGGATTTCGGGACGGCGACGAAGTTTGAGGTTATTTCAGAAAAGGGCGAATACCTTGGCGGCGCGATTGCTCCCGGGCTGGGATTGAGCGCGGAGGCACTGTTTTCGCGGGCAGCGCGCCTGAGCCGCGTGGATATCAAGCGGCCGGCAAAAGTGATCGGCACAAATACCGTCGGACATCTGCAGAGCGGTTTGTACTACGGGTATATCGGGCTGGTCGATGGCATTCTGGAGCGCATCTTTGCCGAGCTTGGGCAGAAGCCGCGGGTGATTGCGACGGGCGGGCTGGCACGAATGGTTGCTGCGGACTCGCACTACATCTCGGAAATCGACGACCTGCTCACGCTCGATGGCCTGCGCATTCTGTTCGAGCGTAACCGCAGCGCGCGGCCACGCGGGCGCGCACACTAGGCTATCCGTGCGCAACTACTTCAACTACTTTACGGAGATCGAAGAGCGCTTTCAGCAGCGGCGGGGGGCGATCCTGTTGCTCTCGACGCTCGATTGGGCGCTGATCGAGACGTGGCAAGAGGCGGGGATTCCGCTGGAGGCTGTGCTGCGCGGAATTGACGCGGCGTTTGACAAGTACGAGTCGCGGCAAAAGCGCGGACGCATGCGACGCGTCAACGGACTTGCGTGGTGTTCACAGGCCGTGATGGAAGCGGCCGAGGAGTTGCGTGAGGCGAGCGCCGGTACGGCTCCATCATCGGCGATCCAGGGTGAGACGGGATTCGAGCATGAGCGCGTGGCATTGCATCTGGATGCAGCCGCGGATGCTCTCGACGCTTCGACGATCGCGCACGACGCTTGCGCCGCGACGGCGATGCGCTTGCGGGAACTTGCGGCTGAGGCGCGCGCGCCCAAGACGACAACGACGATTACACATGAGATGGAGGCTTTCGAACGGGTTCTCACCGTGCTCGAGGAAAAGCTCTTTGCCGCACTCACGGCGGCGGCTCCGGAAGATCTGCTGGTTGCACTCAAGGAACATGCGGCGCGAGAACTCGCTCCGTACCGCAGCAGGATGGGGGCGGTGCAACTGCGGCAGGTTGAGCACCAATTCGTTCAGAAGCAGTTACTGGTGCACTACAGCCTGCCGCGGCTTAGCCTCTTTTACATGAGCCAGCAATGAAGCGTGCCAGACCCCAACCACGCCCTGCCAAACCGGCCCGAATCACGGTCGTGCAGATCGAGAAGCCTATTTACGGTGGTGCTTTCCTGGCGCGCGTGGAGGGCAAAGCAACGTTTGTGCCCCTGGCGCTTCCGGGCGAGCAGGCGCGTGTGCGCATCGTTGAAGAGAAGCGAAGTTATGCAACTGCTGAGCCGGAAGAGATTCTAGCGGCGGCACCGGAACGCGTCGTGCCAGGCTGCCGCCACTTTGGCGTGTGTGGGGGATGCCAGTATCAGCACGCAACCTACGAGGCACAACTTGGGTTCAAGCAGGCCGTCCTGCGTGAAACGCTCGAACGCGGCGGCGTGAATCTGCCGGAGAAGATTGATGTGCTCGCCGGGAATCCCTGGCACTACCGCAATCGCATTCGACTCGCGTTCGACGCGGCAGGACGCGTTGGCTATCGCGCACGGCGTTCGCATGATCTGGTTCCTATCAGTGAGTGTCCGATCGCAGGGCCGCAACTGGTGAAGGCTGCGCTGAGTGCGGCTGAGATTCTGCGCGATATGAAGATGGTCTTGCGGCCGACGGAAATTTCGCTTTTCTCGAATGCCGAGGAAACAGACCTGCTGGCCAGCATCTTTGTGCGTGATTCTTCGACTCGCGGATTTGACCAGCTATTCGGTGAGTGGAAGAAGCGCATCCCGGCGCTCATCGGTGCCGAACTGGTTGAAGAGGGACGCGCGAGCCAAACACCGAGAACCATCGTGCAATTGGGCGAGGCATCGCTGACTTACCGCGCTGGCGGTTTTGATTATCGCGTCGACCACGGCGCTTTCTTTCAGGTGAATCGCTGGCTCATCGACGAGTTTGTGAATCGAGTAACTGCGAACCGGCAAGGTGGGCTTGCATGGGATCTCTTCGCCGGTGTGGGCCTGTTTGCGCGCAAGCTGGCAGAGAAGTTTGAACATGTTGTCGCAGTGGAGTCCGCTCCGATGGCTACGGAAGCGCTCAAGGACAACCTCGAAGGCACCGCGGCCACTTGCGTGAAGGCAGATACGCTTGCATTTCTCAAGGCGCGGGGCAAGACGGCAACACCAGACCTGATCGTTGCCGATCCGCCACGTACTGGGCTAGGCGGCGAAACGACTTCTCTTCTCGCCGAGGTAGGAGCGCCCGGAATCATGTATGTTTCCTGTGATCCTGCGACACTGGCGCGTGACCTGCGTGCCCTGATTGAGTCAGGATATGCGCTCGGCTCCGTAACGCTCGTTGATCTCTTCCCGCAAACCTTTCACCTGGAGTCGGTGGTCGAATTGCGCCGATCCTGATAACCTTGCGCCCATAGATAATTCTTAGATTTGGGCTCAATGGAAGCTGAACCGGGCAATTCGGGGCCTCCGGCGTTCCGTCCTGTCTGGGCCGGTGTTGGAGTTCCGCTCTTCCACGCCGCGTGGCTGTTCGCGCTCGGCATCGTCGTTGCGCATGCGATCTGGCTTCGTCCCGCGTATCTGCTGATCGCGTTGATTCCTCTTGGCATTTTATGTGGGATTGCGGCATTGCGCGCGCAACGGATTGCTTGGCTTCCTCTTGCGGCGCTGTGGTGTTTGCTCGGCGCGTGGTGCGCCGCGATGCAACCGCAGCCAGCACCGGCGCCCGCGCTCGCTGCGCTTTCTGACGGCCTTGTGCGCACCGTGGAAGGCACCGTGATTGACGCTGGTCCAGTGCGCGGTGAACTCGAGCAGAATATCGAAGAGGCGGCGGGCATTGCACCAACGCAGCGCGTGGACCTGCGGATCTCGAGCGTTGAAGTGATGACCGACGATGTGGACGCGCATGCATCGATGCAGGGCGGTGTGCGGCTGACGGTGCGCTGGCCCGAGGGGCAATCGTCAACCGGGTTTCAATGTGGCGAGCGAATACGAGCGGACGCACGGCTTATGCTGCCGGAGGTCTATCGCGATCCTGGCGCGTGGGACCGGAAAGAGTATCTGCTCGAGCAGGGGATTACTTCCACCGCAACGTTGAATGCTGATCGGGTCGACGTGCTTGAACCGGCGAACGGACGCAGCCTGGCTTGCCGCCTTTCAGCGTGGCAACTCGCAGCGAGCGCGAAGATTTTGGCGTTGCCGTCGGCGATGCACAGTCTGCCGCCTTCATTGCGCTTGAGCGAAGACGACGCGGTGATGCTGGCCGCCATGGTCACAGGCGACCGCACATACCTGACACATTCGCTGCGCGTGGGATTTGAACGGACCGGCTCGTTTCACATGCTTGTGGTTTCGGGATTGCACCTGGCAATCGTCGCTGGATTGATTTTCTGGATCGCGCGACGGCTGCGAATGCCGCAACCTCCGGCGACGCTGGTGACGATCGGGGCATCGTTTGCTTACGCCCTCTTCACCGGCTTCGCAACACCGGTGCAGCGTTCCTTGTGGATGGTGACGCTGTATCTGGTGGGACGGCTCTTCTATCGTGAGCGAAATGTGCTGAACACGATCGGTTTTGCATCGCTGTGTCTGCTGGCGATGAGCCCGCGCAGCCTCTTTGAATCGAGTTTGCAGATGACGCTGCTCGCCGTAGTTTCAATCGGAGGGGTCGCGGCGCCTCTGCTGGCGAACACGGTGCATCCTTACCTGACCGCAACGCGAGAACTCTCGCTCGTGGCTCTCGACGTCAAGCTGCCTCCGCGCCAGGCACAATTTCGCGTGATGCTGCGCATGTTTGCTGCGGCTCTGGCGCGGGCAACTGGGAGACGCATCGGATGGAGCATCTTCCCATGGATCGTACGATTCGCGTTGCGGTTCCTGGAGGTCCTGGTGGTATCGTTCATCGTTGAACTGGCGATGGCGCTGCCGATGGCTGTCTACTTCCATCGCGTCACGGTGTTTGCGCTGCCGGTAAACATTCTCATCCTTCCGCTGCTTGCCGTACTCATGCCTGCCGCATTACTCACCATGCTTTCGTCGCTTGTATCGTCCTCAATTGCAGTGGTTCCAGCGGCTGTGACCGTGTTGCTGCTGCACTTTGGCGTTAGTCTGGTCCAGTTGTTCGGATCGGCGGCCGTCGGCGATTTGCGAATTCCAGGGCCGCTTCCGATACAGACGGCTGTCTTCTGCGTTCTGCTTGCGCTGGCAGTTGTACTGGCCCGGAGAGCGAACCTGACCGGCGCGCATTGGCCACGGCACATGGCATGGGCAGCGATGATTGCTGCAGCCGTTGCCGTCGTAATGCCGCGCCCCATCGAGCATCCGCGTGATGCGCTGCTTGTCGAAGCCATTGATGTGGGCCAGGGAGACTCGCTGCTTCTCATCACGCCGGAGGGCAAAACCATGCTGGTGGACGGGGGAGGATTTGGTGGTGGACCGCGGCAGGTTCCGCAGGACTTCGACATCGGCGAAGAGGTGGTTTCACCCGTGCTCTGGTCCCGAGGGATTCGCCATCTCGATGTGGTGGCGCTGAGCCATGCACACTCTGACCACATGGGCGGTTTGCCCAGCGTGTTGCGAAATTTCAGGCCACGCGAATTGTGGGTTGGCAACAATCCGCCGGTCGCAGCGTACAACGCGCTGCTTGACGAGGCAAGCCGGTTGCGCGTCCAGGTGCGAACAATGCGAGCGGGCGACAGCGCTATTTTGGGAGACACACAAATTCACGTGCTCGCACCGCTTGCGAGTTACAGTCCGGGCACGGAACCAAGCAATAACGATTCGTTGGTACTCCACGTTTCGTATAAGTCGACCTCGGTCTTGCTCGAGGGCGACGCCGAGGCTCCAATTGAAGAGGGGATGCTTGCTGAGTCTGGACTCGAAAGCACGTTGCTCAAAGTTGGCCACCATGGCAGCGTCACTTCCACGCGGCCCGGGTTTCTCGCAAGGGTTGCACCGCAATGGGCTGTGATTTCCTGCGGGCTTCGCAATCGCTATGGACATCCGCGCAGGGAGGTTCTCGAAGAGTTGCAAGCCTCGCACGTGCACACGTTTTCGACGGACATCAGCGGTGCCAGCTGCTTTGAACTCGATGGCAGAGCTGTGAAAGCAAGTGCATTTTGCGGAATGCCGGATCGATAGTTGCACGCTTATCAAGCTGGTATTGAAGGGCTAAGTTTAGTCTGATGCAACGCTACCCTAGAAGCGCAAACGAGCCCCGAATTGAATCTGGCGTTCGCGGTAGAAATCGGTTGCATTGATGTTGAGCGGTTTGCCGAATTCTGTCTGGCCGGTCTTGAGGCCGGTGAGAAAGTTCAGGCGCGGGAGTCCGCCGCTCACGGTTCCCGACTCGATGGAATAGCCTGTGGTTTCGAGTTCAGTCACGTTCTGGTGATTGAAGAGGTTGAAGCTCTCAGCCATCAGCTCCAGCTGGCGCATCTGGCCGAGGTCGAATCGCTTGCCGAGGCGCAGATCAGCTTTCCATGTTGCAGGATATCGATACGAGTTTCGACCAACGCTGTAGACGCGATTGTCGCCGCCGTAGCCATTCATGCCCGTGCTGAGCGCTATGATGGCGGTTCCGCCGGAATCAAATTCCTTCGCCATAGAACCGGCCGTCCGCATCGTGTAAGGCAGGCCGCTGCGGAAGTAGGATGTGCCGCTGAGCATCCAGCCATTGCCGATGCGTCCAGCGAGATTCTTGAGGTTCCACTTTGGCTGGAGAATCACGGCTGCGGTGACGGAGTGGCGCACATCGAGGCTGCTGGTTCCATATTCCTGGTGGAAGTCGAGCGGATCGAGAACGCTGGGACCGCCGACCTGCGACGTCTCGTCGGGATTCCAATCCATCACATGCGCGTAGGTGTAACGTGCGCGCAGAGTGAGAGCCCGCGCGTTCCGTGAGACGCGAAGCATCGCCGCTTCGTAGGTGGAGTTTGCCCGGCTGAAGATCTCGCTGACCTGCTGGTAATTTGGATTGAGACGGCCGGCGAATCCTGTTGGCGACGTGAGGGACGGCCAGGACGCGAAGAACGGAACGGTGATCTGCGGTGACTTGATCGGTCCCGAACCGGTGCCGTCGACCACGGCATACGTGATGGTCTTTGCGGCAGCAGGATCGATATTCGTGTCGAAGGTGACCGGAAGCCGTCGGCCAAGGCTCGCAACGGCGCTAGCCTCCACGTAAATTCGTCCCGGCAATGTTTCTTCGACAGCGGCCTCGGCTTGGTGAATCTCACCATTGCGGAAGTCCGGCGCAAACTCGACCGCACCGGGTTTGACCACACTTGCCGGCTCACCGGCGAGCACATAGGGGAAGGGCGGCGCACCGCCCGCATTCAAATTGTCGGTAGGGCGCATGAAGAATTTGAGATCCCCATTCAGCGAGCCGGTCTGCGTGAGGACCGTCTCCACAAGAGAATTTCGTGTTCGGCCGAAATACATGCCGTAGCCCAGTCGAACCACCGGCCATCGACCCTCGCCTGTGCCCCAGGCAAAGCCGGCTCGCGGACCCCACTGATTGCCGAGACTGGGCATGTGCTCGGTCAACGGCAAATCCGGATTCTGCAGCGATGCAATGGCTGATGGCAGTTGCTCAAGTTCCCAGCGCATGGCCAGTGTCACGGCTATTCGTTTGTTAGGCTGCCATTGCGAGGTCACATAGCCCGCCCAGTCGTTTGTGCTGAGCCACCAGTCTGCCGGGCCCATGGTCTGCGAATAGTAGGAATAACAGGGCAGGTAACCGAGGCCATGCAGTACACCCGACGTATCGCGCCAGGCTCTGCCAGTCTGGTCGCAGTTGTGCTGGTCCATCGGATTGAGCTGGCCACTGATGCCGTAAGCCGAAAAGGCGAGAGCGTCCGAGGCGAAATCTTCGACACTCGCGAAGTAGTAGGTTCCGGTTTGATTACGGAGCTGGCTGGTTGCATCTGTATTGTGGCTGACTTCAACACCCGACTTCACTATCAGATTGCCGCCCACCCAGTTGAGCTGTTCCTGCCCCATGGTGAGATGTTCATTGGGATAAGTTCCCCGCCCGAAGCGCGCCGGATTGCCAATGGTGAATCCGTAGCCCGAGTCGACGACAATTTGAGGTAGCTGACCCCAGGCGCTGATGTTCAGCGGTTGCTCAAATGCGGAGGGCTTCTCTGCCGATGCGCTTTGCACCTGGTGTCCATAGGAGCCCTGCGTCACCGCAAGAAGGTTGGGACTCACGAATGCTTCCCATCTGCCAAGCGCCCACTGCCCGGTCGCATTTACCGAGCCGAAGCTGTGCGTTCCGTAGGTCTCCGATGCACGCGTAAAGCCGCCGCCCGGGGAGTCGAGTTGTGCTGCTGTGGCTTCCGCGGTGAATCGGTGCCGCTCGCCTGCGCTCCAATCGAGGCGGCCGAAGCCTGTCCACTGCGACGAACTACGCGGCGCCAGACCGAGCAGACCGGCGAGATCTTCGAGGAGCTTCGAATATGCCTCTAGACCCGCGCTTACGGGATCGGCGCCATTGAGGCCTAGTTGAGCGCTCAGCAACTGCATCTGATCGTTCGAGGGCTGCGCAAAGAAATTGTCGGGATGCTTGACGGTCGCCACTCCGGGATCATTGCGCTCATAGCCGTCGAGCGCACCAAACCAGAACAGACGCTGTTTATGAATGACGCCGCCCAAGCCTACGCCCCACAGCGCTTCGCGATCGCCGGGGCTGTACGGCTCAGGCATGAATACCGGAATCGTGGTGGGAGTAGCGGGCGCTGTTTCCTGCACCCATTGCGTGAATGGATTCTGCGCACCCCACAGGTTCTGGCGATCGAACACAAAAGCCTGTCCGTGCAGATGTTCAGTTCCGCGCTGCGTTTCAAGGTTGGTTCGGCCAAGGCCGGATTGAGATGCAGCCGCACCCGCGACCTCCACGATTTGCAATTCGCGGATTGTCGAGTCTCCCGAACCCGGACTCATCAGGCCATCCCGTGTTCGACCCGCGGTAGTATTGCCGAACGCAAGTTGAACGCGCGCCCCCTCTACGGTGAACTCCGGCATCATGCCGGTTCTTGCAGGCGATCTTTGCTCATCACTGGCGCTCGACGGCACTACAGGGGTATCGAGAAGAAAGCTCTGCCAATTGCGGCTCGGAAGAGGCAGCGCCTGCAATTGCGCCGTGTCCAACGATTGCGAAGATTGCTGCGAGGCGGCTGTTGCTATCGTTGCCAGTTGTGCCTTGGGGCTGATGCGGCCAGCCAGGAGACTCGCCTGTGTTGCGGCCGGATCCACGGCGCTGGTCGCGCTGCCATGGGCTTGTGTTTCGAGATTCAAGAGTGGCGCAGCAGTTGTGCTGCTCACCGCGACAGCGGGGCTCTTACCAGGTTCGAGGTCGGGCGCAACGGGATTGGGGACCGCGGAACTCGACAATCCTGCGGGAGCCACCGCGGGATGATCGGACAAGGAGACTGACGGAAGCGGAAGAACCGTCGACGCATGCTTTATTCCGCGGATAGGCAACAGGACGAACGTCTCCGCCAACAAAGAAATTTGCTCCGCCTTTGCATTAGGTTCCGTCGGACTGACGTCGGGATATTGCGCAGTTTGCATAGCTCGCAATCGAAGCAGGAGGAGATGGTCCACTTCGGTGGTCCCTGCGAGGTCGTCATCTCTGCCGGCAGCATCCTGACGTTGCATTTGAAAATCTATAGCCGTTTGAATGCGCGCTTCGTGTCCTGCGGCGACGAAGATTCCATCTACTGAACCGATGCCAAGCGGACCCGATGCCGTCAGCGTGTAATCGCCTTCGGGCAGTCCGCTGAAGCGGTATCGGCCCCCATGCGCTGTCGTCGTTTGCACTTCGGCGCCCGTTGCCTCATTGCGCAAGGTAATGGCTGTGTTCTCGAGCGGAGAGGAGTGGATATCGGTGAGCTGTCCAGCCAGGGAACCGTTCTCAGTAGGTCCTTGCGCATGAACGCAGCAGAGCGTTCCCACGCCGGAAATGATCAGCAGCGCGGCTCTCGCCAGCGGCTTCGTCCAAACTCGCGCTTCCATCCGATTACCAGCTTGCGGTCGGATCTGTCTGAACTCACTGCGTGCCCCGCGTCGCTCCCCAAAACGGAGCCAGCTTTTGTGCCCTCCGGCTGGTGGAAACCTGCGCGGCTGGGCCGACCAATTTTCCTATCAGTGAATTCGCCAGCGATTTTAAGCACTGTGGAGTAAACAGCAAGGTGATTTCGGGCACACGTGTGGCGGGGGAAGAAATTCCGGCTTGGCAAGCCTCTGGGGCAGGCCTTTGGGATTGAGCGGCCCGATTCGATAGACTGGTGAGGCGGCAATCTGGTTTTGGAGCGAAAGCCAAGCCCTAGAGCCTACTCATAATCTAAGTTGTAAGCCAATCTATGTTCATTGATGAAGCCAAAATCCGGGTCAAGGCCGGCGACGGCGGAAATGGCTGCATGGCCTTCCGGCGCGAAAAGTTTGTGCCACGCGGCGGCCCCTCGGGCGGCGATGGTGGGCGAGGCGGCGACGTCATCATGGAGTCATCGCAGCGGCATAACACGCTGATCCACTTTCGCTTCAACCCCGAGCACAAGGCGCAACGTGGCGAGCACGGCATGGGGTCGAATTGCACCGGCCTCGACGGCAAATCAATCGTACTGCAAGTACCTGTGGGTACAGCGCTTTATGACCAGGAAACCGGCGAGCTTGTCCACGATTTCTCCGAGCCGGACGAGCGCCTGATCGTCGCCAAGGGCGGCCGTGGGGGGCGCGGGAATCAGCACTTTGCCACCAGCACTCATCAGGCTCCGCGCGAGCACGAACTGGGGCGGCAAGGCGAGGAGCGCCTCTTCCGGCTGGAATTGAAACTGCTGGCCGATGTGGGGCTGGTGGGGTATCCAAATGCTGGAAAGTCGACGCTGATCTCGCGGATTTCAGCTGCCAAGCCGAAGATTGCGGATTACCCGTTCACCACGCTCGAGCCCAATCTGGGCGTAGTGACGGTGGGCGAGGAGCCAAACCAGCAATCTTTCGTGGTCGCCGATATGCCGGGTCTCATCGAAGGCGCGCATCTCGGCTCAGGTCTGGGCACGCAGTTCCTTCGCCACATTGAGCGAACGCGCCTGCTGGTCCACCTTGTGGACGTATCGGATACATCCGGCCGTCCTGATCCGGTTGAGGACTTCAAGGTGATCAACAACGAGTTGGCGAATTTTTCGCCGAAGGCAAGCGAAGAATCTGCGGACAAACACCCGCTCGCGGACAAGCCGATGATCGTTGTTGCCTCGAAGATCGATGCGGCAAATCCAGAGAAGCTGAAGAAGCTGACAACCTACGCGAAACGGCACAAGCTGGAGTTTCATGCGATCTCAGCCGTCACCGGCCAAGGCATCGATGAATTGAAGTGGGCGCTGGCGAAGCGGGTGCAGCCGGTGGAAGTCGTAACTTAAAGAGTTTCCGCGAGTCTGGCGCGGGCCTTACACCATCGCGCGTTCTTTTACCTTCAGATATTGGTTCAGCACGGACGACGTTACCGCTTCGGGATTCAGATCGAGAGTGAGCGCGCCCTGCTCGTGCAGCCGAGCCAGCAGCTGCTCGCGGCGGCCTGCCATCTCCTGTGCAGCGGCGGCGCGAAACATCTGCTCTATATTCTTCGGACGTTGCCGAGCGATCGAATCCACCTCAGGCTGCGCCATGGCAACGAAGAGCAGCACGTGACGCCGCAGCAGGTGCATCGCGCCGTCGATGACTTCAGGACGCATCGCGGTCTCCGCCAGATCCGTAACCCAAAGAATGAGTGAACGACGCGGCTGCAAGCGACCCAGCAGCGTTGTTGCACGCAGGTGGTCGGCTTCGCTTGACTCGGCTCGTACCTGTGCCAGCAATTCGATCATCTGGCGCAGGTGGGCCGAGCCGCGGCCGGGCAGAAGACGCTGCTGGATCGTCTGCCCGTACGCGAGCAACCCGACCCGATCGCCGGAGAACAGCGCAAGCTGCGCGAGTGCGACGGCGGCAGTACATGCGTGGTCGAGCTTAGAGTGTTCGCGCAGGCTTCCGGCCGCCAGAGGCAGAGCCGCATTCACGCCCGGAGCGGCCACGACGCGAGAGCGCATCAGCCGTCCGCAATCGAGCACGATCCAAACCGGCTGGCTGCGCTCGGTCTGGTATTGGCGGGTGATCAGGTTTCCGCGTCGCGCGCTTGCCGTCCAGCAGATGTCGCGCATATCGTCGCCTTCGCGGTATTCACGCAGGCTCTCGAAGTCGCGACCCAATCCACGCTGCCGCGTCTGTCGCAGTTGCAGGTCGATCTGCCGGCTGCGCGCCAGAAATATCTGCTGCTCTTCGCCGGTGCGCAATGCCGGATAGATTCGGACCGTCTGTGCCAACGGCGCCTTGGCCCAGCGCTCGGCCAGGCCCAGCGGCGACCGATAACGAATGTAGAGCAAGCCCGTGGTGTAGTCGCCGCGCTCCTGCGGTTCCACGCGATAGCGTACCGACGCAGGCACACGCGGGAAGGAGGTGACGCGAGTCGGTTCCTGCTGTGCTGAAGGATCTCGTAGCGCGGGCGGAAGATCGTCGATCAAACGACACTCAATAATGACCGAGCCATTGTTTTCGATCGTCAACTCGATCTCGGTCTGGCTGTCGAGCGATGGAGCATTCGACCAGGTGCGTGAGGCGGTTAATTGTGTGGCGCGCGGAAGGCGTATTCCATCTAGGGCAGCGGCGAGCAGCACCAGCGCATCCCACGCCAGCATTGCGTAGCTCAGGCGCGCATCCCAGAAGCCCGGAATTAGGAAGGCGAACCCCGCGATGAGCAGCGCGATGGAACCCGGCGTGAGCCCGAAGCTCCAGCGGCCTCGCGGCTCGCATGTTGCGCGAACCGTGCCCGGATGGAAGGAGGGAGCAATCATTGGCGCGGGACCGGAACCGCCGCAATCACGTCGGTGAGAACGCGGTCGGCATCGAATCCTTCGAGTTCTGCTTCGGGCTTGAGCATCACGCGATGACGCAGCACGGGTGGAATCGCGCGCTTTACATCGTCCGGAACGAGGTAGTCACGGCCATCGAACGCCGCCGTAGCCTGCGCCACGCGCATGATGCTGAGGGCCGCGCGTGGGCTGGCGCCAAGCAGCAGGGTCGGCCACTCGCGTGTGCGTCGCGCCAACGTGAGGATGTATCCGTAGAGCTCCGGCTCGATGCGAATAGCGCGAACCTCGGCGCGTGCGGCTTCGAGCATTCCCGCTGGAATGGGAGCGATGGTTGCATCGTCGAGCAGACTTGCGCCTGTGCCCGCGTGGTGGCGTTCAAGAATCTGCAACTCTTCCGCTTCGGTTGGGTACGCAACGCGAATCTTCATCAGGAAACGATCGAGCTGCGCCTCTGGCAGCGGATATGTGCCTTCGAAGTCGACCGGGTTTTGCGTTGCGAATACGGTGAACCAGGAGGGCAGCGGGCGGCGTGTTCCGTCGCTCGTCACCTGACGCTCTTCCATGCACTCAAGCAGCGCGGCCTGCGTGCGCGGAGGCATGCGGTTGATCTCGTCTACGAGCAGGAGATCCGTAAACACAGGCCCCGCATGGAACGTGAACGAATCGGTTCCGGGCCGGAGAATCGTGGTGCCGAGGATGTCGGCCGGCATCAGGTCGGGAGTAGCCTGAACACGCTGGAAGCCGAGACCCAGCAGTCGGCCCAGCGTTTTGACCATCAACGTTTTTGCGATGCCGGGAACGCCCTCGAGCAGCGCGTGGCCCTGGCATAGGACGGCGATCAGCACCTCTTCGACCGCCTGCGTCTGGCCGGAAATCACGCGGCCCAATTCAGCGCGCGCGTGCGCAATGAGCTCACTCGTTGCCTGGAGCTTTGGCTGCTCGATCATCGTGTTCTCTTTCAGTTCCTCGCTCATGAGGGCCTTTCGTTCCTGGTGGAGTCAGTGCTTTCGTCTGAAATGGATCTGTTGCCCAGCTTTGACGCCTCGGCGAGCATCTGCCGATGTCGGTGGAGCAACTGAATGATCTTCAAGGCTGCGCGTGGCTCAATTTTCTCATTCAATCTCGCCTCCTCGCAGGTCGCCAAGTCGGCTTCAAGGCTCGGGTCGGCATTGGGAAAGCGTCGCCGGATTGCAGCCGCCAGTTCTTCGGCGCTTACCGAGGCCTGGCGCAATCCGCAAAGGCGCAATGCGTAGCGGCGGAAACGCTCCCACGCGATGCTGACCGCAGTGGATGACGCGCCTGCGCTGCGATAGAGCGAGCCGAGAGCGTCAAGAAATTCGATGGGCGTGGCTCGCGCCGGCGGCGGAAGTTCGCGAACCGGACCACTGCGACGGCTGAAGCTGAACAAAGATGAGAATCGAAAGCAGGATCATGCCGGTCCACAGCAGCGCCACGGTTGGTCCGGAAACATAGCTCCACTCCGATCGCACGTCTCCGTGCAGGGACTCATCCCAGTAGAAGTGGCGGCCCTCGCGGGGGCCGAGCGAGTTCAGTAACAGATCGAAATTCGCGGCGCGCGCCAGCGACCCGTTTTCAAGCGGGGTGGAACTGGCCCACCAGACGACGTGGCCGCTTCGGTAGTCGTACTCCACCACGGCGGGCTGCCCCCCGCAGCTGTACTGGATGCGCTGCGCGGGATTGCCGACCTGCCAGGTGGCTTCGGGCACCATCCAAACTTCGCCGCTGTTGGCGAGCGTATCGAGGCCTTCGGGCTCAAGTTGGCAGGCGGCGAACGTGAACTCTTTAGGCGTTCCCGCATCTCCATCCGGGATCAGGTATCCGCCCCAGAATCCCGTTGCCAGCACGCGCCCGCCGCGAGCCACAATCTTCTCGACAGATTTGAAGTCTTCCGTCTCGCGCGTAAAGGGCTGCGCGAAAATGACTACCGTATTCGGGCCAGCTGTCGCTGCGAGTTCGCCCAGCGGCCGCTCCCAGCGTTCAATGTTGTATCCCCCACGCAACAGGGACTCGTATGCAGCGCGTGCGCCATGCTGGCCTGAAAGATAGGTCGACGGCATGGGATTGTCGTTGTTGTTTTCATCGGGCAGGACAAACCCGATAAGCACAGCCAGGCCGATCGCGATCGAAAGACTCCAAAGCAGCAGGCGACGATCTTTGGGATCGAGCGACGACATGAACTTCATCGCGCACCGCCTTCGGACGTAGCCGAAATTTCGCGGGCGCCGATAGACGTGCCACCGGAGATGAGCGTGGATGCGAGGTTCTCTGCGTTCTGGTAGTCGCTTTCGCCGGCAGCACGGCCGCCATACCAGACGCGCTCAAACGTGCTGGTCAGTTGCGACAGTCCCGGCTTGCGCGGATCTTCAGGAGCCACAAGCGCCAGGTACTCGCGCGGAGTGCGCGCACGGTCGGCCGGCCACAGGCGTCGCGATTCGAGACGTGAAATTGCGGCCCAGTACACAAAGTGAATTGCCTCGCGCCAAAGTCCTGACGCCGCGGCGCGACGCGCATCTTCAAGCCAAAGTTGCCAATCGCGTGCCGAAGCCGCGCCGGGCGCGGGGCGATCGAGATCAGGAGTGAGTTGAACGCGCCAGCGACGTTCCAACCGCAGCAGCGACCACACCAGTGCGACACAAACCGCAACGATGAATCCCCACACAAGCACGCGTCCGACCCATGCGGAGCGCGCCTTGAGATTCGCTGCGCTCTCAAAGATATGATTCAGCCAGTTGCCGAATTTCTCCATGACCGAATCACGAACGGATGGCTGAAGATTGCGAAATTCCGGGCCGGCGAGTACCTGCTGCATCGCGGCGCGTTCCTCTGCGTGCGGCAGAACGGCGACAACAGGCTCATGGGACTGCGCGAGATCGCTCTCCAGCCGCAGTTTTGCATCCTTCAAGAGCTGCGAGGTGGACGAGGAGCTCTGCACCTCGGCCTCAACATGGCCCGGCTTGGGGACTTTCGCTACCGGCTGATCCGGGTCCTCGGCCTGCGAGAATAGGACGCGCAGCCAGCCGTACCGCACCAGGCGCTGCTCCGTCTGCGAGCCATTCGCGATCGGCACGCGATCATCGGGACCAATGAGCGCAGGGTCGCAGCTCTTGATGTTGCGCGCCCTGGCGCAGGCGTCGACCAGCGTGGAAAGCGCCTCGAGGTGCTGGCGGTAATCCTCCATGGATACATCGCGCCAGCGTACTGTGGATTGTGCCGATGGCGAAGCAGGCGTTTGGGCAGCGGCCGACCCGGCGAGGACCATGACGAGGATTGCCGCTTTCCCTGGAATTCTTCGCAAGGACATCACCCCCGGGACTCCTCCGGCGAAGCGGGTACTTCCGCGAGTTTCTGCGTGAGAACGGGAACAGGTGCGTTCATGCCGACGGCGTCCATCATCCACTCGATGTCGTATCCCTCAAGGCGTATGCGCTGATCATAGTCGAAACGGATGATGGCTCTGCCTTGGCCAATGGGTCGCGCGCTGCCGTCATGCCGGAACTCCAGCGGGCGCGAGACTTGTGGACACTCCCCCTCATGCGCATCACTCATGCGTGGCCTTCCCCGGGAGCATTCTCTGACGTCGTCCGGTGCTCTGCGATCGGCTCAGACACTTCGGCTGCAGCGAATACTTCAAGAATCGGCTCGGCGGCCGCTGGAGATTCTGGTGACGAAGACATCGAAGTGACTTCCGGCGTGGGCTGGGGCGCGGGCGGCGTCATCATCCCCGCCTGCTGCATCATCCACTCAATGTCAAATCCTTCTTTGCGAATGCGCTGATCGAAGTA
Organism: uncultured Acidobacteriaceae bacterium; assembly: GCA_963735215.1. Taxonomy (GTDB): domain Bacteria; phylum Acidobacteriota; class Terriglobia; order Terriglobales; family Acidobacteriaceae; genus Telmatobacter. The sequence continues at coordinate 103,494 of CAVTKF010000009.1, read as the reverse complement.
GAAAACAGTGAGTGCGATTCCATAGATCGGCTTGGTCAGGGCCTTCACCGCAAAGAATGAACCGTAGGTCGCAAACAAGGCGACCATGCCGACGGTCTGCGCATGCGCCTGCCCTTGGAGCCCGGGCAGGAATGCGATGGCAAGCAGAACCGGAAAGGTGACACACCAGGCGAGGATCTGGCTCAGGAACACTCCCAGCACATAGAGCAGAAAGATGCGTCCGCGCGTTCCTTGGCTGAGCGAGACGCCGCGCTTGAGTGCTCCCCACGCCGGGGCTTGTTCTACAACGCACACTGGAAATGCCAGGCACAACCGCAGCAGCATCCAGACGGCGAATACGCTCAAAACGAGAAGGACAAGGAAGAGCAGGCCGGCGAAGAGCGGGCTGTTGTCGTTTGAACGAACGCCACTCACCTTGGCGGCGACCATCCCAATCGTGGCCATCAGGAAAACTACGGTAGGCGCGCCGACGACCACCAGTCCCTGCAAGGTGTACAGGCCGACATAGCGCCAGCCGCGTTTCCAGGTTGCTTTGTAGGCGTTGCGGATGGTGATTTTTTCGCCGAGGAAGGCGCGCGCGGCGGCATCGCTCATTGCAGCGTCGCCCAGGGCGCTGGCACCCAGGCAGGCTGGAATTGCGAGTACCAGCAGAAGTGTGAGGAACGCCCAAACGAGAACATCCGCGATCGCGGCCCCATGTCTGGCATTCGAACCCATCCAGGTGAAGAAGGCAAACACTCCCGCGGCGAAGACAAAAACCGTGCCCGCGGGTATGGCTCCGATGCCCATGAAGACAAGAAAGCGCGAGCGGTAGAGCTGCGCGGTGCGGTCGAGAATCTCCGCCAGCGTTAGTGGATGCAGCGGCTCATTCATGCCCGCTCCCCCGGTCCAGAGAGGGCGCTGCTTCGGCCGCGGCATGGGCCTCGATCATGGGCGGTGGCTGCGTCATTCCCACACTCTGCATCATGTGTTCGATGTCGTAGCCCTCTTTGCGGACGCGCTGGTCATAGTAGAAGAGAGTGAAACCCGTTGCGTAGATCGGCTGGACGAAGGTGTTCGTGAGGAAGGCCAGAAATTGCTGCAGCACGCTCATCCATACCGGGATCACGCCCTTGTTTTTAATCCCCACCATGATGAAGAAGCCCTGCGTGAGGCCGGTAAGGCCGAGTTGGATGATGAGTGCAAGAAGCCCGAGCATAAAAATCCGTCCGCGCGAGCCTTTACTGAGTTGGATGCTGCGGCGGATCGCCTGACGCGCCTTCAGGTTCTCGACCGTGCAGGCGGGTATGGCGAGAGCGTAGCGCAGGCTCATGATGACGCCATAGACCAGGAAACCGAGGAGCAGGAAAAGAAACGCAACGGTCGATGCCAGAAAAACAATCAACATCTTGGGGTCGGGCGATGCCGCATGCGGCGCAAACAGTCCCTTCGGGTGGATATACGCCAGCAGAAGCGCAGCGTATGCCGCGTAGATGACCACGCAGGGAAACCACGCGCGGAAGTACGTGATGGTCATCAGCCACAGGTACCGCCAGGTTCGGGGCAGGATGGCGCGATACGCAGCGCCGATGCTGGCTGGCTCCCCGAGATGAAGCCATCCCACCGCGCGGGTGTTCGCGGCGATGGATAAACCGCCGACCACAAAGATGATCAGCCCGAGAACCACAAGCCCGATCACCGACACCACGATAAGGCCGGTGTTCATGTGCAGTGCCCGCGCACCTTGCTGCGCGCCGATCTGCACCAGACTCAAGACCAGCAGGATGCCTGCATACACCGATGAGATGCCTGCTAGTAATAGAAAATTCGAGCGGTAGAGTTCGGCGGTACGATCAAGAATCTCGCCAAGTGTGAGCGGGCGCAGCGTCGTTTCCATGACTGGAATCCTTCAAAAAAATGGGCGGCTGATCTAGCGGGGATGCTAGCACACCCACGTCGAAAATGGACGTTACACTCGGGCGGTATGGCACCAATCGTCTAAAAGTAGACGGCACTATTTTCCCACCCGGTACTTCTTACCCGGCGTCAAAAACTGACCTCCTGCGGCAACTCGCTCTAGTGAAAGCGAGAAGGCAATGGCCCGCCATTTGCTAACTATGGTGCTCGTTAGACAAGGGCGTTCCTTGATCTATTCGCCCGAATATATGGCAAACGGTGCGAATTGTGGAACGCTCCCCCGGAGGATAAATATGAAATCGACGAAAATTCAGGTTCTTCTCGGTATCTCCTCGTGCGCTTTGTTGCTGGCGAGCGCGCAAGCATGGGGAGCAACCTCACCGAACTCCGCTAGTCCAATGCCGGTAATCCAGGAGCCTCAGTCTCCCCCTTCGCAGACCCCTCCTGACCAGGCGATGCCGAACCAGGATTCGAAGACCGCGACCTTTACAGGCATCGTTGTGAAGGATGGCGAACAGTATGTGCTGCGCGATTCTTCGGGCAGCGTTTACAAGCTCGATGACTCCTCGCGCGCGCAGGCATTTGAAGGCAAGACTGTGAAGGTGACGGGACGTCTCGACGCTGACTCAAAGATGATCCATGTCGACAGCATCCAGGCGCTAGCCTCCTGAGAATCCAACTTGATTAGACCCCAACAACCAGTAAGCCAACCGATCCGGATGCGAAGCTGACAACTTTGCATTCGGATTGCTCTTCCTCAGGGACTTCATACATCACTGAACCAGGCAGCATCCCCGCCGAAGTCGGACACTGTTCACACAGAGATGACTTCGGCGGCGGTGCGTTGGGCTCCTTCGATAGAATCTAACTCGTCAAGGAGGCTCCATTCATGCCTGCGGATCCTGCATGCGAACTCTTCCTCCAGTTCTCCCGCCACAAACTTCTTGAGCAGTACTGGCCGCGCCTGCGCAAAGCGGTCGAACCGTTGAGCGATGAACAGATTTGGTGGCGGCCCAACGACGCCAGCAACAGTATTGGCAATCTCATCTTGCATTTGAACGGAAATATGTGGCAGTGGCTGGTAGCCTCGTTCAACCGGCTGGAAGACCGCCGCGATCGCCCCGCGGAGTTCAATGCCACCGGCGACCTGTCAGCTGCCGACCTGCTCGCGCGACTCGGTCAGACGATCGACGAAGCTGCGAAGGTGCTCGAACGCCTGACCCAGGAGGAATTGCTGGCAACCTGGCACATCCAGGGATACACGGTGAGCGGCCTTGCAGCGGTGTACCAGGTGGTCGAACACTTCGGGCTGCATTACGGGCAGATCGTTTACATCACCAAGATGCAGGAAGGTCGCGACCTGGGCTTCTACAAGGAACTCAGCAAGACTGGCCGCGCGGCGGGTGGATCGGTTTAGCCTTGTCTACTGCAGGTGTTGGATCGTAGTCCCGGCAGGAACCTTTGCGGTGAATTGGTCTGCCGGCAGCTTTTGATTCTGCTGAACTTTCTCAACGGTCAGGATAATCGTTATCCCTTCCAGGGGACGTTTGATCACAACCTTTGTCGGAAACTTGTTGTCGCCGACGCTCGTGTAGGCGGAATACGAGACCTGGCTTTCAAGATTTCCTTCGTTGTCGTATAGATCCTGGTTGGACGGCAGCAGGTCATCGCGATGGAACGTGATCACGCGAACCGGCTTATCTCTCCTGCTTCCGTTGGGATCATGGCGGGTAATGTTCAGGACATACTCCGGCATCGTAAAGAGATGCTTCTTTGCTGCATCTTCAATGGTTTCGGTGTCAGAAGTCTCCGTAAAGTAGTCCTCCGGCTCCACGCCACGCACGATCATGGCATCAAAGAAAAACCCGGGGCGGAGATTTTCAAACTGGTTCTCTGACTTTTTCGTTACAGTATTCGGGCCCTCGATCGCCTTGCCCTTCTGCGGAATCACCAGGGTGAACGTCTTCCCGTCGCTCGCCATGTCAAATGCGCGGATGCCAAGATACTGGCCCACAACCCGCAGGCGATTCGGCTTTTCCATCACAATCCATCCGCGGACGGTCGGGTAATCTGTCGCCAATCCCTGCTGGGGCTTGAATAAGGTCGCCTTGATCTCCACCGTGGCGGTCAGGTTCTGGAAGCTATCCCAGCGGTGATTCACCTGCTCAACCAGTTCCTCGGGTGTGGTTGTCTGCACATTTGCCGGCGCCTTGGGTACGGGTAGATGTCGCTTCATCGGCATGAGTCCGCAACCGCTGAGAAACAGCGGCAACGCGAGAGCCCCGAGTGCTGCCCGGCTCCGCTTCGTCATCGTTGTCCCGCCTTCTTTTTCGCTCGGCGGTAACCGGAAACATTGCGTATGTGTTCTTCGAGTGATGTTGAGAACAGCGATTTGCCCTGCGGATTTGCGCCCGCCGCGACAAAGTACAGATAGTTCGAGCGCGCCGGATCCAAAGCTGCGCGAAGCGAAGGCAACCCCGGATTCGCTACCGGACCGGGTGGCAACCCGGCGTGCAGATAAGTGTTGTACGGCGTATCGCGCTTCAGATCGCTGGCATGGATCGTTCCCGTCCACGCATCCTTGACCTGGAGCCCGTAGATCACGGAAGGATCGGTCATCAGGGGCATGCGCTTGGCGAGACGGTTTTCAAACACGCTGGCGACCAGCGGCCTCTCCGCATCCATAGCCGTTTCCCGTTCTACCAGCGATGCGAGCGTCACCACGTCGTGCACATTCTCCTTCAAACCAATCTCCGTCGCCACCACTCTGAATCGTCGGACCATGGCCGTCGCCACCTGCGCCGGCGTCGTCGTGCGCGGAAAACGATACGTATCGGGAAACAGATAACCCTCCAGCGTCCTCGCCTTCGGATCGATGTCTGCCACCAACTCAGCAAGCCTCGGCTGCTGCTCCAAAAACTCCTCACGCGTTCCGATACCGGCCTGCTCCAGGCGTCGAGGCCACATCAAAGATGGTCGCTCCCTCTGGCACGGTCACCGCGACCGTATAGACGTCAGCCCGCGCGATGCGGTCATAAACCTCGGTAAGCGGTGCCGGATGATCGAACCGGTACTCCCCCGCTTTCAGCTTCCCCCTGCGCACCCAGCGCCAAAGGTCAAAGGCAAACTGGCTGCGAATCACACCCGCTGACTCCAATTGCTGTGCGATGCGGGTCGTCGAAGATCCTGGGGCGATATCGACGAAGGTCTCCGCCGATGGCCCGAATGGCGTGAATATCATCCACGCAGCCCCACCCGCCGCTACGAGCACGATGAGGAACAGCGCCAGAATGAATCCCGCTGCGCCAAGCCCCCTCTTCTTCCGATTCCTTCGAGTGCGGCGTGACGCCATGTACGCTGGAACACCCTTCCTCAAGATAAGACGCGGTTTAGGCCGCCGCGGATTCTGTTTATTCGATTGTAACTGGGCCTCACAGCAGGATGGATGGAGCGGTGGCCCACCGGGGGCACTACAAGGTGAGATTCTAGAAGCTCAAGGGGATACGGAGGTTAGATGGCCGAAGCGATAATTCCGCGCTATCTTGCGCTCGACGTGGGTTCGAAGCGCATCGGCATCGCCGTCTCCGATGAGCTAGGCCTCACGGCGCAGCCTGTTCTCACCCTCGAACGGCGTCGAAACCCGCGCGAAGATCTGAGATCGATCGCGAGGCTCTGCCGGCGCTACGCAGTATCGGGGATCGTGGTGGGGAACCCGCTGAAACTCACTGGAGAACTCAGTTCGCAGGCTGCCAAAGTGCACTTCTTCGCCGCCGAACTGGGCGAACTGACCGGGTTGCCTATCCATCTTTGGGACGAGCGCCTGACTACGCACGAGGCGCACCAGCTTCTGTATGAGGCAGGCCACGCGCGCCAGGATCACGGCCGCCTGGTCGACCAGGTAGCAGCAACGCTGATTCTGCAATCGTTTCTCGATCGCCCTGACCGAACTGCAAGATCCAGCTAGTGTCCTGAGTCTAAAGTTCGCATCAGAATTGACCTGTCATCCTGAGCATAGTTTGGCCGCTTTTTCGGCCAAACGGAGCCGAAGGATCTGCGGTTGCTCTTGCGACTTATGGCACGAACTTCTGAGACACCACACTGGAACAGCGCGATCCAAATGCAGGAAAAATCACTCATTCGCACTCTTCAAAGCCTGCGCGAGGCGCTGAACCTCTGTCTTTTCTGCGTCTCCGATCACAAAATACCGCAGGCCGTGGCTGCTCCACGTGTCCATGTTGAAGGAATCGCGCACGCCAGCGCCATTTGGTATCAGAAAGGCACTCGCCACCGCGCCGGACTCCTGCACAATCACGACGGAGATTTTGTGCTGGCGCATTCCTACCACGACTTGCGCCGCCGGCTGCTGATGCAGATAGACCAGCCGTCCGCCCAGCAACGTGAACTCCGTCCCGGCAAATTCCGGAAGATTGAACGCGAAGGGAATGCGCCCCTGGAACCAGGGTTTCACCGTGTGCCGGTCCGAGGAGACCACATCGTATGGATTTGCGCTTGCCAGATCGCTGACGTGCAGGTCCGCCACTTCACGGAAAGCATCGGCGCGCATTGCACTTTGTCGCATCCAGACCACCGCCAGGATCAGCATCGCCAGCGCTGCAATTGCCATGGATAGCCCGCCGAGTGTCTTGAAGCCGCGCCGCTTCGGCGCCACCTGGGCCTGAATCCTGTGTCTGAATTCTGCACTCGGAGTGAATCGCGTCCGCGCTGACCTCATCGTCCGGCGCAGGCTCAGCATGCTCGCGACTTCTGCCGCACAGTCTGCGCACGTACGAAGGTGCTGCTCGAGCTCGTTCGCCTTGTCCGCTTGTACTTCTCCGTCGAGATACGCCGCGAGCGTCTCGCGATCCTGGCCGCAGAGCATCATCGCACCCCCTCACTCACTCTTGTGCCGAGTGCCGCTCTCAGGGCGGCACGGGCCCGCGAAAGCCGCGACATCACTGTCCCCAGCGGCACGTCGAGCACCTCCGCAATCTCGCGGTATGCCATCTCATCTACCTCGCACAACAGGATGATCTGCCGGTAGTTCACGGGAAGCGATTCAAGGGCCGCAAAGAGTGCCTGCTCGTTTTGGCTGCGCAGCATCAGTGCTTCCGGAGTCAACTCGTGCGCGACTGCTTGATCGGTCTTCCCTTCGTCGTCTTCCAGATACTCGGTGTTTCGGGCAGCCAGGCCGGTGCGTGAAGTCAGGAAAGTGTTGCGCAGGATGCGAAACATCCAGGCGCGCACGTTGGTGCCCTCCGTAAAGGCTCCGAACCCCTTCAACGCCTTTGCATAGGTCTCCTGCACCAGGTCCTCGGCGTCGATGCGATCGCCGGTGAGCCAGCATGCATGGTTATAAAGCTGGTCGAACAGCGGCAGTGCAAGCTGCTCGAAGAACACCCGATCCATCCTGTCTCCTGCGCTCCATCTCAGCCCGGATACTTATGTGCCCCCGAATCCTATTTGCCCGAGGATAGTCGAAGAAACTGAATAATGTCTGCTCGTTCCTGGGGGTTCGACACGTGGAATGCCATGTCATTGTCAGAGATCACCGCATCCGGATTGGTTAGCCAACGATCGAGCGATTGGTCATCCCACGTAATGTGCGCGGCTTTTAGCTCATCCGAGTAAGTAAAATCTGCCACGGTGCCGGCCTTTCTGCCATACACGCCTCGTAGCCGCGGTCCTTCCTTGTTGCTATCGAGCGAATGGCATCCGGTGCATCTTTTGTCAAAAAACTGTTTGCCTCTATCGGCATCCCCGCTGGCTGCACCCGCTGCCCCACTCAGGTGCGGGAACAAAGTCAGCGCCGCGGCCACCCAGATCGTCGCAACTGTGACCAGAAATCCTCTCTCACTGCCCTGCTTCATGGGTTTTCTCTCTCCTTCTGCCCGGTCACTTTCTGTCCGGTAATTTCGGCCCTGACGCGCTTTCTCTCCGCGCGCGCCCATGCGGCGATCTCTTGCTTGTCGCTTTCAGTGAGTCGGGTTGCTGGATGCGCCATCGTGTAGGGCCTCGTCGGCATCTCTCCGCTCCTTGCCTCCGCAGCGATGCGAGTCAACATCGCAATACGGTCGTTGGCACTCATTTCCTCCCAATGTGAGAGGTTCGCTGCAGCCCGTCCCGCGAAGACATCGTGTTCCATGAGCCAGGAAGTGGGCGCGAATCTGCTATAGGCGGGCCAATGCGTCTGGTTCGAATGGCAATCAGCGCATTTCTTTTCCAGGACATTCCGCACGTGATCTGGCACTGCACTTCCATCCAGAATCTGTCCGCTCGACGAAACGTTGCGGACATCTCCCCACGGATGCACAAACGAGAGCCCCGCACTCGCCGCCAGCAGAAGAGCACCCACGACCATTGTTCTTCGCCGCTTCACAGGCCCGACTCGCGATGTTCTGCGGTCATGCCTGAGAGAGTGGCGTCCACGATAGCCAACTCACGCCGTTGTGCGACGAAATTCACATCCGTGATGCCAAGGACGCTCTGCAAGCGATCGGCCGAGACTTTCATGGGCCCGGGCGAGGGGGCCGCACCTGGGGCAGGCTGCGGAAACGCCGTCGACATCGCGGTGTGGAACTTCACCTGTCCTTCCACCTTTTGCATCACTTGGTGGATGTGGCCGTTCAGAACCGTGACCGACCCGAAGCGTTTCATCATCGCGAATGCCTGTTCGCTGTCGGATGTGGCCCAGCCCCACTCCGGATAAACCGCCCACAGCGGAATATGCGCGAACAGCACGATCGGCACACTGCTCTTCACGCCTTGCAGATCTTCCTTCAACCAGTCGAGCTGAGCCTGGCCGAGCTTGCCCATGCCTTCCAGCTGCACTACGTTGACCAGGCCGATGAAGTGCACGCCCTTGTGGTCGAAGCTGTACCAGCCGTTCCCCTTCGTGCCTTTGCCGTAGCGCTCCAGATACTGCTTTCCGTCGTCGACAGAGGTGTCGTGTTCGCCGGGAACGTAGAAGACCTGTTGGCGCGACGCCAGAATCTGATTGAGCGTGTCGAACTCCGCGGGCTTTGAGGAATGCGTCAGATCGCCCGTATGGATCAAGAAATCCGGACTTCCCGGAGCCGCATCGATCTTGCTCAATGCGGCCCGTAGCGTCGCACTCACATCGGTGTTGGCGGGCTTGTTGAAGCCGATGTGGCTGTCGCTGATCTGAACGAACGTGAAATCCGATTGTGCGGACGCCTTCACCGGCTCGCCGAACACGCGCGACGTCGGCACGCCACCGGCAAAGGTCCACACGAGCCCGGTGCCTGCCCAGGCCATGCACTTGAGAAATCCGCGGCGGTCGATGCCATCCGCGCTGACGGTTCCGATCTCGGTTGTTTCGTGCTGATTACGTTTATCTACTGGTCTGCTCATGGTTCCTCCTCGAGAACACGTGCCCCGTGTACTGAAGAGAACTGAGAAGGATCCGGTTTATTCCAACAGAGCCGATTAAAATTCCGCCTGATACCGGCTCTTATCCAGATCGGTGCCCTGGCGCGTTTGCAAGGATTTTTGCCGGTCAGGACGTCCCCAGCCGGAACAGGCCACCCGCGCCTCCCCTCCGGGCTGTGCCGCGTATAATGAAACATCTAGACGTATCATTTTCTGCGGTTGAGCATCCCCGCTCGCCGCCACGGATCACGGATGCCCGATCACATTAAAAAGCAGCTGCTCAAAGAGATCGCTGTACTCGAGCATGAGCTTGCCCACGAATTGCCGGCGGAGATCAAGAAGGCCGTCGCCATGGGAGACCTGTCGGAGAACGCCGAGTACCACATGGCGAAGCAGCGGCAGGAGTTCGTGAATGCGCGCCTGGGTCAGCTCAAAAGGCGCATGGCAGAGCTTTCGCTAGTGAATCTGGCTAACATCCCCCATGACAAGGCTGGTTTCGGCTCGACAGTTGTTGTCTTCGACTCCACCAAAGAGGAAGAAATTGTCTACCGTCTCGTGACGAGCGAGGAATCCGATGTTGCGAAGGGCCTGATCTCCACCACCTCTCCTATCGGTCGCGGCATCGTCGGCAAAAAGGTCGGCGATATCGCCACTATCATCACGCCCAACGGCAAACGCGAGCTCGAGATTTTGAAATTGACCACCGTCCACGATGAAGCGGGCGAAGACGACGAAGAGGCCGATACCGGCACAGAGAAGTAAGGAAGTAAGAATGACTTGGACCAGTGCATTTGGCCGCGCCTGCGGCTGGCTTCTTGATCGAATCGTGCATGGCCTTGCACTGACCCGGATCTCTCCCAACGCGCTTACCTTCATCGGGCTGGTCATCAACATCGTCGCGGCATTTTTCTTCGGCCACGCCGATGCCACCAATGCCGGACGGATGTTTTTCTACGCAGGCATGGTCATCTTCGGCGCGGGAATCTTCGACATGGTGGATGGGCGGGTCGCGCGCAAGAACAATCAGGTGACGGTCTTTGGATCGTTCTTTGACTCGGTGATCGACCGCTACTCCGATGTGGTGCTCTTCTTCGGACTGCTGGTCTACTACGGACGCATCAATCGCTTCCGTTACGTGGTGCTGGTCGCCTTCGTCATGGTGACGTCGCTGATGGTGAGCTACACACGCGCGCGCGCCGAGGCTTTGATCGGCTCGTGCAAGGTGGGATTCATGGAGCGCCCGGAGCGCATCGTTCTCATCCTGATCGGCGCGCTGTTCGAGCAATTCGGAGCGATGGCGCCGGTGCTGTGGGTGCTGGCGGTGCTCTCAACCATCACCGTGATTCACCGCATCCAGTACACCTACCAGAACACCAAGCATCTCGCGCCGCTGAGCCAGTAAGGCCGCGATTCTTATCACAACCGATCAATTGATCAATTCGCTGTTGCTGAGGTGACTTCGTCAACGACGATAACCTTTATAGGACCTTTGGCTGGGATCAACTGGAGCCCGAGCTGCTCCTGCACTGCAGTAAAGAGCGAAGGCGCGGAATTATCTCTCAATCCGTCTGGCGCACTGGATGCACTCGGGACCGCTACCTTTCCGTCGTCTGGGTTCCAGTCCAATGTCAGGTCGTAACGCCCCGGAATTGACGTGCTGTCAACCACCTGACGTTGCACGAGCGTTGACAACAGTCTCGCAAAGTCACTGAGCGCGAATTGTCCTGTTTCTATGTGACCTCTTCTGACCCGCTTCATCGTGGGGATCGGGTCAACGCCCTTATATGGCAATTGATCCGAGTCCGCAATCTTGAACCGGGGTCCGTTTTTGGCAATAACAAGCTTGTAAATCGACTGCACCTTGTCTTCCGAATGAACTTTCAAGCCAAAGCGTTCAGCAAGTAGTCGCTGCAGTAAGATCTTGCGTTGGTCGCGCTCCAGATCCAGGAATTGTGCCGCATCAACATCATCCACTTTTGCCTCGATGTCATATAGCTGAACATCGAGCTTACGAGATTCGCCCAGAATCCGATCGTCGTCGTATATGCCATACGCCTCTTCAACGAGGCAGGTGGCCCAGTCATCGATTCAACTCTCTACCGCGCAACCCTTCGGCAGGAATGACAGCTGTGCCCCATTCATCGCGGCCTTTTCGCGATGAGTGGGTCTCGAAGCCTCGCAGTCCACTCTGGCTCAATTTCAACTGCTCCTCGAATGCCCTTGGCGTAATGGCTAAAGCTGCTCCACTGGTACTGCTCCGGAGATGCCACCAGGCCTCGCTTCACCGGGTTTCGGTGAATGTACCGGATGACTTCGGAGCGGGCTGCTTCACCCCGTACATTGCCGTCAAAATAACGAGCCTGCCAGAACCGTTCGCGATCACCTTTCAATCTGGGGGGAATGGTCTGCTTCAGGGCCTTCAGAAACTGGGACAGCAAGATCGATGGTGGCTCGTTGATGAGCAAGTGGACGTGCTCGGGCATCAGGACGTAAGCGTAGACTCTGGCCTGATGACATGCACGAATCCGTTCCAGAACGGCCTCGACTGTGTCCTTGGTGTTCGCTGCTTCAAGGAACGGGAGACGGTGAAAGCAACTGAATGTGATGAAGTGAAGTGCCTCCGCCTTCTGGAACCGCTTCAAACCGTACGGCATGCTTCTATCGTAATTGCGCTGCGATCTCCTTCGAAGACCCGCTCATCGCGATTAGACTGCGATGAACGGGGCACAGTAGATCCCCGCTGCATTTATGCTTAATCATTCTAGGATCTTATGTTATGCATAGATTTCAGTTCGGCCCCACTCATCGATTCTTTATCTCTCCATCGCGTCGGTGAAGAATGACAGTTTGTGCCCCGTTCATCGCGGCTTTCTCGCGATGAGCAGGTCTTCTGAGATCTATAAGCCAGCACACGCGGCCCGATTCTCAATCAGGCGCTCAGCACGTCACCATTGCCACGCTGCAGCCGGGTTTGGTTGGCTTCCACTGCACCAGGAAATTGGTGACGGAACCGGCCTCCATGCGGCGCATGGCTTCGAATTCGCCGCTCTTCTGGCTATAGAGAAGCTTGCCGGTATCGCTCAGGACGGCCAGTGCAGGAACGCCTCTGTCGAGTGGGACACCGTAATGCTCGGCGATATCCACGTTCTCATCCATGTGACCGATGTTCACGTGGACCAGCACGAAATTCGACTCGAGGATCGGGCGATTCTGGGGATTGTGGAAGTAGATATCGAGCACCTGGCAGTCGCCGCACCAGTTTCCGCCGAAATCGACGATCACGCGCCGGTGTGTCGCGGCTGCCGTCTTAAGCGCGGCGGCAAGGTCAGCCTTCGCCTGTGATGGGTCAGGGTAGATATCGCGACTGGCAGAAAGCGCGGGCCCCGCGGTCAGCGCCACAGCAGCAATCAGGCCGAAAAGCTTGGTGAGTTTCATGGGCGGGGAATCCTCCAGTGGCTCTTTCAAGTCTGCCATAGAGATGCAGAGGATTACCATTGAGTTACAATTCACCGCGATACCTTCACAGCGAAGATTTAGTCTTTATTGATAATGAATAAGCTCCGCCAAAGGCTCGAATCGCGCGCATTCCCAGATTTGGGCGCCATGATGGAAGGCTACGCACAGGCTGCGGCCGAGGTGGCAAAGAGCGAGTTCCGGCAAACGCTTGATTTCTCTGCCGACTCGGTCAACGCGCTCGACGAAATTCTCGTGCTGCTGAGCGAAAGCGTCGAGATCGATCTGGATTTTGAATCGCGCCTGTGGGGCAGCTACCTGGGCGAGGTGCTCCGTCAGCGTTACGCCGGTTCCTGGGAGATGACGCAGTATCCGGGCGGCGAGCACGCGGTTCCGGCGGTGGATGTGCGCGGATCCCGGCTGTTTCCGCTGATGAAGGTGTATCGGCGGCTGACCATGGGCGAAGAAGAAGACCTGCCCAGTTTCTTCTCAATGGTGACAGAGCGGCTCGGCAATCCGGCCCAGGTGAATTGAACGTACTCCAAGAGGACGCCGCTACAGCGGTTTCGGAATTGGTGTAGACCGAATGCACACAGAAAAGTGGCGTTTTCATCTAGAAAACAGCACGTTTCGACGCATTCAAGAGGTCTCATTAATTTCCTAAACTGCTCTAACCGGTAACAACACGAGTGGCATTGATCACACCGGCCGGTTGGCTTTGTGCGACAATTATGGGTGACGAGCGCGTAATGTGACCGGGCGCGCGGAAGGATACACGATGGGCGATTTACTACAGCCATGGCACCTGATTCTGCTGGCAATTGTGGCGTTTCTGCTCTTCGGCGCCAAGCGGCTGCCGGAGTTGGGCAAGGGTCTTGGTGAAGGATTGAAGGGGTTTAGGGAAGGCATCAAGGGTGTCACCGATCCCGCTCCGCCGACGACACAGCAGAGCACGCAAACACCCCCTCCCCCTCCCCCCGCCAGCAACGAACCCCCCAAGCAGGTTTAGGTCCGAAGCGTTTGCGCTTGGACTGAATGCTCGAGTTTGAGAGGGCCTGTGCCATCCGGCGCAGGCCTTTCGCGCCTTTAGGAGGTTGTTATGGCATCAGATCCGATGTTCATGACATGTGAGCAGTTTCAGGCACAGCTATCAGACCTGGTCGCGTCAGGAGAAGACCTTGAGCATCATCCCCATGTGCAAGCCGGTGAGATGTGTCGCGCGCTAGTGAGTGAACTTAAGAAAATCGCTGAGGAAGCTCGCTGGCGACGATTCTAAAAACTCAATAGACCGACAGCAGCCAACGCCAGCCCCATTCCCGCTACCTGCCGTTTGGTGGGGTGCTCGCGCAGAATGATTCCCGCCAGCAGAATCGTTCCCGCCGGATACATCGAGCAGATAACCGCTGCAACATCCAGCCGGCCCATCTGCGACGCCATCATGTAAAACAGGTTTCCGACGGTATCAAGCGATCCGGAGACGATTCCGGCGATCCAGAATCCGCGCCATGGTCCCTTGGGTGGTTCCACGGCGACTACCAGCAGAATCGCGACGACGCCGGCAATCCTGCCTGAAGTCAAGGCCCACAAAACACCGCCCGCAGCAGCCGCTTTGAAGAGGATTAACTGAACGCCGAACCCGATACCAGCGCTGGCACCCAGCAGCAATGCCCGTCGAGGAGATCCAGCACCATCCTTCGCCGGAGAATGCGAAATCAGCCAAATCGCCGCTAGCCCTGTCACAAGTCCCACGGTGGTGGATGTGCCCGGCCAGCCGGAATGGAACAGCTCAAAAACCACAGGGACAAAGGCCGTCATTAGCCCCGTCAGCGCTGCGGTCAGACCCATGGCCCCCATCGACAGTGCGCGATAGAAGACGGCGAGCGCGATGGCTCCCTCAAACCCGCCGATCGCTGCGTAAACCAGGTAGCTCGTGCCCGGAACGGCCAGCCGCAGCACGAGGCAGATAAGCAGCAGGGCAAGCAGGGACACGATCTGGCCTGAAGCTGTTACGAGAAGCGACGACGCCCGGCGCGCACCCCAGCCGCCGGCGAAGTCAGACCCGCCCCAGGTGGCGGCTGAGAGCAGACCGAGGCCTGCCGCCCCTCCCGAAGAGCTCATGATTAGTGCTGGTAATCCTGGCCGGAGGGATAGTAGCCCTTTTTCGCGATGACTTCCACGCCGGGGCGATTTACGCGGACTTCAATCTTGCGGTACTTGCCGTCGATCAGAGGCTCGTGGCTGGAGTACACCAGCGTGTACTGGTTGCGCGCCTCTTGTGCGAGCCGTGCGTAGCTCTTCTCGATGCCGTTCATGCTGCCCTCGGAATCGAGAATGCCTCCCGTTGCGAGAACGTAGCCGGCGAGGCGATTGTCGTACATGGTAAAGGGCAGGTGCAGCCGGCTTACGTAGCCTTCGCCCCAGCGCGCCGAGTCGCCAACGGCCGTGCCATAGACTGCGATCTTGTTGGTCTGCAGGTAGCGCAGCACGTCTTTGTAGGTTGCCTTGCTGCCGTATTCTTTGCCATCGGAAATCACGTAGATGATGCGGCGGCGTTCCCGGGGACGCGTCGAAAGCTCCTTGGCAGCCGCGAAGATCGCATCGTTCAGGGTGTGGATTTCCTTGGGAATATTAATGAACGATGGGTTGCCGACCGATCCGCCCTGCTGCACGTTCGGGTCAATGCAGCCACCGTTCTTCGTGATGGCGCACCCCGCGAAGGGGCCACTGTTGATGGGAACAAGATCATCGCGCCCGACAGACTTGGCAAGGGCCAGCACCGCTGGTACGCGGTTTCCCTGCGCTCCTGTGAAGCCGGTCCACTCACGCGGGCCATTGTTGTAGGAGAAGATGGCGACCTCGTCGTAGGGCGAAAGCGCACCCTGGAATGCACTCAGCGAGTCATTCACCTTGGCCATCACGTCCGAGGTCAGGCTCTGATCGATCACAAACGCGATCGACAGCGGCGCGGGGTCAACTGAAAAGATCTTGAGCGGTTCCCAGGTGTCGTTTTCGTAGACCTTGAAGTCTCGCCAGGTCAGCCCGGCAATCGGCTTTCCCTTCGAGTCTTTCACCGTAACGGGAACTTCGACGTAGGTTGTGTATCTCTGAATCGTGGGGCCGATATCCTCCGGAGTCATGCTTTCCGGAGCGGTTGTCTGGACATCCTTGGTCTGGGCTGGTGGGGGCTGGGTGGCCGGCGCCTGCTGCGGAACATCCGTAGATGTGCTCGAAGAGGCTGCTGCTGTTGATGGCGAGCCGATTCCCGGCGTCAATGGACCTAAGCCCTTCAGGGACGAGGGTGCCTGGGGAGCCGGAGCATCCGGAACGGCCTGCGGGTCTGCCGGAGTCGGCTGCTGAGACTGGGCAAAGGTCGCCGGACCGAGGATCAGGGACGAACTCAGAAGTGCGGTCAGCGCCAGTGCTTTAAAACCAAGGTCCACAGGTATTCTTCCTCCCATACAACACTGCGCCAACCGATTTTGGCCCGCAGATACACGCCTCAATGGCAAATCAGCTTAGAGAGGCTGTACCCGTCAGAGTATCAGACGCGCGGTCGCGGTGCTGGTTTGCCCTAACGGCCTTGAAAGAGTTACGATATGCTCTCTTTCGGTCCGATTCCACCGTCAAACCTAGCAGTATGCGTATCCCCCGGAGCATCGCCGTTGTGCTTTTTGCCCTGCCGCTTCTGTCCGTGGCAGCGTGGGGACAGCTCGTTCCCTCCCCCGACGCCCCACCGGTGAGCACGGCGCCCCCGCCGCCGCGTGAAGAAGAGTCGATGGGTACCCTCAAGCTCAACGTCAACCTCGTTGATCTCTTCTTCACCGTAAAGAACAAGTCGGGCGAGCTGGTGCCGCACCTCACGAAGGATGATTGTTCGGTCTCCGAAGATAAAGTTCCGCAGACGCTCAAGAACTTCAACGCGGAAACACATCTGCCACTGACGCTTGGGATTCTGCTCGACACCTCAGGCAGCCAGATTGACGTACTGCCGCTGGAACAGCAGGCAGGCAGCGAGTTTCTTGAACGCGTCCTCAAGTCAAAGGATCAGGCATTCCTGCTCTCTTTTGACGTCAACGTCGACCTTCTGCAGGACTTCACCAACAGTGCGCGGATGCTGAGCCATGCCATGGACAAGGCGCAGATCAATACCGCAGGTGGCAATGGCGGTTCTGGCATTCCCGGCCTCGGCGGCGGCACCATTCCGATCCATGGAACGCCGAAAGGCACGTTGCTCTACGACGCGATATATCTTGCCTCGAATGAGAAGATGTCGCAGCAGAATGGCCGCAAGGCCATGATTATCCTCACCGATGGCGACGACCAGGGGAGCGACCACAAGATTCAGGAAGCCATTTCCGCAGCACAGAAGGCAAACACGATCATCTACGTCATCCTCATCGCCGACCCGGGCTTCTATGGCGGATTCGGCTACAACGGATACTCCGCTGCCAAGAAGATTTCCGAGGAGAGCGGTGGTCGGCTGATCAACGTGGGCGCCAATGGCAAGAAACTCGAAGCCGCCTTCCAGCAGATCGAAGAAGAACTCCGCACAGAGTACCTGGCCAGCTATACACCTACGAATCCCAAGCAGGATGGCTCGTTCCGCCGTATCTCGGTCCAGTGCAAGGGCGACGACATGAAGGTGCAGGTCCGCAAGGGCTATTACGCGCCTTTGCCGGAAGCTCAGTAAGCACAGAAATATGGGCAACTAACCGAAGAGGCCGATCTGCTGACACGATTTTGCCGTGCATTTTATACACGTCAAAAATTACACTCGCCCCACAAACTACGCCTATTTACCCAGCGCCATCACTCGTCCAACTCCCGCCCCGTTCAACAAATCGCCTCCTTTGACGGAGATGAATCCATTCGAAATTTAGATCGATTTGGTGAGACTTTGGCAGCCATCGTGCGACTGGATTAAGCGCAAGCAGTTTCGCGCCGCGACGACGGCCAGACGGATGGTGAATCGATGGAAGACCTCATGATGAAAGCTGCCACAGTAATCGCGGTGGCGCTGGCCACTTTTTCCAGCTTCCCCTCGACAGCACAGCAACAGCAGCAACCCATGCAACAGCAACAAGATCAGCAGCAGCCCCCTTCAACAACATCTCCGGTGCCGCAATCGCAACCCGGAGCCGACAAATCCCAGCTAAGTGCGGCTGCGGCTCAACTGAAGCCAGTCACCGGCGAACTGGTCAACAAACTCGATTCCAAGTCTGCCAAGGAAGGCGACAGTGTCGTGCTGAAGACCAAGGAAGACGTGAAGTTTTCTGGAGGCGCCGAGATTCCCAAGGGATCCAAACTGGTTGGCCACGTCACGAACGTGCAGGCGCGCGCAGACGACAAGGAGAATTCGCAGATTGCGATTCAATTTGACCAGGCAGAGTTGAAGGACGGCCAGAATGTCGCGATCGAGTCTGTCATCCAGTCTGTATCCCCCGCCCCGGGGGCAGGCAGCGCCGTGGATAACGGATCTCCGGTAAACGACGGAACATCATCTGCGACCTCGGCCAGCACTCCGAGTGCTCCGAACGGAGAATCCCCCTCTTCGCCTGCTATGACCGGATCAAATAGCAACATGAACCAGAACGCGGGCAACAGCCGCCCCGAGCCCAATAGAACGGCTGAGCCTGGAGTTGCAGATCAGAACACGAACAGCAGCATGCCTGCTCCGGGCAGTATCGTGGCGCGCAACGGAAATGTTGCCATCCGCACGACAGCGATTCCGGGAGTGCTGCTTGCCAACAACATCGACGGCCTTCCGTTCAGAAATGCGTCCGGCTTGCTGCTCGGCGCCAGGCGCGACATTCACCTTGACAGCGGCGCTCAGATGGTTCTCGCGGTCGCCGGGGCACCGCAGGGTACAGGTCGTTAAATCCACGATTTCGGAAGGGCACACGCGACATGGCTGGAGTTACTCTCCGGCCATGTCGCGTTTCAGGACATCCTGATTACGCAAGTTCCGTGACATCGTAATCTGGCCCGGGGCGCGACTCGTCGTTACTATCGGCCATGACTGGGAAACCTTGAGCTGATTCCTCTGATTTTTTCAGGCGAGTCCAAATTCTCACGCGGACCCAGTCCGGAGAGTTCGCGATGTCCTTCGATGGAACCGCAGCAGATACTCATGACGGATTCGAAATCAGTCTTCGATTCCGCCGCACGATCGAGAATCGCATTGCCCGGCTCGAACGCGATGCGCTCAGCGACGAAGGCCTTCTGCCGCGACTCACCAACAGCGATCACCAGCGGCGCCAGATCCGCCTGATCGCCATTCAGCGCGCAGAAGCCTCGCGCATGCGCATCTTCCTCGATCAATCTCGAACACGCCTTCCGCGCCCCATGATCGCGCTCTGAAACAGCTTGTGAATCACGCTCTCCCTGAGCGGATTCATAATGGTTCATGGCCGATTTCACCGATCCTTCCATCTCAATCCAGACACTCGACTATCAGATCGTTGACGTCTTCACAGAGACTGCCCACAAGGGCAACGGGCTAGCCGTCGTTTTCGATACGATCGGGCTCACAACCGAGCGCATGCAGGCCATTGCGCGCGAATTCAACCTGTCTGAAACCACGTTTATCCAGCGCCGTGATGCCGATACGGAAAAGCGCGAGGGCGTTCGCGTGCGCATCTTTACGACACAGGAGGAACTTCCGTTCGCCGGCCACCCCACGCTGGGCACGGCTAGTGTGCTCAAGCTCTCCGCGCCAGAGGCTCTTGCCGGCGACACCATCACGCTGGCCCTCAAGGTCGGCGCCGTTCCCGTTCGATTCAGAGGCGACAGCCTATTCGGAGAGATGACCCAGCGCGATCCGGAATTTGGCGCCCAGCTCGATCTGGAAACCGTCGCCCGCTTGATTGGCCTGCGGACCGACGACCTGCACATCGCAGCCTCGCCCCAGGTGGTCTCGACCGGCACGGCGTTTGCCATCGTCGCACTGCGTTCGCATGACTCGCTCGCCAGACTGAAGGTCGAGCAGGAGGAAGCGACGAGGTACTTACGGGAGCAGGGTGGCCGCTGGTTCTATGTTCTTGGGCCAACTGGCGCCGACAACCCCGCCTGGAGAGCGCGCATGCAGTTTTATGGCGGTGAGGACCCGGCCACGGGTTCCGCCGCGGGATGTGCGATCAGTTACCTTGTCTGCCATGGCATCGTCGCCCCGCGCCAGCAAATCCACGTTCAGCAAGGCGTCGAAATCGGCCGCACAAGCGATTTATTTCTGGCTGCCGGTATCATTTCGGGCAAGGTCAGCGATGTTAGGGTCGGAGGCAGCACCGTTCGCGTTGCAAAGGGGCAGCTTTTCCTGCCGTAATACACACGCTTTCAACAGATTTTAATCAGGCCAAGTTACTTATTGTGTTCATTCTGCCGCTTTTTCCTTTGTTTCAAGATGGTTTTCATGCGCGGTTTCGCTTCCTATTCCCTCTTTTCACGGCTTTCCGCTCTCCTTACTCTTGCCCAAGCATCGAACGCAATTCAGCCGGAGTCATTCCGGTTCTTATAACGGCTTCAAACTCAATCTGACCGCAGAGAGGTCATCCCCTCATACGGATTGGTTGCTCTCGAAGTCGCTTGGAGGGGTCGCACACTTCTGTGTGAGGGGTGCGCCGCTCGGGCGGCGCAGTGTGCCCAATTCCCTGACAGGAACCGTGCTGTGGCCGACGGCCCCGGACCTGACGAGCCTGCCCGACCAAACAAACGGGCATCGCTGTTGTACGCCTCGGAACGGGTCAAAAAAATCTAACGAACAGGAGTAAGACCCCTAACATGCGGCCAAAGAAAGTAATTCTTTGCGTAGACGACAACGAGCAGGACTTATCCGTCCTGAAGTTCATGCTGGTAACAAACGGTTATCGCGTGCTCTCTGCCACCAATGGCCAGGAAGCCATTGCTCTCTTCGCCGACAACCAGGTTGACCTGGTGCTGACGGACCATGCAATGCCTCAGATGGGTGGCGACCAACTCGTCCTCAAACTCAAGCAGATCGCCTCGCACGTCCCCATGGTGATTCTCGGCGATCCCCAAAAGATGAATGGCCAAATCCACGGCGCCGATGCCCTGCTGGCCAAAAAGACCTGCTCCCCGCAGGAATTGCTGGAGCGCGTCAAGATCATGAGCGCTCGCAAGCGTGGGCCCCGCAAGGGCGTCTCACGCCTGGTGAACACGGAACTGGCTGTCGCTTCCTGATATCGATTCGGGGCGGCGACCGCGCTGCAACTCGGCCGCCCCGATGGTAATTCCCGTGCAGTCCCCTTCGTGCGGCTGCCACTCCCTGTCCCACTTGACGACCGAAACCGCCTATGGGCATACTCGCCAACGGTGCGCAAACTGGTGTATCTTCCTTCCCACCAGTGGAAGCAGGCTTTTATGGACCTCATTCTTGTTCGTCTTCTTTTTGTTGCCTTACTGTCGGGAGTTTGTTATTTCCTACGTCCTTTCGGCATAACAGGCTCGGCTGGAGCGGCTGGCGGCGCGCTGGCTGCAGTCGCGGTCATCGTCTTTGAACTTCGTGTGCGCGCTCTCAGCCTGCGACGGCTCATCGGCGCGGTTGCCGGAAGCGTGCTGGGCATCTTCGGCGCCGCACTCTTCTGCCTGGTGCTGCGCTCTGCCCCGCTGAACCCGTCCACGTCGGCCGTGCTCCAGATTTTTGTCCTGCTGCTAATGACCTACGTCGGCCTGCTGGTTGGCGCCAGCAAAGGCGACCTGCTGAATCCCGCTGCGCTGGGCACGCTGTTTGCAGGCGACCGGCCCACGAGAAGAAGCGCCAAAGTGCTCGACACCAGCGTCATCATCGATGGCCGCATCGCGGACATCGCCGAAGCGGGGTTCATCGACGGCATGATGGTTGTACCGGAGTTTGTACTGCGCGAACTGCAGATTGTCGCCGACTCCACTGACAGCTCCAAGCGCCAGCGCGGACGTCGCGGGCTCGACATGCTGCAGCGGATGCAATCCAACAACAACATCCAGGTACAGATTGTTCCGGACGATTTCCCTTCGATCCGCGAAGTGGATTTGAAGCTGCTCGAACTGGCCAAGAAGTGGGAAGCCAAGGTTGTAACCAACGACTTCAACCTGAACAAGGTGGCCCATCTCCATCATGTTGAAGTTCTGAACATCAATGATCTTGCCAACGCGCTGAAGCCGGTTGTGCTGCCTGGCGAGAAGATGAATGTGCTGATCCTGAAGGAAGGCAAGGAATACAACCAGGGCGTCGGCTATCTCGACGACGGCACGATGGTGGTTGTGGATCACGCCCGCAAGATGATCGGCAGGGCGGTCGAGATCTCCGTTACCAGCGTCCTGCAGACGGCCAGCGGGAAGATGATCTTCGGGAAGATGGAAGAGAACGGCAAGCCCGCCGAGCCAAGCAAACCGGGCCCTGTGGAGCTGGCGCGGTAGACGCGCACATATCCGGCAGCTACAGATCGAACCTTGCTTGTCCGCGGTTAGATTTCTTTGAGTTCGCTGATCTGGATCACCGGTGCAATGTCGGTGTAGTTTGGGATATCCCCTTGAAGCTGTCCCGCAACGGGAGTGAACGCAGCAGTAAAAGCTTCTACTGAATCACAGGTGAACCCCGCAATTGCAGCGAATGGCGCCGATTCCCCGGGTAGTGCGCTCCCGATGCCAATCTCAACCGAAACGTCTTTAAGAGCAGCACCGAGAAGCCTGACCGCCATCGGCATGTGCACGCCCAAATAATAGGCGACGTCAAACCGGCTGCCGAGCTTGCTGGGGTAGAGAATACTTGCCTTAATCATTGTCCTATCGTATTGCCGCAGGGTCGAAAGCGATCAGTATTTCTGGACCCTGGGATCGATTTCGTCGCTCCACGCAAGAATGCCGCCGGCTAGGTTCACCACCTGCTGATATCCCGATAGCTTCAGGAATTCGGCGATCTTCTGTGAACGTGCACCGGACCGGCATTGCACGACGATCTCGCGGTCGCGCGGGATTTCAGCGAGGCGCTGCGGAACGTCGTTCTGCGGGATAAGCTTTCCGCCGATCTGCGCGATCTGGTACTCGTAGGGCTCGCGCACATCAAGAATGAACACATCTTCGCCGGCATCGATGCGCTTCTTCAGATCCTTCACACTCAACTGCGGAACGCCATTCTTCACAGTTTTCTCCTCTTTCGATTCGGGGACGATGCCGCAGAAATGCTCGTAATCGATCAGTTCCTTGACCGTCGGATTCTCGCCGCATACGGGGCACTCGGGATTCTTACGCAGTTTCAGCTCGCGGAAGCGCATGCCGAGCGCATCGACGAGAAGCAGCCGCCCGATCAGTGGATTTCCTTTGCCAAGGATGAGCTTAATGACCTCGGTAGCCTGGATGACGCCGACCAGGCCCGGCAGAATTCCCAGGACGCCGCCTTCCGCGCAGCTCGGCACGAGTCCGGGCGGTGGCGGCTCGGGATAGAGGCAGCGATAGCAAGGCCCTTCTTCGGTCGCAAATACACTGGCCTGCCCCTCGAAGCGGAAGATCGATCCATAGGCATTGGGCTTGCCCAGCAGAACACAGGCATCGTTGACGAGGTAGCGCGTCGGGAAGTTATCAGTTCCATCGGCAACGATATCGTAGTCTTTCAGGATATCCATCGCATTGGCGCTCGTGAGCATCGTCTCGTGCTTTACGACATTCAACGCGGGATTGAGCGCGGTCAGTTTCTCAGCGGCCGAGTCGAGCTTCTTGCGCCCGATGTCCTTAGTGGAGTGGATGATCTGCCGCTGCAGATTGCTGGCGTCGACTACGTCGAAGTCGACCAGCCCCAGCGTACCCACGCCGGCCGCAGCCAGATAAAAGGCCAGCGGCGAACCCAGCCCTCCGGTACCGACGCAAAGAACGCGCGCTGCCTTCAGTTTGCGCTGCCCTTCCATGCCGACCTCGGGCAGGATCAGGTGGCGCGAGTAGCGCGACAGGTCGTCAGTCGTGAGTTCGGGGAGCTCTGTGGATTCGGCTACAGTGACCATCGTTTATAGGTTCTCAATCGTCGGTATTTTTGCTGCAAATGCAAAGCCATTGCGACAACACCGGGGAAGCGCCTTCGGCCTTCTTATACAGGTTAGCAAAAGAGAAACGGCCCCGTACGAGCCGGAGCCGTTCTGACGACAGACTAGTCCGATTCAACGCGATGCAGGTTTCGGAGTTGCGCTTGCCGCCGGCTTTGCCGCAGCCGCCTCAGCCTTCGGTGCGGTCGACTTCGGTTTCCAGAAATCCGGGTCAGCTTTGGCCCAGGACTCGTCGACGTAGCTCTGACGAGGGTTGACCGAAAACAGCTCGTGGTCGGAAGTCTCGATGGAAGCCCCCGCGAGTTCATCAAGCTTCTTCATTCCGTCTTCGCCCATGGCGTCCGTAAACTTTTTGCCCTCCGCGAACCCTGTATCGATCTCCGACATGCTGTGCCTGGAGCTGAGGACCAGGTAATCCCCGCCGGGGCGGCCGTAGTTCATGTCAAACGTGGCCCAGTGTGCGGCGGTTCCCGCCTTCTTGTATCCGTCAATGACCATTTTGACCACTTCATGGAAGTCTCTGTCGTGGCCCGGACGAACGTGATAGACAGACACTTCCATGAAGCGTGCCTGGGAGATGTCGGCCTTGGGGTGGTAGCTCAATTCTGCGTTATAGGTACAGACCGCCTGATCGACCGAGTCAAGCAACTCGCCGTCGGCCACGTTCGCGCGATCCAATTCGGCCAAAAGCGCGGCGTTCTTGGCTTGGGCAGCCGTATCCTTCTCCCATGCGTCGAACGACGGGTAAGAAGTGAGGTACAGGGCTCTCGACTTGCCTGAGAGTGAGTTGAGAGCAATGTAGTGGGTTGGCCACTTGGCCCGAGCCAGCGCCGCGACATACGCGCCTTCTGTCTTATCGTGCGGCATGCCGTTCTTGCCGGCTTTGATGTATTCGCGCGTGATTTGCAGGACCTGAGGAACGGTTGGGGTTGCGTCCTGGGCGGCGGCCATAAGACTGCCACAGGCTGCAAGGGACAAGACAAGCAATATCGGACTGACTTTCATGTGTAACCTCCTGGACTTGCTCAGAGATCACTTGGCGATGGGGGAGGACCGGGAACGAACCGCGGGTGCTCTAAGACGTGGCCGAATTATTAGCCTCGCGTGGGGAGTTTGTAAAGAGAGTTATGGTGCTATGTCATGAATTTTCAACGCCGTCCAAGGAATCGCAATCACGCGGCTCAATTTGTTTACGGAAAGAGCTGCTTATCCTCTTCCATTGTGAACGAGGAGAGAAACGAATGAAACTCTCCCCGGCGATTGGCGGCACGGACGGCGTAAGAGGACGAACGAAGAATGGGTTGATACCCTGGGACGCCGTTTGCAGGCACCGCTCCTGGTGTGCGAGATTTGAAGTGGGAACCAGCCCTAAATATTTTCGTAAGCAGAGACTCGATTATGCCTAGAAAGCCCGTTCGCCAAAGCTTTGACCAGATCATGGAAGCCCTTCGCACACACGGCTTCGCTGTTTCCACGTTTGGCGGAGTTCCAGGCGGGATGCTGGTGAGCAAGTGTGGAGCCGCGGCCATCCTGGTTCCATCGCGAAACGGTGATAATGGTTCGGTTGCATTTGCGGAGCGGCCCGGAATCCTTCTTTGCGGCGAAGTGGCTCGGTTGCTTGACCGGGGCTATCAGAAGTTCATTAAGACTCCCCAATATGAATTGCCGGCGACGGCAAGCCAATTGCATGCCATCCATACATTCAGCGAGGAACTGACACAGCTGACCGGTGGCACGAGCCTTTATAACGAGTCGCTCGGCACAACAAGCGATCTGTACGAGTACGACCGCTTGCGTGGACGGGAAGACGAGGCTCCGGCGCCAAAGCGGCCGTGGGAGCTGGAAAGCGGCCACTAGCGTAGACCTCGCGCAGATTGCGAGGAGTATTGCGGGCGTGGCAGAGCAACCAAAGAGCGATAATAGTCGTCAACACTCATCCTCACCACGAGGAATTCCGTCGGAGCGGTCCACCGCATTAGCGCACACGGAACGGCGCCTTGAAGCGAGACACGGTGTCGACACGAGCGCAGTCATACGGTTGATCAACCTCGCAGCCGATGTGCATGGGAACATTCTCGACGTCAGCCTCGGGGGCTGTCACATTCGCACCAACAAGCGATTTCCTGTGGGGATATTCCGTCGAGTTGAAGTCGAGTTTCGCATGGAGGGCCTGCCTTTTCGGCTCGCCGGAGTGACCCAGGCCATCTACGATCCATTCAATGTGGGCATCCGCTTCCTCGATATGAGCGACCGGAAGCGCGAGCAACTGCAACAGCTCATCGATGAAATCAGGCAGGCGGAATAGACCACCGACTGAGTTGCGCCGGCCTTCTCTGCTGCACCCGAGGCAACGGTCAATCAAGCCAGGCTAGAACGAGTCGGACGCGCGCTGCTGCGAGTAGTCCGGGGCGCGCACGATGCGCATCAACTCGCCATGGTCGAGCCAGTTCAAGGCGCAGTTGTCGCAGTCGTCGATGATGACGTTGCCCGGTCCATTGTAGAAGTGCGTATCCATCCGCTGATGGCAATGCGGGCAGCTGATCTTCCGTTGCAGATCGTGGGTGTCGGGTGTCGGCGCAATCAGCGTTCCCGGCTCTCCGGCTCGCAGCTCTTCTACGAGCGCCAGGAAGACGGCCATCGGAATCAGCATTCCATGACACCGTGTGCAGTAGCGCATGCGGATCTTGGCCAACGCGGCGTGCATCAGCGGAACCGCGCACACCGGGCATGACTCGTCGGAAGCAACCTGCAGCACGCTCACACCCTCATCGTCTTTCGAGGGGAAAAAGATGCTCTTGCAGTAATCGCACTTGAGGTAGTCTTCGTCGGCGTTCAGGCGCATTGCGGCGCCGCAGGATGGGCAGTTCATTGGGCCTTTCCACACTCCGGACAGAAGTGCGCTCCCCCGGGAACGGACTTGCCGCAGTTCACGCAGAACTTCGCCCCCGCAGAAGCCGCAGCAGGAGCGGTCTCGGACGGCTGTTTCATTGCAGCCATCATGTTCTGTCCCATGGCCACGCCAGCGCCCAGGCCGACACCCGCGCCGGCAGCTCCGCCGGAATTTGCGGCAGCAATCGGAAGCGCCTGCGCCGCTTCAAACTGGGTGTACTTGCTCAAGTCCCCCGCCATGCTCACTCCGATGCGCTGATCCATCACCTTCTGAAGCTCTTCCGGCAGCGAGATATTTTCGACCACGAAGGATGCCAGTTCGAGACCGAGCGCGGCGAAGTTCGGCTTCATCTCCGCTTCGATCTGCTTGCCCAGCGTGGCCTGATTCGCAGCCATATCGAGAAACGAAATCTTGCTGGACGCAAAGATGTCCGTCATGCGCGCGACGATTGTATTGCGGAGCTGGCCCTCGAGATCGCCGACATGGTAGGTCGGCCGCGTTCCGCTCACTTGCGTGAAAAACGTGCGCGGATCCGCAACGCGGAAGGAGTAGATGCCGTAGCCTCGAATGCGCACCGCGCCGAATTCACTGTCGCGGATGGTGATGGGCGTTGCCGTGCCCCACTTCTGATCGATCTGCAGATGCGTGGAGAAGAAGTAAACATCGGACTTGAACGGCGACTCGAATTCCTTGTCCCAGTTCATCAGATCGGTCAGCACGGGAAGATTTCGCGTGTTGAGGGTGTGCAGACCGGGCCCGAAGACATCGGCGATCTTGCCCTCGTTGACGAACGCAGCCATCTGCGACTCGCGCACCGTAAGCTGACCGCCATTCTGAATCTCCATGTCCTGCATGGGATAGCGGTAAGCGAGGATGCCGTCATCCTGTTCGTTCCACTGAATGACGTCGATGAACTGCTTGGCTACAAATTGCTTGAGAGTCACGTACGCCTCCCCGAGTTCTGGAAAGCAACTCTACCACGCAGTATGTTTAGGATTCGAGAAAAAGCGGCGAATCTTCAGTACCCGGAGTAACTTATAACTTCCTGCAATATGTATGGATTGCGGTATCGCAAGCTGCGATCAGTTGGGCGTGCTGGTGCTTTCGGTCGCTTCGAATCTGCATTCGGGACACTGGCAGTGGCGGCGCAGATAATCCCACGAATAAATGCCGCCCGAGTGACCATCAGCCCAGTTGAACTGAAGTGCATAGCGGCCCACTCCGTGCGCACTGGCCGGCTTGGCAGGCGGAGTGTACATGGGCAGCAGAGCCGTTGGCTTGGGTTTGGGCTGGCCTGCCTTGCGGCCCTGGGCCTTGCGTTCGTCGATGCAGGTTGCACACGGGCAGGCGTCGCGCAGCCATGCAAAGTTCCATGCGCTCTTGTGACCGTCCTGCCAATCGATCTCGAGGCCTGTGCCCTCGGTGATCTTCACGCGTACCTTTTCGGGCGTGACGGCAATGCGCGGAAGCGGACGATCGGCGAGATTTTCCTGTGCCTGGTCTTCTTTGCTGACGAAGCGAATGCCTTCGTGACTCATGGCTCTATTTTAGTTCTTGTAAAAGAACCAGGCAGCCATTCCGAGCCCGATCAGGACCACGGTTCCGCGCAGGACGGGCTGGGGAATCTTCCGCGCCAGGCTTGCCGAAGTATACCCGCCGATGGCGCAGGTGATCATGGCCACAAGGCAGTAGCGCCAAACCACTTGGCCGTTGATGACGAAAAGCACAAAGGCAATGCCATTGGCCATGGTGGTTGAGGCCACCTTCAGAGCGTTGATCTCATTGAGGTCTTGATAGCCGAACAGCGAGAGCAGCGTAATAATCAGAAATCCCGCGCCGGCGCCGAAGTAGCCGATGTAAAAGCAGACCGCTGTGGTGCCGAGAAACACGGCGACCATGTTGGGCCGGTGCACCTCGCCGCCGGGCGCCTGGCTTCGTATGAACTTGCGGTGCTCCAGCCAGCGTGCAACCGGGCCGCTGAGCGCAAAGATCACCGCCGCCACGAGCAAGAGCCACGGCACGAGGCGCATGAAGGTCATCTGCGGAGTATTGAGAAGCACAATTGCGCCGGCGGTTCCGCCGATCAGGCCGGCGACCAACATGGGGATCGCTACCCTGAGATTTCTGCGAATATCGTCGCGATAGGCCGCAACCGAGGTTAACTGGCCCGGCCAGAGAGCCACGGTATTGGTCGCGTTGGCCTGAATCGGGAGCATTTTCATGCTCAACATTGCCGGAAACAGCAGAAACGACCCTCCCCCCGCCACGGCATTCAACACTCCGGCCAGAAAGGCCGCAATGGTGAGCCAAAGCCAGCGCCAATCCATGTAGGAGGGGAGGCCGGATAGGAGGATCATCTCTTCTGATTCTAGAGGCGCGGTTTCATCTGCTATTGAACACAGCTGATCGCGCCTCGTCCTGCAGCCCCAGTTTGGGTCGATTTGGGGGCCGAAGAAATTACGTTTCGCGAACGATACCTTTTCCGGGCGCGGATCATCCATCAAACCGGAAAGTTCGCGTGTGCTCGCCCTTTCACAAGCCGCCCGGCTTGGAGCCAGTATTCCGATGAAATTCGGTGCAAAGACTCTGAGTTTCTGAACAATTCTCCAATGCTCCGCAGATTAAATAGTTCATTTTAATAACTTTACGGTAACATCAATATATTAGCGCATGACGCTCATATTTTATGAATCCAATATGCTATAGTGTCATCAGATTAGGTGACTTAGGTGACAGGTTGGAAGTTGAAGCTCCCAGCCCACAATGCCCAAATCAGTTGGAGGACATAAATCATGGCAATCACTCGTTGGGACCCGTTTCGTGAAGTCATCGCTCTTCAGAACCGCGTAAACTCGCTGTTCCGCGAAATGAACGAAGGCGACAGCCCGCTGACTACAGCCAGCTTTGTGCCGGCAGTTGACGTCTACGAAGACGCCAAGAAGGTCGTTTTGAAGCTCGAAGTTCCGGGAATGGAAGAGAAGGACCTCGACATCCGCGTGGAAAACCACACGCTGACTGTGAAAGGCGAGCGCAAATTTGAGAAGGATGAGAAGGAAGAGAACTTCCATCGGATTGAGCGCCGCTATGGCACGTTCTATCGCGCCTTCACACTTCCGTCGACGGTTGACACAGAGAACGTGCAGGCAAGCTACAACGCCGGCGTTTTGAAGCTGGAACTAAACAAGAAGCCCGAAGCGCAGCCGAAACAGATCAAGGTGAACGTCGGCGGCCAGGGCAAGCTGGAGAACAAGAAGGAAGAGCAGGAACTGGTGGGCGCACGGTAAGAAAAGACCGTGGTCAGGGATCAGTGGTCAGGGGTCAGTCATAAGGGATCGGCGGGAAGTCCCGAGATGGCAACTGGCCATTGTTCTTTGAGGATTCAACCAAATCGGCTCATACTGACCAAGATGCGAGGTCCGAAATTGGAGAAAGTGAATGATCGAGTCTGAATGCGTTGGCCCTTTGGCTGCTCTGTTTGGCGTTGCTCTCGGTTCGGTTCTACATGGAGCTATCGTTGCTCGACGAGAAGAACTGATCACTGACATCTGAACACTGATCACTGGAGCACATATATGGCAATTCGCTGGGAAAAACTGACCGTAAAGTCGCAGGAAGCGATGCAGCAGGCGCAGGGGCGTGCAGCCGAGCTGGGAAACCCTGAGATCCAGCCGGTGCATCTGCTGCTGGCGCTCATTGAGGACCGCGAAGGCGTGATCCCGGCGGTGCTCGAAAAGATTGGTGTTCCCACTGAGAGGCTGGAGAGCAGTCTGCACCAGATCGAGGAGAAGCTGCCTCGCGTGCAGGGCGGGTCTGCGCAGCCGAGCCCAAGTGCCGCGCTGACCAAGGCGCTGGACCAGGCATTTCGCGAAGCCGCGAACTTCAAGGATGAATACATTTCAACCGAGCACCTGTTGCTGGGCATTGCACATCAGAAAGGCGATGCTGCGCGCGATGCGTTGATTGCCGTTGGCGCTACGCATGAGGCAATCCTGCAGGCGCTGACTGCGGTGCGCGGATCGCAGCGCGTCACCGACCAGAATCCTGAAGGCAAATTCCAGGCTCTTGAAAAATATTCCAAAGACCTGACCGACCTGGCCCGTCGGGGCAAGCTTGATCCTGTGATTGGGCGCGATGAAGAAATTCGGCGCGTGATCCAGGTACTGAGCCGCAGAACGAAGAACAATCCTGTGCTGATCGGCGAACCAGGCGTCGGCAAGACGGCCATCGTTGAAGGGCTTGCGCGGCGTATCGTTTCCGGCGATGTTCCTGAGAGTTTGCGCGACAAGCGCGTCATCTCGCTGGATCTGGGCTCGATGCTGGCCGGAGCGAAGTATCGCGGCGAATTTGAAGACCGTTTGAAAGCGGTCCTGAAGGAAATCGAAGAGTCCAATGGACAGATTGTTCTGTTCATCGACGAGCTTCATACCTTGGTTGGCGCGGGTGCGGCGGAAGGCGCAATTGACGCGAGCAATATGTTGAAGCCACCTCTGGCGCGCGGCGAATTGCGGGCGATTGGCGCAACCACGCTGAATGAGTACCGTAAGTACATCGAAAAGGATGCGGCGCTGGAGCGGCGCTTCCAGATCGTTTACGTCGGTGAGCCGAATGTGGAAGACACGATCGCGATCCTGCGCGGCTTGAAGGACCGCTACGAAGCGCACCACAATGTGCGCATCAAGGACTCGGCAATCGTTGCAGCGGCTACGCTGTCGCATCGCTACATCAGCGATCGCTTCCTTCCCGACAAAGCCATCGACCTAGTGGACGAGGCAGCGGCTTCGCTGGCGATTCAGATTGGCTCGGTGCCTACTGAGATCGATCAACTGGAACGGCAGGCGACTTCTCTTGAAATCGAGAAGGCTGCGTTGAAACGAGAGACAGACTCGAACAGTCGTGGACGTCTTGAAGAGGTGGAACGCGAACTGGCAACGCTGAAAGAGCAGACGACCGCTCTGCGCGCTCGCTGGACGATGGAGCGCGATGCTATCAGCCGCATCAGCGAGTTGAAGAAGAAGATCGAGGCGCTGCGCTTCGAGGCGGAGGAACAGACCCGCAAGGGCCAGCTCGATCGTGCCGCGCAGATACAGTATGGCGAATTGCCGAAGGCCGAGGCAGAGCTGAAACAGTTGAATGCGCTGCAGGACGGTGCCGGAAAAGATGGCGGCGGCACGATGCGGATGCTTAAGGAAGAAGTCGATGAAGAAGACATCGCCAAGATCGTGAGCAAATGGACCGGCATTCCTGTTTCGAAAATGCTCGAGGGCGAGGTGAATAAACTCGTCCACATGGAGGAGCGGCTCCGCGAGCGTGTGGTCGGCCAAGACGCGGCGCTGAGCGTTGTGGCGAATGCGATTCGTCGTTCGCGAGCAGGACTCAGCGATCCGAAGCGGCCAATCGGCTCGTTCATCTTCCTTGGACCTACGGGCGTGGGCAAGACGGAGACGGCGCGCGCGTTGGCGGAGTTCCTGTTTGACGACGAGCAATCGATGATTCGCATCGACATGAGCGAGTACATGGAAAAGCACGCGGTGGCGCGGTTGATCGGTGCGCCTCCGGGATATGTGGGCTACGACGAAGGCGGCCAGTTAACCGAGGCCGTGAGAAGGCGCCCGTACGCAGTGATCCTGTTTGACGAGATCGAGAAGGCACACCCCGACGTGTTCAATGTACTGCTGCAGATCATGGACGACGGACGGCTAACCGATTCGAAAGGGCGCACGGTCGATTTCAAAAATACGGTGCTGATCATGACATCGAACCTCGGCGCCGGGTTCCTGGCAACGGAGGCTCTGAAGACTGAGCACGACTTCGACATGGCACGTGAGAGCGTGATGCGCGTGCTGCGGGAGCACTTCAGGCCGGAGTTCCTGAACCGCGTGGACGACATGGTCATCTTCCGCCCGCTGGGACATGTGCAGCTCGAGGCCATTCTCGAACTGCGGCTGAACGAGATTCGCAAGCTACTCGAAGACCGCCAGATCTCGTTCGAGCTGACGCCTTCGGCGAAAGAGCTGATCCTGGCATCAGGCTCGGACGTGGCCTACGGTGCGCGGCCTCTGAAGCGGGCACTGCAGCGCATGGTGCAGGATCCGCTGGCGATGAAGATTCTCGATGGCGAGGTGCTCCACGGTGCGCATGTACGCATCGACGTGGATCGCAAGTCGAACGCGCTGCGCTTTGAGCCGATGGGCCGCGAAGCGATGGCGTAACCACCTGCGGTGGGGCCAACCACGCTTGCGCGGTAGGAGGGCAAATCAAAAAGCCTCGGAGAGCGGATCTCCGAGGCCTTTTTGTTTGACTTGTTCGCAGAGTGTGCGAATCGCTACTTGCCCAAAGCCGATTCGATTGCGGCCTGGACTTCCGGCGAATCTGGAGTGACAGCCGGTTCAAACCGCGCCACAGGCTTGCCGCTACGGTCAAAGAGAAACTTGGTGAAGTTCCACTTGATGTCTCCGCCAATCTTGGGATTCGCCGATTTGTCGGTTAAGAACTGGTAGAGCGGGGTCTTGTCGTCGCCGAGCACCGAGACCTTCGCCATCATGGGGAAGGTCACGTTGTATTTGCGCGAGCAGAAGGTCTTGATCTCTTCGTTTGTTCCCGGTTCCTGCTGGGCGAAGTTGTTGGCCGGGATACCGATGATGACGAGGCCGCGGTCCTTGTACTTCTCGTAGAGCGCCTCAAGACCCGCGTACTGAGGTGTGAAGCCGCACTTGCTGGCCACGTTCACAAGCAGAACGACTTTGCCACTGTAGCTCTTGAGGCTGACAGGCTGGCCGTCGATGGAATTCATCGTGAAGTCATAAATGCTGGTGGCACTCGCGGCAGTCATACCGCCCGCTGCAAGAAACACCATCAGAGACAAAATCAGTTTGCGCATGGGACTCTCCAAAACGGCTATTTGCGATCATAGCGGATGGAAGTGGTGGGGAATTGTTACGGAATTGTCAATGAGCGAACGGAAGCACGACGATTGTATTCCAGGATCGGGTCCGCAGTGATTCAAGCATTCTGATCACGGGTAGGTGCGCGTTTAAATAAAATCGAAGCCTTAGAGGATCATTTCCTTGAGGCCTCTGTTTTCTGTGCGGGGATTCCGGCAGCTTGTTATTCGAGATTGCCGGAATAAATCTCGAGAGTGAAATTGATCGCCGTATTCGAGGAATTTCTGAACTGCGCAGGAACGACAATGGACTGGCCAGTCGCGAGCACCGGTGCGTCGGAAACGGTCAAATAAGGTATTCCGAATAGGTCGCCCGTTGCGTTCACCAGCTTTGTCCCTGCAGGCATCGCGCCAAAGATCATTTGCAGAGGACCGCTGATAGTGCTGCTGCTGACGTTCGTAAGAGTCACAGTCCCGCTGAAAAGGTTGTTGTTGCCGATAGCGGTTAGATTGGAAATACTCGCGGCGATCTGGTTTGGTTGAATTTGCACGGGCTCATTGGCCGGCGGAGGCAGCACGCGATCGATTTTCTTCACGACTCCGTATGCGGAGCTATACGTGCCACTGCCCAATGTACCCAAGTCCTGTGCGACACCCGCGCTCCACAGCAAGGCGTGAGTGTCACCATCAGCAAAGTCGGCAAAACCCACGACATCACCCTCGTTATCAATCCCAGTGGCGTTCGTATCCACGACGTTCGCCGGAACGCCAGGCAACGTCTCTAAGTCCTGAGCCACGCCACCGCTTAATAGAAACCCTTGCTGAATGAAGTTGGCATCAAATAACTGCCCCGCGATCTGTCCCTCGCGATTGATTGCAAATGCGTAACTGTCGATGCCGACCAAAGGACCCAGATCTTGTATCACGCCTTGCTGCCACAAGAGTGCATCGGTGGAGTTGTTAGGCGTTGCCGCGAAGCCTACTACGTCGCCTTTAGCGTTGATGCCGAGAGCTTCGGAATTGGCGTATCCAGGCAGAGTGCCTAGATCGGACATCACGCCGTGTTTCCAAAGAAAGGCGTGGAACGTGCCATCGGCAGCGTAAGCGCCTCCTACCACTTGTCCATCAGCATTGATGCCAAAGGCGTAAGAGTCTGTGTAACCTGGCAAGGTTCCCAAGTCCAGCATCATGCCGTTGCTCCATAGAAAAGCATGCCAGCTACCCGAGGCGGTTTCTGCGGCCCCAACGATCTGGCCGGCAACGTTGATTGCGTTGGCGGTGGATTGGGGACCGCCGAAAGTTCCAAGATCCTGCATAGCGCCGTTGCTCCACAGGAATGCATGATCGGTACCCGGACTGATCTCTGCTTGACCCACGACCTGACCTGCAGTGTTGATCTCGTAAGCGTAGGAATTCGGGCCGCCGAGAGTTCCCAGATCCTGCGTCGCACCGTTGTTCCATAGAAAGGCGTGAGTGCTGGTACAGTCGACGGTGGTGCAATAGGAGCCCACCACAATCTGTCCCCTTGCCAAAGGAAGGAAACTGAACAGGCAAAGTATGACGACCGGCACGGACATCTTGGTCAAAAAGATCCACGTTACCCCGAGGATGCAATGGGAAAAAGGACGCGACTCCCTAGTGTCAATCTTCATTGGATTTTCCTTTTGCTGGCCACTCAAGGCAGCCCGCAGAAATATGCGCATCGCCGATACAGTGCTGGATCGAGATAACGTCAGATTGGAATATCTGGGACCTTTTTCAATCGGATGTCTTGTCTAACCTATACTTTGCCGAGTAGAAATAGCGTGAATTTGTGGGAGAGAATCAGGTTGATCTGAATCAGAGGTCGCATAGACTTTCGTCACCACATGCCTCCCGCGGTGCTCCTTGGCAGGTCGAGCTGCACCTCACCGTCGACAATTTAAGAAATCTATTGGCGCAGCTCGACCAGAGTGGCGCCCTGGCCGCCTTCGTTCTGCGGTGCCTCAGCAATGGTGGCGACGTGGGGATGCGACTTGAGGAAGTCGCGCACGCCGCGGCGGAGAATGCCGGCGCCGTGGCCGTGAATAACGCGCACGCGAGGCAGGCCGGCGAGGAAGGCGCGATCCAGATATTTCTCGAGTTCTTCGGTGGCTTCGTCGACGGTGCGGCCGATGAGGTTGATCTCCATGCGCATGTCGTCGGTGTTGGCGCTCGTAACGGAGACGTGCACGCCCTTCTGCTTGCGAGCAGCGGCTAGTGGATCATACTTATCTTGCTTTGAGTCTGATCCAGAAGGCGAGGGTGCGGAGCACTCGTCGCGCTTGACGCGCATCTTGATGGGACCGAGGGCTACTTCGAAGACGTCCTTCTCGACTTCGCGCTGGACGATGGCGATCTTGTTCATGGACTTGATGCGCACCTGGTCGCCGGGCGAGATATGGCGGAGGACGTGCGGCTGCGCATTCGCGTCGCCCGTATCGGCACCTGTGCGGTGTGCAACGACGGTCTGGTTGAAGCTTTCCTGAAATTCGCGGCGGAGGCGGTTGATGCGACGTTCGGCTTCCTTAGAGAGCTTCTGCTGCGCTGCCCGGTCTTCGATGGCGCGGACGTTTTCGCGCATCTGAAACTCGAATTCCTTCATCAACGATGCGAGCTTGGCTTCGAGTTCGCGAGTGCGGTTCCGAAGTTCGACATCGCCTTCGCGGGCCAGCTTGGCGCGCTCCTGATTGAGAGCGTACTGCTGCTCGCGCGCGTTCTTCTTCTCCACTTCAAGCGCGGATAGATCGTCGTGCAGTTTATCGAGGAAGCGGGCAATGTCGACTTGCTGCGAACCGAGACGTTCGCGCGCGGATTGGATGATGGTGCGGTTGAGGCCAAGGCGTTCGGCGGTCTGGATGCCGGCGGATGCCCCTGGGACGCCGAGACGGAGCTGGTAGTTCGGAACGAGTGTGACTTCATCCACGCCGGCAGCTGCGTTGAGGACGCCGGGGGTATTGGCGGCATAGACCTTGAGCGAAGTGTGGTGCGTCGAGATGAGGGTCCAGGCTCGGCGGTCAAGGAAGTGTGCAGCCACGGCGACGGCGAGCGCCGAGCCTTCTTCAGGATCGGTAGCGGAGCCGAGCTCGTCGAGCAAGACGAGGGACTGCGGATCGGCCAGACGGGAGAGGCGGTTGAGGTTGACGATGTGCGCGGAGAACGTGGAGAGCTCGGCCTCGATGGATTGAGCGTCGCCAATGTCTGCAAGGAATGCTGTGAAGATGGGGAACGTAGCCGCGGCGGCGGGCACAGGCAAGCCAGCCTGGGCCATCATTGCGAGAAGCGCAGTGGTCTTGAGGGTAACGGTTTTGCCGCCTGTATTGGGGCCGCTGATGATGAGCTGGCGGGCGTCGGTCGTGAGTTCCAAAGTGAGTGGAACAATGTGGCCGCCAGTTGCGCGGAGATGGCGCTCGAGCAGCGGGTGACGCGCGGCGGTGAGGCTGAGTTGGTCAGGCGTGATGGAGGGAGCTACGCATTCGTAGTCGCGACCGAAACGGGCGCGTGCGAGCAGAGTGTCGACCAGGGCGAGGACGCGGGCACCTTCGACGAGGGCATGCGCGTAGCCGGCAACATGGCGCGTGAGAGCGACGAAGATGCGATGGATTTCCGCCTGCTCTTCTTCGAGGAGGCGAACGAGCTCGTTGTTCTGCTCGATGGTCTCGAGAGGCTCGACGTAGACAGTTTGTCCTGAAGAACTGGCACCGTGGACGACGCCGGAGACGCGGCGCTTTAGTTCGCTGCGAACTGGAATGACGAAGCGATCGCCGCGGATGGTGATGAGGTCTTCCTGCGTGGAACCTTCACCGGAGAGCTTGCGCAGGGCGGAGCGGAGGGATTCTTCGATGAGTCTTTGTTGGCGTTCCTGCTCGCGGCGGATGCGATTGAGATCGGGTGAGGCGTCGTCGGCGAGGGTGCCGTCGGGTTGGATTTTGCGCTCAATGGATTCGGCCAGCGGCTTCAGGGAAGAGCCGGCGAGGGCGGCGGAGAGCTCAGTAAGGCCGGGGAGCTTGCCGGCGACGCGTGCGGGAGGCTCTCGCAGAAGCGCCTGCCAGGCAGCAATGTCGTTGGCGATGCGGGCGATGGACTGGAATTCGGCGGCTTCGAGTGCGGCGCCGGGAATTTGCGCCTTGGCCGCGAGTTGGGTGGGGTCGAACAGGCCGCCCAGGGGGATGGAAACCTGCTCGGAAAGAAGGAGGCCAACCTCGCCGGTGAGCTGATGCTGGCGCGTGATCCACGACTCGTCGGTCGAGGGTTGGAGGGCGAGGATCGCCTCGCGGCCGACTGGCGATGCGGCATAACCGGAGAGGAAGGCGAGCAGTGGCTGCCATTCAAGGGTAGCGGTGTCGGCGTTTTCGACGGGAGACGGGATGAGGTCGAGGAGGGGCATGGACCTTATTTAGTTTAGCGGGATGGGGGTGGTCGAACGTCCATCGCAGTCTCAGAAGCGAGACCTGGGGCACCCAGAGTTTCATCTTTATGAATATTCAGCGATGTGTTGGGGAGTTTAAAAGCAGATCCTTCGCGCCGCTTACCCCACGAACTTACGTTCGCGGGGCCCCAAGCGTGCGGCGCTCAGGATGACAAAGTTTTGTACTGCTCTCTTGAAGCGCGGGAACCGGAAAGATTGTTGTTGCGTAATATAGTACGTAGCGTAATAATACGTTACGTACTATGGATAAGAACGATTCACTTCTGGGATTTGCGCTGCTGGGGTTGCTGCATCAGCAGCCCATGTCGGGGTACGACTTGAGAAAAGTGTTTGCTTCAACTGCGATGGGCAGTTTCAGCGACAGCCCGGGGGCGATCTATCCGGCGCTGGGGCGGCTGGAGAAGCGCGGTCTGGTGCGAGGGACGGTCGAGGAATCGACGAGTTTGCGCAAGCGGCGAGTGTTCAAGGTGACGGCGAAGGGGCTCGCGGATCTCAAGGCTTGGTTGAAGCGACCGGTGACGCCAGACGACGTGATGCGGCGCATCGGCGAGTTGATGCTGCGATTCGCTTTTATGGATGATGTGCTGGGTTGGGAGCGCGCAACGGAGTTTTTGCGGGAGTATAGCGGGCAGTTGTCGGAGTATT
Organism: uncultured Acidobacteriaceae bacterium; assembly: GCA_963735215.1. GTDB lineage: Bacteria > Acidobacteriota > Terriglobia > Terriglobales > Acidobacteriaceae > Telmatobacter. The sequence goes on along the minus strand of CAVTKF010000009.1, from coordinate 64,870 downwards.
TGCCGAGTTTGAAAGAATTTCACAGGTCACAAGTGGGCGAGATGTCGCTGTCGGCGCGGCTGGCGTTCGAGTCGGGGATTGAGGAGTATGAGGCGCGGCTGAAATGGGCACGGACGGCGATAGCGGTCTATGAGGCACGAAGTGGAAACGAACGTAGAAAGAGAGGCTAGCGATGAGTACGCGAATTGTGTTGTTTTGTCTTCTGGGCGGTCTTTGTTTCACGATTTCGGCGATGGGCGCCGGGCACTTTGGATGGTGGTATCTCTCGGGGTTGCTGACGGTGGCGGCGCTGATCCCAGTGGTGCGGTACGGACCGCGTGGGATGGCTGCGCAGGGCGGAGCGATGTTCCTTATGCTGGTGTTGATTGGACTGATCTGCACACTTTCAGAAGGCGTGGTGTTTTTTCCGGAGAGGAAGGCGCAGATGCAGGCCGGCCTTGTTGGTGGATCGGTGCTCTACCTGATTGCCGCGGTAGTGCTCGCTGTGCTGGCGAAATTATTGAAGCTGCATAGCAACGAGGAGCGGCCGATTGAACATCGCTCGGTCGGCATGACGATACCGATGGTGCTTTTGGCGGCATTTTCCTACCTGGTGTACTACGAAATCTTTGGAGCGATTACGTACCAATTCTTTACCAAGGGTTTTTATCCGCACGCGGCGGAACAAGTTGGGGCTATGGGTGTCTGGTTCTTTGGATACCAGATTGCGCGCGGGCTGGTGATGACGCTGGCAGTGTTGCCGGTGATCTACACGCTGCGGCTGCCGCGTTGGCAGGCTGCCCTGGTTGCAGGGCTGCTGGTGTGGGTGATCGGCGGAGCGGCTCCACTGCTGGTTCCGAACGAGATGATGACCGCAACTCAGCGCTACATCCACATTGGCGAAATCTTCACGCAGAATTTCCTGTTGGGAGTAACGGCTACATTCCTGCTACGGCTGGGGAAGACGGTCACGGAGAGCGCACCGTTGCATTCCGCGGTGGTCTAGCGGCCTAGCTGTCGGTGGAGGACTTGGGCGTCGACGCGGGAGCAGACGGCGCGGCTGGAGCGGAGGAACTGCTCGAGGCCGGCTCGCTGGACTTCGAAGCTTCCTTCGTTTCGGCCGGCTTCGACTCCGACGAGGATTCAGACGATGACTCGGAACTCTTCGGGGCGTAGTCGTTGATGTACCAGCCGGCACCTTTGAAATTGAGGCGCGGCGCGGTGAGCGGACGGATCAGCGTCGCGTTGCCGCACTTGGGGCAGATGGTCTCCGGCTCGGCGGAGAAGTTCTGGATTTTTTCGAATTTGTTGCCGCAGGTTGTGCAGCGATAGGCGTAAAGGGGCAAGGCGGTTCAACTCTCCGGAAGCGATAAATCTCTATATCTATTGTAGCGGCACGGCGGAGATTGTTAGAAATCCCCGCCTTAGCCGTTTTCAGCGCATCGTTGTTACTTGTGAACGGTGATGGGCACGGACGCGGAATGGTCTTCCCAGGCAAGTGTGAGGGTGCCTTTGCCACCGCCGTTGTCAGTAATGGTGTACACGAGGTTTTCGACCGTGGCGGGCGGCTTGCTCATGGTCATTTTGGTTTTGCCGAGGTCCTGCGAGCCGTCGTAGGCAAGGCCCCACTCACCAGTCTTTTTGTTCACGATGAGGGTCCAGTTATCGGGATCGGAAATGTCGACGAAGAGGGTGTAGTCGCCCTTGGGAACGTTGAGGTCTCCGATCATCAGGTCAGTATCGGTGTGCAGGGTCGTTGCGGAGTTGGCTCCGGCGCGCCATATAGGATAGTGCGGATTGTGGCTGATGAGGCCGTCTTTGGTGAAGATTTTGCCTTCGCGGCCTTTGACTCCGGGCGAGGAGTAGGAGACGGTGATTTCGTGGCCGCCGATAGTGGCTGTGGCTTTGGCCGGCGGGCTCTTGGGCGGACCCTGCTGGGCTAAGAGGGTGGTTGCAGCGATGAGAAGGCCGGCACAGACGATGAAAGGCTTCATGGTGTGATTCTCCTCCGCAGCGGCTTGGAAAAGGCAGGCCGCCGCAACGGGAACGATTGTCGCACCATGGGGTGCGGGTGGGGAAGCTTGATCGAGCCGCCTGCTATCATGCGGCGGAAGGGCATTGCATGCAGCAGACCCGTACCCGAGGATCGTCTGGTGAAGGATTTCGCGCGGCAGTAGCGGAGGAAAAGCCGCTGCAGGTGGTGGGCGCCATCAATGCGTACACGGCGCGCATGGCGGAGGCGACGGGGTTTCGCGCGCTGTATCTGTCAGGCGGCGGGGTGGCGGCGAATTCGCTCGGCATGCCGGACCTGGGGATCAGCACGATGGAAGATGTGCTGACAGATGTGCGGCGAATTACGGAGGTGACCACGCTGCCGCTGCTGGTGGATATCGATACGGGATGGGGCAGCGCCTTCAACATCGCGCGGACGATCCGGTCGATGATCAAAGCAGGCGCGGCCGCCGTGCACATGGAAGACCAGGTGGGCGCGAAACGCTGCGGGCACCGTCCGGGGAAAGAGCTTGTTTCAGCCGAGGAGATGGTCGACCGCATCAAGGCGGCCGTGGATGCGCGCACGGATGAGCAGTTTGTGATTATGGCGCGGACCGATGCACTGGCAGGCGAAGGGTTGGCGGCGGCGATCGAGCGGGCGCAGGCGTACGTGGCGGCCGGCGCGGACATGATTTTTGCCGAGGCGGTTACGGAGCTGCCGCAGTACACGGAGTTTCGCAAGGCCGTTGGCGTTCCGATCCTGGCGAACATTACGGAGTTTGGGCAGACTCCGCTATGGACGCGCGAGGAGCTTGCGCAGGCGGGGGTGGACATCGTCCTTTACTGCTGCGCGGCCTACAGGGCTATGAATGCGGCAGCGCTGCGGGTATACGAGGCGATCCGCACAGAGGGCACGCAAAAGCACGTGGTCCCGATGATGCAGACGCGCGACGATCTCTACAAGTTTCTCGACTACCATGCCTACGAACAGAAGCTCGATGCCCTATTTGCGAAGGGCAAAGACGCCAAGTAGACATCTTCGCCGCTGATCCGATAGCTTGATGCTCTGCGGGGGTGGCCATGAGCAAGGACGTTAACACCGAGCCGGTGGCGTTCAAGCCGAAGAAGTCGGTCGCACTGTCGGGCACGCCGGCAGGCTCGACTGCGCTGTGCACGGTGGGGCATAGCGGCAACGATCTGCACTATCGCGGATACGACATCAAGGACCTGGCGGCACACTGCGAGTTCGAGGAGGTCGCGTATCTCCTCGTTCACGGCAAGCTGCCGAATGTCGCGGAGTTAGCGGCATACAAGGCGAGTCTGCGGCCGCTGCGCAGTTTGCCGGCGGCGGTGAAGCAGGCGTTGGAGCTGCTGCCGCCGTCGACGCATCCGATGGACGTGCTGCGGACAGGCGTGTCGGTATTGGGATGCGTGCTGCCGGAGGGCGAGAGTCACAAGGAAAGCGGAGCGCGGCGGATCGCAGATACGTTGCTGGCATGCCTGGGATCGATGCTGCTGTATTGGCACCACTACGCGCGCAATGGCAGGCGGATCGAGGTGGAGCGCTTCGAAGATTCAATTGCCGCGCACTTTCTGCATCTGCTGCATGGCACCGCGCCGAGCGAGGAGTGGACGCGGGCGATGCAGACGTCGCTGATCCTGTATGCAGAACACGAGTTCAACGCGTCGACATTCACGGCGCGCGTGATTGCGGGAACCGGGTCGGACATCTATTCGTGCATAGCCGGGGCGATTGGAGCGCTGAAGGGGCCGAAGCATGGCGGCGCGAATGAAGTGGCGCTGGAGATTCAGAAGCGCTATCAAAGGCCCGACGAAGCCGAGGCAGACATGCGGTGGCGCGTGGGCGAACGCGAGGTGATTATCGGCTTTGGTCACCCGGTGTACACCATCAGCGACCCCCGAAGCGACATCATCAAAGGTGTGGCGCGCGAACTTGCAAAAGCCGGTGGAGATTCGCGGCTGTTCAACGTGGCGGAGCGGATCGAAACCACCATGCATGAGGTCAAGCGCATGTTCCCGAATCTCGACTGGTACAGCGCGGTTGCGTATGACCTGATGGGCGTTCCGGTGGATCTGTTTACGCCGCTATTTGTGATAGCCCGAACTGCCGGATGGTGTGCGCATGTGATTGAGCAGAGGCAGGACGGGAAGATCATTCGGCCGTCGGCGGTGTATACGGGGCCGGAGAATAAGAAGTTTGTGTCGATTGAGAAGAGGGCGTAGGTCATCGGTTTATAAACTTCCCCCCCATGTCTCAGAATCGAGACATGGGGCACCCGATTCAATTAGGAGAGTGTGTGTCATCGCACATCAGTAATGATCGGCCGGCGTTCGATAGCGTCATCACGGACATTGCAGATTATGCGCTGGCGTACGAGGTCAAGAGCGACCTTGCATATGAAACGGCGCATTATTGCCTGCTCGATACGCTGGGGTGCGGGCTGGAGGCACTGGAGTATCCAGCGTGCACCAAGCTGCTGGGCCCGATCGTGCCGGGAACGGTGGTGCCGCATGGTGCGCGGGTGCCGGGGACGAGCTTTCAGCTCGATCCGGTGCAGGCGGCGTTCAATATTGGCGCCATGATTCGCTGGCTCGACTACAACGACACCTGGCTCGCTGCGGAGTGGGGACATCCTTCTGACAATCTGGGTGGAATTCTGGCGGTGGCGGATTGGCTGTCGCGCGCGGGCGCAGCAGAAGGCAAGCCGGCCTTGACCATGCGGCAGGTGCTGACCGCGATGATTAAGGCGCACGAGATTCAAGGCTGCATTGCGCTTGAGAACTCATTCAACAAGGTCGGCCTCGATCACGTGGTGCTGGTGAAGGTGGCGTCGACGGCAGTTGTGTGCGGACTGTTGGGGATGAGTCGCGAGCAGACTCTCAATGCGATTTCGCTGGCGTGGGTGGACGGGCAGAGTCTGCGGACGTATCGGCATGCACCGAATACTGGGTCGCGGAAGAGCTGGGCGGCAGGAGATGCGACGAGCCGGGCGGTGCGGCTGGCGTTGATGGCGAAGCAGGGCGAGATGGGATATCCGGCCGTTCTGACCACACGGACGTGGGGCTTCTACGACGTTTCTTTTCGCGGGCAGGAGTTCAAGTTTCAGCGGCCGTATGGCAGCTACGTGATGGAGAATGTGCTGTTCAAGATCAGCTTCCCGGCGGAGTTTCACGCGCAGACGGCGGCAGAAGCGGCAATGACCCTGAAAAAGCGGCTGGATGCGAAGGGCAAGACTGCTGAAGACATTCGCAAGATCACGATTCGCACGCATGAGGCGTGTCTGCGCATTATCGACAAGAAGGGGCCGCTCTCGAATCCCGCGGATCGCGATCATTGCGTGCAATACATGATTGCCATTCCGCTGATCTTCGGCAGGCTGACGGCGGCAGACTACGAGGACGCGGTTGCTGCCGATCCGCGGATCGATGCATTGCGGGCGAAGGTGGACTGTGTGGAAGAGCCGCAATTCACCAGGGATTATCACGATCCGGAGAAGCGATCGATTGCCAATGCACTTCGTGCTGTTCTCGATGACGGCTCCGTGCTGGAAGAAGCGGTCGAGTATCCGATTGGGCACAAGCGGCGGCGCAAGGAAGGAATGCCGCTGCTGGTAGAGAAGTTCAAGCGTAACCTGGCGCGGCAGTTTGGCGAGGAACAGCAGCAACGGATTCTGGATGCGTCGATGGATCGCGAGTGCTTGGAGCGTTTGCCTGTAAGCGAGTACATGGATTTGTACGTTGTGTGAATTCAGCTCTTTCTCGATACGCGGATGGTTGCGGGAGCGCGGGCGCGCGTGATTGACTTGTTGCCGAGGGAATCCCGACGCAATGGCATACATTCTTGCACTGGACCAAGGCACAACCAGCTCACGGGCCATTCTTTTTGATGAAGCCGGCTCGATTGCGGCAGTAGCGCAGCACGAGTTTGAGCAGTTCTACCCGCAGGCGGGCTGGGTGGAACACGATCCCACTGAAATCCTGACAAGCCAGATGTCATGCGCCGTGGAAGCGCTGGGCAAAGGCGGCGTGCGGCCTCGCGATGTGGCGGCGATCGGCATCACCAACCAGCGCGAAACAGTGGTCGTGTGGGAACGCGAGACCGGCAAGGCGATTCATCCGGCGATTGTGTGGCAGGACCGTCGGACAGCTGCGCTGTGTCAGCTCTTGGAGGAGCGTGGGGTCGGGGAAGAAGTCTCTTCGAAGACCGGCCTGGTGCTGGATCCATATTTTTCGGCAACGAAAGTCCGCTGGATTCTGGACAATGTTCCGGGTGCGCGGCAGCGTGCAGAGCGCGGCGAGCTGGCGTTTGGCACCGTGGATAGTTGGCTGATCTGGCACCTGACCAGCGGCATGCGGCACGTGACGGACGTGACCAATGCTTCGCGGACGCTGCTCTACAACATCGTGAAGGGCGAGTGGGATGCGGATCTGCTGCGCATCTTCGGCGTGCCGGCGACCATGTTGCCCGAGGTGGTCTGGTCAAGCCAGCCTGTCGGAGAGGTGACAACTACGCTCGGGCTGGGCGGCGTTACGATCGCGGGGATTGCTGGCGATCAACAGGCGGCACTGTTTGGACAATTGTGCTGGAATGCGGGCGAAGCGAAGAATACCTACGGGACCGGATGCTTTCTGCTGCAGAACGTGGGGACAGAGTTTGTGCGATCGAAACACAAACTAATCACGACGCTGGCGGCAAGTGCGCAGAAACGACTTGAGTACGCACTGGAGGGAAGTATCTTTATCGGCGGCGCGGTGGTGCAGTGGCTGCGCGATAATCTCAGGCTCATCGGTTCGTCGGCAGAGGTGGAGGCGCTGGCGGCAAGTGTTCCCGACACCGGCGGCGTGGTGTTTGTGCCGGCGTTCGTGGGCCTCGGCGCTCCGCACTGGGATCCGCATGCGGGTGGGCTGCTGATCGGGCTGCGGCGCGACACCAAGCCTGGGCATATCGCACGGGCTGCGCTCGAAAGCATCGCGTTCCAGGTGGCGGATGTGCTGGAGGCGGTGCACAGCGAGACGGGGACTCCGCTGGGTGCGCTACGCGTGGATGGTGGCGCGGCGGTGAACGATTTGATGATGCAGTTTCAGGCAGACGTGCTGGGAGTGCCGGTGGTACGGCCGCGCGTTACGGAGACTACAGCGCTCGGCGCGGCGTACCTGGCGGGGCTGGCGACGGGATTCTGGGCAAATCCGGATGAGCTGCGTGCCAAAAGGCAGGGCGATGTGCGCTTTGAGCCGCGGATGGATGCCAGCGAGCGGACGAAGAGGCGCGGACGGTGGCAGCGCGCAGTTGAGCGGTCGAAGAACTGGAGTGAGTGATGCGCAGGGAGGAGATGCTGCGCAGGATCCGCGAGCGCGCGAATAGCCAGGAGCCATGGGACATCGCGGTGATCGGCGGCGGCGCGACCGGCATGGGCGTTGCGGTTGACGCTGCTGCACGCGGATTCGACGTAGTGCTCGTCGAGGGACACGACTTCGGTAAGGGCACCAGCAGCCGCAGCACGAAGCTGGTGCACGGCGGCGTGCGCTATCTCGAACAGGGAAATATCCCGCTGGTGATGTCGGCGTTGAAAGAGCGCGGCCTGCTGCGGCAGAATGCGCCACACCTGGTGCACGACCTGGCCTTTGTGGTGCCGAATTATTCGTGGTGGGAAGCGCCTTTTTACGGAATCGGACTGAAGCTCTACGACCTGCTGGCGGGCAAGTACGGCTTTGGGCCTTCCAGGCTCTTATCCCGTGAGGAGACTCTGGCTCAACTTCCAGCGCTTGAGCCGGAGGAGCTGCGCGGAGGCGTTGTCTACTACGACGGGCAGTTTGATGACGCGCGGCTTCTGATCCATCTTGCGATGACGGCTGCGGATCATGGCGCGACACTCGTGAATTATTGTCCTGCAACCAAATTGTTGCGGGATGACGAAGGCTACGTGAATGGGTTGATCGCGCGCGATGAGGAAACAGGCGAGGAGTTGGCGATCACCGCACGTATCGTGGTGAATGCTACCGGCGTATTCACGGATGAAGTGCGGCGCATGGCCGACGCGAAGATTGAGCCGTTGATGGTGACCAGCCAGGGCATTCACCTGGTATTTGACCGCAGCTTTCTCAAGGGTGATACGGCGCTGATGGTGCCACGCACGAGCGACGGGCGCGTGCTGTTTGTGATTCCGTGGCATGGACACGCCGTAGCAGGCACCACGGATACGCCTGTGGATGCGCCGAGCATTGAGCCGAAGGCCCTTGACGAAGAGATTGAATTCATTCTCGAAACAGCAGGGCGCTATCTCAGCAGGCCGCCGACACGCGCCGATGTGCTGGCGGTGTATGTGGGATTGCGGCCGTTGGTAAAGAGCGATGGCGAGGGGAAAACCTCTTCGCTATCGCGAGATCATGTGATTCACGTGGATACATCGGGGCTGCTGACGATTACCGGCGGCAAATGGACGACCTACCGACACATGGCCGAAGACTGTGTGGATCATGCGATTACGCTGGGCCGGTTGCGCGACGAGGCTTGCCCAACGAAGACTTTACGGATTCATGGATACATGGTGGGCGCCGAGGAGAATGACGATCCGCTGAGCGTGTACGGTGCTGATGCGGAGGCGATTCGCGCTCTTGTAAAGGAACGGCCGGAACTGGCTGAACGCTTGCATCCAGAGCTGCCATATATAGCCGCCGAAGTGGTGTGGGCGGCGCGCACCGAGATGGCGCGGAGCGTCGAGGACGCGCTGGCCCGAAGAACGCGGGCGCTGTTCCTGAATGCGCGCGCGGCGGTCGCGATGGCGGAGCCGGTGGCACGATTGCTGGCGGTGGAGTTGGGGCGTAACGAGGTCTGGGCGGCGGCCCAGGTGGCGGAATTCCACGTTTTGGCGAAACAATATATGGTGTGAAGGCTATCGCAATTCCTGAGTAGCTGTATCCCGGAGCCATCTCACTTAAGTCGACGCGACCAAAAGAGAGCGGCGATCTTGCACAAAACTCGAAATGGCTACACCAACTCAGGAATTGCCGTGGGATCCCCGTGGAGGTGAACAATGGCGGCAAAGTGCACGCACGTAAAAGATCATGCAAAGAATGTGAAGCCAGGCAGCAAAGGGTGCGAGGACTGTCTCAAGATCGGGGACACCTGGGTACATCTCCGCATGTGCCTGGAGTGCGGGCATGTGGGTTGCTGTGATTCATCCAAGAATCAGCATGCACGTGCGCACTTCCATGCGTCGCAGCATCCCCTGATCCGATCGGCCGAGCGCGGCGAGGATTGGCGCTGGTGCTATATCGATGAAACGTATCTGTAGAGGCGCTAGGCTAGCTGCACTTCGATCGTTTTTGATTCGGCGTCGAGCCTGGTGATTTTGAAACTGCGGATCTGACCAGAACGCAGTGGCTCAGGAGCCGCGGATGGGGCGGGCGTACTTCCCTTCCAGCGGGATTGCAGCATCGAGGAGAGCGAGGACAGGTCGGCTTTGCCCGAGGACTTGACCTCGGCTGGTGCAGCAATGGACTTTGCAACGCGGCAGGTTGCGCGGATGCCTTCACCGAGTTCTACGGACGCCACAGATCCGGATTCGTCGACTACACGGCCGGAGACGACGTCGCCCGGTTTGTGCTCGGCAATGTATTCGTCAATGCTGGTGGGAATCAACTGCTTCATGCTGAGCTTGATCTGGCGCTTTTCAGGTGCGATGCCGAGCACCTGAGCTTTGACAACCTGGCCGACGCGGAGCACATCTTGCGGATGATTGATGCGCTTTTCGGCGCTGATCTCGCTGACGTGGACCAGGCCCTCGACTCCGTCGGCGATCTGCACAAACGCGCCGAAGGCCATGAGTTTGGTCACAGGACCTTCGACCTGCGAGCCGACACCGAACCTGCTTGTAACGTCGGACCATGGGTCGGAAAGCGTCTGCTTGAGTCCGAGCGAGATGCGGCGTTCTTCGGGCTTGATGCCGAGAATAATCGCCTCGACGGTGTCGCCCTGCTTGAGCACGTCGCTGGGATGATGGATCTTCTTGCCCCAGGACATTTCCGAAATGTGGATGAGGCCCTCGACGCCGGGCTCGATTTCTACGAAGGCACCGAAGTCCGCGAGGCGGGTGACGGCACCGGTGATGCGCTGGCCTGCTTGATACTTTGCAGGCGCGGCATCCCACGGCTCGGGCTGAAGTTGCTTGAGTCCAAGCGAGATCTTCTTCGTGTCGGGATCGATTTTGAGGATGCGGACCTGGATCTGCTGGCCGACGGAGAGCACGTCTTCGGGCTTGTTGACGCGGCTCCACGAGATGTCGCTGATGTGAAGCAGACCGTCGAGGCCGCCGAGATCGACGAATGCGCCGTAGGGCGTAAGACTGCGGACGGTGCCGTCTAGCACTTCGCCCGGCTGCATGGCTGCCAAGCGGCCTTCCTGCTGAACGCGCGCCTGCTCTTCGAGGACGACACGGCGGTCGACGACCACGTCTTCGTCGGTGACGTCGAGTTTGGTGATCCGGCAGGTGATTTCGGTGCCGACCATTTTTTCGAGATCGGAGGCATCGCGCGTACCGCTACGGCTGGCCGGCATAAATGCGCGAACGCCAATGTCGACGGTAAGTCCGCCTTTGACGACACCGGTGACGGTGCCGACGACGGCGAGTTTTTGCGCGAAAGCTTCTTCGAGAGCAGACCAGTCGCGGGGCTGGGCAACTTTGAAGCGGGTGAGCTCGTAGTAGTGCTCTTCATTGCGACCCTTGACCGAGACGAGAATCTTATCGCCCGCCTTGACGCCCTCGGCATTGTTGGGGAAAGCGGAGAGCGGTAGAACGCCTTCTGTCTTGTAGCCGATGTCTACGAAAACCTGCTCGGCGGAGAGGGAGACGACGACGCCCTCGATCTGCTTCACGCCGGAGGCTGGTTTGTGGGTGTGGCTCTGCTCAAACTGAGAGAGGATGTCGGCGAAGTTCTTCCTGCGGCTCGGCGGGCTCTTCGGCTGGGGCTTCCGCAGCCCCAGGAATTGGTGCAACGGTTTGCGTTGCGGGCACTGCAGTCTCCGCCGCATCAGCGGGGACACTCGCAGCGGACGAAGCGGTTTGCTCGCTGGTGGTGTCGGGAGTTTCGGGGGCCGGCTGGGACTCGGGAATGCGTTCGTCGCTCATGATGTCTACTGTTCCATTGTCCCACGCGAGACCCGGCACGTTTGCACACGCGCCGGGCTCCCCTTCTAAAGCTCTACTGCGGAAATTCTGTGACTTTGGGGCTCACGCGGCCGGGGGCGACGTGTGTGGGGCCGCCTTTGTCGTCGATGACGTTGGAGATCTCGCCGAGGTTGTCGAGGGCGACGGTGATCATGTGATGGAAGCGGACGCCGGGCGCGACGGGAACTTCGATCGCGCGGGTAAGCGTGACGTTGGGATGGCGGAAGACGCTGTAGATGCCGAGTCCCCAGGCTTCGTGCGAAGTCACGTTGTCGGCAACTTTATAAGAGGCCCAGCCGTTTGTGCCGGGAGCAGATGTGTAGCTCGGCTGGTCTGGCGGGTCGTAGGGAATCTCGGATTGATAGAAGTAGGTGCGACCGTGGTTGCCGTTCCATAGCACCTGGAATTGCTGGTGGTGCTCGACGAAGAGACCGTAGGCAGTAACGTTGTTGCCATTGACGACGAGGCCGTTGTCGCTGAGGTTGCTCGTCCAGCCGACACCGTGTCCGTGATCAGCGCGCCAGATCCAGGTGTGATCGATGATGGTGTCATTGGAGTTCACGCGGAGGTTGACCTTGACGCTGCCCGCGCCCGCCCCGCCATCGCGGAAGAAGACGTCGTGGAGGAAGATGGGATTTTTCGCGTGCGAGGCATGACTGCCCTCGGGGCCAACTTCGACGAGTACGGGCGAGATTTGTTCGCCGGCGTCGAAGAGGATGCCGGCGATATCGATCCCGTCTACGTCGGCGGTGGTAATGGCTGCGGTGCCGTTGGTGGGGCGCAGCGTGGCGAAGCCGAGGCCGATGACAAGCGTGTCGGGCCGGGTGACGCGAACGGGCTCGGTGAGCTCATAAATGCCAGGCGTGAGAAGCAGATTCCTGCCGTTTGCCAGCTGCGCGTTCATGCTCGCAGCGGTGTCTTTGTCAGCGTGAGCGACGTAGAACTGGCTGAGGGGAACGTTGCGGCCGGGAGTGACGCCGCTGTGCCACGTGACGCCTTGACTGTTGGTTTGGAGGGCTGGAACTCGAACACTCCAGTTCCCTTTCCCATCGACTTCGAGGAATGGCTTTTCGCGGATAATGGGCGTGCGTTCGACCTTGGTGTAGGGAGGCTGCGGCCACTCGCCTGCGGGCGGATGCGGGATGCCGACGAAAACCATATTCCAGTTGGCACCGGTCCAGCTGCCCCACTCGCTGTTGCGCGAGATCCATTGCTGCTGCGGGCCTGCGCCGACATTGCCATCAATGACGGAGTCGGACATCCAGCCGCCGCTGGCCCATCCGCCTTTTTGATGAAGGACGATGTTGCCGAGGACGTGCATGCGGCGGAAGGGCACGGCCTGCGAGACGGCCCACTGCATTGTGCCGTCGGTCGGTGTAACTGAAAAGCCTTCGACTCCGCGCCAGAAGGTACAGGTAGCGTTGTTGCGCGGCAGGCTGGCGTCTGAATGGACGTTGCCGATGATGTGGACGGCATCCGGTGTCGCACCGAGGCCAAGTACCTGCGTATAGAAGCCGACCGGGACGTCGACGCGATACTCGCCCGGAAGGAAAAGCAGCGCGTAACGGGCAGAGCCGAACTCGCTGTGTTGTTGGATGGCGTAGATCTCGTCGATCTGGGCCTGCATGTCGGCGGAAGGCATCGAGGGACCGAAGAGCAGAACGTTGGGACCGAGGTCTGGCTGCACAACAGCTTTGGCCGCCTGCGGTGACTCGGCAAGCGCCAACTGCAGAGAAAGCGCGAGCAGGCTGAGGCTGGTGGCGCAGGCAAGCGCAAAGTTCAAGCAGGCTCTAACTGATCGGGTATTCGGCATGTCCCGGATCTTCCTGAGGTGTGGAATGCGATGACTTAAGCATCGTATGCCATTCCCCCGCTGTCGCGCCCACGTTGGTGGACACGACACCGTCTGGCAGGCGAGAATTGCGGTCACACGGAAAGGCATCGATACATGAGTCCAATTTCACGCAGGGATTTTGTGCGCCTGGGCGCAGGTGCAGTGGCGGCAGGGGCCGCGGCTAAATCGATTGTGCTGGAGCCGACTGTTCTGGCCGCGCAGACTGCACACACCGAGAGAAAGATTCGCTTCGTGTCGATCGGGACGGGGATTCGTGGTTGCGATCTGTTGCGCTCGGCGAAGAAGGTCTCGAGCGGAGTATGCGTAGGCACAGCCGATCTGTATGAGATGCATCGCAAGGCCGGCGTGGAGGCTTACGGCGCGGACATTCCGGCGACGCGGGATTATCGCGAGCTACTCGATCGCAAGGATGTGGACGCGGTGATCGTCGCCGTCGCCGATTTTCAACACCGGCGCGTCGTTCTGGATTGTGTAGCGGCCGGCAAAGACGTGTACTGCGAAAAGCCCATGTCACACAACGTGGCCGACGGGCAGGCAATGGTGAAGGCGGTGCAGGAGGGCAAGCGGATCTTCCAGGCCGGCAGCCAGCGCGTGAGCAACACCGTTTACATGAAGGCAGCGGAGATTTACAAGTCGGGTCGGCTGGGCGAGGTGACGTTTATCGAGGGACATTCGGATCGCAACTCGCCATCAGGCGCGTGGGTGTATCCGATTGCGCCGGATGCTAGCGCGGAAACGATCGACTGGACAACGTGGCTGCGCGATGCGCCCGCGCGGCCGTTTGACGCGGTGCGGTTCTTCCGCTGGCGCTGCTTTGCCGATTATGGCGAGGGAGTGGCCGGCGACTTGTATGTGCATCTTCTGTCGGGGATCCAGTGCATCAGGGGCATCAACGCCATCCCCTCGCGCGCGTATTCAACCGGGAGCCTGACGCATTTCAAAGACGGACGCGATTATCCAGATCTGCTGGCAACGCTTTATGACTATCCTGGCGTAACGGTGAACGTGCATTGCAACCAGAACAACGCCGCAGGCGAACCCATCATCTTTTATGGTAGGGAAGCCACGATGACGATCAATGGCAACACGCTCACCGTGGTGCCGCAGGATACGCGACCGCAGCCGGAGGGCTACTCGCTGAATGGGTGGACAGCAGAGTCGAAGCAGAAGTACATGGACGAGTGGCACGCTGCCCATCCACAAACGCAGGCGGCGCTACCGTTGACGGAGACGTATTCCGCGCCGCAGGGTTACGACGATACGGCCGATCACATTGCCAATTTTTTCCGCGCCGTCGAGACACGCGAACATGTCATCGAGGACGAGGTCTTCGGCAACAACACGGCAATTGCGTGCCACATGGCCAATCATTCCTATTTTCATAAAAACATGGCTACGTGGGACGCAGCCACAGAAACGATCAGGGGCTAGCAAAGGCCTTGAGGAGAGCGAACGAATGACATTTTCTTCCCGCCGCAGTTTTTTGAAGACTTCAGGTGCATTGGCAGCCGCGGCATGCGTGGGGGCCGACCGGTTAATGGGCGCGCCTGTACGTCTGCCGATCGGATTGCAGCTTTACTCGGTGCGTAACCTGTTGCCAAAGGATTTTGAGGGCACGCTGCACCAGTTGGCAGCCGCCGGATACAAGGAAGTGGAAGCGGCCGGATACTTTGACAAGACGGCTGCGGATTTTGGCAATGCCCTGCAAAAGGCTGGGCTCAAATGCGTAAGTACACACCATCAGCTTGTCCAGCTAAAGACGCAATTCGACCAGTTGATCGAGTATGGACAGGCACTCGGGCTTGAATACATCATCTGTTCGTGGGCGGGCGTGCATCGCGATCCCACGCGCACCGGCGATCTAAACCTCGACGATTGGCGCTACGTGGCCGATCAGTTCAACGAGATTGGACAGAAGGTTAAAGCGGCAGGTATGAAGTTCGGGTATCACAACCACGTCATTGAATTCGGAAAAGAGAATGGGATTGTGTACTTTGACGAATTGCTCAAACGGACTGATCCCAAAGTTGTGGAGTTCGAGATGGATTGCGGTTGGGTCGTAGCCGCCGGCCATAATCCCGTTGAATACCTGAGCAAGTTTCCTGAGCGTTTTCCCATGCTGCACGTGAAGGACATGGTGAAGATGCCAGATGGAAAGTGGCGCAATGTGGTGATGGGAAAAGGGACGATCGATTACAGGCCGATCTTCCGCGCGGCGACAGGGCTGAAGCACTACTTCATCGAGCAGGAAGAATTCGAAGGCGACCCGATCACGGAGCTACGTGAAAACGCTGATTTCATGAGAAAGCTGGACGTGTAGCGCTAATGGCTGCTGTCACCGTAAGGCTGTTTAGAATGTGCGTCGGCAGCCTCTTCAGACACATTTGCTAGCGGCTCGTCGACGGAGAGAACCTCGGTCACCTGTCCGTGAATTACATTCTCTGACAAAATAGAAAGAACACCCTTCACGAGTTTCGGCAGGAATCCGCCCAGATTTCGCACGGCTGAGCAGTCCCCCGATTTCGCATGGGATGAACTTCTTTGCCTTGGGGATTCCATGTCGCGAAGCACTTTTCTACGTGAGAACGCTATATCCGTGTTTCTTCTCTATTTCAGACGTAGTTCAACACAAAGGGCATGTGCCATGTTGCTGCTCGCCTTTGTTGCGACATGGCTGCGGCCAACAGCGATCGCGCAGTCGGTTACACCTCTGGATGCCCAGATGAAGCAGGAAGTCGATGCGCAGATGGCCA
Source organism: uncultured Acidobacteriaceae bacterium (assembly GCA_963735215.1). Taxonomy (GTDB): domain Bacteria; phylum Acidobacteriota; class Terriglobia; order Terriglobales; family Acidobacteriaceae; genus Telmatobacter. The sequence goes on along the minus strand of CAVTKF010000009.1, from coordinate 49,106 downwards.
CTAAAGGTCTGACCAAGACCGACGTTGAGCAGGCAGGGCTGGAGATAGTGAACGCAACCGGCTCTGCGTCACACTTCAACATGCAAGCGCAAACCGCCTGCGAAACCGAGATGCTGCATGAAACCGACGCGCGCGAGGTCTTCTCGGGCAAGGCCTACAAAGTGTTGGCCGGGTTAACGTCAGCGTATGGCCGGGCAGCAATTCCTCACATCTATATCTTTCCCGGAAGTTGGAACATGGACTATATCGCCGGCAGCACTGCTGTAGACGGGCGAGGCAAGATCCTGGTTGGCCAGCAGTCGATCGAGTTGTTTAATATCATCGCGCTCAGAGGCTTTCTGGGACACGAGATGGCGCACTTGGTCAGCGACAACGCGGCGCACGGATGCGGTGATTACATCATTCGCGATCCACGGATCGAAGCCGATGCCGATGCATTAGCGGCGCGAGTGCTTGGAATGCAACCCGTCAAGGCGTTTTTGGAGAGGGTACTTGCACTCCCAGAGGGCCAGAACTCGGACGCAAAAAGCCGACTCGAATTGCTGCTTTCCAAACGCTCTGAGTGACCGCCTTCTATGAGAAGGTCGAAAATGTCAAGGCCGACGTGGCGGCCGTTCTAGTCTGAACACAGAATCCTCCGGCAGAGGTATTGAACAGCGTCAAGGGCGTCCGTCAGGACGTTCATCTTGACCCTTGACACTGTTCAACACCTCCGACACTCGATCAGGGAACGAAGCGGAACGTGTTTCAGTTCAGCTTCGTTCCATAGTTGAAGTGGGAGTTTTCCCACGGACATCATCTGATTCGTTCCTCAACCATTGTTCCCGAGATTATATTCACGCCACCCACGTTGCCTGCCTTCTATCCGCACTCTGATGGGCCACTGTGGGCCCGGTGCATACTGGGGTCCGGTCTAAAGCCCAGGTCCATCACAACGATGATGGACCTCGGCTTGTTGGGACGCTGCCATCTAACCGGCGATCTCTAAAGGATCAGGCGGTCATGCGCAGTCGTCCGAACAAGGCGGTGGATGTCATTGTTAATCAACCTCGAGCAGCAGATTGCTTTGGAACGAACCAAAACAGATTTGTGTTTTCTTTCTACGCCGCGGCCGATTCGGTGATCGCGTTTCCATATCCAAGCGGCTCGTACACTTCGCCGCTCGACCAGAGCCGATGCAGTAAGACGGCAAGTTTTCGTGCCACTGCGACAGATGCTCGTTTCTTGGCGTTCTTTCCTCCACGCTGGCAGAGTTTCATTCCGAATCGTCGTAAGTCGGTGTCCGGCCCGAACGGGCCCAGGATGTAGTGCGCGCTACCCACCAGCAGCTTGCGCATCATCCTGTCGCCAGCCTTGCTGATGCCCAGCTGCGGCTGGCTGTCGCCGGAATCCTCCTGCTGAGGCACTAATCCCAGGTACGGACCAACATCGCGACTCCTCTTAAATCGTTGCGGAGTCTCCAACGTCAACACATAGGCCAGTGAGGTGACAGGCCCTACTCCATTCACTTGCCGCAATAACTTCGTATCCATGTATTTCTCATTGCCCATCTTTTCGATGCGCTTCTCGTAGCTCTTGATTTCCTCACTCAACGTCTGGATCAGACGCAGTAACGGTTCGAGCGTTTCGCGCACTTCGTGCGGAACCTGCTCTGCCGCTTTCACGGAGAAGCTTACGCTGGAACAGCACTGCACCCTCGCTCCCATGGTCTTTACCATCCCGCGCACCGTGCTGATTAATTTCGTTCGCGACTCGACCAGCGAATCGCGAACTCGAATTACCAGCAGGTCCTCGCGGACTTCGGTGCTGCGGTGTTGAATCGGGTACAGCGATTTCGGATCCACTCGACCCAGCCTGGCCAGCTTGGCGGCATCGATCCGATCATTCTTGCGCCGGCGCCGCTTTCTTCCTTCCATCCGTTGCGCATTGGCAACCAAGACTTCATGTCCAAGTCCGGCGATCACTTCCCGTACCCACGCCGAATGCGTTCCCACTTCGATAACCACACGAGAAATCGCCAGGCCTTGAAAGAACTCTCCAACTTCCTGACGCCTCGTCTGAAACTGGCCCTCGCGAAGGGTCTCCCCGCCTAAACCCAATATGCAGTAGTTGCTCCACTGATCTCCAAGATCCACGCCCACGGTCAGACGATCCAGGTTCGGACGCACCGCATCGCGCTCCTCTCCGGCTGATTCAGCAGATGGAACACTCTTCACATCCAACTGCTGCCTCAGTTGCGAAACCAGCTCCGCCATCACTGCGCTTGAATCCCGCCGCTGTCCCGCTCGCGGGTTCCAGCGCTTCATCAGGGGTTCACTCTTCTTCACAGAATTGCTATGCTTCTTCACGAGTCGGCCTCCATCCTTCGGGATTGCACCTTTGAGTGCGTTGATCTACGTCAGCTTAGCTGGCTACGATCGGGGTCGACCTTCTCATCCCATCTAACCGTCAGTAACGAACCAGTCAACAGTGCGAGAGACTGACCCTTCCGCCTTGCGGCACGCAAACCTTTACCTGCGGCTTCTGGAAACGGGCGAATCGCGGCCGTTCTGTCGCTCTATGGTGGCTTTGCCGCTGCGACTGTCTGCGACGTTGAAGGTCGAGGCGCTTCGGGTAGGCTGGATTCATGGACATTTTCGACGAGAAGCGCGCGGAGCTTGAAAAGCACGAGTTCATGATGGGGGTGGAGCGGGGCCGGCTAGCAGTTGCGCTGGACCTGCTGACCGATTCGCTGATCATGGTTGGGCAGCATGGGGTGTACTGTGCATCCAGCCGGAATCCATCGAAGCCGGCGCTGGATCTGCAGGCGGTGCTGAGCGGCATGGAGGGAGCCAAGGCGCTGATTCAGTCGGTGATGGAGGAGCTGAGGAAAGACAGGGAACAGGGACCAGGGAACAGGGATCAGGGAAAGGCCTGATAATGCTGGCGCTTTACGCAACGGGAACACGCCCGAGCGGCGATGAACAGGGCCCGGTACTCGAAATACGGTATGCTGGTAGAGCGCGCCCGTAGCTCAGCTGGATAGAGCGAACGCCTCCGGAGCGTTAGGTCGGGAGTTCGAATCTCTCCGGGCGCACCATTTCTCCCTCCTCAAGTTTCCTGAAATAACTTTGATCATGTTCCGGATCTGAGGCCGGAATCACGGGGATTGCATGCATTTTGATTATCACTTCACGGCTGTCTCGATTTTGTGGACGCTGACTTTTGCGTCGCTGCTGGTGCTGCTGGTGGTTCTGATGGGACGCGACCGCGCTCGGCGCTTCCCCTGGTTCACGACGTCGATCGTACTCGTCGCACTGCGATTGCTGACGAACCGGCTTCTGCATGACAAATTGCCGCCGCTGACCATGGGTACGGTTGCCATTACGCTGGCGGATATCTCGGTGCTAGTCGGTCTGCTGGTGCTGGTGGAGATGGCGCGGAACGCCTTCCGAGGTGCCAGTGCGCGCGCATGGACTGGATGGGGGCTGGGACTGCTCGCGTTGGGAGGCCTCGTGCTTTGGAAGTGGGGCCCCTGGCCGCAGTGGAAGGCGATCACCTTCGATACTCCCATCGCCAAGCTGCAGTTCATGCAACTGCTCGCCGTGAAAACTGGTCTGTTGGTCGATGTGCTCTCGGTGGCGCTGGGGTTTCTGGTGGTAGCGTTCGGTCAGCGCTACGGAGCCGGCTGGCGCAGCCATGTGCAGCGCATCATGATCGGGCTCTCGACCGCATCGCTGGCGCAGATGGGTGCGCAGGGGATCTGGGAGATCATCGCGCGGCACACGATACCGCACTCTCGGGCGGAATATGAGCACGTGTTGGGACTGCAGGCAAAGCTGCTGAACACCAACAGCGCCGTTTATGTCCTGGTGCTGATCTGGTGGATTGTGTGCCTGTGGATCGATGAGCCCGGAGCCGCGGTTGCGAGTACCACGGACACAAAGGTGCCGGTGCATGAGTACCTTGACACGAACCAGAATTCGGAAAGTCCGGAAAGCTAGAGCCGGTCGACCAAACTAGATTCGGAACCGAAGAAAATTCCCCCAGAAGGCTAAAGCCCTTTTCATTATGGGGTTGATGTGCGAGCTGGAGCCCGTAACCTTCAAAGCGAACCATCATTCGAGTTTTCCCTGAAGCTGTGAAGTCGTGCCCTTTCAAAGCTCGACTTTCACCACAGGCTGCTAACGTGCACCTCGAAACACGCGGACCTTGCTACATCGCGAAGTCGATGAAACCGCGCTGCGGATCGGTGTTGACCAGTCTGACAGTGAGCTTATCGCCTACGTCGAGCCCCTTCGCGCCGGGTTTGCCTGCATTAACGAGCATCCCTTCAACGTGAGGATTGAGCACGCGCACGAATGTGCCGCTCTGACTTACGCCGGTTACGATTGCCGCAAACGACTGGCCAATGCGCGGATGCAGGACAACGGCAGCGATCCGCTTCTCCATGACGCGTTCCACCTTGCGCGCGGCATCTTCCATCTGCGTGCAGTGCTGCGCCATCGCGTTCAGGTCGCCTTCCGAGTAGGGCTGCTCGGCCTTGGCCAGATGTGCCTTCATGATCCGCTGCGTGATGATGTCGGGAAAACGGCGGTTAGGCGCGGTCGAGTGCAGGTAGTCCCGGACCGCGAGGCCGAAATGGCCGGGTGACGGTTCATTGGGCTTTACAAGAACGTATTCGCCCGGACCCATCAGTTTGACGACCGTGAGCGAGAGGTCCGGAAAGTGATCGGGATCCTTCTGCTTCTGTGCCAACAAGAAGTCATTCAGCGCCTTGGAATCCGGCTGCTCAGGCAGCTTTGTCCCCAGCCCATTGGCAACTTCGACCATGCGGTCCCAGCGTTTGGGCGTGCGCACGATCCGCCAGATCGATGCGATCCCCGCTGCCTCGAATATACGAGCGACGACACCGTTCGCCGCGACCATGAATTCTTCGATCAGCGATGTGGCTCGGTTCTTTTCGAGCTTGGTAATGCCGACAGCCTGATCATCGGCTGACATCACAGGATGGGTCTCGATGGTTTCCAGATCGAGAGCACCATGCTGGAAGCGGCACCCGACCATTCCTTGCGCAGCCTTGTCCTGCAGCTTGAGTTGAGCGGCGAGATCGGCGCTGGCGGCGACCTTTTGCGGCGCTGGTCCGTGGCCCTCCAGCCAGGCTCCCACGCTGTTGTAGGCGAGCTGCGCACGGTTGCGAACCAGTGCGCGATAAACCGTTCCTCCAGAGACACAGCCTGTCGAGTCGACGGTGAACTCGATCACGTCTGCGACTCGGTCTTCGTTCTCGTTGAGCGAGGTGATGCCCTCGGAGAGATCCGCCGGAAGCATCGGAAAAACCTTGACGCCGGTGTATACCGACGTTGTCTCGGACTGGGCGTGCTTATCGAGCAGGGTTCCCTTGGGAACGCGCACGTCGACATCGGCCACGCCGATGAGCACGCGGATGCGGCCGTCAGGGAGCTGCTCGGCCCACTCGATCTGGTCGAGGTCTTTGGATGTGTCGTTGTCGATGGATGACCAGAGAAGGTTTCGCAGGTCCTGCGCTCCGGGGGCAGATGGCAATTCAGGATGCGCCTTGATGGCGGCCAGCTCGGCGCCGGTACCGGCAGGAAAATCAGGCTGAAAGCCGTTTTCAATCATGTCGGCATGCGCCGCTGCCACAAGGTCAAAATTCAGCGTCTTGGTGGAGTGCATCGTAAATGGGCCTCTTTTGCGTGAAAAGCCAGCCTATCACGACCGCGATAATCTGTCCCGCAAACACACCAAGGGGCGGCCGCGAAGCCGCCCCTCTCCCCCCTGACAGATGCACAACCCTTTATTGAATTCCGAGATCGGAGAGGACCTTGGGTTTCGCCTCGTCCACCGCAAGCAAGTTGTGGCAAGCGGAGCAATCCTGCGTAATCGTCTTGCCGTCCTTTGCTACGTGGTCGCCATCGTGGCAGCGGAAGCATCCGGGATAGCTCATGTGTCCGATGTGATTCGGGTGCGTTCCCCAGGTGACCTTCATATCGGGGAATACGTTGGTGGTGAAAACGTTGACCAACCCCTGGCCCGCTGCATTGACGAGATCAGGATGTGCGGCCAGCACTTCGGGATGCTCGTCGCGATAAAACTGCGTGAGCTGTGCCGGAATCTTCACCCGCGCTTCGGCTTCAGTGGTGTAATCGGCCTTGAGCAGTTCAAGTCCTTTTTTGTGGACCCAGGGCAGATCGGGGCTGATGGCGCCTTCAGCCATGGCGCGATTGAGAGCATCTTCGGCGGTCTGCATGGTGTGAGCTGCGCGATTGTGGCAATCGATGCAGTCCATCACGCGGCGCTCGCCTTGCGGAACGGCGCCCTTCAGATTTGAGGAGCCGAAAGCAGTCTTCGAGCCGTCTGCGTAGGTGCGCTCTGCCCAGGGAATGGTCGTACGCGTGGGATCGGTAGCGATGTATTCGATGTGTCCGAGGTGCACGCCGTGAATGCCGGTGAGATGCGACAGGGAGTCGATTCCGCCGAGATGCAGGACGACAACGCTCTGCGTTTCGGTGTTCTTCTCGTCGTCGGCAAAGCTCGACTTGACCAGCAACTTTTCACCGACGAACTTGGCCGGCGTGTGGCATGCCTTCGCAGATTTCGCGAGCGGGACGCAGATTGCGCACGGGCGAAGGAATCGGCTTCGGATAACGGTTGAACGCGACCTCGACGAGCTGCTTGGTCCCGTTTACCTTGGCCTCAAAATAGGATTGAGCGCCGGATCCGATGTGGCACTCGACGCAGGCTACATGCGAGTGCGCAGAAACTTTGTAGGCGGTGTACTCGGGATGCATGACGTGGCACGATTGTCCGCAGAATTGCGGCGAATCCATGTAGGCCGCGCCGCGATAGCTGGCCATCGATACGACGAGCAGGTTCACGATCGTCGCGACGAGTACGATGTCGAGGCCGTGACGGAAGATTCGATCGTTGAGATCGATCTTGGGAAACTCCGCGGGAATCTGCCCCGCCTGCCGCAGTTTCCTGCGGCGGAGAAACACGCCGACAGGGATGAGCAGCAGCCCAAGCACAAACAGCGCGGGCAATATGAGAAAGAAGATGATGCCAAGATAAGGATTGTCATTCGGCCGGCCAAAGAGCTCCACCAGCCAGTAGCCGATCATGGTTACGCCAGCGGCGCTGGTGATGGCGCCGCCGGCCAGGCTGATTGGATTGTTGCCGAAGAACAGGGCCGGCCGGACCCAGTTCTCGCGGAATCGTTGCAGCATTGCTAAGTTCCCCCAAACTTTAATTGGCCCGCTTCAACCGCACCAGCCACGAAGGCCTGTCGCTTACGAATCAAAATCTACGTTATGAAGCGGGCCGGCTATGTTCTATTTCAAGGAGCGGAAATACGTGACCGCGTCTTTGATCTGCGCATCGGTGAGTTTGGGAGACATGGCCTTCATCTTGCCTTTGCCGTTCTTCACCGAGGCGATCATCTCTGCCTCCGAGAGTTTCTTCATGTCGGGATCAGAGACAGCCTTCACGCCCATCATCTTCGCGATGCCGGGGCTTGGCGTTCCGGCGCTGCCGTGGCAGCTCTGACAATTTGCCTTGTAAACCGCTTCACCCGCTGATTGAGCGAAGCCCATGGAGCCGGCCAGACATACAGTCGCCGCCAGCACCGCCATCGATCGAATCGTCTTCGTCATTGCAAGACTCCTTCAAAATTGCATTATGGCCAGATTCGCTGGGGGCCATGCCCATTCATCTACAGGGACCTTACTTGCTCAAACACCGGCTGCGACAGGAAGTGGCTCTGCCTTGTGATGCGCACCAGGAACCGTCCAACTTGAATCCGGCGCATGCTCGCAATTTCGAGATGCGCCGGGACTGCCTTGATCTACCGCGACTACGACATACCAACTAAAAAGCTGAACTACGAACTGAAACTGCAATTACTTTGTAAACGTGCGGAAATACCCGACTACATCCTTGATTTGCTCGTCGCTCAACTTGTCCTTGTAGGCCTGCATCTTTCCCGACCCATTGCGGACGGCATCGATCATCTGCGCTTCGCTCATCTTCTTCACATCGGGATCGGTCGCCGGCTTTACCTTCATAGCCTTGCCTGCACCGGAATCGGCCAACCCCTTTTCGCCATGACACATCTGGCACTTTGCCTTGTACGTCGCTTCGCCCGAAGACTGCGCGAAGCTCACTGTGCCGGCAAGAAGCATAACCACAATTGCCGCCACACCATTGCGAGTCAAATTGCTCATGTCTTACTCTCCCAGAGATCTCCCCTTGCAACTGCGCGGGGAAAATCGCCGACGAAAGGGACATGGTTCAAGGCAGTTGCGGCACTTCACCAAAAGAATCCGCAACTGCGTCGTTCATTGATAAGTGGACCGGTAAAGCTCTGCGGTATCCAATCCACCCAAGTTACTCAGAATGCGTACTGCACACCCAGAGTAATGACATCACCATGGAAGGTGCGCGGAGCCGGACCAGGACCGCCGGCTTCTTCGTACCCATGGTGAACCCAGTTACCGTGCCACGCCCACTGTGGCGCGATATTGATTACCAAATCGCTGAAGGGCGATACGACCTTCGAGTGCAGTGCGCCGGGAACCATCAGCGGGTTAAGGAATTCTGCAGTGCCGCCCGTGTCAGTGAAACGAGCGCCACCGTTATAACGGAAGTACTTCGACGGAGCCCAGCTGATAGCGCCGGAGAAGAAGTTGACCGGAGCATCGTAACGGCCATTGCCCAGGTAAAGCTGCGAAGAAGCCGGCTGGGTAGGCAGCGTGCCCCCCGGATTGCTGGCCGTCTGCAGGCAGGTTCCTGCAGATCCCACCGCTCCAGGCGGCAGTGGATAGGTTGCGGTAGCTACAAAGATGTAGCACAGATTTGTCTCGGAGAAGACATCGTCATGCGCATAGTTCACGTCGAAACTGAGCTGCTCAGTCGGGATGATCTGTGTAGCGAAACTGAAATCGCGGCTGTGCTCGAGGTGATTGACCAGGGGATCGTTGTTCTTGCCCTGGAAGTCGTTCGCAGTCAAGCCAAAGTTGATCCACTTGGCAGGCTTCACAAGAGCGCGCAGCCCTCACGTGATAGACCTTGTTTGGCGCTTCACGGGTGTAGGTGTTGCTCGGTGTCTCCGCATTGGCGGACTTCCAATTCAACGTGTCCAGATTGACGTTAAACCGGAAAGCCTGCGAAGGCGTCACCACGGCCCCAAGCAGCAGACCGTTCTGATGCCAGGTGAGATCGTCGCCGGGATCAACGATATTGCGGTTGTTGAAGCGCCAGCCTCCTGAGATTTTGACCTGCGGCGTAACGGTAGCAATGCCGAGGATGGTGTTGCCAAGGATTTTCTGATTCAGGAAATTAGTTACAGTGGATGGTGTGGTGACGGTTGTCAGGCTCGGGCTCGTGAGGGGCGTGAAATTCGACGTGGTCGCAGTGGCTCCCGTCAGGACCGTTTCGGAATACGCGCTGGAACCGGGTACTCGGAACGCCCAGTAGTGGAAAGCATCGGATACGGAGAGGTACTTACTGAGTTCCGCCTCAATGCCGTAGTCGGCGTTCACGTTGATCCGCTTGTTGTGAGCAAACTGGCCGTTGGGACCGGCGCCGGTTTCCACTTCCTGGCGCAGGACGCATGAAGGTGTATTCGGCGGACAACTGGAAGCGCGCCCGATTCCGATGAACGTCTGACTGAAGCTGTTCACATTACTGATGCCGCCGCTGTAGGTAACGCGACCATTCATCGAAACTCTGTCCCAGTAGTGCGAGGCGAATCTGAACTGCTCGGTTGGGAAGCTGGTTCGCGTGGGCGCCGATTGGTTCTCAGTCGATTGTACTGCTGCAGAACGGATTGGCGATGCCATTAATGACGTTCTGGGTCTTGTTTGCCCCCGTACCGCACGTAACAGTTGGTCCGGTGAGGACGTTCACGCCAAGCGACACCGGCGTTCCGTCGGACAATGTGAAGGGCGTCGGCGCCAGCTGGAATGACGTGTCGCCGCGGTAGAAAGCCACAAACTGGTCGTAGCTCAGAGTGGTGCGCTTGGCCAGCTTGAAGTCCACGCCGCCGGTGTAGGTACCCAGGCCATTGCGGAACCACTGTGCGAGTCTGAACGTCGCCGCCGTCGTGCAATGTCGAGAAGGTGGGGCCTTCATGGGTGTTTTGGTTATAGCCTGCGCGGAAGCTGAACCTCGAGACAGGGAAAAGGGTGAACAGCACATCCGTGTTGCGCCGGACGGTGTTGAAGATGTGCAGTGAACTCGGCTGCGGAACCAGGGCCGGTGTAGCGGAGTCGCCGTTGACAGCAACGAGTTCGGCATCAGGTTGTAGTCGTAGTAGTTGCGATCGCGCCGGAAGCTGCCGGAGAAATCGTAGAGCTTGCCCTTGGATAATTTCAGGTAAGACATATTGTTCGGTTCGCCGCCATAACCAAAGCTGGAAGTGGAGAACGTATCGAAGAATGGAGTCTTGGAAGGATTGACGGTGCGCATTTCGAGCGACTGGCTGAGCATGCGCATCCCAGTTCCCTCGTTCACCATCGTCGCCCACATCGCACTGCTGCCGTCCCACTGGCTGATGACGCCGCCCAGCTCGATGCTGGAGTGCATGGCGTAATTGCCGACTACCTTCTCAGCCGGCGGAGCAGGCGCCTTCTTTTCTTGTGCTGCTGGCTTCGCTGCTTGTTCTGACGAAGTGGCCTTCGGCTGTTGTCCAAGACCGTTGACCGCGCCGATGGCCAGGATTGCCGTTATGGTAAGGGTGCACAACCGGGAGATTCTGACCCCGGCCGAGGACCCAACCAGACTGTTTGCGAATTCTGTCTGTTTTGTCATCGCTCGCCCCTTACTAGTTCGAATTGAAGAACACTGGACTCACGTTGGAGCCGTGTACGCTGGTATGGCAAATGGTGCACGCCTGGTACTGCACCGCCTGGTTGTGCGCCGGCCCCAGAGGCTGACTCGTCGTGAAGTTCGGTGACGGCGAGTGGCACTGCAGGCAAATCGTGTTTACGTTGGCGCGATTCAGCAGGCGCGGATTCGGTCCGCCGTGCGGGAAGTGGCAGGCCGTGCAGCCCTCGGTCTTGACCACGTCGTGCTCATACACGAAGGGTCCGGCCGTCTCGCTGTGGCACTTGGTACAGACGGCGTCCATCTGTGCCGACGCGCGAAGATTCTTCTTGTTGAAAGTGCCATGTGGATCGTGGCAGTCGGAGCACTTCAACAGGCCTTCTTCCACTTTGTGGTGGAAAGGCATGTTGAACTGCGACTTGGTATCGGTGTGGCATTGGAAGCAGAGCCTGGGCTGGGCGATCTTGAGTAGCTGCTCCTTGTCTTCGCCAGCATGAATGCTGTGGCAGCTCACGCAACTCACATTGTTCTCGCCGTGCGCGGTGCGCTCAAAGTTGGCGTGCTGGCCTCCGTGGCAAGTCAGGCACTTTGCGTCGACTTCCTTCGCAGTGGCCTTGCCGGGATTGAAGATCTTGGTCACATCGCCGCCGCCGTCGACGTGGGCCTTGCCCGGACCGTGGCAGCCCTCGCAGGTCACGCCGGTCTTGCCGTGCATTTCAGCCATCTTGGTATGTGGATTCGAGGCAAACCCCTTCGCCGCCTCTTCATGACAAGTCGCGCAGACCTCCTGGCCAACAAAGTCTCCCGTTGCAGGCGCGGTCTGGCTGACTTTGGCTCCGGCTGGCGTCTGTCCCCTGGCCGGAGCAGCGATTGCCCTGGTTGAGAACAAAACCACCACGAGAAGGAGCAAGAACGAAAAAAGCAGGCCATGACTGATTCCCGAAGACTCCGTATCGGGCGTTCGCTTTCTCAGCTGTTCTCTATGCATAAAGGTCCACCTTGGTGAGCTACCATCGCACGCTTGAGGTCTACGCCCTGCCATTCTCTTCCGCCTACCCCTTTCAGGGCTGAGCAGTTTTGGTCGTTTCTAGAACGACTGTGCATTCTGTGTGGAGCATCACCTTATGGGCGCAATCCTACCTTGGCTCGGAGTGCTGATTCGGTGACATCCATCACATCGCGTCGTCTTCGGCAAGCTCGTTAAGACTGAGGCAAGACTCTAGGAGAGCAGTTGCCATTGAGCCTGGTGGCCCATCTGGCAACCCGGTAAGCTTAAGCACAGCAAAATGAAGTACATTCCAGACACAGTCCGCCCACTTTTGCTTCGGTGGGATTCCGAATCCAGCAAATATTCCGCTGGAACGATCCACGGCCAAAACAGACACTGGAGGGTTCGTCTCGTCACACTCTCACCTTTCCCAGGAACAAGCAAATGCTTTGTTGAGTTTCTTCGGAGGAATGACGTTTCGGCATTTCCGGAATCTGAGTGGGAATTCAGGACACTTCACGTCGCAGAATCACACCGATTGGCTCGGGACACGTGAGCCCCATCACATCCACACGCCGCGTGGAGAGGCAGACTGAATGTGGGCAAAAAAATGGCGGAAGTTGAAATCACGGCGGGCGCGCAAAGGCGGCAAAAGAGCCTTTCCCGCCCCTCTCCCGTTGGCTGCGCGGCATGTTCCAATCGCCGGCCGGGTTGGTTTTGCTCTCTAGGCAGCGCAGTACTGGCCGATCTGGAGCTCCTGACCAGCACCATCAGCCTGCCTTCGCAAGCGACCCTCTTCAGCCAGGGCGAAGACGCGAGATGCCTCTACCTGATCTGTGGCGGCTACCTGAAACTCACCGCAGGCCGCGCCCAGGACCGGCAGATGATTGTGCGTGTAGCCGGCCCGGGCTCCATGCTGGGGCTCTACGCGGCGCTCTCTCACGGGGTATACGAGGTTTCGGCTGAGTCATTGACCTCTGCCCAACTCCGTCCGGTCGAGCGGGAGCGATTTCTCGCATTTCTCCGCAATCATAAGGAAGCGCAAATGCGCGCAGTGCAGTGCATCTGCCAGGAGTATCGGTTTGCCCTGCAGGATGCGTGCCGCATTTCATTGGCAGAGACCGTTGCCGGAAGGCTCGGTCGCCTGCTGCTGGAGCTGGCACACCAGATCGGCGAGCACGTAAATGGCGGATTCCGATTCCCGCTGCTCCTGACGCACGAAGAAATGGCCTCAATGGCCTGCACGACCCGGGAAACCGTGACGCGCACCCTGGGTCAATTTCGCAAAGATGGAAGCGTATCAATTGAAGACTCAGTCATTACGCTCCATCAGCCGGAACGGCTCCAGAACTTGAACTAGACCAACTCTGCCGTGTCGTTTCAGCTTCCGCCTGACCTCCCTTCGAAGTCAAAGAGATATGATCTTATCTGGGAGTATTGGCACGCGTATGACTTGTTTCGCTGCTTGTTTTTCTGTAGTTCTTCTCTCCTGCACTGCACTGGCACAGGTTCCGAGTCCTTCTCCGGCACCGGTCCAGATCCCAGTAACCACAACATCTTCCCCCGAAATCCAGCAATTCCAGAAGATTGAGAGCTCCTGGGACGACGCCGTAAACCGGCGCGATCAGTATGGCCTGGAGTTGGTGCTTTCACCATTATTTTTGGATGTGTCGGGTTCGGGGGATATCAGCACCCGCAATCAGCAAGTTGCCTACCTGATTACGACCGAGGACAAGACGCTGCATCTGGAGCAGAAAGTCGTGACGGTCCGCATGCTGGGAGACATCGCGGTTGCGAATGGAACCTATGTCCTGCATCATCGCGGAACATCAGGACAGGTGGACGAGAAGGGCGTGTTTACCCACGTATTTGAGCGAGCCCACAATGGCTGGCTCTGCATCAATTCGCAGCGCACCGTGCTGCGCGAGGAAGGCGGCAAAAACAAGAAGCAGTCGAATGCGGAACTGCCTTTCCACTTCCCGATCTTCGGCAAGAGCGACAAAAAGGAAGCGCAGTAAGCCTGGTTCCCTAGCGGTTATATTTCTTGAGGACCTGCTGAAGCTTGTCGTGAGGGAGAGCGACGACTGTATGCCCATCGATGCCGGTCATCGTTTTTGCGCCGACCATGGCGTTCACGATGGCTTCTTCAGTAGCCTCAACGGTGGCTTCAAAGAGCGGGCTGATGCGTTCGTTCGACACGGTTTTTACGGTGTTGGGACCAGGCTCGGCGTCCGCGTGCTGATTAGCCGTAGAAAAAGCAATGAAGATATCGCCGGAGCCGTTGCCGGAAATAGACCCGGTGCGCGCAAGGCCCAGTGAGGCGCGACGCGCGATGCGTTTGAGCTGGTGCGGCAGGAGTGGCGCGTCGGTGGCGATAACGATGATGATGGAGCCGACATCGCCTTTCATTTCGTCGCCGGGCAGAGGTGGCGGAGCCAGCTGAGCATATGGCTCGTTGCCGGGGATCTCTTTGCCGACAGGAACGCCCGCGATCATCAATTGAGGCCGGCGCCCGCAGTTGCACTGCACGAGAACGCCAACCGTGTAGCCGCCTTGCTCTTTCGACAAGACGCGGGACGCAGTGCCGGTTCCACCCTTGAATCCGTAGCAGACCATGCCGGTACCGCCGCCGGTATTGCCTTCGGCAACCGGGCCGGTCTTTGCGGAATCGAGTGCAGCGTAGACATCGTCCTTCTTTACATGAAAGCCGTTCAGATCGTTCAGATAGCCGTCCCAGGTTTCGGCGACGACGGGGAGCGCCCAGGGTTGAGCGAGTGCTCCATGTTGTAGGCCCCACGCAATCATCGAGTCGCGAACGACACCGACGCTATGGGTGTTGGTGATGGCGACGGGGCCTTCAAGAAAGCCGGACTCCTCGACCCAGGTGGTGCCGGTCATTTCGCCGTTGCCATTGAGGCTGAACCATCCCGCATACACCGGATCGGTGCTGTGGGCGCCGCGCGGCAGAATCACAGTGACGCCGGTACGGACCGGTCCTTCGCCAACCTTCAGGGGACCTTCTCCCCGGATCAGGGTTGCGGAGCCAACTTCAACACCGGGAACATCGGTGATGGCGTTGAATTGCCCGGGTGAGCCGTCGAATGGAACTCCCAGATCGCGTGCGCGAACTAGCGGCGGGTTTCCCGGTCTGGGTGTAAGCATTCATTGCTGAAAAGAGGAGCAAGGCGACAACGACTCGATTGGGCGAGAACATACCCCAATCTACATCAGCAAAGACGCAGAGGTTAGCCGACTTTCGCTGCTCGAGGCTTGTCGCGTTGAGAGCCTTGGACGCGGATTGACACATGGACAAGCGAGAGTGCTGCGGGCGTGACGCCGGGAATACGGCTGGCCTGGCCGATGGTGATGGGGCGAACGCGCTCGAAGGTTTCGCGCATCTCCCGCGAGAGGCCGCTGATGACGCTGTAGTCGATCCATTCGGGGATCGCAACGGCCTCAGCGGCTTTGAGCTTGTCGATGGCTTTGCGCTGCTGGTCGAGGTAGCCGGCAAATTTGATTTCCGTTTCGACCGCGCGCGCCGCGCTTCGCGCTTCCGGGTTTTGGACGAATCCTTTTCCAAAGTAAGCGAGCAGCGGATCGCCGGCGAGCGCATCTGCCAGTGCATTCAGCACGGGCTGAATGCCGACTTCGGGACGCTTGAGGAACTGTGCCCAGGTTTGACCGCTGACGGATCCGAGATCGCCCAACCCTGCCGCGGCAAGCTTTTCTGTATCGACCTTGCGCGTGGTGAGCAGATTTTCGAGTGCGGCCATGCGTGCCTGCTTCTGCTGGTATTCCGCCCATACTTCGTCGTTGATGAGGCCAAGGCGACGGCCATGGGGTGTGAGGCGGCGGTCGGCGTTGTCGATGCGCAGGTGCAGGCGGAACTCCGCGCGCGAGGTGAACATGCGATACGGTTCGTTGGTTCCCTTGGAGATGAGGTCGTCGATCAGTATCCCCGTGTATCCCTCGGTGCGGTCCATGGTGAATGGCGGCTCGCCTTTCAGCCACAGCGCAGCGTTGATGCCGGCCATGATGCCCTGGCAAGCGGCTTCTTCATATCCGCTGGTTCCGTTGATCTGGCCGGCGAGGTAGAGGCCCTCCATGCATTTCACGCGGAGGCTGCGATCGAGTTCCGTGGCATCCACTGAGTCGTATTCGATGGCATAGCCGGGCCGCAGCATCTCCGCTTCCTCAAGGCCTGGGATCGAGCGTACGATCTGCCACTGCACTTCCATCGGCAGCGACGTGGACATGCCGTTGACGTAGACTTCGTGGGTATTGAGGCCCTCGGGCTCGAGGAAGAACTGGTGCTGCGTCTTGTCGGGGAACTTGACGATCTTGTCTTCGATCGAAGGACAGTAACGCGGGCCGATGCCCTCGATCTGGCCGGAGTACATCGCCGAGCGATGCACGTTTTCGCGGATCAGGCGCAGCGTCTCCGGCGTGGTAAACGCGATGTGGCAACTGATCTGCGGTTGCACGATTTTCTTTGTGCGGAAGCTGAACGGGGTTGGCTCAGCATCGCCGGGTTGTTCTTCGAAAGTGTCCCAGCGGATCGTGCGTCCATCGAGACGCGGCGGTGTGCCGGTCTTCAGGCGGCAGGTACGAAGGCCGAGTCTGCGAAGGGCTTCGCCAAGAAGGACTGAAGCGGGTTCGCCGCTGCGGCCAGCAGGGTAGCGCTCTTCGCCGCAGTGGATCAGTCCGTTGAGGAAGGTGCCGGTAGTGATGATGGTTGCGCCTGCAAGAAGACGGCGACCGTCGCGAAGCTTGAGGCCGAGGACGCGGCGGTGGGGACGGAATGGGCGAGTAAACTCACCCGCCTCATCTGCGAGGTCGTCTATTCCCTTTTCCCTAATCCCTATTCCCTGCTCTTCAATCACGAGGTCGACGACTTCGGCCTGGCGAATGTGCAGGCCGGGCTGAGCTTCGAGAACTTCGCGCATCTTCACGCGATAGAGTTGCTTGTCACACTGCGCGCGAGGACTCCAGACGGCGGGGCCGCGCGAGGTATTGAGTAGCCTGAACTGGATGCCAACGGCGTCAGCGACCTCTCCCATGATCCCGCCCAGCGCATCGACCTCACGTACCAGGTGCCCCTTGGCCACACCACCGATGGCGGGATTGCAGCTCATCTGCGCGATGAGATCGAGATTCATGGTGATGAGCGCTGTTTTCTGGCCCATGCGAGCTGCGGCCATGGCCGCCTCGCAGCCCGCGTGGCCGGCACCCACTACCACGACGTCGTATTGTTCAGTAAAAGCCATCCAGATCCCATTCTACGGGTTCGCGGGTATCGCGATTTTTGCCAACGGAAAGACGGTGGCCGGTGTTACGGTCGGCACCCTCCAGTATTCTCCAACCCTTCTATAATTGGTGCACTCTTCGAATCGAGAACGGCATCGGCTTTCGCCAACCTTCATGAGCTCGTGCATGTGCGGCAATCCGGCGGAAACATTTGGCGGCTTGTGCGATCGCTGCGCCGCGCTACAGACGCTTGGCCTTGGAGAGAATGCATCTGCTGCGGAGATTGAAAACGCCTATCTGACTCTCGTCAAGGTCTGGCACCCCGATCGATTTCAATCCGACCTGAAGCTCAAACGTGCCGCCGAAGAAAAGTTGAAGGAGATCAACACTGCTCACGACTACCTGACATCCGAGCATCCGACTGGAAAGCGTCGACCTGCCGCACCAGATCCTGAACCGATCTCCGAGCCCGAGGAGCCACCGACCCCTGTTTTTGTTACCGAGACGATGGGCGAACAGCAGGGGGAAGCGCGGCGGGCTTTGAACTATGGTTTGAAGATTCTGCTCAGGATTGTTGTTGCAACCGGTGCGATTGCCGCTATTGCACTTCTCTGGATTTCCCTCGATTCGTTCCTTTTGGAGAATTCAAAAACAGCGGGACCCTGGGAAGAATTCAAAGCCGACGTCTCGCGGCAGCTTCACGCGAGTGGAGTTCGACTGTGGACGAATGCAACTGAGAGCATGCATGGATCGAAAACGGAAAATGCCCCGGCCCCGGCGACACCGTCGATCCCGAGCGTCACGCAGGAGCAAGTTCCGGCGGCCAAGGTTGGAACACCAGTGGATACACGGGTAGCGGCCGCCGTAAATGAGATGCATGGAGCAAAGCCTTACATCACCTCGGGATTGACCCCCATGGAAGTCTTATCGATCCTGGGGAATCCAACCTCCTCCTCAGGAGAAAAGATGTTCTACAAGGGGTCGGAGATCGATTTCAAAAATGGCCATGTCGCGGGCTGGAAGATCGATCCCAAAACCGCTCCGCTGCGCGTAAAGCTCTGGCCCAATACCGCGCCTGTTCCCGGGCTGATCACCTTTGGCGCGGGGTCATCGAAGAGCGATGTGATTTCGGTGCAAGGGACCCCAACCCTCTTCTCTGACAATGAGTTCGGTTATGGCGGCTCGCGAGTCTTCTTTCAAAACGATCATGTTGTCGGGTGGAAGGAAGATCCCTCCTCGATACGGTTACGAGTGGCACACTAGAGTCCCAATTGCCTCGGAGCGCAGGAGTTCGAGGAATCCGCTGCTACGATGCACTGAAAGCACGACAATTTCATCCAATACGCAGGAGGAATTGCCGCATGGGCCCATCGGAGAATTCCTGGGATCGGCAGCTTGACGCCTTCCCGGCTTCCCCCTCCTCTTCAAATGCCGAGAGCCAGCAACCGGCTCAGTCGCCAGAGGAGCTGAAGGAAGAAAGCCGCAAGATACGCCGCCTGCAGATCGTGGTGAACATGGTGATGCAGGTTATCGCGCAAGACTCGACGCTGAGCGTTGACGAAGCTTCAGAGATGGTGGCCGACACGCGCAAGGCAGCCCTGGTGATGTTTCCAGACAAGGAGCTGGCCTTCGACCTGATCTACTGGCCGCGCTTGCAGAGGCTAATGCGCGAGCGCTATCGAATGCAATAAAGACCGGGATCAGGGAATAACGAATAGGGAGTAAAAGAATATAGTCGGTGCCCCATTCCGGGAACCCTCTGGGCGGCAGCCTCATTGCGAAATGGGTGGGAAAGCACGAATCCACCACAGCCCGTGTCATCCTGAGTTCCGCAAGCCTGGGGCCCCGCAGATGACTCATCATCTGTGGGGTAAGCGGAACGAAGGACCTGCTTTTCGACCCGTCTCAATCACCCACTACCCCGGGTGCCCAGTCTGAGACATGGGAAAACACGAACCCCCATCCAGCACATCTTGAGTTCTGCTCAACCGACCACGCTATAATCAGCCCATGCCGCACCCGCACCATCCCGCTGCCATCGCGATCGCGGCCCGTGCGGCGGCTCCAGCCGCCTAGACTCCGTCCCACCTCATCCCAATCCAAACGCAGTTCCACTTCAGATGCCTTAGTGCCTGCGTCCCTGATCCCTGTTCCCTAATCCCTGTTCCCTGCAGTCATAATGGAGTCATCATGGAAGAGTTCAGCCGCATCCAGCGCCTACCGCCCTACGTGTTCAACATCACCGGCGAGTTGAAGATCAACGCCCGCCGCCGCGGAGAAGACATCATCGACTTCGGCATGGGCAACCCCGACGGAGCCACGCCCAAACACATCGTCGACAAGATGATCGAAGCAGCGCAGAAGCCCGTCACCCATCGCTACTCCGTGTCCAAGGGCATCCCCCGCCTGCGCAAGGCCATCTGCAACTGGTACAAGTCACGCTACGACGTCGACCTCGACCCCGCCAGCGAAGCCATCGTCACCATCGGCTCCAAGGAGGGCATCGCCCACCTGTGCCTTGCCATTCTCGACTCCCGCGACACCGTTCTCGTCCCCAATCCCAGCTACCCCATCCACATCTACGGCCCCGTCATCGCCGGAGCCCATGTCGTCAGCGTCCCCGTCCACGACTGCGATCAGTTTTTAGCGGAACTGGAAGCCATCATCCCGCGCATGACCCCGCGCCCCAAGGCCCTCATCGTCAACTTCCCATCGAATCCGACCACGCAGTGCGTCGACCTGCCATTCCTCGCCCGCCTCGTAGCCCTCGCCCGCGAGTATGGATTCCACCTCATCCACGACCTCGCCTACGCCGATCTCGGCTTTGACGGATACAAGCCCCCCTCCGTCCTCCAGGTCCCCGGCGCCAAAGACGTAGCCGTCGAGTTCTTCACCTTGTCCAAGTCCTACAACATGCCCGGCTGGCGCGTCGGATTCATGGTCGGCAATCCCGTCCTCGTCAACGCCCTCGCCCGCCTCAAAAGCTACTTCGACTACGGGACATTTACACCGATTCAAGTGGCAAGCATTCTCGCTCTCGAAGGCCCGCAGGACTGCGTCGCCGAAATCCGCGAAAACTACCGCCTCCGCCGCAACGTTTTAATCGAAGGCCTAAACCGCGCCGGATGGGCCGTCCCATCTCCGAAAGCCACGATGTTCGTCTGGGCCAAAATCCCCGAAGCCTACCGTCACCTAGGCTCGCTAGAATTTTCGAAGCTCCTGCTCAACGAAGCCAAAGTAGCCGTCAGCCCCGGCATCGGCTTCGGCGACTACGGCGACGGCCACGTAAGATTCAGCCTCATAGAAAACGAAGAGCGCACCAGACAAGCCATCCGCGGCATCAAGCAGATGCTCGCGAAAGGTGCGCTGGTGGGGTAGGTCTTTGGGTGGGTGATAGCCTGGTCAGCGAGCCACTTAACCCACCAACATGACATGTTTCTATCGATCGAGCGTAGAAGAGTTCCTTGCACAGACCGATGAATACGTGCTAGCCCATTTGGGAATTGCGTATGCGAACCGCGGTTACACAAGCCAGTATTCGGATCAGACACTCACGTGGGAACGTGATCTTGACTCGCTCCGAAGCTGTTTAAATCGTTGTGTCGATAGGTCGGATTCGGCGAGATTATGGGGGCTGCTGCTTGAGTTTTCGATTCCGCGCAAAGAAATGCGAATTGATACGGTCCTCTTAATTAGGGACGCGATAGTCGTAATTGAAGCAAAAACTGGAACCGCTGCATCACAGGCTAAACGCCAAATTGAAGAGTATGCGCTTCTCCTCCATTACTTCCATCGAGGGTCATCTGATCGCAGGATTGTGCCGATCATCGTGTCATCGGATTCGCATGGCATAGATCTCGACTCATTGAACCAGCGTGAACTATTTCCTCAACTGGCGACCTATTGGATAGCTCCGGTCTACCGGAGTTCATGGAACGAGTTATCCGATATTTTGATCGCAATCGAGGATACTTCCAAGGACCAAGCGTCTGCGATGCTCTGGGATGACAGCCCCTATTTTCCCATTCCAAGCATTCTCGAAGCGGCGTTAGCTCTAAGAAGCGGCCTCTCAATTCGAGAGATCGCGCACTCTGAAGCATCTGAAAATGAGATTGAAGACGTTCGCCTAGCAGTGCAGAAGTGTTTAGATCGCGCTCGAAGCGAAGGTCGTCACTCAATCTGCTTTCTGACGGGCGTCCCCGGCTCAGGAAAGACCTTAGTTGGATTAAGCCTTGCGCATTCTGCCGAGAACAAAGCTGACGCGATTCATTTCATGAGCGGCAATGGACCGCTCGTGCAAGTCCTCCAACACCTATTTACACAAGAGAGCATGCGTGCTGGCGCCTACGCGCCGCAAGCCCGCGCAGAGGCAAAGACTCTCATTGAGAATGTTCATGTTTTCGCTAGATATCACACGGAAGATAATCAGCGTCCGCCCTCGAACCACGCCATCATCTTTGATGAAGCACAACGCGCATGGAATCGCGCGCAGAACATGAAGAAATTCCGACGCGACTATTCTGAGCCGGAGATGTTGTTGCGCATTATGGAACGACATCCGGATTGGGCCATGGTCGTAGCCTTAGTGGGCGGCGGACAAGAAATAAATGACGGCGAGGCCGGACTCGAAGAATGGGGAAGAGCGCTCGCCGAGGCTTCGAAAGATTGGCTGATCTATGCATCGCCGGAGGTCTTGGAAGGGGGTCAGTCTACGGCAGGTCATCGTTTGTTCGGCGACCCTCTTAAACAAACGGCAGTGCAGACGAGTTCTGCGTTACATCTTCGAACGTCAAACCGAAGCCTGCGTGCAGATCAACTTGCGACATGGGTTAACCTCTTACTCGACGGCAAGTCTGACGAAGCGGCAGATTTACGAATCACCGAAAGGTTTCCGATTTTTCTGTCGCGAAGTATCGACGAAACACGAACGAGGCTACAAGCGCAAGGAATCGGGGTCGAGCGCTGCGGTTTGGTTGGCTCTTCTGGCGCGGCACGTTTGCGGGCTGAAGGGCTGGAACCCAACTCGTCTTTCCATGCAGACTATCCGTGGGAGCACTGGTACTTGGCCGAGCAATCCGATGTGCGATCGAGCTTTCGCTGCGAAGTCTTCGCCACTGAATTCGAAATTCAAGGTTTGGAGTTAGATTGGGTAGGGCTTTGCTGGGGTGGAGATTTTATTTGGGATCAATTGAGCGGTTGGCAACTGCGCACATTGCGGCACGGTGGTCATACCAAATGGACTGCTATTAAGAGCGAAGAGAAGAAGATTTATAGGAGAAATGCATATCGCGTGCTGTTAACTCGAGCGCGGAAGGGAATGGTGATATTCGTTCCCAAAGGCAATCCGCACGATCCAACCATATCCCCGGACGAATTTGATAGGACAGCTCAATATCTGCTTCAATGCGGAGTCACTCAGCTGTCCTAGCTCGTTGTTGCCGGGTGCTCCATGTCTCGCTTCTGAGACCTGGGAAAGCACAACCACCCCAGTCCGTGTCATCCTGAGCGCCGCAGGCTTGGGGCCCCACGCAGTGGGGTAAGCGGCGCGAAGGACCTGCTTTTGCCTTCGTCCTGAAATCAGTGCACAAGCGCCGGCCCCGGCGTCCCATCCGACCACTTCCAAACCGGCACCATCATAATCGTGACCCGTTCTTCGGGGTCATTCGCCGCGATGATCGGTGAGCCCTCCACGTCGGCTCCCCAGCTTTTCTCCGCGTCGCCCGAAACAAAAACCATCAGGTGCGGATGCCAGCTCATGCCGCGGTCGTTCAGGTACTGCTGCTTCGACATCATGTAGCACATCGCTCCCGGCTCCAGCGCGGGCAGTTCCTTCTTGTCCAGTGCCGCCGAGGTCTCCGCGAGGATCTGCGCCCTCGATTTTCCCGCCAGCACCAGCCTGGTCTTCATCAGAAAGATAGGCGCAAACGTCCTCGCGGCCGCCGCATTGAAGCAAATGGGCGAACGAATTTTTGGATTCCAGAACTCTGGATCATCCGTCATTGCGCCCCACGATCGTTCCACGATACAGAGAAATCCATTCGTGCCTTTCACGGCGGTCGTGAATCCCGTCCGTCCGAGCACCATCACTTCGGCCCCATCCGAAATGGACGCCGGCGCACCGGTGCGAGCCAGCGCAATTTCAGCGTTCTGATCTGGCATCAAATACTGATCGACAGGAGCCATCGCCGGATAAGCAGTCTTCTCCGCCTGCGCTCGCTGCCCGAAAGCTACCGCCGGCTATGGCAACCGGGACCATCAACGCTAATGCGATGATCGCGACATTGTTTTTCTTCATGGCACTCTCCGTTGATTCATTTCTTGTGACATGTATTTGAACGCTCCCAGCCGATTGTCCCAGAGCCTTTCGGGTTGCCCACATACAATACATGCAACCCTCCTGTGCGGCTACTTCCCCGGCGTGCTTCCCATCGCCCGGCAAGCAGTTTCAAACTCCCCATAGCTCGCCCAGCGCAGCGTCACCGTCGCGTTGTCGATAAATGGTCCGGTGTTGAGCTTGATTCCCTGCTCCCCCGTCCGGTCCATCACCAGAAGCGGCCCGTGCCAGCTTCCAGCCACATCGAAATAGCCGCGATTCTGGTAGTTGATCCGGAACGGCTTCTGCCACTCCAAAAACCTGAAGTCGAACACGCTGTTGTCGCTGCTCAGGTATCCGCCGTACATCGTCCCGCTCAGGTCCATCCGCTCCACCGACCCCGGCGCAATGCATAGCCAGCCCGTGCCAGTCAGATCTGCGCTCCAGATCTTGCCCTCGCGCCGGCCGCCACTGTGCCGCATCGGTCTTCGGGGCCAGAACGATACATACAGCGGATAAGTCTTGCCGTTCTTCGACGCCACCGTGCCTGTCCCGTGCCAATAGAGCAGCGGCGTAGAGCGCCCGCCGATGTGCAGCGCCCACGGGTTCAACGCCACTAACAAAACCCAGAAAAAGGCGCATGCGGCAATCCCGAAAAGCACCAGCTTCATCAGGCAACCGCTCAGACTTGTAAGACAGCCGCCCCTGCCTCGCATCCGCCGAGTATACCCCGCAAATAATCTGCCGCTTCCACGTCTCTTTATGACATTTGTGACCGACTGCGCCTTGATCGTGCGTAGGACGGCGTGTCAGAGGAAACACACTCGTGTTTTTGGTGACACGGGCAGCTCGCGCCTTTCATCCCATAAAGCTCTTGTTTTCAGTGCAAAGCACATTGGCACGGGTCCTGCAATCTCTCAAGGCGTTGGCAAATGAGAGATCCGATGGAGGACGCGATGAACGGAACGGGCAAATGGGCGATGGCGGCGAGCATGGCGGCGGTTCTCGGAGTTCAGGCAATGGGGCAGCAGGTCGCGGCGGTTCAGACGACTGGTATCCAGACCGCGCCGGTTACGAATCGCGTGATCGTCGTGAGCCTTGAAGACCGGAAACTGGCGCTGGTGGAAGACGGGCAAGTCAAGAAGGTCTACACCGTCGCGGTTGGCAAGCCCACGACACCGAGCCCGACGGGAACATTCACGATCGCGCGGCGGGTCAAGAACCCAACCTATTCGCACAATGGCAAAACCGTTCTGCCGGGGCCGGGGAATCCGGTGGGCACTCGGTGGATGGGATTGAGCGTGAAGGGCTACGGAATTCACGGGACCAATGAACCGAGATCGATCGGCAAGGCTGCTTCGCATGGGTGCATTCGGATGGCCCAAAAGGATCTGGAAGAGATCTACGAGCTGGTCAGCGCTGGCGACACGGTGGAGCTAGTCGGGCAGCGCAATGAAGAGACGGCGCAGTTATTCGGTGGCGACCAGAAGCGGGTGGTTGCGGGTGCGCAGGAGCCGGTGGTGATAGCGAGCATTACACCAGCCGCGACAACAACGACAACGACCGAAGCGGCCACGGAGGGCTTGGCTGTGACGGGTAACTGGTAACCACCCCCACAGACGAAGACCTATCTGTGTTGGGCCCGGGTAAGGGGGATGGCGATGGGGCTGCTGGCGGATGCGATGAGTGGGTTGGGAGCAGCGCTGCTGCCGGTAGCGGCGGCGCTGCTGTTTGAGGAGTTGACGTTTGGCGGGCTGGTCCGGCTGTTGCTTGCTCCATGGCCGGGAGCCGGGAAACACGGGGCACGCGGTAGAAGATCTTCGCCGACGTGCGGACGGAAAGAGCACAAGCACATGGGTGACCACCCCACAAACTCAGAACGGTTTGTGGGGACCCCGGGTGGTGGAGGCGGTAAATGATCGCGTTGAAGATGTTGCTGATGGTTGCGGGAGTGCTAATGATGGCTGCCGCTGTGACGATTCCGCTGTATGGGCTCTGGATGCGGATTCGCTATGCAATGAAGAAAAAGGCTGGTGGAGACGGGTTGTTCCTCGAGACAGGCGCTGATGAACCAGAACCCTTACCAATTGCATGGCGAGGGCCAGTGGCGCTGGCGATGGTCGCGTGCCTGCCGCTGTTAATCGCAACCAGCATGGTAGTGGTGCCTAGCGGAATGGGTGGCGTGCGCATCAGCCAAATCAACGGGACGGAGCCGGGAACGCTGTACCCGGGGCTGCACTTTGTTACACCGTTGGTGGAGAGCGTGCAATTGTTTGACTTGCGCGACCATCTTTTCACGGCGGGGATTGTGGATGCGGGAAACCCGGCATCAAGAATGAAATGACGGTGCAGTCCCGCGAAGGGCTGAATATCGGATTGGCGGTGACGGTGCGTTACAGGCTCGATCCGAATAAGCTGGCGAGCCTGCAGGCGCACTTGCCACAGCCGGCAGACAAAGAGTTGGTCCCTCCGGTTGTTGCGAGTGCATGGCGGGAACTGGCGCCGTCGTACACGGTGCGGGAGATCTTCTCAAGCAAGCGCGAAGAGGTGCGGAATGCTGCATCCGGGATCATCACGAAGAAGCTGGCGAACGATGGCATCGTGGTGGAAGAGGTGATGCTATCGGATATTCAATTGCCGGAGCAATACGCGAAGGGGCTGGAAGGGCTGCTGTTGAAGGAGCAGCAGGACGACCAGATGGCCGTGGATACAGACATCCAGCAGAAGCAGGTGCGAATCGCCGAGTTGGAAGCGGAAGCCGAGTCAAAGCAGAAGGAGAAGCGGGCCGAGGGCGATGCGCAGTCCAAAGTGATCGAGGCAAAGGGTGAGTCGGACGCGATGCAGTACACGCTGCCGCTGAAACAGAAGCAGATTGAGCAGAGCAAGCTCGAAGCGGAGGCCCGCAAGGAAGCGACGATCCAGAATGCGCAGGCCGACGCGGAGGCCAAGGTGATCGACAGCAAGGCTGAGCTGCAGCGGCGCAACCTGCTGGCCGATGCGGAAGCCAGCCGCATCAAGTTGATTGCGGCGGCGAATGCGGAGCGGATGACGAGCGAAGCAGCACTGCTGAACAAGTCTCCGCTGTTGATCAACAAGATCGTGGCCGAGCGCTTGTCGGACAAGATCCAGGTTGTGATGGTGCCTTCGGA
Organism: uncultured Acidobacteriaceae bacterium; assembly: GCA_963735215.1. GTDB lineage: Bacteria > Acidobacteriota > Terriglobia > Terriglobales > Acidobacteriaceae > Telmatobacter. The sequence continues at coordinate 22,585 of CAVTKF010000009.1, read as the reverse complement.
TGGGAAGTTCTTCTTCGCAAATGATGTATTCAAGAACATGGCGAACGCTCCGATGGTGAAGCAGGAGATGGATTCGGAGTCGGAGCCGGATCCGAAAAGCGGACATTGAGTGCAGCGGCCGGGGTAGTACACGACGAGGAGACGCGGCGGGGGCTGCGCCTCCTCGTTTGCTCGTGGCACAACGATCGAAGTCGGATGCACCGGCGCGACACGCCGCAAACGATATAATCCGCGCAACGAACAAGCAGAGAAATGATGGGAGCAATGAGGCTGATCTGGAGAATGGCGGTGGGGGTGTCGATGTTGACCCTCCTCGTGGCAAGTGGGGCGCAAGCACCGCAAACGCAGAACCGATGGGCGCAGCCGGCGGCGGATCTGGCGGCACAAATCGTCTACATTCTTGGGCCGGGTCAGGCACAGTTGACGATTCGCAATCTTTCGACAATTCAGACGAACGAAATTCCAGCAATTCGAAAGTTGCTGGAGCAGGATCTAAAAGCGCACGGAGTAATTGCCTCGGGTGTAGAAAGCGCGAATGCGGTCCGCGTAACCCTGAGCGAGAATGCGCGCGAGCGGTTGTGGGTGGCAGAAGTTGTGGAAGGCAGCGAAACGCACGTAGCAATGGTGCACGTTGATGCTTCGCCTGCGCCGGCGGGAGTTGCCGATGCGCGAATGGTTCTGCGGAGAGAGAGGATTGCCGGAATCGGCGGAACTTCGCAGGATAACCCAATTCTTGCGGGGGCCGAGATCAATGGACATTTCGTGGTGATGTTTGCGGATCGAATCTCGATCTTCTCGGCAAGCGCCGGCGGCTGGATAGAAGCGAATACATTTGTGATTGAAAAGCCACTGGGGCGCGATCCGCGAGGAGTCTTGCTGGCAACCGCAGAAGGAGGTGGCTTTGCCGCGTATGCTCCGGCAATCGGATGCACTGGGAGCTATTCCCTCCCCCTGAGCGGCGCGAGTGGGGAAAGCGGCTGGAATGTACGCTGCCATGCGAGCGACGACCCGTGGCCCGTATACCAAAGTGGCGATGCGAGCGGCACACCAGCGCTGAAGGCGTTCTATAATCCAGCGCGCGATTTTTTTACCGGCATCGTTACGCCGAGCATTGGTGTAGATTTGCCAACGTTCTACTCGGCGGGGATGATTCCGCGGGCTGCGGGCGGGGCCGCATTATTGCTGACCGGAGTCGATGGGAGGGTCCAGCTGGTGGAGAACGGCGCGATGAAGGCAGCTACCGGAACGCGTGACTGGGGCAGCGACTTTGCCGTAGTGCGCTCTGGGTGCGGCGCGGGTACGCAGGTGATTGCGTCGAGTTCTGGAGAGGCGATAAGCGACAGTTTGCGCGCATTTGAAATTCCTGCCCTTGAGGCGATACCGACAAGCGCACCGCTGGCGGTGGATGGGACTGTGACCGCGTTATGGACGGCGCAGGATGCGAAGAGCATATTTGCGGTGGTGCGCAATTCGGTAGGTGGATACGAGGTGGACCGTGTTACGGCGCTTTGCAATTAGCTTTTTTCTGGCTTCGGTTGCGATCTGCACCTGGGGAAGAACGCGTCCGCATTACGGCGGCACGCTCCACGTAGAGACCGCGGGCGATGCCTGGGAGCGGCCGGACGGACTTGCGCGAAGGCTGGTGTACGACGGGCTGACGCAGATAGACCAGATGGATGGGAACGGCGCGTTGCGGCCAGCGCTTGCGTTGACATGGGAGTCAGACAATGCCAATCATCGCTGGCAGTTTCGGCTGCGGCCGGGAGTACATTTTCACGATGGTTCGCTGTTGACATCAGCCTCCGTCGTGGCTTCCCTCAGCGTTTCGTGCAGTGCTGATTGCCCATGGACGGCGGTGAAGGCAGTGGGTCCGCTTGTGGTGTTTACGAGCGACTCATCAATGCCGAATCTGCCGGCGCTGCTGGCTAGCGATCAATTCCTGATTGCTCTCGTAGCAACAGCGGATGGCAAGACGCCGGTGGGCGCAATCGGCACAGGACCGTTTCAAGTGACAGGATTCAATAACGGTGTGCTGGCGCTAGCCGCGAACGAAAACTGCTGGTCAGGAAGGCCATTTGCGGACGCGATCGAGATTCGAGTGCATCGAGCGGTTCGTGAGCAATGGCTCGATCTGAGCCTCGGAAACGCCGACGTGGTGGAGGTTCCAGCGGAACAGATACGACAGGCTCAGCAGCAAAAACTGACCGTCCTGACCTCACCGCCGGTAATGTTGATTGCTCTTCAGGTAAGCGATTCAGGCGCGCTTGCGAACGTGAAGCTGCGCGGCTCAATTGCAGCGGCCGTCGATCGTAGCGCACTCTTTAATGTGATCTTCCAGAAGCAGGGCGAAGTAACCGCGAGCCTGTTGCCGCAGAGATTGACCGGCTATTCGTTTCTCTTTCCGACGGATCGGGATTTAAACAAGGCACATGATTCGCGTGGAGGGCTGACGACAACACGGCTGACACTGAGCACTGAAGGGGATGCTGCCATGCAACTGGCGGCGCAGAGAATTGCGTTGAATCTCCACGAGGCAGGATTCAATGTGCAGGTCACAAATACCGGCGGGCAGCACGCAGACATAGTACTGAGGAAGTTGCTGATTGCAGGTTCCGATCCTGCCGCCGCCCTCGACAGAATCGTTTGGGACACGGGAAATATTGGATCGATTACGGAGCAGACGGATGCTGCTCTCTTCAAGCGAGAACAAATGATTCTGGACGATAAGAGGATTGTTCCATTGCTCTGCTTGCCCGAGGCTTTTGCGAGCGGACCGCGCGTGCGCGATCTGCGTTTGCGAGCGGATGGAACGCCTGACCTGGCCGATGCTTCGCTGGAGGACGCCCGGTGAGCCTGCGGCAGAAGCTGCTTCTTTTGTTCTCGCTGACTGTGGCCGCTGCGGTGGCGGCGGTAGCGTGGACGGTGCTGGTCCGTATTCGGCAGGTGTTTGAGAAGCGCGATCAAGAGGAGACGGCACTCTTCGTCAGCCAGTTTCAGCGCGAGTTTCAGCATCGTTCGTCGGATGTGGCGGCGGCCGTCGACCGCATTGCAGGGCAGGAGCGGGTGCGCAACATGGCGTTTGAGCTGGTGCAGTCGAATGATGCCGCTCCTTATCTCAATGAGGCACAGTCGTTGGCGCAGGATGCTCAGCTTGATTTTCTTGAGATCGTCGGGCCGGACGGGAACATTGTGAGCTCGGCGCAATGGCCTGCGCGATTCGGATACGCAGAACCTGCTGCGAGCGAAGGTTTGCAGACTCCATTCCTGAAACGCGAAGAGTTATCGGATAACAGCTCGGTGCTCGGCCTGTTTGCGGTTCGCGCGATTCGCGGAGCCGAGCCGGCGGTGAAACTTGTCGGCGGAAAGCGGCTGGACCAGAGCTTTCTTGCAGATCTTCCGGTTGCGCCTGGAATGCAGGTCGCACTCTACAGCGAGACAGCCAGCGCGACGAATGACACTACGAGGGACGTAGGTGCAGATACAAGCGGCACAGGCCTGACGCGGTTCGATCCGAAGCGGCTGGTAAGTGCGGGCGGAGAAGTGCAGGGCGCGGTGCGCTATGCGTCGTTGATCGACCAGGCGCGCAACAGTGGACAGCAGGCGAGCGGGATCCTCTATTTAACGCCGCGGCGCGAAGACAGCGTGAATGCGACGGCGATTCCGCTGAAGAACTCTGCCGGGAATGTGCTGGCGGTGCTGACAGTGGCCATTTCGCGCAGCGGACTGGTGGCGGAGCAGCAGCAGATTCGCGCGATCGCGTACGGCGTAGCGAGCGGCGGGATCCTGCTGGCGATTATCTTCAGCCTGTGGATTGCGGCGCGCGTGTCGCGGCCGGTAGAGGAATTGGCGCGAGCGGCAGAGGAAGTAGCGAGCGGGAGTTGGGATGCGCGCGTGCCGGTGCGCGGGCGCGACGAGGTGGGAGTGCTGGCGCAGAGCTTCAATCATATGACGGAGCAGCTAACGAATCAGCGCGAAAAGCTGGTGCAAAGCGAGCGCGTGGCGGCGTGGCGCGAACTGGCGCGAAGGCTGGCGCACGAACTGAAAAATCCGCTGTTTCCGTTGCAGCTTACAGTGGAAAACCTGGTGCGAGCGCGGCAATTACCAGCTGCTGAGTTCGACGAAGTGTTCAGCGAAAGCACGCAAACGCTGAGTATGGAGATCGCGAATCTGAAGAAGATCATCGGCCGATTCAGCGACTTCAGCAAGATGCCGAAGCCCGAATTGGAGCGGATCGATGCAAAGGATCTCGTAGCGCGTGTGCGGGCTCTCTATGCCACAAGCAGCGAAGACGGACCGAAGATCAGCGTTGAAGCTGACGTTGACAGTCGTCAAATGCCGATCATGGTAGATCCAGAGCTGATGCACCGGGCGCTCTCAAATTTGGTGCTGAACGCGAAGGACGCGATGCCGGAAGGCGGAACCGTGACCATCTCCGCTCGCCTAAAAGACGAGGACGTGGAGCTGCGCGTTGCGGATACAGGCCAGGGGCTTACGCCGGAGGAATGCGGGCGCCTGTTCACTCCGTATTACACGACGAAGCAGCACGGGACGGGGTTGGGGCTGGCGATTGTGCAGTCGGTGGTATCGGATCATGCAGGTACCATAACGGTGGAGAGCCGCGAGGGGCAGGGCGCGATGTTTGTGATTACGCTGCCGAGGGCTTAGGGATGAGCGCAAGAATTCTGATAGTCGATGATGAGGCCAACACTCTGGCCTCGCTTTCACGCGCCTTCCGGCTAGCGGGACACGAGGCGGTGGTATGCGATAACGCGGCGCGGGCGCTGGAGTTGGCGCAGGCACAGCCGTTCGACTTGATCCTGAGCGACGTGGTGATGCCGAAGCGCGACGGTCTTTCGCTGCTTGAAGACCTGAGGAACGCCGAGGTCGCCACTCCAGTGGTGATGATGAGCGGGCAGGCGCACATCGAGATGGCGGTACGTGCGACACGACTGGGCGCCCTGGATTTTCTCGAGAAGCCGCTGACCACCGAGAAGCTGCTGGTGACGGTCGACAATGCGATGAAGCTTACGCGGCTCGAGACGGAGAATCGCGATCTGAGGACGCGCGTTGGCAAACATACGATGGTGTGGACCGGTGAGACGATGCGGCGCGTCATGGCACAGATTGAGCGCGTGGCTGCCAGCGAATCGCGCGTCTGCATCTACGGGGAGACAGGGACGGGCAAGGAACTGGTGGCGCGGACACTCCACGAGAAAAGTCATCGTGCAGGCGCGCCATTCGTGACACTGAATTGTGCAGCCGTGCCTGCGGAGCTGATTGAGAGCGAACTCTTCGGCCACGAAAAGGGATCGTTCACCGGCGCGGCGCAGCGGCACAACGGAAAATTTGAGCAGGCGCATCGTGGAACACTTTTTCTCGACGAGATTGGCGATATGCCGGTAGCGATGCAGGCCAAGCTGCTACGCGTGCTGGAAGAAGGCGAAGTGGAACGAATTGGCGCCGACAAGCCAACCAAGGTAGATGTGCGTGTCGTGGTTGCGACACATCGCAACCTGGAGCAGCTGATTGAAAGCGGCGGATTCCGGCGCGATTTGTATCACCGCGTAGTCGTGTTTCCGCTGACACTGCCGCCATTGCGCGACCGGTGCGAGGACTTGCCGGCGCTGGTGGAGCACTTTGCGCGGCAGGTGAGCGCGCAGAATGGATGGAAGCCCGTGCCGTTCAGCACCGCAGCCATTGAAACATTGAAGGAATACGCGTGGCCGGGAAATATCCGCGAACTGCGGAACGTTGTGGAGCGATTGCTCCTGCTGGCGGGCAATGAAGTAAACGGCGAAGATGTGCGTATGGCGTTACCTGCGTCGCGAAACAGCGGGCCAACCCACACGAGCGCAGACGGAGACACCGGGCCGCTGGCGCAGCGCGTGCTCACATTCGAAAGGAAAGCGGTGCTGGCCGAACTTGATCGACATGGTCGGCACATTACCCAGACTGCCAAGGCCTTGGGCCTGGAGCGGAGCCATCTGTATAAAAAGTGCGCCCAACTGGGTATCGATCTGCAGAATCTGCCTGGGCGGAATGATACCTAGGGAATTTTGCCGCCGCGGAGAGCAGAATGCTGTTCTCTTCGCATCCAAATACCAGTGCTCGCGGCAATCGGTGGTACCTTTCGATCCTCTAAGAGATCCGTACGCAGACACTGGCGAATTCCGATGATGGTCGCTCCCGTGCGCAAGAGCGATCATAGATAACAGAAGGAACCTCTTCAGGAGTGGCTCGGACGATCCGTGATCGAGACGAGGAAGCGAGCCCCGGGAGCTTCGCAATCAAGCGACAGCAATGAGCGAGAAACACATTCGATTTCGCATCGCTTCGTACAACACCCACAAGTGTCGGGGGATTCACGGAACCATTTCGTCCGAGCGAGTCATACGCGTGATTGAGGAGCTCGACGCAGACATTTTGTGTCTGCAGGAGATAGTGGATGCGGCCGGAGGGACTGGCAAGTATGACCAGGCGCGGCAAATATCAGAAGCATTTCCGAAGTTAAACGTTGCGTTCGGCGAGACCCGCCCGCTGCACGGCGGACGCTACGGCAACATGATGATGACGCGCTTCCCTATCAACGAAGTGCGGACCCACGACATCACAAAATCAAGACGCGAAGAGCGCGGAGTTTTGCAGTGCGCGATTGAGGTGGGCCGAGGCTTGACGGTCAATGTCTTCAATGTGCACCTGGGCACCGGCTACATGGAGCGGCGGCGCCAGATTGAGGTTCTGATCGGAACCGAGATACTCGCGCAAGCCGATTTGCGAGATCCGCGCATCGTGATCGGCGACTTCAATGAATGGACACGCGGACTGACGACGAGACTACTGCAGGCGAGTTTCCAGAGCGATCGCCCGATACGGAATCGGCGTTCAGCGCGGACCTTCCCCGGCGTGCTGCCGATCCTGAGCCTGGATCATTGCTACTACGAAAATCCGCTGGAGATGGAGAACACAAAAATCTGGCGGAGCCGTCGGGCACTGATCGCGTCGGATCATTTGCCGTTGATTGCCGATTTTCGCCTGCCCGGACACGAAAGCCGCTGACACGGGTTGCGACACTGCTGACGGTGGATTACAAGCCCACGATTTGCGTCCGGTATCCCCCCAGTCGCCATCAAGGTCTGCCCGTGGGAGGACTTGGACCCCTTCCAGGCGCTGGACAGTCCGAAGACTGCCCAGCGATCCCTCGCCCCCCATTGGCCACTTTCCATAATTTGGTTATGTATTGTTCTCATATTCGCATGACCCCGGATAGCGGTCGTTGCTGCAGAGCAGGTAATTGATTGCTACCGGACAATCCAGCGCAACCACGCCTTTAAGTCATTCACGACAAAGAGCGAGAGGCCATATCTCACCGCAAAATATCTTCATTTTGAATCCATCAGGAGTTCCGGTCTTCGCAAAAAAAGCTTACCCCTTCCCTTTGTCAAAATGCCTTCGCGCTGCCACTCCCCTAACGTGCGGCTGACAGTGAATGGCGTTACATTCGCACCGGCTGCCAGGTCTTCGTTCCCAACTCGGATTTCGACGCCATCCGGACAAACCCTGCCGATTCCGGAGGCCAGGCTGAGTAGCAGATTGGCAATGCGCCCACCAGCGTCGTCAGACATTAAAGACATCCTTGCTGAGATTGCCCACGCGATATGCTCGGTCACTGCGACAGAGAGGGCATTGTCCAGCAACATCGGAAAGCGGGACATGAACTCCCGCACGGTCTTTCTATCCCACACCAACACACAACTACCCGGCTCCACTTCCGTGCTGGCCATGTACTGGGAGGGAGCAGACAAAATCGTCACGCCTCCGAAAAACTGTCCGGCAGTCAACCAGTGCAGAATGATTTTTCGGCCGCCGCACGTAACGACAAATTGCCTTCCCTGACCCTTTGTGAGAAGGAACAATCGCTCCGCAGGGTCGTCGCGCTCGAGGATTACGGAGGACCGGGGAAAATGCCGGTGGGTCGCCGCGGACAAGATCGAACTGATTTCGGCTGTCGTCAACCCGCAGAAATATCGGGGCCTGAGCCGGTCGGGGAGACCAGCAACGTGTTTGTCAGTCGAGGATGTGCAGCCACATTTCACATGACTCTTTTATCAGGACGAGGTCTCCAAAGTCTCGAATGAGCGACCTGACCATAATCCTGAAAACCCTAAGGGCACCCTGACAAGGAAGACCCGACAGCTACATGCTCAGAGCTGGGAGCTAACGACAGTCCCCAACAAGACCTAACCCTTCTAGATCATGGACGTTAGCGCTGGGATAACACAAAATGGCTATATGTTCCACACCAAACTGCCATCTTCTACCGACCCAAGTAGCGTTAAGTTAATGGCATAGCAACCCCGCTTCACCGTGTTTGGCTTCGAGGTAGCGGTTCATCTAGGTGGCTCTGTAGCCGAGGTCTCAAGTCTGGTCTGTACCTGATATTTCTGAGCACTGAAATTCGAATGATGAAGATGCAACTTTTCAGGTGAATATGCAACATGATCTCCAAGTCGGAAATGATCAGTGCACTGACTTCTCTGTGTCGGAAATAGCTCGCGCCCGTGTCGAATACGACTACATTGATCTTGATTTTCACCTGACGCCAAACGGCTGGGTGATGGGCGACATTCGATGTGTATTCAAAGACGTGAACATGACCAAGCCAGCTCCCGCGGATCGAGTGCTCACGTTGACGCACAGGACGCATCATGTCTCAACCCATTCGAACCAATTGCGCTCAGTGACAGTTTCCTGGCGTGGCGCGGCGACCGACGCTCAGATCGCCGAACTTAGGGCCAAGTACCCGCCCCCCTTCAATCCCGAAGACGAGTTTACCGCTGACGCTTCTTAAAACAACGGTCGTAACTATGAGCTTGGTGGCGCCGGAAGAGAGGTCGACCCTAAGCCAGTATTTAGACCATACAAGTAAATCATCTGATGTTCACCAGAATCGCTCCAACAACGAATTGAGCTAGCCGGCAAAACCCTCAACTGCCGAGCCGCGATTGCCTACGCGGAAAGCCCGGACCCAATTCCCGACAGCAATCGAGGTCGTCTTGCCGTTCGCTACCGCGACCGCCGCAACAAACTCTGCTCGGGTGTGTGCTTCTTGACTTCCAGATTTTCTGCGAACGAGATTGGTTTACCTGGCGTGACAGGATAGCGTTTACTCGCTTGTGTTTCGGCTAAATCAGGCCGTTCCTAGCCCGGGCCTACAGCGAAGGGAACATTTCAAATTCACTCTTGACACCAATCATGCAGCTGGATACGATAGTCGACCGAACCAGTAAAGCGTTTTATCCTGCTGCCAACTGAGCTCAGCAGCTTCCCCGGGTCGCTGTATGTAACTAACTGAGACCTCAGTCTTGCTTCTCTTCCGTTTGGTGCCGAAGACGTCCCCTTGCGCTTCGGATGAAATGTCGTAACGAATTCAGGACACGAGACGCAGGATGAATCTTTGATTTCATCCCGATGGTTCGACTTAACCCGAGGTCAGAGATCGCTCAAAGCGACTTAGTTACGGTCGCACTGAGTAGAGAAAAAGCGGGACAAACACCGCAGCGCAATGCCACTGTCCTTAACGGCAGTTGAGCAGTGGCGCCAAGAACAATGCACGATCACCTTGAATGGAGAGTGACGCATGAAAGTGAACTTAGCGATATCTGCGAGATACAGATTATTTCTGTTATCGCTCGCTTTGCTTCTCACCTGCCTGGCGGGACACGCCCAGCAGAATTCAACAATCACAGGTACAGTTCTTGACAAAGTCGGAGCAGCAATTCCGGGAGCGGAAGTAACGCTCACGCAGCAGCAGACAGGCTTTGTATCCAAGAGCATCAGCAATGAAACCGGTAACTTCACGTTCAATGGGTTGAATGTCGGAACCTATGATCTCAAAGCGACAGCAAAAGGCTTTGACGCTTATGTGGAGAAGGGAATCGTTGTTAACGTCTCCCAGACGGCCCGCGTCGACGCAACATTGACAGTCGGCAGTGTCGATCAGACCGTAACGGTGCAATCGGACGTTCTAACCGTGCAAACGGACTCAAACGTTGTGAGTACGCTTGTCAGCGAAGAACAGATCACGGAAATTGCCACAGAGAACCGCAACTTTGCTTCGCTGGTTGCGCTTGGACTTGGCGTCAGCTCGACTCTGCCGGACAACAACACGCCAACGTCTGTCGGCGCCAGTGCAAACATCAGCGTGAATGGTCTTCGCCAGAGCCACAACATCTGGTTGATCGACGGCGGCGAGGCCGATGATCGCGGCGGCGCCGGCGGCATCAGCATTCTGCCATCGCAGGACGCAATCGCGCAGATGGAAACTCTCTCCTCAAACTATCCGCCGGACTATGGCATCTCTTCCGGCGCCACGATCAGCCTCTCACTCAAGAGCGGCAGTCAGAACTTCCATGGTGAAGCCTGGGAGTTCAACCGCAACACCGCCTTCAATGCAAACAGCTACCAGAACAAGAACAAGGCAGTACCCCACGTGCCCGCGCGAAGCTGAACTACAACATCTTCGGCGTCAACGCAGGCGGCCCGCTCTTCATCCCTGGTGTCTACCCCAGGGGTAGGACGTTCTTCTTCTGGAACGAAGAGTGGCGCAAGCTGATCCAGGGTAGCGCGCCCAACCTGCAGAACGACTTGCCTGCGGCAGACTTCCCGACGGCGGGTCAAAACCTGACGTATGTTTCGCCTAAATTCGCTAGTTCACCCGTTGTCCTGAATGTCCCTACTGTCGGCGACCCAGTGTGGGCTGCGAAACTGGCTGCAGCCTGCCCGACGTGCGTTCAGGGTCAGCCCTTCCCGGGCGGAGTTGTCCCAGCGGCATTGTTCGATGCGAATGCGGTGGCATACCTTAATTCCGGGATTGTTCCCAAGCCAAACACGGCCAATGATCAGTTCCTGGGTCAGGCGAGTCTTCCCATCAACGTGCGTGACGATGTTGTGCGCGTGGATCACCGCATCAACGACAAGTACCAGATCCTTGCCCACTACATGCACGACTCGGTTTCGCAGGCGTTCCCTGCGCCGATGGTGGGTTGGTCGGGCGGTAGCTGGCCCACCATCACCAGCACACTCAACAACCCTTCGAACAGCGCCGCTGTCAAGCTGACTGCGACCATCAACCCAAGTTGCTGGTTGAGACCAGCTTGAACTATGACGGCAACATCATCAACATCGTCAACAGCTCAGTTCGGCAACTTGCCCTCCGGCTTCGCGGTCAACAAATTCTTCAACAACAACGCCAAGGCTGCTCCCAGTATGAAGTGGGACAATACCTACGGCGGTGTTCAGGAGAATCCTGGTTCGGCTCCCTGGCACAACGCTGCGGAAGACTTCGAGCCCAAGGTGGACGTCTCCTACACCATGGGCAAGCACGCCCTGAAGTTCGGCGCCAGCTACAACCGCTACACCAAGAACCAGAAGCTCTTCCTCAACTCCGAAGGAAGCTTCGAATTCGGGACCGCTGGGGCCGTAACCACCGGCGACACGTTCATGGACATGTTGCTGGGGCTGGCGGGCACCTACTCCGAGTCACAGGCTGCCCCCATCCGGCACTATGTCAACCAGACTCCATCGGTCTATGCGATGGATACCTGGAAGGTCACGCCTCGTCTCAGCCTGCAATTCGGCCTTCGCTATGATGCGCTGCCGTTTGCTTGGGAGCGCTCCAACCAGGTTGCTAACTTCGATCCGGCGACTTACCTCAGCAGCCAGGCTCCAATATTCCTGGCCAGTGGAGCGATGGCCCCGAACAGTCCCGGGTTGCAAAGCTTCAATGGAGGCACCTTCTATCTGAATGGCGTCCACATAGCTGGTCAAAGCGGAACCCCAGCGGGCCTCGTCAAGACCGACTATGACACGCTGCAACCCCGCGTTGGCTTCTCTGAAGATCTCTTCGGAAACGGCAAGACCGTGCTCCGTGGCGGCTTCGGAACCTTCTACGAACGGCTGCAGGGCAACGACATCTACGATGTCGCCACCGCTGCACCGTTTGCCAACACACCATCTGCAAGCAGCGTGTACCTGAGCGACCCGCACACCAGCTACGTCACCGGTGCCGCTGCATCCAGCCCACTCTTTGCCGCAGGAAGCACCACTCTCGCCCAGAACTTCAAGGCGCCAGCGGTTGCTCAGTTCAGCCTTGGCGTACAGGACCAATTGGCACCATCGATCATCCTGGTCACCCAGTACGTCGGAAACATTGCGTGGCATCAGAACATTCGCCGCAACATCAACAACTTCCCACTCAACACGCCGTTCTCGATTCGTGGCGTTTCGGGCCTTACCGCCCCTGACCAGTACCGCACCTACCCCGGCTTCGGCGGCATCACCGAGCAGGAAAACAACACCAACGGCAACTACAACGGCTTCCAGACCGGACTCCGCATACAGAACCGTTGGGGCCTGAGCGGCGAAGTCGATTACACCTACTCGCACGAGATCGACATCACCAGCACTGACGACTCGGGCATCGACAATCCCTTCAACATTAAGTACATGAAGGGGTCCGGTGGCTTTGATCGGCGCCAGATCCTCAGCATGAACTACATCTACAAACTGCCCATCTTCAAAGCATCGGGTCTTACGCATTCGGTGCTGGGCGGCTGGGAAATGGCGGGCACCATCATCGACGAGACTGGCGTTCCGACAACTCCTCGCATCTCCATCGGCGACACAGTCGGCTTGGACGGCGGGTATACCAACCGTCCCAATCAGTCGGCCAAGTCCAAAAAGGGCGGAAGCATCACGCACGCCTTTGACACTTCCGTCTTCAGCAATCCGCTTCCAGCTTGGGCCGGCGGCCCCAACCAGGGCTTCGGCACGGCGGGCAAAGACTCCATCCCAGGACCCAACCGCGTGAACTTCACAACCTCGCTCTACAAGTCGTTTGCGTTTACGGAAAAGGCCAGGTTTGAGTTCCGTGTGGAATCGTTCAACACCTTCAACCACACGGAGCCCAATGGAGTAGGCAACACACTCGGCAACGCAAACTTCGGCACGGTAACCTCTTACTATGATCCACGCGCACTTGAGTTCGGTGGCAAGTTCATCTTCTAACCTCAACCAGTAATGCAAAGCGCGGCAGGTTATCCTGCCGCGTTTTGCGTTTTAACGGTAGATTTGAAACATGGATCCTTGCATAGCGTCGAGGCGAAAAAAGATCACCTCGGAGTCGTAATTGCCTGCGTAGTCGCGGCCGCTCTGACGGTGATCCCTTCCCTGATGGGACAGGATGAGAATCAGACTTCGATGCGGTCGCGAGCCATGGCCCTCGAACAAAAAGGGCTCAACGCAGAAGCGGAACAAATTTGGAGTGGCATTGCCGACGCCGATCCGCAGAACGCGGAGGCGCTGGCGCACCTGGGCTTGCTTGAGGCACGGCAGGAGCACTACGACAAAGCGATCGATTACTACCGAAGGGCGGCGGCGATTAATTCCGATCTGCCCGGCCTGCAGATGAACCTGGGATTGACGTTGTTCAAGGCCGCTCAATTCCCAGACGCAATCAAATCGTTCGCCTCTGAGATTAGGAAGCATCCCGGTGACCAACGCCTGACCATCCTTCTCGGCATGGCGCACTATGGAATGAAGGACTACCTGGTCGCAATCCCATATCTGAAACGGGCAACTGAGAGCGACCCCCAGAGTGTCGCCCTGCGATTGGCACTGGCGCGCAGCTGCCTGCGGAGCAGGCAATATCAGTGTGTTCTCAATGTGCACGAGGAGATTCTTGCGCTGAAGCCAGACTCTGCCGAGGCGGACATGCTGGCGGGCGAAGCCCTCGATCAAATGGGCGACAGCGCCGGCGCGACAAAAGAACTGCGGGCTGCCGTGGTGGCGGACCCCAATCAGCCGAACGTGCACTTTGGGCTCGGCTATCTCTTATGGACCGAGGACAAGTGGTCAGAAGCGGCTGACGAATTTCAATTGGACCTTCAGAATAATCCGGGTCATCTGAAGGCAAGCATGTACCTTGCTGATTCGTGGGTGCAGCAGAACGAGTTCGCAAAAGCGCTCCCGGAACTGGAGAAACTCGTTGCCGGCAATCCGTCGGAACCAATTGTGTATCGCGATCTCGGCATCATCTATGCGCACAGCGGCCGGAATGACGATGCGATTCGAGAACTCGCGATGGCCAAGCAATTCGATCCCGCGGACCTGGAGTCCCGCACTCAGCTTGCCAAGGTTTATCAGTCGGTTGGCAAACGAGAAGAAGCGAACGCTGAACTCGAAAAAGCGAGAAGATTGCCGCAGCGGAGTCACGCGTCTCTCGAGGAGACCATCGACTCTATTGAATCTCCAACTCCTTGAGAGCTTGTAAGAACGGGTGCCTAAGTCGCTGCTAAGGACGATGGGCTTCGGCTGCATTCCCGGGCAGGCGAATATCTGCATAGACCTTTATCCAATGGTTGCGCATCTTGGCGTGTACCACCTGACCCGCCGTTTGCGACACGATCACATTGGTCTCCTCGATCGGCATATGACAGTCAATGCATTTGTTCATGATCTCCCGACCCATCTTTCTGGACATGCCGCAGCTTTGCTGGTTATGACAGCTGAGGCATTTAAGCGAATAGGATTCGAGTGACTGCCCAGCGGTGTGTACATCGTGGCAAGTCGAACAGCTCATCTGCTCCGATGAACGATAGCATTTACTGCGCTGAAGCAAGCCCACTTGATTCCCATGAACATCTGGATGTTCTACATCGGGAGACGGGAGCGGCTTGAAGTAGTCACCGAGGGGTCGACCCGGAACATAGGAGAAAGTCGGCGCCAGGCCAACGCGCTGAATTCCGTTGTGGCATTCGGCGCACAAGTCAACCTGCCTGTCGCGAGAAAATTTGGCTGGATTCAGAATGCCAGTCTCAGCCGAATCTTTGGGCTTGGCTTCATGGAGTTCTTCCAGTCGAACGTGATTCGCGCCGGGGCCATGGCAGCTCTCACAGGAGATGCCAGGGATCAGGCTCTCCCGGTCGTATCGATTCGTGCCCGGGTCAGAGGAAAGAGCACGTATATATGTCGCGTGGCATTCCAGGCATGCAGGATTTACGGTGCGCGAAAAATCGGCAGTCCCATCAATGTAGCCTGGACTGTTGATCCATCGATGACCGTCGCTCCAATAACTGACCGGCAATTCGAATAATCGGTCGCCTTGCCAATACAGGTAAGTCTGACCTCGAACTCCTGAACCAGTTACCAGATCAATCCGCTCCGTTCTCTGAAATACGTTGGAACTCCACCCGCTGCGCGCATTCAGGAAGAAACCATCCTTCCTGGACTCCATCAAAAACTGAAGTTCTGGTTCGGCAGACTGTGCTGGGTTGACGATTGTCAGAGAATTTGTGCCGCTACGAAACGATCCGAGCACTGAGCTTTGCGTCGGGAGCTGGGAAGTGAGGTGATGAGGAGTGTGCTGGTAGCTCTGGCTCAAGGTTTTGTGGCAGGAGGAGCAGCTGGCATCACCCACGTATCCGCCACGATCCCCTGGAGTCAACTCCTGCTGCGGCGGAGGAAAGGCGATCGCGAGTTTCGTGAACGTTGCCGCCAGAGCTAACAGGAAGACGAGTCTAGTTCGGCTCACCCGGCACCCACTTGACGATGCGGAATTCCACAATAATATCTCTCACTCATCGATCTTGCTGCCGGGTTGCAGCCGCGTCCTGGCTCATACGCACCTTCAGGCTTTTGGCCAACTTCTCGACCTCTTCAGCCTTTTTGAGCACGGTGATCGAAAGACTCTCCTTATAAGTCTTGGCCACTTCTGCTCGCAGATCGGCTGACAACTGATACAGCTTCTTTGTATCAGCTTCAATCTGCGCCTGTCTCAGTTCTTCAGGAGAAGAGTGAGGGGAAGCTTCGGTTGTGGGATTAGTGGGCGAGGGATGGCTCGATTGCGGGGCACTCTTGCCAACCAGGGGCTTTGGCTCCGATGGAATTGAAGAGGCTGCTCCGGACTGGGAGTGCACTGACAGAGCGAAAGCAGACCCGAGAACCACAGGCAAGAGCGACCAGCGGATAAGCTTTGGTTTTCCGGGTTGCTTCGTCATCGTTATTTCCTTTGTGCAACAGACCGCATTTCCGCGGTCTACCGAGGAAAGTGCTACTGCATCTTCATTTTCTGTTGCACGGTTTGCGCAAGCTTTTCAATCTTCGCTGCTTTGGCGGCGTTGGCTTCCATAGAGGTCGACTTCTTCTTGGAAAGAATCTCTTGCTGGAGTTGCTGTGCCAGCAACAGTATCTGATTGGACTCCAGCCAGATTTCTCGAGCACGCATCTGATTCTGGAGCGAGACCGCCTCTTGCTTCTTCTGATCCGCCGGACTATCGCCCAACTCCTGCTTCAAGTCGGGTGGTCGAGGCGTTGGATTCGGAATAACTACGTGGTTGGGGGGCGGGTTCTGCCCAAGGGCTGCGGCAGCGCCCAAGATCAGCGCGTATAAAAAGCAGCCTTTTGCGCCAACACCCGGTAACGAACCTCGCATAATCCTCGCTTAATCAATTGCAATATAAACAGAAATTCGCATTTTCGGTCCAGATATTTTCTTGAATTGCAAGACGTCCGTGCAAACAAGGGGAACAGTAGTCTCTTCGCATAGATGTGGAGTTCATCCAGTGCCTGGGCACCATGCGGACATCGCGAATCAGGTTCTCAGGTCTTTCCATGTGTAGGGGCTCCTATCCAGGGATTTGGAAGTCGCCCCTGTTCAATACCTTTCAATAGCCGTGAACACGTTCTGCGAAAAGGTCTTGCAAGTTCGGGAGGGGGATACGATTCTCCATCTGCGTGGCGTGCCACCCGATTCCAACTTTGTGGGATACTCCACCGCATCTGGTGATGGTTTTCGGCCAGAAGATCCAGGAACAAGCAATTTACCGTACTGCGTAAACCGTCATCGACTCCGGGGGGCCCGCGATGTGGAGCTTTCCATCACTCAAGTGAGGCTTTGGAGCCGGCGATCCTGCTGTAACCTCAATTTGCGTGCATCCGCCCAATGCACTATCTGCAAGCGGCAACTCCAGGTCTCTGCTCTCCGCTCCTTTGTTCACCACGATAAGGAGCTTTTCATCACGATGATCGGATCTACAGCCTTCGCCATTCTCCGCGCGAACAAATGCAAACACGCTTGAATCAGCGAACACATTCTGCTCGATGCCCTGCTTGAGTTGCGAGTGGCTCTCCCTGAAATCGAGTAGGGCTGAAGTCCATTCAAAAACAGATTGTTCCGCAGAAGTGCGCCCCTCTCGCGTAAACGCATTGTGCGTGTCTCCCGGAAAACCTCCCGGGAAGTCACGTCGGTCGTCGGGATCATTACCACCCGCCATTCCGATCTCGTCGCCGCTGTAAATCTGCGGCATCCCGCGCAGAGCAAACATCAGACCGAGAGCAAGTTTCAGCCTGGGCACAGAGCCGCCAGCCTCGGTGAGAAAACGCGTGGTATCGTGATTGCCGATGAACGTCACAAGACGCTCGGGGTGCGGGTACAGGGCATCCTGACGCAACACAGCTGCAAGCTCTGTCATCGGCTTGTCATGAGCCAAGACATCCCGCAGCATGAAGTCGACCGGAAAATCGAATGGTGTATCGAGACCGGTATCGATGCCGTCGCGCGCAACGCCTCCAGCAAAGAATGAGGTCACCTCAGGGTCGCGATTGAATATTTCTCCAACCGTTGTCAGATGGGGATAGACGCTGTGCAAGGCAGCGTGAAAGTCGTGCCAGAATGTGCGGCTCACATACGGAAACGTGTCGAGTCTGATGCCGTCCACGTTCGCCGTTTCAACCCACCACAGTGCGTTTTCGATCAGGTATTGAGATACGAGGGGGTTCTCCTGATTGAGATCTGGCATGGCATCGGTGAACCATCCGTATGTGATGTTGCGCCACTCCCGTTTTGGCGCATGGGGGTCGACAAGCCGATAAAAATCGTGCTCGGCAGGAAGGTGATGCTGGAGTGTGCCGTGAAGCCAGCCCGGCGCGGGTGGATCGCTGATCCATGGATGTTGAACACCAATGTGATTGGGCACCAGATCGATCACGAGCTTCATGCCGAGTGCGTGCAGAGTATCGGAGAGATGCCGGTATTCAGCCAGCGTGCCAATGTGCGGATCGACGGCGTAGAGATCGGTAGCCGCATAGCCATGATATGAATCCGACATCCCAGCATTTGAAGCCACGGGCGTAGTCCACACAGCGGTAATGCCGAGTTGCTTGAGATAATCGAGACGTTGTTCGATTCCAGCCAGGTTCCCGCCATGCCAGCCGCGCGGGGCAGTGCGATCATCTCCGGGCGGATTGGAAGCCGAGCTTCCGTGCGCGAAGCGATCGGTCATGATGAGGTAGAGGACATCTGCACCTGAGAAGCCACCGTGAGCGTATTCTCCATTCGAGCGCACCCCCAGCTCGTATGGGACTCTCGTCTTGCCGAACTCACCTTCCGCGGTGATCGTGATTCTCTGCGGCACAGCCGATCTCGTGTCGAGCCATAGGAAGGCCCAGTGGCCATTTTCTGAAGACTGGGTGCGATTCAGCGTTACGGCTTTCCCTTGAATTGAAAAGCGCGCATGATTCAGGCCCTGCCCGTGCAGAAGCAGCATGGGACTGGGAAGACCGGCCCACCAGTCGGGCGGATCGACTTTTTCAATGCGCGGCGTTAGGCCATCAGTCGCAGGACTCGATTGTTGCGCGTGCGATGCCAGACTCGCACAGCTCAAACAGAGGGCCAGATAAGCCACATAAAGATGACGACGACATCCCATCGTATTCCCCATGTGAACTCTCGCTCCGTCAACCTTCAGCGGTATTTATAACAAACCCCAAAGCCATGAACTACTGCTAAATTCGCAGAACTAAAGGAATTGATGGAGCGGGTCCAGCCCGTTAAGCGCGACCTTTTTCAGGGATATTGAGAAGCGCGCATTAAATACCCAATCTCCTTACCAAACGAATCAAAAGTTCCACTGTTCTCTTGGCGATCAGAGAAAAGGACCACGGAAGCGAGATCATCTCTTCGGAGAACGGCTCTCTAGTGGAAGTCTTGCGCGGAAAGAGCCCGTAAATCGGGCATATTATCGACATCTAAGTTGTTGATTATAAAATACTTGACTCGCTGGCGGCGGAAGAGTCATTCGAACTCTCGATAGAGGTTTTGCAAGCCATTGAATTCACGAGAGTTAAAGCGATAGCGATTCTCTGCAGTGGAACTTCCAAGCATGGCTCTGTCACAGAGTCTGGACCATCGAGAACAGTGGTTTATCTGAGGTGACCCAGGGGGTGGATCAATAGTTTCACAGCTCTCTTCCCGACCAGAGAAATAGGCGAGGAATCGGGCCCGATTTTGCAGTGTTACATGATCGAGGGTTTGAGACGTTCTCAACTTGTGCATCCGTCCCCTATAGTTCTTAGAACGATCTGCGAAAGCTCAACTACTCATGTTCCTTGCCGTCCTCGGCGCTCTCACGATCCTCGTACTCATGGCGGCCATCCTCAGCAAGAGGATATCGCCGGTCGTTGCCCTGATCTCTATCCCTGTTCTCGCGTCGCTTTGCGGCGGCTTTGGCATGCGTACCGGAAAGTTCATGCTTGCGGGCATTGAGACTATTTCCGGAGTAATCGGCATGTTCGTGTTTGCCATTCTCTTCTTCGGCATCATGACTGATGCGGGAATGCTAAAGCCGTTCATCGCCTGGCTGCTCCGTGTCATCGGCCGCAGGCCCTCGCGTATCGTTCCTGGAACCGTCTTACTCGCATTGCTCGTGCATCTCGACGGCTCCGGAGCAGTGACGTTTCTTGTTACCATCCCGGCTCTCCTGCCCATCTACGACGAACTGGGCGTCGATCGCAGGATTCTTGCGTGCGTTGCGTCGATGGCTGCCGGTGTAAATTTCCTTCCCTGGACCGGGCCCACCCTGCGCGCATCCGCAGCACTTCACCTCCCTGTCTCGACCATCTTCATTCCCATGATCGCCGTGCAGGTTGTAGGACTTGCTTTCGTGTTTGCAGTCTCAGCTATGCTTGGAATCCGCGAGGAACGCAGATTGAATCTACTGCCCAACCAGGCCATCCCGGATCAGCGAACAAGCGTTTCTCGCAACGAGTATCCCCGCCTCTTCGTCGTCAACGTGATCATCACGCTGATGGTCCTGGGTGTCATGATCAGCGGCAAAGTTGACCCGGTAATCGTGTTCATGCTCGGCACGGTCATCGCCCTCAGCCTGAATTTTCCGAGTCTCAAGGCGCAGCAGGAAAGAATCATCGCACATGCTCCTGCCGCGATTCTCATGGCGAGCATTCTCTTCGCAGCCGGTGCATTCACCGGCATAATGAAGGGCACCGGAATGGTGAATGCGATGGCGTCGGCGGTTGTGGCTCACCTTCCCCAGCATGGGCTCAGGTTGATTCCTCTTTCCCTCGGAATCGTTTCGATGCCGCTCAGCCTCTTCTTTGATCCCGATTCGTTTTACTTCGGCGTCCTTCCTGTTCTCGCAAAGGCGGCCGCATCCGCCGGACTGGCGCCCGTCACGATGGCCCAAGCCGCGCTGCTCGGTTTGCACACCACCGGGTTTCCCGTCAGTCCGTTGACTCCCGCAACCTACTTGGTTGTGGGTCTGTCTGAAATCAGCCTCGCCCAACATCAGCGGTACACCATCCCGTTTCTCTTTGCCGCCTCGTTGCTCATGACACTTACCGCCGTTGTCCTGCGGATCATTCCCTTGTGAGAGCGGAGCTGGATATGAAGACCATCAGAATCGGAGCCGGCGCCGGCTACTCTGGCGACAGGATCGACCCGGCCGTTGAACTCGCCGAGAAAGGCTCGCTTTCCTATCTCGTCTTTGAGTGCCTCGCCGAGCGAACCATCGCCATCGCACAAAAGTCCCGACTCCTCGATCCTTCCCAAGGTTATGACCCATTGCTCGAAGAGCGTATGGAAGCCGTGCTTCCCCACTGTGCCGCGCGGCGCATCCGGATCATCAGCAACATGGGCGCCGCGAATCCAAACTCAGCGGCCGAGAAAACCTGCGAGATCGCGCGTCGCCTCGGCATACGCGGTTTGCGCATCGCTGCGGTCTCCGGCGATGATGTGTTCGATCTCCTGCGAAGTGGCAATACCGACATCGAAAAACTTGAAGGCCCGCTGCCGGCCGTCGAGACCTGGCTCTCAGCCAACGCCTATCTCGGTGTCCTGCCACTCCTCGAAGCGCTGCAAAGCGGAGCAGATATCATCCTGACCGGCCGGGTTGCCGATCCCGCGCTCTTTCTCGCTCCGCTCATTCACGAATTCGGATGGTCGCTCGATGATTGGGAAATTCTCGGACAGGGAACAGTTGTCGGTCACCTGCTCGAGTGTGCGGGCCAGCTTACTGGCGGATATTTCGCCGATCCGGGCTACAAGGATGTTCCCAACCTCGCGCACCTCGGCTTCCCAATTGCCGAAATCAACTCAGATGGCGCGGCGATCTTCACAAAGGTCGAAGGATCGGGCGGTTTACTCAATCGCGCCACATGCACCGAGCAACTCCTCTACGAGATCCAGGATCCATCTGCATACTTAACCCCCGATGTAGTCGCCGATTTCTCCAGGGTTTCCTGCGAAGAACTGGGCCCGGACCGGGTTCTTGTTCGCGGAGGCTCAGGCCGGATGCGCCCCGCAACTTTGAAAGCTTCCATCGGCTACCGCGATGGTTACATCGGCGAAGGACAAATCTCCTACGCGGGGCCAAACGTTCTTCGCCGCGCCGAGCTTGCGCGTGCGATCCTTGCGGAACGTCTTGACCACCTTCAATTCACCGAATTGCGTTTCGATCTCATCGGCCTCAACTCCATCCACGGCCCGCAACTCTCCCGGACCGCGCCCGTTCCATACGAAATTCGCCTCCGCGCGGCAGGCCGCGCCGCTTCGCTCGCGTCAGCAGCTTGCATTCCTCGCGAGGTCGAGGCCCTCTACACGAACGGTCCAGCCGGTGGCGGAGGAGCCTCCGGCTCAACCCGGGAGATCATAGCTATCATCTCTGCCCTCATCCCGCGGGAATCGGTCTCCCATCAACTTCGAATTCTGGAGTCCTGAAATGCTGCTTCATGAACTCGCCCATGCACGCACCGGCGACAAGGGAAACATCGTGACAATTTCCCTGATTGCCTACCGTAGCGAAGACTTCAAATTGCTCGAAGAAAAGGTCACTGCCGAACGCGTAGCTGCACACTTCGAATCACTCATCAATGCCCCCGTGGAGCGGTACAGTCTTCCGCAACTTAGGGCACTGAACTTCGTCCTTCATCGGCCACTTTCCAGCAGCGTCACCCGCTCGCTTGCCCTTGATGCTCACGGCAAATGTCTCGGATTTGCTCTCCTCGGGCTAGAACTTTAGCCTGCAATGCGCGACATCTCTCGACAATCGATGGTCACAGCCAATGAGGCCCAGAATGGATGGACCAAAAGTTCCACTGCTCTCCAGGGGACCAGAGAAAAGGGCCACGGAAGGCGAGATTATCTATTCGGAGAAAGGCTCTCTAGTGGATGTTTTGTGCGGAAAAGGCCGGAAATCGGGGAGATTTTATGTATTTAAGTTATTGATTATAAACA
>CAVTKF010000008.1:0-29643 GCA_963735215.1 uncultured Acidobacteriaceae bacterium | reverse complement strand
GTTAACGCTATCTCCACTTCGGAGCCGAGATAACGTTCGGTCGTCTGGATTGAGGAATGGCCGAGGAGGAATTTAATCTGCTCCAGATCCCCGCCGTTCTTCCGGCAGAGTTTGCGCAGGTACGGCGGAGGTACGGCGGAGGTCGTTGGCGCCGAAGTGCTCGATGCCGATTTGTTTCAATGACTGCTACAACTATCGACCAGACCACCCAGTCACTCAGGGTGTCACGGCTGATCACCTGCACCTGAAATCATTCAACCCTAATGAAGAGGTCATATGGTTCTAGTTTAGCGTTACCGGCATTTGCGGCCGCCGAAGACTGGAGCAACGTTTCAATGATCGACGCGCAGTGCTCGACCAAGGCAAAAGCCGACCCTGACTAGGCGAGGCGCTGCGCCTTTTTGTTTTCAGTAAAGCTGCGGTCCGGTGCGGGAGCCGTCTCGCCCAGAGCCAGCTCGCGGACTTCCGTAAGTTTGGCCAGCACGAAAGCCCCAAGGGATATTGCGATATCGCGTACCGCAATGTCGAGAAACTGTCCCTGGATCACCAAGCTGGCGGCGATCGCCAACAGCCACGCCATGACGATGTAAGCCGCGTAGCGCGTGAACCGGCTAAACACCAGCAAACCCGCGACAATCTCAATGACACCTACGATGTGCATGAATGTTGGCGCGGATACGTGCAGCAGTCTCGGAACGAGGGGGTTCAGGTACATTTCCCAGTTGGTAAGCAGGTTGAAGTATTTGTCGAGCCCGGCGAGCAATGGCACCAGTCCGAGCCCGACGCGTAATGTCCACCAGGCCTGATTGAGTCGGGGATCCGATAGCATATTTACCTCCGCTACTCAATGGATCGGCAGGGCCCCAATCGGTTACACACGTGTGGAGCTACAACCATTAGTTAGGTCGGCGACTCCAATGTTCAGAGTGGAATGGGAAGGTGAGGCGATGACCAGTCTGCCTACGTTAGAAAGAGCTCGAGTAGAGGGCTGGGCGGACGAAGAGATCGTAGGTCGTATCCTCCAAGGTGACCTAGTTCTATTCGAACTCCTCATGCGCCGCCACAATCAACGGCTTTATCGAGCGATACGCAGTATTCTTCGCGATGACTCTGAAAGTGAGGACGTCATACAGGAAGCTTACGTCCGCGCCTATGAGCATCTAGCACAATTCGAAGGTCGCGCGAAATTCTCAACTTGGCTCACGCGAATTGCCGTCAATGAGGCGCTCAAGCGATTGGCGGCGCGTGGAAGGCACGATCCGCTCGACGAGGAACAATACGACGGTGAGGACGGAACCATGCCAGCGTTCCATTCGAATTCGCCTACTCCGGAAGCCAACGCCTCGTGCGGCGAACTGAGAGATCTGCTGGAAAAGGCTGTATTGGCGCTCCCGTATGCATATCGGGCTGTCATCGTTCTGCGCGATGTGGAAGAGATGAACACGGCGGAAACCGCGGAGGTTCTATCGCTCACCGATTCGAATGTGAAGGTCCGTCTGCATCGCGCTCACGAGCTTTTGCGAGCAGATCTCTTTGTGCGCGCCGGTGTCAACTGTACGCAAGCATTCGTATTCCAAGCAACCAGGTGTGACCGGGTCGTCCGTGCCGTCTTTGAGAGATTAGACTTGGGCAAAACCGGCGAATGAGGCGGATTCTACCGTTGTGTTGATGCTGCATAGCGGCAGGACTCCCGCCATGGAGGTCAACATCATATGAGCAATCCTGAGGCAGTACAGAGGCTACAAGAGCAACTCGCCAGCGATAAGGCGAAGCTGGGAGAACTGCAAAAGCGCGAAGCTAAGTTGCTGCAAACGGTTCCAAAGAAGGGATTTCTCGCGGCATCCGAACGGCGCAATCTCCTGAGCGAGATGCGAATGCTCGAAGGCTCGATTCGAGCGAATGAAAATCGGCTCGCGATGGCAAAACATTAGTTCTCGTCTTCCATTCCAGATTTCAGCATGTCCTATGACCCCCGTCATATGCTTTTTTTTCAAGACCTCATAGATTTAAATGGTAGAGGTCACATTCATGGTCAGTCGATGTTTCAATCCTGGTTGCCAAGTCGAGTTCAGGGCCCTCAACTCGGGGAGTCTCTACGCTTTTGAGAGGCGGTCTGCGGATACTAAGTTCCTTTGGCTCTGCTCCGCCTGCGTACCTTTAGTTTCTCTCTTTATCAACCTGACTGGAAGTGTCGCTGTAGGACCTAAATTGATTGCCGGACTTCGACAGCAACCCGATCAGGACAGTCGTCTGCGCCTGGTTTATAACTCCTTAGAGCCCGCTCCATGGCTTCGAGCTTGCGTCGCACGCGAGCAGTGTCTTCCAGACAAGCATTCCTGCGATCCTCTTTCTTCGTCATCGGACGCCGCATGACTGTTAGCGATGGCCACGATATTATTCTGGAAGCGTGTATCGCGCATCGATGAGGGCACGTATGAGTTTTCGAGACTCCTTGGAATTTTGAGGAAATTGAAGTTCGATCCGAGATGCTTGGTCTGCCAGGTAAGGATCTTTCACTGCTTCGCGAAACCACTTGGAGTAGTCTTGACGGCGCAGATGGAAAAGCCATGTTTCGTCACCGATACCTTCAGCAATCTGCGAGAAAGTGGCAAGATTGTGCGCTTTGAGATTGTGACGGTTCCCCGGTCCGCGAAAATAGAAGCTGTGATAGCGCATGTTGCCTTCAGCGTATTTTCGGCGATGACGGATACGATCTTCTGTAGGCGGTATGATGCTCATCGGGTATGGAGGCTTTCCAGTCTCAGGAAACCAGACAATAGCGTGCCCCGCCTTATACGAGAGACCTTGAGGCCAGAGCAGAGGACGACCGGCTGCATCGCCGAAGCTTTTCATGGTTGTCTCTGGAAAAGGCCCCACGGCAATGACTACGTCGATCATCGCCAAGATCGCGGCCGGCAGATGATCGGGTCGCACGGTTACGAGTATCGTCTCACCTAGCTTTTGCGGCAATACTTCCGGTAAATGACCCCAATCTACGGGCAAAAGGTGATGGGCCTCATCGAAAATCATCCAGTGTGGTCGTCCGGTACGCGTACGCAATGTCCGTAGGCTTGGGAAAAGTTGCCCGAAGAACCCCGGCCGGTCCGCAAGTTGGATACCGAGGAGATTGAGACTTACGTTCATTTTCGGATCCTCGAGTATGCTCAACACCTCGTTGATGCTGATTCCACGATTCGAATCGCCTAGATGGATAACATCGCGAGAAGGCCCATAGTCTCCTTCTGGATCGATAATACAAACCTGATACGTCTGCTCAATCAGGCGTTCGACGATACCTGCGGTAATTGTGGACTTACCGCTTCCCGAAGGTCCAGCAATAAGGATATTGGTTCCATAGGGAGGAACTTTGATCTCCCCTCCGCCTTCAAGCGAACCGATAGGAATGAAATTACGGGGAAGTTTTCCTTGCATTCTGACGAGGTCGTCGGCTATTAGCTCATTCACTAACTCTGCCAAACCGCCGCCGGCTTCTTGTTTCGTAATCAAGTCGACGAGCTTCAGGATGGAAGGTACTGCATTTGCGACCGCCACGGAACACTCGCAACGGTCGAGAAAAGACTGGTCGTTCTCTCCGTCTCCAATGCCAACGGCTTCATGAAATGAAAGCCCAAATCGTCGCAAGGCAACACTCAGTCCAGTCGCTTTGTTGATCCCTGTGGGAAGCACCATCACGGCATTCTTGTTGAAAACGATTAGCAGTTCCAAACCGGTTTCTTGAATAGCTTGAAGAACTGCGTTTTGATGAGGTATCCAAGTGGCAACTATAACCCGGCCAACCTCGATCGGCTCCACGCCAAGACTTCGAAGGCGTTCGATAAACGCTAAGGGTAACGGTTGGCAAAGCACCGTCTCCTCTCGCGTCTGAGGGAAGTAAAGAACCGCGCCGTTCTCCGCTACGACACCGTCGAACAGATCAATCTGGGGCAAGATCTCAAGCAACTCAACAAGCCGTCTCCCAGTCACCAGAATGACTCGCCGTCCTGAAGCCCTGAGACGTTTGACCGCCCCGATCGCTTCCTCCGACAGTTGCCCATCGGTCGCCAGTGTGCCGTCGTAGTCGGTAGCTAAGGCCAAGTATCGCATGTGGTGAACTCCGGTCGCTGATTCGCCGCGTATTCTCGCAATGGTAGTACGCGATCAGGGTACCAGCGCACTTTCAGCTCACGTAATATCGACACGTGCTGCCTCAGTAAGCTTCGCAGACCGGTCTCGCGTGAACCTGAACTACTCTTCGCGGGTCGTTTGCTGTCTCGTATCCGCTGGCGTGAGCAGCCGGCCTGAATTCCATTGCGGATGTGTCGATCTAAGGTCTCCGGCAATTGCGTTTTTCGAGAGGACATCACTTAGCACCCAATCGATTCGATCGCTAGCGTCTCTTATTAGGGTGTTCAACTCCGCATCTTCACGGAGAGCCGCCGAGAGGGTAATTGCCGTGAATGCATTTCTTACATGATGATTGACGTCCTCCACGATCTGCATGCGCGTCAGCAACTCCCGCCTCCGCGCCTGTAAGCGAAAAAGAGCGACTCCACTAACCAGCCCTGCCGTAAGTCCAACGAGAACGTCCGACGCATACACGCGGCGAGCGATGCCGTGCGCCATCCAATCAACGGCAAGGCTTGCGCCTATCGTCGAAACTCCGATGGCGATCGCAATCAGAACAACGAACCAGTACGAGCTACGGCGCGAAGAGAGTACACCCGTAAGGAGCGTTTTGGGTTGCCGGTCTCTCATATCTACCAATGCTAATCCTGGGCGTTCATTTAGGATTCGCGGAACCCTACAGCGATTGTCGATTGACACTGCAACCACGCTACACAAACAAATCCACTGGTGCAGACGCCCGATAAGGTCCGTCATCGAATATCGGATAGTCAGCAAGAACAGAAACCCTCCGAAAACAATATCGCCACGCTATGAGCTAGGTCATAGCATATGCCTTTGCAAGAGCCTATTGTGTTATCAGAAGACGATGCTCACATTTGTCGAAGCGAGGTGCTCGCGATGCAAAAACACAATCTAAACGTGTTGATCGAATACGATGACGAAAGATTCAATCCCAAAGTCTTGATGAGTGAACCTGGCTACCGCATGGTGTTGCTAAGTATGCGCGCCGGGCAACTCATTCCAGAACATGCATCAAAAGGAATGGTCACGGTGCACGCCATCCTGGGACACGTCACCTTGTTCGCAGGATCCTTCCCCAATGAACTGTATGCCGGGGAAGTCCTTTGCATCGAGAACGGGGAACCGCATCGAATCGAAGCAATCGAGGATTCAGCTCTGCTTGTTCTCTCCACTGGCGGCTCGGATTCCTCGACGGCCCACTCCGAAGAACTGGATTTGTCCCAAGTTCCGAGACCACAACGTCACCCGCTTGTGTTTAAAAGGTTCGATACGTTAGCGATAGGGGAATCATTCGTCCTGACAACTGATCATAATCCCGTGCTCTTGGACAGGGAACTTGAGAATACGCGGCCTGGACAGGCGACCTGGGAGCACCTCAACCGCGGTCCAGTTAAGTACCGCATCCGAATCAGGCGAGTTGCGCCAGCCCACACCTCGGACAGTCTGGATGCCAAGCGGCCAGAAGAGTTACTCAATGAAATTCACAATAAGTGAGGACGCACACCCAGACACTCACGCACAGCAACTGTATGGAAGAAATCTGCGTGATCCAGAAGATCGGATAATCGACCAATTCTGCAGCCAGGAGCGGAAAGAAAAGATGATGGACAAAACAATCGCCGACAGTTTCCCTGCAAGCGATCCCCCATCATCATTACCCGATCCAGATGAAGACTCATTTGGATCGCCGCGTTCGTGAGGTAATTTTACGGTGATCAATACAAAGCGTGTGTACGAGGCAGTGAGCAGCACCGACGGAACGCGACTGCTCGTCGAGCGGCTGTGGCCGAGAGGCGTAAAAAAGACGTCGTTGAAAATTAAAGGTTGGCCCAAGGATGTGGCTCCAAGCACCGAGCTACGGCAATGGTTCAGCCATGATCCCGCCAAGTGGGACGAGTTTCGCCGCCGCTATTTTGCTGAACTCACGGCTAATCCGGACGTATGGCGGCCGATCATAGAGGCTGCGCACCACGGAACTGTAACCCTGATATACAGCTCGCACGATACGAAGCACAACAATGCAGTTGCGTTGGAAGAGTTTTTGAGCGCTCATCGATCCAAGTAGGGAATCTTAGAATGCATCGAAGCGCGAACAAGAGCTGCCAGGACGAATTTCGTCTCGCTGCCGCTCACGGATCAACTCTCGCTCGAATCGCGCGAACGATCACACCGCGCTCAGTAACAGATTTGCCACTTGAGAGTCTCCGTCCGCCAAGTGGAGGCTTTGTTAAAGAACCGGATTGAACCCACGCTCCGTTAGCTCTAGTACGGTCTTTCGCGAATCGTTCAGATTCTGACCGAGGCGGTCCGTCAGGTGGCAGACTACCGTATCTCCTTTTATTGCTACTTGATGGGTCTACCCGAGTCTTGGTTGGGCGAGGTTTTGTCCAACTCCGAACCGCCGAGCTGCGGGATTGGTCTTGATCAACAGCGCTAACCCGCTACGCAACTAGGACTAGGATCGGCAATCAGTCGACGGCCTGATCTTTTGTCGCATAATCGCAATGTAACATGACGATGGATCGTGGATTGACGACGTACTTGAGACCATCCACGGGCAGACCCATCGTCGCTTCAACGATGTCGGCCGGGGACGACAAGGAAGTGTCTATGAGGCGACGCCACCCTGCATTTGGGCTGCCAGCGACAGGAGGAAGTTCAAACTCCAGCGGCTTCCAATAGGCATTGATCAAAATGTAACGCACGTGGCTACTGGCGAGACTATGCAGAGCGAAGGCAAGACTATGGGAGTCATTACCCCAGTCGGGCTTACCAAGCTCAACGCCATGCCATTCGATACGGGCTCTGCTGAGATACTCTTCAAGAGTAATCCGGCCACCTTCGATCCCCTGATCGAAGTGGAGACGAACACGAATCATGTACTGCACGAACCGCATTAATTCTGCGTTTGTGGCACAAAGATTCCAGTCGAACCAACTAATTTCATTGTCCTGGCAATATGCGTTGTTGTTGCCTTGTTGTGTGCGGCGGACTTCATCTCCCATGAGCAGCATCGGTGTTCCAACCGAGAGTAGAGTGAGTGCAAGAAGGTTCTTGATCTGCCGTATTCGAAGAAGCTCGATGCCCGCGTCGGTCGACGGACCCTCGACGCCACAGTTCCAGCTGAAATTTGCGTTTGTGCCATCTCGGTTTAGCTCATGGTTTGCCTCGTTGTGTTTGAAGTTGTATGAAACGAGATCGTTGAGGGTAAAGCCGTCGTGGCAGGTGACGAAGTTAATACTCTGACCCGCAGGCCGATCCCCCACTTTATACAGGTCGAAACTCCCAGTAAGGCGCTCTCTAAGCCGCAAGACCGTATTCTGGTCTCCCTTGATGAAGCTGCGGATGTCATCACGAAATTGCCCATTCCATTCTTTCCACTTATCTTGTCCAAAGCTACCAACCTGGTATAAACCGCCTTCATCCCATGCTTCCGCAATCAATTTGGCTCCTGCCAGCACAGGATCAGAATCGATGTCCCAAACGATGGGGGGTTGCATCATTGGCTTACCCGACTCGCTTCGCGAAAAGATGGACGCGAGATCAAAACGGAAGCCGTCGATGTGCATCTCTGAAACCCAGTATCTTTAAGCTGTCGAGAATGAGGCGCTTTACCACGGAATGGTTTGCCTTGAGAGTGTTGCCCGCACCGGTGATAGTTCGCATAAGTGGCCTTATCCTCGTTCAGAATGTAGTAAAAGCTGTTTTCCAGCCCTCGGAAACAGAACGTTGGGCCGCGCTCATCGGCTTCGGCGGTGTGGTTGTACACAACGTCGAGAATCACCTCAATGCCGGCGCGGTGCAACTCTTTTACCATGGTTCGAAACTCATCCAGGCAGGTTAGCGGGTCATTGCAGGTACTGTAGGCCAGATGAGGAGCAAAGAAGGACACGGGACTGTAGCCCCAGTAATTGATGAGTCCGAGGGGAGCAGCTTGGGCATCGAACTGGAAGACCGGCAAAAGTTCGACCGCTGTGATACCCAATCCTTGAAGATACGGAATCTTTTCGATGACCCCGAGATACGTACCTCGGTTAGCGATAGCGACGCCCGAGTTAGGGTGGCGTGTGAATCCCGCTACATGTATCTCGTAAATCACGGTCCTGCGGAACGACCGGTTGAGCGGCCTGTCCTCCTCCCAATCGAACGCCCTTAGATCAGCCACTACACTTTTCATCGAGGTCGCTGCGTTATCTCCCGGCTGGCTTGCAGCGGCACGATTGTAGTGGCCGAGGGAAACGCTCTTGCCATAAGGGTCAATCAATACTTTCTGACTGTCAAAACGCCGTCCGTTTGGTGGATCGTATGGACCATCGGCGCGATGCCCGTAAAGTTGCCCTGACTTTATCTCAGGGACGAAGATGTGCCAGTAGTGAGAAGTGCGATGGAGGACTGGATCGAGCTGAATGACTCGGGCTGGTTGAGGGTCGTCAGCATGAGTCAAAGAAGACAATCTCCATTCGCGTGGCGTTGGCGGAAAAGACACTAAAATTTGTTCCTTCAGGAGTTACTGCTGGGCCGAGGGGATAGGGGTGGCTGACATATATCTCCTGAGCGTGAAACTCAACGGGCGTCTGATGTGGGTTGTCCATGTGCCGCTCCATTTCAGAGTCGATATTCCTTCGGCCAATTAATCATCTGCTGCGTTCATTTCTGCAGCCTGTGTTGTCCATTAGTGTTGCCATACGATCTGGTCAACGTCCGCTTCCCAGCAGCGCAACCAGATCTTCGACCCAGGCAGTTGAATCTGCAACCGTAGCCACTCACCATTCGGTTCCCGCAGCGGCCGGATGGGCAATTGACCCGGATCATTGACCGAATAAAGCGCGTGTAAACTTTCAAAGTTCGATGTCCAAACGTTCCCACAGTTCGTCCGCTGCATGGTTCCAGGACCAATGGAGGTTCAGCGCCAACTCGGCCAGCGCATCAATTCCCTCAACTTTTGACCAAATGGCAAACGTCTTTAGATCGCTCAATGTGTCCCTCCAACCTGTTGATCGCTAGGAAACAGCGACCGCCGTCGTAAACGCCTCGCCAACGATAGCCTGGGCATCTGCCTCAATTTGTTTTAGATGCTTCTTACTGCTAAGACTTTCGGCCCGATATCGCCACGCTATGAGCTAGGTCATAGCATATGCTTCTGCAAGAGCCTACTGTTGTTATCAGAAGACGATGTTCACATTTGTTGAAGCGAGGTGCTCGCGATGCAAAAACACAATCTAAACGTGCTGATCGAATACGATGACGAAAGGTTCAGGCCCAAAGTCTTGATGAATGAACCTGGATACAACATGGTGTTGCTAAGTATGCGCGCCGGGCAACTCATTCCAGAACATGCATCAAAAGGGATCGTCACCGTGCAGGCCATCCGGGGACACGTCACCTTGTTCGCAGGATCCTTCCCCGATGAACTGTATGCCGGGGAAGTCATTTGCATCGAGAGCGGGGTACCGCATCGAATCGAAGCAATCGAGGATTCAGCTCTGCTTGTTCTCTCCACTGGCGGCTCGGATTCCTCGACGGCCCACTCCGAAGAACTGGATTTGGCCCAAGTTCCGAGACCACAACGTCACCCGCGGGGCGGCGGTTTGCCAAGCAGCGAATCTTCACGCGTGCGGGTTTCGTACACTGAAGCGCCGTTTTCCGCGACAACACCTAGGTCGAGCCTCGCTGAGAAGGGCGAGATTCCCATGGTAACGGTTGAGTGAAACTTAAACTTAGGGTTGGCAAGAAGTATGGAGGAAGGAGACAAAAGATGAGCACAGTTGCAACATGGCCGACTTTCGTATCCAAACTGAAGGATCGGAAAGAAGTGGCGGAGCGAACCATCGCGTTTCGGTTTGAAAAACCATCCGACTGGACGGTTCAAGGCAGGCCAGTTTATTGATATGACATTGCTCGACCCTTCGGAGACGGATTCGGAAGGAAATACCCGAGGGTTTTCGATTGCGAGTGGCCCTCACGAAGAAACGTTGATGGTGACGACGCGCATGCGCAATACGGCGTTCAAACGTGTGCTGAAGAACGTGTCGATTGGCACCGCAGTTAGAATCGAAGGCCCCTTCGGAGATTTAACGCTACCTCATAATGCTAGCCGCACTCTCGTGTTCCTCGCGGGCGGCATCGGCATTACGCCGTTCCGAAGTATGCTGGTTTGGGCAGCGAGGGAGAAGCTGCCACATCGCATTTTCCTCTTCTATTCAAACCGGCGGCCAGAGGATGCCCCATTCCTCGAAGAGCTTCAAATGTTGGAGCGAGAGAATCCAAACTACAAGCTTATCGCCACCATGACGGAAATGGAGAAATCGCACCGGTCCTGGAAAGGAGAAACAGGTTTGATTAATCAGGAAATGCTTGCCAGGCATCTGAAGGACGCCGGATCGCCCATCTACTATATTGCCGGGCCGCCGGCGATGGTGAAAGGTCTGCACGAAATGTTAAACAAGGCAGGGAGTGGACGATGACGATATCCGCGCAGAAGAATTCGCTGGCTACTGAGCAGATCCTCCTACGAGAGCGAGAAAAATATGAAGCCGCCGACACAACAGTTCCATCGCGGAGTCGCGAGGCCACTCTCGATCTGGCCGCCCTCAATCGATTGGCAATTCAGCGTATAGATCCCTTCGTTTCCTCTGTTATTCCGGGAGTACCGTTCAACTAGTCGCAGTTTTTGCAGCCGCACCGAGCCCGTGCACAATGACCTTCGCCGCGGCCGCTTGGCGCGACTCAGCAAAGAAGAGTGCCATTGGTCACGATCCGAAAAGACGGCTCGAAATCTGCGAGCGCTATAAGGTTGAGTGAAGAACCCAGGAAGTGCGAGCTACGATAACCCAAACGACCCATGCGGCACAGAAACGGTCTGCGATCACGCTGGTGTACGAAGCAAAAAACACAGAGCACAATGAAGCAAATGTATTGCAACGTATCTTCAAGCCGATTCGCATTCTCCAAACCGAGTGCTTAAAAGCACACGAAAGTCGGAGCAAGGTGACAAAAGCGAACGCGTGACAGTAGCGTTGAATCGGCTCGAATCCCGGAGACTATTTCAATGATGCGGTCTGCCGCGAAGCCTGTCGTTTCAAAAGCCCAGTATGAGATAGGCGTCACTGAGCCGTATCGGCTCGATCTTACTGTGAGCGTGCTGCGAAGGTTAT
This sequence comes from uncultured Acidobacteriaceae bacterium, assembly GCA_963735215.1. Taxonomy (GTDB): domain Bacteria; phylum Acidobacteriota; class Terriglobia; order Terriglobales; family Acidobacteriaceae; genus Telmatobacter. The sequence continues at coordinate 18,340 of CAVTKF010000008.1, read as the reverse complement.
CAACAAATGCCGTGGACGTGATCACTCCCGAAGGCGAATATGTCCGTGCACTTGGCGGCTTTCGTAAACCTGTTCTTGTGCGCGTCGCACAAACACGACCCGCTGCGCTTGCCGTTACCCTTGAGGGGTGTGCCGGCTCTGGCGAGCACACTCGGGCACTCACCGTCGTACGCCGGATTCTTGGAGTCGAACGGGAACTTTCACACTTCTATCGTGCAGCCAAGGGTATTTCATGGTTGAGGCCGCTGGCCGTTCGTATGCGCGGTGTAAAGCCTCCTCGTTATCCAACGCTATGGGAAGCATGCGTGAACGCAATCGTCTTTCAGCAGGTGAGTCTCATCGCTGCAAGTTCGATCTTAAGGCGCATGATTTTTGCGCTCGGTCTGCCTGCCAAGTGCGGCGACATCGCACTCCATGAGTTTCCCAGCGCCGAAAGTTTGCGCGTTGCGGGAGATGACATTTTGCTTGCAGCAGGCTTGAGCGCGAACAAACTGGCCACATTACGGCGGGTGGCAGACGCACTTCTATCCGGCAGCCTCGATGAAGCAATGCTGGAAGAGCGTCCGAGTCCTGATGCCGCGGAGATCCTCTGCAGGATCAAAGGAATCGGACCATGGACGGCCACAGTCATTCTGTTACGCGGGCTTGGTCGCCTCGATGTCTTTCCCATGAATGATTCGAGCGTTGCTCGCAATCTGGCGTTCGTCGCGGGAGCCGCCCCGCTTGACATCGGCTGTGTTCTCACTGCACTCGGTCCACAGCGTGGAATGCTCTATTACCACCTTCTACTCGCGCGACTCGATGTACGCGGCGAGATAGGCCGTGCCTCTTTTACATAGCGCTAGACTTCCGTGCTGGCATCAACTGATTAGGTCCAGGGCGCGGTTTTTTTTGGATCATGGTTTGCGTTTGCGATCAGTTTGAGAGCGGAGCCTTTGTGCATAGCCAAGTGATCAGTCCTATCGCTCTTAATCAAATACTGCGGCTCCTCCTCCGAAGCGTGGACGGTATACCCCTTGAAAGTGATTTGGCGGTATGTTTTTTCTTGATCGTCCCTCGAACCAGCCCTGCTTCGGAATTCCACTCAACGTGATCTCCTATTTTGAAGGTGTATGCCATCGGTGTGACTCCTGTCAGCAGCAAACTGCGCAACCACTTCGGCCTCCAGTGCCATCCTCGGCGCGTGTTCCGAGCATGGCCTGCAATCAATTCTCGGCCTTTACTGATTTGAGGCTTCACGACAACCGACGTTCTGGTTGGAACGTCGACCCCTAGAACCGGATGATCTACGCGGATGTTTTGAGTGTGCTCGTGTAATCCGCTACAAATTTCTGAATGCCTTTGGTCGTAAGTTCATGGGTGATATCGAAACTTTGCCAAGAACCACTCAAATCCAATTCTTTATATTTGATTTGCTTCAAGGGGTTCCCTTTTGCATCGAGTCCTTTGTAAACGAAATCTTCGCCCGGGAGTGGAAAGTCCTTCGTTGCCCATTCCTGCAGAATTTTCGCGGGTACAGTTGCTAATTCCGCTTCGAGCGCAAACGAACAAAGCAACTGGTCGACGCTCCGTATGCTCGCAGCTAGAACATGTACGTGGTCATCGCCAGCCTCATACATCTTCTTAATGTTTCTGATGAGATCCATCCCATTGTCACCGCGATCATCGAGACGCCCAATGAATGGGGATACATAGGCCGGCTCTCTCGAGCCTTTCGTTGCTGCATAAACGGCAGCCGCTTGTTCCTGGGAAAAGCATAGGGTCATATTGACTCGCATACCGCGTTCTACCGACATCTGTGCGGCTCGCAAACCCTCGTAAGTGCATGGGTATTTGATGTAGCCGTTCTGTATCCAGGAAAACATCTCTTCTCCTTGGACAAGCATTTCTTCGGCGGTAGTGTTTAGATCAGCAAAAACCTCAATGGACACTCCTGCCGCTCCCACCAGCGGGGAGATACGCTGCACAATCTTCTTGTATGCTTCTTTTTCCTCTAGCGAGGAGAGCTTTTGGCCGGACGCTATTCTGCGTTGAATTTCAGGGTTCTTCGCAATTAAAGAAGGATTCGTTGTTTGGCCGTCAACAAATCCGATCAGGCTCTTGATCCTCTGCGTCTCGTCCGGATCTCCACCATCTACCAAAATCTTTGTGAAAGGTCGTTTGGTAAGCATGCGCGTTTCACCTCGATAAAACTACTTAGTTAGATGCGACTCAGTTGGTAGACGGCAGTCTTCAGAGCTAACCGCGCACACCCAATCAGCATATCGGTGACTGGGACTACTGTTCGCTCGAACGGTCGTGAACATCATGCTATCGGCAAATGTAAGCGGAACCGGTGAATTGTGCTTCCGCTCCGAGGTCCCTCAGAAGCTTAGATCAATGCCTGGCACCCGCCGGCACATGTTTTGGTGAAGACTCGGCATATACCCTCAGAGCGCGTGAGTCGAGAATCGTAATCGCCCGCGCCTTGACCACTACTAGCCCTAGTTGCTGAAGCCGCGCAAGCGCTCGCGATACAACATCCCGGACTGAGCCTATGCGCGTTGCGATTTCGTGGTTGGAAAGGCTTAGATGAAGCGCGATGCGTCCCGTTTGCTCCGCGCCAGCCCTCTCCGCCTCGTCCAAAAGCCAGAGTGCGAGCCGCTGGCCTACTTCGTGAAATGACAAGCTGTTGACCAGTTGCGCGTGCCTTCGGACACGCTCTGCCATCAATTTTAGTGCGGTGAGCACAAAATGGGGATTCTGTAGGCAGAATTGCTGGATTACCTGCTTGCTGATGAAGAGTACGTCGGAGTCCGTTTGGGCGACCGCTGATGCCGGATAGGGACCATCATCGAACACAGGAACGTCACCGAGGATAGCGCCGGCGGCATCGATATGCATCACCTGTTCGCGCCCTTCCGAGTTCTGTTGAAACGCACGTATTTTCCCCTCCACAACCACGAACATCCCCGTGGCTGGTTCCCCAGAAAAGAACAGCATCTCGCCCGAAGTAAGGTGCTGTTCCTCGGCTCGCGCCGCGAGCCACAATAGAGCTGCCTCGTCGAGAGATCCAAAAAGGCGAGTCTGGCGTAAAGCTGCGACCTTTCTCCCGGTTCGGTCCATACTTTCCCCTGTATGACTTCAGTCATAGCACAAGGCCCTGGCAGAGCATACCTTCAATCGTGACGAATCTCAGAACGATGGAGAAAGATGCCGCATATGCAAAAGTACAATCTCACCGATCTGGTTGAATTCAACGATAATCGATTCAATCCCAAAGTCCTGATCAATGAGCCCGGCTACCGGATGGTACTTATAAGCATGCTTGCCGGGCAGTTGATTCTGGAACACGCAGCCCCAAACAATGTGACAATCTACACAATACGAGGACATATCAGCTTCTTTGAAGGCGAGGTGTCTTGTGAGTTGCGAGCGGGCGAAGTGGTGAGCATTGCCGCCGGAGCAAAGCACAGGGTCCATGCGCATGAAGACTCCGTGCTTCTCGTTCTGGCTACTGGCGCTAAAGCGACAGACGAGTTGCCGGAGGAGCTTTCTGAAGAGCTTGACCTTCGCGAAGTTCCTCGTCCGCAACGGCATCCCATGATCTTCGCCAAATTCGATGCGCTGGCCCCTGGTGCATCACTAAGACTGCTCAACGACCACGATCCGATTCCGTTGAACCGGCAGTTCGAAATGATACGGCCGGGACAGGCTTTCTGGGAGTATATTGAGCGCGGACCCAGTCTCTTCCGAATCCGGATTCGGAAGCTGGCATCTCCCAGTGCCCTGGACATTTCGTTAGGAATGACATCTCAGCAATCGCAGAATGAGGTTAATCGAACATAACACTACGAATTCCCATGTTCACGCAGGAAAGATGAGGAACGCGATGGCCACGACAACAGCAATAGTCCCGGTCTTTCCAGAGAAAAATTATCTGAACAGCGAATATGGCGTCAAGTCATGGCTGCTAACGCAGGACCACAAACGCATCGCCATCCTCTATCTGTTAACGACAAGTTTCTTTTTCATCATTGGTGGCACTGCGGCATCCCTCATTCGATTGGAGTTGTTGACCCCTGCTGGAGATCTCGTGGCGTCCGACACTTACAACAAGCTGTTCTCAATCCACGGGATCATCATGGTCTTCTTCTTCCTGGTGCCGGTAGCGCCCGCGGTGCTGGGGAATTTTCTTATCCCCCTTATGATCGGCGCCAGGGATGTCGCCTTTCCGAAGATCAATCTCTTAAGCTGGTACCTGTTCGCTTTCGGAGGTTGCTTTGAGCTCTATATGATGATCTATGGCGGCGTGGATACGGGATGGACGTTTACAACGCCATTGAGCACGCACTACCTTAACACTAACGTCGTCAGCGCTGCAATGGGCATTTTTATTGCTGGCTTTTCGTCCATCTTGACGGGGCTCAACTTCATCGTCACCATTCACCGGATGCGTGCTCCTGGCATGACATGGTTCCGTCTACCGTTATTCATTTGGTCCTATTATGCAACATCCATCATCTTCGTCCTCGCTACGCCGGTGGTTGCCATAACCATGGTGCTTATCGTACTCGAACGAGTTGCCGGAATTGGTGTCTTCGACCCGAAGATAGGCGGCGATCCGCTACTGTTTCAACATCTCTTCTGGTTCTATTCCCATCCGGCTGTATACGTAATGATTTTGCCTGGTATGGGGGTCATCTCGGAAGTAATGGCATGTTTCTGCAGAAAGCGGGTCTTTGGATACACCGCGGTGGCATTCTCATCCGTCAGCATTGCGGTTTTCAGCTTCTTTGTCTGGGCCCATCACATGTTCATCATGGGAATCTCGAACTATGCCGCACTCGTTTTTTCCATCATGAGTATGCTAGTCGCTGTGCCCTCTGCCATCAAAGTCTTCAATTGGTCGGCAACTATGTATAAAGGCTCGATCACCTTCGATACGCCGATGCTATATGCGCTCGGCTTCATCGGGCTTTTCACCATGGGTGGCTGCACAGGCATTATGCTGGCCTCATTAGGCCTCAACATTCAGGTCACCGAAACCTACTTCATCGTGGCCCACTTCCACTACATCATGGTGGGCGGCATGGTCAGTGCTTACATGGCTGGTTTGCATTTCTGGTGGCCCAAGATCACCGGCAGAAAATATTCGGAGCAACTGGGGAAACTGGCTGCCACTATCTTATTTATTGGCTTCAACCTCACCTTTTTCCCACAGTTCGTCCTTGGCTATCTTGGGATGCCGCGACGCTATCATGCGTATCCTCCAGAGTTTCAGGTGCTCAACGTCCTCTCTACTGCCGGCGCTTCCATTCTAGCCATCGGCTATTTGCTGCCAGCAGTCTATCTTGTCTGGTCCTTGAAGTATGGCGAGGTCGCAGGGAATAATCCATGGCGTGCAACAGGATTGGAGTGGCAGACACAATCACCGCCCCTTACGGAGAATTTCACTGAAATTCCGGTGGTCACAGAAGAAGCCTATGACTATGGCAAGTTTGACAGACCAGTCGTGGTGACCAGTTGAATCCGTTTCAGCTGCACCGTCGTCTAGTAGTCCGCGCCTGCAGCCTGACGCTTCGACCTTCTTGTTTTTTCAATCAGACTCAACCTGGGACGCGGGACCAGATAAGAAAACAACGAAAAAGGTCCATGTCAGAGGCACGTTCGCAATGAGCAGATTGCGGAAAATCGGTACTCGGAGAGGCCGCCAAAGGCCTTGGCGTTCCAGCCGGGTTCGCCCCAACGACGTTCACGATTTGCCTCCTTTCAGGAGCTGATGCCAGCGTAGAAGTAACTGAACAGGTCAGATGTTGCAATTCAGCACGATGAATGTGACGTGCTCACTGTTCCGCCTAAATGCCGAAAGCCCTCGAGTGTTGTCTGCTCATTTCAGAGGTGTAGTATATGCGACATGCCCTTGCTGATCTGGGCACACGTTCATTGGATAATGCCGGTTCTCGTATAGACTGGCGCCCATCGCGGTCACCTATCGTGTATCGCAATTTAGCTCACTCTTGATGGATCAGGATCATCGAGGGATGCAGAAAGAGTCGCCAAAATGGACTGGTTCTTTCTCTTGCGCCCGGCGTATTAGTTTTGTTGGGAGAATGGATATTATGGAAAAGCTGGATGATGGAGCCCTAGATCTTCTGTTTCGGGAGGCCCGTACTCACAATGTGTGGCTCGATCGAAAGATTAGTGACGATACCCTCCGCCAACTGTATGACGTAGCGAGGTGGGGTCCGACGAGCTCAAATGCAGGGCCTGCTCGCTTCGTTTTTGTTCGGTCGCAGAAGGCGAAGGAGAGACTCCGGCCATCGTTGTCTCCAGGCAACATAACGAAAACGATGACCGCTCCCATTACCGTCATCATTGCCTATGATTTGAAGTTCTATGACAAACTTCCAAAACTCTTCCCACAAAATCCAGCCATGCGCGGCGTATTCGAAAACAATCCACAACTCATTGAAGCGACTGCAAAACGCAATTCCTCGCTTCAAGGAGCATATTTGATACTTGCGGCCCGTGCCTTGGGACTCGATTGCGGACCTATGTCGGGATTCGACAACGCCAAGGTGGATGATGAATTTTTCGCAGCGGGACAATGCGTAGAGTGTGAGCAGGAGTTCTTCCCGGAGGGTCACGTTAAATCAAATTTCTTATGCAACATCGGTTATGGTGACCGTTCAAAACTCTATCCACGGAATCCGCGTCTAGAATTCACCGAAGCATGCACGCTATTGTGAGTGTTTACAGTGGGTGGGCGTTATCAGGCGACCCAACGGAGAAAACTCGATTTAGCCACAGGCCTACAATGCCAGAATTGTCGTCACCTAAGCGCGATGGCATCAAGCAGAATTGAATTTTAAGCGGCGCATGATGGCCGGACGTCAGGAGGCTTTGATCGCCATCGAGGCTGCTGAGGAAGACAAGAGAGCGCAAGCGTTGACCATTCTCCAGTCACACGGCGGGCACCGGGTCAACTTCTACGGCAAGTGGGCGGTAGAAGGGCTGGCGTCCTGAGCGCAGGCATCGCTTGATTTGCAGTGCTCCGAGCACGACCGAACAAAAGGCCGTAGCCCTTTTAGTGCCTGAGCACTTGTCAACTCTAGTCGGTGCTGGGAAGTGTCAGGCCGTCTTGAACAACCATTCCGAAGTCGGCAATCAGCGGCAGATGGTCCGAGGCAATCAGGGCGGTCCGGCTTTTATAAAGTCTCGAGCGCTCTATCTTCAGCGCGGAGTCGAAATACATATGATCAAGGTGGAGAAAAGGGAGTAACCCAGGATACGTACGGAAACGAGGCAGCTGCGTCCGGATATCCGCGCTCTTGAAATGAGCGGAGAGCAGCTGCGAAGCTAGACCGTGCGTCCAGTCGTTGAAATCCCCGAGCACGATTCGTGGGCCATGAAGCTCAGGATTCTGCAAGATCTCTGGGCCGACCAGCTTTCGGGCCTGCTGTCGGCGTTCGAGAAAACTGGTGCCCAAATGAACGTTGAAAATATGAAGGGTAGTTTCCGCTAAATCGATATCGGTGCGCAAACAGCCGCGCCGCTCCCTCTTCTTCGTAGTGATGTCGTGATTCTCGAACTCGCGCATAGGAAAGCGGCTCAGCAGCAGGTTGCCGTAGACTCCGCCGTGTAACCTGCGATTTTCACCAAGGCAGAAATTGAAACCGAGTTCCGTGGCGATAAACCGCGCCTGATCCTGCTCAGGCCTTCCGGGAACACTGAGGACTTCCTGAAGCGCGATAATGTCTGCATCGATTTTTCGCAACACCTCCACAATGCGGGCCGGCTGGACACGTCCGTCTAGCCCCCGACACTTGTGGATGTTGTAGGTCACGATTCTCATGCGGCGTGCCACTTTATGTTAGATGCTGACTGCCATTTCGCAGGTTCAATCGAAAATCTTAACGCGAGCCAATCATCGGATACGGCCTTTCACGGCGCTCAGAGCGTATATTGAGGGGATTCAGTTGTCATCAAGTGCGAGAACGGTGACCCCCTCCATGAAAACCGAGCAGGACGAGCTCCAGAATCGGTCCGCATTACGTCATATCGCCAGCCGTGCTTTTTCGCGAACCGCAGGGGCTCCTTTAATTCCGGGAAACCGTGTGCGCTTGCTCAGAGACGCTCAGGAGAATTATCCGCGGTGGCTGGAAGCCATCAGTCGGGCACAACAGCATGTTCACTTCGAAAGCTACATCATTCATGAAGACGACACGGGACGTGAGTTCGCGGATGCCTTAATTGCAAAAGCGCGCGAGGGGGTGCATGTCCGGCTTATTTATGACTGGATGGGAGGCTTGGGTAAAACCTCATCACGGTTCTGGACACGTCTCCGAACGGGTGGCGTGGAGGTACGTTGCTACAACCCGCCTCACTTCGATAGTCCCTTTGGCTGGCTATCGCGCGATCACCGCAAGATGCTCGCAGTCGATGGGCGTGTGGGCTTTATCACGGGCTTGTGTGTCGGCAGAATGTGGGTCGGTGATCCGAAAAAACATCTCGAGCCTTGGCGTGATACCGGAGTTGAAGTTCGTGGCCCCGCTGTTTCACAAATCGAGGAAGCATTCGCACAGATTTGGGCCATGATGGGTGAGGCGATTCCCGAGTCTGAGTTGAGCGGCGGCGACAACAAGGTTGCGGCCGGCAATATGGACATGCGGGTAGTGGCAAGCTTGCCCGCGACCGCTGGCATGATTCGCTCGGATGAACTGGTTGCAGCACTCGCGCGAAACACTCTGTGGTTAACGGATGCTTACTATGCGGCGACCACCTCTTATGTACAAGCTCTGAGAGCCGCAGCAATGGATGGTGTTGACGTGCGGCTCCTGGTCCCCAATGGGACGGACATCCCGATCCTCCGGCCGTTATCCAAGGCGGGCTATCGGCCGCTCTTGGAGGCCGGTGTGCGCGTGTTTGAATGGGAAGGCACAATGTTACACGCCAAGACCGCAGTTGCCGACGGACGTTGGGGGCGGGTGGGTTCCACCAATCTGAATATTGCAAGCTGGTTAAGTAATTGCGAACTAGACGCGATGGTTGAGAACGAACTGTTCGCACATGAGATGGAGGAAATGTATCTTCAGGACTTAAAGAATGCGACGGAAATTGTCCTGGATATGAAACACCGGGTGATCGCACCCGGGGAGCCGCGCCACTCCAGTCCGGTTTTCACAAGCGGCGGAGGAAGCACGGGACGTGCGGCAGCCGGAGCGATTCGCATCGGCAACGCGATCGGCGCAGCTTTCACTGACCGTCGCGTGATGGAACCCGTCGAAGCCCGCATCCTAATAACAGGCGGATTTGTATTGGCCGCATTGGCAATTCTCTTCGCGTTTTTTCCGCGCCTGCTGGCGTACCCGCTCGCAGTGCTGTTTGTGTGGATCGCCTTGGCGCTACTTTACCGCGGCTACAAACTGCATCGCCAGGGGAAACAAAAAACAGAGCCTCTCAAAAAGAAAGGCCATTCGAGTGCAACCACGGAAGTGTACCGGGATGCTGAGTAAAAATAGAAGCCGCCGGTATCGGCCGGCTTCTACCTTTTCTATCGGGTGCTGCGCGAGCGCAGCCCTGAAAAGGCCGGCGTCGGCGGTTCGATCCCGTCTCTGGCCACCACATTCTAAAAGACTTAATGGCAACCAAAGAGTTTCTGTTTTAGGTCAGCGTACCAATAGCGTACATCGCGGTCAGGCGGTGTCTTCTTTGTTCCAATAACTTAGCTTCAATATTTTCCTTGTTCTCCGAGATCAATTTATCTCCTGTACCCTAAGTTACTGAAAACGCTAGATTCACAATGTTCCCGCATTGTTCCCGCCTGTAGTAAATGTCTCCTTATCCATCATTGCAGTTAGCAAAATACTTGAATGCGCAAAATGAATGTATGGGTGACTAGGTCATTTCGCATTTTGGAAGTAGAGGTTCAACGTCATGCCTACAGCATTCCAGTTTATTGGGGTACATGTACTGCAGTGTTCTCGCCGGTAATAGGTGTCGAGCATGAGAAGGCGCTTGAATGGGAACTGAATGCCCGCTGTATACCATTCCTGATCCCAGGAGTGCTTCGGCCCGTCATAGAAAACCTCAGCAGAGCCATAGGGAGTGAAACGGAACTCGGAAACAAGGAAATCACGTTCGACGGACAGCTGGTTCCGATACGTCGTGGAATACTTCCCATCAATCCAGCGCAGTTCGACCCAGTTCCTGTCCCTAACCAGGAACCTGACGGACGGACGGAATCCGGGAGTCGCATCAATCGTGATGCGGTTCTCGTGGTGCACCTCGCCTGATTGCGCCGTGCGAAGGAACTCATACCCTCCGCCAAAAACCAGATAGTGTTCTTTGTCCGGGTCAATATTTAGTAGATGTTCCATCAGGATGGGCTTGAATTGATATCCGAGCGCTGCGGCCGAATACCATTGCTGAAACGGATAACCGATTCCCTGTTCCAGCCCAGCAAACGCGAGCACTCGTAGATGCGAGGGAAGTTGGATATGCGCATCCACTTCGGGCCAGACCTCAGTCTCCGTAGATGAAGTCTGCCCCCATCCGAGCGTCGAACAGAGAATTGTTGTCAAAAGAACTATGAACCGCGTGACATCTGATGACGTCAATAGGTCCATCCAGCATGCATCAGGATGCCATTCACCATTAGCAAATTCATTACGAGCGATATTGTGTTGCCTATGTATATCGAGGGTTTTCTGTTCAGCAATCCGTATACCAACCACAGGAGACTTGCGAGAGAGAAGATCGACCACGTGGTTAGCGATTGACCCGAAGCGTGCTCGGAGTGAGTGAAATACAACTTCGCGATCGATGGAATCGTTGCGAGCGGTGTTGCGATGCCGGTGACAATCATCAACGGCTCGAATGCGCGGAGTGCTCGCAGGTGCAGCGGGGATCCGGTTTTTAGTAAGTACCTGATGGTCTACTCCGTGCATCTTGAATCACCGCCATGCGGTGCGCCATGATTGCATGACCCGGATGACTGCCCGGTCATCGTTGACGGCTTCGGAGATGCACGCTGTTGATTGCGACTGATCGACGCCGATATTGTTCCGACACTCCCAACCGTGAATTTTGAACAATGGCCTGTTTGCTGCCGTCTGGACTGCGGCGTCTCGCTCTGCTGTCGGCTCAGCCGGAAGGAATGTGTTTGACTGCGCAGAAGGCGACATAAGAAGTAGGTTCGCCCAGGCTGGCGCAGCAGCAGCGACACATGCCGCACTCTGGACAAAATCTCTACGATTGATAATCATGTGACTGCTCCGATCCTCTTATTTTGGACACGCCGAATCCTCGCCGATGAACGCCAAAGGCTGACGATTCGAAAACAAGTGTTGTTCCCCAGCGTTGTTCGGCTGAAGTGAGAATTTCTTCAGCTGCATCGGAGTGGCCGCAGCCCAAGGCCGTCTCGTGCGCCTGCTCAAACGCCCGTAGTGTAGGACGATTCTGGAGATTAGTCCTGGCCAATTTAAAAGCGCGTTCCGCATCGTTGCCACTGCCTGAGTAGAACTCTGCACCGTGATCGGCAAACGCCAGAGGATGCTTCTCCAAGAGTTCCTCGAAGCCGGATCGCGCGGCTTGCATCTGAAGTTCAGCACCCGGAAAGTTTCCCATAGCGGCCATCACATCGGCGAGACGCCAATTCACTTCGGGGTCGCCGCTTGCGGCCGTCGGGGAAAGAAGTGCTTCCGCCTCCTCGAACCTGCCAGTGTCCAAAAGGATCTCCGAAAGATGCACCCGCGCCTTAACATAGGACGGAACATAGTCGATGGCTTTTCGATACCACTGTTCCGCTCGGCCCGATTGTGGCTCAGGCACTGCCTCTCCCCAAAGAGAGCCGAGTTGAAAGCAAGCCCACGCCAAAGGAAATGGGGAAACGTTTTGATACGCCGTCAGTGCTTGCAGGTAGGTGTGGTCGGCTTCGTCGAATTCGCCAAGATCGGCGAGCAGGGCACCCAGGGGTACCAGATCTTCTAAGCGCCTGGACTCTTCGGCTAACTGCCGTCGAGACTTCAGAACCCTGTGGAGTTGGTCGCCGCAGGCCTGGTCGATGCTCAATAACAGACGGCTTGCGGCTTCGGGAAGATTTCCATAAGCCTGGGCATCTTTTATATAACCTCGCGCCTCGTTAAACCGATGGGCGCCGGCGGCGACCTGTGCGCTTAGGAGGCCCGTTCGCGACGGCTCCTCACCCAAATGAACAAACTGTTCGACCAAAGCGTCAAGACGATCAAACGCGTGGAAATCACCAAGAAATTGCGCCGTCATTTGTTCTTGTTCCACGATGTACTCAGCGATTCCCTGCCGCGGTGATTGCCAGAATCGGCTCCAGGCCTGCAGGCGGGAGCTCTCCAAATTCATCACGGCGATTTCACCGGCTGTGGCCAGTATGAAATCGACTTCGAGAATCGGCGATTCGATCATTGAGAGCTCAGTTGCTGCGGGATTTTTTCTTGACTCGCAACCATCATTGAAGAAATGAGACTACCGCGGCCGCGACCTTCTTTGGTTCGGTTACAAGGAACAGATGCCCTGCGCCGGGGAACGAAACCAATGTGACGCGCACTCCCATCTCTTCCTTCAATAACTCTCCGTTTTGGGGAAGCGCAATCTGATCTTCCGTCCCCTGAACAACGAGATATTTCATCTTTCCCGGGGGTGCCCACCATTCCTTGAGCGGAGTGTTGTTCATGGCTATTCTCTGAATTCCGGCCACCTGCGGAGCACGGCTAGGCTTGATAGCTTGCCACGCCATTGGGATTTCGGCGGGATCACCTACCATATATTTCATCTCCTTCAAAATTTCGGCATCTGTCGATGCTGGATTGAAGATCGTTTGTAGCGCGCGTTCGCCGGGAGGCTTCGGAGGGACCTTTCCTCCAGCGGCGAAGAGGATCACGCTTTGAACAAATCTCCGGATGGTCCGCCGCCAAGTGTGCGCGCCACGCGATTTCCAAACGCATGCCCCGCGACGTTGGTTGGCCCAGGCTTCAGCGATTCGATCACGCCAGCAACATCATCGGCGAAAGTGTGGAGGGTGACGTCTTCGCCCGAACCGGTACTTTTTCCCGAACCCCTGAAATTTATTCGCACTACCCGATACCCGGCATCAGCCAAGTCTTGGGAGAGTGCCTCCATGTAGCCGACTGTTAGACCACCAAAGGGTAACAAGACTATCGGTTCGCCCTGTCCTTGACTGAAGTACTCGATGTTCGAGTCGCCGAGTTTGACTATGCCCTCTTGCGCGGGTGCCATCGTGTAGCTCCTCCCATATTACCTGCCCCCGGGCGAGGAATTCCCCTGACAATAAGAATTGGTATCCAGAAATGTTACCAGAAGGAGTGGCGATTCTGACGCATCGATCTGCCCATACCCGGATCATCATTTCACGGCTCCAAAGCGTTTTGCGAGGGCTTCGAAGCCTGTTTTCAACAGGGTGGCAACGATGGTTTTCACGACAAAGTCCGGTTGGTTGTCGGCCAGATACTGCACGCGCCACTCGACGGAGCTGCCGCTCCCCTTCGGCTTGACGTCCAATGTTCCCGTGTAGTCCACGACTCCAATTCCACTCACGTTCGTGTAGCGATAGAGCCTTTGCGAGTTGTCCATGACTTCAAGGCGTTCGATGATCTGCTTGCCGTCGATCGTTTCGATTGTGCGCAACTGACCGACACCTTCTCCAGTCAGCTTGAACCTTGGCAATCAACGGATGCCACATGCCGCCAAACTGCCCGATGACAGCCCAGACCTGATCCGGAGAAGCCGCGAGATCGACGCTGTCGGCCACGGTCTGCAACTCGGTATTCGGCGAAGCCTCGTAGGGAAACATCTTGGTGCCTGGCTTCGTTGCACTCGTCGATCCGCCCTGCAGGAACTCCCGGTCGTTATTCACCATCCAGGTGATCATGATGTCGATGACGTTCGCGTTGACGGTGCGGCCCCCGCCCGTCTGATATGGCTGTCCATGAAGCGTGCTCTTCTCAATCTCAAAAAAGCTGGTGTCGCTCATCGGCTTCGACACGTCGAACAACAGGAAATCATCGAGGTAGACATTCGCGGCGGCATCCAGCGCAGCGGGCGACCAGTCCGCCTTGCCGTCGCGCATGTCCCAGTTGGTCAGACTATCCATCAGGCGCTTGCGGAATATAGGCTGGAATTCTTCTGCGAGCGCAAACGGAGTCTGCTGGTTCCATAGGTCGCGCAGATCATCTGTTCCTTCCAAAGCAGTATTGTTAAGGCGCATGTTGGTCTGTTCCGGGCGGCCGACCCAATCCAAACGCGGCGGTTCATGCCCGATTGGGGCCGCTGCTCCCGGTAATGGGGTGGTTTCGGCTATGACCCCAAACAAGTGAGCCTTGGCTGGGATCGAGCACACGGCGAGTGTCAAATTCAATGACAATCGCAAGCACGTTGTCATGCTGCAACAGGTTTGGAAACTTCTTCAGCTCTTTCACAATCCACGCAAGAAAGAACGGATCGGAACGCAGGCCCGCAAATACGCGAAATACCCCGTCAGGTGTCGATGCGCCGTTTTCATCATTCACAACAAAATGCAGTTCCTGGCCATCTGGACAGGTCAAGGTGCCGCGCTGAACCGGCTTCGAGTCAGTTCCATGTTCGAGCACACTGAACCGGCAACTGAAGCGATACTCTTTATCACCCGGCTTGAACTTCGCGGCATTGCCAACGCCGGCCACGGTCATCCTGCGCACCACGATCGAATGATTGACCGCGTTCGAGAACATCGCGGTTACCCCCGCCGAGGGAAAAACATTCGCGGCAAGCACCGTATGGGCAGGGTTTTCCGGGCTGGTGAACGCGAACAGATCGGTAAGATCAGCCGGCGGATCGCCGATCTGGCGCGGTCCATCTACATGGTCTGACATTGCTATTCTCCTATCGTCATGACGGTGCGCTCAGCTTCACGGCTCTTTCGGCTGTTCTGCCCATTTAGCATGGCCGGTGACCGCGTTTGGCGGACCGCCGAACGGTGTGACGCGGCCTGCTTCCTCGGGGATGGATTTCAGATACTCGACGATCGCCCAGCGCTCCTCGTCGGTCAGCAGCGGGCCAATGACGCCGTTCCCCAGAGGCGCGTTCTCGAATGAGTGGCCCCTGTTCGAACTTCCGATCAGCGTCGTGTCCACGAGGTAGGTTCCGGATTTGCCGGAGGTGTCGACTCCGACCTTGACCGGATCGAAGTCTCTCCCCAGGTAGAACTTCTTCGTACGCTGCGCTGCCGGAACGAGCATCTCGTAAAGATTGGGCACTGAGCCGTTGTGCATGAAAGGCGGCGTTGCCCACACGCCGTCGCGCGGCGCTGCCTTGTAATGGGGCACCTCCGAGGGACGCGGGACGGGAAGTTCCCGATAGCCGTGCATCTTGACGGCCTCCTCTGGCGTCTGATTGATCTTTGACAGTGCTGCATGCAGAATGCTTTCCTGCAACCCGTAGTAGAGGTAGCCGCCTGGAATAAGAGCCTTATCCTTGAGCGGTCCGGGTAGATACGGAGCCAAATGAGCGGTCTGCACATACGGCCTGATGTCCTCGAACTGCATCCGATCGGTGCCCACATAGCTTTCCGGCACCAGTCCAACTTCAAGGAAGCGCTTGCCATACTTGTTGGGTTCGGTCCAGGTATAGGGATAGGAATTGTGGCACTCCGCACAGTGACTGGCGAATAGCTTCTTGCCCTCCGCCGCTTTCGCGCGGTCGATCTTTCCAAACACCTCTTCCGGCCATTTCGGAGGCGCCAGGTGATTCAACCAGTCCTCAATCTCTTCAAGATTCTTCAAGCGGGCGTTCGAATCGAAGAGGCCTTCCTCGGGGGACTTGGCGGTCAGATCCATGGACATGAAAACGCCCATGGTTTCGGTCAGATTGCGATTGATCGGATCCTGTTGCACGCCGCGCCATTGTGTCCACGATCCTTGCGGGGAATTCCAGAGGAAGGGAGGCTTGGTAGGCGCGAGGGGAGCAGACCAGTTCTGGGGAATATCGGGTGCTACGGAGGTTACGCGGTTGACGATCAGACCGATGGCGTCCATTCGCGACGGTCCCCAGGGGTAGGGAGTGAGCAGAACGCGGGTCCGGAAACTATGGATACGATCGGCGGTACTTTCGAAACGTTTGCGCAGGTCGCTCTTTGCGTCCGTATTCGAAGCTCCCATTCGCGCTGCCAGACGATCAAACTTTGCTGAATCCGTCAGCGTTTCTTGCACAGCGTCATCGAGAGCAAATACATACGCTTCCAGGTCGAAGTGATTTCCGACTCCTCCATCGATGCGGACGCGTTTCCCCTGATAAAACAGCTCTGTATTATGGCAAGTGGCGCAGTTTATCCCGACGTCTTCACCCTTCCATGGACCCTCAGTCGTCACGGTCTTACCCAGCCCGATCGGCAAGCCATCGGGATTCCATTGCGGATCTGCCGGGTCGGGCGTCAGGCCATACCGTTCGCTGTTCGCGTCCGAGCGAAAAAGTTCCTGGCTGCCGGCGGCCTCCAGGTTGAGAAAGATGTCGTACGGCATCACCGTTGTGCCCTGTGATATGTGGTAGTAGCCCTCGCGAACCTCCTTCGACCATCCCTGATCGAGGTAGACGACGGAGTCTGCTGAGGACTGAGCGGCTGCCGGGAAGATGGTTCTGGCCGGGAAGACTGGTCGCGGCGGAACTTGCCGAGAAGGCGACGATTTGCATGCGCCCGGACTCAACGTTCCAACGCCGATAGCGCCCCGGCAAAAACAACTTTTTAGTTGCTGCATCAGATACCCCCGAGAAAATGAACAAATACTTTGTTCGCGCATCAATGCATCTAGTGCACCAAGGTTTCGGTTACGCTAGCTCCCGTCGTTCGGAAGAAAGCCGCATCAGGAATGGAAGTGATACAGGGACAGGATCAAACTACTTGCCCAGTCCGATATCTTTGTAAGACCAACTGCTGAATCCGAGATCGCGAGCGCGACGGTACTTAGCAAATCGAATCTTAGGTGCTAGCGCCGCGCTCATACAACTGGCAAAAATTTTAGACTTTAAATATTAGTTTTAGACTAGTTGTTGCACTATACCTCACTCTTGAGGGCGATCTTCATTCTGAAGATTGAAAGTTTCCGTTTGGTGTTCGCCACTGGGATCGCCAACACGATCCTCAGCGTGCAAAAAAAGTTCTCCCGAAGGAAGTATTGAAATGGACGTTTAGGGACGTTCTTTCGCTATTTATCCTTCGGAAGTCCCTTTTTGTAGAGCCTGCGTTAGATTCTTCGTTTTGATTAAGTCGCTGCGATCACCCGGGCCAGCTAGGTAAAGAAAGGCCATAGTCCTTGGGCGGAGGGCCTTCGACATTGCTCGGATTTCGTACTGAAATTTAGAGTCGGGCAACTGCCACAAAGAGACTGAAAGGATTCGGCATGCAAAGACGAACACAGCTTTCTATGGCTTTTCCTTATCTTCTTACCGGCTATTCCGGTATTTTCACAACACGCTACAACGCCCCGCCATAGGCAAGCCGGTCGCAGCACCTACCGGTCAGGATGAAAGTAAGACTGCGGTTTCTGACGAGGCTCAAACAGCGGCACTAGCGAAAGCCGCTCAAAATCCCATCGCCAACCTCATCAGCTTTCCGCTCCAGAACAACACGGGATTTAGGCATTGGACAATATAACCGTACTCAAAACGTGCTGAACATCCAGCCTGTCATTCCATTGCATCTCACGAAAGACTGGAATTTGATTACCCGCACCATTCTGCCGGTCGTTTGGCAGCCCAACGATCAACCCACACAAGGGTGGTCTGGATTCGGAGACTTGAATCCTTCGTTTTTTCTGTCTCCAGCCAAGGCTGCTAAGTTAATCTGGGGCGACGGGGCCGGCAATCGTTATTCCCACTGCGACCGCCGATCAGCTTGGCCAGGGAAAGTTAAGCCTCGGGGGGGCGCGTGATACGCTATCGACGCCGGGCCACTGGGTCATCGGGACTCTGGTTAATAACGTCTGGTCGGTTGCCGGTTCCGGGAGCCGTCCCGCTGTCAACCAAATGCTGCTGCAGTACTTCGTCAACTACAACATGAAGAAGGGATGGTACCTCAGCACCTCGCCGATTGTTACAGCCGATTGGAAGGCTGCCAGTGGCGATCGACTGGACGGTCCCCCTTGGTGGCGGCGTCGGGCGGATAATGAAACTGGGATTCCAGCCAGTCAACATATTCGGTCAGTTCTACGGCAACGCTGTGCATCAGGATGGCGCGGCGTCGTGGAGCATGCGGCTGCAGATTCAGCTTTTGTTTCCCAAGTTCACCAAGGAACAGGAAAAGATGATGATGGAGAAAAAACTGAAGGAGTTGGATCAG
>CAVTKF010000007.1:0-111113 GCA_963735215.1 uncultured Acidobacteriaceae bacterium | reverse complement strand
CGAGTCGCAATACGAACACAAAGGCTGCATGATCACCACCGTCAAATCGCTAGGCACCAGTATCCTCGAACGTATCGGCAACACCCCGCTGGTTCGCCTCGAACATCTCGACCGCCCATCTCCCCGGCATTCAGATCCTCGGCAAAGCCGAATGGGCCAACCCCGGCGGCTCCGTGAAAGACCGCGCCGCCTCCGCCATCGTCACCGACGCGCAGAGCCGCGGCCGCTCAGCCACACGGCGGAGCCTGCTCGACGCCACCAGCGGCAACACCGGCATCGCCTACGCCATGCTCGGCGCGGCGCTGGGCTTCCCCGTCACCCTCTGCATGCCCTCCAACGTCTCGCCCGAGCGCAAGCGCTTTCTCGCCGCCTACGGAGCCGAGGTCATCTGGACCAACCCCGCCGACGGCTCCGACGGCGCCATCCGCAAAGCCCGCGAGCTGGCCGCCGCCGAACCCGACCGCTACTTCTACGCCGACCAGTACTCCAACGACGAAAACTGGCGCGCGCACTACCGCACCACCGCCAACGAGATCTGGGACCAGACCGAAGGCCAGATCACCCACTTCGTCGCCGGCCTCGGCACCACCGGCACCTTCATGGGAACCACGCGCCGCCTCAGGAACTCAACCCGAAGATCCAGTGCATCTCCATGCAGCCGGACTCGCCCTTCCACGGCCTCGAGGGTCTGAAACACATGGCCACCGCCATTGTCCCCAGCATCTACGACGCCCACCTCGCTGACGCGCAATATCGACATGGACACCGAGGTCGCCTACGCCATGGCCGAAGACCTCGGCCGCAACCAGGGACTCCTCGTCGGCATCTCCGCCGCAGCAGCCGTTGCCGCATCCCTCCAAGTCGCAGAGCAGGAAGCCGCACGCCGGACGCGAAGCCGTCATCGTCACCATCCTCTGCGACTCCGCCGACAAATACATGAGCGAGCGCTTCTGGCAGGAAGAGCTAACCCATGCTTAGCATCCAATACTCCGACTACGAAGCCCTGCGCGCCCACGGCGAAGAGACCTACCCCAACGAGTGCTGCGGTGTCCTCCTCGGCAAA
This sequence comes from uncultured Acidobacteriaceae bacterium, assembly GCA_963735215.1. Lineage (GTDB taxonomy): Bacteria > Acidobacteriota > Terriglobia > Terriglobales > Acidobacteriaceae > Telmatobacter. The sequence continues at coordinate 110,050 of CAVTKF010000007.1, read as the reverse complement.
TCCGACGCCGGAGCGAACGGCAACCATGTCGTCCACCAGATCGTCCGCGCCGGCAACACCCGCACCGACTCCGCGCACAACCGCTACAACATCGCCCCGCAGGAGCTCGTCAAAATCCAGCGCCAGGCCCGCAGCCCGGGCCTCGACATCGTCGGCTTCTACCACTCCCACCCCGACCACCCTGCCCAGTGGTCGACGACCGACTTCGCCGAAGCCCACTGGATCGGCTGCTCCTACGTCATCACCAGCGTCGAAAAAGGCAAGGCCGCAACGACCAACTCCTTCCTGCTCACCGGCACCACCGAAGACGACAAAAAATTCCACGACGAAGCCATCGAGATCATGAAATGGCCCAACATCGACACACCAAAAAGGACAAGCATGAAGATCCACATCCCCACTCCGCTGCGCGCCTACACCGGCGGCAAAGAGACTGTCACCATCCCCGGCGCCACCGTCGACGCAGTGTTCACGCAACTCACCACCACCTACCCCGAGCTCAAGCAACATCTCTTCACCGCCGAGGGCAAGCTGCGCTCCTTCGTCAACGTCTACCTCAACGACGACGACATCCGCTATCTCGACGCCAAGGAAGACCACCGCCGTCACCGACACCGACGAGCTCACCATCATCCCTCCATCGCCGGCGGCTGCTGACCCTCACTCCGACGCTGTAGAGCCCTGCGCAAACGTCGTCATTCTGAGTCGCAGCGAAGAATCCCTGTATTTTGCTTGTATCCCCGAATGCTCTCCGATCCGGCGCAAAAGTGCCTCTGAGCCCTTCGCCGTCTCAAAGCATCTAGAATTGGAGAAACAAGGAAAACCCATGCCGACAGCCATCGAAGAAGCCGTCCAGCTCCCCAAGCTCTCCAACGAAGAGATCGCCCGCTACTCCCGCCACCTCATCCTTCCCGAGGTGGGCATGGAAGGCCAGCAGAAGCTCAAGGCCGCAAGGTCCTCTGCGTAGGCACCGGAGGCCTCGGAGCCCCGCTCGCCCTCTACCTCGCCGCCGCCGGAGTAGGCACCATCGGCCTCGTCGACTTCGACGTCGTCGACGCCAGTCCAACCTGCAGCGCCAGATCATCCACTCGCACCTCCACCGTCGGCAAGCTCAAGGTCGACTCCGCCGAGATCAGATGCTCAAGGGCCTCAACCCCTACGTCAACGTCGTCAAGCACAACACCATGCTCACCAGCGCCAACGCGCTCGAGATCTTCAAGGACTACGACGTCATCGCCGACGGCACCGACAACTTCCAGACCCGCTACCTCGTCAACGACGCCTGCGTCCTCACCGGCAAGCCCAACGCCTACGGCAGCATCTTCCGCTTTGAAGGCCAGGCCAGCTGTCTTCGCCACCGAGGATGGCCCCTGCTACCGCTGCCTCTATCCCGAGCCGCCGCCGCCCGGCCTCGTCCCGTCCTGCGCCGAAGGCGGAGTCCTCGGCATCCTCCCCGGCCTCGTCGGCGTCATCCAGGCCACCGAAGTCATCAAGCTCATCCTCGGCATCGGCGACCCGCTCGTCGGCCGCCTCCTCCTCGTCGACGCGCTCGGCATGTACTTCCGCACCCTCAAGCTGCGCAAGAACCCCGACTGCCCCGCCTGCGGCACGCACCGAGATCAACGAGCTCATCGACTACGACCAGTTCTGCGGCATCGAGAAACCCACCTCCGTCGGCCCGCTCGAAGTCGCCCGCGACAAAGCCGTAGCCGACGCCCCCGTCGTCGACGGCATCCCGCAGATCACCGTCGAACATCTCAAGCAAAAGCTCGACGCCAAAGAAGACATCTTCGTCCTCGACGTCCGCGAGCCGCACGAGTACCCCATCGCCAACCTCGGCGCACCCCTGATCCCGGTAGGCTCCATCGAGTCCCGCATCAGCGAATCGCCGCGCACAAGAACGACGAGATCATCATCCACTGCCGCTCCGGAGCCCGCAGCCAGAAAGCCGCACTAGCCCTCAAAGCCGCCGGCTTCACAAACGTCTCCAACCTCGCCGGCGGCATCCTCGCATGGGCCGACAAGATCGATCCATCGATGCCCAAGTACTAACTCACTGCAACACATGCAACAAAAGCCCGAGCGCGCCTCGGGCTTTCTGTTTTTTGAACGTTTCCTTCGGGGGATGCTTCAACGGTCCCGGCGCAGTGGATACTCCGCCATCAGCGGCGTTAGCGTCGAGCCGGTTTCAACACATTCGCGTCCCCATCATTCTTCGCCGGATTCAACCCCAGAATCCCCGCCACAAAGTCGTAGATATTCACATTCTCAAACGGCTGCAACTTCACCCCTGCCTTAATATCCGGCCCCTCTGCATAAAAGATCGCCTTCATCTCCGGCATAATCGCGGGATCCCAACCATGCTCCCCCTTCGCCCCGATCTCCGCGGTCTTCGCATGCACCGTAATCGGCACCGCCTTCAGCGGTTCCACCACCGGATCGCCCTCACGCTCATTCGCGTTGTAGTGCAACCGCTCCGGCATATCCTTTAGCCGATACACGGCGAACCGCTGATCCTTCTTCGCCTTCAACTCTTCATAAATCCGCTGCTTCTCCGCTTCAGTCGTCGGATACATCAGGCCGTCCGCGCTCTTCACCCCCTCCAAATTCACCATCTGATCGAGCGCCACCCACTTCCTGTCCTCGAGCTTCACCATCCCATGGTCCGAAACCACAATCAAATCCACCGGCAGCTTCGTCGCCTTGATCTTCTCCTCTAACTCCCCAATCAACCCATCCACATGGCGCACCGCCTCGCCCGTCTCCGGAGCATCCGGCCCATTTATATGCCCCGCATGATCCACATTCGAGTAGTACAGCGTAATCATGTGCGGCCGCTCCGCCTCCGGCAGCCCCAGCCAAATCATGATCTGGTCAATTCGCTTCTCATCAGCAAACTTGTCGTCAAATGGAACCCAGTAGCTCGGCCTCTTCCCCGCTATCTCTGCCTCCGACCCTACCCAGAACAGCGAAGCCGAACGCATCCCCTGCTGCTCTGCCAGCGACCACAGCGGCACCCCGCCATACCAGCTCCCATCGCTGTTCTTAGCATGTTCCTTGTAGTAGTACTCCTCGTAGTTCCGCTCCGGATCGAGAAAAACGTTATCCACAATCCCATGGTGCTCTGGATAGAGCCCGGTCACAATCGCGTAATGATTCGGGAACGTAACCGACGGATAACTCGGCAGCATTCCCTCTGCCGCACTCGCACCCTCCACCGCCATCTTCTGCAGATGCGGCGCGCCCCACTTCGCCGCATAATCCCACCGGAACCCATCGAGCGAAACCATCACCACGTAGTGAGCATTCCGCGCCTGTTTTGAATTAGGCGGATTAGGCTCATGCCTCACCGGCGCAACATCTTGCAAGCCCTGCTTGCCAGTGTTGCTATCTTGCGCAAACGTAAAACTCGCAGCCAGCAACACAGCCGCACACCACTTCCAGCTAGCTCTCATTCGTCCTCTGTTTTGTTTTGTTATTCCAGCCTAGCGGAAGAATCTGCTTTTTCAAACAGGATTCTGATAGAGCCCCAGAACATTCCCCCCGGGATCCCGAAACCGCGCCGTAATCTCCGGGGCATCCGCACCAATCGGCTGCACAATCTCGCCGCCATTCGCAACCACGGCCTCCATCGCCGCAGCCACACTGTCCACCATCACGTAAATCAGCAGCCCCACCGAAGCCATCGGCGGTCTTCCGGTAACAAACGCCCCGCTTACCTGGCCCACCGAATCATCGAACGCCGTCGAGCCATCCCCCCGCTTACGCATCTTCCAGCCAAAAACCTTGTTATAAAACTCCGCCGACCGCGAGACATGAGTCGACGGAACCTCAACGTAACAGATCTTTCCATTTCCAAGCGTAGGAGCCATAGCATCCTCCAATCGCAGCACTCCGTAGTACGCCTTACTCCGGCTTGTCCTCAGGCACCAGAATCTGCAAACAGAGCGGCCGCTCCAGCATGCAGTCCATCTTTGCAATCGAAGCCATCGCCTTCTCAATCGTCGAAGTCAAACAAGGCTCCGTCGTCACCACAAACGGCAGCTTGTGCTTCGGATACCCCGGCCGCTGAAGCAGCGAATCAATATTCGCGCCCACCTTCGACAGCGCACCCGAGATCGCATGCACAATCCCCGGCTTGTCATCTACAACGAACCGCAAATAATGTGGCGCCAGAAAATCCCCCGTCACCTCGCGCCTCCGCACTGGGAGCTTCACTACCCCGCAACCCTGCGCCACCGCCAGCAGATCCGACACCACTGCCACTGCCGTAGGCTCGCCTCCTGCGCCATGGCCTGAGAACACCACATCGCCGCCGAATCTTCCGCTCACCACAACCATATTCTGCGTCCCATGCGACCAGGCCAACGGAGAGGTCAATGGCACCAGCATCGGCGCCACGCGCGCATGCACAATCCGGCCATCCAACTCCGCACGCGAAACCTGCCGGATCGTGCTGTTCAGCTCCTTCGCATAGGAAAAATCAATCGCCTCAACCGTCGAGATCGTCTGCGTCGCCACCGCATCCGGATCAAGCTCCGCATGCATCGCAATCCGCGACAAGATACACAACTTCGCTCGCGCATCATACCCATCGACATCGGCCGATGGATCCGCCTCCGCATACCCAAGCTGCTGCGCATCCGCCAGCACCGTGGCGTAATCCGCGCCAGCCTCCATGCGGCTCAGGATATAGTTGCAGGTCCCGTTCACAATCCCACTCAGCCGCGTCACCTGGTCGCCCGAAAGCCCTTGCAGCATCCCCGGAATCACCGGCACTCCGCCCGCAACCGCAGCACCATGCACCAGTTGAACGTCATACTTCTCCGCAACCTTCGCCAGGCTCGCGCCACGATAAGCAATCAGCTGCTTATTCGCAGTAACCACCGACTTCCCCGACGCCAGTGCTCTCCGAATCCAACCCTCCACCGGATTCAACCCACCGATCAGTTCCACAACCACATCTGCCTTCGACCGCAACACAACTTCGATGTCTTCAGTCCAGACCACAGAGGCAGGCACAGCCTTCGCCGCCTCCGACTCACGCTTCCGCGCCACATTCCGGTTGTAGATATGCGTCAGCTCCACGCCAGGAAACTTCGACGCCGCCAGCACGCGCGCCACCGAGCTGCCCACTGTGCCAAATCCGAGCAAAGCCACCTTCACCGTAGAACCCGCCTGAGCTTTCGCTCTCTTCTTTTCAGTTTTTTTCATCTCAATTAGTAGTGAATCCTATTCGTATGCGCGCGCCATGCATCAAAACTCGCCTTCGCCTGCTCCCGCAGCAGATTCACCGCAGGAATCTCGCGCTCACCCACAGCCCGCGTCATCTCCTCATACAAGAACGCATCATCAAAGCCCGCAGCCGCAGCATCCGCCGCACTGCTCCCATAAAAAATCGCCTCGCACCGAGCCCAATAGATCGCCGCCAGGCACATTGGGCAAGGCTCGCAGCTCGTATAGATATGACAGCCCGTCAACTGAAAGCTTCCCAGCGCCGTGCACGCATTCCGGATCGCCACAATCTCGCCATGCGCCGTCGGATCATTCGTCGCTGTGACCTGATTGGCGCCAGTCGCAACAATCGCCCCATCGCGCACAATCACCGCGCCAAACGGCCCTCCGCGACCCGAAGTCACGTTCTCCGTCGCCAGTGCGATCGCCTTCTCCATAAAAACGGGATTGCCCTGCATTTGCTCGGTATCCTTATTGCACTTGGTCGCGCGGCGAAACTCACGGAATAATCAGATTATGGCATGACGACAAAACCCCTGTAAATCCATTGCATTCTCTCTGTTACTGTACACTGGCCGTACACCAGAGAATAACTGATTATGGACAACACCCTTAAATCCTCCTACGGCACGGTAAAGCCCTACACTCGGCACGCCAGCGGATGTACGCATGAGTCCGATGATAATTCATGCCGCTGCCCAAAGTGGCTTTACGTGTTCAGACAGGCAACGAAGGAAAAGCGTCGTTACACACTCAACACTCCGTCTTGGGCTGAGGCGCTGCGTGAAGCCAGTGACGCTCTGCGGGGATTGGATCCAGAGATCGCGGCATCGCGAGTGAAGGTGCAGGACACCACTGCACAGCTGACGGTCCGCGAGGCTATGCATCTTTGGGTGGCTCGCTCCGAGAATAAGCTTGGCAAGGACTCGCCGACCATCGCGCAGTATCGACACCTGGAGGAGCTGGTCTCAGAGTGGGCGCGAGCGAACGGCATCAAGTATGCGAAAGACATCACGAGCTATCAACTGGAGAGCTGGTACGCATCGGAGGAATGGACCTCACTCGCTCCTACGACCAGGAAGCAGCGATGGGCGGTCCTGCGGGTGATGTTTGCACACATGGTAAAGATGAAGGCGATCCCACAGTCCCCCGCTGACCCGATCGAGGCGGCGAACGTCAGCTCTGACCATGTGCAGGGACCCTACACCGATGCACAAGTGAAAGCGATCCTCGCGCATGTCGAGGATGTTCCTCAGACTGTTACAGACAAGGCAGCTTACGTGAAGCGGCTCCGCGCCTTCATCAGGCTCCTTCTTGACTCCGGCTGTGATGTGTCAGACGCACTCCAGTTCGGGCCGTATCAGCTCGAGAAGATGCGGATAGAAAAGCGCGACGTGTGGGTCTTCCGGTATAAGCGACAGAAGACGAAACAGCTGGCTGTCATCCCGATCACCGCTGAGCTGGCGAAGATGTTGCTGCATCTTCCGCTGGAGCCGGGTGTGTCCGAGGAGGCACCTTTCAGGATTCGGGGGATCAGCCTTAAAGCGGCGCAGAACCGCTGGTCGCGTCGTGTGCAGTATGCCCTCTCAGCGGCTGAGGTAACCCACGTCGATCTACCAGACGGTAGAAAGAAACCGGCGAACGTAAAGCAGTTCCGTCACACCGCTGCCGTGCGCTGGCTGCGCAACGGTCAGCGGGTGGAGGAGGTAGCAAAGATGCTGGGTCACACCGATGTCGAGATGGTTAGGCGGCACTACGCTCCCTGGGTGCGAGATATGGACGTGGCACACGTTTCGCGGGTCGTCTCGCAGTGGAGGTAAGCGAATCGTGAACTCGAGTGGCGACCGACTCAGGTATCCGCATCGAGTAATACGAGCGAACCAGCTTCTTCCCTTCCCGGCGCGAAGGCTCGCCGAGCCGGATGACACCTTCCTCTTCGGCGAAGAGTTCCCTGACTGTGGACGGGCTCATACTCCACAGCTCTGCTAACTGCGTCGGTGTAAAGTGTCGCTCGGTGGCGAGGTGGTGGGAGGACGAATGCGACGTGGTGCTGTTCTGATTCAACGGGTCTATGCCTTCTCATTACAGGAGTCCACACGAACTGCTCGTGGGTCGATCACTGTAAGAGGCATGACCTCCAAGCGGAGGCTCCGACGGTTGCCTGACCCTTGCGGGCCGATCTGGGATGCTGTCTAAGTGCCAGACAGCTTTGCGCTACGGATACCCAGAGCCAAACCAGCCCGAAACAGCCAGGCCGTTTTGGTACGTTACACGAGATCGACCCCGGATTGCAAGCGGGCTATATCCATGGTTGTCGAGGGCGGCCAACGCCGGCATCAGTCGATCTGCCCAGGTGGGTGGGGTAAAAGCCCTGAGAGATCGTCCGGTCGCGCTCATTAGGTTCTCCCTGCTCGATTTGGTCATGACAATTCCTTATTGGTTGGTCCCCGCGATACGGAGAGTTGTGGTGGCCTCGACGTGACCGCCCACTCAGTCGAGGTGATGCTGTTGTCGGCGGCGGCCAGGCAATTCCAAAAAGGGCGATTTATCGACGATGGCTTTCACGGCGCGGGGGAGAATAGACGGCTGACAGAAGCCATCGAGTCGTTCCGGATAGGCAACCGGACTCTCCTGGGGCCCCTGCAATTGACGTTCTTTGACACTAACCCGGATGAGATGAACGCCTGAGCTCAGGGCGAGGTGGAGGGTCAGGAGAACCGGTCACACGTTCCAGCAGATCAGAACCCTCAGAGAGCCTTTTGAAACAGGGTTAGGAGCTCTTCCGCTTCTTGGCAGCACGAGTGCTATGCCCGGGCTTGCCCGAGAGTTTCCGGGGCAACGCGTCGGCCATCGCGCGGATGGCCACCGATTCGGCCGTGAGCAGCGTCTTGGCGGTTGAGGATCGCAGTTCGCTGTACAACCTTGGCAGAGGAGGGAGGTTGCCCGGATCGCGGGTCGGCTTGGCTGCACCCGCAAGCTCCATCTTCTTGTCGGCAGACTGGCAGAGGAAGTCGGCCGCCAACCGACGATCTCCACCTCCCAACAATGCGAGGAGCGCCACGCGGAGGTCGGAATCAACGTCACCGCTGGGTCCGTCCATGATCAGGGCGAGCCAGCCGTCTTTCAGGAGCCTCTTGCCGGTCGCGGTGACCATGTAGTCGGTTCGCCCACGGGGGCCTGCCGCACGAGCCTTGCATCCAGCAGGCGCTGGAGCGTGGGTATTGTGGCACCCTGGGAAAGGCCGGCGGCCTTCTGAAACTGGTACGGAGTCGACACACCGCTGTCGATCAGCGCCAACACAAATTGATCCAGGTCGGTCCTGCGGCGTTGTCACGAGTCTCAGACATGTGCGATCAGTATACGAACCCCCTATATGATCGAGCCCTAATCGAGATCTGGCGAAGCATCTCGTCTTGCAGTTTCTCCTCCCGTGGCAGACAGCAGGCGAGCCAGCGGGCGAGATGAATTGAACGCCGTGCAGTTCTCCTCCGCCCTGGGCGTTTCGCAGTAATCACATAGCGGCTCATTTTCAATCCCGAAGCCTGACCCGGCGTTCACAAGCCCTGTAAGAACTGCCAGTTTCTCTCCTGCTCTGACCAGATTACGCTGAGCACAGCATGAGCGATATCTTCATTCGGCTGTGGAACAACCTCGTGGGCCGTATCACCGGGCCGATGAACTTCCGGTTGATCATGCAGCCCTTGGTAGCAGCCGGCTTTGCCATCTGGGCCGGTGTGAAAGACGCCCGGGCGGGTCGCCCGGCTTTCTCTGGACAGTCGTCACCGATCCTGCTCAGCGATCCGCCCTCCTCCGCAGCGGCTGGAAGGACGTCGGCAAGGTCTTCATCCTGGCAGTGATTCTCGACGCGACCTATCAGCTTATTCAGCTTCGGGCGGTACACCTGCTCGAACTCCTGATTGTGGCGCCCACGCTGGCCTTTGTTCCATACGTCCTTTTACGCGGTCCGGTCACGCGTCTGGTTGGAGCGTTCCGTCGCCGCACATCCGCATGAGAACTACTTTTACGAACTTCAAGGAGAAGAATATGGCAGATAATACCTGGGAACATCCAGCAGCAATGGCGATCCCCAAGGGGGGCTACTTCAAACCTGAACAGGGCCGCTACGGCCCTATCTTTCCGCGTACCCCGGCGTGCTATGGCTTCACCATCATCGCCAAAATTATTCCGGGAAGAGAGCCTGTCTTTTACGAGTATTCAAAGAAACTCGAAACGGCGCTGGGTGACGATTGCTTTCACCTGGAAGGGACTTTGCTCATGGGCCGTATCACCGGCCCGATGAACTTCCGGTTGATCATGCAGCCCTTGGTAGCAGCCGGCTTTGCCATCTGGTCCGGTGTGAAAGACGCCCGTGCAGGTCGCCCGGCCTTTCTCTGGACAGTCGTCACCGATCCTGCTCAGCGATCCGCCCTCCTCCGCAGCGCCTGGAAGGACGTCGGCAAGGTCTTCATGCTGGCGGTGATTCTCGACGCGATCTATCAGCTCATCCAGCTTCGGGCGGTGCACCTGCTCGAACTCCTGATTGTGGCGCCCACCCTGGCCTTTGTTCCCTACGCCCTTTTACGCGGCCCGGTCACGCGTCTGGTTCAAGCGTTTACCCGCCGTACATCCGCCTGAGGATCACTCTTACAAACTTCAAGGAGAACAACATGGCAGACAATACCTGGGAACATCCTGTCGCAATGGCGATCCCCAAAGAGGGTTACTTCAAACTCGAACAGGGCCGTTACGGCCCCATCTTTCCGCGTACCCCGGCCTGCTACGGATTCAGCATCGTCTGCCAAGGTCATCCCCGGTAGAGAGCCCGTCTTCTACGAGTATGCCAAGAAGATCGAAGACGCCAGTCGCTGCGACTGCCCGACTGTCTCGCCGTGCTCAAGCTCCACTATCTTCGCTGGGTCTTATTTCCCGTCAAAGGCGAAACCTACTTCATGTACCAGGGCATCTTTGACACCGACTTCGACAAGTACACCGAAGACGCAGTCAGCCTGTTCAACAACATCGGAATGAACACCGTCTTTGAAAATCTCGAAGGCTTCCCGGAGGACTGGAAGACGAACGCGCCTGCCTTCATCAAATTCGTCCGCGACCATCAATGCCCAAGCTTCCTCGAGTACGGCGAGTATCCGTTCGTCAGCGCCGACGAGATCAAGAAGGCGCTGCGAATCAAGGCTCGCTTCTCCGACATGCTCGACCAGATGCAGTAACGCCACACGCAGCACACGAGAGGTGACGATGTTGGAACTCGGCGACATTCAGCACTTTCTGGTGACGCGCACTCGTGCGCTGGCTGCGCGCTATGAGTTTCTCTCATTCCGCGATGCCGCCAGCGGCCGCGCATGGCTCGAAGGCTTAGTCGATAAGGTCGGGACGGCGCAATCCGTTGGCGCCCACTCTCCCGACGCTCGCTGGGTCACCATTGCCTTCACCTGGAACGGCCTTCGCGCGCTCGGCCTCGATGAAGCATCCTTGGCCTCCTTTCCTGACGAGTTCAAACAAGGTATGGCTGCGCGAGCAGAGATACTTGGCATCACCGGGGCGAACCATCCAGACAACTGGCTTGGCGATCTCGCCAATCCCGCGCTGCACGCCATCGCCATTCTCTTCGCACGCGATGAGACCGAACGCGAGCGATGCAGAAAAGAACACGCAAACTACCTCGCGCAGCTTCCCGGCGTCCAGCTTCTCTCCTCACTCGATCTTGCCGCCATCCCTCCCTACGACTACCCGCATGAACACTTCGGCTATCGCGATCGACTCTCGCACCCCATTATCGAGGGCCTCGGTGAGGAGCCCATCCCGGGTCCGGAGACGCCACTGAAAGCCGGAGAATTCTTTCTCGGATACACCGACGAAAGCGGGGTCACTCCCGTTATGCCGAAGCCTGAAGTCCTCTCTCGCAATGGCAGCTACATCGCCTACCTCAGGATGGAGGAACACGTCGGCGCCTTCCGCGACTTCCTCCGCGAACACGGCAACACGCCCGACGAGCAGGAGCTCATCGCCGCGAAGTTCATGGGGCGCTGGCGCAGCGGAGCGCCGCTCGTTCTCGCTCCCGACAAAGACAACCCCGAGCTTGGCGCCGACAAGCAACGCACGAACGACTTCAACTACGGAAAGATGGACCCCTACGGCTACGCCTGCCCAGTTGGCTCACACATTCGCCGGATGAATCCGCGCGACACCGCCGAAAATATGCAACGCCGCAAGATGATTCGACGTGGCGGCACCTACGGCCCCGCGCTTCCTGAGGGCGCAGCGGAAGACGGCGTGGAGCGCGGCATCGCAGCCTTTATCGGCTGTGCCAGCCTCATTCGCCAGTTCGAGTTCGCGATGAACGTATGGGTGAACGATCCTAACTTCAAGGAACTCGGCAACGAGCGCGATCCCTTCGTCGGAACGCAGGACGGCACGTTCGACTACACGATTCCGAAGCGGCCCATTCGAAAGAAACTCAAGGGTCTGCCTGCATTCACCACTATCCGAGGCGGAGCCTACTTCTTTCTTCCCGGGCTTCGCGCATTGCGTTTTCTCGCAGCAGGATGTCCGGTTGCACAGCACACTTCGTAAAGGATGGAGAAACTGCAATGGCACAGATAAAGAACCGCCCTCGCACATACAACCAGGTTCAGGTTCCACGTAAATACACTCCAGGCAAACCGAGGTTCAGCATCTACTGGACGTGGAGCTATCCGTGGGAATCGAACCGCGATCTCACCGAGATGGACAATCGCTTCTCCAGCATTACCGAGGTTCGCCGCGTTGCATGGCCAAAGTACGAAACGATCGAGTTCTCACAACAGATGTTCCTACAGGGAATCGCGGGAACGCTCGAGCTCTTTCATCTCAGCCTGCTGCGCTTCCAGAACCTCGTCGGCGAGATCACCGGTCATCCCGTCGCCGTCTACCAGCGCATCGACCAGGCGGGACAGAAGCTCCCCATCGACGAGCGCATCCTCGACGATACCGACACGCTCATGGTCTTCGGTCTCGACCACCTGGTCACCGAACAGGAGGCCGCCCCTGAAGAGATCGAGGCACTTCGCAACTTCCTCAAGCGAGAAGGAACCTGCCTCATGCTCGGCCCGCACCATGACGTCGGCTTCTCGGATGACCTCAAACAACGCGCCATGGAGTATGCGCACCACGGCGATCCTCTCGTTCCGCGCCAGCAGCGCTTCGGCAAATACACGCGCTCGCTTATGAAGGGTCTCGACGTTCCCGTCGAGAACCGTTGGGGGCTGCGACCTGCAACCGTCAAGGGCACCATGCAGCTCCAGCCGCTTATCAAGACCGACGGTTTCGACACTCGCGGCTGGCTCGAAGGCGTCGCCACCTTCAACTTCCATCCGCATCTGCCGCACTACGCACTGACAACGAACGACGACAAGACGATCCGTCTCCTCGCGCAGCAGCCCATCGACACGTCCCATCCACATCCATTCACGGAAGCCGGCAACAGTGCCTTCAACATGTTTCTTTGGATGCCCCCAACCAACGAGCGCCCAGGCGACATCCTGCTTGCCGACTCCACCATCTTCACCACGCTCTTCGGTGGAGACGAAAGCCTTGAGCGCTTCTGGAAGAACCTCGCTACGAAATAGCCGCCGGAGAAAGCATGCAAACTCTCCGCTCGACAGACTGCGCGAGCAAGGTCCGCATGGGAGTTCTCGCCATTCTGCTGCTGATGTCTCCCTTGCCTGCGCAGGCCCAGAGCAGAGGCGTCTACCCGCTTGGCATGAGCTCCACAAACTCCGGCATCACTCCCGCGCCCGGTTTCACCTACTCCAACCAGTTGCTCTTCTACTACCGTAACGAATCCAAAGATGAGCACGGCGTCACCAAGCCCGTGACGGGAAGCAACGCCGTGCTGATGGACATGAACTCCATCATCTGGGTCAGCACTCGGACGCTTCTTGGCGGTGCCCACTACTCCGCGATTGCAACGCTGCCCTTTGCCAAAAACGATCTCACCTCGGACATCAACGGCAACATCAGCGGCGGCGGCGGTTTCGCCGACTCGTACTACGTGCCATTCATCCTCGGGTGGAATAAGGAACGCGTCTCGGTCCGTCTGCTCTATGGCTTTCTCGCTCCCACCGGGCGCTACGCCTCCGATGCCAGCAATAACGTCGGCTCCGGATACTGGACACACGCGATTTCCTCTGGCCAGACGTTCTCGCTCACGCGCAACAAAACCTGGGCGCTCTCTACCTTCGAGATGTACGAGTTCCACACTCCACAGGAGGGCACTGAAACTCACCCGGGCCAAACCTTCGATCTCGACTATTCGCTGGTCCGAAACCTCACCTTCCCAAAGCCTGCTCTGCGGCTCCAGGTCGGGGTCACCGGGTACGAGGCGCGACAGACGACTGCGCATTTCGGCCCCGCCATCACACCCGCCCTTGCCGCCGACCGTTACGCCATCAACTCCATCGGCGTGGCCTCACAAGTCACTTTTCCAGCTCCGAGATTGACTCTCGGAATGAAGTTCTTCGAAGAATTCGCCGATCGGTCAACCTTTCAAGGTTATTCGCTTCAGTTCACCGGTGTGGTGAACTTCTAACCTCCTCGCGCAAAGAAGTGGGCACTAGCCCCGACGGGCTAGTTCGAGTGGCCAGATGTAGCAGTGCACACAAATCGGTGTTTTGAGGCAGCGTCAATAAGATTGGAGCACTCAGTCGAGAGACCAATCAAATGGCGGAGTTACGTTCATTAGTTGGTGACAATAGGGTTTCAGGGGTGGCGGAATGATCGTATTCAGTGGCAAACTCAGACCACTCGCCGTGCAGCTCTAAAACGAAGCTCTTCCGCATTGAGTTCTCCGATCTCCATGTCTCGAAAGAAGACTCTGTAAAACCCTGGTGTGATCAACTCAAATCCCAACTCTTCGAAGCGGAATACTTCGCTGATGAAGATTCTGGTTTTGTGCCAGCTGATGTCGCCGCTATTATTCACCCGTCGCAGAAGTAGACCCTTCGGGTACGTGAACTCCGGCAACTTGCGTGGCAGTCGGACGGAGCTGGGGTGGTAGAGACTTGCTGGGACTTGGTTGTTCAGGCCCTCATGCGGACGCTCGTTGTTGAACACGTAGCGAAAGTTATCGAAGCGGCTCTGCTGTGCGCGAAGGGATGCCGCAGGCGGTTTCGTCGTGTCCTCCTTCAGCGTGCGATGCATCCGCTCATGGCGACCGTTTTGTTGCGGTCGACCTGCTTGAATGCGCTCATGCACGATCCCGAGCTTCATCCAGCCGAGTGAGAGCTTCGACAGCCCCAATAGCCCTGTGCCCGCAAACGGTGCGCCGTTGTCGGTCCTGATCCTTGCTGGCACCCCGTACTCCCGCATGGCTGCTTCGCAGATCGCTCGGACTTGGCTGAGGTCCATGCGCGAGACGATCTGGCAACGAATCAAGTAACGGCTATGCGCGTCGGTGATAGTGAACGGATCGCAGCGCTTGCCGTCGCCGGTGGCGAAGTAGCCTTTGAAATCCATGCACCACAGCTGATTCGGACCCGTGACCAGAGAGAACGGCTCTGAGCATGGCGTAGTGCGTTTTCTCTTCTTCTGCGGACTGGTCAAGCCCGCGCGGCTCAAGATGTTGCCGAATGTACTAGCCGCAGGCCACACCACGTCTGGCTGTAGCATCTCCAGCCTTGCCTTGAGCTTGCGCGCGCCCCAGGACGGATGCTTGGCCCGAAGCACGAGGATGGTGTTCTCGATCGGCTCCAGCGTCGCGTGCGAGCAACTATGCGGGCGGCGGCTGCGATCCACGAGTCCTTCTGGTCCCGTCTCGTTGTAGCGATTGATCCAGCGGTAGGCCGTTGGACGCGAGATCCCATACGCGCGGCACAGGTCCGCTACTGACATCTCTTCCTTCTGATAACTCGACAAAAACTGCAAACGTTGATCCATGATCCGACTCTCTTTCCAGGGCATACAACATCGTCGTGTGTGCCCAAATACCGAGTATTCGTAGCCGTCGCGCTCCGCTGTAAACCATGTCTCCGGTCTGTTTTGTAACGCAAGTGCTAAGTACGCTCAGGGGCTCTGCCCCGATCGCGCGGCGCAAGGGGTATCCCCAATCTTCCGCGCTTCGCTTGTGCAGACCTCCGCTGCGCTCCGCCCTTTCCGTTCCGCCTTCGCTCCGTCTCCAAGGGTGGGGAGATCCCCTCCCCTTGCGCCTTGCTACCCCCGCCTTCGCCAGGAGGCGTTCGGCATGTACATGCCGCGTTTCAACGCGGAAAGTGCAACAGCCAAAACCAAGGAGAAGCACACCATGAACAGCCACAGCCACCACCACCACCATCGACAGCAAGAAGCCCAACACCAAACAGGAACTCATCGCCGCCAACATCAAGCTCTTGATTGAGCAGTTGGAGGCCGGACACTCCGACGCCCTCACCAACTACCTCACCGCCATGAGCCGCTTTCACAACTACAGCTTTGGGAACGTGCTGGAGATTGCGCGGCAGATGCCCACCGCAACCCGCGTTGCCGGGTTTTGGACGTGGAAGAACCTTGGCCGCTCCGTCAATGCAGGAGCCAAAGGCATCCGCATCCTTGCCCCGATTGTCGGCGTGAAGCGCAAGAAAGACGAGGAAGCCGAGAAGGACATCACCAAGCAGAACACCCGCGCCCTTTTGGGCTTTCGCAATGCCTATGTCTTCGATATCTCCCAGACCAACGGCGTAGACCTTCCCGAGATGCGCGAAATCTCAGGCGACCCCGGCGAGAACATCGACCGTCTCGCCGCCTTTCTCAAGAGCCAGGGCATCCAGCTTGTTTACAACGAGAAGATTGCCCCCGCGCTTGGGGATGAGCTACGGCGGACGCATCGCCATCCTTCCCGGCCAGTCCAAGGCCGAGGAGTTCTCCACGCTGGTGCATGAAGCTGGCGCACGAGATGCTGCACAAGGCCGAACGCCGCACGGCAACCACCAAGACAGTGCGCGAGACAGAGGCCGAGGCCGTCGCCTTCGTCGTGGGGAAGGCCGTTGGCCTTGTCACCGGAACCGCGTCCGCGGACTACATCCAGCTTTATCACGGCAACGCCTCACTTCTCGCCGAGAGCTTGGAAGTCATCCAGCAGACCTCCAGCCGTCATCCTCGCCGCATTGGAGCCAGCCGCGAGCAGCCGAAGCGCAGACAGGCCACGGAAGAGAAGCAGAACTGGCGGAGGTGGCGTAATGCAGACCATCCTCGAAATTCTCAGAGAAGGCCGGAGGGTGGCACCACGGCCTCTACCTCAAGATCGACAACCCGCCCTTTATGGCGTTGGTCATCGAGGCGACCGACGAGTCAGGGCCGTGCGGACTACCCGCTGTTTCCGTCGCGCACTACGGCGAGCAGAACGGCGACCCCATGCGCGACCCGGAGATGTGCTTCGAGCTTGGAGCTCGCGGGAGGAGCGCACCTTGACCCCTTCTATTGGCGGAACGATTACGTGGCGGTGGAGCAGTGGAGCCGCAACATCATCCGCGACCGCTACGTGTTCCTTGTCGCGCTGCATCGAGCAGCATGAGCATTTTGCGCGAACGTGGGACGCCAACCTCAGAGCGCAAGGCTATCTCGACCGCCTTTTCGGACAAGTGCATTCTCGGCTAGTCCGCTCCCTTGGAGCGGACAGGCCGATCGCGCCGCTCTGCGACCTTCCACGCACAACCACGCTCGAAAGGAGCCTCGCATCATGGAAACCACCATCATCAACGCTACCGAGTACCGCAATGTCTCGCTATCTCTCCTGAGTGAATCCAAAACCAACCCGCGCCGCATCTTCGAGGATGCCGCCCTCAAAGAACTCGGCGAAAGCATCCGCACCCAGGGCGTTCTCTCGCCCTTGCTGGTTCGCCCCCTCACCGAAAATGGCTTCGAGATCGTCGCAGGAGCGCGGCGGTATCGGGCCGCGCAGATGGCCGAGGCTGCATACCGTGCCCGTCCGCATCGTCAATATGAACGATGCCGAAGCCTTAGAGGCGCAGTTGGTCGAAAACCTGATTCGTGCCGACGTTCATCCGATGGAAGAGGCTCAGGGATTTAAGGCGCTTCTCGACTTGGAAGAGCCAACCTACTCCATCGAGCAGATCGCCGCGAAGACAGGCAAACCTCCTGCCTTCGTTGCCGCCCGGCTCAAATTGATCGACCTCATCCCGACAGCGGTCGAGGCGTTTTATCGTGATGAAATCGGTGTCGGTCATGCTCTCTTGCTGGCCAAACTGCCAGCCGACCAACAGGAACAGGCACTCTCGGCTTGTTTCCGTGAAGACTGGGGCGCATCGAGCGACCGCAAGGCGAAGCGGATTTTGCTTCCCGTGCGGAGCTTGCAGTTTTGGATCGAGCAGAACGTCTTGCTCTTTCTCAAGGATGCCCCTTTCGACAAGCGCGATGCGCATCTCGTGGCCATCGCGGGTAGTTGCATCGATTGTCCAAAGCGGACAGGTCACAACAAACTTCTGTTTTCCGACCTTGGCAAGCAGGACGCCTGCACTGACCCAAGCTGTTATCAGGCAAAAGTTAGCGCACACGTCGCCAAGCAGCTCGCCGCGAAGCCTCAGCTTGTCCAGATCAGCACGGCCTACGGCAAACAGCAGGAAGGCAGCAAAGTCTTGCCGCGCAACCAGTACACCGCAATTCGGGACGAGAAGCCGAAATCAAAGGATGAGGCGAAGCGGCCTGAGTTCAAGGTGTGCAAGTTCACGACCGAAGCCATCATTGCGGAGGGCAGTGATGTTGGAACTGTCCACAAGGTCTGCGCCAATCCTATCTGCCCGGTGCATCATCCGAAGCAGGAGAAGAATCGCGACGATGCGAAATGGAAGACGCCGAACAGGAGAAGCAGCGCAAGGAGCAAGCCATTGCCAACACAACAGGCATTCGCGTGTTGAAGGCCATTGGCGATGCTGTCCCGGTGCGACTCATGAAGAGGGACTTATTATTCGTTCTGACGCAGACCTTTCCGCTTCTGAATGAGTGGCAGTTGCAAACACTGGCGCGGCAGCACGGTATCCGCAAAGATCGGGAGACCGACATGCTCGACAAACTGTTTACGGCCTTCCTGCGCCGTGCTGATGAAGGGACACTCTCTCGCTTGCTGGTCGAGGTTAGTGTCCTACTTGCATCGGGGCGCAGCAATGGATCGAGCGCTCTGCGAGACGCGGCAATGACTTACAAGGTCGATACCGATCTTATCGGTCTAAAGGTCAAGCAGGAGTTTGCCGCCAAAGAGAAGGCGAAAAAGTCAGTAAAACCCGAACCGAAGCCGGCTGCCAAAGCTAAGAAAGCTGCCTAGGTTCCTCTCGCGTGGAATGGGGCTGCCTACCCGCAGCCCCATTTTGTTGCATCTCGTCCGAGCCCTTCGCAGGCGGCAGGAGACTTTCCCCTCCTGCACCTTCCCCTTTATTGCGCCAATCATCCACTAGAGTCTAGGTCTGCGCCTCAGGAAACCGAAGCGCCGAGAGAACGAATTCGCCAACGCGCAGCTTTGGAATGAAACGTACTCAGGCAGTTTTGGCTTCAAGTTCGTCAGCCTTAGCAGCAGCTTTGCCAACAGGCTTCTTCTGGACGCCATTAGCCATGCCTAGCGATACGGCTTTCTCTACCGCGTTCTCGGTTAGGCCCTTCTTCACGGCCTTCCGGACCGCTTTTTCGACCTTCTTCGCTGCCTTGTTCTTTGCCTTATCGTTCGCCATTTTCCCTCACATTTATCGCCGTAGCCGACCACTCTTCTTTATGGTTTTTATTGCAGTTTTCTTCACGGCTTTCTTTGCCGAACCCTTCTTTGCGGGCTGGTTCGCTATGGCTTTCTTCGCAGCCTTCTTGGCGGGTGACTTCTTAGCGGGAGCTTTCTTACCCACAGCTTTTTTGACTAATGCTTTCTTGGCGGCCTTCTTAGCAGGCGTTTTCTGGACAGCTTTCTTGGCCACAGCCTTCTTCGCAGGTGCTTTTGGGGCAGTCTTTTTGATCGAGGCTTTCTTCGATGGTGTTTTCGTCAGGACCTCTGTAACCGTGGTCACGGCTGCACCCACTGCGGTTTTGACGGAGCCTGCCACATCTTCTGCCATCGCAATTCCATACCCAACCGCCTCTGCAGCCTTTTCCACTATCGTTTTTTCAGCCATTTTCAAATCCCTCAGTCATTGTGTTCGTACGCAGTTACGAATTGTAGAGCCATATCGACGTATGCGCACAAGAGCTTCGTTTCCTCCCCGAATTGACGGCTTTTACGTGTCTGGCAGACGTGCTGCGGATCCGCCGCAGAGTAGCGGTGAAGGACCCCGCAGGTGCGCTTACGATCGGGGATGGTTTGCGCCCCCGCGTTGGGCGCGGAGCCACTCGGTGGGTGAGGCTCCGAGCCGCAGAGTGAAGACCCGCGTTAGAGCTGTGGCGTTGGTGTACCCGACGGCGGCGGCGATGAGTTTGAGTGAGTTGCCTTTGCGCAGCATGGTCTGGGCGATGCCGAGGCGCCAATCGGTGAGGTAGTTGAAGGGGGTGACGCCGACGACCTTGCGAAAGTGAGCGGCGAAGCGAGCGCGTGACATGCCGGCGTGCTGGGCGAGTTGTTCGAGCGACCAGGAGGATCCAGGATGTTTGTGCATGAGCTCGATGGCCTTGCTGAGGCGAGTGTCGCTGAGGCCGGGCAAGACTCCGCTATCGACCAAACGCATGCTCATTGCGGATCGAAAGAGAAGCAGGAGGACGTATTCGAATAGTCGATCGAGGGCGGTCTGGCGGCCGGGGAGGCCGGAGGAGGACTCGGAGAAGAGTAGCTGGAGCGTCGGTGCGAGTTCGGGGAGGGCGTCGAGAGGAATGATGAATGGCTCGGGGAAGGAGGCGGTGAGGGGGTTCAACATGCCGGTACCGAACTCGACGGTGGCGCAGACGAGCTCGGTGCCCTCCTCTTTTGAAGCGTGGAGGCGATGCGCGTGAGGACGGGGAAGGAAGATGATGCTCGGGGTATCTACGTCGATCGGTCGAGCGTGGGGGTGAGTGATCGTCAGTCTTCCATTTTTGAGCACATGGAGGTAGCCAGCCTGTTCGTCAAGGTTTGGGGTGATGCCGCAGAAGGCTCCGGAGTAGAACATCCGGGTGGAGAGGGTGAAGCGCTCAAAGAATGGGGCGAGGGGATCCATATGCCTGGCTCGATACTATAAGGTATATAAACGATATTGTAGACAACAATACGTACTGTCTTATAGCTCCAGATGGTCCGGATGGGCGCTGAGGCGCTCCAGGAGATTGGAGAAGATATGTCCCGTATTGTTCCTGTTGTTTCGTCAAATGTTGATCCTAAGGTTGCCGCCACCCTCAATCAGGTGAAGGCCAGCCTGGGAATGGTCCCGAATTTGTTTGCCACGCTTGCACATTCTTCCGCGGCTCTGGATGGATACCTGTCGCTGTCGAAGGTGCTTTCGCATGGTCGCCTTACCGCTCGCCAGCGCGAGATTCTGGCGCTGACCGTGGCGCAAGAGAACGAGTGCCGTTACTGCCTCTCGGCGCATACGGCGTTGGCGAAGGCTGCCGGAGTGAGCGAGACGGAGTTGCTGAAGGCGCGTGGAGGCGACGGCGACGATCCATTTGAGCGCGCGCTGACTTCGTTTGCGAAGGCCGTCGTTCGCCAGCGCGGTCATGTTTCGGACGAGGATATTGAGAGGGCGCGGAAGGCTGGTATCGATGACGGCCTGATGATGGAGGTCGTTGCCCATGTCGTTGTGAATACGTTCACCAACTACGTCAACGAAGTAGCTGACACCGAGATCGACTTTCCCGTAGTGGAGGTGAACCTATGAGTCATGTCTACAGCGTTGCTGTCCCGAAGCGAAATGAGAGGACGATGGACAGACTTATCAAGTTTCTATCGAAGACAGCGCCGTTTCAGGGAGACCTGGACTACCACCTGGTTCGGGCTTCGATGGTGATCATCTACTTCTTCTTTGGGTATCAGAAGTGGTTTGACTATGAGGCGCAGGGGCTGATCCCATTCTTTACCCATGGACCTCTCATCTTCTGGATGTATCCCGTCTTCGGCATCCAGTGGTCCACCTACATCCTCGGAGTTTCCGAGTGGCTGTTTGGAGGATTGATCCTGGCGGGCTTCTGGAACAAGAGGTTGGGAGCGCTGGGAGCCCTGGGGTCGGTGTTTACCTTCATCACGACGATTACGATCATTCCGTTTATGCCGGATGGCTGGGCGCCGTCGGCAGGCGGGTTTCCGGCAATGGTGGGGAACGTCGCTTTCCTGATGAAGGATGTAGTTCTTGCCGCAGTGTCGTTCTATCTGCTGAAGCAGGATGTCGTCAGAGTTGAAACTGAGACTGCATGAACACCGTAAGCCCACGCGCGAGACAGGATCGCGCGTGGCTTGCCTCGGTGGTGTTATACGCGTGAGATTTTCCACAATCGCAATCCTGAAGGCGGGGGACGATCTTCCGGGAACAGACTTAATGAGTGTCGAGATGAACTAGCGCCAACCGAGAGCTGGAACGACCTTAGCCAAGATTGCCTCCATGACGTGCGGATCGTAGGCAACATCCAGCTGCTTCGAGACAGTCAGAACGAGCGCGTCGGCCTCCGATTAGCCCTGCCGAAGATCGCCCGAGAACGACAATCCGCTCCTAACGACTAAGCCTGATGCTATGGATAGCGTTGCGAGCTTGTTTTGAGGAAACGGGCTTCCGCATGAGTTCTGCAAGAAGCGCCGTCTCCTCGTCGCGGTTACAACTCACCACAGCGATTACTTCGTTTCGTCTGCTAAGAAGGGCAATGAAATTAAGTCGACGAACATCACCGATGATCGAAACGTCGTCCCATGTGTCCGCATGGCCCAGATATTTTATTGTCTTGTCGAAATGATAGGTCCAGAAGAATGGAACATTGCGGAGCGGCGTCCTTTGTCCAAGCATTTGCTTAGCGGCATGCATTCCATGTTGCTGCGCGACTCTCCAGTGTTCGATACGAAGCCCTGCGACATTTGCTATATCCCCGGCGACCCATACTTCGTCTCTAGCTCTTAACGATTCGTCTGTCAGGACGCCACCGTCTGCAGCTAACGGTAGATCATGCTCAAATTTGAGGCTCGGTTCCACGCCGACGCCGAGAATGACAAAATCACCATTGATTCGTCGGGAACTACCGCTTTGTTCCACCAAGACATGTCGTGACGTTACCTGAAGGGTGTTTACTCCGAGGACAAATCGAACTCCTTTTCGTTTGTGAAGTGAAAGTAAAGCCGAGGCAACACTGGAGCCGAATTGCCGTTCAAAAGGAAGTTCTTCCTTGCCGATCAACGTCACGGTCAAGCCACGTTGCCTTAGAGCCGACGCGGCTTCCATCCCAATGAAGCTTGTGCCCAGCACGATTGCATGACGGCCTTTGCGTGCGATCGATCGGATCCGTCTCAGGTCATCAATATGCCGGATGGTGTACACATTCTCAGCGTGCTGCATTGGAAGGCGCTTCGGCGTTCCCCCGGTAGCGACGAGAGCCGCGTCGAACCGTACCTTCTTACCATCACTCAGGGTAATCAGACCTCGATTCGCTTGAAGGGATTTCACTGAAGATCGTAGGCGAATAACATCGAGCCGATCGAGGCAGTGAAGTTCGACGCGATTGATCGGTGTTTTGTCGGTTAACGCCATTTTTGTCAGCATGGTCCTGTCGATAGGCTCTTCTTGACAGGGGTCAACCACGACGATTTCACCGCAAAATCCTTCATCACGGAGTGTTTTTGCGGCCATCGAGCCCGCTGCACCGACTCCCACGATGACCATTCTTCTCTTGTCTATTGATGGCAAGAACTTCTTTTGGTGGCCCGTTGCCTTGGGTGAGGGAAGTGTAGCGAACGCCGTTGAGTCTTCGATCCGGAGGGGGTATGTTTCCAGTGAGTCCATTGCAGGTGGTTCAAGCACCCGTCCATCTGAGATCCGGAAGGTACCCATATGCCAAGGACAGACAAGTCTTCCATTACAAACGGCACCCTTCTCAAGAGGACCGCCTGCGTGGGGGCACTTACTCTGAAAAGCCGACAATTTCCCTTTATGTCGCAGAACAAGAATCTTCGTCTTACCTGCCGAGATGAGCTTCTTCTCGTTCTCCTTCAGATGGGCCACGCCATGTAAGGGAAATTCAGGCATGATTTTCTGAGGTTGTGTTCTGGATCGCGATGGCGAGCGACCCAATCAAGGTGTTTTTTACGATGGAAAGTGGAGATTCTTCTCGACGGTACATCAGATGTGCAGTAACCGCTCCAGCGGCAAAGGTCAGAAGCGCGAAGAGTCCGCTCGCTGTAGATCGTTCCATTGGGTGGTTTCCTCTATCCGATACCTACCTATTTGAATTGAGTCGAGCCCAAGACGTTGTATCTAGAATGCACAATGATCCGAAGACCCTTTCGGATCGGTCAAAGTGCCTATTTACCTGCGAGTATTGAGATAGCCCGCTTCTAGCTAGCAGGCATCCAACCTACAGACGAAGGAGGGTGTATGCCGTTCAAGAGCGAAGCGCAAAGGCGATATTTTGAGGCAAATAAAAACAAACTTGAAAAGCAAGGTGTCGACGTAAAGGAGTGGGAAGAATCAAGTCGTGGTCTGAAATTACCTGAGCGGGTCCCTCGGAAGAAAAGTCGGGCCAAATCGTTCCGAAATGTTTAGTTGTTGGCAGTGTCGTCGCATCGCGTAGCCCAGACAGATTACTTAGATTTACCGATCTTAAGACTTAAGAGGAGAGATAATGCCAACGCGGCCGACGTGGTCTGGATCCATTCAAATTTCGCTCGTTTCCATCGCGGTTAAGATCTTTCCTGCTACCAATCCTGGCAAACAGGTGCAGTTTCACCAGATCGACCGAAAAACGCATAAGCGTGTGCATCATCAGAATGTTGATGAAGCAGGGGAAGTCGAAAAGGCGGACATCGTAAAGGGATTCGAGTACGCAAAAGATAAATACATCGAGATCGATCCGGAGGAACTAAAAGCACTTCGCCTTCAGACGGCAACCACGATGCCAATCAGTCAATTTGTCAACGCGGCAGAGATTTCTCCCGGACTTTTCGACCGGCCTTATTTCGTGGCCCCGAAAGATGAGGTTCAGGCAAAGGCACTCAGCATCATGCGCAAAGCCCTCGCGCAAACGAACACCTTGGGTATCGGCGAGATCGCTTTTAGCGGCCGTGAACATCTGGTGGCTATCGGAGCTCCGTTGGATCCGAAGCAGAAGGGCCTGATGCTCTACGTGCTTCGATACGAGGATGAGCTGCGTAGTGCGAAATCGATCCTTTTGGGTGTAAAGGAATCCTCCGTGGACGCAGACGAGCTTTCCTTGGCTAAACAACTAATCAAGGGGAAAACGTCGAAGCTGGATCTGTCAGCATATAAAGATGATTACGAGGCAGCGGTAAAAAAACTGGTCGAGGCGAAGCGGAAAGGAAAGCCGTTACCGGCTCCGGAGCCAGAACCAAAGAACGCCAAAGTGGTCAGTATCATGGATGCGCTACGTGGCAGCCTCTCAGAAAGTAAGAAAACGAAAAAGACAACGCGGCGAACTAAAGCCGCCTAAGAGAAGCAATCCGGTCGCACACCATGTGGGATTGCGTTCTGCGAAGATGTAGTGTTCGGTCGCCGGCTTTACGCGCTACGGCGATACAAATTTCGCGGCTTTAGATAAATCGGCAGCTAACGTGTGTCTCTGGCGGTGACGATCTTCGTCTGTGCGTGCCCGGAGAATTGCGGACGGGTGCAGGGTCGCAATGATAGGTGGAAGTTCTTTGACATGCTGGACTTTGCCGTGATCTTGCGTGATCTTGAAGCCCGAACCCAAGAGGGATTGTGAGGCGACGGCACCCAAACATACGATTAGCTTCGGTTTGATGGTCTCTAACTCCGCCTCCAACCAAGGTCGACAGGCATGAATTTCTTTCATGCTTGGTTTCTTATGGATTCGTAGTTTGCCCCGCGGCTCCCATTTGAAGTGCTTCACCGTATTCGTCACATAGACGTCGTGTCGATTGATCCCAGCCTCTTCCAAGCATTGATCGAGAAGTCTGCCGGCGGGTCCAACAAAAGGGCGGCCTTCCTTATCTTCACTATCACCAGGCTGCTCGCCGATCATCATGATCGAAACCCTCGGTTTTGTTGCGTTAAGTCCAGTTTCTAATTCTCCGAAGACCGCTTGAGTTGCGTACCGATAGAGGTCACAGCCGCGGCATTTTTGTACGGCCTCTCGAAGGGTGGGCAACGTCCTTTCTCGAGGAACAAATATCGCGGCATCTTCCTTCGTCTTGGTTGTCATCGCGGAACCCATCCAAAGTACTCAGTCATCTTTTGGCATACGCCTGGCGACGACATGATCGTGTAGATGCGGTCCAACCTTCAAAGGAAGTAAGGAGAAAGGTCGAGCTGGCGAATTCTCGAACGTATTTAGCGGTTAGTGCATCACAGGATGGGAAGGAGGATTGCCATGAACATCGATCCGCGGGAGGTAGGGCCAAAGCCACCCTTTCCCAAACAAGAGCAGACTCATCCCGGGACAGTGAAAAACCTCAATCCACCAGCAGATCACGGCGAAGAGAGCTATGTGGGCACGGGGAAGCTAAGGGGCCGTGCGGCAATCGTCACAGGAGCAGATTCCGGCATTGGGCGGGCGGTTGCGATTGCTTTCGCCAAGGAGGGGGCGGATGTCCTTTTGAGCTACTTGCCAGAGGAGGAACCGGACGCTGCAGAGGTCATCGGAGTTATAGAGGAGGCAGGGCGCAAAGCGGTGAAACTTCCCGGCGACATTCGCAAGCCCGAATACTGTCAGGGGCTTGTCGCTGCCGCGCTGAAAGAGTTTGGAAGACTGGACGTTGTAGTGAATAACGCTGGTTTCCAGATGACACACGACAAGCTAGAAGATGTGCCGCTCGACGAAGTAAAGCGTACCTTCGATACCAACATCTTCGGCACATTTGCTCTGACTCAGGCAGCCCTAAAAGAGCTGAAGCCAGGTGCCTCTATTTTGAACACAACTTCAATTCAGGCATATCAGCCGGGCGAGAATCTGGTAGCTTACGCAGCGACGAAAGCAGCTGTCCTTAGTATGACGAAATCGGTCGCTAAATTAGCGATGGAACAGGGCGTACGTGTAAATGCTGTTGCGCCTGGACCAGTATGGACGCCACTGATTCCTTCGACGATGCCGCCAGAAAAGGTCGAAAAGTTCGGCGAAAACACTGTTTTCAAACGGCCGGCACAGCCGGTTGAGTTGGCCAAGCTGTTCGTCTTTCTGGCCAGCGACGATGCAAGCTATGTTACTGGGGAAGTCTTCGGCGCAACGGGTGGAAGGACACCGTACTAGTGGCCGGCGACTTGCGCATTGGTATTTCAGGATGGCGCTATGCTGGTTGGCGGGGCGTGTTCTACCCTCCGAAACTACCGCAACGCAGCGAGCTTGCCTTCGCAGCAAAGAACTTCAACTCGATTGAGATCAACGGGACGCACTACTCCCTCCAACGGCCCGAATACTTCGCACAATGGGCCGCAGAGACGCCGGATGATTTTGTCTTCGCGGTAAAAGGATCGCGCTTCATCACTCATATGAAAAAGCTCCGAGACGTTGAAGATGCTCTTGCGAACTTTTTCGCACAGGGGGTTCTGCGTCTCGGCAAGAAGCTGGGGCCGGTGCTTTGGCAGTTTCCGCCACGGTTTGTATTCGATCCAGTAAAGCTGGAGACTTTCTTCAAAATGCTACCGCGGACGATGAAGCAAGCAGCTCAGCTCGCTGGCGCACATGGGCCGAAGTTGCATGGCCGGGCGCATACAACAGTCGAACGAGGAACCGCAAAGCAAGAGATCCGGCATTGCGTCGAAATTCGGCACGAGAGTTTTGCTGTTCCGGAGTTCATTCAACTACTACGGCGACATCGCATTGGCTCGGTCGTGGCCGACACGGTGGAGTGGCCGTTATTGATGGACGTGACCACTGACTTCGTCTATTGCAGGCTACATGGGTCGGAACAGCTCTACGCCAGCGGCTACGACGATGCAGCCCTTGATCTCTGGGCCGACCGTGTCGCTGCTTGGGCGAGAGGAGACGATGCGCCCAGTGGCCGGTTCGCTTGCGGGGAACGGTGCAGAGAAATTCCGGCGCGCGATGTTTATGTCTACTTTGATAACGACATGAAGGTGCGGGCTCCTTTTGATGCAAAGAGCCTGCGCGAACGGGTGCAGCGGCGATTGGAGCTGCAGACAACGGTCTAGATAGCGCCACTTGATATAAAGCGAATAAAGAGCGAAAATAGTAAAGGCGAGGCGATGATATGAAGCGCTCAGGCACAGCCGATCTTCCACTTCACGGCGGGCGTGTGCCTGCTTGGCTCGCCAACCGGATGACGGAGCTGGGGACTGCCATCGCCGAACAGGTCATCCTGAACTATGGGCAATCCGAGTTCCTCACCCGATTGAGCGATCCGTTCTGGTTCCAGGCCTATGGTGCCGTGATGGGTATGGACTGGCACTCCTCCGGTATTACGACTTCGGTGCTCGGCGCGCTAAAGCGAGGAATGAATCCGCGTTTCTCGGAACTTGGTTTGATGGTCTGCGGCGGTCGTGGTCGGCACTCCGTTCGTACACCGGACGAGTTGCGCGCGTTTTCGCAAAAGACGGGGCTCGATGGTGATGCTTTGGCACGCACGAGCCGATTGACCGCGCGCATCGACAACAATGCGGTTGCCGATGGCTTTCAACTCTATCTGCATTCTTTCGTAATAACTCAGTCGGGGGAATGGGCTGTCGTGCAACAGGGAATGAATCCCGATAGCCACTTGGCACGGCGATATCACTGGCATTCGACGACTGTGCGCGATTTCGTGTCTGCCCCGCATACCGCCATCGTAGGCGAGCCACAGGGCGAGATACTCAACCTAGTGGACGTACGCGCGAAGAGGGCACAGAGTGCCTTGCTCACGATTGCGAAGGAGCCCGTCGCGAGTTCCTTGAAAGAGGCCAGTAGGCTCGTCATGCCGAAGCATCATGACGTTCGAGCCAAGGACGTGGACTTGAAACGCTTAGGCGCAGTTTTGGCCGTTGCACACGAGCAGGAGCTTCGGGACTTTGCGTCGTTACTTCTTGTCGAGGGGCTCGGGCCGCGAACGTTACAATCCCTGGCGTTGATTGCGGAAGTCGTTCATGGAGCACCAGCTCGCTTCTCCGACCCAGCACGCTTTTCGTTCGCCCACGGCGGCAAAGACGGACATCCGTTTCCGGTGCCACTCAAGACCTACGACGAATCGCTTGGAGTACTGAGGCGTTCTCTCGAGGCGGCTCGTCTCGGCCATACTGAGAAGCTTGAGGGTTTCCGGCGTTTAGATCGATTGACCCGTAAGGTCGAAGAAGAGCGTGAACCTCTTGCGGAGTTCGACGCTGCGATCAGGCATGAACGTACGATCTCCTCTTCCGTCGGAGGGCGGACGGTGTTCGATGACAAAACGTCAAAGAAGGCCTCCATTCCGACATCACAATTGGGTTTGTTTTGAAAAGCAGGTCCAAATTCCAGAGACTGAAGATAAAAGAGAAAACCTCCATGACAACTGAAAGGGCACTTTTTCCTGAATTGGTCGACAAGCAGCGGGGTCTCATGCCTGAAGGCTTTCGCTATGAAGAAGACATCATCAGTGAAGCCGACGAAGCCGCTCTGGCGAAGTCTCTTGCCACGCTTGACCTAAAGCCCTTCGAATTTCATGGTCATTTAGGCAATCGACGCGTGACCTCCTTTGGCCTTCGGTACGATTACGCACGGCGTGACGTGAAGGTTACGGATGGATTTCCGGCTTTTGTCGCCGACCTGCGGAACAAAGTGGCTAAATTTGCGGGCAGGAAGGTCGACGAGTTCCAGCAAGGCGGAGTTAACGAATATCCGCCGGGAGCCGGGATCGGCTGGCATAAGGACAAGCCACAGTTTGGTGTCATCGTCGGCGTTTCGCTTCTGGCCCCAGCGACTATGCGCTTCCGTCGTGCAGAGGGAACAGGTTGGATCCGAGCCTCTCAAAGGCTCGAGCCGCGCTCGATTTACATCCTGGAAGGTGAGGTCCGAACTGCATGGGAGCATAGTGTTCCGCCCGTGGATGCCCTGCGATATTCCTTAACTTTTCGGACCGTCGCAGACGGTTTCAGCGTTGATACTGAGAAATTATCTCTTGAAAAGTTTGGTTAGCTTTTCTAGAGGTTGGCAATTTAATACAGAAGTTCTTTCGAGGCCGGCCCTCCTGGCCTGTTCGATTCCATAGCGGATCGTCCCAAATTCATGAATGCTGTGTGCATCCGTGGAAATGGCGATGAGGATGCCGAGCCCCGCTGCAACTCTCGCGTTTTCTGCCGAAAGGTCCAGGCGATCTGGACTTGAGTTGATCTCAAAGAAACAGCCAGTCTGCTTTGCGTGGGCAGCGATACGCTCCATGTCGATCTCGTAACCAGGGCGCTTCAAGAGAAGCCGGCCCGTTGCGTGTCCCAGGATCGTAAAAAATCGGTTGTCCATCGCGCGCAGGATCCGCTCGGTCTGTTTCTCCCTTCCAAAGGCGAAACGAGAATGGATCGAACAGACGGTGTAATCCAACTCGCGCAGCAGTTCGTCCGAATAATCGAGTGTGCCGTCCGCGAGGATATCGACCTCGGCCGATTTGAGGACACGAATTCCTTTGAGATGCTCATTGAGACGGTCGATCTTTCGAATCTGTGTCCAAAGTTCTTCTTCCGAAACGCCGCCCGCGATCTTCAGACTCTGTGAATGATCACTGATACCGATATACGCGTATCCCGCGTCTTGCGCCGCAGCAGCCATCTGCTCAATGGAATTTGATCCATCACTTGCCTCAGTGTGCATATGAAGATCGCCTTGGATATCCTCCCTCAGTTACTAGAATAGGAAGAGTTCCTCGACGGGCCTGGCGGACTTCCTCCAGCCCTTCTCGCAGTTCGGGCTCGATAAACGCGATACCGAAGTTATCGTAAAAGGCCTCTTCCGTAGCAAATGAGCCCTTGATTTCGAGAGAAGTTAGGCTGCCAGAGACCGCAACAAGCTTCTTTAGATGAGCCTTGCTTCCCGTGTGACGAATCAGTGAAAGGCCCCAGTTTCTGCCATCAGACAGATCGATTCTCAACAGGGGTCCGGAGGAGAGCGCAAAGATCGCCGACTCCTTGGTGGATTCGACGAGTGATGTTCGCCCTCCGTATCGCTCCATTTGGGAGGTCAGCTTGGCGAAATCGTCCGTCTCCACCACAAACGAAAGTTCTTCGATCACTTCCACCCGGCGCCGATAGTCGCCGACTGCCTCAGCGCGCTTGGCCCCTGCCCGCTTGAGCAGATATGCCTCTATTGACAAGACCAAGTCATGCGCGTGGTACAGAAGAATGGCACCCGTTTGCACCAGTCCTTGCCTGACGTGCTGGGCCATCCGTGGACCGAAGACTTGTTCAATGGCGCCGCTTTCCAATGCTTGATGTAACTCTTCAACCGATGAGATTTGGAGTTTCTTGAAGATGCGCAGGACTCGTTTGGGATCGAGCCTGGGATAGGTGCTAATGCTTAGAAGTTCCGGGCTCGCATTAGATCGGAGCTTCTCAAGACTTGCGAGGGTGCCCGTCAGAACAATCTCGCGGATCGCACCGCTGATAGCTTCTCCGATGCCAGGGTACACAGTAAGGTCCGCACCACTCCGGACAAGCTCGTCCACGCTTTCTCCCAAGCCCCGAATCGTATTTGCCGCGCGACGGTACGCCTTAATCTTGTAGGGATTGGCCTTCTCCATCGACAATAGCTGCGCCAATGTTGAGAGCCGATCCGCAATCTCCGCATTGGTAAGGATTTGGACATCGTTGGGCATAATCTGATTGCAACCCGGGGCGGACGAAGCGGTAAATCCGATTTGGTTGAACTAGTGGCCCTATGCCATCGCATATTGCCGGCAATGTTCAAGGTATGCGGTTTCGTGACTTGCGATGAGTTCGACCACGCTGCGCCACATCCATCCGGGAGCATTCAGGTTCTTAGTGCGGTTTCGATGCAACTCCGCAATCCACTCCCGGCGCATTCCATATGTCATCTGACGCGCATGGGCCTTTCCTACCACAGCAGCCAAATAGCGCGCGGCCGAAACGGCCTCCTCGCGCGTCAGTTGATCGATCTCCAACTTCAAATCCTGTGGCATCAGTTCGCGAACAACGACCGACCTTCCCAGAAACTTGTTGGCCAGCATTCTTTCTCCAAGGAAAGGCGACAGGTTGCAAGCTCCCATCACTACGCGCTGGGCAAAGTCTTTCGGCATTTCCGCCTTCTCAGCCATGGGAGCCGCAGCCTTCACTGCTTCTTTGATATCCACCAGACAGAGCTGATGCTCCTTCTTTGACCCTACGCCGAGCAACACCGCGTAACGAAGCCGCCCCAGCGAACTGCATCCTTTCATCCAGTAGGCCGCATCGAATACGCGAATCTTCGCGTCATCATCCCGGCTCTTCAGTCCGACGATGAGCTTACGAACCTTCTCAGTGGCGAAAAGTCTTTCGATCTCGTCTTTTTCTTCTCTAGAAAGAGACCAGAATTTCTCTCCCAGCGGGATGGTCGGTTTCACATCTTCAATCCGCTCCTGGGCCAGGTGCCGCCATTCTCGCTTCTCAGACTGCTTGAGCACCGTTTCGATTGGTCTAAGTTCCTTCGAGGAATGTGCAGGTTTTCGCATTTTTCCCGATTTCAGCGAATCTTCGTAACCCTCGATCATGTGTTCGAGCATTACAGCGGTCGTGACTCCCGGCAGGTCCGATCCGCGCGCGGCTGTAGCGAGTGAGAGTCCGAGTCGAATCAAATCATGCGCAGGATTTCCGATGACGGTTTGATCCAGATCGCGAATTTCGATCTCGACTTTTCCGTTCGCTCCGGCCACTGGACCAAGATTCCCCGCATGGCAATCCCCGCAAATCCAAATCGGGGGGCCGTCGGGAAGCCTGTGGCCAGATTCGCCCATGAGCCATTCATAGAAATGCCGCGTGCTCCCTCGGACGTAAGCGTGGGCCGAGCGCGCCATCTTCAGCCTCCTCCGCTCTTCTAGCGCCGAGGCGCGCTTCGTTGGTTGGATGCCCACAACTTTCTTTTTCATTCTTCCTTGTTAGATGACGCTTTGGGCTCTATCGAATGAGGACGTCGGGTCAAATTGAGCACAGCCTCGCAAGACGCCGAGGACAGCGCAATCTGAACTCAGCAGATAAGGATTGATGCGCAGTCAGGCGATCTTGTCTTTGCCAGCCTGTAAACACATGGCCTCTAGTTGCTCGTGCGTCAGTTCAACAGCCTCGCAACAGATGTCAACACCTGGCTGTTTCCCTGCCTCTCTCGCCGCCTCTAACAGACGGAGAGTCTGAAAGGGTGCCATTTGGGCAGTTCGGACCGCTACACCGAATACCTTGTCATTGAGATGAAGAGCCGAGACAGCGGAAGCATCCCGAGCTACCCCTGTGACTCGAAGGTATCCGTCACCAGTCATCTGGAAGGCAAGCCGATAAAGCATTCCACGAGCCTATCACTTTTCAGAATCAGTTAAGAGCCGGCTCGCCCAAGGCGATAGTCTGATGACGTTAGTGACTGAATAATGCAATCAGGATGACGATTGGGATCGGAACGCCTAATAACAACAGCAAAATAGAACGCATTGGAATTCTCCCCATTTTTGGTTGCGTAGCAAGTGAATAGTTTCTGGGAACACCGGGTTCGTTCTTATACGGTGACCACGTTGTCTCGTTGCCTGCCTCCGATGGTCGCCGAAAAACTCGCACAGAATGCTCCAATAAGAAGAGCCAAGAAATATCCAAAGAAGAGTATGGGCTGTCGCCTTACGCGCAGCCTCGAGATTCTGTTGGGCATCGGAGAAGATATCCGAGACCCGTTTATCGGCTTCAGTTGGAGGCAGGCCGGTTCGCGCGGAAACCAGTTGATCGAGATAGGATTTATCCGCCGCGGACATCTCCCCCTGCGCGAGTGCATGAGCAAAGATCGTGCCAGCCTCCGCTTGGGATGGCCGCATTCGTTACGTCCGGTTTGTTGGCATCCGCGCGAAAGAGACTGTCGACGAAATAGGCATTTGGATCGAGACCTTCGGATCGAGTTTGACCGTTTCTGCTTTGATTCGTCGGAGTTGAACCCGAACCGATCATGGTAGTAGCAGCGGTTGCCAAAAATGCAACGGTGATCACGAACGCTGTCGCCCACGCGAGAAAACCGTGTGCTGTGTCTCTGAAATAAACCTCGTCGTTGTGAATACCCTGCCCATTTAGTCCTCAAACGCCCGGCCAGATAGCCACCCATTGCAGAACTTAGTATCTCCATGACGATCAACCAAATGATTGCTGATTTTCCGACAGTGGACGCCGAAATGCCGGAGCCAGAGTAGGGAGACACGGAGGACAAGCCCTAAGCCGGTACCCAAAGCGAGAAGAATGAGCGATAAGGCAGCCGTCGACAAAGGCGCCCGCAATCACCGCTGACCAGGAGACTCCGGAGGAGTGAGCTTCGTTGTGCTCGAAGTGACTCGAATAGGAATTGTAGGGTTTTTCAGCTATTACCTGTTCCATGGCATTGCCATCCTTTTGTTATCACGCGTGTTACAAACTGGTACCTCTGATGCCCAATAGTTCCCAAGTCGTTTGCTGAGGGGTCAAATATAGTGCGCCGTGCGGATTCCTGATGCTGCCCAAGGGGCAGCAGTTCCATCTTGCGGAACCTGCAAAAACGGAAAACTAACGAGCTAGATCCTTTCGTTAGAAGACGGCGCGCACGGCCGGCTCGCGTTTCCAAATTCTCCCTTGAGCGGCTCGCTCTAAAAAGGAGCTAGCAGTTGAGTCTCGATTCACGATCAAGAACCCCCTCGTCAGCAATTACGCCGGCTTTGTCGAGTAGGGCTTGGGCATCAGGTGTCGCCCCGATTACTTTCAGATGAGCGAATCCGTCGTGAACGAAAGCAACCGCTGCGGCTTCAGTCAGAAGCGTCGCAGTACCCTCGGCGGAAAGAGCCAGGAAGAGGCAGTCGAAAAGTACGGATGGCCCCCCAGCCAATTGGAAATCGGCAGGGATCACCGTTCCGTCTTTGGCCTTAGCTCCACCAATCTTTGGGGCAATCACCTTGACCTTGCAACCTTGCTTGGCAGCAGCTTTGGTTAGATTGGCGACGATGGTAGCGTCGCTGCCATCGGCAACGAGACAGCCAATCAGCCTGCCCTCCAGAGATTTCGTAGCCTTCTTCAAAATGCTGAGAGCTGGAGATTCGGGTAGGTCCTCTCGCGCGGGTACCGTCGTAGCTACCTTGGTTATTTTGCCCGGCATCCCAAGGCCGTCTGCAACCCGACGCGCAACTCCCATGTCGACGTTGGCTAACTGGCCCAGCATCCTTTCGCGAATCGCCACTGTTTCGACCTTACTTAGCTCAAAGATGAACGCCGAAACGATATGGTTTTGTTCTGTTTCGGTTTGGGAGAAGAAGAACTGGCGCGCCTGACTGAAATGATCTGCGAAAAGCTCGGGCCGAATCCTTAGCTTGTCCCCTTCAACATGCTCCTTCGTTGAAACAAAACCGAGTTGTGGATCCTCGCGAGCGGTGTTGGCTTCAAGCGAACTAGGGGAATACGATACGCGGCCTGCCGGAACCTGAAATTGCATGTGGCCGTCGCGTTGAAAGTTCATCATGGGGCATTTAGGAGCATTGATAGGAAGCTGCGCGAAATTGGGGCCTCCCAAACGAGACAACTGGGTATCCAGATAGGAAAAGTTTCGACCTTGGAGGAGCGGGTCATTGGAGAAATCGATTCCGGGGACGACGTTTTGGGTCATGAATGCGACCTGCTCGGTCTCCGAGAAATAATTGGTCGGATTCCGGTCCAACACCATGCGACCAATCACGCGAAGGGGAATTTGCTCTTCGGGAATAAGCTTCGTAGCGTCCAGAACATCGAATTCAAATTTCTCTACGAACTTTTCATCGAACAACTGAACTGCCAATTCCCACTCTGGGAAATTGCCATCATTGATGGAGTTCCATAGGTCGCGTCGGTGGTAGTCAGGATCGCCTCCGCTAATTTTGAGGGCTTCGTCCCAGACCACCGATTGAAGTCCGAATTTGGGTCGCCAATGGAATTTGACGAACGTGCTTTTACCAGCGGCGTTGAGGAGGCGGAAGGTGTGGACGCCAAACCCCTCCATGTTCCTAAAAGAACGCGGAATCGCGCGGTCCGACATGATCCACATCAACATATGAGTGCTCTCAGGGGTAAGAGAGACAAAGTCCCAGAACGTGTCGTGAGCCGTTTGCGCCTGTGGGAAATCCACGATCTGGCTCCTGCTTTGCAGCATGAATGAGATCCGGAAACTTGATTGCGTCCTGAATGAAGAAGACCGGTATGTTGTTTCCTACAAGGTCCCAGTTGCCTTCCTTCGTATAGAGCTTTACTGCAAACCCGCGCACGTCCCGGGCCAGATCGGAGGAGCCGGCGTTTCCGGCCACGGTCGAGAATCGCACAAATACTGGAGTTTTTTCTCCGACTTTGCTGAGCACTCTGGCCTTGGAGAACTTTTCCAAGGAGTCTGTAAGTTCAAAGAAACCATGTGCTGCGGCGCCCCGAGCATGGACAATGCGTTCCGGAATACGCTCATGGTCAAAGTGGTTGATCTTCTCCCGAAGAACAAAGTCTTCTAACAGCACCGGCCCAGGTCGTGAGACATTGGGATGCCTTGAGTGAGTTCTCATCGTCCGAAATAGGTTGACCCTGCTGGGTAGTCAGTTGAGGATGGGTTCCCCCCGCACGTTGGTGTAACTCTCCGCCTTTGCCTATCTCTTCTTTATCTTTCTTTATCTTTATCGGCATATCAGCGACTGTCTTTTTCACGGTTTTCCCCCTTGTACCGGTTCGTCGACGCAGAAAGGAGAACCTCGCAGCGCGGAGTGATGCCGATGGCTGTTGGATGCGAGATGGACACGAAGTGTGTCCTCTAACCCTTAGGTACAATTTCTTCCAATCACTCGAGACATCCAACTTTATCTAGTTCCACGTACTCAGAGATAAGAAAGCCATAGTGCGCACGGAGCACTGATGTTGCCCGGGAGCGTCGATGGAAAAGGCGAATGAGCAGACACTGCGGGAACGACTCAATCAGGCCGAAATGGCACTAGAAAGAAGCGAGCGACTTGCAGTCGCCAGCCGTTACGCCGGGGCGATCATGCATGAGGTCAACAATCCCCTTGAGGCGATAACAAACCTTGTCTATCTGACTAAGATTCAGAGGAACAGCCCTCAGCAAGTGCTTGAAAACATGCTCGTAATCGAGGAGCAATTGAAAACGCTCGGTCGAGTCACAAGCAAGGCGCTGACATTCCATCGAGAACATCCAGAGGCAAAAGAGTTTGATCTCGTCGATATTGCGGAGTCGGCTCTTCGATTACACGCGGATAAGCTCGCGAGGCACCAAATCAGCAGTCGATCGGCAGTTTCGAGGACCTTCAAAGGCAAGCGTCTTTGGGAGTGAGATATTGCAAGTGCTATCGAACCTAATCCTCAATGCAGTTGACGCTCTCCCACGTGGCGAGGGAAGAATCTCGGTTCGAGTAAGAAGTAGCGGCCAGCGCGTCCACATTCTCATCTCAGACAATGGAGAAGGTATCCCGGATAACTTCTCCTCTCGACTTTTCGAACCCTATATCACAAGCAAAATCTCCGGCACGGGTCTTGGTCTCTGGCTATCGCACAGGATTATCTCAAAACATAGGGGTACTCTGCGTTTTCGAACGTCGCGAAAAAAGGGAAGGTCGGGCACCTCCTTTCGCATCTCTCTGCCATCGACGCAGGCAGCTGAACGATAGATCCGCCGCGAGGTACTTTAGAGGCTCTCGAGGATGCGGCGGCAGTCCAATGGCCGTCGGCGGCAGTCCCTTGTCGCGATGAAGCATAAAAAAGCCCTCCGATGAGGATGGAGGGCTTCTTAGGCAGGCAAACAGCAGCGTCATAGCTTCTTTCTTAAGATCATAGGCCATGTTTTTGTGTGCAGCGACGGCTGTCTTGCCTTGAAGCACGACGGCACGAAATTTCATGTCCTTTGTATCTTTCGCTTCCTTTGTGAAGGCGCTCAAAGCCTTGGAGTGGTCGCTGACCATTTGGCTCATGTATTCCTTGTCGAAGTCATTTCCAGAGAGGCCTTTCAATTTATCGAGCTCTTTCTGGGTATCGGCATCCGGACCGCTGGGAGGTGTCAAGCCCCACGATTCGGCAAATGGCTGCATGCTAGCCGACATCTTCGTATGTTCCGTGATCATCTTCTGTGCGAATGCTTTGACGGCTGGATTTGTAGCTTTCTGCTCGGCCAGTTTGGCGAGTGCAATCTCGTTCTGGTCTGATTGGGCCGCCATTGCCAAAAACTTCTTGTCGTCATCGGTAGCCGCTTTGGCGTTAATGGCGCCAGGGCAGTGGCGAATCCCAGAACAGTGCATAAGATCATTCGACTCGCGTGTTTCATATGTTTTCTCCAATTTGCGGCGAAGCCGCATATTATCTAGCCAATCGTTCATTGGGTATGAGGCTCGATCACTCCACAGCGTTGCATCGTTGTTACGCATACTTTGCGTTGGACAAGCTCGGGCAACGTGATGAGGAGCAGCGTAGCTGCCAATTTGATTGGCTTATTGGGGAATCCTGAGCTGTTTTTTGTACAAACGCAGGGCAAAAAGGTAGAGTAAAGCTTCGCTTGGAGACCAACCGGATGACTGCCTCAACAGAAACTACGCCTGTGAAACGACGGGTTGCACTTGTTGTCGATGACGAGAAAGTCATTGCCACAACACTCGCGGTCATTCTCAATAATGCCGGTTTCGATGCTCACGCGCTTTTCAGCGGCCAAGATGCCGTTGATGCCCTGGAGACGCTGCAACCAGACTTACTCATCTCCGATGTAGTCATGCCAGATATGACCGGGATCGAGGCGGCGATCATAACTCGTCGTGTTTTGCCAAAGTGCAAAATTCTCCTCTTCTCAGGTCAGGCCGCCACTGCCGATTTGCTGGAGAGTGCTCGTTCTGAGGGGCACGAATTCGAGCTTCTAACCAAACCAGTTCATCCGACCGATTTGTTGGCAAAGTTACGAGAATGACCTCGAACTCTCCGCGAATAGGAACTTTGCATCCAACTTTCTCAGTTGCGAAGTGTGGGAGTTCCATTTGGCCAAGACAAAACCACACTTGGAGATCGTCACTGATCCGGTTGAATCCGCAAAGAACGCAGGTCTGCGCTATGTTTCTGATGCGAAGCCAGGGATCACTCGCAAGCGATGGCGGAAAGGGTTTCGCTACTTCGACCCCGAAGGAGCGCAAGTACGCGAGCTAGAAACTCTCACTCGTATCAAGGCGTTGGTCATACCTCCAGCTTGGAATGACGTATGGATATGTCCCAATCCCAAAGGACATCTGCAGGCAACTGGGCGAGATGCCAGGGGTCGGAAGCAGAGTCGATATCACCCCCGCTGGCGCGAAGTACGGGATGAAACCAAATACGAACGCTTGATGGCGTTCGGTGCTGTCCTTCCCACGATCCGGGAGCGCGTCGAAGAGGATCTTGCTAGACCAGCCCTTCCAAGAGAGAAGATTCTTGCGGCAATCGTGCGTCTGATGGAGACCACGCTGATTCGGGTCGGTAATGTGGAGTATGCCAAACAAAACCAGTCCTACGGACTGACTACGATGCGGGGGAAGCACGTCCAAGTCGACGGATCAACCATAATGTTCAAATTCCAAGGAAAGAGCGGCGTGCGACACGCGGTGGATATCACTGATCGAAGGCTGGCGAGAATCATTCAGCGTTGTCAGGACATCCCAGGGTACGAATTGTTTCAGTATGTCGACGGCGACGGGCAGCATCACACAATAGACTCTGCCGACGTCAACGATTATCTCCGCGAGGTGACGGGCCAACATTTCACTGCAAAAGATTTTCGCACATGGGCGGGTACAGTCCTGGCCTGCACGAGGTTATATGAATTCGATGTGTTTGAGTCGGAAACCCAGGCCAAGAAGAACGTGGTGGAAATTGTGAAGGCTGTTGCAGCGAGGCTAGGAAATACGCCCTCGGTATGCCGGAAGTGCTACATTCATCCGGCAGTGATCGACGCCTACATGAGTGGTGGGTTCACTAGAACAGTGAGGAAGCACGAAGACGAGGAGCCCTTGGAAGGAGAACTCCAATGGGAGGAGATGGTTCTAATGAAACTTATGCGAGAGTGTGCTAAGACTGACCGCAGCTTAGACCGTAACGAAGGCAGATAAGTCGTTCCGGTACGAGGGAGGCACTTGTCGAAACCCTCCGGCACAAAGGTCGAGGGCACAGATCCGTGAAGAGAGTCGGCTAAAGACGACTCCGGCCTCTGCCGAAAAGAAGATAGATGACAATCAACGCTAAAACTAAACTGAGACCGCCGCCACCGTAGTAGCCGAGTCCGGGGCCCATATAGTAACCGCCGCCGCCGAATAATAGAATCAGAAGAATTAGAACCAGAATGAGAGGCATGCGCGGAAGTGTAACATGCGGGCGAGGATATTGATTTGACCCGAGAATGAACAAGTGGCACCACTTGTCCAACGCTATGAGCCCTTCGACATCGTCTAGACCGAGTTTTTCACTTCCGAAACCAGAGATCCAACTGGATTAGTAATCGTCTGTTTTGCGATAGACCCTAAAGATTCGCCGCGACGATACATCAGATAAGCTGCAACGAAGCCGGAGACAACGGTTGCCAACAGGATCACTTTTTGCAGAGAGCTGCGGCCTTCAGGGGATGCGTCAGTTTTCATAGATCCTCCTCGCTTGTTCTGAGGATGTTGGATGCAGATTGCGTCGCCGACGAGCGTCGACTCGTTCGACGTCAGAACCGGGAAGAATCTGCAAGCTGAATCTAACGAAGAGAAGCTAACAATCCGATTGCGGCGGCGCTCATGACAATGGCGCATGCCCATCCGAGTATCTTCATTCCCTTCGAATTGACCGAATGCCCCATCACTTTCTTGTCGCTTGTGAGCAGAACGACGATGACCACCAAGGGTGGCGCTAACAGACCGTTCAGAATAGCCGACCAGAACAGCATCTTCACTGCACTGATCCCGGAATAATCGAAGGCGAGTCCGACCACTATCGAGACGCCAATTACGATATAAAACTTAACCGCCAGCCCCGGCTTCAAGTTGAGTGACGCGGACCGCCACTTAGACGCCTCCGCTACGACATAAGCGCAGGAACCAGCTAGGACGGGGACGGCAAGCATACCCGTCCCAATTAGACCGATTGTGAAGAGCCAGTAGGCACCTTGGCCGGCCAGCGGCTTTAATGCCTCAGCCGCCTGTCTGGCAGTTTGGATGTCCGTGGTGCCGTGAGCGTGGAGGGTTGCCGCAGTCGTCAGAATTAGGAAATACATGACAGTGTTGGACAGCAGCATTCCAGTAATAACGTCCCGTTTTGCTGCTGCAAGCTCTTTGTTCGTGGCTCCCCGTCTTTTCGCGACCGTGGTCTTGCCGTGATCACGGTCTTCCTCCACCTCCTGGGCCGCTTGCCAAAAGAATAAATAAGGAGAGATGGTGGTCCCGAGGATCCCAACCAGCACCGCCAGATAGTCTTTGCTGTATTCAATGTGTGGCACGAAGGTGGCCCGAACCACCGCATGCCAATCCGGATGCGCGAGGAATGCGGTGATGACATAGGCGAAGAGAACCAACGTCAACCATTTGAAGATCCGAGCCATGGTCCGATAGGAGGTCCAAAGCAATAAACCCAGGATCAGTGCGGCAAAAAGCGGCGCCCAGTAATAGGCGCGAACACCGGTCATCATCTCGGTTGCTTCGGCCATTCCCCCGAGGTCAGCACCAATATTGAAGACATTGGCGATTGCGACGAACGCACAAGCGAGCCACAACACCCATCGAGAATAGCGAGTTCGAATCACACTCGCCAGGCCGCACCCCGTCACCATGCCAAGCCGTGCGCACATCAGTTGAATGGCTGCCATCAACGGAAAAGATAGAAGCGCTGTCCAGAGCGTGGCATATCCGAATGAGGCCCCGGCAACCGAATAGGTGGATATACCCGACGGATCATCGTCGGCAGCCCCAGTGATCAATCCGGGACCCAACTCTTCTAGAAATCCCTGCACCCCGCGATTCTGGCTAGGGGAAGTTTCCACCTCAGGAACTCTTCTCGGCAGTTGCGTGGCTTCTTACTGTCGGCATACGGGCTCTCGCAGTGAGCGCGCAACTTATCCTGATTACCGAATGGAACGCTTCCTCCGCCAAGTACAGATTTTTCATTTCTTCTTTGGCACCTTTTTGCCCGCCTTGCGGGCTTTGGAGAGCCCGATAGCAATAGCTTGCTTCTTGCTCGTGACTTTCTTGCCGCTCTTTCCACTTCGTAATTTGCCTTCTTTTCTTGCTTTCATCTCGGTTTCGACGTTTTTTCCGGCTGACTTCGAATATTTGCGTTTTGCTGCCTTCTTCGGTAGCAGCTTTTTTCGTGGTCATAGGGTCCTCGTGCGCTTTGATGATGCTCGGGATCGGCTTGTTGCATGGAGCTCGAGTATCTCCTCTGATGCTGCTCACCCGCTGTTCACAGCACCGGCGACATCCGAGTCATATTCCCTCTCATGACTCTGCGTGAGTCTTTCGCTTATGAAAGAGGCGATTCCGATGGATAGCCCAGACCAGAGTCGATATTCCGAGCCAGACCGCGGTCGCTACGGTAAGGATGTAGAACGCCTTATGTCGAGGCAAGCCGATCCATAGGGTGAAAGCAAACGCCATGAGCCCAAGACACCCGAGGGAAGCACCCAATGCGTCAATACTCGCGGCGAGCCGACCTCGCTTCGTTCCATCGAAACCATGTTGCGCCTTTCGTTTCTTCTCGTGGCCTTCGATCAAACTGACGCTGGCTGGAAAGATGGCGGGGAATGCCAGAAACAGACCCCCGAAACCCGGGCCGTAGCGTTTTGCGATGACACCAGCAAGGACGGTGCATATTCCGCCAAACAGGAATCGCAGGGCGTATTCGTGGGGCTTCGTCTCCTTTAGCGACGCGAAATCCATTCTGATCATGTCAGCTGATCCTTCCCCACCAATGCCATAGTCCCAGCGAGATTCCAAACCAGACTGACATCAGAAAGATCGCGGTCGGGAGCGCGGCTGTTTTATGTCGAGCCAATACCGCGCAGACGCAGACGCTATAGATGAGGAAAGCGAAAGCTCCCAAGATCATCGAGTGAGCTTCAATCGCCGCGTACTGCCTACCATGTTGAGATATCGTAAGCCCGAGAGTAGCAAGAGCAATACTGGGTGCAGCACCAAACAAGCCGGCAAAGCTCTTTGGCCGCAAGATGTCCCCAATGATTGCGAACAAGCTAACAACAATACCGCCAATAAGAAATCTGATAACAAATTCACTCATAGAGTGCCCGTTCAGCTTCAGCTAGCTTTGTGCGCTTTCTTGATCAGATCGAGTGCTTTGTCTGCGCCTTTGCAGCCAAGCAGCTTATATTTTTTGCCTTCAAGGTTGTGATAGTTCACAAAGAAATCCTGCAACTCATCCAGAAACTTCTTCGGAAGATCCGCGAGCTTTCGGATGTTCGAATACATATGGTTGGCTTCAGCAACCGCAAGCAATCTATCGTTCCGAACCTTCTTTTTACCGTCAGCCTGTTCGCCTTCAATGACACCGATGAGAATCGCACGAACGGCACAACCGGTAAAGGCAGGCTCATCCATCAGCAGAAGCACGTCGATTGGGTCGCCATCGTCCGCAATGGTTTGAGGCAAAAAGCCGAAGTCGTAGGGGAATACCATTCCGGCGGGCAACACCTTTTTCAGCGCGAAATATTCCCTGATCGGGGTCGAATGCAAACTTATTACGACTACCCTTCGGAGTTTCCACGATCACCTGAATGATCCCGTCTTTCTTATCCACCGGTTTCAACTTTGTTGGATCGACGAGCGATTTCATCTCTCCTCACTTTCTAAGAACCCAGGCAGTTGCTCCTGCTTCCACCTAGTCCTTTGTCAGACACGGAACAATGTTGGTGTGAGTCCAAACTGTCTCCTTGAGTTGCATATAACCGAATCGAGCGTTCGGATGAGTGATGACGCACCACCTCCTAAAGATCTGGGTCTGGAGTGCTTGAGTTGTCTAAGCTTTGTACCCTATTCGCTCGAGGTCTCGTTCAGCGTGGGATTGTCGCAAATACAGATCCAGCTCCTGATATCTAAGCGAGATAGCCTCGTCCATCGCGAGAGGAAAGGGTCCGAAGGCTCGCGGGATTCGACGGAGAACATCTGTGCAGAGCTGTTCGATCAAATGCCGAAGCGAAAGTGCCCGAATCTCCGCTTCATTGACGTTTGTGGGATCAGCGTCGATCTCCTTTCCGGCTTGATCGAGATAGGACCTTAGCCCCCATTGCGATGCGTGCATTGCTCCTAAGTGTGCCAGAGTATGAGCGTCGTCCCGCTTCTGCCGCATGGCAAAGTCCACCAACCCGATAGCCCCGCCCGCCCAACAAGCTGCAGGACCACAGGCACCGTGCCAAAAACCAGGTCGATCGATATACCATCCCGGATCACCGATAACGTCGGCTTCAGTGACGATTGCATCCTCGAAGATGGCGTTACTCGTGTTGGTCTCTCCGAATGCCCTTGTCTTCCATCCGGTACCATCGAATCGAATGTTTGCAGCATTTCTTCTCAAGTCGATCTCAACCAGCAAATTGTTCGGAACCCCGACCGTCACAAGCGCGCGGTCGACCAAACCAGCCCCACTGCAAAACATCTTTGAACCCTCTAACCGTCAGCCCACTCGCGCTCGACCTCAATTCCAGCGCTTCCCCTGGCTTTTCCGAGGCCCAGACGCCATAGAGTTGGTTCGGCTCAGGACGTCTTCCGGCTTCGGCCAATATGGCAACGGCGTCCCAATGGGCTTCGGCCAAGCGGGCCAAAGTGAGATCTTCTCGCCCAATCTCCATCAGGCGTTGATGACGGAGTGGCGTCGCGCCCGCACCCGGAAGCGGTAACTCCTCTGCGACGATCGACCGAAGTCGCGAGATCAGCTGCGACTGTTTCATGCCGCTACCTCGTTATGCGCGGCGAGAGCCTCCGCAAAGCCATGAGGGGCTCGCCCTGTTCTTCGACCGCTTGTAATCACCCTGGTGTGATCGACCGATACCCTTCGAGCACCCAAGGTCCCGCAATCGACGCCAAAGGTCATGATCTTCTGCAGTCTCAAGTTCCCGCCATCCTCCGGCGTTTCGATAGACGTCCCCACGAATACCGAGATTCGCGCCGTGGATATGCGAATGCGAGCCATCAGAGCCAATGAGCGTAACTAGCGCGAAATCGTTCCATCACCTCAGGACCGTGTTCTTCGAAAGAATCCACCTCCACTGTGCCCGCAACCGCCTCCGCACTCTTCTCTGCGAGGAGC
Organism: uncultured Acidobacteriaceae bacterium; assembly: GCA_963735215.1. Lineage (GTDB taxonomy): Bacteria > Acidobacteriota > Terriglobia > Terriglobales > Acidobacteriaceae > Telmatobacter. Next base: position 65,321 of record CAVTKF010000007.1, on the reverse strand, counting down.
AATTGCTCAACCACCCAAGTGTCCGGTACGACACAGTCCGCGTCCGTATTTGCCAACCATAGACGGTTCCATGGTCCCCGATAGCGCTGCATGGCCGTTTCGGCGGCCACTGCCCTGGCCTTACCGACGACACCGGATTCGATCGATATTGCCAAGCCTCGTCCTCGTGTCATCTCTTTCGCGATCTGATAGGTCAGGTCCGTCGAACGATCGACCGCAACGATCACGTCGGTCGTTACGCAGGGAGGAAGCATCGAGAGCGATGTGAAGACCGACTGCAGGCAACGCGGAAGAAGTTTCTCTTCATTGCGGGCAGGAATCAGGATGCTTACATGCCATGGATCACTGATCATCCGCGGACCCACCGATCTATCCGAAATCCGACGTGGCGCTCAGAATACTCGAGGGTCAGGCCATCCAAGTGGCTCAAGATCTCATGCACCGAGTCTCCATCCATCAGATGGTCTGCAGAATGACCAAGCCAGTGAACTGCTAACAGGACGCCTGAGGGTTCGAGACGCCCAGCGATGTGGGATCCGACCTGAAAAAGTTCTTGGCGGTCGAAGTAATAGCCAATTTCACTGAGAACGACGAGATCGAACGTTCCCGTCCGGAACATCCTTGGGTAAAGAACCACAACGGATGCTGACGTTGGACAGATGCGCACAGTGGTGGCGCGCCCGCCTCACAGCAGTCGGGGAGATGTCGATCGCGTCGACATGCTCGCAAATCGACGCTAAACGGGCGGTCAATATGCCAATCGAGCACCCCGGTTCGAACGCGCGCCTATAGCGGCGATGATCCAGTGCGCTGGAGGATCTCGGAATAGCGGTTTTGCTCGTAGTCATTCGAGGCAAATGCCCAGGGATCGCTGTTTTCCCGATACTTGGCCTCAAAGAACTCCTGATTGGTGGTATTGGTCGTCATGAGATGCAGAAGACCTCGAAGGGACGCCTCGCAGGCGCTAACAAGTTCTCGGGCAATATCGGCTCTCCGGAATCGTGTGTCAGTTGCGAGCGATGGCACTGCAACGCCTTGGACTTGCTCTGAAGATGCACTGATGATTCAGAGGAAATGAACGCAGCGCCAAGCTTGTCCAGCGATGTAGTCGTCCCGCGATGCCATGTCCAAAAAAAGTACGAGGTTAACGTTGCTCCGGTCTGAAATGCGACCTGCTCTGCGGCACGGCCACAGGCTTCATGGTCCGGATGAAAGTCCCCACGCCAGGGAGCCACAAGATGCGTGTCTTTCGTCACGAAGGGTAAGAGTTTATCGACTAATTCGAGTCTCATGCGATCGCAACATCACTATCGGGGAGTCTCAACCGGATAATGTGCTCAGACCGAACGCCCAATCGCGCCAACGCATTCCTCTGTTCTAACTCCCGAATTTTTCCTAGATCGGGGTCGTATCCGTAAGCGCTCTCCCCATCGGTGACCGCCACCACCATGACATCTCTGCCGTAAAGCCCCTGTGCGGCGATGAAGCCACCCGCTCCCAGAGTTTCATCATCAGGGTGGGGAGCGATGCACCACTACGGGCACCGGTGGAGGGGCCCAGACCGGCAAATCTTCCAAGGCAGCTAGCCATTCATCTTCTAAAACCAGCGGAACAATCATAGGAAACTACCAATCTGTGAGATGCGCATTTCTTCTCAATCGCTGGATGATTCAAGAACTATCTAGTCTCGTGTCGGAAAGCCGACAGAAAAGAATGAATCGACCACTCCTCTTCGCTTCAAAAAACGCCACCTTCAACTTTTGCATCACAGTCCCTGAACGATCGTGCGCAAATCGGTTGTGGGAGCCTGTTATGGGACAAATGTTGGCCGTAGTGACGGGAGCATCGAGCGGAATTGGATATGAATTGGCGAAGGATCTGGCCCGAAGAGGTTACGACCTGATCGTCGCCTCAGCGGGGGAAAGACTCGCGCCCGCCGCTGAAGAATTACGCGCCTCAGGCGTCCAAGTGACTGAAGTCCAAGTCGATCTGGCAAAACGGGACGGACCACAGACTCTGTGGAATCAGATCATGGCGATCGGGACGCCCCGTCGATGTGGCTTGTATCAACGCTGGCGTCGGGGTCGGAGGCCTCTTCCGGGAGACCAGTTTGGACGAGGAACTCAACATGGTTGATCTCAACTGCGCCAGCACCGTCAGTTGGCTAAATATGTTGTGCGTCATATGGCGGATCGAAATGCCGGCCGAATTTTGTTCACCGCATCAATCGCCGGAGAGATGGTCGCTCCTCGGGAGGCGGTCTACGCAGCAACGAAAGCATTTGTTTTGTCCTTTGCCCATAGTGTTCGTTACGAGTTGAAAGACACGAACGTTAGCGTAACCGCCTTCAGCCTGGTCCAACCGACACGGACTTCTTTCACCGGGCCGGCATGGACGACACGGAAGTCGGCCAGAAGGGGAAATTGGATAGCTCGCCAGCAGACGTTGCGCGTCAGGGTCTTGATGCGCTGATGGACGGCAAAGACCATGTCTACTCCGCGTCTATGAAGACGAAGATGGAAGGGATGCTCGCGAATGTGACTCCCGGGCAGTGTCAAGGCCGCCATGCACGAAAAGATGGCTACGCCACAGGACGAAAAGAAGGCTAGCTGACAGTGATCTAAGGCTACAGAGTGAGTTTTGTCGTCTTTGCCGAAAAGAAATAACGGAGGAATTCAGATGTCACAGCCTTTGACGGAGAAACCGAATGCGGAACAGGTGCCATTTTCGGCGAGCGCAGCTGTCGTTCTCGACGGGCGGTATTTACCCCCGCCGCAAGATAAAGATGGGAAGATTTGGGCGAGAACGTCCGCCATCGTTCAGGCTGACGCCGAAGAACTCTATGCTCTTTGGAGGGACGTCGAGAGCGCTCCGAAGTGGCAAGAGCAAATAACATCGGTGAGACAGACCAGCGACGTGACCTCTCACTGGATCATGGAGTCGGACGGCGAGAAAATCGAATGGGATTCCGAGATCCTTGCCGATGAGCCGGGCAAAAGAATCGCTTGGCGCTCCATCGCCGGGGATTCAAGCAACGCCGGCGAGGTCATCTTCGACGCCGCCACAGGAGATCGAGGAACCTTGGTTACGGTCTTGCAGGAGTTTCGCCTTGGAAAGATCGCTAACGCTTGGGAAACGATCGTTGGACGCAATCCAAAACAATCTGTGATCGAAAATCTCCGGCACTTCAAGGCATTTGCTGAGACGGGGGAGATTCCTCGCACGCAGGGGCAACCGCATGGACCTCGAGGAATTATCGGCAAGATGAAGAAGTCACTCTACGGGGAGACGATTAACACTCCGCCTGCGGAAAAGGCGAGCTGAATCGATCAAGAGTTCTGGCCACGGAACAGGAGAAAACCATGAAAGCAGTTTGTTGGATGGGAACAGGAAAACTCGAGACGTTGAACGTGCCGGACCCCACGTTGCTGAATCCGCATGACGCCATTATAAAAATCACGCGGACTGCGATTTGCGGATCTGATCTGCACCTCTATGACGGCTTTATTCCTACCATGGAGGCGGGTGACATTCTTGGTCACGAGTTCATGGGACTGGTCGAGGAAGTGGGGAAGGATGTCACGAATTTGAAACGCGGAGACCGCGTGGTTGTCCCGTTCACGATCGCTTGCGGGAATTGCCTCTTCTGCAAAAAGAAGCTTTGGTCGGCCTGTGACAACACCAATCCAAATGCTCATCTGATGGAGGCAGCCTACGGTTATTCGGGCTCCGGTCTCTTCGGCTACTCGCACATGATGGGCGGATATGCCGGTGGTCAAGCTCAGTACGCTAGAGTGCCGTTTGCCAATGTCGGCCCCCTAAAGATTGAAAGCGATCTTCCAGACGAGAAAGTTCTCTTCCTTTCAGACATCTTTCCGACAGGTTATATGGCCGCAGAAAATGCTCAGATCCAACCCGGAGACACGGTAGCCGTCTGGGGATGTGGGCCGGTTGGGCAGTTCACAATCGCGAGTGCGTTCATGCTGGGTGCTGGAAGGGTTATCGCCATAGACCGATTTCCCGAGCGACTCAAGCTCGCTCGATCACTTGGAGCGATCACCGTCGATTACTCCGAGGAAGATGTGAACGTTTTGACAGCGTTGAAGGACCTAACGGGAGGGATTGGTCCCGATGCCTGTATCGATGCCGTAGGACTCGAGGCCCATTCAACGGAACTCCAGGGCGTCTACGACAAGGTCAAAACCAGTCTCCTTCTCGAAACGGACCGGCCCGGCGTACTTCGCCAGGCAATCCAAGCGGTCCGCAAAGGCGGAACGCTTTCCATCCCGGGTGTCTATGGAGGTCTGCTCGATAAGGTCCCATTCGGTGCCGCGTTCGGAAAGGGCATCACGATGAAGATGGGCCAGACCAACATGCATAACTACATGAAGCCTCTACTCGAACGCATCGAGCAGGGCCAGATCGATCCGAGCTATCTGATCTCTCATCGCATCACCCTTGAGGAAGCACCTGAGATGTATAAAGTGTGGCGGGATAAGAAAGATAATGTAACAAAGATAGTGATCGATCCTTGGGCCGAACGGATATCGGCATAACCAGCTGTCGGCGCGATAGCCAACGCCACACTCTTACAAATCGCTGGCTCGTTCACCGGAGCGGAAATATATACAGAGTCAATCATTATGCCGATCACTGAACTTTCCCGTCGTACCTTTCTTCACTCTGTGGCCGCCGCCACCGCATTGAGCGCGAGCGCGTTCGCGCAAGAGTCGAGAGGGAAGATCAATCAGATTGACGAAGTTCAGCTTTCTCAGATTCACGGTCCGTCCGAACAAAATGAAAAAGCTCCGGGCCCATTCCTTCCTACGGATCAGCGCATTGGTTTTGCGATTGTCGGCTTAGGCAGACTTTCACTCAATCAGATACTTCCAGCTTTTGGCCATTCTCAATACTGCAAACCGGTGGCTTTAGTGAGTGGCGATCACGAGAAAGCTCTGAAAAATCGCGGGCCAGTATGGTATTGCCTCTTCCGCAATCTATGATTATGCAAATTTTGATCAGTTGGCTAAAAACCCGAATGTCAAAGTCATTTATGTAGTGTTGCCAAACGGAATGCACGAAGAATATGTCGTACGGGGAGCGAAAACGGGCAAACATGTTCTTTGCGAGAAGCCGATGGCAACGAGCAGCCGCGAGGCTGAACATATGATTTCGGCGTGCAAAGAGGCCAAGGTAAAGCTCATGATCGCCTATCGGCAACAGTTTGAGCCTCACAACCTTGCGCTCCGGCAACTGGTGACCGAAGGTAAACTTGGCGGACTTCGCGGTTTTGTATCTTCAAACTCTCAACAGCAAGGTGATCCCACTCAATGGCGACTAAAGAAATCATTGGCTGGTGGGGGCTGCCTTCCTGATGTAGGTCTCTATTGTTTGAATGCGTCACGTTTTCTGTCCGGAGAAGAGCCCGTAGAAGTGATGGCCAGTATCTATCAACCCAAGGATGACCCACGTTTCACCGAAGTAGAAGCGAGTTGCAGTTTCAGCCTGAAGTTTGCGAGTGGCTTTGTGGCGACCTGCACCACCAGTTACGACGTCCACAAGAGTCAGTTTCTCCGGCTCGAGGGAACGAAGGCGTGGGCTGAAATCTCGCCCTCATACGGCTACCATGGCAATCATCTGAAGTGGTCGTATCTTGAAGGCGAAAGAGAGACCGAGATAGTCCCTCAGATCGAGGAGAAAGACCAGTTTGCTCTAGAAATGGATCATTTTGCAGAGTGCATCCTGGAAAGCAAGACCCCTCACACGCCGGGAGAAGAAGGTCTCAAAGATCACCGGACGATGGAAGCAATTTACGAATCTGCGAGAACCGGCCGAACTGTTAGGGTGGCTGGTTGATTCATCCGCCGAATGTTCATTGCAGTTGCGCAACGGCTGAGAAGCTTATTTCTCAACTTAAGCCAATCCACTTTTCTGCATCGATTCCATCTCATATTTATTAGGTAGGACAACTGAAACGCACGTACCCGAGCGTTCGGGCTGGTCACTGCTCCTGATTTGAATTCGGCCGCGATGCTCGTGAATGATCGTAGAACTAAGCCATAATCCGATACCGGTGCCCTTTAGCTCCTTGGTTGTGAAGAATGCATCGAAGACCCTTCCGAGGTTCCTCTTCGGAATGCCGACGCCCTGATCGGAGATGGTAATTCGAGCGGCCGGTTCGTGGGTCTCGCGCAGCAAGGTGGTCGGGGTGATTCTGATGTGAATTATTCCACCAGCGGGCGATGCATCAATCGCATTGCGGACAATATTCGAAAATACCTGGCGCAATTGAGCAGGAAATCCTTCGACGCATACCTCCGTCGCCCACTCCTTCTTTACCAGCAAACGTTTGTCGCCGAGAGAAGGATTATTCAATGCCAGGACATCTTCGAGCAGAGAGGTGAGATCGATCAAGATTGGGGCTGCCGACTCCCGATGAAACGTCAGGATTTGTTTCGTAATGCGGGAGACTCTAGTCAGCTCGTTTTCCGCGGATGTAAGGTAGCCCTCGGCATCTTTTGACCCGATCTCGCCCCTTAGAAGAAAGAGAAGGTTAGTGATCGCTGCGAGGGGGTTATTAATCTCGTGGGCGATGGTATTTGCTGTGCGCCCTGTTGCAGCCAGACGTTCGTTCATCAATGCAGCCTGCTCCGCAAGTTTCTGCCCTGTGATATTAGCCAGGACAAAGATGCCGCCATTTGGGATTTCATCTAGAAATACGGGCTCAATCCGGATACGGAAATGGCTTCCTTCCCAATTAAGTTCTTCGGTTTTAATCTCGGCGTCGTGCCCGAGGAGCGGAATTAGCGAGCCATTGAACAATTCGCCGAGGTGTTTTCCCTCGGTCTCAGCGAAAGTACTGTTGAGGAGGGTCACCATTGCCCGGTTGCAGCGTTGGATCCTGCGCGCTTGATTGAAAATAGCTACGCCCTCGCTAAGAGCGTCGAATGTGGCTTGCCATTGGTTGGAGGAGAGGGTGGCAAGCAATTCCGCTTCGCGAAGTTTGACTAGGGACTTTACGGTCGCTAGTAGGACGTTGGGTTCAACAGGCTGGGTAAGATAAGCATCAGCCCCGCTCTCCAACGCATACACTCTGCTCTCATTGTCGACAAAAGCTGCAGAGAGCTGAAGAATCGGAATATGTCCGGTGCGCGGATTTGCCTTCAGCCGGCGACATACCTCGTATCCAAGAATGTCCGGCAATTTCACATCTAACAAAATAACCGAGGGAAGTTGTTTCGCCAGCTCAAGTGCTTCTGTTCCGGTCTCGGCTTCAATCACATGGTATCCAGCCCGCTTGAGGGCATGCACAGTGGGGTAGCGGTTCGCGGGCCGGTCATCTACAACAAGAATGGAGTCTTTGACGTCGTTCAAAGCCGGGTCCCCGTTGTGGCTAGTAACTGCAATAATCCCTTGGAACCGCCTTCTTCATTGAATTGATGTTTGGAATAGATAAAGGCGTTCGCATCCGTCACCAAGGTTATTTCACGATTAGATAGTTCTCTGGATGAATGAATGATCACAGGAATCATCTTGGAGGATGCCAGACCCCTCAATTCCCGAAGAACTTCAAAGCCATTCATATCGGGCATCGATATATCCAGAACGATTGCGTCCGGGATCTCGTTCCGAATCATCTTCATCGCTTCGCGACCGCCATAAGCTTCGAGAATTCTATATCCAGCTTTAGCAAGCGCACCTCCGACGAGATATCGGGTGACCTCGTCATCGTCCACGATTAAGACCGTATGGGAAGGTGTGCCCTCTATTAGTTCGCGAACGCTGTTGAGGAGCGTAAACGGAGGAACGGGTTTTGCCAGAAAAGCGTTAGCCCCAGCCTTGATAGCTGAAGTCTGGTCGTCAATCACGCTAACCACCAGAACGGGGCCAATATAGCCATGCGATCGCAACTCATCAATAAAATAGAGGCAATCCTGTTGGTCAATGAGACGATCCAAAACCACTAACGCCGGTTGTATTTGTTTCATCATCAAACGTGCATCGGGAAGATTCGACACGAAAACCGTTCTGTAGTCCGCGTCCTTAAGAGAGGATTGATGGACGAAGCGGGTTTCCTGGTTATCTTCAATAAACAGGACTATCGCCTGGGTCTCTCCCAGATCCCACTGAGGTACTGGCACAACGGGTGCTTGACCGAAACGGGCAGGAATTTTCAGGATGAAAGTCGATCCCAAACCAATCGCGCTGTCAACTTCGAGGGTACCGCCTAACAGCTCCGAGAGCTTCCTCGATAGCGGCAACCCCAAACCCGTACCTTTGACCTGATTCTGGAGTTCTCCCTCGATCTGGACGAATTCTTCAAAGATGCGTTCCTGATTCTCCCGCGAAATACCGATACCAGTATCAGAGACCCGGAAGATGACCCATCCTCCAGTTGCGTTCTCGGCAGTAACGCGAATATGGCCCTTCTGTGTAAATTTCAACGCGTTTGAGATGAGATTACGCAGAACTTGAGAGATTTTGCCCTCGTCTGAGAAAAGGGTCGGAATGTTCGGGTCTGCCTCAAAGATCAGGTCGATACTGTTTCCCGCAAGGAGGGGTCTCAGCATTCCGCGCAAAGCACCAAAGAACTCACTCACTTCAAATTGCTTCGGCTTCACGTCGATCTTGCCAGCTTCCACTTTGGCGAGGTCAAGGAGGTCGTTAACGAGTTCAGAGAGTTCCGCTGCAGACCGCTGGATGTAGGTTACCTGCTTTTCCTGCTCGGTTGAAAGGGCCCCGTCAGTACGTCCTAAAAGCAGACGACTCAGCGACGAGATTGAGTTGAGGGGCGTTCGGAATTCATGAGAAAGATTAGAAAGAAAGCTGGTCTTCAAGTCCGAGACTCTGCGAAGATCCTCCGAATGCTGTTCCAACTCAGCATAGAGAGCGACAACGCCTCGATTCGTATCTTCCAATTCCTGGTTCAAATCGGCAAGCTGGTCTTGCTTTTCTTTCAAATCAGCGAGAGTCTTCAGCAACTCCTGATTTTGTCGCTCAATCTCATCAAACGGGTCCGCCGAACTATTACCGACAAGCTTAGAAGAGATGGTTTTTATGCTCGCTGTTGTGATGAGCGTTGCATTGATCGGTAGGCGCTTGCCGAATTCGACCTGAGTTCCATCAGCCGACGATGTAATGTGAAAGTGATCCATCAAGCGCTTCGTTCCGATGATCCCCATCCCAAGACCGGTCTTGGAGACATATTGTCCATTGAGAACATCGTCGAGGTTGGGTATGCCGTCGCCCTTGTCGGTCACGGAAATAACGAAGATTTGGGGTGTCGACTTGCTCACAGAAAACTCGACAGTACCGGTAACGGCATAACGAAAAGCATTACGAGCTAGCTCAGAGGCCGCAGTCGCCAATCGTATCTGATCCTGACGCTCAAACCCGAGGAGAGCGGCCATGTCTCGGGCCCGCTGACGTGCCTGGACGACATGCCTGTCGTGCCGTAAGGGGATCGATAAAAGAGGAAAGTCGTGGCAGTTGTCCATAGTCACTAGACCCGAGTGATTAGTATTGTGACATCGTCGCGCTTACGACAAAAGTCTCGATAGAGAACTCCCGCGATTAAGGCTGGATGACGCGCAGCGAGACCCGGATATTGATCGAAACTCCACCGGGTTGCCAGACCATCGGAATGCATGATGAGCGAGGAATTCGCCTCCCACGGATAGGAAAAATGTTGGATTTTGCCGACTGTATGGCCCAGTGTTCCGTTCATCGAAATCAAGCTCCGAGTTTTCCCGTCCTGGAGTATTGAACCGGCGATATTGCCCACACCAGCATAGTTTAGAACTCCTTTATCATGCTCAATTTCCGCGATTGAAACAGCGGCTCCCCGGGTCTTGGCAAGGGCGCCGTGCAGATTGGTAAGAATGCGAGTCGGGGTGAGGTGACAGGATTCTTCAAACACCCGAATAGCTTCCCGCGCCGCCTCTGCTGCAGACGGACCATGGCCCAGACCATCAGCCACAATATAAATGCTTCGCCCCGTGCTGTGGGCTACACTCCAAGCGTCACCGCACGCCGTCTCTCCCGTCATTGCCAATGAGACTGCTCCTATGGAATAGGCGGTTGCCGCTGATTCTGCGGAAGGAGACTCGGCTAGTACTCGCGCAAAAACGGCCGCCCCGTTCCCAGGGGAGGAATATATCTGAAGAATGGCAGCAAGACGGGACATCGCTCCAAGTCCTTGGCCAGGAGTGCCCGCTGTCGAATATCCATCTTCTAAAGAACGGCCGATGTCAGCAATACCTTGGCCACTATCGAGCGCCAACACATCAATGCCGGAATCCCCCTTGAAGTGCCAAGGAGATAGAACTATCTCGCCTTGGACAGCATGTGCAGCGATATTACCAGCTGCCTCCGTTACGATAATTGCAAGCTGGCCTTGTCTTAACTCGCTGAACCCCATTGCACTTGCCATTGCAGTAGCCTGCCGACGCGCATGACCTGTATGGCTCGAATCAGCCGAGTTCACAGGAAGGACAATACCAGCTTTTCGTATTACTTCCATCGTGTCACTATGACGGTCGTGCCCTCACCTGGAGTGGTATGGATTTCGAAATCATTCATTAGCCGTTTGCTTCCACCGAGTCCGAGGCCCATACCTTGTTTCGATGTAAATCCGTCAGAAAGGGCGAGCTTTACGTCCGCAATTCCCGGGCCTTTGTCCGAAAAAGTCAGCCGGATGCCTTTGCGGATTCCATCGACCGTCTCCGCGATCTCAAGTGCGCCACCACCACCGTGTTCAAGAGTATTGCGACCCAATTCACTGGCGGCCGTGACGATCTTGGTCTGATCCACAAGACTAAATTTCAGGTTGGTTGCCCAGACACGGACCCTCTGCCTCACGAAAACAACATCCGAGGAATCTCTGATAGGGAGCTCTTCAGATTTATTCACTATCCCCGTCATATCCCTCACTGCTTTCGTAGGCCATCGTCGTCTGCTGCAAGTACTGCATCCCTGACTCAACGTTGAGCGCGGTACGGATACCCGGCAGCGACATCCCCAGTTCAACTAGAGTGATCGCAACAGCTGGTTGCATACCGACAACGACAGTCTGTGCATCCAGCACCTGGGCCATGGAAGCGATATTGGCAAGGGTTCTTCCAATAAAGGAATCGACAATTTCGAGCGAAGAGATATCGATGAGAACACCTTTCGCTCCTACATCAGCGATCTTTGCGGTTAGATCGTCCTGAAGTGTCAGCGCAAGCTTGTCATGCATATCGACTTGAATGGTCACTAAAAGGAAGTTTCCCATCCGTAAAATCGGGATTCGTTCCATTACAGCTCCCTCGACGATGCAGGTGTTGGGCCGCTGCCTTTCGCAAGTCGTGTTACCACACGACCGCTTCGTTCGAGGGCTAGCTTGAATGCATCGGCCATTTTCGCCTTCGTAATTACATCCTGAAGATTAATTCCCAGATGGACAATTGTCTGCGCAATCTGCGGGCGAATTCCGCTCAGAATGCACTCCGCACCCATCAGGCGCGCAGCAGTAATCGTCTTGAGCAAATGTTGGGCGACGAGTGTGTCTACAGTCGGTACCCCTGTGATGTCGATAATCGCAAAACGGGAGTTCGTCTGCACGATCGCTTGCAGCAGAGACTCCATGACAACCTGTGTGCGCGCACTGTCCAGCGTACCAATCAATGGAAGGGCGACAATGCCATCCCACAGAGTGACCACAGGAGTCGACAACTCCAGCATCTCCTCCTGTTGCCGGGCAATAACTTGATCGCGACCATGAATGTAGCTGTCCGTTGTGTGCAGTGCGAGCTTATCCACAAAATCATCCACGGCCGTAATCTCGGCGTACAGTTGGTCTGCGTTATTTCCTTTTTGTTGACGGATTAGCGTAAAGAGAGGCGTTTTTAACGAAAGCACGAACAACGCCGTTTCAGAGGGAGTAAAACCTTGAACCGCACGTGAGGCGGACAGGTTGGCCAATAAATCTTTCAAGGGTTGCCACTCAGATGCACCGAAGTCCTCGAGGGAGGTGCTTGCGGGCACCGCGCCGAGCGTTGAAAGGACTTCTGATGATTGCGACTTCAGCTCGCGCTCGTCGATCAAATCGCGTCTACGAAGATTGGCCTTGACTCCCTTTAGCCACTCTTCCAGAAGAGCTTCTTGGCTCTTCCGCACTACATCCAATACATCTGCCATTCTTATGCTCCCAAAAGTTCTTGCGTCAGGCTAAATTGTAAGTTTAGCGCTCTGATTCTACAGGAAGTTATTTAGGTATCCGTCTTTTATGCGGCTCATGCAGTGCGATGCTATTCGCTTCCTGGACCCCAAAATTGTTGACATTGATAAAGATCCTTTGAAATCGGCCTATTTGCTATGTCAGGTATCCGACATTAGCGTCGGTTTCAAACTTTACACCATTGCTTATGCCTATGAACAAGCGACCAGCTGGTACGACCTGCATCTGAACCTGTAAGGGATCGCAGTATATGGATCGTGCGTTGACGAGAACAGGAAAATGCGCTCGCCGACGTCGCCCGTTTGATCGGGCCCGTGGGTTAGTTCCGATCAAACTCTTAGGATTGATCTAGTTCCCCCTCAGGAAGAGCTCGACTCTGTCCGTAGTCCAAGTTGCGACGCCGCTACCGAAGAAATCCTGATCTTCAGTCCAAATTGGACAATCCAGAAGCAGGGAAGTGGCGACGATCGGCCAGTCGTTTGCATCGCGGGAGGAGATACGACCCCGAGCGAACTCTTCGTAAGATTCATACAGTCCAATGTCGACGCGCTCAATCAGCTTGGAGAGTGATTCAAGCACCAGAAGACCGGCGGTCGGGTCAAACTTGCGCCGCACCGCGAGATTAGGAATGTACTTCCGCGCATCGTCAAAGCAGGTGTCGGGTGCATAGAAGGAGACTGTGCTCTCGTAGGTTTCGAGGAGAGAACGTACCCGAGTCCCAAAGACTCCACGTAATAGGATATTGGCGTCCAGAACGAGGCGTTTTCGTGCCCCTATTTCTTTTTGGTCAGACGCCATTTCTTGAAGTCCTCGATGGCTTCGTCTTCAGAGATACCTTCGCTGGCCAAGACCTCCTGCCAACGCGAAGTAGCCTCTTTCAAGGCCGAACGATCAATTTCACTACGCCTACGACGTGCCGGAATGTAATAGCCGACCGTATCGCCGTGTCGGGTGATGGCAACCGGCGCCTCAGACTCAAGCAGATAGGTAGCGAGGTTGTCGCGAAACTCCCGGATGCCGATTTTTTGCGTTTCCATAGTGAATCTCCTTGCGTACCGTTGCGTACACAAGTGTACCATTTCAGGTGTTGGTAAGAGTCCGAAATCAAATCACCAAAGAGGCTCGGCGCCTTTCCGTTCTGTCCACGACCAGGTATTCAGAAGCGGTTAGGGACCGCCCATTTGGCGGCCCGAATGCTCAACATTCATCCGGCGAGATAAGCTCAGACTAAGAGCCGAATGCTCTGCTCCGTGGCCGAAACCTTCGCCGAATTGCGCGCCGAAAAGGCTCCAAATCGTCCTCTCGGCTCCTCTCTACTCCATTGATAACATTGGCTCTCCGGGCCTCACGAATGCTCTGTTAACCGAAGGGTTGTAGGTTCGAGTCCTACCTCAGGAGCCATATTTATCAATCACTTACAAGCTCCCTCCCAAAACACAACCCCACACTAAGCCGTAAAGAACCTTCTTAGGTACCGATGCGAATCGCAGCGTCGAAATCCCTAGGTCGGCGCGTGCTGGTGTGCGTATGTTTATGGAAATAAAAGAAATCTTTGCGGGGCGCTCCAGATGACCACTGATGTCGAGCGCCAACCCGTTAGCCGAGCTTCTTTGAGCGTTAGGCCTCAGGCAACAAAGGGAATTTCGGAAATACCTCCTCCACCGCATCGACGAACTCGTCGAACAAGGGAGTAGAGTGCCTCAGGCCGTCGATGAAAGAGGCATTTTCATCGACGTTGTGACAACAAGTCACGAACAACTCATCCCATGTGTTATCTCCAACCGAGCCGACGTCGCTTGGTGACAAATCATGTGCTTTCCGAAATAGGAGGTGGTCTCAATGGGTCGACGCAACACTCAGCTCAAAACCCCATTCAATGAAAACAAAAGCTAAATGCGCTGGCTAGGATTTGATCAGCCGGCGCCTTACCCTGGCTAAGGTTGGCCACATCAGCCAAACCAGATTCGATTCTTCAGGGTAAGCATTTGTGGATCAGCTGATTAGATAGTGTTGCATCGACCGGTTGAGCTGGCAGAGGAACATGGAAAGGTCATACTCTCTGGCCACAGGTATTGATCCTCTCGGATTCGAGTCGCAAAGTGGATTTTTCCGTCTTGGGGGCCAAACCTCATCGAAAAAACGGGCGGAAAACGCCGGCAGCTGCAGCCACTAGGGGATTTCCCAGTGGCACGAGGGTTCGTTGCGGAGCTAAACACAAGCTACCCGCTGTTGGAAGCGAGTCATTGCGAAACGGACGAAGCCAGGATTCGGAGGGGGAGACATGAGGAGACATCGGTCAATCAGAACACTTGCCATTGCATTTGCGTTAGTCGCTATAGCCGCGTCCAACCGAGCGGCTTTGTGCGAGAGTGTCAAGGTGGAAGGACTTATTAAGGCACGAAGCGGCGACACGATGACACTTCAGACTTCGAGTCAATCGGAACTTGTTATTCTGCTGACCGATGCGACTCGAGTGGGGCAGGTGCAGGGAGTATTTAAGGCTCGACGGAAGGATATGTCGATGGCAGCGCTCATTCCGGGTCTCGCCGTCAAGGTGGAGGGCAACTACGACGAAAACCGTAAACTGGTAGCAAGTTCGGTTTCGTTCAAGGGAAACGACCTCGAGCAGGCGGAGTCGATCCAGGCTGGGCTCCACGAGACCAAAGCGCAAACTCAACAAAATCAGGCTGAATTGAAAGCGCAGAACGAAGAATTACAAAAGCAGCAGGCACAATTGACCGAACAGCAACAGAAGATCGCTGCCAACAAGGCTGCAATCGATGCTGCGATTGCGCGCTTCGGGCAGTTAGACGACTACTACATCTTCGACGAACTGACACTGTACTTTGCCAACGGCAAGACGAACGTCGATCCAAAATACAATCCACAGTTGATAGCTTTAGCACAAAAGGCGGCTAATATCGAGGGATACCTGGTTCAGGTCGAAGGCTACGCTTCCTCGGTGGGTAGCGCTTCCGTCAATCAGAAACTCAGCCAGGACCGTGCCGCCAATGTCACTGCGATCCTGCTTCAGCAGGGTCATGTTTCGCTTACTCGAATGTTGGCTCCCGGCGCAATGGGCGAAAGTAATCAAGTGGGAAACAATAAGACAGCAGAAGGGCAAGCAGAGAATAGACGCGTGGTGGTTCGCGTGCTGCAAAACAAGGGCGTCGCGGGTAATATTTCGGGCGAATAGGCTATCGAAACCGTACAGCGAGTCTTGACTTAGTCATGCCGAGGGATTGGCCCGACTATGCGCCGGAGAGGGAAGGATTAGACCGTGACTTAGTGCAAACAAAACTAGATCAGCATTGTTTCTTAGATTGAACGATCCCATGATGTGGTGTTTGTGAAACTCCACGGTTTTTTCACTGAGGCTCAGGAGCGCAGCGATCTCTTTCATCGGCCTACCCTCGCCAAACAATTGGACGATGTCCCTTTGTCTGGGTGTAAGGTCTTTTGAGAACTGCCTTGCTCTTGCCTTTGCTTCTGCCCAATCTTCAGACCTCATCCTCCTGGGTGCTATATAGGAGTGGCCGCGCATTACTTCGTCGATCGCTTTGAGCAACTCTGACCCAGCCGAATGCTTAAGGACAAACGCGACGGGACCTAGTTCAAGAGCCGCAGCTGCAAGGTGTGGGTCATCCTGCATCGTCAAGAAAATGAACTTTACCTTTGGGGTGATCTGCTTGATCCTCCGAGCTGCGTCAATCCCATTGAGCACAGGCATTCCCACATCGACGATGATAATGTCGGGCTTAAGTCTTATAGCTTCATCCAGCAGGGCGCGGCCGTCCGGGACTTGTCCGACTACTTCGAAGCTCTTTTCCAAATAGAAACGCAAAGCATCGGAAAAGATCGCGTGATCGTCCGCTAACAACAGACGCGGGCGGGGATGATCTGTGTGAACTGTGTCCATAAATGTGCGACCTTTCCCTTCGTCTCAAAGGTTGACGTTAAAAGAATTGTCGAATCACGATTATTACGAGTTCAGTCACAAACCAGGAAATTGCCGCCGATGGCCACTACTGCAGCGAAAACCAATTTGCTCAGTTGATAACAATTATCAACTCGCGATAAGAGGCGTGACAATTGGCAAAAGTAACAGAAGTTACACTGCGAGCATACACAGTAAGCGGCCCTAGTTACTAAGACAGGTTGGCTGCCAATTGTATGGGGATCGTTGCTTCAACTGTTGTTCCCCTCCCTGGCTGAGAATGAACAATAAGATGTCCGCCGGCCAGGCGCGCGCGTTCCGTCATGCTTCTCATACCCAGACCTGGTTTACAGTCTCCTCTCGCATCGAATCCCTTACCCTCGTCATGAATGGTGGCGACTATGTTGTTTTCCATTCTCCATAAGTGCACGTCGGCTTTTACAGCACCGCTATGTTTTTTCAGATTCTGAAGCGCTTCCTGAACAATACGGAACAAACACAGGGCAGTATCTGGATGGATACCCTTTGGAATGTCTTCGGACGAAAATCTAATCCCGATCCCATGCCGATCGCTGAATTCTTTGCATAAAGCGCCAATTCCAGAGACAAGTCCCAAATTTTCAAGAGTCGCGGAGTGCAGCCTATGGGAGACAGTGTGAATGTCTGCTCCAATCTCGCTGGCTGAATTGAGAAGTTTGTGGAGTTGTTGTTTGGCACTTCCCGGAAAATCTGGTAATGCTTCCTCCGCGTTTTCCAAGCCGAGTGCCAGAAGTGCCAGGCGTTGACTGAAGTCGTCGTGGAGCTCGGCCGCCAACCGGCTTCGCTCCTTCTCCTGCGAGCCGATCAATAATCCACTAAGTTGAATTTGAGCGTCTCTTGCGGTTCTCAGTTGTTTCCTGCTGAAGTGCAGATAGATTGCAGCAGCGGAGAGGCTGAGAATGATAAATAGTGCACCGATCCAATACCACTTTGTGCGCTCCCATGCCGATACCTCCCGGAATAGAATGGTGCTGCCAGGCGGGAGGTTCTTTTCCTTGAAACCCCAGCGGCGCATTGCGCGCCAATCGAACATGTAGACGTTGTCGTTCCTTACGATTGGGATGTTTTGTGGCTCCTCGCCATTGAGAGCCCTTACAGTCATTGCCGCTGCAAGCCTGCCATCTGCCGCCCAGCTAATCAGATACCCGCCGACAGTCCCCCTGCCGAAATCCACGTCATCAATGACGTAGATCGGTGCGTTTGCTGCGCCGACAACCAGTGGAACAGACTGCGCCGAGTCAATAAAGTGAGTTCCCGCTATGTCCTCAGTGATTGAAGTGTGATAGACGATACTATCCTTGGGCAGGTGTCTCAGCCTCTCGAGCAGCGAGGGCATCGTGAGTTCCGTCAGATACGTAAACTCAAGCATTGATTCGTATTTTCGAAACGACTCCCTGGCGACGCTTTCCCAATCGCGGTCAAAAGTGCCCACTCCGCCAGTCACGAAGACATGCTTTATACCAGGTTGTAATTTCAATGCTGCGAGTAGCGTCTTCTCGGGTTGAGTTACTCCAAATATGCCTGTAACGTGGGAGTCGAGCTTGAAGTGCCCCAGCATTTCCACCGTCGTTCCGCAAAAAACAATCGGCGTGTTCGGGAATGAGCTCTCATGAGCCTCAAGCATGTACCTGAGCGAAGCAGGCCCAACCGTCACAATCACATCCGGTTTGCGATTCGAATATTTTTGAGCGTACCAATCTCGGATGCGACGCTGAGAGGCGTCGTCTGGAAACAATGTCGATTCAATGTTTTCGCTATACAACTCAATATGATAAGGAGAAGTTTCGAGGACAGTAACAATGGCCTGATCGAGCAGCGCAATGCCGGGCGAAGCGGCAGGGGCAAAGTCATTAACAACGAGGACTCGACGTGCGGGCTTTTGTCCGTGGGTAGCTGTCGTTTGCGCAAGTAAGTCGATGATCACCGCAAACAGGAGCAAGCAGTGCCATAAGGTTCCGGAGCGAGACTGACCGGATCTGGGTTCGCAGATGGTTCTGTGCGACGTGATCACAGACTCCTCCAAGGCGCTCACGTTCCAGCAGCTTCTGCAAACGAATCAACAAACAAGCGGTCGGACCAGTATAAATTCCGAGCCCCCTGATTCTAGTTGACGGAGATACGCTATGGAATATGAGATAAGTTTATAGGTCTAAAGGTTGCCGTCACTCTTCAAGTAGCCATTCGAGAAGCATGGGGGAATGGACCCATTGATGGCATAACAGGCAGATTCCAGGGCTCGTTGAATTGTTTCCTGGAGGCCGCTATGAACTACCGTTTGCGACAGACGCTCCGCCACTTCGGTGTATGGTGACCTCTACTGTTAGCAGTCATTGTGTGGGCGTGCCCCGACCTCTTCTTAGCCAGACAACTGCGACGGGAGCATTGACTGGTGAGGTTCTGGGCCTGTCAGGCGAAGTAATCCCGGAGGTGGCTCTTCGCGTTTCCAACGAGGAAACGAATACAGTTCCTTTCCGCAACGTCCGATGATCTTGGACGGTTCAGTTTTCTGCTTCTAGCCCCGGCAATATCGGTTGGATGTAAGCAAGGCGGATTTTCGGGCTTTCACCCTCTCCGGTTTGGGGATTTCTCTCACTGAAACACTTAGAGTTGACCCACGCTTACAACTCGCGACACAGTTGCAGAGCACAGAGGTCCTGTCACAGCCGATGATGATTCAGATGGAGATGTCTGCTCTTGGTAGTAGCGAACGAGACTACTTTGAGCGAGTTACCAATGGTCACCAGAGACTTTACTCAGATCGCGGAGTGGTCTGCCCGATCTTTTGTGCCAGTTGGATTGTTAGTTTAGCGCAACGAGTATCTCGTCGCCGTCGGGGGTGTGGGGAAGTGGGAAGCGTCCTTTGCTTTCCACTTCTCCATACCCCGTTTTGATTTCGGTCTGCCACGCTTCCGGTGCGGGTGGTCGATAGCCTAACGAAGAGTGTGGACGGACGGTGTTGTAGTGGACGCGCCAGCGTTCCGCCAGCACTTGCACCTCCTTTAGCGAGTAGAAGATCTCCCCGTTCAGGAATTCGTCCCTCAGCTTGATGTTGAACGATTCGCAGTACCCGTTCTCCCATGGACTGCCGGGTTCGATATAGAGCGTCTTTGCGCCTGTGTCAGCCAGCCACCTCCGCAGGTCCTTGGCGACGAACTCCGGGCCGTTGTCGGAACGGATATGCTCCGGCACGCCTTTCAACACCATCACATCGGCCAGCGCCTCGATCACCTTGGCGCTGCTCCAGCGCCGCTCCGGGCGCACCAGCAGGCTCTCCCTGGTGTGTTCATCGATCAGGTTCAACATCCGCACCGTCCTTCCGTCATGCGTCTTCCCGCTCACGAAGTCGTAACTCCAGACATGGTTGGCGTGCTCCGGACGCAGCCGCACGCATGACCCGTCGTTGAGCCACAACCGCCCTCTCGCCTTCTGCTTCTGTGGAACCTTCAGCCCCTCACGACGCCAGATGCGCTCCACCCGGTCCTTGCCCACCTGCCAGCCTGCCCTTCGTAGCAGAGCCGTGATCCGACGATAGCCATAGCGGCCATATTGGCTGGCAAGTGTAACGATGGCCCGGGTGAGCGTATCTTCGTCGTCGCGCTGTGTCGGCCGGTAGCGCTGCGTACCGCGTGGCTGCTGCACCACGCGGCACGCATGCCGCTCGCTCATGCCATGCGCCTCACACGCATGGCTCACCGCACAGCGTCGTCGCTCAGGGCTTAGAAGTTTCCCGAGGCGATGTCCTTCAACACCAACTTCTCCAGACTCAACTCCGACACCAGACGCTTCAGCTTCGCGTTCTCCTGCTCCAACTCCTTCAGCCGTCGCGCCTGGTCCACCTTCAACCCGCATTACTCCTTGCGCCATCGGTAGTACGTCTGCTCGACGATTTCCATTTCCTTGCACGCCTGCGGCAACGTCTTGCCATTCGCCACACCAACCTCAACCTGCCGCAGCAGGTTCACGATCTGCTCCGCCGTATGCTTCTTTCCTCGCGCCATACATTGCTCCTTCCATACCAGTTTGTCTCATCTCAACTGGCACAAAACGAGCCGGGCACTCCAATAGATATTTACGTGGGCACAAATGGTGAGACGTAGGTCCGCCCTTCAAGTGCGGCGTCTATGGCAGGAATCAGATGCGTTTTCATACGTGATTTGAGGACGTATCCGGATGCGCCTTCGGCGATGCACGCTCTCAGGAACTCCTCTTCTGAATGAACAGTTAAGAAAACTACCTTGGCCGAAGAGCCTGACTTGCGCAATCGAATGACAGCATCTATTCCACTCATAACAGGCATAGTGATGTCAGTCACGATTACGTCTGGGCGAAGCCGGAGTGCCTCAGACACCAGCATTGCGCCGCCAGTCACAATTCCAACGACGTCGAAATGCGGTTTCAAGAGAGTGGACGCGGCTTCGAGAAGCGGAGGGTGATCATCGGCCAATAGGATTCTAGGTTTCATCGCTATAGGTTCCAAAAGTTGAATCCCGCACAGACATGCCCCAAAAGCAGAAACTAAAACAATATCGCTGACGATACAACTAGGGACTTTCCTAGATTGATCCGTTGTTATTAGAGGCCTAGGGATTTCCCTAGTTAGGGAATCTCCTAGTTGTAGTGATTGGGCTTCGAGGCATACAAGACTCTCAACTCTAGCAATTGGTAGCGACATCTTTGCGAGACGGTTCAACGGAGGCTGAGGTCTATGAGACGCGATCTTCGAGTCACTCGAAAAACCATTGCTTTCCTCGTGATACTTACTCTTTCGTTTGTTTGGAGTAAGCCTGTCATTGCTCAGTCGCAAGAATCACCTTCATCCCCAGATCAGCAAGCTCAGGAAGTTCAACAGCTCAGAGTGAAGCTCCAGCAATTGGAGCAGATGATGGATGAGGTGAAGGGGAAGCTCAATGAAATTGAAAACCAGCCGGCTGCGCCAGCTCAAGCTAGCGAAGGTGGGCCGAACAGTACGCTTGTGAGTGCAGTCACCTACTTTGGCGATTACCCCACGACCTACGCGTCCGGATCGCTGGCTGGTGCGCCACCGGTTGGGAAGAAGCAAGCTGACCAGAAGAAGCCAGGGTCCGAAAGCACGATGGACATCTATGGGTTTGTCATGACGGATTCGGGTTATAACTTCGGGACGATAGATCCGAATTGGTTTGATGTAGTGCGGCCCACGAAGTTACCGGCATTCGCGAACGAGTTTGGACCAAACGGACAGACTTTCTGGGGTGTTCGGCAGACCAGGTTCGGCGTGAAGACCTCGACGCCGACATCACTGGGTGATCTGAAGACGATCTTCGAGTTTGAACTCTTCGGAACTGGTGTGGATGCAGGGCAGACCACTTTCCGACTGCGTCATGCGTGGGGCGAAGTGGGTCACTTTGGTGCGGGGCAGTATTGGAGCCCGTTCATGGATATCGGTGTCTTCCCGAACTCGATTGAATATTGGGGCCCGAACGGAATGGTGTTCTTTCGAAATGTGCAGGTTCGGTGGACGCCTATCATGACGGACCGGAACATATTCATGATTGCAGCGGAGCGTCCCGGAGCCAGTGCGGACCAGGGAGTTTACAGCGGCCGCATTGAGCTCTCGAACATTACACCCCAGTTCACTCTGCCTGATCTCTCCATGCAGGGCCACTTCAATCGAAAGTGGGGATATTTTCAGATTGCGAGTATGTTCCGGAGAATTGCTTGGGTGGACAACAACGCGACGCCGAAGCTTAATCTCAGCGGTTCAGCGTTTGGCTGGGGCATTAGTGGGAGTACGAATCTCAAGTTTGGAGAAAACACGACGGGGAAACTGGAGTTGGTCTATGGCCACGGCATTCAGAACTACATGAACGACGCACCGATCGACATAGGAGTCCAGAATAACTTTTCGAATCCGATCACCCCTATCAAAGGCGTTCCTCTTCCGCTTCTCGGCGCGGTTGCGTTTGTTGATCATAACTGGAGTCCGAAGTTCAGCAGCTCGTTGGGAGGATCGATGGAGAACATCTGGAACTCCGATGCTGAGTCGGCAAGCGATTTTCACCAGGGATATTATGCGCTTACGAACCTGCTGTACTACCCAATCAAAAACGTGATGGCTGGCGGCGAATTTCAGTTCGGACGACGCGTGAATTTCCGCAATGGCTATAATTACAACGATTTTCGAGTGCAGTTTTCCTTCAAGTACAACTACGGCAAAACGTTTGCTTTCTGAGGGCGGAACTGCCACGCGCTCGCCTCCGGCCCGCAGATATCGCGTAACTGAGAGGGTAAGGAGATCCACCATGAACGCGCGCCGAATCTCAATTCTGGTGTTGATGGCAGCTGCGTTTGTTCCTGAGTACTTTTGCCCGATTCCTGTCGTAGCTCAAAGCAGCACCAACGTTAGCCCGGTTGCTCCCCGAAGGGCGCAGGTTGAGGCAGTTGTCAAAGAAGCATACGAGAAATACAAGAATGACCCGAATGGAAAGAATGCGCATCCCGCGTGTGACAGAAACGTGTGCAACCTAACATGAGGCCGTCATGAAAATACTCTATTTATCGCTAATGCTACCGATGCTAGCACTGGCTCCGCAGAAGACAGCCGTATCCCCTCCTGGAACTCCTGCTGGCGGAACCTCCTCGCCCGGTATTCTGTCGGACGGCACTTTGTATGTGTCGGGCCAAACGGGAGAGGACGCAAAGACTCATCAAATCCCCGCAAACTTTGAAGACGAGATGAAGAATTGTCTCTCCAATGTGAAGCTCGTTCTGCAGGCGAATGGGATGGACTTCAAAAATGCAGTTGCGGTCCAGGTTTATCTCACCGACTTGACCCTCTTCCCGCGCATGAATGCCGTCTACATGACCTTCTTTCCCGAGCCCAGACCTGCGCGGACTACTGTCGGAATATCCAAGCTCACTGCTCCCGGAGCGCACATCGAGATCACTGTTACCGCACACAAGTGACGAGACACGGTTGCGGGATTAGTTAGGAAGGAATCAGCAACCGTCGAACAGGGATACTATTCTGTCGGTGGCGGAGTTATCGAATGGCAGCGTTATTTTGTGCTTCTCCGGTACCTCTTTGTTCGCGTGCCTCTTGGAGCCCGCGAGTTCGTCGTCTGATCTACACCAGCTCGAGACTGGACCTAGGAGAATTCCTAGTTGGCCCAAATCAGATCCAAGCCTAATGTAAATTGCGCACGGTGTGCCACGCACAACCTGCTCTTCATCCCCGGTCGAGCAGCCATTGTTCGGACGAGCCAGAGGACGCACCATATCTAGGTAGAAAGTGAGAGGTCCATTATGTCTAAGATATGAAAATAAGATATCTGCCGACAAGCTCAGCTCGATCGAGCAACGCTGCGAACCCGTTCAGGATGATCCGTTCGACCCTTCGGACCAGTTGAAGTCGGTGGCTATTCCCCACGGAGTGGATCGTCGCACCTTTCTGATGCGCAGCGCTGTAGTCAGCGCTGCGGCCGTGATGACCGGGCGCTCTGTGTCCGCCGTGGCCGCCCAGGTGAAGCCGTTGCCACCAGGTGCAGAGCCGAAGGGGGTGGCGGGAGGGCCAGGTAATGTGGAGCTTTCTCCCACCTTGAACGTCGTCAAGGAACAAAAAGGCCCCGTGATGACGACGTTGGACGAGTTCTACAAGGTTGGGCCGGGGCCATCGAGTTCTCACACAATCGGTCCGATGCGCATTACCTACGATTTCTACCAGCGATGCACTAAGCTGCCGGCGGACCAACTCGCCAAGGCGACCGCGCTCAAGGTTAATTTGTTCGGCAGCCTCAGCGCCACAGGCAAGGGACACGGCACAGAGCGAGCTTCCCTCGCGGGGTTGATCGGAAAGGAACCGGCAACCGTCGATCCCGCATTTCTCGACGGCTTGCGCGACAATCCCGACCAGTCTTTCCCAGTCAAGCTCGGTGCAACGACTGTGAATGTGTCGCTCAAAGACGTTGTATTCGATGCCGTCAAAGGTAACTTCCCTCACCCAAACACAATGACGTGCAAGCTCATGGCTGGGAGCACCGTGCTGCTTGAGCAGGAATACTACTCAGTAGGCGGCGGATTCATCGAGTGGAAAGGGTACACGCCTCCGAAGAAGAATCCGCCAAAGTATCCGTTTTCGACAATGAAGGAGCTACGCCAGCATGCGGATCAAAACAAGCTGACGATTGCACAAGTGATTCTCGCCAATGAGATGGCGATACCGGGGAGAAGTGAGGAGGAGGTCTATGCCTTCGTCGACAAAATCACCAACGCGATGGTCGCCACTGTGAAGTCAGGACTTGCCGCACCGGAAGATAGTGTGTTGCCCGGTCCCATCAAGCTGCACAGCAAAGCGGCAACAGTCTACAAACGCGCCATGGATGATCAATACCAGACGGAACGCATAATTGGCATGGTTTCGGCATACGCTCTGGCGGGCTCTGAAGAGAACGGGCGGGGCCACCTTGTTATCACAGCGCCGACAGGCGGCTCCGCCGGAGTCATGCCGGCAGTGGTCTATGCTCTGGGCGAAGGCGGTCGCAAACTTCCACCAGAGAAGATTCGACAGGGCATGCTTGCTGCTGCAGCAATTGGTTACCTGTGCAAGCACAATGCAACGCTATCTGCTGCCGAGGGTGGTTGCCAGGCGGAAATCGGTGTGGCATCGGCAATGGCGGCGGCATTGGTCGCAACTGCACACGACTCGGAATCCCGAGTCGTCGAGAACGCCGCGGAGTCCGCACTGGAGCATCACCTGGGAATGACCTGCGATCCGGTGGCCGGATTTGTTCAGGTTCCGTGCATCGAGCGATGCGCATTCGGCGCGATCAAGGCATGGACCGCTTATGTAATCGCCACCAATGAGATCGCCAGCCGGCATCGGGTCGATCTGGACGCCACGATCGCCGCGATGGCTCAGACCGCCAAGGACATGAACAGTAAGTACAAAGAAACCAGTGAAGCCGGACTAGCCTTGTCCGTAACGCTCTGCTGATCGGGCCTGATTATGGAACTCAACATTACACAAGCGTTCCCGACGTATATCGGCCGTGTGCGGCTGCCTGATACTGAAGCCATGAATCAGGGGCTGCGATCCCTGATTCTGGTAGAGGAATCGGAGTATCCAAGCCTTGGCCGAAGCAACATCGGGGGTTGGCACTCGCGCCCTGATTTCCTTCATCGCGCGGACGCCAATGTAGAGGCGTTGAGTTCATGGATTACATGGGCACTGCGCCGAATGATCTGCACAACGACGGGCCGGGATGACTTCGCTGGCACAGCATCCATCTCGGCCTGGGCAACGATCTGTCGCGCCGGTGCATACCATGCACCCCATTCGCATCCGGATAGCGCGTGGTCAGGAGTGTATTACGTTGACAGCGGGACTGATAATCGGGATCAGCCGCTCAGCGGGGTTCTGGAATTCCTCGATCCGCGTGCCGGAGCGGAGGCTGTGAGTGCACCGGGAGACCCGTATGGAGAGCCGTTTCGAGTTCGAGCGCAATCTGGCTTGCTGGTGATGTTCCCTAGTTGGCTATACCACTGGGTTCACCCTTACGCAGGAGAAACACCCCGCATTGCCATTTCCTTCAACGCGACTATTGGAGCGCACGCCGTCGACGAAGCCGGCATTGACGAAGAAAGGGCCGCCCCGGTCGCAACCGATATTACTCACCAATTCCCGGCTAACGTCATCGGCTGGGCAGCAACAGTGGAGGACCTGAACAGCCATGCGGACAAAGTATGAATCCCGTGTCTTCTCAGCAGCACTCATGGTGGGTTTAGCGGCTGTCGCATACGGCCAGTCACCGGATGTTGAGTCTGGTAACCTGGCGAGCGAAGTCACGGCACTCAAGACCGACAACATTGCTCTACGAGAGCAGCTCAATAAAGTTGAGGAACAGCAGAAGATGCTGCTTGAGGTAGTCAACGATCTAAAGCAGCGGTTGGGCTCGCCTGCGACTCCGATAGCAGGAGCTGCTTCTTCTCCCTCGCAACAGAACTTTGTTGCCGCACGAGGAGCTTGCAAGGTCGGTCAGCGATATCGCCGTTCCGCGCGACCCAAGCCGCGCAGCCGCAACCCGTTTCCGCACTACAGGCGATCGAGAATCGCTATCGAGATGGAATCATAATCGGGGAAGCTCCCGAAGGCGCTGAGGTGCCTTTCCTGCTGAAACTCCAGGGCCTTACCCAAGTGCGATATATCAACACTATTTCTAGCCAAGATACTTTCACTGACCATCTGGGCGTTACCTACCCTGTTGATAAGCGCAACGACATTACGGTAAATCGTTCAATGATGATCTTCGGCGGCTACATCTTCAGCAAGAGAGCGCCATATAGCTTCACCATCTGGACATCCGCCGGGGCCGCGTCGATCATCGTAGCCGGCAACATTGGCTGGCAATTCAGCAAGGCTTTCACGCTAACCGGAGGTTACTTTGGCGTTCCGGGCAGCCGATCACTGGTTGGCACGTTTCCATTTTTCACGGCAAATGATAGGACCATGGCTGACAACTTCTTCCGCCCCGGGTTCACTCAGGGCGTTGTGATGAACGGACAACCCGTGAAGGGACTGAATTACCTGGCGATGGTCGGCAACGGTCTCAATACCCTGAGTATCGCGGCAAACAAGATCGATACGAATCTGCTGGTTTCCGGCAGCGCCTGGTGGGAGCCGCTAGGAGACTACGGGCCACCCGGTAGAGCACGCAACATGTACGATGATTATTTCTCCTCCAGGAAAGTTCGCATTCGACTAGGTACCTCGTTTACAAGGTCCCGGGAGAATCGTTTTTCAGATCTCGACCAATCCAGTCCCGAGAACACCTCAATATACAATTCCGACGGCGTGAAGGCCTTCGCGACCGGAGCGTTTGCGCCGGGTGTAACACTCCAGGATGCCACGTATAAGATGTCGGCAATTGACTACGGCCTCAAATGGAACGGGCTTGCGGTCAACGGGCAATACTTCTTTCGCTGGCTAAATGATTTCGTAGCCGACGGACCGCTTCCGCTCGCATCCACATTTGACCACGGCAATGAGCTTTCGGTGAGTTACTTTGTCAAGCCGAAAAAATTGATGCCGTATGTCCGCGCATCATGGGTGCGCGGGCAGTTCCGCGACCCTTATGAGTATGGGGCCGGACTAAGGTGGTATTACCTTCCGACCGAGCGGCTGTGGCTCAACGCAGAGCTGGTCCACATCACCGGAGGAGCTCCTTATACCGGGGTCTTTACTCCCTATAGTTCGGGGATCACGAATTGGATGCCGATGATACAGGCGTACATCGCTTTTTGACGATCATCAGTTTCTGACTGCCACACGCGTCGAGGCGTTGAGGACAGCACGGGGATTATTGCGGAGCGAATGGAAGTTGGCGCGGACAACCTGTCGCTTTCGACCCGGTCACACTTCGGCGATTCAACCGAGCGGTCACGCACTTTTTCACGTCCGAAGTGCGCTGGCACGCGCGCGCCTTTTCGCGTTACTCATCTCTCTCGCGTTGACGTGAGTGGCCTCAACGTCGTCAACAGCTATGTCGCTCGCGACTTCTCTACGGCGAATCACACCTCGACCAGACCGCATTCGTCCGCAGCTATCTTCTTCTCGCCGTGCTCTCCGTTACCACGTGGGCGTCCTTTCCGATTTCTCCGGGGAAGGTTGGGCTGGTCTTGCGCGTGTGGCTGACGCAACGCATCATCAATAAGTACCTCGCGGATCGCACTTCTCTTTACCTCAAGCGTCCGCCGCTATAGAAAATCCCGATCAGCGGATCGCCTAGAAGTTCGCGTGTTCACGGCCACCACTCTCTCTTTCACGCTTATGTTCATGAATGGAGCACTCGCCGTCCTATCGTTCTCCGTTGTGCTCTGTACAATCAGCCCTCTTCTATTCGTTGTCTCGATCATCTACGCCTTCATCCGCACTGCGTTCTCGATCTTTTCTCTTCGGCCGCTGATCGGCTCAATTATCCCAATCGTTCCCGGATCGCTTTCTGTTCGGTACTGATCGAAGTCGCACCTATGCGAGTCCATGCAGCTATTGCGGCGTGAAGGTCGTTTTCTACGCGGCTTCTTCGACGTATCGAGCCTTTGTGGAAACTGTCGTCGGATCACCTCGGTAAAACGCAAGCTCGGCTTCTTCACACTGGTTACAACAAATTCATCCAGCTCATCCCAGCACTCATCTTGCCCCGTTGTTCATTCGCTGGAACGTCGAATTCGTTGTCATCACGCAATCAGCGGCCACCTTCGCCCAACTGCTCAGCGCATTCTCGTTATCATCCATCCATTTCAAGCCATTCGACATTTGCAGCGGATGTTACCCGTTTCAGCGCGAAGGGAAGGTGTCGGCTACCGGCTTATTTGGACCAAAATGCAAAGCTCTTTGAAGCGGCACCGAATATGCTTACGAGTCTGACACTATCTCGCCCGATGGTAGTCTAGAGGTGCTCTAAAATCTCATCTGGGTGCACACGGGCGTGGGACAATCGTGTGGTCTCGACCTATCGAAGCCGCTAGAAAAGATCTGTTTCGAGCTACAGCCATCATCTTGTTGTCTTTCTCAGCGAGCTCGTCCGCACGCAGCTCGAAGAATTTTATTCCTGCCCCAGCGACCATATCTGCCAGGGATCACTTTGAGTATGTTCTGTGTCGTCGCAGCCCTGAATAGGTCTTCAACGACGATCAGATCACGAGCGCACTGAACGATGTTAGTTTATGCTCCATTCCGGATCGGTTTCGTGTATTGGACACGGAACGCGATTGGTCGATCATCCTTTCGTTGGGCCAGCAACAACTGCTTGCTATAACGCGGCTGATCTTCTCACGGATCGGTTTCGCTCTGTTCGGTCACTGACGAAGTCGCTCAAAGAAGCCAGTTACGACAGCTATTGAAGGTGTTTTACCAGTACGACTCCTTTACATGGATAACTTTCGCCGAGGAGGCCAAGCGAGAAGGTGCGTAAGGGAACTTCGCGCGTCTTTTCGATGGGGCACGGCCGAGAGTGAGAGCTTGGGAGGCGGCTCACAAAACACCGTCTCAGACGACTTCCGAGAGCGAGGCGCACATTAGCATCCAGTAAGAGTTACTTATCAGTTACCGGGTCAGAAGGAGATGGTTTAGGGTTCTGCCAGTGAGGCGCGAGCGGTACTGACCGCCTTGATGGCGTGGCTCTTGATTCAGAGATCCTCTTCGTGATGGGTAAGTAAGTGGCCTCCAGCTCTAGTTGTTGTTTGTCGTTGTTGTTGTTATTGTCTTGAGCACCAGGTATCCATACGTTGTCAGGCGCTGCAATTTCGGAGTTGGATTGTTCCGTCCAGATCTTGATCCGTTGTAGTGTGCCTTTTTTCTTTGGCTCCCCCAAAAAGACCAGATAATACTGGTTGTTGAGGTTTTTCTGAAACCGATCGAGGTAGGGTTTGAAGCTAACCGCGTTCGAGGTGCCGAGGGAGTAGCATTCGCCTCCGGTTTCGTCCGCGATCTTGGAGAGACCTCCTAGGCCTAGGTCGAGATCCCATGAACTTCTTGCCGCTCTGCCAACTCCTGGCGAGTAGATGCTGCTGACGATAACGTTGTAACGTTGGCTGGTTTCGCTCGCGGAGTCGGCGTCGACGCTGATGGTGGGCATACTGTGATAGACGGTTGGTCCCGCTGTTCCTCTTACTCCAAATCTTGGACCAAGTTGCGAGGCTGTAGGTGTTTCGCCGTGAAGGCGGTCGATACCGTCAGTGATCATGAGCACTTCGCGACGAATATTCTGTTTGGGCCAGCCCTTTACGAGGCTTATCAGAGACAGGTAGGGGCTATCCATAGTGGAGAGGCCCCCTCGCGGAAGGCGGATCGCATTGACCGCGGCTTCGTGGTCCGTGGTGAATTGCTGAACAACATTGACCCCGGCATTGGCCATGTAGCCTATAGCGATGGCCGCAGTTGGCGGCTGCGCCTTTACAAATTCCTTAAGATCAGTCAGATTATTTCCAACGGCCTGGATATTCAGAGTCTCATCGATCAAAATCATCAATTGAAGTCCAGCGGCCTGGTCACGTGCAGGGATCAATTGTGTCACTGTGTACATGGTCTTACCTTGCTTTACCTTGACGTCGTCCTTCATGAGCCGAGGTAGTTCGTTATTATCCTGTACAGCCATGTCGGTGATGACGACGTGAACCATGGCACCGCGCGGAGCGCTATCGGGTTGCGCCTGTGAGTATCCCGGAACTGACACCGATATCAAAAGAGTGCCAAGCAGTAAAGGCATCTTCGTGTAGTTGTTCATTCGACCCTCCAACAATGCGGAATTAGAATTCTTCGGCGTCGTAGCCCTGTTGGGAGGGTTGAGTCTCACGGTCGCAAGACTCTGAATCAATTCCCCCGCGCGCTTGGGATTCGCGAGTGGAATGTGCGGTGCCGATGTAGGTGTCCGGATTGCATTGAGGACACGTATTTGCGTCTTCGATACCTACTAATTCCGAGCTTAGAATTCGTATCTCTCAACATAAGCCACCAGAGATTGTAGCCAGGTCTCAATTGCCAAATAGCGGAAATGCCCTGCGTAACTCGCCCTCACTGCTCGTTAACGGGATGCCAGGATAGGTCGGGGTTAAAGCGCTCCATCTTTTTGAATTGCTCAAGTGTGTCGGGCCCGAGATCCTTTTCGTAGACAACACCGTCGTAACTGACCATGAAGGTTTTTACTCCGGTGACGCGGTATTGGGCGGGAGCGGCGACGAGGGCGAAACCCCGATCATCACGCCTTCGATTACGTAATCGAGTTTTCCAAGGGGTGCGGCGGGACCTTGTCCTTTTAGGACTTTGTAGAAGTACCCGTGATAGGGCAGCTCTCCGGGGGTGTAACCCTGTGCGATGGCCTTAGCGATCTGTTCGCCGATTGGGCCCTCCCAAGTGCCGTTGGCGGTCTGCCAGGTGAGTCCGTCCTGTTTGCCGGGCGTGCTGATGATACGCTGCGCGTATTGGTTGACGTTATAGAGCTGGCGACTTCGAAGAGCGTATTCATCCTGGGATTCGACGAAGCCGTGGCAAATCTGAATGGCGTCTAGTTCATTGGAGCCGATGCGGCGGTAAAGGAGTTCCTGCTCGCCGGCCTTGGCGTCGAAGGACCATTTGCCATTGACCTTGACGATGGGTACCGCAAAGGGCCAGTTCTCGTCGCCGACGTTGATGAAGGCTCGCGTGCCAGTTTTTGGATCTACGACGACATTTGTCTTTTCTTTGGCCTCGGCGGCGAAACCCAAGGCTCTTTGCCGGTCCTGGGCGGTTTCTCCCGTGAATACGACCTTCTTGCCGTTGGGGCCGAAGATCTTTGCGAGTGCGGCTTCGTCAAATGTGCCGGCAGCAGCGATGAGGGCGTCTGCGGCTTGCTGTGGGGTAGCGAAGGTTTCGCCTTCAACGGGGTGAGGAGCCGCGGTGGCGGCAGGAGTCTGTGCCGGTGGAACTTGCGTGCCAGTGGAGGCTTGATGTGCGCCGAAGAGAACCTGGGTAGAGAGACACGCCCAAGTGACGATGATCGCAATCCAAAGAAGCTCGAAGAGTTTTTTCCTCGCGGATCGTGAGTTCATTTTGTGCTCCTCATGGTTTCTCTTTAGCGACGCCGGCCTCCGCCGCCGCCACGACCACCACCGCCGCCACGGCCGCCGCCGCCGAAGCTAGAGGATCCGCGGCTACTGGCGGATCGTGCCGAGGAACCGTTGTAGCCTCCCCGGGAACCTGATCCGAAGGCGCTGCGGTCGCCGCCGGAGGGACGGGAGACATCGCGGCTTCCGACGCGGTCGGGGCCTCCGCCGCCACCACCACGATTGCTGCCGCCGAAGCCGCCGCCTGTGTTCATGCGGTTGCTGGCGCTGGCTCCGCCGCGATTACTTGGAAGACTTCCTCCCTGGCGTCCGATCTGGTTTCTTGCGCCGGCCTGCCGGTTGGCGAGGGAGTCGCCGCGAGCTGCGCCGCCGAATCGATCGGCCGTTGCGCGGTCTCCGTAGGGTGCGCCGCCACGATGTGCGGGATTGTGCTGCCAGTTGCCGCCTCCGCAGCAGGTAGTTGTGACGGACCGGCGCCGCCTCCGGGACGACCGGCACCGCCAACACCACCCACGCCTCCCACTCCCCGGGACCACCAACGCCACCCACGCCACCCACTCCACCGGGCTTCCCGGCACCCCGACGCCTCCCACTCCACCTGGACTCCCAACACCACCCACGCCACCCACGCCACCGACACCACCCACTCCGCCCACGCCACCCACTCCACCTACGCCACCGACTCCACCGACACCACCGACTCCACCACGCTCCGACCCGCCTACGCCGCCCACACCGCCGCGAGCGTAGTTGGGACCCGGTTGCCACCGCCAATATTGGTCGCGATTGAAGCTATTGTTGATGTTGACATTGACGCTGCCACCACCCCAGCCACAACCCCAACCCCAGCCGCCGCCCCAAAACGCACCCATCGCGATGCCGATGCCAAAAGAGATCGCCAAGCCGGCTGCGTAGTATCCAGGCGGCGGATAGTAAATGGGCGGGTAGGGGTATATGGGCGGCCCATATACCACGACAGGATCGTAAGAAGGCACGTATACGACTTGTGGATTCGACTGTTGAATAACGATTGTGCTCTTGCTTTCGATCACCTGAGTTTCGACCTTCTGCTGCTCGGTCGTTTTTAAATTGCCTTTGTCCTGAGCCTTCTTGCGCATCCGCTGGACGGCGTCCATAACGTCCTTTTGTTGTGCCAGGAACGCATTGCCGAGGTCCGTCGTCCATTGAATGTCATCTGCAAGGCGCTTCACCAAATCGGGTAAAGCAGCCATAGCCTGGATGCTTGGGTCCCAGGGCTGCTTGGCCACGGCATCAGCGAGTGCTTTGTCCTTCAACGTAGGGTGTTTTACAAGCCACTGTTGAAGTTGGATAAGTTCCAGCGGATAAGTGGACGCAGCAAGGGTCTGGGCGAGCATGGGGTCCGGATAGAGCGCGATTGGTGCGACGAGAGAGTCGAGTTCGTCGGCGGGAATTTTGGTAGTCGGCCCTTGTGCTGGAGAACTCTGAGGAGCGGTTGTTTGGCTTCCGCCGGTATAGGTAGCGCCCGCCAAGGTGTCTCCTGGAATAAGAAGGATCACGCAGATCACGCTCAGCAGACGCTCAAGAATTCGACGAAATGTTTCTGGCTTCGGATTCATCGCTGGCTTCCTTCCTTCGTTATTCAGGCGTCCCGGAATCCCTTGAGGCTCCCAGGCATTCATTTCCACAAAGAAGATGATTTTGCGCCGATGCTTCATTTCATCCCACGTGAGGGAGAATTCTGAGATCGTGATGGAAAGTACCTCACGACCGGCGTGAGAAGAAACTAGGAAAACCCCTAATACTTGAAGCGCTTTCGGTTTCTTCGACGAAAGGAATACAAGCCTCAGCTACCAGGGAAACGCCGATTGCCCCCAATGAGGTGATGAATGCGAGAGCAATTTCTCTTCCCGTCGAGGTGCAACGAGGGAAATCCCTTACCTGGCTCAATGAGTTGATATGGGGATTTCCCTAGTTTCATCGGAGTCGGCGCTCAGTGTACGTTCTCCTCAATCGAGCCCCGTGCTCCATGGAGGAGAAGAATAATGGCGACGCAGGCAACCGCATCCGCAAAAGAGCCAGACTGGACCAAACCCGCAGCGATGGCGATCCCTAAAGAGGGATATTTCAAATTACAGAATGGCAGGTACGGACCGGTCTATCCAAAATCACCTGCCTGCTATGGCTTTACGATCATCGCGAAGATCAAGCCAGGACGCGAGGAAGTCATCCGCGAATACGGCAAGACCCTCGAGAAGACTGTCGCTGGGTTGCCGGACTTTCTTGAGGTGCTTAAGCTTCACTATCTGCGATGGGTTCTGTTCGACATCGGAAAAGATACTTATTTCATGTACCAGGGAATATTTGACACGGATTTCGATAAGTACACGGAGGATGCAGTATCGCTGTTCTCCAAGTCCGGTCTCAGCACTACCTTTGAGAATCTCGAGGGGTTTCCCGAGGATTGGAAGACAAATGTACCCGCGTTCATTCAGTTTGTTCGCGAACACCAGCGCCCGAGTTTTCTTGAATACGGAGAGTATCCCTATGTCTCCGCAGACGAGATCAAGAAGGCACTGAAGCTCAAGGCAGCGTTTTCAAGCATGCTCGATCTGATGCAGTAGCCGAGGTTGTGTCTTTTTCACCATGAAAGCCCTTGAGAAAGCACTTGAGGAGCCGCAATGCTCGAACTTGAGGACATTCAACATTTTTTGATTTCGCGGCCTGCTGCGCTGGCTGCGAGATACGAGTTCCTCGCGTTTCGCCGGCCGGGTGCGGGGCGTGAATGGCTGAAGGGAATTCTGGATAAAGTTGGAACGGCAAAGGCGCTCGCTTCAGGGAACCCGGGAACGAGATGGGTGACGATAGGGTTCACGTGGAATGGCCTGCGAGCGCTCGGCGTCAATCACGCTGCGCTCGCGACCTTCCCCGAAGAGTTCCGCCAAGGCATGGCTGCCCGTGCGGAGATTCTCGGCACAACCGGAGCCAACCACCCGGAGAACTGGGTGGGTGGGCTGGCGAGTGAGGAACTTCATGCCATCGTGATTCTGTTCGCGCGCGATGTTGCAGAACGCGAGCGATGCAGGCAGGAGCATCGGGAGTATCTCCTGCAGTGCGATGGGGTGAAGGTCCTCTCTTCGCTGGATATGGAAGCGATTCCTCCATACACCTACGCTCACGAACATTTTGGGTATAGAGACCGGCTCTCGCAGCCGGTGATCGAAGGAATGGGCGAGGAGCCAACTCCCGGCTCCGGTCCTGCAATTAAAGCCGGCGAGTTTTTTCTGGGCTATCCGGATGAAAATGGACCGCCTGCGGGATTGCCGCAGCCGGAGGTTCTCGCCCGGAACGGCAGCTATGTTGCTTATCTCCGGATCGAAGAGCACGTTGGCGCATTTCGCGATTTTCTGCGCCAACAAGGCGACACGCCCGAACAACAGGAATGGGTGGCGGCCAAGCTGATGGGGCGCTGGCGTAGTGGCGCACCCTTGGTTCTGTCTCCCGACAAAGATGACCCGGAGCTTGGTGGGGACATGCAACGCACCAACGATTTCAACTTCGGGAAGATGGACCCCTACGGTTATGGCTGTCCGCTTGGGGCGCATATTCGCCGCATGAACCCACGAGATACCGCGGCCAACATGCAACGGAGAAAGATGATTCGGCGTGGAGGGACTTACGGCCCGCCGTTGCCCGAGGACAAACCCGACGACGGAATCGAACGAGGCATCGCGGCGTTCGTCGGTTGCGCGAGCCTCGTTCGCCAATTTGAGTTCGCGATGAACGTCTGGACGAACGACCCCAATTTTCATGAGCTAGGCAACGAGCGCGACCCGTTTGTCGGCACGCAGGACGGCAGCTTCGATATGACCATTCCGAAGCGGCCCATTCGAAAGAAGATTGTCGGGCTTCCGGCGTTCACCACGATTCGCGGAGGTGCCTACTTTTTCCTGCCCGGCATCAAGGCATTGCGATATCTGACGGCGCTGTCATGACGGCGCGGAAGAAGTCACGCTGAGAATGGAGAGAGGTTATGAACCAATACTGTCGGCTTAAAATCCCATATGTTGCAGTTCTGTCGCTCATCGGTCTTATGCTGCTGACCACAATAGTTACTGCCCAGACCACAAAGGTGGAGGGTCTGATCCAAGGGCGAAGCGGCGACACCATGATCCTGAAAACTTCGGAATCTCCGAACCTTGTTGCGGTCCTGTTGACCGATAGCACCGACGTAGCCCAAGTGCAAGGAGTGCTCAAGGCCCGCAAAAAGGATATGTCGATGGCTGCGCTCATTCCCGGTCTGGCCGTCAAGATTGAGGGCACCTACAACGCTCAAAAAGAATTGGTAGCTACAAAAGTCAGGTTCAAGGGCAATGATCTGGAACGGCTCAGGCCATCGAGGCCGGTATGCACGAAACGAAAGCACAAACTCAGCAGAACCAAGAGGAGTTGGAAAAGCAAAAAGCAGCCTTAGAGCAACAGCAGGCACAATTGGCTGAACATCATGCCAAGATCGCCGCAAATAAAGCAGCCATCGATGCCGCGGTCACGCGCTTCGGGCAATTGGATGATTACTATATTTTCGATGAGCTAACAGTGTACTTCGGGAATGGTCAGGTCAAAGTTGATCCCAAATACAACTCGCAATTAATGGCGCTGACAGAAAAGGCCAAAACGATCGAAGGCTACATGATCGAAGTCAAAGGTTTTGCCTCTGCCACCGGTAGTAGCGCCGTGAACCAGAAACTTAGCGAAGACCGTGCCAACGCCATTACCAACATCCTGATTCAACAAGGTCGTGTTCCCCTCACCAGAATGCTGGCGCCGGGTGCTATGGGAGAAAGCGAACAGGTCGGCGAGAACGCAAAGACCACGGAAGGGCAAGCGCAGAATCGTCGCGTAGTGGTGCGAGTTCTGCAAAATAAAGCCATAGCCGGCACATTGTAAAGACAGCGCGCGAAATCACGGCAATTAGTTGAAAACCTCGAAGGCTTTCCCGAAGACTGGAGATAAACGCGCCGGCCTTCATCAAAATCGATTCTTCAAATGCCTAGCCCGAACCGAACATGGAGAGCAATTATGAGCAGCGTAATACAGCCACCGCGAACGTACAACCAGAACCATATTCCTCGGAATTACATTCGAGGCAAACGGCGGGTTTCTATCTACTGGACATGGAGCTATCCCTGGGAAGCGAATCGGGATCTCACTGAAATGGATAACCGCTTCTCGACGATGACCGAGGTCCGGCGAGTAGCGTGGCCCGCCTATGAAACGCCCGAATGGGATGCGATGCACTTCATGCAGGGAATTGCGGGAACGCTTGAGCTCTTTCATTGCTCCACGATAAAGTTTCAGCAAATTGTCGGCGAAGTCACCGGCCATCCGGTCGCCATCTATCAGCGGATCGATCAGGCAGGATACCAGGTCCCGATCGACGATCGAGTTCTGGAAGACACCGACACACTGATGGTGTTCGGCCTCGACCACTTGGTTTCAGAGCAGGAAGGTCTCCCCGGAGGAAATCGCGGCCATTCGCGAGTGGCTGAAACGCGAAGGGACATGTCTGTTGCTCGGGCCCACATCACGACGTTGGATTCACTATGGACATGCAACAGCGTCAGATGGAATACGCTCACCATGGTGACGCGCTCGTCCCGCGGCAGCAGCGCTTCGGACAATACACCCTTTCGATGATGAAGGCGCTTGGAGTGCCGTCATGAATCAGTTTGGTCTTCGCCCGGCGGTCGTCAAAGGCAGTAAGCAGATCATGCCCCTTGACGGTCAACAAGGATCTGGACGAACTCGGCCTGCTCAATGGAGTCACTACCTTCAATTTCCATCCCCACCTGCCGCACTATGCGTTGACCACCGATGATGCGAAAAGCCGTTCGTGTCCTGACGCGGCAGCCGATTGATCTGGACCGCCCTCATCCTTTCACTGCGGCAGGGAACACAGAGTTCAACTCCTGCATTTGGATGCCTCCTAACGAACAGCGTGCCGGCGCACATCTTGCTGGCGGACTCCACGATATTCACGACCTTGTTCGGCGGGACAGAAAGCCTGGAAAAATTCTGGAGAAATTTCGCCAGTATGTGACGCAACTAGCAGCTCATATGATCCAAGGCTGCTTCGGCGCGATCAGCCACGGCGGGGGCGCATTGTGAAGACCGTATTACGTTCGATCTCATGAGGAGCCTGGATAAACGCGGGAGACGGAGATCATTGAAAATCCGTGAGAACACATTTCCGCTTGCCTGGATCCTTTCGATGGGTTTGGTCATGGCGGTCTCCGCGTTCGCTTCGCACGCCGAGGCGCAGGTTAGAGGTG
Source organism: uncultured Acidobacteriaceae bacterium (assembly GCA_963735215.1). Lineage (GTDB taxonomy): Bacteria > Acidobacteriota > Terriglobia > Terriglobales > Acidobacteriaceae > Telmatobacter. The sequence goes on along the minus strand of CAVTKF010000007.1, from coordinate 27,241 downwards.
TGTACCCCCCGGGGATGACCGCTACCAACTCCGGGGTTACGCCCGAATCTGGATTTATCTATTCCAATATGTTTCTCTTTTACTCCCGTGACCAAGTGAAGGGTCCGAATGGCGAGATCTTGGCCACCGGACAGAACTCAGTGATGATGGACATGAACAGTTTTGTATGGGTCAGCAATAAGCAGATAGGAATATTGGGCAGCCCAAAATTTTCAGCTTCGGCCACCCTACCCATCGCCAACAACTCGCTCACCTCGGATGCTCAGGGAGCAATCAGCGGTGGCGGTGGATTTGCCGACTCCTACTATCAGCCGTTTATTCTCGGCTGGCAGAAGAAACGTGCGGACATTCGGGCAATCTACGGCTTTCTTGCGCCCACCGGCAAATTTGACTCCAGCGGCAGCAACAACGTCGGTTCTGGCTATTGGACGCAGGCCTTGGCGGCGGGAGAGACCTTCTATCTGACCAGCAATAAAGCGACCGCATTCTCTGCCTTCCAAATGTACGAATTCCATGGCACACAGGAGGACACCAACATTCATCCGGGCCAGACCCTCGACCTTGACTATTCCCTAACGCAGCGTTTCCCGTTGCAAAAAGACTTGCAACTGCAGCTCGGACTAGTAGGCTACGAACAGTGGCAGACCACTGACAAGAGTGGACCTGGCATCACGCCCGTCCAAGCAGCTGCGCACTACAGAGTCAATGCCCTGGGTTTCGCTTCCTACGTCATCTTACCGGCGCGGAAAGTTACTCTGGGCGCGAAGTATTTAAAGAATTCTCGAACAAGTCGACATTCCAAGGATATTCGCTGCAGATTGCAGCCGCAGTCACCTTCTAGAACGCCGCGAGTGAAGAGTCTATGAGTTCAGCCGATTGCTAGAGGCGAGCAGCCTTTTTAGGATCCTATTGTCCAGTTGGGGCGACAATCTTGAGGCTGGATCCAAACAGTTTTTTTGCCCCAATTCCCGAACTCCTCCACCACAGGTATTGCCGGACCCGCCCTAAAAGATTGATAGAACAGTTAATTTCAAACAGGGCACAGCTAGTGGTTTAGCTCTTCACGAATGATTTCCAAGTCACCTGACCCGCAGTGCAATTTCAGTGATCCGCGAATCCCTCACCCGCTACGTCGTCCCGCAAGGCTCCATCACCAGGCATTAGCCTCACCGTCACCGCCATCAACGACAACGAGGTCGAGATCCCCATCATCCACCACACCTATGCCGCTACCAGACTCCTCCCGTGCCCCACTCAACATTGAAGTCGATGTCTTAGGCAAATACGCCGAACGCCAGCAGCAAAAACAAGAAAAATTCATCTTCACCGAACAATACCCTCCTCGCCAACGGCTACTAAGGCATCGTGGGCGGCGACCTCAGGCTTGCCGCTGACCAGTGTGAAGACCTGATCCATCACAGGGATGACCGGAGAATTCTTCGCCAGATCGAAGCGACCTCTTGTCAAATAGGTAACCGCGATCCCCACCATGACATAAGGTTGAAGGACCGCAATGGGAACCACGTACCCCTTTGTCTTCACAAGCGACTCGAGCACGCCTCGGGGCATATGACTTCGTGGCGTGTCGCCCGGCACCTGCGGAATCACGAACTTCCTGAATTCAAGCGATTCATGATGATGCGCGTAACCCGCGAATGCCTTGGCAATCTGTTTGGGCGTCGTAATTGCCACATCTGCCGTGATACTCCGGTGTATTGCTCCCGGAAAATAGAAATTGAGAACGCTACGTGAAAAGTCGGCGCAGTTCTTCGTAAAAAGATTGAAGTGGCTATCGTTCCCACGGCTGTTGAATCCGGCAATCAGATTGTCATCTTGCTCTTCATCCGTCTCTACCTCGAAACTGTAAATCTTCCGCGTGTACGCCACGCCCAACAGTTGAGGCCACACCTTCCTCCTATCATCCCCCTGCGTGGTAGAGGTTAGATCTCCCAGATGAGCCTCGGCATATTCGTCCCGCATCCTCGCTACGTCAGTCTTTGCGGCCCACTCGGGCACATCCTCCACTCGTTCCACAGCGTAGAGATACGGCAGCAACGGTATGGCAACCCAATCAAGTCTTCGAATACCTGAATAGCGGCTGATCACCACTCCCGTCTCGTCGGGCCCACACCGGCGCAACACAGTCGGTGATTCAGCACACACGCGATTAAGATAAATTGCCGAATGACCCGTTGGATTGACACTGCCGAACAATCCGTACGGCTCCTCAACCAGAAGCGCGACGTTGCCATGCGCGCTTCTCGTAGCGGCCAACGCCACCACGACCCACATTGCGAAACCCAGATTGCAACGCTTCATATCGCTCACTCCCACCGTAACCGCCGAGTGTTATGAGGAAAAATTCGACATCATGGAGGCCGCTAGAGTTCCAACAATCACCTGATCAAGTCCTTGTTTTCCTGCGCAAGCAGGGGCTGAAGTAAGCCCCTGACCACCACACGCCGGTTCTGTTCCTGGCAGTCAGCCGTCTTGTCACTGCCTACCTGTTTGCTTTCGCCGATCGCCGGGCGCGCCAAGCTGCCGGCCAATGGCGCGAGGCCCTTCGGCAGCTACACATATCTTGATGCGGAATGATTGGTGAAAACAATGAGGGAAATCCCTAAGCATGAGGGCCCTGGCACTACCAGTAATTAAAACGGGCACAGCTATTGGCTCGATGGCAGAGATAAGTCACGTGCCACACCGATTGTGTCTGCGATCTTCAACCACTTGTCTCGAAGCCTCGCAGATCCGACGATTGGATCGTCCCTCACGGCTCACTGCTTCCGCACTACTCCAGGGCGACATATGCCGGGGTCTTTCCGCGAAGGATCTGTGTGGCTGCATCTGCCCTCACTGTCCCGGCCTTCGCCAAGTGCACAACGTATCCACCAACTGTGCCCTCTCCCAGATAAGTGTCTGAAATCGTATAGACAGGGGCTATAGATGCAGCTGCGATCCGGGAGAAAACATCGCGTGACCAATAACTGTTTCCAGTCCAGTCGCGTACATTATTGAATCGGCAGCACAATTGTCTCTCGTGGCAGATGAGAGACAATTGCGATCAATTCGGGCACTGATGCATTGCCGATCTCTTCAACCTCAAGGGGTGGATCTCCACGAAGCTTCTCGCGGAACTGCGCCAGGTATTTGAGATCAACGGGACCTGTTCCACTGATCAACAGGACCTTGTCTGCCTCGCGCGTTCCGCTCTTCCTCTACCAAGGCGGGGGGAGCGCCCGTCTAATCTAGAGAAAATTATTTGGGAAAGCTAGGACTTTTCCTAGTAGCGGTAGTGCGTTCGGTTCTCTAATCTAATTGCGCAATGTAATGCCAGAATCTCGCTGCCGCGTTTCCAGAAAAACAGCAGCGCGGAAGCGTACTCGATATCGCTCCATTGCTAACTCCCAGGGAAAGATTTCTGGACCAGGGCTCAAGTTCCATTGCTTTCGTAGACGCGGTTGTAATAGATTCACTCGACGAAACCGGAGCAAGGCCAGTTAGGATCAGCGCTGACCTGCTTCTGGTACTCCCCTTCGCACGCTCGGACCGGTTGACTCGTGATAAACAGGTCCGTGCGCGGCCGCCTCCTCTGGGTGAGAAGGCGCGGCCCCTATGTAATTTGATTCGTCGCGATGATTCATTGTGAGCCGTCCGGCTGAAGTTGCGACAAAAATCATTCTCTTGAACGCGAGGTGTTCCTTGAAGAAACTCTTATTAGTCGCAGTGCTTGCAGCTCTAGGTGCAGCTCGTGGGATGCAGTGATGCGCAATTTCCCTATCTCACAGCGATCGCGGTAAACCCTGGGACTCCGTCCGTCGCAGCAGGACGTACCCAACAATTTACCGCCATGGGAACCTTCAGCAATAGTCAAACGAGGGATATTACCAGTCTCGTGACGTGGACTTCGTCGGCAGCGCCCGTCAGCACGATCAACTCAGCCGGCCTCGCACAAAGCTACAGCCAGGGCGCTTCCACAATTACGGCGACCTTCACTGGTCCCGCCGCCGGTACAGTCACTGGTACCGTAACGTTCAATGTTACGGCGCCTGCCCTGGTTGCCATTGTCGTTACCGACTCCACCTCTGTCATCCCGGGCAGCCGTACCTCCTTAGCAACTACCAGGATAGCCAACGGCACTGGCCACCAATACCTGGCTTATGGTATCTACAGCGACGGCGGAGAGCGCACTTACCAAATAGCATAACAACTAGCGTCACATGGGCTTCAACTCCCGCGACGGTCGCAACGATCACCAACACGGGACGCGCGACCAGCGTCTCTGCCGGAACAGCCACGATTACGGCAACCGATCCGGCGACGGAACCGTTTCTGGCACCGTCTTCGCTGGTCGTGACCAACGCAACCATAGCGGGCATCGAGGTCTATCCGATAGGCCAGGCCAGCTCAGCGGTCTGACCATGGCTCCTACTTACCCGTCAGCCCTTCGCGGCCCGGGGGGTGTTCAGCGACAATACGCAACAAGACATTACCGTAGAAGCGAACTGGACCAGCACCACCCCCGCGGCAGCAACTGTTTCTAATACCACTCCGAAAGGAGTTGCTCACTGGCGTGGCTGTAGGCGCGACCCAGATACAGGCTTCTTTCGGCGGTATGACAGGAACAGCTCCGCTGGGCGTAACTGCGGCCTCGCTAACGGCCATCACGCTCACCCCGGCACCGACTGAGCGACTGGAGTTGGAGTTGCGACCGGTTCGATCCTTCCGATTATTGCGGTTGGCACGTTTAGCGATGGGTCAAAGCAGCCCATCAATCTGGCCGTGGCGTGGAGCGTTACTCCATCCAACGGCTCGATAGCGACAGTGGATGCAACTGGACTCGTGACAGGGGTCGCAGCCGGATCGGCTACGGTGACGGCGAAGTTCGGCACGATCACCACGAACGCAGTTATCAATGTCCAAGCGGTAAAGTCAATTTCGGTCGGATCAGTTGTGCCCATAGTCAATCCAGGTACTCTCAGCATCGCACAAGGGACCGCGTCGCAGTATGTCGCGACGGCGACTCTCGCGGATGGGACCACTCAGGACATCTCGGCCTCTGCCACGTGGGTCGCGATCTCGCCGCCAGCGGTCTCGGGGACGGGGCCAGTCGCGACAATTTCCGATTCGCTCGGGTCATCGGGATGGGCAACGGGCAACGCTCCAGGGACAGCCATAATCGCAGCGATATTCGGCGGCCAGGCCGGTCTGTCAAGCGTAACCGTGACCAACGCAACGCTGAAGACACTTGCGATCGCACCGACTGGCAATGTGCACGTTGTTCTCGGTGGCACGCAGCAATACATGGCCACTGGGACCTTCAGCGATTCGACAACGCAGATCCTCACCAATCAGGTGACCTGGAATTCTTCGCTGCCAACGGTTGCCGTAATGAGTCTTACCGGTTTAGCCACCAACACAGGGGTAGGGGCGACGAACGTGACTGCCGTGGGCAATATCAACGGAAACACCGCGACCAGTAATCGGTGGTTCTCAGCAACGCCCTGAAGCAGAAACGCTCGGGGGGACTCTTGCGAGTCTCCCCGAGCATAGAGACCGATGCATTCCGGGGCGCTCTAACGAGCCCGATCAGGTGATCGAGATTGCGGACTACTCAGAGTTATGGAGGGATTGAATGAAACTCAGAACTGCACTTATCTTTGCTGTGGATGTCATGCTGTTTGGGCTGTCAGCATGGTCTCAGGAACATCCCAAATGGGAGGTCCCAATCGACTACTCCTACGTGCACTATCAGGCCATCGACTTCGAAAGCCGCAACGGCACTATTTCTTTGGGCAACATTACAATCTGGAAGGCGGCGGCGGCGGAGTCGTGTACAACTTCAGCCACATGATCGGATTTAAGGCTGAATTTCAAGGTTACGGTAGCGAGACGAGAACGATCATAGTTCCGGCAGGCAATCCGTTCCTCCCCGCAGGTGGAGCAGCCAGTGTTTCGGGAAATCTATTTACCTACATGTTCGGGCCCCAAATCACTATTTACAAAGGTAAGTTCCGTCCATTCGCAGAAGGACTGGTTGGCGGCGCGCACAGCAACGTCTACAAAAATGCCATCAATGGCCTGACTTTGACGGGAATCAGTGGAGCCCCTTCCAACAACACATTCGCGGCAGCAGCCGGCCTGGGACTTGATATTGCTGTGAACCGACGCCTTTCCATCCGTCCCTTTGAGATGGACTACTTGTATACCAACTTCAACGGCAACCTGAAATTGACCGCCAACCAGAATAGCTGGCGCTATCTGGGCGGTGTGGTGTTGACCTTCGGTGGCAAACCTCCAATCCCACCGAGTGCGAGTTGCTCTGCTTCTCCAACCGAGATATGGTCTGGGGCCCCAGTGACAGCTACGATCAGCACGCAGAACTTCAATCCCAAGCACACGGTTACTTATAGCTGGAGTTCCAGCGGCGGCAAGGTGTCGGGAACTGGAGAAACGGGAAATGTCGACACCACCGGTCTCGCCCCAGGGAGCTACGCCGTCTCGGCTACGGCCACCGATGCCAAGGAAAAGAAGAACAATACAGCCAGCTGTTCAGCACCCTTCACCGTAAAGCAGCCGCGTGCTCCGACGGCGACTTGCTCGGCCAGCCCGCAGACGATCAAGCCGGGCGATTCGTTCACACTCTCGGTCGCCGCCGAGAGCCTGGATAACAGCACGTTGTCGTACTCCTATAGCAGCTCAGCGGGCAGCATCACCGGTACGGGGAACAGCGCAACGGAGACCACCTCCGCTGCCAACGCGGGCTCCACGATAACGGCAACCGCGAATGTGGTGGATGGTCGTGGCTTGAGCACGACTTGTTCCGCAGCGATCACCGTTGAACCCTTCCCGGTTGTGACTGCTGCTCCCGTAGTCAGTGAAGCCGGAGAGTGCAAGTTCAATCAGTCCAACAAACCGGGCCGTGTGGACAATGAGTGCAAGGCGGTTCTGGACGAGGTGGCTCTCAGGCTCCAGCGCGAACCCAACGACACCGTTGTTGTAGTCGGATACGTCGACGAAACAGGAGACGGTGAAGATGACGCAACTGGCCGGTCAGCGTGCGGTGAATGTGAAGTACTACCTCACATCCGGAGAAGGAGGAGCGGGAATTGACGCTTCGCGTATCCAGGTGAAGGCGGGAACGGTAAAGAGCAAGAGTGCAAAGCTTTACATCGTTCCACAGGGCGCTACCCTCACCGAAGAAACAACCCCGGTCGACGAGACGCAGGTGAAGGGTCAGCCTCGAAATGCTCCTGCGAAGAAGAGCAAGAAAGGCAGCTCGAACTGATGAAGTCAGGGGAATGGCCAATCGTTCTTACCTGTTCGCCTCCGACGTGCGCACAGGTAGATGGTTGGCCATCTTCTTTTACTCGCCAGATCGGCTCGAGGGTTGCAGAGGTGGATGATACCCAATGCGAGATCAACACTGGTTTCAGGAATGTTCCTCCGTGCTGGTGGCTGTGGGAAGACATTCATCCCCAGCGATACAATCGGCGATCACCCATTTGCTTGGGAATGCAATACCGCGGGAAAGGAAGTCGATATGCATGCCACTTCGATCGTTAACGCTTTTCGTGTAACAACCCTCTTCTGCGTTGCGACTTTGTCTATGTGTTCCGTTGGCTGCGGAAAGAAATCGCAGCCCAATACAGAGACCCCGGCGGGTGCACCAGCCCAACCGTCTTCTACCTCAGCTCAACCGGCCGCACCCGCTGCACCGACAGGACCTGTACCTTCCTTCTCAGCCGCAAATAAAGTGGGCCTTTACGCCTATCCGGGAAAGGGCCAAAGTCATGATCAGCAGCTCATCGATGAGTCCGACTGCTATAACTCGGCTCAGCAGCAGACAGGCGTCAACGCGGATATGCCGGCTCCGCAGCCGCCGTCTTCTGCTGATGTCCAGGCAGCTCAGGCGCAGGCGGCTGATGCTGCGCCGCAACAAAAAGGTGGTAGAGCCAAAGGTGCGGCTCGTGGCGCAGTTGGCGGTGCGGTGATTGGTGGAATTGCCGGAGATGCAGGAACAGGTGCCGCGGTAGGCGCTACTGTAGGTACCGTGCGGGGAGGCAGACAGCAACGCAAAGGAAATGCTGCTGCCAAAGATCAGGCTGCGGCGCAGGGTGGGGCGCAGGTGCAACAGCAGTACCAAAGCCAGAAAGCTGCGTATGACCAACAGATGAATACCTTCAAGCGGGCGTTCTCAGCCTGCATGGATGCGCGAGGTTATTCGGTCAAATAAGTGTCGGAACGTCGCAAGTTTGTTCGCTCCACGGGCCATCGCTCCCTGATCGATGTTCTCCATTCCCGAGTTGGCAGGGGGGCAACCTGTGACAACGGCCACATGAAGTCCAAGGAGTAACCTATGATAGTCAATCGCTTCCTCATCGGGTCTCGGTTCGTAGTCGCATCACTATTTTGTCTACTCGCAGTAGGCGCCTCCGCCGACGATGAAAAAGATAAGGAGAAGGAGAGAACCGAAATCCGCCAGATGGCGCAACAAACACTTGCTCGCCTTTACAAGGCACAGCCCTCCGCCCAGGCAGCTGTTCAAAAGGGCTACGGATATGCCGTTTTCGCTAACAAGGGCGTCAAGATCCTTTTTGGCGGCTCTGGCCATGGTGAAGGCGTGGCCGTCAACAACCAGACCAAAGCTGAAACCTTTATGAAGATGTTGGAGGTCCAGGCCGGTCTTGGCATGGGCGTCAAGAAGTACAAGGTCATATTTATATTCGACAATCAAAAGGCCTTCGATAACTTTGTGAATTCCGGATGGGACTTCGGAGGGCAGACCTCGGCTGCTGCCAAAACCAGTCCGGAGAAAGGCGGAGCGATGCAGGGTGCGGCCTCGGTTTCCGACGGTATCTGGATGTATCAAATGACCGACAAGGGATTGGCGCTGGAAATCACAGCTAAGGGTACCAAGTACTCAAAAGACGACGACCTCAACAAGTCGTAGGTAGACGAAACGCGACAAGGCTTCGGTTTTCTGGGGAAAGTCGCAGGATTGTTTCTCAAACTAGGTGTTCGCCGGTGCCGAGAATAATAACCGTGGGACTGTCTCTTGTACCTTGCAGGGTGCTATTTGTTCCGTTCCAGATAGCGAGGGATGGTCCCTAACCGGCGACCTCGTCATCAGCGGGTCAGCATAAAACAACGAGGGAGGTCCCCTGGGTTCCCGATGTCAGATGAACGGTCTTCCCCAGGAGAAAAAGAGGAAGACATGAGATTTCCAAGAATGCCGGTAATGTTGTGTGCGATCGTCTGCAGCATATGCGGGCCCTACGCGGCCATGGCACAGGAACACCCTGCGCATGAATGGGGTTACAGTGGAAGTGAAGGCCCTGCGCACTGGGGCGAACTAACCTCCGAGTTCGCCGCATGCAAAACCGGCCACCGCCAGTCCCCTATCAATATTGTCGGTGCTCAGAGTGCTGATCTGCCTGCAATTCAGTTCGAATACAAACCCAGCGCGCTCCACATCATCAATAATGGTCACACGATTCAAATCGACTACGCTCCCGGCAGTTTTATCAGAGTCGGAGACAAGCGTTACGAACTAAAACAATTCCATTTCCACCATCCCAGCGAGGAGACCATCAAGAACAAGCGGTTTCCCATGGAGGTCCACCTGGTGCACTCAGATGCCGAAGGGAATTTGGCTGTGGTATCCGTGCTGTTGGAAGAGGGTTCCGCAAATCCGCTTGTTGAAACGCTGTGGGGTCTTGCGCCGAAGACGGCCGGTCCGGAGAAGACGGACGATAACCTGCAAATCAATGTCGCGGACTTGCTACCTGTTACCCGTAGCTATTTCACTTTCGCCGGTTCGTTGACGACTCCGCCGTGCACCGAAGGCGTCAGTTGGTTCGTACTCAAGACGCCTGTAACGATTTCGAAGAAACAAGTGGCGACGTTCGCCGCGATCTATCCATACGATGAGCGGCCAACTCAGTCCCTGAACGGCCGCACGGTGCTTGCAAGTAAGTGATTGCCGACCGCCCAACCCCGAGATAGGTTGACAACCTGAGTGATGTCCTCAAGTTGATCGGCAACGAGCTTTTCCTTTCGGTAGTAGCAAAGGACGAGGAAACTTTCTCGATAGGTCCCGAACAGCGATCTTTATCAGTCACGAGACCGCGATTGTCTAGCGTGACGCTAAGGCATGCTGACGCGCACAGCCTTAGTAGGCCCCTATACCAATCCGCCGAGGCGGGGTCATTACCGCTGACGTACTTGTGGTTTGACCTGTTCGACACAATTTGTAACAGAGGATAAACAGATGAGCACAATCGATTCAACATACTGGAGCGACATGGTCTCGCGCTATGAGGCTCTATATGAGCCGCTGGGCCGACAGCATGCCGCTGCCATCCGATCTACGGTCGAAATTGAAGAGGAAAGCAAGATACTCGACGTGGCTGCGGGAACAGGTTCTCTCGCCCTCCTGGTGGTAGCAAAACGTGCAGAAGTTCTTGCGTGAGCGCGGCAGCGCGGCCTTGACTCCGGCCCGGTCTCGGCTACGCTCTGGCCATCCGGGGAATGTCACTCGGTTCCCAGGAATACCCAACGGAGCCGAAAGCCTGCAGAAGCCAACCGCCACCAGAACAGCCACCAAACGATTTTTGACCTCTCCTCTTCGAGAAGCCAATCTGCATCTAAATCCTTTATTTTGTTGGTGCCGGGAGGGGGGTCGAACCCCCACGAGGTTGCCCTCGGCGGATTTTGAGTTTCCGGATATCCCTGTAAGTCTATGATAATACAAGAAATACGAGCGTAATTAAGCGTAGCCCTAAGTAATTTGAGCAAGCGTAATTTAGCGTAATTTAGCGCAACAGGGCAAAGCTGAGGAGTGTACCGCTATTGCACCGAAAATATAAACCGTTTCGATTACATATATAGATCATCCTACAAGCCCGTCGCTACGAAGCGTTCCGGTTCAAGAAATCAGCCGAAGCGGTGTTAACGGGCGGCCCAGAACATGCCATCTCATACACTTGGCAGCTAGCTGGCAACGGGCAATCATCTATCCAGATAGCCGGTTTTACGGCCACTTGGAGTTCCCAACAGACTTCTGCCTTGCGGCGGCAGTAAGCTCGCTCAACTGAAAGATCTCGATTCAATGGCGCGAGGGCCCTGCTCGGACCGCTCTCAGTCATGCTTCACCCATCCGTGTCCGAGAAGCGTGGCCAGAGACGGCTTTGTTCAGTGATGCACACCCCTTTTCAGATACAGACAGTCGGAAGTGTACTAGACCCACGACGCAATATCGCAGCTTAGGAGGTGAAACGATTCACGGATCTCCGGGATCGTTCCCTGCCATGGCAGCTTCTACACGCAACTCATTGAAACTACGTGGTACGGACCGCACCCTACACGAGTTTCACACAGAGTTTTTACCCTCATTGGACCTCCACAGGACCTTTCGTTGATCCCGAGGAAACAATCCTTTTTTTGATCTCGCTTCTCAATTCGGCGGAGCACCAGGAGACGGCTTGGGTCAGTGCTACACACCCCTTTCCGAATTCCGACAACTGGGATCGAGCTGAATCCTCGCCTGGATATCGGGACTGGATCGCTCGTGACTCATCGCCCCAAATTCGCGCCTCGCCGACGTCTCAATGTCGATATATCGCACGCTTCAGTGTGTCAAGCTCATATCAATCGATCGGTACCTAGCCCGTGACGCTTTTCGCGCTTGCCTGCTGCGATGTCATTGGGCGGCCAGACGCAACTCTTTGCACGCTTCTCTTCATAAAATTACACTCTGCTGACAACCATCAGGTGGAACTTGGAGAGAATGTCAATATGCCACCGTTCTAGGGAGCCGATTCCGCCGATGTCAGCCACTCTCGCTAAGCCGCCGGCATTTAAAGGTATGCTGTCGCAGCTGATGCCCGGTGAGAATGGCAGAGCTCAAGGCGTGATCGCCTGGTCCAGCTTCTTTTTTACGGTTCTTCGGAAAGCATCTGTACCTTCTTTGCCGCTGTTGACGGCCTCAGGCTTGTGATTGGGGTAGGCTCCCTCGCGGTAAGCGCCGGAATCGGAACGGCCATGGACCGGTTTCACCAGGACTGGATTCGAGTACCGATGATGGTGCTTGCGCTGCTCGGCTCCTCCCTGAATCTGATGATTCTGATGCAGATACGACATCTCCGCAATCGTCCGGCTTCGCAGTGGCGTCAAAGACCACTGAGTCCGAGCAGAATTCGTATGGAGCGAGTACAGATGGCTTTGTCGCTCGCTACTCTGGTTCTTATTGGCGTCGAAGAGTATCTACACCTCCGCTGGTGCGGTCATCTGTGATCAGCGAGGTTTTTGTCTATAGCACGTAACTTTGCTAAATCGCCAAAGCGGTCATCGAGAAATGCAAGAACCACGATAGAGCTCCGTATTTATGGCTTTCCTGATGCCCATACGTGACGTGGTAATCAAATTCCTTAAACGGCTCTTTGCGGGGATCGGGCCTCATTGTTAACTGCCTTCAAGAGCGCCGCCTCGGGAAGCATGCTCTGTAAGTTAGAAAATCTCTTATTGGACCTTTAGGGAGGCTCTGCACGAGTTCTCTGTCCCGAAGACCTTGTACTCGTCGAAGAATACGAAAAAATCTCGATGATGCCGCGTAATGTCGCGAGTGCTGTGGTGTTTCGATCAAATGTGTTTCACATTGTCGATAGTTAGATCTGCGCCATGCCGCCATCAACGCAGATTTCGCTGCCGTTCACGAAGCTGGAGTCGTTGGAGGCGAGAAAGAGAGCCGTCGTTGCAATCTCTTCTGGGTGTCCCAGTTCCTTGCGAGGAATTCCTGACAGGAAGTACTCCTTCGCCTCTGCAGGAAGATTCGTGAGAGCGTTGGTAGCGATCGGCCCCGGACTGAGCACGTTCACGCGAATCCTGCGCTCCGCGAGTTCCACCGCCCACGATCGCGCGAACGACCGCAGCGCCGCCTTGCTTCCAGCATAGACACTCAGCCCTGGCATACCTTTGAGGTGAGCGATCGATCCGTTCATAATGATCGATCCGCCGTCTCTCATCAGGGGCAGCGCTTTCTGCACGGTAAAGAGTGTGCCGCGGGTGTTCAGGGAAAAGAGGTTGTCGAACTGCTCTTCTGTGATCTCCCCCAGAGGCGCGCGACCGCCATGACCAGCGCTGGCAAACACTACATCGACATGGCCCTTCTCCCGCTTGACCGTCTCATAGAGCCGGTCAAGATCAGCCAGCTTCGCCGAATCAGCCTGCACTCCAGTCACATTCCGTCCAATCGCTTTGACCGCATCATCCAGGCTCTCTTGCCTCCGGCCCGTGATGAACACGTACGCTCCCTCTTCGACAAACAGCTTTGCCGACGCCAACGCCATTCCGGAAGTTGCTCCGGTGATTACCGCCACTTTACCGTCCAACTTGCCCATGACCACTCTCCTTCTTATCGGAACTGCTGAAAACAGAATCGCTCATCATAATGAGCGGTCGGCGCGAGTGACCGTCGTGTACGCGGTGCATCGCAGCAATCGGACGGGGCAGGTTCGCGAAAGGTTACAAGATATCGCTTTGATAGTGAGCTTTCGTTCGGCATCTCCAGGGCGGCTCAACGCCACAGAGCAATCATCTGATGCGCCATCTGTGTGAGGTCCGGAGCAATAACGTCAGGTCTGGGAAGCCCACTGACCGGTAACGCGGCATTTCCTGTCCTTGCCACAAATCCTGCGGAGAAGCCTACGCTCTGGGCACCGAGGGTATCCCAGATATGCGCAGCAACGAGACAGATCGCCGAGGGTGGGACGTTCAGGAGTTCGGTGATGAGAAGGTAAACTTCGGGAGCAGGCTTAAACCTGCGTACACTGTCGACACTGAACTGGCGCTCGATGAAATGATCTAGCCCTGCACGTTCCAGGGGCGTGCCGCCATCCGATGGCGGCGAGTTCGTCAATGTCATCAAACGAAAACCTGCTTCTTAAGAAGCAGAAGCCCTTCAGAGACATCCTTGTGCGCCGGCATCGACAGCATGCTGCTCCTCAACTCTTCGAGATCGGCTGGTTGGATCGAGACCCCGTAGATGGTTCCCAACATCTCAAGGACACCCTGCCCAAGAGTGAAGAATGTTTCATAGTACCCAGACAGGGTGATCACGTTGGAATACAGGATCAACTGATTGAACCATTCGCGAAGTACTTTCCGGTCGCCGAATTTTCTCTCGAAAAATGGCCCGATTGATTCGATATCGATGAGGGTTTCATTGACGTCGAAGACAATGATGGAAGGATTGCCCATTGACTTCCAGTTCCTGTTCGGGGCATAGTTCATTCATCTTCGATGCAGTTCAGTCGTCGCACCGAATGCGCTATTTAGGTTCGCTATCTTACGAAACGGAAGATGTACAGGTGAGAAAAGAGCTCTGCGGCTACAAGAACCAGAGTAACGACAGCCATCGCGACCTGTGCATTCTCGCTCCAGATCTTCTTACGTGGGATGACCTGTTGCCTCCATTGAGCAGATGGGCGTTTTCTTAGCGAACGAATTCTCCAGATGACATAAAGATTAATGAGCGACCCCACAATCGCAACGATCATCATCGGGATGCGGATCGCGTCTCGGTGAAGACCGCCGGGGGGCACTTGTGCTCCCGCTGTCACGGCGGCCAGTGCTGCGAGCCCAATCAGGACACGAATTCCGCTGATCGCCATCGCAACGGAACAGGCACTTTGCAGGACGATGAACACAAGACTCGTAAGACTGACAAGCCAACCGCGGCTATCGGGTCTATTCACTGACTGTTCGCGTCCAACATCTTCTCTGTCGGCTATTGCTTGTTCACTACCCACTGAATTTAGACGCATACAATGCCCCGAATGATAAAAAGTCACATCGCCCGGTGTTGCAAGGCGGAAGCTCGATTCTATGAGCCATCGCTGTAACCAAAAAACAGCGTAGGGCTCTAATAGGCGACACACACGCCGGTCTATGAGACTCACAGGCCGACTGATAGGTTACAAGTTTAGTGAACAATCACTATGGTGCGACTCTTATTGCTATCGGGTCTCCTTTACGGAGTGGTGAATTCCCCTCTTCCAGCACAATCACACATCTCAAAGATGGCCGCCTCCAGGCGAGAGGAGCCCTACCGTCAGGTCCTGCAAATAGATGGAGCGGTCATCCAGGTGGATATCCGGATCGGTCAAGGGAGTCTTAGGAATGAGGACATCGTCGCATGGGTGCGCCGGGCAACTGAAGCTGTAACCCTCTATTACGGCAGGTTTCCCGTCCAGCGGGCCCGCGTCATTGTGAGCCAAAACGAGGACAAAGACGAATCGATTCACGGCACGACATGGGGCGATGTCCAGGGTGTGCAAGGTCTTACCCGCATGCGTCTTGGTTCCGCCGTAACCAAGGCTGAACTGGAGGAAGACTGGACGATGACTCACGAATTGGTCCATATGGCTCTGTCTTCCCTCCCCGACGAATCGCATTGGCTGGAGGAAGGAATCGCTACGTATGTCGAGCCGATCGCCCGAGCTCAAGCGAATCAACTTCCGCTAGAACAGGTGTGGGCGGGCATGGTGCGGGGATTGCCTCAGGGGGAGCCGCGACCAGGAGATAAGGGACTAGACCAGACCCACACCTGGGGCCGCACCTATTGGGGCGGCGCCATGTTCTGCCTGGTCGTCGATGTCCAGATACGAAAAGCAACGAGAAATCGCAAGGGGTTGCAGGACGCTCTTCAGGCTATCGTGGCGGAACAAGGCACCATCGATACGGAGTGGCCGCTATCACGAGTTCTCGAGACCGGTGATCGAGCGACAGGGACGACCGTTCTCGTTGACTTGTATCGCAAATGGAAGGATGCCCCGATTGTGGTGGACCTCGATCAACTCTGGCAACAGCTGGGTGTGCGAGTCGGTTCCCGTGGGATCGAACTGGATGCGAACGCACCTCTGGCATCGACTAGAAGGGCCATGACAAGCCCGCCCAAGTAACGATGACCCCAGCAGGCGATGTAACCTTCTCGACTCGACGGACTCCAACCTTGAGATAAGACAACTTGCCTCGAACGAGCACATGAATCTTCAGAATGAACTCAATGCGTTAAGACAAGCTGTCGCAGAAAAGACACCGCCACATGTTGTCCCAACGATTGAAGCGACAACGCAACGATTGATAGACTCCGGTCTCGTACTGGGTGCTCTTCAGCCGGGCCAGATGATCCTGGATTTCGAGCTGCCGGATGCGACAGGAAAGCTCAGCGGCCGTGTGTGCAGCCAATGGAGTGGAAACCTGCTCGAGATTCATCTATGGCTGGAACAATTTGGTCGCGTCGACTCATAATCGCTCGTGCCTTTCATGACAGCGATCAATTTAGTTGAGCGTTCGATTCCGCGCGCTCCTGCAAAGCTACAAGAAGATATCTTGCATAGATTCCACCGAATCTGGCCCCATCCTGAATCAGCATTGAGAGAACTCGCTCGCCACTTCTATCAATGACGGAGACGCCGTCGAGGTCAATAACGCGACGGCCCACTGACTCCGGATCCTTCGACGCATACCAATTCGAAAGCACTTCAGCTACCGAGTAGTCCGTCAATCGGCCGTGTAAGGTCCATCGCTGTTCCGGGGCGATCTCCCTAACGGTAATTGTTAACCTGTCTCGTATCTCAGATACCTTTCGGTCGGATACTTCCTTCAGAATGGGGTTTTGAACTTTCGTTTTCGTTTCCTCCTTGCGTTTTATGATGACGGATGAGTGAGTGTTTGCGACTGTGGCTTCCTTGATGCTGTGTTGCGTTGGGCACGGAACTGCATGAAGGAGCGTCTGTTTCTCACACGAAGGCAGCCCTTCTTTATGGACAAGAGCGCGCTTGGCTTCATTCCGTCGAGAGGTATGCTAGCGCAGTTATGAAGCTGAGAAGGGCTTCAGTGTGGTTCTCCTAGGAGACTGTGGATCGAGTCTCGAAACTAGAGTTTCTCGGCAACGATATCCGCGGGCTTGATTTTCAGGATGAACGACAAACAACTCTTCAGCGCGCGCGAAGAGTGCCTTGGCTATCTCACCCTTGAAGTGAGCGTTTCTTCCATCCTCATCCCTGAAGGTATCGAATATGCCAAACGTTGCGGGCGCGACTTTGAAACGCTAACCACGTTGTTGTCCCTGTTTCTGCCTCTACCAGTGGACCAGTTGACCACAAGAACTCTTCGACATCTGCCTCTTTACCGGGACGGGCCTGCAACGTTGCTAGTATTCCGACTTTGTTCACGTAATGTCTCCTTCGTTGGTTGTGCGAACCACATCGTCTGACTCGCCTCGAATGCGTCCTTGATGGAAGTCGATCAGCCGATTTGAGCCCATAGATGTTATTTCCTGCGAGAGGTCACACTGATCATTAGAAGCAGAAGCGCCTTGAAGGTTACAGGCACCGCTCACAAATGAGTAAGTTCATCCCGCCAGAGGGCTGCGCGCTCTCTATCTCCGATACACTGGACGCGGCGCCGGATTCCTCGTGCCCCTTTGGCTGGGACACCTCACTTCGGTCGCGAGGTCTAATGTTACATCCTGGTGAAATTGGGACAATGAATTCTTCTTCTATAATTCGTGTTGCGATCGCCCAAGCGGGACCTGTATATCACAACAAGAGCGCAAGCCTCGAAAAGGCTCTCGAACTCATTCGAAGGGCCTCCGGCGAGGGAGCCAGTTTCATTGCGTTCGGTGAGACCTGGATTCCTGGATATCCCGTTTGGCTCGACATCTGCCCCGGCGCCGCGCTTTGGAATCACGCGCCGACGAAAGAGATCTTTGCCGAACTTCGAGAGAACAGTATCTCCATCGATGGCCCCGAAGTCGCTCAGTTGTCGGAAATTGCACGCGACCTCCAGATCGGCGTTGTCATCGGGATCAATGAACGGATTGAGCGGGGACCTGGTGCTAAGACGCTCTATAACAGCCTTCTTACGTTTTCACCCGATGGCCTCCTGGCAAACCATCATCCCAAACTCGTACCCACATTCACAGAACGCCTTGTGTGGGGGCCCGGTGACGGCCGCGGGCTGAAGTCAGTTGATATCGGTCAAGCACGTGTAGGGGGACTGATTTGCTGGGAGCATTGGATGCCCCTGGCGCGAATGGCTATGCACCAGGCTGGAGAACACATACATGTCGCTGTTTGGCCTACCGTGAACGAGATGGCACAGCTCGCGAGTCGTCACTATGCCTTCGAAGGCCGATGCTTCGTGATGTCCGTTGGTCTCATGATGCCTGCCGCCGAAGTTCCGCGCCAACTGCCTCATGAGGTCACAGACAAATGGGTAGAACGCGGAGGAAGTTGTATTATTGCGCCCGACTCGACCTACGTTGTGGAGCCTGTTTTCGATCGCGAGGATCTCATCATCGCAGATTTGGATCTCGCGAAGATTGACCGGGAAAGTATGGCTCTTGACGTGACAGGTCACTACGCCCGTCCCGATGTCTTTCGCTTCTCACATGCGGAGATCAGCCCGTCAGAGTAACTCACGGGCTGATGCTCCGGAAACATCGACAACAAGCGTTCATATCCTTTTGCTGCTGCACGGCTTCCGCATACGCGAGCTACTTCTTCGCCGCCAAATCATTCTTCGATGCGAAGGCTACGCGTACTTCCAGATTAGCGGGGTGGAGGCTTCTTTTTTGTGATGACCGCGACGTACGTCAACGGCAAACTCTCCGCGATGCTCCGGTCGTCAGTGCTCCCGCAAGGGTGAGTACGCTTTAGCCAATTAAGATTGGGCGCTCCGCAAGCAGCAGACGGAAGCACTTCGCGGAAAATATCATGTGTGATCTGCGTCAGACACTTTTTCAGCGATTGTTGTAACTTTCGTCACTCCGTTCATTCTTACTGTCAGGCAATCTCGGGAAGCCCGACCATTCCTTAGTGTCACAAGCTTATCTAGATTCGATCGTGATGGTTTGCACTTTGGCGCCGGCGGGCTTGTGGAGATGACCGGATAGTTAGGTGTTGCGCTCAACACCTCTGGAAACGAGCATTCTAACGAGTCTGGTTAGCGGTTCATCGCTTTGAAGATTCTGTCTACTATCGCCGCGTGGATCGAGAAACATTCCTGTTGCTGAGCGCATTGCATTCGGGCGCATCTGTCTCGGAGGCTGTGACACTGGCCTTCGAGAAGACAAAGCCGACGCCGAAGAGCAGGCAAACATGTTGCGCGAGTTTCGCGCACGCCTCTCAATTGGGTTGGTTGTGCACACCCCATGCGGAGGAAGAGTCCGGACCACCACCACATGTAACCCCAGTGAGGGAGAATGCCATGCCCGAAGAGAGGGATTTGTGGTCGAGGGGACGTAGCTCTGTCCTATGCCCTTCTAACGGATCGCATTGGGCTTGAACATCTGCCTCCATGGCGTCGTTCGTTGGGCGTCCGGCCTCAGAAACTTCGCGTCCTTGTTGCCTATGTTCCAGGAGACCCCTCTGCGCGTGGCCCGTCTACAGCTTCGGCTGCGTGCTGCCTGTTGCCGAAGCGCTAGTTGGTTTCTGCGTACTGTTCAGTTTCCAGACCAAACGCGCTTTGATTTCGGGCTCCGTTCTAATGCTCGTTTTGACGTTCGGGTCTACTTTGCGACAAACCTGGTGACCCAAAACCCAAAAACTAAGCCGCTTCGAAGTTGAGAGATCGAAGCCTGTCGTGGTTCTCTGGAACGAGAGAGGAGAGCCTGGAGATGGGGAAGCGTGGACACAGCGAAGAGGAGATTCTGCGGGTGTTGCGGGAGGCGGAGTCCGGGGACACGGTGGTCGAGGTCTGCCGCAAGCATGGGATCAGCCAGCAGAGGTTTTACCTGTGGAAGAAGAAGTATGCGGGCCTTGGATTGCAGCGAGCTTCGCGAACTGCGGCAACTGCGCGAGGAGAACGCGAAGCTGAAGCGCTTGGTAGCGGACCTCAGCCTGGACCGGCACATCCTTCAGGAGATCGTCGCAAAAAAGCTGTAAGGCCTCGCGTGCGACGCGAGCTGGCGGAGTGGGCGCAGCAAGCCCATCAGCTCAGCCAGCGGCGCGCGGCGAGGCTGATTCCGGTCGAGCCGGATGACCCTGCGCTACGAGCACCATCGCGATCCGCAGGAGGCCTTGCGCGTGCGCTTGCGCGAGTTGGCCGGCAGCCGCGTGCGCTATGGTTATCGACGGCTGACGGTGCTGCTCAAGCGCGAGGGCTGGGAGGTGAACGCCAAGCGCATCTACCGGCTCTACACCGAAGAAGGACTGATCGTGCGCACCCAGAAGCGCAAGAGAACGAGCGCAACGGCAACGCGTTGCCGCTGGGGCAGGCAGCTCGTCCCAACCACAAGTGGAGCATGGATTTCGTCGCCCAACGGCTGCCCGATGGCCGCTGGATCCGTGTGTTGACCGTCGTCGATCAGTTCACCCGCGAGTGCCTGACGCTGTTCGCCGACACCGCTCTCAGCGGTGAAAAGGTGGCCATCGGCTCTGGACAAGGTCGTCGCTCTGCGCAGGGCCCCTGCAGTCGATCACCGTTGACAACGGAACTGAGTTTGCCAGCAAAGCCATGGATCTGTGGGCTTACCAGAACGGCGTGCATCTGGACTTCATCCGGCCAGGCAAGCCGGTCGAGAACGGTTATATCGAAAGCTTCAACGGCAAGCTGCGGGATGAGTGCCTGAACGTGGAGGTCTTCTTCACTCTGGCCGATGCCCGACGCAAGCTGGCATCTGTGGCGGCAGGACTACAACCACCACCGCCCGCACTCGGCGCTGGCCGATCGAACGCCGGCAGAGTTTGCCGCCACATGCAGCGGTGGAAAAGACGGCGGCGAAGCCGCCTTGGAAAACGCTGCGCGTTTCCCACTTTCCCACCGCACGGCGACGGCTGGGATCTTAGGAAAGAACAGCAATCCGTCTCAAGCCTCTTGCTTGAGACCACTCACTTGAGTTACATTAACCGCAATTCTGCCGGTCAACCCGGCACAAACCGAACCACGCAGGCCGAAATTTCCAGCCTCATGTGGCGTCAGTTTCCCGGTGCAGGTCACAGGCCGAAATTTCCAGCGAAATGTGGCGTAGTTTCCCGGTGCAGGTCAGGCCGACGGTAGGAATACAACTTATGTATTCTCTGGTCTATTCCCTTTTACTCGCAGGAGTGCGCGTTAATTACTACAGCATAAATAGGGGGGTAGGTCTTCCACTGCAGAGAGCACAAGACTACTCTCCGCGGCAGTGGGTACAGCCGCCTAAGTAGAAGATACAAATCCATTCGCCGCTTGCAGCTCGGTCATTTAATAAGTGATGCCGCTGCCAATGTCCCAAACAAGCGCATGTCGAGAGGCGTCCTCGAATGATGAGTGTGCCGCTAATAAGGTTGGTAGTCGTATGTTTAGCACACGTCCCCGTTATTAGAGATTTTAACTCCAGATAAGTTACAACTGTCTTGCTGATTGGACTACACCTCTCAGAGTCGGCTTAGTGAAAGTATAAAAAGTGCGAATATGAGCGGATTTATTGTAACTATTCAGGCGCCCGTCATTCTCACTGGCACACGATTTAGGCGTAGAGACATTCACTCACTCAACACCTCATCGTGTAAGCCTCTCAAAGGAGTCCAACAATGGTTCCCAATCCTCGTAGGTCTTTCCCTCTCGGGAATGACCTGAATGTGTCCGCTTTGCGGTCTCGCTTATTCTCCTCCAGCAAGCTACTCATCTTGGCCAGTGCGACGATGATGAGTGGTCTCGTACTATCAACGGCGTTCGCGCAAAAAACTGTGGCAGCTAAGCCACCCGTGTCTCCTGAGATGCTGGCCGTGCACAGCAAGGCAAAACGTCCAGTGGCAACGACTCCGGCAACGACACCTGCCACTACGTCGGTTGCCGCGACTTCGCCCGGCTTCAACTCAGAGCAGGGCTTTGGCGGAACTGCCCGACAGAGTCCAGGGCCGGGATGTAATCTATTCCCTGCGCCCGCCTCTACCGGCGCCGCTGTTGGTCTGTCATACTTTGGGCCACCTCCATCCACCGTTAATCCGAGCTTAGTCGGACCTGTTCAACTCTTGAACTCAGGCACGGTCGATGCTTCGAACGGGACTATCACCCTGCCGCTTTACAAAGGTACTGTTAAGGGCAAAACCGTTTGGTACATTCTCACAGACGTTTCCGACCAGGGAATCGCCAACGAACTAGGGCTGAACTTTTCGGCCAAGCTGGGGTTCGCCGAGAATGCTGCGAGAACCGGAACCATCGACGGCAACGGAAACATTGTCTTCGACAAAGGAACGGTAGATTTCAGCCCCCAACGGAACATCGTCCCCGGGCCAACGGGACAGGAATTTCCGCCGAAGTCGTTCGCTCCGGGGGAAATTGGAGACAAGAACTATAGTCCGTTTGTAACCATCACGAATGCTGGCAACGTGGTCTACAACGCTCCAATGATTGCATACAATGTCGACGCGAGTGAGATCAATTTCCCCAACGGAAATGTTGATTATTCGAAGGTCCACGATGCGGTGGCTGCCATCGATACAGTCAACATGACGGTGACGCTGAACCTGGTTAACGGCTTCAGCTTCGGCAGACCCGTTTGGTACATCTCCATGGACGCAAGCATCCCTCTGGCGGCGGCGATCGAACACAACACCTACGCACCTTTGATGGCTAGCCTTCTTTTGGGCCACGACGACAGTGCCTTCAGCCCGATCGAGCGCATCTTCATTGCAACGAACGGTCCGGAGGCCGGAAGCTGCAACAACCCTCTGCGCCAGGGTCTTTCTGCAGACTTAGCGGATGGATTCAGGCCGAACAACACACTCGGCGGTATTCCCACGATCGCACTGGACTACAGCCCGGCGTGGGATGCCAACCTTTACGAGTGGACTCAGGACGCTATCAACCAGGGATACCGGGGTCAACTTCGCGAGGAGTTTCAGATATTGACCTTCGTCCAGGATGGATTGTTGACCGGCCCTGGCGGAGCTCCGTTCGGCAGCGCTGGCTTCTCCATCAATTGCCCAATCGTCCAAAGATTGAATTGATCAACAGGACTGTTCCTTGTGGGGTTGTTCAAACGCGACATCGTTGGGTTTGAACAACCCCCTTTTTTTTATGGCACTTGTGACCAGGCATCTTGATCCCTTAAGAGGTTCGATTTGCGCTCGAACACCGGCTTAGGGCATGTTATTCACCAGTAGAAAGTAGATGAGCGCTGTAACTTTTCTAAGAGACTGGAAACGCTCTCTCCGTATAAGGGAGGCATCATCCGTCCTATGTAACAACATCCTAGACGTTTCATGACAGCTTAATCCCAGCGGTGCATCTCTTTCCCGCATCAATTGAGTGGTTGTCGCATTGGTCACTGTAACCTTTTACCGGATCTCAACTCTAACGGTCGAGATCGGATTCGCGTCTGCCCGATTTCGGTCGCGCTCGACCGATTGCGATCTAACTAACGACCCTGCGCGCCGAAACTGAGGCGCGCGGCTTAACCAATCGCGAGGGAAAAATCAGATGAATAAAGTTGGTATTTTGGCAACATTGCAGGCACGTAAAGGTAAGGAGGCAGACGTGGAACAATTTCTTAGCTCGGCGACGCCTCTCGTGGCAGCTGAGGTGGGTACGACGGCTTGGTTCGCATTCAGGATCGGGCCGGCAACGTTTGGCATCTTTGACACCTTCAAGGATGACGAAGGACGTAACGCACATGTAACCGGTGAGGTGGCAAAAGCCCTCTTTGCTCGTGCCGAAGAGCTATTCGTCTCTCAGCCGCAGATTCAGATGGTGGACATCCTCGCGGAAAAGCTCTGAATCAGGATCTAAGTCTTTGGCCAGGGTGGGCGTTCGATAAAGCCGCATTTGGACCTGGGACGATCCGCGCAGGGGCGGCGATCACTCACGCGACGCACCTTTTTGAAGATGAGGTGTGAAGGGCCGGTAAAACCGTTACGAGGTCGCCGCAAAGAATCCTTTGCGGCGACCTTCTTCCAATTTCGCCTTCATGTAGGTCCAGAGTTCAGGACAGCCGTTCTCGATCTCTGGGCCGACTCGTCCGACGACGCGCTCATAAGTCACACCGTTCTCCAGCCAGCTTCCGCCTTGATTGCTCAGATTCAGCAAGACCGGCATGCATCGGTCGATGGCTTTTGCGAAACGGGCTTCCGAAGTTCCGCCCCCATCGAACTCTTTCCATAACGTGATCAGCCAATCGGCCACCTTTAATGGGGCGATATCACAGATTCGCTCGACGGCGCGAAGCTCAGCAACCTTGCGGTCTTCCCAACCATCCTGCGCGAAGACAAATTTATCTCCTGCATCGATCTCCCCGAGATCATGCACGAGAAGCATCGCAATCACCCGGTTGACATCGACTGATATCTCCACGACCTGTGCGAGGGAGAGTGCAAATAATGCGATCTGCCAGCTATGTTCGGCGGTGTTTTCGTAGCGGTCTTCTCCCGTAGGCTTGACCTTACGCAGGACCCCCTTGAGTTTGTCGATCTCAAGGACGAATCGAATGATGTCCGAGATGCCCTCAGTGTTGCCTGCCTGGATCATGTTGAGGCCCGTGCCTTTCCGGATGCGATGAGTCCATCACGACTATTGTTACGTCCCGTTTTGTCGAATGGCATCGAGCACGATGCCGCGCGTCAGCAGCTCCGGCAGAACGTGGCTACCGCCATCCGCGTGGCCGGAGAACACGACGTAGGTTGGGACACCGCTACGACCGACTTTGTTCAGTGCGCCTGTAATCTCCGGATCGTAGCGAGTCCAATCAGCGCGCAGCAGAACGTAATGCCGCCGAAGAAGCTCTTGCTCCACGCTCTTGTCCTGCAGGACGGCTTTCTCATTGACCTGGCAGGAAAGGCACCACGCCGCGGTGAAGTCAACGAAGACCGGCTTGCCCTGACTCTGGGCCGCCGCGAGCGCTGCATTGGAAAAGGGCCCCCATTGCAGCTGGTCAGAATGACTGCCTGACAGTGGAACGGCGAAACCCGCAGCCGCGATGAGTAGTGCCGCGAGGTAGGCCCATCGGCGCGCGGGCCAACGCGCAAGAATCCAGCCTGCGATCGCGAGGACGACGAGCCCAACCAGCAGGCGGGCGATATGGTCAGAGCTATCGCCCGGCGCGCCTCCACTCAAGCGTCCGTATACCCAGATAAGCCAAACTGTCGTCAAAAAGAGAGGGATGGCGGTGAGCTGTTTCAACGTCTCCATCCAGCGGCCAGGCCGCGGCAGCTTGTTCGCCCAGCCGGGCACAAGGGTCAGAAGCAGGTACGGCACGGCCAGACCGAGCGCGAGGGCCGTGAATACCGTAAACGTCACAATCGCACTCTGAGAGAGGGCGAAGCCAATCGCCGCTCCCATGAGCGGCGCTGTGCAGGGAGTCGCAACGACGGTGGCCAGTACTCCGGTAAAGAAGGAGCCGGTGTAGCCATCCTTGCGCGTGAGGCTGTCTCCGGCGCTTGTCAGTGTCAGGCCAAGATCGAACATCCCGGCCAGCGAGAGTCCCATAAAGAAAAGCAGGAAGGTCATGGCGACGACAAAGCCTGGGGACTGAAGCTGGAAGCCCCAGCCCGCTTGCTTCCCGACGAGGCGCAGTGTCAACAGGACGGCGACGATGACCCAGAAAGAGAAAAGTATCCCGGCTGTATAGGCCATTCCATGACGCCGCTGCCGCGAGGTGCTTTCGTTTGCGCTGTTGACCAGCGAGAGAGCCTTTAAGAAGAGTACCGGGAAGACACATGGCATCAGATTCAGGATGATGCCACCAGCGAATGCGAGAACAATGGCGAAGAAGAGTCCGGGCTCGCCGCTTGAGGCTGTCTGCGCTACGAGTGCTCCGACAGGAACATCGAAGGTATAAGATCGACCTCCACTCAGCTTCAGAACTCCTTTGATCTGCTTGGGAAGGGTGTCCGAGGTCTCCGCACGTTCAGTGACGAGCTTCGCCCCTTGCGGGGTGGGCTCGACCTTCTGCTCGGCTGCGTTACGAATCGAGTCGTCGTCGAGAGGATAGTATTCAAGTGCTGTCTCCCTGTGGCCGGTTTCGACGTCCACTGTGAGGAGGCTGCGGGTGGCACTCACGTGAACTTTGACGGAACTCGGCAACGGAAGCGGCTCAGCATGAAGCGCCGCGTCGATCAGTGGATTCGTTGCCGAAGGCGCAGTCGGTGCGACCTTCAGATTCAGCCCAAGAAAAGCCTTGCCTGGCAGGCATATCTCCCGGCACACCAGCCACTGCACATGCGCTTTCAGCAACGTCGTGCCGAGAGGGAGTTGCTGCGATGCCGTCAGGCTAAAGGGAAAGATTGCCGTTCCCTCATATCCGTAGTCCATCAACGGCCCGAGAGGAAGCCGGGAGGGCGCGGGATATTGCATCGGACCCAGCACGATTCCTTGCGGCGCGGACCACGCGACGCTCGGAGCCTCGCCTGAGTCGCCGGCATAGACCCAGTAGACGTGCCAGCCGGGCTCAAGCGTCAAGGACAGTGCGACATGACTCGTGCCGCCCGGCGAGATCGTGCCAGAGTCGGCGATCAACTCGGCGGTCAGATGCGGAGCCTGAATTGGTCCTGGAACCCCCGTTCCCACTTCATGGATCTGAGCAATGGCGGATACGGAGAGCGTCAGGAGCACGAGAAACGACAGAAGATGGTGGCGGAGGGTTCGCATGACATGACCTGGGGAACGAAGAAGAGGGCCACGCCGGAGTGCAGGACGCAGCCCAGGAGCGACTACTTCGCCGCGAACTGGTCGAGGGCATCCTGTGCGGACAAGCGATCCCCGTGACTGTGACTGATCTTCTCGAAAAGAACCATCTGATTTTTGTCGAGAATGAACGTCGACGGATAGGCCGTCTCATGCGGGGCATCCCAACGTAGGCCGTACGAATTGGTCATCGTGTAATCCGGATCGGTAACCAGAACGATGTTGGAGGGCAACTCCGACTGCTTCGCAAGAAAGTCTTTGGCGTGCTGATCCAGGTCCGCGGGAGGTCCGGGATAGACAAGGAGAACCTTTACGTTCTTCGCCGCAAAATCGGCTGCATGATCCACGAAATCGTGAACCTGTTTGACGCAGTAGGGGCACTGATAGCCGGGGAAACCTCGCAGCACAACCAGTACCAAATCGTGCCCATGCAGTTCCTTGGACATCTGTACGGTTTTGCCCGTAGGGGTCGAAAGGGTAAAGTCGGGGGCCTTGGCCCCGACAGCGGGGGTCTCGGCGAACAAAGCTGTTCCGAAGAACACTGACGATAGAGCCACGAAGACGCGAAACAGCT
>CAVTKF010000006.1:0-57669 GCA_963735215.1 uncultured Acidobacteriaceae bacterium | reverse complement strand
CTCTCGCGAAACATACCGTTTTCTGGTACATCATTCCCACACCGGGCCGCAGCCACTGTACATCCAAGGATGATGCTGGGGCGCAACTTCATGTGCATCCTCTGCGTAGGTGCCCTGGAAGTTATTTGCCGCCCAGACCGTATCTGCAACCCTTGCGGATTCGGGCGTCGCCGGAGTCGACGTAGTTGTCGATAAGTGTCGGCGTCGGCTACGTCACCTAAGCTGAGTCGGTTCGGGCGCCTGTTCCTCAGAAGTCGGGCTTCCGCAAGTTCGGTTGAAGTCCGACGGCGACACCTATCCCGGAACCCAGAGTAATTGCGACGAGTACCTCGCGATGGGTTCAAAGGCTGTTTGGATCATCAACCCCATGAACCGGACGGCACGCTACTGGGATGGGAAGGGATGGCCTGAAGCCACTACGCTGGAGGTAGCAGGCACCCCGATCTATATGGAGCTAAGCTACCTATGGGAGCTGCTTGACGGCGCTCGTTCTAACTGAATCCCAATCTACCCGATCATGCGGGAAGTCTACCAAAGCCATTCCGGTCCTGATCGAACTCTATGGTGACAGCGACGGCCTAGTTCGGAACAGCGTTTGCGGTTCACTCGAAGCCGTACTCACAGGAACTGGTGCGAACGCGCACCTGACCAACCCGATTACCAAACACCGTGGCATGACTGGTGGAGGAGAAATGCCGCAACAACAAGGCTCTATGGCTTCGATCAATGTGTTAGGCCCAGCGAGGCAAAACCGCTTGACTACTAGACCCTGCTGCGAAGGTTCATATTTGATGGCTGCATTATCTGCGTCATTTGTTGCCGTTCCTACGCGGTTGACCTGCTCGGCGTAGGCCGCGATGTCTTCGAGGTCCGTCAGAGACGAGAAGTCTATGTTTCAAAAGCAGTCCTGGAGAGTATCGGTTTTCTCTCTTGCGTGCGTTAGGTTGCATACTGCCCATGTGGAAACGCACAACTCTCGATTTCAACACTCGACCTATCTCCCCATACATATGGACTTGAGAGATTTTGGTGTCAGGCCTGCAAGATGGCCAAGAGAATGCTTATAACTTTGACAAATCAATACCGGGCTCTCCCTAAAGGCCGTGTTGCAGATTGTTCGCCTCGACGGATGTCGGCATTGAAGAACTACCTCAATGGAGAACGACCTATATGTCTAGATTATTGAAGTCACTCGGCGGGTTTGGGATCCTGGGGCTGCTCCTTCTGGTGGCTTCTGGTGCGGCGCATGCCGGAACGATTACGTTCAACTTCAACCTTTGCGGCACGACGGTCAATACCGGGAACCCTGGGAGTTGCAGTACCACCAGCACATTCACCTCCAACACTGGCGGTTTTACGATAGCTGCGACCGCTGAGGGGACCCCCGTCACAGGGGGTACAAACAACTTGTGGGCGAAGGATAACACAGGCGACGAGGTGGGGCTGGGTCTGACGAGCGACACAACCGGTGAAGACGAGATCACACCCGGATTTTTCATCCAACTCAATATCACATCCATTTTGGGGAAGGGTCCTTTCACGATATTGATGGACAGCACGACGTCTCCCGACGTGTGGTCAATATATGAAACCAACACGGCGGGGTCCATGACAGGTGGATCGACCGTCCTGTCCGGCTCAGACGAACTCACCCACAACATCTCTGCGACGGACACCTATCTGGACTTTACCGCGACGACCGGGAACGTCCTTCTGAGTTCGTTGTCGTTCACCACTGCCGCAACGCCTGAGCCAAGCAGCCTGGTGTTGTTGGGCAGCGGTATCCTGGGCCTGGCAGGCGCTGTCCGCCGCAAACAGAAGGTCTAGTACCCTATTGCAAACGGTCTAGGCAAACCCTCGCACAAAGCGAGGGTTTTGCGTCACTTCGGAGCTTGAATTTAGCGCCTGGAAGTTCGTTGTATAGGACGCTTTGTTTTAGCGAACACCGCGCTCCAGCCCAATGTCGCCATCGCAGCTGCCTTCTGTTTCACGGTAGGCACTGGCTTAACTCAGGAAGGTGTTATCACCAACCTTTATGGTGTACAGGCGGACGGTTGTATCGGAGCACGTGGCGTTACCATGCGATGTCCCCCTGACGTCCCCATTGTTATCGACAGTGCCGTTTACTGTTCCGTTTGATGAACAGTTGCTCCCACTCGTAATGGTGCGAACCATCCAGTCTCATAGCCTTCAGTCAGCACGTCGCAGTTGCAGAGGACGTCGATCTGACCTTGAAAACCGGTTGGCTTTAGGTACTCATCTGCCTGTCAAGAACGCGCCGGTATCGTGTTTGGATCACTCACATTTCACCTTCAGGAGCATCCACGTTCAACGCAAACCCGCGCCGTTATTGAGCTTTAGCCATACCAGCAGAGACTTCCGGGCTACCCCATAGGCTGTCAACCCGGAGGTTCCTATGTTGCCGCTAATCAATGGGGATTACACCCATTCACAGGATGCCTATTTCTTGCGCACCTGGCAGGCCCGTGACGGCGTCGGCGTGATCGTCTAGACCTTCGCCCAGGCCATCAGACAGCGACCGCTTCTTGAAATAGTCGTCGTCCACTGCCCTATTGCCTGCATCACTTCATAAGCCTCGATGGATGGCATTCGGAGGCTAGGTGCTATGGCTATCCGACCCACCGGGTTAGGTTAGTTGTGCGCCGACAACGACACGGGCGCGACGGGGTGGTAACCTCTTGCCATGATCACACCTTCAACCGTCTTCCTAGGACACAGAAACTGCTCTGGAAACGAGTAGTGGTCTAAGCTCTCATATCCAAATTCTCAATAGTGGCGCACCTATTGGGCTTTTCTACGCTCTGCGAAAAGCCGGGTTTCCTAATGGTGCCGCTGCTCCTAGTCCTTAGATTGGGCTGTATAGGTGTGGTCTAACAGTTGCCATTCTCGTATGGAGTGTACGTGCGAAAGAAGTCTCTTGAACTCACTGGCCAGACATTTGGCCGCCTCAACGTAGTGGCGAAGGCTCCGAAGCCTCGCCACTGGATTTGTGACTGCCGCTGTGGGCAGCGGAAGACGGTGCGCGCCGACCACCTTACTAGTGGCCGGACGCAGAGTTGCGGATGCGCTAGGGTCACCCACGGGCACACCTCTAAGGGACGCCATACCCCAACCTATGAGAGTTGGAAATCAATGAAAGGGCGCTGCAAGGACGCGAAGGTGAAATCCCACGGTGGACGCGGGGTCACGTATGACCCAAGATGGGAGGACTTCAATCAGTTTTTGCAGTCGCCGCCATTGATGCGGTAGCCCGCACCGTCGACATCAAGAAAACTAAAAAGACCACCGACGTCTACCCAAGCGCGGTATTTGTCGATAAGACCGGCCCCAATACCGAAGTGCTGGCTGATGCGCTCTTCCGACTAGGCGACTGGGTTGCATTCGAGGGTGTGGATGCTCCTGGTCGTTACCGTGCGGCCCGCGATCTACTGCTTCGCATGTCGCCGCGACTGGCAGGTAACGAGCCGTTGGCCGATGGATGGTGAGTCTACGGTCGATGCTGCAAAGCGCATTGCCGGTCTTCTGAATGAATGAGTCCTGCCTATTCAGGATCCTCCCGGTGCCGGAAAAACCTACGGCGGTGCGCGCATGATGTGCCAACTCATCCAGCAGGGCAAAAAAGTCGGCATTACGGCCGTGAGCCATAAAGTGATTCGTCACCTTCTGGACGAAGTGATTAAAGCAGCTCAGCAGTGTGGTATTCAAAGGCTGCACTGCATTCAAGAGTGGGCGAGGTGCCGGAAGTGCCGGTACCCGGCATCACCTTTGCGACCGACAATGCCGAGCCACTCGCAGCATTGAGAGCGGGTGCCCAGGTAGTCGCGGGGACTGCTTGGCTCTGGTCGCGGGAGGATTATTTCGAGGCGGTAGACGTACTCTTCGTGGATGAAGCTGGCCAGATGTCCCTGGCCAATGTGCTGGCCGTGGCACAGGCCGCAAAGAATGTGGTCTTGCTGGGAGATCCGCAGCAGCTTGATCAGCCGCAGAAAGGAAGCCATCCCGATGGGGCGGAAGTATCGGCACTCGAACATCTACTAGCCGGTGCCAGAACCATTTCCTCCGAAAAAGGACTCTTCTTGGAGCGGACCTGGCGGCTACACCCGGCGATATGCGAGTTTACATCCGAGGTGTTCTACGAGGGATGTCTGCATGCACGTGACGGATTGGAGCGACAGAGGATCTCGGGACATCCGTGGCTGAGCGGTTCCAACCTATGGTTCGTCGCAGTTGAGCACGCGGGCAACCAAAATTCGGCCTCCGAAGAGGTGGAGCATATCGTTGCGCTGACAGGATCGCTTCTGCAACCCGGTGTCAACTGGGTCGATGACAACGGACAGCCTCGTCCATTGCAGATGGCGGATATTCTGATCGTCGCCCCATACAACGCGCAAGTTTCGGACCTTTTATCGAGGATGCCGCAAGCCAGAATCGGTACGGTCGATAAGTTCCAGGGACAGCAGGCTCCTGTGGTAATTTACTCGTTGACGACCTCATCCCCTGAGGATGCGCCCCGCGGCATGGAGTTTCTCTACAGTCTCAATCGCCTGAACGTGGCGACTTCCCGAGCGCAGGGGATGGTGATCGTTGTCGGCAGTCCACTCCTTCTCGAGCCTGAAGCCATAGCCCACGGCAGATACAACTAGCGAACGCGCTGTGCCGCTACGTCGAATTGGCTCAGTTCGTGCGAGAGGCCGTGCCCGCTTGAAATGATCGGTAACTAGCATTTGGCGGTAATCGCGGCGAGGGTGAAATGCGGCGAGGGTTGCGTACGTTAGTTGCGGCCGACTTTCTGTCGCGACTCCTTGGCAACCGATTAGAGAAAGCACCTCGCTATAGGAGCACCAACTCAGCGGTCTGCGAAAATATGCGCACATCCGTTCAAAAGAAACGAATGGTGTCGATATGTGGTGGGAATCGCTCACGTTGTAGCGGAAGACTTTTGAATCTGTTTTCTGTAGATCGACCTCTGAAGTGATAGCCGCTGGAGAAAACTGCGTTAAGACTGCCTATGGCGCAGAGACCCGTGCCCATGAAGCTGCCTTGGGGAGAAGTGATGTTGTCTGGGTTATCCGACTTTGTGTTTGCCGCCAAGGCCGCTCGTTGTAGTGTCCACGCAGACGGTATCTCGACGACGCACTTCTCCAGCGAAAGACCAGGGACCTGTCTCCCCTCAAGGATTGCTTCTGTGATGTCGGGCGCCAAGAAGGCCAAGGGGATAATCCTGCTGATGTAGCGTTCATCAAAACCGGTCTCTTTTGCCAAAGCGCGCTGATTGGGTATTTCTCCACGCAGAATCCGATCCATCCAGTCATGTGCCCGTGCGACAGCTCGGACCAAAGAGGGTACGGGGCGTGCTCTGTTTTGTTCGGTGTCGGCGAGTAACAGCCGAATTTCTCCTCCACACCTCCGGAGCTGCGCATCCGCTTCGAGGATGATGAGGTCTTCTGATGCAGGCAGAGTGCCGGCGACCTCGTCACTTTGTTGAGGAGTAAGGAAAGCTTCGCAGGAGAGCCTTTTTGCTCAATTGCAGTTCAACCTTCTGCTGTCGCACGATGATCCGCGTAACCATCGATCGCAGGTCGTTACGGACCTTCTCCTGTGAAGCCACGTATTCTTGAGCCACCTTCGCAATATGCTGAGTCTCTGTCATGCCGAGTGAATAAGGCTGCAATAGATCTAAGATTCTCGTTGCAGATTGCAAAAGAGCAGCCAGTTGAGACAAGACCAACTCCTCAATCTCTTCGGCAGGAATACGTCCCGGCCCTGCGGGGCTTTTGGATTTACCTTTGACCAGGGTCTGCGAGACATAGTAGCGGTAGCGTCGTCCCTTCTTCATCGCGTGAGATGGGGTAAATCCGATTCCGGCCTCGTCGTACAACAAACCCATCAGTAGGCTCGTGCTGGTTGCTCGCGGCCGTCTCCTCACGGCCTGAACATTGGCTTTGAACTGTGCTTGAACACGATCCCAGAGATCCTGGTCGATGATGCCAGGATGCTGGCCAGGAAAGGACTTGTCCTTGTGCACGATCTCGCCGAGGTAGATTCGGTTCTGGAGCATCGAATAGAGCGCGCCACGAGCGAAGGCGTTGTCACCTGAGGCGTTCCCGGTCTTGCTCAATCTCTTTTTGCTTCGGATGTTCTTCTTCTCCAGGTAAATCTGAAGCCTGGAGACACAGCCTTCGGCTAGATACGCCTGAAAGATCTCGTTGACCCGATTGGCCTCCTCCGGATTCACAACCAGGTGACGATCCTCCAGATCGTAGCCCAGAGGGACCATTCCTCCCATCCACATGCCTTTGCGCTTCGAAGCGGCGATCTTGTCGCGGATGCGTTCTCCCGTCACCTCCCGCTCAAACTGCGCAAAGGACAGGAGCACATTCAGGGTCAATCTCCCCATGGAGGTCGTGGTATTGAACTGCTGGGTGACCGAGACGAAGCTGACACCCTGCTTGTCAAACTGTTCGACCATCTTGGCGAAGTCGGCCAGGGACCGGGTTAGCCGATCAACTTTATAGACGACCACGGTGTCGACGCGTTTCGCGGCGATATCATCCAAAAGCCTCTTCAATCCCGGCCGTTCCATGTTGCCGCCGGAATAGCCGCCGTCGTCGTACGGGTTGGGAACGACCTGCCAGCCCTCATGTCGTTGGCTCAGGATGTAGGCCTCACAGGCCTCTCGCTGGGCGTCGAGGGAATTGAAGGACTGCTCTAGCCCTTCTTCAGAGGATTTTCGAGTATAGATGGCGCAGCGAACCCGAGCGGTCATGGCTTCCTGACCCCAAAGAAGAGCGGTCCAGACCACTGAGTACCGGTGATCTCCCGGGCGATCCTGGACAAACTGGAGTAGGTCTGGCCGCGATATTCATATCCACTTCCGGTTGCGATGACCTCGTGCGTTTCGCCACGCCACACCCGTAGAAGTCTCGTGCCGGTTTGAGGGGCAGAATCGGGTCTCTCTTGCGACGGTTTGTCTGTCTTTAGAGAAGCTGCAACTTCCCGTAGTCGTCTCCTGGCGCCATGGGACAGACCTCCGAACTCTTTCTCCTGCATCCGGTAGGCCAGGACGGGAACCATGAGTTCCTTCCGCAGTTTCGACGGCGGATCGGTGCTGAAGTGTTCGGCCCAAATCGCCAGCAATTGGGCTTTATTCAAGGTTGGCAGGGCTTCAATTTGCGCCGAAAGCGTCTCTTGCACCTTTTCTCCACTTTGGCCGAAGATTCAGCCGTATGTACAGTGACGCTCTGGTCGGGCGCACAGTCAAGTCATTTATAGGGAATTGCAGAACTGGAATCGATGCGCACAAATATATTTACTCGCTACCTCCTTGCGCTGTGGCCGCCGCATACTTTCTTACTTCATTGTTTCTATTTAGTCGGTGAATTGGAAGGCATTTTGCGGTGTAGGAATATGTGAACAAACCGATCTTTCATCGGGTGCGCGTCTCGTTTAATAAGTTCTAGCTCCGCCCCAGCCTTGCCCAGATCTCCGCCGTCGTATTCGATGCCATGTAGTGGAGTGCCTGCGTGGTTGAGTCAACCTGGTCATCGTGCTTCGATCCGGGAAATGCGGTCAGCTCACGGCGATACTCGTCAAGCCATGACGCAGTCCTGGGCAGCATGACCTTTCCTGACTCGAAGTGATGGCTCTGCGCAAACAGCCGCATGACTTTGTCGGCACCGGTGGGTGGCTCATAGGGGTGAATATTAAAGTAGTCCTTCGCGCTTGAGCTCTTGAATTAGCTGAGTCCCGGAACCCTTGTCCTCAATCAGAACCTTTGGGTGCCGGTATTTGCGCGCTTGCTCCCAGACGGCGCGTTTCAAGTCCGGATAGTCAAGACGCTGCCTAAAGACATCAAGTAGATAGTATTTTCCGCCGACGACACCCCAGGTAGTGCAGACACTGTAGTCGTTAAGCTCGCCGCTCTTGTTGGCCGTATCCCAGCTTTGAAGGATATAGATGAAGGAGCTTGGAAGTTGGTCACAATACTTGAGCCACTCGGTCTTGATCATCGCCCCGCCCATGGGCGTCGGCGCCTGTTGGTACTGGCTCTGGAAGTTGTATTCACGGATGCCCGCGCGAGTTCGTTGGAGGCTTTCGAGGGACTCGCGTTGAGGATGAAGCGCTTCGCCGGCCCTGCGGGTGAATCGCTGGGTACCCAAGATGGTTTCGATGACGTGGCACTCGTCCTCCTCAGCGATCGCAGGAAAGCTGAGAACCTCCCAGCCGCCTTGTTCCAGAACATGGC
This sequence comes from uncultured Acidobacteriaceae bacterium, assembly GCA_963735215.1. Taxonomy (GTDB): domain Bacteria; phylum Acidobacteriota; class Terriglobia; order Terriglobales; family Acidobacteriaceae; genus Telmatobacter. The sequence continues at coordinate 49,403 of CAVTKF010000006.1, read as the reverse complement.
CTACTAAATCATCCTGGTGAAGCCGTTGCATGACGATGATGATGGTGCCTGTCTCCTTGTTGTTAAGGCGGCTCAAGAAGGTGTTATCAAACCGTTCGTTGACGGCTTTTCGCCCAGGTTCGGAGAGCGCGTCATCAGGCTTCGATGGGTCGTCGATGATAAGGAAGTCACCCCCGCGACCAGTGAGCACGCCGCCCACGGACGTTGCCATGCGAAAGCCCTGGGCCGTAGTCATGAAGTCGTTCACTGAGAGACGGTTCGGAGCTAGTCGGGTAGGGAAGCAGCTCTTATAGAACTCACTCATCATGACGTCGCGACAGTCTCGCGCATGCTTCTCCGACAGAACCTGGCCATAGCTGGCACAGATAATTTGTGATGAGGGATTATGGCCGAGAAGCCAGGCCGGAAACGCCACGGTAATGGCATGGGACTTGAGTGAGCGTGGAGGCAGGTTAACAATAAGCCGGCGAATCTTGCCCCGCCGGCAGTCCTCAAGCTTTGCGGCAATAACATCGATGTGCCAATTGGCTTCGAAGCGAGTCTGTGGGTTGAGCGCATAAAAGGAGCGCTCAATAAAGGACCTGAGATCATTCCTGAGGAAGTGTGTGTATTCGCGTTCAGTCAATTGGTCGATCATTCTTCGTTCTCTTCTTTCTTGGGATCGATCTCCCGGATTCGTTGGAGGATGCTGGTCATGACGGCCCTATCGTCTTCGGTCGCGAGCGGAGCCAACTTCTCGGTGTCATCGACAACTTCCTGGAACGTCCGCACCCAGGGCACCAGCGTGTTCAAGGCCCGCATGTCGCCGGAGGCGGCCTTATTGAGGAGTTGCATCGCGCTTGCTTCAAACTTCGTAATCTCGCGAGTGACCCCGTTGTCGGTCACCTTGATCTTTTGGCGACCGACATCGTGGAAGATTGTGGTTAAGTTCTTCGATCCTTTTGGCCGCCCCTTGGGGTTACCGGATCTACCCTTCTCAAACTGTCGATGTTTCGGCGGCTTGCCGTATCCCGTGTCGTAGGTGTGATCAGACAAGGGCCACCTCCCGGTCGGCTGCGATCTCGGTGTAAGACCTGCCGGTCGCGACGTGAATGGCTACTTCGCCCGTCAGACGCTGCCACCGTTGAATAGCAACGTCAACATATCGAGGCTCCAACTCTATCCCGTGGCAGATGCGGGCGACTCGCTCTGCAGCCATCAGAGTGGTGCCTGAGCCGAGAAATGCATCGAGCACGATATCGCCACGTTTGGTGCAGTCGAGGATCGCATCGGCGACCATGGCCACAGGCTTCACGGTCGGATGAAGAGCTAAGAGATTGCCCTCTTCACCCACCCTAGAGAAAGTGCTGGCATTGGGGTACTGCCAAACGTTGGTTCGGTTCCGGCCGTATTTGCCGAGCTGAACATTATTGCGATGTCTTCCGCTGTGGGTGCGATAAACATAGACCAATTCATGCTGCGATCTGTAGAACGATCCCATGCCTCCACTATTCTTAACCCATACGCAGACATTCAGAAGTTCGTCGTAGACATCTTTACCTGCCAGTAGCAGCTCGGACTGGCTTCGCCAATCCATACAGATGAAGTGAACGGCACCAGCAGAGCTGTACTTTGACATCAGTTCCATTGACTTGCGAAGGAACTCTTTAAACTCGGCTTCGGTCATCTCGCCCGAGGCCATGGCGAACTCTTTGTGCCGGATGCGCCCATTGCCGGAGACGTGGCCCGCCACCGGCACGTTGTACGGGGGGTCACCGAATGCGGCCGAGGCTCGTCGGCCATCGAAGAGTGCACTATAGGACTCATCCTCCAAAGAGTTGCCGCAGAGGACTCGGTGGTCACCAAGCTGCCAGAGATCCTCGAGTCGAGTGACCTTTGCCACGGGGATTTCGATATCCGATTCGTCCTCGTCTCCTTCGTTATTGGCAGACTGAATGATCAGATCGATCTCGCCGACTTCGAACCCCGTGAGTGTAATATCGGGAATCTCCGAAGAGATGGTCAGATGCTGTAGCTCAATGGCGAGGATGGATTTATCCCACTTAGAGTTTAGTGAAAGCTTATTGTCTGCTAAGACATAAGCACGGATCTGATCCGGTGAAAGATGCTCAATCCGGATCGTTGGAACCTTATCCATGCCGATGAGCTCAGCCGCTGCCACTCGACCGTGACCAGCCATGATCGTGTTCTCTTGATTAACCAAAACTGGATTGGTGAAGCCAAACGTACGAATGCTGTCGGCGATCTGTCGGATCTGGTGCTTGGAGTGAGTTCGAGCGTTGTGAGGGTGAGCTTTCAGTGACGTGATCGGCACTTCAGCTACTGACAATGGTTGATGAGAATCTTGCAACATCTTTCGTCCTTTCAGCTCTGGCGGTTTGGCCGACCGCGGTTTTGAGACATAGATCTCCTGTGTCGCCACTTGAGCGAGGTCCAAGAGAGCCCGTTTTTCGCTTCCGCAGAGGTTCGGCTGTCAGCCAGAGGTTCGCTGAAGGGAGGGGTGGAGGTAATTCACGAACAAATCAATAGCAATCGACTTATGCGCCTATACCTCCTAGGGACATTTTAACCACCGGTGTCAACCCCTAGGATTTTGGGGAAAAATTAGGCCTAGGATCAGACACGGATGGAGAGGTGAGTATGCCAGCCCTCATGTCGTTGGCTGAGGATGTAGGCTTCGCATGCCTCTCGTCGGGCATCGAGGGAATTGAAGGATTGTTCTAGCCCTTCTTCAGAGGATTTTCGAGTATAGACGGCGCAGCGAACCCGAGCGGTCATGGCTTTCTTACCCCAAAGAAGAGTGGCCCCCGACCACTGAGTTCCGGTGATCTCTCGGGCGATTCTGGACAAACTGGAGTAGGTCTGGCCGCGATATTCATATCCACTTCCGGTGGCGATGACCTCGTGCGTTTCGCCCGGCCACACCCGTAGAAGTCTCGTGCCGGTTTGAGGGGCAGAATCGGGTCTTTCTGTGACGGTTTATCTGTCCTTAGAGAAGCTGCAACTTCCCGTAGTCGATGTCTCGCTGCATGGGACAGACCCTCCAAACTCCCTCTCCTGTATCCGGTGGGCTAGGAGTGAACCATCGAGTTTGTTTGCGGAGATTCGAAGGCGGATCTTTACTGAAGTTTTCGGCCCAAATAACGAGTAGTTGGGCCTTATGTTAAGGTTGGCAGTGCTTCAATTTGCGAGGAAAGCTTCTCTTGCACCTTTTCTCCACTTCGGCCGAAGATTCAGCCGTGTGGACAGTGACGCTCTGCTCGGGCACACAGTCAAGTCAAAATCATAGTCGGTAAACACAAGCCGACTTCTGAGGACTAATCCGGACCGAACGGCTGGCAAGTTCCGAGAAGCCGGTTTTACGGCCACTTGCGGAAGACACGACGGCACAGGAGTCCGGTTCAAGACCCATCCCACGCAGGAGTTTCCTCGTCCATGAACAGGCCATACAAGAAAACCTCTCCACATCGTTCACGCTCTTTTATTCCCATTTTCAACGCTACAACCGACTGAGTGCGCTCGCCGAGGCGTTGGCAGCCAAACGGCTACCACTACATACGCCGACCCAAGATGCGGTCGATCTGCCGAAGATGGTTCAAGTCGTGTGCCGCTTCCAAGCTGGCGAACTCAGCGACGATCCGAGTGTAGGAGTGGATCGTGGGCGGCGGGTAGTTGCGCAGCCGGAGATCTTCCTGCATGCGCTGACTAGGTGAGTCATGGACACCTCCTTGGGTGTCCAAAACTCTATCCAACAGCCACTGGATAATAACCCGCTGCGCTGGCGGCTTATTGCAAATCGCCATTGCGCTCATTGGCACATGGTTATACCGATAAGCGTGCAACTGGCCTGAGCCAGACAGGATGTAAAGGAACGCGACCGAAGCGCACGCATTGGCGAGAAGTTGCCGGAGCTTCCATTGGGAATGCCCACTTTCCGTGAGGTTTCGAGGTTATCTTTCAGGTCAGAAGCAGTCAAAGTCCGGCTTGCTAACTGATAAGTTGCTCCGTGGAAACGGTTTGCAAAATCAGAGTCATCTAAGACACAAATCAGATGGCATCCATTGACCCTTCTCCAACCCGGGGCGAAAGTTGACAAACAAAGATGCTTCAAAGGATGCGCAGAATTCGGTAGTTGGTCAGTTTGATGTAATTCCACCGTCATTTCGGCAGCTTAGGTTAAGGGAGGACTCATGGCGTTTGGATCTCTTGATTGGAAGAACATATCCGATTCTTTTACCGGTGTGGCTGGCGCGCCAGTCACGGTTCTCCCCTGGGGCAATAGCTTCGCTCTCTTCGCGACGGACGCCAACGGCAAGGTCAACTGCGCGGGCGGCGATCCCCAAAATGGACTGATGGGACCTTGGGCGCAGATATCCGACGCCTTTACCGGTGTGGCTGGCGCGCCAGTCACGGTTCTCCCCTGGGGCAATAGCTTCGCTCTCTTCGCGACGGACGCCAACGGCAAGGTCAACTGCGCGGGCGGCGATCCCCAAAATGGACTGATGGGACCTTGGGCGCAGATATCCGACGCCTTTACCGGTGTGGCTGGCGCGCCAGTCACGGTTCTCCCCTGGGGCAATAGCTTCGCTCTCTTCGCGACAGACGCCAACGGCAAGGTCAGTTGCGCGGGCGGCGATCCCGGACACCCACTAATGGGACCTTGGGCGCAGATATCCGACGCCTTTACCGGTGTGGCTGGCGCGCCAGTCATGGTTCTCCCCTGGGGCAATAGCTTCGCTCTCTTCGCGACGGACGCCAACGGCAAGGTCAGTTGCGCGGGCGGCGATCCCGAACACCCACTGATGGGACCTTGGGCGCAGATATCCGACGCCTTTACCGGTGTGGCTGGCGCGCCAGTCACGGTTCTCCCCTGGGGCAATAGCTTCGCTCTCTTCGCGACGGACGCCAACGGCAAGGTCAACTGCGCGGGCGGCGATCCCGGACACCCACTAATGGGACCTTGGGCGCCCATATCCGACGCCTTTACCGGTGTGGCTGGCGCGCCAGTCACGGTTCTCCCCTGGGGCAACAACTTCGCCCTCTTCGCGACGGACGCCAACGGCGTGGTCAGCAGCGCGGGCGGCGATCCCGGACACCCACTGATGGGACCTTGGGCGCCCATATCCGACGCCTTTACCGGCGCGCCGGGGGCACCGATCGCCGTGCAGCCTTGGGGTGATCATTTTGCTCTTTTCGCCACCGACGCCACGGGCGCGGTGATGACCGCCGGCGGCATGCGCATGATGACGCCTGTTCCCGACTACCTCTCACGCGTAATCCAACAATCTGAAAAGCTTGCGGCTCCCCAGCCGACTCTCCTAACTGTCCAGCTTGAAAACCTCACCGCATATTATCAGGACACTGTCGATCTGGCGCAGCTGGCGATGCTACCGGAGGTTTCCATAGCCGCGAGCGGCAAGCCAAACAACACAACTGAAAGCTTCTACAACATGTTCCCGCTCGAGTTGGTCGGGGACATCGTGGGAATAAACGGCGATCCTGCGGTCACAGGACTGTATCTTTCCCAGAACCTCGTGACGATCTGCTCCCCACACAAACGCCCGCCAACCCCAACGTGGCCACGATCAATGGCGTCACGATCACCAGCGCCGGCCTGATGATCAGCGACGCGTCAATAATTGGTTTTCGTCACGACATCTTCAAGATTCTCTACCAGGACCCTATGGCAAAGACGATGACCAAGGAGATAGGATCAATCACGGCAGCGGGAGTCAGTGGGCAGCCCATGCCTCCCGGCCAACCTGCGGAGATTACTGGTGGAGACTGGGCGATTGCGGGAGGAACCGGGGCATATCTGGGAGTGACTGGACAGATGGGTGGGCAGAAAGGAACAGCAAGTAGCGTAGGCATACGCGCCGCTTCGGTCCAGGAAGATCCCAGCCAACGCAAAACAAATGCAAAGAAGGCATCGTTTCCTGCACCTCCGCCTTACTTCACCGGGACGATGGGTCTGTATGTGATCCCGATGATACCGCCGCATATCATCGAAGTATTCCACGCCCAATCCGGGAATACCCCTCCGAAGCCCGTCATGCAAGGTAATCCGGCTCGTGGTGGCGACAGCCTGATCTTGTATGCCACCGGTCTCGGGCCGGTAAGCGACCAAAGCGGAAAACCTTGGCCTATTGGCCAACCGTTTCCCGCAAACGCCACAGTTATCTCTCCGGTGACTGTAACCATCGGCAACGTCTCGGTCCCAATTGCCCTCGTGCCTCAGAGCGCCCAAGGATTGCAAGGCTTCAGCAATGTGTATTCGGTGGGATTCATGATGCCTCCCGGTTTTTCGCCGGGGCCGCTACCAGGAACGACGTCAATTCAGATCAGCGCAGCGTGGATTCAGAGTGCGGTGGGCACGCTTTACGTGCATTAGACCGCTTCTAGGACGCCATCGAACGGCTTTCAGCGACTACGTCTAGTGGTCGGCACTGGGCTGATCTACGTCTATGACAACCGGTTTCATGACCTGGAGTGCATGCTGACCGTAGCCACGGAGAGCCCCGGTAAGTTCGTGGAAACCCAGATGGATGGCAGCGCCTTGCCAAACAAAAGCAACGGGAATTGGGAAGGCCTTCTGGTGTCGGACGGATATCAGACCCAAATGCCGTCCTATGGCCAGGACATCGGTATCGCCTCGCCTCAGGCACTAAAGCTGAGCGGGCCCATCGTCATGGCGCCGATCGCCGCCGGCTCGGGCATCCTGGCGCGGCTCAAAGGCGGGTCGGCGGGTGCGTCTCCGAGCGCCGGCGCCATGCCGATTGCCTTCGCCCCACAGCAGCAGCAGCTGGCCGGCGCCCAGCTCGTCGACAGCTTCGCGGTCCAGAATTTCGGCGAATACCAGGCCCATTACAAATCCCTCAGAATAGAGATCGACGCGCCCGATGGTGGGGCGAGTTTCCACCCAGCGACGGCGGCGGTGCCCGACAATCTCCTCGCGCCGGGCCAGACCCAGGCGGTGATGATCGACATCGGCAACTTCGGAAGCGGAGGCGGGGTCTTCGCACTTAGGGCCGGCTACAACAGCGTGCGGCTGAACGCTGAATTCTCGGAGTGGTTGACGCTGTTCTTCCCGGCGGCCTCGGTGACGGTGACGACCCGAACGGGCGGCTGGGAGCAAGTAGATCGAGCATATGAAATCGAGCGGGTTCGACGCCGGCGAGCTCGATTCCTTTCCTTCAGTTGGATAAGCTTCTGCCGGCGCTCTTCCGCACGGTGCTCCGCCTCGGCCGCGCCGTACCGAGCGATCTCTTCGGTCGTGGCAGACTTGCGAAACACTGCGTGTTGCGCAACGGGGAGTGACTGAACGTAGGCAGGGCCCCGGAAATAGAAAATAACAGCCTAGATCGCGGTAAGGGTCACACGGGGCAAGTGAAATGCCGGGAGAATGGCGGAAACGCCCGTGTGTTCACTGACTTCCAAGGGGGGACTTTCCACTTGGACGAATAGTCGGCATCTCGTCCAGTTGGGAGCCTACGCAAAGCATGGTGAGAATGACACCGCCGAGAATTACTGGCCTTTCGGCGTGGCCTGATACACGTCATGAGCCGCCCCTGGTCGCGATGTGTTTACGTATCTTAGAAGCGGGCCATTGGTCGATTCCGCTGAGACGGTTGGCTCATTCATTTATTTTTCGCCACTTGGCTGAATCGCCACAACTCCGACCGCAACACGTCGTGCATCGCTATGACGTCCCCCTCCAGCGTCCACCCGGGCACGAGAGTGTCTCCCCGCCTGTCAAACGAAATCGCCGTGACCCTTCGGCCATCCGAAATCGCGGGTTGGTAGTCGAAATCGCGTGCTGTCACCACATTCAGCAGAATGAGCCCCTTTTGATTGATCGATGATGCGGACAGGTTCACCGCCGCAAGCCGCATTCCGGCGGGAAGCACGATTGGTTCGGCGGCACCTGAAGGAAGCTGGATGCGCACGATTCCCTTGTTGTTGTGAATGACAAGCATCCGTCCTGCCGGGTCGATCGCGAGGTCTTCGCCCTCGCCGAGCCGCACTGGTGGCCCTCCAGTGTCCGGCATTGAGTAGACATTGTCCTCCGCGACGTAATAAATGGTCTTCAGGCTGGATGAAACAGCCAAGGCCGTCGCATTGCCGCCGGGAACCGAAATTTCCCGCTGGACCACTCCGTTGTGAACAGAGACAAAGGCGATGCGGCGCTTCCCCGGGGCACCAAGCAAAAGCGCGACCTCATCCGCGCTCACCGGCGCAGCATATGCGACGTCCGCGGCATCCGCCTGGAGAAAAGGATGAAAGTCCGCGCCCATCATCCCGCTGAGCAGCCGCAAATTGCCACCGAGCGGAGCCGTGATCAGAACGCGCCCATCCTTCAAGGCCAGCGCCATGTTGTTAAGGGGGGCAGGCGTCGCCGATTCCGCAATGAGTCTGCCTTCCACAGTGAACCGCGAGATCGACGGGCTCATCTCGGCCGAGTCCACGTAGATTGATCCATCAGGCGCGGCATCCACGTAAAACGGCGGCCTGCCATTTGAGAATGAAAGCACACGCGAGTGTCCGGGTGTCCCATTTCTCTCTACGCGGATCAACTCAAAACTGTTTTGCTCCCTCCCCAGCATCAGAACGCCACGGCCGTCCGGAGTCGGCACTACCGGAAGTCCCAACTGAAAATCGAGGCGATCGATACGCGCCTGGGGATCGAGCCGGCGGGATTTGCGCGTAGCGAGATCGAGGATGTACGGCTGCGCGCCGGATTCGATGCCAGCTTCCTGCGTCGCTCCGATGAAAACGATCTCTTTACCGTCCGGGAATGCGCGAACCGGCGGTCCAGCATCCCACCGCTCCAGATACGCGGGCAGAGGCTCGCTTCGACCCGACTCCGGCCAAAACCGAAACGCCTGGTTGTTCCCCCGCAGCGTCCTCTTGAGCACGACGAGGCTACCGTCAGGCAGCGGCTGCGGCGCCCATGCGTCTTCCACCAGCAGGGTGGGTTCTCCGCCGAGCGGCGGAATCGAATACACCCCGGCGGGCCGTTCCCAGAAGCGGTCGAAGAACAAGCGCGAACCGTCCCGCGCCCAGGCTACGTTGGTGACGGAACCATTGCTGGTATCGTCTGTCAGGACGTTCCAACTCCCTCCGTCGGGTTTCATGATCGCCACCTGCGTCTGGCGGTTGACGAGGGCGATCAGCGCCAGCATCTGGCCGTCCGGAGACACTCGCGGTGAGAAAGCAACAACAGGGCCGCCCAGGCGGACGCCGGCCCATGACGGTGTTGCCTCTGGAGCACGAATCCACCAGAGAATGAAAGCAGCAACGATGGCAAGTACGGCTGCGGAAGCAGCAATCCACCTCCGCTTCACGGGTGAGACCGTAGCGTGCGACCCGCTGACTTGGGTACCCGTGCCTGAATCACTCAAAGCGTCCAGCGCGAACTCCAGATCTGTCGCATGCTGAAGTCGTTGCGCTGGGTTCTTGGCGAGGCAGCGATTTACGATCCTCTGCAATCCCGGCGGGACGCTCGGCGCAATCTGCGAAACCGATGGCGGGTCTTCGTTCAAGATCGCCACCATCGTCTCCGCCGAAGTCGCCTTGCGAAACGCGGGTTTTCCAGCCAGCATCTCGTACAGAACTACGCCGACCGCAAAGATGTCGCTGCGTGCGTCGGCAACTTCTCCCCGAACCTGCTCGGGCGACATGTAGCCGACTGTCCCCAGCACCTGTCCGGGGACAGATTCTTGCCGGAAGCTGGCGGTCGTGCCATCCAAGCTTGCAGATTTAGCTGGATTCAGCTTGGCCAATCCGAAGTCAAGGATCTTGATCCGCCCATCTTTCGTCACCCAGATGTTTTCCGGTTTTAGATCACGGTGGACAATTCCAGCATCGTGAGCGGCCGCCAGTCCACGGGCTAGTTCCACTCCATAGTCCAGCACTTCCCGCAGCCGCATCGGGCCCATACGAAGGCGCTCGCGCAAAGTCTCGCCTTGCAGCAACTCTGTGGCGATGTACGGCGATCCGTCGCACTGGCCGACGTGAAAAATCGAAACAATGTTGGGATGATTCAGGGCGGCGGCAGCCTGGGCCTCCAGCTCAAAGCGGCGGAGACGCTCGGTATCACGTGACCACTCGGCGGGTAGTACCTTGATCGCCACATCGCGTTTCAGCGCGGCGTCGCGGGCACGATAGACCTCGCCCATACCACCCGCACCCAAGAGCGCAATGATCTCATAAGAGTCCAGCTGGAATCCTGCAATGAGTGGCATAGGTGCCAGATTATATGCGAATCGCGTCGCCTTCTATGGGTAACCCAAAGCAGGCCCCGTGCGGCCAGGCCCAGAGGTACCCGTTTCTCCACGGCCACAGGCTGCTGGTACACCTCCAAAGTGATCCTGGAGTCGGCGTGCCTCAACAGCTCTTGAGCTGATTTAAGGTCAACGCCCTGCTGCAGGGCCTCTTTGCAGGTGCTATCGCCGACACTGTGGGGCGGCCCAACTCCACCGCTATCCTGTACACAAGTACGTCCTCACGGGAAATTCAATTCTCCCTGAAGGCGATATTCTAGAAGCAGTCATCGTGCCGTCCGGATCGATAGGCGGTTCTAATGTTTCAAGCGCCCTTCCTCGGGAGGGCGCTTGGGGACTAGAGCAAGCGACACGGAGCCGGATACAGAGTGAGTCTGTACAGTGCTGTCGGCAGCAACGAACTCAGTGATCCGATGTTCCGGCACGCTTACCAGACGATAGGAGCTTTGGGGTTTCGGAGTGGCGGGGCGCTCCGCTAGCGAGAGCGCCCCTTTCCGCATTGCCCCACGTTCGCAAACTACTCTCAGGATTATTTGGCGGCTTCCAGATCAAGCGTAAACTTCACTTCGTCGCCGAGCGCCGCGGAACCGGCATATGAGCTCGCGAAGTTGAAGTCGCTGCGCTTGATAAGGCCGGTGGCGGAGAAGCCGGTGACCATCTTGCCGGCGGGCCCTTTCACCGGAGTGCTGGGCCCATCGACGTCGAGGATGACGGATTTTGTGACCCCTGCTAGCGTGAGGTCGCCGACAATCTTCAACTTGCCAGGCGTGCCTGCAACGAAAGTGGACTTAAAGGTCATTGTCGGAAACTTCTCGACGTTGAAGAAGTCTGGTCCCTTAAGGTGCTTGTCTCGCGCTTCTGTGCTGGTGTTTACGGTGCTGGTGTCAAGAGTGGCGGTTACGCTGGACTTCGAAATGTCTTTCTCATCCCAGATGATGGTGCCTGTGACACCGCTGATCGAGCCACGAACGTTGCTGACGCCAAGATGGCGAATCTGAAAGTTGGCCTGCGAGTGATTCTTGTCGATCGCCCATGTGGAGGATTGTGCAGCGGCGACAGTCGCAGTAAACAGAGCGAGTGTAAAGGCAAGCAATGAGCGGCGATTCATCGGGACTTCTCCTGTCGAACGTTGAGTGAAATCGGTGAGAGGCGAATGATTCCGGTAACGGGCTTCAGATTCGGGCTAATCCCGTCGTGCTACTTCGGGGGCCAGCTCTTACGCTCGAGATGGAACAGGTCACGCGTTGTGGTGTAACCGCTTGCGCCATGCATGCGGCCGATGAGACGGAGCCGGGTGGGATCGATGTAGAGCCTCGAAATATCCTCGAATGCGTCGCTGCGAATGTGCATGTAAACGACGCGGGCGAGAACGATTGTGCTCCTCGGGCCGGGAGTGATGATGTTAAAGAGCGTGCATTCGAGAGCTACGGGCGAAGCCAGAATGCGGGGTACGTCTACAAGCATTGAGGGAACAAGCTCCAGACCGGCGAGCTGCGTTTCGTCGACGTCGCGGGGCGCATTGGCGGCGGTAGTGTTCATAGCCTCGGCCAGATCTTCCGTCACCATGTGGATTACCAACTCACCGCGCTCGCGAATGTTGTAGAGAGTGTCCTTCTCGATACGATCGGACGCGGCAGAGAAACTGATCGCGACCAAGGGAGGATCCGTAGAGACGATGTTGAAGAAGGAAAACGGCGCGGCGTTGATGACGCCTGCCTCGTCGCGAGAGACGACCCACGCGATGGGGCGCGGCATGACGACGGAAACCAGCAGCTTGTAGCTGTCGGCCTGAGTAAGGTCGGCGAAGTCGAAGTGCGAGAACGTGTCGGGTTGATCCGCGATTTGAGTGGCATTTTCCATAAAGCTTTCGTATTACTGGGAGTTACAGTTTGCCCACGTTTGAATAGCGTCCGCGGCAGAAATGACCAGAGATACTGTCTGAGTTGTCTTTCCCTTTATTCGAGATCATCCCTTGGGGCATCACTTCTTGCTTGACCACTGCTCGCCTGCATGATTTTGTCCGGAGTGATGGGGAAGTGACGAATGCGCCTTCCGGTGGCGTTGTAGATGGCGTTAGCAATCGCCGCGACGGTTCCAGTAATGGAGATTTCACCGATACCGCGACCGCCTAATGGGCTGAATTGCCGGTCGGGAATGTTGAGGACTGTCAGGTCCAGGTGGCCGATGTCCGCATTGGCGGCTACGTGGTATTCCGCAAAGTTCGCATTCACAGTGCGGCCGAAGACGGGATCGATGTGCGCCTGTTCGTGCAGCGCGAAGGAGACTCCCCAGACAACGCCACCAATGAGTTGGGCCATACCCGTGGTCTCGTTCATGAGAGTGCCGATGTCATACGTGCCGACGATCCTGCGAACTTTGACCATATGGGTGTCGCGGTCGACGGCAACTTCGACGAAGACTGCCCCGAAGGAGTTCGATGTATAGGAGGCTCTGTCTCTGGCAGGTTCGGAGGCGCCGGCAGCTTCTATCGGCTGGCCTCCGTTGCGTGCCATGACGTCGGCGAAGCTGTCCCCGATGGACTGGTTGGACGTAAGGAAAAGGCGGCCGTCGCGAGCGCCGAGGTCCTCCGGTTTTGTACCGTAGAGAGGAGATTGAGAATCGGCTGCAGCCATCGAGAACATTTTACGCAGGGCGTTGCGGGCAGCGTCGCGAACCGCCGGGCCGACACTCGCCGCGGACTGCGAGCCCGTCGATGCGGGCGCCTGGGGAAGGATCGAGTCGCCGAGCTTCACTTCGATGAGCGATGGATCGAGGCCGAGCGCTTCCGCGACGATGTCCGCCATGATGGTGTAGGTGCCGGTGCCCAACTCCTGAGATCCTGAGGCGACGAAGGCGCTCCCGCTAGGCAGAATTCGCACTAGAGCGTGTGCGGCGGAACGGTTGGCATGGCGCGTCGCCGTTGCCATGCCGCTACCGATGAGTTCGTTGCCTTCGAGCGTCTGACCAGGCACCGGGTTACGCCGCGACCATCCGAACCGCTCGCCCGCCTGCTGGTAGCACTCGCGGAGATATTTGGAGGTGAATGGGAGTCCCTTGCCCTCATCCTTTTCCGCGTAATTCATAAGCCGAAGCTGGACAGGATCCATTTTGAGTTTGACGGCGAGCTCGTCGAGAGCGGACTCGAGGGCCGCCGATCCGGTCGATTCGCCGGGTCCGCGCATGTTGGTCGCAACGCCGAGGTTCATCTCAACAAGGCGATGGGTGGTAACGGTCGCCTCGGAGGAGTACAGCATACGGGTGAGAAACGCGGAGGACTCCAGGAAGTCCTCCATGACGGACGTATGGAGGATGACATCGTGCTGGATGGCGAGCAGCCTGCCATCGGCTGCGGCGCCCAGGCGAATTTTTTGAACAGTGGCTGGACGGGAGCCCACTGGCCCGAACATCTGGTTGCGGTCGAGGACAAGCTTTACAGGCCGACCAACGGCCTTCGCCGCCATAGCTGCAAGGACCACGTGAGACCAAGTAATGCCCTTGCTGCCAAATCCGCCACCTGTGTAAGGGCACAGCACGTGGACATTATCTGGCGGAATACCGAGAGTCTTCGCGACCGTCTGCTTGTCTCCGACGATGGACTGCGTGGAGTTGTGAAGATTGAGCTTCTCATCATCCCACCATGCAAGCGTGGAGTGGCGTTTCCATGCTGTTGTGATTTTGAACAGGAGTGGTGTAGGTCTCTTCCAGCTTGACGTGGGCCTTTGCCATGGACTTTTCGAGGTCGCCTCGGCTGGTGTCGACAGGCTCGCGAAACGCCCCCTTGAGGGGCCGAGCTTCGTTCAGCCGGCCTATGAAATCCAGTTTCGCGGGCTGCAGCTGATACTTGGTCTGGAGCAGGGTTGCAGCATACCGGGCGGCATCCAGGCTGGTAGCAACGATCACGGCAATCGGCTGGCCGTTGTAGTTCACGTCGGTGTTCTGTAGGAGAGTGAGGTTGCCGCGGGTATGCTCCGGCGGATATATGGGCAGTCGGGGAGCGTTGAACGGCGTGAGAACGGCGAGGACCCCGTAAGCACGTTCGGCTGCACTACGATCCATGGAGGTGATTACTCCATTCGCGATGGTGCTTTGGACGATCAAGGCGTAAGCGAGCCGGGGGATACGGACGTCGGCGGAGTACTGGGCCGTTCCGGTGACCTTGGCTCTGCCGTCGTAGCGTTGCTTTAGACGCCGGTCGGCCGGGACGACTTCTTGCGTTCCATGTAGAGACGCCGCCTGGTCTTGCGGCAGGGACTGGTCGGTGGTCACGCGTAAGGTCCTCCTGGCAGCCGCCCGCTAGGCTGCGTATCGCAGCTCAAACCTTGAACACCTTCGTCACTTCGTCGGGGAACAATTCTTCAGCGAACAACCGTCGCTGCGTGACTCCCTGCTCGTGGCTGTATTGCAGAAAAGCATCAAGGGTTTTTCGGTTGGCCTCGAGACCGTAGGGCCAGGGGTCGTCGCCGAACACTTTCTGCGCAAGCTGATAGGCTTTCAGTGACCAGGGGATCGCGACCGGAGAATTGACGATGGTGGAGAGACGTTTAAGGCTATTTGCTTTGGCCTCCTCGAATGCGCGGAGGAGGTTCATCGCAACCCAAGGCGCGCGATCCAAGACTTCGTTTCTGACCACGATGACGTGCATGATGGGGAAGATGCCGGTCGCTTCGTAATAGCTCTGCTCCATCGAGCGGTAGTCCGGCCAGAGCCGGGCAATCGCCGCATCGCCTGCCACAAAGCTTGCGGGCTCGCGCGCTGTAATGATGGCGTCGAGATCCCCGGCGAGAAGCATCTCGTTGAGCGAACGGTTTGAGACCGCCTCGATCGTGACCCCCTCGGGCAGAGACAGCGGCACTTTCTCGTTGCGCCCAGCCTGGTTGACACCTGCCTGTACCCAGTGGATATCCGCGAGTCGAACGTTACATTGATGTTGCAGGATGGAGCGGGCATAGATGCCCGCGGTCTGCGACCACTCCGGAATACCGACGCGGCGCCCGGCAAGGTCTTCGGCTGAGCGAATCCCGCTGGCCGTTGCGACATACAAGGCAGATTGCCGAAAGACGCGCGACGGAAACACTGGGATCGCGCGGAAAGGGGCTGTGCCGCTACAAAGCATCGAGACATACTTGGCCATTGAAAACTCTGCGATGTCCCATTCCTGGAAGGAGAATGTGCGAAAGAAAATCTCTTCGACGCTGAGCTCCATTGCCGTGAGCTCGATGCCCTCCGGACGGACACGGCCATTCACTAGGTCTCTCAAGTGATCGTATGCGCCAACTGCCATCGAGAGTGGAACGGCCGCCATGAGATCACTCCTTACAGGTGCCGCGGAATTTGAGGTTGAGATCGCCGACGTCACGACGCTTTGAGCAATCCGGCGCGAGCGAGCACACCATCGAGTATCTTCGCATTTGCATCGTCGATCGATACCAGCGGAAGCCGAGCTCCGGCGCATGGAGCAAACCAAGCCGGAACATCATGTATTTGAGAGGAACGGGGTTGGTATCGATAAAGATCGACTGGTTCAGTTCGAAAGAGTTCGACATGGATGTCGCGGGCCCTTTGGAGGTCGACCTTCTGAACCGCAGCATAGAGCGCAGCAACGCGCTCCGGCGCGAGGTTTCCAGCAGCGTTCATCAAGCCGCTTCCTCCGAGAATCAGCATCGGTAGACTGAGGGCCTCTACTCCGCAGAAGATGCGGAAATCCGGCCCGAGGCCAACCAGCAATTCGGTCAATAACTCGAGATTCTGATCCGCGTGCTTGAAGCCCTACCAGATGAGGGAGCTGCTCCGCAATCTTCATTACGGTCTGCGCCTTGATCGAGACCGCCGCGCGACCGGGGATGTGATAGATCATCAACGGAAGCCTGATACGTTGGCCCAAGGTGACAAAATAATCGACCAAACCTCTTTGCGAGGGCTTGATGTAATAAGGCGTGACCACCAGGACTGGTCAGCGCCCGCCCGTTCCGCCTGCAGCTGTCAGCTGAAGTGTTTCGGCAAAAGATTGCGAACCGGTCGCAGCCACGACCTGAATTCTGCCAGCGACAACCGACACCGCGACTTTCAGCAGCTCAGCCGCTCGTCTACGGAGAGACTGCTTGGCTCGCCCGTCGTTCCCGCTACCACGATGCCATGAGAGCCCTGTTGGACCTGGCGCTCGGCTAACTCCGCGAACTTGTTGTAATCCACCTTTCCGTCACGGAAAGGTGTCACCAGCGGCGGAAATGAGCCACGCAGAAAGGTTTTGTTCAGAGGCATCATGAAGAGGGTTACTCCTTGCCGGTATAGTGTCTTGCTCGGCACCGAGAGAGACTGCAGTGACCGGCTCGCGTTGCTCGGAGCCTGGTCGAGAGGTATCAGGCCTTTCGATTCGTGGCGAAGCCTTCTGCCGCGCCGAGCAGTTCGACGGGCTGGTCGAGGCTCTCCTGCCACAGCAGCGAGCCCATCCAGATGTTGAGTGGGCTATCCTGGATCGTGAGTTCGTAGACGTCTTCGCCAAGCGAGGCATGGTTATGAACTGCCCATCCGGGCGCCGACAGCATTAGGTCGCCAGCCTTCCACGGATACTTCACCCCTCCGACCACGCTGTAGCCCGAGCCGGCGAAGTAGTAGTTGATTGCGGTTCCGGTGTGGCGGTGTGGACGGTCGACGATGTTCTTCGGACGAATGCACATGGTCGCGAAGAAGTTGCTCGTCGTCCCGTTGGTGTGTCCTGTCGCCGGATTGTAGAGCAAGTACAGTCGGCGGCCGCGGTAAGACTGGCCCAGTGACGCCAGTTTATCCAACTCGGTCTTTACTCTCTGCCAGGGGAAGTACAGCGGCTCGTACCTGACCACATCCGGATTAATTAGCTTCTCGTAGGGCATCAAGAACGAGCCGTCGTCAGAGATAGGGAAGGTGCCGAAGGGACTCTCGGCCGAGGAGTGTTCGTCGTAGGTCTTCTTTTTACCGCCTAGTTTTGGTTCCTCTTCGACGATGTGGACTTTCATCTTTTCAAGTAACGGCGAGTTACTGTAGGTCAGCCGGACCTGCAGGTCGTTGGTGTTGTTGCGATGCTCGTAGACAACCCACGAAGGTGTGTTGAAGACATCATATTGCCCATACTGGATTACTTTGCCGTCGACGGTCGCCTCACCACCTCCGCGGATGCAGAAATTTACCTGCGATGAGTTATGACGAATTGGTGTTGTGCTTTCACCAGGCTTTAGCACTGAAATCGAGACCTCGATGCCAGGAGCCAGCCCTTCACCCACTCCCGTCAGCGGATTCGCGATGCGTGAGACCCGCCTGCCGTTGGCCGGGGCGGGAAGGCTCGCCAACCGCTCCACCTCTTCGTCGATCGCTTCTTTCGGAATCGTTACTGCTGGAATCAAATCCAGCTTCGTCGGTTCCGCTACGCCCGTGCGGTCCGCAAAATAAAACCCCGTATGCTCCATCTTCTGTCCTCCTAAACGTTCCTGCTTTATTCCCGTCAAGCCGAAGACGCACGTATTCAGCTACTGAGGATTCAAAGCCGAATCCCAAGTGAAGAGATTTAATAGTCTCTTCTCGAGCGGGTCACCAGCCTACCCTCACGAGGTAATAACTTTAGACCAAAGGATGCGGAGTTTGCAAGAGAAAGGTTTCAGAGAGGCAAGATTTGGAGCACACAAACGCGGCGCTTAATCCCCGGTATCGGCACATTATCAATAAGAATGCGGTATTTATGAATATCTCAGACCGAGCTTTGGAGCCTTCGCTGCGAAAAAGTGAGCCGCCAGATTTTTCCTTTAGTGGGCAATTGACTTTGTCAATCGTAGAAAGGTATAAGTTCAATCCATGACCATTATCACTCGATCCAGGGGTTGTTTGCGATGGACGAACTTTCTTTCGAATTGCCCAATCAATTCATTCTTGCGCAACCATCTATCAGTCGGTTCCGTTGGTGATTTCTCAGCCTCCCTGGAGGGGGTCGCAATCGAGATCTTAAATTGAACTTTAGTCATTGCTCAGTGCTGTCACTCCTGCGTCACTGAAATTTCCGGAGATCTATATGCCGATTGCAACGATCAATCCTTTCAGTGGCGAGACTCTCCAGGTGTTCGAGCCTCTCACGCCTCAGCAGCTCAATGACAAAGTCGGGCGATCAGCGGTTGCGTTTTCGCGTTATCGAAGGACGACATTTTCGGATCGTGCTCGGTGTATGCTACGCGCTGCAGATATTCTTGAGCGCGATAAAGATCGCCTTGCGCGGCTGATTACGGTAGAGATGGGGAAGCCGCTGACATCCTCGGTCCTCGAAATTGAGAAGTGCGCTCTCGTATGCCGATACTACGCTGAGCACGCCGAGCGATATCTCGCCGATGAGATAGTTGAGACAAATGCCACGAAGAGTTTTGTACGATATCTGCCCCTCGGGCCAGTCCTTGCAATCATGCCTTGGAACTATCCATTTTGGCAGGTGATACGTTTTCTTGCCCCGGCACTCATGGCTGGCAATACTGGTTTGCTCAAACACGCTTCGAATGTGCCACGGTGCGCGCTTGAGATCGAACGCATCTGTCTTGAAGCAGGATTTGAAGAGGGTGTACTTCAAACATTGCTCGTCGGGCCCGAGGAGGTTGAAGGGATGCTTGCCGATTCACGGATCGTTGCAGCAACTATTACCGGAAGTGAGGACGCTGGTATCAAGGTCGCGGTGGGAGCAGCGAGGCGAGTAAAGAAAGTAGTTCTTGAACTCGGTGGGAGCGATCCTTTTATCGTTATGCCTACTGCAGATTTGGAGGCAGCTGTCAAGACAGGAGTGCGAGCCAGGATTCTGAATAATGGTCAATCCTGCATTGCCGCGAAACGCTTCATCATCGCAGAGGAGATTGCAGAGGAATTCGAACAGAGATTTGTAGCTGCTATGAAAGCCTTGACCGTCGGTGATCCGCTTGATCCGGCTATCGAGGTTGGCCCTCTTGCAACCGCAAATGCCGTTCGTACACTTCACGCGGACGTTACAAAGACTCTTGAGAGGGGCGGTCGTGTTCTTACGGGAGGGTTGGTGCTCAGTAGCCCAGGTTTCTTCTACGCTCCAACTGTTCTGACTGATATTCCGAATGATTCGCCAGCTTACAGCGAAGAGTTCTTTGGTCCGATAGCTTCCCTCTTTCGGGTAAGGGACATCGATCACGCCATCAAGATTGCGAATGACACACGGTTTGGCCTCGGAGCTAGCGCTTGGACGGAGGATGCTGCCGAGAAAGAGCGATTCGTCAACGAACTGGATGCCGGCATGGTATTTATCAACAGCATGGTTGTATCCGATCCACGCTTGCCATTCGGTGGTGTCAAAATGTCCGGACATGGCCGCGAACTTGCGCTTCAGGGCATACGCGAATTCGTCAATGCCAAGACGGTCTGGATTCAGTGAGGGCGTCCAATCAATCAATCGAGCTTGGCGTAGTCACGTTCAAGCGCATGGATTCACTCGATGACCATGGCACAAGGATCTGAAAGAATGGCGATCACGAATCACGCCCCAAGAATAAGTGAAGTAATCGACCAGCGACCGCTGAGCCGCTATCAGTCGATGACCATACTGTTGTGTGGCCTCGTGCTTGTTCTGGATGGATTCGACACGCAAAGCATTGGCTTTCTTGCGCCTTCGATGGCCGAATCTCTTCACCTTTCGATCCGCACGTTTGGGCCCGTATTCTCGGCTGCTCTGGTCGGGTTAATGCTTTCATCGATGATCGCAGGTCCTCTTGCCGATCGTGTCGGACGCAAATGGCCGATTGTGTTTGCGACGCTTACCTTTGCAGCATTTGCCATGGCTACAGGTCGAGCTACAACATTTCACCAATTAGTGACATTTCGTTTCCTGACAGGCCTAGGTTTGGGTGGTGCTATACCAAATGTCGTCGCTCTCACAACTGAGTACGCCCCAAAGCGTCTGCAGCAAGCTCTGGTAACAGCGCTCTTTTGCAGCATGCCCCTGGGGGCACTTCTTGGGGGTTTAGTAAGCTCGGTGATGCTGCCACATTGGGGTTGGCGGTCAGTCTTTTATGCGGGTGGAGTTTTGCCTTTGGTTGTTGCTCTCATTCTGACCAAAGTGCTACCTGAATCGATTCGATTTCTTAGCGTGAACGGGGCGGATCGAAACTCTATCAATAAGATTCTTTCGCATATTGCTCCAGAGGTCGCACGGGAGGATCTTGATTTTTCCGCGGCGGGGCAGGACCACCAAGGTAAAGGAATTCCTGTGATTCACCTGTTTACGGAGGGGCGTGCCATTGGAACTGTTCTGCTTTGGGTCCCCTTTTTTATGAATCTGCTGGTTCTATATTTCATTATCAGTTGGTTACCAGCACTGTTACATCAAACTCATACGCCAGTTTCCGCAGGCATCGTTGGAGTGTCTGTTTTCAGTCTGGGGGGGATAGTTGGATCGCTCCTTCAGGGAAGATTGATGAGCTCGCGGGGCAGCTTCGCCATTCTGCTGTCGGAGTTCGGAATGTGCCTCCTCCTGATCGAATCGTTGGCTTTTATCGCATCCTTATCGCTCATGATGGTGGTGATCTTTTTGTTGGGTTGCTTTGTTCAGGGCGCACAGGCGGGACTCAACGCGTTGTCGGCGACGTTTTATCCCACTTCGATCAGGTCGACGGGAGTTGGCTGGGCTTTAGGGGTCGGTCGCATAGGGTCGATCGTGGGTCCAATATTTGGCGGCATTATGGTTTCCCGTGAGTGGCCATTGCGACATATATACTTCGCGGGGGCAGTCCCGGCGCTATTTGCGGCAGCAGCTATCGCTCTAAGTCATATTCTCAAAAGCAACATCAATCCTTACCATCCTCCCAGGGAGTAAGTACGATGAACAACAATTTCGACGCCGAAAGCGGCGTTTCCGGTTTAGGACTCCCTGCGCGGCGACAATTCTTAACCAGTCTTGGGGCCTTTGCCGCGAGTTCCCTCATTCCTGACGGGCTGTTAGCTCAGGCAATCCAATCGACGGCGCGCATTCAATCGGGCTGGATTGACGTTCATCATCATTTTCTCTCCCCCGGCATACGCAGAGATAACCGCCCAAAAAAAGGTTGCGCCAGCTGCCCTTGCCGGTTGGTCGCCGCAAAAAACCATCGAAGATATGGATCGCGCTGGCGTTGCTACTGCGATGAATTCCATTGTCGCGCCAGGGGTATGGTTTGGTGATTCCGAGCAGGCGCGGCATCTGGCGCGTGATAGCAATGAATACGCCGCGAAATTGATCTCAGACTATCCGGGCCGCTTCGGTAATTTTGCGACATTGATGTTGCCGGATATCGATGGCAGCTTGCGCGAGATCGAGTATGCTCTCGACGTCCTCAAAGCGGACGGGATTATGCTTTTTACGAGCTACAACGATAAATGGCTGGGCGACCCGTTCTTCGCGCCGGTCTTCGAAGAATTGAATCGCCGCCAAGCTGTGGTATTTACCCACCCAACGACAAATGCATGCTGTGCGAACCTGCTTCCCGGCATCTCTTCAGCAGAGATCGAATACGGAACAGATACGACTCGTGCGATAGTGCGGATGGTATACAGCGGTTCGGCGCAACGTTATCCGAACGTCCGCATGATCTTCTCCCATGGCGGCGGCACGATGCCATATCTGATCGGACGCTTTGTGAACCGCGTTGCTCGGTCGCATGAAAACACCGGAGAACGGCAGCAGCATGATTTCCAGGCCGAGATTGCAAAGTTTTACTACGACACAGCCCAGACATTCAACCCAGTTCCAATGACTGCTCTCAAACATGTTGTACCGATATCGCAGATTCTCTTCGGAACAGATTATCCGTACCGATCCTCGATAGAAAATACAACGGGTCTAACCGAATCGAAGGCATTTGATCCCCAAGAGCTAGAGGCAATTAGACGCAAAAACAGCTTGGATCTCTTGCCTCGATTGAAGAGATCAGAAGGCATTCATGGGTTCTAACGGGCTGCCCCGTCGATTCGCAAAATAGTAGCGATAAGTAATCGCGTCCCCGCGCGAAGGAGTCGAAATCTTAATGAAATTTCTAACAAGTATGGCTTCTCTTGCTGTTGTGCTTGTTGTTTTGAAGACGATGCTGCCGGCGCAAACCCAGAATTGTCACAAAACTATTCTTTATAACGGCAAGATCGCAACAATGGATCAGCACGATACGATGGCTACGTCCGTCACTATTGAGGGAGATCATATTGCTGCCGTCGGAATTGCCCATGGGATCCCAAAGCACGATGGCTGCGCCCGCCTGGTTGATCTTAAGGGCCGAACCGCAATCCCGGGACTTATCGATGGTCACAATCATATTGTTGTGGCTTCGTTGCGTCCTGGCCATGACGCCCGCATTGAGATTGCTGCTTCCATCGTTGAAGTGCAGCAATTGATTCGCAACAGAGCAGCTTCTTTAGCCCCCGACGACTGGATCACGGCTATTGGTGGATGGAGTCCGGAACAATTTGCAGAGAAGCGCATGCCCACTAAAGCGGATCTCGATACTGCGGCACCGAACTCCCCTGTCTATCTTCAGATCGGGTTCGACGGTCCAGCCGTGACCAATAGTAAAGGCAAAGCGTTCTTCGAAAAAAAAGGAATCGATGTCGGCCCTGAGGGGGACATTGAGCCAAACGCGCGTACAGTCGCCGCCTTTAGGGCGCTCGAGTCAACCCGAACGTTTGCGGACGAGAAGCGCGGCGCGCTCGATGTGATGGCCTATGCAGCTAGTGTTGGTCTGACTATGTCCGACGATAAGGGCGCGCCATGGCCAATCGATACGCCTGGAGCACAGGGTATAGCCGAGATCGGAAACAGGACAAATACAATAAACCCATTTACCGGCTACGATCATTTTCTCGCGTTGGACCGCGAGGGCAAGATGCTGATGCGCCTGCGAATATTTTTCTATATGCAGGATCAGCAGGTGGACCTTCCTTTTTTGAAAGCGCGACTCAACAATCAATTTCAAGATTTTGGGGATGACTGGGTCAAAGTGTCTGGAGTGGGTGAGCGAATTTACAGTGGCCCATTTCCATTTGCTGCGAATTCATCGTCCCTGGTATACGAAGCCGCAGCCAGACTAACCGCAGAAAGAGGCTGGGCTTACGACGAACATGGAATGGGTATTGCTGACGAGAAAGCCTTTACGGATATTTGGGAGAAAGTCAATAAGGACATACCGCTCGCGCAATTGCGGTGGTGCCTGGCTCACGTTCCCGGGATCGATCAGGAAACACTGAATCGATTGCGGCGAATGGGTGTGGGTGTCAGTGCCGCAGGTGGTCGGTATACCGCAAGTACTCCACCGCGTACTTCTCCAAAAGAAATACCGCCTTTTCGCATGCTGGTGGAAAGCGGCATCCATGTGGGGTACGGAAGCGACGGTGGTACCGTTTCGCCCCTTGATCCTTGGGCGCATATGTACTACATGGTGACCGGAAAGAATAGCGCGGGTCAACTCGTTGCGGACGGACAAACACTCACGCGGATGCAGGCGCTTCGGATGTACACCGCGAATCAACCCTGGTTCACAAAAGATGAGGATAAGCTCGGCTCCATTGAGGCAGGAAAGCTAGCCGATCTAGTAGTTCTGAGTGATGACTACCTGGATCCGAAACACGTCCCGGATGAAACGATCAAGCACATCACATCTGTGCTTACCATCATTGGCGGCAAGATCGTTTACGACAACCATGTTTTGCGCATACCTCCAGGTGGCAACGGCTAATTGTTTGTATGAAGGTTGCACAAATTATTGGGCGTTGAAAACGGAATAGAAGAACCATGACTCCCATAGCCAAATTCAAGCAGAAGACTTATCTCGGATAGCTGGCGATCCTACGAATCGCTGTTGGTTACCACTTCTTGACAGCTGCGTGACCAAAGGTGACGGGAAATTCTTAATGGGCAAATTCTCGCCGAAGAATTGGCAAGAACTGCAGTGAAGGACCCGTTCGCGTGGCACCGATCCTTTATCCTTGGCTTCGTTGTTCCCCACGCCCATTTTCTCAGTCACTTGGTTGCATTTGGCGAACTGGCGATTGGCGTTTCTCTTTTGCTTGGTTGTTCGGTTCGAATCTCTGCATCCTTTGGGGCATTTCACAACCTGAATATTCTTCTTTCTATTGCCATTGCAAATGGTGGGCCGCAACTCGGCATCAATCGCATCTTCATCATCCTTCAAATAGTATTCGTATTTTCCTCCGCAGGGTTATCGTTAGGTTTGGATGAGCTTCTAAAACGGTGGTTTCCCAATAGCAGGCTCTTCTGAGTGAGAACAACTTTTGCTTGCTCGTTTTGCTCGATCGCAAGGTCGTAACTATTTGAGTTTGGCGTCCTCTTGACAGCGATCTTCGAGTTTGTCTTTGTCGCGATACTTAACGTGGCAGTTGGCACAGGCCGTGGTAAGCAGGTCGGTCGCATCGGTGAGCTTGTCCTGATTTTTCGATTGTGCAGCCACATAGGATTTCATACCTGCTTCGCGAAGACCTTGCACAAGTATTGGCCAGTCTGGGTTGCTCGTTGGTACTGGTCTGCCGTTTGAACACAAACGACCGGGGACGATAAGCAAATTAGCCGTTTCAACGATTGCAAGCGAACTGTTCTCGACGGCTTCCCACTTGCCGTAGGTACTCTCAAGAGGATTCGTTGCCGCGGAAGGATCTTTTGCTGGTGGCACGTCGGCGGGGTTTTTACCTGTTGCGGCAAAGAGAACATTGGAATCGGGAAACAAGGTTCCCCGCATCAACTGCGCAAGTCTCGCGGGATTCTTGCTTGCAGGAACTGGTTCTTCCTGGCTGCTCGACGCGGGCGTTGTCGCTGCCCGATGCGCAGCCTGTCCTCTTTTGGCCCACGACGCAGCAACTACGAGAAGGAAGATAGGGAAAATAATAAACGGGAAGATTCGCGAACGCATAGGCTAACTCCTGTTGTGCCACTTGTATTGATGGTTTGCCGTCGGTTTAAGCCATCCTATTTATGTCATACAACCATGTCTGTGCGTCTCCTAAAAAGTGTACTTTGCGGCAAGCTGCATGAGCCGGGGAGGGGCTGCGGAAACGATAGCCCCAAAGTCCGGATTTTCTATCTGCCCGTCCACTGACGCAGGACCGAAGAACTGAGCATGATTGAAGACGTTAAACGCCTCAACGCGAAATTGAAGCGATTTTACGTCGCCAAGACGCAGATCTTTCCTGAGTGTCATGTCAAAATTACTAATTCCGGGGCCGTAAAAGATACGGCGTTTTGCATTGCCTAGTTGTCCCAAAGTCTCTTCACTAAAGAGCGAGGTGTCGAACGCAGGGCGCCCATTACGTCCGTTGGTATTGATCCTAAAGGGGCCTGGTTTGTATTGCGGTGTGTCGAGGAGATAGTTGTTGGCTCCGTTACCCAGCGTGCCAATCAGTGAGTTGTCAGAGTTGTCGAACAATGTGACCGGCAACCCTGTTGCAAAGCGGGTCGTGCCGGAGAGACTCCAACTTTCTGTCAGGCGGTTGCTTCGGCGGAACAGGGCGGTAAATGGGATTGCGAGTGTATAGCTGGCTACGAAGTTGTGTTTGAGGTCCCAGGCGGAGATGGTACGGCTTTGCCGGGGATTGATTGGATTGAGCTGCTCTCCGAGATTGGATCCCTGGTCGATCGATTTAGCGTAGGTGTAGCTGAAGAGAAGCTGCGAGCCACGTCGTTGGTACCGAAGGGTCGTTTCGAGCGCGTTATAGCTCGAGTTCGCAATAGATTTGTCAGCGGTATTTTCTCCGTATTCCGGCCCCTGACCGACGCGAGTTCCTTGCACAGTTTGTCCTGCGTCATTAATGTAGAGCGAGTCTTCGCCGAAAGGACCGCAGCCATCAAGACTGAGGCAGAGCGCGGGATCGCCCGGATTGGCGGAGACAAGTGAAAGAATGTGATGTCCCTGGTTGCCTACGTAGCTCACTGTCAGCAGAGTTTGCGCCGTGATCTGGCGCTGGATGGAGAACATGTAACTGCTAACGTAGGGAACCCGATTGCGATAGTAGAAGAACGGATCCGCCGACAGTGGAATGAAGTTGTTCCACTTGATGGAGTTGTCTGGATTGGAGACAGAGACACTATGCGACGGGAAAGGAAAGGGAAAGCGCTGTCCGTTATCGAACCCGGTGGCAGCAGTGATAAAGGGCGTGGCAAGTAGCGGTGGGGCAGGGCTGAGATAGTTGTAACCGAAGGGCGGAACCGCGTACATAATGCCTGCGGAGAGGCCTTGGAACGCGGTGTAGAAGAGGCCATAGCTGGCCCGAATACTGGTCTGGCTTCCTGCTCCAAAGATCTTGCTGAAGAAGCCTCGATCGAAATTGGGAGAATACGCGAAGCCGATGCGCGGGGCGAAGTTTTTGTAGCTGGTAGGAGCGATTGTCTTTGGAATGCCGGGATCTCCTGCAACCAACAAGCCTGGGGGAGCGCCAGGGTATAGAGAAGATTGTGCTCCAGGGACCCAGGTCTGGAGCTGGTCGTATTTTTCCCACCAGGGCATGATGACGTCCCAACGTATGCCTGCGTTGATTGTAAGATCGCTGCGGGCTCGCCAACTGTCCTGGGCATACAGGCCGAGATACCGGTTACGAAGATAATAGTGTTGGCCCGAGGATTGCGTGAAGTTGCTCGGAACACCTAGCAGGAGGTCTGCATATGGGTCGCCCGTCTCCGTGCCGTTGATGTTGAAAGTTCCGTTGAAAGTGGCGTTTGGATGTTCGTTGACCTCATCGATGTGAAACTGGCTGCCCAGCTTAAGCGTGTGAGTGCCTACGACTCTTGAGAGACCATCACTCACATAATATGTATTGTTCACCTGCGTTATGTTGGTAATGGGAACTCCCATGACAAAGGACGGAAAGGTGATGTTCTCCACTCCTTCAAACTCCGGGGCCTGAACGAAGATGCCTGAAGTGCCCGCGCCAGTCGTAAAGCCCTGCGAGGCCAGGCTGATTCCAAGGCCACCCTTGGGCTGGCCGATGATGTTGGCGTTGCGCAGGTAGCCTATATGAAATTCGTTGACGGTCTTAGCGCCGATAACTTTGGTGTCTCCTATCGACATGAGTTGCGCACGGCCGATATACAGAGCATCGAAGCCGGGAATGCTCGCCCCAGCCACGGAGCCTGGATATGGGTTGTCGAGGCTATAGTCGTCGATGAAGTAGTAAGCAGAAAGTTGGCCGAAACGACTGTTGCCGTCAATACGGACAGAGCCCTTATTGTCGCGGACAGTTTGCGAGAAAGCCGATGTCGAAAATTCCTCCGGCCCAACGTTGGGGGACGGGATGTATTGCAGCAGACTCTTTCCAGGGGCCGACCACGCACTTTGCGGGATGTTCCCTTTGGGAAAGACGTCTGTGTAAACCTCTCCTGAAGTGACGGTCCGACCTAATTCCTGAGTGAGTAGCGAGGCGAGGTAGGGTCCGCTTACAGAGCCTGTGAGGTCGTCGAAGTTGCCGTTGCGCTGGGCCGCGCTGGGAACAGATATGTTTCCAGTCGAGACGCCTTGCGTGGTGCGTGTCCCCTGGTAGTCGGTGAAGAAGAAAATCTTGTCGGGCATGATGGGGCCGCCGATGGCGCCGCCGAACTGGTTCTGCTTGAAGACTGAGCGGGTCGGATCGAAGTATCCTCTCGCATCGAGCGCGGTGTTGCGGAAAAACTCGAAGGCATTCCCGTGAAAGTGGCCGGTCCCCGACTTGCTGACGACGGTCACGATACCGCCATTGTAGTTGCCGTACTCGGGATCGAAGTTGGTGGTAAGGACGCGGAACTCCTCGATGGAGTCGAGGTTAGGAAGAATGGAGGTGCCCCCATTCATGTGCTCCTGAACGTCGATTCCGTTGACCATAAATCCGTTGGCGGATTCACGCTGGCCGTTGATGGACAAGTTACCTGGGTTTGCGTCGCCCGATGGGTCGATGCTGCCGGTAACGCCGGCCATGATGACCGAACTAGGCAACAGTGTCGAAACAGGGGTTACCCCTGGTTGAATCGCGAGCAGATCGGTATAGCTCCGTCCATTGAGAGGGAGCGCCGTCATCTGCGCCGCAGAGACTACCTCGCCAAGATGAGTTGCAGTCGTTTCGATCTGAACTCCAGGGCCCGCCGTGACTTCTACCGTGTCGGTTTGCGTGCCGATGTCGAGGGCGATGTCCATGCGAACGGCGGAATCGGTGTCGACGATCAAATCGGTCTGGCGTTGCGTGTTGAAGCCGGTGGCTGTCGTCGTTAGACCGTAGTGACCGACGGGAAGATTAGGGAAAGAGTAGAGGCCCTGTTTGTCGGAGATCGCCCGATAAGTGGTTTGTTGGGCAGTGTTGACCAGCTTGAGCATCGCACCAGCGATTACAGCGCCACTTTTGTCGGCAACTGCACCAGAAATGCTGCCTCCGGTTGTCGCTGACAGAGTTGTAGTGGCACATAATAGAGCAGCCAATACCGCTAAAGTCACTCCCGCGGTACTTGCTCGCAAGATCAATTTCAAACTCAGCACGAACACCTCAAAAACGGCGGAAAAGAGGCTAACTGCCTCACCGTCTTCTGACTTACAGGCGGAGCGAGCGTTGGGTTGCTTGTTGCTCCTTTGCCTTCTACGACTCTGATCAGGGTGTCCGTAGCCGAGCTCTTTGATCGGAAAGGAGGAGAAGGCGAACATGAGTCCGAATCTAGCAGCGCAAACATTAAGCTATGTAAAGTAGTGTGATTTCTTGCGAATGTGGCTTATGCTCAATGGCGTCATGGCAGTTCACAGGAAGATGGGCTATTTTCGATCTCGGTCGCGTTTACATAACTTTACAAATCCGGACATGCAAACTCAGGGCGACGGATCTGGAGAAACTGGATGTAACATGGGTGACGCACCGCGCAGAACTCATCGGGCGGGGTACGATCGTTGGCATGACGATGCTGAAGTTGTAGCCAATCTCGTTTATTCTTTGGACGCGATTTTTCATGGCGAACAGTAGTTTCCACAACGAACCGGATCGTCATATCATTGGCGATAACCAAGGGACAAAGTTACAACAAGTCCTCATCATTGATGATGACCGAAAATTCTCACGTCTGCTGCAAGATTATCTGAGACCCTCTGGTTTTGAATTGCACGAGGCCTACGACGGGTTGGAGGGAGTCCGCAAACTTTCCGAAGGGCATTTCGATGCGTTGGTGCTCGATCTGATGCTTCCTGGGATCGACGGCATCGAAGTGCTGCGAAGACTCGGTCCAGACCGTAAGGTGCCGGTGCTGATGCTGACCGCTAGAGGTGAAGAGCCTGACCGGATCATTGGTCTTGAAATGGGGGCGGATGATTACGTATCGAAGACGGTTTCGCCACGGGAGATTCTGGCAAGAGTGCGTGCGCTAACACGTAGGCATCAAAGAGGTCAGCTTCAGGAAAACGACCGACCGATCCATGTAGGGCAGCTTGAAGTAAACAGCGTGTCCCGGCAAGCAACTCTGCGTGGTCAGACCCTCTCGTTAACAAGCTTTGAATTTGACCTCGTATTATCGCTCGCTCGGTCAGCCGGGCGTGTCAAAACTCGTGATCAGCTGCTGATGGAAACGGCTTCGCGACATCCAAATGTTTTTGATCGTTCAATCGACGTCCACATCTCTTCGCTGCGCCGTAAGTTAGGTGACGACCCCCGAGATCCGGAGTTCATCGTAACTGTGAGGAACACAGGTTACATGATGCGAGGGCAAAGATGAAACTACTGCCGGTTGGGAGATCCTTAGCAACACGTGCTTTGCTGCTGGGCCTTATCAATGTCGCGGCGGTTTTGGCGCTCGGTCTTGTGATGATGAAAATCGCTTATCATCGAGGGCTCGTGGGTTTTCTCCAAGCGCCGATTCAAGAGAGAATTCTCTCCACTTCTCGATCCATCTCACTCGATCTGCTCGAGAACGATTCCGAGTCCTGGAACCGTATTTTGAAGCGTGAAGCGCAAGGAACTCCGTTCCAATTTGCACTGCTCGATAATGAAGGCAAACAAATCGCTGGCGAACACTTGGACCTGCCAGCGAGTGTCCATCAATTTTCCAGCAACGTTACCTCAAAACTTACTTACGTGCCGAAATTCGAAAGCAATGAGCGGCCTGAACGCAAATACTCTGCCGGAAACTTCTTTCTGCAGCGAGATCCAAGCTCAAAGATGTACTGGGCCGGCGTCCACGTCCTGATGCGTTATATGGACAATGACATGTACGGGCATGGAACATTGGTTTGGCGGTTCTCGTCACTCTGGACGAACTCATATTTCTTCGATTCTTGGCCATACATTGGGTTAATAGGTGGGGCACTTCTAATCACGATGCTCTGCTGGCTTCCTGCGGCGAGAGCGCTGCTCCGCCGTGTTTCACGGTTGAGGAGTGCAACGCGCGAGATTGCGAAAGGGAACTTCGATGTCTCGCTGCCTCCTGCCTCTGAAGATGAGGTAGGGCAATTGACAGAGTCGGTTGCTTTGATGTCACGCCAGATCGCGGCTCTGGTGCGCCAGCAGGAACGTTTCGTGAGCGATGCTGCGCACGAGCTTTGTTCGCCTGTCTCGAGACTACAGATTGCGCTTGAATTGTTCCGCCCCGCTGTCGACGAATCCGAAAAAGCAAAGGGTCATCAAACGAGTTCCGACCTCAGATCCCGCGATGTCTACTTCAATGATCTCGTGGAAGAGGTGGAGCAAATGTCTGAGCTCGTTCAAGACCTGCTTTTCTACTCGCGGGCTCGAAATCAGAAACTTCCTGCTAAAGCAGAAGACGTTGGAATCGGCGCAACGATCCAGACCCTGATCGATCGTGAGGCACTGTCCGATAAGGAGGTAGTTGTTAATGTGCCTTCGTCGCTGCACGTTCGCGTTTCAGAATCCCATTTGCAGCGAGCCTTGGCCAATCTATTGCGTAATGCTCACCAACATGCGGGGGATTTCGGTACGGTTGAGATTGCTGCCCATCAAGACAGCGAGGGCGTGCACGTATTTGTCCGGGATCAGGGCCCGGGTATTCCAGAATCCGAACTCAGGCAAGTGTTTGCTCCTTTTTACAGAGTCGAGTACGCGCGCTCACGGCATACGGGTGGCACGGGTCTTGGCCTCGCGATAGTTCAAAGCTCGATTGAGGCATGTGGAGGAACGGTTAGTTGCCGAAACCGCCGTCCGACGGGCCTCGAAGTCGAGATGATTTTGCCGGCGCCATAACGCATATTCGCCGAAGGCAACCTCCCCTCACATACGATTACAAAACCAAATAATTCTTAACATGCTGGAACTGATTGACCTGCTAGATTCTAACCGTCTGTCAACGAAGAGGTGTTCAGTTTTCGAGCAAGGATTGGGAGGGTACTATGAAAAAGTTTTTATTAGCCTGTTTGGTCGTGTCGATTGTATATCTGGCGGGTCCGATCCCCGCATGGGCCCATCATGGATATGCGGCTTACGATGAGACGAAGCTTCTCTCATTGAAGGGAACTGTGACCGATTACGAGTTAGCCAATCCTCACTCGACGATGTCTTTTGATGTGAAAGACGAACAGGGTAAGGTAGAGAATTGGGTAGCGGAGGCCGGACATATCCGTCTCATGCAGGACGAGGGTTGGACAAGGACCACGCTGAAGACAGGCGATGTTGTAACTTTCTTTTTCCATCCTGCGAAGAATGGTTCACATGCAGTCGATCTGGTGAAAGTTGTGCTTCCTGACGGGCGCGCCTTGTGGGCACACAGCAGCCATGATCAGGTTCCTACGGACAAAGAAAAGTGATTGTCCTACAGCTTACGCTCTTCGACTGATCAACAACAGAGTTCTCTCGACTGAACACATTTTGCGATGAAGGTCCCGGGTCATTCTTCTGACGGCTGGTATATCCCTCGTTCACAAAGGTGTCGGGTCCTGCGTGTTCACAAACTTACCAAAATTCGACAGCAGCCCAGCTTGCTGGTCAAAATCATTGAAATATCGACGAGGGATTGAGGGATGGGTGAAGTTCTGGTTTTCTGCAAATGGCTAGACCATACAGTGGTGGGCACTGCCATTCGCGAATCATTGTGGCTTTTTCCCATCATTGAAACGTTGCACATCTTTGGCATCATCTCTCTCGTTGGTGGCACATCGATTCTGGATCTGCGTCTTATGGGACTTACCTTTCGGGACGAACCTGTGACAAAACTGGCAAGACGATTTTTGCCCTGGGCGTGGTTTGGTTTTATTGTGCAGGTAGTAACGGGCCTTCTAATGTTCTCTTCCGAAGCCGCGAAGATGTATGGGAACTGGGCGTTCCAGATTAAGATGCTGTTGATCCTGGTTGCTGGTGTGAATGCAATCGTCTTCCATTCTCTGGCGTATCAAAGTGTAGGAAAGTGGGATCGAGACCCCGTTGCACCATTATCAGCAAGGATTGCAGGTACAGCTTCCATCTTGCTTTGGTTCGGCATTGTCGCAATGGGACGATGGATCGCCTATGTCATATAGTGGCACGTGAGGCCGTCGACTAGTCTCATCATTCCACTATTCTTGTCACGGGCGAGAGCTCAATTCAGATCGCTCAACATTAATTTCGATTCCGGCGGGATGGCCCAGAGATTTGCGTGCCTGAGTGATCCTCGAAAGTATTGATATCGTGACTGCGCATACAAGAACGACGAGCGCGGTGTAAATGAACAGTAAACGAACGGGAAGGTGGGCCGATATCAAGACGCCACCGAGCACTGGGCCGAGAATCGAACCAATCCTTCCTATTCCAAGGGCCCAGCCGGCTCCTGTAGATCGGATATCCGTCGGGTAGATCGTTCCGGCAATCGAATTCAGTCCGATCTGGCCACCGACAAGAAAAAATCCAACCATGAAAGCCAACATCAGCAGGACAGAACCGCGCGCCTGCGGAATCAGAACGATGAGAGGGGAAGCAACACAAAATGCCAATGCGATAAACAGCATACTTTTCTTATCACTGAGCCAGCAGATTATTAGACCGCCAATTCCGCCTCCGCCCTGCAGTAGCGCGCCTGAAATAATCGCATACGTAAGAGGAACCGCCGCCCCTGCGAGAATTGTCGGAAGCCAGCTTGTTAGAAAGTAGTGACCCAATAGGCTCGAGGCGAAAGCGATCCACAAGAGAACCGTCATCGTTGCTCGGCCTCTTGTAAATAAGTGTTTGACCGGAAGACCCGAGTATCTTTCTTCTGTCACAACATACTCGTCGCCTTCGTTGAAGGAAGATTCAGGCGAAAGCTTTTGGAGAATGGCACGGACTCGATCTGGCCGATTTTGCCTAAGCGCGAGAAACCGCACCGATTCCGGCAACATAAACGTGACAAATGCGGCCAGAATGATAGGGGCGATCCCTCCCAGCTTGAACACCGAGGGCCAACCAAAGACGGGAATGAGTCTTGCGGCAACGAAGCCACCGAGAGTTCCCCCTAATGTGTAGCCCAGAAATAGGAAACTGATGATCCTGGCTTTTAGCTGAGCCGGAGCGTACTCCACCGCCAGTGCTATCGCTGCGGGGATAGAAGCACCTATGCCTATACCAGCGAGAAATCTAAGAATCAAAAGGCCTGAAAACGATGTCGCATAAGCCGCAGCAAAGGTAAAAATGCCGAAGAGCAAAGGTCCGCCAATAATAATCTTCTTACGTCCAAAGCGGTCGCCCAGATGGCCAAGAACGGTTCCGCCCAGCAAGTATCCGAATAGTCCAAAACCGAAAACAGGCCCAAAGTACCCATTGGGAAGATGCCAAGCCTTGATAATTGCCGGAGCGGCATACGAAGTCACCTGCATATCGTAGCCTTCGATGAACATGACCATACAAGTGTTGAACAGGATTGTCATGTGAAACCAGCCAAGTCGGCTCTTTTCGATCAAAGCTCCCACGTCAATGGTCGTTCGTGTCTTCATCCTTGCCTTTCGCTCATTACCGACGGACGCTGATAAGTGCATTTCAAAGACCCCTACCTGATTCGGAACGCCATTCATCCCTCTGGCTCCCACGCTATACCGTGTTTCAGGACTTCACTTCATCACCTGCCCTCGCAGGCCACACCCGATCGGGCCTCATTCTCAAGAGCTAAGAATGGAGGCCCAATATTAGACCAATCGATATAGAGTGTTCAACAAAAAATCCTTCAGATCTTGATAGCAGAAGACGGATGAAGCCGGGAGATTGTTGCAATCAATTCGTGGTATTCGTGCCAGGAAGAGCTGACAAAGCCTACTGGATGTCGAAGAGTCGGGCTCTTACTAGCAATCAAAGGCGTGCGGACGACGCCGCGAATTCCCCATTTCGAACAGATCGTCTCTGGATCTGCTTTACATAAGATTTACAGATGTTCACTTTTCCGAATTTTGCTATTGACAACAGACGTGGTCATTGGTCTAAGATTAGCCCGCTTCCAATAGAGCACTCGCAGATGGAGCTAATTCGAAAAGAATATCGCTCCATCGTACCTCGACCGTAAAGTCGATGCGAAAAAGCGGTCTTCGGAGTCTATTTGGCGCGTCGCGATTGATCGTTGTGGGCGGTCCATAGTTTAGATGTGAAGGGAAGAAGATAATGATCTTGCTCCTGACTAACAACGAAAAGTTCAGAGTGATTTGGCCGATAGCATTGGTGTTATTTCTTGTCGTCTCTCCGGTTTGCGCTCAAGTCATTCCCACTGGAACCATTTCGGGAGTCGTAAAAGACTCGGGCGGTCTAATGGTGTCGACTGCGAGCGTCACCGTCGTAAATGTTGGGTCGAATCTTCAGCGGACAACGAAGACGAGTGACAATGGAGCGTACCGTTTTCCCGCGCTGCCGATCGGTCATTACGACGTCAAGGTGGAGGCGGCTGGTTTTAAGACTGAGACGGAGAAGGATCTGATACTGGACGTCGCGCAGGAAGCAGTAGCCAGCTTCACAATGCAAGTGGGTGGGATAGAACAACAGGTCGTTGTCACCGCAAACGCAGCTCGAGTGGACACCACGACCAGTTCCCTCGGCCATATAGTGGACAATAACCAGATTACTGAGCTTCCGCTCAACGGGCGAAATTTCGTCGACCTGACACTGTTGCAGACGGGAATCACACAGTTTCAGGGTAATCAACCGGGCGTCAATGGACTCTTCGGACAGTTTTACAGCAGTAACGGCGCTCCACTCCGGTCGAATATGTACACGCTCGACGGCGCGATTATGGGAAATATCCAGGCCGCAAGCGCTTCATCAATCTCTGGCCTCTCGCTTGGATTGGACGGTATCAGCGAGTACAGAGTGATGACGAATTCCTTCAGCGCGGAGTATGGGCTCGTGATGGGCAGCCAGACTACGATCGTCACGAAGAGCGGAACGAATCAGTTTCATGGTGACATATTTGAATACTTGCGAAACAGTGCCCTGAACGCCCGGAATTACTTCGACGTTTTGTACTCGCTGCCAACAACTGTTCCAGGGGGAGGGCGCCGTACGGCTCCGTTTCAAAGAAACCAGTTTGGCGGATCGCTCGGCGGCCCAATCAGAAAGAACAAGACGTTTTTCTTCGGCACTTATGAGGGTTTTCGTGAAGTATCGGGCAATCCTCCGAACGTCGGCGTGACCCCTACGATTCCAGCAGCGTGCCACACTCCGGTGATTGGCGGAATTCAGACTGTCACCAATTCCTGTGACTCGGCATTGAAGCCCGGCCAAACGGAGAACGTTACCCCGAGCATCCAACCAATCCTGGCCCTTTGGCCACTCCCGAACGTTCAACCTGGCAATCAATTCACTTATCTCAGTACTGCCCGGACGCACGAGGATTATGCGCAAGGGCGCATCGATCATACCTTCTCCAGCAGCGATACCATGTTCGGTCGTTACACCTACGACAATACAAACGAGACGTATCCCAAGGTTTTCCCTTTATTTGATTTTGGTCTTATTGAAAGGCAGCAGTATCTGACCCTCGCCGAGAATCACAGCTTCTCTCCGGCGCTCCTGAACTCCGCCCGCTTCTCCTATAGCCGGTCGCACGTCCTGGATGACACACCCTCTCCCTCGAATCCTTCGACAAGCAGCGTCACAGGACCGCTATATTCGTGCATCACGGGGCGAACGATCTGTCCCTTTAACATAAGCTCCATCGCAAATTTCAGCGGTTCCACGGCTACTGCGATCAACAACACCCAGGACATTTTTAGCTTCGGTGACGATCTTTTCTGGACCAAAGGCAAGCACGGGATAAAGTTTGGAACGCTGATCAATCACTACAATCAGTACGCCAACCTCGGCGTGGGACAAAAGGGCACCGTTGCCTTCGCCTCGCTCCAATCCTTTTTGACAGGTGTGTACAGAAACTACACAACGTACGACCCGTCATACAACAGCCTGAAGAACATGTTGTTCGAAACGATTGGGTTTTATGCGCAGGACGACTATCGGATCGTGCCGCGGCTCACGTTGAATCTCGGCCTACGGTATGAATTCGGGACGCAACCGACAGAGAAGAATGGCCGCCAATCATATTTTCTGAACCCGCCTTATAGCAATACGGTGACAATCGGCCCGATCGTCGGGAATCCAACCCATCGAAACATCAGTCCCGCGAGTCGGATTCGCTTGGGATGTTACGGGTGATGGCAAGACGTCACTGAAAGGAGGCGCTGCACTCCTGTACGATCTGGCCAACGTTGGGGCGGTTTTTGGATTAGCAGGTTTGGCAACGCCTCCATATGCGACCAGTTATGTAGTTACCCCTACCTCCGGAGGGCCAGCAACACTCACACTTCCGTTCCCGATACCTGCGAGTACGGGCACTCTTCAAGGAACGGCACCAACGAGCATAAACCACAATTACCAATCGCCTCACATGTATGATTTCAATTTGGCTATTGAGCGACAATTGCCATGGGAGATGATCCTGAATGTGGCTTATGCGGGCTCGCGAGGATTGAACCTGTGGCAGCCGGTGAGCGAAGCAAATCCGTTTTGCCCTACCCAAAACACCTTCCTTCCGCAAGGATGCACGGGAATCACAACCGTTGTTCCAGGGGCGAATCCCATCTGGGCAAATGCGAAGGCTCCCAGGCTTAACCCCTTCTTCTCGAACTTCTCGCTCTTCGGCACAGCTGGCGTCTCGTGGTACAACGCATTGCAGGTCAATCTGAGCAAGCACCTTGGCCACGGGCTGCAGTACCAATTCGCGTATACCTACGGCAAATTGCTCGACGATACGGAAGGAATCGCGAACTCAGATACCAGCGGCGCCACGACCAATCAAGTTGAAAATCCATTCAGGCCAATATTGGATTGGGGTCCGGCTAATTTTGACGTAAGACATAATATCCATGTCAATGTCCTCTATCATCTCCCCAAAACGGGCGACAAAAACTTCCTTGCTAAGCTAGGGAATGGATGGTGGACGGGGAGCATCGTCGCTTTCCAGACCGGCATGCCATTTTCCCCTACCCTGTCAAGCGACCGTGAACAAGCCGGGCTTACCGGCACGAATGGTGGGCTGGAACGGATGAGTTACGTAACAAGCGCCAATGTGGGTGCCGTTACTGCGGCGGCGGTCGCTGCTGGTTTGACGACCTGTCCAGCCAATGCGTCCGGCTGTATCCCTTACAATCCTGTTGTCTACAACCATAAGACCGTGATCACCCACACCGTTCAGCAATGGTTTAATCCAAACATGTTTGCCCTCCAACCAGTTGGTACTATCGGCGATGTAAGCAGAAATATCCTCACGGAACCAGGATTGGTAACTTGGGACTTCTCGGTGAACAAGGATACGGCGCTGCGATTCCTCGGCGATGTGGGGCAACTCCAGTTCCGAGCGGAAGCTTTCAACCTCTTAAATCATGCCAACTTCGGACCCGCTCAAAATGGAGGAGTTTTCAGCGGTAATGTAAAAGATGTTGTGGAACAGCCTAGCTTCAGTGGAATCATCTCCACTTCAACTCCTGGGCGGCAAATTCAATTCTCCTTGAAGGTTCTATTCTGAGACGACTGCATCATCGAGATAAAGAGTACAACTCTCGTTAAAACAAATCTCTCTCGGCCAAAAAAGGGGATTTTCAATGGGCGTCAAAGGAAGAGCATCAGGAAGAGCGGTTACAGTGTTGAGTCTGATGTCAGCAATGATCATTCTAGTATCGGCAACTTCTCGTTCCCAGACGATCTCGGCCCAAACTTG
Organism: uncultured Acidobacteriaceae bacterium; assembly: GCA_963735215.1. Taxonomy (GTDB): domain Bacteria; phylum Acidobacteriota; class Terriglobia; order Terriglobales; family Acidobacteriaceae; genus Telmatobacter. The sequence goes on along the minus strand of CAVTKF010000006.1, from coordinate 10,988 downwards.
GGAGTCCTCGAAAACGGCGCCGGGATCTGGCCAACTTTTTCAATGTATTTACGAACAAAAGTGGCCATGCATTCCCTCGGCCGATCACGCTCCGACGGCCGATCAGATCCTCGCGAAATATGAAGAGGCTCTGGGCGGCGCGTCCGCACTTGCGAAGATAAACACAAGGGTTATAACGCAGCGACGCTTTCAAGATATCGGAACACCCGAAGATCACTATCTTCTTCGGTACACGAAAAAGCCGTCATCGGAAGATGGACGTATCGTGTCGATCATGAGCCACACTGCGCTCGACGGAACGTTTCTGCGATGGTCGAACGGATGCGACGCCAAAGGCGGGTACAGCTGGTCGGGACGAAAGGATTCGAGCGGGATTCCGCACGACGGAAAAAACTCGACAGACGGTCTTTGCGAGCAGGAGTTATATTTTTACGGATATTTCGCACTCGATTTGAAACATTTGAAGAACGCTTATCAGCGACTCGAGTATCACGGAATCCACAAGATCTTTCAGCCTGTGGCAAGCGCCGCAGGAGAAGTCGCAGGAGGTCAAGGCCCGGACATCATCCCGGCGGGCGAGGCTCGCGATACCTACCTCCTTCTTGGTGTTCCCGCAAAGGCGGGCGACGACTATGAATGGCTGTACTTCGACACTAAGACGGGTCTGCTCCTCCGCTTTGCCAGTGCTGGTAACAACCCAAATTGGCCGAACAGTCCGCTAACCGGAAGTTCGGAACCCGTGACGGTCGCTGCCGCCGGCAACTCTGCAAGGATCGTCGATCTACTTCAATATAGGAAAGTCGGTGACGGCACAATAGCTCCGTTTCAGTTCGTTAATCAGGGGCCCGAAACTCGGGTTCGAGGCGTCACGATCACCGTGGTCGAAAATGCACCAATCGCAGACAGTGTTCTTCTGAGGCCGAAGAACTCACTGAGGGCGGATAAAGGGTTCGGAGCAGACAAGGGAGCACGATAGGATGGATTTCCCAAATGCCCAGCTTTCTGCTTGAGGCAAGTTGGGGTATCTCGAACAATCTTACAGCGACGCTATTGCCGTCCGAGAAAAAGGGGCTTGTCCAGTGTGTAAGTTGAGGATCATCGCTTTTGCTGCACTTGTGGCTTTGTCAACCTGTTCGCAAAAAATAATCGCCCAGTCAGGTGCGAAGACGGCCACTGTACCCGACAGCACTAAGAACTTTGATCCGCGCGATCTGTCTGGAGTCTGGCGACTTCCAATGACGCCCAAGTCGAACCTGCAGTTTAGAAGCCCAATGCCAGAGCCACCGTTGACGGCCTGGGGCAAGGAACACAAATTTCCCGGGGGTGTTACTCATGGGAGCCATATCACAGTGAGCGGCGGCTTTCCTGGACAAAACTGTGATCCGATTACAGTTCCTGCGCAGTTTTCATACCTTCGGTTTTACCCGATGGAGATTATTCAACTCCCCGGTCGTATTCACCAGGTATTCGAACTTCATCGCGAGTGGCGCGACATCTGGATCGATAAGGAGCATCAAAAAGATTTGTCGCCTACCTACATGGGGGATTCGGTTGGCAAATGGGAAGGAAACACGCTTGTCGTCGACACTCTCGGATACAACGGAAAAGATTTTGTGACCGAAGATGTAGATCATCCAATGAGCGACCAGTTCCATCTTGTAGAGAGGTACACGCGCACCAGCTATAACACCCTGACCATAGAGATGTCCTTTCAAGACCCAAAGGTATGGGGCGATAAGATCTGGTCGGGATTCACAAGAATTCTGAAACTTCAGGACGATCAATTACAAGAGTGGATTTGCGTTCCTGAAGTGGACGCTGAATTTAATAAAAAGATAATGAAGCCCACCTACGGTTCTGAAGGGCTCAACCTGCCGAAGGACACGCCAAAGAAGTAACAAGAAGAACCGAGCTTCTAAAAGGTATTGAGAGGGTACTATGAAAAGATTTTCCTTAGCTTGTTTGGTCGTGTCGATTGTATATCTGGCGGGTCCAATTCCCGTGTGGGCCCATCACGGATATGCGGCTTACGATGAGACCAAGCTTCTCTCATTGAATGGGACCGTGACCGATTACGAGTTAGCCAATCCTCATTCGACGATGTCTTTTGATGTGAAAGACGAACAGGGTAAGGTAGAGAATTGGGTAGCGGAGGCCGGGCATATTCGTCTCATGCAAGACGAGGGTTGGACAAGAACCACGCTGAAGACAGGCGATGTTGTAACTTTCTTTTTCCATCCTGCGAAGAATGGTTCACATGCAGTCGATCTGGTGAAAGTTGTGCTTCCTGACGGGCGCGCCTTGTGGGCACACAGCAGCCATGATCAGGTTCCTACGGACAAAGAAAAATAGGACGCCACATACGAGATGGAGAATTTCCGGAGATATGTTGATGCATGGCAAGATGACGATGGAGGGTAAAATCGATATTTTGGAGAATGACCGGTTACAGAGCTCTTTGCTTCCAAGACGCAAGTTTATCTTTGGGACAGCCGCATTTGCCGCGGGAGCGCTTCTTCCCCTGCGAGAATCAATAGGCCAGACCGCGGGCAATAATTTTCGCGGAATTGACTTTCACCATCATTTTGGCCCGCCCCAATGGGCTTCCTTCCTTGCTTCCAAGAATGTACTTCATCCTTCTTGGACCGGCTGGACACCCACCCGGAGTGTAGAGGAGTTGGATCGCGCTGGAGTGGCCACAGCAATGATTTCGATCACCTATCCCGGCATTTGGCTAGGAGAGAATGTCGTTTCGATTGACGCGACCCGCAGTCTGGCGCGTGACTGTAATGAGTATGGCGCCAAAATGGTAGCCGATCACGCAGGGCGCTTTGGTCTGTTTGCTGTCTTGCCATTACCTGATGTTCAGGGAAGTCTTCGTGAGATTGAGTATGTCTTCGACACGCTCAAGGTTGACGGCGTTGGAATCTTGACCAGCTACGGTGACAAATGGCTTGGCGATCCCGCATTTGCGCCCGTGTTCCAGGAACTCAATCGCCGTAAAGCCATCGTGTTTACCCATGCGAATGTACCGAGCTGCTGTACCCGCGGCGGATCCGGAGCCGCACGGTATTTGGTTCCGGGCGTCAACAACAATGTGATCGAATACGGAACCGACACGACACGGGCAATCATGAGTCTGGTAGTAATCAACGCAAATGATCTCTATCCCAACATTCGCTTCTCGTTCTCTCATGCTGGCGGGACGATGCCTTTTCTTATCGAACGCATCCTCGGGCGAAAGGAGATGGCAAGCCTAACTGATGCTGCCCGGCCCAATGCTCGTCTGCATCAGCTCAGGCAGTTTTATTACGACACCGCGAATGCAAATAACATAGTGGCGCTCACTGCGCTGACAAAAGTTGTCGGAGTGTCGCAGATCTTACTTGGTACCGATTTCCCGTATGAAGGAGCCGTTGCGGAGCAAGTTTAACGATTTGAAATCATGCGGAGCGTTTAACGCTCAGGAACTACAGGCTGTCTGTTCCGGCAATGCCCGAAGGCTGCTGCCTCAACTGAAGATCTGATAGGAGGATTGCTACATTCATAGATTTGGCTGTATTGAAGTCATCAGACGCATGCGAGGTATTGAGGGATGGGCGAAGTTCTGGTTTTCTGCAAATGGCTAGACCATACAGTGGTGGGCACTGCCATTCGCGAATCATTGTGGCTTTTTCCCATCATTGAAACGTTGCACATCTTTGGCATCATCTCTCTCGTTGGTGGCACATCGATTCTGGATCTGCGTCTTATGGGACTTACCTTTCGGGACGAACCTGTGACAAAACTGGCAAGACGATTTTTGCCTTGGGCGTGGTTTGGTTTTATTGTGCAGGTAGTAACGGGCCTTCTAATGTTCTCTTCCGAAGCCGCGAAGATGTATGGGAACTGGGCGTTCCAGATTAAGATGCTGTTGATCCTGGTTGCTGGTGTGAATGCAATCGTCTTCCATTCTTTGGCGTATCAAAGTGTAGGAAAGTGGGATCGAGACCCCGTTGCACCATTATCAGCAAGGATTGCAGGTACAGCTTCTATCTTGCTTTGGTTCGGCATTGTCGCAATGGGACGATGGATCGCCTATGTCATATAGTGGCACCAGATTCCGTCAATCGATTTCAACAAAATTAGTTCACGTTGTCGCAACCGAAAGAAGGAGCAAGATTAGACCATTTAGGAAATGGACGATATCGAGAAATCGAGAGTCTGTCGCTGAGAGTCGCCATAGCCTTGGAAATTATGGACCGTAATGAACAGGGCACCAATGTCCGAGGTCAAAAGGGAAATGAGTTTGGTATAATGTAATACCGTGTAAATCAACGCCCGCAAACGGTTAGCGCTGGGCGGCGTTTGAGGTCCAGGATATGAAAGATGTTCTTTTGGATGGTTCGTTCAAAATCGTGGGGGTCAAGCGCCGGCGTCTTCACGAACCCGTGGCCGATCAAATCCGTCAGGCCATCTTCAGCGGCTTGATAGTCACCGGCCACAAGCTGCCACCTGAACGTGCGATGGCCGAACACTTTCAAACCAGCCGCGTCGCGCTGCGCGAAGCCTTGCGTGCTCTGGAAAAAGAGGGTCTGATTACCATCAAACGTGGCGCTGGCGGCGGAGCGTTTGTTGCTAATTTCGGTAACGCCCTCAACGCGTTGGCAGAGTCGCTCAATACCGTCGTAAGGTTAGGTTCGGCGAAAAGCGCCAACCTGACTGAGATGCGTTCCATCCTGGAACCTGAAATTACCAGACTAGCAACCCTGCGCGCGACACCAGAAGACATCGGCGCCATTGAAGCAGTCGTCCTCGCTCAGGAGCAGGAGTTAGAGGGAGGAGAACTCAGCCGCAAACTCGACATGGACTTTCATCGCTGCGTCGCTGAAGCCGCTCACAACCCTGTCATGAACATCGTTGTGAATGCAGTCAACCAATCTATTCGAGATTCCATCCTCCGGTCGAAGCGCACCGAAGAGATGCGGAGGCGTGTTGTCACCTATCACCGCAACATCTTCGAAGCCATACGGAGCGGGAATGGCGATCTTGCGAAACGAGTGATGAACTCGCACGTCGTGGACGTTCAATGCCATATCGAGGCCTCCGACAATGAGTGACAGGATTCCGCGGCTTTCCGCGAAAGAGATGCCCCCTGCGCTTGCGTCGTTCCTGAGCCCGAGGATCAAGCGATTAGGGTATCTCGGAGAATTTTTTCAATGCACCGCTCATCAGCCGGAAGCCTTGCTCTCCTTCCTTGAGTTCACCGAACATTTGAAACACGCACTTCCCAGCAATTTGACTGAAGTAATTGCCCTTTCGGTCGCCGTACTGATGGAAAACGATTACGAGCGCGTCCAGCATGAGAGACTCTCCCTCAAATTGGGCTTCAGTGAAGGATGGCTCCGCGAGGTGCTTAGTCTTGGTGGTGATAGTTCTGGAATTCTCTCTCAGCAGGAATGGGCGGTCCAGCAGTTGGTGATCGCCGTAGCAAAACGTAGAGGGCACAATACTACTGGGGAATTCGAGGCGGTCACCCGCGCTATTGGCCCGTCTGAGGCCATCGCCGTGCTGATGCTCATCGGGCGGTACATGACTCACGCACTCATCGTCAATACACTGGATCTTTCTCCCCCTCCCCTCGCTATGTCCCAGGAAAACGAGTTGTGATCATGCCCGTCCAGCAACCGCTTTGGATATCCGAATCTGAAGTCGTTTCCATGATGGACATAGGAGCAGCGATCACCGCCCTTGAGCGCGGACTCGTGGCCGAGGCAGAGGGAAACGCTCAAAACATGATCAAAACCCACGTTGAGTGGGACGGCTCCACTCTGCATGCAATCGGCGCAGTATTCCCCGCAATGGGAATCTGCGGAACCAAAACCTGGTCGCACACAAAGAATGGAGCCACACCGTTGCTCGTGCTCTTCGACACCGATAATGGCAACATCAAGGCAATCATTGAGGCCTTCGCTTTGGGTCAGATGCGAACGGCAGCTGCCTCGGGTGTGGCTACCCGCTGGCTTGCCGCAGACGATGCGGATCAGTTTGCGATGATTGGCACAGGCAAACAGGCGATCACGCAGTTGGCTGCCGTCCTCGCCGTAAGGCCGATTCGTCACATTCGCGTCTTTGGTCGCGACGAAACCCGGCGCAATCAATTTATCACGCGGGTGAGATCCGAATTTCCGATCGAAGTAACTGCTAGCACAAGCATAAGAGACGCCGTAAAAGGCGCGTCGATCATCACTGTGGCGACACGCGCCACCGACCCCATCGTGATGGCCGACATGCTCCAACACGGAGCGCATATCAACTCAGTCGGGGCGATTGTGCCGAGCCGCGCCGAAATTTCTCAGGACGTCCTCGCTCGTTCGACCCAGATCGTCACCGACAGTGTTCCCCAGGCCCAGAAATTGTCTCGGGAGATGATTGAATTCTTCGGCAAGGAGTCCTCGAGCTGGAGCACGGTCCAACCGCTCGCAACGGTTGTAGCAAGCCGATTTTCGCGGGCTGCTTCGGACGACTTGACACTCTTCAAGGCTCTAGGGGTTGGAATCTCTGACCTTTCGCTTGGCATTGAGCTTTACCGCAAAGCGTTGAGCTCTGGTTTGGGCCACCCGTTTCCTGCGCCTCAACGAGTCACTCCGCGGCTCGGTGGCACGCTAAATTAGCTTGGTGCAAGAGCCTGCGTTCTCCTGGGATGAAATCTCGAAATAAGGTATTTATATTATCTATTGACTTAATTATTCTCAAAATGTGAGAATAACCTTGCTTTCCAACGCAATAACCTTGAGGCGATTTCATGTCGTTGACCGCCCTGCAGGCTTCGGCCTACCTTCACCACCTTCACTTCAATTCCCCTGCGCCCGAGCGACTTGCCAAGTGGTACGCAAACGCGATGGACATGCAGGCCGACTCTCTTTCCAGCGATCTCTGGTTGGCTACCGGTCCAGCCCGGCAAGTTCTTTTTTCAACGGGAGAGGCAAAGAAACTCAGCCATGCTGGATTCGCCGTGCGTGACGCCGAATCGCTTCAAGGATTGCGCGAACGCGCGGAGCAGAATGGAATCTCTCCACGCTCCATCGAGACGCCTCTCTTTCAATTTGGCGCGTTCGAAGTAATTGATCCCGACAGCAATGCGATCTTATTCGGTTTGGCCAAGTCTCCGCCCGCCAAGTTCAACAAGGCTATCCGCGGTCCAATCCAGCACCTCACCTTGGCTAGCAGCAATGTGCAGGCGATTGAAGATTTCTACGCCGCCAAGTTGGGCTTCGGTGTTTCTGATCGGGTGGTCAATGAGCACGGCAAGATGATGACATGCTTCATGCGTGGAAATCATGAGCATCACAACCTCGCCTGCTTTCTTCAGGATCGACAGGGTGTGGATCATCACTCCTACGAGGCAGGAGAATGGGATACGATCCGTGACTGGTCCGATCATTTTGCCAGTCAGAATATTCAGTTGTTCTGGGGTCCTGGACGTCACGGCCCCGGCAACAACCTCTTCATCTTTATCGAAGACCCGGATGGCAATTGGATCGAGGTCTCCGCCGAACTTGAGGTAGTCCACGATCGGCCGGTAAAGACCTGGCCACATCAGGAACGCACGTTGAATCTCTGGGGACGCGGTGTGCTCAGGGCAAAGGGATAGATAAAGGACAAACTACATGGCATTCATTACGTTCAGGGCAGAAAATCGCACCAGCTACGGAGTGGTCACGGACGATGGCGTCTTCGATCTTGGTCTTCGCCTAGGAACGGTACTGCCGGATCTGAAATCCTTCCTGACGGCACGGGGACTAGGCATCCTTGGAAATATCCCCAAAGCGGCGGTCACTGACTATGCCGCGGACGAATTCACCTATTGTCCGGTGATTCCAAATCCGGCCAAGATTCTGTGTGTTGGTCTCAATTACGACGAGCATAGACGCGAGACCGGACGGGCAGAAACGGAGCATCCTGCTATTTTCACCCGCTTCTCCGACACGCTGGTCGCACACTACTCGCCAATCTTGTTGCCGATGAATTCTTGCGCACTCGATTATGAAGGTGAATTAGCGGTGATCATCGGTAAGTCTGGCTTTCGTGTGCATGAAGACGAAGCTCTCAGCTTAGTAGCTGGGTATTCAGTCTTCAACGACGCGACCTTGCGCGATTGGCAGCGCCATACCCATCAGTTCACACCCGGAAAAAACTTTCCAAATACTGGCGCATTTGGCCCTACTCTAATTAGTCCCGAGGAGGCTGGCCAACTCGAAGACAAGCGCATCGAGACTCGAGTGAACGGCGCAACCATGCAATCGGCAAAGCTTGGCGATATGATCTTCTCCATTCCGCGGATCATCGCCTATCTCAGTGGCTTCACACCACTCTCGCCCGGAGACGTTATCGCGACCGGCACGCCGGGAGGCGTCGGATTCAAACGCGATCCACCGGTCTTCTTGCGGCAAGGTGACAGGGTTGATGTTACGGTGGAAGGAATCGGAACACTGATCAACCCCATCGAATTGGAAGTGAAACCTCAGGACCATGTCAGGCATTGATCGCTACATCAACGTGCTCGATCTCTTTACGACACAGAAGAGCACGTGGACTGTACACGAAATCGCTTCAGCACTCAACGTACCGACCAGCACGACCTATCGAACCATGCGCGAGTTGGCACGGGTAAGTATGTTGGAGCCCGCGATGGAAGGGCATTATCGGCTCGGTTCCGCCTTTGTCGAGTTTGATCGGCGGACGCGTCTTACCGACCCTCTGGTCCAAGTTGGAGTGCCGATGCTGACTGACATCGTGCACCACGCTAACGTATCGTGTGTCGCGGTTCTCGCCCGTTTGTACGGCAATACGGTCATGTGTGTGGCGGACACACGAAGTGCGGGAAGTGACGTCCAAACAAGTTATGAGCGTGGCAGTCCGCGACCTCTAACTCGGGGCGCCGCGTCCAAAGTCATCCTGGCCCAGCTTCCAACACGCCGTCTGAACAAGTTGCTTGCCACGACTGACTCCTCGAGCCAGCCAGCCTCTTCTTCTGAAGCCGCCTTCAGGAACGAGTTGGCTTTGATTCGCAAGAATGGTTTCTGTGTGGCGCGCGGTGAGGTTGATAACGGTCGAGTTGGGCTGGCCGTACCGATTTCCATCCCTGAGCAAGCGCTGATCGCAAGCCTTAGTCTTGTTCTTGACGCCGTAACTTCGAATGAATCCATCGAGCGTCGTCTCATTCTTCTGTTAGTCTCCTCGGCAGCTCTGCTCAAAGAGCAATTGACTCGGCATTTCCCAACGACTCCGCCTGAAAGCCTCGTCGCCCAAACCGAATCGCGGGCAACACCTAACGCGCGTAGTTCCAATCGAAGGGGATTTGAGAGGACCAGTTGAGCAGGAGAAACGGGCCTGAAACTAGTGTCCGATCTGGTGTTCTTTAGAGTTCTGATTCTGTGCGGTTGAGTGCAACCTTCTGCAACTTTTGATTTCGCGAAACGGACTCATAAAAATGCACTTAGATTCACTATGCGGTCTGGTGCGATCCAGTGCAAAAGAGCCCGAATCACCTTTCGAGTCAGGTGCGTTCAAGTGGACCTTTCCCGCCTTTCGGCAGCCGATATCGCTCGGGCGCCCACAAAATGCCAGAAGTACATTGACCCCTTGTAGGAACCAAATGATGCCCGCTAGGACCAAGAGACTCGCAACGATATTCAACGTGATTCTCATCATTCCTCCGGCGCCTGAAATTTCGAAGCAACGGTGGCCCGGGCGGTTAGCCGACGGCTGCATCGGCACCCTACTCACTTTCTTAGCCTCTTCCTTCAGGTCGAATGGGGATGATCTACGAACGGACGGGGAGCCGGAAAAACCGGGAGGATGGCCACACGTGGCGGTGCGCAAAGTCCGACCAACGTAACCGCCAAACTCTTGCGTCTCGTGAATGGCACGAGAGCTCGCTCGATGCTCGCAAACCAGACGGAGCCAAACCGGGGAAAGAAGAAGGGCAACCCAAAGGCATGAGCAGTGAGCCCGGATTCGAGCCACAGCAACGACAGTCCATGTTCGGGGGAGCGGAGAGAATCATGGCACTATCCGCCGTGGCCTGGCTCTTTTGAACTCCTCATCACACTTCGAGAGATCGCATGAGAGGGTAAGTCCCGGTGAGGCCAACACGGAGACAATGTTTTCGTTTCGGAAAAACTGCGCAGAGCGTTGAGTGGGGCTTTGGGGCCGCTCTGGCGCTGCAGGTCCTCTTTGATAAGCTGCTTCCATCGGCCAAGCTCAATGGCATAGCGAAGGCCCTCGGTGAGATGGAAGCGAAGCCGAAAGAGAATAAATCGAAATTGAATGATCTCCTGGTAGATACGCGTTCGCAATGAGTCATTTCGCTGGGGCCGCATCACGCGCGGGGGGGCTGTAAAGGGATCAATCGTTGACGGATGGTCTTCCGCAATGGATGTTGTCCCGGCAGCTCCAAGCGGTAGGTGAGGGCGGAGGGGACCGGTGGCGCCGGGAAGGGGACCAGCTAATTCCAGCTATGCAGCCAAATATATTGCAGGCTGGGAAATGTCCGGGAGGGCGAACTCCAGCACCGAAATGAATCGTACTCCGCCAACGGTGTTATAGGGTGGGCGCTTCCGGTTTGCCCGTGACCCGGCAGTAAGCTCCAAGTCATCCGTCCGATAAAGCGACTATTCGGCGAAGTGACGAGAAACTCCTTTGTCGGTAATTATGATGCTGGTGAATTTACGGAGTTCTAGCCAATAGGTCGGCTTTATGGATACTGAAGCTCTGATATTGGCCTCAATTTACCCAGATAGACAATTGCGATTCCCTGATAGCTGAAATCAAATTCCCTGTTCCATCTGGGGCTAATCCAGAATAAGGCGCGGGAAATTACCTGGATTCATACGGATAGGCGGACAATGTGGGGGCATTTCCTGCAAAATCCCCTGAAATTCCCTGTATTTTTCGCTGTTAACGGGAATTCGGCAAGAGAGCGGTTCGCTGCAGACTGTACCCAC
>CAVTKF010000005.1:0-47464 GCA_963735215.1 uncultured Acidobacteriaceae bacterium | reverse complement strand
AGCATCCTAAAACTCTTTTTGCTTCCCTGTCGGATCGAGGACGGTCACTGGTAGTCATAGTCGCACCGCGGTGCCACTGATCAGGAACCCATCCTGTGCCCAGAGGGGTACCATAGCTTTGTCGAGGAGCGGCTAGTGTCGAACGGGCAGATGCGAGAGATTGAGCAATGTACATCACGAGGGAAGATGCATCCGAGGATTTTAATTGACACTCCCTCGATTAATCGCACACAGTTTCGCTATGAGTCGTCTCAATTATTATTACGTATCGGGAATCTGGGATGTTCGGTCCACTATTTGCGGTAATTAGCCTAACGATTTGAAGATCGGTTTGGCTGCGGCAATCGCAGAATCTACGAGAGCCCAGTGGCTGGTGTGTGTCACCAGATTCGGGTCGATGAGCTAAGCAATCAGAGCCTGATATCGACTAAATTTACCCTGTTCGACAAATACGATTCCCTGATACCTAAAAATTAATTCCCTGTTCTTTCAGAGGCTAACTCTGAATCGATGCTCGTAAGCCGCATGGATTCATCGGGATAGCAGGGGTGCGGCGAGCAATTCGCGCGATGAATATGCAGAAATTCCCTGTAAATTTCCCTGATAGCAGGGAATTGGCCCGGAGACGGGTTCGCCTAGGACTGCGTCCACCGCCATTCAGTCTTCGAGCTCCTGCTCTTGGCCTCGATAAAACGAGGATCAGCTGAAGTCCCCGCAATTCCCCGGCTTTTAAAGAAGTCGTCGAACTAGTCAACTCGCGAACATACTCAGCAAGCCACGGAGCTGTGGTGGGTAACCACACAAATCCACTCTCAAACTTGGCAGAATGGGCGTATAAACGAATGATTTTGTCATTTCCGGGTGGAGGAGAGACTGGTTTGATAAGGCCCATGATCGTGTTCTGCTGGTCGACCAAGACTGGGTTGGTAAACCCGAACTCCTTCATGCTGGCTGCTAATTGACGAATCTGCTGCTTTGAATGAGTTCGAGCGTTTTTTGGAAACGCCGTCAGTGAAGATAACGGTACGTAAATGACTGAAAGTTCACTTTTCATGATGTCTCTGAGCAAAAGAGCTATGCGTCTTTGCCTCTAGTCAAAACTTACAGTCCATGTCAAGTGGGGTAAGGGTTGGGTATTTGTAACTAAATAAGAACCATAAAACTCATGTCTATTCACACCGTGCGTTTATAAGTCGACGTCGTTTGGAGTGACTCATTCCCTGGGATATGTTGGTCCCTAACTGGTCGCTGCGCCCGGCGCAGGGCACCTAGGACGCTTTCTGGCTGATGAGTAAGGCTGGGAGTGACCTCTGCGTTTAGAGCTGGTCGCCCTGTGGAAATCTCCCCTGCAACGATCGTCTGTGAGAGGCTTGAGGACGGTTAGAAGTTCCGGAAACCGGAATTTCTAGACCCATCGACAGCAGCTCGATTGATTAGTTAACGTCGAAGCAACTCATGATGAGCCGCAGGGGCCACTGTCACACCGAGCCTCGGCATGAAAGTTGAGGAATAGAAGGATGGCAAGCAGCAGGCGAATGTTTTTGGGATATACAGCGGCTACCACGGCCGCAGCACTATTCGGGCCCGGGATCAGGGCATGGGCGAAGTCCTCCGTAGATGCATACCGCAAGCCGGCTGGTACGACAAACCGATGCGGTGGGCCCAGATTAGCTTTGCCGAGGACGACCCTGGCAACTACGATCCGCAGTTCTGGCTCGATTACTTCAAGCGCCTTCATGTCGAGGCAGTGACCCTGAACGCTGGCGGCGCGGTCGCCTTCTATCCCACGCAGGTGCCGTTCCACTACCGCAGCAAGTGGCTGGGCAACATGGATACCTTCGGCGATCTAGCAGAAGAGCTGCCGGGCGCTCGGCATGGTCGTTGTCGCGCGGACGGATGCCCATGCCTGCCATCAGGACGTCTACGATGCACATCCTGACTGGATTATGGTGGACGCAGAGCGGCAACAAGGTTCGCCACCCGTCCGACAAAGACTTCTGGTTGACCTGCGCGCTGGGGCCCTACAACTTCGAGTTTATGACCGCAGTTCACGAAGAGATCATGACGAAGTACATGGTCGACGGCATCTTCACCAACCGCTGGGCCGGGTCGGGCATGTGTTACTGCGAGCACTGCCAGAAGAACTTCCGTGACTTCAGTGGCATGGATCTGCCACGCACCCGCAATCCTCAGGATCCGGCGCGGCGGCAGTACATCGTCTGGCGCCAGCAGCGGCTCTTCGAGCTATGGCGGCTGTGGAACAACAAAATTCAGCACATCAATCCCAATGCAAGCTACATAGCCAATGCCGGCGGCGGCGCGTTGAGCGAACTCGATATGAAGACCGTCGGTGAGCTGGCTCCGACGCTCTTCGCCGACCGTCAGGGCCGGTCTGGCCTGATGGCTCCGTGGGCAAACGGCAAGAACGGCAAGGAATATCGCTCAACGATGGGCCGCAAGGCCATCGTCGGGATCTTCAGCATGGGGCTGGAGGACAAGTACCGCTGGAAAGACTCCGTCCAAAGCGATGATGAGATCCGCCTATGGGTGGTGGACGGAATTGCGCATGACCTTCGGCCCATGGTTCACGAAGTTCAACTGCAAGGTTATCGATTCGCGCTGGATGCCGGTGGTTGAGGAGATCTATAAGTGGCACGCTGCCAATGAAGCCTACCTGCGCAATGAACGTCCGCTCGCCAGAGTGGGCATCGTCTACTCGCAGCAAACCGCGACGTATTATGGAGGCGACGAAGCACACGCCAAGGTCGAAGATCCCAGCTCTGGGCTTCTACCAGGCGCTCATCGAGGCCCGCATCCCATTCGAGATGGTCCACGACCATCTGCTTGGACCCCGAGCATATCAGTCAGTTCCGCACGCTGATTCTTCCGAACATTGCGGCACTCTCGACGGCGCAGTGCAAGCAGATTCAGGACTTCGTAGAACGCGGCGGCAGCTTCGTCGCTACGTATGAGACCTCGCTCTACAACGAGTGGGGTGTACGTCAGCAGAACTTCGGCCTCGCCTCGCTCTTCGGTGTCAACTTACGCGGGCAAGGTCGAAGGACCGATGCTGAACTCCTATCTGAGCCTGAATAAAGACCCGGTGTCAGGACAATATCACCCGTTGCTCAAGGATCTGGAAGATGCCGTGCGCATCATCAACGGCGTCAATCAGGTGGCACGTGACGCCGATTGGCGAAGGAACGTACCCCTTGCAGGTAGTTCCTACCTATCCAGATCTTCCCATGGAAGAGGTCTTCCCGCGCAACGACACGCCACACGACAGCCCGGCGCTATTCGTTCGCGAAGTCGGGAAGGGTCGTGTTGTGTACTTGCCCGGCGATATAGACCGGACATTCTGGGAGACGCTGAACTTCGACCAGGCCAGCTACTTCGTAACGCCGTGCTATGGGCGACGAATGAGCCCGCGCCGCTGATCGTCGAGGGCAAGGGTGTGCTCGATGTTTCGCTCTGGATGCAGAAGAACTCCATGACCGCGCATCTGGTGAACCTGACCAACCCTATGATGATGAAAGGACCAATTCGCGAGATCATTCCAATTACGGCGCAGCAGGTCAGTGTGCAAATCCCGGCTGGGCGCAGGGTGAAGCAAGTGCAGCTGCTGGTTGCGGGAACAAAACCAAACTATACAAATAAGGAAGGACTCCTTCAGCTTGAAGTGCCGTCCATCGCGTTGCATGAGGTGGTTGCAATCGATTTCTCCTAGAAAGACCGTTTCGCCCTCAAAGCAATTAGCTGCGTTTGGACTGACTTGTCTTAGAGTTGTTGTCGATTCCACTCAAGCGGGAGATCGTCCGTGACACTCACCAGGGTGAGCAGCGGGGAATGCTTGCCGGCCATGATCGCGTCGACCAGTTGAGGGGAGAGTGCGGCCATCCGCAGGATGCGCGAGGTGTAGCGCCGGTTGAGGCCGGCTACATGTCCATTCCCGCTCGCTCGGGCAAACAAAAATTCTCTTGCAGCCCAAAACCAGATGGAAACTTTAGGTGAAAACACCTGAGTCGCCAGACGCAAACCCCGGATTCAAGACATTGGTGCCATCGGTGTAAATCTAACCGTTTGCAGGGCTACGCTGGATGGTCGATCAAATCAGATATCATGATGTCCCGAGGTCCCAAAAGCAGAAGCATAAGAACGAGGAGGCGAATATCGTCCTTTCGAAAGTACTTTTTCCCATGTTTTTTGCCCTTACTCCGTCATTTGATGGCCGACCAAATGCAGTCGGTCGTGGCACACGTAACGGGGTCTTCAGAATGAAGGGCTTCAAATACCTGCCTATCACCCTGTGCATCGCTACTGCTCATGCACAAACTGTAGGGAAGTTTGAGCTTCTGGCGAACTATCGTGACCTCGGCGGCGTAGTTGCCACGACCGTGGCTCCCGGGCCACGGCCTGACACCGAACGTTTTTACGTCAGTTATCTCTATGACGAAAACACTCTTGACGTAGTAGCGATCGATCCAGACACCGGAGCTGCACAGGTCTTCCATAACCCGGCGCCAGGAGAATTTGGAGCGCGGAATATTGCGATCGGACCCGACGGGAACGTCTATCTGGGTACGTTAGCCCACGCTCATTTTCTAAAAGTCGACAGAAAGCAAGGGAAACTGATTGACCTGGGTCGCCCAAGCGCATCGGAGGAATATATCTGGGACGTTGCATTTGGTTCAGACAAGAAGCTATATGGCGTGACCTATCCTGGCTGCAAACTCGTCAGTTACGATCCGGCAACGGGACATCTTGAAGATCTGGGACCACTCGATCCAAGCGAACAGTATGGCCGCTGGATAGCTGCAGATAACAACGGATTTATCTATGTTGGCATCGGAACAAGCAAGGCGAATGTTGCTGTCTACGAGATCAAAACTGCGAAGCACCGTGAGATCCTCTCGCCGGACGCGCAGGCCGTCGGAATAGCTAAGGTGTATCACGGTCAAGATGGTAAGATCTACGCCGCTGTAGGTAAGCGTGTATTCGAGCTGAATCGATGGACCGCAGTGGAGTTGCCGCAAGGAAGAATGGCTCCCCCAGCGGTCCACAATGTTTTACGAGACGGACGTACTGTGGCTTTGTCAGAAGGATCAGGAACAATTGTGGTCACGGATCCCAGGACGAATACTAAGGTCGAGCATAAAGTCTCATACGAAGGGAACGAACTACGTCTGTTCCGCTTAGGTTTTGGGCCTGACGGAACTCTTTACGGTAGCGCGATGTTGCCGATACATTTTGTCAAGATCGATCCGAATCGCCATCAGATCAGTCGCGTCGCCGAACTCGGCGGCGGCGAGGTATATTCCTTTCTTCATTACGACAACCGCCTTCTCATCGGAACCTATTCTGGCCTATCGCCTTTGATGTCGTACGATCCCGGCCTCCCAGTGCGCCCCGCCGTTGGCTCCGGTAATCCGCTGCTTATCGACTTCAAGGGATCCGATTCCGCATGGCGTCCTCAGGCCATGATCCGCGGGCCGGATGCAAAGGTCTACATCGGGGCGGTTGCCGGCTACGGGCAGTTGGAAGGGCCGCTGGTTGAATGGGACATGAACGGCGATTCGGTTCGGATAAATAGCGGCATCGTCCGAGACCAAAGTATAGTCTCACTCACAGCATGGCACGGCTTCATTATTGGCGGAACCACAATCAACGGCGGTGGCGGCAGTCACCCCACCCAAAAGGAGGCAAAGCTCTTCGTGTGGAATACGACGAATCGCAAACTCGAATTCGACATCGTGCCGGTTCCGGAAGCAAAGAACATTACTGATATTATTGCGGCGCCTAATGGCAAGCTATACGGCATCGCTGACGACACCATGTTTGTCTTTGATCCCGGGAGCAGGCGGATAACGAAGACGCAAAAACTATCCTTCTCAGTGGCACTCTCCAATAGCATTGCTTTAGGCAAAGGAGCGCTCTACAACTGTATCGGCATCGGCACGGACGGCAATCTCTGGGGCTTGGCTGAGGACGGTATCTTTACGATTGACCTCAAGACGGATGCACCGTCACTCGTTGCTCATTCGCCAAAGAAGATCACTGGTGGTTTTGACATAAAGGACGGCGCTATCTACTTTGTCTCAGATTCCGAAGCATATCGGTACACAATGTAGGCGCTTCATCGCAGCCGTGCACTACAGCCATATTCTGATGGAAGGAAATCTATCTTGATCGTCGATGGCCACGTACATATCGGAAAATCCACACGTCTGCAGATTGCCGTCGATGGGAAAATGCTCGTCGGTGCCGCCGATAGCCTTGGTATCGACAAAATATGCTGCACCGATTTGACCGCGCTGTTCTATGACATGCATGAAGGCAACCGTCTGCTCTATGCAGAGATGCAGAAGTTCCCCGATCGCATTCTCGGCTATGCGAGCATTCATTCGACCCGGTTTGGACAAGCGACGCTTGATGAGATTAAACGGTGCCGCCACGACTATGGCATGCATGGGCTGAAAATTTATTCAACTCCGGAGATGAGCATCGCAGAGTCGGCAATGATCCCGATCCTCGAGCTCTGTAGCGAATTGAAGATGCCAATCCTGGCCCACACGACCCCGCAGGAGTGCGAATTCCTCCTCAGCGCCGTCCCCGATGTCCAGTTCATCATGGCGCATGCCGGTGGCCAGCCATTCGCTCATGGAGATTGGAACCGCGCAATCATGACAGCGCAGCGCTTTCCAAATCTCTATCTCGATACCGCATGTTCCACGGTCGACACTGCGTTTGTAGAGAGCTGCGTCGCCGCGCTCGGGGCCGAAAGAATTATCTTTGGTACAGACATGCCCTTGCTCGATCCCTGGCCTCAGTTGATCAAAGCCCGCGAGGCGAGTTTTTCCCAGACAGACAGAGCCCTCATCATGGGCGGAAACATCCTGCGACTGATGGGGGTGAAGGCATGATCTACGACGCCAATGCGTTCATCGGTAAATGGCCCTATTGGCCGATACGATCGTCAACTGCCGAGGAAGTCACAAGTGCACTGAAGGAATGGAAGATTGATCGTGCGGCAATCTGCTCTACTCGCTCCGTGTTTGTCCACTGGGAAGATGGAAATCTTGAGGTAGAGACGGCGGTACGCAACCACCCGGAGCGACTCACCGCATTTGCCTGTCTCGGTACGTTGGAACTCAGCCATGCGCTACCGCAAGACATCTGCCGTGTCGCGGACTATATAACGCGCGGCTATCGCGGCGTGCGGCTCTACCCGCAACACCACAGTTATCATCCGCTGTATCAGCCGTTCCTCGACGCGATTCTCGAGGAAGCCGCGTCGCTCGGCTGCCCCGTGCTCCTGCCCCTCCGCATCATTATGAACTGGGGTATGCCAACGCTCGATCTTGGCGTCATGGAAAGCTTGGTCAACAGACATCCACGCGTCGTCTGGATTCTCTCCGGGATCAACTATCTTCACGAACTGCAGCTAGCCATCGCGTTGATGCATAACTATCCGACTGTCCATTTGGAGACCTCGTGCGTCATGGGCTACACGGCAATTGCCAAATTGGTTCAGCAGTGC
The DNA here is from genome assembly GCA_963735215.1 of uncultured Acidobacteriaceae bacterium. GTDB lineage: Bacteria > Acidobacteriota > Terriglobia > Terriglobales > Acidobacteriaceae > Telmatobacter. Next base: position 39,927 of record CAVTKF010000005.1, on the reverse strand, counting down.
GGCGCACAACAGATCTTATTTGGCAGTGGCGCACCTATCCAACTCGGCGCCGCGTCGCTCAGCAAAATCCTCCACGCATCGATCTCGGAATCAGATAGAGACGCGATCCTCAGTGCAAATCTGTGCCGCATCTTGAAGAAAGAATAGCGATGTGTCTTTTGCGTCTTTGCCGAAACAGTTTCAGAGTTCTTGATACATGGATTGCGGGGGTAGGCGAATGAACGTAGTGCGTATAGGCATTATCGGCTCCGGTTTTATGGGTCGAACCAATGCCGAGACGGTATCCAAATATTTGCAGCAGGCAAAATTAGTCGCCATCACTGGTGGCAGTCGAGCACAATCTCTGGCGGTCGACTATCAGGTCGATTACGAAGCAGACGTAGAAACGCTGCTTCAAAGAAGGATATCGATGCCGTCTTTATCAGTACCCCTCATGCGGCGCATGCCAAAGAGGCGCTCGCCGCGGCCGCAGCAGGCAAGCACCTCCTGATCGATAAGCCGATGGCAACCTCGGTCGCGGACTGTGATCGAATTTTAGAAGCCGCACGCACTTCGGTGTCAACGTCATGGTCATGTTCGGTCAACGCTTCCGCATCTGCAACATGGAAGCCTACCGTGCAGTCCGCGAGGGCACTATCGGTAAAGTGCGCATGATCCAGGAACAGATACTGGCGAGCGGTGGTCTGGCATCGCTCCCGCCTTGGCAGTCGCTGCCGGAAAATTACGGCATCTTCCTTGGCCACGCCGTGCACAATATCGATCGCATTCGCTGGATCACCGGTGCGGAGGTCGCGTCGGTCAGCGCGCAGGTACAGCGCGACGCGAAGACCGGGAACGAAGTTTCGACCATCGCGCTGCTTACGCTCACCGACGGCACGATGGCAACTGTGTGGGCATCCTGGGATATTGCTACACCGGGTTTCCCCCGCAGCACATCGAGCGCGTTGATTGCCGGCGAGAGCGGCAACCTCGATCTCGACGCCTACGGGGAGCTTCGACTCGGCAAAGACAAAACCTGGAAGGTAATCGCCGAGCAGGAACCGATCGACTGGGCAGGGCAGGGAATTCTGGCGCCGGTTCGAATGAAAGCCTATCAACTCCAGGATCAGGAGTTCGTCAACAGCATCCTCGAACATCGTGCGCCCTCGGTTACCGGCGAGGATGGTCGAGCCGCCGTTGAAGTTGCCACTGCTGCCTACCAATCCGCAGCAGAAGGACGCACGATCCACCTTCGTTCTATCGAGCCGATTTCATGAACGACCAACTCGCGATTAACGGCGGCCCACGAGCAATATCAGCCAATCTGCCCAACTTCCTTTCAGCGGCAGGGCGCACATTCGGACCGGAGGAAGAAGCGCTCGTAATCGCAGCTCTGCGCTCCGGCTGTCTCAGCCGCAACGGCGGAACGATGGTAAAAGGTCTTGAGCGGGATTTCGCTGAAGCATTGGGCGTCACTCACACCGTTCAGCTGCTCAAGTGGCACCGCATGTATCCACCTGGCACTCGCCGCGCTCGATCTCGAGCCCGGAGACGAGGTGGTTGTGCCTCCGATTACGGATATTGGCTCCATTCTCCCGATCCTCTGGCAAAACGCCATCCCTGTATTTGCAGACGTCGATCCGCTCACCATGGTGCTCGATCCAACTGAAGTAGAGAAACGTATTACTCCGCGCACACGTGCCGTAATCGCTGTCCATCTTGCCGGCATGCCTTGCCCGATGGACGAGCTCCTCGAGAATCTGCAAGCAGCACCGCATACCGCTGATCGAGGATTGCTCGCAGGCTTACTGGGCGGAATACAAAGGTAAATTAGTCGGTTCGATGGGAGACATCGGCTGCTTCAGCCTGCAACAGAGTAAGCATATGAGCTGCGGCGAAGGGGGCCTGATGGTCACATCGAACGAAACGTACGCTCGGCGCTCGCTCCTGTTCTCTGATAAAGCATGGCCGCGCGAAAGCACCTCGCTCGGTTCGGCCCGTTTCCTCTTCCTGTCGCAAAACTACCGTATGAGTGAACTAGCCGGCGCAGTCGCCTGGGCACAGTTGAAGAAGGTGCAGGATACGGTGACACGCCGCCGTGCACGGGCCAGTGAATTGAGCCAGCTCATCTCTGGACTGGAGGGTGTCGCCGCACCGCATGTATCTGCCGGTACAAATCCCGCTTACTGGCTCTACATGCTTCGAATCACCGAGTCCTCTCAGTGCAAGCGCGAAGGACTTCGGCGATGCACTGGTAGCAGAAGGCGTTCCGGCATGGGTGCGGTATATCGTCGATCCACTCTATCTTTCCCCGATCTTCACCACGCCGCAGACCTATGGCACAAGTGGTTACCCGTTCTCTCAATTCGCGCATCAGCCCTTCGCGCGCGGTCTATGCCCACAGGCGGAGCAAGCGCTTTCTCAGGTCATTGCAATCCACTGGAACGAAAACTATACCGCAGATCAAGTCGCCGAAATTGCCATGGCCATTCGCAAAGTGGCCCGTCACTTCGCCGCTCAAAAAGAACAATAACCCCACTTCATCGAGGGCCGAGACGCATGGGTCATTGCCGTAGCGCAAACGATTTGGAAAAGATGGGCCCCGTCTCGATCCGTAAAGCGGAGGCGTGGCGGGTTTCCATCCCCATGCACGAGCCCTTTCGCATTAGTTCGGGTGAAGTCTCCTGTAAAGATGCGATCATCGTTCGCCTGAGCGATGGGCCTTTCTTTGGGTGGGGAGAGTCTTCGTCGATGCCGGGTGCGTTCTATTCCGCGGAGACGCCAGACACTTGCGAAAAAGAGTTGGTGAGCCACATTCTGCCGGAATTGGTTGGCAGTAGCTATCCCACCATGCTAGCGCTGGAATCGGCCCTGGCCCAATGGACGAACAGCCGCTTCGTTCGTGTAGCACTGGAGACGGCAGCATGGGAGTTGCTTGCCCGCAAACAGGGACCAATCGCTGCGGCAGCTCTTTGGATTTCCTGATCGGCCAATTCCATCCGGTCTCGCCGTCGGCCTTTACGATACCGACGAGGAACTGCATCAAGCTCTCAAACGCTACCGTGCGCGCGACTACCGCCGTCTGAAGATCAAAATCAAGCGGGGCCACGACCTGCGTCTCGTCCGCTCCGTCCGCGAGTGGTTCGGCGACATCCCACTTTTTGTGGATGCAAACGCCGACTACTCGCTGCACGATCTCGACATTTTTCGAGAGATGGACCGTTACGGCCTGATGATGTTCGAGCAGCCGTTTGCTCGTGCTGACTTTGAAGGCTCAGCTCGCTTGCAACGGGCAGTACAAACACCAGTTTGCTTCGACGAAAGCGCAGAGACAATGGCAGACATCCAGCAAGGCTGCGGACCTCGACGCATGCCGCATCGTGAATATCAAGTTGCAGCGCGTAGGCGGCTACCTCGAAGCAATGCGTATCGCCGAATGCTGTGTTCAGAACAAAATCGACATGTGGATGGGCACGATGCCGGAGCTCGGCATCGGCAGTGCCCAGGCGCTGATATTTGCTGCACATCCAGGCTGTGTCTATCCTACGACGTCGAGCCGAGCGCACGCTGGTATCACGATGACATTCTCAAGCCCGAACTCGTGCTGCAAGCGGGTGACGTTGGTCGTGCCTCCAGGCCCCGGCCTGGGCTTTCAGGTCGATATGGAGAAAGTCGAGATGCTACGCCATCCGTCACTGGAGCTTCTAGAGCATGACGCACATACGCCTCACGCCCTCCGATTATCTGGTGATCATTGGATACTTCCTGCTCGTCCTCTCCATCGGCCTTTGGTTCAGAAATCGACTGGAAACGGTGAAAGATTATTTTGCCGGCGGCAACCAGGTCCCCTGGTGGATGGCGGGTATCTCGCATTACATGTCGAGCTTCAGCGCGTTCTCCTTCATCGCATATGCGCAGATCGGATACATGTATGGCTGGGTAGCGGTCACGCTCTTCTGGGTTACCGTTCCCGGCTGTATCGCAGGAGGACTATTTTTTGCAAGCCGCTGGCGTCGCGCTCGCGTTATCACTCCCGTGCAGTTTCTCGAAGCGCGCTACAACGGATTTCTGAGACAACTCTTCGCGTGGGCCGGCATTCCGATGAAGATCTTCGACGATGCGTTGAAGGTCTTCGCAACCGGCCTCTTCGTCTCCCTCGCATCCGGAGTGAGCCTGCCATGGTCCATCGTGATCTGCGGTGTCGTCATGGTGGCCTACACCTTCTTCGGAGGCCTCTGGGCGCTGGTCGTCACCGACTACGTGCAGTTCCTCATGAAGGCATTCGCAATTCTTCTCATGCTGCCTCTGGCAATCGAGGCGGCTGGCGGCATTCGTCCAGCATTCACAGGCTTGCCGTCCGGTTTCCTGAGGCCCGTGAATGGACCCTATGGGTGGATCTATATTGCAGGCTTTGCCGCCGTCATGATGGTCAGCTACAACGCCAGCTGGTCGCTGGCGCAGAAATATTACTCGGTGCGCGACGAGAGGGAGGCAGCAAAAGCAGCCTATTTTTCCGCGGCTCTCAACTTCATCGGCGCCCCGCTGATGATTCTCCCAGCCATCATCGGTCATCACATCCTGCCAAATCTCGCTGCGCAAAATCGCACCGTCGACACCTATGTCCTCCTCGTGATGCGTCTCTTACCGGCAGGCATGGTGGGCATCATCATGGCGGCAATGTTTTCCGCTACCATGGCAGCTGTTAGCGCCGACTTCAACGCAATCGCCAGCGTACTCACGCAGGATGTCTACCGCCGATTGATACGTCCGACCGCAGAGGAAGGGCAGCTTCTTTTCGTGGGACGCTGGATTACATTCGGCCTCGGCGCACTTACGACCGTGTTGAGCTTATGGGTTGCGTTTACCCATCAGGAATCGCTCTTCAATCTAATGGTGACGGTCCTCGGCCTTTTTATGGCTCCCACTCTGTTGCCGCTATTGGCGGGCCTGACGATACGGAGACTCAATTGGCAAGGCGCCTTCACAGGATTTCTTTGCGGGCTCATCGCCGGCTGTGTGATGCTCGCGGTCAAATCACATTGGGCACGGGCCAGCACAGTCTTTGGGTCCACCTATAATTTGAAGGAGTTTCGTTGCTCGTCAATATGGGCGCAACTATCATTGGCATGATCGGCGGGAACACTCCTATGGTCCGAGCACGCCGGTGGAGATCGCTCAGGTCGCCCAGTTCTTTCATCAGTTGGACACCCCCATTCAGCCGAGTGAAATTCCGCGAAACGCCGGCAATCCAGCCGCTCCTGTCCTCGGGATATCGACTGCGATGGTGGGTCTGTTGATTTCGTCGGCAGGGATTATCTCTGGATCTCGCACAGCACGCATTATAGATTCGTCCGTTGGAGTGGTTCTGGTCATGATTGGCGCGCTATTTCATCGAAGTGAGAAATAACGTCTGGTTCAGACCAGATCATCCCAGGCCTCCGAACGTCCGCCACGAACTACAAGCCAGCTCCACTCCATCACCTCCAGTTACCATTCAGCCCGCCCTAAATACATTGTCAACCCACACTTCCCCCTATCTCCTTCCCCATCAGAGACATCTCCCTGGCGTATGAGTTACCCTCGACCAGCTAAACTGGAAGTAGAAGAAAATTAGTCGAAAGGGACGATCCAGTCTCCAAAGCCAAAATAAAAGTCCGGACCCAGTTCAGATCGCGCCACATCAAGTCCAGACCTAAAGTCTCTGAATCGAAGACTTTGCACACTTTTAGTGGGGGGAGGGGATGGCAAATTGAAGCGCGGTCGTAACGAATCTCGCGTCTAGATGGATGACCCGGTCGACTTAGAATGCAGTTAGATACCCAAAGGAGCTTAATCGATGATGCAGGTCAGCGCGCTTAAAGTTATGTTCTTGGGCTTGGCAATGGCCGGATTTGCGGTTGTGCCGGCTTGGGCTTCGGAGTCTGTTTGCGCGAACCTGCCGGACATGGATCATCCTCACGTTACGATCTCAAACGGCAAGGTCGACGCTGTTGTTATGCTGCCGGACAAAGACAACGGCTTCAACCGGGGATCACGTTTCGACTGGTCGGGAATGGTCCTCTGCGCTTCATTGAACGGCCACAAGTTCTTCGGCGAGTATTCGAGGTACAACCCGAAGTACGGTAGTGCGGTCGGCCCGGCGGAGGAATTTCGCGTACCGGATAGCCCACTCGAGCACACGGGGCCGAAAGGAGAGCTATTCGTAAAGCCGGGCGCGATCTTATACAACGAAGCAAAGCCGGGCGAGCCATTCCTCAAGCCCGGCGTTGGCGTGCTCACCCGGATCGACAACCAGGACTATTCGTATGGCGTTAACTATCCGATCGTCGATACCGGTACGTGGACCAACAGCCATACGCCCACATCGGTGACCTCCAAACAGGTGCTGAAGGGACCGAGCGGCTACGCCTATGAGTATGAAAAAGTGGTGTCGCTGGACAAGAATGGCACGACACTCTCCATCACGCATCACTTGAAGAACACGGGTTCGAAAGCAATCGACACGATGGTATACAACCACGACTTCTTCATGTTCGACGACCTGCCGACGGGAGCAGGCATCGAAGTTCGTTTCCCTTGGAAGCTGGACGCGAGTGATCTGCAGGGCTCGATTGCGAAGGTACGCGGCAACGATATTGTCTTCTCCGATCCAATCCCGCCGGCGGCAGGCGCGCCGAGAGGCGGAGGCGGAGCGCAGGGATATCTCATGGGCTTTTCCGATAAAGTCTCCGACTTCGACTTCACCGTGGAGAACGTGAAGACCGGCGTCGGAGTGCAGGAAACCTCCGACACGCCGCTCGCGCGACTGTACTTCTGGTCGCAGGCCAGAGTGGTGTGCCCGGAGGGGTATATCCACGTAAGCGTTGCTCCTGGCAAGACGCAGAGTTGGGTGCTGCATTATCGGTTGTTCGCACCCGCCTGCCCAGAAACCTGGGGTTTAGTTCTTCCATAAATGCTTTCCGAACCTAATGGCAAGTCGAGCGGCTTAGCAATTTCGTCGGCACGTGTTCAACACCCGCGATGGCAGACAGCCCATCGAACTTTCCGCGCGTGGACATCGCCATGAGCTGTTTCATTCATTGTCTGTGGTGGCAAGTAGGTTCCGAGACTTTGTCACGCAATTCGTCAAGCCGGAAGCTGGGTCTCTTTCGTGCTGCCTCGAGGGCCGGCCTAAGGGGAACCCTTCAGTCACTGTTCTGACCACCCCGCCGGAGGGGTGTCTTTACTTGGCGCTACCGGTTGATGCTCATGGATTGTTGCGGACAACCGTATTGACCAATAAGATGAGCGGATTAGAAACACGCAGTATGAATTCGCTCGAGGACAAGGATGACGATAAGGCGGATCACAATCGTAGGCGGAGGTGTTATCGGCAGCAGTTGGGCTGCTTTCTATCTAAGAAAAGGTTTCCTTGTAACTGTCACCGATCCAGCGCCGGATGCGGAGAACAGATTGACACAGGCGCTCATAGCAGTGCTTGGGGATTGGTATGCGAACGCGTCCACGGGACTGAGGTTTGAGGGCGATCTGACAACAGCTCTAGCCGAGGCCGATTTCATTCAGGAGAATGGTCCTGAACTCTTGCACGTAAAGAGACACCTTTACGAGAAAATGGACGAGGTGCTACCGCGTTCAGTCATTATTGCCTCAAGTTCATCTGGCATTAAGATGTCGGACATCCAGACCGCGTGCAAGAAACACCCAGAACGTTGCGTTATTGCTCACCCGTTCAATCCGCCTCACTTAATCCCATTGGTTGAGATCGTAGGAGGAGGCGCTACATCTGCGGACGCGATTGAGCGGGCGAGGAGTTTCTACAATAGCTTGGGCAAGCAGACGGTTGTGTTGAAGAAGGAAATGTCAGGCCATGTAGCCAATAGGCTTGCGGCTGCACTTTACCGGGAGATCTATTACTTGGTTGCTGAAGACGTTATCAGCGTCGAGGATGTAGATAAAGTCATTTCTTGGGGACCGGGATTGCGTTGGGGTCTTATGGGGCAAAATCTTATCTACCATCTCGCAGGCGGTAAAGATGGCATGAGTCATTTTTTTGAGCAATTCAAATTGCCGATGGAAACGTGGTGGCAAGATTTGGGCAGCCCGATGATGACGGACGAGACCAATCAGAAGATCATCGCTGGATCCGTGGCTGCTCAAAGAGGAAAAACTCTTGAGGAAATTGCTAAAGAGCGGGACAAACTCCTAACGGCCTTGATTCAAGCGCGCGAAAAAAGCTTTCTGCCGTAACCCGCCGGCCAAGCCGATCATTTTGGCCGTCCATCAACCAATCAATTCAATAAAGAAATACGCGTTGCCGTTTCCAGGATAAAATGCCAGCGGATGCCGTGCGGATCGTGTTTAGGGCCCGACAAAGGGAGAGTGACCTCGATCGAGCAACCGACATTCAGAAGTACCTATGACTAAAGATCAATAGGTCACTTCGAACCATTGCACGCGACTGGATCCATCGCGGTTTGCTGGGAATGGAAGGCTGCTGGTCAGGATCAAGTTTCACTCATTGCCGATCCGCGCTTCAAGAATGTAAATGCATACAATTTCCAACAGCAATCGAACTCGCCTGCGTTGAGTATGGGTTTCCGGCAAACAGATCTTTCGACACTCGGCCCTAGAAAACGAGCCGGGGCGGTCCAAGCAATTCAAAGGCGATGAAGTACTCCGAGTCTGTGGCGCTCGCCCAAATTGTAGCGCGGTCGAGATTAGAAAGCAGGGTCTCGCGCTTGCCGCCCAGAGGATCGTCCCCCATGTTTCTTTACTCAATTCAAGCAGTGAGTCAATACGTTTTAGATTGAGTAGAGGTGGTCACTAATGAGAAGGAATGCTACTTAGCAGCATAGTCTCTGCGCTGCTTGTTGCCAGCATTGAATACGGTAAAACTACCGTTTGGTCTCGCGGTCAGTAGGATATAGTTGCCTTGGTCTGGCCCCTGAGGGTTTGCGATGTATTCCAGTGCCGTATTGTGCTCCGCTCCTCCCTCGTCAGAGTAATGGAGTTGCCAAAGGGTCTCCAGGCCGGGCGCTTGGCGAATAGTATCCAGAACCGGCACATTTCCTCCCTTTGTCGCTGCATTGTTCATGATCGCCACCCTGGGGTGAATGCCATCAACCAGATGCATGACTGGAACTTGGGCGAAATCCATGATGCGAAACCACCAGAATATCGACTTCGCCCAGCAGGTTCTTCGGGCACATAAACTAACATTTCCTTGTCCCAGGTTAGATCTCCTAGGTCAAGGATCTTGAGTTTTCCGAAGTTGATCAAAACGCCTAGGGAATGCGAATTTTCGCTGTGGTCCATGGGTTTGTTTCCGGAATTTTGCAGTATTGATTGTCTTGGCCGCCGCCGGGCAACGCGTGGTCGATCACATTGCCATCGCTACTGATCACAGTGACCTTCATGCCGGCGATCGGAATCACGTCCCCAGGACTGAGCGACGATGTGCTTATACTTTCCCGTAGCCAGGACCTTCTGGTAGGCGTCCCACACTGCGAGGGTCGGGCCCACCGGGCTTGGTATCGATGTTGGCGCCATGATCTATGAAGGTCCCAACCGGAATGCGGTCAACCAACTGTGGAACGCCGCCTGAATGGTCGTCGTGATAATGGGTCAGCAAAACATAGTCGATCTTGCTGATACCTGCGATTTTGGTCGCAGCTAAAATTCGATCCGCATCGCGGCCTTCGTTGCCCGGCCACCCGGTGTCGATCAGCAGCGATTGGCTTCGGCGGGTGTCACGAAGAGTGTCGACTGCCACCCTCGACGTCAACGAAGTAAACCTGAAGGTCGCCTTTGCTGCCCATGCGGCATCGAACTGGCAACGAAGAGTGAGCCCAAAAGCTACAAGCAACCAGGAGATACGTCCATAAAGTCTCTGTATTTTCATCTCGCATCCTTGCGATAGTGGCGTAATACTTTGCTCTAAAATAGTAAACCACTGCAACGGAGTCGGAATTGGCCCAGTGCATCCGACTCTGTCTGCCTAAAACTGGAACTGAAGCGACGCCTGCAAATTCCGTGGGTTGCCAACAATAGAGGTGATCGAACCAACCTGTGCCGTTCCAACCGTAGCGTTCGGATAACCGAACTGCGGATGGTTGAAGACATTGAATGCCTCAAATCGGAACTGGAAGTACATCTGCTCATGAACCGGGAACGACTTGAATATAGACATGTCGAAGTTCGTTCGTCCGGGACCGATTAGAGAGTTTCGACCGGCGTTACCGTAGGTGTATTGTGCTGGGGTAGTATATGCCGTCGCGGCTAAACCAGTTCGTAAGAGTTTTTGGATAGATAACCGTCCCTGAAATGTTGGGACGGCTCGAGGTGCCGGTGTTGGTTGTCGATGTTCCCAGAACTGGTGAGAAGTAAAGGCCAGACTGAGTGAACAGGAGCCCATTCGTTTGCCATCCCCCCAGAACAAAATTTGCCACGCCCCCTCTATCCATAAAAGGCTGTCCTTTGCCGAAAGGCAGTTGCCATAGGTAGGTTAGGGTAAGCCTCGTGCGTTGGTCGAAGATTGAGTTACTGCGCTCCGCCCTCAGGAAGCGAGGGTCCTGCGGAGTAGGACCGGCTGCGCCACCACCGAATTCCAGCGGCGTATCGTCGATAGAATGGGACCAAGCATAACCTAGTTGTGCACTCACGCCGTGGCTCAAGCGCTTGTCCAGCACTACTTGCAGCGCATAGTAGTCGCCTAATCCATTTGAGACCGCATAGTTGACGTCGCCAACATTCGGATTTATCCCAAATAAGGGCCGGCGGCTATTCACAGAAGTGGAGCCCGGTATCGCCTGATTAATGTTGTAGGTGTTGTATATCCGACGGCCGAGGTTTCCAACGCCAGCGATCTTCAGCACCGTATTGAGTCGAGTAAATTCCTGCTCCGTCCCCAGATTGAATTGCTCGGCATACGAAGGTCGGAATGTGGTCGCAATAGAGGACTGTGATCCGCTGGGGTTGTCAGCCAATGCAAAGTTGACGGTTGGGAGTACCGGAAATCCTTGGCTGACCGTGGTACCCGGCGTAATGTCACCGGGCGATACGCTACTGGTCAAGCCAAACGGAATGTTCCTCGCAAGACGCATATTGAGCGCTTCACTACCCGACGCATTGTAGAAAAGGCCGAACCCTCCACGGACTACAGTACTGGGCAGTACCTGGTAGGCAAAGCCCACACGAGGTCCAAAATCTTTCCGGAACGGTAGGACATCGGCAGTTCGAGCTAATCCCGTTCCGTCCGGCGACGTCCATCTTGCCGGTATTTGGATTGAAGTTGGACCACTGGTTTTGTCCCTCGCTGGGCGGACTGAAGTAGTCCCAGCGCAAGCCATAGTTGAGGGTCAACTTCCTTGTCATTCTCCAGTCGTCGGCAGCGTAAACGCCATACTCGTTAACACGAATGCTCGGAAACGGGAATGTGTAGTCGTGGCCGATCAGGGTCGGGTACCCAAGCAACATGCTGGCCGCACTGTCGCCGCCGCTACCTGCAGGATTTCGAGAATCGGTGAGCGCGGGAGAGAAATTGAAACGACCGTTACCCATGTTGGTCTGGTAAATCGTCAGATATCGACGCCGGAAATCGACACCAAACTTCAAGGTGTGCGACCCTTTGGTCCAGACCAGGTTGTCAAATATCTGATATGTGTTTTCACGACGATCAAGCGGAAGCGATCGCGTCTGTCCAACACCCAAATAGGTGGAGGGGGAAAAGATCGGCAGATTTTGCTCCAACGGCGTCACATTAGAATTGGGCACACCAAGTTGGTTGCCCAGGCCTCCATTGGGAACGTAATCAACCGGGACATAGTCCAATTTGTAGCGGCTAAAGCCGAAGCGGATATCGTTAACAATCGTGGGAGTAAAGACCCGAGTATAGCCCGACGCCAATTGTTGGGTGGGCGTATAGGACGTGCCGGCGAACGATGCTTCGTCGCTCAGATGGACAGGTGTCGATATCCCCGGAATGGTCGTCACCAGATAGGTGCTTGGCGCAATATTTGTGGTGCCTTGGTAGGAGTATCGAGCGAAAACGAGGTTCTTAGCCGAAATCTGTTCGTCGATTCGGCCGTCAAACGAGTTAGCGTTGTTACTCTGTAGCAAGTTGGAGGAAAAGTTATTGAAACGGCCCGAGGAGGTGGGCAGTGGATACGCGTTGAGCATCTTTACTGAGATGGGATCCCGGCGATTTACAGGTATGAAATTGTTGGCGAATGCCGTACGAAGGAATCCTCCTGGATTAGCTGGATTCGGCACTGTGGTTAATGGATCATAGATATTCGCCACACCCGCGGTCGTCTCGACCTCGCTGAAATCTCCCGCGCGCTCCTTCACAGTTGGCACGTTGCCGAGAATAAACGACTGGGTCGTATTTCGGAAACCTTCATAATCAGCGAAGAAGAAGGTCCTGTTCCTGCCGTTGTAGAGCTTGGGAATAACTACAGGGCCCACCGAGCGAGAACCCGAATTGGTTGAGCCGGAAGGATGGGAACGGAGAGGGCGCTCTGTTGAAGTAGCTCCGGGCGTCTACTGCGGAGTTTCGGATGTATTCAAACACGCTGCCGTGGAGTTGGTTAGTGCCGGACATTGTGATCACGTCGATGACCGCGCCAGAGTTGCGGCCAATATCGGCGCTATAGAGGTTGGTCTGGATCTTGAATTCGCGCACTGACGCGACAGGGGGGCGAATCACAATGGACAGAGTAAGACGCTCATTATCGTCCACACCATCGATCAGAAAGTTATTATCGCCCTCGCGGTTGCCGTTGGAGAAGATCTCCGAAGCGGGCCGTTTGTCGTCCGGTCGCGTCCCGCTCTCAATTGTGCCCGTGGCAGACTGTCCCACCCCAGTCACTCCAGGGCTCAACGTCGCCAACTGGGTAAAATTGCGGCCGTTCAAAGGCAGTTGATTCACCATCTGCTCGCCAATTACAGTGCCAACTGACGAAGACTCCGATTCCAGTAGTGGCGCCTGACTGACCACCTCCATCGTCTCATTTTGCGCGCCGACCTTAAGAGTGAGATCCAGTTCCGCCTGCTGGTTGACCTGAAGGCTGAGGCCAGTCTGCACAAGCTTACTGAAACCCTTAGCCTCCACAGTGATGGTGTAATCACCTGGGGGAAGCTGACCGACCACGTAGTGGCCATTTTTTTCACTGACCGTACTGTGCGCGACGTTTGTCGCAATATTATTAGCGATCACCTGCGCGCCAGGAACAACGGCGCCAGAGGAATCCTGAACGGTGCCAGACAACTCTGCGGTTGTGGCTTGCCCGAAGCCCCGCAGGCTTAGCAACAGGACCACTGCCATCAAACCAATTGTCTTTCGCAAATCAGCCTCCTCATCCCAGCCAGAGCCAGAACCTCTTGGATTTGGTGCGCCGATCACTCTATAGTGCGATTAAGAAAAAAAGCAACACTGAATTGAACTAAGTTTCATATTTCTTCCGAACGAGCCAATTAATACCTTTTCTTTGATTTTCGATCGAGTTATGTCAATATCTATTGAAGTGTCATTCGATGAGCAGGATTGATCTTGATATGCTTAAAACCGGGACCGCGCGTAACTTAAGAGCAAAAAGACAGAAGGGCCCCAAGGTCGGGACAAGTACTTCTCTCGTGCAGTCAGTAAAGCTCTTGAGATCCTGGAGTTCCTTCAGACCGAATCGAACGCTTTGTCCATGAATGAGATCGCGCGGCGTCTCCAACTTTCCAAGACGTCCGCCTTCCGTCTGCTAAGGACCCTTGAAACGACCGGATATGTCATTCTCGATGGTCGCGGGCAGTACAAGCTCTCACCAAGCATTCATGCAGTAACTCCAACGCGGTGGCTGGGGAAGCTGCTTCGGGTCGCAATGCCGCACCTGCAGGCGTTAAACCTTGAACTTTCAGAAACGGCAAGTTTGGCGGCATTATTTGAAAACCGAGTTGAGGTTGTGGCGGTTGTTGAAAGTCCGCATGACATAAGAATGAGCAACGTTGTGGGCCATATTCTGCCCCCCAACGCGAGCTCTTTGGGAAAGGTAATCACCGCGTTTCAACCACCCATGCAACGGGAAAGGCTCCTCCGGAGCTTCAAAATCTATCGGTTTACCGACCAGACCATCACGGATCCAAAGGACTTAAGTCGCGAGTACGAGAATATACGGCTTCAAAAGTTTGCGATCGATCGCGAGGAGTGCGCACCGGGTGGTATCTGTTTCTGCGTTCCAATCTTCGGCGCAGGAGGGCAAGTTTCTTCCGCGATTAGCGTGTCGCTGCCGAAAACCCGGCTCCAGGGCCCTGAGCAGGAAAAATCGATTATCGCGGAGCTTCGCGCAACAGCGGACCAATTAGCACTCGATTTCGAGAGCGTAGTCTAGTCCCATTGCTGCCCCGGAATCTTTCCCCCAAAGATCCCTTCATTTCGCCGTCTTCCTTAAGCGAACATTTGGCTATTCAATCGGAAGTTCGCCCGACCTCGCAATTGCCTGCAAAACGCCGTGTGCTCGGGCAGTCATTTCGGATTTTGGTTCGGCCGGTGTTCAGCTCTGACCAGGAATCCAGTCGCTTGGTAAACTATTGGATCAAATTTCACTTTCTGCATATCCGTTGCACTTTGTGCTTGACGCTCTTGCGACTGCGGCATATAATTCCGGCTGTCGCGAACATCGGTTTCGCGAACTTCACAATGAAGATCGATGGGAACTTATGCGACGCACTTATCAGCCTCTAAGCTTGCTCGTTTTTTCAACTTTTCTGGTCTGCACCTCATGGGCCCAGACGCAGCTCGCAGACCGAATCGGTCACACCGACCCCAGCAAATATAAACGCAGCCGATCCCATGATAGCGCCGGGGACATGGCTTGCATGTTGCTGGTTCCCCCCACCGCGATGGACATCAATCTGAACTTCATGCACCGCTGCCAGATCATGCCCGGAGGAGGGGTCGGACATCACTTCCATAACTCAACCGAAGAGATGTTCATTGTCTTCGACGGCCAGGCCGAGTTCACTGTTGATGGCCGGACGTCCGTTCTCCATGGGACCGTCGGAGCTCCGGTTCGAATGGGCCACTCTCACGCCATCTACAATCCCTCCGACAAGCCCGTCGAATTCATGAACATCAACGTCGCCTCGATCAAGGGCCACTACGACGCGTTCAACCTCGGCGATGCTCGAGTCGGCGCGCCCAAAGACACTATTCCGGTCTTCATGACCATGAACCTGGACAAGGCTTTGTTGACGCCCGAGCTGAACTATCACGGCGGGCAGGGAACCGTGCGATATCGCCGCGCCTTGGACTCGGACGTCTTTCTCACCAATTGGGCCTACG
Organism: uncultured Acidobacteriaceae bacterium; assembly: GCA_963735215.1. Taxonomy (GTDB): domain Bacteria; phylum Acidobacteriota; class Terriglobia; order Terriglobales; family Acidobacteriaceae; genus Telmatobacter. The sequence goes on along the minus strand of CAVTKF010000005.1, from coordinate 24,620 downwards.
TCGATCACCTTTTGATCCCTCCCGGAGCATCGGACGGACTGCATCGACACCAGGGCGTTGAGGAAATCTACTACGTTCTCAACGGCGACGGTCAGGTTCGAGTCAATGACCAAACTGCGCCGATTCATAAGGGAGACGCCGTGCCAGTCCGCTTCAACGAAGCGCATTCCTTCGTAAACAATGGAACCGCAGATCTGGAATTGATGATCGTTGGTGTTTCTGCACAAAAGAACGCCCTCGACACAGAATTGGGCAAGGCAGTAAGCGCACATTGACGGCGGCCTGCGGCCGGCTGCGGTGAGCGTGGTCTTAGCGTCCTCTCATTCCACTCGCGTGTCAGTGTCTGCGCCGGCTCAAACCAGAAGATCGAGCAATATCAGCCAAGGAAACAGGAGGAATTGATGGTATGAGATATTTCCACGTCGTACTGGTTCTTCCGTTGCTCGGTCTAGCGGGAGCTCGAACGTCAACAGCTCCGTCAAGTGCCACTTGCTGAAAGAATCGCCCATACCGATCCAGCGAAATACCACCATATGCCATCAGTTCACAACGGAGCCGGCCCAATGGACTACATGCCGCTCTACGACACGCGCAGCCCCAACGTAGCAAAGTTCAACCTTGGCACAAACCTCTTCTTCCTTCATCGAGGCATCATTCCGCCTGGAGGTGGAATCGGAGCGCACTTCCACAATCATTGCGAAGAGATGTTCGTCATTCTGGATGGCGAAGCACAGTTCACGATCGACGGCCGCACTTCCTTGCTAAAGGGGCCGGCTGGAGCACCGACGCGATTAGGCCATTCCCACGCCATCTACAACTCCTCAGACAAGACAGTCCAGTGGATGAACATCAACATTGGATTGACCCACGACTTCTATGACGCCTTCAATCTCGACGACTCGCGAGTGGGAGCGCCACTCGATACCGTTCCGACCTTCATTACGATGCACCTCGATCGATCACTCCTGAAACCCGTGGAGCACATGAAAGGCGGCACAGGCACAGTTCAATATCGCCGCGCCCTCGATCCCACGGTCTTCTTCTCGCCCTGGTCGTACGTCGACCACCTTCTCCTTCCTCCCGGCAGCTCAATCGGCCCCGATACTGCGCCGGACATGAGCGAGGTCTACTATGTTCTCGGTGGTGACGGCAGGGTGAAGCTCGGGTCGGAGATGGCCGAAATCCACACTGGTGACGCTGTGCCGGTTGGATTGAACGAGACGAAGTCCTTTGCTAACTCGGGCACCGCTCCGCTTGAGTTCATGATCATCGGCATAGCGCGCGACATGGCAGCCAAGGAAACCTTCATGATCTCGCCCCTCGGTACGACAGGAGTGCCTCGACCTCAGCGATAGACCGGATGATTCGTTGAAGAGAAAAGCTGGAAAGTAAATTCAAGGAGATTGCGAATGCCTAAAGTAATTGATACTCACGCCCATCTTGGAGAATGTTGCGTCTTCGGCTTATACAGCACCGAGGAAGAAATGATTCGACGCATGGACGAGTGCGGAGTTGACGCCACCATCGTGCAACCCTACCCCGGGGCAAAGGATTTCGTGAAGCGGCACGATGAAATCGCTGCCCTGTGCGCAAAGTATCCCGGCCGTTTCTTTGGCATTGCCAGTCTCAGCCCCCACACCGGTCGTGACAAATACCAGCGCGAAGTCGAACGTTGCGTAAAAGACCTGAAGTTTGTTGCGGTCAAACTACACACCATCGGGCACGGAGTCAACCCTCTCACCGAAGACGGTGACACGGTATTCGCGACCGCCTTTGAGTTGGGGATTCCTGCGATGGTTCACACCGGCGCAGGTATTCCGTTCTCGTTGCCGGCGCTTTGCATTCCTGCAGCCAACAAGTACCCAGATCTTAAGATTGTTCTGGCCCACGCTGGCGGAGGAATAGTGTCCGCGGAGGCCCAGGTATCCGCGTCAATCTGTAAGAACCTTTATCTGGAGACATCGTGGTGTCTCGGTGAAGACATTCGCTGGATGATTTCATCTATCGGCCCTGACCGTGTGATGATGGGCGCCGATCTACCCAGCAATGTGCCCGTTGAGTTCGCAAAATATCGCGCCCTCGACCTCGAACCCGATGTCTACAACCAAGTGATGGGGACGACTGCGATTGAAGTATTCAACTTGAAATGGTGAGGTGATCATGTTCGTGCTGCACATTGAACTCGTGGCAAAACCGGGCCAACAACAGTCGTTGGAAGAGACCTTTCTAGATAGGTTTCAACCCGCCATCTCAGCTCAGGATGGCTTCGACTCGGCTCAATTACTTCGTTCAAACGATAACGACGCACATTACCGCCTCTGTCTGGCCTTCGATCGCCAGGCATCGCAGCAAAAATGGGTGGCGACAGAGCTGCATCAGGAGGTATGGCCCGCAATCTCGAACCAATGCGCCGAATTCGCTGTCCAAGGCTACACCTCTTTATAGAAGACGATCCTATCGCACCATCGTCAGATACACTTCCAGACCACGAAACCGGGCTTCTTATGACCGATCGAATCGGCCGCGACAAGAAGCCAAATTGCGAGGAGCCCATGGAGCGCGTTGTTCCCCAATACGTCCGTCGTTCCGTTCCGGTGCCACGAAGCAGCCGAGTGCCTTGGTATAAGAGCACATTCCCCACCTACGCCGGAATTTTCCTTTGGGTCGGCTTCTACCTGAAGCTGGCGGAGCCGACCATCGGGTATGCCGATATCAGTGTCTGCCTCTGGGGGCTGCTGGTCGCTGGCTTGCTCTGCTTTGGGCTCTACTACTACGTACCGGCCATGCTCGGCATGCAAACCGGCCACCCGCTTTATGTTGTTGGCACTTCTACCTTCGGAACAACGGGTGGATATCTAATTCCTGGGTTAATGATGGGCCTGCTCCAGATTGGTTGGGTCGCTGTGGTCGGCGCGGTCTCCGCCGACTTCATCATGAAGGGACTGAATCAAACATCCAAAGTCCTATCAAGCGTCATCATCGTCGTCTGGATCTATAGTCTGGGCTGGGTAGCCATCAAGGGTATACATTACGTTGGCCGTGTCGCCAAGTTTATGAACTGGATTCCCTTGATCATGGTCTTGATCGTCTTCTACGCGAACAGAGGAGGCATCGCGAGCTATCAGCCTGCCCATCACGAAGAAACAATTGGCTTCCTCAATGTACTCACGATCGTAATCGGGTACTTTGCAACAGCCGGTGCGGCGGGTGCTGACTTCGGAATGAACAACAGCAACAGGAAAGATGTTGTCCTCGGCGGAATTTTTGGCATCGTAGGCGGCGCATTGATTGCCGGTGGTTTTCCTATTCTTTCCGTCGCGGGCTACCTGGGCCGCGGCGCCGGACCTCAAAGCTACGACTACACCGCTGCAATCGCAAGCGTGGGTGCTTTGGCGCCGGTAATGTTCTTCCTCTTTGCGATCGCCTCCATGGTGCCAACCTGCTTCTCGTCATTCATTGCATCGAATAGCTTCAGCACCATGCTGCCTAAGATTCCTAGAACGGTCTCCACTCTCGCAGCCCTCACAGTAAGCGTCCTTTTGGCAGTCACAGGTGTTGCCAACAACCTTGTCGGGTTCTTCAGCCTTGTGGCCGCCTCCTTTGGCCCTATCTGCGGCGCCATGGCGGCCGATTACCTCAGCTCTGGAAGGCGATGGTCTGGACCGCGGCTCGGAATCAACTGGGCCGGATGTATCGCATGGATCGTAGGTTTTCTTGTCGGGATACCGGAGCATCTTCCGGGAATCCCACCAGCGTGGGTCAAGGCCGACAATCCCTCAGGTCTCAACTCGTTCGTTGTCGGCTTTCTCGTTTACCTCGTTTTAGCCAAAGCAGGTTTGCGCCCTCCCGTCCTGCAGAAGGCCATCGACACAACCGAAGTCCAACCACTTCAATCCCGGTAGACGCGAGCATCTATGACCCAACAGCTGTGGACGTCAGTCGACGACTACCTTCTCGCAAAGGGATCTAGCTACTCGCCGGAACACGAATGACAAAAGAATGCACCCGGCCTTGATTGCAATCGCAATCGGAGCCGGCAAAGTCGCTTCACAATCCAAATACCTTTGCTAATCGCTGTATTCCAGCGCGTCTGTAGTCTCGATCGATGAACGCAATCAATCGTTTCATCTGAAACGTGGTTTAACGCAAGTTCTATCAGAGGGCATTTATGTATCTACCGCCAAGTTATGCAATCGCACTGCTCTTTATGATCTGCAGCATGCTTTGCTGGGGGTCGTGGGCGAACACGATGAAGCTCTGTCCGGGCTATCGCTTCCAGCTCTTCTATTGGGATTACATCATCGGTCTATTCGTGGGGATCGTGGTCTTGGGATTGACGCTCGGCAATGCTGGCGCTATCGGCAAGCCCTTCGTCCAGGACGTCCTCGACGCCCCGAGCGGTGCCATCGTCCTCGCCATTTGCAGCGGTGCCATCTTCAACGTCGCGAACCTGCTGCTGGTTGCAGCAATCGAAATCGCCGGCATGGCTGTAGCATTTCCCATTGGCATCGGCATCGCATTGATTGTGGGCGCGCTCAGCAGCTATCTAATCTCGCCAAAAGGCAATCCGCTATTACTCTTCGGCGGCATCGCGCTGGTAGTTGCCGCCATCATCTGCGACTCGCTCGCCTACCGGACGCGCGAGGCCGCGCGAAGCGGCAGCAACGTCCGCGGTATTGTCATCAGTCTTATTTCCGGTGTGTTGATGGGTACCTTCTATCCTTTGGTGAGCAAAGTCCATGGCGCTGTCCAACGCGCCCGGCCCCTACGCAACAGCCCTCTTCTTCGTTATTGGGACTGCGTTATGCGCACTGCCGGTGAATTATTTCTTCATGCGGAAGCCGATCGACGGCGGACGCCCTGTCACGATGTCCGGCTACACGGACGCCCCCGCTCGATGGCACATTGCGGGTATCCTGGGTGGCGCGATCTGGGTCTGCGGAGCCACTCTCAACTTCGCAGCCTCGCGCGTAAATTTCGTCGGTCCGGCAATCTCTTACTCCATAGGACAAGGTGCGACCATGGTCTCGGCTTTCTGGGGGGTCTTTGTCTGGCGCGAGTTCGCATCGCCATCATTGCGCGTTCGCAATCTTCTTGTCGCAATGTTCGCTTGTTTTCTTGCTGGTCTTGTCGCAATCGCAGTTGCGCCACTTTACCCAAACTAACAAGGATTGCCGCATGAAGCCGATTGTTGTCGTTGGCAGTATTAATATGGATCTCGTCTCCCAGACAGAGCGTATCCCGCAACCTGGAGAAACGCTCATCGGGTCCAATTTCCAATTGCACTCCGGGGGCAAAGGAGCCAATCAGGCCGTCGCTGTAGCTCGACTCGGTTATCCGTCTGTCTTGCTTGGAGTTACCGGCGACGACATCTTTGGCCGCCAGCTTTTGTCCACCCTCAATGATTTCGGAGTAGATACCAGGCACATAGGCACTGCTGCGGGTTCTTCCGGCACCGCAAGCATCGTCGTCGACGCGCGGGGAGAAAATACGATCATCGTGACGCCCGGCTCTAACCTGCACGTTACGCCTGACTATCTGCGAACAAAGATCGATGTTCTTCGCGACGCCGGGATTATTCTTGCGCAGCTGGAAATTCCTATCGATACGATCGTCTGGCTCGCCGCTTACTGCACAGATTCACGGAATACCCCTCGTACTTGATCCGGCGCCTGCGACGACGCCGCCGACAGATCTGCTCGCGAATGTCACTTGGTTTACGCCGAATCAAACTGAAGCGGCTTTCTATTCCAAGGCCGGGGAATCAACCGAGCAGATGCTCGCCCGTTTCTTCAGCCTTGGCATTAAAAACGTAATTCTCAAACAGGGCCCGAACGGGGCTCTTGTGGCGGGTTCAGACGGCTCTCGAGACTTCATCGATATTTTTCCGGTGAAGGCTCTCGATACAACCGCAGCTGGAGATGCGTTCAATGGAGCATTTTGCGTAGCTCTCATGCGAGGTCAATCCCAAGCTGAAAGCGCCCGTTTTGCTGCAGCCGCTGCTGCCATTTCCGTTACGCGTCACGGAGCCCAGCCTTCGTTGCCGGATCACGACGAAGTACTTAAGTTTCTTTCAGAAAAGACCCAGGTTGGAGGATAGTCGCATCTACTTTGCGGTTGCCAAGCAGGCAATCTTATATTTCTCTCGCGACCCTCACAATGAAAGCTTTCAATAATAGAACTTATGACGAGGCCACATGAAACTCAACCGAATGTCGCAATGGAAAATCTGCTTTTTATTTGTCATTCTGGGCTTGGCTTGGAGGTTGCCGGCCCAGGCCAAGATCCCAGTGATTCTATCGACTGATGTGGGCAATGAGGTCGATGACCAGTGGGCGATTGCGTATCTACTGACGAATCCCGAGTTCGAGGTGTTGGGCATTCTCTCGGCTCATGCACCCACGCTTCCTGATCCTTCTGCCCATACTACGTATTTGGTGCTTTTAGACGAAGTGGAGAACCGGCTGGGGATGGTTACACATCCGCCCTTGCTTGAAGGTTCAAGCCTCCCTCTGATAGATACGAAAACCCCACGCAATAATGCTGCCGTAAACTTCATCGTACAGTCCTCGAAAAACTTCTCAAAAGATAACCGCCTGACCGTGCTTACCATCGGCACAGCAACGGACGTCGCCTCCGCCATCCTGGAGGATCCCTCAATTGCCGATCGCATTCAAGTGGTGGCGATGGGATTCAACAGTTGGCCTAATGGTGGCAGCGAATACAACGTCGAGAATGATGTCAGAGCATGGCAAGTCGTCCTACAGTCCAACGTCCCGGTGGTGGTTGGTGCAGGCAATGTGTGCCGTGCCAACCTCGCACTGAGCTTCGATCAGGCGAGAGATTTGGTTAGCAAGCACGGTCCGGTGGGCGAGTGGCTATGGGATCAATATCAGGCTTGGTATTTTCGGTATGTCAAGCCGCTCCGGAAAGACGATTTCTCGAAGTCTTCGGTAATCTGGGACATCGTCACAATGGCCTACACTTTGAAGATGACAACCCAGGAAATCTATCCACGGCCCACGCTACGGGATGACGCAACCTTTGACCACATCCAGACTGAAAAGTCCATTACGTGGATTACCGCTGTTGATGAGAAACGGTTATGGGCGGACTTTGTCGCGAAGTTAGATATCTACCAACAGACTCACGCTGTCGGTCGAGGAGAACAAAAAGCTTTTCTACCCTAACTGTTTGGTTGTATCGAAATTCATTCGGACGCCTTGAGGCGACGCACCACAATCTCGAATAGCATCGAAGAGTACACCGCAGTCAACCACACTGAGGACTGGCATGAGCTGCTGGTCCAGTAGCCCAAGGTCTCTAAGGTGGATTGCCAAGTATTCGCAATGCAGGGATTCAGGCCGTTCCCCAGGGATTGTCGATCACGAAGCGCCACATTGCCCGGCCCCGGCGCTGGCTAATTGAGCTCGTTCCACACCCCTGTTCACGGCAGTTGACGATTGTGTTCGGTCAGCTCGCTCACAACTCCATCGTGCAATTTGCTCCGATAGAAGTCGCTCGCGTTCGAATCCGGGTAACTAAAAGCACAGCGCGGCCTCTCATTCGCCAACTCTCGGTCTATTCAACAAGCTGACCACCTCGTCGGAAACGATCTATCATCTCTGTCAAGAAAATGCGTTTTTATAGCTTTGGATTCGCGAAGAATCGAGAGAGTCTTGATTGAGAAAGCGCATCACGAGACGCCAGAGATCTTACCTGTAGCTAGAATTCTCTTTCTACCCTCATCGTCATCCGTTAGTTTCCAAAAGAAAGGGATTTATGTCGAAATCAAACGATCAGACTCAAGACTCACTCTCAATCGTACGAGGAGACGCCACTAGACGCGATTTCATCCAGGGAGCGCTTGCTGTAGCTGGCAGTTTGGCGACGACGGGAATCACGATGGCTCCCGCGCTTCCGGCGCAAACCGACTCGAAGCGGCCTAACCTCGTCTTCTTCTTTGGTGAGGGGCAACGAGCGGATGCGCTCTCGATCGCCGGACATCCCCTGTTGAAGACGCCTAACCATGACCGCATTGGTCGCGAGGGCATTCGATTTACAAACGCCTTCTGTACCAACGCACTTTGTGCACCCGCCCGCGCCACGGCACTCACTGGCCTATACTCTCGCTCCACTGGCGCACTTTCTAACGAGAAGTCAAATATCCCTTTGCCATCCGACATTCCCCTGTTCACCGATATTTTGAGGGAAGCCGGCTACGAAGTAGCCATCTTGGGAAAGGTCCATACACGTAATGGCGTCGAAGAGCGTAATTGGGACTACTACTTGCGGCCACAATAGTCCCAGTAACAACTAACGTCAACCCGTTCTTTAAGGAAGGACGGAAAGGAAAAGTTGGACCGCAGAAACAATATCAAAATGTCTACCCTGACGACCTGATGACCGACCGTGCCATCTCCTGGATCGATGAAGACCGCGGCGACAAGCCTTTCTGTATTCTCATCTGGTTCGTTGCTCCGCATGAACCCTTCTTCCGTCCCCGTCGGCATCTCAATCTCTACAACGGAGTTCCCATACCCGAGCCGGTTACCTTCAACGACGATTTGAAGGGCTATCCCGGGAAGCCAAAAAGCTTTGTTGCCGCAGAAAACAAACTCGGAACTACCTTTACGCACATTGCCTGTGCATCTTTGGAAGGGGTTGCGAAGGACTACTACGCGGGTCTCGTCGCCGTGGACGAAAACATTGGTCGAGTCATCGATCATCTCGAGAAGAAGAAAATTCTCGACGATACAGCCATCGTCCATGGCTCGGATCATGGGTACTTTCTGGGTGAGTGGCGCCTCTTCGACAAGCGTCTGATGCACGAGCCTTCCATTCGCGTCCCACTGATGGTGCGGTACCCCAAACGCATCCCCGCAGGCACAATCCGTGAAGAAATGGTTCTTGACACAGACCTGGCCCCCACCTTTCTCGATCTCGCAAGCGTTACGGTACCAGCACACATGCAAGGCAAGAGCATTCTTCCGCTTGCCAAGGCATCCGACCCCTCGTTTCGCAAGGAGTGGTATTACGAATATTATGAGTGGCCGAATGACGAGAAAGTGGCACCGCACCGTGGTATCCGCACTGAACGATATAAGCTGATTCAGTATGTTCTTGATCCCACTGAAGGTGAGCTCTACGACCTCAAGACCGATCCTGGCGAACGGAATAACTTATACGGTAAAGCCGAGCACACAGCATTGCAGACTGATTTGAACGCTCGATTGGATGCTCTGCGTTTGAACATTCTCGAGAGAAAAGAAACCTCCACAATATGAATGGTGTGCGTTCATGCCGATAAGTCGAAGAAATTTCATAGCCAGTACAGTCAGCGCGGGATTCGCAGGTCTCGTAAAAAACGACTCATCTGCGCAGGTCCTCAGGAGCGGGTCCACTTCCTCCGCCGCAGACTGGATGATCGATCCTCGCGCTTATACCGCGAAAATCAACCGCAGTCATGACGGAAACGAGATCGAAATTACGAACGGATTGGTGAGTCGTGTCTTCCGTATATCTCCCAATGTGGTCACCATTGCCATCGACAATCTCATGACCGGCGAGGGCCAGCTGCGAAGCGTGCGCCAGGAGGCGGCAGTAACGATCAACGATTACGAGATATCGGTTGGAGGCTTGCACGGTATACCGGTGCAGAATTATTTCCTTCCCGAGTGGCTCGAGAAAATGACAGTTTCGCCACAGGACTTCCACTTCGCTAAAGTGGAAGAAGGCAAGACCGTTGCGCGTTTCCCGTGGAAGCGGCAGCCGGAATGGTCGACGACTGAACTACCGTGGCCGCCTCCTGGCATAGCATTAGTTTTTCACTATGATCCGGGTCCTTCGACTCCGGTTCACGATGTTTCTATCCGCATCCGTTATGAGCTCTATGACGGAATACCGCTGATGGCGAAGTGGATCGAAATTGAAAATCGCAGTCATGCTCCGATCACGCTGAATTCGTTCAAGGCAGAGATCCTTGCCGTCGCAGATACCTCCGTCTCCCTGTTGGAGACGGATACGCCCAGCGATTTTGTGAGCCGGGCCGTGTCGTTGCATGTCGAGACCGACTATAACTTCTCTGGCATGAAGTCGGCAGATGCCAACCCGGCAGTGCACTGGATGAGCGACCCTTCCTACGGAGATCAAGCGCTACCCTATCTCCTGGAATGCAAGCCGCCGGCGGGCCCCGAAGTAGAAATAGCTCCAGGCCAGCACTGGAGCTCGTTCGGGGTGTATGAGCTTCTTCACGACAGCACCGACGCCGAACGGCGCGGCCTGGCGATGCGAAGAATGATGACCACGCTGGCTCCATGGGTTCGCGAGAATCCGATCTTTATGCATGCGCGTAATGCTGCTCCCGACAAGGTCAGGGAGGTGATTGATCAATGTGCTGCGGTCGGATTTGAGATGGTCATTCTCAGCTTCGGAAGTGGGTTTGACATCGAGAACGATAGCCCGCAAAACCTGCAGGCGATGAAAGAGTTGGCCGACTACGCACGTCAGAAAGGAATCGCCCTTGGCGGCTACTCGCTCCTTGCGAGCCGTGGCGGCAAGCCGCAGGATCTCGTGATCGACATCAAGACCGGAAAACCCGGCGGAGGCTAAGTTCGGCCCATCACCTTGCCTTGGCAGCCACTGGGCAGAAGGCTATTTCCTCAAGCTGCGCAAGTTCTTTCAAGCGACCGGGATGAACGTCTTCGAGAATGACGGTTCCTATCCGGGCGACTACTGTGCTTCGACCGAGCATCCCGGCCACCGTGGCTACCTGACTCCCAATGGCAGCAATGGAAGATCATGAGCGACTTCTATCGCTGGTGCCGGGCCGAGGGCATCTATCTCACCGTGCCGGACTGGTACTTTCTTCAGGGACAAAGCAAGACCGGAATGGGTTACACCGAAGTAGACTGGTCCCTTCCACGGCAGTATCAGCCATTGATTGAGCGTCAGGATATCTACGATGGAACGTGGGAGAAGACTCCCAGTATGGGTTGGATGCATGTGCCTCTGATGCAGTACCACGGAGGAGGTTCTGCAGCGACGGTTGAGCCGCTCAGCGAAAATCTTGCACACTACGAGATGCGACTCGCGGATCTGCTCGGTGCGGGTGTTCAGGCTGCGTGGCGTGGAGAACGTCTGTATGACACCGGCGAAACCAGGCGAGTCGTCAGGCGATGGGTTTACTTTTATAAAGAAAACCGGGCCATCCTGGAGAGCGACATCATCCACCTTCGCCGGCCCGATGGCCGTGATTGGGACGGAATCCTTCACGTGAATCCTGCGTTGAAGACCCGCGGGCTTGGCGATGATCTATAACCCACTTGATCAGGCAATCACTCGCGAAATCAAGCTTCCTTTGTATTACACCGGTCTTAGCGACAAGGCTTCTGTCCAGAGTTCAAGGCGGTAAGACAGATAGCTATACTCTCGATCGAAGTTTTTGCATCACTGTGCCGGTATCGATTCCAGCACAAAGCCGTACCTGGCTATTGATTCGTTGATATCAAGTAACATTCCGATTGTTGTTCACTGCAAAATTCGGGTAGATGAGCTAGGCATCAGAGCCTGATATCGACTCAATTTACCCTGTTCGACAAATACAATTCCCTGATACGTAAAAATCAATTCCCTGTTCTTTCCGGGGCTAACTCTGAATCGATGCTAGTAAGCCGCATGGATTCATAGGGATAGCAGGGGCGGGCGAGCAATTCGCGCGATGAATATGCAGAAATTCCCTGTAAATTTCCCTGATAGCACGGAATTGGCCCGGAGACGGGTTCGCCTGGGACTGCGTCCACCGCCATTTAGTCCTTGCCTTCCTCATGTAGGGTCCGCAATACCCAAATACTCCGATTTATCGGCATAAATTTGTTAGATTATCTCTCCGCAGAGATATCCTCGCGAGACTGCCGCCGTGTTGAACGTCCAACTTTGGGCACGATTCTCTTCTCACCGGAGAGTTAGAGCTTGCCGAAGTGATTGGAGTAGCTTCTCGGCGTCTTCAAGCTTCTTCAATACATCCGGGTCGCCCTTCATCTCCTGAAGAGCAGTCCAAGGAACACTGCGCATCGTCTCGACCGCTGCATCGAGGTCCATGAGCAGGCCGACGTTCTTCTTCTCTGCTGGGCGAATGCGAATCCGAGCGGACTCTAGATCGCCCGCGTCGCTAAGGAACTCCGCTTTGGCGACCGGGTCGGGAAGTATGGATCGCAGCTTTCGCAAATCCTTTGAGTTTGTAATTCATTTCTGATTGATTTTTCGACGACGGCGTCGACGACGCTTGGCACCAACAGTTTCTGGCTAACGCCCATCAGCTCACGAGCCAGGTGATCGCAGCACTGGGGTCTCGCAGAGAGGTGAATCTCTCCGATATCTCGAAGATTTCTACGATTTTATCTAGCTCCCGGACAGTGATGCCAAGAATGTTCGCAGCACTCGCTCGGCCCATCAAATCGACGAGGCGATAAGTAACCTCCAACGGTGTTGTCGACATTTGCATAGCTAACCTCGGCTTTGAGCTGAGCAAACATAGCATAGGCACAAAATGAACTCTTTCCTCCGGAGCCGCCGGCCAGCGCGAAGTCATAAAAATCGGCCAAAATCAGCTAATTCATTGGCGCCGGAGTCCGGAGCACGCCGCCGGCGCCAGCGACCGGCGCCCACTCCGGAGTGTTTAGGATGAGCGGTGCGCTAGACTCCGGCGACTATTTGGACAGACTTTGCTGCGCCCAATCAAGCGGGAGATCATCCGTTACGCCGACCAGTGTTAGTACAGGTGAATGCCTGCCCTCCAAGATCGCATCGACCAGTTGAGGGGAGAGTGCAGCCATCCGCAGGATGCGCGAGGCGTAGTGCCGGTTGAGGCCTGCCTTTGAAGCAAGCTCGAGAGACTGTCGCTGGTGGAATGAGTCACGACTTAGAGCCTGCTGTCTAGCATTTGCTCTACAGCTACGGGATCGGGAATCATCTTTCGAGAGGGATCAATTCCGGCAAAAATGATTCCGCTCGCGACGAGCATGGCCGCCAGAGGCATCAGGGCGCGATCATAGCTTCCGTACCACTCCACCCAATAGCCGAACGCGACTGACGAGATGAGCGAGCCAACCTGTCCGGCCGCGTTCATTGCGCCGGAGATCGTGCCGGCGTATTCGCCTCCGGTATCGACGCAGATGGCCCAGGCCACTGGAAGCATCAGATCCATCGCGCCAAGCCCGATCGCGAGCAGAGCCGACGGCTCACCCACTTGTTCGGTGTCATCGTAGCTCCTAAAAGAAGCACGCCCGACAGAATCAGGCCGGTCGAGCCGATGGTGCAGCGCGCGAATCGCAGAGAATGGCTGCGCGCGAGGCGATCGCTGAAGTAGCCTCCGGCCAATCACGCCAGCCAAGCCTGCGCACGATGGCAGTCCGGCAGCAATGGCCATCTGGTTTTCCGTCAGCCCCCGGCCGCGTTCGAGATAGGTGTGAAGCCAGGAAAGATAGAAGTACGCTCCCCAACAATAGGTGTGATACATGAGCAGGAGCCGAAGGAAGTTCGAATTGCGCAACAATTGCGCCCCATTGCACTCCCCCTTTGGGGCGAAGCTGAGGAGGGCCGATCTTTTCTATCTCTTCACGAGAGACGCCAGCCTTTTCAGTGGGCGAGTCGCGGAACCACCAGTACCAGATCGCGCTCCAGAAGACGCCCAGGCATCCGAAGATGTAGAAGGCGGCCCGCCATCCGTGGCGCTGTTCGATCGCAACGACGATTGGAGGAGTGACTGCGCCGCTCATGGCTGTTGCAGTCCAGAAGACGCTCAATGCGCGAGCGCGTTCGGACTTTGGGAACCCAGCGCGAGACAGCCGACGTGCAATTGGGAAATGCTCCTGCTTCGCCTGCGCCGAAAAGAAAGCGCACCGCGAGCAGAGCGCGGAAGCTTGTCGCGACTCCGGTGAGGGCGGTGAAGGCCGACCACCAGAGGACGATGCGCGTCAGGATTTTGCGCGGGCCGATTCGGTCTCCCAGGATTCCGCTGGGTATCTCGAAGAGTGCGTACGCGAAGGTGAATGCGCCGATCACCCAGCCCCAATGGCTCGGGCTGATTCCCATCTCGCGCTGCATTCTCGGTCCTGCGACCGCGATGCACAGGCGGTCGAGATACATCACGAACACCAAAGCAAACAGCAGTCCAAGGACGCGGAATCGATAGGGCATGTTTGCTCAACATGATAGACTCGCGCCCATGGCAGCGGAGCACAAGTTTCAAAAAATCGCGATTGGCAGCATTATGCACGAGTCCAACTCGTTCAACGCGGAGCCGACTATCCTGTCCGATTTCCACTTGCGCGAAGCTGAGGACGCGCGAGCGACTCTGAACGATTGGGCCGTCGGCAATTCGGAAGTGGCTGGCTTTGTCGAAGAGGGACGGCGACGAGGTTTCGATCTCATCCCAACGATTTACGCTGGGGCCACTCCCAAGGGGCCGGTTGCCTCCGGCGCATTCGAGGAACTAACCGCGCGGCTGGTTCAGTCCATGCGTGAAATAGAAGATCTCGACGGAGTTCTGCTTGCGCTGCACGGCGCGATGTACACCGAGGAATTTCCGCAAGCGGATGAAGAGATCGTGCGACGGGTGCGTGCTGCGCTGGGACCGGGATGTCCCTCTGGTTGTGACACATGACTTTCACGCGAACATCTCTCCTGCGCTGGTCGATCTGACTGATGTGCTGATCACGTACCAGCAGAATCCGCATATCGACACGAAACAGAGAGGCGTGCTGGCTGCGTCTATTCTGTCTCGTATGCTTGCGGGCGAGGTTCGGCCGCGACAGGCGATGGTCAAGCCATCGGTGCTTTGGAACATCGTTCATCAGAACACCTCGGCGGAGCCTCTGCGCTCCATCACGCGGGCCAGTATTGAATTGGAGCAGAAGCCGGGAATTCTGGCGGCGAGCGTGGCGTGTGGATACCAGTACAACGACGTTCCTTATATCGGCCCTTCGGTGATCGTCGTTACGGACGGCGATGAAGCGCTGGCGCAGCGAGAGGCGCAGAGGCTGTCGGACATGATGTGGGAGAAGCGCGGCGAGATCCGCCTCGATCTTCCGGACGCCGCGTCGGCCGTGGCGGCCGCAATGCAATCGGAACGTTTCCCGGTTGCTCTGTTTGACGTTGGCGACAATGTCGGCGGCGGCGCGGCGGCGGACGAGACCGCTCTGCTTGCCGAGCTTCTCCGGCAACAGGCGAAAGGCTGGGTGGTCATCATCAACGATCCTGCCGCAGTCGCCGTCCGCCAAATCAGGTGGGGATCGGCAGCACGTTCGATCTGGCGGTGGGCGGTCACTCTCGCAGCAGCGTGACCAAGCCGGTATCCGTGAAAGGGACCGTCCGCTCTCTTCATGATGGACATTTCATGGAGCCCGGCAGTGCGTCACGGCGGCCATCGCTACTGGGACATGGGGCACTGCGCTGTGATTGAACAGGAAGGTTCCACACGAGACGACCTGAATCTTTTGCTGCTGACCTCCGAACCCACCAGTCCTTTCTCGCTCCATCAGTTGATCGCCTGTGGCATCTATCCGGAGCGCCAGAAGATTCTGACTGTGAAAGGCACGGTTGCTCCCAGGGCAGCGTATGAGCCGATCGCGGCGAGCATACAACTTGTCGATACGCCCGGCGCGACGTCGGTCAACCCCGGTCGATTTATCTTCCATCGTGCGCGTCCCGGGATTTGGGGTCTTAACGCTTAGCCAGGCGCTGAGGTGGCCTCAAATACTTTTCGTATTTTTGCTACACTTCCGGCTACGAAATGATTACTAGAGGAGTGCGATGCTTCACCCAGCTCAGATGGCCCACGGCTTGGAGTCGTCTGCACGGTCTATCGGAAGTATCCCCGCTTGAGCTCTGAGAAAAACCCCTTGGGATCGGAAATAGTATTCTGCGTGGCGATCTCGAGCTTCTGACCCGTACGACATCCCCTACAAGATTCGGAGGAGTGAGATCGATTGTGTTCCGTATCGTCCGGAGACGATCTCTGCGAAGTAGAACTGTTATCCAATGGCTCGTCGAACCGCCGCAAGAGTTGCCTGGATGTCTTGGTCTGAATGGGCGATCGAGGTGTACCATCGTCCATCTGGCAACGCCAGAATGCCTTCATCGAGCAGCGCAAGTGCGAAATCGCTATAGAGTTGTTTGTTAGCGCTCAACAAGTCACGATAGTTCTTCGGCTGTTCGTTCAAAAACAAAATCGAAAAGACAGGTCCTTCGCCTGTACTAACCACCTTATGGCCGCGCGCTGTAAGGATGTCCATCAAGCCGGAGCGCAAAGTCTGACCCCGCCGAAACAGATCTGCATACAATGTGGCCGTGTCCGTCGACAAGACAGTCAGAGCAGCCTTTGCTGCTGAGAGAGCGACTGGATTTCCATTCAAAGTGCCGGCGTGAATAACCTTTCCGTTGGCGATAAGGTCCATAAATTTCAGCTTGCCCGCAAGAACACTGAGCGGAACGCCTCCACCGACGGCTTTCGCGTAGGTAGCGAGATCCGGGGTAATACCGTAGAACCCTTGCGCGCCGGCCAAACCGAGCCTGAAACCGGTAATAACTTCGTCGAAGATCAGCAGCGCACCCATCTTTTCGCTGATGGTTCTCAGGAACTGCAAAAATCCCGGTTCGGGAGAGATACAGCCACTATTGCAGAGCAGAGGTTCACAGATGATTGCGGAGATTTCGTTGCCATGAGCGGCAAAGGCCGCCTCTACGCTCGCCACGTTGTTCCATTCAGCTACGATCGCATCGCGCCCCGCTCGCTGACCTTCGCCCTCGCCGATGGAAGAACCATTGGCTGTATGTATTTTTTCAAGCGTGGGGTGATAGCTCACGAGGACACTGTCGTCCCAGCCGTGATAGTGTCCTTCAAACTTCAGATACTTTGTACGTCCCGTTGCGGCCCGGGCGAGACGCAACGCCACTTGTACGATCTCCGTTCCGCTGTTGGCGTAACAGACGCGGTCCGCACAGGGAATGATCTTCGTCAAGATCTCGGCTACTTCGTATTCGAGGTCATGTTGTGCTCCGAAGGTCAATCCGTGGACGACGCTTTCACGGATTGCTTCGGTGACTTGACGTGGAGCGTTGCCGAGAATATTCGGGCCCCAACCGAGCGAATAGTCGAGGTAAGTGTTGCCATCGACATCGGTAATCTGCGCGCCGCAGCCATTCTTGAAGAAAAGAGGATAAGGTCTCGCAGAGCGGCGCAGAGCGGTCGAAACACCTCCCGCCAGTGAATTCATGGCGCGATGCCAGCGTTGTTCCGAGCTTGCGGTTTTGCGGCGAACACTTTGTTCGCGCAAATCAGGAGAAAATGCAGGAGGAGCAGACGTTATTGTTTGGTTTTGTATTGAATCGCTCATATTTCCCGTGATCCAGCATGACAATACTGGTGGACGATGATCGCATTGTCAAGCATTCAATCGGATGGCACGATGCTAATTCACCGAGTCCGTGCTGCGTTGAACTCTGACAAAGCTATGATGGAACCACTCTGCTCGGTACTTCGCCCCTCTCCGCCGGCAAAGCAGGTTTTGCAACGTCTGTGCTGGCGAAGGGCATCGCACATACCATTCTGGCAACCTACAATGGCGACGGAAACTACCTCGGTTCCTCCGCGACCTCAGGCATCAACGTTACAGTAGGTTCACTCGACTTCACCTTCACTGCGACCGGACCACGTATGCGACGGTCATCCCAGGTAGCTCCGTCAATTTCACGTATCAGATCTCACCTCTCTACGGAGACTATCCGGATACCGTGAGCTTCAGTGTGACGGGACTTCCCCCCCGGTGCGACCTACCTACTCTCTCAGAACAGCATCCCTGCCGCATCAGGCGTCCAAACTCTCGGGCTCACCGTGAAGACGGCGTCGCTTACAGCGCGTGGTTCTAAGACAAGCGCTCCCTGGTCCCTTGCTTTGCTTCTGCTGCCGCTGGCCGGAATCACGCCGTTTGCGACGCTCTGCCCATCGCGTCCGCAGGGTCGCACCGCTCGGATGCGTACGGCTGGCAGGCTCCGCGACTCTGCTTGGCTTGAGCGGATGTGGCACCCGCAATGGCTTCTTCGACCAGCCACCCGTGAACTATACCGTCATAGTGACCGCCATCAGCGGCACGATACAGCACGTGTCCACTGTCACCCTGAACCTCCAGTAATCCTGAAAGGATAGAGCTATGCGCCAAAAGCTTCGCACCTTGTTGCTGCTCGGGGTTGCCGTAGCCACAGGGGATCTCTACGCACAGAGTGCTCACACCATCTCCAGCGAGGTGGATGTAGCCCTCACCTATATGGGAAAACACGTTTCTATCCTATGCACGATGGCCGCAGTCATCTGGATTGGATCCCAGAGATCGACAACGAGGGCGGCCTATCCTCACATAAAAAACAGGCTCTTCAGGACTTTATGATCCTGATCACAAATCCGTTGTAGAGGCTATTGGCAGGTCTCTTCGTACGCTGCGAGGACTATTTCCTTACAGAAAACTAAGCGCCAAAAGATCTACTGCTCTCGGAATTGCGGATCAGAGGCGACCGCAATCGCTGCCGTCAGACGAAGACGTCAGGAGGCGCATGATCATAAGATCCGCCGAGCCCAGGACGCTATAGATGAGTGGAGCAAGGCCAAACGGAGACTCTCGTGGAAGGATTGGGTCGTAAACCATACTGGTTACACCATTAGATGGATCACCCGCGCTGCTAACAATGGAGGCCTGCGCCCTCCTCCTCCTGATGGCCAGAGGTAGCACTGGTTCATCTTCGCACTGCGCAAGAGCAATACCCACTATATCGCCTAATAGTGAAAATTGAGTCCTGAAAAACGATTTCCGTTGCTTTTCAAAAGACGTCCGCCATTCAAGAAATTTCTCTTTCGCCTTCGTGGAGCGGTCAATATCGGAATCCAGTTGCGTCGATAAGAGTCGTGCGATCATTTCCGCTTGCGACTCCAGCTGCGCGAGCATCGATCGACATTTCCAGCAGACTTTCAGATGATTGCGGATTGCAGGTATTCGCGCCTTCAACAATTCCCCGTCGAGTTGTTGACGAAGAGCAGGAATCTCGAGCGGCAGATCCTGACGGAGCGTAGAGCGCAAGGAACCCGACCAAAGACAAGCCTCGGGAATTTGGGTCATACAGAGGTTGTATCAGTGGAGACACCGTGTGGAGCAGCCCGGATGGAGTTTTGGCGAGGCACAGGTCTACTTTTACTCCGCCTCAATGGTCTGATTTTTGCTCGCCCTTGACACTTCGGCATGTCAAATCGGAGTCGATTTTTGAGAGTTGAAGAGGATGAGCAACAAAAAAATGGAGCGAAATACACGATCAACGTTAACTTTCTTACTGTCTTTTCTTAAATACATTGCGAAACTTTCGGCAGTGTGATTTTATGGACAACATCTCAGTGATTAGTATTGGACGCGTGACAGAAATCGGACACCTTAGTTGCTTGCCGGTTCAAAGGAACCGACAAGCTGCAAGTTCCAACCGCGGCACTCTTCTTAGTCGGGGACGGATCGTTGTCCCGGTCATTTTAAAGCTGTTGTTTTTATGAACAAACTCATTTTGGGCCGCAGGAGAATGACGGTAGTTTCTGCTCTCTTCCACTAGCGGGACAAAAGTATCTCTGGCTTGTTGCATTCGACCATCGCTTTTGCTTACACAGTTTCCGATATCAAGACATCTCCTCCCTGAGAGCAGACTTGATCCACCTTTCATCGCAGAGCACTTATCTTGAGAGGCACGATTATGAAACGCATTTCTTTGTCGATTATTCCTTTGTCAGTATGTGAATGCAGCTATACCTACGCTTAGCTCCGCAGGACGTTTATGAATCCGCGTTACTTTCGCTTTCCTCAAGTTTGTTAGCACGCTCTTCGACTAATTTCAATCTGAAAGGTCAACGCACTTGACTCGAATTCTCAGACTCAGTTCACTCCTTATTCTTTTGTTCGCAACTGCCGCCTGGGCAGCCATTACCGGTTCGATCTCTGGAGTGGTCACAGACCCGAGCGGCGCCGTCGTGCCAGGAGTGACGGTCGTCGCCACCAGCGTGTCGACGAATGTGCAGAGCACCGCAGTCACCGATTGCCAAGGGCTTTTATAACTTTCCGACCCTCAATGTTGACACTCTATAACGTCACCGTCAACCAGCCTGGATTCCGCGACTACCTGCAGACCGGCGTGAAGATCGACGCGAATTCCGCCGCTCCGCATCGATATCACCATGCAGCTCGGCACGGTTACCAATACCGTCACGTGAAGAGCGACGCTACTGCAGGTGGAGACGCAGAGCACGCAGAATGGTGTGGTCATCGATGGCACCAAGATTACCTCTGTGCCGCTGAACGGACGTTCCTACATCGACCTGTTGAAATTGCAACCAGGCGTGTCGCCTTATTCCCATAGCCAGGACAGCGACACATCGGGAGTCGGAGCGACGCAGGTCTCGGGCGACCTGGACAACGGCCAACAATCCGTCAACGGCGGCCGCACCGGGTCCAACGCATTCATGGTGAATGGAGCAAACGCAGAAGAAGGCGTGCACAACGGCGCCGCCATGATCCCCAATCTCGACTCCATCGCGCAGTTCCGCATCATCACCAACAACTTCGATGCGGAGTATGGAAACTACAGCGGTGGCCAGATCAATGTAGTCACCAAGTCGGGAACCAATCAGTATCACGGGACGGTCTTCGACTTCCTGCGCAACACAGATCTGGATGCCAGAAACTACTACTCTCCGACGCGCGGCGTTTTCATCCAGAATCAATTCGGCGGAACGGTCGGTGGGCCGATCCGCAAGAACAAGATTTTCTGGTTTGGCGACTACCAAGGGACGCGGCAGATTTTGGGACAACCCAGAGCTATCCCGTGCCTTCAGACGCCAACCGCACGGGAGACCTGACGGACCAGGCGGACTCGCTCACCGGCACAGTTGTCGGTGCCGGCTGGGCGAACACTCTCTCCCAGACGTTGGGATATCCCGTAGCGCAGGGGGAAAATTATTACACCCCGGGCTGCACGGACCCCGCAACCTGCGTCTTTCCCAATGCCGTCATTCCCCAGAGCGCGTGGTCGCCGGTTGCGGTGAACTCGCTGAAGTTCCTCCCTTCGGCCAATGGAGTTGTCAACAATACCCCGAACTACTCCACCTCTGCCTTCAACGAGACGTTGAACGACGATAAGGGGAGTGGCCGGATCGACATTCCTACCCGATTCGGCGCTGTGTTTGGCTATTACTTCATTGACCGATTCCATACCGTGAATCCGTATAGCCAGGTAAACGTCCCGGGCTTTGCCGCAACCAATCAAGGTCAAACCCAAATGATCAATTTAGGGTTGACGACCACGTTTAACTCGTCGACCGTTAACGATCTTCGTCTCGCCTATCTGCGCGATGTAAACCAGACCGGCCAACCCACCGCAGGCCAGGGTTTGGGTGTCACCCTTGCCTCGCAGGGTTTTGTCACTCCGTGGGGCCCCGCGGGCGGTATCTCCCCTATCAACCCTGCGTACGAGGGTGTTGCAAACCTGATGTTCAACAACTTCAGCCTTGGTGTCCCGCCTGACGCATTGAGGCAATACAACAACACCTTTCAGATCATCGATAACGTCACCAAGATCTTTGGGAACGCACACGCTGCAGTTTGGCGCCAACCTCCACTACAACCAGATCAACGAGCGGAACTACGACTGCTATAACGGGTGTTTTGGCTTCAATGGTTCAGAGACCGGCTTGGACTTTGCCGATTTCCTGATCGGGGCGCCGGACAGCTTTGTGCAGGCCAGCCAGCAGCTTCTCGACTCGCGGAGCAAGTACTACGGATTTTATGCTCAGGATAGCTGGCGTGCGACCCGCAATCTCACCCTCAATTACGGCCTGCGCTGGGAAGTCGCTACGCCCTGGTACGACACCCAGAACAAGCTGGAAACGGTCGTTCCCGGGGAGCAGTCGCTATCTTTCCCGGTGCTCCGCTCGGGTCTGGTGGTTCCCGGAGATCCAGGCATTCCTCGCACGCTCGGGCCCACCAAGTACACCAACTTTGGTCCTAGAATTGGCTTTGCCTATGCGCCGGACGTGAGCGACGGTTTTCTTGGCAAAGTACTGGGCGGTGCTGGAAAAACCAGCATACGTGCGGGTTACGGCATCTTCTATAGCTCTATCGAGGACGCCACTGGCTTTGTCGAGGTAGGCGACGCTCCTTATGGCAACTACTATTCTGTGTCATCGACTGAGCTGGCCACCCCGTTTGTCGATCGGCCGTCGGGAACTCCGGCGGGACAGAAGTTCCCCTTCGTCTTTCCTCCAACCAACGTGTCTCCCAAGAATCCCGATACAACGTTCAACTGGGCAGCAGCGACACCCATCGGCGGATCCGACTATTACTACTACAAAAACAAGATGCCCTATGTTCAGGAATGGGAACTCTCTCTCCAGCGTCAATTGGGAACCGCAACCGTGCTCAGCGTGAACTACGTCGGCACGGTGGGACGGCAGCTGCTGACGTTTGAGGAATCGAATCCCGGGGACCAGGCGCTCTGCCTCCAATTGAGTAACCCTGCCAATGTGGCGCCCGGTACGACAACCTGCGGCCCGTTCGGCGAAGACACGGTTTACACCACGGCGAACGGCCAGACAGTGAACGGAACCAGGCCGACCTTCGGGATTAACTTCAACAGCAATCCCTACATGAAGACGGCGGTCAGCTCCAGCTTCAACTCGCTGCAGGTGACCCTGGAGCACACAGAAAAATACCTGAACTTCCTCATTGGATACACCTTTGAGAAGTCGCTGGATAATGGTTCGGACTCCTTTGATGCGACCAATCCGTTGAATCCAGGCCAAACCCGCGCATTATCGAGCTTTGACGTCCCGCATAACCTGGTCGCCAGCTACACCGTACAGTTGCCCTTCGATCACTTTATCGGCGGAGGGGATATTGCGAAGCGGTTCACCGCGGGCTGGGAGCTTTCCGGCGTATCTACATTTGCCAAGGGAGAGCCGGTCACTCTCAATGAGAATGACGATAATTCACTGCTCGGTGCCTTTAATGCAAACGTAGATGTGCCCAGCTACGCGAACAACGGCAGCTCTTTATTGTAAATCGGAACCCGCGAAAGGGGCTGCCCTATTTCAACCCGGACTACTTCGTCCCGGAACCAATCGGGCAAGTAGGAAACGCAATGCGGCGATCCTTCTCCGGTCCTGGCATCGACAATTATGATATGGCTCTTCTAAGAGCATTCATCCGAGAACACCAAGCTGCAGTTTCGGGCAGAAGCATTCAATGTCTTCAACCATGCGCAGTTTACGAATCCGAATGGGCGTCAACAATACCGGCCGGGGGTTTTGGTTATGTGACCGGCGCAAGACCCTCGTATCATGCAAGTAGCGCTGAAATTCCTGTTCTAAGCTGTGGTTCTGCGTAAATCTGGCGTATGCGGCTGCGCCAGATTCCTTGCAGCTTCAGCCCGGAGGGTAAATATGGGCCGACACCAATCCGCGTGTATCGGACTCGTCGTCGTTGGATTATTTTCGTCCTTTATTTTGTTGGCTCAACAGCAACCTGCCTCTCCCCGGCAGAACGATCCGACGGCGCTGCGTTGTTCGCATCAAGTTGCGCTGGCTGCCACGGATCGGACGGCCGTGGAGGTGAGCACGCGCCTAACATCGCAACCTCGTCGGAAGTACAACAGTTGGAGCGAAATTTGATTTGTTGGGCATTGTCAAGAATGGATTGCCTGATAGTGGTATGCCTGCATTCGGCTGGATGGGACAGGAAAAAGTAACTGCCACGATGCTCTATCTCCGAAGCTTCTAGGAAGAGGAAAAATCGTCGAACTTCCCGGCGATCCCTCATCGAGGGGAGCTTCTTTTTCACCGGGAAGGCGCAGTGCTCTAACTGTCACATGATCAATGGCAAGGGTGGCTAATCGGGAGGGATTTGTCGCTTTACGGAGCGGATGCATCTGCAGAAGCAATCCGCACAGTGATTTTAATCCAGACGAACTTGCCCCCCCCGAAAGAGAGCCACCAGTGTATTGACAAAGAGCGGCCAAGAGTTCGCCGGGATGCTGAGAGTCGACGATAATTTCTCCCTGTCTCTTCAAGCTACGGATGGGTCCTTTCACTTCTTCCAGAAATCTGATCTCGCCAAAATAGAAATTGGTTCACACTCCCTGATGCCGGCCAACTATGGATCGACTCTGAGTAGTGCGGAAGTGGACGATCTGCTCAGCTATCTTATTCGCACCGGAACCGAGCGGGCGGAAAACATTCCGCGATGGGAGGCTCGAAGTCCGACGATGACGACGAGTAAACACAGTAGGCCGCCCCAACCTGGCGTGGTCGATAAACCTTTTCTCGTAGAACAATGTTCGCTGCGATTCTGTTTGCGCTGTATGCAATCCATGCGCACCCGGTTCTTCAAGGTCAGACGGAGAATCGCAGGTTTTCCCTCGAGGCTATCGCACCGGAATTCTCGGGGTCTTATCGACCATAAAGCTGAAATAGCTAAGGTGGCCTCAGGATTCGGCTTTACCGAAGGCCCGGTCTGGGATCCATCAGAATTCCTGTGGGTCAGCGATGG
>CAVTKF010000004.1:0-94738 GCA_963735215.1 uncultured Acidobacteriaceae bacterium | reverse complement strand
AAAGTGAGAGCACGGAGCCCCCCAAGGAATTTGTTGGGCAGCGGGCTCCGGCGCAGAGCGGTCATTTGGCTGGCGATCAAGATGGCAGGCGAACCCCATGGCCGCCTGCGCCGTGAATTGTCCCCAGACCGCGGGACCTCGGCGTGCTATCGTTTTGAATAAATGCGATGAGGGCTGTCCGAGGAAACCGGTTTCCAAGGCCGCTATGGGCTGCTTGAAGGGTCGAGATTCTGGAACGACCCGGGTGGTCGAAAGCGACGACGATTGACGCCTTGAGCTCGATCGCGCTGTTGATAGCGATCACGTTGATGTATCCCACCAAGAGGCTCATTCACGTCTTTCTTGACAACGCCAGATACCACCATGCCGTGCTCGTTCAGGAATGGCTGGCCAAGCCCGGGTGCCGGATCAAGGTGCATTACATTCCGAGCTACTGCCCGCACCTCGATCCGATCGAGCGGTTATGGGGGCTGATTCATCGCCACGTGACCCACAACCGAAGCCACCCGAGCTACAACGACTTCTGCCGATCCGTTCTGCATTTCCTGCGCGTGGAGGTGCCGAAAAACTGGGCCGTCTTCTCCGAATCGGTTGCACCGACAATTTTCAGGTCATCAACCCTGCCGATTTTCGGGTTCTCAAGGCGTAGGGGTATACCTGCAGGAGAAAAGTTGTGAGTGAAGCCCTTGTTGCACTGCGCGTCTTAGACCGAAAGGACGGTTCACATGCGCCTGCTGCTGATTAACCCGCGATTTCCGGAGAGTTCTGGAGCTCCAAGTGGGCGTTTGCCGAGGTTTTGCCGAACAAGCGGACCATGAACCCGCCGCTGGGCCTAGCCACGCTGGCGGCGCTGTGCCCCCCGCACTGGGAAGTCAAGTCATAGACGAGAACATCGAGCCGATCCCGTTCGAACCGCAGGCCGGCATCGTCGGGGTTTGTGGCATGGCGTGCGGTTCCGCTCAGCGGGAGTTGCTCGCCTACTATCGCAGCCGCGGCCACTATGTGGTCGCCGGCGGCAGCTACGCGTCGCTGTGCCCGGAACAATACACCACCCACGCCGACACCGTCGTCGCCGGGGAATCCGAATACATCTGGAAGGAATTCTGCCGCGACTTCGAGCACGGCACCCCCGAACCACTATACCATGAGACCGGAATAGTGGCCCTCACCAACTCCCCGACGCCGCGCTTCGACCTCCTGAAGCTCGAGCGCTACAGCTACGTCTCGCTGCAGTTCTCGCGCGGTTGCCGTTTCGTTGCGAGTTCTGCGACATCATCGTCATGTTCGGTCGCAAGCCGCGCGTTAAGAGCCTGGAGCAAGTGGGTCGCGAACTGGACGAGTTGCGCCGCCTCAAGGTCCACAATGCCTTCTTCGTGGATGACAATTTGATTGGAAACCTGCCGGTTGCCAAAAAGCTGCTCGCCTTCCTCAAGGAATATCAGGACAAGCACAATTACAGATTTAGCTTCGGCACCGAAGCCTCGCTCAACATGGCTCAGCACAAGGATCTGCTGCAGCTGTTTCGCGACGCCCACTTCGGCTGGGTGTTCATCGGCATCGAATCGACCGACCCCGCAAGCCTGAGGGAAACCAGGAAGACCCAGAACCTGCACGAGGACATCCTCACCTCAGTCCGCCGCATCTACTCGTACGGTATCGACGTTATGGCGGGCTTCATCATCGGCTTCGATCACGACACGACAGAGACCTTCGAGCAGCAATATCGTTTCATCACCGAAGCCGGCATCATGGTTCCCATGATCGGGTTGCTCACGGCGCTACCCAGAACTCCGCTTTATGATCGGCTGAAGAGGGAAGGACGGCTGACCGCGCTAGAGGATGTGCACGACAACACCCGGCCAGACACCAACGTGATCCCAATGAGCATGCCCTACGAGGCGATGGTGGCAGCTATATTACGCTGTACAAGAACTCCTGACCGACCGTGAGATTGCGCGGCGCATCCGCAACCAGCTCCGCTTCCTCAGCGCACCGACTTACGGCGGTGGCTATCCCACGCGTCAAGGCCTCGGCATCTGTTGGCGCTTGGTATTGCGCGGCATCATACCCGGCGGGCCGGGGCGAATTTGGCATTTTCTACGCACGCTACCTTGGCACGCGCCGTCTCAGCTGCCAACGGTGGCAGCGGATTGGATCGGCGCCCTTTCCATGAAGGAATTCGCCGAGCGGCGCGTGACGGTCGAACCGGCTGAACAAGGTTCGCTGGAGCGGCGTGTAAATTCCGTGCGCAGTGCCATCGATTGCTACGTGGCAGCGGGCAATGTGACGCTGAAGCTGCGACGCACGAGCGCCCCGGATCTGGCGGTCTGTCTGAAGGGGAAACTCGACGGGCCATTCTTTAAACGCGCCGCACGGAGCTTGGAGCGTCTGCTCAAAGACACGCGTGCCAGCGTTACCCTGCGCGTTGATGCCCTCCAGGCGCATCAGTTCGACCACTTCCAAGGCCTGCTGCGTCGACTGGCCCGATACGGCGACCGGGTGCACATCGTCGTTGACGAACGCCTGCGCGCGCTGGTGCACATCAACTCGTCGGTGTTCAACTTGGTGCTCGCGCCGCTCAAATCCCCATAGCTGAGCCCGCGGCACGAACCGACGGAGCGTATCTCCCGCGATTTCGTGCCTTGGCGCTTTTCGAACGCCGGCCTCCCGAGCGCGTGGATAGCTCGTCGTTGCCGGCGTCCGAAGCAAAATAGCGTTTTATTCGATCACCTCGTCGGCACGCGCGAGCAACGTTGGCGGTACCTCGATGTCGAGCGCCTTTGCCGTTCAGGGAAACGCGCCCTAAGTGAAGCGCTGGGCGGATCAGAGCACGGCCTCGGCGATCACTTGCAGCGCTTCGATGCTGACGTTGTCGCTGAGCAGCATGGAATCGACATGCCGCCGTTTCCCGGCATCTTTCCACGCCTGCAACCGGTCGCGAATGCGGTCGGCGGGGCCGACCAACGCGATCTCATCGACCAGGGCATCGGGCACGGCTTCGACTGCCTCTGCCTTGCGGCCAGCGAGGAAGGCATCCTGGATGTGGATTGCCATGGGCTTCGTAGCCGAGGCGCTTTGCGTAGTCGTTGTAGAAATTTTTCTCGCGCGCACCCATGCCGCCCACATAGAGCGCCAGGTGCTGCTTGATTGGCAGTCGTGCCTCCTCGATGTTGTCGCCCATGGATACTGGTACGAATGGACAAATGTCGTATGTTGCCAGGCTCCTCCGATGCCGGTCTTGGCGAAGCCGGCATTGAGGTGCGGTTCGAACAGCTCGAAGCGTTGAGGGTCCATGAATACCGGAATTATGCCATCCGCTATCTCGGCGGAATTGCGGATGCTCGCCGGCGTTATGCTCGCCGTATAGACCTTCATCCGTTGATTGCCGTGCAGGATGAGCGCACACCCAAGCTCGCAGCGGCGTTGAAGGCCGCGCGCAAGATCCGGGACGAAGCGCTTACTCGTCCAAGGCCGGGACGTATCCAAAGCTAAGCAATGTAACTGTTGCTACAAAAAGAAGCATCGACATGCGCCACTCCCCCGTCAGATCAGGCAAAGCATGCTTGGTACGGACTTGGGCATGACTTAGGCGTGCGGCCACATATCGCGAAAATCATTAAGGCTGTGATATTTCCGCACCAGTCGAGGGCGAAGTTGGCCGGCCTCGGGGCTTGCACTAAAGGACCTGCAACAGCAGCGCGGCGTCGGCGTTGACGGCCCGCCAGTGAGCTGACCAAAGCACCATGGCGAACAGCAACCGCTCCAGTTTCATTTCCTGTGCCCCCGGAGACCGGAGATGTTGCTCCGCGGCTAACCGCCTTTGCTCGGATTCGCTTTCCAGTTCTGCCTGCATTTTCGACATGACCTGGTCGGAGGTCATCGAGCGGGCGGTTTTTTCATGTTCTGTTGACCACCCAGGGTGCGATTAAATTCAGGCTCACCCAGAACGTCCCATAGCCGATTGATTGTCATGCGATCCGGCTGGCCGTCATCGGATAGGATGCGATTTACGGCACGGAGCACAAAGCAAAGAGCGGTGTCGTGGCCCCGCTCCAACACCTCTCGGACTCGGGCGTACGCACAATGGCCCGGAGGGATTGGACTGCTTGATTATCGGGAAATTTTTTCGCTGGGGGCAAATTCGCACGCAGGATGCCCTGAGCGTCCCGCAAAGTCCGTTCGATCAGGCGATCGTACTGCATGGGTCGAAAACATCGCCAATTAGCATTAGTCCTTGTGACTATTTTACCGATTACCATGTCTCGGGAGAAGGCCACGAGTTGCACGTCTGTGCGGTTATTCCCTGTTCAGCCATTTGCCGATATTGCAGTCGAGTGCGCAACATTGCAATGACGAAATTGAGCGCGGGAACTTGATTGGGCTTCCACGTCCTGTTCGCGATGCGGGACGAGATCATAGCAAAGCCAACAGGATGGAAACGATGAAAGGTCCCGCGGAATTGAAAAATCTGTTCGGTGGGTCGAAGAAAAATAGCGAAGAAAATAGCGAAAATAAGCGTTGCTATGCCAACACTTTGCGACCCTGCTCAAGGATGCTGTTGAAGGTGATGAAGGGGGGTTAGGGGGGTCATTACCCCCTGGGTCATCTTAGGCGGGGGGTGGATCAATCTCAGCGTTACGGTAACGGGGGACCCTGCCAAAGGTGATCCCGGAGGGAAGCCCCCGGACCCCGCCCACCCACCCCCCCTCATTTACTGGGGTGATCTTCGTTACGGGTAACCGGGACCTCCCACTCGCGACTCAGCGCAGGGTAGAGAGCTGATCGATCGCCCTTCGCCGTCGGCTTGACCGCATCTATCAGCTTGGTCTGTGGTCAGCTATTTTCTTCGCTATTTTTCTTCGACTTCCACCGAACAAATTTCTCCGAGTCCGCCGGACCTTTCACCAGTTTCGATCCGGTTGGCTTTGCTATTTTTGCTAATTCGAATAGCCTTTCACGTCGATGTCATGGCCGGCCACATCGCGGGCAGCAGGGGCTTTGCGCCGGCGATCCCCGATGCTGCGGCGCGGTTCGCCTTCAAAATCCATGAGGGAGACGTCGTCCTTGACGATCAGCATCTGCCCGAGATGAAGACCATGGTGGCGGATCTTCATTGCGTCGATCGTTTCCGGCAGTAATTCGCGCAGTCGCGCGGGCAGCGATTCCCGGTAGGACAGGAGCGCGTCAACCCGCTGGCGATCATTTTCCGTCAGGTCCGATCGGCGACGTACCAAATCATCAAGCGTCCGGCCGGCACGCTGCAGGACGCCGTCCGTCCAGCTGCGCACATCGTCTGCGGCAATCAGTTCGGCAGCGAAATCGACGATGTCATCACGGCTTCCAAGCGCGAGCTGCAACTCGGCCACGCGCCTCCCGACCTGCTCCATCCGCCGCAGATAGGCGGCTTGTTCGTCGCTGTGTCCCGCCGCTTCGGCCGTAAGGAGGCGTTGCTCTTCAACGAAACGATCCAGACAGGCGCTCGTCACGTTCCAGGCGTCACCCTGATTTTCCACGAAACCGTGTACGACGGCGACCGCGCTGCGAGTTCCGTTCTCCCAGTTCGACTGATCCAAGGAGGGGCGGGGCGTGCGAGAACGGGACTATTTCGGTGAGAAAATGACCGACCTCGATTTCCGGATTGACGCCCGGCTCGAGGCGGCGAAAGAGCTTGACGACGTATCGGCCGACGGACTGCACATGAACGACTGGAGCTATGCCTGTCTCGCCAAAGTCCTCGGCATGGCAATCGCCGACGCGGCCCCGCGCAGCCGTTGAGGGACACCGCCGCCGGCTAAATACATCTGGGAGCTTCCCCGCGATTCCATTTTCACCCGGTGAAGTTTTCCGCGCCTGTTTACGTATCAGAAGAAGCGGCCAGAGCCTCCGGAAACGAAGCACGGACGGTTCATTTGGCCCGTTTGGTAGCTAGACGGCCGACAGCGAAATGATGCCTTCAGGGTTTTGGCACGAAGCGTAACTGCCCGAGACGGCTGAATTCCGGTTACTAAGGTGCTGCCTCGCTGCAAGCTTTTCTCTTCAATACCCAAAGGAGACCTGGACGGGTTCTCAATCGGCATGTTCTGAACGATCACCGCATTGCTGTTCTATGACCTCGACAGCGCGCAGCAGGAACGATTCCGGTATCTTGAGGCCAACATCATTGAAGTTGACCACGGATGTACTAGCGGTTTAGCTCGCGACGATGCGGCAGCATGATGCCGGACGAGGCGTCTGGCGCCTTATAACCCCGCGCCACATGAAGATCGCGCGGCTTTACACGCAGTGCTGAACCGAAGAAGTGGGCCATATGACGAGCACTCACCCCATTCCGCTCATGCACGATCCCATCGAGGCAAACCTTAGCCCGGCGGACGACCGTGTTCTCCTGAATAACTGGTTGCCGCCCCAGTTTGGCGTGGTACCTAAGATTAGGATCGGCCGGCGTTGGATAAACGTGCTGTGGGTCTTGCCAGTCGGTTTTGTGTTCGACCGTCATGGGCGTGGCCGTGGCTCAGGCATTGCGGGAGCTGCCGGCGGTGCAGGATTTCCTCGTGCGGTATCCTGGCGTCCCGCCGTCCGCGCTGGCCGTCACCACCGGTTTCCCGGCGTGGCTGCGGGTGCAGCACTTCCTGAACCTTCTCTTCATGGCGTTCATCATCCGCTCCGGTATCCAGGTTCTCGCCGACCACCCACGGTTATACTGGAAACGCGACTGCACACCCAGCACCGAGTGGTTCCGCTTTCAGAAGGCCGTTCCCTCTGGGCGGATTTGGACCGCGAAGGACGACTCGGTGACCCTACCGGGCTGGCTGGGCATCCCTGGCATTCGGCATTCCATCGGGCTTGCTCGTTGGTGGCATTTCTCGTTCGGCCTGCTGTGGATGATCAACGGCATCGTCGTTTACGCGCTGCTGTTCTGGACCGGCCAGTGGCCGAGGCTGGTGCCGACCACATGGGAGGTGTTTCCAAACGCGGTCTCGACCGCACTGCAGTACCTGTCGCTCAACTTCCCCCCCGATGAAAGCTGGACCCGCTACAACAGCCTCCAGCAGCTCACCTACTTCATCACCGTATTCGTTGCCGCACCCGTGTCCATCATCACGGGATTCATGCAGGGCCCTGCGATCTCAAATCGGCTGGGCTGGTTGGGCAGAGTATTGAACCGCCAACGCGCTCGGTCGATCCACTTCCTCGCGATGTGGTGGTTCCTGCTCTTCATCCTGATCCACGTGACCTTGGTGTTCATCACCGGAGCTCGGGTCAATCTGAACATGATGTTCGCTGGGGTGAACGACAGCTCCTGGAGCGGGTTTGCGATTTTCGTCCCGGCAATGGCGCTGGCAGCCGTCACCTGGTGGTTAGCCTCGCCGTTCACCATCCGGCATGCGCGCGTCGTTCAGAAGGTCGGCGAGTTGATGATGTGGCCATTCAACGTTCTGACTGAATGGTGGGACCCGAATAGCCAATTGGCGGAGAAGGACATCTCACCTTATTTTTGGCCAAACGGCACCATGCCGAAGTCGGCCGAGTTCGACGCGCTATTAGCTGAAGGTTTTAAGGGATTTGCTCTGCGAGTGGGTGGCTTGGTT
Organism: uncultured Acidobacteriaceae bacterium; assembly: GCA_963735215.1. Taxonomy (GTDB): domain Bacteria; phylum Acidobacteriota; class Terriglobia; order Terriglobales; family Acidobacteriaceae; genus Telmatobacter. Next base: position 87,149 of record CAVTKF010000004.1, on the reverse strand, counting down.
GAGTCGCCTAGGGTGTTCTCCTACGCCGAGCTGAAGTCCATGCCGAAACAGGAGCAGATCACGACGCATTTTTGCATTCAGGGATGGTCCGGCGTCGCAAAGTGGGGCGGGGTCCCCATGCGTCACATCCTCGAGTTGGTGCGTCCCACTCCTGATGCCCGCTACGCTGTCTTCTACTCATTTGCCGACGGCGGCGAGGTTGGGCGTTACTATGACGTGCATAAAATATCCAACATGCGACATGAGCTGACCATCCTCGCGTATGAAATGAACGGAGCGCCCGTCAGCGTGCTGCACGGCGCACCACTACGGCTGCGCTGCGAAAATGAGCTCGGGTTCAAGATGGTGAAGTGGATCGCAGCGATCGAGTTCGTTCATGATTTCCGGGACCTTGGCGCTGGGCAGGGCGGATATAACGAAGATCATGAATTCTACGGTTACCGGATGCCGATCTGAGTGTTTCTGCTGAGGCGGACCGTTGGACAGCTGCCGCTACAAATCGGGCAACTGATTGTAGAACTCGACCTGCATCCGCATGGGTCCGAGCGGCTCGGGAGAGGCGGGTTCGTCGGACAGCACGCGGCCGGGATGGGCGCAGCCGTTTCGAGCCGACGCGGCCGTCATCCGCTGCGCCATCTTTGTTGCACGCTTTTGTGCTCGTGCACCGCCCCTCTCAGCCGCCAAAGGCGATGCGCAAGGCGGCGACGATTCCTGCGGCGGCGAGTGCGAAGCAGCCAAGGCGCACCGCTACCAGCGCCGCAAATTTAGCCCCGGAGTGGACGTAATCCTCGATCACGACCTGCAGCCCAAGTGCGGTGTGATAGAAGAGGGCGATCAGAAGCAGGATCATGAGAGTGCTGACGAGCGGCGTTCTCAGCCAAGCGATGAAGCTGGCGTAATCGCTGCCGGTATGCGCGATGATCGCGGCGACGAACCACATTGTCAGCGGGACAAGGGCGACGGCCGATACGCGCTCCATCCACCAGTGTTCGACCCCCTCTCTCGCCGAGCCGAGGCCCATGGCGCGAGCCAGGGGCGAGCGCATGCGTTGACGGTCCATCGGCTCTATCCTGCCACAAACAATCTGGCGACCCAGGCTGCCACGGTGAGCGCCACGCTCGTCGCCACCACGGCCCATCCCGAGACGTAGATCGACCGGAGGGAGAATCCGTAGCCAGCATCCCAGACGAGATGCCGGATGCCGCCGCAGAGATGCAGAAAAAAGACGAAGGTGCACCCGAACAGCACAATCTGGCCGATCCAGGACGCGATGGCGCCTTGCACGGCGGCGTAGGCCTGCGGTCCTGTCGCCGCCGCAATAAGCCAGACAACCAGCACAACGGCACAGACGCTCAAAACCACGCCGGTTATCCGATTGGCAATCGACAGGACCGACGTGAGCTGCGGGCGGTAAATCTGAATGTTTGGAGAAAGCGGTCTGGTCCTCTCTGCCGTGGAATTGGGCATGTTAACTTCCACCTTTTGCGGTTGTCAGCTTCGGCGCTCGATCACCATTTTCTTGATATCGGCAATGGCCTTTCCGGGGTTCAATCCCTTCGGGCAGGTCCGGGTGCAGTTGAGGATGGTATGGCACCGGTAGAGCCGGAACGGGTCTTCGAGGATGTCGAGCCGTTTGCCTGTCGCCTCGTCGCGGCTGTCAGCCAGCCAGCGCCAAGCCTGGAGAAGCGCAGCAGGACCTAGGAAACGATCGCCGTTCCACCAATGGCTGGGGCAGCCCGAGGTGCAGCAGAAGCAGAGGATGCATTCGTAGTAGCCGTCGAGCTTGCCGCGCTCCTCGGGGGACTGGAGCCTTTCCTTCTCGGGATCCGGGGTTTTGGAGTGGAGCCAAGGTTCGATCAGCTCGTATTGCGCAAAGACATGCGTGAGATCAAGGACCAAGTCCTTAATAACTCTCATATTCGCCAAAGGATAGATCGTCGCCGGCGTGCCCAGGTCGGAAATGAACCTCGTGCAGGCGAGCCAGTTCGTGCCATCGATGTTCATGGCGCAGGAACCGCAGACGCCCTCCCGGCACGAGCGGCGGAAGGTGAGCGTCGAGTCCACGTTGTTCTTAATCCAGAAGAGAGCGTCCAGAACCATCGGGCCGCAATCGTCAAGATCGACTTCGAAGGTATCAAGGCGCGGATTCTCGCCGGAATCCGGCTCGTAGCGATAAATCTCAAATGATTTGACGCGCACCGCGCCGGCCGGCGCTGGCCATGTCTTCCCTCGGTTAATACGCGACTCCGAAGCCACGCCGAAATTCCTCGGCACCGGAAACCGCTTGAGCAGGGTAGCGCGAGGCACTTGATCCGAGGATTCGATGATCATTGTTCGCTCTTTGCTTGCGCTGGAGTCATGCGCTCGGCTTCCGCGTCGAAAGGCGAAGATGACGATCGGTGAAGTTAATCGCCGAGCGTTGGACCACCTTCCCCTTTCGTCTACGTCTCATCCATGCTGGCAGGCGTCTCGCTTAATCTGTTTAAGGCCGTGACATCGACCCGTCCATGTTGCTCGCTTTCGCCGCTCGGGCCGGATAGGTCAACGTTCCGTCCCGATGCGGCGTGGCAACCTTCGTCAGGCTCGCCGGCGCAACAGCCTTCGGCCCAAGAATATGAAACACCAGCTCGCTGGCGACGAGCAGGTAGTCCGCAATGATCCGGCGGTGGCACCGCCACCACACTGTCTCCGCGCACATCACGGCGCAACGCCGGACTGAGCCCAGTTCGCGCAGCCTGGCGAGGCCAGAACGAAAACCGCCGCCCATCGCATAGTCGGCGTAGTTGTGAAAGCTCTGGTTCTCCCAGAAGGCGTTGACCTCGGGCGCAATATTCTTCGCGCGCGCGCGACGACCGCCAAGCTCCGCGACATGCTCATATGCGATCTGAAAACCCGACAATGACCCAGGAAGCGCTTCGCGATTGTATTGCGGATTTGTCCGCGAGCGCGGAATAGTGCGGACATCGACGACGAGGCCGACCTCCGAAGCGACGAGCAAGTCGATGAATTCGCCGATCGGGCGCGTGGAATGGCCAATGGTGAAGAATGGGAACGCCATGTCTGTCACTGTGCTTTCGAATTCGCGCCGGGCATTCAGCCGAGACGTCTCAACACCGCGGCCTTGTGGAAGGCGACGTGATCGGTCTTGTCGCTCTTGATTTCATACTGCGGCTCGTGCGGGGTGGCACGGTGAACGTGACCTTTGTAATTGACGGCCCGTCTATGCACTTTGACAATTTTTCCGCGCACCCGCCCGGCTTCCGAATTCCAGCTCACGTGATCGCCAACCTTGAACGTCTTGACCATGGCTCTGTCCTGGTCCGCGTCAGTATAAAAAAGCTGCCAACTGAGGCGGTTGTTCTATTTAATGTGCCGCGCGCGCGGCTACGCCACCGCCGCGCCGCCGAGGAGGGTGATGAGATCGCGGCGCAATATGGGTAAATTATCCTCCCGCTGTGTTGGCGATGGCCCAGTTCGTCGAGAACGGAAATTAGCATATCCCCCCAACGCGGCGCAGGCCCAACTCGTGCTGTCGAAATTGCTGGGGATGTCTCCTATTGGCAGAACGCGAAGTGCTAACGCGCGACGCTAACGTCGGATGACTGAGGTAAAGCAGACCTGATGCAAGCGCACTGATGACCGCCGGATTTGACCCTGGGCCTCAGCCCTCCGACGGGAGGATGACGCAAAATAGAACGCCCTTGTTGGGACCCACCTGTCTCGGAGCGCAGACGTGAGCACCGCCATCGGGCGCGACCACGTAGTTAATCTTGTCATTGGGAACCGGTATCCATTCGCCATCCACTTTGACTTCGTAGTGGTCGCCAACCATGCGACTCTGGGTCGGGCGACAATCCATAAGGTTGCAGCACGGACCTTTGCCGTCATTTCTTTTAAGCTTCGAGTAGAAGCCCTGATGCCAATTATCGTGGTCTGCGCCATAATATCCTTCCTGCGCTACTGCGCTTACACACACAAACAGGGAGAGCGCGCCCACGAGAAGCGTTATGAAGTTCGACCTGCTACCCAGAAACTCCATCCGAACATCCTTGAAATGAATGGGCGCCCTTTCTTCGAGCCGGATGCGCAAGCTGCACGGCACCTTATTCCGGCGCTGGCCGCGCCGCAGTCCGAGACAAGCCCGGAAGCGTTCCAGAACATTTTGCCAGTACTGCGGCCTGTAGTAGGTGACTGGTGCGTCGTTGAGGCCGATGAACCAGCGGACGTTGTGGCTACTCTGCGCGGCCGCCGCCGGCGCTGCCCTTCACACGAATGCCTACACGAGCGCCCCTCCTGCCCTGCGCAATGGGTGATTTCCCATCGCTGCCGAAACCGCCACAATTCGTCATGCGCAAGAGTTGGCTGTCTCGGTTCCGATCCAGCGTGGAATCCACCTAGTCGAGCGTTTCCAAAATTCGAATCGATATGGGGGTCGCCGAAAGGCCCGCATTTTGCGGTCGCAAGTCCCAACACTGCAACGGATCAGAATCATCGAATTCGATCGTCTAGTCAGCGGCGAATTTCAAAACGCGGTGACGATCGTTCCCTACACGGTGACGGCCTATTGGATCACACCGTACTTGAAGACGTGCGCTACCCACCCGACGAGCGCGATGCTTGCTGCCCAAACCAGCACGATCGCTGTCCCGGCAGTGCGGCTCACCGGCCCGCTCGGCGCGCGCCCTGCCACGCCACCTCGCAAAGCATGAGGGACGCGTATTTTGAGCTACGGCAGTAGGTGAGATCTCAGCAGTCATGGGTCGGCCGGGCATACCCAGACGCCCCGCCAATCCTCCGCCAATCCGAGCACGATGGCGGTGAGTCAGCCCTTTCAGCCGCTAAAGGGTCGAGATCAGAACTCGGCCGGCAGGTAGCCGTTGATCTCAAGACCGATGCAGATCTCCACAAGGATCGGAGTGGTCCAGGCCATGCTATTTCCCAAGGTTTGGTTATCGGGGATGATATTAGTGCGCAGTGGACACCGGCGCAAGCCCGGGAGCCGTACAGCCGCGACACCGAGGCGCGCCTCACGCGCGCCCCCCTCGTGGAGTGTGCTGTTGGCTACCATCTCGCGTGCAGCCCGGCATAAGCCGTAAGCGGAGCCCCGGGAACGAAGGTGCGAGGATCGGTCAGATTGAGATAAGGAAAGGAATCGGTTTGGAAGAAGGTCCCGAAGGTATAGTAGTGCTGGTTGAACAAGTTCCGCACCAGTCCGAAAACCTCGATGTTCTTGGTGACTTGATATGATGAGTGCAAATTCACAAACCAGTAGGCCGGCACAGTAGGATTCTGGTTGGATTGATCCCCGACGAGATACTGACTGCCAATCGCGTTGACGTCCGCCCCTAAGGTCCATGCATCGGTGATTTTGACCTCGGCTCCGGCCTTGAACCGATAATTCGGCACCGCCGGAATATGATCGCCGGGAACGACGAAGATGTTGCCATTGGCGTCGGCAAAGGGGTTATTCGGGGACGACAATAGCAGCACGCTCCGGAAGGTGGCGTCGACCCGCGTGTAGTTGGCATACACGCTCCAGCGAGCCCATTTGACTGAAGCAGCGGCCTCCATGCCCTGACGCAAAGTATTGCCGCCGTTCTGGAAATATTGATGCCCCGGCAGCGGGCTTGCCACGTTGATGATGTCATCGGTGTTTTCGGCATGGAATACGCCCAAATTCCAGTTGAACAGACCTTGCTTTTCGCCGCCGCCATACTGCCCGCGCAGCCCAGCCTCATAGGTATGGGAGACGACCTGCTTCAACGGTGGATCGCCGACCAAGGCATTGTCGAGCAGGCACGGCCGCAACGGATCGGAGCAGCCAAGCTCGAGCGGCGTCGGCGCCCGGTTGGCTTCCGCATACCCGGCATAGGCGGTCACATTCGGGGTGACCTTGAAGGTGGTGCCGATCACCGGGTTGAACCGGCTGTAGCTGTGATCGCCGTTAAGACCTTCATTGTTTCCCAAAGAATCGCGCAAGCCGATCTGGGCGACGTTGTACCGGCCGCCGAACGTCACTGCGAGCCTCGATGTCACATCGAAAGTGTCAGTGGTGTAGACTCCGGTGTAACGCGTCATCGCGAGCACGCCCACGGGCGCGACGTCACCGGAAGGTTGATTGATGTAGATCCCGACGCCTTGCACGAAGGGAAACTGATCGGGATTGATCGTTCCGAGCTCGCTCGTGGTGTCGAACTGAACGTGGCCGTTGTCGCTGCTTGCCCCGATGACAAAACGGTTGCTCTGGCCGAAGATCTTGGCGTTGGTCGCCGCCTGGAATGAGCCGCCGTAACTGTTGGCCGCGGTCGAGGTACGGTCGATCTCGCCCAGGACGCTGTCGTCCAGTATGCCTGCGGCGCGAACCGGAAGGCCGTTGAGGCCTATGAGATTCGTCAACGTGCCGTTGAGATCGGGAAAGCACACAAATCTCGGCTGGGGGCAGCCATCGTTCTGTGCAGCGGTCCCGTTGCCATCGACGTGGTGCTGCCAGAAACCGCGATAGTAGACGTTTCCCTGCAGCGACAAAGTATCGACCGGGTTCCAGCTGGCGCTTGCGGTCAGAAAGGCCAGCTGATTCTCTGTCGTTTGAGGTACCGTGTAAACGCTGGCCCAATTCCTGTTCAGGAGCTGGATCGGAGTTGCGGCGGCGGCACCGAAGTTGTTGGAGGCGCCGGTGAATGTCACGTGAAATTCGGTTTGCTCGCCGCGGGCCCCGAGGTCCCCATAGATCCGGCGCAGGTACGACGGCGAGTAGTAGCGCCAGCCGTCATCGTTGATGGCGTCGGCGGTGAGATAGCCTGACAGGTTCCCGGCCTGCCCTCCGGTCTGCACCGAGGCCGAACGCCGCCCGAACGAGCCGCCGCGCAACTCCGTCTCGGTACCCTGGTAAGTAAACCCGTTTTTCATATCGATGGAGAGAGCCCCTCCCAGCGCATTAAGGCCGTACACCGGATTGCTGGGCATGAGGGTCATGCGATTGATGGCGGTTTCCGGAATGAAGTCCCAGTTCACGACATCGCCAAAGACTTCGTTGACCCGTACTCCATTCTGATAGACCGCCAAGCCCTGCGGCGTGCCGATGACGGGCGAGGCGGTAAAGCCGCGGTAGTTGATGTCGCGCTGGAACTCGTTCCCGGTCTGGTCGCCGAGTGCCAGGCCGGGCAAGCCCCTGGACATGGCATCCAGCAAGTCGGGGGCTTTGGCGTGATCAAAATCGTCCGCCGAAAGGGTCTGAACGTTGGCCGGGATCTTGTCGCGCTCGATCAAGCTGGGATCGGCCGGCGCCGAGGCAGCTTCAGGGGCAGGTTGCGACGGCGCAACGGTGCGAACTCGGAGCGACGGCGGCACGCCGCGATGAAGTCTCAGCGGCACGCGGGGGTGGGGTCTCGGCAACACGCGGCGGTGCCCGTTCCGCCGGACGGGCGGCCGGCCGAGGACTGGCGGGTGCCAGCGGCGTATTGGCAATCACCTTGACTTCCGGGAGGCCGACGGGCTTGTCCTCTGCCAATACCGGGTCCCATGCGGCGAGCGCGGCGAAGCTCACCGCGCTCAGCAAGCCCCGGGCAATCATACGAGGCCGCAACACGGTCGCACGGCCGCCACCGCCAACCTCGGCACGCATACTCAACCCCGAAGAATCCCGCACGATCACCGGTTCGACTTTCGAACATCCATCGCGACCTGTCTCGTTAAGTCCTCCAATCCGCACGAAAAAAGCGACAGGTGTGACAACGGAGACACAAAGCCGAGCTTGCCTTTGAGGAAGAATGGCGGTTCCATCCGCCAGGGAGGTCCTGACCGGAGCCCTTGTTTGATCCGCCTCTTGCTAGCGGGAGCCGTGCTGTTCGCGTGGATGGCGGCTTGCGCAGACGCTGCCGAGACCAAGGTCGTCTATCTGCGCGGGATGGAGGCGAAGGCGCGTCTATCCCTTATCGAGATACCGCCGGACGACAATGGACTGGCCGGCGCCCGGCTCGCGATCGACGATAACAACACGACCGGCAGGTTCCTGAACCAGCAGTTCTCGCTGGAGGATGTACGAGTTCTGCCAGGCGACAATCCGGCGGCCGCAATAACTAACGCTTGCAGAGCGTGGCGTTTCGCTCATCATCGCCGATCTTCCGGCAGACCCGCTGCTAAAGGCGGCTGACGCCGGGCGCAATCTCCTCTTCTTCAACGTCAGCGCCATCGACGATCGTTTGCGCGAGGAGGACTGCCGAGGGAACGTAATTCATGTCGCTGCAACCCGCTCGATGCTGGCGGATGCGCTGGCGCAGTACCTCGTCTGGAAACAGTGGCGCAGATGGTTCCTGATCGTTGGTTCTCATTCCGAGGACCGGCTGTATGGCGATGCGCTGCGACGGTCAGCCAAGCGGTTCGGAGCACGAATTGTCCAGGAGAAAGTGTTCGAGGACACCGGCGGCGCGCGCAGGACCGATAGCGGCATCGCTCAAATTCAGCGCCAGCTGCCGGTTTTCACGCAAGGCGCAGCCGGCTACGATGTCCTCGTGGCGGCCGACGAGAGCGAGGTGTTCGCGGCGTACTTACCGTATCGAACCTGGGATCCGAGGCCGGTGGCAGGATCGTCCGGCCTCATTCCCACCACCTGGGATGCCTCACACGATCAGTGGGGAGCCGTTCAGATGCAGAACCGGTTCATGAAGATGTTCGGCCGTCGAATGACCGCGCGGGACATGCAGGCCTGGTCTGCCGTGCGCATGATTGGAGAGGCCGCATCGAGGACGCGCTCATTCGATCCCAGGACCCTGCTCGATTTTCTCAGGGGTCCCGATTTCGCCCTCGCCGCATTCAAGGGTCAGCGACTGACCCTGAGGGACTGGAATCTTCAGCTTCGCCAGCCAATTCTTCTGAGCGACGGCAGAATGGTCGTCTCGGTCTCTCCGCAGGAAGGATTTCTGCATCAGGTGTCGGAGCTCGACACGCTCGGCATGGACCGGCCGGAAACCAAATGCAGGTTGAATTGATCGAGTGACTGGAATGCCGACAATCCGGCGCGCGCGCCTGCTTGGCATCGGGCTGCTTGGCATCGGGCTGCTTGTCTTGGCGCAAGCACAAGCAAGCGCCTTTACCGCCTATGTCTCGAACGAGAAGAGCAATACCATAAGCGTCGTTGATATCGACAAGCTCACGGTCGTAAGGACGATCAAGGTCGGTCAAAGGCCGCGCGGCATCGAGCTGACCAAGGATGGAAAGTTCATTCTGGTCGCGGTCGGAGACGACGATACAATTCAAATGATCGATACCAGCACATATGAGATCGCCGCCACTTTGCCGTCCGGTCCGGATCCTGAGCTGTTTACCCAGGATCCGACCGGCAAGGTCCTTTATGTGGCCAACGAAAACGACAACACCGTCACGATCATCGATATGGAGAAGCGCACCCGCATCGGCGAAGTGCAGGTGGGAGTCGAGCCGGAAGGCATGGGCATCAGTCCGGACGGAAAGATGCTTGTCAACACGTCGGAAACCACCAACATGGCGCATTTCATCGACACTGAGACGCGCCAGATCGTCGCGAATGTGCTCGTCGATGCACGCCCGCGCTTTGCGGCGTTCAAACGTGACGGCTCTGAGCTCTGGGTCTCATCAGAGATCGGCGGAACGGTCAGCGTGATCGACCCGGTAAAGCATGAAGTAACGGCAAAGATCACCTTCGAGATACCGGGGCTGCGGAAGGAAGCCATCCAGGCGGTCGAAATCAACATCACCAATGACGGCAGGACCGCATTTGTGGCGCTGGGTCCGGCCAATCGCGTGGCCGTGATCGATGGTGCCACGCATGTGGTTCAAAAATATCTTCTCGTCGGCCAGCGCGTCTGGCACATGGCGTTCACCCCGGACGAGAAATATCTTCTGACCACCAACGGGGTATCGAACGATGTTTCCATTATCGACGTCGGCAGCCTCAAGGTCATCAAGACAATTCAGGTGGGCGAGTTGCCTTGGGGCGTCGCGATCTCGCGACAGTAACATCGCTGGTTAAAGCTCCCTGAGAAGCTCGTCTGTGCGGCCCCGGAAAGCCGCCCATCCCGCAAAGCGAGGAACAAAGCCTCCTGGCGATGTACAAGACGGCCTCACCGGCGCAAATGCACGCAATGACAGCAATCCACCCTTCCACGCTGGCGATCGAGGGCGTGAGCCATCGTTATGGGGCGCGTCAGGCGCTCATCGACGTGACCTTCTCGGTTGCGCCATCCACATTTACCGTCCTCCTTGGCCTCAATGGCGCGGGAAAGAGCACGTTGTTCTCGCTGACCACGCGTCTCTACGCAATTCAGCAGGGCCGCATCCGAATTTTCGGTCATGACGTCGCCCGCGCATCAAGCGAAGCATTGCGCATGATCGGCGTGGTGTTCCAGCCGCGCACCCTCGACCTCGATCTCTCGGTCACCCAGAACCTGATCTATCATGCGGCCTTGCACGGTATCGGCAAACAACAAGCCAGGGCGCGCGCCGATGACGTGCTCAACCGCGTCGGCCTGTCGGAACGCGCGAATGACAAGGTGCGCAACCTCTCGGGCGGGCAGATGCGGCAAGTCGAAATCGCCCGCGCGCTCCTGCATAAGCCGCGGCTGCTGCTGCTCGATGAGCCGACGGTTGGTCTCGACATCAAATCAAGAGCCGGTATCCTCGGCCACGTGCGCCGGATGGTCCAAGAGGGCGTCTCGGTGCTGTGGGCCACTCACCTCATCGACGAAGTCATGCAGGAGGATCATATCGTCGTCCTGCATCAAGGACGGGTTCTCACGCACGGTACAGCCGCACATATCATCGCGGCAGCGGATGCTCGAGATATCCGCTCAGCCTTCATTCGGCTGACACAGACAATGGAAGCCGGGCACGAGAGCTCATGAGCGCAGAGGTGATGAGCTACCGAGGGCCGACGGGATTCACGGCGCCTCAATACGCCATCTGCCTCAAAGGCATCGTTTGGCGGGAAGGTCTGCGCTTCCTGCATCAGCGCGAGCGCTTCGTCGCCGCGCTCGTGCGCCCGCTGGTCTGGCTCTTCATCTTTGCTGCCGGCTTCCGGCAAGTCCTCGGTTTCTCCATCATACCTCCCTATGACACATACATATTGTACGAGGTCTACATCACACCGGGTCTGATGCTGCTGATCCAGCTGTTCAACGGCATGCAGTCTTCGCTTTCCATGGTCTACGATCGCGAAATGGGCAACATGCGCACGCTCCTTGTCAGTCCGCTGCCCCGGTGGTTTCTCCTCTCCTCGAAGCTCATCGCCGGGATGGCGGTCTCGTTGCCGCAGGTCTATACGTTTCTCGCCATCGCCTGGTTCTGGGACATCGAGCCGCCCTGGATCGGGTACTTGCTGTTCTGCCGGCCTTGATCCTTTAGGTCTCATGCTGGGCGCGCTCGGCATGCTCGTGTCGTCGGTCAGCAAACAACTCGAGAATTTCGCCGGCGCTATCAACTTCGTGATTTTCCCGATGTTCTTCGCGTCGTCCGCGCTTTACCCCTTATGGCGCGTGCGGGAGGGAAGCCCCTGGCTCTATTATGTGTGCGAGCTCAATCCGTTCACCCACGCGGTCGAGCTTGTCCGTTTTGCGCTTTACGGACGGATCAATTGGATTTCGCTCGCGGTCGTCGGCGGATGCACGGCTATGTTCATGGTTGGCGCGATCCTCCCTATGATCCGTCGCGGGGATTGTTTGCGCGGCGCGGCGAACCCTGAGGCCGGTGTTGAGGTATTGCTCGCTCGCTATTGCCGCAATCATCTGGCTTGCCGTGCGTCATACGGCGATAGCCGCTGATCCGCGTTTTCCCGATTGGCCATGTGTTCAGATCAAGGTACCGGAAATCTCGGTTGCTGCGGTGTGGTCAGGTCCATCATGAAATGCGCCTGCGCCGCCTGCGTCGCACTGAGTCGCTTCGTGCGCTGGTTCGCGAAACCACGCTCAACCCCGGCGACCTGATTTATCCGCTCTTCATCTGCCCCGGCGAGGGGGTGCGCAACCCGATCAGTTCCATGCCTGGCGTGTTCAATCTCTCCGTGGATCAGGCCGTCCGCGAGGCCGAAGAGGCCGCGAGCCTAGGAATTGGCGGACTGCTTCTCTTCGGCTTGCCCGACAGCAAAGACGAGAAGGCCACGGGCGCCTGGGACGACAACGGAATCGTTCAGCAGGGTCTTCGTGCCATCAAGAAGAGTGCAGCCTCAAAAAAACTTGTCCTCATCGCCGATGTCTGCCTCTGCGAGTACACCAGCCACGGCCACTGCGGCGTAGTTATCCGAACCAACGACGGCGGCTACGACGTCGATAACGATCCCTCGCTTGAGTTGCTCGCGCGCACCGGTGCAAGCCTTGCCCGCGCAGGCGCCGATATCGTAGCTCCCAGCGATATGATGGATGGCCGCGTTGCCGCCATCCGCAGTGCCCTCGACGCCGACGGCAACACCAACACCCCGATCCTCAGTTATGCGTCGAAATTCGCCTCGGCATTTTACGGCCCGTTCCGCGAAGCGGCCGACTCCGCTCCACAGTTTGGCGACCGCCGCAGCTACCAGATGGACGGCGCCAACTTGCGCGAGGCCATGCGCGAGATCGACCTCGACCTCGAAGAAGGCGCGGACATGATCCTGATGAAGCCGGCGATGCCTTACCTCGACGTGGTGCACGCCGCGCGCGAGAATTTCGACGTGCCCATCGGCGCGTACCAGGTCTCCGGCGAATACTCCATGCTGCACGCAGCATTTGAAAAGGGCTGGCTCGAGCGCGATCGCACGATGCTGGAATCGCTGGTCGGCATCCGTCGCGCCGGCGCCGACTTCATCGTTACGTATTTCGCGAAGGACGCGGCAAAGCTGCTTTAGCGGAACTGCGCGTCCAGTTCCGGCGCGCAAACTCAACTCCTCAATCCTTGTGGGCGCGATTTCTCAACGTGCCCGCTCATTTTTTCTGTACGATGAAAAGACCCAGTCGCGCCATCGCGCAGAGCAAAGAGCAACCCACGCATGAGCACTTTGGCAATTCTGAGCCTGCTGTTTCTAACGGCGGCCGTTTTTGGCCTCGTCAGTTCACGCTGGCTGCGTCTGCCGATCACCATTGGGACCATGCTGCTCACGGTGCTCGTGTCGACTGCGCTCACCCTCGCGGCCGACCCGGGTTCCCGCAATTCACCAGTGGGCCGCCGCTCTGATGCAACACATCAATTTCGAAACCGTGATCCTGCGCGGGATGTTGCCTCTGCTGCTCTTTTCTGGCGCGTTTCTGCTCGATCTCGATCAACTGGCCGAAGAGGAACTCACTGTCTCGCTTCTTTCGGTTGCGGGCACCACGTTCTGTTTCCTCCTCGTGTCGCTGCTCATGCACGTGCTCAGTGGCGCCCGGTTGCCGTGGATTGAATGCTTCATCTTTGGCGCACTCATCTCTCCAACCGATCCGATCGCTGTTCTTGAGATGCTTCGTAGAACCGGTGTTCCGCGGCGTCTGCAAGCGCAATTGGCCGGAGAGTCGCTCTTCAATGACGGCATCGGCGCCGTACTCTTCATCACCGTGCTCGCGATCGCGCGGGGCAATGCTCCCACGCCCTGGTACATTGGCGGCGTGCTGCTGGCAAAGGCTGGCGGCGCAGTGCTCCTGGGAATTGGCGCCGCGTACATCACGTCGTTGCTGATGCGCATGGTTGACTCTTACCAGATCGATATTCTTTTTACCTTCGCGCTCGCCCTTGGCGGCTACGTCCTGGCAGACAAACTCCAACTCTCCGCTCCGCTTGAGGCCGTAGTGGCAGGTCTCGCTCTGCGCAACTTCAATCGCCGTCTGCCCGAAACCTGTATAGCTCACGAAAATGTCGACCGGTTCTGGGAAGTTATCGACGAGATCCAGAACAGCGTGCTTTTTGTTCTCCTCGGACTTGAAGCGATGGCTGTGGCTCTGGATGCAACGGCCATTCGTGCGGGCCTGAGCGCCATCGTCGCTGTAAATATTGTGCGCTTCGGCGTGGTCACGTTTTTGCTTGTCATCGCGCGCATCTTTCAGCGGGAATACCGGAGTTCTCTCTTCGTGCTCACCTGGGGCGGGCTGCGCGGAGGCCTCTCCATCGCGTTGGCTCTTTCAGTTCCCGTAGCTTTCGGCCGTTCATGGATTCTCGGTGCAACCTATCTCGTCGTGGTCTTCTCCATCGTGATCCAGGGCGGATCGATGGATTGGATTCTGCGCACGCGCAAATCGCGAAAGCTCGCCGCCTGAGTTTTTCCTTAGAGCATCTTTATCTGTCTTCCGCATAAATCTCTTTGTGATGCTACGTGCATGTGGTCTCCTAGAGACACCTGCCGATGCTCAAATCTCTAGAACGCTATTTTGAATTCACTCATCTTGGCACCAACTGGCGCACCGAGATTCTGGCTGGAGTGACGACATTTCTCACGATGGCCTACATCGTGCTCGTCAATCCTGCCATCCTTGCGGCCGCCGGCGTTCCTCTCGCGGCTGTTACCGCGGCGACATGCCTCTCGGCTGCGTTCGGTTCCATCCTGATGGGAGTTGTAGCCCGGTATCCCATCGCGCTCGCGCCCGGCATGGGACTCAACGCCTACTTCACCTATACCGTCTGCCTCAAGATGCACATTCCTTGGCAGACGGCACTCGGCGCTGTGTTTCTCTCCGGCGTCGTCTTTCTCGCGCTCACCGCTGCCGGCATTCGCCAGATGATCTTGCGCTCGATTCCGCACGAGCTCTACGCAGCAGTCGCCAGCGGGATCGGCCTGTTCATTGCATTTATCGGATTTCGCAACGCTGGCATCGTCGTCAGCGATCCCGCGACCTTCGTGGGGCTTGGCAACGTTCGCAATCCCACGACGGCGCTCGCGCTTTTCGGACTTGGCCTGATGGTGGCGCTCGAAATCAGAAAAGTGCGCGGGTCGATTCTTATCGGCGTGGTCACTACTACGGCAATTGCCTGGGCCCTCGGCCTGGTCCATTGGACGCCAGCTGGCGGCGGCATTCAGGCGCTTGGCGCTACGTTTCTCAAGCTCGACATTCGCGGCGCCCTCTCGAAGGGCCTGCTCGAAATCATCTTCGTCTTCTTCTTCGTCGATCTCTTCGACAATCTCGGCACCCTCGTCGCCGTTACCAAGCGCGCCGGACTCATCGCCCCCGATCACTCCATTCCGCGGCTCAACCGCATCCTGTTTGCCGACGCGACTGCAACGGTCTTCGGCTCGATGACGGGAACCTCCACTGTCACGAGTTATGTCGAATCCACCGCCGGCGTCGCCGCCGGGGGCCGCTCCGGCGTCACAGCCATCGTTACCGGCCTGCTCTTTCTCGTTGCTATGGCTGCAGCGCCCTTTGTCGGTGTCGTACCTGCGGCAGCAACCGCGCCTGCGCTCATCCTCGTCGGGTCCATGATGCTTGCCACCATCACCGAGATTCGCTGGCACGAGCCACTGGTTGCCGTTCCCGCATTTCTCACGCTGATCCTGATCCCGCTTACCTACTCCATTGCCAACGGCCTCGGCTTCGGCATCATCGCATGGGCTGTGCTGCATCTCGTCACCGGCAACTGGCGCAAGCAGGACTGGCTGCTCTACACGCTCGCCGTGCTCTTTGCGTTGCGCTTTGTCTACCTGGGTGCAAGCTGACGCACCGCAGGACGCTCACACCACTCCCACTCGGTAAAATCGATTTCGATGCGTGTTCCCGTCTTCCTCCGCCTAATCGCGATTGTGTCGATCTGCCTTCCGCTTGCATCTGCACTCGCAGCCGATACCTACCACGTCGTCCGCGCCTACCCGCACGATCAGCACGCCTTTACGCAGGGGCTTGTTTATGTGAATGGGCATCTCTACGAAAGCACCGGCATTGAAGGCCAGTCGTCGCTGCGCGAAGCGGATCTTGAGACCGGACGCATCTTGCGCATGCAGATGGTACCGAACAAATACTTTGCCGAGGGCCTGACGGAGTGGAAAAGCACTCTGATTCAGCTCACATGGCAATCGCACATCGCGTTTGTTTATGATCGCGACACTTTTCACTTGGTGCGAACCTTTTCCTACACAGGGGAAGGCTGGGGTTTAACCCACGACGCGAAGTCACTCATCCTAAGCGACGGAACAGCGACCCTGCGCTTTTTCGATCCCAAGACATTCAAAGAGACCCGGCGCATCACGGTGAAGGACGGCGGCACGCCGGTCACGAAGCTCAATGAACTCGAATATATTCACGATGAAATCTACGCAAACATCTGGTATGCCAACCGCATCGCGCGCATTTCCCCGGCCACCGGCCGCGTTCTTGGCTGGATTGATCTGAAGGGCCTGATGCCGCGCGATCAGCTTTCGAGCGATGGGGCGGTGCTGAATGGAATCGCTTACGACGCGGCGCATCATCGACTCTTCGTCACCGGAAAGCTCTGGCCCAAAATCTTCGAGATCACCCTCGTTCCCGGAAAAGCAAAACTCGTCCCGATCCGGCGCAGCAAGCAGCCAAAATAGGATTGCTTCTCAACTCTGTCGGCGATCACGGATCGCTCGCAAAATCTGCGAGTATACTTCTCGCCGAGGGATAGCGGTTCCACAATTGCAGTATCCCGAAGGCACGGAGCCAAGTGGCCTTTTCATCAAGTAAAGGCCACCTCGGTGGATGCCGGACATGGCTACAAGAATTGTGGAGCCGCTCTGAGAGCTTCCAATGGACCTGTTGTCAGTTCCCACGGTTTTGCAGAACGCGGCCATTCTCACGGTCATCCTCGCGCTGGGCGGCTATCTCATTACATCGGTGAGCACCCACATGCTGGCCCGCCGGCGCGACAAGCTCGATCTCGTCAACAAGCGCCTCAATGAGTTCTATGGACCGCTCTACGTAGCATCGGAAGCAGGCGACATCGCATATCGCTCCCTGCTCAAGCGCCAGGGCAAGGAGAGAAGCGATCCCATTCTCGACTCGGAGATGCAGGAGTGGATGCTGTGGATGAACACCATCTTTATGCCCCTGAACGATATTCGCGAGCGGGTCATCATCGAGAAAGCACACCTGATCATCGAAGAACGAATGCCGCAGTGCCTGCTCGACTTTGTCACCCACGTCGTTGGCTACAAGGCCGTATTGGCAAAGTGGGCCAACGGCGACTACCAGGAACGACGCTCTACCATCGGTTGGCCGCCGGAGTTCGACATTTACGTCAAACGCTCCTATGCCGCACTCAAGGCTGAGCAGACGCAGTTAATGCACAGCCCAACCTGGCGACTTTACCACCGCATCTTCGCTCGCAAACACTAGACGCCGGGAGCCAATGGGTTATCCAGTTCTCCACGACGCGTCCAGAAGTAGACTGCCGTCGCCCCAAGCGACAGCACCAGCCCGCAGCCAAATTCGGTTGTGTAGAGGGTACGCCCAGCCGGTGCCGTCATCCGATCCAGGACTAGGTACGCAGTGCCTTCAACGGATCGACGTTCGCGGCACGGCTTGCGGGGGTCGCGCTTGCGATAAGGGCCACAATTGTTACTCCGGCCACAGCCAGCACATAGGTAAGCGCATCGAGCGGCTTCACGCCGTAGAGCGATGACGATAGAGCACGGCCGACGAGCATTGCCAGCGGGATGCCGAGCACCACGCCAATCGCAGTCAGGCGGAGGCTGTCACGCAAGATCATCCAAACCACTTGTCCGCGACCTGCACCCATGGCCATGCGGACACCGATTTCGGCTGTGCGGTGACTGACGCGATACGAAAGCGTTCCGTAGAGGCCGGTTGCAACGAGAACCACCGCCAGCAGGCCGAAGAACTCTGCCAGACGCGCGAACATGAGTTGGCTCGAAATGGTTGTGTCGTATTGTGCGCGCTGCGTCATGGGCTTTATCAACGGCAGATTCGGATCGAGCTGTTGAACAACTTTTTGCGCTGACGGCAGAATGGCGAGTGGCGCGCCTTTCACGCGCATTTCCGCGTGCATCTCGCCGATGTAGGGAATCTGCGCGTACATATACCAAGCCATCGGGATCGGATCTTCATCGATGCTTCGATATTTGTGATCTTTCACTACGCCGACAATCGTCATGGTGTAACGTCCATCGTCGGTTCCAATGTTGTGGCCCAAGGGATTCTGATTGGGCAGGAAACGCTTCGCAAATTCCTCGTTGATGATGCCCACGTGAGGCGAACTTGCCGTATCGGAATCGGCAAAATCGCGGCCGGCAAAGATGGGTACACCGAGGGTGGTGAAAAAGTCGGGCCCCACTACGTTGCTTCGCACGGTTCGCGAGATACCATTCGCTACGTCGGGCAAGCGGCCGTCGACCATCATGTCGCTGTTGTCGGACCAACCCGATCCAATGCGTTCATCCATGATGGTGACCGACTCGACGCCGGGGAGAATGCGCAGCTTGCTCATCAGGTTCTGATAGAACGCAACGCCGGCGGGAATGGACGGAATGTCCGGCTTTACGCCGAAGACAACGAGGCCATCGACACGCATTCCGAGGGGAGTGTTTTCGAGATTGCGCAGCGTGCGAATCAGCAGGCCCGCGCCCACCAGCAACACCACGCACATGGCCATCTGCAGCGCGACAATGATTTTGCCGGTGCGCGATTTGCCCGCATCAACGTTCGACGTCGCCGCTGACGTTTTCAGGGCCAGTTCTGCGCCGCCGGCGAGAGCTACCCGCATGGGCGCCAAACCAAACAACAGAGCCGCGAGCACCAGGACTCCCAGGGTGAACAGCAGAACGGTGTGGTCGGGCGAGAGGCTTGATTCGATCTGTGCCCAATTTGCGAGCAGGCGCGAGGCCATCAGCGCGAAGACCCATGCCAGCGCGCCGCCTACGGTCACCAGGATCAAACTCTCGGTGAGAAGTTGACGAAAAAGCTCGCCTCGACCGGCGCCCAACGCCTGACGCAGGGAGAACTCGCGCTGACGCGCTGCGTTTCGCGCCGCGAGGAGCATGGCCACGTTGGCGAGTGCGATCAGCAAGACAAGTCCAACCATCGCCATGAGGATGCGCAGCGGATTGCCATACATCTGGTCGTAGCCGGGAAAACTCTTGGCTTCGGTAAAGTTCAGCACGGGGGGCTTTTCGCCTTCCATCGGCGAGCCCAGACCGATGCGAGCCGAGGACTGGAAGACAGGCTGCAGCTGCGCGATGGCCTGGGATTTGCTGACACCGGGGGCGAGGCGTCCGATGAGGCGCAAGCACCACCACGTGGAGTTCGCGATGTAGAGTTTGCCGTCCTCGGGAGGATTGCCCCATGCATTCAGTTCGCGACGATTCTGCAAGGGGATCCAGAAGTCAGTCGATCCACCCGGCTCCAGGCCCTCAAATCCCTGGGCCGAGACTCCAATGATCGTCATCGGAACGCCATTCACGTAGAGCGTCTGTCCGAGGACAGCGGGGTTTCGTGCAAATCGGCGTGTCCAGTAGTTGTAGCTAATGACGGCGAGCGGCGCGTGGTCGGCTTCATCCTTTTCAGTGAATCCGCGACCAAGCGGCAGGTTCACACCGAGGCCGGAGAAGAATGTGCCGCTGACCATGTCACCTTCGGCTTCTTCGGGCTGCGAACCAGAGCGCACGGCGACTTTGCTGTTCGAAAGTGGCACGAAGGCAATGAGCGGCGAGAGCGCGCTGGATTGCTTGCGGAGAGCGTCGTAGACGGGATAGGACATCGTCTCGTTGGTATCCACTGTGCCTGTTCCGCGCGGCGCGTCGGAGGTCCTGAGGTAGACAAGGCTCTGGGGATCAGCCACTGGCAGCGACTTCAACAGAACCGCATTCATGACGCTGAAGACCGCCGTGTTGGCGCCCACGCCGAGGGCTACGGTCAGGATCGCGGTCAGCGCGAAGCCGGGGCTTTTCAAGAGCGAACGCAGCCCAAAGCGAAAATCGCTTATGAGCTTATCGAGGCTTTGCCACCGGCCTTTGAGATGGAAGCGCTCCTTCGCCGTCCCGACACTGCCGAACTCAACGCGCGCACGGCGGTGGGCTTCTTCCTCGCTCAGACCTTCGCCGCGCAGGTCGTCGGCCTCGAGGTCGAGGTGGGCCTTGATCTCTTCGGCAAAATCTTCAGCAGTTCGTTTCGGCTTGAACATCGCTTATGCCTCCTCACCCTGCGGTTCGGTTCCCGGCTCAAGAATCAGGCTCATCGCACGGGTCAGTCGGTTCCATTGCGAAGTCTTTTCGAGCAGCTCTGCCCTGCCTTTTGCGGTGAGCGAGTAAAAGCGGGCCTTGCGGTTGTTATCGCTGATACCCCACTTGGCCTGGATCAGCTTCTTGTCCTCGAGACGTTGCAGCGCGAGATAGAGTGAGCCGTGATCGACGAACAGGACTTCCTCGGACTGGCGCTGGATGGAGCGCGCTACTCCCTGGCCGTGGCAGGGGCCGAGCAGGAGTGTTTTCAGGATCAGCAGGTCGAGGGTGCCCTGGAGAAGGGCAATGCGGTCGTCGTTGTTCTCTTGGGTAGGCATTCGACCTGAGTATGATCCGCTTCGGGTCGGATGTCAACCCGAGTGTTCAACTTGTTCCAAATCGATGCCGATTAGCGAGGAGATAGCGACCGCGCCAACCCCGTGGGAACCGGCTTTGCAGCGGGAGGCGCGGTGATCCTCGGCTGCGCGGGCATCTGTGGCGCTTGTGTGCGCGGTGCCGGTGGCGGCGATGGACGCAGCGCAGGATTTGAACCGATTGGCCGCACGGCTTTGGCCTGCTCCAGTGGCGGCTGCTCTGTATCGCCCGGGAACTGTTCGTCATCTTTGCCGGCGATAGCGACCTTCATGATCTCCATCCAGATGGGCAGAGCGGCGCGCGCTCCGGTTTCTTTTTCGCCGAGGGACTGGCGGCTGTCATAGCCAACCCAGACGCCGCAGGTGACCGAGGGTGAGAAGCCCATGAACCACGCGTCGGTGAAGTCGCTGGTGGTTCCGGTCTTGCCGCCAAGCGGGTGATTCATCTGCGCGACTGCGGCGCCGGTGCCATGCGCAGTGACGGCGCGAAAGAGCGTCATCATGGTGCGTGCGGTCTGCTGGCTGATGATCTCGTCGACGGCTGGCGCATCTTCCCAGAGCGTGATGCCGTCAGCGTTGGTGACTTTCCTGATCAGGCGGGGCTTCACGCGGATACCGTCGTTGGGGAAGACAGAGTAGGAGGTGACCTGTTCCTGCAGAGTGATTTCCGCCGCGCCAAGAGCGATCGGAAGGTAAGCAGGAATGTCGGATGAGACGCCGAAGCGGTGCGCCATATCGATGACCTTGTGGATTCCGACGCGCGCGGCGAGTTTCACCGCAGGAATGTTGCGCGATTCGGCAAAGGCGTTGGTGAGGGTCATTGCGCCCTTGTAGTCGTTCTCGTAGTTATGCGGAGAGTAGCTGCCGAAGCTGACCGGCGCGTCGACGATGATGTCGTCGGGCTTGGCGCCTTCTTCTATCGCCGTGGTGTAGACGTAGGGTTTAAAGCTGGACCCCGTTTGCCGTTCGGCCTGGGTTGAGCGGTTGAACTCAGAGAGTGCGTAGTCGCGCCCGCCGACCATTGCGAGCACGTCTCCGGTGGTGTTGTCCATCGCGAGGACGGCTCCCTGCGTTCCGGAATCCTGCTCGAGGGTGGCACGTTTCGCGCTGCCTTCGGTGGTGTCGGCGAGATGAACATAGATAACATCGCCGGGCTTGACGAGTGCGTCGCCGTAGCGCTGGCCGGTCCAGGCCCAGTCTTCGGGAAGCAGGACAAGCTCGTTGCTTCCGACGCGAGCACGAATGCTGAGTGGCAACGCTTGCGTCACGAGTGCATGCACATAGTCGCCGGGATGCGACGCCATGGCCCAGTCGGGATGCTTGTAGTCTTCAATCGCTGTGCCGTTAGCCAGCACATTCTCGAGTTTGCCCTTCCAGCCGTGGCGACGCTCGTAGGCTGCCAGGCCGTCGGAGAGCGCCTTGTTAGCGGTCTTCTGCAGATCGAGATCGAGCGTAGTGTCGACACGGAGACCGGCCTCGTGCACCTGCTCGGCGCCGAATTTCTTTTCAAGCTCGCGACGAACTTCTTCCTGGAACCAGGGAGCGACGGACATCTCGGGCTGGTTGATATGAAGACCCAGTGGCGAGCGGCGAGCCTGCTCCGCCTGCTGGTGCGTGATCACGCCGTCCGACTCCATTTCACTGAGGACTAGATTGCGGCGGCGCAGCGCCTTCTCGGGATTGATGAGCGGCGAGTAGGCGACGGGGCCCTTGGGCAGACCGGCAAGGAGCGCGGCCTCAGTGAGGTTGAGGTCTTTGGCGTGCTTGCTGAAGTAAAACTCGGAGGCGGCCTCGAAGCCGTACATGCCGCTGCCGAGGTAGATCTGGTTGCCGTAGAGCGTAAAGATTTGCTCCTTGGTGAAAGCGCGCTCGATTTGGATGGCAAGATAGGCCTCCTGCGCCTTGCGGGCTGCAGTGCGATCGGCGGAGAGGAAAAGATTTCTCGCCAGTTGCATGGTTAGAGTTGACGCTCCCTGCGCTCGGCCGTGGGAGCGGAGATCGTGCCAGAGGGCACCGACGATGCGGAAGACGTTGATGCCCCAGTGGGAATCGAAGTTCTTGTCTTCGATGGAGATGACCGCCTGACGCAGAATCGGCGCGAAATCGTCGAAATTGACGACCATGCGTCTTTCGAGAGCGAAGGAGCCGATGATGCGGCCTTTGCAGTCGTAGAGGTCGGTCATCGTCGATGGCCGGTAGCGCTCGAGGTCGTTGATTTGCGGCAGATTGACTGAGAAAACCAGGGTGAGCCCAGCCAGCGAACCAGTGACAACGGCAAGCAGCAGCAGTACCGCGAATGCAACCTTGCCAGCAGCCTTGCGGCGGCGAAACAGGGGCGGTGGAACCGGCTCAGGGCGCAGCCGATGGGTTCGGCCAAGGCCGCGCGTTTCACTCGTTTGTGCAGGAGGGGCAGCCAAAAAACAAGCCTCTTTGGCATTCCTTTTGCTTCAGCTACCCGGAGCTGAACAGGATGCCCTGTTCCAAGGCTAGCACGCTTGCAGATTGGCTGTCGGCGCAATCAGAAAACTGCGAACCACGACGTATAAGGCCGCGAATTGCATCGCAAATCAGCTGTTTTTGGACTTCAGAAGTTCAAGCGCCTTGTTCAAGGGCTCATCGCCCTTGTTTGGCTGCGGATTCTCGTCGGCGTCCACTTCGTCTTCGGCAGCTTGGCCGACAATGACTGTTGGTGCGACGGCTTCGTCCTGGATCTTCTTGCCGTCCGGCCCCTGGAACTTGGCCACGGTCAGCAGCAGAGCCGAGCCGTCGGGCAGCTCAATGGTCTTCTGCACGGAACCTTCGCCAAAGGTGCGCTCACCAACAACATCGCCGCGCTTTGAACCTTCGATCGCGTCGGCCACAAGTTCAGCCGCGCCATAGGTACCGCGGTTGACGAGCACGGCAACCGGAGCGCTGGTGAGGAATTTTGACGGATCAGCGGTAAAGGTCTGGCGCGGAAACTTCTGCCCCTCAAGCACCGCAAGGGTGCCCTGATTGATGAAGAAATTCGCTACACGCAGTCCCTGGTCGGGTTCGCCTTCGGAGTTGTCGCGGAGGTCGAGCAGAATCTTGCGCGACTTGCCGGCAGCCTTGATTTTGGCGGCGATTTCGTCCACGCGGGGCGCAGTCAGCGCGCCGGGCTTCAGATAGAGGATGCTTGCATTCTCATACTGCTGTTCGCGAAGCACTGGCGCAGGCGTGATGGTGCGCGTGAGCGTAACTTTGTCGGGATCTGGTTTGCGGGGACGAACCACTGAGAGTGTCACAGTGCTGCCCGCTTTGCCCTCAAGCATGAGGCGGATGACCGCCAGCGAGAGTTCGCGCGTTGACGTGTCGCCGATGGACTCAATCACGTCGCCGTCCGCGAGGTGTTCCCGATCGGCAGGAGAACCGGGAACGACGCTCACGATGGTCGCATAGCCGTAGCGCTTTGAAACCGTGAGGCCAACCTGGGCAACGCCGCTGGTGGGCCGGTCCTTGTAGATCTTGTACTCGGTGGGCGTAAGAAAGCTCGAGTCGGAATCGAGAGATTCAAGCAAACCGTGCAGAGCGCCGGTGGTGACACGGTCGATGTTGGGGTCGGTGACGTAGTCGCTTTGGATTCTCTTGAGGACCTCGGCGTAGACGTGCATCTGGCGGTAGGCGCCATCCTGCTCCCCGCCTGCATGAACGCCAAACATGCCAAACTCACCCATGGCAAAGCCGAGGCCGAGGGCAGCGAAAACGGTTGCAGCTAGAACGAACGTCAGTCTCTGAAAGAATCGGGACACACACACCACCGGTACGGTCTCTGAGGGGGAGCAGACCGTTACTCTTTAGACGCAATGATACCGCAAGGGGTGAAGAGAAAATCCGGGGCCGATGCGCGAGGTCGTGCCGAAGGTTCGCCGGGTGGGTTCGACACAGTTGGGATCGGCCCACGCATACGGTTGCTCAATGGGCGACTGCTTCACCAGCGGAGATACGTTCTAGTTCCGTTGCGACGCGCTCGAGTTCTTCGACGACGCGGTTGGTTCCTGCTGATTTAAAAATGCTTAGCAGTCCTTGAAAGTACCAGAGTTGCTCTTTGCGTTTGCGCTTGAAGCGGTCCCAGACTTTGGGACCGATATGACGGTAATCATCCAGTATGGTGCGGGCGTTGTAGAGCTTGTCGGCTGCGGAGATAAGCTGAGTCTCCGGCGACTCGGTAGGGAGGCGTTTGAGGTAGGCCTCTTTGCGCTCGTCCCAGCTTTGCTTCTGGCCGCCCTCCTCTTCAAAGCTGTCGGAAAGGCCCTCCACCATGCGCGCAACGTCTTCCCCGAAGTTGCAGCGGATATCTTCCAGTCGCGCAAGGCCGCCATGGTCCTCGACGGCATCGTGCAAAAGTGCCGCGATGATCATGTCTTCCGTCACCTGGAAAGGAACGTGGCCGGCTTCTCCCATCACCAGGGAGGCAACTCCCAGCAGATGTGCCATGTAGGGGATTTCCGTGCCCTTGCGGAGCTCGACGTGCAGGATGCGAGCGTAATCGACCGCACGTGTGAATTTGTCCGTAAGAATCGGCTGATTTTTCATTGGATCGCCTTTCTACAGTATCGGCTGAGGGGTCGGTACACTGCCCCCCTCGTCGCCGGAAGCTCCGTCGGAAGTGGCAAATTGGAGAGGATTCTGGTGGCGGGAGGCGGGATCGAACCGCCGACCTACGGGTTATGAATCCGTCGCTCTAACCATCTGAGCTACCCCGCCGGGAGGGCATGCAGCCAGGTTGGCTGCTCCACTCTAGATGATACGGGGGGTTGAATTTAAGGTCAAACCATAGGACGAAGCAGCGCCGCCTTCGGCACCAACGGAAATCCGTATGTCCCGGGGAGAACAGTCTTGGGAGGCCGCTGAAGAAAATACCCCGGTTCTTGTAGACTCGCGTGCATGAGTAAGTTACGGATAGCGGGGGTGATTCCGGCGCGGCTCAGCTCAACGCGGCTGGCCCGCAAGGTGCTCCGCGAGATTGCTGGACGTCCCATGGTGGAGTGGGTTTGGCGCGCTGCGGTCGCCAGCGGGTTGATGGACCCGGTGGTGGTGGCGACAGATTCCGACGAAGTGGCCGAGGTTTGCGGGGAGCGGGGAGTTCCAGTGACCATGACATCACCGAACTGCGCCAGCGGGTCGGATCGCGTGCGCGAAGTGGCACGGCAGATCGACGCGGACATCTACGTCAACATCCAGGGCGACGAGCCGACGCTGACGCCAGAGTTTTTTCCGCCGTTGATCGGATTGTTCGATCGGCCCGAGGTGCAGGTCGCGACACTGGCGGTGCGTTGTCCGGCGGTCGATATCGATAACCCGAATGCGGTGAAGGTGGTGACGGCACTGGATGGGAAGGCACTGTACTTCTCGCGGGCGACCATCCCCCATGATCGCGATCAGGCGGGATTTGCGGGATATCGCAAGCACTTGGGGATCTACGCGTATACGAAGGCTGCACTGGAAAAATTTGCAGAGTTGCCGCCCGGTTGGCTGGAGGCCGTGGAGAAGCTGGAGCAGTTGAGACTGCTGGAAGCGGGGATCGATATCTACGTTGCGGGTGCTCCGGCAGACACGATTGGCGTGGACACCGAGGAGGATTTGCAGAGAGCGGAAGCGATGCTGATGAGCCGCGAGGGCGGCTAGCGAACCTTCGACTTTGAACTGTATTTGTTGAATTGCGCGCAAGAATCGGAGTGTACGTGAATCGCATTTCGTTCAAGATGAATCCATGAAGAGCAATGTTCAATTCGCAACAGTGGATCGGGCAGTGAAGGCATTCGACGAGAATGGTGCGTGGCGACAGCTCTGCGAGCGAGATAGCAGCGCGCGATTCTTCTATGCGGTGAAAACGACGGGCGTGTTCTGCAGGCCGGAGTGCAAGAGCCGCAGACCGCTGCGTGAGAATGTGCGTTTCTTCGAGACGACGATTGCCGCTGAGGGCGCGGGCTTTCGCGCGTGCAAACGCTGCAAGCCAACTGCGTCGGGCAAACCTTTGGAGAAAGTACGTGCTCATCTAGAAGCAAACCTTGATCGCACGGTATCCCTCGCGGAACTGGGGCGCGTTGTCGGCATCAGCCCTTTCACGGTGCAACGCACATTCAAGCAGGAGATGGGTGTGAGCCCGTTGCAATATCAGCGATCGCTGCGGGCTGGCAGGCTACGGGATGCCCTGAAGCAGAACGGCCGCGTGACCGATGCGATCTACGAGGCCGGATTTGGATCATCGAGCCGCGCTTACGAAGGAGCTCAATTGGGGATGACGCCGGGAAAATTCGTCCAAGGCGGCAAAGGCGAGCGGATCGCCTGGTGCTCCGCACCTTCACCTTTTGGTCGAGTGATTGTCGGTACGACCGAACGCGGGCTGTGCTGGCTTTCACTGGCCGGGACTGAAGCGGAGGCCGAGGCTAGCCTGCGCGCGGAATTTCCAGCAGCCGAATTGTATCGGGATCCTTCGCTCACGCAGCTTGTGGATGCGGCGCTGAAAAGTGTGCGCGAAGGATCGGATCTCTCCGAGGGTCGCGGCCTGCCCGGTGCACTTGACCTGCGCGGAACGGTGTTTCAACTACGCGTCTGGCAGGCACTGCGGCAGATTCCGAGGGGCGAGACGCGCAGCTACAGTGAGCTGGCGCGGGAGATGGGCGAACCGAATGCAACGCGTGCCGTGGCTCGTGCCTGCGCGATGAATCGGGTTGCGCTCGTCGTTCCATGCCATCGCGTGGTGGGGGCAAACGGCTCGCTGACCGGGTATCGATGGGGAGTGGAACGAAAGCGGGCGCTGTTGGACAGCGAACGCACCTGAGCGTCAGCAACTTCCGCTGCGACGAACCGGAGACCAGGCACCTGGGCGCATTGCGCGGCCGGCTCCTGGACGCTGCTCATGTCTAGCTTCATATGCCCATACAACCGCGCTCGTATTGTCTGCACAGGGCCCGGGCTCGAAGAGCGGAGTGCGAAGCAAATCACCAGCCTTCGCGGCAAACAGTCCAAGCGCTGCGACGACAATGGTGGGAAAGAAAATGTATGTCATGATTTGAATCCTTTGATGTGGTTCATCTGCCTTACGCCCCGCCCGGGCCCTCGATAACGGCCCGGTTGCGTGTGGAGCTGCATTTCTGTCTTACAGGCGGTTGCCGCCGGAGGCTTGAATGGCCTGGCCGTTGACCCAGACGGCATCGTCAGACGCAAGAAACGCAGCGATAGTTGCGATGTCGCCCGGCTGACCGATGCGGCCTAGCGGTGTCTCGGCAAGGACCTTCTGATGGAAATCGGAGCCGATGAAGCCGGCAGCGTGTACGCCCTCGGTTTCAACCATGCCTGGGTTGAGGGAATTGACGCGAATCTTGCGTGGACCCAGCTCCTGCGCCAGAGCGAATGTCGCGGAGTCCACTGCGCCCTTGGTGGCGCTGTAGACCGCAGCAGTGGGTACGCCGCCGGCCGCCACCGATCCGATGTTGATGATGCTGCCGCCCTTCGGATCGAATTGTTTGAGCGCCGCCTGAGTGGTCAACAGCAACCCCAGTACGTTGACGTTGAATTGCTTGTGGAAGTGCTCCGGGGTGACTGCTTCGATGGGGGCGAAGTCGTAGATGCCAGCGTTGTTGACGAGGATGCTGATGGGGCCGAGCTGTTTGGTCACGGTCTCAATCAGCGGACCGATGGTGTCGGGATCGCGCCACATTGGCCTGCACGGCGATGGCTTTACCGCCGGCCTTCTTGATCTCGTCGACGACCTTCTCCGCGCCGGCCTTGCTGCCCGAATAGTTGACAGCAACCGCTGCGCCCTGGGATGCAAGCTCTAGCGCGATGGCCGCGCCGATTCCTTTGGATGCTCCGGTTACCAACGCCACTTTACCCTGAAGTTTGCTCATGATCTCTGCTCCTTTGCCGCTCCATCATCATTTCGACGATTCGACAACTATCGAATTGATTAGGGAGATCTCGAAAGGATTCAGGATGCTTGTGGAAATTTTCTGGTGAGACTCTTAACGAGCCGTGCAGGAGGTGGGGCTGAGGGATTGCAGGCTGGCTGCGAGCGCTTCGAGAACACCGGGTTTGACGGTGAGAAAGTGGAATTTCCCTTCGCGGCGGATGAGGATAAGGCCCGCGGATTCAAGTTCCTTGATGTGGTGCGAGAGCGTTGCGGGGGAAATGGCCAGAAATTCCCGAGCATCCGTGCAACCGAGCGGACAAGAGGACTTGGCGATGCGTTCGAGAAGTTCGAACCGCTTGGGGTCGGCGAGGGCTTTGAGGAGAACGGTGCGCTGGGCGCGAGTGAGGCGAGGCGTTTTTGCGGCGCGGTCTTGAGTTGTTGTTGAAGTTGCCGTCATTTGATTGTGCTCTGTTTATTGGATGCAATGGTATCGCACCCGCTTCATCGCGCCGGCTTGTGTGCCACCGCGAGCAGCGTCTGAAAGTGCGGCGGCTCGGTTTCTTTCTGCACCACGGAGGTTTGAATTTTCGCGAAGCCGGCGCGCTGGAGCATCGATTCAAGCTCGGCTTCGCTGAAACCCAGCCACTCGTCGGCATACATCTCGCGCGCCTCTTCGAAGCGGTGCTTGGCAAGATCGAGAATGGCGATGCGTCCGCCGGGGCGCAGAATGCGTGCAGCTTCTGCAATGGCGTGCGCGGGATGCAGAGCGTGGTGCAGCGACTGCGAAAAGAAGACGAGATCGACAGCCTCATCATCGATGGGCAGCTCCTCCATATCGCCGAGGCGGTAATCGATGTTCTTCACGTGATGGCGGTGCGCCTGGTCGCGAGCGAACTCAATCATCTTGGCGGAAGAATCGACGGCGATAACTTTGGCTGCGCTCTGAGCGAGAAGGAGCGAGAAGGTTCCGTCGCCCGCGCCGAGGTCGGCGATGGTCATGGGCGGCATCAAACGGAGCAGCGCTTCGGCGAGGCTCTTCCAAGACTTGCCGGGAACGTAATCCTTGCCGAGGCGGCCGGCGACGCTATCGAAGAAAGCGCGCGTCTTGTCCTGTCGCTTTTTGACGACGCGGCGAGCGGTAGTGTGGTCGTGGGAGGCTTCGGGGATCTCGGCTTTGGCTTGGTCGATAAGTACGTCCAAAGGGCTGCTGCCCGCATGGTCGGTAAGGCGATAAAGACTGTTCTTGCCGATGCGACGATCTTCGACGAGACCCGCCTGCTTCAGTTGCGAAAGATGCGTGGAGATAGTGCTTTGACCCATGACTAGGATCTCCTGCAGCTCGGCAACGGAGAGCTCTTCAGCCTTGAGCAGAAGCAGGATGCGGAGCCGGTTGGGATCGGCTACAACGCGGAGGATTTTTACAATTGACGTGGCCATGGGTTTCTGGTACACATCAATATATCACGATGCGTCGATATAAGGAGAACTGAATGGCTTCCTCAACTCTCGAATTGACTGAATACAAAGTTGCAGACCTTTCGCTGGCCGATTGGGGCCGCAAGGAGATTTCGATTGCCGAGCACGAGATGCCGGGTCTGATGTCGATCCGCAATAAATATTCCGCGGAAAAGCCGCTTAAGGGCGTCAGGATCACCGGCTCGCTGCATATGACCATTCAGACAGCGGTGCTGATTGAGACGCTGGTCTCTCTCGGCGCAGAGGTCCGCTGGGCCAGCTGCAATATTTTTTCGACGCAGGATCACGCTGCGGCGGCGATCGCGGCGAGCGGCGTTCCGGTATACGCCTGGAAGGGCGAGAGCCTTGAGGACTACTGGGAATGCACCTACAAGGCGCTGAGCCACAAGGGCGGCAAAGGGCCGGAGCTCGTGGTCGACGACGGCGGCGATGTGACGCTTCTGATCCACAAGGGCTATGAACTCGAAAACGGCGACAGGTGGGTCGATACACCTTCGGGCAATCACGAAGAGCAGGTAATCAAGGACCTGCTGAAGAAGGTCTATGCCGAGGACAATCAGCACTGGCACAAGGTTGTGAAAGAGTGGCGCGGCGTTTCGGAAGAGACGACGACCGGCGTTCATCGCCTCTACCAGATGATGGAGAAGGGCAAGCTGCTGGTTCCGGCCATCAACGTCAATGATTCAGTGACCAAGAGCAAATTCGACAACCTCTATGGCTGCCGCGAGTCGCTGGCCGACGGCATCAAGCGCGCAACCGATGTAATGGTGGCGGGCAAGGTTGCAGTGGTGTGCGGATACGGTGATGTGGGCAAGGGGTGTTCGCACTCGCTTCGCGGCATGGGCGCACGCGTGATTGTGACGGAGGTGGATCCGATCAACGCCCTGCAGGCGGCGATGGAAGGCTTCGAAGTCACGACGATTGAAGACACGCTCGGACGCGGTGACATCTACGTTACCTGCACGGGCAACGTGGACATCATCACGCTCGAGCACATGAAGAAGATGAAGGATCAAGCTATCGTCTGCAACATCGGCCACTTCGACAACGAGATCCAGGTCGACTTGCTCAATGCAGAAAAGGGTGTAGAGAAGCTGAACATCAAGCCGCAGGTGGACAAGTACCACTTCCCCGACGGGCATGAAATCTTCATGCTGGCCGAAGGACGGCTAGTGAACCTGGGTTGCGCAACTGGGCACCCGAGCTTCGTGATGTCGAACAGCTTTGCCAACCAGACACTGGCGCAACTTGACCTCTGGAAGAACAAGGACAGCTACAAGGTAGATGTTTACACCCTGCCCAAGAAGCTGGACGAGGAAGTAGCGCGGCTGCACCTGGAAAAGATCGGCGTGAAATTGACGACACTTTCGAAGAAGCAGGCGGACTACATCGGCGTGCCGGTGGAAGGGCCGTACAAGCCCGAGTTCTACCGGTACTAGTTTTCAGTGGTCAGTCGTCAGCTGTCAGTTATCGGGGCCGGGAGAGATCCTGGCCCCATCTCTTTTCGCGATAAAGATGGCGCCGTTCGAAGCATCGTGCCGTAGCATGGCGAGATGAAACCGCCGGCCAAACAGATACCGACATTTCTTTTCCTGGTGTTTCTGTTTGGTTCCCTTCGCTATTTCCTGATGATCCACTCGGTCCACATTGGAGCGGGCAATGGGCTCGTGGTGCGGCTGGTGATGTGGTGTCCTGCGGCGGCTGCGCTTGCCTCCTGTGCGCTTTTCCGAATTGATGTCCGAACATTGGGCTGGAGTTGGAGGCCGGTGCGGTTTGAGGCACTCGCTTACCGGCTGCCACTGCTCTATGCGGCTCCGGTCAACATCATTGTTTGGATCGCAATTCCCGGATCGTTTGCGCTGGCGGTCTTTGAAAAAGCCGCCGCGGAGTGGTTGAGTATGCCCTCGTCGCCGCACGTCGCGACATTCGGCCTGATGATTCCCATGCTGGCGACGCTGGGTGTGACAGGGAGCGTTGCCAATGCGCTGGGAGAGGAGATCGGCTGGCGCGGATTCTTATTGCCGCGGCTCACTGGACAGTTCGGCTTTACCTTCGGCTGCGTGTTGAGCGGGCTGATCTGGGCCGTCTGGCATTATCCCGGGCTACTGTGGTCTGACTACAACGGAGGCACCAACACTGTGTACGCGCTCACGTGCTTCACGCTGATGGTGATTGGCAACGCATTCATCATGGGATGGCTGCGATTGAAGTCTGGAAGCCTGTGGCCATGCGCGCTTCTCCACGCGAGCCATAATCTGTTCATTCAGGCAATGGGACCCCGAGAGTTTGTTCGCCTGCGTTGGCCATCCCTTGACAGGAAAGGTCCACGTACTTCCAAGAATGAAGTTGACAATGGAGCAGCTCACGATCGCGATGCTGTTCGAGGCGAGCACCGGAATGCGCGCGCTATGGACAAGGACTCGCATCAGGATCAGGTTGCCGATCATTGATACCACTCCATTCGAGAGATGAAAGCGGACGCATTGTGTCCCGATCCTGAAGTCGTCGCGACGATCGAACCACGTGTAATGCACGTGCCAGATGAAGTTATGCAAGAGCGTGAGTTCGATGGCCGCGATAGTTGCGAAGAGATAATGACCGGGAGCCAGCCTGTTGATCGCCGCTAGCGCGGAGAGCTGCACGACCATGCCGAGCGCGCCCACCAGATTGAATTTGCTCCAGCGAACGAATGTATTCATGGCATCGGCTCCTGCCGATAAAGTTCGGCGGTGTGCCGCGCCGCCACTGCAACCGCCATCGCAAACATTGCTATGGCTGAAATGGCACCGCCCACATCGAACAACAGCAATCGGCGCCCCATCACCGTCGCATAAGGGCTGCGGAGCAGAGCGAGGTTCCCCATGATCAGCAGAATTCGAATCTCCGTTGGCCCGAAAACTCCCTGCGACATCTGAAAGCACGAAAGTGTGTACGTGGCGAGATAGCTCTCCGCCGAAAGCAGCAGAAACGCGAGAAGCATTGCCATCGCCACTTGCCAGTGCACAAACCCGGAGAATCCAAGCCCGCACATTAGTGCCGTCGCCCCGAAAATGTCCACCATATGATCGACGTAAAATCCGTAGCGCGGCCTCTGCTGATTGCGCACGCGGGCCAGCGTTCCATCCATGCTGTCGCCAAACCAGTTGAGAATCAGGCAAACGATCACTCCGAACAGTCCGGAGTGGTTGTACCGTGAAAGTGCGTAAAATATTCCCGCGCCGATCTGCGCAGTGAAACCCAACGCAGTGAGTCGGTCCGACGTGACCCATTGCGGCGCTCGCTTCGCCATCCATGTCAGAAAGCGCTTCTCCGCGGCTGCAGTAAGAGACCGGTTAATACGACGCGCAGATGCAAACCCCTCGATTTCTGTTGTCGCTAAAAAAGTCGAATTCATCTACATTTCCTCTGTTGCCTCGAACTATCTCTTCAGTGCGTTGCAAACCGCCCGGAGCGTAAACTCAAGCGATTCTCTCGGCACGCTCTCCACATACGGCCGCACCGCCCAGCCCAGCCCGGTTGGAATCGCACGGGTCAACGAAATCGAATCGACCTGCGTGTACAGACCGCCATCGCGCTCCTCGTAACTCCAATAGGTATTCATCCGCCAAAGAAACCCATGCTCATCCTTGTCAGTCAGCGCGTGTTCTTGCGGGGTGCCGGCTGAGACGATCTCCGAGATTCGCGTGCTTCGCGAAACGCTATAGCCGTGCTGCGCGTCCAGGCTTCCATACTGAATGTCATAAGCCGTATCCATCACGACGGTGATCACGTGGTGTTGGCGCACGCGCATCATCGCTGTGAACTGGTCTGGAACGCGTCCGCCACGCGGCGAAAGAATCCTTGCCTGCAGAACCTGTGGCGCGAACAGCCGCGGATAGTCACCGAAGTCCTTCGTCAGCCGCTCGAAATCAGCCACAGACGCTCCGCGAGCGAATGCAGTGCCGCGCCAATGGTGAAGCAGCGCATTGGGCAGGTCCCCCCGATCCTCCGGCGTAAGTTGTTCGATAACCAACTCGCCGCGTCTCAGCTGTTGATCCATTTGTGCGCTTGATCCAACAGAAGCCAGGAATCCGTCGGTCAACCGATGCTGGTTCGCCAACCGCGACTCAACCCTGCCGACATAGTCATTGAATTCGCGTGCAGCCGCAGCCGGCGTCTCGCTCCATCCAGCGATGCACGCGGAAAGAATCAGCACGGAAACGAAAGCTCTGGCCGCCGGCGATTTCCTTCGCTCGGTTGAGGTTCGGATCTGCATGCCTGCAAATCTGCCAAACCTGGTCAGCGCAATCAATGCCCTGCGTCTCTCTTCGATCACCAAGGATTCTCACGGCGCAAATCACTGCAGGGATTGCATTTCCGTCGAGTTATCCAACGCGTCCAGCCACCGGCAGAACGCCGCAATCGGATAAACTGGGGAAAACAATGACAGGATCCGAGCCAGTGCGGCGCTATCGCTTCGGAACGTTCGAGGCGGATGCCTCCACCGGTGAACTGCGCCGGCAGGGAATCCGCATCAAACTCAACGCGCAGCCCTTCCAGGTCCTGCTGATGCTTCTCGAACGCCGCGGCGAGGTGTTGACCCGGGAACAGATCTCCCGCAGCTTGTGGTCCGACGGAACCTTCGTCGACTACGACCACGGCGTCAACTCAGCCGTCAATCGCATCCGCGAAGCCCTCGGCGACACCGCCAGCAGCCCACGATTCGTAGAGACACTGGCCCGCCGCGGATACCGATTTGTCGCTCCCGTCGAAGCGATCGGTGACAACGTCTCGCCGGATTCGCAGCTTATTCTTCAGCCAGAACCGTCGGTGTCGCCGGAATCTGAATCCATTTTCGGTGGAGGAATTCTCGCCTCGCCCGATGAACTGCCGAAGACCCCGCACACCGTGGTGCAGGCGCTCTTCATTTTGCTGCAACTGATGTACCTGGGTTTTTACGTTGGGGCGCTCACAAACCTCGCCGAGATTGAGGAACTTCTTTCACCGCTGGCGAATGCGAAGCTTGTCTTCGATTTACTCCTCAGCACCGCAGTGATCCTGATCCCCGCCCGCGCATTCGTTCTGTGCGCGGTGCTCTTTCACGCGCCCGGCGTGCGAGGGAAATTTCTGAAGATGTGGCTCTTGCTGCTCATTGCCGATGTGCTTTGGTCGCTCTCGCCGTTTCTTCTTCTGCACCACATCAATACCGGGCTGGCCTTGGCGTGTATGGCCTTGCTCGTCTACTCGCCATTTGCACAGCGCTCGCTCATGTTGATGGGTGCGGGCAGGGAAGCGAGCGAACTTTCAGCGGAAGCTCGCTGAGCGATGCTACCTCTCTTGAATCTCTAGAGCTGGTCGTAAAGCGACGTGTTCCTATACCCGAGCAACGTCACGAGCGTCCAGATCGCAAGCGCGGTGCCCAGCGGGATCTTGAGGATGCTCAGGAACGCTGCAACAATCGCCACCACGCGACCCCAGGGAGCACGTTCCATCAGTCCCCACCCGGCCACAAGCGCCAGGCCTGAACGCAGCACCACCATAACCCAGGCAAAATGAATAATCGCCGATCCGAATCCGGGTCCAAATGGGAAGTTCCCATGTGCCCACGGGCCGTGCATCCAGAAGCCTCCTCCATTGAGAAAGGAATTGGCGAATGCCAGGCCCACTATGCCAAGTACCAGCGAAAGACCGCCGTAAATGAACCACACCGTGCTCAGTGCCCGCACGCGGTTAGCGTAGTTGGCCACCTCAAACGCGAGGTTAGGCACAGCCGGCGGAGGCGCTGCGGCTACCGGGCGTCCGCATTGGGGACAAACTGTTTGCCCCTGCGCAAGAGCATGACCACATCCGCTGCAAAACATGCTGTGCCTCCTTTGTCTTGACGCGATTCTAGTCCCCGAAACCCACGCAATCCAGGACAGAACTTCCTACTCCGGCTGGGTATGGGTACGCAACGGCGGCCGAATTCGTTCCCACCGCTCCTCGTGGCGATCGTCATGCATCACCAGCCCGCTGACCCGGCCTTGCGGATCACGCTCCACCACAATTCGGGTCAGGCTGCTTCCATTCGGGTAGAAAAGGACCGAATTTGACTCCCCCGCCAACTCGGCAATTTCGCCATAGTGATTCTTCTGGTAGAGCAGATCTCCCTGGCGAAAGAGAGTAACCACAACCAATCCCCGTTTATCGACATATTCGCCTGCAAAGCTATCCAGTTGGACCGGTGTAAGCTTCAGCGCCGGCGGATGCAGCGGGATAGAGACGCGTTCAGCGAACGGCGGCGGTTCCTGCGCCTCTCGCCGATGCAGCAACAGCCAGCGGGGTAGCTCTGGCTCGTTGAAAGCGCGCGTCCAGCTATCGTGCTTCAGGCCCTGGTAAACCCAGAGACGAACATGGCCGCCCGCGGTCTTAAACGCCGTGTATAGCAGCTCATCCTGTCGTGGCGCCACTACGTTGTCTTCGGCTCCGTGAAAGAGCCAGACAGGGGTACGGCCTACCGCCTGCGCATATTCGCCGGGCAGCGTCGAGGCCTGTAGCCAGCGCTCTGGCGCATAGCTCCAGAAGATGCCGCCCGCCGCAATGGCAATCGCAGCCCAACGCTTCGGGTTCTGCCTCGCCAACTCCCACGCGCCATATCCGCCCATCGAAAGCCCGGAGAGATAAGTGCGACTCGGATCGCCGTGAAACTCGGCCGCCTCCTGGTCAAGCGTCGACATCGCCATGGCAAGCATGTCGCGATCAGTCCAATAGCGGTCGATTGCACACTGCGGCATCACCACGATAAACGGCCAGCGTTCCGGGTGATCGCGAATAGCCTCAGGCAAGCCAATCTGCGTCTGCCACATGCCTTCACCACCGCGCTCGCCGCGCCCATGCAAAGACAGAATGATCGGCCAGAGCTTATGGTCATCGCGCCGCCACTCTTCCGGGACATAGACCTGGTAGCGATACGAGGCCGCGCCCATCTGGATCCAGCGATTGAGAAATCCCGTCTCTTGCGGTGGATGTTTGTGAGACTCCTTTGACCCCGGCGCGGCATGCAGCAGGGCGGGTGCCGATCCCCAGGCAAGGCAGAGGCAGGCCACGAGCAGTCTCAGGATGCGATGCATAGGCTCCAAACATCATAGAGCCTGCGAGGAGGTTCTCGGGATTGCACAATCGGGGGAATTCCTTACGAATTTCTTGTGCCGCGGCATGAAAGAATCAGAAGGACCGATCCCAACCATCCGCCGATGACCACCTACGAATCCGGAGATACCCTCGACCACTACCGCATTGAAGCGGCCGTCGCTCATTCCGGAATGTCGGTGCTCTACAAAGCGACCGAACTGAATTCAGGCAGGCAGGTGGCCATCAAAGTTCCGCTCGCGGAGATGGAAGCGGACCCGGTTCTTCTCGAGCGATTCAAGCGCGAGCAAGAGATTGGGCAATCGCTCGACCATCCGGGCGTTGTGAAGACCTTCAACAGCGAACAGCGCAGCCGCCTCTACATGGTTATCGAATGGGTCGACGGTCGCTTGCTGCGCACCATTTTGAACGAAGAGAAAAAACTGCCCACCGATCGTGCCGTAAAAATCACACTCGGCATCTGCGATGCGCTCGACTACATGCACAAACGCGGCATTGTCCACCGCGATCTGAAACCCGAGAATGTCATGGTCGGCGAAGAAGACCAGGTCAAACTGATCGACTTCGGCATCGCGATGAAGGAAGACGCGCGCCGCCTCACCTTCGTAAGTGTCACATCGCTTGCTAGGCACGCCTGACTACATCTCGCCCGAACAGGTGAAAGGCGCGCGCGGCGACCAGCGCAGCGACATCTACGCCGTCGGCATCATGCTCTACGAGATGCTTACCGGTCGCGTCCCGTTCGTAGGATCCAATCCGTTGGCTGTGATGAACGAACGCGTTCTGAATGACGTGAAGCCCCCGCGCGAACTCAACCCAGAGATTTCGCCGGAGCTCGAAGAAATCTTGTACCGCGCCCTCGAACGGGAACCGCGCCACCGCTATGCCACCGCCAGCGAGATGATGTGGGATCTCGAACACCAGGAGCAGGTAGGCGTGGAACCTCGCGGCGAAAGGCCCGTAAAGCTGGCCGGCCGCAAGATCGACAAGAAAGTCCTGCTCTACGCAGCCTTGGCCCTTGTTCCCGTGGTCCTGTTCGTGCTGATGCTGCTAATGGCGAAAAGATAGTTTAGAGTTCGTAGTTCTGAGTTCACAATTCGAGATTGTCGTTGCAGCGACCGCGCTCCGTTTTTATTCCCTATTCCCTGTTCCCTGTTCCCTGTCTCTTTCACTCCCGCAGACGCTTCAAGATCTTCCGTGCCCTCTGCGACCAAGGCCGCTCGCGGCGTCGCAGGTAGCGCGGCATGGTCGGTTCCTTGTCCAGCACCTTCTGCGCCCACTGCCGCGCTTCACTGCTTTTGCCCTCAGACGAGAGCAGGTCGGCAAAATTCAGATACGTTTCAGATGAAGGTGGAAACGACGGTCACGCGGCGGAATAACTCTTCCGCTTTTTCCTTCTCTCCCGTCAGCGCGTAGGCGTGGGCCAGCAAAGCGGGTGCGCGGTGGAAGTCATAGTTTGGCTCCCTGGCGACAACCTTTTCAAGGTCCGGCAACGCGCTCACCGCGTCGCCCAGCAGAATCGCGCATACTCCCCGACGATAGAAGCAATCCAGCGTATCCAAACGCGCGGCGATGGCCTTGTTGAAAGCCTCGCGCGCCCGCTGCAACTGCCCATCATCCATGCACAGTTCGCCCAATTCCTCGTAATTCCCGGCGGATGGGTTGTCGCGGATCGTGAGTTCCAGCGCGGCGATACGTTTGCGCCGCGAGATACCCTTGAACGACTGATTCAGCAGACCCTGCATCCGGAAAAACTTCGGCGAAGAGGTAGACGATCGCCCCGATGGGCCCGAGGAAAAGGATGATGAAGAGCCAATACGTGTCGGGCCGGCGGCGAATGAAATGAATAATCGCCCCAGCCTGGAGCAGCAGGCCCCAAGGGTAGAAGAGATGCGTCAGCAATCCCATGCAGTGGTGGTCTCAGCCCTAGATTACAGGAGACATGCAATCCGGCGAAGACACTTTTGTGGGAAGAAACGCGCAAGAACTGAATGCGTAAATGGTTCTTTGAAAGGGCATGGTCTCAGCGGTGCCACCCGATGCGCTTAAAAGCCCGATCCTACCGGTACGACTCGTCCCGATGCACCACGAACTCCGGATAGGCATTGCCGCCAAGCTCGTGCAGGTCCATGCCAATGCGCTCGCCATCAGGATCCACCCGGAACGCAAGCACGCGATTCACCAGCCAGAAGACCAGGTAAACCACCGGCAGCATCAGCCCCAGCAGCGTCGATACCCCTATCAGTTGCGCCACAAACTGGCCTGCCTGTGGTGCGAAAATCCCCGCCGCCGCAAGCCCCCACAATCCCGCGACGCCATGAACGCTGATGGCGCCCGAAGGGTCGTCAATCGAGAGCGCCAGCTCAAACAACTCCACCAGCAGCGGCGTGACAATGCCCGCAACCAGCCCTGTGAACAGCGCAGCCAGTGGCGATACCACCCCCGCGCAGGCGCTCGACGTCACCAACCCCGCGAGCCATCCGTTCGCGCACAGGCTTGCGTCAGGTTTTCCAAACCGGATCCGCGTCACAGAGAAAGTAGCCACCAGAGCTGCCGCCGCCGACAACAGCGTATTCACAGCGGTGACTGCGAGC
This sequence comes from uncultured Acidobacteriaceae bacterium, assembly GCA_963735215.1. GTDB lineage: Bacteria > Acidobacteriota > Terriglobia > Terriglobales > Acidobacteriaceae > Telmatobacter. The sequence continues at coordinate 47,630 of CAVTKF010000004.1, read as the reverse complement.
TTAGCCGGCGCGGCATTGAGCCACAGCAGCGACCCCGCCATGTTCCATGCCAGCCAGCCGACCAGCGCGATCAAGCAGCCGAGGAGCACGTAGACGACGTTATGCCCCGGCATCGCTGTCGACAGCCCTTCGCGCGGGAACTTGCCCTTGCGCGGGCCTGCGATCCAGACGACAGCGAGCGCCGAGATGCCGCCCAGCGCATGGATCGCCGCCGCCCCACCTCCATCAAGAAATCCCGCTCCCAGAGAAAAATTAACGCCGAGCTGTGCCAGCCAGCCGCCGCCCCACGTCCAATGCACAACCAGCGGAAACACCATTGCGCCAAAGATCGCTGCAATCGCCGCTCCGGCCGGAAGCCGCAGTCGGTCTGCACCCGATCCCCATGGAATCAAAACGACGAGAGCGACGGAAAGCAATTCACAGAGGACAGCGAGTTGAGCGCGAGCCCCAGCTGCGCCGAATCCACTCAGAATCAGGGGTCCTGCTCCAGCCCAGTTCCACGCTTTGCCCGCAAGGTGAAAAACATGATCGCCGCTGGTCCCCGCAGCAAAGGCCGACCCCACCAGCGCAAATGCAATCACCGCCGTGGAAATCACGACAAGGCTGCCCAGCAGCGACTGCGCCGCCGACCGCGAACGGCCCAGGCCCGTATTGATCAGCGCAACGCCAGCGATGGCCAGCGGAGCGAGCAGCAGAAGTCCCAGCGTCAATGCGAATGAAGTTTCAGGAAAGGGCATCGGCGCTAGCGGAGTCATCGGTTTTCGCTCCGCAACTGCATATGGCCCCGCACCGCAACCACCACGCCCATCGCCTCCACTGCGAGTCCGCACAGTACAAACGCAGTCCGCTGCGCTGAGTCAGGAAACAAGAGGATTGCCGCGATCGAAAGAAAGAATCCTGCTGGCATCACCAGCAGACCGGCGTATTTCATGGCCATTTCCTTTCAGTTCTTCCTGTCCGCAATCCCAGTACAGGAGACTCCGGGGGCTCTCTCCGGTTTATGTAGATTCAGAGTTGGGACACGTGTCCCGCACTAAGAAAACTGAATGTATGGCTGGTGGCAACCGGTTGAAATCCCTGACAGAATTCTAAAACACTCAATCGCCGCACCAGGGCCTTTCGAACACGCACTAACCTCTTCGCGCCGCACCCTTATGCGGTCTTTTTGAGCGGCGGACCATAATTGCGTATGTACATCCGCCTTGATCGGGCCCACCGAGCCCTCCCCGTAATTCTCGGCATCATCTCGCTCGTTAGCGTCGGAGTCTTGCTCACCTGGGACGCTGTTCCGCACTTCTTCCCACCTCGCGCCCATGACGTCCTCGGCGCATTTCCACTTGCCATGATTGCCTTCGCGTATCTTGCCTACCAGGCCGCACACCGCCCGGCACCTTTGGAAGTCGTCAAGGCTGCCTTGCTCGCGATTGCCTTTCTCTTCTGGGCCGCCAATCAGCTCTGGCCCGACATTCCCCAGGCAACGTTGTTCAACGACATCGCGATTGCGCTCTTCGTCCTTGATGTCTTTCTGGTCATGATCGGCTGGCCCGGTTCCTCCCCCGACGAGTCCTTCGGCGAAACCTACGCGGCCGCGGCTGACGACAAGTGATCCTGACCACGTTCGCTTCGCCGCTCTCGGTTGCGCCTTCAAGCAGCTGGTGATCGAATGGCGGATTCGGCGAGCGATCAAGCCGGATATCATCCCTCACGGCCCCCCCCCGCTGTAGACTTACGGCATCCCAAAGGATAGAAACAAAGATGACAAAGACTCCCCTTGTATGTCTTCTTCTTGCCGGCGCCGCGTGCGCCTGCCTTGCCCAGCGCGTAGAGGTTACAGTGCCCTCGACCAAGCCGCTGAATGGTCACCTCATTCTTGTGTTTGCGAAGTCTGACAAACCCGAGCCGCGCATGCAACTCTCTGAGACCTATGATTCTGCAGAAGGCTTCGGAGTCGATGCCGAAAACCTCGCCCCCGGCAGCACGCTCGTCGTGGATGCCAAGACCTTCGGCTATCCACGTCGCTCGCTCGCCGATCTCGATGCCGGCGACTATTATGTGCAGGCAGTCTTCAACGTGTACGAACAGTTTCATCTCGCGTCAGGCAAGACCGTCTGGCTGCCGCCCGACAAAGGCGAAGGTCAGCATTGGAACCTGAAGCCGGGCAATCCCTACAGTAAGCCGCAAAAGATTCACTTCGATCCGAAGGCGCAGGATGCCATCAAGCTCACGCTCGACCAGGTTGTTCCTCCCATTGAAGGAACGCCGCAGGATCCGCTCGTGATCGCACAACAGCAACCCACCGCAAAATGGCTCAAGCTCGAACGATTTCGCAGCGAAAAGCTCAGCGCATTCTGGGGTCGCGACATGTACCTCAATGCGTGGGTCCTGCTTCCCGATGGATTCGACGAGCACCCCGAAGCGAAATATCCCGTCATCGTCTACCAGGATCATTTCCATCCCGCCATCGGCCCCGCGCAGTTCACAGCCACTCCACCCGATCCAAAGTCGTCGCAGAATCGCCGCCTGCAGAGCGGCTATCAGCTCTTTCAGGATTGGACAGCAGGCCGCCTGCCGCGCGTGATTCTCATCTATGTGCAGAATGCCAATCCCTATTACGACGACTCCTATGTTGTCGACTCCGCCAACGTCGGCCCCTATGGCTCCGCCATCAACGACGAGCTGATTCCCGCGATCGAGAAGAAATATCGCGGTATCGGCCAAGGCTGGGCACGCGCCACTTACGGCGGGTCCACTGGCGGATGGGAAGCACTCGCCACGCAGGTCTTCTATCCGGACTTCTACAACGGCGCTTACGTTGCCTGCCCTGATCCGGTCGACTTCCACGCTTACCAGAACATCAACCTCTACGACGATGCCAATGCATTCGTCCGCAAAGGCGACTTCGGCCAGGTGCCCATTGCCGCTGATCGCAAGCCCGACGGCAGCGTCATTGCCGAAGCCGGCGCCGAATTCGCATATGAGTATGTGCTTGGCACGCGGGGTCGCTCCACCGAGCAGTGGGATATCTGGCAGGCAGTATTTTCTCCCGCAGGCGGCGACGGATATCCTGCGCAGATCATCGATCCCATCACCGGCGCAATCGACAAGAACGTCCTCGCCTACTGGCACGATCACTACGATCTTGCAGCCATCATGAAGCGCGATTGGCCCACGCTCGGTCCGAAGCTCGAAGGCAAGCTGCACATTGCAGTCGGCGACGGTGACACGTATTTCCTCAATAATGCTGTTCACATGCTCGATAAACAGCTTCAGGAAACACGCAACCCGCACTCCGATGCGACGTTCCAGTACGGCCCCGGCATGCCGCATTGCTACACCGGAGGTCCATCGGAGTACACGATGCAACAGAACAACGCTGACTGGACGCAACGCGTGCTGCCGCAGATGGTCGATCACATGCTGGCGACTGCTCCTGCAGGTGCTGACACGAAGACCTGGCGTTACTGAAGAGCAGAAATTCAACGCGAAGAGCATCCCATTTTCTGGGACACCGAGAAACGATAAACGCGAGTATTTATGCGGATATTGTTTCGTCCTAACGTATTTTTCTTTCAAGAGACTACAAAAAATTCGGCGGCATAAACATTTTTTGTTCTCTCAACTGTTGAGTGCGTTGCAGATAGGGCTCTGGCTGCTATATTGAACTTTCGGGGTTGTCCGCCTTTCAGGTGGGTTTTGTCCGAAAGAGAAATCTGACCACAACCTGTGTGACCGCCAACACTGCGCGCACAAACTACTGGACAATGAACAACAAGCAGGAAAGCATTCATGGCGCAGATATTTGACCGCAGCTCCAATGCTTTGGCTCGAGCGAGCCTGGTGCTGACGGGTCTGATTGTGATTGCACTTGGAGTAACGCTCGATCAGTTGCAGCGCTCCCCATGGGTTACTCGCCAGGGCCAGCGACCCGAACAACCGGTTCCATTCAGCCACAAGCACCACGTAACGGGACTGGGGCTCCAATGCCAGTACTGTCACACCTCGGTTGAAAAATCCAGCTACGCCGGCATCCCTCCCACCAAGACCTGCATGAACTGCCATGCGCAGATCTGGACCAATGCCGCGCTGCTGCAGCCCGTGCGGGACAGCTGGGCTACCGGCCAGTCGCTGCCGTGGATCAAGGTGCACGATCTGCCCGACTACGTTTACTTCAGCCACGAGATTCACGTGAACAAGGGCTTGGCTGCGCAAGTTGTCACGGCCGCGTCGACCAGATGCCGCTGATGTACGCGCAGAACACGCTGCAGATGGAGTGGTGCCTCAACTGCCATCGCAATCCGGCCAAGAATCTTCGCCCCACCAGCCAGATCTACAACATGGCGTGGGAAGCTCCGGCTGACGATCGCCCTGTGTGGTGCGCCGTGAATGACGTCAAGACCGGCACGCCGACCGCGCAGAGCGCGAACTGCACGACGAAGGATCCAACCGGCGAAGGCCCTCAGATGGCAGCGTTGCAATTGCCGAATGCGCCCGCAAATGGCCAGGCGAGCGATGCCCCGGCTGGCGTGGTTCCGGCGGCGTTGCACTATGAGAAATTCACCAGCCAGGATCAGCTGGGTCATTTTCTTCTGAAGCAATATCACATTCGCACTCCCAACGAACTGAGCAGCTGCGAGGTTTGCCACCGATGAGTAGCGAACCGATGAATGCAGGAACGATGAATGTAGGAAAGAATCAAACGGGGAACACCGTGGAGAATGAAAACGGCAAGCCCGGTCTTGCTGAAAACCAAGCGCCGATGTCTTTGGAGCAGGTCCGCACCAAGCTCAAGGCCACCTCGGGCAAGCAATACTGGCGCTCCATCGATGAGCTTCAGAACACGCCGGAATTTCAGGCTGCAGTGGAGAAAGAATTCCCCAGCGCAGCGCAGGAATGGGTCGATCCGGTTTCACGCCGCGGCTTCCTCAAGATCATGGGAGCATCGATGGCGCTCGCAGGCCTCGCCGGATGCACCAAGCAGCCCGACGAGCCAATCTATCCATACGTCAAGGCCCCCGAAGACCTGTTACTCGGCAAGCCGAACTATTTCGCCAGCGTGAACCCGCTGCCGACCGGTGGCGTTCCGGTGCTAGTCAAGAGTGATCAATTTCGCCCTGTCAAAGTCGATGGCAATCCCGACCACGCTTACAACCACGGCTCATCCGACGTCTTCTCGCAGGGTTCGCTGCTCGACCTCTACGATCCCGACCGCTCACAGCATGTGACCTTCGAAGGTGAGAACCGCGAGTGGGCCGAATTTGCCCAGGTGCTCCACGACAAAGTCGCGAGCACCAAGGACGGCACCGGCATCTACTTCCTCTCGGCGACCATCACCTCGCCGACACTTGCGCGCCAGTGGAAGGCCGTCCAGGCCGCGTACCCCAAGGCGACGCTGGTGCAATACGATCCAGCCATTGCCGGCACATTCCTCACCAAGGGCTACAACGTCCAGTACGACCTAAGCAGCGCGGATGTCATCGTCTCGCTCGACGCCGACTTCCTCTCCGGTGCGTCTTATCCCGGCTTTCACAAGCTCGTCGCAGACTACGCAAAGCGCCGCAAAGACCCAGCCAATGGTATGAACCGGCTCTACACCATCGAGAGCACGCCAACCACGACCGGCATGAAAGCCGAGCATCGCCTTGGTCTGCGCGCCAGCGAAGTTCCCGCCTTCGCCGCAGCGCTCGCCTCCGCAGTCGGAGCAGCCGGCGCAAGTGCCCCGCAATACACATGGACCGGCGAGCAGAAGAAGTTTCTGGCCGCATTGGCTAAGGATCTGAAGGCTAGCAGCGGCAAAAGCGCTGTGTTTCCCGGCCTCTATCAGGACGAATCGGTCTCGGCTCTCGCGCTGGCCATCAACCAAGCTCTCGGCAACGTCGGCAAAACAGTAATCATCTCATCTGAGCTTGCCATCCCGCTGCCTAGTGATCAGAACGGCGACTTCAAAAATCTCGTCGCCGATCTCAATGCCGGCAAAGTTGACTGGCTCGTGTGTCTGAATTCGAACCCGGTTTATTCATCTCCTGCAGACCTCGGTTTCAACGACCAGTTGCTCGGCAAGGCCAAGGTTATCGCACATCTGGGCTCGCACTACGACGAAACCGGCCACCTCGCGCACTGGCACATCCCTGCCGCTCACTACCTCGAGTCGTGGTCTGATGCGCGCGCCTACGATGGCACCGTCTCCGTGGTGCAGCCCATGATCGAGCCGCTCTGGGGTGGCAAGAGCGCGCATGACGTCTTCCAGACGCTGCTGGATAATCCGCAACTCAGCGCTTACGAAGCCGTCCGCATCACGCAGAAAGACACCATCAAGAGCGACTTCGAGACCGGCTGGCGCAAGGCTCTCCATGCAGGATGGATTGAGAACACCGCCTACGGACGAGGCGGGATCATCGGTGTAGACGGTGCCAAGTTGAGCAGTAAAGTCCCCGCGCCAAGCTCCAAAGATCAGTTCGAAATCATCTTCCGTCCTGATCCCAACATCTACGACGGCCGCTATTCGAATGTCGGCTGGCTCCAGGAGCTTCCTAAGCCCGTGACCAACCTGAGCTGGGACAACGCTGCCATCATGTCCGGCGCGACGCTCGAGAGCCTGAAGCTGGAAGAAGACGACATCATCGAGATCAGCTCCGGCGGCGGCGTAGTGAAAGCCCCGGTCATGGTTGCTCCGGGTCATCCCGACAACTCCGTCACCGTCTATCTCGGCTACGGCCGCGAATTCGCGGGCCGCGTCGGATCAGGCGCCGGATTCAACGCCTACCTGGTCCGCACCACCTCTGCCCCCTTCTACTCCACCGGCTCCGTCAAGAAGGTCGACGGCAAGTGGGGCATCGCCATCACCAAGAGTCACTATCAGGACCATCGCGGCAAGAACCTCAGCGAACACGGCAATCAAAACAACTCCCTTGAAGCTGTTGAAGCTCTTGGCCCGCGCGGCATCATTCGCTATGCGACGCTCGAAGACTTCAAGGCCAATCCCAACTTCGCGCATGAAGGCGAAGGCCGCGACACGCCCGAACACGACACCACTCTTTTTCCCAACTGGGAGTACAACGGCAACAAGTGGGGCATGTCTATCGACATGAACAGCTGTGTGGGCTGCAACGCCTGCATCGTGGCTTGCTACGCCGAAAACAACATTGCGGTGGTCGGCAAGCAGCAGGTCCGCATCGGCCGCAACATGCAATGGCTGCGCATCGACGCCTACTTTGAAGGCGATCTCGCTGCACCGCGTGCCCACTTTCAGCCCATGACTTGCCAGCACTGCGAAAACGCACCCTGCGAGCAGGTCTGCCCTGTTGGCGCCACGGTGCACACGCCTGAAGGCCTCAACGCGATGGTCTACAACCGCTGCGTTGGCACCCGCTACTGCTCCAACAACTGCCCCTACAAGGTGCGGCGCTTCAACTTCCTGCTCTACTCCGACTACGAGACCGAAAGTCTCAAGCTGATGCGCAACCCTGACGTCTCGGTCCGTTCACGCGGCGTCATGGAGAAGTGCAGCTACTGCCTGCAGCGCATCAATGGGGCCAAGATCGAAGCCGACAAAGAGAATCGCCCGATACGCGATGGCGAAATTGTTACCGCCTGCCAGCAGGCCTGCCCCGCATCGGTCATCACCTTCGGCAATCTCAACGACAAAAACAGCAAGGTGGCAAAGCTCAACGAAGACAAGCGCATGTACCAGGTCATTGCAGACCAGAACACGCGTCCTCGGACCCGCTACCTCGCCGAAGTTTTGAATCTGAATCCTGAACTCGAACAGCAGCCGGTGGAACACACGCCGGAAAAGGGTTGAAGTCACGATGGCGACCAGTGAAATCAAAAGAGCTGACCCTGGCATCGATCCCAAGACCGGTGAATTCCGCGTCGTAGGCCTGGGTGAGACCTTCAAGTCGGTTACGGAAAAGATCTCGGGCATCGTGCTTACGCCGCACACGCCGCTTGGCTGGCTTGCATTCTTTGGCATCGCCGGCGGCGGAGCCACGGTGCTGCTGGTTGCGGTCACCTGGCTGTTCCTCAAGGGCGTCGGCATCTGGGCCATCACTCAGCCCGTCGCGTGGGGATTCGCGATCATCAACTTCGTTTGGTGGATCGGTATCGGCCACGCCGGAACCCTGATCTCCGCCATTCTCCTGCTCTTCAAGCAAACCTGGCGCAACTCCATCAGCCGCTTTGCTGAGGCCATGACGATCTTCGCCGTGGTCTGCGCCGGCATGTTCCCGCTGATTCACGTCGGCCGTCCATGGCTTGGATACTGGCTGTTTCCCATCCCGCTGACCATGAATGTCTGGCCGCAGTTCCGCTCACCGCTGTTGTGGGACGTCTTTGCGGTATCGACCTACGCCACCATCTCCGTCGTCTTCTGGTATCTCGGCATGATTCCCGACTTCGGGACCTTCCGTGATCGCGCGCAGTCGAAGCCGGCACAGTATTTCTACGGTTTGCTCTCGTGGGGCTGGCGCGGCTCCATCCGCCACTGGATGCGCTATGAAACGGCTTCGTTGTTGCTGGCGGGCCTGGCAACGCCGCTCGTGCTCTCCGTACACACCGTCATCAGCTTCGACTTCGCTGTCGCGGTCCTGCCCGGCTGGCACACCACTATCTTCCCGCCCTACTTCGTCGCCGGCGCCATCTATTCCGGATTCGCGATGGTGCTCACGCTGGCCATTCCACTGCGCAAGTTCTATCACCTCGAGAACCTTGTAACTGAGCGCCACATCGACAACATGGGCAAGGTCATGCTCGCCACCGGCTTCATCGTCGCGTACGGCTACGGCATGGAAGCCTTCATGGCCTGGTACTCAGCATCGCACTGGGAAGCCTTCATGTTCTGGAACCGCGTCTTCGGTCCCATGGGCTGGTCCTACTGGGTGCTGATCACGTGCAACCTCGCCATTCCGCTCACGACACTCTGGTCGCGCAAGCTGAGGACGAATATCAGCTTCATGTTCTTCATCTCCATCGTCGTGAACACCGGCATGTGGTTCGAGCGCTTCGTCATCGTCGTGACCAGCCTGTACCGCGACTTCCTCCCATCGTCGTGGGGCACCTATCGCGCCACCAAGTGGGACTACATGACCTTCGTCGGAACGCTGGGCTTGTTTACCACGCTGTTCCTGCTGTTCGTCCGCTTCCTGCCCATGATTCCCATGAACGAAATTCGCATGATCCTGCCCCAGGCCAAAATCAAGCCAAAAGTGACAGCGGGAGGTGGTGACTAACATGCCCTCACGCGAAGGAACATACGGCCTGCTGGCCGAATTCGAAACCCCGAGCGACCTGGTCCGCGCTGCACGCCAGGCGCGTGAAGACGGCTGGCGTCGCATGGATTGCTACACGCCCTATCCCGTCGAGGAAGCGGCGGAAGCGATCGGCTTTCATCGCAACCGCGTCCCGCTTGTGACACTGATTGGCGGATTGATGGGGCTCGCCGCGATGTTCTCGATGGAGACATGGATTTCGGTGATCGCCTATCCGCTCAACATCGGCGGACGCCCACTCTACTCCTGGCCCGCATTCATCATTCCAGCGTATGAATGGACCATTCTCTGGGCAGGTCTATCGGCGGCATTTGGAATGCTCGCGCTCAACGGCTTGCCGCAGCTCTATCATCCGCTCTTCAACGCGCCGAACTTTCGCGACGGAGCCACCACCGACAAATTCTTCCTTTGTCTCGAAGCATTGGACCCGAAATTCGACCTCGTGGAATCCAAAGACTATCTCAAGCAATTCGACCCCGTCTCGGTTGTGGAGGTGGAGTACTAATGCAGACCCTCCGCTCAATCAAGAATGGCGTCATCGCGAACGAACCTGTGTGCCCCGTCCATGCGAGAGCTTTTCATCGCATGGGTGGGAAAGCACTGCCGCTCGCTGCCCTCTCTGCAATCATGCTCATCGCCGGCTGCCGTCAGGACATGCAAGATCAGCCCAAGATGATTCCCCAGCGCGGCTCCGACTTCTATGCCGATCATCGCGGCGCACGCCCGCAGGTCGTCAACACCGTTGCCCGCGGCCAGTTGCAGGAAGACAGCTACTTCAATACCGGTGTCATCCAGGGCGCCAACGGCTATCGCGAAGAGCAGAACATGTTGCCGTTTCCCGTTACGATGGAAGTCCTACAACGCGGCCAGGAACGCTTCAATATCTATTGCACCCCCTGCCACTCGCGTGTCGGTAACGGTCTCGGCGAGATCGTGGAGCGCGGCTACAAACCTGCCGCCAACCTGGAAGATCAGGTTCGCAAGGCGCAGCCTCTCTCCCACTACTTCTATGTGATGACGCACGGCTACGGCGCCATGCCTGACTACCGCGCGCAACTGGCGCCGGAAGATCGCTGGGCAGTTGCCGCCTATATTCGCGCGCTGCAGCTAAGCCAGGCAGCTTCCACGTCTGACGTCCCGGCGGGTGTGCAGGTGCAGAAGCTGAGCGATATTGCCGACAAGGAACACCTGCCAGCGAGTTACGCGCAGCCGTGGGCGTTGCCTTCGACGGCTGTGCAGGCATATCCCCCGATCAAGTCCGAGGGAACGCCTGCGATGGCTCCGGCCAATCCCCCTGATCCGAAGATTGAGATTCCAGCAACCAAACCGGCTCCCGCGGCCGCGAAGTAAGGATTGAGTTCAATGGCTCACGATACACACGGAGCAACACACGCTAAAGCGCTTCCCGCCGATCTGAGCGCACCCTCGTTCGTCGACGGCTGGCGATCGCGTGCGCTGATCGTCGCAGCGGTGGCCGCGATTGTTGCCGTGATTCTCGCGTTTCTCGGTCAGGCGCAGGACCAGCTCGGCTGGGATCATTTTCTGCGCGCATGGGTTCTCGGTTTGTTGCTCACCTTTGGCTGGACAGTCGGTGGCCTCGCGCTTCTCATGGTCCAGTACTGCTCCGGTGGCAAGTATGGACTCTTGCTGCGCCGCCCGCTCGAAGCCGCAACCCGTACATTGCCTCTCGTTTTTGCGTACTGGGTCGTTTCCGTATTCTTCATGAAAAGGCTCTTCCAATGGGCCCGGTATACCAATCCGGCGGATACCGCAACGGCTCTGCAAAGCGGCTTGATCAGTGAGATTCAAGCGCACTGCCTCAACTTCAAGCGGCCCATGCTGAACCCCACGACCTATGTGGTGGTTATTCTCCTCTGCTTTGCAATCTGGGCTCTGTATACCTGGCGTCTGAATTCGTGGGGCTTGCAGCGCGACCTTCAAGGCCCCGACACCACACCACGCTGGATCAAAAAGCTAGAAAACGTCAGTGGTCCGGGAATCGTGGTTTACTCACTCACCATGACCGCTGCAGTCATCTACTGGGTCATGTCGATGGACGTCACCTGGTTCTCCTCGATCTACGGCCTGCTCTTCCTCGTCGGCCAGGGCTACTCTGTGCTTGCCTTGGCAATCCTGACCTCGATTAGCCTTTCGAAAGCCGAACCCTTCAAGTCGATTTTGCGCACCACCGAGCAGCATGACCTCGGCAAGTTCACCTTCGCCTTCGTCATGCTGAACATCTACCTGGCCTTCAGTCAGTTCCTCATCATCTGGTCGGGCAACCTGCCGGAAGAAATCGGCTGGTACCTCGATCGCATTCGCGGCCACTGGGGAATCATCATCACCCTTGACTTCATCTTCCACTGGTTGATCCCGTTCTCGCTGCTGCTGTCGCGCGACATCAAGCGCAACAAGAAGCGCCTGGTCCGCGTCTGCCAGTGGATGATCTTCGCCAAGGCCTTCGATCTGTTCTGGCTCATCGAGCCGAACTTCAGGGATGCCGCCCGCAACCTGCACTTCAGCTGGGGAATCCTCGAATACATCGCCGTGCCCGTCGCGATGGTTTCTGTCTGGGTCGCTTACTACAGCCACAATTTGAAGGCGCGCGCGCTGGTGCAGACCAACGATCCGCACGTCGCAGAGATTCTGGAGCCCGAACATGTCCACGCTTGATCACAACGAACCCGACGATACGAAGTTCCTCGGCTCCCACGGCCCCAGTGAGATCGATGCCTCCGCCGGCTACGAGCAGACCGACGTTAAGGTCACGGGTATTCTTGTCTTCCTTGTCTCGCTCGGAATCTTCGTTGCGGTCTGCGGAGTCGTCACCTGGGGCATGGGCAAGATCATCAACGCCCACCTGAATAAGGAAGACGGGCCCAACAGCAAGTGGACCAGGACCGCGGAGATTCGACAGCTAGGGAACCTACCCTCCAGTCCGGAGATGCAGAACAAGATCGCGGAGATCACCAGGACTTTCCCGACACCTCGCGTGCAAACCGATGATGGCAATCAGGACGTCGCCGATCTCCACGCCCGCGAAGATCTGCTCCTCAACAACTACACATGGGTCGACCAGTCGCAGGGAAAGGTAAGAATTCCAATCGAACTGGCCATGCAGATCGTCGCGCAAAAAGGCCTGCCAGTGGCGCCCGCCGTAGAGCGGGCGCCGCTCCTCGCAGGCGATGAGAAACCGACAATCACCGTGCCGCTCACATCCGGCTTCGCGCGCACGGGCTACGAGCAAGATCAGGCAGCGGCCCAGAAGGCAGAAGAGCAGCAAACGCATGAGTAGTGAACGGCTTGGGCATGGTTTTGAACGGGCGCAGTTTTTAGTCGTTCCGTCAGAAGCGAGTTTTGAAAGGGCACGACTTTAGTCGTGAGGAAAGAAGTGAGCATTGAAAGGGCACAACTTTAGTCGTGCCAAAAGAAGTCAGCAATCGATGCGGCTTTAGCCGCTGAGGGATGGTTTCCCCCACAGCTGTAAACCGCAGAAGGCGATTTGAAGTATGAAAATCAGTAACAGTGCGATGAGGATCGGGCAACGTGGTCGGCTAACGGCCGCGACACTCTTGTGCCTCGCCGCTCTGACGCCATCCCTGAGGTCGCAGGTATCGAGCTACGGCGACAAGGAGACGGGCCCGTCCAACGACAAGCCGCCCGCCATCCTCAACGGCGTAGGCATCGCGCAGCACCTTAACGAGCAGCTCCCGCTCGATCTCACCTTCACCGACGACATGGGCAAGCCGGTCCAGCTCGCCAGCTACTTCGGCAAAAAGCCCGCCATCCTCGCGCTCGTCTACTACCAGTGTCCGATGCTCTGCTCTGAAGAGCTCAACGGACTCACCGGCGCCCTGCAGATGGTCGACGAAATTCCGGGCCGCGACTTCAACGTGATCATCGTCAGCATCGATCCCAGTGAAGGCACCGATCTCGCCGCCGCCAAAAAGCGCACCTATCTCCATCGCTACGGACATCCTGAAACCGCCGACGGCTGGCACTTCATGACCGGCACGCAGGCCAACATCGACGCACTCGCGAAAGCCGTCGGATTCGGCTACGTCAAAATCCCTGGCCCCGACGGCAAGCTCACCCAGTTCGCGCACGCCAGCTCCATTCAGCTCGTGACGCCGCAGGGCAAGCTGGCCCAGTACTACATGGGCGTCGAGTACTCGCCAAAAGACATCCGCCTCGGGCTGGTCGAAGCCTCCAACAACCACATCGGCTCGCCCGTCGACAACATTCTCACGTACTGCTATCACTACGACCCCACGACCAATAAGCACTCGCTCATCGTTGCGCGCGTCTTGCAACTGGGCGGCGCCATGACGGTGGTTTTGCTGGGCGGTTTTATGTGGATCATGTTCCGCCGCGATTACCGGCAGGCGCATGACCAGCTTGTTTCAGGAACAAAGGTGAACGGATAACGGAATGCATATCAGTCCAGTACTCTGGCAATTTCTCGTCAAGTGGCTGACGAACTTCTCTCTGTATCCACCAGAGGCGTCGAAGATCGCGCCCGAGATGGATGCGCTGTACTTCTTCATGGTCTTGGTAAGCCTGATCGGGCTGACGATCGTCATTCTCCTCGTCACCAGCTTCTCGATCATGTACAGCAAGAAGCGCCATCCGGTAGCGGTGCAGATCGAGGGCTCCACGATGCTCGAAGCTACGTGGACCATCATTCCGCTCGGCCTGTTCCTCATCATGTTTGTCTGGGGCGCGCTCATCTACTTCCGCGTCTACACGCCGCCCGCCAACGCCATGAACATCTACGTCGTAGGCAAGCAGTGGATGTGGAAGGCCGAGCATCCCGGCGGACAGCACGAAATCAACTCGCTACATGTTCCCACTGGCCGCGCCGTCCAGCTCACCATCATCTCGCAGGATGTCTTCCATAGTTTTTCCATTCCCGCATTCCGCGTGAAGCGCGAAGCCATCCCGGGCCGCTACACAACCGTCTGGTTTGAAGCCACGACACCCGGTACCTATCACCTCTTCTGCACGCAATACTGCGGCACCGATCACTCGCACATGATCGGCGACGTCGTTGTGATGACTCCCGACGACTTCAAGAAGTGGCTTGCCGGTTCCACCAGCGGCGCATCGCTCGCCCAGAACGGCGAACGCCTCTTCGCCAGCCTTAGCTGCTCGGCATGCCATAACACTCGTCCCGACGCTCGCGGACCGAGTCTCGCCAACGTCTACGGCTCCAAACTCACCCTCGCCAACGGTCAAACCACGACCGTCGACGAAGCTTTTCTGCGCGATGCAATCCTGAATCCCTCGCAGCATGTCACCCAGGGATTCGCGCCCATCATGCCCACCTACCAGGGGCAGATCAGCGAAGACGGCGTCATCGCGCTGGTCGAATTCATCAAGAATCTCAACTCCGATTACCGCGTTCAGCAGACGACTGCCACAACAACGCTGCTGCCGGAAAGTGAAGGCAAGACAACGCCCGCCGGACAAAAGCCCGCTGGGCAGGGGATGGTGAAGCAATGAGTACCAGCACAATCGTCAGTCTTCCCGAACAGTCGACAGCCCGCATCCCGAGGATGAACTTCATCTCCAAGGAAAAGGGTTTGCTGAGCTGGCTTCTGACCGGCGACCACAAGCGGATTGCGATTCTCTACCTCGTCTCAATCACGTTCTTCTTCTTCATTGGAGGAGCGCTCGCCGGACTCATCCGCCTCGAACTCCTCACGCCGCAGTCCGACCTCATGGCCACCGACACCTATAACAAGGTGTTCACCATGCACGGCATCATCATGATCTTCTTTTTCCTCGTGCCGTCAGTCCCGGCGACGTTGGGAAATTTCTTCATCCCCATGATGATCGGAGCCAAGGACCTCGCGCTGCCCAAGATCAACCTGCTTAGCTGGTATCTCTACCTCGCCGCAGGCGGGCTCGCTCTCTACGCCATGATGACCGGTGGCGTTGATACCGGCTGGACCTTCACCACGCCACTCTCCACGCACTACCTGAATACCAACGTCCTCACCACCGGCATCGCGATCTTCATCGCGGGATTCAGCTCCATCTTCACCGGCCTCAACTTCATCGTCACCATCCACAAGATGCGCTGCCCGGGCATGACCTGGTTCCGTTTGCCGCTATTTGTATGGGCTAACTACGCAGCCAGTATCCTCATGGTGCTCGGTACTCCGGTTCTGGCCATCACCCTGGTTCTCGTGGTTCTCGAGCGCACGGCAGGCATCGGCGTATTCGATCCCACCAAGGGCGGCGATCCGATCCTCTTCCAGCACCTGTTCTGGTTCTACTCGCACCCCGCCGTCTATATCATGATTCTCCCCGGCATGGGCGTGATCTCCGAGACCATCTCCACCTTCAGCCGCAAGCGCGTCTTCGGCTATACCGCCGTTGCATTCTCGTCGGTCGCCATCGCGGTCTTCGGATTCTTCGTCTGGGCCCACCATATGTTCATCATGGGCATCTCCAACTACTCCATGCTGGTGTTCTCGCTGCTCACGATGCTTGTTGCCGTGCCCTCGGCCATCAAGATCTTCAACTGGGCCTTCACCCTCTACAAGGGCTCCATCACTTTTGAAACGCCGATGCTTTACACCTTCGGCTTCATGGGCTTGTTCACCATCGGCGGACTTACCGGCGTCTTCCTCGGCACTTCGGGAACGGACATCCACCTCACCGAAACCTACTTCATCGTGGCCCACTTCCACTTCGTCATGGTGGGCGGTATGTTAATGGCGTTCCTCGCAGGAATCCATTTCTGGTGGCCCAAGATGACCGGCCGCATGTATCCCGAGAAAATCTCGCAACTCGCAGCCATCGTCACCTTCATCGGATTCAACTTCACCTTCTTCCCGCAATTTATCCTCGGCACTCTTGGCATGCCACGCCGCTACGCAACCTATCCGCCGGAATTCCAGGTGCTGAACGTCTTCTCCACCGCCGGAGCCACCATCCTCGGTGTTGGATACCTGCTGCCACTGCTCTACCTCACCTGGTCTCTCCGCTACGGCGAAATCGCCGGTGAGAATCCGTGGCAGGCCACCGGCCTCGAGTGGCAGACGCAGTCGCCGCCGCTCACTGAGAACTTCCCCGCAATTCCGATCATGGATCACGAAGCATACGACTACGAGTGGCTCGAAGGCCAGAAGGAGAAAGAGGTAGCCAGTGTCGGATAGCCAGGTCGTCTCGGAAAACCGGGTAGTCGTGCACGGCGCGGCCGAAGGGGCTCATCACGAGCACCTCCCCTACCAGCGCCATCACTTCGAAACCTACGCGCAGCAGAGTGACGCCACCAACTTCGCCATGTGGCTCTTCCTGCTCACCGAAGTCATGTTCTTCGGCGGCCTCTTTACCGCCTACCTCATCTACCGCAACTGGTACTATCCGGCGTTCGTCGAGGCATCGCACCAGCTCAATATCTTCTGGGGCACCGCGAACACCGCCGTCCTCATCACTTCCAGCTTCACCATGGCCATGGGCGTGTGGTCCGCCGAGATGAAAAAGAAGGGCGCGTTGGTGCTGTGCCTGGTGATCACGTTCATCCTGGGCCTCGCCTTCCTTGGCATCAAGACCATCGAGTACAAGGAAAAGTACGACAAGCACCATATTCCCGGTTTCCACTATAGCGTGCAGTCGTTCGTCAATCCCCAGAGCGACCCCGAAGTCTATAAGGAGTATCACGACCCCGCGCTGTCGCTCGACATGGCGCGCCACACCGAGCTTTACTTTTTCCTCTACTTCGCCATGACGGGCATGCACGCTCTCCACATGATCATCGGCATCGCGATCCTGGGATTCATGATCTTCCGAGCGCAAGCCGGTGCATACACCACCGGCCACGTCACCTTCGTCGAGAACTTCGGCCTCTACTGGCACTTCGTCGACATCATCTGGATCTATCTCTTCCCGCTGCTGTATCTGATCAGCCGCCACTAGGAGGCAGGTTTGTATGAGGTATAAACTCGCTGCTCATCAAATTGAATTGTCATCCTGAGCGAAACATGCTTGGGGCCCCGCAGACGTCAGTCTGTCGGGTAAGCGGAGCGAAGGATCTGCTTTTTGTAACAAGGCACGGCTCGGGGAAACCCTCTGGGTTGCCACGAAAGATTGCAGAACGTAACCGGGGCTTTAGCCCCTGAGGAATCACATGCAGCAACACGAAGAAGAATCCATCGAATTCCACGAGAGTCACCACCACATCGTCTCCCCTCGCGTGTATATCACGATCGTATTGGCTCTACTCGTGGCCACTGGGCTTACTGTGTGGGCGTCCTACATCGACTTGGGCGAGTGGCACATCACCCAGGGCCTCACGCTCTTCTGGAATCCGGTAGTCGCCCTGGCCATCGCCGCCACCAAGATGATTCTTGTGGTGCTCTTCTTCATGCACGTGAAGTACTCCACCAAGCTCACCAAGCTCACCGTTCTTGCCGGCCTGTTCACCTTCTTCGTCCTCGTCGGCATGACCCTCTCCGACTACTTCACCCGCGCCTGGGGGCGCTGGTAAACACACATCCTCCAGCCTCCAGCTTCCAACTCAAAAGGCCGCCTCCGGGCGGCCTTCTCTTTGGTGCGCCCAGCATGGGCGCACTCTTACGGGTGCAAGTCCCGTCACAAGCTGGTCACAGTGAGTGAATCGAAGCGCAACTGCATTGAAGGTGACGGAGTGTGGGGAGGAAGCGTGGAGGAAAGCTGCGGACCGATGAATAGGAACCGGATAGAAGGCGGCGTCGAATAGGGCGTGCGGGCTAATGGCCGCGAAGCTCTGGTGACCACGATTCGACGCCGTAGATCCGGCGGTCTCACGATGCGAATGTATATGTTCGCAGCCGTCGCGCTGGCAAACGGGTAATGGCCCTGTTCCTAAAACTCTATGGCCGTTGCGTCTCAAGGTGAATCAAGCCAAGAGCACGGTGGCCAGCGCGTTTCAGCGCAGAGTCCCTGGGGTACACATTCTGGGTAGCCGCAGGCGGAAAATCAAACGCCGCGTGGCTGTCAGGCAATGGCGGCGTTCAAAGCGGGTAAAGACCGCCGGATGGACCCGCATGACCGGTGGTGTGGCGGGGGAGGGAGAGCGGGTGACCGCTCCCCCCATGCCGATTTCCAGAAACGTGACGGCCGATTCTTATCCGTCGGGATGATGCTGGCGCAGGATCTTCTGCTGGCTCACGGCATCGCCGTCTCCTTGCTTGAGGCTTGCAAAGACGATGGTGGACACGATGGTGAGGCAGCCGAGCGCGCGGAAGGCAAGGTGGATGCCTTGGATCATCTCCTGCGGAACTCTTGATGCGCCGCTGGGCACGAAGAACGCTGTGGTGAGTCCGGCTGCGGCCACTCCGAAGCTGATCGACATCTGCTGCATGGTGCTGGCGATAGTGCTGGCGCTGCTGGTGTCGTGCTCGGAGACGTCGGCATAGACGAGGGTGTTCATGCTCGTGTATTGGAGCGACGTGAATGCGCCGTAGAAGTACGCCAACAGGAGGATGAACCAGACAGGCGTGTGCGGGCCGATGGTAGAGAACACGACGAGAAGAATGCCGATTATGATGGTGTTGGAAATGAGTACGCCACGATAACCGAACGTGGCCAGCAAGCGGCGAATCACCGCCTTGATGCTCATGGCGCCAAGTGCCTGCGGCATGATGAGCAGTCCGGATTGGATGGGGCTGAAGCCGAGCCCGGTCTGGTAGAGCAGAGGAAGCAGAAACGGCACGCCGCCGATTCCAAGACGCGTGAAATAGCTGCCGTTTACGGATGCACGGAAGGTGCGAATGCTGAAAAGCTTGAGGCGAAGAAGCGGAAACTCAAGCGCTCGCGCATGCAACCAATAACCGATTAGAAGTGAAATGGAGAGGGCCAGCAGACCGACGATCTCGCGGGCGCTCAATGTGTGTTCGCCGAAGACTTCAAGGACATAGGAAAGCAAAGCAATGCCCGAGCCGAAGAGGATGAGCCCGACGATATCGAGAGGCGGTGTGTCGTCTTCAGCGTAGTTGGGCAGGTGTAGATAGACGAGGACGAGACCGGCGAGTCCAATAGGGATGTTGAGAAAGAAGATGACGCGCCAATGAAAGTAGTCGACGATGAAGCCGCCGGCTACCGGACCCAGCATGGGAGCGATGAGCGCCGGGATGGAGACGAAGCTCATGATGCGCACGAGGTCGGATTTGGGGAATGTTCTGACGAGGGTAAGGCGGCCCACAGGGACCATCATGGCGCCGCCCACTCCCTGTACGACGCGGAACGCAACCAGCCAATGGATGCTCGTGGAGACGCCGCAGAGAAGAGAGCCGAGTGTGAAGATGCCGATGGCGGAAGCGAACACGCGACGCGTTCCAAACCTGTCAGCCATCCAGCCGCTGATGGGGATGAAAACGGCGAGGCTGAGCGTGTAGCTGGCGAGCACGGCCTTCATGCTGAGCGGAGTGACGCTTAATGCTGCAGAGATAGCGGGCACGGCCGTGTTGAGGATGGTGGTGTCGAGCGACTCCATGAAGAAGGCGACTGCAACCAGCCAGGGCAGCAGGCCCCTGGCAGCGTCAGAGGGTACTGGCGCCTGCGCGGCGCCGCTGGGGATGGGCGAAGAGCTCATGAAGTTTGGACTTTAAAGACAATCAACGTGCGTCTGTTTTCCGTGAAGTGATCCGGTTGGATGAGTCCGGCAGGTATCTAGGATGCCGCTGGCGCAATGGATGGTTCGCGATGGGGCAGTGTGCTGACGCCGATCTCCTGGTCCTTGTACTGGAGCTGGTAGAGCTTCCAGTAGAGGCTGCGGTTGGCTAGCAATTCCTGATGGGTGCCCATTTCGCGCAGTTGACCCTTATGCATGACGAGAATGGTGTCGGCGCGCTGGATGGTGGAGAGGCGGTGCGCGATGAGGACGCTGGTGCGGCCCTCGACCATGCGCTCGAGTGCACCGCGGATGCGAAGCTCGGTGTCGGTGTCGACGCTGGAGGTAGCTTCGTCGAGGATGAGGATGTGTGGATTGTAGGCGAGCGCGCGGGCGAAGTTGATGAGCTGCTTCTGGCCGGTAGAGAGCGAGTTGCCGCGTTCGCGAACAGGCTCGTCGAATCGGGCGGGCAGCGAGTCGATGAAGTCGAGCACGTTGACGTCACGAGCGGCCTGGCGCATGGAATCTTCAGTGATGGCTTCGTTGCCGAAGCGAATGTTTTCTGCGATGGTGCCGGAGAAGAGGAACGGGTCCTGCAGGACAACAGCGAAATGGTTGCGCAGCGCGGCAAGATCGAGATCGCGCAGATCAACGCCATCGAGGCGTATGGATCCGGCAGTGACATCGTAGAAGCGCATCATCAGGCTGGTCAGCGTGGTCTTGCCTGCTCCGGTGTGGCCGACAATAGCGATCGTCTGGCCGGGTTGGATGGTGAACGAGACGTCTTTGAGGATCCACTCGATGTCAGCAAACGCGGCTAACTCTTTTGCGCGCTCAGGCGACTCGGCGACGCGACCCACGAGGGTTTTCTGCTCTGGCGTGAGCTTCTGGTAGGTAAACCAGACGTGGCGGAATTCAATTCGGTTTGACCCGTCGCCGGAGCGAGGATTCGCGGGGCTGACGATCTCAGGCTCGGTATCGAGCAGCTTGAATATGCGTTCGCATGCAGCCATGGCAGCCTGCAGGATGTTGTATTTGTCGCTCAGATCCTGGATGGGGCGCCAGAAGCGCTGCGAGTACATGTTGAAAGCGGCCAGCATGCCGATGGTCACCGTGCCGGAGAGAACGCCGAATCCGCCGCGCCAGATGACGAGCGCGATGGCGATGGAGGAGAGAATTTCGACCGCCGGGTAGTAGAGCGCGTAGGCGAAAATCGTGTCCTTGAACGCGATCATGTGCAGGCGGTTGACGGCTTCGAAGTCCCTGTAGGCACGCTCTTCGCGATTGAAAAGCTGCACCACGGCCATGCCGCTGATGTGTTCCTGAGTAAAGCTGTTGATGCGGGCGATGGCGGCGCGGACGCGGCGGTAGCTTTCACGGACGCTGTCGCGGAAGAGGCGCGTGACGATGAGGATGAGCGGCAGAACTGCGAAAGCCAGCAGTGCAAGCCACCAGTTGATGGTGAGCATCACGACGGCCATGAACGTCAGCGTGAAGAAGTCGTCGACAATGGCGAGAATTCCGCCGGTGAACATTTCGTTGATGGCGTCGACGTCGGAGGTGATGCGCGTGACCAGCCGGCCGACAGCGTGGGTGTCGAAGAAGCCCACGTGCATGCGCTGCATGTGGCGGAAGATGTCGCGGCGCAGATCGAACATGATCTTCTGCCCAGTCCACTGCATGAGGTAGGTCTGGATGAATTCGAAGAAATAGGCGGAGACCTGCGCTACCAGGAAGATCAAGGCGAGCCGGGTAATGCCCTGCATGGGGTCGGTAGGCAGGTGGCGAATAAGGTAGCTGGTGGGGCCAGCTTCATGGCCCAGGAGCGTGGCCGCCGAGGCGCGCTTGGCTGTGGGGAAATAGCGGTCCATTGCCACCATGAGAAGGTAGGGGCCGGCGATATCGCTCATTGATTTCAGAGAGATGGAAAGCGATGAGATGACGGCCTGCCACCAATAAGGGCGCAGGTAATGTCCGAGTCGCTTGATCAGGCGGGAGTCATAAACCTTGCCAACCGGATCCTCATCGGCTTTGCGGAGTCCCGCCTTGTTCTCATCGGGCTTCTTCGAGTTGATTTCTCGGGACTTCTCTGCGGCTTTCGACATGGATCGAAAATTCGGCCTACATGTTCATTGTACGAGGAGAGCGGTGAAAAGATCGCTACTGCGCCCAACAAAGGACTTACAGCGAAACTGTGCTCGAACAAAATCCGAGCCTTGCGAGGTAGACGAGGAATCACGGCAAGGGCAATCAATGTGCAGGTATAATTTCGCCGCAATCAAAATATAGCTGGAAGTGAACTCAATTCATTCAGTAAGCGAGACCCTATGATCCCGAATCACCGTGTGTTTTTTGTTGCCTTGCTCGTTCTTGCCACGCCGGTTCTTTTTGCCAAGGGACCGGAAGACGCTATCCAAAAACAGATGGACACCCTTCGCAATTTGTCGCCGGCTCAGAGGCCCGCCGCCACAGTCAAACTGGCCACGGACATCAAGGCGCTGCCGGCAGGAAAGTCCAAGGTGGCTCTCGCCGACAACCTCTCCCATCTATCCACTGAAGGCGATCAGGGAACCGACACGATTCAGGCTGTAGCCGATACGCTTTCACAGGCGCTGACCGAGACTCCCATCCCGGCGAAGAAGGATTGGCCGCCTGCACCGTACTTCGACCTGGCAAGGCTTGTTCGCTACGAGCATGTTACGGCGACGCTCAGTGATCCGCTCTTCGCCAAGGCCTCTGATGCACTCGCCAAGAACGACGCAGACGTCGAAAAGGTCGATTTCACGCTCAAGGATCTCCATGGGAAGAAGGTCACGTTCTCCCAGCTTCGGGGCAAGGTTGTACTGGTAAATTTCTGGGCTACGTGGTGCCTGCCATGTCGGCTTGAGATGGGCGACCTTGACGCGATTTACACGCACTTGCAATCGCAGGGACTCGTGGTCCTCTCCATTGACCCCGAGGATGTTCCTTCGTCAGATCCGTTTTTAATTGCCAGGACGATAGAGCCGATGAATTTCCATCCGACGGTTCTCCTTGATCCTGGCTGGAAGGTGGCAAACCAGTTCCACCTGGACGGAGGCATTCCCAAGAGCTTCCTGTTCGACCGCGATGGGAAACTTGTCGCGGTGGCCATCGATATGCGCACTCAGCGGCAGTTCCTGAACATGCTGGCGGCAGCTGGCATTCATCCCTGAGCACATTCGCCCCGGGATTCGCGCACGAATCCCGGGCTAGCGGTTTCATAGGATCAAAGCCGCAACGCGCGCGAAACGGACGTGCACTAGACTCGAACCGTGGGTCTGAGTCAATCCATCACAGCCGCGCCGGATACGCCCGACCTTCCCCGGGTGGTGCGGCGGGGGGCTTACGTCTATCCTCCGGGCTTGCGCTTTAATCTGCCGTTCTATCGGTTTCACGGATTCTTTGATCCCAGGAATCCCGTCCTGCTGTTTGAGCACCTGCGGCGCTTCGGGCGCGCGGCACACTATCGGATTCTGCTGAATGATGTAGTGCTTTTGAACGATCCTGCCGATATCGGCGAAGTGCTGATCGACAAAGCGGCGTTCTTCGGCAAAGACCGGACGCAGAAGCGCATGAAGATCCTCCTCGGCGAGGGTTTGATCACTTCAGACGGAGAGACGCACGATCGGGGGCGCCGCATCGCCGCTCCCGCCTTTCACCGTCGGCGGATCGAGCGCTACGCAACGCAGATCGTGGATCTTGCTGCTGGATTTCGCGATCAATGGCAAACCGGCACAGAACTGAACATGGCTGCCGAAATGATGCGCCTGGCACTACAGATCACAGCTCGCACGCTTTTTGACACCGAAGTGACACCGGAAATCCACGAGATCAACGACCAAGTGAACATCGTCATGGATCTATATCACTTCCTTGTCACCTTGCCGCGGGCGGAGCTTCTGCTAGACACACCGTTGCCGCAGATGCGACGCTTTCGAGCGGCCAAGAAACGGCTGGATGCAGTTGTAAACGGAATGGTGGAAGCGCGGAGGTCAGAGTCGGACTTGAACAGCCGTGCGGACCTGCTCTCGATGCTTGTGGCAGCGCGGGATGATCAGGTTGGAGGAGATGGACGGAAGCTCGATTCCCAGCAGATCAGAGATCAGGTTCTGACGCTATTTCTCGCCGGGTTTGAAACGGTGGCCAATGCGCTGGCGTGGACCTGGTTGCTGCTGGGACAGAATCCCGATTCCGAGGCTCGATTTCACGCGGAACTGGACGCGGTCTTGGGCGGGCGACCGCCGACGTTCGAGGACATTCCGCGACTCGAATACACGGCCATGGTGTTGTCGGAATCGATGAGGCTGTATCCGCCGGCCTGGGCGATGGGGCGGGAGGTTCTGCAGGATGTGTCGATCGGGCCCTACCGGCTTCGCAGGGGCACAATGGTTTTCTTCAGCCAGTACATTGTGCAGCGGGATCCGCGGTGGTTTCCAGAGCCGGAGCGGTTTTGTCCGGAGCGATTTACCGCGGCTGCGAAAGCAGGCCGGCCACGGTTTGCGTATTTCCCCTTTGGCGGTGGCGGACGGCAGTGTATCGGGGAATCGTTCGCGTGGATGGAAGCTGTATTGACGCTAGCCACTATTGCGCAACGCTGGCGAGTGCGCCCTGTTGCGGGACAGAAGATCGAGTTGCAGCCAAAAATCACGCTGCGGCCAAAGAGCGGGATTCAGGTCACGATAGCGCCGAGAGACTGAGAAAACGATCGAGGGATGCCGTAGACTCGAAGGGTGGGCTTCCAGAGTTTTCATGGCAATGCCGCGACTGTCCGGCACTTGCGCGAAGGTTTGCGTAGCGGCCACTTTCCGCAGGCGCTGATTCTTGCGGGGCCGAGGGGGGCGGGCAAGTACACGCTTGCGCTGATGCTGGCGCAGGCTGTGAACTGCCTCGAACCAACGGAAAGTGACGGGTTTCCGGACTTTTGCGGGCATTGTGCAAATTGCCTGCGCATCGCCGAATCGGCAAACCTTGAGGAGCGAATAGCGGAGGCTGTTGCGGCGCGCGAGGAGATGCGCGATGTGGACAAGCGTGAGACCCGCATTTTGATCCAGACTCATCCTGACTTGCTGATCGTGCCTCCCGATCCTCCGCAGCTTTTGATCAAAATGGGGCAGGTGCGCGCTGTGATTCATGCGGCGTTCTACCGTCCGCCGGCGGCTGAACACCGGGCGTTCACGATCTTCACGAGTTCGGCCTTTATGAAGGAGGCGGCGAACAGCCTGCTCAAAGTGCTGGAGGAACCGCCGGAGCGCACGTCGCTGATTCTGCTCACCGAGAATCCGCATGAACTGCTGCCCACGATCCGCTCGCGCTCGGTTCTCTTCAGGTTGGGAGCGCTGCCGGTGGCAGAAATTGAGCAGCTACTGGCCGAGCGCCGTCCCGAGCTGAAGCCGCAACAGAGAGCGCTGGCGGCGAGGCTGGCGGAAGGTGCCGTGGGTCGCGCGCTCACGCTGGATCTCGATGCATATCTCGCCAGCCGCCAGGATGCTCTGCTGTTGCTTAGGACGGCGCTTAGCGAGCCGGATTACTCGACGCTGTTTCGGGCGACGGAAACCTATCGCGGCGGCGCCGATGGGCAGGTGAAGACCATCAACCTGCTGCGCGCGCTGGGCAGTCTTCTCGAAGATCTGCTGTTGATGGTTGCAGCAGCGCCGGAGCTGATTCGCAACCTCGATCTTTCGGCTGAACTGGAACGCATGGCCCAGGGAATGACGGTCGACTGGATCGCTGCGACTTCCCGCGCGGTCGAGCAAGTTGAGCAGGGGATGCGGCGCAATTTATTAAGGTCCCTGTCAATTGATGCAATGGCGGCGAGCCTGCAAGCGCGATAACATGGCACAGTGCCGGAGGATATCCACATCAGAATGTGGCAACTTCGGGCTTGCCAGGGGCGTCTTTTCGGTTAGAATCAAAAGACTTTCAGAGTTTAGAGAAGCGTAGTCTGAAACGGGCTGTAACCGCGGTTGTTTTCCCTCAGAATCCCTGTCTGTATTTCTGAACAGCGTAATTTTTCGTTTCCGTTGTCAAGCAAATTGAGGCGGCTGTTCTGCATCTGTGCATTCAAGCGTTCCGTTGCCGTGGAGGATCCATTTCATGAATACTCAGTCAATTCTGCCGGGCGTGGAAGGCCAGCGCCGTGCCGACCTTTTTTATCCAACTCATCGTAAAAAACAGAGTTCAATTCCGGCACCATCCTTTCGATTTACAAACTACGAGGTCGAGGAATCCGTTCATCGGCAGGCAGAGCAATTTTACTTGCAGAAGCAGATTCAATCGCAGACGCCGATGGTGATTATGCTGGAAGACGGCGAGCGCCTTGAAGGTCAGATCGAGTGGTACGACCGGGGGGTCCTGAAGGTCCGCGGCCGGGCGAAGATGCTGATTTATAAATCTTCGATCAAGTATATGTACAAGCTCGCCGAAGCCGGGCAGTAGGCGCTCAGGAGCTGCTAATCCTTCACAGAGTGCGCAGCCTTGCGCAGGCGATCCCTGATAGCCTCACCGACTCCTGCGGCATCCGGCAACGGACAGAGAATCACCGTACAGCCTTTGGCGTCGAGTTCGCGTAAGCCCGCGTAGAGTTTCTCTGCCAGTTCACCGGTTGCGTCCCAATGGCCCCAGGCAAAGACGGTTGCATCTTTCAGCGGGCCTGCTAGGACGGTACCGGCAAGCTCGGCGGGAAGCATGAGGCCGAGGCGGCCGTTTCCTTGCAAGGGCTCGTATCGCGTGACTGCATGAGCCAGGCGTGAAGGGAGCTCTGCAAGCGAGCCCTCCACGAGGATCAAGCGCGCGCGTGGCGCATAGTGGCGCAAGCCAACTCCAGGAGACGGAAGCGCCTCACGCGCAGCGGCCTGTGGCAACATTTTTTCCTCATAGTTAATGACGGGTCCGGCGACTTCGCGAATCTGCTCGGCGGTAATTGCGCCGGGGCGATAGATCACCATGGGGCTTTGTGTGGGATCGAGAACGGTGGATTCTACGCCGTGACGGGTGGGGCCAGCGTCGATGATGGCATCGATTTTGCCGTCGAGGTCCTCGAGCACGTGTGCAGCGGTGGTGGGGCTGGTGTGGCTGAAGACATTGGCGCTGGGTGCGGCGACGGGCACACCAGCCTGGCGGATCACCTCAAATGCAACCGGATGCGCGGGCATGCGGATGCCGACGAGAGGCCGGCCTGCCGTGACGACATCGGGGACGGCTCCGGAGCGCGGCAGGAGCAGGGTCAGAGGGCCAGGCCAGAAGGCTTCCATCAGGCTGTGAACCACTGGAGGAAATTTAGTGACGAGTTGCTCGAGCATCGGGTTCTCGTGAACCGGGCCTGCAATGTGCACGATGATCGGGTCCCACGACGGGCGCTGTTTAGCCTGGAAGATGCGCGCTACTGCTGCTGGGTCGAGGGCGTTGGCGCCGAGTCCGTAAACGGTTTCGGTGGGCAGACCGACGAGTCCGCCTGAGCGAAGGATCTGCGCCGCCTGCTGGATGGCGGCTTGCGCCTCGTCCGTTTTGATGCGGGCCGGGTCAATCAAAAGGCGCAGGGTCTTCACGTACTTATTGTCGCCGTTTGAAGCCTTTACCGCTAGCTGCGTATACTCGCTGATTACATGGCTATCGAGACGGAGATCAAATTTCGCGTTGCGAATGTTGGCGAACTGGCCGAGCGACTGCGTGAGGCGGGTTTTCGCGAGCAGACGCCGCGGGCGTTCGAGCGCAATGTTCTTTATGACACGCCGGACCGCAAAATGCGCGCGCGGACAGAGATTCTGCGCATCCGGAACTACGCAGGCAAATGGACAGTGACGCACAAGCGCCTGCCTGACGTGGGACCGGGCGAGGACGCACACAAGCATCGCGTAGAGACCGAGACCGAAGTCGGCGACGGTGAGGCGCTGGCGCAGATTTTTCTGTCACTGGGGCTGGTGGCTGCTTTCCGGTATGAAAAGTGGCGCAGCGAGTGGACCGACGGCGAGGGACATTGCGTGATCGACGAGACGCCGATCGGCGATTACGCAGAGCTGGAAGGATCGCCGGAATGGATCGACCGGGCCGCGGTGCGGCTTGGAGTGGATCGCTCGGCTTACTTGACGCTCAGCTACGGGCGACTCTTCGAACTGTGGCGTACGGAACATCACTCAGACGCGAATGATCTGACGTTTGATGCTGTGTCGGTCAAATATTGAGCGGGCATTGATCGAACATTGAGCGAGACAGCGATGCGACTTGCCGCCCCCCTATTACCCGGTCTCTTTAGGTAAAGATCCTGCAATCATGGGGTTACCGACAGGGGGTGCCGCTAAATTCCTGTGTGGATTGGGGTTAGCCGTAGATTCCTCTGCTGATTGGGCTTAGCGGCGTGGCAGCGTCGCTAGCGTGCGTGATGCGCACGTTGGCGGAGTTCAGCGGATTCGGGAAGCATCGATTCTGGTTTCGCAATCACGATTCCATTATGCGGCGGAGAATGGAAATTGCCTGCAAAATGGCCTGAAGAATTTGGTTAGTGAAATGAGGGAGTTAGCGGGATTTTTTGCGGGAGAGCTTGACAGCGCGTGGCTGGCAACTCCTGAGTGGATGCAAGATCATTGCCACGAACCTTCTTTGCTATCCGCCGTTCCCAAAAGCGAGGGACCGGGCACACCCTCAACTGAAAACAACCTCACATGAGATCGGGGCCACCCGCCGCCAGCGTGTTGGTACGTAAATGTGATCAACCCTGTTCCGGGCGGCGGTGCATCCGGTTCTGCTTCACTCCTGATCCTTAGCCAGACTCCCACGCCTGTACTATCCCAAGTCACGCCTTCGCAAATCGTGGTGGGCTCAACCGACACACAGATCGTTGTTAGCGGCAGCAATCTCGCCCAGCAAGTCAGCACCGGCGGATGGGTTGTCACTTCTCAGATCCAGTGGAATGGCACTCCGCTTACGGCACAATGGTACTCGTTGTACCCCAATTCCCAGTCGATATCAGTAACCGTTCCTGCCGGTCTGCTGACTGCGATTGGGAGCGGCAACGTCACCGCAGTCAGCTCATCCTTTACACCATCCTTGCCGGCAGCCAGAGCGTCGCGCGCTTCAACATGCTTACCCAGCAGCCCGACTTCACCTGGCCGGTTCCGAACACCACTGCTAACCAGCTGCGCGTATCACCACACAGCTCGGCAATGAGAACACGATCGCGCTTGATCTAGGATCTTGGACCGGCAACGCTATCTTCGACTTCGACCCTGTGAACCAGACGGCGGCCATGCGCGGCCAGGCATCTGGCCCCTATACCGGCTCCTGCATCTTCATGCCTACCGCCACGGACATGCTCTCTTTTGACACCGACACCAGCGGCGCCACGCTCGACCACTATACGGTCACGTCAGCCGGATTCACTTACTACAACTATCAACAGTTTGTGGAATCCACGCTCAATCGTGGTGGCTGCTTTAAAGCCGACAGCAACAAGGTGTTCACTGTGACCGGCGGCGTTGCGGACTGGACCACCAATCCTGCCACGCAACTCGGCGTCTTCGGCATGTTCAACACTTCCATGTGGGGCTAAAACGGCGACGTCGTTCCCGACGGCTCCCTCGGACGCACCTTCTACGTGGTCAACTCCTCAAGTTCCTATTCATCCACCTACGACACACTGCAGGCGTTCGATAACAGCACGTACATGCCCGCCGGCAGCGTCTCGATAGACTTCACGTCCACTGAGGGAACGAACAGCGGCTATACTCTCACAGATGTCATCCGTTGGGGGCAGGACGGAATCGCCATTCTCACGAGTGGAGGCCACATCTACTTGCTGCGTGGCCCGGTCGTCGTTCCGCAGTTGCTCAACCAGAACTCCGCAGCCACGTTGACGTCAAGCTCGTCCTCGACGATCGCCAAGGGCAGCGGCAACACCATGCTCACACTCACTGGCTCCAACTTCGTTCCCGGAGTCGGAGTGACATGGAACGGCAGCTATCGAACCACGACTATCGTCGATGCCACTCACCTTTCCATTGCCATTCCAGCCAGTGACCTTGCTGCAACCGGGTCGGGAAAGATCGTGGCCACAAACCCGGACGCCAGCGCTTCCAACGCGCTGACCGTCACCGTTAACTAGGGCAAGTCGAACATTAAGGGCTCCCGATGCAAGATTGGGAGCCCTTCACTTTTGCGGAGTTAGTCAAGTGAGTAACCGATCGTTTGACGAGGAACTTATTTCCTTGACGCCTTCTCTTATTGCGGGTGAATCACCGCCCGCTCGGATGTGTCGTTAGCAAGTCCTATGAGAGGGGATGTCAAGAGAAAAACTCTCCCTTTCTCCCTCCAGGGGGAGGAAGTCTGTCTGACTTGCATCCAGCCCAACGCTGTGGGCCAGCCGCATATTTCTTGAGCATGACGCGGGCAGTTGCAGGTTATATCTTCTCGGTTTCATGTTCCGATGCTGGTTCGACGCCCTCGGCTCGTGAAGCTACGCAAGCAGAAGTGTTGGCTCGATGTAACATGCCAACCATGATCCTATGTGAGACTCGAGGCCTACAGCTTTATTGGGTTATGCGATGGGGCATAGGATAGAAATGGAGACTTCGGTGCTGAACTAGCAGCACACAGAGGCGCCTAACTTGCTAACAGATACTCTCCCTCGACCCCGAGCGTCGCGATAACCGAAAGGCTACCATCGGCCAGGAAAACCTGGGCAACGGCCTTGATCCTCGCTTGACGCTCAAGCTGCTTGTGACTTCACATATTTTGCGTCGAAATGTTCTCCTTTTTTCCAAAGTGTCAACATAATGGCCGCGATCTTGCGCGCCAGTGTGAGGCGGGCCAACTCCGGTTTGATTCCCTTGGCCAGTAAGCCTTCATAAAAATCCTGGAATGGCCCCGCACGAAGAGTGGCACTCAGGGCCGCACTTTTGAAGATCTCCTTCATCGCGTGGTTGTGATTCTGATTAAGTCCGCGAACCTGCTGTGGCTTCTTCGACCGTTGCAGTTGTCCGTCCACGTAACGATATTGCGCGCTGTCGTGTGTCTCTACTCCCAGACCACTGTAGGTCCACAGTTGCCGCTTGCTCCGGAACCGGTGCGGCGTTTGTACAAGGGCCACCAGCTGAGCGGCCCGAAGCGGGCCGATGAAAGGAATCTGACGCAAGACCTTCACGGCCTGATGTCTTCGGCTCTCGACTAACAGTTCTCCTCGCACAGTGTGCCGCAAGACCTGCAATCCATCCAGTTGCTGATAGAACAGTTCTGCGCGGCGGTGTACCCCGGGCTCGGTAATCTTTTGCAGCCACTGCTCGCGATGGCGCCGGCCATAGACCTGCGTTCCCTTGCAGGCAATGCCCCAGCTGCGATACAGCGCCTTGATCCGGTTCATCACCCGCTTCAAGTCTTTGCTGATCACCTCATAGCTACGCGCCAACTCCCGCAACGTCCGCAGTCCATGCTCTCCGTGGTAGACCGCTCGCAGCAGTCCGCCGCGAAGCAGCTCGGACAGCTTGCGCGCATCCACCCTGTCGTTCTTGCTGCCCTCTTTCAACAGGGCATTGCGGCGCGGATTGCAGACCACGATCTCCCGCACGTGGGGTTTGAGTACGTCATATAACCAGGCCGCCCACGTCCCCTCTTCTAACGTCACATGCAGCTCTCCTCGCAGTCCATGCAGGAAATCGAGCAGAGTGTTGGCTTTGGTCTCGACGATCGATTCCATGACCAACTTGCCCGCGCTATTGCGAACTGCAACGGTAATCGCTTCCTTGTGAACATCCAGACCGATATACTTCGCATTGCTACTCAGCATGCTGGGTACCTCCTTGTGGGGAAGGTGATTCTTTAGCGGGACCAACTTCCCCCAAGGTTGAGTGTCATCCTTTTAAGAGCCACCGCAAAGACGCAAATCTCTTCCCGCCGCAGTAGAATCAACCCCGAACTGAGCGGAGGGTAGGGCTATGCTGGGAAGCAACCCGAGCGCCGACTCAGAGGCCTCGACCGATGGCAGCTGGGGGATGCTACCGCATCCCCCTTCAGCAATCAGAAGACTCACCATCGGGAGAGGCACCAAAGCGCTAAATCCTGGGGGCGCGGGGGCAAAGCCCCCGCATGCTGCGTCGCGCATAGTCTTCTGCTCAATTAAGGGCGCCCTCTCATAATGCATAGAAATGTCCGCTTTTCGTATCAAGTGAATTGTCCGGATTCATAAGTTAGTAGCCGTTGAGGCGGTGGGAAAGTGCGAATTCCGCGTGTGCGGGATTTGGAAGTTGAGAGGGAAAGGAACTTTTCCTCTCAACGTCTTTTCCAGGGCCTTGATTTGTTTTTGGCTCAGCGGCGTCAGGAGCTTTCCTTCCGCGCTGTAGTGTCCGATGCGATGTTCCGCGATCATGATCGTCAGTGTTTGGTCCAGGTGCTGATGGATGATCGCCTTCGATCCGGCCAGGGTATGGCGCCAGTGAGCGCGTTCGAGCTGCATGATTACGTTGTAAAAGCTCACCGTGTTATCTCGATCCACGGTGCGCTCGTAGCGCTGGGTGAAGACCATCTGAGCCACATTTTCACTCATGGAAACGGAGAGGCTATCAGACCGATGGGCCAGGGGATTGTGATCCCCGTCGGCCGTCACTTGCTTGTGGATGTCGTTGATGACGCCGCGCTGTTGCTTGAGCGCCCGGCGTAGTGGCTCAACACGCTCGTCGAAACTCTTAGGCGAACCGGCGCAAGAAAAGAGGACACTCGAAGTGAGCTGTCACTAGTGACAGTTTCTCGCGCTCAAGCAGGCGAAGTATAAGCAGAACACTCCTGATCTGAGGTTGCTGGGCAAGAGCAATCCGGATCAATCCAAGGGATCACTCAGGGCCTCGAGCGAGAACATGCGAATCGACGGGGTCGATCTAGCGCCATCCAGGCCATGGCGAAACTGCTGAAAAACTTACCCCCAAAGTAAGGTCCAACGTCTCGCTAGGTTCGTGATGAGAGCGAATCTTGGTCGCACCGAATCACACGCAAGAGGAGCGAGGTCAGCATGAAAACGAAGTTGATTCTGGCGCGCAGTTCGATGGCTAGGGCAGTGTGACCAAATCGCGCGTGGCTGCGAAACTCGTGCGTGGGGCGTTCGGAGAACGCGCATGAACGTGAAGACGACCTACGAAGCTTCGCCGAGGGCTGGTCCATCCCTTTTTCGTGGAGGTCCGTTCTATCGCGCCCAGTTAGCAATCAGGCTTATCAATGAGAGTGAATGGAACCATGCAAGGCGTGTGATCATTGTGGTTGCGATCACCTGGGTACCCCTGGTTCTGCTCACCGCATTCTTTAATCCTGCGGGTCTTGCTTCTGTGCTGACGAGCTATCGGGTTTATTCCCGCTTGTTCATTGCCGTTCCAGTTCTGCTGATCGGGCAGACGATCATGGATTCGCGATTCCGAATGGTTGTGCAGAACATCCTCGACACGGATTTGCTGGGGGATGCAGACCTGAAACGTATGGACGCAATGATTGCCTCCTTGATTCGCCTTCGCGACTCGCCGATTCCGGAGGCGATCATTGTCGTTCTACTCATCGTGCATACGATAATCGGGATCAAGGGGCAGCTGGACGTCACTGCGTGGCTTACGCAGGGCACCCCACCTGACATTCATCTCACCGCGGCTGGCTGGTATGCCATCCTGGTGAGCGTGACAATCTTTCAGTTTCTATTAGGGATCAGCCTCTGGAAATGGCTGTTATGGACGATTTTCGCGTTTCGATTGTCGAGATCGAATTTGAAGCTTATGGCAACTCATCCCGATGGACACGGGGGACTCGGCTTCCTTGGTCTCGTCCCCGTCGCCTTCACGCCGATTTCCTTCGCTGTGTCGACAGTCATCGGAGCGACATGGCGACACGACATCCTCGCGCACGGGGCAAAGCTGATGAGCTTCAAGTTGGAAGCAATCGTGCTGTTGCTTATCGTTGCCATGATCGCACTCGGACCCCTGGCATTTTTCGTTCCCAAATTAGCTGAATTGCGCCGTCGGGGAATCATTGATTACGGTATTCTAGGCCAGATCCAAAGCAGAGACTTCCACGAGAAATGGATTCGACTGCGAGCGGGCCATGAAGCCGAGTTTCTCGCCGCTCCGGAAAGCAGCTCCCTTACGGACTACGGATCGTCGTATTCGAGCATCGCGAAACTGAAACCCTTCCCGATGGATCAGGGCGCCCTCATTGCTCTGGCGATCTCAATCGGGCTCCCAATGTTACCCGTGGTTCTAGCCGTGATCCCACTGATCGTCGTAATTGAGGATTTGCTGAAAGCCATGCGCTAGCGAATGGCGCATACCAAGAGTCTCGCCTCAGCGATCAGGTTGGGAAGGGGCGACTCACCCGCAGGAAAAATCTCAACTGAGTCCAGCAACGCAGGAATGTCCACGCACATCGATTTTGCGCAGCTTATCTCTCTTTCGAGGATGCCGCGAAGCTCGCCAACCAGCTAGAGACTTAGTAGGTCCATCCGGCCTTCATCAGGATGCCATTTACCATCAGCAAATTCATCACAAGTCCGACGATGTTGCCGGCGTAGATTGCCGGCTTGCGATTCAGCATTCCATAGATGATCCACAGTAGATTTGCGACGGAAAAGATGGACCAGGTCGTCAACGATTGCCCAGAGGCTTGTTGACTGTGCGTGAGATACAATTTCGAGATCGACGGGATAGTGGCGAGGGGCTGCACAATTCCGACAATGGTCATCAACGGTCCGAAATCGCGGAGCAATCGCAACTGTGTCGGCGAACCCGTCTTTAGAAAATACATACCAATGGCCTCCGTGGACTCGTTCAATTCATGGTCAGCATCACACGTCACCACTCGAGAACTGGACTTATCCTTTGCCGCGGCGCCACTCGAAGAAGAGGTAAATCCAGGGGCTTAATTCGGCAAATCGCTCCGACGCCGCCATCGTGTTGACTCTCGCGGTGCAGCTTACTGAAATCGGCGATCCCTGCTTCGCTGGTTGTGCGGAATGAGCCCGTCGGGACGTCAGGTATGATGCTCTTTCGGATTCGAGCTTCGACCGCGACGTCGATGAAAGAGAAACCGCTATGAGTCAGAACACACCACATATTAAAACTCAAAAAAGTGAGCAGTCTTCTTTCCTATGTCTTCCGTATAGTAGACCGTTACCTTGGCTCCCTTCTCGGTGCCTGCCCCAATAGCCTTACCCATATCTTTCCCGGCGTCATCAGTGAACTTGAACGTTGTTTCTGTGCCATCAGCTGTCTTGACGGCCACCGTCTTGCTCCCATGGTCGACCTTGACGATAGTCCCTTTAGTGACTTTTACGCCGTCCTTGCCGATTTTGCCTACTTCCACTCCGGTTTCGTCAGCGCCCTTTCCCGTGGTGCGTGCGACGACTTCTGTTCCTTCCTTGAGGTCTTCTGACCCTGCCCTCGCTCCCTTGTACGTCGTTTCGCCAGTTACCTTGATGGTGTGCTCCGTGCCATCGGTAGCCCTTACCACAACTGTCTTCGTGGCATGATCCACCTTCGTGACTGTTCCATGGACAACGCTGATCACATCCTGAGCAACACAAATCAGCACCGCAAGAATCATGCACATTGCCAATGATCCCAAGTTTCGCATCGTAGTTTTCCTCTCTCGTGTGCTGATATACCTGCATGTTTTGGCCAATTCGCCTCCGCGAGCTTGATCAGACTAAAGCGCAGGCCGCCAGCCTTCGTCCGGGTTGTAATCCGCCATTGCCGCGGCAATATCAGCGGTCTTTTCGCCCAAATCTTTCTGGTAAACGACGCCGTCCCTGCCGACGATAAACGTCATAATTCCCGTAGTCCTGTAACCTGACGGGTAGGCGAGAATGGCAAACCCGCCTGTCATCTTTCCATTCACGATGTAGTCCTTTGCGCCACCCGGAGCTTTATCTCCTTGTTTGGTTAATATCCGGAAGTAGTAACCATTGAACGGCTGAGGTTTGCTACCCGCATTGGTGTACCCCAGGGCGCTTGCGAAGTCGCCAAGCCCGCCCAGGGGACTTGGACTCGGCTCTCCTGGGATATGCCAGTACAGCCCGTTTTGCTTTCCCTCATCGGCAACAAAGCGCTGGGCGTATTGCTTAGTCCTCTCGCCATCATGAGTCTCGGCAAAGTATTTCAATTGGGCGTCAGCAACGGCGCTGGAGGCCGCAATTGCAGTCAACTCATCCTTGCCGATTCGGCGAGCAAGAACTTCATCCTTACCTGCCGCGGTATCGAAGTACCACTGACCTGTGGAGTTCTGTCCAAGTGGAACAGGAAAGGCATAATTGTCTGCGCCGACGTAGAGCATCTGGCCGCCTGCTTTGATCTCTCGCCAACGGTGCATTTTGTCGTAAGCAGCGACGAAGTCCTCCAATGTGTCCTTATCTTTCACGACGTCTCCCGAGGGGAGAACATCCTTTGCGTCTGGGTCAAATATTGCTAGTAATGTAGCCTCATCACCGGATTTCGCAGCTTCCCGAAGAGCGGTTCCCGCGTCAGCCGGGGACGCGAAGGTTCTCTGGACAGGTTTTTCAGTGGTGGGGTTCTCAGTCCTGTTACACGAGGTCAGCGAGACCATCAATCCGAACAACGCCAGGGACACAAGGAGAGGCGCGGTTAGAATTTTTCGAGTGACGGACGACATATACGTTCCTCCAATCCCGCATTGTTCTTTGCGACTGGCTTCGGTGGACCTATCGTCGAAATCCTCCACCGCCCCGGAATCCGCCGCCGCCGAATCCGCCGCCGCCAAATCGGCCTCCGCTAAACCCGCTCGAGTGCATGCTTCCCCAGCCACGACTGCTATTTGCCTTTGAGGACCAGCCGTCCGAACCTCCAGAGCGGCTGCTCATACCGCTGAAGGCGTTGGAATGCTCACCGCCTCCATTGTGTGCCCATGAGCTTGAACCGGAGGAATGATCGTCGCGGAGACTTTGGGCGTCCTGTTTGTTGACGTTCACTGTGTTGCCACTGAGGTTCCCGTTATAGGTGTTGCCGCTTTTGTTGTAGTTCGAGTGGTTGTAATTGTTGTGGTTATAAGCATTGTTGTAGCCATAGCTATTGTGATAACCGCCATTGTAGTAACCACCGTGCCACGCAGAATTTCCGTAGTATGCGCCGCCGTGATACACCACTGCCGTGCCGTGCCAGCCGCAGTTCCAACTGCTGTAACCCCAACCACAACATCCGCCACTCATCATGGCGCCAACCGCGATCCCCGCACCGAAGCCGATGATGCCTGCAGCGGCGACGTCGCCTGCGGTATATCCAGGGGTCACGTAGGGGTACCCGTAAACCAAGGCCGGGTTGTATTCGGGAACATACACAACCTGTGGATTAGCGGGTTGAATGACAATGGTTTGCGGTGACTGCTGCACCACAGTGATTTGAGAGCTGGACTTTAGGCTGCCTTTGGATTTGGCCTGAGCGCGCAGGGTCTGGATAGCTGTCATCACTTCCGCCTGTTGGTCGTGATACGCCTCGCCCAACGACGAAGTCCAAGCAAGATTCTTCGCCATGTTTTCGAGCACCGAAGGAAACTCCGTCAGGGCTTTCACGCTCGGATCCCAGGATTGTTTGTCGACGGCCTGCATCAGGGTGTTCCCCTTCAGGCTCTTGTTCTGTTGGAGCCAGTTGTCTGCAACGGCAACCTGGTCCGGGAATGTCGAGGCCGTAAGAATCTGTGCGACCAATGAATCAGGATAAAGTGCGATAGGCGCCACTAATGCCTGCAGCTTGCTCGCGCTCTGCGGAGCGCGATCTGTGGGATTGCCCGTGTCCGCCGCGGGAATTGCAGATGAACTTGTAGTCGCAGACTGTAAGCCAGACAAGTTATCCGATGAAACCGTGATAAGAAGAGAGCTCAACAACGTGGCCACGGCCTTCCTTATGCTTTTCGAGGTCATTTGACTCCTCCTGTCGACCGGTCAATCGCCAGCAGCTACTGCGCATCCTCCCACTCCTTCCAGGTAGGCATCCGTTTCCACTCGCCCTTCATGCTGATCCGAACGCAGTCCTTGGCGTTGGCTTCGTCATACAGCGCATGGGTCAATGCACTGACCCTGTCTGCCGGACAGCCCGCGTCTCTGCTCATGAGCGAGTGGATTGATTCAATCATTTTGTTTTTCCCGATGTCCGGCAGTGTCCAGGTTTTGGTGTGGTGCGTCTCGGCAGGAGTAGGTGAACTAAGTGCGCCCAGGAATTGTCTAAATCCAGTTCGACTCCATCCCGTCAGGTGCATCCGGGCCGAATCGCGAGGGCCCTTTCGAGGTTTTCTAGAAGACCAAAATCTGACGCCAAACGATAGTAGAAAAGAGATTCATTCGCCGTAACTGGCCAAAGTGACAGGAGGCGCTTCCAAGTGACTGCCACAAGTGACAGTTGAACGGCCGCTGTGTACCTCATAAGCTCGCGGAGAAATTGCAACAGCGCAGCTCCCTCCCGGAGCTCGGCTGGCTGAAGAACCATTCAGCGCGCAGGCGCGTGAACCCTTTAAGACCAATACCGAGACCGACTGCGGGGTGTGGATGATCAAGCGTATTGGCTATTTCAGTTGCTTGACTTTATTGGCTGCGTCGTTCGCGTGCGGCGCAACGGCTGCGCAGGAGAAGCAGCTGAACGACACGGACAAGCAGGCGGAAGCCGGTAAAGCTGCGGAGGCCGGCAACACAACGGATTCGTTGCAGAAGGCGACACAGAATCCGGTAGCAAATCTGATTAGCGTTCCAGTTCAGAACAACAGCAATTTTGGCATCGATCCCTTCGGCCGCACTCAGGACGTGTTGAACATTCAACCGGTTATTCCCGTCAAGCTGAATGATCGATGGAACCTGATTACACGCATCATTCAGCCAGTTGTATGGCAACCGTATCCCGCCGAGAACACCGGCGGCGAATATGGATTCGGCGATATGAACCCATCGTTCTTCCTGTCACCGGGTAAGCCGGGAAAGCTTATTTGGGGAGCGGGACCGGCACTCGTGATTCCGACTGCGACCAACGACTTGCTGGGACAGGGAAAACTGAGCATCGGGCCCTCATTCGTGGCGCTCGCGCAGCCCGGTCATTGGACCGTCGGAGCTCTGATTAATAATGTGTGGTCTATTGCCGGATCGGGTGGGCGGCCCAGTGTCAATCAGATGCTGCTGCAATACTTCATCAACTACAACATGAAAAAAGGCTGGTACATCACCATTCAACCGATACTGACTGCCAACTGGGAAGCCAGCAGCGGCAATGTATGGACGGTGCCTTTTGGCGGCGGTTTGGGACGAATCATGAAACTTGGATTCCAACCAGTGAATCTTACGGCTCAGTTCTATGGGAACGCAGTGTTTCCATCGCAGACCTCGTCATGGAGCATGCGATTACAAATCGCATTCCTCTTCCCAAAATTGCCACCGAAGGAAAAGATGCTGCTGATGGAAGAGAAGCTGAAGGAGATGCAGGAAGAACAGCAAAAGAAAAAGTGATTGCGAGGTGGTACTTGAATTCGCCGGGCTTACTCGAGTGAGGCAAGAGGAGAAGCGGCAACTGTCGCAGGGGACGGTTCCCGTTGATCCGTGCATGTAGTGAAGTTTTAGCAACGAACGTTCTCCGGAACTTGAGCACTCAAGTTCACGTCAATGCTGGGAGGTTAACGGAGGTCCCCATGCAACCGAAAAGGATTTTGCTTTGGACGATCAGTTCGCTGGCTGCGCTGCTCGGTGGAATCTATGCCTTCAGGCACTCCGGGCCGGTAAAGGCGGCGGCGGCGTTAGGGCAGGGATCAACCGAGCCCGTTATTTATCTCAACCAGGGATGGTCGAAGGCGGACCGGGATACCTACTACTGGATACCTCAAGGAACCGTCATGATGTCCTACGACATCTACCAAAACCTTGAACTTCCCAACAGCGAGGAACTCTTTCGATCCGATGCGAATATTGAACGCTATGGCTTGATCCCATCCCCTCCGGATCCTGAGGGCAATCCCGATGGTTTCCCAGTCGGCATTGCCAAGGAAACGACCACGGAAGGCCGATGGAAAGGTGTCTATGTGGGCTTTAACTGTGCGGCCTGTCATGAATCGGAGATACATTACAAGGGAAAGCGAATCCGCGTCGATGGCGATGTCGGGGCTCACTTCGATGTCTATACCCTTTACCACGATGCAGATGATGCCATGCAGGCGACTCTGCGTGACTCTGCAAAGTTTGATCGCATGGCAGCGAAAATCGGAGCAACCGGTTCAGACGCGAAGAGCGAACTGCGCAAACGCTTCGAAGGTGAAGCTGATCGTGTTCATTACTATGTCAACACCATCATGGTGCCACCTCACGACTGGGGCCCCGGACAAATAGACGCTCTCAATCTGATTGGTAACCGCCAGATGACAATCGAAGCCAACATCCCCCAAAACTGGTTCCCGCCCCTTGCACCGGTTAAGCCTCCATTTCTCTGGAATGCTCCCCAGGGCGATTGGACACAGTGGAGCGCAACAGTTCAAGATCCGATCGCGCGCAACTACGGCGAGACACAGGGTGTTTACTTGCCGATGGACCTGACTTCGAAAACCCCCGAGGAAGGCCTCTTCGATTCGAACGCGCGGCTACTCAATCTTGAAAAAATCGAAGGTTTGCTGGATCGTCTGGCGCCCCCCCAGTGGCCAGAGCAAATCTTTGGAAAGATTGACCGCGCCAAAGCGGCGAAGGGCAAGGATCTGTTCGTCAAGCATTGCGCAGAATGTCACAATTCCTATCCCTACACCTGGACCGAGCCCAACAAGTACGGCAAGCGCTTCATCGAAGTTGGGGTGGTGCCGCAATCCTACGTAGGAACAGATTCAATGCAGTTCGAGGATTTCCAGCCTTACGTCCTTACCAAACAGACAGCTCCTTATCTGCCGGAACCTTTTAAGGACAAGCCCATCGCGCCAGCGCTGGTCATGAAGGTCACATTGGGCAGAGCACTCCTGGAGACTGCACAGAAGAAACTCAATCTGACTCCGGAAGAAGCAGTGAAGCTGCACGGGTATCGGGAGTATCCATTGCCACGCCCACAGGAGCGCTCTTACAAGGCTGCGCCTCGCGATGGAATCTGGGCTGAGCCTCCTTACCTGCATAACGCATCCGTGCCCAACCTCTACGAAATGCTGATTCCCGCCAAGGAGCGCACGAAGAAGTTCTACCTTGGGCGGGACTTCGATCCCGTCAAGGTCGGGATAGATACATCGGGCAATTCGGGTAAGTTCCTCTTCGACACAACGCTGCTCGGAAATTCAAATGCTGGTCACTCGTTTGAGAACGGCCCTCTCGGTAACGGCGTCATCGGCCCTCTGCTGACCGATGAAGAACGCTGGGCCCTCATCGAATATCTGAAATCCATCCCGGAGGAACCGGGTCGGGTTACGCCCTTCGGTGGTCCCCCGGACGCTCGTACTGGACACGTTAAGTGGGAAGGACCAAAGTAGGCGAATCATTTCTGGAGGAGGGGAGAGGTGTCTGACCATATCGACGGGCCAAGGCAGATCGGTGATCCGGCGGGCGATCTTACGGATCTCTTCGCGTTCACTAGTCCGGAAAATCCTGCGCATACCGTGCTTGCCGCAAATGTCTTTCCCTCGGCAGGTGTATCCGCGATGTTTTCCAACGCCGTGAACCACTCTATCGCGGTTCGCAGGGTAACGGTGGCCGGCGTTGGTAATGATGCGAAATTCAAAGCCGGCGACAAGGAGTATCGCTTCAGTTGCAAGTTTGATGTCCTCCAGCGCGAAGGGGAGAAGACCGCTCAGCGCGGCACCTTGACGTGTCCTGATGGACAGACACTCCGTTTTGTTGTGAACGACAAAAATGGTGCGTCGACGCCGGATGGCGTATTCAGAGTTTTCGCGGGGCTGCGCTCTGACCCGTTCTTACTTGCATGGGTTGGCACAAAGAAGGTTCCGAACCTGCTGCAGCACGACAATGTGCTGGCGATCATTATTGAGTTCGACACGCAGCGAGTGCTCAGCCCCAGCGAGGGCTCACTGTTTGGCGCGATCGCTGAAACCACCCCTTTGGCTGCGGGTCTCAATCCAGTTGATCGTCCGCCCCTGCGCTACGACTGGGTCGGCCGCCCGGAGCAGACCAACATGCGGCTTAACAATGGTGGGTTAAAAGATGTGGATGACCTGCGTGACTTGTGGAATCAACAGACTCCATTTGCGATCGCTAAGGAGTTTCAACCTGTTTTCCGCAACCGCCTGGTCGCCAGTCTGACCGAGTGGGACATGCGCGATGGCAAGGCGGACTGGACGCCTGAAGCAATAACGGCCGCAGCTAATGTCTATCTTGATGATTTCCTATTGTTCGACGTCTTGAAACCAACGAGTGACGAAAGCTTTTTTGAAATCGAGAAGAGCACACTTGTTGGAAAGCCCTATCAGACGGGCGGCGGTCGCACTGTCGATACGAGCGTCTTCGACAGGATGATGACCTGGATGGTCAACAATGATCGAGAGCCCTTGCATGGCGGCTCTGCAACAGCCACAAAGCCAGGCACCAAGATGTTCCCCTACCAGGCCTCGCCGAATACGGAGTTGCAGATCGTGGCAGACAGCATCGGGCTGGCGGCTTCGCCCGATCAGGTCTGGGCTGTCATCGGTAAGTTTGGCAATCTGATGTGGCATCCACTGGCTGCTTCGGAGAAGGTCACCGGATCGGGTGTCGGTCAACTCCGCACTATCGAAACGATCGACGGTAAACAGATCATCGAACGGCTTGAATCCTTCGATAACGCGCAAAGGCTATATCGCTACACGAACGTCAGTGGGCTTGGAGTCGTGGACTACACGGGAACATTCGAACTGAAGCCGAAGGGAACCGGCAGTTTCGTGGAGTGGCAGGTTCAGTTTCTTGCCGACAACCAACCGACCCTCATTGTGAAGACCATCGTTGCCACCCTGATGAAAACAGGATTCGAAGCCCTCGCAAAACGCTTTGGAGCCTTGAAATGATCGAAGAGCTGGAAATCGATTTGGTCCATTCGCTCACAGATGGCGCGATTGCTGTCAATAACCTGGATAGCGTTCGCCAACGCTCATGGAGTCGATTCTGGCAAGACCCGTTGCGGCCGGGCATCGCGGAGTCCATCGTGGAGCAGGAGCATCTGACGCTGCAGTTTCTCGGCGATTTGGCTGCTCTCGACCGCGTTGGTTCGCTGATCAGCCAACTTGATCACCTGGATGCAGAATCGCCACGAACTGCGCTTGTCCACGCTCAGGTCGCATCGATGACCCATCGCTTCGCCGATGCGAGGA
Organism: uncultured Acidobacteriaceae bacterium; assembly: GCA_963735215.1. Lineage (GTDB taxonomy): Bacteria > Acidobacteriota > Terriglobia > Terriglobales > Acidobacteriaceae > Telmatobacter. The sequence goes on along the minus strand of CAVTKF010000004.1, from coordinate 4,493 downwards.
GGTATCTCTCCAAGCCTGAGGATTGCGTGGAGTTGGCTCACGCAGCGAGACGGGTCTCGTTGAGCATCGACCAGGCGTGCGGTACCCGGCTCAAGACCGTGCTCGAGGTCAGACTGCGGATGGCTGTGGGGTCCGGCAGACTGGAGGATCTGGTGCCGCTTGCAGCGCTCTACGCTGATCTACGCGAGTTCGACGAGGCTGACCGGATCTATCAGCGAGCTCTACGCGAGTATCAAGATACATCTCCGTTTGCGATAGCGTGGGTTTGCTTTCAGCTCGGGGTATTGTGGGGAGAACTCGTACCTGTAAGTGATCCGGATCGAGCCTCGATCTGGTACGAGAGAGCGGTCGCAGTTTTGCCATGTTATGTGAAGGCCCGCGTTCACCTTGCAGAGATACGCTTGCAAAACGAACGCATGGATGAGGCAGAGGCTTTGCTGATTCCGGCTCTCTCGAGCAACGACCCCGAAGTGAATTGGCGTCTTGCTGATGTACTGACGGCGATGGGCAGGACCAGCGATGCAGAAGTCCAGATGCAGGCTGCGCGAAGCGGATTCGAGCTTTCATTGGACCGGCACTTGTTGGCGTTCGCAGATCATGGCGCGGAGTTCTATTCCGGCAGCGGCAACGACCCTCGCAGAGCGTTTGAGTTGGCGAGTATCAATCTCGCGAATCGTCCAACGCTTCGCGCTTTCGAACTAGCGCATTCGACGGCGCTGAATGCTGGCTTTCAGGATGCGGCATCCAAGATTCTTGCTGATGCCGCGCAGTGTTGGGGCGCAACAACCGATCTCAAGTCATCCAAGACAGCGACGTTCCACGGTAAATCGACGGTCCCAAGGGTGCTGTGGAGGTAGAAAGAGCAATCTCATGCTAATCGACCGTAGAAAGTTCATTCAAGGCGCTGCGGCCACTGTGTCTCTGCTACCACTCTCAGCACAGTCGCCGGCTCAACCGATTGAACATTCCTCGTCACAAACGGCCAGTGGTGGAGCCGACCGGAATTCGATCGTGTTCAAGATTGTCGGATGGGATTGTTGGGAATCTAAAGACCGGGCTGAGAATGAGGTGTCGATCAGGATTAGTCAATCCTGGCGGACTGCGTGGCGATGAATTGAGCAGCCCCATTGCCGAAGTTGCTAAGTAATCTTCCGAGACCCTTGCACGAAAGCTTCTGGCTCTGGGAGGCAAATAAATGGTCTGGTCTCCAATGCCTGGAGCGTTCCTTCGATTGTTTCTGCTGGCAATTTCCAGCATCGTTGCTCTGGGGCAGTCTTCAACGGACTCCACGGAGGTGGAAGTCTGGCCGGAAGTGGACGCCCATATTCAGTTCAAATCGAACTTGCGCGTTCTCTCGTTTGCCGGATTGGAGCAAGCAGTCGGTTATCCTTTTCAGCAGTGGTATGTGGCTGCGGGACTCGGATCTCAATTCAAGCCCATTCTCAGGGAACACTTGGTAAATATTGACCCGGACAAAGAACATTATCTGCTCCTCGGGGTCGGCTACGACTTCCTTCGAACGTCTCAATCGGGACAGGTGTTCGACGAAAACCGGATAACGTTGGATGGGACTCCCAGCTTTCGTCCCGTGGCCAGATTCCTGCTTCGGGATAGGAACTGGCTCGAAATGCGCTGGATAAACGGACAATATTCCACAACATATCGAAACCAACCGGTGGTCGAACGTGACTTCCTTGTTCGTGGGTTCCGTTTCACTCCGTACGGTACTGTCGAGGTCTTTTATGACGGCCCCAAGCATTCCTGGGACCAGGAGTGGTACACAGCAGGAGTTCAGTGGCCGTACAAGCGCTCGTTCATGCTCGAAACGTACTATCGCCGGGAGCATTGCTCTTCATGCACACCCATAGATTGGAACGTGGGGGGAATTACATTGAATTTCTTTTTCGCGAAGGCGAAGTGAAGCTCTGACGGAATCACTGACACGATCTCGGTTTGAGGCTCACGAAAAATGTCGGCTAAGAGGGGAATGATGACTGCAATGCTCAATAACAAGCGCACCAATGACTCGATCAGCCGTCGCGGTGCAGGAGGGCGTTGTGAACCTCACCAACTCCAAGATCGAATATTTCAGCCAGGGACAAGGTGAGCCAATTGTCTTGTTGCCCTTTGGGGGACTCACAGTCGGATACATGAATGATCTGGCGCAAGATCTCGCAAATGCGGGGTATCGAGTCGTTCGAATTAACTTCAGAGGTTCAGGAGAAAGCGCTGGGTCGGGAGACGAAATCACGCTCCATACATTGGCCGACGATGTTGCCGGCGTAATTAAGGCGCTCAAGCTTGGACGGGCGAACATTGCTGGACACGCGTTTGGAAATCGAGTGGCGCGGACACTGGCGGCCGACCATCCGGAGTTGGTTCGGACCGTCATCCTGTTCGCCGCAGGCGGAAAAGTTCCACCCAAGCCTCTTGGGGAGCACGCGTTGCAAACGCTATTCAATCCGGCCTCGACTGACGCCGACATACTAGGTCAGATGAAATACCTTGTGGGTAATCCATCAGAGATTCCTGCGACGTGGGAGTGCATCAGGCCTTGCCGTGCTCCGCAAGTGGCGGAAATGCAGAGAACCGCAATGCAGAACACACCACTAAAGGATTGGTGGGCCCCGCCCGGAAGGATAAAGTATCTCGTCGTGCAGGGAACCGATGATCAGATTGCATTGCCAGAGAATGGCGCATTGTTAAAGAAAGAGATGGGTAAGAGAGTTGCGCTCGTTTCATTTCCCGGCGCCGGACATCTCCTGATCGTCGCTCAGCCAAAGAAAGCCGCGTACGCGGTGGTTTCATTTCTTCAAGCCCAACCTTCGGATTGAATGGTGGGGAGCGATGCCGCGGACAGCGATGGCTCAAGTAACTCTCCCGCACTACGGATGATGTCGGCCACTTCCAGTGGCGGCCGGTTCATGCTTAGTGCGTTCGCCCTCCCTTTCCACTGTGGTGACCGAGAGTGAGTGCATCCAGAGGGCTAACCGCTGCGCTGAGATGCTTGTTAGATAAGTGAAGGTAGATGGTCGTCTCTTCAAGGTCGCGATGGCCGAGCAGGATCTGAATGGTGCGCAGGTCAGCGCCGGCCTCCAGAAGATGCGTGGCAAAACAGTGGCGCAGTAGGTGAGGATAAATACGCCTCTTATCGAGGCCAGCGCGTTCGGCTGCGCTCTGGCAGGCGGTCCAAAAGACCTTGGTGGTCACCGGCCGGCTGGATGTGTGCAGGCGTTGCCAGGAAACAGTCACTCGGTGCGCCTGCGTCGGAGTCCGCGCCAATAATCCCGTAAGGCATCGAGCAGCTTCGGGCTCAACATGACGTCGCGATCCCGGTTGCCCTTGCCGCCGTGAATGTGAACCACCATCCGCCGGCTGTCGATGTCGGCGACCTATTTTGTGGGGTTTAGGGGAGGCGTCTTGGAGGGCTTTTGTCATAGCCGTCACCTGCTTGTGGATGTCGTTGATGACGCCGCGCTGTTGCTTGAGCGCCCGGTTTAGTGGCTCTTCGTTGGCGTGGGTCTTCTCGAGCGCGTCGCGGAGATCGTCATTGACCTGTTGGACAAGGGCAGCCTTTAGCTCCCTCCGAGAGCGTTGGGACGGCATGAGCGCGGAACAACGGGGTGAACAACTAATCGAACTGATCACCTTGAAGTGTTCGGTTCGCGGTATCGCGGATGAGTTGGGAAAACCCGCGACGACTATCCGGCGGTACATTGGGAGCGCGGAGTCAACTGAAACAAACAGTGGATGGATCGGAATGATGGAGCGCACCTCGGCAAAGAGACCCTTAACGCCAAAAACAAAGAGCGCTCGCAAGGTCGCCAGTTGCAATCCGTCTGTGGCTCCAGCCGAGAAGGGACCGCGGTCCGTCATCAAGGAGATGGACCCCGTGAAGGATGATGTGCACTCCTCAACAACTCAGCAGACAAAGAGGATCACTCACCTTTATCGACCAGAGCTCAAGAGAGTCCGGTTGTGAACCACGCATCGAGCGACAAAGAGAGCCGACCGAGAGAATACAAACCAAAAACTAACCTGGTTGATCTCTACTGAGCAGAGGGCAAAGCAAGATACAGCGATTGGAGGAAATCTCCCATTCAATCGAGACCCGACCTGCAAGGAGTCCCATCTTGACGTGCCAGGCGTTCAGCGCCTCGCGGGGAGAAGAAGCAACGGCCTGGCGTTTTAGCTTGCCTTCTTTCCTCCAGGCGAGATAGAAATGCCGCCCTTGCTGCTGGCTGGCTCGCCACGGATGAGCATGAGTCTCGGGTTGGGTTTGCCGTTCTTCCGAACAACAGAGACGAATTGCCAGCGGTCGCCGAGTCGGCGATACTGTACGAGGTTGACTTACTTATGACCATTCGCATTGTCCACGTTCTTTGTGCCCCTTCCGCTTGCGAGGCGGCTGATGCACATGATTTTTAGGCTTATGGATAGTGAGATGGACATTGATGCCAGTCACTTGATGTAAGGTATTGATTCTAAAGGGC
>CAVTKF010000003.1:0-10950 GCA_963735215.1 uncultured Acidobacteriaceae bacterium | reverse complement strand
TTTGTTCATGCAAATTGCATGATCTTGTGCGATCTTGTGAGTAATCCTGTCTGATTCCACATGGTCCCGGAGCAGCCAATTCGCCCGAGGAGGCGTTTGCATATGGCAGATGGGCTCATCTTTGACGGTCCGTCCGAAAATCTCGATGTTTTTGAGTGCCCTAACTGCAAGGAGACGATCGACACGTCAGCTGACGTATGCCGATTCTGTGGAGCGAAACTCGACCATGAAGCTGCGCAAAAGGCAGCTCACCTTCTTGCCAGGGTCGATCAGGCATGCAGTGATGCCAGCTTTCTTCGAAACACGGCAGTGGTTGCGTTCCTTCTGGCGCTCGGCGTTGTGATCTCGCTCTTACGTGCTGCTCGGTTGGTTCTGCTCTTCGGATTCCAGAATGAACTTATGGGCCTTTGCGTCCTGGTGCTCATCCTGTCAGCACCCTTTCCTGTCTGGTCTCTGGGATGGTGGACCAAATATACGAGTCTCACGAGTGACGACGAGGATTTTCAGGATGCCCGCACTACTGTAAAGAGCACGGGTTCAACTGCGCTCGCTTTCTTTGTCGTCTCCGGTGCGCTCCTTTGCCTGGTTCTGATTTTGAAGTTTGCCCATCGATGAGCAGAAGCACTTCGATCCTGGAAGCCACCCACGAAAGTTCTTTCAGGCACGATCAATTATCCTAACCCGTATAGGATTGATTCATAGCCATGCCATCCTTCGAAGAATCCCTCAAAAAACTCGAAACCATCGTCGATCAACTCGAAAAGGGCGACCTGAGCCTTGAAGACTCGATCAAGCTCTTCGAAGAGGGCGTCGGCCTCTCTGCCGCCTGCAAAAAAGAGCTCGATACCGCCGAGGGAAAGGTCCAGATCCTCATTAAGCAGCGCGATGGCTCGCTGAAAACAGAGCCCTTCCCTACTGACAAATAAATCAGGCTGTCGAAGCAGGCAGAGCCGTACGATCCATACGCGACCGCAGCCACTTCGTCATCTCCGTCGGGAGCCGATCCAGCGATTCCAATTCAAAACGCGGAATGTCCGCTGGCAGTTCCGCGGATTCGATCTCGATCCGACCGATACTTACGAGCGCATCCGCTTTGCGCAGCAGACTGAGGAAACTCGGCTTCAACTCTGTCTGCGAACTTCCCGCAAGAGCAAGGCAAACGTCGGGCCTCATGCAGTCGATGATTCGGTTTGACTCGAAGAGGATGTTGCGATCGTTGCCGAGAGCTTGGCGCAACTCCTCGATGGGGACTTGCTCGTCGTGCCGTGTGACCAGCAATGCCCGTCGTGCGCCGGCGGCGAGAAAGCGGGCTGTGTCCGTCTCCTGCCCAGCAACCGTTTCTTCCCAGATCGTCGAGCTCGGGAGTGCCGAGTTGGTTGAAGCAGCGATGGGCGCCTCATAGCTGTGACCTGTGATCTTGACCGCCGTCCAGTTGAAGTCACTAAGAGCAGAGATTACCGCACAGACCAGCGCGGTCTTGCCGATATCTTTTGTACTGCCGCCTACAACTACGATGGCCAAAACTAATCCCTATTCCCTAATCCCTGTCGGGGTCCCCGGCGACGAGTCTTCGTCGCTGGGGTAACTGTTCCCTGTTTTTTACGCGATGAATCGCAGACAGTTTTTGTCTGCGTCCTTCACGTACATCTCGCGGTTTCCCCAGGACTGGTCGACGGGCGGCGTGTCGATAGGCACGTGCCTCAAGGTGAACTCCGCGTAAAACTTGTCGACGTCATCCACAATCATGTTCGCCACTGCACCCGGCACACCGTCGCCGCTGAACGACGAAAGATGCAACCAGACGCCGTCGCGCGAGATGCCCATGTAGCACGGATCGGTCGATACGCCATCAGGACGATGCTCAAATTCGAGTTGAAACCCAAGGCCGTGACAATAAAACTCGACAGCCGCAGCCGCATTCGAAACGTGAAGCAGGGGAATCGCGCGACGGATCATCGAACCCTCCTTCGCAGAGCTTTATGCAGTTCCTTCGTTAGCCTCGTGCGCACCCTGCTTCCGGCCTGGTCTAGCCTCTCTCGTCAGCTTCGCAAGCATTGCCTGCTCGCGAAGCACCTGCTTCAACGGCCGCGCCGGCGTGCCGAACATCACTGTTCCGGGTCTCTGTCCTTCATTCGAGATGGTCTTACCATTAAACACCCCCGACTGCCCGCCCAAAATCACGCCGGGACCAACGTGCACATGATCGCCGATGCCGACCTGCCCGGCCAGCACCGCTCCTTTGCCTACCGTGCTCGACCCGGAAATTCCTGTCAGCGCTACCAGGATGACATTCTCGCCGATATCGCAGTTGTGGCCCACGTGCACCAGGTTGTCAATCTTGGCGCCGCGGCGAATACGCGTCTCCTCCAGCGCTCCGCGGTCGACGGTGGAGTTGGCGCCGATTTCCACGTCGTCTTCAATGGTGAGCGTACCCTGCTGCGGAAATTGCGTGTACTCTCCCGTGACGGAATCGCGGACATAGCCAAACCCGTCTGCGCCGAGAACCGCCCCCGCGTGCACAACTACACGATTGCCGAGAGTCGTACCCGGATAGATCACGGCGCGCGGGTAGATGTGGCAACGCATCCCAATCGTCACGTTCTCGCCGATCACCGCACCCGCGCCAATGATGGTTCCGTCGCCGATTCGCGCATGCATACCGATCACCGCGCAGGGTCCCACCAGCACTCCCTGGTCGACTTTTGCGTCCTGCGCCACTATCGCCGAGTGCGCGATCCCCGCGACGTGCGTGGACTTCTTCACGAGGTGCGCTGCTTTGGCAAACCAGAGTTTTGGCTGATCCGATTCGACGATGCACTTGCCGTGGGGATACTCCGTGGCCGCGCCCGGCTTCAGCACCACTACCCCGGCATTGCTTTTCAGCGCCGCTGTCACGGCCGCATCAGAGTCGGCAAATGCAATGTCAAATGCGCCAGCCTTCTCGTGCGAATTCGCGCCGTCAACCATCCATTCCTTGTCGCCCTGCACCACGTTTCCGCCAAGTTCGTCGATCAGGTCTTGCAAGGTCATCAGATTGCTCCATTGGAAGGGTAACGCCGGCGGTCGCCCGCGCCACCCCTATTTCGCTATGTAACCACGACGGGCGTATCGAGGCCACCAACCCAGGGGTGCCCCATCCATGCGGAGCTATTGCCGCATGGGTGGGAAAGCACGGACCTCACCACTAGAAGCGGTTGCTCCGCGCCACATCCATGCCTGACACTGATCTTCATGCGGACAGCTCTGACGATTCTCGCGATTCTTGCGGCAACCTCGTTGACGGCACGCGCGCAGTGGACGCTCGAAACCTCGAACACCACCGCCGATCTGCGTGGCATCCACTCCATCGGCGGCGGCGTGGCTTGGGCTTCAGGAACCAACGGCACCGTGTTGCGGACCGAAGACGGCGGATATTTGTGGCAATCGTGCTCTGTGCCGCCGGGCGCTGAGAAGCTGGATTTTCGCGGGATTCAGGCGTTTGATGCGAATACCGCGATTGTGATGTCGAGCGGCAAGGGCGACCTGTCGCGGCTATACAAGACTACGGATGGATGCCACTCGTGGAAGCTGGTCTTTACCAACACCGATAAAATGGATTCTGGGACGTGATCAGCGCAGACCGCCCAAACACGCTTATCTTCTTGGGGATGCAGTTCGGTCTGAAGGGTTATCCAGGTTGCGCTCGCCCCATGGTTTGCCGACCTTCAGGTTTGCGTCCTATGACGCCGGTGAGGCTGGCATGTGGAACGAAACCGGCCCTATTTGCGCCGAGCGTCAAAGGACGGAGGTGCCTTTGCTGCAAGTAATCATCTTTGCCGCAAGATGCAGACTCATCTTTTATGACCCTGTCTTCAGGTTCTGTGTCCCTCTTCGTCACTGGCGGGCAGAGGAGCTCCATTCATTACTCTCAGTTCCTCTCGCATCCGCCGAGCATTCTTTGCAAGGGCCAATGTTCGATCGAGAGTGAAACAGCATTCCAGCACTTCCTACGGGCGAATCTGCAGGCGGCATTCTCGATCGTGGAAGACCCGACCAAGTCGAACCAGTGCAATAGTTGATTGGCCGTGGGTGGGGACTATCGAAAACCGGAATCCTCAACCGGTACAGCCTCGGTTTGTCTCACATTTCGAAGGAGTTTTCATCCATTTCAAATGCGAGTCTGCCGCAACCCCGCCACACGGTTACCGCTCCGCCGTCGCCTATGACCCCACCAGTAAAACCTGGATCACAGTTGGCCCCAACGGCACCGATATCTCCACCAATGACGGCAAAAACTGGCGCGCACTGCATCCGGATGCGGCGTTGCATGAAGCGGCAGACGCGGATCGCAACTGGAATGCGCTTTCGCTGCCGTTTGTGGTCGGGCCACATGGGCGGATCGGCAAACTCGACGAGGCGGCACTGAAGCATTGACGGTCGCTGACCCTTGGCTGGAATCGTGGCTGGAATCAAATTGAAATACTCTGTTATGCACGGGTGTGCACTCACCGAGCAGGGCGCGAGCGTGGCTTCCCACCCTTGACGCAGAAACAACGGCGCCAAGGATGGGGCAGCCAGGGTTGTGGCGGATCTGATCCCTCTGACTGGGGCCACCGCCAGAAGCTTACACACGCCGGTGTCTCTGAAGATCCGGCGCCGGTTCCAGAATCAATGCGGTTCGGCTCTACGATGCCCTGGCCCTTGCGGCGGCGGCCTTCACACTTTGTACGTCGGCTTTTGCCTTTGCTTGAACCACCGCTGCGTCACGCCGCAGCCTGGCCTTTTCCAATTGGGCCTGGATCCTGGAGTCGAGAGCGTTGATCTTTTCCTGAAGCTTAGCTTTCTGATCTGCCCTGGCCTGAGCATGCTCCGCCTTCATCTGAGCGAGGTCGGCTTTCATGGCAGCGACGTGCTCGTCATAAACCTTGTCTTGCACGTCAGCAACAGAACGCCTAAACACGGTCCCGCCGATTGCTTCCATGCGGGTGTCCACCGGGGTGACCCAGTCTTCGTCGATTTCGGCGACCAATGCCACCTTATTCGGCTTCAGCATCTTTGTGACGTCATCGAGAAAGTCTGCTCCTAACGATGCATTTGAGAGGTCCGCAAACGCCCCGGCACTCATGCCCGCGGCCGCACCAGCGACCACGCCCACAGGCCCTGCCAATAGACCGATCAGGCTACCAAAGGTTGTTCCCACCAAGGTACCCATCGGCCCGGAGTCATCCCCTTGCTTTATGGTTGCTGTGCCATCCGGTTTCTTCGCAAGAACGGCATCGGCGTAAACACCGATGCTGCCTTCGCTCGCAAGTTCCTGAAGAGCTTTCTTCCCTTGATAGGCGCTGGTTTCGTTGTCAAAAACGACCACGAGCATCCGGTCCATATGTCATCTCCTTTGTTCGCTGGTGAAGGGTTGGGCAAACGTAGGTGGGTGGACGTCCCGCGACGTCCCCGACTTTTGCAGAGGAATTCAACGTCGAGTTAAGACGGTCTCGGTTGAGACCTGTCTTTCTTCACTCGGACGGTTTGGGAGCGATCTGTCTAGCTTGACGAGTCGTAGTCCGGGCGATGCACTATTCACGTGTCATCGACTCTTACCGCCGGCAAATCATTGTGCCGACGCCGATTGTTTCAGCATCCGGGTCGTGACCGATTTGACCCGAAGAAGGCCCAGAAGGCGGGGACTCGAGAAGTACTGCAAGTCATGCAAACAAGCCCGCCAGACTCCAGATTATAGGTCCGGGTCGAGTCCCTTGCAATCCTCAAGTGCGCAGGCCTGACGATTCCGGGAAGCCCTCATGGCCGCTCACCGGAACGCGTTTTACTCACGCGCAAATGAGCTCGGACTAATTGTCCAAGATAGCGAGTGCACCCAGGGTCGTTGCTGATCGGAGCGACGGAAGACGACGACCGCAGATCTTTCGACTTCGGTCGTTCAAGATGACAACCAATCAGTGCATCGCTTCGGCTAGCCATGTTATTCCACGCGGAGGGCTTTTACGGGATCGATGGAGGCGGCGCGGCGGGCGGGGATTAGACCGGCCACGCACGCCGCGACTATCAGGACGCCAACGGCAACGGCCATCACGGATGCGTTGACGCTGGTGATTTCGTAGAGCTGGGATTTGACGTAGCGGACGCAGAGCATGGCGATGGGCGCTCCGATGGCCAGACCGATGAGAGCCTGCAGCATGGCTCCGCGCATCACCATGCCGATGACGCGGATGCGTTCGGCACCGAGAGCCATGCGGATACCGATCTCAGACGTGCGGCGGACGACGGTATACGCAGTGACTCCGTAGAGGCCGATGGTGGCAAGCAGTAGCGCCAGGCCGCCGAAGAGCGAGGTCAGCCGAGCGATCATGCGATCGTCGTTGAAGCGATCGGCAATCTGCTGGTCGAAGGTCTGGAACTTGACGATGGTGAGGTTGGGATTGATGCCGGAGAGCGTGCGCTGCGAGAGTTTCTCCATGTCGTTCATCGGGTGGGCAGTCTGAATGACCACCGCGCCTGCATAGAGCGATATGTCTTCGGTGATGGGCTCTTTGGCGCTGGTTGGGCGCTGCGTGATGGGCACGAAGTACATCGCGTGATCTTTCCACTGCACCGCGGTGTAGGTTGTGTCGTCGACCACGCCAACGATTTCATAGTCGCCCGGGCTTTGCGGGCCGGGTGAACCCAGGCGATGGCCGATGGGATTCTCGCCCGGCTTGAAGAACTGCTTCACGAATTCCTTGTTGACCACGGTAACCGCAGGCGCTGCGAGCAAATCATGCGGCGTGAAGCCGCGGCCCATCAGCACATGCGTTCCGACCGAGTCGAAGTATTCCGCGTTCCCTTTTACCCAGGACGCGCCTTTGTTGAGATCGGCTTGGCCCTGGATTTGTACGCTGTTGCTCCAGTTGTTGTCTTCCATCGGCGTGTAGGTGGAGATGCCAACTTTCACGACGCCCGGAATGGCGTGGAACTGGTCCTCGATGGTGCGATAGAGCGATTCAACCTGGGTCTGCGAATATCCGGCGGCCTGCGGATTGATGTGAATGATGTAGCGGTTCTTCGAGTCGAGGTGCATGTCGGAGCTCTCGAGCTTATTGAGGCTCTGCGCAAAGAGGCCGGCGCCGACTAGAAGAATGAGCGAGAGTGACGCCTGCACGACAACAAGGGCGCGCTGCAACAGCGATGCGCCGGAAGCGGTGGTCCGCGAGCCTGCTGCGCGTAAAGCTTCGGCTGGCTGTGCCTGCGCGGCGATCCAGGCGGGCGCTACGCCGAACAGGATGCCGGTAACGAGCGAGAGCGCGAAAGCGAATCCGATGACCTGGGGCGAAGGAGCCGCGTTGATGGGAACATTCTGCGCGCCGGGAAACGCCATTGCCAGCAGCATGTGTGCCCCGAGGTAAGCCACGCCCAGGCCGACCAGCCCCCCGATGCCCGCGAGGAGAATGCTTTCGGTGAGCAGCTGGCGAATGATGCGGCTCCGTTGAGCGCCGAGAGCTGTACGCACACACATCTCCGACCGGCGGCTCATGCTGCGCACAAGCTGGAGGTTGGCGATGTTGGCGCAGGCGACGAGAAGAACGAGACCGGCGATCCAGAAGAGGAGATGAAGCTGCGACTTGGCGTTGTCCTGTAGCTGCTGGATGCCGGCGCCTCCCGGCGTGAGAACGACGTGGGTGCGACCAAGAAATGTCTTTCCACGTTCGGTTGAAAAATTCTTGAAGGTAGAGAACTGCTGGCGAAGCATCGTGCTGGCCTTCGCCTGAATGGCGTCGAGCGAGACGCCCGGCTTCACGCGGCCGACCACGTAGACCCATGAGACTTCAGGATCGTGCAGGTAAGGAACATTGGAGATCACCGCCATGGATTCGAGGGGCAGGTAGAAGTTGGGCGGATTGCTGGTTAGTCGATCGCCAAAGTACCCTTTGGGGGCGATGCCGATGATGGTCACGGGCTGGGTGTTGATGCGAAACGTGCTGCCGACCACGTTGGGATCGGAGGCGTATTCATGCGCCCAGGTGTCGTAGCTCATTACGGCGGTGAACGCGGCGCCTTTGGTGTCGTCAGCGCCGGTGAAAAAGCGGCCGACGGTGGGCTGAAGACCGAAGGTGCGGAAGTAGTTGCCGGAGACGAATTCACCCATCACAGATTTTGCGACGGCCTGAGGGTCTTCGCGACGCGCGGTGAGCGGCCGGTAATCGAAGCCGGATTCCATCGCTGCCAGTTCATCAAATTCCGGCAAGTTCTTTTTGAAGAGGAGATAAGAATCGGTTGAGAAAAGAGAGTAGTCTCCCTTCTCGTGAATTCCGGAGTTCACGCAGCAGTCATCGGTGTCGCCGATGCGGACGAGGGTCTTGGGATCGGTAACGGGGAGGTTGCGCAGCAGGACGGCGTTGACCAGCGTAAAGATGGCCGCGTTGGCGCCGATTCCCAGGGCAAGGGTGAGGATGACGGTGATGGTGAAGCCCGGGGTCTTCCGCAACTGACGAAATGCAAAGGCGAGATCCTGAAGCAAAACGCTCATCGCAACCCTCCACGCACACTATAGCGTGCAATTTGGAGAGCACGTTGAATGCCAGCAAAGGCACGGAAAGACTTGGGCTTATTGACGGAGGGGTGACGGGGAGCGTTCGAAAGCGGGATGATGTGTTCGATTTTGAACGGTGAGGGGTAAAACGGCTGACCATCCGCGGGTTGGGATCGGCTCTCGGGTTTGGGTTCTCGCTTTCCCACCCATGCCGCGATGAAGCTGCGTCATGGATGGGGCACCTATGATTGTGCGGATTGAAGCAGCGGAAAAAGGCGATTGCAGATTCCTCGGCTCCGCTCGGAATGACAGCCTGACTGAAGCGTAAGTCGGCGCCTAGTCGCGGCTCTTCTGGGGGTCGGCGTAGTAGCCGGTTTTGTGGCGGATGTTGAATGCTTCGGCGGTGGCGCGGGGGATGCTCACATCGATGCGATGAAATGTCCTTCCCGGCTCCTGGTTGTGAGGGTAGTAGCCGATCATGTATTGGGTGCGCAGGTCGTCGCTTACCTGGGCGAAGGCCTTGTCGAGTCCGCCGGCGTCGACGTAGAAGTACTTGCCGCCGGTCTGCTCTGAAAGCGTAATGAGGGCGTGTTCGCCGCCGATGTCGCGGCCGGCGCTGGCCTCGATGGGCACGTCGATGATGGAGTAGATCATGACTTCATTGCGCAGCGCCTGCTCCAGCGCCTCAGGGTAGGTGGTGCCTTTCACCGTGTCGCCGCCATCGGAGACAAGCACCAGCACCTTGCGGCCATCCTTTTTACCGAGGGCCTGCGATCCGAGATAGATGGCGTCGTACAGCGCCGTGCCGCCCGCACCACGCAAACCGTCGAGGCCGTGGTCGATCTTCGAAACGCTGTTGGTGAAACCGGTCAGCTCCGTCACGTAGGTTGCGAATTGCAGGACATTCATCTGGTCCTGCGAACGAATCAGTGCGCCAACGAATTTCTTCGCAGCCTCCTGTTCGTTGTAGCGGTCCTTGTAGGTGCTGGAACTGGTGTCGATGGCAAGCGTAAGGTTGAGCGGCATTTCGGACTGGCGCTCGAAGACTGCGATGGTTTGCAGACGGCCGTCTTCGGTGATCTTGAAGTCGTCCTTCGTCAGGCCGCCGATGATGGCGCCTTTCTGATCGGTGACGTTGACGAAGAGGCTCACCAGCTTTACGTCGAGGCGGAGGGGCTTGTCTTCTTGCGCGGTGACACGAGGGGCCAGGCCGAGGATAAGAGAAAGGCCCGCGGAGAACGCAGCCAAAGCCAGACGATTAGGACGAAGGGCCATCGGCGCCCTCCACGGCGTATTCCGGCGGAAACGGCTCGCCATCTGCCCAGATCGCGCCGTCGGCAAATGTCTCTTTCTTCCAGATCGGGACAGTCTTCTTGAGTGTGTCGATCAACCAGCGGCTTGCCTCGTAGGCTTTTCCGCGATGCGCCGAGGAAACGATGATCAGCACGCTGGTCTCGCCGACCTGCAGGCGGCCAAGCCGATGGATCATGGCGACGTTGCGCACCTCGAAGCGGGTAATTGCCTCGCGCGCCAACTCGTTCATCTGTCTCCGAGCCATTTCTTCGTATGCCTCGTAGTCGAGAAAGATCGTTTTCCGGCCGCGGGAGTTATTGCGGACGATCCCATCAAAGACGATGACGGCGCCGTCTTCGCCATGCTTTGCGGCGGTGACGAGAGCCTCCGCCTGGATGGGATCGCGGGTGAGACGAATGAATACGGACTCCTCGGTTTTCAGAGGACCGCTGGATGGTGCGCCTCCTGAGACCGGCGGGAGCAGGCCGATGTCATCATTTTCGCGGAGAATCTTTTTCCGGTCGGCATATTCGGCGTTGACGCTGACGGCTATGCCAAGGGATTCGACGGCGGGCGCGCGCGCGACGAGACGAGCCAGCAGATCGGCGACGGTAGCGCCGCGAGGCAGTTCAAGCGAGAAGGGGTCGGAGCCAAGGGACTCCTTCAGAATGCCGAATGGGAGAATGCGTACGTGCATGATGGAGAAAGGATACCGCCTTGGAGTTAGACGCAGAAGGGCGTCGAGGGTAGTGTGGGTTACGCGGGGGAACGCGTCGTGTGTCGGGTTCGTGCTTTCCCACCCATCACGCGATGGAACTACGTCACGGATGGCAGACCCGAAAACCGCAGATCTCGGCGCTTCTTCCCTTCGGTTGCTCGGAATAACACGCCGATGGATTTGAGGTAAAACGCAAAAAGGCCGGCAGTTTCGCCGGCCTCTTTGCTTCAAATGCTCGCTCGTTATGCGGCTGCTGAGGTGCCGCGTTCGGTGGTGAAGGGGGTGACTCCGGACTTTGCGTTGAGCAAAGGCAGAGCCACGGCCAGCACGTCTTCAATGCGGCTTGCGTAGTGGATTGAGACTCCTTCAGTCATATCGGGCGTGAGGTCTTCTTCGACGTCCTGCTGATTTTCAGCGGGCAGGATAATGGTCTGCACTC
>CAVTKF010000002.1:0-365082 GCA_963735215.1 uncultured Acidobacteriaceae bacterium | reverse complement strand
TGCTGCGGTTCATCAACTTCTCAAAGACGCGATTGAGTTCGTAGAGGTGAGCGTGGCCGGTGATGAAGGCGCTGGCCTGGAAGCGGCCGCTGGCGATGAGGTCCAGCGACTTGCGGCACATGGCCGGCGTGTGGTGGAAGGTGGCGCGGAGCGTGATGTCGCTGTAGTGAATGCGGTTGGTGTCGAGCGTGACGTGCGTGCCCACGGCGCATCCGCCGAAGAAATTGACAGTGCCGCCTTTGCGCACCATTTCGACGGCTTCTTCCCAGGCTTCAGGGACGCCGACGGCTTCAATTGCGATATCGACGCCGCGGTTTTTGGGAGTGAGAGCGCGAGTCTCGCGAATCGCCTTGCGGATGCTGCTGGTCTGGACTACGTGAGCAGCGCCGAGTTGGCGGGCGGCTTCGACCTGCCCGTCGTGCTTGACGATGGCAATGACTTCGCATCCTGCAAGTGCGGCTACGTGCAGCATCATGAGACCGAGCGGGCCGCCGCCAATGATGGCGATCGTCGCGCCGGGGTAGGGCCGCGAGTCTTCAAAGCCATGCACGGCGCAGGCAAGCGGCTCAGTCAGCGCGGCGTGCTCAAGCGGAACGTGATCGGGAATGTGCAGGGTGTTTTTAGCGACGATGCGCGCCGGGATGCGGATGAACTCAGCATACGCGCCGTTGTTGAAGAGCAGATCGTCACAGAGGTTTTCCTGCCCATGCTGGCAGAAGTAGCACTCGCCGCATGGTGCGGAGTTGAGCGCCACCACACGGCTGCCGTTCGGAAAACCTTGAACTCCCTCCCCTACCTCGAAAACGGTTCCAGCCAGCTCGTGACCGAAGAGGGCCGGAGGGACGATCATGCGGGCATGGTAACCGCGGCGAAAAACTTTCAGGTCTGTTCCACAAGTGAGGGCTGCGCCGACGCGGACAATCAGCTCGCCGGGCGCTGCCCGGGGAACCGGCACATCTTCAATCCGAATGTCCTGGCGGCCATGCAGAACCGCGGCCTGCATGGTTCCCTGGCGCAGTTGGCGCGCGGACTCGACGGTGTTGCGGCCGACCTGAATGACCTCTTCAACGGTGCTCCTGCCAACGTGGAGGACTTCCTCGACGGTATTGCGGCCGATCTGGAGCACATCCCCAACGGTGCTGCGGCCGACCTGGAGGACATCCTCGACCGTCGAGCGGCCGCGTTGGATGGTGTCCTTTACCGTCTTTGGCATCGATGCCTCCTCGAGCGGCTCCGGAAATGCTCACTCGATGGCTCAGTTCGGATCGCGTTTGAGAGGCCCGATAGGTGAGAAGGAGCCTGCGAAAGGGCGCCCGCAAAAGTCCGGCAAAGAACGCATCACTTTGCACCTGCGCCGGAAACAGGCTCAATCATAATCTTCATCGAGTCAGCTTTGGGGTGCGAAGCGACATCGATTGCCGCGACAGCCTCGTCGAGAGGAAAACGATGCGAGATGAGCTGAGTCAGGTCAAATCCGTTGCGGTAGCCGTTGAATACCAAGTCGGTGACTTCGTCGAGGATCGCGAATGAAGACGAGTAGGAGCCCATCAGGGTCTTCTCATCCATACAAACCACGCCGGGATCAAAAGTTGCGTCGCCGCGCTGGGTCTGGGCAAAAAGCATGACCTTGCCGCCGCAACGAGCCGCGTCCATGGCGGTCTTGATGAGGCCGTTTCCGCCGACGGCGAGGATGACGGCGTCAGCGCCACGGCCATCGGTCTCGGCAAGTACGCGCTCCACGACGTTTTCACTGCCTGCATGGATGGGGTCTTTGAGGCCGTAACGGGCGGCGATGGCGTGGCGTTCGGGATAAAGGTCAGAGGTGAGGACGCGTGCGCCGGTCCGGCTGGCGAGCACAGCATGCATAAGTCCGATGGGACCCTGACCGATCACCAGCACCGTGTCGTCCAGAGCGCAGGTTGAGCATCTTTACGCCCTTGAGCACGGTGTTGACGGGCTCGAGGAAGGCGGCCTGCTCGAAAGGAATGCCATCGGGAATAAGAACGACTCCACAACTGGAGGCCACCCAGTCCATCACTCGGATGTACTCGGCAAAACCACCGCCGGAGGGCTCAAATCCTGCAGTGACGCCGACCTTTTTGTAGAGTGGACACTGGGCCGGAGTGCCTTTTCGGCAGTAGAAGCACTCGCCGCAAGGAACGTGATGGTGGACGACGACACGCTCGCCACCGCGAAAACGCGTGACTCCTTCGCCGACGGCGACGACAGTGCCGGACATCTCGTGGCCGAAGATGCGGGGGGCGGAATGGGAGCCAGTGTGGATTTTTTTGAGGTCGGTTCCGCAGATGCCGCAGGTGGCGACCTTGACGAGCAACTCGCCGGGGCCGATGGTGGGTGTGGGCACGGCCTCCACGCGCATGTCGTTGACACCGCGGTAGACTACGGCGCGCATGGTCGAGGGGATCCGGGTGGCGATATGGCTTTCAGGCGTTGGTGGTTTGGGTAGCCATTCTGAGTTAGCGTGACCTCATTCGTCATTCATTCAGGAGTTCGCGAAGCCGCTCCGCAATGCTTTGGGAAGCCTTTTTACTATTTTCGCCCATTTGGATGAGTGCGGGCCATATCCAAGGCCTGAGGAGAGCAAAAAGAACAAACTTTGGGGTCTTAAACTGGCCATTTGCAGCGATAAAGCGATTGAAATCAGGCAACTTTGCATCAAGGGAGTCACTGACGCCCTTGATTGCATAGAACGGTATACCACGCATTGCGGCTAGGCGAGCGATGACGGCGGCTTCCATGTCGACTAGGGATGCTTTGTAAGTGGTGGCGAGACGGCGTTTTTCAGGTTCGTCGACGACACGGGGGCTGGTGGCAAGCCAGAGTTTGCCCGCTCCGGCGTCGCAGTTGAAGCGCTCGCCGGTACGGGCGTCGATGACACCGGCACAGTTGTAGGCGCTGCCGGCGGCGATGTCGGGGGTGAGGGCACCAGCCCAGCCGATGGAAATGACGAGGTCGATGGGGCCGCCGTCTTCGATTCCGGCGAAGGCTCGGGTGGCGGCGTCGAGACCGGCGCCAGCGCAGGCGGCGATCCATTCTTCCTCTTCGTTGCGCTGGGCCCAGAATTGGATGGTGCCGCGAGTGGAGTGAGGCCAGTCCGCGGACGAGGGGTTTGAGTTCGCCGGGCATGGCGGCGATGATGGCGACTCGGGTCATGGGGCGTAGCCGTTGGCGCGAAACCAGTCTATGGCGGCGCGCATGGCGGGGTAGACGGGGACGATGCGAAAGCCTAGTTCCTGCTGGGCACGGGCGGAGGAAGCGAACATCTTTTTGCGTCCCATGCGGACTTCTTCCAATGTCGCGCGGGGCTCTTTGCCGCGGATGCGGCCGGTGATCCACTCTTCGAAGAAGGCGTAGGTGGCGGCGATGGCGAAAGGGATTTCTGTTGTCGGCGAAGGGATGCCGGTGATGGCAGACATCTTGTCGAGGATCTGCTTGAGGGTGAGATTCTCGCCGCCGAGGATGTAGCGACGACCGGGCTTTCCGACATCAAGCGCGGCTACATGGGTGCGCGCGACTTCAGCGACGTCGACGAGGTTGAGGCCAGTGTCGACGTAAGCCGGGAATTTGCGATTGAGAAAATCGACGAAAATGCGACCGGTAGGCGTGGGCTTGGAGTCGTTGGGGCCGATGGGCGTGGTTGGGTTGAGGATGATGACCTGCTGGCCGTCCTGCGCTGCGGCGATGGCTTGCTGCTCGGCTAGAAACTTGGATCGCTTGTAGTGGCCGACCATGTCATTGATCGAAACGGGCGTGTCTTCGTTGACCACAATTCCATCGGTGCGGAAGGCCATGGTAGCGACGCTGGAGGTGTAGACGACGCGGCGAACGCGGGCTTCGCGGGCGAGTTTGAGCAGGTCGCGGGTGCCATCGACGTTGGCACGGTACATCGCGTCGGGATCGCGAATCCAGAGGCGGTAGTCGGCGGCGACGTGCATGACGGCGTCGCAGTCCTGGAGGGCGGGGGCGTAGGACTCGGGTTTCGCGAGGTCACCTACAACGGTGTCGCCGGAGATGCCTTCGAGATTGGAGAGCTTGCTGGATTTGCGTACCAGGAGGCGAAGGTCGGCGCCTTGATCAGCAAGCGCTTTCGCGACATGATGGCCGACGAATCCGGTAGCGCCTGTCAGAAAGATCTTCATGGCGAGTCAAGGATCATTCTAAGGCGTCAGGGGCAGGAATTACTTGCCGAGGCCTTCTCCGGCTTGCTTGGCTTAGTGGAGAGCCGCCTGCCTCAGGATCAGTGGCCGTCCTGAGTTGCTTGCGTACGGACGCTTCGCCTTCCGTGTTACCTAACCGGCTGTAGAGGAATAGGGAGCGCTGGAAGCTTTGAACCGCCATTTCCCGCTTCTGG
Source organism: uncultured Acidobacteriaceae bacterium (assembly GCA_963735215.1). GTDB lineage: Bacteria > Acidobacteriota > Terriglobia > Terriglobales > Acidobacteriaceae > Telmatobacter. The sequence goes on along the minus strand of CAVTKF010000002.1, from coordinate 360,710 downwards.
AGTTTCACCCAGACGTCTCCCATGAGTTCAAGCGTGTTTGCCTCATTTGCGCGATCGTTCAGCAGTTCGAGCTTGGTGATTGCTTGCTGAAAGTAGTCGAGTGCCTTTTGCGGATCGTTGACCAGGAAACGCGTAGGTCGAACCGAGGTTCGTAAGTGCGAACGCCTCACCTTGCCGGTCCTGCCGGACACGATACTCGGCGAGAGCCTTGTCAAAATACTCCAAACATTTTTTCCGGTCGCGCAGAGCGAAGTAAGCCATACCGAGATTGTTGAGGATGGCGGCTTCTTGTGACTTGTCGGCATCGGCGGGATAAATCTTGAGTGCATCGATGTAGAAGTGCTTAGCCTGGTCAGGGAATCGCCACTCGCGATATACATTTCCGATGTGGGCGAGCGTGACTGCTTCAAATTCCTTGTTGCCGAGTTCACGCCATATCGCGAGCGCCAGATTGATAAATCTCGATAGCTTTCTGCTGTTGGTGCTGCTCGTTGTACAAATGGGCAATAGCGCCGAGCGCATGAGCTTCACCCGCGCGATTGCCCGCTTTCTGATAACGCGTCGAGAGCCCCGATTCAGAGTCTCGAGAGAGAAGGTGGGACCATGTGCTCGCAGCCGACGATGCAGATGGATCGGTTCGCTTCATCTGTAGCAGCGCCGGATACCTGTGCATGAAGCATGCACGGAGTGACGAATACCGATGCAAGCACGAATAAAGACAGAGCGGGGGAACTCTGCTGATGCATACGACGACCTCCGGATTGTTGACGCGCAGTTTCTTCGAGCGGAGAAAGTGGCCGGAAGTTCAAGCGGGTGAACAAAAATGAGAGCAAAGAGGAAAGAACAGCTCTCGGAGCGGTCCGCTTGTTTCACTTTGATGCAGTATTCGCTTTAACATCAAAAGAAATGTGCTCTGTCAGACTTTCGCTTTAGGATCAAAGGAGGACGTGCTTTATTGGACCGAAAAAATACAGCGGTAGTTCTTCTAAGCGGTGGGCTGGACTCGGCGACGGTGGCGGCGATTGCGCAGAGCGAAGGCTACCTGGTGCATGCGCTCTCGTTTGCCTATGGGCAGCGTCACAGCTTTGAACTTGAAGCGGCGCGGCGGGTAGCGGTGTCGCTCGGTGTGGCGCAGCATCGCATCGCCACGATTGATTTGCGCGTGTTTGGCGGGTCGGCATTGACGGACGATATCGATGTGCCGAAGGGCCGGGACAGCGCGGAGATGGAGCATGGGATTCCGGTGACGTACGTGCCGGCGCGGAACACAATCTTTCTTTCGTTCGCGCTGGCGTGGGCCGAGGTGCTGGGAGCGAGCGACGTGTTCATCGGGGTGAATGCGCTGGATTACAGCGGATATCCCGATTGCCGGCCGGAGTTCATTCGAGCATTTGAAACGATGGCGAACCTGGCGACGAAGGCCGGTGTGGAAGGTCGGCAGAAACTGGTGATCCATGCGCCCCTGATGCAACTGACGAAGGCGCAGATCATCAGCAGAGGCATGGAACTGGGCGTGGATTACAGCCTGACGAGCAGCTGCTACGATCCTGCGCCGGATGGGAAGCCATGCGGGCAGTGCGACTCGTGTTTCCTGCAGGCGAAAAGGATTTCAGCGAAAACGGCATTGATGATCCCCTGCCCTATCCCGATGCGAAGGCGAGCCGATGAGCTACGCGGTCAAAGAGATTTTTTATACGCTGCAAGGCGAGGGTGCGCAGGCGGGGCGCGCGGCGGTGTTCTGCCGGTTTGCGGGATGCAATTTGTGGTCGGGACGCGAGAGCGATCGGGCGTCGGCGATCTGCCAATTTTGCGATACGGAATTTGTGGGGGTGGACGGGCCGGGTGGAGGCAGGTTTGAAACAGCCGAGGATCTGGCGGAGGCGATCAGCGCGACATGGGCTGTGCGCGGCGCGGAGGGCACGCGGTTTGTGGTTTGCACCGGTGGCGAGCCCTTGCTGCAACTGGACCGGGTGCTGATCGATGCACTGCACGAACGCGATTTTGAGATTGCCGTGGAGACGAATGGAACGGTGGAGGCTCCGGCGGGAATTGACTGGGTATGCGTGAGTCCAAAAGTAGGGGCGCGGCTGGTGCAGAAGGCGGGCGACGAGTTGAAGCTGGTGTTTCCGCAGGCGCATGCGCAGCCGGGGAGTTTGAGGGGCTCGGATTTCGACATTTCTTTTTGCAGCCAATGGATGGGCCGGACCGCCTGGCGAATACGGAGTTGGCGGTGCGGTACTGCATGGAGCATCCGAAGTGGAGGCTGAGTTTGCAGACGCATAAGATCTTGGGGATTCCGTAAGAAAAGGCAACGGCTCTGGGCCGTCGCACTTTTCTGTCTTGGCGGGTTGAGGACTGGTGGTTTCCCACCCTTGCGGCAAAAGCGCCACAAGGATGGGGCACCCGGCATTGAATGCTGTTGCGACGGAAATCGTGTGCTGAGCATGGTGAAAGCAGAAACAGATCCTTCGCGCCGCTTACCCCACTGCATGGGGCCCCAAGCTTGCGTCGCTCAGGATGACACGACGCCAGGGTTCGGAAGAGGAACGGATCGTAAAGTGGGTGGCCTTTTTACCCCTATCCTTCGGCGCTGCGGCAATCACGGAGTTATGAGAAACTTGAAGTGCAGCAGTTCGCTGGGCGAAATTGCGGATACAGTGCGCTCTCCGAGTTTTTAACCTTGTCTTCGCGGCCTGATGGTCGCGTCGACTGGACCGCACCGGCTTCGGAGTTTTGTATCTGCGGCTTTGCCTAAACGGGGCAATCGGTATTCGCGTTCCCCGAAACTCTGATTCAACTGAAATATTTGAACCGGCGGTGCCGATACTTCGCCGCGGTTCGCGTACAGGAAAACGAAACGAATGCTGAGTGTAAGCAATGTGTCGATGCGCTACGGCGCAAAAGTGTTGTTTGAAGAAGTGTCAGTGTCATTTACGCCTGGGCGGCGCTATGGATTGACGGGGCCGAACGGGTCAGGCAAATCCACTTTCATGAAAGTCCTGACCGGCGAACTGGAAGCACAAAAGGGCACGGTAGTGCGTCCGCGGAAGCTGGGCATATTGCGCCAGGATCAGTTCGCATTCGACGGCTATCGCGTGATCGATACGGTCATCATGGGCAATAAGCCGCTCTGGGCGGCCCTGGAAGAGCGAGACCGCATTTACGAGAAGGCCGAACTGAGCGATGCCGACGGCATGCGGCTAGGCGAACTGGAAGGCGTGATCGGCGACGAGGATGGCTACACAGCCGAGGCCGATGCCGCCGTGCTGCTCGACGGTCTGGACATCACTGAGGAGTTGCACGAACGCAAGATGGGCGAGTTGCAGGGCGGGCAGAAGGTGCGTGTATTGCTGGCGCAGGCCCTGTTTGGAAAGCCGGAAGCGCTGCTACTGGACGAGCCCACCAACTACCTCGATCTGGATTCTGTGCACTGGCTGCAGGATTTTCTGAACTCCTACGACGGCACGCTGATTGCAATTTCGCACGATCGGCATTTTCTGAACAGCGTGACCACACATACGGCCGATATCGACTATCAGACGGTCATCACCTACACGGGCGGCTACGACGACATGGTGATGGCGAAGACGCAGATCCGTTCTACGCTGGAGTCGCAGAACGCGCAACGCGACAAAAAGATCGCGCAGCTCAACGAATTCATCGCGCGATTTGCAGCGGGCACGCGCTCTTCGCAGGTGACAAGCCGGCGCAAGGAAGTGGAGCGCCTGCAGACCAACGAATTGGCGCGCTCGAATATCCAGCGCCCATACATCAAGTTTGACCAGGTGCGGCCTAGCGGCAAGCATGTGCTGGAGTTCAAACACCTGACCAAGCTCTACGATGACCTGAAGGTGATCGACGGATTTACCGCGAATGTGCTGCGCGGGGAGAAGATCTGCCTGATGGGGCGCAACGGCGCGGGAAAGACGACGCTGCTGAAAAGCCTTCTGGCGAATTACCCTGGTCTCGCGGAAAAGGACTTCGCGCTGGATTCGGGAACAGTTTTCTGGGGGCACGAAGCGCAGATCGGATACTTTCCGCAGGATGTGGGATCGACGATCGAGCACGGACTGACGGTGGCGGAGTGGCTCCATCGCTGGAATCCGGCGGCGCACGTGGAGGAGATTCGCGGCATTCTGGGGCAGATGCTTTTCTCTGGCGAAGAAGGCGAGAAGCCGACGAAGGCGCTCTCAGGCGGGGAGCAGGCACGGTTGATTTTCTGCAAGCTGATTCTGACCAAGCCAAACATTCTCATTTTCGACGAGCCGACGAACCACCTCGATCTGGAATCGATCAATGCACTGAATATCGCGCTGCAGCGGTACGAGGGTACGGTGCTGCTGGTGACGCACGATCACGATCTGATCGATGAAGTTGCGACACGGCTTTGGAACTTCAAGGCGGATGGGATCGAGGATTTCCAGGGGCCGTACGCGGAGTGGAAGGGGAAGCACAACTAATCGTTGCCTGCTATTGATCGCTGAGGAGGCGCAGGTAATCCGGGCTCTCTGATATAGAGTTGTGCCCCACCCCGGGAACGACCACGTATGAGACGGCGCTCTTGCTGAAGCGCGTTCGGAGACGCTCGGTGCTTGTGCGCGGGATGACTTCGTCATCCCCGGCAACGATGATCTTTACAGGAGCGGTCACGTGGGGCGCCCACTTCCAGGAATCGTATTTGTCGAGCATCATCCAGCGATTGGGCAGGAACGGATAATGTTCTTGCGCCACATCGACCAGACTGTCGTAAGGTGTGACCAGAACGAGTCGCCCAACCGGGCGTTGGCTTGCGACATGTATTGCGACGCCGGTGCCGAGGCTTCGACCGATCAGGATCACATTCGAATGCTGGGCATGGACCGCGTCAAAGAGAGCGAACGCGGCTGCAAGGATGCTTTTCTCGGTCGGATGTCCTGCACTACCGCCATAGCCGGGATAGTGAAGCAGATAGATCGCGTCATTCGGGAAGGCCGCGGCGAAGTCGGGCAGGTCGAGCGAGACGTCTTCCGCGTTTCCGCCAAAGTAGACGACGGCATCGGGGCCTGAAGCTGGCCGCATCGAGACCAGTACCGATCCATCGACGGACGGCAGCGACATGATCAAGCCAGCGCGGTTTGATCGCGGTTGCGGAAAATAGATTAGCGATCGCTGAGAAAAGAAGACCAAGGCCAGTAGGCCAATACACATGGCTGCAGTGACTAGAACCACGTACATCAATAGCCGTCGAGCCCCTTCCATTGGCAGGAAATTCTCCTGCGGAGACCATAACAGACCTGAGGCGAATTCATCCGGCGCGTTTTCGCACCTCAATGTGCTTCCGTCCCCAGGCGCAGATGTGTTGGAGCACGGGGAGCATCGTCATTCCGTATTCGGAGATCGAGTAAATGACGCGGGGATGAGTTCCCTTCTCCCGCTGGCGGACGAGGATTCCGTCGCTGACCAGATCTTTGAGATGACGGATCAGCATGCGCTCGCTGATTTCGGGGATGCTGCGCAGCAATTCGCTGGTGCGCATAGGTCTCTCAGAAAGCCGCCAGAGGATGGTTCCCTTCCATCGGCCGTCGATGACGGACAGCATGGCATCGATGGGGCACTCCGAGATCTCCTTTTTTGAAACCGGCATGTTGTGACCTGATCGGGGACGTGGACTGACATATTTGTCAGCGCCGCTTACTGAATCATTCTATCGCCGCGCGGAGTCTGAAGCTCAGGAGTTGAACACATGAGACCTCTGCTGGATATTGTTACCACTGTTTGCATCGGGCTGCTGATCGGCACTGAGTTTGCTGTTGCTGTCTTCATCAATCCGATTCTGCGGAAGCTTGGAGCGCGGGAGGAGTTGCGGGTGATCACATTGTTCGCGGCAACACTGGGATCTGCAATGCCAATCTGGTATGGCGTCTCTTTTCTGCTTCTGATTGCGGAAGTGTTCTTGAGACGCGGCGAGACCGGCTATCTCTTGCTGATTACAGCCAGCGCCATCTGGGCCATGGTGATTGTGCTGACGATTCTCTTTCTGGTTCCAATCAACAATCGGCTGGCGCGCGTCGATCCGGATGCAGCCGTGGAGCCGGCGCTTGAGGAACATGGACGGTGGGATGCGATGCACCGTTGGCGAGTGGCGACGCTGACGGCAGCAATGGTCTGCTTTCTGACGGCGGTACTTCGGGTCGGGTGACAGACTGATTTGGATTTGAAGATCAGGACGAGGGCGCGAATGGGTGAGGTTCTGCTTTCCCACCCATGACAGCAAAAATCGCTGCCATGGATGGGGCACCGGGCGTGGATGGGGCGCCGGGCCCATGCGGAATTACATATAAGAGTCCGCGTACACGCTGGTTACTTGACATCGAAATGTAAACGCCGCTGTAATGGATGCAGTGGTAGTGGTGATGGAGTTCACCGCGCAGCGAGGCTGGTAATGCTTTGCTGTTAACCGCTGTCCTCTCGCGTACGGCCCGGACAGATGATGACTCCTGACAGGTGGTCCTGTCGTGGAGTCACGCCGGCGCGATCCCTGGAAATCTGGATAAAGAGATCTACGCAGTGGAATTGTGCTTTCCCACCCATGACAGCAAAAGGCGCTGCCACGGATGGGGCACCCACTGATCTCTTCGAGGGGGGCAGATTGCAGAAGTATCTCCTGATTGCCATTGGTGGCGCGCTGGGTTCAGTTGCGCGATATTGGGTCGGCTCGTCGATCGCGAGCCGGATGGGGATTCGCTTTCCCTACGGCACGCTGATCGTCAACATTACTGCGTGCGTGGTCATCGGCTTCTCGATGACTTACCTTGGCAGGCGTGCGGAGTTGAATCCGGCGTGGCGCTATTTGGTGCCGGTAGGGTTTATCGGGGCGTACAGCACGTTCTCGACCTACGAGTGGGAAACACTGTCGACCCTGCGCGCAGGGGCTTTCGGAATCGCCGCACTGTATGCGGTGGGCAGCTTTATGCTGGGGCTTGCAGCTGTTTGGGGCGGGTCGGTGCTGGGAGAGATGGTGCCGTAGCGATGGTCTTTAACCACTTTCGAGTTGTGCCACTCGCGCGGACGGAAGAAATGCAAAAAGCGGATCCTTCACTCCGCTTACCCTACGGACTTTTGTCCATGGGGCACCAAAACGCTACGTTCAGGATGACACTTAAATTCGCCTGATCGCGATGGGGTGCGCGAAATTCTCGATAGGGCGTAGAATTCACAGTTGGCCTGGGAGAGCTATCTATGCTGAGTCCGGGAAAGGCCGTCAAGGTCACCATCTACCTGAGCGAAGGCACAACTCACCACGGCGTGCCGGTGTATTCCCGCATTCTGGATTTTCTTTTCTACCGCGGAGTCGCGGGCGCAACGGTCACCAAGGGCATCGCGGGATTCGGCGCCGATCACCACATGCACTCCTCAACAATGGTGGATATTTCAGACCGTCTGCCGTTGAAGATCGAATTTATCGATACGCGCGAGAAGGTGGATTCTCTGCTGGGCAAGCTCGAAGAACTTGCCGGTACAGGGCTGATTGAGATGCAGGAGACCACGGTCGCAAAGCCAGCACAGGTCTCCAAACCGAAGAAGCCGATTCCGCCGCATCACTTGAAGATCGAAGGCAAGGCGCAGATGATGCGCATTTTCCTGAGCGAGGAAGACCGCTGGAAGAGCAAGCCGCTGCACGAGGCTCTGGTGGAGGCGATGCGCGCGAACGATATTGCCGGAGTGACGGTGTATCGCGGGATTCTGGGGTACGGGGCGCACCGGCGCATGCACAAGGACAAGCCGCTGCTGACCTCCCATCATGGATCGGTGATGCTGTCGGCGATTGATACGGCGGAGAAACTGCACGCGTTTTTACCGCTGGTGGAGCAGATGGTGGAAGAGGGCCTGGTGGTGTTCTCCGATGTGGACATCATCAAGTACGCGTACCGCGCGATCGATGCGACCAACCCGATTGGCGAAGCAACGTTGTAGAGGGTTTTCGATGAAAGAAGAATTTCAGGGTCGCATGCTGCGCATCCACTTTGGCGAAGACGACAAGTGGCAGGGCAAGTCTCTGCACGAGGCGATTTTGACCAAGTGCCAGGAGCTGAATATTGCCGAGGCAATCGTCTTCAGCGGGATTGAAGGCTACGGAGCCGGCAGCCGCATCCGCAGAACAAGTCATTTTTCGAAAGATGCGCCCATTCAATTGAGCATCGTGGACACCGAAGAGCAGATTGCCAGGCTGATTCCCTTCCTCGATGCGGTGGTGGAAGAAGGCGTCGTTGCCTCGTCGACAGTCGAGGCAATTCGTTACACGCGGACGAAGTCGTGATGCGTTCCAAGCGCGTCGAATCGCGGCGATAAACTCCGGACAATTGGTTGCAATTCAGGATTCGGGGCGCTCGGGTTTCCACTGGTCGGGCGGATCGTGATCGATGCGATCTTCGCGGTCTTCGCGCTCTTCCTGCTCGCGACGTTTTTCGCGTTCTTCGCGCTCTTCGCGGCCGTCGCTCATGATCTGCTCCTCGGAATACAGGATTACATGCTATATGGATTCGTGCCATCTCACCCATGCTGCGATGAGGCTGCAGTCATGGGCATCCACATCGTATGTTCCACACGGTTCGTGCTTTCCCACCCATGACGCGATGAAGCCGCGCCATGGATGGGGCACCCACTTCTGTTGGGTGGTAAGGGATGGAGAGGGGACATCGAGTGCGTCTAGCTAGCCAGGACGGCGTGGGATTCGAAGACTTGCTTTGCGCGGTCGAGGGCGGCCTGGATGTTGGGCATGATGTTTTCGCGGCCAACGTGGTCGAGAAAGCGCGGCTGCTGAAGAAGTTTTGAAGGCTGCTCCATGGCTCCGCACAGGAGGAGGGTGCGGCCCGATTCGGTGAGGCGCCTGGCGAATGTCTCGATGGCGTGAATGCCGGTGGCGTCGATGGCGGTCATGTTGCGCAGGCGCAGAATGACGACCGGTTCGAAGACTTCGATATTTACGGTAGCTTCAACCAGCTTCTCCGTGGTGCCGAAGAGGAACGGGCCGTGAATCCGCAGGAGCGAGACGTAGGGTGGAATAATGCGTCCCTGCAACGTGTGTGGCAAGCCGTCGCGGATGTAGTCGTCGGTGACAGGAGTGACGGTGGTGGTTTCGGCAATGCGATAGATATAGACCAGCGCGGCCAGCGCCATCCCCACGCCAACGGCGACGGTGAGGTCGGCGAAGACGGTAAGCGCAAAGGTGACCAGCCAGACAGCAATCGCCGTGAAGCCTAGTTGCAGGATGCCGCCGATCTCGCGCCACTCGCCCATGTTGTAAGCCACTACAAAGAGCACGGCTGCAAGCGTGGCCAACGGAATATAGCTGGCCAGTGGCGCGGCAACGAGCAGGATGGCCAATAGCGTGAGTGCATGGACGATTCCGGAGACTGGGGAGCGCGCGCCGGACCGGATATTGGTTGCGGTGCGGGCGATGGCGCCGGTGGCTGGAATCCCGCCGAAGAGCGGCGAGGTGATGTTGGCGATTCCCTGGGCGACGAGTTCGACATTGGGATTGTGGCGATCGCCAGTCATGCCATCGGCGACTACGGCAGAGAGCATACTTTCCAGCGCAGCAAGCAGCGCGACGGTAAAGGCCGACGGAATCAACGGCAGAATGTGCTCGGCGTGGAAGTCGGGAATGGCGAAGGGTGGAAGTCCGCGGGGAATTCCGCCGAAGCGGGTGCCGATGGTTTCGACCTGAAGATGGAACCAAGCACACGCCACGGTACAAGCGAGCAGCGCGACGATAGATGAGGGCACGCGCTTGGTGAATCGCGGCAGGATGAGCATGATGGCCAGCGTTGCGGCACCGATTGCCAGCGCTTGCCCGTTGAGGCTGGGCATGTGGCCAATCAGCAGCTTCATTCTGGGAAGAAATTCGCTGGGAACAGCGCCGATACGGAGGCCGAAAAAGTCTTTGATCTGCGTTGAGGCAATGAGGACAGCGATGCCGTTGGTGAATCCGATGACGACCGGGCGCGGAATGAAGCGAACCGCAGAGCCGAGGCCGGTGAGTCCCATGGCAAGCAGGATGATTCCGGCCATGAGCGTGACCATGGCGAGGCCCGGCAATCCGAAACGCGCGACGATGCCGGCGACAATGACGACGAACGCGCCGGTTGGTCCGCCGATCTGGGTACGCGAGCCACCAAGGGCGGAGATGAGAAAGCCGGCAACGACGGCGGTATAAAGTCCGGCCTGCGGCGTAACCCCCGAGGCGATGCCGAAGGCCATGGCAAGCGGTAGAGCTACCAGCCCCACGGTTATGCCGGCAAGCAGGTCATGCAGGAACATCTGCTTGCTGTACTGGCGCAGAGACACGACCAGTTTGGGCAGGTTTGGATTGCTGATGGACATTATCTGTTTCTATTTTAGTGGAATCCGGGTTGGGCCTCGGCGGATCATGGGATGGCGAAGCGCGCGGGTAACCCCCTCTGATTTCGCTTAAACAAGATGTTTCAAGTAGATGGCTGCCGGGCGGTTACGGGCGTAGTAGTGGTCGGCTCGGCCACGGCTGTGATACCCGGATCGCTCATAGAGTTGGATCGCGGCGGTGTTTTCCGTGTCGACGTGAAGCCAGATCTGGCTGGCGCCTTCGGCGTTTGCGGAGCCTTCGATGCGGCGAAGTAATTCGGCTCCGATACCGTGGTGGCGCAGAGCGGGCAAGACTTCGATGGTGGCGATGTAGGCAACGACGTCGGTGATCTGCCTTGCCCATTCGACGATGGCGAATCCTGCCATGTGGCCGTTGTGCTCAGCGATCCAGGTGGCGGAATCCTGCGAGGCGATGATCTGGCGCATGTAGCGACGCGTGAAGCGCTGCGGCGGCTGAAAACATATCTCTTCGATGGCGTAGAGATCGTCGAAGTCTTCGCGCTGAAAGAGGCGGTAGTTCATGGGGGAAGGGATAGCGGAGTTAGCAGCCGCTTGGCGGCCGGTTCGCGTTGGATTGTGGTTTCCCATCCATCGCGCGGTGAGACTGCGCGATGGATGGGGCACCCAAGATTCGTCGTAAGTACTAGAAGCAGATCCTTCGCTCGCTACCCCAGAGATGATCGGCCATCTGTGGGGCCCCAAAACCGCTACGCTCAGGATGACACGCAGCGTTAGACTTTTGCTTCAAGGTCACGGATGACATCGAAGAAGCGCTGGTCAAGGCGTCGATTGGTGGCGATGGCTTCCTTGATGGTGATGTCGGTGACGTCAAGGCCTTTGAGAACGGCGATGCGACCCCACTTCTTTTCATGCACCATGTCGATGGCGTGGAGTCCGTAACGCTGACCGAGGACGCGGTCGTAGGCAGTAGGTACTCCGCCACGCTGGGTGTGACCGAGGTTGACCGAGCGGGTTTCAAAGCCAGTCTTCTTCTCGATGAGGCCGGCTAGGGCTTCGCCGATGCCGGAGAGGCGCGCGTGTCCGAAGGAGTCGACTTCCTTGGAGCCAATGACCTGGCCGACTTCGGGCAGATGGCAGCCTTCCGCAACAACGACGACGCCATAGTGCTTGCCGTGATCGTAGTTGTACTTGAGCAGGGCGCAGACGTGATCGATGTCGATCTCTTTTTCGGGAACGAGAACCACGTGGGCGCCAGAGGCGACGCCGGAAGCATAAGCGATCCAGCCTGCATCGCGGCCCATGACTTCGACAACGATAACGCGATTGTGCGAGTCGGCGGTGGTATGGATGCGATCGATGGCCTCGGTGGCAATCATGACGGCGGTGTCGAAGCCGAAAGTCTGATCGGTTCCGTTGATATCGTTGTCGATGGTCTTGGGGACGCCTACGGCATTGATTCCGTTTTCCGCGAGAAAGAGGGTGACGGACTGGGTATCGTCGCCGCCGAGGGCGATGAGAGCGTCGATCTTATTGGCCTTGAGGACTTCCTGCACCTTCTCGATGCCGCCCGGGATCTTTTTGACGTTGGTGCGCGAGGAGTGCAGGATAGTGCCCCCCTTCAGCTGGATGCCATCGGTGTTTTCAAGGGTGAGCGGAATGAAGTTGTTGTCGAGTACGCCGCGCCAGCCGTTGAGGAAGCCGATGAATTCGTCGCCGTAGGTTTGGATTCCCTTGCGCACGGCCGCGTAGATCACTGCATTCAAGCCGGGGCAGTCGCCTCCGCCGGTCAATAGTGCAACTCGCATCGTAAATTTCTCCTGATCGAATTCGGGCAGCTGCGCCTCGCGCGGGCCGCTCCGGAAATACCTGGACCTGAGGTCGGGCGTGATGTGAAAATCGCCGCTCTCGACGCCTTAGACAGTATAAGCCGCGGTTGTAAAGCGGTTTCGTGACAACGCTCACGCCGATGATATTTCGCGTCCGTCTCAGGTTGGTATCGCATTCGATCGTGAAAAGGCGCGGCGGGATGGTTCAATAGGAAAGTATGCCTATTCCCGGAACCGGAGCCCTGATACTACTGGCGTTTGCGAGCCTGGTGGTGGTCGTGCTGCTGGTGCTGTTGCAACTCACGCGACTGGGCTTCCTGGTGCGGTCGACAATTCCCGACCGGCCGCGACGGCGCATGTTCATTGCATCGGCTTCGTTCCTGATCACATTTGCGGGTGTGCGGCTGCTCGTGGGCCTGATCATGCACAATCACGGCCCGTTCAACTGGGTAGTCGTGCGCGGACATCACATCCACCACCTGGTGTGGGGCATTATGATCCTGCTGCTGGTGGGCTATGGCTGGCTGCTGGACCTGGGGCGGAGCCATTCACCGCTGTCCATCTTCTTCAGCAGGTTGATGAGCGTGAGCTACGGAGTGGGCGCAGCCCTGACTCTGGATGAGTTCTCGCTGTGGCTCAATCTTGATCCGAACGACTACTGGTCGCGCGAGGGACGTATCAGCATTGACGCGGTTATACTTTTCGGCGGGATTCTTGCGGTGGGCGCGTGGGGCGCACCGTTCTTCCGTGGCCTGCAAATGATGTGGAGCAAGGGAAAAAGCTTCCGCAAAGAGATCGGGCGGCTGGAATCCCCTATTCGGCGCGTGAGGTTGCTTCGTCCGCGTAAAGTTCGTCGATTACCGACGCATACTTTGCCAAAATGACACGGCGTTTGAGTTTCATGGACGGGGTGAGTTCGCCGGAATCCTGCGACCACTCGTCGGCAACGATACGAAAGCGCTTGATGGTTTCGAAGTTGGCCAGGCCGGCGTTGGCTTCGCGTACTGCTTCGCCATAGAGGGCGACCACGCGACTGTCGGAGACCAGGGCCTTCCGGTCCGGCGCTTCAAGGCCTGCGTGCTTGGCCCACTGCTCCAGCGCAGCAAAGTTGGGCGAGATCAGCGCCGAGATAAATTTGTGCTTGTCGCCGATGACCGCACATTGCGCAACCATGACGGAGTTCTTGAGCTTGTTCTCGATGGGTTGCGGAGCGACGAGTTTGCCGCCGGAGGTCTTGAGCAGCTCTTTCTTGCGGTCGGTGATGTAGAGAAAGCCGTCTGCGTCGAGGTGGCCGATGTCGCCGGTGCGGAACCAGCCCTCGCCATCGAAGCATTCGGCATTAGCATTGGGCTTCTTCCAATAGCCGACAAAGACCGACGGACCGCGCGCCAGCAGTTCGCCGTCTTCGGCAAATTTGAGTTCTACGTTCGGAAGCACTTTACCCACGGCTCCCATGCGATGGACAACGGGGTTGTTGAGAGCAATAACGGGCGAGGTTTCAGTGAGGCCGTATCCTTCCCACACGGCAATGCCGGCCGATGCGAACCACTTTGCGGTGTCGATGCCAAGAGGTGCGCCGCCGGAGACCCAGATGCGTACACGGCCGCCGAAGGCTTCGCGCACTTTGCTGTAGACGAGTTTGTTGGCGAGTTTCCAAAAGAAGGATGAGGGCTGGCGGCCTCCATAGACCGTGTCGCGATTACCCCCGCCCACGCTGAGCGCCCAGGCAAGCATGCGCTTCTTGATCGGCGAGGCATTGGACTTCTGCTCGACGGCCTGGCGAATCTTCTCGTAGACGCGTGGAACTCCGACGAAGACTGTTGGGCGGATTTCCTTCATTGCCTGGGGGAGCTTATCGAAGTTGGAACAGTAAGCTACCTGCGCTCCATGGCCGTACATGACGTAGTCGAGAGCCCGCGCAGTGACGTGAGACAGAGGGAGAAAGGAGATACAGGCATCAGTTTCGTTGAAGCTGAACTCGGCGGCAGCGAGGTTTTGATTAGCGGCAATGTTGCCATGGGTGAGCATGACGCCCTTGGGTTCGCCGGTGGTACCGGAGGTGTAGATAAGTGTGGCGAGATCGGTGGGCTCGACTGAGCGGACCAACGCATCGAAGACGGGATCGCGGTACGGGCCGGCATCGTCGGCGCCAGCAAGGAGCTTGGAGAATGCGATGGCGCTGTCCGGGGCCTGGCCGTCCATCATGACGATTCGCTCAAGCTGCGTTTGGGAGCGAACCGCGTTGAGCTTGTCGAATTGCTGGCGCGTGGAGACGACCGCGATGTTGCAACCGGCGTCGGCCAGGAGCACAGCAATCTGCTCGCCGGTTAGCGTGGGGTAGATGGGAACGGTGACGCCATTGATGGCGAGGATGGCGAAATCGGCGACGGCCCACTCCCAGCGGTTTTCGGCGATGAGGGCAATGCGGTCGCCCTTTTTCGCGCCCCAACTCAGAAAAGCCTCAGCGAGCGTATGGACGCGTTGGTAGATCTGGTCGGAGGAGAGAGGCTGCCAGTGCCCGAACTCGTCTTGCCAGAGGATAGCTCGGGGATTGGCAGCCGCCGAGACGCGGCAAAACAGGTCATTGATGGTGGAGAGTGGAGCAGGTGTCATGTCGAGGTTTAAGTCAACCGATCAACTTGAATTTAGGCCAAGGGAGAGTGTAACAGCGCGGCGAGAAGTCTGGGCAGAATGACAGGTTACGAGCAGCGATCAAGGCTTGAATTTGCAGCCCGATCAGCACTCAATCATCACTTTGTGCCCCGAACCGTCTGGCCTGCGCTGTGGTCCCTCTGCCCGGCAAATCGCGTGCGGTCATAGCGTTGAAGAATCCAGCTCTCCTCGAAGCAGCGAGACACATCGTCGTCACCCAGAATCAGCGAACGATACGGACAACTGGTATCTCTTACAGTTCCAACGTACCCATTAATGCAGTATCCCATTGAACGATGGGCATTTCCCAGAGCCTGCGGACCTCCCTGCGTACGTTGCCTCTTTCGACGTTGATGCTCTTCCACAGGAGGAATAGCGATGAGTCACGTTCAGCTGTCCAAGCCGTTGCTCAAGCTTCGTTTTCGGCGAGCGTCTGTCATTCATTTTCTCTCTTGCGCATTTGCATGCCTGTTATGCGCATCGCAGGTTCGTGCGGCGAGCGACAAGCCAAACATCGTGTTCATTATGGGCGACGATGTCGGTCCCACCGACGTTAGCGCCTATGGCATGGGCATCATGGGCTTCCACACTCCCAACATCGACCGCATTGCCAAGGAAGGCATGTTGTTCACTGACTACTATGCGGAGAACAGCTGCACGGCCGGTCGGTCGAGCTTTATCACTGGCCAGAGCCCATTCCGCACTGGGCTTTCGAAGGTGGGTGCTCCGGGTGCGGCTCAGGGCCTGCAAGCCCGCGATATCACCATTGCGCAGGCGCTCAAGCCGCTTGGCTACGCGACCGGACAGTATGGCAAGAACCACCTGGGCGACCGCGACGAGTTCCTGCCGACGAACCACGGATTCGATGAATTCTTCGGCAATTTATATCATCTGAATGCCGAAGAGGAGCCCGAACGTCCGTATTGGCCCAGCAACAATCCCGACTTTCTCAAGGCCTACAATCCTCGCGGTGTCATTCATTCGTTTGCGGGCGGCAAGATCGAAGACACCGGTCCGCTGACTGCGAAGCGGATGGAGACCATCGATGACGAAACCACAAAGGCCTGCTCGGACTTCATCGCCAAACAGGCGAATGCAGGGACACCATTCTTTGCCTGGATGAACTTCACGCGCATGCATGTCTTTACCCACGTCCGGCCCGAGTATGAAGGTAAAGCGGGGCTGGGCAAAGGCTATTTCTACGCCGATGGCATGTGGGAGATGGACCAGGATGTGGGTAAGCTGCTTGGTTTGCTCGACAGTCTGAAGATTGCCGACAACACGATCGTGGTTTTCACCACTGACAACGGGCCAAATGCATTTAGCTGGCCCGATGCGGCGACCACTCCGTTCCGCAGCGAGAAGGACTCGAACTGGGAGGGTGCGTTCCGTGTGCCTGCCATGGTCCGCTGGCCAGGCCATATCAAGGCCGGAGAAGTTTCGAATGAATTGTTCTCCGGGCTCGACTGGTTACCGACCCTTCTGGCCGCTGCGGGAGACACGACCATCAAGGAGCGTCTTCTGAAGGGCGCCAGCATTGGCAGCAAGACATTCAAGGTGCACCTGGATGGATTTAACCAGTTGCCCTATCTCACGGGTCAACAACCCAATAGCGCACGCGACGAGTTTTTCTACTTCAACGATGATGGGGACATGGTCGCGATACGGTGGGATACTCAGCAACCCGGTGCAACAGCCAGGACTGCGTGGAAGCTGGTGTTCTGCGAACAGCGGCAACCGGGCCAGTTCGATATCTGGGCGAACCCGTTCACTTGTCTGCGGGTACCGAGGATGTTCAATTTGCGGATGGATCCCTATGAGCATGCCCAGATATCGGGAGACAATTTCGATTCCTGGAGGGTTAACAACGTATACCTGGTCTTCGAGGGAACAAGGAGAGCAGCAATCTTCCTCCAGACTTTCGTGGACTATCCCCCAAGCCAACCGCCGGCGAGCTTCTCGATCGATCAGATTGAAGAGGCCGTGAAAAAGAAAATCGCGGCAATAGAGGCGGCGGCAGGGCACGCGAGACAGGACTAGCACCCCAAAATGTCCTTCCCGTCCCGCTCCAATGCCTGCACGTAACCGGGTTCATGCGCGCTCGTGAGCCCGGTTTCCATCCTTCTGGCGCTGATTGTTGGGATGGGACTTTGTGCTGTGAGTGCGCAGCCTTACAGCCAACTGGGATGCGCAGAGCGGGCAACAGTGGAGGGTTCCAGTGGGCGGTGGAATCAGCCGCCCCTTATATTCAACCGGCAACCCATGACGCTGAGGTTTCAGTATTACTACACGCCAAGCATCCGGATAACTCAAACGCCACAACACTGCGTTTCTCGATTGCTTTCATCTTTCCTGAAAAGAAGTGATGGCGGAGACCTCACATGACAAGCGAACGCAAGATTGCCGAATTCGTTCTCGTTGTAGCATTCGTCGCGGCAGCAGTCGGATGCAGGACTGGGAATCAGAGCCGGGCACAACCGGCAACAGCTACTCTGTCGGCGGACGACCTGGCTAAGCGCACGATTGAGCGGCGCGGCGTCGAGGCAGTCATCTGGGGTATGCCCGCAGTCAACTACGACCGCATGTATCAGGCGATGGTCCACGACGCCAAAGCCGGTGAAGGAAGCAACAAGGTCGTCTACTGGTCGCGCCCCTTGAGCTGGAAAAACCAGACCCTCACGCCGAACCCGGACACCATCTATCTCATGCCTTTCTTCAATACCAAAGACGTGGGGCCGGTGGTACTTGAAATACCGCCCGCCGACAATGGCTCAATCACGGGCTCAGTGGACGACGCCTGGCAGACCGCCATCGAAGATGTCGGACCCGCCGGGGTCGACAAGGGGAAAGGCGGCAAGTACCTGGTCTTGCCTCCCGATTATAAAAACCACGTTCCCTCCGGATATATCCCTATGCCATCCGCAACCTACCAGAGCTATGCACTCCTTCGTTCCAACCTGAAAAGCAGCAGTGACGCCGATATCGCCAATGCAGTCGCCTACGGCAAACGGATCAAGGTCTACCCGCTCTCGCAGGCCGCTCACCCCCCGGAGACTCAATTCATCGACGCTCTCGACGTTGTCTACGATGCAACCATTCCCTACGATATGCGCTTCTTTGAATCGCTCGATCGCATGGTCCAATCGGAGCCCTGGCTCCAGCGCGACCGCGCCATGATCGACCAGCTCAAATCCATTGGCATCGAGAAGGGCAATCCTTTCAATCCGGACGCCGCGACCCAGGACATTCTCAAGCGGTCCGCTCTCGAAGCCCACGCATGGTTCCAGTCTCTCTATGAAGGCGCCTTCATTCCACCCTTCAATGAAGGCAACCACTGGACCTTCCCGGTCTCGATAGAACTAGCGAAGGGAATACAGTCAAACTACGTTGACCCCAACAGCTATCCCATCGATGCCCGAGGCCTCGCCTACTCATGGGCCTTCTTCAGTGCCAAGCACCTTGGGGCTGGACAGTATTACCTGATGGCGATCAATGACAAGGCGGGCCAGCCCTTCGACGGAGCCGCTACTTATCGCCTTACCGTGCCCGCCAACCCGCCCGTCACCCTGTACTGGTCAGCCACCATCTACGACCGCGCCACGCATGCCCTCATCCGCAACATGCAGTGGTCAAGCCGCGCCTCCACCATGCCAGGACTCCAGAAGAACGCCGATGGTTCGGTGGATATTTACTTCGGGCCCAGTGCACCCGCTGGCAAAGAATCCAACTGGGTCCCCACCGACCCTAAACGCAAATTCGAAGTCCTCTTCCGCTTCTACGGACCAAGAAGCCGCTATTCGACAAGTCCTGGAAGCTGCCCGATATCGAGAACTCAAAGTGAAATCGATTTGGCACAGGGGAGATTCCATAACCAGCTTTGAGTGAACAAGGAGGAACGATGCAGAAGCGGCAGGCGATCTTGATTGCAGCAGCAGGTGTTGTTCTCACTCTCTCATTCAACGGGTGCAAACAACAGACGCAGGCCCCGGCGACGCAGAGCGCCGATAACGGCTATTCATTCGATCGCGGTTTTCCCTCCGGCAATACCGCGCAAAAAGCCTACGATGACGCCGACCTTAACCGCGCGGTCGAGGCCTATCGCTTCTTCTATCCCACCGTCTCCGGTCACGCGATTTTCGTTGGCAACGAGAAGATTGGCATCGTCCCCAACAAGGTCTTCGGCACACTCGACAGCAAACCGAAACACGTCGGCTTTACACTCAACTCCGATACCCCCTACGCCCCCGCCCTTATCGACCTTTCCGGCGGCCCGATGGTCGTTGAGCTTCCGCCCGGGCCTCTCATCTGCATATCCATGGACGTCAACCAACTCTGGATAGCGGACCTCGGCCTACCCGGCCCATCTGGTGGCAAGGGCGACAAAGTAGTGTTTCTCCCGCCCGGATACAAGGACAAGCCGCCAGCCGGCTATCGCGCCGCCTGGTCCCCCTCCAACACCATGCTTGTCGGCATCCGTGCAATCCCCATCGGAGGCGATGTCCCCAAAGCGATTGCCCTCATCAGGACCGTGAAGGTCCATCCGCTCAAGCCCACGCCCGGCTGGCCTGAGCTCCAATGGCTCGATCTCACACCCGCACCCCAGGACACCACGCCCCTCGCCTGGGAGAACAATATCCAGTACTGGCGAGAACTCGCCGAGGTCATCAACTCCGAGCCGCCCAACCCGCACTTCCACTACTTCTACGGCGAACTGGCCGTGCTGGGTATGGAGAAGGGCAAGTCCTTCAACCCCGACGCCCACATGATTGCCCTCCTCGAGAAGGCCGCCAGAATCGGCAACGCGCAGATGCGCGTCGAGTCCTTCGGCGATACACGTCCAGACCGAATCGTCTGGCCTGACCGCAAGTGGGAGTGGGTTGCCCTGCGCTTCGAGGACGGCGACTTCAACACCGCCAACTACGGCGACCTCTACGCCCGCGACAAGTGGTTCTTTCAGGCCATCGGAGCCTCGCCCGCCATGTTCAAGCGCGACCCCACTGCCGGCTCTCTCTACTGGCTCGGTCTGCGCGACTCCACCGGCGCCACCCTCGACGGCGCCAAGACCTACAGGCTCTCCGTTCCCGCAACCTGTCCCCGGCAAGCTCTTCTGGTCAGTCACCGTCTACGACACCGAGACCCGCAGCCAGATCCATAGCGGCCAGGGCAAAGCCGCCCTCCGCTCCATGTTCGAACTGAAGGATGTCTCCAAGACCCAACCCACCGACCTCTACTTCGGACCCACCGCTCCACAGGGACACGAAAACCAGTGGATCAGGACAATCCCTGGCAAAGGCTGGTTCGTCTACTTCCGCGTCTACGGTCCCGAAGCCGCCGCCTTCGACGGTTCCTGGAAACCCGGCGACTTCGAAGAGGTGAGGCAGTGAGATTTACGGAAAAGATGTTCAGCCGGACCCCGTCGTTCTGATCCGCTTCAGCAGATCGCCAATAGCTGCCTGAAGCCTGCCGAGTTGATGGGAAGGTCGTGCTCCCGACCCGTAGGCAGAACGGCGGAATGGATCTGGATAGGACGCGAATCCTAAGTCCTTGTGTCCTTCAAGGTTTCGAGGCAAACTTCGGTTTCAAGTGAATAAGATTGGTCACCCGGAGAGCAGGTCTTTGTGCGGTAAGATCACTCCAGCCAAACGCACCACCCGCAGCCAAAGCCATGCCTACGAACACTGCAACCATGCCTCCCGGCGAGCCGGACCCGGCTCTTCTTGCGAAGCTTGGCGTCCTGCAACAGGCGTGCCTTCTGGTTGTGGCGCTGATCGCGCTTACGATTTTTACTGGCTGGCTCTTCCCACCTTTTGCGGCATATTTGCCTGTGTTCGCGACGCGCATGAGCACGCCGATGGCGCTAACAGTTCTGTTGTGCGCGCTGAGTCTGGCTATCTCTGAACCTGGAAATCACCTGTCTTTGCCGAGGGCAAGCCGGGCCATTACGGTGCAGGCTGGTGCGCTCGCGGTTCTGATCCTGCTTGAATCGGCCTTCCGGCTTTTCCCAACAGTGGACTCGCTGCTGGAAGCCGATCGGGCACCTGGCAACACGGGGGGATTGCCGGTACATTCCCCTGCGGCGTTTGTTCTGCTGAGCCTTTCGATGTTGCTGGTGAGCGCAACTGGACCGGTGCTAAGGCGGATTGCCGATTTCGTGGTGCCTGCGGCGTGCCTGTTGACCCTCATCCTGCTGAGCGAAAACCTGTTTGGGGCGATCGGGCTATTGCGGCTGTCGGCCGACAACATGATTTCGCCACTGCTGCTGGTGTGCCTGGTACTGCTGATGTGGGTTGTGGCGATGAGGCAGGCCGCACACGGGATCTGGTCCATCTTTGTCGGAGCCGGCATCGGAAGCAGGATCGCACGAGCATTCGCTCCGGTGCTCCTGGTAATTCCCTTCCTGGTTGAGGTGGTACGAACGCGGTTCATTCTGAAGGACCTGATGCCGGAACAATATGGTGCGGCAATTCTGACTTCGCTGGCGGCCGGACTGTCGATGGTATTGCTACTGGTCCTGGTGTGGCGCATCAACTCGATGGAAAAGGAGATTCACGACCTCACTCTGCGCGACGACCTCACCGGTCTCTACAACATGCGTGGCTTTTACCTGCTGGGCGAGCAGACGCTGCGTCTCGCGCAACGCGCGGAACTGCCGTTCTCGGTGATGTTCATCGACTTGGATGGGCTTGAAGAGGATCAATGACGACCTGGGCCATAGCACCGGTTCGTCGTACCTGGCGGAAACCGGCGAACTGGTGCTGGCATGCTTTCGCGAGACCGATGTGAAAGGTAGATTTGGTGGCGATGAGTTTGTGGTGGCGGGCCAGTTCAGCATGGTGGGCATTGAAGCTGGCGGCGTCGCGACTGAAGGCGGCTGCGGAAGAGCGCAATTCGAAAACGACGAGAAAGTATCCACTGAGCCTGAGTATCGGCTGGGTGACTCTGGACCATCCGTCGGTGGAGAGCCTGAAGGAACTGGTTCGTCGCGCGGATGAGGCAATGTACCGGGATAAGCGGAGCAAAAAGGTGGCGCGGGCGTAGGAAGCTTGTCACGCGCCTGTAGTTGCGTGAATGGCGAAATTGAGCATCGGTAATGCGTTTCGAGCTGGCAAGGGAAGGGCCTTTGGGGCCACGAGGCACCGTGAAAAAATCGCATGAATGAGACTGCTCCAGATACGCTCACAGTGCTGCCCGATCCGAGGCTGTTTCGGGCTGCGCGGTGGATGCAGCGGATCTGCCTGGGCATGGCTGCGGTCGCCGTCCTTTTCGGGCTGATGCCATTGTTTGGAACTGAAATAAGCGTCTGGTTGCGTCTGCGACGACAGGCGGGAGCCTGCTATTTCTACTTACCGCCCTGCTGTGCGGCATCAGTCTGCTTCTTGCGGAGCCGGGATGGACCGGGGTTGCAGTGAGCTATGCGCGGTCGGTCGTGAATGTTTTTGTGATTTGCGGAGCCGCTGCACTGATCTTCGCCGCACGCATCGCAAATGACAGTGCAACTCAACAGAACGCCGCGTTCCCGCCTGCCGGGCTTACGGTGGGGTTCGTCGCTCTGGCGATCGCAGTGGTTCTGGTGGACAAAAGGAATTGGCTGGTCAACCGCTTTGCCGACGTGCTGGTGTGCGGCCTGTGCCTGCTGGGGTTGCTTCTCGTCTCAGATGCGATATTCGGAAGATTCGCGCTGTTTGGAAGGACAGCGGACAACCAGGGATGGACCCCGTTGCTGCTCTGCCTTCTGGCGCTGACGATCGTAGTGACGCTGCACCAGGCTGAGCATGGCGTCCTCTCAATCTTTCTGGGAGTTGGCGTGGGAAGCAATCTGGCACGGGTCTTCGCGCCCATCCTGCTGGTGCTGCCATTTGCATGGGAAGCTTTGAACAAATGGATAAACCGCGTCGGTTCGGCCGGGCATCTGAATGCCGCATTGCTCGGTTCCTGCGGGGTGGCCGTGGCGGTGGGCATCCTTTTGTTCTTTGCCTGGCGCATCAGCACGATGGAAAACGAGATTCACGATCTGATTCTGCGCGACGAGGCGACGCGCCTCTACAATGCGCGGGGATTTCACATGCTGGCCGAGCATGCGTTGCGGCTGGCGCAACGGTCGAATGTTCCCTTCTCTGTTCTGTTCATCGATCTTGAAAATCTGGCGCAGATCCATGGGAAACTGGGACCGGATGCGTCGGCGGCATCGCTCGCCGAGGCGGGTGAGCTTTTGCGGGCAACATTTCGCGAGTCGGACATCAAGGGCAGGATCGACGCCGATAAGTTTGCCGTGGCGGGGCGGTTCGATCGCGTAGGAATTTTAGTGGCGGCGCTGCGTCTTGAAGCCTCGGCAGCAGCATGCAATGCAAAGAGCGCAAGAGCTATTCCACTAAAGTTCAGCATGGGGCACGTCACGTCTTCCGAAACAAATGAGGCTGAGAGCCTGAAAGAACTGCTCGAGCGCGCGGGCCATGTGCGGAACCGTCAGGATAGTCAACTCACAGAGATGCGCGTGAACTGAGGCGCTTCGCTCCCCTTCTAGATCCCTATCCCATATTGATCAGACCTGCGGCTTCGGGGTGAGGCGGATGAATTTCTGCGCCTCGCTGTCCCACTTGGACAATAGCCATTGTGCGCGGGTGCTTGCGGTTTTGCTCGCATGCAATGCGACGAGTTCGCGGATGGATTCACGGCTGGTTTCGTCAAGCTGTTCCCATGTGTCGGGTTGCAGAAAATCGGTGTGATATCGGCCCTTACCGAGGAACTCCCCGTCTTCGTCGTAGACCCAGGCGAGACCACCGGTCATGCCGGCACCGAAATTGATGCCGGTCCGGCCGAGGACGACGGCTAGTCCGCCGGTCATGTATTCGCAGGCGTGATCGCCAACGCCTTCGACAATGGCACGCGCGCCGGAGTTGCGCACGGCAAAGCGCTCGCCGGCACGACCCGCAGCAAAGAGCCAGCCGCTGGTGGCACCGTAGAGAGCAACATTGCCGAGCAGGGTATGGGCTTCGCTTTGCTGAGCGACACGTCCGCGGCCACGGATCACGAGTTCGCCGCCGCAAAGGCCTTTGCCGACGAAGTCGTTGGCGAGGCCTTCGAGTTTGAGGGTCATGCCGTTTGTGGCGAAGGCGCCGAAGGATTGTCCTGCGACACCCTTCAAATTGAAGGTGAGACATGAGCCGGTCGTTCCGGGATTGTCGGTGCGATACTGGGCGATTTGCCCCGCGAGACGTGCGCCCAGTGTGCGGTCCTCATTCGTGATGTTCGTTTCGAGGCAGAACGGGACACCGGATTTGTAGGCGGCAAACCCAGGTTCTACCCATGCATCGTCGATGGGCGGGTGGGACTCGGGGCGGTCATTGCGCTTCCCTTCCCACCGGATCGCGTTGCCGGTTGCAACGGCGACGGCGGTAGCAGCGAGGACCGGCTTCAGATCGAGACCGGCGTTGAAGCGGACCTGCTCGAGCAAATCGGTGCGTCCGGTTGCGGCTGCGAGTGACGGCAGTCCGAGCTTGGCAAGAAGCTGCCGCACCTCTTCGGCGAGTTCGGTAAAGAGCCGCACGACGTGCTCGGGCTTGCCGCGGAACTTGGCACGTAGATCGGGGCGCTGCGTGGCGATGCCGGTCGGACAGGTGTTGAGATGGCACTGGCGGGCCATATCGCAGCCCAGCGCAACGAGAACGGCGGTGCCGAATGCGAATTCGTCGGCCCCGAGAAGGGCGGCGATGACGATGTCGCGCGCAGTGCGAAGACCACCGTCGGTGCGCAGGCGAACGCGGCCGCGCAGGCCGTTGTGGATGAGGACCTGCTGAGCTTCGGCGAGACCAAGTTCCCACGGATTCCCGGCGTACTTGATGCTGGAAAGAGGGCTTGCTCCGGTGCCGCCCGCGTGACCGGCAATTACGATGTAGTCGGCGTAGGCCTTGGCAACGCCAGCGGCGATGGTGCCTATGCCACAACCGGAGACCAGCTTGACGCCGACGGCGGCGCGCGGGTTGGCACGCTTGAGATCCCAGATGAGCTGCGCCAGATCTTCGATCGAATAGATGTCGTGGTGCGGCGGCGGCGAGATGAGTTGCATGCCGGGTTGCGCGTGGCGCAGGCGCGCAATGAGTTCTGTGACCTTGTGGCCGGGGAGCTGGCCGCCTTCGCCTGGCTTGGCGCCCTGGGCGATCTTGATTTCGAGTTCTTCAGCGTGAGCGAGGTACTCGGCCGTAACGCCGAAGCGGGCGCTGGCCACCTGCTTGATCTTGTTGTTGAGCAGTGAGGGCGCGCCGTTGACGGGAGTGTAGACCGCTGGATCTTCGCCACCTTCGCCAGTGTTGGAGCGCGCGCCGAGTATGTTCATCGCCTCGGTGATGGTCTGGTGCGCCTCGGGCGAGAGCGAGCCGAAAGACATGGCGCTGGCGACGAAGGTTCGCGTGATCGTGTTAGCAGGAGCGATTCGGTCGAGCGCAAGTTCGGGACCGGCGGGGCGGATTTCGAGAAGGTCGCGGAGGTGCGACGGCTCAGCTTCGACGGCCTGAGCGGCGAAAGTGGCAAAGGGCGAGAGCGCGAGCGCGGCACCCTGCTTTGTCGATCCGACGACGGTTTGCAGCGCGCGAACGGTTGTGGGCTGCCATGAGTGTGACTCAGCTTCATCGGCTTTGCGGAAGCGCACGAAACCGTAGTCGGGGAGTTCGCGAATGGGAGCAGCGGAGAATTCTTCAAGACCCTGTTCCGCGGATTTCTCGATTACCGGTTCGGCGCTCCAGAGCTGGCGGACGTAGTTTTCAATCTCGGTGAAGCCAATGCCACCGATGGGTGTAGGGACTCCGGCAAAACACTTGTCGACGACATACTGGGAGATGCCGATAGCGTCGAAGAGGTGCGCACCGCGATAGCTGTCGACGACGCTGATGCCCATCTTCGACATGACCTTGGCAAGGCCGAGTTCAAGAGCGTGTAGAAGGTTTTCTTCGCCATGCTCGGGATTGAGAGCGCGTGCGGTTTCAAGTGCGAGCCACGGGCAGATGGCGCCTACGCCGAGTCCAAGCAGAACCGCGACGTGGTGAATCTCGCGGCAGTCGGCCGCATCGACGGCGATTCCGACTTCAGCGCGAACACCGGCCTTGGTAAGTGCGAGATGTACGGCTCCAGCGGCCATCGCCATCGGAACGGGGAGCGATTCGGGAGTTGCACCGCGATCCGTAAGAATGAGCAACGATGCGCCATTCGCCACGAGTTGGATGGCGCGTTGCGCCAGAATGTCGACCGCAATCTCCAGCGTGGTGTCGGGAGTGTAGAGGCAGTGGAGCACTGCGTGCGGCATCTTGCCGGCCTGCGGATGGTGGCCCTCGAAGAGCGCATGCATCTGTCCGAGCGAGAGAATTGGCGAACGCAACGACAGTCCGGGCAATGGCTCACGCAGTTCGAAGATATGCGGCCAAGGACCGAGGCGCGTATGCATTTGCAGCACGACGGTCTCGCGTAGTGGATCGATAGGCGGATTGGTGACCTGTGCGAATCGCTGGCGGAAAAATGCGTAGAGGGGACGGGGCGCGCGGGCCAGCGGCGCAATGGAGGTGTCGTCGCCCATGGACCAGACTGCGTCCTTGCCGTCGGTGGCCATAGGTTGCAGAACCATGCGCACGTCTTCACGGGTATAACCGAAGCGATGCTGAAGCCGGTTGAGTTCAGCGTCTGCAAGGGGCGGAGGTGCTTCGAGGGAGTCCTCAAGTGGCACGTCTTCGCTAATGAGGTCGTGGTACTGGCGCTTGGCGTCGTAAATACGCAGGATCTCGTCGTTCTCGAAGAAACGATGGAAGTCGAGATCGGCAACAATCATCTGGCCGGGGCCGAGTCGTCCACTGTGGAGGATGTGGTCGGGGTCCATGTCGACGAGACCCGCTTCAGAGCCGGCAACGACGAGTCCACTGTCGTCAAGCGCGAAGCGGCAGGGACGCAGGCCGTTGCGGTCGAGAATGGCGCCGACCTGGTGGCCGTCAGTAAATGCAAGCGCGGCAGGACCGTCCCATGGTTCGATGCAGTCGCCACTGTACTGAAGAAAAGAGGAGGAGTTTCCTGGATTCGCCGGCGGAACGATCATGCGCACAGCTTCGCCGACGGTGCGGCCGTTGTGGGCGAGGAGTTCGACAATCTCGTCGAGCGAGGTGGAGTCGGAGCCACCCTGCGTCAGTACCGGATACACGTCGAGCGGCAGTGTAGCGGCTCGTGCTTCCATGCGGGCGCGATTGCCCCAGATCGTGTTGATTTCGCCGTTGTGTGCGAGGGTGCGAAAGGGCTGCGCGCGCTCCCATGATGGAAGAACGTTGGTGGCGTAGCGCTGATGAAAGAGCGCGAAAGGCGTTTTGAATTCGGGATCGGCCAGGTCGGGATAGAACTCCGAGAGCAGGCGGCCCGCGCAGAGAGCCTTGTAGATCATCGTTGACGACGAGATGCTGACGAAGTAGCCGGGCAGTCCCGAGCGCTCAAACTGCTTGCGCGCAAGGAAGAGTCGGCGATCGAAGAATTCCGTATCGTCGGAAGTGATGAGCAGGTGCCAGATCTCTGGACGCGAAGAATCTGCGATTTGGCCGAGTACTTCAGGGCGGATGGGCACTGGACGCCAGGTGAGCACTTCCATATCCAGTTCAAAAAGAGCAGATTCGATCGCGTCACGCCCAGCGGTGTCATCTTTGGGTAGAAAAACGACGCCCACACCGAGGGGGCTGCTCTCGTCGAGTGAAAGGCTGCACTGAGCGAGGAGCCATTCGCGCGGGATTGCAGTAGTTACGCCGACTCCGTCGCTCGATTTTCCGTCGGCTGCAACGGCGCCTCGGTGCTCGAGCCGCGAAAGAGCGCCAAGTGCATGCTCAAGAATCCGGTGCGAGGGCTCGGCGGAAAGCTGCGCAACAAAGCCGACGCCGCAGGAATCGAAATCAAAGCGCGGGTCAATCAGGCTGCCATCAATATAGGAGGGGAAACGCCCAGAGCTTCCGGTTGCGCGCGAAATCGCTAAGGGTATGCACGTAGAACGGGATGAATGCCGGTAGGGAAACCCCATATTCAACTATACGACCTTTGGCAATTTGATGTAGCTGCGAAAACGGCTCAAGCTGCAAGAGCAAGGGAATGGGGGAGGGAGAAGTCATACAGCCTGCAAATCGGCTGGGCGACGACATCTAGTTCGAATTCGCAACTCGAAAGATGGAATGTTACTAAGGTGATTCCGGTTGCCGGTAATAGAAAAGCCGACTTGCATAGTTATACACTTTCTTTGTATATTTATGCAAGCGCAGCCGCCACTGCGAGCCGCGTTTTTACTTTGTCTGGAAAAGAAGAATGAAGTTCCAAAGGCACGATGCAATTCGGGAACTCGTGGCTCATGCGCTGGTAGCCAACCAGGACGAGCTGAGGCGCAAGCTCCGCCGTCGCGGGTTTGAAGTTACGCAGGCAACGCTCTCGCGCGATATCCACGAACTGAGGCTTACGAAAGGGCCGGGCGGCTATTCCCTTCCGAATGGAAACGGGAATGGAAATGGCTCGGGAACGCACGCCGCGGAAGATGGTTCTCCCTCGGTTGCTGAGATGATGGAGAGCTTCGGATTGCAAGTGCGGCATGCGATGAACCAGGTGGTGCTGCGCACCACGATGGGCGGAGCACAGCCGATGGCCGCGGCGCTCGATCGCGAGAACTGGAGCGAAGTGCTGGGCACAATCGCGGGCGACGACACGGTGCTGCTGATCTGCCCTGACATGAAGCGCGCACACGAAGTGGAGACGCGGCTGAGGAAGATGCTCGAATCATGACGAAATCAGTGCAGACTGCAGTTGTGGGAGTGACGGGGTACGCCGGCGCGGAACTGGCGCGGTTGCTGCTTCATCATCCGCGCCTGAAGGGCAAGCCACCCGTGTTTGCCGGCCGCATGGATGAGAAGGATGCTACGCGGGGTGGAGTGCCGCTCGAAGAGATTCATCCGCAGCTTGCGGATAACAACGGCAGCCGATCGTTGAAGGTCGAACCGTTTTCATGGGAGAGGCTCGCGGATCGAGGCGTTCAGATTCTGTTTCTGGCAACTCCGCATGAGCAATCGCGCGAGTGGGTACCGGAAGCATTGAAGCATGGGTTGCGCGTTGTGGATTTGAGCGGCGCGTGGCGACTTACCGACGCGAAGAATCGCGTGGTATACGCGTTTGAAGACGAAGGCTCGGATGTAGCGGTGGCCACGCAGACGATCGCTGTTTATGGCATGCCAGAGTTGCATCGCTCAGAAATCGCCACAGCGAAGCTGGTCGCAAATCCTGGATGCTATGCGACGTCGGTGATCCTGGCGCTGCGGCCCCTGGTGGCTGCGGGAATCGTGGATGTGTCGCACGGAATTGTTGCCGATGCGAAGAGTGGCGTGAGCGGAGCGGGAAAGGCTCCAACGGCGAAGACGCACTATATGTATGCGGCTGACAATCTTTCCGCATACAGCGTCTTCACCCATCGGCACACGGGCGAGTTGCTGGAGCAAATCGGAATCGGCACGGGCGATATCGTGTTTACGCCGCATCTTCTGCCAATTCCGCGTGGGATCATGTCCACGATCTACGTGCGGTTCAAGAATGGACAAACGCACGAGAGTGTGGCGCGAATTTATCGCGATTTTTTTGCATCCAGCCCGCTTGTGCGCATCCATGAGAAAGCACTGCCGCAGATTCAGCACTCGGTGCGCACAAATTTCGCGGATATCGGGTTTCAGATTTCAAGCGATGGGCGGCGCGCAGTGATTGTGAGCTGCCTCGACAATTTGCTGAAAGGCGCTTCGGGACAGGCCGTGCAGAACATGAATGTCATGCTCGGCTGGAACGAAGCGGAGGGTCTGGCATGAAGTATGTCGTAAAGCTCGGCGGTGCCGGCCTGGAAGTTCCAGAGCTTCTGCAGGGATGCGTTCGCGCGATTACCGATCTTGTTCGCGATGGACACCAGGTGGCCGTGGTGCATGGCGGCGGTGTGCAGTTAACGCGCATGATGGAGCGTCTAGGCGCGAAGAGCGAGTTCATAGACGGACTGCGCGTGACGGATGCCGAGACGCGGAACATCGCGCTGATGGTTTTTGCAGGCAAGGTGAATAAGGGCCTGGTTGCTGCGCTTGGCGCGCTTGGGCAACCTGCGGTTGGTATGACAGGCGGAGATGGGTTGTTATTTCGCGCACGCAAGAAGCGGACAGCGCCGGACCTTGGATTCGTCGGCGAAATCGTGGCGAGCGATCCGCGGTGGATTGAAGCAATCTGGAAGTTGAACGGCGTACCGGTAATCGCGCCGATTGCATTGGGATTTGATGGTGAGTATTACAACGTGAACGGTGACGAGATGGCGGCAGCCTGTGCGGTCGCTTGCCATGCCGACGCGCTGGTGTTTTTGACGGATGTGCCCGGCGTGAAGGGCGCAAATGGACAGGTACTGCGCTGGCTCAGCATCGACCAGATCGCGGAGATGGCGAAGAGCGCGATCATCTCCGGCGGCATGTTGCCCAAGCTTGGGGCGTGCCGCGAGGCGCTGCTGAACGGCGTGAAACGTGTACGGATTCTTCCCGCGGAGGCGGCCGGTTCCCTTCCCGACCTGTGCAGCAGCCGCGTCGCCCACGGCACCGAAGTGATGGTGGCATGAGGAGAGTGAATTGACGAAACTTGAACAGATTCGCGCAGCAGAGTCGAAGTTGCTGCTGCAAACTTACGAGCGGAACCCGATCCTGTTTGTTCGCGGAGAGGGCGTGCACCTGGTCGACGAAGGCGGTGCAAAGTATCTCGACCTGCTGAGCGGCATCGGCGTGAATGCGCTGGGGTACGGGCATCCGGCGATAGAGCGCGCCATCGTGAACCAGAGCCGCGCGCTGATTCACACGTCGAACCTCTTCTATCACGAGGGGCAGGCAGAACTTGCGCTGCGGCTGACCGAACGCACCGGCATGGATCGCGTGTTCTTTTCGAACACTGGCACAGAGGCGTGGGAGGGTGCGTTGAAGCTGGCACGCGCACACGCGGGGCTGTTGCGGAGTGAAGGCAAGCAGATTGGGACGAAGTTCCTGGCGCTGGAGCAGAGCTTTCACGGGCGCACCTACGGATCGATGTCGACCACGTACAAGGCGAAGTATCGCGAACCGTTTGCGCCGGGAGTTCCGGGCGTTGAGTTTGTGAAGTTCAATGATGTCGCTGATCTGCGCGCGAAGTTTTCAAATGATGTCTGTGCGATTCTTGCCGAGGCAATCCAGGGCGAGGGCGGTATTCGTCCGCTGACGCAGGAGTTTTTTGCCGAGGCGCGAAAGTTGGCCGACTCTACGGGTGCGTTGCTAATCGTGGATGAGATCCAAGCCGGCATGGGGCGCACGGGCAAGTGGTGTGCATATCAGCACTATGGTATTCGGCCGGATGTAACGACGTTGGCGAAGCCGATCGCAGGCGGGATTCCGCTGGGCGCGATTCTGTGTACGGAAGAGGCCGCGCGCGCGATTCATGCGGGAATGCACGGGACCACGTTTGGCGGCGGTCCGCTGGCCTGCGCTGTTGCAATCGCCGTAATCGACGCTATCGAGAAAGAAGACCTTCTGGATCATGCGACTGAAGTGGGCGACTACTTCCAGGCGCAGTTGCGCGGGTTGGCAGCGAAGCACGAATGCATCAAGGACGTGCGTGGCAAGGGCTTGATGCTGGCGGCCGAACTTGATTCAGCGGACCTGGCGAAGCTGACGGTCGACGAGATGCTGAAGCACAGGATCGTGATCAATCGCACGAGCGATACCGTGCTGCGCTTCCTGCCTCCGTACGTCATCGAGCACAAGCATGTGGACGAGGCCATCAAAGTACTGGATTCGATTCTTACCGAACACGCAGCGGCCGTGAGCGCCGCACATCAGACCACAGGAGGAAACAGCCGTGGCTAGCAGAGCAACCATGGAGCGCCGGGCACCAGCAGTTCCCGTGCAAAAGGACGAAGACATTCTGGCCGCGGCAGCGCGACTCGCGGGTGAGGATCTGTGTTCGATCTCCGATCTTTCGAGCAGTGAAGTTCGCGCGATCGTGAAGCTCGGGCACGACGTGAAATTGAATCCACGCGAGTACCGGCATGCACTGGATGCGAAGCAGATGGTGCTGATGTTTGAAAAGGCGAGCCTGCGCACGCGGCTCGCATTTGAAACAGGCATCAATACGATGGGCGGCAATGCGATCTTCGTGGATCAGACCAGTTCCCCGCTCGGCGAGCGCGAGGCGATTGCCGACGTAGCGCGCAACGTGGAACGTTGGGTTGACGTGATGGTCCTGCGCACCTATGCTCACGACACTATTACCGAGATGGCCGTGAATTCGCGGGTGCCGGTGATCAATGCGCTGTCTGACTTCGAACATCCATGCCAGGCCCTGGCGGACTTCATGACGCTAGAAGAGCACTTCGGATCTGCGGCGGGCTTGAACTTCACATACGTCGGCGATGGGAATAACGTTTGCCATTCCCTGATGCTGACCGGTGCACAATTGGGCGCGAACGTCACTGTGGCGACACCACGTGGCTACTCACCGGATATCGAGATCGTGACCAAGGCACGCGAGATTGCAGAGCAGAACGGCTGCGAGGTAAAGCTGACGCAGGATCCGCAAGCTGCTGCCGAGAACGCGGACGCTGTCTACACCGATGTATGCGTAAGCATGGGCATGGAGCACGAGTCGACCAAGCGCGCACCGATCTTCCGGCCGTTTCAGGTGAACGAGGCGCTGATGTCGAAAGCAGCGTCGAATGGCGTGTTCATGCATTGCCTGCCTGCGCGGCGCAATGCGGAAGTAACGGACGCGGTGCTGGATGGGCCTCAATCCATTGTGTTTGACCAGGCTGAGAACCGCATGCATGCGCAGAAGGCGTTACTGCTGCTGTTGTTGGGCGGCTTGCCGAATGTGGCGAAGTTCTCAGTCCTCAGTTCGCAGTTGTGAGCCCACGATTTTGAGACGTTTCTGCGGCACGACTAAAGTCGTGCCCGTTCGAAGCCTAGCCAAAAACTAGAAGCTTTTTGAGGTTCCGCAAGCATGTCTGTAATTCTCGAATCATTGCCGGTCGGCCAGAAGGTAGGCATTGCCTTCTCCGGCGGGCTCGACACCTCCGCTGCTCTGCACTGGATGAAGCAGAAGGGGGCGCTCCCCTATGCCTATACTGCTAACCTCGGCCAGCCCGACGAAGCCGACTACGATGCCATTCCGCGCGCGGCTCTCGAATACGGCGCCGAAAAAGCCCGCCTGATCGACTGCCGCGGCCCACTCGTCCGCGAGGGCATCGCAGCGTTGCAGGCTGGCGCCTTCCACATCAGCACCGCGGGCGTCACCTACTTCAACACCACCCCCATCGGCCGCGCCGTCACCGGCACCATGCTGGTCACGGCCATGAAGGAGGACGACGTTCACATCTGGGGCGACGGGTCCACCTTCAAAGGCAACGACATCGAGCGCTTCTATCGCTACGGCCTGCTGGTCAACCCCGAGCTCCAAGTCTATAAACCATGGCTCGACGACGCCTTCATCGACGAGTTGGGCGGCCGGGCCGAAATGTCTGCCTTCATGCAGCGGGCAGGTTTTGCGTATAAGATGTCCGCCGAGAAGGCCTACTCCACCGACTCCAACATTTTGGGCGCAACCCACGAAGCCAAAGACCTGGAGTATCTTTCTTCGTCTATCCGAATCGTCGCTCCCATTATGGGGACGGCCTCGTGGCGAGACGACGTAGAGGTTCCCCGCGAAGAGGTCACGGTGCGCTTTGAAGAGGGCTTCCCGGTGGCTCTAAACGGCGAGAGGTTCGATGATCCCGTTACTCTTCTGCTCGAAGCCAACCGCATCGGCGGTCGCCACGGCCTTGGCATGTCCGACCAGATCGAGAACCGCATCATCGAAGCGAAATCCCGCGGTATATACGAGGCCCCTGGCCTGGCTCTGCTGTACATCGCCTACGAGCGTCTCATTACCGGAATCCACAACGAGGACACCATTGAGCAGTACCGCGAGAATGGCCGCAAACTCGGCCGCCTCCTCTACCAGGGGCGGTGGTTCGACCCCCAGGCCATCATGCTGCGCGAATCTGCCCAGCGCTGGGTCGCTAGACCCATCACTGGCCAGGTCACGCTTGAGCTGCGCCGCGGCAATGACTACTCGATCCTCAACACCGAGTCGCCCAACCTTACCTTCCACCCCGAACGCCTCAGCATGGAGAAGACTGATTCTGCCTTCTCTCCGCGCGACCGCATCGGCCAACTCACCATGCGCAATCTGGACATTACCGACACCCGGGAGAAGCTCCTCACCTATGCCGAAGCCGGCCTTCTCACCCTGAGCAAAGGCGCGGAGATGCCTCAGCTGAATGGCGGTAAAGAGAAGAAACTGTGAGGGACGCTTAAAGCAATGTCGAATGAACAACAATCCGGGAAGATGTGGTCCGGCCGCTTTCGCGAGCCGCTGGATAAGGAGTTCGAGCAGTGGCAGCGCTCGATTGTGTTTGACTGGCGGCTTCTCGAACAAGAGACAGCGGCGAGCAAGGCGCATGCGTCTGCACTTGCGGCTGCCGGAGTATTGACCTCGCTTGAGCTCGGACAGGTACGTGAAGCTTTGGACGGCATCGCAACGGAGTTTGGCTCTGATGAAGGCCAGGTCATTGTACGCAACCATCCGGTTGCGGAAGACATTCATCATTTTGTCGAACTGTCCCTTGTTAAGCGGATCGGCTCCCTTGGATTGAAGCTGCATTCAGGTCGCTCACGCAATGAGCAAATCGCGACAGACCTGCGGCTGTATGTGCGGGGGCAGATCGACCTCGTTATCGACGGACTTGCAAAATGGGCAGCGGCGCTGCTTGAGAGAGCCGATAAGGCCGGCGACGCAGTAATGCCGAGCTATACGCACATGCAGCGTGCCGAGCCGGTGCTGGTAGCGCATTGGATGCTGGCCTATGTCGAGATGATCCTGCGGGATGCTGCACGCTTGCAAGACTGCTCGGCGCGGCTGAATTACTGCCCGCTGGGATCGGGCGCGGTGGCCGGTGCGACGCTCAAGCTAGATCGCACGATTGCGGCGCAGGAACTCGGATTCACAGCTCCCACCAGAAACTCAATGGATGCGACCAGTGATCGTGATTTCATTCTTGAGTATTTGCAGGCGCTGACGTTTGTTGGTCTGCATCTGAGCCGTTTTGCCGAAGAAATCACGCTGTTTGCGACCGCAGAGTTCGGATTCGTCGCGCTGCCCGAAGCATTTTCCACGGGATCGAGTGCGATGCCGCAGAAGAAAAATCCTGACTTGACTGAGCTGATTCGTGCGAAAGTCGGACGCATTCACGGCGCTGCTGAGGCTGTTACGCTGCAATTGAAAGGATTGCCGCTGGCCTACAATAAGGATATGCAGGAGACGCAGGAGCCCGCATTTCAGGTGGATTTTGTTGCGCCGATGCTGGGGCTGGTGGCGCGCTTCACGGCCGCCCTGCATTTCAACTTCGAACGCATGCGCGAGGCGGCGCAGTCGGGCTATCTGAATGCAATGGCCGGGGCGACGTATCTCGTACACAAGGGCGTTCCCTTCCGCACGGCTCACGAGAAGATTGGCAACGCGGTTCGTTTTGCGCTGGAAAAGGGCGTCGAACTCGGCGAATTGAGCCTCGATGAATTGAGGCAATTCGGCAACGAGTTTGGCGAGGACTTCTATGCGGCCGTCACGCTGCAGGCGACGCTTGATTGCCACGACGTGATCGGCGGAACGGCGACCCGAATCGCGTGAAGACGGCTTTACGCGAAACAGCTAGCCGCGTGTCTGCGCTGAAAAGGTCAAACGCACCGGAGGTGCTCCATGCTGGTGCGTAAGGCGCTATTGCGCGATGCGACGAATATCTACGACATTGTGAATTCGCTTTCGGGCGACGGAACGCTGCTGAAGCGTTCGTTTGCGGAGATCTGCGAAAACGTCCGCGACTTTACAGTTGCGGAGTCCGACGGTGGTGTGTTTCTCGGTTGCGGAGCGCTGCACTTCTACGGGCCGCATCTGTGCGAGGTCCGCTCCATCGTGGTGAAGCCCGAGGCCAAGGGCCAAGGCGCCGGCGGACGCATCCTGGGTGCACTGATTGAAGAAGCCGAGGAGCATGGCATCCAGTCAGTATGTCTGTTTACGCGCATTCCGGACTTCTTCTTCAAGTACGGTTTTCGCCATGTGGAAGACAAGACGGATCTGCCTGACAAGATTTTCAAGGATTGCCAGATTTGTCCTCGTCTGCATCGCTGCGACGAGGTGGCGATGGTGCGGGGTCGCATTCCACGGATCTCGATCCTCGGACCGAAGATCGAAGCGGAACAACTGGTGAAACTCTCGGGATAGCTACCTGCCCGAACGCCAGAGCGATGAGCGGTCGTCCAGAAGCTGTGCGAGAAGGCTGAGGATGACGACACCGAAGAACGCCAGGACCATGTTCGTGCTGAGTGTCAGCATCACGGTGGCGGTGATGCTATCGCAGTAGCCAAGCTCTGAGCAGGTGCGCCAGTTGAGCGCGGAGTATGCGCCAAGGTACGTAAGCGCCATCAACGACAGCACGACGGCAGCCCGGTGCCGCGGGCGAACAAGCAGGAATACTGGGAAACAAAGCAGCGGCAGCCCGCCATAAAGACTGCTGAGCAGGGTATCCTGCCGCAAATCCACGTTCATGGCCGCCCTGATTCCATAGAGCGTGACGCCGGCGCTGAGAATGCCGGCCAGGGATAGAAGCACAGCCCAGATAATTCCGCGAACCGTCATCTGTTCAATCCTCGGATCTGATTATTGGGTAACTTCACTGTACAAGATGGCTGCGGCAACGGCGGCCTGGCCGTAGCTGAGGCCACCATCGCCAGGGCTGACTTTGCGATGCTGAAAGACCGTAAAGCCCTCCTTCTCGAGCCCGGCACGCAGGAGTCGAGAGAGTCTGCGATTATGCATGCAGCCACCGCTCATCACGACCTGGGAGATTCCAGTCTTCACGCGAGCTTTTGCGGCGGCCAGATTAAAACCCTTTGCGACGCCGGAGTGAAATTCCGCTGCAATGCGCTCTGGAGGAACACCGCGCCGGAGATCCTCCACTAATGCACGCCAGAGGCCACCGATCTTGAGGGAGAACTCCCTGTTGCTCCCCGTCGGCGCGGCGATTAATTCCGGCAGGTATTCGATTCGGCGCAACTCATCCGATTCGTTGACGGCGATACCCTCGAGTTCGATGGCGGCCTGCGCGTCATAGTCCACAATGCGGCGGTTGAGAATCACGGCAGCCGCGGCATCGAAGAGACGTCCGAGACTGGACGTGAGAGGCGCATTGATTTCCCGCTCAATCATACGGGTCATCACGTGAGCTTCCTGAGTGGTAGCTCCCACGAGTTCCCTTGCCTCATCTTCGGAAAAGCCCGCAGCGAGGAGGTGGGCGAAAGCCATGCGCCAGGGCTCGCGGACAGCAGCGTCTCCTCCGGGCATGCGAACGTAGTCGAGGTGGGCAAAGCGCTCGAATCCGTCGAGACGGCAGATCAGCACTTCTCCGCCCCATATGCGACCGTCGGTGCCGTAGCCTGTGCCGTCGAGTGATAAGCCAATGACAGGGCCACTGAGAGCGTGCTCTGCCATACAGGCGGCGATGTGTGCATGGTGGTGCTGCACAGCGATGAGTCGCAGACTGCGCTCGACGGCCCATTGCTTCGCCCAGCCTGTCGAGAGATAACCGGGGTGAAGATCGTGCGCAACGGTCTGCGGTTCGATTTCGAAAGTACGCATCAGGTGGCGTAATGACTCTTCGAAGAATTGCAGCCCAATGGGATTCTCGAGATCGCCCAGGTGCTGGCTCTGGTAAGCGAACTTGCCACGGGCCAGCGCGAAAACGTTCTTCAGATGGCCGCCAACGGCGAGCAACGGTGGGGATTCGAGCGGCAGTGGCACGGCGAGCGGAACATAGCCGCGGGCACGGCGGATAAGCTGAGGCCCACCATCGACAACAGCGGCGACCGAGTCGTCGCAACGTTGCAGAATCTCGCGATTGTGCATGAGGAATGCGTCGGCGATGGCGGCGAGACGGGTGCGGGCTTCGTCGTTGTCGATGGCGATGGGCTCTTCGCTGAGATTTGCCGATGTCATGACGAGGGCCTTCACGCGCGATTCGGCGAAGAGCAGGTGCTGGAGCGGCGCGTAGGGCAGAAAGATGCCCAGCCACGGAATGCCTGGCGCGACGGCTGGAGCTATTCCATTCTCCCGGCGCGCGTGGGCAAGCACGATGGGTCGCGCGGGAGTCTGCAACAGCGCTTCTTCGTCAGGGGTCAAGTAGCATACGGCGCGCGCGGCTGCAAGGTCGCGGACCATGATGGCGAGGGGCTTGCCATATCGATGTTTGCGTTGACGCAGGAGGTTGACGGCATCTTCGTTGGTTGCGTCCACACTCAAGTGGAATCCGCCAATCCCCTTGATCGCCATGACCTCTCCACGAAGAAGGCGCCCGATGGTCTCAGCAACAGGGTCGGCACTCTCAATCGGCACCTCGGCGGGCGATTGCCTCCCCATCGACGCACCCAGAGGGTACCCGCTGTCGATGGGGGCCCCGGACTCAAGCCAGACATGCGGACCACAGCGCCAGCAGGCATTCGGCTGCGCGTGAAAGCGGCGATTGAGCGGGTCGTCGTATTCGGCCTGGCACTCGGGGCACATGGGAAACGCAGCCATCGAGGTTTGCGGCCGGTCGTAAGGGATGCGACGCGTAATGGTAAAGCGCGGCCCGCAGTTGGTGCAGTTCAGAAACGGATAACGGTAGCGGCGGTCGGCGGGGTCGAGCAGTTCGCGAAGACAATCGGGACAGGTGGCGGCGTCCGCGGGGATACCGGTACTTACCCGGCCATGCACCTCGCTGGCGACGATGCGGAAGCCTGTCTCGCCAGTGGGCGCCAGATCGCTGGTTGTCACAGCATCTATGCGCGCCAGCGGCGGAGTCTCCGCAGTGAGGCGGGCAAGAAATATCTGAATTTGGTCTGAGGGACCTTCAAGCTCGATGGTGACACCGTCGGTATCGTTGCCGATGAGCCCAGCGAGTCTCTCTTCTGTGGCCAGCCGGTAAACAAACGGGCGAAACCCGACGCCCTGAACCACCCCGCGTACCCGAATGCTCCTCCGCTCGCGATGCGAATCCGACTCCGGGGATGTCCGCACGGTCAAATTTTCGCGCCTCAAAATCAAGCATAGCCCAAGGGCAAATCAAATCCATGGAGAACTTTGGGAGAATCCGGGTGGAAATCGTTGCGCTGGACAACCAAACCTCTCAGATTTCGCTCCAACGGATTGGACTGTGAAAGAAAAGCTGGAACTCATAACTTATCGAGTACTGCGCAAGACCAATAGAGAAAGTTCGACAATAAACAATCGAAAACTATTCCCCCAATTTTCAACGATGCTCTCAGCACAATACGAAAGGTGAATCAGATGAAAAAGATTATGTTGACGCTCGCTTTGGCGAGCCTCGCGGCCATGAGCGCAGCAGCAGAACAGGACAAACACGATACTACGGACCGGCTCAATATGGCAGCGACAGTCCTGCACGAGGTGATGTCGGCCCCCGACAAGGGAATCCCCGAGGAAGTCATGGAGCACGCGAAATGCGTCGCCGTCGTGCCGCACATGATCAAGGGCGGATTCGTTTTTGGCGCTGAAGGCGGCCGCGGCGTCGCCACCTGCCGCACCGAACATGGCTGGAGCGCACCGGCGTTCTTCGCGATCACCGGTGGAAGCTGGGGATTACAGATCGGCGTGGAAGGCGTCGACCTGGTGATGATTATCCAGAATGACCAGGGCATGAAGCATCTGCTGGCGAGCAAGTTCCAGATTGGCGCGGATGCCTCGGCTGCGGCAGGACCGGTAGGGCGTCACGCTTCGGCAGACACCGACTGGAAGATGAATGCTGAGATTCTTACCTACTCGCGCGCCAAGGGCGTCTTCGCGGGACTGACCCTTTCGGGCGCGGATGTTCGTCCCGACAAGGATTCGATGAACACCGTCTACGGCCCCGACGCCACGTTCCGTTCGGTTCTCACCGGTGCAGTACCACCGCCTCCGCAGGCACACGCGTTTCTCTCCGCCGTTCACGTTGCGCGCGCTGAGGCAGCCTCGCGCTAACTTTGAGTGTGTTGCGAAAGACAGCGAGCATCCGGGAGCATTCTTCCGGGTGCTCGCGCTGTTTGGGGACAATGTTGGGGCCTTCCCGTCAAATACTGTGTTCACCTTGTGGATGTTGAGACGGCCGGAGAACCGTAAAAGACGAGGGATGCAAAACGGCGTGATCTCGCATGAAAGAATCGAATCATGATGGAACGGTGGCGGCTTCTCGCCTGGCATACGCGTGTCTTCTTGATTCTTCTCATCCTGGCGTCAAATCTGACCTATGCACAGCAGACGCCGGACATTGCCACCGTCATTCGCGGTATTGATGCCTCGGTAAAGAACCGCATCTACCGGCTGGCCGGCTACACGGTCACGGAACACTACGCGGTCTTTCGTGGCAAAGATGAAACCCACCCTGCAGCAGAGATGCTGGTTAAAACCACCTACCGGAAACAGACCGGCAAAAGCTACGACATCGTCTCGCAGAGCGGCTCGTCGATCTGGCGAAACGAAGTGCTTGGCACGCTGCTCGACAACGAGAAGCGTATGAGCCAGCCGGGCAATGTTGAGACGGCGCTGATCAACAGTTCCAACTACGAGATGAAACTGGATGGCAATGCGCGGGAACGCCTGAATGGGCGGGACTGCCTGGTGCTGGATATTACGCCGAGACGCAGCAGCCAGTATCTCTTTAACGGGAAGCTGTGGGTGGATGCGCAGGACTTCGCGATCGTGCAGCTAAAGGGCACGGCATCCAAAAGCGCCTTCTTCCTGGCAAGCGCGGCGGAGGTTACCCGCCAATACGACGAGATGAGCGAACTGCCGATGGCAACGCACGCCGAGGCCGTTTCAGGCAGCGCATTACTGGGCCAGACGGTGGTGAAGGTCGACTACTCCAATTATCAGATTGATCTGGCGACCGGACCCTGAAGTGGACCGAAAAAGGCCCTGGGGTTAAAGGCGTCGTCCCGAACGCCGGCGCGGCCCTACTGACAAAAACGGGTGACGAATGAGCGCGCCAGCCTCACCAGACCTGCTCTATACTGAGCACCTGTGACACCGATTCTGAGCGACTGGAAATTGATGGCCGCCCTCGGCTCCTGCCTTGTGCTGGGGCTCAAGCATGGCTTCGACTACGACCATCTCGCCGCGATATCAGATATCACAGCCGTACAGAAGAACTGGCGCAGCGGTCTGCGTTTAGGGATGACTTACGCCCTCGGCCACGCCTTCACGGTGGTGGCGCTCGGCATTGCAGTTCTGCAGATGCACCTGGGCTTGCCCGAAGGGCTGGACCACTGGACGGAGCGGCTGATCGGCCTCACGCTGATCGTGCTGGGCATTGGCGTAGTGGCCGGAATCCTGCGCAAGGACGCGCACGGTCATCGGCATGGCCGCATCGAAAGCCGCCTGGCGATCGCGATCAATGGCGTGTTGTGGATGGCCTGGCGGGTGCGGCGAATCTGGAACCCCGCGGCACCGAAGCCGGAGCGGTTTCAGTGGATGTATAACGGGAAGTCGGTCTTCGTGATCGGCATTCTGCATGGAGTGGGCGCCGAGACGCCGAGCCAGCTTGCCCTGTTCTTCCTGACGGCAAATCTTGGCGGAACTTCCCGCGGCATGCTCGGCCTGGCAGCGTTTGCTGTTGGGCTGGTCTCCATGAATGCCCTGATGACGGCTTCGCTTGGTGGCGCCTTCACAGCCGGCGGACACCATCCGCGGTTCTATCACGTGATCGCCTGGACAGGGGCCATTTATAGTTGCGCCATCGGATTGATCTTCCTATTCGGAATTTCCGATCGCCTTCCGGCGCTGGGTTGATCGATCGAAATCCCCTCAAATTCCTGATTCAGGACAGCTTCCCGACTGAGGTGTTCCGTCCTGTGGAACGCTTTCAGACCCTCGTGACCGTGGTCACGGATGGTCGTATACATCCGGGAGTAAAACAAGGCCAGACAGAGAGCGGAGCGTAAGTCTCAAACGTAAGTCCTTCGCCATCAATGTCTGGAGGGATTGTGCCCGCATTCACACCACCGCCGCTGCCCAGCGATGACAAACGCTGGAAGATCGTGAACGGCACCATGCGCAAAAATGGATTTGCCCGCCACGCGCTGATCGAAACGCTTCATACTGTGCAATCTGCATTTGGATATCTCGACGACGATTCGATTCGGTTTGTCGCGAAATCACTCCGTGTCCCGCTGAGCCAGGCCTATGGAGTTGTCACTTTCTATCACTACTTCAGCCTGAAACCGCCCGGCAAGCACACCATGACGATCTGCACGGGAACTGCGTGTTATATCAAGGGCACCGACAAGCTGCTGGCATCGGCCGAAAAGCGTCTCGGCATCCCGCAGGGACAAACCACGAAGGACGGAAAGATCAGCCTGATGACCGCGCGCTGCGTCGGTGCGTGTGGCCGTGCGCCGATAGTCCTGACCGATGGTGAATTGCGAGGCCAGATGAGCAGCGAGCATATGCTCGAGCAGCTGGAAAGGTGGGCGGTGGAATGAACATCGAAGAACTGGAACAGATCAAGGAATCCGTTCGCCTCGAAAATGCGAAGTTCGATCATGAGATCAACGTATGCATGGGAACCGGCTGCCTCAGCCAGCACTCCGATCAGCTGAAAGATGCACTGGCGAAGGCCGTCGAAGCATCCGGCAAAAAGGCCCTTGTGCGCCGCACCGGATGCATGGGTCTGTGCGCTGCCGGGCCGCTGGTGCTGATTGATCCTGAAGAGACCTTGTACGGGCACATGGATGCCGGCCACGCCGAGAAGGTGGTGAACCAACTGGGCGGCGAACCAGTCAAGGAATTGCAGTGCGATCTGCGCGACCATTTTGATCAGCAGGTTCACGTGGTACTGGAGAACTCCGGCCACATCGATCCCGAGAAGATTGACGACTATATCGCACACGACGGTTACCAGGCGCTGGTGAAGGCTGTAACGGAGATGGAGCCCAAGGATGTGATCAACGAGATCGCAGAAAGCGGGCTGCGCGGTCGCGGCGGCGGTGGGTATCCGACGGGCCTTAAGTGGGGCACTGTGGCCAAGGCCATGGGCGACCTGAAATACGTGATCTGCAACGGCGACGAAGGCGATCCCGGCGCGTTCATGGATCGAAGCGTTCTGGAGAGTGATCCGCAACGAGTAGTGGAAGGCATGGCTCTCGCAGCCTATGCCGTCGGCGCAAGCAAGGGCTACATCTATGTACGCGCGGAGTATCCGCTCGCTGTGCAGCGGCTCCAGGCCTGCCTGCGCGATGCGCGCCGGCGCGGGTTGCTCGGCAACAACATCTGCAACACGCCATTCAATTTCGATGTGGAGATCCGCCTGGGCGCCGGCGCATTTGTCTGCGGCGAGGAAACCGCGCTCATCGCCTCCATTGAAGGGAGGCGCGGCACACCTAAACCGCGTCCGCCATATCCGGCTGTCAGCGGACTCTGGGGCAAACCAACGCTCATCAACAACGTTGAGACGTTCGCGAATATTGCGCCCATCATCCGCAAGGGCGGCAAATGGTTTTCGAGCATGGGCTCGGCGCGCAGCAAAGGAACAAAAGTATTTGCACTGACCGGAAAGATCACGAACACCGGCCTCGTTGAAGTTCCGATGGGCATGAGCCTGCGCCAGATTATTGAGGGCATCGGCGGCGGCGTGCCGGACGGACACAAGTTCAAGGCAGTGCAGACTGGCGGACCGTCGGGCGGCTGCATTCCCGAAGAGCTTCTGGATATCGGCATCAGCTACGACGCATTGATCAGCGCCGGATCGATGATGGGCTCGGGCGGCATGATCGTGATGGACGATACATCCTGCATGGTCAATGTGGCGCGCTTCTTCATCGAGTTCTGCATGACCGAATCGTGCGGCAAATGCATTCCCTGCCGCGCCGGAACTGCGCAGATGTTCACCTTGCTCACGCGCATCTGCAACGGCACGGGAACGATGGACGACCTGAACCTGCTGCTGGAACTCTGTGCCACGGTGAAGGAAACCAGTCTCTGCGGACTCGGCCAAACTGCTCCGAACCCGATCCTCAGCACATTGCGCTACTTCAAGCAGGAGTACATCGAGCACATCGTGCATAAGCGCTGCCCGGCGGGCGTCTGCAACATCGAAGCGCCGAAAGCTGCCGAATTACCCCAGGAGGTGTTGGCATGAGCGCTGCCGTAGACGTCAAAACACTGGTCATCGATGGCAAGAATGTAAGCGCCCGCGCCGGCCAGACAATTCTGGAAGTGGCAAAGGAGAATGGCATCGAGATTCCGACGCTCTGTCACCTCGATGGCCTGACCGATGTAGGCGCGTGCCGGTTGTGCGTGGTTGAAATCAAGGGCAACAACAAGCTGCTGCCTGCCTGCGTAACCTCGGTATTCGAGGGTATGGAGGTGACAACGCAGACCGAGAGGC
The DNA here is from genome assembly GCA_963735215.1 of uncultured Acidobacteriaceae bacterium. Classification (GTDB taxonomy): domain Bacteria; phylum Acidobacteriota; class Terriglobia; order Terriglobales; family Acidobacteriaceae; genus Telmatobacter. The sequence continues at coordinate 316,367 of CAVTKF010000002.1, read as the reverse complement.
TGAAAAAGCACCGGCGCACGATTCTCGAACTGCTGTTCGCCGAGCGTAATCACGTCTGCTCGGTTTGCGTTTCAAACGGGCACTGCGAGTTGCAGTCGCTGGCGCAGGATCAAGGCGTAACTCATATCCGTCTTCCCTACCGCAATCCCGAACTGCCTGTCGATGCGTCCCACGAGCGTTTCACCGCCGACCACAATCGCTGCATCCTGTGCACGCGCTGCGTCCGTGTGTGTGCCGAAATCGAAGGCGCGCATGTGTGGGATGTGATGGGCCGCGGAATCGACTGCATGGTGATCACGGACCTGCACGATGAATGGGGCAAGTCAACCTGCACGCGCTGCGGTAAATGCGTTCAGGTATGTCCGACCGGAGCACTGTTCGACAAGAGCAAGATCGGCTCCGATCACCCCAAGTATCCCGATTTTCTGCCTTACCTGAACCTTATGAGGGAAGCGCAATGAACAAACTGAGATTGGCAACGGTATGGCTGGACGGCTGCTCAGGCTGCCATATGTCGTTCCTCGATATGGATGAACGGCTTCTGGAACTGGCGGCGCTTGTCGACGTGGTTTATAGCCCCATCGTGGACACCAAAGAGTTCCCTGACAACGTGGATATCGCGCTGGTTGAGGGAGCGGTGGCCTCGGTTGACGACGAGAAGAAGATCAGGAAGATTCGCGCTCACTCAAAGATGCTGATTGCGATGGGGGACTGCGCCATTACTGGCAACGTTCCCGCGATGCGCAACCCGATCGGGCCGGAAGCGATTCTCGATCGCGCCTACATTGAGAACGCGACACTGCAACCGCAGATTCCGTGCATGGTGGTGCCCAAGCTTCTGAAGGTCGTAAAGCCGATTCACGAATTTGTGAAGGTGGATGTCTTCCTTCCCGGCTGCCCGCCATCTGCCGATACATTCCACACAGCGCTGACGGCGCTGATCACCGGAGAGCCGCTCGACATTCCGGCCCTCACCCGCTTTGGAGCCTGATCCCCGAAGGAGTTCGAGTTATGACACAGACCATCACGATCGACCCGGTAACCCGCCTCGAAGGACACGGCAAGATCACCATCCAGTTGAATGCGAAGGGTGAGGTTGAAGACGCGCACTTTCATGTAACCCAGGTGCGCGGATTCGAGAGATTCACTGAGGGCCGTCCGTTTTACGAGATGCCCAGCATCACGGCGCGCATCTGCGGTATCTGCCCGGTCTCGCATCTGCTGGCCTCGGCCAAGGCGTGCGAAGCCATTATGTCCGTGCGCATTCCGCATACCGCCGCGCAGTTACGTCGCATGCTGAACCTGGCGCAGATGATCCAATCACACGCACTCAGTTTTTTCCATCTGTCCTCTCCCGATCTGTTGCTGGGTATGGAGTCTGATCCTGCTCAGAGGCACATATTTGGCGTAGCTGCCGCTCGTCCTGAGCTAGGTCGCGCCGGAATAGGACTGCGCCGTTTTGGCCAGCACGTTATCGAGTTGCTCGGAACGAAGCGCATTCATACCGGATGGGTCATCCCCGGTGGCGTGACCGACCCACTGAGCGCGGCCAAACGTGACGAGATTCTCGCCATGCTGCCGGAGGCGTATGCCAACGTCAACCTGGCGCTGGCGGCTTACAAACAGATTGCGGACCGATTCCAGCAGGAGATATCGGTCTTCGCCAACTTCCCATCGAATTACATGGGACTGATCAACGAAGACGAGTCGATTGAGTTTTCGGATGGGACTCTGCGGCTGATCGGGCCGAAGGGCGACATCATCGAAGACGGAATCACGGCACAGCACTTCACCGAGGTGATTGGCGAAGCTGTGGAGAATTACAGCTACACAAAGTTCGTCTACTACAAGCCGCTTGGCTATCCGGAAGGAAGCTATCGAGTAGGCCCGCTCGCGCGGCTCAACATCGTCAAGTCGATGGGCACGCCGAAGGCCGACCAGGAACTGGCCGAGTTCAAACAACTTGCTGCGGGTCCCGTGGAGAGCTCGTTCTTCTATCACCACGCGCGATTGGTCGAGGCGCTCTACGGCATCGAGAAGATCGAACACATCCTCTCCGATCCGCAGATCCTCGACAAGCATGTGCGCGCAACGGCTGGCGTAAACCGCCTCGAAGGCGCAGGCCAGATTGAAGCGCCGCGCGGAACCCTGAGCCACCACTACAAGGTTGACGAGAATGGCTTGATCACTTGGGCCAACCTCGTCGTTGCCACTGGACACAACAACAACGCTATGAACAAGGGCGTTCTTCAGGCGGCGAAATGCTACGTGAAGGACGGCAAGTTCTCTGAAGGCGCTTTGAATCGGGTCGAGGCTGTGATCCGTACCTTCGACCCATGCCTGAGCTGTTCAACGCACGCTTTCGGGCAGATGCCGCTCGCCATGACATTGCTCTCTGCAGACGGCGAAGTTGTCGATCAAGTCATCCGCTAGATTCTCCCTCAACCTGGGTACCCCAGGCCTCGATTCTGAGACCTGGGGTTTTTCATTCTACACTGGTCAATCATGAATCAGATTTCCATTCGATGCCTCATTCTCGCTTGTGGAAATACGCTGCGCGAGGATGACGGAGTCGGGCCGTTTCTTGCGCACTGGGCAGAAGAACACTGGCGCGATGATGCTCGGGTGCGCGTACTCTGCGATCACCAGTGGACGCCGGATATGGCGGAACAGATCGCCACGGCCGAGACGGTGATTTTTGTGGACTGTTCGCTGGATCAAGCTCCCGGCCAGATCATGCTGCGTGAGCTCAGCCCGGCTTCTCTGAAACCAGGCCTGGTCACGCATCACCTCGGCGCTGCGGAACTACTCCGCGTTGCGCAGGACCTCTATGGAATGCAGCCTCGCCGAGCCTGTCTGCTCACAATCGGCGCGGGGAGCATCGAACTGGGTGAAGGCCTCAGTTCCGCCGTCAACGATGCACTTCCCGACGCGGAGGATCTTCTCGAGCTCACGGTGCATCAGCTACTCGGCTGATGCGAATTAGCGCAGGTAGCCTGCCAGCTTGAATGAGTATGCGTAATCGCCTTTAAGCGGCCCGCGCAGCACAATCCTCATTCCCCCGTATTGAACCTTCGCGTCAAGCCCGTTGTTGTCGCCGAGCTGCGTGATTGGGATTCGCACTTTTGAGGGAAGATCTGGGATCGTTATTGTTTGGGCCTTTGGCTTACCCAGCACCGTAACGTACAGGTCCTCTCCCTTTCGCGTAAACCGAAGATCGTCTCCCTCTGCCGACTTCCCTACCGCTTTTGTCCACGGTGTGGTGTCGTAGATCGCTTCGCCGTTCTGTTTGAGCCATACTCCGAGCGCCTTAAGCCGCTCCATCTGGACGGGCGGGATGGTGCCATCAGCTTCGGGGCCGACGTCGAGCAGGAGGTTGCCCATTCTTGCTGACGATGTCGACGAGGAGCGCGATCAGGTCGCCGGGCGCAATCGTTTCATTCTCGCCTTCAGCACGGTTGTAGCCGAAGGACCGGCCCAGCCCTCTGCACTCTTCCCATTTCTTCTCGCTGATCTGGTCCTTCTTTTCGTACTCGGGCGAGGTGAAGTCGGAGCGCTTGATGCCGAAGCGGTCGTCGATGACTCCGTCAGGGACGGCGTTGTAGTAGTCGGCTTCGACCTGGAGGGCGTTGCCTGTTTTCGGCCAGTCGATATCGTTCCACAAAATCGCGGGATGGTAGCGATCGATGAGTTCGTGAATCTGTGCGAAGGCGTATTTACCATAGGCGTCGCTCTGCGGTTTTACAGCGTCGTAGTCGCCGTTGACCTGAATTGGGCCGGTGCTAAAGGTCCAGTCGTATCCGCCGGAGTAGTAGAGGCCCATTTTCATGCCCTGTTTCCCGACCGCAGTCGTCAACTCGCCGACGATGTCTCGCTCGGCGTGCAATTGATTCGGCTTGAGGCTTGGCGTTGGATTGGGCGTTGTGCTGGGCCACAGCGTGAAGCCTTCGTGATGCTTGCTGGTCAGCACAACGTAACGCGCACCGGCATCGCGGAAAATCGCAGCCATCTTGTCGGGGTCCCACTTTTTTGATTCGCGATTGAAGACGGGCGCGAAATCGTAATAGCCCTGGTCGCCGTAATGTTGCTTGTGGTACTCCTGCGTGGGCGAGCTGGGGATGCGCATGGTGTTGAGGTACCACTCGGCGTAGGGGTCGTACTTGATGTAGTCGTTGGAGGAAAAGTCGTGATCGGGGTGCGTGAGGGGCGCCCATCCAGGCACCGAGTAGAGGCCCCAGTGAATGAAGATGCCGAGTTTGGCCCCGGCATACCACTGCGGCAGCGGATGCTGATCGAGCGACGCAAGCGTCGGCTCGTAAGTTGCGGGCGCCTGCGCGGATGCAAGTGCGCCGAAGGACAGGACTGTGGCAGCAAACAGAGTGAAGAATGGATTCAGAGTCATCCGTGGCCTCGCGAGATAATCACACGAATGATAAAGGGCAAAGCGGGATGCCCTGCAATCAGAGAATGGAAAAGGTTCCACATAAACCAACGGCGACTGCACGTAACGCACAGTCGCCGTTGGCCCCAGGAAACAAAGCAGTTCCTTCACTGCGCTTACCCCATGGCCGACTACGTCGTCCGCGGGGCCCCAAGCATGCTCCGCTCAGGATGACACTTCAACGCTCATCAAAACGCAGCCACTGTCTGGCGCAGGCTGTAGGAGCTCAGCGTCTTGATGTAGTTGCCGCGATCGAAAGGCGACACGTCGGGCACAGAGCGACGGCTGAGACAACCGCGCGTTTCGGAAAGCGACGAGTACTCGCGCTTCTCAAGCCAGTACTGCAAGTCAGAGAGAACGCGGCCGATGTGTTCGACGCCGTGAATATGGAGCGCCGAGCACATCATGGCGACGTTGCCACCTGCCATGATGCTCTTGATGACATCTTCGGCCGAGTGCACGCCACCTGTGATGGCGATATCGATGTTGAGGTGGCCATAGAGAATTGCAGCCCAGTGGAGGCGGGGCAGCAGCTCCGATGGCGTGGAGAAGTGCAGCGTGGGGCGCACTTCCAATCCCTCAATATCGAAATCGGGCTGATAGAAACGGTTAAAGAGCACGACGCCCGCGGCACCAGCGTCTTCAAGCTTGGCGGCCATGTGGGGCAGGCTCGTGAACGACTGCGAAAGCTTGACTGCTACCGGCACCTTGACCGCTTTGCAGACGCTCTCGACGAGCTCGAGCAGCTGCGATTCGAGTTCATGGGAGGTCTGGCTGCGATCGGTGGCAAGCGCATAGGTGTTGAGCTCGATAGCATCAGCGCCAGCTTCTTGCGACTCCTGTGCGAAGCGTACCCAGCCACCGGTTGTAGCGCCGTTGAGGCTGGCGAGGATCGGGATATTCACTGCGTCTCTGCAGCGACGAATGTGCTCGAGATAGACCTCGTGCGTCATCCGATAGTCGTTGAGATCGGGCAGATAGCCAAGCGACTCGGCAAAGGATTCGGTGCCGCGCGACAGGTCTTCGTCGAGCGCGCGGGACTCGAGTGCGAGCTGCTCTTCAAACAGCGACGTAAGCACGATTGCCGATGCGCCGGCATCTTCCATCCGGCGCACGTTCTCGATCGACTCCGATAGTGGAGTAGACGAAACAACGATGGGTCCATTTAGTTTGAGACCCAGGTACTTAGTGGATACATCAATCATTTTGATCCTCCGGCAGGCGGGGCTGCCAGCTTCTCTTCAGGCTTTTCGGCGGGCGCGATGTGCGGCGTCTCGCCACGTCCCGGCATGGCCGCACGGGCCGAGTAGACGCGCCACTGGCGCTCGACATCGTCCTGTGCTTCCTTCAGCAACGAGGCGGCCAGCTCGGGATTGCTGCGCGCGAGCATGGTGTAGCGTGCCTCGCGGTAGGCGTAATCCTTGAGCCGGATCGACGGCGCCTTTGAATCCAGCTGGAACGGATTTTTGCCGGTTTCACGCAACGCCGGGTTGTAGCGCATCAACGGCCAGTAGCCAGACTGCACAGCCAGCTTCTGCTGCTCGAGTCCGTGAACCAGGTCGTAGCCGTGCGCGATGCAGCTGGAGTAGGCGATGATAATCGACGGTCCCTCGTGCGCTTCGGCTTCCTGGAAGGCCTTGATCACGTGGCTGTCGTTGCCACCGAGAGCCACCTGCGCCACATAGACATATCCGTAGCTCACGGCCTCCATGGCGAGATCTTTCTTGCTGTTCATCTTGCCGCTGGCTGCGAACTTGGCGACAGCGCCGCGTGGTGTGGCTTTGGACGATTGGCCGCCGGTGTTTGAGTAGACCTCGGTGTCGAGGACAAGGACATTGACGTTCTTGCCGGAGCCGAGCACGTGGTCGAGTCCGCCAAAGCCGATGTCGAAGGCCCAGCCGTCGCCGCCGAGGATCCACACGCTCTTGCGAACCAGTGTGTCGGCAATGGCGAGCAGGTTGCGCGCGTCGGACGAATCGATGGCGGCGAGCTTTGCCTTCAGAACGTTGATCCGTTCGCGCTGCGCATCGATCTCGGTTTCAGTCTTTTGCGCTGCATTCACGATGTCGGCTGCGAGTTCTGGCCCGATGGCAGCGGCCAGGCGCGTAACCAGCACCTCGGCAAAGGTCTTCTGCTGGTCGAGCGCGGTGCGCATGCCGAAGCCGAACTCCGCGTTGTCTTCGAAGAGCGAGTTGGCCCACGTCGGTCCGCGTCCTGCCGCGTTCTTGCTGTAGGGTGTGGTGGGCAGGTTGCCGCCGTAGATCGACGAGCAGCCCGTAGCGTTGGCGACATACAGGCGATCGCCGAAGAGCTGAGTGAGCAGCTTGATGTAGGCGGTTTCACCGCAACCCGCGCAGGCGCCCGAGAACTCGAAGAGCGGCTGCATGAGTTGCAGATCCTTGACCTGCGTGTGCGACAGCTTAGAGCGGTCGACTTCGGGCAGATCCAGGAAGTACTCCCAGTTGTCGCGCTCGGCCTCACGCAGTGGAGCCTGCGGTGCCATGTTGATGGCCTTGTGGCTGGCATCGCTCTTGCTCTTTACCGGGCATACATCCACGCAGACGGCGCAACCGGTGCAATCTTCGGGTGCAACCTGCAGCGTGTAGCGATCGGTTTCCATTCCCTTCCACTTCGGCTTGGCCCACTGCATTGTTACCGGAGCCTTATCGCCGAGTTCTGGGCTGTAGACCTTGGCGCGAATGACGGCATGCGGGCAAACCATGACGCATTTGCCGCACTGAATGCAAAGATCCTTGTCCCACACCGGGATGAACTGCGCGATGTTGCGCTTCTCCCACTGAGCAGTCGCGGTTGGGAACGCGCCACCAGCGGGAATGGCGCTGACTGGAAGCAGGTCGCCACGGCCCGCTGCGATTTCGCCGAGCACGTTGCGGACGAACTCCGGAGCCTTGCCGGAGATGGACGGAATGAGATCGAAGTTCGACGAGGCGGCTGTCGGCAGCTCGACCTTGTGAAGATGCGCGAGTGCCGCGTCGACAGCTTCGAAGTTCTTTTGCACCACCGCTTCGCCGCGCTTGCCGTAGGTCTTCTTGATGGCTTTTTTAATCTGCGCGATGGCCTCTTCGCGCGGCAACACGCCGCTGATCGCGAAGAAGCAGGTCTGCATGATGGTGTTGATGCGTGTACCCATTCCGGCGTCGCGGGCCACCGTGTAGCCGTCGATCACGTAGAACTCGATCTTCTTGCGCAGCATCTCTTCCTGCGTCGATTTGGGAAGCTTATCCCAGACTTCGGCGGCGGAGTAAGGCGAGTTGAGCAGGAAGACGGCGCCGGGCATGGCTGCTTCAAGCACGTTCATCTTCTCGAGGAAGCTGAAGTTATGGCAGGCCACAAAGCTGGCACGAGTAATGAGATAGGTGGAGCGGATCGGATTGGGGCCGAAGCGCAGGTGCGAGGTGGTCATGGAGCCGGACTTCTTGGAGTCGTAAACGAAGTAGCCCTGTGCGTAGTTGTCTGTCTCGCTGCCGATGATCTTGATGGAGTTCTTGTTGGCGCCGACGGTGCCGTCAGAGCCAAGCCCGTAGAAGAGGGCGCGAACCGTCTTGGGATCTTCTGTGGAGAACGTCGGATCATACGAAAGGCTGCTGTGCGAGACGTCGTCGTCGATGCCGATGGTGAAATGTTTTTTCGGAGTGGTCTTGTTGAGTTCGTCGAAGATGCCCTTGATCATCGCAGGCGTGAATTCCTTCGAGGAGAGGCCATAGCGACCGCCAATGATGGAGGGCATTGCAGCAAAGGGAAGCGTTGCGGCGTTCTCGGCGAGAACCGTGACGACATCCTGATAGAGCGGCTCGCCGGCGGCGCCAGGCTCCTTGCAGCGATCGAGCACGGCGATCGACTTGACCGTGGCGGGTAACGCATTGATGAAGGCTGATGCGTCGAAGGGGCGATAGAGGCGAACCTTCAGCAGGCCGATCTTCTCGCCGTTCTTGACCATGGCATCGACAGCTTCTTCGGCTGCTTCAGCGCCGGAGCCCATGATGATGATGACGCGCTCGGCATCCGTGGCGCCGTAGTAATCAAAGAGGTGATAGGCGCGGCCAGTTTGCGCGGCAACGCGATTCATGACCGACTGCACAATACCTGGAACCGCTTCATGCCAGGGACTGCAGGCTTCTCGCGCCTGGAAGAAGACGTCGGGATTCTGCGCGGATCCGCGAAGCACAGGGCGATCGGGGCTGAGTGCATTCTGCCGGAACTGGATGATGTATTTGTCGTCGACAACCGCGCGAATGGTTTCGTCGCTGATGGGGATGATCTTGCCCACTTCGTGCGAGGTGCGGAAGCCGTCGAAGAAATGGATAAAGGGAATACGCGACTCGAGGGTGGCGATCTGCGCTACGAGCGCCATGTCGGCCACTTCCTGCACGGAGTTCGACGCGAGCATCGCCCAACCAGTCGAGCGACAAGCCATAACGTCAGAGTGGTCGCCGAAGATCGACAGAGCGTGTGTCGCTAAGGTGCGGGCCGTCACGTGCATGGTGGCCGGCGTCAACTCACCGGCGATCTTGTACATATTGGGAATCATCAGGAGCAGGCCCTGCGAGGCCGTAAAGGTGGTGCCAAATGCGCCAGCCTGCAGTGCGCCATGGAGTGCGCCAGCGGCGCCCCCTTCGCTCTGCAGCTCTTCAACGATGGGCAATGCGCCCCAGATATTCTTTTTGCCCTCCGAGCGCCACTGATCGGCCCACTCAGCCATCGGCGACGAGGGGGTAATCGGGTAGATTGCGACCACTTCGGAGAGTCGATAGGCTACAGAGGCCGCGGCCTCGTTCCCATCTAAAATCACCATTTTCTGCTCACTCATTCGCTTTGCCTCATGTGGCGAAACCACTGATCGTGCGTTCCGCGCCAATTCTGTAAATCTGCCGCCGGCTGAAGGTCGTGTGGGGACTGAAGTATGTGATTTGGTGACGCATATTCAGTGGTCTCGCGATTACGCCGCCTGCGGAGAAAAACCGCTACGAGGAGTCTCTGCTTTGAGGCGTTTAGCGGCTGTGATGAGAGACACACGGGGACCCGTGTTTACCACATCATGAAATCCTTTTCACATCGCGCGAAGGTGATTTTGACGGCGGGTCGAGTTTCGCCTTCGGGGCGTTCACTCAGACAAAGAGGAGCCCATGGGGCAGGCAGCAGAAAAGAGCGAAAGAACATTTGAGAGATAAGGCCCCTAGTTTTCCCAGAATGCCTCGGAGTGCCACGGCGCACCCAATGTCATCATCGGTAACTTACTCTCTATGTATAAGTTGGGATGGATTGTGCCCTTCACGTTGAATTGCATTGCGATGCTGCCGCGAAAACCTTTGATCTGTTGAATTCATCAAAGCCATAGTTGTTTATCTATAGGGAAACCCGCAGGTCGCTTCGCAGTGCAGGTTTTCCCATAAAAATCGAGGAGGATAAGTGCGTAAATTCCACTATTTATGGCTAATCGCGGTCGCTGCTCTCTGTTTTGCAGCCTCAACTCAAGAGATACACGCGCAAATTGCAGTTCAAATCGGACCAGCGCCGGTCTGCCCATACGGCTATTTCGACTATCCGCCTTATGAGTGCGCGCCGTATGGCTACTATGGGCCCGAGTGGTTTTCAGGCGGGGTCTTCATCGGCGCAGGACCGTGGTTCCATGGCCCGACCCATTTCTGGGGCCATGTCGATAACCATTACGATCACAATGATGGGTGGCACGGCGAGTATCCAACGCACGGCGAGCACTTCGACGCGCATCATCAACCAGAGCATGTCGAGCATTTCAGCGGCAACGAAATGCGCGACGGTCACGGCCATTCCAACCTTGGTGCACAACACGAACACGGCGGACGCCCGCACTGATCCGACTGATCCGTCTGATCTGAACAACGCCCAGGTGGTCGCGAAGATCAGAGCCTGGGCGTTTCTCTGTCTACTCCACGGGCGCCCAGTTCGCGTGCGGACGCGCGACGGCATACATCTCGGTACCGATCTGGGTAAATAGGCCCATACGGTCGCCTTTCGGATCGCCACCGGCCGGATGGGTGACGTAGAGGTCGAAGTGCGTCCGGTCAGGAATATAGGTGAAGTGAGCATCGGCTTTCAGCGCGCTTAATACTGCTTCCATCTTGTGTGCCGCGCCGTCCAGGTAGAAGGTGTCGGCTGTACCGACGAAGACGTGAATCTTGCCGCGTAGCTGAGGGCCCCGCTCTGCCCAGGTCCTCTGGACAATATGTGCGAGGTCGTAGTGATCGTGCCAGTAAGCGACTACCGCCGGATCGACATCCCCGGTGTTGCGATCGAACATCGGCAGCGGCCGGCCGTCCGGTCCACGCGGCGAGAAAACCCACTCGAAGGATGCAATCTGCCCGCCATACGGGCCGAGGACGCGCTCGTTCCTGGCATACTCTTCAAAGCTGGCCATCACCTTTTCGTGATCGCGAATGATTGGATACGGCGTTCCGTCGGGGCGCTTGTAAACATTGGCGTGCGGCGCGTAGAGATCGATGCTGCTGAATTCGTGAAAATCGCCGGGATCAGGCGACGTGGACCAGGTGCCGCCAAAAATCGTCGGGTAGTCGATCTGCAACTGAAGTGTTGCCCATCCCCCGGAGGAGTGGCCCTGCAGAAAGCGGCCGCTGGGCCGCGCGTCCATGCGGTACTTCTTCTCAAGATTAGGAATGTATTCGGTTGTAAGCGCGGTCCCCCATGGGCCGTTGTTCACCGAGTCGTCGAATTCATGCGTGCCGGTGGGGCACGACTCGTCGAGCATGACCCAGATCATCGGCGGCAGCTTCTTCTTCTCCATCAGATTCAGCAGTAACGCGCCGAAGTATTTGGCTCCCACCAGGTCGCCTCCAAATCCGTGCGTCCAGTAGACCGTGGGGTAGCGCTGCTTGGAGTGCAGATCGTAATCCGGCGGCGTAATGACCCATGCGCGCACGTGGATGGGCCGGCCCGAAAACGCAGTAAGCGCGGGGCTGACGAAGTCTTCGAGATGGGCGCTCTTCTCGAATCCCGGAGGGTCTGGGCGGCTGGGACGCTCGGGAACAACTTCGTTGAGCGTGAATGCCGGCTCATCGCCCCGGCCGGGTGTGAATGATGCGAGCGAGACGACATCACTGGTGAGATCGCCCGCGCTGCGGCCGTTGTAGTTGTAGCTGTGGTTCACATCGAGCACGGCCTGCGCCTGGTAGTCGCCCGGCTTCAACGACGAAAATCCGGCGGGAAAGGCAACGTCGTCTGTGTCGACGTCAACAGACGCTCCGGCGGCGATGTCCGAGACTTCCTTTGCAGTCACGTAGACCGCAGTCGGCGCGAAGGGGTTCTCATCGACATCCTTCGCTCCCGTTCCTGCCATCAGAAAAATCAGCATGCGCCCTGAGACGGGCGTAGTGAACTTCGGTCCAACGATTACTCGGAAGAAGAGATGTTGTGGCCGCTGCGCGTAGGCGGCGAGCGAGCACAGAACAAGCGTAAGAGCGAGGGAAGGCTTTCGGGGAATGTGCATTGTGAAGAATTGTATGAGGCTTCATGGGAACGAGGCAATGAAGAGATCAACAGATTTTGTAATGCAGAGCCTCATCGTCCAAACACTTACAGGAAACACTTAACGGTGCGCCCCGCTGTTCGGGCATAGAATCAGGCGGTGTGAAGGTATGAGTGGACTTCAACTCGCGGGGATCGTTGGCAGCCTGTGCTTCTGTGCGGCATCCGCGCAGAAGCCGCCCGGTTCCTATCACGTTCCAATTCAGGCCGAACTGATCAAAACTCTCGACGTCCGCCGCATCCAGACGGGATCACCAGTTTTTGCGCGTGTTACAGCTGATTGGAGCGGGTTAGGATGCGCCCTCCGCAGCGGCGCAATCATCGAAGCGAAGGTCGAAATTGCACAGCCACGCGACAAAGCGAAAAACGGCTCCCAGTTAGCGCTCTCATTTTCCAAGGCCCAGTGCAGTGGCAACGAGATGGCTCCCATTGACCTGGTGCTGGCGGCCGTTTCGTGGACGCCTGACGACAGCGAGACTTTGCGCGGACAATATCCGATCGTCAAGCGTATGGTCGGTCCAGGCGGAGTTTCGATTGGAGCCAGCGATCCGAAATCGGCTGCCAATCACCAGATCCAGGCACTGAACGGCATCGAATTCAGGGCTTCCGATCAATTTGTTCCGCCTCCGGTTCTTCACACCGGTGACGTTTATGGAGTGCGTGGAGTCAAGCTGCAGATTGGAGCGGGTCCCGGCGGCAGCTCACTTCTCTCATCCAAGAATCGTGATGTGGTTCTCTATCAATACACACAGTTCTTGCTGCTTCCCACCTCCGTTGCTTTCGTAACGGTTCCGATTTCAAATGCGAGCTCAGCATCGGCAGTTGCGGGTACTTCCCCCAATCCGGCGTCTTCGATGTCGCTTGCAGTGGCTTCGCCTCCACCGCCGAAGGAATTTGAACCTTGCTCTCCCCCAATCTGCAACGTGGATACGGCAGTGGCCGGTGATGAGACCTCAAATCATCCTTCCTCGTCGATTGCAATCCGTTCATTGGGGTACGCTCCGCGATTGAACAGGGAGGTTGCTCAACTCGACAACGAAGAGGCGCTGATTTGGGTTGGCCAACAGCAGATACTCGTTGCCTTCAACCCGCATACCCTCGTTCACCGCAATGGAATGACGACGATCGATGCGCCCGTTCGCAAGATTCACGCAGTTCTGCTCGACCTTGCCACGAGCCAGGTGCTCAGCATGGCAGATTGGGAATTGTCGGACTCTGGACAATTTTTGTGGCAACTTCCTGGAAATCGGATCCTCGTCCATGCTGAAAATGAACTACGAGTCTATGACTCACACCTGGTGCTAACGTCGAGGTTTCCGCTCGCGGGCCCGCTTGGATTCGTACGAATCTCTCCGAATGGCGAACTGATGGCGATTGGGACCATCAAGGAGCGACACTCCCACGAATTGCACCGGAAACTATTTGAGGCTTTAGATCAGAACCCTGAAGAGGACGTCGAAATCCTGATACTCGACAAGGACTTCAAGACGATCACGCAGGCAACAACAACCTCCGACATCATGCCGCCGACACTGTTGAACGAGGGCCAGATCAATTTGTTTGCGCAGCCACGAATGCGCTATCGGCTGGCAATGAATACCTGGGAGAATCAGACTCTGACTCTGGCACGATTCAGTTCCAAATGTATTCCAGAGCTCTCGAGTTTTGCGCCGGACTTGCTCCTGGTGCGAACTTGCAGCACGCCGGGCGGTTCATCCGAATTTCGCGTGTTGAGGCCGGACGGACGAGTAGTGATGCATGGAAGGCCCAATCCACAGGAGGTCGGCCACGAAGCGAAGGGAAACAATGTGAGCCGGACTTTCGCCGTAAAAGCGATACATACTGCTTCGGACATGCGACAGGGCTCTGTCTTCCACGGCTCCGATCTAGTGGAGGAGGTGGTGCGCGTGTACCGCGCCACGGACGGAAAACGACTCGCTGCTGTTCGAGCGGGAGCGCCGGCACCGAGCCATGATGGCTATTCCCTATCTCCAGACGGCACACAGCTCGCTATCCTCGCCGGCGCTCAAATCCGCATTTATCCGGTTCCGACGAACTGATCAAGAATCGCGGCACAGTCTTGCCGGTTCGCAGGGGAGACGAATGCGCGATCAGCCGCGACGTGCCCGTATTGTTCGTCCGTTCACGTCGGCGCGATCAACAGCAACGACGGGCTTGCGCTCGAAAACGGTTGTCTCCCTGGGCTCGCTGACGAGGTCCTCGAAAAGCGCGCGATAGTGGATCATGGCGCGACGCAGATCCTCGGTGGTCGCCTGGCCACTTGCCTGGCGAACTGCGATTTCGTGTGCGGCGCGATAATTCTGCGTCACGATGGGATGTTCGACCGAGATGTCCGCAGCACGCTGCTCGAAGTCGCCCATCGGGTAGCCGCAAGTTGCCATCAGGTCGCCGAGCAGTTGATCTGCTTCGGCCACAGCGCCGGCCGGTGCATCCACAAAATGCGCCTGTACGCGCTCCCATTGCTCGGTGAACCGCACGCGATCCTCCACCATTAGCGGGCGAAGGTGGAATTTCTTCACGCGCTCGGTACGCTCTTCGAGCCTGGCTTCGGCGCGCCGGCGATCGCCTCCGTCGGCAACGGCGCGATCATACTCGGGACCGAATTGGTGGCGAAGCTTCTCTGTGCGCGAACGCTGTAAATAGAAGGTGACGATCGCCCCCACGACCAAAACGATGACGGCGATGAAAATGGCGATCTGGGTAGGTGTAAGGTCCTGTAAATTCATGATCCAGCTCCTTCTGCTTTAGTGCGTCTAGGTCTAAATAGTGCTCTTCGCTGTGAGATTTTCCTATCGATTGCAAGGCGCGAAGGCATAGGGGATATCGACTATTGCGCCTCAAGATTGGAGAGCCTGCACGGAGTGGAGGTTGCCTGTTATTACTCGCCCTCAGAGCTTAGGTAATGGGCCGAGTCAGGCATGGCAAACCGGTTGTCTATTGCTTCTCCCGGATACGAAGGCGGACGATGCGATAAAGACAAAAGAGCAGCGCCACACCGGGAGGGAGAAGATAAATTGTGTTCTCCACCTCTCGCAAGCGGATGCGCCCCGGATCCCGGCTACGGAAGAATTGCGATTCGACGAGACGCGTGGGATGACCTGCGGCGGCATTCAATTCCTGAATGGATTTGAAATTTTGGACTTGCCCGCTTCGCGTATCAAACATGAAGCAGCAGATATCAGCGGGAGCTACGGAGTCTCGGAATCCAGATTTAGGGTGGCTATATACGCCATAAACGGTCTGGCCATCCAACTCCAGGCTCTGTACCCCTCCGAGAATGGACGGCTGATTCTTCCCAGGGTCGTCCGTATCGAAAGAAGCATACTCCGGCATCTTGCCAAGGCCGGTTAAGGCATAGCCATTTGGAAGCGGCTCTGAAAAATCGCCGAAGAATTGATCGGGTTGATTCGGTACGAAGATTTTGAAGGCGATTGCACAGGTAAGGACGTATCCGAGCGAGACGAGAGGGACGAGGGCCGACTTCAGGATAAGCGTTGTCGGGCGCGGTCGACCCCAAAACAATAGCCAGGCCGCTGCAGCGATCAGAAATCCGAGTACTGATAGGAGGCCAGCGAGGACCATCAGTCCGATCAGCACGCCCATCATCTCAAACATTGCTATTCCCTTTTCGTGACCGCCTGCAGATCAGCGACTGGTGGCGATCATTTGCGCGGCGTGCTGGAGGCTCGTTTCGGTCACCTTGGCCCCGGAGAGCATGCGGGCGACTTCGTGGGTGCGGGCGCGGTCGTCTAACAGGCGGATATGCATCTTGGTGCGGCCGTGGTCTTCTTTTTTCTCGACCACGAAATGCTGATCGGCGAAGGCGGCAATCTGGGGCAGATGCGTGACGCAGAGGACCTGTTGCGCGCGGCCGAGGGCTTTGAGTTTCTGGCCAACGGCGTCGGCAGCGCGGCCTCCAATGCCGATATCGATTTCATCGAAGACGAGCGTCCGCGGGGTCGGCAACTTCTTTCGTGATTTTGCAGCAGCTTCTTCGACGGCAACTTTCAGCGCCAGCATGACACGCGACATTTCGCCGCCGGAAGCAATCTCGTGCAGAGGTTTCAGAGGCTCTCCGGGATTGGTGGCAATGCGGTACTCCACTTCATCCCAGCCATGTGCTGTCCACGTGGATTCCTGCTCATGGCTCGCAACGGAAATCTCAAACCGCACTTTCATCGCCAGCGAATTGATCTGCGTCTCGGCGAGTTTAGCCAGCTTCGCACCGGCGGCTTTACGTTGCGCCGAAAGCGATGCTGCAGCAAGTTTGTACGCGTCTGCAGACTTCGAGAGCGCCGCACGAAGCACCTTCAACGTCTCGTCACGATCCTCCACTTCAGCCAGCTTGCGCGCCACTTCTTCGCCCAGCGCAATCACATCGCCGACGGTCTTGCCGTACTTGCGTTTCAGGCGATCGAGCAGGGCGAGTCGGTCTTCGATCTCCGCCAGCCGCTCAGGAGAGGCGTTGATGCGCTCGGCGTAGTCGCGTAGGGTGGTGCTGACGTCGCCGACAGTTGCGCGAGCGGACTCAATCTGTTGTGTAGCCTCTTTGAACTTCTCGTCGTATCGCGCCAGTTCGTCAAGATTTCGTCCAGCAGCACGAAGGGCGGCCTCGGCAGATGCGCCGCCTTCATAAAGTTGATCGAAGGCGCTCATGGCGGCGGCGTAGAGTTTCTCGGCATTGGCCAGCACACGCTTTTCGGTTTCCAACCTTTCGTCTTCGCCGAGAACGAGATTGGCCGAGCCGATCTCCTTGGCCTGGAAGCTCCACAAATCGACCATGCGAAGACGGTCCTGCTCATTGGTCAGCAACTCATCCAGCCTGGTCTGCGCGGAGCGCCACGCTTCGTATGCTGCGGCTACATCCTCCGTCGAGATGGCGGCGAAGCGATCAAGCAAAATCCGCTGCTGCGTCTGGTCGAAGCTCGACAGCGTCTCAGACTGCGCGTGCACGAGGGCGAGTTCTGGCGCAAGCTGCCGTAAAACTGCGACGGTCGCTGGCTGATTGTTGACGAAGACGCGCCCTTTGCCCGAAGAGAGAATCTCGCGGCGTAGGATGATCTCGTTGCCCTCAGCGTCGATGCCATTTTCTTCGAGTACGGCTTCCGCGGCAGGCGTGGACTCAAAGACGCAGGCAACCACGGCCTTCTCGGCGCCATGGCGCACGATTTCTGTCGAAGCCTTGCCCCCCATCAGCAGAGCGAGCGCATCTACAAGAATGGACTTGCCCGCGCCCGTTTCGCCCGTGAGCAGGTTCAAACCGGGGCCGAAAACGGCAATGGCATGATCGATAACAGCGTAATTTTCGGCGCGTAATTCGACGAGCATGAGAGGTGAATCCGAGCGCAGCATAGCACGAACCGCTAGGGTTATGGCTAAACGGCCTCAAATGCGCGTCTTCGAGTGCACCAGAACGATAACTTGGAGGGCGGAATTGCGTCTGATACCGTAAATATTGAGGTGAATACCGATTTTTACAGCTACTTTGCTCCTCGCATTTCAGGCTGACGCTGGCGCTCCACCCGCCGCTGGCCCTGTTACTCAGGGCGCCGGCGCGCTGATGGAGATGATGAGCAATATGGGGGGCATCGCCCTGGGCGTGCTAGTCCTTTTGCTGATTGCCAGTCTCTACTCGTGGACCATCATCCTGGGCAAGATGGGTACCTTCAGCAAGGCCACTCGCGAAAGCCGCAACTTTATCAATGCCTTCCGCAGGGCGACGCGCCTGCAGGAAGTGGCCGCCTTCGCCGACAACTACAAGTCCAGCCCGCTGGCGCAGGTCTACGTCGACGTCTACGAGACTTACAAGCGGCAGACTGGCGGGACAGGCCCGCCTCGCAATCTCACGCCGCTGGAACGCTCGGCACAAACAGCCGCGAGCGAGGCCATCACTGCCCTTGAGCGCAGGCTTACCTGGCTCGCTACGATTGCTGCTACCAGCCCGTTCATTGGCCTCTTCGGCACCGTTATGGGCGTGGTGGATGCCTTTCACGGCTTGGGCACGGCGGGCGCGGCCACGTTGCGAGCCGTGGCGCCCGGCATCTCCGAGGCGCTGATTACCACCGCTGCCGGCCTCTTCGTCGCCGTGCCGGCCGTGGTTGCCTACAACCAGTTCGCCGCGAGGATCCGCATCTTCTCATCGGCAACGGACGATTTCTGCCGTGAACTGTTGAATTCGATGGAAGAGATTCCTGTACGCAGCTCAGCCGCTCAGCGCGATGAGCAAGAGGTTGCACGTGGCTTTCACGACTAGCAACGGAAAAACTCAAACTTCCCTCGCGGACATCAACATCACGCCGCTGGTTGATGTGGTGCTGGTGCTGCTGGTGATCTTCATGATCACCGCGCCGGTGCTGCAGTCGGGCATCGAAGTCAATGTACCCAAGACGCGCACTGTAAAGGAAATCACCGAACAGCGACTCGTGGTCACCATCGACCGTGACCAGCAGGTCTTTCTCGGCGACAAGCCGGTGAACGTGCACGACCTTGGTCAGCGACTGCGGCAGTCGAGCGGCGCATCAACCAAGCAGGTCATCTATCTTCGCGCTGATGAACGGGTGCCGTTTGGCGCGTTTGCCAGCGTGATGGATGCGGTGAAGCAGGCGGGCATCACCAATATCTCGATCGTGACGCGGCCTGTCGACGAAAAGGGAAAGTAGATGGCAGATCTGAGCCCATCGCCGAGAGACGGAAAAGGGGATCCTTCACTCCGGTGATAAAAACCGCTCCGCCCAGGATGACGACAGATTATTGATGAGCAGTTTCTTCCAGATCGGTGGACATTTCCAGGAGGGCCTGGCGCCGGAGCCGTTTGCCCGGCCAGCCGCTGGCGCAGTGCTGCTCCACTGCGGCATCGTTGTCGCCATCGTGCTCTATGGCATTATCGGCGGATTTTTCCATCACAACCTGTGGGGAGGCGCCGGTCCTGGCGGAGCCATCCAAGTGAACATCACCAGTTCGATTCCGCTTCCATCCGATCACCCCCCGAACCAGAATGTGCTGGCTACCGAGAAGCCCAGCGAAGCCCCCGCCCCGCCCGAGCCCAAGGCCAAACAGGCTGAAGACGAAACCGCCATTCCGATCCAGGGCAAGACGAAGAAGCCCGAGCAAAAGGAGACGCCGAAGACTCCGCCGAAGCAGGAGCCGGTACCGCAGAACCGCGCGCAGTATGGCGAACAGGCCGGTTCGGTGATGCCGCGCGCAACTGCGCAGGGGGCGGCCACCGGTCCAACATCCGTCACCGACGCGAACTTTGGCAGTCTCTTCGGCTGGTACGTCGACAATATCAATCGCAAGATGGATGCCAATGGCTACCGTTCGCTGGCCGACCCGCATACGCCTCGCGGTACTCGCGCTTATATCTCGTTCATGATCGCGCGCGACGGATCCGTGAGCCAGGTGCGCATCGATCGCACCAGCGGAAGTCCCTCGTGGGACACGACCTGCGTCCGCGCTGCGCAACGCGTTGACACCTTTGGTCCACTGCCCGCACAGTACCGCGGGAACAGCCTGATGGTTTCGTTTTATTGTGAGTACTAGGATCGCTTCAAGCTGTCCAATTAGAATTGTTGACGACAATTCGGCCGCGCAGCGCTGACGGCTACAACGCGAATCAGAAGAGATCGAGATACGCAGAAGTTCCAGTTGCTCGAAAAAATCACCCAGGAAGGGTTTAGCGTTCTCATGAAACTTACGTTGCGTTTTGGTTTTTCAATCCTGCTCGCTTTTGCCACTCTCGCTTCCCTTCCCGTGCTTGCGCAGGATTGGGTCCACACCGGCTCGAACCTCGGCAACGCCCGCATCCGTCTTGCCTCCGCGGATTTCAAACAGGTCGGCGCCGACGCGCAGACACCCGCGCTGAAGGCCACTTTCGACTC
Source organism: uncultured Acidobacteriaceae bacterium (assembly GCA_963735215.1). Taxonomy (GTDB): domain Bacteria; phylum Acidobacteriota; class Terriglobia; order Terriglobales; family Acidobacteriaceae; genus Telmatobacter. Next base: position 296,489 of record CAVTKF010000002.1, on the reverse strand, counting down.
GACACTCTTCAACGATCTGCAGAATGCCGGCATCTTCGACATGGTGTCGAAGAGCTTTAGCCCGCAGGTCACGCCTGGCTCGCCGCAGGAGATCAACCTCGCCCAATGGTCCGCCGATCCAGCCAGTGCCGCCATGGTCGCTTTCGGCGCGCTCTCGGCAGCCAACGGCCGCCTGGTTGTGTACGGCTGGCTCGATGACACGCGCAACACCGCCAATCCGCAGGTGCTCGGCAAGCAGTACAACGAAGCTGCCAGTCAAGACATGGCGCGCACCGTTGCGCATCGCTTTGCAGACGAGATCATCTACCGCCTCGGCGGCGGCGTCAACGGCATTGCCGAGACCAAGATCTACTTCATCAGCTCGCGCACAGGCTCGAAAGAAGTGTGGGTGATGGACTACGACGGGCAGAACCAGCACGCGGTCACCCATCTCGGCACCGTCTCGCTCTCGCCGCGCATTTCGCCTGACAACTCCCGTCTCGCTTTTGCGTCGCTCGGCCGGGAAGGTTGGTCCGTCCGCATGTATTCGCTTGAGCTTGGACGCATGGTGAGTTTCCCAGCCGGCGGGGTCGGAGGCAGCAACAGCAGCCCTGCCTGGTCTTCAGACGGTGCGAAGGTTGCCTTCTCTTCATCGCGCTCCGGTGATCCTGAGATCTGGATCTGCGACGCGAGCGGCGGCGGCGCGCACAAGATCACTGCCTTCCGCGGTCCCGACGTCGCGCCCACCTGGAATCCCCGCACGAATGCGCAGATTGCGTGGGTCAGCGGGCGTACCGGCCTTCCGCAGATCTACACCATGGACCAGGATGGAGCCAGCGTGGAGCGCCTGACCGATGGCGGCTATGCAGTCTCGCCTTCGTGGGCGCCCAACGGCCAGTTTCTTACCTTTGCGTGGAACCGGAAGTACGGACCTGGTGCGCCCGGCGGGCAAGACATTTACGTGATGGACATCTCAAGCCGCCCGCTCAAATGGCTGCAACTGACGCACGACTCAGGCAGCAACGATTTCCCTTCGTGGTCGCCCGATAACCGGCACATCGTCTTCGAGCGCACCATCGGCGGCAAGTCGCAGCTCTGGTCGATGCTCGTCGACGGCACCCAGCAACAGCAACTCACCACCAGTGGCAACAACTTCATGCCCAACTGGAGCTGGAAGTAGCGCGGCACGCGCTTCATGCTTGTGAACACGCGGCGTGGTCAGGGAATCCTTGTCCACGTCGCCGTCCGCCCGATCAGCGAGATGCCGACAAACCCGCGCATGCCCAGTTTGTCGTTTCCGATAGCCCAGATTTTGCCCTTGTATTCCTTGCCGTTCTCCGGATCGACAACGGTTCCGCCGACCCAGTCATCTCCTTCCGGATGGAAACTCCTGATGATGACCATGCCCAGGATGCGCTGGTTCTTGAGATCGCCCGAGCATTTGTCGCATACGGAATCCGGCGCTGCGTCCCGGACGAACTCCACTGACACGACCAAACAATGTGCCGTTTTCGAGGTAGGTTTCCACCTGGCCTCCCGGAGTGCCATCGTTGTTGATGACCTGCCAGCGGCCGATTGCGTTCTGAAGTTTTGGTGAGAGCTGTTGTTGCGCGCGGGCGGTGATTGCAAAAGCAAACGCAAGGAAAGCGAGCGCAGCGGTGAGGAAGTATTTCAGTCGAGGAAGATTCAAGGCATTATCCCTCGCGGTGAATTATAGACGGACGTCACTTGCGAAACAGGATCTCGCCGGAAGTTCTTGGGGCGTTCATTTGCATCACCTGGGTCGGCGTGTATTCTCGATTGCGACATCCCCTCGATCTTAACCATGCCGGCAGCCCAACCGCCCATAGATGTCCGCACCAAAAGGAGACACTCTGATGACCAAGAAGTCGCTTGCCGTTGCAACGTTCGCCGCCATGCTCTCGTTCGCTGCTCTGACCCACGCACAGGACAGCGGTCCATATAAAGTTCAAAGGCTTCAGTTCGTGGATGGCGACGGAGGTTTCGATTACGTGACTGCCGACCCCGATGGTCGCAACCTGTATGTTGCGCGCTCCGGGCCTGCCGGGCACATCGGCGTTTTCAACCTCGACACCCTCGCGCAGGTCGGCGATATTCCCGGCACCAGCGCGCACGGCGGCGCTGTGGACACCGCGACGGGACACGGATTCGCGACTTCGAGCCCGGTGACGATGTTCGACGCGAAGACATTCGCCATTATCAAGAAGATCGACGTTCAGGGACGTCCTGACGGCTATCTCAACGACCCATATAATCACCACTTCTATATCCTCAGCCATGCTGCGCCCAACATCACTGTGCTGGATGACAAGGATGGGGCAATTCTCGGAACGATCGACATCGGCGGAGCGCCGGAGCAGGCCGCCACGGACGGTCGCGGCAAGATCTATGTCGACATCGAAGACAAGGCTGCAATTGCGGTGATCGACGCAAACACGATGAAGATGGTGGGCAAGTACGATGTTTCGAGCAAGGGCGGTGGTTGCGCGGGCTTGGCGCTCGACGCGAAGAACAGCATTCTCTTCGCCGCCTGCCGCGACAACAAGAACATGATCATCCTGTCGGCGACGGACGGGCACATCATCACCGATCTGCCTATCGGCAATGGAAGTGACGGCGCATCCTTCAACCCCGCGACGATGGAGGCGTTCAGTTCGCAGGGCGATGGCACGCTCACCGTGATCAAGGAAGAGTCGCCCACAAGCTTCAGCGTGGAACAGACAGTGCCCACGCCCGCGCGTGCGAAGACGCTGACGCTGGATCCGAAGACTGGCAACCTCTACCTGATCACCGCTGAATTTGGACCGGTGCCCGCGGCACCTGCGATGTCAGCGGCTGTTGCGCCCGCAGCGGCTCCTGCAACTCCTGCACCGCGGCGGTGCGCAGTCGAATCCTCCCGCCTTTGCGCGCGGGCCGCGGGCTCCGATGATCCCGCATTCATTCCAGATCATTGTGGTCGGCAAGGAGTGACGGCTGCGAACCCTCGGGCGCGAGTCGAACCACACAGGAACCGTTACCTTTTGATTGCATCTCCGATCACCAGAGTGACGCGCCCGCATTGTGCGGAGTAAAATCGCGTGTCCTGTTCCAACGAGGTGAAGAATGAAGTCTGTTCGCAGTCTTTTCATGCTGGCTCTCTTTCTGTTCTGCTTCGCAGGCCGCGCAGTTTCGCAGTCCAGCCTTTCTGCAAAATGGGAGGAGCTCACCGCTCCTGATTTTGTGCAGGCCATCCACCAGTCGCAGGGCGTCTGCGTACTTCCCTTTGGCATCGTTGAGAAACATGGGCCGCATCTGCCGCTCGGCACTGACCTGCTCGACGTGCGCTTTGCCGTGATGAATGCGGTCAAGCAGGAGTACGCCGTTGTGTTTCCTGAGTACTATTTCGGGCAGATCTTCGAAGCGCGTCAACAGCCCGGCACGCTCGCCTACAGCCTCTCTACGCAGCTGACATTGCTGCAGGAGACGGTCAGCGAGATGGCGCGCAATGGATGCAAGAAGATCGTCATCGTGAACGGCCACGGCGGTAACGGATCGCTGCTGCCGCTGTTTGGACAGGCGCAACTCGCCAGCGAACGCGACTACGTGGTCTATGTATTTGGCCTGCCAAACGAAAACGTCGCTGGCCGACCTGCGCTCAAGACGCCCTTCGACATGCACGCTGGCGAAGTGGAGACATCGAACATGCTTATCGCGCGGCCCGATCTCGTTCACCAGGAACGCGCAGGTCAGCAGTCTGGCGCAGATCAGCATCGGCAGAGCCTGCCCGGGTCTGTCTACACCGGCATCTGGTGGTATGCGCGTTTCCCCAATCACTATGCAGGCGACGCCTCGGCCGCAAACAAGGAACTGGGCGAGTTCGATCAGAAGGAGTGGTCGCGTCAGATTGCCGAGGCGATCAAGGCCATCAAGGCCGACGACGCGAGTCTCAAGCTGCAGAACCAGTTCTTCGAAGACGCCAAACACCCGCTGGATACGAAGCAATAAGGCTGAAGCCTGAATCTGATCAGATGCTCTTCGGCGGGGGTCGCTATTCGATAAGTGAATTCAAGAGGTGCTCCATCGCTTCCTCCTGCTGTTCGATTGATTTGAGCAGTTTGAATTGCGTGCGACAGCGATCGAGATTCTGTCCCGGCTTGCTGACCCTGTAATAGGTGTCGCCGGCAAGATGATCGGTCAGAAACCGAATCCCCTGCTCATAGATGATCACCTTCGCACCAATGACCAGGGAGGCGTACTCCTGTTCTGTCAGAAAGCCTGCTGCGCCCTCCAGGTACCCGCGCAGCACGCCTTCAAAAAGCTCGAAGTCCAACGTCACGCGTGACAGATCGCGCTCATCTTCTGCTGCCGCGCAGGTCATCGTCCGCACCATGTCTCCGACGTCGAATGCAGCCAGGCCGGGCATCACCGTATCCAAATCGATTACGCATATCCCGGCGCCGTTCCGGTCATCCATTAGCACGTTGTTCAACTTCGTATCGTAATGCGTCACGCGCTCGGGCAACTCAGCATTTACGAGGGCCGCGGCTATCGCTTGCCGCGAAACCGCAAACGCAATCTCCTCCGATGCCTCTGCACAACGCCCCGCCGCATTTGCGGCGATTACACGCTCAAGTGCTGCAAACCGCTTTGACGTATTGTGAAAATCAGAAATACTCTCGTGGAGGCGCGGCGCAGGCAGATCCGCCAGCAGCCGCTGAAATTCTCCGAAGGCTTTGGCTGCCTCGAACGCCTGTTGTGGCGAACCCACCGCATCATACGTGCGCGCGCCTTCGATGAAGCGATAGACCCGCCAATGCCTGCCCTCATCGTCCACATGCCAGCTTCTTCTGTCCCGAGTGGGAACCAGCCGCAGCACGCGCCGATCTGCGTCAGCCACGCAGACGAGTTTAGATCTTAGATGTTCTGTAACGCGCTCAATGTTCTCCATCATTGCGATCGGATTGGTGAAGATTGCCGTGTTGATCCGCTGCAGGATGACCCGTTCTTGTCGCCTGTCGTCACAGAACATCGCGCAATAGGTATCGTGAATATGCCCGCTGCCATAGGGCTTAGCGTCTTCGAATATTCCCTCTACTTCAAACGCACACGCGACAGCGGCCAGGCTTTTCCCGTCGATCATCGCCACAGCCTGTGGGGATAGGTCCCCTGCTCAATCAGGCGGCCAATGCTCTGCACTACCCGGGGATGATCTTCGCGATACGTGATACCAAACCACGCATCACCCGAGCGCAACACCTTCACTCGCGCCTGCCCTGCCTGCACTAGAGAATTCACCGAACTCGGAATATAGCACTCGGCCTTCAGGTCGTCGCCATAGCGTTTGAGGAAGCGCTGAAAATGCTCATAGAGCTGCGGAAACACCTGCGGAGTAAATCCCCACATGTTCATGCTGACGAGTTCTCCGCCGCTCAAGACCGTCTCCTGCCCCTCGACGTCGATGTTAGTGATGCGCGACCCTTCGCGTTCAATGGACTTCAACTCGGTAATGTCCTTCAGGTAGCCATCGTCCGCTACGTGGCACACGCCCCGCGCCACTGTTCCGAAATCTGACAACGTATTGCGCAGGACAAATCCCACCATCGCATAGTCTGTCGTGCTCGACTGCAGATGCTTCGCCAAAACGTTATAGCTTCCCGCTCCGTAAAAATCGTCGGCATTGATCACGCCGAAAGGCTCATGAATCACATTGGCCGCCATGAGAATGGCATGCGTGGTTCCCCATGGCTTCGTTCGCCCTTCCGGCAACGAAAAGCCCGGGATCAGTTTGCCCGTCTCCTGGAAGACATACTCCACGGGAACATGCTTTTCATAGCGCGTGCCTATCTTTTCCTTGAATGCCTCTTCGATCTCCTTGCGAATCACGAACACAACTTTCCCGAATCCTGCGCGGCGGGCGTCGAAGATCGAGTAGTCCATGATGGTTTCGTTCTCGGGACCAACGGGGTCCAGCTGCTTCAATCCACCGTAGCGGCTGCCCATGCCGGCGGCCAGCACAAGAAGTGTGGGACTTACCATGGGGTCCATCCTTCCCTCAGCGTTGCGCGCTCTGAGCGGGCAGGATGTCGAGCGTGAGTACCTGAAACGGAGCTAGGTGAAACTCATGTGCTTCTCCAGCCTGAAGCACAATCGCAGGACGCCCTGCATCGTCCTTCCAAGGACTCCGAGCACTATACACCTTTGGGCCATCCGGCGGCTGTTCAAACACATCCTTCAGCTGCAGCCGGATTGCCTGCGCGTGATCGCTCGGATTGCGCAGCACCAGGATCGCCTTTTGTGGTGTCCATGATGCCCATCCATAGACCTCGAGCCACGCAGGATCGCCGCCCACCCAGTGCGTATCCTTCAATACCCCGGCATTTGCGCGCGACCATTTTGCCGCCTCCGCTAGATCATCCCAATTCCGCTCGCTCAAGAGCGACGGCGTGATGTACATCTCCTGCAACTGCGTGCCCGTGCCGAAGTATGAACGAATCTCGTTGCGGAAATCGTTCCCCGGATCCTTGTCGAGGTCTTTGTGATCGCGCGCGTAAATCATGCCGTGCAGCATCAGCGAATTCAGCGGATACAGCGGACCCAACTGGACCACGCGTTCGTAGGTCTGTGCATCGCGATATGTAATCCAGCGCTCGCGGTAGGTTCCGACACCGGCGGTCGAATCATCGTCACCCCCGCGCCAGATCGAGTCGGCATGCATCACCCAGAACGGCGAAGGCCACGTGCCGGTGGTCAGATTCACAAACAGATCCGGCTTGGCTGCGCGCAGCTCTCCGATCAAATGGATCATCGCCGAGAAATCACTGTCGAATCGGCTGCCCGGAAACACCGAATCAGCGTTGCGTGTGCCATCGAATTTGAACTGGTTCACGCCGTACTTCTGCATCATCTCAAGAGCCACGTCGCGAAATGCTGCGTAATACTTCGGGCCCGAGAGCGCGTACCCGCCGCCGACAATTTCGTAGCCGGCTTCATGTCCAAATGCAATTCGTTCCTGCTTTGGTTTGGAGTAGCCACCCCACGGGGACATCCACACGCCCGGATCGGCGCCATACTTCTCCGCTGCCTGCTTCAGCGGCGTGAATCCCTCGGGGAAACCCGCGTTGAATTTCCAGAGCGAATCGTGCTTGTCCCATCCATCGTCAAACAGAAACGAATCGAGCTTTACGCCGCGCTTCTCAGTCAACTCGCGGCCAAACGCGTTGATCCGGTCGACGGCATCGGTTGCGCTGTATGGCGTAAAGTACCCCAGGTCATACCAGCTGTTGTAATGCAGAAATGTCCGGTAGGGATGCGCACGCTCGCGCTCAAGGTATGCGAGAAAATCGCGACGCATCTGCCCCTCGCGCGCCACTCCGATCACGGATGAATAGCGTAACAGTCTGCCCGGCACGCAGGGGCAACTCGCGCTCGATCCATGCAGTCGCACGATTATCTCTCACCTTGCTCTGCGAAAGCGGATGCTTCAAATCCAGCGAACAGATTCCACGCAACAATCGGCGAGCCATCGACCGAGCCCGCCACGTGCGCACCAGGCAGCGCGAGATCGATCAATTGCACACGACTGATGGGCACATCTTCTTCACCGATTGCCGCAATGGTCACGATCTGCCGGATGTAATGTGAGCCTTCGAGTAACGCAATCGACCACTCCACGTGCACCGCGTGATTGCTGCTCTCCAACTCGAGTTCAAAACCTTCACCCGGAATGGTTGCCGCCAGCCTCGACGCGTGTGGTACCGGCATCAGATGCGTTGCTTTCGGCTCACCAATCAAGTTCAGATTCGACGCATCGAGAATCGTTCCATCCTTCAGCAGGATCCGAAACGGCTCATCGACGCGAATTTCCGTCGTGTGCAGGCGCTCGCGGATCACCAACCCCGCGAGGGCGCCATTTATCAGCGACCAGCGCACGCTCATCGTGCGGTTCTGCAGAAGGAAACTGCTTCCCTGCCGCTGCAGGGTCACCGGATCGTTCCTTTTTAAGGGGCCCAGCTCTGCTGTTGACCGCAAGGTGACCAGTGCGATAACCAAGCCGCAAAGAGCTGCGCATAAATTTCGACTATTACGGAAGTCCATAGGGTCTCTGCCGTACTCGATTCTGGTTTTCTGATCATGCGGCCGCCGCGTCACAGCTATTCTGGATCCGAAGCCTTCAAATCTCCTGAAGGCTGATTTTAAATCGCTTAGCTGCTTCTCCGGACCCGAAACGCTGCCTATTCCACAACGAACCCATCAAACAATCTCTTTTGACCGACTGCCGCGGGCGGCGCGCAAATCAGCATCAATCGCGTCTCGCTTCACCGCTCAAGAATACGAACATTCGCAGATAACAGGTTTCAGCGCGCTCCATCGCCATTCCGGCGACTCTGCGGGGCTAAAATGGAAACGAGATCAAGCTAGCAAATTAACCCCTGCGGAAGGAGTTCCGAATTGAAACGTTGCGCTCGTGTTCTGGTTCCTGTTTTGCTTGTGGCCCTGGTTGCCATCGCTGGTTGTAAAAAGAAGACCCCGCCCCCTGCACCTCAGACGGCGCCTCCCGTCACTGCCCCCGCTCCAACGGCCAAGATTACCGCCGAACCTACTGCCATTTCGGCCGGCGACCAGGTTACCCTGACCTGGAAGACAACGGACGCTACCAGTGTTTCCATTGAGGGCATCGGCGACGTTCCGACCTCGGGCACCAAGACCGTTACCCCGACGACTTCTACGAACTTTCATCTCGTCGCGAAGGGTGAAGGTGGCACAGCCGATGACACCGCACGGGTCACCGTCACGGCTCCGCCGCCTGTACAGCAGCCCACGAACACGATGTCGGCCGAAGAGGAGTTCAAGGCCAACATGCAGGACATCTTCTTCGACTACGACGCCTACGATGTCCGCCCTGATGCACAAGGAACGCTCTCTAAGGATGCCGCTTACCTGAGCAGCCGCCCGAATATCCGGATCGTCATTGGCGGCTACTGCGACGAACGTGGCTCCAACGAATATAACCTGGGTCTCGGGCAGAATCGTGCCGACGCTGCCAAGACTGCTCTCGTCACTGCCGGCGTCGCAGCCAGCCGCATCCGCGTGGTCAGCTACGGCAAAGAGAAGCCCTTCTGCACGGAATCCACCGAGGCCTGCTGGCAGCAGAACCGCCGCGCCGGCTTCTCGCTGGACCAGTAGCAAGTAACGACCGGAAGGTCCGATAAGCGACATGGGCGGCTTGGAGCGAAAAGCCAAGTCGCCCCGATCTCTAGAGATTGCTGATGGTTACAGGGCACGCCCATCATTCCGACCCACTCCCGGGCAGCTTGGCAGTCGCTGGAACTCGTCTAATGAATAGCGCGCGAGGCCGCTCCCTCAGGAACGCCAGGCGCAAAACTTTACATCGTAGGTGATTCGATGCACAGAGCATTCACAGTTCGTCATCGTTTTGTTGCGGCGGTAGCACTCACCGCGATGCTTGTCCTGGCTCCAGCGCGCGCGCATGCAACGTCCAAAGAAATGGTCGCGCTGCAAACCCAGGTCCAGCAGTTGCTCGACATGGTGCAGCGTCTGCAGTCCACGCTCGACACCCGGTTCGGGGTTCTGCAGCACCTGGTCGAACAGACCGCCGATAATGCCAACCAGATGAGCCAGACCGTCAACGCGCTGCAGCAGAAGATCAATCAACAGAGCGACGGCCTCAGCGGCAAAATCGACACGGCGTCGGGACAGGTGCAGTCACTCAACGATTCTGTCGACGAATTGAAGACCCGCATCGCCAAGCTCGACAAGTCGATCCAGGACCTGCAGGGCCAGTTGCAGAATATCCAGAACGCGCCTGGAGGGACTCAGCCGGCTACAGGCACCGCGCCGGGTGGATTACCGGACGGCGGAACCGCTCCGGCAACTTCGCCGGGGGCGACAGGCCAGCCCGCGCCGAATGGCACTCCCATGTCCGGAAATACGCCTCCGTCCAACATGACTCCACCGCTCAGGGAAACCTTTCAGGCCGGAATGCGCGACTACAACGCCGCCAAGTACACCGTCGCGACCGGCGAGTTTCAGGACGTGATCCACTACTACCCGATGGACGATCTGGCTGGCAGCGCGCAGTTTTATCTCGGCGAAATTTCCTACCGGCAGGGTGACTACACCGAGGCGATCAAGGACTACAACGCGGTACTCGAAGGATTCAGCGGCAACCCGAAAGCTCCGGCCGCGCAACTCCACAAGGGGCTTGCTCTCATCCAGCAAGGCAAGCGGGACGCCGGTGTCCACGAGCTTCGCCAGCTGATCCAGCGCCATCCGCAGACGCCTGAAGCAACGCAGGCTCGCGCCAAACTCACCGCCATGGGCGTCCACAACACCGCAACGGCGCAGCGCTAATCGCGGAACAAGTCGTTTGCAACGCCAGAAGTCGGCCACCTCAGCGCGAGCCGGCTTTTTAGTATCTGTCGTTGGCAAACAAGAAACAGCCAGATAGAAAAAGCGTCAGCCAACAAAAAAGCCCCGCATCTCGCGGGGCTTTTTGCTAATCCCTGACAACTGATCCCTGCTCTACTGCAAGTTCGCCATCAGCGCATCGAGCGCTGACTTCGGCGGCCGAGTCAGCGATTCCGGGAGCGTCGCCAGCGGCTCATCTACCATGCCCAGCAGATCGGTAAACGTGGCCTTCTCGGTGTTGATGTAAAACACGCCGGTGAGAACCTCGTTCTTCTCCTCGGCCTCCATCAGCGTCTTCACAGCGTTGGCTTTGTCCGTGGGGTCGTAGTCTTCGTGCAGCTTGCGCAGACGCAGACTTGAGCCGTCATGCATTTCCACTTCGTACACCTGGCCCGAATCGTAGTCTACGGCGATGTCGTCGAAGCTGGCCACAAAGCCGATATCGTTGATCGGCTCATCGTTTTCCTGCATGAACTTGTAGCTTTTGGTCGAACCTTCGTGATCGTTGAACGTGACGCAAGGACTGATCACGTCAAGCATTACCGTTCCCTTGTGCGCAATTGCAGCCTTCAACATCGCGAGCAACTGCTTCTTGTCACCAGAGAAAGAGCGGCCCACGAATGTTGCGCCGAGCTGAATCGCCAGTGCGCACGTGTCGATCGCCGGAAGATCGTTGATGACGCCGGTCTTCAGCTTCGAACCGATATCTGCCGTCGCTGAGAACTGGCCCTTCGTCAAGCCATACACGCCGTTGTCTTCGATGATGTAGATCATCGGCAGATTGCGGCGCATGAGGTGAACAAACTGCCCCATGCCAATCGAAGCCGTATCGCCATCACCGGAAACGCCGAGCAGCATGTTTGTGTGATTGGCCAGATGCGCGCCTGTCGAAACCGACGGCATGCGCCCGTGCACCGAGTTGAAGCTGTGCGACCGGCTCATGAAATAAGCCGGGCTCTTCGACGAGCAGCCGATACCGCTCATCTTCATCACGCGCTCGGGCTGCACACCCATCTCGTACATTGCGTCGATGATGCGCTCGCTGATTGCATTGTGGCCGCAGCCAGCGCAGAGCGTCGACTTGCCGCCGCGATATTCAAGCACCGGAAGCCCGATGTGATTAACCTTGGGGCCCGGAGCTGAAGTCGGACCTGAAGTTTGAGTTGCCATGATTACAGGCCCTCCTTGGTTGCAAATTCCTCAGTGACTGTGCGGGCGTCGATCGGAAGCCCGTTGTAATGCAGAATGCTGCGGAGCTTCACCACCTGCTCCGCCGGCAAATCAAGCTTCAGCAGGCTCGCCAGCTGGGCATCCCGGTCCTGTTCCACCACGTATACCCGCTCGTGCGCCGCCACAAAGTCGTGAATCTCGTGCGCGAAGGGATACGCCCGGATGCGCATGTAATCCACATCTTTGCCGTATTCCTTCTTGATCTGATCCATGCTCTCGCGCAGCGCGAAGTCCGTGGTGCCAAATGCAAGGAAGCCCACGCGCGATGAGCCGTTCTTCACTGCGATGGGCGCCGGAACCAGCTTGCGCGCGCCTTCAAACTTCCGCGTCAGCTTGTCCATGATCGCCTGGTACTCATCCGGCTTCTCGGTATAGCCGGCCGCATCGTTGTGTCCTGAACCGCGAGTGAAATACGCGGCCTTCGGATGCATCGTGCCGGGCAGCGTACGCCAGCCGATCCCATCGCCGTCCACGTCTCTGTAGCGAGCAAAGCTGCCCGCCTTGTCCAGTTCTTCCTTGGTGAGCACCTTGCCGCGATCGAGTGGCTTGTCAGGGTACTGGAATGGTTCGGACATCCAGTTGTTCATGCCCAGGTCAAGATCTGAGAGCACAAACACCGGTGTCTGCAGCCGCTCAGCCAGATCAAATGCCGCCATGCCAAACTCGAAGCACTCCTTTACTGAACCCGGGAGCAACACCACATGTTTCGTATCGCCGTGTGACAGAAAGGCCACGGACAGAAGATCCGACTGCTGCGTGCGCGTTGGCATTCCCGTCGAAGGTCCGGTACGCTGCACATCGAAGATCACGCCCGGAATCTCTGCGTAATACCCCAGCCCGGCGAACTCCGCCATCAGCGAGATGCCCGGTCCCGAAGTTGATGTCATCGACCGCGCGCCGGCCCATCCTGCACCGAGCACCATGCCGATAGCCGCAAGCTCATCCTCGGCCTGCACCACCGCAAATGTCGCCTTACCTTCCGGCGTCACGCGAAACTTCTTCAGCAGGTCCGTCGCTGCTTCTACCAGCGAAGTCGACGGCGTAATGGGATACCACGCTATCACCGTCACGCCAGCAAACACCGCGCCCATGCCGCACGCCGCGTTGCCGTCGATGATGATCTTGCCGGCTGTTTGATTCATCCGCTCAATCAAGAACGGATCCTGCTTCACCAGCTTTTCCTGCGCGTAATCGAAGCCGGCTTTCACCGCACCGAAGTTCAGATCGAACACCTTCTGCTTCTTGGCAAACTGCTTCTTCACGCTTTGCTCTACCACCGCCAGATCGATCGAGAGCAGTTGTGCAACCACACCCACAAAAACCATGTTCTTGACCAGCTTGCGCAGCTTGGCCTCGGGGCAGACGGCCGCAGTGATCTTGTCGAATGGAACCGGGTAGCAGACCACATCGTCGCGATACTGTTTGAGGTTCAGATTTTCTTCGTAGATCGCCACGCCGCCCGCCGGCAGGGCCAATATGTCGCTCTTCGCGGTCTCGGGATTCAAAGCCACCAGAAACTCGGCATCGCGCGTGCGGGCTACATACCCGTCCTTGCTGGCGCGAATCGTGTACCAGGTGGGAAGTCCGGCGATGTTCGAGGGAAACAGGTTTTTCCCGCTGACGGGAACTCCCATTCCAAAGATGCTCTTCAGCAGTACGCTATTGGCGGATTGCGAGCCGGACCCGTTCACCGTTGCTACGTTGATGCTGAAATCGTTGACTACGCGTTTCCGCGCGGCTATCGCGCTCTGTTCTTGACCCAGAGCCAGGTCTCCTGTCGCCATTTGGCGGGATTCCCTTCAGTGAATTTCCGCGCGTCCAAGACCGAGATTCCCTGTTCATTGGCCGTCCGAGGCCGCGGCAACCTTACGGTCGCGATAAAGCATCACCGGACCTTGGCTTCGGAGTACCGGTTCCTGAAAAAATGCGTCGGAAAGCGACAAACTTCGCTCACTTGTGATTATAGTCACCTGGTGGTTGGCGCGTACCGCTTCCAGGCACTGCCTTTTGCACCTTAAGTACCTTTCGCGGCAACGTTTGTTGGTGGCTTGAAAACGCAGGGTCAAAGACTGTTCATCTCCTGCGATCCAACGAGGTTGTCGGGAGCGCCTAACCCTATATTTTTGAGGGTGCCAGCGCCACGCGCACCGAATCCCGGTTCCATCGCCATAGAAGCGTCGTCGCAATCACAATCAGCGACAGCGTCAGCCCGATCCACATCCCGTAGATGCCCCGCTTCAACACAAAACACAGGATGAATCCCAACGGCAGCCCCATCACCCAATAGCCAACCAGGTTGGCGATCATTGGCACCCGCGTCTCTCCCAGGCCTCGCAACGCACCGGTCGACACCGTCTGTATCCCATCGAAGATCTGGAATGCCGCCGCGATCCACAGCAGGCTCGGCCCCACCGCCATTACCCTGGGATCGCGCGTGTATAGCGCGATCAGCGGACCCGGAGCCACTAGAAACACCACGCCGGCGCACACCATAAATCCCGTACCAAGAGCCAGCGCCATCCAACCCGCTCTTCGCGCGCGTGCCGGATCACCCGCTCCAATCGCATGCCCCACACTCACCGCCGCCGCCGCACCGACTCCCAGCGGGACCATGTACGAGATGCTTGCGTAGTTCAGCGCGATGGTATGCGTCGCCAAGGCCACTGGCGTCAGATATCCCGCAGCGAACGTGCTAAGGTTCCACGCGCCAACTTCCAGCAGAATCTGCCCTGCAGCGGGAGCACCAATTCCTACCAGTTGTCGAAGACGTTGCAGTTCCGGTCCCGCCCAGTGCTCAAACAACGGATGCCCGCGCCGGCGCTCGTAATTCCACGCAAATCCGAGCATGGCTACCGCCATTCCCACACGCGCAACGCACGTTGAAATCGCTGAACCATTCACGCCCAGCGCCGGAAAACCAAATTTCCCGTAGATCAGCACCCAGTTGCCAAACCAGTTCAGCAGGTTCCCCACCACATAGGTAAGCGTGATCACCCGCACCTGCCCGACGCCTTGCAGATACCGCCGCGTTCCTCCATACAGCAACAGTGGAAGAGTGCCCCAACTCAGAATCCGCAGATATCCGCCGGATAGAACGGCAACTTCGGGAATCACTCCGAAGCGCGTAAACCCGTAGCTCAGCGCAACGAGCAGGACCATGATCGGCGGCGTGACGATGCACGCCAGGTACACGCCCTGCGCCAGCCACCGGTGGCACTCGTCGTGATCGCGCCGCCCGTATGCCTGCGACACCAAGGTATCCAATCCCAGCAACAGCCCGATGCCGAACAGCGCCGGCGTGTAATAGACAGCGTTTCCCAGCGCGACTGCGCCGATCGCCACCGGTCCCAGACGCCCCACCATGATGTTGTCGACAACGCCCTGCGCTACCCAGCCGAGCTCGCTCAGCACAACGGGGACAGCAAGCGTAATCATCGCCGCAAGCTCCGCTCTCCACCTGGCGCGTGTGTGGACCATCTCTCTAATTTATCTGCTCAACGGTGAGGGGAAGGATTGCCTACGGTGGAAGACTTAGGTCCGGTACCATCACAATGTGCCGAACGAAATAGTCACAAGAGATTTCCACCGGATCATTGGGCAATTCGAAGCCGACGCGGCCCTGTTCGAACCCGATCGACTGCGGAAACGTATGGGGGTCCTCGACGAGTTGGACGCACGCTTCGGGCACCCGAACGAATACCCGTCCGCCGCCGAGCCGGATCATGCGCGCATCGTTGAGCATGCAAATGCACTCCGCATCAAGCTCGAATCAGCGAATGCTGCGATCTACCGCTCCATCCGCGATCAGATCCAGCAAGGACTTCCGCCGTCGCAATTGCTGCGATGGATTCAACTCTGCGGTGATGACCAGATAACGCCGGCGCCGGGCCTAGGCTACGACTATCTCGACGAGTTGATCAGCGGCGTTCTTCAGCTGCGGGAGCCGGACAACGTCCATCAACTGGAACCCGAGATGGTCTTCTATCAACCCACGCCGGCGCGCCATATTCTTCAGCTGATTCGAGTCTGCGCGTTGTCAGAAGCCGATACTTTCGTCGATCTTGGATCGGGGCTGGGGCACGTCCCAATGCTGGTATCAATCCTGACCGGCACCCGCAGTATTGGACTCGAAACAGAGTCCGCCTACGTTGCAAGCGCCCGTGAGTGCGCGCGGAATCTGCACCTCAGTCGCGTCACGTTCATCCAGCAGGACGCGAGCGACACTGATTGTTCAATCGGAACCGTGTTCTACCTGTACACGCCCTTCACTGGCGCAACTTTAAGAACGGTGCTGAGAAAACTGCAGAAAGAGAGTACGCATCGAGCTATCTCAGTCTGCTCGCTTGGGCCTTGCACACTGACCTTGGCCGGGGAGCGATGGCTACGCGCGAATGCACTGCCAGACCCAAATCAGATCACAGTCTTCCGCGCCAATACTTGATACTTGATGCTGTCCTATTCCCCATTCCCTAACCCCTATTCCCTGTCTATAACAAACCGATAACTTCCCGCCGCCAACTCAAATCCGCCCTCCAGCTTCTTCGCCGCTGGGCTCTCACTCAGTCTCACCCCATCCACCTTGTAGTGCGCTGCCTCGTCGGCTTTTAACTCCAAGCGCCCCGTCGTATTTGCAGGCAGCGTCACATTCCACTCCACTGTCTTGCCATTCACCGTCCATCCCGAGTAGATCTCTCCATACGAAGACGCATAGCTGAATTCAAGCGGAGACAATCGCGCATCGAACACCGGATGCAGCACCACGGTGTGGAATCCTGCATCCAGCGGCGAGGCATCTACTCCCGCCGCGTACCGATAGATCCAGTCCGCTACCGCGCCGTATGCGTAGTGGTTATACGAGTTCATCTGCGGATCGCCCATCATCTCATCGCCGTTCCACCGCTCCCACGTCGTAGTCCCACCGCGATCAATGACGTATCCCCACGACGGCATTCCCGTGCTCAGCAGCAGATCGTACGCAAGCTTTGTGTGTCCCGTCCGCGTCAACTCCTCCAACAGATATGGCGTGCCCACAAAGCCCGTCCCTAACAACCCGTGGTTCTCCTCGATCTTCTTCACCAGCCGGCCCGCTGCCTCCTGGCGCATCGCTTCCGGCAAAAGATTCATGTGCAGCGCCAGCACGTAGCTCGTCTGCGTGTCGCCGCCCTTTGCCTTAGCATTGGGGTTATTGATGTCGCCAAACGGCGAAGGACTGTTGTCCGCTCCAGGAATATAGGCCTTCGCCTGTACAAACTTCGTCTGAAACGCATGGCGAATCTTTTCCTCGAGCTTCGCGTATCTCTGCTCCGCTTCTGCACGTCCCGTCGCATGCGCCATCTGCCGCATCATGTTCACGTCGTACGCCCAGTACGCTGTGGCTACAATGTCCTCCTGCGTGCGGCCTTCGAGCGAAAGCCAGTCTCCGAATGGAATTCCCGAATCGTTATGCCAGATCCCGTCGGGATTGCGCGCATCAATCGCATCCACATACTTCCGCATTGCCTGCCAGTTCTCCTCGATCACGCTTGTGTCGCCCGTCTGCAGCCACGACGTCCACGGAATGATGACACCCGCATCGCTCCACGCCGCTGCTACTCCCGGGGAAATGCTTGCGGTTCCCGGCGCATAAATCCCGTAGTACGGGGTCCCCACCTGTGTCCCGCGCAGATCCGCCGCAAACTTCCGCGTAAACGCCGCCAGCGCCGCGTTGTACGACGCCGCCCGCCAGAAGACCTGTGCGTCTGCCGACCACCCCAGCCGCTCATCCCGCTGCGGACAATCCGTCGGCAGCCCTACAAAATTCGACCGCTGCCCCCACAGAATGTTGCTCCACAGCTTGTTGATCATCGCGTTCCCGGTCTTCAGCTTCGCAGTAAACGGCACATCAGTATGCAATACCTGTGCAAAAACACCTCCCACGTTCGACGCGCTCTTTACTCCCGTGATCTCGATATAGCGGAATCCATGAAAAGTGAAATGCGGAACAAGTACATCGGTTGCCAGCCCTGAAAGAATGAAGTGATCCGTCGCCTTCGCCGTCCTCAGGTTCTCGGTATACAGCGTCCCATCAGGATTCAGCGCTTCGCCCACACGCACCTGCACGTCTGTGCCCGCTGCTCCCGATACAACAAGCTTCTCCACGCCCGCCATGTTCTGCCCGAAGTCGTAGATAAACACGCCCGGCTTCGGCTCTTTCATCCTTGGTCCGACAAGTGATTGTTCAACCCGGATCGGCTCGAAGCTCTGCGCCTCGATCTCGATCTCCTTCGGATGGATGATCTCGACTTGCTTTCCTGGTCCAGCGTCAACGCCTGTCCTGTTAAACGTCCGATAAAGTTCGCGCAGATCCTGCGTCTCCCCGTCGTACAGTTCCGAGTGCTCGATGAATGATGTATCTGCCTTCCAACTCGCATCCGTCCCCACCCACTCCACTTTTCCGTCCGCATATTCGATGCGCAACTGCGCCCGCAGCGCCGGAGGAGTGTCGCCATAATTATTCGGCTGCTGCAGCCATTCCAGCGACGTCGAATACCAGCCGGGCGCGAGCAACGCCTCAATAACATTAGTCCCGCTCCCCACCAACTTCGTCACATCGTACGTCTGATAGAGAACGCGTTCCCGATAATCTGTCCACCCCGGAGCCATCACACTGTCGCCAACGCGCTCGCCATTCAGTTGAAGCTCATATGTTCCCAGCGCCGTCGCATACAGCCGTGCCGACTTCACTCCCGGGGCCTCCGGCGACGGGTCCTTGTCGCTGGGGTGGTTCATCGTCTTCCCCGCATCAAAGCTCTTCCACAATACCTTGACGCTGTCTGGAATCCACGGTTGCAGCACCGGATGCTCCTCCGGCCCTTTCGCCTGCACCCACACCGCCGCGTTCTTCCAACCGGAATCATCGAACTCCTTCTTCTCCCAACCCTCTGCGGGAGAAGCTGCGCTCTTCCACGTGCCGTCACTTCCAAATTCCGCAGTGGTCCCATCCTTATAGAGCACCACCACCGTTGCGATCATCGGCGGCGCATCTTTTCTCTTCGCCTCGCCGTATTTGTCAATGTAGTGCACGCTCTCGATGGCGATCGTGTTCCGGCCCTTCGCCACCTGCGGAGTCACATCCGCGCGCACAAACTTCTTCCACGGCAAATGGTGATAAGGCGGATACGCAGCAGCCGTCATCACCCGCTCGCCATTCACCCACGCCGCAACCGTGTCCTCGCCCGTAGCAAACAACACCGCCCGCTCCACCGGCTTGCCCACTGTTACTGAAATCCGATATGCAAATCTCTGTTCGCTATTCGGCGTCGCGCTCCCCGGCACCACATCGGGATTCGCAATCCACACTGAAGGCGCCTTCCGCACGGCTGCCTCTTCCGCCGTCTCCCACCCGATCCACTCCCCGCGCCAGCCGCTCTGGTTCAGGAGTCCTGTTTCCCACCACTCCGCCGCGCTCGCCAGATGCGCCTTCCCGTCCAGACCCCACATCTCCACGCGCCACCAATACCGCGTACTCGGCTTCACCGCAGGTCCTGCGTACTTCACGTTCAGCGACTGACCTGATGAGACCTTCCCGCTGTCCCACACATCGGCGTTGCCATCAACCAACAACTCTGGTCGTGTCGCCACCAGCACGCGATACGCCGTCTGGCGCGACCCGCGCGCCGCATCCTCGAGTTGCCACGAAAACCGCGGCGTCGCATCGTCAATCCCAAGCGGCTCGCGCATATCGTCCACCAGCAGGTGCACCGGCTCAACTGGCGACGCCTGCCCATACATCGCCAGCGAACCCGCCGCACAAACCCCCAACCACATCCAACTCAATCGCCGCATGCGCTCTCGCTCCCTGATTTAGAAGAACCCGCAAGTATATCCGCTGGTGGGATTCGCCTGCCTCGGCAGAAACGAAGACGCCTCATTCATGGAGCGCGTCATCGGCGAAAGTTTCGCTCGTTTCTCGCCCTCAATCGCGAGCGAGCCACCAACTCGCTTTCACGGCTGGCCGCCTCGTCCACGAACTAGCGGCTCTGCCCGGGAGGCTTCGCCGACGTCGTTTAGAGATGTCAAGCCTTCCGGACGCTTACTGCATCTATTTCTTCTCAAAACAGACTGCAACAGGCTTCCAATCGTCAGTGCTTTTAGCCCACCGTCGGTCGCAGCTCAGCCTGCTTCGTCTTGATCGTGATCGTCGCGGATGTCAGATTCGCACCGTCCCAGCCGTCCTTGTGCGCTTCAATTTGAATTTCGCCCGACTCCTTTGTTGCCTGCACGATCACCTGTGCGAGCCCATTAAAGAGTGAGCGCTTCGGAGCCTTATCGCTCTCCTGGCAGTTTGGATCACCATTGCCAACACCGATCAGCGCGCCGTTCCCCGTAATCTTGAACGCAATGCGATTGTTCGCGATCGGCACAAGCCGTCCGTCCTTGTCGAGGCCTTCCACCTTGATCACCCCAACATCCTCACCGTCGGCGTTGATCTCAGTGCGATCTGCAGTCAGTCGAATTGTTGCCGCCGGTCCGGTCGTTTCCCGTTTGTCCGTCAGAACCACCTTGCCGTCCTTGCTTCCTCGCGCTTCAATCATGCCCGGCTCGTAACGCACCTTCCACTCGACATGGCCAAGATGAGGAACCTTCTGGCTTCCGAGACTTTTGCCGTTGACGAACAGCTCCACCTCATCCAGGTTCGAGTACACCCACACTGGAATCTCGTCGCCTTCCCTGCCCGTCCAGTTCCAGTGCGGAAATACATGCACCACCGGATCCTTGCCCCACCAGGCCTTGTAGTAGTAGAAGTTGTCCTTCGGAAATCCGCACATGTCCACGATGCCGAACTGCGAGTTAATCGAGGGCCACCCGTACGGCGTCGGCTCGCCGCGATAATCAAACCCCGTCCACGCAAACCCGCCGGCCAACCACTCGCGCGTGCCGTAGAACCTCCACCACTCCTCTGCGGTCTCGCCCCACGGAACGACGCCGTCGTAGGAATTCACCGTATTCCGCAAGGGATCCGACGCATAAACACCACGCGTGCCGATCGCGCTCGAAGTCTCCGAGCCATAGATTGGCCGCTCTGGATGTTCCTTGTGATATTTGTCCGGGAGTCTCAAATCGTAGTTGAAACCGATGATGTCGAATGCATCCGAAACACCCTGTTCGTTGTTGCCATTCACCGCTGCCGAAACCACACGCGTCGGATCGAGTTCGTGGCACAAGCGCACCATCTCGGCGGCAATGCGAGCGCCTTGTTCGGCCATCGGCCCCTGCAGTTGGTTCTCTTCATTGCCAACGGACCACAAAATGATCGACGGCGAGTTGCGATAGCGCTTCACCATCGTTTCCAGCTGAGCCATTCCTTCGGGATTCGAACTCATCTGTCGCGTCTCGCACATCATCATCATGCCCATGCGATCGCACGCTTCCACCCACTCCGGCGTCGGCATGTTGTGCGACGTGCGAACCGCATTGCCACCCATCTCGCGCAACACTGCAAGCCGGAACCATTGGAGCGCATCCGGCACCGCTGCGCCGACACCCGCATGGTCCTGATGATTGCACGTGCCTTGAATCTTCACGGACTTGCCGTTTAGAAAGAAGCCTCTGTCTGCCGTGAACTTCGCGGTGCGCACACCAAAGCTCACACGCTCGGCATCACGCGCTTTGCCTCCTGATTCAACCGTCACGATCGCCTGATAGAGATTCGGTTGATCGACCGACCACAGCGCAGGGTTCGCCAGCTTGGCAGTCGCAGTGAAGTTCACCGAACCGTCAGCCGCGATTGATTGTGCAGGTGCTTCGGCAGTAGCGACCGTCTTTCCCGCGGCATCCAAAATCTGCCATTTCACCCTGGTCGATTCAACCTGGTTCCCTTCGTTCTTCACGATGGTTCCGACGGTCAGCGTCGCGGAGTTGCCGTTCAGCTCAGGCCGGACATAGCTCTCCCACTTGCCCAGATGCAGTGAGTCTGTCTTGGTAAGCCACACATGGCGATAGATGCCCGCGCCCTCGTAAAACCAGCCGTCTCCGAAACTGGCGTCCACGCGCGCAACGATATAGTTCTTCTTGCCGTATGCGAGGAAGTCAGTGAGATCAAATTGAAACGGAGCGTAGCCATTGTCGTTGCGGCCGATGAAGCAGCCATTCACAAATACCAGGACGTCCCTGAAGGCGCCATCGAACTCAACCGAGATGCGCCGCCCCTTGTCGCTCTCTGGAATATCGAATGAACGCCGGTACCAACCGACGCTGGTCTCCGGATAACGCCGTCCGAGCGGCTTGAATCCATGCGAGTTCTGCACTTCGTCACGCACGAAGGGCAATTCCACCGCCCAGTCGTGCGGCAGATTCAGCGTGCGCCACTTCGAGTCGTCAAACTTCGCCTTTGCAAATTCAAACTCGCCCGTCTTCGCAAAATCGCCTTGCCCGTTGCCGAAGCCAAGATCCTTCGCGGGATCGGCGCCGTTGCCCAACGGTGAACTTCCAGCCGAAATCGAAAAGCAGATGCTCGCGCGGCGCAACCGCAGCCAAAGCTTCGGCAGAAGCCGGTCCAGGATAGCCCGACATCAACGCGGCCGTTCTTCCCCAGGCCGATCGCGTCACCATTGAAGAAGCTGAGAGTGCCAATCCTGAATACAGCAGGTCACGCCGAGAGATACCAGACATAGACACAATCCTCTTTCCTAAGCTCCAACGAAGTTCAATGCGGATTTCAAAGCGGAACTATAAATCACTCAAGCTCGACAAGTAAACGATTTCATTTCTCATACCGATTGAGAACGCGCGTCCGACGTTGGGCTCTCTCGCTGCGTCGCAAGCGCAAGAGTCCACTGTGATAAATTCAAGTTGAGCCGCTTGCTCAGGAGAGATGGCCGAGTGGTTGAAGGCGCACGCTTGGAAAGCGTGTTTAGGGGAAACTCTAACGTGGGTTCGAATCCCACTCTCTCCGCCAGCGCCCTTACCAGCCCACACATTTCAACGCTATTATCAATCTAACTCTAATAAATACATATACCTGGATGGCGTACGTCGCGTACCGGGTTTCCCGTCCGAACCGGGCCAGGATGTTCTTGTCGGGCCATTTTTGGTATGACACAGATCAAATGTTTGATCGTGAGATCTAGAGAAGCCCGTTTATACCAAACCAATTCTCGGAATGCGATCCAGCTGTATCCCTGACGGCACGCGCACAAAGGATTTGTTGGAAGCTCGAGGGGTTCTCACTGAATATTCATCGCTTTATGGTGCTACTTCTACACCAGCTGCGACTTGCAATTGCGCCAGACTGCCAAGGTAAGCAGCTAACTGTTGGCGATAGGCTAACTGGGTTGAGCGATAGGTTCGCTCCGCATCAAGAAAATCGAGAATCGAGGCACCTCCTTTATGAAAGGAGAAGTCTTCTATCTGCAACGATTCTCCTGCTTCTGAGAGATACGTCTCCTCGTACAGACGAACGCGCTCGCGGCTGGATACGAACGTTGCGTAAGCCGACTCTACGTCTTGAATCACTTGCATCCGTGCAGCTTCGGATAAAAAGACGGCCCGTAGCTGCTCGGATTTCGTGCGCGAGATCTCGCCCTGGTTGCGGTTGAAGATGGGGATCGGAATCGATGCAACCCCAAATCCCATCGCATTGGAGGAACTTCCCTTGGGGTAGAAGGGCTGGAACCAATCAGGGCCTCCGATCTCATTGCCGGTGTGCAGGTAGGACGCACCGATTGTCGGGTCGGGCCAGCGATTCGCTTGTGCGAGTCGCACATCGGCTGCGGCCTTGAGACGGGCCGTCTCGGCTGACTGCAGATCGGGTCGATTTTGAAGAGCGAGTTTCTCGAGTTCCGGAAGATCCTTCTCGTAGGGCGCAGCTTTGAGATCGCCGTTCACATCGAAGTCCGCCGGCAAACTCCCGGCGCCGAGCAGCCCTCTGAGCGCGGCTTTCGCGGTTTTCAGCTCGAGAGTTGCATCGTCGAGGTCTGTCTGAAACTGAAGCATCTCCAGTTCAATTCGCAGAAAGTCAGCCCGGGCGATCTCGCCCTGCTGGAGCATCTCCTTGTTGAGATCAACGGTTTTCTGATAGTTGGCAAGGTTATCGCGTGCGAACTGCAGATCGGATTTGGCCTGTAATGCCGAGATAAAGGCAAGCCGCAAGTTGAGAGTGAGCGTACGCCGTGTATCTGCCGCATCGGTCTGCGAAATCTGCGTGGCAAGCCTGGCGCTACGGAGGCGGGCAGCGCGCTTTCCACCGATCTCAAATTCCTGGTAGATACCGATGGTCGCGGAAGTCGTGTCGTTCTGAAAGGTCGGGTTTGGCCTGAGGCCGGCCGACACTTCGGCGGCCTGGCTTGAGACGATGGTCTGCTCCTGAGCACGGACTGTTGGATTTGATCGAAGAAACAGGTCGTGAATCTGTTCCCAGGTATAGACCTGTTGCTGTGCCGAGCATGTGATGGCTTTCAACGCAATGCAGGCCAGGAGCGCGGCAAACCTCGCGCGACGGGAACGAGTCTGCAAGAACCACGGCATGATCATATCTCTCCTTCCTGCGCACTCGTCGTGACCAGGCCAAAGCTGGCAATCACCGGAACCAGCACTAAGATCGCAAACGTCGTCGTGATCATCCCGCCCACGACAACGCGCGCGAGCGGTTGCTGGGCCTGCACGCCGATTCCATGAGAAATCGAAGCGGGCAGTAGACCTAGCCCCGCTGCCAGGCACGCCATCAGAACCGCACGCATTTCGCCGATACTGGCGCGAATGATGGAATGTTGCAATCCGTGCTCGTGTGCCTCTGCGCGGCGGATTCCAGCCACAAACACCAAGCCGCCAAGTGTTGCAACACCGATCACCGAGGCAAAACCCACGGCCGCAGAAATACTGAAGGGGGTGCCTGAGACAAGCAGCGAAAGAACACCCCCAGCGATCCCAAAAGGCAGCACCGACATGACTGCGAGTGCATCGCGCAACGAATTGAACGAGACGTAGAGTAGGCCGAGAATGACCCCCACTGTTATAGGGATGATGATCGCCAGCCGCTGTTGCTCTTTCCGCAAGCTGTCGTATTCGCCAGCCCATTCATAGTGGTATCCCTCGGGAAGATGAACTGACTTCTCAAGCCTTGACTGCACATCGGCTATCGTCCCAGCCAGGTCGCGTCCCCGAACGCTGAACTTGATGGGAATGTAGCGCCGGCCGTTCTCGCGATAGATCATGAATGCGCCCTCTTTGAAGCCGATTTGTGCGACTTCTCCGAGAGGAACGCGGTTGCCATCCGCTGTAGGCAGCAGGATGTTTCGCATTGCTTCCACGTTTTCCCTGAACTGGGGTTTGTAACGAACGACGAAATCGAATCGACGGTCGCCTTCCAGAATCTGCGTGCCCGCTGTTCCGCCGATCGCGGCCTGGACCGCTGCATTGATGTCGGACGCCATAAGCCCATAGCGGCCGGCAGCCGCGCGATCGATTGAGATAACGAGATTCGGTTGTCCCGTTTCTTTAAAAACGGCCAGGTCTGTTATGCCGGGAACGGCCCCCATCACATCCATAATCTGTTTGGCTGTCTGCGCAAGGACTTCAATGTCATCGCCGAAGAGCTTGAGCGAGTTCTCACCCTTGACGCCAGACATCGCCTCTTCTACGTTGTCCTGAATGTTTTGGGAAAAGTTGAAGGCCACGCCCGGATATTTGGCCAGCGCCTTGTTCATCTGCTCGATGAGTTCATCTTTGTTGCGGACAGTCGTCCACTGGGATTGCGGCTTGAGATCGACCTGGAATTCGATATTGTTGAACGTTGTTGTATCTGTTCCGTCATCCGGACGTCCTGCCTGTGAGACGACCTGCTGAACTTCCGGGAAGGAACCGAGGATCTTCCGCATCTCATCCGCGAGCTTCACCGAGTAGTCGAATGAAACATCCTGCGGAAGAGTAGCGCGAATCCAGAGGTTTCCCTCTTCGAGAGATGGCATAAACTCACCGCCAACCGCGAAGAAGGAGGCCAGCGAAGCGAGAAGAAAGACCAGGGCGCCTACGATGACGACCTTACGGTGACGCATCACATAGATCAGGATTCGCTCGTAGTGGTGTTTCAGCCAGCGGATCAGCCGCGGATCGGCGGTGTGACCGCTGCGCACTGAGCGGCGAAATGACGCAAGCACGGGCGCGAAGACGAGAGCGAAAATCAATGCGCCGGTTAACGCATACCCATAGGTGATTGACATCGGCGCGAAAATTCGTCCCGGAACGCCCTCCATCGTGAAGAGCGGAATGAACGCGACCAGGATGATCAGTGTAGAGAAGAGAACTGGTTTTGCCGCTTCCGAGCTGGCTTCGGAAATCAGCTGCAGGCGATGTTCGTCATCCCTGGCTTCGTGAAGACGCCGGTAGATGTTTTCAAGAACCACGATTGCCGAATCGACGATGATGCCGAAGTCGATTGCGCCGATGGAGATGAGATTTGCGGACCGGCCGCTGGCTGACATCAGTCCGAATGCGAACAGGACTGCAAACGGAATCGTCAACGCGGTTACCAGTGCAAGCGGAACGTCACCCAGGAAAACAAGAAGCAATAGCGTGACCAGGCCCAGGCCAGTGAGAACGACATGCCACACTGTTTCGGTGGTTGTATTAATCAACGCCGTGCGATCGTAGATTGTGTCGATCTTCATGCCTTCGGGAAGAAGGCCGGAATTGAGTACCCTGATCTTTTCGCGCAGAGCCTTTAGAGCGGGCAGAGATTGTTCGCCGCGCTGAAGAAGTACAGTGCCCTTCACGATGTTGCTTTCGCTATTCCGGCCTACGCGGCCCAAAGGCGGCTGGAAACCTTCGCGAATGTCCGCAACGTCGCGAAGGTAAACGGGAACGCCGTTATGTTCTGTGATAAGTACGGCGCCCATGTCCTTGATCCCGGCGAGCAGACCAACGCCACGCACATTCACATTCTGGTCGCCGACCTGAAGATAATTACCACCCGCGTTCTGGTTGCTCGAACTGATGGCCGCAATCAGCTGCGGGAGCGTGATGTTGTACTGCAAAAGCTTGTTCGGATCGATCTCAGCCTGGTATTGCTTGGTGGTCCCGCCGAATGTGCTTACGTCGATGATTCCTGGCACCTGCTTCAATTCACGAATGACAAACCAGTCCTGCGTCGCCTTCAACTCATTCAAGGTGTAGCCGGCACCTTTTAGCTGATATCGGTAGATTTCTCCGACGGCAGACCAGGGAGAGAGCTGCGGCTGCAGACCTTGAGGCAGGGTGACGGTCTGCAGTCGGTTGAGGACCTCCTGACGGTCCGCGAAGTAGTCTGAATCGAAATTGAAGTACAGCTTTACATCGCTCAATCCGAAGAGGCTGGTGGAGCGAACGTATTCGAGGTGGGGGATACCGTTCAAAGTGGTCTCGATGGGGACGGTAACCTGTTGTTCCATCTCCTCGGCAGACCATGACGGATTTTGCGTGATGACATCGACCAGTGGAGGAGAGGGGTCTGGATAGGCTTCGATGTCGAGGCGCATCACGGCCCATATGCCGGCCACCAGCCAGGCGCCCATCGCGATGAGCGCGATGACTCGGTACTTGAGAATTGTCTCTATAAGGCTTTTCATTGCTGGCTCGGTCCACCTGTCAGGAGTTCTGCGCCCTGAACCGCGATCTGCTGGCCAACTTGAAGGCCTGAGGTAATCTCGACCTTGCCGTCGATGGCTTGCCCCGTCGTTACCTTTCTTTGCTCAGGCTGGCCGTTGCTTCTGACAAAGACCGTGGTCGCCTGGCCCTGATGGATCACCGCCGAGGCAGGAATCACAATCGCAATATGTTTGGCGATGTCGGCGCGGATCGTGGCGAACATTTCGGGCTTCAGTTTCTGCCCGGCGTTTGCGAGGACCACTCGGACCTTCAGCGTGCGCGTCGAAGGATCCAACGCGCCAGATAGGGAGTCGATCCGCCCCGTCCACTGTTGGCCCGGATACGCGTCGAGTGTGACTGTGACCTGTTTCCCCGGCTGAACCTCGGCAATGTCTTTCTCGAAGACATCTCCCACGATCCAGACAGTAGAAAGATCGGCGAGGGTGATCAGGGGGTCGGCATTATCGAGCGATTTTGATAACTCTCCCGGGGCTGCGTTAACCGTGAGCACCACTCCACGAGCAGGCGAGGACAACGCAACCCGGTCAGTTGCTGAGGATGGATTAAGATTCAGCATTTCAAGCCGCTGCCGCGCGCGGGCCAATTCAGCCGACGCAGAATCAGACATAGCTTTCGCATCGATATAGTCCTTCTCTGCGACTGCGCCATGCTCAAACAGCACCTTCTCCCGATCAGCGGCACGCGAGGCGCGTTCTGCTTCGATCGCCGCCTTGGCGAAGTCGGATCTCGCCGATCCTGCGTCGCTGCTGTCGATTAACGCGAGTTTTTGTCCGCGGCTAACCGTATCGCCTGGCTTGACATCGATCTCAACAAGCCTTCCGCTGGCTGGAGAGAAGATACGAAATACTTTTGTGGGATCAGGCTGAACTTTTGCACCAAGTTCCAGCCGGTTCTCGATCGGCTGTTCCGTCACGGTCAGATACCGAACCTGCTCGTCCGTCTGAGGCGATTGGGTATTTACAACGCCAGTCTGGTCATGGCGGTTGCAGGCGCACAGGCCAAGGTCCAAAACGAGTATGCAGGCCACGATACGGCCCAGAATCTGATTCGATATCATTCGACGTCTCTCGCTGATGCTCATTGAGATGAGCGCAATTTCGGTATGAAAGTGCGCGAAAGCAGATGGCATTGAGACGCGTATGTCTGTGCGTCAGAGCTCTGCGAATTGAGAAGAGGACTAGAGGGAGAGAACGGTGGGAGGGCCGCGAGAAGGATTGAGATCGCGATGTGCTGAGCGAGCCAATATTAGTTCGGGCCAGAGATTGCGGATGCCCAGGCTGTCAGACACAGAGAGCGGTCTTGAGCGCACATCCGCTATCTCGGCTCCGACCTTCGCAGGAAGCCAAATCGCCGGCCCATATTGCCCCGGAATTCGGACCCTAATTTGAATTGGTCTTTCGGTTTGTGACGGGTAGTCCTGGCTGTTTACCTTGCGGAAGGAGCCGTGCCCATCATTCAGCCATACCTGCAAACGCTCGTGCGTGAAAGTCTGTTGAACAACGATGTCGGGAATACCGTCCGCATTGACATCGAGCGTTGAAATCGAAAGTGCCGATTCGGCCGAAGAGAACGTGAACCCGGTGTTCGTTCCAGCTGTAAGGTGTACCTCGAGCCGAAACGACCTCAGCCCGTCGGTTTGGCCGGCATCGAGAAGGACTGCGCCATCCGGCTGCTGGTCGTTGTCAAAATCGGCTGCAACGATTTGCTGACTGAAGGTATCGTGCCCCAGCTGCGCGGGCGATTCGAAGCGGATCAAGGCACCTCGAAGCCCGTCTTGCGCCCAGATCGTGGGCGTCAGGAAAACGAGCGAAACAATCGCGCAAAGCCAACGAGGCAGTTTCATGCAGTCAAGCCGAGTGTAGAACTCTCCGGCACTTTTAGACAAGTTTGCAGTCTGCAACCGTTCATTTAGTGACGTTTACTCCGGCACAAAGACAATGAGGACTACGAGAGGGCTTAGTGCCGAGATATCGGCTTGCGTTTGCGAGAGGCCGCTGACCGCTGATCCATGACCTCGAATGGCGCTCATACACCTATGCACTCATCCAAAGCGGTTAGTGCACGTCAGGTTGGGTTGGTACCGTCACATCTCGATTGAAGGACACAGACCAATGCACGTTTTTGAGCCCGGCCAGCTTCAAGACGCGCCTCTGAGATCAGACAACAGCCTCAAAGCCCAGCCGAAACAGGATGTATGCATCAAGAACAAGGTACGATAGAAATCATTGCGGTTGCCTTTATGCGCCAAATCCTTCCCCTTGGACTGTCATTCCTAATTGTGTCTTTGCCTGGAGCGGCACACGCGCAGGAGCCGTCTGCCGCCTTGCGGCAGGCGGACGCGGAATATCGTGAAGGCGTAGCAGCCCTCAACCACAACGATCTGGAGACGGCTCGGACGAGGTTTGAGGCGGTTACCAGGCTTGCTCCCACCGCAGAGCAGGGACATAGCGCGCTTGGCGCGATATTGGTGCGTCAAGGCCAATGGGTCGCGGGCACCCGCGAGCTTGAGAAGGCGCTGGCGATAAAGCCAAACGATAGCGACGCTCAACTGAACCTTGCAATGGTCTACGCACAAGTGGGTGCGCCCGCGAAGGCGATTCCGCTTTTCGCGAAGCTTGAGACTTCTTCCCGAACTGATCACCACCCTCTTAGTGCAGCAGTCTTGGAAGCATACGCGCGATCACTGCAAGCTACGGGGCAGACGCAACGCGCTCTTAGCCAGATGAAGGAGGCTGTAGCACAGGCAGGCCGAAACGGTGAGTTGCATGATGAACTTGGATCGCTCTATGCGATCGAGAAAGACTGGGCGCCGGCAGAACGGGAGTTTAAAGAAGCAGTCAGCTTGAAAGATGATCTTGCCATCGCGCATCTGCACCTCTCACTTGTGCTTGAAGCCGAAGGAAAGACTGGAGGGATTGAAGAGTGTGCGAAGGCGTACTCCATGGCTCCCGGCGATCCGGCGATCGCGCTGGCCATGGGGAAGGCCCTCGCCGACGCTGGGCGCGATTCCGAATCAGTTCCTGTTCTTGAGCACGCCGTCGAACTGCAGCCCAAGTCGAGCGAGGCCGCATACCAGCTCGCAATTGTGCTGCAGCGTGTGGATCGGGTTCCGCAAGCCATCGAATTGCTGAGGAAGGTTGTTCGTTCCGAACCTGAGAACGCAGGTGCGCTCACCAACCTTGGGATGGCCCTTGCGCAGATGCACAAAGCTACCGATGGCATTCCGTTTCTGAAGAAGGCTGTCGCGCTCAATCCAGATGATCCCGTTGCCCATCAGGATCTGGCTGCGGCATACATCCAGATAAATCAGATTGACGACGCCGTGGCGGAATTGAAGACCGCCCTTAAGCTTTCACCCGATTCGCCGCAACTGCACTACGACCTCGGCACTGCCTACAAGCTGCAGGACGATGCGACCGATGCAATCCCGGAACTGGAGCGCGCGGCAAAACTGAATCCCTCCGGATACGAACCGCCTTACGTCCTTGGGATGCTTTACATGCAGGTGGGTCGCTACCAGGAGGCTGCACAACAACTGGAGGTATCGCTCAAACTGCATCCGCAAAATGGCGAAGGCTGGTCAACACTCGGCAGCGTCTATAACAAACTCGGTCGCCTGCCTGAGGCAGCGTCGGCCCTGCGGACCGCGATTGAGCAGATGCCCGATCAGTCGGACTCACATCTGCTTCTGGCTTCGGTACTGGTCAAGCAGAACGACACGGCCGGAGCCGCCGCGGAGCGCAAAGTGGCGGCAGATTTGATGCGTAAGCACATGAATCTGCAGCGCGCTGAAGTCGCTACCAATTCCGGCAAGTCGCTTCTGGCTACTGGAAAGATCGACGACGCAATCGTTCAGTTTCGCGATGCCATCTCGTTTGATCCCGGCTATGCCGAAGCCCATTTGAGGCTGGCTGAGGCGCTGTCGAAGCAGGGCAAAACGGCCGAAGCCGCTGCCGAACGGGCACAGGCAGATAAGTTGATGCAGAGATCACAGTAGTTTGTCTTAGGCAGCTCAAACCTATGGTGGATGTGCCATGTACATTCGACGTCGCGTTGGCCTATACTTCGACTGGCACTCACGGCGTCCTTCCCTCCTCCCTATTCGTATCGCCGGCGACCGCAAGTTTGCGCTGGTGTTTGTTTGAACCGATTTCCGGTTAGACCCGTCGCACTGCCGTTGGCAACCCGCATGTTCAACAGTTCTACGCAACGTATCTTGGTCCTTCTTGCAATGGCGTGTGCGGCGTCGCTGGTAGCACTGCGTACCATTCACGGAGCGGAGCAGGATGCGCAAGACAACGAGCAAAATCTTCGTAAGGCCTACGCCGATAAGGTGCGCGAGACCTACAGCTTCCCGTTCGGAAAAGGACGGATTTCCGTCCCAGGAAACGCGGCTGCAGCAGGAGACGACTTTCTCGAGCCGAGCGCCTTTCTGGATGCGCAATATTGCGGTCACTGCCACCAGGAGGCATACCACCAATGGCGCCAGGCCCTCCATTCCAACTCATTCCGCACGCCCTTTTATCGGACAAGCGTCAATATCCTGCTGCGCACCAAGGGCATCGAATTTGCGCGGCACTGCGACAGTTGCCACAACCCGATCGCGGTGCTTGGCGGAGCCATGAATCCGAATTCGCCGGTCGATCGGATGTTCGATCGCGATGGCCTGACCTGCACCACCTGCCACTCCATTCAGAGTGTGGCGTCAAAGGTCGGCAACGGCGGATTCCTGATGGCAGTGCCTTCCGCGCTCGTGGATGAGAAGGGAAACCGCATTCCAGGCATGGTGCCTGACTCCGAGATTTTGGCGCATCTCGATCGGCATTCCAAAGCCGTGATGCAAGACATCTACCACACGCCGGAATTTTGCGAAGCCTGTCACAAGGCGAATTTGCCGCCGACGCTGAACGATTACAAATGGATTCGCGCCTTTACCGCCTATGACGAGTGGCAGACCTCCAAGTTCTCCAATCGCAATCCGCTGACTTTTTACACAGCAGATTTCACTACTTGCCAGGGTTGCCATATGAAGCGCGCGCCAAACGTTTTGCCCGAGCCCGGCGCCAAGAATGGCACGTTTGTCTCTCATCGCTGGTTGGCGGGAAATACGGCCGTGCCCTTCTATTACGGATTCAACGAGCAACTGGATAAGACGATCGAGTTCCTCCGGACCGGCAATTATCTCAACGTGGATATCTTCGGCTTGCAGGTAGGTGAAGACGGCAAACTTGCGGCTCCGCTTGGAACGGTCCCCTTTCACGTGAATGCGGGTGACTTGCTCGAGGCATTCGTCGTCATCCAGAACAAGAACATCGGGCACTCACTCATTCCCGAAGTTCGCGATCTTTACGAGGCCTGGGTCAAGTTCACCGTGACCGATGCGAATGGGACGAAGATCTACGAGAGCGGCTTCCTCAAGCCCAATGGAACCCTGGAACCGGGAGCCCATAGTTTTACCAACCGGCCGGTGAACGTTGTGGGAGAGTTTGTCGACAACCACGTTGTCTCAGCAATACATTCTGTCGCGTACGACAACACGATCCAGTCCGGCCGCTCGGCCCTTGTCCGCTATCAGTTCCGCTTGCCTGCGGGGGCGAAGGGCCCATTTACATTGCAGGCGCAGGTGAACTATCGCCACCTTCGCCAGACCTACCTCAACAATGTTCTCGGCCCTGATCATCCAGCCTACCCGGTGGTCGAAATTGCATCGCGCAGCCGCATAGTCAACATTGGCGATAATCAGGCCACTGCGCCGCTGCCCACCGATAACCAGGACTGGATGCGCTGGAACAATCTCGGCATTGGCTACCTCGATCAACTGCAATATTCTGACGCTATCAATGCTTTCCAACAGGTAATACGGCTTCGTCCGGACTACAAGGACGGCTACATCAATCTCGGGCTGACCTACATCGATTGGGAAAAATACGATGAGGCACGGCAGCCGCTCGAGAAGGCGCTCGCCCTGAAACCTGATGATGCGCGAGCGCTGTACTACATGGCCCTCGTTGAGCGCCGTGCTCGGCACTCCGACGCCGAGATAGCCGATCTAGAAAAAGTGATTGCGCAATATCCGGATTGCCGCGACGCACGCCGCGAGCTTGGAATTTCCTACTATCAGCTGCATCGTGCCGATGACGCTATGGCGCAGTTCAAGGCGCTGCAGGCCATTGATCCAGACGATCTCGCCGCGCACTACAATCTGGCAATTCTCTATCGACGCAAAGGTCTGAAGCATGAGGCTGAAGTGGAAGCTTCGCTGTATACGATGAAGCGGATTGATCCAGCCGCTCCAACGTATTCGCTGGACTTTCTGCGCATGCATCCAGAGATCTCAACTGAAAGCGTTCCATGGCATGTGCATAGCAATGTGCATACTTCATCCCCAGCCACAGCCGGCGGAACACCATAAAGAGGAAGCAACGAGTGGGTCATCGCGATCTGAATCGCCGCACATTTCTTCGTTCTCTCAGCCGCACCGCACTGGTATTGCCGTTCGCTGATATTGTTGCTCTCGCCTCAGGTTGGCAGGAGCCGCAGACCAAACAAACCCCGAAGATTGGACCGCAGGAGCGGAGCTATGATGCTCGACCGGCGCCTCCGCCGCCCGGGCCAAAGTCGCCGATCGAGGGCACACCGCTCGGCGTCAGCTTCGTCGAGGTTGCCACGCAAGCAGGCTTGACCGGGAAAACCATCTACGGAGGCGAGTTTCACAACAAATATCTGCTGGAGACAACAGGGTGCGGGCTCGCGTTCTATGACTACGACCACGACGGCTGGCCCGATCTCTTTCTTGTAAATGGCTGGCGGTTGGAAGGATTTCTCGCGGGACAGGAGCCGCATTGCCGGCTCTTCAAAAACAATCGCGACGGCACCTTCACCGACGTTTCGATCGGATCTGGCCTGGAGCATAAAACCGGTTGGGGCCAGGCATGCTGCGTGGGCGACTACAACAACGACGGGTTCGACGATCTCTTCGTCACGTACTACGGGCAGAATGCGCTCTACAAGAACAATGGCAATGGCACATTTACCGACGTCACGCGCGAGGCAGGGCTGATCCAGCCGGGGCCGAAGATTCGCTGGAACAGCGGATGCACGTTCGTGGACTACGACAAGGACGGCCATCTTGATCTGTTTGTCGCCAACTATGTCGACTTTGATTTGAAGACAGCGCCGTTGCCGCAGGACGGCCCGTGTACGTACAAGGGAATCCTGGTTGCTTGTGGTCCTCCGGGACTGCCGGGCGGGAAGAACATCCTGTATCACAACAAAGGTGACGGCACCTTTGAAGACGTCAGCGAGAAGAGCGGGATGTGGACCGCAGTCGGCACGTATGGGCTGAGTGTTGCCGCCTCAGACCTCGACAACGACGGCTGGCCCGATATCTACGTTGCCAATGATTCAGCTCCGGCCACGCTCTATCTCAATCAGAAAGACGGAACATTTCGCGACATTGCCATTGAGGCCGGCGCGGCTCTTTCGGCCGAAGCAAAACCGCAGGCAGGCATGGGTGTTTCCATCGGCGACTATAACCGCGATGGCAAGTTCGACGTGGTGAAGACGAACTTCGCGGGCGACACAGACTCGCTCTACACAAATCTTGGCGACGGAAACTTCGAGGATCGCACCTACCCCGGCGGCCTGGGCGTCAATACGCGACTGCTCGGCTGGGGCGTCGGCTTTTTCGATCTGGATAATGACGGCTGGCTCGACATTCTCATGTCGAACGGCCATGTCTATCCTGAAGTCGACAACTCCAAAACCGACCTGAAATACGCCGAGCATAAATATCTCTACCGCAACCTGCGCAATGGCCGCTTTGAAGAGGTGACGGACAAGGGCGGCCCGGGAATACTGGAAAACGCACCGGCGCGTGGCTGTGCATTTGGCGATTATGACAACGACGGCGACATCGATATCGTGGTGAACTGCATCAATGCTCCGCCTCAACTTTTGCGATGCGACTCAACGCTGAATCGGAACTGGATTAAAATCAAGCTGGTCGGCACCAAGTCAAACCGTTCAGGCATAGGCAGCCGCGTGATCGTCACTGCCAAAACGTCGCCCACCGCCGAGCAGCCTCTCGTGCAGATTGAGGAGTTGCGGAGCGGTGGAAGCTACTTCTCGCAGAACGATCTCCGGCTTCATTTTGGATTGGACCAGGCGAAGCAGGTAGATACAGTCGAAGTGCGCTGGCTAAGCGGACAAGTCGATCAATTTCACAATCTCGATTCCAACCGGCTATACGTGCTCGAAGAAGGCGGCAAGATCTTGAAGTCAGATCAACTCGTTCCAGCGAAGTCAAAGGTCTAGTCATGAATCTCACCGTTTGCTTTGCCGCGCCCCTTCTCATCGTCTCCGCAACAATCGCGGCGGCGCAGCAACCTGCGACTTGCCCATGGTTTTCGTCGGGCAGCGCGCAAACTATACTCGGCGGCCCGATTTCATTTCATTTTCAAGCGGAGGAAAACGGGCAAGGTCTTTGCGAGTTCACGTCTCAATCCGGCGAAGGCACAAAAATGCTGCGAATCCTCGTCGGCAAGACCGACAGACATGCATGCCCTCCGGGGAGTGCTCAACTCAAGGCGCTCGGGAATGAGGCCGTGCAATGCCGGCGCGCTAACCAGCAGGGGCATCCGTGGGATGAAATTACAGGTCGCGTGAGAGATGTTTTCTTCGTCGTGACCACCAGCAACGTTCCCGACGCGCTTGCCGTCCCCGCGGCGGAAGGACACCCCGCCGATCCATACAACGCATCCATTCTCGAACGAATCGCGGAGCAGGTAGTTGGCAATCTCGACTAGCCGCGATTGAACGAGGAACGATTCAGGACCTACGCAGAGTCTTAGGATCCTCGTATGCAGAAACCGCACCAGCCCATGGCCGCATATCCACGCATGAATCTCAGTGTTTGTGAATATCGTGGAGTATTGGGCGAAGAGCGGCCTATCAGAATGATGGTCCCAATCTACGGCGCTGGATTATCGTAGAGGCGCGCGTAGCTTATGCGATTGGACTCGAAAACGACAGTCCGCATTCAACCAGCTACCGTCCAGTGCCACAGGATCATCATTGCTGCGATTCGCAAGTTGACGGATCCTGTGGTGCGGACGCTGCCTGGGTCTTAGAGGACCAACGTGCCGGACATGCGGAGCCGAACAAGCGCTATAACCTGCCGATCAGCTTGGCATCGAAAGCGAGGAGCAAGTCATCGAGTGTGGAGAAGCGCGCAAGGGGGAAGAGATCAAAGGCCATGGAAGTCGCGATCATGACCTTGCGCCCATCGAGATCGACGATCTCTTGGTTGTTGTCGAGCATCAGGCGGGAAATCTCCATGCGCAACGCCACGGGCCCCACCTTGCGCTCGACAAGAGCCATCAGCACATCCCGGCTCCAGAAAAAGAACCGGTCGTCCGGGCGCAATGCTTGAGTAAGAAACTGAACCCGCTTCTTCAGATACGCGTCAGCCGCCTTTTCTCCGTAACGCTCTTCGACAGTCCTGAGAAGAGTGATTTTCAGTAGCACGACGTAAACTTGAGAATTAGCGCCGAGCGAAGCCTGCAGCGCGCTTCTCGCTTCGGCGGGACCCGGCAGGTCACCGGCGACTTTTACGCCACTCGATTGGTAAATGTCGGTGTTGTCCCATTCGGATTTCAGACGTTCGATCATTGAAGCTTTTTTCAGGAGTTCCTTCTCTGCGAGCGTGGCATGGTGCTGTTCAAGGCCCTTACGAATAGCGTCGACCAGGATTGGTCTAGGACACGGCTTGGTCAGGAAGCGAAAAATGCTTCCGCGATTGACGGCATCGATGGCGGTGTTCAGATCTGCATAGCCGGTGAGCAGGATGCGCACAGAGTCGGGCGCTCTCTCGCGGACGTGGGCCAGGAATTGGGCTCCGTCCATGCCCGGCATCCGCATGTCGGAGACGACGACTGCAAACGGGCCATTCACGCGGATGTCGGCAAGACCCTCTTCTCCTCCGATCGCCGTTGAGACGGAGAACTGGTCGTGGAGGGACCTCCTAAAGCCGTCGAGGATGGATGCCTCGTCATCGACAAACAAGACTCTGTCGCGCATTTCCACCTCTGCGATGGCGCTCCTCGAGGTCTGCGCCGCGTACTGGCTGTGTCTATTGCGTGCCGGCAAATCCGGTACAGCAATGCGTGCACGCGAGATCGAGGACGAGCTTGATAAATGAATCGGCAGAACCCGGTAAGGAATGAGCCGACAGGGTGGCCGACGGACAAGTGTGACGAAATGCTTTCCAGATTTGGACAGCAGAACTCCCGTGACGCGATTCCTCCGCGACGCTCCCTTCACGCTCCAGAATCTTCCCGCCGATGAAGGCTGTAGCCATCACTCGATGGCTACGTTAGCTTTTGCTTCCAGGGGAATTCACTGTATGGATCTTTTTGCCAGCACCCGGGTTCTCCGTTACTCTCTTGCGCCGCTCTGTGTGGGCCTCGCGCTGGCGCTGGCGCTGATGTTGAAGGATCTGGCTCCTTTTGCGACAGACTACCTGTTCCTTGCCGCGGTCGCCTGTGCTGCCTGGTTTGGCCGGCGCGGACCAGGGTTGCTGGCTGCGGCGATCGCAGCATTTGTTTTGGACTATTTCTTTCTGCCGCCACTTCATACCTTAGGCATCAGCACCTATGACCGGCCATACGTCGTCCCTTTTATCTTGAGTGCGCTGGCCGCGGCGTGGATGAGTTCCACTCGCAGACGGGCCGAAGAATCAACTCGAAGTTTAAGCCGCGAGGAAGAGAGCTTCCGACGCATCTTGACTAACATGCCGGATGTAGCCTGGACTGCCGATCAGACGGGGCTCATCGTCTACATCAGTCCCAAGATCGAAGAGATACTGGGCTATGCACCGAGGGAGATCAAAGATGGCGGTGCGAACTTCCTCCTTGAGCGGGTTCGTTCTGAAGATCGGGCGAGGCTCGCGCAGTCTTTCAGCGCACTCTTTAACTCTCAGCGCGTATTTGACGAGGAGTTTGAGATCCAGGCAAAAGACGGAAGATGGGTCTGGGTCTGTGACCGGGCAATTCGTGTCTATGAGAGAAATGGAGTGATATTGACCGACGGCGTGCTCTCGGATATTACGAAACGAAAACAGGCCGAGCTTGCCTTGCGGTCGAAAACCGCATTTCTCGAAGCGCAGGTGAATTCAACGATCGACGGCATCCTAGTCGTGGATGAACAGGGTCGCCGGATTCTTCAGAACCAGCGAATGGTCGAGATTTTCCACATTCCAGCCGAGTTGATGAAAAGCGCGATGGAGCGCCCAATGCTGGAATATGCCTTGGGTCAGATCAAGAATCCCGCGATATTCCTGGAGAAAGTCGAGTACCTTTACGATCACCGCGACAAATCGAGCCGCGACGAGATCGAGCTGACTGATGGAACCATGCTCGACCGTTATTCCGCCCCCGTCGTCGATCGACAGGGAAAGTATTACGGCAGGATCTGGAGTTTTCGCGACGTCACGGATCGTAAGAGGGACGAAGATATGGTTCGGCAGCTCACTGCTGCTGTGGAGCAGAGCCCTTCCTCGATCGTCATTACGGATCCGCAGGGGAGCATCCAATACGTGAACCGGAA
Organism: uncultured Acidobacteriaceae bacterium; assembly: GCA_963735215.1. Lineage (GTDB taxonomy): Bacteria > Acidobacteriota > Terriglobia > Terriglobales > Acidobacteriaceae > Telmatobacter. The sequence goes on along the minus strand of CAVTKF010000002.1, from coordinate 257,627 downwards.
GTTCATCGAGTGCACGGGGTATACATTGCCTGAGGTTCTGGGAAAGAACCCGAGCATTCTAAATTCAGGTCGCGCTCCGCGGCAGATGTTCGAGACGATCTGGCAGACGATTCTCGGCGGTAAGGAGTGGCGCGGAGAGTTCTGCAACAAACGAAAGAACGGCGAAATCTATTGGGAATCTGCGGCGATATGTCCGATTTTCGATCCACGGGGAAACATCGCCCATTTTCTGGCGGTTAAAGAAGACATTACGCAGCGGCGGCAACTGGAGAGCGATCTTCGCCTGGCGCAGAAGCTCGAGGGGATTGGCCAGCTCGCTGCGGGAATCGCGCACGAGATCAATACGCCAACGCAATTCGTGATGGACAATCTCTCGTTCTTGCAAGGCTCGTGGGAGTCGATTTTCAGGCTGCTCATGCTCTATCGCAGGGCCTTTCACAATTCGCCCAGGCTCGCGATGGACAGGGAATCTATCGAAGTGGGGGAGGCAGAAGGCGCTTGTGATCTGGAGTTTGTCGGAAAGGAGGTCCCGACAGCCATCGCGGAGAGCATTGAAGGAGCGCAGCGTATAGCGAATATTGTTCGCGCCATGAAGGAGTTCTCTCATCCCGATTCGGTAGATAAGGTGGAGACCGATTTGAACAAGAGCATTGCTTCAACTGTGACGGTGGCGCGAAATGAGTGGAAGTACACGGCTTCGCTGGTGACGGACTTTGATGAGTCGCTTCCTCGGGTGGTTTGTTATCCGGGAGACATCAACCAGGTTGTTTTGAATCTCATCGTGAATGCGGCACATGCAATCAAGGAGAAGCTCAGAGAAAACGAGAAAGGCCAGATCGTGGTCCGCACACGTCGGCGAGGAGAGTACGCGGAAATTGCCATTTCCGATACAGGCATGGGGGTGGCCGAGGAGATCAGGGGCCGGATCTTTGAGCCGTTCTTCACGACCAAGGAAGTCGGCAAAGGGACAGGACAGGGATTGTCTTTTGCGCATGGCGTCGTGGTGAAGAAGCACCACGGCAAGATCTGGTTTGAGACCGAGACCGGCGAAGGGACAACCTTCTTTATTCAACTGCCAGTTGATGGAAGCGCTGCCTGAAGGGAGACCGATGGCAAAACGATTGTTGTTTGTAGACGATGAGCCGATGGTGTTGGACGGACTGCGCAGAGCTCTGCACTGCATGAGAACAGAATGGGACATGAAGTTTGTCGAAAGCCCTGTCGCCGCGCTGGAGGCTTTAGACGGGGAACACTTTGATGCGATCGTCACGGATATGCGCATGCCTGTGATGGACGGAGCGCAATTGCTGGAGCGGGTGAAGGAGAGTCACAGCGATGTGGTTCGGATTGTGCTCTCCGGTCAGTCGGAGAAAGAGACGGTTTTGCGTTCGATTGCTCCGGCTCACCAGTTTCTGTCAAAACCGTGCGACGTGCGAGAACTCCGAACCCGGCTTGCGCAAACCTTCGCAATGCGCGACCACCTGCAAAATCAGGCACTGGCCTCGGTCATCTCCCGCATCCGGTCCATCCCAAGCCTGCCTTCTCTCTACAACCGGCTCACTGCGGCTCTGGAGGCGGAGAATACCTCGATCGCGCAAATCGAAGAGATTATTTCGCAAGACGTAGGGATGGCCGCGAAGATCCTGCAACTGGCCAATTCCGCTTTTATTGCCGCGCACGGACGTGTTTCAAGTCTCCGCGAAGCGGTATCACTGATTGGAGCCGAGACAGTCCGGAGTCTTACCCTGTCGATCCACGTTTTTTCCCAGTTTGATCGCAACGCTTCGACGGCAATCTATCTGCCGGCGCTTTGGGAACACAGCGTGATCGTGGCAACTCTGGCCCAGAAGATCGCCGAAGCGGAGACCAGGAGCAAGGCTGCCGGAGAAGAAAGCTTCACAACGGGACTGCTGCATGACTTGGGGAAGATTGTCTTGCTCGCAGAGATGCCCCAGGAATATCGCCGGGTCTTGGAGCGCATGGACTCACAAACGCGAACGATTCGGGCTTATGAACTGGAATATGCCGGCTGTCCGCACGAAGAGATCGGCGCCTGCCTGATGAGCACCTGGGGCCTGCCGAGGTCGATTGTGGAGGCCGTGGAGTTTCATCATCGCCCGCAAGAAAGCGGACAGACTGCGTTCTCGGCGCTCACGGCAGTGCATTTCGCCGACGCGATTGCAAGCCAGGACGACCCTGCTGTGCTGAATCATGACAGCCAGCTGGATGAAGAATATCTGCGCACGCTCGGCTTGATGGAGAAGGTTGACACCTGGTCAAGCCTTTACCAGGTCCGTGCAACGGGATCGGGCCAATAGCATCTGAATCGCAGCGAAATCTCTTAAGGCCGCCGGTCAGGAGACGTGTTGACCTCTAGTCTAGGGCCTTACAGGAAGGCGGATGAAGAAGGCTGTCCCCTTGCCCACTTCGCTTTCAAAGGAAAGGCTCCCCTTGTGATGTTCTACGACGACGGAGCGCGCGATGGCGAGACCCTGTCCGGTGCCGCGCCCGACGCCCTTCGTGGTAAAAAAGGGATCGAAGATTCGCGTGCGGATGTTCTCCGGGATCCCGGCGCCTGTGTCGACGACGGTGATCAAGACTTCGTCCCCTTCCAACTTGGTGCGCACCGAGATGCGGCCCTTTTGATCACGATGGACGACGTCGGCAATGGCATGGGCGCTATTGACAAGCAGGTTGAGAAACACCTGATTCAGGTCGCCAACGTTGCAGACCACGAGGGGCAGATCGCCGAGGTCGGTGTCGATTTCGGCGACATATTTGAGCTCATTCCGTGCCACGGTGAGCGTACTAAGCAAAGCCTTGTTCAAATCTGCAGCGGCCATCTCTGTACGTTCGGGATGAGCGAACTCCTTCATTGCGCGCACAATGGTTGCGACCCTCTCAACGCCATCCAGGGTCTGCCCAAGCGCCTTCGGAACTTCTTCGAGCAGGAAGTTGCACTCCAATTCTTCATCCATGCGACGCGTGTCACCGAGCATACGCGCATTGAGACTGCCCGCTATGGCTTGATCGAGAATCTGCCTGTATTGACCAAGCAGAATTTGAAAGGATGCGAACGAGTCCTGGAGGAAACGCACGTTGTCGCCGACGAACTGGATCGGCGTGTTGATTTCGTGGGCGATGCCCGACGCGAGCCGGCCCACAGACTCGAGCTTTTGCGCCTGACGGAGCTCAAGCTCTGCGATGTCGCGTCCGGTGATATCACGCGCGATTGACTGCACGCCAACCGGATTCTCGTTCTCATAGATGACGCGCGGTTTGACCTCTAGTAGCAGATGCCGTTGATCTTTGGTGATCGCTTCCACTTCAATTGTGAATTGCGATTCTCCGACTAATAACCGGGCGCGCGCCTGCATCACAGTCTCCCGATGATCGGTTGAAATCAACTGCCAAAGATACTTCTGAAGCATTTCATCAGAGGAGTAACCGAAGGCCTTTTGGGATGTGCGATTGACTGAGGTAAACCGTCCATCGAGATCAGTGGTAAAGATCATGTCAGTGGCGTTTTCGAAGAGTTCCCGATAGCGTAGTTCGCTCTCACGCAGCGCTTGTTCGGCACGTTTGCGGTGAGTGATGTCCTTAATATGTGTGATGAAGTGTGAAGGCGCGCCGGAGCTGCTCGACACCAGCGATACAGTGACAGACGCCCAGATGGGATCCCCTTGCTTGTGAATGTAGCGCTTCTCGAATTCAAGGGTCGTGGCATCAGCGTTGCGAAACCGATCGGCCACGAGGCGGGAGTGCTCCAGATCGTCAGGATGCGTAATCTGCTGCCAGGCGCCGGAGAGGAGCTCATCCGCAGAGTAGCCGAGCATCCTGCACAGAGCCGCATTGGCGTGCAGGAAGCGGCCATCGAGCGCCGTCAAGCACATCCCGTTGGGCGCTTCCTCGAAGGCGGTCCGGAATCGGTCTTCGCTGGCGCGCAGCAACATCTCTGCGCGCTTGCGTTCGACGAATTGTGCAACGTTCTGCACCGCAGATTCGAGAGCCTGAAGCGTCGCATCGGTGAGGGCGTGCGGTGTCCAGGCCGCAATGACTCCGGAGACTTGCCCTCCGACCTTCAGCGGAAAGCCCGCAAACGCCCGAATGCCGGCGCGCCGCAACCAATCTAGGTCGCTGCAGTCATCTTCAAGAAGCGTATATCTCACATGGGATAGGCCCGCCTCAGCGATGCGCGCGATCGTAGTTTGCACTGCAGGATTGAGACACCCTGCTTCGAGCTGTGGATCGCTGCCCACCAAGGTCTGTAACTCGAGAAGTCCGGTTTGCTCGTGAATCGTCCACACGCCAGTGAATACGGACTTGACGTGCCGAGCCACGATCTCCGCGCACTTCTTCAAGCCGAGCTCGACGCTATCGGCTCCCGTGAGTTCCGCTCCCACTTCGCTCACAAAGCATGCCAACGACTCTCGTTCGATGGCAGCTCTCCGGCCTCCAATCGCTCGGTTACGTCCTGGTAGAGGACCAAAATGCCGCGCATGACTCCTTCCATCCGCAGAGGTGCGGCAAAGATCTCGACGTCGACTTGCTTGCCACCTTTACGCCGACGGCGAGAGATCGCATGCACATTCTGGCCGCGCTCACACTGTCGAATGTGTTCAGAAGACTCGGATGAGAGCTCGACAGGAAGAAGCACGCTATCGATCGGAACACCGACGATCTCCGCAGAAGAGTATAGAAAAAGCCTCTCGAATGCAGGGTTGGCAAGCTGAATGCGGCTGCCGCTGTCGAGCACAACAATTCCCAATGGGCTCACTTCGATTAGAGAATTAAGATAGGCCGTTTGCTCTCGCAGAGAAATCTCTGCCTGCTTTCGATCGGTGATATCGAGAAAGCTCTCAAGCAGATGAGGTCGGCCCTCGATCAACATGGGATGGACCGTCTTAATGATTGCCCGGCGCTCCCCCTTCGCCGTGAGAAGCACGCGCTCGGAGTTGTCGACCGTTTGGCCGAGATCAGTCACCGGGCAGTGGCCCTCGTTCGCAGGGCATACAAAGCTGTGGCACAGGGCGCCCACGACCTGCAGAGCCGGGAGCCCGACCGCTTTCAGCGCAATAGGATTCGCATCGACGATACGGTGGGTAGCCGCGTCAATGATGAAGATGCCGGTCTCGACTCCTTCAAAAAGCGCCTGGAGACGCGACTGACTCTCTTTCAAGGACTCTTCGACCTGCCTGCAAGGCGGTAGAGCGAGCGAACTCTGGCGCTGCGGCCCTTGGACCGAGTCAACCGGGTCGCCTATCCGACGTATTAATGGACTCTCATGCCGACTCATATCGATTCCGAACCCAGCTCCGAGCGAGCATGCAACAACCCTGCCTCTGTCTTCGGCAAGTCAAGCCGTGGCAAGCTTCAATTTCGGTCCTTGTTTCTATATCGTCCAATTCCTGCCTGACCATCTTCCCGGTCGACGATGCCTGGTTGGGATTTCTGCCCCTCATCTTTTGCTCCAGAACTGCCGATTCATTCGATGTGTGTGCGCCGGTATGGCCCATGCCGAGGGAGTGACAGCTCGCCCTTTTGGCTAGGAATATTACTTGCATCATGAGCGCTGGCGGGCCCTGAATCGGTATGCCATTGATCAAACGAGCGGCGTGGAACGCAGGTCAATTGGCCCCCAACAGAGGGCCTTCGGAATTGGTGAGGGATTGAATGTGATTGAGGGGAAGAATGATGGCCGAAAAGATCTTGTTTGTTGATGACGAAGCGCTCGCTCTAGCTGGGTACGAGAGAGCCCTCCATCGGGACTTTTTTTTGAGCACCGCGTCTGGAGGAACGCAAGGTCTGGCGACGATCGAAACCAACGGTCCTTTCGCAGTTGTAATATCGGATATGCGAATGCCGGGTATGGACGGTGCCGAATTTCTGGCGCAGGTGCGGCAGAAAGCGCCGGACACGGTGCGGATGCTGCTGACCGGACATGCGGACCTGAATGCGGCGATCAGTGCGGTGAACGAAGGGAAAATCTTCCGTTATCTGACCAAGCCATGCGAAAAGAAAGTTCTTACGGAAGCCATCGGAAGTTGTCTCGAGCAGTATCGTATGCGATCGGACGAAAGAAAACTCCTGAAGAGGGCCCGGCATGCGGCGGATAGCAACGGTGAGCAGGATTATGGAACCGCTTCTGAGAGCCCGTCAGGCTTGCCTGGGCAAGCCGAGGGCATAGGTCATCTCACGTCAGTCTGCGGAACGGACCGCAAAAGCGTCGTAGCTCTATTCAAGCTTCCACTCTTTCAAATGGTGGAACAGCGATATGGAAGGAGAACAGCCGACGAGTATTTGAAGAGAGAAGCGGAGTGCCTGATCAAGATCCTTTCATGTGACGACTGGATCTATCACTGGAGATGCGATGCATTCCTTGCGATCATGAGACGACAGGCCCAGGCTTCGGATGTGCGCGAGGAGATCTCGAGACTGCTGTCAGAGGCGCGCGAGCATGTGCTGACAATCGACGAGCACAGCAAGACTCTCAGCGGAAAAATGACATGTGACGTGTTGCCGGCGGCGGAGTTTGTAGGGGTCGAGGAGTTGTTAGAAGCCTTTCTGGATCGGGAAATCGAGGGGCGCGCAGTCTCCCAATAGAACGAGGACGGTCCTGCTAGCGGAGCTCAACAGCGATTCAGATGATCTTATTGGATCTTCGTTTGTGGCGGGCCTGAAGCGAGACCCTGCGCGCGATGGAGAAATTGTTCGAATGCCGCACGGTCGAATTTCTGATTCTCTACGATTTCGCCGGTATTCAGGTTGACATGTCCTGATTCAACGAACTCGCAGCCGACCCCATCTTCGCCCCAGCGGATCACTTTCGACTCAACCCGGCTGAAGTTCACCGAGTTTGGTTCGTGATTCTCCTTCTGCAGTGTCATCACGATGCGCGTTCCGGGAAGCCATCGCTCCTCGGTGAGCAGATACAATCCGCTTCCGCTCACGTTGCCGAGTTGATAGGCCCGCGGCGCTCCTCCGGTCCAGTAATAGGCAACAAGCCCCGGCACCGGCAGCCGTTCTCCGCGACGACGATCGATGGAAGCAGGCTCTGGAAACAGCCAGCGCAGAAAGCGGACCTTAAGCGAAGGCTTCTCATCAACCACGTCGGAAGAAGCCCCTTCAGGCTTCATGGCGAGTTCTTCCCGATTAATTACCTGCGCATGCGTCGCTGGAGATTCGCTATTCTTCGCGCATTGAGACGCATCATCAGGATCAGATAGCGGCAGCGTGTTATCGAACCCAGCAATTGCTTGATTGTCCCTGCAGATCCTGAACCGATCTCCTCTTTGGATGTGAGTCGAAGCGAGGGTGTGCGCCGGGAGAATAAGCGCGCTGGCAGGTACTATGGCAAGCGGCGCAAATTCTGCCTCGGTGAAGTTCTCTGCATACTCCAGCACTCTGCAATTTTCGTCGAGGTAGATCACATCGAATCGCGAAAGACGCGAGCCCGGGGGAATGCCTCGGAATGGGTTCAACCAGAGTCCGTCTTTTGAAACGTCGGAGAGGTCTTTCACAATTGCCGCGAAGGGTTGATCAACGGTATCAACGAATTCAATCTCCACACCGATCGCGCTCTGGCGTGTCCGGTCGCAGGCGCACAGCTTCTGAGTGCCCATACTCCTCTTTCCGAGGGAAGCTGCCGACCGCAGTAAAAACCAGGGATTTGTGTTTAGCTTAGCAGAAGTCTCTAGTGCCGAACGGGCACTCAATAGTTTCGGTTGGATACAAAACAGTAACAACCGTAGCAGAGTGAGACCAAGGGAACATGGCAGATGCGACTCGGCGAAGATGCGCGCCGCGCAAGGGCTTGGCTTCCTTGTGGTAGCATTCGCGCGAGGTGCTTTCCGCATTGCATGAGACGTCTCGTCCTGTGGTTCACAGTTATTTTGTGCGCATCCATCGCTCAGCAGCTACGTTCTCAGCCCTCGTTCGCCGGAGTGCGGCCAGAACGCGAGACTTATCTGAAACTGGCTGTGGAAGTTGACAAGGCCTTGCACCAAGACGTCCTTGAAGAATGGTTTCCCCGCTCAGTGGATCTCAGGCATGGCGGCTTTCATTCGCATTTCGCACGTGACTGGCGCGAGTTGCCGAGTGATGGCAAATTCTCTGTCTTTCAGGGGCGCATGACCTGGGTTGCCGCGCAGGTTGTGTTGCGAGAGCCTGCCCTTAGAGACCAATACATTCCGATCGTGCGCCAGGGCGTCGATTTTCTCGCAGACGTAATGTGGGATAAGCAGGATGGCGGCTTTTTCTGGGGCTTGGACGACGAGGGCAAAATCACGTCTGTATTTGGCGACGAGAAAGAAATGTACGGCATCGGCTTCTGCATATACGGAGCCGCAGCCGCGTACCAGGCAACCAAAGACCCCAAGGCGCTTGAAACCGCAAAAAATGGATTTTTATGGGCCGACAAGCACGCGCATGACTCCGTGAACGGCGGGTATTTTGAATGGCTCGCTCGCGATGGAACACCGATTGTGCCGCGCATTCCCGATGGAACTGTAGCAACGAACCCAATCGGCCCCATCAACTACAAGTCGATGAATACGCATATTCACTTGCTGGAGGCGTTCACTCAACTCTACGAGGTCTGGCCCGATCCGACTCTTCATTCGCGGCTGGAAGAGTTGCTTGCAATTGTTCGCGACAAGATTTGTGTCGAGCCGGGCGTCATGAATCTCTACTTCACAAACTCCTGGCAGCCGATTCCCGATCATGATTCCTACGGCCACGATGTTGAGACGGCCTACTTGATGCTTGAAACTGATGAAGTGCTCCATCAGAAAGCAGACGAAAAGACCGAGCGCATGGCCAGGATGCTCGTCGATCACGGGCTTGCCTATGGTTGGGACCACCAGAATGGTGGCTTCTTCCGCGAGGGCACCACGTTTGGCAAAGCCGAAGACACCATGAAGGAGTGGTGGGTGCAGATGGAAGGCCTGAACGCGCTGCTGATGATGCACGAGCGCTACGGAAAACAGGACAGCGTGTACTTCCAGCGATTTATCGAACAATGGGCATTCATCCGCAACCACACAATCGATCCGCAATATCACGGCGATTTCAATCTGACAACCTCCAACGGTACGCCTGCCACCGAAGACAAAGGTTCAATCTGGAAAGCCGCGTACCATGACGGACGAGCCTTCTGGAATGTGAGCGAACGATTGCGCAAGCTGGCTGCTTTGCAGTAGACCAACCAGTTTTCGAGCATCGATCTTGTCAATGAGAAATGACACGCGGGTCGGCGTATAACGACACGATTGTCTGTATATTACCGTCTGTCGAACCTGCCCCCACACTTCCCTGCCCACTGGCTTGAGGGCCGAGCACAAACCACGCCCATCCTGTTTCGTTTGCGAAAAACGTGGGCTCCGGTACCCTGCCATCGATGAATAGCCCGATGGGTTTTCCCACACCAATTGAGCGCAGGAAGGTGTCGCTGCGAAACCTCGATTCCACGCGAGTGACATCGAGCTGAAGCGCATCGACATAAAGCAGTCCTGGAAAGAACTGACCGTACGGTCCCGCGGCCGCATTCGGCCCGAAACCGGGTGCTGCCGCCTCCCACACCCATACAAGATTTGTGAGCCGGTGATGATTTACGAGTCGATCGAAAAGCATGCGATAGAGCGCGGCGCTACCGTGGATCCCGGGCCGATTGCTCCACCAGTATCTCTTGCTGTTTGGCTCAAGAAAGGGCGCCCACAGCACCGCGATGCTTTTGTCCGCGAGCGGTTTCAGAGCTGTCGCGGCCGCATCGACCTGTTCGCACCAACGCTGATTGAGGTGTGAACCGGGTGTTAGCAGTTCCTTCCACTCGTAGTCAGTCAGCAGCCGATTGCGCGTGTCCTGGCCGGCAGTGTCGGACTCTGCCGGATTTGGCGCGAACCAGCGCAGACTCGCGATCGCATCCTGCTCGCTCTGCTTGATGGCTTCATCGACAACTGTTCTTGGGGGTACGGGCGCATTGCTTCGCGTGTCGAGATCCTGACCAACGATGGCCGGATGCTTCCCTGTTGCGCGAACTACGGCGTCCGCAGCAGAAGTCGATGCTGTTGTATCATTCTGCTGCCCGCTCAACACGTGCCCCGGCGAGGTGGAGACCAACGTCTGCAAAAGCGCCTTCGACGCGCGCGATGCGTTTGAGGTAACCGGTGCGACCATCTCAGTAGTGGGCGCCGGCTTTGTCACAAAGGGTGCGTCGCCGCGATTGAGGACGATGGGCGCATGAAACGTCGCCTGCAGTTGCTCAGGAGAATTGACCGTCTCGCCCATGCCGCTCCACATCATGAAATAGGCCCAACGCGGTTGCTGTGCCAGTACATCGAGCGAAGGCATCGCGCCGACCTCGGCCAGAGCAATGGGCTTATCGTCGGCAAGCGCGAGCATGCTGGCATAGTAGCTCTGATCAAACTTGCCATAGATATCCATGGTGACCACATCGGCGTACTTTGCGCCTGGATAGTACGCTTCGATCGGGCCGGCATTGCCACCGGGGCTGTTCACGTTCCACACCCAAACGAGATTGTTCAGGTGATGCACATTCACAAACCGGTCGTAGAGTTGCCGATAAAGCGCGGCTGATCCGTGCTCGCCGGGGCGGCCACCCCACCAGAACCAGCTCCCGTTCATCTCGTGATACGGCCGGAAGAGAACCGGAACACCGGCTACTTGTAACTGCTGCAGGTAGCCCGCAATCACGTCAACCTGTTCGACCCAGCGGTTGTTGATGTCGGTTTCGGCCGTGAGCAGTTCGTTCCACTCGAAATCGGTCAGATGGCCCTGCACGCTGTCTCGGAAAGTGACGGGCTCATCGTCCGTCGGCCGCACGGCATGCCAGGTGAGCGCGATTACCGCTCCATTGCGATACTGCCGAATGGCCTCCTCGATCATCGAAGGTCGGCCTTCGACGGAGTCCTTGTCCTCGCCCCCTGCAAATCCAAAATCCTGCCCGAAAATTGCCGGAAATTTGCCGGTCAGATCATAGACTCGATCCGACCAGCGCGAGACGTGGTTGGGAAAGTTATGCTGACCGGTCAGAATGGAATGCCCTGAAATCTGGTCGATCTCCCGCAGCAAATCCCGAGCTTCAGGCGTTGCGTTAGGATTGACGGGCAATGCCGGAGGTTCCTTTGCGGTATCCGTCTCAGTTTGCGCTCGTCCAACTCCTAGCACGATACCAACGATCAGCGGCAACAAAACCATGACTGGATAACGCCTCATAACTCGCTCACCTCTTTTGCGACAAAGACGGGATTCGTGCTTCGCACAGAGACCCTATTTGGACTTCACTCGCGCAACCACCTATACTACCGAACGATTGGGGCATGGAATGTCAGTAAGAACCATCATCGAGCCATTTCGGATCAAAAGTGTCGAGCCGATCCGCTGGAATACGCGCGCACAGCGCGAGGAATTGTTGAAAGCCGCACACTACAACCTGTTTCTGCTGCATGCCGATGATGTCCTAATCGATCTGCTTACTGACTCAGGGACCGGCGCCATGTCGACACATCAGTGGGCCGCCATAATGGAAGGCGATGAAAGCTACGCCGGAAGCAGGAGCTTCGACCGCTTCCGCAACTCAATCCACGACATTGTCGGATACAAGCACGTGATTCCCACGCACCAGGGCCGGGCAGCCGAGCGGATCTTGTTTGGCGTGACGTGCAAGAAAGGAGATGTTGTCCCCAATAACACGCATTTCGATACGACCCGCGCCAATGTCGAGTTCGTCGGCGCCGAAGCGGTGGACCTGCTGATTCCTGAAGGCCGCCAGCCGTCCTTGCAGTATCCGTTCAAAGGCAACATGGATGTCGCGGCGCTTGAATCGCTGATTGCACGAGTCGGCCGCGAGCGCATTCCGCTCGTGATGCTCACGGTAACCAACAACTCCGGCGGCGGCCAGCCAGTATCGATGGAGAACGTGCGCCAGGTGAGTGCTATATGCAAGCGTTACGGTATTCCGCTTTATTTTGATGCCTGCCGGTTTGCCGAAAATGCCTGGTTCATCAAGCTGCGCGAACCGGGCTATGCGGATAAGACTCCCAAAGAGATTGCGCAGGAGATGTTCCGATATGGCGATGGCTGCACTATGTCTGCCAAGAAAGACGGCATGGCCAATATTGGCGGTTTCCTATGCACCAGTAATGACCTGCTCGCACAGCAGGAAAAGGATCTCCTGATTCTGACCGAGGGATATCCAACCTACGGCGGTCTTGCCGGGCGCGATCTGGAAGCAATCGCAGTTGGAATCCAGGAAGCTCTGCAGGAGGATTATCTGCGCTACCGGATCGCGTCGACGGCGTATCTTGGCAACCATATCGCCGAGGCCGGCGTTCCGATTGTCCAGCCACCAGGCGGACATGCCATATACATCGATGCGCGTGCCTTCCTACCCCACATCCCTGCCGATCAATTTCCAGGAGTGGCTTTGGCTGCGGAACTGTACCTCGAAGGCGGTGTTCGCTCAGTCGAGATAGGAACCCTGATGTTTGCAGCAGCGGCGCAAATGGACTTGGTCCGTCTTGCAATGCCGCGGCGCGTGTATACGCAGAGCCACGTTGATTATCTTGTCGAGATAATCGTTGAAGTCTTCAGGAACCGCGAGCGGATACGCGGGATGCGCCTGACCTATGAGGCACTTTTTCTGCGCCACTTTACAGCTCATCTCGAGCCGGTTAAGTAGTTCATTATATTGGTGAATAAATTCTCCTAAGCTATTTATATGATTGACTATATACGGCAAGAATTATCGGAAATGTTTGGGCATTATCTTGCCTGTTTCCACAGGATAATGTTGACAACCGCATTCGAATTGTCTGATTCTATAGGCGAACAAAAGGCGAATTTGCCTTAACGCCATGCCTTCCTCTGCAGCACTTCGCCAAAAAATCGAGAGCGACTTCGAGCATCGCTACCCCTCTGTTCTTACGCCCGCTGCGCGAACCATCCACGAAGTAGCTGCGACGGGTATTGCTGAGATCGACGAGCTACTCGACGGCGGTCTGCCTATAGGAGCAATCAGCGAGATTACCGGACCTGCATCCTCGGGACGGACGAGCATTGCCCTCGCGTTTCTTGCACAGCGTACACAGGATGGAAATGTCTGCGCATGGATCGACGCGAACGATGCACTGGATCCGGAATCAGCCGCAGCAAATGAAATAAGCCTGAAACATCTTCTGTGGGTCCGATGCAGAAACGCACCTATCGAAAAGCCCTCCCCGGAATAAGAAATAGAACATCCACAAAGAAGCAGCCGTGGACACGACTCGACCAGGCAATACGTGCCACGGATCAGTTGTTGCAGGCCGGTGGCTTTGCAGCCATCGTCCTTGATCTGGCGGATGAATCGATCGAACATTGCCGGCGTATTCCGCTGGCAACATGGTTCAGATACCGGCAGGCAGCAGACCGCACCCGTTGCAGCCTGATCGTGCTGGGTAAAGCCCCATATGCTCAGTCGAGTGCTGCAGTTGTTCTTGAGTGCTTACCCGAACGCGTCGATGCCGCAGCCGAAACCGTAATTCGTGGATTTCGCTATACCGCACGCCGTGGCCGCGTACGGTTTTCGCCGCTAACAAACATTACCCGCAAGCCACCTGCTTCGACATGGACGACACAAGCAGCATGGAATCCTGAAAAAAGTGCATGACGAGTCGATCCAATTCGCTCTATGCCGCTATTCACGCGGCTGAGTTCCCCGCCCAGGCAATCTTGCGTTTGAGACATGATCTACACGTAAAGCCTGTCGTCATACTCGATGGCGCCGCGCCACAGGAACGAGTCTGCTCACTCAATCTCCATGCGAGAAAAAGAGGTGTTGTGCAGGGCATGTCGCGCCTTGAAGTCGAAGAACTCACTGGAATATGCATATTGTCGCGATCAGTGGAAACAGAGCTTGCAGCCCGCGCAGTCCTTCTGGAGTGCGTATCAAAGTTTTCGCCACGTATCGAGGAAACACATGCGTCCAACGCATGCGGATTTGTATTGGATATCGCCGGTACTGAACGACTCTTCGGCCCGCCCGCGACCCTGGCGCAAAGCCTGAGAGATGCGATGCTCTCTGCCGGATTTCGTGCATCGGTATCCGTAAGCCACAACTTCGATACATCGCGCATCAATGCTGAATTCACACGAGGCATTATGGTTATTCCCTGCGAACAAGAGACAGCAGTTCTCGCCAAAATCCCCATTGCGGCATTACGTCTTGAAGAGCAACATTATCAAACATTCACACTTTGGGGAATTGGCACCCTCGGCGAACTGGCTGAATTACCGGAAGAAGATCTGATCTCGCGTCTCGGGCAGCAGGCAAAACAATGGCTCAAGCTTTCGCGTGGTACGGCAGAACATCCGTTCCAGCCCATCGAAGCCAAGTTCGAATTAAAGGAACACCTTGTATTCGAAACTCATGTCGAGCAGCTCGATTCCTTGCTCTTCATCGCTGCCAACATGATAAGCAATCTCGTGTCACGCGCAACGGGCAGAGCACTTTCGTTGGCTACTCTGACGGTTCAGATGTCTCTCGACAAATTGCTCACCTATGAACGAGTAATTCGTCCTGCCATACCCACAAATGACCGCAAGTTCCTACTAAAGCTGTTGCAACTTGAGATTGCTGCACATCCTCCACAAGCAGCCATAGCATCGCTCACATTGACAGCAGAGGCCGGACAACAAAGTAAGATGCAGCTTGGTCTCTTTGCTCCTCAGACGCCGGAACCATCGCGACTGGATGTCACTATATCCCGGCTAAGGTCATTGGTTGGCGATGATCGGGTTGGTTCACCAATATTGAAGGACACATATCGCAGTGGCAGCTTCGCAATGGAGCACTTCGCAATACCTAATCAATCAAATCCTCGCCGCGAGCCGACGGCGCGATTATCACTGCGTCGCATGCGGCCACCGCATCCTCTGCATGTACAAATCCATTTTGCGAAACCGATTTCATTTCGTGACGGTGCTAATCGCTATGATGTGCAGGTTGCCTACGGCCCATGGCATTCCAGCGGCTGCTGGTGGTCCATAAATAAGTGGGACATGGACGAGTGGGATGTGATGGCTACGAACGGTCTCGGTGATTCAATCGGATGCTTAATCGTGCACGACAGTTTGAATGATCAATGGCTATTGGATGCATTTTATGATTGATGGCCAGGGCATTAGCATCTGTGATCGGATAGCCAGAGCTCGTTGCGACGAATATATCGAGCTACATGCTTCAAGTGCATTCAGTTTTCTCGGCGGTGCGTCAGAGCCAGAATCATTCATCGAGCGCGCGGTGGAACTCGAGATGCCGGCGATGGCACTGGCCGACCGAAATGGTCTCTATGGGGCTGCTCGCTTCCACACCTCTGCGAAGCTCAACAAAGTGAAAGCACATATTGGTGCAGAGATAGCTGTTTCTTCTTTCGGCATGAGGCTTGTTCCTGCAGAGTGGCTTCCTCACCACTGCCCAGAAGAACCTCCGCGTATCGTCCTGCTCTGTGCATCGCAGGTCGGATATCAGAATCTTTGCCAATTGATCACTCGTTTCAAGATGCGTGAGTCGACGAAGGCTGAAGGCGCAGCAACTTTCGATGATCTCGAGGAGTTCTCATCAGGATTAATCTGCCTTACCGGCGGTGAAGAAGGCCCGCTCGCCGTTGCTCTCAATAGTGCAGGCGAAGCCGCCGCGCGCACATCACTCGATCGACTCACCTCCATCTACGGGCATAGCAATCTGTATGTGGAACTCCAGCGGCACCATCAACGAGAAGAAGAATATCGAAATGCCGCATTGCTGAACATCGCATCGTGCATTGGACTGCCGACAATCGCGACCAACGGCGCTCGCTGTGCCACACCAGGCGATCGTGAACTCCTCGACGTATTTACTGCGATTCGCAACCATACGACGGTGCATGATGCTGGGCGGCTCCTTTGCCGGAATTCCCTAAGCCATCTGCGCTCTGCGCGTGAGATGCGCGATCTCTTTCGCGACATTCCTGAGGCGGTTGCCAATACTCGCATTGTGAGTGAGAGGCTTGAATTCACACTGAACAATCTCGGCTACGAATTTCCGCAATACCCGGTCCCAGACGGCGAAACCATGGACAGCTTTCTGGCCAAACGCGTCGATGAAGGTTTACGCAAACGCTATGCATCCACAATCAAACGGCACTTGATCGAGAGGGCCCGCAAGCAGGCACAGCATGAGCTTGAGCTGATTGCGAAGCTGGGATTTGCCGGCTACTTCCTGATCGTCTGGGACATCATCCGTTTCTGTCAGCAGCATGGATTCCTGGTGCAAGGGCGCGGATCTGCCGCGAACTCCGTTGTCTGCTTTGCCCTCGAAATCACCGCAGTAGACCCCATCGGAATGGAGTTGCTCTTTGAGCGTTTTCTCAGCGAGAGCCGTGGTGAGTGGCCCGACATTGACCTCGATCTGCCCTCGGGCGATCATCGCGAACGCGTCATACAGTACATATACGAACACTACGGCTCGCTTGGCGCGGCCATGACTGCGAATGTGATTACTTACCGTGGTCGCTCGGCTGCACGAGAAGTGGGAAAGGCACTGGGCTTTGATGAACAGCAACTTGCCAAGCTCTCAAGTCTGGTAGGTCATTGGGAGTGGCGCGGCGAAAATGACACCATGGCGAAACACTTCGATCTAGCAGGCTTCGACATTCGTCATCCTAGCATTACCAAATATCTCGAGCTCTGCACTCGGATGTACAATCTGCCGCGACATCTTGGACAACACTCTGGTGGCATGGTTATTTGTGCCGGGATGCTGAATCGCATCGTTCCTATTGAACGCGCATCGATGCCGGGTCGCACCGTTGTGCAATGGGACAAGGAAGACTGCGCTGATCTCGGCCTAATCAAGGTCGACTTGCTCGGGCTCGGAATGATGGCAGCACTCAAAGACTCGCTGGAGTTAATTCCGACTCACTATGGTACCCAGGTTGATCTGGCCACCTTGCCCGAAGATCCACTCGTATATGAAACACTTTGCAAAGCCGATACGGTGGGAATGTTTCAGGTTGAGAGTCGCGCTCAGATGGCATCCCTTCCTCATAATGCGCCGAGATGTTTCTACGATGTCGTCGTGCAAGTCGCCATTATTCGTCCCGGGCCCATCGTCGGCAAAATGATGCATCCGTATATGCGCCGCAGACAGGGTCAGGAAGAAGTTTCCTATCCGCATCCGTTGCTCGAACCTGTTTTGAAGCGAACGCTCGGTGTACCACTGTTTCAAGAGCAACTTCTGCGCATGGCCATGGTCGTCGCGAGTTTTACCGGTGCAGAAGCTGAAGAACTGCGCAGAGCCGTTGGCATGAGGCGCTCTATGCAACGGATGCGCGACCTTGAAGGACGCTTACGCGCCGGCATGACACGCAATGGAATTGGATCTCAAGAGCAGGACAACATCGTCCAGGGGATCTCATCGTTTGCTATGTATGGATTTCCGGAATCCCATGCTGCCAGCTTCGCGCTTATTGCATACGCGTCTGCCTATTTGAAGGTTCATTACCTGGCAGCATTTTCATGCGGTCTGCTCAACAATCAGCCCATGGGTTTTTATTCACCGGCGGTGCTTGTGAAGGATGCGCAACGACATGGATTACGTGTCCGCCCGATATGCGTTCAACAATCCAATTGGCAATGCTCCATTGAGCACGAGCCTGACGATAATTTGTCCATCCGCATTGGCCTGAACTACGCCAGGGGATTGAGACAGTCTTCCGCCGAGTCACTGTTGGCGTCTCGCAAGACGGATGGATTCTTTCGTTCGGTAGATGAGATGGCGCAACGTGTTCCAGAATTGAATAGAAAGGAACTGGTTTTACTTGCGCAAATCGGAGCACTGAATTCTGTTGGTGAAGTAAAGCATCGGCGCGAAGCACTTTGGCAGGTAGAGCATGCTGGACGTCCAGTCGGCCCATTACTACGAACTTCAAGTACAAAACAAGTCAGCAATGAACCAATGCCACTGAGACAAATGACGACAGATGAGCGTCTTGCTGCAGACTACGCTGGAAGTGGTCTCACCTGCGGTCCGCATCCGATGACTTACCATCGTGGAGAGTTGAAGCGTGAAGGTTTTCTGTCTGCCGATGACCTTGCCCACAGCACCAACAACAGGTTCGTTCAAATCGCAGGCTGCGTAATCGCACGTCAGCGCCCAGGAACAGCGAAAGGGTTTGTCTTTCTCTCGCTTGAAGATGAAACAGGAATCGCCAATGTCATCATCACTCCCGATTTATTTGAAAGGGAGAGAGTTGTCGTAACGCGAAGCCGTTTTCTTCAGATAGAAGGTGCTCTGCAAATACAGAACGGCGTGATTCATGTAAAGGCTCATCGCATACGACCAATCGACATCACATGTGCAGAAGTAAGATCGCATGACTTCCATTGAGAAAGCGCGCAACAAAATAGCAATTACGGTTCCGAACCGATCTGGTAAGTGAGCGTTGCCAGAGCCAGACGATACTGATACTGCGCATTGGCATTTCCGATAGCAGCATCTGTCTGCTGATACTCAGCCTGGCTGAGTTCTACGATCGAACTAAGACCCATCTGATAGCGAGTCTGCGCCAGCGTCAAGCCGAGATTTGCCTCTTTCAACAATTCAGCAGTTACGCTGACACGCTGATACGAGGTGTTTGCGGCCAGCCATGATGTTCTAACATCTCGCACAATGCGGTCACGCAGGTCTCTTGTCTGCTCGGAGGCAGCCTGAGCGCGTATCGCCGCCTCTTTTGCCTGAGCCGAATAGAGGAAGCCATTGAAGACGGGGATATTTACATTCACTCCGATTCCACCCCACCAGTTTGTGACGTAGTATTGCGCTGGCCGAATCGGAACAGTTCCCACCGTTCCCGAGGCAGCAATACTCGGAAGCATCTGGTCCCGTTGTGCGTGGCTGAACTTGACCGCGGCCTGCTGACTGAATTGCGTAGCTTGCAAATCGGGCCGCTGCTTCAAGCTCTCCTCTATTAGCTGATTAATATCCGGAGGTGGTTGTTGGACGCCAGGACTATCGTCGATCAACTCATAATTCACTTGGTGATCCAGCCCCAACACAGCATCCAGCGCAGCCATTGTTGAATCTGCGTTGTTCTGCGCGTCCAGCGCCAGCAACTTCGCTTGTGAAAGATTGACGTTGGCGAAACTTAGATCCAGCGTAGATTTCAGCTTGTTTATGGTCATCTGATTGACTTGCGATTGCAACGTCTGCCGGGTTGTAACGTTTTGCTGCGCGACCTTAAGCGTCTCCTCGGCCTGCAGCGCGCTATAGAACGCCTGATCGGTCGCAAGCTGAATATCGTATTGGGTTGCCAGTGCGTTCGCTTTTTGCGCCTTTTCCTGGAGTGCTGACGAAGCCACGAGGTTTCTCGTTTTTCCAAAGTCCGTCAATAATTGCGAAAATCCGCCGCCCGCGCCTGCATGCTCAAACAATCGCGACGCTGTCAGGGAGCCTGCTGATATGCGACTCCCGTCTTCAGCCTCTACCGCAGTTATCGCCGCATTCGCTGTCGGCAATTCAGCAGACCTTGTCTCTCGGTACACCTGGTGCTGTGCCAACGCAAGCAAACGCGCCACAGTTACCTGGGGATTGTTCTTGACGGCCATCTGCTCGGCCTGGCTTCGCGTGAGTCGCGGAATAGTTCCCGAAGAGGGATAACTGGAAGCCTGAGTATCGGCCGCACCCCCTACGGAAGCAGATAGGGTATCCGCTTCAGTAAGCAAACGGGACGTGGGCGCGTTCGGAATCTCTTCGCGATGTGGCGAGATCTGCGAGATCGCATCAGCAGAGAACAGGACTGCCAGAAATGCAAGGGCTGCCCAGCACACGGGCGTCTTCAATCGAATCATCATGTCTGCCTATGCCTCTCCGCCTG
Organism: uncultured Acidobacteriaceae bacterium; assembly: GCA_963735215.1. GTDB lineage: Bacteria > Acidobacteriota > Terriglobia > Terriglobales > Acidobacteriaceae > Telmatobacter. Next base: position 237,717 of record CAVTKF010000002.1, on the reverse strand, counting down.
CTGTAATCCTTCTCTCCTTGCGTCCGTGAACGATCACGTATACTGCCGGCACAAGAAAGACCGTGAGGACAACAGAAACACCAAGTCCACCGATGATTGCTCGGGCCAATGGCGCGTATTGTTCGCTTCCGGCCTCCAGGCCAAGTGCCATCGGAATCATTCCCAGAAGCGTCGCCAGAGATGTCATCAGGATGGGGCGCAACCGGATTCTGCACGATTGGACAACTGCTTCCGCAATTGAAAGACCTGATTCATGAAGATGACCTGCGAACTCCACGATGAGAATGCTGTTGGACACAACGATTCCCGCCATCATGATTACGCCCATCAGGGACATAATGTTCATAGTGCTACCGGTTAGGAGCAAGATGAGCAACACGCCCGCCAACCCCGGCGGAATCGCCATGAGAATGATGAATGGATCAAGGAAGGATGCGAACTGTGCCATCAGGATTAGATAGACCAGGAGGATTGACAGGATCAGGCCGATTGCAAATCGCTTGAACGACTCGTTCATGCTGACGACGGAACCTCGAACCGTTATACGGATATTTCCAGGTGTCTTTGTGCCATCGATCACCTCCTGCACCTCATTGTTGACCTTTTGCAGAGCTTCAGTCGAGGGCATGACATACACGTCAATCACGCGGCGGATCTTGTAATGGTCCACCTCAGTTGGGGTATTTATTTCCGCTATATTTGCGACGGAACTCAACGGCGTGTAATTCGTCTCACTCGCAGCGTGCAAGGGTATTTGCTTGAAGTCGTCCATACTCATGTTGCCGATTTTGTTATCGGAATACTGAACCGTAAGCATGTAGTTGTTTCCGGTCTTCGGATCGATCCAATAACTGGGAGCGATCATGCCGTTCGACGTAAGCGCGGTAATCACGTTGTCCACGACTTCTTTTGGCGACAGGCCGATAAGGCTCGCGCGTTCGCGATCAATGCTCAATTCGAGTCCGGGATAACGAAGGTTTTGTGGAATCAGAACATCACTCACATTCTTCAAGCCCTTGATCTTGGAGGCAATCTGACTAGCGATTTCATAGGACTGATCCATATCATTGCCACTGACCTGCACGTCGATCGGCGCAGGGAGTCCCTGATTGATTACTGAGTCGACCAACCCACCAGCCTGAAAGTAGGTTGACAGCGTCGGCATATCTCTTGCGAGTTTTTTGCGGACACGCCTCATATACTCGTAACTACCCAGTTTGTGATCTTCCTTCAGACTCACCTGGACAAATGCGGTATCCATTGAGGAGTTACTGGTGTAAATGGCTGATAGATCGGGAGTGATTCCGATGTTGGATACAATCATGCCGAGATCGTGATCGGGAATTACCTGACGAATTTCGTTCTCCACCTCTGCGACGTACTTATTGCTCAGTTCGAGTCGCGTGCCACTAGGGCATTTGATGTTGATAACAAACTGTCCAGGATCTGTCCGCGGGAAATAGGCTCGCCCCAAAAGCGGAAAGAGAGCAAAGGTCAAAACGACTGCACCCAGGATCCCGATTGTGCTGGCGACAGGGCGCAAGATGGTCCGATTCACGGCGATGACATATAACTCGAGTATCCGCTGAAAGCGATGGTTGAATGCACGCACGATTCTTGCAAAGATCGAAAGCTTTGCCTCTCTTCGAAACTCAACCTGGCCTTCTGCGTTGATTTCCTCTTCCTCTGAAGCATGCGCCTCTGAAGGCTTGATGAAGCGCGCGCAATACAGCGGTACGACGGTCATGGCCACGATGTAGGAGGCGAATAGCGAAAAGACAACGGCAAGAGCGAGAGCTGTGAACAGATACCGGCTTACTCCATAGAGCAGCGCAACTGGAAAGAAGACAATCGCAGTGGTAAACGTAGCAGCCAGGACGGGTAACTGCACTTCCCTTCCGCCTGCTTCCGCCGCCACTTGGGGCGATTCTCCCATTTCCAAGTGTCGGAAGATGTTCTCGAGGACCACCACGGAGTTATCGATCAAGCGGGAGAAGGCAAGCGCAAGACCGGCTAGAACCATCGTGTTGACCGAACCTCCGCCCATGCGAATACAAATAAAGGCAGCCAACGCAGATAATGGAATCGACAAGAGAACAGCGAATGTCGCTCGGATGCTTCCAAGGAACAGAAGGATCATCAAAGCAGTCAGCACCAGCCCGATCCCGCCTTCATTGCCCAGGTTTCGGAGGGCTGATTTGACAAACTGCGATTGGTCGAAGACGACTGCTGTCTTGAGATTGGATGGAATATCCACGAGGTCTTTGATTGCCGCCTTCATGCCGTTCACGATGGTGATGGTGTTGCTGTCGCCACCCTGCTTCAGCACAGGAACATATACCGATCTCTGACCATCAATTCGCACAATATTGGTCTGAAGCGTTCCCGAGTCTTCGGCCTTCCCTACATCGCCGACGAGCACCGAGGCGTTTCCAACGGACTTCAGAGGAAGATCGTTGATCTGTTCAGGAGTAGGCACCTGACTATTGGCGTAGATGTTGTAGTCTTTTGGCCCAATGCGCACATCGCCCGCCGGCAGAATCAGATTCGAGTCATTCACCGACCGCACAACGTCCATCAGACTCAGGTTGTGCGCTTCAAGTTTCAGAGGATCGACATATACCATGATCTGCCTGTACCGGCCGCCGAACGGCTGCGGAACAGACGCTCCTGGAACGCTTGCAATTTGATTGCGCACCTGAAACTGAGCCAGGTCCTTGAGATCTGTTTCGTTGAGTCCCCTGCCTTTCAGGGTCACGAGGCAGACTGGTTGGCTTGATGCGTCCATTCCCAACACCACCGGAGGCAATGTACCGGGGGGCAATCTTCGCAGATCCGCCATTGCCAGATTGGAGATGTTACTCAGAGCCGCATTCGGATCTGTGCCAGGCTGGAAGTAGATCTTGATGAGACTCACGCCAGTTAGAGAGCGCGACTCAATGTGATCGATGTTGTTGCCGAGCGTGAAGAATCTCTCGAACGTGTCAGTAATATCAGCCTCGATCTGTTCCGGAGGCATGCCCGAGTAGAACGTCGCAACGACGACCACAGGCATGTCGATTTGCGGGAATAGGTCCACTGGCATCGAAGCAACACTTACGATGCCCAGAACCACAATTACGAGACATACCATGATGATGAAGAAGGGATATTTCAAAGCAAACTTCGGCATTTACTTCGTCCCCCCCGACTGTTCCTCACTGCTATCCAACGCAGTGGTTTGCTGAACGTTGGTCGTCACGGCTTCGCCGGGCTGATAGTTTGATTGATTGCCGGTGATCACAAGATCGCCCGCGGCAAGGCCCGACTTCACCTCGACGAGGCTCGAGCCTTGGAGACCAGTTTCAATATTTCGCGCTTGGACATGATGCGATGCGTCCACCACGAGAACCGATTCCTTATTGCCGGTCCGAATGACTGACTGCACCGGAATCGTCAGAACGTTGTCGTGACGTTCCAGTTCGATGGTTGTATTTGCGTACTCCCCCGGCGTCAGAGACAGGTCCTTATTCTCAACATCGATCTCCGTCTCCATCGTCCTGGTGGCGAGATTTAGATCTCGAGTGAAGCGAACAACCTTGCCCTCAAAGGAGCGGTGGATCGCGTCCACGTTTACAGTTACCGTGGCACCTTCATGGATAAACTCCACCGCATCTTCCGGAACAGGCAGACGAAGACGAAGCAAGCTGCTTTGCGAGAGCTTTACGATGGGCAACGATTGTGTATCGGATGAGGTGCCGGCCTGAATCAGCGCGCCCGTGTCTGCGTAGCGCCAGATGATCACGCCATCAAGCGGCGCTGTGACCCTTGTGTAATCGGCAAGGTCGCCGACCCGCTCATTGTCGGCTTTCGCACCCTCCGATTGCTGCCGGGACGCGGCTAACGCGGACTTTGCAGCGTCTACTCTCGCTTCCGACGCGAGATCCTTCGATTGGGCGTCATCGAGTTCCTGTTCTGCAATTAATCCCGGTTGCGCGACAGAGGCTTGCTTAAGCCGCTTGTAGTCATTATGCAGGGCAGTATGCTCCGATTCGGCTCGGGACACCTCATGCTGAGCGCGGGTGATCTCGTCCTTGCTACGGGCGAGTTCCGCGCCGGTTCCCCTGAGCTGAGCATCCAGCTCCGGCACCTCGAGCGTTGCCAGCACCTGGCCCTGGTGCACCCTGTCGCCGATATCTACGTAGATGTGGCGAATGTAGCCGGATACCTTTGCGTGGACATCAATCGCCTGATAGGGCTGAAATTGGCCGGCAAGATTCAACTTGTGCACAATCGAGCCCCTGGTCACAGCGGCAACAGTCGCTGACGGCGTCTCCGCTGCATTGGCGTCGGAGCCCTTATCGCTCGACCGGCATCCTATGAACGGCGTGACCGAGGCTAAAATGATCAATATCGAAAAAATGAGGCAATGCCGCTTTCGCATGTGGGATTACACCTTTTCTTGAGGTCCTGTTAGGCATCGGCGATATTGACGTCGCGCTATCGCTCGGGAAAAAGACATCCAAACCAGGCACATGTGCCTGGATTCAACGCTTCAAATTTGTGTACAGGATTAAAAGCCGAAGAGAATCGGCGGCGGCCTAAGGAAAAAGGCGCTCAGAATGGCCATGGAACGCAAACACCACGGCTTGGGCAATTCGATGTATTGTCTATCCCCTGCAGCTTTCGATCCGGCAATAGTGCCAAACGAAAGGAGAGAAATCACGAATATATATGCTGAGGCCAACTGAGAAGGCGCTGGGTTGGCCATGCAAAGACGTGCACTGTCTGTTGCGTTCGGATCCTCGTTCCGCGATAAAAGCTTCGCCACCGGGATTCCATGAATGATCGGTCTATGCGAGTCGTATAACGATAGCTTATAACCCAGTCCCCAGAAGAAGACGCACATCCCCAGCATTAACAAAAGCATGGAGAGTCGAATTGAAGAATGGGGCGATTTGGGGCGTTCGATCACTAGTTCCTGATTCAATAGATTTTGCCGGTCAGAGCCTGGGAATCAACCGACGACCATCTTCATTAGTTTGACGGCTTAAACCGGCTGTAGGTTTTCACTATCCACGATCATCTTTTCATGGATTGCAGGCAATGACAAAACCGTGCCTTCGATTGTCAAATTTATCACCGGTACTCGCTCAGGCTAAAGCAGCGAATCCGCAAACCGACGATCGGAAGCAGGTCTGTGCTGGCTAAGGCGAACGAAATCTGGCTTTCGCCCTTTGTCTGCCGTCAAATGTGCAGGTTAGAGCGAAATGAGGCAACCCACAGTTCCCTCTATGCATCTATTTCTCGCAGTTTCTCAGCATTTGTGCGCTTCGCAGGATTCGTCTCAGGGGACAGCGCACGTATGCCCAATCCAAAATGCTGATTGCCAGAAGCCCATCCAGGAGCACCCGGCATGTCGACGACCATTGAATCGCCCGTCAGCGGGCAAGACGGAGATAACCGTTATCCAGCGACCGTGTTGGAGCCCCCGATATCGGAGTGCCTAACCACTATCCTGCAAAGCTTGAAGACCATGAAAGAAGGCGATTTCAGTGTGCGTCTGCCTGTTTCATGGACCGGGCTGCCGGGCAAGATTGCCGACAACTTCAACGAGATTGTTACCGCAAACGAACAGATGGCCTTCGAACTGAAGAGGGTCGGTCAGGCCGTCGGCAAAGAGGGAAAGACCCGCGAACGCATCCGTGTGGAACACCGCCGAGGCGGGTGGGATGACATGGAAGTCTCGGTGAACACGCTCGTCGAAGATCTGCTGCGGCCTACAACGGAAGTAACCCGCGCGATCGCAGCCGTGGCTCAGGGAAATCTGACCCAGACCGTTCGCCTGGACGTGGATGGGCGCCCGCTTGAAGGCGAATTTCTTCGCTCCGCCAACATCGTCAACACGATGATCCAGCAGCTGGGCGTGTTCACGGCAGAAGTGACGCGTGTGGCCCGCGAAGTGGGCACCGACGGCAAGCTCGGCGGACAAGCCGTGGTACCGGGCGTGGCCGGCACCTGGAAGGACCTCACTGACTCCGTGAACTCGATGGCCTCAAACCTTACAGGCCAGGTGAGAAACATCGCGGAGGTAGCCACTGCCGTGGCCAGCGGCGACCTTTCGCGTAAGATCACCGTCGACGTCCGCGGCGAAATCTTGCAGCTCAAAGAAGCCATCAACACGATGGTCGATCAGCTGCGCTCATTCGCATCGGAAGTAACGCGCGTAGCCCGCGAAGTGGGTACCGACGGCAAGCTTGGCGGGCAGGCCGTCGTGCCTGGTGTCGCTGGAACATGGAAAGATCTCACCGACTCCGTCAATGCGATGGCCGGTAACCTCACAGCGCAAGTGCGTAACATTGCTGAGGTTACGACGGCCGTGGCCCGCGGCGATCTGTCTCGCAAAATCACCGTCGACGTGAAGGGCGAAATTCTGGAGTTGAAAGACACCATCAACACCATGGTGGACCAGCTGAACGCCTTCGCCGGCGAAGTAACTCGTGTGGCGCGTGAGGTGGGAACGGAAGGCAAACTCGGCGGTCAGGCGAGCGTACCCGGAGTCGCCGGCACGTGGAAGGATCTCACCGACAACGTGAACTTTATGGCCGGAAATCTAACTGGCCAGGTGCGTAACATCGCCGAGGTGGCCACAGCCATCGCGAACGGCGACTTGAGCCGCAAAATCACTGTCGACGTGCGCGGCGAAATCCTGCAGCTCAAGGAAACACTGAACACCATGGTGGACCAGCTGAACCGGTTTGCCGGCGAAGTAACGCGCGTGGCACGCGAAGTCGGTACTGAAGGACGCCTCGGCGGTCAGGCCAACGTACCCGGCGTCGCTGGAACGTGGAAGGACTTGACCGACTCGGTGAATTCGATGGCCGGCAATCTTACCGCGCAAGTCCGCAACATCGCCGAGGTGACGACGGCCGTGGCCCGCGGCGATCTGTCGCGCAAGATCACTGTCGACGTGAAGGGCGAAATTCTGGAACTGAAGAACACCATCAACACGATGGTGGACCAGCTCAACGCATTCGCCGGCGAAGTCACTCGCGTGGCCCGTGAAGTCGGTACCGATGGAAAGCTCGGTGGACAGGCGCAAGTGTCAGGAGTGGCTGGCACGTGGAAAGACTTGACCGACAACGTGAACTTCATGGCGTCGAACCTGACCGGCCAGGTCCGCAACATCGCCGAAGTTGCGACAGCCGTCGCCCGCGGCGATTTGAGCCGCAAAATTACCGTCGACGTAAAAGGCGAGATCCTCGAACTCAAAGACACGCTCAACACAATGGTGGACCAACTCAACGCGTTCGCCGGCGAAGTTACACGCGTGGCACGCGAAGTGGGAACCGACGGCAAGCTCGGCGGCCAGGCCCAGGTGCCGGGTGTTGCTGGTACATGGAAGGACTTGACCGACTCCGTGAATTCGATGGCCTCGAACCTGACAGGCCAGGTGAGAAACATCGCTGAGGTTTCAACAGCTATCGCGACAGGCGACCTTTCCAAAAAAATCACCGTCAACGTGAGTGGCGAAATCCTGCTGCTGAAAGAAACCATCAACACGATGGTGGATCAGCTGAACAGGTTCGCCGGCGAAGTGACGCGCGTAGCGCGCGAAGTGGGAACCGAAGGCAGACTCGGCGGTCAGGCCAACGTGCCCGGCGTTGCCGGTACCTGGAAAGACTTGACGGACTCGGTGAATTCGATGGCCGGGAATCTTACCGCGCAGGTAAGAAACATCGCCGAAGTAACCACGGCCGTCGCCCGCGGCGATCTGTCGCGCAAGATCACTGTTGACGTGAAGGGCGAAATTCTAGAGCTAAGAAACACCATCAACACCATGGTCGATCAGCTCAACGCATTCGCCGGCGAAGTAACGCGTGTGGCGCGCGAAGTGGGTACCGACGGAAAACTCGGCGGTCAGGCAATGGTGCCAGGAGTAGCCGGGACCTGGAAGGATCTCACCGACTCCGTGAACTTCATGGCCGGAAATCTCACAGCGCAGGTCAGAAACATAGCCGAGGTGGCAACGGCTATCGCCAACGGCGACTTGAGCCGCAAGATTACCGTCGACGTGCGTGGTGAAATTCTGCAGCTGAAAGAAACGCTGAACACGATGGTTGAGCAGCTTCGCTCCTTCGCCGCCGAAGTTACGCGCGTCGCCCGCGAAGTGGGATCGGAGGGACGGCTCGGCGGCCAGGCTAACGTCTCCGGTGTGGCCGGTACATGGAAGGACCTTACCGACTCTGTCAACTCGATGGCTGGCAACCTTACCGCGCAAGTAAGAAACATTGCCGAAGTGACGACAGCCGTGGCCCGCGGCGACTTGAGCCGTAAAATCACCGTCGACGTAAAAGGCGAGATCCTTGAGCTGAAAGACACTATCAATACGATGGTGGACCAACTCAACGCTTTCGCTGCCGAGGTAACGCGCGTCGCTCGCGAAGTGGGCACAGACGGAAAACTCGGCGGCCAGGCGATGGTGCCCGGCGTAGCCGGTACGTGGAAGGATTTGACCGACAACGTTAACGTGATGGCGGCCAACCTCACAGAGCAGGTGCGTGGCATCGTCAAGGTAGTGACCGCAGTCGCAAACGGGGCGTTGAACCAGAAGCTAACCGTGAATGCCAAGGGCGAGGTCGCGGCGCTCGCCGAAACCATCAACAACATGACCGACACTCTGGCAACCTTCGCCGACCAGGTAACGACAGTGGCCCGCGAAGTCGGGGTAGAAGGACGCCTCGGCGGCCAGGCCAACGTGCCCGGCGCGGCCGGTACGTGGAAGGACTTGACCGGCAACGTAAACCTTCTTGCCGACAACCTTACCAATCAGGTGCGCGCGATCGCCGAAGTGGCGACCGCCGTGACCAAAGGCGATTTGACACGATCAATCCAGGTAGAGGCACGCGGCGAAGTGGCGGAGTTAAAAGACAACATCAACACGATGATTGATAACCTTCGCCTCACCACCGACCGCAACACCGAGCAGGATTGGTTGAAGACAAACCTGGCGCGGTTTACGGGAATGTTGCAGGGCCAGCGCGATCTGGTGACCGTAGGAAGAATGCTGCTGTCGGAATTGGCTCCGCTGATTAACGCGCAGCAAGGCGTTATCTACCAGATGGGTGGTGACTCGGCGAGTCCTGAAGCTAGCCTCGTGCTGCTTTCCACATATGCCGATACGCCTGAAGGTTATCTGAAGGAAGTGCGCGTGGGCGAAGGGCTGATCGGACAATGCGCTTCAGAAAAGCGCCGCATGCTCATTGCGGAGTTGCCGAAGACCACGGCCCCCATCCGTTCCGGACTCTTCGAAGCCATTCCGAAGAACGTGATTGTGCTCCCGGTATTGTTTGAGGATCGCGTAAAGGCTGTCATCGAGCTGGCCAGCCTTAGCGCATTCACTGCGTCGCATCTATCGTTCCTTGAGCAGCTCACTTCGTCGATCGGCATCGTGCTCAACTCGATTGAAGCCACCATGCAGACGGAGGGCCTGCTCAAGCAATCGCAACAGTTGGCAACCGAGTTGCAAACGCAGCAGAAGGAATTGCAGCAGACCAACGAGCAGTTGGCGCAGAAGGCGCAGCAGTTGGCCGAACAGAACTACGAGGTGGAACGCAAGAACCAGGAGATCGAGCAGGCCCGGCGTGCTCTCGAAGAAAAGGCCCGCGAACTGGCGCTAACTTCGAAATACAAATCCGAATTCCTCGCGAACATGTCGCATGAGTTGCGCACACCGCTTAACTCGATCCTTGTGCTCGGCCAGCAGCTTGCTGACAATCCCGACGGCAGCTTGAATACCAAACAGGTTGAATTTGCACGCACCATTCACGGCGCCGGTACTGATCTGCTGAATCTGATCAGCGACATTCTCGATCTATCGAAGATTGAGTCTGGCACGGTGTCGGTGGAAGCAGAAGAAATCTTCTTCGGCGCGCTCCTTGATACCGTGGCGCGGCCTTTCAGACACGAAGCGGAAAACCGCAGGCTCACCTTCGACGTTACAAGTGATCCGCGCATGGGCCGCAGCCTTGTCACAGATTCAAAACGCCTGCAGCAGGTACTAAAGAACCTGCTGTCGAACGCCTTCAAGTTCACCGAACAAGGAACGGTGAGACTGTCAGTCACATCAGCTCCGTCTGGCTGGACAGCGGATCACCCGATCCTCAGTGGCGCCAGATCCGTCATCGCGTTCGAGGTCTCCGACACCGGCATCGGAATTCTGCCGGAGAAGCAGCGCATTATCTTCGAGGCCTTCCAGCAGGCGGATGCAGGCACGAGCCGTAAATACGGCGGAACCGGTCTCGGACTCGCTATCAGCCGCGAACTTGCAAACCTGCTTGGCGGCGAGATTCAGCTGAAGAGCCAACCCGGCAAAGGAAGCACCTTCACGCTCTATCTACCGCAAACCTACGTCGGCCCCGCGGTACCCATCGTAGTGAAAACGGAGAAGAAGGACGGCGCACCAGTCACCGCTCCCATGTTTCTTTCCAACGTCACTGCAGCAGAGCAGGAAGCCCGGATCGAAGATGATCGCAACTCGCTGCGAGAGGGAGATGCAGTGCTCCTAATTGTGGAAGACGATCCGCATTATGCTCGGGTTCTCTGCGATTTGTCGCGCGACAAGGGTTTCAAGGTCCTGGTCGCTATGACAGGTAATGAAGCGTTGTCGTTGGCGCGAGAGTATCATCCGTCTGCAATCTCTCTCGATGTAATGCTGCCTGACATGCTCGGGTGGACGGTACTGAACCACCTCAAACAGGATCCGAAGACGCGGCACATTCCCGTGCAGATGCTGACGCTGGATGAAGACCGCCATCACGGTCTCTCTCGTGGAGCGTTTGCCTTCGTAACCAAGCCAACCTCCACGGACGAATTGAATACGGCACTGGCGCGCATTCGTGAGTATTCGCAGCCTCGGCGCAAGAGACTTCTAGTGGTGGAGGACAACCCTGCGGAGCAGCTCAGCACGCGCGAGTTGCTGTGGCACGAGGATATCGATATCGATGTGATCGACTCCGGATCGGCGGCCCTCGAGGCTCTCAAACGCGATATCTACGATTGCATCGTACTCGATCTTCGCCTCCCCGACATGTCCGGCTTCGATGTGCTAGAGCAGATCAAGGGCAACGCCAGACTGCGAGATCTCCCCGTAGTGGTGTTTACAGGCAGAGAGCTTTCGGCCGAGGAGGATGCGCAACTGCATATCCTGGCCCGCAGCGTGGTTGTCAAAGACGTCGAATCGCCGGAACGACTGCTTGACGAAACTGCCCTGTTCCTGCATCGCGTGGTCTCCGAACTGCCGGATGCGAAGCAACAGATGATCGATCGCCTCCACCAGTCTGACGAGGCGCTCGCCGGCCGCAAAGTGCTCGTGGTCGACGACGACGTTCGCAACATCTTCGCTCTGAGCAGCGTGCTCGAACGGCGCGGCATGACCGTGCTTTCGGCTGGCACGGGGCGAGAAGCAATCGAGACCATTGAGACCACGCCCGATCTGGCCATTGTCCTTATGGACATCATGATGCCGGAGATGGACGGTTACGAGACTATGCAGGTGATTCGACAAAACTCGGCCTTGCGTCGCCTCCCGATTATTGCCCTGACGGCCAAAGCGATGAAGGGTGATCGCGAGAGATGCCTGGAGGCCGGAGCTTCGGAATACCTTGCTAAACCGGTGAACACGGAACAACTGCTTTCCGCTCTGCGCATGTGGCTGCATCGCTAGCAGAGTTATCAATGGGCCTGGAGAGAACTAGATGAACGCAGACACGAAGGTCAACATCCTGATGGTTGATGACCAGCCGGCCAAACTCCTCAGCTACGAAGTCATCCTTTCGGAACTCGGGGAGAACCTCATCAAGGCGACTTCAGCCAGCGAAGCGTTGAACGTCCTGCTGAAGAACGATATCGCTGTGGTGCTGATGGATGTCAGCATGCCCGATCTCGACGGATTTGAATTGGCCGACGTGATCCGCCAGCACCCGCGGTTCCAGAAAACTGCAATCATCTTCATCTCCGGTGTTCACCTGACCGACTCGGACAAGATTCAGGGCTATCGCAGCGGTGCAGTCGACTACATCTCGGTGCCGGTCGTGCCTGATGTACTGCGAGCGAAGATCAGCATTTTCGTCGAGCTTCATCGCAAAACCCGCATGCTCGAGACGTTGAATAACCAGCTTGAACAGCGCGTAACCGAACGTACCGAAGAGTTGCGGCGCAGGGAGGAACAGTTCCGCTCACGAGCGGAACTCCTCGATCTTGCAACTGAAGCGATCATGGAGCGCGGCGTCAACGGCGAAGTCCTCTTTTGGAATGCTGGCGCTGAACGTCTGTATGGTTGGCGGCGAGACGAGATTCTGGGCAAGGACGTTCACTCGATCTTGCGCACGGGATTTCCTGTGCCGCGCGAGGAAATCGACAAAACGCTACGCGATCGGAGAGTCTGGCACGGAAATCTGTTACAGAAGAAAAAGGATGGTTCTGATGTGATCGTCGCGTGCAGAAAGATCATGAACCATCAGGGCGATGCCATCCTCGAAGTGAACCGAGACATCACTGCACAGCTCCAAGCAGAAGATGCACTGCGCGAGACAGAAAAGCTGGCGGCAATGGGTCGCGTCGCCGGAATCATCGCGCACGAAATCAATAATCCGCTCGCAGCAATCACCAACATCTTCTTCCTGCTTCGCAATCATCCTTCGCTCGATGATGAAGCGCGCCATTGTGCTGCGATGGCTGAACTGGAGTTGCAGCGGGTCGCACACATCACCCGGCAGACCCTGAGTTTCTATCGAGAATCGAAGACACCAATCGCTGTCACGTTGACCGAATTGCTGGATGACGTACTCGGGCTGCAGGAACGGCAGATACATACCAGCCGCATCCGATTGCAGAAAAGATATCTCACGCCTGGCACAGTTCACGGATTTCCCGTTGAGCTCCGTCAGGTCTTTTTGAATCTGGTAGGCAATGCACTTCAGGCGATGCCGAAGGGCGGAGATTTGCGGATTTCGGTGCGAGAGACGTTTGACTGGCCGTTGAACCGGCGTGGCATCAGCGTTTCCATCGTTGACACGGGCATTGGAGTCAATCCTCAGGACTCGGGAAAACTCTTTGATCCGTTCTTCAGCACGAAGTCCACAAAAGGCACCGGCCTAGGGCTCTGGATCAGCAAAGGAATCGTGCAGAAATACGAAGGCCGCATCTCATTTCGCAGTCTCCGCGGCGAGAACGGATGCAGCACCTGCTTCCGCGTTTTCCTGCCCAGCAGCGCAAGCTTCAACCTGGTCGGAAGCTCCGTAGGCGAACTGGCCTCACCTGGATTGGAGGCCAGTTCCAATGACTACGGCGCAGCGATGCAACACGCTTAGTGCGCCGTTGTTAGCGAACCCACGATCGCTGGTAACCGCGTTGATGCGAAAGTTCTTCATGATCGACGAATTGAGGTTCTGAAGTTTGGTCCGCACGCCTGCTCCTGGCCGCCGCCGAACGGACTGTATACGCTTTGTCCGATGTGCTCGAGGTTGGGCATCCGCAGCTTCACTCCCATCCCATTATCTACCCAATTCCTTTGGCCATTCCCACGGCTTCACAAGGCGAGCATAAGGAACTCCCGCTTCGCACGGCGTATCAGTTTGCATTTGTGATTCGTAACGATGGTCGTATACGTATCCCTTTATCGTCAGAATCATGACGTAATGGCTAACGCCACGCTCAGCGAGCTCAACTTCCACAGCGCTTCCAGGCGGCAGAGGGCCTTGCTTCCTGGTCGAACTCCTGCATTGCCTCAAGGCTTCGGCGGATTCGGTCGCAATCTCAGGAACGCTTCCAGCGGATCTGTCACGAGGACGCGCGTTTCCGAGGCGAATTGCTCGCGGACCTCGCAAGCGTTCCAAGTCTGTTTCGTGGGGCCTGAAATAGGGCGCACGCCTCGGCGAGCTTGGTGGTCAAGTCGGCAAGCACATCCCAAGTTGCATGCAGCTCAGCCACGAGCCTGCCAGCGCCTCTTCTTACCGTTTTCACAGCCTCAACCATGGGCGCAGCCATGGTCCTCTCCTCATCCGTTGGAGCGCTCTAAGGGATGGGATGACTCGGATTGTCGAAATGTAGCACGCTCACCTAAAGGGCCTTTGTGCGAAAGCGTTTGAATAACGCTAGCAAAAGCAATGCACCTGCAATTTCCATGACGAGAATCCAGAATGGGTGATTGACCGGAGACAGGCGAAAGACACTTGCGACGAGCCCGCCAACAAAGGAGCCGCCAATCCCCAGTAGAATCGTCTTCCAGATACTCATCGGATCGGGCCCCGGCATCATCCACCGTGCGAGAGCGCCGATGACAAGACCGCTGAACGCCATCATCAACACAAGAATGACGACTCCGCCGGCGGCGCCGAGCAGATTTTGCATCCTGCACCTCCGGATTCAGGGAATCGAGTTTCGGAGAGAATCCGGCTTGCGGTCACGCACTCGCAGTGATTGCTAAGATCTCAGGACGACGATTGCGGAGATCTGGAATGGCTCCATTCTGGTCGAGATGTCAGCGTATACGGGAGAAGGATCTTATTGGGCGGGTACCTCTCGACTACGCCTATAATTGCGCTTCGTCAGAGCGGGATGGAGATCAATTCGCACCCTCGCCTTCTTCCCAAATGCAGGGAAGCAGACGTTTCTCATTGGCCGATACTAACGCTGACGATGCAGCTTGGGCAGTCCGGAAAACTACAGCAGTGATTCGTCGAAGAGCAGTCCGAGTGTCTTCATCGGCTTTCTCTGAAGCCGACTTCCAAACCCGCCATTGTTTCGGCTCTTGGTTGTTCTTGCGTCGCGACTATCTCGCAACGCAGCAAGCGAGTCAGGCGATATGAGACAGTTCTACTTTAACCGTCGAATTTTAGCAGCCATAGAGCCGTGGCGATCGCGCACCGTATTTCTGCGATGGGCCGCCCTTTCGTTCTTCGGTTATACGATATCGCGCCGAGATGGACGTAACTTGAGGATCGCGTCAAGCCTGCGAGGGGGAATCCGAATCGATCCGGACAGAGAGATTATTCATCCCTGAAGAACCGCACACTTCTTAGTGCAAGCACACAATTTGCAGCATTTCGATACGTCCGAGTATCGTAGGCGCATGAGCTTCCAGTGCACGATGAAGCCTTATCTCGCTCGCGGCGTCACCGCTGCGGCGAGCTTGGCGATCCTTGCGTTCGCCGCGCAGATCGTGGCGGCCCAGAATCCAACGCTCAAAACCCGCCCCAAGGAAGATCGCGATCGAGAATTCCAGGCCATCCATCGCATCACGGTCAACGTCCAGGTCACCGACGATGCAGGAAAACCTGTCACCGATCTCAACGCCAAAGACTTCACGATCCTCGATAACCAGCAGCCCCGCAAGCTGGCCGCATTCCACATCATCGACGGCCAGGCGATGAACGACGCCACCGAAGTCGTCATAGTTCTCGACGCGGTAAACAGCACCGCCCAGGCCCTGGATGCGGAGAGGAGCGGGATATTCAGGTTTTTCGCTCAGAGTCACGGTCCGCTTCCTTATCCAACATCCTTCGTCCTCTGGTCGAACGGCCACATAAAAGCCACCAACGCCACGACCGATCGCAACGCGGTCGGTCGTGCCTTTGTGAACATGACCAAGAACCTCCACTCCAATGCCTGCGCACCCGTGGATGCCACAATGGCGCAAGCCGTGGAACGGGGCGGCGCTGAAGCGCTCAGCACAAGTAGTACTGGCAGCGAGGGAGGGGGTGCAGCCAGCTGCCTCCAGGTGCATTTCAAGGACTCGGTCTCCGCGCTCGACGGCATCGCACAACAGCAACTCTCCGGCGGCGGGCGGACCCTTCTCATCTGGGTTGGGCCTGGATGGCCGTTGCTCTCCGATGTTGAGTTTCAACAGTCAACGCAGAAGGCGCGCCAGGACTCTTTCCGGGAGCTCGTAACTGTGTTACACGATCTGCGTGCGGCGCAGGTAACGCTTGATGCTGTGGGTCCACGGGATGCCGCGCGTGAGGCCGAGATTGCCCGCGTGGATTTGCACGCATTGACGGCCGGCACCGCAACGCCAGAGAGCGCTGGACCCAGCAGCCTGGCATTGCCGGTCCTGGCGCAACAGACGGGCGGTCGCGTGATGGCCGCAAGCGACAACGTCGCCGCGGACCTGGGTAAATTACTTGACGACGGTGATTGGTACTATGCCATCTCGTTCAACGCACCGCCTGCACAGAATGGCGTTGAGTTGCACTCCCTCGCAGTGAAGGTGAGCAGGCCCGATCTACACGTACGTACATTAACTCAGTACTACGTTGAACCTTGAGGCCCATGTAGACGTAGTCAGGCAACCGAAGCAATCGTATCGCCGGGGCCCTGAGAAAAGTAGGCTTTGATTGCCTGCTCGAGCGACGCCCGATCGATATACGGCTCCTTGCCGTCGAAGCGAGCCGCCCAGCAGACCTGGTCCACAATGTCCAGCGGATAACAAGACCGAAGCTCCTGCTTCATATCGTGGTGAATATAGTCGATGAGACGTTGCGGGATGCTGGGCTCAAAACGCACCCCTTTCTTGTCGGCCACGCGGCAGAAAATGTCAAAAAACTGGTCATCGCTCACCGCACCGATCTTGATCTTCGTTTTGATTCTCCGGATGAAGGCCGGGTCTACAAGCTCAGACGGGGCAAAGTTCGAAGCAAAGATGACCAGCATTTCGAAGGGAACCTCGAGTTTTTTGCCGCACGACATCGAAAGGAAATCTATTCGACGGTCCAGAGGAACAATCCAGCGATTCAGGATCTCCTCCGGCCGCATGCGCTGCCGACCGAAATCATCGATGATTAGAACTCCGTTATTTGCTTTCAGCTGCACCGGACCGACGTAGAACTTCGAGATGGGATTGAATTGCAGATCGAGCATTTCAACCGTCAGCTCACCGCCGACAAGTACCGCAGGCCGATGGCAGCGTACCCATCGGGCGTCGCAGGTTCTGGCTTGAGAATTCGTCACCGGCTTGTGGACCGTGGGGTCGAAGACCGTGATGATCTGGCCGTCAACCTCGATCGCGTGGGGAACCCAGACATCATCTTCCGCGAGCACCTTTGAAACTACCTCTGCAATTGTGGTCTTACCGGTTCCAGGAGGTCCATAGAGGAAAAGCGAGCTTCCGGAGTTGATTGCTGTTCCAACTTGCCGCAAGGTTTCCTTGTCGAGAACCAGGTGAGAGAAAGCGCGCTGCACATCCGCAAGGTGCACGTCCTGGCGCGCGGCGCTTTGCTGGCGCACCTGCCGCACATAGCTATCGAAAGCTACGGGAGCGGCGCCGATGTAATGACATTGCGAAAAGAGATCGACTGCCCGCGACTTGCCTTCAGACGTGATAGCGATCTGCGCGACCGTACCGACCATGCCTGTCGTCTGGCAGCAGTGGCTCGCACGAAGCGAAGCGTACAGTTCGTTCGCCACCCCATAACTGACGCAGAGCTTTTCTGATAGTTCCAAAACCGAGAGAGAACCAGAGGCATAAAGAGTCTTGAGTGCGAGGTCTTCAAGAACTCCCTTGCGCACATCAATCTCAGAGAGTGAATTGGGCCGATTTGTGGGGCCGGGCTCCTGCTTCGACTTCAGATGCTCGTATGCAAAATCTTCAATTGCAAAGACCGCTGGCATGGATTTTCTTGACCTTGCGATGAATCTTCTCACCGCGAGGTAATGTCGCATCCCCCTCTTTAGTCGATACTTACGTAACTCAATCGTTGTATCTATGGGCAAGCCATCGCGTCCACTTTACGAACACGATGAATTCATTCATGACGTCAATATTTCCGTGGATTTTGTTGTTCATTGAGTGGAAGAACAATCGTTCCACGTGAGGTGTACACAACTTGGAGGTGCCACTCGTGCAAGATTGTCTTCAAAACAAAAACCCAGCCATCTGAGAAGATGACTGGGTTATTGATGTGCTATTCGAAGATGATTGCTATTCCAGCGTGTCGGGGTGCAGCGCAATGTTCTTCTCGCCTGCTGCCTTGCGCTCGTTGTACGCCTTCAGCCAGTCTTCCCAGTGCTTGCCTGCCGCGCGGTCCTTGCCGCTGAATTCCAGGCGCGCAATATCGGCGTAGCTCAGCTTCAGCTTGTCCGGCGACTTCGACGAAAAGTACTGCACGTAAGAATCGGCAAGCGTTGCGCCCGTCGAGCGATTGAAAATATACGCCTCGATGCGCTCTCCGCTCTTCGTAGTGATAGTCACATCGCCGCGATAGTCGAAAGCCTTCTCCAGCGCGTTGCGCAGATCGTCTTCACTGGCGAGCTCAGGAATCCAGCCCTCAAGGTTCTCGTGCACGGTTCCCGGAGCGATCTCAAGCGCCTCAATTTCTTCCCGCGTATATTTCAGCACTTCAGCGCTCATGCGTTTGTCTCCTCCAGGGCCGGTGCCGTCTTCTCAATCTGCACGAGCGGTGCATGCGAATTCGTATCCCATTCGTTGAGTTGCTTGAGCGCATGCTTGCTCTTATAGCTGCTGAATGTTCCCTTCACCATGCCCCAGAATCCGCTCAGCGTCAGGAAGCCGTCGAGCACAGCTGTCGGCTCGTAACCGCAGCTCACCATGCAGTTCGCGCATTTAGGATTGCCGCTGCCGACGCCGTATTCCTCCCACTTGGTGGTCTCCATCAACTCCTTGAAGGTTTCGGCGTATCCGTCCTGCAGCAGATAGCAAGGCTTCTGCCATCCGAAAATGTTGTAAGCCGGCGAACCCCATGGTGTGCAATCGTAGTTGCGGTCGCCCATCAGGAACTCAAGAAACAGCGGCGACATATTGAACTTCCACGACTTCTTGCGGTTCGACAGAATCGCGCGGAAGAGCTTGCGTACGCGGGCACGCCCCATGAAGTGCGTTTGATCAGGCGCCTTGTCGTAGCTGTATCCGGGAGACAGCACGATCCCCTCAACTCCGATGGCCATCATCTCGTCAAAATGAGCGCGCACGCTATTCGGATCTGTTCCATCGAAGAACGTCGAATTCGGAGTGACGCGGAAGCCGCGTTTGACCGCTTCCCTGATCCCCTCCACCGCGATGTCATATCCGCCCTCACGGCATACAGACATGTCGTGATGATCCCGTTGACCATCGAGGTGAACTGAAAACGTCAGATACTTCGAAGGCGTGAATTCGTGAAGCCGCTTTTTGAGTTCAAGAGCATTCGTGCACATATATACATATTTCTTGCGCGCAACAAGACCATTGACGATGTCAACGATCTGCGGATGAAGGAGCGGCTCACCGCCCGGAATCGCCACCATGGGGACGCCGCACTCTTCCACCGCGGCGAAGCACTCCTCGGGCGAAAGCTGCTTCTTCAAAATATGTGGCGGATATTGCACCTTGCCGCAGCCGGCACACGCCAGGTTGCAGCGAAAGAGAGGCTCCAGCATTAACACCGTTGGATATCGCGTCACCCCTGCGAGCTTCTTCTTCCATACATACGTGGCAACCGTCCACACCTGTGAAATCGGAATGGCCATTATTGTTTATCCCTCGGGGGCGGTAGCCCCGCTCAATCTTTTTCTTCGTTCCTGATACTCTCGGCAGCACATCTCCATGAATGCCGTCGAGATCTTCTAACTTAAGAAGCCCGTTCAATCGCGCGCACATAGCTTGTCAGCGCCATGAGCGGGAAGTACTGCCGATACATCGTGTATGCCAGATAGAAAACCTTGGGGAAGCCCGTTCCCGTGATGATGCCTTCGCGCTGCGAGCCCTCGCCCATTGACTCGTCCCAACCGCCGTCTTCCCGTTGGCGCTCGAGCAGCCAGCGCACACCTTTTGCGATGGAATCCGAGCGATCGTCGCCGGCGGCCAGCAGTCCCAGTAGCGCCCACGCAGTCTGCGACGGTGTGCTCGGCCCCACGCCGCGCGTATTGGAATCTTCATAGCTACCGCAGGTCTCGCCCCAGCCGCCGTCGGCGTTCTGCACCATGCGGATCCACTCGGCTGCCTGCTGCACCTGAGGCTCATTATGATCGAACCCAATGGCATCCAGTCCGCGCAGCACCAGGAACGTGCCGTAGATGTAGTTGACGCCCCAGCGGCCAAACCAGCTTCCATCCGGCTCCTGCTCGCTGAGGATGAACTTGATGGCCTTCTCCACGCGTTTGTCCCCGCGGGTGAAGCCGTAGCAGGCCAGCATCTCAAGCATGCGTCCGGTAATGTCCACGGTCGGCGGATCAAGCATCGCGTTGTGATCTGCGAACGGGATGTACTGGAAGATCATCTTCGTATTGTCTTTGTCGAAGCTGCCCCAGCCACCGTTGCGGCACTGCATGGCAAATTCCCACTCGATCGCCCGCTGCACAACCTGGTGCTGGTAGCGCTCGCGCGGATTGTCGACCTTGCTGAGCGCGAGCAGCACCTGCGCGGTGTCGTCGGTATCGGGATAGAACTCGTTGTTGAACTCAAAGTACCAGCCACCAGGCTCGGTCTTCGGAACCTTCACCGCCCAGTCGCCCTTCTGGCGAACTTCCTTCGATAGCAACCAGTCCGCTGCCTTCAGCATGCGCGGATCGTTGCGCGGAACGCCGGCTTCCCCCAGCGCATAAAGTGCCTGCGCCGTATCCCACACCGGCGAGACGGCCGGTTGCATCCGAAACGTCGGTTCCGGCATCACGTCGCTTGCGGGCTCTTCGATGCCGAGATTCTCAAACTCATCACGCGCGCGAATCACCTGCGGGTCGTCTTCGGAGTAGCCGAGGCAACGCAGCGCCAAAATCGCGTTCAGCATTGCCGGGTAGATGGCACCCAGGCCATCCGACATTTCCAGCCGCTCCAGCATCCACTTCTCTGCCCTCTTGAGCGCGAGTTTGCGCAGCGGCCGGAGGTGCACCGCTTCAAACCAGTGCGTGACGCGGTCGATCACAATAAAGAAATTCCGCCACGAGAGGAAATTCTTGCGATCCCAGTGCAAGCGAAGATTTGAGTTCGCGCGCCCGCCGACGAACAGCTCATCGATACTGTGCTCAGGCGGAATCCTCTTGTATGGCTTCTTCGCGTAGATGATCGCAAGCGGCACAAGAATCGAGCGCGACCACGACGAAATCTCATAGATGTTGAAGTAAAACCAATTCGGAAAAAGTACGATCTCCGGCGGAATCGCAGGCACTGCATCGTAGTCGTACTGACCCAACGCGCAGAGATACATTTTCGTGAAGGTGTTGCACTCCACGACGCCGCCATGCGCCAGAATCCACTCGCGGCATTTCGCGAGGCGCGGATCCGTAGGCGGAATATTCATCAGCTTGGCTGAGAAGTAGCACTTCACCGAGAGAGAAACATTTCCAGGGCCGCCGGGATACAGACTCCAGCTCCCGTCTTCTTTCTGGTAGCGCATCATCTCGGTACAAGCGCGCTTCAGCCGGTCGGGATCTCCCGATTCGAGCAGCGTGTGCAGAAAGATATAATCTGCCTCCAGCATGGCATCGGCTTCCAATTCGCCGCACCAGTAGCCGTCGGGATGTTGAAGCGAGAGCAGGTAGCCGCTGGAGCGATGAATAGCCGATTCAACATCCGCAAGAGCCGCATCCATTCGGCCAAATCTCGGCGCCGCGGATTGTGTCTGTACTTGCTGGATACTCATTGCGATATTCGGCCCTCAATGATCAAAAATACCCGGAATCCGGGCGCTAAACAGGCCCAATTTCCTACGCTGCTGGCGCTATCTGGAGATGAGCCATTCTACGACCGATTACGCGCAAAGACGCTTGGTTTCGGCCGAACATCAACGCGTTGGCTTCTGCTCTCTTTAGCGAACAGGAACCGCCTCTGCGCCCCCTGGCCCACCTATTGCCTGAACGATCTCAGGAGGCAAGCCAAAGCGCACATTCTCCGGCATTACCTCCACTTCTTCGACGTCGGAATAGCCGTTTTGACGCAAATAATTGACTACGTCTTCGACCAGCACCTCAGGTGCCGAAGCGCCCGCTGTCACCGCAACCGTGGAGACGCCCACGAGCCACTTCGGGTCGATTGCCTGGGAGTTATCAATCAGATACCCGATGGTCCCGAGATTACGCGAAACCTCGACAAGACGATTGGAATTGGAGCTGTTGGTCGAACCCACCACCAGGACCAGGTCCGCATTGTGGGCGACATTGCGCACCGCCACCTGGCGGTTCTCCGTCGCGTAGCAGATGTCCTGCGAATGCGGTCCGGCGATATTCGGAAACTTCTCTTTCAGGGCGTGAATGATGTCCCGAGCCTCGTCAAGGGAAAGCGTTGTTTGTGTCAGATAGGCGACACGATTCGGATCGGGAACCCGAAGTGCGGCGACTTCCGCGACATTCGAAACGACTTGCGTCACATCGGGAGCTTCGCCCAGCGTGCCCTCAATCTCGTCGTGATCGCGATGGCCAATCAACACCAGCGAATAACCCTGCTTGGCGAACTTGACCGCCTCGATATGGACCTTTGTGACCAAGGGGCAGGTTGCGTCGATAACCCTCAATCCACGCCCTTTGCTTCGCTCGCGGACAGCTGGCGAAACACCGTGAGCGGAGTAGATTACACGCTGACCATCCGGCACGTCGTCGATCTCGTGAACAAAAATGGCGCCCTTTTCGGCCAATTCATTCACAACATAGCGGTTGTGGACAATTTCGCGGCGAACGTAAATCGGCGCGCCGAAAGTCTCAAGCGCGATTTTGACGATGTCGATGGCACGAACAACGCCGGCGCAAAAGCCGCGCGGTTTGAGCAGAAGGACCCGCTTCTGACCGGAAGATGCTTCGCTTTGGGCGCGATTGGGGACAGAATCAAGCGCAGTTGTAGTCACATTACCATTATATCCATTGGTCTGGAATTTCCGCGGGCTCAGAGTGCCTCTGAACCCGCGGAGTTCATCAGGCAGGTTGTTGCGCCCGCACATTGACCTTCTGCGCGATGGAAGTCAGTTTCTGATCGGCCGCTTTCTCTTCTTCCAGAGTTTCTTCCAAAAGTTTGGCAACCTGGGCTTGCCCCAGAAGCTGTGCATATGTGCGTACCGTGCCATATGCCGCCATCTCGTAGTGCTCGACGCGCTGAGCGGCTGAAATGAGTGCCGCGTCTCTTACGTCGCCTTCAGCCGATTCATGCAGCATCGAAGATCCCTCGTCAAGGACACCTTTCATGCCTTCGCATGACTTGCCCTTCGGGCTGGTTCCAAGGATGTTGCATATCTGCACCAGCCTCTCGATTTGTCCTTCGGTCTCGCGCAGATGGCTCTCGAAAGCCTTCTTCAGATCCTTGGAACTCGCTGCATTCACCATCTTCGGAAGCGCCTTGGTGATCTGGTTTTCCGCCGAATATAGATCCTTCAATTCCTCTATGAACAGTTTATCGATTGAGTCGACTCGCATGTAATTCTCCTCGTGGTTTGAGTTGGGGCTTGCAGTTGCGTGGGATGCCGCGAAGTGATTGGTTGTTGCCCTTCCAGACAGCGTCGAAGCTATTGAGTTCGCCAGGTGGGAGAACGAATCATTGCTGAACCGGCTCGAAATAGGCACCCCGGTGGCATGATAGTGAAAGACGACATTTCCAGTGGAAAGACGCTCTAACCACTGTCAGACTTGAGACTTATAAAAAGCCTTCCCGTTGAGTAACAGCAACCCGCATTACTACAAACGCCGCCTCGGATTACCAAATGGGTCTGGCAAGTAGTTGTTAAGTGCCCTACCTTCAAGGTCTGCTTGTTCCGAAGCAGCGGAGCATAAACGTGACGGTAGAAGCGAAAGCGTCCATTCCCCAGACTGCGAATAACGGCGAGAATCACGTTCCAGTGATCGAACGCTCCATATACCCAAATCTGAAGCTCAGGGTGTACACAACCGGCATGCGCCAGAATCGCCTTGCGAAGCTGGTCGGCATCGATGAGGCCTATCTCAGCCGAATTATCAATGGCGTTCGCGTACCTGGAAGGCAAACCCAGGAACACATCGCCCAGGTGCTCGGATGCGATGCCGACTGGCTCTTCCAGCAGACCACGGTGCAGGTTCCCGCAGACATGCGTACCAATAGCCCGAAGATCGCATAAGCACGGAATTCGGCCTGACTTCAGCGATTGACTGGGCTTTCCGGGGAGGGCTCTTCACCTTTCCCACGGTCTTGGCACGCCCCTGTTTCGGCCTCGGCAGGGTGCTGAACGGCGTGTCGATTTCCGCACGTTCGCCGCATAGTCGCTGCAAACTTCAGTTCCACGGCTGTCGAACGTAAGTGACCGCACTTCGAGAAAACCCTGGTTACGCTAAATGCCGTAGCTTTGGCATGATTTTTTCCCGTAGATTAACTACATTTTCGGTATCACAGCCAGAGAGTATAGACAACCGTCATAACTTTCATCGACTTACACAAGAAATCTGCATCATCTGCCTCATAACACTAAAGTAATCACTCGGAAGGTTATTGGTGACACGAATCACGGTCTGATTTCCTTCTCTACGAGACTCTAAGCACACAACCCAAGCCAGTTTGGCGGTTGCATTTTGTGCACGAGCGAGGCTCGGCGCGCATGCGGATTCGTGTGCGCATTTGAAGGGAAGTTTAGATGGATCGGTTTACAGCTTTTTACAGCAATCGCAACTCTTCTATCGTTTCTCGCAATATCTTCAACATCGGAAAGATCATGGCTCTCCTCGCACTGGTGGCACCTGTGCTGTCCGCGGCGGCGCCGAAACTAAGTCGCGTCTCGTGCGGAAGCAACGCCTACAGCGGCGCGGCGATTGACGCCTGCTCGGTCTACCTGGCGTCGGCGACGAGCAGTAAGTCAAACGTGACCCTGTCTAGTAATGACCCGTATGTGACGGTTCCAAGCAAGATCTCGGTGAACGCCGGTGCAACCAGCGCAACGTTCAACGCTACAGTGGCCAGTGTGGCGGTGGCCCAGAGGGCTACCATCACTGCCCAGGCTGGCGGCATAACGGAATACTTCGACATCATCATTTCGCCTGCGACGGGTTCGCCGGCGCTTACTTTGAGCGCCACTTCGCTTTCGTTTGGCAATGTTGCGGTGGGTACCACGGGGACGCAGTCGGTCACAGTGACATCGAGCGGTACAGCGGCCGCTACCATCAACTCAGATTCGATTACGGGTGCAGGGTTCTCGGTTTCCGGGGGAGCTTTCCCTGGAACGCTGAATCCGGGTCAAGCGGCGGTATTGACGGTTCAATTCGACCCCACAACCGCCAGTTCGGTAACCGGACAGTTGACGATCTCAAGCAACGCATCCACGGCGACAATCAGCCTGAGCGGCACTGGCACAGCCGTTTTGCCGACCGTGAGTACGGTCTCCTGCAGCAGTACTTCAATTACCGGATCGCTGGCCGATGCCTGCACAGTAAACTTGTCCGGTTCTGCACCGACCGGCGGTCTGTCCATCAGCCTTGCAAGCAACAGCAGCTCGGTCACCGTACCTGCTTCCGTTACGGTCCCTGCGACAGCGACGAGTGCGGCGTTCACAGCGATTGTGGCTTCAGTAACCAGTGCGCAGTCCGTGACACTCACAGCAACCACAGCGAGTTCCTCCAAGACTGCTTCCCTGCAACTAAACGCAGCGACTCCAGCGCTGACCTTGAGCGCCACTTCGCTCCCGTTTGGAAACGTCTCAGTGGGTACCACGGGGACACAGTCGGTCACAGTGACATCGAGCGGTACAGCGGCCGCTACCATCAACTCAGCTTTGATTACCGGTACAGGCTTCTCGGTTTCGGGAGGAGGCTTCCCCGCCACTTTGAATCCGGGGCAAACAGCCGTGCTGACGGTTCAATTCAACCCAACTGCCGCCAGTTCGGCAACGGGGCAAATGACGATTTCAAGCAATGCGCCGATGGCTACGGTCAGCCTGAGCGGCACCGGAATACCCGTTCTCCCCACCGTGAGCGCGGTCTCCTGCAGTAGTACTTCAATTACCGGAGCGCTGGCGGACGCCTGCACAGTGAGCCTATCGGGTGCGGCTCCCACCGGCGGCATGAGCGTGAGTCTCGGGAGCACCAGCAGTGCCGTCACGGTGCCCGGCTCGGTGACTGTACCTGCGACAGCAACGAGTGCGGCATTCACAGCGAGTGTTGCCTCCGTAACCAGCGCGCAGTCCGCGACTCTCACCGCAACCGCGGCAAGCACTTCCAAATCAGTGTCACTCCAGTTAAATGCGGCTACCTCGGCACCGCCGGTGCTCAACAATGTTTCGTGTATCAGCAATGCCTATAGTTCAACGGCAACGGACGCCTGTTCGGTGAATCTGACCACGACGGCAAGCACGTCGGTATACGTGACACTGTCGAGCAATGACCCGTATGTGACGGTTCCCAGCGGGGTGACGGTGAACTCCGGTGCAATGAGCGCAGCGTTCAGCGCTGCAGTGGCAAGTGTTTCGATGACGCAGAAGGCGACCATCACCGCCCAGGCAGGCGGAATGACAGAATACTTCGACATCACGATTTCGCCTGCGACGGGCTCGCCGGCGTTGACTCTGAATTCTACTTCGCTTTCGTTTGGCAATGTTGCCGTGGGAACCACGGGGACGCAGTCGGTAACCGTAACCTCGAGCGGTTCAGCAGCGCTTACGCTCAACTCTGACGCCATTGCAGGAACCGGGTTCTCGGTCTCTGGAGGAACTTTCCCCGCCACGTTGAATCCGGGGCAAACAGCGGTGCTGACTGTTCAGTTCAGTCCAGCTGCGGCCAATTCGGTAACAGGGCAATTGACGATTTCAAGCAATGCGCCGATGGCTACCATCGGTCTTAGCGGCTCAGGTACAGTGGCTCCCACCGTGAGCGCGGTCTCCTGCAGCAGCACTGCAATCACCGGATCGCTGGCAGACGCCTGCACGGTAAGCTTGTCCGGTCCTGCTCCGACCGGCGGCCTCACCGTCAGCCTTGCCAGCAGCAGTAGCGCAATAACCGTACCAGCTTCTGTGACCGTCTCTGCTACGGCAACCGGTGCAGCGTTCACAGCCAATGCTGCCGCAGTAAGCACCGCGCAGCCGGCGACTCTCACAGCGACCGCGGGAACCACTGCAAAGACGGTTTCACTGCAACTTAACGCAGCTACTGCGGTCTTGACTCTGAATGCGACATCGATCAGCTTTGGCAGCACTATGGAGAACACGCCTGTCGTGCAACCAATCACATTGAGTTCGACGGGCACGGCCTCCGTGTCGGTCAACTCGGCCGTCGTGAGCGGAACAGGCTTCTCGGTGTCCGGTGCCTCGCTTCCAGCCACACTCAGTCCAGGGCAGTCGCTGATCCTCGAGGTGCAGTTTGATCCGGCGACGGCGGGATCATTCACGGGTCAGCTCGCTGTCTCGAGCAGCGCTTCATCTCCCACGGTCGGTCTGAGCGGCGTCGGTGAATCGCATGAAGTGGATCTGAGCTGGTCCTGCCCACCGGATTCCTCGGATCCGATTGTGGGGTATAACATCTACCGCGCACCGGTCGGGACAACCTCGTACCAGCGCCTAAATGCGGCGGTGGAAACGCTGACAGCGTTTGCGGACACCGCTGTGCAAAGTGGCACGGCTTACGCCTACGTCGTGACGAGTGTGGATGCCGCGGGCGCGGAGAGTGTTCCTTCAAACATGACGAGCGTGACGATTCCGTAGGCTTCGCAATCCCGAAAGGCGAACTCATAGATCGGCGGCAGTTTGTAGTGCGAGACTGCACCGATCCCGCCTGCCCAAAAAGTAACTTCGCATATGCCTATCGGTCACCACTCCAGTCACGCAAAGCCTGCGAATACAGCGATTTCTGACTACCACCTTCGCGTCATTTAGTGCATTCAAATTCATATCATGCAATATGTTGCGAGGATGGTACAAAGGTAACCAACCAAAATCACATTCGTGACCATAGTCACCTATACCGGCCCACGTACAAGGTCGATCCTGCATGTAGTCAGCCGGTGCCCTATACATTTATTTCTCCGCAGCAGGATAGGCGGGTTTCACTGCATCGGCTGGCTGATTCTTTTTGGCGCAGGTGATGTCGATGTTTGAATCCCGCTATATTTTGTTTCCTGCAATTAGAGAAAAGATCGCAGCAATTCGGCTGAAAGTAACCCCAAACAGATTCCATAGAAAAATAACGCGCAATGCCGTTGCGTTGGGGTTTGGCGCCTTCGTGCTTGGCATGAGTCTCTCAGGCTGCGGTTCGAATTCGCAGCCGTTCTCGTCGACGGGCACCAATGCGGATGCGCTGGTAGTGAATCCGACGACGATTGACTTTGGCGACGTGAGTCTGGGAACGCCGGTATCTCAGACAGTTTCGATCACGAACCAAAGCACATCTCTGGTGCAGATTTCGCAACTGAGCATGTCAACCAATGCTTTCACGGTCAGTGCGGGCACACTGCCGCTAGATTTACCGGCGGGCGCCAGCATACAAGTGCAAGTGCATTACGACCCGGCTTCCGCCACTGACTCGACGGGCCAGCTCACAGTGGCAGCAAAGTCCGGAACATCATCGAACCTGGGAGGGGCAGTTAAGCTGCACGGCAAAGGCTCGGCCTCGACAGTGCCTTCGCTTTCAGGATTGACCTGCGCTAAATCGTCGATGATCGGAGCAGGCACAGACACCTGCACGGTGACGCTGAGTGCCGCGGATTCAAGCAAAAGCATCACCGTCAACCTGGCAAGCAGCAGCAGCGCGGTAACGGTACCGACTTCGGTGTCCGTTCCCATGAGCGCGATGAGCGCAAGTTTTGCCGCTAATGCGTCAGCCGTCGCGTCATCGCAGGCTGTTACGCTGACAGCGACGGAGGGAACAGTTTCAAAAACAACGGCGATCCAACTGAGCGGATCGGCATCACCGCCGTTGGCGCCTTCGATCAGTGCGTTGTCGTGCGGCAGCAGTTCCTATACCGGCGCAGGTACGACGACGTGTACGGTATCGCTGAGTTCGGCGGCTCCGTCGGGCGGCGTGAGCATTACATTGGCGAGCAACGATAGCGCGGTAACGGTGCCGGCCAATGTTGCCGTGGGCTCCGGCGCATCTACAGCGTCGTTCACCGCGAGTGTGGCATCTGTAAGCACAGCGCAAACTGCGACAGTAACAGCGAGCGGGAGTAGTACGTCGCAGAGCTTCGCAATCCAATTGAACGCCGCAACTCCGGCATTGAGCCTGAGCGCGTCTTCATTGCCGTTTGGCAGCGTTTCCGTTGGCACGGCAGTAACAAAGTCGGTGACTGTGACCTCAAGCGGCACAGTGGCCGTGAAGATCACCTCAGACTCAATTACAGGGACGGGATATTCCGTTTCTGGAGGAAACTTCCCTGCCACGCTTAATCCGGGACAGGCCGCGGTGTTGACGGTTCAGTTTAATCCCACAACCGCCAGTTCGGTGACCGGGCAGTTAACCATCGCGAGCAATGCACCGACGCAGACGGTTAGTTTGAGTGGCACGGGCACGACGGTGGCTCCAACCGTGAGCACGGTGTCCTGCAGCAGCACCTCGATTACCGGATCACTGGGGGATTCCTGCACGGTGAGCCTGTCGGGTTCTGCGCCCACGGGCGGAGTGAACGTGTTACTTGCGTCCAGCGGCGCGGCGGTGACGGTGCCAAGTTCGGTCACCGTTCCGGCAACCGCAACTAGTGCGACGTTCACAGCGAACGTGGCTTCCGTAACCAGTGCGCAGTCCGTAACTCTGACGGCGACGACGGGCAGCACTTCGCGGACGGCTTCGCTGCAACTGAACGTTGCGACGCCGGCACTGACCGTGAATGCGACCAGCATCGCGTTTGGCGGGGTTATAGTGAACAATTCGACCACGCAGACCGTGACGCTGACCTCGAGCGGCAAAGCAGCGGTGACGGTGAATTCCATCGCGGTGACGGGTAGCGGCTTTTCGGCCTCGGCCGTGAACCTCCCGGCTACGCTAAACCCGGGACAGGCGATTACGGTGACACTGACTTTCGACCCTTCGGTTGTGGGCTCGGCTACAGGTCAGCTAAGCATCAGCAGCACCTCGGCTACGAATCCGAGCGTGACGGTTGGATTAAGCGGTACCGGCAATCCACACCAGGTGGATCTAAGTTGGCAGGCGCCAAATGGATCCAGCGTCATCATTACCGGATATAACGTTTATCGCGCACCAGGCGGTACCAGTTCATTCGCGGTAGTGAATTCCATGGACACGCAGACGGCATATACCGACACGAACGTGCAGACTGGACAGAGCTACAACTACTACGTGACAAGCGTCGACTCGGCGGGCATGGAGAGTTCCCCTTCCAACACCACCACCGTTGCCATTCCATAAAACAACGGCGTTCGTTTGACCAGCGCGCCGCTCGGATTCGGGCGGCGTGTCTATTTGCAACCAGTCAGATTGAGAATGTGGGTTGCTGCTTCGACGGCGTCGCCGCGTTTTCCTGCCAGGCAGACAGCGTTGCCGGCTACGCGAAGGAAGAAGTCGATCATCTGGGGAGAGTGCGCCATTTCATGAGGCGTGTTGCGTAGAAGAAGCATGACTGCTTCGCCCTGCGAAATCCCGTGAACATCCCACGCTGCGTCCGGAGCGTAGTCGAGGCCGAGCACCCAGCCCACCGGAGCCGAGTGCGTGGCGAAACTCGCGTTGAGCTCTTCCGGCAGGACGAGAGATTGCAGGGGACGTCCGTTGCGGAGCAGGAGTGGACGGGGGTAGGAGTGCGTGTGCCCTTGTTCGTCGATGAGGGCGTATTCGTCGGAAAAGTGAGATGCGCCGCGCCGGAGAAGCTCGGCTACCAGGGAGGACTTCCCCGCGTGTGTGGATCCAGGAACTATCAGCGCCCTTCCCCCGATGAGCACTGCGCCCGCGTGCACGGCACGAAACATCTTCATCCGATGGATCACGACGTCATCGAGCGCCTTCACGGCAGCGAGGGCGGCATCTTGAAGCGTGACGGCTGAAGCTGCGAGTTTGTGGTCGATCAAGACGCGAAACCGCCCGGCAAACTGATCGACGCGGAGGCTTACGTCCGGAGAAGACAACGCAGATTCGCTGCGAGGAAGCGGCGGAAGCAGGTAGCGGCAGAGAGTGTCGCGGATTTCGGAGTTGGCGCATTCGACACGGATCGAGGAGTCGAATGCGTGAATGCCGAAGACAGAGTTGCCGCGGAAGACCATGATTAGAAGAGTAACTGACGCGGACACAAAAATGGCGACCACGAATGGCCGCCATCTTCGCTACAACTTGCTTCAACGCGTCCCGTAACCCAGGTAAGGAACGACGTCAAACAGATCTGGGAAAAAAGTGAAATCTTTGGAAAACCTGATCGAGTTGGAAAACAATTCGCCCGGCAAACGCTTAGAAGTCGCGCTTGTCTTCCTTGGGGACGTTGGCGCGTGGAGCCCGGCAATCGACGGATTCCGCCTGCTGTGCGTGCGCTCTCTGCTCGCCGATGGTAAGGGAAGCTACCAGGGGAAGGGCAACTGCGCTCAATCCAGCGAGAACCTGTCGGCGAGTGGCCTTGGGAGCCGCGTCCGAGATCTTCACCAGTTTCTTTTCCTCGAACTGAGCAATACAAGCTTCTGCAAGTTCATCCGTAACGTTGGGATCAAAAGAACGCCGCATCTCTTCGGCCACACCGGCGATCGTGGTGGCAGAGGAGCAAGCGTCCCAGGCAGCAGCGGCTGTCGCGTTCAACGCGAACACCGTTTCGTTGTTCGAATTGCGGATCACGCGAGAACCATCAGGCATAGAGTTAACAACCAGATCCTTCGTGCTTACACGCTCAACTTGCATTCGGAACTCTCCTCGTTTTGCTCTGCAGTCAGGCTTTCTGCGACTACTTGCTGAAGCATAGCTGACATAAGCGAAAGTGCAATACAACCACTTTGCATTTGATGCTTGTCCTAAGTAACGGCAGAGGGATGTATTAGTAATCGGCGCCGATAGTACTTTCCGGGGACATACAAAAACTTTGGATTTGAGGAGAGTAGGTAGAGCAACGCTAGATTGCCCAGGTTGCGAAACAATTGAACGGTGACGTTACGCCCTGGAAGGACTGTGGAAAACTGGGATGATTTCCCTCGACCATGACACAGGCAACCTGCTGCGGGCCGTAGTTCGGTCGGGTGAGAAAGCTTGTGGAGAGACATTCACAGGGCTGGCCTCGAAGATCGGCTGCTGGGAAGAGGCGATCGAAGGCGCGCGGCAACACGGCGTTTTGCCCATGCTGTATTTCGAGCTTGCAGCCAATGGATCAGCCATTCCAGCAGAGACACTGGAACTCGCCCGAATCGAATTCGAGCACAATGCATTTCACTGCCTGACCAACGCGGCAGAACTGCTCGAAGTGCTGAATGCGTTTGAAAAAGCGGGAATCGCGGCGATGCCCTTCAAGGGCGTGGTGCTGGGTGCTGCGGCATACGGGGATATGACAGCACGGACCGCCGGCGACCTGGATCTGCTGATCTACTTTCGCGATTTAATGGAGGCCTCACGCATCCTGAAAAAGCGCGGGTACGAGGTGACGACGAAAGTACTCCAGGACGGCTCCCCCGAGGCGGAGGACTACTTCGAATACCACTTTGTGCGTGCAGATGACGGGATGGTGCTGGAACTGCGCTGGAGACTCGAACTGACTCAGCCGCGATACAGCCACGACCTTGGGATGGACTGGGTGTGGCCGCGAAGAAGGACAGTCAAGCTGGCCGGGGCCGATGTGTCGAATCTCGATCCCGTCTCGGGCCTGCTGATCCTCTGCATGCACGGAAGCAAGCACGCCTGGTCAAGATTGATCTGGATTGCCGACGTGGCGAAGTTGATCGAGAGTGACCCGGGGCTGGACTGGGATTTCGCGCAGCAGGAGGCGAAGCGCCTGGGGCTTTGGCGGTGCCTGGCGCTTGGAGTCCTGTTGGCGCGGTGGGTCGCCGGTGCCCAGGTTCCTGACGAGGCGTTACGGCGCTTTGAGGGAGATCGGACGGCGCACAGGCTTGCTGATTTCCTGCAGGAGAACATCTTCAAGGCCCCGGGAAGCATGCCAGGGGGATGGGTCCCTTACAATATCCAGATTCTGGATTTCAGGGATAGGGCTGGCGCGTTGGTATCGCCATCCTTCTTGCGGCCTAATGCGCGGGATCGATCGGTCGTGAAACTCCCTAAATCACTGGAAGCGTTGTACTACGTGATCCGGCCGTTCCGGATCCTCCTCGATCGTTCAAGCCGATAGTTTCCCCCGACCTCCCATATTTACTCTGTAGATAATACCGTGTATGGAAACTTTTACACAATTCTTGGCGACTCCGAGAAAAACTTGCCTCACCAAAATCTCCCCAAGTCGGAGTGCAAGTTTAACGATTTAATTAGTCTACGACTTTAGTAATCTACGCACCCCACTTTGGTCATTCCCGTGCAAAGGAAATAGCAAGAATTTTTTTGCACCCAAGGCTGAATACTGTGCGCGCAGACTCTTGTCTGTACTCTCAGTTTTGGCCGCGTTATACGTCCTGTTCGGGCATAAAGGATTGTTTCGCGAACTGATCGCTCGCCGGTAATTGTCCCGCGATCTGAAGCAACAAGACCTTAGCAGCAAAGGATGTTCTTCGTTTGTCGCCGGAAAAACTGGCGCCACGCGTACGGGAGAGTTGTGTCCCCGATGCGCCGTGGAAGGAATTTGGCTGCGGTCAGAAAAGAGGCGTGCACAACTTAACCGAGTGTCTGAAGTTCGCTTTGCTTCAGGTGATCCATTTACACGAAGTTCCCGAACACAGTTTTTGCTGAGCAGACATTAATGTTTTTTACCTTTATCTGCCGGCAAAACGAACGCGAGTGAGTTGGGCATTAAGAGAGGCGCGCAAGCGCCTGCCGAGGAGAAGTAGATGTACCAGTATAAGATTCGGCCGGTATCCGGCCAACTTGCCGAGCGGCAATCGGAGCAGCAGAAAGCCAGTCAAGTTAATCCCAATTCCTTAGAATCGGCAATTTTCTTCCTGCAATCATTTCTTTCCACTAACAAACGCATTCGGAACGGCGCATTGTCGTTGCTGGCCGCATCTCTTGTAGCGGTTCTTTCTGGATGCGGAGGAATGACATATAACAAAACCTCGGCTTCGACTGGGGCCGTTACGCTGAGCAAGATTTCCTGTGCGACACAAACGTTCACAGGAGCGCAGTCGCAGGCCTGCTCGGTGTCTTTGAGCGCACCGGCCACGAGCGCGACGACGGTGTCGTTGACGAGCAGCAATGCAGCGCTGACCGTGCCTGCCTCGGTAACGATTGCGGCAGGAGCCCAAACCGCTGCATTCAACGCAGTCTCTGCATCGGTGAATCAGACAGTAAGTGTGACGATTACGGGTAAGGCGAACGGCGCCTCGGCAACGGATGTGATCGCGCTGAGTCCTGCCCAGGCCGGGGCATCGGCGGCTGCGCTGATCACGATTTCGTGTGGAACCCAATCGCTGACGGGAGCGCAATCGAAGGATTGCACCGTGTCTTTGAGCGCGGCAGCCACGAGCCCGACGACGGTGTCTCTGACAAGCAGCAACCCAGCACTGACGGTGCCAGCCTCAGTGACTGTGGCCGCAGGTGCGACGACCGCTGGATTCAACGCGGTGTCCGCATCGGTGAATCAGTCGGTAAGCGTGACGATCACGGGGACGGCGAATGGCGCTTCGGCAACGGATGCGATCACGCTATATCCTGCCGGGGCCTCGGCGGCTGCGACCACCGTGAGCAAGGTCTCCTGCGGGACACAGACCCTGACCGGGCCAACGACAGAGGCCTGCACGGTGTATGTCAACGTAGCACCCACCAGCGCTACGTCGGTCACGCTCTCGAGCAGCAACAGTGTGCTGACGGTGCCGACCTCAGTGACAGTGGCCGCAGGTGCGATGAGCGCGAGCTTTAGCGCCAAGGCGGCGGCCGTGACCACGACGCAGACAGTAACGCTGACTGCGGCGGCAAATGGCGTGTCAGCGACTGAGGTGATTCAAGTGACGGGGACGAGTGCCCCTGCTGCTCAGCATCAAGTGGATCTGAGCTGGGATGCGCCGAGTGCTACATCGGATCCCGTCGTTGGGTACCACGTGTATCGCGCAACCTCAAGTTCGTCGAGCTATACGATGGTGTCTTCGTCAGTGGACACGCAGACGAGCTACACCGATACCAGCGTGCAGAGCGGCACTACGTACGCCTACATGGTGAAGAGCGTGGATAGCAAGGGCATCGAGAGCGCGCCTTCGAATACGACCTCCGTCGCGGTACCGTAAGGATCCGAGATGATCGAGATTCGCTGACGGGCGAATAGGCACTCGGTGCGTGAGTCAAGCGAACTCTCACGCACCGAGTGCTTCGCTTATTTGTTCGACAACGGCGTCGCCAATGGCGAGGCTCGCGGTCGCCGCCGGGCTCGGTGCGTTGAGTACGTGAAGGGCGTTTGCCTGCCGAACGAAGTAGAAGTCCTGCAGCAGCTCGCCGGATGGCGACAGGGCCTGCGCGCGCACCCCAGCTCCGCCTACCATCAAATCATCGGGCTGAAGTTCTGGAACGAGCCTTTGCAACGATCGGCAGAAGAGCGCCTTGCTGAACGAGCGGTGAAACTCGTGCCAGCACATCGACGGGTATCGAAGCAGGAAGCGCCAGAATCCAGGATAGGTAAGAGTTTCAAGCATGTCGCGCAGCCGGAAGTCGGTATGCCGGTAGCCCTCCCGCGCGAAAGCGAGGACGGCATTGGGACCGGCTTCAATCCCACCGTGGATCAGGCGCGTGAAGTGGACTCCAAGGAATGGAAACTTGGGATCGGGCACCGGATAAATGAGATTGCGAACCAGGTGCTGCGACGAAGGCTTGAGCTTGAAGTACTCGCCGCGAAACGGGACGATCCGCGTGGCATCATGATTGCCTGCCATGCCGCTAAGACGATCACACTGCAGTCCGCCGCAGTTAATCAGGAAATCTGCTTCGTAGTCTCCGCTGGTGGTGGAGATGTCCCATGTGCCCGAACTGCGGAGCCTGAGAATCTCTGAGGAGTAGCAAACCTCCCCGCCGTGAGAAACAACTTCGTCAGCCATGGCCTGCGTCGCAGCCTTGAAGTCGACGATCCCCTCCTCCGGCACGCGGATGGCAGCAAGCCCGGCGGCGTGGGGTTCGTAGTCCCGCATCTGCTCGGGGCCGAGAAGTTGGAGGCCCTGGAGGCCGTTGGCCGCGCCGCGTTCAAGAAGGGCGTGGAGGCGCGGGATCTCTTCCGGGTCCGTGGCGACTACGAGTTTCCCGCAGATCTCGTGGGGGATGGAGTGACGTTCGCAGAACTCGACCATCCGCCGAATTCCCTGCACCGCCAGCCTTGCCTTTTGTGAACCGGGCTTGTAGTAGAGGCCGCAATGAAGCACCCCGCTGTTGTTGCCGGTTTGGTGATGAGCGGGGCCCGCTTCCTTCTCGAGAACGAGGACTTGGATACGGGGATAACGGCAGACAATCTGGTGAGCGGTTGCGAGGCCTACGATACCGGCACCTGCGATGGCGACTTTCATAAAGGTGGATCCGGGGCCGCCGCGGTGGAAAGAGAAGACGCAGGGATGCTGCCGCGGCGAGCCTGGTCTCGGCACTCCCTCATCGCGCCCGCAACAATCGAAAGGTTGATCCTGGCGGAGAACCGAGGGCCTGGCGTAAAGGTGAACAGCCAGCGAAAAGTCCACCCAATAAGGCGGTTAACCAGGTAGAGCGGAACGCCAGCCAACAGCGGGTGCGATTCGGCTTGAATGCCGTACTCGCGAATGTCTGCGCGTGCTTTGTCGAACCACCAATGCAGGAAGTAGTTGCGCGTGATGCGATCCCATGCAACAGTGTGGTGAACAACAGCGGCAGGTTCGTACCAGAGTCGCTCGCCCCCCTGCACAAGGCGCATTCCGAATTCCGTGTCTTCGCTGCGTATCTCGGAACCGGGCTGCGGGCCGAGGTCGGGACGGAAATCGCCGTAGCGAGCGAACATCTCTGCCCGGAACGCCATGTTGGTGCCGAAGGGAGGCTCCGTCAATTCGCCGGGTTCCGGACCC
Organism: uncultured Acidobacteriaceae bacterium; assembly: GCA_963735215.1. Classification (GTDB taxonomy): domain Bacteria; phylum Acidobacteriota; class Terriglobia; order Terriglobales; family Acidobacteriaceae; genus Telmatobacter. The sequence continues at coordinate 200,749 of CAVTKF010000002.1, read as the reverse complement.
AGATCGAACATCGCGATAGGCGCGAGAGCGTATCGCCCTGTGATTTCAAGCCACTCAGGTGGGACGAAGCCGGACTCCGGCAGGATGCGGCCACCGGAACCTGAATACCGCGGGTCGGCAAATATTCTGGTGAGCTTGCAGAGCCAATCAGGTTCGACCCGGACGTCGTCGTCCATGAATGCGAGCACATCGGCATCCGTCTCGCGGAGGGCGCGATTGAGCGCATTGGATTTGCCGGGTTTCGCCTCAAAGATGTACCTGAAAATACCTGGGTAGCGCTCCTCGATTGCCTGTACAACGGCGCGAGTAGTGTCCGACGAGTTGTTATCGATGACCAGAACTTCCCACGTCACATCATCCGGCATGATCGAGTCTGCGACGCTGGCGAGCGCGCGGGCCAGGCTCCGCGAGCGGTTGTAGGTGCAAACGATCACAGTTACTCTCATTGCGTCTTACCTGCCACCGGGAAATCTCCCGAAGTATTGATCGGACTGAGACCGGATACTTCAGGCAATGGAGCTTTGCTTGACCATAGTCGCGGCATCTCGGCCATCTGACCGAATGTCATCCACACCATGCCCTTATAGAAAAATCTGCGTTTGGGATCCTTGCTTGCGATCCACTGGAAGGCGCGTCGCGGCAAAACGGTGAGCGCAATCTTGGGAATGGTTAGAAGGTACCGCGGAATGCCAAGGACATCTGGACGGCGCCCGGATTCGCGAATTTCGGCGCGTCCGTGGTCGTACCAAAACCGGAGGAGATAACTTTGCTGCAGGCGTTCCTCTGGGACAGCGTGGTATACGACGGCGGTCGGCACGTACCACAGGTGCTCGCCGGCTGCGAGAAGACGTCGGCCAAACTCGGTGTCCTCATTGCGAATTTCGCTGCCGGGGCAAGGACCCATGTCGGTCCGGAAGCCGCCGTATCTCGCGAAAACTTCCTTGCGAAATGCCATGTTGGTGCCGAAAGGCGGACAGTCGAGTTCCTTCGGCTCGTCACCCTTGTCGAAAAGAGCCAGCATGCCGCCAAGCGAATATTGTCCTTCAAGAGCGAGCCAGCGCGGTGCGGAGACGACCTGCTGCGAAAGAATGCGTCCGCCCGTGCCTGCGAGGTCAGAGCGGAGCAAAGGCTGACTGAGACAGTAGAGCCATGAGGATTCGACGAGCACATCGTCGTCCATGAAGGCGAGAACGGCGCCGCGGGCTTTGCGAATTCCGGTATTGAGCGCGTTCGATTTTCCTTGCTTCGGCTCGAAAATATAACGGAAGCGGTCTGGATAGGAGGGGCAAATACTTTCGACAACTTCGCGTGTCTTGTCTCGCGAGTTGTTGTCGATCACGAGAACTTCCCAGCTCAAATCCTCCGGCAATTGGGACAGGGCAACGCTCTCCAGAGCCTTGGCGAGACTCTCGCAGCGGTTGTAGGTGCAGAGGATGACTGAAATGTGTGTCATGAAACACCCACCACTGCATCTGCGCTGAAAGGGGACGTAACGCAGATCATGAGTTTCTCACAAAAAAGGGTTACGGGGTCGAGAGGTATGAGTTTTTCCGCACTGGCCCGCGCGCTTTGACCCATCTCACGCCAGTTATCGCGATTTTTCCATGCGCAGTCAAGGGCATCTTCAAAAACCGCCATGTTGGCCGCAGATGCGACGAAGCCGGTTTGGCTGTCCAGGCACAGTTCGGCGTTGCCGCCGACGTCGGTAACGGTTGCGGCACGAGCGCACCACATTGCCTCAACCAGGGCCAGCGGCAGCCCCTCGTAACGCGATGGCAGAACGAGCAGATGATTTTCCTGCCAAATGGAACGGATGTCGGAGACATGTCCACGGAAGGTGACATGGTCCACGCTCAGGAAGTCGGCGATGCGGCGCAGTTCGGCTTCGTAGGGCCCAGAGCCGTACAGGTTCAGCCAAACGGGTCGCTCACGCCATTTGGGTTGAGCAAAAATGCGAAGCAGAATGTCCTGACCTTTGGCGGCGGGCTCGAGACGGGCTACACTCGCCAGGTGCCAGTACGGCTCATTCTCTGGCCACGCAGGGAATGATTCGGGGGCAACGTTGTAACTGTTCCACACGATGCAGGCGTTCGGCAGCGATTCTCCAAGCTGGAACCGAAGAAGATCCAAGTTGTGTTTGGAAACGCAGAATACCTTGCGTGCCTGGGTGTAGCTGGAGACGGCATCGGCAAAATCGCTATCGGCAAACCACCAGTGATCGCTATTGCAATTCACCAGAATGGCGTATGGGATGCCGGAGGCGCGGCAAGCCGCGGCCCATGCAAAACCGCCCGCGTTGTGCCCCTGCGAGATCAGCACAAGATCCGGTGCGAATTGCCGCAGGCGATCGAAGCTCGAAAGTGCTTGGGATACTTTGTGCCACATGCGTCGAGCGCGGCCCGGTTGAAAGCGAGGGCGGGATTCGACCGTAATTCCCTGCTCCCGGAATCCACGAACACGGACTTCGTTTTCCGGCCAATGCGTGATGGAGATGTAGACATCGTGGCCGTCGTGACGGAGCTGAGACGCGGAACGGCTCCAAAGCTCTTCGCTCCCGCCCCACGGCCAGTCCTGCATCGTGCTGATGATGGCCAATCTCATGGCAGTGCCTGCTCGAGAGCTGCGGAGCGAGGCTTGAGGAGCGGCTCAAAAAAGCTGCCGGTGCATTGCAGAGTGGCTCCGCCGGCGTAATACTCGCGGGCATTCCGGAGAGCCGCAGTGCGTGCCTGTTCGTAGGCGGCAGCATCGTCCATGAGGCTGAGTATCTCAGTGTATGCAGCGTCGGGCATCAGCGCTTGCGCCTGCGAGAACGGAGCGAGATCGCCGGTGGAGTATCCGTCTTCAGTCTGGAGAAACATGGACGGAATACCGCAGGCGGATGCCACGGTAACCACGCCGCTGAAGATTCCAATAATCGCCGAGGAACGGCGCAGATCGTCTTCGAGTGACCAGGCAGGATGCGAGATCTCACACCGGGTCGGATACTCGATAGCTAAGCGCTGGCAGGCGCTGAATTCGAGATCGCTCCAGTAGGGATGGGGACGAATAATGATGCGGCGGAGAGACGAACCGGCTTCCAGCAGTCGTTTGGCTAGCTGGAGGAGTGCCTGAGACTGGTTCTCGACGCCGTAGAAGTCAGACTGGCCAGTGGGAATATCGACGATGAGCAGCGTGCGATTCGAGAACTGGTTGGGGAGGTCGTCAATTTCATCGACGAAGCATCCGCCGGGAATGTATTCAACTGGCTGCCGGGTGATCCGCGCCGCATCGTAGAAGGTCGCGTTCAGCGCGGAGAGAAATGAAATGGACGCATTACCGAAGGCGACAAAACTGGACGCGGTGACCGGCGCATCGAGTGAGTGTCCAATGACACCTTGCTGAAACGTAATGGTCGGTATCCCGCGTTCGAGAGCCGTGCGTGAAACGCAACTGCACAGCGGAAGCCAGTGGCACCGCGTGACGACTGCATCGAATTCCAGCGTGTCCTGAAGGCGGTTCCAGTTTTCCACGTGCATCGCCGTTCGATGGTAGTGATTGAGCGCGTCTAAATCAGGGGAAAGTCCTATGGTCTCGAGCAGATGGACGGTCTCAGCAAAAGCGGATTGTGCGCGGATGCGGGCCATCCTGCGGCGGATGCTGGACTCTGCAGGATTTAAGGGGTTGGCCGGATCCAGAAACTGAACCTGCTTGCGGCGACCGGCGGCATCGAGCGCTGCATCGATCTCACTGCGAGACGTGGCATTCGAAGGAAGCAGGCAAAGAATGCTGGCTCCGGTTTCCGCGATTCCAATGAGTTGGCGAATCAGAAAGCGGGTTTCAGTGCGACGGTTCGAGTCCGGATTAGGACAGACCAGGACATCCGCCTTGATCTTGCGGCGATCGCGGATGCGGCTGACGTGATCGGCAATCCGGATGGGCAGCGACTTGCGAAAATTGGGGCCGGGGCCATTCGAGGCGGGACCGGCGCTTGAAAGAGCGGACATCTGCAACGGCATGAAGTAGTCGTGGAGGCTCCTGTCATGGCGATAGAGCTGTACCTGCGCTTTGAAGAAGTTTTCGATTCCGCCGCCAGGCGAATGAAACAGTTTTGAGAAATCCATAGAGTTATCGCGCACTGGACACGCTGTTGGCGTCCGCGATGATGGCCGCAATGGATTGTATGACCTGGTTCTGAGCCGAGGAAGTAAGCCCCACGGAACAGGGCAGGCTCAATGCCTGAGCATGAATGCGATCGGCATTGGGACAAGGTGGGCTGCCAGAAGCATCATGCGCAGCCGAGTGATGCATGGGCTGCCACAAGGGCCGGCTCTGGATTTTGCGGCGGCCGAGTTCGCGAAGCAGGTCGCGGGAGCTGATGCCGGTGATCTGCTCGTCGATGAGGATGGTATACATCCAAAACGTGCTCGAAGCCCAGGCCGCTTCCTCGGGCAGGGTAAACCCAGGCAGACTGCCGAGCGCTTCGCGATAACATTCGGCGATAGCGCGCTTAGCAGCCACAAATGCATCGAGTTGCTCCATCTGCGCACATCCCATCGCAGCGAGAACATTGGTGAGCCGGTAGTTATAACCGATTTCGTTATGAACGTATTCGATCGGATCGTCCTTTGCCTGCGTGGTCAGATAGCGCGCGCGTGCGGCCAGGCCCGGATCGTTGGTCACGAGCATGCCGCCGCCACCGGTCGTAATGATCTTGTTGCCGTTGAAGCTGAAGCATCCAGTCTGGCCGAAGCTGCCCAGGCTTTGGCCGCGATAGGTTGCGCCGAGGCCTTCGGTGGCATCCTCAATGACGGGAAGCGCGTACTTCTGCGCGACGGCCAGAATGGGGTCGAGATCGACAGGATGGCCGAGAATGTGGACCGGGAGTACCGCTTTGACGCGGCGACCGGTGCGGCGATTGCGCAGCTCGGCGCCGTTCCAGGTACAGCCTTTCTCCAGAAACCCGGCGACCGCCGCGGGGTCCATCTGGAGATACCGCGGTTCGGCGTCGATGAAGACCGGCCACGCCCCTGCATAGCGAATGGCGTTGGCAGGAGCAATGAAGGTCAGAGTGGAAATCAGGACTTCGTCGTCGCGCTCGACTCCTGCCAGCAATAGGGAAATGTGGAGCGCCGAGGTGCCATTCACAGTGGCGATGGCAAACCGGGTGCCGGCGCGTTCCGCAGTCATCTGCTCGAAACGCTCAACGTAGCTGCCGACTGAAGAGACCCAATTTGTGTCGAGGCACTCCTTCACATACTGCCATTCGTTGCCGCGAATCTCGGGCACGATGAGAGGAATGAACTCAGCGGGAGGGGGTGCCCCCGGCGCGAACTTTTCTTGAGAACTCAATTGCGGAATCTCTTGTCGCTGAAGTCACAAATGATGTTACTGCGTACCAGGTGAGCTACTTCCTCGATACCCTCGGCAACGGTGCGGGTGATCTGAAAGTTGAGAGCCTGCTGGATGCGGGAGAAGCACACGCGGTAATCACGTGGATCCTCCTGCTTGCGTACAAACTCAACTTGCGCATCCGGCGCATGCGGCCGGATCATATCGACAAGTTGCTGTTTCTGGAAATTCTGGTCAGTGGAGCCCACGTTGAAGACCTTGCCAGAGACTTTTTCGACGGGTGCAGCAAGTGCCTTTGCGATGCCTCGCGCCGCATCGCGTACGTGAATGTAGGGCCGCCAGAACTGCTCACCAAAAACGACCAGGTGCTTCTTGGTAAGCATCTCCATGGTGAATTCGTTGACGGTCAGGTCAAAGCGCATGCGGTTGGAGACGCCGAATACGGTGGCGAAGCGCAGGGGTGTGGGACACCATCCGCCGTTATGGCTGGCGCTTTGCAGCAGCGCTTTCTCGATCGCGACCTTGGTTTCAGCGTAGAGCGAGACGGGAGAAAGCTCTGAGTCTTCGTCGACGTAACTGGTCGGATCAGTCATTCTGCCGTAATTGCTGCAAGTCGAAGCGAAAATGAAGCGACTGACGCCGGCCTTCTGACTCTCTTCGATCAAAGCGAGGGAGCTCTCAAGGTTTACAGCTCGAGAAAGCTCGGGATCACGCGCGCAAGCAGGGTCGCCCACGATCGCGGCTAAGTGTACCACCGCATCGACGCCGGGCAGCAAAGCCCGAACCTGGCCATGATCGCGAACGTCCCCGCGGACAAATTCGAAGGCGGGATTTGCCCAGACGCCCAAGAAGCGATTCTCCTCCATGGAGGAGCGAGTCGACGACGGTAACAAGATGGCCTTCGGCAAGAAGAAGCGGAACGAGAGTTGAGCCAACATAACCCGCGCCGCCGGTGACAAGTATCTTCATTTGGCTATTCTCAGATTGCAACGCTTTCTGCAACATGGACCGAAAGTGGGATGTTATTTGGGCTGAACCGATGCATTCAGCCCGAATCAGGCAAGTTCGATGAGACCTTTGTCGGCCCAGCGCTGCAGATAGGCTAGAACGTCCGGCTCGGGAAGGCCAAGATAGTCGGAGATGGCCTTGCAGCTGACGGGGCGGTCGAGCGCCGGAATGAAGTCCATGAGGTGGCGCATCTTGCGCTTGCCGTCGGAAAGCGAATCACCCAGCGCCACCTGTCCATAGTCCACGTAAAGGTCGTAACGCGGGTTAGAAAGGCAGATGTTGCCGGAGAATTTCTTGACCACGATCGGAGAGGCCTCAAGTATCTCGATGGCTCGCATCAGACCGGAGACAGCCTCTTCCAGGCACTCTTCGTGGATGATTTCGGCTGTGTCTTTGCTGGAATGGTATTCCGGATATGGAAAGCGGGAAAACGAAACCATCGGAATACCGTAGTTTTCCCAAACATATTCGTCGTTGACGATGATGCTTTCGAAAGGCCCGGTTCGATACGGCAGCCCGAGTTGGTCGAGACCGGCTTTCAGCGCATGGGCAACGGTGGCAAGCGGATGGCGCGAATCCTGCACAGCGAGCTGGGTGGCAGAACCGAGCATCTCCAGGAAGACGCCTTCGAGGATGTTTGCGCGGGTAGCGGGATCGAGCCCGGCAAGGTAGAGTTCGGAGCCGATGATTCCCGGCGAAAGCACCAGTGAGTAGTTGAATCGGGTTTTGCGGCCTTCAAGGCGGCGCAGCGTCTCGAGGCCGACAACGCAACCCGCGAGGCCGTCATTGGCAACCCCGGCATGGTCAAGATTCCCTCCCAGAACGATTGTGTACGGCAGTCGCCCCTGGTGGGTGTATTCAGCAATCTTCATTTCACCCGCCGACTCCTTCGTGCGGATGACCACGTCGTAGTCACCGGGAGCCAGCTGGTCGTAGGCCCGGCGAGTCATGCAGAAGCCCCAGTCGCGGTCCCAGCTGCGAAATTGCTGGCGGTAGTGGTACGGAATCGAGTCAGGATCGCGGTGGTCATAGTGAAGATGCGTGCGGAGCTCGTCGAGCGAAACGGTGCCTTTGAATTCACGGGAGAGAGCAATTACACCGAGGGGATGCGCCGCACCGTCGTAAACCGTCTGACCGTTCCGCGATATCGTGGCCTCCACCACATCCCACGACGGCGGAATTACCCACCCGTTGTGCTCAGTTCCAGACGGTACACGCGTGACGCGGAACGGAAAGACGTCCGTCAAATAGTCCACTGCCTGGTCATAACCGAGGGCGCACACCGCTCGATTGAGCGGCGTGAGGTCGCGAACGATCTCCATCATGCTCTTCATGCGCTTTTAGCTCGGCAGGTCGTTCGTGTCGATGCGCGGAAGAGTGAGGCGGCCTTCGCGATCGAGGTCGGCAACGCGCGGCTCCACTGTGAAGCCGAGGCTGCAGCGGCGTGTGCGCAGAATGTCGATAAGAGATTCGTCGAATCCGCCGTAGGGATAACAAATGGTCCAATTGCGGAGAGGAATCCCGGCTTGCTGCAGGAATTCCAAAGAGCGATCAACCTCGGTCTGTTGGGCCTCGGGTACAAGAGCGTTGAGCCATGCATGTGTATAGCCATGGCTGCCAATGTGCATGCCCTCCGCGTGAAGTGCGCCGAGCTGTTCGAGCGACATGTACAACTCGCTAGCAAAGGCCGCCTCATCGGAGCTGACGTGCTGGGCAAAGAGGCGCTGCACAAGCTCGACACGGACCGGCTCGGGTAATTCCCGCTGAAGAAGACGCTTGAAGATAGTTACTTCGCGGGGATCATAGCGATGCTTCTCCGTGATGGACATGAGATATGCTTCGCGCGACTTGAGGGAGTACTCTGAGCGAAAGTCGTCGAGTGCCTCGAATACTTCGTCGAGAAGAGAGTTGACATTTTCCACCGCCGCAAGAACGAACTGAATCTTGTTTACGTCCAGCACCTTGTGCTCAAGAATCGCCTGGGCTGGCGGAAAGAAACAGGCCTTGATTCCCTTCTCTTTCAAAAGCGGCAGGACGTTGTCGTGGTGGTCGCTGTAACCATCGTCGAAGGTGAGAAGGATCGCATTCTCAGGCAGCGCGCGATGCGGAGAGGAGACGGCTTCGAGCAGGTCTTCCGCCGAAATGGGTGTGAAATGGGCGTCGATATACTCGAGCTGATTGCGAAAACGCTCAAGGGTCAGACCCTTGATGCGAGGGTACCTCGAGCGTTCGAGGTCTCGCACGTAGTGATACATAACGATCGTGACTGTTCGGCTCATGAGGTCTAGTCGGTAATCACCAAGCGCTCAACCCCCCGTCAACAACGAGGCAGTGCCCGGTTACGTAGCTCGATGCGTCGGAGGCGAGGTAGACGAGCGCGCCGACCATTTCGTCCGCCTTCGCCATGCGACCGAGCGGCACGCGGGCCGAGTAGCGGGATTTGAAAGTGTCATTCTGGCCGCTCTCAACGCCTGCCGGAACCAGCGCATTGACTCGAATACCGGAGTCGCCCCAATTTGCAGCAAGATAACGCGTGAGGCCGACGACCGCGGCCTTCGAGGTGGAGTACACGGCCGGGTTGCTGATCTGGCGCCCGAGATAAAAAGAGCCTTCGTAGATGCGCTTATCGGACGAGACAATGCCATAGATGGACGCGGTCTGGATGATGCTGCCGCCTGTTCCCTGCTTTTGCATCTGCTTGCCCACAGCCTGTGCCACAAGAAACATGCCATCAACATTGACCGACATGATCTTGCGCCATTCCGCCAGTGAATATTCCTCGGTGCTGGCAAAGAATGCATCGAGATCAGATGACTTCGATGCTGCATTGTTGTGCAGCACGTGTATGGCGCCGAAGCTGCTCACAACCTGCGCGACCATCCCGGCGACAGAAGAGGGATCGGCCACGTCGCAGCCAATTCCGATGGCGGAGACGCCGTAATCCTGCTGCAATTCAGCGGCGAATTTGCTACACCGATCCTGGTCAAGATCGACAACGGCGACCTGTGCGCCAAATTCTGCGAGGCCCCTGCAGAACCCCTGGCCAAGAATGCCGACTGCGCCAGTAACAATGGCGGTTCTGCCGTTAAGACTAAAGAAGTCTTTATAGTGCGATTTCATTCAGACTCACTTCCCTTTTCTCGTTGCACGATTGGCGCCCGGCGATGAGAACCCGCATGACTTCAAGCGTCTTCTCTGCGGGAATGGCCGGTTTTCCGGAGCGGATGGAGGTAGTGAACTCCCAGAGCATGCGGCGGAACATCGAAAAATTGTCGGTGATGTCGAATGCGCCGTTGCGTTCTGTGCCGAATATCTCCACGTGAAAGGTACGCGCCGCTTCACCGAGCGCATCAATCTGCATTGTCGCTCCGTCATCGAGACGAATAACGGCCGAGGCGTGATCGGCGGGAAGCATACGAACCGACACAGGCCGCGCTGCGGTCATTCCCAGAACAGCGTCGAGAATGTGCACTCCATATTTCTCCCAGGAGAGGACGATAGCTCCGCGGATCAGCTTGACTTTGCCGTACGATGCGAAGTTGGCGCGAGGCTCATCGAGTTCGCGGGCGTAGCGCATTCCCGAGCAAGACATCAGTTGGCCCGACTCGAGATATGGCTTGAGTTCACGAAGCTGCGCGATATCGAGGCTAAGCGGCTTGTCCACGAAGACCGGCATACCGGCTTTGAGGAATGGCTGCGCCATCTCGAAATGCGATTCGAAATCATCGCGTGCCACAATGACCGCGTCTACCTTGCCCAGAAACTCGCGATAATCTTCCACGGCCGTTTCGATGTGGCAGGCTGCACAAAGCTTCTTGGTTGTTTCCGGATACTGCGTCCAGGCGTGCGTGACCTTCCAGCCAGGGAAACCGAACTCCGAGGCGTGCCTGCGGCGAACGTAATCATAGATGCCGCTCCAACCGGAGTTGGCGAGCCCCTCGGGAGAGTAGCCGTTGATGATGGAGCTGTAGGAGAAAGGATGACCATTCCCCTCGCTCATTCCTATGATGCCGATGGAGCCTACCATATGGCCCACCCACCATCTACGCAGAGATTCTGGCCCGTCATGTAGCTGCCCGCATCGGAGCACAGTAATGCGACCGCACCCTTGAGTTCGTCCGGCTGTCCAATGCGATTCATCGGATTCTTCGAACCAAGCTTCTGCATGAACACTTCGTGCTTCTGCGTCGGCGGATGCGGGAACGCACCCGGGCTGAGCGCATTGACACGGATCCCGTGAGGCGAAAGAAAGCTGGCAAGATATCGGGTGAACTGAAGAACGCCGGCCTTGGCAGCTCCATAGCTGGGCGGATTGGCGAATTCCTTGCCGTCGTAGATGCGGTAATCCGGACCAATGTGTCCATACATCGACGCGATGTTAAGAATGACACCGTGACTTTTCTTCAGATCTTCGAAGGCAGCCTTGGTGAGCCGGAAGACGGAGTTGAGGCTCATGTCGATGTCGTAATTCCAGTCATCTTCCGAGATCGACTCCCAGCTGTTCTTATTGCCGGACCATGCGTTGTTCACGAGGATGTCGAATGTGCTGAAGTGCTTGTGTACTTCCTCGATGAAGGCCGAGGCCGCACCCTTCTTGAGGAGATCTACGCCGAGACCGACTGCGCGGATCGTGGAGTATTGCTTTTCGAGTTCGGCAGCTTTGCGTTCGCATTTCTCCTTGTCGCGGCTTGCCAGGACAAGGTTGGCGCCCAACTCGGCGAGTGTCTCGCAGATGGCAGTTCCGAGATAGCCCGCGCCGCCAGTAACAACGGCTGTCTTACCTTTCAATGAAAGCAGTTCTTGCAATGACTTGCTCATTTACCGGATTCCCTCATTAGTGCTTCAACAATCATGAAATCGAGATGATCATCAATATCCTGGGAGCGCTCGCGCGGCATCAGCACCGCGCCAAGCCTTCCCACCAGCAGAGATTTGGCTTCTTCGGCGAGCAGAGCGGCGCGAAAAATGTAGACCGCACCGTTCAACTGATACGCCTTGGGCAATTTCTGGCGCGGCAACCATGGTACTGCGCCGGGGATGAATACTTCCGGAATGCCGTCGGCGAGCCGCCACGCACGGTGAGGATTCAGGTCCGCATCCTTGAATGTAGCGACAGAATCGAATTGCCCTCCCGCAACAAGTTCCAGGCACCTGCGTACATCGTCTGCGCTGCGAAGCGGACAGGTAGGCTCAAGAAGAATAACCCACTCGGGCGCGCCGCCTTCTGATTCGAGCCGGTTCAGCAGATCCTTGAGCGCATCGATAACGAGTGCTTCATCGGTGGCCAGGTGAGCGGGCCGATCATAAACATCGGCGCCGTAATTGCGACCGACAGCGGCAATCTCCGAATCATCCGTGGATACGATGACGCGATCGATTTCGGCCACCTGCCGAGCAATATCGATAGACCAGGCCAGCAGCGGTTTGCCGCAAAGGGGCTTGATGTTTTTTCCGGGAATCGATTTGCTTCCGCCCCTCGCGGGAACGACTGCAATAACACGCTTGCCGTTGAGCATGAGGCTGATCTTACTCCCCGGAGCGTGACGCAAGCCGTCCCAGGCTATCGATGGCCTTGCGATACTCGGTCCATTCACCGGTATCGATCCAGGCGTTCTCGCCAATGGGGAACACGCCGATACTGCCGCCGTTCTTCTTGAGGGTCTCGATGAAGTCCGTCATGTCGCAGTGGGCATTTTCCGGGATCAGGTTGAGACGATCGCGCCGAACGACGTACATTCCGGTATTCACGAGAAAGCTGTATTGCGGCTTCTCCTTGATCCGCGCGAGGCTGCCGCCTTTTTCAAGTTCGCAGACGCCGTAAGGAATCTTGTAGTCCTTGAGCGAGGCTACGAGCGTGAGATCGTGATTATTTTCGGTATGAAACGAAACCAGTTCGGCAAGATCCGCCTGAATGATGATGTCGCAGTTGGTGACGAACACGTTGTCGGGGGTGTCGGAATACAGGGCGCGCAACGCTCCAGCGGTTCCGCGCGGCTCGGTCTCTTCAATGTAGCCAACAGAATATTTCGGCGAGAGTTCTTCGAAGAAAGACTTGAGGATTTTCGACTTGTAGTTGACCGAAAGATGGAAGCGATTCAGACCGTAGGGCAAAAACTGATCGATGATGATCTCGATGACGGTGCGGTCTCCCATGGGAATCAGCGGCTTGGGCAGAACGTTGGTAAACGGAGCAAGCCGCGTGCCTTTTCCCCCAGCCATGATCACGACGGGGAGTTCGAGCTGGCGCTTCGGCGTCACCGCGACTTCGTTCTGAAATAGTTCCTTCCAGAAAACCAGCTTGACGATCTCGCGCGATGCGCTCACCACAGGAACGCAGCCCAAGTTGCGGTTAAGCATCTCGGCGCGAAGCTCATCGACGTCGAAATCTTCTTCGACAACGCGGGGGCTGCAGTTGCAAACGTGACTCACCAACGCCTTGAGATCACCGTCGGAGAGGATCCATCGACGAATGTCGCCGTCGGTGAGGGAGCCGACGAGGCGAGAGTCGGTGTCGATGACGAAGATTATCTTTTCCTCAGTCCGCTCCAATTGCTCCATGGCCTGGCGAATGGTGTGCGTTTGGGGTACGAGGAAGGGGCGTACGTTTTCTGTCATGGAGATAGTCTCCACTAATTCTGTCAGATCGGGGGCTGCAAAAGTGGTCTCGGGCATGGGGAACTCGCTATCGGACGTCGTTAAAGTGTTTCTTCAAGAAGTCACCGGAAAGCTCTGTGTTCTTAATTACATCCTTGATTTGTTCACTGACGCGACCATCGCGGTAACGCTCGTATGGATTGCGCATTGCGCGCAGCGAAGAGTGGAACCGTGGAGAAATCGCGCGGCGAATGCCCTTCTCAATCCGATCAGATGTGCAAGGGACATCGATGATATTTTTGCCCTTCACGCGACCCTTTTGGCGGTCTCCGATATTGACCACGGGGAGCCGAAATGAGGGCGCTTCGGTTAACCCGCTAGAGGAATTTCCAATCATCAGATCCAGGCGAGCGAGACAACTGAGGTAGCGACGGTGCCCCAGGTGCGGCGCCCATTTATAGAGCGCGGGGTTCGTCTTGCAAAAAGCTTCGAGCTTGGCATTGATGCGCGCACCCTCTGCATCCGCATTGGCCGCCGTGAACACTGCTGCAATCTTGCATTTTTCTACGGCGGCAAGCAATGCCCCGATCTGGTCATCAACCGGCCCATTCGCACGGGTAACCGGATGGTACGTGATGATGGCAACGGGTCTGGCGAACTTGAAATTGAGATCGCGTTCGAGGTCGCGTCGAGACAAGAGCCGCGAATTACGGATCTGATCGAGCCCGGGAGCTCCGAAGTTGAAGACGCGATCGCGCTGCTCTCCCATTGCAAGTATGCGGCGGCGATAGACTTCGGTGGCTGGAAAGTGCAGCGATGCCATTTTCGTAATAGCGTGCCGGACCGAGTCGTCAATCGCGCCTTCGCTCAGTTCTCCGCCGTGAATATGGGCTATCGGAATCTGGAGCATAAGCGCTGAGATTGCTGGGGCGAAGAGTTCGAAGCGATCACCCAGGAGCACCATGATGTCGGGTTTTAGCTGAGAGAGAGCGCGCGCGAAGCCTTTCAAGCCGGTGCCGAGCGATTCGAGGTTGGCCAGCGCGGAATCTCCCCGAAGTCCCATGCGCACTTTCTCGTCGATGTGGAATCCGTCGGCCTCAATGTCGCGCCAGGTGGATCCGAATTTGGCGGAGAAGTGCATGCCTGAAGCGATCACCTGGAGTTGCAGCGCCTTGTCGGCCTGAATGGCTGCCATGAGGCCCCGAAGCAAACCGTAGTCTGCGCGACTGGTTGTGACCACACAGATTTTGCGACGCCTCACGCGAGATGGTCCCAACGGAGCAGATCGTCTTTCTGGACATCGCAACGAAGCGTACGCCCGATCAGGTCCGGTTGCTGGCGAGGCGCGATGCCGTTGCCGGGCCGCTTGATGGCGAGGTCGTCAGGCTCAAGCTTGTGACCGGCCTGCAGCGTCCGTGAGGCAACAAGACTCTTGCGCGCAACAGACATGTTCGGAATCTCGCAGTTGGCCGGAACCTTGATGCCATCGCCGAGTGCGGACTCAACATGGCGAATGGCGGAGACCATCTGCTTCAATTCTGAGGGCTCAAGCGAGGCTGCGTGATCTGGCCCCGGAAGATTCCGGTCAAGGGTGAAGTGTTTCTCGATGACAACAGCCCCGAGCGCGACAGCAGCGATGGCGATCTCAGTGCCTGGCGTGTGGTCAGAGTAGCCAACAGGAAGGCCAAATGCTGTGTGCAGCGTATGCATGGCGCGGAGATTGATCTCGTCGAAGGGTGCGGGATACTCCGTGACGCAGTGTAGAAGGGTGATGTCTTTGACCCCGGATTCGCGCAGCGCCTGGACGCCCTCCTCCACTTCAACCAGCGTAGACATTCCGGTGGAGAGGATAACGGGTTTGCCTTTTCGCCCGATGTGCCGAAGATAAGGCAGGTTTGTGATTTCACCCGAAGGAATCTTGTAGAGAGACACGTCCATCTGCTCAAGCAAATCGGCACTTTCGATGTCGAAGGGACTGGAGAGGAACTGGATGCCCACGACTCGGCAGTGCTCGATGAGTCGATGATGCGCTTCGGCATCGAGTTCCAGGCGCTTGAGCATCTGAAACTGAGTCTCTTCATTGCTCGTGCTGCGTTCCTGATACGCAGCTTTGTGCGCGGTGGCGGTGGCAAGATTATCAGCCCGGAAGGTTTGGAACTTGACGGCATCGGCACCCGCAGCCTTGGCGGCATCGATCAGACTCAATGCGAGATCGAGCGAACCGTTATGGTTCACGCCTGCTTCAGCAATAATAAAGACTGGTTGCATAGACTTATCGAACTCTGCGAGCGGGGCAACCGGCATATACTCCGGGCTCGGTTAGACTGCGGATTACCGTGGCGCCAGCTCCCACCATACAGTCTGCGGCAATGGTAAGGCCTTCGATAACGACAGCGCCTGCGCCGATCATGGTGTGACTGCCAATCTTTACGCCACCGGATATCGTTGCACCCGGTGCGACGTGGACCCAGTCTCCCATGATCACATCGTGCTCAATGGTGCTGTTGGTGTTGATAATCGCTCCGCGGCCAGTGACTGAGCCGGAATTCATGACAACGCCATCCATGACCATTGATCCTTCTCCCAATGTGACGTCTTCATTGATGACTGCCTGCGGTGAAGCAATAGCGGGAAAGCGATTGATCTGCGAGCGAATATTGTTCCAGATGTCTTCCCGTTGATGGCCGAGTCCGACCTGGCCTACGGCGATCACTGCGTCGCATCCTCGCTTGTTGTCGAGTTTGGCAAGAATGGAATCCGAACCGAGATACGATATGCCGAGAATGGCACCCTTGTCGTGCTGATCGGTGTAGCCAATGACGCGAAGGCCCAGCTTCTTGAGAATGCTGATGACGACCTTGGCGTGCCCGCCACCTCCGATAACGATGATCTCTTGCATGTGGGCGACCCGGCTATTCAGTGGATAGTGCTGTTCGCGATGAGTTGAGGTAGACCGGCAACCTGAGCACAGAGGGATGCTGAAACATCGCGAATACGTGCCCGCAGTGATTCGCCCTGCTGAAGATAGTTGCGCGCGAGCCAGACGATACGTTCAATCTCGGCATCGTCGGGAACGGCGCAGAATTCCTTGCGCTCATCATACTGGAGGAGACCGGCGAGGCTCCCCATCTTGTGCGCGTGCGAACCAAGGAAGATGCATGGAGTACCGCCAAGCGAAGCCATAATCGATGGATGATAGCGGCCTGACAGGAAGAGCCGGGCATGCGACAGCAGCGAAGCGCAGGTGCGAATCGGTGCGTCTGCAGGTACGACGGTGACTCCCTTCTCTTCTGCGACGGAGCGAAGGTACATATCGGGAGTGTCATTCTCAGTGATGTAAACGTCGCATCCAAGCTGCTGCATGGCATCTACGAGCTTGCCATAGCTGACACGGGCCTGGTCTGGATGCGATGCAGCCAGCGCCCCTCCTCCGATACAGATATAGGGACGAGTGAGATCGAGTTTGTTCACTTGACCGGCGTTTTCGAAAGATGCGGCAAAATCGCCGAGTTCTCGCGGGGGAATCTCAACGGCCAGAGCCTCCGAATACCATGCGAAAAGCGAGTCGGGCACATAGGCAGCATTTGCATCGCGCATCTCCGCTCGCACGTATCGAAGCGACTCAGGATCCCGCAACGAAACCAGATAGCATTTCGAGAAGAGCCGCCTCGCGGCGTTGAGGGTCTGGTCATTACGCCCTGACGTAGGACAGTCTGACACCATGCAGTTGACCAGGCAGACAGGCTTGCGGAGGTGGAGGCCGAGCTCAATCATTGCGAGGATGAACAGCGTTTGCCGTCGTGGAGGATTGGAGAAGACGATGTCGCCATCGCCGTCGATGACGATAGTATCGGCTGCCTCGGCTTGCTTGTAGATCCGCTGCAGCACAGGATGGCGCCCGCGATTCGCGAGCAGCGACTTCAGGCTCTGTTGAGGATCGTCGGAGATGAAGTCGTGCGCACCGAAGAGCTGTTCGAGCTTGATGTACCATGCGTATGGCCGTCGACCACGGCGTTCCCAGGCATCACGAAAGAACGGGTAATAGCGATTCGGAGTAATGGTCCTCACAAAGCCCGCGTCGGAAGACGAAAGCACAAATGAGTCGCCCGTAACAGTTCCGCTGATTTCGAATCTCGTTTCCAGCAGTTCGCAGAGAGCAATGCTGGCTGCCCTGCCCCAGTTAGGGCTGGTGCGATTGTCGCCGACCCAGAAAGCTTTCATTTTCTAACGTGAGTCATTTCGTTGACGAAGTCGGAGTGCGACTCAAAGCCACTGAGACGGTTCGGCCATCGGGCAGAGACCACTCGTAAGGAACAATGACTGGAGTGGACCGCGTTGCGTAAGTAAGGTATTCGCCCTTGAAGCCATAATCTGCCAGATCTCCGACAACGCTGAAGGAGCCAACCTCCTGATATGGAACGATCATCTCTGTGATGGATGACGCGCGGATCATCATCTTAACCGTGTACGCCTGAGGAAGCAGCGGGATGGATTTGAAGGTACACGAGATTTTGCCGACCCCCTCGAGATAGTCGGGACGGTTTCCATCGAGCAACATATTGGACGTGAAGCAGGTTCCATTCACTCCAATCACGCCCAGGGCAAGGATCGGCTTCTCGAGGCGTTTCTTCGCCTCGTAGAAAACATCGATAACAAGATCTTCCCCAGGAACAAACTGAGCGGTTTCTTCCCCACCCGCGTTACGGACGACAACTTTGTGGACGGTCAGTCCATAGTCGGGATTTTCGCAGGAGAACGAGGCGTCCCGGCCCAGGCTGGCGAAGTAGTCATCCAGCACTTCTTCAGCTTCGCCATCTTTGTGCAGGCGACCGTCCTTGATCCAGAGGGCCCGTTGACAAAGGTTCCGGATTGCTTCTAGGTTGTGACTGACGAAGAGAATGGTCTTGCCGCTCTGCGCAAAGCTGCCCATTTTGCCGAGGCATTTCTTCTGAAATGCCACGTCACCCACGGCGAGCACTTCGTCGACGATAAGGATTTCGGGTTCGAGATGCGCTGCAACCGCAAAGGCAAGTCGGATGTACATGCCCGAGGAGTAGCGCTTGACCGGCGTGTCGAGGAATTCCTCGATCTCAGAGAACGCAACAATCTCATCGAATTTACGGACGATTTCAGCGCGAGTCATGCCCAGGATCGCGCCATTCAGGAAGATATTCTCGCGCCCGGTGAGTTCCGGATGAAATCCCGTGCCTACCTCAAGAAGACTGGCAACGCGACCGCGGATAGCAATTTTACCCTCGGTCGGTTCGGTAATCCTGCTGAGGAGCTTGAGCAGCGTACTCTTTCCTGCTCCGTTACGGCCGACGATGCCGACAACCTCACCCTGCTTGATTTCAGCGGAGACATCCCGGAGCGCCCAAAAGTCCACGGGCTTGATCTTCTCCGGCAACTGGCTGCGAAGCCACGCCAAAGGCGCGCGCACGGCTCCTTCGATGACGTGCCGCATGCCGTCGCCGCTGGCCTTCCGATGACCAATGGTGTATCTCTTACCGAGATGGTCGATACGGATGGCAGAATCGGGGGGAATTGAAATAGAGATTTCCAAGGCGTGTGTATTCAGATTACGTCAGCAAAGGTTCTTTCTGTTTTCCGGAAATACCAAATCCCTGAAACCAGAATGACAACGACTTCAAGAACGGCAATGTAGATCGAGGGCCAGTAGATGCCGCGAAAATTGCCAAGAAGGCACCACCGGAATCCGTCAATGATGCCTACCATCGGATTCAATGAGTAGAGGAGACGAAACCGTTCAGGCACGATGCTGCTTTGGAATCCGACTGGTGAAATATACAGCCCGAACTGAACGATGAAGGGAACGATGAATCGGAAGTCGCGATACTCAACCATGAGCGCAGCGATCCAAGTGCCCACCCCCAGCGATGCACAGAATACCAGAAGCACGAAGAACGGGAGAAGCAAGACCGCTGCGGGCGGAGGATAACGGTACCAGATCATGAGCACGACCAGGAACGCGCTTGAGATCAGGAAATCCACCAGGCTGGTGATTACCGTGCTGACTGTCATCACCAGGCGCGGGAAATAGACCTTCGAAATCATGTTGGAGTTGCTGACGAGACTATTCCCACTCTCGGCCATAGCCATCGAGAAGAACTGCCACGGCAGCATGCCGCAGAGGACCAGCAAGGGATACGGAATGCCGTTCGCCGGCATCTTGCCGAGCCTGCCGAAAACAATCGTGAGCACGCCCACCGTGAGCAGTGGGCGGATGAGAGACCAACTCACGCCGACGACCGTCTGCTTGTAACGGACCAGGAGGTCACGCCATGCGAAGAAGGCAAAGAGTTCACGGTATCGCCAGAGGTCACGCCAGTACTGGCGCTCAACGCGTCCGGCTTCGATGACGAGTATGTTGGTTTCTGCCATTGGAAAAGCTTATCGGATTGCTTCCGGTTTGTGGTCGAAATGCTGAACTAGACGAAAGACAGGGCTACTGATCAGTTCCTAGATACTTCTTCGCGGCGAGGTAAGGTAGCATCACGATCTCGGCGAGAGACGGAAGCGGGTCTTGCCAGCTGAAGATTGACTCCACACGAGTTGCCCGGAGCGATTTCAAATATGTTCGCAAGCTCACGCTGCCGTGAAGAATATCCGAAGCTGCGGTGGGAATATCGCTCACCATTCTGAGCCATCCCACGCCTGGCCTGGCGCGCATCGGTTCCATCGGCAGACCCATCTGGTCAGCGTAAACCAGATAAGGAAAATCAACGCCAGAGGCAAAGCCGAGACTGTGAAAGCCCCACATCCTGGCATTTACGTCAAGCAATTTGAATTCCCCGTCACGAGGATCCCGTTTAAATTCAATCTCTACGACTCCATGATAGCGAATCGACTTTAAGAACCGCTCGGACAAATCTGCGATCTCTCCAACCTCAATGGTCTCCACATAGGTTGCCGCGCGGCCAAATTCACGGGGATGTTGACGCGCCCGACGAGCGGTAAGAACGCTGTAAGGAACGCCCTCACGCACATACGCGCAGTATGAGTATTGTTCATTGCCATCGCCCGGAATGATTTCCTGGATAAGGATTTCTTCGGGTTTGATTTGATTTGAAGCTCTCTCATAAAGCGCCATCAGCTCCTCAGGAGTGTCCGCCCTCCAGGCCTTGGCGCCGGTAGCGTAAAAAAAATTCTCTTTGATCGCAGGCTTGATTGCCAGTGGCAACCTTGGAAAGAGTGCCGGGAGATCTTCACTCGATTTTGGATTGAAGGTCTTCGGACAAGGGATACCCAATTCCTCGGCGAGTTCATAGGTCTTTTTCTTATCCCAAGCCCATTCGATGCTCTCCCATTCTCCGGTTGTGACGCGAAAGAACTCTGCAAGTTCCGACCGGTAACGCGAAAATGCAGCCACGTTTTCATCGCGCGTTGGGAAAAGGATCCAATTGCGCAGATTGTAACGTTGTCCCACTTCGAGTACCGCGTCGACTGTCTTGCGCTCGTCGAGGATGCTCTCCACTCGCACAACTTTGGTCACGTATCTTGAGAAAGATGAGACACAGTACTGATCGTCCAGGATATAGACAGGTATGCCGCGTCGGCCCAGGCTTCGAGCGATGCCTAAACCTGGGTGGTCGCCGCCTACAACAATCGCTCCCACTGTCCCGCTCTGCATCGGCGTATCGACGTCAGGAGTGTGTAGCTCTTGAGGAGTAGTTGCCATTTTATGCTCTTCTCAACGATTAGCTGCGGTGGCGACGAAGATATGAAGCCAGCTCCCGAGAGGCGAAGTCCGTGCCTGTAACGAAAAAGAGCAGCGGGCCAAATTTCCGCGCAGCTGTTGCACCGGTGAAATGAAGGCCTGGAATTGACGAGGACAATCCGGCTGAAACGACGGGAAATCCGTCGAGTCGCTCGATATCCTTCAGTACGCTTTCGCAAAGGAATTCGTACTTCGAAATGTCAACGCGATACCCGGTTCCAAGCAAGACATGATCAACTCGTCTTTCTGTACCATCGTCGAGCTTCAATTGGACTTCGCAATCAACCTCAGTGGCAGAAACAACCGATCTCGAAGTGGTGATGGTCACACTTCCAAGCCTGGGAATAAGCCACGGGGCGCCTGCCGCCCTGACTGCGCGCTTGCGAATCGGATCTTTGGCCCACAGCGGGATGTGGTACATCAGATTCGGATAGGCGACCAGACGGCTGATCCCAATTGGCCCGATATCGTGCTTCGAATAAAGCGCCTTCGAAACAGGGCCAAGACGATGAAGTCTCTGGTGCATGCCGATCCAGCGGAGTACCGGGATCTTTGCGATCAACTCTACAGAAACTCCAGCCTCGCCAAGCAAGGCGGCGCATTCAATGGCGCTCTGTCCCGCTCCGATGACAGCAACTCGCTTGCCCATCCCCGACAACGGTCTCCCATCGTAGCAGTGAGACGCTCGCGCGGCAGGCAGATCCGCGAATACCGATGGAACGGTCTTGAACTGCGCAATGCCCGTGGCCACAACCACTCGCTTACTAGTGACGACTTCACCGTCGGCCAAAAAGAGCTTGAATCCAGCGCCATCCCGGCACAATCGGGATACGTTGCGCCCGTCCATGATCGGTCCAAGTTGGGCTTGAAACCACCTGCCATAATTGACAAATGTATCTCTGGGAAGTCGCTTCACCGGGGTAATTCCGGTTGCCTTTTCGTACTCCTCCAGCGTAAATGTCGATGTTGGATCGGAGATCGTGGAAGCCTCGCGTGGAGAACGCAAAAGCATTCCCGGCGGAGTGCCATTGTCCCAGAACTCCATCGGCTCGCCAAAAACACGGACGTCCATTCCTAGCGCCTTCAAGTGTGCCGCAGAGGAGAGTCCGTACGGCCCAGCTCCTACGATTGCCACATCAAAGTCCTTCGAGCGCATCACTGACTACCCTTTCCTGAGCGCGATGTTGAATCTAAATGAGTGTTTCTCGTTTTTCGCTTCCAATCACTGGGAGCGAGTTACCTGCACAATTCGTCAAGCATGGCTGCTTGCAACTGGTGCAGTTTCGGCGACCCCGGAATAGTGCACCTCATCTGTTGAGGGCATTGACGAAGAAGAATCTTCCATCTCATAAACGAGACGGTCCCCCTCAAGGCTTGCAAAAGCAATCCGTGCGCGATCGTCCTTCGAATTCTCGATCACCCATCCTTGCGCAGTCGAGACCAGGCGCATCTGTGCCCTTTGTCTCCACCATCGATTCACTTCGCCCGGAGTTGTCACCCATACAGACTCTTTCTCTCGGAGGTCGACGAGGTGCTGAAGCAATTCCTCATAGATCGCCCGCGCGCGCGGTTCGATCACGTAGTCCGGATGGACGATAAAGCTCATAAGGCCAGACTTGCCCGCGATAATCTTTGTCTGTTCTTTCCAGATACGAGTCGAAAAGTCACCGAGAATGTTGAACAGCGTATAGTCCTGGATTGTGGTCACTGGGATCTCGAGAATGTTACCAATGAAGTAGGGCATGACGGTGCAGCAGCCACCACGCTGCGGATCCAGGTGCGCCACGTTTGGAACAGACATGTCGTAGGCAAATTTAAGCTCGTCGTACCATACCTGTTTTCTGTAGAGAACTGCACCACGAAATCCTTCCGCGTTGTATTTCTTGCCGTAAGCATTGATCCTTGCGGCTCTCTCTACAAACTGCTCCTTGCTCTTGTAGAGGTGGCCGTCATGGTTCAGATCATGAATGGCCAGCTCATGCTTGCGCTGTCGGATCGCGTTGATGAATTCCGCACTGACACAGTAGCGTTCCTCCGGAACGATCTGGAACGAAGCCTTAATGCCAAATGAGTCGTCGATATCCATCAGAGTCGGACAGAAATCTCTGCCGATCTCCGTCTCGACGTCGTGTGTCATGAGGGCGCACCCTTTGTGCCCATCGGGCCAGAACCATATGAATGGAATCCGGTCGGCGCCTGTGGCCTGGAGCGTTAATGTCAGCAGACGTTCCATCAGATTGTCGACGGAACAGTCTACCGGCCATCGCGGGAAAGGAAGCTTGTCCCAACCGCGCAAATACAGCTTTTGCAGATGCCGCCGTACGCCCACTGGTAAAAGGGGGCGAATAAAGTAATACGGCTTCGACAGACTGGAAAGCGCACCGTGCCGCCACTCCTTGACGTACGCCTCTCGAAGTAGATTGTCTACGACGTCGGAAAGATCGAATGGGAGATAAATGACTCCATCCTCGATTCGGGCGCCTCCAACTGCGTCGTAGATCGCTGGACCAGGATCCTTCGATACCAAATTCCCGGCAAGGCGGCCAAAAAGAGTCGCATCCTTACCAAATTGGAAATACCCAATTGAGAGAGAAAGCGCATCCTCGCACGTTACGCGCAAGTATTCTTCGGGACATCTAAAGTACGTCGAGAGATAGCTTTCCATTACCTTCACGCCCGTTCAGGAGATGGCCTCCAAAGGCCTGCCCCGATGGATGATTGGTACGTCGCAAGCTTTTGCATCGATAGCTGCGTCGTTTGCGTTGTCAGTTGCGTGTTGTATTGCCAACGTCCGTCTCAGAAACTTGCGGATACTTCCAAAGCGGAGGTTGCTGGAGACTGAACGCGAAGCCATTCTTCGAAAACAACCAGACTAAACAGAACCTTATGAAAATCCTCCCGGCCGGATTGATGGCGATTAAACAGATGCTGCACCTGTTTCGGATCAAGATAGCTGTACATGCGGGAATTGTTATCCATCAGCACATCGCGCATCTTGGTCCCCATGGCACTTCTGAACCAGTCGTCAACCACGTTGACGGCAAAGCCACGCTTCTTACGGGTCAGAACTTCGGCGGGCACCAGTTTGCGCGCAACCTCGCGGTGAATCCACTTCTGCGATCCCATCCGGACCTTCACATTGGCAGGGAGCCTCTCGACGTATTCGACGAGTTCCTTATCGAGGTAGGGTACGCGAACTTCGAGACTGTGTGCCATCGAAAGTTTGTCGCCGAACATGAGGAGTTCGTCAGGGAGCGTGGACCGCATTTCGAGAAACTGAAAGCCGCCAAATTCGTCGATACCCGAGGTGAGAGGAGCAAGGTCCTTCCAGGCTTCAAGGATCTGGTCTCCGCATCCAGGCGCGAGCGTGCCTGCATGAAAGAGCGCGTCAACATCGTCACCGGGAAGCAGCGAGAGCACCTGCTGAAAGCGACGCAACGGCTCCTGCACACTGAGCGAATGAATTCCCCGTTTGAGGGTCTCGTTGCGAGGCAGCGCCGAGATCGCCGATGAGATAGACGTGCGAATCCATGCAGGCGTTCCACTCCACGCCGCTCCATAGCGCACGCCGATGTGACGACGATATCCGCCGAATAGTTCATCGGGGCCTTGCCCAATGAGCGCGACCTTCACATCTTCGCGAGCCCGCTGACAAACGAAATACATGGGGACGATGGAGGAAGACGCGATCGGTTCTTCAAGACACGACACAATTCCGGTAAGTGCGGACTCAAAGGTGCCCCGATCGAGCAGAACGTCCGTGTGTTGCGCGCCGAAATGTTTCGCAGTCTTCGCGGCATCGGAGAGTTCGTCATCCGCGAAGGAACTCCCATAACCGACCGTGTAGGTGCGCCACTTGGAACCGTAGTGGCTCATCAACGCGAGCAAAACGCTGGAATCGACTCCGCCGCTCAGCAGGAGCCCGACCGGCACATCGCTGAGCAGGTGGCGCTCCATCGCCTTCTCGTAGAGTTCAAGCAATTCTTCGCGAACCTGGCGGACCGGCTTCGCGGGCGAGAACGGCGTGGGACGGTAGTTGTACCAGTGACGAACCTGGCAGCTTCCCTTCTCGCACACGAGCATTGAACCAGCTGCAAGCTTCTGAATGCCTTTGAAGATGGTGTGAGGAGACGGCGTGTAACGATAGCGCAGGAACAGGTTAAGCGCGTTCACATCGACCTCGGCCGGCTCATCGAGAGCAGCGCGGAGGGCGCGGATTTCTGAACCGAAGTAGAGACAACCTCTGTCGATCCTGTAATAGATGAGCTTGATGCCGAATGGGTCTCGCGCGATCACCAGGCGCTGGTTGCGCACATCCCAAATCGCAAAGCCAAACATGCCGTTCAGGTGGTTGACTACATCGTCGCCCCATTGCTTGTAGCCATGAACCAGCACCTCGGTGTCGCATCGCGTGCGAAAGACATGGCCCTGGCTCTCCAACTCGCGCTTGAGCTCGGGAAAATTATAGATTTCGCCGTTGAACACAACCCAGACCGACTCCTCTCGATCCGACATGGGCTGGTGCCCGCCCGTGAGGTCGATGATGGACAGGCGACGGAATCCTAGTCCGAGCGGTCCGGAAACATAGTAGCCAGAGTCATCCGGACCACGATGAGCAATACTGTCCGCCATCCGCTCGATATTGCGCCGAGAGACGGGATCACGATCAGCGAAATTAAATTGTCCGCAGATTCCGCACATGATTTGAATTACCGCCGTTCGAGAAGGATGGGCTGCTCAACATTCGAGTGCTTTTCTTGAAACAGAAAAAAGCAGAGACTGCGGAAGAACTGGGATTGGGCCCAGCGATGCATCGGAGTATTATCCCAGCCAATCAGAAGTTGGCGCGCCCGAAACGATCCGTCCGGCTTTTGCCAATCTTTTTGATCGACGACACGATCGAGGATTTCGTCAAGCTTCGGGAACCGGCCCTTCAGCAGCACGGCGAGGTTGACGCACTCTGCGCAGTCATAAAGCTCACGCCGGTATACGGTGAGACGGGGGCGGCGTGAGAACGGCTTGGGCAGGCCTTCCGCATCAAATAGGTTGTCAATGTAGTAGGCGACACCACGCTCAATCGATTCCGTGCACCTTGCGTTGCCTGTAAGATCTTCAATCTTGGCAAGAGCTTTCATCACGAAGCAGGTGTGGAAGTGGTCGACAAAGTCCCGCTCGCCGTCGGTGGAATAAAACCAGGAGCCGTCCGGATTCTGAGACTCAACGACGAAATTGAGGTTGCGATCGGCGACCGCGCGATACTTCGGTTCTGAGAAGTCGATGCTGGCGCGGGTAAGCAGGAATGCACGATAGGCGCTCGCGTTGACCACCCCGCACGACTCTCCCGGCTCGGGATTGTAGGAGCAGCTCGACGCATCAGGTGAAGTGACGATTTCGTGGTAATCGTGAAGCGCATGCTCCGCGATGGAGCGCATGATTTTCAGCCACCGCTCGTTTCCGTCGATCTCATATACCTGGAGAAATGCCTCGTACACATACGGCACCGTTGTAATCAGCGGAGTGCCGGCGCGCATCGTGCCATTTCGCGTTTCCCAATGGAACGGATAGCCCCAGCAGTAGTGTTCGTAGCCCGGCGAGCGAGTCTCCTCAAGCACCTCAAGAAAATGCACAGCCCTGTTATAGAACTCTTCCCTGCCCGTGACGCGATGGAGAAACGCAAATCCCATTGCGTAGTGCGCATCGGCGATTGGAAATCTCTGCGCCTTCCAGAAGTAGCGGCGCGCCGAGGGCACGAAAGCCTCGGAAAAGATCATCGGAGCCACCGCCAATGTGCCCAGAAGAGGCTTCTTATAGTAAAGGGCTTTAGCGGCTCTGCCGAAATCGCCGGCAAAATAGCTCTGGTGGTCAAAAGAGACTTCGCCGTATCGGTCTAGCCAGTTCACAAAGCGAAGGACTTCTGACTGAACTTCATCCAATCGATTGTTTTGACCCGGTTCCATCATCGCAACTTCTCTTCCACCTGGTTGGCAGGGGTAACTTCAAAGCTGTTGACGCTCCGTGATTTAAGAAGCGACCTGAGGATTGTCTTCAATTTCTGCATCTGTTCCTTGCGATGAAACTGCATCAATTTGGGCGAGACAGGCCGCTTCTCCCGGGTGATGAATGCGTAGACATAACCAGCGCCGAGAGCCAGGCCTTCGATGAGGTATGGACGCTTGGTCATCCTGTAACCCACGCGGCAGAACTCCCAGATTGGATGGCCGCCAAGGTAGTAGTCCTTTTCACCATAGGAGAAGCTCGATGCCACCCGACTGCGCTCCGCCGTGCCCATGGCGCGATAGTGAAAGAACGTCTTCTCACGGAATGAGCGTGTCTTCCAACCCATCATCCGCGCGGTGGTCACCGCCATCCAGTCGATGCCGCCCGCCTTGTTCGGCTTGTATCCCCCGATCCCCTCCCAACACTCGCGACGGAAGATCTGACACTGTCCTGACACGTGATTCTGACCCTCGAAGCTGTCGGTCTCAGAGCTATAACCCTGCTCCCGAAAAATTGTTCCTGCGACACCCAGCTTTGGATCCATGCGAAACTGCTCAAGCAGAAATTCGAGGTGATCGGGTTCAAAGGAGATGTCCGCATCGAGATTCCCAATCACCTCGTACTCAAGCCCCTTCACCCGTTCCTGGCCCGCATTAAAGGCATGCACCTTGGCGGCAAAGTTTCGCTCTTTCCGAACCGGAAGATCGACCAGATCAATCCACGGATTGTCCGCAATATAGGGACGAATGATGCTTGAGGTCGAGTCGGTGGATCCGTCGTTCACGATCACCCATTTCAGCGGCAGGCACGTTTGCCGAATCATCGACTGAATGGTCTTCTCGATAAAAGCCGACTCGTTACGCGCAGGAGTAATCAATACGTACGGCATTGGGGGCTTGCTCATGAACACCTCAAAAGAGAACGGAAAGCAAACGAATGAATTACATGATTCATCCGACTTCGCCGGTAGGCAAGGCCCATCGTTGCAAAGCGGAGTTGTGGATCACACTCCCGATAGACTTGACCTCATTGCGAACGGCTGGGATAAACATGGAAACCAGGAAGGAAAGAGCAAAACATGCTGCAGGAAGCCCAAGCTGCGAAGCCATCGTCTTCGGCAACAACAGTTCCCCGGCCACAACAGAGGCCGCTCCTCCCAAAAGGGCAATGAAGAGGGGCCATACTATCGCATGCCCGAGGCCTTTGAGCGTAAGCGTGGTCCCACGGAAGCTCGCCTTGATCACAGCGGGGAAGATAGCAAGTTGCACGATGGATCCCGCGAGAGCGACTCCCTTGATACCGAACGGCAGTCCGATGGCATAGCTGGCGACGATGACGGGAGACATTGCCAAAGTGATCCGCAACAGGCGGGAACTTTCACCACGGCTCACGAGCAGCCAGAACGTCGCCTCGATCAACAGCTGTCCTAGGGCGAAGATTGCCAGGAATTGAAATACGGGAGCAGCATCGCGCCAGCGGTTACCCAGGGTCAGCACAATAACCGGCGTTGCTGCGGCGAACAGGTATCCGAACAGCGGTGCGCTGATCCACATGATCAGATTGATACCGCGGAGATAATAGCGCGCGAGACGATCGGGAGCATCCTGCAGCCGGCTGAGGGCGGGCACGATCACACCGGCGGCTGGCGCGCTGAGTTGGCGGACAGGAAGCAGCAGAAGATTGTAAGCGCGCGAGTATAGACCCAGTGGGCCGGCGCCCCAATACCAACCCACGAGGACGTTGTCGGTGTTCCGCATGGCATTGAGCAGTAGGGACGAAGCAGCTACCTTGCCTCCAAAACTTACCATGGATCGCGCGCCGTTGCCGCGGCTGGGCAAGCCGGGAATCCATCGGATCATAATCCATGAGAACAGCATCGAGATCACGTTCAGCGTAAGCGGAAGTGCCACGACTGCCCAGTAACCAGCACCACGCCAAGCCAGGTAAATGGCGAGCGGCACAGCAGTCAGATAGGCCGTGATGTCACGGATCGCGATCGAGAGATAGCGCATCTGCCGTTTAAGCAGCGCATCGTGCTGAACGCGAAGCCCTCCAACGAGAAACGTCAGAGACGAAACCAGCGCAATGGCCTGCAGGCGAGGTTCATGGTAGAACCAGGCCAGTACGGGCGCCAGGCAGATCGTTACGAACATCAGGCAGATGCCGATGCCTGCGTTAATCCAGAAAAGCGTGCTCACCTGCTTGTGCTCGATGTGGGCGCGCTGAATTGTAGCTTCGGAGAGACCAAGGTCCGCAAACGATTGACCCAGGCCCGTAATCGCCGTAACCATCGCAACGAGGCCGAAATCTGAAGGAACCAGAAGGCGCGCAAGAACAATTGTGGCGACCGACTGCATGAGGAACTGAACGCCTTGCGACGAAAGGGTTAGCATTCCCCCGCGGACGGATCTGCCCTTGAGATCCCCCTGGAGATGCTCGGTTCCAAATGCGTTTACCGTATTCGGACCGATAGTCATAGGAATAGCTTCACCCGGGGACTCCTCAAGGATCGAAACTGGGCACTTTTGCATAAACAAGCATAGATGGGTTACAGGGAGATATCAGCTTTGCGGGGAACTGCAGGGGTCTTGGATTTGGACTCCGCATTGTGATGGACCAGATTCGAATATACGTTCATTGTGATTGCTCCGACCGTTGTCCACGAATGCCGCTCCTGCGCCTGCTGTTGAATTCGCGCACGGCATAGGCTGAGATTTCTGTAGAGATCGCTGTTGAAATAATCTTCGATGCATGAAGCCAGATCGGACGGATCTCCGGGAGCGAAGACAAACCCGGTTTCTCCCTTGACAATCTCTTCTTTCAGCGAACCGACATCTGACGCAAGGACCGGCAAGCCAAAGCTCTGGCCCAGGAACAGCACACCGCTCTGGTAAATGTGGCGATACGGCAAGACAAGAACATCCGCAGCCTTGAAGTACATCTCAATGTCCTGGTCCGGGATGAAGTTCGCTCGGACAGTGACTTCATCAGAATCGAACGCCGCGATTCTGGCTTGCAGGGACTGCCAATACTCTTCGCATCGGTCGGGTCGGCCCGCGATGATCAGGCGGTATCTGTTGCCGGATTTCCGAAGTTGAAATAACGCATCGAGAAGGCAATCAAGTCCTTTGGCTGGTGCAATCCGGCCAAAAAACAGAATTGTCTTTTCATCCTTCTGAATTCGAAGGTTCTCCTTCGCTCCTTCGCACGTCAGCGCCGAGATGGGGACAGCATTATTCAGACCATACGGGATGACCGTGACCCGGTCACTCCGCACTCCGAATTCTTCCACCAATTCGGCCTTCATCCGCTCGGTGTGGACAAACAACTGATTGCAAAGTCGATACTGGCATTTCAATGTCAAGCGATTCCACCACGAGTCGCAACCGTCGCGTCGGGCGGTGTTCACGTTGTGTGCCGTAAGAGCGATCTTTTTACCAAGCAGCCGATAGTACAGCATCAGGATCGTGCGATCGAAAGTTTCGAATCTGTTGTTCCACAAAATGTGAAACACTTTCGGCCGAGAAGTCGCTGCGTACCAGATCAATTTTCCGTAATATTTGAGGACCCTCCACAATTTCGCACCGAAGCTGGCGTCTGGCTTCATACTGCCGCGCAAATTGAACAGTGTGACTCCCGGCTTGCTTTGAAATTCGTTGGACTCGAAGTCATCACTGGCGATCAGCTCTGCTACCGCACCTTGAGAGACTAGTGCGTAAGTGAGGCCGAATGCATAGTGTGGATCGCCGCCTCCCGTCAGCAGAGCAACAGAAATAGTTGTGTCGCACTCAGCTTGCTTCTTCATCTCAGACTCTTCCGTTGCTGACAACCGCTCGCTCGCCCACAAGTCTGTAAAGAGCCCTATCGCAATGACCTCGCCAAGACGACTTGAGTTCGGGCAACCTGAACTGCGCCCATTTCGCGGCCTTCCACCCGAAGATTGGCTTGATCCAGGCATATTTCCATCGAAGCACTGGCTCCTCTAGCTTGCCGTCAAGATCGATTGCAAGTTGCTGCAACTCGGCCACCAGATCCGGGCGTTCTGGATAGAAAACGAGAAACCAGTTGCGTAGATAGGTGAGGCAGGCTTCGCGCACGCGCTCGCTCTCTTCGAGAGACCGCAGGTATTGCACGTGCAACTTCATCGAAACGACAAGCGCATCTTTCTTGCGATCCGAAGAACCGACATAGCTGAGGCGGCTTGACGCTGAGGTCCTGTAGTAGACCTTGGCATCAGGCACAAAGTGCGTGCGTCCAGCAGCGAGAAGCACACGACAGAAGTACTCTCCATCATCGTCGCTGAGCACTCGCGTATCCCATGGGCCGGCCGCCTCGGCCAGTTCCCTGCTGGTAAGCCATGTGGCCGTCTGTGTGTAGAGGTTCTCGCCCATCTTGTGCAGCAGCCAGTCGCGCGCGGTGAGGTCCTGCCATAGCGAATCTGGCCTGAAGTAAGCGTGTTGCGTCCTGAAGTAGAACTGAGCCCATGGCGATGAGAGCAGGACACGTTTGTCCTCTAAGCTGCTGAGGGCCTCCAACTGACGCTCGATCTTGTCTGGGGCAAGAAGATCATCTGCGTCAAGCCACTGAATGTAATCGCCTTGACTGAGACGGAACAACTGGTTGCGCGCCCCTGCCGCCCCCTGATTCGGCATGCTTACGACCTTGACACGAGGTTCGAAGCGACGCGCGACCTCGGCGGTGCGATCCTTCGAACCGTCGTCCAGGACAATAATCTCCGTGCGCGTCCAGGTCTGCGCAAGCGCCGACTCAATTGTCTCAGCGAGAGAGTTTTCCGCGTTATACGCGGGAATCAGAATGGAAACAAGAGCAATCATGGGGTCCAAGGAGATCAGAATGCATCACAGAACTGACTCTTTTTCAGCTCCTTAATGTTTTCCACAACGATTTAGACCAGTTTTACTCACGGAAGGATGGCAAGAACGTCTAAAAGACAACACCAAAACTTTGCCTTTTAGAGAACTTACCAAGGTTTGAAAATGCAGTACCATGGTAATACCACTTTGGTTGCACCGAATACTGTATTGCGATAGATTGATCGAAACTCCTATCGGATTTACATCGCTCAGAATCCACGGAGATTCATGCGCAGGAGACGTCCTGTGCGCTAGATAGATACTTCAACAATTACTAAGCAGTGAGGATTTCGCAATGATAAAACCATCCAAGTTTGCATTTTTGGGGCTACTTTTCATAGCCCTTTGCTCGTATGCGCGCGCGCAGGTCGCCGCGAATTCGTGCAGCACCGCAGACGTGCAAAACGCGATCAATAAAGCTACAGAAGGACAAACGGTAACCATTCCGGCAGGTACGTGCCACTGGACAAGTGGTGTCAATGTCGCTGGGAAAGGCATTGCGATCGAAGGAGCAGGTTCAAGCAGGGTCATTGCCGTGAGCAGCAGCCCCTTGACGCTCGGCAGCGGCTCGAAAACCCTGACGGTCGTCGGAACGAGTGTAAGCGACCCAACACCTGCAATCTCTGTTGGACAGACGTTGACAATCAACGAGACGGGTAATGAAGGCAATTCTCTGACGGGTACTGTCACGGCCTGGAGCGCTTCGTCGGGATCGCTTACATTCAACGCTACGTCGAGCACCGGCACGTGCGGAGTTCCTGCAGCATACCCTAATGGGTCGAATTGCAAGCGCTGGTTGATTTCCAATAATCCATCCTCGCAGACGGTTCTCATCAATGACAACCCGACTGACAACGCTCTCTTCAACATCACTGAAGACACTTCGTTCCATACCAATGTCAGTGGAATCTTCGTCGATCATGGTACTTACCGCGCCCACGTGTTCTCGATCTTCTACACGGCCGGCGGCCAGGCTGTTTTGATTCATGATTCGCGCTTCCGCGTGAATCCTAACAATCCTGCTCCCCCTTCAGGTAACGGGGATGTGATCGAGACCCAATCCAATCGCGGTGTGGTGTGGAATATCTCCTGTTCGTCGGACCCGTTCAACGGTTCCACAGTGGGTTGCGGAGGCGTCAAAGACCCGACCAATACACAATCCACTTCATGGTCATCTGCCTCGAACATGGGCTCGTTGTCTAACGGATCGGATGCATTCTTTATCGAAGACAGCGACTTCCACGCCTTCGGTTATGCCAATGGTGCCGATGACAATGCCCGCATGGTTCAGCGCTACAACATGTATAACAACTCCGGCATTCAGGGCTCGCACGGCGCCGACACTTCTAACTTCGGGCAGCGCTTCTTTGAGGCTTACGGAAACGTAGGCAGGTACGATGCCTTTAGCGATGGCAGCACGTTCAATCTCCAGGCATGGATTTATCTGCGCGGCGGTACAGGGTTGGCTTACAACAACACACTGCCAGCCATGTCCTCCACGGACTACGGCGCGAAGCCGGACATCAATGCTACGGTGATGAACCTGCAGCGCAGCGGCGGTCCGGATGGTTGCTGGGGTCAGGGAACCTCGGGCGGCTCTGACTATCATGCACCGCGTCAGGTTGGGTTCGGTTATGTGACCGGAACTGGACAAGCTGGTGGAGAGACCAAGGACGGATTTGCCTACGTGGGTGATAGTGAGCCCTTCTACGTATGGGGCAATTCCCGCCCGACGCTGAACTTTATGCTCTCCGATTACGGTGGTACGGCGTGCGGCAGCAACCCTGACAACTCGGCCGACTACCTCAAGCAGAACCGGGATTACTTCAACGGCAGCACCGCAAAGCCGGGCTGGTCTGCATATGCCTATCCCCATCCGCTGCGCGGAGGAGCAGGTGCCGGTTCGCAGGCTCAAACGCCTCCGGCCCCGCTGAGTGTGACTGCCGTCGCGCATTGACATGAAGTCCGTGTAGAACACGAATGAGAACCTAAGACGTTTGGCAAAGCGGAGGGCGACTGGCAAGTGGATAGTCGCCCTTTTGCTTTGCCATCTGATCGACCCTTGAGAAAAGTGCAGCGCTGTCGTCTGAGAATTTTCGGGCGAACAGCAATTCCGACGGCCCCTCATACAGGTCAAACACCTTTTCCTGCTTTTCGAAGTAGTCGAGATGTTTGGCTGTGATGATTGCGGGATGGGCTCCGCCTGCCGACCAGTCTTCGTACACAAGATTTCCGCAGGCGCGCTCTTTGAATTTCGAGTTGCCGAGGATGGTGTGGAAGTAGGCTTCTTCGGGTGCAAAGGTGTCGCGGAAGAAGGCTGCCATCTCCGGATTTTCCTCGTCGAAGCGGAGAATGTATTCACATGCCTCGCGTGTCAGTGCCCACCAGGTACGCCCCGAATAGGGCTCAAGCGTGCCGAGATGATTGTGAAAGTCGCGCTGCGACATACCGACCTTGGCGAACGCTCGTGAAAAAAACCGACGCACCGGCTTGTCGGATTCGTAGCGAACGGTGGTCATCCGCGACAGCGGCTTTCCCGGAGCGGGTACTTTGATGAGCCGGACGAACTCGGTACCTTTGTTTGCCTCGAGAAATCCTTCAATGTAGCTACGGCTGCGAATTGGATACTCACTACCGCTTAGCAGAAAGAGGTAGTCGCAAGGCTCCGGACCGGCCAACGCCTGCTTCATCAGTTCGGTCACTGCGCGAACGCCCGAATATTCTGCCCAGTAAACCGGAATTCGATTCTCGCAGAAGTGAATGTTCGGTCCTTTGATCTGCGCGAACCCACTGATATCCACTTTCCCATCAATGTGGATAAAGAAAGTGGCCCTCTCTGAAGCGAGAATCTCGATCTCCCTCTGGATAAGACGAGGGTTTCGATAAGCGAAAAACAGGTAAGCAATTCTCATTTCGAATACATTCTTATGGCGCCTGCGACGCTCTTACAGGGAAGTCAGAAGTACGCTGGTCGCCACTCTGATCCTCGGCTCTATTGCGCGGTGAGACAAACCGATCTCGAATTAGGCCCGTGCCGCTCTGGATGTCGTTCCAGAATGACCCTTTCTATCAGCTCAAGGGTCAATAATTTGTGAATCTCGTGGGTGAAATTGCGATTACCCTTAAGGTGCCCGCGCACCACCTTCTGAACAGCGTAACGGTTCAAGTAAGGTCTTGAAAGCGTTCGTTCGTCAAGGAGTATCTCCTTTATATAGGCCCCGAGGGAATCGCGGTACCAGAGCCGGAAGTGGAATGGTTTATGTCGTCCGAGAAACATCCTCTCGAGATGCAGCCTGGAGAGCGCATGATCGAAGCCTGCAAGCCACTGCGGCATGCCCGAATCATAGGCGTACTCCGCCTTGAACAAGAACTCCATAATCCCGTGCAGTGCCCTCCCCTTCCACGAGCCCGGATTGGCTGTCAAGCCGCGATCGGTGGGCAGTTTTAAGAGCGCTGGGTTGCCGTCTTTGACCAGCCGCCAGGACATGCGGCTGCTGGCAAGTTCTGCAGCCGGCGAGCGAAATACGGTCCGCACAAAGTCGTTATCCAGAAAGGGAGAGCGCGTCGTGAGCTGCGTCTCTTCAAGCGAGAGCGAGCCGTGCAGATACCATGGGTTTTGCTTGAATACCGCAAATGAGGTCGGGTGGCAGGCGAGCGCCCGCGCGTAGGTTTCAGCCGCGTTGGTTGTGTGCTGCTCGAATTCGCTGGTGAACAGACCCGGCATGGTAGCTACTGGCTTGAACGCCCGGACTCCGCGTAGTATTTCGCCACCGAACAAACCGGTCATTCGCACGTGGGCGATCGCTCGGGCCTGCTGATTAAGGTAGAGGTCGGGCGCCCTGCTTACGTCGACGCAGCCATCCGTTAGATAAACCGATCGCTCCGCATATTTCGAGAACTGCGATAGAAAATCCCTGCCGGCTGTGAGCACCTGAAAGTCCTGATGGCAGTGCTGGGCAAGTTCCCGCGCTCTGCGAACATCCTGGTTCTCGCGGTACATGCTTCCGAATGTGTAGCACGGAAGGGCGTCGCGAGCGGGCTGGCGGCAGGCCATCACCATCCGTGTATCAAGGCCTCCGGTAAGGGACATTGCGATGTCCTCGCTGCCCGAAAAGCAACGAGCCACGCTCCCTTGAAACGCATCGAGAAGCGCGCTGTAATACGGCTCCGCAGCAAGCGGTTCCTGATTCTCCCATGCGGAAGCGTTGAAATACGTGTTTCTCTGATGGAGCGCACCATTGCGGAACGTCCATTTCGAAGCGGGTGGAAGAATGCCGATTCCCTTGAAGAGTGAGCGATTCTCCAGCGTCGCCCCGCAGGACACCAATTCTCCGAAGCTTTGAAAATTCAGCTCCCGTGTCTCCGGGCAAACAGAGAGGATTGCC
This sequence comes from uncultured Acidobacteriaceae bacterium, assembly GCA_963735215.1. Lineage (GTDB taxonomy): Bacteria > Acidobacteriota > Terriglobia > Terriglobales > Acidobacteriaceae > Telmatobacter. The sequence goes on along the minus strand of CAVTKF010000002.1, from coordinate 164,825 downwards.
TTTGCCTCAGAAGCGAAGTAAAAAGTTCCGGCCGCCTGGTAATAGTAGAGGCGGTGCATCCCGAAGCGATCATTAAACAAGGTTGCGACGCCGGTAAGCGCATCAACGAGCATTCCGTGAAAGCGCCCATTCAAAGCTGCCGGGAATGATGGTTGTTCAGCGAGCTTAGCGAGCTGCTGAGTGTTGCGCGAGGCCGAGTACTCTTCACCTGAAAACGCGAGCATTACATCGCCCCGCTCATCGAACGTAATGCCTTTTTCTGAGAAAGACCCGGCTCGAGCCAGCGTTCCTACATAGACGCCCAGACCCTCATCCATCCAGGTGTCGCTGACATAAGAGTCTTCATGCAGCATCACGTGGAGCATTTCCGACAGCTCCGCCTCGGCTTGCGGTCGTGGCTTTTGTGTGATGCATCCAAAGATTCCTGGCATTAGTATTTAGGGGACCTGTGTCGGTTGACAGCGTTTTACTACATGAGGTCAGGCGTTTTCGAGACCGTGGAAGCGGCGCTCATACCAGATCTTGCGAGCCTTGCGATAAGTGGCCGCCATCGGCTCAGGAATCCACTCGCCTGCTCCGTGGTGAAGGCCAAGGCGCAAAGCAAGTCGGCCCAAGACTGTAAGTGGGACGTAATATCGCGCGATCTCGATCTTTTGGAAACCGTTGTGTCGCTTGAATTCCGCGAGACCGTCGTCCTGTTTCTTGCCGTATGAGAAGTTGGCGTACCACAGGTACGGAATTCCACGCTCCGAGCACGACTTCACAGCCTGGGCTACCAGCGCATTTGTTGGAGCCTTGTCGCGGTGCTGAATCATGGAGACGATCTGCATCAGGCCGGCCTGCGTCCGATCTTCGTTCATCACCAGCTTTACGAACCCGATCAGCGCACCCTCGAAGTATGCCCCGAGGAAAATACTGCGGTCGAGGTAGGTCCCATTCATTCGCCATACTTCTTCAAGAGGTTTGCCATAATGCCAGAACTTCTTGCCCTGCCGAATCGCCGACTCGTTGTAAATTGCCGAGATTCCTTTGACGAATTCATCGTCATAAGGAACCTCTTTCAAGATCACCCCGGCTTTGCCTGCCTTCCGAGCCTTGTTCCGGGCCTTGAAGTCAATCTGCTTCGTCATCCAGTGGTCGAAGGTAGTAATTGGAAGGGCCGCAAGATTGTCGCACTCCACCTGGTGGGAATGTTTTTGAGAGGGATCGGTCAGTTTCTCGACGAATGTGAAAAGGTCCACCCGAGTACCGCAATGCCGGATCTGCTGCAGCGCGACTTCGGGTTCATCAAGAGTGTCGTAACCTTCGGCATTCAAGCGGGCAATCCGGATTACCTTGCCTTCGACAAGGATGTCTTTGCCACAAATCTGAAGCATGGAACAGCCTTTCGTGGTCACGAATTGAGCCAGCGGTGCTCAGCTTGAACCGAGCTCAGCGATGGTTCGAGGTCGTGCTCGGGATAGGTCGTTGCGAGAGTGCCAGGGACGGCCTCGACTCCGGTGTCCCGCAGCTTTACGGCACTCTTGCTGCGCGCTGTCGCACGTCGTGATTGGGTGAGCGCGCCGAAGAGAAATACCGAGTAGAGCAGACCGCCCTCGAACGCTGCTTCCGACATGTTGTAAAAGACAAGGACTAGCCACATCGCGATCCCCAGCGTGGCCAGTTCAGGTTGCACGGAAAATCGCATACAGATGCTGCGGTAGCTCGCGATGAGGAAGGCCACCGTCAGGGCGCATCCTATAAGACCCAGTTCGAGGTAGATTTCAAGATAGCCATTGTGGGCTTCATTCAGATGCCCGAGGCCTGAATTCTGCCAGAAGTCCATCAAGCGGTCGCCTAGCCAGAAACTCTGATACCCGGTGCCGATGATCGGGTTCGTATGCATGTTGAGTAGAAACGCCCAGATCTTTGTTCTGTCGGTGAGAGTGGCGTCTTTACCGAGTGCCTGTGCGAGTGATCCACCAAGTCCGGCTCCAAAGTCTATGACCAGGTAAAGAACAAACGTGGCCGGCACAAGGAACATGAGCAGCCCCGGGCGTCGCCTGAAATACTTCATGTGCGCCGCAAGAATGACCATGCATCCGAGCACAATGCAAACGTCTGAAGTTGTGCTGTGCGCGAGTTGCAACATGCGAGCGGTCATGGCAAGAAATACCGCGTTGATCCATAGGATGCGCTTGGTCCGTTTCTGCCTTCTTTCCGGCCAGCGCGAAACCGAATCCCAGAAAAAGAACACCGCAGAAACAAGACATAATGCACCCAGCATGTTCTTGCTGGTGGTAACGCCAATGTAATAGCCCATTCCGGACCAGGCGTCGTACTGCTTACCGAGTTCTGGGAAGTACTTTGTGAACACGATAGAAAGCGGAATCAGCAGGTAGGCGATGCGGCGGAGAATGGTGCGAACTGAGTCGGCTGGGCGTGGGTCAGTGAGCACGACGAGAACTACGAAGTAGTTGCCGAGATCGCGGAACCATCTTTTCGCCGTCACGCCCGGGAAATCGGACCAGAAAGTGCTGAACAGGGCGAATGCCAGAAGGGCCATCAGCGTCCAGTGGCGCAGGAAGAATTCGCCCCACTTGAAGCGGCGTGCTATCAGGACCCAGATCGCCGTGGCCATCAGGGCCGAAAGCACGATGCGATCGAAGCCATTGCCCTCTTGCATTGCAGCAGACGCTGAATCCGTTTGGAGCTGGAGCCATTGCGAAGGAAGGCGCGAGGCGGCGATCGCCAGCCAGGCCACGGCAATCCACGTTGTCCACGAGGTTTTGGGATCCCGCGCCGGATCATACCGAACCAACATCACGAGCAGGATCAACCAGAGCGTTAATGCAAGAAGAGGAGGCATCGTGTCGTTGTCCGCTTACAAACGGACCGGCTCACAGGCCCCGGTCAGCTCGGTTGCACCGCTGAATTGGGTGCTCAGTTGAATGTCTTCCGAAAATTCCATCTGCATAAACCTGACCCCGCCCGTGTCGCGCGACAAATTCTGCGTTGAATAGGTACGCAGTTGCAGGCCCGGAAGACCGCCTTTGGAAGGCTTCGCGGTGGTAATCCCGACAAGCCTTTCGCCCTTTTCATCATGTTGAAACTTCGCTGACCTGCGATTCTGAAACCACGCGGCTGCCTGGGATGCTGTTGCGAACCATGCGTTCCGACCTCTCAGATCCTCGAGCAGAGCCTCGTAGCTCTCCCCCCACTGACGTTCCGGTGCGAGGCTGCGATCATGCCAATTCACTGTGATGCAGCCACCGAATTCCGCCACTCTCGCAACTGTTTCACGCAGGATGGGCACAGCTTCAGCCTGCGAGAGGTTCAGGTACGCGGGATAGAACAGCGCGGTATCCATCACGGTGAGAGGCAGCTCCAGCAGACGATCGGCGCCGAGAGGCTTGAACGCCTGTGTTGTTCCGCATCGGAACCCGACTGTATCCCGATAGCCGAGCGTCGAGTCGTAGTTGGCGCCGGCCTCTTCCAGCACCGCGGGTGACTTCTCATCGAAATAGAGCCAATGCATCCGGATGCCGCATTCTGACTCGCCTGACTCGGCCCGCACTTCACGCATTTCCCTGGAGGCTTCTTCTGCGGTCAGCCATGCGTTGATGCCATGCGTAGCCACCTCAGAGCCAGAATCACGAATGGACGCAAGCGATTTCTCGATCTCTTTGGCGCTGTAGCCAGAAGCGCGCAGCTTTGGCGCCTCGCATTCGCGCGTCTTGCCTGGTATGCCCTTGAACGGAAGGACGAAGTACGTCGAGGGCAATCCCTTTTCCATCGCCGAGTAGCGACGCTCAAAACCTGCCCAAAAATCCTCGGCCCATCCCAGGTAGACGAACGGCAGCTTCATTGCCGCATGCAGATTCTGAATTAGCTCGCGTGTCCCGATCTTCCCCTTCAGAAAATCAAGTGCAGAACCAACAGTAGCACGCATGAGAAAGCCGCATGCGGTGTGATCCAGCTTGTGAAAGGCAACGGCAGGGTGATCGACGTCATGTGTCAGACATGCAACAAATGGATGTCCAGCGGGCGTCGGCGGAATCTCCACGAACGACGCTCCACTTTGGATCATCAACTCCCGAATAAAGGCGATATGCCGGTCAATGGTCGGCGTTTGTGCGAACTGCGCATGCTGGCCGATTGTCAGAAGCGTCTCGATCTCGGCAAACAGGTCGAATCCAATGCGTACGACGTGCTGGTTATTACGGGTGCGGTGATACGACGCTCGAACCTGCGAATCTCCTTCGATCTGCAGCCCGTCACCCTCAATGTGAAACGCCAGGCATTGTTTGAAAACGGGGAGTCTGCCACCTCGGTCCACCAACACTCGATCAGACTTTCTTGAGTCGACCGCAACTCCTTCCGCTGCATCCAACGCCGACGCGTCGGGGCTGTAGTGGAGGACAAGTTTCGCCGCGGATACATCGAAATCGGCGTCTCCTGCAATCAGGAGCACCTCGTACCTGCGATTGGCATCGAAGAATTCCCATGGAGTCTTGAACAACTCGAAGAACTCCGAGACGACCTCTCGACTCGATCCGGGTGCAACGACGCCAATCATGCTATTTCCTGCGAAATGATCATCAACAATTTGTTGAAGGTCCGAAGCTCCAGCATAGAGACCGACAGGCCGGCGGCCCCAACCGTAACTCAGTTGTTCAGTAGATTAGCGACCAGGTTGACGAGCGTCTCTCGCTCCTGTTGCCAGGAATGCGCCAGGTAAACGCGCTGGCCTTCCTCTGCGATATCGACAGCCTCCGCAGGGTGAGAGGCCACATAGGACATCTGGGCTGCCAGGTCATCTGCGTTCCCAGCCTCGAAGAAAACAAGCGATTCTGGGCGGAAGTAATCGCGTACGCCCAAGGTGGACGGCGCGATGACTGGCTTGCCGAGGGCAAGGTATTCGAAAATACGCGTTGGTGTGTTGATCTCGGTAAAGGTGTTGAGCTGGTTGGGGATGACGCCAACGTCGCATTCTTCGATTTCGCCTGCAAGATCTTCAAGGCGTTTGGGGCCGAGAAAGTGAACCTTATCGGTCATTCCGAGTGTACGGACCTTGCTCATCACCCGCTCAAGATAGGGTGTGGAGCGCCCGTAGACTCTCAGCTCTGCCTCGGGGACGCTCTGCTGCATGCGGTGCAATGCATCGACCGCGAGTTCAAGGCCATTACGCTCAACCAACGATCCGTGATACATCATCACGAACGGCTCGCCAGCCTGGCGAGCGCGATGCGAGCGCGCATCACGATATTGGAACATCTTCTCGTCCGGCGAGTTCATCACCACGCCGATCTTGTCGTCGGAACAGCTGCGATTAGAGAAGATGCGCCGACAAGCTTCATTCACCGTGATGACTAGGTTGGCGCGCGCGATACTCCACTTTTCGAGGCGGCGGATAACACGCACCGCAAAGCTCTGTTCATCCTTGTTAAAAATGGTACACATTAGCTCTGGCATAGGATCATGCTGGTCGAGGATAACCTTGGCCCCGAAAAGTTTCGGGATCATGCCGCTTATGACAAGGATGTCGGGCATGTTATGCACATATATCAGTTGGTACCGGCGACGGAGCGTGCGCCATGCGAGTATGGCACTGGAGATCAGGATGAACGACGAGTATTGGTAGGCATAGGACAACGCACCTCCGCGGATATGGCGGATGGGGACGCGAATGACCTCAAGATTCTTAGAGTATTCACGCCTCGCATCTTCGCCTTCGGCCTCGCAGATGAGTTCAACCTGGGCGCCTTCATTGCGCAATGCTTCGACAGCACGTCGCGGGCGAGGATCGACGGGGTACGGTGAAAACACCACCATGCCCACACGCTTTCCGGCGAGCCGCCTCGACACCGCTGCGGAGTTCAGGTCGGCTGCCAGCATGTCGGTGCTTTGCTCTGCTTTCGATTCGATGGCGATAGTCATGAATTCGTATGGACAGGAACTCGGTCGGCAGAGAGATCAAGATCGACCTTCTGCGAATCTCGGTCTATTTTCATCTGGTTCGACGCATGAATGGATTGCAGAATCTTCGAATCGTCGAACCTGCGAAGAAGTTCGATGTTGGGCATGACGCAGTGTCCGCCAATTACACCCGGGAAGTACTTGACTGTCGGGAAGAACTTGATCTCCTCATAAAACGAGATGATCTCCTCGTAGTTGGCGCCGCTGAGGTCGCAGTAGCGTTCGAGTTCCTGTGCCCAGGCAATCATCAGACCGAAATAGGTGGTTTCGGTAAGCTTGGCTAGCTCGGATGCTTCGGGCGTAGACAGGAGCTTCGTCGTCAACCCGACGGAACGGAAGTGCTCAACCGCATGGTGACCTGCAGCCGGATCGCTCGCGCCCACAAACTTCGTATACATCCGCAGTTCGTCGAGCATGCGAGCGTGCTTGCCGCGAATAGGACTGTTCACGGTGGGAACTCCGGTGCGCTCTGCAACCCTGCGTGTAGTGCCAACCGCGACCGTGCTGTTGATGACCACGAGCTCAGGCTTGAACAAGTCGACGTAGCGTGCAACCTCGCCAATGAAGTCCTTGATCTGGAAGGGGAAGCAAATGTGCAGAACTTCCACCTGCCCGATCCCGTTCAGCGGCGTGCCAACGTCGACGCCTACGGCATCGCAATGCTCAGAAATCAGCTGGTAGAGCGGCTTGCCCACTTCGCCGAGCCCAGCGATGACGATCTGCTTATTTCTTTCCACGGCTAATTGCCTCCTGTTCGGTTCTCGGAAGGGCCTGAACTGCTACGGCTACGCCGTCTTGTATGCTGCTTCTGCCACCGGAGTCTCCAGAGATTCGACCGGCTTCGACGCAGTCTCCCGGGCAAATGAGATGATCTCCTGCACCACTCTGGCTTGTTGAAGCCCGGTGAGCTGCGGAAACATGGGTATTGAAAGGATCTCCGGAGAAACCGCCTCCGTCACAGGGAAGTCGCCGGGGTTGTAGCTGAGCGAAACATATGCCGTCTGCAGATGCAGCGGAACGGGATAATGAATGCCGGTACCGACGCCAACCTTCTTAAGATGGTTGGTCATCTCTTCGCGGTTGTTAGTTCGCACCACATAGAGGTGATAAACGGCGCGGGACCAGGACGGCTCGTATGGAAGGCGAACAACTTCCTCTCTGCCCATGAGCCGGTTGTACTCGGCGGCACGATCGCGGCGTTGCGCGTTCCACGCGGCGAGGTGCGGTAGTTTCGCATGCAGAATTGAAGCCTGGATCGCATCCAGGCGTCCGTTATAGCCCTCGACGTCGTGAAAGTACTTTTTGACTTGGCCGTGGTCGCGAAGGCACTTGATTTTTTCTGCGATGCCTGCGTCGTTGGTTGTGACCGCGCCCCCTTCGCCACAGGCGCCCAGATTCTTGCCCGGATAGAAGCTAAACGCCGCGGCCTTACCCATCGTCCCGGCCTTCATCCAGCGGTTCTGCTTCTTTGAGAAGTACTCGGCTCCGTGCGCCTGGCAGGCATCTTCGATCACGATCAGGCCGTAGCGCTCGGCGAGGTTTAAGATGGCATCCATATCAGCCATCTGCCCGTACAGATGAACTGGAACGACGGCCGTAACCGGTCGTCCCGAACGAAGGCTTACTAAACGGCCCGACTTCTCGCGAATGCACTGCTTCTCAAGGTAGCGCTGGAGCATGACAACCGACATGTTGTATGTCTGCTCGTCGATGTCGACGAACTCCGGAACCGCCCCAGCCTGCGAGATGGCCTCGGTGGTGGCAATGAACGTGTTCGGCACGGTAACGACAACATCGCCGGGCTGCACGCCGCAGGTCATGATCGCAAAGCGCAGAGCGTCGGTTCCGCTGCTGACAGCGATTGAGTGTTTCGCAGTGCAAAATGCAGCGAACGCCTCTTCGAACTTTTCGACGATAGGACCACCGACGAAGCTCGCGTTGCGCAGGTTCTGACGGAATCCATCAATCAACTCGTTCTCGAGTTCACGGTGCGGAGTGACCAGGTCGAGGAAAGGAATGGGCGCTGTATCGCCCTCCGTTACGGCTTCGGACTCCACGTAGCGGAGCACCTTCGCTGGGTTGCCTGCCACAACTGCATTCGCCGGAACGCTCTTGGTGACTACCGCGCCAGCGCCAACGATCGCGTTCTCGCCGATCTCAAGATTCGGCAGGATGGTAGCTCCAGACCCGAGGGATGCGCCCTTGCGAATGATGGTCGACTCGACTTTCCAGTCGGATTCGCTCTGCAGTTCACCGGTGGCCGTGGTTGCGCGTGGATACGAGTCATTCGTAAACGTCACGCCATGGCCGATAAACACGTTGTCCTCGATCACGACGCCTTCGCAGATGAAAGTGTGGCTCGAGATCTTGCACCGGCGGCCCACCTTCGCGTTCTTCTGGATCTCGACAAACGCGCCAATCTTGGTCTCGTCTCCGATCTCGCAGCCGTAGAGGTTGATGAACTTCGAGAGACGAACATTCTCGCCCAATTTCACGTCGTCAGCAATGCAGTTAAAGGTGTTCATAGATAAACCAGTGCTCCCTTCTTGTTGAGCGATTCATTGGCCGTTTCGAGCATTCGCACCACACGCAGACCAGCGCAACCGTCGTTGAACGGCTCCTGCCCTGTTGAAACACAATCGACAAAGTAAGAAAGTTCTTGCCGCAAGGCCTCGCCCTGCTCTAACTGCGGGGCCCACATATCTCCGGAGCGATAGCTGACCAGCAGCTCGTAGACGCCTTCTTTGCCGCTAATCTTCACGCCCTTGTCGTAAACCTTGAGCTTTTCATCGGCTTCGAGATCGTTCCACACCAGCATGCGTTTCTCACCGCCGATGAGGGTTGTCCTCACCTTCACCGGCGACAACCAGTTCACGTTAATGTGGGCAATCACTTTTTCCGGGAAATAGAGCGTCATGAAAGCCACATCCTCGTGGCCATTTAGATGTCCCTGGCCGGTTGCAACAATGGCCTCAGGATCTCCCTTCAGGAGGTAGTCCATGATCGAGAGATCGTGTGGCGCCAGATCCCAAAGCACGTTGCAGTCGTGCTGAAACAATCCCAAGTTGACGCGCGTGGAATCGTAATAGTACAGATTTCCTAGCGCCCCCTCATCCACAAGCTGCTTGATTTTCTTCACCGCCCCCGTGAAGAGGAAGGTGTGGTCAACCATGATCTTGAGATTCTTCCGGGCCGCCAGATCGATCAGTTCTTCACCCTGCGCCGAAGTACTGGTGAAGGGTTTCTCAACGAAAACGTGCTTCCCATTTTCCAGAGCCTTCTTGGTCAGTTCGTAGTGCGTCCAGACCGGAGACACAACCGCAATCGCATCGATCTCGGGTGAACAGATAACCTCAGATGCGCTTGCAACAACTTGTACTCCGGGATGAGCCTTCTGTGCGCGCAGGCGCGCATGCGGGCTTATCTCCGCAATTGCCAGAACCTCAGAGCCTTCGAGACTCATAAGGTTTCTCACAATGTTTGGTCCCCAGTAGCCGTAACCAATTACACCGAAGTTCATGATTCGCCGTCTTTCTGCAAAACCGCTGATTGGTTGGGGGATGACTTACGCAGGAATCCAGACCCGGATCAGTGATTGTCTCTGCCAGTCGAAAGTTGAATTGTGAAGGAAACGCCCTCAGTAGGCGCCGGACCCTCGGATCACGGCGAGAGGCGTACGGAGAAGGATCTTGATATCGAGCCACGGACTCCAGGATGTGGCGTATCGCAGATCGAGTCGCACCATCGCGTCGAAATCCACAGTGCTTCTACCGGTAACTTGCCACAATCCCGTAACGCCGGGCTTTACCTCGAGCAACCTGCGGCGATGCCACGTCTGGTAAGCGGCCAGCTCATATGGAATCGGCGGCCTCGGCCCGACCAGCGACATATCGCCAAGCAAAACATTCAGAAACTGAGGTAATTCGTCTAGGCTGGTCCTGCGCAGAAGACGGCCGATTGGCGTGATCCGCTTATCGCCCGTGAGCTTATAAACGGTGTCCGTCTTGCACGTTGCCTCACTGTCGGTTTCCTTGTTGATCAGCTTGGTCACATACTCACGGTGAACGCTGTGGTCGTTGTTCGCATACATCGAACGGAATTTCAGAAATACGAATTGCTTTCCGTGCTGCCCCACCCGCATCTGGCGAAACAGAACCGGGCCTTTAGACGTGACCTTGATCGCGATGGCAATCAACAGGCAGAACGGCAGGCAGATGAGCGTAAGAATCAAGCCTCCGACGATGTCGATGGCGCGCTTCAGAATGTGGAGCGGTAGCTTTACGTTGGCTTGCTTGGAAAGGTCTGGATAGAGCGCGGGGTTGCTCGGACGACCTGGCCCATTTTCATCCCAGTCATCCGGATAGTAGTGCAGAGAAATATTGATGAGATTGAATTGGTCGAAACTCAACTCGTCGCGAAGCGTATTGGTGGCCCGGCTCAGAATCGTCATGAGGATCGAACTCTTATCGCCGACGACCAGGCCGGTGAATAATGCACCGATCGTTGTCTTCGACTTGTACCAGCCCACCACGTCAGTATCGCGGCTGGATGCGAGCAAGACCGACATTACAGATTGGAGGGCAGTGGTTGCTTTGTCCGCGTTCTCGTTTGCAACTTCGAGAAGCATCAGAACGAAAGGCGCTTTCGAACGCTCCGTACGCTTGCGCTCGATGGCAATTACACGCCTGAAATTTTCCTCATCAAAAGCCTTGCGTTCAAACGCCGGCTCGCTCAGGGGATCAATGAGATTGATTGTCCGACTTTGCCTTCCCGTATTCACTGCTTCCTCCCAAGGCACATGGCCATTGCTCCTGCTTCTGAGTTACCTTGATTTCACTTTGTTCAAACAGTGGGAGCGCCGGGGCATTCGAAAATGTTGCGTGAAATGAATCTCAACCTCGATCGTGAGAATACTCAAACTCCGTCATAATACCGAGGGAATTAGTCGTCCGCATCCTCGTTTAGTAACCGGTTAACGGGCCGATAGTAATAGTCTGTGTGCAGCACACTCTTTGCGCTGTTCAAAACTGCCCCGATCAGCTTCTGGGTGCCCAACGCCTCAAGTCCGCGCTTTAACTGCCGCTTCTGGGTGATCCCCTGCCGGGTCACAAGCAGGATCCCGTCCGCCATGTTGGTCCACACACTGGTGTCGGCGAGAGGAAGAATCGGAGGCGAATCGATTACCACCCAGTCGAACCAGTTCATGAGCTGTTCCATCATGGGTGTGACCGCTCCGGATTGCAGCAGTTCCAATGAATTTCCGGTCCCGGATCCTGCAGGGAATATCCAGATTCCCGGCGCCTCGAGCCGATACATGCTCTTGATAAGCGACCTCTCGCCGTCAAGCCACTCGCAAATGCCGGGCCTCTGTGCGAGTCCAAAAATCTTCGACTGCGTAGGCCTCCGGACATCGCCCTCCAGCAACAGCACCTTCTGCTGGGTTCGAAGCGCCAGGGTGCATGCAAGGTTGGCGGCTACTACGCTCTTGCCTTCCTGCGGAATGGTGCTTGTAATCAGAACCTTCTTGAGCGGACGCTGGCGGCGTAAGTGCCGCAAACGTACGCCGAGGAGATGAAATGCCTCACTGGCGGGGCTCACGCTATCGGGAAGAGACACCAACCGGCTCTCTATCGAAGCAGACACGCTCAGGACCTCGCATTGCATCGGCCCTTCAACCTGCTCCTCGGCCGCGGGCATAGCTCTGCCAATCGCCGGACTGTGAGTATGAATGTCGGCCGGGACAGCCATCTCCGGTGCTTGCTCCGGCTCGGCGGTAGCTACCCCAGTCTCTGAAACCACGGTTGTGGTCCAGGGACTGCGCGAATCGCTGGCCGGTCGGCTGGCGGCAGCAAAGCTTTCTGTGCGTTGCAGCAGCTCGATCGCACGGCTGGCCGCCGCGGTATCCTTGCCGTTCCGCTCGGCTTCTGAACGCTGTAGCGCGTCAAATATCTGACTCATTTTCCCCCGCTTCAACCGTGATAGGTGTATTCAACTCCGAATCGGATCCGTTAATTCGGTGCATCGATGCGTACAGATCGAGGAAGAAGTTCTTGGCCCGTTCCAGATCGAGGTCCCCGCCCTGCGCATCTTTGTTCAGCATCGAGCCGTTGGAGGTGAGATGGAAGTCCTTGGCAACTCCAACAACGACATCCGGTGTGATGACGGGCATTTGTCGTGCGTATCCCGTGATGAGAGCGTTCTCGCAGATGGTGTTGATCAATCGCGGAAATCCTCGCGAGTACTGGTGAATTACTTTGACTGCTTCCGGTGAGAACAGCGCTTCGGGACGGGAAGAACCGCCGGCAATCGTCAGGCGTTCTGTGATGTATTTACCGGTATCCTGCTCGTCGAGCGGCGAAAGATGGGCCCGCAACGCGATCCTCTGCTTCAACGGCCGTAATTCAAACGAGTCGAGCTTCAGATCGAGTTCGGGCTGCCCTACAAGAACGATCTGAAGAAGCTTGTCATCATTCGTCTCTAGATTCGAGAGAAGCCGAATTTCCTCCAGCAGTTCCGTCGAAAGATTGTGCGCCTCATCCACAATCAGCACGGTAGTGAGTCCTTGAAGACCACGCGAGGTGACGTACTTGCTCAGGTCCAGCAGGAGCGAACTCTTGCTCTGCTTCGCATCGGCCCTCAGGCCAAAGTCTGAGGCAACATAGTGCAGAAACTCCATTTCGGACAAGCGGCAGTTGAACAGGTATGCATACGAAATTTCGCTGCTCGACTTGAACAGTTGCAGCAGGCAACGGAGCATGAGAGTCTTGCCCGTTCCCACTTCTCCGGTCACAACGACCACGCCCTTGTGCCGAACGATGCCATAGTAGAGAGCGGCCAGCGCCTCATTGTGCCGCTCCGTCGCTACAAAACATGTTGGATCCGGCGATAGGTCAAACGGGTTGCGCGTCAGATTGTAGAAAATCTTGTACATGGGGAATGTGCACTATCCTCGTATGTAGCTGAATGTGGACCCGATCGCGATGACCGCGCCAATGATCAATGCCATCGCCCAGCCCAAGACCTTGCGTCTCTTCTGATGCTCCAGATCCAGCGGGATCTCGATCTCGGGAATTTCCGCCATCACACTGATCGGGAGCAGCTCTTTGAGTTCCTTCTCTCCGTGCATGCGGTCATCGAAAAACTCGAATGCAAAGACAACCAGGCACCCCAGTGCCAGACCGGCTGCAATGCCCATCCAACAGAACTTCAGGCGATCCGGAAAATCTGGCTTGAGGGGAAGACTCGGCGGGTCGAGCATCGTAAATCGTTCGCCCTGCTGCATCTGTTCCATGCTGGTGGCCATTACGGATTGATTCTTCTTCTTCAGAAGGTCATCGTAGTTCGCTTTCGATTGCTCGTAGCCCCGTGTCAATTCGGCCAGTTCTTGTTCCGTGCCAGGCTCTGAGTTAAGCCGTCCTTGGTACTCGCTGATTCGGGCCTCAAGACCGGCAATTGCACGCTCGCGGCTGCTGATCTCAAGCTGGTTGGCCTGGAGTTGACCCTGCAATTGAACCAGTGGTGTGCTTTCCACATCACTGGCCTGCTTCGATCCGCTTCTGGGAGCAGCCAACAGATCCTGCTTCTGCTTCTCGGTCCTGGCGATCTGGGCCTTCACTTTTTGTACATCCGGGTAGGAGTCGGTATAGCGCGAACTGAGGTCCGTGAGTTCTGCTCTGAGCCGGCTCAACTCCTGGTCAAGCACAGCCACTTCCGACGGCGCTCCATCCAGGCTACGCCCGGACGCGTGAAGACTCTTGTACTGCTCAGTCAATGTTTGGTAATAAACCCGCTGCTGCTTGGCTGTGTTCAGAGAGTCTTGCTCATTCTGCAATTGCCCCTGAAGACCTGCAAGAATCTGCAGGTTGCTTGCCTCCTGGGTTGGTAACGCTCCCTCATGCACTGCCTCGAACTGCCGCACCTTGGCTTCCTGGTCAGACAGCGTCACACGCGCATCTTCAAGTTGTTTTTCGATGAAGGTTGTGGTCCCCTCAGACTCTAACCGGCGCACCTTGAGGTTCTCATTGATGAACAGCTGCGTCAGCTCGTTGGTGACCTTCTGCGCCAGAACCGGATTGAACGCAGAGAAACTCACCCTGAAAGCGGTGATCTCCTGATTACGAGGGTCCTTCACGAGATCGACGCTGATGTCTTTACGCATCGCCTCGACCTTGTCATCGGGAGTCTTGAGTGACTTGTTCTCGGCGTAAAGGTTGAGTTTGTCGATGATCATCAGGAGGCGCGTGCGGCTGAGAATCTGCTGTGTGATGCTTTGCAGACGGTCCTGCAGATTCTCGTTCACGTTCGGAGCCACATAGCTCTGCGGCATCGTCGGTTGCTCGACCAGGATCAACGTGCTTGACTTGTAGGTTGTCGGCAGTATCCAGCTGCTTCCCCACACGACGAGCCAGCCCAGAAACAGCGGCACGAGGAAGTACAGGTGCCGACGACGCACCAGGTCGAGGTATCGGTCAAAATCGGGTTGTGTTGATTCCTGCTCTTCGATTAACTCGGTCATCGTTATCGTCCTATTGGTCGGTAGAACTGGTAAGTCACAGAGCCAAACTCGCGGTTGCAATCGGGAAAGAGCTGCGCCGCTGTCCCGAAGTTCTCGTAACTTTGATGGAAGCGGCTGTAACCGACTTCTACGCGGAAGCGTTCACTGAAGCTGCGCTGGACCGACGCGGTGCCCGCGATCGTATGCCCCCCGGGATTGAACGTGGAGATTGTAGGCGTCACATTCTTGAAGAGCGCGTAGCTGCCGCCGGCGCCGATGTTCCATGTACGCGTCACCTGCCGCCGCGCCTCAACTCCGGCAACGTTCGAGTGGTAGGCACCCACAAGACCTCCCGCACCAGATACGATGCGCGAGTAACCTGCCGACATACTTGTGCGTGCCGTCTGATAGCCAACACTCCCCTGCACCGCAGGCGTCCAGGATCCTGAAGCAGCACCCGAAACTGGATCGCGTGAATAGAAATGCTGCGGACCGCCAAGGATTGAGAAAGATATGGTGCTGGTAAGATACTTCGTGTAGAACCCGAAGATCGTGTTCGTGTCCGTGATCGACTCTACCGGATGCGTGGTGATTTTGGAGTACTCGTAAATTGCGCCAATGTATTGGCCGCGAGAGACACGGCGACTCCAGAACGCCGACGCTCCCCCAGTGTTCGAGTCGGCTAGACCGGTTGTGTTGCCAACAGCCGAGAAGCGCAAGATGGAAAAGGTCCCACCTCCCCCAATCATCGCGTTCCTGCCGTATTGATACTCGAGACCGCCATCCAGTGTGTTCCCGAGCTGGTTCTGGAAGGGATACACAAAAACCGAGGTCGGAGAAGGTGCGCCGGTAGGGATGCCGCCGCCGCTAAAAGGATTGGCCTGGTTGAACAAGTTGAAATTCTGACTGAACGAGTCCCTCACGTTCACAACCGCGTATTTAGTCAGGTGAAATCGGTAGTCGGCAGTTCCGTTTTGTGTCACACCATTCAGTTGCGTCGTCTTCTGATACAGGGTAAATCCCGAACTATAGCTCAACGCCAATGCCTCGCGGGGCGTCATGCGATCGATGGAAATGGTGGGAACAATCGAGTAGTTCACATCGGCGATCTTTTGGGTCGGATCCACCATGATGTTGTCGTTGTAGGCCCCCGTAACAACCAGTCCACCCCCAACAAAGTTTGACCGCGACTCTGCACCGACATTTTTGGGATAGGCACCGCCGCTCACCGGCGGAGGTGTCATCATGCGGGTGTCATCCAGAGTGAACGCACCTCCGGTGGCACTTGGCTGAACCTGGGAGCAAAGTGGCGAAGCAGCCGCGATAGCAAAACAAAAACAGGCAATCTTAAGTGTCATTGTCACCCTTACGGAACGATGATCGTGTCGTTCGGCTCAAGCCTGATGTTCTGATTAGTGGCCTTGCCCTTGATGTAATCCTTGTAGTTGAATTTCAAGCGACTCTCAACGCCGTCAGGGCCTTTGCGCAGAACGTAGACATTGGACTTCTTCGCGAAATCCCTGAAACCACCCGCCGTTGCAATGGCATCCATCACGGTTGTTGACGCTGTGAGCGGAAACGAGCCAGGCTTCGTGACTTCTCCGAGAATATTGAACTTCCGGCTGTTAACCTGCTGAACGATCACCGTAACTTCGGGCGTCGTGATGAAGTCCTTGAGTTTTGCGGTAATATCCTGCTCCAGCTGGAGTGGGCTGCGGCCGGTGGCCTGCATCTCGCCTACCAGCGGCAGCGAGATCTTGCCGTCGGAACGCACCGGAACCGCCTTGGTTAGCTCCGGCTCCTTCCAAACGCTGATGGCTAGCACGTCGTCATTGCCGATGATGAAGTTCTCATCATGCGCCCGGTTGCTTGCGCCGCCCGCCGGCTGCAAGCCGGAGTTCGCAGCAACCGCATTCTGGCCGCTCGAAGCCCCGCCGGTCTGACTTAGACCTGGGATAGGATTCAAAGCTGCGAGCACCAGTCCTAGAACAACTACCAGTGTGGCATTGCATTTCATAACCACTCCCGTCGAACAACTTTCACTTGCGAAGCCGGTGCTATTCCCCCGTCTTCCTCCAGCACTTCTTTCAATTGGATTCCGCAGCCCGTGTCGGCGTTTGAGCGAACCTGCGAGGTGAACCTGCCCGCTCATATGCCGGCGATTGAATTTCGCCGCAAAGAATCTGGTTGCTGCTCTCCCACGGGATGCACAGCAACTACATTTCGCTGCACTACAGGCACAACATCCAGCGCGTCAATCTCTACCGCCACCGACTGTGCCAGCATCTCGACGGAGAGAACCAATCGGCACAGATTCTTCTTGCGCGTAAGAACACCCTCGACGCCTTCGAGAGAACCGCGCACTACGCGAACACGCTCGCCGCAGCGAAGGAAGGGGTGCGGTTCAAAATAAAGTTGCCCCTCAACGGTTCTCCGGATTGCCTCGATCTCCGCCTCGGGAACTGTCGCAATGCGTTCTCCGCGGCTGATAATCATGTGCACCCCCGGAGTCGTCAGCACCTGGAGCCGGCGTTCGTGAGCTCCGCGCACAAAAACATAACAAGGGAATAGCGGCAGCGACAGAATCTTCCGCCTGTCCTTCCACCGGCGCGTCGATTCATAAAGCGGCAGAAAAATCTCGAAGCCCTTCGCCTTCAATATCTCGCCAATGGACTTCTCGTGCTGGTGCCGGGTGTAGACAGCGCACCAGGGAGCTGCTTGATCCTGCCGCGCTTCCATGCATTGTAGCGTCACCACGTGTGGGTTGCCCTCCGTTGCCAGTTCACTTGCGATGGATCTGGACATAGCTTCGCCCTGTGAGCTACATGCTCATTGTTTTTTTTAAAATCCCCTGGACGTCCGAATCTCTCTCAACTCGCGCCTTACTGCATACGCGACAACAGCAGAGAAATCCTGTCCAATAGTCGGTGACCCGCGAGGGTTCTACAATGCCCTATTAGGGTCGAGGAAGTACCTCTGCGGTAACTTGCTCCAGACACTCGCAGTAACTCCTTGCTGCTTACCTCGCATCTGAATCCACAACTCTGATCCAAATCGACGCTGTTTCCAACTGCTAATCCTTCAGATGCTGATTTGGTGCTTTTTGGTCGGTTCCGAAGTTTAAAGCCCTAATCCACCGTGATTGGATCCCTTTTGCCCGGTAATCTCCGCTATGTCCTTCACCCCGTGTGGCTTGCCAGACGCAATGCCGATCAAACCGCCTGAGGTCTCCCGCGCACTCGCTGCTCTACCCTCCTCATGCCCGTCAGATCTCTCGATTCAGCAGGTCTTTCCTCCGCGACCAGGATTGTCCGGACAGTTCCGCGGGTATATCGGTTCCAATCCAACCCCTCTCTTGTGCAAGAACATGACCAATAGTGATAAAAACCAAGGAAACATTTCACTTGTTTTCGGCCCGTTTTCGATCGGAATACACAAGATTTGGCAGAGCTAGTCCACCAAAGCGCTGGAAGTTTGCAAAACTTTGCGTACTCCTGCGCTTGATATGCGTAAATGGCTGCAATTTCAGCGCATACTTCCCACCTGATGCTTCGTAATTGAAGGCCAAATCCGAAGCAAGTCCGGCAAGCGGACCGACGAATTGCACAAAAGCGCACATCATGAAAAGAAGGCTTCCAGCTTTGGGTTCAAGCCTCAAACACCTGAGGCAGGTCGGCTCCAGGATGGACCCGATCGCAGCCATCCGCATGCAGGTGGCCGTCATTCTCAATAGCCTTATTGAGCAATGAGCATGCTTCGGCAGATCGGAGAACACCGGGGACAAGCAGATTTGGTCTCACAAGGCACCCGAGGGGGAGGAGTTCTTACGAAATGGAAAATCGGGATTTGCGCCATCTGCCGAGACGAACACGGAACTGGTGATCCGAGCATTGTTCTGCAGATGTCCGCCAGAATTTCATTGGATAGGTCCTGAAGTGACCGAACCCATAAGGAGGGGGCAACACGCCGGGAAACCTCAAATAACACACCGTTCGTCGATCAAACCACTCACCCTCGACGAACCACGAAATCCAATGCGGGCTTGCGAATGGGCCGTCTGTTCCAACGGTCCCACCTGTGAACCACTTTGGAGTTTTAACAGTAGGATAGGTACGGTTACGAGTCAACAAAACTTTAGTAATATACCAAGGTGTAAGCTGGCTTACATGTTATTTGTTTTCAGCGCCTTACGTCTTTGTGTTCCTGTGAGTTTCCGTGGATGCTCGATCCTCAAAGTGTCCGGAGTCGCCTTCTGGGTCCGCAGCCCTTAGACGCCGTGTAGCGTCAACCGAGTTCGATGGTCATCGCGTGAGTCTCTTGCGGCTGCAGCGTCACGGCCGAGTCCTGGATGTTGCCGCCTTCGACACAAAGCATTCGGCGCCACTCATCTGGGCCAAGATCCGTCATTGACGCGGCTCCATCGTGCCAGGGATTCCAGACGATCGTTGAATTTGAATGTCGCTTTCTTGTCTTCAATCTCCGCCGCAGAACTGCATCCACAATTTCCACCGAATCGGATGCATTGACGTACGCATTGTCGGTCTGGGCCGAGAGGCGAAGTTCGCCTGACTGCATCTTCGTGTGGTTCCCGTCCCGGTTGTCCAGGTAAGTCACGCCGTCCAGGCCTACCACCCCGACTCGTTCAACATCGCCGACATTGAAATAGGTGTGCAAGGCTTCTTCAAATCGAAGCGCCGAATCACCTGTATTCTTCATCGTCAGTTCCAGCTTTAGATCTCTGGCAACCGTTATCCGATATTCCAGTCGAAAATCAAAGGGCCACCAACGTCGCGTCGTATCATCGCTTCCAGTCGAGAAACGTACACAGACAGAGTCGTCCTGCTCAGCCGTGATCGACTCAACTTCCCACTCCTTCGTGCGCACGAACCCGTGTGCCGGAGCCTGCGGATCATCCGCCTTAGATCGGAACCATGGGAAACACACCGGGATTCCTCCGCGAATTGCTTTGCCCTCCGCCCACTGAGACTTCTCGCTCAAAAAGAGCACTTCGTCCGAACCCGCTGGCTTCCACGCAATCACCTGCGCTCCGTGCAGATAGATTTCCGCTGTCGCCAAAGCAGTCTCGATCTGAATCTTTGGCAGCCCTCCATTTCCGCGCACGATTCGGGCAACTCCGGGAATGGAGACTCTTTCATTCAAAGCGACGATCTTCACATCGTTTCCCATACTTCCCGGATTCTACCCAACCGACCCGCTCCATCGGACAACATCACATCACCACAGCGGCATCAGCCTTCTGTAGCCGCGTCTGCACTTCAACGTGGACTTGGTGCATGAACCTTCCCGTCAACCCGCCCGTCCTTCCCATGCTCGCCAAGCGCGTCGACGAAGTACCCGCCCCAGGCAAATGGATCTACGAGCCGAAATGGGATGGCTTCCGCGTTCTGGTCTTTCGCGATGGCAATGAAGTCCTCATTCAGAGCCGCGATGAGAAAGCCTCTCAACCGCTACTTCCCTGAAATGGTCGATCCGCTTCGAAAGCAGTTGCCTTCAAAATGCGTTCTCGACGGCGAACTCGTCATCGCGCACAATGGTCGGCTCGATTTCGACGCCCTCCAGTTGCGCATTCATCCCGCAGCCTCGCGCGTAAAACTCCTCGCCACGGAAACTCCCGCCTCTTTCGTATTCTTTGATCTGCTATGCACAGGCGATCGCGATCTCCGCTCCGAGCCCTTTCGCAAACGTCGCGCAGATCTCGAATCACTTCTCAAATCCGCAAAACCGCCCATCCACATCACGCCTGCAACCGAAAAAAGAGATGTGGCCTTCGATTGGTTCAAACGCTTCGAAGGCGCAGGCCTGGATGGCATCGTCGCCAAGCCCCTTGACCTCACCTATCAACCCGACAAGCGCGTGATGCTCAAGATCAAACACGAACGCGATTGCGACTGCGTCGTCGCTGGCTTTCGCTGGTACCGGAAAGCTGCCGGAAAAGAAGTGGGCTCACTGCTGCTCGGCCTGTACGATGACGCAAAACTTCTGCAACACGTCGGCGTCTGCGCAAGCTTCACCGCCGAGAAACGCCTCGATCTTCTCAATTTCCTTGCGCCCTATCGCGGGAACGCACTGCGCAACCATCCGTGGAAGAACTGGGAAAGCCCAGAGGACATCGCCGGCTCCGGCGAGCACCGCATGCCTGGCGGCCAGAGTCGCTGGAGCCAGGGCAAGGACCTCTCGTGGGAGCCTCTCCGTCCCGAACTCGTCGTCGAGGTCGCCTACGAGCACATGCAGAGCGGCCGCTTCCGTCACATGGCGCATTTCCGCCGGTGGCGCACCGATCGCAAGCCAACCAGTTGCACCTTCGCCCAGCTTGAAGTCATCCCTCCGGAAGAGTTGAAGGCCATCTTTGCGCATGGCCGATAGCCATCAGTTTGATCGCATAACTTCGCGCTGTCGTTTAAGGCTTGTAGTCCTTCGTCCCCGTGACATCCACCACAGTCTGCACCGGCAACTTGTCGCTCGAACCTCCTGCAAGGATGCGCACCTTTTCTTTCTCCACGCGCCACACATGGTCTGGAGCATCCCAGTACGCGAGGTCCCGCGCCTTCAACTCCAGAGCAACATCCTTTTCCGCGCCCGCTTCAATGTGCACGCGTTTGAATCCCTTCAATTCCAGCTGCGGACGCGTCACCGCCGACCCCATGTGCTGGACATACATTTCAACCACTTCGTCACTGGCCCGCTTGCCGGTGTTTTTGACCTTTACATGCACCTGAACGCTACCGTCGGGATCCATCTGCGACGCACTCGAATTTGCCCCGCGATATTCAAATGTTGTGTAGCTCAGCCCGTACCCAAATGGATAGAGCGGCTTCTCTTTGCTGTACATGTACGTCCGCCCATCCAGCAGGTTGTAGTCGAGAATCGGCTGTAACTGCGCGTCGCCTGCGGGCCATGTCTGGTTGAGACGTCCCGCTGGCGAGTACTCCCCAAACAAAACATCCGCGAGCCCGTGGCCTTCTTCCTGGCTGTTGTGCGTCATGTGCACTATCGCGGGAAGATTCTGCTGGCTCCAGACAATCGCGTACGGAAAGCTTGAACGCAGCACCTCGATGGTCTTTGGATTCGCAGCGAATACTTTCTTCACCAGCTCTTCCTGCTCCAGCACAATGGTCTTGCGGTCCACATCTTCTTTTCCATTCGAAGGAGTCGGGCACTGATCCCATCCCGCATTGCACTCCGGATGATTTCCAACCACCACGATTGCCACGTCCGCTTTCTTCGCAAGCGAAGCTGCTTCCTCCTGATCGGAGCCGTCGGCAAACGTCACCTTCACGTTCATGCCGGCTGCCTCTCGAATCCCATCGAGAATCGACACCGAGTATGGCCACGTTCCGCTATACCAGTCCTGCAGAACCTGGTCGATCCACTGACCGATCACCGCGATTCGTCTTCAACTTTGCCTTATCGAGCGGCAGCGTATTCGCATCGTTCTTCAGCAACACAATCGACTCGTCTGTTGCTTGTCGCGCCAAAGCCTTACTCGACTCGCGCTCCCAGGGCGGAAGCTCTCCACCCGTTTCGACCCCAATCTTCGCGTAAGGGTCAACGCCCTGAGGGTCCATTTCGCCTAGCTTCAGATACACGGTCAGGAGATTCTTCAGCGCGGCATCCATGTCTGCTTCGGTCAGCAGACCGTCTTTGAGCGCCTTGGTCAAATCGGGTTTGTAGACATCGAGAAAGTGATTGATACCCGCCTTCACCGCCGCAGCCGATCCCTGCTCCTTTTCCGGAAATCTCTTGTGCGATGAAATCAAGAGTCCAAGCGCGCCGCCATCCGTGCAGATCAGTCCATCGTTTCCCCACTCCTTGATCATCACGTCCTTCAACACCGGATGAATCATCATCGGAATTCCATTCCACGAGTTGTACGCTGCCATCACTGCGCGCGACCCGCCTTCTTCAAATCCCATGCGGAACGGCACCGAGTAGTACTCACGAAACAGCCGATCATCGAAGTCTGATGAAGTATGCGTGCGTCCGTCCTCGTTCTCATTTGCCAGAAAATGTTTCATCAGCGAAGCCGCCTGCCAATGCTTCGGATCAGGCCCTTGCAATCCACGGATAAACGCCACTGTCAGCGTTCCCACCAGGTAGGGATCCTCGCCAAGCGACTCCTCTGTCCTTCCCCAGCGCGGATCGCGGCTCAAATCCGCATTCGGGGCGCGCACCACCACGCCGCCGCGATCGAAGACGGGATTCTGGTAGTAGTAGCGCGCCTCATATCCCTCAAGCGATCCAATCTTCTTCAGTAATTCCGGATCCCAAGTCGCTCCCAGTCCCTTCTCCTGCGGGAACGTCGTCGTCGGCACTGGCTGCCTTCCGCGCCCTCCCCAGCCGCCCGGACCGCCCAGCGCAAGCCCATGCAGTCCCTCCACCTGCCCTGAGAACACGATCCCCAGCCGCGGAATCCTGGGATGATCCGACATCAGACGAGACCTTCTCATCCAGCGTCAGCCGGCCCAGCAAATCCTGAATACGGGCGCTGTCAGAGAGCGCAGTGTTGCGGAAGGGATAATCGCTCTGGCCCCACGCATTCGTTGCGACGCCAGCCATCAACACCATCCCTAACACCCCACACACACACCTGCCCGCCGCTAGACGCATCCCTAATTCCTCCTCGGTTGGAAAACCGAAGATTATCACGCGGCGCCGCAACATGATCTGGAGTAAATCGATTGACGATCAATGCACAACCACGCGCACCGCACACCCGCAAAAACAAAAGAGCGAAGCGCCTGATGCGCTTCGCTCTCATTGTTATCCCCTACTCTCTAAATCCCTGTTCCGTGCTCTTAGTACAGCCTGAAGTTCACCTCAATGCTCATCATTACCGGCACGGGCGTGCCACCCTTCATCGCCGGCTTGAACTTGTACTTGCGAACCGCTTCCAGCGCCTTCTCATCCAGTCCCATTCCCAGCGGCCGAACTACGCGCGGATTCTGCGGATTGCCCTGAGCATCCACAATCAGCGATATCAGGCAGACACCCTGGTACTTCGCGCGCCGGGCCTCATCTGAAAACTCCGCCTCTGGCGTGAAAATCGGTATCGGCGCCGAAACCCCGCCGCCGATGTGATAAACGCCGCCACCGGTGTTGCCGCCTGTACCCGGTCCGTACCCGTTGCCATTTCCCGAGCCAAGTCCGCCGCCATATCCGCTACCCATGCCACCGCCGCCACCCGAACCGTTGGAGGCCAGCTGCACGTTGGCGGAGTTCTTCACCCCGAAATTCATCATTTGCGGGTTATCGGGCAGAGTAATGTCCTTCTGCACATTGATTGCGGGAGTAAACGCCAACTTGGGCTTCTCGAGGATCGGAACCATCGGAGGCGTAATCGGATCCTTCATCCGCGGGGGCAGCTTGCCCTTCATCGGATCCACGATGTCGTGCGATCCGCCGCCGCCACCGCCTCCTGCCGGGGTCGCCAGCTTCGGCGCCTTCAGGATGTCGCTCACGTCCACATTGGTCAAATTCACCTGTGGCTTAACCGGCGAGTGAATGAAACTGAGACCGAGCCAGATAGCCAGCGCCAGAATTCCAAGATTGATGAAACTCGACGTCCCGACAGCCCAGGGATTCGCCTTCACCGCCATCCGGTCGGGAACCGGGATGGGTGTTGATGTCAGGACCAGCGGTGGAAGTTTTGGCGGGAAGAAGACTTCGTGGATGTTCCCGTAGAGTTCTTTCCAGATCGGCTTCTCTTCAAATGCTTTGCCCAGGAACGAGTCAAGCTCATGACCTGACATCGAGGGTAAGTCGCCCTTCGTCTCCGAATCTGGCTGCATCAAAACGTTGTCTGCCATATTTGCCGATACTGGCCCTCTTGGCGGCGACTGCTCTGCCTGAGTATCGCCTGCTTCGCGGTCCATCCCTCCATTATGCTCGACATCGCCCGTATTTGTCTTTAGATGAACAGACGAAGGGTTTTGGATTGCCGAGCCCTCCAGAGACCCATATTTCTCCGAAGTGAGAGTTCCCATAAACGATAGACGGCCCCGGTGAGCAGTTGTTACCTTAAAATTCTTTCCCACTCCTCATCGGGGTCCCCGGCGACAGGTCCACGTCGCTGGGGTGATCTTTTACACTAAACATTCAAGATCTTGTTTCCGATTCAGGGAGTTCCAATGTCTCCAGCGCCGGAGTTGAAGGCGACCTTAACCTTGCCGCAAACGGCCTTCCCCATGAAGGCCAATCTACCCCAGAATGAGCCCCTTCGGCTCCAGAGATGGGCCTCACTCCACCTCTACGAGAAGCTGCGCGAAGCCTGCGCTGGCCGTCCCGCTTACCTGTTGCATGACGGGCCCCCCTACGCCAACGGCCCAATTCATCTTGGACACGCGCTTAACAAGGGATTGAAAGACTTTGTAGTCAAGTCGAAGACCATGGCCGGATTCGACTCCCCCTACGTCCCCGGCTACGACTGCCACGGCCTGCCTATTGAGATCAAGGTGGACGAGCAACTCGGCCGCAAAAAGCTCGAGATGCCGGTCCCCGACGTCCTCGCCGCCTGCCGGGCCTATGCGCAAAAGTATGTGGACCTGCAAACCACCCAGTTTGAACGCATCGGCTGCTTCGGACGCTGGGACAAGCCCTACATGACCATGGCCCGCGACTACGAAGCTCGCACTCTCGAGGCCTTCTACGGCTTTCTCGAGAAGGGCTTTGTTTACCGCGGACTCAAACCGGTCTACTGGTGCATCCACGACCGCACTGCCTTAGCTGAAGCCGAAGTGGAATACGAGTCGCATACCAGCCCGTCTATATATGTGCGCTATAAGCTCACATCCGACGCTGGATCGCTAAGTCCTGCGCTCGCCGGCCGCGAAGTCTATACGATCATCTGGACCACGACACCTTGGACCATCCCGGCGTCGATGGCTGTCGCCTTCCACCCCGACTTCGAGTACGTTGCATTCGCAACCACGGACCAGGGTGCCCCATCCTTGCAGCAGTCCGGCGAAGCCGAGACTGGCGAAAGGGTGGGAAAGCACGAATTCAACGGGCCTCTCTATATAGTTGCGGCCGAACTGGCGCCCGCGGTCGTCGCCGCCTGCAAACTTGGCGCAACCGAAGAGCTTGCCCGCTTCAAAGGCAGCGCGCTCGAGCACACCACCTTCAAGCACCCGTTCCTTGAGCGCAGCATTCTCGGCGTGCTGGCCACCTACGTCACCGCCGACCAGGGCACCGGCGCCGTCCACACCGCGCCCTCCCACGGTGCCGACGATTTCTACACCGGCCAGCGCTACGATCTCGACCAGACCTGTCGCGTCGATGCCGCCGGTTATCTTCACGTGGACCCGGCTGCGTGGCCTCATGCCTCGCTTCCTCCTTTCGAAGGGAAAAAAGTCTGGGCCGCCAACCCCATCATCGTTGCCATGCTTGAAGAGCAGCGCGCCCTGCTCGCCGTCTCCGATCTTGAGCACTCGTACCCCCACTGCTGGCGCTGCCACCATCCCGTCATCTTCCGCGCCACTGAGCAGTGGTTCATCTCGCTCGAAACGCCAATGAAGCGCGCCGACGGATCCGAAACCACGTACCGCCAGTTGTCGATCGAAGAAATCGACAAGGTCGTCTGGGATCCCTCGTGGGGCAAGGAGCGCATCACCAACATGATCGCCACGCGCCCCGACTGGTGCATCAGCCGACAGCGCATCTGGGGTGTGCCCATCGCCGTGTTCATGTGCGAGAGTTGCAGCACGCCGATCATCGACGCAGCACTCGACCGCAAAATCGTCGATCTCTTCGAGCGCGAGGGCGCCGAAGCCTGGCATACCACGCCCATTGCCGATCTGCTCCCCACGGATACGAAGTGCGCCCATTGCGGCCACACATCCTTCCGCAAAGAGACCGACATTCTCGACGTCTGGTTCGACTCCGGCACAAGCTGGTTCGCCGTCTGCGAATCCGATCCCGATCTGCGCACCATCTATAAGGCCTTCCAAAAGGGGGAGGAGCGAGAAGCTCCGGAGTGCCTTTATCTTGAAGGCGGCGATCAACACCGCGGCTGGTTCCACTCTTCGCTGCTCACATCGGTTGCTCTTCGCGGCCGCGCGCCCTACTCCCACGTCGCTACCGCCGGCTGGACCCTCGATGAGCAAGGCCGCGCCATGTCGAAATCACTCGGCAACGGCGTCGATCCTGTCGACATCGCGGAACGCATGGGCGGGGAAATCGTGCGCCTCTGGGTCGCGTCCATTGACTTCCGCGAAGACATGGCCGCCAGCGAAAACCTGATGCAGCGCTGCGCCGAACTCTACCGCAAGCTGCGCAACACGTTCCGCTTCCTCCTTGGCAATCTCAATGGATTCGATCCAACGCGCGACCGCGTCCCCGAGTCGGAACTCCTGCCCCTAGATCAGTACATGCTTGCCCGTACCCGCGACCTCACCGAGAAGATCCTGGCCTGGTACGAGGCATTCGAATTCCATCGCGTCTACCAGGCAGTGAACGAATTCGCCATCGTCGACCTGAGCTCGTTCTATCTCGACATCCTCAAAGACCGCATGTACACCTTTGCGCCGACGAGCCAAGCGCGCCGCTCCGCGCAAACCGTGCTCTGGCAGATCACCGAGGCACTGGTTCGTCTCGTCGCGCCTATCCTCAGCTTCACCGCCGACGAAGTCTGGGAATATCTGCCTGCCACTGCCGGCCGCGAAGCCAGCGTGCACCTCGCGCTGTTTCCCAAGCCGGAAGAGATTTTCTCGCACGACCCAACGAAGCTGCTCGAAGAATGGAAGCAGATCTTCGCCGTCCGCGACGAAGCCCTCCGCGTCCTCGAAGAAGCGCGCCAGGCCAAGCGCATCGGTAAAGGACTAGAAGCTGATCTGCAGATCTTCGCATCCGGTCCATTGTTTGCGCTGCTGCAGCGCCACGCCGCCGGACTCAAGGAGATCATCAACGTCTCGGCCGTCACGGTTCTTGAAAGCACTCCCGACGTGCCGCTCGCCATCACTGCCCTGCCCGCAGCTGGCCACAAATGCGCCCGCTGCTGGAACTTCATGCCGGAAGTCTCCAACTACGGCATCTGGCAAAACGTCTGCACCCGCTGCCAGAACGCGCTCAAAGAGATGGGGATCCCCGAAACGCCGCCGGAGGCCGCCCAGTGAGCTCTCCTACTCCGCGAAGGCCGGGTGCCCCATGTCTCGATTTTGAGACGTGGGATACCTCGACTTTCCACCATCTCTCTCAAAGTGCGGAGGCAACTCAGTGAGCTTTCCCGCGCCGCGCAGACTGCATTGGCTGCTCCTGATCTCAGTGGCGGTCATCATCGCCGACCGCGTCACCAAGACTCTCGTGGCTTCCCACATCCCTCTGGGCGACGCCATCCCTGTCATTCCCGGCTTCCTGCGCATTACCCACTGGCTCAATGAGGGTGCTGCCTTCTCGCTCTTCGCCGACTCCGCCTCGCCCAATGCGGTGCGCTGGGGCCTCATCACCTTTTCTGCCATCGCCGCCATCGCCGTTCTCATCGCCCTCATTCGTCTCGGCAGCCGGATCACGCTGGCCACAGTCGCACTCGCGTTCGTATTCGGCGGCGCGCTTGGAAATCTGTACGACCGTGTCGCCTATGGCTCTGTCGTCGACTTCATCGAGGTCCACATCTTCGGCTATCACTGGCCCGACTTCAACGTCGCTGACAGCTCCATCGTCATCGGCGCCTGCCTGCTGCTCCTCGATTCCCTGCTCCCCAGAAAATCCTCTGAATCCGCGAAGCCCGTTGAAATCCAGTAGCACACTCCTCGCTCGTCACGCCGGAACTCCATCTGGTAACTTTGCGTATTACTTCCATGCACTCGGTAACCTAAAATGACGTCACGAACCAGCATCTCCGGTTTGAATCGGACGCATGACTGTGCTTTGCCGCTGGCTCTGCAACACTGTCCGGATGTGCCGCACGTCCAATTATGTTCAAGAGGATGAAATGAATATCGATTCCACGTTCCCCTGGCGCTTTGCGCGCAATTTCGCTTTCTGCTGCACCCTTGCCGCAGTTGCAATCGCTCTACCCTCTTCGCTACAAGCGCAACGTCTTCCCGACACGGTTCGCCCGCAGCACTACACCCTCACACTCGCCCCGGACCTCAAAGCTGCCACCTTCACCGGTTCTGAAACCATCGACGTGATGATCGCCGAACCCACCGGCACCATCACCCTCAACGCACACGACCTCACGTTCCAGTCCGTCAAGGTTGAATCCGCCGGCAAAGCACAAGTGGCATCCGTCTCGCTCGACAAAGAGAAGGAGCAAGCCACTTTCACAGTCCCCGAAAAACTCCCCGCCGGCAAAGCCACGCTGACGATCGAATACACAGGAATCCTGAACGGCGAACTCCGCGGCTTCTATCTCTCCAAAACTGCCCGCCGCAATTACGCCGTCACGCAGTTTGAATCGACCGACGCGCGCCGCGCCTTCCCATCCTTCGACGAGCCTTCCTTCAAGGCCACCTACGATATCTCGCTGATCGTTGACAAAGGCGACACCGGCATCTCCAACGGCCCAATCGTCAGCGACACACCCGGTCCGGGCGAAGGCAAGCACACCGTCAAATTCCTCACCACCCCCAAGATGTCCACGTATCTCGTGGCCTTCCTCGTCGGCGATTTCCAATGCTCTTCCGGTGAACAGGATGGCGTCGCAATTCGCACCTGCTCCACGCCTGACAAAGTCGCCCTTACCTCTTACGGCGTCGATGTCGCCAAGTACGTGCTGCATTACTACAACACCTACTTCGGCATTCCCTATCCGCTCAAGAAGCTCGACCTGATCGGCCTCCCCGACTTTGAAGCTGGCGCCATGGAGAACTTCGGCGCCATCACCTATCGCGAAACCGCGCTGCTTATCGATCCGAAGACCGCATCGATCAATTCCAAGAATCAAGTCGCCCTGGTCATCGCGCACGAAATGGCGCACCAGTGGTTCGGCGATCTCGTGACCATGCAGTGGTGGGACAACATCTGGCTCAACGAAGGCTTTGCGACCTGGATGGAGAACAAGCCTGTCGAAGCGATGCACCCCGAATGGAAGGTCGATCAGGCCGTCGCTTCTGGAATGGACGGCACTTTGAACCTGGATGCACAGCCAACCACCCGCGCCATCCGCGCCCGCGCCGATACTCCCGCAGAAATCGAGCAGATGTTTGACGGCATCTCCTACGGCAAAGCCAGCGACGTTCTACTCAGCGTCGAAAACTACGTCGGTCCCGAGACCTTCCGCAAAGGCGTGCACAACTACCTCGCCGCACACCAGTATGGAAACGCCACAGCCGAAGACTTCTGGAACGCACAAACGGCGACCAGTCATAAACCCGTCGACAAGATCATGGAGAGCCTCATCGCACAGGCCGGCGTACCTCTGCTGACCTTCGGTCAGCCCCAGAATGGCAGAGTTCACGTCTCGCAGAAGCGCTTTTTCATGACTCCCAGCATTCAGCCCAATGCCGCTCAAAAATGGACGCTCCCCGTCTGCTTCAAAACGGCAGACGACAAACAGGACTGCCAGCTTCTTGCACCCGATACCACTTCCCTGGCGGTTCCGCAAAGCGCGCTTTTCTTTGCCAACGCTGACGGCAAGGGTTACTATCGGACCTCGTACTCGCCTGCCGATTATGCAGTGCTGGCCTCGCATGTTGAAACCAGCCTCTCTCCCACTGAGCGCATCAGCCTCCTTGGCGACGAGTGGGCCCAGGTCCGCGCCAACAAGGCTAGTGTTGGCGACTACCTCGATCTCGTTGCTGCGGTAAAAACGGACCCCAACTCAAATGTCGTGTCTTCTGCGCTCGACGGCCTCGGCGCCGTGAACGCCCGCATCGCCTCCACGCCCGAAGAGAAGGACGCGCTCGACGCCTGGTTCCGACAGACCTTTGCACCGGAATACGCCAAGCTCGGCCCTCCCTCCGACAGCGACTCACCGGACAAGAAGCAATTGCGCGCGCTGCTTTTTGCCGCCCTCGGAGACGCCAAGGATCAGCAGGTCCTCCCGCAGGCCCGCGAAATCAGCGCGAAGTACCTCGCCGATCCAAACTCGGTCGATCCCAACCTCGCTCAGACTGCGCTCCAGATCACCGCGCGCAACGGAGATGCAGCTCTCTTCGATCAACTCCAGAAAATATCTGAAACCTCCACCAATCCTGAGATCCAGATCGGGGCTCTTCGCCTGCTCGCCGTGTTCGAAAATCCCGAACTCGCCCAGCGCGCATTGGAATATGCGGTGTCCGACAAGGTTCGCAATCAGGATGCCGCCATCCAGCTCGCCATCTCGCTCGACACGGACAAAAATCGCGACCTTGCCTGGAAGTTCATCCAGGCTCACTGGGACGAAGTGAAGAAAGAGTTCACGCCTGAAATGGGCACCGTCCTCGTCGGCGCCACCAGTGCCTTTTGCTCAGCATCGGCACGCGACGATGTGTCGCAGTTCTTCTCCACGCACAAGGTTCCCGACGCCGATCAGGAGCTCAAGCACGCCATCGAGCACATCAATGGCTGTATCGAACTCCGCAACCTGCAGGAACCCCAGTTGAAGACATGGCTCGCTTCGCAACCCCAGTCATCCACCGAAGAAACTGGGCACTAAAACTCGCGGAAGATTGTGCAAGAAAACGTCAATGGCCGTCCAGCTTCCCGCGGGCGGCCATTCGATTTTATTCCCTGCCCTTCCTTACCAAACAATCTTCTCCGGAAGAAACTGCGCGAACAACGATCAAAAACTCCTTCAACAGATCGGTGACTAAAAAGGATCTGGGTGCCCCATCCAAGCCGCGCTCCTTGCGGCTTGGGTGGGAAAGCACGAAACCACGGTAGATAATGTTTCGGTGACCAATTCGCGAACCTTCTGCTTCATAATCGTCCTCGCTGCATTTGCAGTCTCCGCACACGCACAGCAGATCGCCTTCACCTGGGACGACCTGCCTGCGCACAGCGCCCTGCCCCAGCTCGAAACCCGCGTTGAAATCGGCCGCAAACTCGTCGCCGCGATGAAAGACGCCCAGTTGCCCCCGGTCTACGGCTTCGTCAATGGAATTCAGTTGGAGCAAGAGCCCGCTTCCGCCCCCATGTTGAAAGACTGGCGCGACGCAGGATTCTTCCTTGGCAATCACACCTGGTCGCATATGAATCTCAACACAAGTTCGCTAGCTGACTGGGAAGCCGACCTCGAGAAGAACGAACCCACCTTGGAGCAATACTCAGCTGACAGCGACTGGCACTGGCTCCGTTTTCCGTTTCTCGCCGAAGGCGACACTCCCCAAAAACGCGCCGACGTTCGCAAGTACCTCGCCGCCCACGGCTACAAAATCGCCTCCGTCACCATGAGTTTTGGCGACTACATGTGGAACGAACCCTACGCGCGTTGCATCGCCAAAAACGACACGGCTGCCATCGCGCAACTCGAATCCAGTTATCTCGAAGCCGCCTCCACTGACGCCGATTTTCGCCGTGCCATGTCAAAGGCCCTCTACGGCCACGACATCCCCTACGTCCTGCTTATGCACGTCGGCGCATTCGACGCGCGCATGCTGCCCCGCCTGCTCAAGCTCTACCGCGACAAGGGCTTCACTTTCATCTCGATCCAGGATGCCGAGAACGATCCGTTTTACGCCAGCGCTATCGATCCTTCGCTGCCCGATCATCCCGACAGTCTCGAAGGAGCAATGCAGGCGCGCGGCCTTCCACTGCCACCCCGCCCAAAGCTCAACCTCGACCTGAACGCACTCTGCCGCTGAACCCGAAGACCGGCTTCAATCCGCTCTGTCTAACTCATTCTTCCGAGCCCACAATGTTGTCATCCTGAGTGTCGCAAGTTTGGGGCCCCACGGACGCAAGGCCGTGGGGTAAGCGACGCGAAGGATCTGCTTCCTAGGCTCTTCATGTCGAGCCGTATAAGATCTACGAAGATTTTCGTTGACAATTACGAAGCTCTTCGTATAACGTCTATCCATCATGGAACACAGCACCACCATCCCCCGCCCCACCGAATCCGAACTCGAACTCCTTCAGATTCTCTGGGAGAAGCAGCCGGCCACGGTGCGCGAGATTCACGATGCTCTCAATGAGAATCGCCCTTCCGGCTACACCACCGTACTCAAGATGCTCCAGATCATGACAGCCAAGGGCCTGGTGGTCCGCGACGAAGCAAATCGAGCTCACGTATATCGAGCCGCGCTGAGCCAGGACTCGATGCAGAGCAAGATCCTGAAGGACCTTAGCAAACGCCTCTTCGCCGGATCCGCTGCACAGCTTGCATTGCACGCGCTTTCCATGGAGCCCGCCAGCGACAACGAACTGGCCGAGATTCGTGCCCTCATTGAGCGTAAACACAACGCGACATCCTCAAAGCCATCCCGACTCGCCAACGACTCCCGAAAGGACCGGCCATGACCCAAATTTCCCAAGCCATCGCCTGGACTCTCATCCACTTCTGCTGGCAGGCCGTCTTTATCGCCGCCGCTTATCGACTCGCCGCAGCCGCCATCGCACGCCGGTCCAGTCAGACACGCTATGTGGTGGCACTCTCTGCGCTTCTCCTGATGCTCGGATCAGCAGCAATCACCTTCGCCTGGGAGCTGCGCCCTGACGCAGCCATCTCATCGATCGCCGACTCCGCTTCAAACCTTCGCGCCACTTTCGTCGGAGATTTCCCGCGTTCCACCGCGCCGGGTCTTGCAGCCATCCAGCCAACCCCCGAACACCTCACGCTTGCCTCCCTGCTTCCATGGATTGATGGCTTCTGGCTCCTCGGCGTCTTTGCGCTTTCCGTGCGCAGCCTTGGCGGCTGGTGGTATCTCCGCCGACTGCGCCTCGCCTCGACCGTAGAGGCTCCCGCCGCTATTCGCGCCGCATTCCAGCGCATCTCTACGACCCTCGGCCTTACGCGCACCGTTACTCTTCGTCTCTCCCAGGCAATTGACAGTCCCATGACGATGGGAACGCTGCGCGCCATCGTGCTGCTTCCTCTCAGCGCCATCACTTCGCTCGGCCCCGACGAACTTGAAGTTGTCCTCGCGCACGAACTCGCGCACGTGCGCCGCGCCGACTTCTTCTGGAACATCCTGCAGACCATCGCCGAAACGCTCTTCTTCTTCCATCCCGCGGTCTGGTGGATCAGCGCCCGCATCCGCCACGAACGCGAGCTCTGCTGCGACGATCTTGCCCTGCAGATCTGCCCCAACCCCGTCGTCTATGCGCACGCTCTCGTTCATCTCGAAGAGCAGCGCTCCCGCCACTTGCGTCTTGCCATGGCGCTCGACGGCCATCAGTCCCACGCAACTCTTCTCAAGCGCGTCGCGCGCATCCTTGGTGAACCCATGACTCGCATTCCCAGCCGTCGTCTTCGTCCCTTCTCTCTAGTCGCAGCCTGCGCCGGACTCCTGGTTCTGCTTGTTCCCGTGCCGCATCTGCTTGCCAGCCTAAACCCCAGTCCGCAATCCGAGCCGACTCCTGCGAATGCAGCCGCCGAGGTAGCCGCACCCGTTGCCGCACCGATTGCCGCTCCAGTCATCGCCGCTGAAGTCGCCATCCATATTGCCAGGCCATCGCCATCTGTGCAGGCCGCAACGCCCGATCCAACACCCGCTGCCGAACCGCAGTCCGACGACAAGGCAACCCCCGCCGCGCAACCGCACAGCGACTACATCGACCGCATGAAGGCCGCCGGCTACGACGTCGATCTCGACAAGCTCCTTGCGATGAAGATCCAGAACGTTACGCCCGAATACGCGCGCGCGATGGCACAGGCCGGATTCGGCAAGCCCAGCGCTGACGAACTCGTCGCGTGCAAGATTCAGGGAGTCACTCCCGAGTACCTTGCTCAGCTCAAGCAGCAGGGACTCGAGGTCAAGAGCCTCCAGGACGCCGTATCTTATCGCATCTTTAACGTCACGCCCGATTTCATCGCCGGAATGAAAGCTGCCGGCTTCGACGGACTCAGCTCGAAGGAACTTCTCAGCATGCGCGTCCAGGGCATTACGCCTGAATATGCACGCACCCTCAAGCAGAAGTTCCCCGCCGTCACAGCGGATGAACTGGTCCAGGCACGCATCTTCCATATCGATGACGAGTTCATCGCTGAAGCCAGCAAACACGGATTCAATAATCTCCCGTTCAAGAAGCTGGTCCAATTGCGCATCAGCGGCCTGCTCGACGACGAGTCCGTAAAGAAGTAATCCAGCCGGCAACACCATCAGTATTCAGCCGCTCAAACGCGGACAGGAGATTCTCGTCTCTCAACTGGCGCTCAGGAGCTACCCATGCACTTTCGAAATCAATTCAACCTTGCCATTACTCTGGCAGTCGCGACATTCGTGTCGCCTGCCCAATCGCTTGCCCCCATCCACGCCAGGTGCGCCATCGGCCTCAGCGAAACTGGCAATCAGTTCTCTCTCCGTGTCGGCGATACGGATTGCCCCAGTGATCGCCACTGCGGCTCCAACTTCAGCAACGAATCGATGAGCCGCTTTACCGGAATCACACTCGCTGATCTCAACAACGATGGCGCTCACCTCACCGCAACCCTCGCTGCTGAAGCCGGTACATTCACCTGTAGCGGCACTGTCCACGATCACGAACTCCGCGGCGACGCTCTTTTCACACCAGACTCCGCCTTCGTCTCGCGCATGGCCCAACTTGGCTTTCACGGCTTCGACACTGAAAAACTCCAGGCCTACACCTTCGTCAACGTCACTACCGATTACGTCCGCTCCTTGCAGCAGGCCCACATCCAGCGCATCAACATCGACAACCTCATCGCGCTCCGCATCTTCAATGTCGACCCCGCCTACGCACAGAGCTTCCCCGCGATGGGTTACGAACTTCCCGACGCCGACAAACTGATCGCCCTCAAAGTCCAGGGAGTCAACGCCGATGAAGTCAAACAAATTCGCGCTCTCGGCTATCAGCCTTCGCTCGATGAGCTCATTCAGATCCGCATCTTCAAAATCACCCCTGATTTCGTTCGCCGCATGCAGGACCGCGGCTTCAAAAACCTGACCATCGCAAAGCTCGTTCAAATCCGAATTTTCAAACTCGTCGACTAACCGCGTCCACACTGGACGCGCCGCATCCGGTAGACTGTCGAGGTAACTCGGGGGTCTAAGTGCTTCGTTCGGCTAGTGTAATGAATCTCTGGCTTCGTGCCTGTCTATTCTTACCGCTTCTCGCCGCAGCCCAGGCCCCGAATTCGCAACTCCCCGCGAAGGAGGGCCAAAGGCCCATGCATGCTGAAGGTACATTCGACGTAAAGACGACACCCCTGCCGGCCGACGACGCCACGGTTGGCACCTCCATTGGCCGCTTCGGGCTCGACAAGCAATTCCACGGCGATCTTGAGGCCGCCAGCAAAGGCGAAATGCTCGGCGCGGGAAATCCCGCCACCGGCACCGCCGGCTACGTGGCCATCGAACAGGTCACTGGAACTCTCAACGGCCGCAAGGGTTCTTTCGCCCTGCAGCACGCCGGCACCATGCAGGGCGGCAGCTTCGATCTCAAGGTCAGCGTCGTTCCTGGTTCCGGTACTGGCGACCTCGCCGGCATCGCGGGAACCATGGAAATCATCATTGCTGCCGGCAAGCACTCCTACAAATTCGACTACGCACTCCCGGCCAGCGCAAAATAGCACCTCACCACGTTTTGTACGATAGCTTCATGGCTCAATTCCCTGCGGGACAAACCCTCCTCATCGACGCCGACGACACCCTCTGGGAAAACAACGTCTATTTTGAACGCGCCATCGCCGCCTTTATCAGCTACCTCAACCACCACGAGTACTCGCCCGCTGAGGTGCGACTGGCTCTCAACGCCGTCGAGCGCGAAACCATCCTCGCGCATGGCTACGGTCTGCCCAGCTTCACGCGATCACTTGTTACGTGTTTCGAACGCCTCAGCCCGGAACCAATGGACGCAGACAAGCGCGAGCGCGTCGCAGGTTTTGCCAATTCCATCGCCGAGCAGGAGATCGAGCTTCTGCCGCAGGTTGATGAAACCCTCCGCGACCTCTCCTCGCGCCATCGTCTCATCCTGATGACAAAGGGCGATCATGCCGAACAAGCCGACAAGGTTCGCCGCTCCGGACTCGCGAACTATTTCTCCGCGATCGAAATCGTCTCTGAGAAAGATCCCCCGACCTACCGCGCCGTCATCGCACGTCATCAGCTCACCCCGCACACCAGCTGGATGATCGGAAACAGCCCCAAAAGCGATATCAATCCGGCCCTGGCGGCCGGTCTCCATGCCGTGTTTCTCTTCCACAAAGACACATGGATTCTGGAACATGCCTCGCTTTCAACCCCTCCCGAGGGCCAACATCTTATCGAATTCGATGCGTTCGCAAGATTATCGGACATCTTTTAGGTTTTAGGGTCTGCGGCTTCGGGGTAACATACGGTATGCGCCAATCCCCAGTCCCATTGGCCGCCAATCACGGCTCTTCTTTTCCGTCTCCGCCGCGCGTTCATTGGGCCATCCTCCTGCTGGGTCTCATCGCCTCTGAAGCGCTGGCGGTCTGGCTCATCCCAGAGCCCTACCGTAACTTTGCCGTCTACGTAATCGCCGCGGCCTGGCCCACCTACCTCTGTGTCTGGATTCGCAAGATTGACCCGCAATCCAGCTCGCTCTATTGGGCCATCGCTTCGCTTGTCATAGGGGTTGGTTTTCTCTTCTCCTGGCTCCTCTGGATCGTCGTCATCTATGAACTTCGCGAGGAGCTTGTCGATCACTACAATCGCCGCGAGCCGATCAACCTCCGCCTGAACTGGTTATTCACCTTGTTGTTTTCCTTCGTCTATTTTCAGTTCGCGCTCAACAGGATCACCAGGCTCAAGGAAGCCGCGCGTGAACCGTTAGCGGCTGAATCGCATAGATCTGTAACCGCTTGACGCGCCACGCTCACCTCTGCTCTACTCAGGTCAACGTCATGCCCAACTTCAGCTTCAACGCGATCGTCGTTCCCGCGGTGCACGCTGTCGTATCCATTCCCGCCATTCGAATTAGAAGCCACAATATGCGCGCGGGAAAAGCCTGACGAACCAGTTCAAGTAGTTCAGCAATACCCAGGCCACCACCCGCGAATGCGGCTGGTGGTTTTCGCATTTTTCAGTCACTTTTTCTGAACGAGGAGATTGTCTTGGAACCCGTATCTCTTGTCGCCATTCAGTCCGCACGCGCGCGCATCGAAAACTCCATCCACGTCTCGCCATGCCAGTTCTCGCACCATCTTTCCGAGCTCACCGGCCTTCCCCTGCACCTCAAACTCGAGAACCTCCAGCGCACCGGCTCGTTCAAAGAGCGTGGCGCCCTCAACAAGCTGCTCACCCTCAGTGAAACCGAGCGCAAGCGCGGAGTCATTGCGGCCAGCGCCGGTAATCACGCACAAGGCGTCGCATTCCACGCCTCGCAACGCAAAATCCGCGCCCAGATCGTCATGCCCCTTGCCACTCCACAAATCAAGGTTGCCGCAACCCGCGCCTACGGAGCAGAAGTCATCCTCCATGGCGCCAGCTACGACGAAGCCTGCGATGAGGCCATACGTCGACGCGTCGAAGAAGGCCGTACCTTTATCCACCCCTTCGACGATCCCGAAGTCATCTGCGGCCAGGGCACCATCGGCCTCGAACTTCTCGAACAGGTACCCGACATTGAAGCCGTAGTCGTCCCCATCGGTGGCGGCGGACTCGTCAGCGGCATCGCGTGCGCTCTGAAGGAGAGCAACCCTAAGATTCGCGTGATCGGTGTCGAACCTGAGCGCCTGCCCTCCATGCTCCGCGCCCGCGAAGCCGGAGCGCCCGTCACCATCAGCACTGAGGCCACCATCGCCGACGGCATTGCCGTCCGCCGCGCAGGCGACGTCACCCTCCCGCTCGTCTCTCGCTACGTCGACGAAATCGTCACCGTCGATGACGAAGAGATCGCCAGCGCCATCCTAATGCTGCTCGAACAGGAGAAAACCCTCGCCGAAGGAGCCGGCGCCGCCGCGCTCGCCGCTGTCGTCCAATCAAAGACCAATCTCCGCCACCGCCGCACCGTCGCCCTCGTTAGTGGAGGCAACATCGACGTCACGCTGCTCGCCAAGATCATCGAGCGCGGCCTTGTCAAAGACGGCCGCCTCCTCCGCGTCCGCGTCTATCTGCAGGACCGCCCCGGCGCCCTGCTTCACCTGACGCAAATCCTCGCCCGCGAACGCGCCAACATCGTCGAAACCATCCACAACCGCGCGTATTACGGCGTTAGCCTCGGCGAAACCGTCATCGATGTCACCCTCGAAACAAGAGGAGCCACCCACATCACCGCCATCAGCCACGCGTTACGCGAAGCCGGCTTCCGCTTCGAACGCATACAGTAACGAACAATTGTTTCCTTCAAAGTGTCATCCTGAGCGACCGGAGTGAAACGAAGCAAGTCGAATAACCTGCTTCAGTCATAGCCGGCGTGCACACTACGACCCAAATTATGGAGTGTCATCCTGAGCGGAGCAGCTTGGGGCCCACGAAGTGGGGTAAGCGGAGCGAAGGATCTGCTGTTGCTTTTAGTTCGCATCCGCACGAAATCGGGTGCCCTGGTCTTGTTTTTGAGACCTTGAAAGAACGCAATGGAACCCGGTCCGCGTCATCGGGCCTCGACCTTACCGCTGCCAACAGCGTTCCTTCTCGCCGCAAACCAGATCAGCGCAATCGCACCCGCCAGAAACATCGCATTCCCCACCCGCACGCTGGCATCAAGCTTCCCCACCGCCGGGTGCTGCAAAAAGGCATGCCATCCATACGCCAGCGCCGCACCCGCTCCAAGCGCGAGTTGATGTTTGAGTCCCCAACCCGAACCGCCCGACCACACAATCACCAGCACCAACATCGCTGCATCCAGCGCAAGCAGCGCCGCCACTGCTGCCCATCCCCAGTCCTTTGGTACAAACAGAGCCACCGACCCAAACAACAGCGCAAGCGCACCGACTATCCACGCCGAGGGCACCGTTCCGCCAGGTGCATCTTCCCGACGCACCGGAATCAGAAATGCAGTAACCACCAGCAATGCAATCGCCACCGCCGCCCCGATAAACTGTGCTTTCGAAGCCAGAAAGTGATCCTGCTTGTATCCAATAGCAGTCGATGCGCAAGCTCCGAACAGAAACACCAGCACCACAACCACCAGCCCCACACGCCCCAGCCACGGCGTTCGCGCGCGATCCGGAACGCATGCTTCAACCAGCGCGATCGGCGTCGAAATACTCCAGATCCCATGCACCATCAGCATCCACAATGTCCACCACGCCCCGATTCCCAGCGAAGGGATATACGCCGGCGTCAGCAATCCAAGATTCAGCTTCAGATAATTCGGATTGAACAGCGACTGCGTCGTAAAACCCTCTTCGAAGATTGCGTACGCCATGCCCAGCACCAGAATGCTTGGCCATCCGCGTCCTGTTCTCCGTACCGCCTCACGAATCAACAGCGCTCCGCCGCCGTACATTGGCGCCAGCACAATCAGCGCCGGCAGCAGCTTGACCGGCAGGTTTCCCAACAGAAACTCAGCCACCAGCGGCGCCACAAACATCAGACCCAGCGCCGGCCAGATCCCTCGCTTCTTCACCTGGAAAGTCTGAATATCAGAAACCTGCTGCGTCTCCTGTACCATCCTCACCCTTTTCCACTGAGATCATGAATTCTCTGGAGACTAGCACTCATCCCCATACCTGCCAATGCAGAAAGTTGCCGACAGGATTTTGCAGTCTCCTCCTCAGACCATTAACGTTGGATTACGAACCCAGACTCGCACCTCTCCAGGAGCCCAATGTACACACCCAAATTCAACCAGGTCTCCGATCGCTCCATCCTCATCGAAGCCATGCAGGCCTACTCTTTCGCCATCCTCATCGGTCCACTCAACTCGGCGGGCGGCGAAAGGTCGCATCACGCCACGCATCTGCCTCTCGTCGTGAGGGACGAAGGCCCGCATGGCGTTCTTGAAGGCCACTTCGCCAAGGCAAACTCCCACTGGCAGTCTCTCGCCAATCACGAAACCCTTGTCGTCTTCCCCGGACCGCACAGCTATGTCAGCCCGTCGCTCTACGCCGAAGAACTGTCAGTCCCCACCTGGAACTACATCGCCGTCCACGCCTACGGCACCCTTGAGTTGATCGAAGACGATCCCGGGAAAGAGGCGCTCCTCGCTGGCCTTATCCAGGCCAATGACCCCGCCTACGCCGAGCGATGGCGCAGTCTCCCTGATGGATTCCGCCGCACCATGCTCGCCGGCATCGTCGGCTTCCGCATTCCCATCACGCGCATCGAAGGTAAATTCAAAATCAGCCAGAACCGCCCCGAAATCGACCGCCGCGCCGTCCACGCCGCTCACTCCGCCGGCTCACCCGACCAGCAAGCCTTAGCCGCCTGGATGCAACGCCTCATCGGTTGATCTAGACGGTCACATCGCCCCGAGGTTTCCAGCAGCCGAATTGCTGACTGGAGGTTGCGCATATGGAGGGAGCAGCAGCCATCACCGGTGATGAATTCATTTCCACCGGGGAGTAGACAACCTATAGTCATGGATGTAGATTGTCTACGCTCATGAATAACGAAAAAGAAACGTATCGAAATCGCATCGAGCTGCTGCAAGGCACCCTCGACATGCTGATCCTGCAGGCACTCCAGTGGGGATCGATGCACGGCTATGGAATCGCGCACGCGATTCGCCTGAAATCAGCCGAGGTGCTGCAGGTTGAGACGGGTTCGCTATATCCCGCCCTTCATCGCCTTGAACGCCAGGGATGGGTGACCTCCAAATGGAAATTGACCGATAGTAAACAGCGCGCAAAATTCTACCGAATCACTTCCAAAGGAAAAGAGCAGCTGGCGTCGGATCACAAACGCTGGCAGCAGATCGTGCAGGCGATTGGTTCCGTGATGGAACCGGAGGGAGGACAGTCATGAAGGGCTGGCTGAGCTGGGCCTGGGAGCGGCGTAAGCGCGATTTAAACGAAGAACTGGAAGCACATCTGCGTCTTGCAATTGAAGATCGTGTCTCCCGGGGCGAACGTCCGGAAGAGGCGCGCACCGCGGCGTTGCAAGAGCTGGGCAATATGCCGCTCATCGCTGACGTAACCCGGAAACAATGGGGCTTTCGCCATTTTGATCGCATTTGGAACGACGTCCGATACGCAATGCGGCAGTTGCGCCGCTCGCCGGGTTTCGCAATCACCGCAGTGCTCGGCCTTGCGCTAGGGATCGGGCCCGTCGTGGCCATCTTCAGCATGATCTGGGCCACCTTCCTCGCGCCGCCGCCCTATCCCAATGCCAGCCAACTCGTGGTGGTGTGGAACCACTATAAGGGTGAACGCTCGCCTACAAGCGGCGAAGATTACGCCCAGCTTGCCGCGCAAAGCCACTCGTTTCAGAGTCTCTCGTTCCTGTCGTGGATCGTGGTCCACCTTACCAATCCTGATCACACTGCGGACCAGGAGGGCGGACTAGCCTCGAGTCCCGGGATGCAGACCAAGACCGTGGGGCAGCCTCTTCTGCTTGGGCGCGACTTTCTGCCGGATGAGGGCAGCCCGGGTAACGACCACGTCGTTATACTCACGAACTGGCTTTGGCAGCATCGCTACAACTCCGATCCCAACATCGTGGGCAAGTCCATCCTGATTGAGGATCGCCCCTACACCGTGGTTGGCGTAATGCGAGCTGGCCCCCATGAGAAGGGCGGCGGCGTTGAATTTTTCGTTCCCGTTCGTCTCGTGCTCGGAGAACACAGCCAACAATTCGGCATCATGATAGGCCGCCTGAAGCCGGGCGTTACGCTCGCGCAGGCGCAGGCGGAGCTTTCCACCATCAACGACCAGATTGCGGCGCGGTACCGGGTCCCTGGGGGCAAGAGCCCTTTCGTGCTCACGGTGGAGCACTTCCGCAATGACTGGCTTGACTTGAAGACCCAGCGCAATCTCTGGCTGCTGCTCATTGCCGTGGGCCTGGTGCTGCTGATTGCATGCGCCAACATCGCCAACCTGCTGCTGGCGCGCGGAACCAGTCGGACGCAGGAACTGGCGGTTCGGTCGGCGCTGGGCGCCACCCGCGGCCAGATTTTCACGCAGTTGTTCATTGAGAGTCTGTCGCTTGCGCTCTTCGGCGGTGTAATCGGAATCGCCATGGGTTGGGCTATCATGAAGCTGAGCCTCATTCTGTTGCCCAATCTGGCACTTGAATCCACAGACACGCTGGTGGAAATGAACCTGCCGGTGCTGGGTTTCTCGATCCTCATTGCGCTACTCGCCGGGGTAATCGCCGGTTGCGCGCCCAGCTGGCGAAGCGCCCGCATCAACCAGAGTGAAGCACTGAAGCGAGGCTTGCGAACCGCAGGCCGGCGTGGCCGCGCGCCGCTTCAGTCGGTGCTGGTAATCACGGAGATCGCGTTGTCCCTGGTTCTGCTCGCCGGGGCGGGCATGGCTCTGCACAGCTTCTGGAACCTTAGCCGTATCGATGTGGGATTCAGAGCGGACCACGTACTGACTGCGTTGCTGAGGCCGCGCAATAACGGGCCTGGCAGCAAGCCTTCGCTCTCTTCGCCCGAGGAGGCTTCGGTCCAGCAGCATCAACTCCTCGATCGCGTGCGCCAGATTCCGGGTGTTGCCGATGTGGCAGGCGCCACCGGAATGCCGATGAACGGCTTCAACACGTTCCCATTTCAGGTGGCCGGTCAGACCGCAGATAAAGCCCACATGCCAACTGCGGACTTCCAGGCCGTGACTCCAGGCTTCTTCAGAACCTTCGGCATCCGTCTCATGCGAGGCCGATTCCTCAGCGAAGAAGATCAGCCGCAGTCGCCCCGCGTGGTCATGGTGAATGAAACGTTCGTACGCCGCTACCTTTCGAATGGCGATCCGCTGAATCAGCACCTGTTGCTGCGGATCCCCGATTTCCGCCACGCCGGCGCCGGTCCACAGCAAATGCCGCCGCCGATGGAGTTCCAGATCGTCGGTGTCTTCCACGACGTGCTCGACAACGAGCATCTTACGGGCGATGTGCAGCCGGAGATGTATGTCTCGCAGTGGCAGGTGGGATGGCCGTTTTTCTGGATAGCCGTCCGCACCCTGGCGATCGCCCCCGAGACCATTACGACTACCCTGCAGCGCACCGTCAGTTCAGTCATGCCGGGCGCCGCCATTGATCACGTTAGAACCATGATGCAGGTCATGGAGCAGGAACAATCCAGCGAT
Organism: uncultured Acidobacteriaceae bacterium; assembly: GCA_963735215.1. Lineage (GTDB taxonomy): Bacteria > Acidobacteriota > Terriglobia > Terriglobales > Acidobacteriaceae > Telmatobacter. The sequence continues at coordinate 121,164 of CAVTKF010000002.1, read as the reverse complement.
CGGTTCCAGATGATCCTCTTCGGAGCATTTGCCGCCGCTGCTCTGTTGCTGGCCATCATCGGAATCTATGGCGTCATGTCATTCGCCGTGGCGCAGCGTACCCATGAAATCGGTGTCCGCATGGCCTTGGGAGCGCGACAGAACCAGGTGATTCGGCTCATCGTCGGCAGCGGAATGCGATTGTCTCTGCTCGGACTGGGAATAGGCCTGGCTGGCGCAGTAGTCCTCGGCCGTCTGATGCACGCCACGCTCTACGGTGTTCAGGTTACTGACTTCTTTAGTCTCATCGCTGTCACCGTTCTGTTGTTCATCGCAGCGCTGCTGGCCTGTTGGTTTCCAGCCCGCCGATCCGCGACCATTGATCCCATACAGGCCCTGCGCAACGAGTAGCTGATCACGTTAAACTGGCCTTCATTCGAGTGAGGCAAAGCATCAGCGCCCGAAAGAAAGGTAACTTTCTCGATGCATAAACGCTGGTTCGTTCTACTTCTCGCGACAATCCCCTTCACCGCACCACTTCTTGTCGCTCAATCCAACTGGAAAGCGCGTGTCGCCGAATCCATGCCCCTCCTCGGCCATCGCAACTGGATCCTCATCGTCGACTCCGCCTATCCGCTCCAGTCCTCGCCGGGAGTCGAAACCATCGAGACCAACGCCTCGCACCTCGACGTCCTCCAATACGTTCTCGGCGCCGTCAACAACTCCATCCACGTGCGCCCGCTCATCTATATGGATAAGGAACTGCCCTTCGTCCCCGACGACGACGCCCCCGGCGCCTCCGCCTACCGCGCCCAGATCGCCCAGACCCTCGCCGACTACACCATCGAATCCATCCCCCACGAGCGCGTAATCTCTCAGATCGACGAGACCAGCAAACAATTCCACGTCCTCGTCCTCAAGACAACCATGACCGTCCCCTACTCCTCTGTCTTCATCCGCCTCGATTGCAAATACTGGTCCGCCGACGCTGAAAAACGCATGCGCGCCCGCATGCATTGACTCGTAATTCCCCCTGTGCCCCATTCATGCAGCAGTCTCATCGCGGCATGAGTGGAAGACCGACCATCCTCGATTCTCGACATCGACGAGAAACAGTCACAAACCCCGCGAGGGCCTGCAAGGAGCACCAGAACGCTTGCCCCCGATCATCTCTCAGCCAACCTCACCGAACCCCTGTTTTTGATATACTTAACAGGTTCACCTCGCGGAGGTGGCGAAATTGGCAGACGCACTAGCTTGAGGTGCTAGCGCCCACAAGGCATAGGGGTTCAAGTCCCCTCCTCCGCACCATAGACTCTCCTGCCCGGACTAACCGGACAAGATTCGGAAAGCAGCTTCAGCAATGCAGATTCTCTTCTATTTTGTCGTCGTCATCCACGTCATCGTGAGCCTCTTCCTCATCGGAGTCGTCCTCCTGCAGCAGGGCCGCTCGGCCGACCTCGCCGGCGCCTTCGGCGGACAGGGCTCGCAGACCGCCTTCGGACCTCGCGCCGCAGCCAACGTCCTCACCCGGCTCACCACCTGGTCCGCGATCATCTTCATGATCACGTCGCTCTCCCTCACCGTGCTCTTCGTCCGCTCCGGCCACTCGCACTCCGTGCTCGACGACGTCAAGCCTGCATCATCAGCGCCGGTCAAGCCCGGCAAATAAGCCTGGCCGGCAGCGCGACATGGCAAGCTCCGAGGCAGACCGTTGCGAGGCAGACCAGGATGGTCTGCCTCTTTTGCTGTCTGCGTGCTTGTTTGGCCGCTCTACAATGAGCCCATGATCCTTGAGACCTTTCCCGTTGGCCCGTTGCAATGTAACTGCACCATCCTGGGAGACGAAGAAACCCGCGAAGCCATCGTGATCGACCCAGGCGACGAGGTCAGTCGCATCCATCGCCGCCTCACCGCTCTCAACCTCACGCTCAAGCAGATCCTCATCACCCACGCCCACATTGACCACATCGGCGGCGCGCTCAAGCTCAAGTCCCTGACCGGAGCGCCCATCTTCCTCAATGAAGATGATCTGCCTCTACTCGAGATCATGGCCCAGCAAGCTGCATGGCTTGGCGTTGCGACACCGGAAACCGCCCCACCCGACGAAGCCCTCACCGATGGCCGCAGCGTCGGCCTGGCCAACTACCCTGCACAGGCCCTCCACACTCCCGGTCACACCCAGGGGTCCATCTGCCTGCACTTCGCTCCGCTCAAGATGGTTCTCGCCGGCGACACCCTTTTCGCCGGAAGCATCGGCCGCACCGACCTGCCCGGCGGCGACTACGACCAGATCCTCGACTCCATCCACACCCGTTTGCTTACATTGCCGAACGAGACCAAAGTCATCCCCGGCCACGGCCCCGCCACCATGATCGGCACCGAACGTGAGACGAATCCATTCTTAAAGTGATTCTCGAATCATTACTTTTAGTATAGTTAGCAACTATATTATTTTCAATAATATACTATTGTTAATCTAATATTATAGTTTAACTGGTACTAGACAATTGTTATCACCTTGATGCGTTCTGTAATAGTTAACAATCCCTTTCACACCTGTTCTAAATTCCTCAACAGGTCCCAGCAAACTGACCACCAACCACCCCGACTCCTCCATCCCAAAGAAATACCCCGGAAGCACCCAGAGTCCCCTCTCCAGAAGCTCCAGCACTGTCCCTTCATCCGGCTGCAATGCCGGAATCCGCAGCACCGCGTACCACCCACCATCGACCTCCAGCCGCCGCACCGCATCCACGCCCCCGAGCTGCCGATCCAGCTCCGCAAGGTTTGTCGCCACCCGTTCCTTGATCTGCGGCTGAATCGTCTTCCGCCCAGCGATCCACTCCGGCATCGCCCTCTGCACCGGCGCATTCATCGAGAGAAACGTATCGGCGATCACCTCCAGCCGTGCCATCGCGTCCCCGGCATTCGGACCCGTCGAGACGATCCATGCCGCCTTCATCTGCGGCAGCCCCGCAATTTTGCTCAACCCGCTCACAACGTAAACATCAACGCCATCGAGCCCCACCGCAAAACTCTTCGCTTTCGCGTCGCCAAACCCATAATCGAGAAACACCTCGTCCACAATCAGCGCAATTCCACGCTGGCGGCACATCGCCGCCAGTTCCTCTGCCTCCCAGGCTTTCGTGAAATGTCCGGTCGGATTATTAGGGTGCACCAGCACAATCGCCCGCGTCTCCGGCGTAATCGCGCGCCGAAAACCCTCCGGCTCGATCTGCCAACCGTGGTCATACACCAGCGGAGCACTCTTGATCCGCACATCGTCCAGCACCGCGAGAAAATCAAACAGCGGATATCCCGGCTGCGGCACAACAATCTCGGACCCGGGATCACACAGCAGCTTGAACAGAAAGCTGTAGGCCTCGCTCGTGCTCGTGGTCAGCACCACGCGCTGCGCGGAAACAGCCACGCCATGATCCGCGTAATACCCGCACACGGCTTCCCTCGCTCGCAATAGTCCCAGCGGTTGCGGATCGTAATCCAGTGCCTGCACATCCGTCAGCGGCGCCAGCAGATCTGCGTCGTAGTTGAACCCGCACCGCGTCGGATTCGAAGCCGTAAGATCCGCCACAGGCAACCCAGCCTGGAGCCGCAGCCGATGCGCCCGCGCCAGCGCACTCTCCTCCGTATTCCAATTCGTTCTTTGAGAAAACGTCATCGCGGTTTTCGCCCGTTACGCTCTGTTCCCTTTTCCCTAATCCCTGTTTCATCCTTCACAATAGAACTAGCGCCATCTACACCATACACGGCGCATTCATAGGAGGAGCCTTGTCTCTGCGCGCCGTCATCTTCGATTATGGAATGGTTCTCACTGGACAACCGAGCGTCGAAGCGCATGACGCCATGCTCCGCATCACCGGCCTTCCGCACGATCAGTTTGAAGCCGTCTACTGGGCCGACCGCCACGCATACGATGAAGGTAAACTCACCGGCCTCCAGTTCTGGCAAAACATTATCCGCGACGCCAAACTCAACCTCGACGCGGCTGCCATCGACGAACTCAATCTCTGGGACGCGCGCATGTGGACCACGCAAAACCCTTCCATGCTCGCCTGGCAGCAGCAACTCAAGCAGAGCGGCATCCGCACCGCTATCCTCTCCAACATGGGCGACACGGTACTCGAAAACATCGAGCGCGAATTCGACTGGCTCCCGCGCTTCGACGTTCTTGTCTGGAGCTACCAGCACAAGATGGCCAAGCCGGACCCCGCCATCTATCAACTCGCCCTTGACCAACTCGGAACGCGGCCGGAGGAAAGTCTCTTCATCGACGACAAGCCCGTCAACATCGATGCTGCCCGCGCCCTCGGCCTTGTCGCCATCCAGTTCTCCACCATCGAGAAACTGCGCGAAGATCTTATCTCCACCGGACTCGACAAGGACCTCCCACTCCCCGAATTGACCGCCATCTAAGCGTCATCCGGAGCGAAGAGGGCCTTTAGGTGTGGTCCCCCGATCTCGCGCCAACCGGAGGCCTCATCCTCGCGCATAACTTTTGAAGTGTCATCCTGAGCGTAGCGGCCTGGGGCCCCGCGAACGAGCATCGTTCGTGGGGTAAGCGGAGCGAAGGATCTGCTTTCAGTTCGTTTCCCAGAACGACCGCGTCACCATCGCGATTTTCGCGAAGCCATTCGTCTGCACTCACATCCAACCTGAGGGAAGAACTTTCACCCGCCTCTTCCCTCAGGAGGTCCCCATGAATGTAGTGCTCTACGGGGCGACCGGTAAATCCGGCAGCCGCATCCTCACCGAACTCCTCTCGCGCGGACACAATGTCACCGCCGTTGCGCGCAATCCCGCTGGCCTTCCGCAAGGCGTCAAGGCTATGAAAGATGACCTCAGCGACGTAAGCAAGATCGCCGCCATCATCTCGGGAGTCGACGCAGTCGTCAGCGCCTATGCGCCGCCACCCGACGACACCGACCAACTTCTCGGCGTCACGGAGCGTCAGATCGAAGCCCTCCGCAAAGTAGACAAGAACACGCGCCTGATTGTCGTCGGCGGTGCCGGATCGCTCGAAGTCGCTCCCGGCGTCACCATCCTACAGTCCGGCCATCTCCCCGCCGAATGGGTCGCCATCGCAACTTCGCACGAGAAAGCCCTTCGCCTGCTTGAGAAGTCCGCCATCAACTGGACCTATTTCAGTCCCGCGGGTTTCTTCGAGCCGGGAGAGCGCACTGGCAAGTTCCGCCTAGGTACCAACCAGCTTATCGCCGATGCGCAGGGCAACAGTCGCATCTCGATGGAGGACTACGCGATCGCCCTCGTTGATGAGCTGGAAAAGCCCGCAAATCAGCGCGCCCGCTTCACCATCGGCTACTAGCCGCAGTCCGAAGCTTCCGCGCAAATCTTGCGCACAGCAACACCCAGCCCCCTTGCTATACACTTGCTTGCCGTAACGCGTCCGCAGTCACATCAGTTGTCTATCTGGGTGCGCAATCGCATTCAAGGGGGCTGTCTTGCATCAACCTCACGCCAATTCCATCCACCTTTCGCGCTCGATCTTGCGCGCTTTGTTTGCAAGCGCAATCTTCGCAACCGCCGCAGCCATTTCACTCGCTCAATCCGTCCCCGTGGTCACCGGCGACCCGCGCGTTGACAAACTTCTCAGCCAGATGACACTGGAAGAAAAGCTCACCCTCATCCATGGCACGCAGGAAGATCCCGCCGTCTACCAGGGACAGGCCGGGTACCTCGCCGGCATTCCGCGTCTCCACATCCCCGGTCTTCGTTTTGCCGACGGACCTCCGGGCGTGCTCACGCGCCATCCATCCCAGGGCGAGACTGCCACCATGGGGGTCGCCGCGACCTTCAGCGTCAAAGATGCTGAAGACAATGGCCTCGTCATTGGCCGTGAAGCGCGCGCTCTCGGCATCGACGTCGCCCTGCAGCCCTTCGTCAACATTGATCGCGATCTTGAATTCGGCCGCGGCTACAACACCTTCGGTGAAGATCCCTTCCTCACCTCGCAGATGGGCGCCGCCGAAATCAAGGGCATCCAGTCGCAGCACGTCATGGCGCAGGTCAAGCACTACGTTGGCTATGACTCCAACAACGAGAACACCTACATCGACGACCAGACACTCCACGAGGTCTACGTCGCACCCTTCGACGCCGCCGTCAGAGCGGGCGTTTCCTCCATCATGTGCTCCTACAACCGTCTGAACGGCATCTTTGCCTGCGGCAACAAGGACACGCTGACCACCATCCTGCGTGATCAGATCGGATTCAAGGGCTTCGTCACCTCCGACTGGGGCGCCGTGCACGCCGTCAACTTCATCAATGCCGGCCTTGACATGGAGATGCCCGGCGAACCCGATCCCAAGTCACACGGCTTCAGCATCACATCATTTTTTGACTCGCGGCCAATTCCTCCGCCCCCTTCTCGGTCCGCAATCGAAGCCAACACCGACATGTTTGGCGGCCATATCCCCGAGGAGCCCGCGCCCAAGTCCGACGGCGGCGGCAACTGGGGCGTAAAGCTCAGTCCCGAAAAAATGCCAGAGGCCTTGAAAAACGGCACCGTCACTGAAGCCACCGTCACCCGCGCCGCTGGCCGTGTGCTCTATGAGATCGTCCACTTCGGTTATCTCGATGGCCAGTCGAAGCATGAATTCACAAAGCAATCCATCGAAGACAACGCCAAAATCATCGAGAAAACTGGCGAAGATGCGGCCGTCCTCCTGAAGAACGAAGGCAATATCCTGCCACTCAAGCACGACGAACTCGACTCGGTCGTTCTCATTGGGCCTACAGGCGCACAGGTCGACTCCATCGGCATCAACGGCGAACGGTCAGTTGGATTGCCGGAGCGCCAGATCGGCCCGCTCGCCGCAATGAAGAAAATCTCCGGCAACTCCGATATCGGGTTTGCTGTCGCGGACGACATGACCGGAACCACGATCCCCGCCAGCGCCCTCAGCCACGACGGCCAGCCCGGCCTGCAGCGTTCCATCCTCTCCACACCTTCAACGAACACCGTGAGCGCCGGCATCCAGACTGACGCGCGAATCAGCTTCACAGTCAAAGGCGGCAACGCTCTTCCGCCCAACTCCATCATCACGTGGAAAGGCACACTCACCCCGCCCCGCGCCGGCACTTATTGGATCTACCTGCAGGCTCTCGGCACCAACGCCCGCATCTCCCTCGACGGCAAACGCCTCGCCTCCACCGGTGCATTCCAGGGCGGCGTTCACGGCGACATCCTGCAAGCCAATCAAGACAACGCCATCCCCACCACCGACGGACTCGATAACGTTCGTCGCGCCGTAGAACTCACCGCTGGCCCGCACGCCATCGAAATCAACACCAGCTCCGACACATCCAATTCCCCGGTTCAAGTCCGGCTCAGCTGGTACACCCCTGAGCAACGCCAAGCTGATCGCGAACACGCCGTCGCCGCCGCAAAGAACGCGAAAGTCGCCGTAGTCTTCCTCTGGACGCGTCTCCAGCCCGTCTTTGGCCTCCCCGGCGATCAGGACAAACTCGTCGAAGAAGTCGCCGCCGTGAATCCCAACACCATCGTGGTTCTCAACACCAGCCAGCCCGTGGCACTCCCGTGGGTCGATAAGGTCAAAGCCGTTCTGGAAATGTGGTGGCCCGGCGATGAAGGCGGCTGGTCAACCGCAAATCTGCTCCTCGGCAAGGTCAGCCCCGCAGGCCGTCTCCCCGTCACCTGGGGGAAGAGTCTCGACGACTACCCCGCCACCGATCCCAAGCACCCGGAGCGTTCGAAGCAGGGCGTGGACCACAAAACGACGTATAGCGAAGGCGTCAACGTCGGCTACCGCTGGTTCGACAAGGAGAACATCCGGCCGCTTTTCGCTTTCGGACATGGCCTCAGCTACACCACCTTCGACTACTCCGGCCTCACCGTTTCCAAATCCAGCGACGGCGGCCTCGACGTGAAGGTCAATATCAAAAACACCGGATCGATGGCCTCTGACGAAGTTCCGCAGGTCTACCTAGGTGCGCCCGGCAACGTTCCAGACGGGGTGCAGTTCCCGGTGCGCGCGCTGGTAGCCTTCGATCGCGTCCACCTCGCCCCTGGCGAATCGAAATCCGTCACCCTCCACGTATCCCCTCGCCAGCTCCAGTACTGGTCCACCAAAGATCAGAAGTGGACCACCGCCAGCGGCAAGCGCACCGTCAGCGTAGGCGGTTCTTCACGCGACCTCCGCCTCAACCAAACCATCGACTAGCACCTCGCAGTCTCAAACAACAATGCCGGAGCCCAAGAGCTCCGGCATCGTTGTATACGCTTCTCTGTTCCCTGACCCCTGATTTCTGACCCCTGCCTTTACGTCGCCAACCCCAAACCCACCAGGTTCGCCGCAGCGATAATCACCAGGATCCCCACCCACAGCAGCCGAACCGGCCGGCTGGTCACGCCAGCCCACTCGCCCAGCGCCAGCCCCACAATCCCGCCAAACAACACATACCCGCTCATGTGCAGCATCCAGTTCACGTAGCCCAGTCGCTGCGGAATATTCGCCGCACCCCATGCATAAAAGAAGAACTGCAAATACCACATGATTCCGCCCGTCGCCGCCAGCGCCGCATTCCTCAGTACCGTTCCCTGCGGCTGTCGAAGATCTTCCCTCAGCGAAATTTTCTCCACCATCGCAAGCCGCCCAAAACAGTACGCAAAATTCACCAGCGCGCCACCGCCCATGATGAACACGTAGCTCGGCAGCGCGGAGTAAAGCGGACTCACTCCAACCCCAAGAGCCGCCGTCTGCATAGGCTGCGCCGCATCCATGGCAAACGACATTCCCGAGGAAAAAATCCCGCACATTACCGCCAGCGCCAGCCCCAGCATCACGTTGAATTCCGTCGGTCCGCCGCTCTTCAACTGCGTCTCTTTCATGTGCCCTGCGCTCGACACGATTGCCACGCCCGCCAGCGCCACCAGTACCCCCGTCATGTTCAGCAGCCCGCCGCGTGTTTGAAACAGCATCGCTGCCTGCCCATGCATGAGCGGAGGCACCAGGGTCCCCACCACCAGCGTTACTCCGATCGCCACGCCGATTCCCAGCGACATCCCAAGGTGCCGCATCGTGAGTCCATAGCTCACATTCCCCACGCCCCACATCGCCCCAAACAGCGCCATCTTCAACAGCACGCCCGCTGGAATCGACCCGTAGAACGCCCCAAAATGCGGAAGCAGCAGATAGCTCACGCCAACGGGTAGCAACACCCAGGAGAAGATGCCGGCAACGGCCCACGTCGTCTCCCATGACCACCGCTTCACCTTCTCAATCGGCGCATAAAACGAAGCGGCCGAAGCCGCACCCACCATGTGCCACCCAATCCCCGCTAAGATCGCTGGCATACACCGCCTTTAGCTGTCGGATAAACGTCACCAGCCATCCTACTGTGGTCTCCAACATCCGCGTCGGATTTGTTCGCGAGTTTGGCAAAAGCGAGAGCCTGAGTGCCCCATTCATGACACAGCTTCATCGTTTCATGGGTGGGATCCACGATCTAGCCTGTGACTTCCCTTCCTGCGATGAAGACTCTGGGACGTGTGGGGGCGGCGATGAAGTAGGCGAGTTCGCGGTAGTCGGTGAACTCGTGGATTACGAAGTCAGCTTGCTTCCCTGCTTCGAGCGAGCCGATCTCCGCGCCGAGACCGAGGCTGTGGGCCGCGTTGATGGTGGCGGCAGTGAGGGCTTCGGCGGGCGAGAGGCGCATCTCTAAACACGCCAGCGAAAGCATGAACGGCATGGATGGGACCGGTGATGAGCCGGGGTTGAAGTCCGTTGCGAGGACGATGGCGAGGCCGGCTTCGATCATTTTGCGCGCGGGTGGGTATTGCATCCGGCTGAGGGCGAAAACGGAGCCGGGGAGCAGGACCGGCTGGGTGCCGGCGGCGCGAAGATGCTGCAGAGTCTCCTCCGTGACCGTTTCAAGGTGGTCGGCGGTAGCGGCTCCAAGTTCGGCGGCCAGGTCGGCACCGGTGCCGGAACGGAATTGCTCGGCGTGGATGCGGAGCCCTAGGCCGTGCTTCTTCGCCGCAGTAAGGACAGTGCGGCATTCGTCAACGGTAAAAGCGTGGTCATCGCAGAAGGCGTCGCAGTATTTCGCCAGGCTAAGTTTGGCGACTTCAGGGATGAGTTCTTCGGCAACGAAGCGGACATAGGCGGCGCGACGGTCTTTGTATTCGGGCGGGACGGTGTGCGCGGCGAGGAGCGTGGGGATGATGCGCGCCGGGCCTTCGTCGTTGAGTCGGCGAATCACGCGGAGCATCTTCAGCTCTGTCTCGTGATCGAGGCCGTAGCCGGACTTGGCCTCTATGGTAGTGGTGCCGTTGCGGAGCATCCAGTCGCGATGGCGGCTGGCGGCGGCGAGGAGTTCGTCTTCAGTGGCCGCACGAGTGAGGGCGACGGTGCGTAAGATGCCTCCGCCGGCGGCGGCGATCTGCTGGTATGTGGCACCGGCGATGCGCTGCTCGAATTCTGCGGCGCGGTTGCCGGCGAAGACGAGGTGGGTGTGGGCGTCGACGAAACCGGGGGTTACGCAGCATCGGTTGGCATCGATGATGGTTGCGTCGGACGGAATCTGAGATTTGAGATCGGAGTATTTGCCGGTTGCGGTAACGCGGCCGTCTTCGATGAGCATTGCCGCGTCATTGATGATTGCGAGGTCGTTGAGTTCCGCGCCGGTGCGAGAGCGTGCGGGACCGGTGAGCGTGACGAGCTGGCCGATATTGACGATGGCGATGGTCATTGCGGAGTTCACGGTGTTAGCAGCGCTCACGCGCCCGTTAGCGGAGTTATCAATCACTGTTGATTGAGTGTCGTCGTTTCCCACCCATTCCGCAAACAGAGCGCAATGGATGGGGCACCCATCGTTGCCGGCTGCATAACGCGTTGATCCCAAGTCTCAGAACCTAGGCCTGGAGCATCCAATTCAGTCTTTCGGATAGAGATTTTCCATGTGCGGGCCTATCTTCTGTTCGACTTCGTAGCCTGCCATCTTCTTGTCCGGAATGTACCAAGTGGAAGGGCGCTTCGGATTGTACCGGATTTCAAATTTTCGTTCGATCATTTGTCGGGCCACTGATTCGCCCTCATCCTTACCGTTTGTGAACAGCGAGAATCGTCCTGAGTATTCTTTCTGGGCGACCACATACGAGAACGTGAAGCACGGCAGCATGATGTCGGTCCTGCTATCGAACTCCATCACTTCCATGTCGGCTGAATGAATCGTCGCCCATATTTTCGGCCAGTACTTAGTGCGTCTAAGGAGAACAACCTGCAGAGCGTAGCCAGTGAGAGCAAGTAGGAGCGCCAGCGCTCCTACGAATACGGTTGCTTCCCCCTTTCGACTCATCGGTTACTTCCCCGCCATCGGGATGTGGATGCCTTTTTCTCTGGCGGTTTGCTGGGCTAGCTCGTAGCCGGCGTCGGCGTGGCGGGCTACGCCTATGCCGGGGTCGTTGTTGAGAACACGGGCAATTTTGCGCGATGCCATCTCTGTTCCGTCGGCGACGGTGACCTGGCCGGCGTGAAGCGAGTAGCCCATGCCAACTCCGCCGCCGTGATGGAAGCTGACCCAGGTGGCGCCGGAGGCGGTGTTGAGCAGCGCGTTGAGGATGGGCCAGTCAGCTACGGCGTCGCTACCGTCGAGCATTTTTTCGGTTTCGCGATAGGGGCTGGCGACGGAGCCGGTGTCGAGGTGGTCGCGGCCGATGGCGATGGGTGCGGAGATCTTCCCCTTCTTTACGAGGTCGTTCATTGCCTCGCCCATCTTGGCGCGGTCGCCGTAGCCGAGCCAGCAGATGCGCGCGGGAAGTCCCTGGAATGCGAAGCGGCCGCGGGCAAGTTTCATCCAGCGAGTGAGAATCTCGTTGTCGGGAAAAAGTTCGAGGGCGAGTTCGTCCGTCACGTCGATGTCTTTGGGGTCGCCGGAGAGTGCGACCCAGCGGAAGGGGCCGGCACCGGTGCAGAACAGCGGGCGGATGTACTCGGGGACGAAGCCGGGGATCAGGAACGCGTCGGCGCAACCGGCATCAAAGGCGAAGCGGCGGATGTTGTTGCCGTAATCGAAGGTGACAGCGCCGGCGCGCTGCAGGGCGAGCATGGCATCGACGTGGACGACCATGCTAGCGGTGGAGCGGCGGACGTATTCTTCGGGATCACTTTTACGCAGCGCCACAGCTTCGTCGAGCGAGAGACCTTGCGGCACGTAGCCGTTCAGTGGATCGTGGGCACTGGTCTGGTCGGTGACTACATCGATCTGCACGCCGCGGCGCACGATTTCGGGCAGGATGTCGGCGCAGTTGCCCACCAGTCCCACCGAAAGCGCACGGCCTTCGCGTCGGGCCAATTCGCAAAGCCTGAGTGCCTCATCAAGATTCTCCGTCAGCGTGTCGCAATAGCGTGTTTCAACACGTCGCAATATGCGGCTGCGGTCGACGTCGATGGCGAGGACGACTCCGCCATTGAGGGTGACGGACAACGGCTGCGCGCCGCCCATGCCGCCCATGCCGCCGGTGACGACGAGTTTATGCTTCAGAGTCCCGCCAAAGTGACGCTCGGCCAGCGCGGCGAAGGTCTGGAATGTGCCTTGTAATATTCCTTGGGTCCCGATGTAAATCCACGAGCCGGCGGTCATCTGGCCGTACATCATGAGGCCTTTGCGGTCGAGTTCGTTGAAGTGGTCCCACGTGGCCCACTTACCGACGAGGTTGGAGTTGGCGATGATGACGCGCGGGGCCATCTCATGCGTCGGAAAGACGGCAACGGGCTTGCCGGACTGGACGAGGAGCGTGTCTTCGGGGCCAAGGCACTCAAGCTCGCGGACGATGGCGTGGAAGCACTCCCAGTTGCGGGCCGCCTTGCCGATGCCGCCATAGACGACGAGGTCTTGGGGCCGCTCGGCGACTTCGGGGTCGAGGTTGTTCATGAGGCAGCGGAGGGCGGCTTCCTGCTGCCAGCCTTTGCAGCGGAGTGTGTTGCCGCGGGGGGCACGAATGATGGGGGATGAGGTTGTTGTGGTCATAGTTGGTCCTGCGCAATCGTCATCTTGAGGATACTACCGGCGATATGGGACAGTTCGTACCGCGCACTACAGAGCGGGATGGTGAGCGTGGTCTGCTGATTTATCCTTTTCTTCGTGCCGAACACATTAGTGGAGTGCGTACCTAATTTCTCTGAGGGGCGCGACAAGGCGAAGGTGGATGCCATTGTCGAGGCCATGAAGATTCCTGGCGTCTATCTGCTCGATCGCGAGATGGATGCGGATCACAACCGTTGCGTCATTACGCTCGTCGGCGAACGGGAGGCGATCCAGGAGGCGGCGATTCGCGGAGTGGGCAAAGCCGCGGAGCTGATCGACCTGACGCAGCACCATGGCGCGCATCCGCGGATGGGCGCGGCGGACGTCGTTCCGTTTATTCCCATTGACGGCGTGACGCTGGAAGACTGCGTGGCAATGGCGAAGCATGTGGGTGCTGAGATCGCGAAGAGGTTTGCGGTTCCGGTATATCTGTACGAGGCGGCGGCGACTTCGCCGGAGCGGCAGAACCTTGAGAACATCAGGCGCGGGCAGTTTGAGGGGATTCGCGCTGAGATTGCGACGAATCCCGCGCGGAAGCCGGATTTCGGCGAGGCAAAGGTACATCCCACTGCGGGCGCGACGGTAGTGGGAGCGCGCAAGGCCCTCATCGCCTACAACGTGTTTTTGAATACGGCCGATGTTGATGTTGCGAAGAAGATTGCGAAGGCGGTGCGGGCTTCTTCGGGCGGGTTCCGGTTTGTGAAGGGCGCGGGATTCCTGGTGCGCGGGATGGCGCAGGTTTCAATGAACCTGACGGACTTTGAGCAGACGCCGATTGCGCGAGTGTTCGAAGCAGTGAAACGCGAGGCAGCGCGGTATGGCGTTGTGCCGGTGTCGAGCGAGATTGTGGGCTTGATTCCGAAGGCCGCGCTGGAACAGGCGGCGGAGTGGTTTTTGCAGGTGGAAAACTTTGATTCGTCGCTGATTCTCGAAAACCGGCTGGCAGCTGTGATGGGCGGCAAAACGGCCGTCGGCGGATTGCGGGCCGGAGTTGAGCCGTTTATTGAGCAGCTGGCTGCGCCGACCGCAACTCCGGGGGGCGGCAGCGCGGCGGCGGCGAGTGGGGCGATGGCGGCTGGGTTGGCGCACATGGTGGCGGCGATGTCGCGGGGGAAGAAAGCTTACCTGCAACATGAGACGCAGTTGAGCGAGGCGATTGCACGGCTGGCGACGTTGCGCGAGGAATTGAAGGCGGCAATCGATGCAGATGCCGAGTCGTACAACGTCGTGATGAAGGCTTATCGCGCGGCGCGCGAGACGGATGACGGCGGTGTAGGTGTGAATGCGGCGCTCAAGCAGGCGACGAGTGTGCCGCTGGGTGTTGCGGAGTGTGCGGCGGAGGTGTCGCGAATTGCAGATACGCTCAAGCCGGTGACGAATCCGAATATGGCTTCGGATTTGACGACGGGCATCGCCCTGGCGGGGGCGGCGGTGACCGGGGCGTTGTCGAATGTGGAGATCAACCTGGGATCGATGAGGTCGGGGTTTGCTGAGGATGATGCGTTTGTCGAGGAGACGCGGACGCGTGCGGAGAAATTGAGACGATAGAATCTTTCGGGGTCGAGTCGGTGACGATTGAGGTTCGTGCTTTCCCACTCATGCGCACACGTAACTGCGCATGAATGGGGCACTCGGCGCAAGTCATCCGGCTATCGAATCTCCCCCACAACAATTCTCAGCATTTTCCATTTCCAACTTCGACAAAGTATTCTTGTAACGACACAAATCTGACCCATTGAGGTGCAGAGTGCATAGGGTAAGACCGTATTTGTTTGTTGTTTTTGTAGTCCTGTTTTCAGCCGCAACATCGCAACTGACCATCAACGCATCAGCACAGCAGAAGGCCGCATTCGTCCGGCTGGATCGCGTGACTGCATCACGGCCGCTTCCGAATGGAATTGAGATTCGATCTGGCGCGGCGGTTATGCAGATCACTGCACTACGGGACGATGTAGTGCGAGTCCGCGTTGGGCCGTCCGGACAGCTTCCAGAGGACGCTTCGTGGGCGGTGCTTCCCTCTTCGCGAACAGCGAGCGCGAACGTGACGCCGGAGTCGAACGGAGGCGCTATCGGGTTCAAGACAGCGAAGCTGCATGTCGCGGTGCACAAGGACCCGCTTGGCCTGAGCGTGACGGACAATGCCCGGCATGTGATTGCGCAGGATCTGCCGGGAAGACCGATCGAGTATCACGGTGCGTCGTTTCGGGTGTACATGAAGTCGCCCGCGGATGAGCATTATTTCGGCCTGGGCGACAAGCCGGGGCCGCTGGATCGGCGCAACGAGGCGTTTACAGACTGGAACACCGACGCGTTCGGTTGGCAGCAGTCGACCGATCCTATTTACAAGTCGATTCCCTGGTTCCTCACGTTCAACAAAGGTGTGTGCGGCGGGATCTATTTTGACAACACGTGGCGCGCGAGCTTCGACTTCAACAAGGAGTATCGCGACGGGTATTCGTTCGGATCGGAGGCAGGACCGTTGGATTTTTACATTCTCTATGGCCCGGAGCCGAAGGCCGTAGTGGAGACTTGGGCATGGCTGGTGGGAACGACGCCGATGCCGCCGATGTGGGCGCTGGGCTATCAGCAGTCGCGGTACAGCTATTATCCCGAGGCCGAGGTCCGGCGCATTGCGGACCGGCTCCGCAGCGAGCGGATTCCTGCGGACGTGATCTGGCTGGATATCGATTTCCAGTACAAGAACTGGCCGTTCACGGTGGATCCGGAGCGGTTTCCAACCTTCGAACAGATGATCAAGGACCTGCGCGCTCAACATCTGCGCACCGTGGTGATTACCGACCTGCATATAGCCGATCAACCTCTGGCCAAGTACAAGCCCTTTGAACAAGGGATTGCAGGGGATCACTTTTTGAAAAACCCCGACGGCACGGTATACGAGGGCGTGGTTTGGCCGGGCAAGGCGGTGTTTCCGGATTTCACGCGCAGGGTGTCGCGCGAATGGTGGGGCACGCTATATGCAGATTTCGTGAAGAAGGGCGTGGCGGGATTCTGGAATGACATGAATGAGCCGGCGATTTTCCTGGTGCCTTCGAAGACGATGCCGGATGATGTACAACATCGCATCGACGAACCGGGATTTGCGACGCGTGTAACCAATCATCTTGAGATTCACAACATCTACGGCATGCAGAACTCGCGCGGCACGTTTGAGGGGCTGCTGAAGCTGGAGCCGAATCTGAGGCCGTTTGTTATGACGCGTGCGAGCTTTGCGGGCGGTCATCGCTACGCCGTGACGTGGACAGGCGACAACTCGGCCACGTGGGATCATCTGCGGCAGACGACTCCACAGCTGCTGAATCTTGGGTTGAGCGGGTTTGCGATGGCGGGGGCGGACGTTGGTGGATTTGCAGGTTCTCCGCAGCCGGAGTTGCTGACGCGGTGGCTGGAGGTGGCGGCATTTCATCCTATCGATCGCGATCACACCGCGGTGGGAACGCTGCCGCAGGAGCCGTGGGAGAACGGCACGGCCGAGGATGTGAGTCTGCGTCGGCGATACATCGAGGAGCGCTACCGGCTGATGCCGTATTTCTACACGACAGCGGAAGAGATGAGCCGGACGGGGCTGCCGATCATGCGGCCCCTGTTTATGGAGTTTCCGCATGGCCAGGCCGATGGAGGGCCGCTGGATCTAAGCACGGGGAATGCCTTCATGGTGGGACGAGACCTGCTGGTGGCGCAGAGCCCCTATCCCGACGAGCTGGACGACTACCAGGTCGCGCTGCCGCCCTCGAGTTGGTACGACTACTGGACGGGTTCAAGGATTGATCCAACTTCGGGACGTAAAGGCATTGATAATGCAGCAATTGTGCAGCCCGAGGTACATATCCACCGAAACTTGGAAACGCTACCCGTATTCGTGCGGGCGGGGTCGATTGTGCCAGAGCAGCCGCTGGTTCAAAGCACGGACGAGAAGCCGGTCGGGCCGTTGACGCTGCGGGTTTATCCGCCAACCACGCTGGGTGCGGATTGCGAGGGTTCGCTCTACCTGGACGATGGAGTGAGCTACGACTTCAAGAAGGGCGATTACCTTCGAGAGCAGTTTGCGTGCAGGCTAAGCGCGCAGGGAATGATTGTGACGGTGGCGCCGCGGAAGGGCGATTTCCTGCCTTGGTGGAAGTTGCTGACGATCGAAGTGTACGGCGCGACTAAGCCCTACGCCAGCGCATCTGTGACCGTGCTGGATCGCCCCGGAGCGACTCCGATCTCAACCAGCTTCGACGCGGAGCACCATCGCGTAACGGCATTGGTAAGTGATAATGCCAAGGGATTGGAGTTGCAGCTGACATACTGAAACCGTGTTCCGCCTCCAGAAACCAACGGCTGATGGGATCGGGCGCGAAGTCGCTGCGATTCGTCGACGCGGTTTGATGTCGGCGGCTTACCTCGGTGTCGAATGCGGACTGCTGGCGGGGCGTGCGCCATCCGGCTTCAATCATGATCGGATGAAGACGCGTCTCGGCGAAGGGAAACAGGTATTTGAGGCTGCTGTTCGCGGGTTCGAGGAGTGGAAACACTTCGATCTCGGCTGGGTCAGAGTCGCGAATCCCTCGGCCCGCATCGAAATCGGGCAAATCGTTGCCGTTGAGGTTCACAGCCTCGGGCTGTGGTCCTTGAATTCTAGCCAAATCGTGGAAGTGGTGCGGAGGGAGAACTGTTTCGGATTTCTCTACAAAACGACCGCGAATCACATTGAAGAGGGCGAAGAAAGGTTCGTGTTGTCGATTGAGAATGGCTCGGGCTCGGCTTGGTATGAGGTTGAGGCGGTCTCAAAGCCGCGGAATCTGCTCACGAGGCTCGGCTTTCCAGTTACGCGTGCGTTTCAACACCAATTTGCACGCGAGTCTCAAAGCAGAATGCAGGAGACCGTCTGTGCAAAATCGGACGCCGCGAGATGACTGTTTCAGGATCATGAGACTGCGAATCTAGCATCCGTGAATCGCGGAGGTCAGCACGATTCTTAGTGCTACTTTGCTTTCCAGGTGGGTAGGGCGAAGGCCACATACATGCCGCCTTGTGGGTCCTTGGGCGACCGCGCATTGCTCGCGGCTATCACTACATACTGGCGGCCATCAATCATGTAGGTGGCAGGCGTAGCGACACCGGAGAACGGCAGCTCTCTCTCCCACAGCAACGTGCCGTTGCTGGAATCGAAGGCGCGGAATTTGTGATCGTATACAGTGGCGCCGATGAAGAGCACGCCCCCAGCGGTAACGATCGGTCCGCCGTAGTTCTCGGTCCCGGTATTCTTCATTCCCTGCTGGGCGAGAGCCGGGTATTCGCCGAGCGGGTCCTTCCAGAGATACCTGCCTGTCTTCAGGTCGATGGCGTTGAGCGTGCCCCACGGCGGCGCGATGGCCGGGTAGCCGTCGGGGTCAAGGAATTTGCGATAGCCCGTGAAGATGTACTTATTCGACCACTCCGCAGGGTTGGCCTGCTGCGCTTCAATAGCCGGGGCAACTTCGAGAAAATGGAGCAGGGCTTGCAGATCCGGCCCCTTCACATCCATCGCCGGCATCTGGTTTTTACCCTTCTGGATGATGTCGGTGGTCTGCGAGGCGTTCATGCGCGCGCCAAGTCCCACAAGCGGCGGAGAAGGTGCAATGCCTTCCATGTGATCGCCGTGGCAAGCGGAACATTGCTCGCTGTAGACCTTCGCTCCTGCAGGATCAGAAGCCAGTTTGGGTCGGTGGTCGGTCGCTGGCACTGCTTGCAATTCCTTTGGAGGAGCCGCCACTCCTGCCGTACGTAGATAGGTGACGAGCGCATCGAGGCGCTGGCCTTCGATATTCGGAAATGAAGGCATGCGACCAACGCCCTGATGAATCTTCACGATCACCTTATCGGCAGGCATGCGCTTGTCAATGTCGACGAGCGATGGGAAAGTCGGCGGCGAGCCGGCACGATCGATGCCGTGGCACATGGCGCACTGGCTCTGGTAGACCAGTTCGCCGGGGCTGCCGGCCCTGCTGGGCACCAGGCCGCCGGTCCACGCCATCTCGGTTTCGTTGATGTAGATAATGTCGTGGACAGGATCGATGGCCGGGCCGCCCCATTCAGCTCCGCCGTCAAAGCCGGGAAAGACGATGGTCTGCTGGCCGCCGACGGTGATTGGATAGAACTGGCCTTCGCTGCGGAAGGTTCGGAAGGTTTTCACGGCCCACTCGTGCGCCTCGGGCGTGCGCGTAGTGAGCATGTTCTCGTTCAGTTCCTGGCGAGCATAGGGCACGGGCGCATCGGGTTTGGGTTGCGTCGGTGAAGTGACTTCGCCGGGAACCGTGCTCGCCGGATAAGGATATCTCATGGATCGGAAAGAGCGGTTCGCCGGTGAGGCGATTGAAGAGGTAGAGATAGCCTTGCTTCGTTGTCTGCGCGATGGCGTCGATGCGCTTGCCGTCGCGGTTGAGGCTGAAGAGCGCCGGCGGCGAGGGAAAATCGCGATCCCAGATATCGTGGTGCACTCCCTGGAAATGCCAGATTCGCTTGCCTGTGTTCGCGTCGAGTGCGAGCAGCGAGTTGGCGTAGAGGTTGTTGCCGACGCGGTCGCCGCCGTAGAAGTCCATGACTGCCGATCCTGTAGGTGCATAGAGGATGCCGGGCTTCGCGTCGAGAACCATGCCAGTCCAATTATTTGCGGCGCCGGCGGTCTTGTAGGCGTCCTTCGGCCATGTCTCGTAGCCGGGTTCGCCAGGCAGCGGGATGGTATGGAATACCCACCTCAGCGTTCCCGTCCGCAGATCGTATGCCCGGATGTAGCCAGGGGGAGCCGGATGCGATTCAGGCTCGCGGCCGCCAACGATGATCATGTCTTTGTAGATAATCCCCGGCGTTGTGAGCGCGATCGATAGTGCGCTGAAGTCGGATTGCACTCCCTCGATGACCAGGCCTTTGCGAAGATCGATGTGGCCGTTCTCGCCAAAGCTCGTGATCAGGTTGCCGGTTTCAGCGTCGAGGCAGTAGAGAAAATTCATCACGCCGGCGTAGATACGGCCATGCTCGCCATCATTCCAATACGTCAAGCCGCGTGCGGGCTGGCCAGCGACAATGCCGGAGTCGAATTTCCACTTCAGCTTGCCGGTTGCTGCATCGAGCGCCACAACCTTGGTTCCTGGCGTGAAGGCATAGAGCGTGCGGCCAACAATGAGCGGGTTGGTCTGGATGCCGCCCTTCTCGCCCGTGTCGAATGTCCAGGCCTGCTGGAGGAGATGCACATTCCCGCGATTGATCTGCGTGAGTTTTGAGTAGTGATCGCCGTCGAGGCCCCCGTTGTACACGGGCCAGTCGATGGTTTGCGCCTGCACAAAACTACCAGTGAAGATAGCCATCGCAGCAGGGAGCGCATGAAGTGTCAAACGACGAAACGTGATGGGAAGCATGAAAGCCGCAGGCCCCCTGCCTGCGCCGATCGCAAATTAAAGCGTCAAAATCTCAACCTTCCGCCGGGCCAGGAAGCGCTCCATGAACTTCGTATCGAAGTTGCCTGCGCGAAAATCTTCATCGGCGAAGATTTCCTGGTGGAGTGAAATTGACGTGTCGATTCCCTGCACTACAAACTGCGACAGGGCGCGCTCCATCTTCGCGATGGCTTCGGCGCGATCGACACCATGCACAATAAGTTTCGCGATGAGCGAGTCATAGTAGGGCGGGACGACGCCTTCGGAGTACTGTGCTGTATCGACGCGGACACCGTTGCCGCCGGGCACGTTGAAGGCTGTGATCTTGCCTGCTGACGGAGTGAACTTTACGGGATGCTCGGCGTTGATGCGGCACTCGATGGAGTGGCCCTTCATCTCGATCTTCGGAGGCAGAATGGCGCTGAGCCGCTCACCCGATGCGATGCGCAACTGCGCTTTCACAAGATCCACGCCGGTGATGGCCTCGGTGACCGGATGCTCGACCTGGATGCGCGTGTTCATCTCGATGAAGTAGAGCTTGCGGTCCTCGTCCATGAGGAACTCGACGGTGCCCGCGTTCTGATAGCCGATCTCGGTCAGGCAGCGGCAAAGGGTCTTGCCGATTTCCTCGCGCATCTTCGGCGTGACCTGCAATGAGGGAGCCTCTTCGATCAGCTTCTGGTGGCGGCGCTGGATGGAGCACTCGCGCTCAAAGAGCGTGGTGACATGACCGTGCTCGTCGGCAAGGACCTGGAACTCAATGTGGCGCGGCTGCTCAATGAACTTCTCCATGTAGAGCTCGCCATTGCCGAAGGCGTTCGCAGCCTCGGTGGATGCGGCATGGAAAAGATTGGGCAGTTCTTCAGCGCTGCGCACGATCCGCATACCGCGTCCGCCGCCACCGGCCTTGGCTTTGAGAATAACCGGATAACGGATGTGTTCAGCGACGCCCTGGGCTTCTTCTGCCGTGGCGATGATGCCGTCGGATCCCGGAAGAATGGGGACCTTGGCGGCCTTCATCGCCTGGCGGGCTTTTTCTTTTTCGCCCATCAGTCGCGTGACTTCAGGCGGTGGACCGATGAACTTGATGTTCGAGGCGCGACAGACTTCGGCAAAGTTGGCGTTTTCGCTAAGCAATCCATAGCCGGGGTGGATGGCATCGACGTTCGCGATTTCCGCGGCGGAGATGACGGCAGGCACGTTGAGATAGCTGTCTGCGGGCCGCGGCGGCCCTATGCAGATAGCTTCGTCGGCAAAGCGCACATGCAGCGAGTTGCGATCGGCTTCGCTGTAGACGGCGACGGTACGAATTCCAAGTTCACGGCACGCGTTCAGCACGCGCAAAGCAATTTCACCGCGATTGGCAACCAGGACCTTACGAAACATTGAGAACCTTAAAAAGCGGAGTTAGCGCGGTTAGCGGGGCTGTCGGAGTTAGGAACGGCTCGTTTCATCAATCAGCATTGGTCTTTAAACGCTTGGAGTAAGCTAACACCACTAACTCCGCTAGCAATGCCAACTCCGCTTCTTCGTTTCATCCCTCGCGAATGGAGAACAGAGGCTGGCCGAACTCGATGGGCTGGCCGTTGGAGATGTAACATTTCACGACTTCGCCCGAAGCATCGGACTCGATCTCGTTCATCAATTTCATGGCCTCGACGATGCAGATCACCTGCCCCTTTTCCACGCGATCGCCCGGAGCGACAAACGGAGCAGAGCCGGGCGATGGAGAACCATAGAAGGTTCCGACGATCGGTGACTTCACAATGTGCAATCCTGCATCCGGATCGGCAGCCGGCGCGGCGGGCGTTGCAAGCGGCTCAGCCGCAGACGCAGGAACTGCCGCCGGCGTCACCGCCAACCTCGCCAGATCTGCCATTCCCAGTGAGGGTGCGGCGGCCTGCGCAAATTTCAGCCGGATCTTGATGTCGCCGCGATCCAGATCGAATTCGGCAACCTGATAATGCTTCAGGAACTCGATCAGTTCCTGCAGATCCTTCATGTCCTGTGGTTTCATTCTTTCCTTTTGCTTGCGCACTGCGCGCGTCATCCAATCAGAGTTCGATCAGTGCCTTGGGAGCCGGAGTAAGTACCTGACCTCCGGTTTTCGTCACGACCACCATATCCTCAATGCGAATGCCGAACTTGCCCGGCC
Source organism: uncultured Acidobacteriaceae bacterium (assembly GCA_963735215.1). Lineage (GTDB taxonomy): Bacteria > Acidobacteriota > Terriglobia > Terriglobales > Acidobacteriaceae > Telmatobacter. Next base: position 98,529 of record CAVTKF010000002.1, on the reverse strand, counting down.
AATAAACTCCGGGTTCAATGGTAACAACCATCCCCGTCTGCAGCCTTGTCTTCTGTCCCGCGCCGACCCGTGGCGACTCATGGATCTCCAGCCCGACTCCGTGTCCCGTGGAGTGCGAAAATGCATCGCCCATCCCCGCCTTGCGCAGGATGCTCCGCGCTGCTTCATCCACATCTCCGCAGATCATGCCTGCGGCCACCGCAGCTACGGCGGATTCCTGCGCCTCAAGTACAGCCTCGTAAGCGCTTCGTTCCCCTGCTTTGGGTTTGCCCAGGCAAACGGTGCGCGTCATGTCAGAGCAGTAGCCCTCCCGGATTATACCGAAGTCGAGCGTTACGAACCCCCTGCGCGGCAGCAGAGCCGTGGTCGCCTTTCCGTGTGGCAACGATGAACGCTCACCTGAGGCAACGATGGTTTCAAAACTCATTCCCTCGGCCCCTTTGAGTCGTGCCTGGTGTTCGAGTTCAGCAGCTATTTCGATCTCCTGGATCCCGGGGCGAATGATGCCGAGGATGTGCTCGAAGAGTTCGCAACCGATAAGAGCGGCGCGTGCCATGAGCTTCAACTCGTCCTCGTCCTTGATGAGGCGGAGAGGCTCGATCAACGGAGCAGCGAGCGCGGTAAGGAATGTACGGCGAAATTTTGAGGGTAGCTCAGCGCGGAAACGGGAGAGCTCGGCCACCGTTGTGTGCAAGGGATCGAAGCCGGCTAACTCCGCGCCGGGCTGGGCAGCCAGCCATTGCACCGCGGCGACAGCTGGTGGGCCAGTGACGATCTCGACTTGCGCGCCTTTCACTTCTTCAGCAGCCTGCGCACGATAGCGCCCGTCGCTAAAGAGGCGCGCACTGCGCCGTGTAACGGCGAGTGCCGCACTGGATCCGGTGAACCCGGAGAGATAGCGAATGTCGGGAAGGTGAGCGACGAGCAGGCCGGTGAGACCTGCTTTGGTTATGCGGCGGCGTAAGAGCCCAATTCTACGTGCGTAGTCCATCGGGAAAGATATATCACGCGGCGCCAAAAGAATTCCGAGATAGGGCTTCCGAAATCGGAGCGGCAGCCTGGATTCTGCTCCGGTATTGCGAACTCTCGTTCGGGTTCTCTGCTATAACGCCGGCTTGACGGGCTTCTTCATCTCGGGATTGAACTCGGCTGCCTGCATTTCCGACTGTCGGTCCATCCACTCGTCGAGGCGAGAGCGCTTGAAGCGCCAGCGATTGCCCAGCTTAAAAGCGGGGACGAATCCTTCCGAGGCGTACTTGTAGAGGGTATCGGGCGAGATGCCGAGATAGTCCGACGCCTGGCGAATATCCATGACTTCGCGGACTTCAGGAACGAGGAGGTTAGAACGGGCGTTGGAGCTTCGCATTGCTGGCACCCCAGGCAGGATTCCGGCGGGAGAGCCGGTGCCCCTGTTTATATCGCGGTTTTGCCTGACAATTCAAGGGTTTTTGGGGAATTCTCCGCTTATTGCCGGTTACTGCGCCCGCTAAAGCCTGCAGGAACCGATTGTTAGGGCTCTAAACCGCAACCTGTTGGGCTCTGCAGATGAGCAGTCCCCAACCGTTGGACCGTTGAACCGGATGGTGCCGGGCATCGAGAACGGATTACGGTTCGCCTCGGAACCGGGCTGCCTCGTCAAATTCCTTCGGTCGTTGCCCCAGGGAGGAGCGATAGCGCCGGTCCGCATAGAGCAACTCGATGTTCTTCATCGCGGTTGCCGCGCCGTTGACGTCACCCGCATCGCGAAAGGCCGGCAGTGCCTGCTTGTAAAGCTCGAGAGCACGCTCCCCGTTCCCCAGGCGCGAGTAGGCTGTGCCCATGTTGTTCAGGGTCGTCGCTTCACCCTTCCGGTTGCCCATCTGACGATGGATCGCAAGCGCCTGTTGAAATGGATCGAGTGCCCGGCGGGTCTCCCCGAATGCGTTATAAGTTCCGCCTATGTTGTTCAGGGCGTTCGCTTCGCCGGAAAGATTCATCCCGGCGTGATAGATTTCGCGCGCTTCTTGAAATGCGTCAAGCGCCTTCTCTTTAATGCGCAACGCATAATACGCAAGGCCGATGTTGTTGAGTAAGGTGGCCCGGGCATCGCGATCGCCCGCCATTTCGTAGAGCGGCAGGGCCATCTGATCGAAGCGCAGCGCTTCATCCGGATCATCGAGCGCGCGAAACACTTCGCCGATATTGCCGAGAGTCGCAGCTTCGTGATCCTGGTCCCCCACCTTGCGCCAGATGGGGAGAGCCTGCTTAAAGGCCTCGAGCGCTTCTTCGTTGCGGCCCAGCGCGAAGTCTGCGGCGCCGATATGGGAGAGCGCCGTGGCTTCAGCGGTCTGATCGCCGAGTTTGTGCACGATTGAGAGCACACGCTCAAAATCTGTGAGAGCTTCTGCCGGGTTGCTGTGCGTGAAATACAGTGCACCGATCCGATCGAGAGCGCGCGCCTGAGACTGCAGATCATTCGCGTCAATGGCCACCTTGAGATTGGTCTGATACCCGGCAAGGCTGACTCCCACCTCGGGGGCCAATTGCATCGATGCGGGACCTGCTGCAGGCGGAAGAGAGGAATCCTGGGCGCCAGCCGACGGCACAACGGCAAGAGAACACACAAGAAACATGAGAGCAGCCGAAGCTGCCGACAACGCGGTTTGCGCGGCGGGCCTGCACATGGACCAACCTCAGTGCCCGCAGCGGAGGGAGTGAAATGCGGGCATGAATTATGGGAGATTGGCTGAACTGTACCCCGGAAATCGAAAGAAATGCAATCGGAATCTAGCCGGAAGATAAGGAATCTTCAGCGCGCTTGGGAAAAACAAAAAACGCCGCCGAGTAATCGGCGGCGTTTTTTCCCAGGAAGGAGTTCTGCGGTTTAATTCTGGTCGTCGCGACGGTGGAGGGTAGGCCGGTCGTCGCCGCTATTGTCGCCTGCCTGGGGATTGTTGGGGTCCGGGGTGTTGCTGGCACGGCGCAGGGAGGGCTTGTTCTTGTCCTTGGTGTCGGTAAGGCGGCGCTTGTTTTCGATGCGCGCCAGGCGTGCCTTCACGTCGTCGAATTCCGAAGTAGTGACGGTGTATTCATCGCGCGCGGGGAGAATTTTGGCGATCTCACTCTGCGAGTGAAGGATACGATCCGGCGTCTGTGGGTGATCCGAAAAAGCCTTGGCAACCAGGCCGGGCTTCCTCTTTTCGAGAGCCTGGACCTTTTCAAAGAAGCTGATGAACGCCTGCGGATCGTAGCCGGCGCGGTACATGTACTGGATGCCAAGGAAGTCGGCTTGTGCCTCAAAGTCGCGCGAGAATTTGAGGAAGGTCATGGGAACTGCGAACTGCATTGCTTCATAGATCCCGTACCCCGTCCAGCTGTAACCAGTCATCATGATTAGCGGAATCGAGCCCAACTGGACGTAGTTCATGCGGGTCTGTTCGCGAACAGCGTGGTGTGCGCATACGTGAGCCGTCTCGTGCGCCATAACGCCGGCCAGCTCGGCCTCTTCATCCGCATTGAGAATCAGACCGGAGTTCACGTAAAAGAACCCGCCGGGGAGGGCCATGGCGTTGATTTCATCGGAATCAATCACCTTGATCGTGAAGGGGACCTTGCAGTCGGAGTTCTTCACGATGTTTTGCCCGATCCGGTTCACATACTCGGTCACGACGGGATCCGTAATGAAGCGCGTGCTTTTTTCGATCTCGGTGGCGTACATCTTGCCCATCTTGATCTCAGAATCAGTCGAGTACCAGTTGCCCATGCCGCGTCCGCCGATGTCGCGGTTCCCTACCGCACTGACATCGTCAATGCTGCCCGGTTTTACGCTGATCTTCTCGCTGCCGACGTCCACGATCTTCCCGGGATCGACGTTGGCTGCGGCGACATCACCCTCGACCGGCTGCGTTCCAGCCGGGCAGGGATTGTCCTTATCCTTCTTCTTGTTGTGCTTGTCTTTCTTGTCCGTATCGGAAGGGGTGCAATCCGGATTGTCAGAGCTGGCTGTCGAGGGCGCACCCTTCCTGGTGTCTTTCGAATCGCTGTCAGGTTTGGCAGGCGTGTCACCGGCGACCGGGGTTGTTCCCGGCGCGGGTTGCGCAGACGGTGCAGGTTGCCCCGGTGCCGGTTGCGCAGTCGGCGTGGGCTGTCCCGGCGAGGGCTGCGCAGACGGTGTGCTCGCCGGCGGAGTCGTCGCCGCGGGCGGATTGGACTGCGGAGTGGTTTGCTGGGGAGCGGTCTGGGCCGGTGCGGCTGACGGATCGGTCGCTGGTGTCGACTGAGGCGTTGATTGCGCACTCATCGATGTGGCTACTGCCAACGCGAATACTGCTGCCAATCCCGCCCTTGAACTGCTGAACGATGCTGTCATGACCTCACCTCTGGACCCTGACTATTTTGATCAGCCTGACCCGCTTGCTCATATTCCCTGCGATGCAACCAGCTACGCTCGTGCCGCTTCGCTTCAATCATTAGACGTTAGTATGCCCCGAGATGGCAGCGGAATACCCAACATTTTCATGAGGTAAACGCCATCTTCATCCCAACCACAGGTTGCTCCAGCCCAACTCTCTCTTTTGGGACGAATCTGGTCTGCAAACCACTTTGTTTGGGCGAGCCCTGCCGGCTGAATTAAATTGAAGAACACGAAGAGATTCAGGAGGAAACGTGCGCCGGGTATTGCTGTGGACCTTTGCCGTGCTTTTGCTGGCTGCGGTACAAAGCCTTGCCCTGCAACCGCATCCCCATCCGCCGTTTCCCGGCTTCAGGCGGCCGCCCAAGCCGCCAACTCCGCCCAAAGCAACCGAAGAGCCCGTGATTTTTGACGCGAGCAGCCTCGGTTCACCCGTTGTTCTGGATAGAGGCTGGAGGGTTGGGATCACCTCCGACCCCGCCGCCGCTAATCCAGGATTTGACGACTCAACCTGGGCTTTGCGCGACGCGAAGGGAACGATCGCCGACGTGCCCGAAGCCGGGGATGATTCTGCCCATGCTGACCACGAAGACAAATACGCCTGGTTTCGGCTTCACCTCAAGCTGTCGCAAAACCATGGACCGATTGCGTTGCTGATTGAACTTCCCGTAACCCAGAGCACCGCCCCGAACCTCGCCAACACGGGCCCCGGCGCCGATATATTTGCCAACGGCAAGCTGATTTTGCCCGAGGGTCCCCACCCGGGCGAGACCTTCAAGTTTCAGCAGATTTCGCGTCTCTATAACCTCAACATTCCGGCCAATGAGACATCGCTCACGCTGACGGTTCGTACGCTGTACATTCCCTTTGGCCTGAGCGGATATACGAACTTCTTCTACAACCGGACCTTCGACCTCGGTAACCCTGAAGACTTGAAGAGAGAGCTGGAGCTATGGTCGATGCGGACGCTGTTTGAGCGGCTTCCGCGACTCGTGATTGCGATCTTGCTGCTGTTTCTCTCGGTGTTTCTGCTGACGCTCTACTTCACGCAGAAGGGACATCCCGAGTACCTGTGGCTGGCGCTACATGAGCTGGTGCAGGTGCCGATCAGCATCATCGACCTGGCCGGGAGTTCCGCTCGCCTCGACAATTTCTGGTACGGCGCGCTTTATCTTCAGCTCCTCTTCATCTCGGCGTATCTCTATTTCGAATTTCTGGTCGCATTTCTCGCGCTCAAGCGCCGCTGGTACATCAAGGGATTGCGCTACACCTCGCCAATTTTGGGCTTGATCGGGCCGACGATCCTGCTGGTCGGGCACAACAAGCTCATCACCTTTGCGTTGGCGGCAGCGATGATCTGCGCCATTTTCTGGGTGATCGGATGGGCCATCTTCGTTTTTCTTACCCTGATCGTTGCCACCATCAAACGCAACTTTGAGGCGGGTCTGCTGCTTATTCCGCTGGTACTGACGATGGTGGGGCTTGCGGAGCCGATCCTGACCGGTGGCATGGGCGATCTTGGCGGGGGGACCTACCGGTCTCCGCTCACGATCCAGGCGGGGCCCATCCCTATCCACTTTGCGGCGATTGCCGACTTTGCGGGCCTGTTGGCCATCATCATCATCATTTTCGTGCGCTTCCTGCGCATTCACCACGAGCAAGAGCGCGTCAGCGGCGAACTCGCCGCAGCCCGCAGCGTGCAGGAGCTCATGATTCCGCGCGAGAAGGTGCAAACGCCAGGCTACGAGGTTGACTCGGTCTACAACCCGGCCACTGAAGTTGGCGGCGACTTCTTCCACTTAGAACCCACATCGGACGCAGGCCTCCTTGTAATTCTGGGCGATGTGGCAGGCAAAGGCCTGCAGGCCGCGATGAATGTCTCGATGCTGATGGGCGCGCTTCGCCGCACCACAGAGAGAAGCCCTGCCCGGCTTCTCGAATCGCTCAATCGTGTGCTGATCGGCAGCGACAGCTTCACCACCTGCCAGGTGGTGTGGTTCGGACCGGATGGCGAGGTTGTGGTGGCAAATGCCGGCCATCTGCCGCCGTATCTGAACACCCAGGAAGTCCGCCTGCCGGGTGGGTTGCCGCTTGGAGTCGTCTCCGAGGTAACGTACGACGAGGTGCGCCTCTACTTGCACCCGGGTGATCGCCTGCTGATGATGTCCGATGGCGTAGTGGAAGCGCGGCAGGGCTCGGGAGAGCTGTTCGGCTTCGACCGTGTGCACAATCTCAGCAACCAGTCGGCGTTCTACATTGCCGATGCGGCCAAGGCCTTCGGGCAGGAGGATGACATTACCGTTCTCACCATCCGGCGGCTCGCGAAGGCCATGGCCGCGTGACGGTTGGCCGTGCGGTTGTCACAAACTTTGAAACAACAGCCCGTATCTCTCATGCATCCTAGCGCTTGATGAGCCGAACGTTGCTTCCCGGTAAGCCCTTTCCCCTAGGATCCACGGCGCACAGAAAAGGCACGAATTTCGCTCTCTTCTCAGAGGGTGCTGACAGTGTGGAAGTCTGCCTCTACGATGCAGGCGGCAACGAGACCGACTGCGTCAAGCTGATGGAGCGAACAGCGTTTGTGTGGCACGGTTTCATCAACGGCATCAAGCCGGGACAGCTCTACAACTACCGCGTGCACGGGCCGTGGGACCCCAAGCAGGGCTTGCTGTTCAACCCTGCCAAGTCACTGGTCGATCCGTATGCCAAGGCAATCGCAGGAGAGGTTGACTGGCAAGCTCCGATCTTTCCCTACGAGGTGGCCTCCGGCGATCCGCTCAAAATCGACGAGCAGGACAGCGCGAGCGGCGTACCTAAATCAGTCGTGGTTCACGATCCTTTCGACTGGTCAGATGATTCACGTCCGGAGACGCCGCTGCCCGATTCGGTGATCTACGAGACGCATGTAAAAGGGTTCAGCTTTCGCAATCCCGACATCCCCGAAAACCTGCGCGGCACGTACGCCGGCCTCGCCCACCCTTCGAGCATTGAGTATTTAAGTCATCTCGGCATCACCGCGGTAGAACTGCTGCCCATTCATCAGTTCATCGATGAAGGTCATCTTGTCGAAAAGGGGTTGCGTGACTACTGGGGCTACAACACGCTGGGCTACTTCGCGCCCACGTCGCGCTACTGTTCCTGCGGCGACCGGGGCGGGCAGGTGCGCGAGTTCAAGGAAATGGTGAAGGCGCTGCACGCGGCGGGCATCGAGGTGATTCTCGACGTGGTGTACAACCACACCTGCGAGGGCAATCACCTGGGCCCGATGCTGAGCTGGAAGGGCATCGACAACGCAACATACTACCGGCTCATGCAGGACGAACCGCAGTTCTACATGGACTATACCGGGACCGGCAATTCGCTCAACGTCCGCAATCCCCAGGTCCTGAAGATGATTATGGATTCGCTGCGCTACTGGGTGACGCACATGCACGTGGACGGATTCCGTTTCGACCTGGCGGCTACTCTGGCGCGCGAACTGCACGACGTGAGCAAGCTGTCGTCGTTCTTCGACACCATTCACCAGGACCCGACACTCGCAGAAGTCAAACTGATTGCCGAGCCGTGGGATGTAGGCGAAGGCGGATACCAGGTGGGCCAGTTCCCTGTTTTGTGGGCGGAATGGAACGGGAAATATCGCGACACCGTGCGCCGATTCTGGAAAGGCGACGGAGGGCAGCTGTCCGATTTCGCGTACCGGCTGACAGGGTCAAGCGATCTGTACCAGTTCGACGGGCGCAAGCCCTATGCCAGCATCAACTTTATTACCGCGCATGACGGATTCACCTTGTGCGACTTAGTGAGCTACAACCAGAAACACAACGAGGCGAATGGCGAGGACAACAAGGATGGCTCCGACCACAACGACTCGTGGAACATGGGCGTAGAAGGGCCAACGGATGATCCCGGAATCAATGCCCTGCGCGAACGCCAGATGCGAAATTTTCTTACCACGCTGTTTCTCTCGCAAGGCGTGCCCATGCTCTCGGGCGGAGATGAAGTAGCGCGCTCGCAGAAGGGCAACAACAACTGCTACTGCCAGGACAATGAACTCACCTGGATGGACTGGAATCTCGACGACAGCCGGAAACGCCTGCGCGAGTTCACCTGCAAAATCATCCAACTGCGCCTCGCTCATCCCAACCTGCACCGGCGTAAATTCTTCCAGGATCGCGAAGTCCGCAGACGCTCCGATGGCAGCCTGGTGCTCGTGGAGAAGGACGCAACCTGGTTCAATGCCGATGGCAACGAGATTTCAGATGAGGCCTGGAATGCAGAGTGGACACGGGCCATCGCGCTTCTGTTGAATGGATGTACCCTCCAGGTATCCGACGAGAATGGCAAGTGGATAATCGATGACAGCTTTTTGCTGCTCGTCAATGCGGCCGCAGAGGGCGTCGAGTTCGCTCTGCCGCAATCGCCCAGAGGCCGCCCCTGGCGCCAGATCGTGGACACCGAAAACATCGAAGATCCGTTTGTACCAACTCCCGTGCGCAGGTCTATCATCGTGGGCGGCCGGGCCGTGAAGTTGCTGAGCGATGAGGCATTCCACCTTTAGAGAGCTGCGGCATCTTAACGATTATTCCGGCGTCGGCTTCTTGGTGTCCTTCGCTTCTGGTTTCACTTCGTCCTTGTCGTCTGGGGGCTTGGAGAGATGGAGGTCGCTCATCTCTTTGGCTCCGACCGAGGGATCCACAGGCGTCACCTTGATCATCGTTGCCATGGTTCCGGCGGTCCATTTGAAGTAATAGGTTTTGCCGGCTTCGACCTCAAACCGAGCCCGCTCGTTCTCTTTTTGCCTTGCCTGGTTCAGGGCAGCACCAGCAGACATGATGATGCTTCCGTAGTACATCTTGGGCAATCCGGCGATGACAACTGTCCCAGGCGGCACTTCCGTGAACATATATTCGCTGCTGAGGAGTTTGCCGAGATGAGTGTCGTTGACAAAGAGTTCGTCGTGCGAGGCCGAGCCGGTAAATCTGTACCTGCGGTAGATGCAGACGATGGCTTTGCCACTGGATGGCGCAGGTAGCGCGGCAGGAGTTTTGGAATCCTGTGCAACGCAAATAGACCCTGTGAAGAGAAACGCCATCGCACTGAATGCAAGGAGAAAGCTTACAAGCGACCTGCGAGCTCCTCTGAAGCAAAACGCAGCGACGCCGCCGAAAGCAGTATTACGCATGGGACTTCTCCTTTCCCCCTGGAACGTTTGAAAGCGGTCCCGAAATGGGAATGAATGGAAGATAGTCCGTTGGCGCCTATCGGCAGTGCGGCCCGTCACGCGTCCCCGTGATCATTTCACCGCAGCCTCTGTTTGAGCACAGATTTTGATTGAGGAGAGAACGTTTGGAGACCGCAGGTCCATCGACCGTGCAAATCCTCACAGCCGGACTGATTCGCCGGCGATGCAGGCGGGACCGTTAACGGCCGTCGCCGGACGTATGACTGCAGCCGCGTCTCCTCAGCTTGCTGGCAAGAAAGCCCCACCCTTGCGGATGAGGCTTTCAGTCTTGCTTTCGTTTTTGCCGAGCAACGGGAGGCGGTTGGCCGCACCGCAGGTGTCTCAGTCGTAGTATTCGAGGCCGAGGTGGGTGATCAGGTCAGCGCCCATGATGTGGCGGAGGGTGTTCTTGAGCTTCATCGATTGAATAAAGAGATCGTGCTCCGGATACAGGCCCTCGCGGGTCTGCGGCGACTTGAGATAGAAGCTCAGCCACTCCTGGATGCCGATGGACTTGAGCGACTGGGTGCGCTTGGCGAGATCGAGGAACAGAACCAGGTCGAGCGCAATTGGCGCGGCCAGGATGGAGTCCCGGCAAAGAAAATCGACCTTGATCTGCATGGGATAACCGAGCCATCCGAAGATGTCGATGTTGTCCCAGCCTTCTTTGTTGTCGCCCCGCGGCGGGTAGTAGTTGATGCGGACCTTGTGGAAGATGTCCTTGTAAAGATCGGGATAGAGTTCCGGCTGAAAGATGTATTCGAGCGAGCCGAGCTTCGATTCCTCCTTTGTCTTGAACGATTCAGGATCGTCGAGCACTTCCCCGTCGCGATTGCCGAGAATGTTGGTGGAGTACCATCCGGAGACGCCCAGCAGGCGCGCTTTAAATGCTGGCGCGAGGACAGTCTTCATGAAGGTCTGTCCGGTCTTGAAGTCCTTGCCGCAGATCGGCGCCGCGTTCTTCTTCGAAAGCTCGATCATGGCCGGCACATCGACGGTCAGATTCGGCGCGCCGTTGGCGAAAGGAACGCCTTCGGTGAGCGCCGCGTATGCGTAAATCTGCGACGGAGCGATGCCGGGATCGTTCGATTCAAGGCCCTTCTCGAATGCTTCAATCGACTGGTGAACCGCGGAGGGCTCGAGGAAAATCTCGGTCGAGCCGCACCAGATCATCACAACACGGTCGACGGTCTTCCTGAAGGCCTGGATATCCGCACGTACTTGTTCGGCGAGATCTCGCTTATTCTTGCCCTTCTTCACGTGCGTGCCATGCAGGCGCTTCACGTAAAACTGGTCGAATACAGCCGGCAGCGGCTTGATGGTTTCGAGAAAAGGTTTGAGTTGCTGGAGTAGATCTTTATCGAGCACCTTGGCGTGCGCGGCGCTTTCGTAGACGTTGTCTTCGAAAATGTCCCAGCCGGTGAAGACGATATCGTTCAAATCCGCGATCGGAACAAAATCCTTGATCAGTGGCGACTTGTTATCGGTGCGCTTGCCCAGACGGATGGTGCCCATTTGCGTGAGCGACCCGATGGGCTTTGCAAGCCCGCGCCGCACAGCTTCAACGCCGGCAATCATCGTGGTGGCCACAGCGCCTAATCCAACTACCATTACTCCGAGCTTGCCCTTGGCTGCCTCAGGCTTCGCGGTCTTCAGGCCGCTCTCTTCTGCAGTGCTCATCCCTTTTCCTAACCTTCCTTTGATTGCTTTACCAATCAGAAAATCTCATATTTCGCGGACGCAACAGTGTACTCCCGCAGGCCGGTGACTTTCCCTGCACCGGCGTTCAGGCTTCGCTGGTCTGCCTGAAGCGGTTGATGTGCGTCCACACAAACCAGACGATGGCTGCGACGAGCGCCAACTCCACCGCAAGATGAAACCTGTGAAATGCCTGCTCAAATCGTGGATCGGTGTGCCACTTCTCGCCAAGCTTCATGCCCGCATAGGCCAGCGCGAAGCACCACGGCCACGACCCGATAAATGTGTAAATGTGAAACCGCAGCTGCGGCATCTTTGCCACACCCGCTGGAAACGCAATGAATGTTCTGACGACCGGCAGCAGCCGACCCAGCAAGACGGTAATGGTTCCGTATTTCTCGAAGAAGCGCGTCATCCGATCGAGATCGTGATGGCTCATCAGTACCCAGCGGCCGTAGCGCTCCACCAGCGGCCGCCCGCCTGCAGCGCCCACCCAGTAGGCCACAACGGAGCCGAGATTGCAGCCGATGGCGCCCGCCGTGGCTGCCCAAAACAGACTGAAATGTCCGGTGTAGACCAGGTAGCCGGCAAACGGCATGATGATTTCGCTGGGAAGCGGGATGCAAGCGGATTCGATCGCCATCAAGGCGGCGATGCCTGCATATCCCAATGAGCCGATGACCTGGGTGACGAAATGAACAAGAAAGGGCAGAATACGTTCGGTCATTGGGCTCTTCTCAGTATATAGGTTCAACTTGGCGAGGGAGCGATAGGTTGTGCTTCGCCGTCACGCAAGGAAACTCGGCAGCTGCTACGATGAGCCATCGTGAGACGTGTGATTCTGTCGTTACGGCTGGCGCTAGAGGCCATCATCGTTGTTGTCCTGTTCAATGCGACCGTCTTACTCATCGGAATCACGATAATTGGAAAAGGCGTCCACATAGGCGTTGATCTGCTTGGAATTGCTATTTCGAGTTTCATTGCCCTAATTTTGGTCCTCGACGCCTTGCGTGTTCGCGTCAAGCTTAACGTGCTGGATGCGGCGCGGTTTCCATCAGTTCCCGAAATTGGTGATGCGCCTGACCGCGGAACGCCACGGATGGACTGAAGCAAAAAGGCCCGGCGCGAAGCCGGGCCTTTTCGCATGTCCCATTTATCAATTCGATGGGGGTGGTGTTGTCGGCTGCGCCGGCATTGGTGTTGTTGTCGGCTGCGGCATCGTACTTGCCGGCTGCACTCCCTGAACCGTCGGAGCCGTATTGACCGCACCCTTCGCTGCATCCGAAAGGTTGATGCCGTAGTGCTCGAGCGTCGTTGCCAGTGTCTGGTAGAGGCCGGCGCGATCCTTCGCAAACGCCGCATTCGCTGCAATCAAATTATTCTCTGCCGTGGCAAGATTGCGCGTTTGCAGCAGCACGTTCGCTGTCGTTGAAGCGCCCAATTTGAGCTTCTTCTCTTCCGCATCCAGGCTCTGTTGCGCATAATCCCGTGCTGCCACCGAGGCCTGCACCTGGGCGCGATCGTTTGTCAACGCAAACTGCTGATTCACCACCTGCATGCGAATCTGCGTGTAGAGCTGTGCCATCCGCAACTCTGCCTGGCGATACTCCATCAGCGAACGCTCCTGCTGTGCCTGCGCCGAGCGGTTGCGGATCGGAATCGTCATGCTGAATCCCGCGCCCTTATCCGGCGCACTGCTGTTAAACAGGTTGTTTAGCACTGTTCCATAACCACTCGAAGGAAGTGTTCCCGGCGGATATGGCTGCCCGGTTTGAAAGTTGACTGCGTCCGGACTCTGCGCACCACCGACGCCGCTCGAGCCATAAAACCCGTAGATGTCCAGCGCCGGAAGCAACTGGTTTCGCGCGCCCTTCAGAGTAATCTCGTCATTGCGCAGGGTCAGTGCGGCCTGTTCCAGTTCCGGCCGATTCCTGAATGCCGCCTGCACCAAATCCTCAACCGGCTGGCTCTCTTCTGGAAGCTGATCGAGAGCGATGCGATCCGTCGGAATCACAGGCGCCGTCGCGAGAGTCGGATCGTTCAGGTTCCGCGCGATCGCCTGCTTGATGATCTGTTGCTGATAGTTCAACGTATTCTGCGAAGCAGTCAATGCCTGTTTATCGGTCGCAACAGTCGAATCCGCCTGCACCACGTCGAGCGGAGCCATCGTGCCGATCTCGAGCTGCTTGTGCGTATCGTCAGCTAGCTTTGTGCTCTGCACCAGCGCCCGTTGCCTCGCCTGCACGTCCTCGTACGCGCTCACCAGGCCCCAGTAGATGCTCTCTACCTGGTTTACCGTGTAGAGAATCTGCTGCCGAAATGCGGAATCCGTGATCCGCCGGTCATTGACCGCCTGGTACATGAAACGCTTGTTGATCCAGATACCTGCCCCTTGCAGCAGGTGCTGCGTCACTGTAGCTTTGAACACCGATTGGAGCAGGGGGCTGTACACCTGGAAGGGATTGTCCGTGGTGATGCGCTCGTTTGTGATCGTCGCCTGCAGCGCAGTGCCTGTGACCCATCCCTGGTTGTAGCCAAAGTTGTACAGGTTGGTATTGGTCGTCAGCGTAGCCTTGTTGCCCGAAAACAGGGCGTTGGACTGCGGCGTAGTCGCGCGCTCAAACTGAACCGTTCCCGTGATATTCGGATCGAGAATCTCCGGCGCAGGTCCCGCGCCCGCTGTCGTCAGCGTTAATCCGCTCACGCCCGATCCAGCACCGCCTGAGCCAACCGTCGTTCCGCCTGGACCGCCACCTGTCGTCAAAATCGACACCGATCCGCCGAGCGTGCCCTCCACCAGTCCAGATGGCGCGCCGAGCGGAGCAAATCCGGCCTTCGTGCGCAGGATATCCGTGTCCGCAATGTCCAGGTTGTAGCGCGCAATTGCAATGTCGTAGTTGTTTTCAATCGCCAGGGCAATCGCATCTGACAAGCTCAGGTAAATCTTGCCATCCTTCACCAGATTGTCCAGGCGCACGGAGTTCACGAAGCTGGCTTTCCCGATCGTCGTCGGCCGATACATATTGATCGGGTTGCCCAATAGTGGACCAAACGGCTTGGAATAATCGCGATTGCTGGGCCGCAGATCCAGCGGCTGCGTCAGTACCGGCGCCGGGGCTGCCGGCAACTGCGACGCCTCCTTCTCCGGATGCTTCGCACCCGCACCCGTCACTCCGCCCGATTGCTGCTGCTGTGCAAAGCCCGAAGGCGCTCCGGCCGCCAATGTCAGCATCAAGGCCGTAATGGCTTTCAACCGCTGCGCTCCATTGCGCTTCACTGGCCCTACGGCTGGCTTCTGCTCCTCAAACACACGAATACCGTGCAATTGCATGTTTCCTCTCCACGAGTCGCTGAGGCATGTGGGGTGCCGTTCAACATGACGTCCGAAACACCTCTTCGGACGCAAATTTATGATTCTGCGCGGCGATTTCCGTTCCGTTGCTCCACTTTGACCGTCGGGTCACTAAGCTTTACGCGCGTCACGAGCATTTCGTTCCCTCGTTCCACAACATCCCGCACGCGCATTGGCACGAAAAGCTGAGTATATCCCACTGGATACGGCTAACCAGAACGCCCATTTTGGTCAATTACCCTGTTATCTACACTGATTCCTGTGACAAAAACCGCTCAATCCGCCGCTACACAGACGTGGAAACTTACCCTCGCCTACGACGGCACCGACTATCACGGCTGGCAGATCCAGCCCGGCCATTGCACTATTCAGGGCGAACTGCAATCGGCTCTCGGCCGCATCGTCGGCGAATCTCCCCTGCCCCAGGGTTCTGGCCGCACCGACGCAGGCGTGCACGCGCTGGCTCAAGTCGCCAGCGCACAGTTGCAGGCACGGATCCCTCCTGCCAACCTGCTCCGAGCGCTGAATCGCACTCTTCCCGGATCCATTCGCATTCTCAGCGCACAGGTCGTGCCCGATTCCTTCCATGCGCGCCACTCCGCACTCGCCAAAACCTACGAGTATCGCGTTCTGCCCATCGAACCCGCAGCCAGTCAGATTTGTTCTCCGTTCTTATCACGCTACGTCTTTCCATATTCATGGAGCATGGATCTCGCCACGCTCAACTCCGCCGCCGCGGCCTTTCTCGGCGAACATGACTTCCGCAGCTTCGCCGCATCCGATCCCGATCTCGCTGTCCGCTCGCATGATGCCTCCGAAGACTCCATCATTCAGACCGAACCCCGCACCGCCATCCGCACCATCTACTCCTCCGCGTGGCACGAGCAGATCTCCGACGGCTTTCATCTCCTCGTCTATCGCGTGCGCGGCAACGGATTCCTCCACCACATGGTGCGCAATCTCGTTGGCACCATGCTCGACGCAGGCCGCGGCTACATGGGCCTCGAAGTCATCCCAACAATTCTCTCTGCCCACGACCGCTCCCTCGCCGGTCCCACTGCGCCTGGCCGCGGCCTGTTCCTCCACTCCGTCGAATACCCCTAGTCCCTAATCCCTGTTCCCTAATCCCTGTTCCCTGTTCCCTATTCCCTGTTCCCTGCTTCTCTCCTGCTACCCTGAAAGCGCATGGCGATCTTTTCGCGCAGCACGGCATTCACCCGCGTCACGGCAATCGCCGCTCAACGCGCGGTTCACGCCGCGTTCACATGGATGCACAACAACCCCAAGACCCTCATCGATCGCCAGGCCGAACTCGTCGCCATTCCCGCCCCACCCTTCGGCGAGGAAGCTCGTTCTAATTGGCTCGCCGCTCGCTTCAACGAGATTGGACTCGCCGGCATCCGCACTGACGCTGTCTGCAACGTCATCGGATTCATCCCCGCCACGCATCTTCCCGCTGACAGCACCGGTCCCGTCGTCGTCCTCTCCGCGCATCTCGACACCGTCTTCCCCGCCGCCACGCCACTCAATCCGACCCTCTCGCGCGACAACGGAGCCAATCGACTCGCCGCTCCCGGAGCATGCGACAACGCCGCCGGTGTCATCGGCATGCTCGCGCTGGCGCAGGCCCTCGTTCAGTCCAAGGTCAAGCTAGCCGCTCCCATCGTCGTTCTCGGCAACGTCGGCGAAGAAGGTGAAGGCGATCTGCGCGGCGTCCGCCACTTTTACGAAGAGGCTGCACTCGCCGGCCGCATCGCTGCCCATATCGTGCTCGACGGCGCCGGCGCCGACTCCGCCGTCACCCAGGCCCTCGGCAGCCTGCGCTTCCAGGTCACCATCAACGGACCCGGCGGACACAGCTTCACTGATGCCGGTACGCCCAACCCAATCGCCGCGCTGGCCATGGCGCTCGCCACGCTTGCGCGCACGCCTCTGCCAGAAAGGCCTAGCACCACCCTCAACATCGGCACCATTCGCGGGGGCACCAGTGTCAACTCCATCCCCGAAAGCGCCACCGCCTCCATCGACTTTCGCTCCACAAGCCCCGACGAACTCCTACGCCTTGAAGTTGCCCTCCATCGCGCTGTCGAAGATGCCGTCGATCAAACCAACGCCGTCGCCAGGCACCTCGGATCACGCAGCCGTGGCTCTCTCTCCTTCACCATTAAGAGAATCGGCGATCGCCCCGCCGCGCAGCTCGCCAACGATTCGCCCATCCTCGAGGCCCTTCGCGCCGTCGACCGCCATCTCGGCATCCAGACCGATCTTCGCCTCGGCTCGACAGACGCCAACATTCCCATCGCTCTCGGCATTCCTTCCCTCTCCATGGGTGCCGGCGGCGACGGCGGCGGCGCACACACACTCGCCGAGTGGTATAGCGACAAGGACCGCGAAACAGCCCTCCGCCGCATTCTTCTCCTTGCCGTAGCCATGACGGAATGGGCCGCCGAGCAATAGCACTTATCCTCGTCGCGTGCCAGAGGACACGACACATTTGCGCAACCGCGAACACTGCACGAGCAAATTCCGCACGCCACGTCATCTTGAACGGCAGTCGACACACGACCACGGTCGAGAGATCTGCTGTTGCTTTTAGCTAATGGCCTCATTCGGATATGTCAGTGACATGAACGACTGCCCGTTGCGGCACATTCCGAATTGCTCATCACGCAACCGGAAGCGGCAAAAATGACTGCGCACCGCGTTGGAGACAATTTACGGTCCATTTTGCAGACTACAAAGCCACAAATGCGTTCGGGTGTATACTTCCCGCGACTAAACGGACGACAGTAGTTTTTCAACCAAATGAGGCGATCATCCAGCGCATGCACGGCTCTGCTCTTGCTCCTGACGGCGCCTGGGTTCGCGCAGCAGGAACCGCGCGCTGAGACTTCCGGAGTGCAACACGTAGCCCTGCCGCCGAGTACTAGGGACAAACCCGGCGGACTTATCCATCTGGATGCGGTGGCGCTGGATCCATCTGGAATGCCGGTTTCCGGGCTGCGCCTTGAAGATTTCACACTTCTGGACAATGGAAAGCCGGAAAAAATTCTGACGTTCCATGCATCCGATAGGACCTCCGAAAGGCAGGACCCTCCTTCCCGGCTCATCCTGGTGCTCGACGTCATCGATCTCATGTATCCCGATGTGCCGAAGGACCTGATTCGCGATGAGACCGTCGCCGTCCAGCGCTACCTGCGCAAGAATGGGGGCCGTTTCACGAGGCCCGTGTCCGTCTACCTGATCGACGACAGGGGCCTGTGGACCGTTGCGCATCCTGAGGGTGACGGCAACGTCATGGCGGACGACATCCTTCATAACCAGTTGAAATTGATTCGCCCCTTCGCGGAGCGCCCATCGACGGAGATAAAGGGCGGAGTCGCACCGCATGATATGCCGGCAATATCGACTTTGAAATCCCTCGGCCAGATTGCAACCTACGAGCGACGCAGGCCGGGTCGAAAACTCCTGGTGTGGGTGGGGCCGAGTTGGGGCATCGGACCCGGTTTATACAACGCGTACCGGACAAAGCAGGACCCGCTCGAGACGCGCGTCTGGTTTTCCACCCTTATGCGAGACGCGCGGATCGTTCTCTATAGCTTTGCCGTTGTAGAGCACGATCCGCATATCGGTGGCGTGCTGGCGGCGGAGTGGAATGGAAACAGCCTTTCGCCCCCAAAAGCGACCTACATGAGTTGGGACAGGAAGGAACTCGCCGTCCAAAGCGGCGGCCTCGCCATGGGCGCGAGTTATAACCTCGTGGAGCAGATCGAAAGTTGCGTCCGAGACGCCGATACGTTTTACACGCTCACGTTTGACCCCTCTCATGCCGATGCGCTGAACGAATATCACGACCTGAAGGTGCTGGTGAACAAGCCCGGACTGACGGCTCGCACCAATGCCGGCTATTACGATCACCCGTGGTACGCCGTGGATCGTTATCCCCCCGCGCGCTCCGTGACCGTGAAGCAACTGGAGCAGATGCTGGCAGCGGACCGCTCCACATCGGATGCAGAGTTCGCCCGACAGCTTGCCGCTTTAGAACTGTCTGAACGACTCAGCGAAACCAAGGCTTCTGCCCTGTTAACAGCGGCGCGGGGCAAACGCACGCGAGAGGTTCTGAAAATTCTGGCCGACGCATCGGCCTTCCTCGATCCTCCGGTAGACGAGATCCTCGCCACCGCACCCCCTGACCCCGATGCACAGCGCCACATGCTGTCGCTGACCGCTGAGTATCTGAGCACTACCATCCACAAACTACCAAATTATCTTGCCCGTCAAACGACAGTGCGCTATCAGGAGGCTCCGCAACTTGCGAAGGGTTCGATCGACACCTGGACCCGTCCTCTCCACGTCACAGACACGCTGAGCGCGACGGTCTATTACCGTAGCGGCTCTGAGGTCGCGGAACCCGCCAAGCCCCACGGCCGAAGGGAGAAAGCGGAGGATCCGCAGTTGGCCACCTACGGGACTTTCGGGCCCGTCCTCGCTGGATTGCGGGACGCGATTCAGCGGCACACAGACATGACTTGGAATCGCTGGGAACAGAGCGCGTCCGGCCCGGTTGCCGTGTTTCGCTATGCCATTCCTGCGGAGACTTCGAAGTACCAAACGAAAGCTTGCTGCCTTCCCGAGGGCGACGGCCGCAGTGCCTTTTTGCATTACGTCGGCTATCACGGGGAGATTGCAATCGATCCTCAGAACGGAACTGTTATTCGACTGGAATGGTCGGCCGACCTCAAATCCACCACACCGATTGCTCAATCCAGAATCATGATTGAATATGGCCCCGTAGACATTGGGGGAACGAAGTATGTCTGCCCGGTTCGAAGCATTTCCATGATGCGGGCCCGGTCCGTGATGGAGGATGCAGAGTGGGACGAGAGCTTCCTGACCTATGGGCCGTATGCCACCATGCTCAACGAAATCGAATTCTCAAACTATCGCGTGTTTCGATCGACCGCGCGAATACTGCCTGACTTCATCCCCGCCCTCGACGACAACTAGCGCGGCTATTACAGGATTGCCGCAAATCACCCGTTGCCCCTTAAGCCTTTGTCAGTCAGTGCATGATCACTAACGCGCTGGCCGGCGCGCCGACTGCAGCTACGGCGCGCCGAAGATCTCGTCTGTGCCTTGTCAGCTCCTCTGCTAAACTGCGCCCATGCGCACAATTCCTTCCTTCGTTGTCACGGCTCTCGCCGCCTCAATGTTGTGCTCTGCCCAAACCGCCCCGACCAGGTCCAGCGCAGCCAAGCACGCCAATCCCGCAGCACCCACGATTCCCAAGCCCATCGCCGGCACGCCGGACATCGTCTTCATCAACGGCGTCATCTACACCGGCGTTGGTTTCGCTGAAGACAAGCCGCAGATTGTCGAAGCCATCGCCATCGGCGGCGGCAAAGTGCTCGCCATCGGAGAGACCGAAGACATCAAACACCTTGCAGGACCCAAGACCGTGCTGCGCGATCTTCACTCCACCAACACCAGCACTTTCATCTTCCCGGGCTTCAATGACGCGCACACACATCTGGGAGGCGCAGGCCGCACCAAGCTCAACGTCGACCTCACTGGCGTCAAATCCCTCGCCGACATGCTCGCGAAAATCAAGTCTGCAGCTTACGCCGCGCCCGCGGGCCACTGGCTCACCGGCGGCAATTGGGATCACACTTTGTGGGCTGATAAAGTCCTGCCCACGCGCCAGGATCTCGATAAAGTGACTGGCGATCACCCCACGTTTCTTGATCGCATCGATGGCCACATCGCCATTGCCAACTCCTCTGCGCTCGCCGCCGCCGGCATCACTGGGAAGACTCAGCCACCGCAGGGCGGAGCCATCGATCACGACTCCAACGGCGAACCCACCGGCATCGTTCGCGAATCCGCGCAGGGCCTCGTCTACAAAGTCATTCCGCCACCCACTCCCGAAGAGCGCCGCAAAGGCGACGAGCTCGCCATCAAGGACGCGCTCACCCACGGTGTCACCAGCGTGCAGGACTTCAGTGACTGGGATGATTTCCTAGTCTTCGAGCAGATGGAGAAGGAAGGCAACCTTCATCTCCGCATCAGCGAGTGGCTTCCCTTCAAAGACCCCCTCGATGAATTGAAAGCACACCGCGCCCACCACGACGTCAATGATCCCCTGCTCCACACCGGCTTTTTGAAAGGCTTCATGGATGGCTCGCTCGGCTCGCGCACAGCGGCCATGAAAGCCCCCTTCGCCGACGACCCCAACAACACAGGCCTCGCGCAATACACGCAGGATGAACTGAACAAGATGGCCGTCGAACGCGCCGCCGCGGGCTTCCAGCTCGGCTTCCATGCGATCGGCGACAAAGCCACAGCGATGGCTCTCGAGGCGTACGCGCAACCGGGCATCTCAACCGCCGCCCGCAATCGCATCGAGCACGCGCAAGTCGTCGATCCCGCCGACATTCCCCGCTTCAAGCAACTTGGCGTCATTGCCAGCATGCAGCCCAACCATCTGCTCACCGACATGAACTGGGCTGTCGATCGCCTCGGCCCCAAGCGCGCCGCATACTCCTACGCGTGGAAAGCATTTCTCAATGCCGGCGTCCCCCTCGCCTTCGGCACTGATTATCCCGTCGAACCCATCACACCCTTTCGCGGACTCTACGCCGCCGTCACGCGCATGAACGAAGCCGGAACCAAAACCTACTATCCCGAAAACGAACTCACCCGCGGCCAGGCCCTCTACGCCTACACGCAAGGCTCCGCCTACGCTGAATTTGCCGAGAAGCGCAAAGGTAAACTTCTCCCCGGCTACGACGCCGACTTCATCCTCGTAGACCGCGATCTCTATAAAGTCGCTCCTCCATCCATCCTCCACACCAAAATCATCCAAACCTTCGTCGCCGGCCACGACGCATTAGCCACCTCTGGCCAATAGATCTCGACCAGCCCGAGATCCTGGGTTCCCCATCCGTGACGCAGCCTCATCGCGGCATGGGTGGGAAAGCACGAGTCCCTACCAAGCACAGACTGAAATAATCAACTCACATGAAACTCCGCGCCTACCTGCTGATGACATTCGTGGTCGCCGTGTGGGGATCCACTTTCGTCCTCATCAAAGGCGCGCTAGGTGACGCGTCACCTGCGGCCTTCAATCTCATCCGCATGACGCTAGCATTCGCTCTGCTCGCCATCGCGTATCACCGCACTTGGTCCAATTTTGGGCGACGTACCATCCGTCGCAGCCACATCGTCGCTGGAGCGGTGGTCGGCCTCTGCCTCGCTGCGGGTTACCAGTTCCAGACCATCGGCCTCGTCCACACCACGCCCTCAAAATCCGCTTTCATCACCGGCCTCGTCGTCGTCCTCGTCCCGCTCTTCTCCATCGCACCTGCACTCCGCCCACCCGGCGCACGAGCACCCCGCTGGAACGCCTTTCTCGGCGCCGCGCTTGCCTTCATCGGGATCCTCTTCCTCACGTCGCCTTCGAACCCCGCAGCTTCCTCATCTGCGTTTCTTCCTGATCTTTCCTCGATGAATGTCGGCGACATTCTCACCTTCGGCTGCGCTATTGGATTCGCCTTCCACTGCATCGCACTCGGCCACGTCTCTCCGCGAATTCCCTTCCAGCCCCTAGCCATCCTCCAGGTTGGATTCTGCGCCCTCTTCATGGCCATCAGTCTCCCGTTCATTGAGCGGCCGCATGTCCACTTCACGCCTCGACTCATCACCGCACTGGTCATCGCCGCTGTGCTCGCCACCGCCGCCGCATTCTCCATTCAGAGTTGGGCCCAGTCCATCCTGCCCTCTACGCACACCGCGCTCCTGCTCACGCTTGAGCCGGTATTTGCCTGGATTACGTCCTTCCTCGTCACCGGCGAACGCCTCGGCCTCCGTCCCGCATTCGGCGCAGTGCTCATCCTCATCGGCATCGCGATCACTGAACTCGTCCCGCAGCCCCACGTTCCCACCGCCCACGAAGCGTGAAGCCCGCATCCTCGCGCGCACTAGCTCAAGCACCCCTTACCAAAGGGTTTTCAACCTGAGGCTCATTCATGTGAATTAATTGGCTGGCCTCACCTGCCTGTTGCACAATGAGACAGTCTCCGTTCGGAACGCTGCAGGAAAGGCAAAAACGCGGTGCCCTCATCATTTAGAAATCTGAAGGGACCAGCCAGGCTGCTCGCCAACAGCGCTACGGTTCTGCTTGTCGCTTCCAGCTTCCTCGCCGTCGAGGCCGTTGTCATGATGATCGTCCCGGACCGCGACGTTGTCGTCAAGCCCTTTATCCTGCTTGGCTATGTCGAAATCTGCGCGATGTTTTTCTCGGGCATCGGCATCGTCTTCGGCATCGTGGGCCTCATCCTCTATCACCCGTATCTCTGGGTCAGCGAGAAACTTCTGATGCGCCGCGCCCGGCACGCCGGCGAGGTTAGCGACCGATACACCTTCTACGAGGACATTCCGTCACCGGTACACGGCCACAGCAGCGATGAAGATGGCAGACCCGACTAGGCAAACTGCCAGCGGGCCGATCGACCTTATTCCCTAATCCCTGGTCCCTGCTCTATCGCGGTGCTGGCTCCGGCGAATCCGCCAGCGCGTACGCCAGCACCGCCATGATCGCAGCATTCTCGTTCAGGTGTTTCTTGTCGATCTTGTCGAACGTGTCTGCCGCGGTGTGGTGATAGTTGAAATAGAATCGGCTGTCCTGCACCGGCGCAAAACTCGGAACACCCTTCTCCGTCATCCCTGCAATATCCTCGCCCGTCTCCGGCGCACTTTCCAGCGAACCTGCTCCGTCCGCATCCAGCACCTGCGCCACCGGACGCAGCCAACGCCCCAGTTCTGGCTTGCCCGCGTAGTAAATCCCCGTGGGATGATCGGCGCCAAGATCGCTCTCCATCGCACCCACATGATTTCCCATCTCCGCTGCGTGCTTCACCATGTACGCCGCCGCACCCTCCGACCCTTCTTCTTCGCTCATCCACGCAATCACGCGCACCGTCCGCCGCGGATGAATCCCCAGTTCCTTCATCAACTGGATCGCCTGCATCGATACGGCCACGCCCGCGCCGTCGTCAATTGCACCCGTCCCCAGGTCCCACGAGTCCAAATGACCCGACACAACCACCACCTGCTCCGGATGCTCCGTTCCCTTCCAGTCCGCGATCACGTTGTAGCTATCAGCATCCGGCAGCGTCTGCGGCGTCAACGTCAAATGCATCGTCACCGGTCCCTGGCTCGTCAGCGCCTTTAGCAACTCCGCATCTTCCGCCGTGACCGCCGCTGCCGGAATCTTCGGCACATCCGGCGCATACTCCGTCTGGCCCGTGTGTGGAAGGCGAAAATCCGCTCCCCCCACGCTCCGCACCAGCACCGCGACTGCTCCCACCGCCGCCCCCGCAATCGGTCCGGCACCGCGATAAGCGACGGCGTTTCCATAGGCCTCAAGCCCATGTCCGGTGGCCGCAAGCTCCTTGTCGAATGGATGATTGAACAACAGAATCTTTCCCTTCACCGCTCCCGCCGGCAAGGCGTGCAATTGCTCCCAGTTGTCCGCAACAACCACTTCGGCAGTCAGACCCTCCGGGGGCGTCGCCACGCTTCCACCCAGCGCCGTCAGGACGATCTTCTGCGTGGTCCCAGCAGCCTGCCCCGGCCAGGCCGTCAAAGCGCCTGTCTCCACGCCGCGCACCCAGTGCGGCACCGATGCTTTCTCTAGCGTCACTTCCGCGCCCAGAGCCCTCATTTCGCTTGCAACGTACTCAACAGCCTTCTCTGCCTGCGGTGACCCGCTCAGCCTCGGCCCGATGTTGTTCGTCAGGTGCCGCAGCTCGTCATACGCGTAGTCGCTCTTCATCGCCGCATCCCGCAACCGCCCCATCGTGCCCAGCTGGTCAGCGGTCCACGCGCTTTTTCCACCCGCCATCATCTGGTTAAGCCGATCCAGCATGGAAGGCTGCGAAGCCGCAGCATCTGGACTTTGCTTTGCTGGCGTCTGTCCCGCACACACCTGCACCCCGGCCACAAATGCTGCAGCCGCAATCGTCATGAATCTGCACCACTTTAAAGGGGAAGCCATGCCGGATATTAGCACGCTCCATGCAACATTCCTTGCTATCCGAACCGTCTATACATGAGTGATTGCGCTGCAATCTCAAACAGAACTACCAACGCTGACCAGAATCCGCATCCGACCATCAGGGATCCCACCGGCTCGCCGTGGAACCCCTGAGCGGTTCTATACTTTAAGTTGGCGCTTTGAATTTTCCCAGCCCCGTTGGCTGAGCCCGTAGAGAGGTCTTCGAACCAATGAAATTGCTCCTCGCACGTCTGCGCTCGCACCGTCTCGCTTCGACATTCCTTTTGCTTGCCTCCGTATCTGCCGCCATCATCGGCGGCTCTTTCGCAGCTCACGGAGTGCGCGGACAAGAAAGAACGAGCGACAGCACCGATGCCACGCCCCTTAAAGTCGTCAACTCCCCTACCGACCCCAACGCTTTCGTCAAGATCGCCAAGGCCGTCGGACCTGCCGTGGTGAACATCAATACGCAGACTCTGCCCAAAGCTGCTGACCTCAAAAATCGTCACATGAATCCTCATAGCCGCGTCCAGCCAAACCCGCAGAATCCCCCCGACGATGATGAAGATCAGGATCAAGGTCAGGGACAAGGCCAGGGGCAGGGTGACAACAACTTCCAGGACTTCTTCAATCGCTTCTTCGGCGGTCAAGCCCCAGATCAGGGCGAAGGTGGTGACGATGGTCAGGTGCGCGAGTCCCTGGGTTCCGGCTTCATCGTCGACCCGAAGGGCTACATCATCACCAACAATCACGTCATCGAAAAGGCCGACAAGATTTATGTAAAGCTCTCCACCGATCCCGACACGCAGGACCTCGGCCGCCCCGCCCGCGTCATCGGCGTTGACAAGGCCACCGACCTCGCCGTCATCAAGATCGAAACCAACTCCCCCCTGCCTACCGTCAAAATGGGCAACTCCGATATGACGCAGGTGGGTGACTGGGTTGAAGCCATCGGCAGCCCCTTTGCCCTGGCGCAGACTGTAACCGCCGGCATTATCTCCGCCAAGAACCGCACCATCGAGCCTGGAGTCGCTGGCCAGTTCCAGCATTTCCTGCAAACTGACGCCGCCATCAATCCCGGCAACTCCGGCGGACCTCTGCTCGACATGAACGCCGAAGTCATCGGCGTCAATACTGCCATCTACACCCAGTCTGCCGGCTACCAGGGCATCGGATTCGCCATGCCTTCCAACACTGTTGTCGCTGTTTACAACGACTTGATCAGCCCGAGTCATAAGGTTACGCGCGGATCAATTGGAATTTCGTTCCGCTCCGGCCTCTCCGGCGCCGTCAACCGTGTCTACGGCTTCAAGAACGGTGTCCTCGTCCAGCAGGTCCAGCCGGGCGGCCCCGCCGATAAGGGTGGCATTAAGCCCGGCGACATCATCACCACCATCGACGGCCGCTCCATCAAGGATGGAGACGACCTCGTCAATGACATCGCCAGCCGCCACCCCGGGTCCAGCATTCGCCTCGGTTACCTCCGCGAAGGCAAGCAAGGCGATGCAACCGTCACCGTCGGCGATCGCGACAGGGTTTTTGCCGACCTCACCGGCCAGCAGCCGCAGAACGCACCCGACAACTCCAGCGAAGCCGGCGAAAAGCTCGGCCTCGTCGTTCGCCAGATTACCGATCAGACCGCTACCCGGCTGCACACCTCCGGCGTCATCATCCAACAGGTGCGCACCGGCTCGTTTGCCGACCTCACCGGTCTCGAACCTGGCCTTGTGATTGTCCGCATTAACAAGCATCCAACCGGCACCAAGGACCAGTTCGATGCCGTGGTCAAAAACCTGAAATCCGGCGATGACGTGGTCTTCGAAGTCATGGACCCGCGCCATCCTGAGAATGGGATCAACTACCCAGCCGGCACATTGCAATAGGCTTAAAAGGCGGGAGGAGCCCACTCCGGACTCCTCCCCTGCATCCAACGAAGCGGACGCTCATCACAGACTGGGTGTCAGCACCGGAAGTACACCTGTAAGTATTGGACTTCCGTTCAAAAGGGCGAACTTTCGTTTTG
Organism: uncultured Acidobacteriaceae bacterium; assembly: GCA_963735215.1. Classification (GTDB taxonomy): domain Bacteria; phylum Acidobacteriota; class Terriglobia; order Terriglobales; family Acidobacteriaceae; genus Telmatobacter. The sequence goes on along the minus strand of CAVTKF010000002.1, from coordinate 71,788 downwards.
ACAACTGTCCTTAATCTTCTGGTGCTAAACGGTTTTTGTTGGCACACTCGATGGACGTCAATTAGAATTTGCACCGCGCCCAGGAACTTTTCTTTGAGGTAACCAGCATGCTTTTATCCCGAGCAAGCCTGGCGTTTCTGCTATCCGCCTTGGTTGTGGCAGTTCCGGCCTTCGCCACCACGACTCACAAGAAGTCCTCGACGACGCACGCCCGCTCGGCTCACCATGTCCTCAAGTCCACGAGCGCAAGCTCCAAATCGCGCCACAAGAAGCTTCACGGCCAGCAAGGAATCGCCCCCGAACGCGCCACTGCTATCCAGCAGGCCCTCATCCGCGAGCACTACCTCAACGGTGAGCCCACCGGTCAATGGGACTCCAGTACCGTCGCCGCTATGCAGAAGTTTCAGGCAGACCAAGGTTGGCAGACCAAGCTGATGCCCGACTCCCGTGCCCTTAAAAAGCTTGGCCTCGGCCCCGACTACTCCAACGCCATCAACGCCAGCGGATCCTCTTTCGCCGATCCCAAGGCCGCCAGCGAAATCCCCGCTGCGCAAGCCTCTGGCTTCGCCTCCGCCTCCGGCGTCAATCGCTAATCGGTATTTCGATCTCTTCAGTTTGCGGGTGCCACATCCATGACGCGGCCCTATCGCGGCACGGGTGGGTCCACGATCTTTCGCGCCCACAGGTGTCATCCTGAACGTAGCGGTTTGGGGCCCCGTGGACAGTCTCTGTCCATGGGGTAGGCGGAGTGAAGGATCTGCTATTCGCGATTCCACCCGAGATCTTGTCTTCCTGAACGTAGCAGTTTGGGCCCCCGTGGACAGTTTCTATCCACGGGGTAGGCGGAGTGAAGGATCTGCTTTTCGTTGTTTCCCGCGCCTCGCTAAATACTGAACCGCAGTGGCCTACGTCGGATCGCACCAATCTGGCACCCGACCAGTTTCGTCCCTGCCCTCGGCGTCAAACCGCTAACAAATTCCGAGTAAATAGCAAAAGGCCGCTCTCTGGTTGGCCTTTGCTACGTCGCTCCCCGTCTCGCGAGACTCAAAACCCTGCCACGTCAAGCTCTCCACGCAAAAAAACTCTCCAACCCCCTGAATCAAAACGCAAAATTCCCGCGCCAGATTTGCAGGCAATTTCCGCCCTCTATTGCACAATGGGGTTGTATGGAGATCTCTTCGGGACGATGCCGGAAAAACCGAACAAGGCCGAGCCTTCAGGAAGTTGGCGAGAAGGTAACTTCGGAGTGGGGTTCCGAGTGGATCACAATACGGGCGGAACGATGATTGTGCCCTGCGACTTGCAGAGTGTGATGAATGCGCAAGCAGTTATCATCCCTAAGTGCAGGAGGAGTAATGCGCGTTGCAAACCTCTTTTGCGTATGCATTATCTGCGGGGCCATCGACCTTGTTTCATTGCACTCGTCCGCCCAGCAAAGTGGGAAGGATGTTTATGCAGCCATAAGCGAGACGCCGAGCAAGATCCGTTGGTGCTTGCCAGCCGCCGGGGACGATCCAGAGGGAATCATTGGAAACCGCTGTCAAGGGTATTCGGACTGCCTCGATATGGGCGATTTGACAAAATTGGCCGATCAACGACCCTTTCCTTCTTTATCAGCAGTTCAGCGAACCAACCTTCAGACATGTCATCAATTCCTATATTTCGCCGCAAAAATGAACCCCCAGATAAAGGGATCGAAAGCGACGCAGGATTGGTTGGAACATGACGTGGTTCCCGGCACAGAAGCGAAGTCGTTTGCAGTTCCGGCGTGGCTGAGTTTGCCTCGCTGATAAATGTGGACCTTGGTCTTGATCGATTCACCGCTAGCCTACATCGGAAACGCCTCGCGCACGACGGCGTCGGGGTAGGTGAGATTTTCACCGTCGTCTCGGAAGTTAACCTTTGATCACCTGGTCACCGCTCGCATCCGGCGTGTCAGTGACGCTCCCCTAAGCCCTTTCCTGAGAGGACTCTGCGGCTAAGTTCCAGCGGGAGAGCACTTTGCAGTCAATCACTCTCCCTAAACCATTGAAAAAAGAGACTTTCTTTACAGAGTACGGGGGGGCACCCCCTCCCTCCGGCATCTTCCAGCCGCAAGGAGAGGGTGTCTCTCACTAGAAGCGCATCGATGGAATACCCGCGAGCAGGAATGCGTATCGCCCAGGTGTCGTGTCCGGGCCCGCCGTGATCGGGCTATTCAGGTGGATCAGCGAGTTGTCCGTGGTGGCGTACTTCGGCCAGGTCGGCACTCCCGCTCCATTGGGATCGCCATTCTTTGCAAAGTTCGTCCAGTACGTCATCATCGCCTCGCTCAGCTGCCGATCCTCCGGCCGCACCGTTTCTCCCGGACGCGTATCCAGCGTCCCGAACACATACTCGATGTCGTCGGAGTGGAAAGCGAAGGTGCCCGGATGGTACTTGCTCGGCAGTGCCGCCAGTTCGAAGTGATACCGGTACACCGGCGACTCACCCGTCTTGCGGTGCGCCTCCAGCCACTTCCAGGTTCCGAATGCGATGAACTGATCGCTTCCGAAATCGACCGCCGACCGCAGCGCCTGCGCATCCGTCTCGCCCGGATACAGCTTCAGGAACTCATCAGCGCGGTCCTTGAACAACCCCTTGGCCATCCCTTGCCACTGCGCCACTGTCATCCCGCGCATGGCCATGAAGCTGCCCTCATCCGCGTTCCAGCCAGCCAGCAACGGCACGTGCGCCTGCTTGCCCGCCGCGTACGTGTCGGGAACAGGTTCAGTCAGAAATTTTCCATCCACAACCGGCGCAAACCCCGTCGGTCCCTTCGATTTTGTTGCTTCCAGCAGCTTGTCGGTCGGCATCGCACGCAACTCGGCCAGATTCTTTACACCAAGCGTCGCGACCCATTTTCCGTCAATCGCAGCCCGCTCCGTAACGCTCTGTCCACCAAGATTCAACGCACTCGGAAAGGCTGCGCCGCTCTCGCCGATCGCCTTGGCAAATAGCCCTTGCGCCATCGGCGAAGCCATCAGCGTGCTCACCGCAAATGATCCCGCGCTCTCGCCGAAGATCGTCACGTTGTTCGGATCGCCGCCAAACTCTGCAATGTTGCTCTTCACCCACTGCAATCCGGCCACCATGTCCATCAAGCCGTAGTTGCCGGCGACGCCGTTGTTCTCCTTCGCCAGTTCATCCGTCACCAGGAACCCGAACACGCCAAGGCGATAGTTGATGGTGACCAGCACCACACCCTTCAACGGCAGGAAATCGCCATTGTGACGCGGCTCAGAACTCGCGCCACCCGAGTAGCCGCCGCCATGAATCCAGAACATTACCGGCAGCTTGGTGTTCTTCTTCGCGTCCGCCGGCGTATAGACATTCAGGAACAAGCAATCTTCGCTAGGCCCTGCGTCTTGGAACACCATGTCGTCGAATACGCGTCCCTGTGCACAATGCGCGCCGAACTTCGTTGCATCCCGGTCGCCCTTCCACTTGGCAGGCGCCTGGGGAGCTTTCCAGCGCAGATCGCCAACCGGCGGCGCCGCATACGGCAACCCCATAAACGCGCGCACCTTACCGTCGTTGATCGTCTTTCCGACGACCTTTCCCTGCTCCGTCTTCGCCTTCAGAGAATCCGCATTCAAATTGGCCGACAGTCCCATCAACAACCCCGTTGCCGCCAGGGCACACAACGCCTGCGTACGAAAAAACATTGCAAATTCCTCCGCGAGATACCTTATCAGGACGGACTAAGGTACGCGCTAGTTTCAGTCGTAGTACTATTCGTCACTTGATAAATCTCAAAAACGGATCGAGCTTACGACAGGACTTCAGTCGCCAGCAGATCCTTCAACTCCTCGCGCCGGCGAATAAGCCGATGCTTCTTCCCTTCCACCAGCACTTCCGCAGGCCGAAAGCGCGAATTGTAATTCGAACTCTGCGCCATGCCGTATGCGCCCGCATCCAGCAGCGCCACCAGATCGCCCGCTTCAACCGTCTTCAACATCCGGTCGCGCGCGAAGAAGTCTCCCGTCTCGCACACCGGTCCTACAACGTCCACCGCCCGCGCCCGGCCCGCACGCGGCCGCACCGGCACAATCTCGTGATACGCCTGATAAAGCGCCGGCCGAATCAGATCGTTCATCGCCGCATCGGTAATCACAAACGTCTTCTTCCCGTTCTTCTTCACATTCAGCACGCTTGTCACCAGCGCGCCGGCCTGCGCCACCATAAAGCGCCCTGGCTCGATCAGCAACTTCCCGTCGAATGCCTCGAGCGCCTTCTCGATCGCCGCTGCATACTCCTGCACCTTCGCCGCTGGAGCCACGGCCTTCGGGTCGGTGCCGCTGTGATAATCGATCCCTAAGCCGCCGCCCGCGTCCACTACCTGCAACTCGATTCCTTCGCGCTTCAGTTGCATTGCCAGCTTGCAAACCCGTTCCATCGCCGCGCCAAATGGCTCTGCGGAGCGAATCTGCGACCCGATGTGCACGCTGATTCCATGCGGCTCCAGGCACTTGTTCTGCGCCGCTGCGCGATAGAGTTCAGCTGCCTTGCGAATATCGATCCCGAACTTGTGCTCGCGCAGACCGGTAGAAATATACGGATGGGTTTCCGCAAATACGTCCGGATTGACGCGCAGCGCAAACCGCGCTCTGACCTTCAGCTTCTTCGCTCGTGCCGCAAGCAACGCAAGCTCAGCTTCGCTCTCCACGTTGAATTCAAGAATGCCTACCGCAAGTGCGCGATCGATCTCCGCCGCCGTCTTGCCAACCCCCGAGAACACGACACGCCCCACCGCCTTTGGCGCGGCGACAATCACCCGCTCCAGTTCTCCACCGGAAACAATGTCAAACCCCGCTCCGCGTTCCGAAAGGAGTCTTAGAATTGCCAGCGAGGAGTTCGCCTTCACTGCATAGCAGACGAGATGATCCCGCCCTTTAAACGCGCGCTGAAACATCTCCATCCTCTCCACAATCTGATCGGCGGAATAGACATAGAGAGGCGTTCCATACTTCCTGGCCAGGGTCTCGAGCGAAATCCCGTCGCAATACAATGCGCCATGCGCGCCGCTTCGTTGAAAGGGACGAAATGAGTTCTTCAAATCAGGATTCAAGATAGGCTTCCAGTGATGGAACGAGATGGTTTGAGCCTATCGCATTTGCTCAGACACGTTCTCGCAATTCGAATCTTTCAAATCCGCGCCTGATCTTTCGTTCTGCGTCGCGTCAGAACTCAAACTGCCGCAGCCACGGCGCTAGCAAGGCCGCAACCTTCCCTGGCTGCTCATACGCGGCAAAGTGACCCGCATCAGAGAGCAGGTGAAATTCACATCCGCCTTCAGCCGCCTCGAACACCCGCATCTCGGTTTCCGTGATGCCCGGGTCTTCACCGCCGCAAACGGCCAGAATCGGCGCATCGATCTCCGCAATGTCCGGCACTGAATCGGGCCGCGTCGCAAGTCCTGCCTGCGTCGCGATCACAGCGTCCGGGGTCAGAGTCATACGCGCCCGCAGTTCCTGAATGATTTCCGGCCGTTTTTTCTGCGCGCTGGCTCCAATCAGCGTCTGCGCATTCCCGTCGAATACGCCCGCCGTTCCCTCACGACGGACTTTCGCAATTGTTTCCATACGCTTCGCGAAATTGGCTTCCGCATCCGGCTGGGGCTTCGAGCAGATAATCGCCAGCCCCCGCATTCGCAGAGGAGCCCTTCGCCAGAGCTCCATCATCACGTAGCCCCCGATCGAGCAGCCTGCAAATACCGCCTCAGGCAAGGCAAGGTGATCGATAAGCGCGAGCATATCTGCCGCCAGCTGACCCATGCTTAGCACCGGCGCGTCGGGCACGCGTGTGAAGCCGCCCACTGGCAGCCCCGTTCCTAATGCCGATGCACCGTGCCCGCGAAAATCCGGCAGAATCGCGCGCACTTCACCCAATTCCGCAATCATCGGAAGCCAGTAGAAGTGATCGAGAGGTGTTGGATGCAGGAAAATGATGGGCAGACCCGAGCCCATTTCGGAGTAGCTCAGGTTCGCACCATTCGAAACGTACGTCTTGCTCATACGCTGGGAGGATAACCGCCCGGAGTGTTCGGTGGATATGTCGGCACATTCGGCGGATAGCCGGGGACTGCAATCGGCTCCTCAGGAATCCCGATCCAGCCTGCCAGATAAGCCACGCCTACCAACCCGCTGGTAAACAGGCATCCGACCACCGTGAGGATGCGCACCATCGTGACATCCCAACCATTCGCCTGCGCCACGCCAATGCAGACGCCGGCAATTTGGCGACCCACAATCGGACGTACCAGGGGCCTGCCCGGCGGCGGAGGCGCAGCAGTCACCACGTTCCCGCAATTCGAGCAAAACCGAGCGCTCGGTGGCAATCCGGATCCACAGCGCTGACAGTAAAAGGGCATGACCAAACCTCCGGGAAATCGCGTTTCGATTCCACAATATCATTACGCAGCGGGACCCGCCTTGGTTCCGGCGCGGGGACTACCGCCGAAGCTAACTCCTGACTAGCTAATATGATACGGGGTGTTCATCCGCTTGCGTGCTGTATCGGCGCGCGACGTATTCGGCCCAGCTGCAATGGCGGCCTGATAGTCCTTGACTGCGGCCTGGCGGTCGCCCAGAAGGTCGTGGCATTCTCCCGCCGCCAGCAGGGCCCGAACTCTAAGCTCTGTACCTGTACCTTTTGACCAGGCTGCTTGTTCATAGGCGTGCGCTGCTTCTGCATAGTGGCGCTGGCCCCGCAGAGCATCGCCCAGCCCGAAGTAAGCGAGTTCCAGCCGCGCTTCGGCAAAATACCCCGGCCGGCTGCCGTCCGCCACAACCTGTTCGTACACATGTGCTGCCGCCATTCCTTCGCCGGCGTCCTTACGCAGGTTTGCCTCTTCGAGGCAGAAAAGGTAGTCCCGCGGATACTCCTGCTTCAAGCTGCGCACCACCTCAATCGCTTCCTTGTATTTCCCTTCACGGCGCAGGAACAGCGCAATCACAGTACGTGCTTCGACGCTCGTTGCCGCCCCGCGCCGCGCATCGTCCCACAATAGATCCATGCCTTTTGACTTGGATCCCGTAATCCCAACAAAACCTATCAGAAATTTGAAAGGCAGCGGCAACGCACCCACAACGTACTCATACACTCCGACGACGAGCTTTGCGTCGACGTACTCGGGATCGAGTTGAAGCACACGCGCGCAGTCATCCTTGGCCTTTGACGCCAGCCGAAAGCCGCTGCCAAATCCGCGCTCCACCATCGCAACGTACGTGCAGCGCAGGCTCCGCACCCAGCCCCGCGCGAACAAGGCATCCACATCATTTGGATTCTTGCCGATTCGCACATCCGCTTCCCGCACCGCCTCGTCAGCCAGCGCGAAGATCTGGTCGCGCTTCTTTGGGTCTTCATCGGTCGCGTGTTTGCCGGTCAGAAATCCGTCATTTGCGTAGAAGGTGGTATCCAGCAGGTCCTGCCTGTAGAGTTCCTGAAATACCACCGCGTCCAACAGCATGGCCGTGGCATAGGGATCGTCCGGATGCTCTTCGTGAATCCGTTCGAACCGCTGAACGGCTGCCGGGAAGTCCAGCAGATAAAAGTAGTGGTATGCGTCACGAACCAGGGGATCCATGTTCAGCGGATTGGTGTGAACCTTGTTATCCGCCCGGCTTGTCGCCGCGGTGCCGAGCAGAATTGTAATCGCTGCCATCACTCGCAGCCATTTCCCTGTAATCAACCTGGTCTCTCCCTGCGGGTCAACTGCGCAACCCACCGCGCAGTTTTCAGATCAAGTTTATCGGACGAGCCTTGTCCACTTGGGCGATTACTCCGCTCGGAGGAGCACGAACCGCGCCATCGCCCAGCGGCCCCTGATCCACCAATCTCACAGAATAGCCACACTCTGCTCCGTCTCCGTAGGCGTCGTGCCCTGCACAACGAAATCGAAATTGCCAGGTAGCGATCGCCCCAGCCCACGCTACCCTTCTAGCTGTAAAGGAGAAAGAGCCTCGATTATTCCGAGCCCGCTTTCAGACCCTCGACCGCCCTGCGTTATCTTGGAGAAGCAGCCCGCGCACAAGCGCAAATCACTCATGGACGTCCTTAAGCGCCTTTTCGAGCAGCACTTCAATGTCCCCGCCGCCGACGTAACGCCACTCCAGGGTCAACTCGGCGGCTCTGGCCGCGCCATCATTCGGCTCTCGGGTTCCGGTCGCAGCGCCATTGGCATCGTCTATCCAGTACGCGAAGAGAACATCGCGTTCCTCGAGTTTTCCCGCCACTTCCGCCGTCACGGTTTGCCGGTCCCCGAGATCTACGCCGAAGACCTGCCCAATGACGCCTATCTTGAGGAGGATCTCGGCGACACCACCCTCTTCGAATTCCTCAGCGCGAATCGTATCGGCGATGTCATCTCCCCGGCTGCCATCAAGGCCTATCGGAAGGTTGTCGCCACTCTCCCACGGTTTCAGATCGAAGCCGGCCGGGACCTCAACTACAAAGCCTGCTATCCCCGCTCCAGTTTCGATCGCCAATCCATTGCATGGGATCTCAACTACTTCAAGTACTACTTTCTCCGTCTTGCCGGAGTTCCCTTCAGCGAACAGGCCCTCGAAACCGACTTCACACGCCTAACTAAACTGCTTCTCGCCGCGCCTCATGACTACTTTCTCTATCGAGACTTCCAATCACGCAACGTGATGCTCCGCTCGGGCGAACCGTTCTTCCTTGACTACCAGGGTGGCCGTAAAGGAGCCCTTCACTACGACATCGCTTCCCTTCTCTACGACGGAAAGGCTGATCTACCTCCCGAGTTGCGCCAGCAGCTTCTCGACCACTATCTCGACTGCCTCGCTGCATTCATCCCTGTCGACCGTGCTGCCTTCATGGAGCACTACTACGCGTACGTCTACGTCCGCATCATGCAGGCCCTCGGCGCATACGGCTTCCGCGGCTTCTACGAACGAAAACCACATTTCCTGCAATCCGTCCCTTACGCCCTTAAAAACCTTCGCTGGCTAGCCCACAACGTCAAGCTTCCCGTGGCTCTGCCCGCGCTGATGGATGCCTTCCAGGGCATGCTCTCTTCAGAAAAACTGCAGCACCTTGCGGCCGATGCAAATGGACTCAGGGTGCGGATCTTCAGTTTTTCTTTCCACCACCAGATGCCGACGGATGTTTCGGGCAACGGTGGAGGTTTCGTTTTCGATGCGCGCAGCCTTCCGAATCCTGGCCGCGAAGAACGCTTCAAGCAACTTACCGGCAAAGACCCTGCTGTGATTGACTACCTCAATCAGCAGGAGAGCGTTCATCGATTCTTTCTGCACGTGCAGTCCCTCGTCGATTCCACGGTAGCGGCATACCAGCGCCGTGGCTTTGCGAACCTCATGGTCTCTTTCGGCTGCACAGGAGGCCAACACCGATCGGTATTTCTCGCAGAGCAGCTTGCGCGAAGCCTTCGCTTGAACAATGGCGTTGAAGTTGTTGTGCGCCATCTCGAACTCGAAAAGAATTTTCCGGAAAAGGCTGCTCAGTGAAGGCGATGGTTCTTGCCGCCGGACTGGGCACGCGTCTTCGCCCTCTGACCGACGATCGTCCCAAAGCACTGGTTGAAGTCGCTGGCCGCACACTTCTCGAGATTACCTTGACTCGACTCCGCGCCGCAGGCATTTGCGAAGTGATCATCAATACACATCACTTCGCAGACATGCTCGCCGAATACCTCTGCTCACACCAGAACTTCGGCATGCATATCGAGATCTCCTACGAGGAGGTCCTCCTCGACACCGGCGGCGGCCTCAAGCGGGCTGCACCTTTCTTTCTGGACTCAGACGAACCATTCCTCGTCCACAATGTCGATGTCCTCAGCACAATCGACTTTGACCAAATGCTCATCTTTCACCGGGAGCACAAAGGCCTCGCCACCCTCGCCGTTCAAGATCGCCCCACGTCGCGCTATCTTCTCTTCGATGAAAACAACCATCTCTGCGGACGGCGTGCCGGCCTCACCGGCGAATCCGAACTCGTCCGCCCCATCGTAGAACCTCGAGCCATGGCCTTCTCCGGGATTCACATCCTGTCACCACGCGTTTTCTCCCTCATGAATGAGAAAGGAATCTTCTCTGTGATCCCCATGTACCTGCGTCTTGCCGGTCAAATGGAACCGATCCTGGGATTTCCCGCGGACCAGTACTTCTGGCGCGACATGGGCCGCCCCGAACATATCGCAGAGGCTGCAGGTGAGATTTCGAAACGTGTGTACCTCGGATAGTCTCCGGCGATTCGCGAGAAACATTCGTGACTTATCGCAGGGAATCCCTACGCTTTGCGGGTAAGTAACCTACTCGCAAAACTGAAGGTACACGAAAATCCTGATAACGGGTACCGCATGACGTCCGTACATCATGCACTTTTGTGGCTTTTTCGATTACCAACGATCGATACACTTTCGTCGTATTTCATTGCAACTGAAACGCGGAGTAGCGAGAATACGCACACATTTCAATTCCTTCGGAGGAACTATGCACGCACTTAGCAACAACTTGTACCTGTTTGTTCGCAACCTTCTCGATCGCGAAGAAGGTCAGGACCTCGTCGAGTATGCCCTGGTCGTGGCTCTGATCGCGTTCGGCGCAATCACCGGCATGGGTTATCTCGCAACTGGCATCAACAACGCGTTCTCCGAATATCTCCTCAACCCTCACGAACAGCATTACCTAGTTTGGGGCTTCAAAGAGAATTTTCTGCGCTCGGGTACTCGTCGTAACGCCCGTGCGTGCGAGATTTCACGCTGGGATCGGGTGAGTGTGAACGCGAAGTTCGGGGCCGCTCTCGAACTTCGCGCATCAGCTCACAAAACATAAACCTTCATTCCGACGTAATTCAACGCCACCCCTCATGCAGCTTCAATAACAAGACATCTTATTGCAGGATTTTCTGGCCAGCGCTATTCCATCGTGCAGACATGGCTGCGTTCATCTCCCGCCGATTTCCCTGTGTTAGCGTAGGGAACGGGAGCAAGGAAAATGTCTGCAGTTACGTCGTTTATCAAGCACCACTATCGTCACTTCAATTCCGCCGCTCTGGTAGATGCGGCCGAGGCCTACAATGCCCACCTGGCCTCAGGCGGAAAGATGTTTTTGACCATCGCGGGAGCGATGAGTACCGCTGAACTCGGGCTATCGCTGGCCGAGATGATCCGGCAGGACAAGGTGCATGGCATTTGCTGCACCGGCGCAAATCTTGAAGAGGATGTCTTCAATCTAGTCGCGCACGATTTTTACGAACGCGTTCCGCACTACCGCGATCTGACGCCGGCTGATGAGGCGAGACTACTGAATCGGCACATGAACCGCGTGACGGACACTTGCATTCCCGAGATGGAGGCGATGCGGCGGATCGAGAACGAAGTGCTGAAGGAGTGGGTACGCGCAGACAAAGCCGGTGAGCGCTATTTCCCGCACGAGTTCATGTACAAGATTCTGCTCTCAGGCGATTTGAAGAGGTCGTACCAGATTGATCCCAAGGACAGCTGGTTGCTGGCGGCGGCGGAAAAGAATTTGCCGATGTTTGTGCCTGGCTGGGAAGACGCAACTCTCGGCAATATGTATGCCGGCCACTGCATCTCTGGTGACGTGAAGAATGTGCACACGGTACGTACCGGCATTGAATACATGATGGAGTTGGCGGAGTGGTACACCAACACGACGGCGAAGACGCCGCTGGGATTCTTCCAGATTGGGGGCGGCATCGCTGGGGACTTTCCGATCTGCGTTGTGCCGATGCTTCACCAGGATCTGCAGCGCGACAACGTGCCCTTGTGGGCGTATTTCTGCCAGATCTCTGACTCGACGACGAGCTACGGGTCGTATTCAGGTGCGGTGCCCAACGAGAAAATAACGTGGGGCAAGCTGGGCGAGAAGACGCCGAAGTTCATCATCGAGAGCGATGCTTCGATCGTTGCGCCGCTGGTGTTTGCTTATGTGTTGGGATGGTGAGGCGGGCGGCCGTTATCCGTTAAATTCAGGCTTTCAACCCGGCGAAAGGTGTTCTCCCAAGCCGACGACAGTCTTCTCCAACCGTGCAGGCGCCTCAACGAGCTAAAGAGCGCCACAGTCGCTTTCGACAGAGAACCTAGAACCTATCTGCAGGTATCTCTTTCGTAAGGATTTACGGAGTGACTCTAGCCATTCACATAAGAAGCCGTATCCGTAACATCCACTTTTGTGGCAGCCCTGTCCGCGCAGGTTGTATTTACCGTGCCCTTCGAGTCCGATTTACTAACACCTAAATACCAGGGGCCAGGACGCCAGCGATTCCGCCACCGTCCGCTTGCCCTGTTTGCTGATTCCATGGGAGTTGTAGATGAAAGCACGGCTCATCTTTTACTGCGCTGCACTTGTTGCCTTGGTTCTCATCCTTGCCGCAGTACCCTCACACGCTACCGAGCGCCGCGATCCGCTTATCATGCAGGACGCGCAACAGGGGCAGGGTGCAAAATTGCCGCCCTCAGTGCATGGCACTGCATCCAGTAAAAAGCAGGCAAGCGCTTCCAAGAAGAGTAGCCGACCCAACGTGAATCCATTGTCCCAAGCAAAGGACAAGTCCGCAGCGAAGAAGGACTCATTAGGATCCGGCAAGGGCACGGGCACCGCATCGAGTGGTATCGGCGGCAGCGCGGCTGCAAAGTAGCACGCCGCCTTACATATTACGTCTCGAAACTTCCTTAGTTTCCGAGTTGCTCGATCTTGCGGTAGATGAGATAACAGTGTCCACGATCGGTGGGAAATCTGTAAGCACCGAGTGCATCCAGAATATGGGCAGCGATTGAAGTCATCTCCCATCCTGTATAGTCGTCGGCCTCTAAAAAAGCGGAGGTCAGCTTTTCGAATCCATTCGCTTCACCAAATTCGCGCACCTTATCCACATTGAGCTTTGTATGAGGTTCGAAATTGGCATTAGCCCATGCCCATTCCCACGAATTCCCTTCCGTCGTTCCCACCACGCTCACATCAATTCTCAACGTAGGCTTCTCGGGATCCGTGAATGTCAATGTCGCAGATTCAGAATCCCAATCCCAGCGCGCGTAGATTCCGTATTCTTCGCGGAATTGCTGATTCTTCTCCATCAATTCGTGGCTCAATGGGTGGACAAAGTCCTCGAAGCAATCATCGCAAAGTGCCATCGCGCACTCCTACTTTTGCGGCTTATCGAACGGCTGCCTGTCGGTGATCCGGGGACGGTTCTCTGCTTGCAATTGCTTGCTAACCTGCTCTACTTCGCGGAAGACGCGGAGCAGGTTGCCGCCGAGAATCTTGCGGCAATCTTCGGCGGAATAGCCACGCTCCATCAGGGCTGCGGTGATTTTGGGGATGTCGGCGGGCGAGTCGATGCCTTCGGGTAGCTGTCCGTTCACCCCGTCAAAATCGGAACCGAGGCCGACATGGTCGACGCCAGCCACTTTGGCGATGTGGTCGATGTGATCGATGAGTAGTTTGAGAGGCGGGCGCGGGATGCGGTCGGCGTACTGGCGCTGGAGCTTCTCGATCTCGTCGGGCGGCGTCTCCTTGCCTTCGGCCTTGTACTTGTCCTTGAGATCCTGGACGGCCTTGTCGACTTCTGGCTGCATGGCCTTCTGAGCGTTGCGATAGTCCTGCGAGATGAAGGCAGAGTAGAAATTGACCTGCACAACTCCGCCCTTGGAACCCGGACCGCCGGAATTGGCAACAGCGCGGAGCATGTCGTCGGTCATATTCCGCGGAACGTCGCACAGTGCGCGTGCCGCGGAGTGCGAAGCGATGACAGGGGCGCGCGTGATGATAAGGGTTCGATAGAAAGTGCGGTCCGAGACGTGCGAGATGTCGACCATCATGCCAAGACGGTTCATCTCGTAGACGACATCTTTACCGAATTCTGTAAGGCCTTCCTTGGTATGCGGAATCGAAGTGTCGGTGATGTCGCCGGAGGAGTCGGCCCAGCTCGTGGAGTTCGACCAGGTAAGCGTCATGTAGCGGACGCCTAGGGCGTAGTACTGGCGCAGCAGGGCTAGTGAGTCTTCGATGGAGTGGCCACCCTCGATTCCCATGAGCGCGGCGATCTTGTGTTCGCGGTGGGCAAGTTCTATGCCTTCTGGAGAGGTGACGAACATCATCTTGTCCTGGTGCCTGGCTACCTGCTGCTTGACGGCATCAATCAGGATCAGAGTCCGGCGAGCGAACTGACCCTTGTTCGGACCGGGATCGACCCAGATGGAAAAGAACTCGGCGCCCAGGTTTCCCTTCTCCGCGGATTCCAGATTCCAGTTGCCGCCCTTTAACGGATCCCCAAGGTCATAGTTTTCGTCAACAAAACGCTGCGGTGTGTCGACGTGGGTGTCAATCACGATGGCGGAGCGTTCGACTTGTTCGGGCGTGAGCTTGGTTGTCATCTTCGGGGAAGGCTTGGCTGGAGTTTGTGCGCACAACATGGCCGGAACCGCGACCACAAGGGAGGCAAGTAAAGCACGAGTCCGCATAGGCTTGCGATGAGTGTACTAAGAGACAGGGATTTGGGGCCAGGGATTAAGGGGAATAGCCGAGGAGATTGGCCGCCAGGGAAAACGGCGGCCGATCCGGGATACAAATGTCGATTGAAACGAAGTGCGATTAGCGATGGTTGTGGTTGGCGGCTTCGGCTGCGGCCTTCAGTTCGCGATTGGCCTGATCGAGCAGTTCCTTCGCCTTCTGTGCGTGGCCGTCCATGTCCCACTCATTGGCTTCCTGCGCGGCGGATATTTTGTTGTAGGCCTGGTCGCAGAGCCGCTGTGCAGCAGCGATATTCGGATGGCGCGAGGGGTTGACATTGCGCTCGGGCGGGCCCTGCGCGATGGTGATGCCGGCTGTAGCAAGACTCAGGCTCATAAGGCCGCCCACGATCCATGTGCGAGTAAGTTTCATCAGTAAGACCTCCGCGAGAAAATCTATCAGACAGGCGCATAAGATTCGCACCAGAAAACATACGATGAAGTGACTTTTGGTACTCGAAATGGAATCGGCTAATCGATTTTGCTGGGGCCACCAGATGGTAACGTGGCCTGAGCCCCGACGAGGCGGATTTTTGTTTTTCCGGAGGATCGAGAGTGCTAAAATTCAGCCCAAATCGTTGCTTATGCGCCGAAAGGGGTTAACGGTGAAACGTTCTCTTCGCCACTTGTCCGTACTGGCTCTTCTTGCTGTTTTTGTATTGAGTTCCTCAATGCGTTTGGGGGGCCAAAGCGCGGACTTGCCCGACAGCGCTCCAATCGCCACCATCGGGGCCGGCTCGACCGTTGCGGTAAATGCCGACGTCGTCCTGCCCGCAAACCAGACAGCCATTTACTTCCAGAACGGCGCAGTTACGACATGGGAGCAGCTTGACAAGAAAGCTCCGAGCTGCCGGCTTTCGGCGGTGGAGAGTCCCGTGGTGCGGCGCCTGGTGCCAGGCCGAAAAATCATCATTACCGGAACGCGGCAAAACAACGCAAGCGTGAATTTCTACGGCGACGTTCTTGAGTTCGAAGAGGACGCGACGGTGGGTGAGCTGCAATGCGCACCGGGCCACAAGGGAGCTATGTCGATCGGCGAGTTGAAGCAGGTATTCGGCGGTACGTTCTCCCTGATCCAGGCACCACCGATCGTGGGGTAAGCTACAGTCCCTAATTTTCAGTTCAAAAGTTTCTGAGTTCATAAAGCCAAAGTCGTCGAAGGCATTGCCACGCATTCGCGGGCTTACCCGCGTTGGCCTGCGAGACTATTCGCTCGGGGCGGCTAGTCTATTTCCGCCTTGAAGGACAATGCCGTCCTGGCTACTCTTGCCGGGCGCCACGTGAATTATGACTTTCCATATAAATCTTCAGGGGAATCCGTTGTACCGGATAATTATCTGAGGTCTGTCAACTGTGCTTTATTTAATGTCTTTTTAATAAGAGATTTATGAAAGACGGCCGCGGCTTGTGAATTTGGTCTTTGAATTGCAAACAAGGGCCCAAATCTCCCCATAACCTGCGCCACCGGAAATCGACGTGGTGCACTCCCTGACCTCGCCAGCGTTGCATTTGCTCTCTGAAAAACGCCGAAATTTCCGGTACTGGTCGAGGTCTCTTTTCCAAAAAAAGAGAAGGATCACAAAGAAAATGAAGAAGCT
The DNA here is from genome assembly GCA_963735215.1 of uncultured Acidobacteriaceae bacterium. GTDB lineage: Bacteria > Acidobacteriota > Terriglobia > Terriglobales > Acidobacteriaceae > Telmatobacter. The sequence continues at coordinate 55,657 of CAVTKF010000002.1, read as the reverse complement.
TACTCGAGCAGCAAGCTATTTGTTTCTCATCGCGCTTCTGGCTCCACGGGCGATGATGGCGCAAGCGACAGCAAGCGGAACGGTCCAGGGCACGATTTCGGATTCTTCCCAAGCGGTCGTGAACGGAGCGGACGTCACCATCACAAGCGTGGCCACTGGCATGTCCAGAACAATGGTGACCAACAACCTGGGCACATACCGGTTCGATCTCTTGTCGGCTGGCGGCTATAAGCTCACGGTCAAGAGCAATGGATTTTCAACAGTCGTGAAATCGATCGAGTTGCTGGTTGGACAGACTTCGACTGCCAACGTGACTCTCACTCCGGGAGCAGCATCACAGACCGTTGAGGTGGCTGGTTCCAATCCGCTGGTGGACGTAATGAAAACCAGCGTCAGCGTAGAGATCACTCCCACCGAAGTGCAGGAATTGCCAATGGTGGGTCGCGATGTGGCCAACCTCGCCTACCTCGCTCCCGGTGTCAAATTTGCTGATTCTTACGATCCCACCAAGGCGCGCTACGCCATCCTTTCTGTGAATGGAGACGGCGGCCGCAACGTGAACGTGACCGTGAACGGCGTGGACAACAAGGACAACACGGTCGGGGGACCGGTGATGCAGCTGCCGCTCGAAGCGGTGGAAGAGTACCACATCAGCACGCAGAGATTCTCAGCTGAGAATGGCCGCTCAGAAGGAGCTGCGATCAACATCATCACCAAGCGCGGCGGCAACGGGTATCACGGATCGCTCTTCGGTTACTTCCGCGACACTGCTCTTGACACCGATGAGAAGGACGCCAACGGCGACGGCACCTCCTCTTCGTCGCATCCCGACTATACGCGCCAGCAATTCGGCGGCTCCGTCGGCGGACCAGTTATTAAGGACAAGGCCTTCGGCTTCTTCGCTCTCGAGCGCGAACGCGAGCACCAGGCCTCACCGGAACAGACCAACTCCTTCAATGAACTCACGGCGGCTGCGCCATACTTCCCGGCCGACAAGCCCTGGGCATCGATTCCCAAGCCGTTTTACGAATACCGCTACAATGGACGCGCGGACTACACCTTCTCTCCCAAGGAGAGTGCCTACCTCAGCTACACGTCACAGGCCAACAACAGCCTGAATGACCAGTCCGACGGAACCGGCGACGCGACCAACGGCAACTTTACGGTCAACCATTTGCAGCTCGCCAGCCTGAACATCAATTCGATCATCAACGACACAACGGTCAACACCGCGACCTTTGGATTCCAGTACTGGAACAACCTTATCGCCAGCAACATCAGCGCACCGCTGGTCACCTTCAACAGCTCGTCTGAATCGTTCGGCACCAACACCAACGTCCCGCAGCAGTCCTATCAGCGCAAGTGGCAGTTCAAGGACGACTTCTCAAAGAACGTCGGCAAGCATACCTTCAAGGGCGGCGTGGACTACATTTGGAACCCGGTCGAAGGCGGTTTCTTTGAGTTCAGCTCTACGCTGGAGATTGACTTCGCGGACGACCCCAGCAAGATCATTAGCGACCCCGTCACATATCCCAACAAGTTCGCAACACCTGGCGCTGTGGTCGGCATGGCCCAGGCCAACGGTAATCCGTACTTCCTCGTTGCCACCAAGCAGCTCGGCTTCTATGGGCAGGACGACTGGAAGGCGACCCGCCGTTTGACTCTGAGCCTGGGACTTCGCTGGGACAAGGACTACAACATGATCGGTGGCTCGGACATCAAGGCCAGCCGCACCTATCAGGAACTTGTTGCGCTGAACAGCCCGATTTCAAATCCCTACGTTTCCAGTATTGCGAAGGATGACAATCTGGACTTCAGCCCACGACTCGGATTTGCCTATGACCTTACCGGCAAGGGCAATCATGTGATCCGTGGCGGTTACGGCATGTACTACGGCAACGTCTTCCAGAACATTCCCTTATTCATGGAGCAGATGTCCAACCCGACTGTCTTTCAGACTGTGCTCAGCCTTTCGAGCACTACCGACATCGTTACCGGTACTGGCATCGCGCTCGGAAACTGGCGCTATGGCATCGACCCCATGCCCACCATTCCGCCTCCGTCAACGCAATTGGCTGGCGGCAGCGTCGGCCGCTTGATGGACCCGCACTACCGCAACCCCATCACCGAAGAGTTCAACGCGGGCTATTCCTGGTCGATCAACCAGAATGCCGCGGTTGAGGCCGAATACACACATGTTCTCGGGATCCACGAGAACAGGACCATCAACGTCGACCAAAAAATTCCGATCAATGGCGTAATGACGCGTCCCCTCGATCCGGCCTTTTCGGCGAATCCTTCTCTTTCCGAGTTGGCGAGCGTGCGCAACGAAGAGTCTATCGGCCGTGAGCACTACGACGGTGTGAACTTCGTCTTCAAAGATCGCATCGCCCAGCGTTTCCAGGTGGATGCCAACTACACACTCTCGTGGGCGTATGGATACGATACCGGCGGCGGTTCTTTCCGCAACTACGCGCGCAATGGCTACGCCCCGTTTGCAAGCTATGAGTGGGGCCCGTCGCCGAACGACGAGCGTCATCACATCACGGTCGCCAGCGTTGTCGACCTGCCCAAGGGCTTCGAACTGGCGCCGATCCTGCAGTACGGCTCTGCGCGTCCCTGGCAGCCAAGCAACGGTACCAACTCGCTCAACGCTGGCGGCGGCACCACGAATGCCGTTCTTGTGCCCATTAGCGATCCTACGAACTGGAAGGCGTATGCCGGAGCCAGTGCCACGGCGACGACGGGGTGCTACTATGGCATCGGCCAGACGGCGTCCTGCACCGTAGCCAAGTACGATCCGCTTCGTGGTGATCCGTTCTTCCAGCTCGACATGCGTCTGGCAAAGAACATTCACCTTGGCGAGAAGATGAACCTTGCCCTGCAGGCACAGGCCTTTAATCTCACCAACCGCGCCAACTACGGGAACAACTTCGGAACAAGCATCACTTCGGGAACCTTCAGTCATCCGGTCGGCTTCATCGCGCCTGGAGCGACCACCATTCCACGGTCGACCTGGGGCGAGCTCGGAGCACGCTTCACGTTCTAGCGTCAGGAAGTCTGACAAACAAAGGCGGGGCAGGCATCAAGCGCCTGCCCCGCCTTACGTTTCGCTGAATTGTTGTTGCTATTTCTCCGACGTAAACGGCGACGCCGGCAGGCCTTCACCGTTGAACAGGTTGCATTCCGGGCTGTTTGTCCAGCCGTAGCGGACGCGAACGGGCTCCGGCACGTCTGGACTCGAAGCGATGACGGTATTTCCATCAATGGTGGCTGTGGCAGGCACATACCTGCCGTCTCTGCCTGCAATTTCAAAGCCTGTGACCGCGCCGCCTTTCGCCATGAGGCCCTGCGCGTGATCAAAATACACACGAATCGAACCGCCCTCCGGCGCGGCCTGACGGAACATCGGCCCCGAATACTCGACAGCTTCGCCATAGGTAATGGCACGCGCGGCGCGGGCCAGGCGCAGGCCTACGTCAAGTTTGTCTGTAGGGTGGACGTCGGTAGGGTTGCCGATGTCGATGGTGACGGCCATCGCCGTATTCCGCATGGCAAGGGTGCGGACCTGCTGCTCGCGAAGCGCTGCCCAATCCTCCAGCAAAGTTGATTTGAAGTTGGAGATCTGTACGTAGAGAAATGGAAAATCGCCAACGCCCCACTGGCGGCGCCAGTCTTCAATCAGCGTGCGCATAATGCGGTCGTAGGAGTGGACACGCGCCATGGCGCTATTGCTCTCGCCCTGATACCAGATAACTCCGCGAATCGGCAGCGGTGTGAGCGGTGCGATCATGCCGTTCCACAGTAGACCCGGTCCCCAACTGTTCAGTGGGGCATGCCATGCAAATTGCGGAGCAGGTTTGCCGCCTGCTTTGGCTTCGTCAATTTGACGCTGCTCGTCTTTCTGTTCAGCGACCGCATCGGCTGCGCTGTCGGTCATCTTCCCGCTCGCGACGAAGATCGGCGCGAGCGATGCGTCTTCGCCGAGAGCGGTCAGACGTACCCATGCTTCGCCAACGGTTCCACCCCATGTTGCGTCGATTACGCCAACTGTGACATGTTCCCGCGAAGCAATGTCACGGGCAAAATACCAGGCAACGGCAGAGAATTCCTTCGCGGTATCGGGTGTGGAAAGAGTCCAGCCATCGGTATCGGCGTCGAGCATTGCGTAGTCAGAAGAGCGCTTGCGGATTATGAGCAGGCGAATCTGCGGATTTGCAGCATTGGGCAGATCCTGTGCGGCAGTGTTGGCGCGGCTTAGAGGGAATTCCATATTCGACTGTCCGGAAGCGACCCAGACATCGCCAACCATAATGTCGTCAAGCGTGATCGGCTGCTGCGGAGCAGCGCTTGGCTCGGCTGCGGTCACGCCCTTTACGGTGAGTTGAAATGGTCCGCCGGCAGCACCCGGCTTGAGGTAAATGCTCCAATGGCCGAGGGGGTCCGTTTCAGTGCCTCGCGATTCGCCGCGAAAAGAGACGGCGACTGGCTGTCCCGGTGCGGCGTTGCCCCAAATGTGCACCGGCAGATCGCGCTGGATGACCATGTGGCTGGAAAGAACCCTGGGCAAAGTCACTTGTGCTGTGGCAGCTACAGACGAAAGTACAAGAAGAACAGGAACGAACGAGATGCGCAATGGAGCCTCACAGTGTACAGGTTGGCCGAAATCCGTGAGCATCAGCACCCACTTTTTTTCGGAAAGAGAACGTTATCAGAGCAGGCTCGCCTTCGTCAGAAGAGGACATGCATGCATCTAACCCGATGTCGTGTGCGCAACACTCGCTCCGATCTCGGGTTTTACGCCAGAGACAAACCTGTGCATCAGCGGAAGTTTTGGTGTTGGAGCGTGCTCTAATCCCATCAAAAACGAGGCTGTTGCAGTGATTGGGAAAGAATCGCAATCTGACACAAATCGCTTTCCTTTTTCTCCATTTCGGACATACTGGAAAGGAAGCCAATTCGGACGGAGCCATAAATGCCTTCTATGCGCACCCCACGCACAATTGCATTTGTCCTCGTTGCCTTTGCAACCTTGCTGTTTTCGACGGCATGTTGCCACGCACAGGCTGCTCTGTTGCTGGAGGAGCCTTATGGCTTCTTCGGGGCGGTTAACCCAACCGGACATACTGCAATTTACTTCGCTCATATCTGCGCGGAGAATCCCACAAAGCTTCGCCGCTGCGAACCCGGCGAGATGGGCGCGGTGATCTCCCGCTACGGCAACATCGAACATTACGACTGGATAGCTATTCCGCTGATTCCCTACCTCTATTCGGTGGAAGACGATGCCGCGGTACCCGCGCGAGTGGACCGTGCCACGGTGACCCGTCTGCGCGATGAATACTATGAAGCGCATCTGATGAACCTGGGAAAGAACGTGCGAAGAGGCAATTTCTGGCACGGTGGCTGGACACAGCTTGTTGGCGCAGCGTACGACCGGCGGGTTTATGCCTTCCAATTCAGCACCACACAAGCTCAAGATGACGAATTCATGGCGCTCATGAATGACTCAAGGAATAGGTCCCATTTTCAATTGCTGTTTAACAACTGCTCAGATTTTTCGCGCTGGGTTCTGAACCAATACTTTCCGAGGACATTCCGGCGCAGTGTCTTTCCCGACGCGGGCATGACCACGCCAAAGCAGATCACCCACAAGCTGGAAATGTATGCGAAGAAACATCCTGAGATCCAGCTGCAGATATTTGAGATTCCTCAAGTGCCCGGCAACCGTCACGCGAGCCATTCGAACAAGAACATCTCAGAGTCGCTGATTACGACGGCATATGCGGTGCCGATCACGATTGTGAATCCATACCTGGCAGGCTGCCTGCTTGCGGACTACATTCTGCGAAGCCACTATCACCTGATTCCAAAGGACCCCGAAGAGTTGGAGCCGGAAGACCTGTCGACATTGACATCTCCTGCCGCGCCAGCTGAGAATCCCCTCAGCGCCAATGTCAAGGTCCATAGCGCCGCTGCGGCAGGCGGTAACGCGGAAATGCCTTCCGCCTCGACAGCCAACTCCGGCCTGAAGGAAGTTATGGCCACGCATGAGTAAGACGCAGAGCCTGAAAAGTCACGCTCGATTCGATCCCCTCTACCACTTCTTCATCTTCGCGCTTTACCTGCTCAACCTGGTATACGCAGGATTTCACCTGTACCGGCAGCCAAGCCTTTCGTCGGGCTGGTATCTGGTGCTTTCTCTCGCGGTTGCGGTTCCTATCGTCAAGCTGCGCGCCTATCCGTTAAAGGTGCAGGATCGCGTTATTCGCCTCGAAGAACGACTGCGGCTGCAGGCCCTCGCTCCGCAGGAGTGGCATGCACAGATCTACCGGCTCACGGAAGACCAGTTGATCGCCTTGCGTTTTGCGGCGGATGATGAGGTGGTGGAGCTTGCCAAACAGGCCCTCGAACATAATCTCGATCGCAAGCAAATCAAGGAGCGCATCGAGAGCTGGCGCACGGATGATTGGCGGGTGTAGTGGTGCGGCACCTTCATACCGGGGATGACATTCCCACGATGCGCTTTTCGAAGAACAACCCGAGTCGATCGAGCGTAAAATAGAGCCCATGAAGTTCAGGGCTGCATTCGCCCTTGTGGCCGTTGCGCTCGCCGTACCTGTAGTCGCGCAACATGGCGCCACACACGTCGGGGTCTCGAGCCGCGGCGGATTCGCAGGGAACGCGGGATTCACGGGACGCCCCGGCTTCTCTAGTCCCAACGGTATTGCGCGGCCGAATGCTGCACTTCGATATGGCGGATTCGCAAGATCAGGTTTCTCTCGGATGCCTGTCCAGGTGAGTTCGGGAATGCGAGTTCCATTGCGTGACAGCAGAGTTGCACCCGGTCGTCCCCCGTACCGTCCCGCATCGGGCAATCATTCCTACGGCTGGGCACATGGCGGCCATAGCCATGGCTGGGGATATGGACACAGGAATCACGGCTCCTCCGTCTATATCTATTCGGGGTGGCCATATTATGCGTCTGGATATCCGTACAGCTATTATCCCTATCCCTACGTGATCGATCCTGGCTTTTACGACTGGAGCCTACCCGGGGACAATGGAGAGGGTCAGGGCGGCGCCGCCAGTTATGCGCCGTATGCGGATTATGGCGGCGCCTATGCTGTGGGTCCGCAAGCACCGTATTCCGCGCCAGAACCTTATCCACAACGGCAATACGAACAAGCGCCCATGCCGAGTGGAGCGCGACCAGCGTACCCGGGAGCGACTTCAGGAGCTCCCGCAGCCGAAGAGTCTTTAACGCTGATCTTCAAGTACGGCCGCGCGCCCGAGACGGTACGGAACTACATGATGAATTCGAAAACCCTGACCAATATGGATCGGCAGCACTATGAGCAGATTCCGCTGGATCAGATCGACATTGCCGCGACCGAGCAGGCCAACCGCGCCCGCGGCTTGGATTTCCAGGTGCCCGTCGCTTCTCGCGAATAGTCGAACTCGCTTCGATTCACCTGGACCAGGCTGGAATCAGCGCGGCGTCAGAGATCGAAAAGTGTAAAAGGATGCTCTTCGCCTCGCCGACGCAAGACGGCCAGCGCGACATTGCATACGCGGATGCCTGAGCTTGTCTCTGCAGAGAAGGTGCCCTTATGAGCGTGTCCGTGCAACGCGAGCACCGGCTTGTGCGTTTCGAGTGCGCGCTCGAGGCGTGAGCTACCCAGGAACGGAAAGATGGGCTCCGGTTCGCCAGCGATCGTCTCCTTGATAGGAGCATAGTGGGTGATTGCGACTTTCTTCTGTGCCTGGATCTGTGCCAGGCCGTAGTCGAGCTTGATGGATTCGCGTTCGGCAACCTCGACGAAGGTCTTAATTCCCTGCTCTCCGAACGGCATCAATTCATAGGGCGCAAAGCCTCCGCAGAAGCCTTTGGTGCCGGCGAAACCAATGCCATCGATTTCGTGGCACTGTCCGTCGAGTAAATGGACTCCCGCAACTCGGAGCATGCCAGCAAGTTCATCCTGATGACCGCTCTCGTGGTCGTGATTGCCGAGCACCGCTATGATGGGAATCCGAATGTGTTCAAGTACGCCCAGAACGGCGCGCATCTCATCGGGCATCCCATGATTGGTGAAGTCTCCGGCGACAACCAACACGTCGGCAAGGTCATTGAGCGGTGAGAACTGGTGAACGTCGCGCTCGTGGTTCGCGGCAGTGAGATGGATGTCGGCTACGGCTGCCAGTCTCATTCCTTGCTCCTGGTTGTGTTTGCCTCCTGCAATCGATGCGGATAGTTTTCGCATAGTTCTCGATACAGATCGCGCTCGTTCCACTCGTCAACATCAATGGCAAACATCTTGGGATCTATGAGCGAGCCACGAAAGGTTTGACTCCGCTGTTGCGTGGAGATCGTCTTCTGGAAACGTTCGGTGAGATCACGCCATACGGACGCTGGAACGTCGGCCGTGCGCGCTGGGTAGATGTACGCGAAGAGGACGAGTTGCCAGTAGAGCATCTGCCAGTGTGGCTCGGTTAGATTGCAAAGCCGGTCCCAGTCGAGGTGGTGTGCGCACGCTTTCAGCAGGTGCGCGATGTCAGCGCCGTCGAATCGTTCTCGACGAGTAACGAAGAGTTTCGAAGCGATCATCTCTTCCGCGGGAAGAATCCGGCAGCGGATGCCAAGCACTTCGTCTTCCTGCGCGCGATCGATCCACGACTGCTCGACGGTGAGAGTGGCGTTGCCGACGCCGGTGATGAGGTCGACAAAGTAATCGCCGCGACGCGCCTTGGCAAGCCAGACTGGATCCTGGACGTAGGTCTCGAAGCCCTCCCGTACCAGGACTTCGAAGGCGAGAGGAACAGCCTCCGGCAGCGTCACAAGGTCGAGATCCTTGGTGGTGCGCCAGATTCCTGTGTGATAGTGAAAGGCGAAGCCTCCGCTGACAGCAAAGGGGATGTTGGCGTCAAGCAACCCGCGTACGACGCCCTGGTAACACTCGTAGGCATCAGGGGCCCAGATGGGCTCTTCCGAGGACGTCACTGGCAATTCAGCACGGTCTTCCGACATACGATACTTCGATGCCGTGGGCGGCGGAGAGCAAAGAGAAAATGTGAAGGGCAGAATATCTGCGCCGCGCAGAAGCCGAGATCCGCGAGGCGGTATGATTTGCTGGTAACTGCGCCAGGCACCGGAGGCAGTCGAATTGAAGCTATTCAAGCTGATCGCGGCTCTCTTGCTCGCATGGACAACGACAGGCCTCGCGGCTGAGAAGCCGACTCTGACCGCCGATCAGACTCGTGTGCTTGAGGCTGCGCGCGCCTCGGCGCTCCAATATACGCAGAGTCTCCCCAACTTCATCTGCACCCAGATCACCCATCGCGAGGTTACGGACCAGGTCAGTTTCGGCATGTCCTTCAACGGGGCAAGCTCCTCACGAGGCGGATCGGGATTGGCGGCCGCATCGCACGGACCGGGAACCGTGGATGACGTGATCGAGGAGCGGCTGACCTTCTTCGACCAGATGGAACATTACGATGTGGTCACCGTCAACGGCAAGAAATCAACCGGGCAGCAGCACATGCAATTTGGAGGCGCTATCAGCGCTGGGGAGTTCGGCAGCGCATTGCGAAACCTGTTCGATCCGCGGTCCCATGCGGCGTTCTCGTGGGATCGGATGACGCGATCGGGCGGCCGAAGCGTCTACGTCTTCAAATTCACTGTGCCCAGCCAGAACGGCACCATTGTGATGGCCCGAGATGCGGATCAAAAGATTCTCGCAGCGTACACTGGACGGCTGTTTGTCGACGGCGAAACGTCCAACGTAGTGCGCATGACATCGGAGCTGGAACTGCCAATCGATTTTCCGATCAAGATGACAACGATTGCGCTGGAGTACAAGCCAGTGTTGATTGCCGGCAAAGGTTACAAGCTGCCAAGCCACTCCGAAGTGCGGATCAAGGACAACACGAAACTCTATGTGAACGAGATCGAGTTCAGGGACTATCACAAGTTCGCGACCGAATCTACGATCCACTACGAGAGCGATACACCGCGGCCCAGGCAATAGTCCCTATCAGCTCTTCGTGGTGCTTGATTCCCCGCTATCTGACGTCTCTGAGGGATCTACGCCCCGCAGCGACTCGGTATCGAGCACGTGCTCTTCGCGATAATGCTCCGCGGACATCTTGCCATCCCACCATGCCCAGTTCATCGGATAGACATCCGGATCGCCGAAGACCTGATAGAAATGCCAGACGACGATGGCAAACGTGGCGAGGATCGCTTCGTAGAAGTGTACAGCTGTGGCAACATCAACCCACCAGCGCGCTAGCAGGTTGCCCACCCACACCTTGGCCCACATCATCACGCCGGTGAGGCCCATGAGTCCGGTCCCCCAGACGAGCGCCCAGTACTCTGCCTTTTCGCCGTAAGTGAAGCGGCCGAATTGCGGCTTGGTCTTCCTGATGCCGAGGTAGTAGAGCATGGCGCCGAAGACATCCTTCAGATCCTTTGGACGTGGAGCGATGTCCCAAATCAACTTGCGACCTTCGCGCGCAACGGCGATGTAGAAGATGTGATAGAAACTGACGACAATGAGCACTACTCCGGCAATCCGATGCACGATACTGCGCAAGTGTTCGCCCATTCCCAACATCTCGGCAAACCATGAATCCGGGAACTTCAACGCAAAGCCGGTAATTACGAGAATGATGAAGCTCGAGAGCAGGATGAGATGCTGCCAACGCTGATTGGTCGTCATGCGCTGCATCATCGGGTTATGCATTCTGCGGCGGGCAACAGCCTTACTGCGCCACATAATGAAGTTGTGCAGGAACATAGCGCCGATGACGCCGAAGATCAGGACGATGTAGATGATGCGCACCCAGCGTGTGATCACCGAGCCGATGTCTTTAGGATGAACGCCGTCGGCCATATGAACGGGCGTAAGGGTGAACTTCTGCGTAACGCCCTTGTGACACTTGCCGCAGGTGGCATCGAGGTTAGCACGATTAATGGTGGAGCGGGGATCGCTGGACGGCAGAATGTTGTGCACGCCATGGCAACTCGAGCAATTGGCTGCAACAACCGAACCACCTTCGGCGGCAAGGCCGTGATAGCTATCCATGTAGGTCGAGACACGGTTGCCCGGAATGCCAAATTCACTGGAGAGACGAACGCCCTCATGGCAGCGTGCGCAGGTGTCCCGCGAGAGGTTCTGCTCAGAGACGGGCGAGTTGGGGTCTTTGTGCGACTTGATGGAGTGAATGCCGTGGCAATCTGTGCAGACGGGCGACAGTTGGTTGCCACGCGCGATGGCTTGACCGTGAATGCTGACGTTGAAGGCGCTCTGAATGTCGGAGTGACACTGTCCGCAAGTGGCTGGCACATTGAACTTGTAGATTGGCGACTGGGGATCGGTGGGAGGAAGGATGGCGTGTGAGCCGTGGCAATCAGTGCAGACGGCGGCCTTCATGGAGCCGTTTTCGACGGCGCGACCATGCACGCTGTCCTGATAGGAGAGGAAGGGTTGAGCGCTTACCCCGTTTGACTCCATCAGGAACTTCTGGCCGTGGCAGCGTCCGCAGGTCACGGGAATGCGGGCGCGATTGACCGGCGAGTCGGGTGCGCCGCCAGCGAGCACCTCGTGTGCCCCACCGTGGCAGTCCTGACAATTGGCGGCGATCTTGCCGGCGGAGTCGATCTTCGAATGGCTACTGTGCGCGTAGGCATTCTTCGCATCGGAATGGCAGTCGGCGCAGAGAACCTTTTGGGGCGGCGTCTCGTGCGCCAGGCTCTTCACGTCCTTATGGCAGTCCACGCAAGTGAGCTTCATGGAGACGTGAATCGAGTGCTTGAGCTTCTTCGCGTCGACAAAGAGAGATACCGGCTTGCCATTGACGTCGGTGGTGAGTGTGGAGTCACCGTGGCAGGCGAGACAATCTTCGTCTTTCAGTTTGTGTTGGGCGCGAGTGGGGACGGCCGAGCCCAGCAGAAAGAACGCAAATGTACAGAACAGGATTCTGCTGGAAACTTTCACGCAATGAGGAGACGCTTTTGCGAATTTAGGCGCCGTGATAGGAGTCACAGAGTGATGCGAAATGAGACACAGCAAATGGGGCAGCACTCTCGCGGAGACGAGAAATCAATTTTCGGAACACACACGTGAGAACGACAGATCTCCGAGGCAAATGCGGGTACCGGCTGAAGCCCGTGCCCTCCACACAACTTGCGATCTTCATTGGTTCGATCAGCAACTTCCAAACCTACCGGAAGTATGCGGTCAAGGTTAGCACAAGCAGCGTGAGGCCGATGAAGATAGCAGTGAAGCCTACGATGCGCGAGCCATTGACGAACCATGTGGCCGGCGCGACGCCGAGCCGCTGCTCTAGTTTGCCTTCGCGCACCATGCGTGCGTATTCCTGCGGGCGCTTGTGACGAAATTCCTCTTCGCTCTCCACGCCGGTGAAGATCACCATGTCCATGGGAAAACTGTCAGGACGCAGATGTGTGTTGACGAAGTGAATTGAAAAGATAAACAGGATCGCGAGCAAGCCTTCTTCGCTGTGAATGACGAGCGCGGCATTGAGTGCCCAGCCGGGCAGGAATCGCGCAAAGAACGGCGCGAACCACATAGCGTATCCGGAGAAGCCGATGACGATCATTCCCCAAAACACTGCCCAGTAGTCGAACTTCTCCCAGTAGGCGTAGCGCTCGAACTGTGGCTTGGGGCCCAGGCCGAGCATCCAGCGCATGTGGTTAAACATGTCCTTCGCATCTTTCCAATTGGCCACCATCGAGGTCGAGCCCCAGAAAATTCCCTTTTCGCGGCGGAAGAGTCCACGCGTGAAGATTTCTTTCACATGGATGAGAAACGCGATAGTGAGCACGAGTGCGCAGAACTTGTGAAAGAAGAGGATGGCTCCAAAGCCGCCGACAGCGCCGGCTAGTCCGCGCGCCCAGATGCTTTCGCTGAAACGCAAAGGCAGACCCGTGCCGGCAAGGCCTAGAAACGTGGAGAACAACACGGCGTGAAGGTAGCGCTGCTCCCGTGTGAAGCGGTTAAACCAGCGGCCCGTCGCGGGCGTTTGCACTTCGGTTACAGCTGGTGCTTGTTCGAGCTCAGGCATTTTTGCCTCCATTTGCCGAATTTCTTTTGACCTGGTCGAATCGGGAACGAATCAGCCACAGAAGTGTGTGAATCACGAAGAACGTGAGTACGCTGGCCAGCAAAACGTTCATAAAGAGCCGCACGAAGTAGAGCGCCGGATTGAGCTTGCGATCGTGTGCATTGGCGTGCGGCTGATACTGAACAAAGCTGAGGTTTGCGCCTGTGTGGCATCTGCCGCATGTCTTCACAAGGTTGGCCTTGTTGACCGGCGAGCGCGGATCCGACGCCGGGTATATCTCGTGTGCTCCATGGCAATCCCAGCAACGCGCCGTCTCAACGTATCCGCCCAGTGATCCAAGTTGCGAATGGAAGGTATCGCGATAAGTAGAAAGCTTCTCCTTGTGACAAGAGCCGCAGATCGGCGTGGACTGCATGCGGAATTCCGATTCCGTAGGCTGCAGGATGGCGTGCGCGGTATGGCAGTCGGTGCAGACGGGAGCTTTCAAGTTGCCTGCAACGATAGCGTGACCGTGAGCGCCGCCCTGATAGTCGTCATTAATCTTCGCGTGGCAGGTACCGCACGTCTTAGGGATGTTTGCCTTAAAAGTTGGACTGGCCGGATCCTTGTGGCTCAGGATGCCGTGAGAGCCGTGGCAGCTCTGACAGTTGGCTGCGACAAGCAGGCCTTCCTTGCTGAGTGCGAAACCGTGGATCGAGTCCATGTAATGCGGATAAACGCTGGGCAACCCCTTCTTGGAGGCCATGGCCCCGTCGCTATGGCACTGGCCGCAGGTCTTCGGTACGTTGAGCGGGTAGACGGCAGAGCGCGCGTCAGTTTTGGGAAAGATCTCATGCGCATTGCCGTGGCAACTCGTGCAGGGATGCTCCCTGGCCGAGGAATGCACGCTGCCAGTGAGCCTCGAGGCTTCATCAGCGTGGCATGTCTTGCAGTCAACCTTGGCGATGTGATCGGGATGAGGATATTCCTTGATGTCGGCGTGACAATTGTTGCATTGAAGGCTGCCATGACTGCTCGTGCTGAATTTGTCGCCATCCACTGAGATGCTGTGGCCGGCGGCGTCCTGCATGGTCTTGTCACCATGGCAGGCCAGACAATCAGCTTGTGCGGCCACGCGAAGAGGCAACAGAAATGCTGCGAGAGCCAGAAAGCAGAATGAGAGCGCTCGACGATGTCGAACGACTCTTAAGATGGTGACCGGCAGCCACTCAGCTGGCCCGACAAACACTGCGATCAAAAATGCTACGATTCGTGCGGCTTTGGTCATGCGGCCGTCTTTCTTCTACGCGGAGTGAGCACTTGCGCTCTCGCACATGGCTTCCCCGCAGCGGAAGTTTCCGCTCGCACAGAAACTATGGCGGGGATTGCAACATCAAGGAGACTCTCTTTGTGACACCGCTGGCAGTGATAGTGGTCACAAATGCAATGATGTCAAACAACGTGAATTGTTTTCGTAGTGTGACGCGAGCCACTTCACTCCGGCAGCAGCTGCGTTCTTGCGCAGAACTTCCATGAATCAGACCGAAAAAGCGCCGCGAACCTAGTCGTGACGCGAGTCACATGCCGCAGTATGTGATTTTCGGGACAATGATGCCGCTGTGTGAGGTGCCTCTTATGGCCACGTCTGCGACAACCGCGTCCGCAACCATGCTTACCCTGCCGAGCGATCCTTTTCGCCAGATCCAGTGGCGATTTGCCGAGCGCTATGACCTGCAGATGCTCGTGCAGTCGGCGCGGACGGTTGCGCGCGGAACCGTGGCACACATGGTGGCTGCCGGAGAGCGCAACAGCCACGAATGGACTCCGGCCAAGCACGAGATGATGGAAGCCTTCGATCGCGCAGGTATCACCGCTGCGTTTATGGAGCCGGAAGAGGGCGGATTTATCGCCGGGCCGAAGAATCTTGCCTTAGCGCTTGCTGCGTTTGAACTGGCTTGGGTGGATGGCGGTGCGGCAACGGCGAGCCTCGCGGGATTCCTGGCGCTGGCGCCGATTCACGAGCGTGGAACACCGGAGCAGGCCGCCCACTATATGAGCCTTTCTGCACCGCCACAGCCCGGTGACAATCGCAAGCCCTGGCGCGGTGCGTTTGTTCTGACGGAGCCGATCCCCTACGTTGGCGTCGACACCGGAATGCTAAACGGAAAGGTGCGCGTTGCAAGATGGAGTGACGGCGAGGAACCCTGGCTGCAGGTGGAGAAACGCGGCCGGTTCATCACCAACATTGCATTTGCGAATTTTGTGACGGCGGCCGTGGCCTCGGATGATCCGCAGATCAAGGGAAGCTGCGTGGTCATTCTGGAGGAAACGGACGAGGGCACGTTCGACCACGGCACACCGACGAAAAAGCTGGTGCACCAGTTGTCGTCGACGGGAGACCCTATCTTTAACTTGAAAGTACCGGCGAGCCGAATCGTTGGCGGATACACCATGAAGGACGGCGTGATCGTTCCGAACTTCAACCACGGCGAGGTACTTGAGGCAGTTTTCCGGCGTACGCGTGTGACCGTGGGTCTGATGACGGCGGCGAAACTGCTGTCGGCCGTGGAGCCCGTGATCCGCTATCAGCGCGGGCGATTCCGCGGAGCCGAGAGCACGAAGCCGGGGACGGTGCGCTATGAGCAAGGTATCCAGCAGCGTGAGGATGCGCTGCACAGGTTGGTGGACGTGTGGGCAACAGGAGAAGCAGCAGCTTCATTGGGCTTTGCTGCGGCGCGTCTGTTTGACGAGCTTGATCCGCTGGAGAAACAGAAGTCTGCGATCTTGGCGGAGCGAGGAATCGCCGGCGGACGCGCGGAGTTGAAAGCCCTGCGGGAAAGTGTGCAGAGCGCCATGGAGTTGTTGAGAATGCGCGACGATGATCCGCGTCGTGAAGAGTTTGGGGCCGACCCCCTTGTGCAGTTCGTGCTGAAGGATGCCGAGGCGAGTGTGCTTTGCCCCGCAACGAAGCTCTGGAACACCGGACACGGCGCGAACATGATGCGCGAAGCCGTGAGCCTCATGGGCGGATACGGAATCACCGAAGACTGTCCGGGATTCCTGGCGAGCAAATGGATGGACGCACAGCTCGAAGCAACGTACGAGGGTCCGGAAGCCGTACAGCGTCGCCAGCTCACGGTGACGATGACCTCCGACGTCTTCCTGGCACAAATGCGGGCGTGGACCGCAGATCTCCGCGATATAGCGGCAACGCACCCCGGAACCGGCGCGTGCACGCTGGCCTCGGCGATGCGCATGTGGATGTGGACGTTGGAGCATCTGCAGAAAGCAACCGACGCGTCCGGGAACAAGTTGTATCAAGGGCAGCGCCAGGGAGTGACCTTCCCACTGGCCGATGCACTGTGCTGGTTGCTCGCCTCGCGCCACCAGATTCTCGATGTACTGGAGTTGGAGCGACACGGCGATACGGATGCTGCACTAGCAGATGGCCTGTCGGGAACCGTGCAGTTCCTGAGTGATCTATGCCACGTGCAGGCAGCACAGGCGGCGGGCGAGGTTTCCCGCATTTGCGCGGAGCTGGTCTTCGGATACAACGAACATCCTGCTTGGGATCGGCGGGGCTGCAGCACATGTTTCTCTGGAGATGAGCTTGATGAACTGGAAGAGACAATGCCGGGCATTGCGGCGATAGCGATCGACGTCGTGAACTCGGGCGGAAGTCATCCGCCAAAGGCAGGTCCTTGCGCAGGATGCGCCGGAGCGAGTGACTTTCTGCGTTTGCAGAATAGCCTTTGCAGCTGTCTGAGCGGTTCGCGACTGGCAAAGGATCGTGCAGCCGAGACGGTCAGCAAGGTGATGATTCCTGAAGCGCTGGATTATCCCGCATGAATACGAATAGGAACGTCGAACAGCAAGCTGCTACGGGCATCGAACGTCAAGCAATGGAAGCTGACATTGCATGCGTCGGATTC
The DNA here is from genome assembly GCA_963735215.1 of uncultured Acidobacteriaceae bacterium. Taxonomy (GTDB): domain Bacteria; phylum Acidobacteriota; class Terriglobia; order Terriglobales; family Acidobacteriaceae; genus Telmatobacter. The sequence continues at coordinate 38,657 of CAVTKF010000002.1, read as the reverse complement.
GGGCCGGCAATGGGCGGATTTCTGACGACGCTGACGCGCGCGTGGAATGAAAATCCAGCCGATCCTGCGTTCGAGAGCAAGGTCGCGCCGGGTCTGCCGCTGCAGGTGCTGTGCTACGAGCGGGGTGACGATATCGCCGCAGGTGTGAGCGGTGTGGTCACGGCGGCACGGGGTATTCGCGAAAGCTTTCCCGATCTGAATCCGGCAGACATTGCGATGGCGACGCCGGTCAAGTCGGAGCGAATTCTCTACTTGCTGGATCCGGCGGGCGCAAGCCGGCGGCCACCTCTGTTGCGGATCGGGGATCGCGTTCTGAGAGCATTCAGCGCGATGCTGGGTGTTCGCGAATATGCCTTTCACCTGCCGTGGACTCCGCGCTTCCTGCACAAAGGCGGCGGACTGGTAATGTCGATCGGACAGTTCAACCAATGGGTCGGCACGCAGCTCATGGCGTCGGGTTTGGTGCAGATTTGGCCGGCGATGCCGGTCAGCGAACCGCTTTTTGCGGCGAACGCTGAGCGCAATGGCGAGCAGGTTATGGGAATCCGGCTGACTGACCAGGGTGTAGACAAACACGGTGCACCTGAGGCCGGCTTCGTGGCGGGGATGGATGTGCGCGCCAACCTCACCGTCGTGGGCGACGGGCCGTTTGGAGCTGTCGGGCAGGCAATCGACCAGCACATGGGAATGCCTCCGGGCCACGACAAGCGTGAGTGGGCCTTGGGCATGAAGTTCGTGATTGAGTTGCCCGAGGAGACGACGCTCGAAGCCGGCACGGTGTGGCATACCTTCGGATATCCCGAGCCGGAAATTTTTGGTTTTCTGTATGTACATCCGGAACGACTGGCTTCAGTCGGCATCTTTGTGCCATCGTGGCTCGGCGATCCAGCGCGTACAGTTTACCGCTACCTTCAGCACTACATTCAGCACCCCGCATTGTGGCGTCATTTGAAGGACGGCACGCTGCGCTCGTGGGGCGCAAAGTCGCTCGACGAGTCAGGCCTGCACGGAGAGCCTTTCCTCGTCGGCGACGGCTACGCACGGATTGGCGAAGGATCGGGATCAACGAACATGCTGGCCGGTTCAGGCGTGGACGAGGCATGGACCACAGGGGTGCAACTCGGCGAGGCAGTGCTCGATCTGATCCACGCCGGGCGCAGCTTTTCCCGGGAGAACCTTGCTGCCACCTACGCGGCACGGCGGCGGGTCAGCTGGGTCGAACACAATGCGCGCGAAGCGATGAATGCCCGCAACGGATTTCATCGCGGATTTGCGTCCGGGCTCGCGAGCATGGCGCTCGCAGGATTGACGGGCGGAAGGCTGTCTCTGGTCGCGACAGTTCCACCTGCACACAAGCAGATTAAGAAAAGGCGAATCCGGTCACTGAATGATCTAAAGCGGCGCGAGGCCGCGATGCTCGCGGTGGACGACGGGCGTCCGCTGCATGATGCTCTGATGTCCGCGCGCGGCTGGCCTGAAATCGAGTATGACGGCAGACTGCTTGTGTCGCATCAGGACGCGCTGCTTATGGGCGGAAAGGTGCAGGCAATGCCGGGATTCGCCGACCACGTGGTCTTTCGTGAGGCGGGGCTATGCCTTTACTGCGATGACAGGACGTGCATCGCCATGTGCTCCGGTCAGGCGCTGACACTCGGTGCCGAAGGCGTGCCGGTATTCGAGCGTGAAAAATGCATTCACTGCGGTGCATGCTTGTGGAATTGTTTGCACCCTGTCGCAGACGGGATTACCAATATCGAACTTCGTGCGGGCTCCGGGGGCTTACATTCTGCGGAGAATTGAAACGCACACATCGAAGTTACAGGCTAATAGTTAAGACCCCAGAGAGGACTTATCGTGTCGAACCAACTACACATTATCGTCTGCGCAGGGATTGTGCCCGACCCGCTGCAGACATTGGAGCCGGTGATGGGGCCCAAGGGACCGGGGCTGAAGAACGAGATGATGCTACCCGCGATACTTGATCCCTGGGCGGCGAGCGCGCTGTATGAGGCGGCGAATCTTGTAGCGAAGAATTCCGGCAGCAGGCTTTGGCTTGCGTCGCTCGGGCCCAAGGCGAAGCTCCAGCAGGTCATGATGACGATCGCGCAGAAGGTCAGCTTCGAGTTGGTGGCGATTGACGCGCCACTGGGAGGGTTTGCAGATGCGCACGCAACTGCGGCCGCACTCACGGAGGCGATCGATGCGATTTCGGGGCTCGATAAAACGAAACTCTTGCTCTTTGGCGGATGGGAATCAGCAACGCGCGGCGCGGGCGTAACGATGCAACTAGTGGGCGAGCGACTGGGAATCACTGATCAGTTCATGGGCGTAGATCAGATCGAGATGCATGACGACGGATCGTTTGAAGTGCTGGAGCGCGTGGAAGGCGGAAAGCACCAGGTTTCGGTATGCGTGGGAGCGCCGGCGGTGCTTGGATGGGCGACGGGAAATTTGCCAGAGCCGCGCAATAATCCGCAGATCGGCATGGTGAATATGCGCACGGTGATGCCGGCCCTGCAGAAGTCAAAGCCGGTGACGCTTGCAGACAATGATTTGCAGTATGTATCAGCGAGCCTGCCCAGCCAGCAGCGGCAGACGCGCGTAGTGAAGGACATGACCGCCGACGCGATTGCGCAGGAGTTGGTTACGTGGATAGGAGCTGAGTAATGACGGAAGCGATTCTTGTCTTGACGCATGCGGATGAAACGGGCTCCACGCTGACCAAAGCTTCGCTAGAAGCAGTGACGGCAGGCAAACAACTGGCTGCGCAATTTGGAACATCACTCTCCGTTGGCGTTGTCGCGGTGGATGCAAGTGCCGCGGCCGCCGTACTGGCGGAAGTTGGTGCGCGCATTCTCGGTGTTTCGGGTGAGGCTTTCGCGCAGGCGCGGTATGCAAGTGACGCGGCTGCGTGCGAGGCGCTCTGCCGAATTGCCAATGCAACGATTGTGCTGGCGCCGGGCACCTCTCGGTTTGCGCGCGTTATGGCCGGCGTGGCCGATCGCCTTGGTGGATTCGTAGACACGCACATCACATCGGTCTGCGCAGCTGATAACGTTCAGGCTTCGCGGTGGTTCTATCGTCAGCGGATCGAGGCGATAATCACCCGCGCGGCGCGACCGTGGTTTCTCCTGCTGGATACTGGAACGCATTCAGCTTTTGCTGGAGCGAATGGCGAGACAAAGGTCGAGCAGGTGGCTGTCGAACTGCCGACGATGCGAACGACGGTGGCAGGACTGCGTGTGCCGGCGCAAGATGCGCAGACGATTCGTCCGGATGCGAAGATGCTGTTCGTGGCGGGTGCGGGGTGGACGAAGAAGCAGCAGGACGGGCAAGTGCATGCGAGCGAAGCTGGCGAGCTGATTCTTGGTTTCTTGCAAAGGAGTGGTGCGTCGCTGGGCAGTTCGAAATCGCTTGTTGACCAGGGCGGCGACGGGCAACCGGTACTTCCCTTTCTGACCCACATGAATCAAGTCGGTCAGACAGGCTCGACGCCGCGGCACGCCAAGGGGCTCTCAACCTGCTGCCATGGCGAAGAACCGCATGTGGTGGGCTGGCGGTTCATCGGCGAGCGCAGGGCGATTTCGCTCGACCCGAATTGCGGATGGACCCGCGGCAAGGCTGACGTGGTTTACGTGGCCGACGCGTTCAAGGTCATGGCAAAGGTGAACGAGTTGCTTCGCGTCTTTGTGAGGGCTGCATCAGCGAGTATAAGCGGGTCAGGCGATGCCCAGTCTTTCTTCAGCTGGGCATCACCCCTGGCCATTGAAACGAAGTTTTCGAGCCTCCTTGAGTATCGTCTGTACCTCCTCAGAAGCACATCCGACAACCCGTGTCCAAGATGATTGATCGCTGTCGCTGGGAATCTTGTGGCAATCATCACGTTTGCTTCATGCCTGCTTCATTCCTCATTTCCGATACTGCCTATGTAAGGAGACTCAATCTCGATGAGATTGAAAAACATTACATGGGCAGCCATCTGCATGGTGTGTACTGCAGCATTCGCGAATCAATCGTCTCAGCAGATAAACAGCAAACATGGTATAAGCAGGATGTTCCTCGATGCTCATGCTCCAGACCAACCACCAAGATACAGCCGTTCTGAAATCAAACAGATGATTCACGATGCAACAACTTCAGAGGATTTCGAACGGCTCGCCGACCACTTCGACTATCAATCTCTGGAGCTTAAACAAAAGGCCAACCAGGAAGTGAAAGAATTGGAACGCCTGCTGGCTCTTCCTTTCCACTCTCGGACCTACGGGACACAGGTTCAATACACCCGTGAACTGATAAAGAAATACAGGGCCAAAGCGGATGAGTGCTCCACGCGAGCCAGTGCTTATCGCGCACATACAACCGTAATGGGACAGATGCAATGATCCAACGTCGCACCAAGCTGAACGGCAGGGGTGGTCAGTTACTCGAACGCAAGCAAGTTGGCCTTCGCGTTCCCCTTCACATGAGCTGTCGGTTCTCTACGCGGACTCGCTGAAGCGATAGCCAATGTGCGATTCCGTGAGAAGATAGGTCGGATTTGCCGGATCGTCCTCGATTTTGATTCGCACCTGTCGTACAAACGTTCGCAGGTATTCCAATTCGTTACCGTACTCGGGTCCCCACACGGTTCTGAGTAGTTTTGCATGAGGGACTGGCTTACCCGCGTTTGCCATCAAATAATGAAGCAGGTCAAACTGCTTCGGGGTGAGATGGACAGTCTTTCCATTCTTCAGGACCAGGTGCCGATCTACATCCAGTTGAACATCGCCGATTGAGATCTGAATATTGCCATTTTCCACCGACCGATTTCGCCGAACTGCCGAGCGTATCCGAGCGATCAGTTCCCGAAGCTGAAAGGGCTTTGTAACGTAGTCGTCCGCTCCTGCATCCAAAGCTTCGACCTTGCGTTCTTCAGTGCCTTGCACAGTGAGCATCACGATTGGAAGCGGAGGCGCGATCTTTCGCATCAATCGACACACTGCGATTCCTCCCAGACCTGGCATATTGATGTCGAGAAGAACCACGTCAAATTGCGCGGTTCGTACGAGGGCCACGGCTTCTTCTCCCCGAGCTGCCTCCACGACTGTGAAGCCCAGCCCCGTAAGAATGGTCCTCAACGAGAGCCGAATTGCGGGCTCGTCGTCGACTATGAGTACGGTGGTCTGATTTTCGTTCAACCCGATCTCCTTCCGTCTTGCGGTAACGAAAGAAAGAACGTTGTTCCTTCCTCCGCATCACTTATGACCCATGCGTGCCCTCGATGCGCCTCGGCCGCCATTTTCACCGTCGAGAGTCCGATACCCGTGCCCTCTGCCATGTCCTTCGCATCGTCGCTCCGGTAAAACCGCTGAAAAATTCGTTGCCTCTCAGCGAGAGGAATTGGGGGCCCAAAGTTATGCACCGAAATGGTCACCTCTGAGTCGCTTTGCCATGCGGCCACCTTAACCTTCTCGCCGGCAAACGAGTACTTTGCAGCATTATCGAGGTACTGCACCAGCGCCATGGAAAGCAGTTCCTTGTCGCCCCTGACTTTCAATGAAGAATCCGGATAAACGACTTCGACGAGGTGCCCTGCCATTCGTCCTGACTGTTCTAGCAGAACGCGCGAGACCAGATCAGAGACCTTTATCTCGTCCTTGTGCAGCGTAATGTCTTCAGCATCGAGTTTCGCGGTTTGGAGGAGCCGTGTACAAAGCTCGCTGAGTTGGGTCGACTCGTTCTCGATGAGAGCGACCAACTGGGCCTGCGATTCATTGAGCCGACCGACCTCGCCTAGGCCGGAACTTGCCGTCTGGATGGCCGTCAACGGCGTTTTGACCGCGTGTGCGAGAGAGTCCAAAACCGCTGCTCGGAGCCGTTCGCTCTGATGAGCTTGCTCAATCTGGCTCTCTTTTTCAAATGAGACGCAGCGTTCGAGCGTGACTGCTGCCAGTGAAGCCAGCGCGTCCGTCAAAAGCGGACTGAGGTCACCGCGAATTGCAATCGCACCCACCGAAGTGTTCTGGGCCCGCAGGACTCGAGCAGATATGCTCGTAAGCGGATCATCACTGTCTTTGTGGACGAAAAAGCATTCTTTTGCAAGATGCTCTTCACCTTCCGCAAACACACCCGCCGAGTCGCACTTTCCGGTATTTGCATCGAAGATTGCAACTCCGTCAACCGAAAAGATTGTGCCGATTAGCTGCGCAAGTTGGGGGCCGACCGGCTGATGGAGATTGATGAGCAACGTACTGCGACTGAGTTCGTACAACTGCTCCAGCGCATTGCGTTGCAAGCTCGCTTCTCGTGAACTGCGCTGCTCACGGGAGGACACCCTGCTCACGACCAGCGCGCTGAGTTCAAAGGCGCCAAGTGCGACCCAATCCTGTGGATCGGAAATATTGAACGTAAGAGTCGGAGCGTAGAAGAAGTAATCCAAACAAGCCGAGGCCAGAAGGGATACGACAGTAGCTTGCCAGAATCCACACAGAATGGCTTCTACCACCACAACCAGAAGAAAGAGGAAGCCAAGCGGTGCGGGATTGAAGTGCAGAACCCAACCCGAAAAGCCCAGAAGGGCGACGACCCAGCACCCTGCGAGAGACTGCCCAATAAAGCGAAGCAGACGTTTTCTCTGATCTTCATGAAGAATTCTGGCAGTTTTCATATCTTCCCAGGAACATCCTGGTTCGTCGTGGGTGGACTCGGTATGGCAAGCGTATCCAGCACTACGTCAACAAACCATAAAAGAGATACAAAGAATTAGTGAGGGCGAATGCGATTGGGATATGTCGAACCATCCTCATCTGCTTGGACTCCGGCGCTATCGAGCCGGTCTCGATCTGTGGTTGCTCTCCGTAATATCAAGCGAATCCGTCACTCCGACGCGCGACCTCTCTGGACAAATCCCAGGAACCGCCGTGCCAACTCCTGAATGCGATGGTCCTGTCGCTTGACAAGGGCGTCCTTGGGAAGCAGTTCCATCCCAACTCCGAGAGCTGAGGCGCCCGCCCGAATGTAGCCTTCAGCGGTCTGCTGGTTCACTCCGCCCGCAGCTATCAGAGGAATCTGCGGAAGAGGGAGTTTCAGAGAGCGGATGTAGAGATCTCCTCCCAGCGAAGCGGCGGGAAAGATTTTCACAAAGTCACCTCCCGACTTCCAGCAGGCGATTACCTCTGTAGGGGTCAAGGCGCCGGGTATCGCGACAACGTTCGCCTTAAGAGTGATGGCAAGCACTTCTGGTACGAGGCCGGTACTAGTGATGAATCGAGCTCCCGCGTCGAGGCAGCGTTTTGCAGTATCACTATCGAGCACGGTGCCACCGCCGACGACCATATCGGGAATCTTCTGCACGATCTGACGAATGATCTCGATGGCATTGGGCACTGTCATCGTGATCTCGGCGACTGGGATTCCCGAGTCGAAGAGAACCTCGGCGCAATAGAGGGCCTGATCTGCCGAGTTGACACGAATTCCGGGGAAGACCCCGGTCTGCTCAATCAGATTTCTCGCTTCCTCACGAGTCATGCGTTAAACTCCGCCTTTCACCGAGAACGGGCATTCGCGCCGTTTCGCGTTTACTGCATAGCCTCTGTGCCAACCGCCAAATTTAACTGCCCAACTGCTGTCAGATAGGCGCCGATCAGTTGGGCATAAGCCAGCTGCACCTGGCGGTAGTCGCTTTGCGCGCTGAGAAAGTCCATGAGCGAAGCGCCGCCGTGTTCGTAGGCGAACGTGACCGTGTCGCGCACGCGCAGGGCCTGGTCCTTGTACTTCGCCTTATACGGCTTGAGCACTTCGATGTTGCTGCGCACTAGCTCATAGGACGTATCCACATCGCTGAACACCTGTGCGCGCGCGGCCTCGCTTGCCTGTTCACTGCGGTCGATGTCGATCAATGTGCGTTTCTTCTCCCCTTGATTGCGGTCGAAGATGCGCAACGGAACGCTCACGCTGGCGCCGATCGTCTGAGGGCCATTGGGATTGTTGGTAGAGGAGTTATTTGTGAACCAGCCTGCGAAGGTCGGATCGGTCGAGCCGTTCGCCACAGCCAGCTTGTGGTTGGTCACGGACTGTTGAACCGCCTGCAGCGCCGCCTGCAGGTCGGGCCGCGTCGCCAGCGCGGCATCGCGGTAGGTTTCCAGTGGCTGCAACGCATCGCTGAAATCGAATGTACCCGTCACGTCGAACTGGCCTACCGGGGTGCGGTCATTCAGCATCTGCAGGAGCTGGATTTTCGCGGTGCGGAGATTGACGGTCGCCGTTTCGATCTCCGACTCGTATTGCACGCGCAATAGTTCGATCCGGTCGAGGTCGATCTGGGCGAGGTCGCCAGCCTTGAAACGGGCACGGCTGATCTCGATGATGTGGTCGTAATACTCCAGGTCGGCTCGCGCCAGGTCCAGCACAAACTTAGCTTGCAGCGTCCCCACGAACGCCCCGCGAAGAGCAAACACCATGTTTCGATCCAGGTCGTCATGCTGCGATTGCGTGATGCGTGTGCCTTCCTGCGCGCTCTGAAGCCGCAGTTCGCGCTTATGTTCGCGCTCATGCAGGTAACTGAAGTTCGGCTGCTCAGTGGTTCCCTTAAAGGGAGTCCAGACTCCGTTGTGCGGTGCGACTTGGTTGCCGTCCACTGATAGAGTGAATTGCGGATTGGGGCGAAGAAAGGCTGTGATCTCCTCGGCTCGCATCTCGTCCACGTTGTCGGCATCAGCTCTCAACGCTGGATTGACTGCTTCAAACTTCGCCTTCACCTGCTCCCAGGTCAAACCGGTCTGCGCTGACACTAGCTGCGATGTAACGAGCAGGAGTGAAACCGCAATCACCTTTCGGGACAACACAGAGAGGAATCGAGTTAGTAAGGAATTAGTGCTCAAGCGACACCCCCGTTTCCGCTCTCGGCAGCGCGTCGCCGTTTCTCGCCACCCAGACATACAGGGTAGGCAGAAGGAAGATGCTCAACAGGAGGTCGGAAATCAATCCTCCCACGATGACGATCGCAAACGGACGCTGCGAGTCCGATCCGATGGCGCGTGACATGGCAGCCGGAAGCAGCCCTAGCGTAGCCACAAGCATAGTGATCATGATCGGGCGCAAACGCAAGACAGCGCCCTCGACAGCGGCATCTGCAACGGTATAGCCTCGCGCCCTTAATTGGTTGATATATTCCAACATGATGACGCCCGTTTGGACCGAGACCCCAAAGAGCGCCAGGAAGCCGACTCCGGAAGATACGCTGAAATATGTGCCGGTCACAAGGAGAGCGAGCAAGCCTCCAACACGAGCCATGGCCACGTTGGCGATAATCAGCAGCGCCCATTTGAAGGAACGAAACATGGCGTAGAGAATGATGAAGATCAAAAAGATCGTCAGGGGCAGGATGAAGAGCAGCCTTTTTTCGGCTCGCGTTTCGCTATCGTATTCTCCCGACCATTCAAGGTGATAGCCATGCGGTAACTGCACATTCTTGGCAATTTTGTCGATGGATTCCTTGACCGTTGTGCCCAGGTCGCGTCCGCGAACCTCAAAACGGATGGCCAGATAGCGGGCACCGTCTTCCCGGTAAATGTCGTAGGCGTCATCGCGAACCTGGACTTTGGTCAACTGAGCCAGCGAGACGCGCTCTCCCGAGGGAGAGAGCAGCCGAATATTCTGGATAGCTTCCTTGGTATCACGATACGGTTTCAGATAGCGCACGACCACGTTGTAGACTGCCTCTCCCTGCAGGATCTGGCTGACAGGATTACCGCCGATGGCGGTCTGGACGGCATCTTGTATATCGGCCACATTGATGCCGAAGCGCGCAGCCGCCTGGCGGTCAACGGTGAGATCGATATTCGGCTGGCCTGTGTCGCGTTGAATCCCCAAATCCTTGACCCCTTCAATCTTGGCCATAACATCTTTGATCGCTTCGCCCTTTTCCTCGAGAACGTCCAGGTCCGGTCCGTAGAGCTTGGCAGCCAATCCACCCTTCGTGCCGGTGAGCGTTTCGCCCATGTTGTCCTCAATGGGCTGGGAGAAATTCCAGAAAGCCCCTGGGTGTTTCTCCACTTCGCGATCCATCGCGGCTATCAGCTCTTCTTTATTCTGATGAAAGATCGATCGCCACTTGTCCTTGGGCTTCAAGTCGATGAAATACTCGGTGTTGCCGAATCCTCCCGTGTCGGTTCCGTCATCGGGCGCCCCGGCCTGCGAGACGACCTTGGTGACCTCGGGGAACGAGGCGAGGATATAGCGGGATTGCTGGGCGAAGCGCGTGCCTTCCGTCTCGCCGACGCTGTTCGCCATCGCACCACGCGCCCAAATGGCGCCTTCGTCCAAATGGGGCAGGAACTCCGAGCCAATGAGTCCACTGAATGTCAGAAAGAGAGCGACGACCAACGAAGCCAGGCCAATGCCAACGGTGATCCAGCGGTTCTCGATGGCCAACTTCACCGCACCCCGATACCGCTCCTTCAGGAACTCCATAACCGGGTTGCGCCATTCCTTGACGCCACGCGGGAATAGCAACGCAGAAAGCACAGGCACAATGAAAATGGAGAATACGATGGCGCCTAGTAATGCGAAGGCAACTGTCCAGGCCATCGGCCGGAACAAACGCCCTTCGACTCGCTGGAGCGTGAAGATCGGCATGTAGGCCGTGATGATGATGGCGATGGCGTAGAAAACAGGCCGCTGGACCTCGTGAGCGGCGTCGCGGATCATCTCAGCCGGCGACTTCAAGTTCATCGTGATGCGGTCGGCTCCGGGTGAGCCATTTCTGCCCTGGCCCAAGTGCCGCATGATGTTTTCCATCATGACGACCGCACCGTCGACGACCATCCCGAAGTCGAGCGCGCCAAGTGAAATCAGGTTTGCAGGGATATGGCTAAGGTTGAGAAAGATGGATGCGAAAAGCAAGGCAAATGGAATGGTGAGCGCAACGATGAAGGCTCCTCGAACATTACCGAGAAACAGAAAGAGGATGATCGTTACGAGGATCATCCCCTCGCCGAGGTTGTGCAGCACCGTGTGCAACGTGTAATGAAGCAGGTCGCTCCGGTCGAGCATGGGAACGACCTTCACACCCTCGGGCAGGATGTGATTGTTGAGCTCGTCCACCTTCTTGTGAATCCCATCGAGCGTAGGGCCTTCTTCGGCTCCCTTGCGCATCAGCACGCCGCCCTGGATGACGTCGGGCTCATCTACAATCACGCCGTCCGGACGATGATCGGCTCTGGCCATGCGCCCCAGCCGAATTTTGGGTCCCCAGTCGACGACTGCAATGTCCTTTACGCGAACTGGAGCCCCATTCGAAGCCGTCAGAACAGTGTTCTCGATATCCTGCACACTGTGGTAGAGTCCGAGTGCGCGGACGTTCAGTTGCTGCGCGCCCTCTTCGACGAAGCTACCGCCGGCGTTCACGTTGTTGCTGGCCAACTGGTTCTCTATCTGGCTGATGCTCAGACCGTAGGAGATGAGCTTATCCGGGTCGATGCGCACCTGATATTCGCGCGCGGTGCCGCCGAAGTCGCTTACGTCCACCACGTTCGGAACCTTCCTGAATTCTTTGTACAGAGTCCAGTCTTCGATGCTCCTCAGATTCATCAGGTCATACGCCGGATTGGTGCTCCGGAGCGTGTACCAATAAATTTGGCCGGTGAGGCTCCAATCCGTGCCGATTTGAGGCTGCACGCCCGCCGGCACACTCACCTGCGTGAGCCTTTCGAGCACCTTCTGGCGGTTCCATTCGTTGATGGATTGGTCGTCGAAGATCAACGTGACCAGGGAGAGACCAAAAATCGATTCCGACCGCACCGTCGTGAGATGCGGAATTCCAAACATCTGAATTTCGACTGGAACCGATACTTGCTGTTCCATTTCTTCAGCGGAACGCCCGGACCACTGGCTGATGATGTTCACGTAATTATCTGCGATGTCCGGATAGACCTCGACGGGCATGTTGTGAAACGACAACGCCCCCCAGCCGAGCAATAGCACCCCAATCGCCAGCACCACGTACCGATTATTGAGAGCAAAATCTACAAGATTGCGAATCACTGCTTCTTCCTTGAGCCCCGGAGTTGAGCGTCATTCATTGTCGATTGCATTTTGGAGATTGATCGCGTTTGTTACGACTTGCTGGCCCGGCTGCAACCCGGACAGAACCTCCTGCATCTTGTTCGGCAACTGTTCGCCACTGACGACCTGAATCCGCTTAAACTTCCCTTGTACAGGGATGAAGACCCAATCGCGGTCGTGCAGATGCACGATCGCGGACGCCGGGACAGCCGTGTAGGTCTGCGTCTCCTTGCTGAACAAAGTGACAGTGGCGAACATCCCCGGCCGCATCATCTCGCCTGGATTCGCCACTTCAATACGGACCTTCGCTGTGCGAATATTCGGATCGAGAATCGAGCCGATGTTACTGATCGTGCCTTTGAGAACTTTGTTCGGATAGGCGTTCAGCTTGATGTCGGCGGGTTGCCCGATGTGCACGTTGGCCATGTCGTTTTCGTAGACGTCACAGACGATCCACACGGTGGATAGGTCCGAAATTGTGAATGGGTTCGGCGTTGAGTAGGCCTGTACGGACGCCCCGTTCGTCACTTCCTGATCGGTGATCACGCCGGAAACCGGGGCGAGGATATCGACAATTCCCTTCGGGTCGTCGGGATCGCTGCCGAGCAGGCGAAGATGCTCAGAGGCGGTATCAAGGGTGGTCTTGGCGTCGTCCTCGCTGTCTTGCGCGGCCTCAAGGTCTCCCAGCGCTATGGCCCCGTGCTCGTACAACTGCTTCGCTCGATCCAATTGCTTGCGCGCAAGGAGCTCATCGGAGACGGCCTTGCGGTAGACGTCGAAACCGCCCGAAATGTCGTCGCTGCGAACACGCAGCAAGAGCTGGCCCTTCTTTACTGTGTCGCCGAGGCGGGCGCGGATGTCCACAATGCGGCCAGAGGCAAGCGAAATCACCGGAACAGTTCGCGCGATGTCCGGAAATACAGTGCCCGTGACGGACAATTGCGACGGCGCTTGGTATTCGGTCGCTGTTACGATCGGATACCACTCCGGATGCTCGACCGCAAAAAAGGTAACGTCCACTCCGGAAATCACCTTGGCCGATGGCGGCGCTTCCGCCGCGGCGTCCGCCTGTTTCTCTTTGCATCCTGTCAAGCTGGCAAGCGAAGCGCCGAGCGCGGCCAAAATAAGAACTCCAGCTCCATTCCACTTCATATCTCTCTTCCGTCTCTGACGATTCCCAACAAATCCAGCTTTCAGAACGCACTGGGCCTTTACCGGTCCCGTGATTCATCAGGGACTTGTGGATGGATAATGACGTTGTTAAGTCTGTGCACACTTTCACTAAGAGCAGAACCGGAGACGCAACGTTCTCCAGTTCTGCTCTGAAGTTCTCCAACCAACTGCCTCAGCTTGCACTTCTCTTGGCTTGCGGGCTAGAACCTCACCATGATTGCGAAGGTACTAACAGTCTGGTTAGTCCGCAGGTCCGGCCACCAAATCGCACTGGTCCCTGCAGATGTTCCCGCGGTGGGTCCAGCACCGCAAGCCAACTCAGCCTGAGTCAGGCTTCCATAGCCGAAACCGGATGGAGCACCGTTGGCGCAGGCATATTGCGTAGGTTGACCATTATTGATGGGAGGGCCCCCCAACGAGGCCGGAGGGGTGATTCCGCCGCGGCCAGTCCAGTACGGCACGTCGGAGTAGCGATAGCCTTGCTCAAGCCGGAAGGTAATGAACTGGCTCGGCATGTAGTCGAAGGTGATTGTCCCGTCATGCATCTGGGCGCGATCCCCGCCGTTCTCCGTAAAGTACGGTGTCCCCGTGATAGCCGTGGCGCCGTTAATGGGGGGCAAAAGGGTCAGGTAGCGACCCGGGTTATTCATCTGACCGCCGCCCAGTGTTACGGCGAAGAGATCTTTCTTGAACCAATAGCGGTTGTACATCATCCAGCCCATGAATGATTGCTTGGGCTTGCCGTTCTTGCTGTTGTGGCAATTGACACCACCGGTGTAGGTCGAACTCGATCCCATCAGGGGCGAGAAGCCTTTCGGATCATAGGGCCCGCTTGACGGACCTCCGCCATATTCGCAGCCAAGATCGCCTGTGACTGTGAAAGCTATCTTGTTCAACGGCCTCGACGGATTGTCATACACCTTGACCTGCGCGCTGTAGTCTGCATGGATGCGGGAGCGACCTGGGAATCCGACAGCGTCTTCTCCCAATCCGTAGTTGTTCCACACGAAATCCAGATATGGCTTGGGGCGCCAGAGAATCTGGCCACCGAGGCCGGGCTTGCCGTTCGCACGGGCGTATGATTGCCAGCCGTTAATGAACCAGGGTTCGATCTTCAACTTCTTTGTCGGAAAGTACTGGAGGCGAAGTCCGTTAAAGAACCAAGGTGTATTCGACGAGACAAAAGAAGGTTGATAAGTCCAGTTATCGAAGTTGTAATAACTGAAGAGACCAATATAGGAAACAAAAATGCCAGCATCCAGGTTCACACCGTGAGCTACGTCCCAGTGATAGCCGCCCCATGCTTCAGAAACGTACTTATATGCGTTGGCAAGATCCCATTGTCCCCTGCTCGGGCTGGCGTCGTTTCGAGGGGTCGTCGTAGCAAACAATCCATCCATGGTCAGGATGCGACCGCGAACATTGTCGATGTGTATGTCGCCACCAATACTGATCTGTTCAAGTTGCCACTCGTCAGAGCGGAATGTTTCAGTCGAACCACCGAGACTGTCATCGTGCGGGTGGTTATAATCCAGCGTGTAATTTGCGTCGGCACGGAACTCTGGCGTGAAATACTTTGTGGCCATCGGACTGTCCGAAGCATGGCCATTGCTGTTTAGCCACGTCCAATCACCCTCGAAGGGCTCACCCTTTGTGGTTCTCTGGGCGCTAATCTCCTTGACGGGAGCCGCTGCCTGCGTCGGCACGGGTTCTTGCCCGGCAACGGAAGAGCTATAGACGGAAGATCCCGAAGGAGTGGAGACGGCGTTCGGGGCAGGAGCACTCGAAGTTGCGGCGCCACTTCCTGCAACCAGTGACTTCTCTCCCGCCGTTAGTGCCTTTGCATCCGTGTCGGCAAGCGCCGAAGCACGAACCGTCTTAAGCGCACTCTGCAGTTCATCGATCCGGTTCTGGAGCGCTTCGATTTGCTGTTCTACAGTAGGTTTCAGTTCCGGCTTCGGCGCTGTGGCCGAAGGCGGTGTCGCCCCTTTGTCTGCCGCAGGAGTCGAATCATTCATCCTTGATTCCGAAGAAGACGTTGCCGCCTTCTGTGCAAATCCGGAAATCGGCACGCAGCCGATGAGCAGAGAAAGTGTCATTGCCTTCCGAAGTGTGTTTGTCATCTTTGCCTCTCACTTTCTGTTTGAAATCAGAAAGAAAGTACTTTGTTGGAGCGGAACGTTTCGTGCATTCACCATCGGTATTCCCTGGCCCGGACATAACTGCACACAACAAGACGCTCCGCGATGCGCCGCAATCATGAATCCGATAATGTTTCGGTTAGTTGCGTCATTCGTCCGAGGTCTTAGCGATCCAGCCTCGGCTGCACTTCCATTTTCACTCGGCTCTTCATAAGCAAAGCGTAAGTCGAACGTTGAGACTTCATAAACAAGAGTTTCAGTGACGCATTACGTCAATACAAAGAGCACACAATTCCGCTATCGCGTGGCAGGTTAAAACAACTGGGCCACACAACATGCTGTCAATTTAATTGGAGAGAACTGATTACGATGTCCCAATTCACGATTCGTTACGCGACGGACATCGTGTAACCACTACAATGTTGGTAGACGAAAGCGATGATGGATTCAGAATGAAACGCCAGACATGAAGAAAGCATGAACTCGAATCGATTTAATCGAACAATGTCGTTTGAAGGCTAGGGAGGAGGCGCGCACAAGACTCGTTGCCTATGCCAAGATGAGCTGGAGATACCTTGCGCTTCGACTATCTATGAATCGCTCGTAAACACATGGCAGTCAGCAATACGAGTGCTGCAACCTTTACAACAATCGCCACGACAGAGGGCATCGCGTTGACCTCAGCCTAACGGCGGATTGCCCGATCCGTAGCGCAACTCCTTCCCTCGGAGTGCGCGCGCCCGTGATTCCCTGCTTCAACGCCCTGCGCAGAGCATCGCCTGAAGTTCGCTGAGTTTGTTTTCCGAATCCTCCATAACCCCTTTTCTGCATAGTCACGGTGCTTCGGAAGTCACTGGCAACCAGCTCGAGCCCTGAGCATCCTGAGTTCATTAGACTGCTGTTGGGATAAAGGACCAAGACGTTGATAAGCGTTCCGTTGTCATTTCGGCCGCTCCAACTCGTCGAATTGAAACCTCCTGGCAGTTGGTCGAGCGCCTTACGAAACTCTTAGGCTGCGTTTAGGCTTCGTTTAGGTTCGGCGGTCTAGTGTGTTATGTAATTCGAAGGAGGATTGATGATGACCGCTCCAATTGTTCTCTCGGCAGTTGTTGGCGGAAGTGTCTCGTCTCTTGTCGCTCTATTGGTCAACTTTTATCGGGCCGCTCGCCAGCGGAAACGGAGCATCTCTGAATCGAACAGGATCTGGGAGTGATGGTGCCCACGCCTGTATCTTCAAATCGAATTGCCCCGCGCACTTGAATTGGTTCAGCATCGATCTTGCCGAATGCGTCTTCCATCCTTGAGAGATAGTGCACGCCAGGATTGATTCGTGGTCCAGAGAAGAAATGCAATTGGCAGCATGAGCTCATTAACAAACTCCATCCGAGCAGGCGGGTGCATCGTTTTGCTTCAGATCGAAACAATAGCGCCATCCCCACAGTTTTGATCCGCGGGGATTGACCATCAAGAACAGCCCGTCGCGGTTGTAAACCTCGTAGGCCCTTTCGCGCGGCTTCAGCGTTCTCGCCGAGATATCAATATCCGAAAGCGGATTTCTCGTTAACCCCACTTTCATTGGGCTTTGGGCGCACTCGCGCGAACTGTAGCGACCGCAAAAATGCTGCAAGTCGCTTATCTAGAAGACATTTAGTGCGAGGAAGTTCGGAAAGGCGCGGAGAAGTGCAGTATTGGCTGCCCCCCAGGAAGCCATATGCTCTCAATCTACGGCATTTGCGAGTGGTGTTGACGAAGGTACCCCATTCCGTACCCCTAAATTCCGCTGGATGAATCCGCTCCCCAAGAAACGCCGAGTCCATTTTGCCTAATAACGGTTGCTCAGGTTTCAAGTTGAGTAAGACAATCTTTCGGTTAACAGCTAGACATTTGCCTGATTTGGCATTGCTCGGGATTGCTCTACAATTCTCATTCTAAGCGCTTTTTTCGATCAGCGGGCTGAGTGGAACTGCGGGGATGTGCGCGCAATTACTCATTGTTTTTAACCAGTCCACCCACAAAAGTCCCCACAGCGTTTCCGAGCTATGTCATGGAACGATCCGTCTGAAATCTCCCTCGAATGCTCGAATGAGCCAACGCTATGGGTCCAACCGCCAATTCGATGACGCGGTCAACGTGCGGCAGGACCGCGGAACCTGTACGTGAAGCTGGCGCTCGCATACGATGGAATTCTGTGGAGTCAATTTGCAGCGACCATTTGACCGGATTGGCGTTTTTCGTCCGCTTGCCAAAGACACACAGATCCTTCTGAGGAGCTCGATGAGTCCATTACCCTAATATCGTCAGGTCAATCGCCGAGTTTCTAGAAGGATTTCCATTCGTTCGACTCCTCGCGGAGTTTAACTTCGAAGAACGACACTAACCAATGAGGCGTGAATCTGCAATCCGCTCTTGCCATTGGTAACGAAGCCTGCTTTTCTGAAATCCTTCATCAGAGAGCCGACGTGGTGCGGGCTTATATCCGCCATTTTTGCGAGATCCCTCTGACTGATCTTTGCAACCACCATCTCGGGCGCGCCCTTCTCACCGAAATGCGCATGCAAGAGCAGGACTCGGGCCAGTCTCTTATCGCTGGGATCGAAAAGCTGTTCAACCAGAGCCCGATGATATCGAATGTTACGCGCCACCAAATGCCTCACGAATAGATCAGACAGTGAGCTCTTGCTATGAAGGGCCTCCATCATGGCTTGATTATCGATTTGGAAAAGTTTGCAATCCGTCATTGCAGTTGCAGACTTCATCCGCAATGACTGTCCAGCCAGTCCGCCATCTCCAAAGAACGCCCCAGCGCTCAAGACGCTCAGGGTTGCCTGCTTTCCAAACCTGGATGTTACTGTGAGCCTTACCGTGCCTTCCTGGATGTAGAAGACCGCGCCATCCTTGTCGCCTTGCGCGAAGATTCCCTGTTCACTAAGAAAGGCCACGGCCAACGCACCCGGGGTAATGTCGGCAAGCAGGCTTTCCGATGCAACGAGGCACTTGTTCTTAGCCGAGTTGGTTGGCGTCTTCAAAGACTTCTCCCGGCCGTGTCACACTTCGCGACTCTAAGTCAGAACGATCCCCAAAAGATGTTCAAAACTGCTCGGACTTTGCCATCGACACATCGAATCTTTTCGGCGTCACGCAAGACCAAATCGACTCCAGAATGTGAGCAATTCTGGCCAGAATTTACATGTGCAACATCTCATGATGGACTTTGTGGGTTCTATCCCGTCCCGAGAAGGTCTGATGCACTCTCATCGCGGAGTATCCCTCAGAGGAGAACGTAATGCATTTTCAATTTACGAACACCCAGCTGACCGTCGCCGTGGTTGCACTTTTCCTCGTCGTCGCCACCATCATCGGCCTCTATCTTCAACGCCGTAAAACCAGAACGTCTGGTTTTCGCAATCGTTTTGGATCGGAGTACGACCGCGCTGTCGTGACCTATGGCAATTCGAAGAAGGCGGAGGCGAAGCTGGCGGACAGGGAAATGCGCGTGAAATTTATGAAAATCCGAGACCTCGGGGCCACCGAGCGGGAGCGCTTTGTTGCCGAATGGCAAATTGTGCAAGGCCGCTTTGTTGACTATCCAAAGCCAGCCGTCATTGAGGCCGGCGACCTTATTAACGCAATCCTTCAAGCCCGCGGTTATCCAGCGGCCGGGTTTGACCAGCGCGCTGCCGATTTGTCGGTCAGCTATCCTCGCGTGATGGAGAAATACCGGCTTGCGAATGCTGTTACGGTGCGGCCTGGCCGTGCTGATGCGAGCACAGAAGAACTCCGAACCGCAATGGTTCAGTACCGCACCATTTTCGACGAGCTCATTCAGGTTCAGCCGCCCAACGAGAAGGTCGCAGCAGCGTAACTCGAACTGCGGCTCTCGATCCGGAGGCGTCTCATGGAACAGGTAGAATGTCAGGTTTCTACGCGTTGTGGTCAGGCAACTGGTCGAGCAGGACCACATTGAGCAGCGCCTTATGGACCTGAATGCGACCGTTGTAGCTGATGAACCCTAACTTGCGAAAGCGATTCATGAAGAAGCTGACCCGAGAACGCGTTGTCCCGATCATGTCCGCCAACGTTTCCTGCGTGACCGGCGGGATGAAGATTTCCGGTTCACCCGGCTTTCCGAATTCCGCCATCAACAGGAGGATTCGCGCGAGGCGCTTTTCGCTGGAATTGAACAGTTGATCGACAAGATCGGCCTGCGTCCGCATACTCCGAGCCAATAGGAACTTGAGGAATATGTCTGCGAATGCGGGCTCGTCATGCATCACGCGAACCATTTCTTTTCTGCTGATTTTGAGTGCTGTGCAGGTGTTCACGGCAGTCGCAGTCGCCAGATGCAACCCTACTATGGTGGCGAGAGACTCCTCGCCGACAAACTCGTTGGCAGACAGAAGGGTAATTGTCGCTTCTTTGCCTCCCTGCGAAACGACGGTGACTCGCGCACGGCCCTTCTGTAGGTAGTACACAGAGTCCGCAACGTCTCCCTGGCAAAAGAATGTTTGCTTTGGCTTCAATTCGATGATTGTTCGGCCAAGACCTGCATTGGCAAGGAATGAAGCAGAATTGAACCTAGGATCGTGATCGCTGATCAAGAGGGCGCCTCGTTGCGGACTGCTTGAGGGAGTGTGGACTAGTCAGTCCTCGCGGCAGGTCCCGCAGGTGTAACGTCGATTTCAAGATGGTGGCAGGCTATCCAAAACGACCCGGCACGGTATTTGGGGTCAGCTTCATTCCCCAAATCGACCGCAATTCACCATTACTTTCTGTTCATCATCGCTTGTACTGAAGTTACACGTCTGAGCAATATTGCTCACTTTCGGCAAAGAGCGCTCATAACAAGGCTAATTACAACAGTCCGAATGGCTGTGGTTGCCGGGCACACCGATCGAAAGGCCACCAGCAGGAGCCGGAGGTCTCTACTTGGTTTTGCGCTTCAGACCGGCAGCGGAAAGACAATGGTGTTGTTCCACGCCTATCTCAGTGAGCGTATCGTAGCCGGCCTTTCAGGCTCAGTATATAAAAGTGCGGACGCGCTGGACCTGGGAATCGGCCGAGAACGCCCGCACCACATTTAGAAACGACGGCTGTTAGTTCGAGGCAACTGCCTGCGCCTTTGCGTTCCTGACGGCATCGAGGAACGAGTGAGCCGCGCCCGGCATGGCAACTTCGCCCTTTAGGATTCGGGCATTGGAGATGTCATCGCCGTAAATGGCTCTCGTGGAATCCTCGTCATGACGAATCGAAGCACCGTTCAAAGTGAGTCCGGCAAAAGCTCCCTTCGCACGTGAATAGGTGAGGATCTCAGCATCCATTTTCCAGTCGGTGTCGGCTGAAGCGTGGCGGCCTACGGGTCCGGCTGCCGCGGAGGCGTCAGCACCCAATTCAAACTTGCTGGAGAGCAACTGCCTCATTCCCCGCTCATTCTGGATAATCATGACCAGGTCCACTCCCTCGACGCCGATCTGTAAACCCCAGCTACCACCCGTAATGGCAAAGAATATTGGCGCGCTCCAGCCGTCTGCAGTTCTGCAGGTGGCTACGCCGCGGCCGTTTTCCGCGCCGAACACAAAGCCGCCCTTGAGGAGATGGGGCACGACGGCGATGCATTTTGCATGTTCCAGAACCTCCTCGGGGATACCTTTATCCGGCGCGGCCATGATCTCGTGCAGTACGCTGCCCGCATGATCCAAGCGGTCGTTCGTCGCTTCGCGATCGGTCCCCGCCCAGCCAATGCTGGTCAGGCTGAGTAATGCCACTAAGGTGATAGCTTTCTTCATTCAAAACACCATTTTCTACCTGTGCGCATCGGCGCTTGCTCTCCGCGCAATAAGGGGCACGAGGTACTTCTCACAGTAGGGAGATTGTGCGCATCTGTCTGAGCAATAGCGCTCTACTTGTGAACTACGATCTATCGATCACGAAGAAGTGAGCAAAATTGAACAGATCGCTTCCTCCAGTGCCATACTAGATGCAGAATCAAACTCATTGAGTGGAGATTGCATCCGGAAGGAGCCATCGCCATGGTTGAACTGGAAAAGCCCACATTCGATGCCGCGACTTTTCTGGCAAATGCAGGTCTGGGCCGCAAAATCGTCCAATTGATGCCGAAACAGGCCTTCTTTTCGCAGGGGGACCCGGCGGACTCCATCTTCTACCTTCAAAAGGGTAGAGCCAAGGTCCTGGTCGTTTCGCCAGCAGGCAAGGAAGCCACCATCACTCTCCTGACCGCCGGAGACTTTGTAGGAGAAGAGTCCCTGGCCGCGTTGTCCGGACTGCGGTTGGCCACAGCCGTCGCCGTTACTGCCTGCACAGCACTCAAGATAAAGCGAGAAGAGATGGTTCGCGTGATGCATGAAGAGCATGACTTCTCGGACCTGTTCTTGAAATTTCTGCTCGCGCGCAGTATGCGGATACAGGCTGATCTTGTGGATCAGCTCTTCAATTCAAGCGAAAAGCGGCTGGCACGCATTCTCCTCTTGATGGCGGAATTTGGCAGGCCCGGCGAGCCCGAGTCGATGATCCCCAAGATATCGCAGGAGACCCTTGCGGAGATGGTCGGAACCACCCGGTCCCGCGTCAGCTTCTTTATGAACCGCTTTCGCAACCTTGGTTTTATCGATTACAACGGCCGCATCCGAGTCCACAAGTCGCTGCTCAACATCGTTCTGCATGATCCGTGGCCTAACAATGAAGCAGAAAAGCAAGATTCGCCCATGGCTCCGAGCAGTCGCTCGATAGCGCGCCGCGCGAGATAGCGCGGGTTGGGTAGTGATCAAAAGTGAGCAGCCAGAGAAGTTGCGCCATGTCACACTCGCGTCAGTCCCCAAATAAGTCTGGTACTGAGGTGAGTCTTGCTCCCCAATGGAAAGTCCGTTCTAGTAGTGGACGACAAAGACTGTATTCGTACGTCGATGTCGCTCGTCCTTGAGTCGTTAGGGTATTCTGTGCGATCTGCTGAAGATGGGCACTCCGCAATACGCGAAATCCGCAGCCAGAAGCCCGATATTCTTCTTTCCGATCTCGTGATGCCCGGCATGTCGGGATTCGAATTGCTGATGAATGTCAGGCGCTTATTCCCGGCAATCCAGGTGATCGCCACAAGCGGATCCTTTTCCGGCAATGAGGTACCGAACGGCGTTCTCGCGGATGCTTTCTACCCAAAAGGCAGCGGTGTGGGCGCGCTCCTGAATATCTTGCGATCGCTGCCTCAAATGCACCGCCGAACGCCCGAATCTTTCACGGCGACGCCTCATCCTGGACTGAGCAACGAGGTTCTCGCCCTCCTAAATGCTTAGCGACTTTCTGACCGAGTGCTATTTCTGGGTGTTCCGCGATAAAGTCGGTGCGACGATCCAGGAAGGGTCGAGCCGCTGCTCAGAATGACAAAGTGGCCATCAAATATGACAGTTAAATGGAATTCGCACTTTGCTCGAGCAATTGCATTTCTAGTCGTCGTGCTTTTGTGCAGCAAAACCCTGCATGCCTACTCTGTTCTTACTCACGAAGAGATCGTGGACCTTGCCTGGAAATCAGAAATACGCTCCCTTTTATTGAATCGTTTCCCGGATCTAAACGAAGACCAGATAAAAGAAGCTCACGCATATGCCTACGGAGGCTCAGTCATCCAGGATCTGGGCTACTACCCCTTCGGGAGCAGGGAGTTCAGTGATCTGGTGCATTACGTACGGAGTGGGGATTTTGTTCTGGAGTTGCTGCGTCAGAGCAAAGATGCTAACGAGTACGCTTTCGCATTGGGGGCATTGTCGCACTATGCGGCGGACATCGATGGTCACCCGGCAGTTAACGAGGCGGTTGCACTTCGCTATCCAAAGTTGCGCGCAAAATATGGGGCATCAGTTCGCTATGCGCAGGACAGAACAGCCCATCTGAAAACAGAGTTCGGATTCGACACATTGCAAGTTGCCAAAAATCGATACGCATCGGACCAATATCACGATTTCATAGGATTCAAGGTCGCGCAGCCATTGCTGGAAAGAGCTTTTGCGACCGTTTACGGTCTGCAACTGAAAGAAGTGCTCACACATGAGGATCTGGCGATTGGATCCTATCGCTACTCAGTAAGCACGCTGATCCCCCAAATGACTAAGGTGGCTCTCCAGACGCACGAGAAAGATCTGATGCGAGAGACACCTAACTTCGCGAGAAAGAAGTTCCTATATCGCCTGTCCCGCTCCGACTACGAGCGAGAGTGGGGAAAGACCTACACAAAGCCGGGACTCGGCACGAGGGTACTCTCAGTGCTCTTCCGCTATTTCCCGAAGGTTGGCCCCTTCAAGGGAATGGGATTCGATAACCCAACTCCGCAAACAGAGGATTTGTATATAAAGAGCATCGATACTACGGTCGATCACTATCTTGCGATGCTCGAAGAGGTACGCGCAGGCACACTGGTCCTGCCCAATCGCGACCTTGATGATGGTAAGGAGACCAGTGCGTCGGAATACACGCTCGCAGATGAGGCCTATGCAAGCCTGTTGGCAAAGCTGACAGCGGAGAAGTTCGATGGCACATCGCCCGAACTTCGCGACAACATCCTCGCGTTCTATGCCGATCTCTCTCTACCCATCGAGACCAGGAAGGATCCGGTACGCTGGCAAGCCGTGTTAACTGAGCTGACCGAGTTGAAGGTTGCAACGCCATCTCCGAGTGCGAACAACCCCGCGCTTTGATTCCCATGCGCCGATGGCAATTCGGAGCCTCAAGTGCGTGGTCTCTATTGCTCAGACTCGTGCGATGAATGCGGCTAGAGTAAAGAATGTAAGGATAGATAGATTTGCAAGAGCCCCCGATATTGTGAGGGCGCACCCTGGACGGTTTCAACATCTTTATGGTGGCTGATGTTGCTGGTTAGTTCTTAACGGCAGCAGGGCATCCCACGCAACCAAAGGAACCGCAGAAACCCTGAGAGGGCACACATGCGCGGAATGAAGATTCTGATTTCAACCACAGCGTTGCTCGCGGGCCTGGCTCTGATGCCAGTAGCTCAAGCGCAGATTTCCATCAACATCGGCGTTCAACCAGTTTGCTCGTACGGCTATTACGGATATGCACCCTACGGCTGCGCGCCAATGGGATATTACGGATCGGGCTATTTCTACAACGGTATCTTCGTGGGCATGGGTCCATGGGCCGGATGGGGTTATAGTCACGGTTGGGGCGGGCATCGCTTCAGCGGCGACGGTGGAGGAAACTATCACGGTGGTATCGGCCGTGTTGTATATGGAGGGCGTTCCGGCAGAGGCCAGGCCGCACGAAGCGGAGCCCACATGAACGCGGCACCCCGTGCTGGTGGAGCGCGTCCGAGTGCAGGACACGGCTCATCGCATGCATCGGCGCCTCATGGTGGCGGCAGCAGTCAAGCCCACGGCGGTGCCGGTCAAGCCCACGGTGGTGGTGGACAAGCCCACGGTGGCGACCACAAATAACCGATGCTGTATCAGGCGGCGGAGCTTACCAGCTCCGCCGTTTTGCTTTTGAGGTGGCATTTAAACGAGTAGATCAAAACAGCTCTACTGCTAGTCGTTCAAACAACCATAATGAGACATGAAAACTTTTTGGCTTGGATTGGTTCTTCTTTCATGCCTGGCGTTACCTTATGCAGCGCAGGCGCAGGTTGTCGTGGTCGTACATCCCCATCATCGCCACCATCACCATCACCATCATCATCCCAATCAGTAAGTTAAGCTGAAATCCAGAGGCGCAACAGTCTGCCGGTCGAAGTGGACTGTTATCCCAGGTGCGAAGCTCTGCGTCGGCACGCACCTCTATTTCCAGGTGGAGCCCCTCTTTCTGCCGACATCCGCTGCACTACGTTGGATTCGAACGTTGCTGAAGTCGCTCGGGCCCGGCATCATCACCGGTGCCGCAGACGACGATCCCTCGGGTATTGCGACATATTCTGTTGCCGGTGCGCAACTCGGAACCAAACTCCTTTGGACCGCGCTCTTAACATGGCCGCTGATGGCCGCCGTCCAAATCATGTGTGCACGCATCGGCAAGGTAACGGGCCAGGGTCTGGCCGGAAATCTCAAGCAACGATTCCCCAAATGGCTATTGCTCGTAGTCGTGGTAGCCCTCTTGATCGCCAACACAATCAATATTGCCGCGGACCTGGCGGGCATGGCCGATGCGGCTTCGATGCTGTCGGGGATCAATTCGCACTGGTTTGTTGTCGCCTTTGCAATTCTCATTTCTTGGGCAACGATCCGGCTTCGGTATCAGCAGATCGCAAACGTGCTCAAGTGGCTCGTGCTTGTGCTTTTTGCTTACCCCGTTACTGCGTTTGTAGTAGGAGCCGACTGGGGTCAGGTACTCCGCGATACCCTGGTTCCATCGATGCCACGCACCCGCAATGAATGGGCAACTCTGGTCGCGATCCTCGGCACCACAATCAGCCCCTATCTCTTCTTCTGGCAGGCAAGCGAGGAAGTTGAAGAGGAGAAGTCGGCGGGCCAAAGTTCGCTCGCCAAGCGCAGAGGAGCCACGTCCGAAGAGCTTGATTTGAGAAATATTGACGTGGGTGTTGGTGCATTCTTCTCGAATATGGTCATGTTCTTCATCATCCTGACGACTGCCATCACCCTTAATCGGCACGGTATTACGAATATTGAAACCTCTCGACAAGCGGCTGAGGCCCTCCGTCCGTTTGCCGGCAGCTTTGCCGCGACGTTGTTCACGCTCGGTATCGTCGGAGTCGGCTTTCTCGCCATCCCCACACTGGCTGGATCTGCCGCATATGCGTTTGCTGAGACCCTGGGTTGGCGACAAGGCTTGAACAAGAAGCTGAGACAAGCGCGCTGGTTTTACGCTCTGATTCTTGGCTCTACCGCAGTAGGCGTCGCGCTGGATTTTATCGGCGTGAACCCGGTAAAGGCACTCTACTGGACGGCGGTCATCAACGGTTTGCTGGCGCCTTTCCTTCTAGTTGCAATCCTGATCGTGGCAGCCGACAAGAAGCTGATGCAGGGCCAGCCGAGTTCCCGCCTGGGATGGGTTGTTGTCGCCGCCACAACCATTGCCATGTTCGTCGCGGGCGTAGCGATGTTTGTTGTGTAGTTCACCGATCTCCGCTCTCTCCTCCGCAGGGTCAGCCATCTACAGATTCGACTTCAATTCCGCGGCACATGAGCATTAGTACACAGACTCGGCACTGCATCCCATGGAATTCTTGGGAATGGCGTGTCACGCGTCGCCTTTTTAATCCACGCAGCCCGAGTTGGTTTCGCGCAAATGGGTAATCGAAGGATGAATCGGCAAGAGGATCTGTATGCGTACCATCCGCATTTTGCTGGCATTTCTTGCATTGGCCATACCGGCCACTCTGTTCGGGCAGATTCGGCTGTCCATCTCGATCGGCCCGCCTGCTCTGCCCGTCTACGAGCAGCCAATTTGCCCTGGAGATGGCTATCTGTGGACGCCCGGCTATTGGGCTTATGACGATAGCGTCTCCGACTACTACTGGGTCGACGGTGAATGGGTGATGGCCCCGGAAGAGGGCTTTCTTTGGACGCCCGGTTATTGGGCCTGGGAAAACGGTGGATACCGATTTAACCAAGGCTACTGGGGATCCGAAGTCGGGTTCTATGGCGGCATCAACTACGGGTTCGGATACTCGGGCGATGGCTATGATGGAGGGCGTTGGGATCACGGACAGTTCTTCTACAACCGTTCGGACAATAACGTGGATGTCGCGAGAAACCGCAACGTCTACGACAGTCACTTCAGCAGCCACAATGAAAGCCGCGTCAGCTTCAACGGTGGAAACGGTGGCATCGAGGCGCGAGCCACCTCTGAACAAGAAGCGGCGGGGAGACAGAGACATGTTGCACCCGTGGCGCTTCAGATTGAACATGAACAAACTGCGCGAGTCAGTCCGGAATACCGGTCATCGGTAAACCACGGTAAACCGCCTGTCGCAGCCGTTATTAGGCCGGAAGCAGTGAACAACCGTCAAACAGCAGAACCCGCACGGGTAGTTGAACCATCAAGGCCGGAAGGTGCCGGTGCGTCAGTCGAGCCACGCGTCGAGCCACTAGCGAAGCAATCAGAAAACAATCAGGCTCGAAAGGCCGTCCATCCAAATGATCTTGCGCCTATCTCGCGCCCCGAGCCAACAAACTCAGGGAATGCCAAGGCTGACAAGAAATACCAACAGCAGCAGGACAACTTGATCGCCAGGCAGAACCAGGACCGCCAAAGTCTTCAGCAGAAGCAAGACTCGGAGCATCAACGGTTGACTCAGCAGAAGGCCAGCGATTCCCGGACACAGCAAGTAGAGCAGAAACACCAACAGCAGACGCAGCAGTTGTCGAATAAGCACGTAGCCCAGCAACAGTCATTGCAGGCTCGGCAACCCCAGCCGAAGCAGCAAAACAAGCAAGATCGACCCGACAAGAAGAATTGAACGCAGGTTGAGTCCATTCGCAGGCCGGGCATCCTTGCCCGGCCGCTCTTCTGCCTGATTCGACTAATAGCGGCACTTGCAACTCAGTCCGCAAGAGATCTTTTGGCTCGCGATGTATGGTTTGCCACAATAGGAGATTTGCGCAGACCACGGATCTTCCATATCCCGTAGCAAACGCCGGCGACCAGAAGTCCTCCGAACACCCAAAGTAGCGGTGCGGACCACCTCTGGAGCGTTCCCGACCATATCTGGATCACGTGGCGTCCATAAACCACGCCAAGCCAGGCAATCAGGGAGTATCGCAAGGTGCGAGCCGTGCCGTAGACAATGAGGAAGCGATTGCGTGAGACACCCAACGCACCGGATGCGAGCGCAAATGGCAACAGTGGAATGGGCGGCGGAAGCATGGCGGGAACAAACACTGCGAGAATCGGGTGACGTTTGACCCAGGCTATCACGCGCTTGAGAATCCGAGCTGGAACATGCTGGTGAAGAGCGTCCTCGCCCCCTCTGCGCCCTACGTCCCATGTCGTATAACCGCCCACGAGGCTGCCGGAGATGGCCATCGAGGTTAGCAACCATGGATTGCCGCTGTGCGCTACCAGCCACAGCAATAGCAGGTCGGTGCTGCCCGGCAACGGCAAGGGAATAACAGAGGAATCGATCACTGCAATGAAAAACAGCCCGGGCGCTCCCAGATGGGTAAGCCACTTCGGCAGGGCCGACTGATGTACCCGCGGCGTTCCGTGCTGCGAAGAAATCTGGGAGAAGAGATTCATATTCAATTCACAAGACACAGTCAAAGAACTGAGTCGGCAGATCGTTGGTGCTTTCTTGGTTTAGGAAGAAATTCCTCGCTGGCGAGAACTCAACTCGCAGGGGCTCCGCGCAACGTGACCCAGTAATAGCGGCGCCAGCAGAACATGCACCGTACCGGCTGCATCCCCATCACCTGTAGCAGGCTATCGAACGGGCGCAGCTCGGCTGGTTTGAATTGAACAGAGTTGCAACGCGGACATTTGCACCTAATCCAAAGAAGTTCCGGCATCCAAGTGGGCCGGCGCCAGCCTGTGTGACTCACTCTGCTTTCCCCTTTCTTACATCCTTTGCGCTAAGGATTCGCTATCTGAGTCGACTTCGAATTCGCGTCCAGCCAGGTGAGAAGATACTGGATGCTGCCCGTGGCCAAAGCCACGCTGGAGTCGGCGACGCCGTAGTACAGGTTTATGGTGTCTCCATCCGCGCCGATGGTTTGTCCGCATGGAAACACAACATCGTTCACATCTCCGCCGCGTTCGTAAGGTGCTTCTGGACCAAACACCCAGGAGTCGCCTCGCTGCAAGCATTTGTCCGGACATTCGAGATCGAAGAGTGCAAGTCCCAGGCGATAGATATTCCCCGACGCTGTCTGGCGAACTCCGTGATAGATTGCAAGCCACCCTTTTGCAGTTTCGATCGGAGGCGAACAGAGACCAATCTTGTTCGCATCCCACCATCCGCCACGCCGCGCCTCAAGAATGATCTTGTGGCTCCCCCAATGCCGCAAATCCGGCGAGTAGGAAATCCACATGTGCGCACCGAGCGTTGTCACCGGCCGATGAATGAGAGCCCAACGCCCGTTAATCCTTCGAGGAAGCAGAGCCGCATCCTTATCTTCAGGAGACATGATTACGCCGAATCGCTCAAAGCTTCTGAAGTCTTTGGTTAGTGCCAGTGAGACTCCCGGACCGCCACGCGCAAAAGACGTATAGGCCACCGCATATTGCTCGAGTTCCGGCACGTATGTGATGCGGGGATCTTCAATTCCCCAAATTTCCTCAGGATACTCTGAAGGATTTCCGATCAGCGTGGGTTTGGGATCGATTCGCCATGCATCAATTCCATTTGCGGATCGGGCCGCGCAAAGATGCGAAAGGCCGCTTCTGTCTTCGACTCGGCAGAGCAGCAAAGTATCTCCGTCAGGCAGTAGTACGGCCCCTGCGTTAAAGACGCTGTTAATCGGATATGGCCAGTCTTGCCGGCTCAGAATCGGATTGCCGGGATGACGGGTGAAGATGGGGATCTCAGTACATCCCTTTGCTCCAGGTGCTTCCTGAGCCGCTGAATCCTGCGATGAAGCCGGGGTAGTTACCAAATTCAAGAGGCGACACTCATTCCATGCTGCTGTTCGTTTTCACTGGCTACCGTAGCTGCCTGCATATCAAGCAGGGCCATGAGGAACGAGAGCGTTGATTCCGCTCCCTGGTTTTCATTTACGCGGTCAGGATGAAGCCCGTCCCTGCACCCGCCGGTGATCGGGTCATAGAGTGGCACCTGAAGGTCATTCTTTCCGAGGAACCACCGGAATACACGATGGGCTTCTTCAAGCCACTGGCTCTCCTCGGTCAGCCGGTATACCTCCAGGCAGGCAGAGACTGTTGCGCAAGCTTCGACCGGTTGCTGATCGAAACGTGCCTTCTCATTTCCCTCGACGAAGAATCCGCTTGAGCCGATGGGCACGAATATCTCCCGATCGCCACGATGTTGCTCGGCGACGAGCCACTTCAGAGAATCCATTCCAGCTTCGATCATCCTCTGGTTATTGCTTCGCCATCCTGCAAGGATGAGCGCGTGTGACAACCTTGCATTCGAGTACGAAAGGCTCTTCTCAAACCATTGCCAGGTCTTGGAATGGCTGCGTTCGTAGATGTCCAATAAACGGTTGGCGAGTGTATTACGTGAGCCCTTGAATCGCTCGATCCCCAGGGAACCAGTCCAGATATGCCTGCATGCCGAGCACGCTGAATGCCCAGGCACGCGGACTGCTAAACGTAAGGGCGGCGGGTGCGGCGGCCTCAAAAAACCTTCCTGCAGCACCGCGCAGTCCGGCATTCCGCGAGTGGCCTAGAACCGATCCCAAAGCCCACAACGCGCGACCATGGCTATCTTCTGAGCCGACGTCCTCCAGCCATTTGCGGTCGTAGCCAAGAAAATTTCTGAACCTCCCGGTATCGGGATGAAATGCAAGCCATAGAAACGCGAGATATCGGCGAGAAAGGTTGATGTGCTCCTGTTTATCTTCATAGCCATGGCACTCATCCAGCCGCGTTGACACCACGAGCGCGCGTGCGTTGTCGTCAGTCGTATATCCCTCGCGCGTGTTGGGCACAGAGAAGATTGCATGCTGCAACATGCCGGTGTCATCCGTCATGGTCAAGAGGTGTCCGGTATTCAGCACGGGAAGACAATCCGCCGGGTCCGACAAGTGATCATCTGGCTGGGCAGGTCTCGGCTGTAACGTGCGCTCAAACCGGGCCCGTTGAAAGCTCGCCATGTATGCTCGTGCCGTTTTCTGCCAAGTTGTGCTGCGGGAATGCAAATAGGCGCGCTTCCGCATCGCATGACGTTCGGCATCGTTCTCCAGCAACGCGATCACCGCTTGGGCTATGGCGCCTGGGCTCATCGAACGGAACGATTACGCCTCGCTTTTCCGCCAGCAACTCCTTTGCGTGCCAGTAGGGCGTAGAGATAATCGCCTTGCCTGCGCCCAGGGCAATGGCTAGGGTGCCGGAGACCACTTGTGCTTCCTGCCGATAGGGCGTGATGTAAATGTCCGCGGCACCTACATGCTCAACCAGTTCTTCAGCACTTACAAAGCGGTTGTTCAGAATCAGATGATCGCTCACCCCAAGCTGAGCCGCCAGCGCTTGCAACTCTTCCCGATAACGCTCGCCTTCGCGTCGGCGGATATGCGGGTGCGTCACTCCGGAAACGATGTAGACCACTTTCGGATGGCGCAACAGAATTTCAGGCAGCGCCCGGATTACATTTTCAATTCCCTTGTTTGGAGACAGAAGACCGAACGTAAGCAGAACGGATCTGCCTTCGGTACCAAACTTGTCCTTGAAATAGTTCGGATCCATGAATGGCAGGTCTGGAACCCCATGGGGGATTACATCAATCTTCCCGCCAGGAACCGAATAGACGTCTCGCAGAAGTTGCGCTGCCAACTCGCTCATGACCACCATGCGATCGGAAAGCTGAGCAATCTCCTCGAGTACATTACGCTGATCCGCGTCCGGCTCCCGAAGTACGGTATGCAGGGTCGTAACCAACGGCATCTTCAATTTGCGGAGCAATGCCAGAATGTAACGCCCTGCGCTGCCGCCATAGATGCCATATTCATGCTGCAGACAAACGAGATCATTGCCGTTGAAATTCAAGAAATCCGCGGCCCGCTACGTAGGAAGCGAGGTCTTCCTGGTCAATCTCAAGACGTACCTGCTCCGGATAACTGTAGGATGAATCCGGATCGTTTACGGGAATTGCAAACAGGCGTCCCTCTCCGTATTCGGTGGCAACGGCATTGCACAAGTCAGTTGTGAAGGTGGCTATTCCGCATTCGCGTGGAAGATAGTTTCCGATGAAGGCGATCCGCGTCGGCAAAGGTAGTCGACAGGCGGCTAACGAGACTTGCAACTCATCAGTTCCAGGAACAGTGCTCTTATCAATATCGGTAAAGCTCATTCTAGATGACGACATCATGCCCTGCTTTCGCTGTTGCACTTGTGCGCGCACTAATTCACGCGGTGCTTCAATCGGCTGATCCTGTATTCCTCAGTTCCTGGGGAGCGCGACAGGCAGCCTAAACTGCTGGGAATGTCCGCAAGGGGCTTCCGTCAGCAACATCCAGGGACGTCTGCTGCTGAATCTGCCTGGGCTGCAACGTAACTCTCGAGAAGTAAAGGCCCAAATACTTCTTCACCTTCACAGACTCAAGTTCAGCCCCGTTGAATCGCTTCCCCACTCCATCGAGAGCGTGGATCAAAGCATGATGAGTCGCCTCTTCTTCTTTCGAGGCAAATCCCATTCGGGAACTTGAACCGCGCATCCACATGAAGTGCCACGCTGCTTGGCGGATCATCGTATCGAAGATGGGTGCAGAAATCTCCTCGACGAGGCCCCAGTTCGCGCACACCGGCCTAAGAAGCGGATTAAGGCAATCTGGCAGGATGCATCCAACCCGGAGGAAGACCGAACGCGGCTTCACCATTCCACACTTGCGGATACCGGGGCAACAAAGGCGAACAGCGATTTGCCTCTACAATGGCGTGCCGCGAAGTGAGCCTTCACATCAATGTTCCTGATGATATTCACGGCATCTCCAGTCGTTGGGTTGCGTGTTTGAGCGGTGCTTATCTGGTGCGACGCCAGGAATGCTAGAGGCGAGGAGGGAGAATGCTAGCGACTGCCTTAAGGACACGCCCTTCTCAGTTCGCGTGCCGCGGACCTAAGGAATACCTCACATTCAAATTCGGCCAAGGACCAGAAGCACGATAACAATTAACAAGATCAAGCCCAGTCCTCCAGTTGGAAAATATCCCCAGTTGCGGCTGTGCGGCCATCTCGGCAGCGCCCCAAATAGCGCCAACACCAGGATCACGATCAAGATAGTTCCAAGCATCCTTCTTCCTCCCTTAAATCTGGAACTGCGGACGAATCCGCCCGCTGGTGCAGCCTCTCTTCAAGGCCGCACCGGTCCGTTTTTACATCGAAATGCTGATGGCTATGCCCATTCCCGGATATCTCCGGTTATACAGGTAATATCCATCGTCGGTGTACGCCAGATACACGTCGTCGTTGTCGTACCAGTCGTCTCCCCAATATGCTGGCCACGGGTCGACCATGCTGAACCAATAACCGCTGTATTGAAAGCGTGGATAACCACCTTCATAAAGAAAGGGCAGACCGCGAATTCTGAATCCATGGGTCGGCCCGAAGTATCCACGGAACCGCTCTTCGGGTATGCGATATCCGCGGTAGCCGCCTCGCTGCTGCCAGTTGCGGTGATCGGATTGCCAGTTCTGTGACCGGTGCTGCTGCCAGTCGGTGCGCTCCGCACGTTGCTGTTCCGGTGAGCGCTGGACTTGCACATTCCCCCGCTGTTGCTCAGAGCGCTGCTGGCCACGTTCAGTCTGCTGTCTTTGCTCTTGCTGACCGGAGCGCTGCTGTTCGCCACGCGGCTGGTTCTGTGGGCTGCTCCGGTCCTGCTGTGGCTTCTCAGCATGCTGCTGTTGTTGCGGCCTGGCCTGTTCCTGGCGCTGCTGTTCTGCACGTTGTTGCTGTGGCTTCCCATGCTCCTGCCGCGGTTGTTCGGCACGCTGCTGCTGTTGCGGTCTAGCCTGCTCCTGCCTAGGCTGCTGCTCTTGAGGCCTGCTCCGCTCCTGCTTCGGCTGCTCAGCGCGTTGCTGTTGTTGTGGCTTGGCCTGCTCCTGCCGCGACTGTCCGGCGCGCTGCTGCTGCGGCCTTGCCTGTTGCTGCTTCGGCTGCTGTGCATGTTGCTGCTGTTGCGGCTTGGCCTGCTCGTGCGAGGTCTGCGGTTTGGCGTGATCTTGATTTTCTTTCGGGCGATCCTGGCCTGCAAAAGCTGGAGCTCCGATTGCGAGTAGCGTAACAAGCATTGCTGCGCCGGTTATCCGGATCGTTCTCATGGTCTCTTCTCCAACACAGTTCAATGGAGACTTTCACTTTCGCGACAGTTCCATATGTTGCGCCGCCCCGGTATTCCCATCTCAGGGCGTTCAGCTTCGTTTGGAATGGAGGGAACGAATAGCCACACACTCCGATTGCGTATGGAGCGGTAAAACAACTCACAACCGGCAGGTCACTCATTCAAGGCCTGTCGCGGAAGCCCACTCTTCGCCAAAGTCATTCTGGAGGATTGGCGCTCGAAGTATCTGAGCAACATTGCTCAGCATCAATATCCGCAAATCAGCCACCTCATTGCATCCGGCGCGATTCGGAATAGCTCGACTTTACCGATACGCTGCACACCAATGGCCTGAGCGAACTCCGACCATATCTCACAGCTTAGTTCTCATCGCACCCCAAGCTAGGGTTTTAAGGTAGCCGCAGCGGCGGCCTGCGCCGGTCGGTCGGCAAGTGGCTCCCCCGAGTCAACTGTCGGATTGGGCTTTGCCGCCGGCATCTCTGTTCCTTCCGGAAAAACCAGGATCTGAATCGATCCCCAATCTCCGTCAATGTCCGTGCTTGCGCCTGTCTGTTTTCCCATGCCCAGTGTCTTCAACTGCGCGTCGTCGAATCCAAAATCCTCCACCAGGTACTTGCGAATGACCATTGCCCTCGCTTCGGTCAGAACCTGGTCCTTTTGCGCGTCGCCTTCCATGCCCGTTGAAACCACAACGACTGCAAACCCGAATTGATTCTGCGCGAGAAACTCTCCGCCGACGTTCAACGACTTTTGATTTCTCAGCTTCGCCGAATCGCGACCATCGAAGAGCTGTTTCGTCGTATACGTAAATGCCTTCACTGGCGCGCCCTGCGGCAGTCTGCCAATCCGATTTGCGCTGAGATCCGCAGCGTCTTCGTATCCGCGCTTTTTAAAATAACCGCTCAACAGGAAGTTGTGTTTCAGAGCTTCCATGTTTTCCTGAAAGTCTGTTACACCCGTCTGGGCCTCGACCATCGTTGATTGCAGTGTCGTCGTTGTCTGCGCAAGGTTGTTGTAGAGTTGCTTATCGTTCACCAGCGCCCCGACGGTGCCCTGTCCCGCATCAATCTTCGCGCTCACTGAGTTCAAATGACCGGTCGCCAGCGCCGCATTCTCGATCGCCTGCTGGCTGCCATCGAGAATGCCGTTCGTCTTCTTCAGAAGATCAGCCATCTCC
Source organism: uncultured Acidobacteriaceae bacterium (assembly GCA_963735215.1). Classification (GTDB taxonomy): domain Bacteria; phylum Acidobacteriota; class Terriglobia; order Terriglobales; family Acidobacteriaceae; genus Telmatobacter. The sequence continues at coordinate 3,204 of CAVTKF010000002.1, read as the reverse complement.
AGCGGCGGTTCGCTCTGGATCATCTCGCCATCCTTCACATCCGGCTGTCCCGCGGATCCAAACGAAATCGACAGGTACTGATTGCCCAACAAGCCCTCGGTTTGGATTGAAGCCACCGAGTCCACCTTGATAATCGCGCGCGTCGACTTCGCCAGTTCCATCAGGACCAGGACTTTGCCGCCTGGGCTGGTCGGCAGCTTGATGCCGGTCACAGTCCCGCTATGAACCCCGCCCACCTGCACATCGGCTCCTTCAGTCAGCCCGGCCACAGTGTCGAACTGCGCCTTCAGTTGGTAGGTTGGGCGAAAAAGATACTCCTGGCTCCCGATGAGGAAGACCCCGCTACCCAGCACCGCCAATGAAACCACGATAAAAACTCCCAACCGCGCCACTCTCGACATATATCCCCTTTAAGACTGCTGTAGAAATTCCTTCACAAACCCGATCTCGCTTTTTTGAAGGTCCTCGAATGAACCCTCGATCACCACAAGGCCTTTATTCAAAATCGCCAGCCGATCGGCAATCGTCCTCGCGCTATGCAGATCATGCGTTACTACGATCGAGGCCATCTTTCGCTCCCTCTGCAGTTTCAGAATCAAATCATTGATCTCCCCTGAACTGATTGGATCGAGTCCGGCCGTTGGTTCGTCGAGCAACAAGATCTCAGGCTCCAGTGCAAGCGCACGAGCAAGTCCCACGCGCTTTTGCATCCCTCCTGAAATGTCGGAAGGCATTTTCTCGAATCCGTCTTCCAACCCAACTTCGGCCAGCAACACCTTAACTCGATCGGCCCGTTCCGCCTTCGACATTTCTCTTCGGTGATGTTCCAGCGGGAATCCAACATTCTCCGCAATGGTCAGCGAATCGTAAAGCGCGGCGTGCTGAAACAGAAAGCCCATCTTCTTCCGGATTGCGCCCAGCTGATCGAGGGCCAGTCCCGCGATATCCTCGTCGTGGATGCGAATCTGTCCCGAGTCTGGCTTCTCGAGCCCGATGATCATCCGCAGCAGAACGCTCTTTCCCGTGCCGCTTCGCCCCAGCACGGCAAGCGTCTCCCCGCGTGTCACGCTCAGGCTGACCCCATTCAGAACGCTCTGGACTCCGAAGCTCTTGTGCACATTCTGCACGGCGACAACAGTCGCGCGGCTCTCTTGCTCGTGCTCTATCTGATTCGCCGCAATGTCAATCGTTGATGCCATATCCTTGCTCCAAAATGCCGAGGATGAACTAAGGGAAGACAACCAGGATGAATTTCACCAACACTACATCCGCGAGAATGATGAAGAGCGAGCCCAGCACAACAGAGTTCGTTGCTGCACGTCCCACTCCCGCCGCTCCTCCGCGTGTCCGCATCCCTTGAAAACACGCAATCAGGCCGATAATGAGCCCGTACACCGCCGTCTTGAATGTTTGCGGAAGAAATGCATTGAAAGTGGCGCCCCTGAAGCCGTTATCAATGAATTGATGAAATGACAGAGGCTCAACCAGGGTCTGTGCAAACCACCCGGTCATTAAGCCACATCCGTCGGCAACGACGGTTAGCAACGGCAACATAAGAATGCAGGCCAGAATCCTCGTCGCTACCAGCAGTCTGTAAGGATTGATCGCCGAGGCCTCGATGGCGTCAATCTGCTCTGTCACTTTCATTGATGCAAGTTCCGCCCCGATGCCGGCACCTACTCGTCCGCTTACTACTAACCCGGTAATAATCGGACCCATCACCTGAACGACTGAATATACGAGCGTGGCGGGAAACAGCGACTTCGCGCCGAACCGGCTTAGGCTGTAACGTGCCTCCAGCGAAATCACCACGCCGATCGCGCCTCCCGCCAATGCCACCAGCGGAAGTGACTTCGATCCAACCTCATCAAGCTGCCGAATCAGCTCTCGCCATTCGAACGGTGGTGTTACCGCGGCCTTTAACACCTCCCAGGAAAACATTCCCAGGCTGCCAAACCACTCAAAGAACCCATTCATCAGGTCCCAGGGAGAGTCTCCTGGAGGAAAAAGACGCACGCTGCGCCGCTCGGTAGTCAGCCCAGCAATATCCGCAACCAGCGACGACTTGGACTCGGTCATTGGCTGGGCTCCGCCACGGGTGCTCCGCGCGCACTGTTCAAGTGCATGCGCGAAATCAAGGCGTGCGGTCCACTGTAGATAAATTCCAGGACAATATTTGAGAGCACTGAATCAAGCAGACTGTAATTGCCCATCCTCAACGCGTCTTCTCCGTTGTAGCGATTCGGATACCATCCGTACACCGCAGCAGACGCACCCGCGTACGGCGCCACCAGTGCGGGGACCGAGAAAACATGATGGCCGTCACTTCCACGGCGCGCCATCAAAGTCGACATCACTGCATAACGCAGCCGCGGAGTGAGTCCCTTGCAGTCGCATCGGTAGTACGAGGTGTCCACCCTGAAGACCGCTGCGAGCCCATAGCGCGTTGACGTTCCAACCAAAGAAATCCCAAAATTTGACCCGTATCGTTCGGCGTAGCCAACAACGCCTTGTCCGCCACTCTGGGGGCGTATTGGTTTCTTGATCAAGACCAGCGATGAGAGCCGTGGTCAAGAGTGGATTGGGACCGAAAGCGTCGAAAACATAGTTATGCACCGTTGTTCTCGGCGGCGGACGCACATATGTCAGGCTCAGGCGTTCGACTGTTGCATTTCCCGTCTCTCCCGAGGAATATCCTGAACCTAACCCCGATTGTGACCAGGCAAGAAACGGGAGTGTCACGAAGACTACTGAGGCTGACAAGAGGACTACGGCTTGGCGGATCTTGACGCCCACTGCCTCTTTGCACCGTCGACTGATCCGACCGCCCTCCAGATTTCTCCGACAGAGGCGCGGGTATTGCATGTCCTGTTCGACCGTTGATAACGTCAAGTACTGTCCTCCAAGCGACACGCACATTGAATCACTAAGCGTCATGCGCGCGGACATGTCCGCGCCCTTTTAAGATATTTTCAGAACGGAAAACGAATTGATGGTCAAATCTGCTCTAATTGGCAGACCAGCCTTCTGACCGACCGATCAATTGTCGTGAAACTCGACTTACTGGTTGTTCCGCAGTCGTCGAATTGAGATTCCACGGCTACGATGTATGACGGATCAACGACAACCTGTCCACTTGGGCCGTGCTCAGCCCGCCGCCCTCTTTCGAACTCGCGGATGCGATCGCGCAGCTCAGAGGGAGCC
>CAVTKF010000001.1:0-111815 GCA_963735215.1 uncultured Acidobacteriaceae bacterium | reverse complement strand
GGGAGTAGTTCAGTGGTAGAACGTCAGCTTCCCAAGCTGAATGTCGCCAGTTCGATCCTGGTCTCCCGCTCCAATTCAATCCAGCACGCCGACTTTCTTCTTTCGTTGCGACGCAGCTATCGCGTTTCTTCCACCTTCACAACAAAGTAAGTAATCGATTCGCCCTCCGACACCAGCATCTGGTGAGGCACGCCCGCCGGGATATGTACCACGTCGCCTGCCCTGAGTTCCTGGCGGGATCCGCCATCGACGGATTTGCCCCGAAGCTCGCCGGGCCCTGTTGTCTTCTGTTCGACGAGGCTGCCGCCTGTCAGAATCGTGGCGTGGCCGTCGAGAATGAAAAAGATATCAGCGAAGTTCTGATGCAGCTCACCGCCGCCACTGTGCTGGCGATAAGCGAGCATGGTGTAGTGGTGAGGATATTTCTCTAGCGTTTCGCTAGCTGAGCCTTCGCCCTTTGCAGCTAATTCCTGCAGATGCTTGGCACGCTCCAGCAACTGTGCCGTAGACCAGTGATCAGAATTCATCGTTTGTGCGTTGCTCCCCATTGCACCCACTGCGAGTGCCGAAATCAAAATCTTAGCAAGAACATTTCGCATCGCCCATCTCCTCCGCCGATTTGGCACAACTCAATGTATCGAAACGGCGTGGGGAATCAAAAATGCTCGTTCCTCTCAGCGGGACAGCCCACTGCTAAAACCTGCCAGTTGCCTCGCGCGCTTGAAGACTCGCAGGAACATCGGTCGCGTAAGCTTTCCAGTGTTCGTGTTCTGCAACGACGGGTGATAGCTGGCAATCGCGTGCAAACCGCTCGGCAACGTGTACTCCGCACCGTGTGAGAAGGTGTAGCTGGCGCGCACGAAAGATGCTCCGCGGCGCTGCTCGTGAGCGAGGAGGCCATCGAACGCGATCTTGCCCAGGCAAACCACGACACGGAGGTTCTTGAGGAGTGCGATCTCCTGGTCGACAAATGGCGCGCAATTTCGCAACTCGTCGGGTGCCGGCTTGTTGCCGGGCGGAGCGCAACGCACCACCGAGGTAATCCAGAGTCCAGTGAGTGCCATGCCGTCGTCGCGCGAACGCGCCTGCGGATGCGACGCAAATCCCGCCTCGTGCAGCACGGGGTAAAGAAAATCTCCCGATCCGTCCCCCGTGAACGGTCGCCCAGTTCGGTTGGAACCATGCGCTCCCGGGGCCAGGCCTAGCGCGAGAACCCGAGCCTCCGGATCGCCGAACGAAGGCACCGGGCGTCCCCAATACTCCCAATCGGCATAGGCACGACGCCGCACACGCGCAACCTCGGTGCAGTGCTCCCGCAGTCGCGGACATAGATCGCACGTGATGATGCGGGCATTCAGTGCGTTGAGTGATTGCGGCGAAGCGGGCATCAGCTTCTAGGTTATACCGCCGGTCGCCGTCGAGTTTGCTCGCATTTCAACGTCATTGCACAACTGAATCTTTGCTGCATCAAACCCATCAGATAACATGTGTTTGATTGCTTCCGGCGCATCCGCGGTCAAGTCCTCTCTAATTCGCGTCGGAGCATCGCCACGGAAATCTTCAACCGGAGAATTCTCGAATGAAATCAGCAAAGATACTGGTTTTGGCCGGCGATTTCGTAGAGGACTACGAAATCATGGTTCCGTTCCAGGCCCTGCAGATGGTAGGCCACAAGGTGGATGCGGTGTGTCCCGGCAAGAAGAAGGGTGAACAGGTACGCACGGCAATTCACGATTTCGAGGGCGATCAAACGTACACGGAAAAACGCGGCCACAACTTCACCCTGAACGCGACATTCGACGAGATCAATCCCGCGAGTTACGATGCGCTTGTCGTTCCCGGTGGTCGCGCGCCTGAGTACCTCCGGCTTAACGCCAAAGTGCTGGAATTGGTGCGTCATTTCGACAAAGAAGGAAAGCCCATTGCCGCGCTGTGCCACGGGCCGCAGATCCTGGCCGCCGCAGGCGTGCTCAAAGGCCGCAAGGTGAACTGCTATCCAGCATGCGCGCCTGAAGTCGGCCTTGCAGGCGGCACCTTTGTCTCTCTCGACTTCACCGAGGCGACCGTCGACGGCAAACTCGTAACCGGACCTGCGTGGACAGCACACCCGGCGTGGCTGGCGAAGTTCCTCGATGTTCTAGAAGCCCATGTCAAGGAGAGGGCAGCCGCGTAATCAGCTTTGGACCGGGCTAATCGTCGATCCGACGGCGCGCACTTGCCGCAGGGGAAGCGCAGATCCGTTGTTGAGCGTCTGTTGAATCTCCGCAATAATCGAGAGCGCGATGGCGGCGGGTGTCTCCGCGCCCAGATCAAGACCGGTGGGCGCGTGCATTTGCGCGAGCCACTCCTCTGCGCGTTCTGTCGGATCCGGCATAGCAAGCAATCTAGCGGCTTCGGCTAGAACTTCGCGCGTTCTCCGCTGCGGTCCAAGTACGCCAAGATAGACGGGCGAGGATTCACGCATCATCAGGCCGGCAATTATCCGTGAGTCCTGCTCAAAGCTGTGCGTCAGCAGAATCGCGGCATCCGTCGCCTTCACGTCTTCAAGAAACGATGATCCGTCTTCGAGCACACTTGAGCTTGACAGGGTAAGAACTTTGTCCGCTGTCGGAAAGCGTTCGCGTGTAGCAAGGTGACTGCGGCCATCCGCGACCGCAACAAACCATCCCAACTCTCGCGCCATGCGCAGCAGGGGCTTCGCATCATCCCCTGCACCAAAAATCCACAGTCCCGGTCGCGCTGTGCGATAGTCCACCCACACACGCGTATCGCGCTCCCCAATCACCACACGTTGGTCGATTGATTGCAGACTTTCCATTGCTTGTACCGCAAGATTGTTAAGTGTTGCTTCAAACGAGCGCTCCGTCAACGCATTCGCCGGAGAGTCCTGCACGGTAGGACCGGCGAATCGTCTTGTCGCAATCTCGGCACCCTCCAGCACTGTCGCAATCGCCAGCGGAGTGCGCGCATGGAAAGCGGTTTCAAGCGCAGTCAGCAGAGGAGCCGCCGTCGAACGCCGCTCCAGCAGAACGTAGACAACGCCGCCACATCCGGAGCCGTAGGGCATCTCGTCATCGTCGGTGATGGTCGAATAGCGATCCACAACCGGACCTTTCTCGGTTAGCCACCAGGCTCGTTTTGCGACCTCAACCTCAAGGCAGCCGCCGCTTACCGTGCCCGCCCGCCGGCCATCGGAGGCGATCAGCATGCGTGCTCCGGGCTTGCGATAGCTTGGACCTTCCACGTCCACAACCGTCGCCAAAACATAATCCGCCCCGGCAGTTTCCAGCGCATACCACAGCGGCAGAATGCTTTCGAGATCTGTCATGCACTCCTATTCTCGCTCAAGCCTCGAGAATCTTCGACGTTAGCAGATGCTCAATGCGCACAGGCAACTCGCGAACCCGCACTCCCGTCGCGTGATAGACCGCAGCGGTAATGGCCGGCGCAACGCCCGCCAGGCCGATCTCGCCCACCCCGCGCGCTCCATACTCACCCATGATGGGATCGGGGTAGTCGAGAAATTCAACATCGATCTCCGGCGCATCCGCACAAGTGGCGACAAGGTAATCTGCCAGATTGCCGTTGATCGGTTGACCGGTGCGCCGTTCGTAGTGCGTTTCTTCCAGCAGGCCCATGCCGATTCCCATTACTACAGCGCCGGCGATCTGGTTAGCAGCCGCTTTCGGATTGATGATGCGCCCAGCGTCAATCACCGTCACCACGCGGCTCGCGCGGAGGCGGGCGATCTCCGGGTCCCACTCCACTTCAACAAACTGCGCGCCGTAGGAGTGCAGAGAGTGGTCCTTCGCCTTCGGATCTTCCCATGTGGGTGTCGTCTTGCCTTCCGCGCTCAATCCGTTGAGGCGTGCCAGCCTCAGAATATCGGCGAACTCCGGATCTCCGCCAGCCGCCCGATCTTTCTTAAGAATGCGTCCCTGTATGAAAACCAGGTCTTCCGCCTTCGCACCATGGAGCGGAGAGCCCTCCGTGCTTGTCGCGAGGGTAGTCATCTTCTTCATCGCCTGGGTTGAAGCGGCCGCGATCGCATTCAGCACCGAACCGGTCACCATGGATCCGCCGGACATCGGCCCATCGGGAAGAGCGCTGTCGCCGAGAATCACATCGATGCGATCGAGCGGGATGCCGGTCTTCTCATGCACCACCTGCGCGAATATGGTGTACGTGCCCGTGCCGATATCCTGCGTGCCAGACCGAACCGAGACACGTCCATTCGCGTGAAGCTCAACGATCGCAGTGCACGGCAGACGCAACGCCACCCAGCTTGCGCCGGCCAGCCCCCAGCCAAGAATCTTGCCGTCGCGACGCATCGAGCCGATCTCCGGCGTACGACGCTCCCAGCCGAATTTCTTCGCGCCCACTTCAAGGCACTCGCGGAAGTGCCGCGACGAAAATGGCTGATTCTTGTCCTCGTCCTTTGTGGCGTCGTTGAGCAGTCGAAGTTTTAGCGGATCCATTTTCAATTCATCCGCAAGCTCATTCATGGCGGCTTCTAGTCCGAACAACCCAGGAACAGCGCCGGGGCCGCGCATGTACATTGGTGCTCCAACATTGCGCCGTACCATTCCGCTGGTGACTTCAAGATTCGCAACGCTATACAAATAGGGCGTGGCTTCGGCGCAATTCTCATCGAAATCGTCGAGAAGCGAAGTCACGTTGAGATAGTCCTGCTTAAGCGCGAGCAGCTTGCCGTCCTTCGATGCGCCGATGCGGAGACGTTGCTCGGTGCGCGGGCGATAGCCAACACTCGAGAACATCATGCGGCGCGTCACGCTTAACTTCACAGGGCGTCCGAGTTTGCGCGCGGCGACGGCGTTCATGGCGCAATGCGGCCATGGGAACAGCTTTCCGCCGAATCCCGACCCCAGAAAGCGCGTCACCACGCGCACATTCTCCACCGGGATGCCGAGCGTCTGCGCCATCACCACGCGATGATTAACGACGCCCTGCGACGTCTCATACATGGTCAGTCGATCGCGCTCCCACATCGCGACAGACGCATGCAATTCGATGGGATTGTGCGTTTCGATTGGCGTGATGTAGGTCTGGTCGACTTTTACCGGCGCCTCACTGAAGGCGCCTGCAAAGTCGCCGCGTTCACTGCCCTTCTTGCGCTCGCCTGCGTAGTCGTCGAGGCTCACCCGCAGATTTGCGGGCTCGGGATCATACTCGGCGTGCACTGCCCCAGCCGCTGCAGTGGCCTGTTCCAGGGTCTCGGCCACGACCAGCGCGATGTACTGGCCCCAGTGGCGAACGATTTCATCCTCGAGCGCTGATCGAACTTCGCTGTTGGTAGCGTTGTCGTCGCCGGGAACCGTGCGATAGAGGGGGCCGATATTTCCATGATGCAGCACCAGCAGAACGCCCGGCATTTTCTCGGCCTTGGATGTATCGAGCGAGCGGATGCGACCGCCGGCAACCGAGGCCACAACCGGCATTGCATGCGCCATGCCCTCGAGATGAAAATCAGCTGCGTACTGCGCTGTGCCTGTCGTCTTCAGCGGTCCATCGATTCGCGGTGTGGGTTTCCCGATGATCGATGCTGGAGTCGTGCTCATGCTTGCCTGCCCTTCGTGTCGATAGGTTCAGATGAATAGCTTCCAGGAACGTTATGCTTCGCGAATACTCGATTTCAGCAGGTCTTCGATCCGAATAGGCAGCTCGCGCACACGAATGCCGGTAGCGTGATAAACAGCCGCTGTGATCGCTGGAGCTACGCCCGCCATGCCGATCTCTCCGATGCCGCGCGCTCCGTACTCGTTCACGATGTAATCGGGGTAATCGAGGAACGTGACGTCTAGATCCGGGAGATCTGCACACGTAGCAACAAGGTAGTCTGCAAAGTTGCCATTGATCGGCTGGCCGTGCCGCGGATCGTAGACGGTGCCTTCGAATAGTGCCATGCCGACGCCCATTACCGCCGCGCCCAGGATCTGGTTGGTGCCCGCCCCCTTGTTGATGATGCGGCCGCAATCAAAGATGGAGAAGATGCGGCTCACCCGAAGCCGCGCAATCTCTGGCTCCCATTCCACCTCGGCAAAATGGCATCCGTAGGAATGCAGGGAATACTGCTTAGCCTTGGGATCATCGAATGACGGATTCGTTTTTCCGTTCGCGACGAGGCTGCCAACGTTGGCCATCTTGAGAATCTCTTCAAACGGAACGCCGTTCGCCGTCAACTGCGAGTTGGGACGATAGGCTGCGCCAACCACCTGTGGCTGTTCCTTTGAGAGGATCATCCCATTTGAGACGGCGAGTGCCTCGGGCTTCATGCCATGGAAGGGAGATTTCGGCGTGAGCGTTGCAACATGGAGCAGACGATTGACAGCCTCATTCACGGCATACGTTGTGGCGGGCAACACGGCGCTCGTGGCCATGGAGCCGCCGGATGTTGGTCCGCTGGGCAACGACGTGTCGCCAAGGAAGACGTCGATGCGATCGAGCGGCACGCCGGTGCGCGCGTTCACAACCTGGGCGAAGATGGTGTACGTTCCCGTGCCGATGTCCTGCGTGGCGCAGCGAACGCACACGCGGCCGTTGGGGCAAAGCTCAACGCTGGCGCTGCAGGGAATGCGTGCAGCAGACCACGACGCGCCGGCCAGCCCCATCCCGATAATCTTGCCGTTGCGGCGCATTGAGCCGACCTGCGGCGTACGCTGCTTCCAGCCAATCTTCTCCGCGCCAGTGGTGTAGCACTCCTTTAGGTGGCGCGAAGAGAAGGGAAGGTTCTTGCCTTCATCGCGCTCAGCATCATTCTTCAGGCGCAGGTCGAGCGGATCCATGTTGAGCTTGATGGCAAGTTCGTCCATCGCCGACTCAAGGGCAAAGAGGCCGGGCACCGCACCGGGACCACGCATAGGCGCTGGTGCTCCGACGTTGCGCCGCACCATTCCCGTTGTGACTTCGAGATTCGGACAACTGTAGAGGAAGGGTGTTTGCTCTCCACAGTGCTCGATGAAGTCGTCGAGCTGCGAGGTCTGCGTGAAGAAATCGTGACGAATCGCGGTAAGCTTGCCGTCTTGCGTCGCACCGAGTCGAATGCGCTGCTCCGTACGCGGACGATGGCCAACGTTCGAAAACATCATGCGCCGGTCAACCGAGAGCTTTACCGGACGCTTGAGCTGCCGCGCTGCCGCTGCTGCCAGAGTCGATTGCGGCCATGGGAAAAGCTTTCCACCAAAACCCGAGCCGATGAACCGCGAGATCACGCGCACATTCTCAATGGGAACCCCGAGCACCTCGGACATCACCGTGCGGTGGTTGACCACGCCCTGTGAGCACTCATAGAGCGTCAGGTTGTCAGCATCCCACACCGCAACCGTACCGTGCATTTCCATGGGATTGTGGGTTTCAACGGGCGTCGAATACGTCTGATCGACAACCACTGGCGCAGTCGAAAGAGCCTGGTCGGGATCGCCGCGCTTCCAACTGCTTTGGCGCTGGCCGGTGAATCCGTCTCCGAGATTGGTGCGCACATCGGGAGTCTCCACATCGTATTCAACACGCACGGCCTGCGCGCCGGCCCGGGCCTGTTCCAGTGTCTCCGCGACAACGAGAGCGACGAATTGTCCCCAGTAATAAATCTTTTCGTCGTCGAACGGAGGACGCGCTTCACTCATGGTGCCGTCTTCTTCATGCGGAATCTGTCGGTAAACCCCCTGCATGTTGCCGTGATGGAAGACCTGGAGAACGCCCGGCATCTTCTCTGCAGCAGATGTATCCAGGTTGCGGATGCTACCTTTGCCGATCGTCGCCTGAATCGCAACCGCGTGCACCAATCCCGGAAAATCATGATCTACGGCGTAGCGCGCAGTCCCGCTGGTCTTCAAGGGGCCGTCAATGCGAGGCACTACCGCGCCGATGATGCTTGCGTGAGGAAGTGTGTCCGTCGCCATGCGACATCTCCTATATGCAACTAGGCAGTTGCGGTTTTGAGCGAGCGCACCAGGCAGCGCTTAGCCAGTTCCACTTTGAAGGCGTTATCCTTTTGCGGTTTTGCCTTGGCGACGGCAGCTTCGGCCGCGGCCTTGAATGTAGCCGCGTTTGCTGCCTTGCCCATCAATGCTGCTTCGGCTTCATGCGAACGCCACGGCTTGGTGCCTACTCCCCCCATCGCAACGCGGATGTAGCGGATGTGGCCGCCGTCGACGCGCACAACGATCGCCGCCGACGCCAGGGCGAACTCGTAGCTCGCGCGATCGCGCAATTTCAGGTAGGTTGATTTGGCGCCTTCGACCGGCTTGGGCAGGTCGACATAGGTCACAAGCTCACCGGGATCGAGTGCGTTTTCAATTTGCGGCGTGTCGCCGGGCAGCTTGTGGAAGTCGGCGAAGGCGATGGTTCGCTTGCCCTTTGGTCCTTCGACGTGGATCACCGCTTCAAGGGCTGCCATGGCAACACACATATCTGACGGATGAGTCGCGATACAGTGCTCGCTTGTGCCCAGAACCGCGTGCATGCGATTGAAGCCCTCCATCGCCGCGCAGCCTGAGCCAGGCGTGCGCTTGTTGCATCCATAGCCGCCAGGCGTTCCGGCGCTGGGCTCGCGGAAGTACATGCATCGCGTGCGTTGCAGCAGGTTGCCGCCAGTCGTTGCCATGTTGCGAAGTTGAGGTGACGCTCCGGAGAGAAGCGCCTCTGACAGCACGGCATAGGATTTATGCACGTCTGCGTTCCACGCGAGATCGGAATTCCGCACCAAGGCGCCGATGCGCAGCCCCCCGTCGGGTAGCTTCTCGATCTTGTCCAGTGGCAGCAGATTAATATCGACCAACGTCTTCGGTGTCTCGACGTTCAGTTTCATGAGGTCGACAAGCGTGGTGCCGCCGGCAATGAACTTTGCCTGCTGCGCGCTGGCCAGGGCCTTGTCGATGCTGGGAGCTTTAACGTAGCCAAAGGTCTCCATGATCTCTCCTATTCACAGGCGAATGCCTGTCAGGCGCGCGACCGCACTTGTTTCACGGCAGCCAGAATGTTGGTATAAGCGCCGCAGCGGCAGATGTTGCCCGACATGGCTTGCTTGACTTCGTCGTCCGACGGGCCGATCCGTTCCTTGAGCAGCGCAACGGCACTCATGATTTGCCCGCTCGTGCAGTAGCCGCACTGGTAGCCGTCGTGCTCTACGAATGCAGCCTGCATGGAGTGGAGATTGCCGGGCTGTCCGAGGCCTTCGATTGTCGTAATCTCGTCGCCCTCGTGCATCACCGCGAACGAGAGGCAACTATTCACACGGCGGCCGTTGACATGCACGGTGCAGGCGCCGCATTGGCCGTGGTCGCAGCCTTTCTTTGTTCCGGTGAGGTGGATTCGCTCGCGAAGGGTATCGAGCAGCGTCGCACGGGCATCGAGATTGCGCAGGGTATAGTCCTTGCCGTTGATACGCAGGGTGACAGTTCCCGTGCCGCCGGTTTCTGCCTGGTCCTGGATCGCGGGCTCAATTACCGGCGCAGCTGCCGCCAGCGGAGCAGCCCCTGCCAGCAAGCTCGTTGCTCCCAGCCCCGAAAGGAAAGTGCGCCGGCTGAACCCGCGCTTGGCTCCTTCTTCAGGCGTCAAAGGCTCCAGATCAACTGGTTGCTGATCCGACGCGAGATCCTTGCTTGCATTTTGAGTGGTGCGGGAGCGCAGATGCTTCATGCGCGCATCAATCGTGTCTGCCACAGGTCGACCTCCTTGAGACAGGACTCAGTACGAGTTTTGTAGAGCTAACCGGTATCACAGCAGGGGAGCCGCCCACGTCGGGGAAATGCCGTGCCGCTATCCTATCCAAATCCCCATAGATGTGGGAATCGGGTTTTTGAGCACATGCAAATCAAGCAAGCACACGCTTGATCGACCCGGAATGCAACCCCACGAATGGCTTCGATGCAGACTTTCTGCCCGGGGTGTTTGACCCAACTCTGACATCGTGGAAGAGACGCCAAAACTAGCTTGCCGTCGCCAGTTCGCTTTCCATTTCCTGTTCGGCAGACTTGGGGTCTCCGACGCGAATCCGCTCTTCGATCATCTTGTAGTTCGCGATCTTGTGGGTCAGTAAAGCATGCGCCCGCTCGAGCGCAACGATTTGCTCTGCGATTGCGGCCTGGTGGTCTTGAAGGAGTTTGCGCCGTTCCAGTGAAGTGGCGTCTCCCTTTTCGCGGAGTTCGGCGTAACGCTGCATCTCCCGAATGGACATATTGGTAGCTCGCATACAGTGCAGGAAGTTGAGCCATGCCTCGTCTGCTTCAGAGTAACGGCGATGACCGTTGCGCGCGCGTCCGACCGGTTGGATCAGGCCGACGCGCTCATAGTAGCGCAGAGTGTGCGCGGTCATTCCGCATTTCTCTGCCATACTTCGGATCGTGTAACCAGCGTCTCTCACAAATCCAACCTACATCTTCGTGCGCGCTCGAAGTCAATAGAGGTACCGTCCTCAATCCAGCCGTTTACGGGGCGTTCAAACATTGAACGTGCCAACGATCTTGCCAATGTTCGAGGTTTCAAGGAGATAGCAAAACAGACCGCTAAACACCTCAGTTTTGGGCTTAACAATTCTTAAGGAAGTCGGTGGAATTGAGAGGTCTCAAAAGGCCGCGTCCGGACCCGATCCGTCCCGGAGCGCAGATGCTTCTGCTTCGCAGATCGAGAGGATCGCTCACCGCCGGTGCGCCGCCTGATCCCGTATGATCGTCAACGACATGCCGACAGACACGAAGACCTACGAACAGATGCTGGCCGTCGCGCTTGAAGAAGCCCGCTTTGGGCGCCTGGAAGGTGGCATCCCGATCGGCGCCGCTCTCTTTACCAAGTCCGGCGAACTTGTAAGCCGAGGCCACAATCGCCGCGTCCAGCAAGGCGACCCCAGCATCCACGGCGAAACCGACGCCTTTCGCCGCGCAGGCCGCCAGAAGAGCTATCGCAACCTGATTATGGTCACCACGCTAGCTCCATGCTGGTACTGCAGCGGGCTCGTGCGTCAGTTCCACATCGGCACGCTGGTAGTCGGCGAGAGCCGGACGTTTGCGGGCGGCCTTGACTGGCTTCGGGAGAATGGCGTGGAGGTCATCGATCTCGACAGCCGCGAGTGCCGCGAACTGCTGGAATGCTTCATAGTTGAGCACCCCGAGATCTGGAACGAGGATATCGGCGAAGAGTAGCTCGCCCAAAACATGCTGGAGGGACTCATGGATCGCCGCAATTTCGTTGCTTCTTCGCTCGCCGCCTCCGCAGCCCTGCTGGTGCAGAATGCCGCGGCGCAAGCCAATCCCGGACGCCTCCGCGTTGAGTTCTACCAACTCCGTCGCTACTTCCTGCAAACAGGCCCGCAAACTGCGATGACTGAGAAGTACATCAGCGAAGCGCTGATTCCCGCTCTGGCAAAGCGAGGAGGTCCCGTCGGCGCCTTCCGACTCGACATCGGTCCGGAAACCCCCACGTTTTACGTCCTCATTCCTATCGTTGCCGCGGTGTCGTCGGAAACACTTCCTATCGATGGCGGGTTAACGGCTGGAACTCTTGAGGCTGAACTAAGAAACGACGAGAACTTTCTCAAAGCCGCCGAGCCGTTCTGGAGCGCACCGGCCACCTCGCCAGCATTTCTGCGCATTGACTCTTCGTTGCTGGTCGCCTTCGAGGGATGGCCGCGCATCACGCCTCCTCCGGCCAAGGGCAAGCGAATCTTCCAGCTCCGCACCTACGAGAGCCCCAGCTACCGCGACCACATCCTCAAGATCCAGATGTTCCACTCGGGCGAGTTCGAAATCTTCAAGAATGCCGGGTTCGAGCCCGTATTCTTTGGCGATACCCTCATTGGGCAACGCATGCCCAGCCTCACCTACATGCTCAGCTTCGCCGACTGCGCCGATCTTGACGCCAAATGGAACGTCTTCCGCAACGATCCTGCGTGGAAAAAACTCTCGTCCGATCCACGTTTCGCATCCGAGGCGATTGTCAGCAATATCACCAATCTGGTGCTTAGCCCCCTCACAGCCTCCCAAATCTAGGGGCTGATCCGCCAAGGCCATCGCCAGCCGTATCCTCAGCTTAGCTGCGACCGCCACGGCAGCGTCGCGTTTCCCCAGCGCCGTCCAAGTCAGCCCGCGAAACGGGCGGCCATGCCAGTTGCCATCCCGCCAGGCTCAACACAAACCCTGCGACCGCGAGGTAGCACTTCAAAGCCAGTGCACAGCACACCAGCAAGGGTGCGAACACGATGATCGCACCAGTCCTAAGAATCTTCTGCATTCAACCTCGGTGGGAGTTTCCTTGAAGAGAACACGTCGAAAGCAGAACAGTCAACCTGTCAAACCTGCCAGTTAAGGGGCGTGCACGACGTGTCGGTTCTTAGATTAAGCAAAGCAAAGAAGTTTGATCGCGTCGCGGACTCTTGCGTCCTGTCCTGATTACAGCCAGCTATTGTCGCCCAGCCCTTGCTGGCCGATGAACTGTCCAGTCATTCCCATGTCGAAACGCGATCTTCTAGCAATTGCCGTCGCCACTGCCTGCAGTTTCGGTATCTACTGGCTCATGGGTGGAAACCTCTACACCATCACCCACGGCAAGTGGGCTGGAGTCGATGACGGACACCCCACCAACTACCTCGACACCATCTGCATCCAGACTGGTAAGCCGGGGTGTTTCGGTCGAGCCTCAGTTGAATGTCCGCCAGCTTGCTGATCCTGCGCCTCCACCTGCGTTGTTATTTGCTTCTGCGGGCTTCCGTCGGAGAGCCGGTAGTGTGTATTGACTGCAGCGATCACGTCGATTCCCGCGCATATTATGATGATTCGCCATCATGCGGCGCTCATCTCATCGACTTTCCCTTCTCGGAGTGCCTTGATGTCCCGCATCGGCGGCTGGCCGAAGAAGCGGCTGTATTCGCGATTGAACTGGCTGACGCTTTCGTATCCAACCTCAAAGGCCACAGTTGAAGCGTCGAGACCATCGAGCAGCATTCGCCCACGCGCTGCCTGCAACCGTAACTGCTTCTGATACTGAAGCGGGCTCATATGGGTCAGTACGCGGAAATGATGATGCAGAGTCGATACGCCCATGCCGGCGATCTCGGCCAGATCATCCACGCGCACCGGTTTCGCATAGTTGTCCCTGATCCACGAGATCGCTCTTGCTGTGCGATGGCTTTGATCTCCTGATGTCGCAATTGCTCGAAGGCGAGAGCCCTCAGGTCCGCACAGAAGCCGGTAAATAATTTCGCGTTGAATGAGGCCACTTAGTACCGGAATATCCTGGGGGTGGGCCAACAGGTCAATCAACCGGCAGCATGCGCTTAGCAATTCCACCGTGATCTCACCGGTCACCATGGCGGCCGTTTCGCGTGGCACTTCGCGAACGTGGACTTCTTCCCGGCTTAGAAGTTCGCGAACCGCCGTCATCTCCAGCCCAAGGGCGAGAGCAAGCAGCGGCTTCGCTTCACTTGCATCGATCACCTGACTGACGATCGGCAGATCGATCGAAGTCAAAAGGAATCGCGACTGGTCATAGATGAACGTCGTCTGGCCGAGCTCGACGCGTTTGCTGCCTTGAGCAACGACAATTACGCTCGGCGTGTACGTTCCCGTGCACGGTGCAGTGGGAGCAGTCCTGCGCACAAGCACCAGGCCAGGAACTTCTGTGATCCGTTTCTCTGAAGGACCGATGAACCAGGCAATTTTCTTCGCCAGCTCCGTTCTCAAATCCTGTATCAACCGGGCTGCCGGAGGAACCGCGGAATGCCTTCCGTTCATATCCATTCTCTTAGCCTTCCAGTTCCGAGCATAGCCTTTTCCGCTCTCAGGATTCCAGCTCAAAGGCTGGTCATCAAGAGAATCAGGCAAAAGATCGGCAGAATCGGGATAACGGCTCGAGTTCGGTTCTGCCTAGACTGCAGGGAAAGAGGAAATTATGCGGAAGCGAAAACTCGGAAATTCCGGGACTGGAAGTTTCAGCCCTCGGGCTCGGCTGCATGGGCATGACCTCCGCCTACGGCCCGGCCGCGGACAAGGGCGAGATGATCCATTTGATTCGGGCCGCCTATGATCGTGGCGTCACCCTCTTTGATACAGCTGAAGCCTACGGGCCATTCGCGAACGAAGAGCTGGTCGGCGAGGCGCTCCAGCCGATCCGCGACAAAGTGATGATTGCCACCAAGTTTGGCTTTGACATCGATCTTGAAACGGGAAGCGAAGCGGTGGCACCAATAGCCGGCCCGAGCATATCAAAGCGGTGGCAGACGCCAGCCTGAAACGTTTGCGGACCGACCATATCGATCTCTTCTATCAACACCGCGTTGACCCTGACGCGCCGATCGAAGATGTTGCAGGAGCTGTCAAAGAATTGATTGCCGAGGGTAAGGTCAAGCACTTCGGCATGTCGGAAGCGGCGGTTCAGACGATCCGCCGCGCACACGCAGTCCAGCCGGTCACCGCAGTGCAAAGCGAATACTCGCTGTTCTATCGCGGCCCTGAAGCTGAGCTTTTGCCGGCCTTGATGAACTCGGCATCGGCTTCGTTCCGTTCAGCCCGCTGGGCGCTGGATTTCTGACAGGCAAGATCGACGAGAACACGAAGTTCGATCCCGCCGACTTCCGGAACATGGTGCCGCGCTTTTCGCCCGAAGCGCGCAAGGCCAACATGGTTCTGGTCGAGCTGGTGAAGCGCGTCGCGGAGCGCAAAGGCGCAACGCCGGCACAAGTTGCACTCGCCTGGCTGCTTGCGCAGAAGCCGTGGATCGTGCCGATCCCAGGAACCACCAAGCTGCATCGTCTAGAGGAAAATCTCGGCGCGGTAAATGTTGAGCTGACCGAGGCTGATCTCAAGGAGATCGATAAAGCTTCTTCTGGTCTGAAGCTCGAAGGCGCCCGCCTTCCTGAACCGATGTTGAAGATGACCGGACTCTAAGAGCTGAAAGAAGGAAAGGCATCGTGAAGATCAATGGAACAGACTCGATGAGCAGGCGGCGTCCAAAGCCCTTCGTCGCACTTTTCCTGTTTGCAGCTTGCGTAATGACTTTGGCCAAGTCACAAGAAACCAAGCCTGATCAGCGAGCAACTTCCACGGCTGCGCCTAGGGTCATCAACATCTGGCCCGGGGTAGCGCCCGGCTCCGAACAATGGAAGCAAAAGGAGAGCACGCTCGGCTCCGGCCCCATGCAGCACATTGTCAACGTGTCTACGCCAACCGTGACAGCCTACCTGCCTGACCCGGCCAAGGCGACAGGCACGGCGGTCATCATCGCCCCCGGTGGCGGGTTCATTTTCTGGGCACGGATACCCATGAAGTCGCTGAGTGGTTGGCAGCCCGAGGTATTGCAGGATTTGTCCTGAAGTACCGGACAGCTCAGCTCGAAGGTCAGAATGAAACGCAATTGAACCAAGCGGGCGGCGCGCGCTTCGGGCTCAGATCCGCAACTACGCCTTGATTGCAGAGGATGGGAAGTACGCTCTGGACGACGGCATTCAAGCCATCAAAGTCGTGCGTGCTCACGCCGCCGAATGGGGTCTCTCTCCGAACCGCGTCGTCTTCATGGGATTCTCGGCTGGCGGAATGATCACGGAGTATACGGCCATCCAGCCGGATGTGAGCGCCCGTCCGAACTACGCTGCTCCGATCTACGGCGCCTATTTTCCTACCGTGCCTCCGATACCGAAAGATGTGCCGCCCTTCTTCGTGGAGATGGCGGAAGACGACAATCTCGCCGGTTCCCAAATCATTAAGTTCTACGACGCACTCAAGGCTGCAGGTTACAAGCCGGAACTTCACCTTTATGAACATGGCGGCCACGGCTGGAGCATGCGCAAGCAAGGCACAACGAGCGATCACTGGCTCGACGAGTTTTACTGGTGGCTCGAAACGCATGGGCTGACAAAGCCGAGCAAATAACCCTGGCCGAACTTGCATGAAATGCTTTCGGTGATGTCGAATTGACAGCGCTACCGAGCAAAAAGCACCAAGAAGAAGAGGATACGGTATGAGAACAAAACTTCCAGTCATCGCTCTCGCAGTGAGCGCTCTATGTATCTTCCAGTCTCAAGCACAAGCACAAACAGCGGGTTCAGGTTTTCCGAAAGGCGAACTGTCCACCGCTAAAAATCACACGGGGAATATCTGGCTCAGTGAGCTAAACGTGGGAGACAGCACATTCGATCCCAGCATTGCTATGGCGACCTATGATGCCGGTGCAAAGCTGGATTGGCACATCCACCCAGGCGGTCAAGTTCTGCTCATCACCGAAGGCACTGGTTTTTATCAGGAAAGGGGAAAGCCGATACGAATCGTGCACAAGGGGGATGTAATTAAATGCGCTCCAGGCGTAGAGCATTGGCACGGTGCGGCACCTCACAGCAGCTTTGCTTATATAGCGGTTACACCAACACAGAAGGGAAAAACAATTTGGCTAGAGCCTGTCAGCGACAAAGACTATAACAGCTTGAAATAGTGGATTTTCGGGCTAGGCCAAATGAATGGCGTGAATGAAAACTCCCCCAGACTGGCTTGACTAGGACGATCGTCTTCCGAGCCCGATTCGGGCGGCCAGATCGAGCAGGCTCTCGTCGTGCTCGCGGGCGGCGGCAAGTTGCATGCCGCCAGCGGGGCAAGGAACGGTAACGACAGGAACTCCGGCCAAGCTGAACGGTGTGGTGTAGCGCAGGATCCGGCTACGAGCCTGCGTGTTGTCGGCGCCGATGCTGAGGCGCGCGACGGGCGAAGCGGGTAGCAGAAGTAGTTCGTGTTCCTGCAACAATTCGTCGACATGCCCACGGAATTCGGCATGGCGTTCGCGCAGGATTGCGACCTCGGCATCGGTGATGCGTGCGCCCCACTCAAGCCGTTCGCGAATCGCGGGTTGAATCATGTCGAAGTGGCCGGCATGAATGTGCGCAGCCTCCCATGCCTGGATGGGCGCAAAGATTTCGAACGAACTCGCCCACCAGCTCACATCCACCGTTGTGCTTTCGAGTCCCAGCGCGCGCAATTCACACTCGACCGAGCGAAGGCCTTCGACGATTGCCGGCTCGCAATCATGCAGGAACTCATCGTGAACGACAGCGAACCTTTTGAACTCGCGTGTCGCGGCTGTTGTACCGGGGACAAAGATTTCCGCCAGCAATGACGCGTCTTCGAGATCGCGAAAGAGCCAGCCCATGGTGTCGAACGATGGCGCCAGGTGGGCGGCGCCGCGCCAATCTCCGCGACCGATGGAAGCGCGATATCCAGCAAGCCCGCACAATGCCGCCGGTGCGCGCACCGAGCCCCCGGTGTCGGTGCCGATCGCTGCCAGAGCAGAGCCCTCGAGCACACTGGCCGCCGCGCCGCTGGACGAGCCCCCAGTCAATGCGCAGGGATTGCCGGGCTGTTCGCAGTCGCCGAACTCGGGGTTTTCACCGGTGATGCCGTAGGCCAGCGGATGCAGATGCGTCTTCCCGGTGATCACGGCGCCGGATTTGCGCAACTGCTCTACCAGCCACGAATCGTGTTGTGCGATTCCATTGAGGTCGCGATAGAATTTCACTCCGCAACTGGTCGGCGCGCCGGCAAGGTCAAAGCAGTCTTTCACCGAAACGGGCACGCCCCAAAGACTGCACCGACCATCGCCGAATCGGCCACCGTCGATGCGGGGCATAGCGGCGGCGCGTGCGGCTTCTTCCATGGTCCATTCGGGATTCCGCCAGAGGTAGGTATTCTTGCCGGCATTTTGATTCGCGCGCTGGAGAGCGTGCTCGGCCAGCTCTGCCGGTTGGACGTGTCCATTGGCAAGAGCTTCGCGTGCGCTGCGAATCGTCGGCAGGCGAGAGTCCATGCATGCATTGTAGGCCGCGGGCTGTTGAGCCGCATCTGGAGACCAGTCATTGACCCTTTCACCTTTGTGGATGTCGATGCCACCGTGGGACCAGACGGGAATCCCGCGAATTTCCACTCTTCGAACGGCCTCAGAATCGTGTACGATTCCAGAAAATAGGGCAGAGAAAGCAGCCAGTAAGGCTAGGAAGAGAAGCGACCGGAAAGCAGGCACTCATCATGGAAAAGAGCGGCTCCCATAAAGTTGAATCTGCATCGCGCGAATCCGGCTCGAGAGAGGTTGATGCGAGAATCGAGGAACTCGCCGACTGGCGCGGAGAGATGCTTGCGCGCCTCCGCACTTTGATCAAGCAAGCCGACCCCGAAGTCGTCGAGGAGTGTAAGTGGAAGAAGCCTTCGAACCCCGCGGGAGTGCCTGTGTGGTCTCACGACGGGTTGATCTGCACCGGTGAGACCCACAGGAGCGTCGTCAAGATGACATTCGCCAGGGGCGCGTTTCTGGATGATCCCGCAGGTCTCTTCAATTCCAGCCTCGAGGGGAATTTGCGGCGCGCCATCGACTTCCGCGAAGGCGACAAGGTGAACGAGAAGGCCCTGAAGGTACTGATTCGCTCAGCCGTGGCTCTGAACACGTCCAAGGCCTGAGGACCTGAGAATTGTGCCAGCGGCTGTTTGAGGGAAGAAGGCCGTCATCGCGGCCAGAGTCAAGACGGACCGGAGCATCCGCGGGAAATAATCACGAAGCCTGTTTCCTCACAATGTCCATAAAAGCCCCGAGCAAATTCAGCGATTCCGCGTCTTTGTTTTGAACCTTCCCGAGAAGGAGATTTCCATTGATGCTGATGCTGGTTGTGCGCTACCGCAGCTTTTCATGGATTACTGTGCGCAACCTGATTTGTTTCGCAGCGTTCGCCGCAGTCTCATCGGAGTCAGAAGACGCGCGGGCGCAGTCCGCGCCATCTGCATCCCAGACATCGCAGGCCGTCCCGGCATGGCAAACGGCGGCTGGCGGCAAAATGGAATTCGAAGTTGCGTCAATTCACCCCGCTGCTCCCGGCGCGGGCCCGAGGCAGAATTTCGACATGAGCATCGAAGACGTGACCATCCCACCAGGCGGCCGCATTTCAGCGACAGGTGCCCTGGGCATGTTCATCCAGTTCGCCTACAAGCTCAGTGTGTTTCAGGATAAGGCCGCGTTCGACCACTTGCCTAAGTGGGCAACCACAGAATATCTCGACATCGACGCTAAGGCGCCCACGACGAACGCCACGAAAGACCAAATGCGCTTGATGATGCAATCGCTCCTCGCCGATCGCTTCAAGCTGGTCGTGCATTTTGAGACACCCGATGGGCCGGCAATGGCTCTGGTTCTGGTCAATCCGGGCAAGCTCGGTCCCGGGCTCCGGCCACACCCTGAGGGCCCGGCATGCGACGCCAAAATTCCCCCCATCGACCGCAGTTCGCCGAAGATCCCCGACGTTTGGATGCCCGTCTGCGGCACCACGCAGATGGTCGACTGGAGAGATAAGACGGTGATCCTCGGCTCGCGCAACACAACCTTGGACATATTCTCGGATTGGATTCCTTTGATCGAGACATTCGATCGCCCCGTCGTCAACCGGACTGGTCTTAAAGAAAGATTTGACATCGTACTCAACTTCACGCCGCCGTGGGTAAAGGACAAGGAGCAAAGTGCGGACGCGCAGCTGGACTCTCACCGGGCCCACTTTTCTCGAAGCCCTCAAAGACCAGCTCGGCCTAAAACTCGTATCCACACGCGCGCCTGTTCGCACTCTCGTCATCGATCACGTTGAACAGCCTTCGCCAAACTAACCACCATGGCAAGATGGACAGGGTCAATCCTTGGATCCTGAGCTTACAGTGGACAATCCGGAGGTTGTTTGTAGTAAACGGCGCAGATCGAATCGAATCGATTGGCCCACCGCGTGTTAAACGCCGCGCGAATCTACTGATCAAGAAGGCCCTTGCCGTTGAGGATATGCGGCATGAATTTTCGAACGCGCGCTTCGCGCGTTTTGGATTGCTTTGGAGCGGAAAAATGATAGATATAGGCGCGTTGCCTTCCCGGCGTTAACGCGTCAAAGGCGGTCTTCAAGTCGGGGAATTCATCAAGCATGACTTCGAATTCTTCAGGAAATTTCAGATCTGAAGTCTTTTTTAACTTCACTTTCAATCCGGATTTTTCTACCTCGATGGCTTCACGAATGTAAGCCCTCAAGACAGATTTCATCTCCGCAATTTCCCGCACGGAGGCGAACTTGAGCCATCGCGTCGACTGCGAATGCTGACCGGGCCTGGTGAGGACACCGTGGATATCCTTCAGCAGTACGCCCTTGAAAAACGCCAGCGCGCAGGATTCCTTCATTCCGCTGATGACGATGACATTCTTTCCCTGGAACGTGTAGCAGGGTTGGCTCCACTTGAATTCTTCGGTCAGTTCAGAATCGAGAAGGATCGATCTCAGCTTCTTCAACTCTTCCTGCCACGTTTTCGCGTTGGCGATAAAGGCGTCAACTTTGGGATTCGCTTTATTCGTTGTCATGCTTAGTATTTCAATTCTCCGACTGCTATTTTCCGTCATTCGATTGGCAAGTAGCCCACATCCGCCCCCCCATTGGGCTCTGAACATCACACGGCTTCGGTCGGATGTGGGCTTATAATCGTCCGCGGTTGCAGCTCCCTCGGGGTTCGGGGCTGATTCCAGCACGCAGTCGCGACTCGGGGAGCAGGGATGTTCAAGTTTCTGATCACGCCACTTTTGATGATAGTGTTTGCTGCTCCCGCGCTGGCCAAACCAAAAGAATGTCTATCCAGTCTCCTGCGACGATCTTTGGGCGGCCGTGAAGGACACACTGGGCAACCCGCGCAATTACGGAATCATTTGGCAGGACGATATCGGACAGAGGGCATCATTCATTGTCGTTGGTGCTTTGGCACATTACACCGAAATGGTGGCATTGAAGGCCAGGGACGGCGGTTGCGCGGCGAACGCGGACATTCTCGAACTCGGCCCCAGCAATGATGATTGGCGCCAATTCCAACATCGTGTTGCGAAGTCGCTGATGAAGTTGCAGGCGGCGAAGCCCAAACCGGAAGCATCGGCGACTGGGCAGACGCAGTAGGCTCGGCTCGGCAATCCCTGCCGCTCTCGTGTTTATGCCGGACTGGCGTTAGTCGCTGGAACAAGGACGCCGATGATACGGCTTGGCGGCCGTAGCGCCCACGATGCCATGGTAAAACCAGTGAGGATGAGCGGGGCGATGACATGAAAGCCATAGGCGCCATAGCCGCCGACCGCGGCGCAGGACACGGCCGCACCTGTCAGGTCGAAGAAGATCCCGGCATACGCCCATTCCTTCAGCCGCGGAAAACGTGGCGCGAGTATGGCGATGGCCCCCAGCAGCTTCCAAAACCCGAGGATGGCAAAGAAGTATAGGGGGTAACCAAGTTCGGGCACGACACCATGGGGGTTCGCGCGATATTGAGCCATCTGCGCAATGCCGCCACTTCCGATAGGAAGCGCAACGAGTATGGTCATAGTCCAATAAACAATGGATCTTGTCTTCGTGGTCATTGCAATCCTCTAACGACATGCTCGAGCCTGCGGATGAAGCTATTCCAGCCGTATTTCGCACCCTTGTAGCTGGCGCTCTCTTCTGACGGGAAGCCGGATTGCTCCATGCGGATATGCGTGCCGCCTGGGGTTGGCGTCAATGTCCAGGTAACAACAGTCTCCAATCCCATCGATGCCCAGCCATACGAAAGCCGTGAATTCGGCTCGACTGCCAGGACTTCAGAGTCGATGATCCCGTTCCAACCTGGCACAGGCGTGGCGCGGAACTGGAACCGATGGCCCACCACGGGGCTGAAATCATTCGTCATCAGCCACTCCGCTATCAAGGAGCCTTGCGTTAGAGCGCGCCAAATCTTTTCCGGAGGATGAGGCATCTCCCGTTCGATGACGAGAGAACGTGTCGTGGCGATATTGGTCATTTGTCCATCCTTTGCAGAAGATTTTCCAGTTGATCAAATCGATCGCGCCAGAACGCGCCATATTGGCTCATCCAATCCACCAGCGGCGCCAGTGCCTGTGGCTGGGCGCTGTAATGCGTTTCGCGACCCTCGCGGCGATGCCGCACCAGCTTCGCTCTCTTCAGTACGGTCAGATGCTTCGACACAGCCGGCTGTGAAACTCCAGCACGGTAGGTCAAAGCGTGCACGCTTTGCTCCCCGTCGCGAGACAGGTGCTCGAAGATTGCTCGACGGGTCGGGTCGGAGAGAGCCTTGAAAACATTGTCAGCTACGGCTTGCATCAGAGATCGCCCCCTCATAGTGATGGGTCGTGTTAGCAGTCTGACTTATCAGGCAATTTACTAGGCGATTTACCAATCCAAGTGCGTTATCTGAATGAGATTCCCGCACGTATCGTCAAGCACCGCGATGATCGAGCCCGTCGTCTTGGTCGGCTCCTTGGTGAACGTCACGCCATGTTTCTTCAGCCTCTCATACTCCTTTTGGACGTCGCCGACGAAGAAATTAGCCGCAGGCATCCCGTGCCGAAAAATCTCGCTTTGATAGGTTTTCGCAGCCGGGTTATGGCCGTTGTTGGATTCAAGGACCAGCTGCACGCCTTCCGGTTCTTCCGGGGAAGCCACTGTGAGCCATCTGTAACTTCCCGCCGAGAAATCCATTTTCTTCACGAAGCCCAGAACGTCGGTGTAGAACTTCAGGGCCTTGTCCTGATCGTCGACGAAGATGCCTGTTAGCTTGATTTGCATGGTTTTATCCTTTCCGCTCTGCGATTTGAGGATTTGCCGTGGTTCGCGATTCGGCCCGGTAATTTGAAAGCATAACCAAATGGTTATGGATTGTCAAGCGATATGAAGCGCAAAGATCCAGCGCAATTCCTCATCCAAAGCAGGTTGATTGACTCGGAGATATGCCGCGCTTCCAGATTGCGTCGAATAGGCCAACCTGCCAGCTGCATGTGATTTTCCAGAGTGCTATGATGCCTTAACGCGCACGGCCTCCATCCTGGCAACAGAGGAGTCCCAACATGGCCGAAGCAGATGTTCCGATTCAGCAAAAACACAATTTAAAGGAGAAGGCTTCCGAAGAGATCAAGAGTTTCACCGGAATCTTTCTATACCTTTGGGTTGTCTTTGGGTTGCTATCCCTTCACAAGACTCTCGTTCTGTCACAGCATCACTTGAATTATGCAGAACACGCCTTCGCGGTGATCAACGCGCTCATCTTTGCGAAGGTTGTGCTGATTGGCGATTATCTTCATCTCGGAGCGCGATTTGAAAATAAACCGCTCATCTACCCGATCCTGTACAAAACTTTAATCTTCACCGTGTTCCTCATCTGTTTTCACATTGCAGAGAATGTCCTGGTAGGAATGTGGCACGGAAATGCAATCGCCGACAGTCTCCCTCCGATGTTTGCAGCAGGCCCGAGAGGCGTCGTGTCGGTTGGCATTATGGGTTTCATCGTGTTGTTTCCGTTCTTCGGATTCAGAGAGGTGGCCGGGGTGATCGGCCACAAGGAGCTGCGCGCTCTGATTCTGGAACGCGGGAGGAGCGATCCGATGCAGCCGCAACGAGGGCGATCATAGCCTCCCGTTACTCGGTCTTCTGAATCTTGTTTGTTTTGGACTTCTGGCCAGCGAATCAAGCCGATTTCACAGGACTGCAATTATCGAAGTGACCTTCCTGCTGGTACCATGCCAGCCATGAATAAACTTGCGCCTTTCCTCTGGTTCAATGACAACGCCGAAGAAGCCGCTGAGTTTTACCTGGGCATCTTCCCGCACGCGCGCAAGCTCGATGAGTTGCGCTCCAAGGGCGTTGGTCCCTGGCCCGTCGGTAAAATTGCCACGATCACGATCGAGCTTGAGGGTCAGGAGATGGTCTTTCTCAACGGCGGCCCCTCATACCAGCTCAACCCCGCCTTCTCGTTCTTCGTCCGTTGTGACTCTCAGGAAGAGATCGACAGCTATTGGGATAAGTTGATCGAAGGCAGCAAACCCATGGCCTGCGGCTGGCTCACAGACCGCTTCGGCCTGTGCTGGCAGATTGTGCCGCGCAATATTCAGCAATTGATCAGTCACCCAAAAGCGATGGAAGCCATGATGGGGATGATCAAGATGGACTTGCCCGCTCTTGAAGCCGCCGCGCGCGAGAGCTGAGAACCTTCTCTCATTATTTCCAGGCAAAAAAGAGGCGATCGCCGAAGCGATCGCCTGCGTTCAAATGAAATCGAGTTAGAAGTCGACGTGCAGAGACATCTGGATCTGGCGCGCGCTGCCGATGGTGTGGGTTACGATGCCCAGGCCCGACGGGAAGCTGTAGAGCGATTCGCATGATCCGCTTCCTGAGCAGTCGCTGGGCAACACCGGTTCACCCGCGGTTGGAAAGGCGTTGTAGTACGCGTTTTGCGAGACCTGGTTGCCGGGGATATCGAAGCTCGTGGTGTTGGTGAGGTTGTACACATCAAATGTGTACTTGAGGCTGTAGCGTTCGGTCAGTTTGGTTTCCTTCACCAGTGAGGCGTCGGCGCGCTTCTGGAAAGATTGGCGGAAGATGTTGCGTTGACCGGAAGTGAATCCTGTTTCGTAAGGATCGGAAGTGGGAATAGCGCCGCCGAGCCCACCGGCAGGAAGCAGGGGAAGCGTGAAGCAGGAGGCCTTCAGCGCCGCTCCAGCCTGGCCGAGCACCGGAGTCCATGCACCGGAGTGGCCGCTCTTCGCGGACTTCGCAGTGCAGCCATTGGCGAGGGGCACGATCGGATTGGTGATGCCGTCGGCCGTGGAGTAATAGATGCTGCCGATGGCGCCGGAGAAGTCGATGACGCTGTAGGGCTGGCCGCTCTGCAGAACCGCCAATCCTACCAGCGACCATCCATCGACAAATCTTCCCAGCACCGTGTGCGTGTTGGCGATTCCTGGAATCTGGTAGATGTAGTTGAGACTGGTGACGTGAGTGCGGTCGTAGTCTGACGAACCGTAGCCACTGCGCAGGTTCACCGGATTGTTGCCGTTGTAGAAGAGGCCGAGGCCGCTCTGCTCGTCGAGCGAGTGCGACCAGGTGTAAGAGATTCCCATTTCGAATCCATGGCTCATGCGCTTTTCAACGTGCGCCTGGAGCGCATTGTAGGCATCGACGCCCCCGGCAACGTATGAGATGGATTCAGCCGCATAGCCGATGTAGGGCACGCGCAGGTCGACGTTGCCACCTTCGTAGTTTGCCTGGTAGCCGGTGCCATTGGGCAACGAGGCGCCGAGCACGTTATAGCCGTAGCTGTAGTTCTGCTGGTAGGCACCGCCCCCCAGCGTGGGACTGGTGGCCGAGGCGATCTTCGGCTGATTGAAGGGCACCGGAATGACCTGGTGGCGGCCCAGATTGCCGACGTACCCCAGTTCAATGGCGAGATCGTTGCGGGGCTGCCACTGCACATCGAGCGTGTAGTTGAAGGTGTAGGGTAGCTTGTTCGAGCGGTTGTAGACGCCAAGCGAAATCGGCTGGCCGTTGTTGATCACGCCAGGAGCACCATCACCGTAGTTCTCGATGCTGTAGGCGTTCGGCAGGTAGTTAGCAAGATCCGATGCCTTGGGGTTGGAAGGCGCGGGGTGTTGCAGCGTGGTTCCATACGGATTCTCGAGATTGCCTTCCGCATCGGTGGGCGCGCCTGTCGGGGGACCATAGCCGCCGTTGCCGCCGCAGGTAGGGATGTAATAGGAGCCGTAATCGCCGTAGAGCGACTGCGACGTTGTGGGGCAGGAAGAGACGTTGACGAACGGCAGTTGCTGGTTCGCGCCGAAGGGTCCGCCGGTCACTGTGCCGATGGCGTATCCGGGCGACAGATAGCTGAAGAGTTCGCCGCGGTCGTAGTACATGCCGGCCCCGGCGCGGACTACGACTTTGCTGTGGAACATGGGAGGTTGCCATGCAGCCCCGACACGAGGAGCAATGCCCCACTGGCGGCCGGTCAAAGTCGTTGCACTGACTCCCTTAGTGCCGTTGGCATTGTTTCCGGCGATGATGAGGCCCGTGTTGTCGATGGAGTCGTTGGCGGCGTTGTAGCTATAGGCGGTGGGATCGAAGTTGAAGATGCGGCCATATTTCTCGGTGAGGCCGCCGTCCCAGTCATAGCGCACACCAGCGGTAAGAGAGAGCGTCGGGGTGAGCTGAAATTTGTCCTGCAGATAGCTGCCGAGCTGATTGGCGCGGTAGTAGCGGCTGGCATTGCCCTGCAGGAATGAGGTGACATAGAAGCCGGTGGCCGAGCTGCCGGGAGTTACGAAGCCCTGCACAAACTGGCTGAAGTCGTCGGCCGCGATGGTACCAGTGCCGGTGCGCTTGTCGATGGTATTGAGCTGGGTGTAGGTGTAGCTCGCGCCGAAGCTGACCGTGTGCTTGCCAAGCATCCAGATCGCATTGCCTGAGGGAGCAAACCTGTTCTGGAACATGCCGGTGTTGGAAGACTGGCTCTCAGCATTAGGACCGACGTTGAGGTAGACCGAACTGACGCCGGAGGGCTGGTATTGCCCGAGGATGTTGTAGATGGAGATGCCGGGAAAATAATTCGAACCGAACATGTTGATCGCGCCGGTACCCGCTGAGCCGCCGGGGATGGAGCCGGGACCAAACGCCTGCTGATTGTCCGCCCAGTTTTTCTCGCGGAGCAAGCCAAAAGTCTCAGTGGTGCTGAGGTTCGGCTTGACGAGGTAGCTGTTGGTGATGGAGGCGACCTGCGCACCGGAGTCGAGGTGTTCGGCAAATCCGGGGACACTCGAATACGAATAGGGAGAAAGCGTCGGATCGTGCTGGTAGAAGTACTTGAGGCTGAGCGTATCTTTCTTTGTCGCGTTGTAGTCGACGTCGGCGACGGCGAGGTCCGCGGTGAATCGGCCAGTTCCGGGGATAAACGCGTTATCAAGATGATTGATGGTGGGAGGAATGCCGCCAAGAGCGTCGTTCGGGATAAGCCATTTGCCGGGCTCCCCGGGAAGTGCGGGTGAATTGAACAGGACGAGAGCGTTGTGGTCGATGCTGGCGGCGGTGATGTTCGGGTTGCCGATATTTTCGCCAAAGGAGTTGTTGCTCAGGTCTGCGAGGGCGCTCGCGGAGCGGTCGTCGCTGAGGCCGACGGGTACATCCATGAACGAATCGCCGATCTCCTGGTCTGACACGTGCAGGTGCTGGTAGGAGAGAAATCCGAAGAGCTTGTCTTTGACGATTGCGCCGCCGAGCGCGCCACCGAGGATGTAGCGATGCAACTCGGGAACCTTGTCATTCGCGGGAACGCTGGGATCCTGGTTGAAGAAGAAGGGCGCGGCGTTGATCCAGTTGCTGCCGCGATGTCCGTAGAGGGAGCCATGATAGTTGTTGGTGCCGGAGGCGGTGCTGAGATCGATGTGCGCTCCGGACGTCGATCCCTGGGTCGCGTCGTACATCGATGCATTAACGCGGACTTCAGCGATGGTCTCTGGCGCGGGGGTGGGGATGGCGTTTCCAATGGACAGGTAAACGGAAGCCGCAGAAGGAATCTCGCCGCCTCCGCCGCCGGGGCTCGTCTGGACGCCGGTGCTGTTGATGACGCGGGAGGATGTCACCTGGCTGGTGCTCTTGCCGTTGAAGAGATTGCTGGCGTCGACGCCGTTCAACAGGAAGCTGTTCGACGTGTCGCGTTGGCCATTGGCCCAGATGGGTGCATTTCCGAGGCCGGAGTTTGCTCCGGTTCCACCGCCGAACTCTGCGCTGACGCCGCTCGACTGGGTAGCCAGCCCTGTAAAGCTGCCCGTGGCCAGCGGCACGGATTCAATCTCGGTCTTGTCGAGAACGTAACCGACAGTGGTGTCCACGGCATTCATTAGAGGCGAGGCCTCCACTTCGACGGTGGTCGTGGTCTGTCCGACCTTGAGTGCTGCGTTTACCGTTGCGGTCCGATTGGCCTGCACGGTGATGTGCTGCGTCCTCTGCAGATCGTAGCCATCGGCCTTGTACGTCAGCGTGTAGGTTCCGATGGGCAGGTTCACCAATGCATAGGTCCCGGATCCACTGGTGGTCGTGGTGCGCGTGAGCGACGTGGACTCGTCCACCACGGTGATCGACACGTTGGGAATGACGCCGCCGGAGGCATCGGTTACTTCGCCGGTGATGCCACCAAGCGTCTGCTGCGCCGCAACGGGAATTGAACACAATGCAGCGAGAGTAACGAAAGCGAATAGACGGGAAAAGAGGAATGAAACAACACGCGTGGAGTATCTCAATTTTCTGGCCTCGGAATAGGGTCTTCCCAGAGTCTTCAATCGGAAGAGTTCTGGAAGGATGAAGATGAGTTCAGAGTTGCTGAATCACCCAAAAGAATGTGGGTGCATCCATCGATGGGATACACCTCCGCTGATTGGATTTGCACTAGGTCTGGAATTCTCAGCGTGGAATCAGAATAGCAATCTTTGCATAAAATTCATCTAAGGATTCCTGTGATCTAGATCGCTAAGGCCGGCAATATCAGGCGTTTTCGACATGTTTACGCTGTGTTTTCCTGCGATCTGCTCGCTTTTTCCACACTTCAATGGTTCGAAGGATTCGTTTATTCGCAATCGATCGCTCGAGAGACAGTCGATTTCTCCTAGACAAAAGGAATGCAGAGGCTAGGATTGTGCATGACAAAATCAAGCTCCCTGTCCGTCATGCAGTAGACCGTGTGAAGTGGTTCGTAACCTTAGCAATTCAGAGGTTCCACCGATGTTTACGCGCTCCGCGAAATTGTTGCTGCTGGCGGGTATTGCCTTCTACTACACGCTGGTCGTGTTCAACAATCTCACCGATTTCGGGTCGAACCACGAATTCATCCGGCACGTGCTCTCGATGGACACGACGATCCCGGGGAATCACGGGATGTGGCGGGCACTGACGTCACCGGGCGTGCACCTTGTCTTCTACTGGGTGATCATTGTCTGGGAACTCGTTACGATGTTCCTTGCATGGTGGGGAATCGCGGGTCTGGCCCGTGCTTTGCGGCAGCCCGCCGATGTCTTCAATGCAGGCAAACGCATAGCAGTCATGGCGCTGACAGCCTCGCTGCTGATGTGGCTCGTCGCGTTCCTGGATGTGGGCGGGGAGTGGTTCCTGATGTGGCAATCGCACGTCTGGAATGGTCAGGAAGAAGCATTCCGCATGTTCGTGATCGTGGGATTTGTTCTTCTGCTGCTTCTGCAGCCGGATACCGACGCGCAGCCGTAACGATCTATGCATTGACCACCGCAGGTTTGCGCCGCACCGCATACCAGGCGAGACCCGCCGCGATATACACCAGGTAAATGTAGGGGAGTCGTGCGTGCGCGATGTCGGCGGTAGAGCGCAGATCGAAAACCGCGATCAGAACAACCACGAGAACCGCAGCGACGCTGGCTACCACTACGAAGTTTGAATGCTGCCCGCGTGTCCGCCTTGCAAATGGGAGAGCCGCCGCGACTAATGCGTACGCGGTGAGGAAGCCGAAGACCGATAGAGATCCGAGCAGATCGTAAACGTCGGATCCGCTTACGCCACGCATTGCCATTACCGCAGTTGCAATGAAGACCACGCAGGTGGAAAGCACGACTGCTGCGACAGGCGTGCGATGGCGCAGGCTGGTCTTTTCGAACACTGCGGGAAGCAATCTCTCACGAGCCATGCGCAACACGACGCGTGAAGCTGCGGTGACACAGGCCAGCACGCACGCGACCATGCTGATCAGTGCACCGAAGTCAATTCCGGTTCCCAATAGAGACACACCAGCCTTGTCGGCAAGAAGATGCAGGGGGCTGGTGGTCTCACTCAGTTTGCCGGATTCGCCGCGAAATCCCAGCACTTCGGAATATGAGCAAAGTACGAAGAAGACTCCGGCCAGGATGGCGCATTGAATCACGGCACGTGGAATCGTCCGCAGCGGGTTGCGCGCCTCGCCCCCCAACGTTGTCGCGCTTTCGAATCCGACGAAGCTGAACATGGAGAGCACCAGCGCTGGACCGAGCGCGGAAAGCGAAACACCACGCAGGCGAAATTGGTCCATGTCGAGATGAAATCCGAATCGGACCGGCATGATCGTAAGGATGATGCAGATGAGGCTGATGGAGCAGATTTCGATCCAGAGCATCAATTCGGCGGAGAGCTTTACGTCGCGATAAGCAACGAAGCCCGCAGCCGCGCAAACCACGACGAGCGTGAGCAGAATCGGTGGTGTCCAATGGAGGAATTGTTGCGAAAGCACGTTGGTGTAGTAGAGCGCGCCTCCGGCGACCGACGCCGCTGTCGCCAGATACGCAAGCAGCAGGCCCCACCCGGCAGCTACACCGAAAACAGGCGGCAGCGTCTCTGCAGTGTAGGTGTAGAGCGATCCGGGGGAAGCCGAGAGCCGCGCAAAACGGCTGACGCAAAATCCCACGAGCAGGGTCGCCCCGGTTGCCAGCAAGTAGACGAGCCAGGTCGCGTTGCCCGCGATCGCAAACACCAACGGGATGGTGAGCGACGGCGAAGTGGAAGGAGCCATTGCGGAGACGGACTGAGCCAGCGTCTCCAGCGGCCCCAAAACACCGGCATGAAGTCCGTAATTCTCTTTCTCCTTGTGCTCCGCATACACTACGGCCGTCGCGCTACTCTGGTCGCTCACCGTTCAGCCTTTCTCTGCAGATTTGTTTGCCCGATAGGGCTAGTCTTGCCCGTGTGTTGTGTCTGAGTCAAGCAGCGAAGCGTAGACTGATGCCGATGTCTGTCGCTGCCATCATCGTTGCCGCCGGTTCGAGCAGCCGCCTCGGCCAACCCAAACAACTGGTCATGATTGACGGAGAATCGATGCTTCATCGCGCGATTCGCTGCGCTCAGGAGGCAGGCGCATCGCCGATGTTCGTGATACTCGGCGCCCATCGCGAATTGATCCAGAATGCGATCGATTTCGGTGTGGCGAATGTTGTTGTGAACGACGATTGGGAAGAGGGCCTTGCAAGCTCAATCCGCGCCGGCGTGAAAGCAGTGCAGGCTGAAGCGCCAAGCGCGGAAGGCGTCCTGCTCATGGGTTGCGATCAACCGCGGGTAAAGACCATGCACCTCCATCGACTGATCCAGATGTCGTACGCCCAATGGGAGCCGACGGCAATTGCGTCGACCTATGATGGAACGCGCGGCATTCCGGCAATTTTTCCGAGGCAGGCTTTTCCTGATCTGCTTGCGCTTCGCGGCGATACAGGAGCGCGCGTGTTGCTGGCACAGCCACCCTGGCCTGTCATTTCGATACCGCTTGACGGCGGTGAACTCGACATCGACCGGCCGGAAGATTTGACGCAACTCGGCTAACCGTCAGCGCTCGATGGTCGCTTCAATGTAGCCGTGCGGCTCTTCGATGGGAACGAAGATGTGGTTGGGATTGTCCTGTCCGAATGGAGTTAGATCGGCGAGCAGATGGTGCAGATTCGGCATCGTCAGATGGATGCGCGCAATCTCCGGAGCTACGGCCAGCGCTGCCTTGCCCATGTCGAAAAGCGTGTGTTGCACGCTCTTGCTATCGTGCGCAGCAAATTCCTTCAGCAGTGAGGCGATGATCCTTGCCCGGACTTCAGAGAAATTCTGTGCGGCCGAAACATAGTCCCACTTGATCGTCGCGCGCGTTCCAAAGATACGGTCGGTCGCAGGTTTCAGCGTTGTCAGCCGGTCTTTGATGTAACCGGTGAAAGCAGATTTGGTCGTCTTGAGAATCGTCAATCCATCAACCCCGGAGGTGATGACCCAGCCGCCATCGCGCTCACGCTCAGCTAGCACCGTCTGTAACTCCGGACCTCCCAGCTTGAATGTCGTCGCATCGGGGTGTCCATCGATTGAAATGCGTTCCCAGCACTTCTCATCGATCTCGATGGCTGCCTTGGAAACCTGGGAGTTATTGCTGAGAAGATAGTCTCCCAACTCCATCGCGAACTCTTCGATGGTTGTCGCGTTCGAAGCGTGCGCGAGCGAGTAGACGGTGTTCTTCATCGTGTCGGTCGGCAGAAGCTTGCTGTTGTCCGCCTCGATGAAGCTGCTTTCGAAATCTCCATGCAACAGCACGTTAACCGTCCACTCGTTGAACTCGTGCAGGTCGCTTAATCCGCTTGATCCACTTGACCGTGTGATCCGCGACAGCCGGACGCGAGCCTTTCCGTAACGATTCTCACCCAATCTGGCCATCCGTCAGCTTCCTCGGTAGGTTGTGTAGCTGTTGTCGCTCAGGAGGAGCGGAAGATGATAGTGCTCATCATCGCCGCATTTAAATGTGATCGTGATCTCGGGATAAATGCTGGTGCGGGCCTGGTGGGAGAGATATTCGCCGGTCTCGAACGTGAGGCGATAGAGACCGCCGGCGACTTCCGGCGCGAGATTCTGACAGCGTCCGTCTTTGTCGGTCTCTCCGTGCGCGACCGCTGTCCAATGGTTGCCTTCATGCTTCTCCAATTGCACGGCGATGCTGGCAGCGGGTTTGCCGAGGACGGTATCGAGGACGTGGGTCGTGATCTTGCTCATGACAGCAACCACTTTCCAAGGCGCAACTGCATGATTTGCCGCTGCTGCTCTGCGGCTTCTTTCAATTCTGCCATGCGGTCGTTGGCGAGGCGGCGCTCGAGGATGGCGAGCATCTGGTCTGCACTCTTTCCCGTGGCGCACACGATGTAGGTGAAGCCGAAGCGCTGCTCGTAGAGGGCGTTCCCCTCGGCCATTTTACGCAACACGTCGTTCGAGGCCCTGCTCGTGCCGGTCTGCTCCTGCTCCGACCAGGCGATGGATTGTTCCGATGCGGAGGCTACTTTGCGCTCGCCTATGCGCGGATGGCAAACGAAGGCTTCGAGCCAGTCGGATTCGCTCATCGTCACCCAAATGCTGTCAGCCATTTCACTCAGTGCGGCGACGTTCGCAATGGGACGGAGCGCAACCATCTGAGCTGCCCATCGTTGCGCGCCGCAGCAGGTCAGCATTGCTTCCGCAGCTGCACTCTCATCGGCTTGGTTCCACTCGTCGAGCACAGAATTCCTCACGCCACGGGCTCCCGATTCAGAGTGATCAGAAATTCTTCGAGAAGGTTGGCGCCGACGGCCTTTCGATATTGCGCGGTGGATCGGATGTCGTCGATAGGCTGCGCTTCCGCCAGCAAGGATTGACGAGCCGCTTCCATCACGTCGGCAGTCGGCGTTCTACCTGTCAGCATCGATTCAGTCTTGAATAGGCGAACGGGAAAGGGCGCGAGGCTTGCGGCAGCCACGCGGATTTCTCCAATTGCGCCATCCTTCATCAACGCCGTCGCACCGAGAGCGACTTTCGATATGGCCATCGCACGCCGCGTACCTACCTTGCGCAGATACTGCCGATGATGGGCGAAACGTCTCGGCAGGTGGACGGCGTACAACAATTCATCGGCGGTCATCGCATTCTGTTTGTAACCAGTGTGGAATTCGCAATAGGGCATGCGTCGCTTGCCGCGCGCGGAGATCAGTTCGATTTCCGCGTCGTAGACGAGCAGCGCCGGCGAAGAGTCGGCTGCCGGTGAGCCATTGACAAGGTTGCCGCCGAGCGTCGCGCGCGTCTGGTTGGCGATGGATCCGATCCAGCTTGCTGATTTGTCGAGCAGCGGGAATTCCGATGCGACGATCGGGTTGGCCCGCAGATCGCTGAATGTCGTCCCGCCTCCGATCACTATCGTCCAGCGTTGGCTGTCGACGAAGCGGAGTTCCGAAATTTCCCAGAGGCTGACAAGCTTGCCCGCCGTGAGCCGGCCAGCGGCGAAGGCAACCATCAACTCGGTGCCGCCCGCTATCGGAGTCCACTGCCCCGGCGCCGAAGCGAGCAGATCGAGCACGGCGGATAGCGATCCGGGTGCGACGAGCTCGTGTGCGGCTGCGTTACCGCGCATGCGTTTCCTGCGGTTCGGTTGGGATCGCGCTGGTTGCGGCGGAGAGAACGGACTCGAAGATGCGCATAAAGCCGGTGCAGCGGCACAGATTAC
The DNA here is from genome assembly GCA_963735215.1 of uncultured Acidobacteriaceae bacterium. Taxonomy (GTDB): domain Bacteria; phylum Acidobacteriota; class Terriglobia; order Terriglobales; family Acidobacteriaceae; genus Telmatobacter. The sequence goes on along the minus strand of CAVTKF010000001.1, from coordinate 77,997 downwards.
CGGCGAGGCCTTCGCGAATCTCGGCGATCGTTGGCTGCGGATTGTGTGCGAGCAGATGCTTGGCTGCCATCAGCATCCCCGGCGTGCAGATGCCGCATTGTGCGCCGCCGCAGTTGAGAAATGCCTGCTGCAACGGATGGAGAATGCCATCGTGAGCGAGTCCTTCGACGGTCTCGATACTTGCGCCTTCGGCTTGCAGCACGGGAACAAGGCAGCTGTTCACAAGATCGCCATTCATGCGCACGGAGCAGGAGCCGCATTCTCCTTCGCCGCATCCCTCCTTGGTGCCGGTGAGGTGTAGATCTTCGCGCAGCACGTCGAGGAGACGCTTCATCGGTTGAACGGTGACGGTCAAGTTTTCACCGTTGACATTCAAGTGAATTCTCGTCTCCGCGCTCATACGGTTGCGGGCTCCTCAATTTTTCGCGCGACCTTCAATTTCGCAAAGAGGTCTTCCGGAAGCAAAGGAATGGAATTGAAGCTGATGCCGATCGCATCGCGGATCGCGTTGAGAACCGCCGGGGCCGGGCCGTCGTGCGGCAGTTCGCCTATTCCTTTCGCCCCGAATCCGCCATGCTGGAACGGAATTTCTTCCCAGAAGACGTGGATAGGAGGAACGTCTTCCGCGGTGGGCATGATGTAGTTTGTCATCTGGTTGTTGGCCATGCGGCCGTTTTGGAGGACGACTTTTTCGTAGAGCGCGTAGCCGATGGCCTGCGCAATACCGCCTTCGATTTGTCCGGCGGCGAGGACAGGATGGATGATGCGTCCCGCCTCCTGTGCTGACCAGAATTCTTCGACTTCGGCGGAGTAAGTAACGGTATCGACGGCAACCTGGGCGACATGAACGGCCCATCCATAAGCGGGATAGGCCTCGCCGCGGTACTTCTGGTCGTCCCAGTAGATGCCTGGAGGCGCTTCGTAGCGGCAGAGCGAGACGACTTCGCCGGTCTTGGCGCGCAACTGATGGCAGGCGGCGAAGAAGTCGTCGCGCGAGAAGTGCTCGGGTAGACCGGCCTGTTCGCGCAGCATGGAAATCAGTTGCGCGGACGCACGCTCGATCAGGCGGCCGATCACCATTGCAGTACGCGATGCGACGGTTGGGCCGCTGTTGGGAACGATGCCGGTGTCCGGCGGGGCCATGATGACATCGTCATAGTCCACGCCCAGGGTCTCGGCAGCGACTTGCGCGAGAACTGTGTTAGTGCCCTGGCCAAACTCCGTGCTTGAAACAAGAACACGCACTTTGCCTTCGCCGGTGACGTCGATGCCCGCGAGCGAATTGAGATAGCGTTCGCCGGAGCCCGTGAAGCCGGAACCATGATAGAAAGCAGCGATGCCCATGCCGCGCTTGATGGCGCTGTGCGGATTTTCTTCTGCGAATTGGACGCGCTTCTTGTAGTAGTCGCTTTCGGCCAGCGCGCGGTCGAGCAGCTTGTCGAGGATTACTGGCTCGCGCATCAACTGCTCGGTTGCCGTGGTTTCGCCTTGGTGAATGAAGTTGCGGCGTCGCAGTTCGATCGGATCGATGTCGATGGCGGCGGCGATTTCGTCCATATGGCGTTCGACTGCGAAGATCGTTTGCGGCGCACCGAATCCGCGAAATGCCCCATAGGGAACGGTGTTGGTGGCCCAGGCATGGGACCGAATACGGACATTGGGGCACATGTAGGGACCGGGCGAATGCAGCGTTGCGCGTGAAAGCACCGTCGACGAAAGCGTGGAGTATGCGCCGCCATCCGTGGCTATACCGATGTCCATCGCGAGAAGCTTGCCGCTGACATCAAGCGCGGTGCGGTGCCGGACGCGCGACGGATGGCGCTTCGTTGTTGCGGCGAGATCCTCCATGCGATCGTAGACCATCTTTACTGGACGCCTGCACTTCATGGCGAGCAGGGCTGCATGTGATGCGATGACAGAAGGGAAATCCTCTTTGCCTCCGAAGGCGCCCCCGGTTTCGGTCTGAATAACGCGAACCTTCTCGGGTGGCAGATCGAATACCCCGAGCAGCGACTTGTGCACGTAGAACGGGCACTGCAGCGAGCCCCAGACTGTGATGCCGGTTTCGGCGCTGTACTCCGCGATCACGCCGTTGTTCTCGATGTAGAGATGCTCCTGCGCGCCGGTGCGGTATTCGCCTTCAACGATGTGCGCGGCCTGCGCCCAAACGGAATCGACATCGCCCTTCTCGAGCAGAAACGACTTGAAGCAGTTATCCGCGCCCCAGATGACGGATTGCTGCTTCTCGCTTTCTTCAATGGTAAAAACCGGCGGCATCAAGTCGTATTCGATGTGAACTGCGTTTACGGCTTCGCGGACCTTCTGCTTATCAGGATGTGCAATGAGCAGGATTGCTTCTTCGCAGTGGTTCACTTGTCCGTCGGCGAGACAAGGTTGATCGGAAACGATCATTTGAATGCGATTTTCGCCAGGAATATCTGCAGCGCTGACGACGGTGAATTCGTTCCAGTCGATCTTGCGGCCGAAACCGATGGAGCGGATCAGCGCGCGCGGAACGGTGCTGCGGACTGTCGCGCCATGCCACATGCCTTCGCGCTGAATGTCGTCGACGTAGCGGGCGGTACCTCGCAGCTTATCCACTCCTTCCTTTCGGGGGACGGAGGTGCCGACGATGCGGTTTTTCGCAAGCGTGCTCATAGTTGGGGAAGTGCGAAACGCCGTACGAGTTGACGCATAGCATACAACGGCGCGGCCAACTTGGAAAGCCTGTGCTACGAGGACAATGTCGCGAGCGTGCGAGACAGGACATGAACGCCGCTGCCAATCCACTCGGGCGATGCATATTCGTCAGGCCGGTGGCTGACTCCGCCGCGGCAGGGAATGAAAAGCATGGCGACGGGAGCGATGCGCGCCATGAAAAGCGAATCATGATAGGCGCGGCTGACCATGCGCTTGTAGCTCTTGCCCGCCGCATTCGCCGCCTGCTCCATAGCGTCGAGAATTGCGGGGTCGCAGGTTGCCGGCGGATCGGCGTTCACCATCTCGGTCTTGATGGATACTCCGCGACGCTCTGCCACTTCTTCGCATGTAGTCTTCAGCTTGTCGATCACCCCATCGCGTCGCGATCCATCGATGTCGCGAATATCGGTTTCGAGTCGAACGCGCGAAGGAATGCTGTTGACGGCGCCGGGGAAAACTTCGCAAACGCCTACTGTTCCCACGGTGTCGATGGCGCCGGTTGATTTTGCAGCGCCTTCGAGCGCAAGAACAAGAACGGCGGCTGCGGCGAGCGCGTCCTTGCGGCCCGGCATCAGCTTGCCGCCTGCGTGGCCGCCTTCGCCCTCGATGAGGATGCGCATGCTGGCCGGTGCGGCGATGTGCGTGACAAGGCCAACGTCAATGCTTTCCTGCTCGAGCAACGGACCTTGTTCGATGTGCAATTCGACAAACTGGTGAAAGTGATCTCGAGCCAAGGCGACCGATTCGAGAGAGCCTGTGAATCCGGCTTGACCTCGCAGTTCTTCGAGGCCGCGTCCCTCTTTGTCGCGCAAGGCAATGGCCTGCTCTGGCGAGAGCACGCCGGCCATCATGCGGCTGCCCAGGCAGCCGATGCCGAAGCGGGTCGGCTCTTCGGCCGTGAAGATGACGAGTTCAATAGAGCGACGGGGTTTGAAGCCGAGACGCTGCAGAACACGAATCGCTTCGAGTCCGCCGAGCACCCCGACGCAGCCGTCGTACAGGCCCGCGTTGGGAATGGCGTCGATGTGCGAGCCAGTTGCGATGGGAGCGAGATCGGGCTCGGTCCCTTCCCAGCGCGCGAAGGTGTTGCCGATGGCGTCTTCGTGCACTTCGAGTCCGGCGTCGCGGCAGAGACCCTTGACATAGGCGCGTGCGCGAAGATCGGCCTCGCTGAACACGACGCGAGTGACGACCGGCGGTGCGGCTTCGGAAATCTTCGCGAGCGCGTTCAGTTCTGAGATGAGCCGGTCAATCGAGAGCATGGGGGAAAGCGTGGGGCGGAGTTCCATTGTCAGGCTCCCAGCGGATGGCGCCGCCAGTCTTTGTAGATGAGGTATTTCGCGGGCTTCTTGCCCAGCGCGCCGAACCATTGCGGGCAGTAGGGTGCCATCCAGATGAAGTCGCCGGCTTCAACGGGGTACCACGAATCGCCGAGCCGGTAGATGCCGCCGCCCTCAAGCATCAAGAGCCCATGCTCCATGACGTGAATCTCTACCATGCTGAGTGCAGCACCGGGATCGTAGGTCATGGTGTTCACCGCGAAGTCGTAGGCATCAGTATCGGGCATAAGCGAACGAACGCGCAGCGCATCATCGCCCATCAATGCGACTTCGCTGACCGACGATTCATGCCCGACCACAACCGCAGGCGCGGGCAGGTTCGGCAACGGGTCGTATAGCTTTTCGATCACTGCAGCTTTCGCGGCCGACAAAGCCGTTACGGAATGCGGAGTGCCGGTCGGCAGATATGCGTAACCGCCAGTGCCGAGGAGATGTTTCTTTTCGCCGATCGTCAAGCTGACTTCGCCCTCGAGCACATAGACGAAACGCTGCGCCGGCGCGGACCCGAGCGAACCCCCGGCAGAAAACTCTGCCGTGATCTGGCTGAAGTTTGCGCCCAGTTGCGGACCCGCGTGCACGATGCAATCCACCCCACTTGCGCCTGGCAGCGGAATGCGAACGAATGTGTCCGGAGTTTGCAGCAGGTGGTCCGGCTTGAGGCTGCTTCGGGTTGCTCCCAGATGATGCAATCGTGACCTCGCTTGCGTTGCGTTTTTCGATTCTAGCGAACCTCGGCTGCGAGCCGCTCAAGGAATTTCTCACCCACGCGAAGCGCCGCTTCCACATCTTCTTCGCGAACTGTCTCGTCGGGATGATGGCTGAGGCCGCCGGGACTGCGCAGGAAGAGCATCGCCGTCGGCATACGGCCAGCCATGATCATAGAGTCGTGCCCCGCGCCACTCGGCATCGCCTTGGCGGGGAAGCCCGCGGTTTCGATGGCGCCGATGAGGAATGCAGTGAGTCGTTCGTCCATCGGCACGGAAGGCTCGTCCATTTTTGGGGACCATCGGAGAGTAAGTTCACGACGCGTCGCGACGGTCTCGGCCTGCGCAAGCAGTTCGTCGACGGCAGCCCTGCGTTGGCTGTCGAGCACGTGGCGCACGTCAAGGCTCAAGTCAACGGAGCCAGGAATCACGTTGCCTGCGTTGGGATTTACATTGAGCTTGCCGACGGTCGCTACAAGGCCTTCGGTGCGACGGGCAAGAGCCTCAACTCTTGCGATCCATTCCGCGGCAGCGGCGAGGGCGTCGTGGCGCAGGTGCATCGGGGTTGTGCCCGCGTGGTTGGCATTGCCGGTGAACTTCAGATCGAGCCGTGTCTGGCCGACGATGCTGCTGACAGCGGCGACGCTCAGGTCTTCGGCCTCGAGCACCGGGCCTTGCTCAATGTGAATCTCGACAAAACCGACTGCGTGCTGGTCGGCGATGGCTGCTTCGAGGTTGTTGGAGTCGATGCCGAAGTCTTCGATTGCCTGCCGAATCGAGATTCCTTCGGCGTCTTTGTGCGCGAGGAATGATGGATCAAAGCGGCCTGCGACTGCCCGGCTGCCGATAAACGGAAAGCCGAAGCGGACGCCCTCTTCTTCAGAGAACGCGATGACTTCGAGGGCTAGGGGCAAGTGGAGCCGGGCTGCAGACTCAACCAGTTCAAGCGCGAGTACAACTCCGAGCACGCCATCGAAAGCGCCGGCGTCGGGGACAGTGTCGATGTGGGAACCGAGGAGAAGCCGCTTGCCCGATGCGCCGATCGGAGTCCAGAGGCCGCGTAGATTTCCCGCGGCATCGACGTGCACGGACATGTCGAGGTTCTCCATGCGAACTCGCAGATGCCGGTGAACCTCACGAAACGGAGGAGTGAGAAATCGGCGTGTGATGCGACCCGGCTCTTCGCTCATGGCGGCGATGGCGCGGCATTCTGCGATGGCTCGTTTGGCGCGGTCGCTCACCTGCGCACCAGCTCTCTTCCGCGCGGGCTTATGGCGATTTGATCGGAGGGGAGAACGGGCTGGCCGCGCAGCCATGTTTCTCGAACCCGACCCCGCAGGTGCGCGCCGAGATAAGGCGAGATCTTGTGGCGGAAGTGAAGATCGCTTTCGGTAACGGTCCAGGTAGCGTCAGGGTCGAAGATCGCGATGTCGGCATCGGCGCCGGGGGAGAGAGTTCCTTTCTGGCCAACGAGGCCGGCGAGACGCGCAGGGCTGGCGGACATCCATTTGCCGACTCTCTGCGCGGCATCTTTGGTGTTGTAGCCGCGTTGGTGCATTGCGGTCCACATCACGGGGAGGGCAAGGCCGAGGCTGGCGATTCCGCCCCACGCCAGGTCCAAGCTGCCTTCCTCGCGGTGTTTCATCGCGGGAGGGCACGGGGAGTGGTCGGTCGCGACAAGGTCGATGAGGCCATCTTCAAGCGCTTTCCATAACCTCTCGCGGTTTTCCGCGCGTCGAATCGGAGGCGCGCACTTGAACTCCGTTGCTCCGTCGGGAATCTCTTCCGCCGCGAACCAGAGGTAGTGAACGCATGTTTCCACTGTGATGGGAACGCCGCGGTCGCGCGCTTCGGCGAGGATGGCCAAAGCTGTCGCGCTGGCGAGGTGGACGACGTGAATTGTCGTTTGGAATTCCTCGGCAATCCGGATCAGCAGGCGGATTGCTTCGACCTCCGCATGGTCCGGGCGCGAAGCGAGATAGGTGCAGTATTTATGCCAATCGGCTCCATTCATGTTGAGTGCGTCGGTCGCCGCCTGGACGGGTGCTGCGACTTCTGCGTGGACCAGAAGCGGCAGACCGGTGCCGCGAAGTATCTCGAGGGCGAGGCGAAGGTCACACTCGTTAACCCAGCAGAAGCCCTCGATACCTGAGTGGATCATGAAGCACTTGAATCCGAGGACTCCAGACTTGATGAGCGCCGGCAACTCCTCAGCATTCCCGCGGACCACGCCTCCCCAGGCGGCCCAATCGACCCATGCTTTTCCGCTGGCCGCCGCGCGCTTGGCTTCCAGTGCTTCGACGTTAATTGTTTCGGGAACGCAGTTGAGCGGCATGTCGACTAGCGTGGTAACGCCGCCGGCAGCTGCAGCGCGAGTGGCTGTGTCGAAGCCCTCCCAATCGCGGCCAGGATCGTTGATGTGTACGTGCGAGTCCACGAGTCCGGGCAAAAGAAGCAGATCGCCGAAGTCGTGAAGTTGCGCGGCACCCGCGGTCTCGTTCCATGCGCGAACTGCCGCGATTTTCTCGCCTTCCACAATCAACGTCGCGGGCGCGAGCCCGTCAGCCGTCAGGACGCGAGTGGATCGCAAAGCCTGTGCCATACTGTGTTTACTTTACCTTTGGAATCGCCGAAGGCAAGCCGATATGAGTACTGAGCCAAATCTTGAGTTTCTGCGCCGCGCCATTGCGCTGGCGACCGAGAACGTAACCTCGGGCCGGGGTGGGCCGTTTGCAGCGCTGATTGCGCGCGACGGGAAGGTGATTGCCGAAGGCGTGAACATGGTGACTGCGACCAACGATCCCACGGCCCACGGCGAGGTGACGGCCGTCCGCGCAGCATGCAGGACGCTGAACACTTTCACGCTAGCCGGATGCGAACTCTACACAAGCTGCGAACCCTGCCCCATGTGCCTCGCGGCTTCGCACTGGGCGCGCCTGGATGCTGTCTTTTTTGGCGCGGGGGCCGAGGACGCAGCCAAAGCTGGTTTCGACGATGCCTATCTTTATGCGGAGTTTCGCAAATCTCCCGTTGACCGGTCGCTCCCGGCAAAGCAGTATCTTCGCGATGAGGCATGGGAGAGCTTTGCGGCCTGGATGGTCTCGCCGAACAAGATCCCGTATTAGGCCTCCTTGCACATCGCGCTGAAATTCCCTTCATAATTCGGGTTGATCCCGTAAACACGCTCGAAGCGAAGTGCTTTAAATCCAACTGGAAACTCTTGCCCAAGCCGCTTCCATGCGATAACGTCTAATACTCATCTCCTTCACGACGGGAGTCGCCGCCGAATGCCGCGCGTAGTTCGATGTTCCATCATCCAGGCTTCCAACGCCGTTGCCGCCACTGAGCCGCTTGCGACGCAGAAGAAAGCAATGATTGAGAAGCACTTGGGTCTCATCCGCAAGGCGGCCAGCGAAGGAGCCCAGATCGTCTGTCTGCAGGAGATATTCAACGGCCCCTACTTCTGTGCCGAGCAGTCGACAAAGTGGTACGAGACCACCGAGCCTGTTCCGGATGGGCCGACCGTAAAGCTGATGCAACAGCTGGCGAAGGAACTGCGCATCGCCATGGTGGTTCCGGTCTACGAGGTGGAGCAGGAAGGCATTTTCTATAACACCGCCGCAGTCCTGCAGAATGACGGCACCTACCTGGGGAAATACCGCAAGACGCACATTCCGCACGTGGCGCCGGGATTCTGGGAGAAGTTCTATTTCCGGCCAGGGAATCTCGGCTACCCGGTGTTTGACCTCGGATTCGCCAAGATCGGCATCTACATCTGCTACGACCGGCATTTTCCCGAGGGCGCTCGCTGCCTCGGACTCAACGGAGCGGAGATCGTCTTTAATCCCTCGGCGACGGTGGCCGGGCTGAGCGAGTATCTCTGGAAACTCGAGCAGCCGGCACACGCCGCCGCCAATGGCTATTTCATCGCGGCCATCAACCGCGTGGGTACCGAAGCGCCGTGGAACATTGGCGAGTTCTACGGGTCCAGCTACTTTGCCAATCCTCGGGGTCAAATCGTTGCCCAGGCCTCGAGGGATAAAGACGAGGTGCTGACCACCGACCTGAATCTCGATGAAATTGCAGAAGTACGGCGAACCTGGCAGTTTTTCCGCGACCGCCGACCCGACATGTACGGGCCGCTGGTTGCCTCCTGACGGAACCTGCCGGCGAAAACCCTCGTCAATCCATAGAAAGACAGTTGAGAATAGCCATAGAAAGACAGCAGAGAAGTTGCCAAAGAAGGACAGCAGAGAATAAGAGAGTTTCCCCGAGGTCTTCATGAGTACCGCAACGTTACCCGATGATCTTCTCCTGCGCGAGCGGTTCGGCGACATCAAGCCGCCGCTGGAGCCTCAGGCCGCAGTGATTGAAGCCAATCGTTGCCTGAATTGTTTCGACGCGCCCTGTACCGGCGCCTGTCCCACGCATATCGACGTGCCGGGCTTCATCAAGCGCATCAGCACCGGCAACCTGCGCGGTTCGGCGCTCCGGATCCTGGATGCGAACATTCTTGGCGCCAGCTGTGCGAAGGCTTGTCCGGTGGAGGTGCTGTGCGAAGGCGCCTGCGTGATGCATCGCTACAATCACGCGCCCATCCAGATTGCCCGGCTGCAGCGTTACGCGATGGACTCCTTCGAGGCCACCGGTGAGGAATTGCTGACCGCACCGCGCGGATCGCGCAATGTGCAGGTTGCCTGCATTGGCGGTGGACCGGCGTCGCTTGCATGTGCTGCCGAGTTGTGCCGGCACGGCGCTTCGGCGACCATCCTTGAACGCAAAGATCTACTCGGCGGCCTCAATACCTACGGAGTCGCCGAATACAAGCTGCGTGCGGCGGACAGTCTGCGCGAGGCGGAGATGATTCGACGCATGGGTGTGGAGTTTCGCACCGGCGCTGCGATCGACACCGCCGAGTCCCTTGAGGAACTTGAGTCGGAGTTCGACTTCATCTTTGTGGGAGTTGGCCTTGGCGCCATGCAGCGCATGAATATTCCAGGCGAGGACCAGAAGGGCGTGTTGAACGCGCTGGAGTTCATTGCATCCTACAAAACCGGGCGCCTGCGCGAACTTACCGGCACCGTGGTGGTGGTTGGCGCGGGGAATACGGCGATCGATGCCGCCAATGCAGCGCGTCGACTGGGCGCGGAGACGGTATACCTGCTTTACCGCCGCGGCGAGCGCGATATGTCGGCATTTGATTTTGAGTACGAGCATGCGAAGCAGGAGGGTGTGCAGTTCCTCTGGCGCCGCCAGCCCTTCGCCGTCCGCGCCAATGAGCGTGGGCGTTTACTGCTCGATACAGTCCAGGTGAGCGAAGTGGACCAGGCGCTGCTGCCTATTCCAGATTCGCATTACACGATTGAATGCGACTACGTGATTCCCGCGATCGGGCAGTCGCCGTTTGCACAGCTGGTGCAGGAACTGCGCCGCATTGAATTGCGCGGCGGCATCATCGTAACCGACCCGGAGACCGGCCAGACCGGCAATTCGCGGTACTTCGCGGGCGGCGATTGCGCCAACGGCGGCAGGGAAGTGGTGGACGCCGTTGCAGACGGCAAGCGTGCCGCGCGCGCCATCCTGAAAATTGCGGAGGCGGCCTATGCCTGATATTCGCGTACATCGATTCGCGGGCAGCATCGACGCACCGAATCCTTTCTGGCTTGCTTCGGCTCCACCAACGAACTGCGGCGAGCAGATCATGCGCGCGTTTGATGCCGGCTGGGGTGGCGCGGTGTGGAAGACCATCGGTGAGCCTGTAACGAACGTCTGCTCCCGTTATTCAGCGACCGATTGGCAGGGCCAGCGCATGATGGGCCTCAACAATATCGAGCTCATCAGCGATCGCAGCGTTGAAGAGAACCTTCGTGAAATGGCTCAGGTGAAGAAGAGCTATCCCTATCACGCGATCATCGCGTCGCTGATGGTGGCTTCGAATCGCGAGGCCTGGCACGAAATTGTGCAGCGCGCCGAAGATGCCGGGGCCGATGGACTGGAGCTGAATTTCGGTTGCCCGCATGGCATGAGCGAGCGTGGCATGGGCTCGGCGGTCGGACAGGTTCCCGAATACACCGAGATGATCACCACGTGGGTGAAGGAGAAGGCGCGGACACCGGTGCTGGTGAAGCTGACGCCGAACGTCTCGGACATTCGCGAGATTGCGCGCGCGGCAAAGCGCGGGGGCGCCGATGGTCTGTCGGCCATCAACACCATCAACTCGATTACCGGCATCGATCTCGACACCTTTGTGCCGCGGCCGAATGTGGACGGCAAGAGCTCTCATGGCGGCTATTGCGGTCCGGCGGTGAAGCCGATAGCGCTGAACATGGTGCAGCAGATTATGGCCGATCCTGAAGCTGCGCTCCCGCTTTCGGGTATCGGCGGTATCTCAACGTGGCGCGATGCCGTCGAATTCATGCTGCTGGGTTGCGGCACCGTACAGGTCTGCACGGCAGTCATGCACTACGGCTATCGCGTCGTCGAAGACATGGCCGAAGGCCTTGAGAACTGGATGCGGTCCAAGGGCTTCGCCACAATCGAGGATTTTCGCGGGCTCTCAATTCCGCGCGTCACCGAGTGGAAACATCTGAACCTCAACTACAAGATCGTCGCGCATATCAACGAGCAAACATGCATTGGCTGCGACCTCTGCCACATCGCCTGCTGGGATGGCGCGCATCAGTGCATCCATCTCGATCGTGCGTCGGGTCCGGTGAATGGGCAGGTCGAGCTGCACGATGGTCCGCCTACTGTGGAGTGGCGCACGCGCAACTCGATCGCCATCACGCCGGTCACGCGCAAAGAGCGTGCCGAGGCAGCGGCGGATCATGGTCCGTATCCCACGCCGTTGGCCAAAATTCCCCGCGTGGACGAGACGGAATGCGTAGGCTGCAATCTCTGCGCCCTGGTGTGCCCGGTCGAGGATTGCATCACGATGGTGCGCGTGGATTCGGGAGTTCCCGCGGAGACGTGGGACCAGCGCACCCATGGCGCGGACTACGCCGTGGAACCGCAGCGGTCATAGTTGCACGCACAAGTTTGACGAGCCTTGTTGGCGATGCTTTGTTAGGTACGACCAGAACGCGGTCGTCCTGAGTTTCCAAGTACAGCTGTCATCCAAAATACGGCTTTCGTCCTGAGTGGTTAGGTACAACCATAAAGGTGTCATCCTGAGCGGTTAGGTACGACCAGGACCGTGTCATCCTGAGCGGAGCGGCTTTCTTCAGCGAAGCGAAGGATCTGCTGTTGAGCTTGTTATGTATCGCCGTGCCGAAGATACCGGGTGCCCCATCCTTGCGTAGCAAGGGTGGGAAAGCACGAACCTCAACCAATTCTTCTCTACCGAGTGATCCCTTATGCCTCCGGTTCTCATTCAAAACGGAACAATCGTCAATGCTGACTCGACCGTCAAGGCCGACCTGTTGATCGATGGCTCAGTCATCAAGGAAGTGCGTGCCGGAATTCCGGCGAGTGCGGCAGACACAGTCGTCGACGCATCCGGCCTTCTCGTTCTCCCCGGCGGCATCGATGCGCACACCCACCTCGACATGCCTTTCGGGGGGACCAATTCTGCCGATGACTTTGAAACGGGTACGCGTGCGGCGGCGATTGGCGGGACAACGACGATTGTGGACTTTGCTATCCAGGCGCGCGGAACGAAGATGCGTGCTGCGCTCGACACGTGGTGGAAGAAAGCCGAGGGTAAGGCCTGCATCGACTACGGCCTGCACATGATCGTGACCGATCTCGGCGACGCTGGCCTCGAAGACATGGACGACATGGTCCGCGAGGGCGTGGCCAGCTTCAAGCTGTTCATGGCCTATCCCAACGTGCTGATGGTCGATGACGCGACGATCTTCAAGGCCATGCGCCAGACGGCGAAGAATGGCGCGCTGATCTGCATGCACGCGGAGAACGGGTCGGTCATCGATGTCATCGTCCAGCAGGCGCTCGCCGAGGGAAAGACTGCGCCCATCTATCACGCGCTGACGCGGCCGACCGTGGCGGAGGCTGAAGCAGTGCATCGCGCGATTGCGATGGCGGAGATGGCCGGCGTTCCGGTGTACATCGTGCATCTCTCCAGTGAAGACGCGTTGAATCAAGTCCGCGAGGCGCGCGACCGCGGCCTGCCCGCCTTTGCCGAAACCTGCCCGCAATACCTGCTTCTCTCCATCGAAGACAATATGCTCAACGACGATATGACGGACAAGGGCTGGGACGGCGCAAAGTATGTCTTCACCCCACCGCTGCGTGAGAAGCGCAACCAGCCAAAGTTATGGGAGGGCCTTCGCAAAGACAACCTGCAGGTCGTCTCTACGGATCATTGCCCGTTTTGCTTTGAGGATCAGAAGGCGCTGGGCAAAGACGACTTCACCAAGATTCCCAACGGCGGCCCCGGCATCGAGAACCGGCTGCAGTTGCTGCATCACCACGGCGTGGGGCAGGGTAACTTTTCCATCAACCGCTTCGTCGAACTCGTCTCCACTGCCCCCGCGCGCATCTTCGGCATGTATCCGAAGAAGGGAGTGCTGGCGCCGGGCAGCGATGCCGACATCGTGCTGTGGGATTCAGGAGCGCATCATACCATCTCCGCCGCGACGCATCACATGCGTGTCGACTACTCGATGTTTGAGGGATTCAAAGTGCGCGGCAATGCCCGCGACGTCTATTCCCGCGGCGAACTGATCGTGTCGAAGGGCCAGTTCATCGGCAAGCCGGGACGCGGCCAATACCTTCGCCGCGAAGCCCGCGGCGGCGCGTGGAAATGAGTAATGCGTTCAAAGTGCGCACAAAACCCAAGCTCTAACGGTTGGCCCGCAAAAAAGGTTTACCGCATTTTCACTCTGCCTGCCGCAATGTCGTTGAATTTCACAACGGCTGAATCATTCCATGAACCAAGCGCCACATCATCCGTTCCCGGCAGGAAGCAAATGCTGGATGGATAGGTGCATGGGACTTCACCGAGGAGGGAAAAGTCCGATGCACGATAGAAAACGAACCGCCGGGATTGGACCGAGCCAAGATATTCGCCGTCGGGCGCCCAAGCCAACTCGCTTCCTGTTCCGCCGATCTTGATTTCATCGCTACTGGCGACTACAGCGCCGTCACTGGCTTGAGAGATTTTGATCCAGCTACCCACACGTCTGCGGGTGGCCACGTAACAAAGCCGAGATGCATCTGGGGACAGTGTCGCTGAATGGATGATATCAAGATCTAAATTCAGAATGTTTGCTTTATGTTTTCCGAAGGGCCACCTTTGTAAGGTCAGATACGGCGGTGAAGGCCAGTTTTCGCCCGGACGGACTATTGGATGGTGTTCAAACAGCCACGTACGCCGTACCCGATCATGGGATATTCTTCCAATCACTTCGCCCGCAAACGACTGTTGCATGACAATAGTGGAATCAGAGAGCCTGCGAACCGTGATATCTCCTTTCCACGATGCGTCGATAAGTTCTCTGCCATTGGGTGAAAACAAGACTTCACTGCCTTCGTCGCCGTCCTTCGGATTTTTGAAGTCCTTCAAAACTTCCCCGGTAAACGGGTCGAGCACGATAATTCTGCCGCTCGTATTTTTCACTGCGAGTGCTTTGCCCTTGGAAGAAAAAGCTGCATCGCTTGGATGGGAGAAGGGATGGGCAGATAAGATCCTCTCGCGGCTTTGCATATCAAAGACGTTCACTCTTCTGCCAAGACAAACGAGGATGTTGCCGTCGTCAGAACAGCAAAGGGCCATTCCCTCGGGCAGTCGAGACAGGGAGTAGGGCATAGTTCGAGTGTAAAACGACAACTCAACGTGTCGTGATCAACTCAACTTCCTTATCGCGTTCTCATTGGCGTTCGTGTATACCGATCTACACTGGAGGCCGTTTGAGCACTTTCGACCCCACTTTATCGAATCGCGACCTGGCGCCGACGACGCCAGCGCAACGCACCTGGACCACCTACAGCTACATCGCGTTGTGGTTCTCCATGTCGATGGAGATCACGACGTACCAGCTTGCGTCATCGCTGATCGCCAAGGGCATGGACTGGAAGCAGGCGTCGGGCACTGTGCTGCTGGGGAATCTGATCGTGCTGGTGCCGATGCTGCTGAATGCGCATGCGGGGGCAAGGTATGGAATTCCGTTTCCGGTGTTCATTCGCGCGCCGTTCGGGGTGCGTGGCGCCAACCTGCCGGCCATCCTGCGAGCGGTTGTGGCGTGCGGGTGGTTTGGCATTCAGTCGTGGATCGGCGGGACGGCGATTCACTCGATGCTTGCTGTCATCTGGCCAGCGGTGGCCGGGATCGGCCGGCATCAAGTGGGCGTGCTTTCTGCTGTTCTGGCTGCTGAACATGGTGATTGTGTGGCGCGGGGTTGAGTCGATTCGCCATCTGCAGGCCTTCGGCGCGCCTTTCATGTTCATCATGGCGGCGGCGCTGCTGATCTGGGTGCGGATCAAGGCTGGCAGTTTCGGCTCGATGCTATCGACGCCGAGCCAGTTTCACTCGACCAGTGAATTCCTCGCCGTCTTCTTCCCGTCGCTCACCGCGATGGTGGGCTACTGGGCGACACTCGCGCTCAACATTCCGGACTTCACGCGTTACTCGAAATCACAGCACGCGCAGGCCTACGGACAGGCATTCGGGCTGCCGGTGGCGATGACACTGTACACCTTCGTCGGCATCTCGGTCACTTCAGCCTCAACCGTTCTCTTCGGCCGGCCCATCTGGAATCCGATTGAATTGATCGGCGCATTCCATCAACCCGTCGTCGCCTTTATCGCGCTCATCGCCATCCTCATCGCCACGCTGAACGTGAACATCGGCGCCAACGTGGTTTCGCCTTCGAACGATTTCTCGAATCTCTATCCGCGGCTCATCAGCTTCCGCACCGGCGGCCTGATTACCGGTTTTCTGGGGCTGGCGATGTGCCCGTGGAGACTGCTGGCCACGCCGGATGCCTACATCTTCGGCTGGCTAGTTGGCTACTCGGGACTGCTCGGGCCGGTCGCCGGCATCATGGTGTCGGACTACTTCCTGATTCGCAAGACTGAACTCGACGTCAACTCGCTCTACCACTCGGAGGGCGCGTACCACTACAGCAAGGGAATCAACCCGCGTGCGATTGCGGCCCTGGTGATCGGAGTTGCCCTTGCGCTGGTTGGCCTCGCAGTCAAGCCGCTTCACTTCCTCTATGACTACGCGTGGTTCGTCGGCTTCTTTTCAGCAGGCGCGATCTACGTCGCGCTCATGCGGATTTCAGTGCCAGCCGCGATAACAGTGCTCGACCCAGCCGGAAATCCTGCCGACACAAACTGAGTCGCGCCCGCGAAGCTGGCAGTAATCGGCAGAGAATCATTCAGAATAGAAAATGTTGACCGTGTCATTCTGAGTGAACGGGGTCCCCGAACGTAACAGGGGCCCCAAAGAGCGTCAGCTCTTTGGGGTAGGTTTGGGGGTGGTGAGCGAAAAATCTGCTTTTGACCCCTGCTCGGACCTCCAGTGCAGTGAGTGCAGCGCAGGGCGCTAAAACAGCATCCGCACTTCGGTGATCAGGTTGTGATTGTAAGTGTGAAAGCCGGAAGTAGCGATCTGCATACCGCCATCGATGATGAAAAACGGATGCGTAGGCTTCCAGGCCTTTCGCCGCACCACGTAGAACGTGCCAGGAGTGACAAAGTTCTGCATCTTGCCGTCGTGGCTGCCTGCGAAATAGAAGGTTGAGTTGTTCTCCACCTCGAACCAGACATGTGGAGTCGCATGTGCCTGCGCCAAAGCGTTCCACGTGATGGACCTTCCCTGGCTGGCGATTTTGCCGGTAGGCAGCGTGCCGCCGAGCGACGAGATCACATCGAATCGACGCCGGAAGGCGAACCCGGCGGTGATAGCCGGGCTGTACGAGTCTGTGGCCGCTCCGTTTTTGTAGCTGCCGGTTGCGAAACAATGACTGAGGACTGCGGCGATGTTGAAGTTGCCGCTCTCCGCATCCCTTGACGCGATGCGAAACTTCGCCAGTCCTGAAGTATCTCCGAATCCGTCGTCCGCGGTGCTGTTGTGCTGGATGTACGGCGGCGGAACAAAATCAAATTCAAAGCGATTGCCGGCGATGATCCCGGCGCCTCGTCCATTGCCGTAGTTCACGGTTTCCGCTCCTGCAGCGGTGTATTCGTGAGAGACGGACAGTCGAGCATATTGGAGGAGGCGTGGATCGGGCGCTACCAGCGGAGTTATAAACGCGGGCTGGAGAGAAGCCATCGCACTGTTGTGCTCACCGAATGATCGCTGCGCATGCAAGCCAGCCGCACAAAAGGCCGTCAGCAACACCACCGAAATGACGCAACTTGCTCGCATGTCCTTACCTTTGTTTTTACAAAGATCGAGCGACTAACTCTGTGATCAATCGCACCCAGGTGGAAGGCTACCCGGCTCACCGAGAGACGTTGCCCTCCCTTGCTATTTATCGGAGTGGATATCAGCAACTTGAATTTGCAGCCGCGTCGCTCGGTCTTGTGACGTTACTGCAAAAGGGTTACTCCAATGCAGGCCGAGGTGACTTTCGCAATCACCTGGCCCCTGCCGTTCGCGATAAGATGGAGCCAGCTAATGATTCAAACCACTCCAGCGGCTGCCAGCCCGGCTTCCCGCTTCATGCGGGAGTCGAACTTGCGGGTGCAGGAGAGCTCCCCAATCATTCAGGTTCACAACCTCGAAAAAACCTACCGCACGGCCCGCGGCTCGCTCACTTTATTTCAAGGGCTTGAGTTAACGATCAACCCCGGTGAACTCGTTGCGATCACTGGCCAGTCCGGTACGGGAAAGAGCACACTTTTGCACATTCTGGGTGCCCTTGATGCGCCGACTGCGGGCACTGTACACTGCGCTTCAACCAACGTGGCAACTCTCAACCCCCGGGAGGCTTCGGCTTTTCGCAATCGCGAGATTGGCTACGTCTGGCAGTTTCACTACCTGTTACCGGAGTTTTCTGCGGTTGAGAATGTGGCCATGCCGCTGATGGCCCGCGGAATTAACCGGCGACAGGCGCTAGAGACTGCATCTAATTGGCTTAGGGAGGTCGATTTGCAAGACCGCAGCGAACATCGGCCCGGAGAGCTCTCAGGGGGAGAGCAGCAGCGCGTGGCGCTGGCAAGGGCTTTGGTGGGGAATCCGCGGTTGTTGCTGGCCGACGAACCTACCGGCGATCTGGATGAGACCACCGCCGGGCGCGTTTTTGATTTACTGGAAGGATTGCACGTAACCCACGGGCTCACCTCGATCGTGGTGACCCACAACCTGGATCTGGCCGCGCGGTGTACGCGGACTCTGCGCCTGGAGGGCGGGCGCCTTCACGCCATAGGAAAAGCTCCTGCGGGAGAAGCTCCTACAGCGGGGATTCACCCCGGCAAAGGGTAAGGAAAAGCACCTTTCCGGGTGGTTTTTGAGTCTGATTGTATAGGTGGACCTGGAATTGCAATTCCCGGTTCACAAGCGGTGGGTGGGTGCTTGCGGAAGAAGAACTCCGGGGCCACCGGTAAAGTTTAGAGGGATTCCGGTCCATCCAAAAGAGCTGTTCGGGGCGTTTTTAGAGATTTTCGGGCCACCGGCGGCGTAAGTGAGAAGAAGGGCGCGGCAAGTTGGGCTGAAGCCGATAGCGGAGTCTCCAGCGACAGGTCTTCGTCGTTGAGATGCTGAGAAATCGGACGGCTACTTCTACCGAAAGCCCGCTGCAAGAGGGGGAACACTATGTTCGAACGCTATACGGAGAAGGCACGACGCGTGATCTTCTTCGCGCGGTATGAGGCCAGCCAGTTTGGCTCGCCCTATATCGAGACCGAGCACCTTCTGCTAGGCCTTTTGCGCGAGGACAAGGCGTTAACCAATCGCTTTTTGCGTTCGCACGCCTCGGTGGAGTCGATTCGCAAGCAGATTGAAGCGCACACCACGATTCGTGAGAAGGTGTCGACCAGTGTCGACCTGCCGCTCTCGAACGAGTGCAAGCGCGTTTTGGCATACGCTGCTGAAGAAGCCGAGCGACTCGGCCACAAGCATATTGGCACAGAGCATTTGCTGCTTGGGCTGCTGCGTGAAGAGAAGTGCTTCGCGTCAGAGATTCTGCAGGAGCGCGGCCTCAAGCTGGCGCAGATTCGCGACGAGCTTGCTCGCGTCACGCAGGAAAAGGCCCCGGCGCAGGCGCGTCAGCGCGAGTCGAGCTTGCTGGCCGAGTTCAGCCGCGACCTGACCCAGGCCGCCATGGACGGACAGCTTGATCCGCTCGTAGGCCGTGATGGCGAGCTGGAGCGCGTGGTTCAGATTCTCTGCCGCCGCACTAAGAACAACCCGGTGCTGATTGGCGAGCCCGGCGTCGGCAAGACAGCCATCGTCGAAGGCCTGGCGCAGCGCATTGCCGACGGCGAAGTTCCGAGCTTCCTCGCGGACAAGCGCGTTCTTGCTTTGGACCTTTCGCTCATCGTGGCCGGCACCAAATACCGCGGTCAGTTTGAAGAGCGTCTGAAGACCATCATGAAAGAGCTGATGGAAAATCAGAACTCCATTATCTTCATCGACGAGCTGCACACACTGGTCGGTGCGGGTTCTGCCGAAGGCTCTTTGGACGCGGCGAACATCCTGAAGCCTGCCCTCTCGCGCGGCGAGATTCAGTGCATCGGCGCAACCACGCCGGCCGAGTATCGCAAATCGATCGAGAAGGATCGTTCTCTTGAGCGCCGCTTCCAGGCCGTCAAGGTTCCGCCGCCGAACGAAGCAGACGCCATCAAGATCATCAACGGCATCAAGGATCGCTACGAAAAGTTCCACGCCGTCAGCTACACCGATGCGGCTATCGAGTTCGCCGTGTCGCATTCGAATCGCTATATTCCCGATCGCTTCCTGCCAGACAAGGCCATCGACCTCATCGACGAAGCTGGCGCGCGCGTAAAGCTGCGCCAGACCTCGCTGCCTGAGGAGATCACCGAAGTCCAGAAGCGCATCAAGTTCATCGTGCACCGTATGGATTCCGCCATCGCGAACCACGAGTTCGAGAAGGCGCGATTCTACTCCGACGAGGAGCGCAAGGAGCGTGAGAACTTGCGCGCTCTTCGCGACAAATATCACCTCGATGACTCCGCCGCAGGCATTGTCGGTCGCGAAGACATCGAAGACGTCGTGAGCCGCTGGACGGGCGTTCCCGTAACCAGCATCAAGGAAGAAGAGACGCAGAAGCTGTTGCGCGTGGAAGAAGAACTCCACAAGCGCATCATCTCGCAGGAGAAGGCAATCTCCGCACTGGCCCGCGCCATTCGCCGGTCCAGGGCTGGGTTGAAGTCGCCCGCGCGTCCGATTGGAAGCTTCCTGTTCCTCGGACCTACCGGCGTGGGCAAGACGGAAGTGGCCCGCACGCTCGCCAACTTCCTTTTCGGATCGGACAAGGCGCTCATCCGCTTCGATATGTCGGAGTTCATGGAAAAGCACTCGGTATCGAAGCTGATCGGTTCGCCTCCGGGATACGTGGGCTACGAAGAGGGCGGCCAACTTACCGAACGCGTCAAGCGGTCTCCTTATTCAGTCGTCCTGCTCGACGAAATCGAAAAGGCGCATCCGGATGTGTTCAACATCCTGCTGCAGGTATTTGAAGACGGCCAGCTGACCGACGGACTCGGCAACACGGTCGACTTCAAGAACACGATCCTGATCATGACGTCGAACATCGGCGCCCGGCACCTGCAGAAGAAGCAGGGGCTCGGCTTCCAGAGCGACCGCGAAGACCTGGTCAACGACAAGGTTGAAGAGTTAGTGAAGCAGGAGGTCAAGAAGACCTTCAATCCGGAGTTCTTGAACAGACTAGACGAGGTCATTCTGTTCATGTCCTTGTCCGATGCGGATCTGATCCAGATCGTCGAGCTGCTCGTGCAGAGCTTGAACGCAAACCTGGCGCAGAAGGCGATTACCATCTCCGTCCGAGAGGAAGCCAAGAAGTGGATTCTCGACAAGACCCTCAGCGATCGCAGCTACGGTGCGCGTCCGCTGCGCCGTGCCCTGCAACGTTACGTTGAAGATCCTCTGTCGGAGGCCCTCATTGCTGGACAGATTCAGCAGCGTCCGGCCTTCCTCGAGGTCTACCTCGAAAACAATCAACTCTTCTATCGCCCGGTAAGCTCGGACGAAACCGCAACCGAAGAGAAGCCGGCAGGCATCCTGCTCTACAGCGCATAAGCGCCACCAGTATCACTACTGCCGACAGCATCATCACCAATCTGGGTGCCCCTGGTCTCGAGTCTGAGACCAGGGATACTCAAATCCCCGGCCAACCCGCCGGGGTTTTTCATTTGCGCAATGATTCGCTTAATCATTCGGACCAACCAACGGGAGTGGAGGAATCCGCCCTGAAAAATATGAGCCTGGCAAGGAGGGAGCAGCAGCCTTTAGGCTGCTGAAACCATCCACGGAGTTTCATCCGGCCTTTAGGCCCGGCGGCACTAGGCATCGAAAACCTTCATCTTCTTGGGTGCCGCAGAACGACCTGTATCGGCGGGGTTGCTCTTCTACGCGCCGGGTGTGCCAGAAAGTTCCCGGAGGGAACGCGCGAAATTAGCCCAGGGTGGACCCTGAACGCAGTGAAGAAGGAACCCTGGGATAGCTGACAACAAGTGACCAGTCCCGTAGGGACGTCCCAATCATGCCGCGTTTTCAGCTCTCGGGCGGCGCGACGCAGCACTATGACTGCAGTTGCGTTTGAAACCTCCGGACTCTACGAATGCCAGCTTTCCCATTTCGATTAACTGAATGGTTTTTTCCGAGTTGGCGGTGACACGTCCGGAATCGCGAAAACTGGCGCGACCGTTGGGCGAAATCCGGCGTTTACGAACCCTCGGCGAAACAACCCCAACCGTCATTCTGTCCCCCTTGAGGGTCTGCGACAGTCTGGAGTTCGTCCTCAAAGTCTCCAATATCCCGATGCGAAGGCACCATGTGCTTCACGATGACGACGTCCCAAGGAAATTTCTCTGATGTTCCCGTCAACTCAACTGATGCTGCGTATCCCAGCTCATGGAAGTGCTTCGCGAACTGTTGCGCCGCACTTTCGTTCGGAAACACAACAGTGAAATCGATGTTGCGGGGACGAGATAAATCATCCCCATTCGCAGCCATGCGACGAAGGACGTCGCCATTCTCATCATCGGAAATCCCATTGCCTGCCGGTCCCTGTTGGTCAAGAAGAGCCCCTTAAGTATGCGCTGATATTACATCCGGTCGAGTGGTGACCAACTCGGACATAACCCCACTCTTGTCCGCGCCGAATTCAGCGAATGCCTGCTGGCGAGCATTGTCGCGGCGCCCTCGCGCGCTCGCAAAGTGCTATTTCAAGACATTCACAGAGCGAGGTTACCGTAAATTATAGCTAAGTTACACAACTTATCAAGTTATCATAAATCTGCTAAACTCCCTATAGTTATGGACCCAGTCCGCAACCCCTACGCCCCCGGAGCCGGCAGCCCACCGCCCGAACTCGCTGGCCGACATGAGATTCGCAAGGACATCGAAATCCGCCTTCAACGCCTTCGCCTGGGCCGTCCAGCCAAAAGCATGATGCTGATCGGGCTGAGAGGGGTCGGCAAAACGGTGCTTCTCGACCAGATGCGCCGCGACGCCGAGGCCGGCGGCATCCACACCGTGCGGATTGAGGCGCCCGAGCACCGCTCCCTCCCGGCGATTCTCGCTCCGGCTCTCCGCCTCGCCCTCCTCCATCTCAGCAAGAAAGAGGCCGCAAAGGACTATGCCGTCCGTGGCCTCAAGGCGCTGGCCGGCTTCGCGGGCAAGTTGAAAGTGCACTACCACGACATTGAAGTGGGACTCGACTACGATCCCGAGCCGGGGCTGGCGGACAACGGCGATCTTGAACTCGATCTGGGCACGCTCCTCGTGCAGGTGGGCGCTGCGGCCAAGGCGGCCGAGACGGCCGTCGTCCTCTTCATTGACGAACTCCAGTATGTCGAAGAACCGCAGATGGCGGCTTTGATTCAGGCGCTGCACCGCTGCGCGCAGGAACAGTTGCCGGTCACAGTCGTCGGAGCAGGCCTCCCGCAGTTGCGCGGGCGGATGGGCGAAGCCAAATCGTACGCGGAGCGCCTGTTCGATTTCCCCGAGATTGGACCGCTTGCCCCACCAGACGCCCGCGAAGCCATCGTACGACCGGCCGAAAATGAGGGAGCCTTCATTGACGACAACGCCGTTGACCTGATCATCTCGAAGACGCAAGGATATCCTTACTTCCTTCAGGAATGGGGCAAACACGCCTGGGACCTTGCTCCGGCCAGTCCGATTCGTTATGAAGACGTTGTAAACGCCTCAGACGAAGCCGTGGCCGCGCTCGACGAAAGCTTCTTCCGGGTGCGCTTCGATCGCCTCACGCCAAGTGAAAAGAGATATCTGCGCGCAATGGCGGAACTCGGCCCTGATCCCCAGCGCTCCGGCGATATTGCGGACCAGCTTGGTCGCGGTGTCACCTCTCTCGCTCCAACCCGTTCTGGTCTCATTGGCAAAGGCATGATCTGGAGCCAGACCCACGGAGAGACAGCATTCACCGTCCCCCTGTTCGACGAGTTCATGAAGAGAATCATGCCCGGCGACGCGTGGAGACGAGGCTAATCCGGCTTGGGACCGTGAGTTTGACTTACGAGGCCGGGTGCCCCGTCCACGACGCAGTTTCATCGCGTCATGGGTGGGAAATCACAAACCCATCCGCCCGATACATCCCGTTCGATCCATCCGAGGCTGTTTACTTCCATATCCCAAAACGCTGTCATTCCGACCGACCAACGGGGGCGGAGGAATCTGCGGTTGTCGTTTTCTCCGCGCTCGAGCAACTTCTTCGTCGCGGGCTGTCTCTTCGTTTTGTCAATGCCGAAGCGACAGCCATCACTGCTAAGCCTTTCATTCGCAAAGTAAAAAGGACTACGCGTAGTTTGCAGGTAATTTCCCGTCTTCGGAGCAAAATGGAAATAGGGAAGTGAGCCAAGCAGAATTTCGGTCAGCGTCCGATTTTGCGACTAACCCCTTTGTTTAGAAATCTCTACAGGTAAGCCCAATGATGAGAATAATCTGCAGCGCGTCCCTCTCCGCAAATCTAAGAAAGAAGGATACTTACTCGCAGAGACCGGTATATAGGGGGTCATCCGAAAGCCCGCAGGAATCGCGGATGGCATAGATGCGACAGCTCAGCTGGATGAGAGGAATGGCGAATTTGAGGAGTCGAAGCCATTAGCGGGTAGCTAGAACCTGCCTCACGCCTTAGCATAGGTTGAACATTCCCGATGCGAGGTCTAGCATGGCCGACACAACCCTTCCTCCAGTTCTAAGCGCAGAAGAGATCAGCAGCCTTACCCGCCAGACCAACTACGGCACCTGGCGCTTCCAGAAGACGTGGAAGCCGCTCTACATCACCGATGCTGAAGGCTGCTGGATCACCGATGGCGCGGGCAAGCGCTACCTCGATTTCAGCGCGCAACTCATGTGCGTGAATCTAGGCCACAAGAATGCCGCGGTTGTGGAGTCCATTGGCCGGCAAGCACGCGAACTGGCCTTCGTCGGCCCCGTATACGCGACCGAAGCTCGTGCCAGGCTCAGTGCCAAGCTTCTCGAAGTGCTTCCCGCGGGGCTGGAGAAATTCTTCTTCGCCACCAGCGGGACTGAAGCGAACGAGGCCGCGTTCAAGATCGCCCGCATGTACACGGGCAAGAACAAGATCATCTCGCGCTACCGCTCGTACCACGGCTCAACCGCCGGTTCGATCGCCGCCACCGGCGACCCGCGCCGCTGGGCCATGGAGCCCGCTGGCAAAATCCACAACGTCGTCTTCGCGCCTGAGACGAATTGCTACGACTGCCCCATCAAGCACACCTACCCTAGCTGCAATGTTGCGTGCGTCGACTACATCGAGCACATGATCGAGAACGAGAGCGACGTCGCGGCAATCATTCTGGAGCCGGTTGTCGGGACGAATGGCGTACTTATTCCGCCGCCTGAATACTTCCCGCGGCTGCGCGAGATCTGCGACCGCCACGGCGTCCTGATGATCGATGACGAAGTCATGGCGGGATGGGGTCGCACAGGCAAGTGGTTCGCCGTCGATCACTGGGGAGTGAAGCCCGACATCCTGGTCACCGCCAAGGGAATCACCTCGGCGTATGTACCGCTTGGCCTCTGCGCGACGACGAAGAAGATTGCCGACCATTTCGAGGATCACTATTTCTCACACGGCCATACGTACGAAGCGCATCCCATCACGCTGGGACCGGCCGTGACGACGATTGAGGAGATGCAGCGGTTGAAGCTCGTCGAGCGCTCGGCTGAACTCGAGCCTTATGTGCGCCGGAAACTGGAGGCCTTGAAAGAAAAACATCGCTCCATTGGCGACGTGCGCGGGCTTGGACTCTTCTTCGCGGTAGAACTGGTGAAGAATCGCGAGACGAAGCAGCCCTTCAACACCATGCGCGACAAGGTGGAAGGCAAGCCGCTGGTCGTGGATCAGATCGCGGCAAAGATGATGGCGGACGGCGTGGCCCAGCAGGCCTGGGTCAGCCACTTCGTCATTGCACCGCCCCTGATTGTCACCAAGGAAGAGCTCGACTTCGGTATCGACGCGTTAGATCGCCATCTCGGAATCGCCGACGCGCTGGTGGAGTAGCGTTCCCGATTCTGCGGGTGCCCTAGGTCTCGATTTTGTGACCTGGGAGCTTAACGCGATCACCGCGCAGGATCAGTCGAAGACAACCGTCTTGTTTCCATAGCAGAGAATCCGGCGGTCGAGGTGCCATCGCACCGCGCGCGAAAGCACGAGCCGTTCGAGATCGCGTCCGCGCGCGACCAGGTCCTCTACCTGATCCCGATGCGAGATGCGCGCCACATCCTGCTCGATAATCGGTCCGTCATCCAGCACCTCGGTGACGTAGTGGCTGGTTGCGCCGATCAGCTTCACTCCGCGCGCGTGCGCCGCATGGTAAGGCCTTGCGCCGGTGAAAGCCGGCAGGAACGAATGGTGCACGTTGATGATGGCTGCGGGATAGCGGGCGACGAAGGCCGGCGAGAGAATCTGCATGTAGCGCGCCAGGATAACGAGCTCGATTCCGTGCAGTTCGAGGATCGCCTCCTGCCGTTTTTCTGCTTCACCGCGTGTTGCCGCGCTCACCGGAATGTGTTCAAACGCTATGCCGTAAAAGGCGGCGAGCTTTTCCACTTCGCGATGATTTGAGACGATGACTGGAATGTCGCAATCGAGTTCGCGCGATTGCCACCGATGCAGAAGGTCGGCAACACAGTGCAGATATTGCGAGCAAAACAGCGCAACCCGCGGCTTCTGCTGCGTCGAATCGATCCGCCAGCGCATGTCCAACTTCGCGGCAAGCGGAGCAAATGCCTCTTTGAAAGCAGCCAGGTCGAAGCGCGACTCGCCGCTGCTCTCATGGTCCTTCGATTCACTGCCGTTCAAAGACCATTCCATGCGCATGAAGAACAAGCCCAGGTCGTGATCCTGGTGCTGATCGGCATGCAGAATGTTGGCTCCGTGCTGGTAGAGCATTCCGGCGACGCGGGCTACCAGACCCTTGCGATCGGGGCAGTCGATCAGGAGAACGGCTGTGTCTTTCATGGTCTTTTCAGCTTAAGCCATGGACGCTAGAAGCTTTCCGTCTTGAATCACTCTCGATGCCTTCAGGGATTGGTGGAAGAAGGAGCAGTCGTTTTAGCTCGGGGCGGCGGAGCGGACAACTGCTGGCGAAGAGTGCCGGCAAGATCGGCGACCACGCGCAGTTTTTCGGCGACGACGGTTGGCACACCGCTCTGCGTAAGGGCCAGTTGAGACTGCAGCAGCAGCCCGGTGACGGTTTTCCGGAGTTCGCTTCCGATATCTTCGCGTGCGGCCAGCAGCGCAACGGCCTGCTCCCTTTCGCGGCGATTGAGCGCGGCGCGGATTTCGCGGATGATCCGGGCCGCTCCTGAGAGCGCGAAGTTGATCTGCAGCGGAATGGCAGTCCCTGCGTGTTCCCAGATTGCGTCGGCCCCGGCTGGATCACACTCAGCGAGAGTCTCATCCACCACAACCGCCGAGAACTCCTTCATGCGCAGGATGCCGATGGCGGCCCGGCGTCCCTCTGCCACTTCCACCGTATCGCCAAGCTGTCTTGCAACGACCTCAGCACAATTGCGTACGCCTTCAACACCGCTGACAATAAGAATGCTCATGGTTACTCCTCAATCGATTGCTGTCGTGTTGGTGATTCGATCGTGCAATTGATGTGCCGCCATCGCCACCCGAATGGCGTCGGCCGCCTTTGCATTTCAGAGCGTGTCCCGGGGACTAATCGGGACGCCGAGGTTCGGAGGCTCCGTACTCCTTCAGTTTGCGATAGAGCGTGGTCTTGCCGATCCCCAACAGCCGGGCCGCTTCCAGTTTGTCGCCGTTGGTGACGCGGATGGCGTCGAAGATAGCATTGCGCTCTTTGACCGCGAGGGGCACGATCTCCTGCGATGGCGCGGCATCGTGGGTCTTACCCGCCGATATTGCGGCATGAAGGCCTGCAAGCGCCTGCTGTTGAAGCTGGGTGGGCAGATCGCCTACCTGTATTTCTCCGCCTGACGCCA
Organism: uncultured Acidobacteriaceae bacterium; assembly: GCA_963735215.1. Taxonomy (GTDB): domain Bacteria; phylum Acidobacteriota; class Terriglobia; order Terriglobales; family Acidobacteriaceae; genus Telmatobacter. The sequence continues at coordinate 50,641 of CAVTKF010000001.1, read as the reverse complement.
TGGTCACGCCGTGTTCTACTGCATTTTCCAGCTCGCGGACATTACCGGGCCAGTCGTACTGCACCATGGTGTGCAGGGCGTCGTCGTGGATGCTGAATCTCCCCGGATGCGTCCGATGAATCCGGTTGAGAAAATGGGCTATCAGGAGCGGAATGTCATCTCTGCGATCCCGCAATGGGGGCAACCGGAGGTTTACCACGTTCAGGCGATAGTAGAGATCCTTGCGGAAGGTTCCCCGCTCCACCATTGCGGCGAGATCTCGATTCGTTGCGGTCAGAATCCGGGCCTTGATGGGTAAATGGTGTGTTGAGCCGACCGGACGCACTTCTTTTTCCTGCAGCGCACGCAGGAGTTTTGCCTGGAGGTCGAGCGAGAGTTCTCCGATCTCGTCGAGGAAGACCGTTCCGCCTCCTGCGGCTACCAGGAGGCCATCTTTGGAGTGATTCGCGCCAGTGAAGGCTCCCTTGACGTAACCGAAAAGCTCGCTTTCCACCAGGGTGGGCACCAGGGACCCGCAGTCCACCGGCAGAAACGGTTTCTCCGGGCTTGGTCCGAAGCTGTGGATGGTGCGCGCCACCAACTCCTTGCCGGTTCCACTCTCGCCGAGAATCAGGACTGGATGACTGGACTGTGCGACCTTCGACAGAATCCGGTACAGCTTCTCCATCTGTGAAGAGCGCCCGATCATCTGGCCCAGCCCCTCCTGGATCCGCAAACGCTCTCGCAATTGCCGAGCCTGGGAGTCCATGTGGTGATGCACGCCGACGCGCTCCAGCGAAGATGCGAGCTCCTCGACCGTAAACGGTTTGTTCAGGTAGTCGGAGGCGCCGCAGTGCACCGCAGCCAGCGCCACGCTCGCGGAGTTCACTGGCGCCATGGCGATGATTGAAATGCGCGGATAGAGCGTATTGATCTCGGCAACGGTTTCAAGGCCCGCATCGCTGCTTTGGGGCAGATCGATCAGGATGATGTCGGTTGGAAGCTGGAGCAATGTCGATCGCACCCCATTTATCCGGGAGATGCCTTCCGCCTTGTATCCCAGGCTTTCCGCAATCTCGACGCAGGCCGAGCGGGAAGCTTCATCCTCATCGACAACGAGAACATGCAGCTTGTGCAACTGGGCTGAAATCTTAGGCGGTGTATCCATTTTTGGCGAGAAAGAGAACGTTGGAAGCATGGTAGTCGCCTTCTTGATGCTGGCTATGTGGGCCAGATCACGTATGTGTTGGTCTGAAAGCGGAACGGCTTTACAGGGTGCCTACGGGTAGCTCGATCTGGAAGCAGGCGCCCACCGGATCACGGTTTGCGGCGTGCACCAGGCCGCCCGCGGCTTCCACCACGGAGCGCGTGATGGATAGGCCAAGACCCCGATGGCGGACCGGCCACTCGGCGCTTATCTCATTTGCCGCCTTCGATTGCGGTTTCCGAGGTTCGAAGATGCCCTCCAGGATCTTTTCGGGCAATCCGGGCCCGTTGTCCTCTATGTTCAGGGTCAACCAGGGGCTGTTTTCAGGCTCGCCGCAGCTTTCCCAGAGCGTGATGTGAATTCTTCCGACGGCCGACATTGCTTCGGCAGCGTTCTTTACCAGGTTCACAAGGATGCGGGTAAGATCTTCACCGGCCATGCGCACAGGGACGGCGCCACCCTGCACATCTACGGTAAGGCCGATGGTTGGGCCAGCCAGAGCCGCGAGCAGGCTGCGGTTGGCGAGAAGCTCTTCGGCCATGTTGGTGATCGGTGCCGCCGAAATGGCCTTCCAGCTGCGTGGATGGCGCTCCGGTGCCTGGAACGAGCCGATCTTTGTATCGCTGGCTTCTGCGTCGGCTTCCCGAGGGTTGCTCGTACTGGAATTCTCGATCGACATCAACTTGTCGACCAGACGGCGGCTGGCAGCGGCAACGAGACGCAACTCCCCGCCATAGTGTGAAAAAGGCGCGGCAAAGACGCCCGGCTCCTGGAGTAGATCGCAATAGAGATCAAGAGCCGTGACCATGTTGCAGGCTTCATGCGCGATTTCGGCGAGATCTTCGCCCCTCGTCGTGATCATCGACAGAGCGCCCACAACGTTGTCCACGCGCTTCTGTTCCATCTCGCCCAATTCCCTCAACTCCTCGACATGCATTGGTGATCCTTTCTTTCTTCTCTGTTCCCAGTCCGGGTTTAAGAAAAACCGAGTTTCGCTTTCCCTTGTTACACGCAGCGTGCCAAATCCGGACACCGATCTTTAAGATCAACAAATTTGGGCGTTTAGAGCGAGAAGTGCTAGTGGGCGATGGGGTTGCTGGTCCCGTTCTTGTTCCCAGAGTGGGACAGTTCAAATGCGGAATCTGCCGCAGGCGACTTGGATTGAGCGACTTGCGCCGCTATGCACCTGTCTTTCCCAAATCGGTCTGTCCCGAAACGGGTCATGCCTGCGCCGGATGCGAGGGCTGGTTCTCGTACAATCGGCCTATGGACCACTCATCAGAAAGCGGCTTCTTTCGTCCCGGTGATCGCAAACCGAACCAGCTTCGTGTTTTAACGCTCATGCCGGGCTATGTGCAGACCGCGGAGGGCTCCGTGCTGGTGACGCTCGGCAACACGCGGGTATTGACGAACGCCACCATCGAGCAAGGAGTGCCCGGGTGGCTGCGGAACTCGGGTCGTGGATGGGTGACGGCGGAGTATGCCATGCTTCCGCGGTCGACAGTGACGCGCACGCCCCGTGAAAGCGAACGCGGCAAGATTGGCGGGCGGACGCACGAGATTCAGCGTCTGATCGGGCGGAGCCTGCGGTCGGTGGTGGATATGCGGGCGCTGGGCGAACGAACTGTGATTCTCGACTGCGATGTGATTCAGGCGGATGGGGGCACGCGGACCGCGGCAATTACAGGCGCTGCTGTTGCGCTGGCGATTGCGCTGAACGCGCTGGTAAAGGCGGGAACGCTGAAGCAGTCGCCGCTGAAGCAACTGGTTGCGGCGACTTCTGTCGGCATTGTCGGTGGCACGCCGCTGCTCGACCTTTGCTATGAGGAGGACTCGCAAGCCGAGGTTGATATGAACATCGTGATGACGGCCGATGGCGGGCTAGTGGAGACGCAGGCCACGGCGGAGAAGGGGAGCTACTCTCGCGCTGATTTGAACGGGCTGATTGATCTGGCTGAAGGCGGACTCAGAGAGATATTCGCGGCACAGCAGGCTGTTCTAAATCCTGCGAGTTGAGCGAGTGAGCGCGTGAGTTGTTCGCTGCTCGAGGGTATGATTGAGGCATGTCCTCAGCGATAAATGAGTTGCGGCCATGTGTTCGACGGCACATTTTTGCCTTGCGCGCCTCTGCTACCATAGGGACGATTGCAGTTTCCGCCGCAAGATAAGCCCGAATGAGCATGCTGGCGGCTAAATTCTGGAAAGTTCTTAACAAGGAGAATTGCTATGCCTTTAGTCTCCATGCGGCAGCTTCTCGACGAGGCCGCCAAGGGCGGATACGGCGTCGGCGCATTCAACGTTAACGACATGGAACAGATTCAGGCGATCATGATGGCGGCGAAAGAAACCAAGTCGCCGGTGATCGTGCAGGCCAGCCGCGGCGCGCGCCAGTTTGCCGAAGACCTTTATCTCTTCCGCCTCATCCAGGCCGCCGCTGAACTGAATCCCGAGATTCCTATCGCGATGCACCAGGATCACGGCAACAGCTTTGAGACCTGCAAGAGCGCCATCGAGTTGGGCTACACCTCGGTGATGATGGACGGATCGCTGAAAGAAGATGGCAAGACACCTTCGACCTTCGAAGAGAATGTCGAAGTGACCCGCAAAGTCGTCGAATTTGCGCATGAGCGCGGCGTGACGGTCGAAGGCGAAATCGGCGTGCTGGGCGGCGTGGAAGACGGACACGGAGCCGGCGGCTCGGGTCTTGAGCACATCACCGACCCCGACCAGGCTGTGGAGTTTGCGGAGCGCACCGGCGTTGACGCGCTGGCCATCGCCATCGGCACCAGCCACGGCGCCTACAAGTTCACCAAGAAGCCGGACGGTTCGGTGCTGAAGATGGATGTTCTGATCGCGATCCACAAGCGCCTGCCGCAGACGCACCTGGTGATGCACGGCAGCTCGTCCGTTCCTAAAGATTTGCAGGACGTCATCAACCAGTATGGCGGCAAGCTGAAGGAGACCTGGGGCGTTCCGGTTGAAGAGATTCAGCTGGGCATTCGCAACGGCGTGCGCAAGATCAACGTGGACACCGACAACCGCCTCGCGATCACAGGCGCTATCCGCAAGGTGTTCGCGGAGACGCCGGAGAAGTTCGATCCGCGCGACTATCTCAAGCCAGCACGCGAAGCCATGAAGAAGGTTGTGGCATTGCGCATGACGCAGTTCGGCCAGGCCGGGCACGCGGGCGACTACAAGCCGATGGCGATCACCGAGATCGCCAAGGGCTATGCGAACGGTTCGCTCGACACGCGTCCGTCGATGGCTGCAGCCCGCTAGGGAAACAGAATCGAAGAAAGGCCGGTCTGCCCAGGCAGATCGGCCTTTTCATTTGGTGCACCCAGCATGGGCGCACTCTTACGGGTGCAAGCCCGTCAAGCTGGTCACAGTGGGTGAAGCAAAGCGCAACTGCATTGAGGGAGACCGAGTGTGGGGAGGAACCTGGAGCGAAGCTGCGGACCGATGAACAAGAACCGGATAGAGGATGAATTGGACAAGGAACTGGAACGGAGGCGCCATCGGTTCGTGCGCTACGCTGACGATGCGAATGCTCCCCTATGCCGATTCCTCCATCGGCTCTTCGCACCCATTACCTAAGAAACATGGCGTGAGCAAGTGCCGGCTGCGCGAAGCAGCTTTTGGCATAGAGTCTCTGTTAAGGAAGAGAGCATGAACGCAAAGAATCTCAGGAATCTGATGTTGGCAATACTGTCCGCGATCTTCTGGGTCGGGGTCGTGGGAGGAGGGCTTGCGTTCCTGTTCTCCGTGAGCGGAATTCAAGGCAATTTTCAGAATTACTCGGTGAATGGAGCCTCAGCATTTGTGGCCGCAATCATTCCCATGATGATTGCGGTTCAAATTGCCGTCTGCACATTCGGGATTGTCGTTGTTCGAAAGGCTCGAAGAACGCCGGTTCAAGTCACCGAAACAGAGATGAGCCACAGCGTAGTTTGACCGGGTCAGTCACCTGTAAAGGCCACCAACGCGTCCCCCGTGGGGGTGCCCCACAATCCGTGTCCACCCGCAGCGATCACGACAAACTGTCGAGAATTCGATTCGTAGGTCATAGGCGTGGATTGCGCTGGAAAGGGAAGCTCGCCCTTCCATAGTTCCGCCCCATTGCCGGAATCGTATGCCCGGAGGTATGGTTCCCGCGTACCTGCAGAGAAGAGCAGACCGCCCGCCGTAACGATTACCCCGCCAAGACTGGTAGCCCCGTGCGCGTTCGAACCATGCGGCCTTTCCCATGCAACTTTCCCTGTCTGCAAATTCAACGCTGTGACCGTTCCAAATAATCCGAGAGTGCAGGGCATTCCTTGGCGGTCCAGGATCGGATACCGATGCAGACGATAGGGCGCCCCTTGTTGGAGAGAGTAATCATCTCCAAATGCCGCTTTCAGCGAATTTCTGGCCGACTGTCGCATGTTCGTCTGATTATGCGTCTGATACCACGCGACGGCTGTAATCATTGCAAGCAAAAATGCGGCGCAGAATGACCAGCGGTTCCGTGATGATTTCCAGAACAACAGAGTCAGTGAGCCCAGCAAGGTCAGGACAAAAAGAAATCTGACACGGAACCCCCAAAAAGCCTTTACGGTTCTGACTAAAGGCCCGTCCTGAGGAATCAATTGAACCGCGTATGGCAGACGATTTGTGTTCGCATAGAGGATTCCACTCTCAGGATCGTAGGCCGCTGAACCCCAATTGACTCCGCCTATGTTTCCAGGAAAGATTAGTGATCCTTTCAAGGAAGGAGGCGTAAAAATCCCGTCATAACGAAGATTTGACATCTGTTGCCGACAATAGTCAGCTTCCGACGGAGTTCGTTGGTCCAGATCTTTGCTCGGCATGATCAGAGGCGAAAGGGACTGTACGGCCGAAAACGGCTGCGTCGCAGAAGCAAATTCTCCTGCAATATCGCTCTTGGGAACGGGCCTCTCCTCAACTGGAAATAATGGCTCACCTGTTCTGCGATCCAGAACAAATACCATGCCCATCTTTGTCGTAATCGCAACTGCGGGAGTTTTTTCATGCCAAGTGAAAAGAAGCGGTTCACTCGCGACGTCGTAATCCCATATGTCATGATGCACAACCTGAAACGCCCAAACTTTCTTTCCAGTGGCGGCTTCAATTGCTACGACGGAGTCTGCATCGCGGTCATCACCGGGTCGCAAGCCACCAAAGAAATCGGGTGAAGCGCTGCCGGTGGGAATGAAGAGTAATCCCATGCTTGGATCTGCCGAAATGGTGCTCCAAGCATTCGCCGCTCCTGTGTGTTGAGCCCATTTCTCGCCCCACGCGATCGGCTCCCAAGTCCATACAGACTTTCCCGTAATCACATCAAAGGCTCTTACGGTCCCCTTAGCCTGATTGACAAGAGCATTGTCCGTAATGGAAGAGCCTAGAACCACAATATTCCCTACAACGGTGGGAGCAGAGGTCACATGAAAGTCACGGTCATTTCCTCTAAGGCCCAGTCTTAAATCGACTCTTCCATTCAGGCCGAAGTCTTGGCATGGTAGTCCCGTTTCGGCGTCTACCGCCACAAGCTGCGCGTCACTCGTGCCTTCAAGTATTCGCTTCGAACACACTTTGCCATGATCTCCGCCGCCCCAGGTAGCGACTCCACGAGACGTAATCATTTCACCTTCGTGTAGTTCCCTCAGCTCTGGCTGATACTTCCATCGCTCGACCCCTGTCCAAGGATCCAGCGCGATAATCTCATTGAATTGTGTCGTGAAATATAACAATCCTTCGAAGAGCACCGGAGTTGTCTCAAACATCGCAGACATGACTCCATTTCTCTGGGAATCGAGTGCGTGGGTGTGGTAGATCCATGCGACGTGTAGACGAGATACATTCTTACGATTGATTTGAGTTTCGCTCGAATATCTCTGGCCCCCGGCGTCGCCACCATAGGTGGGCCAGCCGTTCTGAACCATCTGTGCGCTAGCTGAGACTGTCAACCAAAGAATTCCGAACAACTCGAGATGAGTACGCACTCCCCGCTTGGTTTTCCGACAAAAAGTGGTCATTGCATTCCTTTTGGTATTGGCCCCCAGTCCGTGAAGGGCGACATCTTCGCAGGCTTACCATAAGCTAACATTTCCAACAAAGGGCAAGCACATAAGAAGGGATGAGTCTTTAACCAATGAATTGCTCTTGCTCTTCCGCGTGCGGTTCGTTGTACGCGTTGCGGTAAGAGTGAATTCCCGATTGCGCTAGCAAAGCCCTTCTGAAACCTGTTGGATCGCTCCCTTGTCCGTTCGGGAACATCGAAGGTTCATGGATGTCTCTTGCGTGGCTAGAATGCGCGCATGAAGTTCCTCGAGTTACTACGCCCTCTCGCCGGTTTCGCTTCACTCTTTACTCAAGGGTCTAAAAGGACGAGCGCATATCGCTGCGCTGCGTTGCTGGTGCTGCTGGGCGTGTGGCTGGTGGCTGCGCCGGTGCGTGCACGGCAGCAGCAGGACTCGTCAAAGGGGAGCATGTCCGGCATGGACATGAGCGGCGATATGAAAGATATGGGCCCCAGCATGGCGGCGATGGCGGGCCACATGTACGTCACGCCGCTGCGGCCGAAGCAGCCGGGCGACGAGGAAAAGGTTAAGGCGGTCATCGCGCAGGTCAAGGCTTCGATCGAGCGCTATCGTGATTATCACAAGGCGCTTGAAGACGGATACGTGATCGCGAATCCGAAGGTGGATGAGCCACAATTTCATTTCAACAAGCAGGTTAACATCCTCGAAGCGGCACAACACTTCGATCCCACCAGGCCATCGTCGCTGCTCTATTTCCAGACGCCGACTCAGCGCTACAAACTGGAAGGCGTGATGTTCACCGTTCCGCCGACGGCAAGCGAGGATGAACTGAACGCGCGCATTCCGCTGAGCATGGTGCGGTGGCATAAGCACGTCAACTTCTGCGCGGCGCCCGCCGATAAGGTGAAGCAATATCTGGGCAAGCACCCTAAATTCGGCATGTTCGGCTCAATCAAGACAGCGGATGCATGCAAGGCCGAAGGCGGCACGTTTTACCCCGTGATGTTCACATGGATGATTCACGTGTTTCCCTTCGAGAACGATCTGAAGGATGTCTTCTCGATGAACGACGACGTTCCGCACTTCGGTTCGACGCAGTGACAGGCAACTTTATCCGGACCGATGACTAGATGACGATCACGGTCGAACCTTCGGCGGTTTCGTGCTTCACGGATTCGAGCGCTTCATTTGCCTCGGCAAGAGGAAACTCGGTCACGGTCTGGGTGATGTTGAGGTCGCGCGCCAGGGCGAGAAGATCGCGCGCATCCTCCCGCGTCATGTTGGTCACGCTGCGTAGCTGGCGCTCGCCCCAGAGGAGTTTGTCGTAGTCGAATGCGGGCATCTGGTCGAGGTGAATCGCGTTGATGGCGACCACTCCGCCTTTGCGCAGATGGGAGAGAGCGGCCACAACTACGTTGCCGCTGGGCGCGAAAGTGACGGCGCGATCGAGTTCAACCGGAGGCCGCGCGTTCTCGTCGCCTACCCAGGTTGCGCCGAGCGCCTCGGCGGCTTTGCGGTGCAATTCGCCGCGAGTGACCACGTAAACTTCGCATCCCCAGGATCGGAGAATACGAATGGCCAACGATGCGGAACTGCCGAATCCGTAAAGGCCGACGCGCTCTCCGCGCTCGACGCCGGCGACACGCAGGCTGCGGAAGCCGATGATGCCGGCGCAGAGCAGGGGAGCGACCTGAGATGCGTTCATCGTCGCGGGTAGCGGGAAGGCGAAGTCGGTGCGGACAGATGCGTATTCGGCATAACCGCCGTTGACCGAGTAGCCGGTGAAGAGCGGATGATCGCAGAGATTCTCCATTGCATGGCGGCAATACCAGCAGTCGCCGTCCACACCGCCGACCCACGAGACGCCGGCGCGGGAGCCCAGCGGCAGCTCAGCAGCCGCGCCATCTACAACTTCGCCGACGATCTGGTGGCCGGGGATGACGCGTGGGTGGATTGGCGGCAGGTCGCCCTCAACGATGTGCAGGTCGGTGCGACAGACACCGCAAGCAATGACTTTCAGCAGGATGTGTCCGGGTTGCGATTCGGGTTGCGGGGCGTCCTCAAAAGACAGCCAGTGTCCCGACCTGCCTGATCTGGAGTCGAAGACCGCGGCTCGCATCGCGCACCTCCCGATGACCAGATTAACTCCGGTGTTGTTGCGGTGCCCAACAGGGCAGAGTAGGCTTACTGGCATGAACTGGCGGCGGGGACTTCTGCTGGCGGGCATCAATCTCGTGGCTGCCGTGCCGCTGATCTGTCTTCTGGCGGCCGAAGACGCGCGATATGTGAAGGAGTGGGAGCAGCATTCCGCAATTGAGGAAACGCCGTGGGTCGATAGTTCCGGCGAGTTCTCCGCGGCGCCAACCAAGATCGTTCAAGCGCAGGATGAGCAGACGGTCTCATTTTCTCCATGCAGTCTTTGGGGTTACATTCCACCCCAGGTTTCCGCGGTGCAGCTTGGAAATCTGCCGGCCTTCGTACTAAGCCAATGGCGAGAAGCTTGCCCACCGAGATGGTCGGTTGCCGGTATGTTGGGTCTACAAGTGGCCGGATTGAGCTCGCCGGACAACGTCAAAGCAATGCACCGCGTCGACGTCGCGCTATGCTTGATGATCGCGATCCAATGGTTCCTGATCGGCGGTTTTCCCCTTAGACAGTCGAATCGCTGGTCGGCGGAGCCGGGAGCATTCATCACTGCCAATAACTTCATCGCGGCGTGCATTGCAATCATTCCGGCAGTCGACGGATTGGCAAAGTTGCCAGCGTTGATAGCCTTTGGCGGATGGCTTTGGTGGTTTGGCCTGCTGGTTTGGATCCCCGTTCGTAAGGCCTGCCAGTCAACACTCGGCGGGTTGCGGCGTCTAAGTAACTGAAAGCGTGCTCTGAATCCCCTATGAAGCGAAACATGATGCGAAATCAGATGTTTACCCGAGTCGCCGTTTCGACACTTGCGCTGGCCTGCCTGCCTGTGACGACCCTGGCCCAGCAAGCTGCGAATACTCCGCCTGCCCAACCCGCGCCCGACGACAAGCCGGTTGCTACGTTGAAGGTACAGGCACGCGAGGTGCTGTTGCCGGTGACAGTCCGCGACAAGCACGGCGCTCTGGTGACTACGCTGGACAAGGCGGATTTCACCCTCACCGAGGACGGGCGGCCGCAGGTGATCAAGAGCTTTACGCATGAGACCAACATGCCCTACAAGCTGGGCCTGCTGATCGACACCAGCCGGAGCGTCTCGGGCGCCCTTGAAAACGAACGCAAGGCCGGAGGGGAGTTCGTGGACGCGATGCTGCCGGCTGAACCGCGCGCCAAGGATCCGGACGAGGCATTCCTTATCCACTTTGACCACCAGGTGGAGCTGCTTGAGGACTTCACCACCTCGCGCGACAAGCTGCACCACGAACTGGACGACATGAGCGCGTCGCGGCAATCTTCGCGCGACGACTCGCAGGGTCCGGAGACGACCGGCGATGACCGTGAGCGGCCCTCGCATACCCGGGGTGGTACGCAGCTCTACGACGCCATCTTCCTCGCCTCGGACGATCTGATGAAGCACAAGGATGGCCGGAAGGCGCTGGTGGTCTTCTCAGACGGCGTAGACCGCGGCAGCAAAGACACGATGAACGATGCAATCGATGCGGCTGATCGCGCCAACGTGGAGGTCTTCACCATCTACTTCAAGGGCGAGGAAGAGCGGAGTTCATCAGGCTTTCCCGGTGGAGGGCACCACGGAGGGATGGGTTATCCCGGAGGGGGCGGCGGGTATCCGGGTGGCGGAGGCGGCTATCCCGGCGGGGGACGGCGGGGCGGCGGCGGGGAGAAGCCCGCGGTTGACGGGAAGAAGATCATGGCGCAAATTGCCGAGCGCACAGGCGGTCACGCCTACGAGGCTAAAAAGAAGGACGACCTTGGCCCAATCTACAACCAGATAGCCCAGGAGTTGCGCAGCCAGTACCTGCTGACTTATACGCCCGACAAGGTGGACAACGACGGCGGCTATCACAAAGTCGCGCTGAAGGCCAGCAAGGGCGACCTGAGCGTGACGACGCGCGAAGGGTACTTCGCTCCAGGTGGAGATGAATCCAAATAAAGGGATGGGCCGCGGAACTCAACTTTGACGTCCTTCTCGTGTGGTATCCCCAAAGTTGTTGTCATAAGTGTGGCGTTCAAAAAAGCAGATTCTTCGCCCCCATCCCCGAACTGAAAATCATTCGGGGCTTCGTTCGCTCAGAATGACACTGCCTAGTTCGGGGTGGGCTCCATGGCCGGCTCAGTCAAGGCAGGCTCGGTGAGCACGGGAGCGTCGAATGCGGGTTTGATTACCTCATCACTGATCACCGTGAAGTTGCAGAGATTCGCTTGGCCGAAGGACGTTGTGATGGCTACGTCGGAGGCGTCGCGGCCCACGGCCATCAGCACGCGGCCGATGCGCGGAGTGGCGTGTCGCGCGTCAAAGGTCCACCAGCGATTCTCGAGGTAAGCCTCAAACCATGCACTGAAATCCATAGGCCCGGAAGCCGGCCAGGAGATGTCACCGAGGTAGCCGGTGGCGTAGCGCGCGGGGATGTTCATGGCGCGGCAGAAGGTGATGGCGAGGTGCTGGAAGTCGCGGCATACGCCGATGCGCTCGGTGTAGACGTCGAGCGCCGATTTTGTCGGTCGCGCATGCGGATAGCTGAACGTCACCTTGCCGTGCACCCAGTCGCAGATAGCCTGCAAGCGCGACCAGCCCGGGGTGATATGGCCGAAGAGTTCGTAGGCGATGTTGGAGAAGCGGTCTACCTCGCAATAGCGGCTGTTAAGCAGGTAGCAGAGGAATTCCGTGGGCACATCGCCGACGGGAACTTCGCGGGCTCGGATGTTCAGTTCGTCAGGCTGGCCCGAGTCCTGGATGAGCGCGGAGTTATGCAGCCGCAACAGGCCCGGCGGGGCGACGAAGCGCGTGCAGTGATTGCCGAAAGCGTCGATGTATTCGGTGGCTTCGACCTTGGGATCGATGTGCAGCGCGTCGGGTTCAATAAGGTCCTTGTCTCTTGATGGATGAACGTGGAGCAACGTCACCATGGCTGCGGAGACAGGGACATCGAATTGGATGTCGTAGCCTATGCGAATCAGCATGTCTATTGAGTTTGATGCAAATGCGCGCGGCGTGCCGGAAATACTTGCTAAATGCAGAAAGAGGCGCCCGCAATATGGGCGCCCAAGTGTCCATCGCCGTCTCAGAATGCCGCGTCTGCTATAAATGCGGGGTATGCTGAAACGCTCTGCCCTCGGGTTCGCTGTGCTCATCAGCGGCGTTTTCGTTGCTCAAGGACAGCGGAATCCAGAAAAATTTCCAAACGAAGTTGTGATCGCCAGAGACAGTTTCATAGACGTCGGTCCGCCCTTCAACTATTACGATTTGACTTTCCTGCGATCACAAGGAGAAAACACAGACGTTGAGCGGGTTAGCCTCACGCCACCTGCCGACGCCTGTTATCCACGCGCGGAGATTGAGGTCGCTCACATCAGTCTCAAGGAGTCTCTCTCCGATCTCCTGCAGAACGTGAATCCCTGCACAATTCCGGAGAGAGCGCTGAAGGCTGAACTGAAGCGGCGAAACAAGGGCCTGGTCTTTAGCGGAATGAATGTCTCAATACAAGTCCAATGCGATGCAGGAACGCGACTAATTCGTGCGGATATCCTCGATCGGGATATATTCGCAGGGATCCATTCGATTTGGTTTGAACTGTGCTTCGGAATCCAAATAAAAAGGGCGTCCACATAGCGGACGCCCTTTCTGTCACTGGCCCATCAACGATTACTTGTTGGTGTGGGACGTTCCGGTCGCTTCTTCCACTGCTGCCTGGGCGGCGGCAAGACGCGCTGTGAGCAGGCGGAAGGGTGAGCAGGAGACGTAGTTGAGGCCGATCTTGTGGCAGAACTTGACGGACTCAGGATCGCCGCCGTGCTCGCCGCAGATACCGACTTTGAGGTTATTGCGCGTGTTGCGTCCCTTGGCGGTGGCCATCTTTACCAGCGCGCCCGACGCCAGCCTGGTCGAGGGTGGCGAACGGATCGTGCTTGAAGATGCCGGCCTTGAGGTACGCAGGCAGGAAGTTGTTGATGTCGTCGCGCGAGATGCCGTAGGTGGTCTGCGTCAGGTCGTTGGTGCCGAAGCTGAAGAACTCGGCTTCTTCGGCGATCTGATCGGCAGTCAAGGCAGCGCGCGGCAGTTCGATCATGGTTCCCACCATGTAGTCGACGGTCTCACCCTTCTCCTTGAAGACGTCTGCGGCAATGCGGCGCACGATGGTGGCCTGGTGACGCATCTCTTCGAGGGAGCCGATGAGCGGAATCATGATCTCGACGTGCGGATCGCCGCCCTTGATCTTGACGGCAACTGCGGCTTCGAGAATCGCACGCGCCTGCATCTCGGTGATCTCGGGGAACGTGATGCCGAGGCGGCAGCCACGCAGTCCGAGCATCGGATTCATCTCGTGCAGTTCTTCCACGCGCGCCAGCAGCGGACGGAGTTCCTTGAGCTTGGGCGAGCGGGGCTTGGTGTCTTCGAGATGCTGGATTTCGACGAGCAGTTCTTCCCGCTTGGGCAGAAACTCGTGCAGCGGCGGATCGAGCAGTCGGATGGTGACGGGCAGCGATTCCATGGCCTTGAAGAGACCGACGAAGTCAGCGCGCTGCATCGGCAACAGCTTCTTCAGCGCGTCGCGGCGGTCCTTCTCGTTGTTGGCCAGAATCATGGTGCGCATGTGCTGGATGCGATCTTCTGCAAAGAACATATGCTCTGTGCGGCAGAGGCCGATGCCCTCAGCTCCGAACAGGCGTGCCTGCTTGGCATCGCGAGGAATATCAGCATTTGCGCGGATGTTGAGTTTACGCAGCGGGTCGACCCAGCTCATGAACTTCACGAGGTCTTGATCGTCGGGCTGCGCGGGCAGGGTTTTGAGCTGCCCTGCGATCACGCGGCCGGTGGTGCCGTCCAGCGAAATCCAGTCACCCTGCTTGTAGGTGTGGCCCTTGACGCGGAGTTCCTTGGCGTTCTCGTCGACGACGCAGTCGCCTGCGCCGGCCACGCAGCACTTGCCCATGCCGCGAGTGACGACAGCAGCGTGTGAGGTCATGCCGCCGCGTGAGGTGAGAATGCCGGCTGCGACTTCCATGCCTGCGATGTCTTCAGGAGTGGTTTCGCCGCGAACCAGGATGATGGTGCGATATGCGCCGTTGGTGTGATACTTCACGGCATCTTCCGCGGTGAAGACGATCTGGCCGACAGCCGCGCCGGGCGATGCCGGCAGGCCGGTGGCGAGCACTTCAATCTTCTCGCCCTTTTCCACGAGGCGCGGAACCAGGAAGTCATACAGCTGGTTCGGCTCTACGCGGAAGATGGCTTCTTCCTGCGTGATGAGGCCTTCGCGCACCATGTCGATGGCAACGCGAACAGCGGCGAGGCCGGTGCGCTTGCCGTTGCGGGTCTGCAGCATGTAGAGCTTGCCATCCTGGATGGTGAACTCGAAATCCTGCATGTCGCGATAGTGCTTTTCCATCTTCCAGGTGATGGCCTTGAGATGGTCGTAGACCTTGGGCATGGCGCGTTCGAGCTCGCTGATCGAAAGCGGTGTGCGTACGCCCGAGACGACGTCTTCGCCCTGCGCGTTCATCAGGTATTCGCCGAAGAAAATCTTCTCGCCGGTGGCGGGATTGCGCGTGAAGCCTACGCCTGTGCCGGAGTTTTCGCCGAGGTTGCCGAAGACCATGGCCTGCACGTTGACGGCTGTACCCAGCCAGTCATCGATGTGATTGATGCGGCGATAGGTCTTGGCGCGCTCATTTTTCCAGCTCCGGAAAACGGCATCGCGCGCCTGCACGAGTTGATCGAGCGGACCCTGCGGAAAGTCCTTGCCAGTCTCTTTGCGAACCAGCTTCTTGTACTCCGCGATGATGTCCTGCAGCGCCTTGGGTTGAAGCTCGTAATCGAACTTGACCTTCTCGCGCACCTTGATGGCGTCGAAGATGTGCTCGAATTTTTTCTTGGGAACATCGAGAACTACGTCGCCGAACATCTGGATCAGGCGGCGATAGGAGTCATACGCAAAACGCGGATTGCCGCTGCGCTTGGCCAGCGCTTCGACAGCCTTGTCATTGAGGCCGAGGTTCAGAATCGTGTCCATCATACCGGGCATCGAGAACTTCGCGCCGGAACGCACGGAAACCAGCAGCGGATTCTCGCCGGTGCCGAGCTTCTGGCCCTGCAGCTTTTCCAGCCGGGCAAGAGCTTCGTGCATCTCGACATCGATCTGCGGGCTCACCTTTCCGCGCATGTACTCGCGGCAGGCTTCAGTCTGAATGGTGAATCCGGGAGGGACAGGCAATCCGGCGTTGGTCATCTCCGCGAGGCCTGCGCCTTTGCCGCCGAGAACATCCTTCATGCGGCCGTTGCCGTCAGCCTTGCCGTCACCGAAGAAGTACACATACTTGGTTGTGGTTGAGGTCGGGCTCGCTGATTCGGCGAGCTGCTGATCCACTACGCCCTGCGTCATGGAATAAAGCCTCCGATAATAGATTTGCACCGTGAATATCCGCGGCGGCGACACCGATGCTGGAGGAGAGAACGCGGTCTTGGCCAGTTGCTTTAAGAGCGATTGGGAAACCAAGTGCGAGCGGTCATCCGGCACAGGTGTGTGCCTTACGGCTATTCCTTAGTCGCAAGTACAAATAGCGCGGCAAGTATACACTTGCCTGTGCCAGTGATCACAGACCCTCAACATGCACATGGACTTACGTGGATTTTCGGCTTGAATTTTTTCGCGGTAGTGCGCAGATACGCGTGGGGCAAGGGGATGCGCGTTGGGGCGCATTTTCGTCGTGTGGTCGCCGGCGCGGCTCAGGTTCGGATTGCGGACTGGAGACCGCATTACGGGATAAGCAATTTCAGTCTTTAACGCGCTGAGCCGGCAGGGTGATGTTTGCCTGCGGCAATATCCTTTTCCAGTTCTTTCCGCAGAGCGAATGGGGCTTTCGGATCTGAGCGATCCACGACGTCATAAATGCGCCAGTTTCCATGTTCGCGGATGAGCGTCAGGGTAATGAACCTGCTAGTCGCGCGTCGTCGCCTGCTTGAGCAAGGCAAAGGAAACCGCCGCCTCAACTCTGTCACTGTTGATCGGTCGGATCTTCATCTTGAGATCGAAGATCCCGTCCCAATCTTGACACCCGCAGATTGGGTCGCCATCCAATACACCAACCCCGCCCCCCATCACCTTCTCGTCTTCCTGCAAGAGAGCTATTAGCGAAGAGTGGTAGAAGCGATCTGCATAGGGGCCGCCCATTTCGACGCCCGCTCCGTTGTGATCGTAGAGTCGGTAAGTGGATTCGAGAAAGCGGCGTGCCGAGTCGACGTCCTGTGCCAGCAGAGGTTGCGCCAGGAAAATCAGGAAGGGAATTAGAAACGCCGTGGCGAGTATTTTGCGACGCACAATGTCCTCTTGCGATTTCAGAAGCGAAATTGATTGTACGTCGGGCGGGAGGGCGAGGTTGTTCGGAGGCAAGTTAGTGCGGTGGGAAAGGCGTGCTTCATTCATCAGCGGTCCCGCACTGGCGGGGGAGCATCCTGATAGACGTCTCGTACGGTGTAGCTTTCGGGGATTTCAAAGAGCGTGGGGTCCGGCGCTCCATTTTCAAAACTTTCGAGCTCTGACTTCTCGTAGTCCCCATTGGGGTATGTCACGATCCGACGTACCTCAACCCCATAATCAATCGAGGACCAGGACTCTCGGATGACCGTGATCGCCGGTTCTTTACTTCCGGGCTGTGCAGGTATCGTCTCGGTGAAACGCGTGCCCGCGGCCTCCATTCCGTGAATCGTCTTTGGTCCAAGGCGCTCTACTCCAGGTTCCGAAGGAGGCGGTGGAGTGGGTGGCATTTGCGAGCAATCGGGCTCGTGCGCAACCAACTGTTTCGCCATTTCGGGTCGCGCTTGCGATTGCTCCGGATCGTGAAAAATGACGGCTTCTCCGGAATCGGAATTCCATTTGATCAGGGTTTGACGCTGCGGATCCGAAACTGAAACAAAGAAAGGGCCTGGCGTCCGTGGCGAGCCGCTGATTGGAACCAACCAATGCGTTTCGTTGTAGGTTCTGCCCACGCTGTCCATCGCAGCTTTGATTTTGCTTACGTGTGTGATGACGTGGCCTTGTGCCCGTTTCCGCACGGTTGTGATTTTCCAGCTGGCGGTGAACGATACGGGCGCAGGAGGCAGCTCTCCACAGATGATAGAACCCGCCACCCCACCACCAACCGCCTGCGCAAACGCCGTTCCGCCAGCGAACCAAATCGCGGCGGTGGCGAATAGTGAACTCATACACCTGGATGCATGCATGGAAACCCATTCTGCATTGATGCTGACAGTTTGACTGTCTGCAATCTAAAACGCAAGCGCCTCGATCGCGAGTTTAGAACTTGCGTCCTGCGAGCGAAGAGTCGAATGAGAAGATATGAGTTCTTGTCGGATGTACTTCAGAAAGGTCGATGACCGTCAACGAACGAGCGCTAGGAAAATCGCGATGTCAGCCGCGCTGGTTTACGCGGCCGGCATCTCGTAGCAGGGTTGATCGGGGCACCGCGAGGGTTCGCCGGAAATGAGAATGCGGTCGAGGCCGACCAACTCCAGGATCTCGACTACACGAGGCGATGCGTTGACAATTGCGAATTCGTGCCCGGACAAATGCGCCTCTCCGTAGAGCGAGATGAGCACGGCAATGCCGGCGGCGTCGATGCGTTCGATATGGCGCATGTCGAGCGTAACGGACTGCTCGCGCACCACGGGCTGCAATTCATTCACCAGCCGTTGTTCCTCACCGCGTACCAGCTCGTGAAGATTTCCTTGAATGGTGATCGTTCTGTCCATAAGGTTTTGATAATTGCGTGTCATAAAAACCTCCCTTGCAACGCCCATCCGCGGCGTCCGCAGGAAAAGCCGAAGGAAACGGGGGATCGGCTTCTCGTCCTCTTGCTTTGCACCTGAGCCGCCAAAGCAGCGCTTGTGGCAATCTGCTGAAACGACGCCGGATACGAGCCATGCTTCGAGCTTGCCTAACCATCAAGACTGTTCGAAATCCCTGTTTGACGTCCAAATTCGAACAGTCTTACCAAGGCCCGGCAAGTGATCTTATGCTTGCTGGCCAACCCTGCTTATCACTACGCAGCGGGAACGTAGAGAAGTTCCATATATTTGATGAAGCGGGTGTGGGTTGGATTCTGAGGTTACATCTCTCGACAAGGAAGCGGCATGCAATCTGGCGAAGGAGTGTGGTTTCAGCGAGGCTGGCCTTGTCGTTTTACCACATGCTGAAGAGTCTCGCGATGCGAACCGTTTCACGAACTGGATCGCGCACGGACATGCGGGCACGATGCAATATTTATCGCGCGTTAATGACACCGGTGATTTGGTGCGGGCGCGCGTGGCCACGCCGTTTCCCTGGGCACGATCGGCCATCGTGTGCTTTGCAAACTACCATTCCGACGCGCCACTCTCAACCGAGACACACGACCAACGGAGTGGGTGGATTGCACGCTATGCGTGGAGCAGTCGGGTGGATGCGAATGGCAACCGCAGTCCGAGCGATTACCACAAGGTGCTGCTGAAGCGGCTGAAGAGTCTCGACGCAAAACTTCACGAGAAGTTCGGTGAATTCGAATCACGCGCTTACGTCGATACGGGACCAGTGGTAGAACGCGCGCTGGCAACGGCAGCAGGCCTGGGATGGACGGGGAAGAACACATGTCTCATTCATCCGAAGCTGGGGTCGTTTGGGTTTCTGGCGGTGCTGCTGACTTCGCTAGATCCCAGTCCAAAAGAGAAAACAGCGGAGCTGAAGGTCCAGGATCGATGCGGGACATGCAGGCGTTGTCTCGATGCATGCCCTACGGGAGCGCTGATTGCGCCGTATCAGATGGACGCCACGAAATGCATCTCGTATCTCACCATCGAGCACAAGGGAACGATTGCGCCGGAGCTGATGGCGGGGATGGGACGCCAGGTCTTTGGCTGCGATATCTGTCAGGATGTTTGCCCATGGAATCGCAAAGCGCCGATCGCGGTGGATGCGGAACTCCATCCGCGTGAGGAGTTGGTAAATCCTGCGCTCGAGTGGCTAGCCTCGCTGGACGAGGCTTCTTTCGAGCGCGTCTTCAATGGCTCGCCCGTGCGCCGGGCAGGCTTTCTGGGAATGCGACGCAACACTGCCATCGCCATGGGGAACAGCGACGACGAGGGCTTTGCATCGCGCCTCAGGGAGTGGGCCGAATCGGCAGACGAAAGTCTACGATCCGCCGCACGATGGGCGCTCAAGCAGATCAGAAACACGTCAAGCTGAAGCGAATACCTTCAAGTCGACTCAACCACCAGGGAGAGGAGACCTCGAAAGATTCCTTCGAACGCGACGGTTCCGATCTGCCGTCAGCAAACTGAATTTTGATTCGACCCCCGAACCGACGACCACCAAAGCAACAGCAAAACTAACGGGCCCCGCGAGGAGGCCGCGAGAATCGGATCTACCCGACCACGCGGCTGACGTTGGCTGCGCTCAGTCCTTTGGGTCCCTGCTGGCACTCAAACTCGACTGGTTCGCCCTCGTTCAGCGTCTTGTAACCGCTCTCCTGGATTGCCGAGAAGTGTACGAACACATCCTCGCCACTCGACCGTTGAATGAAACCGTACCCCTTGGCCCCGTTAAACCACTTCACTACGCCCTGCTCCTTCATTCACCTTCTCCTTCTTCATGGTGAACACAGCGGGGAAACCGTGACTTGCCGTTCCTGTTTTTTTTGACTCGCAGGACACGGAAGCTCAGGCTTTTCCCAACCCTGAAACGGCACGAGCCGCCTGCGCGCCCGAAGCGGTCGCGTTGAGGCAGCTCGAAATCATTCCAGAATTGGGGCTGTGCTTCCCGTACACCAAAACTTCCAATGCTATGGCCTTCCTGAACTTGCAACGGCGTGCCTCCCGGCGCGCCGTGCTCCTTTTATGGCAGGAACTTTCCTCAAAAGCAAGGAGAAAGTTTACTTTCGTACCGCAAGGTAACCTATGCCTATTCGCAGGTGTGGAAAAATGAAGATACAAACATTACAGAGCAGGGAAGATCGCAAGCGCCGTGAGTGGACGCACAGTCGGCAGGGCGACCGCCCCGTACCCTGTTCTTAAGGAAGAAGATTTTGGAGAGTGTCTCAAATGTCGGTACCTGCGAGGCGGAGCAGCTGCCGGTTGCAGGAGGCTTCGATCAGAGTCAGCCTGTGGTCGTCTCAAAGTGGTATCGCTGGCGCAAGAGCGGCATGGCCGTCGCCGATTACCTACTTGATTCCGAGGTTCATACCTATGCCTTCAGCGTCGCGGCCAATGCCATTATTTCCTTCATTCCATTGATCGTGCTGCTGTATACGATCGCCCTTTCCGTGTTTCATTCGACGGAAATGGTCAAGGTGGTGAGCAAGATCGTGGAGCAGTTTCTGCCCACCACGGCCAAGCAGGGTAACCAGGATTTTCTGACCTTCTGGCTCTTTAAGGACGTCGCTGCCATGCCTTCCCGGCACGGCGTGCAGGCGCTTTCGGTGCTCATGATCCTGGTCTCCTGTACCGGCATTTTTCTGCCGCTCGAAGTTGCGCTGAACCAGGCATGGGGCGTGACCAAGAGCCGCAACTACCTGCTCAACCAGGTCGTGGCCTTCGGGCTAGCCATCTGGATGCTCTTCCTGGCAATGGGAAGCGTTCTTCTCAGCACCTGGCAGCGGCAACTGCTGGGCTTCATCTTCTTCCACAAAACCGACAACTTCGTCTTCACGGGCATCAGCTATCTGTGGCTGACGGCGACGACCGGCGTTGCGTCGATTCTGTTCTTCTTCTCGATCTACTGGCTGCTGCCCAACCGGCGCATTCCCGCGCGCCAGGTGATCCGAACATCGATCATCACCGGAGTCGTCTGGCTGGTTGCGAAGGAAGGCTTTGTCGCCATCCTGCCGCACATGGACCTGAAGGCGCTCTACGGGCCGTTTTACGTTTCGGTGGGCCTGTTGTTTTGGGCCTATGTCTCGGGACTGATCCTCTTCGCCGGCGCACAGTTCAGCGCGATTCCGCCCGTGGAGAGGTAGGGAGAACCAATCGGGAAAACTTACACTTACTGCGTGGACACTCGTCTGCGATCAACTTATGCTGAACTCCGCCGGATGTACGGATCCTCTCTTCGCGGGCACCCTCTCTCGACTTCGCTTCAGTTTGCCCAGCGGAGCATTTATCTGAATGGAGTTGTCGCCGAGCGACTCGGCAGTTCTGCGTCAATTGACAGCGGTAATGGCAAAGCCGCCGCTGGATTGCAGCGCAGGGAACAGCTTATTTCTTAGCGCGAGAAAAGGGATCTCAATCGCGTGAGACATCAGTATTCCAGGGACTATGGCTCCGACAAAGGCAATGAGGTATTCCAGGACGGTGTCTCTCGGCAACAGACGGCACACCCAGGCGTGCCATAGATACACCGAGTACGAGTAGTAACCAAGCTTCGCAACCGGCGTCAGGATCACCTTCAGCCATGGAGTGGGAGGAGCATCCACGACTCTGCAAAGCAGGAAGCCGAACCCGAAGAGGAGCCACGTAGAGCCGAAAGTGTACATGGGTGGATTCGCACCGCCCGCCACGAACGCCGTCAATACAGCTAAGCCTGTAATTACGATCCCTGTTTTCTCTTTGGCATATTGAGTGATCTTGGCCGGTTCAAAATGATAGTAGTAGCTGAGAAGTACTCCGAACATAAGGCCGTCCAGGCGCAGATGCGTTGCGAATAAGGCGGCTGGCTGCTGGGCCGTCATGCTTCGAACAGTTGCGATGCGCAGAGCGAGTTCAACCGTTGCAACAACTATGAACAAAGTGGGAATTATTCGGAATGGATTCTTGTTCATGTCCTTCCGTCTTTGCAGGAACCACAGCAGCAACGGCAACAGCAGATAGAAATGCTCTTCCACAGCGAGCGACCACGTCTGGCCCCAAATCCCTTGAAAGTAGTTCTGCGTGAATGTTGCCTCTGCGAGTGTTGTATGCACTGTTACTGGAAAAGAAGGAATCCCAGGCACAACCAAGTTCACCGCTATGGTCACCGCAAGCAAGACATAGAACGCCGGGTAAATCTTGAATCCTCTCCGGATGTAAAAACGCGGTATGCTCAGCGTTCCGCTGGTGATCCACTCGCGGAACAAGAGCCCCGAGATCAAAAAACCACTGAGGACGAAGAACAAATCGACGCCGATCCACCCGCCTGTGCGAAATACAGGGACATCCAAGTGAAACAACACAACAAGCACTATTGCCGTCCCGCGCAACACGTCGAGATTGAAGTTACGAGCGGTGGGTACGTGCATCGACCCTCAAACTTCGGAGTTCACCAAAGGTCCTCTTGCTGCGGAAATCCCTGAGAGAAATCCGTTCAATAAGCCCATTGAGATTGGGTAAATCTAACACATTCGGTGGTGATCGGAGCGACTCAGGCTGTTCAACTTCGCTTCAAGGTACCCAATTGTTGATCGCTGGACGCCCTCTCGTTGCCAACGCAGAATTCCAGGTTTTCGGGTTCGCGGCGGAAACAACATTTCCTGACACCTTGCTGAAGCTCTCTTACCCGTCAGACGATGCATTATGGGGCGAGCAGCAGTTTGAGGCTGCGTGGCAGGGCGAGGATGTGAAGCTGAAGGTCGAAGACCTTTGATGATCCAGTGCGTTCGGCGTTCTAGGAGACCTTGAACGCCTTCACAGCGATTGCATTCGGCCCACGGCCGGCAGGCAGCATGGTAAACATCTGGCAACCGCTGCGCGAAGGCGCGGATACGGCGCAATTGAGGGTGCGCACTACGGCAACGTCTCCTGAGCGTGCGTCCACCACAAAGAGCAGATGGCCGGCCGAAGAAAATGCCAGCGCCGACGGGCCGTCTCCCACGTGAATTGAGCCAACGCGTTTTCCGTCCTCGATGGAGTAAACGGTGACCTCCTCGGAGTGCAGATTGCCGACGTAGAGCAGGGAATTGTCGGCGGAGACCAGGCCGCGGACCGGATCGGCGCCCATGAGATAGGCACCCGCTACATCGTCGGTATTCGCGTATACCTCGGAGATCGAATTTGAGAGCGAGTTGGAGACGAAGACTTCGCCGCCGTCTGGCTTCAACGCCAGTTGCACAGGCGCGCGTCCAACGTCGAGCAGCGATTCAAGGCGGTCCGTGGTTGCGGGGCGTCCGTCTGGCCGCGCTTCATGCGCAAGCTGGATGGCCATGACCTGGTGACCACCGGCGCAGGCCGCAAAGGACTTGGATGAATCCGGCAGGATGACAACGTCGCTCGCGCCCGGGCAGCCTTCGACAACCGTGCGGACCTTGCGCGAGGCGGTGTCAATGATGCTGACCGAGTTGCCTGCGCGGTTGGCGACAACAAGCGTCTTGCCGTCGGGTGCAATGCGCGCCGCTGCAGGATCTTCGCCAACGCCGATCTGCGCGACCTCGCGGTGCGTCTTCAGATCGAGAACGGAGATGCTGTTTGAGCCGGAGTTGACGACGTAAGCCAGGTTGCCGTCAGGATCGAGCGCAACCGCGACCGGCAGCTTGTGGACCGGAATCGTGGCAGCGACGGAGTTGTTCTCGGCGTTGATAACGGTGATGGAGCCTTGTCCCGCAGGCGTGCTGGAATTGACCACGTAGACTTCGTTGCGCGCCGGGTTGGCGGCGACGGCAATGGGATTCTGGCCGACAGGGATTTCCCGGTCGACACGGACATTGACAACGTCATAGACAGATACGGTGCCGCTGCCACCGTTAGTGACGTAGGCGTACTCGCGATAATTCGCGTCGTATTGCGGGAAGTCGTGCGGGCGGCAGGCGGTGAGGGCGAATGTTGCCAACAAAGAGGCGGTTACGATCGCAGGTCTCAACCACGAGACCTGAGGAAGCCAAGATTGTGGCGCTTGGATCATAGTGAAAAACAGATCCTTCGCGCAGCTTATGCACCCCACGAACCAAGACCTGTTTGTGGGGACCCCGCTTACCCCGCGAACGACAAGTCGTCCGCGGGGCCCCAAGCTTGCTGCGCTCAGGATGACACTGCTTTCCTTGCGCTCAGTTTGTTTTGGCAACATGCGATTCCGCTTCGGCGGTTTCGATATGAATGCCGCGGGGCAGCTTGCGGTGCACGATCGGCGCGATCTGCTCAATCTCGTCCATCATGAGCGCGAACTGGTCAGGATAGATGGATTGTGGTCCGTCGGATAGCGCCTTCTCGGGCTGATTGTGGACCTCGACCATAATGCCGTCAGCTCCAACTGCGGCGGCAGCGCGGGCCATGGGCAGAACCTTGTCGCGCTTGCCGGTGCCATGGCTGGGATCAACGAGGATGGGCAGATGGCTCAGGCGCTGCACGGCAGGCACGATGCTGAGGTCGAGGGTGTTGCGGGTGTGGTCGGCGAAGGTGCGCACTCCGCGCTCGCAGAGGATGACCTCGTAGTTGCCCTCGCTCATGATGTATTCGGCGGCCATCAAAAACTCATCCAAAGTCGCGCTCAAGCCACGCTTCAGCAGAACCGGCATGCGCAGCCGGCCAGCATGTTTCAGCAGGGAGAAGTTCTGCATGTTGCGCGCGCCAATCTGGACGACGTCGGCCCACTCTGCAACCAGCTCCAGCGTTTCGTTGTCGATGGCTTCGGTGATGATGCGCAGTCCGAATCGGTCGCGAATCTCGGCCATGATCTTCAGCGCGTCCACGCCCAGTCCCTGAAATGCATAGGGCGAGGTGCGCGGTTTGTATGCTCCGCCGCGGAAGAATTGTGCGCCGGCGGCTGCAACCTGCTCGGCGATGGCGAAGGCCTGCTCGCGGCTCTCGATGGAGCAGGGGCCGGCGACGATGGCCAGGTTATGCCCGCCAATGGTTGCATCAGTGCCGGGAAAGCGGATGATGGTATCTTCTTCTTTGACGTCGCGGCTGGCGAGCTTGTAGGCCTTGGAGACGCGGATCACTTCGGCGACGCCGGGCAGCTCTTCAATGTTGCCGCGGTCCACTTCACCCTGGTTGCCGGTGATTCCGATGGCAGTGCGCTGCGCGCCGGGCATGGGGTGCGCGCGATAGCCCAAGGTTTCGATATGTTCGCAGACAGCCTGAATCTGTTCCGCAGTGGCCTGCGCCTTCATCACGACTAACATCACTGGGTCCTCACAGTAAGTTTACGGCAAACGGCGGAATTCTGTGATCCCGGCCGGGTTGGGGCGCTCAGCAGCGCAATTTCAAAATGCTTAATACATGCAATTCACCGCGCCTGGCGTGATTTGCGCTCGGCATTTCGCTTTTCGGTGCGCCACTTGAGGCCCAGATACGCGAGATAGCCGAGTTGAATGACCCACGTCACGGTGTAGGCCGCGACTACGAATTGGTGATCGAGAATAGTGCGTTCGTCCATGGTTTTCCTCGTTTTGGACTAATCTTGTGGCGATCCTAAACGTTGGCTTCGAGTGCTTCCTGGGCCTCGAGCGCGGCGTACTGCTGGTGGCGGCGTTCCACCTGGTAGCGCAGGAACAGTACGAGCATTCCCCAGCAGAACCACGCCAGCATGTTCCAGAGCAGCGCGTGAACCATGGTTGGGTCTTTCATGCCGGAGCCCTCGTCTCCGCCGAAGACGGGCGCGGGATGCTGCGTGCGCCACCAGCGGTTGGACATGTAGACGATGGGCACATCGAGCGCTCCGAAGATCCCGAGCACAGCGGCGAGCGTCTGCATCTGCGGACCGGCAGCGAAGCGGCGCAACAGCAGATAGCTGACATAGATGAGCCAGAGCACGAGCGTCGTCGTCAGTCGTGCGTCCCACGTCCACCAGATGCCCCAGGCGCGGCGTCCCCACAGAGGGCCGGTAGTCAGCACCACGGTGCAGAACACAACGCCAACTTCAGCGCCAGCCAGCGCCCATGCGTCGGCGATCTGCGCGCGATTGGCGTTGCTTCGCCGAAAGGCAAGATAACCGATGGAGCCGACAAGGCTGATGGCAAAGAACAGAAACGCCACCGAAGCCGAAGGCACGTGGTAGTAGATGATGCGAAAGACGTAGCCCTGCATCGCGTCGTCGGGCGCGACGTAGATGGCCTGGTGATATCCCTGCACCATGAGCAGGACGGTGACCAAGGGAAAGAGGGTGAGTAAGACTTTTTTCATACACAATCCTGGGCGAACGAATTAAGTTTACGCCGCGATTTGAGCGGCAGTCTCCATCGGAGGGTGGACGGATTATTCCGCATGGAACACCACATCGAACAGCAGCAGGCTGATGGTAGTGAAGATGATGTCGTAGCCGGTCAGCATCTTGATCCACAGCCAGGGATCGCCGTCGCCGGTGAGGACCGTCGTGGTGGCCTGCACCATCCCCAGCAGCGCCGGCAGAAAAATAGGAAACAGGATCAGCGGCAGCAGCAGTTCGCGATTGCGGCTGCGAATGGCGAGCGCAGCGAAGAATGTTCCATTCGCAACCAGAGCCCATGTGCCCAGCGGCAGAATCAGCATCAGCAGCCACGCCTGCCCCTCGGCGTGCAGGTTGTACATCACCAGAAACACCGGCGCCAGCGCGATCTGGACGATGCTGACGAAGATGAAATTGGCCAGGACCTTGGCGAGGAACAGTTCAGCGCCCGAGGTGGGAGCCATGCGCTGCGCATCCATCACCTGGTGGCGAATCTCGCGAGCCCATGCCTGGTTCAGCGCGCTGACCGACGCAAACATGGTGGCCACGCTGAGAACGCCGCCTGCAATCTCCTGCGCGAAGGTGCCGCGCGGGTCGAAGGACATGGAGAAGAGCACCACGACCAGGAACGCGAAGAACAGCATCGAGTTGATGGCGTCTTTCGAGCGCCATTCGATGCGCAGGTCTTTCGCGAGATGCGTCCAGAGGGTCGAGCTCATGCGACCCCCAACGGTTGGGGTTTGTGGTTTCCCACCCATGGCAACGATGAGGCTGTTGCCATGGATGGGGCACCCTGATTCGCGGCTGCGTCGGCGAGCTTTCGTGCGTTCCCACCCTTGCGCTGAGAACTTCGCAAGGATGGGGCACCCAGGTTCGTGGTTCGTCCAGAAACTATGTTCAGGTTTGCGGTGAATTGAGAGAGCAAGCTCATGCGGAGTGTCCTTCCGCGGACAGCCGGGGAGCGTCTTTGATAATGTCGGCGGTCTGAACTTCTACGTCGAGTGCATGGGCGGCCCTCAGATAGTCCTCGGGACTCAGGATCAGTTGCGTGCCGCGTGACCCGGCGGAGACGCTGATCTTGTCGAACAGGATTGCGGTCTCGTCGATGTAGACGGGGTATGGCTTTCTTGCGCCGAAGAGGGTAACCCCGCCGCGAATATAGCCGGTGAGCGGCTGAACGTCCTTGAGCGGGGCCATTTCCGCCTTACGCAACCCTGCGGCCCGGGCGAGTTTCTTGAAGTCAAGTTCGGCGTCGCCGGGGATCACGGCGAATCGGTAGATGTTGGGTCCACCCGTCACCAGCAGCGTCTTGAACACCTGCTCCGGCGGCATGCCGATCTTTTTGGCAACGGTGAGGGCCGACAAGTCTTCGGGGTCGACTTCGTATTCGCGGAGTTCGAACGGAATGCCGAGCGATTCCAGAAAGCGCGCGCCGTTGGTCTTCATAGCGTCGGGCTCCCCGGGGCAAAATCTGCCACGCGACCCGCCTTGAGGCGCAGAACCCAGTCGGCGATGGGCGCGGCATTTTCGCGCTGGTGCGTGGTGATGACGATGGTGCGGTTGCTCTGGCGGAAGCCCGCCAGCAGTTCAACCATCTGGTGGGTCGATTCAACGTCCATGTTGGAGAAGGGCTCGTCGAGGAGCAGCAATTCCGGCACCGGCATCAGCACGCGTGCGAGCGAAGTCCGCTGCCGCATGCCCTGCGAATACTGCCCGAGAGGGCGCGCCAAGTCCGGGTCGAGGCCTACCTGTCGCAACGCTTCAGCCGGTTCGAGACATTGGCGGCCGGGGTAAAGGCTTGCAAAGTACTGCAGATTCTCCTTCCCGGTGAATTCGTCGTAAAGCATCGGCGCGTGGCTCATATAGCCGATGCGTTCGCGGGCATCGTGCGGGTCGTTGTCGCCAAAAACCGTGATTTTTCCGCCAGTTGGCCGCAAAAGACCGGCCAAAATGCGCAAAAGAGTCGACTTTCCGGCCCCGTTTTCGCCAATCAGGACATAGCATTTGCCGGGTTCGAGGTCGACAGAGACCTGGCGCAGCGCGGCAAACGAGCCAAAAAGCTTAGAAACGTTTTCGAGGTGGGCGCAAAGGGTAGAACTGGTGGCCTCCGGGGCTTGCGCTGTCATGGAATCAGTTCGTGGCGATTCCAGCGGGGGCGCTGCCCGGTTGGGGAGCCGGCGTCGCGTTTGCGCGCGGGTTGGACGTGGACGGAGCCGGCTGTGTGGGAGCGGCACCGGGCTGGCCATTTGGCGTTGCCGGGGCGTACTTGCTGGCGCACTTGGCCTGCAATGCTGTGGCGTGGAAGACTCCGTCGCGGCCGATCGTGCCCTCAGCGATGCCCATCGCGTCGTCCTTGAACGTATCTGGCGGCGGCTCGGAACCCTTGTAGATCACGGTAAGTCGGCGGCCGGTCGCGGCCTTGGGCGAGTGGCTCTCAAACTCGTTCAGAACAAAGGTGACATGCGGCCCGTTCTGCTCGATCGAGCCAGGTACAACGAAGCCTTCCACGCGCAGATTGCTCTTATAGGCCTTGTCGCCCATCTTGCCGAGTTCGGCGACGGTGACGTAGTAGCTCTTGCCCGAGCCGTAACCGGAAAACGCCAGCCAGCCGATGGTGCCGAGGATAATGGCGACGGCGATGCCGATCCGGACCGAGTTGGAAGACTTATTCATAGCTCGATTCTTACGATACGGTGACCGGGGGGTCGGGTCAATGGTTCGGGCCAACATGCGTGATATGGATCACATTTTTACCCGTCATTTCCGACCTTTCCAATGACGCCCTGGAAGGCAATTTAGTGAGTGCTGTCAAGGGTTTGCGCGGCCCGTTCGAGGCATTGTGCAAGCACCATCAGCTGCGCCGAAGCCCGGCTCGAGTCCTTGGCTTCAATAGCCTCATTTACGCCTGGGATCACCACAGCGGCGTAGCCAGTGTATTCGCCCGGGGCGTAGATGGTGTGCTTGTACCAGGGCCGGTTGGGCAGACCTGCTGGTGAAAGCAAAGCCGATTCGGTTGCACGCAGGGCCGTGTTGAACTTAACGATATCGGCGGGCGGGTTCAGTTGCAGCTGATGCGCATGGTCGGCGGCTTTGGCAAAGTGCTCTGCCACTGCCAGTGCCGGTAGCGAAATCGATCCCGGTCAGCCCATCGTCACCTGCCTTGCGCTTGGCTGCTTCGAGATAGGCCTTCACTTCGCGCGCATAAGCCTGGTAGT
Source organism: uncultured Acidobacteriaceae bacterium (assembly GCA_963735215.1). GTDB lineage: Bacteria > Acidobacteriota > Terriglobia > Terriglobales > Acidobacteriaceae > Telmatobacter. Next base: position 20,967 of record CAVTKF010000001.1, on the reverse strand, counting down.
CGTAGGGCAGCACGTCGGTATCGGCCATGCGCACCGCTTCGAGGCCGAGCACGCGCGCCATCTGCTGCAGGTAAACGAAGTGCGGGTCGGCGTTCATCACGAACCACGCATAGTTGTCGAAAACCGAGTGATACACGCCGTACGGGCCGCCAGAGCCGATGTCGGTCGAAGGCACGCCGATGTGTTGCAGGAACGGAGTGAAGTCCGAACCCGAGCCGAGATCGCTCACGCGCACATCTTCGCCCTGTGCAGCCGGCGCGTTGCTGGCGCGGTGTTCGTTCGTGCCATGCCGATTAGCGCGCCACTCCTGGTAAGACGGTGTCACCCATCGGGCTGGGCACGGACTTGGAGATATCGCGCATGAAGTTCTTGAGCGAGGGAACGGCCGAGGCTGAGAAGTCCGGACCGGAAACGGCCACGTCGACGTTGAAGTAGGCGACCGCGTTGTTCAGTTGCCGTGCATGCTGCTCCACCCACTCGGTCGAGCCGATCAGGCCCTCCTCTTCCGCATCCCAACTGCAGAAGATGATCGAGCGTTTCGGCTTCCAACCGCTCTTCAGCAGAGCGCCAACGCCGTGCACCGCCTCAAGCATGCTGGCGGTTCCGCTGTTGGGGTCGACAGCGCCGTAAACCCAGGCATCGCGATGATTGCCCACAACGACCCAGTTCTCTGGATCATCGGTGCCTTTAATCCTGCCGATCACATCCCAGATGGTGCGCCGCTGGTAGTCCTGCTGCGAAACGAGATGCACGCGCACGCCGCCGGGCCCAAGGTGATAGCGGAAGGGGAGCGCGCCCTGCCAACCCTGCGGAACGCCGGGCCCCTTGAGCGCCTGGAGAATCGGCGCAGCATCCTTGTAGCTGAGCGGGATGGAGATGATGTGCGGCTGGTTGCCGTCGGGATTCACGCGCGCCGAATCCGGCAGTTCGGGTGTTGATGCAATGCCCGGAGTCTCCGGGTCGCCGGGATACTTGAAGAGATATTGCACCGAGCCGCGCTGCACGCCGGTCTCCGGCCGCCAGGGACCATTGGGGTACGCATCGCCTTTGTAATAGCCATCGTCCTGCGGGTCAGAGTAGATGATGACTCCGGCAGCGCCGCGCTGCTCAGCGATATAGACCTTCACGCCGCGAAAGTTCGCGCCATAGCGGACGACGACGATCTTTCCGTGCAGGTCGATCTTCTGTTTCGCCAGCTCGTCATAATCTTCGAGGCGGCCGTAGTTGGCGTAGACCACCTCGCCGGTCACGTCGCCCGAACCTGACGATCCGTTGAACGGCATCACCACGCGCGGATCCTTATCGAATGGATCGCCATCGACATGCTCCGGCGTTGGGCCGGTCATCAGTTGCTTGCCGTCCGCATCGAACGCCTCCACCTTGACGAACTTCGGGCTGATTCATCAGCACGCGATAGGGAACAATCTCGGTGTCGAGTCCGGCGGCGCGAAACTTCTCCGCCACGTATTCGGCGGTCTTGTGGTCTTCAGGGCTCGACGCGATGTGCGGCTCGGCGGTCAGCGTCTTTAAATCTTCGCCGGCCAGCTTTGCGTCAGGCACGGCGAGGAACTTCTCCTCGACGCCCGCCTCCTTGCTGAAATCCGTGTAGCCGAAGACCTGCGTCGGCGCTGCGGGCGCTGCTGCCGGAGTCGAGCTTTGTGCTCTGCTCAGTTGTGTTTGGAAAGCGAAAACCGTGGCCAGACCGAGGGCAACCTGAAGCCTGCGAATCATCATCAAGACAGAACCTTTGAGATGCGAAAGTGGGATGAGAAGCAGTGGCCAAAGCACGCGACACGCGGCTTCAGCACAATTCCCACAGCTTACACTATTAACTTGGAGCTCCCCCTCTGCATACCAGGCCAAAACTGAATGAAGAGAACCTGGCCGCCGCCTCTGACGAGCCGCTCGGCGCTCGTGCAGGAACTTCCGGAGCCGGAGACGGCGGAGCTGCCGCAGGCCATTCGCGCACTGCGCAATCCAAACTTCCGCCTCTTCTGGAGCGGCAACTTCCCCTCCAACATCGGCACGTGGATGCAGAACGTGGCCCAGGGCTGGCTGGTGCTCACGCTCACCAACTCCGCCTTCTGGCTGGGCGTGGTGGGCTTTGCGGGGTCGATTCCGTTTCTCTTCTTCACCCTCTTTGGCGGAGTCATCGCCGACCGCGTAGACAAGCGGCGCCTGCTGCTGGTGACGCAGACCGTCATGATGCTGCTGGCATTTCTGCTGGCCGGTCTGACGTATTTTCAAAGCCATCAGCGTGTGGGACGTGGCAGCCATCGCCTTCGGCAACGGCGTGGCCATGTCGATGAATGCGCCGAGCTATCAGGCCCTGGTGCCGCGGCTGGTGAAGCGCGAAGACCTAACCAACGCCATCGCGCTCAACTCGGCGCAGTTCAATATGTCGCGCATCCTGGGCCCAACGCTTGGTGGCTACGCCATGGCGATCTTCGGCGTGGCCGGCAATTTCTTTCTGAATGGTTTCAGTTTTCTCGCCGTGTTGTGGGCGCTGATGCGTATCGACTATCCCAAAGAAGAACTGATTCCCACCAGAGTATGTGGGACAGCCTGCATGGCGGTTTTGCCTACCTGCGCAGTAATCGGCAGATGTATGTCCTGGTGTGGATGACTGTATTTGCGAGCTTCTTCGGGTTCCCGTTCATTACGTTCATCCCATACTTCGCGAAAGTGCAGCTGAATGCCGGCGAAAGCGGTCTGGGCTGGCTACTGGCCTGCTCCGGACTGGGAGCGGTGCTGGGCGCGATGACAGTCGCCATCTCCGGCGTGATTCGCCACCGTGGCCGCGTGCTTTCGGGCTGCGGCATTGTTTTCTTCGCGGCGATTATCGGCTTCAGCTACTCTCACATCTTTGCTCTCTCAGAGGGGCTGGCATTCTTCGAGGGCTTCTGCGGAATTCTGATGATCTCGTGCTTCAATGTGTCGATTCAGCACCTGTCGTCCGACGAGATGCGCGGGCGCATGATGAGCATCTATGCCACGAGCTTCCTCGGCCTGCCGCCTATAGGAGCGCTCGTGGCTGGGGAATTGTCCGGCATATTCCAACGGGCCACGCGCTGGCGATGATGGCCAGCGTGGCGTTGGTGTCGTTCGTGGGATTCTTCGCGTTTTCGCAGTCGCTGCGGGAACTGGACTAGGCAACGCGCGACAACGAATCAGGCAACCAGCTGCGCGCAATGCGAGCAGCGCTTCGCCGCGGCCGGAATATCGCTGAGGCACTCCGGGCATGCTTTCGTTGCTGGCGGCACTTCAGGTACCGGCTTGTTGAACCGGGCCATGAGCGCGTTGGACGGAACCACAATAAAGAAATAAACCGCCGCTGCAACCATGAGGAATGCGATGACGGCATTCAGGAAGTTGCCGATCATGATGTGGTTCGACCTGGAGCGCGCTGAAGTCCGGCTTGCCCACGAGTTGCCGATGAACGGCGTGAACACATCCTTGACGAGAGATGTCACGACCGTACCGAATGCACCGCCGATGATGACGCCAACCGCCAGATCAAGAACGTTGCCGCGCAGAATAAAATCACGGAATCCTTTCAGCATGTCTTCCTCCAGAAAGTCTTGCGCACATGCTAACCGTTGGGCCTTCTCATCTGGAATCAGAAACTTCTAGCCGTGGATGTTGATGCGCGTTTGCCTATCTTACACAGCCACGTAGAAAAAGACATGTGATGGCAGATGAAGCGATAAGATCTGAATTACAAAGGATAGGCCACGAGAAACACGATCAGCGTGAGAATCACGAGATCAGAGCAGAGCAGGATGAGTACGCCGGCATGATAGAGGCTCCACCTGGCACGCAGGCAGCGACCCGTCTCGGCCATACCCCACGCAGCGGCGAAAAGTGACACGACCTGCCACGATGACCCATGCAGTTTTTCAATGTGTGGAAACCCCGCCAGCAGCAGGCTCGCAATAAACGCAGCGAGCGAGAGCACAATGCCGCGCGCGAGAGATTTTTGCCGCAACCGGAAGATGGCAAGGCGGGGAAACACGACTTCTACAACTGTAGACCGCGACAACCGGTCTCATGAACTACATCGCCGGCGGCACGCGGGTGGACCCGACAACGATGCGGATTCCATTAGCGAGTCGCGGGATCTGGCAAACGAGACCAGTTCAGGGCTACCCTGCGACCAGTTCCATCTCCTTGAGCGACTCGGCATACGGTGCGCGCAACACGCCGCGCTCGGTGATGATCGCCGTTACGTACTTTGCCGGAGTCACGTCGAAAGCTGGATTGCAGATGCCCACGCCATGCGGGCGTCAGCTGCTTGCCGCCATGATGCGTGACTTCGTTCGCCGCGCGCTCCTCAATCGGAATCGCATCGCCGGTTGCCGTCGCCGTATCGATGGTGGACCACGGCGCCGCGCAATAGAACGGAATGCCGTGTTCTTTTGCCAGAATGGCCACGTTGTAGGTGCCGATCTTGTTGGCGAAGTCGCCGTTGGCCGCGATGCGGTCCGCGCCGACAACGACAGCCTTGATTTTGCCGGCATGCATCAGGCTCGCCGCCATGTTGTCGCAGATGACCGTCGTCGGAATGCCGTCGGCCATCAGTTCCCACGCGGTGAGCCGCGCGCCCTGCAGAAAGGGCCGCGTCTCGTCGGCATAGACATGAATGCGCTTGCCCTGCTCCACGGCGGAGCGAATGACGCCGAGCGCGGTGCCGTAGCCGCAGGTAGCCAGCGCTCCGGCATTGCAATGCGTCAGGACGCCGCCTTCTTCCGGCAGCAGCGCGCCGCCGAAGGCGCCCATCGCCTTGCAGGCGGCGATGTCTTCCTCGTACATGGCGTGCGCTTCGGCGAGAAGTCTTTCTTGCACCTCGGCCAAGGGCGCGCCCGAGGCCAGCAGGGTCGCGAAGACGCGCTTCATGCGGTCGATGGCCCAGAAGAGATTCACCGCCGTGGGCCGCGTTCCCGCCAGCCGCGCGCAGATCTTGTCGAACTCCGGCGCGAAGCCTCCGCGCGTCGTCAGCCCTTGAACGCATTGCCCCCAGCGCAATGCCGTAAGCCGCGGAAACGCCGATGGCCGGAGCGCCGCGGACGACCATGGTGACGATGACGTCGGCCACCTGTTCATAATCGTGGCGAGCACATAGCTCTCCTCGAGGGGGAGCTTGGTCTGATCGATGAAACGGACGCCTTCCGGGGTCCAGGCGAGTGTAGGAATCATGCTCTCCTAGTTTAGCTTGTCACTCCTCCCAAAGGAGTGCTGCACGCAGCGCTGAAAACATTTTCATTTTCCGCTGGACGAGGCGAACCGGTCGTCAGTAGAGTGGTTTGCGTATCTTCGAACCATAGCCGGCGTTCCTCTTTTTCAAAAGGACTGAGCGACCGCTGCGAGTCTGGGCAAGCGTTGGAGCAATTCAGGGAGTCAGTCTTGCAACTTACCTTTGTCGATTGGCTGATCATGCTGCTGTATTTCGTGTTTGTGCTGGGCATCGGCTTTGCCCTCAAGCGCTACATGAAGACCAGCAAGGACTTCTTTCCAGGCCGGGCGCGCGCTGCCGGCATGGATCTGCGGCCTTGCCTTTATCAGCGCCAATCTCGGCGCGCAGGAAGTCATCGGCATGGGCGCTTCGGGCGCCAAGTACGGCCTCGAGACGGCGCATTTTTACGGCATCGGCGCCATTCCTGCGATGATCTTCGTCGGCATCTTCATGATGCCCTTCTACTACGGTTCAAAGGCGCGCTCGGTGCCCGAGTTTCTGCGCATGCGCTTCGACGAAAAGACGCGCGCGCTGAATGCCTGCTCGTTTGCCGTGATGACGGTGTTCAGTTCCGGCATCTCGATGTACGCGATGGCGCGGCTTATTCAGGCGCTGCATGTGTTTGACGGATTGTTTCATGTCGCTGGGCTGGGCGCCCGAAGGCATCTTCACCTTTTCCATCGTGCTGTCGGCCGTGATCGTGCTGCTCTACATCTTTCTCGGCGGACTCACCAGCGCCATCTACAACGAGGTGCTGCAATTCTTTCTGATCATCGCCGGATTCCTGCCGCTGGTTCTGCTCGGCCTGAAGAACGTCGGCGGATGGAACGGGCTCAAGGCCGCGGTCTCCGCCGTCGATCCGCGCATGATGCACCAGTGGCGAGGCGTGATGCACTCCAGCACGAACAACATGGGCATCGAGATCATCGGCCTCGGCATGGGCCTCGGCTTCGTGCTCGGCTCGGGCTACTGGTGCACGGATTTTCTGGTGATCCAGACGGCGATGGCCTCGAAGAACATGGAGTCGGCGCGGCGCGTTCCGCTGATCGCCGCCGTTCCGAAGATGGTGTTTCCGTTCCTGGTGATTCTGCCGGGACTGCTGGCCATCTGCGCTGCCAACGCCGCACACCACAACCATTGTTCGAAACGAAAACGGCGTGATCTACCACGAGACCTCAAATGTTCCGACACGCGAGCAAGCCGAGGGCAGGGGACTGGTTCCCGCGAAGATCAATCCCGTAACCGGCAAAGCGATGCTCGACGCCAGCGGCAAGCCGCTGCTCGACTACGATATGGCCACGCCGAACCTGCTGCTGCATTATTTCCCGACGGGCATCCTCGGGCTCGGGCTGACAGCGCTGCTGGCGAGCTTTATGAGCGGCATGGCGGGCAACGTCACGGCCTTCAACACCGTCTTCACCTACGATCTTTACCAGTCCTACATTCACAAAGGCGCGACGCGATCGGCACTACCTCGCCGTGGGGCGATGGGCGACGGTCGGCGGAATCCTGCTGTCGATTGCGACAGCCTATGCGGCCATCAACTTCAATAACATCATGGACACGCTGCAACTGGTCTTCTGCTTTGTGAATGCGCCGCTGTTCGCGACGTTCCTGCTGGGCATGTTCTGGAAGCGCACCACCGGCCACGGCGCATTTACCGGCCTCATCTCGGGCACGGCTGGCCGCGATGCTGCATCACGGGCTCACGTTGCCAATCGAAGCGCATCCCGGCATCCACGGCGGATGGATCACCGTGGTGCATCACTATCCCAGTGACATGGCGCAGAATTTCTGGGGCGCCATCTTTGCCTTCAGCACCAACTTCATCGTCACCGTGATCGTGAGTCTGTTCACCAAGCCGCGGCCTGAGTCAGAATTGGTAGGCCTGGTGCATTCGCTCACGCCCAAGCCGCCGCGCACGCATGACCGCTGGTGGAAGAGTCCTGAGGCGCTGGCCGTCGCCGTGCTGCTGGGCGCTGTCGCCGTGAACATCTTCTTCTGCCTGAAGAGAAGGGAGACATCATGAATCTCGATTTGCGCATTCCCATGGGACTGATGTTCACTTTCACCGGCGTCATCCTCACCGTCTTGGGGCTTCGAGGACCAATGGCAACGCCGCCCTCTATGCAAAGAGCCTCGGCATCAACGCGAATCTCTGGTGGGGACTGGTGCTGCTTGCCTTCGGGCTTACGATGTTTCTCCTCGGGCAGCGCCGCCAGAAGCGGCTCGCGAAAGAACCACCCCCGCCGGAAGAAAAGGGCGAAGTGCGGCGTGGACATTGAAAAACAGGGAACAGGGAATAGGGAACAGGGATCAGCAAAATGCCGGGTGCCGGGTGCCCCATCCTTGCGTAGCAAGGGTGGGAAAGCAACGAACCATCGCTGACCGCTTCCGATATTAAGAATCCGTCTGTCCAAATCGCCGCTCTTCTGAAATTGATACGGTCCTCACGACGCTGCCGATACACTGAAAGCAGCGATGAAGCGCAAGACCATCGAGCACTACGAGATCATTCGCCGCCTCGGCGCAGGCGGCAGCGGTGTGGTGTACCTCGCCAACGACACGCTGCTGCAGCGCCCCGTGGTGCTCAAGATTCTGCGCACCGGCCTGCTCTCGGCGCAGCAGATGCGCACCACGGTGCTGCGCGAGGCGCGCCTGGCCTCGGCCATCGAGCACCCCAACGTCTGCGCCATCTACGAAGTTGGCGAGGCGGGCGACGAAGGCTACATCGCCATGCAGTATGTGCCGGGCCAGTCGCTCGATCAGCTCATCGCGCGCGGCCCTGCCACTCCGCAACTTGTGCTTTCGGTCGGCATCCAGATCGCCGACGGACTGCAGGCAGCGCACTGCGCTCGGCATCTTTCATCGCGACCTGAAGCCGCAGAACGTGATGCTGACCGACGGCGGCCTGGTAAAGATTCTCGACTTCGGCCTGGCGCGCCGCCTGCGGCCGGAAGATGCAAGCTTCGATCCCGTCAAAGCCTGCGCTCGCGAAGGACGCATCGGTTGCCGCAACATACACCGCGCGCGGCGGCACCATCCGCTACATGGCGCCGGAGCAATTCGTCACCGGCCAGTCGAGTGTGCAGTCCGATGTGTGGGCGCTTGGCGTGATTCTTTACGAGCTGGCCAGCGGGCGGCATCCGTTTGCGCGGCCCGATGCCGAAGACTTTCAGACCATTCGCGCCATCCAGTTTTCCGATCCCGTCGGACCTCGAGCGAGATCGTCCCCGACATTTCCACCGAGTTGAAAAGCGTAATTGCCACGTGCCTCGAGAAGAACCCCGGCGACGCGCTATGCCTCCGCCGCCGAAGTGCGCGAGGCGCTCAAGACCATCATGAAGGCGCTGCAGATTGAGACCGGCACCATTCCCGGCGAGGCCGCCGCGAACCTGCCGACCACCGAGGCCTGAAGCTGAAAAGCGCACGACCGGCTTTCTCTCCATGCTCGCCGAGCGCTTCCGCGAATCGGCGCGGCGACCGCGCGAAGCAGAACTCGCTTGTCGTGCTGCCCTTCGCAAATCTCGGCGCGACTGAGGTGGCGCCGCTCTATGGCTACGCGCTCGCCGATGCCATTGCCGCGCGCCTGGCGCGCATTCCGGCTCTTGTGGTGCGCCCGTCGAGCACGCTGATGTCGCTGCCCATCGCGCAGATGGACCCGCTTTCCGTGGGGCAGCGTCTGCTGGTTTCCTATGTGCTCGCAGGCAATTTTCTGCGCTCCGAAAATGGATTCGATCTGAACTGGCAACTGCTCGATGTCGGCTCGCAGAGTGTCCGCTCCGGCGGAGCCATCCGCGTTGCCTCGCTCGACCTGATCGCCGTGCAGACCGAGATTTCCAACGAAGTCTTTGCCGCGCTGCACGGCCTCGGCGCTGCTGATCAGATGGATTCGCCGCGCCCCGCACTGCGCGACGGCTCGCTGCCCGGTCCGGTGAGCGAGGAATATCTGCAGGCGCGTGCCCTGCTCAGTTCCTTCATGGTGCGCACCGGCTCCGAGCCGATCTCGACAGCGCTCACGCGCTGTTCACGAGCGTTACCTCGAAAGATCCTGAGTTCGCCGCCGGCTGGAGCGGCCTCGGCATCGCCGAGTTGCAATATGTGCGCCACGGATTCGGCGGGCAGATTCACGTGATGCACGCACGCCGCGCATTTGACGAGGCGCTCAAGCTCGATCCGGCGTCAACCGAAGCGAATCTCTATCGCATTTACATGCTGCTCTCGCGCGGCGAAAAGGAGTCGGCGCGTCACGGCATCGCCAACCTGCTCGCGGCCGCAGCCAACGACTGGAACGTGCACATGGTGGCCGGCATCGCGCTGCGCGGCGACGGCATGTACGACGAGGCGCTGGTGCAGTTCAACCGCGCGCTCAAGCTGAACCCGGCCAACGCAGCCATCCTCTACAACCACCGCGCCCGCGTCTATCACTATCAAAACCAGATTGAGCTGGCGGGCGACGAACTGGAGAAAGGACTCGCGCTCGAACCGCGCCATCCGCTGCTGCGCACGTCGTCCGGCTACCAGCAGATGCGCATGGGCAATCTTGCCTGAGGCGATCGAGATTCTCGAAGGCGTCATCCGCGACGACGAATCGCTGCGCATCGCCGTGCCGACGCTGGCCATGTGCTACGTGCAGGCGGGCGAGCGCGCCCGCGCCGCCGCGCTGCTGAAGGACGAAACGCTGGCAGCAGCCGAGGCCGACAGCGAGATGGCCTACCGGCTCGCCACCTACTTCGCCGTCGAAGGCGACTCGAGCGAAGCGCTGCACTGGCTGCGCCGCGCCATCTATCTCGGCAACGAAAACTATCCGTGGTTCCAGAAGAATCCCGCATGGAACAACCTGCGCACCAATGCGGATTTCGAGCGCATCCTCGAAGACCTGAAGAAGGCCTTTCGCAGCAACCAGAAGACCTGGAAGCGCCTGCTCGAACAAGTCCCGCCCGACGCGGAGTAACAACTATGCTCCTTGAACACGCAGCCGAAGCCGACTTTCCCGCGATCATCGACCTCGTCAACGCGGCCTATCGCGGGCACGGCGACGGTCGAGAGCTGGAACATCGAATCCGGAATCATCGAGGGCACGCGTCTAACCGACTCACTGCTGAGAGAGGATCTCGCCGCCAAGCCGCATGCACACTTCCTTGTCCATCGCGATCTTTGGAGCGGCGCAATCATCGGAACCGTGTGGCTCGAACCGGTGGACGAGGATGTCTGGTATCTTGGACTTTTCACCATCGATCCCGCCTTGCAGAAGCAGCACCTGGGTCGCGCACTGTTGAGTGCCGCGGAAGATTTTGCAAAAGAGCGCGGTGCTCACTCGATCCGCATGGGCGTGCTCAACGTACGCGATGCGTTGATCGCATGGTACGAGCGGCGAGGTTATCAGAGAACCGGCAAGACCGAACCATACCCTTACGGCGACAACCGATTTGGCACGCCGCTTCGCGATGATCTGGAATTCGTCATACTTGAAAAGCAGCTGTGAATCGAGGCTAATCTCGCGATGCCACCGAGACATTGCTGCGGTGACCAAGCTCCAAGTCGCGATTCGGAGACCTGGGCAAATGACGTCGGATTTGTATCGCAAGCAGCCTACTTCAGAGTCTGATCACCGTCGCCTTCAACGGCAGATCGACTGACGAACCGCCGACCATGATGGTGTAGTCGCCCGGAAGCAGCGACCAGTCATTCTTCTGCTCGTCGAAGATCGACAGATATTTCGGATCGATCTCGACCGTCACGCTGCGCTTCTCACCCGCGATTCGAGCTTCACCTTCGCAAAGCCGACAAGCCGCTTCGGTGGCTCCCCTGCGGCAGCAGGCAGAGCATGCGTAGACCTCCGCGATCTCCGATCCTTCGCGCGCACCGGCATTGGCGAGCGTGAACGTCACCTTCACCTTGTCGCCCGGCGTCACCTGCAGCCCGGAGTAGCGGTAGGTCGTATACGAGAGTCCGTAGCCGAAGGGAAACAGCACGGCTTCTTTCTCCGCGTCGTACCACTTGTAGCCAACCTTTACGCCTTCGTCGTAGGTCACCTGGAACGGCGGAAGTCCCATGGCCCACTTCTCGGGCGACGCGGGTCCGGAGAAATGCGAAGACTCCGGCGGCGGCATCGTGATCGTCGGATGCGGCAGATCGGCTTCGCTCTTCGGGAACGTGTTCGGCAGTTTGCCGCTCGGGTTCACCGTGCCGAACAGCACGTTGCCTACAGCATTGGCGCCATCGCTGCCGGCGAACCACGCTTCCAGAATCGCCGCCGGGCTTGTCTACCCACGGCATCGTGACAGGATTGCCCGTCTCGAGCACGACGATCGTGTGCGGATTGGCCGCGGCCACAGCGGCAATGATCGCGTCCTGATCATGCGGCAAGTGTCAGGCTCTTCAGGTCCATGCCTTCGCTGGCCCACATATACGCAAACACGATCGCGACATCCGCACCCTTCGCCGCAGCCGCCGCAGCGGCCGGATCGGTGCCCGGGTCATACTTCACGGTTGCGTGCGGCGCGCGCGCCTGGATCGCCTTCAGCGGCGAAGTCGGGAACCAGATCTCTTCCATCCAGTGTGTCGCGCCCTGTCCCGGCGGCTTGATCGCGTTTCCGCCGATCGGGTCAACCTGCGCCGAGCCGCCGCCCGAGATCATGCCCACATCCGAGTGCGAGCCGATCACCGCAATCGTCTTCAAGCGTGCGGCGCTCAACGGCAGCGTAGCTTTCTCGTTCTTCAGCAGAACGATGCCGCCCTCTTCGATCTTGCGCGAAGTTTCAAACCCAGCAAAAGGATCGATAACGCTGCGTTGCCGCGGGTGATCGATCACGCCTGCGGCGAACATCGACCGCAGGATGCGGTGCACATGTTCGTCGAGCTCGGCCTGCGGAATCTTGCCTGCATCCAACGCCATCCTTGAATCGTTTGTCGTAGAAGAACCTTGCCGGGCTGCTCGTTATCGAGGCCTGCGGCCGACGCTTTCACGTCGCTATGCGTTCCGCCCCAATCCGACACCACAAAGCCCGGAAACTTCCAGTCCTTCTTCAATACTTCGTTGAGCAGGTATTGGTTCTCGCAGGCAAAGTCGCCATTCACGCGGTTGTAGGAGCACATCACCGCCGCGGGCTTGCCCTTGTTCTATGCCGATTTCAAACGCCAGCAGGTCGCTCTCGCGCATCGCGCGTTTGCTGATGTTGATGTTGACGGAGTTGCGTCCGCTCTCCTGGTCGTTGAGCGCATAGTGCTTGATGTCGCCGATCACGTTCGCGGACTGCGTGCCCTCAATCAGACTTGCGCCACCAGCGTGCCGGCCAATACCGGATCTTCGCCAAGATACTCAAATGTGCGGCCGTTGCGCGGATCGCGCGTCAGGTTCACGCCGCCGCCGAGTGACATGTTGAATCCCTGCGCGCGCAGTTCGTGCCCGATCAGCGCGCCATATTCATACGCTGCATCAGTATCCCAGCTTGCGGCTGCGGCTACGTTAGCCGGCAGCGCTGTCGAGTAGCGTCCATTCACGCCGCTCGAGCGCACGCCATAGGCCGCATCGCTCATGTCGATGCCGGGAATGCCGAGTCGCGGCACGCCTACCGCATATCCCACGCCGCGATTCGAATCCGCATTTTCAGGAGTCACCGGCTCGTCGGTCGGCATGCCCACGCCATGCAGCAGCGCAATCTTTTCGTCGAGCGTCATCTCCTTGATTACGAGATCGGCGCGCTCATCGGGCGAGAGGCTCGAGTTCATCCAGGGCCCGGTTGGTCTTGGCTTCGATTGCGGGCGCTGCGCAAAGCTCGGCGCCACCAAACATGCAAAACACAAGAGCAGCATTGCCGGGATTTTCATTCCGGCACGAAACGGAGTGTGCATCATAGTTCCCTCGTTGGTAAAACGTTTATCTTGGACGCTCCCAATACTATCAACAAAGGGCCAAGACAAGCGTTTTTCTCAAGCCAGGGGCCCTACCAGAGGTCCGACGCACGTCCGCCGTGTTCAATACGTTCGTAGGGAAGGTAGACGGGATTCCAGGCATACGCGCGGATGCGATCGGGCAGGGAAGCAGCGTCATCAATCGTCGCAACGCCCTCTGCCATTGCCTGCCGCGCTACCGCTTCTGAAACCACCAGGCCAACTTTGCGCGATTCGGCAATCGGCGGCAGCAGCGGTGCGTCTTTGTCTGTTCGAGATGGCGACAGGCCGGCAAGCGCCTTGGCCGCGGCCATGATCATCCCATCTGTGACGCGGCGCGCCTGCGACACAAGGATTCCCAAGGCCAGCCCGGGAAAGATGAATGAGTTGTTGACCTGCGAAATGCGTACCGGCTTTCCGTTGATCTCGACCGGCGGAAACGGACTGCCGGTGCCCACCAGCGCTCGTCCATCGGTCCAGCGCAGCAGATCTGCCGGAGTGGCCTCAGCTTGCGAAGTTGGATTCGAGAGCGGAAAGATGATCGGCCTCTCGGCGTGTCGCGCCATCTCGCGCACAATCTCTTCAGTGAATGCTCCGGCCTGCGCGGATACGCCGGCAAGCACCGTCACCTTCGCGTTGCGCACGACATCAAGCAGCGTTACGTCCTCGCCGCCAGTGAGTTTCCATCCCGCGATATCAGCCCTTTTGTGCACCAGCGGCAGTTGGCTTTCCTTGATGCCGCGCGCACCTTCCACCAGCAGACCATAGCGATTGAACGCATAGATGCGGCTACGCGCTTCCGCTTCGCTCAGGCCCTCTTCTTTCATCTCGGCAATCAGCAGATCGATGATGCCGATGCCCGCCGAGCCAGCGCCAAACATCACAATCGTCTGCTGCGATAGGGGCACGCCGGTGGCGTTGACCGCAGCCAGCAGTGTCGCCGTGGTCACGGCCGCTGTGCCCTGGATGTCGTCGTTGAAGGTGCACAGCCGATCGCGATAACGCTCCAGCAGCCGCGCAGCATTCGTTCCTGCAAAGTCTTCCCACTGCAGCAGGATCTTCGGCCAGCGCTTTTGCACGGCGGTCACAAACGCCTCCACAAAGTCGTCGTACTCCTGCCCGCGCACGCGATGGTGCTGCCACCCGATGTAGATCGGATCGTGCAGCAGTTTTTCATTGTCGGTTCCCGCGTCAAGCAGGATCGGCAGACAATGCTCCGGCGGAATGCCGCCCAGCGCGGTGTACAGCGCCATCTTGCCGATGGGAATTCCCATGCCGCCCGCGCCCTGGTCGCCAAGACCGAGGATGCGCTCGCCGTCGCTGACCACAATGCAGCGCACATCGTCGTAACGCCGGTCGGCGAGGATCTGATCGATTCTGTGCCGGTTGGGATAGCTGATGAACAACCCGCGCGGCCTTCGCCAAATTTCAGAGAAGCGCTGGCAGCCCTCACCGACGGCCGGTGTATACACGATCGGCAGCAACTCCTCGGTGTAGTGCTCAATCATCGAGTAAAACAGCGTCTCATCGTTGTCCTGCAGATCGCGCATGTTGCTGTACTTGCCAAACGGCGTGTCGCGCGAATCGAGCACGCGCTTGCGCCGCAGACGCTGATCCTCAAGCGTGCCGATATGGGGTGGGAGCAGCCCGTGCAGTCCGAACGCATCGCGCTCGTGCTCAGTGAATGCAGTGCCCTTGTTCAGCCGCGAGTTGGAGAGTAGATCGATGCCGTGCAGGCGTGTGCTGATTACCGAGGGCCTTTCGTCAGGATCGGCAGCGGGGACAGCGGGTGATTTTTCACTCACGGGAAGCTCTCTCTTTCCATTTCGATCGGAGTCAGCTCTTTTCGAGACTCACCGATCATAGCCAATGGAGAGACGCAAGAATGTGACGTTTGCAACACGCTTCGCAAACGCTTCGAGGCGAGCAATTTGGAGAGGAATGAGTGAGAGGGAAACAGGCGGGTGGAAACGGATGGTGGAAACGGGCCGAAATTGGCCAACCTATTCACATCAAAGGCCCACGCCTCTCTCGGAGAACGTGGGCCCCTTTTTAGATTCGAATTGTAGAGACCTTCTTCAAGGTCGGTCTTTCAAGGTTTCAGCGATTGCCGCCGGAACCGCCGGAGTGCTGGCCGCCGCCAGAGTGTTGGCCGCCGCTCCCTGGCTGATTCATATCCTTGGGCTTATTGCCCTGGTTGCCCGGGTTGCCTTGTTGGGTGTGCTGCCCGGTGCCGCTCTTCTGGGAGGGATCCTGGTTGCTGCGAGTGCCGCTTCCGGAACCTTGTCCTGGTGAGCCTTGTTGATTCGCCATTTGAACTGCTCCTATATATGCCGCGCTGCACCTCGTACGCGTTCGTAACGCCGGCCTTTATTGGGATGCCTCGTTTTCCGCGTGAGGTTGCACGTTTTCAGGATTCAAACCTGAGGATCTAAAATTATGTAAGTAGATGAAAATAGAATACTTATTTTGATATTCCAAACCGCTTGCAATGCTCCGCGCATCACGGCCTGGGCGACCGTCACCAGCGCGATCCCGGCGACCAGAGCCCAGATTAAGCTGGCCCCTGTCATTCACTGCCGCGCTTCGGTCGGGGTTTTTACGATTTGCTGTTGTTGGCTGAGATGTTCGCGCTCCATCGCAAAGCCTCCGCCGACGCGAATGGATGAATGCGGGACGGAAAATCAGGTTCTCATGTGCGGTCGAGCCCTCGCGAATCTGATCATATGCCCGGAGCAACAAAGTCGGGGCGCCGACCAAGCTGGGCCAGCGCCGGATCGCGCCGCTGCCGGCGGATTTCGCCGCGCGGCATGCGGCGTTAGAGGTTCATATGGCGCTCACCGGCGCCGGGCGCCGGATCGACCGGCCCAACGACCGGCCGTTAAAGCTCAGATTCTAGCCGAATGGTCCCGATGGACGTGCGGACGCGAGCGGCCGCTTCGGCGCCCGGCTCGTTCAAAGCCGTCGTTGTTGGGCGCTCCCGATTCGCGCCCACTTGAGCCGTCCAGCCGACCATAGCCGCTCCTCCAAAGCGGACGTTTACGCTTAGGGTGTTCACGGTTATAGCTGGCGGATTCCAGACCTTCAGATTTCAAGGGGGCAAGGCAAGCCCGGCCAGCGATGGCCGGGGTTTTTTTGTGTTTGTGCTCCGAAAACGGTTCTGACCTTCGCTCAAGACGGATGCGCCTCCAGGCGTGGTTCGCTTGACGTCCTGCCTCCCGTTGCGGCGCTAAATCTCGCAGCGGAACACGAGGCGCTTGTAACTCCCGCCCCAGTCGATGCTGTCAACGATCCGGACCTCGACCTGAAACTCCAGCCCGAAGTGGCCGCGCAAAAGCTCGGCGACGTCCTCCTTCGCGTGTTCGGAGACCTGGCCCTGAGGGATCACCTCGACGACCACTTTGTCGAGGGCGGTTTGACGCGCGCGATATTCCTTGACCGGCAGGACCTTCTCGAAGTGCCGTGGACCCACCTGGAAGCTCGAAATCGCGCCATCCCGATGGCGCAGGAAAGCGGCGAGCCGGCCGCTCAGACGAGAAATGACTGGGCCGCGATGGCCGCACGGACATGCGGGCGCTAAGGCGCCAAGGTCGCCCACCTCATACCGGATGAACGGCGTCGCGTACGAATGCAGATGGGTGATAAGCAATCTTCCTACCCTTGGCCGTCGATTTCGTGGAAAGGCTCGTCGCATTCCACCACCACATTGCTCGTAGCGATGTGAAACGTTCCGGGGCGGGCGGCGCACTCAAACGCGATCGGACCGATTTCCTCGCTCGAATAGGTGTCCCTCACCCTGATGCCGGAATCATCGCACAGCTCCCGCAGCTCCTGCGGGATCGTCTGGCCGGTCGAAACGAATTCGGCGATGCGCAGCTTCCGAAAATTCTCCCGCCCCATAGCTGAGGCGAGCGCCATCAGTTGAGAGGGCATCGTGTTGAAATAGCCGCACGGCCTCTGCGAAAGCTCTGCGCCGAGTTGCGCGTAATCGGCATGTTGAAAATCGACGAGGCGGCCGGTTCCATTCCTGAAGACCTGGGCCAGCGGTCCGGCCCAATGCGGCGACGATGAGATCGTATAGCCTTTCTTGTCGGCGACCGCCGCGCGCTTGATGGAGACGCGGTTCAGTTCGAGACTGCGCCCCTCGAAGAGATATTGCGCGATGCTGCGAAGCCCACTGTAGCCCGCGTTCATATCGGTGATGAAAAAGCGGCTCGCCACGCCCGTCGATCCCGACGTCGCATGTGGCACTGCGCGCTGGTGCAGGCCGCCGAGGGGCAAGGCTCCTTCGCTGACCACCTGCTCGGCCAGCTCCCGCCTGCTCAGCACCGGCGCGCTGGCCAGATTGTTCAGCGCCTTGCGATCAAGCCGATTGGCCCAGAATTTCGAATGAACGCGGGCGTGCGACAGCAGGTTGAAAATCTGCTGGCTGATCCAGACGTTGCGCGCTCCCGGATCGCCGTTCTCCAGCAGATCCATCGACAGAATTGTCTCGAGCGGCCCGATCTTCGCCGCGTCGATCAGGTTCGACGCCAAAACCGAAAAGGCGTTGAGCTGGAGCTTTTGGGCCGAAAAATCCAACATGCGCTTATTCTCCTTTTTGCCGGTCGGCGACGAGGTCCCGGCGATTGCCGCGCATTCGCGTTTGGATCCTGTCAGCGGCGTTCGGACCCTTCCCCGACCTTGACCGCCTCGCTCTTCGCTGGGCGATCGGCGTGGCTATCCTGCGGCACGCCGCGATTGAGCGACATGTGAGAATGCACGCAAATCCAGCGATCTCCATCGCGATTGAACACCATCGTCGCGCGCCCCGGCCGCTCGAAGGTCGCGCCGTCCTGATAGTAGCCGGTGCTGGTCCATGGCGCGATCGCCGTCGCCATGCCGCCGTCGGCGGAGACGAGAACGTGGGTCGCGTCGAGATCGAAACGGAAGTCGCTCGTCCGCGGCCAGACGTTGGCCCATTGCAGATGAATCCAGGCTTGAAGGTCCGGATTGACGTCGCGATAGGTGCCGAACGCGGTCAAATCGGGGTGGAACATCGGCTGGGCCGGCGCGTAATCGACTGCGCGGACATGAGCGGCGAAGGCGTCGAGCCAATCGAGCACATCCTTGCGGGTCGTCGAATCGGCCAGCGGCAGTTTGATCATGTGCGCATTCCGGCAAGGAAACTCATCTGGATCGGCCACGTCATGGTTTCGGGCCTCATTCCTGTCTGGTTGAAATCCGGCGAGAGGCCAAATGAGAAAATACGCCCGCCTGTTCACCCGCCATCCGTGGCGGCCAGCCTGAGACAATCGCCTCATTCCTATGTGTCGCCGAGACGACGCCAGCCGTCGCCGAAATATGCTGGGCAGACGGGACTTGCCCGGCCTATAATTGATTAGAGATTATATGGTCGACACCGGCTGTTGGGCCGGCCATGGCGCGAGACCACATAAGTGTGGAAAAATCACGCACACTCAGAGCGCCGGCGCGTCGCCTGTGCCTAAATTTTCTGCGTGAGCGTTACGAAAAAACCGCAGCGCGGTCCATATTGCGGAGCGAATTCGCCGACGCCGTCGTCGCTGCGGAGCAGGTAAAGCGTGTCCAGCAGATTTACGACGGTGAATGTAAATTGAGCGGCTTTTGGTTTTGCCAGACGTTGAAGTCCTGCGACAACGCGACGTTGAATTGCGTATAGGGCTGCACGCTCTGCAAATTACCGAAGCCGGTGCGCAGGCCACTCCCGGCAATGAAATCAACGCTGGCGAGAAACCCTTGCCAGCGGTAGGAGGCGCCCGCCAGAAGCGGTGATCAGCTGGGCGTCGTCGATGAAGACATAATTATTTAGGCGAAAGAAGAATTCGTCCGGGTCGATCAGATATTGGTTCGTAACGATATCCTTTGCTTTGGTTCTGATCGTCGCAAAATTAGCGTAAGCGGAGAAGCCTCCATTGTAATATTTGGCCTTGAACTCAGCCCTTCGCTATAGCCTCTCGCGTAGTTGAACTGCGTCAAGACCACCGCCTGTCCGAACTCCCCGTCGTGGACCAGATCGGTCGCCAGCTTCAGGAAGGCGTCGCCGCCGACCGTAAGGTTTGGCCCGATTTTCTGGTGATGCCGACGTCGAAATAATGCGACCGCTACGGGTCAACGGGGCTGTCCAGGGGAATTCCCGGCTGCTGCGTCGTGTTGTTGAACAGAGCGAGGTTGGTCGGCGTCGCCTGAGCCTGCATCGGCGGCGTGAAAGAGCGAGCATAGCCGGCGTGAAGGGTCGTGTCCGCGAAAAGCTTGTCCACGAGCGCGAGGCGCGGGCTGAATTGGTTGGCGGAGACGAACTGATACAATTGATCGAAGCGCAGACCCGCGTTCAGGGTCAGCGTATCGGTGATCTTCCATTCGTCCTGGGCATAGCCGCCAATGTTCCAGCCAAGCTTGGCGTCATAGTCATTTATCGGGAATGTGGCCGGAAAGGTTTGCCACTCGAATCTTAGCGGCAGGACGACGGAAAGATTGTCGACATTGGTTTGCTCAGCGGTGATCCCGAACCCGCCTCGCAGAGTATGCGCATCGTTCAGTCGATCGGATCCATCGAACTGAACCCCGCCGAGGAAGCTTTGCCGCGTGACGTCCGATGCGACGTCGTTGAAAACCAGATCGCCGTAAACGTCCGGAATGAAATGCACCATCGTGGAGCGCGTGAAGGCGGAAAGCTGAGTCTCGAAGTTTGGCCCTTGGTCTGCAGCGCAATAATGCCGAATAGATAGTGTCGTGTTGTTCTCGTTGAGATTGGCGGAATTGAAGCTCGCGCCGCCAAAATCTCCCAATGGGGGCGTCCCGACCTGGTTTGGTATCTGAAACGTGCTCAGGGCCGCTCCGGTCATGAAGGTCAGACGGTTGTAATCTCCTAGCAAGGTCGACACATAGCCAAAGAACTTCTCCTGATAGGTCTGGTCATCGATCGGTTCAGGCGTCGGCAGCGCGTTTTCGAGGCCCTCGTTGTTCGCCATATAGCGGCCGGTGAAGAAATATTGGGTGTCGCCGGTGGCGCCGCCATATTCGAAGCTCGGCGAGACGGTGCCGAGGCTGCCGCCATAAATGCTGACATTGCCGCCCGGCGCGAATTACTCCTCGCCGTGATGTCGACGACGCCCGCGGTGCGTAGCCCATATTGCGCTGGCAACGCGCCATCGAGCAGTGTCAGAGTGCCGACAAAGCCGGTCTCCAGCACGGGACCCAGCCCCGAGACCCTTCGGGAAGCAGAATCCGTTGATACTTTTATGGACGTTCGCGTAGTCGTTTCGGACGTGATAGGAGGGATTGCTCGCCGCTAATTATATGGAAACGCCGGGCGCCTGAAGCAGCGCCTTGTCAATTGGCGTGTCGTTCCCTTGGGGAAGCGCCTCGATCGCCTGATAATCCATGGTGTAAGAGCTGGCGGCGAATTTCGGTAGCAGAAAGTTGTCGCGCGACTGATCGAAGGCGTTGATCTTATTTTCGAACGACTGCGACGCGCTGGAGGCGGCGGCATTGCCCTCCTCGACGTCAACTTCGGGCAGAGCGACAACGCCCGAGGCCTCCGCAGATGACGCGTCCTGGGCCAAACATGCATGACCCCAACAAAGAGCGATGCCGGTGAAGACCGTGATAAGGCGCGCGCGCATTCATGCCTCCAGTTTTCACCTGATGAGGGCTTCCTGTGGCCCTCCCCACGCCTTGTGGTCGCGGCAGCCCGTAACCCAGGCGTGGCCACGAAAAGACTGTTTTGGAATAACCGTCGCCGGTCAACACGGTAGGTCAATCTGCTATTTGGAATAGTTCTAGTTTCAGAGCGCGCCTTAGAACTCGTCGATTTTCCTCAA